>CAWJOX010000028.1:0-128521 GCA_963844545.1 uncultured Alphaproteobacteria bacterium | reverse complement strand
CTGGCGACTATGACGGGGGCAACGATCAACCAACCCCTGCGGATGACTCTTAAGCAAGACTTCGAACGCCCCGCGGCGCGTATGCTGCAACAATACCTGCCGGTGCTCATCAACACGCTGAGCCAAGCTCAGTCGCCATTTCCGGATTGGTGGATAGAGCAAACCGAACAGTTTCTGATGACCATGTTTCTTTGTGGTAACCGGCACAATTACAGTCACCTGCTGGAGGAGGCGGAAGCGCTGGACGCCGTGCCACAGGAGGTCCGGCGGGCCGAGGAGTACATCGAGGCAAATTCGCAGCGCGCCATTACGCTGGAGGAACTGGCGGAAGTCGCCGAGGTGAGCGCTTTCAGCTTATTCAGCGCATTTCGCAAGCACCGCGGCTGTTCCCCGCTGGAGTTTGTCCGGCAGGTTCGCTGCAAGGGCGCAGGGCCCCGATGACAAAAGCGGCCCGATGGCTCGATCGCTTTCCGGTCGTTCGCACCCAGGACGCCGAAGAAATGTGTGCGGCGCTCGAAAGCATCTACGCCAAGCCGATACTGAAGCTGAAAGCTAAGACCAAGAAGGTTGACGTGTCTGTCAACTACTATCCCATGAACTGTATTGGGCTTGGGAACACGAAGTATGGGACAGCCGTGAGCTTGGCATATCCCGAGAGCGATGTTTTCTTACAGTCCTTCCCGGTTCGCGGGCGAGCACAAGCTAGTGTCGGCGGGTCTGTCGGGCTGTTGAATCCCGACCACAGTGTGACGGTATCGCCGCACATGTATTTCGCAGCAAAGCTCGCCGCCGATTATGAAACGCTGCTGCTCCTGATAAAACCGCAGGCATTGATCGACAAGCTGACTGCGATCACCGGGCAATCGATCAGACAGCCGTTAAAATTTCAACCACTGCAGGATTGGGCGCACCCCGCGGCGAAAACGTTGCGGGATCACTTTTTGCTTCTGGTCGAAATCGTTGGCACGTCCGAAGTGCCGATCCCGAAATTGGTGCTGGCGGAGTTCGAGCAGACCCTGATGGTCATGTTCCTGCATGCCAACCGGCACAATTACAGTCATTTTCTGGAGCAGAAATCGGCGGAGGCGGCTCCGTGCCAGCTTCGCCGGGTGGAGCAATACATGGAGGCGAATTGGCAGCGGCCGATTATGCTGGAACAACTTGCGCAGATCGCAGGTGTGAGCGCTCTGGCCTTGTTTCGTTCATTCAGGAAAAGCCACGGCTGTTCGCCGATGGAGTTCGTACGCCGGCTGCGGCTACGCCGTGCACGCGAGATGTTGCAGCATCCACACGCCGCCACCACCGTCGCAGGGGTCGCTTCGGCCTGTGGCTTCGCCGATCTCGACCGTTTTGTTAATGACTACCTTCTGGCCTTCGGCGAGCTGCCGTCGCGGACGCTCGGCCGCAGCTAGAAGGCGTCGCTGTCCCGGCGAGCCGGAGCAGTCCCATGCCTCGGTGTGCCCTTGGGGATCAGTTCTTTGATTTGAACCGGAAAGAGTAAGCTTCCAACCAGCGTGTTTCGCGCCAGACTTCTGAGCGATTTTTCGATGCACCCGGTCGGGGACCGCAACTTGATATGCCGGTCTCGCGAACCCCGGCCGCCGGAAGAGGTAACGCACAGGGACTCGATTAGCGGCAGGGATTAGCCGCAGCAACGGAAGTTCTTTATTTTCATCATGCTCTGGTGCTGCCGGTCAGGATTGAACTGACGACCTCTCCCTTACCAAGGGAGTGCTCTACCACTGAGCTACGGCAGCGGCCGTGTTGGCCGGGTGCACCCGATGGCGCGGGCGAGCTTAGCCCGGCGATGCGGCGCAGTATTAAAGCTCCGAGGCGAGCTTATCCAGCCCCATGACGTGGGCGAGGCTGCGCACTTCGTTCTTCTGCTGGTCGCTGAAGCTCATGATCAGCGGGATGGCCGCGGATTTGAGACCCTGGACCTCAACGCTCTCGGGATCGGTCGAAGCCAGTTGTGCGGTGCTTGCCGGTGCGCCGTGGTGATGGGTGTTGCGGGTTTGCGCGTAAGCGACATTGCGCAGCGCCGCCTCGACGGCCGGCCACATGCTTTCCTGATCCGGCGTCAGATGCAGACGCCGCTTGATGCTGGCGATTTGCGCGTCGTTGAGGAGCAGGCCGGGACGATTGATGTGGCGCGAAGCGTTCTCCGCCGCCGATGTTGCCATCTTTGGCTCAGCTCGCGGGTGCGGCAACTGGGTCGCTTTGACCGGGGGTGGGGCGATCGCCGCTTGCGGGGTCGTCGCGGGGATCGGAGCCGGCTGCGCCGGCCGTTGCACCGGCGGTACCATTGGCTCCGGATTCAACAGAGCGAGCTGCGCTCCGCCCACCACCGCAACGTTGGCCGCGCTGGTTGGGGTTTCGAAGGAGGTCTCTGCAGTATCCGCAACTGCCGCGTCGGTCTTCGCCTCGGGGAATCGCAAGGCGACATTCTCGGAGGCTGAAACAGCCTTCGGCTGCCAGGTTGTGGCGTGGCGATCGCCAATCAGGAACCCGACCAGACCGGCGACAAAGATCCAAAACCACCGGCCGCGCTTTGACGCTTTCTCACGCCGCATCGGCAACGCCCCGTCCCTTACCAACACCTTTCCCAGTCGTTGCAAATGAAGCTTAATTTATGACTAACGCGTGGAGTTTTGCCGGCGGATCAACAGCCTCGGCCCGGGCGGCGGGACCACAGACGAAACAGCGAGGACGGAACAAGCAAAAGGCCCGACATTGCTGCCGGGCCTTGAAACGTTACGCCGCGTGATGCGCAGCTAGGACCCTAAGCTGCTTCTTCCTCGACGACGGCTTCCTCTTCCGCCTCGGGCTTTGGACCGCGATGCGGTCCCTTGGCGAGCGCGGCTTCGATCTCCTTGATCGCTTCGGTCTCGGTGAGACGCTGCACGGCGGCAACTTCGCGCGACAGCCGGTCGATAGCAGCCTCGTAGAGTTGACGCTCGGAGTAGGATTGCTCCGGCTGCAACTCGGACCGGTAAAGGTCGCGGACCACCTCGGCGATAGCGACGATGTCGCCGGAATTGATCTTGGCCTCGTATTCCTGCGCCCGGCGCGACCACATGGTCCGCTTGATCCGCGCCCGGCCCTTGAGCGTCTCGAGCGCCCGCTTGACCATTGGCGATTCGGCGAGCTTGCGCATGCCGACGGAGGCGATTTTCGAGGTCGGCACCCGCAGCGTCATTTTGTCTTTGACGAAGTTGATGACGAAAAGTTCAAGGCGCACGCCGGCGACTTCCTGCTCCTCGATCGACACGATCTGGCCCACGCCATGGGCCGGATAGACGATAAATTCGCTGGTCTTGAAGCCTTGCCGCTGCGTAGTCTTCTTCGGATTCATTCCCAAAGTTACTCCTTCCGCCTCAGGCTTGCGCCGCTGGGCGGGCTTCGCCACGCTGACCCTTCCCCGGGTCGTTCGCCGCGTGGACTGTGATGGCCTGCGGCTTGCGCCGGAGGTGGGTTTTCTTGCCTTCCGGCTCATGCCGGCTGCGCTCTTCTTCGAACGACGATGACGAGTTTTCTCTGCCACTGCTCTCGCGTGGGTCTCACGCCTCTTCTGACGATTCCTCGAAAACGCCCCGGAAAAATAAGCTCCCAAGGACGGGGAGCAGCATATCGGGGGTGTTATTCATTATGCAGTGCTCATATAGCACATTTTCGGCCAGAATCAAAGCGTTAAGGTGTCGCAAAAGGGTCGCATCCACGAGACAGTTAAAGCGCCAATTTACGGTTGAAATCAGTCACCTGTCCCCGGATTCGGCGAGAAATACTGCTCATACTTGCCAGCTACGCCCTCGAAATCCTTGGCGTCGGGCGGCGGTTCCTTCTTGGCGGTAATGTTCGGCCATTGCTTGGCGAAATCGGCATTGATCCCAAGCCACTTCTCGACCCCCGGCTCGGTATCCGGCTTGATCGCGTCGACCGGGCATTCCGGTTCACAAACGCCGCAATCGATACACTCGTCAGGGTGGATGACCAGCATGTTCTCGCCCTCGTAGAAACAATCCACGGGGCAGACCTCGACGCAGTCCATGTATTTGCATTTGATGCAATTGTCGTTGACGATGTAGGTCATCCGCTCACTCTGAACCGGTTTGGGGAGCAGTTGCTCCTACCGCATGGCTGTTGACCACGCAAGTTTGGCTTCCACGGCGGGAGTGCCACATCGGCAGTCATTTCACGTCAATTCCTCATAGAGGGCCTGCCCCGTTTGCGCGGCACCCCTGCGTTCGGCAAATCCCCTGACTTTGACGACCCGAACATTGCGATCGAGCGCCACAGTGATCACGTCGCCGGTTCGTACCACGCGGCTTGGCGCGTCGATGCGCGCGCCGTTGACGCGCACATAACCCGCGCTGGTGAGCGCCGCGGCCGCGCTACGTGTCCGCACCAGCCGGGCATGCCACAGCCACCGGTCGATGCGCTGGCGCTCGGGCTCGGCCAGCGCACTGTGTTGGAGCATGATCTTCTCGGAAAACCGGCTTCGACCTTTCCGGATCATGCACTAGCGACGGCCTTTGGCATCGGCTTCGAGTTGAGCCTTCAGGGCGGCAAGTTTGGCGAACGGTGAATTCGGATCAGGCGCCTTTTCGCGCCGCTCGTGTCGTTCGTAACGCGCCGGCGGACCCGAGGGCCGGTCCTGCTCCCGCCGTGGACGATCGAATCGCTGATCCGCTCCGTGCCGACGACGGTGGGGCCGCGAGTGCCGTCCGGGCTTGGGCGTTTCGGTCTGTGCGGGTTCCGACTGCGGAGTCCTGTCGGCCGTTGGCGCGGTCGCTTCGGAAGCCCCGTTGGATGCGGCGGCCGCCTGCACAGTCGCGTCTTGGGTCGGTTCGACGGTGCCCTTCGGCACTTGCTTGCGCGCCTCGCGATGTCGAAAGCGCGGGCGTTCCCGGTGCCGCTCGGGGCGGCCGGGCCGCCACACCTCGATCAACTCGGGCTCGGCGGTTACCGCCGTTTCGTGGGGCGTCTCAGTCGGTTCTTGAGGCGTCTCGGTTGGTGCTTCAGCCACGACCGGAGCGGATGACTGCAACGGCGCAATCAATTCCTCTTCGCTGGAGGTAACTTCGCTGGGAGCAACTTCGCTCGTGGCATCCTCGATGACAGGTCGGTCTTCCAAACTCGAACTCGATGCATCCGAAGGTGCAACTGAATCGTCTGTTTTTTCGCCGATTACTTTCATTTCGGTATTCAACGGTGAATCGGACGGCGGCGCTGCAGCAACCGCCGCCGGATCGGTTGGGGGCGCGTCCACATTGTCAGCCGCCACCGTCACCGGCGCTTTAGCTGCAGGCGCTGGCTCCGGAGGTTTCGGCCGCTTCTCCATGCGATAGCCGAGCGAGCGCAGGATCGAAGCGAAATCCTCGCCTGAGGCGCCGGTCAGCGAAGTCATGGTGTTGACTACGATGAAACCGCCGCCGGCGATCGCGCCCGGCGGTTTTTGCCCGGCGACGCCTTCGCGCCAGGCCAGCGCCGGACGGATCAGATCGGCAAGGCGCTCGAGAATATCGACACGCACGGCGCGTTCGCCGCAGACGCGATAGCCCGCCGTTCGATAGAGGGCGGCGTCGATTTCTTTGTTGGCCGGGATCGAAGTGCGGCCGCTGCCGGCCAGGTGCAATAGGTCGTCGAGTCCGTTGCTCTGCGGGCCGTCGTGCGAAAGCGCCCACAGTTGCACCGCCAGCGCCCGCGGCGCGGGCTTCAGCAGGAGCGGAAGGTAGATGTGATAGGCGCCGAAGCGTACGCCGTATTTGCGCAAGTTTGCCCGTTCCGGCTGCTGTAATCCTTTCACCTCATCGGCTACTCGCGTCCGCTCGAGCACGCCGAGCGCCTCGACCAGTTGAAAGGCTACGCCGCGCGCAATGCCGGTAATGTCGGCAGCCGCCGACAACTCGAACAGGGAACCGAGCAGCTTGGTAATGTGGGATTTCACGAAGGTTTCGAGACGCGCCTCGACCGCTTCGCGTGGCGCGCCGGAAAGATGTTCGTCGGCGATGACGCGCACGCGCGGCCGCAGGGCCTCCTCGCCGGCGATGAGCTTGCCGACGGCGGCGCCGGTCCAGCGGACCGTGCCATCGGCGGCAAGCACGAATTGCTGATCCGGCGCTTCGGCAAGCCGCGTGGCGCGGGCAGCGATCTCGCCGACGAGGGCCTTTTGCGCCGCGTTCTGCAACGCCTTGGCCTCCGATCCACCCGATGACGAGTCGGGAACGAAGACGAAGCCGTCGAGACGGCCGATGGTGTGACCTTCGACCACGACCTCGCCGGTCTTGCTCATTTCCGGCTCGAGTTCCGCATTCTCGCGCAGCCGCCGCATCAGCACGCTGGTGCGGCGATCAACGAAGCGCTCGGTGAGGCGCTCGTGCAGAGCGTCGGAAAGTTTGTCCTCGACGCCGCGAGTAACGCCCTGCCAGTGCTCCGGATCGGCGAGCCAGTCCGGCCGGTTCGCCGCAAAGGTCCAGGTCCTGACATGGGCGATGCGGTTCGAGAGGGTGTCGATGTCGCCGTCAGTCCGGTCCGCCAGCGCGACCTGCTTGGCGAACCAGTCGATCGGAATCTTGCCTTCGCGCTTGAGAAAGCCGTAGAGCGTGACCGCGAGTTCGGCGTGGGTAGCCGGCGCGATCTTGCGGTAATCCGGAATCTGGCAGACTTCCCAAAGCCGCTCGACATCAGCGCTGGTGCCGATCAGCGCGCGCACCTCGTCATCGCGCGCGGCATGGTCGAGCACAAGGATGTCCTCGGCCACCGGTGCGCGGGTCATGGTATTTTCCGTCGGCGCCGCCGCCAGCGACGCCTGCAACGCGCCGACCGACGAAAAATCGAGGTCACTGTTGCGCCATTGCACGATCTTGACCGGCTCGAAAGTGTGCAACTCGAGCGCCTGCGCCAGTTCGGTTTCGAACGGTGGACAGCGGCCGGTGGTGCCGAAAGTGCCGTCGCGGGTGGCGCGGCCGGCGCGGCCAGCAATCTGCGCCAGCTCGGCCGGGTTCAATTTGCGGAACTGATAGCCGTCGAACTTGCGATCGGAGGCGAACGCAATGTGGTCGACGTCGAGGTTAAGTCCCATGCCGATGGCGTCGGTCGCCACCATGTAGTCGACTTCGCCGGCCTGATAGAGCGCGACCTGGGCGTTGCGGGTGCGCGGCGACAGCGCGCCAAGCACGACCGCGGCGCCGCCGCGCTGCCGGCGGATCAATTCGGCGATGGCGTAAACTTCGTCGGCTGAGAAGGCGACGATCGCCGATCGGCGCGGCAAGCGCGTCAGTTTCTTTTCGCCGGCAAAGCTCAACTGCGACAGCCGCGGGCGGCTGACGATGCTGACGCCGGGCAAGAGCCGTTCGATGATCGGCCGCATGGTTGCCGCGCCAAGCACCAGCGTCTCCTCGCGGCCACGCCGGTGCAGCATGCGGTCGGTGAAGACGTGGCCGCGCTCGAAATCGGCTGCCAGCTGAATTTCGTCGACGGCAAGGAACGCGACGTCGAGATCGGACGGCATCGCCTCGACGGTCGAGACCCAGAAGCGCGGGTTGGGCGGCTTGATCTTCTCCTCGCCGGTGACGAGCGCGACCGCGTCGGCGCCCACCCGTTCGACCGCGCGGTTGTAGACCTCGCGCGCCAGGAGCCGCAGCGGCAGACCGATCACGCCGGACGAATGCGCCAGCATTCGCTCGATGGCGAGATGGGTCTTGCCGGTATTGGTCGGCCCAAGCACGGCGGTGACACCGGCACCCCGCGCGCGCAAATCTTTGTTGGTCGACGGCGAAAAGGATATCGGCATTGAAGGCCCGGACTACCGCGCAGGCGCGGTGGGTGGCATCTGTATCACAACAACACGACGGGAAGGCCTCGGTGCTCGGCGGGACAGCCCTGTGCTTAAGGTGTGGAACGAGTCTGGAACAAATCGCGGCCGAATCGGCAACTCGCGGCGCGTTCGACTTCGTTCACTGCGACATATGGCGCTGCCATGGCTGCACGACACAAGATGGGGTGCTTGAAGCGGCTTTCGAAGGTCGTTGTCGCGGCTGAAAAGTTAACACCGTTCGGAGGTAGGAATTTCAGGCGAGTCAAGGGACAATCCCCTGTGAATAGCGGGGATCGCTGAACGTTGCTCCAACATTATAGCACTCACCCATGAGCATCCGTCCATGGGGCCGCTGATCTTGCCGCAATGGTGAGAGCGCTCCCAAGACGCCGCTTGCTTTCACTGTACTTTCACGTTGGCTGCGGCACGCGGTGGTTTTGCCACCGAGATGAATTGCGTCGCCTGGACTACACCGGTGCCGACCGGCGTCGGCAACGAGAACCGGAACGGCACCAGCACCCGCGTACCGGCGATCGGCGCGAGCCAGATTTCGGCATCGCGCAATTGCGCGAGATACTTGATGGCGTAACGCTTCGGTATGTAGCCTGAAACCGGTTTGAAATACACCGCACACACCACGACCGGCCCCTGATAGCCTTTCTCGGCCTTGACACTATCCATGCGCTTGAACTCGCTGTGCAGATCAAACCGCATGCGCCCATCGAACACCGCCACCTTGCGACTGCAGGCTTGGGGCGATAGCGGATCGCCAGTGCCGCTTACCGGGTCGAGCGTCGATGTCATCGGGTCGAGCACGTTACGGCGATCGCCGTCGGTTACCGGGATGCGGTCGTTGTTGGGCCCAAGCGGAGGCTGGACGGTGAAGTCCTTAACGTTGCCGCCGGCGAACGACATGCGCACGTCGTCGGTCCGCTCCTGGTTAGTGATAGTGGACGTATAGCTCGTCGGCACCGGCTGTCCGGCCACCACCGTGCCCTGGACGGTGGTGGCGCCGTGACCGTGGCTGAACAACCGCAAGATGCCCGTGGTGCCGCCGCTTGCCGACGCGCTGAACTGGTCCTCTAAAATCTCGATGACCCAATTGCCACGGCCGATGGGAATGCCGGAGAGCGTTGCGGTGTATTCGGCTTCGAGGCGTCCCTGCGCCGCGGCAACGTGGGTTGCGTCGGCGATCAACAACACCATGACCATGACCATGACCATGACCAAACACCCCGCGGCCAGCGCGTCGCAGAGTGCGGTCCAAACCAGCCGGCGTAGCAGGGAAGACACGGCGATGACGGATCCCTCGGAGCCGCGGATTTAAGCTTGATGGCGGTGCGCGGCCACTATCACAGAGTGCCGTATCAGCCACTCCAAGCGATAGGGCAACCACCATGCTTTGTCTTGTCGGAGAATGCGTCGTTTCTGTGGTTTTGCGCGGCTTTGCGCCGGGCCGCCCTTAAGCCCCTGGGCTCCCGCGCTTGACGCTTTTCGGCGCCCTCATTATAGGTCCGCAACCTTTTCTCCCTATATGTCGAGGGCTCGGCGCCGGCACGCACCGAGGGCTAACAGGATTTTCTACCATGGCATGGCGCTGCGAACTGACCGGCAAGACACGTCAGATCGGGCATCGGGTGAGCCACTCGAACCGTAAGACCAAGCGGCGGTTCTTGCCGAACCTGCTGAACGTGACACTGCTGTCCGACTCGCTCGGCCGCTCGCTCCACTTTCGTATTTCGGCCAATGCGCTGAAGACCGTCGATCACCGCGGCGGGCTCGATGCCTTTTTGCTCAAGGCCAAGGACGCCGAGCTGTCACCGCGCGCGCTTGAGATCAAACGGCAGGTCGTCAAGAAGCGCGCCGCAGCGGCGTAAGTAATAGTCTGTCTATCTCAAATACTTGTTGAGCCGGTCCAAGGTGCGCTGCCAGACGAGCTTGGCAGCGGCTTCGTCAATACGCCATCCGCAAGACTGCGGACGAGGTGCTACGCCTGCGCTCGGCGCGGCCGAACCGGACGCGGCGCATGCTCCTCGACCGGATTTTCCCCGAACAGTTCGGCGAGCTTTTCGGTCATGACGCCGCCGAGCTCCTCGGCATCGACGATGGTTACTGCGCGGCGATAGTAGCGGGTGACATCGTGACCAATGCCGATAGCGATCAATTCGACCGGCGAGCGGGTTTCGATATCCTCGATTACCCAGCGCAGGTGCCGTTCGAGGTAATTGCCAGGATTGACCGAGAGCGTTGAATCGTCGACCGGCGCGCCGTCGGAGATCATCATCAGGATCTTGCGCGTCTCCGGCCGTCCGAGCAGGCGCTTGTGCGCCCAGTCGAGCGCTTCGCCGTCGATGTTTTCCTTCAGCAGACCTTCCCGCATCATCAGGCCGAGATTCTTGCGCGCGCGCCGCCACGGGGCGTCCGCCGACTTGTAGACGATGTGGCGCAGATCGTTGAGCCGGCCCGGATTGGCGGGTTTGCCCTGGGCGAGCCAGGCCTCGCGCGACTGCCCGCCCTTCCACGCCCGCGTGGTGAAGCCGAGGATCTCCACTTTGACGCCGCAGCGTTCCAGCGTGCGGGCCAGAATGTCGGCGCAGGTCGCGGCAACCGTGATCGGACGCCCGCGCATCGAGCCGGAATTGTCGAGCAGTAGCGTCACCACCGTATCGCGGAAGTCGGTGTCCTTCTCGCGCTTGAACGACAGCGGATGCATCGGATCGACAATGACGCGCGACAGCCGCGCCGGGTCGAGCAGGCCTTCTTCGAGATCAAATTCCCAAGCCCGATTTTGCTGCGCCAACAGCAATCGCTGCAGCCGGTTGGCGAGCCGGGCCACCACGCCTTGCAGATGCGAGAGCTGCTTATCGAGATAGCCGCGCAACCGATCGAGCTCCTCGGGATCGCAGAGATTCTCCGCGCCAACGATCTCGTCGAATTTGCTAGTGAACGGCCGATAGTCCGGGCCGCGCGGTTCGTTGCGATTGTGCCTTGGCCGCCACGGTTCGGCCGCGGTCTCCGAATCACCCATCTCGGCATCGTCGGCCATATCGGACGCAGGCGCGTCGACGGATTCCGCGGCGCTGTCGGGCAAATCATCGGTCGAACTCTCGGCTTCCTCAAGGCTCATGCGCTCGCTGTCGGCGGATTCGGCGGCGTCGCCGTCTTGCCCGGATTCCTCGCTTCGATCCTGTTGATCGCCGTCTTCGCCGTCTTCCTCCTCGGACTCGCTCGACCGATCCTCGCCCATATCGAGGGAATCGAGCAGATCGTGCACCACGTCGCCGAAACGCCGCTGATCCGTCAGCACGCGTTCCAGGCGATCAAGACTGCGGCCGGCGCGCTCTTCGACCAGCGGTCGCCACAGTTCGACAAGCTTGCGCGCCATCGGCGGCGGTGTTTCGCCGGTCAGCCGCTCGCGCACGATCATGGCGACGGCATCCTCGATCGGTGCATCGGCGCGGTCGGTAATCTCGTCATACTTGCCGCGATGAAACCGATCGTCGAGCATGGCGGCGAGATTCTTCTTCACACCGCCCATGCGGCGCGAACCGATCGCTTCGACGCGCGCCTGCTCGACCGCTTCGAACACCGCGCGCGCCTGCTGTCCGCCGGGGATGAGCTTGCGATGCACCGCGGGGTCGTGACAGGCGAGCCGCAGCGCGATCGAGTTGGCGTGGCCGCGTACGATGGCCGCTTCCCGCTCGTTGAGCCGGCGTGGCGGCTCCGGCAGCCGTACTTTGTTGGCGGTAAGCCCGGGCCGCTCGGCAGCGAACGCGACCTCAATGTCGCTCTTGCCGGCAATCGCGCGCACGCAAACCCCGACCGCGCGCTTGAACGGCTCGGTCGGCGCTTCCTTCGCCGGCGTCTTGGGTTTGATGTTCGAGGTCATCGGATGCGTGTGGCTCTTTATTGATCAATGATCCGTCAGCGCGGCGGCGGCAAGCTGGCCCATTCATAGACTTCGCGGGTCAACGCCTCCACCAGATCGGGACGGTCGACGCCGGCGAGGTCGTTACGCACCGGAAACCCGCCGGACATCACGCAAAAAGCCAAGAGATGATAGGACGGACGAAAGTTCTTCAGTTCCTGCGGTTCGATCGTGACGACCTGGCCGGGAATGATGGGGTTAATTTCGTCGCGCTGATAGATCACGTCGAACCCGAAAAGCCGCCACACCCGGTCGCGCCGTTCGGCGCGAAACAGAAGTCGCGCATGGCTCGACATGATGACAGCGACCCCTCTCACCTTCGAGGGAATGTCGATGATGGCGGCGAGCTGTGCGATGGCGCGATCGCCCGCAAGCGTCACCAGGATCGGGCCGAGCCGGTGGGTTGCTTTCACGTTGCGAGCAGCCATGTCTTTTGAGCGGCGCACGAATTCTGGCCCGCTCGCATTGATCCAACTTAAACGCACCACCGAGTTGTCGTGGTAGCAATCGTGCATCTGCTCCCACAATCCGAGATCGCGGCTCGACCGTTCGCGCAATACCAACTGGGAGATCGCGGAAACGTCAGCCGCTTCAAGAACCGCCGAAGGGAGCGAATTGGCCATGCGTTGCCTTCAAGCCTTGACGCACAGCCTAGCGCGCCGGTGCTCGCACGTTCAGCTCAGCGCTACGTTGACGGCCGATTCGGGTAATTCCTGCCCGAAGCAGCGCTGGTAGAACTCCGCCACCAGCGGACGCTCGAGTTCGTCGCACTTGTTGACGAAGGTCAGCCGGAACGCGAATCCGACGTCGCCGAAAATTTCGGCATTCTCCGCCCAGATGATCACGGTTCGCGGGCTCATGACGGTGGAGATATCGCCGTTCATAAAGGCATTGCGGGTGAGATCAGCGACGCGGACCATCTTGCCGACGATGTCGCGGCCTTGATCGGTGCGATAGTGCTTGGCTTTGGAGAGGACGATATCGACCTCGTTATCGTGCGGCAGATAGTTCAGCGTCGTGACGATCGACCAGCGGTCCATCTGGCCCTGGTTGATCTGCTGCGTGCCATGGTAGAGACCGGAGGTGTCGCCAAGCCCGACCGTATTGGCAGTCGCGAACAGGCGGAACGCCGGATGCGGCTTGATCACCTTGTTCTGGTCAAGCAGCGTCAACCGCCCGGACGATTCCAGGACACGCTGAATCACAAACATCACGTCCGGACGGCCGGCGTCGTATTCGTCGAAGCAGAGCGCGACGTTGTTCTGCAACGCCCACGGCAGAATGCCGTCGCGAAATTCAGTCACCTGCATGCCGTCGCGGATCACGATCGCATCCTTGCCGATGAGATCGACGCGGCTGATATGGCTGTCCAGGTTGACGCGGACGCAGGGCCAATTAAGTCGCGCGGCGACCTGCTCGACATGGGTCGATTTGCCGGTGCCGTGATAGCCGGTCACGATGACCCGGCGGTTCCTGGCAAAGCCGGCAAGGATGGCGAGCGTGGTCGGCTTGTCGAACCGGTAATCGGGATCAACGTCAGGAACGTGCTCGTCCGGCTCGGAATACGCCGGCACTTCCATGTCGCTGTCGATGCCGAATAGCTGCCGGATCGAGACCTTCATATCCGGCAAGCCGGGTTCCGTTTCTGCTGCGAGACTCAATTCTACCTCCGTGACCCCGGAACGTCCGAGTGCCGCGTTTAGCCGCGATCGGCCTTCATCGACGGCCGGATGTCGCGCCAAACTTAGCAGAAGCCCACAAGGCGGCGAAAGCCGCTATCCACTGTCAGCAAAATCCCGCCGACTTCAGGTAATTGTAGGCCTGGATGATCTCCCGGAGCCGGTCTTCGGATGTGCGGTCGCCGCCGTTGGCGTCGGGATGATGCCGTTTTACCAATACCTTAAACCTTGTCTTGATATCGGCGCGCTTGGCATCGGCTTCAAGCCCAAGCGCGTCGAGCGCGCGACGCTGGGCATTGAAGATTTTGCGGCTCTCGGCTTCCGGGCGCGCATGCCCCGAGCGGTTCCCGTCGACGCCGCCAAACAGACCGAATGGGTCGTCAGCCGCCCAGCCCGATTTGCGAAAGTCGGCTGACCCGCGGCGGCCGTCCCGGCGGCGTCCGCCGACGCCGCCGACCGAGCCCATCTTCCAGGTCGGGCGGTGGCCGGTAAGGTCTTCCTTCTGATATTTTGCGATCGCGTCATCGCTCATGCCGGCGAAGAAATTGTAGGAATTATTGTATTCGCGAACGTGCTCGAGACAGAAGCGCCAATATTCGCTGGCGCGCAGCCGGCCCTTCGGCGCGCGGTGCGTCGCCGGCGCCCCGCAATCCGGCCACTGGCATGCAGGCAGCTCGGCACGAGCGCGGCGGTCCTGGTCCGGCTTGACGCGAATTCGATCGAACAATGGCGAGTTGTTACTCATTATTCTCAATTATGCCGGTGCGTTGATGGCACCTTCAAGACTTGACAGGCAACAAATCTCGGAGCGCCGGCATTGACGCGTGCTGCGCGCCCGCTATGTGTCGTCTATGCAAACCCGCGACCTCATCACGGAAAAGTTGCACAAAGCTTTCGCCCCCGACAGCCTTCGCGTCGAGGACGAATCGCATCGTCATGAAGGCCATGCCGGACACCGCCCCGGCGGCGAGACGCATTTCCGTCTCTATATTGTGTCGGAAGCCTTTCGCGGAAAGAGCCGGCTCGAGCGCCATCGCATGATCAATGCGACGCTCGCCGGCGAACTCGCCGGCAGCGTGCACGCGCTTGCCATCCACGCGGCGGCGCCGGGGGAACATCTTTAGTTAGCTCGCCTTAGCCGCCGGCATTTTGCGGATCAGCGGCGTGACGCGCAAAGCCGTGATGCGATTGCGGGTCTTGCGCAGAACCTGAAAGCGGAAGCCGTGGAACGTGAAGCTCTGTCCGGGTTCAGGGATCGACCGGGCTTCATGGATCACCACCCCGGCAATAGTTGTCGCCTCGTCGTCCGGGATGTTCCAATCCATCGCCCGGTTGAGATCGCGCACTGGCACGGCGCCGTCGACGTTGACCGAGCCGTCCGGTAGCATACGTACGCCGGGGACCGCGATGTCGTGTTCGTCGCTGATATCGCCGACGATTTCCTCGACAATGTCCTCCAACGTCACCAGGCCCTCGAGTTCGCCGTACTCGTCGACGACGAGCGCGAAAGGAGTCTTGCGGTGGCGAAATGCCTTCAGTTGTTCGTAAAGCGGCGTCGTATCCGGCACGAACCATGCCGGTTTGACCAGCGCCGGAATATCGACTTTGGCGGCATCGCCGCCGGCGGCGTGCAGCGCGCGCAACACTTCCTTGGCGTGCAACACGCCGATGACGTTATCGGGCGAATCGCGCCATAACGGCAGTCGCGTGACGCCGGCGCCCAAAACCGTATCGATAAGCTCCCGCGGCGGCTCGTCGGCGTCGAGCATGACCATCTTGGTGCGATGGATCATCACATCCGAAACGGTGAGCTCCCGCAGATCGAGCAAGCCACCCATCATGTCGCGGTCGAGCTTTTCCACCACGCCGGCGCGGTGCATGAGATCGACGGCGCCACGCAGCTCCTCGCGTGGCGAGAGGATCGAGTGAATCTTGCCAGTCGGAACGCCGCCGCTGCGCAAGATGAGCCGCACCAGCCATTCGACCCCCTTGAGGATTGGCGCGAACGTCGAGACCGTGCGTTCGATTGGTTGCGCAACGGCGAGTGCCATGCGGTCCGGTGCGTTGAAGGCGGCGGTCTTCGGCAGCACTTCGCACAGCACGAAGATGAGCACCGTCATCACGATGGTCGCGTAGATCACCCCGGCATGGCCAAAGAGCGCGAGTAGCAGGCCGGTCGCCAAGGTCGACGCCGCGATATTGGTCACGTTGTTGGCGAGCAGTACCGCCCCGAGCATGCGCTCGCGGGTTCCCAACAATCGGTTGACAATCGTCGCGTCCGCATTGCCCTGCTTCTCCAGCCGCATCATGGCGGCCCGCGACGACGCGGTCAGCGCGGTCTCGCTGGCGGAATAGAACGCCGATACCAGGAGGCAGATCACAACCGCCGCGACCGTCAACCAATCGTAAATCGTCATTGCCCGGTGAGCTTCTCGTTGAGAAACGCGCGCACGTCCTGTGGATCGATGCCGCTCTCAACAAAGGCGGACCCGATCCCGCGCACCAAAATAAACGTAAGCATTCCGCGCTTCACTTTCTTGTCCTGCGCGATCAAATCCATCAGCCGATCGACGGAGGGCAACCCGCCGGGGATATCGGTTGGCCGGGTCGGCAATCCGACCTGGTCCAGGTGGCGGATCGCGCGCTCGGCTTCGGCTGTGGAAATAACACCCAGCCGCGCTGAGAAGCCGAAGGCGAGCGCCGTACCGGCGGCGACCGCCTCGCCGTGAAGAAGCCGTTCGGAGAAGCCGCAGGCCGCTTCCAGCGCATGGCCGAAGGTGTGGCCGAGATTGAGCAGCGCGCGGTCGCCGGTTTCCCGCTCGTCACGGGCAACAATGGCAGCCTTGGCGCGGCAGCTCACGGCGATGGCGTGCTCGCGCGCAGACTTTCCGGAAAAATTGCCACCTTTAAAGACGTCGTGCCAGTTCGCCTCCAGCCAGGAAAAGAACGCAGCGTCGCCAAGCAAGCCGTACTTGGCGATCTCGGCATAGCCAGCGCGAAATTCGCGCTGCGGCAAGGTGTCGAGCGTGGCGGTGTCGGCAATCACCAGGATCGGCTGATAAAATGCGCCAATCAGATTTTTGCCGTGAGCGGAATTGATCGCGGTCTTGCCGCCGACGGAAGAATCGACCTGCGCCAGCAGCGAGGTCGGAACTTGCACGTAATCTATTCCGCGCCGCACCACCGACGCGGCGAAGCCGGCGAGATCGCCGATGACGCCGCCGCCGAGGGCGACAACCAGATCGCCGCGCTCGATTCGTGCCGCAATGATCGCCTCGCAGACTTGCTCGAATACGCCAAAGCTCTTCGAGCCCTCCCCAACAGGAACGATGACGCGGCTGGTTGGCACGCCGGCTTCGGCAAGCGCGGCTTCGACGGCGGGGAGGTGATAACGCGCGACATTCTCGTCGGTGACAATTGCGGCTTTGGCACCAGGGCGCAGCGCTGCAACGCGGGCACCAAGCGATGCGATCAGGCCGCGCCCGATGACGATGTCGTAGCTGCGGTCGCCGAGCGCGACCTTGACGGTCGCAGGATCGTTGCGAAGCGGCGCCGTCATGGACCGGCCTTTGGTTCGGCCGGTACCGCCTCCTTCAGCCACGAGGCAAGTGCGGTCATGATGTCGGCAACGATGGCATCGTGCGCCACTTCTCGCGACTGCACCGTCAGGTCGGCTTGCGCATAGATGGGCTCGCGCTCTACCAGCAACGCGCGCAAGGTTTCGCCGGGATCGGCGGTTTGCAACAGCGGCCGATCATTGCGGCGCTTGTTGATCCGCCGCAGCAGCACGTCAAGCTCGGCCTTCAACCAAACGGAGACGCCTTTTGCCCGGATGGCGTCACGCGTCTTTGGATTCATGAACGCGCCGCCGCCGGTGGCCAGCACCTGTGGGCCACTCTCGAGCAACCGCGCGATGACGCGCGCCTCGCCGCTGCGAAAGTACTCCTCGCCGTGTTGGGAAAAAATGTCGGCGATGCTCATACCGGCGGCTTTCTCAATTTCCATATCGGCGTCGACAAACGGGATCGCCAGCCTGGCGGATAACCGGCGGCCGACCGACGACTTGCCGACCCCCATCATGCCGATCAGCACGATCGAGCGCCGGCCGAGGCTGGCGACGATGGCGGCCGGCGAAATGGTCGCATTGGTGTCCTTTTGTAAAGCAATATCAGTCATATATCGTTAAAGCCGTGAGGTTGAGCTGGACGCCCGTGTGGCCAAGGCTGGAACGTCCGGACCGCCTGCCGAATAACTTGCCAGCTGCGGCCGGACATGATCGTACTCGGTCCTGTTCGCCGGCACCAATGAGATGAGCGCGAGCGCCTGACGATGCCGAGCCTGATTCGGTTTCTTACCATCGTCGCGGTACTGGGTTTGGCCATCTACGGCGGCCTTTATTCCCTGGCGCATTTCGTTCAGCCGAAACCGCGGGAAATTACCGTCTCGGTTCCGCCCGACAAATTCTTCAAGAACCGCTGAGGCTGTGCCTATGGTTCGCAGGACGGCCCCAAAAGCGGTGCGGACGGCAAAACCTTCCGACGAAGGTCTGGTCGCGCTTTTTCTCGACATGCTGGCGGCAGAGCGCGGCGCGGAGAAAAACACGCTCGCTGCTTACGGCCGCGACCTCGCCGATTTCATTTCCTATCTCGGCGGCGTCGGCCGCTCGGTACCGAGCGCCGCGACCGGGGATTTGCGCGCCTATCTAAGCGACCTGGCGAAGCGCGATCTGCGGCCGGCGACAGTAGCCCGCCGCCTCTCCGCGGTTCGACAGCTCTATCGCTTTCTCTACGCCGAAGGCCGCCGCAAAGACGACCCCGCCGCCGTACTCGAAGGTCCAAAACGCGTCCGCGGGCTGCCGAAAACGCTGACTCTCGGCGAAGTTGATCGCCTGCTGCGCGTCGCTGCCGAGTGCGATCCGTCCGCCCCGCTATCCGTCCGCCTGCGCACGGCGCGGCTCGCTTGTCTCGTGGAGCTGCTCTACGCCACCGGCTTGCGCGTGTCTGAACTCGTCGCCTTGCCCGCTTCGGCCGCTCGCCGCGACGCCCGAGTCATTGTTGTGCGCGGCAAGGGTAATAAGGAGCGTCTCGTCCCGCTCAACGATGCGGCCAAGGAGGCGACGGCCCAATACCTTGCCGTTGCGACCGAAGCGCGCGGTGAAGACGGCACTGTCGCCGGATCGAAATGGCTATTCCCGTCGTTCGGCGATTCCGGTCATCTCACCAGGCAGCATTTTGCCCGCGAGCTCAAAGCGCTCGCTGCCGCCGCCGGATTGCGTGCGGCGCAACTGAGCCCCCACGTGCTGCGCCACGCCTTTGCCAGTCATCTTCTGCACAATGGCGCGGATCTCCGCGTGGTGCAGACGCTGCTCGGTCATGCCGACATTTCCACGACGCAGATTTACACCCACGTGCTCGAAGAACGGCTGAAAAGCCTCGTCCGCGATTTGCATCCGTTGGCCGACGTCAATACTTGATGGGTTAGACCGGCGTCGCTCGCCGTTGCCGGGACGAGCCCCCGTCACGATCCGCTAAAGTTGGAACCATTTTGCAATGCGCTCTTATCTCGACTTCGAAAAGCCTGTGGCCGAACTGGAGGCCAAGATCGAGGAAATGCGCGCGATGCAGAATGGCGGCGACGCCATCGCTATCGGTGAAGAAATCAATCGCATCGAAGGCAAGGCGGCCCAGGCACTCCAGGAACTTTATGCGGAGTTGACGCCGTGGCAGAAGACTCAAGTGGCACGGCATCCGCAACGGCCGCATTGCCTCGATTACATTGCCCAGCTGATCGGTGATTTCACGCCGTTGGCCGGCGACCGCACCTACGGCGAGGACGCCGCGATTGTCGGCGGCTTCGGCCGCTTCCAAGGCGAGAGCGTTTGCGTCATCGGCCATGAGAAAGGCTCTGACACCGACAGCCGGCTCAAGCACAATTTCGGCATGGCGCGCCCGGAAGGCTATCGCAAAGCGGCGCGGCTGATGGACATGGCCGACCACTTTGAAGTTCCGGTCATCGCGCTGATCGACACGGCAGGCGCGTATCCCGGTATTGGTGCCGAGGAGCGCGGACAGGCCGAGGCCATCGCGCGCTCGACGGAAGTCTGTCTGCGTATCGGAGTGCCCAACGTCGCGACCGTCATCGGAGAGGGCGGCTCGGGCGGAGCAATCGCGGTTGCCACCGCCAACCGCGTCATCATGCTGGAGCACGCCATCTACAGCGTAATCTCGCCCGAAGGCGCCGCTTCGATCCTCTGGCGGGATGCCGCCAAGGCCCAGGACGCCGCTTCCAACATGAAGATCACGGCGCAGGATCTGCTCCGCCTCGGCGTTGTCGATACCGTCGTGCCGGAGCCGGCCGGAGGTGCCCATCGCGATCCTCCCGCGGCCATCGCCGCGGCCGGGGCGGCAATCGCCGAGGCACTGACCGAACTGCACGGGCTCGACCCAGCGACCATTGTTCGCCTGCGCCGCGAAAAGTTCATGGCGATTGGCCGCACGCTTAGCTGATTTTCAAAGCCCTTGTTTTGCGAAGCCTTTGGCGACCGGCCCGCGAGGCCCAATTCGCCGCAATCACGCCGCGATTGATACCGCCCCCGCGAACAGCTGGGCATCCTGCATAAACGCTTGGTTTTGCCCGCCAAATTTGCGGAAAATTTACCATTCATTCAGCGCCCGCATGGTCCATTGCGAAACCGGCGTCTTGCTCGGCTTGCTTAAGCTCCCTCGTAAGGATAACCATTGCTTTAGTGATGGCACGGGGACGGTTCCATCGGTCGGGGAGTATTGGTTTGATCCGCGCCAGCCTAGTCCGCGCGCTGACGGCGTCGGCGGTACTCGCCGCGGCGTTGGCGCTTGCTGGCTGCTACGGCGAAGACGGCTACCAGCTTCCGACCCGGGCGATGAAGGAGCTGTCGCCCCAGACGCTGGCGCTGCTCGAAAAGAAGCACATGCCGAAGGACTCCCCGATCCTCGTCCGGATCTTCAAGGAAGAATCGGAGCTCGAAGTCTGGAAGCAGGACACCACCGGCCGCTTCCAAATCCTCAAGGTCTATCCGATCTGCCGCTGGTCCGGAGATCTCGGGCCAAAGGTCTACGAGGGCGACCGCCAGGCCCCCGAGGGCTTTTACTCCATCACGCCCGATTTGATGAATCCCAATTCCAATTACTACCTTGCGATCAATACTGGCTTTCCCAACTCTTACGACAAGGCCAACGGGCGCACCGGCGCGCTCTTGATGATCCACGGTGATTGTTCGTCGCGCGGCTGTTACGCCATGACCGACGAACAGATCGGCGAGATCTATTCGCTGGCCCGCGAATCCTTCCTCGGCGGCCAGCATTCGTTCCAGATCCAGGCTTATCCGTTTCGAATGACGCCGCTGAACATGGCCCGGCATCGCACCAATCCGAACATGGCGTTCTGGAAGATGCTCAAGGAGGGCAACGACCACTTCGAGGTCACGCATCTCGAGCCCAAGGTCGACGTGTGCAATCGGCACTATGTGTTCGACGCTCAGGCTGCCAACTCATCGAAGTCGGTGGTGTTCAACCCGACCGGTCCCTGTCCCGCCTATACAGTGGCGCCGGAAGTCGCGAGCCTGGCGCTCGACAAAGAGCATAAGGACAGCGCCCAGTACGCCCAGTTTGTCAGAATCAACACGCCGACCGCGCCGATCAGAAGCGGCCTCGACGGCGGCATGAACAGAGTCTTCCTGGCGCAAGTCGGCGGCAACATCCCGCCGGCAAGAAAGACCGCGCCGCTGCCGCCGCAGCCGGCACCCGTTGTCGTCGACAACGGCAGCGGCCAGCCGACGTTCGCCAGCCGCATGCTCGGGGGCTTGTTCGGATCGTCCGCCGCCGCGGAGCCGGCGCAAGTCGCGGCGGCCGATACGCATGCGGTGGAGCGCGGCGAAGCCAACGGTAGCGGCGGCTTCTTCAACAGCCTGTTCGCATCGAAGGAGCAGGAGCCGGCCGCTGCCCCGGCGCCGACGACGACTGCGACGGTCGAACGTCCAAAAGCCAAGCCTGCGCCGCGCTATGAGACCGCGGCCACCGGGACGAGGCTAAAGGCCGAGCCGCGCAGCACTGAACAGCGCAAAACCGAGGCTCCGCAGAGCACCGCGGCGGCAGCGCCAAAAGCAAAGCCGGCTCCGCATGAGCAAGAAGCAAATGCCGCCGCGCCGCCAGCAACCACCGCCAGTCTGATGAAGGGCGCTCAAGCCGTGGTGCCGTCTGGCAGCTTCGACAGCCGCTGGGGCGGGTTGCAGTAGTCAGGAATCAGTAGTCAGTGATCAGGTGCGCTCTGATCGCTGATATCCGATTCCTGTTACGCGTAGCGCCCGTGGCAGTGTTTGAACTTCTTGCCTGAGCCGCACGGACAGGCCTCGTTGCGGCCGACCTTGCCCCAACTCATCGGGTCCTTAGGATTACGTTCCGGCGCGGGCGCGTTGCGCGGTGCCGCAATCGCTGCGGCAGCGGCGCTTCCACCGATGCCGTGGCGCGCCAGCGTTTCAGCGCCGGCAAGCGCCAATGCCATCTCGTCTTCGCCGGTCATCGGATCGATTTTGTGCGCTTCCATCATTGGCAGCGGCGACATCAGCTGGTCCGGCGGCGGCGAATCCATGACTTCGACGCGCATCAGCTGCGCTGTCACTGCCTCGCGCAGGTTCTGGCTCATCGCCTCGAACAGGCTGAAGGCTTCCGCCTTGTATTCGTTGAGCGGGTCGCGCTGGCCGTAGCCGCGGAGCCCGATCACCTGGCGCAGATGATCGAGCATGACCAGATGCTCGCGCCACAGATGGTCGAGCGTCTGCAGCAGGATCGACTTCTCGATGTAGCGGATGACATCGGCGCCCCATCGCGCGACCTTCGCCGCCATGTGCTCATCGGCGCGGCGCTCGACCCGGGTGAAAATCTCCTCGTCCGCGATGCCCTCTTCCTTGGCCCACTCGTCTACCGGCAGATCGAGGCCGAGCACGCGCTTGAGCTCTTCCTTCAGGCCAGCGGTGTCCCATTGCTCCGGATAGGCATTCTCCGGCACGTGCTTGGCGACCAGATCGTCGATCGAGGAGTGGCGCATGTCGGCGACGATCTCCGCCGTGGCCTGATCGTTCATCCATTCGACGCGCTGATCGAAGATCACCTTGCGCTGATCGTTCATCACGTCGTCGTACTTGAGGATGTTCTTGCGGATATCGAAGTTGCGCGCTTCGACCTTCTGCTGCGCCTTCTCGAGCGCCTTGTTGATCCACGGATGAACGATCGCTTCGTTCTCTTTCAGGCCGAGCCGCGTCAGCATGCCGTCGAGCTTGTCAGTGCCGAAGATGCGCATCAGGTCGTCTTCGAGCGAGAGGAAGAATTTCGAGTGGCCGGGATCGCCCTGACGTCCGGAACGGCCGCGCAGCTGGTTATCGATACGGCGGCTTTCGTGCCGTTCGGTGCCGAGCACATAAAGTCCGCCGGCAGCCAGGGCCTTTTCCTTCAATCGCGCCACCTCGGCACGGATCTCTGCTGCGCGCTGGGATTTGTCGCGCGTCTGCCAGTCGTCGACGTCGGCCAATTCCTGGCGGATGCGCATGTCGGCATTGCCGCCGAGCTGAATGTCGGTACCGCGGCCGGCCATGTTGGTGGCGATGGTGATGGCGCCCGGCACGCCGGCCTGGGCGATGATCAGCGCTTCCTGCTCATGGTAGCGGGCGTTGAGAATGGCAAATACCTTGGCCTTCGAGGCGCCCTCGTCGCCGGAATAAAGCGCGGCGAATGCGTCAGGGTCGGTGAAATCGTGCGCCTCCCAGCCTTGCTGGCGCAGCATTTCTGCAAGCTGTTCGGATTTCTCGATCGAAGTGGTGCCGACCAGCACCGGCTGGCCGCGGGTCTTGCACTCCTCGATCAGTGTCGTGATCGCGCGGAATTTCTCCGTCGCCGTGCGATAGACCTCGTCATCGTCGTCGATGCGGACCATCGGCATGTTGGTCGGAATTTCCAGGACCTCGAGATTGTAGATGTCGAAGAACTCGTCCGCCTCGGTCACCGCCGTTCCGGTCATGCCCGCGAGCTTGTCGTACATGCGGAAATAGTTCTGGAAGGTGATGGAGGCGAGCGTCTGGTTTTCCGGTTGGACCGGCTGACGTTCCTTGGCCTCCAGCGCCTGGTGCAGTCCTTCCGAATAGCGCCGCCCCGGCATCATGCGGCCGGTGAACTCGTCGATGATGACAACCTCGCCGTTGCGGACGATATAGTCCTTGTCGCGCTGGAACAGTTTGTGCGCGCGCAGCGCCTGGTTGACGTGATGGACGACCGAGACGTTCTCCACGTCATAGAGTGAATCCGATTTGAGCAGACCGGCCGCGCGCAGCGCCTGCTCCATCTTCTCCATGCCGACCTCGGTCAGCGTCACAGTGCGCTGCTTCTCGTCGAGCTCGTAGTCGGCCTTGTCGAGGCTCGGAATGTAGGTGTCGATGGTATTGTAGAAATCGGAGCGGTCGTCGAGCGGGCCGGAAATAATTAGCGGCGTGCGTGCCTCGTCGATCAGGATCGAAGTCCACCTCATCGACAATGGCGTAGACGTGCCCGCGCTGCACCATGTCTTCGATTCGGTACTTCATATTGTCGCGCAGATAGTCGAAGCCCAGCTCGTTGTTGGTGCCGTAGGTGACGTCGCAGTCGTATTCCTTCTTACGCTGCTCGTCGTCGAGACCATGGACGATGACGCCGACCGTGAGGCCGAGGAACTTGTAGATCTGTCCCATCCATTCGGCGTCGCGCTTGGCGAGATAGTCGTTGACCGTGACGACGTGAACGCCGCGGCCGGCGAGCGCGTTGAGATAGACGGGAAGCGTGGCGACCAGCGTCTTGCCTTCGCCGGTCTTCATCTCGGAAATCTTGCCTTCGTGCAGCACCATGCCGCCGATCAGCTGAACGTCGAAGTGGCGCTGGCCGAGCGCGCGTTTGCCGGCCTCGCGCACGGTGGCGAATGCCGGCACGAGGAGATCGTCGAGCGATGCTCCTTCGGCCAACTGCTTTTTGAATTCCCCGGTCCGGGCCCGCAGCGCCTCGTCGGAGAGGCTTTCCAGCTCGCCTTCGAGCGCGTTGATGGTATCGACCCGCGCCCGATACGTGCGGACACGGCGGTCGTTGGCGGAACCGAATAGCTTGCGGGCGACGGCGCCGATCATCGCGTCAACATCCTTTCAATCTCGGACTGCCCCATAGGGTCTCGCTCTTGGCAATCGACGCTTGTCCAACCAGCGGAAAATGCGGCGCTATTTGGGCTTCTGCAAGGCGGCATGGAGCGCGTGAATACTGTCTGGACACATAAGAGGGGGTAGGTTTTATGTCAATGCGACGGGTTCTTCACGCGGTCGTTAGGTCTCCTTCCGATTCTGCCATTGCCAAGGGGTGCTGTTTTCGGCGAGTGTCCGCGCCGCCAATCGCCGTTTCAGACCGGCGGTTTGCCTATTTACCCAAAGGATCGCGTTCCATGGCCTTCACTCGCCCATCCATTCGCTGCGCGTTCGGCGCGCTGGCATTTGCCGCGCTTCTTGCCGCGCCAGTTGGTTCCTCATACGCGCAGGACAGCGATCCGGTGGTGGCCCGGGTCAACGGCGTCGACATTCGGCAGAGCGATATTGCATTCGCCGGAGAAGAAATCGGCGGCAACATCCCGAACATGCCGCCGGAGCAAAAGCGCGCCTACCTCATCAACTATCTGGTCGACGTCGCGGTGATGTCGCAGGCGGCCGAACAGCAAAAGCTTGCCGATCGCCCCGAGGTGAAGCACCGGCTGGCCTTCGACCGTAACAGGCTGTTGATGGAATCGATGCTGCAGGATGCCGGACGCGCCGCCTTGTCCGATGCCGCCGAGCATGCGGTCTACGACGAGGCCATCAAGCAGGCAAAGAGCGAGGAGGAAGTGCACGCGCGTCATATCCTCGTTCCGACCGAGGACGAAGCCAAGGCAATCCTCGCCCAGCTAAAGGGCGGAGCGGATTTCGCGACGCTGGCCAAAGAGAAATCGAAAGATCCGGGCGCGGCCGATGGCGGCGACCTCGGTTACTTCACCAAGGAGCAGATGGTCCCCGAGTTCGCCGCGGTGGCGTTCAAGCTGGACAAGGGTCAGCTTTCCGACCCGGTGAAGACCCAATTCGGCTGGCACATCATCAAGGTCGAAGACAAGCGGATGAAGCCGACGCCGACCTTCGAGCAGGTCAAAGGCCAGATCGAAAACTACGTCGCACACCGCGCGCAGGCGCAGCTGGTCGAAAAGCTGCGCAGCGCCGCCAATGTCGAGCGCCTCGACAAGCCGATGGCGCCGGCCCCCTCGCTCAATCCCGCGGCGCCGGCGAAGAAGTGATAAATTCCGCTTGCCGGGCGAGCGAAAAACTTTAGTGGTCATTCCGGCCGAGCAGAGCGAGAGCCGGAATCCATAACCCCTGCCGTTGCGGGTCAACCTCACGTGTCGTGAATATGGATTCCGGGTCCACGCCTTCGGCGCGTCCGGAATGACGAGTAACATTATGTCCATGCCCACCCCGGTTTCCCCGCTCGCGCCGGCTGCCTTTCCCGAAATGCCCCAAATCGCCGGCGTGCGGCTGGCTACGGCGGCGGCCGGCATTCGCTACCCGGGACGCACCGACGTGCTGCTGGCGCTGTTCGATCCGGGCACGACGGTCGCGGGCGTTTTCACCCAGTCAAAATGCCCGTCGGCGGCGGTCGATTGGTGCCGCAGCCGCATCAAGAGCGGCGGTGCGCGGGTGCTCGTCGTCAATTCCGGCAATGCGAACGCCTTTACCGGCAAGTCGGGCCATGTGGCGACCAAGCTGACCGCCGAGATCGCCGCCGCGCCGGCCCATTGCAAGCCCGGCGACGTGTTTCTCGCCTCGACCGGCGTGATCGGCGAGCCGCTCGACGCCACCAAATTCGCCGCCGTCATGGATCGCCTGGTCGCCGACGCGGCGCCGGGGCACTGGCACGAGGCGGCCAAGGCGATCACGACGACGGACACCTTTCCCAAAGGCGCCGCCGCCATGGTGCGCATGGGCTCGCACGCCGTGACCATCTGCGGCATCGCCAAGGGCGCCGGCATGATCGCGCCGGATATGGGAACGATGCTGTCTTTTATTTTCACCGACGCGCCAATCGCGCCGGCGGTGCTGCAATCCCTCCTCAAGGACGGGGTCGCCGACACCTTCAATGCGGTAACGATCGACGGCGATACCTCGACCTCGGACACGCTGCTCGCCTTCGCTACCGGCACCGCCGAAGCGCACGGCGTGGCGAAGATCGCGCGGGTGTCCGATCCGCGGGTGCCGGCGTTCCGCAAGGGCTTTAATGCCGTGCTTGCGGATCTCGCCGAGCAAGTTGCGCGGGACGGTGAGGGCGCGCGCAAACTGGTCGAGATCTTGATCGAGGGCGCAGCCTCAAAAAAATCGGCGCGGCGCATCGCGCTGTCGATTGCCAATTCGCCTTTGGTCAAGACCGCTATCGCCGGCGAGGATGCCAATTGGGGCCGCGTGGTCATGGCGGTCGGCAAAGCTGGCGAGCCGGCCAACCGCGACCGGCTGTCGATCTGGTTCAACGGCATTCGCGTCGCGCACAAGGGCGCCCGCGATCCGGGATATGACGAAGCTGCGGTTTCCGCGGCGATGAAGAAGCCGGAGATCACGCTCAAAGTCGGCCTCGGCCTCGGCAAGGGCCGCGACCGGGTGCTCACCTGCGACCTCACCAAGGAATATGTCGCCATCAACGGCGATTACCGCTCTTGACGTCGCCTTAACCATTGCGGCGAAAGCGGCACGAAAGCGGCCAATAGGCTTACAGTGTTGAAGCGTGCATTTACCCTAGATTGTCTAGGTTGAGGCCGGCCGTGAGCGTCAAACTCGTGCTTGTCGCCGCCTGTGCCCTGATCGACGCCGATGGTCGCGTGCTCATCGCCCAGCGCCCGGAAGGCAAGTCGATGGCGGGTCTCTGGGAGTTTCCCGGTGGCAAGATCGAAGCTGGCGAACGGCCGGAGGATAGCCTGATCCGCGAGTTGAAGGAGGAACTGGGAATTGTCGTCAGGGAAGAGTGCCTCGCTCCGCTGACATTCGCGAGCCACCTTTATCCCGACTTCCACTTGCTGATGCCGCTCTATGTCTGCCGCCGGTGGGAGGGAATCGTCACCGGCCGGGAGGCGCAAAAACTGAAATGGGTGCGACCGCCCGACCTTCGCAACTATCCGATGCCGCCAGCCGACGAACCGCTGATCCCGCACCTGATGACGCTGTTATGATGTGAACAAGAGATAGAAGCCATGTTCAAGCATTCAACTCAAGTAATCCGCACAGCACTCCGCCGTTTCGGCGGTGACGAACGCGCCGCCACCGCTATCGAATACGCGCTGATCGCCTCCGGCGTTTCCGTCGCCATTGTCAGCGTTGTCTTCGGCCTCGGCGGCAACGTGACGAACATGTTCACCAGCGTCTCCACGGCGCTGAAGTAAGCAAAGTCCTCTCTACCGCCCCGCCTTTTCGCCGGTCGATATTTCGCGCGTGCCGAGCGCGTCGGCGAGCCGCGTTTTCGCCGATCCTGGCCGCAACGGCTGCTGCTGGCTTGGATGCGGCGCCCATCCCGACAGCCAGACGATCTCGAAGGTCGCGCGGATGCGGCCATCGTCATCGCTGAAGCGCTTGCCGTAAATCTCGCCCATCCGCATCAAGGTTGCGCGCCGAAGCGGCACGCGGCGCCGATCGATCAGCGCGTTGGTCGCGCCCATGCGCCGCAGATCGTGCATCAGCGCGAACACGGTATCGTACCGCACCGTGATGCGGTCGACGTCGGTGACGGGAAGCGCAAAGCCGGCGCGCTGCAACAGCGCGCCGAGATCGCGCAAATCGGCGAATGGGGCAACGCGCGGCGAAACGCCGGCTTCGACTTCGCTTTCGGCGGCGGCGAAGGATTGGCGCAGTTCGGTGAGGGTTTCGCCGCCGATCAGCGCGGCAAGAAACAGCCCGTCGGGCTTTAGCGCACGACGGATTTGCACCAGCGCGCCAGGAAGATCGTTGACGAACTGCAGCGCCAGCGCCGAGACCACGAGATCGAACGCAGCGTCGCTGAAAGGCAGCGCCTCCTCGTCGGCGACAACAAACAGCGATGCAGGTACGTCGCCACTTGGCGGTATTTCGTCCGCGCGAACAATCGTTCCGACCGAACCGAGGCTGGCGAGTGCTGCCACCACCGCATCAGTGGGCGTGCCGAGATCGAGCGCCAAATCGAACCGCCGCAACACCGCCGCAAGGCGTTCGGCCAAATCGGCGGCGACGCGATCGAGCAAAAATGTTGCCGGCTCTGTGCTCGCCGCACGCCGGCGGCGGCTGCGAAGCAGTTCGCGATCGAAAATCAGCTGGCTGTCAGCTTTCGGGCCGTCGGCCATAAACGATTGTCTCACGTCCGCAGTTATGTGGGCAGCCACCCCGCTCGACTATTAGCCAAGTGAACTATTAGCCAAGTGATGCCGGAGCGGTGACAATTCCAGGCCGGAACGGTAGCGTGGCGGCATGGGGGATATCACGGCAGAATGGTCCCGAGGTGCGCCGCTGCGACGGCTCAAGCGGGTCGCAGATACGGCGGGCGCAATCTTCCGCGCGGCGCTCGATCTGGCTTTGCCGCGGCTGTGCGCCGTTTGTCGGGCCCCGGTCGAAGGGCAGGGCCTTTGCCCGACCTGCTGGTCGAAACTCTCATTCATCAGCCGGCCCTATTGCGAACGTCTCGGCATTCCTTTCGTCTACGACCCGGGTCCGGGCATCCTCTCCATGGAAGCGATCGCCGACCCGCCCGCCTACAACCGCGCTCGCGCCGCTGTGCGCTTTGATGAAATCTCCCGCGCACTCGTTCATGCGCTGAAGTACGGCGACCGGCTCGATCTCGCTCCGATGATGGGCCGCTGGCTTGGTCACGCCGGCGATGAACTGCTCGCCGACGCCGACGCCCTGATTCCGGTGCCGTTGCACTGGCGGCGGAATTGGGCACGGCGCTTCAACCAGTCGGCCATGCTGGCAGCCGCGGTTTCGACTACGAGCGGCGTGCCAGTTGCGGCGGGCGCTCTCAAGCGGGTGAAGGCCACGATTCAGCAGGTCGGTCTGAGCCGAACCGAACGCGCCACCAACGTACAGGGCGCGTTCCGCGTGCCCGCGGAAGGCAAGGCGGCAGTTGTCGGCCGCAGGCTTATCCTCGTCGACGACGTGCTGACCTCCGGCGCCACGGCCGAGGGCTGTGCGCGGGCCCTGCTGCGGGCAGGCGCCGCCAATGTCGATGTCCTGGTCTTCGCCAGGGTTGCCGATCCGGTGCAAACATCCATATAAAGACTTGCTACATATGGGGATTTGGTAGACTTAACGCGCCGTTATGAGTTCCGTCGACATCTACACTCAGAAGTACTGTCCCTACTGCCATTGGGCGAAGGACCTGCTTTCGCGCAAGGGCGTAACCTTCCGTGAGATCGACGTCACGGGAAACGCGCAGATGCGGCACGAAATGTTCGAGCGCACCAACGGCCGCACTTCGGTGCCGCAGATTTTCATCGGCGCGACCTATGTCGGCGGCTGTGACGACCTCTTCGCGCTGGAGGATGCCGGCAAACTCGATCCGCTGTTCGGGCAGAGCGAAAGCCCGCCGCCATGAGCGCGGCTTCTCCATCGATTTTCAAAGTCGGCCTCGTTCAAATGCGCTCGGGCGTCGATCCGCAGGTGAACCTTGCGACGGCGCTGGCCGCCATCGAAGAGGCCAAGCGCGCCGGCGCCGCCTACGTGCTCACGCCGGAAATGACCAACATCATGGAGAACAAGCGCGAGCGCCTGTTCGCCACCATCACGGACGAAGAAAGCGACCCTACACTGGCGGCGTTGTGCGAGGCCGCGCGGCGGCTTTCGCTGTATGTTCATATCGGTTCGCTCGCCGTCAAGGCTTCGCCCGACCGGGCGGCGAACCGCTCGTTTCTGATCGACCCGCGCGGCAAGGTGGTCGCGCGCTACGACAAGATCCACATGTTCGACGTCGATCTGGCGAACGGCGAAAGCTATCGCGAATCGCGCAGTTATCGTCCCGGCGAACTCGCCGTGGTCGCCGATCTGCCTTGGGGCCGAATCGGCATCACGGTGTGTTACGACTTGCGCTTTCCGGCGCTCTATCGCGCGCTCGCGGAAGCCGGCGCTTCGTTCTTCTCGATCCCGTCAGCCTTCACCCAGCAGACCGGAGCGGCGCACTGGCACGTTCTGCTACGCGCGCGCGCGATCGAGAACGGCTCGTTCGTATTCGCAGCCGCGCAAGGCGGCAGGCATGAGAACGGCCGCGAGACTTTCGGTCACTCGCTCATCGTCGATCCATGGGGCCGCATTCTCGCCGAGGGCGGCAGCGAACCGGGCGTGATCCTCGCGGACGTCGACCCGGCTGAGGTCGCGGCTGCGCGTTCACGGATTCCGTCGCTGCTGCACGGCCGGCGCTTCGAGCTGATCGAGCCCCTGGCCGAGCCGACCTACCTGCACGCGGTGCGAGAGCCGGTATGATCCGCTACGCGCTCAATTGCGAGCAGGGCCACAACTTCGAAAGCTGGTTCCAGAACTCGGCAGCATACGACAAACAAGCCAAGCGTGGGCTGGTCGCCTGCCCGATCTGCGGCTCTGCCAAGGTAGAGAAGGCGATCATGGCGCCGCGGCTGTCGCGCGCCGACGCTGGTGAGACGTCTCCGATGCCGATGAATGTGCCAATGCCTGTGCCGATGCCGCCTCATCCGGCGCTGCCGGTGCCGATGCCGCCCAAAGCGCCGGTCAGCGTGATGTCCCCGCCCGAGCGCGAACTGCGGAAGAAGCTGAAAGAGCTGCGCGAGCACATCACCAAGAATTCGGACTATGTCGGTGCGCGTTTTCCCGAGCAGGCACGCAAGATCCATTACGGCGAGATCGAACACCGCTCGATCTATGGCGAAGCGTCGCCGGATGAGGCCAAGGAATTGCACGAAGAGGGCATCGAATTTCATCCGCTGCCGATTTTGCCCGACGAATTCAATTGACGCGGGCTTAGTACGCCCAGAGCAGCAAGCCGACGCCGCCGACCACGAGCAGCATGCCCAAGGCTTCGCGCACAGTGGTGTGATGGCCGAAGGCAAAGCGCGCGATCAGTTGGGCGAACAGCACCTCGATCAAAGCGAGCGTGCGCACGCTCGCCGCGGTGGCAAGCGCGAACGCCAGAAACCAGAACTGCGAGGCGACGGCTCCCGCTAACCCCGCGAGCAGCGAGGGCTTCCAGGCGCGGACGATGGCAAGCATCACCGTAGGATTGCGCAGGCCGAGATAGAGCGACAGCAGCACCGCCTGCATGGCAATGCCGACGGCAAGCGTGAAGGTCGCGGCGGCGATGTAGTTGGTGGATTGGAGGCTGAGAATGCCGCCGCGAAAACCGATTGCAGAGAGCGCAAACATTCCGCCCGACGCAACGCCGATGAGCGTCGGCCGCAGGCCGCCGATCATGCCGCCGGGCTTGGTCGACATGATCACGACGCCTGCAGTGGCGATGAGGATCGCGATGATCATCGGCCAGGTCAGCATGTCGCCGAGAAACACCAGACCGAACACCGCGACCTGAATCGGCTCGGTCTTGGTGTAGGCGATGGTGACGACGAACGAACGTTCGCCCATAGCCGCCAGCATCAGGGCGGTGGCCGCGACCTGCGCGCAGGCGCCGTCGATCACCCAAGGCCAAAAAATCAGCCCCGGCTTCGGCACCGCCGAGTGCGTCGCCATGAGTTCGCCGATGAGAAAAATCAGCACGAAGGGCAGGCCGAACAAAAACCGCACATGCGTGGCGCCGACCGTACCGAGGCTCGCCGTCAGCTCGCGCTGCATGGCATTACGGAGCGTCTGGGCAAAAGCGGCGATGACGGTGAAGACGGCCCAGAGCCAGGGCGTGGCCATTACGCGGCTTTCTCCGCGACGATCATGTAATTCACGTCCATGTCGGCAGAGAGCTGCCAGCGGTCGGCGAACAAATTGTAGATCACGCCGGTCTCGCCGGTGATGCGCAGTCCGGCCTGCTCGATGGCGATCTCGAGTTCGTCAGGTATGACGAATTTGTCCCATTGGTGGGTGCCGCGCGGCAGCCAGCGCAGGATGTATTCGGCGCCGACGATCGCCAGCGCGTAGCTTTTGGCGGTGCGGTTGAGCGTGGCGACGAACATCAGCCCGCCGGGTTTCACCACCTCGGCCGCCTCCTTGATGAACAGGCCGACATCGGTCACGTGCTCAATTACTTCCATGGCCAAAACGACGTCGAAGCTTTCACCGGCTTGAGCCAGCGTTTCGACGGTGGAGTTGCGATAGTCGATGGCAAGGCGCGACCGTTCAGCGTGCTGTTGCGCGACCGCAATGTTGTTCTCGGCGGGATCGACGCCGACGACGGACGCCCCGAGCCGCGCCAGCGGCTCGCACAGAATGCCGCCGCCGCAGCCGATATCGAGGATCCGCAATCCTGTGAGGCTGTCGAGCCGCTTCGGATCGCGGTTAAAATGTTTGGCCGCGCGGTCGCGGACATAGGCCAGGCGCACCGGATTGAACTTGTGCAGCGCCGCCATTGGCCCGCGCGGGTCCCACCATTGCCGGGCGATGCGGGAAAAGCGCGCGACTTCTTCCGGGTCGATGGTGCCTTGCGGCTGCTCTGCAGGCATGCGTCCGTTCGCTTCTTTCGGTAGCTCTTTGTATGCCGCGCGGCGAAGTGGCTCAATCGCCTTCACGGGCGCCGGCCCACTTAACCGCGACAATGAGCGCAGGTTGCGCCGCCCGGCGGCTTGAACGAGGATGGCACTCAAATCGGCTCAGCATTGTGAAATCGGATGCCGAGCAAAGAGGGAAGAAGCCAAAAACGGGAGGAAACGTACATGCGGAAGTTATTGCGAAAATTCTTATATGGATTCGCCGGCCTGGCGCTGGCGCAAGGCGCAATCGGTACGGCCAGTGCGCAGGACACCATCAAGATCGGGATCATCAATCCGTATTCCGGCCAGTTCGCGGACACCGCCGCCCAGATGGACAATGCCATCAAGCTCTACATGAAACAGCACGGCGACACGGTCGCCGGCAAGAAGATCGAACTTATCCGCAAGGATGTCGGCGGCGTCGCCCCGGATATCGCCAAGCGGCTCGCGCAGGAACTCGTCGTGCGCGACCACGTCGACATCCTCGCCGGCTTCGATCTCACACCTAACGCGCTGGCAGCCGGAGCCGTCTCCGCCGAAGCAAAGAAGTTCATGGTGGTCATGAATGCGGCCACGTCGATCATAACCACCAAATCGCCCTACATCGCCCGCACCTCTTCGACTACGCCGCAACTGAATCAGACGTTGGGCACATGGGCGGCCAAGCAGGGGATCAAGCGGATCTACACCATGGTCTCCGACTATGGTCCGGGTATCGACGCCGAAACAGCCTTCCATACCGGCTTCAAGGAGGCCGGGGGCCAGATTGTCGGGTCGGTTCGCTTCCCGGTCGCTAATCCGGACTTTTCCGCGTTCGTCCAGCGCGCCAAGGACATGAATCCCGATGCGATCTACATCTGGATTCCCGGCGGCGCGCAGCCCGCCGCGGTTGGCAAGGCTTTGGCCGAGCGCGGAATCGATGCCCGCAAGACGAAAATAATGGGCCAGGACGTGCTGACGGACGACCATGTGCTCAAGAGCCTGGGCGACATGTCGATCGGCATCACGACGGTGTCGATCTACAATTACACCCACAATTCGGCCCTGAACCATGAGTTCGTGACCGCCTACCGGGCCGACTACAACCGTAATCCGGATATCTTCTCCATCGGCGGCTATGACGGCATGCACCTCATCTACGAGGCGCTGAAGAAGACCGGCGGCAACACCGATGGCGACGCTCTGATCGCCGCCGCCAAGGGGATGAAGTGGGAAAGTCCGCGCGGCCCCATCCTTATCGATCCGCGGACGCGTGATATCGTGCAGACAGTCTATATCGGCCAGGTCGAGAAAGTCGGCGGCGAGTTGCACAACGTCGAATTCGACAAGGTCGAGAACGTCAAGGATCCGGTGAAAGAGCGCATGAAGCAGTAATGCGACAATAGAGCACACCGCGGGGGAGCCCTCGCAGCCAGATGTCAAAAAAGACGGCGCGCCGCGAACAGTCGAGTTTCGCGGCGCTTTTCTTTGCTCGCCGGGTGAGGCATTCTCACTGCGAACAAACAAAACGGGAGGACGCGATGAAGCGTTTACTGTTCGCCGGTGTAGTGGCCTTCGTGCCGGGCCTTCTGGCGACAGCGGGTCATGCGCAAGACACCGTTAAAATCGGCATCATCATGCCGTACTCGGGCCAGTTTGCCGACGCGGCGACCCAGATGGATGATGGCATCAAGCTTTATCTCAAGCAGCAAGGCGACAAGCTCGGCGGCAAAAAGGTCGAGATCATTCGCAAGGACGTCGGCGGCATCAATCCGTCGGTCGCCAAACGTCTCGCGCAAGAGCTGGTGACGCGCGACAACGTCGATATCCTAGCGGGATTCGTGCTGACGCCGAACGCGCTGGCCGCCGCCGACGTGTCGGCCGAAGCCAAGAAATTCATGGTGGTCATGAACGCGGCCACCGCGATCATCACCACCAAGTCGCCCTATATGGCGCGCACTTCGCTGACCGTGCCGCAGCTCACGCAAACGCTCGGCGGTTGGGCGGAAAAGCAGGGGCTGAAGAACGCCTACACCATGGTCACCGACTACGGCCCGGGCATCGATGCCGAAGGCGGATTCCAAAGAGGCTTCAAGGCAGCGGGCGGCGATATCGTCGGGTCGGTGCGCATGGCTGTGCAGAACCCGGACTTCACCGCCTATGTGCAGCGCGCCAAGGATCTCAATCCACAGGGCATCTTCGTCATGATACCGGGCGGCGCGCAGCCGGCCGCTTTCGGCAAGGCATTGGCCGAGGTCGGTATCGATCCAAAGAAGACTGAAGTCATGGGGCAATTGGAGATCGCAGACGAGCATGCGCTCGCCAGCATGGGCGACATCGCCCTTGGCATCGTTACGTGCGGCCACTACGACGTCAATCACCACTCGAAACTGAACGAGGAGTTCGTGAAAGCCTACAATGCCGATTTCAAGCGCAATCCCGATTTCTTTTCGGTCGGCGGCTATGACGGCATGCACCTGATCGACATCGCACTGCAAAAGTCCGGCGGTAAAACCGACGGCGAGTCACTCATCAATGCCGCCAAGGGCGCGAGCTGGGAAAGCCCGCGCGGACCGATTTCGATTGATCCGGAAACCCGCGACATCATCCAGACCGTCTATATCCGCAAGGTAGAGAAGGTCGGCGGTCATCTGGTCAACGTGGAAATCGCCGCGATTCCCGACGTCAAGGATCCGGTGAAGGCGGCGATGAAGCACTGATGCCCGAGGCGGCGCTCCGTTCGCGCCCAAAGGCCAAGACGCAGACCGCGCCGCGGAGGGTTTTATTTCGCGGCGCTTTTCTCTGTTGGCACAGTGAGACATTCTCACAGTCAACAAACAAAAGGGGAGGATACGATGAAGCGTTTTCTGCTCGCAGGCGTCGTCGCTTTCGTGCCGAGCCTTTTCGTGCAGGGCCTTTTGGCGACCGCCGGCCATGCGCAGGACACCGTCAAGATCGGCGTCGTCATGCCGTATTCGGGCCAGTTTGCCGATCCGACGACTCAAGGGGACAATGGCATCAAGCTTTATCTCAAGCAGCACGGCGGCATGCTTGCCGGCAAAAAAGTCGAGCTGATCCGCAAGGATGTCGGCGGCATCAACCCGCCAATCGCCAAACGCCTGGCGCAGGAATTGGTGACGCGTGACAACGTCGATCTCCTGGTCGGCTTTCAACTGACACCGAACGCTCTTGCCGCCGCCGACGTTTCCGCCGAAGCCAAAAAGTTCATGGTGGTTATGAACGCGGCGACCGCCATCATCACCACCAAGTCGCCGTATATGGCGCGCGTCTCATTCACCATCCCCCAGCTCAACCAAACGCTTGCGACCTGGGCGGCGCAAAAACACGGGCTGAAAAACGCCTACATCATGGTCACCGACTATGGCCCTGGCATCGACGCGGAGGCCGCTTTTCAGAAGGGCTTCAAGGGAGCTGGCGGGGAGATCGTCGGCGCCGTGCGCATGGCGGTGCGGAGTCCGGATTTCTCGGCCTATGTGCAGCGCGCCAAGGATCTCAATCCGCAAGGCATTTTCATCATGATCCCGGGCGGCGCCCAGCCGGGCGCCTTCGGCAAGGCGCTCGCCGAACGCGGCATCGATCCACAGAAGATTGAGATCCTTGGCCAAGCCGAGGTTACCGACGAACATGCGCTCGCCAGCATGGGCGATGTCGCCATCGGGATCATCACCGCGGGCCACTACGACTACAATCATCACTCGAAGCTGAATGAAGAGTTCGTGCGGGCCTACAAGGCCGAGTTCCAGCGCAATCCGGACTTCTTCTCCGTCGGCGGCTACGACGGCATGCACCTGATCGACCTGGCGCTGCAAAAGTCCGGCGGCAAGACGGACGGGGATTCGCTGATCAATGCCGCCAAAGGCGCGAGTTGGGAAAGCCCGCGTGGTCCAATCAGCATCGATCCGCAGACCCGCGACATCGTTCAGACCGTCTACATCCGCAAAGTCCAGAAGGTCGACGGCCGGCTGATCAATGTGGAGATTGACGCCATCCCCAACGTCAAGGATCCGTTCAAGGCGGCGATGAAGCCGTAAGATCGCGCGATTTGGCTGTAACTCCACTGTCCTTGCCTTAAGGCCGGTCGCGGTGGGCCGGAAATTAGTTGGCCGGCCGCCGGGTCGTCCGTTACGTTGTCCGCCAATTCATCGGGGCTAACCGGCTATGCTTCCTCCTGTTTTAGGCGTCCTGTTCGACGGTTTGGCTTACGGCATGCTGCTGTTCCTGTTGTCGGTCGGGCAGTCGGTGACGCTGGGCATGATGAATTTCATTAACCTCGCGCATTGCAGCTTCGCGATGCTCGGCGGCTACGTCACCGTCGCGCTGATGAACCGCTACGGCGTGCCGTTTTTCGCCACGCTGCCCTGCGCCTTCGTCGCCGCGGCCGTGGTCAGCGTCGCGTTCGAGCAGACGCTCTTTCGCCGTTTGTATCGGGCCGGCGAGCTCGACCAGGTGCTGCTCACCATCGGCATTGTTTTTATCTCGGTGGCGGTCGCCGCATACATCTTCGGCACCGACCAGCAACCGTTGCAGCTGCCGGCTTACCTGCGCACCTCGCTCACCTTCATGGGCCTGCGCTTTGCCGTCTATCGGCTCATTCTGATCGGCCTCGCGCTGCTCATAACCTTGGCGCTGGTGGCGGGGATCGAATACACCCGGTTCGGCGCCCGGGTGCGTGCCGCGGTTGACAACGAACGCATGGCGCGCGGCCTCGGCATTGACGTCGATCGCACCTTCGCCATCACCTTCGCGCTTGGCAGCGGCCTCGCCGGGCTCGGCGGTGCGTTGGCGATCGAGATCATCGGGCTCGATCCGTCGTTCGCGCTGACCTACCTGATTTACGTCCTGATCGTAGTCTCGGTCGGCGGGCTGGGTTCGATCGCAGGTTCGTTCGCCGCCGCTGTCGTGCTCGGCATCAGCGATGTCGCCGGCAAGTACTACGTTCCCCAGCTCGGTGCGTTTCTCATCTATCTCGTCATGATCACCCTGTTGATGTGGCGCCCGCTCGGCCTCCTTGGGAGACGCTGAGCGATGGCGCTCGCCGAGAAGGTGACTAGTCCGCTCGCCTATCTGCAGGCGCAGACCCGGTGGCGGCCGGTCGAGATCATCTTCTGGCTGGCGACGCTGGTGCCCTACGTTTTGTTTCCGAATTATCTGTCGCTTGCCAGTCAGATTGCCATCGGCGCGTTGTTCGCTCTCTCGCTCGACTTGATCCTGGGCTATGCCGGCATCGTTTCGCTCGGGCACGCCGCCTATTTCGGCGTCGGCGCCTACACCGCCGGACTGGTTTCAAAGAACGGCTGGGGCGAGCCGTTGACTGGGCTGGCGATGGCGGCGCTCGCGGCCGGAATCGTCGGCTGGGCGACGAGTTTCGTCATCTGCCGGTTTCGGCATCTCGCGCTGATCATGCTCACGACCGGTTTCGGGCTGCTACTGGCGGAGCTTGCCAACAGTCTGGGCTGGTTGACCGGCGGCATGGACGGCCTGCAAGGCATCCATACCTGGAAGCTTTTGGGCCATTTCGGCTTCGATCTCTACGGTTACACTGCTTACAGCTACGCGCTTGCCGTGCTGTTCGTGCTGTTTCTGTTTGCGCGCCGGTTGATCCACTCGCCGTTCGGCTTGTCGCTGCGCGGCATCCGAGAAAACTATGTGCGCATGCCGGCGATCGGCGCGCCGCGGCAGGCGCATCTGCGCACCATCTACACCATCGCGGCCTGCATCGCTGGAGTAGCCGGCGCGCTCCTGGCACAGACGACCGAGACCGTCTCGCTGGATTCGCTCGGCTTCGAGCGCTCCGCCGAGGTCGTCGTCATGCTCGTGCTCGGCGGCGCCGGGAGGCTTTATGGCGGTCTCGTCGGCGCCATTATCTTCATGGTCGCCCGCGACCAGTTTTCCGGCATCGAACCGCAATTCTGGTATTTCTGGATCGGCATTCTGCTGGTCGCCGTGGTGATGTTTCTTCCCAACGGCATTCTCGGCGGCCTGGCGAAGCTGTCGTCGCGCTGGAGCCGGTCGTGAGTTTGCCGGCACTTGCGACCAGGGGACTGGCGAAGAGTTTCGGCTCGCTGGTCGTTGCCAGCAACATCGAGATCGAATTACCACAAGGCGTGCGCTACGCGCTGATCGGTCCCAATGGCGCCGGCAAGACCACGCTGATCAATCTCATGACCGGAATGCTGCGCCCGGACGCCGGCCACATCCTGCTCGACGATGCCGACATCACGGCGCTGGCGCCGGATCAGCGGGTGCGGCGCGGCCTGGTTCGCACCTACCAGATCAATTCGCTGTTTCCGCATCTGAGCGCGCTCGAATCGGTGACGCTCGCGGTGTGCGAGCGCAGCCGCGCCGCGCGCACCTGGTGGCGCCAGCTTCCTGCCTACAGCCACGAAATCGATGAAGCCTACGGCATTCTTTCGGCGCTCAATCTCGACGCGGTCTGCAACCGCGCGACGCGGGAATTGGCGTATGGGCAGCAGCGCCTGCTTGAAATCGCGCTTGCACTCGCGACGCGCCCGAAAGTGCTGCTGCTCGACGAGCCTGCAGCCGGGGTCCCGCGCGAAGAAAGCAAGGAATTATTTGCCGCTATTGCCGGGCTGTCGCGCGAAGTCACCGTGCTGTTCATCGAACACGATATGGAACTCGTGTTTCGCTTCGCCTCACGGATCATCGTCATGGCCGGCGGGCGGGTTCTGGTCGAAGGCAGCCCGCAGGAGATTGCCTCCGATCCGCAGGTACGCGCGGTCTATCTCGGCAAATCTCTCGACAAGACGCCGGCGAGAACAAAGTCATGACCGAGCCGCTGCTCTCGCTCGACAATGTGCGCGCCGGCTACGGGCCTGCCGTGGTGCTCGACGGCGTGTCGCTGTCGCTTCACGAACGCGCCAGCCTCGCGGTGCTTGGCAGGAACGGTGTCGGCAAGTCGACCCTCCTCCTCACCATCATGGGCTACACCCAAGTGTCCCATGGACGCGTCGTCTGGCATGGCGAGGACATCACCCGCCGCCCGCCGCACCGCCGCGCCCTCGCCGGCATTGGCTGGGTGGCGCAGGAGCGCGAGATTTTTGTTTCGCTGAGTGTCGAGGAAAATCTGACTGTCGCTGCCCGTCCCGGGCGCTGGGATCTTCCCGCGGTCTACGACCTGTTTCCCCGTCTTGCCGAGCGGCGGAGCAATTTCGGCAATCAATTGTCCGGCGGCGAACAGCAAATGCTGGCGATCGCGCGCGCGCTGATGACCAATCCGGATTTGCTGCTGCTCGACGAACCGCTCGAAGGACTGGCGCCGATCGTCGTGGAAGAACTCGCCGCAGCCATCCGCCGCATGACCAGCGATGGTGCCAACGCTTTCATCCTGGTGGAGCAACACGCCGATATTGCCCTGTCGCTGACGCAAGCCGCCATCGTGATCGAGCGCGGCCGCATCGTCCACAGCGGACCCTCGGCGCAATTGCTCGCCGACCACACGGTGCTTGACCGGCTCATCGGCCTGCGGCTGGCGGAGGCGTAAGTTCGGTCATCGTAAGCTGTCCGCGTCGCGAACAGATTCAGACCAACTCCATTCGTAGATGCCGTCCGACCGCTTGCGCCGCACGTGTAAGCGTTCCGAGGGTCACGGACTCGTTATCTGGGTCCAGGAGGCGATCGAGTTGCGCCCGGCTCGTTTTCATGCGTTTGGCGAGACTCGATTTCGTCAATCCTTGATCTTGCATGAGCGCATCGAGTTGCCGCGCAATCACGCGCTTGATTGCGCGCGCTGTAACCTCCTCGTAAATGCCCTCTTTCTTTAGAAAATCGTCAAATGACGATCCAACACGGCCTTTCGTCCTCATACGACGTCCTTTTGTCGCTTCGTCGCCAAGTCAACATCGGCATCCGGCGTCTTTTGACTCTTCTTAATGAAGGCGTGCAACAACACCATCCGTCCATCTTCAATACAGAACAGCACGCGGGCGATGCGGCCTTGAGTGATCTCGCTGCGAACTTCCCAAAGACCTCTGCCGAGCGGCCGGCACAATGGCATGCCGATTGGCCAGGAAAATTCCACGTCCTTGACGTCTTCACCGATGATCTTGCGATCGTCGTCGCTGAGCGCCCTGAGCCATTCGCGAACCGGCTCCCGGCCAGAAGGCAATCGATAGAATGAAGCGGGCAGTCGCTTCACAGGCGCTCCTGATCTTTGATGTACCAATTTTGGTACGCTGTAGCAAGCGAAAAATACCTGGGCCGACCTCTCGCTCACTTCCCAAACCGTGACGGCATCTCAACGGCATGAGTTTTGGCGATTACTTCCAACTCCCCCCACAGCATCGCCCGTATCGGGATACCGGACCTGCGACGCGCAGTCTCGGTGCGGCTGGAGCGCTCGCCCGGCAGCAGGATCTCGTCGAAGCCCGCCTGCCGCGGCAAAGCTTTGAGCAACGCCGCGAGCGTATCGGCGTCGTGCGTAAAATCTGCGAGCGGCCGGAACGCGGCTACATCGATGGCGAGGATTGCGCAATTCTGCGTGCGCCGTTTCCGCCGCTCAGGTCCCAATGCGCGCGCCTGGATCGGCGCGGCGGCAAGCACGCTCGCCAGCATCTCAAACATCAGAGCGAGCCCGGATCCCTTGGGCCCGCCCAGCGGCAGCAGCACGTCCGCGTGACGCGGGTCGGTTGTCGGCTCGCCCGCCGCCGTCAGCACGGCTCCCGCCGGCAGTGCGGTGCCGTTGGCGCGCGCCTGAATGATAGTACCGTTCGAAATTGTGCTGGTAGCCATGTCGAGAACGATCGGGCCGCTGTCGCTCGGCACCGCAATCGCGATCGGGCTTGTGCCCATGCTGGCGACCCGCGCGCCATGATAGGCGACGAACGCCGGGCCCGAGACCATGATGAGGGCGGCGCAGCCGCGCTCCGCCAGCCATTGCGCATAGCGTCCAACCGCGCCGGTGTGCGTGGTCTCGCGCACCAGCCCGAAGCCGACGCCAAGCGTCCGCGCACGCTCCGTGGCAATCGCGATCGCCTGCATCATTGCCGGTGGTCCGAAGCCGAAGCCGCCGTCGAGCACGAACATGGCGCCGCGATCCTGGATCAGCCGCGGTTGCGCTTTCGGATCGATCTCGCCGCGCTCGATCATTGTTAAGTAGGACGACAGGCGGGCGACGCCGTGGCCATCAACGCCGCGCAAATTCGCCCACACCAATCCATCGGCAACGTCCGCAGCATCGGTCGCGCTCGCGCCTTTGGCGACGAGCGCGTCACGAATAAAGCGCGCAAGTTCCTCGTGCCCGACGACAATGCGGCTGTCGCTCACGCGCGTCTCAGCTGAAATATTGGAGCGAGATCATTTTGGGAATGCCGGCTTTCTCTTTCTCGCTTCAAGCGCGCGCCGGGAAATAGACGTCGAGCCAGTTGCGCAGCAGGCTCCAAACGCGCACCGAGTTCTCGTTAAACAAAAAATGGTCGAGACCGCTGAACAGATGCAGCTCGGTCGGCTGGCCCGCGCGCCTGAACATCTCGATTGACTGTTCGGTCGGCGTCACGGAATCGTTGGCGGCATGGATGAGGAGGAGCGGGCGCGGGGCGATCTTGCCGACCACCTCCTCGGCGCGGAAGTCGAACATGCTCTGCGCCGTTTCAGCCGGGAACGTTTCGACCGAATTGGCGGACAGCATCTGCACTTTCTTCTTGTCCAGGTTCTCGCGTACGTGCGCGGGTATCGGCACGATCTGGTCCCGCGGCACCATCAGCGATTTGCCGGTGCGGGCGCGATGGGCGCGTCCCTCCTCCAGCATGTTGGTGAACTTCGCCCAGGCTTCAGGACTAGGGTGCTGACCGCGAAATTTGCGCTCGCCGTGGCCCCAGCCGCCATTGGAGATCACGGCGGCGATGCGCGCGTTGGTGCCGCCGGCATAGACCGCGACGGCGCCGCCGAAGCTTGAACCAATCACGCCGATGCGATCGGGGTCGACGACGGGATGCCCGGCCAGAAAGCTCAGCGCATTGCCGAGGTCCTCGACCTGGTCGAGACAGATGATGCGGCCAAACTCGCCTTCGCTCTTGCCGCAGCCCCGCATATCGAAGCGCAGCGTCACATAGCCGAGTTCGCTCAGGACGCGCGTCGGCTGGGTCACGCTCGGCGATTCGCTGTTGCTGCCGAAGCCGTGCAGAACGAGAAAGGCCGCCCGGCGCTCCGAAGATTGCAATGCCTCCGGCGTTCCCAGCGCCCCGTGAAGGCGCAAGCCCGCAGACCGAATGGTGACGACGTCCTCGTTCATGGCGGCCCCTGCTTAAGATCGCGGCACGGATCGAACTAGTGTCGCAGATCGGCTGTAGCCGCAAGCCTCATTCCGCCGTTTGGGGAGCCGACGAGGTGCCTTCAGATCGTGCTGGTCTTTGATCAAATAATTTTTTCAGACGGTGCAACGTCGGAAGAAAGTCGCCAGCCGAGGCGCAGAAATCGGGCTGAAAGCGGGATCGCACCCGACCGGAATTTTTTCGAACCGCGCCTGTTCGGGCTTAGCCGGCGATCCAAGCTGATGCGATTTGTTGATCGGTGTCGCGAGCGGCAGGCGATCGCCCTTGAGCGTGCGGTCGACACTGACCGGCGGAGTCGTCGTCAGCCACAGCGGCGCCGAGTTCGGCATGGGGGGAAACGCGATAAAGCTCGCCAGGCCTAACGCCAGCGCCGCGCTGGCGAAGCGAACAAAGAAGAGGACGCGCATCGGATCGTCTCCGAAAACATCGACACAACAACTCCCCACGTCCCCGATCTCGCCAGCCCGAGTGGCCTAGCGCGATCAGAAACGTGCCTGTGCCCCACGCGGTTCCGCGAGATTGTATCCGACGATCTCCAAGTCTTTGATGCGATGCTCACAGCTGCGTGAAGAAACGCCGCGGCCGAGCTTTGAGTCGATTGTGCAGGAACCAAATGGCTGGTTGCGGCTTATCGTGGGGACCGGCCATCCCTCCCCCCTTCCCCCCGTGCTGGCCGGTCGTATTGGGCGCAGCCGCTGGACCGAGTTCGGCTGCGCCCTATTTTTTTTGCAAGGGTGATTCGCGGGCCGCTCCGGAAGGCGCGCGCAACGCGACCATCCGGGATCCATAACTGCCGCCGGTGACTAAGGATTCCGGCTTCGCAGGCCGAGGCCCGCGCCCGGGAATGATAATAATGAAAGTTATGCGATCGCTTGCCGTTCGCGCTGCCGGGCCTTGCGTCCGAAGAACAGCGCCTGACTGGCGACGGCTGAAACCACCGCGAGCTGGAACGGCTTGGCGATGAGGAATGCCGGCTCCGGCCGCTTACCGGTCAGGAACCGCTCGGGATAGGCGGTGATAAAGATTACCGGCACTTCGAAGGAATCGAGCAGTTCGTTGACGGCGTCGAGGCCGGAACTGCCGTCGGCCAGCTGAATATCCGCCAAAATAAGTCCCGGCGGTTTTTTGCGGGCGAGCGCGATGGCTTCGGAATGCGTGCGGGCAACGCCGATCACCCGGTGACCAAGGCTTTCCACCAGCGCCTCGATGTCCATGGCGATGAAGGTCTCATCCTCAATGATGAGGACGTCGGTAGCGATCTCGGCGGCAAGCTCACGGCCGGATTCCTCAACCAAACCGCGCAGGGTGGGCAAATCACAGTCCAGGATTTGCGCCGCGTCCTCTTCCGAAAATCCTTCTAGGGCCACCAGCAGGAACGCCTGGCGCGGCAGGGGGGTGATCTGGGTGAGATGCTGTTGCGGCGTCGAGGTTGGCTCCGCAATGTCGCTTTCGCCATTCAGTTTGACGGAATTCCAGATCTTGGTGAACAGGCGATAGAGCGCAACCCGTTGATTGGGAACGGATTCCAGCATTTTCGGGCTGGCGATGAGCGATTCCAACGCGGCGGCGACATAGGCGTCGCCGGAGGCCTGGCTGCCGGTGAGGGCGCGGGCGTATCGGCGAAGGAATGGCAGATGCTGGAGTACGGCTTGCGATGTAGACAAGGGTACACCCTCCCAGTTTCCCACGATGCTATTGGCTACAACGTCAGGGGGCCAGCATGGTTCCCTAAATTGTTCCGCCCGCAGGAACCAACGGCGGGACGACGCGTTGACCATCAATCGGTGGGGGCAACCATGCGAAGTGGCATCGAAGGTGCGGCGATGGGGGGAAGACGGAAATGAATACGGGCAAACCGGTTAACCTTGAAAAGCCAGCCCCGGTCGCGGAAGCGGACGAGCGGGAAGACCAGGCAGTGGACACGCCAGTCACTCAACCGAAAAGAGAAGTCCGCCTCGGACGCGAAGTGCAGGCTCGCATCGGGCAGCAGCTACGCGCCATATACGACGAAGTCGTCAAGGAAGGCGTGCCGCAACACATCGGCGACCTGCTTCGGCGACTGAGCGAACAGGATGATGGGGCGGCATGAAGCTGGATCCCACCATACGCGATCAAGTACTCGCCACGGTGCCGAGCCTGCGCGCCTTCGCCATCTCGCTGTGCGGGCATATCGATCGCGCGGACGATCTGGTGCAGGAGACACTGTTGCGCGCGCTCGCCCATATCAACTCCTTCGAACCCGGCACCAACATGCCGGCATGGCTGTTCACCATTTTGCGCAACCTGTTCCGCTCCGAGTACCGCAAGCGCCGGCGCGAGGTGGAGGATGCCGACGGCCGCTATGCCGAAACGTTGAAATCACATCCCGAACAGACCGGCCGGGTCGAATTCTCGGAATTCCGCGCGGCGCTCGCGAAATTGCCGTCGGAGCAGCGCGAGGCATTGATCCTGGTAGGCGCCTCCGGGTTCTCTTATGAAGAGGCCGCCGCGATCTGTGGCTGCGCCGTCGGCACCATCAAGAGCCGCGTCAATCGCGCCCGCACCCGTCTTGCCGACCTGCTTGCGATCGACAGCATCGACGATTTCGGCCCGGATCGGCCGACACGCGCCGTGCTCGCCGGCAGCGGCCGGAATTGAGCTGACGCCTTTTAGAACATCGTATTGGTATTGGCGGCGTGCTCCGGGATCTCCTGACGGACGTCCCAGTGTTCGACGATCTTGCCATTCTCCAGCTTGAAAATATCGACGATGGCGTTGCCGCGGCTCCCCGGCGTGGGGATATTGTGGACGTGCAAGATCACATAATCGCCGTCGGCGAAAACCCGTTTGATGTCGCTGTGATAGTCGGGAAATTTGTCGCGCAGGAAAGCGAGAAAGGCTTTCAGGCCTTCCGGCCCATCGGTGGCCCGAGGATTGTGCTGGGTGTAGCGTGAGCCAAGAAACTTCGCCGCGGCGTCAAAATTTTTCTGATTGATCGCGAGATCGTAGAATTCCACCACGGCCTTCTTGTTTGCTTCGATCTGCTTTGCGTCGGCGGCGTGAGCGGCCGGTGCGGCTGCGATTAGTACGGCGGCAACGAGCAAACGAAACATGGCGACCTCCCTGGTCGTTGTAGCTTGGTTACATATGGGACGGCAAATAAAGCGCGATCGCGGGAAAGGCAATCAGGATCACCAGCCGGCACAAATCGGTGATGATAAAGGGAATGACGCCCTTGAAGATGGTTGAGAAGTCGATGTCTCCGATCACGCTCTTGATCACGAATACGATCATTCCCACCGGCGGATGAATGAGGCCAAGCTCAACCGTCATGACAATGATGATGCCGAACCAGATCGGGTCGAAGCCTAGCTCCTTGATCACCGGAAAGATGATCGGCACGGTCAGGATGACCATGGCCAGCGAATCCATCAGGCAGCCAAGCACGATGTACATCACCATGATCAGCGCCAGTACGCCGTAGCGCCCGATACCGAGCCCGGTGAGGAACGTGGTGACGTTCTGCGGCGTCTGCGTCACGGTGAGGAAGTAACCGAACAGCAACGCGCCGATCAGCACAGTGAACACCGCGGCGGCAGTGCGGGTTGCCTGCAGCAGCGAGCGGCGGATGTCGCTCAGCCCCAGCCTGCCTCGCAGCACGCCGATGATCAGCGCACCGCCGGCGCCGACACCGCCGGCCTCGGTCGGGGTGAACAGTCCGCCATAAAGGCCGCCGATGACGAAGATGAACAGGAGCAATGTCGCCCAGACATCACGGACGCTCTCGAGGCGTTGCTTCCAGGAGCTGCGCGGCCCGGCCGGCAGATATTTCGGGCGCGCCCAGCCGATGATGGCCACCGTCGTCATGTACATCGAGGCAGCGAGGACGCCCGGCAGGATGCCGGCGATGAACAGCTTGCCGATATCCTGCTCGGTGATGATGCCGTAGACCGCGAGCACGGTGGACGGCGGCAGCATGGCCCCTAGCGTGCCGCCGGCCGCGATCACGCCGGCCGCGAATGATTGTGGATAGCCGTACCGCCGCATCTCCGGATAGGCAACGGTCGAAAACGTCGCCGCGGTCGCAACCGATGAGCCGGAAATCGCAGCGAAGCCGCCGCAGGCGGCGATGGTGGCGATGCCCAGCCCGCCGCGCCGGTGGCCAAGGAATGTATTGGCGGCGCGAAACAGCTCCTGAACTCATGCCGGAATTGGTGACGAACGCGCCCATCAAAATAAACATCGGGATGACGCCGAAGGTATAGTCGGTCACCGTGCGCATCGAGGTGTGGCCGATGATCTTCAGCGCCGCCTCACCGTTGACGAGATAGGCAAAGCCCGTGACGCCGACGAGGCCCATCGCCATGCCGACCGGCACGCGCATCAGCATCAGGCCGAACAGGACCAAAAAGCCGATGATGGCGACGGTTTCACCGCTCACGGCGTTCACTCGACCGGCCTGATCTGGTAGCGGGTGCCGAATTCACCGGGCTGGAAGATCAGCCGATAGGTGCGGATCGCAATCAGCAATACGGCAGAAACGTCGCCCAGCCAGGCGACGAAGAAGAACGGCCAGGTCGGCAGTCGCAGATCGAAGGTCAGCACATGATCGGCGCGGGTGGTCCAGACCTTGTCATAAAGGGTATAGGTCTGCACCGTGACGACGAATAGAAGGACCAAGGTGGCAAAGACGTCGATGAAGCGTTGAAATCGCGGCCCGACGCTGGCGTAGAGGAGGTCAACGGTGATGTGGGTGCCACGATAGCTCGTCGCCGCGATGCCCCAGAAGATCAGAATGCCGAGCAACAGCCGCCCGAAATCGTAGGCATCCGGAATCTGCACGCTGAAAAAGTAGCGCAGCATGACGGATATGAAAATGTCAGCGGCGACAATGCCGACGAACCCCGCCGCCACAAGCTCGATGAAATCGATCAGCCAGTTCATGGGGCCGCGCGCGCTGTGCTGCGCGACTTCGGTATGTTGTGCTTTGTCGGCTGTGGGCACGGCCATGTAAGCGTTCCAGATGACGACGGCAGCGAAGCGTTCCGCTGCCGTCCTTTCGACCGGGTCGCCCGCGGCCGAAGCGCACGATGCGCTGCGCTAGCGGGTTACATCAATAGGCCGCTTTGTATTGCGCCAACGCTGCCTTCAGTTCCTTCATGATCGTATCGGGACCGCCGCCAACCGCGCGTACGCTATCAGCCCATTTCTTGTACAGCGGTTCGGCCGATTTCTTCCACTCGCCGAGCTGCTCCGCAGTAATTGTATAGACCTCGTGGCCGGGCTCGGCCCGGATTTTTTCAATTCCGGAGTGCTCGAAATCCGCCCACGGGTGGGCGAACCTGCCGGTCCATTCGGTGGTGCAGTGATCGTCGATCACCTTTTTCTGCGACGCCGACATGGCGGCGTAGACGTTCGGATTCATCAGCCACTGGAACGTCACCGTGTCGGTCGGAGCGTCCATGTGATTGCTAACTTTTTCCATCTCATCGCAACAGCCGCGGTCTGTATAGCAGCGGCCTTAACGCGCATTCACTAAAACTGGTCACGCCCGCGTAAGACTTTCTGCACGCTGTTTCCGATTGTTCCAGCCACAGTTTCTCAGCTTTAACGCGACTGCAGCGGCAGCCGGGTTATCGCGTCTCTGACCAACGAAAGAGCCGGGCGAGCACTTCAACGAGTGCAACGTCCTGCCGTCAGGGACGTCAGATGTTCAGCTACGCTGCGGCGCGCCGCTTTGCGGTTCTGTTCGTACTATTCATTGTCGGCGCTCCGGCGACCGCTTTTGCACAGTATCAGGTGAACGTGGCCACGGCCGAGGCGCCGGACCCATTGAGCCAAACACCTAAAGCGCCCGAACCGTTTGGCCTCGACGCTTTGCCGGTGACTGGCGGAGAAGTTTTAACCAAATGGAGCGGCGTCGTCGCCGACATCCGCGCCGAAAGCGACATTCTGACGCGCTGCCGCGAGGCCACGCACTCCTGCCCCGAGGCGGCACAAAAATTCCTTGCCGTGATTGCCGACGGCCGCGCGCACGAAGGCCGCGCCCGCATCGGTGTCATCAATCGCGCGATCAATCTCGCCATCCGGCCGACCAGCGATCTCGCCCAATGGGGTGTGGTGGATCGCTGGAGCGCGCCGCTTGCCACGCTTACGACCGGCCGCGGCGATTGCGAAGATTACGCCATCGCCAAATACGTCGCGCTCACCGAAGCCGGCATCAGCGCCGATGACGTCAAGCTTATTATCGTGCGTGATCTCGCCGCCGGCGAAGATCACGCCGTCGTCGCTGCGCGGCTCGGTGGGAAGTGGATCGTGCTCGACAACCGCCGGCTCACGCTGCTCGAAGATGTCGAGATGGCGCACGTGGTGCCGCTGTTCGTGCTCGGTCACGACGGCGTCAAGCAATTCGCGCCGACGGCCGTGGCTGCGGCGACTGTCAAAACGCTCGCGCCATCGTCGCTCGGAAACTAGAGCGCGCCGTCATTGCGCTCGCAATGACACCTGATCAATACGCCGCATTGTACTTGGCAAGCTCTGCCTTGAGGTCCTTCAAAATCGCATCTGGATCCTGGCCGGTTTTCTTCACAGCTGCCGCCCAGGTCTGAACCACCGGTCCGGCGGCGGCTTTCCACTCGGCGAGCTGCGCGTCGGTGAGCGGATAGACGTCGTGGCCGGGCTCGGCCTTGAGCTTGGCAATACCGGCATGTTCGAAATCCGCCCAGGGTGCGGCGACCCGTTCCGCCCATTGCGCGTTGCAGTGGTCGTCGATGACTTTCTGCTGCGACGGCGACATCGCCGCGTAGGTCGACTTGTTCATCACCCAGACGAAGCTCGTGGTGTAGAGCGCGACGTCCATGTGGTACTTCGTCACCTTGTCGATGCCGAACAGGATCACCGAGCCCCACGGGAAGGTGACCGCGTCAGCCACGCCCTTTTCCAGGATGTCGCGCACTTCGGGCGCTGAGGCTTGCACGTTGGTGCCGCCGAGCGACGTGACCAGCGAAGCCATGGTCGCGTGTGCGGGACGGATCTTCATGCCTTTGATATCGCTCGGCACCACGATCTTTTTGGTGCGCGAATGGAACGAGCCTGGATCGTGGGCGAAGGCAAAACAGAACTTGACGTCCTTCATTTCGGTCGCGGCGTACTTGCGATACCAGGCGTCGAGCGCTTCGGAGCCGCCCTTGGCGTTGGAGAACATGAACGGCAGGTTGGCGGCGTCGAAGATCGGGAAGCGGCCGGGCTGGTAGCCCGGACTGACATAAGTCACGTCGGCGATGCCGTCGCGCGCCATGTCGTAATGATCGAACGCCTTGCCGAGCTGCTGTGCCGGATAGACCTTGTATTTGATGGTGCCGCCGGAATCCTTCTCGATCGAAGCACCCCAATCCTCCATCCCTTTTTGCAGCGGATGCGACGGCGGCACCCAATGAGAGAGCCTGAGGTTAAAAGTCTTCTCTTCGGCGGAAGCCGAGCCGATACCGAGCGCGAGAGCCAGGATCATTAGGCTATAAAGCTTCAATAGCCGCATCGAGCGCATGACGACCTCCCTCATATTGCAATGACGCTTCTACATCTCTCCACCGTAAGGTCCCTGCGGATCGGCCAGCGCCTGCAAGCGGAGCGCGGCGGCGTGCGCAAAGCGCAGCATCACGGTCTTGCGCCGCGCCGCCGCGAGCCGGTGCTCGGGCGCCTCGCTTATGATGGACGCACCGAACGCATCGGCGACAATGAGGCCGGCATCGGCGGGAAAAATCTCACAGGGCACATCGACGACGGTGGCGAAGAACAGCCGGTCGCAATGCAGCCGATACTCCATCCACTTCTGATCGGCGCGGAAATCGGCAACCGACGATTTGATCTCAACGATCAGAATTTCGCCGTCGCCGCCGAGTGCGACCAGATCGGCGCGGCGGCCCGACGGCAGCGGCAGCTCGCTCACCACCGAATAGCCGAGCGCATGCAGATAGCGCGCCGTGCCGCGCGCGATGGCGAGCGCAGTCGGGGATTGCCGCCGGTCGACCGGCAGCGGCGCCGGCAGCAAATTGACGCTCATCGTCAGAATTCCGGGAAGCGGCAGGCTGGACGGCCGCCGGCTTTCGAGCTTACGCACGGCACATGACTCCGACTGCGCAACCGACGCTGCGAAGCGATCATTGTGCCGCTGCGGCGCGTTCCGGGAAAGCCCCTTTGAGGGCTGAGCGTGAGGCCGCAAGCACCCCGCGCTCGGTGATCAGACCCGTCACCAGTCGGGCCGGGGTCACGTCGAAGCCGTAATTGGCAACGGGCGAGCCTTCGGGCGCGATGCGCACGGTCTCGATCCGGCCGTCGGCGGCGCGCCCGGTCATGAACGTCACCTCGTCGCCGCTCCGCTCCTCGATCGGTATCTCGGCCACGCCGTCGGAAACCGTGAAGTCGATCGTCGGCGACGGCAACGCGACATAAAACGGAATGTTGTTGTCGCGCGCGGCGAGCGCTTTCAGATAAGTCCCGATCTTGTTGCAGACATCGCCATTCGCCGTAACGCGATCCGTTCCGACGATCACCAGATCGACCAGGCCGTGCTGCATCAGATGACCGCCGGTATTGTCGGCGATCAGCGTGTGCGGCACGCCGTGCTGGCCGAGTTCCCAGGCGGTGAGCGAAGCACCCTGGTTGCGCGGCCGGGTCTCGTCGGCGAACACGTGAATGGGAATGCCGCTGTCGTAAGCGAGATAAATCGGCGCCGTGGCCGTTCCGACATCGACCGCTGCGAGCCAGCCGGCGTTGCAATGGGTCAGCACGTTGACGCGCTCGCCCGGTTTTTTCTTCGCGGCAACGGCCTCGATCAGCGGCAAGCCGCTGCGCGCGATGCCGTTGTTGATGGCGATGTCTTCCTCGTTGATTTCGAATGCGCGGCGATAGGCTGCGGCGGCGCGCTCCGCGCGCGGCCGGTTGCGCACCACGGCCATCATCTCGTCGAGCGCCCACTTTAGATTGATTGCCGTGGGGCGCGTGGCAAGGAGCGTCGCGTAAGCGCGCTCCAGCCCCTCATCGGAAGCGTCCTCACGCAGCGCCAGACACATGCCGTACGCGGCGGTTGCCCCGATCAGCGGCGCGCCCCGGATCAGCATGGCGCGGATCGCGTGCGCGGTCTCTTCAAGAGTTGTCAGTCGCTTCGTCACCAGGCGGTGCGGCAACGCGGTCTGATCGATGATGCCCACCGACCAGCCATCCGGCTCGAGCCAGATCGTGCGCATGGGCTTGCCGTCGACTTTCATAATCGACCTTTCATCTGTGGATGATCTTTTCTTATGTCGCGCGGCTTGCCCATGCAACGCCGTTGCCGCAAAGTCGACCAGCTGGAGATATTGCATGGCCGCGATCGATTACGAGTTTGAATACGACATGCGCGCCCGGGTGCCGGAGCATCCGGCGCTGTTTGCGCGATTGGCGCGCGACGCCGAGGATTATCGCGCCGAGACGCTGAAAGCAGGGCGGGCCGAGCTCGGCGTCTCTTACGGCGATACGCCGCGGCAGATCATCGATCTGTTCCTGCCGGACGCCGGCGAGAGCGCCCCGCTGGCTCTGTTCATCCACGGCGGTTATTGGCGGGCGTTCGATCCGGGCTCGTTCAGTCATATGGCGCGCGGCCTGAATGGGCGTGGTGTCGCCGTGGCGCTGGTTGGCTACGATCTTTGTCCGACCGTCACCGTTGCCGACATCATCGAGCAAATCCGCCGCGCCTGCATCTTCCTCTGGCTGCGGTTCGACCGGCGGATGGTGGTCACCGGACATTCCGCCGGCGGGCATCTTGCGGCCTCGATGGTGGCGACCGATTGGCAAGCGCTCTATCCGAAGGCGCCGGCCGATCTGGTGCCGGCGGGCTACGCAATTTCCGGCGTCTTCGATCTCACCCCGCTGCTCGGCTTGCCGATAAACCAGGACTTGAAGCTCGACGCCGAAGGCGCGCGCCGGGTGTCTCCGGTGTTCTGGCCGGTCCCTTCCGGACGCACGCTCGACGCCGCGGTTGGCGATCTCGAAACCAGCGAATTCAAACGTCAGAGCCGTGCCCTGGCCGACACGTGGCGGGAGGCGAAGGCGGAAACGCGCTACGCGGAATTCCCCGGCAATCATTTCACCGTCATCGACGCGCTCACCGATCCGGGGAGTTCGATGGTGGCCCGCATTACCGAACTGACGCAGCAGCTCAAGAACTAGCGCGGCCGGGTGAATGCGGGAAAAGCAGCACGCAAGCCGACGCCGCAAAAATAAAAGCAAAGCCGACGATGTCGGCGCGAGTGAGCCGGTCGCCGACGATCAGGACCGTAGATAGGACGCCGAGCACGGGAATGCCGAGAATGCCGAGTGCGGCGGTCGCCGCCGGCACCACCGGCACAATGTCGAACCACATGGCGTAAGCGACGGCATTTCCCATCACGCCGACAAAGATAAGCGCCAACCACGCGCCCGGGCCGGCGGAGCCGACATCGAGGCCGCCGTCGAATATCAGAAGACAGGCCGTAATCAGCACGAATCCGATGGCGAGCTGCCAGGCTGCGGCACCCATCGGATCGCCGTTAATGCGCGCCCATTTCAGATAGACGGTGCCGGCCGCCCAGCTAAAACCGCCGCCGACGGCCAGCGCCAACCCAAGCGGAATGCCGGTGGCTGCCAACGGCGCGACGAGGATCGCGATACCGACGCAACACAGCAAGATCGCGAATCCCTGCAAACGGCTGGGACGTTCGCCAAGCACCAGCCACGCCAGCAACAAGGTCCAGATCGGCAGGGTGTAGGTCAGGATTGCCACCCGCGAGGTCGCGGCCAGAATTTGCGCGAACGCGGTAAAAAGGCTGAAGGCCGAGATATTGAAGAACGAAGCTACAAAAACATGCGCCCAATCCCGCGCGGTCGATATACGGAGACTGCGGCGCTTGAACAGACAGATAGAAAACAGACTGACGCCGCCGATCGCGGCTGTCATGGTGCGCATGCTCAGCGGCGGAATTTCATTCAAAGAGATCTTCATCATCGGCCAGGTCATCCCCCAGATCAGGCAGAGAATGACCAGCATCAGCCGCGAACGGACGTCGGCCGCACCGCCGGATTTTTGCAGCCGCGGCTCTCTCTCGCTGACGGTCACGGCGCCTCCGGTCCGTTAGCGCGAAACCAATCGGCAATCTGGGCGCCGGTCCAGAACTTGACGTCGCTCTTGCTGCGGATGTTTTCGAACACGGCGCGCAGATACTTCAACCGGTGCGGCACACCCATGATGTAGGGATGAACCGACAGCGCCATGACGCGGGCCGAGCGGGCCGAGTCCGCATAGATCTGCTCGAACTGGTCGAGTGCGCGATCGCGATATTCCGACGCCGAATGATGCTGGATGAGCATCATGGCGACGTCGTTGCATTCCTGGGTATACGGCACGTTGAGAATCGGCTTGCCGCGCGTCTTGAGCCAGACCGGCTGATCGTCGAGCACCCAATCGGCGACGTAGTCGTAGCCTTCCTCGGCGAGAAGATCGGGCGTCTGCCAGGTTTCGGTGAGGCCGGGACCGAGCCAGCCGCGCGGCGGCTTTCCCGTGGCCTTTGTGATGGCCTCGCGAACCTGACGGATGTCGGCGCGTTCGTTTTTTACCTTCTGCATGTTGCGCTGGGTGAAGCCGTGGCCCATGAATTCCCAATTGCGCTCGACGGCGGTGCGCACGATCGGCGGATAAGCGGCGATCGCCGAGCCGTTGATGGCCAGCACCGCAGGAATAGAGAACTCATCGAACAATTCGACGAACCGCCAGAAGCCAACCCGATTGCCGTATTCGTGCCAGGCCCAATTCGGCACGTCGGGCATGGGCGAGCCGCCGGCGGGCGGCGTCAGTACGGTGCGCGGCATCGGCTGGGTGAAGTCCCATTCCTCAATATTGATGACGACCCACACCACCATGCGGGCGCCGTCCGGCAGATCGAGCGGCGGGCGGTCGGCAATCGGCGAGTAGGCAAAGCGGTCGGTCGGCAGCATGCGCCGCTTCGATCCCGCCTTTAGCAGGGACTTCGCCGGTCGCTTGGTCATCGCGCCACCGCCGCGTGCTCGGCCGGTCTCTCAGCCGGCGGACGATAGCGCGCGGTGATGGCGCCGATGATCGTGAGCGCAACCGAGCAGAGCGCCAACGGCACAAAGGCGGTCCACGGTTTGTTGGTCAGGTCCCACAGCGCGCCGCAGATGGTCGGAATGATAATCGCGCAGGTGTAGCTGATGGTGAACATGCCGGCGGCCGTGCGCGGCACATCACGCGGCGCCACGAGCAACGCAGGCAATGCCAGGGTTGGAGTCATGGTCAGCGCAGTGCTGATGCCGATCAGTCCGGTGCTGACGACGATCGCTACGGGAGATGAAAAGTAAATCAGGCCGAGGAAACCAACCAGCATGAGCGGGCCGAACAGCAAGAACGGCCATGCCCGCCGCTGCATGCGATCGGCCAGCAGAACAAGGACAACGAGGGCGAGGATTTGCGCTCCGTTGAGCGAGCCGAGTGCGAGAGCGAGCACGCCGGTGTTGCCCTGTGTCGTCAGGTAATCGCCGAGAAAGGCATTGGCTCCGAAGAACGGACTGTTGTTGCTGCCGAAGGTGAGGCCAAGGAGCCAGATCAGCGGATTTTTCCAGTCCGGCCACCACAGTCTGCCGAGCGTGCTGATGCTGGCGCCGGATTCTCGGTCTTCGTTTTGTTGGTCCTTCGGACTGAAAAGTGCGAACACCAACGCCATGACGATGGCCGGCGCCGCCCACACCACAAAATCAAGCCGCCACGAACCGTCGATCCAGGGCAAGATCAGCGGCAGCGTCAGCACCGGCGGCAATAGCGCCCCGACCACCATGCCGTTCGAATATGCGACGGTGCCAAGCCCGACGCGGCCCGGCAGCCAGTTGCGCGTCAGGGTCGGCATGCCCGGCTGCATGATGGCGATGCCGAAGCCGGTCACGATCGAGGCCGCGTACAGCGTCCAGACATCGATTGCGGCGCCGCGCGCCGCGCCGGCGAGCGCCGCGATTGTCATGCCGAGGATCAGCGCCGGCTTGGCGCCGATGCGGGCGATCAAGAGCGAGCCGGGCACGGCCGCGATGGCGAACATCGCCAGCGGCACGCCGATCAAAAGCCCGATCTGCGTCTCCGACATGTGCAGATCCCGGTGCACCAGCGGAATGATCGGCGGCACCACCAGAAGCGTCATCCGCATGGCAACGCCGGCGAGCCACAGCAGGCTCAGAAGCCTGATGAGGCGGCCGACAGTCGGGCTGACCGTGGGATTGACGACTTGGAGCATCGGATGACGGGGCTTTATGGCGGAAGCATTTTCAAGCGGCACCATGCTGCAAAAAGAGGCGACGCGTCAGGGCCTTTTCTTGCATGGCACTCTTGCCCCAGCACTTGCACGGGCGAAAGAACAAATATAGAACACTATGTCGTATCAGAATGTCTGACACGATACGCCCGACGGGACAGTGACACATGCCTGAGCGCGCGGCCGAGCAAATCCTGCGCACGACTTTTGGTTTTGAAGGATTCCGGCCCGGGCAGGCGGAAATCGTCGCTGAGATATTGGACGGCCGCGACGTGCTCGCGGTGATGCCCACCGGAAGCGGCAAGTCGCTGTGCTACCAGTTGCCGGCGCTGCTGCGCGACGGCCTGACGATTGTCGTATCGCCGCTGATCGCGCTGATGCGCAATCAGGTGGCGCAGCTTCGCGGCTATGGCGTCGCCGCGGCCGCGCTCAATTCGGCCAACGACGCAGCCGAGAACTGGGCGATTTCCGATCGGATCACGCGCGGCGACTTGCGTCTTCTTTACATTGCACCCGAGCGCCTGGTGAAAGCCGAAACCATCGAACTCCTCAAGCGCGCCAAGATCGCGCTGCTTGCGGTCGACGAGGCGCATTGCATTTCGCAATGGGGCCACGACTTTCGCCCCGAATACGCAGCACTCGGCGCGGTGCACGCAGAACTCGGCAACGTACAGACAGTGGCATTCACCGCGACTGCTGACGCCGCCACGCGCTCGGATATTGTGGATAAGCTTTTCAGCCGCCGGCCGGCGGTGTTTGTGCACGGCTTCGATCGGCCCAATTTGCGGCTGGCGATGCAAGCCAAGTCCGGCGGGAGGAAGCAGATCGCCGACTTCATCGGTGAGCATCGCGGGCAAAGCGGCATCGTCTATTGCGCCTCGCGGCGGAAGACCGAGGAGCTTGCGGATGCGTTGCGCGGCAGCGGCATCAAGGCGCTCGCCTATCACGCGGGCATGGAGGCCGTGGAGCGCTCGCGCAACCAGGACATCTTCTTGCAGGAGGACGGCATCGTCGTGGTCGCGACCGTGGCGTTCGGCATGGGCATCGACAAGCCGGATGTCCGCTTCGTCGTTCATGCCGACATGCCGTCCAATATCGAAAGCTACTATCAGGAGATCGGCCGCGCCGGCCGAGATGGGCTTCCGGCCGACACGCTGACGCTCTACGGCATGGGCGACATCCGCTTGCGCCGTTTGCAGATCGACGAAAGCGAATCCTCCAACGAACAAAAGCGCGTGGACCGCCAGCGGCTTAACGCGCTGGTGGCATTGTGCGAGTCGCCGCGCTGCCGCCGGCAGACGCTGCTCGCTTATTTCGGCGAGTCGACCGAGCCTTGCGGCAATTGCGATTTCTGCTGCGACGGCGCCGAGGTGATCGACGGCACCATCGCGGCGCAGAAAGCACTCTCCGCCATCGTCCGCACCGGCGAGCGCTTCGGCACCGAGCATCTGACCAACGTGCTCATTGGCGAGAACACCGAGGCGGTCGAGAAATTCGGTCACGATATCCTGTCGACCTTCGGGGTCGGCAAGGAATACGGCAAGCTGGAATGGCGTTCGATTTTTCGCCAGCTCCACGGTGCCGGCATCGTCGCACTGGACCTCAACGGCTATGGCGGCTGGACCGTTACTGATGCCGGCTGGCGTGTGCTCAGAGGCGCCGAAAAGGTCACATTGCGCAAAGACACGCTCAAGCCGGCGACGAAAAAGGCTGCGCGTAACGTGGCGAATGCCGCGGCTTTGGCCGAAGGTACCGCGGGCGACACGGCCTTGTTCGAGGCGCTGCGGAAGCGCCGTTCCGAACTTGCCAAGGCGCAGCGGGTCGCGGCCTATGTCATCTTCGCCGACAAGACGCTCATCGACATGGTCCGGCGCAAACCGGCCAATGCGGGCGAGATGGGCACCGTACACGGCGTCGGCGCAGCCAAACTCAAGCAGTACGGCGACGTCTTCCTCGAAGTCATCCGCTCGCACGCAGCGCAGGCGGCTTAGTTCAGCGGAATTGGAGTGGCCGGAGCCGTCGGTCGTGCCGTCCTTTCGCCATGTTGCACCGCACGGCGCGGTATGTTAGCAAAACCGCGATTTTCGATGGCCGTGCGCGGAGTATTCCGCAGCGTCTCCGGATATCCAAGTCCCGCTTGAATCCCAAGGACTTGCGCCGACGGTTTGCGCCGGTTGCGGGTCTTGCGGAAAAGCTCCAAAAGAACGCGAAGCGAGCACGCGAAGTAGCGAGCGATCATCTTGGCAGGCGAAGAACACCTTGTGTCCGGCATGGCCGGCCGTTACGCGACGGCGCTGTTTGATCTCGCCCAGGAGACGAACACCATCGACATGACGAAGGCGGAACTGGAGCGCTTCGACGCGCTTGTCGCGGAAAGCGCCGACCTCGAACGGCTGGTGCGCAGCCCGGTCTTTTCCGCCGACGAGCAGTTGCATGCCATCTCCGCCGTGCTCGACAGGGCCGGGATCGCCGCCGGCCTGGCGGCTAAATTTCTCAAGCTGGTGACGTCGAACCGCCGCCTGTTTGCGGTGCGCGACATGGTCCGCGGCTACCGCAAGCTGGTTGCCCAGCACAAGGGTGAGGCGACCGCCGAGGTCACGGTTGCCGAACCGCTCAAGGACGATCACGTCGCCGCGCTGCGCAGCGCCCTCAAGGCGGTCAGCGGCAGGGATGTCGATCTCGCCATCAAAGTCGATCCCGCCATTATCGGCGGGCTCGTGGTCAAGCTCGGCAGCCGCATGGTCGACAGCTCGCTGCGCACCAAACTCAATGCGATCAGGCTCGCGATGAAAGAGGCCCGCTAATGGATATCCGCGCCGCAGAAATCTCCGCGATACTCAAAGATCAGATCAAGAATTTCGGCCAGGAGGCCGAGGTTTCGGAAGTCGGCCAGGTGCTGTCGGTCGGCGACGGCATCGCCCGCGTCTACGGCCTCGACAACGTGCAGGCCGGTGAGATGGTCGAGTTCGAGGGCGGCGTCAAAGGCATGGCGCTCAATCTCGAAATCGACAATGTCGGCATCGTGATCTTCGGTTCCGACCGCGAGATCAAGGAAGGCCAGACGGTCAAGCGCACCCGCGCCATCGTCGAGGTCCCGGTCGGCAAAGGGCTGCTTGGCCGCGTCGTCGATGCGCTCGGCGATCCGATCGACGGCAAGGGGCCGATCAAGGCCGACCACAGGGCGCGCGTCGACGTCAAAGCGCCCGGCATCATTCCGCGCAAGTCAGTGCATGAGCCGATGGCGACCGGCCTCAAAGCGATCGACGCGCTGATCCCGATCGGCCGCGGCCAGCGCGAACTGATCATCGGCGACCGCCAGACCGGCAAGACCGCGATCGCGCTCGATACGATCCTCAACCAGAAGCCGCTCAATGCCTCGACCGACGAGAAGATCAAGCTCTATTGCGTCTATGTGGCGATCGGGCAAAAGCGCTCGACGGTCGCGCAGTTCGTCAAGGTTCTGGAAGAGCAAGGCGCGCTCGACTATTCGATCGTGGTCGCGGCGACCGCTTCCGACCCGGCGCCGATGCAGTTTCTGGCGCCCTTTGCCGGCTGCGCCATGGGCGAATATTTCCGCGACAACGGCATGCACGCGGTCATCATCTACGACGACCTTTCCAAGCAGGCGGTTGCCTACCGCCAGATGTCGCTCTTGCTGCGCCGCCCGCCGGGCCGCGAAGCCTATCCGGGCGACGTGTTCTATCTGCACTCGCGGCTCCTCGAGCGCGCGGCGAAGATGAACGACGAACACAAGGCGGGCTCGCTCACTGCGCTGCCTGTGATCGAAACCCAGGCCAACGACGTGTCGGCCTACATCCCGACCAACGTCATCTCCATCACCGACGGTCAGATCTTCCTCGAGACCGACTTGTTCTATCAGGGCATCCGCCCGGCGGTGAACGTCGGTCTCTCGGTGTCGCGCGTCGGTTCTTCGGCACAGACCAAGGCGATGAAGAAGGTCGCCGGCCGAATCAAGGGCGAGCTCGCGCAATACCGCGAGATGGCGGCGTTTGCGCAGTTCGGCTCCGATCTCGACGCCACGACGCAGCGTCTGCTCAATCGCGGCTCGCGGCTCACCGAACTCCTCAAGCAGCCGCAATTCTCGCCGCTGAAGATGGAGGAACAGGTCTGCGTCATTTATGCCGGCGTTAACGGCTATCTCGATCCGCTGCCGGTCGAGCGCGTCCGCGCGTTCGAGGATGGTCTGCTGGGCACGCTACGCCAGCAGCACCCGGAAATTCTCAGCACCATCCGCGACTCGCGCGATCTCGACGACGGCACCAGCGGCAAGCTCAAAGCCGCGGTCGAGAGCTACGCCAAGACGTTTGCGTGATGACTAAGCGCCGTCACCCTGAGGCGCGAGCTTGTCCCGAGCCTCGCACGTCTTCGGCCGTGGGCGCTCGGCAGCGTCCTTCGATGCCCGGCTTCACGGCCGGCCTCACGACGACGAGAAACAGACTGAGCCGCGATGCCTTCCCTTAAGGACCTCCGCAATCGCATCGCCGCCACCAAGGCGACGCAAAAGATCACCAAGGCCATGCAGATGGTCGCGGCTTCGAAGCTGCGCCGTGCGCAGGCCGCGGCGGAAGCGGCACGCCCTTATGCGACGCAGATGGATAAGGTGCTCGGCAATATCGCGGCGTCGGTGGCAGGAAGTGAAACTGCGCCGCGGCTGTTGCGAGGCACCGGCGGCAGCGACCGCCATCTCCTCCTCGTCTGCACCGCCGAACGCGGCCTGTGCGGACCGTTCAATACCGCCATCGTGCGGCTGGCGCGTGAGCATGCCGGCGCGCTGATCCGCGAGGGCAAGGAGGTCAAGTTCTTCTGCGTCGGGCGCAAAGGCTACGATCAGTTGCGCCGTCTCTACGCATCGCAGATCGTCGAGATGGTGGATCTGCGCGCGGAGCGGACGCTGCGTTTCGAGCACGCGCAGATGATCGCGGGAAAGATCATCACGCGGTTCGATAATTTCGAATTCGACATCTGCACGCTGTTCTTCTCGCGATTCCGCTCGGTGATCGCGCAGGTCCCGACCGCGCAGCAGATCATTCCGCCGGTGTTCGACGACAAGGCGGCGGACGCCCTCGGCGGCGCCGCCTATGAGTTCGAACCGGAGGCCGAGGACATCCTGCACGACCTGCTGCCGCGGAATCTCGCGGTGCAGATTTTCCGCGCGCTGATGGAGAACGCCGCGTCGTTCTACGGCGCGCAGATGTCGGCGATGGACAATGCCACCCGCAACGCCGGCGAAATGATCCGCAAACAGACGCTCACCTACAACCGCACCCGCCAGGCGATGATCACCAAGGAACTGATCGAGATCATTTCCGGCGCCGAGGCGCTGTGAACAATTTCTGAAGAGGACCAAAGATGGCCAACGCGATCGGACACATCACCCAAGTCATCGGCGCCGTCGTCGACGTGCAGTTCGAAGGTTACCTGCCGGCGATCCTCAACGCGCTGGAGACCAAGAACCAGGGCAACCGCCTGGTGCTCGAAGTCGCCCAACATCTCGGCGAATTGACCGTGCGTACCATCGCCATGGATACCAGCGAAGGCCTGGTGCGCGGCCAGGAGGTAAGCGACACCGGCCAGCCGATCTCGGTGCCGGTCGGCGCCGGCACGCTCGGCCGCATCATCAACGTGATCGGCGATCCGGTCGACGAGGCGGGCCCGGTGCCGCACAAGGAGACGCGCCCGATCCATCAGAATGCGCCGTCCTATACCGATCAGTCGACCGAGGCGGCCATCCTGGTCACCGGCATCAAGGTCGTCGACCTGCTCGCGCCTTATGCCAAGGGCGGCAAGGTCGGCCTGTTCGGCGGCGCCGGCGTCGGCAAGACCGTGATCATCATGGAGCTGATCAACAACATCGCCAAGGCGCACGGCGGCTATTCGGTATTCGCCGGCGTCGGCGAACGCACCCGCGAAGGCAACGATCTCTATCACGAGATGATCGAGTTGGGCGTCAACAAGGACCCGCACAAGGGTTCGGTCGAAGGCTCGAAGTGCGCACTGGTGTATGGCCAGATGAACGAGCCGCCCGGAGCGCGTGCCCGCGTCGGTCTGTCGGGCCTGACGGTCGCCGAGTATTTCCGCGACCAGGGCCAGGACGTGCTGTTCTTCGTCGACAACATCTTCCGCTTCACCCAGGCGGGCTCGGAAATGTCGGCGCTGCTCGGGCGTATTCCTTCGGCGGTCGGCTATCAGCCGACGCTGTCAACCGACATGGGCGCGCTGCAGGAACGCATCACCACCACCACCAAAGGCTCGATCACGTCGGTGCAGGCGATCTACGTGCCGGCCGACGACCTCACCGACCCGGCGCCCGCGACCTCATTCGCGCATCTTGACGCCACCACGGTGCTGTCGCGCTCGATCGCCGAGAAGGGCATCTATCCGGCGGTCGATCCGCTCGATTCGACTTCGCGCATGCTTTCCGCGAATATTGTCGGCGATGAGCACTACCAGGTCGCGCGCCGCGTGCAGCAGATCCTGCAACGCTACAAGGCGCTGCAGGACATCATCGCCATTCTCGGCATGGATGAGCTTTCCGAAGAGGACAAGCTGACAGTGTCGCGCGCGCGGAAGATCGAGCGCTTCCTGTCGCAGCCGTTCCACGTTGCCGAAGTGTTCACCGGCTCGCCCGGCGTGTTCGTCGAACTCGCCGACACGATCCGCGGCTTCCAGGGACTGTGCGAAGGCAAATACGATCACCTGCCCGAAGCCGCCTTCTATATGGTGGGCACCATCGATCAGGCGGTCGAAAAAGGTAAGAAACTCGCCGAGGCGGCGTAAGAGAACAATCGATGGCCGAGCTGCACTTCGAATTCGTCTCGCCGGAAAGCGTGCTGTTTACTGGCGACGTCGATCAGGTCGATCTGCCCGGCGCTGAGGGCGACATGGGCATTCTTGCCGGCCATGCGCCGCTCGTCACCACACTGCGGCCCGGCATTGTGACCATCTATCGCGGCGGCGCGCGCGAGCCGGTCGTGGTCACCGGCGGCTTCGCCGAAGTCGGTCCCGCCGGCTTGACCGTGCTTGCCGACCGCGCCGTGGCGCGCGAGACCTTCGACACCGCAACACTCGCCGCGGAAATCAAGGACGCCGAAGAAGACGTTGCGGACACCGCGGACCAGGCGGAACGCGATAAGCTCACGCGCCATCTCGATCAATTGAAAGCGTTGCAGGCGGCGCTGGCGCAGTAACGCCCCGCGGTCTCGCGTTTTCACCGCAAAATCTCGATCAACAAGACCCAAGCGTTCCAGACGGTCGCCGCCAGCGTGAGCATGATTCCGGCTGCGACCCAATAAAGCCCGCCGCTGGCGCCAGCGAGCAGATAAACGCCGCCGACCAGAACCGGTATGCCGCTGCACAGCGCAATTATAAACCGCCACAGCCACCACGTCACCGGCTGGGCTTTCATCACTGGAATTTGCCGCGCCTGGATGAACATCGGCGGGACCGTCATGAGCAACCCCGCGCTGAAGATTTCGCCGCCAAGCACGTTCAGCGGCTGACCGGGCATCAGCGCGAAGCTGCTGGCAAAGAGCGCTCCGACCAGCATGATCAACATCTCCGCGGCGCGGCCCGGCAGTTGCGGAAACGAAAGGATGCGCTGGAGATTGATCGAGATGGCGACGATGACGAGACCGCTCAGCGCTGCGGTCGCGCCGACCTCCGCCACAAAGAAATTCGCCCAGGCCTCCCCGATCTCGCCCATCGCCGCGCCGCTCCAAATCTGCGCAAGTCTCTAGCACGGTCGTCGCCGGTGTCGGCGACGATCCGATCAATCAAATGAGGAAAACGCACGGCGATCGGCGCGTACCATCTGCCGGTTTCGCGACAGCGGCTGATTAACTCTCCCGCGCCGGCACCTGCGGCCATTGGCCGGCTTCGATCTTGCCGGCGGCGATGACGGCCTGGGTGCGGCTCTCGACGCCGAGCTTTTGCAGGATGGCGGAGACGTGCGCCTTCACGGTCGCCTCCGACACGCCGAGCTCGTAGGCGATCTGTTTGTTGAGCAATCCTCCCGACAGCATCATCAGCACCCGGACCTGCTGCGGCGTCAGGGTCGAGAGCCGCGCGATCAACGCCTCGGTCTCGGCGTCGGATCGGCGGGTGAGATCGACATCGGGCGGCGTCCACACTTCGCCTTGCAGCACCCGCGCGATCGCCGCCCGGAGCGCCTCAATGCCCAGCGTCTTGGGGATGAAGCCCGACGCGCCGAACTCCATGCAGCGGCGGATAACGGCCGGATCGTCATTGGCCGAGACCACGACGATCGGCAGGCTCGGATATTGCGCGCGCAGATACATCAGGCCGGAAAAGCCGCGCACGCCGGGCATCGAGAGATCGAGCAGGATCAGATCGATGTCGCCGCCGCGGTCGAGGACTTCGCTGACCTCCTCGAATGTTCCGGCCTCGGCGATCTCGGCGCGAGCAAATAATCCGGTTACCGCTTCCCGCAGTGCACCACGGAACAGCGGGTGATCGTCGGCGATCAGCAGATGGTGGGATTGCGTCTCGCTCAACGGGATGATCCAGCCGATCACGCGCGGGGGACACGCATATGCAACCATACCGCCGATCGGCGGGTATCGTCCACCGTACCGCTCTGTGGGCATGACATGCAGCGGGTCTCTCGTTCCAGGTTGTGCTATGCCTCGACGTGCCTGGCAAGGTTCTCAGCACGGGAGGAAGGTCACCTTGAAGACGGCGAAATCGATCAGCCTTTAATTCCGCCGCCGCCCTGGAACAGGGCCTGAATCCTTCCTCGCCGGCGCCGATGAAGTGTTAGAATGAGCACTTGCGTCCAAATGTTCCAACCCAGCAAGGGCAGAGAAGACTATCAGATGTTCGGATGAGAGCGCCCGCTGACCATCTTGGCGAACAGACAGTAACTCCGGTGGAAGGCCCCGGCGGCTCCGGAGCGGCGGCCAATACTTCGATTGTGCGCACCCGGCTGTTTCTCAAATACATCGCGCTGTTTGTCGCCGTGGTCAGCGTCGCGCTGATCGCCAATAGCGCGTTCGAGGTGTGGTTTTCGTACCAGGAGCAAAAAACCTCGCTGGTGCGGATCCAGCGCGAGCAGGCGCAGGCCGCCGCCGGCAAGATCGGACAATTCATCGAGGAAATCGAGAGCCAGGTTGGCTGGACCACGCAGCTGCCCTGGTCCGCCGGCACGCTGGAACAGCGGCGCTTTGATGCGCTGCGGCTGCTTGCGCCAGGTGCCCGCCATTACCGAGCTAGCCGAGATCGACGTCGACCGGCCACGAGCAATTGCGGGTATCGCGGCTTGCCATGGACGTCGTCGGCAGCAATGCCGACGTCTCGAAAGAGCCGGCATTCACCGAAGCCGTGGCCCACAAGGTCTATTACGGTCCGGTCTATTTCCGCCGCGAATCCGAACCGTACATGACGCTGTCGCTGGCCGGCACGCGGCGCGACGCCGGCGTGAGCATCGCCCAGGTCAATCTGAAGCTGATCGAGGACGTGCTGTCGCAGATCAAATCCGTCGGGCATGCGCGCGCCTATGTGGTCGATGCCCAGGGCCGCTTGATCGCCCATCCCGATATCAGCCTGGTGCTGCGCAACACCGACATGTCGCGACTCAAGCAGGTGCAGAGCGCGCGCGCCGCGATTGCCAACAGCACCGCCGAGCAGGTGCAGGAAGCGACCGATATTCAGGGTCAAAAAGTGCTCACGGCTTACGCTCCGGTCGCGCCGCTCGGTTGGCTGGTGTTCGTCGAAACCCCGATCGAGGAGGCCTATGCGCCGCTGTACGCGTCGATCGAACGGACCGGATTGGTGCTGCTCGGGGCGCTCGCGCTTGCGTTCATCGCCGGGATGTTTCTTGCCGGGCACATGGTGGTGCCGATCCAGGCGTTGCGCGCCGGCGCAGCGCGCATCGGCTCGGGCGATCTTTCGCAACGTATCACGATCAAGACGGGCGATGAGGTCGAGGCGCTGGCCGATCAGTTCAACGATATGGCCGGCCGGCTGCAGGAATCCTATTCCGGTCTGGAGCGAAAGGTTGAGCAGCGCACCCACGAACTGAGCGAAACGCTGGCGCAGCAGACGGCGACGGCCGACGTACTGCGCGTCATCAGTTCTTCGCCGGGCGATTTGAAGCCGGTGTTCGACGCCATCTTGGCGAACGCAGTGCGCATCTGTGGCGCGGAATTCGGCAACCTCGCCCTGGCCGACGGCAACGGAATGCGCACCGGCGCGCTGTATAACGCTCCGCCTGAATTCATGGAACTGCGCAAAGGCGATCCGGTCATTCCCCTGCAGCGATCGCCACTCGGCCGCCTCTATCAAACAAAGAAGGCCGTGAACATCGGCGACTTGGCGGCTGACCCGGTCTACGCGGACGCGCCGCTTGCCAAGGTCGCCGGCGCCCGTGCCATGTTGGGTGTGCCGATGCTCAAAGAGGACGAACTGGTCGGCGCACTCGTGCTTTATCGCAAGGAAGCTGTGGCATTCGACCAAAAACAAACGGAACTGCTGACCAATTTTGCCGCCCAGGCCGTGATCGCCATTGAGAATGCCCGGTTGCTCACCGAGTTGCGCGAGTCACTGGCGCAGCAAACCGCGACCTCCGAGGTTCTCAAGGTCATCTCCAGTTCGCCGGGCGATCTGAGACCGGTTTTCGATGCCATGCTGGAGAACGCCGGGCGGCTTTGCGAGGCGCCGTTCGGCAACCTGTTCCTGCGCGACGGGGGTGTCCTTCGCATCGTCACTAGCCGGGTTCCGGCGAATGCCTCGACCCGATTGTTCGAGCCAGGCTCCGAACTGGTCATATCCGAGAATTTGTCTCACCCGCTGGTTCGTATTCTGGAGTTGAAGGAAGCCCTTCACCTCGCCGATGTGCGCACCGAGCCAGCCTATATCGAGGGCAACCCTCGGGTCGTGGCCTTCGCCGACCAGGCCGGTGCGCGCACCGTGCTGTGCATGCCGATGCTCAAGGACAACGTGTGCATCGGGTTGTTCGTCAATTGCCGTCTGGAAGTCCGGCCGTTTACCGACAAGCAGATCGACCTGGTCAAAAATTTTGCCGCCCAAGCCGTGATCGCCATCGAGAATGCGCGGCTGCTGACCGAACTGCGCGAATCCTTGGCGCAACAGACGGCGACCGCTGAAGTCCTGAGCGTTATCTCGAGTTCGCCCGGCGATCTTGAGCCGGTATTCGCGGCCATGCTGGAAAATGCGGTCCGCATTTGCGGCGCCAAATTCGGTAACCTGTTCGTGCGCGAGGGCGATCGGTTCCGCATTGGCGCGACGCACGGCGCTCCTGCCGCCTATGTTGATTTCCTGCATGGCCAACCCGCTTTCGATGTCGATCCGCGTGTGGGGATGGGTCGCCTGATGGTTACAAAACAGGCGTATCACGTCGCGGATATTAGGGCCGAGGCGACTTATCAAGACACATTAAGGGTGGCTACGATCGAATTCGCCGGAGCCCGTTCAGTGATCGGCGTGCCGATGCTCAGGGATGGCGAGGTGGTCGGGTGCATCATCATCTACCGCCAGGAAGTGCAGCCGTTCGCCGACAAGCAAATCGATTTGGTCAAGAACTTCGCCGCCCAGGCCGTCATCGCCATCGAAAATGCGCGGCTCTTGACTGCGCTGCGCGAACGTACCGACGAGCTTGGTCAACTGGTTGAAGAGCTGCGGGCTCTCGGCGAGATCAGTCAGGCGGTCAATTCCACGCTTGATCTGCACACCGTGCTTCAGACCATCGTCGGCAAGGCCGTCCAGCTTTCCGGCACCGAAGCCGGCGCGATCTACGTATTCGACGAGGCCCAGCGCGAGTTTCAATTGCGCGCCACCTACGGCATGGATCAGGAACTGATTGACGCGCTATCGCAGCGGCATATTGGTCTTGATGAGGCCGCCGTCACCGCGGTGTTGGCGCAGCGCGAGCCGCTCCAAATCGCCGATTTGCGGGACGACGCCCCGAACCCGATCAACGCAATCACGCTGCGTGCCGGCTACCGCGCACGGATGACGGCGCCCCTGTATCGCGGCGAAGATATCGTCGGCCTATTGGTGGTGCGTCGGCGCGCTCCCGGCGCTTTCCCGCAGAACACCGTCGAACTGATGAAAACCTTTGCGGCGCAGTCGGCGCTGGCGATCCAGAACGCGCGGCTGTTCCACGAGATCGAGGACAAGGGCCGCGAGCTCGAAGTGGCGAGCCGGCACAAGTCGCAATTCCTCGCCAATATGAGCCATGAGTTGCGCACCCCGCTCAACGCCATTCTCGGCTACACCGAACTGATCCTCGACGAGATCTACGGCGAAGTGCCGGAAAAGGCGCGCGGTGTGTTGGAGCGTGTTCAGACCAACGGCAAGCACCTGCTCGGGCTGATCAACGATGTTCTCGATCTGTCAAAGATTGAAGCCGGCCAGCTCACTCTGTCGTTGTCCGAGTATTCGCTGGCGAACCTGGTGCACGGCGTGTACGCGGCGGTCGAGCCGCTGGCGGCAAAGAAGAATCTCGCGCTGACAACGAAGATTGCACCGAGCCTGCCGGTGGGACATGGCGACGAACGCCGGCTTTCCCAGGTGCTGCTCAACCTGGTCGGCAACGCGATCAAATTCACCGACAAAGGCGAGGTGGCGATCGAAGCTTCGCTCACCGACGGCTCATTCCGGTTGGCGGTGCGCGACAGCGGGCCGGGCATCGCCGCCGCGGATCAGGTGAAAATCTTCGAGGAATTTCAGCAGGTCGATAATACACTGACCAAGCAAAAAGGTGGCACCGGATTGGGGCTCGCCATCTCCAAGCGCATCGTCGAGATGCACGGCGGCCGTATCGTGGTGGACTCGGAACTCGGCAAGGGCTCGACCTTCACCATCAAGCTGCCGGTGAATGTCCGAGCCGAAGCACGCGTGTGACGGGCGTCACGCCTTTCATCCCCCGATTGCGATATCTGACAATAGTCGAACAACAAAGTGACGCGATCGTTGCATCGGCGCAACGCGCCTCTGCAACAACTCAATCTTGCGGGCTGGCCGGAAAGACGGCAGTAATTAGAGATCGGGGAGCTGGAGAATGTCGATTAAGCTGGGGTTTGCCATCTTCGTGCTGGCAACGACGCTGGCCACCACAACATACGCCGCCAGCAAAGGTGGGGGTGGCAGTCACGGCGGAGGCAGTCATGGCGGGGGCAGTCATGGCGGGAGCAGTCATGGCGGGAGCAGTCACGGCGGCGGTTCACACTCCAGCCACGGCGGCGGCGGTCACGGCGGCGGCCACGAAGCCAAAGGCGGCCATGAAGGTCACGGCGGCCATGCCGGCCACGGCGGCAAGGCGCACGCGGGCTTCGCCGGCGCATTTCGCAATCCGCTGTTCTGGCTGTATTGGCCGTTTGCCTATTACGCGGGACCGGATCAGCTGGCTCTGACTTGCGGCGAAGATGTCAGCGACATCGCCAGCATGCCGCTCGACCAATTCCGCGATACGATCCATCCGACCGAGGAACAGGCCGCCGCGCTTGACGATCTTGCACTTGCCGTGACGAAAGCGACGCAGGACATCAAGATTGCCTGCCCGGCCGAGATGCCGCTGACGGCCCCCGGCCGGATGGCGGCGATGCAGCGGCGCATCGAGGCCATGATCGCGGCGGTGGAGATCGTGCAACCGCCGCTGGAGAAATTCTACGGCCTTCTCAACGACGAGCAGAAGGCGCGGGTGAACGCGCTTGCCAACGCCGCGGGACAAGGCCCGCCCGGAGACAAGCCTGAGGGCGTGGCCGCCGAGGACTGTGGTCCTTCACAACTCAGCGGGATGGAATTGCCGGCGGCCGAGATCGACAAAGCGGTGCACCTGACTGACCCGGAGCGCACCGATTTGGTGGCGTTGCAGAACGCCGACACTCAGGCCGCGGCGGATTTGCTCAAAGCCTCGTGCGGAGCAGAACCCGCGATCACGCCGCCGGGGCGGCTCGCCGCAGTCCACAAGCGGCTCGACGTCATGCTCGCCGCCGTCAAGACGGTGAGCGCTTCGCTCAACGATTTCTATGGAACGCTATCCGACGAGCAGAAGGCGAAGTTCGAAGCCATCGGTCCGATAGCGGAGAGCGAGCCTGAGCCTGAAGTCGTGCACGTGCCCGTACGTAGGGTTGGCCCTCCGCCGATCGGTGCCATCATCCGGCACTTTGTGCCTTTCTAGGCCGCGGACCCAATCAACGCGCGGGGAATGTCTGCTGAGAAGCACACATCCGCAATCGCACGTTTGCGTTTGCGCGGTCCTGCCGTAGCGCGCTGGGCGGCTTGGATTTCCGGTTAAAGAATTGTGTTCCGCCCTGCCGCTCACGCACATCATTATCATGTCATACAAAAAGCCGAAAATTCGACCGGTCAAAACAACCGCACAGCGGGCGCCGGGAGAACTGATGATGTGGTGGATCGCGGCGTTGCTGTTTGTATTCTTAGCTCTCGACGTTGTCGTCAAGTCGACCGGCGCGTCGGCAAAACCGCCATCCCTGCTGCCCTCGTCGAAATCGTAAACGCCGAAGCCGACCGCAAAGTAGCCTTGCGCGCTTACGGCGCCCGCTCGCTAAGTTCAATGCCTCCCCATACACTTTCTTGCGGCCATCGGGCGAGTTTTAGGGCGCGCCGATCGGTCTGAAATCGGCGAACCTCGGACCGGTGACACCGGTCGGCACTGAGGGTGACGTGGCCAATTGCGGTAACGTAACCGCGCAAACCAGAAAAACTGTCCGCAGGATTAGTAATTTTCATTCGGGCTGCGCGGGCGCACGCCTTATAATCCGCCGCTTTTAGCCAGCTATTCCGAACCGGGACTAACATGACCAGCATCTACCGCCGCCTCACGACTTCGCCTTCCCCGGCCGGGGTCGGCACCTGGCGCACACCATTTTTGATTATCGGCTTCGGCTGCCTGATCTCGATGATGTCCTTCGGGCCGCGTTCCTCACTCGGCTTTTTTCTGACGCCGATGTCGGCCACCAATCATTGGGGCCGCGACATATTCGGCTTTGCATTGGCGTTGCAAAACCTGTTGTGGGGCATCGGCCAGCCGTTCGCGGGCATGATTGCCGACCGGTTCGGCGCGGGCCGGGTGCTATGCGCCGGCGGGCTCATGTACGCCGTCGGCCTGGCGCTGATGTCGCATGCGACCAGCGCCGCGGCGCTCGATGTTTCGGCTGGCGTGCTGATTGGATTTGGCCTCGCCGGCACTTCATTCATGATCGTGCTGGCGGCGTTCGGCAAGCTGCTGCCGCAAGAGTGGCGTTCGCGGGCCTTCGGATTTGGCACGGCGGCGGGTTCATTCGGTCAATTCCTGTTTTCGCCGGTCGCCGTCGCGCTGATGGACGCGTTCGGCTGGCAACAGACGCTGGTGATTTTCGCCGTCGCCGCGCTTGCCATGCTGCCGCTGTCGCTGGCGCTGGCGACGCCGGCAGCCGAGGTGACCAAAGGGGCCGCGCCGCAATCGCTGCGGCAGGCGCTGGGCGAGGCGTTCGCCAACCGCTCTTATGTGCTGCTGGTGCTGGGCTTCTTTACCTGCGGATTTCAGCTTGCCTTCATCACCGTGCACCTGCCGGCTTATCTCGTCGACCGCGGCTTATCCGCGACTGTCGGCGGCTGGACGCTGGCGACGATTGGGCTGTTCAACATCGTCGGGTCGATTACCTCCGGCTGGCTCGGCGACCGCATGCCGAAGCGCTATCTGCTGTCATTCATCTATCTGGTCCGCGCGGCGGCGATCGGCGCGTTCATCTGGTTTCCGGTCACGACGTTCTCTTGCATCGTGTTCGGCGCGACCATGGGGTTGATGTGGCTATCGACCGTGCCCCCGACCAATGGCATCATCGCTGTCATCTTCGGCACCCGGTGGCTTGGGACGCTGGGCGGCTTCGCTTTCTTCAGCCATCAGGTCGGCGGCTTTCTCGGCGTCTGGCTCGGCGGCGTCGTGTTCGACCGCACCGGTTCCTACGATCCAGTGTGGTGGCTGGCGATCCTGTTCGGTATCCTCTCGGCGGTGATCAATATGCCGATTGTCGAGAAGCCGGTTGGGCGCGTGGCTGCCGCACCGGCCTAATCAGCATCGATGCGCGACACCGTCGCCAAACGTTCAACAATGCGGCCGCTCGTCGTGTCCGGCGTGGTGATTGTCATCGGGCTCGCCGGCACCGGCTGGCTTTGGGTCCATTACGGCACGGCGGTTTTCTTCGAGACCATCCGGGCAGGCTTCATCGCCTGCTTCGGCTAGAGCATGATCCGGAAAAGTGGAAGCCGGCTTTCCGAAAAGATCATGCTCAGCCAAAATGATGAGCGCAATCGATTCAATCTGAAGCGATTGCGCTCTAAGAGGAAACCGACCCGATAAATTGCAGCGTTACCTCGCGCCGGTGCGGGCGCTGGCGATGCTCGGCCAGGTAGATGCCCTGCCAGGTGCCGAGACCGAGCGCGCCGCCGATAACCGGAATAACGAGCGAAACACCGTTGATCATGGAATTGATATGGGCCGGCATATCGTCCGGTCCTTCGACCTTGTGGATCCAGCCGGCATCGGCCGGCGCCAGGCGGTTGAGCGCGGTGACCAGATCGCGGCGCACGTCCGGGTCAGCGTTTTCTTGGATGACAAGCGACGCCGAGGTGTGGCGGAGAAACAGCGCGAGTGCGCCGTCGCGCGCTTTGCTCTCGTTCAGGAATTGCGCGACCTCGCCGGTAATCTCAAGGAAGCCTTCGCCGGGCGTTTCAATCGTAAGCACCGCCGTGGCAATGGTTTCCACGCGCGTCGTGCGAACCGCCGAGAGAGTGTGACGCACGTAACGATCAGCTCTTGTTCAGTACTTGTTTTTGCGCGCGCACGATGGCCTCGACCAGCTGATGCCACATCCGGCCGACCAGGGCGACCATGCGGTCGACTTCGGGATTGCTGCCGAGCTGCGGCAGGCGGTCGGCGTTGTTCGCGACCGGCGGCTCAGGCATTGCGCCGGTCGGCAATTGCAGGCCGTGCGCGAGCATGTCCTTTTTGAGCGCGCCGTTTTCTTTCCGCAGCCGCGCGATCTCGTTCTCGAGCACGGCTCGGTCTTCCGGCACCGCCTGACACGCCCAGCCGACGGTGCGCTGGCTGCACACCGAAACCTCGCCGGTCTGCGCATCGAGCCGCAAGAAACCTTCCGCCACTTTGCTGAACGTGTATCGCCCGCCGCCGTTGTCCGGCGTCGCGTCATCGGCGAGCGCGGTAGCGATCAAACAAAAACTGGCGATGAGGGTAGCAGAGGCCGTGTTGGTCATGATTTCCTCACAGGGCCAAAACGAATTCGCAGCGACATTTGTCGATCCGGTCAGACCCGGACGCCATCCGCCTGCGGCCATTTTAGCGGTAATCGCTTCGCGGTGCACAATCGAGCCGCAATAGGGTGCCGCAAGCGGGCTATATCTCTCATTGTTTCAAGGCGTTAGCATTAGCGACGGTTTCTTGACTTGGCGGAACCCAATCAGTAAGGTCCGCGCGGCTTCAGGGGGCGGGTCAGTTGCGGTTGCCGGCAAGTCGCGAGTGTCGAAGAGATGAGCGACGGCACGCGCGAGAACGGCGATCGTAACAAGGCGCACACCGATGAAGCCGCCCTCTCCGCGAGACTCCAGCGTCTCGGCGAAGGTCTTGGCCAGGCACGCGGGCGTGCAGGGCCGACGTCTTCGGATGGTCCTGGTGGAGATCGGGCAGCGACTGCATCGGGCTACGCCAGGGGCTTCCGGCTCTCGAGCGAACTCGTTGGAGGCGTGCTGGTCGGCGCCGGCCTCGGCTGGCTGATCGACCGGTTGCTCGGCATCTCGCCTTGGGGGTTTATCGTATTTCTCTTGCTCGGCTTCGTCGCGGGCGTGCTCAACGTGATGCGATCCGCGGGAGTCGGTCCCGGCCAAACGCAGGGTAACGGCCCAAGCGGGGGCCGAAAACAGTGACGGCAGATTGGCGCCTGGCGGCGATGGAACCATGACGGTCGATCCAATCCACCAGTTTCAGATTCACAACATCGCGCCGCTATTCTCGATCGGCCGCCATCAGATCTATTTCACCAATTCGGCCCTGTTCATGCTGATCATCGTGCTAGTGATTTCGGCGCTGTTGATCGCGACGCCGCGTGCGCTGGTTCCGGGCCGGCTGCAGTCCGTGGCGGAAATGTCTTACGAGTTTGTCGCCAATACCGTGCGCAGCTCGGCCGGCACCGAGGGAATGAAGTTCTTCCCGTTCGTGTTCACCCTGTTCATGTTCGTTCTCGTTGCCAACATGATCGGGCTCATTCCCTATTCCTTCACCGTGACGAGCCAGCTTATCGTCACCGCGACGCTGGCGCTGGCGGTGTTCTTCATCGTCGTCATCTACGGGTTCTGGAGGAACGGCCTGGGCTTTCTCAAGCTGTTCGTTCCCAAGGGCGTGCCGGTCTACATTCTGCCCGCGATTGTGGTCATCGAGGTGCTCTCGTTCATCTCGCGGCCGATCTCGCATAGCGTGCGGTTGTTCGCCAACATGCTCGCCGGCCACATCACGCTGCAAGTCTTCGCCGGCTTTATCATCATGCTTGCGGGTTTCGGCATCGCCGGCTGGTTCGGCGCCGCGCTGCCGCTGATCCTCGTGATCATGCTGACCGCGCTCGAGTTTCTGGTGGCCTTCCTGCAAGCCTACGTGTTCGCCATTCTCACCTGCATCTATCTCAACGATGCGATACACCCGGGCCACTGACGGCTCGATTTTATAACCTCGAAAAGGAGCTTTGTTATGGATCCGACTGCCGCAAAATACATTGGTGCGGGCATTGCCTGTATCGGCATGGGCGGCGCCGGCGTCGGCGTTGGCATCATCTTCGGCAATTACCTGGCAGCGGCGCTGCGCAATCCCTCCGCGGCGCAGGGTCAATTCGGCAATCTGATTTTCGGATTTGCCATCACCGAAGCGCTCGGCATCTTTTCGCTGCTGATTGCGCTGCTGCTGCTGTTCGGACTCTGACGTTAGATGGCCGAGCCGACCGCCCATACCGAGGCGCCTGCGGAAAACCACGCGTTTCCGCCGTTCCAGTCGGAGCACTTTCCATCGCAGCTGCTGTGGCTGGTGCTGACGTTTCTGCTTCTGTATGCGCTGATGTCGCGGATCGCGTTGCCGCGTATCGGCTCAATCTTCGCCGAGCGCAGTAAGCGCATCTCCGATGATCTCGCCGCGGCCAACCGGCTTAAGGAGCAGTCGGAGGCGGCCAGTGCCGCCTACCAGAAGGCACTCGCCGACGCACGCAGCCGTGCCCAGGCCATTGCCACCGAGATGCGGGAAAAGCAGGCAGCCGAAGCCGACGCCACCAACAAGCGGCTTGAGGCGCAGCTGCACGACAAGCTCACCGCTGCCGAACAGTCGATCGCCGGCACGCGCTCAGCCGCCATGCTGAACGTCGGCGCCATCGCCACGGAAACCGCCGCGGCCATTGTCGAGCGCCTGATCGGAACTGCGCCGAATGCACAGGACGTCGCCGGCGCTGTGAGCGACGTGCGCAAGCATTAAGGTCCGCCATGCCTGAAGCCGAAGCCTGGGTCGCCATCGCCTTCGTCATCTTCCTCGGATTGCTCATTTATTTGGGCGCGCATCGCCGGGTGATTGACGCACTTGATGCGCGGCACGCGCGCGTCAAGTCCGAACTCGACGAAGCAGTGCGGCTGCGCCAGGAGGCTCAAGCCGTGCTGGCCGAATTCCAACGCAAGGGGCGCGAGGCGGAAGGCGAAGCCGCCGCTATTATCGCCAGCGCCAAGGGCGAGGCCGAGCGCATTGCTACCGAGGCTAAAACGCGGATGGAAGATTTCGTCTTACGTCGGACCAAGATGGCAGAGGCCAAGATCGCCCAGGCTGAGGCGCAGGCGCTGGCCGACGTTCGCGCCGCAGCGGCCGATACGGCGGTCGCCGCCGCCGAGAAAATTCTCAGCGCCGCAGCCAAGGGCAAGGTCGCCGAGGATTTGCTTGCCCGGGGCATCGAAGACGTGAAGAAGAGGTTCAATTAAGCGGCGCGAAACCCGTGCTGCACTTATTGTTGGGCGACGGCGTCAGTTCGCGTTTGCCGACGGTGCGGGTTTGGGTCTGCGGTGCGCGCGGGGTGCCGGCTTTTCCTTTTGTTTGTCTTGCGCTTGCGCCGTGAACGGATCGAAGCCGACATAGGCGATGTAGTCGTCGAGTGAGGACGTCGGTGTTGGTACCGGGAAGCTCATGCCTTCCTCGACGTGAGTGAAGACCGGATTACTGTCAGTGCTCGTGACTGTAACGGGAATACGGATGAATTTGGTCGTGATCGGCCGAGTGCCACCCGGTGATTCCTGCACGACGGCAATTCGCAACGGGACCTCAACCTGACCAGGGCCCCCCGCGGGCCCGAGGATGACGCGCCCCTCCACGCCGATCCGCATCACGATATTGCCGCCGACGACCGCGCAGTCGCGCGCTTCGCGCGTGAATTCACCCTGGTATTTGACCGCCATTGTCGACTGGTTGCCGTTCGATCCGATGGTCAGCGTCGACGCGCCCTGGCGAACCTCGACGGGCGGGCAATTAACGTCGGGCTGCGCGCCGGCAACCGTCTGCGCCCCTTTTGCCGATGAGCCGGCGAAGACATTGAACAGCGAGCTTGTGCTCGTCGGCGCTGCGCCGGGTGCGCCAGGGCCGCTGCCGCTGGAGGAGCATGCGCCGGCGATGAGGGCAAAGGTGAGCGAGCCCGCGATTGACGCGCGCCTGTGCCAAAGCCTCTGACGGCTAGTCCCCGGCATTCCCCCGTTACTCTTCGCCAAACCCACCGATCCCATTGTTATATCAAGCGAACCGTGGCCATCCCAAGGCGGCGCCCGCCGGCGGTCAAGGCCAACTTCGCCGAGACTTCGCCTGGACTGTGGCCAAGACTTCGGCCAAGGCTTTGACCGCGGCTCCGGCGGCAGTTTGCGCGCTCAAGGTTTCGAATCCTTCAATCGGGCGTAGAGCAGGTGGTCCTGCCAGATGCCGTTGATACAGAGATATTCCCGGGCATAGCCTTCGCGTACGAAGCCGGTGTTTTCCAAGAGCCGGATCGAGCCATTGTTGGTCGGAATGCATGCCGCTTCCAGGCGATGCAGCCGCAGTGTGCCGAAGGCGAAAGGAATAACGGCGCGCACCGCCGCCGTCATGTAGCCGTGGCGGGCAAACGTCTGGCCCATCCAGTAGCCGAGGCTGCCGGCTTGCGCGACGCCGCGCCGGATATTGGCAAGCGTCAATCCGCCAAGGAGCGCATTATCCGAGCTGCGAAAAATCAGAAAGGCGTAGCCCTGGTCGGTCCGCAAATCCTCGGCATAGCGCCTGATCCGGCGGCGAAAGGCGCCGCGGCTTAAGTCATCGGCCGGCCACGTCGGCTCCCATGGCGTCAGAAATTCGCGGCTTTGCTCGCGCAGCGTCGCCCATTCGCCGTAGTCCGTCGTTTGTGGTGTCCGTAGTATGACGCCGTCGCCGACAACAGAGGGTATCGGCTCGGCGAAGTTGATGGTGCGAAAGAACGCCATCGTGCCATCATGCGGCCCGGCGGGTGAGAGTTTCGGCAATGGCTGCCGCGCTTTCAAGTCCCGACCCCAATCCGAGCACGGCAATGGCCGGCTTGCCGCGGCCGATCAGGGCACGCCCGGCAGCGCGTGCGCTTTCGACCGTCACCGCTTCGATCTTCTGCACCACTTCGTCGAGCGGTATCGGGCGGCCCCACACGATCATCTGCCGGGCCAGCTGTCCGATACGCTCGCCGGAGCTCTCCAGCGCCATGAGCATCCCGGCTTTCATCTGTGCCTTCGAGCGCGCGATTTCGGTTTCCGAAATGGTCTCGGCCGCATTGGTGATCTCCTCAACAATGAGCCGCATCAGCTCCGAGGTGTCGGCGGCGTCGGTGCCGGCATAGAGCCCGAACATACCGACGTCCGAGTAGGGCGCATGAAACGAATAGATCGAGTAACAAAGACCGCGTTTTTCGCGCGCCTCCTGGAACAGCCGGGACGACATTCCGCCGCCGAGAATGTTGGTGAAGGTCTGCAAGCTGTAAAGCGTCGGGTCGGTCTGTGGCAGGCCGGGCAGGGCGAGAGCGATGTGCACCTGTTCAAGCTCGCGCTTCTCGACATGAGCGCCGCCGCCGAACCGCGCCGGCGCCGCCGTCGGCCCGGCCGGCCCGTTGAAACTCGCGAAGCGCTTTTCGACCTCCGCGACTACGGCGGCATGATCGATTGCGCCGGCGGCGGCAACCACAACGTCCGGACCGCGATAGTGCCGGGCGAGATAATCGCGCAATTTTGTGCCGTCGAGCGAACGCACCGTCTTCGCAGTGCCGAGGATCGAGCGACCGAGCGGCTGGTCGGGAAACGCGATGGCCTGCAAATGCTCGAAAATGAGATCGTCGGGCGTATCGGCGACGGCGCCGATCTCCTGGACGATAACGTTCTGCTCAAGCGTGAGTTCGTCGCGGGCGAAGGCCGGCTCTGACAGGATGTCGGCCAGCACATCGAGCGCGAGCGGCACGTCGGCCCTGAGGACGCGCGCGTAGTAGGCGGTGCTCTCGGCGCTGGTCGCTGCGTTCAGATCGCCGCCAACCGCCTCGATCTCCTCGGCGATCTGTCGCGCCGTGCGCCGCCGTGTGCCCTTAAATGCCATGTGTTCGAGGAAATGTGAGATGCCGTGCTCATCGTTGCGTTCGTCGCGACTGCCGGAATTGACCCACACCCCCAGCGAGGCGGTCTCGAGATGCGGCATCGTATCGGTCACCACGTTGATGCCGGATTTCAAGGTCGTCACCGCTACGCTCATGCTGCCGCTCCTTCCTGTGCGGCTCGAACTCGTCGCGAGGACGAAACGCTCGACCGCTGATTGATCCGGCGGCAGCGCCGTGACGCGCTCCGGCCGTTGGTTGAGATCGGAAAGCCATTCCGGCAACGGCGGGCTCGACGCCGCAGGCCGCTTTGACTGCCTCCGGGAATTTGGCCGGATGCGCGGTCGCCAGCACCACCATGGGCACGGCGGGATCGCGCGGTTCCTTCTCGGCGACCGCAATGCCGACCGCGGTGTGCGGGTCGACAAAATTGCCGGTTTCGCGCTTGACCGTGCGCATGGTAGCGGCGACTTCGTCCTCGTCGGCGCGATCGGCCGTAAACAGCGCGCGAATCTGCGACAGCGCCCGCGCCGACAGCGTGAACCGCCGCGATTGCGCCAGCGAGCCCATCAGCGCCCGCACCGCGTGGCTGTCGCGGTCGTAGGCATCGAACAACAACCGCTCGAAATTCGAGGCCACCTGGATGTCCATCGACGGCGACGTCGTCGGCACCACGTCGCGCAACTCGTAGGTTCCGGTGGCGAGCGTTCGCACCAGGATGTCGTTGACGTTGGTAGCGATCACCAGCCGTTCGACCGGCAAGCCCAGGCGCTGCGCGGCGTAGCCGGCATAAATATCGCCGAAATTTCCGGTTGGAACGGTGAAGGCGACCTTGCGGTGAGGCGCGCCGAGCGACACGGCGGCGGTGAAGTAATAAACCGCCTGCGCCACAATGCGCGCCCAGTTGATCGAATTGACGCCGGACAATCGCACCCGTTCGCGGAAGGCGGCGTGATTGAACAGCCCCTTCACGATCGACTGACAGTCGTCGAAGGTCCCATCGATCGCGATAGCGTGGATGTTGGCAGCCGCCGCCGTCGTCATCATGCGCCGCTGTACGGCGGAAATCCGCCCTTGCGGGAACAGCACGATCAGGTCGACCTGACTTCGATCCCGGAACGCTTCAACGGCGGCGCCGCCGGTATCGCCTGAGGTCGCGACCACGATGGTCCGGCGCTCGCCGCGTGCGGCGAGAACGTGATCCATCAGCCGCGCCAGAAGCTGCATCGCCACGTCTTTGAAAGCGAGCGTCGGGCCGTGAAACAGTTCGAGCGCAAAGGTATTGACGCCAAGCTGCGTCAGCGGCGTTACCGCGGGATGGCGGAAGGTGCCATAGGCTTCGCGCGCCATGCGGGCGAGGTCAGCCTCGCGGATCGAATCGGCGGTAAAAAGCCTGATCACCTCGACGGCGACTTCGGCATAAGGGCGGCCGGCAAAGCCGAGGATGGTCGCAGATTCGAGCCGCGGCCAGGTCTCGGGCACATAAAGGCCGCCGTCGCGGGCAAGGCCTGCGAGCATCGCTTCGGCAAACTCAAGTGCCGGGGCCTCGCCCCTGGTTGAGATGTGGCGCAACCGATAGCTTCCCTGCTGCCCCGGGACGCCCGGGACAGGCTAACTTATTGATTTTCCGAGATGTTCGCTGCGGGAGGCAAAGCGCCGCCCGTCCCGGACCAGAGCCACAATTATAGAACGGCGGGGCGTTTCACAAGGAAGACGAAGGCGCTCTATTTGGGTGACGCAATGCCCTGGTTCCGCCGCTCCCGGGCGGTCTTGGCGGCCCAGACGACGAAAACCACGATCAGAACCAGCGCCAGGCCGTACCAGGTCACGGCGTATTGCAGGTGGTTGTTAGGCAGGTTGGGGACGAGCTTGCCGGGCCGCGGCCATCCCCCTGGCGGCACGGGCGTCTCCTGTTCCACATAGAACGGCGATACGGGACCCCAGCCCTTGGCGGCGGCGATCGCGATCGGGTCGCGGACGAACCAGAGGTTCTGAGCGAGATCGGCCTTTGGGGTGAACCAGTTCGGCGCTTCCGGCCAGCGCATCGTTCCGGTGATATCAACGGTTCGGGGATTTACCCGGTTCAGCAGCGTCTTCGCATCGGCAAGCGGAACGAAGCCGTGGTTGACGACCACGACGCCGCCCCCGGCAAGCCGCGCCGGGGCGAATATCCAGTAGCCGGGCCCCGTTACGTCCGGCCGGAATGCAGAACCCGTCGCCAGAACCAACGCCTGTTCCGCAGGTTCGAATTCCGCCTTGAAGGTCACGCGGCGATATTCATTGCCGGCCGGATCGAGAGCGGTCCAGGCTGCAGGCGGCGGCAACGGGGTAGGCGGCGCTGCCAGCCGTTCAGCCAGCGTCGCGATCAAACCCTCTTTCCAGGCTTTGCGCTCGACTTGCCAGGTGCCGAGCGCCATCAAGGCCGCAAAGGCGAGCATCGCCGGAATGAGCAGGCTGTGCCACGACCGCAGTTTCTTTGCTTTGGTCGTTGGTCCCGACCCGCTCAAGGCTCGCCCGCGCCAAAGCGGCTTTCCGCCGCCTTGTGGTGGTACTGCAGCGCGATCATAAGCCCCTTCATCGGCCGCAGCGGACCAAGCGTGACGATGAGAATGAGCGGCAGCCACAGCACCGCGTGCACCCAGAACGGCGGCTGATACACGACCTCGGTGATCAGCGCGGCGGCGACGACGATAAAGCCGGCGAGGAACATGATAAACACCGCCGGCCCGTCACCGGCATCGGCGAAGTTGTAGTCGAGGCCGCAAACTTCGCAGCGTGGCCGCAAACTCAAAAATCCACGAAACAGCTTGCCCTTGCCGCAGCGCGGACACGCGCATGCCAATCCAGCGAGGATCGATCCTGAAAGTGTGTCGATTGTCTTTTCGGTCATATGTTTTCCGTCACCCTGAGGTGCTCGGCGCGTGTGCGCCGAGCCTCGAAGGGCGACGGCCGAGGCCGTGCATCCTTCGAGGCTCGCTTAGTTTATCATCGGGCCTGACCCGTCGGCTCGCGCCTCAGGATGACGGCACGCGAGCTGCGTCATTGGCAGCGCTATTCAGGCAGCGGCGTGCCGGAGCCCCACACGTAGATGCAGGCGAACAGGAACAGCCACACCACGTCGACGAAGTGCCAGTACCAGGCCGCGAATTCGAAGCCGAGGTGTTGGGTCGGCGTAAATTGCCCGGCGAGCGCCCGGAACAAACAGACGATCAGGAAAATCGTGCCGATGATGACGTGGGCGCCGTGGAATCCGGTCGCCATGAAGAATGTGGCGCCGTAGATGTTGCCGGAATAGTGGAATGCGGCGTGCGCGTATTCGTAAGCCTGCACGCAGCTGAAAGTGAGACCGAGAACGATGGTGCAGACGAGGCCCCAAATCAGTCCCTTGCGGTTGTTCTCAAGCAGCGCGTGATGCGCCCACGTCACGGTGGTGCCGGAGGTGAGCAGGATCAGCGTGTTTAGAAGCGGCAGGTGCCACGGGTCGAAGGTATGAATATCCTTCGGAGGCCATACGCCCCCGAGGAACGCGGTCCGCGCCACGTCTTTCAGTGCCGCCGGGAATAAGGCGGTGTTGAAGTAGGCCCAGAACCAGGCGACGAAGAACATCACCTCCGAGGCGATGAACAGGATCATTCCGTAGCGGTGCGAAATCTGCACGACGCGGGTATGGTCGTGTTCGACTTCGGCTTCGAAGATCACGTCACGCCACCAGCCGATCATGGTGTAGGCGACGCCGATGCCGCCGACGCCGAAAATGATCGGTGCGTAGGCGACGAGGTGGTGCATCCACAGGATCAGCCCGACCGCGGTGATGAATGCCGAAGTGGCGCCGACCGCCGGCCACGGACTGGGATTGACCAGATGGTAATCGTGGTGCGGTTTGGCGTGTGCAGCATCAGCCATAGTCGTCATCTCCACGTTGGCGCGACCTTAAGCGCGCCGCTTTGTTGCCTCTAGATACGGCCGGACTTTATCGGCGTTTCCGCCGCCGTCCCCACCCTATCCTCCACCGCATGCGGAGGAGGATCAGGGAGGGGGCGTACCGGATAGAAGGTGTAGGAGAGCGTGATGAGTTTGACGCCGTCCTGCTCGACATCTTCGGCGAGCTTCGGATCGACGTAGAAAACAACCGCCATATCGCGCCTCTCGCTGGGCTTCATGGTCTGTTCGGTGAAGCAGAAGCAATTGATCTTCTCGAAGTAGCGGCCGGCAGTCGTCGGAGTGACATTGTAGCCGGCCTGGCCACCGGTCACGCGCGCGGCCTCGTTGGTCACGGCATAGTAGACCGTGACTACCTGGCCGAGCTGGACGTCAATGGTCCGGCGTTCGGGTTCAAACCGCCACGGCAGTCCGGCGGCGACATTGGCGTCGAAGCGTACCGTGATGGTGCGGTCGGAAATCTGGGTCGGTGCGGCCTTCGCTACTTGCGTGGTGCCGCCGTAACCGGTGGTGCGGCAGAACCACGAATAGAACGGCACCGCGGCGAACGACAGGCCGACCATCGCCGCCACCAGGCCGCCGCAGCCGAAGGCGACGACAACGTCGCGGCGCAGCTTGGGCGGCGCGTCCGGCTTTTCCGTGCTCATCGGTCTGTCAACTTCATAGCGGGCGAACCAGCACTCCCGGCCCTTTCACCAGCGTCACGATGTAGAACAGCACCACGAGCACGCCGAGCGAGACCGCAATCGCGATTGAGCGAGCGCGCCGGGCGCGCAGTTGCTGTTCGGTGAGTTTGACGCCCTCGCTCTCCTCCACAGGCGGGGGACGGGAGGGAGGAAGTTTGTTCTCGTTCATGGCCGCACGCGTTATCATGCCGCCAACCGGCCGAACAGCTCTGCGGACAAGCGGTCGATCAGCAGCATCGCGAACAACAGAAACAGATAAAGGATCGAGAAGGCGAACATCCGCTTGGCGGCGACGTGGCCGGTCTGCTCGACGCGAAGCCGGATTGCCAGGGCGACGATTGCAGCTCCGGTCGCTACCGCGACGATGCCATAGACGGCGCCGGCATAGCCGAGGAACCACGGCGCGGCGCCCAGCGGCGCCAGGATCAGGGAGTAGAACAGGATCTGTCGTCGCGTTTCCGTCTGGCCGGCGACAACCGGCAGCATCGGTATGCCGGCGCGCGCGTAATCCTCGGACCTGAACAGCGACAGCGCCCAGAAGTGCGGCGGCGTCCAGAAGAAGATGATGAGGAAGAGAAGGATCGGCTCGATGGCGACACTGCCGGTTGCCGCTGCCCAGCCGATCATCGGCGGCAACGCACCCGCCGCGCCGCCAATGACGATATTCTGCGGCGTCGAGCGTTTGAGCCACATCGTATAAACGAGGACATAGAAACCGATCGACAGCGCGAGTAAGGCGGCGGCGACCACGTTGACCAGAAGGCCGAGCACGACCACCGCGCCGACGGCAAGAGTGACGCCGAAAGCCAAAGCCTCGCCCGGCGCCACGCGCCCGGCCGGGACCGGACGCGCCGCAGTGCGGGTCATGCGCGCGTCGATATCGGCGTCGTACCACATGTTGAGGGCCCCGGCGGCGCCGGCGCCCACTGCGATGCAGACCAGCGCCGTGAACGCAATAACCGGATGCAGGTGCGTCGGCGCAATCAGGAGGCCGACGAGCGCCGTGAACACCGCGAGCGACATCACCCGCGGCTTCATCAGCTCCAGATAATCGCCGACACCCGCGATGCTGGGTTCGACGCGCGAAACCGTGACGGTCATCGGATCAGCGGCAGCGTTTCATATTGGTGGAAGGGTGGCGGTGACGGCAGCGTCCATTCGAGCGTGGTTGCCCCCGCACCCCAGGGATTGGCGCCCGCGGGCACCTTGCGGGCAAAGGCCTGCGCCAAGCCGAAGAAGAACACCAGCGTGCCGATCCCCGAAATGTACGCGCCGATCGAGGAGATGAAATTCCAGTCCGAGAAGGCGTCCGGATAATCGGCGATGCGGCGCGGCATGCCAGCAAGCCCGAGGAAGTGCTGCGGGAAGAAGGCGACGTTGACGCCGATGAAGGTAAGCCAGAAGTGCAGCTTGCCGACAAATTCGTTGTACATGTAGCCGGTCATCTTCGGGAACCAGTAATACCAGCCGCCGAAGATCGCGAACACGGCGCCGAGCGAGAGCACGTAGTGGAAGTGAGCGACCACGTAATAGGTGTCCTGCAACACCCGGTCGACGCCGGCGTTGGCCAGCACCACGCCGGTGACGCCGCCGATGGTGAACAAAAAGATGAATCCCATGGCCCACAGCATCGGCGTCTTGAACTCGATCGAGCCCCCCCACATCGTGGCGATCCAGGAGAAGATCTTCACCCCGGTCGGCACCGCGATCACCATCGTGGCGGCGATGAAGTAGGCCTGCACGCTCGCCGACATGCCGACGGTGTACATGTGATGCGCCCAGACGACGAAGCCGATGCCGCCGATCGCCACCATGGCATAAGCCATGCCCAGATAGCCGAACACTGGCTTGCGCGAGAACGTCGCGACGATCTGGCTGACCATGCCGAAGCCGGGCAGGATCAGGATGTAAACTTCCGGATGGCCGAAGAACCAGAACAGATGCTGGAACAGCAGCGGATCGCCGCCGCCATGCGGATCGAAAAACGTGGTGCCGAAGTTCCGGTCGGTCAGCAGCATGGTGATGGCGCCGGCGAGAACCGGCAGCGCCAGCAACAGCAGGAACACGGTGACGAGAATTGACCACACGAACAACGGCATTTTGTGCATGGTCATGCCGGGCGCGCGCATGTTGAAGATCGTGGTGATGAAGTTGATCGCGCCCAGGATCGACGACGCGCCGGCCAAGTGCAGCGCCAGGATCACAAAATCCATCGCCGGGCCGGGATGCCCGTAAGTCGACAGCGGCGCGTAGATGGTCCAGCCGGTTCCGGCGCCGTTGGCGCCGGGCTCGCCTTCGAAGAACATCGAGGCAATGAACAGGGCGAATGACGCCGGCAGCAGCCAGAACGAAATGTTGTTCATGCGCGGGAACGCCATGTCCGGCGCGCCGATCATCAGCGGCACCATCCAGTTGCCGAAGCCGCCGATCATCGCCGGCATAACCACGAAAAAGATCATGATCAATCCGTGCGCGGTGACGACGACATCGTAATAATGCGTCTCGTGGAAAATCTGCAGGCCGGGGAACATCAGTTCGGCGCGGATCAGGATCGAGAAGATGCCGCCAATCAGGCCGGCAATCAGCGCGAACACCAGGTACATCGTGCCGATGTCCTTGTGGTTCGTCGAATAGACGAAACGGCGCCAGCCGTGCGGAATGGCGTGGCCGTTGTCGTCGCCGTGTGCCGCGTGTGTCATCGTATCCATTGTCGGGTCCTGCGTTGGCGCGTGTTCTTGATCGGCTGCTATTCTACTGCGTCGTCGCGCTGCTCGCCGCCAGCGTGGTCGGAGGGGCGCGGTCAAGGCCGGCGCTCTTCTTTTCGTTCGCGACCCAGTCGTTGAATTCGGCTTCGCTGACGACCTTGACCGTGATCGGCATGAAGGCGTGGTCCTTGCCGCACAGTTCGGAACACTGGCCGTGATACAAACCCTTGCTGGTCGCCTTGAACCAGGTGTCGTTGAGGCGACCCGGTACGGCGTCGATCTTGATGCCGAATGACGGCACGGCGAAGGAGTGGATCACGTCGGCGCCGGTGACCAGTACGTGCACGACTTTGTTCACCGGCACCACCAAGTCGTTGTCGACGGTGAGGAGCCGCGGCTGGCCGGGCTTGAGATCCTTGTCCGCGACCAGGAGCGAGTTGAATTCGAAATTGCCGTTGTCCGGATAGCTGTAGCTCCAGAACCACTGCTTGCCGGTCGCCTTTACGGTGAGGTCTGGCGGCGGATTGTCGACCTCAAGAAACAGCAGCCGGAAGGAAGGCACCGCAATCGCCACCAGAATAATGACCGGAACGATGGTCCAGGCAACTTCGAGAAACGAATTGTGGGTGGTGCGGGACGGAGTCGGATTGGCGCGAGCGTTGAAGCGCAGCACGATGACGGCGAGCAGAACCAGGACGAAGAGGACGATAGCGCCGATGATCCAGAGCAGGAAGTCGTGAAACCAGACGATGTCGACCATGACCGGGGAGGCAGCATTCTGTAGACCGATTTCCCAGGGTGACGGCTGGCCGACGCCGGCGAGCGCCGATCCAGCGCTCGCGAGCAGCGCGCCCATGGTCAGCGCAGAGGCAATCAGGCGTGAGAACTGCGGCATTGTTTCTCGGGCTCCTCGTTCCTTCAGTCAGGCCTCGTCACCGGGCTTCGCCAAACGGCGCCGCGCGATCCGAAACATGCAAAAAGTGCGTGTCTGCAGCGCGACGGCGCCGGCCCGACGCTGCCTGCTGCCGACGGGTTTGTGCCACGGTCTGGTCCTTGACGGGCATCGGCGGGGGTCAGCCCGTCAAACCACAAAACTCGCAGTACCGCAATGCACTCTTGAACGTTCCGCGCGGTCTATCCGCAGCGCGTCAGCCGGCCGCGCGGCGGTGGGGTTTCGCTTCCTTCTCGCGGCCACAATGGCTTGATTTTTATCGACCTTGACAGCGTGGGCTTGCGATGTAGGCAGGCCCGCGTGGCAACTGGTCCGCGGTAACTGATTCGCATCGGCAAGCGGGCCGGACGGCGGGGCGGCGGCCTCAAGCTTGGGGAAGACGATCATGGCCTTTCGCAATGTCGGGCGCTTGCTGCGGCCAATGGCCACGGCGCTCGGCGGCGCCGCCATCGTGATTGCGGTCGTTTCGGCCGGCGGCGGCGAAGCTTTCGCGCAAGGCGCGGTCCGCGCGGTTCATGGCGATTGGCAGATCCGCTGCGATACGCCGCCCGGCGCGCGAAACGAGCAATGCGCGCTGATGCAAAGCGTGACCGCGGAGGACCGGCCCAATGTCGGCCTGACCGTGATCGTGCTCAAGACCACCGACCAGAAGAGCCGGCTGATGCGCGTCGTCGCTCCGCTCGGCGTGTTGCTGCCTTCGGGCCTCGGCTTGAAGATCGACAACAACGATGTCGGCCGGGCCGGCTTCGTGCGCTGCCTGCCCAATGGCTGCGTCGCCGAAGTGATCATGGACGACAAACTGATCGATCAACTGCGCAACGGCCAGACCTCGACCTTCATTATTTTCCAGACGCCCGAGGAAGGCATCGGCTTTCCGATGAGCCTGAAGGGCTTTGGCGAAGGCTTCGACAAGCTGCCGTGACGCACTCTACCCCTGTCGCGCCGCGGGGCGGCGCGATTGCGCTTTGTCTTTTATTGATTACGTTTGACGGTGTGGAATTATCCCCAGCCACCAGCAGACGGGCCGTACAGCCATGGACACGGACACCAAACAATATTCGGTAACCCATACCGAGGCGGAGTGGCGCAAGCTGCTCACGCCGGAACAGTTTCGAGTTCATGCGCGCCCACGGCACCGAGCCGCCGGGAAGTTGCGCGCTCAATTACGAAAAACGCGCGGGGACGTTTTACTGCGCCGGCTGCGGCCAGCCGCTGTTCGCCTCGAAAAAGAAATTCGAGAGCGGCACCGGATGGCCGAGCTTCAATGATCCGGTTGGGGGGTCGGTTGAGACCTCAACCGACGACAGCTACGGCATGGAGCGCAACGAGGTGCATTGCAGCCGCTGCGGCAGTCATCTCGGTCACGTCTTCGACGATGGGCCGCCGCCGACACATCTGCGCTATTGCATCAACGGCGTGGCGATGAATTTCAAGCCGGAGTGATTGCTGCTTAACGGCGCGACGATGATCCGCTCACCGTGAGTGTGGCGCGGTTGATCTCATTTTGTTGATCTCATTTTGTTGATTTCATTTTGTCGAAAATAGATGTTTCGACCGCGCCATCATTTTGGCCAACCACTTGTAGAATATGGCCGTTTTCGGGCCGCGCTGTGGCATCGTGCTCACGAAATTGCAATCGGCCACGGCGAAATCGGAGCTCGTTTGCGTCTGCTAAATATGGAACACTCCGTTACCGCTAGATCGCCGGAGCTTGGCTCAACCACCCGGGGCTTGGCATATGAGCAGCGCACGGGAATCGGCCACTCGCCTGCTGCAATCGATGATGGTTGCCGCAGTGGTCTTGCCGGCGGCGCTGTTCGGTTACGCCTGCTGGACCAGTTACAGCGACATCCACAGCGTCGCCGACGAGCGCATCGTTCGTTCGCTCGATGTGATGCAGGAGCAGGCGCTCAAGGTCCTGCAAACGGTCGATCGCACGTTTGCGGAAGTCAATGAGATCGTGCGCGGCATGTCGGACGACGACATTCGCGTCGAACAGCCGCGCCTGCACGAACGCCTCGCCAGCATTGTCGCGACCATGCCGCAGCTGCAGGCGATTCTGCTGATCGGCAGCGATGGCCAGCCATTGGCGACAAGCGCGCCGGCACCAGTCCCTGCCGACAAGAACTTCAGCGATCGGGATTATTTTCGGGCTCAACGCGACAAGGATTTCGGGACCTATATCAGCGACGTGCGCGCGCCGCGCCTGCCGGGTATCGGCACCGATTTCTTCGATCTCTCGCACCGCATAGAATCGCCCGATGGCTCGTTCAACGGCGTGATCGCCGTCGCCGTGCGGCCGCGCTACTTCGAGGACTTCTATCAGCTGATCGGCCGGACGCCTGGCAGCTTCTACGCCCTGATCCGCGAAGACGGCGCGTATCTTGCCCGTTTTCCAGTGCTCAAGGACCGCTCGCGGCGGCACGGTCCGGCGAGTACGTTCCGAACTACCATCGCCAGGGGTATCGATCACGGCCTGTATACGGCCAATTCGGATATTGACGGCGTTTCGCGCCGCCTCGGTTTTCGCAAGCTCCCAGGATTTCCGGTTTACGCGCTTGCCGGGGTCACGACGTCGGCACTCCGCGCCGAGTGGCTATCGAGTGTGGCCGTGCATCTGATCTTCGGTCTGCCTGCCACCATTCTGATTGTCGCTGTGCTCTGGGTGGCGCTGCGCCGTACGCGGCGGCTCTACGAGGAATTGGACCGACGTGAAGTGGCGGAGGGCGCGCTGCGGCAGGCCCAGCGGCTCGAAGCAATCGGGCAATTGACCGGCGGCGTCGCCCACGACTTCAACAACTTGCTGATGATCGTAAGCGGTAGTGCGCACCGCCTGCGCCGCGATATCAGCGACGAGAAGCAGGTGCGGCTGCTCGATGCCATCACCAGCGCCACCCAGCGTGGCGAAAGCCTGACCCGGCAGCTGCTGTCGTTCTCGCGGCGGCAGACGTTGCAGCCGAGCGTCATCGATTTGACCCAGTGGCTGGCGGAGCTTAAGGACATGCTCAGCCGCTCGCTGCGCGGCGACATTGAAATCCGCGTGCTCACGTCTCGGCACCCCTGCCTTGTCAAGGTTGACCCGAGCGAGCTTGAACTCGCTTTGCTCAATCTCGCGTTCAATGCGCGCGATGCCATGCCGTCGGGCGGAACGCTGGCCATCACCGCCAAGCCCATCGTGTTGCGCGGCAAATCCGGTGAGGAGGGCTTGAGCGGCGATTTCGTCGCCATCAGGGTCGCGGATACCGGGGAGGGCATTCCACCCGATGTGCTGTCGCGGGTGTTCGAGCCGTTCTTCACCACCAAAGATGTCGGCAAGGGCACCGGGCTCGGACTTTCCCAGGTTTACGGATTCGCCAGGCAATCCGGCGGCGCTGCTACCATCACCAGCACGGTCAAGCGCGGTACGGCGATAACGCTGTTCTTGCCGCGTAGCTTCGAGGCGCCGGCGCAGCTGCAAGAGCCCGCTCCCGCCATCGCCGCCGGGCTGCCGGCGGGTACGGTGTTGTTGGTGGAGGACAATGCCGAAGTCATCGAGGTTGCCCGCGGCTATTTCGCCGACCTCGGCTTCACGGTGAAGGAGGCGATGAGCGCCCAGGAGGGTCTCGATCGTATCGAGCGCGAGGGAGATATCGATCTCGTCTTCTCCGATATTTTGATGCCCGGCGGTCTCACCGGCCTTGAACTGGCGAAGCTCCTGCGCTCGCGCTTTCCCCGCGTCATCGTGCTGCTGACCACCGGTTACAGTTCGAGCGCGCAGGACGCGGTGCGCGAGGGCTTCGAAGTGCTGCAGAAGCCCTACGACCTTGCCGCACTGCAACGCGCGCTGCTGGCGGCGTTCAAGGCGGCGGGCCGCGCTCCGGGCACGGCGACCGGGCGGTATCACACGCCGGCGGCGGCGCGGGTCGCGGGATGAGGCTCGACGGCATTACACCGGCGCTCTGGTTCGAAGAGTGCACGGTGCGCTTGCCGTACCACTCCCCGCCGCCTGAGACATATGGTTATATTGCCTCTCCACGCAGGCGGTTTTTTCGTTGATATCAAACATGCCGCAGCGGTCACGCCAAGCGCGTGCCCGTACGCAGCGCACCTGCGGGCTTATGCGCTAAATGGGAGGAGCTAAATCATGCAGGTGCTGGGCGTGAAGATCGGCGAGACCGAGACCGAAAAGAAGGTCTTGTTTGACGTGCGCGAGGACTGGCTCGCCAAGCGCCGGGAAGAGCCGATCGATCCGGCCATGCCGATCATCGATCCACATCATCATCTGTGGGAGCGCGGCGGCGCGCGCTATCTGTTCCACGATATCAAGGCCGACATCGATGCCGGCGGCCACAACGTCCGCGCTACCGTCTTCCTGCAATGCGATTCGATGTATCGCGCCGATGGCGATCCGAATTTCGCGCCGATCGGCGAGACCGAATTCGTCAACGGCATCGCGGCGATGAGCGCAAGCGGCGTTTACGGCCCGGCGCGGATCTGCGCCGGCATCGTCGGCTTTGCCAATCTGTTCATGGGCGCGGAGGTCGACGCCGTCCTTGAAGCGCATCTGCGCGCCGGCGGCGAGCGCTTCAAGGGCATTCGTTATTGCTCGGTGTGGGACGCGGACAAGTCGATCAAATCGACGCCGATGGAGTTTCCCAAAGGCCTGTTGCTCGACGCCAAGTTCCGCTCCGGCTTTGCGCGGCTTTCCCGCTACAAGCTTTCCTTCGACGCGCTCCTTTACCACACGCAAATTCCCGAGCTTGCCGATCTCGCCCGCAGCTATCCCGACACGCTGATCGTGCTCAATCACATCGGCGCGCCGCTTGGTATCGGCGTCTATGCCGGCCGGAGCGAGGAAGTCTTCAAGGCCTGGCAGCGCAACATCCGCGACCTCGCCCAATGCCCGAACGTCGTAGTCAAGCTCGGCGGCATGGGCATGCACTTTCTCGGCTTCGGCTTTGAGAAATTGCCGGTGCCGCCGTCTTCCGACGAGCTGGTCAAGACCTGGAAGCCTTATGTCGAAACCTGCATCGAGGCATTCGGCGTGCAGCGCGCCATGTTCGAAAGCAATTTCCCGGTCGACAAACGCTATTACAGCTATGGCGTGATGTGGAATGCGTTCAAGAAGCTCGCCGCTTCTTACAGCGCCGACGAGAAAGCGGAGCTGTTCTTCAACGCCGCCAAACGCGCCTACCGGCTGCCAACGATGAGCTAGGACTGGTCCAGCGATGGCGAGAGCAGTCTTCAATGCTCGTTGATTTTTCCCATGCCTTCGAAGACGGCATGCCCAGCTTCATTTTAACAAACGAGGTCCGGTGAGGGGTCGTGGCCCAGACCCCTCACCCATCCTTGTCGTTGGAGCGCCGGGCCGCCCTCTCCCGCAAGGGGCGAGGGCACGCATACGAGCGCCCCGGATTTTATGACTCAGCAAGACTAAGCCCGATTGCCCTTCGTTCAAATCACCGGCACCAACAGGTAGGATTCATGCTCGCCGCCGCAATGGATAATGTGCCGTCCCCGATTGGCGCTGGCTTCGTGGCGGAAATAGACCGGCACTTTGTCTTTCGGATAGCGGTTGATATCGGTACCTTGAACGGTCAAGCGCAATGTTTCGCCTGATCTGAAACTCGTTGCCGACGGCCAGATTTCGATGTCGAGCGGAACAATTTCGCCGGGCGTGATTTTCTGGATGCGCGTATGGGTGTGGATCGGCTGCCAATCCGTCGATTTTTTCGGATCGAGCTCGCGGTGCGAGGCGCGCAGCCAGCCAAGCGCTACGGGGCCATCGTCGAACTGAGCGTAGTAGGCAAAAGGGACAACTGCGCCGGCAGCGTCGAGCTTGTGCAGGCCAACGAAGACGTCCATGTCGTCGCCTTCGGTGCACGACATGAAAACCCGCAGCTTCATGTAGCCGGTCAGTTCGGTATCGCGATCGAACGTTATCTCAAATGTCGCGCGTTCCGCCTCGGCCAATTCGGCAACCACCGCGCCATAGGATACCGAGGCTGGTTGCGTGACTGGCGCCGGCTCGAGCCGGCCATTGGCCGCGTTCAAAAAGAGCCTGGTATATTGCGTGCGCGCGATCGGCCATTCGTTTTCAGCGCGCACACCTGCAACGCCGTTTCGTTCGCGCACTTCAATCTGCACCGTCGGCCAGTTCTTGACGTCATTGTCGACGCCCTTGAGCACGTGATCGAAGAAATCGCGCAGGCGCCGCTTGTTTTCCGGCACGTAATAGTGCGCCCATTTCTTCTGACCGTGTGCCAGCAGGTATTTCTGTTTCGAGGCGATGTGCTTGAAGCCCTCGAAGGTGCCGCGCGTGTGCAAGCCCTGGTCGGTCCAGCTCGCCACCACAAAAGCGGGCGTCGCGATTTTTGAAAAATCCGCGGCCTTCGAGCGCCAGAAATCATCAAAGAGCGGATGTTCCTTGGCCTCCGCCTCAAGATCTTCGATCTGGCCCCGGGCAGCGCCCCATCGATTCCACAGCGTCGGCCAAAAATGCGTATCTGGAATGCCGCCGTGCGTCGCCGTCTCCCGATAGGTGTCGGTCCAGCCCTCCCAGGGGTTGATGGCGGCCAGATGCGGCGGATTGAGCTCGGCGACCCGCCACTGCATTTGGGCGAGATATGAGACTCCCGATAATCCGACTTTGCCGTTGCTCCAGGGCTGCGTGCCCGCCCATTCGACGGCGTCATAGAAATCCTGCGCCTCTTCCGGAGCCAGATAATGCGCGACACCCTCGGAATACCAGGTGCCCCGGATATCGATAACAATGACGGCATATCCGCTCGGAACCCAAAACACCGGATCGGGTGCCTCGAACGCCGTGTATTCGGAAGTATCACCCACCTTCACGCCGGCATTGAGAAACCGTCGCGGATCGAATGGAACGTGTTTGCCATAAGGCGTCCAGGCGATGATCAGCGGGACCGGACGCTCGTCGGCGGGGCGAAACACATCCGCGTAAAGAGTGACGCCGTCGCGCATCCGGATCGCGACGTCGCGTTCGATAATCATCGCATGCTCGTTCTCGAGGATGCGGCGATAGACCGGCGGCTTCCCGCCGCGCTCCTCGGGAGCACTGCGCGGTTTGCGATAGCGATATTGAAAGTTTTTGGTGGTCATTTTCACCCGTGCCGCACGGAGCCGCCGAGAGGTTCTATTTCTCGCGCGGAGTGAGCACGGTTGGCAAGGCAAGGCACGGCACGGCCTTATGAGAGCCCATGCCCGGTTCGGGGTCACAGGCAGATAGCCTGAAGCCGAACTTGGAAATCAATTAGCGCGGGATGCCGGTGCGCGTTCGGCCTGTTTCGGGCCAACCAGCGGCCTTGCCCTGTCGGTAAGTTCGAGGGCAACACCGTCGAGCGAACGCCGTACCTCGACCGCATCTGGCGCGAACGCAAGTCGCGCCAGCGGCGCGAAAGTGAAACTGTGGCAGCCGCTGCCGATGCCGGCGCGTTTGAGGTCGTCGCGATAGCAGTTGGCGAGAACCTGACCGATCAACTGGCCGCCGGCAAAGATGTCCAAACAGACCGGCGCTTCCGGGTGATCGGGGTTCTGCGCCCAACCTTCAATAATGCATGGCGTTACCCGATCAAGAAAGCCGTGCAGATCGCGCGCCCGCATCCTCTCATCACTTGGCGCCAGTCCTGCGCGCCGCGCAAGGCGCTGCCGGATCAGCTCAAGCTCGTAGCCTTGATCAAGCCGCGGCGCGCAATATCGCGCGGCCGGTGGCGCGGCATTCGTGTAGAGCTCGCAGTACTCATGCGCGTTATGGAACATGCCGCGGCTGTCGTCGTCGATGAAGCTTTCCGAAAGCGCGCCCTCGGCAATGATCACATCGTGGCTCTCAAGCTCGATGTGGAAATACTCGATCTTGTCGGCATGCTCTGTCTGCACGATGGAGACCCCGTTGACCAGGTCCTTGGCCTCGATCAAGACATCGTCCAGATACATCGCGTGGTTCGGCGAAATCCAAAGGTCGCGTTTCGGCACGTTGTCATCGAGCGCGCCGGCCTTGATGCAGATCGGCAGAATATCCTTGCGGCCCATGACGAAGCGGCTGTTGTAGCTTCTCCGCCCGATCCATTTGATCGGGCGTGCCGCGCCTGCCGCGGTCATCACCTTGTCGCCGATTTTGAGATTTTCGACGCGCTTCTGTCCTCGCCGCATTTCGATCCAAGTGCCCGCGCAAAAACACGGCGCCGTTTGATCGGTGGTAAAATTTCCGGACGCATCCAGCGCCAGATTCTCCAACAAATAATTGCCGTCGAGATCGAGCGTGCCGAGATCATTGCCATCCGAATCGAGAATTTCGACCGAGGTGTCGCCGGCCGACGAAGCGACGGTCCCGATCGAGCCGCCGGCGGCTCCGGGCAACGCGATGGTGTCGCCATTGACGAAGCCGCTGAGGACGGTGACCGGCAAGGGCGGCCCGTCGATTTGCAGGGTGTTGCCGACACCGGAAAAAGAGAACGAAGCGCCGCTCGACACGACCGCGCCGGCATCAAGAATCACCTCGCCGCCAGCGGTCATTAATGTGTCGCCGGCAACGACGCCGCCGGAATCGACCGTCAGGTCGCCGGTGCTTGAAACAGTCGTTCCGGTGGCGAAGCCGCCGGTCTCGACGATCTCGATGCCGCCGTTGATGACAGTCGTGGAGACCGCTGAGCCATAAACATCCTGCTCGCCACCGTCGACGGTGTTGCTGGCGGTGCCACCCGAGACGACAATCTGGATGCCGGGATCGGTGAGAACCGTGTCATTCGCCGTGCCGCCGGACTCGACGTACTGATGGCCGCCGTCGCTGACCGTGATGCCGCTGGCGGTGCCGCCGCTCGATACGTTCAATGTGCCGCCACTGCTGACGGTGCCGCCGTTGGCGGTAGCGTCGTTCTCGACGTTGAGTGTGCCGCCGTTCGTAACGGTCGCGCCCGTCTCAGAGCCGCCAGGCGCGACAATGAGTTCGCCGCCATTGCCGACGACGACGTCGGAAGCCGTTTCGCCGGCGGGTATCGCGACGGTCCCGGTGATCGGCACTTGTCCGACCGTAATGGCCGTGCCGGCGCCGCCGTCGATCGACGACAGGAGAAAGTCGTGGCCGACGAAATCGTCAGCCGGATCGAGGTCGAGCGTGTAGGACGTTCCGTTCTCGACGAATTGCAGCACGTTGTTCGAATTGGGTTCGATTCCTGCGGTCCAGGCCGGATCGTATTTGACGTCGGCAAGGTCGATGGTGTCGCCGACGGTAAATCCGGAAATCGTTCCGTCGAACAACGCATAATGATCGATCTGCAGCGTGCCGGCGTCGCCCGCGGTAAAGCTTGTGTCTTCTGCGAAGCTGCCGCCGAGTTCGATCGTGGCGTTACCAATGACGGCGCTTCCCGAGCCGTCCACGTTGCTCAAGACATCGAGTGAGCCGCCGTTCTCCGCCTCGAGAGTTCCCTCGTTCGTGATAGCGTTGGTGCCGGTATTGATGACCAGCGGCGTCGAGCCGGTGCCGTCGATGACGCCGCCCTGCTCGTTGAGCAGCGTTAGCGTCGTGTCGCCGTCGCCGATGAAACCGATCCCGGAGATGTCGTTGCTGGTGTCGAGGGTCGCACCAGGACCAGCGGCAAGGATTTTCGGCAGCGCCGTAACCGGCGGTGTACCGGACGACAGCACCACCGAGCCATCGCCCGCCAAGGAGACATAGCCGCTGATCGACAGTTCGGGCGCATAGGTATCGTAAAGAAGGGTGATCGTGCCGTTGTTGTCGATCGTGCCTTTGAGGGTCAGCTCGCCACCATCTTCAACGTTCAAACTACCGCTGTTGTTGAGCGCGGCCTCGACCGTAAAGCTTGTTGGAATGTTCAGCGTCGAGCTTGCGGAGATGGTCAGCGTGCCCGCGGCGTCGCCGCCTGCCGCGGACGTGTTGACGACGTTGGTGCCGGCCGCGACGATGTAAACAACGTCCCAGCCGGTCGGAACCTCCTGCGGCGTCCAATTGCCGGCGACATCCCATGAACCGATACCGCCATTCCAAAAGATGCCCGGCCCGGTGAAGGTGATTGCCTCCAGCCCGGTGGTGGGATCGAACGCCGCGGTGTAGTCGGTCACCGACTCGCTGTAGTGACGTTGGTGAAGTCGACGCTGCCGCCGCCGGTCCCGGTCGTCGTGATGGCAATGCTGCTCGAACCGATATCGACAATTGATACACCGGTGCCGGGCAGTTCCAGCACATCGCCCGGAGCGAGATCGTCCAGCGCCGCGCCGACGGTCCCGCCGGGGTGCTCCAGCGCGATCGTGCCGGTGCCCTTGTCGAGCAGCAGCGTGGTGGCGTTGGACGGCGCCGCGGCGAGTTGCACGTAGCCGCCGTCCTCCGCGCTGTAGAGCGCGCCGGGGTCGGTGGCGGAATTGATAAAGAGGCGGCCCCGGCGCCGCTCGAAGTCGGCGCCGCCGCTTCGGCGATCGTGCCGATGGTGTGGCGACCGGTGCTCCCGCGTCGGCGGCGTCGGCGACCAGTACCGCCCCGTTGATGGTATCGAGTGTCGTCGATCCGACGGTGAGGGACGGCGCGAGCACCCAGGTCACCTTGTCGACCGTCAGGCTTGCCAGGCTGAGCCCGTCAATGTTGTCTATTCCGAAACCGGCGCCGATGACATCTGCGCCGTTCACGGCACGCCCTGGTCCAGTTGCCTGCGAGCTCCGAAATACGGCTCGCTGACCCCCGGCGCATACGATGCGACGATGTCGCTGAAAACATCCGGATCGATAAGGTGATTGCCTCCAGCCCGGTAGTGGTATCGAAAGCCTCGATGTATCGGTCGCCGCCTCGCTGTAGGTGACGTTGGTCCAGTCGACGCTGCCGCCGCCAGTCCCGCTCGTCGTGATGGCAATGCTGCTCGAACCGATATTACGACAGGTATTGATACGCCGATGCGTGCAGTTCCAGCACAACGCCGGGAGCGACAGCGTCCAGCGTCGCGCCGACGGTCGCGCCGTGTGCTCCAGCACGATCGTACCGGTGCCCTTGTCTGAGTAGCATCGTAGTGGCGTTGGACGGCGCCGCAGACGATTTGCCGTAGCCACCGTCCTCCGCGCTGTAGAGCGCGCCAGTGTCGTGCCGGAATTGATGATACGCCAGCCCCGACGCCGTTGCCGAAGTAGGCGCCTCCGCTGGCGGCGATCGTGCCGATGGTGATGGTGACCGGTGCCCCCGCGTCGGCGGCGTCGGCGACCAGTACCGCCCCGTTGATGGTATCGAGTGTCGTCGATCCGACGGTGAGGGACGAGCGCGAGCACCCATGTCACCTTGTCGACCGTCAGGCTTGCCAGGCTGAGCCCGTCAATGTCGTCTATGCCGAAACCGGCGTCGATGACAGCGCGCCGTTCGTCGGCACGCCCTGGCTCCAGTTGCCTGCGACGCTCCAGAAATACGGCGCGCTGACCCCCGGCGCAGACGATGCGACGATGTCGCTGAACACGTCCGGCATCATAATGTCGGTGCCGCCATACACGCTGTCCGGCGACAGCTGGAAATCGTAACCGCTGTAGTCCTGATTGGGATCGAGTTTGAGCTGGTAGGTGGTGCCGTTCTCAACCACCGTCAGAATATCTTTTACGCCGTTTGCATCGGCCTCGACACTCACGTCGCCCGCCGGATCGTAAGCCACGTTCTTCAGATTAATCGTGTCGCCGACGCCAAAGTCGTAGATCGTGCCGCCAAACCGCGATGTCTGGTCGATTTCCAGCGTGCCGGCATCTGTCGGAGTGAAACTCACGGCCTGTGAAAAGGCGTTGCCCAGGACGAGACGGCCGGTTTGGATGACCGCGCTGCCGGTGCCAGCTAGTGCGCTTGCGACCTCGAGAGTGCCGCCGTTGGTCGGCTTCCAGCGTTCCCTCATTGGTGATGGCGTTGGTGCCGGTATTGATGACCAGCGGCGTCGAGCCGGTGCCGTCGATGACGCCGCCTTGCTCGTTGATTCAGCGTTAGCGTCGTGTCGCCGTCGCCGATCGAGCCGATGCCCGGTGATGTCGTTGGACTGGTGTCGAGGGTCGCACGCCGGACCAGTCGCTGACAAGCGATTTATCGTGCAGCGCCGTAACCGGCAGTCGTACCGGACGACAGCACCACCGAGCCATCGCCCGCCAAGGTGACATAGCCGCTGATCGACAGTTACGCCTGCCGCATAGGTATCGTAACGATAGGGTGATCGTGCCGTTGTTGTCGATCGTGCCTTTGAGGGTCAACGTGGCGGACGGCGTGTAGCCGTCGTCGACCACTTGACCGTCATTGGTCAAGGCGCCGTGGCTCACGCCATCAAACGTAACGCCTCCGAATGCAAAAATTGAAAGGTTAACGGGCCCGGCGGATGGCCCGGACGTGGTCAGCGTGCCGCCCTCTATGATCGTGTTATAAAGGGCGACCTCGGCAACGCTCGAAGCGTCGGTGCCGACCGCTTCAATCGTGCCAAACTGGTTGTCGACAGTGTTGTTGTATAATTCGACCGCGCCTACTCTATCGCGCCGCGGCTGGTCGCCTCGATCAAACCCGCATTGGTAATGTTCGGAGAAAAGATGCGGATCGAAACGGTATTGTTGCCACCCGTGTAGTAGTTCGAATCCTCGACGATCGCGCCGCCTTGCTCGATATTTAGCGACAGGTATTGATCGCCGATCGTGCCAACGCCGGTGATGGTGCTGGACAGCGTCAGCGTCGCCGCGGTGCCGTTGCTCACCACCTGATCGATAATGTTGTCTGTGTAATCGTAGTCGCCCAGAACGATCTTGCCGTCACCCTCGAGCGCGACATTGCCGGAGATCGCCAGCGACGCCGTTGCCGCATAAGTAACGAGCGATATAACTGCCGGTGTTGTCGATCGTGCCTTCGAGCGTCAGCGTGGCGCCGTCGCCGACATTTACCTGGCCGCTATTGACGAGCGCGGTTTCGACCGTAAAGCTTGTTGGAATGTTCAGCGTCGAGCTTGCGGAGATGGTCAGCGTGCCCGCGGCGTCGCCGCCTGCCGCGGACGTATTGACGACGTTGGTGCCAGCGGCGACGATATAAACGAAATTGGTACTGTTCGGGACCTGCTGCGGCGTCCAATTGGTGGCGACGTCCCACGAGCCGGTGCCGCCGTTCCAGTAGATGTTGTTGGTCACAAAGCCGCTGTCGGTGATTTCGAAGATGGAGCCGTCGCCGCCGGGCCCCGTGGTGGCCTCGGTGCCAAACAGGTCACCCTCGGCGTCGGCGGTCAGGCCCCCGATCTCGTCGGCGACATTGGCCAGAACAATTGGCGTGGTCGCATAGCTGGTGGCGGTTTTTGCGAGTTCGAATACCGTGGTTTCGGTGGCGCCGAACAGGTTGCCATCGGCATCAATGAGCAGAGCGCTCAGTGGAAGCTTGCCGTCGGTCCCATTAAAGCTGGCCAGCGTGATCAGCGGCGCGTAACCGCCGGCTGTCTTGGCAATTTCAAAAATGGTGCCGTCGCCATAGGTGCCGCCATTCTCAGTCACACCGAACAGATCGCCATTGGCGTCAGCGACCAGACCCGCACCCGGATATTCGCCGTTGCTCCCGGTGAAGTCGGCCAGAATCGTCGGCGTGCTGGCGTAGCCGCCCGCAGTCTTGACGATCTCGAACACCACTCCATAGCCAGAGAGATTATGGCCTGATGAGAAGCCTGAACCGCCAAACGCCGTTACGCCGAACAGATCGCCATTCGCGTCCGCGATCAGCGTTCCATAAGGTTCCGAGCCATCGAGCCCGTCAAAAGTGACGAGAGGATCAGGAGTGCTGCCGGGGGTATTGGCAAGCTCGAACACCGTACCGTAGGCGGGAGACGTCCCGCCATAAATTGTCGTACCGAACAAGTCACCGCTTGCATCGGCTAACAAACCACCTTCCGGATCAGCACCGTCGGCGAAATTGGCAACATCAAAATTGGCCAAGACCGTCGCCGTGCTGGCGTAGACGCCAGCGGTGAGCGGAATCTCGATCACCGTCCCGCTGATATAGTAATTGCCGCCAGCGCCACCTTCCTCCGTGGTGGTAAGCAGATCGCCGCTGCTGTCAAAGATAAGGCTGCCGTCCGGCTGCATGCCGTCGGATATGTCGAAGCTGACCAGCGTCGTCGGAGTGCTGGCGTAGCCGGTCGCGGTCTTGGCCAGCTCGAACACCGTCCCATCGCCATCCGCCCCGCCGACCGTCGCGGTGCCGATGAGGTCGCCATTGGCATCGATGACGAGCGGGGCCTCCGGCTCTGCGCCATCCGTCCCATCGAGGGTCGCCAGAATAGTCAGGGTCGGCGCCATTGTGATTCCTCCGGGATGGGACGTTGTTTAGCGGCGCCGCTTTGGCCTGGCCGGAGAACCGGCCACGATCCTGGTCTGGCCTCGTGATGCGCCCAGCAAGGCGGAATGCCCAGTCAACCAAAAATGGGCGATTGCGGCGTCCCCTGTTTGGGTGATTCGGCCGCCAGCGATGGCAAAAAACTGACCTCGCTACGGCTAGGGGAGGGCAAAGGCGGCGAGCAACTTCACCAGATCGGCCTGCCGTTGCGTTCCGGTCTTTTGAAAGATCCGTTTGAGATGCGTCTTGACGGTCTCCACGGAGATACCGAGCGCCGCCGCCACATGGGAAACACCGGCATGCTCGACGACGCCGAGCAGAACGCGAATCTCGCTCGGGGTGAGGCCGTAACGCTTGGCAACAGTCTCGGCGGGAGAAGCCCAGGCCACGTTCGCCTTGCGGACAAACACGGCAGCGACCGCGCCATGCGCGCCACCCACGCGCCGACGCAACCCGGAAGACAGTGGCAGCACATGGGCGGCGTACGGCTCGCCCGTTTCCGTTTCCAGCGGCAAGGTGATGCCGCCGCTGTCGCCGTCCGGGTTCAGCGCTTCGGCCGTCTCCAAAGCCGAAAACAAGGCGGTGACCGTCGGATGATGACGAGCCTGCAGCAGGCCGTCGTTTCGAGAAACGAGTTCGTTCCGCGCCAGCAGCGCTTCCCCGGCTGCATTGGCATAAATGATCCGGCGTTCTGGACCGATGAGGAAGATCGCCGTTGCCATGCGATCGAAAACATCGGTCAGCGAGGCCGTGACGGTTTTGGTATGCTCCAGCGCTCTGTTGATCACAATTGCGCGCCGCAAGTGCGGGATGATGAGCCCCAGGCGCCGCTGCGCCTCGTCATCGACGAAACCGTTCCGCGCGTCGCGGCGGATGGTTATCATGGCGCAGCCGGTTTCCGATTTTTCCAGAAGGCAATAAAGACAATCGACGTAACCCTGCGGCTGCACCCATTCGCGATAAAATCGCGTTTCGTAGAATTCGTCGAACGGAATGATCTCGGACTGCATGCTGACGCGGCCGACCTCGCCGAAGGCGATGGCCGGAAAGAACGGGTTCATCGTCACGTATTTTTCCAGGTAGAGCCGGACGTAGTCCGGATTGTCGCCCCACGAATAGTGAACCTGGGCGACGTTGTATAAGGAGTCCTGCGAAAAGACATTCGCTGCGCAACCGCCGACGAAAGCGCAAATTTTTTCCAGGACGACAGGCCAAGCCGCCGGTTCAAACACCGTGTCGTAAATATCGGCTACCAGCGCTGAAAGCCCCGCCTCATTCTCGACGACCGACATCGACGGCACAATCTCGCATTTCGGTAGCATAGTCTAAGCCAACCGGGGGGATACCGAAAGACCGCCGGCCGCAAATCGATCATTATTGCTGGGCCTGATCTCTTTGTTCTCTGCCTCTACCTAATATCGCCGGTGGCGGCGCCTTGGCTGGCGATGACCTGACTGTAGGCTTGGGGCTTGCTTTAATGCATTTTCCGGAGCGGCATTTGTTGGAACGCTGAGGTCGGTTGCGCTCGGTGCATTCACTTACGATGAAATATCTGTCGCTGTGGCCGCAAGCAGAAGTCGGCCAGCTCTATTCGATCACCTCGTCGGCGAGCGACAGGAATGATGCAGGGCTCGTCGGACCGAGTACCTTTGCAGTCGTGAGATGATGACAAGTTCGAACTTCGTCTGCTGCTCGATCGGGAATGTCGGCCGCTCATGTCCGAGTTGGGGTCATTGACGACCGAACGAGGCCATCAATTTCGAGTCCGCTTTAGCTCCAACTCCGGACCACTCGCTGCATCGCAACGAACGGCAGCTTCGGGCCAATCGCGTCGTTTGACGTCGCAGCAATTCTGGCGAGCCGGGCGCCCTGCAGTTCTCTCCAATCCGATAATTCGGGATCGTGTGTTGGTACGCCTGTCGCGGCGAATTTTTTCAGATGTAGCCCTATAAGGCATACTGGATGTGCCGCAGCCAGAGCTTGCTACGATCAAACAGAAATCGCAAAACATCGGTCCAGCGAAGGGGATGAGCTGCGTCCAATGTCTGAATGTCCTGGGGTGTCAGCATCAGCGACAGCGCAACGGCATTCTCCTTTACATGCGCCGGCAACCCAGATTCGGTAATTGCAATGATGTCGCCGCTCTGGATTATCCAGGCAAGTGCAATCGCACTCCACGCGCAATGGTGCGCTGCGCCGACCTGTGCAAGCGCAGCATCATGAACCAAGCCACCATCGCCCAGTGGGGAATAGGCCATCACTGGCATGCGGTGCTGTCGGCACCAGGGCAGCAGATCGTACTCGATCGCACGGTCGGCGAGGCTGTAGCGCACCTGATTAGTCGCACAGCGATGGCCGTCCGGAACGCGGAAAAGATCGTCCATGTCGCTGACTTTGAAGTTGGACACTCCCCAGGCGCGAATTTTACCCCGAGCGCGCAGGCTCTCAAACCCAGCTACAGCCTTTGAGAGATCCGTATCTGGGTTCCGCCAATGCAGCAGATAGAGATCAAGATAGTCGGTGCCGAGGCGCCCAAGGCTCGCTTCGCACGCACGCGCGATGCCATCGTCGGGCACGTGATCAGGTGTCACTTTAGAGACCAGGAATACCTGGTCGCGTCGACCAGCGATGACGCGGCCGACCAATTCCTCAGAGTGACCGCCACTATATAATTCCGCTGTGTCAATCACCGTCATGCCAAGCGATATTCCCGCGCGCAGCGCTTCTGCTTCGATCGTCTCCGGATGTTTTCCTTGCGCCAGATGCCAAGTTCCTTGGCCTAATGCCGACACCACAGTGCCGTCGCGGAACGTGATCGTACGGGCTTCCCTCTTTGAGTTGGCGGTGCCGGCAAGAGCCGGGATGCCCGGTACCGATGCCAGTATTGCGCTGACACTCGGAAGTGATAGCCCGAGTACCGCGCAAAGGCGGTTGAATTCACGCCGTTGCAATAGCTTTTTATTTGTATCTACGGTGTCCATCATCGGTGCGATCGCAGGAGCTGGGCTTACGAATGGGCTTTAGAGCCGCAATTGAAAGCTCCGAAAAAGTTCGAGGCTCAAGAAAGCGGTCCACGCTCGATACTAGCACTCCGCGAACTTCGCGCGCGCCCGGCATGTCCGCTTGCTGTGATCACTGCCAAAAACAGCGTGACGTGATAGCTGCGCCGATCGCGCCCTGCTGGCGCGCGGTCGCGGGGCGCCTGCTAGTCTCATTTCCATTGACATTGGTCCTCATTTCAGATATGCGATCTAAAGAATCTCGCTCACCAAGGACGCCTGTCGCGAAGGTATTCCGAGAGGTGGAGCGAGTGCGGTGCCCGCGCGCGGAACGATACACTCCGCACCCGGGCAGCTTCGGGCATCATGCTGACCGGCACTACGACCGGTCCGGGAGGTGCGTTCCCTGGACTGGGACAGGCGGGCACGGGTAACGCCCGTGTAAGAACGTAAGATCTTTGCTTCCCGGTTGGAGCGAGCGTACCGGATCGAACGTCCTGCCACGTCCCAGGAAGCCTGGCCTGGAGCTGCGCCCAAGGGCCGAAAGCCCTGACGGTAAGAGCCGTGGTGGAACGCCGATAGGCGAGCGTGCCCCCTTCCCAACCCTCCCCCGCAAGCGGGGGAGGGGGAAGAGACAAGGGCGCGCGCCGCATCGCGAGATGCGGAGGTTGGCTGAACACGTCTGTCGGCGTTCCGCCTCCTTTATTCTTTTGTCATTGCGCTTCGTAGGGTGGGTAGAGCGAAGCGAAACCCACCGCTCAGTACGGTGGGTTACGCCGCTTCACGGCTAAACCCACCCAACATTTTCACAAGACCCGGGCGCGGAAGGCGTCGCGGGAATGCATTTCCTTGGCCGTCCCACTTCGCGGGAAGCGGGAAACGTTACTTCGCCGGGATCTTCTCCCACACCAAAATGCTGCGGCCCTCGCGGCCGTCGACCGGATTTCGATTGGGCGCGGAAGTAATGGTAAGCGTGTTGCCTTCAAGCTTGTAGAAGCGGACTTGATTGGTGCCGGTCCAGACCTGATTCCACGAGATATCGACGTGATGGATCACTTTCTCGGCGTCCACCGTATAGGTCCCAGCATAAGATATCATCGTCCCGTACAGTTTTATTCGTTCTTCGTTGGTCGGAACCACGTCGTGAGGGCTGGCGCGATTGTCCCAGGTGATGATCGCGTACATGCGGCCGTCCGCAGCGTAGCCGAGGTAGCCGTCCGGGTGTGCGCCGCGTTCGTTGTAGCGTTCTCCGGTCGCGGCCACTTCGCGAACAAACGATTTCAATTTCCATGTGCCCAGCAGCGGATTTTCATCCGCAAAGGCGGCCGTGATGAAAAGCATAAACAACGTTGCCGACAGGATGGCTACGAGTTTCGCCATAACAAGTTCCTCGATTATCGGGCGAGTCACTCCTCGCCAATCTCGCGCAGGATTTCCGCGGTGTGCTCGCCGAGGCGCGGCGACGGCCGCTCCGCCGCCATCGGTGCGCCGTCGAGTACGATCGGCGTGCGAACGCCGGGAATTTTTCCGGCCTTGGCGGCGGCGCTTGGCCGTTCCACCTTCATGCCGCGATGGATGACCTGCGGATCGGCGAACACTTGCGCGAGATCGTTGATCGGGCCAGCCGGTACGCCGACCGCTTCGAGCTTGCTGAGCAGCTCGGCGCTTGGCATGCGCGCCGTCTGGGCGCACAGGCGCCCGATGAGTTCGGCGCGATGGGCGAGCCGCGCTTTGTTGTCGACGTAATCCGGGTCCTTGGCGAGGTCCGCCACGCCCAGGACGCCGCACAGCTTGGCAAACTGACCGTCGTTGCCGCTGGCGATGATGATGTGACCGTCGGCGACCGGAAACACCTGATAAGGCGTGATGTTGGGATGCGCGTTGCCCATGCGGTGCGGCACTTTGCCGGAGACCAAATAGTTGAGCGCCTGGTTGGCGAGCACCGCAACGGTCGAGTCGACGAGCGCGGTGTCGACATAGCCGCCGCGGCCGGTTTTCTCCCGGCGCGCCAATGCGGCAAGGATGCCGACCGCGGAATAGACCCCGGTGAAGATATCCGACACCGGCACGCCGGCGCGCAGCGGCTCGCCGTCGGCATTGCCGGTGAGATCCATGAAGCCGCCGATCCCTTGCGCCATGAGATCGTAACCGGGGCGCGAAGCATAGGGACCATCCTGGCCGAAGCCGGTCACCGAGCAATAAATCAGCCGCGGCATTTCCGGCGCCAGACTTTTGTAGTCGAGGCCGAACTTGGCGAGCCCGCCGACCTTGAAATTCTCGATCAGAACGTCGGACTGCGCCGCGAGTTTTTTGACGATGCGGCGGCCCTCTTCGCTTTCGAAGTCGAGCTCGATGGAACGCTTGCCGCGGTTGGTGCCGTGAAAATAGGCGGCGCCGAGATGGCCGCCGTCGGCGGCGGGAACAAACGGCGGGCCCCACGAACGGGTGTCGTCGCCGGCGCCTTTGCGCTCGACCTTGATCACGTCGGCGCCGAGATCGGCAAGGATTTGCCCCGCCCAGGGTCCCGCCAGGATGCGGGCAAGCTCCAAGACGCGCAGACCAGCCAACGGACCCGGCATTTCAAAAGCTCCTCAACGTTCCAGCGGCCGCGCCGCGCCGTGCCGCGGTTAACTGACAAAGCGGGACGAATTTGTCCATGGGCCATGCATTTCGCTAACTTGTCATCGCCGCCGGCGATCATTAGCTCTATTTCCTGCCGGCGTGGGTGTGGTCGATCGATGGTTGCGGTGAACGCCTCGTTCTTCAGCGACATGCTGCAAAGTATTGCCGACCGCAGCCGCGCCTTGATCCGGCGCGAGCGCCGTGGGCCGGCGCGCGGGCGCCTCGATGGCTTGGTGGAGCTTTGCGAGGCGCTGCTTTCCGGCCGCGGCGAGGCCTCCGGTGTAGCGCTGGCCAATGAGATTCTCGCCGATTATGCGGCGCTGACGACCGGGCCTCGCATTGCGTTTTTCGAAGCATTGGCGCGAACCTTCGGGTACGATACGCCCCGCATCGAGGCGGCGATCGCCGCCTGGCGGCAATCACAGTCGGCCGACGCCGCGGCCGAACTGCATCGCGCCAGCGAACCGCGCCGGCTGGAGCTTTTTCGTCGGCTCAATCTCGCGCCCGGCGGCACCGCCGCGCTGGTGCGCATGCGCGAACAGCTCATGGACGCCATGGACCATCGCGACGATCTCGCGGTCATCGACAATGATTTCGTCCATCTGTTCTCTTCCTGGTTCAATCGCGGGTTTTTGGTCCTGCGCCGCATCGACTGGTCGACCTCGGCTTCGATTCTCGAAAAAATCATCCGTTACGAGGCCGTACACGAGATTCACGACTGGGAGGAGTTGCGGCGCCGCATCGACCTGCCGGACCGGCGCTGTTACGCCTTCTTTCATCCGGCGCTGGTCGACGAGCCGCTGATTTTTGTCGAGGTAGCGCTGACCCGCGACATACCGGCTGCGATCGCGCCGATATTGTCAGACCAGCGTGAGGTCGTCGACCCGGAACGCGCGACGACGGCTGTTTTCTACTCTATCACCAACTGCCAGCGCGGACTTGCCGGCGTGACGTTCGGCCACTTCCTTATCAAGCAGGTGGTGGAAGAAGTCCGCCGCGAATGGCCGCGCATCTCGACTTTCGTTACGCTGTCGCCGGCGCCGAATTTCGCCGAATGGCTCAAGCGTGAACGCGGCAATGAAGCTTCGCTCGCGATCGACGCCAAGGATCGCGAAGCGCTTGGCGCGCTCGATCGTGCCAATTGGTCGCTCGACGATCGACTCGTTGAAGTCATTGGCGAGCCGATGATGCGTGCCGCTGCCTGGTACTACGTGCGCGCGCGCAATCGCCGGGGCTTGCCGGTCGATGCCGTCGCCCGCTTTCATCTAGGCAACGGCGCGCGGCTGCAACAGCTCAACTGGATTGCCGATACATCCGAGCGGGCGCTCGAGCAGTCATACGGCCTGATGGTCAATTACCTCTACGATCTGGATTACATCGAGCAGAACCACGAGGCCTATGCGCAGCAGCACGCGATTGTCGCCTCGACCGGAGTGACCCGCCTGGTGCGCTCGCCAGCGCGCGAAATCGTGCCGGTTTCGGGGTAAGTGTTTAGTCGTGGTTATTGCCGGGCAGCCTTGACCCGGCAATCCATCTTCCTTGGTGCGATAAAATCGATCGCGGGTCTTGGCGTTTTTGCGCCGGTGCTGATGACGGAAGGTCTGCTATGCCCAATCTGCTCGGCGTTCTGGAAACCTCGCTCTATGTCGAGGAGTTCGAGCGCGCCTGTCCGTTCTACGAGCAGATCCTCGGGCTCAACAGCATCTACCGCGATCAGCGATTGTGCGCTTACGATGTTGGCGGGCGCGGCGTGTTGCTGCTGTTTCTGCGGGGACGCTCGTTCGAGACAATGCACCTGCCCGGCGGCACCATCCCGCCGCATGACGGTCATGGTCCCGTGCACATGGCCTTCTCAATCGCCGCCGCCGAGCTTGCGGCATGGGAGGAGCAGCTTAAGGAAGCGAACGTCGGCATCGAAGGCCGCACCAAATGGCCGCGCGGCGGCGAGAGCATTTATTTCCGTGATCCCGACGGGCACCTGCTTGAACTGGCGACGCCGGGACTGTGGCCGGGCTATTAGGATTTCCCGTAGACCGGCACGATGCCGCCGCGGGTGACGCGGTTTTCCGGGGAGGCGAGAAACAGAATTGTGGCCGCGACCTCGTCGACCTTCGGCCACAGGCTGAAATCGGCTTTCGGCATGGCCCGACGATTGGCCGGCGTGTCCATGGTCGAAGGCGCCACCGCGTTGACGAGAATGCCGTCCTTGACGACCTCCTCGGCGAGCGCGGCCGTGAGCGCGGCAACGGCGGCTTTGCTCGCGGCGTAGGCGACCATGCCGGCGCCGGTTCGCCATTCGAGCCCGGGCCGGGCCGCGACGTTGACGATGCGTCCGTTTTTGGCCGTGGTCATGGTTTTAACGGCGGCGCGGCAGCAGAGCAGGCAGCTGATGAAATTCATGTCGATCTGCTGTCGCAGCGTCGCCAAGCTCGCCTCACTCAAGGGTCCGGCGGCAAAACCGCCGGCGATATGAATCGAAGCCCAGAGCGACGCGATGCCGTCGTAGAGGCGCGCAATCGCTGTTTCATCGGCGAGGTTGCCGGCGACCGTGAGCCGAACCTGTTTGTGATCGCGCAGCCGGAAGCGTTGTGCCTCAGCTTCATCGAAGCACGGCACATGGCACACAGCGCCGGATGCGATGAGGGCTTCGACCACAGCCGTGCCAAGCGCGCCAGCGCCGCCGGTGATCACGACGTGACGATCGCGGAAATCCATAACGCGCCTCCTGATGCGTATTTCGCAGCGACATCATCGCCGATCCGTAGAACGAGGCAAGATCATTGCATTGCTGGTCGGCGCCAACAGCGGATTTGATATCTTGCGGGGAAAGGAGAATCAGTGGCCGATTTTGACCTCGCCATCATCGGCGGCGGCATCAACGGCGTCGGCATCGCCCGCGACGCCGCGGGGCGCGGATTGAAGGTCGCCCTGTTCGAGCAAAACGATCTTGCCTCGGGCACCTCGTCGGCGTCCTCGAAGCTGATCCACGGTGGCTTGCGCTATCTCGAGCACGGCGCGCTGCGGCTAGTCCGCGCCGCGCTTAACGAGCGCGAGGTGCTGTTGCGGATCGCCCCGCATCTCATTCGGCCGCTGCGCTTCGTCCTACCGCTTGATGCATCGAGCCGTTCGCCGATCGTGTTGCGGCTCGGCCTCTTCATCTACGACCTGATTGGGCATCGCGCGATTTTGCCCGGCACGCGTCCGCTCGATCTCGTCACCGGCGAAGCCGGCCTTCCGCTCAAGCGGCGCTTCCACCATGGCTACGAATATTCCGATTGCTTTGCGGACGATGCGCGTCTTGTCGTCGTCAATGCGCTCGACGCCGCCGAACGCGGCGCCGAAATCCGCACCCGGACGCGCTGCGTGCGCGCCGAGCGCGCCGATATCTGGCGCCTAATTCTCAATGCGCGCGGTGAGCGCGACGTCGTGACCGCGCGGGTACTGGTCAACGCCGCCGGCGCCTGGGTTGAGACGGTTGCCGAGACGGTGCTGCAACAGGCGCCGCCGCGGCGGCTTCGCCTCGACAAGGGCAGCCACATCGTAGTGCGGCGTCTTTACGATCACGACCGCGCCTACATTTTGCAGGCCGCCGACGGCCGAGTGGTGTTCGCCATTCCGTTTCAGCAAGACTACACGCTGATCGGCACGACCGACCGGAGTTTTACCGGCGATCCGGCAGCGGTCGCGCCATCGAGGGAGGAGATCGACTATCTCTGCGGTGTCATCAACGAGTATTTCCGCGCCGCAATCGGCTCCGCCGACGTGGTGTGGGCTTATGCGGGCGTGCGCTCGCTCTATGACGACGGCGCAGGCAAGCCCCAGGACATCGGGCGCGACTACGCCCTCATCCTCGACAAAACCTTCGGCCAGGCACCGCTGCTGACGATCTATGGCGGTAAGCTCACGACCTACCGGCGCCTCGCCGAGGATGCGCTGGCCCGGCTGTCGCGGTTCTTTCCGCGCTCGCGGCCATGGACCGCGAACAGCCCGTTGCCGGGCGGCGATTTCGTCTACGACGGCGTGCCGGTTCTGGTCGCGCGCACCCAGCGGCAATGGCCGTTTCTGACCGACGACCATGCGCGCCGGCTGGTCGGCGCTTACGGTACACGCGTCGAAAACGTGCTTGGCAACGCCAGTCAGCTCGACGATCTCGGCATCCGCTTCGGTGCCGATCTCACTGCCGCGGAGGTGCGCTATCTGATGACGAAAGAGTGGGCGCAGACGGCCGAAGACGTGCTCTGGCGCCGCTCCAAGCTCGGCTTGCGTTTTTTGGAAGATGAGCGGAGTGCGCTCGAACAGTTTATGGCGCAGCCGAACGGCTGATGCGGCGCACCTCGGACCGCGTGGGCTTTATTAACGGAACGCTCACCACGTTGGCAGGAACGGGGCGCCCTCGGCACCAAAAGCACGCCCAATCGGGAGCAATTTTACCGACCCGCAAGGCGCCCTATGATCCGATGGCCGCCGCGCCGGCTCGACGGCCGTGGAACCGCCAAGGCAGTCATGCCCCCCAAGCTGTCTAAAAAAGACATTACCGACCTTATTGCCGGGCTTTGTATTCTCGTCGTCGACGATAACCAGTACATGCGCAAGACGGTCCGTAATCTGCTGGTCAATTGCGGCATCAAGGATATTTATGAAGCGCCTGACGGCATCTCCGCCCTCGACACCATTCGCACCGTCAGCCCCGATGTCGTGATCCTCGACTGGGAAATGCCGCTGTTGAGCGGCGCCGAGCTGGTGCGCATCGTGCGGTCGCCGGGCGTGTTTCCAGTGCCGAACGTGCCGATCATCATGCTCAGCGGGCATGGCGAGCGCTGGCGGGTCGTCGAAGCCGTGCGACTCGGCGTCAACGAGTATCTCGTCAAGCCGGTTTCGGCGAAGTCGCTCTACGACCGTCTGGTCGCGATCATCACGCAGCCGCGGCCTGTGGTTCAATTGGGTGATTATTACGGTCCCGAGCCCCGCAAGCTTGCCGGCGAGGGCGGCGACGACACGCTACTGACGTCACTCTCCGGAGCAGTGGCTGAGTAACATCCCGCCGCCGGCGTTGCGCGGGTCCCGAGCGGTCGCCGCCTCATTTGTTCGCTCGCTCCGACTAGCCTTACAAAACTCTTGCAGTTTCGTCCCCGCTGCGGCTGTTTGTGGGAATGCAGAGTGTCGTATCGAAGCGGGATTTTGCGCCGTGGACCGATCCGAAAGCGCGTCCGGTGCTGCGCATCGAAAACCTGACCAAGCGCTTCGGCAGTGTCGCGGTCGTCGATCATCTGTCGCTTGATATTTATGACGGTGAGTTCTTTGCTTTGCTCGGTCCTTCGGGCTGCGGCAAGACCACGCTGTTGCGTCTGATCGCGGGCTTCGAACGGCCGAACTCGGGCCGTCTGCTGCTCGACGGGATCGATCTCGCTGCCGTGCCGCCGCATCGCCGCCCCGTCAACATGATGTTCCAAAGCTACGCGCTGTTTCCGCACCTTAGCGTCGATGCCAACGTCAGCTTCGGCCTCAAGCAGGAGGGCTTGCCTAAAGAGGAGATCAGGCGGCGTGTGGCCGACATGCTCGCTTTGGTCAAACTCGAAAGTTTCGGCGACCGCAAGCCTCACGAGCTTTCCGGCGGCCAGCGCCAACGGGTGGCGCTGGCCCGCTCGCTGGTGAAGCGGCCGCGGGTTTTGTTGCTCGACGAGCCGATGGCGGCGCTCGACAAGAAATTACGCGGCGAGACGCAGTTCGAAGTGATGGAGCTGCAGCGCAAACTCGGGCTCACGTTCATCATCGTCACCCACGACCAGAGCGAAGCGATGACGGTCGCCGACCGCATCGCCGTGATGAACCGCGGCCGGCTGATGCAGGTCGCGCCGCCCGCCGCGATCTATGAGCAGCCGAACTCGCGCTGGGTCGCCGATTTCGTCGGCGACGTCAATGTGTTTGAGGGCCGCCTCGGTGCTGATGGTCTCAGTGTCGAGGGAACGCCGGCCGGTCGCTTGCAGGTGGCAGTCAAAGCCGACGCTGTCCCCGGTGCAGCCGTTTGCGTGGCCGTGCGACCGGAGAAGGTCCGCATCACCCGCGAGCCGCGGTCACCGGGTGCGGACAATTGCATCGCCGGCACCATCGTCGACATCGGCTATCTCGGCGATACCTCGATCTACAAGCTGCGGCTGCGCGACGGCTCGGTGGTGAAAGCGGCGATCGCCAATGTCGGAATCCGCGCCGAGCGCGGGCTCGCCTTTGGCGACGAGGTTTGGGCGATCTGGCCGCCCGAGAATGGCATGCTGCTCACGCGCTAAGGATCGTCATGGGGCAGCAGCAGGAGACCTCCTTTTTGCGCAAGCTTGTTGTGCGCATTCCCTATGTTTGGCTGCTCGCGTTTTTTCTTTTGCCGTTTCTAATCGTGCTCAAGATCAGCCTGTCGCAGACGGCGATCGCGCAGCCGCCATATACCCCGCTCCTTGACGTTGCCGCCGGCTGGCACGGTCTTGTCGCTTTTTTCTCCGGGCTTTCGTTCGACAATTACATTCTGCTCGGCTCAGACCCGCTTTATCTCTTGTCCTATATCAAAAGCCTTGAGATTGCCGCGCTTTCCACGCTCTTTCTTTTAATCATCGGCTTTCCGATCGCCTATGCGATCGCACGCACGCCACGGCGCTGGCAGGCGATCCTAGTACTTCTCACAGTGTTGCCGTTCTGGACGTCGCTGCTCATTCGCATTTATGCGTGGATGAATATCCTGCAGCGCGACGGCCCGCTGAACGAGGTTCTCATCGCGCTGTCGATTGTCAAGGAACCGCCGGCGTGGCTTTCGACCGATACGGCCGTCTATATCGGCATTGTCTATTCCTATCTGCCATTCATGGTGCTGCCGCTCTATGCGACGCTCGAGAAGTTGGACGAGTCGCTCCTCGAGGCCGCGGCCGATCTCGGCGCGCCGCGCTGGAAGACTTTTTGGCTGGTGACTTTACCGCTGTCCACGTCCGGCGTGGTCGCGGGCGTGCTCCTGTGTTTCATCCCGATCATCGGTGAATTCGTCATTCCCGATCTGCTCGGCGGTTCGCAGTCGCCGATGATCGGACAAACCATCTGGATGGAGTTCTTCGGCAACAGGGATTGGCCGGCGGCCTCCGCGGTTGCGGTTATGCTGGTTTGCCTGCTGGTGACGCCGATCGTGGTCTATCAGAACCAGGCCATGCGGACGGTGGAGCGGGAGTAACGATGCGCCGGCTTTCCGCTTTCAACCTCGCAGCTCTTTTGCTCGGGATTGGTTTTCTGTATCTGCCGATCGCGGTTCTGGTGATCTATTCGTTCAATGCCTCGCGTTTGGTGGCGGTTTGGGGCGGCTGGTCGACGCATTGGTACACCGCGCTCGTCAACGATGCGCCGCTTATCGACTCAGCTTTCATCAGCATCCGATTGGCGCTGGTGTCCGCAAGCGCGGCGACGATACTGGGAACGCTTGCGGCGCTGGCGCTGGTCCGCTTCGGCCGCTTCCGCGGCCGGCTTCTGTTCGCAGCGATGATCTACGCGCCGCTGGTGATGCCGGAGGTGATCACAGGCCTGTCGCTGCTGCTTCTGTTCGTCGCTATGGCGGTCGACCGCGGATTTTGGACCGTCGCCATTGCGCACACCACGATGGCGATGTGCTTTGTGACGGTCATTGTGCAGTCGCGGCTCGTCGACTTCGATCTAAGCCTCGAGGAAGCGGCGATGGATCTGGGCGCCACGCCGCTGCGAACGTTCGTGTCCGTGACCTTGCCGTTAATCGTCCCGGCCATCGCCGCCGCCTGGATGCTTGCTTTCGCGCTCTCGCTCGATGATCTCGTGATCGCGAGCTTCACCACCGGTCCGGGCGCGACCACGCTACCGATCCGTATCTATTCGGAAGTGCGGCTCGGGGTGACGCCGGAAATGAACGCCGTTTGCAGCATCATGGTTGCAGTGGTTGGCGTCGCGGTGATCGCTGCTTCGCTGCTTGCCAAAGTCACCGCTGCGAGAGGTGCGAGCGTAAGCTAGTTTCGAGTCTTTGCTGCCGGAGCTTGGCCGGTGGAGGCACCTGGAGACGCGAACAGCTTATCGATCACCGAGCGGACGGCGGCGCCGGCGTTACGAGTCTTGATGGCGTCGAGGAGCGGAGCGGCGGCGCCGGAGCGGCGGATCAGGCTCTGTGCGTCCGGCAACATGATCGGGTCATCCCATTGACCCTGGACGACGAAGGGCAGATCGAACTGGTTGCTGGTCTCGTTGGACACGAGGGTGGCAACGCCTTTGAGGTCAAGATCGCGCGTGGGCACCGAGACTTGACCGTTGACCGCGAGCCGCACGCTCGGCCCCTCCAGATGCATGTCGTCGACCGACACCTGGCCCTGCTCGATCTTCAGCCCGAGCACGAACTTGTCGAATGGGGTGCGCCCGGTGCGGAAATCGCCGTTGCCGGATAAGGGCCGGCGCTCAAGCCGGCGCAGCAATTGCTCGACATTGATACCGGCGATCGCGCCGTTGTGGGCGGTGAGGTTTGCCGTGCCGTGAAGGGTACTGGTCACTCCCAACACTGACGAGCCGGAACCTTCGATGTTGAGGGCCATGTCGCCGTGGCCCTCAAGCTTGTGCACGCCGAATATCTGGCTGAGACAGCTTTCTACATCCACATCAACGAATTGCACATGCGATTTCACCGCGACCCCGTCGGCGGCGCTGGCAAGGCCTAGCGAACCTTTGGCAATGCCGCCGAAGGCCTGCGACTCGCCGATAGCGACGTCGAGCTTGCCATTACGCATCGTAGCGGCAACCGCGGTTCGGCCCAACTGTGCATTCGCGATCTTGATGGTGGCTGCCGACAGCCGCAGGTCGAGATCGAAGTCGGCGAGGCCGTCAAGCGCGATGGGTAGCCGATCCCAGGCGCGTTCATTCGCGGCCAAGATGTGAATCCCGGACACGTATGGAGTCAGATCGAGTGCGTCGGCTGCGAGCGTGCCCTGGACCGTACGCTGGTCAGTCGAGAGCGTGATGACGCCTTCCGCCATATTGCCGTCGAGTTCGACGTTGACGCCGGAGAGCGAAGCTACGCCAGCAGCGATGCTGCTCTGCGCCCGCAGCGCGAAGCGTCCAAAGCCGCCGAACGGCAGTTCGCTGGCGCGAGCCCAACGCAGCGCGTCACGCAGAGAGGGAGACTCCACGCTCAAAGTGCCGTCGACCTTCAGCGTCGGTTGATTGCTGGCGGCGCCGTCGAAGGCCACTTTCAGCGGGGCGCCGGTGAGTCTGAGCTTTACGCCGGAGCGATCGCCGTTGAGCGCGGCGAGAAAGTCGCTGAGCGTGAGGCTCGCCTCGACCGGCTGGTCGTGCCAAACGAAGTGGCCATTGGCGCCGAAACTCCGCGATATCGACGGCCAGGCAAGCTGGAATTCCACGCCTTCGAGGCGATCGGTGGTTTCCTTCCCCGCCTGATGGCTATGGACGATAACGGTGCCGTCGCGGATGCCGATCTCCGAGAACGACGTCGTGCGACCAGGATTAGGCTCGAGCGCGCTGGCCAGCGATCGGGTCAAGCCCGACCAATTCGACTGGCCACCGGGCTGGAAAGTCACGGTGATTGTCGGGCGCACCAGCGTCACGTCGGCGATTTCGATCCGGCCGGCCAGCAGCGGGAAGTAACGCAAGTGAGCGGTCAGCTCCTCGGCGATGACCGCCGGTTGGCCGGTACGATCATTGCCAAGCAAGACATCGTGGAAGCTTGCCGTTCCGGAAGGGAACAGCGAGACTGAGACATCGCCGCGCAACACCGGGTCGAGCCCGGTGACGGCGCGAATTTCACGGGCGACCGCATCCCGCACGGAGGAAGCCGGAATTAGAAAGGACAGCCCGACCAACGCCACGAAGACCGCCACGATTACGGTAGCAACGGCGATCGCAAGGCGCTTCAAGCCTGTAGCCGCGGTCACGGGATGCGTTTTCCGAGTGGTTCGCTTAAGTCGCCGGATAATACGGTTTGACAGCTAAGCCGCAAACATGGCCGGCATCTATGTCGCTTTCGTGGCCGGCGCTCCGCGCAAATGGTTGCTGCACAAGGCGAAAATCCGTGAGGCGGGCAATGCCAGTCCGGGAATGCTTCCCAACACCGTCTCATTGGCAAGAGTCCGATGCAGCTAGCGCACCGACGTGCGAAATCTTGGTTTTGCGTGCGTCTGCGCCACTTCCGCGATCATCTTCTTGACGATGGCCTGGCCGAAAGAATTGAAATCCTGCGCCACTTGCACAAATGCGCCGGGGCCGCCGATGACATTGTTGCGGTAGTAATTTTCGAGGCCGCCGGGCGGATTGGTATGATCGGGATTCCAAGCGAGGGGGGTCTCGCTGAGGATAACGAGGCCATTAATGGTGACGCTCTGGGCCAGCGCTTCATCGCGCACCGAAGCCACGTCGCGACCGGCATTGTTGGTACCGTCACCAGAGACGTCGATGGTGCGGCGCGGCGCGTCGTACGGTGCGCGCGCGAATTGCCCCATGGCGAATTCGATCGCGCCGGAGATCGAAGTTCGATCCGAGAACGAGCGTGGCGCCTCGAGCAACCGGTCGCCGAAGCCTTTCGCCGCGTCCGCGTCGCCGATAGTCGTCCAGTCGATCAAGACGCGCTGCGAGCCGACCCCCGACCATTCGACGAACGTCAGTCCAACGCGGCCAACGCGACCTGAGCGAATGGCGTCTAGCACGCGCGGATCGGAAATCGCAGCCGCATAACCCTCACGTTGCAGCTGAAATTTCGCGCTGTCGATGCTGCGCGAGACGTCAGCCGCCAGTATCAGCAGAAGATCGACTTGTTCCGCTGCCGATGCAACGGCCGGAATTGCGGTCACGCCGGCGCAGATCAGCAGGAGCAGCGTTGCGACCGTGCGAACAGACTTCATTCCATTACCACCATCACGCACTGGCCGCCGCGTGGATCGCGGCGCGTATGCGCTGGTAAGTTCCGCAGCGGCAGATATTGGTGATCGCCGCGTCGATTTCGGCATCTGTCGGCTTCGGCTTTTGCGCCAGCAGCGCCACTGCGGCCATCAGCATACCGCTCTGACAATAGCCGCATTGTGGCACGTCGTGCTCGATCCAGGCTTTTTGCAGCGGGTGCAGGTTGCCATTCTGCGCCAGCGCCTCGATCGTGGTCACCTTTTTGCCGCCTAGAGTGCCGACCTGGATTTGGCACGAACGCATGGCGATGCCGTCGATATGGACGGTGCAGGCGCCGCATTGGGCGATACCGCATCCGTATTTGGTTCCGATAAGTCCGATGGTATCGCGCAGTACCCACAAGAGCGGCGTATCGGGTTCGACGTCGACCTCGTAATCATTCCCGTTAACGGAGAGTGCCTGCATGTTTGGTGCGTAGGCCCGCGCCAGTGTCGTCAACGGCCAGTTTAGCCGGTTGCGGTGCGAAGCGAAATCGCAAATGCGCGATGCTCAAAAGACAGGCAGCTCCGGCTGTTAATATTAGCCTTATTGACAGCGAACCGACCGTTAGTCGGGGCAGATTGCCACGGTCCCCCGTTCGCGCCCTTTTCACGACCGTGGAAGCAGGGCATTCTCCCGCCCGAACTGCCGCGCGAAGCCCGAAAACGGGCGGCCGGTCAGGTTACGTAAAGTCGACAAAGCTACTTGGGAGGAAAAGGCCATGAGTTATCGCAATTATTGCGTGACGCGACGGGGTGTTGCCGGAGGGATCGGCGCAGCGGTACTTGCTGCGGGGCTCGCTGCCGCGCCAGCGCCTGCGGTTGCGCAGAGTAGCCAGCCGATCAAAATCGGCTTCAGTTTGGCGCTGACCGGCCCGCTGGCGCCGAACGGAAAACAGGCGCTGTTGGGCGCCCAAATCTGGCAAGAGGAAATTAACGCCAAAGGCGGTCTGCTGGGCCGCAAGGTTCAGCTGGTCAACTACGACGACCAGTCCAAGCCCGCCAATGTCCCGGGGATTTATACAAAACTGCTCGACATCGACAAAGTCGACATCGTGATGGGTCCCTATGGGACCAATCTGAACGCGCCGGCGATGCCGATCGTGATGCAGAAGGGCAAGGTGTTCGTCGGCTTCTTCGCGCTCGATATCAACGCCGAGTTCCATTATCCGAAATACTTCTCGATGCTGCCGACTGGTCCGAAACCGCGGGAAGCGTTTACCGAGGGCTTTTTCGAGGCCGCGGCGGCACAGAAACCGAAACCGCAAACGCTGGCGCTGGTATCCGAGGACGCCGAGTTCGCGCGCAACGCCTGCGAAGGCGCCCGCGAAAATGCCAAGACTTACGGTTTCAAGATCATCTACGATAAGACCTTCCCGCCGGGCACGACCGACTTCTCGCCGGTCATCCGCGCGCTGCAAGCCGCCAATGCCGATCTCGTCGTGGCATGCTCGTATCCGCTGAGCTCAGTTGGGCTGGTGCAGTCTGCGAACGAACTTGGGCTCAACCCGAAGATGCTCGGCGGCGCCATGGTCGGGTTGCAGGCAACGGTGTTCAAGGACCGGCTCAAGTCCAAGCTCAACGGCATCGTCAATTACGAAACTTGGGTGCCATCGCCCAAATTGATGGCGCCGGCCAAGGCGTTCTTCGAGAAATACCAGGCCCGCGCCAAGGCCGCCGGCGTCGATCCGCTCGGGTATTATCTCGGCGGCTGGGGCTATGCGGACTTCCAGCTGATCGGCGAGGCGATCGAAGGCGCCAAGAGTGTCAATGACGACAAGCTCGCCGACTACCTGCGCAGCCACGAATTCAAAACCATCATGGGTGACATCAGGTTCGGGAAGAACGGCGAGTGGACCAAGTCCGGGATGCTGCAGGTACAGTATCACGGCATCACCGACGCGGCGAATCTCGAGACCTGGCGCGGCATGAGCTATCAGACCGTTGTGAGCCCGGCCGATCAGAAAACCGGCGGACTGATCTATCCGTACGAAAAAGCGAAGTGAGGCTATTTCAGCCTGTCACATTGAGCGCGGGCCGCTAAGCCCGTGCTCTTGGGTTTTGTTGAACGCTTGAAGCTCTCTTCGTCATAGCGCTACGGGTGTCTGCAGGCCGCGGCAACGCAAGCGCGTAGGGCGGGAAAGGGAAACCCACGCACCTACGGCGCAATGACGTCCACGGCAACGCCCGAGCGTATGAGCACCGCTAATGTCGCGCTCAGATCAAATGCCGGATGTTCAGCAAACGCCGCCTCTACTGCTTGACCGATTGTACGTTCGGCTAGCGCGAGCAGGAAGGCCGCACCGCCCGTTGGCAGCAGACGCACTTCCACATCGAAATGCGGACGGACCACGAGCGCATCCTCACCGTGCCAATCCTCAATGGGCGCGGGCTCCCGCTCACTGCAATTCATCATCCAGATGGTGACGATCGGATGCCGGGAGCAAATGATTTCGGCGGACGGGTGCAGGTTGACGCGAATGTCACTGACTTCATCGGGATCAAGTGCAGCAAACTGATTGGCGTCGATCGATACCGCGTCGGCGGCGTGATAGGCGTGCGTGCGCGCGGCTTCCAGCCGCGCAACGTCCGCGAGGTAGGCGAGCTCGCGCGCCGGCTCAAATGCGGCGATGAAATCGGCAAACTCATCGCCATACGTCGTCAGCACTGGCGTGCGCGGCGGCGTCGCGGCGACAAAGGCCCGCGCCATGGCTGCGAAGAATTCTTCGCCGACGATTTTTTCAACGACCGGAAATCGCGCCCGCAGCGTTCCGATCAGGCCGGCGACCACGTTATTGCGATGGACGGCAAAGCGTCGCACCGGGGTCGCGTCATTTTCAGTGCCGACACCAAACGGTATCGGCGCTTGCGGGTTCAGCAAAGCGCGCGCGAACAAAGTCTCAAACGGCGTGGGCATCATCGCTCTCATGCCGCTGATGCGCGCGACGCAGCGGCGAGGATATTTTCAGCGGCGAGCGCTTGGTCACATAGAGTTGGCCAGTCTGGAATGTCGTTGTCCCATTCGATCAGAGTGGGAATCGGCCCGGTACGGTCGACGACGTGTTGGTAAAGGGTCCACACCGCGTCCGCCACCGGCGAGCCGTGATCGTCGATCAACAGCGGGGCGCCGGCATCGTCGATGTCTTCGTGATGACCGCCAAGGTGGATTTCCTTCACACGATCAAGCGGAAACTCTTCCAGGTAAGCCAGCGACGCCGTGTCGTGGTTTCTTGCCGAAACGAAAACGTTATTGATGTCGAGCAGCAGGCCGCATCCGGTTCGTCGCGAAATTTCCGCGAGGAAGTCGACCTCGGGGATCGTGCTGTCGGCAAGACGAATGTAGCTCGACGGATTTTCGAGCAACATTGTACGTCCGAGCACGCTCTGCACTTCGTCGATGTGTTGCGCCACGCGGGCGAGCGTGTTCGAGGTGTAAGGCAGCGGCAAGAGATCGTTGAAGTAGACGCCGTCATGCGATGACCAGGCGAGATGCTCGGAGAAACTTTCCGGCTCGTAGCGATCGCACAGCGCTTTCAATCGCGCGAGATGGTGGCGATCGAGCGTCCCTATCGAACCGATCGAGAGTCCGACGCCATGAATCGACAACGCATATCGTTCACGCAAGGCGCCGAGCTGCGCGTGCGGCGGCCCGCCGTCGCCCATGTAGTTCTCGGCGTGCACCTCGAAGAAGCCGAGCGGCTGCGGTGCCGCGATGATGTCCTTGAAATGCTGCGGCTTGAAGCCAATACCGGCGCGCGGTGGCAGATTCGAAGCGGCCGGCATGAGTGAATTCTAGGACGGGTCGGATTTGTTCGGCTCAAGCGAGCCTTTGCCCTTGGGGGTTACCATTGTCGCGCAGGTACCCTTCGGCACGTACTTCCAAGCATTGGACTGATAGTCGGCGTTCGCGGTGCCGGCGCACGTGGTGCCGGGACCGGCGGCGCAGTCGTTATCGCCCTTCAGGGCAATGCCGAAGCACTTGTCCATGGTCGGCTGCGGCGGCTTGGGCCCCGCAAAGGCTGGCGCGGCAATCATTGCCAGTGCAGTCGCAAAGGAGCTGGCGATGGCGGCCGCGAGGGCCGTTTTTGCTTTCATGGCGAATTCTTTCCGAGACGATCGACCAACGCGGCCAAGCACATCCCTATTTCATAGCATAATTGTGTCGATCCGCTCCCGGCAAAATGACTTGGGTGTGAGCAGGAGGATCGCAACTATTTTACTTTCATTGCGTTGGTTGCTTCCCATTCCGAGTCCGGCGGGCAATCGATGAATTTCGTGCACCGCTCCAGCATTATCCGCGCGGGTGCATCGTGCGAGCGCAGCGCCAGGAGTTTTTGGAAAAACATCACGGCCGCATCAAAATCGCGTGCCCGATAGGCCGTAAGTCCAGAACTCATAAAGTTGGACCCAGCCCGGCGGCTCGGCGCCGGGCTCGGCGACGGCGAGCAACTCATAGATCGCCAGTCCGCCGACGCGGCCATAGACCATCAGCCGGTCAAGCTCGCGCACATGAATGCGATCGCCGGCAAGGCGGCGCGTTTCCCCGCCGATAATAATTTCGGTTCCGTACTCCTTGTTGGCACCCTCAAGACGGCTCGCGACGTTCACCGCGTCGCCGATGACGGTGTAGTTAAGTCTGAATTCCGATCCGATGTTGCCGACCAGCATGTCGCCGGAATTAATTCCGATCCGGGTCTTGATTGGCTGGCCGGTATCGTCCGCCAGACCGGATGCCCGCAGGGAGCGCTGGCAGGCCAGTGCCGCCCGGCAGGCGTCGATCGCGTGATCGGCATTGCTGAGCGGCGCACCCCAGAAGGCCATCACCGCATCGCCGATAAATTTGTCGATGGTGCCGCTGTTGGCACTGACCTCGCGGGACATGATGTCGAGATAGCCGGACAACAGCGGAATGATCTGGTCGCCCATCCGCTCGGACAAGCCGGTAAAGCCGGCAATATCGGTGAACATCACTGTCAGTGCGCGAACCGAGCCACCGGGGCGCGGCTCGACGCCCTCGCGCAGCAGCATCCTCACCAGATCGGCGGGTATGTACTTGCGAAAAGCGGCAAGGCCGCCGGCCATGTCCGCGATGGCGCTCGACAGGTTTTCAAGTTCTGTGACGTGCGAGGGATGCCGGCGCACCTGATCGAGCTCGAAGCGTTCAACGCGCCTGATCTCGTCGACCACCGTTAACAGCGGAGCGGCAATGATCCGTCTTGCCAGCCACGCCGAAAGAATACCGGCGCCAATGATGAGGATCGCCAAGCCGATAAAAAGATATCGTATCGTCGCTTCGATCGGCCCCAAAAATTCCGCTTCCGGGATAACCGTTGCAAGCGTCCAGCCGGGGAAATCGAGAGGCGTCAGCGTGACGGCGTAGGCGTTCTCGCCGGCGACGTAGCGCATCGGATGCGCGGTTTTGCCGGCGCTGTCGTACGCACTGCCGGCCTGCTTCATCGCGCCCTGGGCAATCGGCAGCAGCGGCTGATCCGCTCGCTGCATCTTGACTTCATCGGCGTCTGGATCGGGCGCGGCAACGACCTTGCCGTTGCGGCCGAGAATGAAGGCGGCGCCGGTCTTCCCGACGGACAACTGCGACAGGAATTGTGCGAGCCTGGTGTTTTCGATGATAACGGCGAGCACGCCTTGCCGCTTTTGATAGACGTCAACCGGTCCGGCATAGGCGATCGCCGGGCGCCGGCCTACCGGAAAGTCCGTGACCTCGAACCAGCCCGGTTCCTCGCTCGCGATGCTTTTGCGGTACCATTCCTGATCGGTGACGACGTAGTTGGTGTCCTCGAATTGGCGCTTCTCGAATTGAATGTCGCCGACGACGACCTGATAGGTGTCGACGCGGCGTTTGATTGCGCCTTTGACCGGCGCGATCTCCATCATTTCCAGGCTGAGGTCGCCGAGCTTGTGTGCGGCAAAGAAATCGCCGTTCGGAAAGCCGAAAGCGACCCAGGAGATGCTCGGCTGCGATTGCAACTGCGACAGAAAGACAAACTCTCGTTTGTCGGCCTCGCGCGTTCCCAGTACGTTTTGCACGAACAGGGTGCGGATCGCGATGTGCGCGGCGGTTGCCTGCGTCGTAATGGTGTTGAGTTCTTTCTGCACGGCAGAGACGATCTGCTCGTCGATCGTCGCTGCGAGCGTGTGGCTGTTGGCTTCGGCTGTCCGCCACCACAGCAAGTGCACGCCGATCGCGCTGACCATGATCGACGCCAGCACCAGGCCGGAAATCGCAAGGCGGATGCCTATTCGCATAACGATCTCAGCTCACGTGTGCTGGTCGCTTTTGCCGCGTTCCAGCGCCGTGCGATCCCATTTCGCCAGATTTGCAGCGGCCTCGTAGGTCTCCTGCAGAAATCCAAGCAGCAGTGCATCTGGGTCGAGCGCCTGCCTGACAGCGTCATAGGGCAGAATAAACTGTCCAAGGTTCTTGTTGTAGGAGGCCTCTGCGGTGCGAAGCTTAGTGTCGCCGTAGCCTTCTGGTTCAGGATAGGCATACACGTAAAACGCAGCTTGCCCGAAACCGCCGTTACCCGGCCAGAAACCGCAGCTCGAAACTTCGTGAGAATAAGCTTCTGCCATCACCCAGCTGGCGACGTTAGGGGTAGTGCCTTTGGGCGGGGGCGCGGTGCGGCCGGAGAAACGCGTGACCGCGAGATCGAAACTGCCCCAGAAGAAGTGCACCGGGCTCACTTTGCCGATGAAACGGGCGCGGAATTCGTGCATCACGCGGGTGCTCTGAACAATGGCTTGGCGAAAGCGCGACACATATTCGGGATCGTATTGGGCATGCGCGCGATCTCGCTCAAACGGCACCGCGTTCTCGATCTCGGAAGGCATCGTCCAGATGTGGACGTCGATACCAAGACGGTGCAGGTGCTGCATGAACTCGGCGTAGAAGTCGGCGACCGACATCGGCACCAGTGCGAAACTCTCGACGCGGCCGTCGCTGGTCGCGATGCGAACGAGATGATCGACAAAATCGAAGACGATATCGAAGCTGCGGCCTTGATGGACATTGGCCGGGGCAACGAGCCCGCGCGAATTCAAATGGAACGTCGCGTTCCACCAATGATTGACGAGCGGCGTCGACTTGATCCGCACCTTGCCCGCGATCTGCGTCCAACGTTGCAGGGTCTCGCAGGTGTCGGTCCATGCGGCCAGCGGCAGGTCTGGCCAGAACGAATTGGCGCTCATCGCAGTCCCTCAGCGCGCCGGATAGCCGAGCCGACTGGCGCGCCGTCAAGTGTTTACCGCGCCGTGTAGCTTCGTGGGAAGGAGCGTAAGCTCAATCGCGCCGCTGGCCGGTCGATCAGCCGCGATATCGCCCCCGCCAGCGGCCGATTTGCTCGGGTTTGAGCCGGCTGCCCGCGACACGATGGAACGTCGAGCGCAAGAACGGCATCGGGTCATCCCATGACAAGGCCGACTTGGCTTCGCAGCCCAGCGCCCATGGCAGCCACGAGGCGAGCGGCACGCCGCTGGCGCGCGCAGCCGGCAGATCCTTCCACATCCGGCACCAGCGGACGCCGGCCTTCACCGGTATCACCGACGGACGCGGCAATCCCGCGAGATCGGCATAGACCAGTGCCGGAATGTTGACGCCGGCGATGGCGCCGGCGTGATGCCACAGATTGAAGCGGGGGTTGATTTCCAGGAGACGGAGGTTGCCCTGGGGATCGCGCTTGAAGTCGAGTTTGGCTACGCCGGTCAGCCCCAGGCGCTCCACGATAGTACGCCCATGTCGGCGCACATCGTCGGTCTCGGTGATCTCGAGTGCGCTGGTGTGGCCATAGCGAAATGGATAAGTGCGGATCTTTCGCCCGGTGAATTCCGCGGCTATGTCGCCGCGCCCATCGACGTAGCAATGGTAGCTTTCAATGCGGCCTTCCGCGCCGGGGATGAATTCCTGAGCCAGCAGATCGAGGCTAACTTCGCGGAATTGCGGCCACAGGCTTCGCAACGCTTCAGCGCTTTCGACGTAAATGGCCTTGCGCAATCCGAACGTGTTGTTCCAGCCTTCGAGCCTCGTCAACGGCTTGACGATGAGAGGGAAGGCGAGGCCGAGATCGGCGGATTCAATTGCCGCGGGATCGAAGCGTCGTCCCGGCTGCACCGGCAATCCGTGGCGTTCCGCGAGGAGCTGGAAGCGTGCCTTGTCGAGCAGATCCTCGACCAGTGTTTCGTCGGCAATAACGAACCGAAACGCTCGCGCCAAACGCTCACGATGACGCGAGATCAGGAGCACCTGTGCATCTTCTTCGTAAAACAAAACCGGGGGCTCGGACTGGGCCTTGCTGAAGCTCACCAAGGCATCGACGAGATCCTCGCTATTTTTGGTGTAATCAGCCCAAACCAGGCGAGATTGCGCGTAACGGGAGTAGAGCGAAGGCACGCCGGCCCGCGTGACAACCGCGCAGGGCGCACCGGCCAATGTCAGCGGCCGCAACAAATCCATGTCGCCCATGACGCACGCAACCGCAGGCTGCGTCCCCGGACTCCGTGCAACGATCGCGCTGGTGGCATTCGAAAGCGACTGCAGCGGGTGCGCAAGCGGGCCAATCGCGGATCTGGTGCGTGAAGCTAGGCGCCACACCCACGGCGTCTGCTTGATAAAGCGCTTAACGCGGCGCCGCACCATTGAAGCGGTTCGCGCTGGCAGGCCACGCCAGGTCGCAGTGGCGGCGAAGTCGTACAATTTAAGAGTCGTATCGGACCATTCCAGCTTGTACGGCTCGTCGCCGATGGTGAAATCAAAGCGCTTTAGCCCCCTGCCGATCGCGTAAGCCATGAGCTCGCGCAAATGCAGCGCCCCGGGACCGTAGTGTGAGACGCCGCTGTCGTCGTAACTTGCCAGCACGTGGTAATAGCAATCTCGGAACACGATGCCGAAGTTGGCGGCGGCGCACGCCCCTCCAATCTCCACGCGGCTGATGTGAAACAGAGCCCGGTGTTCCGGATTGGACGCGAGGTCGAGAAAGAATTCGCGGTGTCCCGGCCGGGCGAAGATGTCGGCAATTCCTTTGCGGGCCAGCGATCGGCTTTTCTGCTCCATCAGCGTCTCGAGCGTGCGCCGGGTTTCGTCCGGCGCCGACGCGGTAACGAAGCGGATTTCGCCGTACGCCGACATATGCCGGCGCTTGGTGCGGTCGCGGCGTCGCGTCGCCGACGAGCGCTTGGCGGAGTAGAATTTTTCCCAGTTGTCAGCCAGATGCGTCAAATGTGCGCCGCTGGGGTTGGGCGTGACGCGCAGGTAAGTGAATGGATTGACTTGGTCGCCGACTTTTTGCGGCATCTTTTCAAACTCAATCCAGTCGTAGCGGAGCAAGGGATCGCATTGCATCTGCGCCTGCAGCTCCCGCCAGAGAGCGAGAAAGCCTTCGCGCGTGACCCGTTGCGAAAAGTCGGTCGCCAAAAGCGGCGCGTGGTAATCGCACAGCTCCTGGCCGAGCCAGCAGAGCCGTCGTGCCAAACGTTCCGGCGTTACGCAGAGCGGCATTATGAAAGCAATTTCATCGTCGCTATAGCGGCCGACGATGATTGCCGGGCGGACGCCCTCACGCAACCCAACATGCCGGTGCCACGACGCGAGCCAATCGAATGTCTGGAATGCGGTACAATCGGCGCGGCGCTCGAAGGCTCGCCAGTCGCTCTCGACGGCCGCCAGGTCGCCGTAGATGCGAAAACTCAGCTTCGGCGGCACCTCGCGGCGCCGCCCGACACGCGGCGCGACCGCCGCCTGGCTTAAGTCCGGCGGCGAAGGTGCGTTCCTGAGCACAGTCAATGTCGTTGCGCGGATCACGGCATTCGCTGCAATGAGTGGGGGGCGCATGCGCGCCTCATAGTCCAGAATAGCTAAGGTTGGCTCGCCGCCCGCCGGCCCCGTCGCGTTAAGGTAAAGCGGGGGTGAATTGCGGCATCACCCGGGAACTGAACCCTGGCTGTCAAAACAATGAATAGGCTATCGGCGGGGCCGAGTCCGTTTTGCAGCTGATGCT
>CAWJOX010000027.1:157500-471278 GCA_963844545.1 uncultured Alphaproteobacteria bacterium | reverse complement strand
TTGGTACAGCTGGGTGGACTCGAACCACCGACCTCCTGATCCACAGTCAGGCGCTCTAACCAACTGAGCTACAGCTGCACGGCCCGCGCGGTCGGTAAGTGCGCGGAAGCTAGGAGGAACGCCCGGTCTTGGCAAGACGATTAGCAGAAGCCGATAAGCAAAAGCCCAGGCCAAAGCCCAGGCTTTTGCCCCATCGGGGACGGGACGATTGGGAAAAAGAGCTTCGCAGTGTCGATCAAGCGACCTTGCTGAAGGCCTTGTTCATGCCGCTCTTGATCGGCTCGGCCGTCTCGGTCGCAACCTTCTGCGCCAGCGCGCCGAGTTCCTTGCTCTGCTGCGACAGCGACTCGAACTGCTTGCGCGCATGAGCGCTGGTGAGCTCGACGACTTCCGACAGCGTCTTTGCCGCCATGATCTCGCCGGCGAAATCGAACGCTGCATTGGTGTTGGTGCGGGCCACCTCGATCACCTTGAGGCCGTAGTCGGAGGCGCCCTTGGTGGCGGTCGAATAAGTGGTCTCAAGCACGTCGGTCGCCTCTTCGGCGGCGGCCTTCATCTTCTCGTAGGTGTCCTTGGCCTGAGCGACGCCACGCTCCGCCATTTCGCGGAAGGCCGCAGGCATCTCTACCTTCGGCATGTCGAACTTGGGCATTTCAAACTTGGGCATTTCAAACGCGGCCATCGCCGGCTTCGCCGGTTTGGCTTTGGGGGCAGCAGTTGCGGCTTCTGCCATGACAGTCGTCCTTGTTGTCTGAAGTCCTTTGGGCCGTTTGATCGAGGAATGCTCCTGAGTCTCGCCGCCCATCGCGCGAGACTTCACATTTCACTTAAGCCCGTGGCGGAACGCAGCACATTTCAAGCCCGGGTCCTCCATCAAAGGATATAGCAAGCATTTTGGTGCATTGCAATAGACTATATTGCGTTGCACAAAATAACACTTAACGATTTGATTTTATTTACTAATGGCGCCGCAGCCTTGGGCCGGCATCACGGCTTTTTAGGCTTGGCAGCATCCATGACTATTTTGGCAGCACTTTGTCCGAGATCCTGGGCCTGGGTCGAAAGCGTTTTCATCTGGTTCGTTAGGTATTCGGATTGCAGCTGGACGACCTCGGTCGGATCCTTGGCCTGCATCAGTTTTTGCGCGAACTCGAAAGTCGATGCCATGTTGTGTTCGACATAACCCATCGACTTATGTGCAATTTCGCTGGCGCCGGCGCGCGCCGCTTCGGCTTGGCCTTGCCACTGAGCGACCGCCTGGTTCGCGGCCTGAACGATGCCATCGAAAGCTGTCCGTGCCTGCGAAACGCTCTGCTCGACGAAAGCGCGAACCTCATTGGGCATTGCAAATTGTTCGAACGGTTCCTTGGCCATCGTTCAACTCCTCACCCCCTGACAATCGTCATACTAAGCCAGTTATCCCGCAGCTTGCATCCCGATCTTTGCGGCGGGCTGAAGCCGTGACGTGATTAAGGTTATCCTACCATGTTAGGTGGGAGTCGAGCGCCCGCCATGGACGGCACGGGCGGTCCGCATTATTAAGAATCCCTTTACGGCGATGGGTTTTGCCGCATGTCGATTGTGGAGTCAGAGTTCGCCCAGTCGCGCGATCCGCGGCTTGCGGCCCAGCTCGTTGACCACGCGACGAGCGGCACGCCGGCCTGGCTGTGGAGTGCCGACGGGTCCCGTATCTTATGGGCGAATGCTGTCGGAGCCGCGATCTTTGGTGCTCGGAGCACGAGCGCGTGCACCGCGCGCCGTTTCGATGCAAAACAACCCGCGGCCGGCGAGATCATCCGGCTCGCAGAAACTCTGCCGTCAACGGGGCAAGCGCGGCTAGAGCGCTTGCGTGGATTTGGCGCCAGCTTTGGCCGCACGCTGACGTGTGCCTGTTCGCGTTTTCTTTTGGCCGATGGCTCGGCGGCGACTCATGGTCATCGCCACCGAGCCCGCAGGACCATCGCTACCGCTCGGCGAACGGGTCAAGCGCCTCTTTTCCGACCAGACTGAGCCGATGGCGGCGTTTGCTCCCGACGGCACGTTGCTCGCCGCCACTTCGGCAGCGCAAATGCGTGTCACAGACACGCCAACATTGTCGGCGCTCGGGCTCGCCGCGATCGCGTCTCAGGCTCTGGCGGCTGGCAGCGCTAGCGCTGCAACTGATCATGGCCAGGTTACCTTGCGGCTTCTGGGCAGCGGCGCATGTGCGGTCCTGCTTGCTGCGTTCAACGCCGAACGGAGCGGCGCCCCTGCAGCGAATTCCCGTTCAGACATCGAGCCCAAGCCTGTTGCCGCGCCGGAACAGCAGCGCATCGAATTATTGACGCCGTCACCGCCGATTGAGCCCGGTGCCTCCGCTGCGGTACCGCCGGCACGCAGTCATGCGCCGGCTGAACCGGTTGCCGAGCGCCGCCATCCATTGCGGTTCGTCTGGCAGATGGATGCCGATGGCCGCTTCGTCGTTGGTTCTGATGAGTTTATCGAACTCACGGGACCGCAAACCACAGCCGCGTTCGGCCGATTGTGGGGCGAGATCGCGGATGAGCTGAAGCTCGATCCAGAACAACAGGTGGCGCGCGCCGTAGCCACGCGCGAAACCTGGAGCGGCATCACGGTGTTTTGGCCGGTGGATGATGGCGACGAACGACTCCCGGTCGAGCTATCGGGGCTGCCGGTGTTTGATCGTGAGCGGCATTTTCGCGGTTATCGCGGGTTCGGGGTCTGTCGCGATATCGCCCGCATCAACCAATTGGCTCATGCGCGTCGCGAGCGCCCGATCGGTTTCATTGCTAGGCCAGAACCGGCGGTGGAGACGGACAGCGCCGCTCCGGCGCCGGCGGTACAGGCGGCCGCCGCCGACACCGGAACTGAAGCTCCTTTAGCACCAACAACAGAGGAAGCTGACACCAGAGCCGAGGCTCCCTCGCCGCCAAAACCAGCACGAGCCGAAACAAGAGTTGAGGCCCCGCCCACGCCAACAACGGAAGAAGCAAACAGCGAGATCGCGTTGCGGCCGCAACGCCCGTCGCCGAGCGTCCCGCCTGCCGCCAACGTTGTGCTGTTTCGGCCGGGGGCGTCGGAACCGAAGGCTCCCAGTCTCAGTCCGGTGGAGCGCCGCGCGTTCCGCGAATTGGCGCAAGAGCTGACGGCACGCTTGCAAGGAGGGCGTGACCCTTCCGCTGCCGAGAGCGTAGCCAACAACCCGCCGGCCGAAACAATTCCGATCGAGCCGGCCGAGGCTGCTCTTGTTTTGCCTGCCGCTGAAACCGTTCCTAGCGAATCCGCTGCCGCAGTTGCTTCGCCTGCAATTCCCGCCGCGGCTGCGCCGGCAGCGATTGCTCCTCCTGCCGAAATGATCCCGCCGGCGGCTACCGAAGCAACGCAAATTACGGCGCATAGCGCTTCAGTTGCCGAGGCGTATAAGGAGCTGGCACAAGCGACCGAAGTTCAACCGCAAGCCCGGCTGGCTGAGGCAGCGCAAAGTGCAGCCGCGCAAACTTCAGCCGCTCCGGCTTTCGAGTTGAGGCTACTCGACCGCATTCCGATCGGGGTGTTGATCTATCGAAACGACTCGCTCCTTTACGCCAATCGTCAGTTCCTTGAATTGACCGGCTGTCGGAGCCTGGAGGCTTTAACGGAAGCCCGCTGGTTGAATACCCTCGTCGCCGAAACTGACGCCAGTGCGCTTGCGGTCGGCGGCGCTCCAAAAGCGCTGTCGCTCACCACAAGCGTCGGTGAGCGCCGCGAGATCGAGGCTCGTCTGTTCGCCGCTCCCTGGGCAGACGGCTCGGCGCTCGGGCTCATTCTGACCAACGGCAAAACTGTGGAGCAACAGCCGGCGATGGCACTTTCGCTCAGCGCCGCCCAGAGCGAGATCCGTGACCTCGCGGCTAAGCTCGCAGCGGTCAAAAAAACCGAGGAGGAGCTGCGCGCCGCCGCGCGTGAAGCGGTAAAAGCTGCGTCAGCAAATGCAGAATTTGTCGGCAAAGTCAGCCACGAAATTCGCACGCCCCTCAACGCTATCGCCGGTTTCACCGAGGTGATTATGGCGGAGCGCTTCGGACCGATCGGGAACGAGCGCTATCGCGACTATCTCAAGGACGTGCATGCCGCCGCACTACACATCGTTGCGCTATTGAACGATCTGCTCGATCTTTCCAAGATCGAAAGCGGGCAGCTCAACCTCAACTTCGCCAATGTCAGCCTCAACGAGCTCACGCAGCAATGCGTCGGCATCATGCAGCCGCAGGCGAGCGGCGCCCGGATTATCATCCGCACTTCGCTCACGCCCGGATTGCCTCAGGTGGTTGCCGACGAGCGATCGCTGCGCCAGATCGTACTGAACCTCCTGTCGAACTCGATCAAGTTCACCGGCCCCGGCGGCCAGGTGATCGTATCGACCGCCTGCGCCGACAACGGTGAGGCGGTGCTGCGCGTGCGCGATACCGGCATTGGCATGAGCGAGAAAGACGTCGAGGCGGCACTTGAACCATTTCGGCAGACGGCGACTGCCGGAAGCTGGGGTTCGGGCGGGACCGGCCTCGGCCTGCCGCTGACGAAGGCGCTCGCGGAAGCCAATCGCGCGCATTTTTCCATCAAGAGCGCGCGCAATGCCGGCACGCTGATTGAGGTCGCGTTCCCGCCGACCCGAGTGGTCGCGCAATAAATCTGTCCGATAGGCGCGCGGCGTGGCCGGGCTCTAGGCCACGCGGATAACGATCTTGCCGAAATGCGCGCCGGTCGCCATGTGATGGAAGGCGGCTTTCACCTCGTCAAAGCCGAACACGCGATCGATCACCGGCTTGAGTTTTGTCGCCGAAATCGCCGCGTTCATCTGCTCGAATGTTTCCGTTGAACCGACGGAAATGCCCTGCACGTTGGCGCGCTTGGCGAAGATCAGTCCGGGATTGAGCTCGCTCGCCCTGCCGCTCAAGCCCCCGATGATGCTGACCTTGCCGTTAGCGCGGATGGCGCCGAACGAGCGGGTGAGTGTGTCTTTGCCACCGACCTCGAGCACATGATCGACGCCGTGACCGCCGTTGAGCTCGACCGCCGCTTTGTCCCATTCCGGCGTGGTCTTGTAGTTGATGCCGTGGGCGGCGCCGAGCGCCTTGGCCCGTTTGAGCTTCTCATCGCTCGACGAGGTGATGATGGCGGTGATGCCCATCGCATGGGCGAATTGCAGCCCGAACATCGACACGCCGCCGGTGCCCTGCAAGAGCACCGTCTGTCCGGCGATCAGTTTGGCGTGGTGGAACATGGCGTGCCACGCGGTGACGGCGGCGCAGGGGAGCGCGGCGCCTTCCTCGAGCGACAGATGCGCTGGCAATTTGACGACACCATCTTCCTCCAGCACGACGTATTCCGCCAGCATACCGTCGATACTGCCGCCGAGCGCGAACGCTTGCAGGTGCGGACCGGGTTCGCCGCCTGGCCAGCGCTGGAAGAAACAGCCGGCGACCTTATCGCCGGCCTTCACCCGCAGGACGCCCGGCCCAATTTCCACCACTTCGCCGGCGCCGTCGGATAGCGGGACGAGGTTCTCGCGCACCGCCATAGGGTAGCTGCCGCACACCATCATGTGGTCGCGGAAATTGAGCGAGCAGGCGGATACTTTGACCAGCACTTGCCGGTACTGCGGTTTCGGCATCGGCCGGTCGAAAACCTGAAGCGCGTCGATTCCGGCGCCGCCCTTCGGCAGTTGATAGGCACGCATGCGTCTACTCCCAGCTTTGAGGCTCGTTTATCCGGCCGGCGTGACGTTTACGGCCACGTCGATCTCCTGTCCGCCCGAGCCCACGATCACGCCATCCATCGGCGCGACATCGGTATAGTCGCGGCCGACGGCGAGCACCACATGCTGGTCTGAGGCAATGACCGCATTGGTCGGATCGAGTCCGATCCACCCCCACCCTACCCGCCCCCGCTCGCGGGGGAGGGTGGGGTGGGGGTTGCCGCACCAAACAAGGACCCAGGCATGCATCGCGTCGGCGCCTTGCAATCGCGTCGGGTCGGTTCGCGGCATGGTCCGCAGGTAGCCGCTCACATAGGCCGCCGGCAAGCCGATGCCGCGCAGCCCTGAGATCATGATGTGCGCGAAGTCCTGGCAAACGCCGCGGCGCAGCGCGAACGACATCGGCGGCGTGGTGGTGACCGTCGTAGCCCCGATCTCGTAAGTGATGTCGGCTTTGAGGCGATTCATCAGTTCGATTGCAGCGTCGAGCACGGGCCGATTGGCGGGAAAACTCTCCCGCGTATAATCGCGTATTTCCGGATCTAGCGAGACCATGCGGCTCGGAAACAGGAAATGCGCCGGCGACAGTGGTCCAATGTCGCTGGTGGCAAATGCCTCTTCGCGGACCGCTTCCCAGACTGGCGTCGCCAGCGCAGCAGGTTTGTTGGCTGGATCGACGGTGACGCGTGCCGCCAATTTGATCGTGAGCATCCTGTGCGGCTCTTCGATCTCGATCCAGGTCAGGCGGTTGCCGAAAAAATCCTGTCCTTCGCGCCGGTGCAGGGGTTCGGGCAGGATTTGCAATGCCGCAACATGTACCCGTTGGCCGGGGCGCGGAATCGGCGTCAGGCGCAAGACGTGGCGCGCATGCGCAACCGGCGAGGCGTAGGCGCACGTGGTCGTCTGGCGCACGTCATAGATCACGCAAGCGCCTCCCAGACCGCTTCGGAGCGTTCGTTGTTGCTGAGGTAGGCCGAGGTGATCGCGTCGGAGAGTTTCATGAGCGATTGCTCGATGTCGACGATCAGGGCCTCGTCGATCGCAGCGGCCTCCACTGTACGCAAACGCGTTGCAATTGAGGCGACGATCTGCTGCACCGGCGACAGCCGGCCGGTGGCGCTCCGTCCTGGCAACGCTGATAGATGCGTCTCAATGCGATCGAGCTGAAACGCGACCGAGCGCGGGTTGTTCGGATCGAGCAAGACAAGATCCATGACGGGGGCGCGCGCCGCGACCATGACGTAGCGCTGCCGATAGGTGATCTGGCTGTCGGCTAGTTCGAGCAGCAGTTCGAGGCCGCCATCAGGCGCGCCTGGGCCGGCAAAGCTGCGCACCAGCCGTCCGGTCAGGATGGCGCGCTCGATACGGCGGCCGAGTTCCAGAAAGCGCCAGCCCGCGAGCTGGGTCATGTTTTCCTGCGCCAGCCCCGAGAGCGACGAAATGATTTGCAACGCGGCTTCGACGCGCTCGATGATAGCGCTCTCTGAAGGACCGACAGTCAGCGGCAGTGCGATCATCGTCGCCAGGTCGTTGAGCGCGCGCCATGCGTCCGGCGAAAAGCGATCGCGAATAACGGAGGCTGCTGATCGCGCGGCGCTGGTCAAGGCAGGAAGCGATCCACTCAAATCGGCGCGCGCGAGCACCGCGCGGGTGATGAAACCGACCGGCGCCGCCAGCGCATCTTTTGGCATCGCATCCCAGGCGTCGAGCAGGGAAACGATGCCGGCGATGACCGGTGCGGCGGTCTCGTCGGCCTCGGCGGCACGATTGATCATGGCGCGCAGCAGACGCAGCGTGGCTTCCGCGCGTTCGACGTAGCGTCCGACCCAGAACAGATTATCGGCGGCTCGGCTCGGCAACAGACCGGTTGCGCGCTGGACCTGAATGCGCTCCGCGGTTGGCAGCATGGTCGTTTCGGCGACCGGACCGTGCGCCAGCACCCAAGCGTCGGCGGTCGCGGCGCCGCGCTGCAAACTCACCGCCCGGGCGTCCGCGCTATCCGCGATCCGCACGAATCCGGCCGGCATCACCTCCCATCGCTCGCCGACCTTGGTCAGAAACAACCGCAGCGTGAAGGGACGAGGCTGCAAATGGCCATCGCGCCACACCGGCATGCTTGAGAGCGTCACGGCTTCCTGCGCCACATAGTCGACGCCGCGGTCGCGAATCGAAAGGATCAACGCCTCACGCTGCGCATCGTCGAGCTTGGCGCCGAGGACTTCGTTGCTGCTGCTGGCGTCGGTCTGCGATTCGAAGGCCGGAGCGATGACCATGCGGTCAAGTTCTCCGATCATCTCTTCCCGCATGTCGGCGCGACCAAGCCACCAGGTCGCGACGTTGGGTATCGCGAGATCGGCGCCAAGCACGATCGGAGCCAGCGCCGGCAGAAACGCCAGCATCGCTCGTGCCTCGACTAACCCAGCGCCAAGCGAATTGATGATGACGATTTTGTCGTCGCGGACAGCCTGCAGCAGTCCCGGTGCACCGAGACGCGAAGCGGCATTGAGTTCAAGAGGATCGGCAAAATCGGCATCGATCCGGCGCAGCAGGACTTCAGTACGCCGCAGGCCGGAAACAGTGCGGACGAAGACGCCGTCATCGCGCACGCTCAGATCCTCGCCCTCGACCAACAGCAGGCCGAGATAGCGCGCCAGATAAGCGTGCTCAAAATAGGTTTCGCTCATCGGCCCAGGCGTAAGCAGACAGATTTGGGGATCGTCTTGCCGGCTCAGCGCCAACAGTTCGGCCTGGAACGCTTGAAAAAACGGAGCGATGCGCTCGACGCGCGTGGTGCGATAAATATCCGGAATAGCGCGCGACAGCGCGAGACGGTTCTCGATGGCGTAGCCGGCGCCCGAGGGCGCCTGCGCGCGGTCGCTCAATACCCACCAGCGGCCGTCGGCGCCGCGGCCAACGTCGACGGCGTAGAACCGCAGATGTGCGCCGCCCGGCGGCGGTACGCCGACCATAGGACGCAAAAATTCCGGATTGCCGGCGACCAATGCGGCGGGCAAACGGCCGTCGCTGCTGAGCAATGCCGGGCCGTAGGCGTCGGCGAGCACAGCTTCAAGAAGCTCGGCGCGCTGGATGAGGCCCGCTTCCAGCTGCTTCCATTCGGAAGGTTCGATGATCAGCGGCACATGGCTGAGTGGCCAAGGACGCTCGATACCGGCCGCATCCTCGTAGACGCGATAGAAGACACCCGAGCCGCGCAGATAACGGTCAGCGACGGCAAAGCGGCGATTGATTTCGTCTGCGCCGAGCGCGGCCAGCATGCTGAGAAATGGCTGCCAGTGCGCGCGCACGCGCCCATCGCCATCCATCATCTCGTCGAAAATGCCGGGGAGCGGCCGGTACGAAGCTACTAATTGCTCCAGGCCTGCCGTATCTTTTTCGACAATCTTGTCGAGATGAGCTGCCATAGTCGATTGTTGTTAGACCGAGCGCCGTAGATCGAGAGTGGTCGGATATTCAAGCGAGGCTTCGCGCGCTGGAACGTCGATCTGCCCGCCGGTATAGCCGTGCTCCTGGAAGCGCGCGCGGCGGCGGGCTTCCGCCTCGTACGAATTGACCGGGTAGGTTTCGTAATTGCGTCCGCCGGGATGAGCGACGTGATAGACGCAGCCGCCGAGCGAGCGTCGGTTCCAGGTATCGACGATGTCGAACGTAAGCGGCGCTTGGACGCTGACAGTCGGATGCAGGCCCGACGCCAAATCCCAGGCCTTGAAGCGCACGCCGGCAACGAATTCGCCGGAACGGCCCGTTGGGGTCAGCGGCACGCGGGCGCCGTTGCAGGTCACGACGTGGCGGTCGCCGTTTAAGCCCTCGACTCTGATCTGCAGCCGCTCGACCGAGGAATCGACAAGACGTGCGGTACCGCCGCCGACATTCTCTTCGCCCATCACGTACCAGGGCTCGATCGCCTGACGCAGCTCAAGCCGTACGCCAGCGTGCTGCACGGAGCCGCAGACCGGAAAACGAAATTGCCGCTGCGCTTCAAACCAGGCCGGGTCGAACGGGTAACCGGCGTGCTCCAGGTCGTCCAGCACTTCAAGAAAATCGTTCCAGACGAAATGTTCGAGCATGTAACGGTCGTGCAACGCCGTCCCCCAGCGCACGAGTTTGCCCTCGATCGGCGCGCGCCAGAACCAGGCAATGAGTGCGCGCAGCAACAATTGCTGAGCCAGACTCATGCGCGCGTCGGGCGGCATTTCGAACGAGCGGAATTCGACGAGACCGAGCCGGCCGGTCGGCCCGTCCGGCGAAAACAGTTTGTCGATGCACAGCTCGGTGCGATGGGTGTTGCCGGTCACATCGACCAGGATGTTGCGGAACAAACGATCGACGAGCCACGGTGGTACTTTGTCGGGACCGTCCGGCGGCGGCACTTTGCCGAGTGCGATTTCCAGCTCATACAGCATGTCCTGGCGCGCTTCATCGATCCGCGGCGCCTGGCTGGTCGGTCCGATGAACAAGCCGGAAAAGAAATAGGAGAGCGACGGCCGCCTGTTCCAATAGAGCACCAGGCTTTTGAGCAGATCGGGCCGGCGCAGGAATGGACTGTCGGCGGCCTTGCGGCCGCCAAGCACAACGTGATTGCCGCCGCCGGTTCCACTATGCCGACCGTCAATCATGAACTTGTCGGTGCCCAGGCGCGTGAGATGGGCTTCCTCGTAAAGCCCCTTGGTGATCGCCACCGCTTCACGCCACGATCCGGCCGGATGGATGTTGACCTCGATCACGCCAGGGTCCGGCGTCACCTTGATGACGGCGAGCCGCGGATCTGGCGGTGGCTCGTAGCCTTCGACATGCACGGGGAGTGCGAGTTCGGCGGCCGTCGTCTCGACGACGGCGAGGAGTTCGAGGTAATCGGCGAGCGTCTCGACCGGCGGCATGAACACGCACAGCCGTCCGTCGCGCACCTCTACAGTCAGAGCTGTGCGCACCGGCATAGCGGAGGCGCCTTGCGCGGCGCTTTTGGCCGGCGCTTGCTGGATGATCAAAGTCTCGGGGGCGAGCGGCGGCGAAGCCTCTTCGCCAATCGCAGTCAGGAAGCCTTTGGCCCCGATCGGATGAGTGACGCGAGGATCGGGCAGCGGTGTACGTTCAGCGAACGGGTCAGCCGGTACTAAATGCGGATAATCGACCGGGTCGACATCGGGCAACGATTGCAGCGGCAGGCGAAAACCGAGCGGCGAGTCTCCCGGCATCAGAAACAAACGTCCGCGTCGCGTTTGCCAGACCTCGCTCAGCCATCCCGGCTTCGCCTGCGCGGTCCAGCTCTGTAATGGCAGCACGAAGCCCGCCGGCTTGCCCGCGTGACCATCGAACAGGCTCAAGATGCGGGCGCGCTCGCGCGGATCGTCGATCTTCGGATCGCTCGGATCGATGTTCTCCGGGATCAGGCCTTGCTTGAGCATCCGGTCGGCCGGGTCCTCGTAGGCGGGTTGAACGTAGTCCGCCGTGATTCCAACGCGCGCGGCAATCCCTTCGGCGAGACGCTGTGAATTGTCGGCAGTCGGCTTGTGATCCACAGCCTCGCGCGCGATCAGATTCTCGTCGCGCCAGATCGGCACGCCGTCGCGGCGCCAATACAGCGAAAATGCCCAGCGCGGCAGCGGCTCGCCGGGATACCACTTGCCCTGGCCGTAATGCAGGAGGCCGCCCGGGGCGAAACGCTGGCGCAGGCGCCGGATCAATTCGTCGGCGCGCACCCGCTTCGTCGGCCCTACGGCGGCGGTGTTCCATTCCGCTGATTGGTAATCGTCAACCGACACGAAGGTTGGCTCGCCGCCCATGGTCAGGCGAACGTCGTGCGCGATGAGATCGGCGTCGACCTTGTCGCCGAGCGCGTCGAGCGCAGCCCAGGCCTCTTCTGAGAACGGCGCCGTAACGCGCGGCTGCTCGGCGATCCGCTTCACGTTCATCTCGAACGCAAAGCGAACTTCAGCCGGTTCAACGAGCCCGCTGATCGGCGCCGCGGAGTGGTAGTGCGGCGTTGCCGCGACTGGCAGGTGGCCCTCGCCGCAGAGCAGGCCCGACGTCGGATCGAGTCCGACCCAGCCCGCGCCCGGCAGATACACTTCGGTCCAGGCGTGCAGATCGGTGAAATCGTGGTCGGCGCCGGCTGCGCCCTCGAGTGGTTTGATGTCCGGACGCAACTGAACGAGGTAACCGGAGACGAAACGCGCCGGCAAACCGATGTGGCGCAGCAGCTGTACCAGGAGCCACGCGCTATCGCGGCAGGAGCCCGCGGCGGAACTCAGCGTTTCTTCCGGCGTCTGGACACCGGGCTCGAGGCGAATGAGATATCGGATCATCCGCTGCAGGCGCTGATTGAGCTCGACCAGAAAATCGACGGTGTTGCGCTTCTCGCGCGAGATCGATTGAATCAACTCTTGCAGATGCGGTCCGGCAGGTTCCGGTTCGACAAAAGCGGCCAAGTCCTCGCGCAGGTCCGCTGGAAAGGCAAACGGCCATTGGTCCGCGTATGGCTCGACGAAAAAGTCGAACGGATTGATCACCGCCATGTCGGCGATGAGATCGACCGTGATGGAAAATTCCTTCGTCTTCTCCGGGAAGACGAAACGGGCCAGCCAATTACCGTGCGGATCCTGCTGCCAGTTCACAAAATGCTGGCTTGGCGTCACCGTCAGCGAATAACTCGGAATATGGGTGCGGCAGTGCGGCCCCGGCCGCAGCCGCACGATCTGCGGACCGAGACTTATCGACCGGTCGTAATCGTAACGTGTTGAGTGATGAAGCCCGACGAGAATCGACATGCTGCTACGCGGTACCGATCGATTTTGCCCCGAGAATAGACTATTTCCATGCAAATTCCGGGCCGCCGTCAATCAGCTTAGGGCGCGCGGAATCGGGGCTGCACGATTGATGCATAAGGCTGAAAGCCGAAAGAAAAAACGGCGCGGTACCCCCGTATCCGCGCCGCTACCCGCAGTAAGCACGTTTCCGAGCTATGCCGCAAGCATGGATCAATTGACCGGATAAGCGTTTGGCGAACCTTGATCTCGATCAAATCGAAACAATCGGTGGTCTCGCGCGATCAATCGCCGACGACGCCGCGCACGATGTGGCCGGTCTCCGGCCCACTCGCCGGTAGCGCACCGGCCGGTTGCCCTTGCTGCTTACCGCCGAGACGCAGGAGCGGTACGAGCACGAACGCGAACGCGGTGAACGCCGCCGATACGAGCACGAGCGGTGCCAGCCGGTGATTGAATAAATGCTGGAAGAAAAACGATCCGACGATATCGGCAGATGCGGTGGCGAGGTTGATGACCGACATCATCACCGCAAAGCTGAAGCCTTCCGAACGCCGCGGGCAATAGTCGGCCGCGAGCGTAACCGTCGCCACGGTCGCCAGCATGGCGGAGAAGCCGCTGCAAAAACTGATGATCGCGGCGGAAGCCTCGTTGAAGAGCAACAGATAAGCCGTCGTGGTCACGGCGCCGAGTGCGATGCTCAGCTGGAGGAAGCGTTTGGTCGACATTGCGTCGAATAGCCGCCGATAAAGCAGCGCGCCCACGATCCAGCCGGCCGATGCAATCGACGCGAGAATGCCGATGTAACCTTGGGAAAATTTGAGATCGTCGGTCATGACATAGTAGAGCGGCGTGCTCAAACCAGGACTGAAATAGTAGAGAAAGAGAAAGATCCCGACGATCCAGAGCTCGCGCTTTTTAAACGCGGCGGCAACACCGCTGGACGCCTCACGCAGCGCAGCGACATCTATGCGCGTCTTGCGCTCCGAAATTAAAAAAATCGTTCCGAACAAAACCGCCAACGGCGCAACCGCTACAATACCGGCGGCGGTGTGAAGCGCGGACGTCGGGGACAGATGCTGGGCAAGTTGGCCACCCAGGATCGAGGCAAGCATCGCCGCGAAGTTGAACCACAGCCACTGCTGATTGACGAAGCGGCCGCTTTCGCCGAGCCTTTGGCCGTTCTCCACCAGCACGGCGCCGCATACCGTACTCGATATCGCCATGGCGTACGCGGTGAGTTGCAGCGCCCACACCAGCTGACCCGGCATCGTGAGCTGAGTGACCCAGAAAAAGCCGACTATAGCGCAGACATTGGCTGCCAGGAGATAACTTTTACGGCGATAGCCGACTATCGGAATGAAGTCGGACAACGCGCCGTAGATTGGCTTGATGATCCAGGGGAAATTGAAAATGGTCAGATACGCCGTGACTTGCAACGGCGACCATCTGTGGACTTCCTTCAGAAAATAACTGAGCGGCTGCGCAATCAGGCCGCCCACTTGGCCCACACCTTCAACGACATAGACTAGCGCGAAAAACACCAACAACCGGGTAGTCACTGACCGGTCGTGCGCCGGAGGGGCTGTCTGCGTCGGTGCAAGCTGCTCATTCATCGGATCGCAGTCAACGGCTCCGGGCGCGTAGCCGTCTCAAGTCTGCAACGCGCCGATCGTCACTTCCGATCCTATCGGCTAGCGAAGGCGCTGTCGCAACTCGCCTCGCGGTTGATCCGCCGTCGCGGGAATGAGCAGATTGAGCTTGGGACTATTGCCTCAGTAACGGCATCTGCATGGCGGCCGGCCCGGCAATGTGGCCGCGAGCGAACGATCGCTCGCCCATCGAAACAGCGGTCGCGGCGACGATCAGCGAAACCGCGAGCGTGCCAGTGGCGATCATTTCGAGCGCAATCGCACGGCTCCGCGTTGCTGTCCGGCCGGTTCTCGGCGCCACGAATCCGGGCCTGCCGGTCAGCTCTGTCATGGTGGTCATCCTTCGAATCATCTTGCGCCACGATCAGAACTGAAGCCGGCGCCGGTTCGGCCGGACTTGGGCGCTGGCATTGAAGAACAAAGGCGATTTCGTGAAATATGGTTAAGCAATGGTTAACGCGGTCGGGGGCGGTGACTTTACGTCTAAAGTTTTTGCGGTCGCGAGCCTCGGCGGCTTTACGCCCCGGCAGCCGCGGGAACGGCGGCGGCCGGATTGAACTCCATTGCGACGTGATCCGGCTCGGCGGCGACACGCTCAAGCCAGGTGCGCACCGCGGGGAACGGCCGCAGATCGAAGTCGCAAAGGTGTGCGACGTGCGTATAGGCATAGAGCGCAATGTCGGCGATGGTGTAGCGATCTGCTGCGAAGTAGTCGTGCAGCGCGAGATGATTTTCCATCACGCCAAGCGCGCGATGACCTTCCTCCATCCAGTCCTCAAATGCATGGCTCTGCAATTCGCGTCCGCCCCTGACCAGCGTCAGCCAAAAATAGGCCGCGCCGAGATTTGGCTCGAGACTGTGCTGCTCGAAGAACATCCACTGCAACGCTTCCGCCCGTTCGATGCGATCATCGGGAGCGAGCGGCGACCCGCCGGCGATGTACCAGAGGATGGCGTTGGACTCGGCGAGAAATCGGCCGGGTGCGACTTCGAGAAGCGGCACCTGGCCGTTCGGATTCTTCAGCAGGAATTCGGGCGTATGGCTTTCGCCTTTGAGGATATCGACTTCGACCAGCCGATACGGAATGTTGAGCTGCGCCAAGGCGAGCCGCGCCTTGTAGCTGTTTCCCGAACGCTGCATCGAATAGAGCGTGAACATGATCGCTCCCCAACCTTCCGTGCGGCAGAATCGTCGTTTTGCAGACGTATTGCTTGAACGCGGCGATGTCGTGACCGCGCCCTGCGCCGCAGGGGTATTAGCTATTTTAGAATAAATGCACCCGAAGAAGCCATCGGAAAGGCAAGCTGAATTGTGCTGCGCCGCAACAGCAGAATGAAAATTGCGAGCATTATGGGGACGCCGAGCGGGATCAGCGTTACATGCGCGACCGACCGTGCGACCAGGGGCACCAGCCAGAGGGCGGCGAGCGCGGTCTGTTCCCAGGGGCCGAAGCCGCGCGCGAAACCGTCTACTGCGACAAAAGCGATCGCGGGCGCCAGCACCATCATGTCGTAATCCAACGTATAGGGAGTAGCGAGGATAGCGGCGAGGCAGAGCGCTGCAGCCTTGAGCGGATAAGGGGCCGCGCTCCGCCATAACCAGATCAGCGCCGCGCCAAGCGCGACGACCAATGCGGCTTGCAGCGCGTATGCGACCGTGATGCTCGCGCCCCACATGCGTGCCCAGGCAAACAAGCTTTGAATCTTGTACCAGCCGGTGTTGCCCTGCTCGAGCGCGACGATGCGCGTGAAGCGGGTCGAATCCAGGAACGCCTGCCACACGTGCGGGCCGAACGCGAGCGTGGTCGCGAGCGCGAGCAGAACGACCGTGCCCGCTGCGGCAGCAAAGGAACGCCAGCGGCCGCTCGCGGCCAGCACGACAGGGATCAGGAGGCCGAACTGCGGCTTATAGGCGAGAAGTCCAAACAGAATCCCGGCCAATATCGGCCGTCGGTCGAGTTGTAACAGCGCGGTGCCGACCAGCGTGGCGGTGAGGAAACCGTTTTGGCCGTGGCCGACATTGATCAGGACCGCCGGGAAAGCGAGGGCAAGCAACAGCCAGTCCCCTAAAGCCCTGTCGTCCTGCAAGGGCGATCGAACAATTGCGCGGATGGTGAGGAGATAAAGGCCGAGCGTGATCGCCTGCCATACGGCAAGCGCAATCCCATACGGCATCAGCGCCAGCGCCGCAGCAGCAAACAGGAAGAATGGTGGATAATGCCAGCCGTAGAACGGTGTCGTTTCGCCGAAGATTTGTTGCTCGCGCGCGTGCTGCCGGGGCGGATCGAACGGCGCCTCCGGATCGCCCTCCAGTACATACGTCCCGGCTGCATAGACATCGGAGAAGTCGGTGCCGAGCGGCCGGCCCTGCTGGTCAACGAGGCCGTGCGCGGTCACGACCAAATAGAGAAAGCCGGCCGCGGATGCGATCAGGATCGCGGCCGCAATGAGCCGGATACGTTCACGCGTAAGCCAGGCGCCGCTGCGCAGAATCTCACCTGCCTGACCCATGCCGGTTCCTCGATTTCGGGTGGCGTGTCCGCCCGCCTATTAGGCCAGCCGAGCCTTAACGGAGAATTGAGTGCCGCTCCAAAGCGCGCCCTTGCCTGGGCGGCATTGCCGCTTTAGGAAACACCGGCCTTTACGGGAGATTTGCAATGGCTTTCCTGGCCGACCGACTCGCGCGCATCAAGCCATCCGCCACCATCGCGGTGACGGATAAAGCGCGCGCGCTCAAGGCGGCGGGCCGCGATGTCATCGGCCTCGGCGCCGGCGAGCCCGATTTCGACACGCCGGAGAACATCAAAGAGGCGGCCATCAAGGCGATCCGCGAAGGCAAGGCGTCGAAATACACGGCCGTCGACGGGATTCCCGAGCTTAAGGCCGCCATCGCGCGCAAGTTCAAGCGCGAGAATGACCTGACCTACAAGCCGTCGCAGATCATAGTCGGCACCGGCGGCAAGCAGGTGCTTTACAATGCACTGGTCGCCACCATCAATCCCGGCGACGAGGTGATCATTCCGGCGCCCTACTGGGTGAGCTATCCGGACATGGTGCTGCTTGCCGGCGGCGAGCCGGTCGAGGTCGTGACAACGATGGAATCGGGCTTCAAGATGAAGCCTGAAGCACTCGAGCGGGCGATCACGCCAAAGACCAAGTGGATCATCTTCAACTCGCCGTCGAACCCGACCGGCGCCGCCTATACGCGCGCCGAACTCAAGGCGGTGACGGACGTATTAGTGCGTCACCCGCACGTTCACGTCATGTCCGACGATATGTACGAGCACCTCGTCTACGACGACTTCAAGTTCTTCTCGCCGGCGCAGCTTGAGCCGCGATTGTATGAGCGCACGTTGACGGTGAATGGTATGTCCAAGGCCTATTGCATGACCGGCTGGCGCATCGGCTATGCCGGCGGGCCCGAGCCGCTGATCAAGGCGATGGCCGCGATCCAGTCGCAGTCGACTTCGAACCCGGCCGCAGTATCGCAATGGGCTGCAGTCGAAGCGCTCGACGGTCCGCAGGATTTCATCCCAGAGCACAACAAGATCTTCAAGGAGCGCCGCGACCTCTGCGTCTCGATGCTCAACCAGGCGAATGGCATTCGCTGTCCGAAGCCGGAAGGCGCGTTCTATGTGTACCCGTCTTGTGCGGGCACCATCGGTAAGACGGCGCCCACCGGCAAAAAGCTGGCGACCGACGAGGACTTCGTCACTGAACTGCTGGAAGCTGAAGGCGTCGCGGTTGTCCAGGGAACACCGTTTGGCGTTGGACCGGCCTTTCGCATTTCCTATGCCACCGCGACGAGCGCGCTGGAGGAAGCCTGTACCCGCATCCAGCGTTTTTGCGGAAATCTGAAGTAGTTACTTAACTACCGGGCGGTCACGCTTGTGCGCCGACCGGAATGACAAGACGGCGGTGTCATTCTCGCCTACAATCCAATTGCTGACGGCCGCATAGGGCGGACCCGGGGGAGAATCTATATGCTTCGGAACTTGTTTGCCGCAGCGGTCATTGCCGCCGGGTCACTTGCGCTGACTGCGACACCGTCGGCCGCGCAGCCGCGGCAAGTCCAGGTCGGAACACTGACGTGCTCGCTTTCCGCCAGTATCGGCCTGATCGTCGCTTCGCAAAAAAATGTGAACTGCGTTTTCAGGGGCCGGCCGGGCGAGCCCGAGGAAGCCTATACCGGCACGATGACGACGGTTGGCGTCGATATTGGCGTAACCAGTGGCGGTGTTATCATCTGGGCGGTGTTCGCCGACACCGACCGGTATTTCGGGATGCTCACCGGAACCTATGCCGGGGCGACGGCGGAGGTGTCCATAGCCGCTGGCCTCGGTGCTAATGTGCTCGTCGGCGGATCACACCGTAGCGTCGCCTTGCAGCCATTGTCCGTGCAGGGACAGATCGGCCTCAATGTTGCTGGGGGCATCGGCGCGCTGGAGCTCCATCCGGTGCGATAAGTTGATCGCGCCCCTCTAAAGCGGGGCAGACTGCCACGGGGCGCGCGATGTCGCGCCCCTTGACCAGCCCCGCCGACGCCTGAAACGATGGCGTATGCGATCCGCGAACTAACGACGGATCTGCACTGGGAGGCAGTCATGGCATCAAATGGAAATGCCTCGCGCGCAACAGGCCCCCGCTGCGTCGCGCTGGTTGGCCCTTTCCAGAGCGGCAAGACCACGTTGCTTGAGGCGATCCTTGCTCGCACCGGCGTCATCCCGCGCCAGGGCACGATCGAAGCCGGTAACACCGTCGGCGACAGCAGCAACGAGGCGCGTCACCATCGCATGAGCGTCGAGCTCACAGTCGCCACCACGAATTTCATGGGCGACAGCTACACCTTTCTTGATTGTCCCGGCTCGGTCGAGTTCGTCCACGATATGCGCGCGGTGCTGCCGGCGGTTGATGCCGCCATAGTCGTGTGCGAACTGGACGAAAAGAAAATACCGCAGCTTCAGCTCATTTTGCGCGAACTGGAAGACCGGAAAATTCCGCGCATTCTTTTCCTCAACAAGATCGACAAGGCCAATGCCGGCGTCCACGACGTGCTTGCGCTGCTGCAGCCGGCCTCCCGCACCAAGCTGATCTTGCGCCAGATCCCGACTTTCTCCGGCGATCTCATCTCCGGCTTTGTCGATCTCGCGCTGGAGCGGGCCTTTGTTTACAAAGAGCACGCTCCATCCGAAATCGTAGGGCTGGAAGGCGACATCGCGGACCGCGAGAAGACCGCGCGCTTCTCCATGCTGGAAACGCTCGCCGACCATGACGACGAACTGATGGAGCAGCTGCTCGAAGACATCCAGCCACCGCGCGACAAGGTGTTTGACGATCTCACCCGCGAATTGCGCGAGGGGCTCGTCTGCCCGGTGCTGTTGGGAACCGCGGCGCGCGCTAACGGGGTGCTACGGCTGTTGAAGGCGCTGCGCCATGAGTTGCCGGGTATCGTGGAAACGGCAAAGCGGCTCGGCGTGAAGGGCGGCGCCGACGCCGTTGCGTATGTGCTCAAAACGCAAAACACCACCCACGGCGGCCGGATGTCGATCGCGCGGATGCTCGCTGGACAGGCCGGCGACGGCACGACGTTCTTGTCGCCGGAGGAAGAAGCCGGCCGCGTCGCCGGCGTGTTCAAACTCGTGGGCCAATCGAGCGAGAAGCGCGGACCGGCCACCCTTGGTGAGACTGTAGCTTTCGCCAAGCTCGACAAGGCCAGGACCGGCGACACGCTGACCGCGGGCAAGCAAGCCCATTCCGCTGTCGCCAAGATCGAGCCCTACCCGCCGGTGCTGGCCATTGCGATCTCGGCGAAGGAGCGGAAGGACGACGTCAAACTCGGCCAGGCGCTCAACAAGCTTGCCGAGGAAGACCCTTCAGTCACCATCGTGCACAATCCGGAGACGCATGAGGTGGTGTTGTGGGGGCAGGGCGAGATGCACCTGCGCGTCACCACCGAGCGTCTCGGCGATCGTTACGGCGTTGCCATCGAGCGCCGCCAGCCGAGCGTCGGCTACCGCGAAACCATCCGCAAGGGCGTTACCCAGCGTGGCCGGCATAAAAAGCAATCCGGCGGCCACGGCCAGTACGGCGACGTCGTGCTCGAAATCAAGCCGATGCCGCGCGGCGCCGGCTTTTCCTTCGAGGACAAGATCACCGGCGGCGTTGTCCCGCGCAACTACATTCCTTCCGTGGAAGAGGGCATCATCGACGCGCTGAAGCACGGCCCACTCGGTTTCCCGGTGGTCGACCTCCACGTCGCGTTGATTGACGGCTCCTATCACACGGTCGATTCCTCCGACATGGCATTCCGCATCGCCGGCCGTATCGGCATCGCCGAAGGTCTGCCGCAATGCCAGCCGGTACTGCTCGAGCCGATCCATCTCGTCAAGATCGTATGCCCGACTGAAGCGACCGCGAAGATCAACGCGCTGATGTCGGGACGGCGCGGCCAAATTCTCGGCTTTGATACCCGTGAAAGCTGGGAGGGCTGGGACGTGGTGCGCGCCAAGATGCCGGAGGCGGAAATCGGCGACCTTATTGTCGAAATCCGCTCAGCGACTGCCGGCGCCGGCACCTTTACCTTCAAGTTCGACCATATGGCCGAGCTGACCGGGCGAACCGCCGACCAGATCGTTGCCGCGCGTCGCGCCGCGGAGTGATACAGTCACTAAATTCAATCGGCGACTTTGATGCCCGCGCTGGCCACGGGCATCGCACGTCTTGAAAATGGAGAAGGTATCGATGCCGGCTTACTGGGTTGCGCGTGCCAAGGTCAATGATCCGGTCGAGTACAAGAAATATGCCGATCAAGTTCCGGCAATTCTCGCCAAATACGGCGGCAAGCCGTTGGCGCGCGGCGGCCGTTTCCAGATCATGGAAGGCCCCGAGAAATTTCAGCGTTTCGTGGTGATTGAGTTTCCCACCTTCGAGGTGGGTGTCGCCTGCTTCACCTCGGACGAGTACAAAAAAGCCGCCGCATTCCGGCGCAACGGCGCCGGCGAGGTGGAGACGGTGATCGTCGAGGCGATCTGAGGCTGCGAAGGAGGCTATGCCGCCACGCGTGGTTCGCCGCCGCCGGGGGGCGGCACCGGCGAACCGTCGGCTGCATATTCGTTCAGCTTGTTGCGCAGCGTGCGGATCGAGATGCCGAGCACGTTGGCTGCGTGGGTGCGGTTGCCGAGACAATGTTTGAGTGTCTCCAGGATCAGATCGCGCTCGACCTCGGCGACCGTGCGCCCAACCAGCGCCCGCGAAACCTGCTCGGCGGCGAGTGCGGCATGAGCGACCGAGGGCGGGCTGCGCTGCTGATCGAGGCGGCCGCCGTCAGGAGCGAGGATCGCCTCTGCGCCGATCTCCGCGCCGGTCGCCATCAGCACGGCGCGGTGCATGGTGTTTTCCAGCTCGCGCACATTGCCCGGCCAGTAGTTCACCGTCAGCGTGCGCCGGGCGTCCTGCGACAATTGCCGCGCCGGCACGCCGTTTACCGCGGCGTATTTCTTGATGAAATACTGCGCCAGCTCGATCACGTCAGCCGGCCGCTCGCGCAGCGGCGGGACTTTCAGGTTGACGACGTTCAAGCGGAACAGCAAATCCTCGCGGAAGGCGTTTTCGCGAACCGCTTCGGCAAGATTGCGGTTGGAGGTGGCGATAATACGGATGTCGATCGGCACCGGCCGACTGCCGCCGACGCGGTCGATGACGCGCTCCTGAATTGCGCGCAGCAGCTTGGCCTGCAGCCGCACATCCATCTCGGAGATTTCATCAAGCAGCAGGGTGCCGCCGTTGGCTTCTTCGAACTTGCCGACGCGGCGCGCCACTGCTCCAGTGAAGGCGCCCTTCTCGTGGCCGAACAGCTCGGATTCCAGCAAAGTTTCCGGAATTGCGGCGCAATTCACGCAGATGAACGGTTTCTTTGCCCGACTCGATCGCGCGTGCACATAGCGCGCCAGTACCTCCTTGCCGGTCCCGGATTCGCCGGTGATCAGCACCGAAGCGTCGCTCGGGGCCACCTGCAGTGCCAGTTTGACGACCCGCGCCATGGCTTCGTCGCGGTAGATCAGTTCGCGCCGGTCGTCGGCGACCGCGGCGAGAACGGCAGCGATCAATTCCGGATCGGGCGGCAGCGGGATGTATTCCTTGGCGCCGGCGTGAATTGCGGCGACGGCTGCTCGTGCATCCGTAGCAATGCCGCAGGCGACGATCGGCGCGTGAATATGCTCGGCTTCGAGCGCAGTCACCAGATCGCGAATAGCGATGGCGACATCGACCATCAGGAGATCGGCGCCGCGGCCCGAACGGAGCACGGCGAGTGCCTGGGCGATATCGGCAGCGTGCGTAACCGTTGCCCCTTTGTCCATGGCGATCTTGGTCGCGGTGGTGAGCTGGCCGTTGAGCGTGCCGACGATCAGGAGCCGCATGGTGTCATTCCTTCTTCGCTATTCGCCGCCTGCATCACGACCGCTCCGCCTTGATGATCTCCGTCATCGTTACGCCGAGCTTTTCTTCGACCAGAACGACTTCGCCGCGGGCCACCAGGCGGTTATTGACGTAGATGTCGATCGCCTCGCCCACCTTGCGGTCGAGTTCGAGTACCGTGCCGGGGCCGATTTTAAGGAGGTCATTGATCTCCATCCGCGCTCGACCGAGCACCGCGGAGACCTGAACCGGAACGTCGAATACCGCTTCGAGATCGCCGGCGATGCGCGTCGTCGTGCCGTCCGGCTCCGGCGCCAGCGGCACGTCGGCTTCCGGACCGCGGTCTTCGAGATTGGGCAGTGGTACCTTGCCTTCTTCACTCATGATCGCATCTCCTGAGCATCGAGCGTGCCGTCGGCCAAACCGCGACGCGCGCTCACGTAACGCGCTACCGCTTCGCCGATTGCCGCATCCGTTGCGGCTTTATCGCGGTTGATACCGCCGTCCGCCCATTCGATCCGGCAGTCGCTCACGGCGACACCGGCTTCGCCGAGCACCACCAGGCGGCCTTCGAAGCCGTGCGCCCGCGCCACATCATCGAGCTTCTCGCGCGCTTCGGCGTAGAGCGCGTCGTTGACGCGGACGACAATGTGGGGCGAAGCGACCAGCTCGCGGAAGCAATTGCTCGCGAGCGCGGAGATTTCGGCGAACGGCTCGCGCCCGATCAAAGCGGGTGCGAGCTTGCGGGCAACCGCCACCGCGACCTCGACCGCTTCACTTTCGAGCCGCGCTTCCACCGCGTGCAGCGCCTTGGTCGCCTGGCCGAGACTGACGGCGATCCGCTCAAGGGCTTCGGAGATACGGCGCCCGGCGGTGACGGCAGCATCGTTTTGCGCGTCTGCATAACCTCTGCGGTGCGCCGCGGTCTCGGTCTCGGCGAGCTTCACTTGGTGCTCGGCGAGCGTGATCATCGGTTCCCGTTCGGCGCCGGCCGCGAAATCCACGTCGAACAGAAATTTGGCTGGCGCGGTCATGATGTTTTGCTCAATAGATCAGCTCTTCTTCGCCGCGGGTCTTGGAAATGACGATCTCGCCCTTGGCCGCCAGATCCTTGGCGAGATTGACGAGAAGCACCTGGGCGTCATCGACTTCGCGCAGCCGCACCGGGCCCATAGCTGACATGTCGTCGACCAGCATTTTGGCGGCGCGTGTCGACATGTTGGACATGAAGAATTGGCGCACCGGCTCTGCGGCGCCCTTGAGTGCGACCGCGAGCTTGTCTTTTTCGATGTGGCGCATCAGCGTTTGCGCCGAAGCCGGGTCGAGCTTGATCAGATCGTCGAACGTGAACATCAGCGTCTTGATACGCTCGGCGCTCTCGCGGTTGTCCTCCTCGAGCGCGGTGAGGAACCGCGTCTCGGTTTGCCGATCGAAGTTATTGAAGATCTCCGCCATCACCTCGTGGGCGTCGCGCCGGCGCGTCTGCGAGAGGTTCGACATGAATTCCGTGCGCAGCGTCGTTTCGACCCGCTCCAGAACCTCCTTCTGAACTGCCTCCATCCGCAGCATGCGGTTGACGACGTCCAGAGCCAGATCCTCGGGGAGGATTGCGAGTACCCGCGCCGCGTGGTCCGGTCCGATCTTCGAGAGCACGACGGCCACGGTCTGCGGGTATTCGTTCTTGAGATAGTTGGCGAGCACTTCCTCCTGAACGTTGGACAGTTTCTCCCACATGTTGCGGCCGGCCGGACCGCGGATTTCGTCCATGATGTTGCCGACGCGTTCAGGCGGCAGATATTGCTGCAGCAGACGCTCGGTCGCATCGTAGGTGCCCATCAGGGCGCCCGAGGCCGACATGCGCGACACAAATTCAAGCAGAAGATTCTCGACGAGTTCGGCCTCGATCGTGCCGATCGTGGACATTATGATAGAAATTTCCCGCAGCTCGTCGTCATCGAGCAGGCTCCAGATCTTGGCGCCATGTTGGTCGCCAAGCGCGAGCATCAGGATGGCGGCGCGCTGCGGTCCGGTAAGTATCCGCTGTTTGGCCGGCGACGCGGCTTGGTTGCCAGTGAGACTGGTCAAAGGGTTGCTGGTTACGTCGCGGCGGCCACCGTCAAGTTGGGCATAGTTTGAGGGCATGGCTTAGGCTGCGGCGCTTTCGCTCATCCACTGGCGGATGATGGAAACTGCTTCGTTCGGATTCCGGTCGGCGAGTTCGCCGACCTTTTGCACGGATTGGGCATGCACCTGGCCCTGGACCTGGGCGATGTCGATCATCTTGGCGGTCTGGCTAGGCTCAGGCATCGGGGCATCGGCACCTGCGGCAGCGGTCGAAGTTGCCTCCTGGCCGCCGGCGCCGCCCATAGGCAGCGCCAGCGGCGCTTGTTCCTCCGGGGTTAGGACGCGGCGGACGAGCGGCCGCACGACCATCAGCATCACGACCAAGCCAAGGACTCCCATGATGGCCATTTCGATCGCGCGCATAATGTCGTCTTTCGTGAACTGCAGCGCCGCAAGCCAGCCGCTCGGCTCGGTGATCGGAGTGGCCGGCATCTCGGCGAAGCGCAAATTGACAACTTTGACCTGGTCGCCGCGCTTTTGATCGAAACCGATCGCGGTGCGCACCAGCGCCGTTATCTGATCGATTTCTTCCTTGCTGCGCGGCTGATAGGTGACTTCGCCTTTGTCATTCTTGCTGTAGGTGCCGTCGACAAGGACGGCAAGCGAGATGCGGCTGACGCGGCCGCCTTCGATCACTTCGGTCTTGGTCGTCTTTGAAATCTCGTAGTTGACGATTTCCTCCGACTTCCGGCTCTGGTCGCGCGGCGTGGCGTTAGCCTCGGCGCCGCCCGCCCCCGGTTGTTGCTGCCGCTGCTGATTGCCGGCGCCGCCGCCGCCGGGTATCTCGTTGCCGACTGTGACCTGATTTTCCCGGTTATCGTTGGTTGCGGAGGTTTCTTCCCGGGTCTGGCTCGAACGCACCACGCGACCATCGGGGTCGTATTTATCCGACGTCTGGGTGATGCGGTTGAAATCGAAATCGGCACTGACCTCGACCCGTGCGCGACCCGGACCCACGACGGAAGAGACAATCGCCTCGATCTGTTCGCGCAGCCGCTTCTCGAACGCCATTCGCCGCTCGTCGGCGGTAACTTCGCCGCCGTTGCCGTCGTCGCTGGCGCCATCGGCTAAAAGGTGGCCCGCTTCGTCGACGATCGATATCCGCTGCGGCTTCAGTCCGCTGACCGCGGAGGCTACGAGGTGACGGATGGCGCGCACCTGTTGCGGATCGAGCGTGCCGCGGACTTTGAGCACGATGGAAGCGGATGGCTCGACTTTGTCGCGCGAAAATAGCGGCCGCTCGGGCATCACCAGATGCACGCGCGCTGCCTGCACGCGGTCGATGGCGCGAATGGTGCGGGACAGTTCGCCCTCAAGCGCGCGCAGATTGTTGACATTCTGCACGAAGCTCGTCGTGCCGAGCGCGTCCGACTTGTCGAAAATCTCGTAACCGACGCCGCCGCCTTTGGGCAGGCCGTCACCCGCGAGCGCCATGCGCAAGCGTGCGACCCGATCGTGCGGGACCATAACGATGTTGCCGTCGTTGCGCAGCTCGTAAGGGACGCCTTGCCGCTCCAGCTCCTTCACGATGGCGGCGGAGTCATCGTAGTTAAGGTCGGTGAAGAGCGGAGTCATCTGCGGCGATGTCACACGCAGGACCAGAAAGGCGAAAAAACCAACAAGCGCGATCGTGACGGCGCCCATGGCGGCGATGCGGGCAGCGCCAATCGTCTTGACGAACTCAAGCAGACTTTGCACCGCGCTTGATCTCCCCCGAGCGAAGCATTCGCGCCTTGCCCGGCAAGATTTGCCCGGTTGATGGTTAGCGGCGAGTTAATGGAAGGCGATTGAGCGCGCTTAATCTTTGCGCCGCGTCAACTGGACGTGAATGAATCAACACGCCGCTGACATGCCGTCGTTGACGGATTGGTAAGATCGCCTAATCGAGCGTTACTGGCGATACTGCTGGATGCGCGTTGTGCGCAGCCCGGCGAGGCCGTGCTGGTCGATCGAATATTGCCACGAGAGAAATTCTTCCACAGTCAGTGTGTAACGGCTGCAGGCTTCCTCAAGCGAAAGAAGCCCGCCGCGAACGGCGGCGACCACTTCGGCCTTTCGGCGAATCACCCAACGCTTCGTTCCCGGGGCCGGCAGATCGGCGATCGTTAGGGGCGAACCGTCCGGCCCGATGACGTACTTGACCCTCGGGCGATGGGGCTCGGTCATTGGAACTCTCACGGACTCAACACACCAGGCCTGGACGTTACCCATGGCGGCTTAAAATTTGCCTAAGCAGGCGAATAATTTGCCACAATATTTGGAACCCGGTCGCATATCGCGCGAGGCAATGCGGGTACGGTCACAGGCAGCCGCGGCAGCATGTGACGGGCGCAATCATCCGGGTGCCGTTACAGTTTCTGGATCAGGCCGGTGATACTGCTGTTGAGATTGCTGATGCCGCTGCTGAGACTGCTCAGCGTGCTGTTACTGAGCGACTGGATCTGGCTGATCGGAACGTTTTGTCCGCTCACCGTGAGGGTCGGCGGGTTCTGATTAATGTTGACGGCGGTGACGACGCCCTGCACCTGAGTGGACACGGTGACGGGCTGGCCGTTGGCGCCGGTCGCGCTGATCGCCATCGTGTAAGTGCCGTCGGGCCAGGTCTGGCCGTTGCTGCCGACGCCGTTCCAGCTATAGCTCTGCGTTCCGGAGTTGAGCGCCACCGTTCCGGTGTAGGCGGTCGTTCCCGCCGAGCTGGTAATCGTGACAGTGCCCGTCGCCGGCGCCGAAGAGTTAATGCTCCACGTGGCGGGGCTGTTGGTGGCGTTGGAGAGCGCGGCGGCATTGCCGTTGACCGTAACGGTATTGCCGACGAGCTGCAGTGCCGACGTCGCCTCCGAGGTCTGCTGCATCGAGATCAGCGTTTGCAGGTTGGTGTTCATGTTGACCTGCTGCTCGACCGAGGCGAATTCGACCAGTTGTTGGGTGAACTGAGTGGTGTCGAGCGGCGACAGCGGGTCTTGGTTCTGCAGCTGCGTCGTCAGGAGCTGAAGAAAGGTATTGAAATTGCCGGCAATCGTTTGCGAGCCGGTAGGTGCGGTGGACCCGGTCGTCCCGGTCGATGTCGTGCTTGAGTTCGTGCCCGTAAGCGAAGAGAGCGCATTCGAAGCAGTCGTGCCGATCTGGGATGCCGCAGACGATGCGGCGGAATTGACCTGCGATGCTGCCGACGAGACCGCGTTGGAGAGAATGCTCATGACATTGGTCCTTTGTTATCCCATTGCTGCTCAAACACGGATGTCGATCCCGCTACGGAGGCCCGCACGCGTGTAAATCTGGGTTGCGGCGATGGGCGCGAGTTCCGGCTCGGGAATGACAAGCTGGGTCGGCGTCGACTGCGAGCCGGAGCCGCTGTTCTGACCCGTGAAAGATTGATCGCGCAGCGAGAACTGGAGGCCGTTATCGGCGGTCGTTAAACCTGCTTGCTCGAGCGCGTTTTGCAATTGCGGCTGCTGGCTCTGCAGCAGTTGAAGCGTTTCAGGTCGCTCGACGGTCATATGTGAGGTCACCTGGCCGTTGCTATCGACATTGAGTTGCACATCGATGCGGCCGAGTTCCGGAGGCGAGAGCTTGATGTCAAACTGGTTGGAGCCCAGCTGAGCCCGGGCGGCGATCGCGACGGCGAGGCCGGCTATAGGGACACTGTCGGTGGAAGCAGTGCCCGAAGGTGCGACGACCGCGGTCGCCGACGACGCCGGCGTCGTCGATGCCGAGAAGCCGAAATTCGGCAAACCATCGACGCCACTCGCTTTGGCGGTCTCGTGGCCTTGAGCATTCGGCGCGGCCACAGCATTGTCAGATGTCGAGACCACGGAAGGCTGTGTTGCCTGTGCGGCAGCACGATCCGCATTCGCGGACGGTGGTCCGGAGGTCTGCGCCGATACGGTCGGATCGTTGGCCGCCTGGCTTGGCGTTGGCTGCGAAGCGTGAGCCGGCACGGCTTCGGCTTTGGCCGCATCGTGGGTTGAGCCTGCTCCGGCACTGGCCGTGTTGTCGACCTGTCCGGCCGGAGGCGCGTCCTTAGCTGAGGCGGTTTCTGCAGTGTCTTGTGCCGAAGGCGCGCTCTGACTGGCTGTCATGGCCGCGGTGGTAAGCCTCGTTTGCGGCTTGGTTTGTCCACCGACGGTCAGGCCCGGGTCGGACGCATTAGCCTGCGGCGGTGCGGCGTTTTCGGCGGTGTTGACGGTGATGGCCGCTGCGATCGGTTGCGATGGATCGGCTGCCGCTTGCGCCTGGGTCGGCGCGGCCGGCGTTGGCATCGCGACGGCGCTATCTGTCGCGTCGCTATCTTTGTCGTCATCGGCTTTGCCGCCATTCGAAGACGCTTTGGTTACTGGTGCCGGCAGGCCAGTCTGTTGGACCGCGGGCGGGCCGGCATTCACCGCCACACTGGTATCGGCGTTGTTTGTTGTTACCGCCGTCGCAGTAGTCTGGGGTTTCGCGCCGCTCGCTGCCTTTGCATTCGGCGGGACGCTTGGCGTGGCCTGAGGGACGGCGTTACTGCCCGTAACAGTTGGCGGATTGAAGCCTGTGTTCGCCTTGGTCTTGAGGTTGCCGCCGCCCTTGGCTTCTGCTGGTGCATTGGAGCCGGCGTTTGCGCTGGACCGGAAATTGAAGGCCGCCTGTGCGTTGGGGGCTGAGCTCGCTGTGTTCGAGTTGGAGCCCGTGCTCGTGCCGCTGGTCGAGTTGGACGCGTTGCCGGTCGACATTGGACGCCGTTGCTTGCGCTGCCGGTCGAATTGGACGCCGCACTTGCGCTGCCGGTCCCATTGGGCGCCGCGCTCGCGCTGTCGGTCGAATTGGACGCCGCACTCGCACTGTCGGTCGTGGTGAGGCTGGACGAATCCGCGCTCTGCGTATTCCCAGCTGTCGGCGGGGGCGCTTGGTTGGCGGATTGGGGTATTGGGCTTGGCGGCGGTGCCGGCGGCGTCGGCTGCAGCGGTTGTGGCGTCAAGCATGGCCGCGAAGGGCTGGCCGTCGGTTTGTTGCGCTTGAGCCGGCCCCGGCTGCCACTGCGAGGAGGCGATCGAGAGCGTGGCACTAACGTCTGACACTATACTCGGCACCGTAGAGCCCCTGCCGTCGAGATGACCCGAGCGGTCACTTGCAACCGCCGGGCCAGCCGCGGAAGGTCAAAAACCCTTCCAATTACAATAAGATGACAAAAGTTGGCCGGCACAGCGTACGGCAGCCTCTGCGCCCACTCGGCAAGTTTTGCCGCGTCATCGAAGCGGGCATCTGCGGTCGCGGCCGTGGCGAAGCGAGCCGTCGACGCCTATAGTAATGCGCGAGCCCCGAGGCGATCGTGGTATAGCAGCCGCTCGATCGGCCGCCGGGAAGAAGTGGGCTGCGTGGCTATGCTGAACAGTTTTGATATCAAGGGTAAGCCGTCAGCCACCCGGGTGGTCGTCGCCATGTCGGGCGGGGTCGACTCCTCGGTCACGGCGGCGCTTCTGGCTGACGCCGGATACGACGTTGTCGGGATCACGCTGCAGCTCTACGACCATGGCGCGGCGACCCACCGCAAGGGAGCCTGTTGCGCCGGCCGGGACATTCACGACGCTCGCGCCGTTGCCGAACGCATCGGCATTCCGCATTACGTGCTCGACTATGAGAGCCGCTTTAAGGAAGCGGTGATCGATCGCTTTGCCGATAGCTACGTCGCCGGCGAGACGCCGGTGCCATGCCTCGAATGCAACCAGTCGATCAAGTTCCGCGATCTTCTCGGAACCGCACGCGAGCTTGGCGCCAGCGTTCTGGCCACGGGGCACTATGTGGCGTCGCGGGCGCTGCCGGACGGCGGTCGTGCGCTCTATCGCGCGCGCGAGGCCGAACGCGACCAGAGCTATTTTTTGTCCGCTACCACGCGCGAGCAACTCGATCTGCTGCGCTTTCCGCTCGGCGAGCAGACCAAGGCGGAGACGCGGGAGCTGGCGCGGCGCTTCGGTTTGCCGGTCGCCGACAAAGCAGACAGCCAGGACATCTGCTTTGTGCCGAGCGGACACTACGCCGATATGATCGAGCGGCTGCGGCCGGGGGCAGCGGTGCCCGGCGAGATTATCGATCTCGATGGCCGGATCATCGGCCGGCATGACGGCATCATCTATTTCACCATTGGCCAACGGCGCGGGCTCGGCGTCGCGACCGGTACGCCGCTCTATGTCGTGCGGCTCGATGCCACCTCGCGCCGTGTCGTGGTCGGTCCGCGCGAGGCGCTGCGCACAAGCCGCATCCGCTTGCGTGACATCAATTGGCTCGGCGAGGGGACGATCCGGCAGGCGCTGGAGCGTCACCCCGAGGTTTTCGTGAAGGTCCGCTCGACCCGGCCGCCGCAACCGGCGTGGTTGCGGGAATCCACGGGCGGCGGGATCGATGTCGAGTTGATCGCGAGCGAGGACGGTGTGTCGCCGGGTCAGGCCTGCGCCTTCTACGATTCGGCCGAGGGGCAGGCGCGCGTATTGGGCGGCGGCATTATCGCCAGCACGGTCGCAGCGCCGAGGGCACGGGAAGCGCATCGTGAGGATTTGGCGGCGGCGCATTGACGAAGACGCGGCTGGCGCGCCGCGGCGGTGGGCGTGATGGCGGCGGAGCTCGACAACAATACGGTTGCCAAGGCCTATGCCCGCTGGGCGCCGATCTATGATCTGGTCTTCGGTGCGGTGTTCGATCGCGGCCGCAAAGCGTCGATTGCCGCCGCCGAGCGCACCGGCGGGCATATCCTCGAAGTGGGCGTCGGCACCGGCCTGTCGCTTCCGGATTATTCGCGCGCCAACCGCCTTACCGGCATCGACCTCTCCGCGCCGATGCTGCGCAGGGCGAAGTCACGCGCCGCGGAACACCGCCTGACCAATGTCGACGGGTTCGCGGTGATGGATGCGCAGCATCTCGGCTTCCGCGATGGGGTGTTCGACGTTGTGGTCGCGCAATACGTCATCACCGCGGTACCGGACCCCGAGGCGACGCTCGATGAATTCGTGCGGGTCGTGAAACCCGGTGGCGAGATCATTCTGGTAAATCATCTCGGCGCCGAGGCCGGTTTGCGTTCGTCGTTCGAACAGGGGTTTGCGCCGCTGGCGCGCCGGCTCGGCTGGCGTCCTGAATTCCGCTGGGAGCGCCTGGCGCAATGGGCCGCGCGGCACGGCGGCGTGCGCGTCGTCGAGCGGCGCGCGATGCCGCCGCTCGGGCATTTCTCGCTGATCCGGTTTGTCCGTCTGGATAGCTTCGCCGGTGACGCGCCGACTGCCGCGGCCGTTGCGGCGCGGGCTTAGTCCACGCGGGGTTCGCGTCTTGGAAAGCCCTTGGAAACGATCGTGAACTAGCCTAAATGTCGCCCCGACCGGCCTGCACAATTTTACGGTTTGGCGGAGTAGCTCAGCTGGTTAGAGCAGCGGAATCATAATCCGTGTGTCGGCGGTTCAAATCCGTCCTCCGCTACCAACTTGCTGATTGATGTTCTCGCGCACGCGCGAATGCCGGCAAGCCGGTCGGACGCTGGTTGGCCGTGCGGTCCACGCAGAAGTGTTGTTGCTGGCGCCGCGTGGTCAGCGCGCTGACGATTAATGATTCGAATGATAATCCGTTCGCTGACTAACTCGCTTTTTCTGCGCCAACTGATGAAGGGATTTCCGAACACTGCGCTGCCGGCGGCGCGGCACTTGGGAACCGCCGGTCACAAGCCCGTTTGCCCCCATCCATAAAAGCAGACCTCCGGCAGCAATTGCCAGAGGTCCGCTCAGGTCCGGTGACGGCCTCAGCGCCGCAACAGGATCGTCTAATGATATCTCCTAGCCGTGCCCCGGCAGCGAGGCATTGGGGACAAAAGTCACCAGCGTGCCGTGCGCTCCATCGCTCGCGAGCGCAAAGTTCGCGGTCGTGTAGGTGCCGGCCAAATGAAGGTTGATTGAGTGGGTCCCGTCTGCGACGTGAAGGAGGCCGTTCGTAAAGGTCTCGGTCGTCTGGCCGATGAATCTGATCTTGGTCAGGTCCATGAAGTCCTGGCCGCCGAAGTCTTTGATGGTGCCTTTGAACGAGTTCTGTTCCAGCACCAGCCAGCTGTTGTTGATCATGGTCAGCGCGGCATGTGGTTGAAAGACGGCGCCGGCGTCCAATATCAGCTGTCCGCCATTGATCTTGGCGGCACCATCAACGGTGCCGCCGGACAGCACATTGACTGCTGCAGTGACACCGGGGTCGTTCGGATCTTTGATCGTCAGCGCGCTGACCACGCCGCCGGCAGAGACGTTCAGCGTGCCGCCGCTGCCGACCGACACGCCGCTGGCGGTGCCTCCCGAGGACACGTTCATCGTGCCGCCACTGCTCACCGAGGCGGCGTCGGCCGTGCCACCGGAAGAGACGTTAAACGTGCCGCCGGTTACTGACGTGCCGCTGGCGGTAGCGCCGGAGGACACGTTCATCGTGCCGCCTGTTACTGACGTGCCGCTGTCGGTACCGCCGGAAGAGACGTTGAGCGTGCCACCGGGGCCCACGGTTGCAGCTTTGTCCGAGCCGCCGCTAAAGACGGTAACGACGCCGCCATTAATGACGTCGCTTCCAGAGGCAGTGCCGCCGCTAGAGATCACTGCCGAGCCGCCGTTGACGGTCATCCCCACGGCGCTGCCGGATACGAACAGCTCCTCCCTACCACCCTTGAGTACTGTCGCTCCGGAGGTCACGCCGCTCGAAAACACGAACTCTAGGCCGGCCGAGGCGATCAAAGTGTCAACCACTGTCGTGACCACGCCCTCTCCATCAACCTCCTGGATGCCGCCGCCTTGCAGCGTTGTGGCGGTCGCCGTGCCGCCGCTAACGATTACCGTGAAGCCACCATCGACGGCTGCCGTCTCGGAGATGGCTCCGCCGCTGAAAACAATGAACCCACCAGGGGTGATAACAGTATCCCCGGTGGAAGTTTGGCCGGCCGTTACGTCTACAGTCGTGTTTATGAGTGGCATGTCTTCCTCCTGTTACTGATACTTGCGTTATGCGTTCATGCAGTCTCATTCCGTCTGAAATTGCCTTGTCATTAGCTCTCAGCACAATTGGTGAAGTTCTGCACCTAGCAAACCGCAGGCGGGTAAATGGTCGACGGTCCCGCTTAAATAATGGAGCGATTCCAACTGTAGGCGGGGACAGCGCGTGTTTCTGAACTGAAGGTGACGCTCAACGAAGACGCAGAACCCAGTGTTGAGAGAATGCTTAGCGTCCTATTCATGCCGGTTCCCCTGATCTACTACTCGTACGTACCTACCAACCCGCAGCGAGTCGGGCGGGTATGATGTTAAGCCAACTTGTCCGCTTGGACACGGCGGGCCGCATTGATATGCGCGAACTTACCGTAAGATCAGGAACTCGTCATCGTAGCGATCAACTGATGCCATGTAGTTTTAGTGGCTTTGGCAGTACCGCCCTTCTCCTATTGCGGCCATTTGGATGTAACTTAACTATTCTTCACAGCTGACTTTGTGCCGTGCGTCGCATGCAGCAGGACCAACACTAATCGATACGCCGCTTTTCAGCGCTACCCACTCAACGACCAGGGAGGATGGCGCACAAGCCATGATGGCCGCGTCCTCCGATCGGAGGACCCACAGTCACTTTCCTCGGATCGATCGGCATCCTGGCAGGTTCCAAACAGCGATCGGAGCCCTCGGCCTCACGCCTTGGTTTCGCCAACGAGTGGGTTGGAAAATCCAGCGACGAGCTTGACCAGATCGGCTTGGCGGGCGGCGCCGGTCTTGTTGTAGACCCGGCCGAGGTGGGTCTTAACCGTGGTCTCAGCAATCCCAATTGCCTCGGCGACCTCAGGAACGCCTCCAACCTCGACGATTGCCAGCAGTACCCGCAACTCCGTCGGCGTCAGCTTGTAGGCCTTGGCGATCGCCTCCGGTGGCGAAGGCGTGTTGAGAGCGGTCTGATGCACGAACAGAGCGGCCACGGCTGCGTAACTGGTGCCGGCCCGTCGACGCACGCCGGACATCAGCGGCAGCACGTGAGCCACATGGCGCTCGCCGTCGCGCGCAATAACGGGCACGGCGACACCCTTGATGCCGACCGCCGCGTCGCCGTTGCCGGCTGCAGCAAACGTGTCAGCTAATGTCCGGTCAGCTTCCGGGTCGCTGAAGATCAGCCGCCCGCCCTGTGCGCGCAGGACGCTCGCTCTGTTGATCATTACGTGGCCGGCAGTATTGGCATGCACGATGCGGCCGGACACATCGACCAGAAACATCCCGGCGCTTAGCCCGTCGATAGTGTCTGCAAGTTGCGCAGTTTCAGATTTCTTGTGATCGAGCAATCCACCGATAAGCACTGCCCGCCGGACATGCGGCGTCAAAAGCCGCATCCGCCGCCGCATCTCGTCATTCACGAGACCATCGCGCTTATGACGAAAAACGGTGAACATCGCCACATCTGTCGCTGACTTTTCCAGAACGGCAGAAGCTGAATCCACCAAAAATTGTGGTCGCGCCCACTCAATATAGAATCGTGTCTCGAGAAATTCCTCGTAGTTTATAAAATCCTTAGTGCTGATAATATCGCCGACGCCGGCGAAGATCTGGCTGTTGGTGGACGGATCGAATTTTATATATTTCTCAAAATAAAGTTGTACGCAACCAGGATCGAGGCCGTATTGATGGAAAACTTGGCCGCTTTTGTTGACGACGGCCTTTGAAAACACCGACGATGCGGGACCACCGACGAATCTTGCCGCATCTTGAAGCACCTTGAGCCATAACGATGGTTCCAAAGCGGCATCGTAGATGTCGCCGATCAACGCGGAGAGCTTCTCCTCATCCATCAGCTTGAACCCCCAAAATGTCCGCGTCGCCGGAACTTGATTTTAACGCGAGCGGAGCAGAAAAGCACCACACCATCGACCGGCGCCGCGATAGGAGGATCGGACAAATGCGATCGGTGGAGCGTCAGAAGAGCTAAAATTTGAGACGAAGACCTAGCAATAGCGAGGCCGACGAACGAAACACGCGCCGCGATGCGCTGGCGGCCCGTCCAAGCGCGGCCTAAAGAGAAGCACGCAGAAGGCCCACGCGTCAGGAGCAATCTCGGTTTCGCCTCCCGAATGCAGGCGTTCGCCAGCAGCACCCGCACGTCCCATTCGGTCTTTTCCAAGCGGTTCGCGGCGTGCCAAAGGCAATAAGAACGGCACCCGATGTCCCGGGGGAAGGAGGTATCCGTCCTCCGCTACCAACGCGCTGATTGATGTTCTGCTACTTCTTCGCACGCGCGAAGACCGGCACGCCGGTCGGGCGCCGGCTCGCGGTGCGGTCCATGTAGACGATCTTGTCGCTGGCGAGACGGTAGTCCGGAAAGCGTTTCAGAAAGCTCGCTACCGCGACGCGCAGTTCGAGCCGCGCCAGCGCCGCGCCGAGACAATAGTGCACGCCGTGGCCGAGGGTCACGTGGCGGTTGGGATCGCGGGTGATGTCGATCCGGTCCGGGTTCGCAAACTGGGCCGGGTCGCGGTTCGCCGCGCCGATCATGATGTGCAGAAGCTCGCCCTTGCGGATCTGCTTGCCGGCCATTTCGAAATCTTCGCGGGCGGTGCGGATGCCGCGCTGGGTCGGCGCGTCGTAGCGCAGGAACTCCTCGGCGGCGAGATTGATCAGGCCCGGATCGGCCTTGAGTTTGGCGAGCTGATCGGGGAATCGGTGCAGCCACCACAACGACATGGCGATCGCGCTGCGCGAGGTGCCGCCGCCCGCGGTCGCCATCATGTTGCACGTCGCCAGTATTTCGAGATCGGTGAGCCGCTCGCCGCCGGCCTCCGCCTGCGCCATGGCCGAGATCATATCCTCGCCCGGACGGCGCCGGCGCTCCTCGATGCGCGGCATGAAATAGGCTTGCTGGGCGTCGAGAATTTCGCGTTGCTCCCGCGCCATTGCTTCTTTGTCGGGAGCAACCGGCTGGAACAGAAAATTGGAGCAGCGGTCGCTCCAGTGCCGCATCAGTGCTTCATCGGAATCCGGCAGCCCAAGAAGATCGAGCATCACCTGGGTCGGAATCCGCGCGGCGAAGTCGAGATAGGCGTCGAACGCGTCGCGCTTCTCCAGCTCGTCGAGCAGCACATCGACCCGGCGCTGCAGCATCGGCCGTAGACGTTCGACCGCACGCGGCGTCATGGCTTTCAGGAACAGCGCCTTCAGGCGGTCGTGATAGGCGTCGTCGCGGTAGAGGAGCCAGCGATGATAGTGCTCGACGATATCGCTGAACCGCTCGGGATTGGTGCGCGGGAGATAGGAGTAGAGCGTCTCGATGCGATCGACGCTCAAGTCAGGCCGGTCCTGCAATTCGTAGACGTCAGGATAATGCGTGAAGTACCAGGCCCGTGCCCGTTCCGACCAATGCACCCGTTCGCGTTCGCGCAGCGCCCTGTAGAACGGGTAGGGATCCTGGACAGCCTCGGCCGTAAACAGCCCGTAGCTGTCCAGTTCGGTCAGCGCCTGCATCACACGTGGCCCCAGGCCCGGCGGCCGACGTCGACCAGAAGCTCGATCTTGAGCGTCTGAATGTCGGTCGTGACCTTGCTCGGCATGACGGCGAATTTCGACATCGCCGCGCTGGCAAAGCCGCATTGCGGGCAGATGCCGAGCCGGTCCATGGGCGCGTAGCGGGCCGCTTCGTCGATGCGGTGCAAGAGGTCATCCGGCGATTCGAGCGCCGGATTTTTGGTGCTGATGATGCCGAGATAGGCGCGCTTGCCGGCCGGCAGATGGCGCAGCGGCGCAAAATCTCCGGCGCGGCGGGAATCATACTCCAATAGATAGGCGTCCACATCGCAGTCTTTGAACAGCGCCTCGCCGATCGGCGCGTAGCCGCCATCGCCCATCCACATGCTTTCCATGTTGCCGCGGCACAGGTGCATGCCGATGGTGAGATCGGCGGGACGTCCGGCGACCGCGCGGTTGAGCACGTCGATATAGAGCGCAACCAGTTTGTCGGGATCGTCGCCTTCGCTCTTGGCCAGCGTGCGGATGTTGTTGTCGCACAGGAGTGCAAGGGGCACCTCGTCCAGCTGCAGATAACGGCAGCCCGCGGCATAGAGTTCTTTGATTTCCTGCTGAAACACCGCGATCATGTCGTCCCAATAGGCTTCGACATCGGGATAGACCGTACGATCGACGGCATCCTTGAACTGGCCAAAGTGCATGTGCGATGGCGTTGGCATCGTCACCTTCAGGCGATTCTTCGCGACCGATTGCAGGAACTTGAAGTCTTCGGTGACGATCGGCCTGGCGCGGCGGACTTTCTTGGTCGCCATCGGTGCGGGCGATGGCGTGGTAACGCCCTCGTCGTTGCGGAACACGAGCTTCGAGGCGCGGAAATCAAAGCCTTCGACGGCGTTGAGAAAGCCGCGCGACCAGCCACCGCGGCGAAACTCGCCGTCGGTGACAATTGGCAGCCCCATTCTTTCCTGCATCGCGACGGCTTCGCGAATTGCTTTGTCCTGGACCTCGCAAAGCTTTTCCGGCGGCAGCTTGCCGGCCTCCCATTCTCGCCACGCCGCAACAAGCTCAGGCGGCCTTTTCAGGCTGCCGACATGATCGACTGAATTCGACGGAACGCGCGACGAAGCCATCACGAAACCTCCCGGTTTATTAGATCACGGCCGCCGTTTTCGGCGCCCGTTTTGGAATGTTCTCGGATTGGGCGCGCCGCATTCGGCGCGCCAGGACCGCGTCAAGCTCGGCCGGCGTGGACGCGACACCCAAAATGTGCCGGTCCGGACGGATGACCACGGCCTCGGCGTCAAGCTCGGCGAGATAGCCGGCGATTTCGCCCTCGGCGACGATCAGGACCACGTCACCGTCATCCAGCTTGGCGCGCGTCGCCGGCGGCAGCTGGTCCGCCAGGCTTCGCGTCGCCAGCACCGCGAAGCGGTAGCCGACGCGATCGTCGAGTTGCGTGCCGTCGGCCAAGCGCGGTTGCGCCGCGCGGGTTGCCGCGGGCGGCGGCGCGTTGCCGTGGAGGCCCGGGCCAAGCCGCGGCGTGATTGGCCGCAGCATCGTCGGATTGGCGATCAGGTCGCGATCGCGCTGGCGTGCTTTCTCGGGATCGGTGGTCTGGATCACGCCGGCGAGTTCGACCGCAAGCTCGATGAAAGCGCGCACGTGCTCCATGCGCTCGGTTTCGTAGGTATCGAGGAGCTTTTCGGGCGCGCTGCCGGCGAGGACATCGAGGAGTTTCCACGCCAGATTGGCAGCGTCGCGCAGCCCGGAGCACATGCCTTGCCCGAGGAACGGCGGCATCTGATGCGCCGCATCGCCGGCGAGGAGGAGCCGCCCGCGCCGCCACCGCGTCGACAGTGCGGAGTGGAATGTGTAAACCACCGCGCGTTCGATCTTTGATTTCGCCGGGTCGATGCTCCACGGTTTGAGCATCTCGTAGATGGACTCCGGCCGCGTGATCGTCGCCGGGTCGTCCTGCGGCATCAGCATGAATTCCCAGCGGTGACGCTTGCCGGGCATCGGCACGAATGTGGTCGGCCGCGCCGGATCGCAATACTGGATCGCATCGATCACCCGGCCGGTTTCGTCGGCGGCTTCCGGCACACCGTCGGGCGGTTTGTCGAGAATCATGTCGAGCACGATCCAGCGCTCGTGCGAACGCAGGTCTTGCAGCTCGGCGCCCATGAAGCGCCGCACCGTTGAGCGCGCGCCATCGCAGCCGACGACATAGCGCGCCGTCACTTCGGAGAGCTTTCCCGACTTGAGGTCTTCGTAACGAATGCGGACGTCATCGCGCGTTTCGTCGAGTGCGAACGCGTCGCTGCGCAGCCGTACATCGACCGAGGGAAACCGGGACACGCCGTCGCGCAGAACGGTCTCCAGCTCGGGCTGGTAGAATCGATAGGCGTTATGCCAGCCCTCCGGTCCGGTGCCGCTGCGCGCGATCAGCAGCAACAGTTTGCCGTCGGCGCTGACGTGTCGGATGTTGCGGCTGACGTTAAGCCGCGGCAGCAATTCACCGGCGAGCCCCATGGTCTGAAACAGACGCATACCCTCGCCGTCCAACGCTACCGCGCGCGGCAGGTGATAAACCGACGGCTCGCGTTCCAGCACGACGGTCTTGATGCCGCGCTGGCCAAGCAGATTGGCCAGCGTCGCGCCTACCGGCCCGTAGCCGATAATGCCGACATCAAAGTCCGGCGACGCCATGACCCGGCTCATGTCGTCGTCAGGATTTTCTCAGACCCATCTTCGCGGCAATTTCCGCCTGGTACTCCGCGATCGGACGAAAGCCCGGCGCCTTGCGGCAAAACGCGTCGGATTTGGCGCGAATCTGGTCGGCCGGCTGCGACAGATCGAGATCTTCGATGCACGGTTGCTCGATGTACCATTGCGTGTCGCAGAACACTTCCAGCCGGTTGCCTTCGGGATCGCGGAAGTAAAGCGACCAGGCGTTGCCGTGGTCCATCGGCCGCATGTCGCTCACGCCCGGCTCGTCCTTCACCCGCCGCCAGATCGCCTGCAAGTCTTCGACCGCCGCGACCCGGAAGGAAATCTGATTAATGTGGTTGAACGCGAGATCCTTCGGCCGGCCGGTGACCAGAGCGACCTGGTGATGGTCCTTTGGATCCCAACTGGTGAACACGATATCGGCGCCACGAACTTTGCCGCGGTCGGTCACGGTGAAACCGAGCACGCGGGTGTAGAAGTCTTCCATTTTCGGAAGATCGTAAACGTAGAGCCCGATATGGCTCATGCTCAACGGTACCCGCTGGGCAGCGGCGGTGCGGGACGCTAAAGCCGCGTCGGACATGGCGAGTTCCTCCATCACAAATCTTTTGACAACGCTAGAGCCGTGCGCTTGCCGCGGCCAGCAGTCTTGACTTGATGTCCGCACAGTGGACAATCACGCTAAACCGGGACTGCAATCGATGGCGCAAAGCAGCAAGAAAGCGCGGGGCGGCAGCGTGCGATCGCTGGAGCGCGGTCTCGCCGTATTGGCGGCGATGAATCGCCGCAAGCTGCCGTCGGTCATGGAGCTTGCCCGTGACACGCGATTGCCGCGTCCCACCGTCTACCGCTTGCTGGAAACGCTGAGCCGCGGCGGATTCGTGACGCGAACGAGCCCGCACGATCGTTACTGTCTCGCTCGCGGGGTGCGCACCCTGAGCGACGGTTTCGTCGAGGACGACTGGATTGCGGATATCGCGGCGCCGCTGATGACCCAGTTCACACGCGAGCTGGTCTGGCCGGTGGCGCTCTTGACCTTCGAGGAAAGCCGCATGCTGGTGCGCGAGACGACGCATGAGGCCAGCACCTTGTCGATCGATCACGGCATGGTCGGCCGGAGTCTGCCGATGCTGCGAACCGCCGCCGGTCGCTGTTATCTCGCCTTTTGCCCCACGAAGGAACGGCGCGCCATCCTGGAAATGTTGTCGCGGTCAAAGGCGCTGGAAGACCGTTGGGCGCGCGAGCCGCAACGCCTGACGAAGCTTCTGGATTCGATCAAGGCGAACGGCTATGCGGTTCAGGATCGCGAGATCAATCCGAAAACGACGGGCATCGCTGTTCCGGTTCGGCTCGCTGCGCGCGTGCTCGGGAGCCTGTCGTCGATCTGGATATCGTCGGCATTGACGATCGAAAACGCCCAGGCAGAGCTTTACCCGCCGTTGGCAACAACGGCAGCGCGTATTGCCGACGCCATCCGCGACCGTGCCCTCAAACAGGCAAGTCTCATCGCAAACGGGAGCGCCCCGATCCCGGCCTGAGCACAGGGCTCAATAAATCAGCGTATGCGGCAGCCAGAGCACGATCCCGGGCAATAGAATCAGGATAATCAGCACGGCGAAATCCGCAACCAAAAAAGGCACGACGCCACGATAGATCGTTCCCATCGAAATCTTCGGCGCGATTGCGTGCAGCAGAAACACGATGATCCCGAGCGGCGGATGGATCAGGGCCATCTCGACCTGGATCAGACAGATCACGCCCCACCACAGCGGGTCGTAGCCAAGACTGACAACAATCGGCAGGACCAGGGGCAGGGTGATCAGGATTGACGACATCTCCTCGAAGAACGTGCCGAGCAGGATGTAGACGGCCGTCAACGTGAAGATGACGCCGAGCGGCGGAAACCGGTGACCTTCGATCCAGTGGACCAGCGTCTCAGGCACGTGCGCCAGGTTGATGAAGTAGGTGAAAATCGGCGCGGCCATGAGGATCAGATAGAGCATGGCGGTGACCGATCCCGCTTCGTACATGCCGCGAACGAGCCCGCCCCACGATAATCGCCGCCGCGCCAACGCGAACAGCAGCGCCAGGATTGCGGCGGCCGAAGCGGCCTCGTTCACCGTGAAGATGCCGCTGTAGATGCCTACGAAAACTCCGAGCAGCAGCGCGAGCGAGGGTGCTGCCTGCCGCGCCGCGTGGAAGCGTTCCGGCCAGGACACCCGCGCCGTGACCGGCGCGATCTGCGGCCACCGGCGCACGACAATTCCGATGGCGATCAGGTTGATCGCGATCGTGATCAGCGCCGGCACGATGGCGGCAACAAACATATCGAGGATGAAAGTCTTCGCGACCACGCAATAGATGATCATCACCAGCGACGGCGGGATCAGCGACTTCAGCGTGCCGCCTGCGGCGATCACTCCGGTCGAGAACGCCGGCGAATAGCCGCGTTCCAACATCTGCGGCAGGGCGACTTTCGCAAATGTGGCGGCGGTTGCGGTGCTTGAGCCGCAGATCGCGCCGAAGGCAGCCGAACCGCTGATCGTGGCGTAGGCGAGCCCGCCGCGACGATGGCCTAGAAACGCCGCCGCGGCGCGATAGACGTCCTCGGAGAAGCCGGCCATGCTTGCAAACACGCCCATGAGCAAAAACAACGGCACGGCGGCGAGGTCCGTGCTTGCGAGCACATAAGAGGGTTCCTGGGCGAGGAACGAGAACGCCGGCAGCCAGCCGCCGCCTTGCAGCGCGAATCCGACGACGCCGACCGTCATCATTGCAAAGCCGATCGGAACCTGCAGCAGGATCAGCGCAAACAGCGCGGCGATCCCCAATGCGCCGATCACCGCCGGTGCCACATCGTCCCCCTGTCCTTCAGACGGCCGTTTCCGCGCGCTCGTCCCGATGATCGCCGCGCAGGATTTTGAAGCCGACGACGATCTGCAGCAGCGCGCTGATCCCGAGGATGACGGCGACGGCGCCCCAGACGGGAGCGCTCGGAATGCGGAGCATCCACGTGGCCGCCCCGGTCGCCTGTGCCTGAATCGCGAACACTACGAACTGCCAGGTCATCAGGACCAGCACGATCTCGACCAGGACAGCGGCGGCCAAATCGGCAATTCGCCCCGCACGCGGGCCGAAGACACTGGACACAAACCGGATGGTGATGTTGCTGCGCTCAACGATCGCCACCGGAATGCAGCACGCGACCGCAAAGGCCGCAACCAATCCGCCAACGTCACGCACGGCATCGATCGGACGCGCGAAGAAAAACCGCAGTAGTCCGTCCGCCATTGTCATGACGGCAAAGCAGAGCAGGGCGCCGAGACCCGCCACGACAAGCGCCTGCGCCAGCAATTTGCTCGCTCGCTCGATTCGCGCCATGTACGTGACCGTCTCCAGCTAAAGCCCGCCGCCAGGCGGCACAATAATGCGCAGAACAGGCCGGCGTGGCGCAAGGCCGTGCCGGCATCTTTTAGGTCCTCTACAGGTCGAGAGTTGGAACGGGTTCGTCTCGGGGGTAACGCACCGGAAGAGCCTGTGCCTTAGCCCTTCTGCTCTGCCCGCACTTTAGCAAGCTCGGTGTCCAAAGCGGCCTTCAGTTCCTTATGCCGATCGCTGGCCGCGACCCACGCCTCGCGGACCGGCGCGAGCAGCTTTTGTGCCTCGTCGAGTTGAGCCTGATCCGGAAAGACGATCTTGTTTTTTGGGTTGCTCTTGAGCTTCTCGAGATTGGCTGCGTTGTAACTGCTGATCGACTCGATCCACTTTTTGGTCAGAGGGTATCCGGCATTGCGCTCGATCACGGCGCGCGAAGTTTCGGGCAGCGCATCGAATTTCTTCTTGTTCATGAGAACGGCGAGCGGGACAATGCCGAGCCCGATGAAGAAGTGATTGTTGGTAACCCGATCGAGCCCGAAGTCGAAGAACGGGGACAAATGCGACGTTGTGCCGCTGATGGTGCCCCGGCTGATTGCCTCGGGGATTTCGGTGACCGGCATGCCGATCGGTACGGCGCCGAAAGCGCGCAACGCCGCGCTCTCGTTCTTGCTCGATGCCCGGATTGTCTTGCCTTTGAGATCGGCAATTGAATTGACCGGGAAATTGGTGTGGATCGAATAGGGCGCTGTTCCCCACAATCCCACGATGTAATAGTCGCCGTAGTCCTTCAGCACGTTGTTTTTGGCGAGTCCCGTCGCCACCAAAGACGATTCGCGAATGTCCTTGAACATTCCCGGCAGCTCAAGAACCTCGGTATCCGGGAAGCGTCCCGGCGAATAGGACTGCACCACCCACGCCACATCGGCGACGCCGTCGAGCAGCATCTGCGGCTGTTGCCCGGGATTGCGGCCGAGCGCGCCGTTCGGAAACAGATCGAACACCACGGCGTTGTCGGTCTCGCGCTGGACGGTTTCCGCAAACGGCTTCATTACCGTGCGGAACGTCACTTCGCTGTCAGGGGTAAACACCGCCCATTTGAGGTGTTGCTCGGCCCGGGCGCGCTCGCTGCCCAGGAGCGCTGCCGCGGGCATCGCCGCGGCGGTTGCCAAAAACTTGCGCCGGTCCATTCTATCCTCCCCGTTTGTCATGGTTGTTATGTGCGGCGAACACTTCTTGAGACGGTTCGCTCGTGAAAGACTGCGGCTTACACGCTTGTGTTACAATATTTCTACAGGGAGAGTCCAAGGAGCGGACATGTCGCAGATAAACTGCACCATTTTCGGCTGGCGCCAAGCTGGGGGTTGGCTGCCCGGCGGTCCGTGGCTCGGTCGAGCCGCGAGGATCGGCCGGTGACGAGCGGAATGATTACCGTCGCCGGCATCGATCTCGAGCTCACCGAAATCGGGACCGGCCCGCCGCTACTAATGCTCCATGGCGCCGGCGGTTTCGATCCACGGCAGCCCGTCAATGCGCTTCTGGCCGCCAGCCGCCGGTTGATTTGCCCGTCACATCCCGGCTTTGGCAAATCGGCGCTCCCTGATTGGCTCGACAGCGTCGACGACATCGCCCACGTTTATTTGGAGCTGATGGACCTACTCGGTATTCTAACCGTCGATCTGATCGGCTGCTCGGTTGGCGGTTGGATCGCTGCCGAAATGGCCACCAAAGCGCCCGAGCGGTTCACCAAGCTGCTGCTGGTCGGCCCGGTCGGCGTTAAGACCGGCAGTCCGGACCGGCTTGATGTGCCCGACGTCTTCGCGCTTCCAGCCGATGAACTCAATCGTCTGATCTATCACGATCCGGGCAAGATGGTGCGCGATCCAGCTTCGCTCAGTGATGACGAGTTGACCGTTACAGTGCGCAATCGCGAGACGCTGGCGCTGATCGCGTGGGAACCGTACATGCACAATCCGAAGCTCAAACACCGGCTGCATCGGGTAACGTCGCCTGTGCTGTTTCTTCGCGGCGCCAGCGACGGTTTGATTTCGGACGAGTACATCCGCGCCTATGCGCGTCTGCTGCCGAAGGCGCAGGTGGCGACCATTGGCGACGCCGGACACGTTCCGCATCTTGAACAGCCCGAACGGTTTGCCACCGCAGCGCTTGCTTTCATCGATAACTGATCATGTACAAACATGGCCGCGATGTTTGTGAGGAGTAACCGGAAATGAAAGCCTGGCACTTCAGTGAAACGGCGTACCCGTACTTGCCGCCGGTCGATACCTACTCATCAATTCGCGTGACCCTTCCCAACAAATACTACGATCCGGAGAAGGGCGCCGCGCTGTGGGACCGTTACCTCGACGAGTGGTGCATTGCCGACGACGAAGGTGTCGAGGTGATGCTCAACGAACATCATCAGACGGCGACCTGCGTCGATCCGGCGGCTCCGCTGGTGCTCGCCGCCTTGGCGCGCGTCACCAAGAAGGCGCGCCTGTTGATCCTTGGCAATCCGATCGCCAATCGGCGCCAGCCGGTGCGGGTCGCCGAAGAAATGGCAATGGCCGACGTGCTGTCGCGCGGCCGCGTTGAAGTCGGCTTTGTGCGCGGCGTGCCGTGGGAAGTCGCCGCCGCCAACAGCAATCCGGTGCGCATGAACGAACGACACTGGGAAGCCCTCGATCTCATCATCAAAGCCTGGACGGCGCATGACGGACCGGTGAGCCATGAGGGCCGTTTTTTTCACCACCGCATGATCAACATCTGGCCGCGGCCTTACCAACAACCGCACCCGCCGATTTGGGTCAGCACCACCAGTCCGAGCGGCGCGGCGCGCGTCGGCAGCCGCGGCTTTGTGCAGGCGACGTTCCTCACCGGATACGACGGCACGCGCGCGGTGTTCGATGCTTATCGCAAGGGCTGGCGCGAAGCGGGCCGCGGCAACACGGTGCCGCTCGATCGTCTCGCGTACGCCGCGCTGGTTTACACCGCGCCGAGCGAATCCGAAGCGCGAAACGGGGCGGAAAAGCTGATGTGGTACGTCACCGCGAACAAGATCGTGCCGCAGTTCACCTATCCGCCCGGCTATGTGCCGGTCCGCACGGCGGTCGACGTCATGCGCGGCCGGGTCAGCCCGCTGAGCCATTTTGGTGAATCGCCGACTGTTGATAACGCGATCAAGTCAGGAATCATGATGGCGGGAACGCCGGACCAGGTCGTGAAGCAGATCAAGAAAGTCTATGACTACGTCGGCGGCTTTGGCCATATCTTGTTGATGGGACAAGCCGGCTTTCTCGATCATCAAGAGACCGTGCTCGGGATCAAAACCTTTGCGCGCGAAGTCTACCCGCGGCTCAAGGCTGAGTTCGGGATCGCTCCACCCGACGTTGCAGTGGAAAGGCAGACAGAGGCAGCAATCAGCCGCTAGTGGGGGATTGCACCAGTATCAGTCATGACCCGCGCAAACTCGGCATCGGCCGACGCCGCGGCCGCGCTCCTCACAAAGGCGGAGTCACTGTCCGATCTGCTCAGCAAAGAAGCAGCGGCGGGCGACGTACGCGGCGCGTTGACCGATCGCACGATCGCGGCACTGCGCAGCGGCGATTTCTTCTCGCTGATGCTACCGGAATGTTTCGGCGGAGCGGAGGCCAATCCCATCGCGGCGTTGCGCGTGTTCGAGGAATTGAGCCGCGCCGACGGTTCGACCGGCTGGGTGGTCATGGCCGCCGGTCTCTGCATCGGTACCGGCGCGGCCTTCCTCGATGAAAGCGCGGCGAAAAAGATTTTCGGTGGCGACACGGTTCCAATCATCGCCGGTCATGGTGGTCCGAACGGCACCGCCATCGTCGAACGCGACGGCTTTCGGTTAAGCGGCAACTGGCGCTACGGCAGCGGCATCAAACACGCGGACTACATCCACTCCGGCGCCATCGTGGTCGAAAACGGCGTGCCACGCCGCGGCCCGGACGGGCAGCCGGAGGTCCGCATCTTCCTCACGCCGCGGCGCGATGCGATTCTCGCCGACGACTGGAACGTTCTCGGCCTGCGCGCGACCGGCAGCGTCGATTACACGATTACCGACTTGTTCGTCCCCAACGAATTCTCGCATCCGCCGGGTGTTCTACAGCCGAAGCGCGGCGGCAACGTTTATCTGATCGGGCTTCTTGGCGTTGCCGTCATCGGTCACACCGGATTTGCCTTGGGCGTCGGTCGTCGCGCGCTCGACGAAATCGCAGCCTTTGCGCGGCAGCAGTCCAGCCCGACCGGCCGCCTGCGCGACAGCGACAGCTTCCGCGAGCATTACGGAGCGGCCGAGGCGCAGTTTCGCGCCGCGCGTGCGCTGGTATACGAGACCTGGGCGGATATCGAGACATCGATCGCACGCGGCGAGGTCATGTCGACGCGACAGATCACGCTTGCCCGGTTGTCGATGAGCCATGTCACTTCGACGGTGGCGGATATCTGCAATTTCGCCTATCGCGCCGGCGGCGGCGTCGCCTTGCGGGACGGAGCGATCCAACGCTGTTTCCGGGACATCCACGCCGGCACGCAGCATCTGCACGCCCATCCGCTGATCGTGCGCGAGTGTGGCCGTGAATTAGCCGGGATGGCGGCGGGTCAGGTTTGGGGGCGTTTTGGTCTCGTCGATGAAATCTGATTGTGGGGCGCACGGTCGCCGCGCCACATTGACACGCGCTACTGAATGCAGTCGCATGGCGGGATAAAAGGGAGGAGAACATGACAAAATCCGGGGGAATCTCGCGCCGCAGCTTCATTTCCCGCACCGCCGGCGCCGGAGCGGTTCTCACCTCCAATTTCGCCGCGCCCGCCATTTTGGCGCAGACGAACAAGCCAGTGCGGATCGGCGTGCTCAATTCCTTCACCGGCGCCATCGCCTATGCGGGCGTGAATAATTTGAATGGCATGTCGCTCTATTTCGACAGCATCAACTGGACTGCCGGCGGCCGAAAAATCGAACTGATCAAGGAAGACGACCAGTTCAATCCGCAGGTTGGCCTTCAAAAAGCGAAGAAGCTCGTTGAAAGCGACAACGTCGACATGGTCGTCGGGGTGCAGGCGAGTAACGTGGCGCTTGCGGTGTTGAACTACATGAAGCAGCAGAAGGCGTTCTACGTCGTCTCCGGCGCCGGCACCGATGCCATCACCTGGGATCGCTACCCTTATCTGTTCCGCACGTCGATCTCGGCCTATCAGCTGAGCGCACCCATGGCGGAATGGGTCTATGACAACCTCGGCAAGGAAATCGTTCTGACCGGCTCCGACTATGCCGGCGGCCGCGACGTCATCGCGGAATTCAAGGGGCCGTATGTCAAGAAAGGCGGCAAGGTCCTCAAGGAAATATTCCCACCCTTGGGGACAACGGATTTCAGCGCCTACCTCACCGACATCAAATCGCTCAATCCGCCGGTGACCTACGATTTTATGCCCGGCACTGATGCCGTGCGCTTCATTCAGCAATACGGCGAATATGGCTTGCTTCAGAAAATGCCGCTGACCGGCTTCACCATCATCGATTCCCTGATGCTCAATACGCTCGGCAAGGCGATGGTAGGCGTGATCTCCGCCACCACCTACATCCCGGCCGTGGACAATCCGGAAAGCAAGCGTTTTGTCACCGCGTATCAGGCGAAATACAATGCGCTGCCGGACATTTTTTCCGACTACGGCTACGTTGCCGGCGTGGCGATTGCGGAGACCTTGAAGGCGACCAACGGCGACACCGCCAAAGACAAGCTGGCCGGGGCCATGGTCAAGGTCAAATTCAACGCGCCGCGGGGCCCGTTCCGGTTCGATCCTGCAACCCACAACCCGATTCAGGACATCTACATCTGCAAGGTGGTCGAAACCGACGGCAAGGCCGCGGGCACCGTTCTTTACACCGCCAAACAAGTCCAGGACCCCGGGAAGAAGATATATTGATTGCCGCGGTCGTCGCGCCGCGGGTGGATCATTTATGGAACTGATCATTGCCCAGCTCCTCAACGGGCTGGTTTACGGGGCGCTGCTGTTTTTGATGGCGGCGGGCTTGTCGCTCATTTTCGGCTTGATGAATGTCGTCAGCCTCGCGCATGGCTCGTTCTTCATGCTTGGGGCTTTTTTCGGGCTGAGCATCTTTCAGGTGACGCATAGTTTTTGGGCGGCGATGGCGATTGCACCGCTTGCGGTGGCAATCATCGGCATTGTTATGGAGCGGCTGTTCATGCGTCCGCTTTATCGCCGCGGCCATATGGACCAGGTGCTGCTGACGTTCGGCTTCACGTTTGTCTTTTTCGATATCGTGCAATCGATCTGGGGCCGCACGGTGTTGAGCCTGGCGGCCCCACCCGCCTTGCGGCAGGCGATCCAGATCGGTGACGGGGTATTTTCCGCCTATCGGCTCTTCCTGATCGTGCTTGGGTTTGCGTTGGCACTTCTGCTTTGGCTGTTTCTTGAACGGAGCCGCCTTGGAGCGATGGTGCGCGCCGGCGTTGACGACGCCGCCATGGCGGCGGGCCTTGGTGCGAACATCCCGGCGCTGTTTAGCGGCGTTTTCGGCGCCGGCGTTGCTCTCGCCGCGCTCGGCGGAGTGGCGGCCGCTCCCGTCATCGGGCTTTATCCGGGCATGGATGCCGAGATCATGATCCCGGCCTTTATCGTCATTGTCATCGGTGGCATGGGCAGCCTGCGCGGCGCTTTCATCGGCAGCATGTTGATCGGCGAGGCCGACACCTTCGGCAAGGCCTACCTGCCGAGCATGGCGATGTTTCTGATCTATCTGGTGATGGCGCTCGTGCTGCTGGTGCGGCCCCAGGGCCTGTTCGGCATCAAATATACTGGCGTCTCGGCCGCGCCTGCCGTGACCACAACCAGTACGCTGACGACGACGCGGGCGCGGATCGTCGGCGTTATCGTGCTGGCGGCAATGCTGATCTTTCCCTTCGTGGTGTCAAACTATCCCCGCGCGCTGCTTTCGGAGATCTATATCTTCGGCATTTTCGCCATGAGCCTTGATCTTCTCCTCGGCTTCACCGGCCTGATGTCGCTCGGCCATGCAGCGTTCTTCGGCTGCGGCGCCTATGCCGTCGCTGTTCTCAGTGCCTCGTTTGGTCTCAATGCGTGGCTCGGTGTTGTCGCTGGAGTCCTGTTTGCCGGGCTTGCGGCGCTGGTCATCGGCTTTTTCTGCGTTCGCATCGCCGGCATCCCGTTTCTGATGTTGACGCTGGCGTTCGCGCAGCTGGTGTTCTCGGTCGCCTTCAAATGGCGCGATCTGACCGGCGGCTCGGACGGCATGGCGATCGCCGACAAGCCCGGCTTCTTCGGCTTCGATCTGTCGAATACGACGCCAATGTATTTCATGGCGCTGATTTTCTTTCTGTTGAGCTATTGGGGATTGCGGCGGCTGCTCAACGCCCCGCTTGGTCACGTCTTCGTCGGCATTCGCGAGAACGAGCCGCGCATGATGGCTATCGGCTATCCGACGCGTGCTTACAAGCTGTTGGCCTTTACGATCGCCGGCGCGCTCGCCGGTTTTGCCGGCGGCCTCTATGCCATCTTCAACAGCTTCATCTCACCCGACGCGGTCTACTGGACCGCATCGGGTGATATTCTGATCATGACCATACTCGGTGGCGCGGGCACCTTGATCGGGCCGGCGATCGGCGCGGGGCTGTTTCTGCTGATGAAGAACGTCGTCAGCTCCTACAGCGAGCATTGGTTGCTGATTATCGGTATCGTCTTCATCGCTTGCGTTCTGTTCTTTCCCGGCGGAATTTGGGGCACTCTGCGACAGGTTCGGGCGCGGAAGCCAGCGGCATGAACGTGCTGCGCACCGATCAATTGTGCCGTTCGTTCGGCAGTCTCGTCGTGACCAATCGCATCAACCTGACCGTTGAGCACGGCGAACGCCATGTCATCATCGGGCCCAACGGCGCCGGCAAGACCAGCCTGATCAATCAGATCGGCGGCCAGTTGCCCCCGAGCTCGGGTCGCATATTTCTCGACCAGACCGACATCACCGGCTGGCCGCCGCACCGAGTTTGCCGTTCCGGAATAGCCCGCACGTTCCAGCGCAATAATCTTTTCGTAAATTTGAGTGTCATCGAAAATTTACGGCTTGCCGTCGAAGCTCGGTGCGGTCATCCGCTGAATTTTTTCTCGCCGATCGAGCGCTTCCGTCCCTTGAACGAGCGTGCCGAGGAACTGATGCAGCGCGTGCATCTCGCCGGCGACGGTACCCGGCCGGCGCGCAGTCTTTCCTATGGCGAACAGCGTCAGCTCGAGATCGGGGTCGCGCTTGCCGGCGAGCCCAAGCTCCTGCTGCTCGATGAGCCGACCTCGGGAATGTCTCCCGCCGAGACCGCCCGGATGATCGATCTGATCGGAAGCCTGCCGCGAACGCTCGCGATCCTGATGATCGAGCACGATATGGACGTGGTGTTCTCGGTGGCTGACCGAATTACGGTGCTTTGCTACGGCGAGGTTCTCGCCACCGGCACCCCGGCTGAAATCCAGGCAGACCACCGCGTTCGCGAGGTCTATCTGGGAACCGCGGCTTGACCATGCTTGATCTGCACGATGTCAATGCCTTCTACGGGGACAGTCACATCCTGCACGGCGTGTCGTTGTCGGTGGGTAAGGGGGAAGTCGTCTCGCTCCTCGGCCGCAATGGCGCGGGGAAGACGACGACGATCCTGACCGTCATGGGCTATCTGCGGCCGCGTCCCGGCCGCATTGTCTTTCGCGGCCGCGACATCTCGGCGTTTCCGCCGTATGCGGTGGCGCGGCTCGGTATTGGCTTTGTGCCGCAGGAGCGCGGCATCTTTCCGAGCTTGACGGTGCGCGAGAACCTCACCGTGTTCGCGCGTTCGGCCGCCGACGGGCCGTGGACGCTCGATCGCATCTTCGCAATGTTTCCGAGCCTGCAGGCGCGCGCGCACAATCTCGGCTTTCAGCTTTCGGGCGGCGAACAGCAGATGCTGTCGATCGCCCGGGCGCTAATGTTGAACCCGAGCCTGCTGCTGCTTGACGAACCGTCGGAGGGCTTGGCGCCGATGATCGTGCAAACGATCATCGAGACAATCATGTCGCTGAAGAGCGCGGGGCTGGCGATCCTGCTGATCGAGCAGAATCTTCGCGCCGCGCTGGCGGTCGGCGACCGCCATCATGTTATCAATAAAGGCCAGATCTGCTTCACCGGCAGCTCGGCCGAGCTCGAAGGCAACGACTTCGTATTGCGGAATTATTTGAGTGTGTGACCTGCCGTCAAGCGGCGCGGTGCCCCACGAATTGTGCAGTTTTTATAAGGAAACGTGTCAGTTGCGATTTGAAGCGAGTGCGCTCGTTGATCTCGGCGACGCGTTGCCTGCGGTCTCAATCCTGGAGTTGTCCATTCTCGCCAGAATGTCGGCGATCGGATAATCGGCCCAGGCACGGTTCACAAAATCGCGGTGCGAGATGTCGCCGGTCGGCAGGAACGTAACCATGCCCTGGAGGTGATTCCGCCGCAGCTCCGAACTGAAAGGTACCGAATGTTCTCTGAGGAGCTGTTCAAGATCGACATTGTGCCGCGCCGTATGCGGCGTGTAGGAGCTGACAAAGAAAGCGGATCGGTTATCGGCGATCCAATCCGCGAACTTGTCGATCCCGGCATAGAGCGCATCGAGGAGCACGATCCCATGCACCCGAGATCTCACGCCGCCGCGCTCCAGCACCGACAAGGTCGGCCCGAAGCCGCCGCTATAGGCGACAATGACGACAGGCATTTTCGCAAACGCCGCCGCGCGTCTCGGATCGCCATACAATCTGGCGAGCTTGACCGCGGCCTCATCGAGGAAACGCTTGAAGCCGTTCGGCTCCCAGAATTTCCCGGAGCTTGAATTGGCGGCGTCGACGGCGAATTGCGGGGCAACGAGGACGGCATTGACACCGGAAGCGGTGATTTGGGCCGGGACCTGCTGGCGATCGCGGACGTCGCGGGCGAGACTGGCGCCGTGGCCGTGGAAGAACACCACCATGACCGCGGGCAGGTTCGGATCGAAGCCGGGTGGGATGTGCAGCAGCACGCGGTCGTCGCTGAATGTCTCCGATTCCCAGAAAACGTGGCCGCGGAAACTGACGTGGCCACGGTGACCTTCCTCACCGGCATTCAGAAACGGCCGGTTCGAATTGCCCGTCATGCCGTGATATGGGAAGGGCGCCGTTTCGAAGTCGACGAGCGTTGTCTGCTGGCCAATCGGCGGCCGCAGGTGCGACGGCACGGCGTTGGTCGGCACGTGGAACGCGGGGATAGATTGAGGAGCGCCCTCCAGCGAGGCGAGGTGCACAGCCGACTTCAGACTCGGTGCTTTCGTTGCGCGCTTCGCCGGCATGCCGCCACGGTCGGCGACCTTCGGGTGAGTGAAGAGCTTCCATTCCCGAGCCACGATACGCGCCGCACTTTCATCGCCGCCCAGATAATTGCCGGTTAGCGGGGCCGGCGGATGATCGATGCGCAGGTAACTCGATACACCAAACGAGGCGGATTTGCCGACCTCAGTATCTGTCTTTGCCGCAACCGTATAAGCCGCTGCCGCCGGCTCGACCAAAACGGGCGCAGCGAAGTGGTCCCAGATAAGGGCGCACCAGCCGGCGCAACCTACGAGGAACAGAGCAGCCGAGACGTGGAGCAGGTTTTGCTGCAGCCGATCCTTCAGCAGGACTATTCGCTGTGCCAGCGCATTCCTGGGCTTGGAACGAGTGCGAACGGGATCATAAGGTTTGGGGGCTGGCGCAGTCCGCGGGGCCGGATGTTCAAGCCGCCGCGCCCTCGAATCCGAGGCAAAATGGCGCGCACGAACAGCCATGACCGGCCCTGCGGCCGGCCTGCGAATCGCCTGCAGCTTTGGTCCTCGGACCGTATTCGGCAATGTCCCCGTCCCCGACGAGTGCCCAGTCTCCGCGACGACTATGTCCCCAATTTGACGCGCTACTGGCTTGCTTTAGTCTCGGGAGCCGAACAAAACGAGAAGATTCCCGGAATCCCGCAGCCCGACGCCCCCTTAGGCGCGTTTTCGACCTGCTTTCGGGACGGCTTCTGATGTTTTGATCGGACCGTGTTTTGAGGGTAGCGGTCCGATGGTAAACGGGGCGCTAACACGCTGCCGTTCGTTCCGTAGGCGACCTTTTCGGCCAACACCAAGTTCGATTCATTTGTCCGCCAGCGGTATCCAACACCGAAATCGATCGGGATGGCATTGCGGAACAGTTCCCCCATGCGGGCCTGGTAGGTGGCTCCTGAGATATTAAGCGGACCGACATAACGGCCGAACGCCTGGAACCGCCAGACCTTCGGATCGAAATAGGCGATCGGAATTCCGGTGTCGTCCTGCAGGATCGTGGCGCTATGGTCGAGCAGGAAATTGCGCAGTTTGTTGAAACGGCCGGTTTGCAGCAGATAAGAGGCGCTCTTGATGAAGCTGTCGGCGGGGCCGAGGCTGGCGCAGAACTGCAAAAAGCCGGTTCGGCCGATACTGTCGTCGGCAAGATTGGTGGCGAAGTAATAAAGCGTCTTTCTCGTCCCAGCGCCGTCCGAAAACACGATCTTGACGCCCCTGGCGGCGGACCTCACGCCGGGCGATAAAATATTTCCCGACTCATCAAGCCCGACGAAGCTCACCTCCTGGATCGTCTTTCCGGTGCGCGCCAGGAATACGTAGAGGATCGGCAGCGTTCCGCTGACCGGAGCGCGGTATAATTGCGTCTTCATGTTCTTGGTAATGAAGAAGCTGAAGTTCAGAATCGTCCCCAGCGAAACCTCGACGCTCTGCAGCGATTGGTCGAGGCTACCACGCGACAAGTTGGTCAGTGGCGGAACGTCGCCGACCTGCTCGAGGCCCGCCAGAACGTAGGTTGAGGCATCCGGAAAAAACGTAGTGGCGTAAAGGAAATCCGGGCCGCCGAACATATAAAGCAGCGTGTCATGCTTCTCGGTCAGGCGTTGCTGGGCGAATGCGTGAATCTTCGAAAGCTTGGCGCTCTCCTCGCGTCCAAACAGTGCATCGAAGCGGCGCGCGTGCTGTTGCCAGTGGGGATCCGAGGTCAGCCCTGCGAGCGGGGACGTCGGTGCTGGCGGCATGCCGGCGAGGAAACGCGCGGTATCGTTTGCCGTCGCGGAATCGGCACTGCGGGCCGGCACCGCGCTCAAGCTCAGCATGACTGCCATCAGGGCAGCTGCCACTGTCATTTTAGGCATGATTGCAGGCATCACCCTACGACACCGTTTGTGAAACATCGGAGGAAGCGACATTCGAAGAGAGGCGGGATGCGTAATAAATGAAAAGCCCCGCCGACATCATGGCGAAGCCGGCGAGAGATTGCAGGGGTCGATTCACCACAAGATAATACATGATGAAGAACGTCACGCCGAGGAAAATAAGCGGGGTCACCGGATAACCCCAGGCGCGGTAGGGCCGCGCCAAATTGGGGTGGGTGATGCGCATCTTGATCACGCCGAGCACAGCGAAAAATGAACAAAAGGTCAGGCTAAATTGAATGAAATCCAAAACCGCTTCGAAGCTCTGGGTCAGCAGCAGGAGGTTCGAGATCACGAGCTGAAAGATAATGGCGATGGTCGGCGCGTTGCGCTTCGACTTGCGCGAGAATAGCCGCAGCATCGGCACGTCTTCCCCCATGGTCATTGTTACACGGGGACCAATCCAGGTCATGGCGCTGATTGAAGACACGAGCCCGAGTGAGATGACCGCGCCGACAACCCGGCCGCCGAGTCCCCCGAACACATGCTTGCCGGCGACGATAGCGACATCGATTTGGCCGGCTAATTCCTTCATCGGGGTGGTGATCAAAAAGACGGCATTGAGCGCAACGTAGAGAACGACGACGATCGCCGTTCCGGCGAACAGCGCGCGCGGCAGGTTGCGAGCGGGTTCGCGCACTTCGCCGACGATATAGGTTGCGGCATTCCAGCCCGAATAGGAATACATCACGAAAACGAGGCTGATCGCGAATGGCGCGCCGGCGATGTAGGTCAGATCGGCGGCGCTCGGTGCAAATGAAATCGATTGCACGTCGCCAAACGCAAAACCGGCGATGATAAAGACAACGATGAGAGCAAGCTTGAGTGCGGTCCAGGCATTGTGATAGGCGCCGCCGAACTTGACGCCGCCAAGATGAACGAGCGCCGCGAGCCAAGTGATGCAAAATCCGAGCAGCAGTGGAGGTGCGCCGGGGATTATGGATTTGAAGTAGATCCCGAACGCCATCGCCGCGAGCGCGATCGGTGCCGCAAAGCCGACGGTTGCTGACAGCCAGCCGGCTACAAAGCCGAATGCAGGATGATAGATGCGGCGGAGAAAATTATACTCCCCGCTCGAGCGGGGAAACATCGTCGCCAATTCCGCGTAGCAGAATGCCCCGCATATCGCCACGACTCCGCCGACGATCCACAGCAATAACAAAGAGAAGCCGGACGGTATGTCACTGACCTGAAATCCGAGGCTGGTGAAGACGCCGACGCCTACCATGTCGGCGACAACGATGGCCGTCGCCGTCACCCACGACACCGTGCCGGCGGTCGTGCCGCCGGATGTGGAATTGGTCATAAATGAGCTTTCTTCGCCCCGTGCGGCACCATTACAGAGGCCGGCTGGTTAAAATTCAAGGAACGCTTTGGTGTTTTCGCTAAGCGCAAGGGCTTGAGCAGTGACGCTGCTTCTATGGCAGGCCTGTGTCCCTGGAACCAGGATTTTTGGGTGGTATTGGCGCGGAAAGTAGCAATTATGCCGTTTCCGATCGCAGCAAACGACCCGACGCGCTTTTTCGCAAGCCGGTATCTTGGTCGCCCTTGGCCGTGGACTTGGATACCGCCCGTATCCGTTGCTGAACGAAAGTCAGTTTCTCCACCGCCAAGGGGCCGAGCACGAACGGATAAAGATCGCGCAAGCCCATGCTGCGATTGATGGAATTTACCGCAAACGTAAGCGCCAGCCAGGCTTCGACGAGGCGATCCATGCCGGTATTGAGCGGGTGAAAATCGAATACCGCTCCGGGACTTTGCGGCAATTTCGGACTGACCTCGAGGCCTGCGACATAGGCAGTTTCGAGTGTGTCGATCATGTGAAAGTAGTGCGCCCAGGTTTCGGCAAAATCCTCCCAGGGATGTGCGCTCGCATATGGAGAAATGAAACGCTCCGACCAGTCGGCGACTGGTCCATTCGCATAATAGTTCTGTAGCGCCTGATCATAGTTCTGGCGTTCGTCGCCGAAAATGCGGCGAAACTCTTCGAGGTGCGGCGTGTCGGCGATGAGCCGATCCCAGTAATAATGACCGATCTCGTGACGAAAATGACCGAGCAGCGTGCGGTACAGTTCGCCCATCCGCTGCCGGAGGCGTTCGCGCTCCGCATCATCGGCTTCGGCAAGATTGATGGTAATCACGCCGTCCGCGTGACCGGTCATGATCGGCGATCCCGACGTTTCCACATCGGCTAGAAATTGAAACGCCAGGCCGTAGGGAGACTCCGCCTGAGTCTCGACCGGCAACCGCAGCTGAAACAAAGTGTAGAACAGTCGGTGCTTGGCGCCTTCGAGGGCGCGCCATTTCTCGACGTTCTCGGCGAATGACAGGTCGGGAATCATGCGGTTGTGGCGGCAGGCAGCACAATAGGCGTCGGATGTCGATGCCGGCACGAGCCAGTTGCAGACGCCGTAAGCGGCATTGGCGCAATAGCGGTAAGCATTGCTGTCCGTGAGTGCCCGCCAGAGCTTCTCTGCTGCATTGGGCGCGCTTCGGTCCGGCTTAAGTGCAGTGATGATTTCCCGTTCCGGCAAATAGCCAAGCGCCAATCCGCAGCGTTCGCAACGCGTGTTCTCGAAATAGAGCGGCTGGCCGCAGTTCTGGCACTGAAATAGCTTCACCGCGTTCTCATTGGCGTTGCGCCCCAAGCGCTGTGGCCAGGGCCGCGAATCACCTAACGAGGATATAGCGGAAGGGTTCACTATGGGCGGGTTGCGGCATCGTCGAGGTTGAGTCGCAGCCGCCGTTTCGACCGGGTACAACTGCCGGGTACCGGCACGGAATTGGAGAATTTCGTGGTCTCACCCAACGACATGGCCGGCTACAGCAATGCGCTCGTCGTCCTTGGCACCGCTGGCGTCGTAGTGCCGCTGGTGCGGCGATGGGGAATAAGCCCTGTGCTCGGCTACCTGGCCGCTGGCGCCATTCTCGGGCCGCTCGGCCTCGGCTCGATTGGCAAGGGAATGCCGGTCGTGTCGTGGGTCACGATCAGCGACGCCCAGAACGTCGCCGGCATCGCCGAACTCGGCATTGTCTTTTTGTTGTTCCTGATCGGTCTCGAACTGTCGCTGCCCAGGCTCTCGACCATGCGGCGCCTGGTGATCGGTCTTGGCGGTTCGCAGGTCATTCTGACCAGCGCGCTGATCGCCGGCGTAGCGTTCGCAGCCGGAAAAAGGCCGTCGGAAGCGATCGTCCTGGGCGCAAGCCTGTCGCTGTCCTCGACGGCGATTGTGCTTGAGCTTCTGTCCAATCAGGAGCGTCTCACCACCGGCGTCGGCCGTGCGAGCTTTTCCGTTTTGCTCGCGCAAGACCTTGCCGTCATTCCGTTCCTGTTGTTCGTCTCGATCGTCACCACGCAGTCTGGCCGCTCGGTTTTTGCCAGCCTTGCCAGCGCGCTGTTGCAGGCGGCGGCGGCGATTACCGTCATCGTCGCGTTCGGTCGCATGCTGTTGCGGCCGTTGTTTCGGCTGGTTGCGACCGCGCGCTCCAGCGAACTTTTCATCGCCGCAGTGCTGTTCGTGATCGTCGCAGCCGGGGTGATCGCCGAACAGGCCCGCTTGTCCATGGCGCTCGGCGCGTTTATTGCGGGATTGCTGCTGGCGGAGACGGAGTACCGCAAGGCAATCGAAGCGACGGTGGCGCCGTTCAAAGGTTTATTGCTCGGCATCTTCTTTTTCACCGTTGGCATGAACATCGATTTCCGCGAGCTGCTGCGCGAACCGCTTCTGCTCTTCGGCAGCGTCGTCGGCCTGATCACGCTGAAAGCGTTGCTGCTCACAGGGCTCGGCAGGCTTTTCCGCCTGTCGTGGCCGGTTGCCATGGAGACCGGTCTGCTGCTTGGTCCAGGAGGGGAATTCGCTTTCGTCGGCATCGGCATGGCTGCGGCTGCCGGGCTCGTAGAGCCGCGACTGGCGACCCTCACCCTCGCCGTGACTTCAGTCACGATGGCGCTGACGCCGCTGCTCTCGGTCGGCGCGCGCCACCTGGCGGCCCGGCTTACCTCGAGCAAGGCCGTCGATCCCGAGCTGATGGCTCGACCGGCTGGGGGACAGCGGCACGCCATTGTGGTTGGCTACGGGCGCGTCGGTAAAGTCGTTTGCGCGCTGCTCAAGCAGCATGGCATCCCCTATATCGCGGCCGATTCCGACGCTTTGACAGTCACTCGCGATCGCCGCGACAATCATGATGTTTATTATGGCGATGCGGCCGATCCGCGCTTCCTTGAGACATGCGGTCTCGCCAAGGCGGCGGGAGTTATCATCACCGTCCACACCGCTCGCATCATTGACGACATTGTCGAACATGTACGCGAGCTGCGGCCCGACATACTCATCGTGTCGCGGGCGAGAGACGAGGAGCACGCCCGGCATCTTTACAGTCTCGGCGCCACCGATGCCGTACCAGAGACTACCGAAGCGAGCCTACAGCTCTCCGAGGCCGCGCTGGTCGGCTTGGGCGTGGCGACCGGTCTTGCGATCGCCTCGATTCACGAAAAACGCGACGAGATCCGACACGCCTTGCAGCAGGCCGCGCGCGAAGCCGGGCGGGACAGCATTCACGCGGTAAAGGCGAAGACGCCGAAGATACAGGGCGCGGCATAGAGCCGATGTCTCGGCTGACAAAAACTCCGCGGCGAGAAAAAATGCTTAGGCGTCCGCGTACGCGGTCGTCGACATCAGCGTGACCTCGGCGCGCCGGGAATCGAGGCGGGTGTGTTGAACGATGATCGGGACGTCTGATTCGAACACTGACGCGAAATCTGTATCGCGCGGAACGGTTTCTGGGTCTTTCAGATCGTTGAAGCGCAAATGCAGCGTGCGGCGCGCGGGGACCGTGACGCGATAGACGACGGGCTCGCGGTCGGCGAAATACACAGTGATGCTGATATGAGCGTCTTGGTCGCCGGCATTTAGAATGCAGGCGGTCTCATGAGAGACCAAAGCGCGATCCGAAAACGAGCTTTGTGAAGGAATATATCCCTCGGCGATGGACCAGCGTTTGCGCCCGATCGGTTGCATGGTTGATCTCCTTCCCGCCGGCGCGAAAAAAGCGCCCTATCGCCAATCGGCAGCAAGAACCGTTAAGCCGCGCCGTGGGTTCCGCCAATGGAACTTTTCCGGCGATCAGGTGCTTATCCGGTTGAACGCTGTGCGCGCCGCGCGCACGAGCACGGCTCATCGCGGACTCGACGGAAACAGCATGCGCGCTCTCACCATCACGCCGGGTGTTGCCGACTCGGCGCGAATTGAGGACGTTCCCGATCCACCCGCCTCCGACGGCGCGGTGCTGGTGCGAACGCTCGCGCTCGGTGTCTGCGGTACCGACCGGGAGATCGTATCCGGGCACTATGGCTGGGCGCCGCCCGGCGCGCAAAGGCTGGTGATTGGTCACGAGTTGCTCGGCAAGGTGGAAGAGGCGCCTGCCGGTTGTGGCGTGGAAGTCGGTGACACGATTGTCGGCATTGTACGCCGGCCAGACCCCGTTCCGTGTCCCGCTTGCGCTGTCGGCGAATGGGATATGTGCCGCAACGGCCGCTACACCGAGCGCGGCATCAAGGAGCGAAACGGCTTTGGCTCCGACTTTTTCCGGATCGAGCCGGACTTCACGGTGAAGGTCGATACGGCGCTCGGGATCACAGGCGTGTTGCTCGAGCCGACGAGCGTGGTCGCCAAGGCGTGGGATCACACCGCACGCATTGGCAATCGCTCGCGATCATGGCGACCGAAAACGCTGCTTGTGACCGGCGCCGGTCCGGTCGGACTTCTCGCCGCACTGATGGGGACGCAGCGCGGTCTCGACGTGCACGTCCTCGACCATCACGACAATCTACACAAGCGGCGGCTGTTGGATGCGCTCGGGGCGACCTACCACGTCGAGAGCCTTGAAAACTTGAACGGCTTCCAGCCCGACATTCTGATGGAATGCAGCGGTGCGCCGAGCGTCGTGCGCGAGGCGCTGGGGCGGACCGCGGCGAGCGGCATCGTCTGTCTGGTCGGCGTGACTGCTCCCGGCCATGACTTCGACATCGATGTCGGCGCGCTCAACCGGACCATGGTGCTCGACAACAACACGGTGTTCGGCACGGTCAACGCCAATCGCCTGCATTACCAAATGGCGCACGAGGCGCTGGTGCGGGCCGACAAGACCTGGCTCAATGGCCTCATCACCCGGCGCGAGCCGGTCGAGCAATGGACCCTATCGCTCGAACGGCAGCCGGACGATATTAAAGTCATCGTCGAATTCTCCTGAGCGCAATGGCCGCCCGCATCGAGGATTATGCGATCATTGGCGATTGCCGCACCGCGGCGCTCGTCTCCCGCGACGGCTCGATCGACTGGTTCTGCTGCCCACGGTTCGATTCCGAATCCTGTTTTGCTGCGCTGCTGGGCACCCCCGAGCACGGACGCTGGCTGATTGCGCCACGCGGCGACGCCCAGATCACCCGCCGGTATCGGCCGAACACCCTGGTTCTGGAAACGTCCTTCGAAACTGAGGATGGCGCGGCGACCATGATCGACTTCATGCCGTTGGGCAGCCGACATTCGACAATTGTGCGGCTCCTGTTCGGCGTGCGCGGCAAGGTGACGATGCGAACCGAACTCGTCCTTCGCTTCGGTTACGGCGCGATCGTGCCGTGGGTGACCCGGCTCGAAGACGGCGCGTTGCGCGCGATCGCCGGCCCGGACATGGTCATTCTGCGCACGCCCGTGCACGTACGCGGCGAAGATATGACGACGGTCGGCGAGTTCACCATCAACAAAGACGACATCATTCCATTCGTTCTGTGCTATCAGCCGTCGCACCAGCCATTGCATCCCCCGATCGATCCGATGGCAGCGATGCAGGGTACCGAGAAATTCTGGGTAGGCTGGTCGGCGAAATGCCGCTCCGCCGGGCAATGGTCGGAAGCCGTGTTGCGCTCGATGATCACGCTTAAGGCGCTGACCTACGCCCCGACGGGGGGCATGGTTGCGGCGCCGACGACGTCGCTGCCCGAACAGCTCGGCGGCGAGCGCAACTGGGACTACCGTTTCTGCTGGCTGCGCGACGCCACGCTGGTTTTGCTCGGAGCACTGCACGCCGGCTATGTCGAAGAGGCGGAGTCGTGGCGCCAATGGCTGCTGCGTGCGGTGGCGGGCAGTCCGGAGCAGTTGCAAATCATGTACGGCATTGCCGGCGAGCGGCGCCTGATGGAATGGAATGTGCCGTGGTTGCCCGGCTACGAGAACGCCGCACCGGTGCGCATCGGCAACGCCGCCCACAGCCAGCTTCAGCTCGACGTCTTTGGTGAGATCATGGACGTCTATCATCAGGCGCGACGCAGCGGCCTGTCGACCACCGAATCGGGATGGGAGATACAGCTGGCCTTTCTCGATCACCTGAAGACGATCTGGAAGGAGCCGGACGAGGGTATTTGGGAAGTCCGCGGCGCACCACAGCATTTCACCCATTCCAAGGTCATGGCCTGGGTTGCCTTCGATCGCGCCATCAAGAGCGCGGAAACGTTCGGGCTGGAAGGCCCGCTAGACGAATGGCGCCAATTGCGCGAGGAGATTTTTGACGAGGTGTGTGCAAAGGGCTTCGATCAGGAGCTTGGCACTTTCGTGCGATCTTTCGGCTCGAAACAGCTGGACGCAAACCTATTGCTGCTGCCCAGCGTCGGCTTTTTGCCGGTGTCCGATCCGCGGGTCGAAGCCACGATCACCGCGATCGAACGACGGTTACTGCGGGACGGTTTCGTCATGCGCTACGATACCGGTCAGGCCGACGATGGCTTGCCGCCCGGCGAAGGCGCGTTTCTCGCGTGCAGTTTCTGGCTCGCCGACGTCTACACGCTGCAAGGCCGCCTTGCCGACGCCGAGCGATTGTTCACGCGGCTCATCGGCCTGCGCAACGACGTCGGTCTGTTGAGCGAAGAATACGATCCCCGCGTCAAACGGCTGGTCGGCAATTTTCCGCAGGCCTTTTCCCACATGGCGCTGGTCAACAGCGCTTACAATCTCACGCGGGTAGAGAAGCCGGTCGCGCAGCGCGCCCAGCCCGAATACACGCCGCCGGAGGAGGCGGCGGCGCCGTAGCATGCCGATGGCCGCTACAAAATGATACTTGGATTGCGGATCGACTGATCGCATTCAATCAGATTGACCTGCTTGGCCTGAATCCTCCAGCCGGCGGCGCTGTGCAACATGCGATGCCCGGCCCAGCCGGTCAGCTGCCGGGTTTCGTCGCCCCAGAACTCGCTGATCAGGAAATTCGAGCGCAACATCCGCGCATCATCGCGGGCGGTCGAGAACACTTCGACGTTGCTGACAAGGCGGACTGTGCGCGATGCGGGCGCCTGCGACCAGGCAAAGCCGGTACGCATCCGATAAATGCGGTCTTCGAGCCGCCGGCGATCGTCGAACATGATCGCGATCTCGCGCCGCGGGTCGCCAGCGTTCGGCGTCGACGGCACCCAATAGACGCATTCGGACGCGTACATCGCGAGCCAGTCATCGTAGCGCAGCTGGTCGAGAAACCGCGCCTCGCGCTCCAATAGGCGCCGGAATTCGTCGCGAACGGCAACGTCCGCGACGGCGCGCGCGTCATCCTGCCAATCGGAAAAGTTCTCGATCAGCTCGCGATAAAGTGCGTCGGTGACGTAGTACGAACTGCGCGACGGATCAGGCGGTGGGGCAGGTGCGTTCACGCTACGGCTCCCGCTGGATCGCGAAGTTGGCGCGCGTCTTCATCAATCGCTTCCATTCCTTGAAATGTTCGCGCATGAACGCTTCATCGGTTGCCGGCGCGGTGATCGAGCCGTCGTCATGCGTCTTGATCCGGTCGGGGATGCCGAGGCCCCGATTCATGTAGACCCATTCGTCTTCGATCGCCATCAAACCGCGCTGGATCTGCTCGAAGTTGGCGATGTCGTCGACTTCGCCGAAATTCGGGAAGCCCTCCTGGGTGCGCATGCGCAGCGCATTGATGTCGGTGACGGCGTCATTGCCGAGCTTGCCGTCTACGTCGACGATCATGGTGCCGTACCAGATAGCGTTCGTCTCTTCGACGCTGACCGGCTCAAACACCTGGATGTGGTTGCCGAGAAGCGACAGGTTTGGAAACACGTTGATGTTGACCGGCTCGGAGCCGGCGAGATCAAGGAGCGCGAAGGCGCGGTCGCCGTAACGTTTGATGAATTCGGATTCGTAGTGTTCCATGCCGGGATGCGCGCTCTCCAGCGCCCACAGCCCGCCCGGCCGCTTCTCCAGGTTCGGCCGCTTATCCTTGAAGTGATTGCCATGCCCAGTGTAGCGCATATACATCGCCAGCGTATCGGGCGAGTTGCGATAGTACGCCATGCCCTTGGCGTTTTCGCCGGCAAAGCGATTTTCTGTTTCCAGCAATGAGCGGTGCGAATAGGCGACGTGATAGCCGTCGCACGAATTGTCGTAGCCGAGCTTCCAGTTGCCCTTGTACCTGAAGCGGTTCGCCTCACACACCACGACCTTGCCGCCGGGATTGCGATCGAGCCACTCGTCGATGACGGTGCTGATCGGCCCGAGATGCTCTACCAGCGGCAAAGCATCGAGGTTAAGCGTGCCGAAAATGAAGCCGCGGTAGGACTCCACGCGCGGCACTTGGGCGAGGTTATATTTCGGGTCGCGCAAGTCGGCGGCGTAACCCTCCGGCCACGGCACGCCGCGCAGCCGGCCGGTGTTGAGAAAATTCCAGCCGTGATACGGGCATTGGAATGATTTGCTGTTGCCTTTCTCCCAGCGGCACAAGGTCGTGCCGCGATGCGTGCAGCGGTTATACAGCGCGCGAATTTTTCCCTCTCCGTCGCGCACGATGATCAGCGGCCGCAGCCCCATGCGCCTGGTGATGAAGTCGTTCGCCAGCGGGATTTCGCTTTCGTGCGCGAGATAGGTCCAGGTGCCGCCGAAGATGTGAGTCATCTCGGCTTCGAAAATAGCGGGATCGGTGTAGATCAGCCGGTGCGCGCGATCTTCCTGTACCAGATAATCCCAATCGTACAGCGCCGTGCTGCCAAGCCGGGTCGGTGGCGATCCGATCTTCTCCAGCGCAGTCATTAGATTCTCCTTCTTTGTTGCGTTAGCCGGGCTCGTCCATGATGTAGGGCTCAGAAGAAATCGAAATACTCATTCTGCTCCCAGGCGCTCGGCTCTTCGCTTGGTAAGGACGTTCCATCCTCCTCCAGCGAACGCAGGTAACGGCCGGCCTCGCTTCGCTTGAGCTTGACGAAATAGTCGATGAAAGTATCGCCGAGCGTGTGGCGGAACAACGGCTCTCTATCGAGAGCATGCAGCGCCTCCGGCAGGCTTTTCGGCAGCAGCGGACGTTCGGCCGCGTATGGCTCGTCGTTTGGCGGCGGCAGTGCGGCATCGTTTTCGATGCCGGCAAGCCCGGCGACGATTTGCGAAAGAATATAAAGATATGGATTAGCCGCTGGCTCGCCGATGCGGTTTTCCAGCCGCGTTGCCGGATCGGCCGGTCCGCCGAGCACCCGGATCATGGCGCCGCGATGGTCGTAAGCCCACGTTGCGCGATCCGGTGCCAGCGAGTTCGGGCGGAAACGGCGATAGCCGTTAACGGTAGGCGTGGCAAAGACGGTGCCGGGCACCGCGTATTGCAGAAGACCCGCGAGATACGATCGGCCAAGCGTCGAAAGAACCTCGCCTGGTTGCTGCGGCACAAACAGATTGGCCTCGGTCGACGCGTCGATGAGCGATTGGTGCAAGTGCCAGCCACTCGAATAAAAGCCCTTGAGGGCCGGCCGTGACATGAACGTGGCAAAGTACCCGAGCCGCCGGCAGATTTGGCGTGTGGCGGTGCGGAACAGCAACACGTTGTCGGCTGCTTCAAGCGCGGTTCGAGGGGCGAATGTGCATTCCACCTGGCCGGGGCCCCACTCGTTTTCAATCGAGCGCAATCCGAGGCCCAGTTGCTCGAAGGCTTCGCCCAGCGCGTCGAACGCTGGCTGCATCAGGTCCATGTTGGATTCGGAATGGTAGTGGTAACCGGGCTCGACGGGCCAGGTCGCGATCGGGCGGCCGCGAACGCCGGGACTGCCGATATTGTCTTCGCTCAGGTGAGCGTCGGCGACCCGCAGCAGATACCACTCGATCTCCGGGCCAATGATGCTGACGAAGCCGTATTCCTTCAGGCGGTCGAGTGCTTTGCGCAACAGCTGGCGCGGCGAGAAATGAAATGGCCTGCCGTCGTTGAAATATTCATCGCCGAGGATCCATCCGACGCCCTGCGCCCACGGCAGCGTGCGAAAGGTCGACGGATCGGCCACGATAGTCAGATTGGGCGAGCCCGTCATCTCGTCGAGCCCCATGCCGCCGCCGCGTGTAAACGAAGAGAACACGCGGGCGCCCGCGGAATCGAGCGTCGTGGTGGCAACGCCGATGTTGTAGCCGTTGGTCAAGGCCGAGATGAAAGCGGGCGCCGTCAGGGTCTTGGCCCGCGAATAGCCGTGGGTGTCGCCCCAGGCGAGCCGGACAAAACGCAATTCTTCAGTCTCGATAAGCTGCGCGATCTCGGCAGCGAGCCGTTGCTGCTCGTTGCTCCACAGTCCATGCTTTTCAATGAACGTAACTGCCCCGCTCATGCCCGGCATTCTGGGTGGGACTGGCGGGAGCGTAGGAGACGGAGGGTCATGACGAATTTTATTATAGCAATGTTGGGCGGGAAAATTGCGTTGATTTATCGTCACCCATAACGGCGAGCAGCGGCGCGACAATGCAACTTAGGTAATTTTCGAAACCATCAGCCGCGCCTGAGAAATTTCAGCATCAGATCGGTCATGCGTCCGAACGGCGGATAGAGAAACCGCGCGCCGTTAACCCGGCTTTGCAGGAAAACGCCTTTGCGATGCGAGAAGGTTTGGAAGCCAAATTCGCCATGATAGGCGCCGATTCCGGAGGGGCCAATGCCGCCGAACGGAAGATTCTCCGCGACGAAGTGAAAGAGTGTCGTGTTGACTGAGGCGCCGCCGGATACGGTCTTGCGCAGAACCTCGTCTCGGCTGCTCGCATCGGCGCCGAAATAATAAAGCGCAAGCGGGCGAGGATGGCTGTTGACGTAATCGATGGCCTGGTCGAGCCCTCGGTAGGTCTTGATCGGCAGTACCGGCCCAAAGATCTCCTCGCGCATGACGGCGAGATTTTCGCCTGGCTCGATCACCAGCGTCGGCGGCAACTTGCGCGTTGCCGCCGGTAGCGTCTCCTGCCGCGGATTAATCTCGACGACGCGGGCCCCGCTTGCCTTGGCTTCCGCAACATACTGCGCGACGCGCTGATAGTGCCGATCATTGACGATCGAAGTGTAATCCGGATTGCCGGCGAGCGCCGGATAGAATCTCTCCGTCGTGTCGATGGTCAGCTTGACGAAGTCGTTGAGGCTCTGCTCCGGCAGCAGAACATAGTCCGGCGCGATGCAGGTCTGGCCGGCGTTCAAGAGCTTGCCATAGACGATGCTCTCAACGGCGCTCGGCAATGCCGCGTCCTGGCCCAGGATGCAAGGCGATTTGCCGCCAAGCTCGAGCGTGACCGGCGTCAGATTCTCGGCGGCGGCCTGCATCACCAGCCGGCCGACCGCAGTCGAACCGGTGTAGAGCAGATGATCGAACGGAAGCCGGGCAAAGGCCTGCCCGATCTCCGGCCCGCCGACGATGGTGGCAACCTTGTCGGGCGGGAACAGGCCGGCAAGAAGCTCGGACAGAAAATCCGACGTGCGCGGCGTGATCTCCGACGGCTTCAACATTGCACGATTGCCGGCGGCGAGAGCCGCGACCAGCGGCACGATCGCGAGGTTGAACGGATAGTTCCACGGACTGATGATGCCGACCACGCCGACCGGCTGATAGAGAATGCGGGCAGTGGCGGGCAATAACTCGAGGCTGACCGATACCCGCTTTGGCTGCATCCAGCGGGCCAGATGGCGAAGCGTGTGCCGGATCGCCGACTGCACGGGAACGATCTCGCCGAGTTCGGTCTCGTGGCGCGAACGATTACCGAAATCCACCGAAATCGCTTCGACGAGGCGGCCGACGTTGCGGCTGATCGCGTTGGCGAGCATGGTCAGATCGGCCCGCCGCTCCTGCAGCGACGGGGCTCCGGCGCCCAAGAACGCCGCGCGCTGCGCATCAAGGGTGTCGCGCATTGTTGCGGGGGCTTGGGGTCGCACGTCGTTCATAACGGCGGCCGCGCGGGATAGTCCGGCCGTTTTCGCGCGGCGGCTTCGATCGCCGCCAGGGCGGCGAGCGCGACATGATCACACCAGGGCCGCGCGATCACTTGCACCGCGATCGGCAAGCCGGCGCTCCCGCGCTCGGTTTCGCGCGCCGTCCGGTCGACCAGATCACGGCTTCGGGGACGGTCGCTTTCTTCCCCTGGGCGGACACGCGTTACCGGCACGATACCGGCGGGAAAGCCGCTGACATTGGCGAGCGCAGCGTAAGAGCCCGGCATCGGCATCGTCTCGGTGGCCCCGTGTCGGATCGCCGGCATCGGATAAGCCGGCAAAACAATAAAATCGATCGGGCCGCCCTCTACCTCCTCGAGTGAACCCAGCAAGCGCCGCATCGTACCGGCAACGCAGCGCACGCGACACACACCCGCACTTCCAGATCAGACGCCGAGATGGCGATGCAAAACCTCGGGCTGCTCGCGTGCGGCTTGGGCGGTGAGGAGTTCGACGATGTGACCGTTGTTGATGATGTAGACGCGATCGGCAAGCGCCATCGCTGCGGAAATGTTCTGTTCCACCACGAGGATCGTCTGCCCCGCCTCGGCCAGTTCCCGGCATGTGGCCAGTAAATCGCGCACGATGATCGGAGCGAGCCCTTCGAACGGCTCGTCAAGCAACAAAATCTTTGGCTCGCGAATGAGCGCCCGTGCGATCGCCAGCATCTGCTGCTCGCCGCCGGAGAGGTCGGTGCCACGGCTGGTGCGCCGCTCCTTGAGCCGCGGGAACATGTCGTAAACCCGCTCCAGCGGCCAACGCTGCGGCGCCGTCAATCCGGCGAGGATGAGATTCTCCTCGACATTGAGGCTGCCGAAAACGCGGCGGTCCTCGTGAACGAGTTGCATGCCGGCTTGGGCGATGGTGTGGCTCTTTTTTCCGGCGATCTCGGCGCCGTCGAGCAGGATGGACCCCGCGCGCGGGGTAACGACACCCATCAGGCTTTTCAACGTCGTGCTCTTGCCGGCGCCGTTGCGGCCGAGCAGCGCCACCACCTCGTTGCGCTCGACGTTGAGCGCAACATCGAACAGGATGTGGGAATCGCCGTAGTAGGTGTTCAGGCCGTGGACTTCGAGCAGGCTCATGCTGCGAGTACTCCGCCAAGATAGGCTTCCTGAACGGCCGCGTTGTTTTTGATCTCACTTGGTGTGCCTTCGACCAGCACGCGCCCTTCCTGTAGCACGGTGACGCGCTCCGCGAGCTCGAACAACGAATCCATGTCGTGATCGATGATGATCATGGTGCGACCCTGGCCGATCGATTTGAGCAGCTTGACCATCTCGACCCGTTCCAGCGGGCTCATGCCTGCGAGCGGCTCATCGAGCAGGAGCAGGCTCGGCGAGCTGGCCAGTGCCAGACCGACCTCTAGGCGCCGCTTCTCGCCATAGGCCAGCGCCGCAACCGGCACATCGGCGCGGCCACCGAGATTGACCAGCGCCAGCGTATGATCGACCTGCTCCGCTAGTCCTGGAAATTTCGATAGTCGCCGCAGCAGGTCGAGGCGAAATTTTCCGCGCAGTTCGGCGAGAGCCGAGATAATCAGGTTGTCGCGTACCGTGAGCCGCGTGAACAGCTGGTTGACCTGATAGCTTTTGGTGAGACCGAGCTGACACACGTCGGTCACGCCCATGCCGGTAATGTCGCGGCCATCGAACACAATCTTGCCTGCAGTCGGCGACACCTCGCAGGTCAGCATCTTGAAGAACGTCGTCTTGCCTGCGCCGTTAGGGCCGATAATGCCGCGCAACTCGCCGTGGTTCACGACGAAATCGATGTCGCTGTTGGCGAGAAGGCCGCCGTAGCGTTTGGTCAGGCCGCTCGCTTCAAGAATAGGGCCTGATGATCGATCGCTGTTGCGACGGCGGGCCGGCATTGGCGCCGCAACCGCCGCGGCGGCCGCGGCTGCTGCAGCTGTTAGCTCGTTCGCCGTCACGGCGGGGGAAGCGGTTTGCGGCTCTTCCATGCCCGTGGCCCGCCGTGTGGCAAAAGCGAAAAGATCCACGATGCCGCCGATCAGGCCGCGGCGCAGGAAGCAGACCAACAGCACAAAGACCAGTCCCAGCACCAGCCTCCAGCTGGCGCCAAAGTGCAGCGTGTTCTGGAAGAAATCGCTCAGATAGAGCCAAACCGTGGCGCCAAGCAGCGGTCCGAACAGCGTGCCGGCGCCACCGATCGCTGTCTGCATGACGAGTTGACCCGAGGTGTCGAAGGTGAACGCGTCCGGCGGCATGAAGCCCTGCATCACGCCAAGCAGGCCGCCGGCAAAACCGGCATAGGCCGCGGCGATGACGAAGGCGGTGAGCTTGTAGCTGTGGATGTTGTGACCGACGGCGGCGGCGCGGAGCGGGTTGTCACGGATGGCGCTGAGAATGACGCCGACCGGCGAACGCATGATGCGCAGCGCGATCACGATGCCGACGAAATACCAAAACGCAAAGAACGCGTAGAGCGACCAATCGGTGTTGAAGTGAATGGTGGTGAAGCCGAGCGGAAACGTCGGTGTCGGCACGCCGGGCAGGCCGTTCTCGCCGCCGGTATAATCCGAGAGCGGATTGAACTCGACGAAATAGAAGACTTCGGCGATCGCGACCGTGATCATCGCGAAATAAATGCCGGTGCGCCGCAGCGCGATCAGTCCGACCAGAAAGCCGACAATCGCCGCGACGATCGTGCCGACGATTATCGAGGTGACGACGTGCGGAAAGTCGAGGATTGTCAGCAGGTAGGCGGCGACCATGCCGCCGGTGCCGTAGAATGCAGATTGGCCGAAGGACAGAAGACCGGTGTAGCCGAACAATATGTCGAAGCCGATGCCGAACAGGCCCCACACAATGATGCGGCTCATGGTCGTCGGCGCAAAGCCGAGATGGGGCAGGATGAACGGTGCGGCGATCAGGCCGATCGCCGTCAACGCTTCGATCAAAAAGGGACTTCGGCTGCGCATCAAGCGATCGCGCTCATTCGCGGCCCGCGGAGCCCAGAAGGCCGTACGGACGAAGCACCAGCACCAGTGTCATCGCCACGAACAGCATGACGTAGGAATAGCCGGGGTTGAACATCGACGTAACACTGATGATTTCGCCGGCGATAAACCCGCCGATAACGGCGCCCGCGAACGATCCGACACCGCCGATCACGACGACCACAAAGGTCTGCACCAAAATTGTTTCGCCGACGTCCGGCGCGATCGAGACCACTGGAGCGTTAACGATGCCTGCGAAACCCGCCGCCATCGCGCCGATGCCGAACACCAGCATGAACACCTTGTAGACATCGATGCCGAGCGAATCGACCATCACCGCATCTTCGATCCCGGCGCGCACAATCATGCCGATGCGGGTGCGGTAGAGCACGATGTAAAGCGCGATCAGCGCCACCGCGACAATGCCGAGCAGCGCCAGCCTGTAGGTCGGATAGAGCATAAAGCCGATCGAGGTGATGCCGACGAGGGGCGGTGGCGCCGGGATCGCCCTCGACAGGCTGCCAAAGAAAAAGCGCACGGTCTCCACGAACACGATGCCGAGACCGAAAGTGACCAGCAGCTGGTCCTCGTGCGGGCGGGAATAGAAGTGGCGGATGACAACCCGCTCCATCACCACCCCGACCAGCATCACGAACAGAGAGCCGGCGATGACGGCGATGACGAAGGAGCCCGTATGGTCGTAAGCGACCCAGCCGGCATAGCCGCCCATCATGAACATCGCGCCGTGTGCGAGATTGAGGACGCCGAGCGTGCCGTAAATGATCGTCAAGCCCGAGGAGATCAGCGCCAGAAGGGCGCCGAGCACCACGCCGTTGAACACCTGCGAAATAAAATTGGCCCAGTTGATCACGCCGTCGCCCGTAATCTGTTGCGCCGCATCTTCGCCTTTCCTACCGCAGTCCTGCAACAGACAAGTGGCCGGCCTTCAAGAAGCGAAGACGGCGCTTCGCGCCTTGGACCCGGCCGGCACTCGATAAAGGGCCTTCTCCGCGTCAGCGACGCGGAGAAGGCGTTTCGTGGCCGTCAGCTATAGTCGCCGAGATGACAGCCGAACGCGTCCGGCTTCTGCATCAACGGCTCGCCCGGAACGACTTCGAGGACCTCCCAGAAGTCCTCTTTGTTCTTCATGTCCTTCGGCGCCTTGCCCCGGACGATGACGACCGGGCGGACCAGTTGATGATCCTCGGGGCGGAAATGCACGTTGCCCACCATGGACGGGAACATCTCGCCCTTCTCGTACTGCTTGATGACCGACGGAGGGTAGAAGGTGCCGGCCTCGGACACCATGCGCGCCCAGATGGCGAATTGCATGTAGGCGTTCTCGGCGCCCCATTCGGGCCGATAGCCGTACTTCTTGTTGAAGGTCTCGACGAACATCTTGGCCAGTGGATACTTGTCCTCGAGCGTCCACCAGAAGTCAGTGGCGGCGAAGACGCCTTCGGTCAGCTCCGGACCGACTTCCTTGGCGAGGAACGGGATCTGGTAGGGGATCACCATCTTCATCTTCGGCGTCAGGCCGAATTGTTTGGCCTGCTGAACCGACAGCACGGCGTCGCGTCCCCAGTTCACATTGACGATGAACTCGGCGCCGGAATTGGCGATGTTGGTCAGATATTGGCTGAAATCCTGGGTGCCGAGCGGCGAGACCTGGTTGGTCACCATGGTCCAGCCGCCATGCGTGGTCAGATAGTCGTTGACCGACTTGGTGACGGTGTGACCGTAGGTGTAATCGGGCGTCATGAACGCCGCTTTTTTGTTTTTGCCGAAATTTTTGACCAGCACCGGACCGATCGCGTTGGCGGCGGTCTCGCCGTAGAAGCACTGGCGGAAGCTGTAACGCACGCAGTCTTTGCCGGTGGTGTCGTTAGAACCGGAAATCGCCACGAGGTAGAGTATTTTCTCTCGCTCGGCGAACTTGTTGAGGGCTACCGCCACCGCCGATGAGGTCGAACCCGTCATGGCCACAATCTTGTCGTCGTTGATGAAGGTCTGCTGCTCCTGCACCGCGTTGTTCGGCTTGGCGCCGGAGTTGGCGACGACGAGCTTCACCTCCTTGCCGAGCACGCCCTTGGTAACCTTGGGCGCGATCTTCTTGATTAGCGCATGGCCCTCGTTGATGTGCTCGACGGCGAGCTGCATGCCCTTGAGCTCGTCTTCGCCCTGCACTGCGTATGCGCCGGTGCGCGGCACCGTAGCGCCGATAGTGACGGAAGAGCCGGCCGAGCCGGTCGGCCAGGTCCCGAGCGGCGGCTGATCTTCTGCAAATGCGCTGCGCACGAAGCCAAAGCGGCCTGGCGCGCCGATCGACAACGCGCCGACGCCGGCGCCGGTTGCGACCGCTTGACGCAGGAGACGGCGCCGGGACAGCCGGGTGGATAAAGGCGTTTTCTCAATGCTCACATTGACCTCCCATTTTCATTGATTTCCGATCTTTGAGTGTGACCGCCTTTAGTAGGGGTGGCTTTAACCGCCCTTATTGATCCAGATTACGAAAATGAACGTCACCGTCAGGACTGTTCCAGGACATCGGCAGAGTTATGCGGCCAAAGATATTTGGCGCGACGATCCGTTCGTCATGCGGGTGCGAAACTTCACCGACCTGACGCTCCCGGACCTGCAGAGCCTGCGCGCAGTCATTGACTCCGAACTGACGGTCGCCAAGCGGCGCGATCTGGTGATGGACGGTTACGAATTCTGCAAACTGTGCTTCGTCAAGGACGGCTTTGCCGCCCGCTATAAGCTCTTGCGCAACGGCAAGCGGCAGATCGTCAACTTCGTGCTGCCGGGAGACATCGTCGGCCTGCCCGGCAGTTTTCTCGACCGCGCCGCCAACTCGGTCATTGCCGTTACCGAGATGACGTTGCAGGTATGCTCGCTCGAAGCCTTCGTTGCGCTCTGCTATCGGCGGCCGAAATTCGGTCTGGTGCTGAGCTGGCTGGCGGCCCAGGAGGCGGCCAATTGCGTTGAGCGCGTCATTGATGTTGGCCGCCGCACGCCGATCGAACGGCTGGCTCATCTCCTGCTCGAACTGCATTCCCGGTTGACGGTGGTTGGCAAAGGCGAGGAATTTGCGTTCACGCAGCCGTTCACGCAGGAAATGATGAGCGACGCTCTCGGCTTGAGTGTCCCGCATCTTAACCGGATGCTGACGAAACTCCGGGCCGAAGGCATGATCGCGGTGAACGAGCGGCGCGTGGAATTCATCGACCTGCGGGCGCTGCAGCTGCTCGCGCAATTTCAGCCGATCCAGCCGGCGCGAATGCCGATTTACGATGAAATCGGGATTGATTAAGCAGAATTTCAGGGCGCCTAGCCGTGCAGCTTGCGCAACTCGGTCTTCAATACCTTGCCGTAATTGTTCTTAGGCAGAGCCTCAAGGAAAACGTAGTCGCGGGGCCGTTTGAACCGCGCGATCGCGGATAAGCAAAGCTGATCCAGTTCTTCCGGCGGCACCGGTCGGTCCGATCGCGCCACGACGCAGGCGACGACTTCCTCGCCCCAGTCGGCGTGCGGGCGCCCGATCACCGAAACCTCCAGCACGCCGGGATGGCGCAGCAGCACCTCCTCGACTTCGCGCGGATAGACGTTGCTGCCGCCGCTGATGATCAGATCCTTCGAGCGGTCCTTGAGCGTCAGGAAGCCTTCCTCGTCGAATGCGCCCATGTCGCCGGTGTGCAGCCAGCCGCCGCGCAGCGTTTCCGCGGTCGCCTGCGAATTTTTCCAGTAGCCTTTCATCACCACTTCGCCGCGGACCAGCACCTCGCCGATCTCGCCGGCCGGCAACGGGCGGTCTTCACCGTCGGCAACGCGCACTTCGACGTTAGTGCGGGGAAGTCCGACCGAGCCCATGATCTCGCGCCAGCGCGGCCGCGTGCGGTCGGCGTGCATCTCCTTTGTCAGCGCGGTGATGGTCATGGGCACTTCGCCCTGGCCGTAAATCTGCGCGAATTTTGGTCCCAGCAAATCCATGGCGCTCGACAGGGTTTCGAAATGCATCGGCGCGCCGCCGTAAATGATGGTGCGCAGACCGCGATGATCCGCGGCGGCGAATCCGGAATGATTGATGAGTCGGCTCACCATGGTCGGCGCGGCAAAAAAGCTGACATTGCCGTGAACCGGCAATAGCGCTGCGATCTCGTCCGGGTCGAAGCCTGCGCTCTCCGGCACGATGGTGTTGGCGCCCATGGCAACGAAAGGCAGGCCGTAGCAGCCGGAGCCGTGCGACATCGGCGCCGCATGCAAAACGCAATCGCCGGCACCCACCGGTTCGATCTCGGCGAAGTAGCCAAGCGTCTGCTCCATCAGATTGCGATGGGTGAGCATGGCGCCCTTAGGGCGGCCGGTGGTGCCGCTGGTATAAAACAGCCAGGCCAGATCGTCGGGCGCGCGCGGCGTCACATCGATACCGTCGCCCTGGTGGAGGCTGCGCCACTCGGCGCTGCCGGTCGCAATGGTGCGGCCGTGCGGAGCGACGTCGTCAGCGCGGTCGGGGCTTGCCAGAATGAGCGAAGCTTCCGTGTCGCCGACGATATAACCAAACTCCTCGCTATGGAGCTTGGCGTTCATCGGCACCGCGACCAGTCCGGCATGCCAGATCGCAAACAATGCTTCGAGGAATTCCGGCCGGTTGGTCATGGCGATCGCCACCCGGCCCCCCGGCCTGCACAGGGCGCGCAGACTGCCCGCCAGCGCGCGCGAGCGCGCCGCCCATTGCCGGTAGGTCGCGTATGTCGAGCCGCCGAACGCCATCGCCGGACGATCCGCCGCGGCGCGCCCCCATTTCTCGACCCAGCTCGCGAGGTTCATTGCGCGCCTCGCCGCGGCGCCGGATCAGGGAGCGGGCTTGGCGTCGATGAGAACTGCCGCCAGCAGACAAGGCTTGCCGCTGCGATTGACCCACGCATGATTGGTGCCGCGCTGGACAATGCAGTCTCCGACATGCAGTTCGACCTCGCCCTCCTCCATGAGCATATGCATCGACCCTGAGATTACTACCAGATAGTCGACCGAGTTGGTCTTGTGCATGGTCGGATGCTTGGCCGAGTCCGTGGCGCTCGGCTTGTTGGTGCTGCCGAGATGGCCGAAAGCGGCGCTCGGGTCGATTTTGGTGCTGGCGCTCTCGGGTGGAATTTCGACGACGCGGAAGATCGTGCCCGACGGCGTCGGATCGTGACGCATCGGCCGCAGTGAACGGTCTTTGGCGCCGTGATTGTCCACCGGCATTTCGTCGGTGACCCAGAGCTCAGTGACGCCGAGGCCCGGCCAGCCTTTGATCTCGGTGGCGTTCGGCGCGTGGTCGTCGATCATGACGATCGCCTTGCCGGCGGCGTTGTGGCCGGTGACGAAGCGGCGAATTTTCTGCACCATGACGTTTCCTCCCGGATTGTTCGGTTGTCTCAAGCGCGCACGATGCGATTGCGCAGCACCCCGATCTTCTCGACTTCAAGCTCAACGACTTCACCGGGCTCGACATAACGTCCGGTCTCAAGCCCGGATCCGTTGCCGACCGTGCCTGAGCAGAACATCTCGCCAGGGCGGATGGTCTCGCCGCGTGAAACGAACGCGATGCAATCCTCATATTTCCAGTGCATCTCGCGCGAATTGCCGCGGCCACGTTCCTCGCCGTTGACGCGGACGATCATCTCCAGCGCGTAAGGGTCGGGGATTTCGTCGGCGGTGACGATGCAGGGCCCGACCGGATTCGAATTGTCGAAATCCTTGCCCTTGCCCGGCCCAAGATTGCTCAGCATCTCCAGGCTTTGCTCGTCACGGGCGGAAAGATCGTTAAAGATGGTGTAGCCGAAGATATGAGCGCGGGCCTTCTCCTTCGGGATGTCGCGGCCGGGCGCGCCGATCACGCAGGCGAATTCCAGTTCGTAGTCGATCGTCTTTGAATAGGCCGGCCAAGTCACATCCTGACCGGTGCCGCAAACGGCGAAACGGCTCGGTTTGTAGAAGCTCGGCCGCTCGTACCAGATTTTCGGCGGCTTGAAGGCGCCCTGTTTTTCCAGTTCGCGCAGCGCTTTTTCCGGATCGGGCGCGGTGGCGGTCCGCATCCGCTGGATTTGTGTGAAGGCCTGAATCAGATGTTTCTCAAAGCAGAGGAAGTCGCGCATCTGTGGCGGTGACGGTAGCGGCGCGAGCAACTTGACCGAGGTGGTCCCGATCATGCCGCGCCCAGTGCGCTGGGCGTCGGCGACGATCTCACGGGCGCGATCAAGAGCGGTGGGGCCGCCTTCAATCAGCGCCTGCATGTTGGCGAAGGCCGGACCGGCGTCGTTCCGTGCCGTGACGAAATCGACAATTCGGCGATCGCTGTCGACCAGCGCGCCCAAGCGTTGCGCCCCCGAGGCGGCAAAAGTAACGAGCCTCATCGGTCATCCTCCCGGCATTCGATCGCGGTTTGCCACGATCTTCATCGTTTGTATTATTGTAATTCATTGAATGTTGAAATTGGGATAGAGTCAAGAACGCGCGGGGTCGCTCCAGCGTGACGCGGCGCTTTGCAGTCATGGAGATGCGCTCGGCATGAAGAGCAAGAATGCACCGGCGCCTAAGACAGCCCGCGCTGTGGTGCCGCGAAATAAGCCGACCGCGCGCGCGGCCCGCCGCGTTGAGCGATTGCCCCGCCGGCGCGGCGATACGACGCGGCTCGCGATCCTCAACGCCGCCGAGCGCTGCTTCGGCGAAGCCGGCTTCGACGGCGTGTCGCTACGCACCATCACCGAAGTTGCCGGTGTCGATCTTGCGCTGGCCAACTATCACTTCGGCAGCAAGGACAATCTGCTCCGCGAAGTCATCGCTCGGCGGGCACGCATCGTGCACGACGAGCGGCTTCGCGCGCTCGAGGCGGCGCGGCACGAAGCCGGCGCGCGGTCGCCTTCGGTCGAAGCGATTGCGGCGGCGTTTCTCGAACCGCTACTGCGCCGGCTGATGGGCGGCGACCGCGGCTGGCACCACTACGGCAGGCTCGCCTCGCAGCTCGATGTACTGCCGCAGTTCGTCGGTCTCACCAGCGAGGTGCTCGACCCCACGGCGCTCCATTTCATCAACGCGCTGCGCCTTGCGCTGCCCAAAGCCCGGCCACGCTCGATCTATTGGGGCTACATGTTTTTGCTCGGCTCGATGGTCCAGGTGATGTCGGCGACCGGCCGCATCGAACGGCTATCGCGCGGGCTGTGCCGTTCGGACGATATTGAGGGTGCGCTGCGCGAGTTGGTCCCGTTCGTCAGCGCCGGGCTGCGGGCGTTGCAATCCAACCCGGATAGCAAGAATACCGGGCGCAAGGCCGCTGTCAGCGGTTGACCTCCCCGGCATTTAGACCATCGGCTCTCACTGAGCATGATCACTTATGTTCATGCAGCCGTAGCCGTTCGCGCCGAAACCGGCATGGGCACTCCCTGATCTGCTCAGATAGACTTTGGTCAGGGCGGCACCCTCTGCGAAAGCGGGGAGGAAACGATGAAGCCCTTGGCGTTGATCGCGTTGACCGTCGTGACGGCATTGGGCGGGTTGATCGCCGGAACAGTGATAGGATCTCATTCCATGAGCAAAGAGCCGCGCTTCCCGCAACTGACCATGGAGCAGCTCACCGACAAGCAAAAACCGCTCGGCGAGCAGATCATGAAGATTTCGAGCGTCGGGCTCGGCGGTCCATACAACCCGATGCTGCGCAGCCCCGTATTCGGCCAGCGGATGTTCGACCTGCTGCATTATCTGCGCTGGGAAACATCGGTGCCGTTGAAGCTCAACGAGTTCGCGATCCTGATCATCGGGCGCCAGTGGCGTTCCCAGGTGGAGTGGTTCGCGCATGCGCCGCTTGCGATCAAGGCCGGTCTGTCGCCCGACATCGTCGCCGAACTCAAGGCCAACAAGCGGCCGTCGAACATGCCGCCGCAGGAAGCGGTGGTTTATGACTTTGTCACCGAGCTAACCACTAAGCACGCAGTCTCCGATGAGACATTCAAACGCGCGAAAGAGCTGCTCGGCGAGCAGCAGGTGGTCGACCTCGCGGCGGTCGCCGGCACCTACATCGCTGTCGCGATGCAGCTGGCGATGGCCGAGCAAAGCGTGCCGCCCGGCAAGGAAGAGCCGTTCAAGCCCGGCGAGCCGTAAAGCTCAGGCGATCGAAATTGCGATCTTGCCGAAATGCTGATTGGCCTTCATGGCGGCAAGCGCGTCAGCGATATCGTCCAGCAGAAAGGTCTTGTAGATCGGCAGCGACAGCTTGCCGGCCTCGACCGCCGGCCACAGGTCGGCGCGTAGCAGGCGGTTGATCTCGCCGATTTCGTCGAGCGAACGGGTGCGGAAGGTCACGCCGATATAGTCGATGCGCTTGAGCGCGTGGACGTCGAAGTTGAACTCGCCCTTGTTGCCGCCGAGACGACCGACATTGACGATTCGGCCGAGCACCGCTGCGGCTTCGAGACCCTGATTGACGACACTGCCCGATATCATGTCGACGATGACATCGACACCTTTGTCGCTGGTCGCTTTCCTGATTTCCTGCGGCCATTTCGGGTCGCTCGAGTTCGAGCGCAAGATCGCAGCCGAATTCCTGGAGCCGCGCCCGGCGTTGCGGATTGGTCGAGGTGCCGATCACAAGCGACGCACCCATCAACTTGCCGATCTGCATGCCCATCAGGCCGACGCCGGAGCTCGCGCCCTGGATCAGTAGCGTTTCGCCGCGCTTGAGCCGTCCGGCGGTAACAATGGCGTTGTGCATGGTCTGTAGCGCGACCGGCAGGCACGCCGCTTGTTCGTAAGTCATATTGTTGGCCGGGATCCGGTGCACCCGCCGCGCATCGGTGACGACGTACTCCGCGAATCCGCCCGCGGCTGAAGCGAGCACGCGGTCGCCCGGTTTGACGCCGGTGACGCCACTGCCGATTGCCTCGACTTCGCCGGCGCATTCCAGGCCGAGACGGGCTCCGCCGCCGCGCGAAGCAGCCAGAAGATCGGCCCGGTTGAGGCTCGAGGCGCGCGCCCGGATGACCACTTCATTTATTCCCGGCTCAGGCTTCGGCAAATCCCGAATTTCGGCACCGTTCTCACCGGCAACTGCAACTTTCACGGCGGTTCTCCATTTACCCAAATTGGCGGACTACTGCCAAAGCCACAGCAACAATGCAAACAACAACGCCGCGGCGAACAGCCAGCCAAAAATCAGCTTGTTATAGCGCGCAAGCCAAAGCGGTAGATAGATATCGAAATTGTCAGTGCGATCGTCGGTATAGCGAGCTGCCACGCCGGTCAGCGGGCAGCGCCATCCGTTGGCTACGAGGATCGCGATCTCGATCAGCACGGTGATCGCGAGAATGGCGACGGCGCGAAACCGGCCCGACCACGCAAATACCGGCAAAGCCAGGATGCATCCGGCGAAAAATGCCCAAGCCGCCGTGTGGACGGTCTTTATGAGGTGAAGTGCAACAGCACGGCTCAAAGAAGGCGCGATACCATTGTCCGTCGGGCTGTGCCTGCGTTGACTTTGCATCGCGGCGCCGTCGTGTCTGGGACACCGCCGAATCATCAGGCGGAACCCCACACCTCCCGCGCGGTATCGACTACGAGCTTTAGCTTCGCGGTCTCGTCGTTTACCGTCATCGTCTGGCCGCCGATGCCGCTGGAAAACCCGCATTGCGGCGACAACGCGAGCTGTTCCAGCGGCGCATAGCGGCTCGCCTCGTCAATGCGTCGCTTAATCTCATCTTTGGTTTCCAGCGCCGGCCTCTTGGTCGTCACCAGGCCGAGCACCGCAATCTTTCCTTTCGGCAGGAACCGTAACGGCGCGAAGCTGCCGGCGCGCGGCGAATCGTATTCGAGGAAATAGCCGTCGACCGCGATCTCGTTGAAGAGAAGTTCCGCGACCGGGTCGTAGCCGCCTTCGGCCACCCAGGCGCCGGCGAAATTGCCCCGGCACAGATGCATGCAAACCACCATGTCGGCGGGCCGGCCGGCGATGGTTTCATTGAGGAGCCGGGCGTAAGTCTTCGGCAGCGTCTCCGGGTCTTCGCCGATATTGCGCACCTGCGCCCGCAGTTCGGGGTCGCATAAATAAGCGAAATTGACCTCGTCGATCTGCAAGTAGCGGCAGCCCGCTGCGGCGAGGTCGTGAATTTCCTCACGGTAGACGCGGGCCAGATCGGCGTAGAATTCTTCCATGCGCGGATAGGCTTTGGCGTCGACGGCTCCGCGGCCGCCGCGGAAATGCATCGTCGTTGGCGATGGAATGGTGATTTTCGCCGCGCCACGCGCAACCGATTTAAGAAATTTAAAATCTTCGACGAAGATGCCAGCTGGCCGGGCAAGGTTGCCCGTTACCTGCAACGATGGCGGCGAGTGGTCGCGCGAGCCTGCCGCCGAGTGAAAGCGCACCGCGAGCTTGGCTTCGACCTGTTCCACGTTCTGGAATTTCAGCAAAAAGTCGCGCTGCCAGAACGTGCGGTTATATTCGCCGTCGGTAACGACCTTGAACCCGATGTCCTCCTGCATGCGCACCACGTCCCGGATCGCGTCATGCTGGATGCGTGTGAGTTCAGTCGCCGGGATTTCGCCTTTCTCCGCGCGTTCCCTGGCGCTGATCAGCGTATCGGGACGGATCAGGCTGCCGACGTGGTCGGCTCGGAACGGCGGTTTTGAGCGCGCGAGCATGGATCATATGCCTTTTTGAGCGGTTTAAACGGTCATGCCATCGGTGTAAAAGGAAGGCAAATATCGCATGAGGTTTGCCATGCTTGCAGACATTGTCCCACAGGCTCTGGGTTACGTCGGCGTGCGCGCCAAGGATTTGGGCGATTGGGCGAGCTACGGCTCCGGCCTGCTCGGCTTGCAGCGCATCGACAAATCGCGCTCGACGCTTGCCTTCCGCATGGACGACCGCAAGCAGCGTATCATCGTCGATGCCGATGGCGGCGAAGGGATCGGGTTTTTCGGCTGGGAAGTCGCGGACGCCCCGGCACTCAATGGGCTTGGGTCGCATCTCGAAAACGCCGGGATCAAAGTGGCGCATGGCGCGCGTGCGCTCGCCGATGAGCGCCATGTGAAGGACCTGATCGTGTTCAACGATCCGCAAGGCAATCGCCTGGAGATTTTTCATGGCGCCGAAACGACAGCGGAGCCCTTTAAGCCCGGGCGTTCGATCTCCGGCTTCCGCACCGGCCCGCTTGGGCTCGGACACGTGGTGCTCAACGTCGACACCGCGGATACGATCGAGCGGATGACGTCGTTTTATCGTGACACGCTCGGTTTCCGCCTGACCGATTACTATTCGCATCCGTTCATCGCCCGCTTCCTTCATCTTAATCCCCGCCACCATAGCCTGGCCTTCGTTCAATCCGGCAAGAACGCGGTCCATCACCTCATGATGGAGCTGTTCAGCTTTGACGATGTCGGGCAGGGCTATGATCTTGCGTTGAACGAAGACCGCGTCGCGGTGACGCTAGGACGCCATACTAGCGATTTTCTCACTTCATTTTACAGCTTAACGCCGTCGGCTTTCATGGTCGAATACGGCTGGGGCGGTCGCTTGATCGATGTCGACACCTGGCAGGCCTACGAGCGCAAGGAAGGCCCGAGCATGTGGGGGCACGATCGGAAATGGTTGTCGGCCGAGGATCAGGCCAAGGCCCGCGCGCTGAGGCTTAAGAATGCTGCCGACGGCTTTCGCCGGCCGGTGCAGGTGATGGAAGGCAATTACGACGTCATGTCTGGCGTGTGTCCGTGGTGGGATAGCGTCAAGGCGCGAACCGCCGCGCAATAAGTTCCCCCCAATGGGGAGAGATCGTCTGGCCGCCTTCAGCGATGGCGTCATTGCCATCCTGATCACCATCATGGTGCTGGAATTGAAGGTGCCGAGCGGCGCCGACTGGACGGCGCTGCAGGGATTGGCCCCGAGTTTGCTCGCTTACGTGCTGAGCTTCGTCTATCTGGCGATCTACTGGAACAATCATCACCACCTGCTGCACACGGTCGTGCATGTTGATGGTCTCATTCTCTGGGCCAATTCTCATTTGCTGTTCTGGCTGTCGCTTGTTCCCGCTGCGACCGCCTGGATGGGTCAAAACCTCTCGTCGCCGTTGCCGACCGCGGTCTATGGCGCCTCGTTGCTGATGCCGGCCATCGCCTATTACCTCTTGCAGCTGGCAATCATCCACAAACAGGGATCGCAGTCCGTACTTGCCAAAGCGCTCGGCAGCGACATTAAAGGCAAGATCTCGCCGGTACTTTATGTCACCGGAATTGTGCTCGCGTTTGTCAGCCCCTGGGTATCCGTCGGGATTTACGGACTGGTCGCGATCATGTGGCTCGTTCCCGACCGGCGCATTGAGAACGCTATCAGCCGCGAGTAGACGGGCGTCAGCTTAATTGGTGACCGGAAAGACTAGGCGATGCCTCGGAGTTCATTATTGCTGCGGGCGATTTTGCTGGCCGCGATTGCAATGAGCGGAGCAGGCACGGCCTTCGCCGAAACCTGGCGCACCTATTACAACGATCGGTACGGCACCACGATTGAATACCCGGATTACTTTCAGCCTGGAAATCCGCCGGACGCCAATGACGGCTTGGCGTTTACGAGCCGGGATGGTGCCAGTTTCTCGGTGTTTGCGTCATACAACGCGCTCGACTTCGATCTGGCGGGCTATCAGGATTTTATCGTCGAGAATTTAAAGCCCGGCAAAGTCATTACTTATAGGGCGCACGGTCGCGGCTGGTTTGTCATTTCGGGAACAGCGGGCACCGACGGCGTGTTCTATGAGCGGTATCTTCTGTCGCACGGCGGCGAGATGACGGAAGGCTTCGTCATCTCTTATCCGAGCCGCCTGAAGCAAAAATACGACCCGGTCGTCGCGCGGATGGCAAAGTCGTTTAGACCAGGCGAAGGTTACCAAACTCCGCCCAAGCGTTGATGATGTCTACTCCGGTTTGAACGAGAGTGGGCGCATTCGTATCCGTCCCGGTTCAAGCACCGTGAAGTGACCGGCCCAGTCGGCTCGCTCTCCAATCCGCGCGGCGAGCGCAGACCCAACGTTGGAGGCTGGCGGCATCGGCAACCGAATGAGAATGACCCCGCATGATGCCGGCAAGCTGGCGTGCCACGCAAGCTCACCGAAATCCTTGTCGAAGGTTAGAACGATCCGCTCTTCGCGCGCGGCCTGCGCAAGTACGTCCTCGTCTTTGCTGCCGGGTGCAGCGGTCCGAACCCAAACAACATCGTGCCCGGCCATTTGCAGTTCGGTAACAGCATTTCCCGGGAAATTTTCATTCGCAAGAAAGCGCATACTATGCTGCGCTCGGATAAACCTTTTCGGACCTCAGAACATCCCGAGCATAAGCCAGGCACGCGGCCAAGTCTTCGCGGGAAAGTCCCGTGTAATTGCGCAAAATGTCGGCCTCAGTCCATCCCTCGGCCATGAGGCCAATGATGAAATCAACAGAAAGACGGGTGCCGCGAATCACCGGTTTGCCCGCTAAAATTGCGGAATCAAGCACGATACGCGGAGGTTCGGTCATCGTGTTGCTCCATGAAGCTAGCTGTCAGCTGGGACTAATTTATCTCATTGTCCGAGGCATCGAAAGTAGCTGATCAGACTCGCACCAGGACGTTGCTGAACTGCCAGGGGTCGTCCTGATCGATGCTCTCGGGGAACAGGCCCGGGCGGCCGTCCAACGGCGTCCACTCGGTATAGCGGCCGACCACCGGCCCGAGATAGGGCCGCTGAATTTCCAGGCAGCGGCGGAAATCCATCTCGTCCGCTTCGACGATGCCGCGGTCGGGATTTTCCAGCATCCAGACAATGCCGGCAAGTACGGCGGAGGTGACCTGCAATCCGGTTGCGTTCTGATACGGCGCGAGCCGCCGCGTTTCCTCGATGGAAAGCTGTGAGCCGTACCAATAGGCGTTCTTCGCGTGTCCGTAGAGCAGCACGCCAAGCTCATCGACGCCGTCGACGATCTCGTGCTCGTCGAGGATCTTCCACTCCGATTGCGGTTGCCAGGCGGCGCCGGCCATCTCGTGCAGCGACAGCACCGCGTCGTCGCACGGGTGATAGGCGTAGTGGCAGGTCGGCCGATAGACCACGTTGCCGTTCTCGCGCAACGTAAAGTAGTCCGCAATCGAGATCGACTCGTTGTGGGTGATCATGAACGCATGCTGTGCCTGCGCCGTCGGCGTCCACGACCGTACCCGCGTGCCGGCGCCCGGCTGCGTCAGATAGATGGCGGCATCGCAGCCGAAGTCGTGTCGGCGTGCATTCGACGGCATGATTTTCTCATGCGTGCCCCAGCCGACTTCCGACGGCTGAAGGCCCTCCGAGCAGAAGCCTTCCACCGACCAGGTATTGACGAACACGCCGCGCGGTTTGGGTTCGCGCGCGCGTTGGGTGTCGCGCTCGGCGATGTGAATGCCTTTGACGCCGGCACGCTGCATCAGCCGCGCCCAGTCGTCGCGGGTCTTGGGCTCCTCGACCTTCAGGCCGACCTCGGCCGCGGCATCGAGCAGCGCCTGTTTGACGAACCACGACACCATGCCGGGATTGGCGCCGCAGCAGCTCACGGCGGTGATGCCGCCGGGACGGCGCCGGCGCAAATCCAACAGCCCTTCACGCAGCGCGTAGTTCGATCGCTGCGAGATCGAAAGCTTGCGGTCGGTGTAGAGGCCGGGCCACGGCTCGATCACCGTGTCGATGTAGAAGGCATCGAGGTCTTTGGCGAACTCCATCAGATCGACCGAGGAGGTATCGACCGAGAGGTTGACGATCATGCCGCGCCCCGGCCCCGTGGTGAGGAGCGGCGTCAGCACGTCGCGGTAGTTTTCCTTGGTGATGGGCATATGAATGAAACGGAGGTGCCGATCGTCGAGCAAACGACGGTCTTCGTCATCCGGCGCGATCACCACGAACTTGGCGCGGTCGAACCCGATGTGCCGCTCCAGCAACGGCAGCGTTCCCCGGCCGATCGAGCCGAAGCCGATCATCACGATCGGACCGTCGAAGGTGGCGTGCAGCGGCCAGGCGGTGTCGGTCTTGGTCATGGCATTCATATTCGTCGTTCCTTCTAATATTCGAAAGATATTTAAGCTGCGTGTCGCGCGGCGGCCTCATTGCCGGCGCGGCCGGTGATCAGGCTATCGAAGCTCGGCTTCGGCCTGGCCTGGCCGGTGGCGCCGATCAGCCCGCGCGCGCTATCAAGCGCGCCCGGTACGAGCTCGCATCCGAGCAGGCGATGCCGCTCGCACGGCCCCGGCAGCCACAGTGCGCCCATCTTTTCCGCCGAGAAGCCGAAGCGGCCATAATAAGGTGCGTCACCGACTAGCAGGATGGCGCGGTGCCCGCGCCGGCGAGCCGTCGCCATTGCCCGCTGCATTAAGGTGGCGCCGATGCCGTAGCCGCGCCGCTCTTCATCGATGGCGAGCGGACCGAGCAACAAGGCCGGCCGTCCCGGACCGGCGCAGACGTGCCAAAGCCGCACTGTACCGACGAGCTTTCGGTCTTCTTCGGCGACGAGGGACAGTCCGGTGGCGGGGGTACGGCCTTCGCGCAACCGTTCGGCGGTCTTTTCAAACCGCGACGAGCCCCAGACGTGGTCGAGCAAATGCTCGCGCGCTTCGATGTCGCAATGCGTTTCGTTGCGGATCGTGACCATGGCCAACTCCTTCCTGCCCTCGAGCGGGCTTCATCCGTACTGGCGTTGCGGAAGGGGAGCCGGCGGTGCCGACTCCCGGCGAGGTTAGATGTGGAAATTAACGTCTTCAGCGGCGCGAAGCCGTTGAAGGCGACGGCCGAATAGCTCGCCGTGTAGGCACCGGTGCCTTCGATCAGCACCTTGTCGCCGATCTCGAGGCTGACCGGCAGCGGATACGGCACCTTCTCGTACAGCACGTCCGCCGAGTCGCAGGTCGGGCCCGCGAGCACGCAAGGTCCAAGTTCGCCTTCGCGCGGCGTGCGGATCGGATACCGGATCGACTCGTCCATGGTTTCTGCAAGACCGCCAAACTTGCCGATGTCGAGATAGACCCAGCGTACGTCGTCGTTCTCGCTCTTTTTCGAGACGAGTACGACTTCGGCTTCGATCACGCCGGCATTGCCGACCATGCCGCGGCCCGGTTCGACGATGGTCTCCGGGATACGGTTGCCGAAATGCCGCCGCAGCGCGCGAAAGATCGCCGCGCCGTAGGTTTTCACCGTCGGCACGTTCTTCAGGTACTTGGTCGGGAAGCCGCCGCCCAAATTGACCATCGACAGCGTCATGCCGCGGTCGCCGCAGTCGCGGAATACCGCGGCCGCGGAGGCGAGCGCCCGGTCCCAGGCATGCGGGTTGCGCTGCTGGGAACCGACGTGGAACGAGATGCCGTAAGCTTCCAGTCCCAGCTTGTGCGCGTGCTCGAGCACGTCAGCCGCCATTGCCGGCTCGCATCCGAACTTGCGCGACAGCGGCCATTCCGCCCCGACGCAGTCGGAGAGGATGCGGCAGAACACCCGGCTGCCCGGCGCCGCGCGAGCGATCTTCTCGACCTCGGCCTGGCAATCGACCGCGAACAAACGCACGCCGAGCACATAGGCTCGCGCGATGTCGCGCTCCTTCTTGATCGTGTTGCCATAGGAGATGCGGTCCGCGGTGGCGCCGGCCGTGAGCACCATCTCGATCTCGGGGACCGAAGCGGTGTCGAAGCAGGAGCCGAGCCCGGCAAGCAGCGACAGCACCTCGGGCGCCGGGTTTGCCTTCACGGCGTAGAACACGCGCGTGTCGGGCAGCGCCTTGGCGAAGCCGAGGTAGTTCTCGCGAACAACATCGAGGTCGACGACGAGGCAGGGGCCGTCGTCGTCACGATTACGCAGGAAATCGCGGATGCGCGCGGTCATTGGCGCTCTCCTCACCAGGTTCAATGAGCCTCGCGGCTCGGATTGAAATTCAGGCGACATCAGTCGCCCGGCGTCAGCGGGTGAGGGTCGGCGCCACGGCGTGCGTTGGAGACACGGACAAGGCGACGGGCTCTACACCCGAAGATGCTGCCTTGGCTTGGAGTGGAATGATCCGCTCCGCACGGCCGGCAAGGATGGACAAGCCTCTAATGGTGTCGACCTTTGGAGGGCCGACGAGACCAGAGAAGCCCGCTCCGTCGTTGCTTTAAGCCGCGTCCCCCGTTGAGCGCGGGGTGCGCCGGTTTCGCCTCCGGCTGCCGGTTAAGTGGTTCGGAGCTCAAGCGGCCGAGACTAATCTCGGCGTTTGCTCCGGGCGGCTGTCCGGCCTCTTGTCCGGATGCCCACCAACCGACACGCGGCCACAGGCACGTGCGAAATTGGGCGAGCGCGACATAAGCGTGTTGGCCGAGTGATGCAAGAGTTTTTTGTTCGCGCGACAATTTTTTTCGCGCGCGCGATCAGAAATGGTTAGGCGAGTGTTGTGTTGTCGCGCCGCGGTGAGAAGCGCGACGCAACGACCGCGACGACCGCACCAAACGCACCGGCAGCAAACACAGACGGATAGCCAAAGGCGCCGGCGAGGAGTCCGGTCGTCGGTCCGGCGAGACCGAAGCCGATATCGAAGCATGCAGCATAGGCGCCGAGCGCGGCGCCGCGACTGGCGGGAGGCACCTGCTTCATCGCTTCGATACCGAATGAAGGAAACACCAATGCGTAGCCAATGCCGCTGAGAATCGTTCCGGCGAATGCGACGGCGGGTTGCGGGGCGAGCCACAGCATGAGCTGTCCAAGGCACTCTACCAGCAGAGACCAAGTTGCCACGCGGGCGCCGCCAAAGCGGTCTGGCCAACCGCCGAGAGTAAGCCGCGTGATTATATACGCCACGCCAAAACCGGTGAGAGCAAAGCCCGCGCCGGTCCAGCCCTGGTGCTGAAAATCGAGCGCGGCGAATGCACCGATGGCGCCGAACCCGAGTGTCGCCAGCGCCAGGCCTGCGCCAAACGGTGCGATTTGTCCGACCACTTTCAAAAACGGCAACCGTTCTCCGCCATGCGGAGCAACCGATACGATGAAGATGGTGCCGCTGGTTGCTAACAGCGAAAAGGCGAGCATGCCAAGCGAAACCGTGGCAAAGCCACTAACGGCGCCTTGATGGGTCATCAGCTCTATGCCGATCGGACCACCGGCGGCGATCGCGGTGTACATGCCGATGCCGACCCAGACCATGACCTTTCCGGTGTTATGGACGCCAACAACAGCGATGGCTCCCGTGAGCGCGCCGGTCATCAACAGGCTTTCAGCAAACCCTGAGATCACCCGGGCGAGGAGGATGAGAACCAGCGCCGGGTAGGCGCCGAGCGGTGAAAAAACTGAACACAAATAGATGACGCTTGCCGCAATCGACGTAGCGCCACCGAGCAGCATGCTGAATTTCGCGCCACGGCGGTCGCACAGGGTGCCGGCCAATGGCCGCGTAAACAGCGTCACCAGCGACTGGAGCCCTATAGTAATGCCGACAATCACAGTGCCGAAGCCAAGAACGTCATGAAGCTGCAACGGCAGCGCCGCGAGCGGCATTCCAATCGGCAAGTAGCCACAAAAGATGATGAGAGCAAACGGCGCAATGCCCATCAGGGCGTTGCGCGTTGGTGCGGCCGTCGTGGCGGGTGAACTCATGAAGGTCCTCGGCATATCGTTTCGGCGAATCTGGCCGAGCCCCATCATGATTTCCAGTGCAATAATTGGGGTGTATAATTGCATTTCATGCATTCCATGGATCTCAATCTCCTGACTGCACTCGACGCGCTCCTCGACGAAGGCAGCGTTCTCGGTGCCGCCAGACGCATGAACCTGTCGGCGCCGGCAATGAGCCGGACACTCGGACGCATTCGTCAAGCCTTTGGCGACGAAATTTTAGTACGTGCCGGACGGCGCATGGTGCCGACGCCGCGCGCGCTCGAACTGCGCAGTCGCGTGCGCAGTCTGATCGACGACGCGCGTCAGGTGATGCGGGCGGAGGGTTTTGCCGATCCGGCAATGCTCGTTCGCGGCTTCACCATTCGCGCCAGCGATTACGTTGCCGGGGTATTCGGCGCCTCACTACAGGCCATTGCCGGACGGGAGGCGCCGCAGGTGACACTGCGATTTGCCGACCAGGGCAAGGAGGACGTCGCGGCGCTGCGCGAGGGGCGGATCGACCTCGACATTGGCGTCCTTAGTGACATCGGACGGAAATTCGCATTCAGACGCTGTTGCACGATCGTTTCGTCGCGGTGGTGCGCAACGGACATCCCCTGCTAAAAGGAAGGATGAATGCGCTGCGGTTCGCGGCGGCCGCGCATGTGAATGCCTCGCGGCGTGGCCTGAGCCGTGGCCCCATCGACGATGCTCTCGCCACGCAAGGATTGTCGCGCCAGGTAAGGTTCGTGGTGCCCGGTTTCCATGCGGCGATGTTGACGGCGGCGGCTTCGGACATCGTCGCTTCGGTTCCGTTAGCGGTTGCCGTTACCGCTGCTCGGCTTGGCCTGAAAGTTCGCCATTTCGATCTGCCGGTAGCAACCCCGGCGATTGCCATCGCGCAAGCCTGGCATCCGCGTTTTGATAGGGATTCGGGTCATCGCTGGCTGCGCCAAGCGGTGCGCAAAGCGCTCACCGGGCACAGTCACAGCGAGCGGTAAATCTCGTCACGAATCGACAAGCGACAATGGCCGGCTGACTTCCTCGAGCGGTTTGCGTTCCGCGGCGATGCCCCAGATTGCTTCAACCGCCGCGGCGCCAATCATCAGCGCTGCACCGCTGAAATACCCGATGGCGACGCTGCCGCGCGATCCAGTGCTGATCAGAACGCCCAGCAAGAGCGGGCCGATGACGCCGCCGACGCCGGTGCCGATTGCGTAAAAGAACGCGATGGCGAGTGCCCGAATTTCGAGGGGAAAAATCTCGCTCACGGTGAGGTAGGCGGAACTTGCGGCCGCCGAGGCGAAGAAAAAGACGATCATCCAGGCGACGGTTAAAGCCGACGCCGAGAGAAGGCCGTGGGCGAACAGGTAAGCCGTCGCGGCGAGCGATAATCCCGATAGGCCGTAGGTCAGCGCGATCATCACTTTGCGGCCGATTGTGTCGAACAGCCGGCCGAGCAGGATGGGTCCGAGCACGTTGCCGGCTGCGAACGGCAGGATGTACCAGCCGATCTGGTCGGCCGGCGTGTGGTAGAAATCGCCCAAGACAAGCGCGTAGGTGAAGAAAATCGCGTTGTAGAAAAAGGCCTGCGCGGTCATCAGCGCGAGCCCGACCAGTGTGCGGGTCCGATAGGTCCTGAACAGCACGCGTGCGACTTCGGCCAGCGGGGTGTGGTCGCGCGTATGCAATCGCACGCGCGGCGCCTTGCGCGCATTCGCCTGAGGCGCCTGCACGAAGCGCGCTTCAATGCCGGTGACGATCGCGTCCGCTTCTTTCAGGAAGCCGTGGGTCATCAGCCAGCGCGGGCTTTCCGGAACCCAATGGCGCATGACCAGAACGACCAATCCGATGAGAGTCCCGATCAGAAAGGCCAGCCGCCATCCGAATTCCGGGTCGATAATTTTCGGATTGAGCAGGACGATCGAGCCGCCCGCGCCCATAGCGGCTCCGATCCAGAAGCTGCCGTTGATGAGAAGATCGGTCCAGCCCCGTAACCGGGCAGGGATAAGTTCCTGGATGGCCGAATTGATCGCGGCGTATTCGCCGCCGATGCCGGCGCCGGTCAGGAAACGGAACAGGATAAAGCTCCACGCATCCCACGACAGTCCCGTCGCAGCGGTGGCGGCCAGATAAACCGCCAGCGTGATCGAGAATAATTTCTTGCGGCCCAACCGATCCGTGAGCCAGCCAAAGAAAAAGGCGCCCGCAACCGCGCCGCAAAGATAGGAACTTCCGGCGACGCCGATTTGGGCGTCGTTCAAATTCAGGCCGGAGGTTGCTTTGAGTGCGCCGGACAGCGTGCCGGCGAGTGTCACTTCCAGACCATCGAGAATCCAGGTAATGCCCAGCGCGCCGATGACCAGCAGATGAAATCGCCCGAACGGCAGCGCATCGAGGCGCGCCGGGATATCGGTCTCGACCGTCTCCGATCGGCCGGATTCCGCTTCGGCGGCTTGGTGCACTGAACGCCCGGGAGCGGATCGATGCATTGTTGATCGCTCCGGCACAGCCCCTTACCGCAACGCTTAGGTGCGATCGAGCGTTCCCGCTGCGCGCTTGCCCCTAGTGAGCTCGCGCCCCTTTGTCCGAATAGGTGATGCGCCAGATGGTCCCGCTGGCATCTTCCGAGACGAGCAGGGCGCCGTCCTTGTCGATGGTAACGCCGACCGGACGACCCCAGACTTCGGCATCATTGACCACAAAGCCGGTGGCGAAATCCTCATATTCGCCGGTCGGCACGCCGTCTTTGACGATGACGCGAATGACTTTGTAGCCGGTGCGCTTGCTGCGGTTCCAGGAGCCGTGTTCGGCGGCGAAAATGTTGCCGCGATAGTCGGCGGGAAATTGCGTCGCCTCATAGAACGTCATGCCCAGCGAAGCAGAATGCGCCTGGATGAGCACGTCAGGGACGGTGACTTGGTCTTTGAGGTCCGGCCGCTGATTTTTCAGTCGCGGATCTTCGTTCGCTCCGATGTAATACCGGGGCCAGCCGTAGAACGCGCCCTCGCGCACGCGGGTGATGTAATCGGGCGGAAGATTGTCGCCGATCCGGTCGCGTTCGTTGGTCGAGCACCAAAGCGTTCCGTTCGATGGATCGATCGCCAGGCTAACGCAATTGCGGATTCCGGTAGCAAAGATTCTTTTGTTTTTGCCCTGCGGGTCGAAGGCGAGCACGTCGGTGCGATCCGTCTCATCTCCCCAGGCGGCGCCCAGCGGATGAGCGGACCGCCATTTCTGAAGTTCAGCCGCGCTCAGCTTTCCCATCGAGTCGCCGACGTTGGAGCTTGAGCCGACCGAGACGTACATCGTCTGTCCGTCCGGCGAGAGCACTACGTCGCGGGTGCGATGACCGCCGCCTGAAGGCAGATGCGGCACGATAATTTCGGCGGGCCCGCGTGCTTGCAGATCACCGTTGCGGTAGGGGAAGCGCACGACGGAATTCGGTGTTGCCGACATAGACCCATTCCGGGTTTGGTCCGGGCGGATAGAACGCAATTCCAAACGGACCGAAGAGACCTTCGGCGAAAACCGTCGCCTCGGAAGCCCGCCGGTCAACAGGCCGCAGAACCCGGATGCGCCCGGCGCTGCTCTCGGCGGCGAACACGTCGCCGTTCGGCGCCACGCGGATGAGTTCGAGGTGACTTGAGTCCAGAGGCGAACAGGCTGACCTCAAAGCCCGTCGGCACATTTGGCTTCTGCGTGTCGGTGCGCGCGACACTTCTGACAAAATTTCGTGCGGACTGAGCGGGATCGGGGACCGACAAGTCCGCTGGCGTGATAAGACGGCGGGTTCCCGGACGGTCGGTGTGCCAATCATCAAACGCTGCCTTACCCTGAAGGAATGGGCCATCGGTCTGGGCCAACAGCGGCCGGGCGCCGGTGAGAGCAACCGCCGTGACCGCAACCGCAACGATTGTCGAGACGGGATGAGGCATGGCGAACACCTGGATTAAACTCCCGGCCGGTCCGCGCCCTGAACAAGCCAGCGTCGTCGCAGTTCCATGTATGGCGCTACCGCCAAAAGGCCATGCCCGTCGTGATCGGTCTTGATCGATAAAATTACCAGTCAATTCGAGATACCGCGACGGTTGCGCGCCTTCGTGCGCGCGCGTGAATCGAGCCTGATCGCGCTCGCGGCGCTGGTCGGCGCCGCCGCCGGCGTGGTCGTGGCAGCGATGGGCTCAGGCGTCGACCTGCTGCATCGCGTGCTTTTCCATCTTGATGACGGCGTGCGGTTGTCGGGATTGCTGCGGCTCGATCCGATGATTGCGATCTCGGTGCCGCTTGCCGGCGGCCTGGTGTTCGGTGTCGCGCGCGAATTGATTGTGCGTTGGCGCCCGGAACGGGAGATCGACCCGATCGAGGCGAATGCGCTGCACGGCGGCCGCATGTCGCTTCTGGGCAGCATCATTGTCGCCGTGGAGACGGTCTGGTCGAGCGGTGTAGGCGCGTCGGTCGGAATCGAAGCCGGATATACCCAATTGGCCGGGGGCATCGCTTCGCGGCTCGGTATGGCGTTTCGGCTGCGGCGCGCCGACCTGCGCATCCTCGTGGGTTGCGGTGCTGCCGGGGGCATTGCCGGCGCGTTCGGCGCGCCGCTTGCCGGGGCGTTTTACGGCTTCGAGCTGATTATCGGCGGCTATTCGCCGAACAGCCTGGCGCCGGTCGCCGTCGCTGCACTGCTTGGCTATCTTGTGGCGCACGCGCTGGGGCCGGGCGAAGTCGGCCTCGTCGCACCCGACACAATGACGATCGCCGCGCACGATCTCGTCATTGCCGCCATCATCGGTCTCCTTTGCGCGACTGCCGGAATTCTGATGATGCGCGGCGTCGCGCTGTGCGAAGCATTATTTGTTCGCCTCAATCTGCGGCTCGTGTTCCGCACCATGATTGGCGGACTTTTCGTCGGGCTTTTGGCGATTATTGCTCCACAGGTGATGTCGTCCGGGCATGGCGCGCTGCACTTCGCCGGGATGCTGCGCCTTTCGCTGTGGACCGTTGCGCTGTTGTTTGTGCTCAAGATCGTCGCCTCCGTCATCTCGCTCGGCTCCGGGTTCCGCGGCGGCATGTTTTTCTCGTCGCTGTTGATCGGTGCGCTCGGCGGTCAGCTTTTGGCGGTCGCGCTTACGGCCATTTGGCCAAACTGGCAGTTCGACTCCAATGCTTACGCCGTGATCAGTATGAGCGGGCTGTCCGCCGCGGTTATCGGCGGCCCGCTGACCATGACGTTCATCGCGCTCGAAACCACCGGCGACTTGTGGCTGACCGCGGCAGTGCTGATCGCCGTCATCATCGCCTCGCAGGTGACGCGCGAGATGTTCGGCTATTCGTTTGCCACCTGGCGCTTCCATCTGCGCGGCGAAACCATCCGCAGCGCCGCCGACATCGGCTGGATGCGCGATCTCACCGTCGGCAAGATGATGCGTCACGATGTGAAGACCGTCGCCGTCACATCGAGCATTGCCGCCTTCCGCGAACACTTCCCGGTCGGCTCCTCCGCCGCGGTTATCGCGGTCGACGAACACGGCCGCTACGCCGGCATGGTGCTGATCGCCGACGCGCACGCCGCCGAAATGTCCGCCGATAAAACAGTGAAGGAGATCCTGCGCTACGCCGACGGCTTCTTGCTGCCGGGCATGGCCATCAAGGAGGCAGTGCTGGCCTTCGACCGTGCTGAGGCCGAGGCGCTTGCCGTAGTCGATTCCTACTCGGACCGCCGTGTTATTGGGCTCCTGACCGAGGCCTATGCGCTGCGCCGCTATGCAGCCGAGCTGGAGCGACGGCGAAAGGAGTTGGTCGGCGACGAGTAAGAGACGGCCTGGGTTATTGACTCATAAATTTCCATAAATTACAGGTTTTGGAATAACAATGCAGCGGATCGGCGTTCGTCGGATCGCACGAATGCCCCTGCCACAAGTCTTGAAGGGAAGGACCCATGGTGACCGCTCGAAAGCCGCCCGCCACTACCGATGAGATCGTGCGCGAACTGTGGGATCGGCAGCAGATCAGTGATGTCATGCTCCGTTTCGGTCGCGGTCTGGACCTGCACGATTGGGATATGTACGCGGCGACACTGACCGACCCTTTCGAAGTGGACTTCTTCGACCTGACCGGCCGCCCTCCGGCAAAAACGACCCCGGCGATATGGGCGCGGTTCGCCAGTGCGTGCCTCGAGCGGCTGGTCGTCATGCACCAGTATTCCAACTTCCACATCAATTTGCAGGGCGATCAGGCCGACGGCATCTTCTATCATGTGTCGCGGCACCGCCTGCCAAATCGGCACGGCGATGACCATTACACCCAGTACGGTTGGTACGAGAACTCCTTTCGGCGCAGCGCCGATGGCTGGAAGATCAGCAAACTCAAGCATTGTTTCCAGTGGTGCGACGGCAACCCGACTTTGATTGATCTGAACGATCCCGATTGGAAGGTGGCTGCCGCCGCCGTGTTTGGAAACGCTTGAACAATCGGCAAATCGGCGCCATCGCCGCGGTGCCGGCCAGATGACCCCATCCTGGGACCTGAAAGGGCGCCGAATGCCGGCCGGTGATCTAAAACTGCGAGCCGGCGTGAGTTGCCCGCGACAAAGGTACGGGCGTCCCATCTAAAATTGATGGTGTTTCTAAGCGGCATGTTATAATTTCCAAAATCCAAGTGTTGGCGTTCAGAGACTAAGGGCCCCTTATGAAACGCACAGTCGCTGAGGCGCTCGCACCGCAGCCGGATCAAAGCGGTCTGCCTCGCACCATTGCGGAATCGATCTATCGGCGTCTGCGCCAGGATATTCTGTGGGGCCGTTTTGCGCCCGGATCGCCGCTTCGCTCCGATCAGTTGCGGGCGCGATACGACGTCGGCATCAGCCCGCTGCGCGAGGCGCTGACCCGGCTTGCCTCGGAACGTCTTGTCACCGCGGTCGGGCAGCGTGGTTTCAGGGTGGCACCGCTGACGGCTTACGACGTCGAAGATACGATGGCCACGCGTCTGGTGATAGAAGGTGAGGCGCTCGCCCGGTCGATCGAGCACGGCGATATAGCGTGGGAAACGTCGGTAGTTGCCGCTTTTCATGCGCTATCGCGCAATCCGATACCTAAGGAACCGGGCCCTTCGACCGAACTTTGGGCGCTGCAACATCGCCAGTTCCACATGGCGTTGCTGTCGGCCTGCGGCTCGCGGTGGCACATGGAGCTCGCCGGTCTGTTGTTCGATCAGGCGGAACGCCACCGGATATTGCGGTCAAAATTCGGGTCGCAAAAAATACTGAAACGGGACACGGCGCGGGAGCACAAGCAGATTTTCGACGCAGCGTTGTCGCGCGACGTCAAGACAGCAGTCCGTGCGCTCGGCAGACACTATCAGGCCACAGCCGAACAGGTCGTCTCGGTGCTGTCCCGCGTGCCGAGAATTGTCGCCAAGCGCGGCTGATGCGTCAGACTTTCGCGGCTGCTTGACACGTCGTTATCCACAATTTACAAATTTTGGAAAATAACAAGATCGCCGATTGGCTCAGTCCAAGTGGGCGATCAGTGAACGGCTGCGACAACAGAGCGACCGCGTGACCGGGAGATGACGCAAAAAATCTGATTTGCGGATTTTTCCCCGGAGACGCTGCCGGTATCGGATAGGGAGATGGCCATGTATCAATTAAGCAGAACTGTTCCCGTCAATGAGCCCAAGAAATCTTTCTTGAGCCGGCACGACGTCTGGACCGGCCTGCTGATGAAGGCGAACAACGCGCTGCCTTACGTTCCGGAGATGAAGCAGTGCAAAGTGGTGGAGCAGGGCGACGGCTGGCTCGTCCGCGACATTATGCTCAAGGATGTGCCGCTCCGCGAGAAAGTAACATTCGAACCGGAGCAGCGCGTAATCTTCGAGCGCACGCGCGGCTCGGAGTTGGGCCAGATCGAAAACATCATCGGTGAGGACGACAAGGGAAATCTGACGCTGACCTTCGCCTTCAGTCTGAAAAAGGACGGAGTTCCGGAGGGCAGCGACGCCGAGAAGGCGCACTTCGCACCGATGGAAAGCGCCTACCTCAACGCGGTTGCCTCGACGCTCGCCGCGGTCAGGCGGACTGTCGATGAAAAAGGCCGCGAACACCTGCCGCCCAAGACGCCGACCGATACCGCTGGCGATACCAAGTGGATCTACGATTATTACCGCGCGGTCGATGCGATGGACATGGATCGCACGCTCGCCCAGCACACCGACGACACGACGCTGACCTTTGCCAACCATCCGACCGTACACGGCAAGGAAGGCTACAAGGCCGCGATCGGTCACTTGTGGGGCAGCGTAAAAGGCCTGTCGCACAGCATGACCGGCGCCTGGTCGCTTCACAACGGACAGGTGGGAGTTGCGGAAGCGATCGTGCAGTACACACGGCTCGACGAAACCCTCGTTGCCATCAAGTTCTGCACCGTGCTGCGCCGCCGCGGCGACAAGATCGCCGACATCCGCATCTACGGCGACGCATCTCCACTCTAGCCAAATCAGGCCGTACTTAGCGGGGCGAAAGCACCCGCCACGCGCGGCGTCGCTTCGCTTCCTGACAAACGCGAGATGCACAAGCCATGTCGGATCATCCCTTGCCGGGCAAGTTCTTTCAGATCGGGTACGTGGTCCCCAAGCTCGACGCGGCGCTGGCGCACTTGAACGCCAAGCTCGGCGCACCACGCTTCATGGTCCTGCGCGAGATCATCGTCGAAAACGGCTGGTTCAGGGGCTCTCAAGCTCCAATCAACCACAGCATGGCGTTCGGCTATGTCGGCGACGTGCAGTTCGAAATCATCGAGCCCGTCTCCGGCAAAAGTACCTACTCGGAGTTTCTCGAACGCGTTCCCGAAGGCGGCGTGCATCATCTCGGCTTTTCGGTCGAGGACTATGATGCCGCGACGGCCGACTTGCTGGCTCGCGGCTACCGCCTGGTGCAGCGCGGCACTTTTGGCGGAACCAAGTTCGGATATTTCGAAACCAGCGACGATCCGGGAACAGTCACCGAGATCATCTACCTTGATCCGAACGTGCAGGGCATGTTCGCCAACATCAAAGCGCAAACCTTCTAGGAGATGGTTACGACTCTGGTCCCCACGATCCGTCAGCTTTCAGCTTGGACGTTGTCATGACCGCTTCGAATGCAGCGCATGACCCCAAGGTGACGTTGATTGGGCGTTATGTGCCTGGGTTTCGCTGGCGCTTGTCGGAAGATACGGGGCTGATCGTCGTGTTCTTGCTGATGCTTCTCGCCATCGGCATACCGTACCCCGATTTTTTCAGCTTCGGTTCGATGAAGACCATTTTACGCCAGTCGGCGCTGGTCGGCATCATCGCCTTCGGCATGGTCTACCTGGTGGCGATGGTTGAAATTGATCTTTCCGTCGGAGGAATCTTCGCCGTAGCGGGCTCGCTGCCTGCATTGCTGATCAAGTTTTATCATGTCGACACGTGGCTCGCGGTGCCGATCGCGCTCGCAGCCGGCGTGGTTCTTGGCGCCGTGAACGGCATCCTCACAAGCCTGTTGAGGGTTCCGCTGATCATCGTGTCGCTCGGAACATTGTCGGCTTATTTTGGGTTGCATCTGATCTTGTGCGACGGCAAAGCGATTTACGGCCTGCCGAAGGATCATCTCTTCTTCCGCATCTTTGGCAGCGATTTTCTGCAGATCCCGGCATCGGTATGGACGGCGATCGTTTGCGCGATCGTGTTATATTTCGTGTTCGGTCATACGCGGTTCGGCGCGACCGTTCGCGCCATCGGCTCAAATCCGGCCGCCGCAGAGTTCATTGGCATACGGACCGGCCTCATTCGCGTCTACACAACGGCGCTGGTCGGCTTCCTGGCGGCGTTGTCCGGCGTCATGACGCTGGCCTATTTCAAGGCGGTCGACACTTCCTCAGGCCGAAGCCTCGGGCTTCAAGTTATTGCGGCCGTGGTTATCGGAGGGACCTCGCTTGCCGGCGGCTCCGGTACCATCATCGGAGCGGCGCTGGGTGTGCTGATCATTACCACCATAGACAGCGGTCTCGTATTCTACGGCGTCAATCTCAACTACTCCGAGTTTGTCACCGGCGTTGTGATCATCGGCGCAATCGCTCTCGATCGCATCCTCAAGCGCCGGCGCGCGCAGTGAGAAATGAGCGGTGGCGCAGGTGATGCACGCATCTGACAGAGCCGGCGGTGCCCGCAGCGGACCTACCGACACAACAATCTGAATCGTCAATCGGCTAACAAAGGGAGGAAAATATGGAATCGAAAGCAGTGGGAGGTGGTTTGCTTCGGCTATCCAAACTCACGGTGTTGGGCGGCGCCGTAATGGTGCCGCTGGCGATTGCGCCGGCCGATGCCGCGCCAAAGAACAAAGTGACAATATCGGTCGTACAGGCGTTGGCTGCCGGAGAGTGGAGCACCGAAATTCTCGCCGGCGCCAACGCCGCTGCCAAGGATCTTGGCGGCAAGGTCCGCATTCGGGCAAGCGGTCCGACAACGTTCGATCCGCAACGGCAGGTGCAGATGTTTCAAGCCGAGCTGGAAACCAAGCCGGACGCTTTGGTCGTCGTTAACGTAGCGCCGCCTCTGTTCACGCAGCCTGCGCTCGACGCACAAGCCAGGGGCGCCAAGGTCGTCTGGATCAACGTCCCGCCGATGCCCGACGTCAAAAACGCGCTGTTCGTCGCGTCTGATGCTTTCGGCATGGGACAAACCGGCGGTGCAATCATTGTCTCCGCGCTGGAGAAGAGCCTCAAAAAGCCGGCGGCTGAAATTACCGGCGATGTCGTCGGCGCCGTCGAAGTGCCTGGCCTATCGGTCCTGGAAAATCGCATGGCGGGCCAAGTCAGCTACCTCAAGAAGAAAATGCCGAAAATTAATGTACTTCCGGAGTTCGACTCCAAGCCGGATCGTCAGCAGAATTTTGCCCTATGGGATCAAGCTATCCGCAAGACCCCGAATGCGCTGGTTTATTTGGACACCGGTGAAGAGGGTGAAGAAAATATTCCGAAGATCCTGGACGCCGACAAAGCCAAGCGTCCCTTCGTATCTTACGACACCCCTGAAGAGGTGCGCGATGACATTGCGCAGGGTCTGATTACGGCGGCAGTGCCGGCGAATTTCTTCACGCAGGCCTATGTCGCAGTCTACGTTGCAGCGCAGGCTCTGCTGCAGGACAAGCCGCTGCCCGTCGGCTGGGTGAAGGTGCCGCACGTCACCATCGATAAGACCAACATCGCGGCCTATCAAAAAGCCTGGGAGAAACCGGAATCCGGCCTTCGCAGCTTCTACAAGACGCAGATCGAGGCGACGCGGGATCACTTGCCCGCGACCTTGCCGGATCCGGATTTGTATACTCATCCGAAGCAATGATTGGCCGTGGGTATCGCTCGGCTGCGGGCGGTACCCACGCCATTTCTGTCTTTGCGGTGACGACTACCCGACCGATAATCGAGAGCGACCGTGTCAGTCATCTATTCGGCCAGCGGCATCAACAAGCGCTTCGGGGCGGTGCAAGCTCTGAGCGAAGTCGATTTCGACGTCGTCGAAGGCAAGGTCAATGGACTGGTCGGCGCCAATGGCGCCGGCAAATCGACGCTGTTGAAGATCGTCGCCGGCGCGTTATCGCCCAACTCCGGCGAATTGAAATTAGACGGCCGACCGCTTGCGGTGGCTTCGATTATCGATGCCGCGCGGGCGGGCATCGCCATCGTCTCGCAGGAGCTGAGCCTATTTCCGGCGCTTAGTGTCGAGGAAAATCTTTTGCTGACGCCGATCGGCGGCGATTGGAAAGCGCGCCGGGCGTTTGGTCGCCGAGCGCACGAAGTTTTGGAACGGCTCGGCCTAAGTGTCGGTCTTAAAGAGCCCCTTTATCGGCTACCGCTGGCGGATCGCCAGTTGATAGAAATTGCACGGGCGCTCTTGCAAAATCCGCGCGTTCTTATTCTCGATGAGCCGACATCATCTCTGCACACCGCGGAGGTGGAACGTCTGCACGAGATCATCCGCGGCTTGCGCGACGCAGGAATCGGTATCGTTTACGTCAGTCATTTTCTCGAGGAGCTGCTTGAGATATCCGACAATCTGGTCATTCTGCGAAACGGTAGACGGGTCCCGGCCGATATTGCACCCGCGGCCGAGCAGTTGAAGGCAGTCGTCGCCGCCATGCTGGGCGAGTCCCGGAGTCTGCCGCGGTTCGCGCACAGCGAACCGATGACCGACGCCATGCCGATGAACAAATTCCTGAAATCAAGGTCGGTCCGCTCCGCATCAACGATCTGAAAGGACCGACCGATCTCGTCATAGATAACCTCGAAGTCCAGCCGGGGGCAATCGTCGGCGTTGCCGGCTTGGCCGGATCGGGCGTCGAGGAATTATTTGCGGTACTGTTCGGCCTCGCCAAGCCAAAATCCGGCACTGTCACGCTGCCGACCGGTGTGCGGTTGCCGGGCAATACCGCCGGCGCCGTTAAGGCTGGAATTGCCTACACGCCGGCCGACCGTAAGCAATGCGGGCTGATGCTGCGGCAGAGCATTACCGAGAACGTCGTTAGCGTCCGCTCGCTCACACTTGGGCGGGATGGATTTGTGCTGCACGCCGAAAGGCTGCGCCGCATTGCGATCGAACGCTGCCATCAGCTCGGCGTCGTCGCCGGCTCGATGCAGCAGCCGGTCGGCGCGCTGTCGGGCGGCAATCAGCAGAAGGTTGTCTTTGCCAAGTGGATGGAAGCCGCCCCGTCCATGCTGGTGCTCGACGATCCGACGCGCGGCATCGACATCGGCGCCAAGCTGGAAATGCACCGCATCATGCGGCGCCTCGCTGCGTCGGGTAAAGTCGTGCTGTTCTACTCGAGCGATCCGGGAGAAATCGCCGCGGTATCTGATCGCGTGATCGTCTTTGTTGATGGCGTCCTGACGCAGGAACTCGCTGGCGAAACTCTCACGGAGCATCAATTAGTGACGGCGATAAACACCGGCGTGAAGCCGGCTGTCAAACCGGCTGCCTAGCGGCGGGACACGTCGCGGTCTGAAGGCTGCCGACCAGACAATCATGTTGTGAGGAGGATGCTGCAAATGTGGGATTTAGGTGGGAAGGTCGCGATCGTCACCGGTGGCGGGCTTGGCATTGGCGCTGCCATTTCGGAAGTGCTCGCTGCGGCGGGTGCCAAAGTTGCGATCGCCGACATCAATCCCGCGACCGCCGCCGGAACGCTCAAACGGATAACGGATGCCGGCAACGAGGCCAAGATTTTCGAACATGACGTGACGAGCTGGAAGTCCTCGTTCGCGCTCGTCGATACGGTCGAGAAACAGTTCGGGCCGATCGACATATTGGTGAACAATGCCGGCGTCACGAAATGGCAGCCGTTCGTCGAAATAACGGAAGCTGACTGGGACCGGGTGCTGGACATCAATCTGAAAGGCCAATTCCTTGCCGCGCGCGCGGTCGTGCCGGGAATGATCGGGCGCCGCCGCGGGCGGATCATCAATCTCGGCTCGGTGACCTCGAAGAAGGGATATGCGAACGCGATTCCCTACTGCATCTCCAAATTCGGCGTTATGGGATTCTCGCAAGGCCTGGCGATGGAGCTCGCGCCGTTCGACATAACGGTCAATACCGTGTGTCCGGGAATCGTGATGACTCCGCTCCACGACGGCCTGGTCGAGGACATGGCCAAGCAGCGCGGTGTCTCTTTTAATCAGGCGAAGGACGACTTCGTCAGCTGGGTTCCGTTGAAGCGGCCGCAGGAGCCCGTCGATATCGCCAATATGGTCGCGTATCTCGCGTCGGATTTTGCGCGGAACTTGACCGGCGGCACGTACCACGTCGACGGTGGCATGGTCATGGACTGAGTTCTATTCGAAACAATTGAAATGCCGGTGAGTGGAGGAAAGAGATGGCAGGGCTTGTGGCGGGAAAATCGATCATAGTTACCGGCGGTGGCGGCGGCATCGGCGAAGGAATAGCGCGCGATCTCGCCGCGGAGGGCGGACGCGTCGTTGTCGCCGACATCAACCTTGACGCCGCCGAGCGCGTCGCTGCGGCGATCCGCAAAGACGGCGGCGAAGCGACGGCGGTTCAGGTCGACGTTGTGGATCGCAAAAGCGTGCAGGCCATGATCAAGACGGCCGTCAGCGCCTACGGCAGGCTCGACGTTATGTTCAATAACGCCGGCATCAGCAAAGCCGGTCAGTTTCTGGAAGCGACCGAGGCGGATTTTACGCGGATCATGAGCATCAATGCTCTCGGCGTTCTGATCGGCATGCAGGAAGCAGCCAAACAGATGATCGCGCAGAACAACGGCGGCAAGATCATCAATACGGCGTCGATCGCCGGAAAAGTGGGCGAGCAAATCGCCACGGTCTATTGCGCCAGCAAGGCCTGCGTCATCTCGCTCTCGCAGGCGGGCGCCGAGGCACTCGGCAAGTACAACATTACCGTCAATTGCTTCAGCCCCGGCTTCGTCAAGACCCAGATGTGGGATGGATTGGACAAGGATCTCATCAAGGCCGGCTACCGAAACGAGCCAAACGCGGTCGACGAGCTCGCCAAGAACCGGGCGATCCTGGGCCGTGTCTCGACGCCGCACGACCTGGTCGGCGCGACGACCTTTCTTGCTTCGGAAAGATCCAACTACATCACCGGCCAGAATCTCATGGTCGATGGCGGCGTCAGGATGGTTTAGTCGCGTCGTTGTTTCTGTTGGCTTTTAGCGGCGCGAGGAAAAGATTAATGTATTTGGCCTCCAGGAGCGATGCTGCCAAATCGAGTTTCGCCGAAGCGATCGGCGGCGGCAATCTTGCGGCTCGCTGGTTGATCGATGACGAGCGCGGCGGGGCCCTACGCGGCAAAGTGGGCCTGATCGAAATCGGATCGGGCGGTACCGCGACGTTCGAGTCCGAGCCAAATCACGAACGCCTGTTGTTTGTGCTCGATGGGCATGGCTCGGCGCGGGCCGACGACGTGAGCGGTAATCTTCGCCACGGATCGGTGATCTTTGTGCCAGGCAGCAGTGCTGCTGAGGTGCGGGCACGCGACGACGGTTTGCAACTGCTCCTGATCCAGGGAAGCCTTGCGGCCGAGCGTGCTGCCGGCCCGCCGAGCGCGGAAATGTTGGTCACGCATTTGGAGAAAGTGGAAAATGTCCCGTTCCATCGCCCCGAACTTGGTTTCCTGCACGTCGCCGCCCGATGGCTGGTGGATGCGAACTCCGCGAGGGCTCGATCACTCGTGGTCGGACAAAGTACATTCGTGCCCGGCGCCGCCCATCTCCTGCACAAACATCATCACGGTGATGAGTTTTTCTATGTATTCGAGGGCCGCGGCTGTCATCTGATAGAGGGCCGTGAAATCCCCATGCAGCCCGGTGACGTGGTGTTTGCCCCGCGCGAAGAATGGCATGGATTTCGGAACACGGGCGATCAGCCGGTCCGGGCCATCTTTGGTTATTTCGGCGTCGCGTCGCTGGAGGACGCCGGATACGAGGTCCACGAACAAGGCAAGCGGCCAAGCGAATAGCGACCGGAAGTCGATCACCGTTGAGCATTTTTCGCTACGTGGCTCCCAGCATGACACTGCGCAGCCAGCAGAACGCCGGGTCATAGGCAAATCGCGAATGCCAGATCAGATGTTCGGTGAACGAGGGCATTTCGAACGCCACCGCGAGTGTGCGCAAGCCCGACCAGCCCAGCGCCATCTCCATCATGCGACTCGGCAGAATTCCGACGGAACTCGTGCCGCGCACCAACGCGGGAATGACGTTGAAGCTGGAGACATTCATCACCGGATTGGCCCGCTTCCGGGTGCTGCCGATTTGCAGCTCGCTCGTTTGCATGGTGACACCGGTAAATTGGGCCATCACGTGAGGAAACTCGAACAACTGTTCCAACGTGACGATGCCGCGCAACGGGTGATCGTCGTCCACGACGCAGCTGTAGACTTCCGAGAACAGCAGATCGGAACGCAACAGCTCGTCGCCTGCCGCCTCGGCTTGGCTGTAAGGATTGCCGGTTACGCACAAATCGACAGCGCCGGTGCGCACATAATCAAGCGGCGAATTGATCGGCACGATGTCGTAGCTGAGATAGGGCGCCTGTTTCTCGATGCGCCGGAATACCGCCGACAGGTACACCATCGTGCTGTAATCGGACGCCATGATCCGGAAGCGGCGGCGATCCTTCTGCGGTTCAAACAGCGGTTTTGCCGAAATCGTCGAATCGATTTGCAGGATGGTCTGACGGACCGATATCGCCAACGATTGCGCAAACGGCGACAGGTCGTAACGGCGGCCGTTGCGGACCAGAAGCTCATCGTCGAATTGCTCGCGCAGCCGCCGCAGGATGCCGCTCATCGTCGACTGGGTGACGTGCATCTTTCTTGCCGCTCGTGTCACGTTCTTTTCGGCGAGCAGCGCGTCCAGCGATGTCAGCAGATTGAGGTCGAAATTCTGCATAAATATCAATTATTTAATTCGCGGTCCCAACCATCGGCCTGGCCGATACTTCAAGTCGGAAAACTCAATTTGTCAACACCGGGTGGAGGTGGGAGCGTCGCCTCAGAACAGCATCTGATGGAGGAAAACGTGCAGTTAGCAGCCAAGACTGTGCCTTTTGCCGCCAAGCAGGACCGAACCGAATTTTCGGTCTTGCTCGATCGGGCTCGCCAACTGAAGCCGATCTTCCGCGATGCCGCGCGGGATACCGAAATGAACCGCCGGGTCTCGAAGAAGACCATGGACCATTTGCGCGACGCCGAGCTCACCAAGCTGGTGCGGCCGGCGCGGTTCGGCGGCTTCGAATACGGCCTCACTGAACTGGCTCAAGTCGCATTCGAGCTGGGTTCGGTCTGCGGTAGCACCGGTTGGTGCGGGTCGCTGGCGATGTGTTACCAGTGGATGATGTCGTACTTTCCGCTCGAAGCGCAGCGGGACGTGTGGAGCGATCCCGACAATCTGGTCGCCGGTTCTTATCTCCCGAGCAAAGAGTGCGAAATCGTCCCGGGCGGCATCAAGCTCGCCGGCACCTGGCCTTACGCGAGCAATTGCGAGAACAGCCAGTGGCTAATGCTTGGCGCACTACTGCAGAACGCGAAGGGGCCGCCTGACGTCATGTGGTGTCTGGTGCCGATCACCGACATGGTGGTCGATCAGGACACCTGGTTCACGAGCGGACTGCAGGGTACCGGCAGCAAGAGCGTGCGCATCGCAAAGCCGGTCTTTGTTCCCGATCACCGGATGATCCGATTTGCCGACATCGTTGCCGGAACCGTGCCGGGCAAAGAGATCGACAACAACAATATGAGCCAGTTCGGCTTCACGACGTTCGGGCCGACCGCGCTGGTTTCGCCGGTCCTTGGCATGGCCCAGGGCGCGCTCGATGCCTTCGTTCAGATGGCGCAGACCAAGGTGCGCGCGGCAAAGCCGGGCATGATCGTGCCCATGGCGAACTCGCCGCTGATCCAGAGCAAGATTGGCGCCGCGTCGGCGACGATTGAGTTGGCGTTTACGTTGCTGGTCTCAAGCGTTACCGCCGCTGAAGACAAAGTACGCCGCGGGCTCCCGTTGGAAGTCGGTGAGCGCATCGCCATCCGCCGCAACCAGGGCTTTGCCGCCAAGCAGTCGGTCTCCGTGGTCAACGATCTGTTCGCAAAGGAAGGCGCAGCCGGCAGCGACCTTGCTGCGCCGCTGCAACGCTTCTGGCGCGACGCCAACGCGGCGGCCTTGCACCTTAGTCTCGACTGGGAACCGATCGCGTCGATGTACGGCCAGCAACGGCTTGGGCTCGATCCGGTCGGTCTTTATTGAGTCCGCAGCCGATGATGGACGGTCAGCTTCAAGGCGGGAGTGTCATGGGCGGCGGATTAACCGCTGACGACAGTCGCCAGGGCGAGCAACTCATTGCTAACGCGAAGCTCGCCCTCCGCCGCCTGGCAAGTTCGGTGAGCGTGGTGACCTGCCGCCACGCTGGGCGGAACTACGCAATGACCGCCACTGCCGTCAGTGCGCTCAGCATGGAGCCTCCTTCCATGCTGGTATGCGTCAATCGATCGGCGGCGTTCCATGGAGCCCTGAACAGGGCGAGTGAATTTGCGATCAACATCCTCAGCCGCGCGCACGTGGATATTTCTCGGTTGTGTAGCGGCGGCGCGAACCCGGAAAGCCGGTTCGATTTCGGCAACTGGGACACCAGCGCGCCGGCCCCGATCCTGATCGATGCCCAGGCTGCGATTATCTGCCGCAAAGACAAGGCGCTGGAATACGGCACCCATACCATCTTCATGGGCCGCATCATCTCCACGGCCATGAACGGCGACGTGGACCCGCTCATCTACGTCGACGGACAATATGCCGGCCATGCCGCCTGACGGTTGTTATCGTGCGTTCTTACCCGCGGTTTTTAAGGACCTAGAGGCACTTGAATTCCGGCCGAAGGAAGCAAGTTCATAATGGTAAATCCGGCGTGTTGACAGAGCGCGCCGGAACAGCAAACCATGCGGCCAAATAATCTGTCAGGGAGGACTGGGGACACGATGAATGTGGATGAGCGGGTCGCCCGGCTCACGCAGAAAATGTTGCGGCGAAAGTTCTACGCCGTCATCTCGAAGGCTTCGCCAACGCCCGAGAAATTAAAGGCGCTCCTCCCCGAGCATCTGGAATATATGATTGGGCTGGAACGGCGCGGCTTCCTGTTTGCCTCCGGACCCTTGGCGGAGGGCGCCGGTCCGCCGACCGGGGCCGGGTTGACCATCTTGCGAACGGCGAGCAAGGAAGAGGCCCGCGCGCTGGCGGAAGCGGACCCGTTCGTAAAAAACGGGCTGCGAACTTTTGACTTGAAGGAATGGACGATCATGGAGGGGACATTGGGGTTGCGGGTCAACCTGTCCGATCAGTCCGTCGAGGTCGCGTAAGGAACGGACACGGACATGCAGACGGTTGGCTTCGTCGGGGTCGGCAAGATTGGGATGCCGATCTCGCAAAACCTGATCAAGAACGGTTATCGCGTTGTTGGCTATCGGCGCGGTTCGCTTGCCGAGTTCGAGCAGATCGGCGGCGTGCCGGCGCGCTCGCCGGCCGAGGTGGGCGAACAGGCCGACGTGGTGTTTTCCTGTCTGCCGTCTGATGAGGCGCTCGAAGAAGTCGTCCAAGGCCCGCAGGGTTTAGTCCATTCGGCCCGGCCGGGTCAGGTCGTGGTCGAACTCGGCTCCTACCCGGTTCCCGTCAAGGCACGGCAGATCGAGCCGCTCGCGCACAAAGGCGCTGTTTTCATTGACGGTGAAGTTTCAGGCACGCCGGGCATGGTGTCGGCGCGCAAAGCCGTGGTCTATCTCGCGGGTGACGAGCAGGCCTGTAAAAAGATCGAGCCGGTGGTCGCCGGGTTTGCCGATTCCTGTATCTATTTCGGCCCATTCGGTGCGGCGAGCCGGGTCAAGCTGATCAATAATTTGCTGGTGGCAATCCACATCGCGGCGACGGCGGAAGCCATGGCGCTCGGCGTCAAGGCCGGCGTGGACGTGCCGCTGATGATCAAGGCGATTGCGACCGGCAGCGGCGGCTCGACCCAGTTCGGCATTCGCGCGCCTTGGATGGCGGAGCGCCGTTTCAAACCGGTGCAGGGGACGATACCGGGGCTGCAACACTACATCGATATGATCGGCAATTTTGCCGACGAGGTCGGCGTGGCGACGCCGCTGCTGGATCGTACCGCCGAACTGTTCGATCGCTTTGTAGCCATGGGACTGTCCGACTGCGACGGCACCGCTATGATCGACGTCATCAGCTCGCTGCCGCGCGAGTTTAACAACGGTAAAGGGCCAAAAGGGCCCGCAAATTGAAAGAGGAGAGTAATATGATCCGCGTCAGCAAGATCGCGCACGCCAGCTACCAGACGCCTGATCTCGACCAGCAGATTGAATACTACACCGACATTATCGGGCTCACGCTCGCCGCCAAGGAAAAGGACAAGGCATATCTGGCTTCCACCATCGACCACCATTCCGTGGTGCTGCAGCGCGGCCCGACTGCCGAATGTCTGCGGCTCGGGTTCCAGATCGCAACCGATGCTGATCTTGGTGAATTTGAGAAGCAGGTTGCCGCCCATGGCGTCAAAACGACCCGCAAAAAAGATCCGGAGCCGTCGATCACCGAGATGGTCACCTTTCCCGATCCGAAGGGTACGATCATGGAAGTGTTCAAGCGTGACGCTTTTTCGCACCAGAAGTTCCAGAGCAAGGGTATCGTGCCGCACAAGCTCGGCCACGTTGCCTTCCACGTTACCGACGTGAAGCACGTCACCAAGTTCTATTGCGACGTGCTCGGCTTTCGCGAATCCGACTGGATGGCCGATTTCTTCTCGTTCCTGCGCTGCGGGCCGGACCATCACTCCATCAACCTGATGGAGACCGGCTCGAACCGCCACTTCCACACTGCCTTCGAGCTGCGCGACTGGGGTCACATGCACGAGGCCTGCGACTTCCTCAGCCTGCGCGGCTACAAGCTCTTGTGGGGTCCCGGCCGGCACGGCATCGGCCACAATCTCTTCGCCTATCATCGCGCGCCCAACGGTCTCATCACCGAGACCTTTGCCGAGCTCGACCAGGTTAACGAGGCGCTCGGCTATTTCGAGCCGCGGCCCTGGCACCGCGACAATCCGCAGCGCCCGAAAGTCTGGGAGAAGGATCCCTCAGCCTCTAACTTGTGGGGCGTTATGCCGGGCGACGAGATGATGCACTGAGAAGTCGCTGCGTCAGGCGGAAGCGAGAAGTCCGGGATGACGTCCACGCTGGCCATTTGGCGCGCAGCTTTTGCCGCTGCCGCTATTTTGCTCCTCTCCGCGCCGGCGATGGCGGCTGATCCGATCAAGGTCGGTTTCAGCATGGCACTCACCGGCGGGGTGGCGCAGAACGGCAAGCAATTGCTGCTCGCGCTGCAGATGTGGCGCGATGACGTCAACGCGAAGGGCGGCCTCCTGGGCCGCCCGGTTGATCTGATTTTTTATGACGACCAGAGCAATCCGTCGAACGTGCCCGGCATCTACAACAAGCTCATCAATGTCGACAAAGTCGATTTGCTGCTCGGTCCCTACGCCACCAACATGGCCGCGGCGGCAATGCCGGTCATCGTTGAAAACAAGAGACTCACCATCAGCATGATGGCGGTCAGTATCAACCGCCATTTCAACTATCCAAAATATTTCTCGATGCTGTCGACCGGCCCCGACGGCGTGAGAGCGTTTACCAAGGGCTTTTTCGATCTGGCGGGGCAGCAGAACCCAAAGCCGCAGACGGTCGCGATGCTATCAGGCGACGCCGAGTTCGCTCGCACCTCGGCAGACGGCGCGCGCGAGAACGCCACCGCTGACGGTTTCAAGATCATTTATGACAAGAGCTATCCCCCGGCGACCACGGATTTTGCACCGACCGTGCGCGCCATTCAGGCCGCAAATCCCGACATCGTGTTCATAGCCGCGTATCCGCCGGACACGGTCGGCATTGTCCGGGCTGCGCACGAGATCGGGCTCAAGCCGAAAATGTTCGGCGGCACCATGATCGGATTGCTGATCACGCCGATCAAGACGCAGCTTGGTCCGATTCTTGACGGCCTCGTCATCATGCAAAGCTTTGTGCCGGCGCCGGCCTTTAATTTCCCCGGTGTCGCCGATGTGCTCAAGCGTTATCGCGCTGTAGCGGTGGGCGAGAAAATCGATCCGCTGGGTTACGGGTTTGTCCCGTTCGGTTATGCCGCCGGGCAAGTGCTGGGGCAGGCGGTGGAAGGAGCCAAGAGCCTGGATTCCGACAAGCTCGGCGCCTACATCCACACCCACAAATTTGAAACCGTCGTCGGCGAAGTCCAGTACGGTGCCGACGGGGAGTGGACGCAGGGCCGCACCATGTTCACGCAATTCCAGAACGTGGCGCCAAATGATTTTGAGCAGTTCGCCAACGGCAAGGTGGAGCCGGTCCTGTGGCCGTCGGCTTACAAGACCGGCGACATGATCTATCCTTACGCCGACGCGCAGAAATAACCGCGGCTTCCGGTCACTCGCCTTTGCCGCCGAGTTGCTTAAGCTTGGCGAACACGGCCTCGACGTTGAGGTCCTCGGACTTCTTCGCGGCGGCGGCCGCGACGGCAGGCGCGGGCTCAGGCTCTTCCTTCGGCGCCGTGGTGACGGACGCCGGAAGCAACGTCGCACCCTGGGTCTCGACCGGCACCGGCTTCTCCTTCGCGGCGCGCTGGACTTCGAGATCGAGATCGATCTGCGAGCAAAGCCCGAGCGTCACCGGGTCGAGCGGGGACAGGTTCGCCGAGTTCCAGTGGGTGCGTTCGCGGATCGCCTGGATGGTCGATTTGGTGGTCCCGACCAGCCGCATGATCGCGCTGTCTTTCAGCTCCGGATGGTTGCGCACCAGCCAGAGGATGGCGTTCGGCCGGTCCTGCCGGCGCGATACCGGCGTGTAGCGCGGACCTTTCTTCTGCTTCGCCTCGGGCAAGCGGACTTTGGGATCGGCGATGTGCAGGTGGTGGTCCGGATGGGTTTCGGCGTCGGCGATCTCTTCGCGAGTGAGCTGCCCGGTCAGGATCGGATCCAGACCCTTGATGCCCTGCGCGGCGTCGCCGTCGGCGATTGCCTTTACCTCCAGTGGATGCAGATTGCAGAACTGCGCGATCTGGTCGAAAGACAACGCGGTGTTCTCGACCAGCCATACTGCCGTTGCTTTGGGCATCAGGGGCGCGATAGCCATGACCAAATCTCCCTTGCGCTCCGCCCGCCCGTCCGGGCGAAGCCACTCACGTCATCAGAGATGACTGGAAAACGCCCGGAATATAGGCGGCCCGGCGGCCACGTGCAACCGGCGTGACTTGCAGAACCGCCACGATTTGTCACAAAAGGAGCGGCAAACGCGGTTCCCGCGCCAAAACGGAGCGTCCTGTGGCCGAGACGGCCGCCGAAATCCTTAACGCCTATCGCGCTGGCGCCGTCAGCCCCGAGGATATTGTCGCCCGGAGTTTCGCGCGCATTCGCGAACACGGCGATCCGGCAATCTTCATCGCGCTGCGCGAGGAAGCCGAGGTCATCGCCGAGGCGCGTCAACTCACGCAAAATAGCGACAAGACGCTGCCGCTGTTTGGCATTCCGGTAGCCATCAAAGACAACATCGACGTCAAGGGACTGCCGACGACGGCGGCGTGCCCGGCGTACAGCTATCGCCCGAACCGGGACGCCGCATGCGTGGCGCGGCTGCGCGAAGCGGGAGCGCTCATTCTCGGCAAAACCAATCTCGATCAGTTCGCGACCGGCCTCGTCGGTGTGCGCTCGCCTTACGGCATCTGCCGCAACCTGTTTGATCCGAAGCTGATCCCCGGCGGATCAAGCACGGGTTCCGCGATTGCGGTCGCGGCGGGGCTGGCGCCGCTTGCGCTCGGTACCGATACCGCGGGATCGGGCCGGGTGCCGGCCGGATTTAGCAACATCGTTGGCTTAAAGCCGAGCCGGGGTGTCATTTCGACGGCGGGCGTGGTGCCGGCGTGCCGTACGCTCGATTGCGTATCGGTTTTCGCGCTGACGGTTGATGACGCGACGGCAATGCTGAACGTCGTCGCCGGGCTCGATGTCGCCGATCCATTTTCGCGCGCACGCCCGATGCATGCCGTTGGGCCGATGCCGAGCGGTGTCAGGCTCGGTGTGCCGCTTTCAGGTCAGTGCCTGTTCTTCGGCGATCGCGCCTCGGAAGCCGCCTATCAGGCGGCGGCGGTCCGATTTGCCGAGCTCGGCGCGAACATCGTCGAGTTCGACATCGAACCGTTCTACGCAGCGGCGCGATTGCTCTACGAAGGGCCGTGGGTCGCCGAGCGTTATCTGACCGTGCGCGCACTGATTGCGTCTGCTCCGGAATCGCTGCATCCAGTGACGCGGCAGGTGCTGCTCGCAGGCGCGCACGGCACCGCCGCTGAAGCATTCGCCGCGTTCTATCAACTTGAGGCGTTACGGCGTGTGCGCGATCACACATTCCGTACCATCGACGCGATGTTGCTGCCGACCGCGCCGACGATCTATACGGTCGAGCAGGTGCTCGCCGATCCGATCGGGCTCAACAGCCGGCTCGGGACCTACACCAATTTTGTCAATTTGCTCGACATGTGCGGACTTGCTGTGCCGGCCAGCATGCGGCCGGACGGCACGCCATTCGGCATCACGCTGCTCGCGCCCGCGGGTGAGGATGCGGCGCTGGCGGCGATCGGTCGTGAATTTCACAAGGCCAGCGGTCTGCCGCTCGGCGCCCTCAACCAACCGCAGCCGGCGTTGGCGTCGCCGGTCGCAATGCCGGCGGAAGGTGAAGTGCCGATCGCGGTAGTCGGTGCGCACCTTTCCGGCATGCCGCTGAACGGCGAATTGCGCTCGGTCGGCGGCCGGCTCGTTGAGCGCACCACGACCGCGCCGCACTACCGGCTCTATGCGTTGTCCGGCACCAAGCCGGCGAAGCCCGGCTTGCTGCGTGTCAAAGACGGCGCCGGCGCTGCCATCGAAGTTGAGGTGTGGGCGTTGTCGGAAAGCGCTTTCGGCCGCTTCGTCGCCGCGGTGCCGCCGCCGCTTTCGATCGGCACGCTCGAACTCGACGAGGGCCGGTCGGTCAAAGGCTTTTTGGTCGAGGCCGAAGCCGTCGCGGACGCGCGCGACATTTCCAGCTTCGGCGGCTGGCGCGCGTTCATGGCGCAGGAAAAAGCCGCAGTGTAACGGCACGCTTATTCGTGCGTGCAGCCACGAATTGGGCCGCTCGTCTCAGTTTCATAATGTCTGCTTTTCCTCAAAGCAGACATCGCCGGGACCGATTGTGATGTCCGCTATGGCCAATAGCGACCAAGTGCAGTGCAACAGTTTTGGTGAGGCTCTAAGCCGCCGCCTTTGATATCCGGCACATGCTGGACCGATGCGGCACCGAAGCACTGATTGGATCGACATGGCGAGCGGGGATCAGCAAATTGCCGTTGGCGCCTGCTGGCAAGAACGGGTCGTAGCCCGGAAGGCCCAACACTCCGCAGGCCTGCCACCAGCCATAATGCGCGCAGACGACCTTTGGATGGATCGAGTCGCTGAATTTCGCCTTTAGTTTGATCTTTGCCGTGGCGGTCTCAACTGTGACCCAGTCACCGTCAACGATGCCGGGGCCGGCTGCCGTCTCGGGATGCATTTCGATTACCGGCTCGCGAATTTCGTTGCGAAGCCGGGGAATATTACGATGCTGTTCGTTGACGAACTGAATGGTACGAAAATAGGTCAAGATCAATGGATAAGCGCCATCTGCCCCGTGCAGTGGGCTCTCGGCCGGCTCTTCATGGCACGGCAACGGATCGTAGCCGCTGGCGGCAAAACGCGTCGAATAAAGTTCGAGCCTGCCCGATGGTGTAGCAAAGCCGCGCGGCAGCGCCGTTTGCGGATCGGCGCTAGCGTACTTGCGATAGTGGGTCGTGACTGATGCCCCGGCTCCGCGCGGATGTGCACGCAACTCCTCGAGCGTCAGGCCGCACGGCTCGAGTTGGTGGCGCCAGGCTTTCTCGACGTCACCGCCGAAGAAATGCTCGCCGAGACCAAGTCGACAGGCGAGATCGAAGACAACCGCGACGTCGGAGCGCGAATTAGCCACCGGTGGCACTACCGCCTTGCGCATTTGCGCCCAGCACGCAGCTTCAAGGCTGACGCCTTTCGCCCCGGCCCCCGAAAATCCGATCTTGAGTGACTCGACTTCCCAGCCGGTTGAAGCAGGCAGGAGCAGATCAGCAAAGGCCGCGCTGGGATTGGCGAAGAAGTCCATGTGTACGTAGAACTCAAAACTCGCCAATGCTTCCATACCGCGTTGAACGTCGGACTGATGTACCAGTGGATCGCTGCCGAAGCAGACCATGGCTCTAACCTTGTAGGGCCGTGCGGTCAGAATGGCCTCGTAGACGTTCCCGGCCTGAACGTGTCCCGGATCGTTTGGTGGCCCGAGTGGGTGGTCCTTCAAACCGAGGCGTATTGCCGCCTTCTCCCTAGGGAGAAGTTGAAGCCCTTCCACCGGCCGGGCTGGCGGCGTCGCGATCAGCACATTGCTGCCGCGCTCATCGAATTGGCCGGTCAGGGCATAGAGGCAGCACACCGCGCGGTTGGTCTGCATGGCGTTGCTGTGCATTTCGAGCCCAGTCCAGGAGAAGTAGCAGGACGGCAGTTCGGTGGCGAACAGTCTCGCTGCCCGCCGAACATCTTCGGCTTCGATCCAGGTGATCAACTCCGAGCGTTCGGGCGCGTATTGCGCGGCTCGCCCGGCAAGTAGCGCAAAGGCCGGTCTACATGTCACCGAAGCGCCCGAGGCCAGTCGACAGGAGAAACTGCCGTCGAGCACGGGCTGCACGTCGCTGTTCGCGTAGCCTTGACCTGGATAATAGAAGGCGGTCGTGCCGCGGGAATTGTCCCAAACAACAAAAGATTCAGCCGAGCATGACGACGTCAGGTCGCGAGCTGAAAGTAGGCGTCCGGTATCATCGCGAACCAGAAATGGGCCGGTGGTCCAATCGCGGATGAAGGCCTCGTCGAAGAGCTTTTCTTCGATGAGCACGTGGATCATCGCCAAAGCCAAAGCGGCATCGCTGCCGGGACGGACCCGCAGCCAGGAATCGGCGCTGCGCGCAAGATTGGTTCGGCGCGGATCAATCACAATCAGCTTGGCGCCGCGCGCTCTTGCGCGGCTGATCCGCTGAGCGGCGGTCGGGTATGTCGCACGCGGATTGGCGCCCCAGAGCAGTATGCAGCGTGTGTTTTCGTAATCCGGCGACGGTGTTGGGGTGCCATAGCTGTGCTTTGCACCCGCGGACACATTCCAAGTGCAGATATGAATGGCCGACATGCGGTTCGGCGTGCCGAATGCGTTGCCCAGCCTCGTCAACCACGGGGCAAAATCGGCCGTGCCGCCGCCGGCTGGCGTTGCACAAGCAAATACGACCGCCTCGGGACCAGATTCCGCTTTGATCTGCGCAAGGCGAGACGCGACGGTGTCAAGCGCCTCTTCCCACGAAATCTCAACCCACCCGGGATCGGGGTCGCCTTTGGCTCGCGTGCGCTTCATTGGCTGCCGCAAGCGGTCCGGAGAATAAACCAGCTCCGGAGCGGCAGATCCTTTGATGCAGATACCTCCGTTGGGGTGTTCGGAGTCAGGCTTGATCCTGGTTAATCGGCCGTCTTGGACGATTGCGACGACGCCGCACTGGGCAACACACATCGAACAAAAAGTATGGACCGCTTCGGATGCCATAACTGTATCCTCCGTCGCGAGATAACGAGTTCATAGGCATTCCGGAGAGGCGAGTTTATGGGCCACTCGATGACCTGTCTATTACGGCGTCGACGTCCACTCAGGGTCCATCAGCAGACATGGCGACTGCTTTGTCTGATGTCCGCTTTGCGCAGGAAGCGATATCGAGTGCTTACTTTGGCTCGTCGATCATGCTGACATGGGCGGCGACGATGCGCCAGCCTTCAGGAAAGCGCACCCAGGTCTGCATCTGACGGCCGACTTTGCCGGCCGTGCTGGACCGGCGGAACAATGTCGAAGCGACAGCGTGATCGCGGCCATAGCTGGTGATGACAGTCCCCGTAATCGTGCGCAGGCCTGGCGGCGCGCGGGCGACACGAAAGGCTTCGATCTCCGCAAAACCGTAAAGATTCTCCGTGCCGCCATAGCGAATGGTGCGTGGATCGTCGCGAAACAGCGAATTGAGCGTGGCGACGTCGTTGTCGCCCAGCGCCTTCTCGTAGCGCTCGAACGCGGCTTTCACTTCGGCGACGACCTCCGGCAGGTCAATCTCCATTTTTTTCTCCATAGCAGTGCGGCAGGTATTTGTAGTCCGGCGGGGCGTTTCGATTAAAATTCCAATGGTCTCATCGCGGCGGCAATACCTTGCATTTCCAGTGCGTGCGCGATGCGCAGCGCCACGTCTTCGCGCCAAGGCGCCGCGACGACCTGAACAGCGATCGGCAGCGGCGATAGCGGCACCGGGACGGCGACGACCGGCAATCCGATGAACGAGATCGGCTGCGTATATAGCCCGAGGTTGGGCCGCACCGGCATTTCGACATCGCCGAACACGAACGTCTCTTGCCCGATCAGCGGGGCGGTGCAGGGCGTGGCCGGCGCCAAAATGGCGTCGACTTCATCGAACAGCTTGAGCATCTCGCCGCGGTACCAGCGGCGGAATTTCTGTGCCTTCACCACCAGCGAGGCCGGCACCATGGCGCCGGCGATCAGCCGGTCGCGCACCGCGGGATCGAAGTCTTCGGCGCGGCGGCGCAGACGATCGAGATGCAGGCTCGATCCCTCGCTCGCGGTGATGATGAACGCCGCCGAGCGCGCGCGCTCAACTTCAGGAAGCTCAATGTCGCGGTTGGCCCCAAGCGCCACCGCCACGCGGTCGATGGCGTAGACCGGCTCCGCTGCCAGGCCTTTGAAATACCCGCCGGCGACCGCGATGCGCAGCCCGTCCATGCCGCGATCGAGGAACTGACTGACCCTCTCGGGTGGGCGCTCAGCACAAACCGGATCGCGTGGATCGAAACCCTGCATGGCGTCGTAGGCGAGAGCCAGATCGCGCGCCGTGCGCGCCAGCGGGCCGACGTGGTCGAGGCTCGTCACGAATGGAAAAGCCCCGGCACAGCTCAGCCGACCGTAGGTCGGTTTAAGACCAAACACGCCGCACAGCGACGCCGGCACCCGGATCGAACCGTTGGTGTCGGATGCCAGCGCAAACGGTACCAGACCTCCGGCGACCGCCGCGGCCGACCCGCCGGATGACCCGCCGGTCATGTGATTGAGGTCGTGCGGATTGCGCGACGGGCCGTCGTGCACGTTCTCGCCGGTGAAATCGTAGGCGTATTCGCCCATGTTGAGCGCGCCGACAAGAATGGCGCCGGCCGCTTCGAGGCGCTCGATCAGGGTGGCGTCACGGACCGCGGGTGTTGCGTCGCGATTGATCTTCGAGCCGGCGATGGTCGCAAGGCCGGCGATATCGAACAAATTTTTGACCGCAAACGGCACGCCGGCAAGGGGAGGCGGCGGTTCGCCTCGTGCTAGCGCTGCGTCGACCGCTTGCGCGCGAAGGAGGGCGCGCTGCTCGGTGATTGCGGTGAAGGAGTTGAGCAGCGGATCGCACGAACGAATGCGCGCCAACGTCGCCTCGATGATGCCCAGCGCGCTGGTGCGGCCGGCATCGAGCGCGGCGACGATTTCAGCCGCCGTGCTCCAGGTGAAATCACGTGCCGCCGTCTCAAGCACGGAACACCGGTGCCGGCTCGACGTCGTCGGGCAGCGAAAACTGATCGACGAGCGCCGCGTGTTTGAGGATCACCTGCAGGTTACGCTTGACGCTGGCGCGCCACGCCGGATCGATCCGGAGCAAAAGCGCCTGCGCGCTCGCCGCGACCAATGCATCGACGACATCGGGCCCTTTCGCCGCCGCGGCCGCCCGAATCTCTCGCAATGTCTTGCGCGATGTTTCGACCGAGCTGCTGCGATGGACTGGCGGCTTGGCGGACCGCGTACGTTTAACCGGCTTTGCCAACCGATGCTTTTTTCGTTTCTGGTTTATCTTCCTGGCCATGCTCTGACTTTTGCGGCAGAAACTCTTCGGCGAAATGGCATGCCACCTGCCGATCGCCGAACCGGCGCAATGCCGGCATCGCAGTTTCGCACGTTTCGGTCCCGCGGGAACAGCGGCTGTAGAAGCGGCACATATTCGGATCGGGATCGATCGGGCTCATCGGCTCGCCGGTCAGCCGCAGCCGCTCCCCGCCGTTGACGTCAAATCGCGGCACGGCCGCGACCAGCGCCTGGGTATAAGGGTGGAGCGGATGCTCGAATACCTCGGCGGCGGGCCCGGATTCGACGATCTTGCCGAGATACATCACCAGCACGCGATCGCAAATCAGCCGCACCACGGAAAGGTCGTGGGACACGAACAGATAGCTCATGCCGAATTCCTGCTTCAGCCGCTGCAGGAGTTGAAGAATGACAACCTGAACGGAGACATCGAGCGCCGCGGTCGGCTCATCGAGCACGAGCAGGTCCGGCTCGACGGCGATAGCGCGGGCGATGCCGACGCGGGCGCGCTGGCCGCCCGAGAGCTGATGCGGGAAGCGATAGAGCAGTTGCAGCGGCAATCCGCATTGGCTCGCCACCGCTTCGACCTTTTTCGTCAGCGCTTCACCGCGCAATTTGCGCAGCCGGCGCAGCGGATCGGCGATGGCGTCGAACGCGGTGAAGCGGGGATTGACGCTGTCGCCGGCGTCCTGGAACACCATCTGGATGCGGGCGCGATCGGGATCGCGGGCAAACTCGCGCGCCGGAGTGAGTGACAGTTCACGCGTCCCAAGCTTGACGCTACCGCTGGCGTCGATCAGGCGGGTCAGGGCACGGACCAGGGTCGACTTGCCGCAGCCCGAACTCGCCGACTAGCCCGACCGTCTCGCCCTTGTTGATGACGAAACTCACGTCGTCGACGGCGTGCACTTTGGGCAGCTTCTCCGCACCGCCGGAGAAACGGCGCCGGAGTGACGCCCACGCTCCCGCGGTTCCGCCAACGGGGAAAAGCTTGGAAAATTCGACGACGTCGAGGAGGGCGGTCATGGCGGACTCATCGGCAACGGGTTCCAGCAGGCCACGTTATGTGCGGCGTCCGCGATCGGCTGCGGCAGCGGCTGATTGCAGGCGCTGACGTTGCGTGGACAACGTTCCGAATAGCGGCACGGCGGCAGATCGGCCCGGCGCAAATCGGGCAGCGAGCCGGGGATTGAGGCAAGCTCATCGAGGCTCGCGGCAGAGTCAGGCGTCGCCGCGATTAGCTCCGCCGTATAAGGGTGACGGGGACTCGCAAACAGCTCTCGGGTCGGTGCGGTCTCGACCACATGGCCGGCGTGCATGACGACAATGCGCGCGGCGCGCTGGCCGGCGAGCGCAAGATCGTGGGTTATGAAGATCGTCGCCATGCCGAGTTCGGTCGCCAAGTCTGAAATCAGATCCATGATGACTGCCTGCGTGGTTACGTCGAGGCCAGTCGTCGGCTCGTCGGCAATCAGGAGCGATGGCTTTGCGGCCAGCGCGATCGCAATCATGACGCGCTGGCACATGCCGCCGGACATTTCGAACGGATAGGCCTTGGCGCGGCGCGCCGGGTCGGTGATGCCGACCGCGCGCAACATCTCGATCGCTTGGACCGGCGCCTCTCGGCCCGGCACGTTGCCGTGGCGGACGAGCACATCGGCGATCTGGCGCCCGACCGGACGGATCGGATTGAGCGCGGTGCGCGGGTTCTGAAAGATCATCGCGATCTCGCGCCCCCGCACGTTGGCAAGTTGGCTGGGTGTAGCCGAAAGCAGATTGAGACCGCCGAGCATCGCCTTACCGCCGGTGACGCGGCCGGCGGGATCAAGAATGCCCATGACCGCATAGGCGGTGACCGATTTACCCGATCCCCAACTCCCCGACCAGCGCGATCGTCTCGCCCTTGGCGACCGCAAAGCTTGCGTTATCAATCGCACGGACGATTCCAGAGCGGGTGCGGAACTCAATCGACAAATTTTCGACGCTCAGTGCGGGCGCCACCGTCATGTGCGCCTCCGCGGGTCGACGATGTCGCGCATCCCGTCGCCGAGCAGATTGAAGCAGAACACCGCGACCATCAGCGCAACGCCGGGGAAGAAGGCGATCCACCATTCGCCGGAGATGATGTTGGCCGCGCCTTCCGCCACCATGATGCCCCATTCAGGGGTCGGCGGCCGCACCCCGAGGCCGATGAATGACAGTCCCGCGGCGTTGAGGATGGCGTAGCCCATGGTGAGCGACATCTGCACCACCAGGATCGGGAATACATTGGGGAGGATCTGCAACGCGACAATGCGCCATTCGCTGTTGCCGGAAAGCCGCGCAGCTTCGACAAAGCCGGCCTCCCGGCGGACGTTAGCCTCGGCACGGGCGACCCGCACATAGAGCGGGAAGTTGATGATCGCGGTCGCCAAGACGATGTTCTGCACGGTATTGCCGAGCGCCGCGACGATGCCCATGGCAAGCACGAACAGCGGAAACGCCATAATGGTATCGGCGATGCGGCCGACGATGCGGTCGGTCCAGCCGCCGAAATATCCGGCGGCGACCCCGGCAAGACCGCCCATCAGAAAGACCAGCACCACCGAAGCCACGGCGATGGTGAAATCGAGCCGCGTGGCGACGACGACGCGGCTGAAAATATCACGGCCGAGCTGGTCAGTGCCGAACCAATGTCCGGCAGAGGGCGGCTTGAGCGCGGCGGCGGTGTCGCTCGCGAGCGGATCGTGCGGCACGATGAACGGACCGATCAGCGCCGCGACTATGATCAGTACGAACAGGCCGAACGCGAGGCCAGTAACCGGGTTCTCGCTGATGACGTATCGGGCGTGACGGAGCAGGGCGCCAAGGCCGGTCGCCGGCCGGACCGTTGCGGCGATGTCGGTCATGCTTCGAGCCTCACGCGCGGATCGACGACGCCATAGAGAATGTCGATGATGAGATTGAGCGTGACGTAGAGCACCGCCATGGTGAGCACGAAGCCCTGCACCGGCGCGAAATCGGATGCGATCAACGCTTCGACGGCGAACGAGCCGATGCCGGGCCAGGCGAAAACCTTCTCCACCAGCACGTTGGCGCCGAGCAGAAATGAGAACACCATGCCGAGCGTGGTGATCACCGGCAGCATCGCGTTGCGGAACGCGTAGGTGATGATGACGGTGTAGGACGACAAGCCGCTGGCGCGCGCGGTGCGCACGTAATCCGACGCAAGCACTTCGAGCATCGACGCGCGGGTCATGCGCGCGATCGGCGCCAGCGAAAAGATCGCGAGCGTCGCTCCGGGCAGTATGAGTTGACTGAGCGACGCGCGAAACGTCTGGAAATCGCCGGCGATCAGGCTGTCGATCAAATAAAATCCGGTGACCTGGGGCGGCGCCGAAAAGAACACATCGAGCCGGCCGAGCGGCGCCGGCGCCCATCCGAGCAGGAAATAGAACACGTAGACAAGCAGGAGGCCGGTGAAGAATACCGGCAGCGATACGCCGGCCGTCGCCACGACACGGCAGGTATGATCGATCCAGGAGCCCTGTTTGACCGCCGCCAGAATGCCGAGCGGAACCGCGATCAGAATCGAGATGATCAGGCCGAACAGCGTGAGTTCGGCCGACGCAGGCAGGCGTGAGACGATTTCAGTAACGACCGGCTGGCCGGTCGCGAGCGAATTGCCGAGATTGCCGTGCGCGAGATCGTCGACGTAACGGAGGAACTGCACCGGCAGCGGCTGATCGAGGCCGAGGGACTTGCGGATATCCGCAATCGACTCAGGCGTCGCCGCCGGTCCGGCGAAATACACCGCCGGATCGCCTGGCAGCACCCGGGTCAAGAGAAACGTCACGATAATGACGCCGATCAGCGTCGGAATCACGGTGACGAAGCGGCGCAGGATGCTAACGAGCATGACAGCAGCGCTTTCTTGAACCAGTCTTGGCCGTCACGCCTTGACGAGCGAGCGGTAGTCGACCTGACGGTGAAACCAGTAACAGTAGCCGGAGATGTTCTTCTGGGTTGCGACTTTCAGGTGCGGCTGGAATAGCGGAATGCGCGGCACCTCGTGCCAGGCCTTCGAGATGAAGCCCTTTACGTCGGCGGCGTATTTGTTCTTGTCATCGACGGCGGCGGCTTCGCGGGCGCCGTCGATCAGGGCGTCCATGTCCTTGTTCACATAGCTCGGCGTGTTGAAGATCGCGTTCTGGCCGGAATAGCACCAGAAGAAAAAATATTCCGGGTAGTCCAGCCAGCCCGAGAAAAAGTTCACCATCATCGGCATCGATTTTTTGGCCATTTCGCTTCGCCAGTTGGAGCCCGGTATCTTGTTGATGGTCGTCTTGATGCCGATTTGGCCAAGGCTCTCCTGGATCAGGGTGGCGATCGGTTCGGAATTAACGGCGTCGCCGAGATCGAATGAGATCGTCGTGTCGATGGTGCCGGCGCCGGCCTCCTGCATCAATGCTTTCGCCTTTTCCATGTCGGTGACATAGGCAGTGGGTTGCGGCCAATCTATCGTCGAAACGTCGTTCGATTTGCCGCCGAACAGCGGATTGGCAATATCAAACATCGCCGCGTCGATGATCTTCTGATACGGGATCGCGTAGGCGACGGCCTGCCGTACTTTCTCGTTGTTGAAGGGCGGATGCACGACGTTCAATTCGACACTATACATGCCATTGCTGATCGGATTTGAGATCAGCTTCAGCTTGTTCTCTTTCTTCATCTCGGAGAAATCCTTGGCCGGCAGATCGAACGAGACGTCGGCGTCGCCGCGTTCCATCAGGGCGCGGCGGTTGCCGGCCGAGGGAATGGTGCGCCAGATGACTTTTTTGAGTTGCGGAAGCTTGCCGCCGACCCAGCCGTCAAAACGCTCGTAGACGGTTTCGACGCCGGGTTTCCAGCTCGTCACTTTGTAAGCGCCGCTGCCGGCGGTGTTCCCCTTGGTGTAGTCGCGCGCCCAAGGGTCTTTTTCGGTAGCGTGCTTCTTGAGCAGTTCCGAATTGTAGACGCCGGGCACGATCACCGCGAGGTCGGGAAGTGTCAGACGGTCCTTCTTGATGAAATCGACGCGGAACGTGTTGTCATCGACGGCGACGAATTGTTCGGGTTTGACCAGCGAGCCCGCTTTCATCTGCACCGTCGGAAATCCGCCGACGCTGACCGCGCGGTCGAACGACCATTTCACGTCCTTGGCGGTGACCGGCGTGCCATCCTGGAATTTAGCATCCTTGCGCAGTTTGAACGTCACCGACATGTCGCCGACTTTCATGTCTTCGGCGAGTTCGGGCTTGAGCTTGTCGCGGTCGTAGGAGAGCGAGCCGTCCGGAAGGGTTTTCTTCTCGTGGGTGATCAGCCGATCATAGCAATTCCACGACGCTTCGTAGCCCGGTCGATTGGTGCCCACTCCCTGAATATCGAGATTGTTGGGACCGTTTTCGGTTATCAACAACAGCGTCTCTTGCCGCGATTGCGATTTCGCGGGCGACCAGATCGCCGGCGCTGACACGGCGCTGGCGGCGGTGAGCGCGGTCATCGATTTCAGAAATTCGCGGCGCTTCATTCAAAGCCTCCACCCGGTTGACGCACTGTCGCGCCGGGAAGTGTTCCGCAAGCCGCGTGCCACAAAGCGGCGCCGCCTCGTCGCAGGTTAAGTCATTGAATTTATGAAGCTTGCTTCCGGCGCTGGGCGGATAACATGCGGATGACATCAGGCCGCAAACGTTCCAAAGCCGAATAAGCTCAAAAATTGAGCACCAGGCCGGCTCTGGCCTCAATCTTGCACCGTTCGGAGCATATCCTTCGCCAATCCGATTGCAGGGAGGCCCGAGATGCCGAAAGTGACCTTTGATGCGGAGCCAGCGCCGCTGTCCGTCGATCTCGATCGCGCCGCGCTTGTGATCATCGACATGCAGCGCGATTTTCTCGAGCCCGGCGGCTTCGGTGAGGCGCTCGGCAACGATGTTTCGCGGTTGCAGGCGGCAGTTTCGCCGCTGCGCCAGGTTCTTGCCGCCGCCCGCGGCCACGACATGCTGGTCATTCACACGCGGGAAGGGCATCGGCCCGATCTTTCCGACGCGCCCCCTCACAAAGTCGAACGTGGCGATCCGTCGACGCGGATCGGCGCGCCTGGTCCGATGGGTCGTATCCTGGTGCGCGGCGAACCCGGTCACGACATCATTCCCGAGCTGTATCCGCTGCAGGACGAGCCGGTGATCGACAAACCCGGCAAAGGCGCGTTTTATCAGACCGACCTCGAACTGATGCTGCGCAACCGCGGCATCGACACGCTGTTTGTTTGCGGCGTGACCACGGAAGTGTGCGTAAATACTACGGTTCGCGAAGCCAATGATCGCGGCTTCCGCTGCATCGTGCTGTCGGATTGTTGTGGCTCGTACTTCCCGGAATTCCACGCCGCCGGTCTCGCCATGATCAAGGCGCAGGGCGGTATTTTCGGCTCGGTCGCTGCGTCGACGCCGTTGCTGAACTCGCTGGCATCAATCGGCTACCCGGTTCGCGCCGCCGTCTGATTGCGGCGTCGCGCGTACTTTCCAAAGCGCTTTGGTGCGCATCGGCAGATGCCGTTTTTTTGACGGGCAATGACCGTTATTTGGTCGCCGCCGTGAATTCGCAATTTGCACGTTTGCGATGCAGCAAGCGACAAATAATGGCCAAGGCCTTAGAGGGCACCGGTAATTCCTCTGCACGCTCATCGGCTTCTCGATCGTCGGTAACGCGCCCGTCGCGGTTGGCACGCGGCTTGCGAGGTTGAGAGCGCAATCAGGGACGATTGCGGACAACGTCGATATGGGGGGCGGGGCGCTTCACACCAAAAACTCTTTACCGATGCAACGGCACGGGTGATGAGCCCGTGGGCATTGTCTGGCGCTTTTGGATGCGGCTCGCCATTAAGAGGAGCCTGCTATGACGACCACAACGTCGACTTCGGCGTTTCGCCCACGCTTGTTTACTCCCGGCGACTGGAATGCCTTCTTCGGCTTCGGCACCAACATCCTTACCAACATGCTGACGCTCACGATCCTGTTGCGGTTCGTGATCAAGATGCCTGAACTCGATCGTTTTCGGCCGTATCCTGCCGGCAGTCGGCCTGATGATGTGCCTCTCAACCTTTTACTATGCGTACTTGGCTTACCGGCTCGCCAAGCGGACCGGCCGCAGCGACGTTTGCGCGCTACCCTCCGGCATCAGCGTCCCGCACATGTTCATCGTCACTTTCGTGATCATGCTGCCGATCGCGCTAAAGACCCATGATCCGATCAAGGGCTGGGAAGCCGGACTGACTTGGGTGTTCTTCCAGAGCTTCATTCTGATGATCGGCGGCTTCATCGCGCCGATCGTGCGCAGGATCACGCCGCGCGCGGCCCTGCTCGGAACGCTCGCCGGCGTGTCGATTACCTTCATCTCCATGAGTCCGGCCTTGCAAATGTACATGACGCCGGTGATCGGCCTGACCTGCTTTGCCGTCATCCTGGTGAGCTGGTTCGGTGGGTTTCGATATCCGATGGGCATTCCGGCCGGTCTCGTTGCGATCGCGGTTGGCATGATCATCGCCTGGGGCTCTAATCTGTTCGGCCTCAGCTACGGGGGGCTTAGCATCAAGGGCGTTGCCGACTCCTTCACGAATTTCGGCTTCAACGTGCCGCTCCCTGCCGTGAACCACATCTTCTCCGGCTTTGAATATCTCGGCGTGATCCTCGTTACTGCCATCCCGTTCGGCATTTACGATCTGGTCGAAGCGATGGATAACGTCGAAAGCGCCGAGGCCGCCGGCGATCCCTTCCCGACGACGCGCGTGCTGACCGCCGACGGAGTCATCAGCCTGATCGGCTGCCTGATGGGCAACCCGTTCATCAACGCCGTTTATATCGGCCATCCCGGTTGGAAGGCCATGGGCGGCCGCATCGGCTATTCGGCGGCCACCGGCATCATGGTGATCGTGCTGTCCTGGTTCGGCGTGATCTCGCTGCTCCTGGCCATCATACCGGTCGTTGCGATCTACCCGATCCTGCTCTACATCGGCATGCTGATCGGCGCCCAGGCATTCCAAAGCACACCAAAGGTCCATGCACCCGCCATCGTGCTGGCGCTGACGCCTCATCTTGCCGCTTGGGGCGCGACGCAGCTGGACGGGGCGCTGGGCGCGGCCGGCACCAACGCGGCGGCCGTCGGCATCGACAAACTCGCCAATAACGGCGTGCTCTATGCCGGCCTCAAGGTCATGGGCGGCGGCTCCATCTTGACCGGGCTGGTCCTTGCCGCGGTCGGCGCCTTCATCATCGACAAGAAGTTCGTCAACGCTTCGGCGTTCGCGCTGGCCGGCGCCGTGCTCACCTTCTTCGGCTTCATGCACGGTCAACAGGTCGGCATCATGGTGTCGCCGACCGTTGCGATCGCATATCTAATCACAGCGGTCTTTCTGTTCGGGTTGAGCCGAGCTCCGGTGAGCTTGCTGGATCGCACGGCGCCGCATGAGGCGATACCGGAGCCTGCCGAGTAGCAAGTCTCCAACGCTCTCTGGGTGCTTCAAACGAAAACAGCCCGGATTGCTTCGTGCAATCCGGGCTGATTTTTTTATCCAGCCGATTTTTTCAATTACTCGGCCGCCGTCCCCTCCGTGCGGAGCGTTGCCCGCTGCCCCGGGCGCGCATGCTATTGCTGACGGGACAGATTTATAATGTCGGTTGGCGGCGATGAGAATGGTGGGCCGCCGCCAAGGCCAGCACACCGCGGCGAGCACACCAGGGCGAGGACATGGCCGAACCGGTTTCGTCTGCCGATCAGTCCGCCCGCCACGGCCGGATCGGCGCCACGGGCGACTTGTTCGGCCACCCGAGGGGCCTTGCTTTTCTATTCACCACCGAAATGTGGGAGCGCTTTTCTTATTACGGGATGCGCGCGCTGCTCGTTCTCTACATGACGAAATATCTGCTTGTGTCAGACCACGCCGGCACGGTGCTTGGGTTTGCTGGGCTCAAAAGGATACTTGAGGCATCGTTCGGCCCGCTCGATGTCCAACCGCTGTCGTCGCAGATCTACGGCCTCTATACGGCGCTGGTCTATCTGACTCCGATTTTTGGCGGCCTGCTGGCGGACCGCGTGCTCGGCCAGCGCCGCACCGTCGTCATCGGCGCTACGCTGATGGCGATCGGTCATTTCATGATGGCGGTCGAGCAGCTTTTCCTGCTGGCGCTATTGGCGCTCATTCTCGGCAGTGGCGCGTTCAAGCCCAACATCTCGACCCAGGTCGGCGGCCTTTATGCGCCGGGTGACCACCGCCGCGACCGCGCCTTCTCGATCTTTTATGTCGGTATCAATGTCGGTGCGTTTCTGGCGCCGCTGATCTGCGGCACGCTGGGAGAAAAGGCGGGATGGCATTACGGCTTTGCCGCCGCCGGCGTCGGTATGCTGATCGGCCTCGCCATTTATCTTTATGCCATGCCGCTGCTGCCGCCGGACGAGCTGCAGCAGGCAAAGGCGATGCGAAGCGAGAGAGCGCCGCTTGGACGCCGCGATTGGCGAGCCCTCACCGCTATTCTCGTGCTGTTCATTCCGGTCGCGTTGTTCTGGGCCACGTACGAGCAACAAGGCAATACTATCGTCTTGTGGGCCGATACGCATACCGACCGCTCCGTCGAGCTGTTCGGCCTGAGTGCCGAAATCCCGACCACCTGGTTTCAGGCCTTCAATCCGTTCATGATCTTTGCGTTCACGCCGTTCGTGATCGCGCTGTGGACCCGGCAGTCGGCTAGCGGGTCGGAGCCTTCGACCATCACCAAGATGTCGCTCGGCTGTTTCGGTGTCGCGCTGTCTTATTCCATCATGGCGGCGGCGGCATGGCACGCGGGCGGCGGCAAGGCGAGCTGGTCATGGCTATTCGCTTACTTTGTGGTCATTACCATTGGCGAGTTGTACCTTTCGCCGGTTGGGCTTTCGCTGATCACCAAGATTGCTCCGGTCCGCATCTTGTCGATGATGATGGGGGTGTGGCTGGCGACGAGCTTCGTCGGCGGGTTCCTTGCCGGCTGGCTTGGCAGCTTCTGGAGCCGCATGGAGAAGCCTGAGTTTTTCCTCTTGATCGCGGCCGTCGCCGCGCTCGCCGGTGCGGCGATCTTCGCTTGCCGCTGGTTGTTGCGGGGAATGCTAAGCGAATAAGCCGGCCGGCGCCGAAACCTGATAGACTGCATCGAACAGGCAACGGAACTTACGGTATGAGCGAACTCCGCGAATGGCTCCGGCGGAACAAGTTCGAGCAATATGCCGACGTGTTCGAGGCAAACGATATCGGCCTCGATATTCTGCCGGAGCTGAACGAGCACGATCTTGAACAACTCGGCGTGTCGCTGGGCAATCGCCGGCGCCTGCTCAAAGCAATCGCTGAAGGCGCCGTCACAACCGCGCAACCAAAGGCGGCTGAGGCCAGAGCGCCCGAAACGTCTGCGGATGCCGAGCGCCGTCAAGTCACGGTGCTGTTCTGCGACATGGTCGGATCCACGGCGCTGTCGGGTGCGGTCGATCCGGAACTGTTGGGAAGTTTGATCAGGCGCTATCAGGATGCCGCCGCCGGCGCGATCGGCCGATTTGGCGGCTTCGTCGCCAAGTTCATGGGCGATGGCGTTCTCGCTTATTTTGGCTTCCCGCACGCCTTCGAGGACGCGGCTGAACGCGCGGTTCGTGCTGCAATCGGCATCTTGACCGAAGTCGGCAACATCGAGCGCCCGGACGGCGCCCGGCTGCAGGCACGCGTTGGCATCGCGACAGGACTGGTCGTCGTCGGCGAGATTGTCGGCACGGGCACCGCGCAAGAGCGCACCATCGTCGGCGAAACCCCTAACCTCGCCGCGCGGCTTCAGGCACTGGCGGCGCCAGATACGATCCTCATCAGCGAGACAACGCAGAATTTGCTCGGCGGCTTGTTCAAGCTCGAGCCCATCGGCGCACATGATCTGAAAGGTTTCGCTCGCCCGATGCCGGCCTGGCGAGTGGTCGGCGAAGCGGTGGTCGTGACGCGCTTTGCAGCGGGCCGCAGCGGCAGCAGCATTCCGCTCGTCGGGCGCGCTCACGAAATGGGACTGATGCTTGATCGCTGGCGGCTGTCGCGCGGCGGCGAAGGTCAGATCATTACGTTAATCGGCGAAGCCGGAATCGGCAAATCGCGGTCCGTCGAGGCGTTGCAAGAAGACATTGCCGGCGAGCCGCATGGCCGCATCTATTTGCAGTGTTCGCCCCATCATAGCGACAGCGCGCTCTATCCGGTCATCCAGCACATATCGCGCGCGGCGGGCTTCGCTACAGCCGATTTGCCCGATACGCGAATTGAAAAGCTCGGTGCGCTGTTCTCGCGTCGGGCTGCAGCGGATGCATCGGCACTTCCGTTGCTGGCGGAACTGCTTTCGATTCCACATACGCAGCTGGCGCCGACGTCGCTCACGCCGGCGCAACGGAAAGTCGCAACGATTGCGCTGCTGGTCGATGAGATCGTCCGCCTGGGCGAAGCGAGGCCCATGCTTCTGATCGTGGAAGATGCGCACTGGATCGACGCCACCACGCTAGAAATGTTGACGCGCATATCCGACAGCATCGGGCAGGCGCATTTGCTTACCGTGGTCACGGCGCGGCCGGACTTCGCACCGCCTTGGTCTGCGCGGCCGCATTCAACGTTGCTGACACTTGGGCGTCTCGGCCGCGCCGAATGCGCCGAGCTGGTCACCGGGGTCGCCGCCTCGCACGGCCTTTCGGCGGAAACCGTAGCGGCGATCGTCGCCAAGACCGACGGCGTTCCGCTGTTCGCCGAGGAATTGACCAAAAGCGTGATGGAAGCTGCGGGGCAAGACAGCGCAGTGCCGGCAACGCTCAAGGACTCGCTGATGGCGCGCCTCGACCGCCTCGGCGAAGCGCGCGAGGTGGCGCAGATCGCCGCCGTCATTGGTCGGCAATTTCCGTTTTTGCTGCTTGATACCGTGGTCCCAAAGAGCGGCGGCGAACTCGAGGCGGCGTTGGCTAAACTGGTCGCGGCGGGCATCGTCTTTCCCGAGGGCCGCGGCTCGGAACGGAGCTTCAGTTTCAAGCACGCGCTGATGCGCGACGCCGCTTACGAAAGCTTGCTGTTGGGCCGCCGGCGCGATTGGCATGAGCGTATTGCCCGGGCGTTTGAAGAGCGTTTCCCCGAACAGACAACGAATGAGCCGGAATTGCTTGCGCATCATTTCGGCGAGGCCGGATTGGCCGGTCCGGCCTGCGATTACCGCATGCGGGCGGGTGAGCGCGCGCTGAGCAGGTCGGCTTTCCAGGAGGCGATCGCGCATTTTTCGGCCGGTTTCAAATCCGCCGATGCGCTGCCGGAACCGGCTGATCGTATGCGCCGCCAGCTCGATTTTCTGCTAAAGCTCGGGCCGGCGTTGATGGTGGCGCGCGGGTATCAGGACGCCGAAGTCGAGGAGTCCTACCGCCGAGCCGCAGAGATCGGTGCAGCGATCGGAGATGATACAGCCACCTTCAAGGCCAAATGGGGCTTGTGGCTTAACGCCAACATCCGACGCAAAACGGCGCTTGCGCGCGACCGCGCCGGAGAGCTTGTTAGCCTCGCGCAGCGTTCCGGCGATAGCGATCTATTACTCGAAGCTTACCATTGCCGCTGGTCGACGGCTTTCTTTCGCGGCGACGTCGAAGCGTCCGTAGACAACAGTCGGATCGGCGCAGTGACCTATGACATGGCGCGCCATCGCCATCTCGGGATGGAATTTGGCGGCCACGATCCAGGCGTTTGTGCCCACTCCGTGTTGGCAGCGGGCCTGATATTGGAAGGCGATCGAGACCAGGGAGTGGAGAGTGTCGTACGGGCGCTTTCGCTTGCCGAAAGCCTCGACCATTCCAACAGTCTTGCCCATGCACTGTACGAGTGCTCGCTATGCTATCAACTTGTTGCCGATCGTGAGGCTACGCTTGTCGCCGCGCAACGAGCGGCCAAACTCGCGGAAAAATTTGGGTTCTTGCCCTATCTCACCAGCAGCGCGGTGCTCACGGCCTGGGCAATGGCGGTCGGCCCCGGCATCTCCGAGGCTGCGCGGATGATGGACGAGGGAATTGAGAGCGCCGTAGTCGTCGGCACGCTACCACAATACTATCTCGGCGTGGCGGCCGAAGTTATGCTCGCAGCTGGACGACCGGCAGACGGCCTCGCCCATCTCGATCGCGCCATCGCCGAAATCGACGAACCGGGAGTTGGATTCTATCTGCCGGAAATTTATCGCCTGCGTGGCGAATGTTTGTTGGCGCTCGACCGCGCCAACAAGAACGAAGCGAAGCGGGCCTTTGTGGCCGCACGCGACATCGCCAACCGTCAAGGCGCGGTTATACTCGAACGCCGCGCCGCAACGTCGCTTTCCGAGCTTGAAGGCGCTTAGTGCACGGCGGCGACGGCCGCATTTGCCGCCGTCGGCGTTTCCATGGCGGTGATATGGCTCTTCACCGCCTTCTGCACCTTTTCGAAGGCGCGCACTTCGATCTGACGGACGCGCTCGCGCGACACGCCGAATTCGTCGGCGAGTTCTTCCAGCGTGATCGGCTCATCGGCGAGGCGGCGCGCTTCGAAAATGCGCCGCTCGCGATCGTTGAGCACCGTGAGCGCTTCGCCCAGTGCCTTGTGCCGGTTGTCCGACTGCTCGGCTTCGGCAAGGCGGCTTTCCTGGCTGGAGCTGTCATCGACCAGCCAATCCATCCACTCGCCGGAATTGCCGTCCTCGCGGATCGGCGCATTCAGCGAAGCATCGCCGCCAAGGCGGCGGTTCATGTCGATCACATCCTGCTCGGTCACGCCCAAGCGCTTGGCGATGAGCTTGACCTGATCGGGCCGCATGTCGCCCTCCTCGAGGGCGGAAATCCGGCTCTTGGCTTTGCGCAGATTGAAGAACAGCTTCTTCTGATTGGCGGTGGTGCCCATCTTAACGAGCGACCATGAGCGCAGGATGTATTCCTGGATCGCCGCCTTGATCCACCACATCGCGTACGTCGCCAGCCGAAAGCCCTTATCGGGCTCGAAGCGTTTCACCGCCTGCATGAGACCGACGTTGCCCTCGGAGATCACTTCGGAGATCGGCAGGCCGTAGCCGCGATATCCCATGGCGATCTTGGCCACGAGTTGCAAATGGCTGGTGACGAGCTTATGCGCCGCTTCGCGATCTTCGTGTTCGCGCCAGCGCTTCGCCAACATGAATTCTTCCTGCGGTTCCAACATCGGGAACCGCCGGATTTCTTCCAGATACCTGGTCAGGCCGGTTTCACCCGAAAGAACCGGCAAGGCTGCAGTTTGGGCCATGATTGCGCCCTTTCCTATCGTTATCGCCCCCGCTTCGCGGCAGGCTTGTGCGCCGTCGCTTCCCGAGCCGACGGCGCAAGTTCCTTATCTCGCACCTGCAACATACACGGTCTAACCCGGTGAGCGGTAGTAAAGAGGCATCACTTCAGCGCGACGCTGCGTTGATCTGGCTCAATGGGCGGTATTTCGCCTGAGCTGGTTAAGCCTCTATTTATTGCTAGCATCAGTCCTAATGGCCGCCAGCATACCATGCAAACGGGCCAAATCGGGTGGCAGTTCCAAACGAAACCGCAGGATTTTACCGGTAATTGGGTGCGTTACCGTCAGTATATGGGAATGCAGGGCCTGTCTGCCAAGGGCGGCAAGGGCGATTTGGGCTGGCTCAGGCAATAGTGCCGCTTTTGTCCGAAAACCCGCTCCATAGGCCTGATCGCCGAGAAGCGGATGCCCAATGGAGGCCAAATGGACCCGAATCTGATGGGTCCGGCCGGTTTCCAGCCGGCAGGCGATCAGGCTGGCGACCGGTTCGGCTGATTTCCCACCCCGCCGGGTCCCTTTGTCGGCTCCATACTGCTCCAAGATTTGCCAGTGGGTAACGGCTTCCCGGCCGCCTTCGCGGACCGCCATCCGGTCGCGGGCGACCCGGTGCCGGTCGATGGGCTTGTCGATCACGCCCCGAGGCCGATCCGGAGCGCCCCACACGAAGGCGAGATAGCTGCGCTCGAATGGTCCGCCATCGCGGCCGTGCCCGGCAAATTGCGCCGCCAGCGCCTTATGGGCGCGGTCGTTCTTCGCTACCACCATCAAGCCGGTGGTGTCTTTGTCGAGCCGGTGCACGACGCCGGGTCGCCGTTCGCCGCCGATGCCGGAGAGACTCTCACCGCAATGTGCGATCAGCGCATTGACCAAAGTGCCGGATGAATGCCCGGCGGCGGGATGCACGACCAGCCCCTTGGGCTTGTCGATCACTATAATGTCTGAGTCCTCGTAGACCACGTTGAGCGGGATAGGCTCGGCTGCCGGTTTGGCGGCCACCGGGGCCGGAATGTCGATGAGGATAGAAGCGCCCGAATTGACGCGATGGCCGGGATCACGGATCGTGCGCCCGTCGACGGCGACCGCACCGGCTTCAATCAACGCCTTGAGCCGCGTGCGCGACAGCTCGCCAACATGCACGGCAAGCAAACGGTCAAGCCGTCCGCCGGCCTCATCCGGGGCAATGCCGATTGATTTGCGGGTGGATGTCATCCGCTCTTATCTGGGTACGAATGGACAAGTTAGCCGCTGACAAAGCACAGAGCGAATGGTCCGAAGCCGGCGCCGATCAGGCGCCGGCCTCCGCGGCTGATGCGTTGGCGTCCCGTATGGTCGGTCGCGTTCGCTGGCTGATGATCATTTCCGGATTTACCACGCTCGTTGCCATCGCCGCGGTTGTCGGGGTCATTGGCTATCGGCTTTCCCGCAGCGGCGGGACCAGCGTTGCGACCACCGACGGGATCGTCGTGCTGCCAAAAGGCGCGCGCGTCATCTCTAGCAGCGTTAGTGACGACCGCCTGGTGGTGACGCTCGATATCGGCGGCGCGACCGAGATACGCACCTTCGCCCTCAAGACGCTGAAGGAAACCGGACGCGTCAGGTTCGCAATCGAGCCCTGAGCCTTCGTCTGCCCGGGGCGCTTGCGTGCCTGCGCCATATCGGGTCTATTCCGGCGCTGCGGCTCCCTTCGTCTAGCGGTCTAGGACGCGGCCCTCTCAAGGCTGAAACACGGGTTCGATTCCCGTAGGGAGCGCCAGCGACAGGTCGGAAGGTTATAAACCATTCTCCTGAAAAGACACGCCCGACCGGCGGCAGGCTGGAGATAGCCTTGCCGATGATCGCCCAGCACAAGGCTTCGCTATTGGCTTTGCGGCCCCATCTGGAAACGACGTGGCGGCGGAAGTACGAACCAGGCTTGCATAATAGTCCCGATGGCGGCCGCATTGCCGCGACCGAGCGGGAGCTTAGCCATTACAATGCCGGCGGGAAGCTCCTGCGAACGGAGCCGAATGGCGCCCCGGTGATGCAACTTGTCGGCGGCCCGCTGACGCTTCGATCGGTGGTCGATGCCCACCTTACCGCCGACTACAGCGCCTTCGACATCGACGATGATCCTGCGCCGCGCCGCAAGGTGACGACAAAGAACGGCGACGACGCGATGTTGGATACCTACCTGACGCACAAGAATATGACCGGCTACTACGAGCGTGAGGCGCGCGATACTTGGGCACTATTCCGGTCGTTGTGCGATAAGCCATTGAAGGACTGCGACCGCGATGACGGCCGGAAACTCGTGGCCCATTACGAGGCGCAAGGTTGAAATCGGGGACCATTGAGAAGCGAGTAGGGCGGCTACGCGCGGCGATCAACCTCGCCATTGATGAAGGACGGTTGAAGTTCAATCCGTTCGCTGGCGTAGTACCCGAGCGTAACGACAAGATGAAACGCCTGCCGCTGTCCGGTACTGACATGCGGACGATCAAGCGCAATTTGTCGCAGCTGGGGAAGAGCGATCAATTATTGCTCCGCACGTTGGGCGCTACTGGCATGCGATTGAGCGAGGCAATTCGAGATAAAAGGCGAGGACAAAGAGCGCGGCGTTCGCTATTGCATCATCGGAGCAAAGACGCCGCAGTCATTGCGCCGCGTGCCATTCCCGGAAGCTGTACTGCCCTACCTGCCGAAGAAGATCACCGGGCCATTGTTCACCCGTGACGCCGCCGACCCAGAAGGCGCAGCATCTAAAATCCTCAATCGGTTTTTAGATGACATCGGTATTGATGATCCTCGCAAAGCAATCCACTCGCTTCGTCATCGTGCGCAAGATCGGTTGCGCGCTGCCGGTTGCCGCGAAGATGTGAGGTGGGCCATCCTGGGCCATTAACAAGAGACGGTCGCGGCGGGCTACGGTGAGGGCTTTCCGGTACCGATGCTGAAGAAGTGGATTGATAGGATCGGCTTTTAGGTCTCGCCTTGCGGTTGTTGTTCGTTAGCCTCTTTTTGCTCATTCTCAGCTATCGAGACGGTGGTGCCCGGCCTTAACATCAAGGTCAGCGTGACCTTGACGCCGTTTACAGTCACTTCGATTGGAAAGGTGGTCAGCTGGGGCTAATTGTCGTCGACTATGCGGGCGAGCTTAGCAGAGACGGCGGCAGTTCCTTTTTAGGCTCTATAGCATAAATTCAGGATGTCCACTTAGTCCCAGAGAGTCGACTTGGGATCGGACATCGTGAAAGGTCGCGAGCGCCCGTAGCAAACAGGGCCACGGTCTGTGAGCAGGTTTCGGGTGATGAAGTGCCCGCAGCACGGACTGACACGGTTTTAAGACAATTTTAATTAATGCAGTTCGGAATCCGTTGCGGTCGTCATCCACTCAGCGGTGAAGAACATGTTTGAGGTTACGCAATACGAGCCCCCGTACATTTTTGTGAGAAGCCGTCGAACCGCCGAGACCTATCGGTTTTTGGTCGGGAACGATGGGGCCTTGGTGAACGACGGAGAGCGCTTCGACCTGGGAGATGCTCACCAAACGGCAATCGCGTATCTCGTCCAAAAGAGAAGACAGGCGGAGCCGCAGACGCTATTGAGCGCTTGAACGACCGTGCTGTGATTGTGGGCGGCCTTCGGCAGGGGTTCACCGCCGGCTAATCTTTTTCGACTATCGAGGGTGATTCAGGTATCAGCCCGATGCGTACCTCAACTTGCGCCGGGCGCTCTCAACGCCGACCACGATTGTAGCCTCGCTGCTTTCCTTAAGCCCGACTTGACGCCGCCCAAGTGCGCAATGGCACAAGTTAAAGGGTCGGATACTGGGTGTTCCAGGCCTGATCCGAACGCCTCCGCGGGATCACGAACGGATGCGAGTCATACACGACGTTGATGCGCATGCTTTTCGACAAATGGAGCAGATCCTGTTTGGTCAATACCTTCGTGTTATGGTGTCATGGCTCGTGTTATGGCGTCATGGCTAAGGGGAACCGCCGCGATGATAGATTTCAGGATAGCGCCGCACCGGTGATCGCCGGAAAAAACATTGTCGAGGTGGTCCTCGATGGCAACGTCGTCGCCACCATCGCCGCCAACGGAATCGATGGCATTCAAGTCATGAGCGCGCATTTAAACGGCCATTGGTTAGACGATGGTGAGAAGATCGGGCTCGGCACCCCGTCGATCCACATTACATTCAAGGCGCGGCCGGTCCGCACGGGAGGCCAGAGCGTGCGCGATAGCATGCAATGACCGCGTTTGCACTTCGACGGGCACCCATATCGGATGACCAAGGGGCAATTAGAGAACCTTATGGAAACAGGCGAGCAAAGCGTAATCGATGCCGATGAAGGTCAGCGGACGCACGAGCTTGTTGAACAAGCTTGATTTCGATGACAGCGACTATTCGGTTGTCGTGAAGCACAGGGGGCGTCCTCCGAACCCGTGGAAGTGGGAGATTTACCGCGCCGGTACATCGAGTCCGATAGGACAGTCACCGGTCTTTTTTCGCAGCATGGCGGCCGCTAACAAATCAGGGAAGGCCGCACTCAAGCAGCTATTGGCCGAGCTCAACGCCTAACCACGGCAAGCTAGGGATGTTTGAGAATCGAATGATGCGATCGATATCACCGAGTTAGAATCCCTCCCTCTCCGCCACTATAATTAAATCAATGACTTAGTCATGATGTTTTCGGGCATTCAGGGTTTTTTCAGGAGGTTCCTAGACCATCCCGACTGAGGGCCTGGTCGCGGCTGGAGAACGTACCCTCAGCGGGGATGCATTAGCGCCTTGCCGAAATCGACGCGCAGGCGCGATTCGCACTGATGGCGGAATGCGTTTCAGAAGCAGCGGCGCGATACATTGGAGCGGCAAAATGACGGCCCACACGTAGCGTCAACGGGAAACCGCGTTCCGTCTATTCAAAAGCCTCACCAACGACGCCCGCCTGCTGCAATCAACAAGGTGACGGCAACTTGCTCGGTCATGAGAAAAAAACCGATGCTGCCGTATACGGCGTGGGTCATCCAATGCCGCTGTTCAAAAGTGCATCGATAAGATCGGCTTTTAGGTTTCACCTTGCAGCTGATCTTCATTAGTCTCTTGTTGCTCATTCTCGACTACGGAGACAGTGGTGCCGGGCTTTAACATCAATGTCACCGTGACCTTGCAAGCCTAGCACAGACGGAGAGTCCTTTTCAGAACTTCTCTAACCGCCGCGCGGCGTCAGTGTGTATGTCGCGCCTGCCGCTCGCAAGGTAGTCCATTCGTCGCTGGCACCCGCGCGCAAGATCGGTTAATTCGCGAGCGGTGCCCTGTAGCGGCAGTCAATAGCGGCAGATAACTTCTTCAGAGGTGCTCAATTTTTTCAGTGGCTTTTTTGGTTAGCGCTTAGGAATTGAACCTGACGCCTCTCCCGTGTATTGGCGGCATTAGCGACATCCATCAGCGGCAGATAGTTACGTCGCTCCTCTACACTTCTATTCTAGTCTTTCCAAGGGCATTTAGCTATCGACCGCGCATGCCATTTATTCAAACCCAAGCCCTAAGCTCTCTCCTTGATTTTCACGTCCTAAGAAAAAGATAAAAGTGAAGTTGCGGGTGGCTGCGGCTGCAAGCCTACAGGAAATTCTGCGGGATTTGCGGTCCCCAAATGTCTCGCCGCTCGTTTTTGGGCCAAGTCCTCGGATATTGGGGCCGGTCTGCATGCCACGGCCTGGGATCGAAGTAGCCCAGCTCCTCGTCCGACATGCGATCGAGCTCGGTGAACAGTTCGATGATCTGGCCGGCCGCGTCACGGTGATACGTGGCCATGTTGTGGCCTGGCCCGTGACGGACTGGGCCCCACAATATCGTGCTGGAATTGCGAGCGAGTACTTCGCAAGACTCCACTAGATGCGCTGCATCGCGCAGCTCGAACGCCATGTGGTGCATGCGGATCGGATCACCCTGCAGAAAATTGACGGTGTGATGGTCGGAATTGCAGCGCATAAACACAAAGAAATCCTCGACCCAGTCGGACACTCGGAAACCCAGCACTTCGCCATAAAAGCACGCCATTTCTTTGGGGTCATCGACGACAAAGGCTAGGTGTCCAAGCTTTAAAGGCCCCACTCCGGCGACCGGCTCAGGCTCATGAAACGTGCCATTGCTGAAAAGCTCGATGATCGTTCCTTTCGGATCGGAAACGGTGATCAGCGATTCGATGCCGGGGTAAGCGCCGGAAAGCTGCTCGGAAGAGAGGTTATGCTCGGCTAGTTTTCTTTTGATATCCGCGAGATCGGTATTAGGTGCCAATTCGAATGCAATGTTCGTGCACCTGGTTTGCTTTGCCGACTTTAATATCACCGCCAACTGACCGAGTTTGGTCACGAGATAAGCCGTTTGAGGGGACCTCTGCACGATCCGCAGTCCGATGACCCGCTCATAATGATCAAGCTGGCGCTCGAAGTCGGATGTTTCGAGCGCCAGATGCGCGATCCTGCTGACTTTGATCATAGTTATTGTGCCCGGCTGCGATCCACCTCAGTGAACGGGTTCCCGTAGGAAAGCGATGTTCGCGGCGTTAAATTCATCAGGCTTTTCGAATTGTGGCCAGTGCCCCACATCGTCCATTTCCAGGAGACGGCCGCGCGGCATCAGTTCTGCGACTCTCCTTGCCGTGTTGAGATACAGCGGCCGGTCCTTCAGCGAGGCAACCACGAGCGCGGGCGCCTCGATCTTGCGCCATTCATCCGCGCCGATGAGGTTGTGGCGTAGGTAAGGCGCGCTTAGGACCGATAACACATGATTAGAGGCGATCTTTGCGTCTGGCGCCTGATACGTTGCCTGACGCAGTGCAACGAGGTCGTCGATGCGTTTGTCCTCATTATAGATCAGCGAATCGAAGATTTTTCGGATGTTTTCCCAACTAGGATCATCATAAGCCCGGCCGCGGCGAGCGATAATGCCGCCGATTTCCTCCTCATCATCGGCGAAGCCGAAAGGCGCATTCAGCGTGATCTTGTCAACCATTGTCGGATGAGTAAGAGCGAACCGCGCCGTGACCCACGAGCCAAGCGAAATTCCGATGAAACAGGCCTTCGATATGCCCACAGCATGCATGAAATTGCGCACATGTTCCACATAATCTGCGATTTGATAGTCGCGGTCCGGTTTGTCGGTGTAACCGCTGCCGAGAAAATCAAGCGCAAAACATTTGAAATACCGCGAATGCGGTCCGATAGTTGCGCAATAGGCCTCCCATGTACCCCCCGTCCCATGAAGCATAATGAGGGCCGGCGCGTCGTCCGAGCCTGCCTGCACGTATCGCGTCAGGATACCGCCCGCATCGATCCATTCTTGCCGAAAGGCAACCGTCGAAAGATGCGTCCAAATACTCTCGTACGGAAGGCGATCGGGCACGGCCGCATCCTCGCAGTCGAAGTGATAGGGTGCGTGCGACGCACGCGTACATCGTTGCTACTACAAGGATACGGGCAAATGCGTCTGTCGCATGTCTGTGTGACGCGGTCGGTGAGCCTCTCAATGAGAAAACCCGCTCCGCGCCCGGATAGCGGTTCGACATCGACAAAGCTGAGAGGAACAGTAAGGAGTTCTGTTTCCGCCGCCGACTCGCCGCCTCCGCAATTTTTCCACGCTGTCGCCTATCGAAGGGGCAGAACTGCGCTTGCAGCGTCGTTAGCAATCGGCTTTGTGGTAAAGGGCAGCAAGTATCGTCGCGTTCCAACACGGGGGTCGTAGACATTGCAATATGCTCGGCTCGGCCGCAGCGGCCTCGAGGTGTCCCGCGTCTGCCTCGGAATGATGTCCTATGGCTCGCCGTCCTGGCAGCCCTGGGTGTTGCCCGGCAGCGAAGGTACCGCCTTCGTCCGGCAAGCGCTCGATCTCGGAGTCAATTTTTTTGATACGGCCGACTTTTACTCCCATGGCGAAAGCGAAATAGCGCTCGGCGAGGCAATCTCCAAACTAACAACGCGCGACAAGGTGGTCATTGCCACCAAGGTCGGCCTCCCGATGGAACCCGGCCCCAATCGCGGCGGCCTGTCACGCAAACATATCCACAACAGCATCGAGACTTCGCTACGGCGGCTGAAGACGGACTACGTCGACCTTTATCAACTTCACAAAGCCGATCCCGGCACGCCTATCGAGGAAACCCTCGGCGTGCTTGGGGATCTCGTGCGCGTCGGAAAGGTACTGCACATCGGTCTTTCCAACTTTGCTACCTGGCAGCTTGCCAGCGCTTACTTCATGGGTAAATTCGAAGCTGGCGTGCGGATTTCCTCAGCTCAAATTCAATACAATCTTGCGTTCCGCGAAGAGGAGCGGGACATGCTGCCGTTCTGCCTCGAGCACGGACTTGGAATTATCGTCTACAGCCCTCTCGCGCGCGGCTGGCTCACCGGCAATCGCCTTGAACAAACATCTTTGACCGAGCGCGAAGCTGCCCGCGCCCAAGGCGACGCCAAGGCACATGCCCTTTACGGTACCGACGCCGATCGCCGCGTGCTCGATTGCCTGCGGCAGGTGGCGAAGGAGCGCGGCGCGCCGATGGGCCGCGTTGCACTTGCCTGGCTGCACTCGCGCAATGGCGTCAGCTCCGTCCTTTGCGGTGCGCTCGAACCTTCTCATCTGGAGGAGGCCGTCGCGGCCGCGGAATTCAAACTCTCAAAGGCCGAGAGCGAGCGGCTTGAATCCTGCTATGTCCCCCAGCCGGTCAAGGATGACGGACTAAAGGTCGTCATCAACCAGGACAAGCGGACGGAAGAAGAGAAACGTCGCGCGTCGGCGTGATCCCGACAACGACATTTTCCTTCCGGGCATGACGCGAGATCGCGTTTAGCGGATACGGAATCCCAAATGCTTCAGCGCGTAAGGGTCGTTGATATTCGCCGCGAGACGGCTGACATCGTCTCGTTGGAGCTGGTCTCTGCGGATGGTGCGCCGTTGGCGGATTACACGCCCGGTGCGCATATCGATGTCTACGTGGCGCCGGGATTGATACGGCAGTATTCGCTTTATGAGCCACCATGCTCAAGTTCGTATTTCATCGCGGTCAAGCGCGAGGCTCAATCCCGCGGCGGTTCGGCCGGCATCCACGCTGGCGTGAAACCGGGAGACGTCCTCACGATCAGCATCCCCCGGAATAATTTCACGCTCGCAGCGAATGCAAGCCACAGCATTCTGCTTGCCGGGGGAATAGGTGTCACCCCGATTGCCAGCATGGCGGGGCACCTTCGCAACATCGGCGCATCCTACGCGATCCATTACTTCGCCCGCTCAGCCAAGGACGCGGCGTTGCTGGCGCGGCTTGAGCGGGACCACGGCGAGCGGCTGCATCCTCATTACCTCGATCCGGCGGAGGTCGCGGCGTTGCTGCGCGAGATCATTCCGACCTATCAAGCGGGCCTGCATGTTTATCTTTGCGGCCCGACGGCATTCATGAATCTCGCGCAAAAGACGATGCGGAACTGGCCGGCTGAATTTGTGCATATCGAGCATTTCGTCAACGAGTTACCGAGCAATGGTCCAATGGCGGGCGCTTTCACCGTAGAGCTCGCGCGGAGTGGGCAACGCTTCGTTGTGGGAGCGAATGAAAGCATCGTCGAAGTTCTCGCCCGCAACAGCGTTGATATTCCGACGTCCTGCGAGCAAGGCGTATGCGGTACCTGCATCACCAAAGTGCTTGAAGGCCGCCCGGATCATCGCGACGTCTATATGACTGACGAAGAACACGCGGCCGGTGACCAGATCACGCCGTGCGTCTCGCGTTGCCTCGACGGCAAACTAGTGCTGGACCTTTGACGGTTGTCCCATTGGCTGTCGCGCATCGATGCTACGGACAGGGGCCGGGGCCGCGCGCATCATTGGACAGTTGCGCAGGAAAGGACGAGCTCATGGCAGCGGACGAAAATCCCGCCGGGCGGACGGCAGTCACCGCCGATCCTGGGGAATCAAACCCAATGTCTGCGCCAAAGGTGCGCCAAGGCGTTTCCGACTACAGCCTACTTGAAACCCATGTGCAGGATCAGCCCTTTGAGTTCTATCAACTCCTGCACAAAGAGTGTCCGGTCTACCGGATGCCGGAAACCAATTTCTATATTGTCAGCCGCTACGAGGATGCGCGCCGGGTGGCGAGAGACACCAAGACGTTTCTGAACCAGATTCCAGGGCGGCAAGGCCTCGCCGGCGAGCGTGACGCCATCTACCAGTCCGTGCTGAAGGAGCGTGGCTGGCCGAATGTTCCGACGCTCCAGCGTTGTGACGGCGAGCGTCACGCCCGCCATCGCAAGCTGGTTGAGCGGGTTTTTACCCCGGCGCGCGTCCGCGATCTCATTCCCCGCCTCGAACAGCTGTCGCATCAGATCATCGACCGCTTCATCGACCGCGGCGAGTGCGAGTTTGTCGGAGAGTACGCATTGATGCTGCCAGGCATGTTCATCTCCGAGCAGCTCGGGCTGGATGCTGATGACGTCGGCATGCTCAAACGCTGGGGCGATGCCATTGTGGCAATGCGATCGCGATTGCTGTCGGAAGACGAGGTTCGCGCCACGGCCGAAGTCGAACTCGAATGCCAGCACCATTTGGCGCGGGTTTTCGAGGCCCGTAAAACCTCCCCTGTGAACGATATCCTGTCGGGCCTTGTGCACTTCCACGGCGAGGGGGAACAGCCGCTGAGCATGGGCGAACTGCAAGGTCTTGGCGCTCAACTCATCGCGGCGGGCTTCGAAACCACAATGGGTGCGATATCCCACGGCATGCTGTTCCTGCTGTCATATCCGGGACAGATGGCGAAGTTGCGCGCCGATCGTTCATTGATGAAGAACTTCGTCGAGGAGGTGCTCCGGTTCGACGCACCGGTTCATGGCATTCTCCGATTCTCCACCGAAGATGTGGACATCGCCGGAACGACTATTCCGAAAGGGTCGATCGTGATGCCGAGATTCGGCGCCGCCAACCGCGATGCGACCAAATATCCGGATCCGGACAACTTCGACATCGCGCGCGCCAATGCGTCCAGCCATATGTCGTTTGGCTTCGGACCACATTTCTGCGTCGGCGCGGTCTTGGCAAAACAAGAAATGGTTACGGCCTTTTCGACCCTGTTCGATCGCGTTGATGACATTGAACTAGCAGAGCCAATTTCCAGTCCGGCGCATCGCCCGGATTTTTGGCTGCGCCCGCTGAAGGGGCTGCCGATCAGGTTTCGCAAAATCGCCTAGGCGGGACGACATCTGAGGGCTTAGCAAAAAGGGCATTATTGTATACAATAATCACCGGATCGCGTGATCGTGTTTTCTAAAATTTCAGATAAGATATTGATATCATTCATTATTATAATGGCATACGCTTGTTGACGGCGTTCGAAGTTTTTAATAATTATACAAAAGGGAAGAACGCAGGAGGCCAATGATGCCGCCGATCAGAATTCACGCTGTTTGCGCCAGCTCGGCGACCCTTCGACGCAGGGAGGTCGATCGATGATGATGGACAGCGTTATAGGGGCGATCGGATCGCCCGATTTTGGCAAAGTGCTGTTTGCGGCTCTTCACGATGACATGGCAGCGCGGCAAGTCGTCGTGCATCGATTTCATGAGGGCGCTCCGGTTGAGCCTTTGATCCAGGAGAGCGCCGAAACCGGCGACTGGGTCCGGACTCTGGTCAAGCGCTATGTCGGCGGCTATTTCCCCCACGATCCTTTCCGCCCCATGTTGGAAATGCCACGCCAGCGCGAGATCTGTGTGCTTGCGGTGAATGCCCAGGAAATCAATCACGCCGAATATCGCGAAAAGCTTTACGTCGAGCCTGGTCTCGCCGGAAAGATGGCGGTGATACTGCGTCAGCCCGGCGAGGTCATTTCGATCTCGCTCTATCGCGATCGGAACGATGGGGCATTTACCGGGCGCGACGTTGCCAAAATCGGACGGTGTACGCAGACCCTTGCTGCCGCGTTAGAGAAACACCTGTCACTGATGGACAATGTTGTTTCGCCAACGGTGCGCAATATCGAACAAGCACTCGTACAGCTCGACGAAGAGCGTCCGCTTTCGCGGCGAGAGGCGAGCGTCTGCGCCCGGGTGGTGATGGGTTATACCAACGAGGCTGCATCGCTCGACCTCGGCTTGTCCTGCCATTCGGTTGCGACCTATCGCCGGCGCGCCTACGGCAAGTTGGGTATCACATCGCAAAGCGAATTATTTGCACTGCTGCTGAGCCGCTCGCATCTGCAACTCACCCGCAAGGTGCAGCCGCAGATCAGTTGGCGGACGGGGCGACACGCACTGCATTCGTAGGGCTTGCCGCTCGCCCAACAAGAGTCCCGGCGGCGCGAGCACGTGAGTAACGATATAGCGGCGCTTGGAGCGATTAGAGGAGTTGAGAACATGGCATTTCTTCGCAATACCTGGTACGTCGCGACGTGGGCACAGGACCTCGCTCCCGGGAAATTGCTGGCGCGGCGATTTCTCAACGAGCCTGTCGTGCTGTTCCGCAAGCAGAACAATACCGTCGCGGCGCTCGAAGACGTCTGCCCTCATCGCTACGCCCCGCTCAGCCTCGGCAAGATTGTCGAAGGCGACCGCGTGCAGTGTGCTTATCACGGCCTCGAGTTCGATGGCAGTGGCCGCTGCGTTTTTAATCCACACGGGGCCGGCCGCATACCTTCGGCGGCGCGAACGCGCAGTTATGCGGCATGCGAGAAGCATTCGCTGATCTGGATTTGGATGGGCGACGCCGGCGCCGCGGACCCCGCTACCATACCGAATTTTCAATTTCTCGATCCGGATTCCGGTCGCTCGGTAAGCAAGCGCGATTGGCTGCTGATGGATGCCGGTTATGAACTGATCGTCGATAATCTTCTGGATCTCAGCCACGTAAGCTATCTACACGACGGCATTCTGGGTAGCGCCGAATCCGTTAAAGCCGAGATCAAGCTGGAGCAAAAGGGCACGACTGTCACGGTTCGGCGCTGGTCTCCGGACTGCCCCGTTCCTGGTTTCTTCGATCTGATGTTCAAGCGCGACGGCGGGCGGGTCGACATGTGGCAGGACATCCGCTGGGATCAGCCTGGGTGTCTCATGAACGACGTCGGTGTTACGGATCTGGGAGCACCGCGCACCGAGGGTACGGGCGTGTTCGGCATGCATTTCTTGACACCGGAGACGGAGACGAGCACGTGGTACCACTTCGCCGCGGTTCGTCAGAATCCGCGTAGTTGGGGTGAGCCGCTGGACACCGAGATACAGCAAAAGATCGCGGACCTACGCCGCTACGCTTTCGAGCAGCAAGACCAGGCGATGATCCGCGCCCAGCAACAGATTTTGTTGCGCAATGGCGGCAAGTTCAATCCGGTGATGCTGGAGATCGACGCCGGCCCGACACGCTACCGTCGCATCATGGATGAGCTGATCAGACAGGAACAACAGCAGGCCGCTGCCGAGTAGGCTTTGCGGCTACCGCCACGCTTGTGCGGAAACTCGAAGGTTAAACTCGCAATGCGAGGAAACATGACGGCGTTGGTGGCGGAGGGCGGTGAGAGCACTCGCTCGGAGGATGCTACGCGCCGACTGCGCGACATGATCTTGCACGGCGATTTTTCGGTCAACGACCGGCTGCAGGAGATTCAGCTTTCAGCCGTGCTCGGCGTTTCGCGGACGCCGATCCGGACGGCGCTCAATACGCTTCACAACGAGGGGCTGCTCGACTACACGCCCAAGACCGGGTACCGGGTGCGAGCGCTGACGCTCGCGGAGATTCTGCAGGCCTACTCGGTCCGCTCGGTACTCGAAGGTCTCGCTTGTCGTATCGTCGCACGGGCCGGTCTCGAAGAAAAAGCAGTTAGAAAGTTTGAACGCGTGCTCGGCCAGTATGAGCAGATCATGCGCAAGAATTCACACAGCGAATTTGACCGGATGGGCATTGCCGAGTTGAATCAGCAGTTTCACACGCTGATCCTTCAGCAAGCCGGCAATGACATGCTGTCCGATTTTGTTCAGCGGGCTTTGAATGTTCCACTGACGACGCTGCGGGTCATTCCGCATTCCGGACTTCAGCAGCAGACCGCCGTCGAAAGCTGCCGGCAGTCGCATGTAGAGCACCTGAAAGTGTTTAACGCGATAACGGCCCGCGAACCGGAGGCTGCGGAGGGCGCGATGCGTTCGCACGTAGAACGCGCCGCGCGGCTTGTTGAAATCTACTATCGCGACGCCCACGGCGATGAGCGGTAGGCCCGCTATCGTCGAATCGGATTATTGGGGCGGCCAAGGCACCGGCAATTCACTCAAATTCAGATAGACGCTCTTTTCAGCCAGATAGGGCATGAGCCCGAGGCGGCCGCATTCGCGACCGAATCCACTCTGTTTGACGCCGCCGAACGGTACGTTCACGCTGGCGATCTTGTAGGTATTGATCCAGGCCATGCCGGCTTTGATTCGCTTCGTGACGCGCAGCGCGCGCTTGTAATCGCGCGTCCAGATCCCGCAGGCCAGGCCGAACACCGTGTCGTTAGCCTGTTGGACCAAATCTTCCTCGTCCTTAAAGCGGATGACGCAAGCAACTGGGCCGAAGATTTCCTCTTGGGCAACGCGGGTTTGATTATCTTCCACTTCGAGCACCGCCGGGCGGAGATATGCGCCCTTGGCCAGCGCGACATCCGACGGCCGGTTGCCGCCGCAGAGAAGCTTTCCGCCATCCTCACGGCCGCGCGCAATCAACGCTTCAATGCGGTCGCGATGGCCGAAGCTCGCCAGCGCCGATATCGCGGAGCGCGAGTTGTAAGGATCGCCGACATGGAGTGCGCCGGCCGCCTCGACCAATCGCTCGACGAACGTTTTGTAGATTGAGTCCTGAACGAAGATGCGCGAACCTGCGATGCAGGATTGGCCGGCGTTTGAAAAGATTGCAAACGATGAGCCGAGCACGGCATGGTTCATATCCGCATCGTCAAATACAACGTTGGGGGATTTGCCGCCGAGTTCCATGATTGAGGGGATAAGCCGCTCACCGGCAATTTTGGCGATTTCTCGCCCACTCGCCGTGCCTCCGGTGAAAGTCACCATGTCGACGCCGGGGTGCGAAACCAAGGCCTTGCCTGTGGTGCGTCCAAACCCGGTGATGACGTTCACCACGCCTTGCGGGAAGCCGGTCTCCAGTGCCAGCCGTCCATATTCCAAGCCGACCTGCGGCGTCACTTCCGATGACTTGAGAATAACGGTGTTGCCCGCCGCTAGCGCGGGGGCCAGTTTCTGCGCCTCAAGCGAGATCGGAGAATTCCACGGTGTAATTGCCGCTACCACTCCGATTGGATCATAAAGTGAGAACGAGAAATAGTTGCCGCGTGCCGGGATCACCTCGGACTCGAATGTTTCGCACAGGGCGGCAAAGTAACGGAATGCCTCGGCCGCCCAGGCCGACTGCATCCGGCTTTCACTGATCGGTTTGCCGTTGTCCTGTGTTTGCAATCCGGCAAGCCGCTCAGCGTCGCGATCAATCAGATCGGCGAATTTATTGAGTAAGCGCGCGCGCCGGTGGGGCGGGAGGTCGCGCCAGTCGGGATTCTGCAGAGCAGCGCGGGCGGCGGCTACTGCGGCATCGACGTCGGCCTCTCCAGCTTCGGCTACAACCGCTGCAACCGAACCATCGGCGGGATTGATCGATTCAAATGTCTGGCCGTTTCCAAAGCTCCAGTTTCCGCCAATGAGGAACGGCTTCGCAAATCCTTCCGCGTATCCCATGTTTTTGTTTCTCGCATTTAATTGGTCTGCAATGTAGAAATGTAACCGGCCCGGCCGCTGCCCCCTCATCAAGCTACAATAATACCCTTCAAGCAGGAGCCATCTCGCCACCGAGATAAGCGGCGTGCAAACGGTCATCGCGCAACAATTCGTCGCTCCTCCCGTGGGCGACTATTCTTCCGGTATCGAGCACGTATCCGCGATCAGCCATGCGCAACACCGCCGTCGCATTTTGATCCGCCATGAGAACGGTAATCCCCCGATCACGCAGAGAACTGAGCGCGGTCAGCATCTCGCGAATGATCAAGGGCGCGAGCCCAAGCGATGGTTCGTCGCACAGAAGTAAGCGCGGCCGGCCCATCAGCGCGCGCGCAATAGCGAGCATCTGTGCTTCGCCGCCCGACATGCTGCCGGCAATCTGCTTTTGTCTATCGCGTAGCCGCGGGAATAGCTTGAAGACCTCTTCGAGTTCCTGCTCGATCGAAGCCGGTATCTGCAGACCAAGCCGGGCATAGGCACCGAGGATCAGGTTTTCCCGCACCGTCATATCCGAGAACAGCTGCCGCCCCTCGGGAATGGCGCCCAGCCCAAGACGGATCCGACTGGCGGCGTTTAGTCCGTCTATCCGTTTTCCCGACAGAGAAACGGTGCCAGCCGTCGGTGTGTGAACGCCGGCAACGGTTTTGAGCAGGGTGCTTTTGCCCGCTCCGTTCGGACCGAGTATGACGACGAACTCGCCCTGAGCGACTTCGAGATTGATGCCGTGGAGCACCGAAACCTTGCCATAGGCGGCATGAAGGCCGCGGATTTCCAGCATCATGCAGCCCCCAGGTAAGCATCGATCACCGCCGGATTGCGCGCCACTTCGTCAGGCGTACCGGACGCGATCCGTTTGCCGAAGTCCACGACCACAAGCCGCTTGACCAATCCCATGACCAGGGCCATGTCGTGATCGACGACGAGAAGTGCGCAGCGCGTCTCGGCGGCGATATTGCGCAAAATAGCGGAAAGCCCCTGTTTCTCGACCGCGTTGAGGCCGGCGCCTGGCTCGTCGAGCAACACGATGCTCGGCTCGGCGGTCATCGCACGTGCAATCTCGGCCACCCGTTGCAGGCCGAGCGGCAGCGCAGTAGCGGGCGCATTTGCGTAAGCCGAAAGACCCAGGCGCTCCATCCAAACGTCGGCGCGTGCCTCGGCGAGGCGTTCGAGCCGGTCGTGCCTTGCCAGGCGCAGCATGGCGGATACCATGCTGCACGAGCCAGCGCGGTAAGCCCCCATCATTATGTTTTCGCGGAGCGAAAGTTCGCCGAACAGCCGGACGTTCTGGAATGTGCGAAGTATCCCCAACTGGCACGCCCGTTCGGGGACGAGCGAACCGGCGGCTTCGCCGCGAATCCTGATGATGCCCGAAGTCGGCCTGATCACGCCAGAAACGCAGTTGAAGATCGTGGTCTTGCCCGCACCATTTGGACCGATCAACCCGACGATTTCACCCTCGTCGACGTGAAACGAAACGTCGTCGACCGCCCGCAGTCCGCCGAACTGCACGGAAAGTTGTTCAATGTCGAGGAGCGGCGTGTCCACAGGGGTCCTCATTTGCCATACGCCGGAGCAGGGGCCGACCAGGGTGTGAGCGCCTTGAATCCGAGGAGCAAGCGGCGGCCACGTGTGTTGGTTTGCGCCATGATTGCGCACACGAGCAATAGGCCGAAGCAGAGATACTGAAGCCCCGCGGTAGATTGCGAGGTGGAGGCTCCGCTAACCGCGACGATGACCGATGGCAAAGCCAGTACGATCGCCGACCCGACGTAACTGCCCCAAAGCGACAGGAAACCGCCGAGCGTGAGCGCCATGATCTGGAAAATGCTTGCGTCGAATCCGAACGGCAGCGGATTGGCGATGCCGATATAATGTACGTAGAGACTGCCGGCCAAGCTCGCAGCGGCGGCGCTGAAAACAAGGCTGCCGATCTTGAGCATCATGACGTCGGCGCCGCAGGCCCGCGCCGCAAGTTCGTCGGACCGGATGGCAAGAAGCGCTCGGCCGACGCGTGATCTGGCGATGCTTAGCGCACCGACCAGCGTCAACAACGAGAACACCACGACGACGTAGTAGAATTGCTCATCCGTAAAGAACGTGTGACCGAAAATCGCAAATGGCGGGATGCCGGCGAGGCCGTTCGGGCCGCCAGTGATGCTCGGCAATTCCCGTGCGAGCGTCTGTCCGATCATCAGCAGGCTTAAGCTCGCCATCGCCAGATAGTAACCTTGCAGCCGAAAAATCGCGCGCCCGATGACAAGCGCAAAGAGGCTCGCAAGCACCATCCCGAACGCGATCGCGCCGATCGCCGGCCAACCGGATTTCATCGTCAGATAACCGCTCGAATATGCGCCGATCATCATGAAGGTGCCTTGCCCGAGCGAAATCTGCCCGGCGTAGCCAGTTAGTAGCACAAGGCCGATCACGACGATGGCCATGATGCCGGCAAAGATGGCGCTCGTTAGCCACGCGGCGGTCAGAACCTTACCGAGCAAAAGCAAAATAATTGCCGTTAGCGCGAACTTTATAAAGTCCGACCGCGTAATGCGTGTGATCATCACGCCGGAAGACAGTATCTCCTCGGCGCGTTTGTCGGTTCCATCGCGCCTGATTTTTCCCAGCAAGCCTTGCGGCCGCACAATAAGAACGAACAACAGCAGTCCGTACGAGATGGCCTCCTGATACGCGGAGGAAACAAAGCCGGCCGTCAAGCTTTCCACTAGGCCGAAGAGGACCCCGCCTGCAATGGGGCCGAATGCGGTGCCGAACCCGCCCAGCGCTGCGGCGGTAAAGCCCTTCAAGCCGAGAGCGACGCCGATGTCGACCTGCGCAAACGCAATTGGCGCCCAAATCGCACCGCCAAGCCCGCCGAGCAGGCCGGCGATCACGAAGGAATACGCTCCAAGGCGCCGATGATCGATGCCGACGAACGCCGCACCAAGCGGGTTCGCCGCGCTGGCCCGCAATGCCAAACCGACGACAGTGCGCTGAAAGAAGAGCCACATCAGCACCGTCACCACCGCCAGCGCTCCAATCAGCCAGAGCGCTTGCGGAAGGATCGCGATGCCGAACAGATTGAGCGGCCGGCTGCCGGTAAATGCGGGAACGGCAATTGGATCTGAGCCCCAACCTGACGTCACCGCTCCACGAATGAGAATCGAAAGGCCGATCGTCATGATGATCAGTTGCGACATGGTCGCATTGTCGGCGTGGCGCACCGCAGTGACGTAGAAAAGACCGCTGATCGCGCCGCAAGCCAGCACGGCGAGCAGCACACTGAAGCCTATCGGGATTCCGTGTGCGGCGAATAGTCCGGTGAGCACCGCTCCGAGCATCGCAAATTCGCCCTGGGCGAAATTGATGATGCCGGTACTGCGGCTAACCAGGCCGAAGCCGAGCCCGATAAAGGCGTAGAGCGCTCCGTTTGCGACGCCAGCAAAAACCGTCTGGCCGAGGCCAACGAAATCCACGATCTATCCTGCCACCCGCCCGCCTAGTGCACGGGGACCCACGACTGACCGTCGTATTTGACGAGAATAATTCCGTCACGCAAGTCGGAACCGTGTTGGTCCGGCCCGAAAGTCCAGATGCCTTGAATCCCGGGCACCTTCTTGAGGCCCTCAAGGGCGTCCCGCAGGGCGCCATTATCGAGCGCCTTGGCGCCAAGTGGCGCCGCGGCCTTTTGTGCCAAGATCATTGCATCGACGAGCCAAGGCGACAGCGAGCTTGGCTTCACCCCAGGATTCAGCTTGGCAAACTGCGCCCGGAATGCGGCGACGTTGGCATAAAGCGGATCGTCTTTGGGGAGTTCTTCCACTACGACCTTCGAAGCGGGGAAGATGACGGTCTTGGCGGCATCGCCAGCAAGCTTAGCGAAACTTTCACTTTGCAAATTTTGTCCGACGAAGTTCGGTTGCTCCATGCCGAGCTGCAGCATGGTCTTGACGATGAGCGCGCCCGCGGGGGGCGTGATGGCCACGTTTAGAACCGCATCCGGATTGGTCGATCGCATATGTGTGACCTGGGCAGTCACGTCCGTATCGGTCGGCGAATAAACTTGTGTGTCGACGATCTCGATTCCCGACCCCGCTATCTTGTCCTTGAAAATCTTCGAGATGTCGGAGCCGAGCGGTCCGTTGTCATGGATCATCGCGACACGGCGCATGTTTTTCGACTTCAGGTAATCGACTTCAGGAGGAATGGTGTCGGCCTGACCGGAAATGCCCTTGAACACCCATTTCTTGACCGGGCTGTAGGTGCTCGAGCCCGAGGCGATGGAAAAGAGCGGAACGCCAGCGGCGGCGAGGGTCGGGATAATCGCGAGCGTTTGCGGTGTGCTTCCGGTGCCGAGCACGATGCTGACTTTGTCCTGCAGCGCGAGCTTGCGCGCGCAGATCACTGCCTGCTGTTCGACAGATTGCACATCGCAAATGACCAGGACGGCCTTCATGCCGCCGATGCCGCCCGTGCTGTTGATCATGTTGATGCCAGCCTGCGCCCCGGCAAGTGTGATCTTGCCAATCACCGCATTTGGGCCGGTCAGCGACAAGGCGTAGCCGATTTTGAACTCTGCGGACCTTGCCGCGCCGCCTGCCAAGGGGCCGATCAGGAACCCTGCAGATACAAGCAACAATAGACACGATTGATACAGGGAAACGCGGGCACGTGAGCTAGGTGCGGTATTGAGAGCGTGCAAATTGCGATGGTCCATGGGCATGTTATTCTTGGGCACGTTTCCTCTCCTTTTGTAGGCGGTCTGTTCCAGCAGGGCCGGAAAGGCAAGCCGCTTAGAAAATCCAAATTCGTGTTCTTGGGAGTGGCGCGCAGCAACTCAGCGAAACATTCGCACGCTAAGTTTATGGGTCGATGTCACTCCGATATGGGACACCGACGGAACGACATCTTCCAGCAATTCCGGCGCCCGGAAGCGACAAAAGCGCGCATCCTTGGAAGCGGGCCTTAAGCCGGCAGTGCCGCCTTTTCTTCACTGAGCTTTCGCTCCAGAATGCGCTTATACCGCGCGGGTCCTACGTCGGTCTCAAGAAAGATCGGCTTTTGCGTTTCATTCGGAAACTGCACCATCATTTCCTGCTGCGCGCGGATGATGCCCTGGTCTTGGAATTCAAAGGCGTAGCGCCGCAGGTCGGCGATCTTCTCGCGGATTTCCGTGTCGATTGGTTCGCCCCAGCTGATGGGATTCCAGCGCACGGCCGCGAAATGGTAATAGGTCGTTGCTTCGGTCTCCGGCGTCAGGAAATGCATGCCATAGATGCCGGTGCCTTCGCGGCGTGGCGCCCCGGGCAATGTAACGCCCGTATCGTTCATAAGGCAGGCGGGCAAATCCCAGCGCATGTCGGCCCATAGATCGACATGGCAACCGTCGCGCTTGAACATGAGATCGAAGAATCCGGGTATTGGCACGTTCGGCACGGCGCGCGCGACGAATAGGGTATCTCCGGTCTGCTCGACGGCAAGGTCGGCCTTGATAGTTTCGGCGCTACCGAGGATGCCGTCATGGAGAAAGGCCGTGTGGCTCAAGTCGAGCAAATTGTCGGTGATCAATTGGTAGTTCGCATCCATCATCAGCCAGTCGCGCCGGCTTACCTGATGTCCGGAATTCTCATCGAGCATCGAAAAATCCGGGACTAAGGCTGGATCGGCGCGCTTGTCGCCCATCCATATCCATATCAGCGAGTGTTTTTCGACGATCGGATAGCTCTTGACCCGGGCTGTCGCGGGAACCCGACCCGCGCCGTGCGGATTTTTTGCACAGGCGCCGGTGCTGTCGAATTCCAGACCGTGATAGGCGCATTGAATACGATCGCCATCGACACGCTTACCCATGTGGAGAGGCGCGAACCGATGGGGACAAATATCACCGATGGCCGCGGGCTTTCCGTCGGCCTTACGATAGATCACGATGGGAGTGTCGAGCAGCTTCCGCCCGACCAGCTTGTCGGCTTCGAGATCTTTCGACCACATTGCTACGTACCAAATATTGCGCAGAAACGTCATTGCCGCTCTCCTACCCGATCTCTCGCATTACGATGCTCGCTGGTATTGCTCAACGCGCTGCTCGATGGCTCCGAACAAGGTGTCCCCGGCCGCGCTGAAGCCTTCGATCCGCACTAGATCGCCGAACTTCAAGAATGGTGTCCGAGGCGCGCCGAACTCGGCGACTTCCATGGCGCGACGCTCCGCCAGGCAGGAAACGCCAGTCGAGACATCGCGATTGGACACGGTGCCGGCGCCGATGATCGTGCCGGCCTCCAGTTCGCGCGTATGCGCGGCGTAGGCGATGAGCTGCGCGAAATTGAAGTAAGAATCGACGGCCGCGTTTGGGCGGCCAAGCGCCACGCCATTGATGGCGCTTTGCACCTGGCAACTGAGACGGCAGCCCGACCACGCGGCTCCGAAGCTGTCGGGCGTTGCCGCTACCGGAGTAAACGCCGTCGCCGGCTTCGACTGGATGAGGCCGAGGCCTTTCGCCACTTCGCCTGGCAATAGGTTTCGCAGCGACACGTCGTTGGCCAGCATGATCAATTTGATATGGCGTTCCGCGGCGTTCTCCGACAAGCCCATTGGAACATCGTCGGTGACGACGACGATTTCCGCTTCGAGGTCGATGCCCCAATCTTCGTCGGCAAGCAGGATCGGGTCGCGCGGACCGACAAAACTGTCGGAGCCGCCCTGATACATAACTGGATCGTGATAAAGGTTCGGAGGCAATTCGGCGCCGCGCGCTTTGCGCAACCGCTCCAGATGATTGAGGTAGACGCTGCCGTCACACCATTGGTAAGCGCGCGGCAACGGCGAATGCATCCTGGCCGGATCGGTCGCGACTCCAGTTGCCGGATCGGCGAGCAGCGTTTCCGAGACCCGTTGGAGACCATCGGCGCAACGCTCCCAGTCGTCGAGGGCGCCCTGAAGCGTGAAGGCAATCTGCGGGACCGGAATTGCGCGACTAAGATCATCGCTCACCACCACGAGCGTTCCGTCCCGGCCTCCCTGCTTTAGCGATCCAAGTTTCAAGTCGTAGGCCTTTCCGATCATGTCACGCGGTTCACGTCGCGAACGCGCGCCTCACTCGATCTCGTCGACTTTCAGGCGCCGGCCCGCCGTGCTTCCTTTGTCGCTGCAGGCATGGTGGCACCAAGCGACTTGCCGGCACCACGGACAATGTCGATGAGCTGGTGCGGATTGCGTTCAAGTTCATCCGCGCGCCAGGCCACGTGTCCATCAGGTCGCACGAGAACGAGCTTGCGTTCATAAAGCTCGGCAATCTTTCCGTCGGCGATCGGTATTACAGCCAATGGCACGCGTTGGGACCGTGCCGCCCGATCTAGGCTGTCGACATCCCCGGCATCGGCGCCAAAGTCGAGCAGCACGTACCCGCGGCCGAACAGATCCAACGTGGAGCGGCCGTCAGGCAAATATGCGTGGGGAGCGCGGTGTCCCGGCCGAGCGGTCGGAACGTAGGTAATTGAATCATCCGGGGTCGGGGGGGTGCCGTCGGCGACGCAAATCGGCGAGTTCTCGTAGCGGTATCCCAGCGCTACGCCGGTCACCTCCCATTCCCGCCGTGTCGCCTCTTTCAACTGTGCGCCGAGCACCCGACGCGCTTGATCCCCCGACGCTTTTGCATCATTCACTTGCGAAAAATCCATTTCGGTGATCAATCGCTGGAAATTATCGGCGGCCGCATTGACGTTGCGCCAGCCCGCGGGTTTGCGCTCGGCGTCGTAAGTTTCAAGAAGGTCGTTGCCGCCCCAGCCTCGCAGCACCGCATCGAGTTTCCACCCGAGATCCGCCACGTCGGCAATCCCGGTATTCATGCCGAATCCACCGGTGGGCGACATGGTGTGTACCGCGTCTCCCGCCATAAAGACGCGGCCGCGGCCAAAGCGCTCGGCCACCAGCCGGCTGCGTCGCCACGGCAAAACGGCATCGACTTCAAACGGAATTGCGTCGGTTCCGAAGCACCGCAATACCCAAGCGCGCGCGTCGAACTCTCCGGCCTCCGGACGCGTCGCCGAACCGAGCACGGTCAGTCGCCAGAGCGCGTCACCATCGATGACCGTGAGATTTCCCCACAGGCCGTCAGGAGCGACCATGAGGTAACGTTCCGCCGGTCCCTTGTCGTGATACTTCAGAAGGCCGGGCGAGCGGATGTAAATGCTCATGGAATGACTGAGCGCCGGATCGCCCTCCATGCGAATTCCAAGCGCGCGACGCACCGTGCTGCGCGCGCCATCGGTACCCACCAGATATCGCGCTTCGATCGTGAGTGACTCATCCGTCCTCACGTCGCGGGTCTGCGCAATAACGCCATCGGCGGTCTGCTCGAACGACAACAATTCGTAGTGGTTAAGGATCCGCGCGCGATCGTACTCTCCGACGCACTTTGCCAGGATCGGATCGAGCCAAAGCTGGGGACAGCGCTGTTTAGTCTCAGGGCTTACCGACGTGGGGAGGTCATCGCGCGACGATGGATATTCACTGATCCCGATCGTGTAGCCGGCAAGGCTGGTGCAAAACACCATGTTCAGCGGATAGTCGTCGGGGAAGCCGCATTGGCGCACGCGATCGACCATTCCCCAGCGCCGGAACAACTCCATACTGCGTACTGAAATCAGGCCGATCTTTGAGTGCGGCATGGTGCCGTCACCCTGATCGATCAAAATGCAATCGACGCCGCGCCACGCGAGATCGAGCGCCAGCGAAAGGCCTATCGGACCAGCACCTACAACCAGAACCGACGTGTGAAGTGTTCTGCTCATGCCGCAGTTTTACGGTTTATTGGCTGACGCGGTTCCCGTGAAAGTGCTTTTCAGACCCAGCCAATGGCTGTGATAGTCCTTTTGCAGTTCGGGTGCGTTCAGCGCGAACTTGGTCGGGCGGATTGGATATCGAGTCTCGAACATGAAGGCGAGGCTGTCGGCAAATTTCTGCGGCTTCAGATCCGCGGACTGCGCGCGTTGCGTGGTCTCCTCGTCCGGACCATGAGCGCTCCACTTGTTGTGAAGGCTGATACCGCCGGGTACGAAACCCTCGGCTTTCGCTTCGTGCAGGCCGTGGATCAACCCCATGCACTCGCTCATCGCGTTGCGATGGAAGTAGGGTGGCCGGAACGAATGCTCCGCAACCATCCAGCGCGTAGGAAATATTGCGAAGTCGACGTTTGCCGTGCCGACCTGGTGCGACGGCGATGTGAGCACGGTGAAGATCGAGGGATCGGCGTGATCGAAGCTGACTGTTCCAAACGCCTGAAAATTTGCGAGATCATATTTGTATGGAGTCAGATTGCCGTGCCAGGCGACGACATCGAGCGGCGAGTGATCAAGATCGGCGGCCCACAAAGCGCCGCTGAACTTGGCGATCATTGTACAGGGCTCGTTGCGCTGCTCGAATGCGGCCTCGGGCGCGAGAAAGTGGCGTGGATTTGCCAATCCATTTGCGCCGATCAGGCCAAGCTCCGGCAATCGGAACGTGGCGCCATAGTTTTCACAGACATAGCCGCGGGCTGGGCCGTCGGGAAGGTCGACCCGGAAGCGAATGCCGGCGGGTATGATGGCGATTTCACCCGGCTTCAGCACAAGGATACCAAGCTCGGTGAACAGCGACAGCGCACCTAGTTGCGGTACAATTAGCAACTCACCATCGGCATTGTAGAAGACGCGATTTTCCATCGAGCGGCTGGCCGCGTACACATGGACAGCCATGCCAACCTGAGCATCGGGCTCGCCATTGCCACCGATCGTGACCAATCCGTCGACGAAGTCTGTAAATGCGTTCGGTACTTCAAACGGACTCCAGCGAAGCTGCGTGGGCGTGGCCGGATCCGGAAATGGGCCCGAAAGTAGCCGCTGGTTCTCGAGCGCCCGGTACGGTTGATGGCGTACCGAAGGGCTGATCCGATAAGTCCACGTCCGCCGGTTCTCAGAGCGTGGCGCCGTGAAGGCTGAGCCGGAAAGCTGCTCGGCATACAGGCCATAGGGACAGATTTGCGGGCTATTCTGATTGAGCGGAAGCGCGCCCGGCAGCGCCTCCGATGCGAATTCGTTGCCGAATCCGCCGCGCGGCGGCTTGTTCGACAAAGCGGAGATGCTGTGGCCGGCTTCACCAAGATCCTGGCCCAAAGCGCTGCCTCCTTCGGTTTTCGAACGTCCGCCCAAGTGTTTGCGGGTGAGCGGTATTGTCCCTCACACACGCTTATTATTCTGTCCCTTATGTGTGGGACACGTGCCGGTTCGCAAACTCGCCTAAGTCTCAAGCTGCGGCTGGCCCAGCCTCCGACGGAGCAACAGCTATGTCTCAACTGGCCTCGATTCCCGGCCTTCGCGCGCAGTTCAAACAAACAATGCTGCCGCGCGCCAAGGCCCACCAGATGCCGGGCAACCTCTATACGTCAGCGGAGATTTTTGCCGCTGAAAAAGAGCAAATTTTCATGAAGACGTGGCTGTGCGTAGCCCGTGAGGAGCAGATTGCAAATCCCGGCGACTACCTGACCGGCGAAGTGATGGCGGAACCTTACGTGATCACCCGCAACAAGGATGGCAAGATCCATGCATTCCTAAATATGTGCCGGCATCGGGGCGTGCCGGTCGCCGAAGGCGCCGGCAACGCGCGTGGTTTCAGCTGCCCTTACCACGCCTGGTACTACAATCTCGAAGGCAAGCTGATGGCCGCCCCGCATATGGGCCAAAGCGAGGTAGACCTGACCAACTGCCATCTGCGGCCGATGAAGGTTGCGCTGTGGCGCGGCTGGATTTTTGTCGCATTCGACGCGGACGCCCAGAACTTTCAGGAGTTCATCGCTCCGCTTGAAGAAAAGCTTTGGTGGTTCAAATCCGATCTGTGCTGTCTTGCAGACAAGGTGACGCTGGAAATTGATTGCAACTGGAAACTTTTGGTCGAGAATTTGATTGATATCTACCACGTGCCGGTATTGCATCGGGCGTCATTTGGTAAATTTCTGAAATCCGACAAGGATAAAATCGATTTCGAGCTCTTGCCGAACGGCTCCTGGCAGTACGAACAGGAAGCGCGCCCGCACGCAAAAGGCGGCCGCCAACTGTTTCCGACTTTGCCGTGGCTGGAGGGCAGGGGTATCGGCACTTCAATGAAGGCCGGCATCTTCCCTAATCTCAACCTCTCCCTGCGCTTCGATAGCCTGCGCATGTGGATCGCCTGGCCGGTATCGGAGAGAAAGACACAGCTTTTCGTCTATAGCCTGTTTGCGCCCAGTGCATTCGAGCAGGCCGATTTCGCGCCGAACTACGAGGAGTACAAAAGCTTCCTGTTGCCGGCGATCGTAGACGAGGACGGTCCAATGGTCGTCAAGCTGCAACAGGCGATGGCCTCCAAATTTTACCAACCTGGACCGCTGTCGCATATGGAAGGCGCCGTGCACCATCTCATGCGGCATTATCTCGAAGTCATGGTGAATGCGCTGCCGCGCTGATTCGAAGACAGGCAAAATAAACACGCCGCCCGCGGCCCCGAAGCTCCACGTCATCGCGTGAGTATTAGGGAATATTTGCGAAACTGAGCCGCCCCTCGAGGATGTCGCAAAGCCGCCTCACTTCGGTTTGATAACGGGCCATCAAATAGCGAGATCCGCCATCTATTCACGGCACTCACGTGCTGGCGGAGGAGCGTCCACAGCATCACAAGCAGACGGGGCGACTGCGATTTGTGTTGCCTGCTTCATCCCAAGCCGAGATCGGTTTGGAGTCGCTCACCAATCAAGCCTGAGGAAAGGCTCTCTGATCACCGCGCCAGGACTTAATGAAGGGAGAATCGTTGCATAGTCGTCCGTGAAGAACTCCTATGCCCTTGTCCCAACTCATCTAAAGTCCGAAAATAGGTTGCAAAATTTGCAGGGTTTTGCAGCTCAAATCGGCATTTCCTTGCAGTTCCGCCGTGTGTGTTGACGCTCTGGTACGTCAACACGAACATCAAATCTTTGATTTGATTCCGGTTTGTTCATGCTTCGATTCATCATCGTTCACATGAGCAACGTTTATCGGCACACCCCGATTCGAGTTGGGAATTCTTCACGGACGACTGCATACCGGAGCGCGCTAAAAAAGCCTTAGCATCGGTCGAATTTTACACAGCGTCCAAGACATACACGCCTAATCCATAAATGACTGAGTAAAATCAACTATGTATAGAGTATGGCAAGTCTGACTCAGAACGTGCTTTGCGGAGCATCGGCCTCATCGAAGATCGGCAGACGCGTGGTTGCACTGACTGAAGATAACCCGGAATTATCATCGGACTTCTCTACGAGCAACAGGGGATGACGACGTCTATCAAACGACAACGGTGATTGGCCGCGGTCCAATCGTTCCGCTATGAATGAGAGCGCGCAGTTATAGCTCTCCATGTCGTCGGTTTGCGGAACGGCGAACGGACGCACGACCTTCCAGATCGACGAGGTAGCGTCGCGTCTGCGACGGCCCCGTCATGGTAGATTTACCCGCACCATCGGACGATGCAACAAAACTCTCAAAGAAGGGGCGCATCCCAGCGGGGTCGATAAACCTGATAGCAAGGATTGCTTGGACCGGCTCTGCCAGCATCCTGGCGAACGTGCCCATTCGCAATATGACCAACACGATGCCTGGCCCAGCAAGCCCTCCAGCCAGCTGTCGCGATCGGGTCGTCGCCAATCCGACCCCGTGGCTCGCGCCGGCACCGGCACCATCAGCCGTGCTCCAGCGTCGCCCCGAACCGCAATATCACTAAAGTTGAAATCGACGGCGCCGGCGGCACCAGCGGCCCGAGCAGGTCAAGCAAAAAACTCGCCGCGCCGGATTCGTCGGCACCCCCGCGCTAAGGGATAAAAAGCGCCAGCCGAAAAGTCGGAGAGAGAGAACGCCGAAGATAGTACCGTAAGTGCTGCAGCACCGACAGTGAACGCGACCGCCCTCACCGAATTGTTGAAACCGGATGGCTGTCGCGCGCCACCCCGTAGCTCGCATCGCGCCGCCGGCGCCCGCGATAATCAGCGCCTCGCGCGCGCGAGTGGGTGAGAGAGATAGTGAACGCGGGAAACAGCGCCTCGGCGGCAAGCCCGTCAAGTAAGACGGGTTTGTACCCACGAAAACAAATTTTAAATCATTCGCGTCTCCCCATAGCGCCTTAATTTACGCTCACAAGGATCGGCCTGAATGACTTAGTCTGGCCTTGGCGCGTACAGTGCCAGGAGCAGCTCTAATTCCGGGTTATACGTCATGCAGTGCCCGCTATTCCGGTTCCGAGATATTGGAAACGTGCTCGATGTTCGGGAATTATTAACGTGACGGCTATTTGAGGACGTTATGCCGCGTTTTCGCCTATCGAGCGCCAGGAAGGCGAAGCTGAGGGCACAAAGTGGACAGTGTCGATTTTGATGCCTTGGAAGAGCAAGCGCGGGCAAAAATGGCTCCCGCCTCGTTCGCATTCTGTGCTGCCGGCGCTGACGACGAGATCAGCGCGGTAGAAAATGTAATGGCTTGGCGGAACATGCGATTGCGGCCACGCGTACTGAACGACATCTCAAACGTCGATACCCGGGTCACATTGCTGGGCAGCGCAATTTCGACTCCGATACTTGTGGCACCGACCGGGCGCCACAAATTGTTCAATACAGAAGGCGAACGCGCCACCGCGCGCGGCGCTTCAGCCGCCGGCGCCGCCTACGTGATGGCCAGCAATGCCAATGTGTCGATTGAAGATGTCGCCGCCGAACGGCGCGCCGCGCCGCAGTGGTTTCAACTTTACTACTGGCCGAACCGTACCGAGGTCGAAGCTTTGATAGACCGCGTCGCGGTTGCTGGATTTACCGCGCTCGTGCTGACCGTCGACGCACCGGTAGTCGGTTGGAGCCCGCGCGCAGCCCGCGAGCAGCATGAGCCATCACCCGATATCCTTAACATCAATATGCCCGGCTCGCCGATGGCACGAACCTTCTATCATCCCGATTTCGCCGGGAAGATCTTATATCCGGCCACCTGGCGCGAACTGGAATGGCTGGTAAGGCGCTCGCCTGTGGCGGTGATCGTCAAGGGTGTGCTGCGTGGCGACGATGCCGTGCGTTGCGTCGAATGCGGTGCCCGCGCAATCATAGTCTCCAATCACGGCGGGCGTCATCTTGACACCACGGTGACGACCGCCGCTGCGATCGGCGAGGTGGCGTCAGTTTTGTCCGGCAACGCCGAAGTCTATGTCGATGGCGGCATCCGGCGCGGCACGGACATTCTCAAGGCCATGGCGCTCGGCGCCCACGCCGTGATGATCGGCCGGCCGGTGCTCTGGGGCCTTTCCGTACGAGGATCCGATGGGGTCAAGGAGGTGCTCGAGCACCTGCGCGTCGAACTCGTTCGCGCCATGCAACTCACCGGCGCGGCGAAGCTGAAGGACATAACGCGGGATTTTCTTGCGCCTCGGTCGGGCTAATCCCCCGGCATGCACGGATCTTCCCGTATCTCTTCCCATCATCGCTATCGCGGACCGCCGCAATATAGCGAACCGCCCGCCGTTCGTCCGTGAACATCGGCGTCCTTACGCGCGTCCGAGAATAATCCGATCGGTCGGCTTACGGTAACGGCAAATGGCCGAAGCTTTTATCTCCGCTGAACTCTCCCCCCTCCCGGTAAGACCTACCACTTCACGCGGCAAGATTTCGCAAACTGAATCCCCAAGTCCGGCTCTGTACACTCAATCGAAAATCCCTTCTAAATTCGGATTTCATAGCTTCCAACCGGTCGCGAAAATCCGGAAGCGTTCAGCGCATCGACGCTGTAAGAGGTATCTCGAAGTTGAAACGAGCGGGTCGGTAAATTGGTGCGGATTGAGAGGCCCTTGTCAGATGTCGAAAAAAATCGCGGTCTTGGGCAGCGGTGCGAACGGTGCGTCCATCGGCGCGGATCTGACCAAGGCTGGGCACGATGTCGTCCTCATTGACCAATGGCCGGAGCATGTGCAGGCGATGCGCCGGAGGGGCATACGAATTGAGATGCCCGGCGCGACGCTGGAGCAGCCGGTCCGGGCTTTTAACCTATGCGACGTATGCACCTTCACAGCACAGCTTGACATCGTACTGTTGCTGATGAAGGCCTACGATACCCGTTGGTCATGCGAATTGATCGAGCCTTACCTGAAGCCCGATGGACTGATTGCCGGCGTGCAAAATGGGATGACCACCGACACCATCGCCGAAGTGGTCGGTCCGGAGCGCACCATGGGCTGCGTGATCGAAATCTCCTCGATGATGTTCGACCCCGGCATCGTGATGCGCCACTCGCCTCCAGACCGTTCATGGTTTGCGGTCGGCGCCATTGACGCGGCGGCGAAGGGACGCGAACGGGAAATCGCCGACCTGCTCCGCCATTCGGGCACCGTCGAAATCGTCGACAACATCCGGGCGACCAAATGGATGAAATTGGTCAGCAACGCGACGACATTGGTGTCTACCGCCTTGGTCGGCCTGTCGATGCACGAAGCGATAGCCATTCCCGGCATGCGCGAGCTGATGGTGCGATCAGGCCAGGAAGCACTGGATATCGGCGCGGCCTTGGGCCATCCCGTGTTGCCCATCTTCGGCATGAAGGCGGACGAGATGCGCCAGTCCAATCGCCTGGTCGACAAGATGCTGGATACGCTGCTGGCGGGGTTCACGTTGCCGCATACGAAAACCACAGTGTTGCAGGATTGGATCAAGGGCCGCCGCAGCGAGGTCGACGACCTCAACGGGCTGGTCGCGGCGGAGGCCGCACGGCTCGGTCGCGCGGCGCCTGTCAACGCGGCGATCGCCGAACTCGCTCACCGCGTTGAGCAGGGCACAATCAAGCCGGACCGGTCAAATCTCCGTTTGCTCCAGAATTTGGTTCAGCGCTGAACCGCCGTGGCGTGGTCCGCGACCACGCACAGACACGCGGATCGACGCCGGGTTGAGCCTCAACGCCTTCGTTGCGGCTGCGTGAGAATCGCAAAACAAGGCGAAGAGCTTAATGACGATCGAAGTATTGTGCTGCTCAAATTCCGCTGCCGATCCCTAGCCATCAGATCGCGCAAGTACCCGGTTCGACGACGCAAGACCGCGGCCGGTTGATGTCGCTGGTTTAATGGCGAATAATCGACCGGCTCGTCGACGTCGGCGCGTCAGCCAGCGAAAAAAGCGAAATCGTCTCAGGGAGAAGAACGTGCAGAAGAGTCAGGACCGCATCCTCGTGACCCATGCCGGCAGCCTGCCGCGGGGCGAACCGCTCGGGAGCATGCTGATCGACCAGGAAGCCGGCAAGCAGGTCGAAGCCGCGGCTTTGAAAAAGGCCATCGAGGCGCGCGTCACCCACGTCCTAAACAGGCAGGTGGAGGCCGGCATCGACGAGGTCAACGACGGCGAACAGGGCAGGATCGGCTTTCAGACCTACGTGGCGCAGCGCATGAGCGGCTTCGGCGGCGTGTCTGACCGGCCCTACGGCCAGGACTGGACGACATTCCCGCAATTCTCAGAGCGGTTCTTCCAGCGCCTGCCGCCCCGTATCGGCAAGGTCAACAACGCGCCGCAAGCAATCGCCGACATCAAATACCAGGGCGCGGAGCATATCGCGGCCGAGACCGAGCGGCTCAAGCGGCTGAACGCACCGATCAAGCCACGCGTCACCGACATCTTCATGAACGCGGCTTCGCCCGGCATCATCGCAACGACAATGCTCAACGCCTACTACAAGACCTATGAGGACTATCTGGCCGCGATCGCGCGCGAGATGCACAAGGAATACGCCGCGGTGGTCAATGCCGGATTCATCCTTCAACTCGACGCGCCGGACCTGGCGATGGAACGGACCATGCTGTTCCAGGACAAGACCGATGCCGAGTTCGTCAAGATCCTGGAGCAGCACATCACCGCGGTGAACCTGGCTTTGGAGGGTATTCCCGCCGATCGGGTGCGGCTCCATGTGTGCTGGGGCAATTGGGAAGGCCCGCACGTGCACGACGTGCCGATGGAAGTCATTCTGCCCACGCTCTACAAGGCGAAAGTTGGTGCACTCGGCCTCGAATTCGGCAACTCGCGCAAACAGCACGAGACCGCGGCGATCCGCAAGCACAAGCTGCCCGGCAACATGATGCTGATCGCGGGCGTGATCGACTCCAAGAGCAACATGGTCGAGCACCCCGAAGTGGTAGCGCAACGAATCGAGGGGGTGGTTGCCGCGGTTGGCGATCGGCAGCAGGTGATCGCGGGCGTCGATTGTGGCTTCGGTACTTTCGTCGGCTGGGAGTGGGTTACCGAGGACATCGTCTGGGCCAAGCTCAAGACGTTGCGCGACGGGGCCGACATTGCCTCGCGCCGGCTCTGGGGGAAGAAGGCTGCTTGAGGTACGCGGACGCGGAAAGGAACGTCGATCTGCCGCACTGATGCTCGCATCGTTCCGCGCAGATAGTCTTCCCTCACAGCTTGATGCAAGAACCACAGTTCACACGAATTCGGCGCGAGATCGTCGAACGTCTCAGCCGCTCGGCGTCTCGACGGAATCCCAGTCGGGCATGTTCGAAAATGTCTCGGCGTAGGAGTGTGAAAACGCCTCGATGATATTTCCAAAGGGGTCTTCGCAATAGACGAGCCGATAGGGGCGGCCGGGCAGGAAGGTCCAGATTTTGGTGCGCTGACGGCCGCCGCCGGCGGCGATCCGCGTCACCAGTCCGTCGAGGTCAGGATCGGTGATACAAAGATGGAATATGCCGGTCTGCCAGTAGCGAAAGTTGTCGTCGGGCGGCGCGACTGGAGGATCCAGAAACTGAAAAAGCTCGATCCCAACGCCATTGGCCGACAAAAGGTGCGCTTGGTGGGCGCGGGCGAACCGCGGACCGAAAATCTCCCGGACTTCGGGTATCTGCGGCTGATATTGCATGAGGCGGCGGAAAATCAGCCGAAAGCCCATCACCGATCCGTACCAGTCGATTGCCAGGTCGATGTCGGGAACGGTTATCCCGACGTGATTGAACGCAAGCGGCGCGGCCATATCAGGCTCCCTGCGGCGTGGTTGGAGCCATTGCTAAGCTGCTAATCGCTCCGGATTTGGATGTATCGTGGACGCTCACAACGAAAGTACCGCTCCGCCCTGCCGCGACGAATGGACGATCGCCGCGAACAGGCGGATGTTGTTGATGAACTGCTCTGCGGTGAACCGGTGGGGCACGCGCCTCTCGACCGCGTCCAGCCCAGTGCTGAAAGTTCAGAGTGACGGTGTCGGCTGCTTGACAGACCGTGCTACCGCGGTCGTTACGTGTCAGCGTCATCGGCTTGTTCTGATCGACATTCGCTTCGTTCGTTACCTCAACCCAGCCCGCTTCGCCGAAAACAGAAAAGCGGGAGTTAAAACGGCGTCACCGAGAACGAAGTCACGGCCGCCCGTACCGCGGACTTGGCGCTGGGATTTGCCCCGGCGCGGCGGCGGCGCGCAGGGCCTCTGCAAGCAGTTCCACCGCGGTCCCGGCGCCGTCGCTTCCAATGATGACGATGCTGGTACGCGGCGCCCCCGACCAGCGCTCGATCCGCACTGGGTGATGGAACAGGCGCTGTACTCCATGAATCACGAGTGGCCGCGTATCGCCGGTGGTTCGGATCACACCTTTCAAACGCAACAACGCCGAGCCGTATCCGGCGACGATCCGGCCGATGCGCGGCGACAGGATGTCCCAATCAAGCGCGCCCTCTTGTTCAACCAGCCACGTGCGGATCGACGTGCCGTGCGCGGGTCCGCTGCTGACCTGAACGATGCCATGGCCGTCCGAATGGACATGCGGCATTCGCAAGCGGTAGCGGTCCAGGTCAAGCCAGCGATCGAGCCGCGCCATGCGGCGTTCGGGATCATAGAGCGACACGCCGAGGAGTTCTGCGGCTTGAATGGCTCCATGACTGATGGCGCGAATCTCGGCACCAGGGTTCAGATCGGACAGGCGCCGCGCGAGTGCCTCGATTTGCCGCGGCTCGGCGAGATCGGTCTTAGTGATCAGGCGGCGGTCGGCGACGGCGGCTTGATTGACCGCGACCGGTTGGTCATCGAGGTTGGCAGCGCCATTGAGCCCGTCCACGGTAGCGACTACCGCGTCGAGCCGGATAGCGTCGCGCAAGCGGGCATCGCCCATAAGCCGAAGCAACAGCGGCACCGGGTCGGCCAACCCGGAAGTCTCGATCAGGATTTGGCGAGGCATACGCGCCGAGCGGTTCGCCAAATTCAACAGCGTCTCTATCAAATCGTCTCCGGCGGAACAGCACAGGCATCCATTCTTTAGCAAGAGAACATTCGTCTCGTCGGTCGCCTCGGCAATGATGGCGTCGTCAATGCCGACCGCACCCAATTCGTTGACGACAACAGCGGTACTCTGCATGGCCGGCTGACGGAGCAGCGAACCGATGAGAGTAGTCTTACCGCTGCCGAGAAAGCCGGTTATGATCGACACCGCCACGCGGTCACCGCCGGCCTTCTGTGTCATCGATCCGCACTCCGCCGCCGATTGTCGCCGCCTGCAACTTAGGGCAATTTACGCCCACCGCCGATGACGGCTGGTCAGAATTCCGACTGCGCTTCCTCGGTATAGGGCTTGACGATCCAGGAGCCATCGGTCGGAGCGTGGGCGCGCTCGAACAAGGCATCGCGCTGCGCGTCGACCCGCTTGCGGAAGGCGGGAAAGTCGATGCCTAGCAGCTTGCCGTTCTTTTTCTTCGCCTTGCCGGCAATAAAGATGGTATCGACGTTGCCGACGTTCGAAAACTCGACCACGGCGCCGACCGGATTGTTCACCGGGATCAGATTCATCGAATTCGTGTTGATAAGAACAATGTCCGCTTCTTTGCCAGGTGTCAGGCTGCCGACCTTGTGATCGAGGCCGCAGGCTATGGCACCTTGGAGTGTGGCGAATTCGAGCACGTCTCGGCTGGTCAGCGGCAACGGGTCGACAATCTTCTTCTCCTCTAGCGCCTTCATGTTGACGATCAGGCGCGTGCCGGCAATCAACGCGCGCATCGCGCTGAACATGTCACCGGGCACAGTTGTGACGACATCGATCGAGATGGTGGGACGCACGCCAGCGGCCAGCAGCTTGAGGGCCGGCGGAAGGCCATGACCCATATGCATCTCAAGTTCGGGGGCGATCGAGGCAGTTCCTCCGGTCGCGCCAATCAGTCGATATTCATCGTCGTTCAAAGTATTGCAATGCACGTACGTAATGTCGCGCCCGAGCAAGCCCTTGGCGTGCATGCGGCCGAGATCGTTGTTCATGCCCCATAGTCCATCGCCTGCGTGTACGGTGATACGCAGGCCCAAATCACGCGCGACCTTGAAGTCGGCTTCCGTGATTTCCATCGTCGTGTACTGCGCGCCGCGCGGCGCCAGCGCCATCGTCACGAGCTGGTCGGTAGAGGAAAAATACTTCTTCTTGACCCTGCGGACGTCGTCATAGTTCGTCGGAATCTTGCTGATCGGCAGCCACTCCGCGTTGGCATTGCCGTAGCCGAATACCGCGCGAATGCCAGAGTCCATCAGCCCCTGGACTGAGGCGTCGGAATGCTCAGGGGAATTGTTATTGTGTGACCAATCATAGAGCGTTGTGATTCCGGCGTCGAGTGCATCGAGCGCGCCCAGGTTGTTGGCCACGTAATTATCCTCGGGCGTGTAAAGGCCGCCCATCACTTTGCGGACGCCGGTGAAGTACTGCGCCAAGGTCCAGTCAGCGCCGGTGCCCCGCAGGAGCGCCTCCCAAGTGTGGCGATGGGTGTCGATAAATCCCGGAATGGCTATCCGATCGGTCCCATCTACGATCTCGGCGCCACTGGCCGGGATCGATGGCGCGATGGCGGCGATCTTGCTGCCCTCGATCAGTATGTCACCAGCATGCAAATCCCCGATCTTGGGGTCGACGGAGATGATCGTTGCGTTCTTGATGAGTGTGCGATCCATGATGATGTTTCCTCTTTCTGTTGCGGCGCGACTGTGCGACGCTTGCTGCAGTACGCCGCGCCGTCTTTGACTATTTGGAGTTCGGTTTTTCCGCGGCGGCGCCGTCGTCCTCGAGAACGACGTAGCCCGCCTCTTCCAGGCTCGAAGCACCGCAATATCCCCAGATGGTGACCAGGGTCTCCGTTTCGGAGGCGTTTTCGAGGCCGTGATAGACGTCGCGGGGAATGAAGGCCAGTTCCCCGGCTCTGAGCAAGAACGAGTCTTCGCCTACATGCTTTAGGCCGACGCCTTCGAGAATGAACTCCCACTCCTCGGCGTTCGGGTGGCGATGTATCGCGTGCTTCGACTTCACGCCGGGCGGCATCTTGGTCAAACCAACAACGGTCTTGGTCGATCCGACGGTTGCGCGCGTTATCAACCAGCGGACATCCATCTTATGCCAGCCACGCTCTTCCTTGAGCGAGAGATCCGATTTGAAATCCTCGGGGTTAAGCTTGAAGGCGCTGGTTTCGCGCACTGCCATAGTCGTCACTCCTTCCGATTCACTCAAATGTGGCCGTTGTCACACCTGCCGCGCAGCAGCCGAAGCTCGGGTGCGCGAATACATGCCGGCCGCGACAAGGATCAACAGCCCCGGCAGCCAATACTGCCAGGCGGTCCCGAGGCCGAGAAATCCGGTGGCGGCGGTAATTTCCTGAATTAAAACTGCGCCTGCCAGCGCACCCAAAAACGAGCCGCGGCCGCCAAAGATGCTGGCACCGCCAAGCACAACGGCCGAAATGCTTTGCAGCGAATAGTTGACGCCGACGGCTGGATCGCCGATGCCAACTTGGGCCGACAGCAACAGTCCGCCTACGGCTGTGAACAGCGAGCACAGGACGTAGGCGAGAATCACCGATCGGTTGACCCGGGCGCCAAGCCGGTGCGCAGCGATCTCGCTGGAGCCGATCGCGCGTAGCTCCATGCCGAACCGAGTCCGGCGCAGCACCCATTCAGCGCCGAGCGCGACGACGACAACTATCAGGAAAGCGATCGGCAATGGGCCAGCATTTGCCGCCAGTACGTCGACGACGTCGGAGCGAAAGTACCCTGCCGGCGTCGAGCGCAGCAGCAGAGCTATTCCCTGCAACGCGATATAGGTGGTCAGTGTCGCGATGACCGCGGTGAGCCCAATGCCGCGTACGAGAACGCCGTTCGCGAAGCCGACCGCCATAGCCGTCGCCGCCGCAATGCCGAGTCCGAGAATGAGCTCGCCCACTCCCTGATCGTCGCCGGTGAAGAAAGACAGGATCACGACGGTCAGTCCGGTGAGCGGCCCTACAGAAAGGTCTATGCCGCCCGTGAGCAGCACGATGAGCTGGCCCATGCTGACGAAGGCGAGTGCGCTCACCAGGAAAAGTGCTCCGTTGATGCTTCGTGCGGTCAGGAAGAATTCGCTGATCGACGCGGTGTAGACCCCGAGTAGTACGATCAGAGCCAATAAAATGAGAAAGGGCGCATAGTCGCCGGAGATGAATTGCCGCAGTCCCTCGCGGTGGGCATTATGATCAGATCCGATGCCCTCGCGTTGCATATCGGCATTGATGGCGGCGCCGGTGATGTTCTCTTCGGTGATCTGGTCGCCGACCAGCGTTTTGGCGATTTGCCCACGCGAAAACACCAACACGCGATCGCAGAGGCCTTGCAATTCGATCGCGTCGGACGAGAGGACCACGACCGCCGCGCCGCGCGCAGCAGTTTTGCGGAGAATACGATAGAGTTCCATGCGGGCACCGGCGTCGACGCCGCGGCTCGGTTCGTCGGCCAGTAGCACCGCGGGCTTACGGGAAAGCGAGCGCGCAAACAGCACCTTTTGCTGATTGCCACCCGACAACGATGCAATGCGAGAACTCCGGCGACGGCGTTTTGATTGCCAGCGCTGCAATCTGACTCACCACAAGCGAGCTCTCCCGGCGCGGCGAGACGAAGCCCAGACGCGATAGAGCGTCGAGTACAAGTGCTACGATATTCTCCCGCACCGAGAGCGACATGAATAGGCCCTCGGAATGCCTGTCGCCGGGGAGATAGACGATGCCCGCGCGCTGGATTCTGATTGGATCGCCAAGCGCCGTCCGCTTTCCGTCTATAGCGATCTCGCCTGCGGCAGGCGCGAGGCCGGCGAGCGAGCGCATGAATTCGCGTTGACCGTTCCCCTCGACGCCAGCAAGACCGACCACTTCGCCGGGCACAACCTCGAGATCTATGCCCTGCAAAACGCCGTTTGTGATCTTGCGCGCAACTAAAAGCGGTACATCGCCGCTACGTCGTTCGCCCTTCTCGGGGAAGGCGTGGTCGACCGGACGGCCGATGATCAGACTCAGAATCTCGTCCTCGGAAATACCGTCGGCCGAAAACGTCCCACGCACCTTGCCGTCGCGCAGGACGGTGATGCGGTCCGCCACGCGCTTTACTTCGGGCAAGCGGTGGGAAATGTAGACTACGGCGGTACCGAGCGCGGTGATGCGCTCGATATTGACGAATAGCTGTTCGGTCTCCTTGGCGGTCAACGCCTCCGTCGGCTCGTCGAGTACAAGAACCTTGGGCACAAGGGCCAAGGCTTTGGCGATTTCGACGAGTTGACGCTCCGCGACACTTAGCTCGCCTACGCGCGTGCGTCTGTCAAAAACGGCGCCGACGAGCGCTAGTTGCTCGCTGATCCACTGACTGGTGTTGATCGTCGCAGCGCGCCGTTCTTTAGGGACGCAGTAGAGAAGATTCTCGGCCACCGTAAGCTCGTGAAGGACCGAGGTGTGCTGGTAGACGACGCTGATACCAAGTTCCTGCGCCCGGCTTGGCGAAGCAGTATCGAGGGGTATCCCGTCAATCTCGACAGTTCCCGAGTTGGCGGCCATCGCGCCGGCTGCGATCGCCATCAATGTTGACTTTCCCGCGCCGTTCTCGCCCAAGAGGGCGTGCACCTCGCCTTCAGAGACGTCCAGAGATACGCCCTCGAGAGCGACAACACCCGGAAAGGTCTTGGAAACGCCCTTCAGACTGAGAACGGCGCGAGCTGTCATTTTCGACAGCGCCTTATTCAGTTTTGCCGTAGGTTTCCAACTCCTCCGGCGAAAACTGCGCGGAAATGTAGGCGTCTGGCGGCTGTTTCGTATCGCAAGTCGGCAGCTTGCCGGCGAGCGTATCTTCGTAGATCGGCAGACGGTAGATGTCCGGCTCGTTGTTTGGCAGCCCCTCTGCGGCGGCAATTGCCTTGCGCGCGGCGATGCGGCCAAGCCACGTTCGTGCCGTCATCGTGCCAAGCTCAAACTTTGCATCACTCGGTTTCATCTTGGCATAGTCGCAGGCGAGCTGATTGCCCTCCAATAGAGTGAAGGGAACCATCGGGCGATTGGCGCTCTGGTACGCACGCAGCACGCCAAGGCCAGAGAAGCCGTCCTGATCGTCGATGATGCCGTCAATTTCCGGGTATTTGGCCAGCAGTGCAGTCACAGTCTTCTGGGTCACCGCGGCATCCCAATTGGTGATCGGCCAGTCCTTGATGCCGGTTAGCAGGTGTATATTCGGATATTTAGCGAGAACCTCGGCAGCGCCAGCGAGAGTTTGTACGCTTACCGGATTACCGGGAGGCCCTCCGAGATAGACGATGTTGCCCTTCTCATGAACCGCCTTGGCCATCCACGTTCCGAGCGTCCGTCCGGCCGCGGTAACATCATCGTCAACATAAGCGACATAGTCCTTTCCGGCGGTACCGCCTGGATCGGCGGCCCATGCTACCACTTTGACACCCGCCTTAGTCGCATTCCGAAGCGACGGCAGCTGCGATTTGCCGAAATCGGGAATGATCACTAAGGCGTTGATGCCCTGCGCGACCATTCCGTTGACGTCGGCGATCGACTTCTGCAGATCGCCTTGCCCGATCCGAACTATCTGTTTGACGTTCGGGCATTTGGCGGCTTCAGAGCGGACTGCCGCCATGGAGGACTTCGACCAACCGTTGATGCCAAACCCGTCATGGATGCCGAGCACGATCGGCTTGGTACCGCAGAACGACTTGTCGTTCGTCTTGCCGGCCGCGTTAATGATCTGATCATTCGTCGCCTGGTCTGCTGCTGGCGACGTGCTTGGAATGCCCCCGATCGCACCGATCGCAATCGCAGCTGCTGCGATTGCGGTGCGAGGGGTCTTTAGTGAAGTACGTATTCTAACCATGGCGATTTCCTTCTCCTTTCAATCCGCCGCAGCGGATTCATTTTCTCTGTTTCTTTTTCCGCATTTTGTCAGTTTGTTTGCCGAGCGTTCGGCGTTTAGGTACGCCGCGGGCTTTGAGTGTCGCTCGACATTCGCCCGATTTCTCCAGGCGTTAAGGATATACCTCCCGCCGATTTCGAGTTGAATTGTCGAACAGTCGTCGCCAGGGCACCAACCGCAGGCCCATGCCAACTGCGATGATGGCGGCTTCAATAATATCCTGGACAGATGCCGGCGCCCCCATGCCAAGTGTCACCTGCTGCAACTGAATGAGGAACAGCGCTCCGATCGCGCTAGCCGCTACACTTCCGGCGCCGCCGAGCAGTGAGGTACCGCCGAGTACAACTGCGGCGATGGTCGGCAGCAAATAGGAATTCCCAACCAGCAGGCTCGGAATGCCTAAATAACCCGCAAGAAGTACGCCGGCCATGGCGTATACGGCGCCTGCTACAACATAAGTGGCGATATGAAAACCGACGACGCGCATGCCAGCCGCACGCGCCGCACGTTCGCTGTCACCGATCGCGACGAAACGGCGACCGATCGCGGTCGCGCGAATAGCAATCTCGAATAAGACCACCGCTATTACCGCGACAATCGCCAAATTGGGGAATCCGCCGACGCGACCCACGGCGAAGTCGCCTAACGCGGCCGGTACCGCTTGGGTCGAGGTGCCCTTGGTCATGAAGAGCACCGCGCCGTAGAGCAGCGCGTTGACGGCCAGTGTAGCAACAAACGGCGTGATGCGGAAATACGTGTTCGCCACTCCGCAAACCAAACCTGAGAGCGCTCCGGAGGCGATGGCGATCACGACCCACTTCAGAAGATCACCGTTCTCGCCGCCTGGGTATTTCGAGACAATAACGGCAGCTACCGACATCACGCCGGGAACTGTGAGGTCGAGGCCACCTTGTTGAATGACCAATGTCTGGCCGACAGCGGCGATGGCCAGAATGGAGGCGAAGGAGAAAACGACCAAGATCGAGCTGCCGGAAACGCTGCCCCGTGCGAGGATCGGGCTTAGAATGAACAACACGATCGTCGCAGGCCAGATGGCTAGAAACTGAGGCTGACGCGTTTTCCAGGACTTGAGAAGTGTCATCCCGCTCTCGTTCTGCGCGATAACGCTAATTGGCGGCCAGCAGATCCCGTGTTGGACACAGTGTTATGACCTTACAACGCGTATCGGCGATGATCATCTATTTACAAGGTACGGCATCCCGGCCGATGCCGAACAGCGGGCGGCAACTACCTGCTTACCTTTGCCACTGAGCTCTAGCGTTTTGCCGATGGCACCCAAAGGTCGACCCGTCTCCCCTATCTGCGTCGATCGCAGGCATGTCCGCAGCGTTTGCCGCTATCATTCTAAAACGATTTAGAAGTTTTTTTGTCGCGTGAGTCAAGTGAATTTCGTTGCTCCATCAGAGTTCAAACGCAGGACTCCAATCGCAGCAGCGAGCGAGCGGCTAACTTGTGCTTGGTTGATCGAAACCGCCAAGCCTAAGCGTATTAATCAGAGGTCTACTTGCTTGACGTTCTTGCCCAAAACTGCGGAGCATCCAATCGATCCATAGTCGAGCTCCTGCCGTTAAATTGTATCACGGCTGAAACCAGTTGCTCGAACAGCGGAACGGTCTTCGCCGAGCGCTTACGAATGGGAGGAAACTTCAGACCAGGAAGCGGCACAGACAATCGACCAGCGCCTGCGGCGCTTCGTCGGGAACATAGTGGCCCACCCCAGGCAGAATTTGGCTGGTCACATTGGCGCCGATACGGGTCAGTCCATCGATCATCGCCTGGCCAACGCCCTTTTCGCCAGCTACCAACAGCAGCGGCATCGCAAGCTTCGTCTTGATGCGCCGGGCGTTCTGCGCGACATTAGTCTCGATCGCGCGATAGTAGTCGAAGCCCGCGCGCAGCGCGCAAGGCGTGCTGTAAGCCTTCACATAAATGGCAATGTCGTCGTCGCTAATCGCGTTTGGGTGGGCCGCTTTGGTGCGGAATTGCCAGGAGAAGAACAAATCCTCGTTCCCGCTTACGAGTGCTTCGTTCAGTTCGGCGCCCAGACGATTGAAGCCGAAATGCCAGACGCGATTGTTGATCGCGGCGGGCTCGAGGGCACTCGGCGACGAAGACACGCCCGGGATCATTGAGTCGATCAAGGCGACGTGCGCGATGTGCGTCGGAAAATCCGCCGCCATGGCATAGGCGATCCAGGCGCCGATATCGTGCCCGACCAGATCGAATGAGCCATGAAAGCCTAATGCTCCCGGCAACAAGACCAAGTCTCGCGCAACGGTGGCGAGATCATAGCCGTCATTGGGTTTGTCCGAGTCCCCCATCCCGCGCGGTTCGACGGCGATAACACTGCGCTGACTGGCGAGGAGGGCCATAACATAACGCCAAGCGTACCAGGTTTGTGGCCAGCCCGGTACAAGCAGGACTGGAGGACCCTGGCCGCCACGAACGACGTTGAGCCGGAGATCGCGGACAGCGATACGTTCGGCGTTGAATGTCTTCCAAAAGTCCGACGGCAGCGCCATGGATCAACTATAGCGATGCAACGCGGCCATCGACGAACCAAATCTGCGGGAGACGAAGTCTGCGGCTGGAGGGGCCGGGAAACCCGCCTTATCTAAAACGTTTTGACATACAAGGGCATATATGGCAAATGGCCGTCGATCGGATCCAACATGTCTCGATAGTCGGCGCATCCGGAACTAATCTCCAGGACAAAAAGTTCTGAATGCTTGCGCGAGTTGGAATCGACAAGACCATTGCTGGGTTGGCGCGGCGGAAGTAGGCGAGATACCGGGGATCTCACTAACAGAGATAACATCTTCGGCGGACGCGCGAATTGTGCATGACGCACGACGTTTTACATTCCGCAGCGGCGCCGACAACAGCGTCCGCCCGCCCTGTCGCTTTCATATTTATGTTGTTTGAGGTCTTTTCGACGCCAGCCCAATTCGACTGATGACTGCCAGACCAACCTACACTGCAGGCTCTCCGCGTCCGCCGACCATTCGCGATGTGGCGGTCCGCGCCGGCGTTTCAACTGGTACGGTTTCGAGCGTGATCACCGGTTTGCGTCCGGTAGCCGAAGAATCGCGTCGGCTGGTGCACGCCGCTATCGATGAATTGGGCTTTAAGGCGAATTACATGGCCTCGAGCCTGCGTTTGGGTAAGAGCCGAACCATCGGCGTGGTTGTCCCCAATCTGGCTAACGAATTTTATGCTAGCCTGGTCCGCCACTACGAAACGGAAGCCGCCCAAATCGGATATGAGGTGTTGGTCGTTGCCAGTGGTGAGGACCCTCATACCGAGGCCACGCGTATCGGGTCATTGATCGCGCGCAGAGTCGACGGATTGCTGGTGGTGCCGGCAGATGACGATTTCGGATCCGTCGCCGCATTTCCAAAAAATTTACCTCCGACGGTTCTTGTCGACCGCAATTTCGGCAATCCGCGCTTTGATGCCGTCGCATCGGACAATTTCGGCGCGGGAAAAATGGGTTGCGAACTGCTTCTGCAATTGGGTCACCGCGAGATAATCCTGCTAACGCCAAGTCTTGTTAATGCGAATGTCCGTGAACGGATCGAGGGCTATCGCGCAGCAATTCGCGTGGCGGGAGAAGGTGTACGCGATCGAGTTGTAATCGGCGCGCGCACCATCGATGGATGCCGCGCTGCCGTCGAACAAGAACTACATCGTCCGGATCCACCCACTGCGATTTTTGCGACAACCTATTTTGCCACCATCGGCGCGGTAAAGGCGATCAGTTCGACGGGGCTGAGTTTTCCCGAGGAAATTTCGCTGCTTGGCTTCGAGCACTCGGAATGGATGACAGCTATTCGCCCCTACATTAGCGCGATCAGTCAGGCTTTCGATCAATTGGCGGCGGAATCGTGGCGGCTCTTGTTTCGTCGAATCGATGGGGTAAAATTGGATGTGGCGCACGTCCGATTGCCTTGCATGATCAACATCCGCGAATCCGCACGCCGCCCTCCTACCAAAGGTGAGGGCGCACAAAACGATGCTTTAGGGGCTCGCAAATAGGCCGCCCCATATTGTGTGTGCCGAAAATCGGATCCAGCAATCCCGCTGCACATGGAACATTTTCTGGCGTTGTATCGGACGGAGCACGGTCGAACGATAATGGGCTTCATGCACAGCGCAGTTGAAGCCATGCTCAACTACAATTATCCGGGAAGTATCCGCGAACTCCAAATCTCATGGGGCGCGGCGTCATTTACGCCAAGGAATGGGAGGCGATCAACGTCGTTCACATGTTTCGTCAGGGAGAGCTTATTAAGAATAGCGCGTTTTCCGCGGGCGCCGATGGCGCGCTGCAATCTCTAAGAAAGCAGAGCCATTTTCGGACGGCGCGGCTCTCATCCTTTCGGCAAACGAACATCTCGTCATGTGCGGCTTTGGCTCTCGATTCGGCACTATCTATCCAGGAGCTCAAAGCTGGTCTGTGTGCCGAGGCTTCGGCGCGCGCCAAAGGCAACGTTTCCGTTGGTCCTCGGGGTGTAGGGCTTGGTGAAGACTTGGCGCAGCCCGAGGCGTTTGCAGGCAGCTCGGAAGGTCTTTGATCGGTAGCACGAGCCGTTGTCAGTCATCACGCGTTCGATGCGGACGCCTAGCTTGGCGTAATAGCCAACGGCAGCCTGCAGGAAGGCGACAGCGCTCTCTTTGCGCTGATCGGCCAACACCTGCACGAACGCGACGCGCGAGGCATCGTCGATACAGACATGGACGAACTCCCAGCCGATGCCGTGATGACGGTTGACGGCGCCGGGATATCGTCCGGTGATACGGTGTCCGACAGAGCCGATGCGGCCGAGCTTTTTGATGTCGAGATGGATGAGCTCGCCTGGCTTCTCGCGTTCATAGCGGCCGGACTGGTTCGGCCGGCTCCAGGGCACTGAGCTTGTTCAATCCAAGCCGACGCAAAACGCGGCTGACAGTAGCGGGCGAGACGCCGGTCCTCGGCGGCGATCTGCTTGCCGGTCCAGCGCTGGCGGCGCAGCCGCTCGATCTCATCGACCACCGCCTGGGGCGTCGGCCGTCGGAGCCGATGCGGCCGGGAGGAGCGATCCTGCAATGCCGCTAATCCTTCGCGGCGATATCGATCAACCCACTTCCGAACGATCCGCGGGCAGACGCCTGCGGCTTCGGCGACGGCCTCCGGCGTCTGCCCGCTCTCAACCTGTCGTACAATGCGCTCTCGACCGCGCGGCGTGAGCCGGGCATTCTTATGCAAGTTCATCCGGTCCTCCCGAGAATCGCTAAAGCCTCGCAACTCCAGCTTCCTCGGTCGGGAGCGGGTGGACAACCTAATGAAAGCTGACAACTAGCTCAAAAAGTCTGTCGCTAATTTCTGCCGCTAATGCCGCTAATATTGCATCTAAGTAATTTATTTTATTACATAACGATCCATCCCGTAGGGAGCGCCATCAAGCAAAAATGTCATTGGATGTATCGATCTATTTTGGCGGAAAGTCCCACTTCGTAATGAAGTGGGACCACGTTCGTTGTTGTTTTGTCCATGGCCGATCCACAAACGCGCTACGTTCAACTCGGGCGGTTGCTAGAAGGGACCCCGCCTCGACTGCTCAACGTCGGCCCGTATTCGGGCCAGGAGATACAATGGTTCGCGCGCGGTTTTGCTCTCGTATTGAAGAGCGGCGACAAGACCGAGGCCGACGAATTTAAAAAGACAATGGATGAAGCTGTCGCTTACGACGATCCGGATTACCTCGCTCTACGTCGGACGAGTGTGCGCGCCGCCGTGACGATTCTGTATCGTCAACTTGCAATTGCTGAACTGGAAGCGCCCGCTTCAGGCCAAGGCACATTTATTCCCGCCGGGAACGAGTTCGACGCGGTAGCGGCGTTTGCAAGAGTTGCAAGCAGATCGAAGAAAGAGTTTCTCGTCGTTGATCCATACATGGATGAGAAAGCGCTCACTGATTTCGTTATCACGGCACAAGAAAAGATAGCGATTAAACTCTTGGCCGACGAACAGCATGTCAAACCAAGTTTTGCACCTTCTGTAGCGCGGTGGGTGAAGCAGTACGGACAGACCCGACCACTCTTAGCTCGGCTCGCTCCAGCGAGAACGCTGCATGATCGACTTATCATGGTTGATGAGGGCGAAGTCTGGATCGTAACGCAATCCTTGAACGCCATCGCGCAACGAGCACCGGCTTCTATTGTGCGAGTAGAAGGTGAGACGGCCGCCGATAAGCTCGTCGCCTACAAAGATATCTGGAGCGCGGCGAAAATTATTTGAGCATAACGATTGCTTGGGATAACCAATGTCCCACTTTCGGGATAAGCGTTTGATTTTTATGGTTTGGCGCGGTCCCGTAGGGAGCGCCACGGCACCACCGCTGACCGGATACGGATTGTCGTCAGATCGGCGCCCTTTTCGCCGATCATGATGCTCGGGGCGTTGGTGTTGCCGCTCGGGATGGTCGGCGTTGCCGAAGCGTCGATCGCGCGGAAGCCCGCGACCCGCGGCGATCTCACCATTGCCGCGGATAATAGTTCCGACCGGCGTTCTGGAACGCCGAAGAGTTCGAACCGCCCCAGCGATCGAAACCGAAGAAGCCGCCAGACCATGGGTTGCGATCGGCGAAGCGATCATTCTCGTTACGGTCGGCGACGCGGTCATCGTCCGGGCGCTCGCGCATCGCGAGGCCGCCCTGCGGCTGGTCGTTCAGCACCACGACAAACTCCGTGCGGTAGTTAGTCTCGCGGTTCAGCGGTTCGTCCGAGATAATGATCGAGGATCGCGGCAAAGCCGTCGGCGCGACGCGGTCGAGCACATCCTGCGGGATAATCACGCGGTGGAGCGCGTCCCTGGCGTCGTCGCCGCCCTCGATCGTGACCGCGGTCCAGCGTAGTCCTCCGTCGTCGGTCTGCGCCATTGCCGTGAACACGTGCGTGCCGATGGGCTTGCCAGGACTGCGGATGGTGACCGGGACTTCGAGGGTCGTGTCGAATTTCTCGCCACCGTCCGGCAGCCGGCTGTGCGTGTCGCGCCGCACGTAAAGCTTCTGTGTCGCGCGGCTGATGAAGATCGAGACCGGTTCGAGCGCGAGCTTCGCCTCAAGGGCCGCCTTGGCGATATCGACCATCTTGGCTTTCGTGGCCACGGCGGCGGCCTTTGCCGCCGTGGCCGCATCGAGCTTGCTCTTGGCGTCGGCCTTGGCGGCGTCGAGCTTCGCCGCAAGGTCCGCGGCCTTGGCGGCGGCCTTCTGCTTGAGCTCGTCGGCCTGCACCGTGGCCTGCTGGGTCTTGGCGGCGGCGAACACCTTGTCGGCATAGACGCGCCGGGCGTCGGCGGCGCGTTTTTGCCATTCCAGCTGGCGCAGCGGCAGCGTCAACGCCGCCTGCTCGCGCGCAGCCTTTGCGGCAGCATTCTTGGCGTCGGCGGCGGCTTTCTCCGCATCTGCCGCCTCGCGGACGAGCGCTTCGGCTCGCGGCCGTGCGTCCGCAAGAGCTTTCGGATTTGGGACCAACAGGGCCGGATCGGAAAACGCGACCGGTTCTGCATCGTTCGGCGCAATGATGACGCGCATGCCGATCCGCGTCTTGTCGAATAACCTCTCCGCAAAGCCGTAGGGCATCCGCACGCAGCCGTGGGAGGCCGCATGGCCGGGCAGCGGCCCGCCGTGCAGTGCGATGCCGGACCAGGTGATACGTTCCATGTTCGGCATCGAGGCATCGTCATAGAGGCTCGAGTGGTGGTCCTTGTCCTTCTCGACGACGCTGAAGACTCCGGACGGGGTCTCGCGACCCGTCGTGCCAGTCGATACCGGCGCGCGCATGATCCAGCCATCGCTGTCGTAGATGGTCACCTGTTGCCGCTTGATCGACACGATCGCCATGATCGGCTCACCCGCATCGCGCGGGGCGGTTACCTCACGGGCGCGCTCGAGAGGCTCTTGATTCCCCGCGGCACCCGCGGGCGGAGAGAGCGTCAGCGCTGTCAGCGCGGCCGTGGCGGCGAGGGTGACGATCGCGGGCGCTTTCCATCGCCGGATCGCCTCGGTCGAACGTGCTGTTGTGAGCCGATTTATCACGCGTTTTCCGCTTCGAGGTGCGTGAGCCTTTGCAAGACGGAAGTCCCGACGCAACAAACGAACTGGAACGGCTTATAGTTCCATTTTTTCGCTCTGCGGGTAAGACAAGGCTGCTTGAGCGGTAACTTGCTGTCGACATTATTCATAGGATCAAGCCTCGCTTGTGGGCAGCGCCAGTAGCCTCGTTTTACGGCATTAGGGAGACGCTGCTGTGACGGAAGTCACGACCCGCCTGACGATGAGCTCGGCGTCGGTAAACTTATGAGGGGCCTTTATGCAAAGCCCCGCAATCCGTTAGTCCATTGACATTGACGGCGTCTTTCGGTCCCGCAGCCAGCGCCATCACTTCAAATAGCGGCAGCCTGACGCCCCTTGATCAGGTCGGCGCCCTTCTCGCCGATCATGATGCTCGGCGCGTTGGTGTTGCCGCTCGGGATGGTCGGCATCACCGAGGCATCGATCACACGCAAGCCGTCGACGCCGCGCACCCGCAACTGGTCGTCCACCACGGCAAGCGGATCGCTGCCCATCTTGCAGGTCCCGACCCAGTGATGCTGCGACTGGGCGGTTCGCCGCGCGTAATCGAGAATCTCATCGTCGGTGCGGCAATCCGGGCCCGGAATCACTTCGCGCACGATCCGCGACTTCAGCGGCTCGGTGGCGAAAATCCGCCGCATCATCCGCACGCCATTGATTACCGATTGGCGATCCCACTCGGCGTCGAGATAATTCGCCACAATGATCGGCCGGTCGTTCGGGTCGGCCGAGCGCAGCGTGACCTTGCCGCGCGAATGCGGCCGCAGCGGCGAACAGGACGATCCGATCGCCGGCGTCGATCCGATCACCAGCGTTCCGGCTTTGCTGAATTCCCAGCTCACGGGCCGAAAGAAGATTTGCGTGTCCGGCCGTTCCGAGCCGGGCACCACCCTGACCCATGCACAGGCCTGAGACGCCCCCGTCGTCAGCAACCCGCGATGCGTCAGCATGTAGTAGACGCCATGCAGATAGACGCGCAGCCCACGCAGCTCCCTGTTGACCGAACTGTCTGCCGTCGAATCGCAGGTATGGTGGATGTAGACGTGATCCTGCAAATTCTCGCCGACTCCGGGAAGATCAGCGACAACCGGAATGCCCAATTCGCCGAGCCGCGCGGCGGGACCGATTCCGGAACGCATCAGGACACGTGGCGAATTGAAAACGCCGGCGGCGACGATGATCTCCTTACCCGCCTCCTCGACGCGCACCTCGCCATCGCGGCTGTACTCGATCGCAACGGCGCGTCCGTCCTTGCATTTGATCCGGTGCACGAGCGCGCCGGTCACGATTGCCAGATTGGCGCGTCCCCGCGCCGGGGTGAGGAAAGCGTCGGCGCTCGAATGACGCCTGCCTTTGTTGATGGTGAACTGGATATAGCCGACGCCTTCCTGGCGCTCGCCGTTGATGTCATCGTTACGCGGCAAACCGGCATTCACGCCGGCCTCGATGAAGTCACGCGAAGCCGGCAGCTTGAACGTCGGATCGCTGACGGCGAGCACTCCGTTCCGGCCGTGATAGTCGCTCGGCTTGCCGTCCCGCCGCTCGGATTTCTTGAAATAGCCAAGCACGTTCTCCCAGTCCCAGCCGCGATTGCCGAGCTGCCGCCAGCCGTCATAATCCTCCGGATGGCCCCGGACATAGGCCATGCCGTTGATCAGGCTGGTGCCGCCCAGGCCGCGCCCGCGCGGGGCGTAAACCGACCGGCCGCCAAGGTTCGGCTCCGGCTCGGTCGAGTAGCCCCAGTTCAGTTTGCCGGGAAAGATCAGCCGGCCGACGCCCGAAGGCATGCCGACCCAGATGCTTCTGGGCCGCGGTCCCGCTTCCAGCAGCAGCACGCGCACGGCCGGATTTTCGGACAGCCGGCTGGCGATGACGCAGCCAGCCGAGCCCGCACCGATAATAATGTAATCGAACATTCGGGCCTCCGGGACCGTATTGCGCGCGAAGTGCTTGACGGCACCGTGCAGCTTTTGTTGGGTTTCACCCTACGTCAAGCCGAGCTGCGGCAGATAAAGAAATGTGACTTCGGGAGGGAAAATGGCTCCGCATGTGCTCAACGCCGTGACCATCGACATCCTAGTCGAGCAGCCGCGCGCGGAATTCGATCTGGCCTGGCTGTTTCCGAAAAACACCTTCGAGCAATTCATGGAACAGCGGGACTGGATGGTGCCGCGCTTCTTCGATCCGGAAAAGCGCAAGGTGCTGCTCAGCATCCACACCTACGTGATCCGCACCAAGCATCACACCATCCTGTTCGACACCTGCTGCGGCAATCACAAGGAACGGGGCGGCGTCTATCCGTTCCACATGGTCGATACCCCATATCTCGAAAATCTCGCCGCCATGGGCTGCATGCCCGAAGACATTGATTTTGTGATGTGCTCGCATTTGCACGTCGATCACATCGGCTGGAACACGCGATTACAGGACGGCAAATGGATTCCGACTTTTCCCAAGGCAAAATATCTCGTCAGCCGCGACGAGGCCGCCTATTGGGAAACCGCGGTCAGGGACAAGACCGAAGTTCCGTTTGGAATCGCGGCCTATGAAGACAGCGTCGCGCCGGTCATTGCCGCCGGCCAGTTCGTGGTGGTCGACGGCAAGGACGGGGTGGCGTCCCTGCTTGGCGACGAATTCCAGCTCTATCCGCTGGTTGGACACACGCCGGGCCATTCCGGGCTGTTCGTCGAAAGCGGCAAGAGCCGCGCGCTTCTGACCGCCGATGCACTCCACTCGCCGATCCAGATTCTCCATCCGGAGTGGAGCACGTCCGGCGATCGCGATCGCAAGGTGGCAGAGCGGACCCGCCGGCACATCATCGAAAAATTCACCGACACCGACATCCTGCTGATGACCGGACATTTTCCGGCGCCGTCGGTGGGGCGCTTGATCTCCGTTGGCGGAGTTCCGCAGTTTCGCTTCGTATAGTGTCCCGGCAGCTCGATCGTCGCTCGCCGCGCAGCCATATGGCCGGTTTCGCGCAAGTGTGACAGGATAGTCGGCGCGTAAAACCTCCACTCGCCAAGCCGGAGGAAACAAGTTTCAGCGGAGGAAAACGAAATGGCCGCAGGTGCGGATAGTTACGATTTCATCGTCGTCGGCTGCGGCGCGGCCGGTCTTTCGGCCGCCGTGAGTTACATCGATGCGGCGAAGGAAGAAGGGAGTACGCCGCGGGTCGCCATCCTGGAAAGCGCGCCGAAGGACCAGCGTGGCGGGGCCACCCGTTGGACCACAGCCCGTTTTCGCGCCCGCGAGGACTTCAGTCTCGATCCTTTGTTTGTCGGCAAGGTGGAGAGAGTGTCGAAGGGTCTCGCCGACCTCGAATATTGCCGGGTGCTGGAGCGCGAGGTGCCGAATTCGCTTCGCTTCCTCGAAGCGCACGGCGTCAAGCTTCTGCACTACGGTCCCCCGGTGGCCATGGGAGTGGAGCACGAGGTCACGCCGGATGGCGGCGGCAAAACTATTGTCGATGCGCTGGTCAATTCAATCGATAAAACCGGCTGCGCTGAGATTCTTTATCAAACCGAAGCGGTGCGCCTCAATCTCGCTGCCGACGGCCGCGTCCAAGGCGTCGTCGTGCGTGGCGAGGACGGCTTGCAGCGCACGCTGACGGCGCGCGCGGTGGTGCTGGCCTGCGGCGGTTTCGAGGGCAACAAGGAGATGCTGACGCGTTATCTCGGAACCGACGCCTGCGACCTGCCGCTGCTGGCGCCGGGATTGGCGTTCAATCAGGGCGCCGGCATCCGCATGGCGATGGAGATCGGCGCCGGCACGTCCGGCCAGTTCGACATGGTCCACACCGAACTGGTCGATCGCCGCACCACCAGACCCGACGCGTACATTTACGGCCATCCGTTCGGCATCGTCGTCAACGGCGACGCCGAGCGCTTCTACGACGAAGGCCACGGCACTTTTGAAGAGACTTTCGAGCTGATCGCTTTTGAGGTCTGGCGCAACCAAAACCAAAGCGCATTCTTTATCGCCGATCAGAACATCACCAGCCACAAGGGCATCATGGTGTTGTTCGACTCCGATAAGCCGCCGGTGGAAGCCGGCACGCTGCCGGAACTGGCGAAGCTTCTCGGGCTCGATCCGGATGCCCTGATGCAAACAGTCGCGGAGTACAACGCCGCGGTCGAGCCCGGCGCGTTCGATCCCTACCGTCGCGACGGCAAGCGCACCCGAGGCTTGACGCCCGACAAAACAAACTGGGCGTATCGCCTCGAGAAGCCGCCATACTTCGGCTATCCGCTGACCTCCGCGATCTGCTTCACCTACGGCGGCATCCGCACCGATCGCGATGCGCGGGTCGTGACCGGCAACGGTGTTCCGCTTCCCGGCCTCTACGCCGCGGGCGAGATCGTCGGATTGTTTTATCACGAGTATCCGGCGGGCACCTCGGTACTGCGGTCACTCAGCTTCGGCCGCATAGCTGGCGCGCACGCGGCGAAATCCAGTTTCGCCAACCACTAGGCCGCGGTAAAGAAATTCAAGGGCAGGAAACGCGTAGTCGCGGTACGCCGGACGCCGCCGAGGAAAAATCATGCCGGGCGATGAACCCGCTGGGCGCTGGCAGCTTCTGCGCGCGATGCTGCGTATGCGCCGCTTCGAAGAGGCGGTTTTCGCGCTCTCCAGCGGGCGAAAGTTCGCCGGGCACTTTCACATCTATATCGGCCAGGAGGCGGCCGGCGCCGCGATCATCGCCGCGCTTGAAGCCCGCGACCGTCTCGCCACGACGCATCGCAACCACGGCCACATCATCGCGCGCGGCGCCGATCCCGCGAAGGCGCTGGCAGAGATTTTGGGGCGGGCCGGCGGGCTCAACGGCGGCCGCAGCGGAACGCTGCATCTGTCTGATCCTTCGCTCGGCTTCATTTCGACCTCGGCGGTGGTCGGCGGCTGCATCTCGCTCGCGGTCGGTGCCGGCTATGCCTGCAAGCAGGCCGGCGAGGGGGCAGTAGCGGCCGCGTTCTTTGGCGACGGCGCGCTTGAAGAAGGCGTCAGCTACGAGGCCATGAATGTCGCGTCGCTGATGCGGCTGCCGGTGCTGTTCATCTGCGAGAACAACAGCGTGGACGCCTGGGGCGCGGCCCGCGGTGGTTTTCCGACTTTGGTTCACGCCGGCGGCGCCGATCTGTTGCAGATCCCGAGAGCGCTCGGCATCGAGGCCGTCCGCGTCAACGGCACCGATTGTGAGGAGATTTCGGCGGCGGCGATTGCGGCCATCGCCAAGTGTCGCGACGGCCGCGGCCCGGTCTTCATCGAGAGCGTCACCAAAAGATGGGCCGGCAGCAATCCGCTGTGGCCCGCTCTGCTGACGGGCGAAACCGACATCCGCATGGCGACCGGCGAGGCGCCGATCGCAGGCGAGCACGCTGACTGGTACCGCTATCACGATCCGGTGCTGCGGCTGGCGCGGTCACTCGCCGCGCAAGGCACCGATGCTGTCGGCCGGATCCATTTCTACGACGCCGAAATTCGCGAAGACATGAAGCGCGCGATGCAGGAGGCGCTGGCGAGTCCGTTCCCGGAAGCTAAAACAGCCCTCGACGATGTGTTCGCGGGTCACGCGTCATGACCAAGACCTGCACATTCGCGGCCGCGTTCGTCGAAGCGCTGCACGACGGACTGAGCGCGGATCCCCGCGCCAGCATTGTCGGCGGCTATGTGCTGGGGCTCGGTCCGGAGCGACAATTAATGGACCGCATCCGCAACGATTTCCCGGACCGGGTGATCGATCCGCCGACCTCGGAAGCCGCCATTGCCGCGCTCGGCACCGGCGCCGCGATGGCCGGTGCGCATCCGTTCGTCGATCTCGGCACCGCGAGCTTTGCCTATCTGGCGTGGTCGCAGATCGCCAACGAAGCGGCGGTTGCTCACTACATGACCGGCGGACGCCTGAACGTGCCGGTGACCTTTCATTTCCTGCACGGCGTGCGCGGTGCGGGTGCCGCGCAGCACAGTCACAGTCCGCACGCCATGCTCACCAACGTGCCGGGGCTCGAGATCGTCGCGCCGTCGATGCCGGCGGATGCCTACGGCCTGGTGCGCGCCGCGATGGCGAGCCCCAATCCGACGCTGGTGGTCAACCACGCGCGGCTGCTCGGTATCGAGGGGCCGCTCCCGGACGAGCGCGTGCCGCTGCCGCTCGGCCGCGCCGATATCAAACGGCGCGGACGCGACGTCACCGTTCTCGCCATCTCGCTGATGGTGCACTACGCGCTTGCGGCGGCGGAACGTCTGGCGCGCGACGGCATCGACGTCGAGGTGATCGATCCGCGCTCGCTGGCGCCGTTCGATGAGACGACGCTGCTGGAATCCGTCGCCAAAACCGGACGGCTCGTGGTGGCCGACGAAGCGCCGCTGACCGGCGGGCTCGCTTCCTCCATCGCCGGCCTCGTCGCCGAGCGCGGCTTCTGGTCGCTCAAAGCGCCGATTGCGCGCGTCGCCCGCGCCGATACGCCGGTGCCGTACAGCCCGCCGCTGGAGAAATTCGTTACGCCCGATGCAGCCAAGATCGAAGCGGCGGTGCGCGGCACGATGGCGGAACAACGGCCGTAATCGCAGCCGTCAGGTGGCCGTCATGGCCGGACTTGTTCCGGCCATCCACGCCTTGTCTTTTTCGCCGGTCTGCAGGAAAGGCGTGAACGGAGCGGCACCGGTTATTTTAACCAACTTGAACCCACTTGGCGATTTGTGGGTCACAGGGGGATCAAAGATGCCGACCGTCTCGTGGTTCTATGGCATCGCATCCGTATGTATTTCCTCGACCATCCGCCGCCGCACTTCCAGGCGGTGTACGGAGAGCACGAGGCAAATATCGCCATTGAAACCGGGGAAGTGATCGAAGGATATTTGCCGCCGACCGCAGCGCGTCTCGTTAAGCAATGGGCGGTCGCGCATAAGGCCGAATTGAAGGCGAATTGGGACCGCGCGCGTGCTAAAATAGCCCTCGAACGGATAGTGGGTCTCGATGCTGACTAAGATCAGACGCCTGGAGAAGATCGGCGGCTTTCGCTTGCGCGTTCACTTCGGTGACGGCAGCGTGGGTGAGCACGATTTCTCATCGATGGTCAACGAGACGGGTCCGATGGTCGAACCCTTGCGTGACGAGACCTATTTTGCGCGTGTCTTTCTCGAATTCGGCGCGCCGACGTGGCCGAATGGTTTTGACATTGCGCCGGAATGGCTGCGCCGGGAGATGGCGAAGGCCGGCGAGTTGCGCCGTGAGGCGGCGGAATAAAAAATCGCCTCTCCCCTTGCGGGAGAGGTCGGCGAGCCGTTAGGCGAGCCGAGTGAGGGCCTTCTTCATTGCCCGGTGGTGACGCATGAGTGAGGTCGGCGCTAAAGTCTCCCAAAGGCATCGGACATGAACCCTAAAGTCCGCCGCATCGAAATCGACGAAGCGACCGCGGAGGCGCTGGAAGCGCGCGCCGCTGAAGCTGGCTTGTCGGTGCGTGAACTGCTGGCGGAAATGGTGGCGGTCAAAGGCGCATCCCAATTGCCGCCCGCGGAACTGGCGGAACTCGACCGGCAATGGGACGCCATCAACGCCGGTGAGCCAACGATCGCTCACGACGATGTCGTGCGCTCGCTTGACACCTGGGGAACACCGGGCTTTCGGCCCTGGAAAGGTCGATGAAGCTTCAGTGGTCGGCGGCCGCGCTCGCCGATCTCGACCGCTTTGCCGCGTTTCTCCACCATCGGCATCCGCGCCTTGCAACGATCATTGCCGCCGAGATCAGGCGCAAGGCCAGTATCGTCTCCGAACATCCGCTTATCGGCCGCGCGATTGTAGCCCGGATGAACGAAGTGAAATCCGGGATCGGTGGATCGGACGACATCAGCTTTCCCGGATTTCGCTCCGCTCAACCGGGGGCAGCGGCTGCAATGAAGTCTTTAACGGCGCGCTTTGGCGCGCCATGTCGCCCAATCCACGTCTTCAGTACTGAGGACGTCAGGTGGGGTTCGAATTCGATCTGGAAAAAGCACAGCATTGGTAGTGGGAAATCTTGCGCTTGGTACAATTAGAGCGTCAAATTCCAAGAAATGGGCGGCCGCAGCGATAGCTTGTGTTGCCGCGTACTCAAAATTTTCGAACCTTGTAATGTCAACACCGAGCGCCTGAAGCTGATCGAGGGTATCCAACCTCAGAGCGCGCTCAGCTCTGATCAGTAGGCTGTGCAACTGATGCTCTAGCTTGCTCGGCCACACAGGCTCCAACGATAGTCTGTATCCTACCTCGGCCAGTGCTCCATCGGGCTGAACGCTTGTGTAGAGAACTTCGAATTCTCCGATTGCGTTCCAGCGCCCATTTGCCACTGCGCCGCGCACAGGGTCGCGGCCTCTGCGGGTCACGCGCCAGACGGTTCTCTCAAGGGCCTCAGGATCGATATTTTCTAAGGCGTCAAGAATAGCTCGATCGTGTACCCGACCGCCGCCCACCATTTAGGTAAAGGTTCCCTCATCCAGACTTTCTATGACCGAGAGGACTTCATCCGCCTGACCTTGGTTAATCAGGTCAATGGCGCGCCGGCCATCTAAAAGACGGTGCTTTGAATAAAGCCAAAGCCTCGTCTCCTCGGGAGTGTAGAATTCGGAAAGCCTATCCACGACATATCGAAGATCAGAAATCACGAGTTGCGTTTTTGGATGAGGCAATGCCTTTCCGGCGGTCCAGCGAGATACCGTCGCCGGTGAAACCTCTGCTATGTTCGCAACGTCCGTTCCTTTCAGACCGCCCCGACTTCTGAGGTCGTCGATCATTTTGGAAACCGCACTTGCCATTCTAACCCACCGCACTCTGGCTGTTTTGATTTTTGCCGCGGAACTTTGGAGCCGATGATCTGCTCACCGTGCTCGAGCTTGTGTGAAGATCACCTAACGGGTCGCGCAAATTGACCAGACGTTGCTTTGCCGCCACCATAATCTTCGACAGATGCTCATCTCCGAGCTTGAGACGTGCAGCAAGGCGCGCTGACCTCACCGCCGGATCGAGGACATGAAGCAAGAAATGCTCAGCTCGTCTAGGCTCCGGGATTTCTGAAAGCTCTCTTATCTGCTTGCTACGTTGAATGGCAAAATGCTTATGGGGATTTTCAATCATATCCTCCGCGCCCTGCGCACAACAGCTTGTATCGTTGCAACCGAACCGCGCCTTGGTTCCTCTTACTGAGAAGAAAGCGCCCAGTTGTCCTTCAGTTAGAAAGCGATCCAGTTCAGGGAGATAAATTCGCCTCGATGCCCCGCCACCCTCACTCCGCTTTCGCCAGGCCGCGATGCGGAAATCTTCTTTCTGTCCCATTCCGTGGCAAAGGCCGCCGATGCCTCCGAATGCAGCTGCAGCCAACCCTGAAAAGCCACCCGCAAAATCAGCGATGATGGGTTTGTCCAATTCATGAAAATCCCTGGAAGCTTCTATGAAAGCGCGCGTCGCCGTGCCGGTCGCTGTTGCGCCAAAGCCGGACGAACGCAGCCAGATATTTTCGATGGGTGCGCAACGAAGACCCGCAATTAATGTTGCGCGGCTCGCCGCATCTTTCAACAAGGTGTTTGTTGTAATGACTTGATAGTCGACGGCGATATGTTTGCCGCCGGCGCGATCGAGTTCGTAGCGAAGTTCTTCGCACAATCGCAGGTCGACCGACACCCACGGGCTTGGAATGACTTCGATCCAGTGCGCCGGCGCCAGCACGGCGTTTACATTATGTTTGAGCGCAAACTCCGCAATAGATTGAGCTGTGGCGTGATTGCGACTTCGTCCATAATCACCAGCTTCCCATGGGCGGTCGGGATTGCCCCAGGGCAGAGTGCCTACAGGTGAATCGAAACGTCCCGGCGTTGCCGTTTCCGCTAAATTAGGATCAAGGAGGATCTCGCACCCTGAACGACGTACGGTGCCGAGGAGGTCACCTTGCCCCTCAATGTAGGCCGCGTCGAATACGAATCTTCGAAAGCGAAGTCTGCTCGCGGCAATCAAGGATTCGAGCTTGCGATAACCTGTGTGTCCTACCCGCAGGAAGCTACCGATCGAATCGGGCCGTGCGTGAAGAACATGGACGGTTGCGGTCATAACGAGTCTCCGAGGACGGATGTTGCCTTTATTTTTCAAAAAAATCAATCATGAAATCTAAAAGCCGATAAATTCATGCTTTGTACCACAATTGCGTAGTTTAATCAAGGGCAATATTCCTATGATCGCATTTCCATTGACATGCGTCTCTATTTTTGCTACTCGATGGCCATCCCGCTCATTGAATCATGAGGGACGCTTCTCGAGACGATCCCTGAAGCGGAGCGGGTGCGGTTCCTGCGGGCGAAGCTCGTCACTTCGCTCCCGGGCGGTCCGGGCATCACAAGCACTGGACGCAGTTTGCGCAAATGCAAACTGCCAAATAACCGCTGCTATGCCCCGTCGGCATTACGACCGGCGCGCAAGGTGCCTTGCTTAAGCGCGAATGACGGTGCGGGTAACGCCCGCATCCTCTGGTTCGCGTGAAGCGCGGCCTGGGCTGAGCTGGAGCGTTCGCTCGTTCCGGCAAGCGCCGCAGTGGAGCGCCGAAAGGCGAGCGCGCCTTCGCAAGGCGCGCGCCGCGTCGCAAGATGCGGCCATGGTTGGATGCGCCTCTCGGCGCTCCGCTTCCCTCTTTTTGTTGTTCGTCTTTTTCTTCGGCGTGGTGGTCGGCAAGCCTCGGGCGCGTGCGCGCCGCGGGAACGTTTCCTGTTGCCCGTCATCCTGAGGCGCGAGCGCCAGCGAGCCTCGAAGGACGACGGCCCGAGCGCTGTGGCCTGCCTCCTTCGAGGGCCGCGGAGCTTGTCATCGGGCCGACCACTTCGGGTCGGACCCGTTGGCGGCCGCCTCAGGATGAGGGATTCAGGTTTGCGCTGCGAGAATGAATTTGTTTGTCCGCCCCGCGTAGTGAAACGGAGCCGGGGAGGGAGACCATCCGGAAGGACGGTGGAGGGGGCATGCGGCGGCGGAGCGAGCGGTGCGGCCGGCGCACCCACCATCCTTCGCTTGCTGCGCAAGCTGTGGATGGTCCCCCCTCCCCGCTGTTGCGGGGCGGGATGAAGCGAGAGAAACGGCGAGACACATGCCGAAAAAACGGCGGAAGGGAAAATCGAGCCGGCGCGGCCTGTTCTGGAAGCGGCGGACACCGGACGAGGAAAGAGCGCTACGGGAAGCCGCGTTCGCTGTGATCAAGCGCCTCTATGCGGAATCGCTGCCGCTCTGGCGCGTGTGCAGACGCGGCTTCTGCCGGCGGCACAAACAATGCGGCGGTGAGGGCGCTCCTTGTGTGAAACGCTGTTGGCCGCTGATGCCGCCCGACGTGCAGCAGCGCGCTTACGAGGAGGTGATGCGCGGCGGCCTGCGGCGGCTGCCGCCGGCGACGTATCTGGAGCGGCGCCTGCGGGGCTATCCGCCGACGAATTTCGTCCGTTGACGCGCCGCCATTGGAACGCGTCGATCAGTTCATTCTGGCTACGCGCCTTTGCCACATAACGAAGATCGGAGCGCCGACGATCTCCAGAATGGTAAAGCCGATAAACGGCGCCGGCGGCAGTCCGACAAATAACATGGAGACGATCCGGCCGATGCCGCCAATGAAGATCATTCCCCAGATGACTCGAAACAGCAGCGTTTGCTGTTCGATTTTCGGGATCAGCCAAAAGATCGCGAGGCCCAATCCGAGCCACACCCCGGCAAAGAAGCGCAGATTACTGTCGAGCAATGGATTCGCCGGCAGTCCCATGGATGCGTAAATCGGATCGCTGATTCCCGACATTTCGATCAGTCCGGTGGCGACAGGCACCAGCCCAAGAAAGGCGGTCACTATTTGAAGGGCGCGCCGCTCCATCCGATCTTCATGCAGGCTCTAGTCGAGCACGCCCGCCTTCTTGAGGCCCTTGGTAATGCGCTGAGCTTCTTCTTCATTTCTGAACGGCAGGCGGCCCAGGTGTTCCTGGAACGAATATTTCGGGTTGATTTCTTTCAGTTCCTGCCAAACGCGGCGGGCTTCGTCGGTCTGGCCGAGATATCCGAGCGCGGAGGCGAGCAGGGAACGGGAGAAATCCGTGTTGGGCACGAGGCGAATGCGCTCCCGCAGCGCGGCTGCGGCGGTCTCATACTTCCCGGCGAGAAGGTTGGCCATGCCGAGGAAGTGCAGGAATTGCTGGTTGGTGGCGGGATCAAGCCGCATGGCGCGTTCGATCAATGGAATGGCTTCGTCCGGTCGTCCCAAGTAAATGCGAATGCCGCCCTGAATGTTGTAGGCCATCGCCATGTTCGGGTTGAGCGACAGTGCGATGTCGATCTCCGACTGCGCCCGGTCGATATCCCGGCGAAAGGTCGCGGCCACGGCGGCGACGGCATGCGCCAACGCCTCCTTCGGGTCCTTCGCGATGGCGCGCTCGGCATACTCCTTGGCGAGCCCGAGCGAGGCATCGGGGTTGTCGCTCCATCGATTCTGGTAGTCGAACATGTAGGCGAAGCCGAGGCCCGCATAGGCCTTGGCAAAGTTGGGATCGAGTTCGAGGGCCTGAAGGAACAGCTTCCGGGCCTGGTCGAAGGCTTCGCGATTTTTGGTCGGCCCGAGCAGCACTTCCCGGGCGCGCAGCGACAGTTCATAGGCTTCCAGATCGGATGCTTTTGTCTCATTCCGCTGCGCCTTCTCGGTCGGGCTGAGCGTTACTTTAAGCGCGTCGACGATCCGGTGGGTGACGTCATCCTGGACTTCAAAAATATCGGTCAGATCGCGGTCGTATCGGTCGGCCCAGAGATGTCCGCCGTTGCTGGCGTCAATGAGCTGCGCGGTGATCCGCACCCGCTGGCCGGCGCGGCGGATCGAACCTTCGAGCACGGAGGCGACACCAAGCTCGCGGCCGACGGTGCGGACGTCGACCGCGCGTCCCTTATAGGTGAAGCTCGAATTGCGCGCGATCACCGTCAGGCCGGCAATCTTCGACAAGTCAGTGATGATGTCTTCGCTGATCCCGTCGGAGAAATACTCCTGCTCGGGGTCGCCCGACATATTGGTGAACGGCAGAATGGCGATCGACGCGGTCGCGACCTTTGGCTCCGGGTGAGCTGCTGGTTGCAGGGTCGCTGCTGCGGCCAGCTCAGGCTGCGCACTCATGCCCGGATGCCACCGAAAGACTCGAATCGGGCGTTCGATATTCTTGACGCCGATCTCGCCGCCGTCCTGGAAATGCACTTCGACCCGGTTGCCGATGCTCTCGTTGACAATCGAGGAGATGCAAATTCCGCCCGGTTCGGCGAGCGGCTCCAGGCGCGCAGCGATGTTGACGCCATCGCCGTAAATGTCGTCGGCTTCGATGATGACATCGCCGAGATTGATGCCGATACGGAGCACGATGATCGACGGGGCGCCGTTCTGGTCCGGCGGCAGAGCGGCGGAGCGCTGGATCGAGAGTGCGCAATTAACCGCATCGACCACGCTCGGAAACTCGACGATCGTGCCATCGCCGATCAGTTTCACGATGCGCCCGTGATGGGCGGCGACGGCCGGGTCGAAGACGGTTTCGCGGTGCCGCTTCAACGCATTGAGCGTGCCGGCCTCATCGGCACCCATCAGCCGCGAATAACCGACGACGTCGGCTGCAAGAATGGCCGCAAGCTTACGGTTGACGCGCTCTTCGGCCATGAATTGATACGGGGCCCCAAACCTTCCGGCGAACCGGATAGCAGGTTAGGTAGTGCGCGATTGCAGAAAATCCACGCATGGCCTGGAATCAATTCCCGCCACAATCATTGGGGAGGTCTGCGCCCGCAAACCGGCCAGCCATCCAGTCGACCGCCATGCCTGCGCTATCGCGGGCAATGACGCCGTGATTGACCCCGGGCAGCACAACCATCCGCACTTTGCTCCCGCCGCGGCACAGCAGTCGCGCATAATTCTTTGTCACATCCGGCAGAACAAGTTTGTCATCGGCTCCCTGTGACAGGAAGACAGGAGGTGCACCGGGTAAAACACCGGGCGTATTGCTTGCAGCGAGCGACCGCCACGGCTCGATCGCAACCGGGTTTGGCACGGATAGAAAGGCTTGCTCCAGTCCGCGTGCGGTTCGTTGCCGGACAATGAAATCGTAAATCGATTCGAGACATTCCCCGGCCAGGCGGTTCACGACCGGTATGGCTGGCGCTTGGACGACACGCTCCATCGGCGCATTGAACACGCGCGCCCACGACCACAACGTCATGGCGGCAAGATTTCTGCCGCCATTGGTGTTCAGGTCATCGGCCATCAGCGTCGCAAGTTCGGTCGCCGGCGCTGCCGCTGCAACGCCGACGAGGTTTAATTCCGGCGCGTAGGTCTTCGCCAAAATCCCGGTGTACAGCGAAGCCTGACCGCCCTGCGAATGACCCCACACCGCGAAGCGCCGCCCGCCGCCGGCGCCCGGCAGCTCGCGCGCGGCGCGCACGGAGTCGAGGACCGCGCGTCCTTCGCTGATGCCGACAAGGTATGGATGCGGACCCGGCGTGCCGAGCCCTGGATAATCGGTCGCGGTCACGACATAGCCGCGTTCGACCATGTTTCTGAGGCCCTGGATTTGCTGAAAAACAAACAACGCCAGAGACGGAGCGCAACGCGGGACCACGCCTGTTGTCGGATGCGCCCAGGCAATGATCGGGCGTCCGCCCATGGGGATTGGACCTTGCGGAACAACCACAATTCCTGACACCCCAATTGGCTCGTTGTGAAGTCCGGTGGATCGATAAAGGATCCGATACGCGGCGGCGTTGTCAGGGGCGCCTTGCATAGGCTCTGCGCGGATCAGCGTTCCGGGCCGTCCGGCAAGCTCCTCGCGGCTGGCCAGATAAAACGCGGATTGGGCGCTTGCGTGGTGGGGCAGCGCGCCAAGATAGGCGGCGGACGCGATCGCTCCGGCCACCAACACGAGGCCTTTAGATACCAATCGACGCTGTGTGGAGGAGATCATGAATGCGCCTTGCCGCCGCGATCAAAGACCATACAAAATCTTCAGATCGCCGCCGGCGCGAAAGTCGACGCGCATGCCGCTGTCGAGGAGCTGCATGTTGCCCACACTCGACGATGTCAGGTGCGCCTCGCTGCGAAAGCCGTCGCCGAGAGACCCGGTCAGACGCGCATTCGCCGAAGCCACGATCTTGTCGAGCTCAGCCTGATAGCGGATCTGCAATTGTTGCCGCAGGCTTTGCAGGAAGCGGTCGTCTTTGAGCAACGCGGCCGCCGGCGTTGCGTCCGTCCGCTGCGATGTGGAAACGGCAATCTCGGGAAATGCAATCGTCTGCTTTTCTGCATCGAGGCGCGGCGTCGCCGTCAGATAGAGCCACTCGCCATCCTTGTCGGTGGTGTCGGCGCCCGCCAGCCGAAGCCCGATAACAACTTTGCCCGCTGACGGGCGAACCTTGATCTCGCGCAGGGCCGGGCCGATGTCGTTCATCGTGGTCGCGACTTCCTGAATTTTTGCCCGGACGGCGTCGTAGTCGATGTTGATGGGGAGCACGATCTCAAACCGTCCCGGCGCGGTGACATCGGTTCCGAGCGCCGGCAGCGGCGTAGGCACAATTGCCGCGGGCTCAGCGCCAATCGTCGTTGTTGCCGTTCCCGTGATCTCTAAAGATCCTTCAAGGACATTTCCGTGCGCATGCATGCCGGCAAATGCCACCGTCTGCGGCACCATCTGCAGCCAGACCTCAGGCTCGTCGATGATTTTCACCGCTTGAAATGCATGGCGCCACGCGGTTTCGGCCTTGCCGCGGAGATCGAGGCTGCGAAGGTTTGCGGCCGCGTCCGCTTGCAGGCGCTGCATCTGCTCGCGGACCCTTGGTTCGACAAAACGGGTCAGGTTGACTGCGAAACCCAAGATTCTCAAGATTGGCGGTTTTTCCCAGCGGAAGCCTTCGTTCATATCGAGCGCAACGGTCCAATCCGGCCGCAACCGAGGCTGTGCGGTAGCGTAGGCCGTCAGCTGTCCGTCGGCGGTGCCGTGCAGGAGCCGGGCAAACCGGCCTATCCCTCGCCCGGCAATCATTCCATACAACGGCACGGCCGCACTCAAGCGACCGCGTTCGGCGCGCAGCGAAATCGGACCGGTCCGCTCGACGAAGCCCGAATATTCGCAGTCGATATCGACTTCGCGGCGGAGTATTCGCCGATGCCAGCAAAGGGTCGCGCGATCGTTGAAGGTTGCCAGTCGTCTGGGTACGTGTCGTTCAAGTGCATGATCGAGCGCAGGCAAACCAAATTCGATGGACGCCGAAATCTTCGCCTGCGCAGCCATCAACGAAATCGGATTTGCTTCCTGCGGCGGCCGGTCGTCCGCACGCGCCGGTAATAACAGCGAGCCGACGGCGAAGACGGCGGCACTTACAAGGGCGGCGAACGAGCGCCGTGTCACTATCCACCAGGAGGTAATTCTGATTGTCGTCATGGCGACGCGCGGTTCCCTGTCTCGCGTATGGTTGCAGCTCGGGAAGCATATTAATCAGCTTCGCTTCGGCCCGACGGGGCCAACTCTAGGCTCGCATTGTGCCAAACCTACGGCGCCATGAACCGTCGCCCCGGCGCGATGGCAACCCGGGGCGTGCAAAGCCTGGCTGCAATCGTAAAGCTGGGATCGCGCGTCGTAGGAAGGCTCCGAACGCCGCCTTATGGTAGGTCGCTTTATCGCGCTGCGCCCTGAGGAACGCATGAAGCTCCGGCGGACGGATCAGGCTGCCGACCTGTGTAGTGAGCTTGCGACCGATGCTTGCTTCCGTTTTTTTGGCGTGGCCTTGGCGCGGATCGAGTTTTTCCGGCGCGAAGATTTACCAGGCATTGTTTGCGATCCTCCCCAGCGCGGCCGCAGTTGCGATGCTTCGATTTTATCAATCTACGCGGCCGGTAATCCGCAAGCTTGCCGCGTCCGCCACGATGATAGGGGCAACCGGCGGTTATTCTGTGGAAAACCATCGCGGAAGCGCAAACCGCGGTCCAATCGAGTGCAATGAGCATGGATTCTGGCGTCTATTGAGGCATTAATGCATTTGAGTTGGGTTGCGTGCGGTTGGCCTACACCGAAAGGGCGACAAAATGTCAGCAACGGTCAACGAGTTGCTGGAACCGAACATGCTCTATGTCGGAGAAGGTGTCACGGTCAGGGGCGCCGTCCTGACGGCCAAAACATTGATAGTTCATGGGGTCCTTGAAGGCGATATATCGGTTGGCGACTTGCTCGTCGGCGAAACCGGCACGATCAAGGGCAGGATCGATGTTGCGCAGAAAGCAGAGATTTTAGGCGAGGTGTTTGAAAGGCTGAACGTCAAAGGTCTCTTGATCCTGCGCTCAGGCTGCCGCGTTGACGGCAACGTCAGCTTCGGAACACTGCAGATCGAGCAAGGCGCCAGCATCATCGGTGGCATCTCTGGCGCTGGCCAGCAGGGCGATCAGCAGCAGACCGTCAAACCCGAGCGCAAAGAAGTCGCTCGAGCGGCCAATGGGAGTTCGGCCCTACCGCGGGTCGACCTGTCGGCCCTGGGATTGGTGCCGAACCCGGTTTCTGCTGCTTCCTGATCTAACGCGCCCGCAGCGGCTGGCGGCGGTTTTCCCTATTTTATGACGATAGAAGTTCGCGCAGCTTGTAGCGAATAATCTTGCCCGAGCCGGTGCGCGGGATTTCTCCGATCATTTGAACCGTGTGCGGCACCTTGTATGCCGACAGATGCGTGCGGCAATGCGCGAGCAGTGTCTCGCTTTCGATGAGCGTGCCGGCGCGCGGCACCACAAAGAGCGCCGGCACCTCGCCGAGGTGCTCGTGCGCCATGCCGACTACGGCGCAGTCGAGGACGGCGGCGAAAGTGTGCACCACTTCCTCGATCTCGGCCGGCGCGATGTTCTGGCCGCCGCGGATGATCAGCTCCTTGAGCCGGCCGGTAATCGTCAGAAAGCCGTTGTCATCGCTGCGGGCAAGGTCACCGGTGTGATACCAGCCGGCGCGCAATGCGTTGCGAGTCTCCTCCGGCTTGTTGTGATAGCCGGACATGACGTTGGGTCCACGGACGATCAATTCGCCCTCCCGGTTAGGCCCGACGTCGCGGCCGTTCGGGTCGACAATGCGCACCGCAAGGCCGGGCAGTGGAATGCCGCACGAGCCGAGCACGCGCCCGCCGGTCGGCCAGTTCATCGTCACCATGGTCGAGGTTTCGGTGATGCCATAGCCGTCGAGCAGTTTGACGCCGAGGTGGTCTTCGAACTCGCGGTTGAGCGTCGCCGGCATGATGGCCCCGGCCGAGACGCACAGCCGCAGGCCGGGAAACTTCAGATTGTCTTCGCCGCGCGTCGCCTGCAGCAAATAATGGAACATCGTCGGCACGCCGGGAAAGAAAGTGAATTCTTCGGTCTTGAGGAGCCGGACCGCTTCGGTGGTGGAGAACTTCTCCATGACATGGCAGGTAGCGCCGGTTGCCACGATGCTCAGCACCGACAGATTGAGCGCGTAGGAGTGAAACAGCGGCAGCGGCGACAGCACGACGTCCTGTTCGCCCAGACCTGCGATTGGCGCCCAGCAGGCGGCGTTCACCCACAGCATGCCGTGTACTGTGAGCGCGACGCCCTTGGCACGGCCGGTGGTGCCGGATGTGTAAAGAATGAATGCGGTGTCGTGCAGTGAGGCAGCGTCGCGCGGCGCGGAATTTGGCGTTCGTGTTGTTAACTCCGCGTATTGCAGCGCCGGCGCGGCACAGGCGCCGCGATCGGTCACGATCAGCGTTTTGAGATTAGGCGCTGATGCTTGCAGGCGCGCGATGAGGTCGCCGCGTTCCGCCGTCGTGAACACGGCCTTGCAGTTGGCGTCCGCGAGCCGATATGCCATTTCGGTTTCGGTCGAGTCATAACTGATCGGCACGCTGATCGCGCTGGCGCGAGAGATAGCGAAGCAGCTTTCCACCCAGGGTACCGAATTGGGCAGAAAGATCGCGACCGTGTCGCCGGCGGCAACGCCGTGATCGGCGAGATGGCCGGCGAGTTTGCCGGTTCGGTCGTCGAGCGCGGCGTACGTCACCGACGTGTGTGCGTCGCGATAGGCGCACTTGCCGCCGCGCGCAGCTGCATGGCGGCGCAACAGTTCGGGAATTGGAGCGATCAGATCGGTGCGCAGCACGGTCTCACCATCCTCAAACCATGCTGAACCCGCCGCTAATGCTCAGCACTTGCCCGGTGATCCAGCCGCTGTGCGGCGAGGCGAGCAGCGTCACCATCGGCGCGACATCGCCGGGCAGGCCGAGCCGGCGCAGCGGGTAAAGCTTGATCAGTTTCTCGCGATTGGCGTCGACCCATTCCTTGTCGTGCGGCGTCTCGACCAGCCCAAGCGAGACCGTGTTCGCGGTCGTGCCGGAGCGGCCGAATTCGCGCGCCAGTGACTTCATCAATGCGATCACGCCGGCGCGCGCAGCGGCGACAATCGCCAGTCCCGACTCACCGACCCGCGAGGAATTGCCGACGACACTGACAATGCGGCCGTCCTTGGCGGCATCGAGATGCGGTGCCGCGGCATGGCAGCAGTGAATTGCGCCGTAGAGGCAGGCGTCGATCTGGCGATGCCAATCCTCGGGCTTAGTTTCGATGAAGCGTTGGCGGAGCGCGAGCCCGGCATTGTTGATCAGAATATTGAGGCCGCCAAAATCTTTGACGATTTGGTCGACCATCGACTTAACCGCGGCAAAGTCGGCGACGTCGGCCTGATAAGCTTTGGCCTTGCCGCCTTTCGCCGCAATCTCTCCGACGAGGGCGTCCGCATCCCCAGCTGAAGACCGATAATTGACGGCGACACTCGCACCCTCGGCGGCAAAGCTCAGCGCAATTTCGCGGCCGACGCCGCTGGTAGCGCCGGTCACCAAGGCGATTTGTCCGTTCAGCCCCAGATCCATGTTTGCTCTTTCACGTGTTGGCTTTGCGTCTTGCAGAATCAATCAACCGAAACAACCGTTCCGGCGTCACCGGAAGCTCGTTGACTTCAATGCCGAGCGGCGAGAGCGCGTCTGCTACCGCATTCGCGATCGCCGCGGGCGCGCCAATAGTGCCGCCTTCGCCCATGCCGCGAAAGCCGCCCAAGGTCGTCGGCGACACGGTTTCGAGATGGACGACGCTCATCGCCGGAATCTCGCAAGCCGAAGGGACCAGATAATCCACGAGGTTTGCGGTATGGATCTGGCCTTGCTCGTCGTAGACGATTTCCTCGTACAGCGCCGCGCCGACGCCTTGCGCGACGCCGCCGTGGACCTGGCCGTCGACAATCAGCGGATTGACCAGGCGGCCGCAATCCTCGGCGACGGCGTAATGATCGATGTGGACCTCGTAGGTTTCCGGATCGATCTCGACGGCGGCGATATGGGTCGCCGAGGTCGTCGTGCCGAACACCGGATCGTAAGTTTTGGTAGCCGCGAGTTCCTCGCGCGCGTCCGGCGGCAGTTCGGCCGCTTCCGCATAGACTGCGCGCGCTATCTGCCCGAACGTGATTGAACGGTCGGTGCCGGCGACCGTCACCCGGCCATCCTCCGCGATCAGGTCACCGGGTGATGCTTCCAAAAGGTGTGATGCGGCGTTGAGCACCTTCTCGCGCACCGCTTGGGCGGCCAGCGTACCGGCGCCGCCGGCGAGAACCAGGCTTCGGCTGGCATAAGTGCCGGTCGCTCCCGGGACGGCGGCGCTGTCGCCATGCACGATGCGCACGTCGTCGAAGCGGGCGCCGAGATGTTCAGCGACGATCTGGGCCAATGTTGTCTCCAGCCCCTGACCATGCGAGGCAATGCCGAAAGCTGCGGTGACGCCGCCATTGCCATCGATACGAAGGATTGCGGTTTCAGTGCCGGTCTGGATCGGCATGCCCGGGGCGACGGAGATGCGTGAGCCGATTCCCGTCAGCTCCGCATAGCACGCGATGCCGATACCGACCCAGCGGCCGGCGGCGCGCGCGGCGTGTTGTTTGCTGCGGAGTGTTTCGTAACCGATGGCGGCGCATGCCGCGCTCAATCCTTCCTGAAAGCCGGATTTATCCCAGACAATCCCGGAAGCAACTTTATAGGGAAACTCCGCGGCGGCGACGAGGTTGCGCAGCCGGATCTCCTTGGCGTCTACTCCGACTTTCGCCGCCGCCATATCGACCAGGCGCTCCATGACGAAAGTGGAGATCGGGCGGCCTACGCCACGATAGGGCCCGGTCGGCGCTTTCGAGGTCGCTACCGCCTGCACCCGGCCGCGATAGTGCGGAACGCGATAGGGGCCGGGCAGGAAACTCACCACCTGGACCGGCTCGAGCGCCGCCGTCCAGGGATAGATCGAGTAGGCGCCGACGTCGCCGATGACGTCCGCACGCAAGCCGAGGATCTGGCCGTCGCCGTCCAGCGCCAATTCGGCTTCGACGATTTCATCGAAAGCCTGACTGTTGCCGGCGAAATCTTCCAAACGGTCGCAGGTCCATTTGATCGCGCGTTGCAGGCGAAGCGCCGCGGCGCAAACGAAAATCTCTTCGGGATAAAGCGAACCCTTGCCGCCGAAACCGCCGCCCACATCGGGTGCCACCACGCGAATCCGCGCGCCCGGAATGCCGAACGCCAAAGCGAGCCCGTCGCGGACAATGCCCGGTATTTGCGTGGCTGAATGGAGCGTCAGTGCATCGGGGCCGGGCCCGCACTCAGCAAGGTATGAGCGCGGTTCCATCGCGGCTGCGGTCTTGCGGTGCATGCGGAAGCGGCCTGCCACGCGCACTGCCGCCGATTGGAAAGCCGCATCGACGTCGCCGCGTTTGAACTCGCGGCTTACCAGAACATTGGTGCCCGCCTCCTCGTGTAGCAGCGGTGCGTCCGGCTTAACGGCTGCTTCCGGATCGGCGATGACGGGCAATGGTTCATAATCAACGGTAACAAGTTCGAGTGCATCTTCGGCGTGATAGCGGGTGTCGGCGATGACGCCGAGGACGGGTTCGCCAACGTAGCGCACCTTGCCGCGCGCCAGCGGCAGGATCGGCGTGGCGTAGTAACCCGGCATGCGCGAGGTGGCGACGACCGGTTTGACCAAATCGTTCAGATCATCCGCACTGAAAACCGCCGCGACGCCCGGAGCCGTACGCGCCGCCGCGCAGTGAATGGCATCGATCCGCGCGTGCGATTGGTCGCTGCGGCGGAACGCGACGTGCAACGCTCGTTCCACTTCCCGGTCGTCGGTAAACGCACCGCAGCCGGTGAGGAGGCGCGGGTCCTCGGTGCGCTTGATGCGTGCGCCGATGATCTTCGGCCGGGCGTGTATTTCGGATACATCATTCATCAGCGCCGGCGCCTTGTGCTCGCTCGACGTCGGCGGCTGCGGTCAGCCGCGATGGACGATGTAGTCTTTGCCGTTCCATTGCTGGGCTGCCTGATAGACCTTGTAAAACGCCTCTTCGGTCGCAGCGTTGATCTCGATGACTTCGAGCATGCCCGGCAGGTCGCGTCCGGTGTCGAAATAGATGACGCGGCACCCAAGCGGGTCTGGGGCGGTATCGGTGAATGCCTCCTGGTAGCCACGCGACCGGTAGCGTGCAGCACTCTTCTCGAAGTTGCGGGCGCCGACCGCCCAATGATGAAAGCCGTGGGCGCCTCGCGCCTTCAGCGTCTCCTGGAAAACCGACGGCGCCTGGTCGTGCTGCTGGATCAGTTCGATCATCAGCTCGCCGGCATAGGCGAGCGCGAGGCTGACCTGCATCTTGGTGGCTGCCCCGCGATAGACGCCCTTGGGCGGCACGAACGGGCCAATCAGAAACCACGGACCAACGTTAAGAAGCTCCGTGTACTGGCGCATTGCCGCCTCGATGTCGGCGACGCTGTAGGCGATCTGGATAATGCTGTTGTCGGTTGGCCCGAATCTGAACCGGTCCATCGTGCGCTCCTCCGTGAAATTCTTTTTTTGGCCGTGTCTGGCGACGCGCTAATCGAGCATCGCAACACAGCGGGTCCAGCCGGCCGAGGCGGCTTCGATCTTCACCGGGAAGCAGGAGACCTTGAAACCGAACGGCGGCAGCTTGTCGAGATTGGTGAGCTTTTCCATATGGCAATAACCGATTTCGCGCCCCGCTTTGTGGCCTTCCCAAATGATGCTCGGATCGCCGGTCTCGGCGAATCTTTTGCGGGTGAACGAAAACGGTGCGTCCCAGCTCCAGCCGTCGGTGCCGGTGACTCGCACGCCCTGCCGGGTCAAAAACAAAGTCGCCTCGCGGCCCATGCCGCAGCCTTTGTCGATGAAATCCGGCTGACCGTAAGCCGTGCCGGCCGCAGTGTTCACCAGAACGATATCGAGCGGCTTGAGCGTGTAGCTGATCCGATCAAGCTCGCGTTTGACGTCATCGGCCTGGCACAGATAGCCGTCCGGTTTATTGCGGAAGTCGAGCTTGACGCCGGCTGAGAAAAACCACTCCAGCGGCACCTGATCGATCTTCAGCGCCGGCTTGCCGCCGTCCATCGTGCTCGCGAAGTGCCAGGGCGCATCAAGGTGGGTGCCGTTGTGGGTCGTGATTTTGACCTGCTCGATCGCGGCGCCTTCGCCGCCCGGAAGCTGCTCGGGCTTGAGCCCGGGGAATGTGGTCGCGAATTCTTCTGCGCCCTGCTTGTGATTGCGATATTCGATGCTCGGCAACATGCTCGGCGGGTCCGAAGCAATCCCGGCCTTGAGTGCGACCGAAAGATCGATAATCCGCATGAATACTCCTCCCGCGGCGTAAGTCTGGGCGGATCAGGCAATGCCGCCCTTGTCGGCTGCACCGTACGGTACTTTGCGGCCCATGCTCAACTATACACTCCGAAGGCGTTGCGCGCCGCGGCTTTCGGCACGCGGCATGCTCGACTATGATCGAGCCCGGTTGAAAAATGAGGTGGCGTCACGTCCACCCGGTTTTTGCACAGTGGGAGGAAGTTTTGGGACTGGTCGAAGGAAAAACCTGCATCGTCACCGGCGGCGCCGGCAGTCTTGGGCTTGCCAGCGTGCGCGCGCTGCTCGCTGAGGGCGCAAGGGTCATGCTTGTCGATCTCGACGCCGACAAGCTCGCGCGCACGGTCGGCGAGCTCGCTACCGACAAGGCGGCGTTTGTCGCCGCCGACGTCACTGACGCGGCGCAGACTCGCAAGTATGTCGGCGACACCGTCGCGCGCTGGGGCAAGATCGACGTGCTGTTCAGCAATGCGGGCAACGACGGCCCGCTGATGCCGATCACGGAATATCCGGAGGATTTGTTCGACCGCATCATCGCCACGCACGTGCGCGGCTGCTTTCTCGCCTGCAAGTATACGATCCCGCAAATGAATGACGGCGGCAGCATCATCATTACTGCGAGCACGGTCGGGGTGAAGGGCGTGCCGTTTAATTGCTCCTACGTCGCCGCCAAGCACGCGCTGATGGGCATGATGCGTTGTGTTTCCAAGGAAGTCGCGGAGCGCCGCATCCGCGTCAACAGCGTCAATCCCGGGCCGGTCGATAACGTGTTCATGCGCACCGCCGAGAAGACCATGAGCGACATGCTCGGCCGCGATGCCGGCGAATGGTTTGACGAACAAATCCCGCTCGGCCGCCATGCGAGGCCGGAGGAAATCGCACAGGCCGTCTGCTTTCTCGCCTCCGACCGCAGCAGTTACACCAGCGGCACCGCCTTGATGGTCGACGGCGGCTATTGCGCGTGAGCGCCGAGGCCGCGATGACAAAGTTCGGCATCGGACAAGCCGTCCGCCGGGTTGAGGATCAGCGCTTCACCACCGGCGCCGGTCAGTATGTCGGTGACCTTGTGGCGCCTCGCCAATGCTATGGGGTGGCGGTGCTGTCGCCGCACGCGCACGCGCTGATCAAGAGCATCGATGTGGCTGCGGCCAAGGCAGCGGCGGGCGTTGTCTGTGTGCTTACGGGTGCGGATGCCGTGACCGACAAGGTCAGCGGCATCCCGCCGTTTTTCATGCCGGAATCGTGGGGCGGGCCGAAGGGATTTCCGACCACGCGTCCGGTACTGCTCGCCGATCGCGTCCGCCGCGTCGGCGATTATGTCGCCTTCGTCGTTGCCGAAAGCGAGGCCCAGGCGCGCGATGCCGCCGAGCTTGTTGCCGTCGATTATGAGCCGCTGCCGGCGCTGGTCGATCTCGAAGCTGCGGCAAAGCCGACCGCTGCGAAAATCTGGAACGATTGCCCGAAAGGCAACATCGCGGTGACGATTGCGTTCGGCGATCAGGCGGCGACCGACGCGGCCTTCGCCGGCGCGAAGCACGTTGCCGCGGTCCGCCTGGTCAACAACCGCGTGACGGCAAATCCGATCGAGCCGCGCTGCGCGCTCGGCGTTTATGACGCCGCCGACGGTAAATTCACGCTCCATACTACGTCGCAGGATCCGCATAGCGTGCGCGCCGCGGTATCAGCAGCGTTCCATCTGCCGGAATCGAAGATCAGGGTGCTGTCGCCCGATGTCGGCGGCGGCTTTGGCATGAAGGCGAATTTGTATCCCGACGATATCTTGGTGCTGTGGGCGTCGAAGCGCTGCGGCCGGCCGGTGAAGTGGACCGCGACACGCAGCGAAAGCCTGCTCTGTGATAATCACGCCCGCGATCAGCTCGTTTATGCCGAGCTGGCGCTCGACGATAACGGCAAGTTCCTCGCCATCCGGTCTACCGCCTATCAGGCGCTCGGCGCCTATTGGTGGGCGGCGGCAACGGCGCCGCTGTTCTGGTCGCTGATGTTCATTCCGAGCCTTTATGACGTGCAGACCATCGACATCAAAACCAGCGCGGTGTTCACCAACACCACGCCGACTTCGGTCTATCGCGGCGCCGGCCGGCCGGAGGCGATTTATCTGATCGAGCGGCTGGTCGACCGCGCGGCTCAGATCACCGGCATCGACCGCGTCGAGTTGCGGCGGCGCAATCTCATCAAACCCGATGCGCTGCCGTACCACACGCCCACGCATCACACCTACGACAGCGGCGAGTTCGAGAAGCTGATGGACAAGTGCCTGGCGCTTGCCGACTGGAATGGCTTCGCCGCCCGGCGCAAGGAGAGCGCGCGGCGGGGCAAGCTGCGCGGCCGGGCGGTCACGCCTTACATCGAGCTGGGCGGCGTGTTCAACGACCGCATGGAGATCCGGTTCGATCCGGGCGGTATGGTGTCGATCGTCGCCGGCACGCATTCGCACGGACAGGGACATGCCACCGCGTTCGCGCAACTTGTTGCCGAATGGCTCGGCGTGCCGTTCGAGGCGATCAATTACATCCAGGGCGACACCGAGAAGGTCATGTTCGGCCGCGGCACGTTCGCGGCGCGCAGCTCTTTAGTCGGCGGCAATGCGCTGCGCAACGCCGCCGACGTGGTCATAGCCCGCGGCAAGGAAATGGCGGGAGCGCTGATGGAAGCGGCGCCCGCCGATATCGAGTTCAACGCCGGAACCTTCACGGTGATCGGCACCGACAAGCAGATGTCGATCGGCGACATCGCGCACGCGTTCTTCGCGCCGGCCGGACCGGTCATGAAGCTCGGCCTCGGCCTTGACGGGGTCGGCACCTATTCAGGCGTGCCCGGCGGCGCGCCGAATTATCCGAACGGCTGCCAAGTGTGCGAGGTCGAGGTCGACCCGGAGACTGGCGTTGTCTGCATCGACCGCTTTTTCGCCGTCGACGATCTCGGCATGGCGATCAACCCGATGATCTGCGAGGGGCAGATCCACGGCGGCATCGCCCAGGGCGTTGGCCAGGCGTTGTTCGAGAACATCGTCTACGACGAAACGTCCGGCCAGTTGATGACCGGAAGTTTCCTCGACTATGGCATGCCGCGCGCCGGCGACTTCCCGAACTTCGTCTCCGAACTGGTCGAAGTGCCGGCCAAAACCAATCCGCTCGGCATCAAGGGTATTGGCGAAGCGGGAACGATCGCTGCGCCGCCGACCGTGGTCAATGCCGTGCTCGACGCGCTGCACGAACTGGGCGTGGATCATATTGACATGCCGCTGACCCCCTCGCGGATCTGGCAGGTCGCGAACGCGGCGAACGGTGCGAATGGAAAACACGAGAAGGGCTAAAAGCACTCATGGCGCGGAACAGTCCGATCGCGAGGCCGAATGTAATGCGTGTACGCGCAAAGCCAGTTATACGCGAGCACCGGATTCCCACCCCCGACAGCGGACCCTACATCGCCGTCGAAGGGCAGGACGGAAATCTGTGGTTTTGCGAGAACCGGGCATCGAAGATCGGTTGTTTCGATACGCGCACCGGTGAGTTTCGCGAGTTCGCGCTTCCCGGCGACAGCATGCCTGTCGGGATCGCGGCGGACGCCCGCGGCGATCTCTGGTTCACCGAGAAAGCCGGCAATCGTATTGGCTGCATCAGCTTGTCCGGCACCATTGCGGAGTATGCACTTCCGACCGCCAAGTCCGGTCCCGATGGCATCGTTCTCGGACCTGACAATAATGTCTGGTTCTCCGAGGGCGACGCCGATTGCATCGCGCGCATTACGCCCGATGGCTCCGTCACTGAGTTCAGCGCCGGCATCACGCCAGGTAGCCGTCCGCTGTCCATTGTCGTGCGCGACGGCGCGCTTTGGTTCAGTGAAGCCGGCGGCGGCCGAGTTGGCTGCATGACTGTTGACGGAAAAGTTACTGAGTTTCAAATCCCAACTCCGGACAGCCAGCCGCGCGCCATGGCGCTTCATTCCGACGGCAGCATCTGGTTCGTCGAGACCGGCGCCAACGCACTTGGCCGTATCGCCGCCGACGGCACGATCGAGGAATTCGCCATCGCGACGCCGAACGCTTCGGCGCGCAGCGTCGCGGTGACGGCTGACGGCGAACTTTGGTTTACTGAAAATTTCGCTAACAAGATCGGTCGAATGGACGCGAGCGGCGCCACGATCGACGAATATGACATTCCAACATCTGCGAGCGGCGCACGCTGTATCACGGCCATGTCGGATGGCCGCCTGTTTTTCACCCAATATGATGCCGGTGTGATCGGCGAGATCATCCGCACTGAATTGTGAATGGATGGTGACATCACAGTCGGCAGTCGGATGCGATGGCTCTGCCTGCCCTTGCGGAAAAGGCGGGTTCTGGCTAAATAGGCCCCATCGAGTTTTCGGGCCGAACGACTCGGCCACGCAGCGACGACAACGCGCCTGACTGACGATCTTTCACCAAAATCTCGAGCGAACCGGGCCGTGCATTCTCGCGCGGCCCATATCTTGTTTCGAAAGAGGAGTGTCCCGTGAGCAACGGAACAGTGAAGTGGTTCAACGCGCAGAAGGGTTACGGATTCATCCAGCCCGATGGTGGCGGCAAGGATGTGTTCGTCCACATCAGCGCCGTCGAGCGCGCCGGGCTGCGCGAGCTGCGTGAAGGCCAAAAGGTTGCGTTCGAGGTCGTCGTGGATCGAAAGACCGGCAAATCGGCCGCTGAGAATTTGAAGACCGTCTGACGAATGTGGCGAGGCCGCCGGCGGCGGTCTCGCCTCTTCTTTTTAGATCGCGTCGCGATCGCTGCCGGGGCGGGCTATTTGTAATAGCCGACCACCCAATCCTTATTGTCCGCCATCATCCCCGCGCTTCATCGGCGAATCCGCCGGCCTCGTCACTTATCCGAAAGTCCGCGCCGAGCAACAATGACAGCCCGCTTTGACACGGCGAGAAAAGTGTGTTCACGGCAGCGGAGGAACGACGGGTCGTTTACGAAAGCAGGGCTTCGGCGATGGCCGAAACGGCAAGACGCAAGAGCGAACGCGCGGCCGAGAAGCTGCCCGCGGAGGGAACGCAGGCCCGCCGTTTCGGCAAGACGCGCTCGGCGCAGTCGACGGCACTGCTGGAGGACTATGTCGAGCTGATCGCGGATCTGCTGAAGAGCGCCGGCGAAGCGCGGCCTACGGATATCGCGCGGCGGCTCGGCGTGTCGCATGCCACCGCCGTCAAGACGATTTCGCGCCTGAAACGCGCCGGTTTGGCGACCGCTCGGCCCTACCGCGGGGTGTTTCTCACCGAGAAGGGCGATGCGCTCGCCGATCGGGTCCGCGTCCGCCACCGGCTTGTGGTCGATGTGCTTTCAGCTTTGGGGGTTCCGACGGAGGCGGCCGAGGCCGACGCCGAGGGTATCGAACACTACGTTTCAGAGACGACCCTGAAGGCGTTCGCGCACTTCCTGAAGTCGCAGGAGTAACTTACGCCGCGTGATCGGTAAGCGCGTCGACAATGCCGTCGACGATTTCCTCGACCAGCAGTTTGTCGTCGCCTTCGCCCATGACGCGGATCACAGGTTCCGTTCCGGACGGCCGCACCACCAGCCGGCCGTGGCCGTTGAGGCGTTGTTCGCCGTCTTCGATGACTGACCGTACCTTGGAGTTTTCCAGCGGCTTGCCGTCGCGATAGCGCACATTCTTGAGCACCTGCGGCAATGCCGCAAAGCGATGACACACCTGCGACACCGGCTTGTCCTGCTTCTTCACTACCGCGAGGATCTGTAACGCAGCGACAAAGCCGTCGCCGGTCGTCGTGAAATCGGAAAGAATGATGTGACCGGACGGCTCGCCGCCGACGTTGTAGCCCTGCTCTCGCATACATTCGAGCACGTAGCGGTCGCCGACCAGCGTGCGCACCAGCGACAGCTTCAGCGATTGCAGGTGACGCTCGAGCGCCAGATTGGACATGACCGTAGCGACGACGCCCGGCTTGGTGAGCAGCCCATCGTCCCGCCAACTTTCCGCAATCACCGCCAGAAGCTGGTCGCCATCGACAATATGTCCTTGCTCATCGGCGATAACGACGCGATCGGCGTCGCCGTCGAGGGCAATGCCGATGTCGGCGCGCATTTCACGCACTTTGCGGCACAGCGCGTCGGGTGCCGTCGAACCGCATTCGCGGTTGATATTGAAGCCGTCGGGCTCGACGCCGATCGGAATGACGTCGGCGCCCAGTTCCCAGAGCGCGTCCGGTGCCACCCGGTAACCAGCGCCGTGAGCGCAATCGATCACGATGCGCAAGCCTTCGAGCGAGAGGTTGCGCGGCAGCGTTCGCTTGGCGAATTCAATGTAGCGGTCATGTACGCCGTCGATCCGCCTGGCGCGGCCGAGTTCGCGGCCTTTGGCCAGTTGTTTGGTAATGTCCGCGTCGATCAGCCGCTCAATGTTTTGCTCGACCTCGTCGGAAAGTTTGTAGCCGTCCGGGCCGAACAGCTTGATGCCGTTGTCGTCAAATGGGTTGTGCGACGCCGAAATCATCACGCCGAGATCAGCGCGCATGGAGCGCGTCAGCATGGCGACGGCCGGCGTCGGCATCGGCCCGAGCAGCAGCACGTCCATGCCGACCGAGGTGAAGCCCGCGACCAGCGCGGTCTCGATCATGTAACCGGAAAGCCGCGTGTCCTTGCCGATTACCACCCGATGGCGATGCTCGCCGCGCCGGAACACAAGCCCGGTTGCTTGCCCGGTCTTGAGCGCCAACTCCGGTGTGATCACGCCATTGGCGCGGCCACGAATGCCGTCAGTGCCAAAATACTTGCGGGCCATGATCCCCACCGCCTGCCATTCCAAGCGGTGATATTAGCGCCTTCTTCCTGAGGTCCGCCTCAAAAAATATTCAATAATCTTACCGCGCTGCGGAACCCTTTATTTGCCATACCGGCGCGAATTCTCACGTTTCTTCAATGGGCTACCGGAACAGGCACGACCCCTGCCGGCGCCGCTTGCCGCCCGGAACATAGGGCCGCCGCTTATCGCGTGAGCTGTGGGGCGGCTGGACGATCGCGACCGGATCGGAAGCCGGAAACGTTTCCTCGAGCCCGAGATCGAGCGCATCGTCGAGCTCTTCCTTCCATCGTTCCAGCCGCTCGCGGCGGCGGGTGGCGGCGTCCTTGTCATCCCGCGCAATCCCGCCGCGATCGGCCCGCAGTGTTTCGCTTCTATTCCATTCATCCATCATGTTGCGGCTCCTGGGCGTGAAAACCTTCGACCGATAAACGCGCGCGCTGACACCGGTGTTCCAGCATTGGGAGCAACCGCCTCGCCTGTGCTATCGAGTAAGCTGCGTTAAGTGTCAGGGCCGGGACAGCCATGAAAACCATGACTTGCATCGAGGATCTGCGGCAGACCGCGCGCCGCCGGGTGCCACGGTCGTTCTTCGAATACGCCGAATCCGGCTCTTATGCCGAACAGACGCTTAAGGCGAACCGCACCGATCTCGAGGCCCTGAGGCTGCGTCAACGCATCCTCGTCGACGTGTCGTCGCGCAGCATGGAAACGACCATACTCGGCGAGCCGGTTTCGCTGCCGCTCGCTTTGGCGCCGATCGGCATGTGCGGCATGCAGCACGGCGATGGTGAGATACTGGCCTGCCGTGCCGCCCACGCGGCCGGAATACCCTTCACCCTTTCGACGATGTCGATCTGTTCGATCGAGGATGTCGCAGGCGCAGCCGACAAGCCATTCTGGTTCCAACTTTACGTCATGAAGGACCGCGGCTTCGTGCGCTCGCTGATCGAGCGGGCGGCAGCGGCCAAATGCAGCGCGCTGGTGCTCACGGTCGATCTGCAAATCCTCGGCCAGCGGCACCGCGATATCAAAAATGGCCTGAGCGTTCCGCCAGAACTGCGCATCAGGAACTTGATCGACATCGCCACCAAGCCGGCCTGGGCGCTCAGCGTCGCGCGCGGCAAGCGAAAGACGTTCGGAAATCTTGCCGGTTACGTCAAAGGCACCAAGGACGTGCAATATCTGGCCCGCTGGACCGCCGATCAGTTCGACCCGACCATGAACTGGAAGGACGTTGAATGGATTGCCGGCGTCTGGCCGGGGAAACTCATCCTCAAGGGCATCCTCGATGTAGAAGACGCGCGCACTGCGGCAAAGACTGGTGCGGCAGCTTTAGTGGTATCAAATCATGGCGGTCGCCAGCTTGACGGCGCGCCATCCTCGATTTCGGCGTTGGCGCCGATCGTCGATGCGGTCGGCTCGTCGATCGAAGTGCTGTTCGACGGCGGTATCCGCTCCGGCCAGGATATCATGCGCGCCGTCGCGCTCGGCGCGCGCGCCTGCCTTTCGGGCCGTGCCTATGTCTATGGGCTTGGCGCCGGCGGGCAGGCCGGTGTTGCCCGCGCGATCGAGATCATGCGCAATGAACTCAGCGTCAGCATGGCTCTGACCGGGATGACAAGCATCAAAGAGATCGATCGCCGCGTCATCGTCAGCTGATCGTCATCTTGAGTTGGCCGCTAAAGCGGCCCCTCATTCTTCCTTATAGCCGTAACCCGGTATGTTGCCGCTTGCGCCATAATATTTGTACGGCAGGAATTTCCCCGACATGGTGAGTTTCACCCGGTCGCCTTTCGGGTCGGGCTGGCGCTCCAGCAAAAAGTCAAAGTCGATTGCCGACATGATGCCGTCGCCGAACTCCTCCTCGATCAGCGCCTTTAAGGCTGGGCCGTTGACCATCACCAGCTCGTAGAAGCGGTAGATCAAGGGATCGGTGGGTGGCATCGGCGTGCCGCGGTACGGTACCTCGTTGAGGAGGGCTTCCTCGCCTTTGCTCAGCCCAAACAATTCGGCGGCCTTGGCCGCCTGCGGCTTGGTCAGTTTCATCTGGCCCAGCACCGCCCCGGTGATTAAAAGCGGCGACATACCGCCGATCGCGCTGCAAATGTGTTTCCAGCTCCAACCCTTTTCACGCTTGATGCCGAGCATTTTCTCGGTGAGTCCGGCTCGCGTCATGGACGACCTCCTGTCGCATGGGTGCGTTCGTGCGCCTGCTTGCACGCAGCGCCACGGGAGCAAGGGCCGTGCCACGGCGGCCCGCTGGAGAGCGGCGCGGCCGCATAGGCTAGCTCACATCGGCGGATTGACGCCGTCATGCCCGACGGTGATGAATTGCGGTTCAAGCGTACCGTCGGGAAGCTTTTTTGCGGCGACGAATACCTTTTCGCCCGGCTTGAGGTCGGCGGTTGATCCTGGAACAAACATAACGACCTCAACATTCGCCGGAATGATGAATTTCTTTTCGCCGTTCTTGTACTTCAACACCAGTTCCTTGCCATCGGCGGATGCCACCGTGCTGTCGATGTTGCCATTCGTCATGGTGCTGTTCGGCATCAGGTCCCAAGGCCGGTGGCCTTCGCCGGTGCCGCGCATCGCCTCGGGGAAGATGTGGATTTCTACGGCCTTCTGCGTGCCGTCCGGCAGCGGCATCGCGGTAATGCCGACAAAACCGCCCTGTTTGACGTCGGCGACCGACTTCTTCTCGATCCCCCTGATCGGAACGCCGTTATGCAGTTTCATCGCCATGGTCGCGCCGTCGCGCGCTTTCACGGTCAAAGTCTGGCCATCGAGGCTTTCGATCGCGCCGCGCAGCCGTACGATTTGCGGTTGCTGCGCCACGGCTATGGATGAAGCAAAGACCAGCGCAACGAGGCTCGCACTGATTGTCCAAAATTTCATCTGTCCGTTCTCCGACCAAAAACCTGCGCCCCTGCCGCGGACGATATCGGATGTCTTTTACGCGCGGCACACACAACTACGCCGCTGCAAACACAACTGCGTTATCCTGCGGCCGTTCGCGGCGAAGCGCCGAGATCGGCTTCGACCAAGGCACGCAATTCCGGTGTTACCGCGGGGGTTTTGCCGAACCACAGCGCAAAGCCCCGCACCGCCTGATGCAGCAGCATGCCAAGTCCATCGGCGGTGCGCAGACCGCGGGCGGTTGCTGCCGCGAGGAGCGGCGTGAGTACCGGAGCATAGACGAGATCAGCGACAATCGCCTGGCGAGGGAGCGGCGCGAGATCGATGGCGAGCGCGGGCTGTCCCTGCATGCCAAGCGTCGTGGTGTTAACGAGGAGCGTCGCATCGCCGAGCGCAGCGCGCGCTTGATCCCAGCCCAGTGCATCGACGCGGGCGCCGAACTGTCGGCGCAACGCTTCGGCCCGATCGAGCGTGCGGTTGAGAACAATGATCCGTTCCGCACCGCGCGTCAGCAAGCCGTAGATGACGGCGCGCGCGGCGCCGCCCGCCCCGAGAACGACGGCTTTGCCGGGGTTACGATCCCAGCCGCGTACGCAGCCGTCGAGATTATCTAAAAATCCCGCGACGTCGGTGTTGGTCGAGCGCAGCGCGCCGTCGTCGAGCCACAGCGTATTAACGGCACCGACCGCGCGCGCCCGCTCGTCTGGCTGCGAAAGCACCAGCGCCGCCTCCTTGTGGGGTACGGTTACGTTGGCGCCGACATAACCGCGGGCGGCGAGCGAATTGACAAACGATGCGAATTCCTCGCGCGGCACCAGCTCGCGCCGATATTCGCCGGCAATGCCGTAAAGCTTAAGCCAATAATTGTGAATGAGCGGCGAGCGCGAATGTTCGACCGGCCAGCCGATAACGCAGGCCGCGCGGTTCGTCGTCGTCACGCCTCGTCCGCCACGGGATTACGCAAAACGCCGATCTCCGGACACTCAAGCTCGACGACGTCGCCCGGCTTGAGCCAGACCGGTGGTTCGGTTTTCGGGCCCTTTTTGACCGGCGTGCCGGTGGAGATGATATCTCCCGGTTTCAGCGTCATGAACGTGGTGATGTAGACGATCAGGTCGGCGAACGAGAAGATCATGCTCTCGGTGGTGTCGTCTTGCGTGATCTCGCCGTTCTTGCGCACGACGAGGTGCAGCGGCTTGGTCAGATCGATGGCGGTTTCGATCCATGGGCCTATGCTGCCAGTGGCGTCGAAATTCTTGCCCTGGGTGACGTTGAATTTGCCGTGGCGAATCCAGTCGCGGATCGTGCCTTCGTTGCACAAGGTGAGACCGGCAACACCGCCAAGCGCGTCTTCCTTTGCGACGTGCTTGCATTCCTTGCCTATCACCATGGCGATCTCGCCCTCGTAGTCGAGTTCGGGCGAGATTTTGGGCCGGATCAGGGCCTGCCCGTGTCCGACCAGCGAATTCGGCGCGCGGTAGAACATGCTCGGATACTTCGGGCGATCGGTGAAATCATAATCCTGCATGCGGTCGGCATAATTGATACCGATGCAAAGGATTTTTTCCGGGGCCGTCAGCGGCGGCAACAGCTCGACTTCGGTGAGCGGCACGTCGGCGCGTACCCCATCGACGGCGGCTTTGGCCTCGTCGAGTGCTTGGGCGCGAAACACTTCGAGGAGCGTAGCGAAGCGGCTCAACCGGCCCCGCAGATCGACGATGCCGTCGCCGACGACGGCGCCGAAGCTCGGCCGGCCACGCAGGTTATAGCTTGCAAGCCGCATATCGCACCTCCCTCGCGCGATGTGTTAGAAGTCGGCGCAGCAACCGTCAACGGCGAGCAGCCATGCCAATCCGGAAGCCCACCTTCGATCCTCCGTTCAACGTCGTGCGCGCGAGTCACGTCGAGCTAGGAGTGACCGATCTGGGGCGTTCGCGCGCCTTTTATGTGGATTGCCTCGGGCTCTTGCTCAGCGATGAAACCAAGGATGCGCTGTACCTGCGTGGCATAGAGGAGCGTAACCATCACTCGATTGTGCTGCGGCGCGCACGCGTGCCCGAGGTGTACGCGCTCGGCTACAAGCTTGCCAGTGAGGAAGATCTCGACCGCGCTACGTTCTGGTTCGGCCGCCGCAACCTGCCGACCGCATTCCCGGACTTGCCGCATCAGGGCCGGACGCTGCGTACTGCGGACGTTCTCGGCATGCCGCTCGATCTCTATGCCCGGATGGACCAGTCCGAGAGCATGCTGCAGCAGTACACGACGCATCTTGGCGCGCGCATCCAGCGGATCGATCATCTCAATTGCTTCACGCCCAATGTCCAGGCGAGCTACGACTTCTACAATGAGCTTGGCTTCCGGCTCACCGAATATACCGAGACCGACGGCGACGACGGCAAGCTTTGGGCGGTGTGGATGCACCGCAAGGGCAACGTTCACGATCTCGCCTTCACCAACGGTGTCGGGCCGCGGCTGCATCATATCGGAGTGTGGACGGCGGGCGTGCTCGACATCATTCACACCTGCGATGTGATGGCGACCAGCGGCTATCTCGACAACATGGAGCGTGGGCCCGGCCGGCACGGCATCTCCAATGCCTTCTTCCTTTACGTACGCGATCCAGACGGCCACCGGGTCGAGCTGTTTACCTCCGACTATCTTACCGTGGATCCCGATCACGCCCCGATCCGCTGGTCGCTGACCGACCCGCGCCGGCAGACGCTGTGGGGGCATCCGGCGCCGGCGTCGTGGTTCAATGAAGGCTCGGTGTTTTCCGGCGTCGTGCCGCGCGAGCCGGTGCTCGCTGCGCAGCCGATCGTGGCGATGTAGGTCTACCGGCCGGCCTTGCGAGGCACGCCGGCCAGCACCGCGGCGAGTGCACAGGTCGCCAGCACTGTCGCGATCAGAAGCGCGCTTCGCGCCCCCGGCAGAAATCCCGAAAGCAGAAAAGTCCCGGCTTAGGAGCTTAGACGATACTGGAATTGCAGCAGCCGAATAAGAAATCAGATTGCGGATTTCACGCTTCGACCCGCCGCCGCTCCAGTTCATCCTCAAGCTTACGGATATTGTCGAACAGCCGCTCGGTGGAGAGGCGCAGGAAATAGAAGCCGAAGGTCGGGTTTTGGTAATAAAGCTGCTCGACCTGTTCGTAGGTGATCGCCAGCACCTTGCCCGCTTCGATGCATTCGAGTGTTGCCGTACGCCGATTGTCCGGCGCCAGGAAGCCAAGTTCGCCGACGACCTGCGCGGGCTCAAGCTCGATGCCTAGCTCGACGAGCAGGTAGCGTCCGCTCACGGTGCAAAACATCTCGTCCGCGAGCTCACCTTTCGCAAACAGGATATCGCCCTTGCGGTAATGGCGCTCCGACATGAACGGCTTGAGCCAGTCCATCGAAGCGTGTCCCCGGATCGCTTCGCGCACGTTGCCGATCAGAACCAACATCTGATAGAGCCGATAGCCGTTGAGCGGCAAAGCGACCCCCTGAAACAGCAGCGGCAGCCACGCATGCGAGGCGGCGTAGAAGGCGACCAGGGCGCAATTCGTGACGATGGCGAGGATGCGCAGCGGTACCATCGTCTTGGTCGATGCGGTCGCTACGATGAATAGCGATGCGCCGCTGTTGAATAGGTCGCTCCAATGCATAGTCGATCTCCGCCGCTGTCGGCCGGCTGTTAATTTCGACTGGTGATGCGAACTCCGACGGCGTAATTTCCCGGACTCCGCCGGCTGGGACTTGTTGGCTCCACCGGCCCTGGGACACGCGTAATGTTGAAAGGCGCATTTTCCAATCTTGACGATTATAGCGCGCCAATTCGCCGCTTCGGAGCATTGCGGCTCGCACGATACCTGGTCCTCGCCATCGGCCTCATGGCCATGGCGGCGCTCACTGAGCCCAATCTGCGAGCCGCCGCCGGCCTCTGGCTAAATGTTTGTCTGTGGTGCTGCCTTATCTATTTTGCGGTCGAGACCGCAATGGGGATCAACGCGGCCCGGCGCGAAGGCAAGGCATGGCAGCATCTCCTGTCGCTGTCGGGCATCGTCGAATTGTGCGCCGTGTTCCCGGTGCCGATTGCGCTGGCCTGCGGGACGCCGCCGGAAACGGCCTGGCTGTTCGCGTCGTTGTGGGTGCTCAAGCTGGCGCAAAAGTCGCCCGGTTTCGCCCAGCTCGGACGCGTCTTCGTGCTGGAGGCCAAGCCGCTTGCAAGCGTGCTGGTCCTGTTCCTGATCGTCCTGTTTTTGGCGTCCGCCGCCATGCATGTGGTCGAACGCAGCGAACAGCCGTCGGCGTTCGGCACGTTGCCGTCGTCGTTGTGGTGGGCGGTGGTTACGCTGACGACGACCGGCTACGGTGACGTGGTTCCACGTACCGGGCTCGGCCGGCTGCTGGGAGCCGGCGTGATGATCTGCGGCATCGCCACGTTCGGGCTGTGGACCGGTATTCTGGCAACCGGCTTCGCCGCTGAACGGCGGCGGCGGAATTTCATCGAGACCTGGGACGTGGTCAGCAAGGTGCCTTTTTTCCAGTCGCTCGATCCTTCCGCGATCACGGAAATCACCCACATGTTGCGCCGGGTGGAAGTGCCGGAGCGAACCGCCGTCATTCGCCGCGGCAGGGTGGGAGATTGCATGTATTTCATTGCTGCCGGCGAGGTGGAGGTCGACGTGATGCCGACGCCGGTTCGGCTCGGCGAGGGTGCATTCTTTGGCGAGCTTGCGCTGCTCGGCGACATGACCCGTACCGCGAATGTATCGACGACGAAGGCATCGACGCTGCTCGTACTGGACCTCGCCGATTTCCGCACCTTGATGGCCCATCATTCCGAGCTTGCCCGCGCCATCGATGCCGAGGCGCAACGGCGGCTCGGCGATATTCAGCGCCGACGTGAACTGCATCTGCACGGCGGCATCGCGCCAGTCTGAACCTCAGCTTGATGAAGGAAATATGACAGTCGCTCTCAACGAAACGCACGATCCGGCACGGCGAAGTTTTGTCGAAAGCGCCAATGCGACCGGCAACGATTTCTCGATCCAGAATCTTCCATTCGGCGTGTTTCGGCCGGCGGCTGGTCAACCGCCGCGGGTCGGCGTCGCCATCGGCGATCAGATACTTGATGTCACGGCGGTGGGGCCGTCATTTAGCGTGCTGGCCGCACAAGCCGCGGCGGAAGCTTGCGCTGCGCCTACGCTCAATCACCTGATGTCGCTCGGCCCGCAGGCGGCATCGGCGCTCCGGCTGGCATTGTCGCGCGCGCTCAGCGCCGACGGCGGCAACACGGGCCTGCGCCGTCATCTCACACCGATGGCGCAGGCGGAATTGCTTTTGCCTGTAGCGATCGGGGACTTTACCGACTTCTACGCCTCGGTCTTCCACGCCACCAATGCGGGCCGGGCCTTCCGCCCGGAGAATCCGCTATTGCCGAACTACAAATATGTGCCGGTCGCCTATCACGGCCGCAGCTCATCGGTCCGCGTCAGCGGTACGCCAGTGAAGCGTCCAAAGGGCCAGCGCAAGCCGGTGGATCAGACGGTCCCTGATTATGGTCCGTCGCGAAACATGGATTTCGAGCTGGAGCTTGGAATGTATATCGGCACCCCGACCGACCTCGGCGACACCGTGCCGATTGCCAAAGCTGCCGAACACATTTTCGGTTTTTGTCTGCTCAACGACTGGTCGGCGCGCGACGTGCAGGCGTGGGAATACCAGCCGCTCGGACCTTTCCTCGGCAAGAATTTTGCCACCACGGTCTCGCCGTGGGTGGTGACCGAGGAAGCGCTGGCGCCGTTTCGCATCGCGGCCTTCACACGGCCGCAAGGCGATCCTGAACCATTGCCGCATCTTGCTGACGCAGCCGATCGCGCCCACGGCGGCTTCGACATCACGCTAGAGGCGTATTTGGCGACCGACGCCATGCGGCGCGGAGGGATGTCGCCAAAGCGGCTGACGCAGACTTCGTTCGCGACCACCTACTGGACGTTCGCGCAAATGATCGCGCATCACACCTCCAACGGCTGCAATCTCGCGACCGGCGATCTGATCGGTTCGGGGACGGTGTCGGGTCCCGAGAAATCGAGCTGGGGGAGCCTGCTTGAACTCACCGCGCGCGGCCGCGAGCCGATCGAGCTGCAGAGCGGCGAGCAACGCGGCTTCATCGAAGACGGCGACGAAATTATCTTCCGCGGCTTTGCGCAAAAGCCGGGTTATCCGCGGATCGGCTTTGGCGAATGCCGCGCCGTCATGTTGCCTTCGTCATCCTGAGGTGCCCGCGCGCAGCGCGGGCCTCGAAGGATGCCCGCCGAAACGCCCCGGCCGTCGCCCTTCGAGGCTCGCGGAGTTTATTATCGGGCCGACCACTTCGGGTCGGACCCGTTGGCTCGCACCTTAGGGTGACGGAAATTATTCCGCCGGGACCCATTTCTGCAGGCGTTTTCCGGTATCGACTTCGCCGGTGTAGAGATTGCCGCGGGAATCGAACTTGGCGGCGTGGACCCAGTGAAATTCACCAGCGTTGCGCCCCGGGCGGCCGTAGCTGTGGACGATCATGCCGTCGTCGCGCCGCACCGTCTCGATGACATTGTTGGTGCCGTCGATCAGAACGAGATATTTTTGCTTCTTGTCGAGCGGGGAGAACGTCAGTCCCCAGGCGGAGCCGGGTCCGCGCGTGGCCTTGTTGAAGACGAACTGCCGCACGAACGTGCCATCCTTGCGAAACACCTGCACGCGATTGTTGGTGCGGTCGCAGACATAAACCAGTCCGTCTTTCGCCAGCGCGATGCAATGCACCGGGTTGGCGAACTGCGGCGACTCGGGATTGTAGGCCGGCAGGTGTTCATCAGTGGGCGGTTTGCCGTAGGCGCCCCAGATGCGCTTGATTTCACCGCTGTCGCCGTCGAGCACCGCCACCCGGTGATTGCCGTAGCCGTCAGCCGCGTAGATTTCGTTTGCCCGCGGGTCGATTTCCAGCGCCGCGACCATGCCGAATTGGCTTAGATCGGTGCTGCTGGTCAAAGGCCCGCTCTTGCCGATTTGTTTGATAAACTTGCCGTCGGTGCTGAACTTCAACACCATGTTGTCGCCCTTGCCGTTGCCGCTGAGCCACACAAAGCCCTTGTTGTCGACCAGAATGCCGTGCTCCTGTAACGGCCAGTCGTAGCCCAGATTTTCGCCCGGACCGCCCCAGGATTTCACCACGTCGCCCGATTGGTTGAACACCAGCACCGACGGCGCCGGCAAGCAGCACCTCGAGCGCGGCGGATCGAGCGCGGCGCCTCTCTCATCGTCGGTGAGCGAGCGCGGCCGCTGAAACACCCAGATATTGTCCTGTGCGTCGATCGAGATGCCGCCGATCTGCCCGAGAATCCAGTTGTTCGGCAACGGCTTCGGCCAATACGGATCGACCCTGAACGCCGGCCCCTGGGCGCGTGCCGACAGCGTGCCGAGCAAGAGCAAGGTGCTGACCGCGAGTGTCCAAATCCACGAGGGCTTGAATGCCATTTTGATTCGCTCCTGCACTGTTCCCGTCATCCTGAGGTGCGCGCCATCGGCGCGTCTCGAAGGATGCGGCCGAGGCGCCCGGGCCGTCGCCCTTCGAGGCTCGCGGAGTTTATCATCGGGCCGACCACTTCGGGTCGGACCCGTTGGCTCGCACCTCAGGGTGACGGCGCCAATCAATGAATCTCCGGCTCCGCAATCGGAGCGCGGCCTTCGAGAAAGTCGAAGTCGCAGCCTTCGTCGGCCTGGCCGATGTGTTGCGAATACATGGCGCCATAGCCGCGCTCGTAACGCGGCGGCGGCGGTTTCCACGCTGCTTGCCGGCGCGCCAGCTCTTCGTCGCCGACGTGCAGGTGGATTTTCCGCGCCGCGACGTCGATCTCGATATCGTCTCCGGTCCGCACCAGCGCGAGCGGTCCGCCGACAAAACTCTCCGGCGCCACGTGCAGGATGCAGGCACCGTAGCTGGTGCCGCTCATCCGCGCGTCGGAAATGCGCACCATGTCGCGCACGCCGGTCTTGAGGAGCTTCTTTGGGATCGGCAGCATGCCCCATTCCGGCATGCCGGGACCGCCCTTGGGGCCTGAGTTCTTGAGCACCAGAACGTGGTCTGGTGTCACGTCGAGGTCATCGCGCTCAACCTCGCGCGCCATGTGGTCGTAATTCTCGAACGCGATCGCTTTGCCGCGATGCCGCAGAAAACGCGGATCGGCGGCGGCGGGTTTCATCACGCAGCCGCGCGGCGCCAGATTGCCGGTCAGCACCGCAGTCGCCCCTTCCGGATAGAGCGGCGCCGAAAGCGCGTGGATCACGTCAGGCAGATGCACTTTGCTGCCGGCAATGTTTTCGCCGAGCGTGCAGCCGGTGACGGTAATGCAGGAAAGATCGAGTAGGTCTCTCATTTCGCCCATCAGCGCACGCAACCCCCCGGCATAGAAAAAATCCTCCATCAGATATTTGCCGGATGGCGTGATGTTGGCGATTACCGGCACCTGCCGCGAAATCTCGTCGAAACGCTGCATGTCGAGCGCGATACCGGCGCGGCGCGCCATGGCGATGACGTGGATGATGGCGTTGGTCGAGCCGCCCAGCGCCATGTGCACGCGGATCGCATTGTCGAAAGCGGCCGGCGTCAAAATCTGCTCGGGCGTCAGGTCTTCCCACACCATGTCGACGATGCGGCGGCCGGCGGCAGCGCACATCCGCGGATGATTGGCGTCCGGCGCCGGTATCGACGAGGCGCCGGGGAGTGACAGTCCCAGAGCTTCGGTGATGGCCATCATGGTCGCCGCCGTGCCCATTACCATGCAGGTGCCGAACGAGCGCGCGATGCCGCCTTCGATCTCGTTCCATTCGGCGTCGCCGATATTGCCGGCGCGTTTTTCATCCCAGTATTTCCAGACGTCGGAGCCCGAGCCCAGCGTGTGGCCGCGCCAGTTGCCGCGCAGCATCGGGCCGGCCGGCACGTAGATCGCCGGCAGCCCCATCGAGATCGCGCCCATGATCAGACCGGGCGTAGTCTTGTCGCAGCCGCCCATCAGTACCGCGCCGTCAATCGGGTGGCTGCGCAACAGTTCCTCGCACTCCATGGCGAGGAAATTGCGGTAAAGCATGGTCGATGGTTTGACGAACGGCTCGGCCAGCGACATTGCCGGCAGCTCGATGGGAAAACCGCCGGCCTGCAACACGCCGCGTTTGACCTCCTCCGCACGCTCCCGCAAATGGCCGTGGCAGGCGTTGATGTCGCTCCAGGTGTTGAGAACGCCGATCACCGGTCTGCTAACCCAGTCGGCGCGGTCATAGCCCATTTGCCGCAGCCGCGAGCGATGGCCAAACGCGCGCAGATCGTCACGGCCGAGCCAGCGGTAGCTGCGCAGCTCCTCGGGCAGTTTTTTCCTGGCGGTCATGCGCGAACTCGCTTCGTCTGCTGGTGCCTGTCGGGAGTTTGCCTTTATTATGCGCATTATGCGCGCCGGCAAAGCCGGGGGAGTGCAAGCCTCCCCCTCATCAGTGCGAGGTCGTCATGAGAATGAAGCTCTTGCTCGCTGCACTATGCGGTTTAGCCATCAGCGCCGGCTCGGCTCAGGCTGCGATCAAGTTGGAAACCATCCATTACAAACAGGGTGACACAGCGCTCGAGGGCTGGCTCGTTTACGATGACGCCATGACCGGCAAGCGGCCCGGCGTCATCGTCTATCCGGCGTGGTGGGGGCCGTCCGCGCAGGACAAGGACGTCGCCGAGCGGCTGGCCAAGATGGGCTACGTCGCGTTCGTCGCCGATATGTACGGCAAGGACGTCCGGCCAGATACGATTCTCGCAGCGGCAGCGGAGTCCGGCAAATACTATAAGGACCGGCCGCTGGTACTGGCACGCGCGCAGGCTGGCTTCGATCAATTGCGGCAATCGCCCATGGTGGATACCGGGAAGCTCGCGGCCATCGGCTATTGCTTCGGCGGCATGCCGGCGCTCGATCTGGCGCGCTCCGGCGCGCCGCTGGTTGATGTGGTGACGTTCCACGGCGCGCTCGGCACGCCGAATCCCGAGAGCGACAAAAACATCAAGGGCCACGTGCTCGCGTTGCACGGTGCTGCCGATCCAATCGTGAATACCGAAGCGGTTGCGAGGTTCGAGAAAGAGCTGACCGACGCGGGCGTCGACTGGCAAGTGATCCTCTACGGCAATGGCGTGATGCACGCCTTTACCGATCACGTGCACGTCCAGGCGCCGGACCACGGCATCAAATACAACGCCGAAGCCGACAAGCGCTCGTGGCAGGCGCTGAGCGACCTACTTAAGGCCACCCTCTAGGCGGCGGTTCCCCGCTTTCGTTCCGGAAGCGGGGAGTTGAATCCGCGAGGTCGGCGGCTCTTTCAGCGGCGTCGGTGGACGGCTAAAGGAAAGCGACGACCCTGCGGGCCGCAACTGCTAGACGTCAGCCGAAAATGATTTCCGGCAGCAGCGCCGACACCACGTAATTGGGCACGTCGACGACGTTGGAAATCCGCAGGTCGACCGCAACGCTGCAGATGACGTAGGCCTGCTCGCGGGAATAGCCACGCTCCTGCAATAACGTGATCATGTTGAGGATCGCGTTGCGGCAGGCGAGCGTCAGGTTTTCACTTTCGATCTCGCCTTTGGCGTTGATCGGCATGCCCATGACGCCGAGGAAATTCTCCGGCACAGCGATCTTCGGATCGGCAAAGTATCCTTTGTGCGAGAACACCGGGCCCGCGAAGGTGCGCTTCTTCGCCAGATCCTTGTGGATTTTGAAACGCACCGCCACCGTTGCGCCCATCTCGACGGCGGTGACACAGACTTCGCCGTCGCCCTGTGCGAAATGCCCGTCGCCGGTCGAGAACAGTGCGCCCTTGGCGAAGACCGGCAGCAACAGCTTCGAGCCCTTGGTCAGCTGCTTGACGTCGAAATTGCCGCCGTTCTCGCGCGGCGGTAGCGTCCGCAGCCCTTCGAGCCCGCAACGCCCGCTCGGTATCGCGCCGAGTTCGCTGGGCGGAATCACAAAACCGCCGGCGTCGAGGCAGCGCTGCTCGCGCTCGGTCCACTCCTTGAGCTTCTGCGCCGAGGGGGCGGTTCCGGAAATGCCCATGAACGGCGCGCCCGGAATGCGCACGCCGGGGATTTCGGACGACGTGGCCCAGCCGTCCTTGAGCGTCCAGTGCACAACGAACGGCGTCGTCATCACGTCACGGAGAAAGCCGAGCCCCGGAACGATGGAGCTAAACGCGGTCGGTTGCGGAATAATGTCGAGGAATTCGATTTCGATCATGTCGCCGGGCTCGGCGCCCTTGATGAAGACCGGTCCAGTCAGCGGATGGATGCGGCCGGTATCGAGATGCGCGAGATCGGCAACAGTCGTGCCCGGGCCGACTTGTCCGTCCACCCCGTCGCGCGTTTCTAGGACTACCTCGTCGCCCTCTTCCACTTCGAGCAGGGGCGCGATGTCCGGATGATAGCGGTTGTGGCCGCTATACGGCTCGGCGGCGAGCGGCTTCGACCGGTCGATGCGAATGGCGTGTTTGTGCATGGAAGGGCTCTGGGAGGGGCGGATGGGGCAATGAAAACGCGTTGTCGGAACCCGAAGCATACGCATGGCGCGTGGGTTGTGCAAAGCGAAACCCACCACAGCCTGGCTAAAGAGGATGATCGCGAACTCTGCGTGCCCGTCCCGCCTTACCGGATCACGCCGCGACGGCGAGATTGCCGAACTTTTTCAGATTCTCTTTCTGCTTCTCATTGCGCGGCGGCAGCTTGAACAGCCGCGCGGCGGTGCCGCCGAGAATGTTGTGCTTGGCCTTCTCGGACAGGAACGGCAGGTCCCAGATCGTCGCGGGCAGGTCGAAATCCCAGTGCGGATAATCCGAGGAGTAGAGCAGCTGGGTTTCCGCGTTGATCATGCGGAATGTGGTCTCCATCGCATCGTAATCCTGAATCTCCATCGGCTGCGACGAATAGATACATGTCGCGCATGTAGTCGGACGGCTTCTTTTTCAGCAGCGGACATTCCGACGGCCGCAGCATGTATTCATGATCGAGCCGCTGCATCAGGAACGGAATCCACGCGAGCCCGGATTCCATCCAGATCACCGGCAGCTTCGGGAAGCGCTCGCCGATGCCGTTGACCACCCAATTGGTGCAATTGACGATATTGTACCAGGTGAAGCCGAGGGCGTGCACCGAGATGAAACGGTTGCAGCTCTTGAACGCGGTGTCGCTCCAGTTGACGCCGGAGTGAAACGCGATGGAGAGCCCGCGCTCCTCCATCGCCCGATAGACTTTCATGTAGGCGTTGTCGTGCACGCCCATGTGGGAACGCACCGTCGTCACCATGAAGCCGCCGACGTGTTTGCGTCCGCCAAAGGTTTCGACGTGGCGCAACGCCGCGTCAGGATCGCTGAACGGCAGGCACAACAGCGAAAAGAAGCGCCCGCCCGCTTCCGGCATCACCTTTTCAGTAAGCCAGCGATTGTAGGCCCAGCACAGCTCGACCTCCATTTCGGGCTGCGGATGAAGCCCGATATTGAGCATGCCGGTCGGGAATAGGCAGGAATAATCGACGCCCATCGCATCCATCCAGCGATGGCCGAGCTGCACGTCGCGGAGCTTGCCGTCTTCGGTCTTCTCGCTGCCGCGCATCGGATAGCGCGTCACCCGGCCGCCCATGTCCTGGTAGCCGGTCGGGATCGGCACAACGCCGGGCCGTTGCTTGGTGCCGCGGCCGACCATGGTGAGCTGGCGCAGCACGTCATTTTCCATGAACGGCAAAAATTCGTCGTAGTGCTCGTTTTCGTAGTGATGTGCATCGACGTCGACGATCAGGATGTCGTCGAACTTGCGCTGATGCGCCTGCTTGCGCGCGTGCGCGAGCAACCGGGTGGTGTTGAGCTCTTCGATGGTTACGCGGCGCCCGCGGTCGGCTATCAGGTCCATGTTGTTGCTCCGGGCATTTCACTTTCAGGTAGGGTGGGCAGAGCGAAGTGAAACCCACCACAGAGTTGACAAGAACAAGCGATGGGTTTCGCTGCGCTCAACCCATCCTACAAAATAATCTCACCGCCCCGTCCAGCCCTGCCACATGCCAAGCTCGAACACGGCAAGATTGGCGGCCTGCAACAGTCCGCTCGCGGTGATCATCACGTCGGTGGCGGCAAGCGAATTTTTCGGCACCGGCGCCAATTCCTCGCCGGCGGCGCGGCGCGCGGCGTAGAGCCGGCAGGCGGCGGCGAGCAGGGTTTGCAGCGCCTCGGGCGTCAGCATGTCAAGCCGGCCGTCGGCGATGCCGCGTTCAATCGCTGCAGCAAGGCGCTTGGCTTCGGCCGCGTCGCCGCCTGCGGGCTTGGCAGCCGGTTTGGCCGCGGGCACGGCGGCCCGCGTGCGGCTTGCGGCATTGACTGCGCGTTTGACGGCGTCCTTGGCCATGCGCTTAGGCGAGGACATAGACCTCGTCTCCCTTCTGCAGGACAGGATATTTCTTCAGCTTCATGCGGCGGTCGCTGACGCATTCGCCGGTCTTCATATCGTATTCCATACCATGCCACGGGCAGACGAAGTGCATTTCGCTCTCGGAGAAGTAGAGCCCCATCGAGGTCTTGTCGGGCCGCAGCCGCTCCTCGACCTTGGCGATGGTCAGGCCCTCGCAGGCCGGGCCACCCTGATGCAGGCAGAAATTGGAATAGGCGTAGAACTCGCCCTCGTGACGGAACACGCCGATTTCGTTGTCGCCGACGAAAACGATGCGGCGTTCTCCGTCCTTGAACTCGTCAACTTGGCGACAAATTTTTCCGGCATTGGCGTTTCCAGTTTCAAAATTTGTTTAGCACGGAATGACCGCGCATCCTTCGAGTCGGCAGACCCGTGCGAGGCGCATTGCTCCGTCATCCTGAGGTGCGAGCCAACGGGTCCGGCCCGAAGTGGCCCGCCCCGATGACAGGCTCCGCGAGCCTCGAAGGATGCGGCCGGGGCGTCCGGGCCGTCGTCCTTCGAGGGCCGCTCCGCGGCCGCCTCAGGATGACGGACCGGGGTTTTCTGCGTGCTAAGCGATCTTGTTGCTGAACTCGCCGATGCCTTCGATCCAGACTTTGACCACATCGCCGGCTTTGAGGAACTCGCCGCTTTCCGCGCCGGTACCCGATGGCGTGCCGGTCAGGATCAGGTCGCCGGGATGCAGCGTCATGTTGACGGAAAGCTGCGCAATCTGCTCGGCAAGGGTGAACAGCATCTTGCTGGAGTTGGAATCCTGCTTGAGCACGCCGTTGACCCACAGCTTCAGCGCAAGCTTCTGCGGATCGGCGATGTCGCTCGCCGGCGTGATCCACGGGCCGATCGGGCAAGAACCGTCGAAGCTCTTGTGCTTGGTCCAGTCCATCTTGAAAAACGAAGTCTCTTCGACACCGGGCCGGCGGCCGCGATCCCGGGCGGAAAAGTCGTTGGCGACGGTGTAGCCGGCGACATAGCTCAGCGCCTTGTTCAACGGCACATCCTTGGCCGGCCGGCCGATGACGGCGGCAAGTTCGATTTCCCAATCCAGGTCCTTGGCGTAATGCGAAGCTTTGACGGTCGCGCCTGGAGCGGTGATGGTGCGGGCGGCCTTGATGAAGTGCCACGGCTTTAAGCCCTTTTCGTGCGGATCGGGCGGTTCCGGGTGGCCCTGTCTGCGCGCCATCGCTGCGGCGTGGTCGGCGTAGTTGGCGCCGGCGCAGAAGATGGTCGGCGGGTACGGCACCGGCGAGAGCAATTTGGTTTTGCGCAGCGGCTGGCGCTTGGCTTTGCTCTTGCCTGCGCCGGCGGCGGCCTTCTTCAACGCGGCTTCGGCCGTTTTCCAGTCGGCCAAAATGCCCGCAACCGTAGCATATGCGGCCTTGCCGGTGAGCTTCGCGGCATCGAACACCTCGTCGCCGACCACTATGCCCGCGCGCGGACCGTCGCTTGTTTGGTATGTCGCGAGCTTGTAGCCGGCGAGCTTTGACCCAGCCATGTGCATCTTCCCCCTGTGAATCTCGGCGGGGACCAAACCCCGATCCGGCGCAATTGGCAAGGCCGCTCAGCGTATTCCGCGGGACCGACAGCCTTGAGTTGGAGCGGTTGTGGTGATTGATTTGACCAAAAGGCCCACACACAAGCGGCCAGTCGGGAGAACGCCATGGCCAAACCCAGACGCATCGGACACGCCACATTCGAGACGCCCGATCTGCAACCCATGATCGACTATTACACGGAGGTCGTGGGGTTAGTGCTCGCCGAGCGCGAAAAGGACCGTGCTTTTCTCACCACCAAAATCGGCCAGCTCGCCGTCCAGCTCAACAAAGGCGACGCCGAGCGATGCGTCATGCTGTCCTTTGAAGTCGCACCGGATTGCGACTTCGGCGTGGTGGCGCGTGAACTCGAACGGGAGGGGGTCAGGTGTGAGCTGCGCAACGATTCCATCCCCGGACTGGGACCGGTGCTGACGTTTCGCGACAACAAGGGCACCGGTATCGCGCTGTTCAAGCAATGGAGCTGTCTCGGCAAGCACCTGGCGCACCACGGCGTCGGGCCGCTCAAGCTCGGTCACATCGCCTGGGTGGTGGACGATCCGCAACAGGCTGCGGATTTTTACGCAAAGGTTCTGGGGTTCAAGGTGTCCGACTGGATCGACGACTGGTTCGTATTCATGCGCTGCAACGCCGACCATCACACCGTGAATTTCGTTCGCGGCCCCCATAGCGGGATGCATCACATTGCATTCGAGCTGAAGGACTTCATCCATTTACAAAATGCCTGCGACCTGCTCGGGCAGCAGGACATTCCGATCCTCTGGGGACCGGTGCGGCACGGGCCGGGACACAACGTCGCCATCTATCACCGCACGCCGAATGATCAGCTCATCGAACTGTTCTGCGAACTCGATCGCGTAGTCGATGAGGAACTAGGCTATTTCGAGCCGCGCCCCTGGCATCGCGACACACCGCAGCGGCCGAAGATCTGGGAAACCGGCCCGGCCACCACGATTTGGGGGCCGCTGCCGCTACCGGACTTTCACCGCGGCGGACCGGTTTTGCCGGGCATGGAAAGCTAATATAGAAGGATAGCTCACGAGGCCACCGCCGGTACGGCCGCGGCAATTCCGCGCCTCAATTCCGGCTGCTCGCCATAAAGCCATTCGACGCCGGCGATGTGGTCGGCCGGCGTGCGGCCACCGAGCATCATGTTGCGCAACTCCTTGGCCACGCCGCCGGCGTGAAAGAACTCGCCGTAGACCCGCGCCATGATCTGCACCCTGCCGGTGCGCAGATAGCGCGCCTGCGGATAAGCGCGAAACGCGGCCGGATAGTCGCCGCCGTATTCCACGACCTTATTGGCGAGGCAGACCGCGTCTTCGATCGCCATGTTGGCGCCCTGTGCCAGATATTGCAGCATCGGATGGGCGGCGTCGCCGAGAAGGGTGATGCGGCCGCGGCTCCATTCCTTGATCGGCGGCCGGTCGCACACCACCCACATTCGCCAGCTCTCGATTTTGTTCAGCAGCGTACGCACCGGCTCGCAGGTCTTGGCGAAGCGCTCGTATAGCTCGGCGGGATCGCCGTAACTGTCCCAGCCTTCCTCGTAGCGGTCGGAATGAAACACGGCGACGAGGTTGAACAGATCGCCGGTGCGGAGCGGATAGTGCACCAGATGCACTTTCTCGCCGGCCCATACCACCATGTCGCGCCAGCGAAATTTTTCCGGCATCTCCGATGTCGGAAGCACGGCGCGGTAGGTAATGTGACCGGCAGGCCGCGGCTCGCCGTCGCCGGCTACCAGTTGCCGGACCATCGACCAGATGCCGTCGGCGCCGATCAAGGCCGCGCCGCGGTACTCCTTGCCGCTTTCGGTCTGCACGGTGACGCCGTCGTTGCTCTCCTCGATCTTGACGACCTTCTGCCCGGCGTCGAGGCGGATGCGATCAGACTTGCGGCAGGCGTCGAGCAGCACCTTGTGCAAATCGGCGCGATGAATGAGCGCATAGGGATGCTTGAACTTCTTGCGAAACGCTTCGCCAAGCGACACGCGCGTGACTTCCTCGCCGCTGATCGAGTCCATCATGATCAGGTTGTCGGGAAACACCGCGAGCGCGCTGACCGGCTCGATCAAGCCGAGAATTTCGAACATCCAGAACACGTTCGGCCCGAGCTGAATGCCCGCGCCGATCTCCATGAATTCCGGCGCCTGCTCAATGATCTGCGAAGCGATGCCGCTGCGCGCCAAAGCCAGCGCTGCGGCAAGCCCGCCGATGCCGCCGCCGACGATAATGACTTCGCGATCTTTCCAGTCACCCATGCGTGCGTTTCCTCCGGGCAGTATTGTAGGGGGAGGGGAGCTTTGAACAAGCGGGCTGACGGATCGGAGGCTACAGCTTCCCCAGCGCGCGAAGCACTCGCTCCGGTGTGATCGGCATGGCCACGATCGGCGCGGCGTTGAGCGGCCGCAGCGCGTCATTGATCGCGTTCATGATGCAGGCCGGCGCGCCGGCGGTGCCGGCTTCGCCGGCGCCCTTGGCGCCAAGCTCTGAATCCGCCGTCGGCGTCACTACGTGGCCGATGTCGATGTCGGGCATCTCGCCGGCCATCGGCACCAGATAGTCCATCATGTTGCCGTTAAGGAGCTGACCGGCCTCGTCATATTGGCAGTGCTCGTAAAGCACGCCGCCGATGCCCTGCACGATGCCGCCGCGGATCTGCTCGTCGACGAGCTGTGGGTTGATCACGGTGCCGCAATCCTCGACGCACCAATGTTTGATCAGCTTCACCTCACCGGTCTTGACGTCGACCTCGAGATAGGAAGCCTGCACGCCGTTGGTGAAAGCAAACGGCCAGGTGCGGGGCACATAATGCCGCGTCACCACAAATTCGGCCTGGAAGTCAGGCGGCAGCGTGTCGGGGCGGAAATAAACGACGCGCGCGACTTCTTCGAGCGGTACACGTTCGCGGCCGGTGTCGGCATCGACGACGATGCCGCCGCGGATGTCGAGTGTCTTTGGGTCGGCCTGGAGCATTGAGGCGGCGGCGGCAAGCACGTTGGCACGCAATGCTTTGCCCGCCTGCCAGGCGGCTTCGCCGCCGATGCCGGCGGCGCGCGACGCCCAGGTGCCGCCGCCATAAGGCACGTTGTCGGTATCGCCGGTGATGACGCGGACGCGCTCGATCGGCACCCCAAAAGACGTCGCCACGCATTGTGCCAACACCGACTCGGTGCCCTGGCCCTGCTCGGTCACGCCGGAGTGGACGAACACCGCGCCGGTGGCGTCGAGCCGCAGCGTAGCGCCGTCCTGCGAGGAGATCCGTGCGCCGCCGACACCGTAGAACGCGGCCGACGGATTGGTCACCTCGATGAAGGAGGCAAAGCCGATGCCGCGATGAATGCCGCATGCGCGCATATCGGTCTGCTCGGCGCGCAACTTGGCGTAGTCCATCATCGCGAGAATCTTGTCGAGCGAGGCGTGGTGGGAGAGTTTTTCGAATTTGATGCCCGTGGCGCCGGCAGCGGGATAGGCGTCATCGGCAAACAAATTGCGCCGCCGCAGTTCCACCGAGTCGATGCCGATCTTCGCCGCGGCAAGTTCGACCAGGCCTTCGGTCACCGCCGTCGCAATCGGATGGCCGACGGCGCGGTACTGGCACATCACGTTCTTGTTCTGGAATACCACGCGGGCGCGCGCCCGATAGTTCGGACAGGTATAGGGCCCGCCGACCAGATTGACGACCTGGTTGGCTTCGATGCCGCTGGTGCGCGGATAGACCGAATAAGGACCAATCCCGGTCAGGTCGTCGATCTCGAACGCAGTGATGGTGCCGTCGCGCTTGACGCCGATCTTCGCTTTGACGCGGTGGTCGCGCGCGTGGATGTCGGTGACAAAGCTCTCGAAACGATCGGCGACGAACTTAACTGGTCGCCCGAGCAGTTTTGACAGCGCGACGGTCGCCATTTCATCGGCATAGATGTGCACCTTGATGCCGAACGAGCCGCCGACATCCTTGGTGAGTACGCGCACCTGATGCGTTTCCAGATCAAGGTGCTTGGCGAAAATGTCCTGCGTCATGTGCGGCGCCTGGGTGCCGTGATAGACGGTCAGGCGCTGCTCGCCCGAGTTCCAGTCGGCGACAATCGCACGCGCCTCATTGGTAACGCCGGTATGGCGGCCGAAGATGAAAGTCGCTTCCGCGACCGCATCGGCTTCGGCAAAGCCTTTGTCCGGATCGCCGGCAGTGAGCGCCCGCTCGAAGGTGAGATTGTCGCCAAGCTCGGGATGAATCACCGGCGTCGACTTGTCGAGCGCGGTTTCCGCGTCGGTTATCGCCGGCAGCGGCTCATAGTCCACGTGAATAAGCGCGCACGCGTCTTCTGCTTCGGCGCGGGTGCGGGCGACGACCGCGCACACCGCCTCGCCCTGCCAGCAGGCCCGGTCGATGGCGATGGCGTGTTGCGGCGCCGATTTGATGCCCTTGAGATGCGTCAGCACGCCGACCCACGGCGTAATCACCTTGGCAAGCTCGGCGCCGGTAACGACGGCGACCACGTTGGGCGCTTTTTTGGCTTCGGCGGCGTCGATATTTTTGATGCGGGCGTGTGCGTGCGGCGAGCGTAGAAAGGCCACATGCACCATGCGTGGTAGGGTAACGTCGCTGACGTATTGGCCGCGGCCTTGAGTGAGCCGCGCCAGGTTGGGCCTCGGCACCGAGCGGCCGATATAGGAATTCGGCCGGTCAAGCGCGGAGAGGCCCGGAATAACGTCGTCGACGATTTTCATGACCGCGCTACAATCCGCTCGTCCCCGCGAAAGCGGGGACCCAGGAGCCGGCCGCGATGAGCTTCTTCGCGTACATTCTTGCAAGCCGGCGGAATGGGACCTTGTATATCGGAATGACCGATAATCTGACGCGTCGCGTGTGGGAGCATCGAGCCGGCGTTGTCCCTGGTTTCACAAGAAAGTACGGCGTGAAGATGCTTGTCTGGTACGAAGTGCACGAATCGCGAGAAACGGCATTCCAGCGCGAACGCCAACTAAAAAAATGGAATCGGGCGTGGAAGCTGCAATTAATCGAACGAACGAATCCGGACTGGCGTAATCTTGCTGATGACCTAACGCCCTGAAGGACTGGATCCCCGCTTTCGCGGGGATGAGCGGAACGAGAAGCCATCGTCGTCTCACAAAAACCGCGTCGGCCACATCAGCGTGCGCCACATGTGCGACGACGGCGAATTGTCGAAGCCGAGGCCTTCTTTGGGTTGCTTGAAGTGGCGGCCGACAATGTCGACGAAGTCGTCGAGGTTGACCCTAGCGTTCGGATCGAACGAATAGATGTCGTTCATGGTGATCAGCCGAGAGGTCATGTACCACTTGTGGTTCCGCGCGCGTTCGTATTCAGCGACGATATACGGTTCGGGTTTGTAGTCGTCGCCGAACAGCTTGAGATACATTTCCGGATATTCGTAGCCGACCGACGGATCGGGGAAGAAGCGTAGCGCCTGGTGCATGCGTACCGCCCAGGCCACCTCCGCGTCGACATAGGGCTCGATTATCTGCGCGCCCCAATAGCCGTGGTCGCAGCGGATGAAGCTTGCGACGCCGATGTCGTGGAGGAGACAGGCAAGCACCACCTTCTCGGGGTGCCCGCCCTTGAGCGCGTGCGTGGCGCTCTGCAGCAAATGGCTGGTCGTGGCAAACCGCGCCTTGAAGAAATCGATCAGCGCCGGCTGGTCCGGCATTTTCGGCAGCCGCGGGTCGGCACCCATGAGAAAATGCTTTCCCGGATTGGCGGCCAGGAGCTTGTCGCCCAAGTCCATCTGCACTTTGCCGTCGCCGAGATAAAACAGCGTCGACCTAGTGGCGATGCGCTCGCTTAAGTCGTGCATCATCTGCTCTTCAAGCTCGTCGGCGCGCTCCGAGAGCGTCAGCGGTTTTGCATGCTCATTCATGTCAGCTTGCCTTCTTTGCCCGCGCCAGCGCGACCGCTTCGATCGCATCGACGATCGCCTGGTAGCCGGTGCAGCGGCAGTAGTTGCCGGAAATGTGCTCGCGGATTGTGTCGCGGCTCGGAACGCCGCCCTGCGACAACAGCTCCTCGGCGCCAATCAGCATGCCGGGCGTACAATAGCCGCATTGCAGCGCGTTGCGGCGCTGGAACGCCGCCTGCAAATCGGCAATGGCGCCTGAATCCGAAAGGCCCTCGATGGTTTCTACGTCCGCGCCGTCGCACTGCACGGCAAGAACGAGACAGCCGCGCACCACGTCGCCATCGAGCCGCACCGTGCAGGCGCCGCACACGCCGTGCTCGCAGCCGATATGCGTACCGGTGAGCGAGAGATCGTCGCGCAGGAAATCGACCAGCGTCTTACGCACCTCGACACGCGCGGAAACGTCCTCGCCGTTCACACGAACATTAATATCGAGGTGGCGCACGCTCATGCAGAGCCCCGGCGGCCGCTGATCTTAATCGAATTGATAGCATCGAGCGCCTGTTCTGTCATTTCTAGGTGCGTCACACCTGATCAGCAAGGAAGGCTTGCACCGGCCGCCCCTTACGGATTTGCTACGACGGCGCCGAAGGCAGCCGGCGGGTCGCTGCCAGAAAACGAGGACTTAAGACCGTGCCGGACAGCTTGACCGATCTGATCGCCGACCTTGCAGTTGCCAACCGTATCCTCGGCCACGAAGGCGTCCTCGACGCCTTCGGCCATGTCAGCGTGCGTCATCCGACCGATCCGGGCCGTTACCTGCTGTCCCGCTCGCGCGCGCCCGCCTTGGTCGAGCCGGAGGACATCCTCGAATACACGCTCGATTCCGAACCGGTAAAGCCGCCGACCGCCCGGCCTTATTCTGAGCGCGTCATTCATGGCTGCATCTATCAGGCGCGCAGCGATGTCATGGCGGTGTGCCATCATCACGCGGCGGCGGTTCTGCCGTTTTGCATCGCCGGCAAACCGATCAAACCCGTGTTCCATCTCGGGGCGGTGATCGGCGACGAAACCCCGATGTGGGATCAGCATGAAGAGTTCGGCGACACCAACCTGCTGGTAGTCAAGCCCGAAGAAGGCCATTCGCTGGCGCGCGCGCTTGGTCAGCATTCGGTAGTGCTGATGCTGCGCCACGGCGCGACCGTCGTCGGCTATTCGTTGAAAGATCTGGTTCTGCGCTCGATCTTCATCTGTCAAAATGCCGAGTATCAGTTGCGCGCGCACACGCTTGGCTCGGCGTCGCCGCTTTATCCCGGCGAGATCAGGAAGGCCGACGTGCTGCATCAGCAGCGCGCCGGCGTGGACCGCGCCTGGGAATATTACTGCGTGCGGCTGAAGGAGAGCGGCCGCTGGCCGCCGAAAGCCGCGGCCAAGACGGCCCGCCGCAAGCAGCAGTCAGTTCCTCCTGCATCACGTTCCGCGAGCAAGAAGGAGCGGCGTCGTTAACATGATGACCATCTCGCGCCGCAGGCTCGTTCCGATACTCACGGGCCTATTTGGTTTGCCACAGATGCTACGTCTGGGTTCCGCCATGGCAGCAGATGACGCATTCCCCGCCGACTTCGTGTGGGGAGCTTCGACTTCGAGCTATCAAATCGAAGGTGCGGTCAATGTGGACGGCCGCGGCAAAAGCATCTGGGACGTCTTTTGCGATACGCCGGGGCGGGTGAAAAACGGCGATACAGGCGAGGTCGCCTGCGACCACTATCACCGCTGGCCAGAAGATATCGAACTCCTCGCGCGCGGCGGTTTCAAGGCCTATCGGTTCTCGACGGCATGGCCGCGTATCCTGCCGGCGGGCGCCGGCGTCGTCGAAGCGCGCGGGCTCGATTTCTACGACCGGCTGGTGGACGGGCTGGTGGCGCGCGGCATTACGCCGTGGCTTTGCCTCTATCATTGGGACTTGCCGCAGCCGCTGCAGGAGCAGGGCGGCTGGGTCAAACGCGACATCGCGGAAAAATTCGCCGACTATGGGCGCATAGTGGCGCGCCGCCTGGGCGACCGCGTCAAACACTGGGCGATGTTCAACGAGCCCAATGTGCACGCGCTGTTCGGCTACGGCATGGGCAGCCATGCGCCCGGCCTGACCGGCATGCCGAACTTTCTGGCCGCGATTTATCATCAGAACCTGGCGCAGGGCCGCGCGCTGCAGGCGCTGCGCGCCGAGCGCGCAGATTTCCGGCTCGGCACGGTGATTTCGCTGCAGCCGACCCGGCCGTCGCCGGGGCACGAAGCGGATCAGAAAGCGGTCGCGCGCTTCGACGGGTTCTGGAACGGTGCGTTTCTCGATCCGCTGTTCAAGGGCGACTATCCGGCCGCTGTCGCCGCAGATTTCGCTCCGCTGATTGCGGCCAACGACTTGCAGGTCATCAAACAGCAGGTGGATTTTCTCGGCGTCAATTATTACGCGCCGGCCTATGTCGCCGACGCACGGCAGAGTCTGTTCGGCGCATGGTTCAACGCCGTGCCTTCCGGGACACGTTTCACCGCCATCGGCTGGCCGATCGATGCGGGCGGACTGACTGAGATTCTGATCACGCTACGCGACCGCTATGGCGACCCGGAACTCTACGTGACCGAGAACGGCGCTTGTTACAACGATCCGCTCGCTGCCGACGGCACGGTGCACGACGAGGATCGCGTGGCGTATCTGCGCGAGCATATCGCGGCCGCCCATGCCGCGCTTGCGGCAGGCGTAAAACTGCGCGGATATTTCGTCTGGTCGCTGCTCGATAATTTCGAATGGTCGGAGGGTTACAGCAGGCGCTTCGGCATTACTCATGTGGATTTTAAGACGCTCAAGCGCACGCCGAAGGCTTCGTTTGCCTATCTCGCCGACGTGATCCGCAACCACGGCTGATCGTTCCGCTTCATCAGCCGACCAGCGCTTTGGTGAACTCGCGGACATTGTGGCGTATCATGTCGATATAGGTCGCTGCCGGGCCGCCCGGTTCTGACAAAGCGTCGGAATACAGCGTGCCGCCGATGATCGCGCCGGTCTCGCGGGCGATCTGATCCATCAGGCGCGGATCGCTGATGTTCTCCAGAAACACCGCGGAAATCCTCTGCTTTTTGATTTGTGTAATGATCCTGGCGATGTCTTTCGCCGACGGCTCGGCTTCGGTCGAGACGCCCTCAGGCGCGATGATGGCCATGCCGTAGGCGGCGCCGAAATAGCCGAAGGCGTCGTGGGTGGTGATGATTTTGCGGCGGTCGGCGGGAATACTGTCGATTGCTGCTTGAACCGCACTTTCCAGTTCGTCGAGTTTGGTGAGATAGGCCGCGGTATTGGCTTCGTAGGTCGCCTTGCCGGCCGGATCGATCGCGACCAGGCCATCGCGAATGTTGGCGACATAGATTTTCGCGTCGGCGATGGATTGCCAGGCATGCGGATCGATCGCGCTGCGGCCGCGGTTCTCTTCATGCTGCATGCGGCGCGGAGTGATCCCCTTGGTAACGACGACCATCGGCGCCTTCGTGCCAGAGGCGGCGACGAGCCGCGTCATCCAGCCCTCCAGCCCGAGGCCGTTGACGAAAACGATATTGGCCGCCGCGAGCTTTCTGGCGTCGCCCGGTGTCGGCGAATAGACGTGAGCGTCCCCGTTCGGCCCGACCAGCGTCGTGACGTCGACGCGATCGCCGCCGACGTTGCGCACCAGATCGCCAAGGATGGAAAAGGTCGCGACCGCTTTGATCTTGTTGGCCTGCGTTTCCTGCGCTGGTGCCGGCATCGCCATCAACGCAGCAATGACCGTCGCGAAGCCTGTGCTCAGCAAGGGTCGCCGTGCGATCATGACAAACTCCATTATTGCCATCGCCGCCTACGCTTCGAGGTGGCGCTGAGGCAAAGCGAGCCAGATGAGGCCGCCCACCGGACCGAACACGACCGACAGCGCATAAAGAACGCCCGCCACAAGAATGATGGCCGGGCCGGACGGCAGATTGGCGTGGTACGAAACCAGCAGACCGGCATAGCCCGACACCGCCGCGCAACCAATCGCGACCCCGATCATGGTGGTGATATCGCGCGCCCAGAACCTCGACACCACCGCCGGCAGCATCATGATGCCGACGGCAAGCAATGTGCCGAGCGCCTGAAAGCCGCCGACGAGGTTTAAGACGACCAGCGCCAGGAAAGCGATGTGCGCGGGCCCGCCGGCTCGACTTACCGAGCGCAGATATCCCGGATCGACGCATTCGAGCACCAACGGCCGCCAGATCAGGGCAAGCACGACCAGCGACACACTGCTGATTCCCGCGATCAGCATCAGCGCCGGATCGTCGATGGCGAGCACCGAGCCGAACAAAAAATGCAATAGATCGATATTGTTGCCCTTGGCCGACACGATGGTGACGCCCAGCGCCAGCGAGATCAGAAAGAAAGCGGCGAGCGACGCGTCCTCCTTGAGCAGCGTTGCGCGTGAGATCAGGCCGGCGCCGAAGGCAATGAGGAAGCCGGCGATCAAGCCGCCGCCCGCCATCGCGAACAGACTGAGGCCAGCGAGCAGAAAGCCGATTGCCGCGCCCGGCAGGATCGCGTGCGCCATGGCGTCGCCGATCAGGCTCATCCGCCGCAGCATCAGAAATACGCCGACCGGCGGAGCGCCGAGCGCCAGCGCCAACGAGCCGATCAGCGCGCGGCGCATGAATTCGAATTCGGCGAACGGTGCGATCAGGGCATTGTACAACATACGCGTTGTCAGGCCGCTTCGACCGCACAAGCCGCGGCTTGCTCGTCGAACGCCTCGCACATGCGGCGCGCCTTACTGAGGTTCTCCGCCGTCAAGACCTCGCGCGTGGCGCCCCAGGCGACCGGTTCGCGGGCAAGCAGCAGGCTCTGCGGAAAGCTTGTCCGCACCAGTTCAATGTCGTGCAGGGCGGCGATCACGGTGCGCTTTTCACTGTGCCAGCGCCGCACCAGGTCAAGCAGATCTGCGGAGGTCTTCGCATCGATGGCCGTGAACGGCTCGTCGAGCACGATCAAACGCGCATCCTGCAGCAGCAAGCGGGCGAACAGCATGCGCTGCATCTGGCCGCCGGAGAGCGTGCCGATGGTACGCTGCTCGAATCCGGTCAAGCCGACGGCGGCGATCGCGGCTTCGATCGCGCTGTGATCCTTGCCGCCGATGCCGCCGAGCAGCCCCTTCCGCCGCCACAGCCCCATGGCAACCATGTCGTAGACGGTGATCGGAAACGAGCGGTCGATATCGGCAATCTGCGGCAGGTAGGCGATGTCGTGGGCATTGAGGCCATCGCGCTCGATGCTGCCAGCGAGCGGCTTCAGGAACCCGACAATACCTTTGAACAGGGTCGATTTGCCGGCGCCGTTGGGTCCGACCACGGCGACGAGGGCGCCAGTCTCCACTGTGCCGTCGAGGTGATGGACCGCGGGGTGGCGCTCGTAGCCGAGCGTAAGATTGCGAAAGCGCAGCGCTGCCATGGCCGGTTCTAGCGAACCGCCCAGAGCACGGCGGTCCAGATCAGTGCGATCAGAAGTCCGGCGATGGCGACCCGCTGCGGGGCCGACAGGCGGAGCAGCGAAGGTGCAATGGTCGGGGACGGATGCGACGTGCCGCTGTGATGGTGGTGTTGGACCATAATGTAACAATATAACATCACATTTGCCCGGCGTCACCCCGGTTCATAAGGGTCCGGCGCGGTGGAACCTTGCGAACCGACGGGGCCGGCCGGAAGAGCCTTTGCGCAATCGTGGCCTCTGCCCGGTCATTCGCCCGTTAGTGAAGACCGGATTGTCTCGTCGCTTTGCTTCGCCCGATGACGTAATCTGTTGCTGGACGGTATCAGCGCAAAAACGAGAGTTGAGTACCCCAAGATGAGCGAGCCGAAAGCCCGCACCGTTTGCGTTGGCGAAGTGCTGGTCGTACTGGCGCGCGGCGCTGATGGCCGGTTCGCGCTGTCGTGCGGCGGCGATACCTTCAACACCGCCATTTATCTGGCCCGCGCCGGAATTGATGTCGCGTTCGCCACGGCGCTTGGCGATGATCCCTATTCCGACAGCATCGCAGCGCTCGCTGCCGCCGAGGGAGTTGCCGGGAATGTCATGCTGCGGGTGCCTGGCCGTCTGCCGGGATTATGCCTGGTCGATGGCGAGCCATCTGGTGAGCCCAGCCTGCGTTACTGGCGGGACGGCGCGCCTGCTCGTGAGCTGTTCGAACTGCCCGACTGGATGGTGATCGCGCAAAATCTGATCTCCGCGCGGCTGATCTATTTCTCCGGCATAACGCTGTCGCTGTACTCGAACAATGGCATCGGCCGCTTTCTTGCTCTGCTCGAAGCTGCGCGCCAACAGGGCGTCAAAGTGGCGTTCGACGGCAATTTCCGCCCGCCGGGCTGGAAAGGCGATCTCGCCCGCACCCGCACTGTCTTTATCGAGGCGCTCAAGCGCGTCGATATCGCGCTGCCGACCTTCGACGACGAAGCTGTGCTGTGGGGCGACCCGTCACCGGAAGCGACAGTGGCGCGGCTGCAAGCCTTCGGCATCGGCGAAGTCGTGGTCAAGAACGGTCCAAAAAGCGCGCTGGTTGTGGCGGGCGGCGTCCAGGAATTCGTGCCGGTTCCGGAAGTGATGGTGCCGGTCGACGAAACCGCCGCCGGCGATGGCTTCAATGCCGGTTATCTCGCGGCGCGGCTCTCGGGAACAGAAGCCGCGCAGGCCGCGAGCGCCGCCCATCGGCTTGCCGGCGACGTCATTCGCCATCAGGGTGCGCTGGTTCCGCGCGTTGCCGCTGCGCTGCATTGAACGAGCAGACTAAAGGCGGATGACAAGATGCGGCGGAAAGCAGATAATCTTCCAAGCAGATAAAGACCAAGGTTCGCGCGCCAGGCTTCGCTCGTACTTCGTGACGGCCAGCCGTCATCTCCTGGGAGGAAAGTCCATGCAACGCTTTGTCATCGCGGTCGCCGCCGTTCTTGCAGTTGCGTTGGGGACACCGGCATTCGCCGACGAGCCCATCGTCATCAAATTCAGTCATGTCGTGGCGCCCGATGCGCCCAAGGGCAAGGCCGCGCTCCTGTTCCAGCAGTTGGCGGAGAAATACACCAAAGGCCGGGTCAAGGTCGAAGTCTATCCGAACTCCTCGCTCTACAAGGACAAGGAGGAGCTGGAAGCGTTGCAGCTCGGGTCGGTTCAGCTGCTGGCGCCGTCGATTTCCAAATTCGGTCCGCTCGGGGTCAAGGAATTCGACATTTTCGATCTGCCGTTCCTGATGAGCGACGACGTCCATGCGCGCCAGATGATGGCGAGCCCGATGATGGCGGACCTCAACAAAAAGCTTGAGGCCAAGGGCGTGTCGCCATTGGCTTACTGGGATAACGGCGCGCACGTCTACACCTGCAACAAACCGCTGCTCATGCCGGACGACTTCCGCGGGCTGAAGATGCGCATCCAGGGCAGCAAGGTGCTCGAAGCGGTAGCGCGCGAACTTGGAGCGCTACCGCAGATCCTGCCGTTCTCGGCGGTCTATCAGTCGTTACAGACCGGCGTTGTCGACGGCGAGGACAACGTCCCGTCAAACATCCTGACGCAGAAATTCTACGAGGTGCAGCGCTATCTCACGGTGTCGCATCACGGCCGGCTCACCTATGCGCTGGTGACCAACAAGAAATTCTGGAATTCGCTGCCGCCGGACGTGCGCGAACAACTCGATCGTGCCGTGAAGGAGACGACCGAGTTCTTCAACGCCACGGCCGAGAAGGACAACGCCGCCGCGATGGAAAAAATCAAAGCTTCCGGCAAGACCGAGATCCATGTGTTGACCGAAGCCGAGCGGAAAGCCTGGATCGCCAAGCTGATGCCGGTTCATACCGAAATGCAGGCCCGTTTCGGCAAGGACTTCATTGAGCGGATTTACAAGGCTTCGGGTTTCACACCGCCGCAATCCTGAGCCACCGAGCCGCATCCTTCGGTAGCGTTGGTTTACGGGGCCGAGCCGGTGCTCAACTGGATCCTCGACCGGCTCGAAGAATGGATTATCGCCGTCCTGATCGGCGCGGCGACAATCCTGACGTTCGTTGCGGTCATTCACCGGTATGGCGCCAGCAATTCGGCCGAGCTCAATCGCTGGGCGGGCACACACGGATTTGTCGTGCTCGCCGGTGCCGCCGACTGGGTCTACCGCTGGCTCGCCGCGATCGACCTGTCCTGGGCGCAGGAGCTTGCTACCTACATGTTCGTGTGGATGGCAAAATTCGGCGCCGCGCTCGGCGTGCGCACCGGAATTCACGTCGGCGTCGATGTCTTTGTCAAGCGACTGGGACCTACGGCTCGCCGGCCCGTGATCGTGTTCGCTTTGTTGTGCGGCGCGCTGTTCACCGGCGTTATCGGCACGCTCGGTGCGGTCTACGTCCACGATCTCGATCCGGACGAAGTCTCGCCGGAACTCGAATGGCCGAGCTGGATCATTTATCTGTGCATCCCGCTCGGCTCGTATCTGATGTGCTTCCGCTTCCTGCAGGTGATGTGGCGCTTTCTGCGTACCGGGCGGGTGCCGCATCAAGGTCATGGCGTCGACTATGAAGCGCCAACCGCGGAAGCGATTGCGCCGGTCGCGGAGGCGGCGCGATGATTGCACTGTCGGCCACTTCCAAGCCGTCGGCGCCGCGGCCGCTCAGCGACGCCATCACCGCGACGCTGATCGTTGCGACCCCGATCGCGCTGGCGCTGCTTTGTTTCGCCGCGCGGCTGCACATCATCGAGCTGTCGCACACCGTGCGCGCCGAACTTCTGTTCGCGCTCCTCCTCGCGCTGATGGCGACCGGAATGCCGATCTCGATTTCGCTCGGCCTCTCGGTGCTCACCTATCTGTTCATTCTCTCCGACGTCGATCCGAAGATGGTCGGCCTGAAACTGTTCACCAGCATCGACCGCTTCGAGATCATGGCGATTCCGTTTTTCATTCTCGCCGGCAATTTTCTCACCACCGGCGGCGTCGCGCGCCGCATGATCGATTTTGCGACGTCGCTGATCGGGCACTGGTACGGCGGACTTGGGCTCGCCGGCGTGGTCGCCTGCGCGCTGTTTGCCGCGATCTCCGGCTCATCGGTAGCGACCGTGGTCGGGATCGGCTCGATCATGCTGCCGGCCCTGCTGCAAAAGGGCTACCCGCCCCGCTTCGGCGCCGGTGTGATTGCGACCTCCGGCGCGCTCGGCATTCTGTTTCCACCCTCGATCAATCTGGTCATCTACGCGGTCGCGACCAGCGGCATGCAGCCGCGCGGACCGGATGGCGCGGTGGTTGATTCCGCCTCGGTCGGCCAATTGTTCATGGCCGCTGTAGTGCCCGGCATGATCCTAGCCGCGATGCTGGGAACGACAACGTGGTATCGCGCCTGGCGAAATGACTATCCGCGCATGCAGCGCGTGAGCTGGTCGGAGTGCTGGCGGGCTTTCCGTGAAAGTTTCTGGGGCCTGTTCCTGATCGTCCTGGTGTTGGGCGGCATTTATTCGGGGATGTTCACACCGACCGAAGCCGCCGCCGTTGCGGCAGTCTACGCGTTCGTCATCGCGGTGTTCGTCTACAAGGGATTGAAGGTTCGCGAAGTGCCGGCGGTGCTGCTCAAAGCGGCGTCCATGAGCGCGATGATCCTCTACATCATCACCAACGCGGCGGTGTTCTCCTGGCTTTTGACTTCGGAGCAAATCCCGCAATCCATGGCCGGATGGATGACCGCGCAGGGCTTCGGCATGGTGGCGTTTCTTCTGGTCACCAACGTTGTACTGCTGGCGGCTGGAAATTTCATGGATCCGGCCGCCATCGTCCTGATCATGGCGCCGATCCTGTTTCCGATGGGCGCAGCGCTCGGCGTCAATGCAGTCCACCTCGGCATTCTAATGGCGGTGAACATGGAGGTTGGTCTCTGTCACCCGCCGGTGGGGCTCAATCTCTATGTCGCCTCCGGCATCACCGGCATGGGCATCGCGGAACTGACGGTGGCGGTGCTGCCATGGCTCGCGACCATGCTGATCTTTTTGGCGATGGTGACTTACATCCCGGCAATCTCATTGTGGCTGCCGCATCTGTTGGGGATGCTTTGACCGCACCAGGGTCGGCATCGCGACAAGGCATCGCGTGGGCGCGCCCAAACAACACAGTGACGCCGTGACCAAAAATCTCCCGCCCATCGACATCGTCGCCGACCTTTGGCGGTTCGTCGGCGCGGATGCCTCGGCGCTTGAATACCTGAAACTGTCCGGCCGCGAACCGGCGCTGCCCTCGTCCTTTCGCGTGGGCACAGCAGCGCAGGCCAGCATTGCGGCGGTGGCTCTCGCTGCCGCCGAGTTACGCCACTATTCCGGCGCCGCGCGGCAGCGGGTCAGCGTCGACATGCGTCACGCTGCGGTCGAGTTTCGCAGCGAGCACTATCTGACCATCGACGGTCAGGCGCCAGCGAATTACAGCGATCCGCTGTTTCGCGCCTATCGCGCCGGCGACGGCGGCTTTGTGCGGCTGCACATGAATTTCGCGCATCACCGTGAGGCGGTGCTCAAATTGCTCCGTTGTGCACCGACCCGGGAGGCCATCGAGGCGGCGCTGAGTAAGTGGGAAGCCGTCGCCTTCGAGACGGAAGCGTACCGGCACGGCTGTGTCGTTGCCGCGATGCGCACGCCGGAGCAATGGGCGCAGCATCCGCACGCGGCGGCGGTCGCCGCCATGCCGGCGGTGCGGATCGAAAAGATCGGCGAAGCGCCGCGGCGGCCTTTGCCAAGTGGGGCGCGGCCGCTGTGCGGCCTGCGCGTGCTTGACCTGACTCGCATTATCGCCGGCCCCGTCGCGGGCCGCGTGCTCGCCGCTCATGGAGCCGACGTGATGCTGATTTCCGCGCCGGGTCTGCCGTTCGTCGACTGGCTGGTAAAGGACACCGGCCGCGGCAAGCTTTCCGCTTACGCCGATATCACCACGCCGGACGGCCGGACGGTCCTGGAGAATCTCGTCAGGGATGCCGACATTTTCCTGCAAGGGTTTCGACCGGGCGCGCTGGCCGCGCGCGGTTTTAGTCCCGAGGACGTGGCGGCACTCCGTCCCGGCATCGTCTATGTCTCTTTGTCTGCTTACGGCGAAGCCGGACCCTGGGCGCCGCGCCGCGGCTTCGATTCACTGGTGCAGACGGCGACCGGCTTTAATGCCGCCGAAGGGCGGGCCGCCGGCGTCGAAGGTCCGAAGGAATTACCGTGCCAGGCGCTCGATCATGCCTCCGGTTATTTGCTGGCGTTCGGCGCGATCATGGCGCGCATCCGTCAGGCTCAGGAAGGCGGAAGCTGGTTGGTGCGCGTATCACTGGCGGCGACCGGACGCTGGATCTGGAATTTGGGCCAGGTCGAAGACGGCTTTTTGTCCGCGCTACCATCACGTAATGACGTGGCGGATCTGATGGAGACCAGTCAATCGCCGTTCGGTGTGATGCGCAGCGTGCGCCATGCGGCGGAACTGTCGGAGACCCCTGCGGCATGGACCCGGCCGTCAGTGCCGCTCGGCACGCATCCGCCGGTCTGGCCCTCACGCGCGAAAGTCGTTCGGGCGTAGCTCGATCGGTGCCCCATGCGGCGTGCGCTCGCACGCACGCTGCCAGGCGTCGCGGGTGCGCGCCAGCGTCTGCGGGTCGGCAAGGCCCTTGTTAGCAAGGATGTGTTCGAGCGTGGCGAGCCAGTGCCGATAGTACGTCTCGCCGGTATCGGGATCGCCGGCCGCCTGCGCTTTTTTGATTTCTTCGCCGAGCGTGGCAGCCCACTCACCCCAACTAAAAACATCGCGCTCGTGCAGCGAGACGGCGAGCGCAAAAGCTTGCGCTTCCCACGGCTCGCGAAACACTGGGCCTTCGTCGTTGCGCGGGATACCTGGCACCGACGGCGCTGGGCTTTCCACGGCGGTATCGGTGCTCACGCTACTCAGGCTCCAAATACGGCTCGAACGCCTCGATCGAAACCTTGAGCGTCGGGTCGGTCCCGTCGCCCCACAGTTCGCGGCCGTCGAACAGCACCGTGTAGAGCCATTGCGGGTTCTCGCCTTCGCCGATCGCGACCGTGTCGGGAAAGACGTGACAGCCGCGCACTGCTTCGATCACGCCGACGCGGCCGCGGGCATAGCGCGGCAGCCGCGTATGCGTCGCCGGATGAATATTTTTTGCCCGCACGCGGTCGCCGGGCTTGAAGCGCGCGGGGGCGCTCGCCGACCGCTCAAAGGTGCCGCGGGTGAGCGAGTTCGGCACCTCGGCGCTGCTGAGCTTGCGCTCAAGCGCCTTGGCGGCGCGCAGCGCATGACCGGCGGCTATCTCGTCGGCGCCGGCAAGACCCAGCGCGGCAAGATTGCTTTCCAGACCCAGCTCCCAGCGTTTGTAATAGGAGACGGAAAGATAAACGTCCGGCGGCAGCTTCTCCTGCGCGAAACGTGACCGGTCGATCGGCCAGGCCCCGGTGTAGCTGATAGCGCGGGTGAGCGCGAAGACGCGGCCTTCCCATTCTGCGTGAAACACCGGCTCGTTGGCCTCGGGCTCGACTTTGCCGAAGCCGTGCATGCCGCCCATGTCGTGAATGCCGTCCATCACGCAACCTCGCGCGGATTTTTTGGCAGCCCGGTGCCGATCATGCTGTCGCGCGTCACCAGCGCCGCAAGCTTTTCTTCACCCCAGCCCTCGGTGCCCAGAGGCCGCATCGGCAATACGATAAAGCGCGTCTCCGCGGTCGAATCCCAGACGCGGATTTGCAGATCGGCCGCAAGGCTGACGCCGAAGTCGGCGAGCACGCCGCGCGGATCGTTGACTGCGCGCGCGCGATACGGCGCCGATTTGTACCAGATTGGCGGCAGCCCAAGTACTTCCCACGGATAGCAGGAGCAGAGCGTGCACACGATCATGTTGTGCAGCTTTGGCGTATTCTCGACCACAATGAGATGATCGCCGACGCGGTTGAGCAATCCGAACGTCAATATCGCTTTGGTCGCATTCTCGATCAGGGCGCGCTTGAACTGCGGATCACTCCAGGCTCGGGCGACGACGCGGGCGCCGATGTGCGGCCCGACTTTGGTCTCGTAGGCCTCGACGATGGCGTCGAGGGCTGAGGGGTCGATGTAGCCCTTTTCGGTGAGCACGGTCTCGATCGCCCGCACCCGCAGCTGCATCTCCGACAGCTCCGAGCCATGGTCGTCATGGTCATCGTGATCATGATCGTGCGCCATTGCCGCGGCTCCATATCCGCTTTCCTCAATGAGCATTATAGTGCGGCGAAGCGCGATGTCACATCGGACGACCGGCCCGGAGACCATGCTGATTCCGTTCAACCGTATCGCCGACAGTATCGATCGGGTGAACGCCGCCATCGGCTGCACGGCGGCGTGGTGCTCGCTGTTCGTTGTGCTCGCCGAGTTCGCAACGGTGGTGATGCGCTACGCGTTCGGCATCGGCTCGATCGCCGTTCAGGAATCCGTGCTCTACGCCCAGGCGGCACTGTTTCTGCTTGCCGCCGGCTGGGTGTTGCAAATCGGCGGTCACGTGCGCATCGACGTATTCTATGCGCTGGCACGGCCGCGCGCGCGTGCACTCATTGATCTTTGCGGCGCACTGATTTTTCTCATCCCCTTTGCGGTCGTGCTGGCCGTGCTCTCGGTTCCCTACGCCGCGCGCTCGTGGGAGATACTCGAACACTCGCGCGAGGCCAGCGGCTTGCCGTTTGTCTACCTGTTCAAGACGCTGATCCCCCTGTTTGCCGTTCTCATTGGCCTGCAAGGTGTGGCACAAGCGATCCGCGCCGCGCTCGTGCTCGCCGCGCCTTCCGCGCCGTCACCACTAACCGCCTCCGCCCGCGGGGCAGGTTAGCGGCGAGGTCGAGCCATGGGCGAGGCGCTCGCCATCGCGATGGTGGTCGCGGTCTGCGCGGTGCTGCTGTTCGGCTATCCGGTGGCGCTCACGCTCGGCGGCGTATCGCTCCTCTTCGCCGGCATCGGTGCCGCCACAGGAGCGATGGACCTGTCGCTGCTCGGCGCGCTGCCGCAGCGCATCTTCGGCATCATGAACAATGACGTGCTGCTGGCGATCCCGCTGTTTGTGTTCATGGGGGTGACGCTGGAGCGCTCGCACATTGCCGAGGAGCTTCTGGAAACCATGGGCCGTTTGTTCGGTTCCTTGCCGGGTGGGCTAGGCATCGCCGTTACCATCGTCGGCGTGCTGTTGGCGGCCGCCAAAGGAATTGTCGGCGCGACCACGGTGACGATGGGATTGATCGTGCTGCCGACCATGCTGCGCCACGGCTACGACAACGCGCTCGCCGCGGGCACGGTCGCCGCCACGGCGACACTGGCGCAGATCTTCCCGCCGGCAACCGTGCTGATCCTGCTCGGCGATCAGCTCAGCAACTCGTATCAGGCCGCACAATTGGCGAAGGGCAATTATGCGCCGCAGACGATTTCGGTGGCCGATCTGTTCGCCGGCGCCATCATTCCGGGCTTTGCGTTGGTCCTGCTCTACATTCTTTATCTGATCGCCGTTGCGATCTTTTTCCCGAAACGCTCACCCGCGATGGTGCCGGACAAAGCCGCCCCGCACGGTTTCGCCCTGGCGCGCCGGCTTGTTGCGGTTTTAATCGCGCCGCTTCTGCTCATCCTCGCCGTGCTGGGCTCGATTCTCGGCGGCATCGCGACTCCAACCGAAGCAGCCTCGGTCGGCGCCGTCGGCGCCATGCTGCTCGCCGTGCGCAAATCGGGCGCTGCAGGCCTGCTGCGGCCGGTGATAGTGCGCACGACGGAAATCACCAGCATGATTTTTTTGATCCTGATCGGCGCGACGCTGTTCAGCCTGGTGTTCCGTGGTCTCGGCGGCGACGTGCTGGTCGAACGCGCGCTGACCAATTTGCCGGGCGGCGCCGGCGGCGCGACGCTTGCCGTCATGGCCGCACTTTTCGTGCTCGGCTTTGTGATGGATGCCTTCGAGATCATCTTCGTGGTGGTGCCGATCGTGGCGCCGGTATTGCTGAAAATGCCCGGCGTCGATCCGGTCTGGCTCGGCGTCATGATGGCGGTAAATTTGCAGACCTCGTACATGCATCCGCCGCTCGGGCCGACCTTGTTTTACCTGCGCGGCGTGGCGCCGCCCGAGGTGACGACACGCGACATCTATGTCGGGATCATTCCCTACGTGGTCATCCAGCTCGCCATGCTGGTCGCGCTATGGTTTCTGCCCGGGCTCGCGACGCTGCTGCCGCACAAGCTCTATGGCGGGTGAACCTGCGCCCGGCTCCAGCCGCAGCGTTAATGCATCGTAAACTCTAGCCGCCGCTCGCGCGCGACACCGGCCGGCGTGTGTGGCACTATCGCGCGCATCATGGGTGGGGCGAGTCTCATTTCCGCATTCCTCGCGGCGCAGGTCGGCCAAATGCAGCTCGCCGCCGCCGCACTTATGGCACAGTCGAATCCGGACAGCGGATCGTCGGTCGCGCAATTGGTCGATGCCGCGCAGCAGAATTTCGATCCGCTCGCCAACGTTGCGACAGGTCTGGGAACGAATCTCAACGTCAGTGCGTGACGTTGTTGTCGCAGACGGGATGGCCGCCGATAGCCGGAATTTCCGGTTTCACCGACGTTCAATCCGGGTTGCCGACTACCGCGCTCACAAGCTTGACGCCATCCGCACTCGCCCATTCCGCGGGGCCAGCCATTTCTCCGATCTCGCAGCCGGAGCGGTCTATGATCAGCGTCGTCGGCATGCCGAAAGCCTTGCCCGCGCTTTTCAGGTTCTGAAACACCTTGGCACTCGGATCGGAATAGTAGCTGAGGTGCTTCACGCCAGCCTCTTTCAGGAAGTTGAGCGGCTTTTCGGCATCGCGGGTATCGATGTTGACGGCGACGACCTCAAAGCCAGGGCCGCCGAGGTCGGCCTGCAGCGCGTCGAGCGCGGGCATCTCCTTGCGGCACGGTACGCACCAGGTAGCCCAAAGATTGAGGAGCACGGTTCGGCCGCGCCAGTCGGCAAGGGTTCGCTCGTGGCCTTCGGCGTCCTTGAACGCCAGATCGGGGACGCGAAACGGCGCGTGCGCGACCGCAAGTGCCGCGACTTCGCCGTGCGCCAGCGGCGCGATCCGGCCCGCGGTCTTAACCGCAGGCTCACACGCCGCCGCCGCCGGATTGCTTCGCAGGCGTTCCATCCCGTATACCCCCGCCAGGACGGCGAGGATGACGATCGCCGCCACGACGGCAAGCCCCCGGTAGCGGCGCCCAACGGGATGCGGCGGGGTGGATCGCTCGGACATTTAAGAACACCTCGGCGGACGCATTATGAGCAACAAGATGTGGGGCGGACGGTTCGGCTCGGATCCCGATCCCCTCATGGAGGAGATCAACGCCTCGATTGATGTTGACCGCCACCTCTACCGGCAGGACATCGCCGCAAGCAAGGCCCATGCGGCAATGTTGGCCAAAACCGGCATTATCACTGCGCAGGATGCAAAGCGGATCGCTCACGGTCTAGACACGATCCTGTCAGAGATCGAGGCCGGCAAATTCCAGTTCAAGCGCGCGCTTGAGGACATTCATATGAATGTCGAGAGCCGGCTCGGCGAATTGGTCGGACCGGCTGCCGGCCGGCTGCACACGGCGCGTTCGCGTAACGACCAGGTCGCCACCGACTTCCGGCTGTTCGTGCGCGATGCAATCGACAGCATCGATGCCGCACTCGCCGCTTATCAGCGCGCGCTGGCCGAAAAGGCGCTCGAACATGCGGCGACCGTGATGCCGGGTTTTACGCACCTGCAGACCGCGCAGCCGGTGACCTTCGGCCATCATCTCCTCGCCTACGTGGAGATGGCGGCGCGCGACCGTGGCCGCTTTGCCGATGCGCGGACGCGGCTCAACGAAAGTCCGCTCGGCGCCGCCGCGCTTGCCGGCACGTCGTTTCCAATCGATCGCTCGATGACGGCCAAGGCGCTCGGTTTCTCGCGCCCCACGGCGAATTCGCTGGACGCCGTCGCCGATCGCGATTTCGTGCTTGAAGCATTGTCGGCGTGCGCGATCACCGCCGTGCATCTGTCACGGTTTGCTGAAGAGATTGTGCTGTGGTCGTCGCCACTGGTCGGTCTGGTTCAACTCTCAGACAAGTTCACCACCGGCTCGTCGATCATGCCGCAGAAGCGCAATCCGGACGCTGCGGAACTCGTCCGCGCCCGGGCGGGCCGCATCGTCGGCGCGCTCACGGCACTGCTGATAGTCATGAAGGGGCTGCCGCTCGCCTATCAGAAGGATATGCAGGAGGACAAGGAGGGTGCGATCGATGCGCTTGACACGCTGCTTCTTTCGATCAACGCCGTGACCGGCATGGTGTGCGACATGAATCCCGACGTGGCGCGCATGCGGCAAGCGGCCGGCGAAGGTCTTGCCACCGCCACCGATCTTGCCGACTGGCTGACGCGCACGCTCAAGCTGCCGTTTCGCGAGGCTCACCACGTCACCGGCCAGATCGTCGCCAAAGCGGCCGCGTCGGGCCTCTCGCTGGATAAATTGCCGCTCGCGGCCATGCAGGCGATCGAACCCCGCATCACCAAAGCGGTCTTTGGCGTGCTTTCGGTCGAGGCTTCGGTGAAGAGCCGGAAGGTTTATGGTGGCACCGCGCCGAACAATGTCCGCGCGCAGGCCCGGCGCTGGCTTAAGCGGCTCAAAGCTAAGGGCTAGTTGCGGCCGTTACCGCGATAAACGCGGTGGCAAGGTGTTCTTGCCAAAATCTCGCCGCCGCGCTGCGATCTGCTATCCTGCAACGTCTGGTGCGGGCCTCTGGGGGAGCGTTTTTTGGTCCTTAATCGTCTGAGTGTTGCTTTGGCGCTTCCCGTGCTCATGGCGGCGGCGCTGACGCTCGCCGCCTGCGGACGCAATGGACCGCCGTTGCCCCCGCCGGGTTCTACGCCGGCACCGACCACCGAGGCGACGCCGCCCGCCGGGCCTTCACCCACCGGCACTGCGGGCGGGACTGGCCCGACTGCACAGCAAACCGCGCAGAAAAACGGCTTCGACACCTCCGGCAATCCGGTCGCTCCGTCCGGTCAGAAGAAGTCGTTCCTGCTCGACCCTCTCCTGCAATAGCTGCCCAACACGTAGCTTTCTTCACTTCGTTTTGGCCGCGACAAACAAGTAAGAGCCCGCCGGGCTGGCATTTTCCGGCTCATACTCTAAACACACGCCATGCATCACTTCGACTATCGCAACGGCGTGCTGTACGCCGAGGCCATCGATCTTAACGTGCTGGCGGAAGCGGTCGGTACGCCGTTCTATTGCTATTCGACCGCGACGCTGGAGCGGCACTATCGCGTGTTTGCCGGCGCCTTCGCCGACGTCGATTCGCTCATTTGCTACGCGATGAAGGCGAATTCCAATCAAGCCGTAATCGCGACGCTGGCGCGGCTTGGGGCTGGCGCCGACGTGGTCTCTGGGGGCGAACTGTTGCGCGCCCGCGCCGCCGGCATTCCGCCGGACAAGATCATGTTCTCCGGCGTCGGCAAGACAGCCCATGAACTTGCACTCGCGGTCGAGCAGCGCATCCTCTGCGTCAATGTCGAATCCGAAGCGGAGCTGGAACTCCTCGCCGAAATCGCCGTTGGCAAAGGACGTCCCATCGACATTTCAATCCGCGTCAATCCCGATGTCGATCCCCGGACGCACGCCAAGATCGCGACCGGCAAGGCCGAGAACAAGTTCGGCATTCCGATCAGCCGCGCGCGCGACGTCTACGCCCGTGCCGCCAGGCTCGAAGGCGTGCGCGTCGCCGGCGTCGACATGCATATCGGCAGCCAGATCGTCGAACTTGATCCGTTCAACGATGCCTTCGCGCTGCTGGCGGATTTCGTGCGGCAATTGCGCGCCGACGGCCACGTTATCAGACACGTCGACCTCGGCGGCGGCTTGGGCATTCCTTACCGCGAGGACAATGAGCCTCCGCCCGATCCTGACGCTTACGCGGCCGTCGTCAAGCGCGCGACGCGCGACCTCGGCTGTCAGCTGATCTTCGAACCGGGCCGCCTCATCGTCGGCAACGCCGGGATCTTGGTCACGCGCGTGCTCTATGTGAAGCGCGGCGAGGCGAAGACCTTTGTTATCGTCGATGCCGGCATGAATGATCTGGTGCGGCCGACGCTTTATGACGCGCACCACGATATCCGGCCGGTCCGCGAGCCGGTTGTCGGCGCACCGAGAATAATCGCCGATGTAGTCGGCCCGGTCTGCGAATCAGGCGATTTTCTCGCGCTTGACCGCTCCATGGCCGAGCCGAAGCCCAGCGATCTCCTCGCCGTCATGACCGCCGGCGCTTACGGCGCGGTCGAGGCGGGAACTTACAATACCCGTGCCCTGGTCCCGGAAGTCCTTGTCAAAGCTGGTGAATGGGCCTTGGTCCGGCCCCGCGTCGGTGCCGAGGAATTGATTGCGCTCGATCGTCTGCCGGCGTGGCTGTGAGCTGGCTCTAATTTTGCTTGTGATATTTTGCATGGCACGGCTTCCTGCCGGTCGGGGCGCCTTGAACCCGCCCTCTTGCTAACGCGTTGTGATGCGGAGTTTTCTCCGCGGAGACTTAGGTGACGGATACACCTTCGGGCCTGCCTCTGCCGTCGCATCGGAGCACAGAGCCGATAGCACGATCGCAACTCGCCAGTGCGTTGCGGCGCGCCCGCTGGACGATTTTCTGGGAGCGGCTGTGGCCCGCGCTGGCGACGCTGGCGACGGTCATTGGTCTGTTCCTGACGGCTTCGTGGCTTGGCCTCTGGCTCTGGCTGCCGCCGCTCGGCCGCGCCGCCGGCATGGTCGTGTTCGCGCTGCTCGCGCTGGCGGCACTTGTTCCGTTTGCCCGCCTTCGCATACCCGCAGCTGCCGACGCTCTGAGCCGGCTCGACCGCCGCAGCGGTCTGCGTCATCGCCCCGCGACCACGATCGCCGACGAACTCGTCGTCACCCCGCAGGACCCTTATTCGCTGGCGCTGTGGCGTGCTCACGTCGAGCGCACACTTGCCGCGGCCCGTGCGTTCGAGGCAGGCTGGCCTTCGCCGCGCATCGCCGCGCGCGATCCTTACGCCCTGCGTGGGCTGGTGCTGGTCGCCGTCATCGCCACCTTCATCGCCGCCGGCGGCGAACATTGGAAACGTGTCGCCGCGGCGTTCGACTGGCAGGGAGTGGTGTTGCCGGCGAATTTCCGTGTCGACGCCTGGGTGACGCCGCCCGGCTATACCGGCAAACCGCCGGTCATTCTTGCCGGCATACATCCGGGCGAACCGGCACGGCAGACGAGTGAGACCAGTGAGTTGGTCTCCGTTCCGGCCGGCAGTGCGCTCATCGTTCGCGCGACCGGCAAGCTCAATCTCGAGGTTTCCAGCACTGGCGGCGTTACTCCCGACCAGGAGGAGGTCCACGCAGCCGCCAGCGCGCAGGAATATCGGTTCAAGATTGCGGGGACCGGCACCGCGACGCTTCGCGGCGCGGGTGACGACCTGAAGTGGGCGTTCAACGCCATTCCCGACAAGCCGCCGACTATTGCGCTCGCTAAGGATCCGGAGCAACAAAATCGCGGCTCGCTGCTGTTGTCCTACCGGCTCGAAGACGACTACGGCGTAACCGAGGCGCAGGCGACTTTCGTGCGCAAAAGTGGGACGACCGACGCCGCGGCGCGGCCGCTCTACGGGCCGCCCGATTTCGCGCTGGTGCTGCCGCAGGCGCGCACCAAGAGCGGTGTCGGTCAGACCATCAAGGATCTGACCGATCATCCGTGGGCCGGCGCCGAAGTTGTGATGACGCTGGTTGCCCACGACGAAGGCGGCAACGAGGGCAGGAGCGAGCCGTTTACCTTCCGCCTGCCCGAGCGCGTCTTCGCCAAGCCGCTGGCGCGGGCTCTGGTCGAGCAGCGCCGCAATCTCGCGCTCGATGCCGGGGCCCGTCCGCAGGTCACCACGGCGCTCGATGCGCTTGCCATGGCACCGGAGAAGTTCACGCCCGACGCCGGAATTTATCTCGGGCTCCGCTCGATCTTCTGGTCGCTGGTGCGCGCCAAGACCGACGACGACTTGCGCGACGTGGCGGCGCAGTTGTGGCAAATGGCGGTCGGGATCGAGGACGGCGACGTTTCCGACGCTCAGGCCGGCCTGCGCAACGCCGAGGAGGCGCTGCGCCAGGCGCTGGAGCGCGGCGCCAGCGATCAGGAAATCAAGCAGCTGATGGATCAGTTGCGCGCCGCCATGGATCGCTATTTGCAGGCGATGCAAGAGCAGCTGAAAAACAAGCAGCAGCTCTCCCGCCCGCTTGACCGCAATGCCCGCACGCTGCGCTCGCAGGATCTCAAGAGCATGCTCGACCGCCTCGAAAACCTGGCCCGCAACGGCGCCAAGGATGCCGCGCGTCAGTTGCTGCAGCAGTTCGAGCAGATGATGGAAAATCTGCAGATGGCGACGCCGGACATGAACGGCGACGACCTCGGTGACATGATGTCTGAGCTCGACGACCTCGGCGACATGATTCATCAGCAGCAGGAATTGCGCGATCGCACCTTTCGTCAAGGCCAGGATCAGCGCCGCCAAAACGGCCAGCGCGGTCAGCAAGGCAACCAGGGCCAGCCGGGACAGCAAGGCCAGTCGATGGACGAACTGCGGCAGAACCAGCAGGCCTTGCGTGACCGCCTCAACAAGCTGCTGCAAGACCTCAAAAACCGCGGCCGCGGCCAGAATCAACAGGGCCAACAAGGTCAGGATCAGAACGGCATGGATCAGCTCGGCCGCGCCGGCGAAGCCATGGGCGAAGCCGAGGGCGACCTCGGCGACGGCAATGCCGAAGGCGCCGTCGACTCGCAGGGCCGCGCGCTGGAGGCGCTGCGCAAGGGCGCGCAGGGGCTGGCGCAATCGATGCAGCAGCAAATGGGCCAGGGGCCCGGTGCGGGCCAAAATGGTCGCCTCGGGTTGCCGCGTGCGCAACGCGACACCGACCCGCTCGGCCGGCCCCTGCGCGGGCGCGACTACGGCGACGATGTCACCGTGAAAGTGCCAGGCCAGATCGACGTGCAGCGTGCTCGCCGCATCATCGAGGAGTTACGCCGCCGTTTCGGCGACATCCTGCGCCCGCAGGAGGAGCTCGATTACATCGAGCGGCTGCTGAAGGATTACTGAGCGCGAATTGATTGCGGGGCCTAGCGCAGTAGGCGCGACCGCAGCAATTGCCTGCGCAATTGTTAATTTCTTCCAACTGAATGTTAACGATTCCTTGCTAACGATCGCCGCGCCGCCCAGGTCATGCTACCCGCGGCGCAGAGGTTCTTGTGGCATCGATCGGTTCCGAGCACGCGCCGCGTTCGGTTTGGCGCTCGTCCTGGCGTATTTCTTCGTGCATTCGCTGGCGTAGCTCCTGGCGCCTGTCGTCTTCGGTTCCGTGGGGCGAGGAAATCAATGGCGCGGTGGCTCGCGGCTTTGCGCTCTTCACCGACGGCAGCGACTCCTCGCTGGTGCGGCGTCTTGCCGGTGCCGCGTTCATCATCCGCGTGGCCAGCGCGGCGATCGCGTTTATCTCGCAGATCCTGCTCGCGCGCTGGATGGGTGCGTTCGAATTCGGCGTCTACATCTACGCTTGGACTTGGGTGTTGTTGATCGGTGGCATGGCCGATCTTGGATTAGCCTCGGCTGCTCAGCGCCTGATCCCCGAATATACCGAACACAGGAAATTCGCGCTGCTACGCGGATTTCTCAGCGGCAGTCGTTGGATGGCGTTGCTCATCTCAAGCGGCGTCGCGGGCGCGGGTGCGATTGCCGTCAGGCTGCTGTCGCCGCATCTCGATCCGGCAACTATCGTTCCGCTTTATCTGTCCTGTCCGATGGTGGCGATGTTCGCACTCTGGCAGGTGCTGGGCGGCATTGCGCGGTCGTATAACTGGGTCAATCTCGGACTGTCGCCGGTCTACGTGCTGCGCCAGCTCATGCTGCTGGTGCTGATGGGTCTTGCGTACGCGTTCGGATTGCCGACGGATGCTAAGACGGCGACCATCGTGGGTGTTATTACACTCTTGAGCGTCGGTGCCGGGCAGCTTGTAATCCTCAATCGCAGACTCGCCGGAGTGGTCGAGAGCGGACCGCGCGCCTACGACCCCCGCGCCTGGCTCGCCGTTTCAGTGCCGATCTTTGTCGTCGAGGCATTCTATCTGCTGCTCAGCTATTCCGACGTCATCGTCCTCCAGCAATTCCGTCCGGCGAACGAGGTCGCGATCTACTACGCCACGGTCAAGACGTTGGCCTTGGTCGCCTTCATCTACTACTCCGTGGCGCAAACGATCGCGCACAAGTTCGCCGAATACCACGTCACCGGCGAGCGGCAGCGGCTCTCCGCCTTCGTGAAGCAGTCGGTGCGGTTGACGTTCTGGCCGTCACTCGTCGCGATTATTTTCTTGCTGGTGTTCGGGCGGTCGCTGCTGCGCTTGTACGGCGCGGACTTTGTGTCCGGCTATTATCTCATGTTCATTATCGCCATCGGCCTGTTGGCGCGGGCTTCGGTGGGGCCTGCTGAACGGCTCCTCAACATGCTCGGTGAGCGGCGCTCCTGCGCGCTGGTTTACGGAGTTTCGTTCGCACTCGACCTGGTGCTGTGCGTCGTGCTCATTCCCCGGATCGGCCTCGCCGGCGCCGCGATAGCAAGCTCAGTCGCACTGGTGTTCGAATCCGCCGGTCTGTTCGCGATCGCTAAATATCGCTTGGGGTTCCACTGCTTTGTTTTCGGCGGCCCAAAGAACACCTAGGGCGCGGCTATGACGATCAGAGCCGCGGCCGATCTGGCGCCCGCCGTCACGCTGGAAGACGCCTCAGGCGCGATCGCCAAGGCGCGCTGCGCTACACTTGCCGATCGCTACGCTGCCGATTCCTTTACGGTTGAGTGGCGTGCGCTGACCGAGCTTGCGCCCATCGTCGCCGAATGGCGCGAACTCGCCGCACACGCGCTCGAGCCGAACGTCTTCTACGAGCCCGCTTTCCTGCTTGCGGCGGTGCCGGTCTTTGGGCGTGACGCCGGCGCAGTGCTGGTGTGGTCGGGCACGGACTTCGCGCCGGCTTCTCGGTTTGTTTCCGGGCCGGATAGTAAAGCGTCGTTATGGTCTTAAGCTGCCGATCCTGCTCGGCTTGACGCACCCCTATGGCCCGCTGGGCGTGCCGCTCGTCGAACGCGAAGCGGCCGAACCGGTCATCGCCGCTTTCTTTGCTCATCTCGTGAACTCAGCGACGTTGCCGGGATTGGTATTGCTTCCCTTCCTGCCCGAGAGTGGTTCCTTCGCCGCGGCGCTTGCTCCAATGCTGCGGCGTGCGCAGATGCGAGTCGCCGACTTCAATCGTCACCAGCGGGCGCTGCTGGCGCCCGGGGGCGAACGGTCGCTTTACATCGAACGCGCGATAGGCCGGCACCAGCAAAAGGAACTCCGGCGGCGGTGGCGGCGCTTGGCCGAGACCGGCGCCATTTTGATCACTACCGCCACCGAGCCCGCTGCCGTCGGCAGAGCGCTTGACGATTTTTTAGCGCTTGAAGCGGGCGGCTGGAAGGGCAGAGCGGGTACCGCTACAGCCGATCACGCGCTTCTTCGGCGCTTTATCATCGCGGCAGTTCGCGACCTTGCCGTGGAAGGCAAAGCCGCGATCAACCGCATCCTGATCGATGGGCGCGCGATTGCCGCGACTATCGTCTTGCGTAGCGGGTGCTGCGCCTGGTTCTGGAAGATCGCTTACGACGAAGCCTTTGCCCGCTATTCGCCTGGCGTCATGCTGACCGTGGAACTTACGCGCGAACTTCTCGACGATGTGAAAGTCACCTGCGCCGACTCTTGTGCGACGGGTAACCACCCGATGATTGATCGTCTGTGGCGCGAGCGGCTGCCGCTCTGCGACCGATTGATCGCGGCCCGGCCGTACCCGCCGTTTGCGCTGGCGCAAGGTCTGGAGGGATTACGCGCGGCCACCATCGCGGGGGCCAAGAACATTCGCGGACGCTTCCGCTTTTGGCTGGGGTCGAGGGGACTGGCGCGGAATTGAGCACGGTCCGTTAACCGTAAAAAAATGCCTCAGCGAATAGTCTTGCGCCGTCGATCCTGACGGGCTGGTCATGCTTTTCGGTCACATTCTGGCTAAGACTTTTCGCCAATGGCGGCTCCTCATCTTGCCGGGCGCTATCGGACTTGCGCTGGGGATCATTAGCGTCGCCTGGATCGGCCTGGATGGAATTTTCCGTACCTTGAACGCCATCCCCGCTGCAGGTGGTGCCATCCTATCCGTCCTGATGGCGCTTGCGGCGTTGGGGATCGGCGCTCTCGTGGCGCTCGCTACGGAACGCCGCCGTAATCTTCTAGCGAGGATCGCACTCAACAACATGACCCAGGGCTTGTGCATGTTTGATGATGCGGCCCGGCTCGTCCTCTGCAATACGCGTTACATCGAGATGCATCTGTTGCGGCGCGAGCAATTGCGCGGCGGCATGCCGCTGCGTGAACTTCTTCTGCTGCGCACGGAGACCGGCACGTTTTCCGGCGATCCGGATCAATACGTCGCGACCTGCCTCGCGCAGGTCGCCGAACGGCGGACGGAGAACAAAACCGTCAAGTTCACCGACGGCCGCATTATCGCGCTGGTAAGCCGGCCACTGCCAAGTGGCGGCTGGGTGACGACGCATACCGATATTACGGAACAGCTTGCGGCCGAGGAAGAGCGCGATTTGCTGCGCCGGCGCGAGCAAGGACGGCTTGCGGCGGATGCCCAGATCGCCTCGTTTCGCGGCCGGGTCGAGAACGTCCTGCAAATCGTCGGGCAAAGCGCTGTGGCGATGAAAGCGGCAGCGCAAAGCTTACTGGCGACATCGGATCATACCCTGCACCGCGCCGAAGGCGCGGTGCGCGGATCCAATGCGGCGTCGGCAAATGTCGAGACCGCGGCCGCTGCCGCCGAGGAGCTGTCTGCTTCGATCAAGGAGATCAGCCGCCAACACGCGCAGGCCAACGAGGTGGTACGCGGTGCCGCCGCCGCCGCCACAGCTACCAATAACGATATCGCGGCGCTGGCGCGGGTCGCGCAACGGATCGGCGACGTCGTAAAGCTTATTCAGGACATCGCCGGGCAGACCAATCTTCTGGCGCTCAATGCTACGATTGAGGCCGCGCGTGCCGGCGAAGCCGGACGCGGCTTTGCGGTCGTCGCTTCGGAAGTGAAGTCGCTTGCGGTTCAAACGGCGAAGGCGACCAAAGAAATCGCCAACGAGATTTCGTCGATCCAGAGTTCGACCGGCGAGGCGGTCACGGCCATTCGCACCATCACGCAACGGATGCAGGACATCAACTCCCATAGCTCGGAGGTCGCGGGCGCCATCGCGCAGCAGGAATTGGCGACCGGGGAGATTTCGCACAATGTCGCTAGCGCTGCCGACGGCGCCAAAGCCGTGGTGGCGGCGCTGGGCGACGTCGCGAGCGGCGTCACACAGACACGCGGTTCGGCACAAACCGTGCTGACGGCGTCGGAAGAGGTCGAGAACGCGACGGTCAGGCTGCGCGGCGAGGTCGAAGACTTCCTGCGCACCGTCGCCGCTTAGCGCCAAGCCCCCAAAGCAAGTCCCCCAAAGTGCGTGCCGCGCGAGACGGCAACGGTTTGGCCGGCCCGCCTTACGCTCTTGCTGGCTTTGCCGCCAAATACCTGCCGCGCGGGACAATGACCTATTCGGAAGAATGGCCTCCGAGGCCCTGTCTTTCACTGCTCGGGGTTAGATTTAGCACCCGTTAAGGCTCACGCGCGAATGTGCGCTTGATCGGCATTTTCGAACAAAATCCCAAACATTTCACCTGATGCTGGCCGCGAGCTTCGCCTGCCTTTGGCGGCCGCTGCCGGAGTCCTCGATGTGACGCTTCTGCCGACGCTTGGGCGAACGATGCCGCGATGGCAAATCGTCCTTGCCGGCGCATGCTTGCTGACGATCGCGGCGATTGTGCTTGCCAACGTGGTGATCGTGGCAAGGCTGCGCGAATCGGCGCTTGACCAGGTAGAGCACCTGCTGGAGCGGCGGAGTTCTACGCTCGCTGCGCAAGCCAATCTCTCGCTGCAATCGGTCTCGCTAGTGCTCAAGGCGGTGACTGACCGCCTTGCGCCCGGCCAGATCGCCGACGCCGAGACGTTCCGCCGTCGCGTTACCGCGCTCAACATTCAGCAGATGCTGGCGCAACAGATCACCGGCCTTCCGCAAATCGAAGCGCTCGGCCTCGTTGACGTTGACGGCAACGTCATCAATACGTCGCGGTCCGTTCCTGTTCGATTTAACGTCGCCGATCGCGACTATTTCGTCGCGTTCAAGGACAATCCCGTCCTCGAACGGTTCGTGAGCGCTCCTACGGCAAACCGCAACAGCGGAGACGCGGGGATCGTACTAGCTCTGCGTGTGCACGGCGCTGACGGAGCGACCGTCGGGCTACTGTGTGCGTTTGTCAGGCTCGCATTCTTTGAAAACTATTGGCATTCAGTCATCGACAGTTCGGAGAACGAAAGCTCAATCTCGCTCGATCGGCTTGACGGAACTGTCTTGGCAAGACTTCCCGGGGCCAATGTCATCGGCAAGAAGTTTCCGAACGGCATACAGACCCGGCCGGGTGAAGCCAGTGCCGTCGCAGTGCGGAAAGTCAACTCGATCGACAAGAAGATGCGCATTGAGGTCGCGCACGTGCTCGATGATTATCCGCTGTTCATCCTGGCGACGCAAAGCGAGGACGCGGCCCTGCACGGTTGGCGCCGCACCGCTGAGATCGCGGCCGCGGAAATGGCGTGCTGCATCCTGGTCGTGCTGATCGCCGGCTACGGGGTTGGGCGCTGGTGGTCGGAGCACCGGCACCGCATGCAAGCGCAGGCTGACAAGATCGCGGCGGAGCTCGCCCGAACCAAGGCTGAGGCCATGCTCGAGATCTTGTGGGCGGGAGAGCGGCAGACAGCACGACTCAATGCCGCCATCGAGAACATGTCGCATGGCCTCTTGATGTTCGATGCGCAGGAACGCCTGGTCGTGTTCAATAACCGTTTCCTGCAAATGCATGGGCTCTCCGCTGACAAGGTCAAGCCGGGTTGCAATTTAATCGAGCTGCTCCAACACCGGTCTGCCACCGGCTTGCTCGCCGAGGAGCCGGAGCGCTACCGGGCCGAGATATTGGAACAGCTTGCCGCGGGCCGCACCGTTAGCCATGTGATGAAGACGCCAGATGGGCGGGAAATCGCAGTCGTCAACCGGCCAATGCCTGACGGCGGCTGGGTGACCACGCACGAAGATGTCACCGAGCGTCGGCAGTCTGAGACGAGGATCGCGCATATGGCGCATCACGATGCACTGACCGGTTTGGCCAATCGCGCGGCGTTGATGGAGAGGGTCGAAGATGCATGCGATCGTTGCCGCCGCTCGGGAGAGGAATTCAGTGTCCTGATGTTGGACCTCGACTGGTTCAAGCAAGTAAACGATACATTTGGTCATCCCGCCGGCGACGAACTGCTTAGACAAGTTGGCGTGCAACTCAAAGCGGCGCTGCGGAACAACGACATATTAGCGCGGCTGGGCGGCGACGAATTCGCTATCATACAGGTGAACGACATCAATCAGGGCGATGCCGCTGAGACCCTCGCGGGCCGTATCATCGAGCTGATTGCGGAGCCGTTCTCCGTCAGCGGGAACGTTGTCAATATTGGTGCCAGTATAGGCATAGCACTGGCGCCGGAGCATGGCTTTTACGGCGACGACTTGTTGAAGCGGGCCGATCTGGCACTATATCACGCAAAATCGCTAGGCCGAAACCGCTATGCGACGTTTGAGCCGGTACTGGGCCAGGCGGTGGTCGAAAAGCATGTTCTCGAACACGAACTGCGTCGAGCGCTCACGCAGAGCGAATTCGAGCTTCACTTTCAGCCCATCGTCGATACCAAGACGCTGAAAATGTGCAGTGCCGAAGCCCTTATCCGCTGGCGTCACCCCGAAAAAGGATTGATCGCGCCGGATCAGTTCATTCCTTTCGCGGAAGAATCCGGCTTGATCCTCAAGATCGGCGAATGGGTTCTGCAAACAGCATGCAACGAAGCGGTGAAGTGGCCGCCGTCCATGAAAGTGGCGGTCAATCTTTCAGCCGTGCAGCTGCGCAGCGCTTCTCTGCTCGATCAGATCATGTGCGTGCTCGCCGAGACCGGTTTGCCGCCGGAACGGTTGGAACTCGAAGTTACGGAAACGGCTTTGATCGAATACGGAGCCGAAGCCCCGGTCTTTCTGACGAAACTGAAAAACCTGGGTATCACCGTAGCGCTGGACGATTTCGGCACGGGATATTCATCGCTCAGCCAACTGACGATGTTCCCATTCGACAAAATCAAAATCGACAAGTCGTTCACCAGGAACATGACCAATCGTGCCGACTGTGCTGCGATCATCTCTGCGGTTTTGGCGCTGGCGCAGAGTCTCGACATCCATACGACTGCGGAAGGCGTCGAAAAGGAGGAGCAGCTTCGCATTCTGGCACTGGCCGGGGTTACGACCATCCAGGGATTTTTAATCCACCGGCCGTGTCCGGCGTCCGAGCTCAACTTCGAAACGTCGCCTGTGGTGGGAGCGGTCCAGTATGCCGCGTAATCTTGCCTTGCCGAATACGGTCGATGCGGACAATCGCTCGCAGCGGCGAGCCCGCGATGCCGACGTGAAGTCATCGCAATCGCTGATCGACGAACTCGAAGAAGCAATCGCAAGGCAGGACCTGCATCGCCGCGCGGCCGTGATGCGGCGGCTTACGGATTTCTTTATCGTCGACAACGCCGGCCTGTCGGATGAGCACATCGCCATGTTCGACGATGTGATGAGCAGGCTGATTGTTGCGATTGACAGATCGGCGCGGGCGGAATTTGGCGACATGCTGGCGAGGTATCCGCATGCGCCGCGAAAGACGTCGCGTATTTTAGCTCTCGACGATGAGATTGCAGTAGCAGCCCCCATTCTTACTCATTCCGACGGTCTCAATGAAGAAACTTTGATCGAGACCGCAAGAACCAAAAGTCAAGATCATCTGTTCGCCATCTCGCTGCGTCAGTCGATTGGCGAGGCAGTGACCGACGTACTGGTCGAGCGCGGTGACAGTAAGGTCGTGGTCAGCACTGCAGGCAACCCGGGCGCGAAGTTTTCGGAATTCGGCTGCACGACGCTTGCCACGCGATCGCGGGACGATAGCGAACTTGCACTGCGCGTCTGGTCGCGATCCGACATTCCGAGACAGCACTTGTTGAGCCTGTTTTCAACGGCCAGCGAGGAGGTGCAAAAACAGCTTGAAGCCGCCGATCGAAAAAATGCTCAGCTTTGCCGATCCATGATTGCGCAGGCCAAGAACGAAATCCAGACGCAGATGCGGGAAAGCTCGGCAAGCTATGCAACGGCGCAAGCGTTCGTCGGGTCTCTGCACCAGTCCGGCGATCTCACGGAACAGCGCTTGCGGGCGTTTGCCCAGCAGGGCAAATTTGATGAACTCACTGTCGCCCTCGCATTGATGTGTGACTTGCCGGTCGGTCACATCGAACGCGCAATTATACACAATGAGGCGGATCATCTCATCGTCCTAGCAAAAGCAATCGGTTTATCGTGGGAAACGACGAAAGCCATTTTGTCGATGCAGTCGCCGACCAGGAATCCGATCGCGGCCAAGCTCGAGACGCATTGCGCAAGCTTCACCAAGCTGCAACCAAAATCGGCAATATCCGCGATGCAGTTTTACCGCTTGCGCGCTCGGGCAGAAGCGCAGCCGGAAGCGCACTGAGAAAAGCTCGTCACTTCTTCAGATTTGCAGCAATGGCGAAGTCGGTCGTTTTCTTCACTTCGGCCTCGATAAAGCGGGCGAGTTCGCCGGGCGTGCCGCCATCGTCGTGCCGATGCCGGACGAGCCGAAGACGATCTGGTTCGGCTTCTGCTTTGCGAGCGCGATCAGCTGGCGGAGATTGTCGACGCCGAGCGAAGGATGCGCCACCAGGATATTCGGCACCGAGGCGACGCGGATGATCGGCGCAAAATCCTTCTGCACATCGTAGGCGGGATCGATGGTGATCGCGGCGTGGTCGGTCTGGGCGCTGGTCGCCATCAACAGCGTGTGGCCGTCGTTATTGGCGTGGGCGACATAGGTGGCGGCGAGATTGCTGCTCGCGCCCGGCCTATTCTCGACCACGAATTGCTGGCCGAGTGCATCGGTGAACTTCTGTGCGAGAGGGCGAGCGGCGTCTCGCCCGCCGCCCTGGCGATCAGACAGGCGAGAAGCCTGTTCGGATTCATGTTCGTCGACTTCCGTTTTGCTATCACCGCCCCACCGCGTAACCCTGCATGCCGCGCGCATTGGCGGCGGCGCGGCGGCGCGGGCCGTCGCGCGTGGTGGCGGTGAGCCGGCCTTCCGACCAGTCGGGACCGACCTCGACGATATGTCCGCGGCGCCTAAGCTCGGCGACGGTTTCGCGCGACACACGGCCTTCTACCACCAGCACGCCGGGCCGTGCCTGGCGTGGCCAGAACGACGAGGGGAAATGGTCGGAATGCCACGCTGGCGCGTCAATCGCCTGCTGCAAGTTGAAGCCGGCATGGACGTGGCGCAGGAAGAATTGGGGAATCCATTGATCCTGCGCATCGCCGCCGGGCGTGCCCCAGGCGAGGTACGGTTCACCGTCGCGCAACGCGAGCGTCGGCGTCAGCGTGGTACGCGGCCGCTTGCCGGGCGCGAGCGCGGCCGGATGCCCCTCCTCAAGCCAGAACATCTGCGCCCGCGTGCCAAGGCAGAAGCCAAGCTCGGGAATGACTGGCGAGGATTGTAGCCAGCCGCCGGACGGCGTCGCCGACACCATGTTGCCGGCCTGATCGATGATGTCGAAATGCACGGTGTCGCCGCGGGTGCCGCCGAACCGGCCCACCGTTGGTTCGCCGCCGCCGAGCTGGCCGACAGTCGGTTCGCCGGCGCCTGCGGCGGGTGGTTGGCGCTCGCGGAATAGCTTGACCACGGCGCCGTATCCTTCGATCGATCCCGGCCGTAATTCCAGTGAGGCGGTGTCGCTTACCAGCTTGCGCCGCGCTGCATTGTAGGCATCGGACAACAGCGTTGCGGTCGGCACCTCGACGAAATCCGGATCACCGTAGAACGCCTCGCGATCGGCGTAGGCGAGCTTCGCGCACTCGACTTGCAGGTGGATGAACTCAGCTCCCGTCGGGTCGAGTCCGTCGAGATCGAAGCCTCTGAGCAGCGCCAGCTGCTGCAGCATCACCGGACCCTGTCCCCAAGGTCCGGTCTTGCACACAGTGTAGCGGCCATAGTCGTAAGTCAGCGGCGCTTCGAGGGGCGGTGTCCAGCGCGCCATGTCGTCGCCGGTAAGCACACCGCGATGCCGCGCACCGCTTGTGTCCATGATCTCTTGGGTGCGGCAGAAACGGTCGATGGCGTCGGCGACGAAGCCCTGCGACCAGGATTTGCGCGCCCGCTCAATCTGAGCAACGCGATCGCCACCGCCGCTTTCGGCTTCCTTGAGGATCCGCAGATACGTTTCCGCAAGCGGCTTGTTGACGAATAGCGCGCCAGTCGGCGGCACCGAGCCGCCGGGCAGATAGACCGCCGCCGAAGTCGGCCAATACTCGCGAAACATGTCGGCGACCGTGGCAATGGTAGCGCTGGCCCGCTCGACCAGCGGATGACCGTTCTGCGCATAGCTGATCGCCGGCGACAGCACCTCGCGCAGTGTCGCGGTGCCGTAGTCGCGCAACATCAACATCCAGGTTTCGAATGTTCCGGGCACGACGGCAGCAAGAAGCCCGGTGCCGGGTACGAGATCGAGGCCTTCGCGGCGATAATGCGCGATAGTTGCTTTTGCCGGTGCCGGTCCTTGCCCGCAGATCACTTCCGGCTTGCCGCGCTGGACGTCGAAAACGATCAGCGGCGCATCGCCGCCGGGACCGTTGAGATGAGGTTCGACTACTTGCAGCGTAAACGCTGTCGCGGCGGCGGCATCAAAAGCGTTGCCGCCTTTTTCGAGCATCGCCATGCCGACGGCAGTGGCGATCCAGTGCGTCGAGGCGACAACGCCAAACGTGCCCTCGATTTCCGGGCGGGTCGTGAATGGCTGCGGGTTGATGTTGCTCATGCGGGCGAAACTATCACGCCGCCCGCATCATGCCACGTGGTTGAGGGCCTAGCTTGAGCTAGGTGTCGCCGGAACGAATTTGAGCGCGACGCCGTTCATGCAGTAGCGCAGTCCCGTGGGTTTCGGACCGTCGTTGAAGACGTGGCCGAGATGGCCGCCGCAGCGGTGACACGAGACCGCAGTGCGCAGCATGCCGAACGAATGATCCTTGGTTTCGATGACAGCGTTGTCGAGCGGGGCCCAGAAACTCGGCCAGCCGGTGCCGCTTTCGAATTTGGTCTTTGACGAGTAGAGCGGTAAGTCGCAGCCGGCGCAGGCGAACGTGCCGGCGCGATGTTCATTCAGGAGCGCACTGGTGAAGGGTCGCTCGGTGCCCTCGTGACGCAGCACCTGGTAGGCCTCGGGCGAGAGAATCTTGCGCCACTCTTCGTCGGTATGAGTGACTTCGAAGCTCGCCGCCGCCGTGGCGGCACGAGGCCGCAGCAACCGGCCGAATGCCAGCACTGCGATTGCGGCCGTGCCAGCAAAGAGCGTTTGTCGGCGCGTGAGCATCATTAATATCCTCCTGAAGCCACGCCGGCTTATACGCCAGGTTGCCGCGACCGTCACGCACGGGTGCGGTAACGGCGGGGGCAATATTTGGTGAAGTGCCGCGCTGGCGCGATGACGGGGCGGGGAGTGCTCAAATCCTTCGGCTGTCATAGGCCCAATGCAGCAGGGCTTGGCGCTGCCTGGGCCGGCAGGTGACATCGCCCGGCTCGCAGTTTCGTTCAATCTGCCGGATGTGACGCCGGATCGCCTTCCAGCGCCTGATCTGCCGGGCGTCCTCGTCCGGGATGCGGCGTCCCATGTAATAGCGGCAGTACCATTGAAACCAGCCCCGTGGGTCGTCCGGATAGAGCCATCCCTTCTTGCGCCATACCGAAAGCGGCTGGCTTGCGTCGACGCCGTAAAAGTTCAGCGCGGGATCGCTGTGCTTGCCGGCTAGCTTTGCGCGTGCGAACCAACTGCGCGGAAACTCGCGGGCGCAGTCCGTCATGTACTTGCCGCCGAACACGCCGAGCCGCAGCATTTCCGCCGGTGTCAATTGAGGACGAAATTCGGGATCGAAATTGCGTCCGGTCGGAGCGGAAAGGGCGTAACGGTAGCCCTTCTGCATCTTGTCATTGACCGTCACGATTTTCTTCTTGTTGTTTTTCGTCTTCCTGTTCTTCGTCGCCATCATCGCCGCCGGTGAGCGCGAAGCTCAATCATCTCAAAACATGAGCAAAAAAAGAACCGGGCCCTTGCGGGCCCGGTCTAGGGTCGTCGGCGTGGGGGCGCCAACGATCGCCCTTCAGAGGGGAAGGCTGCATGTTAGCGGTCGCCGGTCTGGGGAGGATCCACTGCGACCGCGTCCTACAGCACAACGGTATATGCGATGTCGTGTCGGCACCGCACAACGCGATGGAGGGCATGTCAGCCATGCGCTGCCGGCAACATGGTCACAATTTTCGCGCGATCAATCGCGATGTGCTTGGTTGCATCGGCTCGCGGCGACGCGAACAAACCGCTTAGAAGTTCCAGCGTTGCGCGTTGGCTACGAGAAAGTCGCGGAACGCCTGTACGCGCGCGACCGTCTTGAGTTCTTCGGGATAAACGAAGTAGGCGTCGAGCGCGATCGGATCGGCGTCGGAGAACAGTTGCACCAGCCCGCCATCGCCTTCGACCAGATAGTCCGGCAGCATGGCAATGCCGATGCCGCGCTGGCAGGCGCGCAGGATCCCGAGAATATTGTTGACGACGAGGTGCGGCGTGCGCGGCCCCTGGCCGTTGCGCGCCACCTCGGTGAGGTAAAGCGAGCGTTGCAAGTATTGCGGCACATTGCCGCCAAGCATCAGGATGCGGTGGTTGTCGAGATCTTCGAAGGCCCGCGGCGTGCCGTAGCGCTTGAGGTATTCAGGCGAAGCGTAGACGTGGAAGTGGACCGCAAACAGCTTGCGCTGAATGAGATCCGGCTGGGTCGGCTGGCGCAGACGGATGGCGACGTCGGCCTCGCGCATGGCGAGATCGAGCTCCTCTTCGGTAGTCAACAGCGTGATGTGGACTTCCGGATAAAGTTCGGCGAACTCGCCAAGGCGGGGCGTGAGCCAATGCACGCCGAGGCCCGGCGTCGTCGTCACCCGCAGGTCGCCGTTCGGCCGTTCCTTGCTGTCCGTCAGTTTGGCGCGCGCCGCTTCGAGCTTCATGAACACGTCATGGGCGGTGCGGAACAGCAAGTCGCCCTGCTCGGTCAGGATCAATCCGCGGGCGTGACGGTGAAACAGCGAGACGGCGAGCTCCTGCTCCAGCGCGCTCACCTGACGCGACACCGCCGACTGGGAGAGCCCGAGCTGTTCGCCGGCATGGGTGAAGCTGCCCGCTTCGGCTGCGGCATGAAATACTTTGAGCTTATCCCAATCCATGTCGTGCTTTCTGATCTCTCCCCAAACGAGAGAGGTGAAAAATCATTCCGCCGCGATACGCGGTTCGGCTTCGCCGTGTGCGGCGAGAAATTTCTCGGCTTCGAGCGCGGCCATGCAGCCGAGGCCTGCCGCCGTAACGGCCTGCCGGTACACTTCGTCGGCGACGTCGCCGGCGGCGAACAGGCCCGGCACCGAAGTCGCCGTCGAATGCGGCGCGGTCTTGATGTAGCCCGAAGGCTTCATTTCCACTTGGCCGGCTACCAATGCGGTCGCCGGACTATGGCCGATGGCGATAAAGATGCCGTCCACCGGCCGCTCCGCAAGCTCGCTAGTCTTAAGGTTGTGCAGTACCGCCGCTTTGACCTTCAGCGGATTCTCTTCACCGACGACATCGGCGAGCACGGTATTCCACAGCACCGAGATTTTTGGATTCTGGTACAGGCGTTCCTGCAGAATCCGCTCGGCGCGGAAACTGTCGCGCCGGTGTACGACCGTGACCTTGTTGGCGAAATTGGTAAGAAACAGCGCCTCCTCGACCGCGGTGTTGCCGCCGCCGATCACCAGCACTTCCTTGCCGCGATAAAAGAAGCCATCGCAGGTGGCGCAGGCGGAGACACCGTAGCCGCGAAACTTCTGCTCCGACGGCAAATCGAGCCAGCGTGCCTGGGCGCCGGTTGCCAGCACAAGCGAGTCGGCGAAATAAACGTCGCCGGAATCGCATTCGATCCGGAATGGACGCTTGGCGAGGTCAACCTTGTTGACGTGGTCGGGGATGAGCTTGGCGCCGACGTGGGCTGCCTGCTTCTGCATTTGCTCCATGAGCCAGGGGCCCTGGATCACGTCGGCGAAGCCCGGGTAGTTCTCGACGTCGGTGGTCGTCGTCAGTTGGCCGCCGGTCTCGATGCCTTGAATCAGGATCGGATCGAGCATGGCACGGGCGGCATAGATGGCGGCCGTATAGCCAGCCGGCCCGGAGCCGATGATGACGACTTTGGCGTGAGTGGTCATGCTCACCGGCTCATCCGTCTATTGAGGCAGACGTTTGCAACGATCTGCCCAAAGCCCCGCGAAGTCGGCGGTTGGTTGGTGGTCGAATTGGCCGAAGCCGAACCCAAATCGCGGGGTTCGCAGCCACCCGTAGCGAATTTAGGGATTTTGAGGAGCTATGCAAGCCACGCAACCCGTCACCCATAAAAACGTGCGGGCTTGTAAAGAGCAAGGGTAAATCAGAGGAATAAGCGGCCTGTAAAACCAATACGGGAATACAGCCTCACTTCCACTCGACCTTGACGATCTCGTAGGCCTTGGCGCCGCCGGGGGTGACCACCTCGACCTGGACACCCTTCTTCTTGCCGACCAGCGCGCGGGCGAGCGGCGAGGTGATGGAAATCCTGCCCTTCTTGGCGTCCGCCTCGGGCTCGCCGACGAGCTGCCACACCGCCTTCTTGTCGGTGTCTTCGTCGATCAGGGTCACCGTCGCGCCGAATGTGATTGTGTCGCCGGAAAGCTTCGACACGTCGATAATCTCGGCGCGCGCGAGCTTGTCTTCGAGCTCGGCGATCCGGCCTTCGTTGAGCGACTGCGATTTTTTGGCGGCGTGATACTCGGCGTTTTCTGAAAGGTCGCCGTGCGTCCGCGCGTCGGTAATCTGCTGGATGATGCGGGGGCGCTCCACCTGCTGGCAGTGCTTGAGTTCCGTCTCAAGCGCAGCATAGCCCGCCGCGGTCATCGGAATCTTATCCATCGTCTCAATCTCCATAGGTCATAGAGACAAAATTCAAGCCGCGGACCGGAGCGTCGTCCGGCCTCGCGACCAAAAGCCTGTCTCTACTGCCGGCGCTCGCGCTGGTCCGCTGCTGGATCAGGGGGCGGCCGCAAAATAATTTTGCAGCGCACATACTTCGAGGTCGCCCCCGAGATAGGCCTTGATACCCTGCGCTGCGGCGACGGCCCCTGAGAGAGTGGTGTAGTACGGCACTTTATGCAAGAGGGCTGCGCGCCGCAGCGAGCGGCTGTCGGCGAGGGCGGTTGCCCCCTCAGTGGTGTTGAAAACCAGCTGGACCTCGCCGTTTTTGATGGCGTCGACGATATGGGGGCGGCCTTCGGCCACCTTATTGACCTTCACCGCGGCAACGCCCTCACCCGCGAGATAGCGTTGCGTTCCCGAGGTCGCCAATACCTTAAAGCCGAGCCCGCCGAGCAGGCGGATGGTTTCGAGAATGCGGGGCTTGTCTGCATCCCTAACCGACACGAACACGGTGCCTTTTCTCGGCAGCCGGGCCCCGCCGCCGAGCTGGCTTTTGACAAAGGCGACGTTGTAATCGCGGTCGATGCCCATGACTTCACCGGTCGACTTCATCTCCGGGCCAAGCACGGTATCGACCCGGTCGCCGAACCGGGCGAACGGAAATACCGCCTCCTTCACGCCGATATGGCGGGCGGCGGCAAATTCAAAGCTTTGCGGTTTCAGCTTAAAGCTCGCCAGCGTCTCACCCGCCATGATGCGCGCCGCGATCTTGGCCGCCGGCACGCCGGTGACCTTGGCGACGAAGGGCACCGTGCGAGAGGCGCGCGGATTGACCTCGAGTACGTAAATATCGCCGTCCTTGATGGCATACTGTACGTTCATCAGGCCGCCGACCTTTAACGCCAGAGCGAGAGCGCGCGTTTGTCGGTCGAGCTCGCCGATCGCGGCAGCCGAAAGATTGTGCGGGGGCAGCGAGCAGGCCGAATCCCCGGAATGGATGCCGGCTTCCTCGATGTGTTCCATAATGCCGGCGATGTAGCTGTCGCGGCCGTCGGCGAGGCAATCGACATCGACTTCGACGGCGTCCGTCAGATAACGGTCAATCAGCAGCGGCCGTTTGTCCGACACCGCGAGCTCGGACGGCCGATCGAGATCGGCGGCAAGCCGCGCGACGTAACGGTCGAGTTGGTTGCCGTCGTGAACAATCTCCATGGCGCGGCCGCCAAGCACGTAGGACGGACGGATAACGATCGGATAGCCGATCTCGTCGGCAATCGCGCGCGCCTTCTCGGGGCTCGTTGCAATGCCGCTTTTCGGCTGCCGCAACCCCAACCGGTCAAGCAATTGTTTGAAGCGGTCGCGGTCTTCGGCGAGGTCGATGGCGTCGGGCGAGGTGCCAAGGATCGGCACGTGTGCCTGCTCCAGCGGCTCGGCGAGCTTGAGCGGTGTCTGGCCGCCGAATTGCACGATGACTCCGTGCAGCGTGCCGTTGCCGCGCTCGGTATCGATGATCTCGATGACGTCCTCGGCGGTGAGCGGCTCGAAATAAAGCCGGTCCGAGGTGTCGTAGTCGGTCGACACCGTTTCCGGATTGCAGTTGACCATGATGGTCTCGTAGCCGACTTCCTTCAGCGCGAAGGCGGCATGACAACAGCAATAGTCGAACTCGATACCCTGACCGATGCGGTTCGGACCGCCACCGAGGATGACAACCTTCTTTTTGTCGCTGGGCGCCGCCTCGTCGCTGGCGAGACCGGCGAAGGGCTGTTCGTAGGTCGAATACATGTACGCCGTGGGTGAGGCGAATTCGGCCGCGCAGGTGTCGATGCGCTTGAATGCCGGACGAACGCCAAGCGCCCGGCGGTGCTCGGAAACTTGATCGGTTGAAAGCCCGACCAGCCGGCCCAGCCGGGCGTCGGAAAATCCCATGGCCTTAAGCCGGCGCAACACGCTTGCCGTCGCCGGCAGGCCCTTTAAGCGAATCTCGGCTTCGGCATCGATGATGCTGCGGATTTGCGCGAGGAACCACGGATCGATGTGGCAGGCGGTGTGAATCTCGGCGTCGCTCATGCCGAGCCGCATGGCCTGCGCAACTTTCAGGAGGCCGTCCGGCGACGGTGTGCCGAGCGCGGCACGGATCGCATTCTTGTCGTCGCCCTGGCCGAGGCCGGGGATGGCAATCTCATCAAGGCCGGTCAGTCCAGTCTCGAGCGAGCGCAGCGCCTTTTGCAGACTTTCGGCGAAGGTGCGGCCGATCGCCATCGCTTCGCCGACCGATTTCATCGACGTGGTGAGCACCGGTTCGGCGCCGGGGAATTTCTCGAAGGCAAACCGCGGCACTTTGGTGACGACATAGTCGATGGTCGGCTCGAACGACGCCGGCGTCGCCCCGCCGGTGATGTCATTTTCGATCTCATCGAGCGTGTAGCCGACGGCGAGCTTGGCGGCGACTTTGGCAATCGGGAAGCCGGTAGCCTTCGATGCCAGCGCCGAAGAGCGCGACACCCGCGGGTTCATCTCGATGACGACGAGCCGGCCGTCCTCGGGATTGACCGCGAACTGAACATTGGAGCCGCCAGTCTCGACGCCGATCTCGCGCAACACCGCAATCGAGGCGTCGCGCATGATCTGATATTCCTTGTCGGTCAGCGTCAGCGCCGGCGCGACGGTGATCGAGTCGCCGGTATGTATGCCCATCGGATCGACGTTCTCAATCGAGCAGACGATAATGCAATTGTCGTTCCGGTCGCGAACGACTTCCATCTCGTACTCTTTCCAGCCAAGCACGGATTCCTCGATCAGCACCTCCGAGGTCGGCGACGCATCGATGCCGCGCTCGACGATCTCGATGAACTCGGCCTTGTTGTAGGCGATGCCGCCGCCCGTGCCGCCGAGCGTGAACGACGGCCGGATGATGGCGGGGAGTCCGATATCCTCCAGCGCTTCGAGCGCGCCGATCAAGGTCTTGATCTGATGCGAACGCGGCGTTGCAAGGCCGATCTTCGTCATCGCCTCGCGAAACAGCTTCCGGTCTTCGGCTTTATCGATGGCGTCGGCCGTGGCGCCGACCATGGTGACGTCGAACTTTTCCAGGACGCCCATACGGCGGAGCGACAGCGCCGTGTTGAGAGCAGTTTGCCCACCCATGGTCGGAAGCAGCGCAAAACCGCCGGGAACGGCATAACGCTCTTTGGCGACGATCTTGGCGACGATCTCCGGCGTGATCGGCTCGATATATGTCGCATCCGCCAGATCCGGATCGGTCATGATGGTCGCCGGATTGGAATTGACCAGGACGATCCGGTAGCCCTCAGCCTTGAGCGTCTTGCAGGCTTGCGTGCCCGAATAGTCGAATTCGCAAGCCTGGCCGATCACAATCGGTCCCGCGCCGATGATCAGGATCGAGGAAATGTCGGTCCGCTTGGGCATGGCTTCCGTATCTGAGGGCACAAAAAAAGGGCGCGCTTGGTGCGCGTCCTTGGCCCAGGCGCCGGAGCTTAAGCCCGCGCGCGGGCGCTCCTTAGACCAGAAACACCGGGCAGGGAAGAGGTTTCGGCATGTCCGGGCCGCGTGACAGACGTTCGTGGCGATATTTGCGCGATTTTAGTTGCTCGGAGCTGTGGAACCTGGACGTATCGATCCGGATCGACGGGTTGCGATGCGGCCACGTCTGGCCGTTTGGCGCACGCGGCATATGATCAAGGCCGACAGCGTCGGCGCCGCCAAGCAACGCGAGTTGTCGATCTCGCTTGCGATCATTCCTTTGCCTGTTCGGCGTCCTGTTTGCCCGCGGGCTTGCCGTTCGTCACCGCCGAGACTGCTTGGTAGGCATCCACCAGTCCGGCGCCAAAGTCCGATCGCTGGCCGGCCGATCCGAGCGGCTTGGCGGTAGACATGATGATCGAGCGGACTTCGTTGGGCGTGAGCGAAGGTTTTTCTTCGAGCAGCATCGCCGCGATCCCGCTTACATGCGCCGCGGCGACCGAGGTGCCCGTGGTGATCTGATATGAGTCACCGGGCGCCAGTGCCAGAATCTCCACGCCCGGAGCAGCAACCGCGATGTACGAGCCGCGGTTCGCCATCTTGAACAGGCCGTCATTGCTGTCAGTCGCGGTCACGGCGATGACGTCGGGATCGGCGGCCGGATAAAGCGGTGCGAGAGTTGGGTCCGGCGTTTCCGGCTGCCGCTACCAGCACGATGCCTTTGTCGTATGCGGCCGTGAGCATCCGGTGCAAATCAGGGTCGGCGGGGCCGGCAAAGCTCATATTGATGACGCGAGCGCCATTGTCCGCGGCCCACTGCAGGCTTTTGTAGATCGCAAAGGAGGTGCCCTTGGCCTCGCCCGCGGTGTTGTCAAAGGCGCGCGCCGCCAATAGATGCGGGCCTAAAGCGATGCCGGACAGTTTCCCATGCGCGGCGATGGCGCCTGCCATGGCAGTGCCATGCGGGTGCGGCTTGGCATCTCCACCGAGCGGATCGAAGCTTTTTGTGATTGCTCCATTCAGATCCGGATGTTTCACGTCAATTTCGGAGTCGATCAAGGCAATTGGAATGTCTTTCCCGGTTGCGACTTGATGCGCGCGTTCGATGTGCAGCTTGCCGAGGGCGTATTGGGCCGAATCACGGCCGCGGGTTTTTGTCGCCGCGGTTGTGGCGTCTGCCTGCAGCGTGAAAAGGTAATTGGGCTGGGCTCTGGCAACGACGCGCTGGTCTTCGATCGTACCGATCGTATCCGGAACTGAGCGTCGACCGTTGATGTGCCAACGGTAAATGGTGGTGCCGATCAACGGGAAGCTTTGGGAATCGAGCCGGGTCAGATTGTATCGGCGCGCGAGCTGATCGATCGATTGCGGCGTCGCGGTCGACGAAAACTCGGCGATGACTTCATCTGGTACATAGCGCCGCTCGTTTCGCGGCGGCACGCCGCTGCTGGCCACATTGGCTCCGCCACCCGCGCCACCGCTGCCGCCACCTCCTGTGCCGCCACCGGCTCCTGCGCCGCTACCGGCACCGCCGCCGCCAAGACCAACAGGCCCCGGCGGAACGTTCGGCAGCTGCGAGCCGGGAATGCGGCCACCACCGCGCGGCGTGTCAGATGTGCTCGAGCCGGCATTAGCGACCGTCCCCGACCCGGTCCCGGTACTCGAAATGGTCGTGGTGCCTGGGGCGTTCGATGTGGAATTGCCGTTGGTCCTCGGCGTGCTTCCGGCCCTTGAGCCGTTGTTGGCGGTTGAAGTGTTTCCAGTGGAGCTGCCATTACTGGTCGAAGCGTTGCCGGTCGTGGTCGTGGTTTTCGAGCCGGTATTGGCCGTCGATGTGTTCGAGGTGGAAGTGTTGACTGTCCCCGGCGTACGGGTTGTTCGTGAGCCGGTATGGCTGCCGAACCTGTTCACGGTGGAATAGTTGCCACTTCCCTGCGTGTTCGTCGTGCTCGTGCCGGCATTAGTAGTCGACGTATTCGAGGTCGAAGTGTTGCCGGTCGTGGTTCTCGAGCCGGCATTGGTGCCGAACTTGTTCGAGGTCGAAGTGGTGCCGTTGCTCTGAGTGGTCGTGGTTTTCGAGCCCGAGTAGCTGCCAGATTTGTTTGAGTTGGAATCGCGGCTGACGGCGCGTTTGTTGGACGTATCATGTCCGGTCCGCGAGGAAGACTGGTTCATTCTCCGCGTCATCTCGTGGTGCGATCCGCCGCCGCGCATGCCGCCGAACGATCTGCCGCCGCCCCACCCAAAGCCGCGCGCTGCCGCCGGGTCAGACTCGCCAACGAAGCCAACCGCCAAAACAAACCCAAACAGCAAAAGCGCCAAGACTGCTCGGAACGTTATTGAATTGCTTCGCATGGCAACCTCCCGATTCGGCGGCGCCTACCGGACGCTTGGGTCGGCAACGCCTTGATCGCAGGATCTGACGCCGAACCGTGGCCGACGATTACTCGGTGACGGCGATGAAGCCGACGACCTTGTTCTCTTGCAGCGTCTTGATGAGGCGGTCGAGGTCCGTCTTCGGGAGCTTGGCCGCCGCGATGCGCACGCGGTATAGTCCGCCCGCGGACGGACCGCCCGCAACACTTAAGTTGTTGGTTTCCAAGAACTGAGTGATTTCAGCGGCGCTGGCCTGCGGCTGGAATCGGATCAGCGCATAGTCGCCTTGGAACGCCGTCGGCACCCCAATACCGCCCTCGCCGGAGACACTCGTCGGTGCCGAGGCCGTCGCGTAGCCGGCCGGGCCCTTCTCGTTGAGCGTGATGCCGGTGATCAATCCGGCCTGCAGCACGATGGCGAGTGCCGCTGCGCTCGCCGACCAGGCCAGCGTACGCGGTGAAAGGCTGGCGAAAAACTCCCCGATGCGGGCGCCGAGATTCAGTGACACCGCCGGGCTCCGCGCCGGTTCGGCATCGATTTTGGCGAACAGCGCCTCCATGGCACGGGCCGATGGCGCACCCAGTGTCTCGTTGAGGTGGATCGTCTCACCGAGCTCCTCGCGCACCAGCTCGTAATGCCGGGCAAGCTCGGGGTCTTCGGCAAGTGCTGCTTCGACGCGCTTCATGTCGCGATGATCCAGCGTTCCCGCCGCATGCCAGGGCAGCAGGTCTTCGATCTCGCTGCGTTCGGTCTCGTTTGCCGTGTTCATGGCCAACCTCGATCTATGCCTCGCTCCTTGAGGAGCTCCGATAACTTCTTGCGTGCGTAGAACATGCGGGTTTTGACGGTTGCCTCCGGAATGCCGACGATGGCCGCGACCTCCTCCACCGATTTCTCGTGGTAGTAGACGAGATCGATGACTTCGCGGTGCTCATTCGACAATTCGTTCAGGCATTCCCGCATTGCCGCTCCTTTGTCCTTCTTTGCCAGCGCAGTCTCCGGATCGTCGGAATGATCCTCGATGGCGCTGGCAGTCTCCTCGTCCAGTTCCTCTTCAGGCCGCCGTCGCAGTACCGAGAGCGCCTTGAAGCGCGCAATGCTTAACAACCAGGTCGAGACCGCTGAGCGTCCCTCGAATTTTCCGGCTTGGCGCCAGACGTCGAGAAACACGTCACTGATCAAGTCCTCCGCCGTTGCCTCGTTGCGCACCAGCCGCAGCACGAACCGGTAAACTCCGACGTGGTGGCGCGCGAACAGCACCTGCATGGCGAGCCGGTCGCCATTGGCGATCCTTCCGATCAGAACCGCATCCGAAGTCGTTTGCATCGGCATGGCTACATCGGCACGGCTATCGGCTCATGACGTTGGTCGTTTGGACCGGGGAGCTGGTTCAACTGGAATCGAAGAAAATTTGCGCGGCCCGGTCGGCCACCGGGACGCCCGCCGCCAGTCTCCCTTTTCGGGCCGATTTGGGCAAGCGGATGCCTCGGCGACGGGCATTCCCGTATTTTTGGACTGAATCCCCGACGGCCGGTGCTGCGGGGCTGCCTGAACAGGGCTGCCTCAACCTATGAGCAGGGCGGCTGGGTATCGCGCTAATGTGATATTAAAGGGAAATGTTCGAACGAGCGTTCCCGATTTAAAGGAATTCTTCGATGAACCGACACTTTAAAGCTGTTGGCTTACTTCTCATCGTTGCCTTGACCTTTGTGACCGTTAATTTGGCCGAGGCAAGGCGCATGATCCCTGATGACAATCTGGCATATCCCGTCCTGGTCATTCTGAAAAATAAAAGCGGAGCGACGCTGGGTTTTGGCTCAGGTGTCTATTTTGGTACCGCCAATGCCGAGTATTTGGTGACGGCAAAGCATGTGATTAAGTCGGGGCTGCCCAATGAAAAAACCCGCCAAGCGGAAGTGCCGGATCTGGTGCTTGAACTGGTGTCGTACTCAAACGATCTGCCGACCCCGCAGCGGATTCTGCTGAGGGTGGATTTCAAAATGCTGCTGGATAGAGGCGATGTGAAGCCGCACAAAACCAGAGACGTTGCCGTCGTCAAGCTTGGGACCCTAAAAGAGGCGCAGGATCATTCCCTGATGACGTTCTTCGCGCCTGGCGTCACAAAAGTTGAATTTGCCGATAGCGGTTTGGTCACTGCAGCGATGGTAGCGGTGCGAAAATTCGATGAAGTTCTGGTCGGAAATGATGCTATTTTGTATGGATATCCGGCGTCGCTCGGCCTGCCTGAAAGTCCGCAATTTGATCCGCTTCGACCGCTCCTCAGGCGGGCGCTCATAGCCGGAAAGGACCCGCAAAGGCATTCTCTAATCATTGACGGCCCGGTGTACCGGGGCAACAGCGGAGGCCCGGTGTTCGAAATCGATCCAGAGCCTCCTGATACATATTTTCATCTTGTGGGGATCATGATTGAGTTCATCCCTCTGACCGAGAGAGCGCCGGACTTCACAATGCTTCTTAATTCCGGATATTCCATCGCTGAGCCGATGGATTTTGTGCTCGAATTGATCCAATAGACCTCGGCAACGGTACGGTCCCTTTGCGGGCCGCTCGGCCGCCGTTTTTGCCGTTTCAATTCGAGCCGCGATATTTATGACGTGAACGTCGCTAATAACGGGTCGGCGGTCGCTAGTATTGCGGCTCGCCGGACGACCCTCGCCATTCGGCTCATCGGGTTCTCTCAAGCGGCCATGAACCTTTTTCCGCCGGCTCCGACCAATGGGTATCGCAATTCTTAACCCCTTGGAGAACGGCTATGTCTCGCACTCTTATCCTCACTCTCGCAGCCGCGGTTACGATCGCGGTTGCCTCGTTTGCATCTAGCGCATCTTACGCCCGTGGCGGCGGTGGCGGCGGCCACGGCGGCGGTGGCGGTCACGTCGGTGGCGGTCACGTCGGTGGCGGCCACATCGGTGGTGGCGGGCATGTCGGCCGAGGCGGCCGGGGCGGCGGCGGACGTATCGCACGCGGCGGCGATCACCCCGGCCACGGTTATCCCGGTCACGGTTATCCTGGTCGTGGTTACCCCAGCCGTTGGGCCGGCCATCCGGGCGGACACTGGATTTTCCGCGGCGGTCGCTGGATCGTTGTCGACCCAGTGGTGGGCGGACTTCCCGACGGCGACGCGGCGCCTGTGTCCGCGGCTACTCCCGGCCCCGGCTCGTGTACTTGCCTGACCAAGACCTACACGCAGGATGGTCTGGTTGTGTTCGCGGATGTCTGCACCAAAGAAGCGGCCAGCGCGCGAGTTGGTGGTGGCGCTACGTCCGACGCTACCCCCACACCGCCGGCCAACGCCCAGTCCAACGACACCGCGCCTGACTCGCCGGCTGCCGACGCGACCCAGGCGCCGACCACGCCGAATTACGCCGGCATGACCTACCAAGACTACTTGGCGGCGAACTCGCAGGCTGCAACGCAGAGGAACTAAAGACGACGGCAATCAGCCCAACGTCTAGGATCAAATAAGGGCCGCCCGCGAGCAATCGCAGGCGGCCCCAAATTTGTTGCGCGGTTACGAGCCTGAGGGCCGCGAGCCAGTGCGCGTCAAACGATCGCCAGCGTCACATCGTCAAATTTCCAGCTGCCCGCTGGATCCGCACCGCCGGTTCCACAATAGGCTCGAGGACTGCGATCATGGTTTCCAGCCGCCCAATCACATCACGCGAGAACGGCCCGACATGCGCGTATAAGGCCATCTGGCCGAGGATCGACCGGATCGAAGTTGGATTGGCCGAAAGGCATTGCATCAGCGTGCGGCGGAACATATCGCGCGGTGCCGGCATATTGGCGAGAATCCGGCGCGTCACCTCGAGACCGCCATCCCGGCTCTGCGCATACTCCGCGCGCGTTTGCTGCTTGCGGCCGGAATTGTCGAGCAGCGCCGCCAGGCGCTGAAGACGGCCAGCAAACGCGGCCGGATCGTAAACGCGCTGCAGGATGCTGACGTAGTCGCCGAGGATCTCCTGCCGCGGCCGCAGCGTCTCGAAGTTGAGCCCCATCGTGCACTGGTCGGCGCTTTTGATATCCTCGCGCTCGTGATCCGGATGCAGGCGGCCCTCCTTTTCGAGTCGGCGCGTGAGCTGCGTGTTCGGCAACGCGTAAAGCAGGCCCACCATGCAGACCGGAATCGCTGCTTCCTCGATCAGCTCGACCATTGCGTCCGCCATCGATTGCAACTCGCTGTCGAAGCCGACGATGAAGCCCGCCGTCACGAACAGGCCGGCCGCGTAAAGCTTGTGGATGCTGTCGGGAATGCTGCGGCGCGTGTTCTGCTTCTTGCGCATCGCAACCAGCGTCGCCGGGTCCGGACTCTCGATGCCGACGAACACCCCGATGAAGTTGGCTTGGGTCATCAGTTTCAGGAATTCGGGATCGTCGGCGAGGTTGAGCGAGGCTTCAGTCGTGAACTCGAACGGGTAGTCATGCGCTTCGAGCCACTTGGCGAGCTCCGGAAGGAACGCCTTGACGGCCTTCTTGTTGCCGATGAGGTTATCGTCCACGAAGTCGACGTGGCCGCGATAGCCCAGCCGGTACAGCTCATCGAGCTCGGCGAGCATCTGCGCGTTGGTCTTGGCGCGCGGCACGCGCCCATAAAGCTCGATGATGTCGCAGAACTCGCAGGTGAACGGGCAGCCGCGCGAGAACTGCACGCCAATGTGGAGATAGTCGTCGAATTTCAAGAGATCGAAGCGAGGGATCGGCGTCTTGGTGACGTCGACCTGAAATTTCTCTGCCTCGAAGACGCCTTCGCGCGCGCCCGCTTCCCAGGCTTCGACAAATTTGTCGATAACCCCTTCGGCTTCGCCGAGGATTTGAAAGTCCGCGGTCTGATAAAGATGCGGTGACGACGTGACCCCGGGGCCACCGACGACGACAGGCTTGCCGCGCGCGCCGCTGAGATCGACAATGTCGAGCATATCGTTCTGTTGCGGCAGCATGCCGCCGGTCAAGACCAAGTCGGCCCATTCAAGGTCGTCGTCGGTTAATTCCTCGGTGTTACGGTTGACCAGCCGGATCGACCAGGTGCGCGGCAATAGCGCCGCGAGCGTGATCATGCCGAGCGGCGGCGCTGGATATTTGGCGCCGAACATTGCCGCGGTTTTTCTGAAATTCCAGAACGTGTCCCCGTCAAACCGGGGATAGATCAAAAGCGCGTTGCAGGCTTTCGCATCTGGCAGGCGCCCTTCCGGGCCGCTTAAACTCATACTCTGCACCCGGAGGCCCCCCGCTCATCCGAGAATCCCGGATGAACTTCCGCGGCTGGCGGGACAGTGGCTGCTTTCACGTCACCGCGCAAGACAAACATGTGGCGCTCGGCGCCAGGCCGCATACACGTTTTGCGGGCGCTCAAGGAATTGACCGGACCGAAGTATTCGTCGGCCTGTTAAAAGCAGGCCGGATGCTGCGGTTTTCTTCTGAAACTCGTCTATAACCGGGCAATGGATCAAACATTCGACATTGTGATCCGCCGCGCCCGGCTTCGCGGCCATGGCGACCGGCTGGCGGAGATCGGCATCAAGGACGGTCGCATTGCCGCCATCGGCGAACGTCTCGGCGGCAAAGGCGGGACGGAGATCGACGCCGGCGGCAACCTCGTGACCGAATCATTCGTCAATCCCCACCTGCATCTGTGCAAGGTCTGGACCTTGCCGATGATGGAGGAGGAGGCGCTCAAGTCCTATCAGGGCGAGACGATGGGCAAGGCGATGGCCGGCATCGAGCTCGCCAGCGAGATCAAAGAAAAATACGCGCAATCATGGATCGCCGAAAACGCGCGGCGCGCCGTGGCGCTCGCGGCGCTTCACGGCAACTTGCACATTCGGGCTTTTGCCGATGTTGACAGCAAGGCGCGTCTCGAAGGCGTGAAAGCGCTGCTGCAGCTCCGCGACGAGTTCCGCGGCATCGTCGATCTGCAAATCGTCGCCTTCGCCCAGGACGGCATTGTCCGCGAGCCGGGGGCGCTCGAGCTGATGCAGGAGGCGATGTCGCTCGGCGCCGACGTGGTTGGCGGTATTCCGTGGATCGAGTTCACCGATGCCGACGCCGCGAGGCACATCAAGGCCTGCTTTGATCTCGCGCAAAAATTCGACAAGGACGTTTCGATGCTGCTTGACGATGCCGGCGATCCCGGGTTGCGCACGCTCGAAATGATGGCGGTCGAAACCATCGAGCGCGGTTGGCACGGCCGCGCGCTGGCGCACCATTGCCGGGCAATGAGTCTTTATCCGCTGCCCTACGTGCAGCGGCTTGCTCGACTTTTGCATGCGGCGCGGATTGCCGTGGTGACCGATCCGCATACCGGTCCGTTGCACGCGCGGGTCAAGGAACTGCTGGCCGACGGCGTCACCGTCTGTCTCGGCCAGGACGATATTTCCGACGCCTACTACGCGTTCGGCCGCAACAACATGCTGGAAGTCGCGTTCCTCGCCTCGCACCTGTTATGGATGATGACTCGGCTGGAGGTCGAAAAGCTCTACGATATGATCACGGTCGATGCCGCAACCGCCATCAACATTGCCGGATTTGGTTTGACCGAGGGAGCAGTGGCCGACCTCGTCGTGCTCAATCAACCCGACGTCATCGGGGCGCTGCGTTTTCACGAACCGCCGGCGCACGTCATCAAAAATGGGGCGCTGATCGATCAAGCGCACATGCGCGCGCTTGCATCGGTCAAACAGTAAACGCCGCCAAGCAAGGCTGGCGGCGACCGGCCTTGCCTTATTGTTTGTTAGCCTGTCGTGGTCTCGGGAACGGCTTAATCAAATGCGAAAATACGCTTCCAGTCGTTCTTCATGCTGATGACCGTCCAGCCGTCCTTCCTGGCTTCGTTGTACAGCGTCTGCGTGAAGGTACCGACCTTACTGTCGGGAAGCCCGTTCGCAGGGCCGTAGGCATATTCACGCTGCGCGTCGTCGTGCAGCACGAGCATCATCAGCCGCGCGCCTTCGCCGGCACCGGTATATTCCAGCATCTGCCGGTCGCCGACCGAGTTGCCAAAGGCCGCGCGCGGTTGACGGCCGATCATCAGATGAATGCCCTGAGGCTTGCCGGCATTGTCGTCGTTCAAGAGCAACTTGGGCTCCTTGGTCAGGAGCGGCTTGCCGTCTTTGGTGTAGCCAAACTTTGTCCCGCCCATTGATCCGACCACCTGCTCCGGCGGGATGCCGTAGACCCGTTGCGCGTAGACCCGCACGAAATCCTGACCACCGCCGGTGACGATATAGGTCTTGTAACCGCTGTCGCGCATGAATTGCAGGACTTCCTGCATCGGCTGATAGGTGAGGTCGGTATAGAGACGATTCCAGCGTGGGTGTTTTGCGGTGTCGAGCCATTTTGCGACGTCAGCCACGAACATATCCACCGACATCCCGGTCAGCGTCGCAGCGAGGATTTCTTCAAGGGCGGGAAGCGACAGCGCCGCAATCGCGGCTTTGTCGCCGGACAGCACGGTTTTGAACGGTTCTCGATGTTTGAGTTCCGGCCTTTGAGCGACCACCGCCGGCACCCGGTCCAGACAGTAGACAACCTGAGCGTATATCGGCTTCTCGACCCAGAGCGTGCCGTCCTGGTCAAAACAAGCAATACGATCTTCCGCCGCAACAAATTTAGGGCTCGACCGATCCGTCGTTGCCCGCACGAAATCGATGATCGCCTGTTTCGCCGGACCGTCTGCCCACGACGCCAGCGGCGCGGCGGATGCGTTTTGTGCCCGCACCGGCGTTGAAAAGAGCGAGCCCGCTGCGGGCAGTAAGGCCAGACCGGCAACAAGAGTGCGGCGGTCTAGTCTTGGCAACAAGTCGTCCGACTTCATCGCCATTCTCCAACGTGGTCGTTTTGCAATCCTGTTTCAGAGCGTCAGCGTGAGCGCCTTGAGTTCTTTCCGTGCCGTACCAAAGGTGCCGAGCTGATAGACCGACGCGCCGGCCGGCGAGAACGTGAACGACGGGAATGGTTCCGCCAGGATCTTGTTCAAATATCTTTCCGTTCCGACACCGATCGTCACATGCGGATTGAACCGCTTGCCCGCGGCGATCTCGACGAAGTGGGCAACGTATTTGATCAGCGATTTTTGAATGTCGCGTCCATCTACTTCGCTGAAGAAGGCAGCCGGAGTGCCGGTCCCGACGGTGTAGGGCTTGACGGCCGCGATGAGTTCATCTTGCAGCCGATGCAAGGCTTCGGTCGGTTCGGCCACGATTCCTGCGAGGCCGAATGGAGGATCGGGGATATAGTAATACTTGAACGCCTTCAGCGTCCATGCCGTGGGTTTTTCCTTGACCATAATCGCGTTCGCCACCGCAAATATCTTGTCGAGGTCGTCCGTGCGGACAAACTGCTGCAGGATACTGACGTGCGGGTGGTGCGTCTCATCCAGCGCGAAGCCTTTGGGGAAAGACTTAAGCAGACGGGCGTTGGCGTCTTTGGCGTGCGCAACCATCGTCGCGTCGGGTTCGAGTGCGATGTCGATTGCCGTCACCGGATTTTGTTGCGCGAAGGCTCCTTCGGTAAACGCCAGTGCCGGCACCGCCGACATACCCGCAACCAGCGTGCGACGATTCATGCCGAATGACGTTGTCTTCCGTTTCATTGCGCCACCTCTCCCTAATCCGCGGCCACGCTCGTGAAAGTCAGGCGGGCCATCGATAGGCCCACGATAAGCGAAATCCATAAATCTTAAAATTGCCCATAGCGGCCTCCCGACTATCGGCGCTTTGCTTTACGACCGCAGGCGGAGGATACCGAGCTGTGTTGCTCCACTCATTGCGCTGCCACTTGCGTGGTCGCTCGTCGTTTTGCGCAATATGGCGAGCCGATCATCTCGCGTGCATTCCTGCAACTGCCGGTGGACGGTTTTCGCCCGGCAAACCAAATTGCAACAGGCGTCGGGTCTGATGGCGTCGCGGACCTCGACGGCGTTGCCGCTACGGGCTCAGCGCGGACGCGCGTAGTAGGCCCGCCGCTCCTGATTATGTCCGATATTGGCCGGTGCACGTTCGGTGGTGAAGCCGGCGGCGTCGAGCTTGTCGATGATGGCGGCCTGGGCGTAGCGCGTGAGCCCAAGGTTGGAACGCAGCCGCCAGTAATCCGACAACAGCGTGCGCGTCAGCCCCCACAGCGCAGCAAAGAAAAATCCGTTGGCTTGGCCGAACCGCAGCAGCGTGAAGGCATCGGTTGCCGCCGCGGTCTGCGGCTGGATGACATCGCTCACCACGAGCAGGCCGTCGGATTTCAAAATGCGATGAAACAAAGCGAACAGCATGCCGGCACCGGTCGACGTCATGTATTGCACGACCGAGTGCATGACGATGAGGTCGAGCGAATGTTCGGGCAGTCGCGCAATCTCGTGCGGCGCGACGACCCGGATTTTCGGATTATCGGCAAACCGCTTTTCGAGGCCGGCGCGCACGGTTGTTGCGGCTTCGCACAAAACGAGCTCGCCGCAGGCGTCAGCCACGATGCCGGCGTGCAGCGCCTCGCCCGAGCCGTAATCCAGCACCCGCGCGTCGGGTGCGGGCACTAGCGCCGCGATTTCTTTCGCGATCAGCCGATAGTGCACATCCTTGTGGCGGGCACTGACGTAAATGAAATGTGGATTGTCCCAGAACGAAAGCCAGTCAGGTATCATGCCCGCCACAGCGTCATCAGCGGACCTTCGGTTCCGAACACCGGATCAGTCTCGGGCTGTGGCACCTTCCGGATCGAGGCGAGCGCCTCGGTACGATCCGCCTTGCTGCCGCGACAAAGGTTGTATTTGCCGCTCGGCGGATACGCTCCGATAACCACAAGGTCCGGGCTCTGGGTCAGACGCTGATGGCCGGTGCCGGCCGGCAAAATGACGACATCGCCGGTCACGATATCGATCTCCCGGCCCTTATCGCCGCCGAACCGCACCTTGGCGCGGCCGCGGGCGACCGCCATCGCCTCGTGAATCATCGAATGATAGTGAACGTACGGGTAAACGCCGTTGCGCCACATATCGCCCCAGCCGTTTTCGGCGAAGGTCTTCTCGATGATTTCTTCCGGGTCCGGCGAGCCGACCAGATCGATTCCGGCGCGATAGAGCACAAACGGCAGGCTGGGATTGTTCGGAATCGTGCCATCATCCTTAAAATTATGGGTGATCGGCGCGATGCGCTGCATGACATTCGGCATTGCAATTTCGTCTCGCCCGGGGCGGTCTGTCCACTCTTACCCGATATCGGGTTGAAATTGTCTAACCTAAGGCGCGGTTCTTGGCTGCCGCTCAGGGTCCTTTGAACGACCGCATCTGGGCGACAAACCGCTTGAACAAGCCATGGCTGTCGCGCGGGCCGGGTGAGGCCTCGGGATGGTATTGCACTGAAAATACCGGCCTGTCGTTGAGCGCGATCCCGCAATTGGAGCCGTCGAACAGCGAGACATGGGTTTCCGCGGCCTGCGGCGGCAGCGTCGTACCGTCCACCGCAAAGCCATGGTTCATCGAGGTAATCTCGACCTTGCCGGTCGCCAGATCCTTCACCGGGTGGTTCGCGCCATGATGGCCCTGGTGCATCTTTACGGTCTTGGCGCCGACCGCGAGCGCCAGCATCTGGTGGCCCAGGCAGATGCCGAAGACCGGCTTTTGTTCGATGAGGGTGCGGATCACCGGCACGGCATATTCGCCGGTGGCGGCCGGATCGCCGGGGCCATTGGAGAGGAAAATGCCGTCAGGCTTGAGTGCCAGAATATCGGCCGCCGATGTCTGTGCCGGCACCACCGTCACCTTGCAGCTATTGCCGGCGAGCTGGCGCAGGATGTTGCGCTTGATGCCGTAGTCGATGGCGACGACGTGGAATTTCGGCTCCCCCATCTCGCCATAACCCTCGCCCCAGACCCACGGCGTCTCCTGCCAGCTGAAGCGCTGGCCGGTCGTGACCATCGGCACGAGATCCATGCCGACCAGCCCCGGCCATTGCCGCGCGTCGCGCTTGAGCGCGTCCAGATCGAAGCGGCCGGACGGCTCGTGCGCGATCGCAGCGTTCGGCATGCCGTTCCTGCGAATGAATGCGGTCAGCGCGCGGGTGTCGATGCCGCCAAGCCCGATGACGCCGCGGCTCTTGAGCCAGGCGTCGAGATGGCGCGTGGCGCGGTAATTCGACGGCGCGGTGATGGCTGAGTGCAAAATGACACCGCGCGCGCCGGGCGTGGCCGCGAGGTTGACGGTCTCGATATCCTCCTCGTTGGTGCCGACATTGCCGATGTGCGGAAAGGTGAAGGTGATGATCTGACCGGCATAGGACGGATCGGTGAGAATTTCCTCGTAACCGGTCATCGCAGTGTTGAAGCAGACTTCGCCAACGGCGTGCCCGGTCGCGCCAAAGCCGAAGCCCTCAAGCACAGTGCCGTCGGCAAGCACCAACAGCGCCGTCGGAGCAGGTTCCGACCAGCCGGAAGCGTCTTGTTCGGGCGTCATGAGGGGCCTACATAGCCGCAGGCGGGTGTGGCGTCAAAGAGGTCGGCGTGAATTGGCTTACCGCATTCGGCCTGTTCGCAGTCACCGCAATGCTGATCTTCTACGCCCTTGAGGATCGCAAGCCTGTCTTCATCCTGGCGTTCGCCTGTGCTTGTGCCTTGGGATCGATCTATGGATTTATGCAGGGCGCCTGGCCGTTCGGAGCGGTCGAGGCGGTGTGGGCCGTAATCGCGGTGCGGCGGTGGTGGAGGCGGACTTACCGGGTGTCCGCGCAACAATAAGGTCCAAAGTGAGGTCAATGTGCTTCGCGACGATATCAACAACGCGCTGAAAGACGCGATGAAGGCCGGCGACAAGCGCCGGGTTTCGACGCTGCGACTGATCAATGCCGAAATATTAAAGCGCGAGACCAGTGCCGCGGAGCGGCTCACGCTCACCGATGCCGAGATTCTCGACGTCATGGGCAAAATGATCAAGCAGCGCCAGGAATTGCTCGACATTTATGAGAAGGCGGGACGTGCGGAACTTGCCGCCCAGGAGCGCGAGGAAATCGAGATCATCGCGGCGTATCTGCCCAAACAATTGTCGGACATCGAAGCCGGCGAGGCGATCTCCTCCCTGATCAAGGAACTGGAGGCGGCGACGCTCAAGGACATGGGCCGCACCATGTCGGCCCTCAAGGAGCGTTTTTCCGGGCAAATGGATTTCAGCAAGGCGAGCGCGATGGTGAAGAAGCTGCTTGCAGGGTAGCTTCGTCCGCTGTGGATAACCGGGACAAACGCCAGGGGCGCTCGCGCCGCGGTCTGTCGCCCCCTATTTAGCCTGCATCCGCGCTACCCTCCCGAATCACCATGCGATTCTCGCCGCAATTCCTCGATGAGCTGCGCGCGCGGCTTCCGGTCTCGGAAGTCGTGGGCCGCCGCGTGAAGCTGCGCAAAGCAGGACGCGAATTTAAGGGTCTGTCGCCCTTCAATAAGGAGAAGACGCCGTCGTTCTTCGTCAACGACCAGAAGGCGATGTGGTTTGACTTCTCCTCTCAGAAGAACGGCAACATTTTCGACTTCGTCATGCAGACGGAGGGCGTGAGCTTCCCGGAAGCGGTCGAGCGTCTTGCCGGGCAGGCCGGCGTTCCAATGCCCGTGATGACCCAGGAGGCACAGGCGCACGAGGAGCGGAGAAAGACGCTCCACGACATCGTCGAACTGGCGGCAAAATTCTTCGAGGCGAACTTGGCGTCGCGCCAGGGGGCGCGCGGTCGCGGCTATCTTGCCGATCGCGGCATCACCTCGGCGACGCAGCTGAAGTTTCGGCTCGGCTACGGGTCCGCCGAGCAGTACGTGCTCAAGGAGCATCTCGGCGCCGCGAAGGTCTCGGTAGAGGACATGGTGGAGGCGGGGCTCCTTGTTGCCGGCGATGATATTCCGGTGCCTTACGATCGTTTCCGCGACCGGGTGATGTTTCCCATCAGCGACTGGCGCGGGCGGGTGATCGCGTTCGGCGGCCGCGCGCTCGAAAAGGAAGTCGCGGCGAAGTACCTCAACTCGCCCGAAACGCCGCTCTTTCACAAGGGCGCCACGCTCTACAACATCGCCGCAGCGCGCAAAGCCGCTCACGAGGGCGGGCGCGTCATTGCGGTCGAGGGTTATATCGACGTTATCGCTATGGTGACCGCTGGCTTCGAGGCGACGGTGGCGCCACTCGGCACGGCGCTTACCGCCGATCAGCTTGGTCTGCTGTGGCGGATGGCCGATGAGCCGACCCTGTGCTTCGACGGCGACGATGCCGGCCGGCGTGCGGCCTATCGCGCGCTCGACGTCGCCTTGCCGCTCATCAAGCCGGGCAAGAGTTTGAAACTCGCGGCATTGCCGGACGGGCAGGACCCGGACGATCTGGCGCGCTCGGGCGGCCGCGAAGCGATCGAGGATGTGCTTTCCGCAGCGCGACCGCTCGCCGATATGTTGTGGGCGCGGGAGACCGAAGCTGGGCCGTTCACGACGCCCGAGCGCCGCGCTGCCTTCGAAGCGCGCCTCAGTGAGGTCACCAATACCGTCGCGGACGAGACGGTGCGCCGGTATTACCGGGCCGACTTTGCTGCGCGCCTGCGGGCACTCTTTGCTTCCGCGGAAGTGACCAGTCGCCGGCGCGATTGGGATGAACGAGGACGCCGCGGGGCGCCCGGACCGCGGCCGATATCGCACCGTGGGGCTTTCGGCCGCGACGAGGCCTACGTGGTGACAAGTCCTCATCTTGCGGCCGGGCCGCTCCATCGCGGCCATCGGACCGCCGTACCGCGCCGGGAGGCGCTGATCCTGCAAGCCGCGCTCAACCATCCCTGGCTCATGCACGACCGCCTGGAGGAGTTCGCCGAGACCGAATTTCGCCACGCCGACGCAAAGAGGCTCAAGGCCGCGTTGATCGATGTGCTGGCCCATCAATTCGGTCACGATGCCGGCCAGGAATCGGGACCCGGAGCGAGCCAGGAATTGAGCCAGGAGCACGATCAACAGGCCGGCGAGGCCAACCTCTACGTGGAAATCGACCGTGTGGAACTCGTCGCCGAGCTTAGCCGCCGCGGCTTCGCCGACCTGATGGGCCGGATCGAGCGGACCATTACCACGCCTTCGGTTTGGGGCGCGCGGGAGGACGCCGCGGCCGACGATGTTTTGCTGACCTGGAAGCAGCTTCTTGCCTTGCATCGGCAGTGGCATTCCCTAACTAGGGAACTTAAGGACGCGGAATTGGCGCTCGGCCAGGATAACAGCGAGGCAAATTACGCGCGTCTGCGCGACGTCAAGTCCCGGATTTCCACCCTCGATGGAACCGAGGCTTTGATCGAAGGTTTCGGCGACCAATCCGGCCGTCCCACGCGTTCGTTCTAGGCTCGTTGCTAGTGCTGGACGCCCCGGCGGCGAGGTACTAAGGAGGTCGTTCGCGCGATACGTAGGGTTAGCCGGAGCTTAACGGAGTTCCGCAAAGACTGAAGGCCTCGATTCGGGCGGTGCCCGCTACCGGCGCTGCCCTTTTTGGCCGTCCGCTTGAGGGCTTTGCGCGTCGGCCTTCGGCACAAGGGAAGGACCCGCCTACCGGCGTGGCGTATGCCATAGGGCAGGGACGTTATTTGGGGCAAAGGCGCGCGGCCGCGTTGGTATCGGACAAGCGTTGGTGGAGATAGACATGGCAGCAACTAAGAGCGCGGGCACCAAGACGGTCGCGAGCAAAATCAAGGCCGTCCCGCAAAAAGAAGGGGAGACACCGGAAAAAGAGGCGTCCGAAACCCCCGATGCCCCGCTGCCGCTCCTCGATCTCTCCGACGCCGCCGTCAAGAAGATGATCAAGCAGGCCAAGAAGCGCGGCTATGTCACCTACGAACAGCTCAATTCGGTCATGCCTTCGGAGGAAGTCACCTCCGAGCAGATCGAGGACGTACTGGCGATGATGAGTGAGATGGGAATTAACGTCGTCGAGACTGAGGAAGCCGAAGCCGAGGAAGAAGGCGAAACCCGCGAGGAGCCCGAAGAGGAGGAGAGCGAGTCCGGCGAACTGGTCGAGGTCACGCCGAAGACGCCGGCCAAGTCCGAAGCCAAGGAGCCGGCAGAACGCACTGACGATCCGGTGCGAATGTATCTGCGCGAAATGGGCTCGGTCGAACTACTTTCGCGCGAGGGCGAGATTGCGATCGCCAAACGCATCGAGGCCGGCCGTGAAGCGATGATTGCCGGGCTGTGCGAAAGCCCGCTTACGTTCCAGGCCGTCATCATCTGGCGTGACGAACTCAACGAGGGCAAGGTTTTCCTCCGCGACATCATCGATCTCGAAGCGACCTATGCCGGTCCGGACGCCAAGAACGTAGCCGCCGCGTCGCCCGGCGATGGCTCCGTGGCCGCGCCACCCGGGGCGCCAGGCTTTGCGCCGCACGCGTCTCAGCCGCCGCAGGCAGTGGCGCCGCCTTCGGCGCCGCCCGCCGCGACGCCGTTCAAGCCGCAGGTTGTGAACGGTAACGGCAGCGACGGCGAGGAAAGTCTCGAAGCCGCCATCAGCGAAGCAGAGATGGACGAGGACGATCTGGAAAACTCCATGTCGCTCGCCGCGATCGAGGCCGAACTCAAGCCAAAAGTGCTGGAGACCTTCGACAATATCGCCGACAGTTTCAAGCGGCTGCGCCGCCTGCAAGACCTCGACATCCAGAACAAGCTCAAGAACGAGACGTTGTCGCCGGCGCAGGAACGCAAGTCGAAGAAGCTCAAGGAAGAGATCATCCAGGAGGTCAAGTCGCTGCGGCTCAGCCAGGCGCGCATCGATGCGCTGGTCGAGCAGCTTTACGACATCAACAAGCGCCTCGTCGGCCACGAAGGCCGGCTGATGCGCCTGGCCGAAAGCCACGGCGTTCCGCGCGAGGGCTTCCTCAAGCAGTATCAGGGCTCCGAGCTCGATCCGCGCTGGCTCAACCGTGTCTCAAAGCTCTCCGAAAAAGGCTGGAAGAATTTCGTCGGCCGCGACAAGGACCGCATCAAGGAATTGCGCACGCACATTCACACACTCGCCACCGAGACCGGACTGGAAATTCCTGAATTCCGCAAGCTCGTGCACATGGTGCAGAAGGGCGAGCGCGAGGCACGGCAGGCGAAGAAGGAGATGGTGGAGGCCAATCTGCGCCTCGTCATTTCCATCGCCAAGAAATACACCAACCGCGGCCTGCAATTTCTTGACCTGATCCAGGAAGGCAATATCGGCCTGATGAAGGCGGTCGACAAATTCGAGTATCGCCGCGGCTACAAGTTCTCGACCTACGCGACCTGGTGGATCCGGCAGGCGATCACGCGCTCGATTGCCGATCAGGCGCGCACCATCCGCATTCCCGTGCACATGATCGAGACCATCAACAAGATCGTGCGCACCTCGCGCCAGATGCTCAACGAGATCGGCCGCGAGCCGACGCCGGAGGAATTGGCGGAAAAGCTCGGCATGCCGCTTGAGAAGGTGCGCAAGGTTCTCAAGATCGCCAAGGAGCCGCTGTCGCTCGAAACTCCGATCGGAGACGAAGAAGATTCCCACCTCGGCGATTTCATCGAGGACAAGAACGCGATCCTGCCGATCGACGCCGCCATCCAGTCGAACCTGCGCGAGACCACGACGCGGGTGCTCGCTTCGCTCACGCCGCGCGAAGAGCGCGTGCTGCGCATGCGCTTCGGCATCGGCATGAACACCGACCACACGCTCGAAGAAGTTGGCCAGCAGTTCTCGGTCACCCGCGAACGGATCCGCCAGATCGAGGCAAAGGCGCTACGCAAGCTCAAGCATCCGAGCCGGTCGCGCAAACTGCGCTCGTTCCTCGATAACTAAAAATTTGCCTCTCCGCACCGGAGCCGAATGTGTTCGACTTCGGCGGTCTTAAGTAGAATGAACTCGATATGTCGAGTTCGTTGGGGGAGGGGCTGCCGAGCTTCAGGCGAGGCGGGTGAGAGGGGGCGCATGACAATACGCTTTATCGCTGCCGGGTTTGCGCTTCTCCTCACAGCGCTTGTTGCGCCGGCGTTCGCCGCGCAGTGCGGGGGAAATTACGCAAGCTTCCTCGCCCAGATGGAGCGTGATGCGCAGGCGGCCGGCGTCAGCCCGCAGGTCATCGGCACCGCGTTTGCCGGACTCGAGCCCGACCAGTCCGTGCTGTCCTTCGACCGCCGCCAGCGCGGCATGTTCCACTCCAAGAGTTTCGAGGAGTATGCGCGCACGCGCGTCATCCCGGCGCGCATCAGCCGCGCGCAGCGGCTGATGCAGCGGCATGCCGACCTCTTGTCGCGCGTCGAGCGCCAGTTCGGTGTGCCGCGCGAACTGATCATGGCGATCTGGACCATGGAGACCGACAACGGCACCGGCGACATGGGTAAGTTGCCGGTGATCCGTACGATCTCGACGCTCGCCTGGGATTGCCGGCGCAGCGCACTGTTCCAGAGCGAATTGATTGCGGCGCTCAAGATCGTGCAGCGCGGCGATCTGCCGCTACACGACCTGATCGGGGCTTATGCCGGCGAGATCGGCCAGACCCAGTTTCTGCCATCGTCCTACATCAAATACGGTATCGACTACGACCGTGATGGCCGCGTCGATCTGCGCCACTCGGTGCCGGACGTGCTCGCCTCCACGGCCAATCTTCTGCGCGTCAATGGCTGGCAAGGCGGGCAACCATATCGCGAAGGCACCGCGAATTTTGAGGCGATGCGCGAGTGGAATCACTCCGAGGTTTATCGCAAGACGCTGGTGCTGTTCGCGGAGCGACTGGGCGGCCATCCCTGACGCGCGAACTGTGGCCGCGATTCTGAGCCTAGCTTGGGAAGCCCGCACGCGGGGATGAGCCCGGCCCGCTGGTGACCAACCGCGACCGCGACCGTGCTAGACTGCAGGCCATGAGCAGGACTGCCATGAGCAGGACTTGCATCTTCTCTCGCGCCGCCGCGCTCGCCATCGCGGCGCTGGCGCTCTGCTTCAGCGCCTCCGGTGCTCTCGCCTTTTCCGCGTCCTTTAATTGGTGCTCCGGCTCGCCGCGCTTTGAGCTCAAGGACGTGCCGGCAGGTACGGCGAAACTCAACTTCGCCATGACCGACCTTGACGTGCCGAGTTTTCGCCACGGCGGCGGCACGGTCGTCTATGGCGGCCACGCGACGGTGCCGTGCGGGGCCTTTGCAGCCACCTTCCTCGGTCCGTCGCCACCGCGCGGCCAGGTCCACACCTACGAGTTCACCGTGACGGCGCTCGGCGCTGATGGCGCGGTGCGGGCGACGACGACGGCGCGCCGAAAATTTCCGGAGCGGTAAGGCTGTCGGGCGTCAAAGCGCCGACGCGCTCGCGTCGCTGCATTCGCGATCCAAATTTCCGCTTGGTTGGCCGCCAGGGGTGACGCCCAGTGAGGGACGACGATCTCGCGGCGAGATAAAGAGCTCTACCCCGCCCACGCGAACTTCGGCGCGCCGGCATCGACATCGGGTTCGCCGACGACGCAATTCCTGCCGGCCGACTTGGCGAGATAGAGTTGCCGGTCGGCGCATTCGAACAGGCCGTCGTAATCGGAGGCGTCGTCAGCGCAGGTCGCAAGCCCGATGCTGACGGTGACGAGCGGGGCAGCGGCCTCAGCATCCATGTGGCTGGCGACGTCGCGGCGGATCCTTTCGCCCAGCGCCAAGGCCGCGGTCCGCGTCAGACCCGGTACGATGACAACAAATTCCTCGCCGCCATACCGGAACACGGTGTCGTTGGCGCCGACCGTCGCCATCACGATGCGCGCGATGCGCAGCAGCACCACGTCGCCGGCAGCATGGCCGAAACGGTCATTGAAGCTCTTGAAGTGATCGATGTCGACAATGAGAAGGCTCGCCGGTTTTCCGGTCAGCGCCGCGTCCTCGATGTGCTTGCGGCCCAGATGTTCCAGACGGCCGCGATCGAGCGCGCCGGTCAACGCATCGCGGCCCGACCGCGCCACCAGGTCTTCGTAGCGCTCGCGGTAGGTGAGAAGATCGAACACGTCCGTCAGGCGCCGTGTGCGGTTGTCGCGGCGGCATGGCAGTTCGAGCCAGAGCAGATAAGCCGTGCCCAGGCAGGCATAGATGGCGACCGCCGCCATCTTGGAAGCCCAGCCGCCGAATAGAACCGAAAGCGGTGCGCCGGTGAGATAGTGAAGTCCGGCGAAGAACGCTGCCTGATCGAAGCTCAGCACCACCGCGCCGGTCACCGCCAAGCGAACCAACAAATAACCGCTGCGGAGAGTGTGCAGACGTTCATACAGCAGAATCATCATCACGCAGTCGGCGAAGAGGATCAGCGTTCCCCACACCATCAGCGCGCCCATCTGGTCGAGAAAGCCAAAATCAGAGTGATGTTCGGCCGCAAACGCGCTTACGCCGTGAATCCGCGTCAGCGCCGCGAGCGCGAGGAGAAGCACGTTGCCGATGAGAAGACCGTAGATCGGCTGCCTCACCACCACCGCGTCCTCGCGGATGTAAACGAGGAGCAGCAGCATGAGCTTGCCGCTGAACAGCACCGTCGAGCCGGGCGAAGCAACGATGCCGAACGGCAACGGGACATACATCACGCTCGCGAGGTAGGTTTCGAGGAAGTGCATCACGCCAAGCGCGCAGAAGAAGGCTCCAATGCCTAGGCGGTGGCGCGCCCGGAATAAGCCTGCCAGCACGGCAAAATAGACGATCGCCTCGGCGACCATGAGCAGCGCGTTGCCTGTCGTCGGCGAAAGCTGGAACAAAGCGACAGACGCGGCTTTGGACATTACCAACGGTCCCCGGAGCCTGCCGTAAACGGCGTTACGCGCATGGCCCCGAGGGAAGGCGTAGCAGGGAGGAGTTAACCGCCGGCAAAAAAACGTCGGCACGGCGGGAAGGAACTCCGGCGCAATGGAACAGCAAGCCGCTAGGTCTCCAAACTTTCCCCGTTGTAGGCGTCGCCGCCGACCCGGTGGAAAAACTGCCGTCCGGGTGTTTCCTCGCTCCATACCGCGCAGGCCAAGCGACTGCGCTACGTCCCGCCGAATGCGTCCTCCTGGCGGATGTAGCCGCAGAAAATCTGGCCTTCCCGTTTGCTCGGCTGTTTGAAAGGGCAAGCGCCGTTTGGGTTTCTGTGGCGCCGAGCATGGCACGCGCGACAGAATAGCCATGGGAAAATACGGCCCAGTGCTCTCATTCCAATAGGTTCTGCGTTGACACGGTCCTTAGCGATTAGTTCTTGATTCCGTCGCCGGCACGATAGTGTAGCGTCTCATCTCGTTGCCGTTGAGGAGCGTCAGACATGAAGGCAACGCGCAACACCGGTCGCGCTAATCCGCCAGGATCATCCTCGCGCATCAGCATGCGCGCGACGAAATCCGCCGAGGCGGGTCCGCCGCGCGATTTCCGGGGCTACGGCGCCCATCCGCCGGATGCTGCCTGGCCGGGTGGCGCGAGGATCGCGGTCAATCTCAATCTCAACGTCGAGGCGGGCGGCGAACATTGCGTGCTTGAAGGTGACGACGCGTCGGAAGCAATGCTCACCGATATCGGATTTCCATCTTACAAAAACGCGCGCAGCCCGATGGTCGAGTCGGTTTTCGAGTATGGCCCGCGGGTCGGATGCTGGCGCCTGCTGCGCGTTTTCAAACGCTTCGAGATCAAGGTCAGCATTCTCGGCGTCGTGCGCGGCCTGCAGCAATATCCCGAACTGGCGCAGGCCTTCGTCGCGGAGGGCCATGAAATCGTCAGTCATGGCTGGCGCTGGCTGGACTACCACCACATGCCGGTGGACGAAGAACGCAAGCACATCCGTTTGGCATTCGACGGCATCAAGGCGCTGGCTGGAGCGCCGCCGATTGGCTGGTTCAACGGCCGCCCGAGCATCAATACCCGCCGTCTCGTCATCGAACACGGAGGGTTTCTCTACGATCGCGACTATCTCGGTGACGAGTTGCCGTTCTGGGTCAAACACGGCGACCGCGACCATCTGGTCATACCGTTTTCGTTCGAGACCAACGATAACCGCTTCGACCAGAACAACGGCTTCAGTACCGCCGACGAGTTCGCCAAATACCTGTGCGACTGCTTCGATCTGCTTTACGAAGAAGGCGCGGACGTGCCGAAGTTGATGAGCATCTCGCTGCACGATCGGCTGATCGGCCGGCCCGCCAAGGCGGTCGGTTTGATCAAGTTCCTCGAACATGCCCGCAAGCACGATCGCGTCTGGTTCTGTACCGGCAAGGACATCGCTGAGCATTGGCAGCGCACGCACCCGCCACGCGATTAAGAGAACTTGCGGCCACCGCGATCGCAGCGCCGCGACGGCGCCCGATCGCGACGCCGAATCCCTCGCGTCAGCCGGCGCGGCGCTCGGAGAACTCGCGCTCTCGCTTCTTCTCGCCAGATCGCGTGATGCTCTTGATCTTTGCCGGCGGGCGGCCGGATTTTTCCGCGATCTCGCGGTCCTGCTCGATCAGGAAACCGTGCGCGGGCTTGTCGCCGTCGATGCCGCCGGTCAGTGCGCGCGGCACTTTGCGATTTGAACGTTGCGTGCCGTCCTCGTAGACGACATCGAACATGACGAATTCGGAGTTGAGTCCCGGCTTTCTCGGCATGGCTTTTTCTCGCTTTATTTGTTTTGTGTCGCCGGTTTACGCGAAAACGCCGGCGCCATTATGACGCCGGCGTTTGCTATTTGGTATCGAATTAGGCCGATTGAAGATTGGCAGCGGCGGACTTGCCGCTGCGACGGTCGGCCTGGATGTCGAAGGAAACCTTCTGACCTTCGACGAGCGAGCGCATACCGGCCTGCTCGACGGCGGAGATGTGAACGAACACATCCGGGCCGCCGGCGTCCTGGACGATGAAGCCGTAGCCCTTCTGGGCGTTGAAAAACTTGACGGTACCTGTAGCCATGATGGCCTCCATTGAAAACGCAAAACGCGTTTTTGCGGCCTTGCAAACAATTCGCAAGGTCCAAATCCGGATTTCGCGTGGTCTTGGGAAAGGCCGTCTTGAGCTAAAGGCTCAAATCGGCGAGACGGCAAGGCAGGCTAAATCTCGAACGGCGGGTATATAGAGACGCTTTGCCGATTTGGCAATCGAGAAGCCCCTTCGCCCGTCCGTTAGTTAACGGCACATGCACGGCGCCCAGGCTGCTCCGGCGCCACGACATAGCCTCGCCCCGTCCCCTTTGCCGCCCAATTCCGTCGTGACAACCCGGCCCTCGCAATCAGCTTGGAGCAGACGAATGCTGAAATCGGTCGCGTATTTCGTAACATTTTTTGCACTCATTTTTGCCGCGCTGGCACAGCCGGCCTCGGCGAGTTGGGTGTCTGCCGATAGTGTTAATCCATATTCCGCGCGGGCGTCTTCGGCGCCGCGCCATGCTGAACGTCAAATGTACAGTCAAGCCGCGGTTCAAATCCCCGGCCGCGTCCCGGAGCAGGCTTCAGCTTACGAGTTGATGATCGCCCAGCACGCCAGCGCCAACGGCGTGCCGCCTTCGCTCATCCATCGCGTCATTATGCGCGAGAGCCGGTACAATCCGCGCGCCGTCAGCGCCGGCAATTACGGACTGATGCAGATCCGCCTCGGCACCGCACGTGCCATGGGTTACACCGGCTCGGCCGCGGGCCTGCTCGATGCCGAGACCAACATGACCTATGCCGTGCGCTATCTCGCCGGCGCCTATCACGCTGCCGGTGGCAATGAGTTGCGCGCGGTCGCGCTCTATGCGCGCGGGTATTACACACGGGGCAATTAAGTCGGCGCGCGTGCGCTTGACGGCACCATCACCATTTGCGCGTGAGGACCACGAGCGGAACGACGCGAATGGCCTTCCCACGCGCAGATGCGTTGTCCGGCATTTTGCGTACACCGCGGTTCGGCTTGCTGCCTGACGTTGCGTCTTGATCACCAGTCGCGCAAAATCGCGACATCCTTGGCTGCATCGGAGTCGAGCGATGTCGTTCCTCAGTGCGTTATTCGGCGGGCGTGATGCCGCCAAGGCGGAGAAGCCGTCGGAGCCGGTAGAATATAAAGGCTGCATCATCCGCGCCGCGCCGTTCAAGAGCGAAGGTCAATATCAGACGGCGGGTGTGATCGAACGCGAAATTGGCGGTGTCCGCCAGGAGCACCGTTTCGTCCGCGCCGACGGGTTTGCCTCCTACGACGATGCGGTGACCTTCACGCTAGGCAAAGCGCGGCAGATGATCGATTTGCAGGGCGAACGGCTATTTGGGCAGCCGCCGGCTTAAGCCGCCTCCTCGGGATCGGCAGGTCGGTAGCCGGGCGCCGCTATCCACCGCAGCCCCCGAAATTTGCGGGCGTCGGGCATCGCACCGGCTCTTTTTTCGGGCGCCCGAGCCCCCATATTTCGTGACAGCGGATCGCCGACAGGGGTCCGCTGGCAAAGCGCCCTGATGCAGATCGTGTTGATCTGGATCAGGAAACCGCCGAATCCGAGCAGCTACAACCCAATGACGATGTTTCGATCGTGCCGGAAGGGCGTTCGGGATAGGCCGATGGGGACAACATGAATTTCGACAAGTACACCGACCGCAGTCGCGGCTTTATTCAATCTGCTCAGTCGCTCGCGATGCGCGAGGGGCACCAGCAGTTTGCGCCCGAGCATCTCCTCAAGGTGCTGCTCGACGACCCCGAAGGCCTCGCCGCGGGCCTGATCGACCGCTCAGGCGGCAATTCGCGACAAGCTCTTTCTGCTGTCGAAGCAGCGCTCGCCAAGCGCCCCAAAGTTTCCGGCGCCGGCGCCGGGCAAGTTTATCTTGATCCTGCTTTGGCGCGGGTGTTCGAGACCGCCGAGAAAGCGGGTGAGAAGGCCGGCGACAGCTTTGTAACCGTCGAGCGCCTTCTCCTCGCGCTCGCACTGGAGAAGGGGGGCGAGGCCGGCAAAATTCTCGCCAATGCCGGCGTCACGCCGCAAAACCTCAATGCCGCGATCGAAGCGCTGCGCAAGGGCCGTACCGCCGACTCAGCCTCGGCTGAAAACGCCTACGAGGCGCTGAAGAAGTATGCGCGCGATCTCACCCAGGCAGCCCGCGATGGCAAGCTTGACCCGGTCATAGGGCGCGACGAGGAAATCCGCAGAACCATTCAGGTACTATCGCGGCGGACCAAGAATAATCCGGTGCTGATCGGCGAACCGGGTGTCGGCAAGACCGCGATTGTCGAGGGGCTGGCGCTTCGCATCGTCAATGGCGACGTGCCCGAGGGCCTGCACGACAAGAAATTGCTCGCGCTCGATCTCGGCGCGCTGATCGCCGGCGCCAAATACCGCGGTGAATTCGAAGAACGTCTCAAGGCCGTGCTGCAGGAAGTGACGTCCGCGGCTGGCGCCTACATTCTTTTCATCGATGAAATGCACACTCTGATCGGCGCCGGTAAGGCCGACGGCGCCATGGACGCCTCGAACCTGCTCAAGCCGGCATTGGCCCGCGGCGAATTGCATTGCATCGGCGCTACCACGCTTGATGAGTACAAAAAGCACGTCGAGAAGGATGCCGCGTTAGCCCGCCGTTTCCAGCCGATCTACGTTGACGAGCCGACCGTCGAGGACACCATCTCAATTCTGCGCGGGCTCAAGGACAAATACGAGGCTCATCACGGCGTGCGCATCACCGACGGCGCGCTGGTCGCGGCGGCAACGCTATCACATCGCTATATCACCAACCGCTTTCTGCCCGACAAGGCGATCGACCTCGTCGACGAGGCGGCGGCGCGGCTGAAAATGCAGGTCGATTCCAAGCCGGAAGAGCTCGACTCGATCGATCGCGAGATCATCAGGCTCAAGATCGAACAGGAAGCGCTGAAGAAAGAGCACGATCCCGGTTCGCGCTCCCGGCTCAGCGGGCTCGAGACCGAGCTCGTAGCGCTGGAGAAAAAATCCGCCGATCTCACCGCGCGATGGAAGTCTGAGAAGGAGAAACTCTCCGACGCGCAGAAACTCAAGAACGAGCTTGATCAGTTGCGCGTCGAACTCGCCAACGCGCAGCGCCGCGGCGAATACCAGCGCGCCGGCGAGATTTCCTATGGCCGCATTCCGGAGATCGAGAAGCGGCTCAAGGCCATGGAGGGCAGCGAAGGCCGCGGCGCGATGGTCGAGGAGGCTGTCACTGCCAATCACATCGCGCAGGTGGTGTCGCGTTGGACCGGCATTCCGGTCGATCGCATGCTCGAAGGCGAAAAGGAAAAGCTGCTCCGCATGGAGCAGCAGATCGGCAAGCGCGTGGTCGGCCAGGCCGATGCGGTCAAGGCCGTGTCGACGGCGGTGCGACGCGCACGCGCCGGCTTGCAGGATCCGAACCGGCCGATCGGCTCGTTCATGTTCCTCGGTCCGACCGGCGTCGGCAAGACCGAGCTGACCAAAGCGTTGGCGGAGTTTCTGTTCGACGACGAGACCGCGCTTCTGCGCATCGACATGTCCGAGTACATGGAAAAGCACTCGGTTGCGCGTTTGATTGGCGCTCCGCCCGGTTACGTGGGGTACGAAGAAGGCGGCGCTCTGACTGAAGCTGTGCGCAGGCGCCCGTATCAGGTGGTGCTGTTCGATGAGATCGAGAAAGCCCACCCCGACGTGTTCAACGTGCTGCTGCAGGTGCTCGACGATGGTCGCCTGACCGACGGGCAGGGCCACACGGTCGACTTCCGCAACACCTTGATCGTGATGACGTCGAACCTTGGCGCCGAGCTTCTGGTCAATCAGCCGGAAGGCCAGGATACGGATGTTGTGCGCGATCAGGTGATGGCGATTGTGCGCTCAAGCTTCCGCCCCGAATTTCTCAACCGCGTGGACGAGATTATTCTGTTCCACCGGCTGCAGAAGTCGGAAATGTCACGCATCGTCGATATCCAGATGACGCGGCTGGCGAAGCTTCTTGAAGACCGCAAGATTACTATCAAGCTTGAGACGGCGGCACGTGACTGGCTCGCCGACAAAGGCTGGGATCCTGCCTACGGCGCGCGCCCGCTCAAGCGCGTGATCCAGAAATATGTGCAGGACCCGCTGGCGGAAATGATCCTGTCCGGACGCATTAAGGATGGCGAAAAGGTCGTTATCGGTGCCGGTAAGCAAGGGCTCAAGTTCAACGGCGAGGTCGCGGCGGTGGCCGCGTAACTAAGTCCGGGAAGACAGGGCGTGTCCTCAACGGTTAGGCTGCAGCGGCGTCGCGTTTGACTGGTTGATGCGCTCGCGCACATGTTCGACGAAGTAGCGGGCCTGTCCTTTGGGCAGGCCCGCAACAGTCAGCGGATTGAGGCCGCCCGAACTTTCGACACTGATCGAGTCCCAGAAAAAGCCGCGGGTGTGCGCTACTTCGGCAATGTGCGACATCGGCAGATGTTCGTCGGTGCGCCGCCAGGGCGTGAGCCAGAATTCAACGATGTTGGTCGAGATGCCGATGTGGTCGGCGATCATGTGGGCCGGAAACAACAGCCGCGTGAACCTGCCGCCAAAGAACGCCCACCATCGGCTGGAACTGACTTCGATGCGGTCGTCGGGGGCCGCGCCTTGGGTCACGAGAATTCCTCAGCGTCAACGCGCTTGCGCAACGCGCCCGGGCACGTGAGCCATCAGTGCATCAAGCTGCTCGCGGTTCTTCTCGAACATCGCCAGTGAAGTCCCTTCCAGTACGCGTCCGCGCGGCAGCTTTACGGTCATGGGATTGACGAAGCGGTCGTTGATGAGGATTTCGAAATGCACGTGAGAGCCGGTTGAAAGTCCCGTGGAACCGACAAAGCCGATGATCTGACCCTGCCGCACACGGCTGCCGACATCGAGGCCGCGGGCAAAGGCGGTCATGTGGCCGTAAGCGGTCTGATAGCCGTTGGTGTGGCGAATGCGAACGTACTTGCCGTAGCCGCCCTTCAGCCCGATCTCGTCGATGACGCCGTTGCCGGCGGCAAATATCGGCGTGCCAAAGGGCGCCGCCCAATCCACGCCGGTGTGCGACTTCATGTAGTGAAGCAGCGGATGATTACGCTCGCCGAAGCCTGAGCGCATGATGCCGACTGGAACCGGTTTGCGCACCAGAAACTTTTTGGCGCTTTTGCCGGTTTCGTCATAGTAATCGTAGGTGCCGTCGTCCGCGGTTTGATAGTGATAGTACTTCTTGGTTTCGCCGCCGACCGTCAGCGACACGTAGCGAACTTCGTTCCTGCCTTCGTTGGCCTCATCATCGGCGTAAAGGACGTCGAACGAATTGCCCGGAAGCACCTTGCGTTGGAAATCCACATCGTAGGAGTAGATGCGAACCAGTTCTTCGATAACCGGACGCGGAATGTTGTTGCGTAGCGCCGTTTCATAAATGCTCTGATAGAGCCGTACCCCGCTGCCGTCGTCGTCGCCGCTATCGTCCTGGTTTGCCTCCGTCACATCGGCGTTGATGTTCCCGATGTCGGCTGGGACATAGGTCCCGCGGTCGGACAGAGCCACTGCCGCCTCGATGGCGCTGTCGCTGGCAATGATGACGCGGAGCGGCTGCATGTGACCCAGGCCGGCTGCGGCATTGAGCACGCGCAGCTTTTGGCCCTCCTTCAATCCGCCCTCGCGGGCTCGCGCCCCCAGCACCCCGACGACACCTTTGATATCCTCGGGTGTAGCGCCGAGTTCGCGCAAAATCGACCCGACGGTCTCACCCTTTTTCACGACGACGGTATGTTCGCTCGAGTCGCTGCCGCCATTTGTCTTCGGCAGGAAGGTGATGTTCTCCGGTACGACGCGCGCCTCGAAGCCGACATATGGATCGGTGTCGCCCTCAGCGGCGTAACTGAGCTTGAGGCCCGCCATCGCGCTCGGGTCGGCGTTGGCAAGCGCCGTCGAGTTTGCCGCTTTGTTTGCAACCAGCCGCACGCGCGTGAGGATCTCATCGGGCGGCAACAATGTCGAAGCTTTCACCCTTGGCAGCAGCGAATTGAGATCACAAACGCGCGGCGTCACCTTGCCCTTTGATCCGATCGAAACGAGGTCGCAGGTGACGAACGAAACCTCTGCATCCGGTTCAGCCGCCGCTGACGGCGCGTCGTCTGCGTTAGCCACACCGTCGGCAAGCAGCTTTTGCGGATTGAACGGTGGAATGTTGGCTGAAAGCTCCGATACCGTCAGCGAAAGATTGCCTGACACGCGGACAAATGACCGCGAACGAACCAGTTCGCGGTCGCGGATGCGCGTGCTGGTTGGCACGCGCAGTATCTGCCGCACAACGCTGGGTTCACTGATGGCTGCGAGCCGATCGGTCTTGTGAATTCCGCTCAAGCGGTTGCCAATGCCGGCGATCGCTCCGCGTAACGCCGTCTCAACCCGCTCTGGCGCCGAAGCGAAATTGGTCTCGCCGCCTAAAGAAGCAAAAACGGCGCCTCCCATCAGGGCGGCGCCGCACAATCCGGTCAGGATTGCACCACTGAACCACTGCAGCGAGAGCCGGCGCCGGTCGACGAGACCGCCGGTGCCGCCGTCTGCCGATAGCGGCGGTTCGTTGCCAAGATCAAGCTCGGCCTCGAACCTCCGATTTGCGCCGCGCAGCCTAGCTTGGTCCAAGACCACCGTCCCCTGCACTCGCGATCGTACCTGGCGCAAAACCGGCGACGCCAGGTTCGGAAACTAGTCCGGCAACAAGACCCCAAACTTCCAATTACGGAGAAAACCTAGATTGACGCAATAAAATCCGAGAGCGCAGTGCCCGCCAGCCAGCCCAGTCAATCTGACCCGGCCGTCAAGGTCAAAGCATTCATGCGATTGGCGTTCCCCCGTGCGGCCATATCCGCTTCGATTGTGCAAGAACGGCCGAGGAATATGGCCGCAGTGCGGCGCATTATGCGTCGGACCTCGGCAAAAACGCTGCTGGGAGACGCAGGTAGACAGATTCGGCGGGTCGGACAAACCGGCAAAAGGTTGCCGCTTTATTGACGATCCACAGGACCGATTTTGGCTGCCGAAGTCGTTGACAATGCCGGTAGCCGAAGACTATATACACCGTTCTGGCGCGCCGCCGCTTGGCGCGATGGCGCGTCTGCGAAGCCCCTCACTGTTTACGCGGTGAATCATCCGGCCATGAGCTTATGGCCATGTCGGATGTGCGGGTTTCGGCGGCTTCCCCCTTCGTTCCTTCCCCCGCGTGCGAGGGATGGAACGTGGGGGGAGACGGAGCCGCAAGGTTCCGGGATGTTTGAAAAGTGAATTGGAAGAAAGAGAAACGTGGACGGCGGAGTCCTTGCGGGCCGCTTCCTCGAACGGAGAAGGTTTCGGCCTTCGCTGCAAGAGGGAATGGCCGTGGAAGAGACTTCGGCGGTCTTACGTTTCAGGTCAACACTGTGACTATTGCGAAGCGCAAGCTTCGTAAGAAATCAGAGTGGGACCTCGTCAAACGTTGTGATCAGCCGAGATCAAATCTCTTCAACTTGAGAGTTTGATCCTGGCTCAGAGCGAACGCTGGCGGCAGGCCTAACACATGCAAGTCGAGCGCCGTAGCAATACGGAGCGGCAGACGGGAGAGTAACACGTGGGAACGTACCCTTCAGTTCGGAACAACCCAGGGAAACTTGGGCTAATACCGGATACGTCCGTAAGGAGAAAGATTTATCGCTGAAGGATCGGCCCGCGTCTGATTAGCTAGTTGGTGAGGTAACGGCTCACCAAGGCGACGATCAGTAGCTGGTCTGAGAGGATGATCAGCCTCACTGGGACTGAGACACGGCCCAGACTCCTACGGGAGGCAGCAGTGGGGAATATTGGACAATGGGCGCAAGCCTGATCCAGCCATGCCGCGTGGGTGATGAAGGCCCTAGGGTTGTAAAGCCCTTTCGGCGGGGAAGATAATGACGGTACCCGCAGAAGAAGCCCCGGCTAACTTCGTGCCAGCAGCCGCGGTAATACGAAGGGGGCTAGCGTTGCTCGGAATCACTGGGCGTAAAGCGCACGTAGGCGGCTTTTTAAGTCAGGGGTGAAATCCTGGAGCTCAACTCCAGAACTGCCTTTGATACTGAGAAGCTTGAGTCCGGGAGAGGTGAGTGGAACTGCGAGTGTAGAGGTGAAATTCGTAGATATTCGCAAGAACACCAGTGGCGAAGGCGGCTCACTGGCCCGGTACTGACGCTGAGGTGCGAAAGCGTGGGGAGCAAACAGGATTAGATACCCTGGTAGTCCACGCCGTAAACGATGGATGCTAGCCGTTGTCGGGTTTACTCGTCAGTGGCGCAGCTAACGCATTAAGCATCCCGCCTGGGGAGTACGGTCGCAAGATTAAAACTCAAAGGAATTGACGGGGGCCCGCACAAGCGGTGGAGCATGTGGTTCAATTCGAAGCAACGCGAAGAACCTTACCAGCCCTTGACATGTCCCGTATGAGTACCAGAGATGGAACTCTTCAGTTCGGCTGGCGGGAACACAGGTGCTGCATGGCTGTCGTCAGCTCGTGTCGTGAGATGTTGGGTTAAGTCCCGCAACGAGCGCAACCCTCGCCCTTAGTTGCCATCATTTAGTTGGGCACTCTAAGGGGACTGCCGGTGATAAGCCGCGAGGAAGGTGGGGATGACGTCAAGTCCTCATGGCCCTTACGGGCTGGGCTACACACGTGCTACAATGGCGGTGACAATGGGATGCAATGGGGCAACCCTGCGCAAATCTCAAAAAGCCGTCTCAGTTCGGATTGTGCTCTGCAACTCGAGCACATGAAGTTGGAATCGCTAGTAATCGCAGATCAGCACGCTGCGGTGAATACGTTCCCGGGCCTTGTACACACCGCCCGTCACACCATGGGAGTTGGCTTTACCTGAAGACGGTGCGCTAACCGCAAGGAAGCAGCCGGCCACGGTAGGGTCAGCGACTGGGGTGAAGTCGTAACAAGGTAGCCGTAGGGGAACCTGCGGCTGGATCACCTCCTTTCTAAGGATGATCCTTCAGAGGCGCCTCACGCGTCTCTATCGGATCTCTTGGAAACATCAGGGCGGATCGGTTTCACGATCGGTTTGCCCATTTGCAGGACACCGCCGTCTTCATTTCTCTTTCTTCGCGAACGAGCAGGCCAGGAGTCAGTCATCGGTATTCAGTCATCAGATACGCCGTGTTTCTGATCGCTGATTTCTGATCACTGACTCCTGGTCCGGGCTTGTAGCTCAGCTGGTTAGAGCGCGCGCTTGATAAGCGTGAGGTCGGAAGTTCAAATCTTCCCAGGCCCACCAACCTTCGCGGCCAATGCCGCTTCGGTTGGAACGCGTGCCTTCGCGCTGCGAAGGTTGGCCGCCGTAGCTATAGCGAAGGCGGACGCAGGCCGGTGTTTCTGACTGGTGCGGGGCCATAGCTCAGTTGGGAGAGCGCCTGCTTTGCAAGCAGGAGGTCGTCGGTTCGATCCCGTCTGGCTCCACCAGACGGCGCCGCCAGCTTCTGAAGCTCGTTCGTGAGAAACAAAAAATCCGCACGCTCTCGACTTCGGTCGGGCGGCGCGCGTGATGTCTGACATCGTGAAGAGGAGATCGATCCGAGCGTTGCGCGTGACGTGAAGTCACGGGTGGCGCGCTATCTCCAGGCATTGTCGTGATGCAAATCTCGGCAGACGCAAGTCTGCGGGGATTTAAGTCGCGCGATGCAATATGTCGGCAAAGCTTGACCGCAATGCCGTTGGATCGATCTTATGAAGCAAGCTGGTCTTTCTAATCAGTGTCCGCCGCGGCGAACCAAGTTCGCTGCGGATCATCGCCGAGATGAATGGGCATTGATAATGAGAGCGATCAAGTGTCTTAAGGGCATTTGGTGGATGCCTTGGCGCTGAGAGGCGATGAAGGACGTACTACGCTGCGATAAGCCGCGAGGAGCTGCGAAGGAGCTTTGATCCGCGGATTTCCGAATGGGGAAACCCACCTTCGATACCAGAGATCAGATGTCGGAGATCAGAGGTCAGAACGGTTTTCTGACCTCAGGCATCTGACATCCGGCCTCTGGTATCAAAAGAAGGGATGAGATCTCTGAATAAAATAGGAGGTTTCAAGCTAACCCGGGGAACTGAAACATCTCAGTACCCGGAGGAAAGGACATCAACCGAGACTCCGCTAGTAGTGGCGAGCGAAAGCGGACCAGGCCAGTGACGATCCAGAGACAACCGGAAGCGTTTGGAAAAACGTGCCGCAGAGGGTGAGAGCCCCGTACGGGTAATGCGAAGGATCGTCCTCGAGTAAGGCGGGACACGTGCAATCCTGTCTGAACATGGGGGGACCACCCTCCAAGCCTAAGTACTCCTCAGCGACCGATAGCGAACTAGTACCGTGAGGGAAAGGTGAAAAGCACCCCGACGAGGGGAGTGAAAGAGACCTGAAACCGAATGCCTACAAACAGACGGAGCCCAAGGTTCGTCCTGGGTGACGTCGTACCTTTTGTATAATGGGCCAGCGACTTAATCTGACGAGCAAGCTTAAGCCGATAGGCGTAGGCGCAGCGAAAGCGAGTCTGAACAGGGCGTTCAGTTCGTCGGATTAGACCCGAAACCTAGTGATCTAGCCATGACCAGGCTGAAGGCAGGGTAACACCTGCTGGAGGGCCGAACCGGTGTCTGTTGAAAAAGCCTCGGATGAGTTGTGGCTAGGGGTGAAAGGCTAATCAAACTGGGAAATAGCTGGTTCTCCGCGAAAGCTATTTAGGTAGCGCCTCGGATGAATACTGTGGGGGGTAGAGCACTGGATGGACTAGGGGGACTTACCGTCTTACCAAATCCAACCAAACTCCGAATACCCACAAGTACTATCCGGGAGACACACGGCGGGTGCTAACGTCCGTCGTGGAGAGGGAAAAAACCCTGACTAACAGCT
>CAWJOX010000027.1:0-152500 GCA_963844545.1 uncultured Alphaproteobacteria bacterium | reverse complement strand
GAGCACGGCTGCGGTGATCGTCAGGCAAACTAAACGCTTCATGTGTTCCTCCCGATGCTGTGATCCAGCATGATATCCCAATTCGCGCCCAAGATTTGTATGCTTTTACCGACAGCCTTTATCCCTCCGCTTGCCGAGCGGATCAAGATTGCGCTTTAATTCCGCTCACGCCGAGCCCAGTGCCGCCTGTGAACGGCGCTGCGCGCCTTCTTCGCCGCAGCGATGTTCACGCAAACCTTCGATCAAGTGATGATGGATATTCAGACAAAAGCCCACCGTTGCCGTGGGGCTTTTGTTTTATTATCCATCGCCGCTTCACGGAATCTGTTATCAGCAAGTCATGAAGACTATTTGCATCGGCCCGGTCACCTTGCCCAATCCGGTCCTGCTGGCGCCGATGTCCGGCATCACCGATGCGCCGTTTCGGCGCATGGTCGCGGGGCATGGCGCGGGGCTCGTTATCTCGGAAATGACGGCGTGCGGAGCGCTTGCCGAGGGCAAGCGCATCGCCAAGCGGCGCGTGCAAAAACAGGGTGCGGGGTTGCACGTCGTCCAGCTGGCCGGCTGCGAAGCGCGCTGGATGGCCGAAGGCGCGCGCATCGCCGCGGACGGCGGCGCTGACATCATCGACATCAACATGGGCTGCCCCGCCAAGAACGTCACCAATGGTGCCTCGGGATCGGCGCTGATGCGCGATCTCGATCACGCACTGACGCTGATCGAGGCTGTGGTCAAAGCCGTCAGTGTTCCGGTAACGCTGAAAATGCGGCTCGGCTGGGATGATGTTTCGTGCAACGCAGCCGAGCTTGCCGAACGCGCGCAAGGGGCGGGCGTGCGTCTCGTCACGGTGCATGGCCGCACCCGCTGCCAGTTCTACAAAGGGCGCGCCGATTGGGTGGCGGTGCGCGCCGTCAAGAAAAGCGTCTCGATCCCTGTCGTCGTCAACGGCGACATCGAAAGTTTCGACGACGCCGACGCGGCGCTTGCGGCCTCCGGTGCCGACGCCGTGATGGTCGGCCGCGGCGCTCAAGGCAGGCCATGGTTTCCCGGCCAGCTCGCCCGTTATCTTGCGACCGGAAAACGCGAAGCGCCGCCGGGCTTAAGCGAGCAACTCGCGCTCGCCAGCGCTCTCTACGGCGAAATCCTCGCGCATTACGGCTTCAATGTCGGGCTTCGCCACGCGCGCAAACATCTCGGCTGGGCGCTCAATGCCGCGGCGGCCACTTCAGGCGCGCCGGCGCGTCTCCTCAAGGAGCATCGCGGCTGCGTGCTGACCGCGACCGATCCCGCGATCGTGTTGCGCGGGCTAGCTGAGGCATTTGAAGCGTTTGGTGCGGCGCGCGCGGCATCGCGCGCAATCGCTTCAGACTGAATTGATTGGCGCTCTATCATTTTGGTGGAGCATGATCTTTTCGGAAAACCGGCTTCCACTTTTCCAGATCATGCTCTAGCGCCCGTGCTGCCCATGCTCCCACAAGGTCTCGAGCCGGTGGCGGAACGCCTTCGGCTTTTCGGCAAACAGCCGCAGCGCAATACGGGCGGCGCGGTGGGCAAGTTCGGTGGTGCGCTCCGCGCACGCCGGCGTCAGCCGCGAGCGCCAGTGTGCCAGCGGCTTGTGCGGCCCGGTCAGCCGCTTGAGGATCTCGAGATCCTGGCAGCGGCCGAGCCGGTCACGCAGCCGTTCGGCTTCCTCGGTCCACATCCGGCCGTGGCGCGGCCACAACGGTTCGACCAGATCCATCTGGTAGCGGTGATCGACCACGCGCTGGCGCAGGTGGTGCAGATCCTCGGCGCTGGCCTGCGACCAATCGTCGGGAATGCGCCGCCGCGCTTCGCGGTAGCCGTCCGCCAGTTGCGCCGCGATCGAACTGAAGTCGAATGGATCGAGCGGCCACTGCTCGATCGCAGCCGCCGTGGTATCGAGCCAGACGACGATGCCGTCGCGCAGCTCGGGTGTCAGCACCGTGTGCTCTTCGCTGCCGCGGATGGCTTCGATCCGGGTTCGGATGGTCTCGGTCGAGCGCTCCGACAGCGCCATTCCGTTCTTGACGAGGTCGTTGAAAGCGTTGAGCGCCGACTGGCCGTCGCGGGCGCGCGACAGCGAGCGCGCATGGTCGCGGGCTTCCTGACGCAAGCGCACCGCGTCGGGAATGAAAGGCTCAAGTAGCCGCATCAGCGCCCGCCATTGCTTCATGGCGCGCCGGAAGTCATGGACGGCGTCCTGGCTGGTGCGCTCCGGATCGGAAATAACCGCGTGCGCGCCGGCGAGGATATTGGCCGCGATCGCGCGCACAGCCGGCCCGATCGCCGCCTTGGGCCGCAAGGCGGGTTTCTCCCCCATATCGACTTCTAGGAAGGCGTGCATGACAGTCCGAAGGATTATCCATGACAGTATGGCGAAAAATTAGGCCCGCTGCACCTTCCCTAAACGGAAGGCGCTTGCTACATGAATTCGCGAATAAAGCTCACGGTTTGGCGCGGGGTGGAGCAGCCCGGTAGCTCGTCAGGCTCATAACCTGAAGGTCGTAGGTTCAAATCCTACCCCCGCAACCAAAACCTCGCGCGCGTGCGGCTTTATCGGCCCATTGGGGCGGCCGGCGGTGGCGTTTTTGACCAACTCGCTGACGACGTATGCGGCCCGCTGCCTTCACTGGCGCCGATCGGGCTGATCTTCGATCAGGCACTCAGCAATTGCTTCAGCGCGTCGTCGATGAATTTGCCGTCGGCCGGATTGGTACCGGGTCCTCCGGCGAAATGGCCCCAGATCGAGGGCACCGGCAGCAATTTCGCGTTCGGCATGTTGGCGACTTCGAATTCGCTGTCTTCCTGAGGGAAGTAGAGATCGGTCTGGCCGGGCATCACGTAAGCCTTTGCCTTGATCGCGCCCAACGCTCTCTTGAAGTCGCCCTTGTAGAGTTCGTTGTCGCTGATGTCGCCGTTCTGCCAGTTCCACAACATGGCGAGGAGGTTATTGGCATCCTTCGGTGCAAAGAAGCCTTCCCAAAACCCGACGAGAAAATCTTCCAGCGACGAATAGCCCAAGCGCTCCAGATCGAGCCGCTCGCGATAGAAAGCCTGCGAGAAGCCCCAGCCGGCGTAAACCCGCGCCATCGCACGCAGGCCTCTGGTCGGCTGATCCTTGTACCAGCCGCCGTTGAATGCGCCGTCGGCCGTCAGCGCCGCCTTCACGCCTTCGAGGAACACGAAGTTGTGGCGCGAGCACTTGGCTGAGCCGCAGAATGGTGCAATGCGCTCGACCATATCGGGATAGAGCGCCCCCCAATGAAATGTCTGTAGGGCGCCCATCGACCAGCCGGTGACGAGCCGCAATTTCTTCACACCGAATTTCTCGGTCACAAGCCGATGCTGCGCGTGTACGTTGTCGTAGGTGGTCACGCGCGGAAAGCGCGGCCCGTTATAGGGCGCGGGCACATTGCTCGGCGACGATGACAGGCCGTTGCCCAGCATGTTCGGGATGATGATGAAGTATGTTTCGGGATCGAGCGCCTTGCCCGATCCGATCAGCCATTCGTTGTCGTAATGCTGGCCGGAATACCACGTCGGATAGACGACGACGTTGTCTTTCGCCGCGCTCAACTTGCCGAACGTCTTGTAGGCAAGTTTGCAGTCCGGCAGCGTCCCGCCGCGTTGCAGCCGCACATTCCCGAGTTTGAAGATTTCGTAATCCAGCCCCATCCTTTTTCTCCAGCCCCGGAAAGCTTCGGAAACTATGGCTTCAGTCCGCCGTCACCCATTGCAGCACGTGTTGATGATACCTGCCGCGCTCAGGTGGAGAAACGAAAAAAGGACGCCGCATAGCTCGGCGACAATATTGAGCGCCACAGCCGCAACGTCCTGCTGCACATTTCATTGGCAACTCTGAGATCGGATCCGCTACGTCTTTAGCGCGCCGGGGTCGGACAGAAGATCACGGCAAGCTCGATCGCCGAGCCAGTGCTCCACGATGCTTGCGGCGAGCACGGACAATACCAACGCAAGCCTCTCGCACGCGGTCATGGCGTTTGCGGAAAATCCGCAGCAATGGAATTTTCTCCGCAAGAATCTTGCGTCGGTTCCCGACGCGTCGAACTGGAGGAAACTTTGCGGCTCCTGGTCGAGCGCTTTTCGCGGATCGAGGTGATTGGCGAGGTGGTGCGCGACGGCCAGCCTCACGGCCACTTCATACGGCGGCCGCCAACACGCGCGTGACCGCGTGACGTGCACGATTTGGCGGCGCGCGCCGCCACGCGAGCGTTTTTCTCGAGCATATAAAGTTTCAATCACACCATAGAATAAATATGTCCGCGGCGTGACATCGGTCGCACCATCTCGCGCGACCGACGCGCCATGCATATCTTCAGTCGGTTCGGCACATTCACGAGCGGCTTTTTGCCGCTCGTGATCTTTGATTCAGGGGTTCAATCTAATGCGCTACAAGAACTCTTGGCGGGACCGGGCTGCTGGTCTCGGAAATCTGCCTCGGCACCATGACCTTCGGCGGCCGCGGCTTCTGGACGGCGATCGGAACGCTGGACCAGTCCATCGCCGACCGCGTGGTCGCCCGCGCCCTCGATGCCGGCGTCAATTTCATCGACACCGCCGACGTCTATTCGGAGGGACTCTCGGAGGAAATTACCGGCCGCGCCGTCGCCAATTCCGGCCGCAAACGCTCGGACGTCGTCATCGCGACCAAAGCGGTAGGCACCATGGGAAAGGGGCCGAACGATCGCGGTGCTTCCCGCGGCCACATCATGGACGCGGTGAAAGGAAGTCTGAAGCGGCTCGGCACCGATTATATCGACCTTTACCAGATGCACAGCCTCGATCGCGTCACTCCCGTGGAGGAGACCGTGCGCGCGCTCGATGACCTCGTGCGTCAGGGTCACGTCCGCTATGTCGGCCTTTCCAACTGGCCGGCCTGGATCGTGATGAAGGCACTCGGCATCGCCGAGTTGCACGGATTGACCCGGCCGGCGACACTTCAGGCCTATTACACCATTGCCGGGCGCGATCTTGAGCGCGAGATTGCGCCACTTCTCGAAGCCGAAAAGCTCGGTCTGATGGTCTGGAGTCCGCTCGCCGGCGGACTTCTGTCCGGAAAATACGACCGTGATAGCAAAGGCCCGCAAGGTTCGCGCCGCGTGTCGTTCGATTTTCCGCCGGTCGACAAGGAGCGGGCGTTTGCCTGCGTGGACGCGATGCGCGAGGCCGCGAAGCGGCATAACGTCTCGGTGGCGCGCATCGCGCTTGCCTGGCTGCTGCATCGGCCGTTCGTCATGTCGGTAATTGTCGGTGCCACCTCGATCGAGCAGCTCGATGACAATCTGGCCGCGACCGAGGTCTCGCTGTCGGCCGAGGAATTGGGCGAGCTCGATCGCGTCAGTGCATTGCCCGCCGAATATCCGGGTTGGATGATGGAACGGCAGGGCGCGGACCGGGTGGCGATGGTGCAGGCCGGGAAACGGTAAACCCTCTTTCATCCGCGGCGGCAATCCCGAGAAGCTGCGCCACGTGCGCTTTTGAATTGTTCCAATAAGAGATTTCTCCGCTTGCGCAGCGGCCACCTTCGACTATATGACACTTGCCAGCTCCCCGGTCGGGGCGGCCGTAAGCGTTAACGTCACTCAACGCGCAAGTTCGACACCGACGTATGATGGTCGGTATCGCGCTGTGGCGCAAAGGTGGTGACGTGACGTTTTTCTTTAAAATCCTATCAGCTGACACAGCCCCGATGCGTGGGCGTTCGCTGCCTGCGCACTTGACGGCTTTCCAGTCGTCCGCCGCCGATTTTGCTGATGGTGCGCTCCGATCGGCGATACCGCCTGCGAACGCCGGGGCCGGGCCCTCGCGTGCAAATGGCCGAAGAGCAGCAGCCCTCAGAACTGGTCGGAGCATCGGCCTCGCGCACAAGCGGACAGGGAGGGCTTTTTAGTTGAGCCAAGCCATGACTGTCGGATCAAAGGTCGGCACCACGGCATTTGCCGTTCTGGGAGCGATCACCTTCTGTCACCTGCTAAACGACATCATGCAGTCGCTGTTGCCGGCGATCTATCCGATGCTGAAGAGCGGCTTTCGATTGACCTTCGGGCAGATCGGTCTTCTGACACTGACCTTCCAGGTTACGGCGTCTCTCCTGCAGCCCCTTGTCGGCCTCTACACCGACCGCAGGCCGCAGCCGTATTCGCTGTCGCTCGGCATGGGCTGCACGCTGCTCGGTCTGATCACGCTGGCCTTTGCGCCGAACTATCCCGCTCTTCTCGCCGGCGCGGCTTTGCTTGGTCTTGGCAGCTCGATCTTCCACCCGGAATCTTCGCGCCTGGCCCGGCTGGCCTCGGGTGGCGCCCACGGGCTCGCACAGTCTCTTTTCCAGGTCGGCGGCAATGTTGGAAGCGCGCTCGGCCCACTGTTGGCTGCGTTTGTCATTCTGCCGCGGGGACAGAGTAGCCTCGCCTGGTTTGCGTTGGTGGCCCTTGTCGGCATATGCGTCCTGGCGGCGCTGGGGCGCTGGTACAAGAGCGTCGGTCACGCGCGAACGACTAAACGCGGCTCTTCCGTCGGGCACACCACCTTGCAAAGATCGCAGGTGCGACGGGCTATCACGGTCCTGATCGCCCTGATCTTCTCCAAATTTTTCTACCTGGCGAGCATCACCAGCTACTACATCTTCTATTTGATGCACCGTTTCAATTTGCCGATCGAGACGGCGCAAATCTATCTTTTTGTCTTCCTTGCTGCTGCTGCGGCCGGCGTGTTCATCGGCGGTCCCGTTGGCGATCGGTTTGGCCGCAAGAAGGTCATCTGGGGCTCGATTTTGGGCGTGCTGCCTTTCACGCTCGCGCTGCCCTATGTGGGTCTGACGGCAACGCTTGTTCTTAGCGTGCTGATTGGGCTCGTTCTGTCGTCCGCGTTCTCGGCGATTGTTGTTTACGGTCAGGAGCTGATGCCTGATCAAGTCGGCATGGTTTCAGGTCTTTTCTTCGGACTGGCCTTCGGAATGGGCGGCATTGGAGCGGCGGCACTGGGCGAACTCGCCGACTGGACCAGCATCGAGTTTGTTTACCGGGTATGTTCCTTTCTGCCGATGATCGGCTTGCTCGCCGTCTTTCTTCCAAACTTGCCGGCGCCGGCTTCTTACCGCTCCATCTCGTTGAGAACCTCAGAACACATTCCACTCGCTCAACAAAGAGCAGGTGACGCGTAAGGGCGCGCACCGTCAAACACTCCAACACATCCGGAAATCCATGGAAAAACCAGTGACGACATTAACACAGCCGACGCTGTCGAAACTTCTCGATCGGCTTTTTGCCGAAGCGGACGCATTGGAAAATGCACGTCGGCACGAGAGAACCATGCCCCCTGAGCAACGCGCTGCCGATCGCTCTGACTATCGTCAGTTCTATGCACGGATGAAGGATCAACCGCTTCCGGTTTCACCGGAGACCGGCAAGCTTCTTTATCTGCTGGCGCGATCAATCCGGGCACGGACTATCGTCGAGTTCGGGACATCGTTCGGAATTTCGACGCTGCATCTGGCGGCCGCTCTCCGGGACAACGGCGGCGGGCGTCTCATCGGCAGCGAATTCGAGCCGTCGAAGATCGTGCGGGCGCGCGCGAACCTTGCCGCCGGCGGACTGTCCGATCTGGCGGAAATTCGCGAAGGCGATGCGCTGGAGACTCTGGCCCGCGATCTGCCCAACTCGATCGATTTTGTTCTCCTCGACGGCGCGAAGAATCTCTATCCGTCCATCCTCGCCTTGCTGGAGGTCCGCTTGCGCGACGGCGCCCTTGTCGTTGCCGATAACGCGGATTCCAGCCCGGAATATCTTGCCCGCGTCCGGTCCACGGCTAACGGTTATCTGTCAGTTCCCTTTGGCGACGACGTCGAATTGTCGATGCGGTTGGGGACGGTCCCCGGAAACGGTGCTGCCGCCGCATCCTGAATCGGAATTCAACATCGGAGACACGTGTAGTCCGTTCAAACAGACCCTTGGTCACCGCTTAAATCGTAGATACATCTTCCATTATCGAAAGGCCCCAACGATGTCACAGATTTCGCAAACCGCCGAACGTGTTGCCCGCCGCGTCCGCCACGAAACCAAGATGCGGCTCCTGCAAATTCGCGATGTGCGGCACATCACGCCCAAGATGGTCCGCATCGTTGTCGGCGGCGAAGACCTTAAAGGTTTCATCAGCGCCGCCCATGACGATCACGTCAAGCTGTTCTTCCCGCATCCGGGCGAGGAGAAGCCGGTGCTGCCCACGCCGAGCCCCAACGGGCCGGTTTATCCCGAAGGCGTGGAGCGGCCGGCGTCACGCGATTACACCCCGCGCCGCTACGACGCCGGCGCCAACACGCTGACGCTTGACTTCGTGTTGCATGATGCCGGGCCGGCAACGGCTTGGGCGGCGCAGGCACGGCCGGGAAATTTCCTCGGCGTCGGAGGGCCGCGCGGATCGTTCATCGTACCGGACGATTTCGATTGGTATCTTTTTACCGGAGACGAGACGGCGGTACCGGCGATCGGCCGCCGGCTGGAAGAACTGCCTGCCGGCACGCGCGCCATTGTCGTCGTTGAAGTCGCTGATGCCGCCGAGGAGCTGCGTTTCGACACGCGGACGCGCCTCGAGACGCATTGGCTGCATCGCAACGGTGCCCACGCTGCCGATGGATCGCTGCTGCGAAAGGCGATTGCCGCGCTCCCGCTGCCGGGCGGAGATGGTTATGCGTGGGTTGCCGCTGAGGCCGCTACCGCTAAAGCGCTCCGGGCTCATCTGGTCGGCGAACGCGGCTTGAGCAAGGATCGCGTGAAAGCCGCCGCCTATTGGAAGCAAGGCGCCATCGCCGTTCACGAGACCTACAACGACTGAGTTCTGGCGGGTCAAAGCAACGCAATGTAAACTTTGGCAAGCTTGAATCGCTTCGTCGGTTGCGCCCGCGTGCTCCGCGCCTTGACTGGCTGACACCACGCCCCAGCTCGTGAGAGGAGCAAAGGCGGGTTGCTCCTCGTAGTGCCGCCGCATTGCTTCGGATTGTTCCGTAGTGTCCTCGCTCTCAACGGGCACATCGATCACCCAGGTAATTGAAATCGGGTGAAAGCCGCCGGCAAGGTGGAGTGCGATTCCGGGAGCCTTTCGTGACAACTCACGTGTCCATGTCCAAACCCCGCATTTTCTACGGCTGGTTTGTCGTCGCCGGGACTTTTGCCGTCACCTTCGTTGGTTTCGGCTGCGCCTACGCGTTCAGCGCCTTTGTCGCATCCTTGCAGCACGATTTCGCCGCGTCGCGCGGCTCGGTCTCGTTGGTCTTCTCGTTCGCCGGATTTGTCTACTTCGCTTTGGGGGCGGTCAGCGGTCCCCTTGCCGACCGCTGGGGCGCGCGCCGTCTTGCCGTCGTCGGAATGGTCGTGACCGGCCTCGGATTGGCGCTCGCAAGCGTGGCCCGCACGCTGGTGGAGGTCTACGCCGCCTACGGTCTCGGCGTCGGACTTGGTATCGGGCTCTCCTACGTTCCGGTTCTCGGCGTCATGCAGCGCTGGTTCGTCAGGCGCCGTGGATTCGCTTCCGGTATCGGCGTTGCCGGCATCGGCGTCGGCACGCTGGTTATGCCGCCGATCGCGGCCTTTTTGATCAATGCTGTTGGGTGGCGGGAGACCTACCTCATCTTCGGTGTTTTCGCCGCGGTTGTCGGCGGTGGATTGGCATTCCTGATCGAGGATGATCCGCGCGGCCGCGGTTTGGGTCCTGACGGCGATCCGGTGCCCGCGGGCGGTCAACCGGCTGCGCGAGCCAACGCTTCAATGCTTACGGCGGTCAAATCGCCACGTTTCGCCGGGCTTTTTGTCGCCAGTCTGCTCGGCTCGTTCGGCGTGTTTGTGCCGTTTGTCCACCTCGTCCCTTACGCGCTCGATCACGGGGTGCCGCAGTCGGCGGCTGTGCTTCTCCTGGGCGCGATTGGTGTCGGCAGCACGGCCGGGCGTTTCTTTCTCGGCGGACTTGCCGACCGGCTCGGCCGCTCGTTGTCCTTGGCCGCGATGATTGCCGGCATGGCGTTGGCGTTCGTTATTTGGTTCTTCTCGGTGAATCTCTGGCCGCTCACTATCTTCGCCTTGGTGTATGGGCTGTTCTACGGCGGTTGGGTGGCGTTGCTTCCGGCCGTCGCCGCCGACTATTTTGGCGCTACCAATCTTGGCGGCATGATCGGACTTATCTCCCTTGGCATTGCGTTCGGCACCCTGATCGGTCCGAGCGCAGCGGGGTTCGCCTTCGATGTCAGCCAAAGCTACACGCTGCCGATCCTCGCCAGTGCCGCCGCTTACCTGCTCGCAGCCGCGATTTTGGCGGTAACGGCGCCGAGGTCCAAACGGTGGAGCTGAACAATGTCCTCCGATCGGGCTCGCGCCGAGTCTTTCTGCGGCCGGTTCGGATTAAAAATGCCGGTGCTGCTCGCGCCAATGGCCGGAGCCTGTCCGCCTTCGTTATCGATTGCGGTGATGAACGCCGGCAGTCTTGGCGCCTGCGGCGCATTGCTGATGCAGCCCAATGAGATCGTTGCCTGGGCCGAGGAGGTGCGGGTCAAGGGCAATGGACCTTATCAGCTGAATTTTTGGATTCCCGATCCTGCGCAGCCGCGTGACAAGGCGCACGAAGATCGTGTCCGCGCGTTTCTCGAGCGCTTCGGACCGCCAATCCCCGCGGACGCGGGCGATGCCAAGCCGCCGGATTTTGCCGCCCAATGCGAAGCTTTGCTCGCGATCAAACCGCCGATTGTTTCCTCAGTGATGGGCCTTTATCCGCCTGCTTTCGTCACGCGGCTCAAGCAAGCCGGTGTGACCTGGTTTGCAAACATTTCGACGGTGGCGGAGGCCCGCGCAGCAGAGGATGCGGGAGCCGATGTTGTGGTCGCCCAAGGTATGGAGGCCGGCGGACATCGTGGCTGTTTCAATGCGGCGGAAGCAGAGCGTCAGCAGGTCGGTTTGTTTGCGCTACTGCCTGCCGTGGTCGATGCGGTCAAAATCCCGGTCGTTGCCACGGGCGGCATCGCCGACGGTCGCGGAGTTGCTGCCGCTCTCCTCCTCGGCGCGAGTGCGGCGCAGATCGGGACCGGCCTGCTGCGAACTCCTGAGGCGAAGCTGCATCCGGCGTGGGCCGATGCGTTGTCGCGCGTGGCGCCGGAGGACACGATGGTGAGCCGCGTGTTCAGCGGTCGCGCCGGGCGCAGCATCGCCACCGAATACGTGCGCACGGCGACCGCTCCGGACGCCCCGCCGCCGGCCCGCTATCCGGTGCAGCGCGCATTGACCGCCACCATGCGCACCGAAGCGCAAAAAGTTGGCGACGCCAGCCGCATGCAGGTCTGGGCCGGACAATCGGCTCGGCTGGCGCGGGCGGAGCCGGCCGGCCAAGTGCTCCGGGAAATCTGGGACGGCGCGCGCGCTTTGCTTGGCTGGAGTGCTTAAACCAGAGCGGCGTAGACGAGATTGCGGAACAGGTAACGGAAGTAGTCCCGCTGCCCCGGCCCCTGGATCATCATGATCGCGACCAGTTCTTCCTGCGGTGCGATCCAAAACGCCGTACCGGCAAGGCCGCCCCAGAAGAACTCGCCTGGTGTGCCGGGCGTCGGCCCCATCCCGACCTCGCGCCGCACTGCGAACCCGAGCCCGAAGCCGTGTCCGGGGGGAAGCAGGTTGGGATTGACGATGCGGACACCGGGTCCGAGGTGATCGGCAGTCATGAACTCCAAGGTCTTGCGCCCAATGAAGCGCGTGTTTGCGAGCGTGCCGCCGAGATAAAGCATCTGCGCGAAGCGGGCATAATCATCCATCGTCGAGAACAGACCGCCGCCGCCCGATTTAAAACGCGGCGCGGAGGGCATTTCGACCAGTTGTACCGGCTTGCCGTTGTCGGGGTCGTTTGCAAATGGCTCAGCAAGGCGCTCGCGTTTGTCGGCCGGCAAATAGAAGGCGGTATCGCGCATACCGAGCGGCGCCAAGATACGATCCCTCACAAACGCGCCCAAGGTTTGCCCCGAGACCACCTCAACGACGCGGCCGATAACATCGGTGGAGTGACTGTAATTCCAGGCGGCGCCCGGCTGATCGATCAGCGGCAATTTGGCCAGTTCGACAACAAATTCGGCGGTCGTGAGATCGCGTGTGAGAAACGTTTTGGCGTTGGCCGGATCCGGAGCGAACAGGTCCGCCTGACCGTAAAGACGCTGCACCGGCGAATTGCCGGTGAAAGCGTATGTCAGTCCGGATGTATGCCGCAGCAGATCCTGAATGGTAATTGCCCGTTCGATCGGCTCCAATTCGAGTTTGCCGTTTCTGACCACGCCGACTTTGGGGCTGGCCATTTCGGGCACGAATTTCGCAATCGGATCGGCGATGAACAGCTTGCCTTCCTCGACCAGCATCATGAGCGCGACCGACACGATTGGCTTGGTCATCGAATAGATGCGAAAAATAGCGTCGGCACCCAGCGGGGGCCCGCCGGGCCGCAAGGCGCCGACGTCTTGCCGATAGGCGACCTTGCCGCTGCGGGCGATCATCATGGAAACGCCAGGCACGCGGCGCGAATTGACCTCGCGCTGCATCGCTGCGGTAAGCCTTGCGAGCCCAATCGGCGAGAGCCCAACCTCCTCCGGGTCGGCTCCGGGTGGGACGGCGGAATATTGTGTGCGGACGTCGTTCATGGCCAGTCCCGGTGAGAAGCTGCCAGCCAGCAGGCACAATAATGCAGCCAACGCCGAGCATTACGCAATGCTCAGATGGGTCGAATTTATCCTGCGTGTGGGACTCTACGCCGCCACTGCTCGGGAAAGCCTATCCATCTCGCCTTGCACGAGCCGGCGGTACACGCCTTCGCGATGAAACAGCACGTCGGGCGGGCCGTCCTGAACGACCTTGCCGACTTGCAGCACGACGATGCGATCGAAGTGGCGTACGGTCGAGAGCCGATGGGCGATGGCGACGACAGTACGCCCGTGCATCAGGCGGCCCAATGCCTCGCGGATGGCTTCTTCCGAGTCGCTGTCGAGCGCGGATGTCGCTTCGTCGAGCAACAGCAGCGGCGCATTCTTGAGAAACGCCCGCGCGATGGCGATACGCTGACGTTGGCCTCCGGAAAGCCGCACGCCACGGTCGCCGACCAGCGTGCGCATGCCGTTCGGCAGGTCCTCGATGAAGTCGCAGCGCGCCGCGAAAGCGGCGTCGAGTACCTCCTCATCCGCGGCGTCGGGTCTGCCGTAGCGGATATTCTCCATGACCGAGCGGTGGAACAGGGAAATGTCCTGCGGGACAACACCGATGGCCTCGCGCAAGCTCTCCTGAGTGACCCGGGCGATGTCCTGGCCGTCGATCAGAATCCGCCCGTCCTGGGCGTCGTAGAAACGCTGCAACAGCGCGAACAAAGTCGATTTACCGCCACCGGATGGCCCAACGAGACCGACGCGTTCGCCCGGCATGAAGCTGACACTGAAATCCTCGAAAATCTGCTGGCCGTCGCTGTAGCGGAAGTTGACGTGCTCGAACCTGACGCTGGCGCCGCGCCGCACCAGCGGCTCCGCTTCGGGATGATCGCGCAGCTCGTGCGGGAGCAGCAGCGTCGCCAGTGCCTCCGAGAGGCGGGCAATATGCTGCGTTATGTCGACCAGCGCCACCGCGAGATCCCGGGTGGCGTGCAGCACTGAAATAGCGAGCGTGCACACCAGCACGACGTCGCCAGTGGTCGCCTGGTTCTGCTGCCACAGCATAATCGCCCAGGCGAGCAGACCGAGCGCCAGCACGATCGTCACCAAGGCATGAAAAATCCGGAGTTTCTCCAGATAGAACAGGCTCCGCCGGCGTGCCTCCATCTCCTGCTCAACGGTGGCATCGAAACGATGATGTTCGCGCAGCAGGCCGCCAAACGCGCGCACCAGCGGCATGTTGGTGACGACATCGGTCATTTCGCCGTCCACTGCGGCGGCCTTGCCGGCGAAGTCGTGATGCAAGGGCCGGCCGGCGGCGGCCAGCCGGAACATCAGGCAAACCATGACCCCGGCAACACCGGCGAGGCCGGCAGCCATAGGCAGACTGACCGTGCCCACCAATGCAATTGCTGCGACCGTCGCCACGCACGGCGGCAGCACGTTCCAGACAAACATGTTCTCGCCGGTGAAGACAGCGTTCGAAGTCGCAGTTATGCGGCTCGTCAACGTGCCGGGCAGCCGTTCGGCGAAATAACGCGGGGAGTGCCCGGTGAGGTGCCGGAACAGGTCGCGCCGCAAGTCGCCGGTCACACCGACAAAGGCGAAATTCGAAATCCAACTGGCGATGCGCCACAACAGGTTATCGGCGGCGATCAACGCGGCGAGCAGAATAAATGCTGCCCATACGTAGGTGGTCACGCCATGAGAAAGCGTGTCGACCAGATTCTTGACGCCATATTGCGTGCCGACCGAACAGCCGACCGCCGCGAGGACCGCGGTCAGGATCGCCGCGTGAGAGATTGGGCGCTGCCGCACATAGCGAAGGATAAAAACAAGAGGACGATTGGCGTAGTCGCAAAGGTCGGCCATGCACGTTTCATCTCCGCCGTGTGAAGCCGTAGGTCCTTCCCCCAAGGGTCCGCACGGTCACAACGCCGATAACTTGAAATTTATCCGCCTCATTGGTTTCTTTTTTACGGTTCCATGGGCCGCTCGCGCAGCGACGAACCGGCCGCGCCGAACTTCCGTGCGATAAAAACGACGTTTCACGAGCTGAAAAGTTCCCCGCGCCGCGGAAAATAAGCTGGGCGCGTCAATTGAAACATTTGGCGGTTTCCGGGTTTTGGTTCTGTGCCGGGAACTCACGGGATGCTGGGGCATTCCGCTCAGGAAAGGTAACGTTCGATGCATATCGCGCAGGTCGCGCCGTTGACGGAGGCGATCCCGCCCAAACTTTATGGTGGGACCGAACGTGTGGTGTCGTGGCTGACCGAAGAATTGATTGGGCTCGGTCACGAGGTGACGCTCTTTGCCAGCGGGGACTCCGTGACGTCAGCACATCTGGAGGCGGTATGGCCGCGCGCGCTGCGCCTGGACGGCGCGGTGCGTGATCCGAACGCGCTGCACATGCTGCTGCTGGAACGGGTGTACCAGCGCGCCGGCGACTTCGATTTTCTGCACTGCCACATCGACTATTATCCGTTCTCGCTATTCTCGCGGCAGCCGACGCCGTTCGTGACGACGTTGCACGGCCGGCTTGATTTGGCGGAGCATCAGCCGGTGTTCGACGCCTTCTCGTCTATTCCGGTGGTGTCGATCTCGAATTCGCAGCGGCGGCCGCTGCCGCAGGCGAATTGGGTGCGGACCGTTCATCATGGCCTGCCGGAAAAATTGCTTACGCCGAAACCGATCAAGCCGTCGTATTTTGCCTTTCTCGGCCGCATCGCTCCCGAGAAGGGGATCGATCGCGCCATCCGCATCGCCGAGCATTGCGGTGTACCGCTCAAAGTCGCTGCGAAGGTCGACAAGATCGACCGCGAATATTTCGACGAGCAAATTCAGCCGATGATGAAGACAGGAAATGTGGAATTCATCGGCGAAATCGGCGATCGGGACAAATCCGAATTCTTGAGCGGCGCCATCGTCCTCCTGGTTCCGATCGACTGGCCCGAGCCGTTCGGGCTGGTGATGATCGAAGCCATGGCCTGCGGCACGCCGGTCATCGCTTTTAACCGCGGATCGGTGCCGGAAATTATCGATGATGGTATTACCGGCTTCATCGTCGAGGATGAAACCGGCGCGATCGGTGCCGTCGACCGCCTCGATCACCTGTCCCGTGCGAAGATCCGTCAGCGCTTCGAAGAGCGTTTCACGTCGCGGCGCATGGCGCAGGATTATCTATCGGTCTACCGCAGTCTGACCGATGCGGCGGCGCCACACCTGCGGTTGGTCACCGAGGATGCGCCGGCATTGTAGGCCGCCTGCGAACCTCGGCGACTTTTCCCGGGCGCACGACGAAACGGTGCGCCACATTCGGGATCCGTCAGTCGGGCTCCTCTACCGGCCGCGTTTCCGGCATCAGAAACCAGACCATCGCCACACCTAAAAGTGCGATCGCTGCCAAGGTGGCGAAAGCTGCGGGACTACCAAAGTGGTCGCTGATGTAACCTGCTAATGTTGCACTTAGCGAGGCGCCGATACCGACGAAAGTGCCGACGAAACCCTGACCGAGATTGAAGTGCCCGGTGCCGCGCGTCAGGTCGGCAACGATGAGTGGCACCATCACGCTAAACACCGCAGCGGTTACCCCATCCAGCAATTGTACGATAACCAGCATCTGCGGATTGGTCACTGAAGCAAACAGCAGGCCGCGAACCGGCAGGGCAGCGAAGCCGATCAGCAGCAGCGGCCGGCGACCCCAAATCTGTGCTTGGTGGCCGATCCACGGCGATAGAGTTGCGACAAGCAACTGCGGCACCACAATGCACACGGCGATGAGTAGTGTCGCCCACCGGGCCGAGCGCATGGTGACGGCGCTGCCCAGCAACGGCAGCATGGCCGCATTGGCCAGGTGGAACAACAACAGGCAGCCGGCGAAGATCAGGAGCGGCCGGTTAGAAAACAGCTCGCTTACTTTGGTGGGCGGCTTGGCGGCGCGCAGTCGCGGTGTCGAGCCATGCGCCCGCTCGGGGTCGATCTCCGCTGCAGCGATCTGACGCAGCGCAAGCAGCGCCGGAACCAGCAAAAGGACGGTGACGACAAAGACGGCTCGGGCGGACAGGAAGTATCCGCAGGCACCCATGGCGGCTGCCGCAAGGCCGTTGCCAATGGAGGCAAAACGGGCATTGCGTCCCAGTCGCTCGCCGATCGCGGCATGACCAACGAGGCCAAGGCTGATCGCCACCATGGCAGGGCCGAGCACGCAACTTGCCAGCGCTTGTATCACCGCAGCCGACAGCACCATCGGGAAGACCGGATGCGTTGCGTAGGCCAGGGCGCTGACACAGATCCCCGCAATCGCGATGCCGGCTACCAAACGTTCCGACCGTGCGGCATCGACCAGTGCGCCGCCCGGTATTTGGCCTATGAGCGACGTGAGCCCGGCGGCGGACAGCACAAAACCGATGTCGACCTGCGTCCACTTTTGCGTGGTGAGAAACACCGAGACGAACGGCCCAAAGCCGGTCTGGACGTCGGCCACGAAGAAAATGAACCAATCTAGCCCGCGCAGGCTCCGCGCGGACGGCCGGAGTGGCGGCTCGGGCCCGCGCGGTTGTTCGTCAAGCGGCAGCGCGGGTTCGGCTTCGATCCCGTCGCGCTGATCTCGACTGTCGCCAAAGCGGCGTAGCGGTTCCGCGGACAGAATGCTTCTCCGGCATGGTAGTTTATTCGGGCAGGGGTTCCAGCTTGCCGAGTGCGCCCAGGATGACCACCGGCTTGCCGTCCTGGTACTCAGGCGCTGCTTTGACTTGGTCGCGGGTTAACTCAAGGGCGATATGACTGCCCGGCTTGCCGGGCGGCGGAAAATGCAGGGCATTCCAGTCCACCGCGATCTTGCGGCTGCCGACCCCGAGGAACCCACCGAAATCGATGATCGCGGCGCGCACCTGGCCGGCCCGGTCGACGAGCACGTCAACGATCCGGCCCATATTCTCATCGGTCGCGCTCCGCACGTCGCGGCCGAGCACACCTTCGACTTCATGCTTGTTCAGAATGGTGACCGCAGCGGGCGCCGGGGTTCCGGTCTGCGGCTGCGCCTTGTCGGTATCGCTCTCGGCGAGCGCCGTGGTCAGTGCGATCGTCAGGACAAGCAAGGCGGTCGCTGCCATCGCCGCGCGACGATTCCCGCCCATGCTGCCTCCAGTGAGGTGTGCTCACTGCACTAAGCGCAGGAACTCCCTATGGTTCCATTGAGCCGCTTGCGGCATGAAAGTGTCGCGCAGCGGGCGATGACTGAAGGCGTGCGCGTCGGCGAAGGCCTACGAAGTGTAAACGACCGAGACCCGAATGTCGCCCTCGGTCCGCGGCGTGTCGAGCGACACAGTGTCGTTGTTGCGCCGTACGCGCAGATCGACGCGCGATGAACCGAGCTGCAGGTTCCGCAGCGTCACTTCGTCAAGAAATGCCGGGAGCCGTGGATTGCTCAGCCGGATTTCGTTAGCGAACGGATCAAAGTGCAGGCCCAGGGAGGCCTGCAACAGCGCAAACGGCGTAGCGCTAGCCCAAGCTTGCGGACTGCAAGCAACCGGGTAGAGGGTGGGGCCGTGGCCCGACTGACGCTGGAAGCCGCAGAACAGCTCAGGCAATCGGCGATGCTCCATATACGTCCCAGCGTAGAATAGGCCAGTGAACAAGGTTTCGAGCTGCTGTTTTAGCCCGTAGCGGGCAAGACCTAATCCGATCAACGCGTTGTCGTGCGGCCAGATCGACCCGTTATGATAGGACATGGGATTGAAGCGAGCCTCGCCCCGCGCCACCGTGCGGATGCCCCAGCCTGAGAAAAAGTCGGGCCGCAGCAGTCCCCTTGCGACGAGCGACGCCCGCTTCGGGTCGGCGATGCCGGTGAACAGGAGTTGCCCAGCATTCGATGTGCGCACCGCGCACTGCTTCTTGGCGCCGTCGAGCGCAAGCGCATAGGTCTCGATCTGCGAACACCAGAACGCGGCCTCGAAGCGTTCGGCGAGTATCCGCGCTTGCGCTTCCAGCCGCTCAGCCTCGGCGTCGCGTCCAAGCCGCCGCGCGCAGCGCGCTGCCATGCGCTTGGCGGTAAAGACATAACCTTGCACCTCCACGAGCGCGATTTCGCCTTCGGCCAATCGGCCGTCGGCGTGAAAGATCGCGTCTTGCGAATCCTTCCAGCCTTGATTGGCGAGACCCTGGTCGGTCGCTCTTTTGTATTCCACGAAGCCGTCGCCATCCGGATCGCCGGGACCGTCGATCCAGTCCAAGGCGGCTTGGATCGCCGGCCACAGGGCGGCAATTGTTTCAATGTCGCCGGTGCGTTCCAGATAAAGGCCGGCGAGCAGAACGAACAGCGGCGTGGAATCGACGCTGCCATAGTAAAGTCCGAACGGCACTTCGCGGAGCGCCGCCATCTCGCCGCTGCGCATCTCGTGCAGGATTTTGCCCGGCTCGGCGTCGGCGAATTTGTCGGTGGTTTTGGCCTGATACGCGGCCAGCCGGCGGAGCACACCTCGCGCCACGTCGGGACTCCACCACAGCATTTGCAATGCGGTGATCAGGCCGTCGCGACCGAATGTGGTGGAGAACCAGGGTATTCCAGCGTAGGGATAGCGGCCTTGCGGCGTGTCGGTCGTCAACATTTCGAGATCGGCCGCCGACCGGCACAGCATCTCGTTGAAAAGCTCGTTCGACGTCTCGGCGCTGGTCCGTCCGCGCGTGGCGTCGCGCAGCTCGCGGCGCGACCGGATAAGGGCGCGCAAAAACGGTGCCGGACGCGCCTTGTTCTCGTTGCAGCCGGCGGCGAGGAAAAGCGGCTGCGATTGGCCGGGCACAAGACGCAGCTCATAGACGGCGTTGTTCGTCGCCAGCCGCGTTGGCGGCGGATCGAAAGTTAGCGTCGTACGTCGCAGCCGGTCATCCAGCCCATGATAGTTGAGCAACACCTGGTCGTCGCCGCGCAACTGCGCCGTCTGGGTGCCACGGCGTTCACGATGGGTGCCGCGCACTTCGAAAAGGTCGGCGAAGTCGTTCGCGAATAGAATTGACAGCCGCATATTGATCGTCCGATTGCCGTAATTGCGTACGCCAAGCCGTTGATAGGCGGTGTCCTGCCACAGGAAGATGGTGCGCAGGATATGGACTGTGTCCTTTTCCAGGACGACGTGCTGATCGGAAATCAGGTCGGGATTAGTCAGATCGACAGCCAGTGCGGCGTTATCGTCGCGCAGGTTGGAGCCGAGCAGGAGCGGTGGTGCGTCATTCACCAAGAGTTGGAGACGCGCGAGAAAGCGGGTGTCGCAGTAGAAAAGTCCGTCGGCTGTTGCCGGCGCTGCACCAATGTCACCATTGTTGTCGCAGACGACAAAGGCGTCGTTATGCTTCAGCGTCCGCCGCGGCCCGCCCGCGGATTGCGTGGCTGAAATGTAGAAAGAATCTTCGACCGCGGCGGCAACGGGCTTCGCCTGCGAGGCGGTTTTGGGAGACATCGCGTTTCTCCTCAGGCTTTGCGCGCCGGCAACGCGCCCGGTTTGCCGGCGAATCCGGTAAATCGGCCGCCGGCACAACCTTACGACTGACTGCTCGCTGGTCCCGTGACTTTTATCGAGGCAAGCGTCCGACGGAACAAGAGTTCCGAAACATCAAAGAAAATTCGCGGTGCGCGGATGAGCGGCGTGGGAAAACGTGCCGCTAAGCCGTTTGTTGGAGTTGCGGCGGGCTGGCTGAAGTATACCAGTAGGTTAATACGCACAGATTAGAAGGTCGCGGTCGCAAGACCGCGACCTCATTGCCATTGTACCTTACTCTGATGCGAAGCAAAATGGTTCCATAATCTGGGACCTAGGTGCCGGCCGCTGGAGCCCGCACCCAAAGCACTCTGGGGACGGGAAACGATGGCGGTTAAATCGCCCGCTGTTCAAGCGGACACGGAGGTTTCGTCAGCCGGGCGCTGGGGCCAGCTCGTTTCCGGCGTCCTGTGCATGGTGATGATCGCCAACCTGCAATATGGCTGGACGCTTTTCGTCAATCCGATTGATCAGAAATATCACTGGGGTACCGCCGCCATACAATTGGCGTTCAGCATCTTCATCGCTACGGAAACTTGGCTGGTGCCGATCGAGGGCTGGTTTGTTGATCGGTTCGGTCCGCGGGTCGTGGTCGCGCTAGGCGGCGTCTTCGTCGCCTGTGCTTGGGCGCTGAATTCCGTTGCCGGCTCGCTTTGGGAATTGTATCTCGCTGCTGCGTTGTCCGGCATCGGCGCGGGCGCAGTCTACGGCACTTGCGTCGGCAACGCCCTGAAGTGGTTTCCCGATCTGCGTGGGCTCGCCGCGGGCTTAACGGCAGCGGGATTTGGCGCCGGCACGGCCGCGACCGTGATCCCAATCCGCGAGATGATACTCGGATATGGCTACCAGTCCGCGTTTCTTTGGTTTGGGTTGGGGCAAGGTTTTATCATTTTACTGCTGTCACGGCTTCTCCGCGCCCCGCAGCCCGGCGAGACACCAAAGCCAGCGGCGCGGCTGACACATTCGCTGCGCGAGTACACGCCCGTCGAAATGCTGCGGTCGCCGGTGTTCTGGCTGCTCTACATCATGTTCGTCATGGTGGCGGCGTCGGGCTTGATGGCGACCGCGCAGATCGCCCCGATCGCCAAGGACTTTGGTCTCGCCGACCAGGAAGTGAATGTATTTTTCGTCACCGCCACAACACTCAGCGCGGCGCTGGTGATCGACAATATTTTGAACGGACTGGCGCGGCCGTTCTTCGGCTGGCTGTCCGATATCATCGGCCGCGAAAACACTATGGGAATCGTGTTTACGCTAGGGGCCGCGGCCTATTGGAGCCTCGGCACATTCGGATACACGCCATACATGTTCATACTGTTGGCCGGCCTTATTTTCTTCACGTGGGGCGAGATCTTCAGCCTGTTCCCGGCGATAGCGACCGACACGTACGGTGCGAAATACGCGACGGCCAATGCCGGGCTTCTCTATACTGCCAAGGGTACGGCAGTGTGGGTCGTGCCCTTGGCCAGCATCATCAAGAATCACTCGGGCACGTGGCACTGGGTCTTCGTCATCGCCGCAATTATGAATCTGGCGGTCGCCGCGCTCGCGCTGTTTGCGCTTAAACCCATGCGCCGGCAGATTACTCGGCACGGCTGAACCCAGGGGGAAATGCCAGCCCTTGAACGTCCAAAAATCTGGAATAATGTATGCCACTGATGAATTCGAGCGTTTCCATAGCACGGCCTGCCGCGCCGGAAGCCGGATCGGTGGACGCGCCGAGGTCCCAACCGGCTGTCGACCCGCTCGCCAGCCCGGCGAATTTCAAGCGCCAGGCTTATGTCGCGCTGAAGAGCGCGATTGCGGCCATGGACGTTTATCGTAGCCGCACCGAGATCAGGCTCGACGAGCGGCGGTTGGCGCAAGACTTCGGGGTCAGCCGCACGCCGGTGCGCGAGGCAATGGCGCAGTTGGAGCGCGAAGGGTTTGTCCGCTCGGTGCCGCGCCGCGGCGTCTATGTGGTGCGCAAGACCAGGCACGAGGTGATCGAATTGATTACTGCCTGGGCGGCGCTCGAAAGCATGGCCGCTCGGCTGATCACACAAACCGCCGGCGATGACGAGATCGCAGCGCTGCGGCGCATGTTCGCGACGTTCGAGAACGGCGCGGTGCGCGCCCACCTCGACGAATATTCCGAGATCAACATCGAATTCCATCAGACAATCATCCGCATGAGCGGCAACGCCACGCTGATTGAGCTCGCCGAAAATCTTTTTACCCACATGCGGATGATCCGCAGGAAGACGATCGGTGAAATGGATCGTGCCGATCGTTCAATCCGCGATCACATGCAAATCATCGAAGCGCTGGAAGCACGCCACACGTTGCGTGCCGAAACCCTGGTGCGCGATCACGCGCTCGGCCTTGCCGAGCACGTCGCCAAGTACGCCGATTATCTGGATTGAACGCGAGATCGACGATCGGGAGACCTCCCATGGCTGACGCAGCAGTGAAAGAGAAACACGAACCCGCAAATGCGGTTGAAGCGGACCAGGAGCTGACGGACGGCTTTCACCTCGTCATCGACGCGCTCAAGCTCAATGGGGTCAACACGATCTATGGCGTGCCCGGCATCCCGATCACGGACTTGGGACGTAAGGCGCAGGCCGCCGGCATGCGCGTGCTGTCGTTCCGGCACGAGCAGCATGCCGGCAATGCGGCTGCGATCGCCGGCTTCCTGACCAAAAAGCCGGGCATCTGCCTCACCGTCTCGGCTCCGGGCTTTCTCAACGGGCTGACGGCGCTCGCCAACGCCACGACCAACTGCTTTCCGATGATCCTGATCAGCGGCTCGTCCGAGCGCGAGATCATCGATTTGCAGCAGGGCGATTATGAAGAGATGGACCAACTCGCCATCGCCAAGCCGCTGTGCAAGGCCGCGTTCCGTATCCTGCACGCCGCGGACATCGGCATCGGTGTGGCCCGCGCCATCCGCGCCGCTGTTTCCGGTCGTCCCGGCGGCGTCTATCTTGATCTGCCGGCCAAGCTGTTCTCGCAAGTGATGGACGCTGAGGCCGGAGCCAAGTCACTCGTGAAAGTGATCGACCCTGCGCCAGCCCAGCTTCCCGCGCCTGCCGCCGTCAAGCGCGCGATCGATGTCCTCAGGAGCGCAAAGCGCCCCCTCATCATCTTCGGCAAAGGCGCTGCATACGCGCAGGCGGACGATGACATCCGCGCTCTGGTCGAGAGGACCGGCATTCCCTTTCTGCCCATGAGCATGGCCAAGGGCCTGTTGCCCGACACCCATCCACTGTGTGCGGGCGCGGCGCGCTCGACAGTGCTGAAAGACTCCGACGTCGTCATGCTGATTGGCGCCCGCCTTAATTGGCTGTTGTCGCACGGCAAGGGCAAGACCTGGGGCGAACCTCACTCGAAGAAATTCATCCAGATCGATATTGAACCGAAGGAGATGGACAGCAACGTCGAGATTGCCGCTCCTCTGGTCGGCGATATCGGCTCCAGCGTATCCGCTCTGCTCGGAGGCATTGACGGCAAGTGGCCCGCCCCGCCGACCGATTGGATCAACGCGGTCAACGAGCGCAAGCAAGCCAACATTGCCAAGATGGCGCCGCGACTGATGAAGAATACGGCGCCAATGGACTTCCACAGCGCGCTCGGCGCATTGCGCGCCGTGATCAAGGACCGGCCGGATGCCATTCTGGTCAACGAGGGTGCCAATACGCTCGATCTCGCGCGCGGCATCATCGACATGTATCAGCCGCGCAAACGCCTCGATGTCGGTACATGGGGCATCATGGGCATCGGGATGGGCTATGCCGTTGCCGCTGCGGTCGAGACCGGCAAGCCGGTGCTTGCGGTCGAAGGCGACAGCGCGTTTGGTTTCTCAGGCATGGAGGTCGAGACGATCTGCCGGTACAACCTGCCGGTCTGCGTCGTCGTCTTCAACAACAACGGCATCTATCGCGGCACCGACATCAATCCTGGCGACGGTCCGGAGGTTGCGACGACGGTATTCGTCAAAGACGCGCGTTACGAGAAACTGATGGAGGCGTTCGGCGGCGTCGGCGTTCGCGTGGCCACGCCGGACGAACTGAGCCGCGCCGTCAACGACGCTATGAGCTCGGGCAGGCCGACGCTCGTCAACGCCGTAATCGACCCTGCCGCCGGCAGCGAGAGCGGCAATATCGGCAAGCTCAATCCGCAAAGCGCGGTCCGCAAGAAATAATGGAGTAATCAACATGGCAACGCGCAAGAAGGCCGCGAAAGCAACGTCCAAAACCGCAGCAAAAAAGTCCGCCAAAAAGGTAGTGAAACTCAAGGCAAAACGGCCGCCAGCGAAAGCCGTTACGCGCAACGGAACACCGCGTGCGAGCGCAAAGCCATGGGGCGAGGCGGGCAGGGCGCTCGATGGCGTGCGCATCCTCGATTTCACCCATGTGCAATCGGGGCCCACCTGCACCCAACTGCTCGCCTACATGGGGGCCGATGTGATCAAGGTTGAACGACCCGGCGTCGGCGATATCACCCGCGGGCAGCTCCGCGACGTCAAGGGTGCCGACAGCCTTTATTTCACAATGCTCAACGGCAGCAAACGGTCGATCACGATCGATTCCAAGCACCCCAAGGGTCGGGAAGTGCTCGACCGGCTGGTGAAGCAATGTGATGTGCTGGTGGAGAATTTTGCACCCGGCGCGCTCGACCGTATGGGCCTTACCTGGGATCATGTCCACAAGCTTAATCCGCGCATGATTGTTGCCTCGGTGAAGGGCTTTGGGCCCGGTCCCTACGAGGACTGCAAGGTCTACGAGAACGTGGCCCAATGCGCCGGCGGATCGGCGTCGACCACGGGCTTCCGCGACGGCCCCCCACTCGTCACCGGCGCGCAGATCGGCGATTCTGGCACGGGCCTGCATCTGGCGCTCGGCATCGTCGCGGCGCTCTACCAGCGCACCCGGACCGGCCGTGGCCAGCAAGTGCTGTGCGCCATGCAGGACGGCGTGCTCAATCTCGCGCGGGTGAAGTTGCGCGACCAGCAGCGACTCAAGCACGGCCCGCTCACCGAATACAGCCAATACGGCGAAGGTGTTCCGTTCAAAGAGGCGACGCCCCGCGCCGGCAACGATTCCGGCGGCGGGCAGCCGGGCTGGATTCTCAAATGCAAAGGCTGGGAGAGCGATCCGGACGCCTACATCTATTTCATTACCCAGGCGCCGGTGTGGGGCGCGATCTGCGATCTTATCGGCAAGCCGGAATGGAAGACCGATCCGGATTTCGCGACGCCGCCGGCGCGGCTGCCGCGGCTCAAACAGATCTTTGCGACCATCGAGCAGTGGACCATGACCATGACCAAGTTCGAGGTCATGGATACGTGCAACAAATACGACATCCCGGTCGGGCCGATTCTGTCGATGAAGGAGATCGCGGAAGAAAAGTCGCTGCGCGCGACCGGCACGGTGGTCGAAGTCGATCATCCCACACGCGGCCCGTACTTGACGGTGGGCAATCCCGTCAAGCTGTCGGACTCGCCGGCTGACGTACGCCGCTCGCCGCTCCTTGGCGAACACACCGATGAAGTGCTACGCGACGTGCTGCGCTATTCAGATAAAGAGATTGCGGCTATCAAGGCGTCCGGCGCACTCAGCGCTGCGGATAAAAAAGCCGAAGCGGCGTAGTTTCTCTTTCGCTAAATTGCCGAGGCAGGTAAGGCGTCTCCACGATGCGTATCGTCGTTCACGGGCAGCAGGCGTTTGGCAAGGCGGTGCTTGAGGCGCTGCTCAAGCGTGGCGAAAATGTCATCGCCGTCTACGTTGCGCCGGAGAAGCCGGGCGCGAAGGCCGATCCGCTGAAGGAAGCGGCGCTGGCTGCGAAGCTTCCGGTCTATCAGCCGGAATCCTACAAGAAGCCGGAGGTGTGGGATGAGTTCAAGACGCTCAAACCGGACCTTCAGGTGATGGCCTTTGTGACACTGTTCGTGCCGGAGGAATTTTTGAATATCCCGACCAGCGGCTCGATCCAGTATCATCCGTCGCTCCTCCCCGCCTATCGCGGCGCGAGCGCCATCAACTGGCCGATCATCAAGGGCGAGAAGGAAACCGGCCTCTCGATCTTCTGGCCGGACAACGGCCTCGATACCGGCGACGTGCTGATGCAGAAGAGAACGCCGATCAGTGACGCCGACACGCTCGGCACCGTCTATTTCGATCGCCTGTTCCCAATGGGCATCGACGCCATGATGGAGTCAGTCGACCTGGTGAAGGCCGGCAAGGCCCCGCGCATCAAACAGGACGAGTCCGAGGCGACCTATGAAGGCCGCTGCGGACCGGACAATGCCAAGATCGATTGGGGTAAACCGTGGGAGCAGATCGACCGGCTGATCCGCGGTTGCAATCCCGCGCCGGGGGCGTGGACTGCACTCGATGGCAGGAAACTGAAAATATTCGACGCCAAGCCTTTGCCGGCGAAAGACCCGAAGGGAATCGGCGGCAAGCTCGGCGAAATCGCTGTGGTCGAAGCGGACGGCTTCACCGTGGTTTGCGCCGATGGGCGCTTCAAGGTCACGCGCGTACAGCCCGCCGACGGCAAGAAAATGGAAGCCGGCGAGTGGGCCAAATCCACCAATCTCGCGGTCAAAGCGAGGTTCACGTGATTTCAATACCGTCGTGGCCGGGCTCGTTTCGGCCACGGGTGTCCTTCCTCACAACCAAGACGTGGATGTCCGGCACTCCGCCGGGCATGACGCTCTGAGCTTTCGCATTTCCTCCTCCATCTGAATGGGTCGCCCTCATGCCCGCCTCGCAGCATCAATCGCCGAAATCCGACATCGAAATTTCTCAGGCCGCGAAGAAGCGGCCGATACTGGACATCGCCAGGGAAAAGCTGGGCATCGCGCCGGAGAATCTTGAGCCCTACGGCCACTACAAGGCCAAGGTAGCGATGGACTTCGTCAAATCGCTGCAGGGAAGGGCGAACGGCAAGCTCATTCTCGTCTCCGCCATCACGCCGACGCCGGCGGGCGAGGGCAAGACGACGACGACGGTCGGATTAACCGACGCACTCAATCACATCGGCAAGAAGGCGATGCTCTGCCTGCGGGAACCGTCGCTCGGGCCCTCGTTCGGCTTGAAGGGTGGCGCCGCGGGCGGCGGCTATGCGCAGGTCGTGCCGATGGAGGACATCAATCTGCACTTCACCGGCGACTTCCACGCCATCACTTCGGCGAACAATCTGCTCGCCGCAATGCTCGACAATCACATCTATTGGGGCAACGCGCTCGGCATTGACGAACGGCGCGTAGCCTGGCGGCGCGTGCTCGACATGAATGATCGCGCACTGCGCTCGATCGTCGGCTCGCTCGGCGGCGTCGCAAATGGCTTTCCGCGCGAGGATGGTTTCGACATCACGGTCGCTTCCGAGGTGATGGCGATCTTCTGCCTGGCCAAAGACCTTGACGATCTTAAGCAACGCCTCGGCAATATCGTCGTCGCCTACACGCGCGACCGCAAACCCATCCGCGCCGCCGATCTCAAAGCGCACGGCGCCATGACTGTGCTGCTAAAGGAGGCGCTGGCGCCGAACCTGGTGCAGACGCTCGAAGGCACGCCTGCTTTTATTCACGGTGGGCCGTTCGCCAACATTGCCCACGGCTGCAATTCCGTGCTGGCGACGACGACCGCGCTCAAGCTTGCCGACTACGTGGTGACCGAGGCCGGTTTCGGTGCCGACCTCGGCGGTGAGAAATTTTTGGACATCAAGTGCCGCAAGACCGGCCTGTCGCCGGACTGTGCCGTGCTCGTCGCTACCATCCGCGCGCTGAAGATGCATGGCGGCGTGAAGAAAGAAGACCTCAAGACCGAGAACCTGAAAGCGCTGGAAGCCGGCATGAGCAATCTGCAGCGCCACGTCGAGAACATGCAGAAATTCGGCATTGTTCCGGTGATCTCGATCAACCGCTTTTCGGCCGACACCGAAGCAGAGATCAAGCTGGTCGAGGACAAGTGCAAATCGCTCGGCGTTGAAGCCTTGATGGCCGATCATTGGGCGGAGGGCGGCGCCGGCGCCGCCAATGTCGCCCGCGCCGTGGTCAAGGTTTGCGACAGCGGCAAAAGCAAGCTCAAGCTCCTTTATCCCGACGACATGCCGCTCTTTGAGAAGATTCGTACCATCGCCAGGGAGATCTACCGCGCCAAGGACATTTCGGCCGACAAGCCAGTACGCGATCAGCTGGCGAATTTCGAAGCGATGGGCTACGGAAAATTTCCGATCTGCGTTGCCAAGACGCAGTACAGTTTCTCGACCAACCCGGACGCCAAAGGCGCTCCCAGCGACCACATCATCCCGGTGCGCGAAGTGCGGCTTTCCGCCGGAGCCGAATTCGTCGTGGCGATCTGCGGTGAGGTCATGACCATGCCCGGCTTGCCGAAGGTCCCGGCCGCCGATTCCATCGATGTCGGACCGGATGGCAAGATCGTCGGGCTGTTCTGAGGCGACTTGCCCGGACCCCAAACTCTATCTCTGAGATCGATTGGCCGACGTCGGATTTATGTGACTGCGGGTTGCAAACTTTTTTCTGAAAATTTTCATCTTTTTGCGCTGTGCAGATAGGTCAGTATTTTTGCACCTTCCTGCTACGAACGCACACGTTCAGCCGCCGACAGGGACGGCGTTGCGAAAACGAGAGTCCGGAATTTTATCGATGGCGTCTTACTGGTTGTGTTCCAATGCTCAACGCTAGCTTGTCCTTCGATAATCCCCAATCCGCGGAAAGCCAGTCGCTGGTTGACGAACTTAACAATGCGGTTGCCGCCAGGGATGATAGCCAACGTCTGAGAATTCTGGAGCGCCTCGCCGGCTTATTCGCAGCCGGCTCGCGGGGCTACTCCAGCGATCAGATTGCGCTGTTCGATGACGTGCTGCAGAAACTCGCCGCCGATATTGAGGTGAAGGCACGGGCAAAACTCGCCCAGCGGCTGGCGCGCATCGACACCGCCCCTCCCAGGCTGATCCGCTCGCTCGCTTTCGACGACGCGATCGAGGTGGCCGAGCCGGTGCTTGCTCACTCGCCACTGCTAAGCGACGCCGATCTGGTCGAGAATGCAGCCACCAAGAGCCAGGAGCATCTTCTTGCCATTGCGCAGCGCCTGAAATTGAGCGAGTCGGTGACCGATGTTCTGGTCGAGCGAGGCGATCGCCGCGTCGTTCACAAGGTCGTCAAAAACAAGGGTGCGCAATTTTCTCTAGCCGGGTACGACAAGTTAACGACCCGCGCGCGTTGCGATCGGAAGTTGACGCTGGCGCTTGCTCGGCGTCAGGATATCCCCCGCCACTTCTTTCTGAAATTGCTCGAAACAGCTTCGGCTTCGGTGCGCGCAGAACTTGAAAGCTCCAATCCGCAGGCAGCGGCTACAATCCGTGACACTATCGACGAGGTAGCGACCACCGTGCAACAAGAGGCTCGCAAGGCGTCGCGGCGTTATGCTGCTGCCGTACGCGACGCCAATCGCTTGTTCAATGCGCAACGCTTCACTGAAGCCAATGTTCACTCCCCGGCGCATACGCAGGATTTCGAGCGGACGGTGATTGCGTTGGTAAAGCTCGGCCGTTTCCCCGCCGATGTGGTTGAGCGCGCCTTGCTCGACAAAGGTGAGGATATGATTCTTATCCTTGCCAAGGCAGCCGGCTGCTCTTGGACCACCGCCAAAGAATTGCTGCTGATGCATGTTGCCGAACGCAATTTGCAGCCGGACGATGTCGGGCAGTTTTTTGAACGATATAGAAAGCTGACCCAGGAAACGGCCCGTAACATCATCAATTTTTATGGCCAGCGCGTGCAGCTGCGGACCCAGAAAACCGGTGGTGTCGGATCAGGTTCCTCGGAAGAGCAGCCGGAGGAACTCTAGTAAGGGGGACGACCTCGATAGTCGTCATAGGTGATCGCGCGCGTTGTGAGAAGCGGGGCCGCCGCAAAGTTGGGCGATGGCGCAAAAGCGAACTCGGCGAGCCGGTACGACGACAGTAGTCCGGTCGAAGGCGCTGACCGCCGATCACGCCGGATGAAAAACTCCTCGAATTGTACTAGGATTTTGCGGGGCGGCGCGCTTACTTCGACGCCACCCGCCAATGACGTACAAAAGAGGACCTAGGATGTTGAAGTTTTATTACAGCGGCGCGCCCAACCCGACCAAAGTGGCGCTCTTTCTGGAGGAGACCGGCCTCCCCTACGAAGCAATTCCGGTCGATACCCGCAAAGGCGATCAGCACAAGCCGGACTATCTCGCCATCAACCCGAACGCGAAGGTGCCGGCAATCGTCGACGGCGATGCCGTCGTGTTCGACTCCAACGCCATCCTGCTCTATCTCGCGGAAAAGACCGGCAAGTTTCTGCCGCCGAAGGGCGATAAGGCCCGCGGCGAATTGTTGTCGTGGCTGATGTTTGTTGCGTCCGGCGTCGGCCCCTATGCCGGCCAGTCGGTGCATTTCCGCGTCTATGCGCCGGAGAAGATCGAATACGCCATCAACCGCTATGCTTTCGAGGCGCAACGCCACTTCGGCATTCTCGATGCGCGGCTCGCCAAGCAGAAATATATGCTCGGCGACACCTACACTATTGTCGATATGGATGTCTGGGGCTGGTCGCGGCTGATGCCGGTCGTTCTCGGCGAGAGCGCGTGGGTGAAATTCCCGAATCTCAAACGTTTGGTCGACGAGATCAGCGCGCGGCCGGCGGCGCAGCGCGCGGTCGCGCTTAAAGATAAATACAAATTCAAGGCCGAGATGGACGACGAGGCGCGCAAGGCGATGTTCCGGCACTTGGCCGAGAAGGTGGCCTGAGCTTCAACACCTGCTGGTGGGTTAGGCGATAGCCTAACTCACCATTTCCCTTCAAGCTTCGGTTGCGATCGGCGCCGGTTCTTCCGTTTCAACCACAGGCAAGAGGCCAAGCCCGCGGCAAAAGAAGAAGAGTTGGTGGCCCGCAAAGCTGCGTCACGGACACTTCACGAAAATTCGGTTGGCGAAATTTACGCCCATGCCCATGTTGGTCTCGGACGTCATGAAGTTCTTATCGAGTTGGAGCGATGACGAGAAATTATCGTCGCGCGGCTTTTCGACCGAGGCCGTGCATTGCGGTGGCGCGCTCACCAGCCGCACCGGCTGGTCGCCGGCAAAACCGAAATCGATGAAAAATTCCGGGTCGTAGACTTCGAGTTCGATTGCCTTGGCCTTCACCGGTGTTTTGAAAGGCAGCGTGAAGTGCAGCGTGAGCACGGTATCTTTCGGGTCGTAATCAAGAAAATAGTCGACCGGCTCAAGGAAAGCGTCCTTCTGCCGTTTTCCGTCGATCTTGGCGTAAGTGAAATACGCATATTCCTTGAGCGATTCGACATTGACCCGGGCAAGCGGCTCAAGTTCTTGGCGGGTCCACGTGCCTTTGGTCTTGCCTTCGATCCCCTGCGTGGCGAACGCCGAAAACATGTCATCGAAGGTCCAGGCGTGGCGCACGCCGGTGACTGAGCCGTCGGAAGCGTAAAGGATTTCCTCGGTCATGGTCACCCAGACATGAGGATGCGCCTGTGCGCCACCCATCGCCGCGAGCGCGCAGGTCAGTCCGGCAACGAGGGAGACTAAACGGTATAACATCAGCCGCGCGCTTGTGACCGCCTCCGAAGAAATAACGGCAGTTTAGTACGCAGCGGGGCAGAAAGAAGACTTTTCAAACCCCTGCCGCTCCACCATCGGAGCGTGGGTCGTGCGCGCCTTCGCAGGAGCCGTCGGGATGCAGCACCACGGCGCCAGCGTGGCCCATGACGTCAGAGTAGGGCTCGTCCAAAACCTCGACATCGTGACCGGCCGCGTCGAGCGCGTCGATCAGATTGCCGTCGAAGCGATTCTCCAACCGCAGCCTGGTTTGCGCCGCGCCCCAGGTCCGCCCGAGCACCCAGCGCGGGCGATCGATCGCTTCGGCGAGCGGTTCGTCAAACAACACGTGGCGTGTGAAAAGCGCTCCTTGCGTCTGCGGCTGGCCGTCGCCACCCATGGTGCCGTACGCCATAATACGTCCGTCTTTAAGCACCGCGAGTGCCGGATTAAGCGTGTGGAACGGCAGCCGGCCGGGAGCGAGCGCATTGAGCGCGCCGCGTTGCAGCGAGAGGCTGATGCCGCGGTTCTGCATCAAGATGCCGGTGTGCGGCAATACGCAGCCCGAGCCGAACTCCCAATAAAGCGATTGGATATAGGAGACGACGAGACCGGTCGTATCGGCGGCTCCCATCCAGACAGTGTCGCCTGCGCCCAAGGCGAGTGGCCAGGGCGCTGCCTTGCGCCGGTCGATCTTCATCGCCTCGCCGGCAATGAATTTCGGTTCGAGACAACGGTCGAGCGCATGCGCCAGATAGTTCGGGTCGGTGACCACGCGATCGCGCACGCGCAGCGCTCGTTTGGTCGCCTCGACGAGGCTGTGGATGTGGTCGAAACCCTCCGCCTGCGTCACGCCCAGCCGAGCGAACAATGCAAGGATCATGAGCGAGGCGACGCCTTGGGTGGGCGCGTCGGTGTTGTAGACGCTGCCGACAGGCAATTCGACGTGCAGCGGTTCGGCGAGCGTGGCGTGATAGCGCGTCAGGTCGTCGCGCGTGACCGGGCTGCCAATGCGGACAAGATCCGCCGCGATCTCCCGCCCGACGTCGCCGCGATAGAAATCATCGAGGCCCGTGTGGGCCAAGTGCGCCAACGTTGTGGCGAACGCTTCCTGCTTCAACACGGTCCCGGCCGCGGGGGGCTTGCCATCGACCAAGAAAGTCGCGGCAAAGCCTGGCGCCGACGCAAGCTCGGAAAGCTTGTCCTGGGTCAGCTGTGCCTGGCTGCGTGAGACCTTACAGCCGTCGCGCGCGCTGCCATATGCTGGAGTGAGCAGAACGTCGAGCGGCAACTTGCCGCCGTTCGCTTTCGCGACGTCGAGCGCAAGGATCCAGCCGCCGATCGCACCGGGCACGGTCAGCGCGGCGAGCGGTCCGCGCGGCGGGATTGCTTCGTAATCGCGGTAGAACTCCGGCCGCGCCTCGCTGCCTGCTGGACCCGGTGCCATGATGGCGCGCACGCGGCCATTCGGCTCGCGAATCAGCCAAAAGCCGTCGCCGCCGATATGGTTCATATGTGGATAGACGGCTGCGATTGACGCCGCCATCGCCAGCATCGCTTCGAGTGCGTTGCCGCTCTCAGCGAGGATCGAACGGCCGGCTTCCACGGCACCGGAATGCGGCGCGCAAACTACGCCCCGACGATGGCCGCCACTGTGCAGATCGGCCATGTTCAGCTCGCTGGTGCACTCTCGACCAGTCCGCGCTTGCGCAGCAGCGCATCGGGGCTCGGCAGCCGGCCGCGAAAGGCTTTGTACGCGTCGGCCGGCTCGCGGGAGCCGCCCGCCGCGTAGATGGTCTCGCGTAAGCGCTTGGCTGTGGCCTGGTCAAAAATGTCGCCGGTCTCCTTGAAGGCCTCGAACGCGTCGGCATCGAGCACTTCAGACCACATGTAACTGTAATAGCCGGCCGCATACCCGCCGCCCGAAAACACGTGGCCGAAGTGCGGCGGTCGATGGCGCATGACGATCTCATCCGGCATGCCGATACGCGCCAGCGACTGGGTTTCGAATACGGCGGAATCGATCGCGGGCGCCGTCGACAGCGAATGAAAATCGAGATCGACAAAAGCCGAGGCGAGGAATTCCACGGTCGCAAAACCTTGATCGAAGTTGCGCGCAGCAATGAGGCGCTGCAGCAGTGCCTCCGGCATCGGTTCGCCGGTCTGATAGTGCAGCGCGAACTGCCGTAAGATCTCGGGCTGCTCGAGCCAGTGTTCGTAAAGCTGCGAGGGCAGTTCGACGAAATCCGTGGCGACATTGGTTCCCGAAATCTCCGGATAGGTCACGTTCGACAACAGACCATGCAGCGCGTGGCCGAATTCGTGAAACAAGGTGTGAGCATCGATGAAGCTGAGCAGCGTCGGCTCGCCCTCGGCGCCTTTGGCGAAATTGCAAACGTTGATGATGAGGGGACGAATGTCGCCAGCGAGCTTTTCCTGATCGCGCAGCGAAGTCATCCAGGCGCCGCTCTGTTTTGAAGGCCGGGCGAGGTAATCACCGAAAAAGAGGCCGACCTTGCCGCCGCCGTTATCGCGCACTTCCCACACGCGCACGTCCGGATGCCAGACGGGGAGGTCTACACGCCGGGTGAACTGTAGGCCAAACAAGCGCTGCGCCGTATAAAAGGCAGCTTCGGTCATCCGGTCGAGATTAAGGTACGGCTTGATCGCCGCCTCCTCGATATCGCAGCGCCGCTGGCGAAACTTTTCCGCGTAGTAGCGCCAATCCCACGGCGCCAATTTGAAATTGCCGCCGTCCTCTTGGACCAGCGCCTGCAGCGCATCGCGATCGGCCAGCGCGTGGGCGCGTGCCGGCGACCACACGGTGTCGAGCAGGCTGCGGACCGCCTCGGGCGTTTTCGCCATGGCATCGTCGAGGCGGTAATGGGCGAAGTCCTCGTAGCCGAGCAGGCCGGCGCGCTCAGCGCGCAGCTTCACCATCTCGGCAATGATCGCCTTGTTGTCGGTCGCGCCGCCATTGTCGCCGCGGCTGACGAAGGCGCGAAACACCTTCTCGCGCAGATCACGGCGCTGCGCGAATTGCAGGAAGGGCTCGACGCTCGAGCGCGACAGGGTGACGACGTAACCTTCAAGGCCTCGCTGCTGCGCCTCCGATTTCATCGCCTGGCGCATGAAATCGGGAAGGCCGGCAAGTTCGGCTTCGCCGTCGAGCGACAGTGTGAAGGCTTGCTCGTCCGCCAGTAGGTTCTGGCTGAACGAGGTGCCAAGTGCCGCCAGCCGTTCGATGATTTCACCAAGACGCTCCTTGGCCGCGCCGTCGAGCCCGGCGCCGGCGCGACGGTAAGTGATGTGATAGCGTTCGAGCACCCGCCTCTGTTCGGGATCAAGCCCCAGCGTTCCGACCCCCTGCATGAGCGCATCAATGCGGCGGAACAGGTCCGGGTTGGTGTGGATGCTGTTCCAATGGCTGGCAGCCCGCGGTGCCAACTCGCGTTCGATCTCCAGCAGCTTTTCGTTGCTGTTGGCGCCGACGAGGAGGTGGAAAACTGCATCCACGCGGGCAAGCGCTTTGCCGCTTCGCTCCAGCGCGGCAATGGTGTTTTCGAAATCGGGCGGATCGGCAGAAGCCGCGATAGTAGCAATCTCCGCGTTGTGCGCTGCGAATGCGCGATCATAGGCTGGAGTGAAGTGCTCGGGCTTGATCTGCCGAAAAGGCGGGACCTCATCCGGCGTCGCCCAATTCGCAAGAAGCGGATTTTCGGTCGTGGGCGGAGCGTTCATCGGGGGGCTTATCCGTTCTGGTTGCAGCGGTGATATAAGTCATCGGCCAGAATAGCCAAAGCTCGAGGACCAAGGCCGTGACCCGTCACGCTAAATATGTGCCGCAGGGCGTCATTCCTGCCGTGCTGCTGCCGTTCACCGACGATCTGATCATCGATGAAACGAGCTTCCGCAAGCATCTCTTCGATGTGGCGTCGACCACGGGCCTGTCGGCGATAACGGTTAATGCCCATTCCACGGAAGTTGCATCCTGTACTCCCGACGAACAGCGCCGCGTGCTTGAGATTGCGCAGGACGAAGTCGGCGGCCGGCTCCCGATCGTTAACGGCGTATGGGCCGATGGCAGCCTGGAAGCCGCCCGCATCGCACGCGTGGCGCAGGACGGCGGGGCCTCTGCGCTGCTGGTGTTTCCGCCGGCGCCGTTAGCGCTCGGGCAGTCGCCGGCCATGGCGGTCGAACATTTTCGGCGCATTGCTGACGCGAGCGACCTCCCGATCATCGTGTTCCAGTATCCGCTGCACAGCGGACAGGACTACCCGCTCGAGATGCTCGCGAAGATGATCGAGGCGGTGCCGACCATCCGCGCCATCAAGGATTGGTCCGGCAACGTGCCCCAGCATGAGATGCATATCCGGGAGCTCCAGAGCCTCAACCCGCCCGTTCATGTCCTGACGACCCATAGCGCGTGGCTCCTCAGTTCGCTGGTGCTTGGCTGCAATGGACTCCTGTCCGGTAGCGGCAGCGTCATCCCTGAACTGCAAGCGGCGTTGTTCCGGGCGGTGCAGACGAATGATCTAGCCGAGGCGAAACGCCTCAATGACCGCATCTACCCGCTTGCCCGCGTGTTTTATGCTAACCCTTGGGCGGACATGCACAACCGCATGAAGGAGGCGCTGGTGCTGCTCGGTCGCCTGCCGCGGGCGGTGGTGAGGCCGCCGCTCGTGAAGCTTGCGCGCGACGAGATCGACCGCATCCGAGCCGCGTTGGTCGAGGCGGGACTGCTTGGCGCAAAGGTCAGCCGAGACGCCGCCTGACGGCCTTGATCTGGCCATCGCTTTCGAACAAAGTGCCGCCGCCATGGACAACGCCATCATTCAGCGTCCTCGCCGTATCGTTTGGCAGAACGTGCTGACCGTCGTCAGCGCGGCAATCCTGATCAGCGCCGAAGTGTTCGGCGCGGCCTTTGCCGGCAGCTGGGCAATCGCCAATCTGCTCGCGCTCGGCACGATCGGCGCGCGAATTCTCGACGGCGTGTTCGTTCTGTGCGGCATCGTCGTCATGGTGCAGTTCGTCCGCGCCGCCCGTCGCGTCGAGCCGTTTACGGCGGACTACAGATAGCCGCTGCGCCGGCTCCGCGGCGATCGATGCCGCCTTTACGTTTCGTTAGAACTAAAACTCTTGCACGACGTTGCTAATTAGATTATTGGCGAAGTTGCCCAATTTCGCACGTGCCTGTGGCCGTGTGTCGGTCGGTGGGCATCCGGACAAGAGGCCGGACAGCCGCCTAAGGAAGAGACCACTACTTCCTTAACTCCCGCGACCGGCAGCCGGAGGCGAAACCGGCATAGCCCGCTCTCAACGGGCGACGCGGCTTAAAGCAACGACGGAAGGGCTTTTTTGGTTACTGCCGGCGCCAATGCCGGGGACACCGGAAAGGCTTGTCCATCTTTGCCAGCAGTGCGGAACGGGATTTCCCTCATCCGGACCAAGGCAGCAATCACGGCGACGAAAGCATTCCGCGATGGTGCGGAATAGCGACCGTTGCAGGAGGTTCACCTTGGCGGCTACGCCGCCCACCGGATAGGGAGCTTGCGCGGCAATGACCACACGCATCCGCGAATTCCTCAAACATCGTACCGACACCGGACCTTGCGTCGTGGTCGACCTCGACGTCGTCCGCGACAACTATCAAAACTTCGCCAAGGCGCTGCCCGACACCAAAGTCTACTACGCCGTCAAGGCCAATCCGGCGCCGGAAATCCTGAAGCTCTTGACCGGGTTTGGCTGCTGCTTCGACGTGGCGTCAATCGCCGAGACCCACGCGGTCCTCGCGGCCGGCGCGACGCCGGACCGGGTTTCCTACGGCAATACGATTAAGAAGGAGATCGAGATCGCGGCAGCCTTCGCGCTCGGCGTTACGCTCTTTGCCGTCGACTGCGAGGCCGAAGTCGAGAAGGTGGCGCGCGCCGCCCCCGGCAGCCGCGTGATTTGCCGGATCGTGTGTGACGGCTCGGGCGCTGAGTGGCCGCTGTCGCGCAAGTTTGGCTGCGAGCCGGTCTATGCCGTCGACATTCTGGAGCATGCCCACAGATTGGGGCTCGTTCCGCACGGCGTTTCCTTCCACGTCGGCTCGCAACAGCACAACGTAGAGGCTTGGGACCGCGCGCTTGCCTCCACGGCAGCCGTGTTTCGTGCCTGCGCTGAGCGCGGCATTGCGCTGGCAATCGTCAATCTCGGCGGCGGCTTTCCGGCGCGCTACGTACGCAAGACGCCGAAGCTTGAATCCTACGGCAAGGCGATCTTTCGCTCGCTGCGCAAGCATTTCGGCAACAACCTGCCGAACACCATTGTCGAACCCGGCCGCGGCCTGGTCGGCAACGCCGGCATGATCGAGGCCGAGGTGGTCCTGATCGCCAAGCGCTCGCCGGAGGACGAGGTCCGCTGGGTGTACCTGGACATCGGTAAATTCCACGGGCTCGCGGAAACGATCGGCGAATTGATCCGTTACCCGATCCGCACCACCAAAGACCGCGACGAGACCGTCCCCTGCATCATCGCCGGCCCGACCTGCGACAGCGTCGACGTCCTTTACGAGAAGACGCCGTACCCGCTGCCGGTGTCGCTGGCCATCGGCGATAAGGTTCTGATCGAAGCCGCCGGCGCCTACACGACCACGTACTCCTCGGTGGGTTTCAACGGTTACCCGCCGCTCAAGCAATACGTGATCTGAGTGGGGCCTCGGCGCTGAATTAAACCCCGGGCAAAGCCCGGGGCTTTTTGCTCGTGAGTAGGCGGTACTGGGATGCGGTCGTGTGGCCCTTGGCCTTAGCCCGCGACCCATTCGACATGGGCCTTGATGGCTTTGCGCTGATCGTCGATCCAGCCGTGCGACCGGGCCTTTTCGATCATTGCGGAAAAACTCTGCTGCCAGGCCGCGTCGTTCTCGAGCCCCGGCCAGCGGCGCAAGGCATCCTCAAATATCCAAGCCGTGCCGGCATCGGCGAATTCGGCTTTGCCGGTAAGTGCGTTGCGGACGGCATCGAGCTGCGCTTGCTCTCCTTCGATGACGAGTTTGAAAGCGCGAAAGTTGTCGCGGTCTTGCAATTGCAGCCCGCTGCCGCTGGAGAATTTCAGGAACAAAAGCCCCTCCCACGTTTCTGACGGATCACGCCAGGTCGACGACGCCCGCCTCGCCTGCTTCCGTGCCAAAGGCGAGCAACTTGCCATCCGCGCTCCAGGCGAGCGCAGTGACCGGCGCGCTGCCGGGCCCTTTGGCAATAATTTCGGCGCCATCGTCGATGCGCACCAGGAGCACCATGCCGTCGCTAAAGCCGGTGGCGACAATCTCTTGCCGCGGATGGCAGGCGATGACAACCACGCGATGTTCGGATGGGGCCAGCAGACGGGGCTGTTTTCCCATCGGACCATCCTTGGTCTGAAACGGCCACAAAATAAGTTGCGTAGAACCTGAGGTGGCCAGCCAATGGCCGGTGGAAGTCCAGCCGAGCGAGGCAACGCGCGCCGCGTAACCCGACATGCGCATGTGCTTTCCATCGGCAAGCCGCCAGCCGTGCAGCATCGGCTCCTGCATCGTGGTCACGAGAAAACGGCCGTCCGGGCTGACGGTGGCGCCGAGATGCGAGCCCTTCCATTCCAGTTTTTCCGGCGCCGCCTGCGGAGCGTTCGGAAACCACAGTGTGGCGCCGTTGTAGTGAGCCAGGGCTAGGCGAAATCCCTTCGGCAGAAAGGCAAGCCCGCCGACAGTCGAAGGAGCCTCGAATTCGCGCAACTCCTTGGCCTGGACGAAGGCTGTCTTGCCAGCCGACCAGGCCACGGCATGGTCCGGCCCGATGGTGATGTGATCGATCCAGCGATGTTTCGGATCGGCCGCCAGCTTGCGCGTTTCACCTCGCGCGTTCGTCGATGCTACCGTGCCGTCATCGCCGCCGCTGACGACGCGCTCGCCATCAGCAGCTGTTGCAAGAATTGCCCCGCCATGGACGGTCACGCGGCGCGGCTCCGCTTTGGGCTCGACCAGCAGGAGCGCTTCCTCCCCCAGGACGAGCACCGCGGTGTTTCCGAGAAAATGCGCAGCAACGACGGTGCCGCCAGCGTCCACCGGGTGGGTGCGATCGACGACGGAGACTGTGTTGCTGCGAGGGTTACTCATCGGGCGTGACGCGTAGGAACCAAGTTCACGCGATGCAGCCCGCAAACCCCTCCCGGATTTTCTCTTCCGGCAGATTGCGGCCGATGAAGACGATGCGGCTGTCGCGCTTCTCGTCCGGCTGCCACGGCCGCTGATGGTCGCCATCGAGAATCATATGCACGCCCTGGAATACGAACCGCTGGTCGTCATTCTCGAACGAAAGGATGCCTTTGCACCGCAGAATGCTCGGGCCTTCGGTCTGCACCAGGTTCTGCACCCACGGAAAAAACTTGTCGGCATTGAGCGGCTGATCGGTCTTCAGCGAAACTGATTGCATGTCCTCGTCATGGTAATGCTTGAGGCCGCCGGAATGGTGGGCGTGATGGTGGTCATGATCATGGTGGTGATGGTGGTCGTGATCATGATGGTCGTGATGGTCACCGTCGCCTTCAAGAAATTGCGGTTCGATGTCGAGGATACGATCGAGATCGAAGGCGTTGCGGTTTAGGACCTCGTTGAGCGCGATTTTCGCCCGCTCGGTCTTGTGCACCTTGGCGTAGGGATTGATGCCGCGGATGCGCGCCTCGACCTCGCTGAGCTCGTCGGATGAAACCAGATCGGTCTTGTTGATCAGAATAACGTCGGCGAACGCAATCTGGTTTTTCGCTTCCGGGGCGTCTTTGAGCCGGTCGCTGAGCCACTTGGCGTCGGCAACGGTAACCACGGCATCAAGCTTGGTCCGGCGTCCGACATTTTCGTCGATGAAAAAGGTTTGCGCCACCGGCGCTGGATCCGCGAGCCCGGTGGTCTCGACAATAATGGCGTCGAATTTGCCCTTTCGCCGCATCAGCCCGTCGAGGATCCGCACCAGGTCGCCGCGAACGGTGCAGCAGATGCAGCCATTGTTCATCTCAAACACTTCCTCGTCGGCGCCGACGACGAGGTCATTGTCGATGCCGATCTCGCCGAACTCGTTGACGATGACGGCGTACTTTTTACCGTGCGGCTCCGACAGAATGCGGTTAAGCAGCGTGGTCTTGCCGGCGCCAAGATAGCCAGTCAGCACGGTTACGGGGATTTTGTCGGACGAAAGCGGTTCGGACATACGGAGCCTCCTGGGCGGGGTATATAGGCGATCCCGCGCCGTCCTAAAACCCTGTCGGCAAGCCGTCCTGGCGGAAGATGAGAAGCTAGTGCCGGTCGCGTGCCGCGGCGCTAATGGCGTTGAGCATCGCGGCTCGGTCTTTCTTGAGCGCGCCGCGAACCGATGCCTGCGCGCCGATGTCCCCCATTTCGCGCTGGCGCTTCACCGTACCCGCGGTCATCAGCGGTTCGACGCCGAGTTCGCGGAGCGTCACCGCAACTTCTTCCATTTCCGCGGCGCGCCGCTCGCCGTGGCTCGCCATGCGTTCCAGGTTGTAAGGAACGACTTTCGACCAATCGAGACCGGGATAGTTATTCTTCAGGGAGGCGGCGACTTCGTCGACCACGCCGGCGCGGGCGGCGGCGAGGAAGCACTCAAGGGTCAATGCCTCGATGCCCTTGATCATGACGCTCCGCACCATCTTGATCGCCGCCGCGGCGCCAACTTCTGCTCCGGCGATGGTGACGCGCATGCCCAGCTCGGCGAGTGCAGGCGCAGCAGCCGCGGCGTGCGGGCCTGCGATCAGCATCGGTGTCTGATGCCGTGCGGGGTGAATTGGAGCGATAACCGCGACGTCCACGTAGCGGGCCGTATCGCTGAGGAGTTTTGCCGCTTGCTGTTTCCGGCCCGGCGAGACCGAATTGATATCGAGCAGAAACGGCTTGCCGCTAAGATGCTGCCTGACCGATTGCACGGCATCCACGCTGGATGCAGCCGTGACGGCGGAAATGACCAAGTCGGTATCGCGCACCGCGTCCGCGGCAGACGCAGCGCACCGCACACCGATCGCCTGGCCGGCATGGCGAAGCCGTTCACCTTCCGGTTGCGGGAATAGAATATCCCAAGCGGCAATCCGCTCGATGCCGGCTTCACGTAGCCCAGCCGCCATCGCCTGGCCAGCTTCGCCAAAGCCGATAAAACACAGCGACGATTTCACGTCGGGCATCCTTGTAATCTTCCTCCTATCAACTCTCGCCGATGATGGCAGGATCAGTATATGGTCGGCAATGCCGTCTTGATCCATCGTCAGCCCGGACATTTCCATGAACCCGCTTTCCTGCCGCGACCGGCTCGAACAGGCTCTGGCGCGCATCGCCGACCCCACGGGGGAAGGGGGCCGCGCCTGCCTTACGGTGTACGCCCGGCCGGCGCGTGCCGCCGCTGATGCGGCCGATGCGCGCGCGGCCGATGGCGTATCGCTTGGGCCGCTCGATGGGGCGATTGTCAGCATCAAGGATTTGTTCGACGTCGCCGGAGAGCCGACCCGTGCCGGTTCCAAAATTCTCGCCGAAGAGGCCAAGCTTGCGGCTGCCGACGCGCCGGTGGTGCGCCGGCTGCGAGCGGCCGGGGCCGTCATTGTCGCCAAGACCAACATGACGGAATTCGCTCTGGGCGGGATCGGCGCCAATCCGCATTTTGGTACACCGGGCAATCCAAGCGATCGTGCGCGGGTGCCCGGTGGCTCCTCGTCCGGTGCGGCTGTCACCGCGGCGGACGGCATGTGCGAAATTGCGATCGGCACCGATACCGGCGGCTCTGTCCGCATCCCCGCCGGGCTGTGCGGCATTGTCGGCTTCAAGCCGAGCCGCCAGCGCGTCCCGACCGAAGGTGCGTTTCCCCTGAGTACCACGCTCAATTCCATCGGTCCTTTGGCACGCAGTGTTGTCGATTGTGCGAAGGCCGACGCCGTCCTGTCGGGCGGTGACTTTGCGGCGCCGGAGCCCATCGCGCTCGCCGGGTTGCGTTTCGGAATTGTCCAGGGCTTGCCGCTTGAATCTCTGGACCAGACTGTCACCGCCAGCTTTGCTGCAGCTCTGAAATCGCTGAGTGCTGCTGGCGTTCGGCTTACCGACGAAACATTGCCGCTGCTCGACGAAATGCGCGAAGTGAACGCCTACGGCGGTATCGTTCAGCCCGAGGCTTGCGCCGTTCATCGCGACCGGCTGAAGCGGCGCGGTGCCGATATCGACCCGAACGTGCGGGTGCGGCTCGAGCGCGGCGGCGCAGTTTCAGGGCCTGATTACGTCGACATGATGCAGGCTCGCACCCGTCTGGTTCGCGCCATGGATGAGAGATTGGCGGCGTTTGACGCGGTAGTGATGCCGACGACCCCGATCGTTGCGCCGACACTGGCGGAAGTGGCGGATCCGAAGGATTACGCTGCGCGCAATACCCTCGTTCTGCGCAATACATCGATCGGCAACTTTTTCGACCTGTGCGGCGTCTCGCTGCCGCTGAAGGCCAAGCTCCCGGTCGGTCTTATGCTGATGGCGCGTAACGGCCATGACCGCGTGCTGCTCCGGATCGCCGCGGCGGTGGAGAAAGCATTTGCAAGTTAAGCGGCGATCGCAGATCGAACATTGCCTCGCGACGTTTTCGCGCTTGTGATGGAGCAAAAAAATCCGCCATCATGGGGTAATGCAACGCGCAAGAGCTATGGGAGGATTCTTATGAGCCGTAAATTTCAGCCGAATTCCGTGGGCATAACCCGGCGCAGCTTTTCAGCCGCGTTGGGCGCTGGCGTCGTCGCCGGTGTCGCGCCCTTTAATGTCGTCCGCGCCCAGGGCGGCCCGCTCAAAGTCGGCGTTCTCCTGCCGCGCTCGGGTTTCGAGGCCGGTATCGGTGAGGACTGTCAGCGCGGTGTCGACATTGCGCCGGCAATTTTCAAGTCGCTGGGCCTGCCGGAGCTGACGATCATCAATGGCGACACCGAATCGAACGTGGACACGGCGCGTGCGCGGGCCGAAAAGCTGATCGGCGAGGGAGCGCAGGCTTTGGTCGGCTCATTCAATTCCGGCCAATCTTCCGCGATTGCGCAGGTGGCCGAACAGAAAGGTATTCCGTACGTCATCAATATCGCGGCGGCGCCGCAAATCACCGAGCAGGGCTACAAGTTCGTATTCAGGAATTTCCCGACCGCGCCGATGATTCTGCGCGACGCCTTTACCGACCAGAAGACGGTGTTTGCCGAAGTCGGCGCGGCGCCAAAGTCGGTCGTGTTCATGCACGTAAACGATACTTTCGGCACCGCCATGAGCAAGGGCATCGGCGCGGTGATGCCGAAGTTCAACATGCCGTACACAATCGCCGAAGAGATCGCTTACGATCCGACGGCGCGCGATCTGTCCGTCGAGGTCGCGAAGGCCAAAGCAACAAATGCGGACGCTCTTCTCGTTGTCAGCCGCCTGAGCGACGCAATGCTGCTGACACGGGAACTCGTCAAGCAGCGCTGGACGCCGCAGGCAATCCTCAGCATGGGCCCTGGCTTTTACGAAGACCAGTACATCAAGACGCTGGGCAAATATGCCAACGGGCCGATCAACTTCGCACCGTGGTACGACCCGCACAAGAAGCTCACCAAGGTGCTCCACGATGAGCTCGCCAAGCGCCATCCCGGCGTCAACCTCAATACCAACCATGTCTTCACCTTTGAGGCGTTGCTAGTCGTCGCCGACGCGTTCAAGCGTGCCGCCTCGACCGATCCAAAGGCGCTGGCTGACGCTATTCGCGCGACCAACATCACCAACAACGTCAGCATCGGACCGGGCATCCAATTCGATGCCAAAGGGCAGAACGACAAGGTGAGGCAAGGCGCGTTTCAAAATCGCGGCGGCAAGCTTGTCACCGTGGCGCCGCCGGAAGCTGCGGAAGGCAAGGCGGAGTGGCCGATGCCGCCTTATCAGAGCCGCAGCTAAGTTCGTTCAGTGGGGTTCGACGTCTATCTCAACGTCATTGTCGGCGGAGTTTTGACCGGCCTCGTTTACGGCTTGTTGGCGCTCGGGCTTTCGGTCATTTTCGGCGTGGTGCGGGTCGTTAATTTCGCTCATGGCGAGATGATGACGATCGCCATGTTCATCGCGGTAGTATTGTTCTCCGCGTTCCATATTGATCCGCTGGTTCTGTTGGTGCCGATCGCGGCGGTGATGTTTGTTTTTGGCTACATTCTGCAGATCGGCCTGATCAATCCGTTCATCAGGCGCGCCGAGCACACACAGTTTCTGCTGCTGGTGGCTCTCGGGCTCATCATCGCTAACAGCCTCCTGATCGTCTTCGGCCCGGATGCTCGCTCGGTACAGACGTCCTACGCGCTCGACAGCGTCCAGATCGGCCCGTTGATTGTCGACACTTCGAAAGGTTACGCCGGCTTGGCCGCGATCGCGTTCACCGCGGCGTTGTTCATCTTTTTTCGTTTTACGCTTATCGGCAAGGCGATCCGCGCCTGCGCCGATAATTTCACCGGCGCGCAGGTCGTCGGCCTCGACGTGAAGCGCCTCTACGCGCTCACGTTCGGACTCGGCGCGGCGTGCGTCGGCGCTGCCGGGACAATGCTCACTTTGCTTATCGATGCGACCCCGATGCTCGGGCCGAGCTATACGCTCCTTGCCTTCGTCATCGTCATTACCGGCGGATTAGGCTCGATGCCGGGTGCGCTCCTTGGCGGCGTCCTGGTCGGCGTCACCGAGGCGCTGGCCGGGCTTCTGTTCACCCCATCCGCCAAGAGCATGTTCGCCTTCGCCATCCTCGTTCTGGTGCTGCTGTTTCGGCCGCAAGGGCTGCTCGGCAAGAGGCTGGCATGATGGCGCGATTGAGTGCCGGCCTGTCAGGCCGCGGCGCGATTCTGCTTGCGATCTTGTTCGTCGTCTTTCTGGCCGCGCCTCTATTCGTGAACGACTATCTGCTCACCGTTCTCATTCTCATCTTCTACTTTGCTTATGCCGGCCAAGCCTGGAATATCATGATGGGCTTTGCCGGACAGCTGTCGCTCGGGCACGCGATCTATATCGGTTTCGGCGCCTACGTCGCGGCAACATTGTTTATCCGCCTTGGCGTCAGCCCCTGGCTCGGTTTGTTCGCCGCCATTCCGGTCGCCGCAGCCTGCGGCGCAATCATCGGATTCCTGGCTTTCCGCTTTCGCGTCGCCGGCGTCTACTTCGCGATCTTGACCATCGCCTTTGCCGAATTCGCCCGTATCGGCTTCGACCATTTGGATTTCGTCAACGCCTCGGGCGGGTTGTTTCTCCCGGTCAAGCAATACGCCCACGACGATCCGTGGCAGATGCGTGGTGACCCGCGGATGTTCTATTACATCATCCTGTTCGCGACGGCGCTGATCTTTGTCTTATGCCATCTGCTCGTCCGCAGCCGGGTCGGCTATTTCTGGCTCGCGATCCGCGAGGATGAGCAGGCGGCGCGCGCCACCGGCATCGATACCTTTCGTTACAAGATGTATGCGGTGATGGTGTCCGCGGCAGCGACCTCGTTTGCCGGCGTGTTCTATGCGTTTTATTACAACAACCTTTTTCCCGAGCAGGTCTTCAGCATCTCGCGCTCGATCGAGATCATTCTCGGTCCTATCATCGGCGGCGTCGGGACGTTGTTTGGTCCGATCCTCGGCGCATTTGTGCTGACCGGCCTTGCCGAGGCGCTCAACTCCGCGATGACTGCTTTCGGCATCGAACTGCCGGGAGCGACGCAGGTGTTTTACGGCGTGTGCCTCCTCCTCGTGGTGGCGGCGCTGCCGGACGGCGTCTGGCCGCCTTTGGCGCGGCGGCTTGGCGTGAGTGCGGGCAAGAAATGACGAGCCCGCTCCTCAAACTCGGCGCCGTCAGTAAGCGCTTTCGCGGGCTTGTCGCGGTCGATCAGGTCAGCTTCGCGGTGCAGTCCGGCGATATATTTGCCGTGATCGGCCCCAACGGCGCCGGTAAGACCACACTCTTCAATATGATCGCCGGCGCTATGGCCCCGGACGGCGGGTCGATTACGTTCGCCGGCCGACCAATCCATGGATTGCCCGCGGATGCGGTCTGCCGGCTTGGGCTGGCGCGAACATTTCAGATTGTGCGGCCGTTTCCGGCGTTGAGCGTCGAGGATAACGTCACCATCGGCGCGCTGCAGCGCCATCGCGATGTCGAAGTCGCGCGGGCTAGAGCCCGGACGTTGCTTGAGCAGCTCGATCTCATTGAGAAACGCAATCGCATTGCCGCCACGTTGACGTTGCCGGACCGCAAGCGACTCGAGGTCGCCCGCGCGCTCGCGACCCAGCCGCGGCTGTTGCTGCTTGACGAAGTGATGGCGGGGCTGCGACCGACCGAGACCGACCGCATGGTCGCGATCCTGCAGGCGCTAAACCGCGACAGCGGATTAACCATCCTGTTGATCGAGCACGTGATGCGCGCGGTTATGGCGCTTGCTTCGCACGTCCTCGTGCTTGACCACGGCACGGCAATCGCTTCTGGGCTGCCCGATGTGGTGGTCCGCGATCCGGCGGTGGTGCAATCCTATCTCGGCGCTGAAGCGATATGATCCTGCGCGTCGAAAACCTCGATGTGTTCTACGGCGACGTTCAGGCGCTCGATACGGTGTCGCTGGAAATCGAGGAAGGCGCCATTGTTGCGATCGTCGGCGCCAACGGTGCCGGCAAGACGACCCTGATCCGCTCGCTTGCCGGAATGCTGCCGCAGGCGCACGGACGTGTTGTGTTTCGCGACACCGATATTTCGCGTTGGCCAAGCCACCGCATCTGCGACCTCGGACTGGGTCAGGTGGCCGAAGGCCGGCAGGTGTTTCCAACGCTTTCCGTGGCCGAGAACCTCGACATCGGCGGCATGCTGCCGCGGGCCCGGGCGCAGCGGGCCAGGAACCGCGAGCGTGTCTTGTCGATGTTTCCGGTGCTGGCCGAGCGGTCGCGGCAGCCGGCCGGCACGCTGTCCGGCGGCGAGCAGCAGATGCTCGCAATCGGGCGCTGCCTGATGGGAGCGCCGCAGCTGATCATGTTCGATGAACCCTCGCTCGGGCTTGCGCCCAACATCGTTCACGGCGTGCTGAAAACGATCCGGGAACTCAATCGCGAGGGGATCACCTGTCTGCTGGTCGAGCAAAACGTGGTGCTGTCGTTGAAGCTCGCGAGTCACGCCTATGTGCTGGAAAATGGGCGTGTGACACTGTCAGGCTCCGGCACTGAATTGTTAGCTGACGACCGCGTGCGTAGCGCCTATCTCGGTCTGTAGCAGCGCACCGCCTTGCCTTGCTGCGATTCGCGAAAACTCCTTTCAGAAAATCTCTTTCAGAAAGCGCTGCAGGCGGCCCATTTGGGCATCGATCTCGGCAAATGGCCTGACATCCACGGCTATATATTGATCGCATCGCCACGCGTCCGAAAGTTCAATAAGCGCTCGAGGCTGACGGCTTGCAGTAGCCGGCGGGCGCTTTCAGCCGACCGCGAGCGTTTCGAGGACCGGCCCCTGCTCCCTGAGCTGCAGACGATAGAAGGCGGCGTAACGGCCGCCTTTGCGCAGGAGTTCGTCATGGCGGCCGGATTCGACCACCGCGCCGTCCTGCACTACGAGGATGTTGTCGGCGTGCATGATGGTGGCGAGCCGATGCGCGATAACCAACGTCGTTCGCCCTTTGCGCAGTTCCGCGATCGCTTCCTGTACGTGGCGCTCGGATTCTGAATCAAGCGAAGCGGTCGCCTCGTCGAGCAGAATGATGGGCGCGTTTTTGATCAGCGCGCGCGCTATGGCGATGCGCTGACGCTGGCCGCCCGAGAGCTGCATACCGTGCTCGCCGACGGGTGTGTCGTAGCCGGCGGGAAAACTGAGGATAAAATCGTGCGCGTGCGCCGCTTTAGCCGCAGCGACGATCTCTGCCTCGCCGGCGCCGACCCTGCCGAGCCCAATGTTTTCGCGGATCGTTCCGCGGAACAGTTGGACGATTTGCCCGACATAGGCGATCTGCTGGCGCAGCGAGCCGCGCGACACGGTGGCGATGTCCTGGCCGTCGATCAGGATGCGGCCGGACTCGATATCATAGAAGTGCAGGATCAGATCGAGCACCGTCGATTTGCCGCCGCCCGACGGGCCCACCAGGGCCGTCAGCTTGCCCGGCTGTGCCAGAAAGCTCATGCCGCGCAGCACCGGTGCGCCGGGGCGATAGGCGAAGTTCACGTCGGCGAATTCGAGGCGTCCGGTCGCGAGCTTGAGCGGCGGGCGGTCGTCATCCCTCGGCTCGCCCGCCGGGCTGTCGATGACCTCGTAAAGGACGCGGACGCCGACGAGATTGTTGTTGAAGTCGATGTTGAGCCGCGCCAGCCGCTTGGCCGGCTCGTAGGCAAGCAGAAACGCCGCCAGGAAGGAAATGAATTCGCCCGGCGTCGCGCCGCCAGCGATCACCCGGTAGCCGCCGTACATCATCGCCAGCGCGATCGCAAAGCCGCCGAGCGTCTCCATCAGCGGGCTGGCGCGATAGGCGAGACGCGCCATCTTGTTCGCTTGACGCTCGACCCCGGTGACGCTTTCGGCGAGCCGTCGCCGCATCTCGTCCTCGAGCGAGAAGGCCTTGACCATGCGCATGCCTTGCAACGCTTCCTGCATGGTCTCAATGATGCGCGTGGTGCCGGTGAACTGCATCTGCGCGATGTTGCGGACCCGACGGATCAGCTTGCGCAGGAACACCAACGCCGGCGGCGCCACCAGCAGGCCGGCGATCGACATCACCGGGTCCTGGATCACCATCACCACACAGAGCCCGATGAGCGACATCAGATCGCGGCCGATGGCGGTGATCATGAGATTGATCACTTGAGCCACGGCGTTGGCGCCGGTGGTGAGCCGGGCGACGAACTCCGACGAATGGCGGTCGGCGAAGAAGCCGATATTTTCCCGCAGCAGCTTGTCGAACATGCGCTGCTGGTTCTCGGCGACGATGTGGTTGCCGATCGAGGAAAGCATTACCGCCGCGCCGTAATGCGCTAGCCCTCTGGTCGCGAAGATCACCATGGTGACGAGGCCGATGATGATGATGCCGCGGATATCGCGATCGACGTAAGCCTCGTTGGTCATCGTGCCGAGCAGGTAAGCGCTGAGCGCAGTGCCGGCGGCCGCGACCCCCATCAATGAGAAGGCAGCTACATAGCGCGGCCAGTGCCCAAGGGCTTCGTCAACGAGCAAACGGCGCGCTAACGCGAACGCGGAGTAGGAGTCGGACGACCCGGCCGTGGCAGATTTCATGCGCGATCCGTTAGCGTCCCGCGGGGCCGAGTGCGCGAGGCGCCCCGCGGGTTCAATGCCCCGAAGGGGCGGATTTTTCAAGCTATTTTCGGCGTGGCAAGGGCCGCTCGGAACCCGTTGCCGCGAGTTTAGCGGGCGCGAGTGTGTCGCCTTGATCGGGCTGTTTCGGCCGGCGCGTCGTCAGCGCGCGCTCCCAAGCGAGCGCATGGCCGACAATCGTGGACAGATCATCGAAACGCGGCTCCCAACCGAGCTTCGTACGGGCCTGCTGGGAATCTGCAACGATGCGGGCAGGATCGCCGGCGCGTTGCGGAGCGATGTCGACTTTGAAATCGACGCCGGAGACGCGCTTGACCATGTCGACAACTTCGAACACCGAGAAGCCGTGCCCGTAGCCGCAATTCAGCGTCAAGGACTCCCCGCCGGCGCGCAAGTAGCGAAGCGCAGCCGAATGCGCGCGGACAAGATCGCAGACGTGGATGTAGTCGCGGATGCAAGTGCCGTCGGGCGTCGGGTAGTCGGTACCGAAAACATCCATCTTTGGACGCAGCCCCAATGCCGTCTCGGCTGCGACCTTGATAAGATGGGTGGCGGCCTTGCTGGTTTGCCCGCTACGGCACTGCGGGTCGGCACCGGCGACATTGAAATAGCGCAGGACCACGTGGTGCAGACCGTAAGCGCGGCTGGCGTCGCGCAACATGATTTCGCTCATAAGCTTCGACCACCCATAGGGCGAGATCGGCAGCGTCGGCGTATCTTCCTTCACTGGAATCTCGACCGGATTGCCGTATACGGCGGCGGTCGAAGAAAAGATGAAATAGCGCACGCCGTTGTTCACGGCGCACTCGATAAGAGCGCGCGAGTTAACGGTATTGTTGCGATAGTACGCTAGCGGATCGCGTACCGAGTCAGGAACAACAATGGAAGCGGCGAAGTGGATGATGGCTTCGACGTTGTGCTTGCGAATCAGTTTGGCGACCAGCGCCTGGTCGCCGGTGTCGCCGACGACGAGTGGTGCGCCCTTCGGCACGGCCCAGTCATAACCGGTGGAGAGGTTGTCGAGCACGATGACAGGCTCGCCGGCATCGAGTAGCTCAAGCACCATATGGCTGCCGATGTAGCCGGCTCCGCCGGTAACGAGGACCGTCATGGCTTCGACCTTTTGTCAGCGCGACGGGGCTAATCCAACTTGATGAAGGCCCCGTTAGCCAATCCTTCTGTTAGCTGGCAGACACTGTGGCAAGCGCCCGGCGGGTCGCAGCGAGAACTTCCTGCGGCGTCAGGTCGCGCATGCAGCGGTGATGACCGACCCGGCATACCGGTTTGTGGCACGGCCGGCAGGCAAGTTCGCCTTTCGCCTGCATCACCGCGGCGAGCGGATTGAGCGGCGCCCAGTGCCAAGGACTGGTCGGCCCGAAGATACCGATCGAGGGCGTGCCGAGGGCCGCGGCTACGTGGAGGAGGCCCGAATCATTGGAGACCGCTATTGAAGCTGCGGCGAGCGCAAAAATGGCTTCGCGCAAGTCGTTTCCGGTGAGGTCGCGGGCGTCGCTGTCGCCGACGATCTCATCTGCCAGAGGCTTTTCGTCGGGGCCGCCCAACACCCAAACAGCGAAGCCGGCGCTGAGAAGGTGGCGAGCCAATTCGGCGTAAGCCGTACTCGGCCAGCGCTTCGAAGGTCCGACGGCGCCAGGGGCAAACGCTACGACCGGTCGTCCATCATCCGTCAAGCCGCGGCGATTGCGCCATGCGGCCACCTTTGCAGCCGCCACTTTCAGCCGCGGCAGCGGCCAGCTATCGCGCAGCTTGGCACCGCGCGGCAGGGCGAGCATCGCGCAGCGATCCACCATACGCGGCAATTTGCGCTCGCCGAAACGCAAGTCGTTGAGCAGAATTAATCGGCCTTCGCCGAAAAAGCCCACACGCTCGGGAATGCCGGCGAGAAATGGCGCAAGCGCCGATTTCCAAGTCCGCGGCATGACCAACGCTGTGCCGTAGCCTTCGCGCTTAAAGCGCTTGGCGAGCGCATTCTGCCGCGCGAGAGCGAGCCGGCTGCGCGGCAAATCCCAGACGATGGTTTGTCTAAGCCCGGGCATATAATCGGCTAGCGGCGCGCACAAAGAAGTCGCCAGAATGTCCACCGGGCGATCAGGGTAACGCTCGCGCAACAGTGTCACGACCGAGTGGCAGCGCACGAAATCGCCGATCCACATGTAGGGCACAAGCAGAATGGGGCTGCCTCCAACCCGTTGAGCCTCGTGCTCGGCCAAAGGTATCGTTGAACTTTCGTTCATTTGTATAGATGAATTTACATTCATTTTATAGAAGAAATGCTCGCCGGTTCGCCATCGCCGCTAAGGAGGAGTGTTGCGTCAGGCAGGAGACTGGGGCAAACGGGGAGCGGCGGCAACCTTCATGCGGTGTCACGGCGTCGATGTTGTTGGTCACCGGCGGGGCCGGCTTCATCGGATCGAACGTGCTGGCGAGCCTTAACGAGGCCGGGCATGGCGACATTGCCGTCAACGATATTCTCGGCAGCGACCGCAAATGGCGCAACCTTGCCGGACGACATCTCGCCGAATTCGTTCCGCCGGCCGAACTGTTGCGTTGGCTTGAGGGGCGCAAACTCGAAGCCATTGTCCACCTCGGCGCTATTTCCTCGACTACTGCCACCGACGCCGATCTCCTCATGGAGACCAACTTTCGGCTCTCGCTGCGTCTGTTCGATTGGTGCGCAGCGACCCGAACGCCGTTCATCTACGCCTCCTCCGCCGCGACCTATGGCGACGGCAGCGCGGGCTTTTCCGACGAGTGGTCGCCCGACGCGCTTAACCGGCTCAAGCCACTGAACCTCTACGGCTGGACCAAGCATCTGTTTGACCTCGCGGTCGTCGAACGCGCTGCACGCAAAGACAAACTGCCGCCGCAATGGGCCGGGCTTAAATTCTTCAACGTTTTCGGTCCCAACGAATATCACAAAGGCGAGATGATGAGTTTCGTGGCCAAACGGTTCGACGAGGCCAAGGCCGGCAAGCCGATTCGGCTGTTCAAATCCTACCGCGCGGGGGTCGCCGACGGCGAGCAGGAACGCGACTTCGTCTACGTCGATGATGCAGTCGCCGTGGTGCGCTGGCTCCTTGAGACACCCTCGGTATCGGGTATCTTCAACGTCGGCACCGGCAAGGCCCGCAGCTTCCGCGACCTCATGACGGCTATGTTAGTGGCGCTCGGCCGAGAGCCGAATATCGAATACATCGAAATGCCGGAATCGATCCGCGATGCTTATCAATATTTCACGCAGGCCGAGACCGAAAATCTGCGGCGCGCCGGCTTCAATGCCGACTTCGCCACTCTGGAAGACGGGGTCAAGCAGTACGTGAATGGCTTTCTTGATCGCGCCGATCGCTACCGGTGAGGGGCGCGGGCGGACGGGGCAACAGCATGTTCGACTTCGAAGAAGCCCTGCGGCTCATCGGCAACCAGACCATTCTTTGTATCGGCGACGTCATGCTCGACGATTTCGTTTATGGCGACGTTACACGCATTTCTCCGGAAGCGCCGACACCGGTTCTGAAGGTCAAACACAACACTGTCGAGATCGGCGGCGCCGGCAACGTGGCCCGCAATATCGCAGCGCTCGGCGCACAGTGTATTTTCGTCGGCCTGGTCGGTAACGACGAGGCCGGCCAGATTCTGCATAACGCGCTCGCCAAGCTCGGATCGATCGTCCCCGAACTCGTGGTCGATGACGCGCGGCAAACCACGCGCAAGGTCCGTTTCGTCTCCGAACACCACTCGACCCATTTAATGCGCGCCGATTGGGAAACCGAGACTGAGGCAAGTGCGGATAGCCAGTCGGCGATGATCGCGTGCGTCGAAGCCGCGATGCCCAAGGCCGGCGCGGTGGTTCTTTCCGACTATGCCAAGGGAGCCCTCAGCCCGCGCGTTATTCGCGCCGTCATTGAAAAGGCGCGACAGCTGGGGAAGCCGGTTGTCGTCGACCCGAAAGGGCACGACTATCGCGTCTATCACGGCGCGACGCTGATCACTCCCAACAGCAAAGAACTGGCAGCGGCGGTCCACCGGCCGGTCGGCAATGAAGCGGAGATTGCCGCTGCCGCCGCCGAGATCGCCCATATGGTCGGCAGCGAAGCCGTCCTCGTCACCCGCAGCGAAGAGGGCATGAGTCTTCACGTGGAAGGCTCGGCGCCGATCCATGTTCCGGCATACCCGGTCAAAGTACGCGACGTCTCAGGCGCCGGGGATACCGTTGCGGCGGTGATGGCAGTGCTGCTGGCAATCAAAACCCCCTACGAATTCGCCATGCGTGCAGCCAATGCTGCGGCCGCGGTCGTCGTCGGCAAGCGTGGCACGGCAACTGTTGCTCTCGCCGAATTGCGTAGCCGCATTCTTCCGGCCGCATCGCTCGCGCCCGAAGAGAAAATCGTGTTCGATTGGTCGGTTCTCGATGAGCGGCTCGGAGAATGGCGCAGCCACGGGATGCGCATCGGCTTCACCAACGGCTGCTTTGATCTTCTCCATCGCGGTCATATTAAATTGCTGGCGGAAGCGCGGGCTGCCTGCGACCGGCTGGTGGTCGGGCTCAATAGCGATGCCTCGACGGCGCGGCTCAAAGGCGCAGGCCGGCCGATCAATCCCGCCGAAGGTCGCGCCGAAGTGCTCGCGGCGCTGGAAGCCGTCGATCTCGTGGTCGTCTTCGAAGACGATACGCCGCTCGAACTGATCAAACGCGTAAGACCCGCCGTGCTGGTCAAGGGCGCCGACTACCGGCTTGACGAGGTGGTCGGCCGTGAACTGGTCGAGGCGGCGGGGGGCGCCGTCCTTCTGGTCGATCTGGTGCCGGGCCACTCGACCACGGGCCTGGTACGTCGCTCCGCCGAATTTGCCGAACCGCGGCTCCGATCGACCAATCCTGCCGGGGCGAAGTGATCGAATGACCGCCGCTACGATGCTCGCTGGTTTCGATCGCCAGCGTTTGGCCAAAGTTGCGGATTGCCTGGCGGTTGGCGTCGCGGTGACGCTGCCGTGGTCAACGACCGCGACCGGCATTTTCATTGCCGGGTGGCTGATCGTGATCCTCGCCACCTTGAATATCGGGGCTCTCCGGCAGAACCTGGTAACCGCCGCGGGCCTGCTTCCGGTGTTGCTCTGGGTGCTGGCGGTGATCGGCATGTTATGGGCTGACGTTACTTGGGCCGAACGCCTCGGCGGTCTCGGTAAATTCCACCGGCTGCTTCTTATTCCTCTACTGTTCACGCAATTCCGGCGTTCTGAGAACGGCATCTGGGTTCTGTATGGATTTTTTGCCTCGGTAGTTGCCTTGCTGCTGGTCTCTTGGGGCCTCGCGCTCATTCCTGGTCTGCCGTGGCGTGGGCGGATGGTGGGTGTGCCGACTAAGGATTACATTTTTCAAAGTGCAAACTTTCTGATCTGCATATTTGCGCTCCTTGGTTTTGCCGCGGACAGGGCGCGAAAGCAGCGATGGCGAGCAACCGCGTCGTCCGTTGCGCTCGCCTTGTTTTTCCTCGCCAATATTTTTTTTGTCGTAACCAGCCGCACGGCTCTGCTTGTCGCTCCGGTGCTGCTGCTCCTATTGGGGTGGCGCGAATTTGGCTGGAAAGGCTTGCTGGGCACCGGATTACTTGGTGCCACCATCGGTATCGCGATTTGGTTCGGTTCGCCCTACCTGCACGAGCGATTGGTGACGTCGGTACAGGAGCTTCAGCAATATCGCTCGAGCGACACCGCCAATTCGACCGGCCTGCATCTTGAGTTTCTGAGAAAGTCGCTCGCATTCGTCGAAACGGCGCCAATCATTGGTCATGGCACTGGTTCGATCCCGGAACAGTTCCGCGAGGCGGCCGTGGGTGAATCTGGCGCTTCGGCCGTACTCTCCGCCAATCCGCACAATCAGATTCTTGCCGTCGGAGTTCAGCTCGGCCTGATTGGCGTGGCCGTGCTGGTGGCGATGTGGATCGCGCATTTCCAGTTGTTTTACGGCGATGGACTGAACGCCTGGTTCGGGATGATCGTTGTCGCGCAGAACGTCGTATCCTCGCTATTTAACTCGCACCTGTTCGACTTCACCTCAGGCTGGCTTTACGTCTTCGGTGTCGGCGTAATCGGTGGGATGGTTTTGCGGGAGCGGGATTTAGCCTGAACGAGTGCCGCGAGGCCCGCGCGGGTGTCGTGCGCCGGCTGCCAACCCGCCGCGAGGAGCTTGCCGGGGTCCGCGCGAAGATTGCCGCCCAAGCGATCCCATAGATCGTCTCGGCCGATCAAGCGTAGCGGAATCCCTACATAACTCGCCGGCATCGGGATGATTAGCGGCCACCGGCCCTGCGCCTGCCGCAGCGTTGCCAGCACGTCCGGAAGCCGCAGCGGCGATGCCCGGATCGGCAACGACATAAGTCTCGCCTTTGGCGGCCGCAGCTGAGAGCACAAAGCTCAGCGCGGAGGTGAAGTTGTCGATCCCGAGAAGCGAGCGGCGATTGACAAAATCCTTGACGGGAAGTGGCCAAGGCGAAAGTGCTGCCCGTAACAACAGCGCAAAATTTCCCCTCACCCGTGGGCCATAAAGCAAAACCGGCCGCAGGATAGTGAATGGAACGCCGGCGGCGCGTACTGCCGCTTCGGCGGCAAGCTTCGCCCGCCCATAGGCGTCGCAGGGCGCCGGCTTATCGCGCTCCGTCAAGGCGTGGTCCGCTGCAGGTCCGCTCTGGGCCCGAATCGAGGACACAAACACGAAATGCCTGACGCCGGATTGCGCAGCGGCGGCCGCAAGCTTTGCCGTCGCCAGCCGATTGACGCGGTCGTAAAGCTCAGGCGCCGCGCTACGGCCGGCGTGTGCAATGCCGGCAAGATGAATCACCCGATCGACCCCTTCGAGCAGCGGGCGCCACTCGAAATCTTCCGACAAATCCGGATGCCGCACGAGTTCAACATCCGGGGGGAATGCCGGCTCGGGTTGCTGTCGCACCGCGGCGCAAAGCGCATAGCCGCTTTGCGCCAAGGCCGCTATCGCCGCGCGGCCGAGAAAGCCGGACGCGCCGGTCACCAGAAGCCTGTTCACGGCTTAAACCCCGTCAAAGCGAGCCTCGCGACCTGCGGCACGGCGCCGAAAGTATCGGCCAAGCGATACCACGAACGGGCTGCGCCGGACCACGCTGGCGGCTAATACAACGGCGCCAACAGCCCGCCGTTGCCGGGGCTTTTCGTACCGCCCATCAGGTCAAACTGTGAATAGGTCTGTGCGCCGCAGCCGTCTGTCGCCACAGCATAGCGATTTTCAACGATCTCTTTTTGTTTGATGAACAGGGCATAGGTAAGTTGTCGTCCTTTGTCCTGAAAGCGCACGCAAGTGAGCCAGCTCCAGCCCTTGACCGAATGAACCCAGCGATACTCAGAAATTTCAAACGCGTCGTAGGACGCGTAATCTTTGAAAGAGCCTTTGATGTGGTCGGCTACCAGGGCATTGAACGTTGGGTCCGGGCCCGATGCTGGCGCGTCTTCCGCTGGTAAGGAAAGGGCGCTGCAGCCGAGCAAAAAAAACGGCAGCAGAAGCGCCGCATAGGTTGCGTTCTGCAAGGACCTATAGGCGACGTGACGTTGCTTTGGGACCAACCCGGTAATCCTCGCTCGTCCGTTCCGGTCGGGCGGCTGTACTGAACATTCGTCCAAAGCAATTAAACGCCCATTAGCAAATCCTTGATGCCCGGGACGATAGAAGCTCATCCGGGCTCGCATTTCGGGGCATCAGGCAGACACAGTACCGCCATGAACGCTCGCCTTATCGGGTCGAAGTTGGAGACTGATTCAGCAGCCGGCATGATCCAGCGGTTTTTTGCGCCAACTTTAGGGCTCCTGATCGGCTTGGCTCTGGGCTCTTGCGCCCCCTTTGCCGCTGCCGTCTCCGATCATTGGCCGACTTGGGCTGGCGGTATGCCGAAGGATGTCCCGCCGCGGCCGGGCGCCCCTGGTTACGATGAGTTCCTTAGACATCAGCAAGGCAAGGATGCGGCGCGCGCTACCGCCCCTGGAGGGACTGCCAATGCGCAAGCGGCGCCTCGCGGCGCTCAGCCGGCCAGCAATCAAGAATCGGCGCAGGGCGGCTTATATTAGGCGTCAGCGGCGACGACGAATTCCGTTCACGCGACGCCGGCGCGCAAAAGATCGTGGAAATGCACGATGCCAACCGGTCGTTCCATGTCCACTACAATGAGGGCAGTGATCTTCGACGCATTGAGTAATTGCAGCGCCTCGCCGACCAGTTGATCGGGCCGCACGGTTTTCGGCGACGCCGTCATGATCTTCTCGACTGGCGCCTGCAGCAAATCGACGCGCATGTGACGGCGCAAATCGCCATCGGTGATGACGCCGGCAAGCTTGCCCTCGGCGTCAATCACGGCGACGCAACCGAAACCCTTGGCGGACATTTCGACGATCGCCTCCGACATCAAGGCTCCGCGTGCGATCAAGGGGACGGACGGTCCCGGATGCATGACATCGCGGATGAACTTCAACGCCGCGCCGAGCTTGCCGCGCGGATGAAACACGCCGAAATCGACCGCGGTGAAGCCGCGGCTTTCAAGAAGAGCGATCGCCAGCGCATCGCCGAGGGCGAGTTGCATCAACGATGACGTCGTGGGCGCGAGATTGTGCGGACAAGCTTCGCGCGCCTCCGGCAGTACCATGGTGATATCGGCCGCCTTGCCCAGCGTACTGTCGGCATTGACGGTGACAGCTATGAGGCTGATGCCGAACCGGCGCGAATAGTTGATCAGGTCTTTGAGCTCTTCGGTCTCGCCGGACCAGGACAACGCCAACATCACGTCGTCCGACGTGATCATTCCAAGATCGCCGTGGCTCGCATCGGCGGCGTGCACAAAAAAAGCCGGCGTTCCGGTTGAGGCCAGCGTCGCAGCGATTTTTCGGCCGACGTGACCCGACTTGCCCATGCCGGTAACGATCACGCGCCCACGCGCGCGCCGAATAGTGTCGACGGCGGCGACGAAGTCAGCTCCCAACGCATCTGAGATCGCCGCTGCCAGTGCGGCCAAGCCCTCGCGCTCAGTCCCAAGCGTGTGCAGCGCCGAGGCGACGAACGCGTGCGTGACCGGCTTTCGGACTTTGGCGTCCACTGAACTCATCCGCGTTAGTCCCCAAGAAAGCTTACGAAGGCGGCCATAAAGCCGCAACGGTCGGAGGTTTATTTCTTTTCCCAGGCCGCGAATGCTTCAGCAAAGGCCTTTTCGCCCGGTGGGCCCTTTTCCATCGCCAGAATGGCGCGGCCACCCGTTGTGTAGACGATCGGTATATCGAACCAGGGACGCTCCTTGAGCAACTGTACGTTCCGCTGCATGTCGGCTTCCACTGCGGAAAGCCCAACGAGGAAAAACCCGTTCGTCACCTTGACTGCAAGCCCGGCAAGCGGGGTGCCGCGCGCCTGCTCGGACTGCTTCATCAGGATGCCGGGTACGTTGGCGATGCCACCGCCGGGAAAATCAGGCGGCAGTTTGAACATGATCTCAATCGTGTGACTGGCCGGCAGAGCTTGATCGGTATTGCGGCGCAGCGACCAGGTCACCGTCATTTTGCGATCAGGAATTTCCACGTCCGCCCGCACCGCAAGCTCCGGTGCGAGTCCCGGGCCGGGCGAAACCGTTTCGGTACGCCAAATGGCAGAGCCCACACTGCGTTTGCCCTGCGGATCGTTCGGATCCTCCTCGTAGAGCACGACGCGCTGAGCAACCGCCGGCGCGGTGGTCTGGCTGCCCTGGGTGCCCGCGGCCGGTGCCTGACCGGCACTTTGCTCCTGCGGCACCCGGCCAGAAAATTTCGGCTGCTGTGTCGGTGCCGTCGGAGTCTGGACCGGCGGTTTCGTTCCAAAGTGGGCGTAGCGCTGGTAGACTCCGGTGATGTTGGACCATTGCCAGGCCAACGTCGCGCCGACGCCCGCAAGGATGATTAAGCCGACCACGATTGCGACGAGCGTAACTACACCACCGTGTGAGCGCGGGACATAATGCTGGTCATCTCCTGTCGCGGCATACGGCTGATGCCGCGCGGATAGTGGCGGCCAAGTGCCCTCGTGTTCGAACTCGGGGAACGATTCGCGGCTGTCCGGCTCCTCATGAGCGAGCGTCGAATCTTCCGCTTCGACTTCCGGCTCGAAATCGCGCGCGAGAGGTGCTGGGGCTTCTTCGGTCGGGGACCAGGAGGGCGGCACAGCCCGTCCATAAGAATCGCGCGTTTCGCGGGCGGCCTGCGCCGACTTTGCCGTAGCGGCGCCGAGATCGTGAACCTCGTTCGCCACCTCGCGAAAGCCCTTTATGCTTTCCCGAGGGCGCGAGGACGTTCGTGCTCCCAACAGCCGTTCGCGGGCGCTCTGCGGGGGAGCATCGGGGGGCGGCGCATCAGCCCCCGTCGTCGTGGCTGGTCTCGGTGATTGAGGCACGTTTCGCCGCGGTTCGCTGCGTCCAATGTCTGCCGGCGAGATCGAGCGCTCACGCGGAGGCGGTGGTGGGGCGGCACGTGGTTCGCGCACTTCCGCGCGTGATTTGCGTGCCGCATCAGCTTCCACTTTGCGGATCGCATCTTCGAGGGCGAGACGTTCTTTGGTGATGTCTGCTTCCGGCAGCGCGGGTTCCAGGGAACGCAACTGCGCAACCAATGCGCTGCGGGCTCGTTCGTAAAGAGCCCGGCGAGCTTCTCCAGTGTTCGTTACGAGCCCTTCCACGGCACGGGCGATGAGTGGAAAATAGTCAGTCATTTATTCAGCTTACGCTTACCCGCGATGCTTTTCATCTTGATTCACATCTCGAACGGATTCTGCATCAGGATGGTGTCTTCGCGTTCCGGACTTGTCGATAAGATGGCCGTGGAGCAGCCGATCAGTTCCTCCAGCCGGCGTACGTATTTGATGGCTTGGGCAGGTAAATCGGCAAAAGACCGCGCCCGGGCGGTTCCCTCGCGCCAGCCGTCAATGGTCTCGTAAATCGGTTCAACCTGCGCCTGGGCGTGCTCGCTCGCGGGGAGATAGTCAATCTCTCGGCCGTCCAAGCGATAGCCGATGCAAACCTTGATCTCATCGAAGCCATCAAGAATATCGAGCTTCGTGAGGGCAAGGCCCTGGATGCCGCTGGTGCGGACGCTTTGCCGCACCAAAACCGCATCGAACCAGCCACAGCGTCGCGGCCGGCCGGTTACCACGCCAAATTCCCTCCCACGCTCGCCCAATGTTCGGCCGATCTCATTTTTTTGCTCGGTTGGAAAAGGCCCTGAGCCGACCCGAGTCGTATAGGCTTTGCAAATGCCGAGGACGTATCCGATGGCGTTCGGACCCAGCCCGGATCCGGTTGCGGCTTGAGCGGCAACCGTGTTCGAAGAGGTCACATACGGATAGGTACCATGATCGACATCGAGGAGCGCGCCTTGCGCGCCTTCGAACAGGATGCGCTTGCCCTCGCGGCGTTTCTGCTCGAGTAGCGCCCACACCGAGTCCATGTAAGGCAGCACGGACGGCGCCACGCTGACGAGTTCCTTCTGTAACTCGTTCGCGTCAATCGCATCGAGGCCGAGACCTTTGCGCAATGCATTATGATGTGCGAGCAAGCGTTCGATCTTGCGATCGAGTGTCGCGCCGTCGGCAAGGTCCATAAGCCGGATCGCTCGGCGTCCGACTTTGTCCTCATAGGCGGGCCCGATCCCCCGCCGCGTGGTGCCGATGCTGAGCGCCGCGTTAGCATTTTCGCGTATCGCGTCGAGCTCTCGATGCAAAGGCAGGATCAATGTCGTGTTCTCGGCAATGCGCAGATTGTCGGGAGTGACATCGATACCCTGTCGCTTGAGCCCGGCAATCTCGGCGAGGAGCGCGTGCGGGTCGAGGACGACGCCATTGCCTATGACCGACAATTTTCCCGGCCGCACGACGCCGGACGGAAGCAGAGACAGCTTGTAGGTGGTTCCGTTGATGACCAAAGTGTGGCCGGCGTTATGGCCGCCCTGGAACCGGACGACAATGTCGGCCTGTTCGGACAACCAATCCACAATCTTGCCTTTGCCCTCGTCGCCCCACTGAGAGCCGACCACGACAACATTTGCCATGAGGAAGTGTCCCCAGGAGACCGAAGAAAAGACCCGCTGGATGCTTGAGTGGATCGGATACCGGCCGCGGCCGCTGTTCCGGATACTGGATGAGGCCTCACGAAGCAAGGCAAAGCGGTGGCGATTCAGGCCGAAAACGCAAACCTAAACAGTTGAATTCCCACCAAATTAGCGGCCCTTTGGTCCGCGGCCCTGTTTTTACAACGATGGCCGCCGCCGCGGCGCCGATTGTCGCAGGCTGATAAGGATCAGTCATGCGGTCAGGGCAGTGGTCGTCCGACGCAGTCCGCGATAGCCCCTACTACAGGGGATTATCGGGAATTTAGCTCATGCCGGGAGCAGGCATCGACAATAAGAGCCGCTCGCGCGGCTGGCTGCTCGATCAACCCTATCTGCTTTTGTCGCTCACGTCGCTGTTCTGGGCCGGCAATACCGTAATCGGTCGTTTCATCGTCGGGCACATTCCGCCGATAACGTTTGCTTTCGTCCGCTGGGCTGGCGCCTTCCTGATTTTGTTGCCATTCGCCGCGCTGCCCCTGCTGCGCGATTGGCCAATAATCCGCAAGCACGCGATGCTGATGACCGTCATCGCTTTGACCGGCTTCTCCGCCTACAACACGATGGCTTATTACGGCCTGCAATACACAACCGCCATCAACGGGTCATTGCTCCCGTCCATCGGGCCGCTGTTTGTCGCCGTATGGACTTTTGTGCTGTTCGGCGATCGTCTCACATTGCGCCAGACCTGCGGCATAGCCGTTTCGCTCACCGGCGTTGTTATAATCATCAGTCGCGGCAGTCTCGGCGTTCTGGCCGGCATCGGTATCAATAAGGGCGATGTCTGGATCCTTATCGCGCTCCTGGTCTACGCCTACTATACAGCGGTGCTGCGCAAGCGGCCGCCGCTGCATCCGCTGTCATTTCTGGCCGTCGGGATGGGTTGGGGCGCGCTGTCGCTTTTGCCTGCAGTGGCGTGGGAACTCGCTAGCGGACAGACTATGGTGTTCGACACCATCAGCCTGGCGAGCGTCGCGTATGTCTGCCTGTTCCCGTCGCTGCTCGGTTATCTCTGCCTCAACCGCGGTATCGACTTGATCGGGGCCAACCGCGCGGCGCCATTCATGCACCTCGTCCCCGTGTTCGGATCGGTGATGGCGATCTTGCTGCTAGGCGAGCATTTCGAGATGTATCACGCCATCGGCTATGCGCTGGTCTTCAGCGGTATCACGATTGCGACGAGGAAATAATAACGTCAAGCGAGGGTGACAAGGCGCGGTTCGTACAATTGTCTCGCTAACGCCCGTACCTCTGACGACCCTCCGCATTCGCGAGGCGAGTCTAAGAAGTATTTGAAGTTCTGAGCCAGGCTAGCATCAAAAAGCCTTCGCCAGTCCGGCTTCTTTGAGAATCCCATTTGCGGTAAATTTTGATTTCAGCTTCCGATCGACGGTCACGCGAAGGCCGCTGCCAGGGTTCCACCAAATTTCGTGATCGCCCCGGCCTTGCCGCGTTAACTCGTAACCGGATTCGCGCAGTAGACGAACCAGGTCGCGGTAGTAGTCCGCCATCAGCTATTCCGCGGCGATCAACCGATCGCTCGCTCGTGCAATGATCTCGATAGATGCTGGAAGGTCGGAAACGCCATACTCCTCGAGCAGATCGAGGATCATGCCGGGAAGTTTCGCCCGCAGCGCCTCGATCGTATCTGCTTCGGTGACGAGCCCTCTGAGGTCGTTCGTGGTCGCCACCCAGACGGCAGTTTCCGGGTCCCAATCTGCATGAATAACGATGGGACGGGCCATAGGCTCATTCTCCGACCGTGTCGGGCGCAAGCATAGCCAATTTCGGCGTCGGCCGCACCAGGCCAATCAAAAGCGCAGCGGCTTGACCTGTTGTACGTTGGGAATTTGCTGCACTTGCGCAAGCACGTCCGGCGGAACCGCACCATCGACTTCGACCAGAGCGATGGCGTCGCCACCGGCCGTCTCGCGGCCGAGATGGAAGGTCGCGATGTTGATGCCGGCGCCGGCGAGCAAGGTGGCGAAGCGGCCGACGAAACCCGGCCTGTCCTGGTTGGTCACGTAGAGCATCGAGGGACCAAATTCGGCATCGATGCGGATGCCCTTGATGTTGACGATGCGGGGGCGTCCGTCAGCATAGACCGTGCCCGCGACCCAACGCGTCTGCCGGTCGGTGACAACGGCAACGGTGATCAGGCTCTCGTAATCGCCTTCAGCTTCGCGCCGTGTTTCCTCCACGACGATACCACGCTCCTTGGCGACGATCGGTGCCGAGACGACGTTAACATCTTGCAGCATCGGCCGAAGCAGACCGGCGATCGCGGCGGAGGTGAGCGCGCGGGTGTTCATCTGGGCGACAACGCCTTCGTAGGACACCTGCACGCGCTTGATGCCGGTTTCGGTGAGCTGGCCGGCAAAGGAGCCGAGTTTCTCCGCCAACGCCACGAACGGTTTGAGCTTCGGTGCTTCCTCGGCGCTGATCGAGGGAAAGTTGACGGCGTTGGATATGGCGCCGCGGATCAGGTAGTCGGACATCTGCTCGGCGATCTGCAGTGCGACGTTTTCCTGCGCCTCAGAGGTTGCTGCGCCGAGATGCGGAGTGCAAACCACATTGGGAAGTGCGAACAGCGGTGACTGAGTTGCGGGCTCAGTCACGAAGACATCGAGCGCCGCGCCGGCCATGCGGCCTGAGGAAAGCGCGTCGTATAGGGCCGCTTCGTCGACCAGCCCGCCGCGGGCGCAGTTGATCAGGCGGACGGTTTTCTTTGTCAGCTTCAGCGAGTTGGCGTTGATGATGTTGCGGGTTTTATCCGTGAGCGGTGTGTGCAGCGTTATGAAATCGGCTCGCCGCAACAACTCCTCAAGTTCGACCTTCTCCACGCCGAGATCAATCGCCCGCTCGTCGGAAAGAAAAGGATCATAGGCGATCACCTTCATCTTCATGCCGAGCGCGCGATCGGCGACGATCGAGCCGATATTGCCGCAGCCGATGACGCCGAGCGTCTTGCCGGAAATTTCCACGCCGAGAAACTTGTTCTTCTCCCATTTGCCGGCGCGGGTCGAAGCGTCGGCCTCGGGGATCTGCCGCGCCAGCGACAGCATGAGCGTGACGGCATGTTCGGCGGTGGTGATCGAATTGCCGAATGGCGTATTCATCACGATGACGCCGCGCGCGGTCGCCGCCGGGATATCTACATTGTCGACGCCGATGCCGGCGCGGCCGATCACTTTCAGCTTTTGCGCCCGCTCCAGCATTTTGGCTGTGACTTTGGTCGCGGAACGAATCGCCAGCCCGTCGAAGCCGTTGATGGTCTCGGCGAGTTTGTCCTTGTCCTTGCCGAGATTGGGCTGGAAATCGACGTCGAGCCCACGTTCCTTGAAGATCGCTACCGCGGCCGGCGAGAGCGCATCGGAGATGAGAACCCTTGTGGTCATGAGCTTTGCCTACGCCGCTTTCGCCAGCGCGTCCTTGGCCTTGGCGTACGCCCAGTCGAGCCAGAGCGTGAGCGCTTCGACATCGGCACGCTCAACTGTCGATCCGCACCAGATGCGCAGGCCAGGTGGTGCATCGCGATAGGAATCGATATCGTAGGCGACGCCCTCTTTGTCGAGCGCGGCGGCGATGCTTTTGACGAACGCGGCTTGCGTGTCAGCCGTGAGACCGGTGACCGCCGGATCTACGACTTTCAGGCAAACCGACGTATTCGAACGTGACGCCGGCTCGCGAGCGAGAAAATCAATCCATTTCGCTCGCGCAATCCATTCGGCGATGACCCGCGTATTGCCATCGGCGCGCGCGCGAAGGGCGGCGACCCCGCCGATCGACTTCGCCCATTCGAGCGTATCGAGGTAATCCTCAACGCACAGCATCGACGGCGTGTTGATGGTTTCGCCAACGAAAATGCCTTCGTTCAGCTTGCCGCTCTTGGTCATCCGGAAGATCTTCGGCAGCGGCCACGGCGGCGTATAGCTCTCGAGCCTCGCGACCGCGCGCGGAGACAGAATCAGCATGCCGTGTGCGGCTTCTCCACCGAGCGCTTTCTGCCAGGAGAAGGTGACGACATCGAGCTTCGCCCATTCAAGGGGTTGGGCGAACGCGGCCGAGGTCGCGTCGCAGATCGTCAGCCCGGCGCGGTCTGCAGCGATCCAATCGGCGTTGGGAACGCGCACGCCAGAGGTCGTGCCATTCCACGTGAAGACGACGTCGCTGTGCGGATCGACCTTGGCGAGGTCCGGCAATTCGCCGTAGCCGGCCTTCAAGATGGTCACGTCCTTGAGTTTGAGCTCCTTGGCGACATCGCTGACCCAGCCCTCGCCGAACGATTCCCAGGCGAGCATGGTGACTGGGCGCGCGCCCAGCAGCGACCACAGTGCCATTTCCATCGCGCCGGTGTCAGAAGCCGGTACGATGCCGATGCGGTAATCGGCGGGAACCCCAAGTACCTCGCGGGTAAGATCGATCGCCCGCTTGAGCCGCGCCTTGCCGATTTTCGAGCGATGAGAGCGTCCCAAGAACGCGTTGCCGAGGGCTTGTAAGCTCCATCCGGGGCGCTTGGCGCAGGGACCGGACGAAAAATGCGGCACAGTCGGCCGCACGGCGGGCATTGCCATCGTCATGATCTACCCTTCCAGATAGGCGCCCCTCGTTGGGGAGGGGTGTCCCGCCGCCGGAAATAGTCGGCGGGGCGGGTAAGGTCAAGCCCGATGATGGATCTGCCTGGTCGTCAGAATTTAAATCCGGCCCCGACGCGTCCGGTGGCGATGGTCAACAAGATGCCCGGCGGCGGGTTGAACTGGTCAAACTCGAACTCCGCGCGCAGGAAGATGTTGGCGGTGAGTGCGACATCGACGCCGCCACCGACCGTGAAGCCGTACAACACCTCGGAGTTCCGATTGAAGCTGTTGCTAAATGAAACCGTACCACAGGCCGGCGGTGTGCTCGAACTGCATTCGTTGTCCGTTAGGCTTGACGTCACGGACACGTTGGCGAGTCCGAAAGCTGGTCCAATGAATCCGTAAGGCAGGAAACTGCCAAACACATAACCCGCTCTTGCGCGCAGTGTGGCGAAATCGAGGTTCGTCACTGACCCTGTGGCGGTAATCCGGACGGTATGTGTAAAGCCCTGGCTGTCCGCCCCGGTGATGAGTGGTCCGATCGGCGTACTCGGCGCGTTGAGATTGAGTCCGGCATGGGCCAGATTTGCCTCGATGCCGATGATCAGGTCCTGCCATTGAGTATTATAACCCGCAAACCCGCCATAGCTCGTTGCGCTGATGTTGGCGGTGCCGAGTACCTGCCATTGGGAAACCGCGAATTCATTCTGCAGGGTGGTTTGACGCAGAACATAGGCGAGTCCAGGCCGCGCGGCATTGCTGAAATCCGCGTTGCCGTTGCTCAAGCCGATCTGGCCGCCGGCATAGAAGCCGCTCCAGCGCGTGAAGGTCGCCGGTCCTATAGTTTCCGAGCCGCGCAGAATGTCGTAATTGGCTGCCGGTCCCGGCGGGGGAATATCGAAGTCAGCAGCGGCGGCCGGCGACGCCAAGATCAGCGCAAATAAATTACAGAACACCCAACGCATTAGGCCGCCCTTTCATGCCTTCGGCGCGCTTAAAGCCGGGCGGCATCATCAGGCATTAACCTTAATGGAGCGTTAGTCCCGGTTGGTCATCCGCGCGGCGGAACAAAAACGCGCGATTACGCGCGGCGGCTCACAACGCCGCAAGCCGATTAAGCGTCCATTAAGCATTCTTTGAAATGGTTGGTTATCCTTAACAGCCGCTTTGCGCTCCGGCTGCTGGGACGGATGAGGAAGTAGTCATGTTCAAAGCGGCGGTAGCGACTCTTATTTTCTTAGTTGTGCCATTGGCGAGCGCCTCGGCCGCCGATATGGCGCAGCAGCCTCCCATGATGCCCGCTCAGGTCATGCCGATCGTGATGCCGGCGCCGATCGAAGCTCCATCGAGCTGGTATCTGCGCGGCGATATCGGAGTTGGTAACCTGCAGACGACAAACGTGGATTATCTGCCCAACCCGCTCAACAACCCCAGCGACTTTACGATCCAGTCGGTTGCGCTGCAGGATCAGGTTTTTTACCTTCTTGGTGTCGGCTACGAATTCAATAACTGGCTGCGCTTCGATGCCACGGCGGAATATCGCAACAAAGATTTGTTTGTTTTTTGGGGTGGCTACACGACCGCGTGTCCAAATCCCTACGCCCAGTGTCTCGACGTTTATAACGGCTACATCAGTTCCTGGGTGTTTCTCGCAAACGCCTACGTCGATCTCTTCACTTGGTGCGGACTTACCCCGTTCGTCGGTGTTGGCGTCGGTACCGCCGCCAACACGCTAGCCGGATTCTCCGATGTCGGGATACCGACCGGCGGCGCGGGCGTTGGTCCCAGCGTTACCGATTGGAATTTGGCTTGGGCCATTCACGCCGGTTTCAGCTATACAATTAACGAGCATCTTAAGCTCGAACTCGCGTATCGCTTTCTCAATATGGGATCAGTGCAAGGCCTGATTAACTGCGTCGGCGGTTGTAATCCGGACAGCTATAGATTCCACACACTTGAGTCGCAGGATTTGATGCTTGGCTTCCGCTGGATGTTCGAGGCCGGGCCGGCTTACGCGGTTCCGCAGTACGTCGCTCCGGCGCCGCAGTACATGGCGCCAGCGCAGCCGATGATGGTCCCGGCCCAACCGATGATGGTTCCAGCGCCGGCGCTGTCGACGCGAGGATAAGCGGTAACAACGGCGTTGCCGGCACTAGCGACAAAACGTCCTCGTTGAACACCGCGGAAACCCCGGGCCAGCCGGAGGTCGCCGACTAATGGCTCGAATGTTGGCTCGTTCGAATCGTAATGCCTTTTCGCCATCGAACATGACCTACAATGCCAACTCCTTTTCTGAGACGCGTGACGCCTTTCTTACTGCCGGCGCACGTTTGCGGACCTTCGTATTTCTCGTCGCTGTCGTGGCCATCAACTACACGTGGTCGAGGCCTTCCCCGGTAGATATTATATTCTTCTTCGCCCTGTTGCTGACGCCGTTCTGCAAGCAAACCCTCAATCTGCGCAGCGTCATGCTGATCGGCCTGGTGATGACCTGGCTGATCTCGATTTACGTCTCCTCGGTTTCGCTGCTCGATAAGCCCCTGGTGGCCTTCCAATTCGTCGCTTTGACGTCGGTCGTTCTGATCGGCATCACCTCCTGCCTCGTTACGACGGGATGGACCGAGCGCGATCTGAAGCGATTCGTTCGAGTTTACGTGTTCGCGACCGTCATCGCCGCCTGCATTGGGATTTTCGGCTTCATCACCAAGAATCCTTCGCTCACGTGGGCCGAGCGGCCGACCTCTTTTCTCGACGATCCGGACATGTTTGGCGTTTTCCTCATCCCGGGCATGATGGGCTCGCTTTTCCTGATTTCCGAAGGGCGCAGGCGCTTCCTGTACGCGGCGATTCTGCTCCTGCTGTCGATCTCGGTGGTCCTGTCGTTTTCCCGCGCGGCGATCGTCTTTGGATTCTTCTGGAGCGGTGTCTGTTTTCTGTTCTTGAACCGGCAAAATCTCCTCAAAGCCTCGCTCGTGGCGATTGCCGTGGTGTTGTTCGTCACCATCGCCTGCGTGATTTGGTACTTGGCGAACGACACCTTCGCCCAGATGATCGTCGAGCGATCCAAGCTTGCCGAGACCTATGATCTTGGGCAGTTCGGGCGCTACAACAGATATTTGCTCGCAATTCCCTTGATCCTGGAGAATCCGCTCGGGCTTGGTCTGTTCGAAATCGACAAGTATTTTCCCGAGCCGATTCACAATATTTGGATCAGCGCGTTTCTAAACTATGGCTGGATCGCCGGATTTGACTGGACGCTCCTGATGGTGCTCACGGTGCAACAGGCCTGGTACAACTGGAAGCAGTCAAGAAACACGCTGTGCCTGGTAATCCTGTTTTCATGGCTCGCGATTATTTGCTGCGCGATGCTGCACCAAGGTGAGCGGTGGCGCTTTCTGTGGCTGTTCACCGGAATGGTGTGGGGCCTCAACTATCGAAATTTCGCACCGGCGCCGGTCGAAGCTGCCGACCAAGAGGACGGCGAGATTTACTATCAGAATGCGGCGTGAGGGCATTGCGCTTGTTCCGACCTCTGCCGCGTAGCCTCATCAAAAATGGCACTGTTGCCTGGGGCAGTGTCGTCGCGGTGCTCGCTACGATCGCGGGAGTTACTGCCGCTGGTGCCGACAATGTATGTATCGAATGCGTTTCGGTAAAGTTGGAACACCCGGTCGTGGTGCGCGGGCCGTCGCGGCACGAACCGGATGCTCCCGTCAGCATCATTGAACTTCGAGACGGCACTTTCCGCGCCTTCGCCGCCAACGGCACGACAGTAGCGATCGACGGCGCCACGCCTTTTGCGCTGGGTGGGCGGTCGAAAGTCGTGCTGGAGCCGGGACCGGCCGGAAGCCCGTCGGAGTGTGGCCGCTGGCTGACGACGGTGATGCAGGGCCGCGGCATGCTCTACGGGCTCATTCACAATGAACAGCATTGCGATTACCGCGAAGGCGAGACCTACAAATCAATGTCCATCGCGGGCTCCAAGGATCTCGGATTAACCTGGAATGTGCTCGGTCAGATCATCACCGCCGATGAGGGGCCGGCATCCGGGCGGCAAGGCGGTGAGGGCGACTGCACTGCGGTCGATGGTCACGATGGATATTGGTATGCGTATTGTCAGCGCCTGCGCGATTGGAAAAACACCGTAGCGCGAGCGCCGCGAAACGATCCATCGCCAGGAAAGTGGACAAAGTGGAGCGGCACCGGCTGGAACGCGCCGGGTCTCGGAGGTGTAGCGGCGGCGCTGAACGGGGCCGTCGGAATGAGTTCCGCGTATTCCACTGAAGCGGATGCCGTCTTGCTGCTTGGTACTACTGCCTCGGCACTGCAATTGTCGGCTTCCAGGGACAAGCTGCATTTTGCCACCGTCTCAGAGCCGATCATCCTTTATGACGCCAATGACTGGAAGCGGCCGGCGCCCGGTGATCTCTACGCCTATCCAAGCATGATCGCCGAGCATGGCTTCAACAACATCGGACGTCATTTCTTCCTGACCTACATGTACATTCCGCCGGGTCAGGATTTCACCCAGCGCTATCTCGTCATGCATGACGCGTCGATTGCTGTGGCTCCGACGCCGCAGCGTCCTCAGGTACGGACCGCTCTGTCGAAATGGACGAGTTCCGATGGCGGCAAGTGGGTGACAACCGGTCCCCCGATCGTGACCGGCCGCTTATATGCGTTTGATAGCCAGCTTGGCTATGTGATGACCGCGTCGCCAAATCAAACTTCCAGCATCAAGCTGGACGAATGCTTTTCGGCGCGATCGGGTAGCGGTTTTCTCACTGAAGCTGGGCGCTGCGTGGCAGAAGGCGCCGAGCGGCGGCGCGTCGCCGGCTATTTGTTCCGGTCCGAGCAGCCGGGAACGATTGCGATTTACAGTTGTCTATCGCGGGACTATGCGCGGTTTACCTCGAATCGCGCCGACTGCGACAACGAAGGCACCCGCGATCGAGTGCTGGGGTTCGCTTTCCGCTGAGGCGGCGTCAAGAGCCCGACTTTCGTTCAGTCGTGGCTCTCGTCGAGCTTGCCGATGTGATGCTGCGCATAAAGTTCGAGGCCGAGTTTGGCAACGAGGTCGAGCTGGGTCTCGAGGAAATCGATGTGATGCTCCTCGTCCTGCATTAGCTTTTCAAACAGGTCGCGCGAGACGTAATCCTTAACCGAATGACAGTGGGTCGCCGCTTCCTCATACAGCGCGCGCGCGTGCATTTCCGCGCGGAGGTCGCAGTCGAGCACTTCTTTCACCGTCTGGCCGATGTGCAGCGGATCGAGCACCTGCATGTTGGGAAAGCCGTCAAGGAAGATGGTGCGTTCGACCAGCTTGTCGGCGTGCTCCATCTCTTCGATTGATTCCTTGCGCCATTGCTTGGCTAGCGACTTGTAGCCCCAATTGTCGAGCAGCCGATAATGCAGCCAGTATTGATTGATCGCGGTCAGCTCGTGGCGGAGCGCCTTATTCAGGTAATCGATGACTCCGGGATCGCCTTTCATGATGGTGCTCCTGCCAGGTGAATTGGCGTCGCGCGGGAAAGCGCACTTTGGAATTATAACAATTAAAAGCTATTCCGCCTATTGGCCAAAACTAGGCGTGGGGCTTCGAAATAACGATGGCGAACGATGGAAAACGGGGGTCTACGGAAGTTCGCCAGCCCGGCAGCACGAAGATTCTGCGCCGCCAAGCGCCTCGTCCATGATGCGCCGAATGGTCCTGGCGCAGCGTCCGCATTGGGGGCTGCAACCGAGGCAGCCATAAACCTCACCCGCCGTGCGTGGCGCGGCTCCATCGCCGGACAGCGTCCCCCGCACGTCATGATCCGAGAACACGTTGCACGAACAGACGATCATCCTGGAAACCCGGCGCGGCGTTGGTATCAGTCGCAACTATTGTATCTAGACGCCGCGCAAATTGATTTCAATCAAAATCAGGTTGTTTTGAGTTATTCTAACCTGCTGACATGGTTATAGGTTTTCCTCTTCATGCAAGCTTTTGGTAACAGGTGGTAAACGTTTTGGCTAGGTCGTTTAACCGCTTGCGAACGCGGCGAAAATCTTCTCCGTATCGCCAGCGGCGGATTTTCTCACTTATCCACAGCAGCCGGTTAGCTTTCGCCCCGCTGCCGCGAAACCGTCAATTGCCGGACCAGAAATACACACACAGCGCCAAGCAAGGCTGGCGCCGCGATGATCGGGAAGATTACCTCGACATTCCAATGCCAGCTTAGAAAGATGCCTCCCACGATCGGGCCGATGACGGCGCCGAGCCGCCCGATCGCCATGGCCCAGCCCACGCCTGTCGAACGGATGGTGACGGGATAGGTAATCGCCGCCAGCGCGATCACCCCGGTCTGACTTGCACCAGCGAAGAAACCGCTCAGGGTAATGACCAACGCTGCGCTCGAGAAGCTGGCGGTCGAAAAACCAAGCAATCCGGCCGCGATCGAAGCCAGGATGAACGCCGGGACCAGCACGCCGTAAGTACCATGGCGGTCCATCAGCCGGCCGACCGACCCGGATCCAAAAAAACTTCCAAGACTATTCAGCGCGATGGCAAGACCGGCCTGCGCCATCGATAACCCGCCGGCGCGCAGCAGCGTCGGAATCCATGAAGTGACGAAGATGAGGATCAAGAAACTCGTGAAGAAAGGCACCCACAACAGCAAAGTCAGCGAAGCGCGGCCTTCGGTGAACAGATGTTTCATCGGCGCACCGGGGAGCTTTTCCTCACTGACGGTGTAGTGGACTTCCGCCGCTTCCGGAATCTCCGGCGCTATTTTGCGGACGATTTGCTGCACGGTTTTCGGATACAGACCGCGGGTGAGCAGGAACGACACCGATTCAGGAAGAGCAAAGATCAGCGCAACAACAAGAAGCAACGGCACGATCGAGCCGATGAGAAACAGCGATTGCCAGCCCAAAGGCGCGATCAGCACTGAGCCCAGCAGAGCGATCGCGACACCGCCGAGCGGAAACGCGGACCATTGCAGGGCTACGAATGCCGAGCGCAGCCGCTTGGGCGCAAATTCCGAGGTCAGCGCGACCGCGTTTGGGGCGAGACCGCCGAGGCCAAGCCCGGTGAGAAACCGAAGCACCAACAGTTGATCGAATGACTTGATCCACACCGTCGCCAAAGTGAGGATCGCGAATAACAGGGTCGCCCCGATCACCAGGCGCTTGCGCCCAAAACGATCGCCAAGCGGGCCGAAGGTGAGCACGCCAAGCAGAATGCCCGCCTGACTGATGCCGAAAACCGGCCCGAAGGAACTTGGGCTGACGCTGAGCGTAGCCGCAATTGAAGGGGCTACGAGACCCAGCATGATAGTATCGGCGCCGTCCAAAAAGATCATCAGCGCACAAAGAAAGACGACCCGGATTTGCAGCTCGGTCAACGGCCGCTGATCGATCAACTCCGTGACGTTGATGGTTGAAGATGCCCCCGGCATGTTTCCCCGGTTATGTGACCCCACTTATGATGGCGGATGTTGCAGATAGGATGGCCTGGTATTGACCGTCTCGACGTCGAATCCCGCTGCGCGCTTGAAGGAGATCGAAGCCTCCTTCAACTCCTCGGCGCTGAGCACCGCTGCGATGTCAGAGAAGCCGTCGGGGGCGCGCTCTTCGGCCAATTGCATGACCGTTTCCGGACCGAGCCGGCGGTTGCGCAAGATCATGCCGTTCATCGCGTCCATGCGTTCCCGCTCATACTGCCGCAGCGCTTCCACCGGATCGGCATAACGCAGGAGCGCGGCCGCCAGCACGCGCCCATCGACGATGGCCTGCGAGCCGGCTTGCGCGCCGACCGGAAGCATTGGGTGCGCGGCGTCGCCGACCATCGTTACCCGGCCGAAGCTCCATTGCGGCAATGGATCGCGATCGACGTCGGGGAACACAAAGACGTCTTCGGTCGCCTCGACCAGCTTCGGAATATCGAGCCAGTCAAATCTCCAGCCGGCGTATCTGGCTAGGATCAGCGCCTTATCCGCGCGCACTCCCCATTCTTCAAGCGGCATCATCGGGTCGTGGGTGCGCACAACGCAGATCCAATTGATGAGGCAACGACCGTCCGGGAGCTGTTCGATCGGGTAAGCGACGAAACGCTGATCGCGGTGGCCGGCGATGACCATTGTGGCGCCGCTAAGATAAGGCTCTGCCGCCGTCACACCGCGGTAATTAATGACGCCCTCGTAGTGCAGCCTTTCGGTCGGTGAAAACGCGTGACGCACCGCCGAATGGATGCCATCGGCGCCGACAAGAAAATCGCCTTCGACCTCCGCGACTTCGCGCCCGGTTGTGCGGTCGATGAATTTGGCGACGACTCCGTCGCCTCGCGTTGCGAATGTCGCCAAATGGTGACCGGTGTGAATGCGATCCGGACCAAGTCGTGCCCGTGCGGCGTCCAGCAGCAGTCTTTGCAGTTCGCCGCGCGATACCGAATGCTGCGGCCACTTGTAACCGGCGGCCAAGCCGCGCGGCTCCGACCAGATGAGCTGTCCGTGTTTGTTAAAATAGGCCAGCGCGGCGGTAGCGACAGAACTGACGGCGAGTCGCTCGCCAAGGCCGAGCTCGGTCAACTCGCGCACGGCATGCGGTTGGACGTTGATTTCAAGGCCGAGAAATTGGAAAATCGGCGCGGATTCGAAAATATGGGGCTCGAATCCGATCTGATGCAGACTCAATGCCAGCGACAAGCCGCCAATACCGCCCCCGACGACGATCGCCTTCATGCGTACCGGTCCTGGGTCTTAGGGGACAGGTTACGCTGCAGCAGATTCCTCGGAATCGTCTTCGGAGCGGGAGCGCCGCCGCCGCGAGCGCAGCCGGCAGATGCGCGAAGGGATGTAACAGAGATCGTCGAGGAAGCCGACGAAGCGCTGACCGCGCGCGAGCGCACGGTCGAGCGCCGCCATGGTGCGCGCCTGCCCGGGGTCTTCATCGTCGATCCAGGTGCGCAGCACTGAGGCAAACAGCATCGCCAGCCCTTGGGCACGGACCACGCCGCGAGGGCCTGAGGAACCGATGCCGGCTGCTGCCAGCATCCATTGCTGCGAGCGTACGGCGAGCCCGTTGAGCGCCAAAGCGAGCGGCGGATTGCGGCGGGCGGAACGCAACAGCGAGCTAATTGCTTGGCGATGCGGTGCCAGCGTCTCCAGCCGGCGCATCAATACGTCGAACAGCCGTTCGCGCTCGGGTTCCTCAGCCATGTCGCCCAGATCCTCGGCAAGCACCGCGCGATCGGTGGCCTTCACGAAAGCAGCGACCATCCCGAGGGTCGATGCGAATTCGCCGCGTAATTGCGAAAGCGACAGGCCGGCGTGGCGGGCGACATCGGCAAGGCCGATCGTTTCAAACGCCTTGTTGGCCAAGAGCGCCAGCAGCGCGGCGATGATCTTGTCGCGATCGCTCGTTGGCACCGATGCGGGGCGAGGCGAAGTGGCACGGGCCGAAGCACCTCGAACGGATTTGCCGGCGGCTTTGCGGGTGGGTCTGCGAGCCATGGCCGAACTCCTCAACACGCGGGACTAAACGCAATGTAACCCTCAAGGACAATGCTTCCAAGGCATTGGCGTCAACCGGCAAGCTCACGAGAGCGTTTGGTCGCGGCGGCTACGGCCTCCTTCATCAGCGGCACCAAGCCGTTCCGACCCATCAGCACCGCGAGCGCGGCCGCAGTCGTGCCGCCCGGAGAGGTGACATTTTCCCGCAGCGTTGCCGCCGTGAGGTCCGAGCGGTGGAGCAACTCTCCGGAACCGGCGACGGTTTCGCGCGCGAGTCTTTCCGCCAAGGCCGGCGGCAGGCCGGCCGCAATGGCGGCATCTGCGAGTGCCTCCGTGAGCAGAAACACATAGGCCGGTCCCGAGCCAGACACCGCCGTTACCGTGTCCATTAGCGCTTCGTCGTCGACCCATTCTACGGCGCCAGTTGCTGCAAGAAGGCCATCGGCTAGCTCGCGCTGCTTTTCGGTCGCGCCGCGCGCCACAGCGACGGTGATGCCGCGGCCGATGGCGGCAGGCGTATTGGGCATGGCGCGCACCAAAGCGCAGGGCTTGTTGAGCGCACCGGCCAGGAAGTCGAGCGTCCGTCCGGCCATGATCGAGACGACTAGCGTAGACGGAGAGATCATGGGTGCCGCTACCGGCACGACATCCGCGGCGACTTGCGGCTTGACTGCGATGACGATGGCGGCGGCGCCGGGCAGTCCGCGAATGGCGGGATTGAGCCGCAGGCCGCGATCGGCAAGTGCTGTGATCTGTGGCGACGGGTGTGGCTCGATCACCGCGACGTTCGCTGGACCAAGCCCAAAGCGAAGCCAGCCATCGAGAAGGGCACTCCCCATTTTGCCGGCGCCTACGAGTACGAGTAAGCCCGGTAAGTCATGCAAATCGGGGCGCCGGCCGGCGGAAGGATTTGAGGCGCTCATCGGCGTGTTTTCCCGTCATTCCGGATTGCCGCGAAGCGGCGAGCGCCAAATCCATAGCCGCAGTTTGGGCGATTGCCGAGGCCGGCAGTCGCCGCGCAGTCCCATTGGCCATCCGTTTCGGGCCTCTCGCCTTGCCCGGCCCGGCAGAACGACGCGCTATGCCTCGCCGGAGGTCTCGAACATGACGGAGTCCATTGCCTCGCGCGCGGATTTGCCGGCCCAGACCACAAACTGGAACGCCGGGAAATAGCGTTCACAGGAATTGAGCGCGGTGCCGAGCACTGCCTCGCATTGCCGGTCCGATGCGGAGCCGCCGCCAGAAAGCAGCAGCGCATGGCGGAACATCACCACGCCGTTCTGCGTCCAGACGTCGAAATGACCGATCCACATTTGCTCATTGATCAACGCGATGAGCTGCTGGACCTCGGACAGCCGCAGTTCCGGCACGCGCATGTCGAAGGCGCAGGCAAGATGCAGCGCCTCGATCTCGCCCATCCAGGTGAATGAAACCTGATAGTTGGTCCATCGGCCGGTGACGACGATTGCGACTTCGTCCTCGCCGGCACGTTCGAACGGCCAGTTGTTGCCGACCGCCATATGCTCGACCACGTCGAGGGGATTGTCGTGAGGCTCTTGTGCAATTGCGGTCAGGGACATGCCGTCTCCACAGCTCCGGTTGGGGTGGAAGTGCGCACGCCACTGAACATTGCCAAAGGCTGAGCTGCGATTTGCCGCAGGAACAACCTCAGGCCAGCAGATTGACTCAAATCGCGAATCACTTGGCTGCGCCGAATATAAACGGCTCGATTCCGACGCCAAAGCCTCCATTTCGAACCGACGAGCGCTTTGCCTGTGGGCACTCATGAAGTGATTTGCAGCCGGGACACAATGCAGGAAAGATGACCGTCCACAGTCGATCCTGCGACAAGTTGACTCGGGGAAGCGACTGCGGCGCAAGAGGCTTCGCCGCGGGCGGTGGCGCCGGCCGGAAACTAGTCGAAGAACAGGCTTGAAACCGATTCCTCAGCCGCGGTGCGGCTGATCGCTTCTCCGATCAGCGTCGCGATCGAAAGCACGCGAATATTCGCGGAGGCGTTGACGGCATCAGTCGGCTGAATCGAGTCGGTGATCACCAGCTCTTTCAGATTCGATTTATTGACGCGGGCTACTGCTCCCCCGGACAGAACGCCATGGCTGATGTAGCCGTAGACCGAGTTGGCGCGCTTTTCCAGAAGCGCATCGGCGGCGTTGAGCAGAGTGCCGCCGGAATTGACGATGTCGTCGATAAGGATGCAGATACGACCATCGACTTCGCCGATGACATTCGCCACTTCGGATTCGCCCGGCGCGCTCGCGCCGTTTGTCGATAATGGCGAGCGGCACATTGATGCGTTTGGCGAGCCCGCGGGCCCGCACCACGCCGCCAACATCCGGCGAAACGACGATGACGTCGTCGAGGCCGAAACGCTGTTTGATGTCGCGCACCATCACTGGAGCGGCGAACAGGTTGTCGGTGGGGATATCGAAGAAACCCTGGATCTGGCCGGCATGGAGATCGACCGTGAGCACGCGGTCGGCGCCGGCGCGGGTAATGAGGTTGGCGACGAGCTTTGCAGAGATCGGGGTGCGCGGCCCTGGTTTGCGGTCCTGCCGGGCGTAACCGAAATAGGGGATCACAGCTGTGATGCGGCGCGCCGACGCGCGGCGCAACGCGTCGATGATGATCAGCAGTTCCATCAGGTGGTCGTTGGCCGGAAACGAAGTCGACTGCAGGACAAAAACGTCCGCGCCGCGCACGTTTTCCTGGATTTCGACGAAAATCTCCATGTCGGCGAAACGGCGAACTACAGCCTTAGTCATCGGAATGCCGATGTAGGCGCCGATGCCCTCAGCGAGGGCAGGGTTGGAATTGCCGGCAACGAGCCTGATCGCTCCGTTGTTGCTCGCCATTCCAATCTCCTGCGGAGCGCCACAATTTACGCGACCTGATACAAGCCAAGTGCCGGAGTGGCAACCTGAATCGCGGCCTTGTCCCCGCGGAATACCAAATGGTGAACGCCAAGTAGTCAGAAGCGAAGGGCTGCGGCTTCGCTGCCCTTCGGCGTTCGCTATTGGCGGCTCATACCAGCGCAATCGCGTTGACGTGACGGCCGTAATCCGCCTCGGCGTTGTGGGTCGAACGGCGAAAGCTGAAAAAGCGGGCAGGGTCGGCGTAGGTGCAAAACCCCAAATCCTCAAATTGGCGGACCCCGACCCGCTCAAGCCGCATCCCGATATAACCAGCCAGGTCAAACATTGCGTGACCTTCTCGCGGCGCAGCGGCGAAAAACCGTCCGCTATCCGAATCCTCGGCAGTAAACCGAGAAATCAGATCGGACCCGACTTCGTAGTTGCGCTGCCTGATCATCGGGCCAAGCACGGCGTGAATCCGGTTGCGGTCAGCGCCTAGTTGCTCCATCGCGGCGACGGTCGCTTCCACAATGCCGGTGAGCGCCCCCCGCCATCCGGCGTGCGCCGCGCCGATGACGCCGGCCGTGGGGTCGGCGAAGAGGACCGGTCCGCAATCGGCCGTGGTTACGCCGACAGCAACGCCGGGGGTGCGCGTGGCGATGCCGTCGGCACGCGGACGCGCCTCCACCGTCCACGCAGTTTCAACCACGACCGCTTGGGGCGAATGGATCTGGTAGGCGGTTAGTAAGCTCTGCGGTTTCACACCGAGCGCGGCCGCCATGCGCGCGCGATTTTCGGCCACATCAGGGGCGCTGTCGTGCGAGCCGATACCGCCATTAAGGCTGGCATAGAGACCGCCGGAAACACCACCCTGCCGGGTAAAGAAGCCGTGGCGGATACCCTTGAGCGAGAGAGTCCTAGCCTCGATCATCATCGTTTAGGTCTCAAAGCCCGGCAGCGGCCCGAGCTTGGGATCAGTGATTGCGAGGACCTTGAATAATTCGCCCATCCCGCCCGGTCCGACGGCCGTTAGTCGCGAGAGCGCCTGCTCGATCTCATTGCCCTTGTCGTGCTGCGCGCGGGCCTTAAGCGCCGCCGCGCGCTTTTCAACGCCGAGGCGCCGAAGAAAGTCGCGCTGCGAAACCGGGCCATGGATGCGCGCGCCGGTGATCTCGGCGGTTTGCGCCAGCGCCATGAAATCGACGTGGGCGGTGAGGTCGGACTGTCCCGGCGCGCGCAGCGGCTCGCTGAAGGCATGATCGGCTACGGCCTGCAACGTATCGCCGAGCCCGTGCTGGGCGTGGCCGTAGTCGATGATGAGGGCGGCGCCGTCACCGCGCACACGCCGGCCGATTTCGATCGCGATCGCTTCCGGACGCCATTCGTAAACCGAGCCGGTCGGAGACGACGCACGCAGCTTGCGTGGCAAGGTCGCGTCGAAATGGGGTAGCGGATTGCATGCGGCGCTTATGACCAGACCGCCATCAGCGGCGACTTCGACGACGCGCTCGTGCCATCCATCCGACTGTTTGATCGCCTGGTGAACCGGCAGTGCGTCGATGAATTCGTTGGCGATGATGATGTTGGGGCCGCTTGGGACATCGGTGAGCCTGTCGTGCCACAGCATCGGCATTGCCAGAGCTTCCAGCCTGAGCTGCTGCTGCTCTTTCAATCTCGGGCTGATCTCGACGAGATGCAGGACGACCGCAGTTTGAAAGTCTTTGACGATTTTCGCGGCCCGGAATGCGTCGATCATCAACGTGCCATGACCCGGACCCAGCTCGATGACGCGCACGTTTTCCGGAGAGCCCATCTGCTGCCAGACCGCGACCATCCACAGGCCGATCAGCTCGCCGAACATCTGGCTGATCTCCGGCGCGGTGATGAAGTCGCCGCCGGCGCCGATCGGGTCGTGGGTGATGTAATAGCCGTATTGCGGATGAGTGAGAGCGAGCCGCATATAATCGGCAAGCGGCATTGGTCCGGCGACCGCGATCAATCGGCGGATTTCACTTTCGAGCGGCGAATGCTCATCAGCCATTTTTGACGATCGGCTGGCGGATGAAGGCGATACCGAGCACAAGCAAGCCTGCCAATATCAGGGGAATCGAGAGCAGCATTCCCATCGTGAGCCCGCCCCAGAGGAAGCCGAGCTGCGGGTCGGGCTCGCGGAAAAATTCGCAGAAGATCCGCACGACGCCATAGGCGACCGCAAAAGTTCCGGTGACGACACCCGGCCGTTTGAGCGCTCCGAAGCGCACCATCACCCCGAGCACGACCAGAAGGAGCAAGCCTTCGAGGGTCGCTTCATAAAGCTGGCTGGGATGTCGCGGCAACGGCCCGCCCGAAGGAAAGACCATAGCCCAAGGCACGTCGGTCGGCCGTCCCCATAATTCGCCGTTGATGAAGTTGGCGAGACGACCAAGGAAGAGGCCGATCGGAGCGACCGCCAGCGTTACGTCACCGAGCGAAAGGACCGGAATGCCGCGGCGGAGCGCGAACAAGACGGTGACGACGATGCAGCCGATGACGCCGCCGTGGAACGACATGCCGCCGGTCCACAGCGCGAAAATCTCCAGGGGGTTAGCGGCGAAATATCCTAGATTGTAAAACAGCACGTAGCCGATACGGCCGCCGAGGATGATTCCGAGCGTGATCCAGATAATGAAATCATCGAAGTCAGTGACGGTGAACGGTGCCGGCCCGCCCCACAATCTTTTGCTCGCAATGATGATGCGGGCGTAATACCAGCCGGCAAGGATGCCAGCGATGTAGGCCAGTGCATACCAACGCACCGAAAACGGTCCGATGGAAATCAGCACCGGATTGATCTTGGGATAGGTTAGAATTGGCAGAACTAGCATCGGCCTTCCCTGTCACGTGATGCTTCGCACGGCGACGATCCGGCGTGGCATCTTGCGGTAACGCCGCACCATTGCCATTGTGTATGAACGCAATAAGGCGGGCTGGCGTCCCGTGTACCGCAGCTAGGTCCCGATCCCCTGGAGGCAAACATGGTGCAGACGACGAACCGGTTTTTCGACGAGGTTGCGCGGTTGATGAACGACGCGGCCGGTGCTGCACAAGGCGTGCGGCGCGAATTTGAAACGCTGTTCCGCAGCCAAGCGGAGCGGATACTCCGCGATCTCGACATTGTCCAGCGTGAGGAATTCGAGGCCGTTAAGGATATGGCCCGGCTCGCCCGTGAGGAGAACGAGACCCTAAAGGCCCGCATCGCGGCGCTGGAGGCAAGAGTTGCGGCGGCGAATCCGCCAAGCGAGGCCCCGGATCCGTCCTCGCCGGGAATTAATCCAGGCGGGTTCTGAGCGGTCGGTTCCGCCACACTTTCCTTGTTTTTGGCGACCTGCGCCGCTATAAGCGCGCCACTGCGGCGAACGAGACCTTTGGCACCCCTGGAGGCCGCCGCGGCAATCCAAAACGGACAGTTGAAGCTTAGACACGAGGATACATCATGGCGACCGTCAATTTGATCAAGGCGGCCGCACGTTCACGGGCAGGCAAGGGGGCCGCCCGGTCCGAACGTCGCGCCGGCCGCGTACCTGGAATCATCTATGGCGATGGCAAGCCGCCGCTGCCGATCTCGCTGGATTATAGCGAACTGCGCCAGCGCATTTATGCCGGGCATTTTCTGACCACGATACACGACGTCGAGGTCGACGGCGTGAAACACCGGGTCATCCCGCGGGATTTCCAGCTTGACGCGATCCACGATCTCCCGCTGCACGTGGATTTCATGCGGCTCGGCGAAGGCGCAACAATCCGCGTCAACATTCCGGTCCACGTCAGGAACGTTGACCAGTCGCCCGGAGTCAAACGCGGCGGCACAGTTTCCATCGTTACCCATACCGTCGAAGTGCGGTGTCGGGCTGACGCGATCCCGAATTCCATCGAGGTCGACGTCAGCGGACTCGAGATCAACTACTCCAGACACTTGAGCGACATTACGCTGCCGGAGGGCGTACGCGTAGTGAGCGGCCGGGACATTACACTCGTCACCGTCGTACCGCCGTCGGGCTATGCGGAAGAACTTAAGGCCGCTGCGGATGCTGCCGCTGCTGCTGCCGCCGCAGCCGCTGCTGCCGCGACCGCCGGTGCGCCGGCTGAGGGCGCAGCCGCTGGAGGCGGCGCGGCGCCGGGTGCTGCGCCGGCGGCCGGTGCTGGCGGGGCAGCTGAGAAGAAGTGAGGTTCCGCGCGGCGGGACAAAGCCGATGCTGCTCCTGGTTGGGTTAGGAAATCCGGGAGCGCGCTACGTCGGCAACCGCCACAACGTTGGCTTCATGGCGGTCGAGGAAATCGCGAGGCGCCACGGCGTCGGGCCGTGGCGCCGGCGCTTTCAGGGTGTCGCCTGCGAGGGACCACTCGACGGCCAGCGGGTGCTCCTGCTCCTGCCGGGGACTTTCATGAACGAATTGGGACGCGCCGTCGCCGAGGCGGCGCAGTTCTACAAAATGCCGGCCGGCGACGTCACGGTATTCCACGACGAAATCGAACTGCCGCCTGGCAAGGTTCGGGTCAAAGTCGGCGGCGGCATTGCGGGCCACAACGGATTGCGCTCGATCAGCGAGCATATCGGCAACGAGTATCGCCGCGTGCGCATCGGCGTCGGTCATCCCGGCCACAAGGATCTGGTGGAGCATTACGTCTTGAGCGACTTTGCCAAGAGCGAACGCGGTTGGGTCGATGCATTGGTTGCCATTCTTGCCGACAACGTCGATTTTCTCGTCCGCGGCGAAGATGCGAGCTTTCAGAACAAGGTGCACCTCGCCATGATCGCCAAAGGTTTTGGCGATCAATTGGAGCGCGAGCCACCGATCAACAGGCAATAATCATCCATGGGCTTCAAATGCGGCATCGTCGGCTTGCCGAATGTCGGCAAGTCGACGCTCTTTAACGCGCTGACCGAAACCGCCGCGGCGCAGGCGGCGAATTATCCGTTCTGCACCATCGAGCCGAATGTCGGCGAGGTCGCGGTACCGGACCCGCGGCTGGACACGCTGGCTGCGCTCGCGAAATCCGCGGCTATCGTTCCGACCCGGCTAACCTTCGTCGACATCGCCGGCCTTGTTCGCGGTGCCTCGAAAGGCGAGGGGCTCGGCAACCAGTTCCTGGCCAATATCCGCGAAGTCGATGCCATCGCTCATGTGGTGCGCTGCTTCGAAGATACCGACGTGACCCACGTCGAAGGCCGCGTCGACCCCGTCGCCGACATCGAGACCGTGGAGACCGAGCTGATGCTGGCCGATCTCGACAGTCTGGAACGGCGGGCCGACGGTCTCGCCAAGAAAGCGAAGGGTGGCGATAAGGAGGCCAAGGAGGCGCTCGATCTCATCAATCGCGCGCTCGTTTTGTTGCGCGAGGGCAAGCCGGCGCGGCTGACCGAGCGTAAGCCCGAAGAAGAGCGGGCTTTCCACATGCTCGGGCTCCTGACCGCGTTGCCGGTTCTGTACGTCTGCAACGTCGATGAGGCGTCCGCGGCGAGCGGCAACGCGTTTTCGCGCAAGGTCGAATCGCGCGCCAAGGAAGAGGGAGCGGCGGCCGTCGTGATCTCGGCGAAAATCGAAGCAGAGATTGCGGTGCTGTCGCGTGAAGAGCGCGGCGAATATCTGTCCGCCGTCGGTCTTAAGGAGGCCGGTCTCGACCGGCTGATTCGCGCCGGCTATGCGCTTCTCGATTTGGTGACCTTCTTTACTGCGGGACCGAAAGAGACACGCGCTTGGACGATTACGCGCGGCACCAAGGCGCCGCAGGCTGCCGGCACCATCCACAGCGATTTTGAGCAGGGTTTCATTCGTGCAGAAACCATCGCCTACGACGACTACGTGGCCTGCGGCGGCGAAAGCGGTGCGCGCGACGCCGGCAAAATGCGGCTCGAGGGCAAGGACTATGTCGTGCAGGACGGCGATGTCATGCACTTCCGCTTTGCGAATTAGGCGCAAATTGAGCGACGTTTACCGCGCGTTGAGGTTACTGATTTCCGAAGCCTGATCCCTGATTTCTAATCGCGCCGAGATGCTCGTTGATGCGGAACACAATCAGCACGAATTCGGCGATGATGCGCGAAAGCACAATACCGATACAGGCGCCGAGCAGGCTGGCGATGAGAAAGATCATCCCGACAAACGGATTGAAGGCCATGGTCGTAAGCGAGGATACTGCGCCGGCAAGACCGAGCAGGACCGAAATGACGACGGCGAGCCAGTAAAAAACCTTGATGAAGGTGGGCGTTACGAACCTTTCCCACTGGAACAAGTCGTCGATGCCAAGCATGCATCTGCCTCCTGCGCCGGACCGCGCCTAAACACGCAAAACCCTGCTTCTTGAGAATCTGCCACAGACTGCACCCCGCGATTGCAGCGGTCAATCGAGTGCGATTTCTGACGATTCCCGGGACATAGCTCTTGCCGCGCGGCACAGTATGGCGCTGCTGCGATGCGAGGCTGTCAATTTTACGGCGCCGGAACGTGGCCTAGGGCCAGTTCTCTTTGTTGCGAACCCTTCCTAGGAACGCTGATCACGCGAAGGCGTTGGGCTCTCAGGCTCAACGTTCCATCCACAGCGCAGATACATGGAGCTCGTTATGAGAAATTGTATCCGTTTTACCGCTCTCGGCGCCATGCTCATGGCCGGGACATCGCTGGCATCCGCCCAGACGGTTATCGCCAATCAACCGGTCGAGGCGGTGATCGCTCAGCAACCCGGTTCGATGCTTATTGCGCAGGAGCCGATGGCGGTGCCGCCGCCGGGCGTAGTGGTGACGCAACCGGCGCCGGGCGTCCCGGTCCAAACGGTCGAAACTGTCCGGACCGTCCAATCGACGACCACGCGCCGGCGCAGGGTTTCCGGCCGTCCACTACGCACTGTGACCACGACGCGAACCACCGTGCGCGAACGCGTCGTTCCCGCTCTAACGGTCACGGCCGCCCCAAATATTCCGACGGTCCGGGCCATCGCACAGCCGGGCTACACCGAGGTCGCCGCCGCGCCGGGAGCCGCATCGACCTATCCGGCACCGCTATACGACGTCGTAACGGGCGCCGCGGTGGCCCCACTGGCGTCCCCGGCGACAACGGGCGTGTTTGCGCAGCCGACGGTCGGTGGCGCTGTGGTTACACCGCTGCCTGCCTACCATTACGTCTATGAGCCTGACCGCATCCTGGTGATCGACGCCAACTCCGGCATCGCGGTGCAGGCAATTCCCCGGTGAGCGTTTTGAGTTGATCGTACGCGGCGGCCCGCTGCCGTTGCGGCAACGCGGCTGTTTGGACATGGAGGAAGCTATGAAGCAGATTCCCGATTGGGTCACGGCATTCGTGCTCGCGGGCGCGACCTCGGTGGCCATTATCGCAGGCGTCAACGTTGCTGCCGCCCAAACCGCTGACATCGATGAAGTGGCGAATGCAAACGGCGTCGCGCCAAAACTCGAATTAACCGCCGCACAAAAGAGCGCTATCTACCAAGCCGTCCACAAGGACAAGAGCAAGGTGGCGCCGAGTCATTTCGCGACCAATGTCGGAGCCGACGTGCCGCCGATGATCGAGCTCTACGCGCTCCCCGACGACATCCTGGCCGACAATCCGGTGACGAAGCTATATAAATTCACCAAGGTGGACGACCAGGTGGTGCTGGTTGATCCGACTAGAATGCGCGTCATGGCTGTGATCGGGCCGAACTCCCCGGCGTCCCGCTGAAGCTACTGCGCGGCGTTTTTTGCCGCCGCCGCAACTGCTTTGGGCAGGGCGTCGAGGTAAGGGCCCATGAAGAACGCTTCGCCTGAGCCCTCGCCATAATAACGATCGTAAGCGTCAACCATCGCCCGGACCGGAGTGAGGCAGGTCGGCATGGAGTTGACGATCAAATCGCCAAGTATCCCGACCGCTTTCCCGCCATAGCGGGGATCGGCGATGACGGTGCGTACGACGCACCGGGTCGCCGAACGCACAAGCGGTTCGGTCGCCGCGATCTTCTCTTGTATTGTCAAGTTTACTCGGCCGGGCGCGTCTTGTAGCGGATCGGTAGCCACGGCAAGGATGAGCGCCGTGCTAAAAAGCGGTGCGATCAGCATTCGTTCTCCTTCACCCGGCGGCGCAGCCATAACGGGCGGAATCGCTGCCAGTCAATCCTTTTTCGCAATGCGGCAAGCAGGTGCTTTTTGGTTTCGCGCATTGAAACTGCTATAGTTCCCGCGGTGGAACACGGAGCACCGAAATGATCTTGCCCAAGGCGCTGGCAGTTGGCCTTCAACTCATCCTGCCGGTTGCGGGTAACGCCGACACTGTTCCCAAGCTCAACGTGGAACAGGTGTGCGACGGTATCGCTAAGCAGGGCGGCGTTACCTTTCATGATCCCGCCATCGCCCAGGAAAAAAAGAACTGTCTCGACAGCGAGCTGGCGATCCGTGACGAACTCCTCAAACAATGGCCGAGCTTCTCGCCGGCCGATAAAACCCATTGTGTGAACGAATTGGTCATGGGGGGAGAATCAAGCTACACCGAGCTCCTCACCTGTCTGGAAATGGCGCGCGATGTCAGGGCCATGCGCACCGAGCAGGACAACGCGGTGAGTGGCTCAAGTAAGCCTCCCGCCGACGGCCAGAAGCCTCGGCACTAAGAACCTAATACGCGACAAGAATTTCACTGACCGTCGGGTTAACCGCACGCAGTGCGATGTCGCTGGAAGTAAATTCGTGGTCGGCCGGCAAGGCATTGATTGCGGAGGCCGCCGCAGTCGACGCCGCGCGCAAGCTGATGCCGACCTTACAACCCCCGGCAGGCGCGGCGAGGGCGCCGCCATTCCAATTGCTCAACGTTGCAACACCGTTTTTGTCGAATCCCAGCAGCTTGAATGGTTTGCCATTGAACTGCTCCAATTCCGCCAGCGTCAGCCCGAGGTGGAGTTCGCCCGGGGCGGTCCATTCGGACGTCCCATTGATCACGATGAGATGGGTATCGCTGCGGTTCGACGGTCTCGACCACCACACCTCCAGACGGCGTTTAGGGTCTTTTGCAAACAGCACACTCGCCATGGTCTTGCGGCCGGTGCCGCCATCGACCTGCGTGAAGGTGACGTTCCTCGATCGAAAAGCTTTGGCGAGCTTAACTTGGTTCGAAGTCGCGCCCGAACGCGCCGCTACACGTCACGACGAAAGGCGTAGCGGTCCGCGATGTTATTCGGCCAGCCGCGCGCGCTTCCCCGACGTCGTCTGTTCCGCGGTTGGCGGCACGCGAGTGGCCCGCGTGTCTTGGCTCGTCCACCGCGCCCGGCATCGGTTGAATCATCTGCGACGGCGCCAGTTGATCGGCCGCATCGAGGTCGGGATCGTGCTCGAAGGCAGGAGCTGCCGTTTGCTTGCGTTTCGGCTTGGCCGGTTGCGCCGACGCAGGCGTGTCTGCCTCGTCGTTCATAATCGAAGGTTGTGCGGATGACTGCTGAGGCTGCTGTGCTAACAGCGTGCCGGCCATCGCCAGGCTCAGACCAGTAAGCAACGCCACCCCGATCAACCGTCGATACATACTTCAGGCGCCTCCCGTGCGCGCAGCGGCAATTTAGCATAACATAGCCGGCGAAATGTTGGCCGCGGCGTTTAGCGACGGTCGCTGCTGCCGATCGCCGCATCATCGCACCACCGGGAAGAACGCATCGTGCAGCTTCAGCAAAATACCGACCGCATACAGACGACACACATCGGCAGCTTGCCGCGGCCGCATCATCTCCTCGATGTCATGAAGGCGAAATACACTGGAGAGCCTTATGACGCGGCGGCGTTCCAGGAAGCCCTGCGCGAGGCAGTAGCCGATGTAGTGCGCGAGCAAGTTCAATGCGGCATCGATATCGTCACCGATGGCGAATTTTCCAAGCCCGGATTCTTCACCTATATCCGCGAACGGCTCGAAGGCTTTGAATCGCGCCCGGGCCTTAAGTTGAAGCTGTTTGAGCAGGAAGTCGCGGCCTTTCCGGAATATTATGCAGAATATTTCAAGCGGGCGATGACCGGCGGTGCGATCGTTTCGCTCCCACCGGTCGTTTGCGTTGGTCCGGTCAAGTACCGTGGCGAAAAGCTCGTCCAGATTGACATTGCGAACGTGAAGGACGCCGCCGCTGCAGCCGGCGTCGCCAACGAGCATGTCTTCCTGCCGGCGACGGCACCGTCCGGCGTGGGACGAAACGAGTACTACAAATCAGACGAAGACTATTTCCACGCCCTGGCGACGGAAATGAGCAAGGAATACCGCGCGATCGTCGACGCCGGAATCCTCGTGCAGATCGACGACCCGTTCCTGCCGGACATTTTTTTCGAGGTCGGCCTCGACGACGGGCAAAAAAAACGGCGGGCGCAAATCTACGTCGAGGCGATCAATGCGGCTATCAAGGGTATTCCCGCGGAGCGCGTCCGCTTCCACACCTGCTATGGCATCAATGAAGGCCCGCGCATCTACGAAGCGGCGCTGGCGGACATCATCGAATACGTCCTGAAGATTGACGCCGGCTCTTACAGCTTCGAGGCCGCCAATCCGCGCCACGAGCACGAATATCACCTGTTCGAGCGCGTCAAAGTCCCCGACGGTAAGGTTCTAGTCCCTGGCGTCATTACTCATGCCAGCAACATAGTGGAGCATCCCGAACTCATCGCCGAACGCATCATCCGCTTTGCGCGGCTGGTGGGCCGGGAGAACGTCATCGCCGGCGCCGATTGCGGATTTTCGTCGCAGGCTTTGTACAAGACCGAAGTGCACCCGACGGTGGTCTGGGAGAAATTCAAAGCCATGCGCGCCGGCGCGGACATCGCCACACAACGGCTATGGAGCTGATATTCGTGGAACGACTTCGGTTCGCCGGCTGGCAGCTTTATCTCTGCCTGGTTTTTCCCCGCCGTGCGTCGCTTGTATGCCGAGGCCTATTGCGTTTCGGATTTTTGCAGCTGTGCCGCAACGCGATTGGCCTCCGCGGCGTCTTGGGCCGTGTTGACGTTGAAGAACGGGTCAATGGGAGTGGCCGCCCATGTAGCTACGGCCACGCCGTGCCGCGCGGTCCAGCTCTCGACTTTGCGCACACCTTCGCTCAGCAACGCGCGCCGCAAATCCGCACGTAAACTTGCCGGCCAAAGCCCGACGACCGGATGTCGCCTTTGCGCCGAAGCCGCGCAGGCAAGCGGCTTGCCGTCCTCAATGCGGGCGCGATGGAGCCGCGCGACCAGGTCCGGCGGCAGGAACGGGCAGTCGCTTGGCGTGCTCACGATCCATTCAATCTCCGCAGCATGATCGGCGGCCCAATCGAGTCCGGTCAGGATCCCTGCCAGGGGGCCTGGAAAATCAGAGATGCTGTCGGCCACGACACGCAGACCTGTGTCAGCGAAGCGGCTCGGATCACCGTTCGCGTTGAGGATCACTTGACGGCACTGAGGAATGAGAGCGGCGAGGACGCGTTCAAGAATGGTTTTTTCACCGATGCGAATGCGCCCTTTGTCACCGCCGGCCATGCGGCGTGCGCGGCCGCCGGCGAGGACGAGACCGAGAGTGGCTGGGATGTTCACGCGCGCTTCGTTATATCGTGTGCTGTGCCGCCAGTTCCGATTTTCGGCGACACTCGTGGCCGGCGGCGCTATGTTACATAGACTAAGCTCTAGCCCCCAGCCAGAGGTCGGGTTTGATGAAGGCTGGACATTTGCTGATGTTGATAGCGGTGTCGTTGGCGACGTGCGCGCTTGCCGCGCCGGCCGCTGCCGACTCAATTCCGTTGCGAACGATGCCGCCGTTCAAGCGCAGCGACAGAACCTGTCTCAGCATCCATTACGACGGCGACGCGGCCTATTGGCTCAATCACTGTTCATATCCCGTATCCGTTCGGTGGGATGACGATGCCAAATGCCAAAACTGGAGCTGTCAGGATGAAGTTCCAGCCAATACGCGTTCGACTGCGGCGATATCGAGGCATCCCAGGTGGTGTGAATGTCCGGGCACGTTGAAAACCTGCAATCTCCCGACCGGCGGTTGCTGACTTGGCGAAACCCCGCTGCAAAAACGTCAGGGAATCCACGACCAAAATTCGACGCGAACGATGCGGATGAACCTGCGCAGGAAAGCCTCCCACACGCGCATGTCTTCGCCGTCGATCTTGGCGTAGCCGGTCATCGCCGGGCGGAGCGTATCGTCTGGATTTGGTATCGAGGCTGCGACGCGCACAATCGTTCCGTATGATTTGGCCTGCGCCGCCGGTGCGATACTCGTTACTTTGCCGGAAATTTCGCGATCTTCGTTTGCCCATGGCCGCAAGCGTACATTGTCGCCGACCTTGACGAGTCCGACGTCCGCCTCAGGAAGATTGATCTCGGCCTGAAGCGTGTGCGTATCTTCGAGCGTAAGCAATGCCGCACCGCGGCGAAGATATGTTCCGGTCAGAAGGCTGACGTTGGGCGTCATGACCCGCCCGGCTGTTGGTGCGCGGACCGTCGTATCCGCGAGTTGATCGCGTGCATAGGCAAGCTTGCGGGTCAGCCGCTCGACTTCGGTTCGAGCAGCCTGCTCGGCTTGAGTCCTGGTGTAGTTCGCGGCGGTAGCGTCGTCTTTTGCGGTCGTGGTGGCCGGTTCATCGCCGATTGCGTTGGCGATTGAACGTTCGAGATCGGACTCGGCTCCTTTATCACCGGCGGGCTTCTTATCTCCGCCAAACTGCGCGAGTTGGGCCTTGGCGTGTTGCAACTCCGTGCTGGCGGTGGAGACTTCTCGCTGCTGGTCCTTCGTCGAAAGTTTGGCAAGGACCTGATTGGCTACGACCCAATCTCCCTCGTGCACCGAGACTTGGTCGATTGCGGCCGCCGTGCGTACTGTGACCACTGTTCGTCGCGTGGGCAGGATCTCAAACGTTCCCGCCGCTTCGTAACGATAGGGCAGGAAGGCTACAGCCAGCAACGCTGCGGCGACGACGGCCCAAAACACTTTGCCGACATTACCAAGACTGGTTTGCCGCTCGGTGGCAACATCGGTTTGATCGGCCCAACTCCCATGCGACGCCAGTGCGTTGTTAGGACTAGCCGTTTCAATTTCCCGGCTGCGTGCATAGTTCCAAAGCGCGACGGCCCACGCCGCGAGCGCAATGATAGCCGCCAGGAGGAGGAGTCCCGCAAGCAGGCCAACCTGGCCCATTGTTGCGATATCGAAGAAGGCTTGCGCGACAAGCGCGGCCGCTGCACCGACGAGCGCGACGGCCGACAGATAAAAGGCGACAGGCGAACGTTTGTCCGTCACCGTCGCGCTGTCGTCCTCTGACTTCGAGACCCAGCTGGCGATCACACGACCCGTGTCCGCGCGCAGCGTAGGCCGGGCCAAATACGTCACGAGCCACCGATAGCCGTCGGACGGCAGTAGCGGCCACGCGGACAGCAGGAAGGCAACTAATCCGATCTGGCCAACAACAAGAGCCAGATGTGACGGGGCCGGCGCCGATCCCCGCAGCATGAACCACAGCAGCGTGCCGGCGCAGAACAGGACCAGCCGCCACATCAGCGGGGCGCTGTAGGCCCAAAGCTGGCCGCGTCGGTCGAGCGTGGCAATGCCGCCAAGATCAACAAAAAAGCGAGGAACGCCAAACGAGAGCGCTATTCCAAACGCCCTCACCTCGCTGCCAAAGCTGCGGATTAATGTACCCTGCGCAAGACGTGAGGTGAAATTGGCGATCACCAGACCAAGGATGATCACGCTCACCACCGACGCGTCGAAGGCTTTGATGTCTTGTCTGAGAAGCTCGCGCTGATCATAGAGCAGCCACGGGATAACAACAGCGAGGAGCAGAAGCGGCAGAACGAGGTACTTCAGCGGCCACGTTACGGCGGCGAGAATACTGAAGATGAAGTTTGGGTCGAAAAACGACAGACGTGCCGGTTCGTTCGCGGCCGCATCCTCGGCATCTCGGCGCGCAATCCGAGCGCGAAGATTCTGCAACGCTTCGCTGCTGAGACCAACGCCTTCGAAGTCGCCTTCGGGCATCGCCGCGCCGGTTTCAGCGCTTCTACTGAATGCTCTATTTGAAAGACGTAGCTCAACGGGATCAGTCGAGCCGGTTGGAGCTCGAGACCTAGTGCGATTGCCCGATCCTGGACCGCCGTCCACTTCGCCGCGTGCCGCGCGGCGCAGCCCGCGTCGGACACCGCGCTGTGTCCGATTGCTGCCGGTCTTGCTGCTTCCGGACGTTCCGCCTGACTCCGGGCTTTCAAGATCCTGGTGTTCATTCGCCTGATCAACCTGCTCCGCAACAGGGTCTTGGGGCTCTTGAACTTGTCCCGCAGCCATGGATTTCGTTGCTGCAGGAGCAGGAGCGGGAACGTCCGCAACCGGAGCTGCCAAGTCGGACTTGTCAGCCATGTTTTCCTCAAGCAACCCCAAGCCGCGCAGGCGTCGGAAGAACGCAAATAGCTTGCCAAGGGGGAAATCGCGACCGGTTTCGGCGTTAAATGCCTGCCGGATGGCGGCAAGCGTGCTGCTACCGTCGGCAGCCCGGCACACGAAGAATTCGTCGGCCGTGAAGACGTGTCGCCCGCCAGATCTGGCGTCAATAATTGTTACGTTGGAGTCAGCTTCCCTGGGACGCACGATCTCCAGGTCGGAACGAAATCGGTATCGCGAACCTGACGCTGCGTCCGGCGTTTGTTTCGACCCGTCGTTATCGGCCGTCAAGGAGCCGGTATCTGAGGACGCCATGAAGGGCTGAAGACCTCCGAATCACAAGCCATCGTAGGTGCAAACCTGAGTCGACGATATACGAAGGGTCGCCAATCTCTCGGCCGAGAAAAAACCTATCAAAATCGGGCACTTCCGTCGAGATTCCGGGCGGCCCGCCATCGGCGCCATAACAATGCATCATTCGACCAAGGTGCGGCTAAATTTCGGCGATTCTAGCCCCGGAGATGGCCCGTGTGGGTAACTTTGCCGCTACCTTACACTGCTGGTACTTCCTACGCAGCGTATTGTATTAAATAGCTCTTTGGCGGACGAAATAGGGCCACCCGTTCCTGTAAAAGGGCATCCATGCAGCAATTGGCTATCAACGGCCTTGAGCGCTCTTACGCGCTTCACGTTCCCGCTCGTCGAACGAAGATTTTTTTGCCGCTCGTTCTGCTGTTCCACGGTCGCGGAACGAATGGCAGAGTTATTTTGAGCCGGACCGGCTTCGCTGCAAAGGCTGATGCCAAGCAGTTTATAGTTGTTGCCCCGGATGGCGTGAACGGACGCTGGAACGATGGTAGAGGTACCGTCAATCCAGGCATCGACGACGTCGGTTTTGTAAAGCAGCTTGTAGCAAGCCTAAAATCTCAACTCCCCGTCGACGCTACAAGAATCTATGCAGCGGGAATCTCCAACGGCGGATTATTTACGCAGCGCTTAGCCTGTGAGCTCTCCGACCTCTTAGTTGCCGTTGCGACTGTTGCGGGTCCTCTCCCAACCAATCTTGCGCAGAGCCGTCCAGGCCCAATGTCGGTTGTCGGTATACAAGGAGATGCCGATCCACGAGTGCCAATTGACGGTACACGAGCAGAGCGCGGAGGAGGCCGGCTCGAGTTTGCCATCAACACTATGAATTTCTGGGCATCGATTAACGCGTGCAATCCAAATCCCACCGTCACGCACCTGGAGCCGACGGTGAATGATGGTACGCGAGTTGATAAGTATAGCTATAGCGGTGGCTCAGCCGATCTTGTCTATTACATTGTGCGTGGCATGGGCCACGCTTGGCCGCCCAATCCTGGTGGAGAAAATGGCCGTGAAAGCGGCCTGACTTCCCAGAATATCGACGCGACCGATGTCATTTGGAATTTCCTTCAGCAACATTCCCGCCTTCCAACCGAAGTCAAAGTCGTTGCCACCGGCCCCGCACGGCCTTTCGCAGAACTCGCGAAACACAGGCGCAGGGCGAAGGGCCGTCAAAGCCGGTTAATAGAACGGGAGCCGCGGTAGAAGCGGTCGGTCACCAGAAGTGACGATGTGACCTCACCGTGGGTGCGTTAAAGTGCCGACGCCGCATTGCGGTCCCTTAAGCAATGAAGTTGCCTTGAGGCACAGGCCCTACGGTATCGGCTCGTTGAGGCGCTCCTGACGGCGCGAAAGGCTCCCGTAGACCTGTCCACAATTGACGGTAGGGAGCCCCAAACCTACGACGCGTCGAGTGGCCGAGAACATGTTTTAGACCACATGTTAGGCAATCTCGTGTGAGTTTAGGTAGACGCACGGTGGATGAGGACGAGGCAACTTTTGAATTAAATGCGCGCCGCCGCTCTGGCGGCAACGCAAACACGCTTGCGTTCGACGGCCCGGGATCAATTGCGCGCGCGATATCTTTCTCCGACCATCAATCTTGGCCAGCCAGAATCAGCTTTTTTGATCCCAACCGTCTCCTCGCCGTCATCGTTGTCCTTTTCTGGCCTTTAAAATACTTTCCCATCGTTCTGGTCCCGGCCGTCATTCTTGCCGGACTTACGACTTTTAAACACTGGAATGACATCACTCCGGATCTGCGCCATTTATTGTTTGGCGATTTCGCGTTTGCCGTGCACCTGGTTTTCGGTCTGCTTATCGTCAATTTCGGCGCGCGATTATCGATGGGCGCAGTGATACGGGCTTCGGGTGGCGCTGTTCACGATTTTGGGTTGACGTTCTTCTTAGGTTTTATTCCGCGTTTCTACATCGATCGCAGCGGGATACCGCTACTTAATCGAGGCGGTCAGGTTTGGGCCTTTGGTGCGCCGCTCATCGTTCGCCTAAGCTATATTGTTGTCGGCGTCATCATCTGGGCCACCTATCGATCGAGCGGCACCTGGTTGGCAAACTTTGCGCTGCTCGTCTCGCAGGTAGGGCTTTGGGCGTTTCTTATCGCGGCAACGCCTTTGCTGCCGGGCGACGGCTATAACTGGCTCGCAACCTACCTTCGTCAACCGATGCTGCGCCGAAAGGCGCTGAGGGCGCTGAAGGCCAAGTTGCTAAGACAGCAGCTTCCTCCCCAGGTTCGCCGCGACGAAGTGCCGATGCTGATTTTCTTCGCGCTCGGCAGTATTGTCGCGATGCTGGCCGTTGTATCGGCTTTGCTCATTCTCTGGGGAACAGTGCTTATCAGAAACCTTCAGGGTATGGGTGGCGTCGTTTTCGTCGCGTTGCTCGCAAGCTTCGTGATGTGGGTCTTTAGCTTAAAATCGAGGCGATCGCGCCGCCGACAACAGATACGAGAGGGCCGTTTGCTGGCGGCCATGATGGTTGGTCAGGCGCCAGAGGCCAACTCAAGATCCGCGAAACAGTGCGAGGCTCCCCGATCCGGCCGGTGGAGACGATTGCTCACGGTTGGGGCGGCTGTTGCCGTAGTGCTAGTGCCGGTTAGCTTTCTGCCCTATTCCTACGACCCCGCCGGGCCGTTCAAAATCCTGCCAGCGCAGCGCAGCGAGGCAGTCGCGCAAATCGACGGTCAGGTCGCGGACATTGCGGTTCGAGAGGGCGATTGGGTGAATGCGGGGCAAGTGCTCGCGCATTTATCTTCATCAGACCAGCAACGCAACGTTGACCTGGCCCGTCAGGATCTGAAGGACGCCGAGACGAGGCTAGCCCAGCTTGGAGAAGAACAATCGGGCCGGTCAAAGGTCGAGCCACCTTCCTCAGACATGCAGCGCGAGTTTGCCCACAGCGAAGTGGAACGCCTCCGCGATCAGCTTGATTCCGATGAGGCGGGCTTGGAACGAACGACTGTTCGTGCGCCGGCAGCGGGGTTCGTGACAACGCCCAACGCACAGCTTCTGACCGGCGTTTGGTTGGACGCCGGTGACAAATTCCTCCAGATCGATGACACGAACGTTGTCGAGGCGGAGATCGACATTCCGCAAGGTGACATCGGGCTCATCAAACCGGGAGCGAAAGTCTGGCTGCGGCCGTGGTCGGAAGACGGTCAAGAGTTTGTCGGGAGCGTTACCCAAATAGCTCCTTTTGCTTCAATTGCGGATGATGACGAGGTCGGCAAAAGACGGCCGCCGCTCAGGAGGGCTCAGGCGCCCTTGGATTCGGCTACGCCGGTACGCCCGTCTCATCGCACGGCCGTGAACAAGATCGATGGTGCTGCTAATGATGGTGGCGGCAGTACTGGCGTTGTGGTCCGAGTGAAAGCGTCGGTACCAAACGCGGGGACTTGGCTGCGGAGCGAAATGACAGGGTATGCCAAAATACGTGGGCCGGAGATGACGGTTGGCCAAGCCTATCTGCGACTGTGCTCCCGGTTTCTGACAGTTCAACTGTGGTCTTGGGTACCCTGATAATCCCGAAAGCTGTATTAAAACCGTCGAGCCCGATTTCAAAAGAACGATATTCGGCGTATTGGCGACATGCGCTTTGATTTGAACGTGAGCGTTCCGTGTGACTGCTGCTAAGTTACATCTCGTACAATGCGGCCGCGAAGGGAGCATTTTGTAATGGCAGGAACCGTTCGGCGATCCGGAGCGGGAGGTAACCCGCTGTTCCGCAAACAATTGCTTGCGGGGTTCCAGCATCTCAAGGCGGGCGACTTGGAAGCTGCGCGTACGGTGTTCTTAAAGATCATCGAGACCAGGCCAGAGGCCGCAGCAGCATATCTCGGACTTGGTCGGATTCATTTCTACGAGAACGACCCGGAGACCGCGTTGCAATGCTTTCAGAAGGCACTCGCGCTCAACCCGAGATCGTCGCAGGCGAAGGTCCTGATCGCGCGCGTCCGCGAACAGCTCGGCGACGTTGACGCGGCTATGCAGGACTACGCGGAGGCAATCGAAATTGATCCTTCGCGCGGCATGGCGCAAAGGCGGCTCAGCCGCCTGTTCGCGCAGAACGACGATTACGACGAGGCGATGGCGCGCCTGCGGGAAGCCCTTCGCCACAACCCGCAACAAGTCGCGACGCGATTGATGCTTGCAAGCTTGCTCGAAAAATCAGGCGATATGGTCGCAGCCAAGACCGAATTGCAAAGGGTCCTGGAGGTGCAGCCTGACAACGCATCCGCTGCCTACCGGCTTGGGCAGTCGCACGTGCGTGAAGGCGATTTGACGACCGCCGGCCAATTCTTCGAGCGCGCTATGCGACTTGCACCGGATAACGCCGCTCCGCGGCTCGCATTGGGGGCGGCCCTCGTCGAGCTGGGCGAAACCGAGCAAGCGTTGCTGGTTCTGAGGGAGGCGCAGAAGTTGTCGTCGGCTCCGCCCTCAGTATCGATGATGATCGCCGAGTGCCAGGTCAAGATGGGGCAGCCGGAGGAGGCATTGCAGTCAATGCGCCAGGCATTGAAGCAAAGTCGACGGCCCAGCGTGGTGCATCAGAGTCTCGGCGATTTACTGACGAAGCTCGGCAAATACGCGGAAGCTCTCGAGGAGTACCGGGCGGCCATTTTGGGCCGGCCTGAGCTTGGCGCAGAGCAGCCCGAATTGATGTCGCTGATTGAGAAAGTCCAGATGCCCGGCGGAGATCCCGAACGGCTGGCCAAGCAAATTCAGGGGATGCTGGCCTCGATCTCAGCCGCACGCGAGAAAGAAGACCAATCGCTCACGCTTGACGGCGATGTCGGCGCTCCTGCCGCCCATAACAAGTCCGTTGCCAGGCGGTTCGGTCGACGCCGGCGCGGCCGCCACGCACCATAACGTGCCTGCGCTCTGCAACTTTCCGGTTTCGGATAGGCACGCGTGGCTGACGAAACGCCCGTGAATGAGCGTTTCGCAGCGAGGAGGCGACTGCAATGACCAACGATAACGAAGAGCGTCGCCGTGAAAGGCTTCGCGCGCTCAAGCAGCTGCGTGGACAAGTGCGAAGCCAACAGAAACCGGAAACCAACGTCCCGCCGGAAGATAGCAATCCGCGCCGGGCGAAATTGCGTGAAATGCAACAGCGTCGTCAAGCCGAGGGTGGGGACGCGCCGCGGCAGGGCAAGCGAAAGCGGTCGCAGGGACTCGCCCAGCGCAGAGGTGCCGGTGGTGCAGGAAATCGGCCCGTTCGCGGGTCGCTGCGGATCGCAATCCAACATGGCGACGATCTTCCGCCCGGTGTGGGCGACGATGCTTTCAGGCCAGGGCTATCAGGACAGGATGCTGGCACGGGCGGTGGGGTTGGCCGGTTGGGTCGGCGCGGCATGCTACGGCGCCGTTTGATTCAGGCGCGGCAGCATAGCGACGTGTCTCACTCAGATAGCGACAGCGCGCTTATTTCAGCGCTCCAAGACCGGGTTCGGCAACTTACCGAAGAGGTGGAGCGACTACGAGCTAGTCACGCCGCGCTGGATTCAAGTCAAAAACAAATGTCGCCCGTTGCACCCAAGAAAACAACGCGTCGAGCGCCGAAAAAGGCATAAGCTCGCGGCGTCGGCAATCTCGTTGGGGCAACCTGGCTTTTGTCAGTTTTAAAAACTTGCGGTGACCCGCAGCTTCAAAAAGCCACTTCGCGTACCATCCGCAAGTAGATTTCCCGCTGAGGATCCGCGAACGGGCGGCGTCCGTGCATCGCGCGGGTGTTGTCGAGAATGGCGAAATCGCCGCGCTGCCAAGCCATCGGAATGATAAGACGCTTCTGCGCCGCGACAACCTCGTCAACCAGTTTCTGAGGAATCACTGAGTCGTCTTCCAGCCGCACGATGCTGGTCTGCCGCCCAAGTTGCCGTTCCTGCCAGAGCACGGGAAGCATGTTGTTGATGTAGACCAAATGATTTCCCCAACGGCTCTTAATGATGCCGGGAGATACAAACTCGGTCGCGAGCGCACGGCTATCATCGAGGCGCGCGTTTAGGCCGTTAGCGGCGCAGAATTTGATGGCTTCGTCGGCATCCTCGGTTTGGTAAATCCGCTGCCATTCGCCGTCCTTATAGCGGCGGACATATTTCAATTTCTTTTTCGCAAGCAGGTCCTTGGATTCATCACTGAGCGCATCATAGATTTGCGCGCCATCACACACCGTCGTTTCGCCGTCGCTCTTGGCCGGCTTTTCGCAGAAGAACCACAACATTAGGGGCCGCGACTTCATGTAATACATTTCGCCGTGGAGAGGCAGTTCGAACGCATCCTCTCCCTCGCGGCTGTACTGTGATCGGGTCGAGAGCAGGCTCTCGTCTGCCGAAACCTTCTGGCGGACATAAGAGCCGCCCTGATAGGTCATGAAGTCGTCGCCGAACCGCCGAATGAACTGCTCGAACTCGGCAAGCGGTGTGCCGAAGCCGCAAAACATCACGGTGCCGCGCGATTTGATCAAATCCCGGACGATATTCGAGTCGATGTCGCTGACCTTTTCCTGCGGCGTACCTTCGATCGTAGAACCGAATGGCTCGGAAATTTCAATGATGCGCATCTTGGGACTCCCTAGGAACCGTCTCGCTACCGCCGCCAGCCTGCCGCGAGCCGGTGCAACTTGCGAGAATTATACTGTTTCAACCGCGCGGCAGCAACGCGAACGCGGTACGGGTGCTAATGGCCTTTCACGGCACCGCCAATTCGGTGCAAAGAAAATCTGTCAGCTCTGAGATGGTGACGTCGTCGACAAAAGCGCCGTCTTTCATAAACAGTTTTTCAAACGGCAAGCCTTTGTGATCAAAGGCACGTTCGATACCCACGGCAAATTGGACGATATCGATCGATTCAAAATTCAAATCTTCTATTAATTTGGTGTCAGTCGTGATCGGTCCGGGTAAATCGAGGCCCCAATCCGCGATCGTTTCGGTTGCAATTGCGATTACCTTGCTTTCAATCGCCGAACGACCTTCCGCCGTTGTCATCAACATGTCCTTGTTTCTAATATCGCTGTTGTCCGGCTCGGGGCAGCCGGATACCGTTATGAGGACTGTGCGCGGCAGCTCCGGCCGGCGCGCTCGTGTCCGACGAACCGACCGTGACCGCCGCCCGATCGCCCTTTTGTATGGCCTGCCGTCGATGTGAAGAATTTCGCCGGGGTTCTACCAGACATGCGCGATCCGGAAAAGAACTCTGGGATCGAGGAGAAACCCGCCCATCAATCGATTTCTCCGTCATTGCCCAGCCAGATTTCCAGGCCGCCACGAAGATTATCTTCATAAACCCATTCTGAACCACGGCGAACGGCGACGCGTGGACCGAAGAAATTTCCGGTTCCGACAAACAAGCCGTTCGGCGTTGAAACGAAGTTCCTGATACCGAGATTATAGGGGTTGCCAAAGCCGCGCTTATCGACCGGCATCCAGTTCTCGCCATCGCGGCTTCGCCACAACTCAGCACCGCTCGCGTTAGCGACAAGAGATTCAGGGCCTAGCAGATTGAAAAACTTGCCTACCTTCGGTGGTGACTCGCTTAAAGTGCTCCAGCGCAGCATGACGCTCCAGTCGTAGGTACCTGCGTACATCCAGCCGTTGTGTGCCACGAGCGACCACACATAGCCGTTGAAGAAGTTACCGAAACCCGATCGCAATCCGCTGAGCGGCTCGTATCGTTTCCCGTCGACGTCGCGTTCTTCGCCCACTATCAGGTCCCAGGTGCCATCCGAATTGATCCTGATCAATTCGGCCGCGGCCGGACCAATCTTGTTCACCCTGTCATTGCCGCCGCCTTGAAGGCCGGTTCCAAGGTAGAGCGCCCCTTTGAAGGGCAGCATCGACATGACCATTTGGTTCAGCGGACCGCGCCCGGCCCCCTGATCAAGAAGCTTGCGCCATTTGTACGGTGGAGTGCCCCGACACTCGCTCGCCCAGACCTGAAGACCGGTAAGGTTGAAGGTGCCAGCATAAAGGCGCTCCCGGTCGGCGACGAGGGAAAAGATGCCGAGATTTCCCGTTTCGCCGAAGCCGGGCTCATTCGCCTCCGTCCATTCTTGCGCGCCCGGCTCGCGGCTTTCGAATATGAGCGGCACTCCGGCGGTGTTCTGTTGGCCACCATCGGTGCCGCTTCGCCCGGTGGGTGAGAAGAACAGTCGATCGCCAAATGTTGCGAGGCTCCGCGACGCATGGATCGGCTGCTGAAGGATTCCCGGGCGCGTCACGCACTCGAACGTCTTCCCGTCAAAACTCTTCAAAATATTGCCGCCCGGAGCGCGACGAGGCGCCCACGCGGCAGTATAGAGCGCGGGCTTCGGGCTGGACTCGCCCTGGAACACTGCCATGGCGCGGTAACCGATTTCGCGTGCCACCGTACCGCCAGCGCTGCTTTGCACCTGCGGCGAACGGAAAACCATTTCCCAGCGCTTGACTGCCGGATCGTAACACCAAATTTGCGCGCTCCGATCCAGTCTATCCAGCCCATCGAGCGTATCGGGACATTCGACTGGCCACTTGTAGAACGGCAATGTCTCAAAGGCTGATTGCAGGCGAAGCATGCAAAGATTCTGCCGTGTGGTTCCGACGTAGAGCTTGCCGTCGAACCACGCCATCGAATGGGCAAAGTTGTTATAGCCGTCGCCAAAGCCGCCCTGTGCGATGCATTTGAAATTACGCATCGAGAGGCCGGCCGTCGGCCGGAAGTCCTGGGTTTCCGTAGGTACTATTTGCATTGCAGGAGCATTTCAGGTTCGCTTATCGCGGTGTTTGGGCGACGCTAATAGCCGCTTGTTATTTTGGCCGCGTTGCGCGCTTGCTCCGCACATTGAGCGGATAGAGCATAGGGTTAAGCAGGAACGCATCTCTGGGCAGCGTAATCAAATAAAGCACAAACTCGGCGACTCGCTCTGGCGTAAGCATGTGCGGCGGCCTTATGGCGGTGGTTCCGGATTGGTCCCAGATTGTGGTTCTAACGGCATCCGGGAGAAGTGTCTGTACGCGAATACCGCGCCGGCCTACCTCTTCGGCAAGGGATTCCGACAAGCCAATAATGCCGAATTTTGAAGCTGCATAGGGCGCGTCGAATGGCCGTCCCTGACGGCCGGAGGTTGAGGAGATATTGACAATATCGCCGGAGCCACGTTCCAGCATGGCTGCTAGAACGGCTCGATTGCTGAGAAACGTTCCAGTCAAATTGACGTCGATAACGGCACGCCATTCTTCGTACGATGTCTCGACCACAGTTCTTGGCTCGCCACTGGTTCGCAGAATTCCCGCCGCTGCGATTAGCGTATCGATACCGCCGAATCTTTTCACGGCGCGCGACGCCATCTGTGCCATGTCGTCTTCGGAGGTAACGTCAAGCACTAGCGGAAGAGCGTCTGCATTAATCTCGGCTGCCAGAGCCGATAATTTCGCCTCGTCCCGATCGACCAAAGCCAATTTGGCCCCATGTGCGGCAAAAAGCTTCGCGCATGCGCTGCCGATGCCGCCGGAAGCGCCCGTGACAATCACGCAGCGATCTTCAAGATCCCGCGCCACTTCGTGCTCCGTGGTCTTGAATGCCGAGGGGGCTGCCCGGCATCGGCAGGATGAAGGGATCGAGAGGCATGCTGTCGGCGGAAAATTCCAGAAGACTAACCAGGATCTGCGCAAGATGCTCAGCGGCGATTTGGCCGCCAAATTCCCGCGCGAGAACTGTATTCTCGATCAACGGCGTGGCGACAGTACCCGGAAAGATCGCATTAACCCTGATGCCATGCTCGGAGACCTCCGACGCAAGGCAATGCGTGAAGGCAGCGAGCGCGTATTTTGTCGCGGAGTAAGAGGCTGCGTGAGCGCGGCCGCGCATGCCATGCCGCGTCAGCGCCGACCCGATATTAATAATGTCGCCTTGTCCTTGCTGGATCATCAGCGGGAGTACGGCTCGGTTGGATAGAAATACACCGTGGAGATTCACATCGAGGGCTTTGCGCCAGGCAACTACCGGCAGGTCCAACATTTGCGGCGGTAATCGGGTAATTTCCTCATAGCCTGCCACCACGGCAGAGAAAACGAGAAGATCCGCACGACCATACGTCTGCGCACATACCTCCGCCATCTCCGCCATGTCGTCAGGAGCCGCAGCATCCAGCACGCTTCCGATGTGTTGTCCGTCTCCGACAGCTCTCAAATCTCGAAGCGTCGCATCGAGACGCTCGCGGTTGCGGCCGATCACAAAAACATTCCCTCCGCGTGCCGCGAGCGTGCGTGCGACCGCCTGGCCGATGCCGCGACTGCCGCCGACGATAATGCTGACGTGTCCAGGCCGCATTTCGGCTCGCTAATCCGTGATGCGATTACCGGCAAAGCGCCGCATCCGCCGCGGCGCCAGCGGCGCGACGCCGCGTTCTTGCCTGAGCAGGAAAGCGCCGATGACGCGGGCAAAGAACCTTGGCTTGACCACCGGGAAGAAATGCCCGGCGCCCGGAATGACAATCAAGCGTGCGTTGGGGAGATAATCCAAAAGGCGATGGGCCGTGGGGAGGCAATGCGACAATTTTCCAAAAGCCAGCAGCGTCGGCTTGGTTATTGTCCGCAGCGTCGACGGCACGAGAAATGATTCATCGGCAAATTCTCCGTCAGCGCTCGTTCGCGCCAGCAAATACTCCCAGCGTTCCAAACCGCGATCACCCATGTCTCTTGCCCGCAAAGAGATACGCGAGCGTCCCTGATTGGCGATGTTGCAATGGGCTCGGCTGAGGCTTGCGAGCAGTTTGTGGTCGATGATGGATTCCGCAGCGGGCAGATCGACCAGGCCGTGGCTTTCCAGTTCCGTTTTCCACCATGCCCAATGCGCCCATTCCGACAGCCGGACGGGCGGTTGCAGGGCGCGGATCTGGGTATCGGCAATAACGAGATTGCGCACACGTTCGGGATAGAGCGCGGCCAACGCGATCGCCACCCTTCCGCCGAAGCTGTGGCCGGCGACATCGGCACGATCGATGCCAAGAAAATCAAGCAGGTCGACTAGATCGCGCACCATTTGGTGCAGACCGTATCCTTCTCGAGGGATCGAGCTACGACCGTGGCCGCGCAGGTCGTACATCAAAACGTTGCGGGTCCGCGCGAGAAGCCGCGCCGCGCCGAAGTACCAAAAGGACAGGTTCGCGCCGAGACCGTGAATCAAAACCAAGGACTCACCGCCACCGAATTGCAGGTAGTTAAGCTTGACATCCGGGGTCGCAAGACTCGGCATTTTTACCTTTGTTGCAAAGCAGACGCTGTAGCGCTCAGGCTCATTCTTTGAAGACCTGCGGTCAGTCCATATAGCCCAGAGTTTTGAGCTGGTTCAGGAGCGCTTCACGCTCTTCCTGGCTTGGCTCGGCGCGATCGGAGGCGTCGATCATCGGCGCCGTGGTCGCCGCACCCTTGCGCAACTCATGCTCGCTGACAAAGGCTTCGGTAGGTACCCGCCCCTCCATGTCGCTCGGAACTGGAATACCGAGCAAAGTCAGAATGAGCGGTGACACATCAAGAATGTCCAGCGGGTCGAGCCGCACGCCTTTGCGGAAGCTTGGACCGTGGCCGATGAAAATTCCCGCAGGACGATGCGTTCCGTCCGGGCTTGGCCGTTGCGTAACCACGTCGTGGGACTTGAGGATCGAGACAAGGCCGCCGTCGCGCAGGCGTAACGTAATATCGGGGCAGGGCTCGACGAAGCTTGTGCCGCGCAACTTATTCAGATCAGCGCCGACCACGATCGGCTGACCGTCGGCCGGATCCCGGATCTCGAGCAATTCGCGCTGGAGTTTGAGTGCAAATGCCAAGTAATCTTCCTCTTTGACGCCTGGACTCTTGCCTTGTTGCCGTTTGACAAAGATGGCGTTACTGCTCGGCATTGGGCAGAAGGCGAGCGTGTTCTTCCAGTCGATCATCGCGAGATGATCTTTGAGCTTATCCGCCGTGAGCTGGCCCATGGAATCGTCCTTCGCGACATTCGACCATTGCAGATAGCCGTTTCGCGACAGCCATTCGTTCACATAGAAGATTTCAGTCGTCGGGCCGAAGCCGTGATCGGACGTGATCAGTACGTCCGTGTCTGGGTCGGCGGCATCGAACATCATTTTCAAATTTTGGTCGAGGCCGCGGTAGAAATTGAAGGACAGCTTCTGAATGTGCTTGTGCCAGTCGCTCGGCTCCTTTTCCTGCAGGTCAGGATCGACGAATCTCCAGAACAGATGCTGAAGCTTGTCAGGACCGTCGAGAACAACTGCGGTTAGATCGGTGCGGTCTTTGTGCATCAGGTGGCAGGTGAGCTCGGTCCAGGCCCTGTCACGCTTGTTCTGGAGTTCGATCCAGGGCTCATGCTCACCCTGATGCAGGCCCTGCACCGCCTTCTTTTCCTCGCCAAGATCCATGCCGAGCAACCGGAAGTCAATGTTCGGCAGAGTGCGGACCTCGTCATAAAACGTCTGGGGATAGGTAGCCTGCCTTAGGTGCCGCCACGGGATAAAACCGCCGATGACATAACCGTCGATCTGGGGCGGCGGCGACATGCCGTAGAAATTAAGGCTCGTCGCACGCTGTTTGTGTCGATTCGCGATCGACCAGATCGTCTCGCAATGATTGTCGCGAAAATCGTTGATCTTTAAGTACACGCCGCCGTCCGGAATGAAGACGGGTCGCATGAAGTCGTAAATGCCGTGAGCCGTCGGACTGCGGCCGGTAATCATCGACGTCCAGGCCGGAGGCGTCAGGGGGTGCCGGGTCGACATCAAGTCCGCGCGTACAGCCTTGTCGAGCACGCTGGCCAGAAATGGCATGACGCCCTGCTCGATCATCGGGTCAAGCAAGCTGAAGGTGGCTCCGTCCAGCCCGATCATCAAAACCTTGTTCGACACTTAGCCTCCTCTGGGGACAGTTGAAAGCAGCGAACCCGACGCGATGTCGTTCGTTGAGGTCCGCGTCACTCGCTCCTCACGGCCAGGGAAATCAGGGCGAACCTTTACCAAGAAAAGCCGCGAGCGCGGAAAAATCCTTTTTGCCCGTGGCGAAATCCTTGGCCAGGCGCTGATAAAAGCATGCGGCGCCCCCTCGTAAAGTTCACCCGCGGCCAAACCGCCGCCAACAAAACCAGCTATTTCGTGCATTTGGGCAACCCAGCGATGGGCCCGCGGCGGCTCACGCGGCAATTGCTGCTCAAACCAGACTAAGGCATCATTCTGGCTAAATTGTAGCTCGTTGAACGACTCGTCGGCACCGCCGGCACGCTTCGACGCAAGTATTTCGACGCAAGTATCATGGCCGCGCCGATCGCAGTCGTCCCTTTAGCGACGCCTGTACAGGACATTTTTAACGCTAATGCTGCCGCCGCGGGGCGGTCCAGCACGCGCTCGTCGAGTCCGTAGCTGCCCAACTTGGCGAACTACGATGCCGCGGCACCGGAAGTGTAAAATCGCGGGCCGGATGCCTTCGCGGTTTCCTTGCTCACTTGAGACGCGGGGTTTCGAAGCGGTGGCCCGGTGATCCCGACGTCGGCAAACGGGCATTCGGTCGGAGCGACGGCTGCTCCGACCCGATCGAGAGTTGCAGGACTTATGAGTTACAATCCACGTAGATCATCTTGCGTCGCTCGCGGTTAGCGACGGAACTAGCCGCTTGGCCAATGTCACTGCGTCTGCCGGCGGCAGTATCGACAGCATGAATTCGGCGGACGCGATCTCCGCATTCAGCATTGGAGCTGGATAAAAGATGATGTACCGGATAGGTGCAGGCCGTTGGCGCAATGGCGGCGGTCCGTTTCGGTCGGGCTGGCAGTTGTTCCTGGTGCCGCGGTCGAACCGCTATTTTTGACTTCCTGTTCATGGACCGAAGCCCGCGCGCTCGACGCTTCCACCAACGAGGGACGGGCGGTTGACCGTGAGATCGGAATCCGCATCCTCGCCGGTCAAGCTATCTCCAAGAGCGATGGCGCAATTGATAATTTCTCAGCAAGGCCGCGATTAACGAGACAACCGCAAAGGCGGGAGATGAGGCGTAATGGCAAAGCGTGACCGGCGGCGCAGTGGATCATCCAAGTCCAAGGTACGTCCGACGAAAACGATATCTGCTGCGGCGCGGGCGAAGGCAGTCGCGTCCGATCCGGATCATCGGAAAAAACATCCCAACCCGGCATCCGTTCCCGCTCTGAAAACACACGTACGCACGCCGCCGCAGGCAGCGAGCCGAATTGGAAATCTGTTGGGGGCGGGATCATCGGGAGAGTTGGATCGGGCAAGCCTTGACGCGGCGCGCAGACGACGGAGCCGAACGCCATTGCCCTCACTGATACCGGGAGAGCTGGAGGAAATACACTTAGGGGGAGGAAAGAAAAGACGAAATCGCCGAGCGGCCACGTTTGAGGAGAAGATCGGCCGGTTTCAGCATATCCAGGAGTTCTCGCACAATCCCAATCTATTTGATCTGCGCGGCGGGGTGCTGGATACCAGCTCCAGGCCACAAGAGATTGAAGCGAGGATCGGAGAGGTTCGTTATCAGATCGACGTTATCCAGTCACTATTGACCGTTTTAACGGAGGAACTCGACACGCTCGAGCGGGCCCAGGCACAAGTGAGCGCGAACCAGTCAAGGATAACTCAGTCGTAGCCATACCGGGCCGCGAGACGCGCAACTTCAGGAAGCATAGCTTCGTTTCTCGGCCGCGAAGCAAACGGCTGCCCTGACGTACCCATTGGGGGAAAAGTCGGGTCTCGCAAAAACGCTGGATGGTCGCCCATATTAGCACCCACCGGACCAAACCCGGCGAAGGGCGAATTCTCAGGATGAAGCATTTTCGCCACGTTGATCCCGTCGTCGGGCAGATGGAGCCGCGCGCATAGAGCCGACAGTTCAGCGTGAGGGTCGGCAACGAGGCTCTCCGCCCGCAACACTATGAGCCGCTCCGGCCCCACGCTTTTCATTGCTGCTGAAATTAGCCGGTGTGCCTCAAGCCACTGATTTTGGTCTTGCGGCGGTTTGGTTCGTGCGCGCCTGCGACGCGGGCGTTGCTCGGCTGGCTCAGTCACCGCGCCCGGGGTGAGCGGATGCTCGATGACGTGAACGAAATCGGCGTCGGGTGTCGCCGCGCGGATGCGCTCCACGCTCGCCGGGTCTTGTGAATAAAACGCGCTCTTGTCGACGAGCCGTCGCGGCGCCACCTGCGCCCTCAGTTCGTCAAATATTTCGGTCGTCGACCGGGACAATCGGCGCATGATCCAGCGCCGCGCCATCCCGATGGAAATGATAGTCTGCTCACTTCCGTAAATATACGCGAGCGCGCGGAGCAGGCCGTGCATATGGGTCGGCCCTTGATGGGCCGTTGCCGTTATCACGTCTTGCAACGTGTCGCCGACGAAGAGATTTAGCTGTGGGACTGCAAAAGCGCCGGGATTGCCGCCGAGGATTGCCCCGATCATCGCCGTCGTGGCCGGGCAGGCACCAAGGACGATAATCGGCGGGGGTAAAGTCAGCTGAGTTTGCGCGGCCGCGGCGTCAGTTGGCATGATCAAGGTTCACAATCCGTACTGACGAAAGAACTGAATAATAGGGCCGCTCGCGTTGATCTCCGTCGTCATTAATCCACCAACTGCTCAAACTGGCTCTGCGAAACCGCAGCCGGTTCCGCTCCCGGTCTATGATCGCGGGTGCGTGTTGAAGAAACTCCACAACACTTCGGTTGCATTGATGTTCTGCGAGGGCGGGCCATTCCGCATAGCTATTGCGCTTTGCGGCGGCCAACCGTGCCCCATGCCTTGAACGACGTAGTAGGTGACACCTGTACCGGGCGCGCACTCGGAATAGGAATACTTGATGACTCGTGTGCCGTCGTTGACTCTCGGGGTGAGGGTGGCGACGGTTGGAGTGAGGTTGCAGCCGTTCGCAGTCGCCCAGACCTTCATGGTTTGTGTGGCGGATGCCGCGATGCCGCCGGCGGCACCTTCTCTTCCTCCGCCCATCTCGCCACCCTGGAGGGGGATGCCAGGGTCGGCGTCTCCCTGAATGCCGACCATAGATATTGGCCCGGGCTTGCACGACGAGAGCAGATTGATCGGCAATGGGCCTGCGACCGCTCCGATGGCCGCAAGCGTATCGGACAGCTCGCAACCGAGCCGCTCGGTGAAGTCGGCGCCATTCGACAGGCCGGTAGCGTAAATTCGCTTCGGATCGATCGGCAAATGCGACTTTAGGTTGGCGATCAATTGCCGCACGAAGCCGACGTCATCTACGCCGACGTTGGCCGTGCCGCGACCGTCGTTCCAATGACTGTCGATGCCATTGGGAGCGACCACTATGAAGCCCGCCTGATCGGCCTTGGCGGCAAAGCGCGTCTGGGAAAGGATATGAACCCCAGCGCCGCCGCCGCCGTGAAACAACAAGACGAGCGGATAGGCTTTGCGGGCGTCGTAGCCCGCCGGGTAATGGATGATGTAGGACCGGGTTTGCCCACCTGGTGCGGCAATTGAGCCGGTGGGATCGCCCGTGCCGGCGGAAGCCTCCGGGTTCTGTGCATACGCCCTTGATTGACGAAACGGAGGTCCGTCCGCGTTCGGATTGCGGGATGGACCATAACCACTTGTTCCCGGGGTATTCGCCTGCCCGTAATAAGGTCCATAGGCATTCGGATTGCGGCCGGGGCTGCTGGCGTACGGGCCGTATCCGTTTGCGTCAGGGCCTGGTCCATTGGCGTCTGGACCATATGCGTTTGGGCTGTAGCCGCCGGGACCGTAGCCGTTTGAATTGCGGCTCTGAGCGTAAGGGCCATACCCTCCGCGAGCGGGCCCGCCGCCGCCGATGCTCGACCGGCACGCAGCCGATATCTGGTTGCTGTAGCTCATCAGACATTCCACGACGCGGCCTTCGCCGCGTGGCACGCCCGCACAAAGGCGGCGCACATCCCGGCCACACGCGTCCCGAATGTCGCTTGCGCCACCCTGCCACGGCGCATAGCCGCCCGTCTGGGCAAGAGCTGCTGATACAGCAACGATCGCTGCAATGACAAAAACCCAGGGGGCGATGCGGCGTGTCATGCGAGCTTGAATCTGTGGGAACTGGCGGTAGGAAAAATGCAGCTAGGCTCGCGACGAAACCCGCCAAGTCCAAGCTTTAACGCCCGAATGGGAAAATACCACGAAAGATCCATCAAGATATCTGGGAGGCTCGTTAATTTCCTTTTCTGGCGCACGGCGAAGAGCCATCTGCCGGCGTACGATTCTCGCCCCACAATACCTTAGCGACAGGCGCTTACGCTCCACGCCGGTCCGATCATAGTTAGTGCATGATCTTGGCGGAATCGTGGGAAAGGGCTCCATGCCGGGCCAGGCCTCGCGATTGCGTGGAGTTGTGAGGATCTACCCAAACGGTGCAAAGACACCTACGTCGTTCGGTTCCCTGAAACTTGCGATCATCTAGTTCAAATGGTAAGGCCAGCCTCCGGTTCGCGACCGAAATTAACCTGTATCGTGAATGGCGCATCGGCGCCGCGCCAGCGGCGGTTACCGCTAAGTTTTCTCCCCAAACGAGAAAATGTTGCGGTAAATCGATCATGATGAAGAAATCTTAAATTCGATTGCCATGGCGGAAACGACGCCCCAACCACTGTTCATTTTATCGCCGCCGCGATCTTTCTCTTCGGTTGTTTGCGCGATGTTGGGGCAGCATCCCCAATGTTACGGGCTGCCGGAAATGCATTTGTTTTTTGCCGACGACCTTGGTCACGTCATGAAAGGAACGCTTCGGCATTCAATGGTCAACGGGTTGTTAAGAGCGCTGGCGCAACTCCACGACGGTGAACAGACCGACGAGAGTATTGCCAGGGCGAGACAGTGGGCGTCGACAAGATCCAGCTGGCCTATTCGAAAGGTATTCGATCACATTCAGGAACATGTCGGCCCCCGCATGCTCGTCGAGAAGAGCCCGGCCACGACCTACAGCGGCGAGTTCGTCGGCCGCCTGCTACGGACTTATCCAAAAGCCAACCTGCTGCACCTCACGCGTCATCCGCGCAGCACCGGCGAATCCTTGGCGAAGCTTCGTTCGCAGTTTCCGCGATTGCAGCGGATAACGGGAGGGCGGGCCAAGCTGGACCCCGAGCGGATCTGGCGCGTCAACCACAAAGTCGCCATCACGGCAACGGCCGACCTGCCGCCCGGTCAATGCATGCGGCTCAAGGGCGAGGCGTTGATGCGCAATCTCGCCCTGTACCTGCCGCAGATTTGCGAATGGCTTGATCTTCGCAGCGATGCAGATGCGATCGAAGCTATGATGCATCCGGAAAATTCGCCCTATGCGAAACCTGGACCTCGCGCAGCACCGTTTGGCAATGATCCCGGTTTTTTGGAAAATCCCGCGCTCGACCCGGAGCGTCTCGAGAAACTGAAGGAACCGCGTCTCGATGGTGAGCTGGCCTGGCGTCCGGGCGAGATGTTCGCCCCGGAGACGCGTCAACTAGCCAAGCAATTTGGCTACCAATGATGGCACACCTATTATCGGTCGATCGGTTCGCGACCGTTGCGACCGAGGGATTTGGACGCAAGTCTTCCGGTACCGCGGGATCAATGGTCTTTTTCCGCGGTGGCGTATTTGTCGGCACAAGTTGCGCCAATCCGACGAGCCCCGACGATGCGCCCCGCATTTTGCGCTACGACGTCAAGCGCGGAACTTGGTCAACGGTTTATGAATCGCCGTTGATCGACCCGCAGCCGCGATCGCACGTGCGCGATCGTCAATTCGGAGCGGACCGTGTTGGCCGTCGCCGCTCCGGCGAGACTGACGGCGCCGCCGCGAAGATTCCGCGCGACTCCGGCTACCGATCGATGTGCGTATTTCAAGGCAAGTCGGATCAAAGCCCCGCACTCTACGTGTCGACCGCTGCACGGACCGGCGCCCTGCTTCTGCGTTCGACGGACGGCGCCGCATTCGAGCCTGTGAGCGAGCCGGGATTTGGCGATCCGAACGTCTATTCGTTCGGGGCATTGGTCGATTTTGGCGGATGGCTGGTCGCTGTTCCCGCCGGAACGGTAACTGACACGGCGCTAGACCGAAATTTGCCGCCCGATCCGAGCCTCTTCGTGTCAAATGATCCGCTCAAAGGGAAGTGGCTCGAAGGCGCAAAGTCCGGCTTCGGCAATGCCTCGAACCTGGCGATTTCCTGTCTGCATCCGGCGTTCGGCCGACTTTACGCTGGCACCGCGAATGCCGACCTCGGTTGCCAAGTTTGGCGGATGGAAGCGCGCAACAAGCCGCCGTTCGATTGGTCACCGGTCATCGTCGACGGCGGCGGTGCCTTCAACAACAATTTCGCCGTTTGGGCGATGGCGGAATTCAAGGGCGCGCTCTACGTCGGTGTCGGCATTGGCGGCTTTGGTTATGATCGAGTGCATGATCTGGGTCCGGCGTCAGCCGAGCTCTGGCGCATTCACCCGAATGGGAGCTGGGATTTGATCGCCGGTCAGACCCGCTTCACTCCGGACGGATTGAAAGTGCCGTTGTCGCTGCTCGGACTTGGGCTTGGCGATTTCTACAACTCCGTGGTCCGGACACTCGCGGTTCACGATGGTGTTCTTTATCTGGGAACCACCCAGTGGGAGCCGTACCGTTGTCTTGAGGTTCAATCCACCGACATTGTTGGCGGCTATCAGCTATGGGCCAGCCCCGACGGGGAGCATTGGACCCGGGTGCTTGACGACGGCAACGGCAGCCCCGCCGATCTCGGTGTCGCTTCTTTGTTATCGACCGACGGGGGACTGTTTGTCGGCACCAACAATCAAGGCCGTTTCCTTGGCGGCGTTGGCGCCCGTCAGGGAGCTGAGTTCGATTTCGGGCAGGGCTTCAAAGTTCTGTGGGGACATTAGTTAAGGCTTGCGGCAGATTGCGCTTGCGTCTGATCCGCGTAGGCCACCGCCAACACTGATTGTTCGTCGAGCGCGAGTGAAACGTTCAGCGCAATATTTCCGGGAACGACGACTCGCGCCCAGCCTCGCTGATCGTCCAGGGCGCTCACCACGAACGAGCGCGGCTGGCCGTTGAGTCCAGTGCCGACACACTTCGCTGCGGCTTCCTTCGCGCACCAAGCCTGCAATACTGACGCCTCCTGATCGCCGGATCGGTTGGCGAAAAGCGCCTGCTCATCTGCGCTGAAGCCACCGGCCAGCAAATCCTGGAATTGGACTCGGCCAAACACTTCTCTATCAATGCCGACAGCCTGGCCGGGCCGCCCCGCCACGGCGACGGCTTCGCCCTCGACGTGAGAGACCGAGATTTCAGGAAGTTGGCCGAGAATGTCGAGCCCATCGGGCGCGAGATATGGTTTCCCGTCCACCGTCATGCGGATCGTTAAATCGGCGGGAAAGACTTGCGCACTGGCGTAGCGCACAAACCAGGCGCGGGCCGCTTCCTTCATCGCGAGGCGGCCGACCAGCCATTCGTCGGCCTTGCGCGGACTGGCAACGAGCGATGCGAAGTGTTCGCGCTCTTCCGCCGACAGGATCGTCCGCGAGAGCACACGACGCCAAATGCCGCCGGCGATGTCGAAGAATTTCGACGGGAACGGCGGCACGCGCCAGACCAGCGCGCCCTCCGGAAGCGAGCCGAATAGTTGCGAAGCTTCATCGCCGTAAAATTCCTCGCGCGGCTGTCCGCGAGCGCGGCAAAAGTTCTGCGGCATTTCGAAGAAACGATCGCGCCAGCCGGTGGCGCGAAACAGTGGTGTGCCGTCGGCGGCCAGGCAGGTGAACTCACCGCTGAGGTACCAAGGCTCGGTGTTCGATGGCTCGAAGGCAAGGCGTCCGGCGATGAAGCCACCGCAGGTACTCTCACGCCGGGCATCGTAAAGGTCGATCGCCTCGATGCTCGACGGAAAGCAGCTGAAGTTCGGCCCGATATACTGGCAGATCCAGAATGCCGTCACGTGGCCGATTGCATCGAGTAGAATCGGATTGAGCAACAAAGCCGGCTGCTCTTCCGGCGGGAAGAAGCCCGCGAGCGGGGTATCAGCAAGGTATGCATCCAATCCCGTGTCGTCCCACGCCGCCAAACTCTCGACGCTGTGGTACAGCGGTCCGTGGAACATCCCGGTGCGATAGAGTTCGTCGCTCGGCCAGACGGGCGCCTGCGGGTTCGCAAGTGGCGTGAATTGTGTATCCGACGGGTCTGGCGGGCGAACCGCGTCGGCCAAGACCACGACGGCCTCGACGAACGGCATGCCGGCACCATCGCGAATGCGTGCCGCCACCCGAACGAGGCCGTCGGCGCTGGACAGCGGATGCGCTTCCAATCCGACCGTTCGGGATTCTTCGTCCAGCGCAATCCAATTGAATGCGCGCAGCTGCTCGAACCGGATCGGCACGAGGCCGCCGCCGGCAAAGACGACCGCGACCTCGGCCAATAATTCCATGCTGACGGCGAGTGGCATGATCGGCAGAGCCGTGAGGTCGGGATTTAAATCAGAAACTTCGTTCGCGCACAGGCAATGCTGGCGAAGAAACGGATGGCGGCGAAGCTCCAGATCGCATTCGGCGAACAGTCCGCCGGCGTCGTGCGATACCACACGATCGAGGAAAGGATAGCTTTGCGTTGCCGCTGCGTCGTCCCGAGCGGGGGTGGTTGGCTGTGCAGGCGACAGCGCGGCGCGGATTTCCGCTATCGTCGGCGGAGGAATCTTCACATACGGCAGTCCGTTGGGGTAAACCCGTCCGCGGCGGCGCTTGGGCTGTTCGCCGGTCAGCAATGCCGGGACGATGGGCCGGCCGTCGTAAAGCTTCTGGACATCAAGCTCGACGCCCGCCGACCACAAGCGGCCCAGACCGTGCAGCAATTGCAGGAGGCTGGAGCGGCGCCGGCTGTTGAGCGCCACCGCGAGCGCATCTTTGCCGCGCAATATACTGTCGATGAAGCCGGTGAGGTTGGCCGACGCTCCGATCTCGATGAAGGTCCGTACACCGTCTGCATACATTCGTTCAATCGTTTCGCCGAAACGGACGCGGCTTCGCCATTGCCCAGCGACAAGCTTGACGATGTCCTCCACCGTCGACGGCATAGGCACGGCGGTGGCGCAGGAATAAAGCGGCACTACCGGTTTCCGGAAGTTGAAGCTGCGATAAATGGCTTCGAGATCGGCGTTCGGGGCAAACAGCGGCGTGTGATAGGGACGACTGAACGGCAGGAAAGCGCACAAGCCGCCTTTGGAGCCAAGTTGCGCTGCGATCGAGTCGAGTTGCGCGCGTTGCCCATAGAGCACTATTTGGTGCTGGCAATTGTCGAGCGCGACATGGATTTGCCCCTGCTCGGCGAGTGCAATCACACGCTCGCGAGGCACCGCGCCGACGGTCAGCAACGCGCCGCCCGGAACATCGTTGGACTTCTCCATCGCGTGAAATAGCTGCTTGAGGTCGCCAATCTGAACCTCAAGGTCGTCCCAATCTTTCCAGCGGAGCGCGCCCGCCGCCGCCAGGGCCACATGCTCGCCGCTACTGTGGCCGACCACGGCGTCGGGCCGGACGCCGAGCCGCTGCATCACCGCGTGCAACGCGTGACTCGCGACGAACGCGGACTCCGATCCCATCTCGATGCCGAAGAGATTCTTTTGCAATCGCTCCCTGGTCGCAGCGCCAAGACCTTTCGGCGCGGGAAACACGCTATCGCTCGGCCGGTCGCCGTGCTCGTTGGTGTACAGTCCCTCCCAGAAATCAAACCATTGGCGGGCTTCCGGAAACGCTTCGAGAATATCGCCCAGCATGCCTTCGTATTGGGAGCCTTCACCCGGGAAGACAAATGCGACCTTGCCGCCGCGAATTTCATCTGAACAATAGATCCCGGAGCGCAGCTGGAAGTTTGCGCTGCCAGCGACGATCCGCTCGCGCGCTCTGCCGAGCTTGGTGGAAAGATCGGCAAGGTCTTCGGCAACGATCGCCAGACGCACCGGCTCAGTAGCCCCGTTTGCCGCCAGTGCCGCTGCGATAGCAGCGAGCGGTTCCTGCGCCAGCGGCCCGGCGAGACTTGAGCGCAACGTATCGATCGCAGCGACCATTTGCTCGGCGTCGGCCGCGGATAAAACCACAAGCTCGGCGGCGAGATAGGCCGGACGCACGCCGCCGGCCGGCTCGGGCGCCTCTTCCAGGACAGCGTGGGAATTGATGCCCCCAAAGCCGAAAGCGTTGACGCCGGCGCGGCGCCGCGTCTTTCGCGAGGCGATCCACGGTCGGCTTTCGCTGTTGACGTAGAATTTGGTCGCGTTGATCCCGATTGCGGAACTGACTTCACCGCAGATCGTCGGGGGTAGCACGCGATAGTGCAGGGCGAGCACCGCCTTGATCAGTCCGGCAATGCCGGCCGCCGGGATGCAATGGCCGATCAGCGATTTGATGGTGCCGAGCGCGATGCGCGGCAGGTCGCCGTCGCGTTCGCCGAAAACCTCGCGCAGCGCGCTGACTTCGGTGCGGTCGCCGAGCGGAATGCCGGTGCCATGGGCTTCCATCAGCCCGAGGCCGTTGGGCTCGAAACCGGCGTCCTTGTAGGCCCGCTGGATCGCCAAAATCTCGCCTTCGAGCCGCGGCGCCAGCATGCCCATGCCTTTGCCGTCGCTCGACTGGCCAATGCCGTTGAGCACTGCGTAGATGCGGTCGCCTGCGGCAAGCGCGTCGTTTAGCCGTTTTAGCACGACGATGCCGGCGCCTTCGGCGAGCAGCGTGCCGTCCGCCAACTCATCGAACGGCCGAATTTCGGAGCGAGGCGACAGCGCGCCGATTTGGCTGAAGACCATATTAGCGATCGACGGAATTGAACCGTTGACGCCGCCAGCGAGCATCAGGTCGCTCCGCCCGCTGCGCAGCTCTTCCATCGCGGCCTTGACGGCGAGCAGCGACGAAGCGCACGCGGCGTCGATAATGTAATTCGGGCCGCGCAGATCGAATCTATTGGCGATGCGGCCGGTCATGACGTTGGGAACGAAACCCGGCACGATGTCGGAGTTGAATGGCGGCAACTCTTTCACCAGCGCCGCGCGCAGCTTTTCAAGCGCCGCCGCCGGCGCGTCAGGCAGGAGTTGACCGACCAGCTCAATGGTTTGATCGACTACCACGCCGTGCTGCACCATGTTGCCGCTGCCGCGGTGCAGCCACGGACTGTGCCCGAGGATCACGCCGGTATTGATGTGATCGTAATTGTCGAGGCGGCCGGCGTCGGCGAGCGCATCGCGGGCAACTTTTAAGGCGAGAAACTGGTCCGGCTCGCCGCCGTCAACCGAGTTCGGCATCACGCCAAGTTCCGCCGGATCGAAGCGGTAAAGATCGGCCAAATAGCCGCCGACTGCGGTAGAGATGTGGCTGGTGCCGGTAGCTTTGAGATGGCGCTCGGCCCCCCAATCAACCGGAGGGTCGCCGATCTGAACCTTCTTGCCTTGGATGTTGCGCCAGAACTGGTCGGGTCCGTCAGCCCCCGGGAACAGACAACCAATCCCGATCACGGCGACGTCGCCACTGCGATCTTTTTGTTCAGGATTGGCCATCACAAACTCTGATTGACGCATCGAAAGCTCCAGTGAGCCTAGATGCGCATTTCGCTATCCGTGCGTAGCGCGGCTGAGGGATGCGGTTTAGGCGTTTCCGTTTCCCAGGTCCGAAGCTCGCTCTGCACGACCTCGCGCTGCTCCCACGATCCTTCGCCGAACACGATTTCCACGTCCTCGATTGGCCCGTAGAGAATTTCATTGCGGCAAGCGAGCGCGCCGCCTGCGGGGTCGACAAGGTCGACACCGCGTGCCGCAAACTTGCGTTTGGTCTCATCGGAAACCATGCCCGAACCGTGCCGGGTGCCTGCCCATGGACCCCAGTTGAGGACTGCGATCTTGACGGTTTGCGGCCATAGCGCGCGAAGCTGCCAAGCGAAACGATTGAGGAGTTCGTTGGCGGCGCCATAATCGGCCTGACCGGAATTGCCGTAACGGCCAGCCACCGATCCGAACAGGACGAAGAACCGCAACCCTTCCGGTTTCAGCACGCGCGCTATCGTATAAGCGCTCAGCGCCTTGGTTTCGACGACCCGCAACCAGCTGTCGGCCTCTTTGTCGACGATCCGCTTGTCCTCGATCAAGCCGGCGCCGTGGATGACACCGTCGATCCGGCCGTGCCGTGCGTAGATGGACGCGACGAGCGTTGCGGCCGCGGGTGGATCGCGCACATCCGTCACCCGATACCGCACCTCGGCGCCGGTAGCGCGGAGCGAAGCGATGTTGGCGCTGATCTCGCGGTTGCGCAGGATGGCTTGCACTTGCTGCTCGATCTCGCGGGGACGGGGCATCTGGCCGGCGGTGCGCGCCTGCGCGATCAGATGGGTCCGTAGTGCAGCGTCGGTTTTCAGTTCGGCGACGGCGGCATCTTCCGGGCCGGGGAGGGGTGTCCGGCCGGCAAGAATGAATGTCACGCCGGGTCGAGCGAGCGGCTGCAGCACTTCGGCGGTGATGCCGCGCGCGCCGCCGGTTACCAGCACAACGGCGCCGTCGGGCAGCGCGTCGCGAGGCGCAGAGGCTGTGTCGATTTCCGCCACTTCGGTGCGAAAGACCGTTCGCTCGCCGCTCGGATAGCCGACCTCGATGCGGCCACCGGGGACCGCAAGCTCCGCAAACACGAGGCTGGCAAGTTCACGCGGATTTCGGTCGCGCGGCAGGTCGATCGCCTTGGCGATGACCTTAGGCCATTCCTCAAACAACGATTTTGCCAGGGCGGGACCACCTCCGGCGGCGCGAATTTCCGCACCCGCGGACGCGCCCCGTCCAAAAGCGCCGCCAAGGCCGGACACCAGTAGTACGCGACCCTGATTTTGAAGGCTACGGGCGCGGCCGACGAATTGATGTGGAAACAGTTCGCTGGCTTCGATTGCGGCCCGCCAGGCGGCAGCGTCGCCAAGCGCGATTGGCGGCGCACCGAATGCCGCGAGGTGAATGAAGCCGGAGATGTCGCCGGGTGTGATCGAAAGATCGGCTTTGATGATTTTCGGTTTGCCGCCGGCTCCGGCGATCAACTCGGCCAAAGCAGGAGCCAACCCAGCGCCGTCGTCGGTGATCACGTAAGTGCCGGCGGGGAGTGCCGTCGGCACTGGCTGCGGCAATTCTTCGGTACGCGCCACCAAAACAAACCGGGGCGGACGGGCGCATGCCCTGGCCGCGGGCGCGTCGGCCCCGGTTACATCAAAAGGGCGCGCTGGCCCTCCCGTTTCGGCTCCGATCTTTGACCATAACAGATCGAGGATACCGTTGAGGGTCTTCTGAGCGTTGAGAGCTTCGCCGAGGTCGGCTGTCCTTGGCTGGACCGTTGCTGGCAGCCACTTCAGCAGCGCGCCGACGATCTCAACCCGCTTGATGGAGTTGATGCCGAGGTCCGCTTCGAGATTCTGGTCCATGGCGAGCATATCGCGCGGATAACCGGTCCGCTCCTCCACGAGGCTGATCAGTTGGTCGGTCAGTGCGGTGCGGTCGAAAGCTGCACCGCCATTTATCGGTGCGCCATTTGCTCCCGCACCGTTCATTGCCGCCAGACCATCGACTGGTGGGCCGCCGTTTGTTCGCGGCGCCATTGCCGGTGCCGAGGCAGGCTTCGTCGTCGAAGCAAGCGGAGCGGTCGGCGTCGCCGCAGCTCCGTTGATGTGCGGGCGAAGCCCGCCGAGCGGTCCGGGCGCGGGACGCGGCGCAATCGGAGCCGCTGTCGGCCGCGGCGCAGGCTGCAAAACCGGCCGCGCCGCGCGCGTTGCGCGCTCGCCGCCGAAGTAGGCGAGCATGATGTTTTCCTGAGTTTCCAGGAACCGCTGCATGGTCGCCTGGAATTCGACCAGGGCAGCCTCGCGGTCGCCGGCCGATTCGTCGTCAGCCATATTTCTCTTCTCCTCTGTCACCGGCCGGTGTCTGACTGCCGGGGCGCCGCGTGAAACTACACGGCGTGAACCACTGTCCGAAGCGTGCGCCATCGGTTTGGGCGGCGCCGCCGCAGCGCGTTCGCTCTCGGTCGCGTCTTCGAGCGTCAATACCGGGAGCGGCGGCGTGCCGTAAGGCCGCGCTCCGCCACCGTTGAGCAGCCACATATGCGGTGCCGGCACATCGCCGCGCGGCACGGCGGCGAGCGCCTCGCCGAGGAGCCGGCAATCGCGGCCGCGCCACAGTCGTGCGAGATCGAGTTCGGCACCTTCTACCAAGAGCGCGCCGAGGCTTTGCAGCAATCCGTTGATTCCGCCGGAGCCGTCGTCGCAAACAATTGCGCGATGCGGCTTGCCGTCGAGGATTTGGCGAACCATTGACGCCTGCGCGCCTTTTGGACCGACCGAGAGAAAGACGCGTGCGCCGTCGGCGTACATCGCTTCGATTTCGGCGACGAACTGAACCGGGCTGACAAGATGCTGTGCCAGCACAGATCGCAGTTCTTCAACATGGCTCGGATAGCACTTCGCCGTCCAGTTCGAGTAGACCGCGATTCCCGGTGGCTTAAGTGGCAGCATGCGGATTAGCGCCGCCAGCGGATCAGCGGCAGGCGCTACGATTGGCGAATGAAACGCGGCGCCGACCTGGATCGGCTGGCAGGAAAAGCCGGCGCGCCCAAGTTGCTCGGCAACGGCGGCGATGCCAGCTTTGCTTCCCGAAAGCACCGTCTGCGTCGGCGCATTGTGATTGGCGACCCAGACTTCCGGCGCGCCCGCGACCGCGCGCTCGACGGCCGCACGGTCGGCTCGGACGGCGGCCATCGTTCCAAGGTCGCGTCCGGCCGCGGCGTCGATCATGAAGCGGCCGCGTGCTTCCGACAGGATCAAGAGTTCTTCGAACGTCATCGCACCCGCTGCGTAGAGCGCAACGAATTCGCCATAGCTGTGGCCGGCGGCCATGTCGGCGCGAACGCCCAGGCGGCCAAGCACTTCAAGCAAGCCTGCCTCAATTGCGCCAAGCGCCGGCTGGGCGATGTCGGTCCGGGTCAGCCGCTGTGTCGCAGCTTTTCGGGCTGCGTCGTCATAAAGTCCTCGCGCGAAGATGGCGCGGCTCAAGTCGCCATCCGGCAATCCTTTCTCGGACATCCGAACCGCGAGCGTCGCATCCGCCGTTTCCACGACGGCGCGCATTTCGGGAAACAGCACCGCCAGTTCGCGCATCATGCCGACATATTGCGCGCCCTGGCCGGGGAAGATGAACGCGAGCTTGCCGCCGTCAGAGAGGAGCGGCGTCTCATTGAAGAAACTGCCAGGCGGTAGCGGCGCGTCGGCTCGTTCAAGATGGGCGGCCAGCGCGGCGACACGCTCGGCGACCTTTTCGTTTGTGCCTGCGACCAGCACCGCGGTCAGGCCGGATTTCGGCGCTTTCTGAGCTAGCGTGTGGGCCAGATCGCGGAGCAACGGTTGCGCGCCGTCCGCAAGACGATTGGCAGTTTGTCGAACCGCGGCGGCGAGGCTCGCTCGATCAGCACGACGCCAGATCAAAAGCTCGCGCGGCCAGCTTTGCCGTGAGGCAATTTCGTCATCCGCTGCGAAACCCCGATCGTGCTCTTCGATCGTGACGTGGAAGTTCGTACCGCCGAAGCCGAACGCACTCACCCCCGCGCGCCGCGGCGCTCCCGGACGCGTCAACCAGGGTTGTGCCTCGTCAGGCAGATAAAGCGCAGAATTAGGCTCGACGAGTTTCTTGTTCGGCGTCTCGACCGCATGTGGCGGCAGCACTTTGTGATGACAGGCGAGGGCCGCTTTGATTAGACCGACAAGGCCGGCAGCGGCCTTGGTGTGGCCGAGCAGAGACTTGATCGACCCGATGGCGTGATCGCCTGGTGCCGCTTTGTGCAGAGCGAGAAGCCGCGAGACGCTTTCCAATTCAGCGGTGTCACCGGCGACGGTACCGGTACCGTGCGCTTCGAACAGCCCAACCGACGCCGGTGAATAGCCAGCCATTTCATAAGCGCGCGACAAAGCACGGATCTGGCCGTCCGGATGCGGCGCGGTCATCGACTTGGCCCGGCCGTCGCTCGAACCGCCGACACCTTTGATCACGGCGTAGATACGGTCGCCGTCGCGCTCCGCGTCAGCAAGGCGCTTGAGAGCCACCACCGCGATGCCTTCGGAAACGACGATGCCGTCGGCTGCCGCATCGAAGGCGCTGCCACGCCCACTCGGTGACAGGGCGTGCGTCTTGCTGAAGCACATGTAGCTGAACGGCCCCTGCGCGGTATCGATTCCGCCAGCAATGACCACATCACTGCGGTAGCTTTCGAGTTCGAGCACGGCCTGGTAGACGGCGGCGAGCGAGGAGGCGCACGCAGCATCGGTCGTGAAATTCACGCCGCCGAAGTTGAAACGGTTCGCAGCGCGCCCCGCGGCAACGTTGAGCAAAATTCCGGGAAAACTATCCTCGGTCCATTGCGGTAGCCGCTCGGCGGCCTTCGGCGGCAGCGTGCCGAGGAAACGCGGCATCTCCGCGCGTATGGCGTATTGCGCCCCGATATCGCCAATGCCGCCGCTCGCGCCCAGGATGACCGAGGTGCGCTCATGCACTTCGGACGCGTTCTCAAGTCCGGCGTCCGCAAGGCAGCGCCGCACGATTTCGAGCGTCATCAGCTGAAGCGGATCGACCGACTTGAGCGATCGCGGCGGGATGCCGTAGCGCAGCGGGTCGAAAAGCAAGTCGTTCAGGAAGCCGCCCCAGCGCGAATAGATATGGTCGGGCGAGGCGCGGTCCTCGTTGAAATAGAGCCGCCAATCCCAACGCTCTCGCGGAATTTCAACAGCGGCTTCGACCTTGTCGAGAATGTTGTCCCAAAGCTCGTGGGGGCTGTCGGCCTTGGGAAAGACGCCGGCAAGGCCGACGATCGCAATGTCAGCGGGCCGCGGCGCGGGCATTCGGGTCCCAGCGCGCAGCGTCGTATCGGCAAGGCGAGCCGCCAGAAGCTCATGTGCCCCGACACTGACCGCGCGATGCAGATCGGCGACGGTTTGAATGTCACTGCGCAAGGTCGCGACCTGGCCGATCATGTACATGCCGGCTTGGCGCTGGCGGTCGAGAGAGACATCGCGAACGGCCTTGTCCGCGCCGCCGCGTTCTTGACCTTTGCTGGCGAGCCGGAGTCGTCCCAGCGACAAGCCCTCAAGTTCGTCGCGCATCGCTTCGACGGAAAGCTTCTTCCCCTCGAGCGCCCGCCGCCGCGCCAAAAACTCTTCAGCGAATGGCGTCACTACCGCCCGGCTGGCGTGGCCGGGGCCGGTCTCGAGCGTGACGGTTTTTTCGCAGGTGATCGCGGCGTTCTGAAATTCCTGCACGACGGCGCCGGAGCGCACGATCTCGCGGGTGAACAGATAGGCGGTGCCCATCAGTACGCCGATCTTCATGCCGCGTTCGACGAGCGGCGCGGCAATTGCGGACGCTATCGCAGCGGAGCGGGCGTCGTGAACACCGCCGGCAAACAACAATTGAATTTCAGCGTCACGTGCGGGATCGGCCGGTACTCGTAACAGCGTCGAGACCATCACGTCCCACAAGACGAGGCTCGACAGCGGCCCGACGTGGCCGCCGCATTCGCGCCCTTCAAATACGAAGCGCCGCGCGCCGCGCTCGAGGAACAAGGTCAAGAGCCGCGGCGACGGCACATGAAGGTAGCTGGTGATGCCCGATTGTTCGAGGTCCCGGGCTTGCTCCGGCCGGCCGCCGGCGATCAAGGCAAATCGCGGCTTGTGGCGCAGCGCGACCTCTACCTGCGCGGCGATCAATTCCGACGGCGCGAAGCCCAGCAATCCTACGCCCCACGGCTTGCCGGTGAGCCGTTCGGCGGTTTCACTCAACACTTTCTCGACCGTGTCCGGCTGCATGAGCGCCAGCGCAACGAGTGGTAGCGCCCCGGCGTCGGCGACGTCTTGCGCGAAGGCGGCGACGTCGCTGACCCGCGTCATCGGTCCTTGTACGATCGGGAATTTGGTGCCGTGGCTCTCGGCGACCCCATGTCCGGCGCCGAGAGGATCCAGCACGGCTGCGGTCGCCAGTCGGCGCTCGCTTTCGGTCAGCAGTGCCTGCGCCAGGCGTCCAAAGGTCGAGTAGCGATCTGCCAAAGGTTTGGCGAAGGCCGCCGCTTGGCCGAGCGGCACAACCTGGCTGGCGGGATTGTCCCAACCGAGACAGCTGAGCAGGCGCTCCGCGCCTTCATCCGCAGAAGTGCCAGGGAAAGATTGACGCATCTGCCGCAGATGCTGAAAGCCCGGCTTGTCGAACACACGCCATTGCTTGTTGCCGGTTGAGACGAAGCCAGTCTCAAGGCCGGTGAAATCCCGTAGCGGGGCCTGCAAAGCCGCTGCAACCGACGATTCCTTCAAAAGGAGCAGTTGATCGTCGAGCACGACGCCTGCTGCACCGGCAGCGCGAATGGCCGCCACTCCGTGAAGCCCGACGCCGCCGCGCACGAAAACTGGCGCCGATTGGCGCTCCAGGGCCTTCTGCAACAGGATGAAAGATGTCTCTTCGCCGACGATGCCGCCAGCTTCGTGGCCTTTCACCTGCAAAGCGTGGTGGCCGGAAAGAGCCGCCAATCTGTCGTCCCATTCGATCGTCTCGACGATGACCCGCAGCCCCGATTTTGCCATTCGCGCCAGTAGGTCAGGTCGGCGCAGGATCAATGCAGCATCCACGACGAACCAGCCGAGCCCGGTCGGCACGTAGTTCTCCAGCCTCGATAAAGTCTCGTCGTCAATCGTTGTGATCTTCAGCCCATACGGAGTACGCGTGCGGCCGCTGAGTGCGTCCAAAGCCGTATATGGCGTGGTGCCGATTTCGGCGTTGAGGATGCCAAGGCAGCCGGCACGGTCGGCGGCAAGCACAAGTCTCGTGTCGGCAACGCCCGCAGGCGTTAGCGCAATGACCTGAAATGAACGCTGGTCCATGCTCCGACCCGTTTATCTTCCATTACCGGTCACCGAGCGCCACGGAGTGACGGGCATAGTGGTATTATAATAACCAACGGGCGTGGCGACGACATTCGTCCCACCCATCATTACCACCGATCCGCGGTGTGTCGGCCGCCGCGCCGGCGGCCCTTGCGCGTCACGAGGGCCGAATTCCTTCCAGGAACGGCACAGCGAATGCCGCCTCGTGCATAACCGGTCCGTGCCCGAAGTAACCGCCTTCACCAAAGGCTTCGCCGTGATCCGCCATAATCATAAAGTGCGTATCCGCTGGAGCTTTCGCGAGCAGGCGACCGAAAACCTCGTCCACATATTCCACGCAGCGAATTTGCTGAGCGTGCAAAAATTCCAGCTTATCCGCGTCGAAGAAGTCGTCGTCCTTGCCATTGGCGACGCGGCCGCCGGAGTCCTCGCCAGCGGCCAGCGCCTTGGCAGCGCCGTGCACGCCGGAGATGTGAGGCAGATCGCTACCCTTCAGCATGTACGGATAGTGAGTCTCGCCGATGTTGAGGAAATAAAAAGTCGGCTGGTCGGCTTTGAAGTCGATCTCGTCGACCATTCCACTGAAGTCATTGTGATTGGGCATCAGCTTATAGTCGTCGAAGAACTTGCTGATCAGCGTGAAGCCGTTGAGTACCGGCATCGACACCCGCGCGACGGTCCGGTAGCCGTGCTCTTTGAGCAACTTCGGTAGTGACAATTGTGGGATGAAGCTCCGGAAACCGAGGTCCGGAATATCCAGGCGATCCATCCACGCGGAAAAGTCTTGCTTGTACACTTCGGAGGCATAGACGCCCTGCGGCGACTGGTGCGGCACCAACCCCATCAGATAGGAGTAATGCGAAGGGGCGGTCCATGACGCGTAGGACCAGCGCTGCTCGGCATCGCCAAAGCGGTCGAAGTGCGGCGTACGGGCTCGCGTGAAGCTGTCGTAGCGGCAGCTGTCGAGCACCATGAAAACCAAATTCCTAGCCATCTCACGCTCGCATCGGTCGGGCCGGTTCGGTCGGCATGCTGCCGCGTCGGCCGTTAGGTTTCTTGTTCATCTTGGGTGCCCGGCCCAAGTTGGGCTTAAACGCGAATCAACAGGAAAACTTTCCACAGATCGTTGCAAACCGGGAAAAACCCGCGGTTCCATCACTCTAAAGTAAATTCCCTCCGAATTTCCGTCCGACAATCCGCCGAGTTGGGTCATACAGGCCCCGCGTCGTTGCTTGGTGAATACCGCTGATTCCTCAGCGGCGATGTGATTGCAGTCACGGTTTACCGCTTCGCCCAACAAGCGATTGAAATGGCAGCGAAAAGCGGACGCCTACCTGGACCCGATCAGGAGATGATGAGAGCCTGCTCGCTTCAGACAAACCGCTGCCATCGAACATCGCCTACCCTACGACATCTTAACATTTGAATTGTAGGGAAAAAGGGGGCTGTTTATATTATTTGTGCAAGCCGATCACTAACTGGGCAGCGGGCATTATATCGCCAAATCGACCGTCTGCTTCCGGCAAGGACGCAAATTCGGCCCGAATCGTATGTTGGTAGAGCTCCATAGCCCGCGACAAGGATAGGTCATGGACACCAAGGGTATTGTCATAGTCGCGTTGGCCGGGTTCGCGGCATTCGTTACGCAGGCCCACGCTGATACTACGATTAAAAGTGACGACAGCTCGGTCGAGATCACCGTGCCCAACGGTTGGCGCCAAACCAAGGCGGCGACGCCGAGGATTCAAATTCAAGCGACGAATGGCCGCGCAGTTGTCGTTGTCAGGATCGTGTCCAAGGAGGATTTCAAGGACTTGAAGTCCTTCGCCAGCGTGGGCTCGTCGAGATTTATCAAGCGCTTCATAGACGCCGAACCAAAGACCGAAGATATCCAGGTGAACGGCAATCCGGCCATCCGCATCTCGGCAGAGGGCACCCAGGACAGCGGGCAGCGGCGTGGCTGCGTCCTCACTTTCATCGATGCCGGCGGCTCTTTTATCGAGGTAATGGGGGTAGCCGGTGCGTCGGCTTTTGCCACCGAGCAGCAAACGATGGCCGACCTTGCTAGCAAGGTGAAGATCCTGGCCGCGGCGGCTGCAGCGCCACCGGCTGCGCAAACCCCTGCCGCGAAGACGCCGACTACCACGGCACCATCGACCAAGCAGCCGCCGCCGGCGCGCTCGCCACGCTGAAGTCGGATTTGTGGCCGCTAGGTGTTGTGGCTGGCGACCCGACTGGGCGCCGTCGCTGCGATTGTTGGCGGGTAACAGGATCTTAATTAGCTTAAAAAGGCTACTCGTGTCTTTGGAAGAGTAACCGGCGAGACTGTCGAAGTCGTTTGAACCGGGCGCGAGACGATGCGGACAAGAATAATATTTATCGTGGTCGCGGGTCTCCTCCTGTGTGGCGGCGTTTACCTGTGGAGCGACGGCTTACAGTTGCCAACCGTAGAGAGCGGGGAGGCGGCGACGACGAGCGGTGACCTTCAGCAAACATCTCGAGTAGGATCGTTGACTCGGCCGCGACGTCGCCCGGACGCTAATCCGGCTGACGGCAAGCCGGTGCCGGTAGTCGCTGCAACGGTGCACCAAGGCAGTGTGCCAGTTTACATTTCGGGTCTTGGCACGGTTCAGGCGCTCTATACGATCAACGTCAAAGCTCAGGTTGACGGCGTCATTCTGAAAATGCCGTTTGCGGAAGGGCAGGACGTCAAAGAAGGCGACACGCTCGTTCTGATCGATCCGTCGGTTTATCAAGCCAAGTTGGAACAAGCGCAGGCACAGAAACAGCGCGCGACCGTTCAACTCGAAAATGCCAAAACCAATCTGTGGCGCGACGAAGAACTTCTTAAACACGACTTTGCCACACAAAAGCAGACCGACCAGGAGCGCATGCTGGTCGGTCAGTACACGGCGGACATCGCCCAGTACGACGCTGACATAAAATATTGGCAAGCGGAGCTTGCTTATACAAACATTCGCTCGCCGATTAATGGCCGTATCGGCATCCGCAATGTCGATCCGGGCAATCTTATCCGCGCCCAGGACAACGTCACGCTCGTCACGCTGGTCCAGCTTCAGCCGATCTCGGTGATCATTACCGTGCCTGCCAAGGAGCTGGCGCGTAACAAGGTGTCGCTCGGGTTGACGAGCTTGCCGGTCACTGCCTACGCCGAGAACGGAGTTACGCCGCTGGGTCGCGGCCAAGTTCATACGGTTAACGTCGAGGTTGATCAGACGACCGGCACGATCAAGCTCAAGGCCGAATTCAATAACGAACAATACAAGCTGTGGCCCGGCGATTTCGTCGATTGCAAGATTGTTGTTGAACAGCGAGAAAATGGTTTGACGGTGCCGACTGCTGCGGTTCGGCATGGGCCGCGAGGCGATTTTGTCTGGGTGATCCAACCTGACAACACCGCCGCCATCAGGCCCATTCGCGTGCGTCAGACGGTCGGCGGCACCGCCGTGATTGATACCGGCCTCGACGCCGATGAAAAAATCGTGCTCGACGGCTATGCACGGTTGGCGCAAGGAAGCCGTGTCGAAATCGTCCCGCCGAGATCAGGCGACGGCAGAGTATCTCACCTAGAATGAACGTTTCTGCGCCTTTTATCCACCGGCCCATCGCCACGACATTGTTGGTGGTCGCCATAATTCTGATGGGGCTGCTGGGCTACAGATTCTTGTCTGTCGCCGCGCTGCCGACGGTCGAATTTCCCACCATTCAGGTCGTCACCAGCTGGCCGGGCGCGGCGCCCGATATTGTGCAATCGGCAATCTCAGCGCCACTTGAGTCAGGCTTCGGCCGCATTCCGGGTCTGACGTCGATGACCTCGACGAGCTCGTACGGCACCAGCGAAATCACGCTGCAATTCAAGCTGACGCGGCCGATTGCGGCCGCCGCTGCGGACGTGCAGGCCGCGATTGACGCCGCGTCGGGCTGGTTGCCGATGAGTGAGTTGCCGTTTCCGCCGACTTACCATCAAGTCAATCCGGCGGACATGCCGGTGCTGGTGATCGCGTTGACGTCCGATTCCATGCCAATGCACGCGATTACCGAGTTCGCGGCTACCGCGCTCATCCCAAAACTTTCGGAAGTGGAGGGGGTCGGCGAAGTTTCTTTGCAAGGCGGTCAGGCGCGGGCGGTGCGGTTGCAAGTCAACCCGAGGCAGCTGGCCGCGCTAGGCCTGTCGCTCGAAGACGTTCGCAAAGCCATTACGGCGACCACTATTGCCATGCCGCAAGGCGCGATCGAGGGTCCGCGTAATGCTTTTCAGGTTGGCGCAAACGATCAGCTGTTCGATGCGGCAGCCTTTCGCGAAGCGATCATCGCCTACCGCCGCGGAGCCCCGGTCAAATTCAAGGACGTCGGCGTAACCCTCGACGGGCTGGAGAACGACCAGATCGCGGCCTGGTACAACGGCAAGCCGGCGCTGATCCTCAATGTGAAGCGCCAGCCTGGTTCCAACATCATTCGGGTCGTCGACTCTGTCAAAGCTCTGCTTCCGTCGCTGCAGAAATTTGCTCCTCGCGCGTTGAATTTTGATATCGCGGCTGATCGTACTGCAACGATCCGGGCTTCAGTTGCCGACGTCCAGTGGACGCTGGCGCTAACTGTCGGCCTGGTAATTCTGGTGATTTTTATTTTCCTCCGAAAATTTTGGGCCACGCTTATTCCGAGCGTGACCTTGCCGGTGACGTTGATCGCGACATTCGGCGTGATGGCCGCGATCGGTTTCAGCCTCGACAACCTCTCGCTGATGGCACTGAGCATCGCGTCCGGCTTCATCGTCGATGACGCAATTGTCATGATCGAGAATATCGTCCGGTATATGGAGGCTGGTGACTTTCCGCTCGATGCTGCCCTCAAGGGATCGCGACAGATCGGCTTCACGATCGTTTCGCTGACCGTTTCGCTGGTCGCGGTTTTCATTCCACTGCTGCTGATGGGAGGTGTGGTCGGACGCCTGTTTCGTGAATTTGCGATTACGCTTTCGGTCTCGGTCGTTATTTCCGGCATTTTGTCGCTGATCCTGACGCCAATGATGTGCGCGACGTTGCTGAAGCCGGAAACAACGGCTCAGCACGGGCGGCTATTTCGGATCAGCGAGCGCGGGTTCGACGCGATGCGCGGCGCCTATGAATGGGGATTGCGCTGGTCGCTTCGGCATCAAGCCATAACCCTGATCTTTACCGTACTGACTTTCTTCGCGAGCGTGTGGCTGTACATCGTCATTCCGAAAGGCTTCGTGCCGATCCAGGATACCGGACTGCTCGCCGGCACGACGGATGCCGCGCCGGATATTTCATTCGAAAGCATGTCGGCATTGCAGCAACGGGTCGCCGCAATCGTCGCCCGCGACCCCGATGTGATTTCTGTAAGTAGTTTTGTCGGCGTCAGCGATGAAAATCCGACCATCAATAGCGGCCGACTTTACATCGATATCGGGACTCCGGACAGCAGGAAGGCCTCCGCTGCCGAGATCATGTCGCGGCTCAGCGCGGCCGTCGCCGACGTACAGGATATAGCGCTCCACCTGCAATCCGTGCAGGACATTCAGCTCGACGCGCGTATCACGCGAACTCAATACCAGTATGTCCTGCAAAGCCCCGACCAAGAGGAATTGCGGAGCAAGTCGGAGACGCTCCTTCAGGCCCTGCGGAAGCAGCATCAATTAGCCGACGTCGCGACCGATCAGCACAATTTCGGCCAGCAGATGATGATTACGGTCGATCGCGATGCGGCGGCGCGGTTCGGCCTCAACGTCTCGGCGGTTGATGCCGACCTCTATGATGCTTTCGGACAACGTCAGATAGCGACGATCTACTCGCAGACGTACCAGTACAAAGTCATTCTTGAGGTTATTCCCGAATACCGCAACACCGCAGAGGCACTCGATAGCCTTTATCTGACTAAGGCGGATGCGATACAGCCGAACGCCGCGCAATCGTCCAGCGGCGTCAGCAGCGATTTCACCAGTCCTGCGCAGCAAGTGCCGCTGCGTGCGTTGGCGCGGATGGAAAAGCGCGTTGGGCCGCTTGCCATCATGCAGAAGGATCAATTTCCGGCGGTCGCGCTCTCATTCAACCTGCCAGCGCGCGTCTCCCTCGGACAGGCACTGCAGACTCTCGATCGCACGCAGAAGGAGATCGGGTTGCCTGAAACGATCGCGACAAGCCTGGTCGGCAGCGCAGCGGAATTTGCCGCCTCGCTGCAAAGCGAGCCGATCTTGATCGCTGCCGCGATCATCGCTGTCTATATCGTGCTGGGAATTTTGTACGAAAGTTACATTCACCCAATAACGATTCTGTCGACGTTGCCGTCAGCGGGTATCGGCGCGCTGCTCGCGCTGATGCTGTTCGGTGAACAACTCGATCTGGTATCGCTCATCGGCATCATCCTTCTGATCGGCATCGTGAAGAAGAACGGCATCATGATGGTGGATTTTGCATTGAGCGCCGAGCGTGCCGAGGGACTAACGCCCGAAGCCTCGATCTATCAGGCGTGCATGCTGCGCTTTCGGCCGATCATGATGACCACGATGGCCGCGCTGTTGGGAGCGCTGCCGCTGGCGATAGGCACGGGCACCGGGTCGGAGCTGCGACGTCCGCTCGGCATCGCGGTTCTCGGCGGATTGTTGGTGTCGCAGTTCCTGACACTCTACGCGACGCCCGTTGTCTATTTGGCGTTTGCGCGGCTTGAGCAACGTCTGCGCCGTCGACCGCGGCCGGATTCCGCAGCGCCAAGCCACGTGACCGTCGGCGGCTGAGATTGCGGCATGAATATTTCGGAGCCCTTCGTTCGGCGGCCGGTTGCTACGGTGTTGTTGACCGTCGCCATCGGGCTTTTGGGCATTGTGGCTTACCGGCTCCTGCCAATCGCGTCGCTGCCGCTGCTGGAGCGGCCAACGATTTCCGTCGATTCGTTCCTTCCGGGTGCCAGCGCCGATACTATCGCGCCGTCTTTGACCTCGCCGCTTGAACGCCAGCTTGGTCTTATCTCGGGATTGACGGAGACGACGTCGTCGAGCATCGGCAACGCATCGCGCATCACGCTTGAGTTCGGGCTCGACACCAACATCGACGCCGCGGCCGGAGCGGTGCAAGCCGCCATCAACGCCGCCGGTCCGATGCTGCCGACGACACTTCCCGAGCCGCCAAAATTCTTCAAGGCGAACCCAAATGGATTTCCGATTACCGCGTTAGCGTTGACTTCGGACGCTTACGACATTCCCGATCTCTACGCCTTCGCCGATACGATTATCTCCCAGAAGCTTTCGCAAATTGAGGGCGTTGCCCGCGTTTTTATCAGCGGTGCCGGTCACCCGGCGGTGCGTGTCCAGGTAAATCCTCAAGCGGTCGCCGATATGAAGCTTTCGCTGGAGACGGTGCGCTTCTTTGTCAAGAACGCCAGTGCTGACTGGCCTAAAGGATCACTGACCGATGGCTATCATTCGATTCCGATCGTAGCCAACGATCAGCTATATAAGGCGAAGGACTTTCAGGACATCGTGCTTGAGCAGGCTAATCGTCCGCCGATTCACTTGGGCGAAATCGCCGACATCTCGGACGCTACGGCAAATGAAAACCGCGCCGGATGGTTTAACGGCAAGCCGGCGATCGTGCTCTATGTTCTAAAGAAGCCGGACGCCAATGTCGTCCAAACGGTTGACGAAATCCTGAAGACCATTCCGCAGTTGCGGCACTGGATACCTGCCTCCGTCGACGTCCATGTCGTTTATAACCGCACGCTGCTCATCCGCGCGGCGATCGCTGATGTCCAGTTTACGATCGCGGTTGCCATCATTCTCGTTGTCATGGTGCTCGCACTCTTCCTGCGCCGGTTTTGGACGACCTTCATTCCCAGCTTGGCCATACCGGTATCGATCGCCGCCACGTTGGTGGTGATGTACTTTCTCGACTTCAGCCTGAACAACATTTCTCTCATGGCACTCACGATCGCAGTCGGTTTTGTGATCGACGACGCTGTGATCATTATCGAGAACATCACGCGTCTCATCGAAACGGGGGAAACGCCGATCAACGCTGCCCTCAAGGGGACGCGGCAAATGGGGTTCACCGTGGTTTCGGTCACCGTCGCGTTGATCGCGGCGCTCATCCCCATCCTGTTTATGCCGGACATTGTCGGCCGCTTGTTTCGTGAGTTCGGACTGACCCTGGTCGCCGCCATCGTCGCATCAGCATTGGTTTCGCTGACGCTGACGCCGATGATGTGCAGCCGGCTCCTCTCCGCGCGTGGCGATCGCCGGGAGGGCCGCATCGGCCGAGCCTCTGAAAAAGTGATCGCACGATCCACCGCGTTTTATGCGGCGAGCCTCACCTGGACGTTGCGCCATAATTGGCTGACGCTCGGATTTGCCGCAATTCTCGCCGCTGCAACGGTTGGCCTTTACGTCAAAATCCCGAAGGGATTTCTGCCGACCCAGGACACCGGCATTTTACGCATAACGACCATTGCGGTGCCCAATGTTTCATTCGCGACCATGTCGGAGCTTCAGCGCAAAGCCGCGGACATTATCAAGGCCGACCCCGCGGTCGCGGACGTCGCCTCCTATGTTGGCGATCACGTCATCAGCATCGGCGCAATGCTGGCGAACTTGAAACCTTTGGCTGAGCGCAGGGAATTGATTGATCGGGTTATCAGCCGCCTGCGGAAAAAATTGACCGCGGTCCGCGGGATGCGAACACTTCTCACACCAGTGCAGGATGTCACCGTTGGCACGGGCGGCGCGTCAAACCGATACCAATACGTCTTGAGTTCGTTGAACCAGGACGAGCTTGTGCGCTGGGCGAGAATCATGCTGGCGCGTATCAGGGCCTTGCCGCAGACGACGGATGTCGTTTGGAACTATGATGTTTTTGGTCTCGGGGCGACCGTCAACATCAACCGCGCGCGCGCCGCGGTCGCGGGCGCAACGGTCGCCGGTATCGACAATGTTCTCTATGACTGGTTCGGACAGCGTCCGATTTCGTGGATCCGCGAGCAGAGCTATTTTTCGCATGTTGTCCTGGAAGTGCAGCCGCAATACCGGAACGATCCGCTGAAACTTCCGATTCTTTATTTAGACCAAGGCATACCGCTGCAGGTCCTGAGCGATGTCCGCCGTAATCACTCGCCGACGTGGCTTCGCCATTTCAACCAGCTCCCGTCGATCGCGATATCGTTTAATACGCCGCTTGGCGTATCAATCGGGCAAGCCCAGAGCGCTATCCAAGCCGCCCAGGCGAAAGCCGGGTTGCCCTCGGATATTAAAGCGGAATATTCCGGCATTGCGCGGCTGGCTCAGCAGAACAACCAAACTCAGCCGTTCCTGTTTCTCGCCGCCGTGATCGCGGTCTATCTCATTCTGGGCATGCTCTATGAGAGTTACGCTCATCCATTGACGATCTTGTCGACGCTGCCGTCGGCAGCGTTCGGCGCTCTGCTGGCGCTGTTCGTCACGCATACGCACTTCACGCTTATTACCGCCATCGCGTGCATTTTGGTGGTCGGAATTGTCATGAAGAACGCCATCATGATGGTTGATTTCGCTCTCGATGCGGAGCGGCGCGAGGGCCTTTCCGCAAATGACGCCATCCGCCAGGCTGCGTTGCTCCGGCTGCGTCCGATCGTCATGACCACGATGGCGGCTTTGCTTGGTGCGCTGCCACTAGCACTTGGAACCGGCCCCGGTCACGAATTACGGCAGCCGCTTGGCATAGCGATTGTGGGCGGCTTGTTTGTTTCGCAATTCGTCACGCTCTACACCACACCGGTGGTGTATCTTGCGATCGATGCCATGCGTCGCTGGCGCCGACCGGCTCCGGGTGGGCCGGTATTAGTTCGAGGTTGATGGTGGGGCGCCTTCGTCCGAAGGCGTTATGTTTTCTTCTTCAGCGTCGTTTTCGTCTGGCGCCCGATCGGGTTGCGAGGCGTTACGGAACGCACGCTCCGAAATGTGTACCGATTTAGCTAATACGTAGCCTTCACGTCCATTCCACGACACCCGGCACCAGCCGTTGCTGCAATCGCCGATTTTGATCGCAGAGCCCCGTGGAATTGTCGCCAACACTTTGCCTGCGTTGGTCGGAGTTTGGCGCAGCTTGGCCTCGTTCGCGGCAGTGCCCGAATTGGAGCAGCCCGCGAGCAAGCTCGCGATCAAGAGCACTAGGCCGCCTCGCAGCACGGGACCACTTTTTGTAAAGCCTCTTATCGTACGGCCGGCATTATCAGCGCCTCGCATTCCTGGACGTTGTTAGACGGATCACGCCATCGTGGATGCTATTCGTTGGCGGGCGCCGCGGCTGGAGGACTGCCTTTCGGTGGTGGCGGAGGAGGCACATCCGCGCCTCCCGACGCCGGCTGAGCCGCTCGCTCGGCGCGGGCGGTTTGCAGATACATCTGGCAGGTTTGTGACAATTCTGCGCGATGCGAGGACAGACATTTGACGACGCCGTGGTCCTCCCGCGGAACGCCGGCGCAGAACAGCTTCGCATCGGGACCGCACGATGCTTGGAACGCAGCTCTGGTGTTGGACCGCGGCGGAGGCGGTGCTGGCGAAGTAAAGGCGGACGGCGGCGGCCGATAATTAGGCGGAGGTGGCGTGTAATTGGATTGCGGCGTCGGTCCGTAGCCCTGTTGCGGTGGTGGCCCGTAGCCCTGCGGCGGCGGAGCGCCACGCGGAGGCGGACCATATCCGGGCGGCGGACCGTGGCCTGGCGGCGGGCCATATCCGGGTGGCGGTCCATAACCTGGCGGCATCCCGCCCATTCTGCCACCCCTTGAGGCCAGCATCGTCCTGCACATCGGCGACAGCGCACCACGACGGGACATCAGACACTGAACAATCCGTCCTCCACCGCGCGGCACGCCGGGACAAAGACGGGCAATTTCCGGACCGCACGCTGCACGGAGTTCCGCCTCCGCCCCGCGGCGATCGCCCCGGCGGGATGGGCGCTTGCATCGGCGGCGGCTGCATCTCCTGTCCCTGCATTTCCTGCCCGGGCGGCGGCCCCTCGGGCGGTGGAGGTTGGTCGTCGCTCTGTGCAAACGCGGGAGGCGCAACCAAAAGCGCTGCCACAAGAAAAATCCGTCGGCCGATGCAGTGTGCCATGTAGGCCTGCTCCTGTGCGCCCCCGCATCACGGTGGCTTGCTCGCATTCTGTCGTGCGTATTGTCAAAAGATATTTTGGCAGAAATCGCGCAAAAAAGGAGCGCGAAGCATTCTTTTTGAAGCCTTGCGCCTCCCCGCGTTATCAAGAAGCACATGAAGTGCCGCCGCTCCTGTCGGCGAGCCGCCAGCACCGCCGCGGGAAATCCAGTGTGAACAGGACTTGGCCAACTTGGCGCCAGAACGCGACCTCATAAGGATTAGCACGTTCAAAGGCCCAATGATCGAAGTTGGCAAGGCGTAAGAAATAGCGCGCCATGTCTAACCTTTCTGTGTTCAAGGTCCCACCAGCGCCGCATTTATTGTTTGGGCCGCCTGCGGCGTTTGACCCACAAGTGACTTTGGCTGCGAGACCTCGGTGCAACGCAGCATATGCGGCGGCCCCGTTGTCGGTTCGCGAACTGAAAATAAAATTGATGGCCGGAGTTCGAGCGGGTCGACGCCGGCCCGATTAAAAGGCGACCCGAGAACGCATTTCTCGGGGCGTTTTGCCGGTCCATCGCCTGAACGCGTGCGTGAGTGCGCTCACTTCCTGATAGCCGAGCAGCCACGCGATTTGGGAAATCGAAAGGTCCTCGTCGGTCAAATAGCGTGCTGCAAGATCGGACCTCAGACTTTCCAGCACATCGGAAAAAGTAAGTCCTTCCGAAGACAAACGCCGCGCAAAAGTTCGCTGGCTTACTCCGAGGCGGCGTGCAATTTCGCCTATTCTGACCTTCCCATGCGGAAGCAGCGGGACGATCGCATTCTCGACGCTCGATCGAAATGAACCGCGGCTGGTTGCTCTCCGAGAAAGCGCGTCTTCGAAATACGTGATCAGGCAGTCATTGAGGTACGGGTCCGCGCTGGTGACGAGTATTTGCTTAATAGTCGGCGCGAACGCGAGTTCATCAACGGCCGCACCAAATTCAACAAAACCGCCAAAGAACTCAACAAATTCCGAACCGGCAGTCTTTCTTCGGTGGGCGAGGCTTACCCGAGTTGGCACCACGTGGTGGCCAGTTAGCTGGCGGCACACACGGACGAGTGCCGTCATAAAAAACTCAATCTGATGGGTATCTTGATGGCGGCTAACGCCGACATACCGAAAAGCAACGACGGCGTCTTTGCCGTCATATTTGATAGATACGCCTTCGTTAATGACTGAGCTGTATCGCGCTATTCGCTGAACGGCTGTGCTCAAGATTTCCGAGGATGCGGCGACGTAATAGAGCAATCCAAATTCTCGGAGATCGGGTAGCTGCGCAAGGTGAAATCCGAGAAGATCGTCCTGCAGCGCGTCGGCGGCGAGATTCAAAAAGGTGATTTGATCTCTGACTTTGAGGCGCACGCCTCGGTCTTCGATTTGGTGAAGAGACAGCCCCGCCTTCTTCGATAGTGATTCGACGTCGACCCCCATCCTCTTCGCGGTGGCATAGGCGAGCCGCGTTATAGCTCCGCTGGCGTTAGGGAGTGGGCCGAGACGTTTGGCGTCCAGATCACGCATGAATTGCCCTTCCGCATCCTTGAGCCAGGGCTTGGTGATTTACGAATCCTTGCTGGAGCTGGCATGTGCGGACAGAAGGTTGGCGAATGATAACAAGACTTCGACGGAAAGTCGCGCATATCAAGCCGGTCCCCCTTCGCATGCGAGCGTGACATGCCCAAGAACCTGGTTTTTATGGTACTCGACAGCTGTCGGTACGACAGCTTTACGCGGGCCCGTACCCCGCATTTCGACCAGTTTGGCGACGCTGAACAAAGGTGGTCCTATGCGTCCTGGACCGCGCCGTCGCATTACTCCTACCTGATGGGTCTGGTGCCGCATCGGTCACCGCAGGGCGTCTACGCTTCTGAAGTCTACAAGCAAGATTTTTCGGCGTGGATAGACCGCCTCGACATCCCAGACCTCGGCTTCCGAAGCTTCATCCCACAATTGTCGCTCCCGAAGCTGCTCAAGGAGCACGGCTATCGCACCGTCGCGCGGGTTTCGATGCCGGTCCTTAACGGCTTCACCCTGATCAGCAAGTTCTTCGATGACTACAAGCTGATGCCGAATCACAACGACTTCAGCGGAATGGTCGATGAGATCGAATTCCGGGCGGACCAGCCGACTTTCTATTTTCTCAATATCGGCGAGACGCACTACCCCTACATGCTCAAGGGTAGCGACCTGCCGCATATCTCGGGCGTGCATGGCGCTGCCAAGGCGCTGGCCGCTGGTGAGGATTTCAGGCGGACGTGTCGCCAATGGCAGGAACGACAACTTCTTTGACGCGGACAAACTGGAATTCCTGCACTCGCAGCAAATCCGTTGCGTGGAATATGTGGACCAGGTTTTCGGCCGGCTGCTCGCGAAAGCGCCGCTCGATACCCACTTCATGATCATGGCCGATCATGGGGAAGCGTTCGGCGAAGGCGGCTATTTCGGTCACGGGCCGGTGATGCACGAAGCCGCGTTCGCGGTGCCGTTCCTGGAAGGCACTCGGCCATCGTGAAGCTGAACCGCCGCCGATCGTAGCGAGGCGCGGTCCGCGGCTTTTTCGGCGCGCGTGTCGCGCTCGTTGTAGAAGGCGACGACTTGCGCGGCCGGTCGGTGTTCTTCGTTGGGCGCAACGTGGACCCGTCCCGTGACACGAGGTGGTCCGCGGTCACGGCATCCGCGAAAGATTGTCCTCGATTGTGGTAATCCATTCTTCCTGGTTGGGAGTAAGCATCGCGGCCAGTTTCAGGTTCCTGAGGATCTTGAGAGCTTCGGTCAGCCGAGCTTGTGGCTCATCGCCGTTGGAGGCAAGCCGCCACAGCGCGAGCACGACGTCGGTCCGAAACTGCCTGTTGCCCGGATCTTTGCTGGCGAGTTCACGGGCGATTTCCAGGCTTTCTCGATCCGCGGCCAGACCGCCTTTGATGTCGCCGCTGGCACGAAGGGCCTCGCCCAATCTCTGCAAGCTTAAGCCGACGTTGCTCTGAATGTCGTCATTGTTTGGCGCCGCGGCCGCGAGCGCGCGAAAGATGTCGCTGCCTTTTCGTGCAGTGGCAACGGCAAGCTGGGGATTGCCGCGCGCCAGATAGATCGACGAGAACTGAATATACATTGCGCCTTGGATGCGCCGCGTTTCCGGGTCGTGGTCGGTTTTTGTTACCAGCGTTCCAACGGCACTTTCGACGTCGCCCAGAAGCGGCGGCAATTCTTGAGACGGGATTGACGTTGCGTTTGCCAGGCGGGCTGCAAGATTGGCAACGAGAGTATTAATGACGCTCCCGCTCATCTTGAAAGTCTGTTCCGCGTGGCGTGCTCGCGCTTGCGCGAACGTGAGTTGGGCTACCGCCGACCGCTGGTCCTGCCACATGTAGAGGGCCGCGGCCGTCGCGATAATCGCAGCAAGCGCAAAAATTGCCGTCAGGGCCGGATAGCGGCTCGGCAAATGCACGCTCGGTTTCTCATTCGCGCTCAGCAAACGCTCTTGCATCATGTGGCCCGGGTTTCGCTATCCCCCCTTGATCGTTTGAGGGATCAAATCCAAGAGGGCAGCGAAGGACCAACAGTAACATGGCATCGCGTCAAAATGAGACACGAAAGCGGTAGCCTCGGAGCGCTACTGACGAGCCCGGAGATTATGGTGGAGCCAGGCGGAGTTCGAACCGCCGACCTCTTGAATGCCATTCAAGCGCTCTCCCAACTGAGCTATGGCCCCCAATCAGGGAACAGGTATCGGCAATCGGGTGTTCGGATGACTTCGCTCTGATTACTGAACGCTGTTTACCGAACTCCTGACTATCCTTCCTCCTCATTTTCGATGTCGCTGCCGATGATATCGGTGACATCGGCATCCTCCTCTTCCTGCTCCTCGATGAACGCGGCATCGTCGAGGCTTTCGTCTATCTCGACTTCTTCTTCGATGTCAGGTTCGGTGGTCTCTACCGGCGCTTTTGATCCCTGCGCCTCGGCGTCGGCCTCTTCCAGCGAGACAAATTCGGCCTCCTGCGGCTCCGGTGCAGCAACTTCCTCAGGTACCACCGCTGGACGTGCCGCCGGCGCCGGTTGCGCCTGCTCGGGCCGCGAACGTGCCGTCGGCATCTCTACCGGCACGACTTTGCCGGTGTAGGGTGAGATGACGGGGTCCTTATTGAGGTCGTAAAACTTGCGCCCGGTTTCGGGGCAGACACGCTTAGTGCCTAGTTCCGGTTTGGCCACGGCCGAAATCCCTTCGATTTGGGAGCTTCACTTGGCTAGTCGGGCGGGACCTGTCAATAGCGGATCGTGCCGCTACTCCCCTTCAAGGCTCTACAGGCCCAAAGGGCCGCTGCGGGACCTGGTTTGACTGGCGTGATAGAGCGAGCCCGGTGGATTTTACCCAATGCATGCCGAACCAGCCGAACTCACCGCCCGCCGGCGTGGCCCACTGCGAGGCCGCGCCCGCGTGCCAGGCGACAAATCGATCTCGCATCGTGCGCTCATCCTCGGTGCGCTCGCGGTCGGCGAGACCAGAATTAGTGGATTGCTCGAAGGTGAAGACGTACTTAGCACCGGCAAGGCTGTAGTGGCGCTAGGTGCCCAGGTTGACAGGCTCGGTGCGGGAGAATGGCGGGTCCACGGTGTCGGCGTCGCGGGCTTTGCCGCGCCTGGGCGCGTCCTTGATTTCGGCAATTCGGGGACCGGATGCCGGCTTATGCTTGGAGCGGTGGCGGGCTGCCCCATCACCGCGACGTTCGACGGCGATGCCTCGCTCCGTCGGCGCCCGATGCGGCGGGTGCTCGAGCCTCTGGGGCGGGTCGGCGCGCATATAGTCGGTGACGCCGACGGCCGCTTACCGCTGACGCTCAAAGGTGCGCGCGAGCCGATCCCGATCGTGTTCGAGCCGCCGGTTGCTTCGGCTCAATTAAAGTCCGCGGTCCTTCTCGCTGGCCTCGCCGCGCCGGGAGAGACAATTGTCATCGAAGCCGAAGCGACGCGCGATCATACCGAAAAGATGCTTACTCACTTCGGTGCGGATGTGCGCGTCAAGCCGCACGGCAATCTTGGCCGCCACATCACTCTCGCAGGCCAGCCGGAGCTTGCGCCGGAGCCGATCATGGTTCCCGCCGATCCTTCCTCAGCGGCGTTTCCGCTGGTTGCGGCGTTGATTACGCCCGGCTCCGACGTGATCCTCGACGGCGTGATGCTTAATCCGCTGCGCACTGGTCTGTTGACGACCCTCGCCGAGATGGGCGCTGCAATCGAGCGGCTCGAAACACGCAATGAGGGCGGCGAGGAGGTCGCTGATTTGCGCGTGCGCGCCAGCGCGCTGCGCGGCGTCGAAGTTCCTGCCTCGCGTGCGCCAGCCATGATCGACGAATATCCGATCCTGGCGATCGCCGCTTCGTTTGCCGAGGGCGTAACTCACATGCGGGGGCTGAAAGAATTGCGGGTCAAGGAGTCCGACCGCCTCGACGCGACCGCTGTTATGTTGCGAAGCAACGGCGTTGAAGTCGAAATCAATGGCGACGATCTGATTGTGCGCGGTCGCGGACGCGTGGCTGGCGGCGGACTGGTTGTAACGCACATGGATCATCGCATTGCGATGGCCGCACTGGTCATGGGGCTGGCCAGCGAGCAGCCGGTGAAGATTGATGATGCAAGCTTTATCGCCACGAGCTTTCCAAATTTTGCGCCGATGATGGGCAAACTCGGAGCTGACTTCGCGTAAGGCTAAAGCGACTTAGGCCCGGCCGAGCACCAGCACCGCATTCAATCCGCCAAACGCAAACGAGCTCGACATGGCGTTCTCGATTGGGGCGTTGCGCGCGGTGTTAGGCACATAGTCAAGGTCGCAGTCCGGATCGGTCTCTTCAAAGTTAGCGGTCGGCGGAATGGTCTGGTGTTGCAGCGCCAACGCTGTTGCAGCAAGCTCAAGCGCTCCTGCGGCACCCAAACTATGGCCGAGCACGCCTTTGCTCGACGAAACTGCCAAACGCTGGGCGTTTACGCCGAATGCTTTGTGCAGCGCCACCGTTTCACCCTTGTCGTTGAGCGCCGTACCGGTGCCATGTGCATTGACGTAGTCGATATCCTCCGCGTTGAGCTTGGCGTCGGTCAAGGCGGAGCGCATGGCGCGAGCTGCGCCATCGGGATCGATGGCGGTGATGTCGCCGGCGTCGGCACTCATGCCGAAACCCAATAGCTCCGCATAGATCGGTGCGCCGCGCGCTACGGCGCGCTCGCGCGGCTCGAGCACGAACATTGCCGCGCCTTCGCCGAGCACGAGTCCCGTTCGCGTTCTTGAGAACGGCCGGCAGGTGTCGGTGCTGAGCACGCGCAACGCCTCCCAGCCTTTGATCGTACCGACGGTGATGCAAGCTTCCGTACCGCCGGCGATCGCGATCGGCACCTGTCCGGTCCTCACCATTTGAAAGGCCTGACCGATCGCATGCGTTCCGGAAGAGCATGCGGATGCGATTGTGAAAGTCGGGCCCTTCAAGCCAAGGTCCATGGAAATCTGGCTGCACGCGGCGTTCATCATCAGGCGCGGAATCGACAGCGGGTGTGCGCGCGTCGCATTTTGTCCGTAGAGCTTGAGGTAGGAATCGTCGAGGGTATTCATCCCGCCGGCTCCGTTGCCGACGATTGTCGCCGCTTGTAGCGCGATCTCTTCGGTGAGCTCCAATTGCGCATCTTTGACCGCGGCGCGCGCTGCGACCACCGCGAATTGCGAGAAGCGATCGAGCAGGCCCTGTCGCTTCGGATCGAAATGCTGCGACGGATCGAAATCGAGAACTTGGGCGGCAATCCGCGTATTCAAACGCTCAGTTGGGATGATTGTGATAGGGCCGATACCGGATCTGGCTTCGACTAATCCCGACCAAAATTTTTCGCGGGTGCTGCCAACCGGCGTGACGACGCCGATTCCCGTCACGACCACTCGGTTCATTGCGTTACTTTTGCGGCGATCAGCTTTTCCACGATCTCGGCGACATCGCCGACGGTCGAAAACGGCATCTCCTGGCCGGCCTTGTCCTGAATGCCGGTGGCGCCGGGTGTCGTAAGACGCGTCGCTTCGTCCGCCTTGAGCGGAATGGTGATGTCGAACTTTTCCTCAAGACCAAAAACGATCTCGATCACGTCCAGCGACTCTGCGCCGAGTTCGTCGAGACGCGAATCCGGCGTCAACCGCTCGATAGGAATGTTGAGCGATTTAGCGATGATCGCCCGAACGTCATCAATAACTGCCAACGCGTTCCCCGCAGCCGCTGTTGCTCATTAAAACCGAATATCACTTCCAGCGCGGCCATTTATTCATACCCGGGGCTCAACCTCAAGCCGCTCCTCCAATTGCTGCATGCTCAAGACCGACGATCGGCGATGGCGTGAGCACGTTCGGTTGCTGCGTTGAGCGCCTTTTCAAGCGTGGCGCGGGCCTGCTGCAATACAATTGTGTCGGCATCCCTGGGAACACGGACCGGCTCGCCGACGACAATCCCGCCGCGGCTGAACGGCAAATTGATTTCGGAACGATCCCAGTTGCTGAGTGTGATGCGGCGGCTGGTTGCTAAGGCGACCGGAAAAATCGCGCGACCCGATTCTTGCGCAAGTTTGATGATGCCGCGGCCAGCCACCCGCGAAACCTTCGGGACATCGGCGGTCAGCGCCATATTCCAGCCTTCCTCGAGCGATTCCAGCATCGCCTTGAATCCGGCGACACCGCCCTTGATATGGAAGCGAGTCCCATGATCGCCCGAGCCGCGAACCGTGCCAACGCCGAGCCGCTCGGCAGCGACCGCATTGATCTCGCCGTCGCTGTGCCGGGAGATCAACACCCTAAACCGGTATTGTCGGCGGAGGAACGGCAACAGGAAATGCTGACCGTGCCACATTGCGATGATCACCGGCTGCTGCGTCTCGTAAAGACGATAGGGTTCGGCAGGCTCCATCGTGAAGCGGCTTGTCGTCCACACTAGACGGAGATACTCCGCAGCCAGGATACCGACAGTTTTTTGCACCCAGGGTTGGTTCTTTAGCCGTCTGCGTAATCGCATCGATACCCGTTCCTCGATCAGATCGATGTCAATGCGTCGCAAACGGCAAGCTGCACTGGGCCGTGCGAAGATTTTGAGATGCAAATACGGTCATCATTGAAAATCAGCCCGCGCAGCGGAAGAAACTGCTGTACTATCGAACCATCTTGGGGTTGCGGGACGCAATGCTCGCGATGTCACTCTTCGTGCTTGCGCAATCTTTCGTCCCGTCTTTTGATCTATCAACTTCCCGGTTGACGCACAACGGTCTTGCGGGGCGCCGCGGCGACGCGAGGGATCTGGAGCGACAATGATCATCGCTATCGACGGGCCGGCCGCCTCGGGCAAGGGTACGATCGCCAAACAGATTGCGGGTGTGTACGGCCTGCATCATCTCGACACTGGTCTGATCTATCGGGCGGTGGCCAAAGCTGTGCTCGACGCCGGCTATTCCCCGGACGATACCCGGCATGCCATCGCTGCAGCGGTCGCGCTCGATCCGACCAAGTTTGATGAAAAGTCGCTAAAAGCGCAGCCGATCACCGAGGCTGCTTCGGTGGTGGCGGCGATCCCGGAGGTGCGCCAAGCGCTGATGAACTTTCAGCGTCAATTCGCGACCAAGCCACCGGGCGCCGTACTCGACGGCCGCGATATCGGTACCGTTATCGCCCCGGGGGCCGACGTTAAATTGTTCGTGGTGGCGACGCCGGAAGTGCGGGCCAAGCGGCGAACCCTTGAACTGCAGGCAAAGGGCGAGCCCGTGGATGAACAGGAAGTTTTGGCCGACCTGTTACGACGGGATGAACGGGACTCGCGCCGCACCGCCGCGCCACTCAAAGCGGCGCCCGATGCGCACTTGCTCGATACCACACATTTGAGTATAGACGCGGCATTCCGGGCCGCCGTCGAAATCATCGAAGCCGTCCGAACGGGCCGAAAGCGCCGCTGACCGCGTTTTCGTCATTGGAGGAACAGCCCGTTCCGCGCTTTGCATGCACGGCACCGGTCGAAGCTTTGTCCTGATCGTCTGGCCTTGGCCCCAACCGCCGGCTTAACCGGCGGCTGCCGTGCGTTCTGGACCAATCCATTTTTCACGGGGCTTGGAGAATTCATGGCTCAGGTTGCTACCGCCGCGCCGTCGCGCGAAGACTTCGCCAGCATGATCGAGGAATCCTTCGGCAATGGCCATCTACAGGAAGGATCGGTCGTCAAGGGGACGGTTGTCGGCATCGAAAAGGACGTTGCCGTCATTGATGTAGGACTCAAGACCGAGGGCCGCGTCGCGCTACGCGAGTTCGCAGGGCCGGGCCGGTCAGCCGAGATCAAGATTGGCGATGAGGTCGAGGTCTATCTCGAACGGGTCGAGAATGCGCTCGGTGAAGCCGTGCTGTCGCGCGACAAGGCGCGCCGCGAAGAAAGCTGGGGCAAGCTCGAAAAGGCATTCCAGAACAACGAAAAGGTCCAAGGCGTCATCTTCAACCAGGTAAAGGGTGGCTTCACCGTTGATCTCGACGGCGCCGTTGCGTTCCTGCCGCGCTCGCAAGTCGATATCCGGCCGATCCGCGACGTGTCGCCGTTGATGAATCAGCCGCAGCCTTTCCAGATCCTCAAAATGGATCGGCGGCGCGGCAACATCGTGGTGTCACGACGTACGGTCTTGGAAGAGACCCGCGCCGAGCAGCGCCACGAACTGGTGCAAAACCTCGAAGAAGGCCAGGTCATCGACGGCGCGGTTAAGAACATCACGGATTACGGCGCGTTCGTCGATCTCGGCGGGATCGACGGCCTCCTGCATGTCACCGACATCGCCTGGCGGCGCGTCAATCACCCGTCAGAGGTCCTCAATATCGGGCAGCAGGTCAAGGTCAAGATCATCAAGATCAACCACGAGACCCATCGCATTTCGCTCGGCATGAAGCAGCTGCTCGATGACCCGTGGCAGGGCATCGAGGCTAAGTATCCGGTCGGCGCCCGTTTCAAGGGTCGCGTCACCAACATCACCGACTATGGCGCGTTCGTCGAACTGGAACCCGGCATCGAGGGTCTGATCCACGTCTCGGAAATGTCGTGGACCAAGAAAAACGTGCATCCCGGCAAGATCGTCTCGACGTCTCAGGAAGTCGAAGTGCAGGTTCTCGAAGTCGATCCCGTCAAGCGCCGGATTTCGCTTGGTCTCAAACAGACCATGCGCAATCCCTGGGAGGTGTTTCTGGAGAAATACCCGGCCGGATCGGTCGTCGAGGGCGAAGTCAAGAACAAGACCGAATTCGGCCTGTTCCTTGGGCTGGACGGCGATGTCGACGGCATGGTGCATCTGTCCGACCTCGATTGGAAACGGCCGGGCGAACAGGTCATCGAGGAGTACAAGAAGGGCGATAAGGTCAAGGCGCAGGTTCTCGATGTGGATATCGAGAAGGAGCGCATCTCGCTCGGCATCAAGCAGCTCGCGAGCGGCGGTGCCGCCGAAACCGAGCCTGCGGCAGGCGAACTCAAGAAGGGCTCGGTCGTGACCTGCGAAGTGACGGAGGTGAAGGAGGGCGGGCTCGACGTCAAAATCGTCGGTACCGAATTGACCACTTTCATCAAGCGATCGGAATTGGCACGTGATCGTTCCGAGCAGCGCCCAGATCGATTCGCCGTTGGCCAGAAAGTCGACGCCCGCGTGATCCAATACGACCGTCGGACTCAAAAAGTCTCCGTTTCCATCAAAGCGCTCGAAGTCGCCGAGGAGAAGGAGGCGATCGCGCAATATGGATCTTCGGATTCTGGCGCAACGCTCGGCGATATTCTGGGTACCGCGCTCAAGCGCAAGGGTGAAGAAACCGAAAAGGAAGAAGAAGAAGCGGAATAACGGGTGAGGCGGCAATTCCGGGGTCCGCGTTCGCGCGGTTCCAGACCGACAACGGTAAGGCGAAAGCAAAGGAAATTCGGCAATGTCACTTGACGCCGACCTGATTGTCGACCGCCGCCGGATGCGGCGTAAGCTCACCTTCTGGCGCGTTCTTGCCATCGTGTTCGTCGCTGTGATCGTCATCGGCGCGGCGGCATACTTCAACAACCGCACCGGCCTTGCCGGGGCCTACATCGCCCGCGTGACCATCCAGGGCCTAATCCGGGATGATCAGGAGCGGGTGCTGCAGCTCGACCGCCTTTCCAAGTCCTCGATCGTGCGCGCCGTGGTGGTCCATGTCGACAGCCCCGGCGGCACCACGGCCGGCTCCGAGCAGCTCTATGAACTCGCTGATGCGGTTGAAGGAACGAAAGCCGCTGGTCATTGTGGTCGATGGCCTGGCGGCGTCCGGCGGCTACATCACTGCCATCGCCGGCGATCATATCATTGCCAAGCAGACGTCTCTGGTCGGTTCGATCGGCGTGCTGTTCCAGTATCCCAACGTTGGCGATCTCCTGGATAAGATCGGCGTCAAAGTCGAGACCATCAAATCCACACCGCTCAAGGCGGCGCCGGACGGCTTCGGGCCGACTTCGCCTGAAGCCCGCGCCGCGATCGAATCGATCATCAAGGATTCCTACGCTTGGTTCCGTGGTCTGGTACAGAATCGGCGCCATCTCAACGACGCCGAACTGCAAACCGTCGCCGATGGCCGCATCTTCACCGGTCATCAGGGTATCGGACTAAAGCTTGTCGACGAGCTCGGCGACGAGCGGACCGGCATCGCCTGGCTGGCGAAGGAGAAGAAGGTCGACGCGAAACTGCCGGTGCGCGACTATCAGCTGCACAATCGCTTCAGCGATCTGCCGTTCCTGCATGCAGCCGCCGCGGCGATACTGGAGGCGGCCGGTTTCGCCACGCTCGCCCGCAGCCTCGACGAGTGGGGCGCCGCGGTCGAGCGGCTCAATCTTGACGGGTTACTGGCCCTTTGGCACCCTGCCGGCGCGAACTGAAAGCCGGCAGCAGGCAGCCATGATCAAATCCGAACTGGTGCAACGCATTTCGTCGCAGAACCCGCACCTCTATCAGCGCGACGTCGAAAAAATCGTCAACGCGATTCTCGGTGAGATCATTGCGGCGATGGCCCGCGGCGATCGCGTGGAACTGCGTGGCTTTGGCGCGTTCTCGGTCAAGCAACGCCCGGCTCGAACCGGTCGCAATCCGCGTACCGGCGCCCATGTCGCAGTCGATCAAAAGTGCGTGCCGTTCTTCAAGACCGGCAAGGAAATGCGCGAGCGGCTCAATCAGGCGGTCGAGGCCTGATCCGCTCGTCCGGCGCGGGCGGAGGTCCAGTTTTGCTGCGAAGGCTTGTCGCGGCGGTCATCTTGGTGCCGCTCGCCATCATTATCATCGCCTTTGCGGTTGCGAACCGGCAGACGGTCACGGTTTCATTCGACCCGTTCAGCCCCCACGAGCCCGTCGCCTCGGTAGCGTTGCCCTTGTTTGTGCCGATCATCCTCGCGCTCATTATCGGGGTGATTATCGGCGGCGTCGCGTCGTGGCTGGGACAGGGCAAGTGGCGTGGCGCAGCGCGCCGATTCGAACGCGAACTGCACAGGCTGCGCGAAAGGGTCCATGTCCTGGAAGGCGCGGCTGCCAAACCGACCACCGGCCCCGTGGCGGGCGAACCGCCGCAGCGCCTCCGGCTGCGGCCTCCGGTCCGGTAGGGGAGCCTCCGGGAGAGACAAACATCGGATAGCGATGTAGAACGGCCGCGCCCGTCAACAGGCCTGACCAATGTCGCTTATTGTAAAAATCTGCGGCCTTTCGACTCCCGAAGCCCTCGATGTCGCGCTTGACGAGCGCGCCGACATGGTCGGCTTTGTATTTTTTTCGCCGTCGCCGCGTCACGTTGGGTTCGACAAGGCGCTCTTGCTTGGCCGGCGGGTGCGCGGCCGCGCGAAAAAGGTCGCGCTTACAGTCGATGCCGACGATTTATTGCTTGGCGCAGTCGTCGAGGCGTTGCGGCCCGATATCCTGCAACTTCATGGCAAGGAGACCTCGGAACGTGTCGTGGCAATCAAAAAACGCTTCGGCTTGCCGGTCATGAAGGCGGTTGCGGTAGAAACGAAGACTGACCTGGGGATCGTCGCAGCCTACACGGCTGTGGCGGATTATCTGTTGTTTGATGCCCGCCCGCCGCGAACCGCGACACGGCCGGGTGGACTGGGCCGACCGTTCGACTGGAGCCTGCTGCGAGACGTTGAGCTAGATGTGCCGTTCATGTTGTCGGGCGGGCTTCATGCTGGCAACGTCGGCGAGGCTTTGCGTTTCACCGCGGCACCCGGGGTGGACGTTTCTTCCGGAGTGGAGCGCGCGCCGGGCGAGAAAGATCCGGACAAGATTCGCGCGTTCGTGCGCGCGGCGCGCGCGGCGGCGGCGCACTTGGCAACCAGGCCGGTCACGAGCCCAGCATGACAGTGCAGCAACCCAATTCGTTTCGCACCGGGCCGGACGAGAACGGGCACTTCGGCATTTACGGCGGCCGCTTTGTGGCCGAAACGCTGATGCCGCTGATTTTGGAACTGGAGCAGGCGTACGCGAAGGCTAAGGCCGATCCCGCGTTCCAATCGGAAATGGACGGCTATCTCGCGCACTACGTCGGACGCCCGTCGCCGCTCTATTTTGCCGAGCGGCTGACCGATTATTGCAGACAGACGGCCTCCGGCCTTTCGGGCGGAGGCGCCAAGATTTATCTGAAGCGTGAGGAGCTCAATCACACCGGCGCGCACAAGGTCAACAACGTGCTCGGCCAAATTTTGCTGGCGCGGCGCATGGGCAAGCAGCGCATCATCGCCGAAACTGGCGCCGGCATGCACGGCGTTGCGACCGCGACGTTATGCGCGCGCTTCGGACTCGAATGCATCGTCTACATGGGCGCGGTCGATGTTGAGCGGCAGAAGCAGAACGTTTTTCGCATGCACATGCTCGGCGCCAAGGTCGTGCCGGTGCAGTCCGGCGCCAAGACGCTGAAGGACGCGATGAACGAGGCGCTGCGCGACTGGGTGACCAACGTCGGCTCGACGTTCTATTGCATCGGCACTGTCGCCGGCCCGCACCCGTACCCGATGATGGTGCGCGATTTTCAATCGATCATCGGCCGCGAGACCCGCGAACAGATGCTCGCCGCGGAAGGCCGTTTGCCGGATTCGCTGATCGCCTGCATCGGCGGCGGTTCCAACGCCATGGGCCTGTTCCATCCGTTCCTCGACGATCGGCAAATCGAGATTTACGGCGTCGAGGCAGCGGGCCACGGTCTCAGCAGCGGCCAGCATGCGGCGTCGATCGCCGGCGGACGTCCGGGCGTGCTGCACGGCAATCGCACTTATTTGCTGATGAACGAGGATGGGCAGATCAACGAGGCGCATTCGATCTCGGCCGGCCTCGATTATCCGGGCGTCGGGCCGGAACATGCGTGGCTCAACGACCTCGGCCGCGTCACTTTCCTCTCGGCGACTGACGACGAAGCGCTCAACGCATTCCAGCTCCTGTCCAAGCTCGAGGGCATCATTCCGGCGCTTGAGCCGGCCCATGCCATCGCCAAAGTGTTCGATCTGGCTCCCAAGAAGCCCAAAGATCATTTGATGGTAGTCAATCTCTCCGGCCGCGGCGACAAGGACCTCGATACGGTGGCGCAGCATCTGCGAAGCAACGCGCAATGACCACGCGCATCGATCGCCGCTTCGCCGCGCTTAAAGACGAGGGTCGCGCCGCGCTCGTCACGTTCATTCTTGCGGGTGACCCGGATTACGATTCCTCGCTGGCGATTCTTAAAGCGCTGCCCGCGGCCGGCGCCGATGTGATCGAGCTCGGTATGCCCTTCACAGATCCCATGGCAGACGGGCCGGCGATCCAGGCAGCCGGCCTGCGCGCACTCAAGTCCGGTCAAAACATGAAGCGCACGTTGTCGCTGGTGCGCGAATTCCGCACCAGTGATGCGACAACACCGCTCGTGCTCATGGGGTACTACAACCCGATCTACGTCTACGGCGTCGAGCCTTTCTTGGCTGACGCCAGGAGCGCCGGCGTCGATGGGCTGATCGTGGTCGATCTGCCGCCCGAAGAAGACAACGAATTGTGTCTGCCGGCACTAAAGGCCGGTTTCAATTTCATTCGGCTGGCCACGCCGACGACCGACGACAAGCGCTTGCCCACTGTGCTCGCGAACACCTCGGGTTTTGTCTATTACGTTTCGATCACCGGCATTACCGGCGCCGCCGCGCCCGATGCCGCCAAAGTTGCAGCCGCCGTTACGCGCATCAAGCGCCATACCAAACTCCCGGTCTGCGTCGGCTTCGGCGTGCGAACGGCCGAGCAGGCGAGGGCAATCGGGGAAGGCGCCGATGGCGTGGTCGTCGGCTCAGCCCTGGTCGAGGCCATTCGCCAAAGCCTGGCTGGGGACGGCAAAGCGACGGCGGACACGGTCAAGTCGGTCGTTGGCCTCGTCCGCGGGCTAGCTGAGGGTGTGCGCGGAGCGCGGGTTTTGGCCCGCACTCTCGGCTAGCTGTTATCGAACAATCATCGCAGCAACTTATCCAGTGTGATTGGCAAGTCG
>CAWJOX010000026.1:0-1881078 GCA_963844545.1 uncultured Alphaproteobacteria bacterium | reverse complement strand
TAGGCCGCCCTGGGTTCGCCGAACAGCGTGTTTTTGCGCGCGTTCCAAACTGCGCGCTTTATGATTTCGTTCGCGCCCGCCTGTCCCCGTCTTCCAATAAGGAAAGAGAATGCCGATTGGTACCTATTTTGTGTAACTTTTAGAGCCTGATCGAAGCCTTGTTGCTGAGACAGATCGGTGAACTCGCTCCGGATCAAATCAACAACTTCATTAACTGCAAGTACACCGGGCGCTCCCGGCTTTTCCGGAGCTGTGACCGCTGAACCAACCAGGAACACGGTCGAGCGATCAGACGTCCTTAAGCCGGTAGTGAGCCGGTCCAAAAGGGCCGCTTTGTCGTAGAGATCGGCATCCACAGGCGACTCCACCTCAGTCAGAGGTTGCAGGAAAATAGAATGATCCCTGAAACGTGTCACTCTGCGGATTTGATAATCGCGCGTCGGGTCGCTCGTTTGCATCGTTCGAATGCGCGTCGCCATTATCGTGATCCGACTTGACTTCAGTCCCCATATTAGTTACAAGCAACCCTTCGAATCTCGCTCAGTGAAGGACGCCTTCGGCCGAGGGTACTCCCGAATGCGGAGCGAGTGCGGTGCCCGCGCGCGGAACGATACACTCCGCACCCGGGCAGCTTCGGGCATCATGCTGACCGGCACTACGACCGGTCCGGGAGGTGCGTTCCCTGGACTGGGACAGGCGGGCGCGGGTAACGCCCGCGTAAGAGCGCGAGGTCCTTCGCTCCCCGGTTGGAGCGACCGTACCCGATCGAACGTCCTGCCGCGTCCCAGGAAGCCTGGCCTGGAGCTGCGCCCAAGGGCCGAAAGCCCTGACGGTAAGAGCCGTGGTGGAACGCCGATAGGCGAGCGTGCCCCCTCCCTACCCTCCCCCGCAAGCGGGAGAGGGGAAAGAGACAAGGGCGCGCGCCGCATCGCGAGATGCGGAGGTTGGCTGAACACGTCTGTCGGCGTTCCGCTTCCTTTTTTCCTTGGTCGTCGTAGCCCGGATGAAGCGAAGCGAAATCCGGGGAGCAGCATTCAAGCTGGAACGCCGTTCCCGGATTTCGCTTCGCTTCATCCGGGCTACAGTTCGTACCGTACGCAAAACTCGGGCGCGGATCGCGTCGCGGGAACGCATTCGCTTATCCGCCCCCCGCGAAGTGAAACGGAGCGGGGGAGGGGGACCGCGCGTTTGCGCGGTGGAGGGGGCATGCAGCGCTTGAGCTAGCGGCGCGGCCGAGGCCCCTTCCACCGCGCTGCTGCGCAACGCGGTCCCCCTTCCCCGCTTCGCGGGGCAGGATGAAAGCGGCGGGCCGCTTACGCGTGCGGTATTGCGGTATTGACTAACTATTTTGTGAAATTGCGGCGGCGTTTGGCGGAACTCCCGCGCTTGATCCTCGTCATATGGATGTGCGTTAATTATGTTGGGCTACAGACGGCATCGTCGTAACCAATTCCATCGGGTGAAGTCATGCGTTGTGGAGCGTTGTTCGGGGCCTCGCTGATTGCCGGGGCGCTGGCGACGGCATTTGTGCGGCCCGCTGCCGCCGAAATCGTGGTGCGTATCGATAAGGAAACGCAAACCATGACGGTCACGGTCGACCGGCAGGTGCTCTATGTCTGGCCGGTGTCGACCGGCATGATCGGCCGCGACACACCGAGCGGCACCTTCCACCCCAACCGCATGGACGCCGACCACCACTCGCAGGAGTGGGACGGCGCGCCGATGCCGCACACCATCTTCTTCGACATGCACGGCCACGCCACGCATGGCTTCGCCAGCATCACCCATCTCGGCAATCCGGCTTCGCACGGCTGCGTGCGGCTGGCGCCGGCGAACGCCGCGATCCTGTTCGACCTGGTGAAGATGGAGAAGATGGCGAATACCACCGTCATCATCACCGGCACGACGCCGACACAGCAGGCTATGGCGAAGCTCCGCCTTCCCGTCCTCGCCGCCGCCAACGCGCCGCTGACCCGCGAAGCGCTGACCCACCGCAGCGGCGATCAGGCGCAGCCTTACGACAACGCGGCGGCGGATCACATCAAGGAAGCCGCGGTGTTGCAGCCGCCGCAGACTTTGGCGTTGCAAGATCTGATACCGACGCCGACGTTTGCCATGCCCGGCGCCAAGTGGCAGCGCCGCCTCGCCGCCATGCAGCTCGCGGCGCTCGCGGCGATGAAACCTCCGCCGGAGCCGGTGCCGCTGTCGCACGCGGCCGACCGGCAAGCGCACGAGCCGGCGATGTCCGGACCGCGGCAGGCCGCTTCGGCGCTCGTCACCGCACTGAACGAACAGCCGCAGCCCGCCAGCTTCGAACAGCTGGAGCCGGTGCCGCAGCCCGTCGCCACCGAGCAGCCGCAGCCGCACGCCGCCGACGCCCAACCGCACCGGCCGGTGAATAACGTGCGCCACGCCGATTCGAGCCTAGAGACCGCGGCCGCCGAGCCGCCGGCCGAGAGCGAACCGCTGGAAGCGACGGCGCCGGAAACGAGGGCAGCGGAAACGGACGCAGCGGAAACGAAGGCCGCGGAAACGGACGCAGCGGAAACGAACCCGGCGGAAGCGCCGGTGGTCAGCGAACCGCGGGCTTCCGCCTACCATCGCCAGCCTTACGCGCTGCCGCCCGCGGTCCGGCCATCGGCGCAACTGCCCGCGTCCTATTACCGGCAACGGCCCGCGCGGCCGGCATACGCGCGGCCGTATTATTCCCGCCAGGCCGGCATCTACGCGCCACGATATTATTACGTGATGCCGCCGACCTACGGACAGCAAGTCTATTATTATGTGCAACAGCCGGGCTACGTGCAGCCCGGCTATGCCCAGCAGGTTTACCCGCAGACCCAGTACTACCTGCTGAACGGTCAGTATTAAGCGACCAGGTTGGCGCCTAATCCGAACGGCGTTTCGTCCAAGGCTTTGCGAGACGGCAAAGCGCGCGTGTTGCGTCGCAACAAAATCCGCGTCACAGTAATGGCGCCGGAATGCGTGCAAAGAACGTGTCGTTCAGGATTCTGGAACACCGATGGGTGAGCAACCGCGCCACACTAAAACGCTACGCACCAAGCCGCTACGCACCAAGCCTTGGATATTCCGGACCTATGCGGGGCACTCGACCGCAAAGGCGTCGAACGAGCTTTACCGCAAGAATCTGAGCAAGGGACAGACCGGGCTTTCGGTCGCTTTCGATCTGCCGACGCAGACCGGCTACGACAGCGATCATCCGCTGGCCAAAGGCGAAGTCGGCAAGGTCGGCGTGCCGATTTCCCACATCGGCGACATGCGCAAGCTGTTCGAGGCCATCCCGCTCGGCGAGATGAACACCTCGATGACCATCAACGCCACCGCCGCGTGGCTCCTTGCGCTCTACGTTGCGCTCGCCGACGAGCAAAACGTGCCGCGGCGGAAACTCACCGGCACCACCCAGAACGACATCATCAAGGAGTATCTGTCGCGCGGCACTTACGTGTTTCCGCCGGCGCCGTCGATGCGGCTGACCAAGGACGTGATCCTGTTCACGACCAAGGAAATGCCGAAGTGGAATCCGATGAACGTCTGCTCCTATCATTTGCAGGAAGCCGGCGCGACGCCAGTGCAGGAGCTTGGCTTTGCGCTCGCCACCGCGATCGGCGTGCTTGATGCGGTCAAGGCGTCGGGCGAATGCGCTCCGGAAGAATTCGGCGAAGTGGTCGGGCGGATTTCGTTTTTCGTCAATGCCGGGCTTCGCTTCATCACCGAAGTCTGCAAGATGCGGGCCTTCACCGAATTGTGGGACGAGATTACGCGCGAGCGCTACGGCGTCACCGATCCGAAGCAGCGGCTGTTCCGGTACGGCGTGCAGGTCAATTCGCTTGGCCTGACCGAGCAACAACCGGAAAATAACGTCGCCCGCATTCTGATCGAAATGCTCGCGGTGACGCTGTCGAAGAATGCCCGCGCCCGCGCGGTGCAGCTTCCCGCGTGGAACGAAGCGCTCGGCCTGCCGCGCCCATGGGACCAGCAATGGTCGCTGCGCATGCAACAGATCCTCGCCTACGAGACCGACCTCCTCGACTACGGCGACGTGTTCGACGGCTCGCCGGTGATGACCGCGAAAGTCGAGGAACTGAAAAAGGCGGCGAAGGAAGAGCTGAAACAGATCGAGGAGATGGGCGGCACGGTCGCCGCGGTCGAATCCGGATATCTGAAACAGCAGCTCGTTGAATCGAATTCGCGCCGCGTCGAAGCGATCGAGCGCGGCGAGCAGATCGTGGTCGGCGTCAACCGCTTCGTCGAGACCGAAGCGTCGCCGCTCGCCGACGCCGCCGACGCGGTGCTGACCGTTTCCGAGGAAGCCGAAACCGGCCAGATCGAACGGCTGAAAGCCTGGCGCGCCGCGCGCGATGCCAAAGCGGTCGCCGCCGCGCTCGATGCCTTGCGCAAGGCGGCGAAGAGCGGCTCAAACATCATGCCGCCGTCGATCGACTGCGCCAAAGCCGGCGTCACCACCGGCGAATGGGGCTTTGCGCTCCGCTCGGCGTTCGGCGAATACCGCGCGCCGACCGGCGTCGGCACCGCCATGCGCAACGACGCCGAAGGCCTCGACGATATCCGTGCCGAAGTCGACCGGGTGTCGAAGAAGCTCGGACGGCGGCTGAAATTTCTGGTCGGCAAACCCGGCCTCGACGGCCATTCCAATGGCGCCGAACAGATCGCCGCCCGCGCCCGCGATGCCGGCATGGACGTGGTCTATGACGGCATCCGGCTCACCGCCGAAGCGATCGCGACTGCTGCGGCCGAAAAGAAGGCGCACGTGGTCGGGCTGTCGATCCTGTCCGGCTCGCACCTGCCGCTGGTCGCCGACGTCATGGCGCGGCTGAAAGAAGCCGGGCTCGACGAAGTGCCGGTCGTGGTCGGCGGCATCATCCCAAAGGAGGACGAAAGCGCGCTCAAGAGCGCCGGCGTCGCCGCGGTCTACACGCCGAAGGATTTTGAGTTAAACCGCATCATGTCCGATCTGGTGCGGATCGTCGAAGGCGCGGCGACTGGCGGTTCGGCCGCCGGCGCTATTTCGGCGAAACCGCAGCGAGCGCTGCGCTGAGCGCACTTGGGCTCAGCGGCTTGCGCAGATAAATGTTCATGCCGGCTGCGAGCGCGGCGCGTTCGTCGCCGGCTCCGGTGCGGCCCGATATGCCGATGATCGGGACGCGGCTTGCGGACGCTTCGAGCGCACGGATGCGGCGCGTCGTTTCCAGGCCGTCGATGCCCGGGAGCGTCACGTCCATCAGCACCGCGTCGTAGCCGCGGGCCACCGCCGCGACCGCTTCTTCGCCGGAGCCGACGAAATCGGCGCGGTGACCGAGTTCGGTGAGGATGGTGTTGAGGATGACGCGGCCGTACGGGTTGTCTTCGGCGCAAAGGACCGCAAGCGGTCGCGCCGGAATTGTTGATGGTTGCGCATGCGCGTCTGAAGCCGGATCGGCGCGCGCAACCGCGAGCACGACAGAGAGAGAAAAACGCGAACCGTGTCCATATTTACTGGTGACAGTGAGATCGCCGCCCATCCGTTTGGCGAGCGCTTTGACGACGGCGAGGCCCAATCCGGCGCCGCCATAGCGGCGCGCGATCTCCTCGTTCGCCTGCGCGAATGGGCGGAACAGTCGCTTGATCTCGGAGGGTTTGAGACCAATGCCGCTGTCGGTGACGGTGAAGACAAGACGCACGCGTCCGCGCGTCACCCGCGCGCTGCGCACATCAAGCCGTACCGCGCCGCGTTCGGTGAACTTCACCGCATTGTCGATGAGATTTTCGAGCGCCGCGCGCAGCCGGACCGTGTCGCCGACCAGCACCTCCGGCAAGGTCTGGGCCACCGTCACTTCAGTGGCGAGGCCTTTGGTCTCCGCGCGTGCCGACAGCGACTCCGCCAAATCCGCGATGAAGCGCCGGGGCCGAAACGCTTCCTGCTGCAACGTCAGCGCGGTCACGTCGGCTTTGGCCGCATCGATCATCAGCGTGGTCAGCGAGGCAAGGTGCTTGGCGCTGCTCTTGATGCCCGAAGCCCAGCGGCGCTCGCGCTCGCCGAGATTGGAGCTCGCCAGCAATTCGCCGAGCGCCAGGATGCCGGTGAGCGCCGTGCGAATGTCGTGCGCGTACGCCGCCAGCGAGGCCTCGGTGCCGCGCGCATCCGGCGCCGGCCGCACGCGCCGCCGCTTACGCCTGCGCGCCGGTTTGCCGCTCGATGTTTTGGCCTTCAATCGCGCCATGGCAGCCCCCCGCCGCCAAACCCACCATGCCACGGCAGGGAATCAAACAAAACAAGCTCTGGTCCGATCTTCAGCGTCCGAACCCCACCATGCGCCTGATATCCCCTGCCGTAGCGCCGCCGGCGCGCAGTTCGCGCAAGCTGGTCGCCAGCGTCGATTTCGACAGCTTGCGGCCGGCACCGTCGACGATGAGGCGATGGTGGTGATAGACCGGCTCCGGCAGGCCGAGCAGCGCCTGCAACAGGCGGTGAATAGCCGTCGCCCAAAACAAATCCTGGCCGCGCACCACGTCGGTCACGCCCTGCAAGGCGTCATCGATTACCACGGCGAGGTGATAGCTGGCCGGCGCCTCCTTGCGGGCGAGCACGACGTCGCCCCAGATTTGCGGCGCCGCCATTACGCGGCCGGTTTGACCCTGCGGACCCGCACCGGTCTCGGTCCAGGTCAGAACTCCGGCGCGCGCAACGGCTGCATCCATCGCGAGCCGCAGCGCCAAGGGATCTCCGGCCCGGCGCCGCCGCTCGCTTTCGGCGCGCGACAGCTTGCGCCCCCGACCGGGATAAAGCGGCACACCGTCGGGATCGCGCGGCCACGGACCCTGTCGTTCACGTTCGGCGACCAGCGCGTTGATCTCGCTCCGGCTTTCGAAACTCGGATAAAGGAGCCCGTCCGTTTCGAGCTTTGCGAGCGCGGCCTGATAGTCGCCAAAATGCTCGCTCTGCCGCCGTACGTTCTGCTCCCAAACGATGCCGAGCCAGGCGAGGTCCTCGTAGATCGCCGCCTCGTATTCCGGCCGGCAGCGCGCAACGTCAATATCTTCCATGCGCAAGAGCAGCCGACCGCCGGTCTCCCGCGCCATGTCGTTATTAAGCAGCGCCGAGTAGGCGTGGCCGAGATGTAGATAGCCGTTCGGGCTCGGCGCAAAACGGAAGATACGCGTATGCATCGACAAGTCGGTTTTACGCCGGGCCGGGTTGACAGTGCGGCCGGTCACTCAAACAACTAGGCGGCATGATCGGCTTTTCTGAGGTCGATCGTGGAAATAGCCGGACCCGATGGCCCAGTCACGCATCCATACCGAGGCGGACCTCGACGCCGCACTTGCCGCGCTCGGTAAAGCCGATCCGCGGCTTGTCCCGCTGCTGGCGAAAGCCGGACGGCCCCCGCTGCGCCGGCGGTCAGACGGGTTTGCCGGCCTCGCCGCGATCATCGTAGCGCAACAGCTTTCGACCGCGAGCGCCAATGCCATCTGGGGACGGCTCGCCGCGGCTTTCGATCCGCTCGACCCGGAAGCAATCCTGCGCGCGCGCCCGGCGCGGCTGGCACGGCTTGGATTGTCCGCCCCCAAAATCCGCGCGCTGAAGGAAATCGCCCGCGCGGTCAAACGCGGCGATCTCGCTCTCGCAGCGCTTGGCGAGCTGGCGGCTGAGGAAGCGCATGCGGCGCTCACCGCTGTCCACGGTATCGGGCCGTGGACCGCGGACATCTACCTGTTGTCCTGCCTCGGCCATGCCGACGCCTGGCCAGCCGGCGACCTTGCGCTTCAGGAAGCCGTCAGGCTGGCCTTCAAGTTACCGGCCAGGCCGACCGCCAAAGAGATGCTGGCCTTGGCCGAACGGTGGCGGCCTTGGCGCGCCGTCGCGGCCCGAATCTTATGGTCGTATTATCGGACCGCCATCACGACCGCCAAAGCATCCCGCGCCAAAAAGACGCGACCTTAGGCCGCGCTATCTGCCAGGAACTGTGTGGCTGCAGACCCGCAGGGCAGAACGCAGATAACTTCCGGACCTATCTATTAAAGCTTCTGCGATATGCCCACGTAAAAGCCGCGGCGCGCGCCAAATTGCGGAGCGAAGACGCCGATGCCGCTGCCGTCGCGAAGCTCGTAAATCTTGTCCAACAGATTGACGACGTCGAAACGCACTGTGATCGGCTTGACATCCGGCGACCATTTGAAATCGTGCGACACGCCGATATTCACCACGGCATAGGGCGGCACGTGCTCGGAATTGGGCGGAACGCCATTATCCTCCAAATCACCGGTGCGCAGGCCGCTGCCGTAGATCAAATCGGCGGTGAATAGCGTACCGTTCCAGCGGTACGACACGCCGGCCGAGCCCGTCATCAGCTGCATGTCGTCAGTGTAGTGCCAATTGGTGAGCAGATAATTGTAGTCCAGAGCGTCAATGAGATACTGGTTCGAACTCGACGTCTTTGGCTTCAGTTATGTTGTAGGCAAAATTTGCATAGGCTTTGAAGTTGCCGTTGGTGTACTTGAGCTTGAATTCGCCGCCTTCGCTGTAGCCCACCGCATAATTGAACTGGGTTAAGACCACGGCCGAGCCAAACTGGCCATCGTCGATCATGTCCCGAGCATCCTTGTAATAGGCATCGAGCCCCACCGTGAGGCCCGGAAGCACCACCTGATCGACGCCGACGTCGTAATAATTCGATCGCTCGGGCTTGACCGGATCGGCCAAGGGTACCTCCGGTTGATTGGTGGTGTTGGTGAACAGCGCGATATTCGATGAGTACGCTTGCGCCTGATACGGCGGCGTGAAGTAGCGCGCGTAACCGGCGTGAAACGTGGTGCCGTCAAACGGCTTATAAACCAGCGCCACACGTGGACTGAACTGGTTCGCATTGACGTACTGATACAATTGATCAAAGCGCAGACCCACGTTCAGCGTCAGCTCGCGGGTGAGTTTCCACTCGTCCTGAATGTAGCCGCCGATGTTCCAGCCAAGCTTCGAGTTTGGATCGTCGATGGCAAACGGCGTCGGCGAAATGGCACCGGTAACGGGATCGACCGGAAGAACCGTCGAAATATTGTTGACGTTGGTCTGCTCTTCGGTCACGGCAAAACCACCGCGCAGGGTATGGGCACTATTGACGTTGTAGGATGTATCGGATTGAACGCCGTTGAGCAGGCTTTCGCGGGTCACATTGGACGCCACGTCGTTGAACACCAGATCGCCGAAAACGTCGGGGACGAAGTTGATTTTGGCATAGCGGGAAAAAACCGCGAATTGCGTATCGCCGTCCGTGCCCTTCTTTTGCAGCGATGCGATGTTGACGACGTAGGTATCGTATTCGTTTTCATTAAGGGACAAGGAATTATAATTCGCCGGGCCGAAATCACCGAGCGGCGTCTGATTGGGATTGTTTGGTATCTGAAACGCGCCGTAGGACACGGCCGAGATCAGGCTAAAGCGTGTCGATTCGTCGAGCATGCTGGACGTATAGCCGAAGAACTTGCCTTGTTGGGTGTAGTCGTGGTTGGCGTTGATGCTCGCCGTCGGATTTTCCAGCCCCAGACCATTCCAGTTGCCGCGCGCAGTGACAAAATACTCAGTGTTGCCGAAGCTGCCGCCATAGTCGAAGCTCGGCGTGTACGTCTGGCGACTGCCGCCATAGAAGCTGATTTCGCCGCCGGGCGTGGCAAAACTTCGGCTGGCGATGTCGAGGACACCGGCGGTGCGCAGCCCGTATTGGGCCGGCAGCGTACCAGTCAGGAGCGACAGGCTGCCGATGAAATTGGTGTCCAGAACGGGGCCGAGGGACGAAACCCCCTCCGGAATGACAACGCCGTTGATCCGGTATTGGACGTTGGCGTATTCGTTTCTGACATGGAAATCGGGATTGGAAACGGCTGAGTCGTAGGACACGCCGGGCATTTGCAGGATGACTTTGTCGAGCGGCGTGTTGTCGCCTTGCGGCATGTCGACGATCGCCTGGCGGCTGATGGTGTAAGTCGAGGCTCCGATCTTGGGCAGCAGGTTTTCGCGCGCCTGATCCATGCCGCTCATTTTGGCGTCAAGCGCGGCCTGCGCCGGCGTTGGCGCGTTGGCCTGCTGGGCGGTGCGTTGTGCGGCCTCCGCGCTGGGCTTCGGCTTGGCTTTCCGTTTTGGCCTCGACGCCGTCACGACGATTGGCGGAAGCGCCGCTTCGCTGCTTGTCGGTGCTTCGGCTGGCGTCTGTACCGGAAGTGTTTGTTGTTGCTCTGCCGGCCCCTGTTGGTCCTGCACAGTTGGGGACTGCGCGTTGGCGGCGAACGTTGTCCCAAGAACAGAAAGCACCCCACTCAAGAGGCGAAGGCGTACCGGGTGTGAACGCAAAAACTCGCCTGCCGATGATCGCGACATCGCGTCAAGTACTCTAGAATTATTAGAAAGTATAAATCGTTCGTTCTTCTATCTCTTATAAGTTCGTCGGTGAGCGCCAAACAATCACCTTATTGCAACACCCTCAGTTATTTTGCTTTTTTACATTTAAATAATTCAAATCTACAGTATCGAAACATCTGTCGCGCCGGAAAATTTCTCGATGGGTCGGCCCGACCTCAGTGCTGCTGCACTTGCACCGTAACGTGGGACAAAGCGCGAAATCGGCTTAACAGCGATCGATAGTATTCCGGCCCGCGCGGCCACCGCGTTGCCACCGATACGATCGCGCCCAGATGGCCGGGACCGAGGCGCCACAAATGCAAATCGGTCAATCGATCGCCGTCGGTCTCGATCATGGCGCGCATGCGCTCCGCCATGTTCCGGTCCGGATTCATATCGAGCAGAATGGCGCCGGTGTCGCGAATAAGACCATATGACCAGGCCGCGATAACGACGGCGCCGGCCGACCCGACAACCGGATCCATCCAGGCCAAGCCGAGGAAGCGGCCGAGCAGCAAACCGACAATGACCAGCGCCGAAACCCCGGCATCCGCCAACACGTGAACGATTGCCGATCGCATGTTGTTGTCGCGTTGCGCGGCGCCGTGCGCGTGCTCGTGTTCCTCGAAATCGACCGAGTGGACTTCGCGTCTGCTATCGATGGAGATGCGAACGGTAAAGGCGTGCGGCTCTGGGATTTCGTCGATGGATTCGAGATAGCCGCCGCGCGCGACCATTGCGAAAGCCTGACGAGCGCCTCCCGCGCGCACGGTTTCTACCGCGACCTCGTCCGCCGAAGGGTCTTTACCCGCTAAAGTGAGCCTGAAGTGCGGCGGCACGCTGTCCTCGAAGATTTCAACGGTCAAGGGGCCGGCGCTAGTTTGCAGCGTATGAGCCTGGGCGTGCTCGTGCTCGTGGCCGGAATGGGAATGGCCGTGATCGTGATGACTGCCGCCGCTGAGCAGAAACACGCTTGCGACGTTGACAATGAGTCCCAGCACCGCAATCGGAATGGCCTCGTTGAACTCGATCGGAACCGGCCAGATCAGGCGGGTGACGGCCTCGTAGCCGATGAGGATCGCGATCATGGCCAACACGATGGCGCTGGTGAAGCCGGCCAGATCTCCCAACTTGCCGGTGCCGAAGCTGAAACGATCGTCTTCGGCGTGACGGCGTGCATAGCTGTAGGCCAACGCCGCGAGCAACAGCGCGCTCGCGTGCGTTGACATATGCAAACCGTCGGCGACGAGCGCGATCGAACCAAAGATCAGGCCGCCGACGATCTCGGCGATCATCATGAGGGTGCAGAGCGCGATCACCATCCAGGTGCGGCGCTCGTTCTGCTCGTGACCCTCGCCGAGAAAAACGTGCGAGTGGGTGCCCGGTGAGGTGTCGGCCATAGCCAGCCTCCTACTTCGGCGCAGGCGGGTTTACTTCAGGTAAGCGCGCACAACCTCGATCAAATCGTCCGCCCCTTCGGCCCGCTTGTTGGCCCCAAGCGCGGGCGCAATCACGTGGCAGCGGACATGCTCCTCAATGACTTCTGCCATCAGGCCGTTCACGGCGCCGCGGACGGAGGCGAGCACTTGCAGAACATCGGCGCAGCCGACCTCGGCTTCAAGAGCGCGTTCGACGGCTTCGACCTGGCCACGAATGCGCCGCACCCGCGCCAACAGCTTCGACTTTTCGCGAATCGTGTGCGCCATCACAACCTTCCTGCTGGTTATATAGGGGGGTACACTATATTACGGTATCGCCGCAAGGGGCGAAATATAGCAACAAACTGCCGCGACGCGCGGTCTCGTCTATGTTGCAGTGACATGGCAGATCGCAGCGGAAGTCATTATGCCGCTCAATCGCGAGCGCGGGCGTCGGACAGGCGTCCATGCGCAACCCCTGTTGTTTCTCGATGATGTGCTGCCTTCACCATTCGGAAAATCGCGACTGAGCGACTAGCCTAATCGAAGTCTCGTTGCGTGGCGTTGCGCTGCGTCGCAAGCGAAGGTTCTGAGAGCGTGAGGGGCGGGTGCGGAATGGCAAAAAGCAGCGCCAAGATGTGGTTGTTCGCTGCTGCGCTCTTGTGTGGCGGAGAGGCGCAAGCCCAGGACAAGGAACCCTCTGCTGAAATTGAAGTCGGCGGCGCGAGCGATTGGAACGTCCGAGGCGCGGGCATGAGCTTCGGCCCCGCCGCGGCCATTGAGGTGACCCCGCTCAGGGACTTGCTGGAAATCGAAGCAGGCGTTGCACCCCTGTTTGGCAGTGGTTGTGCGGAGTGGAATACCGATCTTCTATTCAAAACGCCGTTCACCCTGTCAGATACTTCAGAATTGATGATCGGTGCGGGACCGGAATGGACCTACACGGCGGGCGGTGTTGGGAGAATTGGCGGCGAGGTGGCGCTCGATTTTCAATTCTGGCCATGGCACGAACGACGATACGGTTGGTTTCTGGAACCAAGCTACAGCTATTCTTTCGGTGGCGGCCACGAACAATCGCTTGGTGTGAGCGTGGGCTTACTGATTGCAATTCCATAAATCGCCATCGACCGGCTGATTTGTCGCCAGCGCTGATTACCAACTTACATCGACCACTTTCGATCTACTTTTAATTCCAAACTATAAAAGTTGACGCGGAGGCGCCGATCGGATGTTTCGATCTTCGATTATCCGGGTTCGCTGCTTCATAAAAAGCTGCGGCGGCGTACCGATGAAGGGACTGCTCGTTGCCGGGGTATGGTTGATCGCGCTCGCAAGCCGCGCTTACGCCGAGGACCTCTCCGGCGCCATGGCGGTAAAAACTCCGGCCGCGCCGGTTCCTTATCCGGCCGCGCCGGTTCCTTATTATGACTGGACTAGCTTCTATGTCGGCGGACACGCCGCCTATAGTGCGGGCCGCGCAAACAGTACGCTGTCCGATCCTGATCCGACGGCTTCGAACAATTCATTCAGCAGCTTCTATGGCGGCCTGCAGGCAGGTTATAATTACGTTACGTTTTACCTTCCCGGCTGCTGCTCGGAATCGAATCCGATATTACGTTCCCGTATTTTTTCGAGAATGGCACGATCTTTACCGGCGGAACGCCCCAAGGCACAACAGTTACCGACCAGATCGACTACATTGCGACGTTGCGCGGTCGCTTCGGCTACGCGTTCGATCATGGCTGATCTACGCAACCGGCGGATTTGCCTGGTCGCAGGCGCGATTTAGCGAAACTCCCGGCGTCGACAGCGATAAGGACACGATCCTGCTCACGCGCACGGGCCCGGTCGTCGGCTTCGGTGCCGAGTTTGCGATCGCGCCGGGCTGGACGGCGCGGATCGAATATCTTTACGACCGCTTCGGAACTATGGCCGGCGTCTTTCCATCGAGTACAGGATATCAGTCGGCCTTCGATATCCAAACGCTACGGCTCGGGCTTGACCGCAAGCTCGGCCTGGACCCCGGCACCGCAGCGAGCGCAAGCGGCGATTCGTGGCCGCTCGCACCTGGAAGCTGGAACGTCCACGGCCAATTCACATTCGTCGAGCAGGGCTATCCAGCTTTCCACTCGCCGTACCAAGGTCCCAACAGCCTCACTGGCGCCGGCCAAGCCAAGGATACGGCCAGCGCTACAGCATTCATCGGCTTTCGTCCGTGGAACGGCACCGACATCTATATCGATTATATCGATCCGGAGCTCACCCAAGGCTTTGGGTTGAGCGACACCGTGGGCGTGGGTGGCTTCCCGAACACGGAAGCGCAAAAGGCAAGCTTCCCGATGCCGCGGTTCAACCCGGCGCGCGTATATGTGCAGCAAACCTTCGGCCTCGGCGGCGAGCAGGAAACCATCGAGGACGGTCCCAACCAAATCGCCGGAAAGGAGGATATTTCGCGGATCACCGTCATCGCCGGCAAGCTCGCGGTCACCGATTTCTTCGACAACAACGCCTATGCCCACGACGGGCGAACGCAATTCTTCAACTGGCAACTCTATTGCTGCGGCTCCTACGATTGGACCATGGACCAAATCAGCTATACTTGGGGCGCCATGACCGAACTTAACCAGAAGTTCTGGGCTTTTCGGGCCGGCTACTTCCTGGTTCCCAGCGTCTCCAACAGCGACGATTTCGATATGCGTTTTCCGGACGGCGAGTACATCGGCGAACTCGAATTGCGCTATTCACTCGTCTCGCAGCCCGGCAAACTGCGACTGATGGCATGGGCCAACCGCGCCAATATGGGGACTTACGCAGCGGCGCTTGCGGAACCAATCACAACCCCAAACTATCCCGACATAACTCTCGTACGCGAAGTGCGAACTAATTACGGCTTCGCCGCCAACCTCGAGCAGGCGATCACCAGCGAACTCGGCGTGTTCTCGCGCGCGAGCTGGAGCCCCGGTCTAGACGAGATCATCGGCTGGACCGATTGCGACCAAAGCGTTTCCGCCGGTGCCCTGCTTAAGGGAACTTCTTGGGGACACCCGAGGGACACCATCGGCGCGGCCGGCGTCATCGACGGCCTCTCGCCCGAGGCCAGGGCCTACTTTGCCGCCGGCGGGCTCGGAATATTGATCGGAGATGGCGCGCTCAATTACCGGCTGGAGAAGATTTTCGAGACTTATTACTCTTACAGTCTCAACTCGTGGTCCAGCATCACGTTCGATTATCAGTTCGTCGCCGATCCCGCCTATAACGCCGACCGGGGGCCGGTCAATATTTTTGCCGACCGGTTGCACGCCGAATTCTGAACCGCATACTTCCTGAACAACGATGTGGCCGTCATGACACGTCTCGCCGTTTCCGGCGATCGGGCGACACCGCGGCATGGCGCCAAGGCCATGGTTCGGCTAGGCGATCTGTGGACGTTCGCTCCGGAAATCCAAATGTCACAATAAATCTTAAAAATGGCCTGGGCGCGAGGCGGGGGTGGTGTGAACAAGTTCGTCGCGGGGGCGGTTATTGTCGTCGTGTTCGCGACAGCGCAACGCGCAATCGCGGCCGACGACATCATGGTGACGAAGGCTCCGATGGCACCTTACAGCGCTGCCTCCGCCTATGACTGGACCGGGTTTTACGTCGGCTCCCACCTCGGCTACGCTGCCGGCAGCTCCCATTGGTCGGCGACGCAAGACGGGGCGACCGCGCCAAGCCTCGCCGGCACTCTCGATTTTTTCAACATGTACAATGCCTTCAGGGGCACCGGCAGCGACCTTCTCGGGTTTCAGGCCGGCTACAATTATATGTTTCGCTCGCGCTTTCTCGTCGGCGCCGAGGCCGACGTGTCGTTTCCCGCCGTCCTTGGTGGCAGCCAAACGATCTCCTCCGCGCTGATCGGTCAGGCGAGCTATCAAGAGCAAGTACAAATGTCCGGCACGGCGCGTGCTCGCGTCGGTTATGCTCCCGGAAACTGGCTCTTGTACGCGACCGGCGGCTTTGCCTGGAGCTACGACCAATTCACCCGTACGCAACTTGCCGGCGTGCCGGTTGGCGGCACGGTGCAACCGGGCGGGGTAGAAACGTTGCTCATGGTGCCGCGGATCGGCGGCGCGGTCGGAGGCGGCATCGAACTGGCGCTAACGCCGAGCTGGATGGCACGGCTCGAATATCTCTACACCGATTACGGATTGCGCGGCGTCACGTTTGCGGACGCAGCCCAGCGCTTCGATCCCAACCTCGCCGTTCAGACATTGCGGCTGGGACTGGATTATCGGCTTGGGAGCGACGGTATCAATTCCGACGTTTTCGCTAAAGGACCGGCCGCGCTCGACATGGGCTGGTTCGCCGTGCACGGGCAAACCACGTTCATCGAGCAGTATGCCGCCCCGTTCCGTGCGCCCTATAGTGGCGTGAACAGCCTCGCTTCGAATATCGGGCGCGAGACTTGGGATGCTACGCTTGCTGCGGGGTTTAAGCTTTGGCAGGGCGCCGAACTCTGGATCGATCCGGAGATCGACCAGGGTTTTGGGCTAAGCAATACCGAAGGTGTCGCCGGCTTTCCGAGCGGGGCCGCATTCAAAATCGGCGCCTCGGTTCCTTACCCGCGCATTCAACGGACCTTTATCCGGCAAACAATCGATCTCGGTGGCGAAATCCAGAAAGTGGACGCCGACCTCAATCAGTTCGCCGGTTCGCAGACCGCCGACCGGCTGGTTATCACAGTCGGCAAGTTCTCGGTTTCGGATGTGTTCGATACCAACAAGTATGCGCAGAATCCGCGCAAGGATTTCATGAACTGGGCGCTGATCGACGCCGGCACTTTCGATTACGCCGCCGATGCCTGGGGTTACACCTATGGTGCCGCGGCCGAGTGGTATCGGGGAAACTGGACGCTGCGTGGCGGGTTGTTCGATCTCTCAATCGTCCCCAACAGCACCGAACTTGATCCGACGTTCGCGCAATTTCAGTGGATCGGCGAAATCGAGCGGCGCTACGCCTTCTGGGGACATCCCGGGAAGATCGCCGTCACCGGTTTTCTCAGCCGCGGCCGCATGGGCAGCTTCGAGGATGCGATTGCACTGGCGGCTGTCACCGGCGGCCCGGCCGATATCGCAGCCGTTCGCGAGTATCGCAGCCGTGGCGGCATGAGCATGAATATTGAGCAGGAAATCACGTCAGATCTTGGCGCCTTTATGCGTGCCGGCTGGGCGGACGGCGACATCGAGCCTTATGAATATACCGACGTCGATCGTACCGTCGCCGGCGGCCTTTCGCTCAAGGGCGGACAATGGAACCGGCCCAACGACACGGTCGGATCAGCCGGCATCGTCAACGGCATTTCACCCGAGCACGCGGCCTTCCTCAATGACGGCGGCCTCGGCATCCTCGTCGGCGACGGCATGCTGCCGCATCCCGGTCTCGAGCAGATCATCGAAACCTATTACAGCTACGCTATTTCCTCCTCGACGTTTCTAACGTTCGACTATCAGTTCATCGTCAACCCCGCCTACAACACCGATCGCGGACCGGTGAACGTTTTTGCCGGGCGTTTCCATACCTCATTCTGACGTAGACATCCCCTAGGTCCGCTGGCTAAAGCAGAAAGGCTTGAGCCGCGGGCATCATGCGTTTGCGCGACCGTTCATGGCAGTGCGGACCACATCGAAAAGGTAATTGAATGGCCGTTGAGCTGGATGGTCCGCGGCTTTCGCCGCGCTCTGGGAGTGCGCGTCAGCTGGTCGTTTTTCTCCACGGCTATGGCGCCGATGGCAACGATCTCATTGAGCTCGGTCGCGTCTGGCAGCAGATACTGCCGCAAGCGGCGTTCGTCTCGCCACACGCGCCTGAGCCCTGCGGGCAGGCGCCAGTCGGGCGGCAATGGTTCGCACTGACTTTCCGCGATCCCAACGAACGCTGGGTCGGCGCCAATAAGGCGGCGCCGGTACTTGAGCGCTTTCTTGACGCGGAACTCGCCCGTCATCAATTGCCGCCGTCGGCGCTGGCCCTCGTCGGTTTCAGCCAGGGGACGATGATGGCGCTGCACGTGGGTCTGCGCCGCGCCGTGTCGCCGGCCGCAGTCGTCGGCTATTCGGGATTGCTGGTGCTGCCGCCGGATGGCAATCCGGAAACGCTTGCTGCCGACATCAGATCGCGCCCGCCGGTGCTTTTGGTGCATGGCGACCAGGACGAACTCATTCCAGTCCAGGCGCTGTTTCAGGGAACGCAGGCCCTGGCGGCAATGGGCGTGCCGGTGGAGTGGCATGTGTCTGCGGGGGTCGGCCACGGCATCGACCAGGAGGGTCTCCGCCACGGCGGCGAATTCCTGGCGCGCGCCTTTTCGAGCAAGCGCTGAAACAGCGACACCAGATGCCGAGCGATCGAAGCTACGACTTCATCATCATCGGGGCCGGTTCGGCGGGTTGCACGCTTGCTGGCCGGCTGACGGAGGACCCACGCGTGCGGGTCCTGCTGCTCGAAGCCGGCGGCTGGGATCGCGATCCATGGATCAAGATTCCGTTCGGCTGGCCTTATCTGCTGATCAACCGCAAGCACGACTGGATGTATTTCGCCGAGCCCGAGGCGACGACCGGCGGGCGCGGCCTTGAATGCGCGCGCGGCCGCATCGTCGGCGGTTCATCGTCGATCCACGCCATGGCCTATGTGCGTGGCCACGCCGGGGACTACGACCGCTGGGCCGCCTCCGGCCTTGTCGGCTGGTCCTTTGCCGAAGTGCTCCCCTATTTCCAGCGCCAGGAATCTTGGCAGGACGGCGCCAACTTTTATCGCGGCGGCAATGGCCCGCTGACAACGCAGATGTGTAGGTTTTCCGATCCACTGGTCGAAGCCTTCGCCGCCGCAGGGCGCGAAGCCGGATATCCCGCGACCGCCGATTACAATGGCGCCCAACAGGAGGGATTCGCCGTCCCGCAGATGACGATACGCCGGGGCCGCCGTTGCAGTGCGGCCGACGCTTATCTGCGGCCGGCGCTGGCCCGGAAAAATCTGACGATTGCGACTCACGCGTTGGTGACGCGCCTCGCGTTCAATGGCACGCGAGCGGCAGGCGTCGAATATTTCCGGCACGGCCGCACTGTGACCGCGCGGGCTGAGCGCGAAGTGATCCTCTGCGGCGGCGTTATCAACTCGCCGCAGCTGCTTATGCTTTCCGGCATCGGCGAACCAGACGAACTGCGCAGACATGGTGTTGACGTCAAGGTCGCGCTGCCGGGCGTCGGCAAAAACCTGCAAGATCACATCTCGGCGATCATCGCTTATCTGCGCAAAGAACCGGGACCGGTTCATCGGGTGATGCGGTTCGACCGGATCGTGCCGGCTTTGGCCAACGCCTATCTGTTCGGCCAGGGCATCGCTACCGATTTGCCGACCGGGCAGATGGCATTTCTGAAGAGCCGGCCCGATGTCGAACTGCCGGACGTGCAGCTCATCTTTCATGCCGCCCCACTCACAGCGACGCCGTATTTTGCACCGTTCCGGCGTCCATACGTCGACAGCTATGGCTGCCGGGCCGTGGTGCTGCGCCCCGAAAGCCGGGGCCGGGTTGAACTGGTTTCGTCCGACCCGCGCCAACCGTCGCGTATCCAGCAGAACTTTCTCGCCACCGACAATGATTGGAAGACGCTGCGGAGCGCTCTGCGCATGGCCCGCGACGTATGCCGCCAAGCCCCGATGCGCCCGTTTATGGAGCATGAGTCGGCCCCCGGTGGGCGCGCGGTCACTGACGCCGATCTCGACGAGCATATCCGTGCCAACTCGATCACCGTCCACCATCCGCTAGGTACCTGCAAGATGGGACTTGCCACCGATCCAATGGCGGTCGTTGATTCAGAGCTTCGGGTCTTCGGCACCGAGGGGCTTCGCGTCGTCGACGGCTCGGTGATGCCCAACCTTGTTGGCGGTAACATCAATGCGCCGATTATCATGATCGCCGAGAAGGCTGCGGATCTGATCCTCGGCCGACCGCTGCTGGGGCCAAGCCGTTCTGTACCCCCAAGCCTCGGACCGGCAAGCGCTTCCTGATTCTCGCGGTCCCACAATGGCAGAGCCTCTCCGAACCCCGCAGCCCATAAGCCTCGGAGCGGGCTTCACAATCCTGTCACGCCTCCCTATAAACTGGTAGCCGGCGCCGCAGTGCGGCATACGAGTTGGTAGGAATGAACGCTCACGTATCGCCATCGGGCTTTCCGGCGCTGGTCCTCAACGCGGATTTTCGTCCGCTCAGCTATTACCCGCTGTCGCTTTGGTCCTGGCAGGACGCCATCAAGGCGGTGTTCCTCGAGCGGGTGAACATCGTCGCCAACTACGACCGCGCCGTCCGCAGTCCCAGCCTGGAAATGAAGCTGCCGAGCGTAGTGTCGCTGAAGACCTACGTAAAACCTTCGACGCATCCGGCGTTCACGCGGTTCAACGTGTTCCTGCGCGACCGTTTTTGCTGCCAATATTGCGGGGCTCGGGAGGACCTGACCTTCGACCACCTGCTGCCGCGCTCTCGCGGCGGGCACACCACCTGGATCAATGTCGTCGCCGCCTGCTCGCCCTGCAATCTAAGGAAGGGCAATCTGACGCCGGAAGAGTCCGAGATGTGGCCGTCGCAAAGGCCGTTCCAGCCTTCGGTGCAGCACCTGCATCGCAACGGCCGGCTTTTTCCACCCAATTACCTGCATGAGAGTTGGCTCGACTATCTTTATTGGGACACCGAACTCGATCCATAAGGGTCGCGGCGGGCTTTCATTCGCGGCGATATCCGGTCCGCGCTCGATCTGCCTCACGGACGTTCTTGCGACGGCTTGATGGAGATGGCTCGCATCGCCCAAATCGCGTCGACCGCTCGTTACCTGCCCGAGCGCGTGATCACCAATGCCCATCTGGCGAGCCGCTTGGCTGCCGGAAGCAATGCCAGCCTGATCGACAAGTTTGCGTCCGCAACCGGCATTCTCCAGCGCTATTGCGTGCCCGATGACTGGGCCACCTCCGACCTCGCTCTGCCCGCGGCCAAAGAGGCGCTCAAACGCGCGGGCCGCAAACCTGAAGACGTGAGCCTGATCATACTCGGCACGGATTCGCCGGACTACATCACGCCCGATACTTCGGTGGTTCTCCAGCACAAGATCGGCGCCAAGAATTCAGGCACGTTCGATGTTGGTTGCGCTTGCGCATCGTTTCCGGCCTGCCTCGCTATTGCCTCCGGACTGATCGCCACCAATCCGGATTTGAAAACCGTCCTGGTGATCGGCGTTTATCTGATGCGTAAGCTCGCCGATCCGGACGATCCGGTCTGCTTTTTCTACGGCGATGGGGCGGGCGCCGCCGTTCTGGAAGGCGGCGATTCGCCGGGTTTCGTGGGCGCAGCGTTCCAGGCCGACGGTTCGTACGCAACCTATTGGGGGACATTTGCCGGCGGCACAGCGGAACCCGCGAGCGTGGACGCGGTAGAATCCGGGCGCACGAAAGTGCGGCGGCTCCTCAACTATCCGGCCAATCTCAACGAGCAAGGCTGGCCGCTGCTGTTCAAGCGTCTCGCGGCGCAAGGCGGCTTCGCGGCCGAGGACGTCGATCAATTGCTGTTCACGCAGATCAACAAACACTCGATCGCCGTTGCGGCCGAACGGTGCGGCGTCCCGCTTGAGAAATGCCACACCATCATGGAGAAGTACGGCTACACCGGCTCCGCTTGTATTCCGATGGCATTGGATGACGCCATTGAGCTCGGCAAGATCAAACGCGGCGACCTCGTCGTCATGATCGGTTCCGGCGTCGGCTATAATATGGCCGCCGCGGCCATTCGCATGACCGTGTGACATCGGCGCGAGGGCGCGCGTCTGGCGGGGGCCCCCGCCCCGTATCGTCGGTTTGTCTCTCGTCGCCTTGGGATTGTGTCATCATTCGCGCCGGACTACATGCGCCGATGGCGCTTCGGCAGCCTCGTAGGTCGTTGCCTGATTGACGGATTGGAGCGGCCCCGTCATGGGAAGCTTGGTTTTGCTCGATTTGCTCGGCGGCGTCGCACTGCTGTTGTGGGGACTGCATATGGTCCTCACCGGCGTGTTGCGCGCGTTTGGTCCCGATTTGCGCCGTTTCCTCAGCAAGGCGCTGGGGAATCGATTCGCGGCATTCGGCGCCGGGCTCGCTTTGACGGCGGTGCTACAGAGCAGCACCGCGACCGGATTGATGACGACATCGCTCGCGGCGGACGGCACGGTCGGTCTGGTGCCGGCGCTCGCGATCATGCTGGGGGCCAATGTCGGCACCACGCTGATCGTACAGGTCCTGTCCTTCAACATTTCGGCGGCTGCGCCGGTCCTTTTCGTCATCGGGCTGATAACGTTCCGCGCCGGGGGGCAAAGTCTCACCCGCGCGCTAGGCCGCATAGCCATCGGGCTCGGTCTGACACTGCTGGCCCTGCACATTCTGGTCGATACGCTCGCACCTGCGGAGCAGGCCCCGGCGGCCCGCGTCGTACTCGCCGCCATTACCCATGACCCGGTGCTCTGCATTCTGCTGGCGGCGGCGCTGACTTGGGCCGCCCACTCGAGCGTCGCCGTCGTGCTGCTAGTGATGTCGCTCGCTTATTCGCACTTTATTACGGGTGAGGCCGCGTTCGCTCTGGTTCTCGGTGCCAATCTCGGCAGCGCCATCAACCCGCTTATCGAGGGCGGCGTTCACGGGGACCCGGCGAGCCGGCGACTGCCGCTCGGCAATCTCATCAATCGTGCTGTCGGCATCCTGATTGCGCTGCCCTTCTTACCGTTCCTGGCGCGCGAATTGCCCGTGCTGCAGCCGGACGCGGCGAAGATGACCGCCGAATTCCATATGGCGTTCAACATCGTTCTGGCGGCAATCTTCATCGGGCCGCTTGATGCCGTGGCTTGGTTGTTGGTGCGTATCCTGCCGGAGCGCAGGCAGCCGGCCGATCCTGCAACGCCGCGCTATCTCGATGAAGTCGCGTTGGAAGCGCCGCCGCTTGCCCTCAGTAACGCCGCGCGCGAGACATTACGCATGGGCGACACCGTCGAAACCATGCTGCGCGAGGTGATGACCGCCATCCTAAACAATGACCGCAGGCTTGTCGGCGAAGTATCGCGGCTGGACAACGTCGTCGATCGTCTCGATGAGGCAATCAAGCTCTACATCACCAAGCTCACGCGCAACAGCCTCGACGAGCGCGAGGCCCGCCGTGCCATGGAGATCGTTTCGTTCACCATCAACCTTGAATATATTGGCGACATCATCGACAAGAATTTGTGCGAGCGCGCGGCCAAAAAGATCAAGCGGCGCTACCAGTTTTCCAGTGAGGGCGCCGCCGAATTGTCGGCTTTCCACAAGAGGGTCTGCGAAAGCCTTCAGGCCGCGTTCGGCATTTTCATGACCGGCGACGTCGAAGGCGCGCGACGGCTCATTCGCGAAAAAGCCGAATTGCGTGCGGCCGAGCTACAAGCGGCCGACCGGCATTTCGAACGGTTGCGCGAAGGCCGGCCGGAGAGTTTGGAGACGACGTCGCTGCACCTCGACATCCTGAGCGATCTCAAACGCATCCATTCGCATGTCTGCTCGGTCGCTTATCCGGTGCTGGAAGCGGCAGGCGAGTTGCCGGGCCGCGAACCGGCGATTGGTGAGACGATCGAGGAAGGGCTTGCCTATCGCCCCAAGCTGCAGTGAAGACAAGCATGCCCGCGACGAACGCGGGCATGCGAGAGGAATTACGCCGCATGCTCCTTCGGCGCGCCGGCGAAAGCGGGCGCCACTTCGGCCATGAAGCGCGCCATCTCGTCCTTAACCTGATTATGCGGCTTCAGGCCGACATTGAAATAGAGGATCACTTCGGCGAAGCCGGCGGCTTCGACCTTTTTCACGGTTTCAATGATGCGCGCCGGGGAGCCGAGCAGCACGGAATTTTCCGTCAAATCCTCCGGCCTCACCTTCTGCAGCCGCTCGACCATATCGATGAAGTAGCGGTAGCTCGGCGGCGCGGTTTTAGGATCGCCCGGGAACGCCGGGATCACGCACTCTTTGTAATACCGTATCTGGCGGGCGCGCTGCGCGTCTTCCTGGGCTTTGTCGTCAGCAAAATGGGTGAAATAGCTGCACATCAGGCGGCCGGGCTTCTTGCCGTAGCGCGCGCAGGACTCTGTGATAGAGGTCCGCGACCTGTTTGAGGCCGCCGAAGCTCAGTGCCGCGGCGAACGGCGCCACGATCAATCCGCAACCCAGTCGCGCCGCCAGTTCGATAGACGGTTTCGAGAACGATCCGACATAGGTCGGTATCGGCTGCTGCACCGGTTTTGGCGTGATCCGCACGTCTTCAAAGGAATAGTGCTTGCCGTGATGGGTGATGCGGCCGTCGGCCGACCAAAGCTCCCGCACCAGCTCGAGTCCCTCTTCGAAGATTCCCTGGTTGTCGGCGAACGACACATGGAATGGCAGATATTCGCGCTGGTCGTAGCCGCGTCCGCAGGCGAAATCGACGCGGCCTCCCGAGAGCAGGTCGAGCGTCGCCCACTGCTCGGCGACGCGAATGGGATGATGCAGCGGCAGCACCGTCACCGCCGGCGCAAGCCGGATGCGGGTCGTGTTCGCGGCGACATAGGTCAGCACGAGGTCCGGGCACGACAGGACGCCGAGCGAATTGAAGTGATGCTCGCCAATCCAGGCCGAATGCATGCCGAGCTTGTCGGCGTACAGCGCCTCGGCGGTGATGTCGGCGACGAACTGGTTTGAAGAGCGCGGATTGTTTTCGTAGTGATTGTCGCTCAGTGTGAAGTAGCCAAAATCCATGTTTCCCTCCCTGGAGGCTCGCTAGCAAGCCAAGCAAGACCGCGGCATAATAGTTGACGTTGCATCTGTTGTAAATGCAATAATCCAGCGTATAATTGCTATCGTTCAAGATTTGTTTGGCTGAGAAAAAGGGAGTTGGGTCAGTCGAAGCCGCTCAGTCGAGAAAGAAAAAACGCCGTGAATAACTCCGCCAAGCTCGATCTCGACGACTATTTGCCGTATCTGGTCAATCGCGTCGGCACCATCATCGCCGACCAATACGGCAGCGAGGCGCTCGCGCCCTACCGCCTGAGCATCCCGATGTGGCGCGTCGTGGCGGCGCTGGCAAGCAAGGGCAGCCTGCGCCAGATCGATCTTGCCGACCTGACCAGCATCGAGGTGTCGACGTTGTCGCGGATCGTAACCCGGCTGGTGCGCATGGGCGTGGTGTCGCGCACGCGCTCGGCGAGCAGCACGCGTGAGGTCATTGTCAAGCTCACCGCAAAGGGCAATGCACAGGTCGCCCGCCTGATCCCAATCGCCCGCGCCTATGAAACAGCCGCGATTGCCGGGCTTCGGCCCGAGGAACTCGCGGTGCTCAAACGCTGCCTGCGCCGCGTCTATGCGAATATGAAGAGTTGGGCGGCGTCGATGAACGCGATACCGCGGCGCGGCCGGCCGCCTGCCGCCGCCGAATAAAGCGCCAGCAAACGCTCGTTTCGTCGGGAGCCTCGCTCGCAGCCGGCGCTGCAAAATTGCGCCTGAATGCCCGCTTTCCTTCGCGCCGACACTCCCCTAACCTTCCGGCGCGAGTGCCTGACTTGCCGACCAGTGAACCAACAAGCATTGCAATAATCCGTGAGGAGACGAGATGACGGGCGTGGCGGAAATTCAAGTTTCGCGTCTCTTGGATGAGCGCGGGCTCAGCGCTTTCCAGATCAAGATGCTGCTGTGGACGATCCTGGTAGGGATCATTGACGGCTATGACATCGGCGCCATCGCTTTCGCTGCGCCTCATCTCGTGCAGTCCTGGGGCATCTCGCGGCATGCGCTTGGTCCTGTACTGACCGCGAGCAATATCGGCGTCCTGTTCGGTTCGCAGCTGATGGGTTTCATCGGCGACCGCTACGGCCGCAAGACGGCGCTGATCGCCTCGAATTTGCTGTTCGGCGTCCTGACCTTTGCGGCGGCCTATTCGACCGACCTGACGCAACTGTTCTGGCTGCGCTTCTTCGCCGGGTTCGGAATTGGCGGAGTTATTCCCAACCTGGTCGCGATCAATGCCGAATTGTCGCCGCGGCGATTGCGGGCGACGCTAGCCATCATCGCCGTCGGCTGCGTTCCAATGGGCGGCGCATTCGCCGGCTTCGTCAGCGCGGCGTTTGTTTCGCACTACGGCTGGCCGATCCTGTTTCAGATTGGCGGCGTCGCCCCTATCATCTTTGCGCTTGCGGCCGCGTTCGGGCTTTCGGAATTGATCAAGTATATGGCGCTGCATGAAAACCAGCGATCGCGGATGGAACGGTTGCTCGCTGCGATTCGTCCTGACGTGACGGTGCCGCCCAATGCCCGTTTTGTCATAGAGGACGAGCATCAGGTGCCGGCATCCAATCCGATTTATCTGTTCCGCAATGGACTATGGCTGATCACGCCGCTGGTCTGGCTCTTGTTTTCGCTCAATCTGATGGGCTTCTTCTTTCTCATCAGCTGGACGCCGACGCTGCTGTCGGCCGCGCATGTGTCACAATCGATGTCGGCACTGGCCGGTGCAACATTTCAAGTTGGCGGCACGGTCGGCGCCCTGGTGCTCTGCTGGTGGCTGCAGCGCAGCCGGTTCTTCGCCCTCGCGATTTTATTCGTGCTCACGGTGCCGGTGGTCGCTTTGATCGGCTATGCCGGCCTGACCTCGAGTGCGGCGTTGCTCGCGACGACGTTCTTCGGTGGCTTCCTGGTGCTCGGCATCCAGGCCGGCCTCAACGTCGCCGGCGCGCTGATCTACCCGACGTCGCTGCGCGCCAGCGGCTCGGGATGGGAACTCGGCCTCGGCCGGCTCGGCTCCATCATCGGCCCGCTCCTCGGCGCGTTGTTCGTCGGCCTGTCGGTCGAGAAGCTCTATATGTGGTCGGCGCTTCCATTCGCTGCCGGCGCCATTGTCAGCTTCGCCGTGCATGTTCTGAATACCGCGCGATTGCGGGCGAATCCGGAGCTTGCCAAAGCGCAGTAGCGGACGGCGCGACTTTTCAGAGCGGCTCGTAGCTGCGCAGCGCGGGGATCACCTTTTCGCCGAACAGTTGAATTGAACGCAGCAGATCGGACTCCGGTAAATCGGCGAAATTGAACTCGCACATGAACGTGTTGAAGAGGCCTGCTTGCGCCGCGGCGCGGATTTTGGCCGCCACCGTGTCCGGCGAGCCGATGGAAACGAGATCGTGTTTCAGGAGATAATTGGCGTCGAACAAATTGACCATGACTTCGCACGCGCAGGCTCGCTGCGGCCAGCAAACATTGAGCGTAGCGGCGGGTGCGTTCCTCGAAGGATTTGCCGGGCGGCGGCGGAAGGAAGCCCTCATAGGCCCGGCTCGCACGAAACGAAGCTCTCCATCGCCTGTTCGTCGATTTCGTCCACATAAACGACCGTGCAATAGGCGATGTTCGGTTGGCGCGGCCAGCAAGCGCGCGCCAGAGCTGCTTGTAGCGCTGATGCGGCGTCATTCCGGGTTTCGCCCCAAATATGGGAAAAATGCGAAACTTCATTGGATCAAACGATCCCTGTCTTGCCTTCGAAATCCGCTATTGGGTGGTGGTGCCCGTGGAGGGAATTGAACCCCCACTCCTTGCGGAACACGATTTTGAGTTGTGCGCGTCTACCAGTTCCGCCACACGGGCTTTTTTAGTGGTGCATGATCTTATCGGAAAACCGGCTGCCGCTTTTCCGGACCACGCCCCAAGCCGTCATCTATATCGCCGGCATCCGCGCTCGGCAAAAGAAAATCGGCACGCCGCGACTGCCGCCGGCAAGCAACGCGGCGGGCTTGCAATAACCTACAGGATCAGCAAATTGCGGCGCACCGCAAATAGCGCGGCAGCGAGGTCTGGATGAAGGATACCCGGATCGATCGGCTTCGCCGGGACCCGGCGGCAGCCCCGGCATTTGCGGTTTTTGTGCTCAGCGGAGCGACCATCCTGGGCGCCTGGTACTTTCAGCTGGTGGTGAAGCTGCCCCCCTGTCCGCTCTGCCTCGAAGAACGTATCCCCTATTATATCGTCATTCCGCTTTCGCTTTTGACGGCGACCGCGGCACTTGTGCGGACGCCGCGCAAGCTTATTGCCGTCGGCCTTGTGGCGATCATCGCCGCGATGCTCTGTGGCGCCGCGCTCGGCACCTATCACGCCGGCGTGGAATGGAAGTTTTGGCCGGGCCCTACCGACTGCACGGGACCGGTGACCGATTTCACCAAGCGAGGGTCACTGCTTGATCAATTGCAATCGGTCCAGGTGGTGCGCTGCGACGAGGCAGCGTGGCGCCTGTTCGGCGTCTCGCTGGCCGGGTACAATGTGCTGATTTCGCTCGCGCTGGCAGCGATCGCCGCTTGCGGCCTGCGCGCCGGCAAAGCTCCGTGACGGAGCATTTTGGGAAAGTTCTCCGAGACTGACGCCAGTTTCGATTGTGCTTGCCTCTGGTGTTGGCGTTGCTGTTCGACTAAGGTTCTTGTCTTGGATTTGACATCACTTGCACATAGCGTTGCCTCCTCTCTCCCATGAGAGCGCAAAGTGAGGAGAAAGATATGGGCCTATTAGACAGTTTAGGTCTTGGTAACCTGCTGAAAGGCGCGTTGGGCCAGGTAGAAACGGCGGCTCTGCCGGAACTCGTCAACGGCGTGCTGGCCAAGACGCAGTACCACGACCTCAACGGCCTCGTTGCCGCCCTGCAAAGCGGCGGCCTCGGCACCCAGGTCCAATCGTGGCTCGGCCCGGGCGGGAATTTGCCGGTCACCGAAGATCAGCTCAAGGCCGTACTCGGCAACTCGCAGGTGCAGGAATTCGCGCGCCACCTCGGACTTCCGGTTGACCAGACGCTGAAGGTTCTGGCGCAATATCTGCCCGACATCGTCGACAAGGCGTCCCCGAACGGCGTGCTTAAGCCGGCCGCGTAACCCACTCCTGGCCGGTCAGTGTTATTGTTTTCACGCTCTCATTGGGAGGAGCATATGAAGACTGTCGCTATCATTGTCGCTTCGGTTTTCTTGGTATCTACCGCCGCGCTCGCGGACGACAGCTGCAAGATGCAGGCAACGGCAAAGAGCTTGCATGGCGCCGCGTTGGCGAGCTTCTCGAAGAAGTGCTGCAACGATCAGGCTGCGGCGCAAAACCTACATGGCGCGGCGAAGACAAGCTTCACCAAGAAGTGCATGTCGGACGCGGCTGGCGGCTGAGACGTCTTAATCTAAGATAATAGGAGCGAGACCATGCTTGTGCGTCACTTAACGATCTGCGCGATGATGCTCGCAGGCGCCGTTGGGTTAGCGGCGAATTCGGCTAGCGCGCTCACGTCCAAGGAGTGCAGCGCCAAATATAAAGCGGCGAAAGCGGCCGGCACTCTCGGCGGTATGAAATGGAATGAGTTCCGCAAGGCGCAGTGCGGAAGCGAAGCTGCCGCCGAACCCGCTGCTGCAGCGCCGCCGCCTGCCGCACCACCGCCGGCCAATAAGCCCGCATCGACCACACCACCGCCGGCGGGGCCCGTTGCGACCGGCAACATCGTATTCCCGCCGACCGTCTCGTCGAAATATTCAAGTGAATCCGCCGGCAGGGCTCGTATGCACACGTGTCGTGATCAATACGAAGTCAACAAGCCAAAAGGCGCCAACGGCGGCCTTAGGTGGATCCAGAAAGGCGGCGGTTATTACAGCGAGTGCAACAAGCACCTGAAAGGTCAAGCGTAACACCGCGCCTTGACGACAACATGCTCGCGGTTCGCGTGCCGCGAGCATGGGTGACTCGCCGAGCCGTACCGCATGCGCGACGTTCTCCTCGGTCAACGAGGCCGTCGTCCGGGCATTTGGGTTCGTTCTGCTTCAGGAAGAAAGGCCGCCCCTCCGGAGGCCAGTCCTAAAGTAACCTTATGGCCACGTATCCAAGCAGACCTATCCAGGCCACTGTCGTAATCAGTGCGACTGCCAGACCTGCAACCGGCCAAACGCGACGAAAAATGGCGAGCATGACCCTGATCCCTGTTTCTCGTTTTCGCGTCCTGAGCCGCAGAACCAATCAGTTCTCGTGACCGAATGGCGGCGTAGGCCGCTGGGCTACTACCTAACCCAGGGCAAAAATCCCTACAGTGATTTGCAACACAAATGGTTTCCGCTCGTCACTTGATGTCCAGCGGGTTGCCATCCAGATCCTCGGCACGTTCGACCTTGATGAGCACTCCGAACCCCTTCTTCTGCGGATCGCGATCCTTTTCCGGCTGAACGAGCCGTTTCCAGATTTCTTCGTAGACCGGACCCGAATTATGGATCTGCGCGGTTCCGTAGAAGCGCGCGATGCCGCCTTTCGGCAGCAGGCCCGACTCTGCGCAGCGCAATCTTGCGTAGGAAAATCGTGACCTTAGTTCCGTCCGTCAGATTGGCGTTGACGGAGCCCTTACCCCGCTCCCACAGGGCCAGATGCTCGTCATCGTACACCATGGTGCTGCCACGCGGGCTCACCTGCGCGAACCCGTTCGGCAACATGGTGGCAACCAGGCATACATTGGCCGGGAATGCCGAATTGATGTGGTCCTGCAGTGGTTTTGGAATCATAGCCAGGGTGCGCTCCTGATTGTGGCGTTGCCAGCATTTACTCTGGTGGCGCGCGCGGGTGCCATCTATCCCATCGCGTCCTGTTTACGAAACTCCGCGTCGTTATTCATAGTTTCACGCATCAGTTGCTCGATCATATTCTGGCGCGCCGCACCACCTCGGCTGGAAATCACTTTAGCCACCGTCCACAGCGCACATGACTTGGTCCCAATGTGACAAAATGATCACACGTAACCAAAAAGTGGATGAAGTCGAGCGTTAGTCTCTTCCCGCCACGCTTCCGCCCGGCTCGCCGCATTGAATTTCGGTTGGTGGGGATAGCTGCATGTCTTTCAGTAGCGGCGAGAGAACCGCGCATTGTCTGAAAGCAGTTCGGCTGCCTATCGCGGCTCTGGGCGCGATGACTCTTGCAGCCTGCGCTCAGTCCTCTCTCATTGGCAGTAAAGATGTGCCACTTACCACCCGCCAACAGCTATCGCCCGGACCCAACCGAACGGCAGCATCCGTAACGAACGGCAGAAAGACGGCGGGATCACCAGATCGACTGTATGGGCTTGCCAGCTTCTACACGGAAGGCTCGGAAACGGCGAGCGGCGAAAAACTTGATGGGCACAAATTGACCGCCGCTCACCGGACGTTGCCGTTCGGCACAAGAGTGCGGGTTACCAACGTTACCAATGGGCGATCGGTGACCGTTCGGATTAATGATCGCGGCCCCTTCGTTCCCGGGCGAGTTGTCGACGTTTCATATTTTGCGGCAGAAACGCTTGGAATGACCGGAACGGGCGTCGCGAAGGTCAAACTCGAAGTCGTTCCGTAAAAGCACTCGAACACTCCTCATTGAGCCGAAATTATTCCGGTTTTGTTGGGACCACGGCTTACCCTCGAACTACCGTAGGTGATTTACGGAGTTGTAACCCGTAATGCGGAATCTTTGGTTGTTATGCTCCGCGTTGTGGCGATAGCTCTGGTCGCCTTGGCGGCCTTCGATTTGTACTTCCTTGACGGCAGTCACATACATGCCGTCACGGCAATGGCTCTTTCCCTGCTACAACATTTTATCAAATAGACGCGATCGTTCTTTTTGGTCGCCTCAGTTCGGATTGTGGATCTATGTTTCCGGGGCGCCGCTTAAATAAACTTGACGCCTACAAACCGCGTGTCGGTCCACACAACTTCGCACTTGCGCTGGACGCTGCCGTCTTTGAAAAACATCAAGGTGAAGGTGCGAGGCAGGTCCGCCAATGGACGAGCAACGGTAAGGCGCGCGCCGCCGTCTGAAAGGTCCCAGATCACACACGGCACCGGAGGTTCGAGCGCGCCGAAGATTACTTCTGCCGCACGACGCCTCGGGTAGCGCGGGCTTCTTCGTTGTTCCTGACGGCGCGGAAGCATGGTTGCCACTTCCAAGGACCGACCGCGATTCTGATCGCGAAAAAGTTAAAAACCAGGCAACAACGCCACTGTGGCACAAACGCCGGAACTGTTCTGAGGCGTTCCACTACCTGACGGATGGAAAAAACCCGCCTTGGATGACAGGCGCGGCCGGGGCTTAATGGCGGGATAAGGAACCCAATCATCTTCCAGGTGCCGGTTTTCGGCCCCTCTTGCCCCTTTGCGGTCCCGCATGGAGGGCTTCTTTTTGCTCATCCAACCCGTGCGAGTACCACGCGGCGGCGCGTTTACCCCCCAATTTGGGGGGATACCTACGGAGGTGAATGCATGCGATGCGCTGGCGATGCACGCTGATACCGTACAATTCCTGCGCGAACATGCTCAGACCTGCACGCGACTGGCACGCGATTGTCCTGATCGGGCAACCGCGCATGGCCTTGAAGAAGTCGCCATCAGCCTCGCGGCCAAAGCCGAGGAGTTGGAGCGTGAATTCGAACTGCGTTCCTAGGACGTCGTTCGATTGGCAGTCGGTGCTGCGAAAGCCGCCACGACTGACTTCATAACATTCAAAGCCGGGATAAAGCTCAAAGCCCGGTCTTCGTGGATTGTGGCATTTTCCTTTCGCCGTAACTGCGAGCTCTGCGGTGCGGACCGAGCCGCACTTTGCGCGTCGGACGTCGGTTGCAGAAGTCCGATCAAGATTGGCCATCTCGGCAGGGATGCGGCACTCCGAAAATCTGCCTTTCGAGCACGGCCTTCCGTTCAAGCTAGTCTGAGCGGCAAAGTTGCGCCGACATGTTCCAACGACCACCGGACGACAAGCGCCGGTTGCGCCGGACCAAGATGTGCGCAGGGATAGGGCAACGCTGCTCTAGCGTGTTAGCGGGGTCGTAAGGCGGCGTATCGCTTTTTCACTATTCTGCAAAACGCGCTTGTTTCCAAACCCTTGGTAGCACTCATGCGCGCGCTTGGGCCTCGTCCCGGGCGTGCTCGGAATTTACCCGTCACACGCGAAAGTCGCGTTCGGAATCGCGGCTTTGACCCCGTTTGACCAGTCTGGAGGTTTGACTCCAAAAGCCCAAACGCGGAAACTTGGCCGCTCAACGTTGTGCGTATTATTGACTATATTTATGAGTATCGTTGCTTCCCATCGTCGGGAGCAGACGCTTGGCGACAGACGGCGAAATCCGCCACTCGGTTGAGCCTGGTGTTGACGGCATGCAGGGCAGGGTCCGTCCGATGAACAACAGCGACAAAAGCCCGAAAAACAGTTCTGCAGAAGCCATTCATTTCGATGAGGTGATGGCGACCGAACTTCGCGACGAAAAATGGCTCACCGAAGCGTATTCAATCATCGAAAAAAAGGTCGAAATACAAACCGTTGTGACCGAACTTCGTGATTTCCTCAACATCGATCATCTTGTCTACTATACCTCCAAACATGGAGGTAGTCCGTCCGTTGACCCTTACATTCGTTTGACTTTTCCCGCCTCTTGGCTCGCCCGCTACCTGGGAATGGGGTATGCCGACGTTGATCCGATCCTCCGGGAGGGCTTTCAGCGCAGCCTCCCGTTCGAATGGCGCGAACTCGCTACCAGCGGCAGCGCCGAGGCGGCGTTTCTGGCGGATGCGGCCGCTCATGGCGTCGGACCCAATGGTTACTCGATCCCAGTTTCGACCAAGCACGGGCATCGGGGACTGTTGGCAGCATCGTTTTCGGGCTCCGAAGGAGAATGGATGCAGTTTTTAGCGACCACGCAGCCGGGCTTGATCCAAATCGCAAACCGGCTGCATCGCCGGGTTATTGCGGACCTTTTTGGCGAGGATCGGCCACACCTGACACCTAGGGAGCTTGAGTGTTTGCGCTGGGTCGCGCTTGGCAAAGACGCGACCGAAATTGCCGCAATCTTGAATATTTCTCCGCATACCACGCGGGATTATTTGAAATCGGTTCATTACAAACTGGACTGTGTCTCCTCGGCACAGGCAGTCACCAAGGCAGTAAAGCTCGGCCTTTTAATCGTATGAGCAAATAAATTGCGACCTGTTTTTTCAATCGGTCCGTAACTCGCACTGTTCCATAATTTTTTAGCCGGTCTTCTCGGCCCGCGTCGATGCGATCTCTAGCCGGCCGCATCGCGCGTGAAAGGTGTTTGCCGCCCGGATCGCAGATTATTAAGGGAGTTAGCGAGGTGATTGTCGTTGTTGAAAAATCGACCGCGCATCGGTATGCGAATTTGCTCGATAAAATGTTTCGGCAACGAGCCCGATTCTTTCACGATCGGCTTAACTGGGAGGTGCAGGTTACCGACGGCAAGGAGCGTGATCGGTACGACGATGAAGGACCCGTCTATATCATCTACACCGACAATCTCCTTGGTGAAGTGAAAGGCAGCCTGCGTCTTCTACCCACCACGGGCCCCACTCTTGCTGCCGATGTGTTTTCGGATACGCTCCCCGATGCCGTGCATCTTAGCGCCCCCACCATCTGGGAGTGCAGCCGGTTTTGTCTCGATCAGAGTATCCTGGCGAGTGGCATAGAGGGAGTAGTCTTTGCTTCCAGGGTTTTGATAGCAGCGTTGGGCGAAGTCGCAATGGGCGCAGGGATTGAATCGATCATTGCCAATTTTGATGCTTCGAAGCTTCGGCTTTACCGGCGCATCGGATGCGAGGTCGAGATTCTCGGCTCGACGTCAAGATACGGCAGCCCCGTTTATCTTGGGCTGCACCGCGTTTCGGAAACGATCGTGCGCAGGGTGTGGGGGAAGCTAAAGGACGATCGCTTGGCATCGGCGGTCGCGCGCGAAATGGCCGCGTAGGGTCCACGCAACCGTTGCGCCGTCGCCAAACCCTGCAGAAGAAATGCTGATCACTTTTCCCATCAGAAGGCATTGGGCTGGCGTTTCCTGGCGCTAACACTTTCGAAAGCAAAGTGTGCCTGAATGGAATTATGGAGCGGAGGCTGGGGAACAGCAGTTTCGGCTTTGAAAGTCCGCTCCATTCGAGGCACCGCACGGTCCTGGTGCCCCAGGGGCCCAGACGCCATGCGTGCCAGCCGAGTCGACCTTGAACCTCAACGGTCTAAAAATAAAGCGGCGCCACGGCGGATCGCGCAGCGGCAGCGAGAGCGTTGGACCATCGCCGTCGTTTCATTTTGCCTGCTTGGCGCAATGGTTGTGGCAACGATGGGCCTCTCAGGGCTAGTCGGCTCGATAAACTCTAAAGCGCCGACCGCAACCGGATCCACGTTCGACGAAACGCACGTGGGTAAGATCGTTCTGCAAGCCGGGACCGGTAAGTGCAAACAAATAAAATTTGATAACGACAGCGGAGGGTTCGCCGAAAGCTCTGCAAGCTGCGACGATAAAATTATTTTTGACAAGCATGGTGTGCCGGTACCTCAGGGCACGATCCATCGGCTCGATGCAATTAGCAAATCGTTTGCGCCGCACCAATAGGCTTAAGCGGTTAGGCGAACCTGTCTGCAGCGTGGCTCGGCAGGACTACCATCGGAAATTTATTCTGCTGGCAGCAAGCTAATAGGCAGAAGCGATGGTCACGCTACTTGAACCGACGCTCGTCCGGATTCATCTTCGCAACGCGTACAATTCCGGCCAGCACGCTTTGCCTCATACAAAATCGTGTCAGCCCGCTCAAGCATGGTGCGGGGACGTTCACCCCATCGATAAGTGGCCACGCCAATCGACACGGTTATGGCGCCGAGGCTCTTTCCAGTGGCGCGCTCCTTAAGCTCGCGATCGATTATTCTTGCGCAAATCTGCTCCGCCAGCGACGCCGCACCCTTCAACGTCGTTTCCGGCAGGATGACCGCAAACTCCTCGCCGCCGTATCGAGCGGCCGTGTCCCGACCTTTGATTGATTGCCTCAGCGTGGCGCCGATCAGGCGAAGCACGCTGTCGCCCATCAGATGTCCAAAGCGATCATTGAAGATCTTGAAATGATCGATATCGATCATGAGCAACGAAAGTGGCTGCCAATTACTGTTAGCGGCCTGTGTGGCATCCTCGAGCGCGTTATCGAATTTGCGACGAGTGGCCAGACCGGTCACTACATCCAGGTTCGCTTCGGCCGTCGCAGCCGCCAGAGCCTGCTGAACGGTTTCAATTTCACGTTTTGACGCGATGAGCCGCTGCTCCAAGGCAGTATGTTGCAACTCGATTGCTCGTAACGATGTGATGAGAGCATCGGAGATTGCGCGTATCGCTTCCCGATCGGTCGAAACCGCCAATTGGTCTGATGCGGTGGCACAATCGCTGCGTCCGCGCGCCGTCGACAGGATCAGCTCACCGAGCAGTCCGACAACCTTGTCGACCTCGGTGAAAACTTTGGTACTGACATTTCCGAGCGCAGAATCAGTGCGCGTTGCCAACAAGAACTCTTTGTAGACGTCGTCGAGTTCGCCGACTGAGAGGCCGCCATTGTTTTCAATTAAGCGGTTGATGCGGCGATTCAATGCCTCGTTGCGGCCGCTGACGTAAGTGTACCAGAGTTCAAATCCGGTGGGATCCGCCGGCAATCCCAGAGCCTTGATCCGTTCGATCGCCTGTTCCGCCATTTGCAAGGTGTAGCGGTGATCGCGATTAGACATGGCGTCACGCCGCCCTAAGATACGGCAGCGCCGACGAAACCGGCCTTGGCCCGCAGCCAATCGTCGTCAACGCCGTCGCAACCTTCGCGGCGAAGCCGGCGCCCGGAGCCTGGTAAATTCTCTTGGACATCTCAACGGTGCGGCGATTGCTAACGCTTAGCATGCCGGTATCCGCAATTTTTGTTAAAATTTCCCTCGCGGGGTCCGCAAGACACATTGATTCGGGATGTTTCTCGGGCTTTAGCCATTAAGCCCCTCGCAACAGCGTGTGACGCGGTGAATTTACAGTTTATTGTATTTATTTAATGTATGATTGGTGGCTGCTTGCAGCCAGTGGGTTGAACTTTGGCGCCTTGGCCGATGCGTTCGATGGGCGCAGCCGGATCGCTGGTTATCGATCGGCAAGGCTCCATCGAAACCATTCCGAGCGGCGAAAGATGACCGATAATCTCACAGCTGCTTCGCGTCAGCGAGAGTGTTGAAAGCATGGCGAGAGAAAATCGAGGTAAGACGCGCCGGAACGTCCATCAACAGGTACGGCTTTTTGTCGACAATCGCCCGATTACCGGCGTTTGCACGATGCTGGACGTCTCGGCAACAGGTGCACAGCTAAGGCTTGATGTAGGGGCGGATTTGCCCGACGAATTCACCTTGGTTCTGTCAAGAGGTGGGGCCGTGCGGCGGCAGTGCTGGAAGGTCTGGCAACATAAAGAACGGGTTGGAATTCGGTTTGCGAAGCTCAATCGCAATGATCATTTACCCAAGGTCAGAGCCGGTGCAGCACTCGCGGATCGCACGTGAATTCCTATGGGTTTATGGGGAATGCCGCGGCGGGGCGCGCCGACGGAAAATCCATTACGCTACCCCATGGGTTAGACTTGCTAGGTCTTTGCCGTGGCACTCGACCCGTCAGCACCTATACTTCTCGTAGATGATTCAGATGCGATGATTCAAATCATCCGCAGCTTGCTGCAAAAGCTCGGTATCGCCAATGTGGACGACGCCACCGATCCAAGTGCGGCACTCACCAAAATGCGCCAAGCGGTACGGCCTGGTGATCTCTAATTGGAACATGCAGTCGATGTCGGGATATGATTTTCTGCGGCAGGTGCGAGGCGATCCCGATCTGAAACACACGCCGTTCATCTTGGTAACTGCGGACACAAGAACCGAGAATGTCATTGCAGCAAGGAAAGCCGGCGTGAGCGATTATATCGTCAAACCGTTCGACGCGTTTACATTGAAAGCAAAGATCGAAGCAGCGGTTGCGGCGAAGCACGGTCACTCTTAGAAATCAGCAGAATGCCCGGCTACCGTCCGCAGGATGTCTGGCCGCGACCCGACTGCCGCAAAAACCCACCCTGGCGCTACCCCCGCTAACATGATCGACTGTCACAAGATGACTTAAGTCATTGATTCTAAATGGTGGGCGGTGCAGGGATCGAACCTGCGACCCCTTCCATGTCAAGGAAGTGCTCTCCCGCTGAGCTAACCGCCCGTTCCAGTGCCCCGGATGTAGCGTCGCGCCGCCTGCAGGGTCAAGGCCGCCGGCGCGGCTAGAACTTTACGCGATCGGCGCCCTTGAGCCCGAGCGTTGCGCGCGCCTCCTCCGGCGTCGCGATCTCGTAGCCGAGGTCTTCGACGATGCGGCGGATTTTTGTCACCTGCTCGGCATTGCTCTTCGCGAGCTTGCCGGGGCCGATGTACAGCGAATCCTCGAGCCCAACACGGACGTTGCCGCCCAGCATAGCGGCGTTGGTGCAAAAGTTCATCTGGTGACGGCCACCGGCCAGCACCGACCACAGATATTGATTGCCGAACAAACGGTCGGCCGTGCGCTTCATGAACGCCAGATTGTCGAGGTCCGGACCGATGCCGCCAAGAATACCGAAAATGAGCTGCAGGAAGACTGGCGGCTTGAACAGACCACGATCGATGCAATGGGCGAGATTGTAAAGATGACCGGTATCGTAGCACTCGTGCTCGAATTTCACGCCGTGACCTTCGCCGAGCGCCTTGTAGATCTTTTCGATGTCGCGAAATGTGTTCGGGAAAATGTACGCGTCTGAGTTGAGCAAATAGCTCTCTTCCCAGTCGTACTTCCAGTTCTTATAGCGCCGCGCCATCGGATAGAGCGCGAAGTTCATCGATCCCATGTTCAGCGAGCACATTTCCGGCGAGAGTTGCAGAGCCGCTGACATGCGCTGCTCGACCGTCATGGTGACGGCACCGCCGGTGGTGATGTTGACCACGGCGTCGGTCGCTTGCTTGATTCGCGGCAGGAACTGCATGAATACGCCGGGGTCCGGCGACGGGCGCCCGTCCTTCGGATCGCGGGCGTGCAGATGCAGGATCGCGGCACCGGCCTGGGCGGCGTCGATCGCCTGTGTCGCGATCTGGTCGGGGGTGATCGGCAGCGCATCCGACATCGTCGGGGTATGGATCGAGCCTGTTATTGCGCAGCTGATAATGATCTTGTTCGCCATGGTCGCGTTTCCCTCGTCAATGCTTGGTTTCCGGATGGCGCGTCCGCGGCGGTCCGGGCGAATATCGGTTCCTGGTCGGCGGTACGATTAGTGAGGATCGCGCGGCATTCAAGCGGAAAATCGGCCGGCCAAAGTGCCCGCATTAGCCGCAAAAGGACGCACATTCCGACAGGTTTTTGCCGCGTCGCCGTAAATCATAGGATCGCCTCGATGGCGAACGGCTTGACGGATTTGATAAGAATTCGGACGATTGAAGTTCTGGAGAAGGCAAGATGCACGCAAGATACCTGTTGGTTGCGGCCGCGCTGATGTCGGTCTTCGCCGCCGGTGACGCACGCAGCGTCGAATTGACGGCCGCCGGACTTTGGCAGTCAACCGATCCGGACACCGGCCAACCTACGGGCTGGTTTCTGTTCCGCGACCATGACGGCGTCTTCGACGGGATGATCGTGCGGATGTATTTAAAGCCCGGCGAAAGACCCGACATCACCTGCGATAGGTGCAAAGACGACCGCCGCGACAAGCCGTGGCTCGGTCTCGACATCGTCCGCGGGATGAGACGGGATGGCATGACCTACAAGGACGGCACCATTCTCGATCCGCGTAATGGCAACGTCTACAACGCGGTGATGACTCTGAAGCCGGACGGCCAGACGCTCGTGGTGCGCGGTTACCTAGGCATTTCGCTATTTGGCCAAGATCGGATCTGGACGCGGTTACCGGATACCGCGTTCAACGAGATCGATCCGCGCTTCAATCCGACGCCCGCGCGCAAACCGCAGACGATGCAGAAGCCAGAGTTGCGACGCTGACAGCTTAATCCGTGACGCCAAGGCTCTTGCGGCGCGCATGCGCAACCACGTCCTCTTGTCGCGGCTTGCCCATCAATACAGGCTGGAACAACGCTGCCGCCGTCATCGTCGTCAGCAGCGAGATCGCGAGCAGCTTGCCCATGCTCGACGTCCCCGGATCCGATGAAAAATAGAGGCTCCCGAACGCGGTCGCAGTCGCACAGGCGCTCAAAGTCACGGCTCTGGTGAGCACCGACTGCAACAGTTTGGTCTGCCCCTCGCGCCAGGCCATGATGTAATAAATCTTGAAGGCCACGCCGACGCCAAGCAGCAGCGGCAGCGCGATGATATTGGCGAAGTTGAGCGGCATATCGATCGCAACGCAGATTTCCAGCGTGACCACACCGGCCACCAGCAATGGAATGAGCGTCAGCATCACGTCACCGACCCGCCGCAGTGTGATCCACAACAGAACGGCAATCGACAACAGAGCGAATGCGCCGGCCTCGAGAAACGCAGCAATAATCGTGCGCCGGGCCTCAAGGATCGAAATCGGACCTTCAGTGGCGTTCGGCTCGATCCTCTGCACGTTATGTGCAAAAATCCGCAACGTCGCGTTATCGCTGGCATTGCCGCTCGGTGTGACCTGGAGACGGGCGCGGCCATCCGGCGTGATCCATTGATCGACCAGATCGCGTGGAAGATTGTCGCGGGTAACCTCGTGGGCCTTGAGCAGGCTGCGCAAAGTGTCGAGTGCCGTCTGCAACGGCTGGACAAACGCCGTTTCGGCCCGCTGGCGTACCAATGGATCGGCCTTCGCGAGCGTGACGAGCCCCGCCGACAGGCGGTTGGCCGCGTCGGCGCCCCGACCAGGCGCGGCGGCAGCAAGCTTATTGAGCGCATCGGTCGTCGAATTGATTGCTGCGACAGTATCCGCGTCCGTCGGCGGCTTGGCCATCTTGGGCGGATTGAGCGCGGGATCGAGCGCGGTTGCCGCCGCTTCGATCAGGGACAGCTTTTTATCTTGCTGGTCCGGAACAAACGTTGACAGCGTCGTCACGCGTGCGACTTGGGGAAGCGCTCTGAGCTTGGCCGCCACCTCATCCGCCGCCATCAGCGACGGTTCCAGCGCCGCGATATTGTTGGAGCCGCCGTTCCCTTCTTTCTCGAGCTGAAGGTAAGTGGCAACCGATTCGACGTTAGGGTTGCGTAGGTTCATAGGATTGAAATCGAAGCGCAGCCAGTAAAGCAACGGAGAAGCGCCAAGAATGACAAGCGCTGTGACGATGAGGATTGGAGTGCGGTAGCGCTCCAGGAAGTCGTCCACCGGGCCGAGGAAGGCATAGCCGAGCGGACGCGGCTCGCTGCGAGGCTTGAGCTGGCTTAACAGTGCCGGCAACAACGTAATGCTGGTGAAAAATGCGACCAGCATGCCGAAGCCGGCGATCAAGCCGAGTTCGGACAGCCCTTTGTAGGCTGTCGGCAGAAACGCAAGGAAGCCGGCCGCCGTAGCAAGCGCCGCCAGCGTCAGCGGCGTGCCGGCGCGGCGGCCGGCATGCAGCAGCGCTTCGTGCAGACCATCGACTTCGTGCCGTTCGGCCCGATAGCGGACGCTGAACTGAATGCCGAAGTCGACGCCGAGGCCGACGAACAGTACGGCGAAATATACCGATATCAAATTAAGCGAACCCACCAGAAGCAGGCCAAGCGCGGCGGTGACTGAAAGGCCGACCACAAGGCTGACGAATACCGCAAAAATGATGCGCCCCCAGCGCAGCGCCAGCCACAGGATGAACAGCACGACCGCAATGGTCAGTGTGGCGTTGAGCGCCGCGTTCTCCTTGATCGTGGCGAACTCGTCGTCGTTCATCGGCACCGGGCCGGTCAGACGCAGCCGCGCTTGATAGGTGGAGTCGAGCTTAAGGTCTGCTGCGGCCTTCCGAATCGCGTCGCTCGCCTTCAAACCGGGCTCGAGCTCCGAATAGTCGAGCACGGCCTGGATTTTCAGAAACCGCAACAGATCGCTGGCTTTAGATGCGTGACCTTGAACCAGCGTAAGCCAGGAAAAGCTTGCAGGCTTGCCTGCATTGACTTCGTCGAGCGTGTTGGCCGCCAGCGTCAACGGCCATTGCATCTCATCAAGCCTGAGCTTGCCGCTTTGCACGCCGAGGAGCCCGAATTGCAGAGCGCGGAGAGCTCCGCGCAGGCTTGGATCGGCCGCCAGCACTTGGATGAGCCGCTGGGCCTGCGTCAGCATTTGCGTCTGCTGCCCAAGCTGTTCGGTCGGCACGAACAAAAGACCGTTCTGAGCGAAGAAGCTCCCGCCCTGCGGCTCTTCAATGGACCGGAACAGGTTTTTCTGTTGTGACAACTGCGCCGCCAGCGCGCTCGTAGCCTCCTGAACAAGCTCCGGCGTCGGCGCGTCAACGACCGCGATGATTGTGTCGAACTGCGGGAAAGCCTTCTCGAATGCCAGTTCTCGTTGCCGCCCCGGACTGTTGCTGGAGAGAAGCTGATTAATATCCGTCGTCATCGAAAAATGGGTAGCCGCGTACCAGGTCGATACGATTGCAATCGCGATCGCTGCGGCGATGACCCACCGCGGATAACGGATGCACAAGGCAATCGCGCGGATGACAAAAGTAGTGATCGTCTTCATGGGATGCGGATGTGAGTGAAGCAAACCGGCGTTTGAGGCGTCAAAAGAACGGTGAAACGGTGGTACACGCTTTATATCTGCCGACTTGTATGGCCGGCGCGCCCCGGAAAACGGCGCCGCACCGCGGGTTCTCGAATCCCCCTGGCCACCGGCAGCGGCCTTAGATGCCCCGAAACGGCGCAAAAGTGAAATCATGGATATTTTCCTAATCCCAGATGAGCGGCGCTGGCGTCCGCGGGGCGTTGCGGCGGCGTACTCTCTCGGGCATAGCGCACTGGACAACAAGCATATTTGTGCTCAAAGGTTGCGGACGGAACCCCGGGATTGCTCGGCCGATCGGCGCCGGTTAACCCAGGCTTGATAGTCACGGCATCGTGGCCAAATTGGTTGTCAGGACGTTGTGGCCGAAAGTAGTGGACTTGGGAACGGTGGGCGGCCTCACCGCGCCCTTGCGGCGCAAGGCCGCAGTCCCACATCGGCCGGGAGGTTGTTAATGAGGGTTATTCTTGCTCAACCGCGTGGTTTTTGCGCCGGCGTGGTCCGCGCTATAGAGATTGTCGAGCGGGCTCTGCAGAAATACGGTCCTCCAGTCTATGTGCGTCACGAAATCGTGCACAACAAGCACGTGGTCGAAAGCCTGAAGGCCAAAGGCGCGCATTTCGTCGAGGATCTCTCCGAAGTTCCTCCGCACGCGGTCACTATCTTCAGCGCGCATGGCGTTGCGAAAAGTGTTGAAGAAGAGGCAGCGGCCCGCGAGCTTCCGGTCCTGAACGCGACCTGTCCGCTGGTCACGAAGGTCCACAATCAGGGCAAGCGCTACGTGGCACAGGGACGCAGACTCATTCTCATCGGCCATGCCGGCCATCCCGAGGTCGAGGGCACGATGGGACAAATCTCCGAGCCGGTCACGTTGGTGCAAACCGAGAACGACGTCGCTTCGCTTGACATTCCGGAAGACACGCCGGTCGCCTACGTCACGCAGACCACGCTCAGCGTCGACGATACCCGCGGCATCATCGCGGCATTGCACCGTCGTTTTACCGACATCGTCGGACCCGAGACCCGCGACATTTGCTACGCCACGCAGAATCGGCAGACCGCTGTCCGCGAACTTTCGAAGCTCGTGGACGTTATCTTGGTCGTTGGCGCCAAGAACAGTTCCAATTCCAACCGGCTGCGCGAGATCGGGCACGAGGTCGGCACGCCCTGTTACCTCATCGCCGACGGCAGCGAAGTCGAGCCCGAATGGTTTAACGGCGCCGAGACCGTCGGCATCACCGCGGGGGCTTCGGCGCCTGAGGTATTGGTTGAGGATGTGATCGATGCGCTGCGACGGCTCGGGCCGGTGGAGGTTTCGGAGCTGACGGGCCGGCAAGAAACCATCGAGTTTCGCTTGCCGCCTGAATTGACCGACGGCAAGACGGCGGAGCGTGCGGCAGCGAAGGTTTAGCTTTCGGTTTTCCGCAGTGGACAGTTAGAACTACAGAGCGAAGAAGGAAACGATAGTGGCGGTATCTCTACGACAGACGGCAGCCGTCGGTTCATACATCCTGCGCCAGCGGCTTGCCGGGCGCAAACGTTACCCTCTCGTGCTCATGCTGGAACCGTTGTTCCGCTGCAATCTTGCCTGCGTCGGCTGCGGCAAGATCGATTATCCGGACGCCATCTTGAACAAGCGCCTGTCGGTGCAGGAGTGCCTCGACGCGGTCGACGAGTGCGGCGCGCCGATGGTCGCCATTCCGGGCGGCGAACCGCTGATCCACAAGGAGATTGGCGAAATCGTCAAAGGTATCGTAGCGCGCAAAAAATTCGTTTCGCTGTGCACCAACGCGCTGCTTCTAGAAAAGAAGCTGCATTTGTTTGAGCCGTCGCCCTATCTGTTCTTCTCCGTGCATCTCGACGGCATCAAAGCGCATCACGACAAGTCGGTATGCATGGAGGGCGGCTTTGAGAAGGCGGTGTCAGCGATCAAGGCTGCGAAAGCCAAGGGTTTTGCCGTCAACGTCAACTGCACGGTTTTCGATGGCCATCCGGCCGAAGACATTGCGGCGTTTCTCGACCTGACTGAAGAGCTCGGCGTCGGCGTCTCGATTTCGCCCGGTTATGCCTATGAACGGGCGCCAGATCAGGAGCACTTCCTCGGCCGCCGCAAGACCAAGGAGCTGTTCCGAAAAGTCTTCGCGCTCGGCAAGGGCAAGAAGTGGAACCTAACTCACTCCGGCATGTTCCTCGACTTTCTTGCCGGCAATCAGGAATTCCATTGCACACCGTGGGGCATGCCGACGCGCAACATTTTTGGCTGGCAGAAGCCCTGCTACTTGCTCGGCGAAGGCTATGCCAAGACGTTCACGGAATTGATGGAGACCACTGACTGGGACGCCTACGGCACCGGCCGCTACGAGAAGTGCGCGAACTGCATGGCGCATTGCGGCTACGAGCCGACCGCGGCCGATGCGATGATGAAACATCCACTCCAGGCGCTGGCGATCGCGTGGCGCGGGGTGAAAACCAAAGGACCTATGGCGCCGGAAATCCCGATGGAAAACCAGCGCCCCGCGCAATACGTCTTCGACAGCCAGGTACAGCTCACGCTGTCGCAGATGCGCGCCAACGAGGCGCGCGAGAAGGCCGCCAAGGCGGCGAAGACCTCGGCGAGCGCGGCTTAGTCCTTACATCCCGTAGTTTACCGCTCTGGTGTTGGTGCGCTTGAGGTTACGATAGCGCGCCATCGCCCATACCGGGAAAAACTTCGAGTAGCCGTGGTAGCGAAGGTAAAACACCCGCGGGAAACCGGTCGCGGTGTAGCGCGGCTCATGCCAGAAGCCGTCGGCGCCTTGGTTATCAGTGAGATATTTGATACCGCGCGCCACCGCGGGGTGATCGACTTCGCCTGCCGCCATCAGCCCAAGCACCGCCCAAGCCGTCTGTGACGCCGTAGACGGTGCGGGCTCGTAGCCGCGATAGTTGAGCTTATAGCTCGAGCCATCTTCGCCCCAGCCGCCGTCGTCGTTCTGGATCGCGATGAGCCATTCCGCCGCCTTGCGCATTTCCGGAGCGTGGCGATCGAGGCCGACGACGTTGAGCGCGCATAGCACCGACCAGGTACCGTAGATGTAATTCATGCCCCAGCGGCCGTACCAGCTGCCCTCGGCGAGCTGGGTCTTGCGCAGGCAGTCGACGCCCCGCGCAACGGCCTGGCTGTTTTCGATTGTTTCGCCGAACTGCGCGAGCATCGACAGGCAGCGCGCGGTGACATCCTCGGTCGGCGGATCGAGCAAGGCGCCGTGATCGGCGAACGGAATATTGTTGAGATAATAAAATTCGTTGTCGGCGTCGAACGCGCCCCAAGCGCCGTTCTCGCTCTGCATGCCGAGGATCCATTCGCGGGCGCGGGCAAGGCTTCCGTCAAAATCCTTCCGTCCGGCAAGTTTTTGCTCGCGATCCATCGCCATGGCGACGACAGCGGTATCGTCGACGTCGGGATAATGCGGATTGGCGTACTGGAACGCCCAACCGCCCGGACGAATGTCGCCGCGCCGCGCGATCCAGTCGCCGCGGACATCAAGGACCTGCTTCGGGACGAGCCAATCGAGCCCGCGTTTGACGTCGTTGACCACGCGGTCGCCGCCAACTTCCAGCAGCGCATGACAGACGAGGCCAGTGTCCCAGATCGGCGAGACGCACGGCTGGCAGTAGGCCTCGGTCTCGTGCACCACCAGAAGCTTGTCGACCGATTTGCGTGCGATGGCGCGTTGCGGATGATCTTCCGGATAGCCCAGCACGTCGTACATCATGACGCTGTTCGCCATCGCCGGAAAAATCGCGCCGAGGCCATCCTCGCCGTTTAACCGCTCGCCGACCCAGGCGACGGCGCGGTCGATCGCCCGCTGCCGGGTGCGTTTCGGGAAGTACGGCTCGGTCGCGCGCAAAACGTTGTCGACGCCGTGAAAGAACCAGAACCACGACGCCTTCTGCTGCGGCGCTTTCGGCGCCGGCCCCATCCGATCAGGCGGTTCGAGGAACAGCTCGTCAATGCGCACGCCTTTGGCGTTACGCGCCCGCGCCTTCTTCGCCATCATCACCAGCAACGGAACGATGACGGTCCGGCTCCAATAGGAAATCTTGTCGAGATGAAACGGAAACCACTTCGGCAACAGCATGATCTCGACGGGCATTACCGGCACTGCGCGCCAGGAGATGAAGCCGAACAGCGCCAGCATGATGCGGGTGAACACATTGACGCGTTCAGCACCGCCGCGAGCACGAACTGCATCCCGCGCGCGCCGCATATGGTCGGCGTCGACAGAGTCCCCGATCATCTTCAGCGCGAAGTAGGCTTTGACGGTTGCGCTGATGTCGACATCGCCGTCTCGGAATAACGGCCAGCCGCCATGATCGCCCTGAATGCGGCGCAGATAGACCGCGATCTTGGCTTCGAGCGCGGCATCGACCGGCTCGCCCAGATAATGCCGCAGCAGCACGTACTCGGCGGGAATGGTGGCGTCGGCCTCAAGCTCGAATACCCAATGGCCGTCGGGGCGTTGCTGATCCAGCAGCGCCTGCGTCCCCTTTTGGATATGGTGTTCAAGCATATCGTCGAGCGGCCGGGCGAACACTGTTGGCTTCGACTGTTCGAGCGTATCGTTGATCATGATGGGTTTGCGATAAGGTCCGCCGCGCGATTGCCGGATCGGATCGCTCCTTCAATGGTAGCGGGCAGCCCGGTATCTGTCCAATCGCCGGCGAGAGCCAGATTGCGCCATCGGGTAGCGGCCCCGGGCCGCCTGGCGTCTTGGACCGGCGTCGCTGCAAACGTCGCGCGCCGCTCGCGCACGATCTGCCAGGGCGGCAACGCGGCCGGCAAGCCGGTCACGCGCGCGACCTCACCCCACAGCCGTTTCGCTAGGTCTTCGCGCGGCGTATCAATGAGCCGGTCGCCGGCGCTAATGGTGACCGAGACCCGGCCGGGAAAGGCGAAGATCCATTGTACGGTGGCATTGAGCACGCCGAGGATCGGCGGCAAATCCGCGGGCGGTTCGATGCTGAAGTGCCCGTTGACGATGGCGCAGAATTCGGTTGGCGCTTCGAGCCCGCTTATCAGCGGCATAGCCGCATAAGGCGGGACCGCGAGGACGACCGCATCGTCTGAATTCAGCGCAACGGTCTCGCCGCCGAAATCGAGCGCCTCGACCCGCCCGGCCGAAAACTGCATGGCGCGCAATTGGTGCTCGAAGCGCACCGTGGTCCCGCGCTGTTGCAACAAAGCCAACGCCGGCTCGATCAGCGTCGCGCCCAATCCCTCGCGTGCAATGAGCGGCCGGCACGCACGCCCGCCAACGGCGAGGGTCTCGCGAACAATCGCGCCCGCCAGCCGCGCGGCTCCCAAAGGCGCATCGATGTTGAGCGCCGCGAGAATGAGCGGCTCGACCAGACGCTCGTAGAGCGTTCCCTTGCAAGCGATGACCTCGCCGACCGTCTTGCCCGCCGGCGCCCAGAGGAGACGCGCCAGCGGCAGATAATCGAGGGGGCTCGTCCCCGGCACCCGCCGGCGAGAATCGAAAATCCAGAACGGCACCGGGCCGTCGTTGAAGCACAGCGTCCAGCGTTCATCACTCTGGAAATCGACAAAAGAGAATTCGGGGTGTTGCGGACCGACGAGTCGATCTGCGGCACCGATATTGCGCAGATAGTCGAGCGCGGCGTGATTCCCGGAGAGGAGGAGATGGTTGCCGTTGTCGATCGTCATGCCGACTGAAGCGTCATGATAGGAACGGCAGCGGCCGCCGGCGAACGTGGTGGCTTCGTGCACCACGACGGTTCGGCCGCGTGACGTCAGCCGGACTGCGGCGGACAGGCCGGCGAGGCCGGCGCCGATAATGTGGACCGTTCCGCTCATCCGATCACACGAGATTTCGGAGCACGATGAAGAGAAGTCTTGCGCGCGGCAGGCGGATCGCCGCGCGCGGCGGCGTGAAGCCGCGGGCGATCAGCAATTGAAGAATAAGCCAATAAGCTTCGCCCATGATCCGCGGCGCACGCACGACACGGCGCGGACTTTTCTTCATGATCGCATCGGCAGCAGCAAACTCAGCTTTTGCCAGCGCGACCAAACTCGCACAAACCTCGCCAACTTTCGGATGCGCGAGGACCGTGGCCGGGTCCGTCGCATTAATGCCGGCCGCGCGCAGAGCCTCCCGTGGCAAATAGAGCCGGCCGAGCGAAGCATCCTCGTCGAGATCGCGCAAAATGTTGGTGAGCTGAAGCGCCCGGCCGAGGTGATGTGCAAGCGCAAGACCGGCTTGCCGCTCCATGCCGAACACCCGCACCGACAGGCGGCCAACGGCGCAGGCGACGCGGTCGCAGTAAAGATCGAGCGTGGCGCTATCGGGCGCGCGGATGTCGGCAACCACATCCATTTCCATGCCATCGATGATGGCGATGAAATCCTGGCGTTGCAGATCGAATGTGCGCACCGCCTCCGCCAGCCCGGCAAGTTGCTGCCGCGGCGCGCCGCGATAAACCGCATCAATGTCGGTGCGCCAGCGGTCCAATTGCGCACGGCGCGGTTCGCGCGGGCCGGGATCGTCGGCAATGTCGTCGACGGCGCGGCAGAATGAATAGATCTCGAACATCGCCTCGCGCTGCGCGCGTGGCAGAATGCGCATGCCCGTGTAAAACGAGCTGCGGGAGGCGCGCTCGGCCGCCGGAGTTGGCTGGTTCACTCACGCACCCCGCGGCTTCTCAGTCACGGCGGAAGGACGCCGGCCAAGCCGGCGGGACACGGCAGACAAAATGCCGACGATCGTAAGCCCGGCGACCGCGGGCATGGAAAGATGCACCCGATCCTTCAGGGGATCCCGCGACTTGAGCATGCGCGTGATCCGATGCGCGAGCGTATTGATGACTGAGACTTCAAGTGCCAGCCGGCGATCGCTGATCAGGAGCGGAAAAACATCGCTGTCGGTAAGCAGCCGCTCGGTGCGTTCGGCGAGACCATGCAATCCGGTGAGGAGCGCGGGTGACGCCTGCGGCGCGCCAAGCGCTTCGACGCCCGTCCCGCACGCGGCAAGCGTATCCAGCGGCACATAGACCCTGTTGAGGTTTTTGTAATCGTCCTTGCAGTCCTGCAGATGATTGATGATCTGCAAGGCAGCGCAGAGCGCGTCGTTGGCCGGCCAGACCGTGCGGCTCTCGCCGTGGACGTCGCACACGAAGCGGCCGACCGGCATCGCCGACAGCTCGCAATAGCCGATAAGATCGTCCCAGTCGCGATAACGGAGCTTCGTCACGTCGAGCTTGAACGCAGCGAGCAGATCCTGCGCATGGCGCGGCGAGAGACCTCGCTCGACGAGAGCGCCGCGCAGCTCCATCGCGACTGCATCTTCGTCGTTTTGGCCGAGGAGGCCCGCTTCGAGTCGGTCAAGCAGGCCGAGCTTCTGCCCCGCCGGAAGCGAAGCGTGATCGGCGATGTCGTCGGCTGTTCGAACAAAATTGTAGAACGCGAGTGATCGCCTTGCGGTGGCGCGGGTGAATCAAAAACGACGCAACCGGAAAATTTTCATCCCGATCGCCCTTCCCCGAACGCAGTGCGCTGGCGTCGTTCATCGCAATTCCGAAACGTTGCCTTCGATTGCCTTCAAGATTACCTTGGGCGCGGCCCTTCCACATGCCGCCGCGCCCGCGGACATGCTGATAGGCGGAATCAACCGTGAACGCCATATAGGTGGCGGCTATGGCCGGCAACGCCAGGCCCCATAATCCTGACCTGCCATAAAAGCGCAGCGTAGGCTGAAACGCCAACGCCATCAGCAGCCACGCTGCGATTCCAAGAAAACGCGCCACGCCCGTCGCGAAGACGGCGAGGGCAACCGGCGCGAGATAGGTAATAGCCAAGCCTAAAATGGTTCCGGCAAGAAGAAGCTGCGAATATCGTAACTGTGCATAAGCAGTGCGCGAAACCATGCGGCGGATGTCCGCAAGTGCCGGGTAAGCGCGAAGGCTACGGACGCGATTGGTCAGACCGATCCAGATCGCACCGTGCGCCTTCAGCTTTTTCGCCAGCGCGCAATCGTCGATCAGCGCACTGCGGATGGCTACCATGCCGCCCGCTTCGGCCAGTACATCTCGGCGCACCAGCATGCAGCCCCCGGCCGCGGCCGCGGTGCCGCGACGCGGGTTATTTGACCATGAGAACGGGTACAGCATCTGAAAGAAGAAAATGAACGCCGGGATGAACATGCGCTCGGCCACGCTCTCGCAGCGAAGCTTCGCCATAAGTGAGGTGAGCACATAGCCGCCCGACCGCGCCCGCACGACGAGTCCCCTGAGCGAATCGGGGACGTGATCGATATCGGCGTCGGTGAACAGCAGATATGCGGGCGGATGCGCCATGGCAGACGCCGCCTCGACGCCCTGCTGCTGCGCCCAGAGTTTCCCCGTCCATCCGACTGGCAGCGGCCGCCCCGATAAAACCGTCAACCGTTGTGCCGCACCGAGTACCAGGGCGGCATCGTGCGCGACCTCCGAAGTCGCGTCCCGACTCTGGTCGTCGACCACGATCACCGTGAGTTCGCCGGGGTAATCCTGGCGAAGGAGCGATGAAACGGTCGCGCCGATGCACGCAGCCTCGTCGCGGGCCGGAATAACGGCGGTTACTCGGGGCCAAGCGCCCTCTCCGCCCGGCATGTTGTCATCGCGCTCCCTGCCCAGCCAAAACCCCCCGCGGCCCAACAGGAGATAGATCCAGATGGCCAGCACCATTGACGCTATAAGCTCGTTGGTCACAGATAGTCCTTAGCGGCTGAAACGGGGTTTGCCATTCATCGATGTTAACGCTGAACCGCCCAGGGTCTGGGCCGCGCATTTGCGTAATTATAGGACTGATAGGGCCCGTTGGGCACGTTGCAAGCACTCGGCAATGAAACACTGGCAATGAAACAATGAATGGGACGAACAGCCCTTTTCTCTCGCGCCTGGAGGCGACGGCCAAAGATACTGACCAGCTGCTTGATCGGCTGTTGTCGGCGGCGCCCTCCGATGGGGAGTTGAGCCGCCCGGCCCGTCTGATCGACGCCATGCGCTATTCGAGCCTTGGTGGTGGCAAGCGGTTTCGACCCTTTCTGGTCGTGGAATGCGCCGCCCTGTTCGATGTCGCGCGATCGCAGGCTTTGATGGCCGGCGCGGCTCTCGAATGCGTGCATTGCTATTCGTTGGTGCATGACGATCTGCCAGCCATGGACAACGACGATTTGAGACGCGGACAGCCCACAGCGCACAAAGCCTTCGACGAGGCTACCGCCATTCTCGCGGGTGACGGGCTTCTCACCTTCGCCTTCGACATCCTGGCCAAGCCGCAGACCCATCCCGATCCGGCTGTCCGCATTGAACTCGTCAGCGCGCTTGCCCGCGCCGCGGGCCTGGGCGGCATGGTCGGCGGGCAAATGCTGGATCTCGCCGCAGAGGGCCGTTTTGCGGGTAATGGGCCACAACGGCTCGGCGAGAATGAGGTACGCACCCTGCAGGCGATGAAGACCGGCGCGCTGCTGCGGTTCGCCTGCGAGGCCGGCGGAATGCTTGGATCGGCGACGGCTTCGCAGCGCCGAGCACTCGAGCGGTATGGGTCTGCCGTTGGCCAAGCCTTCCAAATCGCTGACGATCTGCTCGACCTCGAAGGTGATCCCGCGCTTGTCGGCAAACAGACCGGTAAGGACGCCGTTGCGGGCAAGGCGACCATGGTAGCAGTGCTTGGAGTCGCCGGGGCAAAAGCCCGGCTTAAGCAGCTTGTCGCAGAAGCGGAACAAGCGTTGGCCCCGTTCGGCTCCGCCGCCGCGATCCTGGTCGAAGGCGCGAATTTCGTTGCCGACCGACACGCTTAGGTCATGGTCGGGACGCATAAGCGCCGAACTGCAACATCTGATCAGCCGCCTGATCGCCAAGATTGGAAAAAGTTCCGCCTTGAAGCCAATTGAAGTTCCCTTCCGCGAACTTATCTCCCGTTAGTCGCGCAGCAGTAGCCGATTGACGGGAACCAGACGCAGTCCGGGCCTTTTGCGGAATTGGGAACCTAAACCGCCATGACTATGCTCACGCGATGGACCATCTGCACCGCTGCTGCCGCGCTGCTCTTGGCGCCATTGCTTCTGCCCTCCGACACGCTGTTTGGGTCGGCCACGACGGTACTTGCTCAGGGCGGGTTCGAACTCGCAACCGTCCGTCCATCATCATCGTAGAGCGGCGCATCCAGGCGCACAGGACAGCGCAAAGCCGGCGGCGTCCGTACACCGCGCCCAGAAGGCTGCTACACCATCGGCTGCATCGAGCGGGCCGCCGCAACCGCCGCCGCGCGTCAGCTTCACCGCCGCCGAGGATGCGGTCGCGATTATCCCGGGGATGCCGGATGCGCGTTTCTGGGCAAACTCCACGACAGACTTCATAAACGCACTTCCGGCGCGGCCCGGCGCTTGGCTGGTCCTTTCCAGTGGCGGAGGGGACGGTGCTTTTGGTGCTGGCCTGCTCGTCGGCTTGAGCGCTGCCGGAAATCGTCCACAATATTCGGTCGTCACCGGCGTCAGCACGGGGGCGCTGATGGCGCCCTTTATCTTTGCCGGGCCGCGCTATGACGATGCGTTGCGTGAGACCTATACCAAGATCAGTGCCGCCGATGTCTTTGAAGCTGGGCGGACTGCTGAAAGCTTTGTCGATTCGTGGCCGCTCAAGGAAACGATCGCGAAGAAGGTGACACCGCAGCTGCTGGCGGATGTCGCCGCCGAGCATCGGCGCGGCCGCCGCCTGTTCGTCACCTCATTTGATGTTGACGCCGAACGCCCTGTTGTCTGGAACATGGGCGCGATTGCCGCTCACGGCGGCGAAGACGGGCTGGCGTTGTTTCGCAGTGTCCTGCTTGCCTCAACTGCTCTTCCGGGAGCTTTCCCGCCCGTGCTGATTGACGTCGAGGCGAACGGCAAACACTTTGCGGAAATGCACGTGGACGGCGGCGTCGGCGGACAGCTCTTCGTCGCGCCTGGGCCGTTGCTGCTGCCTACCAGTGATTACCGGTTGCCGGCAACCCAACTCTATATTGTCGTCAATACCGGACTTGAGCGCGACTTTCAGGTCGTTGACCGTTTCGTTCCCACGATTCTGACCCAAGTCGTCGGTGCCGCCGTAAAGGTCGACACGCGATTAATGCTCGACATCGCCTACGCCGTCGCCAAGCGCAGCGGCGTTGGCTTCAATGTTGCCGCCATTCCCCCAAGCTTCAACGCACCAAACAAGGGTCCTTTCGATCCCGGTTACATGGGGCCGTTGTTCCAGGCTGGCTACGAACAGGGCAAAAGCGCGACGCCTTTCGCCAACGAACCGCCGCCCTATCCAGGCGGGTCGTCCCCGCGATCGAGTCAGAATGAAAAAACCGGAGCGAATTGATGATGAAGGTTTTGCGCTCGATTTTTGCTGTTACTGTTGCCGTTACTGTATTGCTGGTAGCGGTGGGGAGCGTTCCGACCAACGCAGTAGCGCGCGTTGCTGCTTTTGACGGCGAATGGAGCGTGGTAATTCAAACACGTCGCGGCGATTGCGGCCCCGCCTACCGATACGCCCTGCGTATCGCCAGCGGCCGGGTGTTCTCACCGGACCCAAGCTATCAGGCCAGCGGCACGGTTGCGTCGAACGGCGCGATCAGGGTAGTCGTCTCGCGAGGTGACCAGTACGCGGCCGGCTCCGGTCGGTTGAGTGGCCATGCCGGCCGTGGGCGGTGGCGCACCGGAAAAAACGAGTGTTCCGGCGAATGGGTGGCCGAGCGGCGGGGCTGGTAACACGGCGTGAGCACGGAGCCGCCCGGGTCGCCGAGCAGAACAGTAGAACCCAAGAGTAAATTCAAGAGTAAATTGATGAAACACGTCCTGCGCTCGATCTTTGTCCTGACGATTGTCGCATTGGCGGCGATGAGCGCGAGCATCAAATCCGACGCCGCCGGACGGACCATCTATGACGGGGAGTGGAGCGTCGACATCGTCACCGTCCGTGGCGATTGCGAGCACTCGCTGCGCTACGCCGTGCGCATCGTCGGCGGCAAGGTACATGCCGGCGAAATCTCTTACGATCTCGCCGGCGCGGTGACCCGCGGCGGCGAGATCCACGTGACCGTCGCGGAGAAAGGCCGCTCCGCAAGCGGCACCGGCAAGCTGACCCGCGATGCCGGCCACGGACAATGGCACACCTCAACGAACCAGTGTGCCGGCCACTGGACGGCCGCGCGGCGCAGCTAGACTAGGCCGCGCCGCTTTATTTAGCGGTTGCCGGTTCAGCCGGTTTTGCGCGCGGCGACGTTGGCGTTCCACCACGGGCAAACGTCGCTAGCGCGCAAATAATTGCCGTCCATGACATTGAGCGGAACGCGGCCGCCAGCCTCGGCGACGCTGATCCGCAGGTCGCGCGCCTCCTCACGCTTTTCCGGCGGCAACCACATGCGATCGTGGCCCCAAAGGCTCGGGCCGTCTTTGCGCTCCTGCGGCGTCCAACTCTCGAGATCGATGGTGCGGCCACCCCAGCCGTATTCGACCAGGAATGCCGACGGCGACCATGAATAGAACGACGTAACGTGATCGTTGGCATGGCGGCCGAACGTGGTGCCGATCATTTCGGGCTTGCGCAGCGCCAGATCGTAGGCTTGGCCGACATCATCGAGGTAACACAGCTCGAACATCAGATGATGAATGCCGTTCTTCCCGCTCTCGATGAAGGCGATGCTGTGGTGACGTGGGTTGACGTGGAAGAAATACGCCTTGAACGGCCGCACGAAATAGTCACTGAGCCGAAAACCCAGAATGTCGGTATAGAACGGCACGACTTCATCGATCCGTTCGGCTGTCAGGACGGCGTGCCCCATGCCGAGCGGACCGGTACGGAATCCGGAGATCGAACGTCCCGGCCTGAATGGCTCGGGCGCAATTTCGGCGCCGTAGAAGGCTTCAAGCCGGTTGCCGATCGGATCGGCAAAGACGATCAAATCCCTGACGCGCCGTTCCTCCGCAAGCGCACGTGAGCCGCGCGCAACTTTCACCCCGCATTTTTCCAGGTGCGTCGCCAGCGCGTCGAGCGCGGTGGCATCGGCGACTTCCCAGCCGTAGAAGGAGGGGCCTTCGTTTGCGTCGGCGTGAACGATCACGCGTTGCTTGCGGTCATCCATGCGCAGCGCCAATGTGCCGCGGCTCTTGTCCACGAGTTGCATGCCGAGAAAGCGCGTACCGTATGTCGACCACTCGTCGAGATCCTTGGCACGAATCCCAACATATCCCAAAGCTGCCAAGCCCATCGCGGCGCTCTCCTGCCTAAGCTTTATTTTATCATATTGAAGCTAATAGGTAAATTGTCCGCCGCAAGTCGCCCCCCAAATGCCCCTTAATCGAAGCCTTGAAACCTGCAGAAATCCGCCAGCGGAGCGCGCGGCGAACGGAAACTGTTCGCGGCGTGGGTGTGATCGCCATAACCAATAGAGACCGCGCAGAATAGCATTTGCTCCGGCGGAATGTTCACGAACGACCGGACAATCTGGTGCAAGCGCGCCCATGATTCCTGCGAGCAGGTATCGAGCCCGTAGCCACGAGCGAGAAACATCAGCGCGTGGATATAGCCGCCCAGATCGGCCCACTGGCCCGGCCCGAGCTTTCGGTCGATGGCGATGAAGAGCGCGACCGGTGCGTTGAAAAACTCATAGTTGCGTTTGTGTTGCTGAAATCGCAGATCCGCATCGTCGTAGGGAATACCTAGGGCGCCATAGAGCTGAACACCGTGGTGCTCGCGGCGTGATTTGTAGGGATCCCACATGGTCTTCGGGTAGATCGTATATTCCGCGTCGGCTTTGCGCGGATCGTGCGCAGCGATGTAATCGGCGACCTGGCGTTTAAGCTCGGCGAGTGCTGCGCCGGTGAGCGCATAAACATACCAGGGCTGCAGATTGCCGCCTGAAGCAGCACGCGCGGCGCGCATGATGAGTTCGCGCACGACTTGCGGGTCGACCGGTTTGTCGAGGAACCGCCGGCAGGAGAACCGCGAGTCGACCGCTTCGAATACATCCATGTTGTGCTTTTCCAGTTCGTCCCTTCAGGGCGCTTTAAATACACGTATTGACGGTCGCGCCGCCAATCGCCGATCTGCCGTGCCACCGCCGGTCGCGCCGCAGCGATGCCGCAGGTGACAGAAAGGGACCCACGATGAGAGTTGTCTCAGCCTTGCAGCGGCTGCTGAAGGCTCGGCTGCGCGCTATGCCTGCAGCTGCCGCGTTGTGTCGTCGAACAGTTCCTCGACCGAATAGCGCTTCGGAATAAGTTTCATCTCCAGGCAATAGCTGCTCATCAGATCAAGCGCAGTTTTGACGGCATCGAAACCGAATGGCGCGAAGTCGATTGCACCGGCTTTCGGCAGGCCCGCAGCCGTTTTGCTCGCCAACAGCATGCGGAAGACCTCGCGTACCGCGTCTGGATCCGACTTCGAAAGACTGTCCTTGACGACAATCATGTGATTGATCGGCACAGTGCGGTACTTTGCGTACCAGTCTCTCCCCGCCCCTTCGGCGTCGGCAATCACACGCTTCAATCGCGGATCGGTCGGCATCTCGCCGCCGAAAATCGCGGCATCGAGCTCGCCGTCGAGCAGCATCTTGGTAATGTCTTTGCCCGCGGCCGCACGCTCAACTCCCGGCGGATCGCGATATTCAGCAACATGCGCGTCCTCGAACGTCACCCAATTCACCTTGCCGAGGTCGAGCCCATAGTCCTTCCAGAGAATGCCGCGAATCCACACCCCCGTCGTCTGAGAAAACGCGCGCACCCCGACCCGGCGGCCGGGGAGATCCTCCACCTTCAGCGTTCCACGCTCCGCGTTGTAAAGCAGCGCGCTTTGCTGAAATCGCCCCAGCGTCGTCGCCGGCAACAGCATGAGCGGCTTGCCGAAAGCCTTCGCCTGCAGATAGGTGACAATCGCCATTTCGCAGACGTCGAACTTCAGTTCACGCACCATCATCAGGAAGGCGCGATTGACCGGGTTGACCTCGGTAAAGTTCAACGCCACCCGATCCGATTTGATGTCGCCGCTTTTCAGCGCCTTGGTGTGAGGGTAATTCCCAATGCAGGCGCTCAGGGTTTCGATTTTATCGGCCGCAATAGCATTCATAATGCACTCATCCGCTTAACCCCCCGATCCTAAGATCTGGCACGGCCCGACACCAGTCCCTGCTTAGGGTTGCGGACGTCATCGTGCAATCTGTTACGAAGCGAACCGAGTAGAACGCCGCGGCCAGCCCGGTTAGGAGCCTAAGCGCGAAGCCCCGCTGTCGTGCCCAATCCCTCGCTACCCGCTGCGGCATTTAGGTCGGGAACGAAGAGCCGCTGCAACGCTTGCCGCTCGATTGGTTTTTGCAGAATGGGCACATGGCTGAACCGATCGTCGACCGTATCGGCCTCGTAGCCGGTAATGAAAACGAACGGAACGCCGCGGGCCGACAGTATGTCTGCAACCGGATAAGCCATCCCGTCGCCGAGATTAATATCGAGGATAGCGGCGTCGTAGTCGGTTGCTTTCGCCGCCACCAAAGCTTCAGAGGCTCGGCCGATCGGCCCGACGACCGAATGCCCGTATTCGGTTAGAAATTCCTGTATCATCATGGCAACGAGTGCTTCGTCCTCGACAACCAGCACGCGTCGCCCGTATGCGATCTTGGGCGATAACGGCCCGGCATCCGCGCCGTTGCCGGCCTTTTTTGCCTGGCCCGGGCCTGTCGTTTCACGGTGCGGAATAGATAAAGTGCACCGCATCCCTTGAGGGTTCCAATCGAACACCGCCTTACCGCCAAGCTGGTTCTCGATGCTGGCGCGGATCACGTTCAAACCGAAGCTGCGGGCCGGCGGTGGCGCAATGGTCGGACCGCCGCTCTCCTGCCACAGCAGGACAACGCTGTCCGGCTGCGTTGTCCAGGTCACACTGACGGTGCCCGCCACTGACGACAATGCGCCGTGTTTCGCTGCGTTGGTTGCCATCTCATGCAGCGCGAGAGCCAGCCCTTGGGCCACGTGCGGCAACAGCGAAACCTTCGGTCCGGCGATTTTGACTTTCTCGGCCTCGGCGATCCGATAGGGAGCGAGTTCCTCTGCCACCAGCGCGCCGAGGTCGGCGCCATGCCAACGCGAGTCCGACAGCAGTGCATGGGCGCGTGCTAGCGCCTTGATCCGGCCTTCGACCGCGGCGACGTATCCGTCGACGGTGCTTGCGCGCGTAAGCCTGACAATCGACTGCACCACCGCAAGCGCATTGCGGGCGCGATGATCAACTTCGCGCGCCAGCAAATCCTGGCGTTCTTCGGCTTCCTTGCGTTTGGTGATGTCAATCGCGGTGCCTATCACGCGTACGCACTTTTCATTCGCGTCGAAAATGCCTCGGCCTTTAGCTGCCACCCAGCGAATAGTCCCGTCTTCCTTTCCGATGGTGCGGTACTCGACGTCGTAAAGCGCCCGCTTTTCCGGGTCGCAAGCTGCGGTATAAGCCGCCGCGGTCGCTTCCTTATCGTCCGGATGCAACCCGGCATAGAAGTCTGCCATACTCACCGGGACGTCCGGCGATATGCCGAACATGGCTTTAACGCGCGGCGGCCAGAACAGCGTATCGGTCACGTTGTCGACGTCCCAAAGGCCGATTTCGGCGGCCTCGGTCGCCAGACGCAATTGCTGTTCGCTGTCAAGCAGACGCGCGGCTGAGGCCTCGAGCTCCGCAGTGCGCTCGGCGACCCGTCGCTCCAGCTCGTAATTGAATCGTTCGAGCTCACGCGTCTTACGATAGAGTTCGGCGAACACCTTGACCTTGGCTCGCAACACCGCCGGTACAACCGGCACCGGCACATAGTCGACCGCACCCATCTCGTAACCGCGCAGCCGGTCGACATCGTCCACCTGGATGGCGGAGATAAAAATAATCGCCGTGCGCTGAAATCGGGGATGATCGCGGATCATCGCTGCAAGCTGGAAGCCATCCAGTTCGGGCATACAGACGTCGATCAGCACGACTGCGGCGTCGTTCTTGAGCAGGAATTCCAACGCTTCCCGCGCCGATGACGCCTTAACGAGGTTCTCTCCGAGATCGCGAAGAATTTCTTCGCTGGCGAGCAGCTTCGCCGGCTGGTCGTCCACCAACAGAACGTTCACTTTATCGTTCATGGACCGATTGCCTAGCGATGGAGCCACATCCTCAGTGCAGAGAGGAGCTGTTCGGTGTTGACCGGCTTGGCGAGATAGTCGGAAGCACCCGCCTCAAGGCACTTCTCCCGATCGCCCTTCATCGCCTTGGCGGTCAGAGCGATAATCGGCAGACGGCGATAGGCCGAATTGCCGCGGATATTCTCGATCGTCCGATAGCCGTCCATTTCCGGCATCATGATGTCCGTGAGCACGATCGCAAGCTCCGGCGTCTGCTCGATGAGCTCGATTGCCTCGCTGCCGGTAGTCGCGGTCAAGACATGCATACCGCGGCGTTCCAGCACGCTGGACAGCGCGAAGATGTTGCGCGAGTCGTCGTCCACCAGGAGAACGGTGCGGCCGATCAGGTCCTCATCGGACGAGTTGAGCCGTTCCAGCATGCGCTGCTTCTCGGCCGGAAGGTCGGCGAAGACGCGGTGCAGGAACAGCGCGGTCTCGTCGAGCAGCCGCTCCGGCAATTCGACGCCCTTAACGACGATGCTGCGCGCCATGGTGTGCAGCTGTGCGTCCTCGCTGGCCGACAATTCACGGCCGGTGAACACAACAACCGGTACGTCGGCCAACGCCTGCTCGCCGCGCATACATTCAAGCACCTCGAAGCCCGACATGTCCGGCAGGCGCAGATCGAGCACGACGCAGTCGCAGGCATCCTGACGCAGGATATCGAGCGCTTCCTTGCCCGTGCTGGCGCTGACGATCTCGATGTCGTCGTGACCGAGGAGTTCCTGAATGCTCAACTGCTCGGCGGTGCTATCTTCGACGACCAGCAGACGCCGGCGGCGGGGCTGCGAAAACTCTTTGATCCTGGTCAGCGCCTCGGAGATCCCTTCGCGTGTCGTCGGCTTGGTCACGAACGAGAATGCGCCGCGTGCTAGGCCGTGCTGACGATCTTCGTCGAGCGTCACGATCTGCACGGGTATGTGGCGCGTGAGCGGGTTCTGCTTGAGCTGACTGAGCACGTTCCAACCAAGCATGTCGGGCAGAAACACGTCGAGCGAGACGGCGGTTGGCTGATACTGCTTGGCAAGATCAAGCGCGTCATCACCACGGATCGCCAGCAGAACCTTAAAGCCCTTGTCACGCGCGAGATCGAGGAGAATCCGGGCATAATGCGGATCGTCCTCGACGATGAGCAGAATGGCGTCGCCCGGCTGGATTTCCAGCCGGTCGTCCGGGATCTGCTCCACCGCGCGTTCCACCGATACCGCAGGTGTCGGGACTGCGCTCGGCGTCGCCGGACGCGGCACCGTGCTCGAACCGACATACTTTACTGGCAGATAAAGCGTAAAGGTCGATCCGGAGTTTGTTGCGCTGCGCAGATGGATTTCGCCGCCGAGGAGGCTTGCGAGCTCGCGGCTGATGGCGAGACCAAGGCCGGTGCCGCCGTACTTGCGGCTCGTCGAGGCATCCGCCTGCTGGAAGGCTTCGAAGATGATCTTCTGCTTCTCGAGCGGAATGCCGATGCCGGTATCTGAAACTTCGAACGCGACGACGCCTGAAGCCTGACCCAGAACCGGATGCCCCGCGCTCCAGCCGCCGACAGCTGCGGATACGTTGAGCCGCACGCCGCCCTGAGCCGTAAACTTGAACGCGTTCGACAACAGGTTCTTGAGCACCTGTTGCAGACGTTTCGAAGTCGGTGGTGATACTGCGGCCGAGATTCGGATCGACGTGAACATCGAACGACAACTGCCGCGTTTCCGCCTCATGACGGAACGGCCGGGCGACCATATCCACGAGGTTTGAGAAGAATATTTCCTCCGCGTCGACGGTAACGGTCCCGGACTCGATCTTCGACAGATCCAGGATGTCGCTGATCAGGTTGAGGAGGTCGGTACCGGCGCCGTGGATGGTTCTGGCAAACTCGACCTGCTTTCCGGTGAGGTTGCCCTCGGGATTCTCGGTGAGCTGCTGGCCAAGGATCAAAATCGAGTTCAACGGCGTGCGCAACTCGTGCGACATGTTAGCCAGGAATTCCGATTTGTATTTGGAGGTCAGCGCCAGCTCGGTCGCCTTCTCCTCAAGCGCACGGCGGGCCTGCTCGATTTCCTGGTTCTTGCGCTCGACTTCGACGTTACGTTCGGCGAGTTGCTGAGCCTTTTGCTCAAGCTGCTCGTTGGTCTGCTGCAGTTCTTTCTGTTGCGCCTGCAATTCGCCGGCGAGCTGCTGCGACTGCTTGAGCAGGCCTTCGGTCTGCATCGTCGCTTCGATCGAATTGAGCACGATGCCGATCGAGGTCGTGAGCTGTTCCAGGAACATGGTCTGCAGTGCGGTGAATTCGTGAATCGAGGCGAGTTCGATGACCGCCTTGACCTGGCTCTCGAACAGCACCGGCAGCACAATATTGTTGCGCGGCTTGACCTTGAACAAAGCTGAGCCGATCGGCACGGTGCTATCCGTCATCTCGGTGATCAGCATGCGGCGCTTGTCGACCGCACACTGGCCGATAAGACCTTCGCCCAACCGCAAGGCCTGCGCGTGACCGTTGGCGCCATCGTCGGCATAAGCTGAGAGGAGTTTGAGGCCGGGCTTCTCTTCGTCTTCCATCTGGTAGATGACGCCCTGGTGGGCGTTCACCAGAGGGGTCAATTCAGAAAGCAGCAGCCGGCCGACCGTAGTCAGGTCGCGCTGGCCCTGCAACATGTTGGTGAATTTCGCCAGGTTGGTCTTGAGCCAATCCTGTTCGGTGTTGCGGTCGGTGGTTAGCCGCAAATTGTCGATCATCGTGTTGATGTTGTCTTTGAGCTCGGCCACCTCGCCGCGCGCTTCAACCTGAATCGAACGCGTCAGGTCGCCTTTGGTGACCGCGGTCGCCACCTCGGCGATGGCACGAACCTGGGTGGTCAGGTTCGCGGCCAGGAGGTTGACGTTACCCGTCAGGTCCTTCCACGTGCCGGCCGCGCCCGGAACGTTGGCCTGTCCACCGAGGCGGCCTTCGACGCCGACCTCGCGCGCTACGGTCGTGACCTGATCCGCAAAGGTCGCGAGCGTGTCGGTCATGTTGTTGATGGTTTCGGCCAAGGCCGCCACCTCGCCTTTCGATTTCACCGCGAGGTTTTGCTTGAGGTCGCCGTTGGCGACGGCAGTCACCACCTTGACGATGCCGCGCACCTGTTCGGTCAGGTTGGCGGCCATCACGTTCACGGTGTCGGTCAAGTCCTTCCAGGTGCCGGCGACGCCCGGCACTTGCGCCTGGCCGCCGAGCAGGCCTTCGGTGCCGACTTCGCGCGCCACGCGCGTGACTTCCGAGGCAAAGCCGTTGAGCTGATCGACCATCGTGTTGATGGTGTTTTTCAGCTCCAGAATCTCGCCCTTCACGTCGACGGTGATCTTGCGCGACAGGTCGCCGCGGGCGACCGCCGTCGTCACCTCGGCGATATTGCGCACTTGGGTAGTGAGGTTCGCCGCCAGCAGGTTGACGTTGTCGGTCAGGTCCTTCCAGGTGCCAGCGACGCCCGGCACCACCGCCTGACCGCCGAGCCTGCCGTCGGTACCCACTTCGCGGGCGACGCGGGTGACTTCGGCCGCGAACGAGCGAAGCTGCTCGACCATGGTGTTGAGCGTTTCCTTGAGCAGCAGGATTTCGCCGCGCACGTCGACGGTGATCTTCTTCGACAGGTCGCCGCCGGCGATAGCAGTCGCCACCTCGGCGATGTTGCGCACCTGCGCGGTAAGGTTCGACGCCATGAAGTTGACGTTGTCGGTCAGGTCCTTCCACGTGCCGGCAACGCCCGGCACTTGGGCCTGACCGCCGAGCTTGCCTTCGGTACCGACCTCGCGGGCAACGCGCGTGACTTCCGAGGCGAAGGCGTTGAGCTGATCGACCATCGTGTTGATGGTGTTTTTCAACTCCAGAATTTCACCCTTCACGTCGACCGTGATCTTGCGCGACAGGTCGCCGCGGGCGACGGCGGTCGTCACCTCGGCGATGTTGCGCACCTGCGCGGTCAAATTGCCGGCCATCGAATTGACCGAGTCGGTCAGGTCCTTCCAGGTGCCGGCCACGCCGGGCACGTTGGCCTGACCGCCGAGGCGGCCTTCGGTGCCGACCTCGCGGGCAACACGCGTCACCTCGCCGGCGAAGCGGTTGAGCTGATCGACCATGGTGTTGAGGGTTTCTTTCAGCTGCAGGATTTCGCCGCGCACGTCGACCGTGATCTTCTTCGACAAGTCGCCGTTGGCGACCGCAATCGTCACTTCGACGATGTTGCGAACCTGCGCCGTCAGGTTGCCGGCCATCGAGTTGACCGAGTCGGTGAGATCCTTCCAGGTGCCGGCGACACCGGGCACCTGCGCCTGGCCGCCGAGCTTGCCTTCGGTACCGACTTCGCGCGCAACGCGCGTCACTTCGGCGGCAAAAGCGTTGAGCTGGTCCACCATCGTGTTGAGGGTGTCCTTCAGCTCGAGAATTTCGCCGCGGACGTCGACCGTAATCTTGCGCGAAAGGTCGCCGCGGGCGACGGCGGTCGCTACCTCGGCGATGTTGCGCACCTGGCCGGTGAGGTTCGAGGCCATGGAGTTGACCGAGTCGGTCAAGTCTTTCCAGGTGCCGGCGACGCCGCGCACCAGGGCCTGGCCGCCGAGCTTGCCTTCAGTGCCGACCTCGCGGGCGACGCGGGTGACTTCCGAAGCAAACGCGTTGAGCTGGTCCACCATCGTGTTGATGGTGTCTTTCAGTTCGAGAATTTCACCGCGGACGTCGACGGTGATTTTCTTCGACAAGTCGCCGCTGGCGATGGCGGTCGACACTTCAGCAATGTTGCGCACCTGCGCGGTGAGGTTCGACGCCATGGAATTGACCGAGTCCGTCAGGTCCTTCCAGGTACCGGCGACGCCGGTGACGTTCGCCTGACCGCCGAGCCGGCCCTCGGTGCCGACCTCGCGGGCGACGCGGGTGACTTCGCCGGCGAAGGCGTTGAGCTGGTCGACCATCGTGTTGATGGTCTCCTTGAGCTGCAGGATTTCGCCGGAGACGTTCACCGTAATCTTCTTCGACAGGTCGCCGCCGGCGATCGCGGTCGCGACGTCGGCGATGTTGCGGACCTGCGCAGTGAGGTTGAGCGCCATGAAGTTGACGCTGTCGGTGAGGTCCTTCCAGGTGCCGGCGACGCCCGGCACCTGCGCCTGGCCGCCGAGCTTGCCTTCGGTGCCGACCTCGCGGGCGACGCGGGTCACTTCGGAGGCGAAGCCGTTGAGCTGGTCGACCATGGTGTTGATGGTGTCTTTGAGCTCGAGAATTTCGCCGCGCACGTCCACCGTGATCTTGCGCGACAGGTCGCCGCGCGCCACCGCGGTGGTGACGTGAGCGATGTTGCGCACCTGATCGGTGAGGTTGCCGCACATAGCGTTGACCGAGTCGGTCAAATCCTTCCAGGTGCCGGCAACGCCGGGCACGATCGCCTGGCCGCCGAGCTTGCCGTCGGTGCCGACCTCGCGAGCGACGCGGGTGACTTCCGAGGCGAAGGAGCGCAGCTGATCGACCATCGTATTGATGGCTTCCTTAAGCTGCAGAATCTCGCCGCGGACGTCGACGGTGATCTTCTTCGACAGGTCGCCGTTCGCCACCGCGATCGTCACCTCGGCGATGTTGCGAACCTGGGCGGTGAGGTTCGAGGCCATTGAGTTGACGCTCTCGGTAAGATCCTTCCACACGCCAGTCACTTCGCGCACCTGCGCCTGACCGCCGAGCTTGCCCTCGGTACCGACTTCGCGCGCGACGCGCGTCACCTCCGAGGTGAACACGTTGAGCTGCTTGATCATCGTGTTGACGATCTCAGCCGAACGGAGGAACTCGCCCTGCAAGGGCCGGCCATCGACGTCGAGCGCAACCGTTCGGAGAAGATCGCCCTGCGCGACCGCGGCAATAGCCCGCGTCACTTCCGTCGTCGGCCACAGGAGATCGTCGATCAGCGAGTTGACGGAAGATTCCATCTCGCCCCAAGCACCCTCAGAAAGACCGAAACGCACACGCTGGCGGGTCTTGCCCTCCCGTCCGACCACCTGGCCGACGCGTTCCAGCTGCTTAGCCATGCGCTGATTGGCGGCAACGATTTCGTTGAAGGTATCGGCGACCTTGCCCATGACGCCAACCTGGTGCCCGGCCATGCGGACCGAAAAGTCGCCAACACGCATCGCCTGCAGTGCGTGCAACAGTTCCCGCAGCTGCAAAGCCTCGCCACCGTTGAGATTGGCCGATTGGGCTTTTGCGAGCGAAGCGGCAGCAGCCGCGGCAGCGGCGCCGTTCTTTTTGGTAGCGCCGGCTACGCCGGAAGTGCGGGGCATTGACGTCTCCGAGAGCGTAATAGTGCCGCGCCACTCGACGAGAGCGGCGGCACCAGGACCTGACTGAACGACGAGCGACGGGAAAAACGGCCAGACTTGCCGGCGGCCACGTAGCCGCGCTTGACCGCTAGGCCTCGATCTTCCCCCTCACTTGACTCCTCCTGAGCCGTAACGCGAACGCATTCGGCGCACGAATGTTCCTGACACCACAGGCGGAGGGTGAAAATTTTCTAACGTCTCGGAGAGCCTGGTTCGAAAGCCAGTTTGGCGACCGTCGTGAGGGGAGCTGTCGCAACGCCCTCGTATAAAACTTATACTATTGAAATATTTAGACAATTTCGACGGTGACCGTTTCAGATATCGGGCTCGGCCAGGCTGCGGCGCCTGCACGCGGCGATCAAAGTATTACGGAGCAGACAGGCAATGGTCATCGGCCCGACCCCGCCGGGAACCGGGGTGATTGAGCCGGCAATCCCTTGGGCCTCGGCAAAAGCCACATCGCCAACAAGCTTCGATTTTCCCTCAGACGCGGCAACCCGGTTAATGCCAACGTCGATGACGACGGCGCCGGGCTTGATCCAGCCGCCTTTGACCATCTCGGGCTGACCCACCGCGGCGACGAGGATATCGGCGCGCCGAAGGACCGCCGGAAGGTCGCGCGTTTTCGAGTGTGCGATCGTCACCGTGCAACTCTCGGCGAGGAGCAAAGCCGCCATCGGCTTGCCGACAATGTTCGAGCGGCCGAGCACGACCGCATCAGCGCCGGTCAAAGCGGGCAGCGTGTCGCGCAGCAGCAGCAGGCAGCCATAGGGCGTGCAGGGAACCAGCGCCTTTCGCAGTCCCCCACTCCACAATTGTCCGACATTTTGCGCATGAAAGCCGTCAACGTCTTTGCGGGGATCTATTGCATCGATGACCCGCTGCGGATCGATGTGCTTCGGCAGCGGCAGTTGCACAAGAATGCCATCGACCCGGTCGTCGGCGTTGAGCTTGGCGATCAGTGCCAGCAGTTCGGCTTCGCTGATGGTCGCCGGCAAGGTCTCCTGGAAACTCTGGATACCCGCGGCGGTCGCCGCCTTGCCCTTGTTACGCGACATAGACCTGGCTCGCCGGATCCTCGCCGACAAGGACGGCGCAAAGGCCGGGCGTAATGCCCGCCTCAACTTTTAGTTTCGCCGTCGTGGCAGCCACGTCGGCGACCAGCCGGTCCGCGCGCGCCTTGCCATCGATGCGTTTGGTAACGATCATTACTGACCCCGCCAAATCCGACCGCTCGTGATGCGTCACACCGCCGCGGCTTTTGCCTTGTCCTGATGGCGATTTTGCTATCACGAAAACGGCGTGCGAAAATAAGGAAAATCAAGGCACCGCTTTGGGCACCTGCCCCGAATAGAATGCTACGTCAGAGGGAAATAATGCCAGGGAGATCCGTCATGAAAATCGTTGCTGCAATTGCTGCTTTGCCGCTGGCGTTTTGCGGGTTGGGAATGGCCCACGCGGAACCGATCAAGATCGGCGTGGTGTTGCCCTATTCGGGACCCAATTCCGATCTCGGCGATCAAATCGACAAGGCGTATGACCTGTATCTCAAGCTGCACGCCAAGGACCTCGGCGACTATAAAATCCAATTGATCAAACGTGACGAAGGCCCGGCTTCCGGCGCCAATGCCAGAACCGTGGTCACGGAATTGATCACGAACGACAAAGTAAAGCTGTTGGCCGGCTTCGTGTTCTCACCGTCGGCGATAGCGGCCGCGCCGCTTGCGACCCAGGCCAAGATGCCGATGCTGATCTCCAACGCCGGCACGGCGTGGATCACCAACCTGTCGCCCTACGTCGTGCGGTTCTCCTTCAGCATGTGGGACCCCGCCTATCAGATGGGCACGTACGCGGCGACAAAATTCGGCTGCAAGACCGCTGCCGGCGGGTTCACCGACTTTCCGCCCGGGCAGGACTCAATGCTTGCCTTCAAGACCGCATTTGAAAAAGCCGGAGGCAAAGTCGTCGACCAAGTGCGCATGGGCTCACCAGGGCCGGTCCCCGACTTCACCCCATTCTTCCAGCGGGTGAAAGACGAGCATCCCGATTGCTTCTACGTCTTCGTTCCGTCCGGCTCGCACGCCGGCGGCGTGATGAAGACCTATGGCGACCTTGGGATGCGTCAGGCCGGCATCCGCTTGATCGGCCCGATGGACCTCATTCCCGACTATCAGCTTGCGCACATGAGCGATGCGGCCATCGGCCTCGTCGTAGTGTCGAGCTACGCCGACGATTACGACACGCCTATCAACAAGGAATTCGTCAAGGAATGGCACGCTGCCTACGGCCCGGATTCCTATCCCGATTTCAAGTCGGCTGCCGGAATGGACACGATGGCGGCCATTTTTCACGTCATCAACACGTTGCACGGCAATCTCGACGATGGCGCCAAAGTGATCGACACCCTCAAAGGCTGGAAGCACGACGGCCCGCGCGGCCCGATCATGATTGACCCGCAAACCCGCGACGTCATCCAGGACGAGCACGCCGAGGAAGTGATCAAAAAGCCGAACGGCAAGCTCGGCGTCAAAGTGCTGGAAACGTTCCCGCAGGTAAAGGACGAGTGCAAGGTTCTTAAGGTAGGACGTTGCGGCTCGTAGCAAGGTGGGCAATATTCGTCCGCTCTCGCTGAGCCAAAGCAAAGCGGGGACAGGACGAATCCGGGGTTAAAATCGTGCCGCCCGTGGTCAACACCATCGTCAGTATCCTGTTCGATGGTTTGGCCTGGGCGATGTTCCTGTTCATCATCTCCGTCGGGCTTTCGGTCACCATGGGGCTCATGGGGGTCGTTAACCTGGCGCATGGCGCGTTCGCCATGGCTGGCGGCTATCTGGTGATGACTGCGACCGCAAGCTGGGGCGTCCCGTTCCTCGCCTCGCTTGTCATCGCGTTTTTGGTTGTTGGCTGCGTCAGCGTCATTTTTGAGCGCACACTCTATTCGGAGCTCTACGGCGCCAGCGAACTCGATCAGGTGCTGCTGACCATCGGCCTCGCCTTCATGGCGATTGCGACCTACACCTATTTTTACGGACCGTTGCCGAAAGCCATCCACGTTCCAGCTTATCTCTCCGGCGAGCTGCACTTGGGCACGCGCAGCTTTCCGACCTATCGGGTCTTTCTCATCGTCGTCGGCGCCGCGCTGGTTGGCATTCTCTGGTACGGCTTCGAGCGCACCAATATCGGCGCTAAGATTCGCGCCGCCGTCGACAATCGGCGCATGGCGCAATCGATCGGCATCAATGTCGATCGCCTGTTCACGCTGACATTCGCGGTCGGCAGCGGATTGGCCGCGCTCGGCGGCGGGCTCGCCATTCAGCTCCTCGGCCTGACGCCGAGTTTCGCCGTTATCTATCTGGTGTTTTTTCTGCTGGTCGTCGCTGTCGGCGGCTCCGGCAGCATGTGGGGAACGCTCGCCGCCGCGCTCGTGCTGGGGATTTGCGACACCGCCGGCAAGTATCTTTTTGCCGACGCCGGAAGTTTTGCCATTTACGCCGTGGCCGTGTTGATCCTGCTGATCAAGCCCGCAGGACTTTATGGACGCGAATAGCACCGCCACGGCTTCCGCCGGCAGCGTGATCGCCGCCGAGCGCGCCCGCGCCGTCAACTTCCTGCGACGGCGGGATCGCTTTCATCCCGCCGAAGCGCTGCCGTGGCTGCTTGCGATTGCGGCCTATTTCATCTTTCCCAATCAGATGGTGCTCGGCAGCCAGACGCTGATCATGATTTTGTTCGCGCTGTCGCTCGATCTCATTCTTGGCTACGCCGGGATCGTTACCCTGGGGCATGCAGCTTACTTCGGCGTCGGCGCCTATGCTGCGGCGCTGTTGGTTACCGATCTGCACTGGAGCGAACCGATCTCGGGGCTGGTTTGCGCGGCGATTGTTGCGGCAATTGCCGGTTTCCTGTCCGGATGGCTGCTGTTGCGCTATCGCGGCCTGGCGCTGCTGGTGCTGACGCTGTCGACCACCATCATGCTGCAGCAACTCGGCAATCTGTTCCGAGATTTTACCGGCGGCTACGACGGCATTCCCGGCATCAACATCGCGCCGCTGTTCGGGCGGTTCGACTACGACCTCTACGGCCATACCTACTATCTGTATTGCCTCGGCGTGCTGCTGGTCACCTTCTACGCGGTGCGCCGCATCGTCTATTCGCCGTTCGGCCAGGCGCTGGTCGGCATCCGCGAGAATGTCGGGCGCATGCATGCGCTCGGATCGGCGGTGCATTGGCGCCTGGTTGTTGCCTATACGATTTCCGCTGGCCTCGCCGGCATTGCCGGCGCGCTCTTTGCCCACACCAACACGCTGGTGACGCTCGGCGTGTTCGATTTCGACCAGTCGGCGGCGGTGCTGATGATGCTGATACTCGGCGGCGCCGGCTGGCTCTACGGCGCCTTCGTCGGTGCCGTACTCTACATGGTGCTGCAAAATGAACTGGCGAAGCTAAGCCCGGAATTCTGGCAGTTCGGTATCGGGCTGATCTTGGTCGCCGTGGTCCTGATGGCGCGGCACGGTGTGTACGGCAAGCTCGCACGCATCGGCCGATTGCTGCCGCGGGGAGCCCGGCGATGAACGCGCCCGCCCTCGAGATCCGAAACCTGCAGAAGAACTTCGGAGCTTTGCAGGTCGCGAACAATATCAGTCTGGCGTTGCCGCGTGGCGCGCGGCACGCCCTGATCGGCCCCAACGGCGCCGGCAAGACCACGCTCGTCAACCTGATTACCGGCAGGATTCGGGCTTCGGCCGGTCAAGTCTTGCTTGACGGCGAGGAGATCACGTCGCTGCCTCAGGCCGGCCGGACCCGCCGCGGCATCGCCCGCACGTTTCAGGTCAATCAGCTGTTTCGCGGTCTTAGCGTCCTGGAAAACGTCTACCTCGCGATTGGCGAACGCACCGGCGCCTGCAATCATTTGTGGCGATCCGCCGGAAAAGAGACTGCGGTCATCGAAGAAGCGCTCGACCACCTGCAATCGCTCGAACTGGTTGCCGACGCCTGCAAACCGGTGCGCGAACTGCCCTATGGACGGCAGCGGCTCGTTGAAATCGCCATCGCGCTGGCGCAGCGGCCCAAGCTCTTACTGCTTGATGAGCCGGCCGCCGGCGTGCCGTCCTCGGAAAACCATTTGATCCTCGACGTGATCGAGAGGCTCGATCCGAACATCACGGTCCTGATTATCGAGCACGACATGGACGTGGTGTTCCGCTTTGCCAGCCGCATTACCGTTCTGGTCGCCGGCGAGGTGCTCACCGAAGGCACGCCGGATGAAATCGCCGCCGACGAGCGCGTGCGGTCCGTCTATCTCGGCGAGCGGCGGGAGGGCGCGCATTGACCGAGCGTGGACCGGCACTGGAGCTTGTCGACGTGTCCGGCGGTTACGGCGAGACCGTGATCCTCGAGAACGTACGGCTTGAGATCAGAGCCGGTGAGACGCTCGCCATCATTGGGCGCAACGGCGTCGGCAAGACGACGCTGCTGTCAACGGTGATGGGCCACAACACGCTGCACAGCGGGCGCGTCCGCGTCCTCGGCCGCGATATCTCAAAGCTGCCGCCCTATCGCCGGGTGGCGGCGGGACTGGGTTACGTGCCCCAGGAGCGCGAGATATTCCCGTCGCTGACGCTGCGCGAAAATCTGGAGGTTGCCGCGCGACCCGGGCCATGGACGATCGAGGCGGTTTTCGCCCTGTTCCCGCGGCTGCAAGAACGGCAACAGAATTGGGGCGGGCAACTTTCCGGCGGCGAGCAGCAAATGTTGGCAATCGGCCGCGCGCTGATCGGCAATCCGGCGGTGATCCTGATGGACGAACCCTCGGAAGGGCTCGCACCGGTGATCGTTGAAGAACTGGCCCGCGCGATGCGAAGGCTCGTCGACGCGCAGGGACTGACGCTGGTGCTGGTCGAGCAAAATACCCGGCTCGCGCTAGACCTGTCGCCGCGCACGGTGGTGATGAACCGCGGCCGGATCACCTATGACGGCCTGAGCGAACCGTTGAAGCAAGATCGGAACAGGCTAGATCAATTGATCGGTGTGGGACGCCATTCGATTGCCTGACCTTTGTCTCGCTCTCGATCAAACTTTCCGCAAACCTTTCGGCAGCGAATCGAAACGGTACCGACCCCCGGCAGGCATTTTGCGCAACGCGCCGAGGAATTTTATTTGGCCCGCTTTACGTCGCCCTTTTTGACTCCGGCCTCCGGAAAGACCCACATCGCCGCGACCATCAAGACCGCAACGATCATCACGAACGTCGAGAAGTCGTGGCGAATCGGCGACCCGCTCCAATAGGCGAGCACCGCTGCAACGACGAGCACGATAGCGGAGAGGATGCCTTTAACGTCGCTTGGCATCGCGGCGTCTCGCGGCGGCTAGTTCGCGCCGACGGGAGCGGCGGCTGCCTCGTTCGGGAGCCGCGGCGTGCCGCGCAAATTCTTCCTCAGGAACCGGGTGTCGTAGCCATTGAGCAGCGTACCCAAGAGCCCGCGGTCGAGGTCTGACGTGCCAAACAGCCAGTCGGCGATCGGGAAGGTCAGGTTCATGTTGACCTCCATCATCAACCGAGCGTTGTGGTGCGCGGTATGGTGGCGTCGCAGCGTATTGACGAATGGGCAATTGCGGACGAACCAGTTCTCGTCGACGTGACAGCAAAAGTGCATGAACTCGTAGATCAGATACATCGCCGTCGTGGTCGAGATGAACAGCCAGCCGACATTGGCGGTGAACAGCGCGCCGAGAATGGCGGCGGCCGGGATCGACATCAGGATGAAGACCACCAATGCGTAAGGCGGAAATAGGGTCACGCGCCAATCCTTATGGTCGCGGAAGCGCATTTCATCGTCGCTGAAAAACTGATGGTGATTGAGCGTGTGACGCTCGTAGATCGCACGCAGCCCCTTGATGTCGATTGGCCGGTGCATGATGAACTTGTGTACCGCCCACTCAAACAGGTTGGTGAACAGGAATGTGATCGGCACCGTGAGCCATTCCAGCGCGGTCACATTGTGCATGTGCGCGACGTAAATGTAGAACGCCGCCGCGCCCATGGCGTAGATGATGACGACGTGGATGTAACCGTCGTACCAGCCGAGGATGCGAGACCGATATTCCCGCCGGAAGTCGATCTGGCGCTGACTGATCATCGTCGCTCTCCCGTCTGGCCGTTCACGGCCATCTTTTGAACTCTGATATATCACACATCTATCACGCCGAACGGATGCGCGCAATATCGGTTTAATGCGCGCCCACCTTGCTCAGGTAGGCGTCAATGTCGTTGCCGGTAAGCCGCCAGTCATTGTCGAGATTGGCGACGACGTCCTTCATGTACGGCCCGGAAAGTGCAATGGCGCGCTCTTTGTCACCGAGGTGGTCGAACAGGATGGCCAGCGCCAGCTGCTGCGGGCTGGTTCCCTCGTAGGTCCATTCAAAGCCGCGCTTGGTGAACTGCTTGACCTCGTAATGCTCCGGCAGCTTTTCGCCGTCGACCGTCACCACCAGGCCGTCCATCGTGCGCTTGCCTTCGTAGATCTTCATGGCGCGCTATCTGTCCTCACACCGAAACCGTGGCGCGGGTGAAGTTCTCGACATAGTCGATCAGCTTGTCGCTGGCGCGTGCCGCAGCCTCGGCGTCGCCGCGCGCGATCGCGCGGGCATGATTGGCGTGGAGCCGCGCGCACAGCGGCAGATCGGCCGCCTGCCGGTAATGCATATACCAGAACCGGCGCGACAGGCCCTGCAGCAGCTTCATCGAGCGCGCGGCGTAGCTGTTGTGCGCGGCCTCGACCATGAGGCGATTGAATTCGCGGTCGAGCCGCATGAAGGCAATGTCGTCATTGGACTTTGAAGCGCGGTCCATGCCGCGCGCAATCTCCTGCATCTGCTCACGCTGATCGTCGGTCGCGCGTTCCGCGCCGCCGCGGCTCAGGAGTCGTTCGAGTTCCCGGCGCACTTCAAGCACCAGCAGCTGATGCCGCGGATTAAGGTCCGAAACCAGAATGCCCTTGCGCGGCAGAATGACCACCAGACCTTCGTGGGCGAGCCGCTGCAGCGCTTCCCGCACCGGTGTGCGCCCGAAGCCGAAGGTCGCCGACAGCATCTGCTCGGAGAGAACATCGCCCGGCTTGAGCCGCAACGTGACGATCCGCTCCTCGATTGCCCGGTAGGCCTGTTCGGTCAGGCTTTCGGCACCCACTGCAGCGGCCTGCCGGCCCTTAGCTGTCGTCTGCCGGTTGGCGCGCTGGCGCCGCAACGCCGCCACTTGCGATCGCGGCACCTCACACCTGCCTGCGTTTAGCGACCATGGCGGCGAATTTTTCGTATTCGGCTTCGTTGACAGAGTAGGAATGCTCGTCATCGGGAAACGAGCCCTCCTTCACCTCTTTGATGTATTGGCTGATGCCGGCGACGGCGACTTCGGTCAGCTTGCTGTAGCGTTTGGTGAATTTGGGCTTGAAGTCGGTGAACACGCCGAGCAGATCGTAGCACAGCAGGATTTGCCCATCGCAGCCGACGCCGGCGCCGATCCCAATTGTGGGTATGGTCAGCTGTTCGGAGATGAGCCTGGCGATCTTCGCCGGCACCGCCTCGAATTCCAGCATGAAGCAGCCGGCATCCTCGATCGCCAAGGCGTCTTCAAGGATCTTCATGGCCGCGTCGGCAGTGCGGCCCTGGATCTTGAAGCCGCCGAACATGGCGATAGTGTGCGGCGTCAGCCCGATGTGCGAAGCGGTCGGAATCCCGGCGTCCACCAGCGCGCGCAAGATGTGCGCCTGGGATTTGCCGCCCTGCGGCTTGACTGCATCGCACAGCGCCTCCTGCATGAACCGCGTGGCGTTCATTAGCGCGCGCTCGACGGTGTGATAGCTCTGGTACGGCATGCAGCCGAGCGAAAATGTATTGGGCGCGCCGCGGCGGACCGCCTGCGCATGCATGATCATCATGTCCATGGTCGCGGGGATGGTACTCGCGTGGCCGTGGGCGACCATCGCCAAGCTGTCACCGACCACCGCGACGTCAACGCCGGCCATTTCCGCCCACTTCGCCGACGTGTAATCGGGGACAGACATGTAGACCATTTTCTCGCCGGTCTTTTTCGACTCGCGGATTTCGGTGATGGTGCGCTTCTTGCGCTTGCTCCCAGGGTCCGGAGCTGCGGCCCTCTTGCTTTCGGCCTGTTGACGGTCGGCTTTTTTGCTCACCGGGCTCGGCATCGCGATTTCCCCACGCTCGGCCGTTGCGAAGATCGCTGATATATGTCCCGTATATTACAATGTTTATTCCGGTCAAGCGCGGGGCGTGATAGCGCAAGCGAAGCGCCGCGCTGGTCATGACAATTTAGTTTGATGCTTTCGGCCGCGACAGTGATCCCGCTCGTTCTATTCATGGCGCTCATTCTTGCGGCGTCTCTGTATGGCCTGGCCGCGAGCGGACATTTCCCGCGGGCGGCGCAGTCTTCGACTTCCGGGGTCGGACCGATCATCCTGTTCGGCTCGATGGCCATAGCCATCGCCGGTCTGGCGAGCGGAATCGTGGCGGCAGTTCGGTTCGTCCCGTGGTATGCGGCGATCATCGGCGGCGGTCTGTCCATTCTCGTTGCGCCGCTGGTGCTGCAACAGTTTCCTGACCGCTTCGTCGACGGTAGCGGCGCGCTGTTGGCCTTTGCGGCTGCCAATATCGTTCTCGCTATCCTCTTGATCGCCTTCACGTAAATTGTGTGAAATATACAAAACGGCCGTTTGGCTAACTGTGGCCTGGCTACACAAAAAGCCCCGCGAAGATGCACTTCTGCTTTTGCGGATAGGGGATTTGTGCTAAACGAGCGGTTAGCAATCGGCTCGGAAAGCGACCCGCGTGCCTGCAATCAGCGTCAAACGTCAGCCCAACCGGTGGCCGGCTTTGCTCGATGCCGCGGCGGCGCAATTCGCCGAGCGCGGCTACCACGCCACCACGATGCGCGATCTCGCTGCCGCCACCGCCATGACGGCGGGCGCGATCTACTTTCACGTCGCCAGCAAGCAAGCGCTTCTGCTCGCCGTCTATGAGGAAGGCGTGCAGCGCCTGCTTGACCGGGTCGAAACCGCGGCCGCCGGCGAACGTGAACCGTGGGCGCGGCTGGAGAAAGCGATCGCTGCGCATCTAGACTCTATTCTCGATGCCAGTGCCTACGCCCGTGTCCTCATTCGCATCCTGCCGACTGACGCTCCGGAGATTTCCGGCGAGCTCAAAGAACTGCGCGACCGCTATGAGGCACGGCTCGGCCGCTACTTCTCCGCCATCACCTTGCCGCGCGAGCGCGACGCCATCATCGCTCGGCTTGCGCTACTCGGGGCGATGAACTGGACGCCGGTCTGGTACAAGGACGGCGGTAAGCCGGTGCACACGATTGCGCGTGAGTTTCTGGCCCCGCTGCGCGCGCTCGCCGGCGTCAAGCCGTCGCGGAGCCGCAGATGAGGCCGAGCTTGTCAACGCCGCCGGCCCGCATCCTGGTCACCAAGATCGGGCTTGACGGCCACGACCGCGGCAGCCGCATTGTCGCGGCCTATCTGCGCGATGCCGGCATGGAGGTGATTTACACCCCGCCGTGGCAATCGATCGCGGCCGTGGTCAAGCTCGCGATGGAAGAGGACGTTGACGTCATTGGCGTGAGCTCGCTCGCGACCGACCACCTCATTGTGCCGAAGCTGATAGACGCATTGCGCGCGGCCGGCCTTGGTCATATCGGCCTTGTGGTCGGCGGCATCGTGCCGGAAGACGAGCGCCCGGCGCTCATCGCGGCTGGCGTTAGCGCGATCTTCGGGCCGGGCGCCGCCCGCGACGAAATCATCGAACACGTCGCCAAACTCGCCGCCAAGGTGCGCGACATCAAAAACGCCGAGTTGAGGGAGATCGCCCAATGACCAAAGAAGCCGTCCAGCTGACACTTCCGGGCTTCGAACAAGCGCAGGGCCGCTGGCGGGCCGATTACAACAAACAGATTGGCGCCGATCGCGTCGTCAGAAACCGCTCACGCATCGAGATCAAGCCGCTGTACACGCCGCGCGACTGGACCGGCGACAGCTTTCTTGAAAACCTCGGCTTTCCGGGCCAGTTTCCTTATACCCGCGGCATCTATCCGACCATGCACCGCGGCCGCACCTGGACGCAGCGCCAGTTGATCGGGCTCGGCACGCCGGAGGATTACAACAAGCGGGTCCGCGTCATCCTCGATGCCGGCGCCACTGCAATCAGTCTGTTGCCCTGTAATTCCGGTTTCCGCGGCGTCGATTGCGATGAAGTCGACCCGGTGCTGCTCGGCACCTGCGGTACGGTGATCAACACCGCCGATCACATGGATCGGGCGCTCGCGGGGGTGCCGCTCGACAAAATCTCGGCGGCGATGAACGATCCTTCGCCGTTCACGCTGCTCGCCTTCATGCTCGCCGTCGCCAAAAAGCGCGGCGTGCCGTTTACGTCGATTACCGGTACTTCGAACCAGAGCGATTATCTCTCGCACTTCATTGCCAATCACATGTTCTACCGGCTGTCGCTGCCCGGCGCGCGGCGCGTCCTGCTCGATCACATCGAGTTCTGCCGCAACCATGTGCCCGGCTGGAATCCGGTGTCAGTCGTCGGCCAGCACATGCAGCAGGCCGGCGCTACGCCGGTTGAGACCATGGCATTCACGATCTCGACCGCCCTGCAATACGCGCAGGATTGCATCGATCGGGGGATGGATATCGACTTCGTGCTCCGCCGCTTCACCTTCTTCTTCGACATCTCGATCAGTTTCTTCGAGGAGGTCGCCAAATTCCGCGCTGGCCGGCGGATCTGGGCGCGGCTGGCGCGCGAGCGGCTCGGCGCCAAGGATCCGGGCTCGTGGCGGTTCAAGTTTCACGGCCAGACCTCGGGCGTCGATCTCACCGAGCAACAGCCGCTGAACAACATCGCCCGCGTCGCGGTGCAGGCGATGGCCGGAATCATGAGCGGACTGCAATCGCTGCACACCGACGCCTACGACGAAGCCATCACCACGCCGACCGAGGAAACCGCGCGCATTGCGGTGGCCACGCAGAACATCCTGCGCGAAGAAGCGCACCTCTGCGACGTCATCGATCCGCTCGGCGGCTCTTACTACGTCGAGACCCTGACCGATCAGATGGAGCAGGAGATCGAGGCGCTGATCGCCAAGATCGATGAAGCCGGCGGCATGTATAAGGCCGCCGAAGCCGGAATCATTCAATCCATGATCGGCCAGTCGGCGCTGGCCTTCCAGGAGCGGGTGGAAAGCGGCGACGAGAAGGTCATCGGGGTCAATTGCTATCAGACCGAAGACGACTTCCGCGGCCGGCCGACCGAACGGCCGGACCCCGAGCGCATGAATGAAGCACATCGCGCGCTTCAAGGCCTACAAGGCGGAGCGCAGCCAGACCGATGTTCGCCGAGCGCTCGATGCACTGGCGCGGGCCGCCAACAGCACCCGCGAGAACGTCTACGAGCGGATTGTCGAAGCCGCCGAGGTTGGCGTCACCCACGGTGAGATCGTAAGCCTGCTCAGGCGGGAGCTTGGTTTTGGGCATCCACTCGTCGTTGTCTGAGCCAGCGGCCAAGCGCCAACCGCCGGCGCATCGATGACATGATCGGAAAGCTCGCGGCTGGCGATCCGGCAGCGCTCGCCAAATGCATCACGCTGATGGAGAACGGCGGCGAGACCGCCGACCTGATCCATCAGCGCATCTGCACAAGGGCCGGGCGCGCAGCCGTGATCGGCTTCACCGGCGCACCGGGTGCGGGCAAATCCACTTTGATCGACGCTTATGTGGGGGCGTTGCGCGCACGCGGGCAGACCGTCGCCATCGCCGCCGTCGATCCAACCAGTCCGATATCGGGAGGCGCCATCCTCGGCGACCGCGTACGCATGCGGCGTCATTCCGAGGATCCGGGCGTATTCATCCGATCAGTGGCGTCGCGCGGCCATCTGGGCGGGCTGTCGGAGAGCATCCACCGGATTGTCGACGTGATGGACGTCGCCGGCCGCGATTGCATCATCTTGGAGACGGTCGGCACCGGACAGTCGGAAGTCGAGGTCGCCGAAATTGCCGACGTCTGCGTGGTGGTGAACGCACCCAACATGGGCGATGACGTGCAGGCGATGAAAGCCGGCGTGCTCGAGATCGCCGACGTGCTGGTGGTCAACAAGGCCGATCTGCCGCTGGCCCAGCGGACCACCGATCAACTGAAAAACATGCTCAAGCTGCGTCGGGACAGGCACGACATTCCAATCGTCGAGACGATGGCGATCAAAGAAACCGGCATCGACGCCCTGTCTGCCGCCATCGACGGCCTGATCGCGGCCCGCGCCGGTAACAAAGCACGAAGCCGCGAACGCCGCATGCGCCGGCTGATCGCGCAAGCCGCCGGCCGCATGATTGATGAACGCATCCGCGATATGGACGGCGACGAACTGGAACACGTCGTCAAAGCCGCGGCGTCCGGGGAAATCGGCGTCGCCGAAGCCGCGCAGCGCGCGCTGAAGATCGATTCGTCTGATGATTCAGCCGACAGCATGGGCCGCGGCCCGGCCCGCCGCACGGCCGGAGAAAATGCAGCCGCCGAGGAATGTTCCCTCCAGCGCGGCATAGCCGTGAACGCCGCCACCGCCGAAACCGGCCACCTCGCCGGCGGCATAGAGCCCCGGCACCGGCTGGCCATCGCCACCGATCACACGGCTGTCGAGATCGGTCTGCAAACCGCCGAGGGTCTTGCGGGTCAAAATCCGCAGCCGAACCGCGATCAATGGGCCGGCGCCCGGGTCGAGCAATTTGTGCGGCCGCGCGGTGCGGATCAGGCGATCGCCGAGATACTTGCGCGTCGCGCGAATGGCCGTGATCTGCGCGTCCTTGCAGAACGGGTTGTCGAGCTGCATGTCACGGGCGGTGATCTCATGCTCGACCCGATCGAGGTTCAACAGCGGCTCGCCGGCGAGCGCATTCATTCGTTCCACGAGCCGCGTCAGATCGCGCTCGACAATAAAGTCCTCGCCCTTGTCCATGAAGGCTTTGACCGGAGCCGGAATGCCCTTTCGCGCGCGCGCCAGCACCAGGCTCCACTTCTTGCCGGTCAGATCGGGATTTTGCTCCGAACCGGACAGCGCAAATTCTTTCTGAATGATCCGCCGGGTGAGAATGAACCAAGTATAGCCGTAACCGGTGTCCATGATGTATTTGAGCGTGCGGAGCGTATCGAAACCGGGATAAAGCGGCGCCGGCAGCCGTTTGCCGCGCGCATCAAGCCAGATCGTCGACGGACCGGGCAAAACCCGAATGGCATGATCGCTCCAGATCGGGTTCCAGTTTTTGACGCCTTCGACGTAGTGCCACATGCGATCGGAGTTGATGACCGTTCCACCGGCGGCTTCCGCGATTGCCAGCATGCGGCCGTCGACATGATCGGGGACGCCGGTGATCATCCGCTTCGGCGCCGGGCCAAGACGCCGCGGCCAGTTGCGGCGCACCAGTTCATGATCGCCGCCAATGCCGCCCGACGTGACGATGACCGCTTGCGCCTTCAATGCGAAGTCGCCGACCACCGTGCGGGAGCTTTTATGTCCGCGTTCGACGCTCGACGGTTCGAGAACTTCGCCGCGCACGCCGTCGACGACATCGCCGGTCCTGGTCAGCTCACTGACGCGATGGCGGAATTTGAAGGTGACGAAACCCTGTTTGGCTCCGTCCTGCAGGCGCTGCACGAACGGTGCAATTAGCCCGGGACCGGTGCCCCAGGTGATATGAAATCGCGGTACGGAATTGCCGTGGCCGCTGGCATTGTCGCCGCCGCGCTCGGCCCAGCCGACCACGGGGAAGAAGCGGATGCCGCGATCGCGCAGCCACGAGCGTTTCTCGCCGGCGGCGAAGGCCACGTAAGCCGCCGCCCATTGGCGCGGCCAGAAATCCTCCTCGCGATCGAAAGCCGCCGTCCCCATCCAGTCGTTGAGCGCGAGCGCGTAGGAATCGTGAATGCCCATGCGGCGCTGTTCGGGCGAATCGACCAAAAAGATGCCGCCGAACGACCAGTACGCCTGGCCGCCGAGCGATTGCTCGGGCTCCTGATCAAGAACAATTATCTTCTTTCGCGCCGCAATCAGTTCCGTGGCGGCGACCAATCCCGCAAGTCCCGCGCCGACGATGAGTACGTCCGCGTCAAAGGCCATCTTCCGGCTCCCCGAGCGGGACATCCTAACCTTGAACTGTGCGCTTGGGGAACGCTGCCCGAAGCCTTTCTGGCAACGCGCTTCATTTCTGGCGCGCTAGCGCCAAGCGTTGCCCGCGGCCGGTGCAGCTGGACGTTCCCACCCGAAAACGCTCCTTCCACCATTTTCGGCGGAGTGCTCGAACTCGTCGGCAATAAACTGTTCCGCCGTCGGACCGGTGGCAACGCGCTCGAGCCTTAGCGACTCCCGATCAAGCTTTTGCAGCGCCGCCAACGCGTCGTCTTGCCCAAGCTTGGCCTTCTGCACTGCAGATTTCAGGACGCGAATGGTCTCATCGTAGACCTTCAACGGTACCGGAAACGGATGTCGATCTTTGCCGCCGTGCGCGAGCGAAAACCGCGCCGGATCGCTGAAGCGGCACGGCGCGCCATGCACCACCTCCGCGACCAGGGCAAGCGCGCGTACCGTGCGTCCCCCTACCCCCGGCGTCAGCAACAAATCGGCGAAATCCGTTGGCGCGCGCTCGGCCGCCGCAGCGAGATTGCCGTGCAGGCGCCGTAAGTGAATGTCTTCGGCGCGAACATCGTGATGGGCCGGCATGGCGAGAAACGGCAGGCTCGCCTGCCCCGGGGTTTCTTCGCCGGCGAGCGAGGCGAGCTCGCGCGTAATACCATCGGGACCAAGCGATCCGAGAAGTTCCAGCTGTTTGTTGCGCGAGGCCTCGGCGCGCCGATCGGTCAGATTGATGATCTCGCCCTGCGCATGACCCTCGATCGCCGCGTGCGGCTGATCGACAAAGCTCTTCAGTCCGTCCGACAGCCAGTGATAACGCCGCGCCTGTTTGCGGTCGCCGTTCATGCCTTGTTGCACCACCACCCAGCGTCCGTCGTCGGCAACGACGAAGCCGTGCAGATAAAGTTCAAAGCCGTCCTGCACCGCAGCGCTGTCGACCTTCGCCACCAGCCGGCTCGCAGTCGCGAGCTTGCCGCCGTCAAAGCCGATACGCTCGCCGATGGCGACAAGTTCGTGGGGCGTCTGTCGCGAATGCTTGCCGCGGCCACCGCAGACGCGCAGACCAAGTTCACGATCGAGCGGCGCCAAGCCGCGTTTGAGCGCGCCGAGCACACTCGTGGTGATGCCCGACGAGTGCCAGTCCATCCCCATCACGGCGCCGAACGATTGAAACCAGAACGGATGAGCGAGACGGCGCAGCAACTCGTCGCGGCCGTAATGGTGGATGATGGCCTGGCTGATGACCGCGCCGAGCCGTGTCATCCGGTCCGCCAGCCATTTCGGCACGTGTCCGTTATGCAGCGGCAGGTCGGCACTTCCGGATCGTCGGACCATTTCGGCACCGGTGGAAAGGGCCACAAATCCCTTCCGATGTTCTTATTTCGTTCTTTGTCGCCGAAATGTCAAACCCGGTGTGAAGTCAGCCCTTTTTGCCCACCGCGAAGCCCGCGGCGTGCAAAAAGCCGATGGCGTCGGGTTTTGCCGGGCTAGCGTAATCCGGCCTGCTTCAGCAGCGGCAAGGTCTCGTGCTCGAAAGTCAACATGCCTTCTTCGTAAAGCGGCCACGACAACAGCGCGCCGTCGATTCCGACCTTTGACAAATTGGCCAGTCCCTCGACCACCTGCTCCTTGGTACCGACCAGCGGAAACGCGCCCCATCCAGCCATGAAATGCGCCTGAAGCTTTCTAAAATCCTCAACTGCAAGCGAACCAATGCCGAGCAGTCCCATCAGATTTTCCGCCGCAACCCAGTCGCCCTTCTCGTGCACGTAATAGTGCAGGAAATCCTTTGCCTCTTTTTCCGTCTCGCGCTGCACGACGTAGCCGAAGCTCCAGATCTGGATTTCGCGGCCGTATTCTTCGCGCGCCAGACGGCGATATTTCTCGACCTTCGAGCGCGCAAAATCGAGATCGTGCTTGTCGAACTGGATGAAGGCGATGTCGGAATATTTGGCGGAAAAGTGCTGGCCCTGCTCGGATCCGCCAGCGTTCATGATCGCCGGATAGGGGCGCTGCACCGGCTTCGGCGCCAGCGCGCCTTTTTTGATCTGATAATATTTGCCCTCGTACGTGAACTCATCCTCGCAGGTCCACAAACCGATCATGATCTCGATCCACTCGGCCGCCCTGGCATAACGATCGGTGTGATCCTGCATGCTGGCGCCGAACATATCGAGCTCGCCCTGATTCCATCCGCCGACGATGTTGATCGCGTGCCGGCCGTTGCTGATGTGATCGATCACCGTCGCCTGCTTCGCCGCCAGCGCCGGATGGTACATCGGCACGTGTGAAGTCGCGAACACCGCCGGGTATTTGGTGGAAGCGGCCATGCCGGCCGCCCAGGAAAAGCATTCGAATCCGGCGCCGTTGAAATTGGTCTCGCCGCCGAAGCCCTTCCAGCGGCCCACCGGCACCAGGGCTTCGAATTCCATCTGGTCGGCGATTTGCGCCAGCCGCAGCGTGTTGGGCCAGGTAATGTCCAAGGTGCCCGGCATGGTGGTGATGGCGCAACCGCCGCTGAGGTTAGTGCAGAATGTACCGAGCTTCAGCTTGCGGTCGTTGAACAGCGGATTGGTGGCGCGACGAAGTTCTTCGAACTTGGCATTGCCTGCCATGTTTTAATCCCCCCTTTGTGCACACTGGCAAGGCTATGGCCAGCCACCACCGTCGAAACGGGGGCGCGCGCCATACCTTGGTGCGCCGCTTTTGCGTCCGTCGTTATGGACAGTAATAAGCTCTCCTACCTTTGTCGAACGGTAGTGGGCGCCGCCGGCCCAACTGAATTGGCGCGCAGGCGCCATTTCGCGCTTAGCGTCTCGCGTTGAGATACTCCCAGACGCGGCGCGACGTTGCCGGGATTATCGATGTGGCGCAAGGCATGGCGCAAAGCGACGCGATGATGGCGAGCAACGACGATGGCGTTGATCACCGCAGGCGGCGCGCCGACGAGCAGGCATCGCGTGGTGTCCTCGAACGTCTCAAAGGGCTGACGCCTAAAACAGCCGGGTTTTGTCCTGAGACAGCCGGGTTTTGTCCATTGCCAAATTGTCCGCAAATGCTCGGCTGCGCCAGTAGCCGTTTTTCACGTTCGGCCAGTGGCCTTTTAAATAAATCCTTATGCTCTCAAATAAATAAATCCTTATGTTCTCAAATAGACAGTTCGTAAGAAATGCCGCGCAGACTGCCTGGAAGGGCGCGAACTTGCTCTTGCTAGGGTGTTATCATGCAAGATTTGATGCTGATATGCGCTCCAGTGGCAGTTGCAGTGTACGCTGCGGTCAACCCGACGCAATTTGAGTTGTTTTTGCGTTGGGTTACGGGGCTTTTTCAGTAAGAGACCGGCCGGGCGTTCTCTGTTGGCAATGCCGTTCATTCTGTCGCTGGACTGATGTAGCTGGTGCCGACGATACGTGGATCGTCAACGGTTAATGTTGCTCCGTGCGGTAGCGGCTAACTCGGACGAGCTTCGCGTCGAAACGTCCGTGGCGACCCCGCGATCGCAGCAGCGGTCACTGTGACGAAAGCGGGTCCCAGCCCCGCCAGGACTTAGTGCCAGCCGCGAGAACAATTCGCGCGCGCAGTGTAACACAATCGTCGGCGGTGTTCTTGCCGCCCTGCCTACCCTCGCACAAACCGGTTTCGGCGGACTTTGCAAAAGAGCCCGGCAACTCCCGCGGAATCATCGCTTGTAGTCGGTGCACTGCAGATTAGCTCGTCGCCTAATCTTTCGGTTTGAGGATTCGACCTCCGTGCCGAAACGGACGGGGCCTTGGCCGGCGTGACTTAGCAGCCGGGCGGACACTGTCGACAGGAAGCTGCGAGTCCGCTAATAGTGCGTTGGCGATGTTGGCTACAACAAACTCATGAAAGCGCTTACATGAAAGCCCTTTTGAGCACGGCCGCGCTGGTTATTGGTTGTTTGCTGATCAATGGTTCGCCCGCGTTTTCGCAGAATCGGTGGCATCCGCTGAGCTACGCCCAGAGACAAGCCTATTACGCGTGTCTGACTTCGGCATGGGTTGGCGACTTTTGTCGTTCGCATTCTTGGGGGATGGCCGAAAGTTATCATCTCACCTATGCCGCGTGCGTCGCCGCCGATACTCGCGGAAGGCCGCTCATCGTCAATCCGTATTTCACCCCGGAAGAATATTGCTGGCGGCGCACGCGAGGGTTGCTTCGCTAACCTTAGCTTCGTGTAGACCATCGTGCGGCACGTTGAGGGGCCGCGCTCGTTGTTGTGGCCTTACAAACCTGCGGGCCGCAAACCACATGCCATGCGACGGTTGCGCGAAAGTGCGGCGGCGGCCCCAGTCTAGCGTAGAAGATGCTGGTCTACCGCGCGCTGTGTGGACGCGCGCCGGCGGGTGCTATCGGCAATGTCCGGGCGCGGATTTTTTGCCACAGCGCCCAGGTAATAGGGTTCGCTTTGTAGACCGCGTCTTCCCCGCATTGGCTCAACAAAAAAATCTACGGATGGAAAAGCTTAGATCGAATGTGAATGGCGTGACCGCGGCAATCGTTATCAGATCAATACTCTCGTACCGATGATTAATCACCTTGCGATCGGGCGCGCCGACGATGGGCATGATAACTGAAGGGACCACGAGAATGAGCGCGGTGGCTTGATCGAGCCATTCATCTCCCAATGACTGGGTGTGGGTTTCGCGCGAAGCCCAATCACTTGGTAGGTTATCCAATAATATGTCGTGGACTGGAACATCATCCGGAACAGCATACTCAACCATAGCCTGAGGCGGTAGCAGGCTGGAGTCGGTGACATGTACGCGTTTCTCCAGTGCGGAGAGCGAGGGTACAGTCGAACAATACGTCACTGGGCGCCCAATCGAATTCCAGCGGCCGCTGTTCGCCAGCCCGTAACCGCCGTCGAAGTCGCCGGCGCGCCGCAGGCTCGATAATCGCCAAAGGCGCACTATGCCGCCGCACCCCAATCGATCTTGGCCAATATCTGCTCGACGACCCGGCCGCCGGTCTCGGTTTGCGCTACTTCCAGCGGCGCCTTGCCGTCGAGGATTGCCAGATCTTCGCGAAGCCACCGGTTCGCCTTCGCCGCGTCGCCGAAAACATCCTCAGTCAATGCCTGGATCCGCGTCAGCCGCACGACCCGATCGGATTCCTCAACCGTCAATGGTTGTCTCTTGGCCTTGCGATGCCGCTGCGTCCGCTCCGGGATGATAAATCGACCGATCTCTTGCTCTGAGAAACCGCTGCGCCTGACATAGACGAGCGTTCGCAAAGGAATGCGACGACGAACTAAGCGGGCAAGATCAGCCCATCCAGAAAGTTTCAAACCTATTCGCCTCCGATGCCGCGATGAATTCTATTTATCGCTCTGCAGCTTCGACCAACGAAATCGCCTTGTCGCGGAACCCGCCTCGTCGGTTCTGTTGCAGCTTTCGCAGAAAACGTTCGTCCGCTGTAACAAACTGGCAGTTCTTCTCTACAGCCAAGGCAAGATACAAGCAGTCATAAGCAGGATGGCGGATCTCTATCGACATTCGTGTCGCGGCTTCAAATAAAAACCGCGTTGGCAACAGTTCGATTTCAGCGCCTTGCAGCAAACGGGCCGCAAGCAGCGCTTCGTCCTTCAAAAGCTCGCGTCTTTCGACTTTTTTCCATAGGATATTCGCGCACTCGGCGACCAGCAATTCAGGCGCGATCAACTTGGCTTTCTGGCGGAGTGCCAGTGCCTCGGTCGTCCCATCCTCCTCGATCACCCATTTGACGGCGATGCTGGCGTCAATAACGAACGCGTTCACCGTTCCCGACGCCCTTCACGAAGCAGCACTTCCGAGGGTGTCTGTTTTCGCCGTTTTGTCAGCGCCCGCAGGTCGGCAGCTAACGCATCGAAGGAGGGCTCAACGTCGCCGTCTAAAGCCTGGCGGAGGATTTCTCGGTGCTCGGCTTCCGTCGAGCGGCCATGGCGCGCCGCCCGGCGCTTCAACCTGGCAATCAGATCATCATCCAAATTACGCACATGCAAGTTCCCGGCCACCCGATGCCTCATTGAGAGCACTGATCTCAATGAGCTCATAGAGCGCCATGCGGGTCATTGTCAAGGGCCACCTGGTGCCTGCCTTGTTCAAATGTCCGCTTCGGAAAATCGCATTTGGGCGCGCGCTCCGGGCAAGCCTTTCCTACGCCACCGTTTGCACCATCACGCGTGCTGCGTTCGACGGAAGGCGGAACTCGAATAGCAGCGTCCAGTTCCCGGCCTGATGCCAAATCGTTCGACGGCCTTCCGATTTTAGTGGTTACCCGAACGCCGCGCGCGTTTTGAAAGCCTTCCGCGCCTATCGTTTCTGTAGCCTCTTTCGCAACCGCATCCCCGGGCCGCCGCCGTTCTCGTCGATGAGTGCGACGCTCCGATGGGTTAGATGTTACAGCACCGGTTGAGATAACCACGGCGCTGCTGGGTTGGGTTCGTTTTGCCAAAATGAGCCGCGCGAATTCGGGCAGCGGCTTGGCACCGTTGGACTAGCCCTTTTTCGGTGGCCGCTTTCGTAACCGGACCCCTGGTCCGCCGCCGTTCTCGTCGATGAACTCCACTCCCGCTGCCTCAAGCGCGCGGCGAATAACGTCCAGTGTTGCACGCCGGGGCCGGCTAAGCCCTGCCTCCAGTTGATGCACCGTCACGATGCCAACGCCGGCTTTTTCCGCTAGTTCGTGCTGATTCCAACCGATCAGACCTCGCGCTGCCCTGCATTGTGCCGGCGTAAACATGGGCGCGATGATGCCAAAGCCACGAGATCTCTACAATTCCATAAAAAAACCTTGACAACGATAATCATAAATATTTTATTATAGCATAATTTTTCAATGGAGATAAACATGGCGAGATGTGATCCAACAGAGCGCCGCTACTTCGTGGGCGGCTCGGACGCCCGAATTATCATGGGCAATGACGAAGCCGCCCTGATCCGGCTGTGGAAGGAAAAGCGCGGCGAGATCCAGCCGGAGGACCTGTCCCGGCAACCTCATCGTCCAGCTTGGGGCCGTCACCGAAGACCTCAATCGGCGTTGGTACGAGGCCAATACCGGGCAGGTTGTCATCGACGTGCAAAAGCACGTCCGGCATCCGGGGCTGCGCTGGATGGCGGCAACACTCGACGGGCGCGTGGAAGCCAGCGGGGCAGTGTTCGAAGCCAAGTTCATGCTGCCCTGGTACTTCTCGGAAGAAGCGGCCGCTGAAAAATACGCTCCGCAACTGCAGCACAATATGTGGGTGGTGGCGGCGCGTCAGGCAGTGCTCTCGGTCATCACCGGCGGCGGCAAGTGGGTGGAGATCACGACCCATGCCGATCCGCTGTACCAGCACCTGATCGTTACCGCAGAGCGGAAGTTTTGGCGCTGTGTCGAGAATGGCGAGCCCCCTGCCCTGTTTGGAATTGAGCCACCTAAGCCGCGCATCGAGGCAGTGCGCATTGTCGATATGACCAGTTCGAACAGCTGGGCCGAATTCGCCGCGATGTTCTCGCGGACCAGATCAGCTCATCTGGAGCACGAACAAGCCAAAGCCGAGCTTAAGAACCTAATGCCGGACGATGCGCAGCAGGCCATAGGCCATGGCGTCCGGGCCAAACGCTCGAAGTCAGGCGCGATTAGTTTCGACCTCCTCAAAGTGGAGGACGGACATGCAGCGGTCTAGCGGCTCAATTGGTAGCTTGGCGGCCGCTCTCGCCAAAGCCCAAGGTGAACTTACCAATCCCGAGAAGTCACTCGTCGGTACCATTCCTGCGAACGGCCCGGGAGGGGCCGAAAGGATGTTTCGCTATGCGTCGCTGTCGAGCGGGCTCGATATTGTGCGCAAGGTCCTGGGTCAGCACGAAATAGCGACGATGCAAACAACCGCGGTTGATCAGGCTGCCGGCATCATCAATCTGACGACTGTGTTGGCGCACGCCTCCGGAGAATGGATTTCCTCTGACTGGCCGGTCTGCGCCATTAGTGACACCGCAACCCCGCAGCGGATGGGAGCGGCGCTGACCTATGCCCGGCGTTATGCACTCTTTACTCTCGTCGGCATTGCCGGCGAGGATGACCTCGATGCACCCGATCTGACGACGCCGCCGAGGAAGGCGCCGGCTCAGGAGACTCCAAACGCCAATGGCAATCGCGACCTAAACGGCGGCAACCATCATTTCACTCCCCGAGCCGCGTCTCGCCGCGATGCCAGGGTCCAAGCACCCAAAGAAATCCTAGGAACCGAAGACTCGGCGGGACTGCGCGATCGACTTGTCGCCGAACTCGGTGACCTCATCTCGGGCGACGACGCGGCGCTGTGGGCGCACCGTTCCCTCGTCGAGAAGAACAAACTGACTGCAGCTGACGCCCACCAAGTGGAGGAAATCTTCCAGATACGTCTCGAGACCTTGGGGGTCGCGAATGGGTCCCAGATAGGCGCGGTGCAATCAGCAGGGCCGCAGACTAGGAAGTCAAAGACGACAAAGAGACAGACGCGGTCAAAGGCCATCGACAAGAGCGTACTAACGTTGTCTGAGCCGCGGCGGTTTCGTGACCGCGAGCACGTCAAATATGTTGCGACCCACCCTTGTCTGATCTGCGGCCGGCGACCTTCGGACGCTCACCATCTCCGTTTCGCGCAAAGCCGGGCACTCGGGCGCAAGGTCAGCGACGAGTTCACAGTTCCTATGTGCCGCGGTCATCATCGCGAGGTCCACCGCTGCGGCGATGAGGCCGCATGGTGGCAGAAGGCTGGAATTGATCCGACGATAGCCGCTCGCATCCTGTGGCTGGACACCCACCCGCTGGTCAAACAACGTGAGGCGGCGGGCACCAACGGCGCGCCGGACACCGGCGAAGTACGTCCAAACTACGAAACAAACCCAATTGAGAGTCCGGCTGCTCCATGACGTCATTTCGGCAGATGGAGGCCAATCGACGCAATGCGCTCAAGAGCACAGGGCCGACAACGAACGCCGGAAAGCAGCATTCGCGTCGCAACGCTGTGCGCCATGGGCTGACGGCAGAAACTGTGATCGCGGCGCTGGAGGACGAAGAGGATTACAAGGCCTTCGAACTATCGGTGACCTCCGGCTTCGACGCACCCACCGCTGTTGAACGCGAACTCGTGCTACGATTGGCAAGCCTGTTGTGGCGGCTGCGCCGCGCTACCGCGATCGATACGGGACTCCTTCAGCTTCAGAGCGAGATCATAGCGGAGCTTAGGCGCGTACCGGCACCGCAAGGGCGAGTTAACGAGCACGTTTCCGACGGAACAGTGGTTTGCGGCGGAAATCGGGGACCGAGCCATCAGCCTGATCTGACGCGAAGCAATGATGATCAAGGCGACTCCAGCATCAGCTATATCGCGCGGAACAATCCAGAACACGCGGACGAGCACCGCGAATTCGATCAGTACACACATTGCACGTTGCTTCTTGCGTCTCGCGAACCTCGACAATGGTGCGTTTGACCGCGCCAATCGATACGAGACGGCGCTATGGCGTCAGATCGGCCAAATCCTGTTAGCACTCGACTTCCTGCGCAGGACCGGTAACTAGCCGCGCTTTTGCCTCGGCGGTGTTCTTCGATTTTCGGAGATCATGTGAAACCGGGGAAGCTTCCGCGAACCCCAGAAAGCAAGAAACACAAGTCGCGAACGGAGGCGGGGTTCTCTCACCGTGGCATCGCAAAGCCCCCGGTCGGTTAAGACAATGCAATTACTGCTCGGAAGAAATAATCGAGGACTTAATGCAAATTAAGCCACGAGAGCCCTGAGCGCTGCCTTGGGATTTTTGGCTACGATTGCCAGGAGTGAACGGGCAGCCGGATCCGGCAATACCCGGCCCTGCTCCCAATTGCGCAAAGTCGACAGCGGGATGCGCAACGCCTTTGCAAATTCCTGCTGGGTCATACCAAGCCGCTTACGCAGCGATTGCGGCGGAATGACCGGCATGAAGCCCGCGAGATCGGTCTCGTTCTGATCGTCCTCGCGCATCTGCCGCCCGATATCAGCCTCCGTCGTTGCGTCAATCTTCGCACGATTAATGCGCGGCTTTAGCCGCCGGATGCTTTCCATTGTTCGGCGAACGAGCGCCATGATATCCGTTCCTTTCTGCTGGCGAGCCGCGCCGATATGATGTGACGCACGTCGCCGCGATCGGTGCAGGCAACGAACAACACGTCGGCGCCGACCTGTCCGATCGCCTGCATCCGAGTTTCGCCGTAGTCTCGCCGATCGTCCTGCTTCTCCCAAGTGGGACCGCGGAAAATCCGCGCCGCATAATCAAAGCCGAACCCTCGCTCGCTCACGGTGCGCCGGCTTTTGGCCTCGTCCCACTCGAAGAGCATAATCGGATTGTGTACGCTTTAAGCGCACCTCCGTCAACGTTATTTGGTTGCTCGTCGCTTCACGCGCTGCCCCGACTGACGTGCGATTGGTCGCCCGAAGCGCTCGTGACCCAGGCTCTCAATCTGGCCCAGAATAGAGCAATGATCGAAATGGCCGGGGGGCCAGCTACATGGAGTGGAACAATTACCAAGCTCTGGTGAGTCTTTGGACACAACGAGCTCCAATATTGCGAGCTGATTCTTACGTCTCGCCAGCCTCAACAATGGTGCCTTGACGCAGTAACCGTTATGAAACACTGCGACTTGGTGCCAATTCGGCAAGTCTTTCACACACTCGATTTCTTGCGGCGGACCGGTAACTAGCCGCGCTCTTGGCTCGCCGGCTTCCCGACTTTCGGAGATCATGTGAATGTGGCGAGGTCCCGCGGGGTTTTTGCGAGCCCGACAAAGCGGGAAGCAGAGTTCGCCGAACGGTAGGCAGGATTCCGTCACAGTGGCTGCGCAAGCCCGCGGTTGGCGACGCCGAGCCGTCAATCTGAGACTCCGCGTGCACTCCGCACAGTATCCAGATACCGGCCCGCCTATCCCTTAACCTTTACAGTAGTTGTGGAGACCGGCGAACTCCATTCATCCTTCATTTACAATGACCTTGCCGGAACGGCCAGAGATATCGCATACGTAACGCTGCGCTTCGGCACGGGGACCTGCAAAAGGTGACGACGCGCAAGTCGGCACAGGGGTAGGGCTTATCGTTGACGTTCGCGGGGAACGTCGCGGGAGGCGTGGTTAATGGCTTACGCGTCTGCGTCGCAGGGTGGTTACGGCGGTGGTCCAACCGTAATTCACACCGACGCATCTCAAGCGGATGTGGTCAGCATTTCCGATGCGGAATTGCTGTTCACCGGGCATCTTGAACGCAAGGGTCCGGACCTCGTCCTGACCGGCCATGACGGCCACCGTCACATTATTCCCGACTATTTTTCCGCCGAGCACCCGGCAGCGCTGGTCGCGCCAAACGGCGCACGACATTGCCGGCGATCTGGTCGAACTTCTGGCCGGCTCGCCGGCTCCGGGACAGTACGCGCAAGATGCGCAACCGACCGGCGGCTCCGACCAACTCAATCGGCCGCATCGAGAAAGTGGTCGGCGACGTCACCGTCATGCGCAACGGCGTCGCCGTGGCGCTGCACGTCGGCGACGCAGTCTACAAGAACGACGTGGTCCAGACCGGCGCCGATTCCTCGGCCGGCATCGGCTTCCCCGACGGCACCGCGCTCAATCTCGTCTCCAACACGCGGATGGCGCTGAACGACTACGTCTACGATCCGAACGGGACCTCGAACGACGCGCTGTTCAACCTGGTCCAGGGCGGCTTCGCCTTCGTCGCCGGCAAGGTCGCCCATACCGGCGACATGAAGATCGGCACGCCGGTCGCGACCATGGGCATCCGCGGCACCACCGGCTATGCGCTGCAACAGGTCGCCACCGTCAGTGCCAATGCCGGCAATGTGACGATGTCGTTCGCGGTGGTTGCCGACCCCGGCAGCGACCGGGTCGGCGCTTACGTTCTGACCGATCAGTTCGGCAACGAAGTCGCCGTCGATCGCGCTGGAATTTGGACCACGCTGTCCTGGAACGGCGGCAACACGCCCCCGACCGTCAACCGGGCAGCGATGACGGCAGCCAATTTCGCGATCGAGCAGGCGCTGGTTCCGGCGCTGGTTCAGATCCTCAACAACATCAACAATCTGAATCCAAATCCGCAATCGGGCCCCAACAACCCCGGCAGTTCGACCCCGCCCATTTTCGAGCTGATCAACCTTCAGCAATATCTGCAGCAGAACGGCAACACCCAACAGACGATCATCAACATTCAGAACGGCGGTACGAACACCCAGACGCAACTTCCCGCCACATTCACCATCGTGCTGGGCACGCCCGCCACGTCGATCGTCACCTGGACTTCGCCGGTCAGCGGAACTTGGGAAACCGGGAGCAACTGGAGCATCCTTAGTACGCCTGCGGCGCCGGAATACGTCAACATTAACCAGCCGGTCAAAGTAACGGTCGAAGGGAGCGAGAGCGCTGACGGTCTTCGGATTGGCGCCGGCGCCATTCTCAACATCGCGTCGGGCGCCACGCTGGAAGTGTCGCAAGGGATCGCCGATTTCGGGACCTTGCAGATCAATTCATCGGGCTCCGATCCGAAACTGGCGATCAATGGCACGGTCTATCTGCTCAACGGCGGCAAGCTTGCGCATGGTGGGGCCGACCGACGAGAACCTGATTGTCGGCGTCGCCGGCACTGGCGCGACGCTGGTCAATGTCAACAACACCATCACCGGCAGCGGCACCATCGGCCAGGGCGACGGCGCGCTGACTCTGGTCAACGGCAAGAACGGAACCATCGAGGCAACGCCGCTGCTCGCCTCCGATTCGGGGCTATCTGATCATCGATACCGGAAATCGCGTCAGCAATTCCGGAACGATGAGGGCCGCCGCTGGCGGCACGTTACAATCGACGATCCCGTCACCAATCTGGGTCTCATTCAAGCCCAGGCCGACAGCGCGATCCTGATCACCGGCCGCCTCGATAACGAGAATATCGTTCAGGCTACCGGGTCAGGCGCCGAAGTCACGCTCTCGGGGGGCACACACAATAACGCCGTCTTCGAAGCGATGAACGGCGGCATTCTGGATGTCGTTGGCAACGTCACCGGCACTGGGTCCGCCGCAATCAGCAGCGGCGGGATCTTCGAGCTCGGCGGCAAGGATGCGCAGAGCGTGACGTTCGACGACGCCAGCACGCTCAAGCTCGACGGCACCTCGGACTTCACCGGAACAGTGCATGGCCTTGCGGTCGGCGATATTATCGATCTTGCGAAAACGATTGTTACCAACGCCACTTGGGACGGTACGACGCTGTCGGTCGACGGCGCGCCGACCACGTTCACAATCTCAAACCTCTCGCAAGGCGACACTTTTGCCTTCACGAGCGACGGCCGGACCGGCACCGATCTTACGGTCGAAACGGTGCCGACGATCGCGATCAACCCAATCGAGGGCAACGACATCCTCAACAAAGCCGAGGCGGCCGCGGGCTTCACCATCAGCGGCACGGCGTCCGACAGCAGCGTAGCGGTGGACGGGCAAAGCATCACAGTCGATATCGTCGAGGGCGCGCACAAGGTGGTCGACAGCTTCACGACGACAGTGTCGGGCGGGACCTGGTCGGTGAATGTCGGCGCGACCGATGCCCAAGCGCTTGCGGACGGCAGCTATACGGTGACGGCGAATCTCTCCGATGTCGCCGTCAATCCTGCGACGGAAACGAGCCGACAGCTGACGGTTGATGAGACCACCACCGAGAGCGCGATCACCGACCCGGCGGTGACGGTCGGGACTGACGGCAACAACTATCTCAACGCCGCGCATTTCAACGGCGGTGCGACCACGCTGAGCGGCATCGCCGCCGCCGGCGACAGCGTCTCGGTGATCGTCGACAACACCCCGGAAGTGGCGACGGTGGCCGCCAACGGCGATTGGACGCTGACGCTTAATGGCCTCAGCAACGGTGAGACCGTTACCGCGGTGGCAACCGCGACCGACGTCGCCGGCAACACCGCCAGCAGCGCCGCCTACAGCTTCACCGTCGACACCGCGACCACCGAGAGCGCGATCACCGACCCGGCGGTGACGGTCGGGACTGACGGCAACAACTATCTCAACGCCGCGCATTTCAACGGCGGTGCGACCACGCTGAGCGGCATCGCCGCCGCCGGCGACAGCGTCTCGGTGATCGTCGACAACACCCCGGAAGTGGCGACGGTGGCCGCCAACGGCGATTGGACGCTGACGCTTAATGGCCTCAGCAACGGTGAGACCGTTACCGCGGTGGCAACCGCGACCGACGTCGCCGGCAACACCGCCAGCAGCGCCGCCTACAGCTTCACCGTCGACACCGCGACCACCGAGAGCGCGATCACCGACCCGGCGGTGACGGTCGGGACTGACGGCAACAACTATCTCAACGCCGCGCATTTCAACGGCGGTGCGACCACGCTGAGCGGCATCGCCGCCGCCGGCGACAGCGTCTCGGTGATCGTCGACAACACCCCGGAAGTGGCGACGGTGGCCGCCAACGGCGATTGGACGCTGACGCTTAATGGCCTCAGCAACGGTGAGACCGTTACCGCGGTGGCAACCGCGACCGACGTCGCCGGCAACACCGCCAGCAGCGCCGCCTACAGCTTCACCGTCGACACCGCGACCACCGAGAGCGCGATCACCGACCCGGCGGTGACGGTCGGGACTGACGGCAACAACTATCTCAACGCCGCGCATTTCAACGGCGGTGCGACCACGCTGAGCGGCATCGCCGCCGCCGGCGACAGCGTCTCGGTGATCGTCGACAACACCCCGGAAGTGGCGACGGTGGCCGCCAACGGCGATTGGACGCTGACGCTTAATGGCCTCAGCAACGGTGAGACCGTTACCGCGGTGGCAACCGCGACCGACGTCGCCGGCAACACCGCCAGCAGCGCCGCCTACAGCTTCACCGTCGACACCGCGACCACCGAGAGCGCGATCACCGACCCGGCGGTGACGGTCGGGACTGACGGCAACAACTATCTCAACGCCGCGCATTTCAACGGCGGTGCGACCACGCTGAGCGGCATCGCCGCCGCCGGCGACAGCGTCTCGGTGATCGTCGACAACACCCCGGAAGTGGCGACGGTGGCCGCCAACGGCGATTGGACGCTGACGCTTAATGGCCTCAGCAACGGTGAGACCGTTACCGCGGTGGCAACCGCGACCGACGTCGCCGGCAACACCGCCAGCAGCGCCGCCTACAGCTTCACCGTCGACACCGCGACCACCGAGAGCGCGATCACCGACCCGGCGGTGACGGTCGGGACTGACGGCAACAACTATCTCAACGCCGCGCATTTCAACGGCGGTGCGACCACGCTGAGCGGCATCGCCGCCGCCGGCGACAGCGTCTCGGTGATCGTCGACAACACCCCGGAAGTGGCGACGGTGGCCGCCAACGGCGATTGGACGCTGACGCTTAATGGCCTCAGCAACGGTGAGACCGTTACCGCGGTGGCAACCGCGACCGACGTCGCCGGCAACACCGCCAGCAGCGCCGCCTACAGCTTCACCGTCGACACCGCGACCACCGAGAGCGCGATCACCGACCCGGCGGTGACGGTCGGGACTGACGGCAACAACTATCTCAACGCCGCGCATTTCAACGGCGGTGCGACCACGCTGAGCGGCATCGCCGCCGCCGGCGACAGCGTCTCGGTGATCGTCGACAACACCCCGGAAGTGGCGACGGTGGCCGCCAACGGCGATTGGACGCTGACGCTTAATGGCCTCAGCAACGGTGAGACCGTTACCGCGGTGGCAACCGCGACCGACGTCGCCGGCAACACCGCCAGCAGCGCCGCCTACAGCTTCACCGTCGACACCGCGACCACCGAGAGCGCGATCACCGACCCGGCGGTGACGGTCGGGACTGACGGCAACAACTATCTCAACGCCGCGCATTTCAACGGCGGTGCGACCACGCTGAGCGGCATCGCCGCCGCCGGCGACAGCGTCTCGGTGATCGTCGACAACACCCCGGAAGTGGCGACGGTGGCCGCCAACGGCGATTGGACGCTGACGCTTAATGGCCTCAGCAACGGTGAGACCGTTACCGCGGTGGCAACCGCGACCGACGTCGCCGGCAACACCGCCAGCAGCGCCGCCTACAGCTTCACCGTCGACACCGCGACCACCGAGAGCGCGATCACCGACCCGGCGGTGACGGTCGGGACTGACGGCAACAACTATCTCAACGCCGCGCATTTCAACGGCGGTGCGACCACGCTGAGCGGCATCGCCGCCGCCGGCGACAGCGTCTCGGTGATCGTCGACAACACCCCGGAAGTGGCGACGGTGGCCGCCAACGGCGATTGGACGCTGACGCTTAATGGCCTCAGCAACGGTGAGACCGTTACCGCGGTGGCAACCGCGACCGACGTCGCCGGCAACACCGCCAGCAGCGCCGCCTACAGCTTCACCGTCGACACCGCGACCACCGAGAGCGCGATCACCGACCCGGCGGTGACGGTCGGGACTGACGGCAACAACTATCTCAACGCCGCGCATTTCAACGGCGGTGCGACCACGCTGAGCGGCATCGCCGCCGCCGGCGACAGCGTCTCGGTGATCGTCGACAACACCCCGGAAGTGGCGACGGTGGCCGCCAACGGCGATTGGACGCTGACGCTTAATGGCCTCAGCAACGGTGAGACCGTTACCGCGGTGGCAACCGCGACCGACGTCGCCGGCAACACCGCCAGCAGCGCCGCCTACAGCTTCACCGTCGACACCGCGACCACCGAGAGCGCGATCACCGACCCGGCGGTGACGGTCGGGACTGACGGCAACAACTATCTCAACGCCGCGCATTTCAACGGCGGTGCGACCACGCTGAGCGGCATCGCCGCCGCCGGCGACAGCGTCTCGGTGATCGTCGACAACACCCCGGAAGTGGCGACGGTGGCCGCCAACGGCGATTGGACGCTGACGCTTAATGGCCTCAGCAACGGTGAGACCGTTACCGCGGTGGCAACCGCGACCGACGTCGCCGGCAACACCGCCAGCAGCGCCGCCTACAGCTTCACCGTCGACACCGCGACCACCGAGAGCGCGATCACCGACCCGGCGGTGACGGTCGGGACTGACGGCAACAACTATCTCAACGCCGCGCATTTCAACGGCGGTGCGACCACGCTGAGCGGCATCGCCGCCGCCGGCGACAGCGTCTCGGTGATCGTCGACAACACCCCGGAAGTGGCGACGGTGGCCGCCAACGGCGATTGGACGCTGACGCTTAATGGCCTCAGCAACGGTGAGACCGTTACCGCGGTGGCAACCGCGACCGACGTCGCCGGCAACACCGCCAGCAGCGCCGCCTACAGCTTCACCGTCGACACCGCGACGCCGACGATCACTGCGGGCAACACGATCGGGTATACCGCGCTAGCGGCGCCGGTAACGGTTGACGCGGGGCTGGCCGTGACCGATGCCAGCAAGATCGCTTCGGCGAGCGTGTCGATCGGTGGCGGCACCTTCCTTGCCGGCGACACGCTGACGATCAACGGGACCACGAGCGGCACGATCGATGATGGTGCCAACGGAACGATCTCCTACTCGCTCTCGGGCTCGACGCTGATGCTGAGCGGCACCGACACCGCGGCCGATTACCAACAGGCACTTGATAGCGTCACCTTCTCCTCGACAAGCAGCAACCCGACCGATTCCGGAGCCGACGCCACCCGCACCATCGACTGGCTGGCCACCGATATCGCGGGAAACGCTGACGCGACGGCGGCAACGACGACCATCGACATCACCGCGCAAGAATCCGCGCCGACCTTCACTATCGACGCCGCCGACTTATTGGACCTTGAAGGGAACGGTGTTCTCAACAAGGGCCATATTGCGCTCGGGACATTTTCGGAAAGCGCAAGCGGGACTTTCGCCTTTGCGCTTTCAGGGACTGGCGCCAGCAGCTTCAGCAGGACCTTCGACGATGGCAACGGCACTGCTACTCTGCAAACGCATTTAATTAGCAGCAATGTCGACCCCGGAAATTACGCGCTCACTGTAACCGCAACAGATAATAATGGTGACACGGCGACTACGCCATTCGACGTTTGGGTCGGGAGCAGTGGTAACAACACGATAACCCTCACCGGATCAGGCACAAACCACCTCGATATCAGCCCAACGACGCCGACCATCGCTTATGGATTAGGCGGCAACGATACTATCAACGCGACCGGCATGACCGCGCCGGTTTGGTTCGTGGGCGGCACCGGCAGCGATACGATGACCGGCGGCAGCGGCGTCAATACCTACCTCTATGCCAGGGTCAGCGAGTCTGGGAACGCCCAACGAGGTCAACCACAACGCCGCAACCGGTACCGATACGATCACGAATTTCACCGACGGCAGGGACCTCATCTCTCTCGCGGCGATAAGCGAGATTACCAAGGTTGAGGGGTCGATCGGGACCAGCAGCACCAGTATTAATGGGGACAGCGTCGCGTGGGTCGTGGATACGAACAACGACGCCGTCACCGTCTATGCGAATACCAGCTCGTCTTCGCAGAGCCTGACCAGCAACTCGGGCGATGTGCTGCAGATCGATCTGATTAATGATACCGCTCTTTCCGCCGCCGATTTCGTCCTTGCTCCGGTGATTACGGTGCCGGGGGCGCAGACACTCGGGGTCGGCCAAGCGGCGACGATCACCGGGGTCTGCGTCTTGGATAGCGGCGACACGTCGGGCAGCTTCACGGTAACGCTGACCGACAGGAATGGATTGCTGTCGGCGACCGGAGCCGGCGTATCCGGCGCCGGGACGACGGACCTGACCATCACCGGCACACTGAGCCAGGTGACCGCCGACCTCGGCACGCTGCAAGACAAGGACAGCAAGACCGGGGCCGACACCATCACCGTGAACGCGACCGACGGCTTCGGCGACGGCGCCACGCAAGAGTTGATCGCGGTCATGGTCAGTTCGACCGCCGATGATTGGTCAAACGCCTCTGGCGGGATTTGGAACTCTACTGGGAACTGGACAAACGGCATCCCCGGTACCGCCACCAACGCATATATCCAACTCGACGATACCTACGCCGTCACCATCAACGACAATCCCAGCATCCATTCTTTGACCATCAGCGATCCCAACGCCGCGGTGACGGACAGCGGAAATACGGTGACGCTGACGAGCGGGCTGACGATCGATGCAGGAGCGATGTTTGACGGTTCGGGGACGATTTCCGGCACCGTCGGCAACAACGGAACGATTGATGCCTCGGTATCCGACAGCTCGCTGCAAGTTACCGGCAACATCAGCGGCAGCGGGAGTCTCGATATCGAGAACGGAGCGAAGCTCGAGCTCGGCGGCACATCCACCAATACGGTGGCCTTCGAGGGCACAAGCGGCACGTGGCAAATCGACAGTTCCGGTACGTCGACACCGTTCTCCGTTGACGGGACCGGAGACGGCGGCAACTTAAGCGATAATGACATTATCGATTTGCCCAACATTAGTTTCGATTCGGCGGCGGATAGGTACAATTCAACGACTGACGTCATCACGGTTGGCGACGGGCACGGGCATACCGTGACGATTGATGTCGCCGGCGGGATTGGTAACGGCCACTTCACGTTCGAATCGGACGGACACGGCGGCACTGAGGTCTTTGATCCGCCGGCGACCGGCTCTTCTGGGGCATCGGTGTCGATCGGCGGGCCGGGCAATGATAACTTCTTGTTCCATCCAGGCGTCGGCGCCGACACCATCGCCAACTTCAATGCGAAGGTCGACACCATCGAGCTCGACCATTTCGCCAACATTCAAAACATGCAGCAATTGGCGGCGCTGATCACCACCGACGCGCACGGCAACGCGGTGATCGAACTCGGCCACCAGGACAGCATCACGCTGCCCGGCGTGAGCGCGAACTACCTGCAGGGTCATCTGCACAGCCTTATGCATTTGAGCTGAACCTCATCGTCGGCACACTAATCGGCGTGAAATCCCGAATTAGGCGTAAAATCCCGAGGCGCTCAACTTCGCCTGCAGCAGGCCAGCGCCATAATGGACGCCGCCCTGCGCTACGAGGGCCTCACTATGCTGTTGCAAGCCCGCCGTCGGCGAAGCCACCCGCCCGAGCTCGGCCGCGCCGGCCACCGCTCTATAAAACCAAAAAGGAATCGCCGGCGGCGTGGTCACCAGCTCGGCATAATCCGGCGCCGCGCTCGGCACCCACGCGCAAGGGATAAGATAAAGAGCGTCATCCCGGGAGACCGCAATCTTAGAGGCACAGGGCGGAAATCCTCACCTCGGAGTCGCAAGCCCGGCGTCGGCGAAGCTGAGCGGCTACCTTAGACGCCGGGGCCAATCGGCACTGCATTCGGATACCACCGCGCCTCTTCCTTAACCTTTACAGCAATCGTGGAGATCGGCGGAACCCATTCACCCTTCATTTACGATGACCTTGCCGCGGCGGCGAAGATATCGCATAGGTAACGCTGCGCTTCGGCACGGGGACCTCGAAAAAGTGACTGCGCGCAAATCGGCACAGAGGTGGGGCTTATCGCTGACGTTCGCGGGGAACGTCACGGGAGGCTTAGTTAATGGCTTACGCGTCTGCGTCGCAGGGCGGTTACGGGGATGGTCCAACCGTAATTCACACCGACCCGTCTCATGCGGATGCGGTCAGCATTTCCGATGCGGAATTGCTGTTCACCGGGCATCTTGAACGCAGGGGTCCGGACCTCGTTCTGACCGGCCATGACGGCCACCGTCACATTATTCCCGACTATTTTTCCGCCGAGCATCCGGCAGCGCTGGTCGCACCAAACGGCGCACACATTACCGGCGATCTGGTCGAACTTCTGGCGGGCTCGCCGGCTCCGGGACAGTACGCACAAGATGCGCAAACACCGGCGGCTCCGACCAATTCAATCGGCCGCGTCGAGAAAGTGGTCGGCGATGTCACCGTCATGCGCAACGGCGTCGCCGTGGCACTGCACGTCGGCGACGCAGTCTACAAGAACGACGTCGTCCAGACCGGCTCCGATTCCTCGGCCGGCATCGGCTTCCCCGACGGCACCGCGCTCAATCTCGTTTCCAACACGCGGATGGCGCTGAACGACTACGTCTACGATCCGAACGGGAGTTCAAACGACGCGCTGTTTAACCTGGTCCAGGGCGGCTTCGCCTTCGTCGCCGGCAAGGTCGCCCATACCGGCGACATGAAGATCGGCACACCGGTCGCGACCATGGGCATCCGCGGCACCACCGGCTATGCGCTGCAACAGGTCGCCACCGTCAGTGCCAATGCCGGCAATGTGACAATGTCGTTCGCGGTGGTTGCCGACCCCGGCACCGACCGGGTCGGCGCTTACGTTCTGATCGATCAGTTCGGCAACGAAGTCGCCGTCGATCGCGCCGGAATTTGGACCACGCTGTCGTGGGACGGCGGCAACAGGCCCCCGACCGTCAGCCGGGCGGCGATGACGGCATCCAATTTTGCGACCGAACAGGCACTGATTCCGGCGCTGGTTCAGATCCTCAACAACATCAACAATCTGAATCCAAATCCGCAATCGGGCCCCAACAACCCCGGCAGTTCGACCCCGCCCATATTCGAGCTGATCAACCTTCCGCAATCTCAGCCGCAGCAGAACGGCAACATCCAACCGTCGATCATCAACATTCAGAACGGCGGTACGAACACCCAGACGCAACTTACCGCCACGTTCACCATCGTGCTGGGCTCGCCCGCCACGTCGGTCGTGAGCTGGACTTCGCCGGTCAGCGGAACCTGGGAGACAGCCGGTGACTGGAGCATCCTTAGTACGCCTGCGGCGCCGGAATACGTCAGCATTAATCAACCGGTCAAGGTAACGGTCGAAGGCAGCGAGAGCGCTGACGGGCTTCGGATTGGCACCGGCGCCATTCTCAACATCGCGTCGGGCGGCACGCTGGAAGTGTCGCAAGGGATCGCCGATTTCGGGACCTTGCAGATCAATTCAACGGGCTCCGATCCAAAACTGGCGATCAATGGCACGGTCTATCTGCTCAACGGCGGCAAGCTTGCCATGGTGGGGCCGACCGACGAGAACCTGATTGTCGGCGTCGCCGCCACTGGCGCGACGCTGGTCAATGTCAACAACACCATCGCCGGCAGCGGCACCATCGGCCAGGGCGACGGCGCGCTAACTCTGGTCAACGGCAAGAACGGAACCATCGAGGCAACGCCGCTGCTCGTCTCCGATTCGGGGCTATTGATCATCGATACCGGAAATCCCGTCAGCAATTCCGGAACGATGAGGGCCGCCGCTGGCGGCACGTTACAACTCCACGATCCCGTCACCAATCTGGGTCTCATTCAAGCCCAGGCCGACAGCGCCATCCTGATCACCGGCCGCCTCGATAACGAGAATATCGTTCAGGCTACCGGGTCAGGCGCCGAAGTCACGCTCTCGCGCGGCGCGCACAATCATGCCAACGCCGTGATAGCGGCGCTCGCCGGCGGCACGATCCTGCTCGACGAAAGGGTCAACAACGCCGGTAGCATCAGCGCCAGCGGAGCCGGCTCAACAATCGACCTGGATAAAGCGGTCATCGTTGGCGGCACGGTGGAATCGGGACATGGCGGGGTCATTGCGACCACCGCCGGTCAAAGCGCTTTTCTAAATGTCGCCGTCGCCGATGGCAGCACCGTAGAAACCGATCAGTTCAGCTCGTTGGATCTGCGCGGCACGACCACGATTGATGGAACGGTTACGTTCAAAGGCCAGGGACCCTTTGAGCTTCACCACACGGCCGAGATTGTCGGCGGATCGCAGCCCGCCGAACTCGACAATTTCGGCACCATCACGGGTGCAGGCAATATCGGCGACGGCGACCAACATTTCGTGCTGGTCAACGAGCGGTCCGGCATGGTCGACGCCAGCGGCCGGCTGACCCTCATCATTGATAACGATAGCCCCAGAACTGCCAGTGCGCCGCCAAGCAACGCCATCATCAACGCGGGAGTGATCGAAGCGACTGGCAGTGGCGGACTAACGATCGAGAATACCACGATCAATGACAGCGCGGCCGCCGGGACCGGCCACGTCAATGTATTTGCTGGCTCGCACATCGGTCTCGATAACGCGACCCTTCTGCACGGCGTCATTTCGATCGCGGCCGGCGGCGAACTCGCTGTCGTCGGTTCGAGCGAGGTGAGTAACGCCACGGTCTTGGGCGGCGGTCAGGTGACGGCCGACAGCGGTCAGACGCTGACCTGGGATGGAGTGAGCCTCGACAACGTGACCTTGTCCGGTAGCTTCAGCAATATCGCGCTGCTAACGATCGAGGACCCAGTTACGCTCGACGGCGCGACGCTCGACGGCGGCACCATTGACGATGCCGGCGGCTTGTCGGTCAGCACCGACAGCGAGATCACGCATACCGCGGTCAATGGCGGCGGCTATATTACGGTCGTCAGCGGTCAGACGCTGACGTTCGATACGGTGACGCTCGACAACGTCACACTCACCGGCAGCTTCAGCAATGCCGGGACAACCACGACCATAGTCGACGCCGTGACGCTCAGCGGCGCCGCGATCGCCGGTGGTACCTTCGATCTCGACAGCGCCACCTCGACGGTGAGCAGCGACAGCACCATCCAGTTGGCCACGCTCCAGGACGGCACGCTGGCGGTGGCCGCTGGACAGACGCTGACGCTAAATGGCTTGGTACTCGACAATGTCACGCTGTCGGGCGGCACCGACGACCTCGACAGCACCTTCTCGCTGGTAAACGCCGACACTACGATCGAGAACGCCACACTTCAGCACGGCACGCTGACGGTGGTGTTCGGGCAGACGCTGACGCTCGACACGGTGACGCTCGGCAGCGTCACGTTGTCTGGCGGCACCGACGACCTCGACGGCGCTCCCTCAGTGGTGACCACCGAGAGCACGATCGAGAGTACCACCCTCCAGGATGGCACGCTGACAGTAGCGTCCGGGGAGACGCTGACGCTGCTCGGCGTGACGTTGGACGACGTCACCCTGTCGGGCGGCACCGACGATCTCAACTTCAAATCCCCGCTGCTGATAGGCACGGACAGCACCATCCAGTACACCGCGCTTCAAGATGGCAAGATGGTGGTGACTCCTGGCCAGATAGTGACGTTGGAGGGCGTGACGCTCGACAACGTCATCCTGTTGGATGGCACCACCGACCTCGGCAGTTCCACTTCGACGGTGAGCAGCGACAGTACCGTCGAGTTCGCCACGCTCCAGGACGGCACGCTGACGGTAGCGTCAGGGCAGACGCTGACGCTGGAAGCTGTGACAGTCGAAGCCGACGCTACAATCGTCGCTACCGGCATTCTCACCCTGGCTACCGGCAACCCCACAATCAATGCCGGGCAGTTGGAGGCGATCGGGGGCGGCGAACTCGACGTTCAAGGTGGCCAGATCAACAATACCGGCGCCGGCCTCGACGGCATCGTGGTGACCAGCACCGGCTCGGAGCTGCTGGTCGACACCACGTCGCTCAAGCTTGTCGGCGACGGCACGGTGACGCTGGCGAGCGGCGGGGCGATCGTGGGTAACGGCAGCCTCGGCACGCCCGACACGCTGGAGAATTTTGACAACACCATCACCGGGGCTGGAACGATCGGCGACGCCAGTAATGGGGAGCTAGCGCTGGCTAACGACGTTAACGGTACCATCGTGGCCACCGGCGGGACGCTGACGATCGACACCGGCAACGCCACCGTCAATGCCGGGCTGTTGGAGGCAACTGGGGTCGCCAAATTGGACGTAACCGACAACATCAAGGGAACCGGGAGCATCGTGATTGGCAATGGTGCCGCGGTTGAGCTTGGAGGCACGGTTACGAACATGGTCACTTTTGAGGGCAGCACCGGCACGCTGCAAATCGACAGTTCCGGCACATCGTCGCACTACTCGATTTTTGGAGGAGGCGCCTTGCTGCCGGCCGGTGACGAAATCTACTTGCCGAATGTCAGCTACGACCCTGCGGCGGACAGCTATGATGCGAACACTGGTGTCATAACCGTTAGCAATGGAACGTCCACCGGGACTGTGACGATCGACGTCGCGGGCGGTGTCGGCAGCGGCAACACCTTCGTTTTCGCGTCGGAAGGTGGCGGGACGGAGATCTCTGATCCGCCGAGCGGCACGGACATTGTTGATCCGCTAGCGAAGTCCTCCGGTAATTCGGTTTCGTCAGTCGGCGACACCTTCATCTTTCATCCCGGCATGGGTACCGACACCGCCAGGAATTTCGCCGGGAAGGCCGATCCCATCGAGCTCGACCATTTCGCCAATATCGAATTGATCCGGCAATTGACGTCACTGATTGCCACCGGCGGCCACGGCGATGCCGTAATCGAGCTTGGCCACCACGACAGCATCACGCTACCCGGCGTGAGCACGAACTATCTGCAGGCTCATCTGCACAGCCTGGTGCATTTGAGCTGAGTTGTCTGCGCACTAAAACAGGGAGTGAATTCCGAGCGTTCAGGTTTCGCTTGCAACCAGCCCGTGCGCATAATGGAACAGCCCAATAATCAGCCCTGAGCAAGAGATGGAGTGATGGAGTGATGGAATACGCCGCAGAGACGATACCGGATTATTGGAGCGGGAGGATTCGTAAGCGCTGTGGTGATCCCACCTTTTAGTGAGGTGGTTGATGGGCGATTGTGACGATCTCTGAATCGGAGATCGGACCTTTGGGATGATCGAGGTTAAGATCGAAGGCGTGAGTGTTCGCGTTGGCCGCGGCGCGGAAGCGAAGACCATCGCGGCAGTACTTCGTACTTCGAGCCTTGAAGGGCAGCGCGTCATTGGCCCGTGAGGAGTAGAAACGCGCGGATCTCCGTCTTGGCCAACCGCAATAGCCGAATGGCCGGATACGTTTGTGCGGACCGTTTGTGCCAGCTGCAAAAACCACTTGCCGACGGGGCGGGCCATACGTTTTCCACCTGAGGCCGAGCGATGCGCTGACGCGCGTGGAGCATCTGCGTGTCCATCGATCGCCCGCAGCCGGCCAGTTCCCGGAATAGGTTCTCCCATATTCCACGCCGCGCCCAGCGCACGAAGCGGTTATAGATGGTCGTGTGCGGACCGTACTCGGGTGGGCAATCGCACCAGCGACGGCCGCTCTTGAGAACATGCACGATGCCGCTGATGACGCGGCGATCGTCAACCCGTTCCACACCGCGAACATCGGTCGGAAAATGCGGCTCAATCCGAGCCCACTGCTCGTCGCTCAGCCAAAACAAATTCTTTGCACATGATCCCGATCCCTCTTCCAAAAGAACAGAATCGTATTGTCTGAGCGGCAAAAGTTATTGAGTTTTGACCCTAATAGGCCGTCGGCTGAAGTCCTAGCATCAGTGTTCGAAATAGAATTTTGATATCCAGCCATATGCTCCAGTTCTTAACATACCACAGATCAAGCTCGAACGCGTTTTTCCATCAGGTCGGTGATCGGCGTTTCGCCCCGATAACCATTAACTTGAGCCCAACCCGTGATACCGGGCTTGACGTGGTATCTAAAGGCGTAATTAGCCGATGAGCTTCTCGTACTCGGTGTTATGAGCGGCCGCGTGTGGCCGCGGTCCGACCAGCGACATGTTTCCGTAAAGCACGTTGAATAACTGCGGCAGCTCGTCAATGTTGGTACGGCGCAGCCAGCGTCCGATTTTCGTCACTCGCGGATCCTCGCGCGTCGCTTGACGAATTGTGCGACCATCTTCAAGCACGTGCATGCTTCGGAACTTCACGATCCGAAACGCCTGGCCATTGAAACCATTGCGCGTCTGCAGGAAAAAAACAGGCCCACGCGAATCGAGTTTAATCCAAAGAGCGGTAAGTAGCATCAATGGCGAAAGTAATAGCAACACGGAGATCGCCGCGGCTAAATCGAAACAGCGCTTAATGAGCTGCTCACCAGACGTTAGCGGGGCGCGTTGTATCTCGGCAGCGCGCAACGTGCCCAGATTCACCGCGCGGTGACCGAGATAACGGGAAACATTTTCGTCCGGCAGCAGATAAACAGGGATCGGGAGTACGCTTAGCATTGTAGCAATGCTATCGATCGCCCAGCTGTGGTCCCATCCCACCAAAAGAAGTATCTCTGCAACTGAATTGCTCCGCGCTGCTTCAATCGCTTCGTCGATTGTCTCGCGTAGCCTCGCCGATATCACACCTCTCGCGAAATCCTCCTCGCCAATCTCGAACGTTCGGATCAGGCGTGTAACCGAATTGCCGAATTTCAGATATGCTGCGTGAGACTGCAAAACGACTTCGCTCGCCTATGACGATGACCCTCCTGGACGCAAAGGCGCCCTCCGACAACGCATATACAAGGAAACGTGCGAGCAATCCGCGCCAGACAACCATGCCCAACAGGCCCAGCGCAAAAAACGTCAACGTCGCTCCGCGTGAAAACTCCTCTGCTACTTTCAGCATTGCGGCGGCCCAAACCAACACCAAGAAGATACCGCTCCAAGCGAGCGTGAGGTCGCGCGCTTGCCGCGAAAAAATTTGCGAGGTTGTCGACCCGATAATCGCCGCGCGCAGCTAGAATCGCAGAAAGATTGGTAAAAGCGAGCAACCCGATCGCCGCATATCTGCCTATTCCCGGTACGACGCCTATAAAGCTCCACTCATAGGCAACCCCAGCCAGCACGCTGACGGAGATCAGCATGACCATGTCGACCGAGAGAACCACCGGCCCTAGCAAGTGGTAAGGCAAACGGAATACGCGCCGCGCGGTCGGGCGCTCTACGTCGGCTCCCGCTACGCAAATCCACTTCATGGACAGCGCTTTGGGCCTTGATATGAGCCTCAAGCTTCAAGCCACTATGACCTTGAAAGAGAAACCTTGGTTGGTTTATAAATTGTCTATCATTTGTATTGCAATCATTTAACAACAAAAATTACGCCACGAATCATTTTTACGGTAATGATTTACCTTAACGGGCCGCCGTCGGAACCGTCGGTTGATAGTCCTTTCTGAGCCTCGTGCATCTGCGTCGTCGTTAGTTACCCCTGGGGCAAGAGTGTCAAACGACATACCGGATAATGGCGGCTCACCTATCGTCGAAACGGCAGGTAATCGACCACCACTGCCTTACCTGACCATAGATATTGGAGGCGGCCACTCGGGAGCCGTTAAGGGCGGAAAGGCGCTTGGCCTGCAGCCTTGGGCGTTCGCGGTTTGTCGGTTCATCGGGACGCTGCCCGTGCAAGAAACCAACGTTCGTGTTTCCGGGAACTTGCTGGGGCACGACCAGGAGGCCCTCGGGCCGAGTTGTGTAACCGCGGCCAGCAGTCGCAGTTCTTCAGGCCGGCCGCGGCGCGCCAAAGGCGCGAAGAAAGCCTATTCTCCTACATTCTACATGTCTCTTGACAAAACTCCATTTCCCAAAGGCGCGCGAGACTATGTCCGCATCTTCGCAAGCGCCAATTCTTGGTAGTATTGTGCATGCGGGCAAAAAGCAAAAGTGCGTTTTAGAATAACACTACGACCTGCTTGCGGCTTCTCGATTTTCCTGAGAGCGCGTTCGCAATGCGCCGGGTCGTCTCGCACTCAAGGTGAGCTTTAATTGCAAGTAAATCGGAGCATTACGTCCAAATCGCGTTTCGCGCCCGGTCTCATTGTGTCTCATCATCGCTCCGCCTGCGCGCATCGTAAATCTGTAAAGTGAACGCGCTAGCTTTAATGATAAAGTTGGCGCGGTGTTTGCACGCAGTGCAAAACACTTGGCTATGTGGGTCGGATAGGCGATGGTACCTGCAAGGATCCAAACAATAGACGAATACAAGGGGTTACCATGCGCGTTGCAATGATCGGCACAGGCTATGTGGGCCTTATTTCCGGAGCCTGCATCGCCGATTTTGGCCACGAAGTGGTATGCGTCGACAAGGATGCGGCGAAGATTGCCGCACTCGAGCGCGGCGAAATTCCAATTTACGAACCGGGTCTGCAAGAATTGTTAGATTCGAACGTCAAACAACGAAGGCTGTCTTTCGCAACACACGCTTGAAGGGCCGGTCCGTGCCGCCGATTTGATTTTCATCGCAGTCGGCACACCGTCGAGACGCGGAGATGGCCATGCGGATCTATCTTACGTTTACGAGGCAGCACGTGAAATCGCGGCGGCGGTCGACGGGTTCACGGTGGTCGTTACCAAGTCGACTGTGCCCGTTGGGACTGGAGACGAGGTGGAGCGCATTATCCGCGAAGCTCGCCCAGATGCCGAAGTCGCGGTAGTGTCAAATCCGGAATTTTTGCGCGAAGGGGCAGCTATTCACGATTTCAAGCATCCTGATCGCATTGTGGTCGGGACTGTCGATGAAAGAGCTCGCAAGATGGTGGGCGAAATCTATCGACCCCTAAGCCTCAATCAGGTGCCTATACTTTACACGACTAGGCGAACGGCTGAGCTTATAAAATATGCCGCCAACGCCTTCCTGGCGACGAAGATTACCTTCATCAACGAAATCGCCGATCTCTGCGAAAAGGTCGATGCAGACGTGCAAGAAGTTGCGCGCGGCATTGGTCTCGACAACCGCATCGGACCCAAATTCTTGCATGCGGGGCCGGGCTTCGGCGGCTCTTGTTTTCCCAAGGATTTGCGCGCCCTGATCAAGACCGCGCAGGATCACGACGTGTCCTTGCGCATCCTCGAAGCCGTCGACGCGGTCAACGACACCAGAAAGCGCGCGATGGGGCGCAAGGTGTCTGCGATGTTTTCCGGGGCGCTGCGCGGCAAAACCGTCGCCCTTCTTGGTCTTACCTTCAAGCCCAATACTGATGACATGCGAGAGGCTCCCTCGCTCGCCCTAATCAGCGCCTTGCAGGATATGGGCGCCCGAGTGCGGGCGTTCGACCCCGCCGGCATGCGTCAGGCCCAAGAATTGTTAAAAAATGTTACCTATTGTGAAAGCGCTTACGATTGCGCTGAAGCGGCCGACGCACTTGTTATCGCCACAGAATGGGAGCAATTCCGCGCGCTCGATCTTGAGCGCTTGCATGACCTCATGGCTTGTCCAGTAATTGTTGACCTCCGCAACATTTACCGGCCAGCAGATGTGCGCAGGCACGGTTTCGCTTACGCCTGTGTCGGCAAGTCAGTGGCAGCACCTGATTTCACGGCTGCCGAATTGCTTGATCGGCTGTCGCCGATAGCGAGTGTAAGAACAAGCGCGCCAGGCTTGTAAGCAGCTCTATCTAAGATCCTCCGCTTCGGAATGTTCGTCGGAGCGCAGACGGGCGTCAGATCGCGTCGACACCGAGACCACGGAGACCAAACGTCAAAGATGAAGGCTGTTTTAAAACAGGGTACATTCATGGCCGCGACAGCAGGACCGTATGAACCATGAAACGTTCGACCGCGAAGACCGTATCGCCTGGCCCGGCTTCAACGAATGCAAAGTATAATGGGGTCATTTTGTTGCATTTTCGTAAAGCCCTATGAAATCGGCTAACGTGACCGGCATATTGACAGCGTCAGCAGAACTGAATGGATCGACTTGTAAGACGTCTTCTAGGCGAGCAACAAGAATTGCAATACTGAGTGAGTCTAGACCGGTCTCAAGCAACGGCAAATCTGGTTTCAGTAGTGACAATTGCTTGTTTTGCTCCCGAGCAATCTGTTGCATTTGCGAAATAATGGTTTCTTTAACCGACATCGGGGCGCGGCCGTCCTTGAAGTCCTTGTGAAACCGGCAGTTGAAAAGGAAATCTATTAATGACAGCATGTAAGAGTTCGATCAAGCCTGCGGGTCGACAAATATTCAAAACAAATCCCATCCGCAAAGTGATGATTGGCAACTAGCTCGACCTCATTCGATGCCTGTTTTGATAGATATAGACGCGCCTGAGCATCACCTCTTCGCGGCAGCGAAGAGCAATGCAGAAGCGTCGTTGAAAACTCGCGAGGCGGGGAGCGTCACTATTGGCCTCATTAATAACATGCCGGATGCGGCGCTGATATCGACTGAGCGCCAAGTATTCGGTTTGCTCAACGCTGCAGCCGGAAAAATTCCGGTTCGCTTGCGGCTTTATACCCTGCCAATGATTCCTCGGACTGATTGGGGGCAGCAATACACCCGGCGTTTTTATTCCGATGTTGGCGATCTGTGGCACGACGGTCTTGACGGGCTCATCGTCACCGGCACCGAGCCGAAGGCGCCCAAACTAGCAGAAGAGCCCTACTGGGATTCCTTTGGAGAAGTTATCGATTGGGCCTCGGAACATACGGTGTCGGCGGTTTGGTCCTGTTTAGCGGTGCATGGGGCTGTTCTCCGCTTGGACGGAATTGATCGACACCAGCTCGCTGACAAATGCATCGGCGTTTTTGCTCATTCGAGGATTAACGACCACCCCTTGGTACAAGGCGTTCCATCACAGTTAAAAGTCCCGCATTCTCGGTGGAACGAAATCCGTAAGGACGCACTAACACGGTGCGGCTACAACGTCTTAACTAACTCGGCGATAGCGGGCGTCGACTTGTTCGTAAAGCAGCAGAGAAAGAGCTTGTTTGTGTACTTTCAAGGTCACCTCGAGTACGAAGCTCAGAGCCTGTTGGGCGAATACCGCAGGGATGTCGGCCGCTTCCTTCGGCGGGAGATCGAATGCTATCCGACGATGCCAAGGGGGTACTTCGACGACCCTGCGGCGGAGTTGTTGAGCGCGTTTCAAACGCGTGCACTTTTGGATCGGCGTAGCGAGCTTCTAGCGGACTTTCCAGTCGACCGTGCTGCAAGGAATTTGAAGGCACCCTGGCATGTGGCAGCAACACGCATTTATCGCAATTGGATACTGTATCTGTCGGGACGAAGGTTTCGACGCAACAAGCCGCCCTGCAGCCGATCCGGTTAGCCCGGCTAGATTCATTGCGCCATTTCGAATCCCCGGGCTCTTCGGTAAGTGCCGGGAGCTACCGCACACTGGAGTTGGGCTGAGCGGCGAGACCGTACGCCCGTACCTCCGGTGTCGGACACGATCCCGTCTTTCAAGCGGCAAAGGCCGCCGCAGCGTATAACAGCTTGCAGCGGACTATCATATTGACTTGCGATCACCCACAACCTAGGGTACTCCAATAACAGAGTTGCTGACCAAAAATTTCTGACTTTTTGTGACAGTCAACACACTTAAAGCAAGTAGGAGGAATTATTTGTAGCTTGGTAGGGTGATGGCATGGCGTTACATGAGGGCGAGTGGGTTAGTTGCGACAGGGGGCACAACGCCTCAGGTGGACGCGTAGTGAGGTTCGGCTCGGGCCTATTAGCTAAACGCGCATTCGATATCGTCGTCGCAACATTAGGTCTCGTGCTTTTCGCCCCGATTCTTCTAGTCACTTCTGCTGCGATTAAGCTCGATTCCCGGGGCCCAATCTTAATCCGTCAGACGTTATTTGGATACGGGAGACGGGCCGTTCGGGTGTACAGATTTAGGTTCGCAACGCACTGCCTGGAAAAATCCATCACTCCACGCCTGACTCGGGCTGGTCGAATTATGCACCAGACCGGTATTGAGGGACTTCCGCAGCTCTTCAGCGTGCTGGTCGGTCAAATGTCCATTGTCGGACCACGGCCGTATGTCAACGAGCAGGATTTGTCAGATTTTTCGCAAGCGACCTTACTAAACAACGTCAAACCTGGAATTATAGATTGGGCATGTCCTGCCGAGTCCCGGACTGATGAACAGCGCGTCAACGATGATCTATATCATGCCAAACGGTGGTCGCTTTACAACGACGTCAAGATCATCTTGACGGTTCTGTTCGCCGAAAAACCTAGAGACCAGGGGACCTCACTTGTGCGGCGGAGACTCGCAAGGGTGCAGAAAGGATAGCTGGAGGTGGCTAACCCTCAAAAGTTGCCATTTAGAACGAGCTATCCACTGTTATGATTGGGCGCTTGCTCTCGCTCTGAGCTCTCAACAAGCAGGATCGTTTTTGGTTAGAGTTTTCTGCGTTGATTCCCTAGCGGGGAGGAGCGGATGGCGACGAAGGCCTTGAGAATTTCGGGCGCGCCGACGGCGTTATTCTTAAGCAGGGTCGGTGGGACGGACTGTGTGCATGACCAGCTGGCCAGCTAGCCATGGGTCGAAAGCTGCGCGTTACGTTCTCGGCTTCTTGCCAGCGTTACAAATCACGATTTGCCCTCCGCGGCACAGATGTCGTCGATGTTCTTGAAAGAGGAAAGAGTTGAGCGAGAGGTGGGGTTGCCGGCAACGATCCGGGTCGACCAGGGCACTGAGTTTATCTGATCGTTCACCGTATTGCGCGCAAACGCAACCACCATCACGGCATCGAATAAGCTGTCCAGGTGGCGCAATTTAGGAGATTGTCAGCCGACGGATTTTACAGGCGAACGCCGAGGCTCGGATTTTACACGCGAACGCCGAGGCCGCACGACTTCGACGACGCAGCCTGCGATATATCCGATCTGAAGAAACGCGGCGGTCAACACCGCCGTGAGTGCAATCACTCTAAATTGCTGGCCACCTGCCAAACCGACCGCTGTAACAACTCCCGCAACAAACAGCGTCGCCGGGACGAGAACCAATACCCTAAAGCGAAGCCCCAGCATCATTCCGCCGACCGCACCAACGGCAAGAAAACCAATCATGAGATTGCCCCTTTTCGAAAAGAGCGCTCACCGGCGCGACTACAACATCCTCATCACCGATCCGTTCCAATCTCTCCACCCCACCGGACACTACAATCACTAATCTGAGCAGCGAAATTGCCACGCCCAGCACTGATTTGATAAGCGAAAACCAAATACTCAACAGCAATTTTGGTCAAAAGAAGATTGTTGCAATGCAGCATCATATCTCCCCTCAGTTTTTTGCCGGGTCCGGAACCTTACGAAATTAAGGCTTTTTGCGAGTAGGACGGTGAGGCGCAGCCAGTTCGAAAATTATCGCAGCGATTTGAACCGATAGCGAAAATGCAAGAGGGCCGAGGTGAGCCTTTAATCGGGACGCATTAGGCTGCGTCTTCACGTATGCGAAGCGGAGCGGCCGCCTTTCGCTGCTATTTGTCAAAATGGCATCATACGCGTCGCGAGCCGTTCGATCAGGAAGCTATCCTCGTCAGCAGGCCTAGAACATGAGCTTGAGAACGTTTATGGTTGCTAGCCTTTTTTCGATCGGGCGTCCCAGAGAAGCGTATGAAGAGCGACACGGTGGCCATTCATGGCGGTTATGAGACCGAGCCCACCACCAAGGCCGTAGCGGTCCCCATTTATCAGACTGTCGCCTACGAGTTCGACAGCGCCGACCATGGCGCCGCTTTGTTCAACTTAGAGGTCCAAGGCTACCGTTATAGCCGCATCAGCAATCCGACGACCGCCGTGCTTGAACGCCGCGTGGCCGCACTTGAGGGCGGCCTTGAGGCTTTGTGCGTGAGTTCGGGGCAGGCGGCACTGAACTACGCCGTGCTCAACCTTGCTGGAATGGGCACTAACATCGTCTCCATCCCGCAGCTCTACGGCACCACACACACGCTGTTCGCGCACATTCTGCCGGGCCAGGGCATCAGTGTCCGCTTTGCGGTATCAGATCAAGCTGAAGCAATTGAAAAACTCATCGACGAAAAGACGCGCGCGATCTTCTGTGAGAGCGTTGGCAACCCGGCGGGAAACATTTGCGACATCGAGGCGCTCGCGGCGGTTGCCACCCGGCACGGAATTCCGCTCATTGTCGACAACACGGTGGCGACTCCGGTGCTCTTGCGTCCGATCGATTATAGCGCGGACATTGTCGTGCACTCGCTGACCAAATTTATGGGCGGCCACGGCACCACGCTCGGCGGTGCGATTGTCGACTCCGGAAGGTTCCCGTGGCGGGAGCATGCGCGCCGCTTTCCCATGTTCAACGAGCCCGATCACTCCTACCACGGCCTGATCTATACGGACCACTTTGGAGCGGCGGCCTACATCTCCCGCTGTCGCAGCGTCTACCAACGCACTACCGGTGCCGTGCTGGCGCCGATGTCGGCCTTTCTGTTGCTGCAAGGGATCGAGACGGTTGCACTGCGCATGGAGCGTCACGTTGAGAATGCGCGCCGGGTCGCTGAATTCCTTCACCGCGATCCCCGCGTTGCGTGGGTGAGTTACGCTGGGTTTGCCGACAACCTTTATCATCCCCTGGCCCAAAAATACTTCGGCGGGCGCGTCTGCTCGCTGATGACCTTCGGCGTTGCAGGCGGCCTACGGGCGGGAAAGACGTTTTACGACGCACTCAAGCTGTTCAAGCGTCTGGTCAATATGGGCGATGCCAAATCGCTCGCCTGCCACCCCGCTTCGACCACGCACCGGCAAATGTCGCCACAGGAACAGGAAAGAGCCGGGGTACGGCCAGAGATGATCCGTCTCTCGGTAGGCATTGAGCACATCGACGATATTTTGGCCGATCTGGACCAAGCACTCGCCGCCGCGCAATCCCAGCTTGCAACGTCGCCGCTCGCGGCTGAATAGATTTGTTGAACATAAGACCAACCTGCTCTCGGCCGCTTCCCTCGACGCCGACGATATAGAAGAGCGGCGCCAATGTTGCATTTCGCCTTGCCCGTAGGTTTATCTGAAAAAAGTTTCCGATTAGTCATCTAGCGTTGCGACGCCAATCGGCACCCGCCTAAAAGTGCTTATCGAGGATACCATTAGCGCGATCGCCCATTCGCTGGCCGAATTCTGGTCTGAAGTCAGCCGAACGTGCCCTGGCATAATGACGAAAAACTCCCCATAGGAACCGACGCACGACCGGAGTCCCGTTCCAGCACACAGAGACGCGCCATTGCCAATCCGAAAGCTTGCACAGATCGTCGCTTGGAGTCTTGCCGCAGCGATTATCGTTCTATCGGTCGTACCTCCCGGTCTTCGGCCACAAACCATTGTCCCGCATCACCTTGAGCATTTCGTGATTTTTGCGGCAGCTGGGTTTGCCTTCGCTTTAGGGTTCGACCAGAAGCGCGGCCTGCTCGCGATTTATCTGGTCGTCTTCGCTGGTTTCGTTGAATTCCTGCAGCTGTTCGTACCGGGTAGGCATGCACGTCTCAGTGATTTCATTGTCGACGCAGCCAGCATATTTGGCGGCTTGGTAACGGAATACGCTCTCGGTCATATCTACAGGAGAATGTGACGACCCAAAAATGTTATTCTTCTCAATTGGATAGCGCATCACTAGCGTATCGGATTACCGTCAGCAAGTTATAAGTTCCGCTCGTTCCTGATTTACTTTGATTGACGCAGCTTCTATCAATGGTTGGATGGGTTGGCCTATATTCTGCGTGCAGTTGCCGGGAGTAACGGGTTCTGGAGGGTGTGATGCAGAGTGAAAGTTTGCAGTCAGGTTTGCCGCGCGGCGCTGTGAACGGCTTCGCTTACCAAGAGGTGATCGACGATATCTGTGACTTCAATTGGAACGGCCTCACTCAAGAAGACGTCATTAAGGTGGCCTGGGCTTACTATCACTTCTCAATTCAATTTCGCGAGAATCTTGAAATCGCGCGGAATCTCTATCCTGAGGATGAGCGATTATTGGAGCTCGATCGCGGCGAGCGAGACACCGATAACCTTTCGCCTTGGCCCGGCGTTGCCGCCGTCGGCGAGAGAATGCATCATGACGAGTTTATGCGAAGGACGCTCGAGCTTACGACAATTTCGGAGGACACGAAGCGCAGCCTCGTGACTATCGGTCAAGCGTATTTGACCAGGGTTCGAGCGATGGATGATAGCAGCAGAGCAATGGCTCTTGCCAGCTACGAAGACGGTGGGCTGGAAAGAGTGTTTCGCGCCATGCTGACGGCTCAGCATTGGAACGACCCGGCTCTGCGAGCATTTAAGCATTTCCTGAGCGAGCACATCAGGTTCGACAGCGATCCGGAGCAGGGCCACGGCGCACTCTGCCGGCATCTCACTCCAGACGAACGGGTTATGCCTTTATGGGCCGAGTTCAAGGAGATGTTGATCGAGACGGTGCCGCAATTGACCAAGTCTCACCGGATGCCCGCCGACGCCAACGTCACCTAACAAACCGATCCACCGATCCTGCGTCAATGGCGGTTAGGTCAAGCTGCGCCATTAGCGCTGCGGGCCGCTAAACCCAGACGTGTGGGATCAGGTTTAGCGCACCGGGCCTGTGTAGGACGACGAGGACGGACACAGTGAGCCGCGCCCCGGCTGACCGTGGCCGCCTAAGCCGCTCTTGGTTCGTATGGTTTCGGCGACGACTTAGGTTCAAGACGCTCCGAGACGCTCTGGCGCTACAGCGCTTACGCTTCCGAACAGCGAATCGCGTCAAACCGTCCGCTCCGCGGCGTCGACAAGACCGCACGCCGCAGCGGACGGATCGGCATCAACCTGACTCCAAGCCTATCTTATTGCCCGTGCGGGTGAGCAACAAATACAACGCGTGCGGGTTCGTCGTGAGGTAGCGGACGGCCAAGCGGCGCGGCTCAAGATACCATCGGTAAGCCCATTCCATACCGGCGTGACGCATCCAACCCGGCGCCCGAGGCTTCTGTCCCGAAAGAACGTCAAACAATCCGCCCGCGGTTTTGATGAGGCCAACCCCGCGCAGCCGATGACGATTGCGCACGGCAAACTTTTGCTCGAGTGGGGCTCCAAGACCGACCCAAAGAATGTCCGGTCGGGTAGCATTGATAGCGTCAATGACGCCGGATTCTTCGTCTTTGCGGCGCATATATCCACTCGCATGGCCGACAATGTTGAGAGCAGGATATAACGATCGGACGTACCGCGCCGCTTCGTCTATGACCGACTGTGTCCCCCCCAGCAGGTATATTCGCGCCTCTCGCTGCTGGCCGGCTATGGCAACATCATGAAAAAAATCCGTCGTGCAGATCCGTTCCGGTAGAGATCTGTTGCAGAAGAGGTGCGAAGCAAACACCAGCGACATCCCGTCTGCGTGAATGAGATCACTTTGCAGGAACAGATCGCGAATTGCAGGTTGCCGGGCGCAGAGTGACAGGACTTGACCGTTGGCGGAAGTTACGATGAGCGGCGGCAGCGCGCTGTTGCGTCTGTCAAGTGCAACATCGATCATGAGTTGCGCCGACTTGGCTCGATCGATGACGGCAATCGGCAGTCCACCAATATGTGACAACGGCACGTTCCAATACTGATTGCCGTTGCCGTCAAGGCGGGCATCGTCTGCCCGTACGGTCGTCATCAGGCGCATTCTTCGATTAATGCGGCAACTTGTAACGGACGGCAAAGCCCATTGAATGTTATGCTTAAAGCCGTCGTCGTAACGTTTTAGTAACCCAACAACATAGCTACCGGCGTCTTTCAGAGCTATTCCGGTTGGAGCGACGGCATCGTCAGCAAGGCTGGCTCATTTCAGTAGCCACGCCGAGCGGAGGGAACGAACCTGTGCCAACACTCGCAGACAGAATATTGCAGAGCGGCTGCTGAGGCTGGAGCATGTATGTTGTGAGCCGCATCCGAGCATGGCTGTATTCTGCCGTCGCTAGAGGGTCGTTAACCTTGTCAGCCTGGGCGGCAGGCGCCGATCGCGGCGACGCTGTACAGAACTCCTCGTCGACACGGATGCCCCGGCTGTTCTAGTGGCAGATGGCGAGATTTACGTTATTGCTGAACGGCGTGCTGAGCGCTCACCGGCTTGCATCGAACGGGAGTTGACCCGGCCGAGCCGATACCCACCGGCAGGGATTACGATACCGGCCAGGTAACCAACCTGCAGGCACACAATCGCAACCGCCGCATTAAATCCGATGGACAATGGCATGTCGGCGCGCACGACCCCGGCAGCTATCACGCAGAGCACCACGGCCAAGCTCGCCGGAGCGAGAACCACTCACCTTGAAACGCAGCGCAATTAGGATTCCGATCAGCAGGACCAAGATCGAAGATACCACATGACACGTTACCTCGCCTGCACGAGATTCGACGCGCAACATGTAAATTTTCAGATAATTTTGCCGTGTAAAACTTAACAATACCGCGTGACGGTTGACCAGTAGAAACTGCCGTTGAGGCAAGCTCTCGCCCTATCGGAAGAGCACTCAGCTACAACATGCATAACATTGCCGCTACGGTGCTTACTGTCGCTGTTGGTGTTGCGGCATCGAGATAACGCGATTCGGATGGTTTAGACGCGCAGCTTACCGCTTTGAATTCCATCGTACAGCTTGGCGTCCACCCGGACGAAAGCCCGCTGCGCCGGATCATCGAAGTACATCCGATCGCGCTGTCACGGCTGGATTATAGCCGTCGCGCTGAAGATCGCTCTTCGTGTGCTTGAAAGTACTCGTCGCATCGATCTGACGGGTGATGCGCAGGAACAGCGGTCGGGCATATGAAGGCAGTCGTCTTTCCAGGTGCCGCCGGAACTCGTTGAAATCGAATTCTCCGTCAACGACCAGCGCTGCCATGCCTGCAGCGCCCTCGGTTCCTGGCACACGAACGCCGTAGACATTGGCCTCTTTGATGCCCGGGAAGGCGGTGATCGCGGCGGCTACTTCCGAGGTCGCAACATTCTCGCCCTTCCAGCGAAACGTGTCGCCGACTCGATCGATGAAATAGAAGAAGCCGTTGGCATCCTGGCGCATGAGATCGCCGGTGCGGTACCAGGCGTCGCCGCGCTCGAACACGTCGCGGAGGATCTTTTTCTCCGATTGTTCGGGATTGCTGTAGCCTTCGAATTCGCCGCCGCGGTCCGTGGCGTCCTCGCTAATTCTGCCGACCGCTTCGCCCACCTCGTTGGTCGAGCAACCGATGCAGAAGTTGTTCTGGTCGCGCGCCGGCTCGCCGGTGACGGCGTCGAACTTGACCAGCGCCAACGGGAAGCGGTGCGTAAGAAACGGCGGAACGCGACCGATGGCGCCAACCTTTCCTTCGACATTGTAGAGCGAGAAATTGCCCTCGGTCGCCGCATAAAATTCCAGGATGCGCGGAATGGCGAATCTCGATTGGAATTTCTCCCAGACGTCGGCGCGAAGCCCATTGCCGCAGCACAGCCTGAGCCGATGGCTACGCTCGCGCGGATTTTCCGGGGCATTGAGAAGGTAGCGCGCGAGTTCGCCGATGTACTGGAATAGCGTGCACCCGCCATCAATGACGTCGTCCCAGAAATTCTGCGCAGAGAATCGGTCACGGATCAGCACCGAGCCACCGCGAACCAGCAACGCGCCGGTGGCGACGACGCCGCCGACGCCGTGATACATTGGCAGGCAATCATACATGCGATCCTCAGGTCCCGTATTCATCAAACCTGCGAACCAAAGACTCCATTGCAGCAATCGGCGATGACTGACATTGGCGGCCTTTGGCAGACCGGTCGAGCCGGAGGTATAGATCAGTAGAGCGCGATCGGCGATCGTCACGGCGGGACGCTCCGACGACGTCAGAGGCTCTTGCGAGAATCGCTCGACCCAAAGGTCTATGCGGTCGAATTCGCCGCTGCCGCCGCTGCCATGCGCCCAGATTTTCGGCTGGCTCGCCAACTGCACCGCCGCGGATGTGAACTCGTCGCAAAGTTCCGCAGCGACAATGACATGCTTCGGCGCGACGATATTGATGCAATGGGAGAGCGCAAAACCGCGAAGCTGCGTGTTGATTAGCGAAACGACGACGCCGACACTGGTCAGTCCAAGCCATATCGCCATATATTCTGGCCGGTTAGGCATCATGAGGCAGACGGTTTCGGCCACGGCCACTCTTTGATCGAGCGCCCAGCGTGCATAGGCGTTGGCGCGCTTGCTAAGTGCGCCATAGGTCAGGTTTTCGCTAGCGGAAAGGAGTGCCGGTACGTCGCCGCGGGTTTGAGCGAGTTCTTCGACGATTACGGGAAGGAGGCGACGCGGATTGGCAGCGATAGGCGCGGTTGCTTCGAGAGCACGAACCCAATCGCGAAGCGCAGTGCTCTGGTTCCTCGTTTGCTTCGCTGGTTCCGTCTCTATTGTGGCCATGGGTCCTGACGATAACGATGCGCTTCACCGAATTAGCGAGCGAGCCTGAAGTGCCCTCTGGGCGTAGGACAGGAACCTACGTTATCAAACTGCAGTATCAGCACTACTGAGCGCACGGCGTTCTCCACTCGCACCGTAAGCCTCTGACACCCTGCCACTTCTGAGTCGCCGACGATCCGATCCCTGCCTATGCACCAAACCAGCGCGCTCGGTCTTCTTCTCTGAGCTATCGCTCGCGCATGGATTCCTGCCGGTATCTGATAAGTGGTGACAGCAAATACGTGATGATCCGGCGGGAGCCGGTCTTAATTTCCACAGTTACTGCCATCCCCGGTTCAAGGTTAGCGAGCCTGTCCTCCACCGGAATCTGCATTCGATCCAGTGATATACGCGCAGCGTAGCCGAGTTCTTGGCCTTTGGGTTCGCTCCGTGTGCTTTCCGCATCTTCCGCTCCGGTATTTTTTGTGTTCTCCGGCGGGACTTCGCGAACAATCGCGTCGCGGGATACGCTTAACACTCGACCGCGAACGAGCCCGTAGCGAGTGAAGTTGAACGCATCGACCTTGATTTCAGCTTCCTGGCCAACATGAACAAAACCGATGTCCCGGTTTGAGATCCTGGCTTCTATCTCGAGCACGGCATCGGAGGGCACGACGACGGCCAACTGTTGCGCAGGCGTCACTACGCCGCCTACGGTATGAACCGCGAGCTGCTGGACGACACCATCGACCGGCGCGGCCAAGAGTTGAAGTTTCGTTCGCTGCTCCGCTTTTGTCAGATCGCCGCTGAGGCCGCCTGCCCTACGCTCCGCGTCGACGAGGTCGTCGAACAGCTTACGTTTAAATTCCGCTACCGCCTGGGCACGAGTTTCAACGGCTGCCGCCAACGCGGCCTGTGCTTCTTGAAGTCGACTTTGCTGAACAGCAGTGTCCTTTTCGTTTTCTGTCAATTGCTGCAGGGATTCAAGATAGGCAAGCTTCGATCCGAGTTGCTTGTCGGCGAGGCCGCTGTGAATGGTGTAACGTTGCCTGATGATCGGTTCGTCCGCTTGGAGCTTGCTGATTGTGGCGGCGATGGTATTAATCTCCGCCTGTTTCTGCTTTTCCTGGCCTTCGAGCGCGGCAATCTTGGCCCGATATTCTTCAATCTGTCTGACCAGGAAGTGCCGCTGCACGGCGATCAGGTCTGGGCTGGCGCCTGCTGGCGGCTGGAACGTGGCTTCCGGATTGTCGCTCAAGGCTGCGCGCAGCCGTGCAATATTTAGCTGCGCGGCAATGAGGTCGCTTCTGATATGCTCCTGCTCCGCCTCGGTCATGGTGGGATCGAGCTCGATCAGGACCTCACCTGCCCTGACGCTCTGGCCGTCATGAACGTGAATAGCGCGCACCACACCGGTGTCGAACGGCTGTATCAGCTTGACCCGGCCGCTCGGTACGATTTTGCCAGTAGCGGAAGCGACAATGTCGACATGGCCAAGGCTTGCCCAGATCAGAGCCAGAGCGAACAGGGCAATCAACGTAGCGCCGATCGCGCGACCCGTCGGCGAAGGCGGCGTTTCGACGATCTCCAGCGCCGCAGGCAGAAACGCGAGTTCGTCCTTCTTGCGTCGCTCTCGCGCCGCCGGCAAGGAGACGACATTTTTGGCGGCTGTGATCGCAGCTCTAGCGGACTTCATGGATGCCACTCTGCAGTCGGTGCAGCATCGCGTAGCGCCCGCCCTTCCGGACCAAGTCGTCGTGAGTGCCATCTTCGACGATGCGCCCGTGGTCTAGGGTGAGGATCCGATCGGCGGAGCGCACCGTGGACAAACGGTGGGCTACGATGATAACCGTACGCCCCGTCGACATTTGCGCCATATTCCGCTGGACGTTCCGCTCGCTTTCATAATCGAGGGCGCTGGTGGCTTCATCGAAGATCAAAACTCGCGGCTCACCCAGGATGGCGCGAGCAATAGCAATTCGCTGACGCTGGCCGCCGGACAGCGTACTGCCGCGTTCCCCGACGATCGTGTCATAGCCCTCCGGCAGCTCAAGAATAAAGTCGTGAGCGCCGGCTAACGTTGCCGCAGCGATCACTCGGTCGATCGGGGTCCCCGGCTCAGCTAAAGCGATATTGTCGCGGATCGAGCGGTTGAAGAGAATGTCCTCCTGGAGCACGACGCCTACTTGGCGGCGTAACCACGCGCTGTCCACCATCGCAAGGTCAGTGCCGTCGACCAGCACGCGTCCGCTCTCCGGCACATAGAGGCGCTGCACCAGTTTTGCGAGCGTGCTCTTTCCCGAGCCGGACGGGCCGACAATGCCGACAACTTGGCCAGCCGGCACACTGAAACTGACGTCGTGCAGCACCTCCGGCCCATCAATCCGGTAGCGAAATGTGACGTGCTCGAACACGATATCGCCGCGGATCGCCGGCAACGCGGCACGGCCCGGGCTAAAGGTTGGTTCAGCCGGTGTATTGAGGATGTCGCCGAGCCGCGCGACCGACAGGCGGGCTTGATGAAAATCCTGCCACATCTGCGCAAGACGAAGTACCGGCGTACTCACCCTGCCCGCGAAAATGTTGAATGCCACCAGCTCACCGACCGTAAGAGAACCATCGATCACCAGCTTAGCACCGAAATAGAGAACGCCGGCGATCACCAGCTTGTTGACCAGCTGGACGGTCTGGCTCGCGGTATTTCCGAGGCTGATGACGCGGAAACTCGCGGCAACGTAGCCGGCAAGCTGTTCTTCCCAACGGCGCTGCATTTGCGGCTCGACAGCCATCGACTTGAGCGTCTGAACCCCCGTTACGCTCTCGACCAAAAAGGCCTGATTTTCAGCTCCGCGCGCGAATTTCTCGTCGAGCCGCTGACGAAAAAACGGCGTCGCACAAACTGAAATACCTATATAGAAGGGGAAAGCTCCAATCACGATCACTGTGAGCAGCGGTGAATAAATAAACATCACCGCCAGAAATACGAACGTGAAAAACAAATCGATGACCAGTGTGAGCGCCGAGCTGGTGAGAAAGTTGCGAATGTTCTCAAGCTCGCGAACACGGGCCACCGAATTGCCGACGCGTCTAGCCTGGAAATATGAAATCGGGAGCGCCAGCAGGTGGCGAAATAAGCGGGCGCCCAGTTCGACATCGATGCGGTTCGTTGTGTGCGCGAAAAGGTAGGTTCGCAGGATGCCAAGGATGGTCTCGAAGATCGAGATAGTGACGAGTCCAATGACGAGCACGTCGAGCGTGCTCAGGGTGCGGCTGACAAGTACCTTGTCAATGACGACCTGAAAAAACAGCGGCGAAACGAGCGCAAACAGTTGCAGAAAAAACGAAGCCGCCAGAACCTCGCCCAGCAGATGGCGGTATTTGTGGATGGCTCCGAGAAACCAGCTGATGTCGAAGCGCCGCGAGAGGTCTACCAGTCCGGCGCGGCGTGTCATCAAGATGAGGCGACCGTCCCAGACCGCCTCGAGGTCGCCGCGCGACATCAGCGTAGGCCGCGGTGAAAAGGGATCTTGAAGGAGGACCTGGTCTTTGCTTGCCTTGGCAAGAACCAGACAACGGCCGTCGCGCAGCACCGCTATGCCCGGTAGCGGCACATTTATCAGCCGTTGCCATTTTGATTGAGCGATCCGCGCCTTAAGCCCGAACTCCTTGGCGCAACGCACCATTTCGGGCACGCCAATGTCGGTGCCGAAACGATGACGAATCTGCTCGGAATTAGCGCCGACGCCGTTGAACCGCAACAATAGCACGAGAGCGGCTAGCCCAGAATCAGACGGTGTCCGTTTGTCAGTTGCTTCAATCACCCCAACCCCCTCACAACTGCGAAGCGCTAGACCTTCCACTCATGGCTAGAGGGGTTGACCAGCGCCGACTGATTGCCCGATTCCGCACCTCATAAGACAGGGCACCGTTGCGGTGACCGTTCACCATACCGAAGCTCGACGGCATAATTATGGGCCAACGGTGGTGTGATAGTATACCCCACCCGGTTGCTATTCTGTGAATAGGCAAGTGAGCTTTGCGCCTTGAATACAATCTCAGAATAGTCGATCCACCATCGTCCGCCGCATGGAAACGGCGATCGTGCGAGTGACCCCGTCACCTGCAGTGCACGACCTATAGTTCTCACCCATGCCGAGGAGTACTGAGCAGCGATTGGTTGGCCGATTGCGGTGGCTCGAAGACAACCATGGTGCCGCCATGGTGATCGTTTGCCAGGCCAAAACTCGCCGCGGTGTATTGGCCAAGCAGCGCAATTTGAGCGCTCTGAACGCCGTCCGATACGGATAGTGTGCCTCCGGTGCCGTTTCTGTTCGGTGAATAACCGACCGTGGTTTCTGAATCGAAGGGCAGCGTCGCCAGGTCGATTGCGGTTTTCGCGCCGAAGTCCGACACCGTCCCGGTGAAGCTTGAGGGCTCGTCGAGCCACAGCGTTCCGGTCCGCCCGGTGAAGGTCACGTCGCCGTTGTTGGGATTCCTGACCGCTACAACTTCACCGTTGCCGACGGTTATCGGCGAATTGTTGATGGGTCCTGGAACGGCCGGCGGCGGATCCGTGAGCAGTGTGCCGCCAGAGCCGTCGTTGGCGATATGAAAATCTGCCAGTGTGTAAGTGCCTGTAAATTGCAGAGCGACAGAGGTGGTACCGTTTGCAATAGTAAGAATCCCGGCGGTATCGGTGCCATTCGGATCGTAGCTTACCAGCTGCGCACCCGCGAACTTGAGCCTACTGATATCGATCGATTGGGCGGTATTGCTTCCAAATCCTGAAATCCATCCGCTGTATCGTCCCGATTCAAGCCATACTCCGCCCGTGCTTTTGGAATTGAAGAAAATGTCTTCGCTACTAGCCTGGGCGAATTCTACCCAGCCAGCACCGCTAATCTCGGTCGCACCCCCGGCGAGTGTGCCGTTCACATATACGGTTCCGCCCTTGGCAATGATCGTCCCCGTATTATCGAATACTCCGGTGATGTTGAGCGCGGCGCCATACGCAACAGACACGATCCCAGCCTGGACACCGGCTCCGGTGCCACCGGTGACTGAGAACGAGGTGCCCCTGGCGATGGCCAGCGTCGCCGTGCTGACTGTGTTCAGTTCGAAAATGGTTTCATTCGCGCTGCTGGTGACCTGGAAGGTGCCAGGGGCATCGAGCATCACCACGTCAGTGCTTGACGGTACTCCCGCTGGCGAACTCCAGTCGGTCCGCGTGTTCCAGTTAGCGCTGGTCGCGTTTTCCCATTGATCTGTATTGACCTGCAGATTGAGAGTCAGGGGCGCGATGCTCGCGGCATTGCCTGCTGTATCGGTGATTGATCCGCCGGACACGGCTCCAGTCAACTTAAGTGCGGTGGTATTCTGGTTGGCGCCGACGGTATATTTGAACACCAGCGTCGAGGTTCCGGAGCCGCTGACATAGGTCGCGGTACCGCCGTTACTCAGCCCCAGCGCAGGCGTCCCACTGACATTCACGATCGCGCCCATCCTGATCGTGATGGTCACGGCACTGCCGGTCTCCACATCGCCGCTGGCCGGCACGGCTGTCACCGCCGTTATCGTCGGCGTCGTGGTGTCGATCTGCGGGCCGCTCTGGCTCAGGCCGGCCAACGAGAAGTTCGCGGCATTGCCGGCGCCGTCGGTTATTGTCGCGCCGTTGAGATTGACCGCAGTCGCCGCCAGTGCACTCGTGTTCTGCCCGGCGCCAACCGTGTAACTGAAAGTCAACGCGGTGGTGCCGGAGCCGCCGGTGTAGGTCGCAGCACCCCCGTCGTTGAGCGTCAGTGTCGGGGTGCCGCCCACAACCGTCACTGCCTCGCTCATGTTGAGCGTCAGCGTCAGCACCTTGCCCGCGTCGTAATTGCCCGCGGGCGCGGTCACCGACGACACGGTCGGCGTTGTGGTGTCGATCTGCGGGCTGCCCTGGCTCAGGCCGCTAATCGAAAGGTTGGCGGCATTGCCGGCGCCATCCTGCACCGTAGCGCCGTTGAGGTTGAACGCCGATATCAAGAGGTCGGAGACGTTCTGACCAGCAAGCACGGTGTAGCTGAAAGTCAGCGCGTTGGTTCCTGAGCCGCTGACATAGGTGGCGGTGCCGCCGTCGTTGAGCGAGAGCGTGGGTGAGCCGCCGGCGGTGTTGACCGTCACCACTTCGCTCATGCCGAGGGTATAGGTGATAGTCTTGCCGACACCGAGGTCGCCGCTCGAGGGGTTTTCCACCAGCGATAAGATCGCCGGCGCCGTGGTGTCGATCTGCGGCCCGGTCTGGGTGAGGTCGGTGAGCGTCAGGCTGGCGGCATTGCCGGAGCCGTCCTCGACGGTCCCGCCGTTGAGGTTGACGGCCGTGGCCGCCAGCGCCGCGGTGTTCTCACCAGCGCCAACCGTATAGCTGAAAGTCAACGCGCTGGTGCCGGAGCCGCCGGTATAGGTCGCAGTGCCCCCGTCGTTGAGCGTCAACGTTGGCGTTCCACTGGTGGTGTTGACGGTCGCCGCCTCACTTAGGTTGAGGGTTAATGTGACGGTATTGCTGGCATCGAGGTCGCCACTCGACGGCGACTCCGTAATCGCGCTGATCGTCGGCGTCGTGATAACACTGACGCCGGCAAAAGTCTCCGGCAGATTGGCCGTGCTCAGCGCATTACCGACGAGGTCGGTGATCGTGCCGGTAAGCCCGGTTACCTGAAGCGCAGCGGTGTTCTGACCGACCGCCACCGTGTAGCTGAACACCAGCGTGCTGGTGCCGGAGCCGCTGACATAGCTGGCGGTGCCGCCGTCGTTGAGCGTCAGCGTCGGCGTGCCGGTCACGTTCACCGCCCCGCTCATGTTGAGCGTCAGCGTTAGCGCCTGGCCGGCATCGTAGTCGCCAGCAGTCGCCGTCACCGACGATACCGTCGGCGCCGTGGTGTCGATGGTGACGCCGCTGAAGGTCTCCGGCAGATTGGCGGTGCTCAGCGCATTGCCGGCGAGGTCCTTGATCGTTCCGGTGACCCCCGTCACCTCAAGCGCCGAGCTGTTCTGTCCGGCCGCCACCGTGTAGCTGAACACCAGCGTGCTGGTGCCGGAGCCGCTGACATAGCTGGCGGTGCCGCCGTCGCTGAGCGTCAGCGTCGGCGTGCCGGTCACGTTCACCGCCCCGCTCATGTTGAGCGTCAGCGTCAGCGCCTTGCCGGCATCGTAGTCGCCAGCAGTCGCCGTCACCGACGATACCGTCGGCGCCGTGGTGTCGATGGTGACGCCGCTGAAGGTCTCCGGCAGATTGGCGGTGCTCAGCGCATTGCCGGCGAGGTCCTTGATCGTTCCGGTGACCCCCGTCACCTCAAGCGCCGAGCTGTTCTGTCCGGCCGCCACCGTGTAGCTGAACACCAGCGTGCTGGTGCCGGAGCCGCTGACATAGCTGGCGGTGCCGCCGTCGCTGAGCGTCAGCGTCGGCGTGCCGGTCACGTTCACCGCCCCGCTCATGTTGAGCGTCAGCGTTAGCGCCTTGCCGGCATCGTAGTCGCCCGCGGTCGCCGTCACCGACGATACCGTCGGTGCCGTGGTGTCGATGGTGACGCCGCTGAAGGTCTCCGGCAGATTGGCGGTGCTCAGCGCATTGCCGGCGAGGTCCTTGATCGTTCCGGTGACCCCCGTCACCTCAAGCGCCGAGCTGTTCTGTCCGGCCGCCACCGTGTAGCTGAACACCAGCGTGCTGGTGCCGGAGCCGCTGACATAGCTCGCGGTGCCGCCGTCGCTGAGCGTCAGCGTCGGCGTGCCGGTCACGTTCACCGCCTCGCTCATGTTGAGCGTCAGCGTTAGCGCCTTGCCGGCATCGTAGTCGCCCGCGGTCGCCGTCACCGACGATACCGTCGGCGCCGTGGTGTCGATGGTGACGCCGCTGAAGGTCTCCGGCAGATTGGCGGTGCTCAGCGCATTGCCGGCGAGGTCCTTGATCGTTCCGGTGACCCCCGTCACCTCAAGCGCCGAGCTGTTCTGTCCGGCCGCCACCGTGTAGCTGAACACCAGCGTGCTGGTGCCGGAGCCGCTGACATAGCTGGCGGTGCCGCCGTCGCTGAGCGTCAGCGTCGGCGTGCCGGTCACGTTCACCGCCCCGCTCATGTTGAGCGTCAGCGTCAGCGCCTTGCCGGCATCGTAGTCGCCCGCGGTCGCCGTCACCGACGATACCGTCGGTGCCGTGGTGTCGATGGTGACGCCGCTGAAGGTCTCCGGCAGATTGGCGGTGCTCAGCGCATTGCCGGCGAGGTCCTTGATCGTTCCGGTGACCCCCGTCACCTCAAGCGCCGAGCTGTTCTGTCCGGCCGCCACCGTGTAGCTGAACACCAGCGTGCTGGTGCCGGAGCCGCTGACATAGCTCGCGGTGCCGCCGTCGCTGAGCGTCAGCGTCGGCGTGCCGGTCACGTTCACCGCCCCGCTCATGTTGAGCGTCAGCGTCAGCGCCTTGCCGGCATCGTAGTCGCCCGCGGTCGCCGTCACCGACGATACCGTCGGCGCCGTGGTGTCGATGGCGACGCCGCTGAAGGTCTCCGGCAGATTGGCGGTGCTCAGCGCATTGCCGGCGAGCGTCCTTGATCGTCGCCGGTTGACCCCCGTCACCTCAAGCGCCGAGCTGTTCTGTCCGGCCGCCACCGTGTAGCTGAACACCAGCGTGCTGGTGCCGGAGCCGCTGACATAGCTGGCGGTGCCGCCGTCGTTGAGCGTCAGCGTCGGCGTGCCGGTCACGTTCACCGCCCCGCTCATGTTGAGCGTCAGCGTTAGCGCCTTGCCGGCATTGTAGTCGCCCGCGGTCGCCGTCACCGACGATATCGTCGGTGCCGTGGTGTCGATGGTGACGCCGCTGAATGTCTCCGGCAGATCGGCGGTGCTCAACGCATTGCCGGCGAGGTCCTTGATCGTTCCGGTGACCCCCGTCACCTCAAGCGCCGAGCTGTTCTGCCCGGCCGCCACCGTGTAGCTGAATACCAGTGTGCTGGTGCCGGAGCCGCTGACATAGCTGGCGGTGCCGCCGTCGCTGAGCGTCAGCGTCGGCGTGCCGGTCACGTTCACCGCCCCGCTCATGTTGAGCGTCAGCGTCAGCGCCTTGCCGGCATCGTAGTCGCCGCGCGTCGCCGTCACCGACGATACCGTCGGTGCCGTGGTGTCGATTGCGACGCCGCTGAAGGTCTCCGGCAGATTGGCGGTGCTCAGCGCATTGCCGGCGAGGTCCTTGATCGTTCCGGTGACCCCCGTCACCTCAAGCGCCGAGCTGTTCTGTCCGGCCGCCACCGTGTAGCTGAACGCCAGCGTGCTGGTGCCGGAGCCGCTGACATAGCCCGCGGTGCCGCCGTCGCTGAGCGTCAGCGTCGGCGTGCCGGTCATGTTCACCGCCCCGCTCATGTTGAGCGTCAGCGTCAGCGCCTTGCCGGCATCGTAGTCGCCCGCAGTCGCTGTCACCGACGATACCGTCGGTGCCGTGGTGTCGATCTGCGGGCCAGTCTGGGTCAGGCCGCTGAGCGAAAGGTTGGCGGCGTTGCCGGCGCCATCCTGAATGGTGGCGCCGTTGAGATTGACGCGCAGTCGCCGCCAACGCCGCGGCGTTCTGACCAGCGCTAACCGTGTAGCTAAAGGTTAGCGATCCGTACCCGAGCCGCCGCTATAGGTCGCGGTGCTGCCATCGTTAAGCGTCAGTGTCGGCGTGCCGCCAGTGGTATTAACCGTAACCACCTCGCTCATGTCGAGTGTCAGGGTGATGGACTGACCAGCGCCGAGGTCGCCGCTTGATGGTGACTCTGCAATCGACGTTATCGTCGGTTGCACGACGACTGCTCCCACCGTTATCGGATCGACTGCGGAAGCGCCGCTAGTGCCCGAGGCATTGGTTGCTGTGGCCGTGAAGTTATTGACGCCATTAGCAAGCGTGCCGGTGGTGAACGACCAGCTGTTGTCGCTGTTGATAGTCGCGGTACCGAGTTGCGTCGCGCCGTCAAATACGGTGACGCCTGTGATCGACTCTCCGGACGTCACCATGCCGTAGAGCGTGACCACATCGCCGGTAAGAGCATTGCCGGTAATGGTTGGCGAGTTAGGCCGGTCGACGTAATCGCCAAAGCCACCGCCGCTCTCGCTGCCGATGGCGCTAACGTCGCCAAGCGAGTTGACGTCATAGGCCTGCAGGCTATTCCAGGTGTTGTAGGTCAATGTCGGACTGGTGAACGTAAAGGTCCCGGAGCTGTTGACGACGGCGCTGCCGAGGCCTCCGTACAGACGGATGCTAAAATAAACCGTCGTATTCGGCCCGGCGGTGCCGGTGAAGGTGAAGGTGCCGTTGCTGTTGGCGACCGGCGTGCCGAAGACCGGCGTTTGCACCGGGCTGCTATCAATCACCACGCTGGGGAATTGCATGTCGGCGCCAGCGAGAATGGCGGCGTTGCCACTGCCGTCGGTGATGGCGGCACCGTTTGGCAAATTGAGGCCGGCGATGGCCAGTCCGGAGACGGAACCGTCGCTTTCGCCGACTGTATAACTGAAGATCAGCGTGTTGGTGCCGGAGCCGCTCTTGTAGGTCGCGGTTCCGCCGTCATTGAGCGACAGCGTCGGCGTACCGCTCACCGTCACCGCAGAACTCATCGTCAGGGTAAAGGTAATTGTACTGCCGAGAGCGGTTTCGCCGCTCGGCGCCGAAGTGGCGACCTGGGTGATGTTGGGGCCGGTGAACGATGTTATGTTTGCAGTTGAGGCCGCGGACTCCGGGCTGACATTGCCGGCGGTGTCAGTAGCCGTCGCCGTTAGCGAATTGCTGCCGGTTGCCAATGTTCCGGTTTCGTAAAACCAGGCGCCGCTGCTACTGGCCGTTGTAGTGCCCAGTTGGGTGACGCCATTATAGATCGTCACCGTGCTGTTGGCTTCGGCGGTGCCGTTCAGCAAAACTTGGTTGCCATTGACCACATCGTCCAGAATTAACGGCGCGCCGGGGGAGCTGGTAACGACAGTATTAGCGTAATCTACGGTGATGGTTTGGTTGCTGGACCAGCCCTCGTAAATGCCTTCCTTCCAGTAGACCCCGCCGCCATATCCGATTGGGCCGTGATAGTTGACGACCTCGGTGCCATTGATCCAGACCTCCAAAAATCCACTGGCATTGTTCTGGAAACTCGCCTCGACCTGCATGTCGTAATATTGACCGCGCAGGATCGGCGTCGGCGAAACATACAGGTAACCCTGATAGGCGTTTCCGGGTAGCGTGGCTGCGGTAAACGATGTCTGTCCGCTCAGTGCATAATACGCTTGAATAGCAAGATAATCACCCTCGCCGAGACCGTTCGGTCCGGTCAGGTGGAATGCCACGATCGGATCGCCTCCGGATATGGATTGGTAAATCGGATTGTTATCATCGGCATGGAACTGGCCAAGAATTTGCCAGGCGATATTGCCGGAAGTGTCATTGAAGCCGGGCTGGACCTCAAATTGATAGGACAGATTTACCGTTGCAGTTTGCGAGAATATCGTTGTGCCGGCGATCTCGGTTCGATGGCTGTCGTTATCCGCCCACAGATCCGCGGGTTGCAATTCGAACTGCAGAGTGTGGTCGTTAACTTCGGTGATAGCCCACGGCGCATTGCCATCAGTATTGGCGTTCTCAACATTGTAAGTCATGTCGCCAACGGAGATCGGAGCGCTCCACTGATCGGTCAGCGGCGAGAAATTGCTGATTTCTCCGACGATCGTTTCAGTCAAGACGGAGGATGCGGCGCTGGTCGATCCGGAGTTGGTGGCGGTCGCCGTGAAATCGTGGGCGCCGTCCGCTAGAGCAGCCGCTGTGTACGTCCAGACACCGCTGGCGTTCGATATCGCTGTTCCCAGCTCAGTAGTGCCGTCATAAATAGTGATGACACTGTTCGCCACGGCAGTGCCGACCAGCGTCACGGCATTGGAATAGCTTGTCGAACCCTCATTATCGAGCGGGACGTTTTGCGGAGAGGCGGTCAGAATGACTGGCGCAGTGATGACAACCGGATCAGCCGACAATGGACTAGTGAGACCGGCAGCGTCGGTTGCCGTTGCGGTGAAATGAAAAACGCCGGCTGCCAGAGTGGCGGTGAAGCTCCAATTGCCGGCGGCATCTGATACGGTCGAGCCGAGCAAGTCGCTTCCATCGTAGATCTTGATGGTGTCGTTGGCCTCGGCGGTACCGGTCACAGTTACGACGTTGTCGGCTCCGGCCGTTGCCGACACCACAACCGGCGCGGCCGGGACATCGTTATTAATCGTCATGCTCACGGCCGTCGAGCCCGCGCCGGTGCCTCCCGAAGAACTTATAGCCGCGGCGGTGAAACTGTGATCGCCATCGGCGAGCGTACCGGTCTTGAAACTCCAATTGCCGTTCGCATCCGCGACAGTTTGGCCGAGTAGCGTCGTGCCGTCGTAGACTTTGATGCCGATATTGGCGGCCGCCGTACCAGCTATCGTGAGGCTCGTGGCATCGGCCGCGCCCGGATCCGGAGAGATTGAAGTGATGACCGGAGCCGCCGGTGGTGCGCCGATCTGCACGGTGAGAACATTCGACCCACTGCTGGTCGCGCCAGTCAAATCGGTAAATGTTGCGGTGAAGTTGTTGCTGCTGCCGACCGGCAACGGTGTCGTCTGAAACGTCCAAACGCCGCCCGAATCTGCTGTCGCCTCTCCAAGCAGCGTCGAGCCATCGTAAATCTGCACAAAACCGTCGCCGAAATAGGTCCCCGCCAGCGTCAAGACCTGGGCGGTCGTGGCCGCATCAGTCAAGTCCGAACTATCGCTCGAGCCACCGCTGCCGGCGGAGAATGAGACAATCGTGGGAGCTGGGATCGTCGTCATGATCGATTCCACCATTAATGGTCAAAAGCTTCACAACAGCCCGGGTGGTAGAGCAAAGTTCGAAAGAGAGGGTTGGATGAGCCCGTAAAATTTTAAAAACTTCACAGCGGAGCGCCGCCTCATTTCTGGGAAAACGTCCTCCCAGCCCGGCGTGCTAAGCGCCGGTAAATCGTTTGATTTCCCCATCATAATCAGCGCTGCCCCGAGATCAGCCACTGTCCCCTAACCATATAACGGTAATATAATCCGGATTAAGCCGAGAATGCGGCGCCGCTAAGGGGAATGCCCGAGATTTTGTTTGAAGTAGGCAAAGCAGGCATTGTGGTGGATGATGCTATGAGGCTCCAGCATTGTCTTCAATTCGTTTGCTGACGTATTCGGATTGATGCCGCTGCAAGCGCAGCCCTGAGCATCGCCGCGCTGGGTTTCAAAGAACTGAAAGGAAAGAATGGCAATCCAATCTGAGCATCGCTGCACCCACGAGTGCGCGCAGCATGTAAAACCCATAAGAACAATTCGAGAGCGCGCGACACAGCGGTGTTGAAAACCAACCGGGCGAGCGCGGCTTGGAGCGAGCAAATAGAAGTTCAAAGATGACATAAATTGCGAGCACTTGTACGCGATAATGTCCATGCAGTTACAGCATGTCAATCCGGCCCGCGTCACCCGATGAAATCATGACGACGCGAAACCTTCCTGAACACCTCTTCGCTGCCCAACGAAATAGGTATCTCGCTTTGATACGATTGGGCCATAGCAATGCACATCTTATGCCGGCGGGCGGCACGAAGTGAGTGCTTTCAATTGTCTAGACCCGTCGGATACGTAAACCTCTTGTCAAAAACAAATGAGAGCAATATTCGACAACATCGACGATAATGAGAATCGCCGGGCACAAGTGGAGCGAATGTGGCGGCTGCCGAGTGGTTTCTCGACAAAACAGACATTTGAGGCCGTGCCTATCGAGAGATAAAGCGACTTTAGACTTCGGACTGCTCGCCGCGTCAGTTGTTTCCAAATACGACGGTTAGCATGAGCTATTCGCGAAAGTTGGTGACGGCATGAAGGGATAAGGCGGCGTATCGTGGGGGTGCTTGACGCCTCCACTTCTCCACCGAAGGAGTGATACGCCGTGACCAAGACTAATGTTTTCCCACTCTCACAGCCAGGAACATTTGCCGACCCGCTGACCGAGGTATTGCGCAGTGGTGCGCGAGCGCTGCTGACGCAGGCCGTCGAGGCCGAAGTCGCGGCCTTGCTTGGTGGACATGCCGACAAGCTGACCGACGACGGTCGGGCGCGACTGGTGCGCCACGGTCATTTGCCCGAGCGCGAGATTATGACCGGCATTGGTGCAGTCGCGGTGCGCTGTCCGCGGGTGCGCGACCGCGTCGGTGAGGGCTCCGAGCGCATCCGCTTTTCATCGGCGGTTCTGCCGCCTTACGCGCGCCGGTCGAAAAGCCTCGAAGTGCTGATCCCGATCCTTTACCTCAAGGGCGTTTCCACCGGCGACTTCGAGGAGGCTCTGGTCGCGCTGTTCGGTAAGGACGCCGGCGGGCTCTCGGCTTCGACCGTCGCGCGGCTCAAGGACGCCTGGTCCGAGGAGCACGCGCGCTGGAGCAAACGCGATCTCTCAGCCAAGCGCTACGTCTACCTCTGGGTCGACGGCATCCACGTGCAGGCCAGGCTTGAGGATGCCGCGCAGTGTTTGCTGGTCATCATCGGCGCTACCCCCGAGGGCAAGAAGGAACTCGTCGGTCTCATCGACGGCATGCGCGAAAGCGCGCAATCCTGGAGGGAGTTGCTCCTCGACCTGAAGCGGCGTGGACTTGCGACGCCGCCCGAGCTCGCGGTCGCCGATGGCGCCCTTGGCTTCTGGCAAGCGATCGAGGAAGTGTGGCCGGCAACCCGCGGTCAGCGCTGCTGGGTGCATAAGACCGCCAACGTCCTCAATAAGCTGCCGAAGAGCCAGCAACCGAAAGCTAAGAGGTCGCTGCAAGAGATCTGGATGGCCGAGACCAAAAAAGATGCACTTGCAGCTTTCGACGCCTTCGTCGAGACCTGGGGCGTCAAATACGAGAAGGCCGTCGAGTGCTTGATCAAAGATCGCGATGCACTCTTGGCCTTCTACGACTTCCCCGCCGAACATTGGAAACATCTGCGCACGACCAACGTCATTGAAAGCTCGTTCGCAACAATCCGCCATCGAACGGCGCGCTCGAAGGGATGTCTCTCGAATAAGACCGCGCTCGCGATGATCTTCAAGCTCGCCGAGGCTGCCGAGAAAAGTTGGCGTCGTCTCAACGGTCACAATTAGTTGCCGAAAATCATCCTCGGTGTAAAGTTCGCCGACGGAATCGAGGTCGTCAGATCACAAGATCAAGCCGCTGCCGCCTGACCCTCGTCACCAAGATTCAGCGATAGCTCGGTTAGCATTCGCGCAAGGTTCATTGACCAAGTCTCGAACGCTGACGACCATGACTTGACTGACGTACCGAGTTGAGTGCACATTTTTCACGCGAGCCCGAATCGCGGTTTTCAGAGCCTCGTTCGCGCATAATGATATTTCGCTGCCTAACGTATGATTCGGATTTGCCGAAGTAAGCTCTGCTGCAGCAAATATCCCGGCGAAAATCCACTCCGCTGAAAGTTGAGAGCGTCGTGATAACGCAAGCAGGGTCACCGAAGATGAAGTTGGGCACTGATTGGCCCGGAGAATAATTGCGCCGACAACATGGATGCGACAGCCGGATTGTTTGAAGGCTCCTATGTCAATTTGACGCCTGGTGACCCGGCGCCCAATCCGAGCTATGCCCTCGATACAGCGGCGGGGCGCTATATTGTTGTTTGCTTTTATGCCACATCCGCTGATGTGCCGGGTTCCGCCGCAGTCCAGAAGGTTCTCGCCAACCGACAATTCTTCAGTGGCGGCAGTGTCACATTCTTTGGCGTAAGTCTGGATCCTCGGGGCGAGGAAGGTCGAATACAAACTGTGCCAGGAATTAAATTCGTCCTCGATGCGGACTGGACCATAAGCCGCTGCTATGGGGCTGTTCCCAAAAATGCCCAGCGAGGCGTAGTACCGCTGAAGGCGCGCCGGTTCTGGATTGTGCTGGACCCCATGTTGCGGGTTCTTCTTGTCGTCCCCTTTGCCTCTGATGGAAGCGATGCTGTCACAGTCTTCGGTTTTCTTGAACAGCTGCCGAAGCGCGCGAATTTCGCCGGCTTTGAGACACAAGCACCAATCTTGTTCTTACCGGATATATTTGAAATAGATTTCTGTCGCCGTCTGGTCGAACTTTACAAGGCCCACGGCGGCAAAGAATCCGGTATTTGGGACGTTATCGGCGGCAAGGCCGTTCCGGTTCACGACCACGCGCGAAAACGGCGAAAGGACTACGTCATCAAGGGTGATCATGAACTGATCCGCCAGCTTCAGATACTAGTTACACGACGGATCTTTCCTGAGATGCTGAAGGCTTATGCCTTCAAAGCGACGCACATGGAGCGCTACATGATCTCTTGTTATTCGGCTGAAGAACAAGGGCACTTCGCCGCGCACCGTGATAATACCACGACGGCGACGGCGCACCGGCGTTTCGCCGTTTCCATCAATTTGAATTCCGAGTTCGAGGGAGGCGAAATTAGCTTTCCCGAATACGGATCGCGCAGCTATAAGCCCCCTCCGGGCGGTGCTGTTATTTTTTCCTGTGGGTTGCTTCACGCCGTGTCACAAGTTACTCATGGGCGCCGCTACGCATTTCTACCCTTTCTTTATGATGAGGAAGCCGCCAAGCTTCGGGAAGCCAATAAATTCGCTTTAACGGCCTCGGGACCGAGAAAGTGAATTAAAAAGGCCGATGAAAAAGATGAAAACGAGGCTGCCGCATTCCAATGGATGAAATAGTTGGACAGCGTTTGAGGCGCTCATCCCAAATCATCTGCTGATATCCATGGTGTCGTTACAAACGCGGGCATCACGATTAGCATTTACCGCCCAATGACTGCGGCGCTATGATTAGCCAAATTCAGCTGTGATTTGGCCCAGATTGTTCTAGAATTGAACTGTGTCACTCAATCCACAGAGTTCCTCGGGATTCTAAAAACCGTCGAAGGAAAGACGATATGTGCCGTTGCCCGCCCCGACTGATCTGGGCCTTAACACTAGCCATCGTAGGGTTGGCAACTTGCGCCTTCGGCGGTGCCAATTCGTCCACGGATTTTATTGGGGTTACTTCTTCTCCGAGGAGGTCAACAGCTGCGTGGACACTAGCGGCAGCAAATTCGTCCCCCCAATCCTCAAAGCTCTGCTCGCCAGTCGCATCTGGAGATCACGAGCGCTATCATTTGCCCCCGATCGGCAACCTCCCAGCCGGAGTTACTTTTGCGACTGACTGGAGCCAAAGTCCAACTGGCGGCTGGTTCGCTGAACAGATAATGGACACCTGCCGGATGCGGCCGGATGGCCTTCTAACATGGCACGGCAAAGCAGCCGTGCGCGTCGAAGTCCAACCTAAGGATGACCCGCTGGCTCTGAATGCGAACAGCGAGCGCGCGGAAATGTTGGTCATGCAGGACACTCACGGAAATCGTATCACGGAAAATCCGAGCGTTGGCGTCCAATATTATGCCACGAGCTATTATTTCCCGATCTCTTGGCACGGACAACAACTAACCTGGTCTGCATTTGCTCCCACCGATTGTTCTAAAGGGAATCAGAATCAGTGTAACAGTTGGTCCCTTGTAATGCAGTTTTACCCTTGGGGTGCTCTCGGTGCTGCTGCCACCAGCACCCTGGGCCCGGAGCAATACATCTTCAACGGTAAGGCATTCAGTAACATCGCGCTCGGGAAATGGACCGACTTCGTTTTCATGGTGAACTGGCAAACAGGGGCCTACACAATCTGGCGTCGTGACGAAGGGCAAATGAAGTTTGTCGAAGTGCTCACTGGCACCAAACCGGTCGGTGGCGAAGTGTACATTAAACAAGGTCTCTATCGTGGCGGTAATGTGAATGGTCGCACCGACGTTCTTTGGATCGGACCGACCTCTCGCGGTTCCAATTTTTCTGTGGTGGAAAAACAGTCCTTTGGTACGAATAATGGATTTTAGGTGTTCGGATCGTTTGTACACGCGATTGAAACTGATTGAGAGAGTTTAGCGCCCTTTGACGCTTAAATCGATGTTTAGTCGCGTGGGTCAGCGCCGCATTTTTAGGCCTTCACGACATTGGAGCCTTGGAGCCGCACCATCCGGCACGCTAACAAGCATTGCGGGCATCGATAATGAATGGGGCTGCTCTGCCCTCTGCCCAGTCCAGAGTAATCGATAATCGATTGCATCCTGGTCAGTGGCAACCACCACACCACCACCGCGCACTGAGCCATAACATCTAGGCTCCAGCCTGCCCGCCGGTTACCGTGTTCCCGCGATTTTGGAATCATAGACACATCTAGACCATAGAGATCGATGCTCGCCGCCCGCCCCCCGCCCTCAATCAACTCTATGAGCTTGAGTGCGTGTTTCGGAAAGTCCGAAAGTCGAAAGGTCCCCCCGGGACACGATTTCGGTAAATCGCGGATGGGGATTTCGGTAATTCCGGGACAGCGATTTCACTAATTCCCCGACAGAGGTGACGGTCGGTTTTTTCGGGAGCGCCGTTGAGGCGGCGTTCCCTCTCCAGCCGATGAGACGATGCCGAGACGGAAGCTAGCAGACCCGCTCCTCGATTTTTTGTTATATATTTTCTCCAGCTTTGTCGTTAGCGTGGGATAGCGCGCGTACTGAAGGGACGCCGCCTCCCACTTGGCAAGTGAGAGGCACATAACTGTGCTTATGGCTCTCGCTGCGAATTGCATTGACGTTGTCGCGTCGGTTCAGCGCCGCCGTCGTTGAAGTGCTTCCGCAAGGCGAGCCAGCCGTGACGGTAAGCCTGTTAGCACGCCGGCCGGGCTGCTCGAAATGCTTTGACCGCGCTAGCTGAGAGGGCTGAGCTTTGAAGCGAGATGTACGATCACCTGCACCCGGTTACAATTTGGGCGAAGATCGAGATAGGATTATGGCTGATGGGAAAACGCCCCAGAAATTTCATCATATTCAAGCGTTACGCGGAATCGCCGCCACGCTTGTCGTCCTCGATCATGCAATGGATGGCCTCGTAAAGCATGGGACCATTCCGGAAGCTTATAGTGATATATTCTGGAATTTTGGCGACATCGGCGTCAGCGCATTCTTTATCATCAGCGGCTTTATCATGGTCGTGACAAACGCCGATGGTTTTGGATCCGCTTGTCATAGCCTTGTTTTTATTAAGAAGAGGCTGATCCGCATTATGCCAATTTATTGGATCGCTACTTTTGCTATTTGCGCTTACCTTGTCGCCGCAGCAAAGCCTGTGTCTTTAGCCGAATTGCTGAAGTCGCTATTCTTTATTCCGTATGCGCCCCCGGGCGGTTATGAGTTCCAGCCTCTACTTGGGCAGGGCTGGACGTTGAACTATGAGATGTTCTTTTATGCGCTATTCGCGGCGGTAATTCCCCTCGGCATGCGCCGTGGAATGGCGGCCTTGGCCACCATCTTTTTGGGGCTATTCGTTGTTGGATGTATGTCCGGCGGCGCGTTCCCAATTTTACATTTTTATACAGACAAGTTGATCCTTCTTTTCTTAGTCGGCGTGTGGATCGGTTACGCAAGAATAAAATGGCCGGACGCGATCAGCTTCGGTAGGCCAGGCCTGCTGATTGCGACAGCGCTTGTCTTGAATATAGCGACATTTTGCGTCTCGACCACGTTCTTTCCTGTCCCGAGCTTTGTTTTGTGGACCACACAAGCCTTCTGTGTCGTCGTCAGCGCATTTTCGTACCAGAAGATTAATGCGACGTTTGAAAAGATTGCGGAGTTCTTAGGAGACGCGTCTTATAGCACTTACCTCTTCCATACTTTTCTCCTTGCGATCCTCAATCGGACGCTTTCGCTGGCTTCACCGGCGTCCCAGGCCGCTTATGTCGCCATTGCCTTGATCGGCAGCAACGCAATCGGATTGGCTATCAACCGAATGCTTGAGCAGCCGTTGACAAGAATGCTGCGCTCGTGGCCCACGTTGCTTGCTTGGAATAGGTTCAGATAGGTCCGAAACAGTTCCGTTCTGGAAATCCGGCACATCTTTCAGCCGTATTTCAAGGTGCGTCCATTGGCTTAGCCCAAAGATGAAGCAGCTTACTTCCGAAACGTCACGGCGGCTCTATCCTGGCGAGCGGCCACATCGCTCCGTTCGAGAAGAGAAGCGATTTTTTCTGGGGACTAGGTCCCAATGGACAACGGGGAAGGACTCTGGTTTCTGGGTAATGGCACGTCACGAACTTGTCCGGCTGTGATGTAAGCGTTCCGGTTATTCCGCTGCATTTGGTGTCGCAGCTTGACGTGGTGAGCTGATCCGCAGCCAATCGCGCATCGGCTTTTCAAAGTTCCGAAAGACGAAAACAGCGAGCAAGCATACCGCGCCCAATATCACTATCCCGCCAACAACCGGAATCGGTCGATGAAATACGTGTGCCCATAGGACGCGGATCAAAATTAGCAGGATGAAATAGTGTAGCATATAGATCGAGTAGGAGGCGTCCCCGAGCATGCGGCACGTTCTGCCACTTAGGAAGTGCTTATCGGCTGCATTCTCGCCGAGTGCCGTCAAAGCAATCCCTGTCGCTGCCGCCGCAATGATCACATAAGCATTTGCGCCTAGCAGCATCACTAACATTGTCGCGGCGAAAGCGATCGTTCCGGTGACGATCCCCCACTTAATTTTGCGCTCGGCTGTGACGAGCGCGATTAGACAGCCCAAAGCGAATGTCGGTATGCCGCGCAATGGGCTGAAATTCTCACTCCATGGCTGTGCAATCGCGCCGCTTATACTGAGAAATTCAAGAAGCAAAAATCCCCCTATAGTGATCGCCGCAAGAGACCAAATACCGGCCGCACGCCGCGTGAACATCAGAAATGGAAAGAGCAGGTACAGCGCCCACTCGACGCTAATCGACCAAGCAGGCTGGTTGTAAACCAGAGCAGGATTCAGCGACCACGATTGCGTTAGCGTTAGTTGAGCGGGAAGACCGCCTAGTGGCGAGTGGCCGACGCTGCGAAATGGCAGGCGGGCAATCTGCACTGCCACCGCAGCGATAAGCAAAAGCGCTGACGTGGCGATATGGAGTGGATAAAGGCGAGCAAAACGCCGCCACATGAAAGTGGCGAATTCGCGCCACGTGCCGATTCTGTCGCCGTAAGTGATTGTAATAACGAACCCAGATAGAACAAAAAAGAAATCGACAAACAGATTGAAGCGGTCCACGTAGCTGTTAAGCCACGGTGCGGTACCCGCAAGACTGAAATGGAATAGTACGACGCCGCAGGCCGCGACGAAACGATAAAAGTCGAGCGCAACGTAACGCCTTGCAGGCATTTGGAGAGTTCCGGTCGTGTTGCCCTTGAATAAAACAGTACGTTTGGTGGTTGACTAAAGCAAGAGAGCCAAAACAAACCCGACGACAACTTTTTGGCCGCGCGAAACGCGGAGTGTGAAGAACGCTGCAGGGCCCGCGAGCTTTCATTTCAGATCCGACTTCGTTGCCATCGCTCACCGCGTGATCGGTATTGGATCGATGATGGGCGGCGACCAGATTGTTCGCGGAGCGCCGTCTCGATATGCGGCCGGGCAAGCCGTCCTGAAGTGCAGATGAGCCCTGCGTGTATTGCGAAGACGAGCCCCGGTCGGCGCTCGGTGGCCAAGCTGCCCAGCAAAGACGACGTCCGACGGATCGCGTCGAATATTGCTAAACGACCGAGGGTCAGGCGGCGGCGGCTTGATCTTGCGATCTGACGACCTCGATTCCGTCGGTGAACTCTATACCGTGGATGACTTTCGGCAACTGATTGTGTCCGTTGAGGCGACGCCAAGTTTTCTCGGCAGCCTCGGCGAGCTTGAAGATCATCGCGGGCGCGGTCTTATTCGAGAGACATCCCTTCGAGCGTACCCTGCGATGACGGATTGTTGCGAACGAGATTTCGATGACGTTGGTGACCGGTATGAGGATCCCGGTGTCCACTCATCCGGCCGGGTCAGCTTTAGTTCTGGCATATGGTGTGACCATCCGGGACGAGGGGCACCGGGAGCACGTCACTGGGCAGGCCGATCCGTACGATGAGCCGTGAGCTCGTGTTAGTAGCTGGCCGCCCCTCGACCCACCCGGTTGCGCCGGACCGGATCCGTAGTTGTCGTGTGGCCCACTGCTCCCGCCGAACCAAAATGAGAGGAGCAGAAGATGCGTGTGATGGGCATGGACATCCACCGCACTTTCGCGGAGGTGGTGTTCTGGGAAGCACGCCAGCTTCGTCAAGCGGGGCGGATCGACATGACCCCGCTCGGGGCTTGAGGGGTTCGGCCGCAGCTTAAGCAAACAAGACGAGGTCGTTGTCGAAGCGACCGGCAACGCCATGGCGGTGGTGCGGGTGCTCGGCCCGTATGTGGCGCGAGTGATCGTGGCCAATCCGCTGCAAGTGAAGGCGATCGCCATGCTCACGTCAAGACAGACAAGTCGACGCCGGCGTGCTGACGTCGCTGCGGGCAGCAGGCTTCCTACCGGAGGTTTGGCTACCCGATCGCACCGAGCGCCGGCGTCGCCTGGTGGCGCGTCGCAACCAGGTCGTTCGGCATCGGACGCGGATCAAGAACGAGGTGCATGCCATCCCGCAGGCGCATCTCATCCCGCTGCGCGCGCATGCCGACCTGTTTGGTCGGCTGGGCCGAAGCTGGCTTGGACGACAGGAACTGCCAGTTGACGAGCAGGCCGCCATCAAGCGGCACTTGCGCGAGGTCGACCGCTCGACCGGCTCGCCGAGGATATCGAGCTTCTCGACCGCGAGAGCGCCGAGGAGGTGATCGAGGATCCGTCCGTCAAGCGTCTCCTGACATCACGGGCATCAACATCATCGTGGCCGCTGGCGTCGTCGCGGCGATTGGCGATATCCGCCGTTTCTCCTCGCCGCAGAAACTCGTGAGCTACGTCGGGCTCAATCCGCGGGTGCGCCAATCGGGTCTTGGTTTGGCGCAGCATGGCCGCATCAGCAAGCAGGCCGTACCGCCGCCCATGCTGGTCGAGGCGGCCTGGGGCTGCCTCTAAGGCACCACGCCTGTTGCGTTCGTTCTTCCTGCCTATCCGAGCCCGACGTGGCCACAGGTCGCAGCGGTCGCCGTGGCCCGTAAGCTCGCCGTGCTCTGCTGGCATCTGCCGACCAAAGACCAAAGATACCGACTACCAATGGGCGCGTCCCGCGCTGGTCGCCCATAAGATACGCGCGATGCAGCTACAGGCTGGATAGCCGGAGAAAAAGGGCAACAAGCGTGGCGCGGCCTGTGCCTATAATATCAAGGAACTGCGCAATCGGGAGAGCGACGTGGCGCGCCACGCTGAACATGCCTACGAACAGTTCGTCAGCCGATGGCAGCGGCGTGGTCCCGCGAAGCGGCGCACGGGTGCCGCCAATGAGGAGCGACGGTGACGGCTGCGCGGCCGGGTTGGCATCCTCGGGACCGGCTGTTTGCCACGCGGTCACCCGTGCTCGTGTAGAATAGCAGATCGCGCAGCAGAAAGGACTTGTCGATCTCAGACCTCTTAGCTTTCGGTAGCTGGCTCTTTGGCAGCTTATTGAGGACGTTGGCGGTCTTGTGCACCCAGCAGCGCTGACCGCGGGTTGCCGGCCACATTTCCTCGATCGCTTGCCAGAAGCCAAGGGCGCCATCGGCGACCGCGAGCTCGGGCGGCATCGCAAGTCCACGCCGCTTCAGGTCGAGGAGCAACTCCCTCCAGGATTGCGCACTCTCGCGCACGCCGTCGATGAGACCGACGAGCTCCTTCTTGCCCTCGGGGGTGGCGCAGATGATGACCAGCAGACACTGCGCGGCATGCTCAAGTCTGGCCTGCACGTGGATGCCGTCGACCCAGAAGTAGACGCAGCGCTTGGCTGAGAGATCGAGAGATCGCGTTTGCTCCAGCGCGCATGCTCCTCGGACCGGGCGTCCTTGAGCCGCGCGACGGTCGAAGCCGAGAGCGCAAGACCGCGACTTCGGCCTCGACCGCGTCCGTCAGCAGCGCTCGCGCACCACTGCGCAACACCTCGGTCAGCGGATCGGCAAATGTCCGTTGGTCATAAATGCCGGAGTATTTTATTGCGGTGAGCCAGCACCGCGATCTAAGCCTTTACGACATTGGAGCCGCACCATCCGGCACGCCCGCAAGCATTACGTGTATCGATAACAAGCGCGGCTGCTCTGCCCAGTACAGAGTAGTCGATCGCATCGTGGTCAGTGGCAACCACCACCGCGTCGTATCGGGCCACTGCATCTAGGCTCCAGCTGATGCTCCGCCTGCCCGCTAGTTGCCCGTGTTCCCGGGATTTTGGAATAACGGGCACATGTGGATCATAGAAATCGACGCTCGCCCCCCTGCCCTCAATCAAGTCTATGAGCTTGAGAGACGGACTTTCGCGAATATCATCTATATTTTTCTTGTAGGCGACCCCCAAGATCAAGATCCTAGAATTAGTCAACCCTCTGCCGGCGCGGCGATCGAGTGCCCGCGCTAATTTGTCGACGACAAAGCGCGGCATCTGCGTATTGATCTCGCCTGCGAGTTCAATAAATCGAGTTGAAATCTCGTACTCTCGGGCCTTCCAGGTCAGATAGAAGGGATCGATGGGAATGCAGTGGCCACCTAATCCCGGGCCCGGATAGAATGCCGTGAAACCGAATGGCTTAGTTTTCGCGGCGTCAATCACTTCCCAAATGTCGATGCCCATCGCGTCATAAACAACCTTCAGCTCGTTCACGAGTGCGATATTGACCGCGCGAAAAATATTCTCCGTAAGCTTGACCGCCTCCGCCGCCTTGGTGGTGGATACGGCCACAACCCGATCCACAATCGAACCATATAGCGCTGCGACCAACTTGCGCGAGAGCGCATCATCGCCGCCTACGACCTTCGGAATTGTCTGCGTCGAAAAATTCGCATTTCCTGGATCTTCGCGTTCAGGCGAAAAGGCAAGAAAGAAGTCCTCACCACAACGCAGCCCGGTGCGCTCAAGGATGGGTTTTACGACCTCGCTGGTCGTACCTGGCCATGTCGTCGATTCGAGGACGATCAGATGGCCCTTGCAAAGATGCGGCGCGATAGTTTCAGTGGTTCGCTCGATAAAGCTTAGATCCGGCTCGCGATTGGCAGTTAGCGGTGTGGGCACGCAAATAACGATTGCGTTTACCGCTCTCACATTTTGAAAATCGGCTGTGGCCCGCAGCCTATTGTTCCGGACCGCGTGCGCAATGAGATCGCTGCCGATGTGTTCGAAGTAGCTCGTCCCGCTATTGATTTGCTCAACCTTAGTCGGGTCTATGTCAAAGCCAACGACGCGATATCCAGCCGCTGCGGCTGCGAGTGCTAGAGGCAAGCCGACGTAACCCATTCCCACCACGCCAAGTACGGCTTTGCGGTTGCGGTAGAGCCCTTCCAGCTCATCGGACGAAACGGACTGCGACTGATCGTTCATTGCGAGGTGACCAAAATCATGTGTGATGGACCGGTACGTCGACGTGACGGAGCAGACTCTGCACAACCCGATCCGCTGTCTTGCCATCCCAGAGTTCGGGGCGATGGCCAATTCGCGCTGGGCCAGCTAATACCGTGTCGAGTTCTGCGTCTAGGGTCTCAAGCCTGACCAAGCGATTACTGCCTTGGCTGACTGTAATTGGCCGCTCGGTGGTATCGCGTAGCGTCAGACAGGGGATTCCAAGATAAGTAGTTTCTTCCTGGATACCACCGGAATCGGTAAGGACAAACCGCGCTGAACAGACCGCGCTCATAAATTCAATATAGCCAAGCGGCGGCAGGAGGTTGAGCCCGTGCACATTGCTTAAACGGACCAACAGTCCCGCGGCTTCGAGTTGCTCCCGGGTTCGTGGATGCAGCGGCAAGACCAGCGACGTGTTTGCGGCAATCCGCTCCAAGGCGGCAACCAAGGTAGCGAGCCGGTCGAGTGCATCGACATTTGCTGGTCGATGTAAAGTCACTACCCCGTAGGCCCTGTTTGCCAGACCATGTTTGGCAGGCCAATCAGTCACCGCAATCTCGCTGCGCAGCATTTCGAACGCATCGATCATAATGTTACCGACTCGCTCGATTTTGGACTCTGCTACTCCTTCGCGTTTTAGATTTTCGTCTGCGTCTGGAGACGGTGTCCACAACAGATCAGCGATCGAGTTGGTTACTATCCGATTGATCTCTTCTGGCATTGTCCGATCGAAAGAGCGAAGGCCGGCTTCGAGATGGGCGACCGGAACAAGGAGTTTTTTGGCAACAATCGCCGCACCCATCGTCGAATTTACATCACCAACGACTACCACCCAATCCGGACGCGCTAACGTACAAACATCATCATAAGCTGTCATGACAGCCGCGGTCTGTTTAGCATGGCTGGCGCTGCCGACACCCAGCAAATATGACGGCCGCGGCAGACCAAACTGCCGAAGAAATACGTCTGACATCTCATGGTCATAATGCTGTCCGGTGTGGATGACGACCACGTCGAACTCGTCGTGACAGCGCTGTAGGGCATGCCACAGTGGCGCAATCTTCATGAAATTTGGCCGCGCCCCAGCGATGAGGTGAATTTTAGGTCGGGGTTTACGGCTAGCTACCGTCACTGCCATGGGATCTCGACTTGAGGTAGCAATCTACCTTTTTCATGTTTACGACATCGACTAAGTTGTCGAAACTGCTCGGTCAACGTACTAGTGTACCGAGCGAACCAAAGAATACCATGTGCTTCTAACATGATCGACGATTTTGAGGAAACTATCGCATCGGCGGTGGTAAATACCCTCGGGGGCCGGGCCTTGAGAACTCGGCACATTGGAACTCCGGCACAATTGACGTCTGGCGACCGTTGATCCTTAGCGTAATCGGGATTTTTGCAATTATGCTGACGAGAGTTAAAAATCTCGCGAGTCGTGTAGAACCGCCAAAGGTATTGGTCATTTCTACGGCGCGTTGGCCGATTCCGGCGCGTGTCTCGTTGGCACTAGCAAAGGCCGGCTTTGCCGTTGCAGCGATCTCACCCGCACGAAGCTTTGTTCGCCAAACGTCAGCCGTGCGACGGCATTACTTCTATCGAATTGCGGCACGACACCGATCACTGACCCGCGCCATCGCGGACTGGTCGCCCGATCTTCTGGTTTGCACGGACGATTGCGCTGTCGGTGACCTGCATACGCTCCACGAGCGTGCGGTCCGCGATCGACAAGGCGAGAGATCGGGCGGCATAGTAAGGTTGATTGAAAGATCTCTGGGGGCCGCCAGCAGCTTTGAGTTTGCCACAAAAAAAAGCCTGCTAATTCCCTTCGCGCGATCAAAAAGCGTGCGCTGCCCGCAAACCAAGGAAATTCATCTCAGGAACATTGATGAGACGCTCAAATCGATCGATTATCCCACCTTGGTCAAGGCGGATGGAGCGTGGGGTGGCAAGTACGTGCGCATCGCTGAGAACGCAGCGCAGGTACGAACAGCAGTTTGCGAATTTGAGCTGCCGATGAGCTGGCCTCGGATCGCGCGGTCTAACCTCGCTAGAGTGCTGCCGCTGTCTGTGTTTCGCTTTTTCTCGCTGCTGTTGCGCCGAGTGTGTCTGCAGGAGCTTATACTGGGTGCTGCCGCGAATCGAGCAGTTATCTGTTGGAATGGCGAGGTCGTTGCCGGCATAAGCGTCAAGGTCATCGCAACTACCTACGCTTTTGGCCCTGCTGCGATGGTTCAGGTCATTGATCATCCGGAAATGACAGCGGCGGCGAATGTTTTAGTTGAGGAACTTAAATTGTCAGGATTTGTCGGGTTCGATTTTATTCTCGATTCTTCGAACCGCGCGTATCTGATCGAAATGAATCCGCGAGTCACCCCAATTGCCTATCTTGGAGGAGCGTACGGTGTCGATCTGTCATCGGCCCTTTTTTCACGGATAACCAACACCGAATGGACGCCGCAACCGAGCAAAGGCTCAACGCACCCTGTGCCGCTGTTTCCCCAGGAATTGCAGCGATCTGCCTGCAGCAATGCTATTTTATCAGGTTATGAAGACATCCCGTGGGAGGATCCCAAATTGGTCTTTGAGCTGTTGAAGTCGGTATTCAATGCCGGACCTCTAAAGAGATTGGGCGCTCAGCGCCGAAATCAGCAGCAGCTCATAATAGAAAAGGTGGTGGCACAGGGCCGTGACCGACCTGCCGACAAGCCTGTGGTGGCGCGTTAGGTGCCGTCCTCGTCATGTTGTCACAACTCATAGGTAAATAACTTTAGGACAGTTTCATGGCGCCACAGCCGCAAATCGTCATTATTGGAGCCGGGCCATATGGTTTGTCGCTTGCCGCACATCTCCGCGGACGGGGCATTCCGTTCCGCATCTTCGGCCGGGCGATGGATTTCTGGCTCACGCAGATGCCGGCGGGCATGATGTTAAAATCCGACGGTTTTGCTTCAAACCTATACGATCCCGAGGGCCGCTGCACTCTGGAGCGTTTCTGCGCCGACCGGAGCATCCCGTATGCCGACCTCGGAATAGCGGTGTCTTTGGATACCTTTACCGACTATGGCCTCGCCTTCGCGCAAGCTTATGCCCCGGAACTCGAGGCGAAGATGATCGTTTCGCTTGCGCGCGGCAAGAACGGCTTCTCGCTTAGATCCGAGGATGGCGAGATAATTCCAGCGAAATACGTGGTCGTTGCAATTGGCATTGCCGCGTTCGCCTATATGCCAGCGAATTTGGCGAGTTTGCCGGACTTGCTGGTCACACATAGTTCACTACATCGGGACCTTAGCGGATTTAAAGGAAAAACCGTCGCCGTGATCGGCAGCGGCGCCTCGGCAACCGATCTAACGGTACTGCTACATGAACAAGGCGCGCAGGTGCACCTCATCGCCCGTCAGGGGTTCATAAGGTTCAATCAAAAACCTCCCGTAAAATCCGTCTCGACTTCCCTATTGGATCAATTGCGCGAGCCGCTTAGCGGCATCGGACCAGGCTGGCGCTACAAAATTTTCGCCGATGCGCCTTGGCTGGTTTGGTACCTGCCTAAATCGCTGCGCAGCGAAATTTACCGCAGGTCACACGGACCCGCCGGCGGATGGTTTGCCAAGGAGAAGATTGAAGGAGGTGAAATACCTGTGCTCCTCGGATACACCGTGGAACAAACCAAAGCACGGAATGGTCGCGTGGGTTTGGAACTTCGTCGATTCGATGGATTTAAAACCGGGCTCGACGTCGACCATGTAATCGCTGCGACCGGCTATCAAATGGATCTTGGTAAACTGACTTTTCTCGATACAAAGCTCGTCCCGCAGCTGCGGGGGGTTAACGGCGCGCCCCTGCTTGCATCTAATTTTGAATCTTCCGTCCCAAACCTCTTTTTCATTGGCGCAATCGCGGGGCCATGTTTTGGGCCCGTATTGCGATTTGCATTTGGGGCCGGCTTCACTTGCCGCCGTCTTACCCGCGTGCTGGCTCGGCGGGCCGCTCGATGAGCGATCCGAACCGGTCGCGGTTGACCCTACGACCGGCATTGTCGCCGCGAGGCGCGGCTGAGGCCTGGCTGCGACTTTGGCTGAGTTCCCAGGTGTGCCAACGTCTTATGGTCGACATGACGGGCGGGATCGTGGCTGCCTCTTCCCTCTTTTCGCCGTGTAGCGCGTCGGGTCGAGTTTGGTCACCGACGGAGGATAATTAATGCTTGAGTCAGCTCGCCGATATTTTTTGCGGCATCCAGTACGGGCCATCGCAGCGATCGCCGCCGAACCGATTGAATCCTTGCTGGCGTTACAGGAAAGAATAGTGGCGCGAAGCGAGCGGCGGGTTCCGCCTGATCTCTACAAGGCCGAGAGCAATTGGGAACAGGAACTCCACAAATTTCTGAACTTATCATGGCCTTGCGCTATGTCGTCGGAATTCTGGGAGTTGTGGCCGCAGGTCATTAGCGAATTGGAGGCCAAGGGAATCAGGGTTGGCCCTTTGAGTTTCAAAAACTGGAATGACGGTGACGCTGGTTTCGTGCGCGCAATATGGTGTCTAACGCGGCATTTGCGGCCGCGAAATGTGGTCGAAACTGGCGTCGCACACGGCATGACCTCGCGCTTTATTCTGGAAGCGCTAGAAAGAAATGGTACTGGTCATTTGTGGAGCATCGACTATCCCCCGCTCGATCACATATGGCATCAGCAGATCGGGATAGCGGTTGGAGACCGCTTCCCTAAACGCTGGTCCTACATCAGGGGATCGAGCCGACGACGGCTTCGTGGCATCTTATCCAAACTGGGTGGCGAAATCGATCTTTTCATTCACGACAGCCTGCATAGCGAACGCAATGTTCGTTTTGAACTAGATCATGCGTGGACCGCTTTGCGACCTGGCGGCGCCGTGACTGTCGATGATATCGATGCAAATTGGGGGTTCCAGAGCTTTACACAAGCTGCGCGCGATTGCCGCTCCGTGGTTTGTGAAGCTGAACCGCTGCGGCCCGATTTGCGCCGCTTCAATCAAAAAGGACTGTTCGGAATTCTGCTCAAGAGCGCGAACGCCGCGTCCCCCTAAGAAAGCTTCGGATTCGCCGGACGGCGATGCAATACAGTATTCGATGCGAAAGGTTTGATAGTAGCAGGCCGAATGTTTGGATTGCTGGTCCTTGATTGTCGATATAGGGCCTGCTGTTGGACAACAAGGCCGACGGCGATCGAAGTAAGGACGGTCTCGATGGATTTTGTCATGAAATCGCTTTCCGTTATATTTAGGAAAAGTATTATGGACCAAATTCCAAACGGAAAAGCGTTAATGAGGGCATCTCGCGATGGACTCGTAAGCAGCAATCGGATGGCGATCCAGAGGATGGACGCAAAGGTTAGAAACACAACTATTGATCCAATATAGCCGAATTCGATGAACGTATCCAAATAACCGTTGTCGACGCTCGATTGCGTCAATTCTGACCCCAGAAAAGCTCCGAAGCCGCCACCCAGCAATGTTCTCCCGGATGCATAGAAATCAGCCAAGACGATTGGCCAGATTTCTGCGCGACCGGTAAGATCGGTGTGCTTGTTTAGTATTTTCACAACAACGAAATCTAACAATCCCAACTTATAAGCGGCACCAATAGCAATCACGACCAAAGCGCACTTTACCAGATTCGATCGGCGAGCCGCCATCGGCGAACGCGCTACGAAATAGCCAAGATACAGCACCGCAGGCGTCGCCACCGCGAGCACAAAACCGGTTGCGGACTGAGTTCCAAATAGGCAGGCCAGACTTGAGGCCAGGGATGCTACGTAAAGCGGCTGCTTAAATATCTTGGTCCTGTAAAACAGAAGAACGCCGGTTGTAATTCCGGCAAAGACGCCGAGTTCCTGCTTGTGGCTGAACACCCCGCGCCATAAGCCCGCGTGCACGCTTTGAATGAGGTCTGTCGCGCTATGGATACCAGCGGTCGGGAAGAACAGCACCCACGCTATGCTAAGGATGCATCCGAGCACCATGATCCTTATGCAGAAACGTACGCATTGAAACTGCGGCATCGTTCCGACAATTGCGAGACCGAGCAGCGCGGACGTCATATATGTGTTAGCCCCATGTATTGTGGCGGCTGGATTGCGTGACCAAACGGCTGATACAAAGGCGGTTGCGATGAGAACAAAGATGGGCCAGCAGCTCAGGACGAATCTCGTGATCCTCCGAGAAGAAAGGATGACAGCTATGGCGAGTATTTCCGATCCTATCGTCGCCACCCTCAAAATCGGCGAGCCGGTCCACTGACCGGTGTGCATGTCGATGGCCAACTGCAGGGTAAATGCCGGAAAATTGAAAACTGTGGCTATCGCAAATAGCAGCCGGAGCGGAAAGCCCGCAGCGGCTGAATGCGGCAGATTAACCGAGGATCGCCCTCCGGACGCAGGCGGGTTTAGTGATGATGGATAGGCCTGAATACTCATCGCTTAATACTCAAGCTTAATTCCATTTATCCGATGACGCAACATGCCGCCGAAGACGTAAGACGTGGGCAGAATTCGATAATCTCGCGTCGAGTGCTTCAATAATACGCTTGCAGCCGTGGCTGGGAAACTCTAGTCCTTATTCATGGTGACTGCCGATCGTTTCAACCGATTCCGTGGCACTGAGGGCAAGCTGATGCTTGGCGTTAGCCATGTTCGAAAACGTGCGGGCTGATACATTTCGATTTGCGGGTAGCTCCTTGCTCCGCGACGTCGCAGTCCTAACATTAACGCATCGTACTTTTCGTCCGATCGTCACCCTGCGATTTTGCCACTGGAGTGCTGGCCGCGGTCGACTGATGTCTCTGCTGGCTCGACTTCTGCACCGTTGGACACAAGCCCACGCCGCCATGGATTTACCCTCGAAACTGACCGTGGGTCCAGGTCTTTGCATTGTGCATGGCTGGGGACTTGTGGTCAGTCCACAAGCTAAGCTTGGCTCAAATGTTACACTGTTCAATGGAGTTGTAATCGGCCGAAAGGACAAAATCACCGGCAATCATCGTGAATCGAGGTTCCCCGTCGTCGAAGACGACGTGTGGATAGGCCCCCACGCTGTAATCATAGGCGGGGTGAAGATCGGCAAAGGTGCCATTGTTGGGCCGGCCAGTGTGGTCACCAAGGATGTACCACCGCACTGCGTGGTTGTCGGGAATCCGGCCAGGATCGTACGAGAGAATGCGGAACCGGATATTTTTAATCGAGCCCCGTTGCAGGACCAATAGACCTGCTTAACAATTTCCAATTTTCCCTACAGGGCGGAAGGTTTACCCAACATTGCCGTAAATTGGATTGGATTTAATTGAGGTTTTTGTTGGCATGCGTTTAAAATGATATCCGATCACGAAAATTCGGTCTTCGACCCTCTCTCGTTCGCGCCTTGAGTTAACATCATGACAACGTTAGCCAATGTCGACATTCCACTGTGCAAGCAGCCTGGCTACAGCAAGCGAATCAATTTCATGGACGTTCCTCTGGACGTCCTTACGATGTCTGAAACCATCGCAAGGATCGATGAGGCCATGCGATCTCGAACTCGATTGCAGCAGGTCGTAGTCAATGTCGCCAAGTTTGTAATGATGCGTTCGAACGAGGAACTCCGCCGGGACGTTGTCGAGTCTGACCTCATTAACGTCGATGGAATGGGCATTGTCATTGCCGCACGCCTGCTTGGCTTTGGCAAAATTGAACGAATTGCCGGCATAGATTTGATGCGAGAGGCGCTTCGGCTGTGTGCCGAGAAGGGTTATCGACCGTATTTTTTCGGCGCTAAGCAAGAGGTATTGAATAAGGCGATAATCGAAATAAAGCGCTTGTTTCCAGCGATCGACGTCGCCGGATGCCGCAACGGATATTTCAAGTCCGAAGATGAGCTAGGGATAGTCAACACCATTCGTGCATCGAAGGCAGATTGTCTGTTCATCGCGATCTCGAGCCCTACAAAAGAACGTTTCATTAGACGCTATCGGGATGAATTGGGCGTAAGCTTCGTCATGGGCGTCGGTGGATCCATTGATGTCATCGCGGGTTTCGTCAAAAGAGCACCATTATGGACGCAAAAATGGGGCTTAGAATGGGCCTTCAGACTCGGACAAGAGCCGAGGAGGATGTGGAAGCGCTACCTATTCACGAACAGCATGTTCGCCATTATTTTGTCCGGCACGCTTCTGAGGCGCATGCTCGCGCCCGGCACCGTCAAAGCAAAGCAATCCTCGTATGATCCTGGCGCTCCTGCGGGCGATCGTTGAACGATACTGCATCAAGTCGAAATTGCCTTTTTGTGATCACCTCCTAACACATGCAGAGTAGCCCAGAGTGCAATGACTACTGCGCTATCCGATATATAGCACCCAACAAACGTTCCGATGATGCCATAAAGGTAGGTCAGCCCCGCGATCGTACCAACTCCAAATAGGCCGGCAGCGGTCTGAGCGACGAAGCGCGGCCCATGCCGCTCTGCGGCGTTGAGTGCATCAAACGCAACGTTTTGCACTATCGTAAAAATCAAAGTCCAGCACAATATTTGCAATATATGGACTGAATTGCCGTAGCCAACGCCGAAAATCCGCGGCAAGATCGGGGCAAAAACAAAAATCGCAAGGCATGTTGGTAAGCTAATTGCAACTCCGTACAGAACGAATCTTCGGGCCAGATGAAGCGTGGCCGATGCCCCCTCTATGCCCGCAACAGCTAATTTCGGATAGATGAGACGATCCAGCGAAGCGCCAACGATGCTAGCGGTGCCGATGACTCGACGAGCAATGCCGTACGCTCCAATCACGGATGGTGTTTCGACGGCACTCAACGACAAAAGATCAATGTTTTGTCGGAGCGCCCAAAGAACCCCCGCGGCGCTGATGGTAAATCCGAGCGGCAGTTCATCATAGATTATCTGCCACCGCGGTCTTCCATAATGCCATATTGCGGCAACGCCCGCTAACGACCCTACAATGTAGATGCCGGCATTCCACATCGCCCAGGTTGGAAGGCTGTCCACCCCGAAACCCAAACACGCTACGACAGCCGTGAGTGCTCGGGCGACGCCGAAGCTTGCATTCACGATATTGGCGTTTTTGAAATCGGAATGAGCAAGAAAGATTTGCTCCACGAAGACAAGCCACGAATACCCTACGGTGTTGCACAAAACCAGCATCAAGATGAGCGCAACGTTAGAGACGGGATCCGACAGGATTCGCACGAACACCGCAAGTCCCATACTGATCACAAGTGTTACAATTACACCCGTTATACCCATCAAGATCAGAGAGTGGCCGAGTACCGCGGAATACGTGCCGTGGTCCCGACTTACTCGGCGACGTATCGCCTCACTTGCCCCGAGGCCGCACCATGGGACGCCGAGATTTGCCGCTGCCGAAATCGTCGCCAGGTAACCATATTGCTCGGTTCCGAGAAACCGCGCGAGGATAACAAAGCCAATGGTCTGAGCAGTTATCCCCACAAACAGGCTCCCAGTTGAATTCGCATAGAGCAACAATCCTGAGAGTCTGCGATTTGCAAGGTTCACAATTCTGCCATTCATGTGCCGCTCGCGCTCCTATTCCATGCTTAAGTGTGATCAGATCTGGCGTTGACGGAGTAAAGCAGATATGATTCTTATGCAATGAAGGTATCGGCTTGCCTTCTACGCAACCTCCAACTCGATATTCAAACGTGGCGCGTTACCTCGCTGTTTGAATTTGTCGCCGAAAATGATGATCGAGCCAGTGACTTACGCGGCGAAAGGTGTCTGTGTCATTATCAAGACCTTTAACGAAGAGGAAAATATAACTAGAGCGATTGAAAGCTCGATAAAAGCGCTAGCGGCCTGTGATGGAGAGGTCATCGTGGCTGACAGCGCCTCCACGGATCGTACCATCGAAATCGCGATGCGTTTTCCTGTCACCATCGTACAGATCACCCGCCCCAGCGAACGGTGCTGCGGCGTTGGTCCACAACTCGGGTACCAATACAGCAACTCCGAATACGTTTATGTTCTTGACGGCGACATGGAGTTGGACGCGGATTTCTTAGGACGAGCCGTTGATTTTCTCGATCGCGAGCCACAAGTCGCTGGCGTAGGCGGATACGTCCATGAGGCACGAGTCCCCAATCTCGAATTTGCAGCTCGCGTCAGACGACAGAGAAAGTGGCAACCGCAAGACGGTGCGGCAGAGGTCGGATACTTAGTTGGAGGCGGACTGTACCGACGAACTGCTATCGACGCAGTTGGTTATCTGTCCGACAAGAACCTGCGCGCCTTCGAGGAATATGATCTCGGCGTCCGACTTCGGAAGAGAGGATGGCGGCTCGTCCGACTGCCAGACCATGCTGCAGATCACTACGCCCATCAAATGGACACGTTTCAACTGTTGTCGCATCGCGCGCGCACCGGCTACATCCTTGGTATAGGTGACCTCTTTCGCGCCGCACTAAGAGGAGGATATGTCCACACTCTTCTCTTGGAGCTTAGAATCGCCAACCTGGCAGTCGGCGTCTGGCTCTATTGGGGCGGCGTCTTCCTAATCGCATTGATGCTAAATGGTAAAGTTGATGTATTGATTATTTTTCTGGCTGCTGCAGTTCCTATCCTAATAATGGCAGCCCGGCTCAGATCGATCAGGCTCGGTTTTTTCAATGTGCTATCGTGGCACGTCAGTGCACTCGGCCTTCTCCTCGGGTTTTTACGTAGAACGACGTCACCTCGTGACAGGATTCAAAGTCGATTATTCCAAACGGCAAGATCTGCTCAGTGAAACTGTGAATTCCTTTTGTGTCTCAAGGTCCTTCTGACTGTACAAATTCTCCAGGCAACTCAAACGCTGTGGCTCGGTGGCCACATACACAGTCGAGCAAGTCCTCGCATACCCTCCATACCTGATCGCTATGATTAAGGTGGTGCGTAAGAATTCCGATCGGATCATTTGGGCTTACGATTCCCCACCTTCTTAAGCGCAAATGACCGATAAAGCAGTCTGCAATTACCCCCGGATCTTTCGCGGTCCGCCGCTGCCAATCGATGAGATCGACTTGCGCATCGACCCGGGTAACATTCGACTTACGATCGATTTTCACCACAGGCGGTATCCACACTTTCGATCCCGCTCGCGCAAGCCGTGCCTCCAGCACAGATGGTCCGAGCGACAGTCCAGCAAACCCAATCCCAGGCAGCGCGTGGACGAGAGTTTGATTGATACAATTGTAAGGAGGAACAAAAATCACTTTTACAGAATCAAAACATTCATGAAATTTCTCATATGCAAGCTCTGCATCGCCCAACAAACTGTCGAATGGCCTATCGGGCCCAAATTCACAAGGCCTATATTTTGTGGCGTGGTTTAGATGTTTCCACCCATGACACATTGGATAAAACTCACCCCGTGCCACAGCGAGAAATTCCAACAGATCGCTATGCAAAAGCCCCGGAACAATCGCCAATCCAATCGTAATGCGGTACTTTCGCACCAGATCGTGCAAACGCGCCAAAGGCTGAGACATCCGATGAGCGTCGTCGTCGCGTAACCATACTCGAGCAGTCAGGCCGCGCTCTGCCCAACAATCGAGTTCACGTTGCACTCTGCTCCAGCTTTCTCGCATGACATTTTGCACAACAAATTTTTACTAACGTTTTGGTGAGCTTGCTAAACGATCGTCCTCTAGGATCAGCCGAATTAACGCTAACGCTCCTTTTCATTATGTTCGAATAAGGTCCAACTCGGCATGGCATTACCCATTTTTTCTGCTATCGTAAGCTGTAGGCACTGGACTTGACAGTCCCGCCTCAAACGGATCCTTCCGAGGCATGCATACATACACGGCTACTTCATCTGCGCCAAGAATTTATGCGCGCGAAATCAGCAGCAAGGATAAAATCGAGGTAGCTGCCCTGCTCGCGCGAGGTCTCGGATATTCCGTTCGCTATTACCAGCGCGTGCTCGACTATCTTGATGAACATCCTACTCCAAAAGGTTACCCGAAATACGGATATCTGTTGGAAGATAACGGTAATATAGTGGGCGCCATTCTTTTGATATTCAGTGCAATGGACTTCGCGGATAGCGCTATCCGATGCCATGTCACGAGTTGGTGCGTGGAGCCTTATTACCGGTGCTTCGCGACGCTGTTCTTTACGAAAGGATTAAAGCATGCCAACGTTACTTATTTGAATATATCGGCCCGGCCGCATACAAGGGAAATCGTCAAGATCCAGGGATTCTCGCGATACGCTGAGGGACAATTCGTCACCTTTCCATTGCTACATTTTTTTACTCACGGAAATCAGGCCAAGATTTTAGCGGGCAAATCGCGTCCTGAAGTTCCTTATGACCCTTTTGAGTACGATCTTTTGCTAAGGCACGCTAAAGCCGGCTGCATCACGTTGTGGTGCGTGACAGCTGATCGCGCATATCCATTTGTCTTCCGACCGCTAAATTTCAAACACGTCCTGCCAGGTGTGCAGCTTGTATATTGCCCAGCCGTAGAGGATCTTGTTCGCTTCATTCGTCCCATAGGACTTTATCTTGCTTTGCACGGCAAGTTTCTAATTCGATCCGATGCGAATGGCCCAATTCCCGGTCTAAAAGGTGTTTTCTTCGATGGCATGGAGCCAAGATATTATAAAGGCATCAGACCGCGTTTGGGTGATTTAGCTTATACTCAGTTTGCAATTTGCGGTCGGACAGAGCGCTAAGTGGAGTTTCTGCCTGACGGCGGGCAAGATTGGCCCGCGAATCAGGAGAGACAATGAGCAGACGATCGCGCCGGACGCACACACCGGCCTTCAAGGCAAAGGTGGCGCTTGCGGCCATCAAGGGCGAGATGACGCTGGCCCAGCTGGCTGAGCACTTCGACGTTCACCCGAACCAGATAACGCAATGGAAGGTTCAGCTTCAGGAATTGGCCGCCAATGCATTCGGTCCGGGTAGCAACGCGACCACGCAGCCGAGCGCCGATGTGAAGTCGCTGCACGCCAAGATCGGCGAGCTGACGCTCGAAAATGATTTTTTAGAAGGAGCGCTCACCAAGGCCGGGCTGTTGAGCGCAAAGCGATGATCGACCGTGCACACGATCTGCCGATCGGCAAGCAGGCGGAAGCTCTGAACATCAGCCGTGGCAGCGTCTACTACCTGCCACGGCCGGTGTCGGCCGCTGACCTCGCTTTGATGCGGCGGATTGACGAGCTGCATCTGGAGTTCCCGTTCGCCGGCTCGCGGATGTTGCAAGGCTTGCTGACTGCCGAGGGGAGCAAGGTCGGCCGCCGTCACGTGAAGACGCTGATGCGGCGGATGGGGATAGAAGCGCTCTATCGCCGGCCGCGCACGACCAAACCCGAGCCGGGTCACAAGATCTATCCGTACCTGCTGCGCGGGATGCCGATCACGCGGCCGAACCAGGTGTGGGCGATGGACATCACCTACATCCGAATGGCACGCGGCTTCGTCTATCTGGCCGTCGTGCTCGATTGGTTCAGCCGTCGCGTACTGTCGTGGCGCGTGTCGATCACGATGGAAGCGGCGTTCTGCGTCGAGACACTGGAGCAGGCGCTGGCGAACCACGGCAAGCCGGAAATCTTCAACACGGATCAGGGCTCGCAGTTCACGGGCTCGGCCTTCACCGGTGTGCTCGCCAACAACGGCATTGCGATCAGCATGGATGGCCGGGGCGCCTGGCGCGACAACGTCTTCGTTGAGCGGCTTTGGCGCAGCGTCAAATATGAGGAGGTGTATCTGCGAGCTTACGACAGCGTCAGCGAGGCCCGTGCGTCGATCGGTCGTTACCTGGACTTCTACAATGGTCGACGACCACACTCGAGCCTTGACGGCACGACACCCGATCACGCCTACTTCACCTCGCTGCCTTTCCGCTTGGCAGCTTAACCGAGGCAGACACTCCACTTATCGACGCGGAAATTCTGTTCAGACAACCGGGACCACCTCTGTCTGGCTGACAGATAACGGTAACCCCAGGGGAGCTAAATTCCTCTAATGCCACATCTTCAGTCGAGTCTGTCGCGCTGTAGTTGCTCTGAGGTGTGCCGGAAGATGGGCATCTCTGCGGCAACGTTTTATCGCTGGAAGCAGCTCTACGGCGGCTTAATGCCTTTCGAGGTAAAGCGGCTTCGTCAGCTCGAGGAAGAGAGCACTAGAACACTAGGCTCCTAGTCATGTCGCAGAGCGCCTCACGAAGCGGCCAGAGCGGCGACACGATCAACCGCAATCAACCGGCCTGATCTCAAAGCTGCTGGTCGACGGCCCGAGTTCTACGTGCTTTCCCGAGTTCTACGTGCTTTAATGAGGCTGAGGCGCCTCACCCTGACTGCAACGGGAAGGCCGACCGTGAGCAATCAAAGTCTAATGCCAATCGATTTCTCAGTTATTATTCCGACCTTCCAGCGGCCTCAGGAACTGGCGATGGCCATTGACAGCGTACTGACTCAGCGCGGGGTGGAAGTAGAGGTTATCGTCGTCGATGATAGTCCCGAAGGCTCTGCTCAGCACGTCATCGATGGTGTGAGAGATCAACGTGTGAAATATATGAAAAATCCGACTCCGTCCGGGGGCGTTCCCAGCATTGTGCGCAATTTGGGTTGGCCCCTCGCCCGCGGCAGGTTTGTACATTTTCTTGATGACGATGACCTTGTGCCGGAACAGAATTATGCTGCCGCTAGAGCAGCCTTTATCGCACATCCCGAAGCTGGGGTAGTATTCGGACGGGTCGAACCATTTGGTGATGTGTCTGACAAGCAGATGCAACACGAGCGTGATTTTTTTGCTTCAGCAGCTCAATTAGCCGCGAACTGCCATCGCTTCGGTCCGAAATGGGCATTTACGGCGCGAATGATGTTCAATGGTCTTCTGTTAGTAACCGGCGCAGGCCTTGTTCGCCGCGAATGCGTGCAGCTACTCGGCGGCTTCGACCCCCAGATGCGAGTACGTGAGGACTGGGATTTTTACGCACGTGCCATGCGGCGCTTCGGCGCTTACTTTCTCGATCGTGTGACACTTAGGTATCGAATCAGCGATCGTTCTCTCTTACACTACTCGCTCGATTTAACTGATCAGGATCTGAGAGCCCTGAGCGCCGCTCGCGAGCGCAAAAGGCAAAAATATCGTGCTGAATACGGCGCTCTCGAGTATTTTGCGCTCAAACTCTTTTCCAAGACGGTTCTGCGCTTTTCATGACATTGCAAATCGAAAAGTTTGTCGATCCTACGGAGGCATTCGATACGCTTACGCCGGAGTGGGAGGATCTGGATGCCGCAATGCTCCCGCGCGCGTTGCATTCCTCACCGGCTTGGATTTGCCTCTGGTGGCGACACCTTCGGCGTCAAACGATTTCCACGCGCGACGAGTTCTTCTTACACACTGTCCGCGACCAATACGGTCGACTGGTTGCAGTCGCCCCACTGATGTTGACTCATAAGCCAGGCAGGGGTCTCCTTCGGCTGCGCCTTTTGCAATTCATCGGTGCGGATCTTAGCCTAACGGAAGTGCGCGGGCTTATCTGCCGGATAGAGCATCAGGATACGGCAGTCCGAGCGCTTATTGGTCATTTCGCCAAGCATTGCAACGAGTGGGATTTATTCTTGTGGCGCGGCTTTCGTCTTCCTGGATTGTCCGTTGAGTTGCTTGATGACTTGGGCGGATTGAATAAGGATGATGCTTTGCCTTGTTACATCGTTGAACTGCCCACTAGCTGGGATGAGTTAGCTACTCGTCTATCAAGCAATACGCGCAAGAGTATGCGGAAATCCTACGAATTCCTTGAACGTGACGGTTATAACTTTGGGTTTCGGTCGCGAGAGCATCCGAACGACATCCCCGAGGCGTTGAGTTGTTTCTTCTCGCTACACGCCGCCAGATCGCTGTCAAAAGACATGACGCTGCACCGCGACCGACTTACCGGATACCCAAAGCATTCCGCTCTAGTGGCAGATTTTGCTCGCACCATGGCTGAGCGCGGGCAACTTCGGATGTTTCAGCTTGAGATCGGCGGAGCGATCATTGCAACGCGCATCGCGTTTGTCTTAGGCGATGATCTTTGTCTCTATTATTCAGGCTTCGATCCGCGCTGGAGAAAATATAGCGTCATGACTACACTCTCGATCGAAATAATGAAATGGGCAATAAACAATGGTTTCAAGAGAATCAATCTATCAACCGGCGCCGATCTCGGAAAGTTGCGCTGGCGACCTTCCGAAGTGCTGTATTACAACAAGAATCAGGTTTCACCAACATGGCGAGGACAAGCGGCATCCAGGCTGTATACTTTGCTTCGGTGATTTTTCGCTTCCGCAGAAATTAATCAGATACGCTCAGTTGTCACCATGAAGGCGCAGTCGAAGCGTTGGGTCGACAGTAGTGCAACAACGTCGTGTCGCGATCGGACGCTCGCTCGTCAGAAGCTTGTGCTTTTTACCATCCTGGTCGCATCGTTCTCCATAGTTGTCGCGCTACTCCAGGCCTTCGTCCCATGGGGAGCAAGATTTTTGCTTGTTGCCTGGTCGCCACTCGTGGCGGACCTTTGCAAGATGTGGTCGGTGGGCGTTGCGGGTCTTCTTGCGCTATTTGTAGTTGATCGTTCGCTGCGCGATGTCGGCTTCCGTGGTGGCAAGCTGAGATACTACGCAGTTGCACCAGTTATACCCTTACTTTATTGTCTAACGATCTACATTCCGGTCTGGATGTTGGGCCTCGGCGAATTCCGCGGGACACGATATCTTTCGGCACATATTGTCACGGCTACGTTGCGTCTGCCGCTGTTCGTGTTGTTCGCGGCAGGCGAGGAAATTGGTTGGCGTGGTGTCCTTGTACCGAATTCGCTCGAATCTCTGGATTTGCTGTAACTGCTCTTGTCCCCGGAGCGATCTGGGCACTATGGCACTGGCCTGATATTATATTTTTTGATTACAATGCCGGAATCCCGAAGATCTATGCTCTTAGTTGCTTTTCGGTTGCGCTCGTCGGACTCGGAGTGTTTCTCAGTTGGTTGAGGCTAGTATCGGGGACCATTTGGCCACCGATCCTTTTTCACAGCGTTCACAACCTGCTTGTTTACCGGGTGTTCGGCGCCACGACGCAGAACGAAAAGTTGACGAGTTATATAACTCCTGAGTTTGGCGTCGGATTTGCTGCAGCAGCGATAGCGATCGGGTACTTTTTCTGGGTAAGAAGCTATACTATCGAGTAGGGCGGTTCTGGTGTGCGAGACGATCGTCACGGCTGGCGGGCGAATAGTAGACATGTTGCCGCCGAAATGGTCGGAGGGAGCGATTTCGGGCCTTCCCGGCACCGAGTTTTGGGTATTGATCCATCGACATAAAATGCGATTCGTCATCGAACGGCTGATGGCGGGACATGGAATTCTAATCCGAGACGCCTGCTTGCTACGATGGGAACTCGAGCGCTTAAGCACCTGCTTCGCAGACCCGATCGTAGAGGAATTAACTGGGATCCCTATGACCGGACCATTCGCGAACGCCTTGCCCAACAAATGTTCGAGCATCGTAACAATGACCAACCGCTTGGCACGGTCAGCCGTGCTCGGTTACTCTTGGATCTTATTGAGGAAACCTTCCCGACAGACGCACTAACGACAGCCTATTTCGAGAATCTCGCACTTTTGCTTCAATCTAAGCAACCGCTTCACAGCCCGGGGAAGGTCGTTCTCGGGCTTGGCAGTGGCCGCTCCGGATCGACGAGCCTAGTCGCGATATTAAGAACCATTGGGGGCTGCTGTTGCACTCACGAAAATCCGCCACTAGTTTCTTGGACGCCTGAACCCGAAGAATTACAGTTCCATATCAGGCGCTTCGAAACACTTGCTAAGTATTTTACTGTCGTCGCCGACGTGTCTCATTGGTGGCTCAATGCGGCCGGCGACATTTTTTCGTATTTTCCAGGCGCCAAAGCCGTGGCCCTCATTCGAAATACTGAAAGCTGTGTCAAATCCTTTATGGGGATTAAGGGACTTGGACGTGGATCGTATAATCACTGGGTGCCTTATGGAAGCGGCGTCTGGGCAGTTGCGCGATGGGATCCGACCTATCCCACTTATGCGCTTCCTGAAAATGCTCACAAGGATCCAGACCGGGTAAAATTCGAGTTGATCGAGCGCTACGTGCGCGAATATAATGCTCAGTTATGCTCGTTGGCTCAGAACGCGCCCGAAAAGATCTTGCTGGTCAAGACTGGGGAGCTTAGCGACCCTACAGTTCAAAACGCCATTTTCGACTTCGTGGGTGTGCAGGGCAGTGTCAGTGAGGCGAAGCTGAATGTCGCGACTGTTGCCGATGGACAGATGCCCGATCTCAGGTTCTAAGCGTTATGCATTTATCTTATCGCTTCAATTGATTGCGGTTGCGATCGATGGCCTGCCTCTCAAGTCCAGAGTTTCGCTCAGCGGCCGCATGCCAGATCGCAGCTAATCGCCTAACATAAACCTCAACGTCATATCGGTTGACATGGTCGATTTTTGCGGCCTGGCCAATCGAGGCTCTCAACTCCGCATTTCTTACCAACGTCCTCAAAGCGTTTGCGAGCGCGCCCACGTTGCCGACGGGCACTATTAAACCATTACGGCCATGCTCGATCACTTCTGGAACCGCTCCTACGGGTGTTGCAATCACTGCAATACCGAATGAAAACGCCTCAAGAATAGACATCGGCAGGTTTTCTGCCGTCGATGGCAGTACGAAGATGTCGGTTCGTGACAGTAGATCTTCAACTCCCACGGCATCGAGCCAACCAGAAATCGTGATCCGGTCAACGAGCCCAAGCTCACTGACTTGGGCGCGACATTTCTCAACTTCACCATTTCCTGCAATGGTTGCTTTCCAATCGTCTTCGTCTTTGATTGCGTTCAGCGCCGCGATGAGATTGAAAGTCCCTTTGCGTTCACCGATCAGCCCGAGAAAGCAAATCTGCACCGGGGCACTGTTATTACCGATTCGCCTCGTAACGTGCGATTTTGTTGCATTCGGAAGAATGGTGATCCTGTCTTGCAGATGTGGCAGATGCCTTAGGATAAGGCGCTCCCAGAACTCGACCAAGCACAACGATAGCCGCGCTATCGGCAAAGAGCAGGGTAATCCAGCGTTGCACAACGGGAGATGCGCCTGCCCAGAATTCATCGAAGCGCGAACCGTGAAGATGAACAACATAAGGAATTCTCGCGCGATGCGCGATGCGCGCCAGAATGAGCTTGCGGTAAAGACTGCCGCCGTGGGCGAGGTTCAGGTGCAAAAGGTCGACATCACCGTGTCGGATCGCGTACCAGAATTTTGCCAAAGCGTGGGCGAAAACGAATAGGACAGAGGGCATTCCAAGATGCCCCCGGGTGGTCAATGTTGATGGTTCGATCTCGAGGTTTGGCTGTTGGGCGTACTGTTCAACCACAATATCCGTAAGGCGGTCCATTCCGCCCTCCCCGCCCGGGCCAAGAGGCGTGGCAATAACGACCCGGAGCCTCCCTTTGACCCCACCCATTACCGACTAGCAGCGATGTCTGAATTAAGGGACTCTGCAAACTCTGGATGATTCACGATTTCCGGCAGATCAGTTCGCCGTCCGAAAGAATATAAAATCCAGCCGAGCTCGTAGCTGCGACATTCGAGACGCAATTGCAGTTCAGACGGGGACACCAATTTCGCGGATCGACCAAGCACGGCATTGAAGACAGCGCGCGCTGCACGTTTGTACTTGTTATCCAGCTCGCCTTTGCGAAGCTGCGATCGACAGATAAGACCCTCCCGTTTCCACAGCATTGATCGGTTAATTTGGTTTTGGCCGAAAATCCAGTTAAAGCCCCTTATAAGAGCATGCCTGGCGTCGGGAACCGCGTGCCGTTCGGCATGGCCAAGAAATGCCGGAGCCATCCCCTCCTGGTGCACCGAATAGATTTCATAGTAATCCACTACTCGGCCTGCCGGCGTGTAGAAGAACCACGGCCATTCGCCTTGCGGCCCCTGAAGTTCGATTAGCTTTCGTGAGCTGCCTTTAGCCAGGGCAAGAGCCCTTTGGTTTGAGGCCCATTCCCCATAAACAAAGCATGCCAATGTCAAATAGGTGTGCGTCGCAAACGATGAAAACTGCCTTCTGCCCGTAGCTGCCGTATTGTAAAATAGGCCGCTCGGGCAGCTAAATCGCTCCGCCAAGTACTTGAATAGCTCGTGCGCCGTCGCGGCCCAGGAACCATTAGGGTCGCGCTCTGCAAATCTGACGTAACCGGTCAAAAGCATGCCCAGATCCTGAGCGCTAAACTTGATCCAGTTGTTTCGCTCTTCGACAACAGCCGTTATGGCCGTCAGTGATTTTGATGGAATCGGAAGATTGAGGTCGGCAGCTGCCCAAAGAGCGATGCCATAGCTGTATCTTGGGGTTCCCACTACTGGAACAAGCTCCACGCAGCGCCTAAAAATTTCGGGAATGTCATAACCGTGCAGATTTTGATAATGACTAATCTTTGAAAGTCCGAGCAAGACGTTCAAGCTATAAAAGACGTCACTGGATGGGACCGACTGATTTGGCTCCGCTCGTCCATCAAGGTGATAGATGTGCGACCATCGTCCTATGCTTGGCATCCAACAGCTCTGCAAACCGCGCAATGTGTATTTGATTAAGGGAGGGGCTCGATTGGAACTCGAGACAGTTCCGGCCCCAGAGATCTGTGCTTTTTCAATCATCGTTTTCTACTGCGTTTGGGTGTTCAAGACCCGGTAAATTGGCAGGCCGTCGACAACCACTTTCTCAAGCAGGGGCATATAGTGTCTCACCCCGCATCGCGGCTCGTTCAATCGCGGCATCTACTTTAGATGCTTCGGTGACGTAAAGCGTGGTTCCTTTATAGGTCCATTCTTTGATGTCGCTCTTCTCCACGAAATCTTTGAGACGTTCTGCTTTCAAAACAAAGCCAGACGCGATCGAGGACGACATCGTATAGTCAAAGGCCGTTCCGGTCTTGTCTAGCAACCGGACACGCACAAGTTCTTCACGCTCATCACGCGGCACCGGAAATCGACTCCCCAGCCTTTCCTCCATTGAATGAACTTGCGTCAAGGAGCGATAGTATTTGACACCGAGGCCTATGATTACAGTCTTATGACGGCCCATGATTTCGAAAGGGTGACATGTCACCGCAGCCCCAAGGACTTAGATGATGGGTTGCGCAGATTTTTTCGGCGAGCGGTCCCGAAGCCGCTACGCTATGGGTAGGATGTAAACTGCGAATGGTTCCGGATCGGCGCCGGAACAGCTCGGTTACCAGCCCCATCTGTGAAGGCGTCCGACGCACGTCGAATTGCGGGTGCTTCCTGTAATACGCCCGATTGAAGTATTCGGGCGATCCAAAAAAAAACGCTGGCATTGCTAGGGTTCGCTGCGGGCCAACCAACTGCAGCAAAAGATCCAAAAGGTCCTGCGGGGTGCCGTGATACATCGGCTGCATGTTCGAAATTGAACTATGCACCATCAGAATTTCGAAATTCTGCGGGAGATGCTGCCCAGTTCGATCTCAAGTTCCGCATTGCCGTAAGTCCCGTACCACCTGCTTAGCAGCGGCGAAACTTTTGCGCGAACTCGCGAAAGGCGCGCCTTGATTTCCTCACGCTTGACGTTGCGAGGTGGCTCGCCGCAAAATATGATAGGCTTCTTCCTTAATGCTCATTGGCGTGGGGGACAGGCGGCGCGATGAAAGTTAGCCGAGGCGAACGGTGCGTGTCAGTTCGCGTAACAGATCATAGCCGTCCCATATAACGTCGAAATTAAGAGCCTGGCCTGCAGGCACGATACGCGAGAGCCCCGCGAGCGTTGCCTTTCTCGCAAACGCGGCAAGCTCATCGATGGCGAAACCATAATGCGTCAGCGTCTGGTGTGGAGCACGTATAATATCCAGCAACTCCTCTAGGCCAGCAATAAATTCGACTACAATGTATCCGCCGCCAACGCGGTCTTCCACCCTCCGCAACCGTGGCAGAAATATCGACATTAACTCAGCCGATCGCGCCGGAATACGAGCCCTACTTTCACTACCCGCTAAAGCGAATGCTTCGGTGAGCTTACGCACAGTATGAGCGGGTGGAATTTTGACGCCTCGGCGGTTCGCCTCGGAACGTACGGCATCAATCAGCGCCATAACACTCGCGCCATGATCATCCGTATTGCCCACGACGTATAGCTTGTGTGGTGATGAACAGCCCATCTGGTCGAAGGTAAAAATATCAGTCTCTAGCCTTCGTGCTAAATCCGCAAGCGCGTCCATACTTGCCGACGCCAGAGCTTTTCCGGACGCGACAGCGTAGGAGTACCGATCACCGAACCAGATGGCCTTGCCTCCGTGACGAAGTGGCAGCTTTTCAAAAGCTGCTACCTTAGCGTCGCCGCCCCAAACAATCCGCACGTCCGATGATCTGGACAGTGCTGCATTCACTTCCTCATCCACGGGATAGGAGAGAAATATGTCAGTCACTCCTATCTTCGATGTCAATTCAATAAGCAGATCCAAAGTATCCATAACTGGACCGCTGCTGTCGCTGGGCAGGCGTATGACGTTGGCGTTTCCGACCATGAATGAGCTTGTCCAGGAAAACAGGAAAATTGTCTCTACATTCCTTGGCGGTATATGCAGCACTGTCCCGCGCGGGGCCGAAATGGTTTGGGGCGGGGCTGTCCTCGCATATTGCGCAGCCAGGTTCCGAATGGCGCCGCGGCGGGTCCAATGCGCGAAATAAGCTAGTGCTGGGCGCTCAATGATCCTTCGGTCTGCGAGCAACCGCGCCGATAGCTCGCTAATGACCTCTATGCGCTCAGCTGCAAATGGCGTCGACAGCGAAGGACGCGCGCCCATTCGGGCGAGCACCTCTTTGAGGGTCACTGGTTCGAATCGGTGATGACCGCAATAGAGATCAAGATGAGTCATTCTGCGCCCGGTCTCTAGTTAACTCTCACGCGGCTGCCGCCACAACGTCACTACAGCCTCTCAGTTCGGAAGCAAGCAAGCGCCCGATGATCCGAATACCTTTCCCGCAGCGGTCTATCGCTATGTTATCGACCCGTTCTACAACCCCCACGTCTTCCGTCAGTATGGAATGGCCGGGGTAGGATTTCGGAAGGAGCGACACCACCTGGAGTAAGCCGGGTTCCCCGTGGGGAAGCGAGTTGAGGGTACTTGGGTCCCGTACGATCACGTCAGTGTAATTCGGAGGATAGAGAAGCCCGTCGCTCGCTTCGAGAAACAGTGAGCCAAGTTGCTCAACAAATCCGTAGAAGTTGTAAATCTGGCTAACTTTGAGGAACGTGTGAAATGATGTTCTGAAGACTTCATTCGAGACCTTCATTTCCTCCATTTTCTTCCAACCGCCCGAATGAACGATGATCGCTTTTGAAAGATCAATATTCCGATGCTCAAATGTTTTGAATAATTTCGACCACACGAGATAGGTAAAGCCGAAAATCAGGAATGGCTCGTGGCCATACTTTTCAACAAAGCTCAGCACATCATTTTCTATAACGTTGAGGTCGCCATCGAGCGCAAAGGTGGCTTTGGCGCCAAACTTCATCATTCCCAGAACGCCAGCGCCGCGCGCTGTAAGGACCTTGGCATCGGTTATCACCTTGCGAGTATCAATGACAAGAAGCGGAAGGCGCTTCGCGCCAAGAACAGGCCTGAAAATGGACACAAGTCCTCGCGACTGCCGATCTGACGTCTCGGCATCTACGAAAATTTTGCTCGGCTGTTGTCCAGTGGTCCCGCTTGACTGTAGCGTCAAGATGGGCCGTGGGGTCGACGACAAGTTTATTCTTTTAAACAACGCAGCTGGCAGATAGGGAACATCCTCAAGCCGATCGTAATTTGCGCATGATCCAAAGGCGGCCTCGAGAATGTTGCGATAGGGCGTGCAGTTGGCATAGTGGTATTGCGTCAGCTCGGTGAGGCCCTGCAGAAGCAGTGGTTCTTTTTCGAGATTCGGGATCGAAAACGCAGGTCGCGATAGGAGCTGTTCAAAAATCACTGCAACCGCTCCAAAGCCTTATAGTCGATTTTTCCACTTACAGTGCGCGGAATGGTGTCTATAACCATTGTGATGAAGACCCTGCTTGGAAGATTTAGGCGATGCGCTAGTTTTGGTATCAGGTCGGTCACGGTCGACGCAGCGGACTTATTCGTAAACAGCAAGATCTTGTCATCGGGTGCCAAAGCCACGACGGCGTCGCTGAGCCCGAAATGGGACTCAATGTCATCAAGTGAAATGCGAAGGCCAGCAATCTTGGCGAATCTCTGGGTGCGACCGACCACCGTTAAATATCCGTCCTCAGACATGATGCCTCTATCCCCCGTCTCCAGTCGACCTTTTTGAACGTCGGGAAGAGAAAGATCGTTGCGGCTGGAGGCGTATCCCATCATGACGTTTGGACCTTCATAGACGACACTGCCCTCCTCGCCAGGGGCTTGAACTTCGCCATGAGTATTAACGATCGATAGTTTCCCCCCCTTTAAGGCGCGTCCTACTGACTCGCTGTGACTGGGGAAATCCTCGCTTTGCAGAGTAGAGATCCGTGGACCTGCCTCGGTCTGCCCATACATGATATAAAATCGGCCGCCGCGCTCGGAGATGGCATCATAGCAGCGCAGGCGCAGTTGGTGCTTCAAATGGCCGCCCGCTTGCGTAAATGTGCGGACCGACTCTGGCACTGTTCGCCGGATCTTCAGTCGATCGAGCACCTCGTAATGGAATGGCACACCAGGAAAATGTGTTGCTGCATCCTCCCTGATGCGTTGCCATAGGATTTGATCCGTCACCCGCGCCTGCGTGAGAGAAATAGCTGCACCCGCTATCAGGTGCGAAGTCACGACGGATAGACCGTAGGAATAATGGATTGGCAGATGACCAATGCCGATATCATCGGCATTAATCGCTAATGCTTCGGCAATCTGCCGGGCATTAGTGGCAACTGCTGTCCGTGAAAGGCGAACAAACTTCGGCGACCCGGTACTGCCGGAGGTCGAAAGCAGTAACGCCAAGTCGGGGTTAAGATTTCCTCGGCCGCCAATGCGACAAAAATGGATGGTCGGTGCTAGGTTCACTCCGTGAGGCGAGACCCGCTCGTAGCTCAAATAGCGGTTTGTAAGGTCGTCCCCGCCCAACAATATTTCCGGTTGGTAGCTTGTAAGTAAATTTCTGATCGAGTCAGAAGGCAAAGTCGGATCCAATAGCGCGACCGCCAGCCTTGAACTCCACGCGGCCAAGAGACCAATGAGCGTCGTAGTGTCATTTCGCGCAAATAGGAAGATCAGACCGGGCCCTACCTCAGATAAACGTCGCGCAAGCTTATGAGTGGCGTCGTTAAGGACGGCACCGGTTAGCCAGCCAGATTGATCGTCTCGAACGCAAACCTTGTCAGACTCGATGCATTCGAGAAAACCGGCGCCCAAATCTTCCGGGGCAACCCCAATCATGCAACCATTCCGCCGTCGACGCCGATGACCTGACCGTTAATATATACAGCCAGATCGGATACCAAAAAGCAGATGGCGTTCGCCACGTCATCCGGTGTACCGGGCCGCCCAGCAGGAATATTGTTAATCAGCGTCTCTTTTTGGGCTTCGGTGATATGAGCAGTCATGCTTGTCTCGATGTATCCAGGTGCGATCGCATTAACTCGAATGCCGGACTTGGCTAATTCCTTTGCCGACGCCATTGTCGCACCAATCACGCCGGCCTTGGTCGCACTGTACACCAGTTGACCGGCTCGACCCCGGCGGCCCATAATTGAACTTAAATTTACGATTGCACCACTTTTGCGCCGCGCCATTATTCTGCTGACGGCCTGCGTCATATGAATAACACTAATAAGGTTGGTATCGACCATCGCCTTAATATCATCATTTGAGATCATTCCAATCGGACCTTCCTTCAGAATTCCAGCATTGTTAACGACAATGTCGATCCGACGAAAAGCCTCAAATACAGCTTTTGCGATCGATGCGGCGCCTTGAGCGGACCCCACATCGCATGCAATGGGCAATATCTGGGCTTTGGCAGTCACTCGAATGGATTCTGCTGCCTCACCCAAATCCTTATCGTCGTGTCTGCCATTAATCACGACGTTTGCGCCGGCGCCGGCGAGGCGCTTAGCTGTCGCCAGTCCAATTCCGCGCGTTGACCCGGTTACGATTGCAACCTTCTCGGAAAGATCAATTAGCATTTGACGTCCTTCGGACGATCTCGACCGCCTTGTCGTAACTGCTCATGGCTAGAATGTCATCGGGATCCAACATGACATCGAATTCACCCTCTAACGCCGAGACAAGAGTGATGTGCGCCAGCGACCCCCAATTTTTGGTTTCGTTGTATTTTAGTTGGCTGGTGTCCACATCACCCTCGATCTCGAGCACTTCTTTGAAAACCTTCAACACTCTCGCTTCGACACTCATCTCAACCTCATCTGGGGACCAGTCTACTGCTTACCCACCTATACAGCATTCGTCGGGGTGTGGTCTTCAAGGTGGCCCTTGGAGCGCTTTGTGAGGCTCATACATCTAGCATTTTCTGTAAACTGCGGCTAAATAGGGCAAAAAGCCGGGATAGCTCAAAGGTAGAGCAACTACGACGTATGTAGTAGACGGGGGTTCGATTCCTTCACTCGGCACCAAAGCAGTTGCTTAGTGACAACATGAGCACGGTCGCGCAGCCGCCTTTGACGGAGCACAAATGGCCACTTTTAGACCTGCTTCGAATCGGAGCAGCCTTGCTCGTTGTGCTTGGACATACAAGATTTCTCTATTTCGCATCCCCAATTAAGCTCGCGCAATCGTCTATCGGATTGCAAGCGTTTTATTTTCTGACGTCGTTGAGCCACCAAGCAGTCGTCTTCTTCTTTGTAATCAGTGGATTTCTGGTTGGGGGGCCGATACTCATACGGGCCAGAGAACACAGCTTTGATGCTTGGACCTATCTGATAAATCGCTTCTCGCGCATTTATATCGTGTTTATTCCCGCGCTTCTGCTTGCTGCCATGTTGAGTTGGGGCGGATCAATCGTTTTTGCAGGCACTAGCGCACATACAGATCTCCTTGATGGATGGTCCGACTTTAACCTTCTGTGTCATTTGTCGTGTTTACAAGGCATCGTCTGCGCCTCTCACGCGGATCCCCCTCTATGGTCACTCGGCTATGAATGGTTGCTCTATCTCGCGGCTCCCCTTTACTTCTGCACCATTTTTAGTTCTCACAAGTGGGTTCTGCGAGCAATTGGTCTGGCCCTACTCTCAATTTTGTTGTTTGTAATACTTCCGAAGAATACGGAATGGTCGCTCCTGCTAGCATGGTTTGCTGGAGCAGCGATCTATCAGCGATTGGCCTATTCAAGTTTTTCACTGAGTATTGGCGCTGTTGGAATTCTCCTCATAGCTATTGGCTGCATTGCCAGCCGCCACCAAGCGATTCCACTTTTTATTACCGATGTAGTCATAGCTGCAGGGCTTGCCCTCGTCGTTGGATGTCGAAAGCTAATGGGCTTTGATCGTTTCGCAATTATTGGTGCCACGTTAGCCGGTTTTTCCTATTCTCTTTATGCGATCCATTTGCCGCTGGTCGTCATCTCCGCGCGGGCGTTGGAATGGATCGGCGCAGTCGATGCACAGCCGCAGCTTAGCCTGCGTTACGGTGCAGCCTACATCACAAGTGTTGTATTTGCGCTGCTGGCGGCGTTTAGCTTTGCGGCCGTAACCGAGGCCAACACTGATGCCCTTCGAAAGACTCTTTTAAAACATTCGGCTTCTACTCGCGCAGCGTTTTCACGGGCAAAACGATCTTCTGATGCTTCGGTTTAGCAGGCTGTTGAACAATTCCCTGGCTGGATCGAATCGGGAGGTGGGCCTCTCGCTCTATTATTGAATCGGCAGAGAGCTCGCTCCGGAAATCTGCGCAGGACGATACGTGGAGTTTCAGCCTGACGACGGGCACGCTGTGCCAGCGAATCAGCAGAGACCATGACAAGACAACCGCGCCGGAACCACACACCGGGTTTCAAAGCAAAAGTGGCGCTTGCGGCCATCAAGGGCGACCGCACGCTGGCTGAGCTTGCGGAGCAATTCGACGTCCACCCCAATCAGATCACATCGTGGAAAGCGCAGCTCGAGGCCGGGGGCTGCCAATGTTTTCGGTCCAGGGGGCGGCAACGGAGCGGCGCAGCCTGCCGTCGACGTGAAATCGTTGCACGCGAAGATCGGCGAGCTAACGCTCGAGAATGAGTTTTTAGAGAGAGCGCTCAGCAAAGCCGGGCTACTGAGCGCAAGGCGATGATCGACCGTGCGCACGATCTGACGATCACCAAGCAAGCGGAAGCTCTCAACATCAGCCGTGGCAGCGTCTACGACCTGCCGCGGCCGGTGTCGGAAGCCCACCTAGCGACCATGCGGCGTCTCGACCGATTGCATCTGGAGTTCCACTTCGCTGGAAGTCGGATGTTGAAGGCCTGCTGGCGGCCGAGGGGTGCGAGATCGGCCGACGTCATGTGAAGACACCAATGCGGCAGATGGGGATATAGGCGCTCTATCGCCGTCCGCGCACGACGAAGCCCGAGCCAGGACACAAGATCTATCCGTATCTGGTGCGCGGCGTCGAGATCACGCGGCCGAACCAGGTGTGGGCGATGGACATCACCTACATCCCGATGGCGCGCGGCTTCGTCTATCTGACTGTCGCGCTCGACTGGTTCAGCCGTCGCGTGCTGTCGTGGCGCGTATCGATCACGATGGAGGCGGCATTCTGCATCGAGGCGCTTGACGACGCTCCCGCCCGCTATGGCAAGCCAGAGATCTTCAACACGGATCAGGGCAACCAGTTCACCGGCACGGCGTTTACTGGCGTGCTGGTCAAAAACGGGATCGCCATTAGCATGGACGGCAAGGGCGTTTGGCGGAACAACGCGTTCGTCGAGCGGCTTTGGCGCCGCATCAAATAAGAGGAGGTGTATCTGCGGGCCTACGAAGGCGTCAGCGACGCCCGCGCCTCGATCGGCCGCTACCTGGACTTTTATAATGGCCGACGCCCACGCTCGAGCCTTGACGGCATAACACCCGATCACGCCCACTTCGCGCCGCTGCCTCTCCGCTTGGCAGCCTAACCCGGCAGAGGCTCCACTTATCGATGCGGAAAATCTGTTCAGACAACCGGGGCCGGCTCTCCGGTCCTCGCGCAGCTTCGCCCTAACCTGCCGCTTCGGCGTCTTGTTGTCCAGGTTGCCAGGTTGCCAGGTTGCCAGGTTGCCAGGTTGCCAGGTTGCGCAGGAGGTAGCGGAGTAATGTTCGTTTTGCCGCAACCAACTTCCCCGGTGATGACGGCGAAGCCCGCGTTATCCATGATTCCGAATTCGAGCATCGCAAACGGTCAGGCAGGATCGAAAATGGCTTCTCGCGCAATCCGTAAGACGTCTCAAAACGTTCGGAGACTTATAAACCGCATCTTTATCACCAGCGAAAAGTCAAACCCGCTCAGGTATTGCCTGGGCTTGCTGGCGCTTGGTGTAGGGCCCCTCAAGGTCTAGCTTTTGCCAAATTCCAGCCCTACCTAGAGGGCCAGGGCCGTAACATCCAATTCGTCTCCTGGTAAACGCAGGCGATTTTGAAGCAAAATCGCCTCGGGCCTTAACATTGACCGCAAGTTCAAAAGGAATGTCGATTGCGGGTCCGAGACGGTCCTAGTAGAATGCTAGAAGGACGAGTTCACTTTTACCTGTGGCTGGGTTCTGGGATTCGTCGACTGATCACACATACCTGACGTCGTCGAATAAACAAATGCTTGAGACGTATAGCTCCCAGCAAATAGACCAATATGAAGAGCGCGGCCAAAGTTTCGATCTTTCGTATATCAAGGGCGTCGCCAAGCGACGAATTGTTCACTTCGCTATTCCATTCCTGACCGTTCTCACGCTCGGTTGTGGCTTCGTCGCCATTCAGCGGCCCGTTTTTCAGGCAGGCGGCGAAATACTGCTACAGTCTTCCGGCATAGCACCCGATCTAGTGCACCCTACGGTAACGGAACTTACCGACGAGCGCTTCGAGGTTTTTAAACAACGCATCCTAGACGGCCAGAACCTGATGTCCATCATGGACAAGTATGACTTGTTCCCACGCGAACGTAAATCGATGTCACGTCTCGAACTGCTCGATCTGATGCGCGAACGAGTAGGAATTAAGCCATTAGAGCCGATACGGCCAAGCAGTCCGACCATCGCGTTTGCCGTGACATTCGATTATGACGTTCCATCGGTCGCCCTCAATGTCGCCAACGTGTTTCTCACTCAGATCTTGAGCGGTGATGCCGACAGACGAGCAACTAACGCGACCGAGGCCACAAGAGTTATGGAGCAGGAGGTTAAGCGATTTCGGGACCAGCACAATTTGGTGTTAGCGCAGATTAAGGCGATTAAGCTGCGACCTCCGGATCGACAGCAGACGATCTCCGAGGAACGGCAAGCTCAAATGAAAACGCTCGCCAAGCTCGAAGAGGATCTGGTCCAAAAGTCGTCCGTCTATTCGGATGAGTATCCTGCCGTCAAGGAACTGAAGAAGGGGATCGCGGCTCTAAGGCGCCTGATTGACGCGACGCCGCAGGCAGCTTCTGGGTTAAAAACGGTCGACAAGTCTGACGTCAACCTCGACCTACTCGTACGCCAGGAAACCAGTCTACAAAGGAATCTCGACGATGCGAACGCCAAGCTCGCCACCGCCCGGCTCGGCGAGGAGCTTGAAAGAAACCAGCAGGCACAACGGCTGCGTGTCGTCAAATATCCCGAGCTGCCCTACAGGCCGATCAAGCCAAAGAAGCTGAAATGGACTGGCATCGCTCTAGCCTTAGCGGGCATAGTTGGCGCGGCCAGCGTTTTTGCCGCCGAGTTGCTTGATCGCAGCATTCGCGGGAGCAGTGAGTTGGCCATGATTTTTGATAAACATTTGATAGTGAACATACCGTATCTTTGGTTACCTGGCGAGCAGCGTTGGCGACGATGGAAGCTTATCTTGTCATCCACCATTTTGGCACTATCGACGTTGGTCCTTTTGGCTGCAGTGTTGATGATTCACATTCCGGACGATTACAGTTGGATGGATAAGCCCTTGGTTCATGCCTTAACCGGTGTGCTGAAGTAGTTATCGGGGCAGCCAAGGGCGTCGGGCGGAACTTCTATGGAAATTATACGTCAGGCTATCGAACGTGCGAGAGCAGATGAAACCTCATCCAAGGCGGAGGTTGTAAGAAATGTCGGCTTACCACGACAACGCGTAAGCCCAAGCCCCGTTGTCGAAAATACCATCAAGTCGAGCCTTGATGAAATCGAGATCAGCTCAAAAGCCCTATCGTCCAGACGCATCGTGACTCACGACAGCTCCGATCAGCGTTCGCGTCCCTATGACATCCTGCGGACACAAGTCCTGCAGTCGATGGCCCGGAATGGCTGGAGGATTCTCGGCATCACATCGCCCAGTCCAGGCTGCGGCAAAACTCTGACCGCGATCAACCTCGCGCTCAGTATCGCTCGACAGCCTGAACAGTCGGTCATTGTAGTCGACATGGACTTGCAAAGGCCTCAGCTCGCTAATTACCTTGGCTTGACACCTGAGGCTGACGGGGTGCTGGCGCTTCTTAGCGAACATGCGACCTTGCCTGAGGTGACCTTGCCGATCCGAACTGGCGGTCTGCGCATCACAGTCTTGCCGACAGCGAGCACAGCACATTCGTCGGAATTAATGAGCTCTCGTACCGCCCAAAAATTGCTGCAGAGCCTCAGGCAAAATTTCCAGACGATCATAATCGACTTGCCGCCGATGTTGTCGAGCGATGACGTTCTGGCTGTGCTACCTCACCTCGATTGCATTTTGCTTGTGGCGGCGGTGGGGCTTTCAACGGCATCCGAAGTCCAAGAGTGTGCTAGACACCTGCATGCGGCCGAACTCATTCGTCTTGTCGTCAATAAAGCGACGGACGAGACTTTCAATTCGTATCATTACTCGTCGCGCCGACCTGGGCCGCCATAGAAATCTGAAAGCCGTAACGGCCGGCGCGTTTTGTTAGTGGTGCAAGTCCTTCAGATGATGGCTTAGGGGGCAGCCCTGCGGGCGATCACGCGGTTAACCGGGATCAACCGGAGCACTCCGAATTCGGCTCTTCGAGGATGTCGGGATGTCGGGCGGGCGTTTTCCGAGTATCCGGATCGCGCGCTCGTGCACCTCAAAGCGCGCCGCGTCGGTGAAGCGTGAGCGTTCAACTATTGCAAACAAAAGACCGTACCGATTGCGAAGAAGGCCCAGGAAGGCGCTGGCAATATTTGGACATGGGTTGGCGTTGATACGCAAAGCAACTTCTCTATTTTCGTGTGTGTTGTCGGTCGCGGTGGCGAAGCCGCAATGATTTTCTGATGGATGATCGAGCGAAGCGGCTTACGAGCCGCGTGCATTAACGCATTAATGAGCGATAGCCACAAAGCTTATTTGGAAACGGTTGAAGGGCATTTCGGCGCTAATATCGACCACGCGATGCTGGTCAAAGTGTCAAAGTGTACGGTCCGCGCCGGAAGGCCAGGCTGGGTAATATCCAGAGTTTTTCGCACATTTGGTTTGGGCTGAGCGGCGCCGTGCACTGGCTCACTGGCTCAAGCGGGATGCCACGTTCATGAATGCGCTTGGCGGGGTGGTCGGCAATCGGCCGAGCACGTCGGCAAGCCAAACTTTGCGGTCGGCCGCGTAGAGCATGGTAAAGCCGGCGTAGACGTCGGCCTGCATTAGTCCGGCGTAGCCCGCCAAGTATTGCTCGGGATGCTTGCCGCCACGATCACGCAAATAGAAGAACACCGTCGCCGGCGGATCGGGACCGCCGAACGGCGCTCATCGCGCACATAGGTCCATAGTCGGCCGACACCGGTCGTGCCCTTGGCCAGGACCGGCACTCTGGTGTCGTCGGCGTGGATGCGCTCGGCGGCGAAGACGTGGGAGCGGATCACATCAACCAGCGGCATCAGGGTTGCCGCGGCCGCGCCCACCCAATCTGCCAGCGTCGAGACATCGAGATCGATGCCTTCGCGTTCATAGACGCCGGTCTGGCGATTGAGCGGCAGGTGCAGGGCAACGTTTCGACTAACTATGCGGAGCGACAAAATCTGAATATTAGGATGGGCAATGGTCGCTCGACGCCGCCTACCCAACGCCTTTTTCAAAAAGGCGGCGAACCACGCATACATAATGGCGATCTTTCCATGGATTACAAATTCATGAATTCATAAGCATTTATCAAACCTTGAAAATCACGTCAGCGATGGCGGCGGGCCTTATCGACAAATCTTGTGAACGTCTGATACGGTGAGGGTGTTGGAAAGGCGAGGCCGTCAGGCGGCATAGGCCTTTATGATCGCCAAGACGTTATATGACATCCGTTACAGACTCGAGCGTGTACGCCACGAGATCGCCCGGTGGCGCTTATTGCGGGCGATGGGGAAAGGCGGCATCTGCGCGGAAATTGGTGTCTGGAAAGGAGATTTTTCCCAGCGGATTGTCAGATGGTGCCGGCCGAAGGAGCTGCATCTAATCGATCCGTGGATCTTTTCGCCGCAATTTCCTGAACGCTGGTACGGCGGTGCGATTGCCCAGAGCCAAGCCGACATGGATGATATCATGTTAGCGGTCACCAAGCGTTTCGCTGCTCACCGTGAGGTCAAGCTTCATCGTGGCAAATCCGCAGAAATTGCCGATCAATTTCCCAATGCTTATTTTGACTGGGTCTATATTGACGGTGATCATTCCTACGAAATGGTTCTCGAAGATCTGCGAATCTGGTCCAGGAAGGTGAAACCTTGCGGGCTCATTGGACTTGATGACTACGAATGGCGGGATGAAAATGGCCGTCTCAGTGTGCATGACGCGATCGAAACTTTCCTGGCCGGAAGCAAAATCCGAAATGCAACGCCGATACGAGGACAGTTCCTTATCCGGCTGTAAAAGGTAGTATGCCGGCCGGTCCGGTGACTGGAAAGTCTCGGCAGATTTTCAATACCTGCGTTTTTCCCACGAAGGTCAACAAGCGGATAGCGGTGAGAGCTAGAGCCGCCCAATCGCATTATACCCGCTCACTTTTCCTCATCGACACCAAGGCCGAGATTTACTCGCGCCTCGTTTTTCGCACATTTGATTTGGGCTGAGCGGCGCCCAGCACTGACCGAAGCAGGGATGGCACGATGGCACGTCCCATCTGCTGGTCCTTCAGTAGCCGCATCGCCGCGAAATAACGCGATGTGCCTGTAGCGCACGCCATAGTTTGCTGCAGCGTCGTAAAAATGCATATAATCTCTACCTCAAATAAGGGGCCACGTTCATTTTTCAAGTTGCAGCATGAGGCCCGCGACGCGAGTGCCCAGCCTCGATGCGATGCGTGGCATTGCCGCGCTCGCGGTAATGTTGTTTCACTTCAATCTGTTTTTCCTTCCCCAGGCGCAACTACCGTTTGTTGGCCGAGCCTATCTTTCAGTTGACCTCTTCTTCCTGTTGAGCGGCTTCGTCATGGCTCATGTCTATGGGCGCTTGCTGGCCTCAAACTGGCGAGCGCACTGGATATCTTATGGAAGGGCGCGCTTTGCCCGCATCTATCCACTATTCGCAGTGACGACTTTGGCCATGATGGTAGCGGTCGGACTATCCCACATGCCGCTGGTATCCGTATCATTTTCCGGTCGATCATTGGCTCTCCAACCGGTTCTTCTGCAGCAGTGGGCCTCCGGCCTGAGCTGGAACTACCCGTCGTGGTCAATCAGCGTAGAAGCGGAATGCTATGTCGTCTTCGTCTTCTCCGCCGGTGCGCTGTTGGCGGGGAAACATCCGCGGCTCATTGCCGGTTGCTGCGCAAGTGCTTTGGCGGCATTAAGCATAGTCAGGGGCGGCAGCCTAAACTGCTACACTGGACCTTCAGCTCTGCTACGCGCCCTGGCGGAATTCTCTCTTGGCGTGCTTCTGTATCGCGCGTATTCGGATCTGGCAGAATTTCCCCGCAAGTGGATGATCGTTGCCGGGATCCCATTAGTAGCTTTGGCGAAGATAACTCACCTGGACTTCTTCATGGTTGGGGCGTTCGGCTGCTTAATTTATTATGGTGCAAGCGCCACCGATGCGGTCGGAAGAGTCCTGAACTCTCGACCTTTAGTTGCTCTTGGCGCCTGGTCTTACGGGATTTACATGTGGCAAGCGCCCGTGCATTACGCAGTGATGGCCGGTTTTGCCACCGCGGGCTGTCCAGTTAGCGTTCTGGGGCTGTCCAGTGCAAGGCTTTTGCTACTTGCCACAGCCATCCTCGTGGTAGCCCTATCGGCGCTAAGCTACACCTACTTCGAGATACCGCTCCGTCGCTTCATAAACCCTCGCCGCCCGCAATCTGGTCGGGCGGTTCGTCAATAAAATCGAACAGTGTCGGCGGGTCGCGACCCGCTACAACAAACTCGCGGCCAACTACCTTGCCTTCATTCAGCTCGCGGCGATCAGGCTGTGGCTGCGTGGCTGCGCACTAAGGCTTGCGTCCTAACCGAGCGAGCAACTCTTAAGCAAGGTGCTTTTTTCCGCCGCACCGTCACTAATCTACAACACGTCCAAGGCTAAGGACGGGCTATTATGCCAACAAAGCCTTATGGCTTTCGCGTACCTAGGAATTTTTACCCTAGAAGGTAATCGCGGCCGGAGGCATACTGCGACTCAAGGTTGGGGGATGGGCGATGTGGGTAATAATCATCAGGAAATTAATTTCGCTGGCTGGAGTTGCTGCGATCGCGCTGACGCTGGCAGGCTGCTATCGCGATTTCGGTCCGGTTACTGCTGAACCGGAGCCCCTTCCGCCGCCAACGGTGAATACCAGACTCCAGCTGGGCGACAGATTGACGGTCACCGTGTTCAATGAGCCGACCCTCTCGAGCGTCTACGATATCACTCCCGGCGGCTTCATAGAAATGCCGTTGATCGGTGCGGTCAAAGCGGTAGGCCGCACCCAAACGGAGCTCGAGGCAGACATTGCCGACCGTTATTCGCGCGGCCATTTCCTCCAAGAGCCGAAGGTGACGGTTGTCGTTGTCGACTATCGGCCATTTTATATTTTCGGCGAAGTGGCCAAGCCGGGCTCGTACCCCTACCGACCCGGACTTAACGTGCTCACCGCCGTCGCGACCGCCGGCGGCCTGACCTACCGCGGGAGTAAAGATAGCGTTCTCGTTCAACGGGCTGGCCAGCAGGTGTGGAACGAATATCCTTTGCTGTCGTCGGTCGCGGTCCTGCCCGGCGATCTTATTCGAATTCCGGAGCGCTATTTTTGACCGGCGCACATTGCCAATTAGCCAATGGTCCAGCTGGCAAGTGAAGCCCAATGAACGGTTTGCGACTGCCGACGTCAAGGTCGCCATCAGGTCGAGCACGAGGCCTCGTGTTTTGCGTAACCTTGGTAGCGTGCCTGATTGGGCGTTTAAACCTAGCGGTGGCGCAAAATGTACTAGGACAGCAGTCACCAGTGTCAGCGACACCAGCGCCGCCGCTGCTACCCCCGGAAGTAACTCCGCTGCCTAACGGGCAAGGAGCGGTCACGATTGGTCAATGGCTGCTGAGTGGCACAGTCGCCGCTGCCACCTTTTACGATACAAACATCTATTCGAGTCCGACGCCGCCGATCCTTCACGGACCGGGATTTGATATTCGCCCTGCTCTGCTAGCCGATTTCAATACCGGGATCTTTGAAACGCAGGCCTACGGCAATTTTGATAGCAGAATCTATCCGACGCTTGACTCATCAAACAACACTTTCGATCCTCAGGTCGGAATCATCCAAAAATATTCGCCATTGCGTGACCTGATCTTCACCGTGCAGGCCAACTATTTCCACGCTACCGACGCCAGCGTAGTCTTAAATTCAACCACACCCGCGGCTCCCTCAATCCCAGGCCCCATTACTTCGCCGGCGAATCCGGCGCTAACGGGCGCCGCCGGCGTGGTGGCGCCCCAACAAACGGTGGTGGACCCAAACGATACCTACACGGCGACAGCCAACGTTTATAAAGAATTCAATCGCGCCTTCGCCAGTCTGGGCACTACGATCAGCGCTACGAGGTTCGAGACCGACCCCTTCTCCAACTATAACCTCGCGAGCTACAATGGTAGCGGCGGAATTTGGTTCAGCCCGTTGTTTTATGCTTTTGCCAACGGCGCGCAGAGCTACTATGACCCGGCTGAGGGCCTTCGTTCAACCTATTACTTTGCCAGAGGCGGCGTCGGTTCGGATCGGATCGGCATGTTTCAGGGTTCGATCTATGCCGGCGAGCAGGGAAGTGTAGTCGCAGAGGGCGGAGGAACAGCGGGCGGCGATCTTTATGGCGGTACTGTTTTCTATTTTCCCACCGAGCTGTGGAACATGAGCTTGGAAGTGGATAGGCTGAGGAACATCTCAAATATCACGACGACAACGTCGCAGACTCTCAGCGGTATTTCAGGTGTGGCTCCAGGCGGAGCCCCCGGAGGATCCCCGGGCGGATTGGCGTTCGCCGCAGTCGGTTTACCGACAAATAAATTGGTGCAAGTCACCACCGTCATCTACAGAACAAATTACGCATTCTCGCCGCAAACGTCGGCCTTCGCAGTGGTCAGCGCGACATCCTTCGATTACATAGGGACATCGCAACTCGACTATTCATGGTTTGCGTCACTTGGCATTCTACATCAGCTGCGGGACAACCTCACCTTGAATTTAAATTACAATTATACCCGTTACATATCCAACGTGCCGTCGACTAGCTTCAACCGTGACGTCATTTCGCTTGGAGCAATCTATAGGTTCTAGCAGGCCGTTGAGAAGTCAGGCACGATCGCACACGAAGCCTGAATTTGCCTTAAACGCAGAACCGCTCTGATCCATCGCATCGACAATCTCTGGGTGGGCATTTCCTATTGTTGAGGCAGGAAGCCGCAGACCGGTAGAGTTGTCGACCGAAACCTCTAGTACCGGCCGCAAAGTGCTCACGATCGCCCGAAATCGCTGCTCACGATTCGTCTGAAATCGTTCCTCACAATCCCGCGAAATCCGTACTCACGTTCACGTTGCCGCGAAACGCGCAGCAGCTACGTTCGCAACAATCCACCATCCACCATCGCACGTTGCGCTCAAAGGGAAGTCTTAAGGTCTTAGACCGCGCTCGCCATAAGCTTCAAGGCCTCAAGCTCGCTGAGGCTGCCAAGAAAACTTGGCGTCGTGTCAACGGTCACAATCAGTTGCCGAAAGTCATCCTCGGTGTAAAGTTCACCCACGGAATCGAGGCCGTCAGATCGCGAGATCAAGCCGCGCCGCTGGACCCTCTCGGCACCAAGTGTCAGCGACGGCTCGAATGTCGCTTGCAACGAGTATAGCCCCATAAAACCCCGGAGCTTTGGTCATGCATCTTGAAAACCGCGTATTAGTGACGGGGGGAGCCGGATTCCTCGGCTCACACCTTTGCGAGCGTCTCCTCAGGGAAGGAGCAAACATCATTTGCGCCGATAATTATTTCACCGGCACGCGTCGTAACATTGACAGCATGCTTGATCACCACCGCTTTGAGCTCGTGCGCCACGATATAACCTTTCCACTCTATGTAGAGGTTGATCAAATCTATAATTTGGCCTGTCCGGCATCGCCCATGCACTACCAGCACGATCCAGTGCAGACCACGAAAACCAGCGTCCACGGCGCCATCAATATGCTGGGTTTGGCAAAGCGGCTGCAAGCGAAAATTCTTCAAGCTTCGACTTCCGAGGTTTATGGCGATCCCAGCGTTCACCCGCAAAGCGAAGAATATTGGGGCCACGTCAATCCGATCGGACCGCGTTCTTGCTACGATGAGGGTAAGCGTTGTGCCGAAACGTTGTTCTTTGATTACTGGCGTCAAGCCAAACTTCGCATCAAGGTCGCTCGTATTTTCAATACCTACGGACCGCGGATGCATCCCAATGATGGCCGGGTGGTCTCGAACTTTATTGTGCAGGCATTGCTTGGTCGCGACATCACCGTATTTGGTGATGGCCAGCAAACGCGCTCCTTCTGTTATGTCGACGATCTGATCGACGCCTTCCTTCGCCTGATGAATACGCCTGACGACGTCACCGGGCCGATCAATGTGGGAAATCCAAAAGAATTTACCATGCTGGAGCTTGCCTCACTGGTGATCGAACTTACCGGATCGCGGTCCCACATTGCGCATCGCCCGTTACCGCAAGACGACCCCCGCCAGCGTCGCCCGGATATTTCCAAGGCTAACAGTATCCTCGGATGGTCGCCTCAGACCCAAATAAGGGATGGGCTCATGCATACAATCGAGTACTTCGAAGGTATTTTGAAGGACGACACGGTACGCTCGCGCATCATCCTCGAATTGGGTGCAAAGTAGTGTCGGTAACTCGGCATTCAATTCCCGTCGTGCCGACATCGGTGCAGTTGTCTTGTTATACGGTCACCAGGACGGCTCGGGAGCGGTCGCCATGGTTTCGTTTTCACGCTGCCGGCGGAGTGATGATCGGCTCGGATGAAGTAGGGGTCGGCCGGTCACTCGACGCCGCCGCTCTGCCGGGCACGAGACACCCACCAACAGCGCCGTAGGTCACGCGCATGAAGACTTCATCCGGAACCGCATTTAGGGAATGGGCGGCAGGCTACGTTCCCGCTCCTGTTCGAACCGCGGCATCGCCTTCAAGGCGATGTCTGGCACAAGAGGCGCGATTGTGAATGTGGTTTTTTTGTAGTTACGCAAAAGTAAATCTTGCTCCGGAGAGCCTATTGTAAAACGACTTTTCCGAACGTGGCGGGGCTCCTGTGGCGTTATGAATGACTGTAGGAAACTCATTAAGTAACCGATCTGCGGGCATGCAACAGCCGCTAGCAGGCCGAGTATGATGTTGCGACGATCAAGACCGGTTGCGATTCCGCTCGCGACAACGCCGGATGCGGCGAATACAATTAGCGGCACAAGCGCCCACACCTTGAAGTGACGAAACCCGAGAATCGCTCCGGCTGCTGCACCAAGGATCAGAATAATTGTCATTTACGGCGCCCCTTGGCTAATAAAAAGTTAATTGCTGTTCCGGCCGCCGCTTTCTTCCGTCTCCTGATCGGATCTGTACCCGATGCGGCATTGTTAGTTGAATGCCACTCTTATCTGGCCTGCAATCCCCTAAATTGGGGGGGGTAAAGCGATTGCCAAAATCGTCGAAGCAGACCTCCGGAGGGGCTGCAACTCAAATCCGCTTCCAGCCGAATTCTCGGATAGCGCTGGCGGCGCAGAATCCTGCGTCCCCCCGCGTCTTAGGGCGATGCTTCCAACGGGAGCACTCCAAATTCCGTTTTATTTTGGATCACCATGCTCACCAAATCGGCGTCGATCCATCCCGCGGACGTCGCAAATCCATAAACCAGAGCGGTGTCACAAAGAATATTAATTGTTCGAGGAATGCCTTGACTGGCATGGGCAATAATTCTGCAGGCTTCGTCTGAAAACAACTGAGCCTGAGCGCCCACGGCCCTGAGACGATAGTCGATATATTCGCTTACCTCGTTTGGACTAAGAGGCTTGAGATGAAAATCAGAAGAGACCCGCTGGGCAAATTGCAGCAATTGCGGTGACCGCAACAGATCTTTCAGTTGGGGCTGACCGATCAGAATGATTTGCAGGTACTGATCCTTGTCAGCATTTATGTTGGACAACATCCGAAGTTCTTCGAGTGCCTCCCACCCGAGGTTTTGCGCTTCATCGATAATCAAAACGGTTCGGCGCCCCGTCGAATATTGCTCACGCAAAAAGAGTTGAAATTGTTTGAAGAGAGCCGGATAGGAACCGTCGAAAGGCTGATTCAGCGACATCATGACCCATTGCAGAAGGTCAGCCTTGCCTTGCGGGGTGCTAGTGATCAATCCAACCGTTAATTGATCGCCGAGCGTGCGCAATAGGTTGCGCATAAGCGTTGTCTTGCCGCAGCCAATTTCACCGGTGATTACCGTAAATCCGGCGTTGTTCATGACGCCGTATTCGAGCATGGCGAAAGCGAGGCGGTGATTTCGCCCCCAGTAAATCAGGTTGGGATCCGGCAGGATTGAAAATGGCTTCTCACGAAGGCCGTAATAAGCCTCATACATCACAGTTCCGCAAATTGGGCTATATTACCGGCAATTCGACCGCCACTGGTTGACCGAATCCCCGATAGACTTCCCGATTGAGTTGGGTCATGCAAGTCTGGCGCACGCGAACAGGATTTCCATCAAGCCCCATAATCGCCACCATTCGAAGGCGTAGCGGCGGGCGTTGCCTCGAGCCGATCTAATCATTCCAAATCGAAATTCCATGTCGCATGTTAGCGGACACACCTCAAGGGCCAAGTTTTCGCCAAGGTTAGCAGCCAGAAACGTTCGTGTATTTTGCCCTATTCTAGGGCAAAATAAATGCCAGTTGAAGCGTTCCAGCGTTCCAATGCGGCTGAGGCTCGTGGGCCTTTACCGCAGAGGCCGCCGGGTGCTGCTGCATCTGATGGCGGGATCGAAGGAAGATGCCGAGACGGCGGCGGCGTTCTTGGAGGACATGAAGACGCGCGGGCTCAGCGATCCACAAATATCCGGCAGTTCCAACACCTCACTATTGCCCAAAGTATCCGTCTCGCTTTAAAAACGCTGTGCTTGTAAGCTCCATGAGGCAAACCACACATTTCGACGTGCTTGATTTTTACCGCTACGGCGGGGCGCTGTTCGTAGCGATCGATCATTTCATGCTGACATGGCTGCCCGTGGACAATTTTATCCGTATGCGGGTTCACTTAGACCTGCAACCGCTCATGGGCTTTTTCTTTACGCTATCTGGATTCGTAATAATCCATACGTATAGCCGGAAAATATCTACGGTTTCAGATTATCTAGGCTATCTGAAAAAGCGCTTCGCGCGAATATATCCCCTTCATTTAGCAACTTTTGGGCTAGCAATATTATGGTGGTGGACGCTTTCTTGGCAACCTAGCTATTGGTTCAATTCGGACGCTATCGTACCAAATATCCTTTTGATACAGGCATGGAATACGGTCAACCATCTGAGTTTTAACTATCCGTCATGGTCGGTAAGCGCTGAATTTTTTGTCTATCTACTTTTCCCGATATTCGTACTTGCAGTAGATTGGCTTGGACTCTGGGGCGCCTTGTTGCTCCCGTTAATCAGCGCCGTTGCAATATCAGCGTTCTTCGACGCGAACGGTCTCGGTTCCTGGACTTATGCAACGTGGAACTATGGCTGTTTGCGAGCGGTGCCATCGTTTATTGGCGGCATGGCGATTTATCGGATTGCGACGTTGCGATTTGCCAACTTAGTCGTCCCTGCGTGGATCGCCCATGCAACGGCGATTGCAACGATACCGTTAATGCTGTTAGGGGCTCCCGGCCCTCTGGTCCTCGGCATTTTTTTACTCGTGGTCTTTTTGCTTGCCCGGGCTGAACCTTCGGCTGGTGGTGGAGTATTCTCGACGCCATTATTTCGAGCGCTCGCGAGCTGTTCCTACAGTTTCTATATGCTTCATGTCTTCGTCGGCACGGTAATGTTAGGCCGCTTACCAAAACTTATTCATGTCAATGGTTTAGGAATGTTCGGCTTAGCTGCTCTTGCCCTAGTAGTCACTACCGCGATTTCAATTCTGTCCTTCCGATATTTTGAGGATCCGGCGCGCCGATATTTTAGCAGATTGACTCCGGCTTGGCAGCGGGTAAAGCAATGACGCTATTTGCGGCACGCAATTTCTCAAATGCTTTGTTGGCGATCGCCCGGAAATCCATCTTGGCGCCGAATGTGGTATTGGAGAGTGGCAGAGAGGCTGGGGGTATGCGCCGCCTCGAGCTTGACCACCGGTCCTCGGTCGCGCCGAAATGGTGGTAGCTCTCCTGAGCCGGAGCTGGAACGTGTGGCCTGCACCCCGTTGGATGACACGCAGTTAAGCAATGCAGCCTGCGCTCACCCGGATCGGCGGTAGGCGGCGGCGGCGCGAACCGAAGGTGAGGTACTGGTCCAATCTCAAAAAAATGGTGCCAGACCTGTTTCTTGTTTCGCCCGTTGATCACCGATTTCTTGACGTCGCCCGTTGCAGCCAGCCCGTGAGCAAGCCGGAAAAATTTACCCTCCACGATCGAAGTTCGACCTCGGCGCGTGGGCTGAGTCTCTGACCGGCCGGCTGCCCGAAAGTTCAGTGGCGGGTCAAGAACCCCATACTCAACGCGTGTAGTGCCAGGTGTTGGTTTCCCGATTGAGCTCCAGGTTTGTATCCGGGGGAGCCAATTCCCACTGTCTAGTATAAGGATTGAAGCGGGCAACGGAATTCGGCGGAACCAATTGGTACTGTTGAGTGTAGGGATTCAATTTGGCCACTGACCCCGGGGGTGCCAACTCCCACTTACCAGTGATTGGATTGAGCTGCGGGTATGCATTTGGCGAAACGTCCTCCCATTGCCGCGTGTACGGATTGTACTTGCTTTCGGCATGCACAGCTGGAGTAAATGCGATGCCGAACCCGACGACGACAGCTGCACGTAAGCAGATTGGGTACATCGTCCGACCTCCTTCACTACAGGGTCGACACTAGTTAACCATCGCCTAAGAATTGTCTCGGCCGCTCAACGCAAAATGGCTCCAATCTAAGATAGGCGTCAACTGCTGTTTCTGGCCACTTCCGAGCGCGCCTCAACCTGTCGGACCGGTTGGTCGAGTTCCTTACTGCATACCGGTATGAAGGTCTCCATAATGCAGGCCTTATGGTCGAATTTAGAGGGCTGAGATACTCGCCTGGGAATATCTACCTCACGCCGACGCTAAATTAGGGGCTGGGTGTGTGGGCATTAACGACCAGATAGACGCCCTAGCAGCAACAGGTGCATTCGGGCTGGGCAGGCTGTATGGGTTTTGACCTGCCACCGAACTACGGTTAGAGGCTCGGTTGTTGATACGCCGTTTGGCGCGATCTTTCATCGCTGGGTGCGCTTTAAAGGTAAGGAGATCCTCCGGAACGATGTGCGGCATTATCGGAATTATCGGCCATGAACCAGTCGCGCCGCAACTTCTTGAGGCGCTCAAGCGTCTGGAATATCGCGGCTACGATTCGGCGGGCGTCGCCACAATCGAATCCGGCACGCTGACCCGCCGGCGCGCCGAGGGCAAGCTTAAAAACCTGGAGCAGCGGCTACAGCGCGAGCCGCTCTCGGGCACCATCGGTATCGGCCATACCCGATGGGCGACGCATGGCCGCCCGACCGAGAACAACGCCCATCCGCATGCCACGGAAAAGCTCGCCGTCGTGCACAACGGCATCATCGAGAATTTCGCCGACCTGCGCCGTGAGCTCGAGGCCAAGGGTGCCAAATTCGAGACTCAGACCGACAGTGAAGTCGTCGCCCATCTCGTCACCGACGAATTAAAGCGGGGTGCAATGCCGGTCGAAGCGGTGCGGGCGGCGCTGCCGCGCCTGCGCGGCGCATTCGCGCTCGCCTTCCTGTTCGCCGGCGAGGATAACCTTCTGGTCGGCGCACGCCGCGGCTCGCCGCTGGCGATCGGATTCGGCGACGGCGAAATGTTCGTCGGATCGGATGCGATCGCTCTTGCGCCCTTCACCGACACGGTGAGCTATCTGGAAGACGGCGACTGGGTCATCGTCACCCGGCAGGGCGCCGAAATCCACGACGCCAACGGCAACGCCGTGCATCGCCCGCTGCTCAAGTCGCAAGCCTCGATCATGCTGATCGACAAGGGCAAGTATCGCCACTTCATGGCGAAAGAGATTCACGAACAGCCCGAGGTCGTCGGCTCACACGCTCGCGCGTTATATCGACATGACCGCCGAACGCGTCGCTCTGCCGATGCCGCTGACGTTCGATTGGCAAAAGCTTAAGCGCGTCTCTATCGCGGCCTGCGGCACCGCCTATTACGCCGGCATGGTGGCACGCTACTGGTTCGAGCACTTCGCCAAACTGCCGGTCGAGGTCGATATCGCGTCCGAATATCGCTACCGCGACGTTCCGCTGGAACCGGGCAATCTCGCCATCGTCATCTCGCAGTCTGGCGAAACCGCGGACACGCTCGCCTCGCTGCGCTATGCGAAAGAAAACGGCCAGCACGTCCTCTCGGTAGTGAATGTGCCGAGTTCGACGATCGCGCGCGAAAGCGAGATCGTCATGCCGACACTCGCGGGACCGGAGATCGGCGTTGCCTCGACCAAGGCCTTTACCTGTCAATTGGCCGCGCTTGGCGGTACTGGCGCTTGCCGCCGGCCGCGGCCGCGGCGTGCTCGACGAAGCGCGCGAGCGGGAGTTGGTGCGTGCCCTGATCGAAGTGCCGCGGCATATGAGCGAGGCGCTCGCGCTCGAGCCGCAGGTTGAGGGCCTCGCGCACCAACTTTCGAAGTCGCGCGACGTGCTCTATCTCGGGCGCGGCACGAGTTTTCCGCTGGCGCTAGAAGGCGCACTCAAGCTCAAGGAAATCTCCTATATCCACGCCGAGGGCTATGCCGCCGGCGAACTCAAACATGGCCCGATTGCTCTGATCGACGAAGCTATGCCAGTAATCGTAATCGCGCCACACGACAAGGTCTTTGAAAAGACCGCTTCCAACATGCAGGAGGTTGCGGCGCGCGGCGGACGGCTCATTCTTATGACCGATGCTGACGGCGCGCGCGCCGCAGACCCGTCAACAATGGTCCTTACTTTGCCGACGGTGCACGATGCAGTGATGCCGCTCGTTTACGCAGTTCCAGTGCAGCTTCTCGCCTATCACACCGCCGTGGCGATGGGCACCGACGTCGATCAACCGCGCAATCTGGCAAAATCGGTGACAGTAGAATAGGGCTTACGAACTCACGACGGTTAACTTGGTTTTGACAAGCAAGCCCTTGGCGATAGATGTTCTAGCGAAGCAGAACTCTTGACCGCGCTGCTGTGTTACCAGAGGCTACCTGATGAGGGGCAAGCTAGCAAAGCCCCAGCGCAACGCGTGAGGCCTTTCCCCGTGAGGTGGCACGGCATGCGAGAAAGCCGCCAATTGAAACTGCCTCTTATTTGAGTTGCGTCGATATGCTCGAAAAGGTCGTGTGGAGCTGAGTGCCGATGCCACTCACAATGGCAATGATCCCAACGGCGATACCAGAAGCAAGTAACGCGTATTCGATCGCTGTTGCTCCCGATTGATCTTTCCACAGCCGAACAAGATGCTGAAACACGTTAACGCCCGCGGGGGTTGCCTCCTCGTCAGGGCGGAACGTTGCGGCAAAAGAAGCCGCAAGTCCCAATCATGCAATTCCTGGAAACACCAGCCATTTACCACCCGGTGGGTGCGGAATTACCCCAACTGGTTTGGGTAATTCGGTCGGCCTGCAGGCTTCCCCTAAATTGTCCGCCAATGTGCTGTTATTCGTTTAACGCTATGGTTTTGTGATTTCGATCACATTCTATCGACTAGATCTGTACTAACTTTATTTCTCGGTCCGCTAAGGATAAATCCCTTTGTCTGCGGAGTAGTAGCTGTGAAGAAGTTGCTTCTCTAGTCTGTTCTGTATCCGCATTATGTTCGTCCGCGCTGTGTGAAGACAATCATGACAAAAAACGGCAACAGCCAAGGCCGCGGGGGCGATACATCACAACGTCCGGGCCCCCTAGGCGCTGGGCTGCCCACGTTTGCCGTGGTGCACGGCGTGTATTGGCTGATTCGTCGCCGTCGCAAATTCGAGCAGCCTTCAAAATCGGACCACTAACCTACCTTGAAATAGCAGCCAGGCTCGCACGCACAGCGGCGCAAATTATAAGAAGGATCGATTTGTTGATTGCTGCCCGCATTCTAGCCGCTGTTGAGCGCAAAACCGACCAGACAGAGCGGGGACGGAGGTTCTTCCATTGAGCTCTAATGTAGAGGTGTTGACCGTTCGCGGTTCGTTATCGCGAATGCTAGGCGAATTGAGCCGCGGCGAATATTTCGCTGGGCTCCTGGTTGTTGGATGCGCTAGCGGTCTCGCATCGCGCATCATCCATTCCGTCAACGAAACCGGATGGTCGCACGCGCTGTTCGGGACTTTTGGGATTAGCGTGATTGTTTGGATTTCGTGTATTGCAGGAACGGTTCTCATTCTTGGCGACCACGAAAAAGGGGTTCGCCCGATTGAAGTCGCGCTGGGGGCGGCTTGCCTTTTTCTAATTATTCTCCCAATTGGCCCTTTAAGCTGGATCGCAGTTACCGGCCTCACGCTTTATATTCTTCGTTCCACGGATGTCGAGACATCGCGACGGGGTGCCTTCATCTTGTTGGCCACCACAGTACCCATGCTCTGGAGCCGCATGTTGTTTAACTTCTTTGCCACCTACATTTTAGCGGCCGACGCCTCCATTGTTGGCTGGCTCTTAGGTACTCCGCGAACCGGCAACATCGTCGAATTTGCCGACAAGTCCGGGTTACTTGTGATTTTCCCTCCTTGCTCCTCGCTTGCGAATATGTCCCTCGCGCTGCTCTGCTGGGTTACGATTAGTCAAATGTTGCACCATAAAAACTCCAAGCGGGACTTATTGTGGTGTGCTCTCGCTAGCGCGGCCGTGATTGCGGTGAATGTTTCGCGGATGGCGTTCTTAGGACAAAGCGAGTGGCACTATTCGAATTTCCACAACGACTGGGGGGACGGGATCGCCAACACCATCACACTAACTCTTGTTATCGGCATATGTGCGCTGGGAGTCAGGCGTGAGCTGTTCCGGCGCGTTTAAGTCGTTTCTGGCCGTTGCGCTGCTGCTAAGCATCGCATGGAAGATGGTCATCCCGTCCGAAGACGACCCGACTCACAGCCTCATTGAATTTCTTAAGCGTAACCACTTCGATGTTGTTGTAACAACAGTCGACGTTCCAACGATTCGGGCGCAAAGCGGCTCATGCAGACTGCAAGTCGTCCGCCTCGACGCTAATGGATCGAATCAGGATCTCATTGGACAGCTCGCCAAAGGTACAGATCGCTCGTTCATCGTCTTTCGCGGCCAGGTCTACGATCAGCAGCCGATTTTTTTGACTCAAATCAACTACATTTGGTCCAAGCGGCTTCGCGAATTTGGTTTGGTCAAGCACCTTGAGCCTCTCATAGCGGTAGCAGCAAACGCGTCGTGCAATGCGGAGAAGCTGCCGTGGCATGAGCTTGGCAAAACATCGTAATTTGCGGAGCGATCCCAAAGCGTCAGTTTGTGCCGTCGTAGTTGATGGCCGCAGTACTGGGTCTTTGGACCGGCCGACGGCACGGCGACTTGCTGCGACTTCCATGGTCGGCGGACAACGGAAAATACTTTCGGTTGCGCCAGTCAAAGACTCAAAGACTGGTCGCCGCGGAGCAAGAAGCAAGCGCTTGAGGGAAATTCTCGACGGCACAACTCGCATCAGCACTCAGATACTCACCAGCGTTCACGGACGCCCTTGACTTCGGATGTTTTCTGCACGTCGTGGGGAAGACCTATGTCAAAGGCGGGCTAGCGCACGATCTGCACTTCCACGACTTTCGAGAGCCCGCTGTGCCGCAGATCGCGACGTTCACTGGAAACAGCCCCAAGGATGTCGAGGATTGGGCGCAAATGGATTGCTCAGGCACGGCCCAGGCGCACCGCGCATTCGCAAAAGCTAACAGCATCCCCCGCGTTGGCAGAAAACCCCGTCTCGATTGACGATCCACGAGTTAACCGCCCTAACGTCGACCTGATCTACCTCCCGCCGCCCTAGTAAAGTGAAAGGCGCGTGACGATATTCGGCGAGCTATTCCGCTTTGCGCCGACGCCGCATCAGCCAATAGACACCGTAGCCCGCAATTATGAACGGCAGTCCGGCACCGGCTATCGGTCCCGGAACGCCGTGGATGCCACATGCGGCGCAAGAAGGCGCTGGCGTCGCTTCAGCTTGACCCATCGCGCTCAACAGAAACGCAAGCGCACCTATCCCTACGATTTTGAGCATGTCGTGGCCTCCGATAGAATTGAAAAGGTATGCTTCCGGAAAATCCCAGCGGCGTCAACCCCACCGAATTACCGCCTGATTAAGGAAGAGTTTACCGTCATGAGACAGCACTCGGTCATGGGTTTCGAGGCGTTACGAGAGTAGACGGCCTACACTCTGACATGCTCGAAGTTGTGGTTCACCACCACGTATTAACGGATCGGGCAATCCAAACGGGCTCGACGCGAGTCAAATATGCGATTTGAGCTCCGATACTGCCCAAAACCTTGGCTGCGTTGTTTTGTGATCGCTTTCATCCGGTATAGCTAGGCCGCTTTACTCGGCTTGTAGGGTTTGATCTTGGCCACCTGCTCTGCAATGCGGCGCTTGGCTTCCAGCGTGTCGTAGGCGTTCTGGAGCCGCAGGAAATAGCCTTCAGACAGGCCGAAAAACTTGCATAGGCGCAAATCAGTATCGCCGGTAATATCGCGGGTTCCATTGACGATGGCGTGGATGCGATTACCCGGCACACCGATAGTATGAGCGAGCTGATGCTGGCTCATGCCGATCGCGCTCAAGAATTCTTTCTTCAGAATTTCGCCTGGATGAGGATCACGCAGCCGCGCCATGACTACTTCCTTTGTTCCGTCACGACCTTAGTGATAGTCGACGATTTCAACATCCCACACGTCGTGATCTACCCATCGAAAGCAGATGCGCCATTGGTCATTTATCCGAATGCTCATTTGACCAGTCCGGCTTCCCTTAAGAACCTCCAGTCGATTTCCCGGTGGGTTTCGCAGGTCCTCCAAGATTGCTGCGGCATCGAGCTGGCACAGTTTACGCAGAGCCCGATCCTGCAACCTATGCCGCTGCCCACGAAATCCGACGGGTCAGTGCACGGAACGCAGCCGCTGCCGCGTCGACCTGGTCGTCAAAGGCACCGTTCGGGAACGCGCACAGCTCATTGATGAAGGCTTCGTTCCAGGCGCCCTCGACCAGCTTGACGAAGCCGTGCTCGCATTGCGCACGCAACGGATCGGCGCGGGTCTCCTTGTCGCCGACCTCTACTTCGGTGTGGACCGTCCAGCCGGATAGCTTGCCGACGAGATACGCGGCTTGGAACTTACCGGCGCCGCCGGGATCTTTCGGCAGACGGATCGATGTCTCGTAGCTATCCCAGCGCGCCGCCTTCATGATCTCCAGCTCGGCGTTGGCCGGCGACCATTGGCCCCGAGTAACCTCGATGATGTAAATCTGGTTGGTGTCATCATTGATGCCCATCTTGACGCCGACTGTGAAGTCGCCGCCATCCTGGGTGGATGCCAGGTCCCAGGAGCGACATAGCCGTAATCCATCCGGAACGTATTTAACTGGATTGTCGAACCAGGCGCGCTTGAATAGGCCGCCTTCTCGCGCAGTCGGCCGTTGTTGCAACTGGCCGGCCGCCATGTGAGAACTCATGTTCTCGTCCTTGGCCATGCGCTGCAAAACCGGCAACGGAAACTTTCGCGGCCAAAGTACCTCACCGACCTGGCGCGGATCGGCCCAGACTTGACGCTGTTCCGGAGTCTTGCCGCTCGCTTTCCGCTTCACGCTGGTCCGGATCGGAAACGGATGATCGGCTTCGAACACCGCGGGCAGGCAGAGATGCGTCCAACCAAGTTCAGTCTTCAAGATATGGCCGGCGAGGTCATTCTCGTGAACGCGCTGCATAATGACGACAAATACGCCGTTTCGCGGGTCGTTTAGGCGCGACGACATCGCCTCATCCCAAAATCGCAAGGTATTTTGTCGCGCTACCTCACTATCGCCGCCGATTTTTTGGACATTGTGCGGGTCGTCGAAAATGATGATGTCGCCACCTTCGCCGGTAACGACGCCGCTTTCCGAGGTCGAGAGCCGGTAACCGCCGGCCGTGTTATCGAACCGGGTTTTTTGATTTTGGTCCGGCAGCAGCCCATAACGGTCGGCCCAGCAGCCGTTGGTATTTTTGCGACTGGATAATGCGGCGACACCTGACACCATCACGCGTCGCCAGGCTTACCCTCATAGCTCAGATGCATGAATTTCGCGCCGGGACCGCGCCAACTGCGCTTCCTGAGCTGGTGCGTATATTTCGGGTCGTTGTCCGGATTGGGATTTTGCGCCCATACCCACGCCGGGAAGAACACATTTGCGCCCAGCGATTTCATATGCCGCGGCGGCATATTGATCAGGAGGCCACGTTTGATTTCCCGATTGGCGACCGCCTCAAGATGGTCGCAAATCGCCTCGATGTGCCAGTTGCACTCGAACGCTTGAGGCTCGATCTCGGACCAGAAAGCTTGCGTAAAGTCGAGCAATGAACTCTCGAAGCGCAGCGCGTCGCAGCGATCGCGCAACAGATCTTCAGGCGAGCGCGAGCTCACCCTTTTTGCGGCGCGTCTCATGACGGGTCCGCAGTACCGGAATCATTGTCCGGCGGAGTATCTACGCCAAGGGCCCTGTTCCTGATGTCGCGGACCAGCGCAAAATCTGCCGGGCTGAGGGCAAATAGACCACCGTGATCGACGATAGCCGAGAGCCGCGAAAATTCGATCATGTCCTCGCCCGAAAGGCGTCCCTCATCGATACCTGCAAACAGTTCTCGAGACGGCACAGCTCGGCGCGATGGCGTCGTGTCGTCGAGTGGCTCGGTCTCCTTCGGGGCCATGGCCTTGGCGGCGAAGCTGAGCACGATACCTGCGGACTTGGCGTCGCCTTTGACCGCCTTGAGCCCGTGCTCGATCAGCATGGCCTCAAGTATGGAGATGCGGACGGTTTTGCCGTCCACCTCATAACTGACCTTTCGGCTAAACGCATTCTCGGCGGCTTTCTTTAGGCTGATCCGCCCGGCGGGACGTCCTCCCGGATTGCCGGTTTGGCCGGGCTTATACTGGCTCTTACGGGGTGGTTGTCCGCGACCGACTTTATCTTGGCCTTTCACCGCCGCGGATTTCGTCGCCACGGGTTTGGCAGCCGTCACCTCTGCGCCGTCTGGTTGGCTCGGCGTGGCGTCGTTGGCCTTGCTTGGTTGCTTGGTGCGCATCAACGGGGTCCGCTGCAAATGTCACTTGCTCGAATGCCAGAGAGACAAGGTGCCGACGCCCGACCCTGCTCGGGGCGCGGTGACGGACGCCAAGGCGCCGAGCCTGGTCGTCACCCAGATGCCGATTCGGCGGAGCTTGGTTCGGCGTCCCGGCAAGCGGGAACGCAAAAGCTGTACGATGCGCCATGATCTGGTCGCCCCTGATTGTCTGGTCTGGCCGCGAAAAGGTGTTGATTTCTGATCCGCGTGCATTAATATAAATATATCGACACTTGTCAATAACAGTCATCATTGTGGCCGAATATTTATATCGTCCGCTGATTTGGGGTTTGGCAGATCATGGAAAAAAGGCGCTTACGAAAATCGCATTTGAGCCGCAGATTATTGGCGGGTGGCCGGGGTCGGCCACCCAAACCTGCCGACGCTGGCACGTCCGAGCCCGGCGGCCCTTCCGGCCTTCCGCTGGGGGACGTTTGGTCGTTCGCTTTATGAGTTCGCCCGACGGCCTGATTGATATGGGCGAGTTCATAACGCGTCTCAGCACCAGGCTGGAGAAATGGGGCCTGAGCGCCCATGCCGCCGCGCTGCGCGCCGGCCTGTCACCCAGCCAGATCGGGACGATGCGGCGACAGCATAAATTGGGACTACAGCACGGGGTGTCGATTCGTACCGCCGCCAAACTGGCCACGGCTTTGGGCACGACGCCGGAATGGCTGTTGTACGGCACTGGTCCAGAGGAAGCGCCCCATACCGGTGCACTGGAAACTCCCGAGCCAGTTCCGCAGGAAATTTCCCAGCAAGTTCCTCAGGAAACTCCTCAGCGGCCTCTTCAGGAAACTCACCAGGAAGCTTCTCAAACTCCCGAGCAAATTCTGCGGGCAACTCACCAGCTGCCTCCTCGAGAAACTCCCCGGCAGCCTCCGCGGCAAACTCCGCAACGCACTCACCGGCACTCAGCGCCACCGCTCGGCTTGCGGGTCGCCGGCAGCGTGGCGGCCGGCGTCTGGGTCGAGCCGGCTTCGGGCAACATCGGGCCGCAGCTCGCCGCGATCCCGGTGGATCCGCGCTATCCGGCCGAGCACCAATCCGCCTTCGAGGTGCGCGACACCTCAATTGATCGGGTGGCACGTCCGGGCGATTATCTGATCGTGGTCGATCGGCTGGCAGCTCAGTTGCCACTTCGAACCGGCGACCTCGTGATCGTGACGCAGCAGAAGTCAGATCTCCAAGAAGTCACGGCACGCCGATTGACTGCCGAAACAACACACGGCCCACATGGTTGCCGACTTGATTTCGAATCATCTGATCCCCGCTCCCGCCATCCACTAGTGCACATTCGTGATATGCGGAATGGTATCCCCGGCCTTTCCATTGGCGGGGTTGTCGTATCGGTCTGGCGCCCGCTGCTGCTGACCCGGTGATATGTCGATAGGTGAACAGCGGACAATCTGAAGGAAAAATGTGGCAGGGGCAACGCACGCTTTCGCGCTTGTGGCAATTTGCGTCATTAGACAGACAGAGCCTGACGGCACTTATCTGCGCCGGTGTTTCTGCACCGCAACCGTAGGATTCTATTCGCCGCCGGTTCCCTCCTGAACGAGCGCCCTTTAGAGGGAATAGCGGATGTATCGTCTGTTGTTTGCGGTCCTAGCTGGGCTCGTCGCGACGCAGGCATGGGTGCCGGCACATGCCTCGACGATTGATTACACGCTCACGTTTACCGCGGAGCTCGCCGTACGCTGCCGACACTGGTGGTTGCGGCACCTTTGAATTGAACGGCCCGATCAACACCAATGGCAACCACACCTATAGTCTTTCCGAACTGTCGATGACAGTCGACGGCCTGAACTTCTCGTTGGCACAAGATACCTCCGCCACGGTCAGCTTTAACAACGGTGCCTTCAGCGGCTTGAGCTTCGACGGCACCGACAGAACAGGCTTGTTCAAGATTGATACGCTCGGTACCTCGGGAACCAGCTATGATCTGGTTCAAGACCTCTTCGGTGGGACGCTTTCGCAGGGCAGCATCTCGGCGGTTGACCCGCCGTCCTCGACACCGCCGCCGCCCACAGTCTTATTATTTGGTGGCGCCCTCCTACTCATGGGCGCCTTCGCCTGGTTGCGCAGGGCACCAAGCCCTCGGATTCTTACATCGCCTCAGGTATAGACGGAGTTGGCGAAGGGGCCGGTGCTAGTGAGATCTTTATCGCTGGTCCGTGCGTTCCCGTAGGTCAATACCGAGCGCCGCCGCCAGCTGAATTGGCACGACCTCGCCCGTTATTTCGAGAAACGCCCCTGTTTTTCGCTTTAGGGAAAATTCGTCGGCCGTCATCCGATCATCTTGATTGATCTCATTTTTTGGTCACCCCCGAGATCAGGTGATGCCAGCACTTTCTTTGTTATCTTCCCTGCTCCGAACTAAAATCCCGGGTACCTAAAAGCCGTAGGCTAGGTGACCGACGGTTTATTGCTTTGCCCGGCGCACAATCCCCGGCTGCTGGTAGTTCAAGTGATCATTGTCTGCGGTGCGGCAGGCGCGTCACCATCGTTTCGGTATTCCTCAATCGCACGCATGATTAGCTTTTTGATATTGTCGACTGTAACGTCACTGCGTCGCTGGATGCCGACCTCCTCGCTCACGTTCTTGGGTTGCTTCGGATGACCTGATACGTCGAAACCGCTGCCGCTCGTGACGGTTACCATTCCCCCCTGCGGCACAATCAAATAGACCCGGCTTTCGTGGCCCTTTCCGTAGCCCGCCCGATCTTGCTGATCCTGCCGATCTGTTACGCGGAAGGCGACCGACGCGGGCTGCAGCCTCTTTCCGGTGCGGCCGTACTGCCGAATATCTACTTTGCCACCAAGGGGCTCCAACTTCAGCGCGGCGGCCTGTAGCTGGGGCAGCACCACATCGCTCATTGCGGCGGCGTCTGCATCGGCTTCCGCCTGCAGCCGTTTGGCTTCGGTTGGACTTTCTCGTTGTCGGTCGTGTTCAAGCTTCGCTTTCTTGAACGCGTCACCATAGTCGTCATCATCGCCGGCCATGTTGAGACCTTTCCTCGCGCGCTTGACTTCAGCGCTCGCCATTAGGCGCTTGGGCGCTAACTAGATGTGCTGAAACCCAACGATACTTGGAATTCCTACCAAGTCCAAGTCAGCCGGCCGGTTCCGCACGGCAACGTTTCGGGACGATTGCTGCGGGCAAGAACGCGCGCGGTCGCATAGCACCAACTGAAGCTATGCGCCAACGACTTCAGCCACGTTGCTTATAAGACTGTGGGGATTAATACTTGCTTTTGTTGGTTGCACCGCCGCGGCGAGTGGTAAAAAGCACGCTTGCCCTCCGCTGATCTTTCCGGAATTGCAGATAACATGGGTCCGCCGAAATGATCGATCTCTTACTGCCGGCCGGCGTGGTGGTGGTTGAGGCGTTTGAGGACGTGGCAGACGAAGCGATTTTCCCTGGTGAAGAGGATCTTATTCAGAACGCTGTGGAGAGCCGGCGCCGAGAATTTGTGACCAGCCGCCGTTGCGCCCGCGAGGCCCTCGTCAGGCTCGGGCAAGACCCCGTCCCTATCCGAGCAGGTCCAAGCCGCGAGCCCAGATGGCCGGACGGTATAGTCGGCAGTATTACTCATACCACGGGCTTCCGGGCCGCCGCGGTTGCTTCCCAAAAGGTTGCCGCGAGCATCGGCATTGATACCGAGCAGAACGCGCCGCTACCCGAGGGTGTTGCGGAGTTGGTTGCCTTCGAGGGCGAACTCGAAATGCTGGCCGCCTTGACTCGCACTTGTCCCAAGACACAGTGGGGACGAATATTGTTCAGCGCCAAGGAATCAATCTACAAAGCTTGGTATCCACTGACGCACCGTTGGCTTGGCTTTGAGGACGTCCGTTTGATGATTGACCCTACTGGTAAGTTTGAGGCGAGGTTAAATATCGACGGCTCTCGCGCGGATGATGGGCGGCCGTTATCGGAGTTATCCGGCCGTTTTGTGGTAACACGCGAACTAATCTCCACTGCGGTGACGGTCACCCCCGACAAATAGCGCGGCCAAGGCACGCTGCATCAGAGCGACATTAATCGCGAGGCCGGCTATCAGACGCGCGCTGCAGCGGTCGATACCCAGCATCCCGCCGGTTGAATTGGCACGGACCTCGCCTGTTATTCCGAAAAACTCCCCTGTTTTCTTTTTTAGGGAAATTTCGTCGGCCATTGTCCGATCACCCTGATAGATCTCATTTTTCGGGCACTATCGAGATCATAGGGCACCTGCAACTACCCTGTTACTTTCCCTGTTCCGCGGGAAAAGGAAAAGAGCCCCCAGCTAAATGGCCGAGGCTCCGAAGCCGCTGGGCTAAAATAGCTTGATGGCCACGTATCCAAGAAGACCTATCCAAGCAACCGTCGCAATCAATGCAATAGCCAAACCCGCGACCGGCATGGTACGATGAAAAAGACTAAGCACGACACTTGTTCCCTGTTTCTTTAGATTTTTAATTCCGCGGTTTTTGACACTATGTTTTCATCAGCATCCACAACCGGAATATCCGAAATAGTTGACTGGATAACCGACGGTGGGGGCAACGACGACCGTGGTGCCGATGCCGTAACTAGGGTAGCCGTAATCAGCAGGGGCGTAGCCAACAGGCCCGTAGCCAACTGAACCGTAATCAGCGGGGGCGTAGCCAACAGACGCGTAGCCAACTGAACCGTAATCAGCGGGAGCATAGCCAACTAAGCGCGTAGCCGACTGAGCCGTAATCGGCAGGAGCGTAGCCAGCTAAGCCGTAGCCAGCATAGCCGTAGCCTGGCCTAAGGTAGCCATACCCACCATAGCCCGCGGCGCGATAGCCATAACCACGGTAGCCATACCCACCGTAGCCCACGGCGCGATAGCCGTAACCACGATAGCCCGCGCCACGATAACCGTAAGTGTGGTAGCCGACGCGAGTATGGTAACTCACGCCGCGATAACCAACGTAGCCCGCGCCGCGATAAGCACCGTAACCCGAGCGCGCGTCCGACGTATCGGACATCACCAACGCAGGTGCGCTGACGATCGTTGCACCGATGATTGCAGTCAGAACCTTTTTCATAGCATCACCTAGTTCTCACTCACTCAGCGCATTCGACTGATGCGATCAATGCTGACTATGGCAGCCAACGCGGATGAGAGGCCAAAAATTGAACAGCTCGGTAAATGGATTGGGTAAACATCAACTCCATTCCATTCCCAATTGCCCTGGTTTTTTCCGTCGCCGCGAAGGTTCGCGACACGCGTCCGCACCCAACCTTAGGACGGATACAGTCGGCAGTGATCAGCATGTGATGTCAGGGCCCAATAACCAACCTTAACAGTGAGTAGAAAAGACGTAACAGGCCGCGACTCAATCACTCAGCCGTTGCCGGCTTGAGTGGAACAAGCAGCTGGCAATCGGTGCCGATGGGCGACATCGGCCGCGTCAGTTCAGCTCCCAATTGCTTTGAAAGTGCGTTGACCAAGCGCGTGCCGAGCCCCTTGCTGGCGGTCGCATCAAAGCCCGGCGGCAGACCAACACCTTCGTCGCGGACCGACACCAAAATTGATTTATTGTCCGGTTGAAAACCAACCGCACCCAGATCGATCCGCCGGGACGATCGGGATAAGCATACTTACCCGCATTCGAAACGAGTTCATTCAGGATCAGCCCAACAAGAATAGCGCGATCGGCCGCGAACTGAATTTCCTCTGGTGCATCAAACTCGATCTGGCACGGAGCGACGGTGGGCTGCAGGTCGCCGACGATTTGTCTCAGATACTCGACCAAATCGATGTTCTCGTAGTCGGCATTATAAGCGAGACGTTCATAAGCACGACCGACAGCATTGACCCGAGTCGATGCTTCGTTAAGCCGCTCACTCAGTTCCGGATCGCCAACCGATCTGGCTTGCAATTGAAGCATGCTTGAAACGACCTGCAAGCTGTTCTTGACGCGGTGATTGACTTCCTTAAGCAGAACTTGGTGACGGTCCAGCGCGGCTTTCAGTTTGCGTTGATATTGTTGTTGCTCGATCGCCATTCCGAGGATGTTTGCAGCGCCTTGCAAAAAAGCAATGTCCTGCTCGCTAAACTCGCCTTCGGATGTGCTGTCCACTTCGAGCACGCCGAACGGCGCGCCGTCGCCTTGCAGGATAACGTTCATCGCGCGGTGAATGCCGTGCTCGATAAGCAATTCCGGCGTTCTAAATCGTTGTTCGTTTTCGAGGTGGTTGGAAATAACCGGCTTACCAGTGCGCAAGGCATAGCCAGCCGGTGAGGCCAGGTCGGCCCCGACGCTTGCCGAGCCGACAATTCCCGCTTCCCAGCCCACTCCGGCACAAACCAGAAGACGATTCTCGGCCGGTATGTATTCCAGAACTTTGCAGTATTCCGCGCCCAGCCCCTCGGCCGTCATCCGGGCGGTGTGATTGAGCATGTCGCTGAAGCTCGTGCGCTGCAGCGCAAGGACGCCCAGTTCGGCAAGAAGTTCCTGCTGGCGAATGCGTTGACGCAGCGCGCGGCCGGTTAGGTCATCGGGCTGTTCGTTACCCGTCGGAGGTTCAACGACCGGCGCTTTATGGTCGGATGGTTGGCTCATATCCATTCATAACATAACTCCGAACTGGCTCAGCGCAGGGGCCCAGTTCCGAAGATCAGCGATGAAGGCCGCCAGCCTATACCGATTTAGAAGGCCCAGTCTTGCGAATGCTCGCACTTAGGGCACTCGAAGCTGCGGAGCTCAAATCCCTGTTCACTGCCGCTACTAGCACCAAGACCATCCGCGCCGAACATTTCGGGCAAGTCGGGCGTAGTGTGACGCGGGAGGGACGGGATGACGCCGACCTCAATGCAATGCCGGCGCGAGCGTCGCCGAACTCTCAGCGGCCGACGCCTGACGAAAGGTCACAGCCGGATGTAAACTACTGTGCGCCGAGCAATAACAATTAGCGAGTCATTAATTAGGCGCGCGCTTCATCCCCGGCAATCGCCACTACCCTTCGGGAACAATCTCGCCTCGCCGTAACTTAGTGCTTTGGTCCGCGTTCGCAGCGACGTGCCCGGGGGAGAGCAGATGCCTTGGGGAGACAGTTTGAAAACGCCGGCGGTCCTCATTGTCGAAGATGAACCACTGGTTCGCCTAGGTGCTGTCCGAGCGATCGAGGATGCCGGCTTCAAGGTTATTGAAGCTGCAAACGCCGAGGAAGCAATACGGATACTCGAGAACCGCGGCGACATCCGAGTGGTCTTTACGGATATTCACATGCCAGGCTCCATAGAGGGTCTCAAACTCGCTCATGCCGTCCGCAACCGCTGGCCTCCTATCAAAATAATTGTAACCTCGGGCCACGGTCTGGTAAGCGAACAGGACCTTCCAAAGGGCGGCCGTTTCTTTGCCAAGCCTTATAATTCGACACAGATCACAGACACGATCCGCGAATGGACGCGGTAGATATCATCGAGCCGATCGGCACGCGCAAAGGAGCGCACCCGGTAACGAGGCGCGGCAGAACCTTTTGCCCGCTTGCAGTTGGCGCAGCCGTTGATCGGGCCGCGTGTGTACCCGCAATACGTAGTTGGCTGCCGCGATTGGCTATCTGCGGCAGCGTTCGGCTAAAATAGCTTGATGGCCACGTATCCAAGAAGACCAATCCAAGCAACCGTCGCAATCAATGCGACAGCCAGTCCCGCGACCGGCATGACACGATGAAAAAGAGTAAGCACGACACCTGATCCCTGTTTATTTGTTCCCGCGCCCTAGGCCGCAGTGTTAACCCGCTCTCGTGATCGGATGCGGCATCCCGACGCAACGTCTACGATTGCTCAGGGCTCAAGCCGCACAGTGATTTCCAACACAAATGTGGTGACTCCGGCCGACGGTCAGAACAAGCGGCCTTCCGCATGTAACGGGGCTCGCCCCAGTGCACGCTTCGAAGCCGCCTTGGTTTTCTTAAACCCGTGTTTTTTGGGTCGGCCGACCGCTGCTCGTAAAATCGAATCCAGCTCCCTTCAATTCGGCCTTGTGCAATTCGCACGACCTCCGCGCTTCGAAGCAGGAGGTGTCGAGTTTTTCAACAAAAATGGCGGGATGGGTTAGTTACAAAACATCGCGGCAGCGCAGCAGGCGGGCCCAAACAGGGCCCCTCACACCAGCGCATTTTTACTGCCGCGCGGCGCGCGAGCCGGGGACAAGCCCTTGAATGGTCGTTTGGTTGGTTTAGTTTTTTTCAGCACCGCAAATATTTCCGGCGGGATTTCCTGTGCCGGCGCGTATCGCCCACGTATCTCGTATGGCAACTGATACAAATTACCGTAGCAATTCGACAACGCTCGAAGTGGAAGTGATCGCTGCCGAGAAGACTTCCTAGTTAAGCAGAGCCGCAAACATGAGCACGCTCAAATGTTTCCCGAGAAGTTTCTTTTTTAGCCCGCGAAACCACTGCCTCGTTCAAGACGATGCTCTGGTTGGAGAAATAGACTGGAGGAAAACGTGGGGACCGTGGGCCAAGGTGACGATTACAATTGGTGGCGTAAGCTACATCGCGTCGAGTGACAATTCGATCGCTGGTACGTGGTATTTGGAGGCAGACGGCAAACGGCTCGCCAGCGCGGAGAACCGGAGCATTTTCTTCCGCCGTTTGTTCATGGTTCATGCCGGCGGACAAACCTACATCTTGAAGGCCGCATCCGCTTTCAGTGGCACCTTTTTGCTGATCGACAATGACAAGGAAATTGGATCAATAGCGCCGCCCCAAGGCTTCTTCAGTCTAACCTTCACGGCTGAACTTCCCGATGACCTAGCATTGGAGGTCAAAACGTTCCTAATTTGGCTGGTTATCCGCGCATGCAGTCATGCGTGAGGCGGTTAGGCAATCGGAAAGTAGCCGCACAAGCTGATCTAATGGGTCGCACCCGGCGGTGATTTTTCCAAGGGGCGAGGAAAAAGGCCGCCCACCGGAAAATGGCGGGGATGGGTTACGTGGGAAACTCCCGACCGCGCACCACCAGGGCGCAGAAGAGCCCGATCACACCTTGGTATAAGAGTTGCAGCGCCTTCAGCCCTTCCGCTTGATGATCGAATCAAGCGATCCGCGAAACGTTCTGAGCAATGCACGCGTGCGTCGGCGCTCTTCGCGGAACGCTCGGGTGAGGCTACCATGCTTTAACATATTTTTGTTGCCGCAACCGGGTTGCAATTTTTCAGATCTAACCGATGCCGAACTCCGCGCGGCTGGTCGACGTCGCTCTGCGCGCCAAATGCCGACCCATGCCAAACACGCATGCAGGCATCTTGTTTCTGTCGCCACGAAGCGTGGCGCTGAAAGAAACAACGCAGCCGATTGGGCGGAATGACCAACCCGGTTGTGCCGGAACGATTCGCGGCGACTTATGCTAGATCATTGAAATAGAATGGTGGGCGCACAAGGACTTCGAACCTTGGACCCGCTGATTAAGAGTCAGCTGCTCTACCAACTGAGCTATGCGCCCTAACCGAGAATGACGAAGGGTCAGGAACTGCCACCAGGCGACACGATCAGGCCGATGGCCCCGACCGCGCGCGAGCCACCATTTAGGGCATTGCATCCGGGAATCCAAGCGGGGAAAATCGCTGCACGAAGATTCGCCCGCAAACCGGGAATTTGGCCATGCGCACGCTGATCACTCATTGCCTGTTGGCTTGCGGCGGCGGTCGGCGCGGCCGCAGCGCAAACGCCGGTGGTCCACGGCATCACCATCACGCACGCCGGTGCCTATACGGCGGAGACCAAGAGCACTCCGGCGCAATCCGGGCAGGAATCGCCGACCGGCACCGTCGGCACCGATACCAACTGGCACTTCGAGCCGGATTTCGACCGATGTGCTCGGCAAGGTCGGCACGCAATTCGGGGTTGAATTCCGCATCGACGGCGAGCCGCGCGGAGACAGCATCACGCTCTATCTCACGCTGATGTTTCCGCCGCCGGGCATGCACAACCCGAATACCGGCAAGACCATGCACACCGCGAAGATTGCGTTTCCCAACATGAAAATCGGCGCGCTGTGCGTTGTCGGCTACGGCTTCGACAATGAGTGGGAAATCGTGCCAGGCGTGTGGACCGCGCAAATCTGGTATCAGGATCACATGCTGGCTGAGCGAAGCTTTACCATCGGCAAGGTGGAATGAAGCTCGCGAATTGTGCGCCCGCGGCCAAGCTCAGGTTTGAACGCGACAACGTCGGCCTCTGATCAACAGAATTTTCGCCGCGGCCTTCGTTTCGCGCGGCCGACGATGGTTAGGCCGGAAAGTCCGCAGTCGAACCTTTTGTCGCCTGGCGGGTTAGCTGTCGGATGCCGAAACAACCGACAGCAGCAGCGACAGCACTGGCCCACGGCGCGTCGCGGCTGCCGGCCGTGGAAGTCGAAAGCTACAACGTCGAATTAAAAGACGACGAAGGTTTCGTGGGCGACCGCGCCAGCAAGGGCGCGTTCCGAAAATTCATCGATAACTGGCGCAAACCGTTGCGCGAGATTGGCGAGGACCCGTTCGGCGACGAACCGTCGAGCAAGATCGCCAAAAAGCAGCTCGATTCGCTGCTCGCCGGCGGCAACCCTGAGGTTGCCGGCGTCATCCAGAGCGCGATCGAATTGTTTGCGCAAGAACTGGCGATCGTACTGCGGCGCTTTCTCAAGCTCAAAGGCTGGAAGGACGCATCGCGCGTGGTGATCGGCGGCGGCTTTTGCGGCAGCCGCGTCGGCGAACTGGCCATCGGCCGCGCCTCGGTGCTGCTCAAGGCCGACAATATCAAAACCGAGATTTGCATCATCCGCAAAGATCCCGATGAAGCTGGCCTCGTCGGCGCCGCCCACCTTGCCCCGGCGTGGATGTTTGAGGCGCACGACGCGATCCTCGCGGTCGATATCGGCGGGACCAATATCCGTGCCGGAATTGTCGAGTTGCACTTGCGCGGCGCCACCGATTTGTCCAAAGCCAAAGTATGGAAGTTCGAGCTGTGGCGGCATGGCGACGAAAAGCTCAATCGCGAGGAAGCCGTCGACGGCTTGATCAAGATGCTGCAACGGCTGATCAACCGGGCGAAGAAGGAAGAACTGCGGCTGGCTCCGTTCATCGGCATCGGCTGCCCGGGCAGAATCGACGCCGACGGCTCGATCGAAACCGGCGCTCAGAATCTTCCGGGCAACTGGGAGAGCAGCCGATTCAATCTCCCCGCAAGTGTATTCGAGGCGATCTCCCGGATCGGCGACCACGAAACCACGATCCTGATGCACAACGACGCGGTGGTGCAGGGCTTGAGCGAAGCGCCGTTCATGCAGGATGTGGAGACCTGGGCGGTGTTCACCATCGGCACCGGGCTGGGCAACGCACTGTTCATCAATCGCGAGCAGTAAGGCGCGGCCGCTCGCTCGTTTCATCGCCGGCGCTTTCCGCTACGCCAAAAGCCGGCCCTTTGCCTCGGGCCGGCGCCTTGTGTCCCATGCCGCGACGACCTAACCTGCCCGCGCATGCAACGAGGGGCGTGCCGTGCGATTTCCAGTCGCGCTTATTGTGGCCCTTGCAATTGTGATCGTCGATACCGCCGGGGCCAACAGCCAGGTATCTGATGACGTCGTGAAAATCGGCGTCCTCAATGACCAGTCAGGACTCTACGCCGATCTCGGCGGCCCGGGTTCCGTCGTCGCGGCGCGTATGGCCATCGCCGACGCCGGCGGCACCGTGCTCGGCAAGCCGGTCGAAGTGATTTTCGCCGACCACCAGAACAAAGCCGACATCGGGGCCGCGATCGCCCGGCAATGGTTCGACGCCGAGAAAGTCGACATGGTCATTGGCTTCGACAATTCCGCCGTGGCGCTCGCCGTCGAGCAACTCGCCGCGGAGCGGAATCGGATCGCCATTGCCGGAGCGGTCGGCAGCACGGCGTTCACCGGCAAAGCGTGCACGCCGACCGAAGCATCATGGATGTATGACAGCTACGCACTGACGACGAGCCTCGCCCGATCGGTGGTCGCTGCGGGCCGCGATACCTGGTTTTTCCTCACCGTCGATTATGCATTCGGCCATTCGCTCGAAGCCGATGCGACGAAAGCGGTGCTCGCCGCCGGCGGAAAGGTGCTCGGCAGCGTCCGCCATCCGCTCAACACGTCCGACTTCAGTTCCTACCTGCTGCAAGCGCAGGCGTCGGGCGCAAAAGTGGTGGCGTTTGCCAATGGCGGCGGCGACATGATCAACGCCATCAAGCAAGCCAACGAGTTCGGTCTCATCCGCGGCGGCCAGAGTGTCGTTTCGCTGCTGGTGTTTATTTCCGATGTCCACAGCATGGGATTGCAGACCGCCCAGGGCCTGAAATTTGTGACCGCCTTCTACTGGGACCGCGACGAGGAAAGCCGGGCCTGGTCGAAGCGATTCTTTGAGCGGCACAAGGCGATGCCTACCATGGCCCAGGCCAGCGTTTATTCCGCGATCCGTCATTATCTGAAGGCGATTGCCGCCGCCGGCACGGACGAGGCCAAAGCGGTGATGGCCAAGATGCGGGACATCCCGGTCAACGATTTCTATGCGAAGAACGGCCGGCTTCGCGAAGACGGCCGTCTAGTCCACGACATGTATTTCGCCGAAGTGAAGAAGCCCTCGGAATCGAAAGAGCCCTGGGACGACTACAACATTCTCGGCGTCATTCCGGGTGCCAGCGCATTCCGCTCGCTGGAAGAAGGCGGCTGCCCTCTGGTCCGTCAGTAAGCTCTTGGGCAGACAAACCTGTTAGTCGTCATTGCCGGGCTTGACCCGGCAATCCATTTTGTTTCCCGCACCAAGGACGGATCACCGGGTCCCGGCGCATTACGCGGGCCCTGTGATCACACAAAGCTTCACCCGACATCCGTCGAATGGAGGCGGCGTTCTTCCGGCTGGCCCCGCAGACGGCGGACCATCAACTTGTTCAGCGCGGCCAGATAGGCCTTGGCCGAGGCAACCAGCGTGTCCGGATCGGCGCCCTTGGCCGTGACCGAGCGGCCGTTCTCCGACAAGCGCACCGACACTTCCGCCTGAGCGTCGGTGCCTTCGGTCACGGCATGCACCTGATAGAGCTCCAGCACCGCGTCGTGTGGCACCATCGCCTTGACGCAGTTGAATACGGCATCGACCGGGCCGTTGCCCTCGCACTCTTCGATCAGCGACTTGCCGTCGATGTCGAGTTTCATGGTGGCGCGCTGCGGCCCGCGGGTGCCGGCGATCACCGAGAGCGAGACCAGCTTGATGCGATCCTGCGCGGTCGCGATTTCCTCGTCGACCAGCGCCTCGATGTCCTCGTCGTAGACATGCTTCTTGCGGTCGGCGAGCGCCTTGAAGCGCACGAAGGCTTCTTCGAGCTGATTGCTCGCCGAGGTGATAGCCGAGCTCCTCGAGCTTATGCACGAACGCATGACGCCCGGAATGTTTGCCCATGACCAGCGAGGTCTGCTTCACGCCGACATCCTCGGGCACCATGATCTCGTAGGTCTGCGTATGCTTGAGCATGCCGTCCTGGTGGATGCCGCTCTCATGGGCAAACGCATTCCGGCCGACGATCGCCTTGTTGTACTGCACCGGGAACGAGGTGACAGCCGAGACGAGCTTTGACGCCCGCGTCAGCATCTTGGCATTGACGCCGGTCCAGAACGGCATCACGTCGTTGCGCACCCGCATCGCCATCACGACTTCTTCGAGCGAAGCGTTGCCGGCGCGCTCGCCGATGCCGTTGATGGTGCATTCGATCTGCCGCGCGCCGGCGCGCACGCCGGCGAGCGAATTCGCCACCGCCATGCCGAGATCGTCGTGGCAGTGCACGGAGAACCGCGCCTGATCGGAGTTCGGCACGCGTTCGCGCACCATCTTGATGAGCGAAAAATATTCCTCCGGCACCGAATAGCCGACGGTGTCGGGAATGTTGATGGTGGTGGCGCCGGCCTTGATCGCGGCCTCGACGCAGCGGCACAAAAAGTCGTGCTCGGTGCGGGTGCCGTCCTCGCTCGACCACTCGACGTCGTCGGTGTGACCGCGCGCCCGCGTCACCTGGGCGATCACCATCTCGTAGACTTCGTGCGGCTCCTTCTGGAGCTTGTATTTCATGTGCACCGGCGAGGTGGAGAGAAACGTGTGAATGCGCCGGCGCTCCGCCGGCCGGATCGCCTCGGCGCAGCAGTCGATGTCCTTGAATGCGGCGCGGGCGAGCCCGCAGACCACCGCATTCTTGGTGCGTTTGGCGATCTCATGCACGGCCGCGAAGTCGCCGTCCGAGGCGATCGGAAAGCCGGCTTCGATGATGTCGACGCCCATCTCGTCGAGCAAAGCGGCGACTTCGAGTTTCTCCTCGTGCGTCATGGTCGCGCCGGGGCATTGCTCGCCGTCACGCAAGGTGGTGTCGAAGATAACGACGCGGTCCTTATCGGACTGGGCTGGAGTGCTCATTGGTCAGGTCCTTCTCGTCTGCGCCCGGTGCTCTCTAGGCTTTGGGCGCTCGTGGGTCCGGTAGCTTCTCGCCGACCCCTGAGTGCCCAGGCGCAAATGCCCAGACGGCCCTCAGGGGGCAATAAGGAGCAGGAGCCCGCCGAGAATGAGGGCAGCGCCGGGACCAGCCTTGTCGGCTGCCCGTTCGATCGCATCGAAATCGTCGCGAATTGACATGCGCTTTCCTTGGCTTCAAGGTTGCGGAGAAGGGTAAAGACCGCATTAAGCCTTGAAGCCGCGGCTCTTGTAACGGATAGATCGGCGGCCGCGCAAGACCCTTGCTGCACAGATGGGGGCGTTTGCGATACAATCAAAGAAACGACAGGGAGACTGACCTATGATCGTCGAATACGTCCAATTCAAATATCCGCCAAGCTGGACCCGCGAGCAGATTTTGGACGACGCGCGCCCAACCGCAGTCAAATGGCGGGCCAACGAGGAACTCATCCGCAAGCATTATATTGCCGGCGACAACGGCGCGGGCGGCGCGTTCTACATCTGGCCCTCGAAGGAAGCTGCGCAACGCGGCCACAATGCCGAATGGCGCGCCAATATCGAAAAGCGAACCGGCTCCACGCCCGTGATCACGTATTTCGACTTGCTGATGATCGTCGACAACGAAACCGGTACCGCGACTGAGTTTCCACCGAATGTCGCGGCGGAGGCAGCGGAGTAATAAACGAAGGTGTGCCACGTAGCACATATGGGTATCACCTATGCAGCCGCCCGCCGAGCCGACACCGCATTTAATTGAATACCTATCCTGGTGGGCGCAGATCGTCCTTGCCGCCATAGCGGTGGCAGCCGGTGTCGTTGCCTTTCTGCAACTACGCGCGTTCAAACTTCTGGAGATACTTAAGCTGCTCGAAGGCCTCGAAATAAGGGCAGCGCGTCGGACAGTACTTCAGGAATTGCCCAAAACTGAGTGGTGGAACGACCCCATTGAACGTGGGTGGTGGGAGACGGCCGCAGCCGATGTCTGCGCATCATACGACGTATTGGCTCTCATGATGGAGCGCGACTAGATAGATCGCATCTCATGGGGATATGGGAGATTTTTCACAAAGTATTGGACACACAGCATAGTGGGCTGTCACGAGGCATTGTGGGAATACCTAAAATACCGACGAAGCACGAACCCAAATGCCTATGAGGGATTTTCGCGTCTGGCAAAAAAATGTGCTGCGTTCATTTGAGCAGGATTTAGACGGAATTATTGACAAGAACCCTCGGCCAGCACGTAGGCATACGTGCAGCTATTCAAGCCCATAGTGCCGGTGACAGGCGGCGCAAATGCCGTCCAGCCGATCGCTGACTTCCGAGATTGATTTCAGGTCGTGGGCTTCCGCAGCGACGTACGCTTTGCTCGCGGCCTCACCCAGTTTTTTGGCATACCCGCTCCATTCCGGATCGAGCGCCCGTTGCGGAATCATCAGCGCATTTGCGGCCTCGGCAAGCGTCGCCGCGCCGCTCACAATCTGTTCCCAGTCTTCATCCGATTTTGGACCGAGATCGTGCTCGCCTTTTGCATCGATGACAGCACCGTTGACGCTCCAGACGATATTGGCCGCCGGCGTAAGCACATGCTCCATGAAGGTCTTCATGTCGACATATGGGCGGAACGGCGGCATCGGCGCGCAGTCTTCGCCTACGGACGATCGCGGCGTCGCAGCGAGGATAATGGCTGCGGCTACAGGGACGACAAACGAGCGAATGGCGGCCATCTCATCCGACCGGCATGGTAAAGCCGATCCATCGGCCGCACGCGACCACTGCGATCCACACCAGCAGCGATATGCCGCCGGCAAGCCGTGCGGATAGCTGCAAGCGAGCTTGATTGTCCCACCTCGGCTGATCCCTTGCGCTGACGAAATGAAAGATCAGCATGTTAATGCCGGCGACAGCAATCAGAACAAGCTTGGCGACGAAATAGCCGTTGCCGAGGTATTTGGTCGCGTTGGACATGAACATCAGGAACCCGGAAGCCACCGCAACCGCGAAGGCACCCCAGGTCAGCGGCAAAATTCCGCGCGTCACGCCGCTCACTGGGCGCTTGGCCCAGGCAAGCCCGAGCAGCCGGAGATCGACGGCCATAATCGAGCCGACGACGAGGCAGATCGCAAGAACGTGCACCGACTCGATCAGCGGAAACAACAAATCGTTCTCGCGAATAGCGTCCGCTAGGCTGCTGTCTTCGAAGAACGCGATAATGTCCTTGAAGTGCAGCATCAGCCGACCTGCGTGTAAGCGATCCAGCGGCCGGCGAAGATGATGCCGCACCAGGCCAGGATGGAAAGCGTCGCCGCGAACCGCGCCCCGATTCGCCGACCGCGATCCCTTTCCCAAAATTCCGGAGCCGACGACAGCGACCATTGCAGGGCGACAGTCAGCACGACGGCAAAGGCGAGCAGCGTCATCTTGAGATAGAACGTGGTGTTGAGCAGCGAGCGCCGCGGCTCCCCGATAATGAGCAGGCTCCCGGTGAGCAGAAGGATCAGCAACACCGGCCAGATCACCGGCAGGAAGCGCCGGGCGACGTCCTTAAGCGGCACGTCGCGTTGCAACACGCGCCACAGGCGCAGATCGACGATGACCGCCGAAAAGAACAGCACGGCGATGGCGAGAATATGAATTGTCTGGAGCGTTGGAATGACCCAGCCTGCCGTCTGGATCGCGTGGCTCAGCGCGGTCGCTCCGAGCCACTTGGCAAAGTCCCCGATGATGGCGCCGGTCACGACGTTACTGATCGGCAGGTGTAAGGCTGAAGCTCAGTTCCTTGCCGTCGGGCAGATTCACTTTCATCAGGAACCCGCCAATCCTGCCGTCGCGAAGCGGCGCGTAATGAAAAATCGCGTGATCGCCGGGCTGCAGCGAATGCTTGGTCCAGCCAGACCTGGTCAGAACCCCGGGGCTCGAGACCTCGAACACCCAAGTCTGGGCCGGCTTGCCATCCTTGGCATCGGCTTCGATCACGAAAGTAATGTGCGGGTTGGTCCAGTTGACCGTCTTGACGGTACCTTCCAGCGTCTGCGGATGCTCCGCGTCATAAGCCGCGCCCGAATGGTGCGCGAACGCCGCGCCGCTTAAGCTCATCAACAAGCCCGCTGCCAGGAGAATTTTTTTGAGCGACACCGCCTCTATCCTTATTTCACTGCGCGGACCGAACCGTCCGGGTTTTGCGGTTGGGGAACGAATATGTCGTTGCCGTACTGATCTTTCCCGGGAACGAGGTCTTCCTGCTCGCATTCGCCTTCGATGATCTCGTAGTGGCGGTCGGGATAGCGGCGAAAAATGCGGGTGGTTTTCCAGGTTCCGGTCAAGACCTTCGGCGCCGTGATTTCAAGATCGTCGTGCAGGACGTTCGGCTTCGCCAGGCGGAGCCGTTCGACGATATGCATGTCGCCATCGTTGGGTATCCCCACCGCTTCGCTGATCGCGATGTAAGCCTGAGGCGCGATCGCCGCGGTGTCGACGAGGAGGACATCACCCTCCCAGTGACCGATCGAGTGTCCGTGCAAAGTCAGATCGGGATCGTCAGGATGACCGCGGCCATCCATATAGATGCGACGCATGCGGTTGCCATCGACCTCGCCGAGCATGGTGATGCGGCCGGGCGCGGTCAGCCATTCGAACGCGTTGTGCGTGATCAGCATCCAGCTCGGCATGCCATGCGGCAGGCAATGGCTCAGCACCAGAAACGGCCGGCCGGCTTTCTCTTCGGCAATCAGCCGCTGGACCTGAGGCAGAATATCGGGCCTCCACGGCGGCATATTTTCGACTTCCTGACGGTGCTGGTCTTTGACGTCAGGAATCCACACGCCGTTGAAATCGGGCGGCTCGGCGCGAGCATGGGAAGCAGCGAATGTTATGACCGGCGCCATCAGCACACCCAGTGCCGCGGCCATTTTTACTAAGGTGTTCACTGCTAGGAACCCGCCTTACCTGCATCATAACTCTAGTGCTGTTGACATCAGGTGTGAAGCCGTTTGCCGGCAACCCACAAATGCAATCCACGCAGGCGCATCGCGAGCCGAAGCCGCGATCGAACTTCTACGCTGACCTTGTTGTCTGACTGAATGGAACGGACAGCTCTGGTCTTCGCCGCGCTTCGATCAGCTCGACTGTTCCGCCTTCAGCCGGCGCTCCACGGTCTTCAGGTGCTCCAGTGCCTTACCTTGAACTTTAGGGAAGTCGACTTTGAGTGCTTCTAATGCCTCAATAATGACGGCGGCGACCACCAGCCACGACACACGTTTGTGATCAGCGGGCACAACATACCAAGGCGCTTCCGGCGTCGAGGTCGAACGGATCATATCCTCGAAAGCTTCCATGTACTCGTCCCAATGCTCGCGTTCGGCAATGTCGGCAGTCGAGAACTTCCAGCGCTTGCCCGGTTCATCCAGTCGCGCCAGGAAGCGCTTGCGCTGCTCCTCCTTGGATATGCGCAGATGGAATTTCAGCACCATGGTCCCGTTGCTGACCAGGTAGTGCTCGAACGCGCGGATTTCTTCGAAGCGGCGTCTCCATAAACCTTTCTGGTCGGTGTGCGACGGCAGCCGTTCGCGCGTCAGCAGGCTCGGATGCACCCGTACCACCAGAACCTCTTCGTAATAGGATCGGTTGAAAATGCCGATCCGACCACGCGACGGCAGACGCGAGTGTGCACGCCAGAAAAAGTCGTGCTGCAGTTCCTCGTCGCTCGGCTGCTTGAAGCCGTGCACCTCGCAGCCCTGCGGATTTATGCCGGACATCACGTGCTTGATCACGCTGTCTTTGCCGGCCGCATCCATGCCCTGCAGCACCACCAGCACCGCCCAGCGATCCTGCGCGTAAAGCCGCTGCTGCAAATCCGCGAGCCGGGCAATCCCGTCCGCGAGCATCGCTCTGACATTGTCCTTGTCGACGGCAAGACCGAAAGTTTCGGCGGGATCGCAATCGGCCAGCCGGAAATGTCCTGGCTTGCTGACCCGGCAATGTTTCAGGATTTTGGCGAGCTTCATTTTTGCCTCGCGCGTGCTGACACCCGGCTCATCGCCGCCACTCTTCCTCCAAATATGCAACAACAAATCGCGGCATGCGATGGTCGAGATCGGCGCGCCCGCGGATAATGTGGATGTCGCAGAATTCGGGCCGGGCCTGCCTCGCAACGTTCGCCTTAATTCGGGCGCGGAATTCCTCCGCATTCTCCTGCGTCCTGAGCCGTTTCATCAATGCCATAAAGCCGCGATCATGCACCATGGTCCAGCCGGGCTCCGCCACAAGGGTAGCAATGTCGAGGCCGGTCTCTTCCAGAAGCTCGCGGCCGACGCTGCCGGCGAGGTCAAGGGTGCCCTCAGCGCTGATGTCTTCGGGGTCCGGCGTCCCGCATGGGAAATAGACGGAGCCTGCGCTCGCCGTCGACGGCCCCATTTCGCCGACCAGAAAGGCGCCGTCGGCAGACTGCAGAGCCGCGGCGGCGAAAATATTGAACACGTTCGCGTCGGGAAAGCCCCAGTCCCGCCACGCCAGGAAACTGGCGTAGTCGGTTTCAAAACAGGCGCCGTGCAGCACACCATCGCGAACGGCGTAGCGGTGGAGAAGAAGCACCCGGCCGTTCCACAGAGTTGGTCCTTGGCGCTGGCGCTCAACAAAACTCCGATCGATCTCGTCGCGCCGTACCCGAGCAAACTCCCACGGCCACGTCTCGACTGCGATCTCCACGCGGTCGATTGGGTAAATTTCGATCTTCGAGGCACCGGACGACATCGCCGCGCTTGGTGACATGCTCCGGCCTGGGCGACAAGCGTCACGCCCGGTTTTGCCGGACAAGGTCTGGATGTCCGGCACAGTCGCGAACAAAAAAGCGGCGCCCGCAGGCGCCGCTCATTGTTTCGGTTTGAACGCTCGGTTCGCCGATCAGGTCTTCATCGCCGCTTTCACCGCTTCCGCGGTGATCGGCAGCGAGCGCACCCGAGCGCCGACCGCGTTGAAGATGGCGTTGCCGATTGCCGGCGCGACCACCGTCACCGCAGGCTCGCCGCAACCGACCGCCGGCTCGCCGTTGCCGATGATGCTGATGTCAAGCTCCGGCATCTGGCTCATCCGCATCGGCGTATAGGTATCGAAGTTTTGCTGCTCGATGCCGCCGTCTTTCATCGTCGCGTTCTCCAAAAGGGCGAGCGAGGCCCCCCACAAGACCGAGCCCTCTATCTGGGCGCGGACCCCGTCGGGATTGATCACGGTGCCGACATCCATGGCGATAGTGATCTTCTTAAGTGTCACCTCGCCGCTCTTGGGATCGACCTTCACGTGGGCGACGCAGGCCGTCCAGGTTGGGAAAGTGCGTTCCTGCGACGATACGCAGGCGACGCCCATTCCTTCGTTCTGGCCGAGCTTCGTTGCCCCGTAGCCCGAACGACCGACTGCGGCGCGCAGCGCGTTACCAAGACGCTTGGCACCACCCACGTTCCACGGCTTGTCCCCGCCGGCATTTTCTCCGGCGCCGTCGAGCAGTTTTAACCTCATCTCGACAGGGTCCTGGCCGGACGCGTGAGCGATGTCGTCCATCGTGCTTTCGACCGCCCAGAAGGTCCACGCGGGCGCCACCGAGCGAAGCTGGCCAGGTGGCGTTGCCTTCTCCGCCAGGTTGTTCATGAAATTGCGGACCGTGTGGTTGGGGATCGTGTACCAATAATTGGCGCCGCTTGCCGCATACGGGTCAATCTTGCCCTTCTTGTCCACGGAGGGGACGAGGAAGGCGGGGATGCCCCAATGCACAGTCGGCCAAGCACCGATCACGTCGTGTTCCATGGCGATAGCTTTGCCAGCTGCGTCGAGTCCGACTTTGACTTTTTGGTAGGTCAGCGGTCGGGTGAAATCCATCTGCATGTCGTCTTCGCGGGCATAGATGAGCTTCACCGGTTTGCCGACCGCCTTGGCGGCGGCGACCGCCGGTATCACCATGTCCGACTCCAGCCGACGACCGAAGCCGCCGCCCAGGAATTGCTGATGGATCAGAACATTTTTGGGGTCCGTACCGGCGATGGCAGCCGCGATCGCGGTTGTGCGCGTGTTGAACTGATTGCCGGTATAGATGTGCCAAATGCCGTCCCGTTCCAACGCGAGGGCGTTCATCGGCTCCATCGGTGCGTGGATATTGAGGGTGGTGAGATATTCGGCCTCAATGACCTTGGCAGCCTTTTGCATCGCGGCGGCGGAGTCACCGTCCTTGACGTAGAGTAGACCCTCAGTCCCCTCTTTTTGCAGGCGGCGCGATTCATCGATGATCGATTGATTCGACACCTTGGCATAGGGTCCTTTGTCCCAATCGACCTTCAAAGCTGCCGCGGCCTTCTTGGCGCCTTCGTAGCTTGACGCTACCGCCACCACCCAGCCAGAAGTCGTGCCGGTCTTGTCATCGACCACGACGGCCTTGACGAAGCCCGGAACCTTCTTAGCGGCATTGTCGTCCACGGATTTTACTGTCGCGCCATTGCGCACCGGCGGAATCGCGAGCTTGCCGTACAGCATTCCAGGAACGAAGGAATTGATGCCGTACTTGCAGGTGCCATTGGTCTTCGACGGAATGTCGAGCTGCGACAGCGACTGGCCGATCTTCGTGCGTTGGTCCGGTGCCTTCAGCGTGATCGCCTTGAGCTCATCGGGCGACCAGGTTTTGTTCGCCTTCCCGCTTTTGACGATTTCGGCAAACGTGACGCTCTTTTTTGACTTTGCGTGATAAACGCGCGATTTGCTGGCGCGGAGTTCATTCTCCGGCACACCCATCATTTCCGAAGCCGCCTTGATGAGCGTAAGCCGACCGGCAGCGCCGGCGCGGCACATCGCATCGAAATTCATCTCCGTGCTGTAGCTCCCGCCGGTCAACTGGACGGCGATGACGGGATCGTTGTATTTCGGATCGTTCGACGCGAGCACGACACTCATGTCCTTCCAGGATGCCTCCAGCTCCTCGGCGACGAGTTGCGCCATGGTGCTGGAAATGTGCTGGCCCATTTCGGCTTTGCCGACAGTCACCACCACTTTGCCGTCATTGCCGATCGCATACCATGCTGTCGGCTCGAAATTAGCGGGCGTTGCGGCCAGCGAATCCGTGATATCCGGAAAGACCGCGTAGCCGAGAACGAGCCCGGTGGCGGCCGTTCCGACGATGAAGCTGCGCCGGTTGAGGTTCGGCAGCGCCCCGACTTTCTCATGTTTTGTCATGACTTAGACTCCCCTGATCTCGGCAGCCGCACGCAAAATGGCACGCTGGATACGCGCATAGGTCATGCAACGGCAAAGATTGCCGTCCATGTGCGCGACGACTTCAGCCTTGGTCGGATCGGGGTTTTTGGCGAGCAGCGCCGCCGCTTGCATGATCTGCCCGGACTGGCAGTAACCGCATTGCGGCACCTGTTCGGCGATCCACGCGCGCTGCAGCGGATGGTCGCCTTTGGGGTCGAGACCTTCGATGGTGGTGATTTTTTTGCCGCTGGCGTCGGAAACTGCGGTCTGACAGGAGCGCACCGCTTCGCCGTTGAGGTGGACAGTGCAAGCGCCGCATAAACCGGCGCCGCAACCGAACTTCGTGCCGGTCATCTGCAAATGTTCGCGGACGACCCACAAGAGCGGCGTGTCATTCGGCACATCGACCGAATGATCATGCCCATTAATGTTCAGGGTGACCATGCTCCCTCGGTTGGCGGTTTTTTATGCATCACGGACTGCCGCCACAGCTCCGCGACGTCGCCGGCTCACCCGGCTGCCACCAATGCGGACCGCCATCTGCGGCCACACAGGTCAGCAAAGATGCGAGACCAAGCTTACGGTGCGAAACTAACAGGCACCGCTGCCCGCTAAAGATGCTAGCGAGTCGCAAAAACTAGGCAAGACAAATTCTAAACTAAAAGGTGGGCAACGCCCGAAATAGTTGCCATTGGTAACGAATAATCTTCGACCAAAACCACAGTAGGCACGGAATATCAATCGTGCGGCCGGCGAAGGCCGGCTCAATGTAAATCATCGTCCGGTTTTTGATCCCAAATGGCTCGCGCCATGAGCCACTCTCGGCACAAAACGCCGTGAATCAATTCCGCGACTTGTCGACCAACGCCCGGTCTTTGATCCACGGCATCATCGCGCGGAGTTTGGCGCCGACTTGCTCGATCGGATGGGCCGCGCACGCGGCGCGCATGGCCTTGAACGAGGTCTGGTTGACCTTGTTTTCCAGCATCCAGTCTTTGACGAATTTGCCCGACTGGATGTCGGAGAGGATACGTTTCATCTCCGCGCGCGTCTCGGCGTCGACCACGCGCGGCCCGGAAACGTATTCGCCGTATTCCGCAGTGTTGGAAACCGAGTAGTTCATGGTCGCGATGCCGCCCTCATAGATGAGGTCGACGATCAGCTTCACTTCGTGGACGCACTCGAAATAGGCCATCTCCGGCGCGTAGCCGGCGTCGACCAGGGTCTCGTAACCGGCCTTCATTAGTTCGACCAGGCCACCGCACAGCACCGATTGCTCGCCGAACAAATCGGTTTCGCATTCTTCGCGGAAGCTCGTCTCGATGATGCCGGCGCGGCCGCCGCCGATGGCCGCGCCATAAGAGAGGCCAAGATCGTGCGCGTTGCCCGAAGCGTCTTTGTGGATCGCAAGCAGGCACGGCACGCCGGCGCCGCGCTGATACTCCGAGCGCACCGTGTGGCCCGGTCCCTTGGGCGCGATCATCATCACGTCGAGGTCGGCGCGAGGCTCGATCAGGTTGAAGTGAATGTTGAGACCATGCGCAAACATCAGCGCCGCGCCGTTCTTCATATTGGCGTGTAGATGGTTGTTGTAGATGTCGGCCTGCAATTCGTCGGGCGTGAGCATCATCATCACGTCGGCCCATTTGGCGGCTTCGGCCACCTCCATGACCTTGAGCTTCTCGCCCTCGGCTTTCTTCACGCCCTGCGAGCCCTTGCGCAGCGCCACGGCGACGTCCTTGACGCCGGAATCGCGCAGATTGAGCGCATGGGCATGGCCCTGGCTGCCATATCCGATGACGGCGACCTTCTTACCCTTGATCAGGTTCAAATCGGCGTCGCGGTCGTAATAAACACGCATGATGTCCTACCCCTACCCGAGGCCGACGTTCGGCCCTTTGTTTGCGGTTGCTGCTTCTAGTTTCCGGGAGGGCTTTGGACAAGCCCGGTCCGCGTCCCGCGGCGGCGAATTAGCGGCTTGCCGCCGGCCTCGCACTGCCCGTCGAATTGCTCGCGGGCGCGGGCAATTTTCGGCTGATTGCGAATCGCCCAGGCGCCGAGCGCCGAAACAGGAACCAAGAGATCACGTCCGAGCGGGGTCAGCGCGTAATCCACCCGCGGCGGAATGGTCGGGAATACGGTCCGGGTGACCAGCCCGTCGCGTTCGAGCCCGCGGAGGGTAAGCGTCAACATGCGCTGCGAAATGCCGCCGATGGCGCGCCGCAGTTCGTTGAAGCGAACCGGCCCGTCGCCGAGCCGGGACACGATCAGGACCGACCACTTGTCGCCAATCCGGGCGAGCACGTCGCTGACCGCCCGACAGTCCGAGGGCAAATGAATGTTGCTTGGTTTCATCGATGTGCCTTCTTGCGTGTTTCCGTCGTAGGCACTTATTTAGTCTCAGTTATTAATTTTAACCAGAGGACCCCCGCAATGACGAAACCGCTCCTTGCCGTCATCGTCGGCAGCAATCGCCGCGAATTGATCAACCGCAAGCTGGCCCAGGCGATGATCAAGCTTGGCGCCGACAAGTTCGACGCGAGGATCGTCCGCATCGACGATCTGCCGATGTACAATCAGGACAACGAAGGCAACCTGCCCCCGGAGGTCGTGCGCTTTAAGGACGAACTCGCGCGCGCCGACGGCGTCCTGATCGTCACGCCGGAACACGATCGGTCGATTCCCGCAGTGCTCAAGAACGCGGTCGACTGGGGCGCGCGTCCGTGGGGCAAAAATTCCTGGGCCGGCAAACCTGGCTTCATCACCGGCACCTCGCCGGGCGCAATCGGCAGCGCACTGGCGCAGCAGCATTTGCGTTCGGTGATGACCGGGCTTGGCATGATCCTTCTTGGCGGCGAAGCCTACGTCACGTTCAAGCCGAACCTGGTCGACGATCACGGCAACGTCGGCGACGAGGCCACACGGAAATTCCTGCAAGGCTTCCTCGATCAATTTGCGTTCCTGGTCGGGCGGCTCACGCGAGAGCCCGCACGCTCGGCGGCGTAAACACAGCTCAACCGCTCGTCCCCGCGAAAACGGCGACCCAGCTCTTCGCCATTATTCTGGATTCCCGCTGTCGCGGGAATGAGCGGTAAGACATCACATCCCCTCCGGCCCGCGGCCAATGGCGACGACGCCGGTGCGCGAGACTTCAACCAGACCGAGCGGCAGCATCAAATTGACGAAGCTTTCGATCTTGTCGGAAGCGCCGGTGATCTCAAACACGAAGCTTTCGTTGGTCGCATCGATAACGCGGGCGCGAAAAGCGTCGGCGAGCCGCAACGCTTCCATGCGCTGCTCGCCCTTGCCGCGGACTTTGACCATCGCAAGCTCCCGCTGCAAGGACGGGCCGCTGCTGGTCAGATCGACCACGCGGTGCACCGGCACGAGCCGCTCAAGCTGATTTTTGATCTGCTCGATCACCATCGGCGTCCCGCGGGTCACCACGGTGATGCGCGACAGGTGCTTCTCGTGCTCGGTTTCGGAAACCGTCAGCGAGTTGATGTTGTAGCCGCGACCGGCGAACAGCCCGATTACCCGTGCCAGCACGCCGGGCTCGTTATCGACCAGCACGCACAACGTCCGGCTCTCGACACCCTGAGTGATCGAAGCAGCGGGGTAATGACTCGTCGCGGTGTTGGCGTTCACGTCCTGCTCCTTAAATCCCCTCACCCGTTCCGGGAGAGGCGCTCCCGAGCGTCAGCGAGGGAGCGGTGAGGGTGCGCTCAGCGCGGCAACGGCCCTCACCGGCTCGCTTTGCTCGCCGTCCTCTCCCAGTATGGGAGAGGGGAAGACTTACACCATCACCTTGCCTTCTTCGGTGATGGCGTCCTCGACGCGCGTGGTCGCATCGCCGAGCAGCATTTCATTGTGGGCGCGGCCGGACGGAATCATCGGGAAACAGTTTTCCGCCGGATCGACCACGCAATCGAACAGCACAGGCTTCTTCACTTCGAGCATCTCGTTAATCTTCTCGTCCAGATCGCCCGGATGCTCGCAGCGGATGCCGTGCGCATGATAGGCCTCGGCAAGCTTGACGAAGTCCGGCAGCGCTTCGGTGTACGAATGCGAGTAGCGGCCGCCGTGCAGCAATTCCTGCCACTGCCGCACCATCCCCATGTACTTGTTGTTGAGGATGAATATCTTGATCGGCAGGTCGTATTGAACCGCAGTCGATAATTCCTGCATGGTCATCAGCACCGACGCCTCGCCGGCGATATCGACGACGAGCGACTTCGGATGCGCGACCTGCACGCCGACAGCGGCGGGCAGCCCGTAGCCCATGGTGCCCAGCCCGCCGGAGGTCATCCAGCGGTTCGGCTCCTGGAACGCATAGAATTGCGCCGCCCACATCTGATGCTGGCCGACTTCGGTAGTGATGTAGGTATCGCGGTCCTTGGTCTGCTCGTAGAGGCGCTGGATCGCGTATTGCGGCTTGATGATCTCGTTGGAATTACGAAACGCCAGCGAGTTCTTGGTCCGCCACTTGCCGATCTGCTCCCACCATGCCTGCAGCGCCTTTTTATCGGGAACAACCGCGCTGGCGCGCCATAGCCGCACCATGTCCTCGAGCACATGCGCACAATCGCCGATGATGGCGAGATCGGCTTTGACGTTCTTGTTGATCGAGGACGGGTCGATGTCGATGTGGATCTTTTTCGACTCCGGCGAGAAGGCATCGAGTTGGCCGGTGATCCGGTCGTCGAAGCGCGCGCCGACGGCGATCATCAGATCGCAATCGTGCATCGCCCAGTTGGCTTCCCAGGTGCCATGCATGCCAAGCATGCCGAGCCACTGCTTGTCGGCGGCCGGGAAGGCGCCGAGCCCCATCAGCGTCGAGGTGATGGGAAAGCCGGTGAGCTTTACGAGCTCGCGCAACAGCTGGCTCGCGGCCGGGCCGGAATTGACCACGCCGCCGCCGGTGTAAAATAACGGACGTTTGGCCACGCCCATCATGTCGATGGCTTGTTTGATCTTGTCGAGGTCACCCTTGACCTTTGGCCGATAGCCGCGGTGCTGAACCTCCTTCGGCTTGGAATAGGTGCCCTTGGCGAACTGGATGTCCTTCGGTATGTCGACCACGACCGGCCCTGGCCGTCCGCTCGAGGCTATATGAAAAGCCTCGTGCAGAGCGCGCGGCAGGTCCTCAATGGTTTTGACCAGATAATTGTATTTGGTGCACGGCCGGGTAATGCCGACGGTGTCGCATTCCTGAAAGGCGTCGTTGCCAATCAGATGCGTCGGCACCTGCCCGGTAAGAACGACGATCGGAATCGAGTCACAGAGCGCGTCGGTCAAACCGGTCACGGCGTTGGTCGCGCCCGGCCCGGACGTGACCAGAACCGTGCCGACCTTGCCGGTCGAGCGCGCATAACCCTCGGCGGCGTGCACGGCGCCCTGCTCGTGACGCACCAGGATGTGGTTGACTTTGTCTTGCTGGAACAGTGCATCGTAGATCGGCAGCACCGCGCCGCCGGGATAGCCGAAAATATGCTCCACGCCCTGATCGGCTAACGCCGCGATCACCATTTCCGCGCCGGTCATTTCCGTCATGGCTTGCTCCGCTCTCTCGTAACCACCTTGTTTATGCTCAGAAAATAAAAAAGGGACCCTGAAGGCCCCTGTTTGCGCACCGCCTCATCTCGTGGGTAGGTCATCTACCCCCGGGCGGCGCGCCTTCCTACGAGTACGATCGACGTGAACGCGAAATTCCGCACGAGATGTGCCCTCTTTAACAGAACGGTACTTATAAGCGTTACAACCGCGTGGGTCAAGCATTCGGCATCAGCAAATCAAAAAGGCTTCGTCCGTCACCATCGTCGAAAGGTTTAAAGATGGTTAGCCTCGTCCCGGTTGTCACCTGGCTCGCCGCCATTGTTGCTGCGATCCTCGCCACACTGCGCGGACCTCGCACATCCGCATTCGCGGCTGACCGGCTGGCGCGTTGCGTGCTGTTCTTTCCAGTCGGACTGGAGAGCTTGTGGGCGGCCGTCGGCCACATTTGTTTCCCGGACATGGCCGCACACGCCATCGGCTGGCAGACAAGCCCGTTCCAGTTTGAAGTTGGCGTCGCCAATCTGGGCATCGGTGTGTCGGCACTCTATGCCGCCCTCCGCTCACGCGACGCGCAGCTTGCGATCGGGCTCGCTACATTGGGCTTTCTCGGCGGCGCCGGTATCGGACATATCCGCGACATCGTCGAGACAGGAAATTTTGCAGCGGGGAATGCCGGCCCAATTCTGTTTACTGATTTTCTGACGCCGATCGCAATCCTCGTACTGCTGTGGTTCGCACGCCGACCTGCGTCGAAGTCAACTTCGCCAGTGTGACAGTGCAGAAGAGTCCGCCTGTGCGGTATTTGGCGATCAGCCTTGTCATCGTTTTCGCAGCGTTCGGCGTTTCATACAGCCGTAGCGTTGCGCAACCGGTCGACGCAATGCAGCGCGACCTTGAGATCGTGCTACCCGGCGCGGCCGCGGGGCAAAGGCTCGATCTCGCCGCGGCCATGGGCATGCTTCACGTCGGCGCCGTCGATATCGCTTTGATCGAGCGCGGTCGTGTCGCCCGGTCACGCCATTTCGGCCAGGCGGCGAGCAACACAATTTATCAAGCGGCTTCGCTGTCGAAGCTCGTGACCGCTATCGCTGCGCTCCGGCTGGTCGAACGCGGAACGCTCGATCTCGACCGCAACGTCAACGACGACCTGATCGAATGGCGCATACCCGACAGCGATTTAACGCGCGGCCATCCGGTGACGCTCCGCGGATTGCTAAGCATGACGGCGGGCATCGGCGTACCCGGCTATCTCGGCTACGCGCCCGGCGAACCGCTGCCGAGCCTAAAGCAGATCCTCGACGGAAAGCCGCCGGCAAATTCTCCGCCGGTGCGTGTCGAAGCTATTCCCGGCACCCGCTACGCCTATTCGGGAGGCGGCTACGAAATCGTGCAGGCGCTGATCGAAGCAAAAACCAAGCAGCGCTTTCGGGATGCGATCAAGACTCTCCTGTTCGGACCGGTCGGCATGACCAACAGCTTCTTTTTGCAACCATTGCCCGCCGACCTCGCTGCCCGCGCAGCCAAAGGACATCGCAGTGACGGCGAAGAATTGCCCGGCGGCTGGCGCGTGGTGCCCGAACTCGCCGCCGGCGGGCTATGGTCGTCGGCGAGCGACCTTGCCGCTTTGCTGGTGGCGCTGGCGCATTCCTATCGCGGCGAGCCGAACGCGGTACTGAGTGCGCCCATGGCGCACCTTATGATGCAGCGGCAAAACAACGGCCCTTACGGACTCGGCGGCGCTGTGGGGGGCTCGGGCAGGAGCCTTGTGCTCATGAAGCGCGGTCAGAACATCGGCTACCAAAGCTATATGCTGCTGTTGCCCGAAACCGGGCAAGGCATCGCCATCCTGTCGAATTCCGATAACGGCACCACCCTGGCGACCGCGCTGATCCGCCGTGCCGCCGAGATTTATTATTGGCCGACGATCGGCATGCTGGCCGACTAAACCTGATCTGAGCTCGTTGGCCGTCGCGATTGCCACACCGGCACACTGCCTCTTCGGCGGCGCTGCAGTACATTTCACATCAGGCCGTGCGGATAAATCCGGCCCAATGTCCCGTCGCTCTTATCGCGCCACTCTCTGGATGGTGGCCATCAGCGTGTCCCTTTTGTGTCTCTTGCAATAGTCGCTGACGCGCTTACTGTTGGCCCGGTAACGGGTGATGTCGAGCGTTTCTATGTTCCTTGCGGCGTTCCAGTAACCGCTCATCCAGGCGCCGATCGTTAATTGTTTGTCGAACGAAGAGTTGATGAACTGCCGACATGTGATCTCGTTCATGTCGACCTTCACCACAGCCCTGGCCGGATCGCCCTGGAAGGCAGCGGTTCCGGTGGCGCGCGCCAGACCGGTCATCACGAATTGCCCGGGATATGTGGCGCACCACGCTCTGACACTCGCCACGTTACGGCGCTGGGCGTCGAGGTCGATCCAGGTGTAGCCGGTCTTTTGATTAAAGTATCCACCGACCCACGCTCCGAAGACGTCGGATTGTTCCGGCGCCATGGCGAGATAGTCCGCACAGGTGACGCGCGACATGTTGATTGTAACTTGTGCACGGCCGGCCGTCGGCATCAGGATGCCCAGCAAAGCCAGAATCCACACGAACTTTCGGATTGGAAAATGACCCATGTTCGCCCCCCGGTTGGTGCCCGATTTTGGGAGGACCGGCTGATCCGGTCCTCGACCGAAGACGTAAGTCTATTGGTTTCGCTGCGGCTGTGCAAAGTCATTGAGATGGCGGCATTTGGTCTTGCCGCGGTGCTTTGGCAAGCAAAATCCGATCGGCGCGTGCGCTGGCCACAAAACTCGGCGTTGATGCCGCGCGTGACCTTCGCATCGTTGAGGGATTCGGATTAACGGCGTGCAATCTTGGGAGCAGAACCTAAGCGCTTAGCTGCGCCTCGACGGCTGCTACTGCCCGCTCCGGCTCGACCCATTGGAAATCCGGCAGTTGATTGCGGAACCAGGTGGCCTGCCGCTTGGTGTATTGGCGGGTGTCGCGCTGACTGCCCTCGATCGCCTCAGTAAGCGTGATCTCGCCGTTCAGATGGCGGATCAGCCAAGGCACGCCGTGTGCCTTCATTGCCGGCAAATCGGGATCGAGATTGCGCGCGGCGAGCGCCTGCACCTCCTCGATCGCGCCGGCGGCGATCATCGCCTCGAAGCGCGTATCGATACGGCGGTAAAGTTCATCGCGGTCGGGCATGAGAAAGATTTTCACCGCGCGTGACGCATCGAGGCTCGCAGGCATGCCCTCTTCATGCCAGGCGATCAGCGAACGCCCGGTGGCCAACACCACTTCAAGCGCGCGCGAGATTCGCGAGCGGTCGCCGGGCATCAGCCGCGCCGCCATCGCCGGATCGCGCTGATTAAGCTCCGCGTAAAGCGCGGCAACGCCTTCGCTCTTAAGCCGCGAGCGCACTGCGGTGCGGATGTCGGCCGGAATTGGCGGCACGGCCGCCAAGCCGCGCGTGAGCGCATTGAAATAAAGCCCGGTGCCGCCGACGATGATCGCGGTGCGGGATTCTCGCTTCGCCGTTTCCGAAGCGGCGGCCGCCTCCGTGCACCATTGGCCGACTGAGAAATTCACCCCCGCGTCGACATGTCCATAGAGGATATGCGGTGCGCGCATTTCCTCTTCCGGTGTTGGTCTCGCGGTAATGATGCGCAGATCGCGATAGACCTGCATGGAATCCGCATTAACAATCGTGCCCCCGAATTTCTCGGCGAGCGTCAGCGCCAGCGCCGATTTGCCGCTCGCGGTCGGTCCGGCGATGAGGATGATTGGGGCCTTGTTCACGGGGTTGACGTAATGCGAATTTGCGCGAATTGAAATGCCGAAAGGCTAGCCGGAGCACCGTATTGTTTTACGTCGCAACACTGATCTCTCCTCCAGACCGGCCAGCGGTAAACGACGTGCTGGCGCAAAAAGTCGGTCGCTATCTCCCGCACGGCCGGCCAGTCGATTGGCTCGCGCCGGGGATCGCGGTTGACATAGCGTTTTTGGTCGAGGACGTCGAAGCAGGCGCTTCCGCCGTTGACAGCGAAAATCTGCTGCGCGAACTCGCCACCGACATTCGCGACATCGCAGGCGACGAACCGGTGGACGTCGTGATCCAGCCGCACGACGGCCGCCGCAAGAAACTCCTGATCGCCGATATGGATTCCACCATGATCGCCCAGGAGTGCATCGACGAGCTTGCGGATTATGCCGGCTTCAAGCCCCGCGTCGCGGCCATCACCGAACGCGCGATGCGCGGCGAGATCGCCTTTGAGCCGGCATTGCGCGAGCGCGTCGCCCTGCTCAAAGGCCTCCCCGCCACGGTGATCGACGAAGTAATCGCCGAGCGCATCAAGCTGATGCCCGGCGGGCCGACGCTGGTCGCGACCATGCGGGCCAACGGCGCATATACATGCGTGGTATCGGGAGGCTTCACGGCATTCACGACCAGCATCGCAGCGGCGATCGGCTTCGACGAGCAGCGCGCCAATACGCTTCTGACCGATGCGGCCGGAAGACTCACCGGCCAGGTAGCCGAACCGATCGTCGGCCGCGAGGCCAAGTTCGACACCCTGATTTCGCTGCGCGAGCGTTTACATCTCACCCGCGAGCAAACGCTGGCTGTCGGCGATGGCGCCAACGACATTCCCATGGTCAAGGCAGCCGGCCTCGGCGTCGCGTTTCACGGCAAACCCGCCATCCGGGAAGCGGCGCCAACCGCCTGCATCGACCATGGCGATCTCACCGCACTCCTTTACGCCCAGGGCTATCGGCGCGAGGAATTCGCGAAATGATCGCCACAGATCGGGGTTGAACGGCGAATTGGTTAGTGCGCCCAGCGCAGGCGCAACTCGGAAACACCCGCGGCCAGATTGACGCCGGTATTGGCTTCGACGGACAGCGGCTGCAAGGCGATCGAGCGGTGCGAGCCGCCGATAAGAGCGTTTGCGCCAAGGCCGATTCCAAGGGTGACGTCAGCGCTGGCACCAACGTAATGGCCGGCAAGCGCACCGCGGACGTATCCGCTGGTCGGAGCAAACACCGCCCAGATCATGCGGCCGCCAGCCTTGACGCCGATGTCGAGGCCCGCCGTGGTCAGAGATCCGACATAGACTTCCGGCGGCGCCGGCACGTCGGGCGTATAGCGGCAGGACAATCGCTGCTTCGAGCCGACGACGAAGCCTACGGTCGGCGCCAGATTACAGGCCAGTGTACCCACTTTGGCGCGACCTTGGGCTGAAGCCTCGGTCGCTAATCCCAGCGTCCCAATGGCAACGACCGCCGCCAGCATTCGAAAGAGCTTGGTATTCACCATTTTCTCCCCGCTATGCGCCAGCGGCGCCCGTACAATGAGGGGGCACACGTCTATTCGCTGCCGGAAGAATGAGCAACCCCAGGACGTGTATCCACGATCCTGGGGTTGATTGACCGGGCACGGGGGCGACGGTGCGCCCGAACAATATGGGTAAATTACTCCCAGATTCTTTTCTGACCGAATTACAAATCGGTAAGGAAAAAAGGAACCCGGAGAACGTCTCGCGAAAGTGATGAATGATAAAAATATTGCCGCAGCAACAATGATTAGCCTCTCCCAATGAGAACTCCTGTCTGGCGGCCAAACTGGCGTCGACCGCGCGGCGCTTGATGTCGCAGTGGCGCGCGGAATCGCTTATGGCGGCTGGTGTCCGCAAGGTGGCTGGGCCGAGGATTTTCCGCAGCCGCCCGGTCTGTTGGCCAAATATCCCGATCTGAAGGAAACGCCGCTTGCCGATCCCGCGCAGCGCACTGAATGGAACGTGCGCGACGCGGACGCCTGCATCATTATGGTGGACGCCGGCGGAATGGAAATTTCCGCTGGTACGACGCTCGCCAGCGAACTGGCGCATCGCTATCGCAAGCCGCTCCTGGTGGTGAACCTAGGCCAGGCCGACGTGCTCAGGCAGGCCGGGCTCTGGCTGCGCGTCCAGCAAGCAAGACACGGCAACGACCTCAAGCTCGCCATTGGCGGTCCGCGTGAAAGCGAGGCGCCTGGCATTTATCAGCGCGCACTCACGTTTATCGATGCGTTGCTGGACACATAGACACTTCGTATCCACCGCGACTTGCGCGCCCTTCGTCCGCCCCTCATTTGGGATTAAGCTTCCTCCCGACTCACGGAAAACTGCGAAGCACCGATGCGACAATACCTGGATCTGGTGGAGCGCGTGCTCGCCGAGGGCGTGGAAAAGCGCGATCGCACCGGCGTCGGCACCGTGTCGATCTTCGGCCATCAGATGCGGTTCGATCTGGCGCGCGGATTTCCGCTGCTCACCACCAAGAAGCTGCATCTGAAATCCATCATCTACGAGCTGCTCTGGTTCCTGCGCGGCGACACCAACGTCAGATATCTCGACGAGCACGGCGTAACGATCTGGGACGAATGGGCCGACGAAAACGGCGACCTCGGCCCGGTCTACGGCCGGCAATGGCGCTCGTGGCCGACACCGGACGGCGGTCACATCGATCAGATCGCGAATGTGCTCGCGGAAATCCGCCGCAATCCCGCCTCGCGCCGGCTGATCGTCACCGCCTGGAATCCGGGTGAGAACGACCTCATGGCGCTATCGCCGTGCCACTGCCTGTTCCAGTTCAATGTTTCCGGGGGCGCGCTGTCGTGTCTGCTCTATCAGCGTTCAGCAGACGTCTTTCTCGGCGTGCCGTTCAACATCGCCTCATACGCTTTGTTGACCTTGATGGTCGCGCAGGTGTCCAGGCTCAAGCCTGGCGAATTCATCCACAGCTTCGGCGACACGCACCTCTACCTCAACCATATCGAGCAGGCGCGGCTGCAATTGACCCGCAGCCCGCGCCCGTTGCCGACACTGCGGCTCAATCCGGCGGTGAAGGACTTGCTCGCGTTCCGCTACGAGGATTTCGCGCTCGAAGGCTACGAGCCTCACCCGCACATCAAGGCCGCCGTGGCGGTGTGATGACTTCTAACAAGGAACTCCTTCAGCGTTTAGCCCAGCTTCGACTTAGCGAGGCCAAGCTATTGCTTCATGAAAAGCAATATTCTGGCGCTTACTACATCGCCGGTTATGCGATCGAATGCGCTCTCAAGGCTCTGATTGCAGCTCAGTTTCGAGAAAACGAAATTCCTGATAAAAGTCTGGTAGATCAGGTTTACTCTCATAAACTGGCGAATCTGCTTAAACTCGCCGGATTGGAAAAGACACTCGAATTGGAACGACAAAATGACCCCGAGTTAGACCGCCGATGGTCGATCGCAAAAAACTGGTCGGAGCAAGCACGGTATTCCGTTTGGACCGAAGCACAGGCTTTAGCTATGATCGATGCAGTAAACGGGAATGGCAAAACCGGAGGACTGTTCCAATGGCTGAGCGCTCGCTGGTAGAGCGGAAGCTTACAGTTTCACGTGAATTGGTCAGTCAATTAATAGCTGATCGAGCGCCATTGCTTGCGGCTTATTGGGAGTTGTCCGAAGAAAGGGAGGGTTGGGTTTTTTACCTCGTTCCCAAGTCGATCGAACTCCAAGCTCGATTAATTGACGCCACGTCCAGGATCATGATCGCCGCTCCCTATCGTTCCGTATTTTCGTTGTCAGACGTGTATGTGGATGCACATCAAATTGCCCGAGCGCGGGCGATAGCGTCTTACCTTCGAAGTCCAGATGACTTAGGAAGGCAATTCGATACCACTTTCACCGGTGGGCAGTATTTCGAAAGCGTTATTGTTCTCTATGTCGCGCCTGAACTAAAAAAGGCCCATCACGCAGCCTAGTCGCCGACTACTTTGACCGCGCCACAAATCCGGCTCATCGCCGCCGTGTCCGAGAACGGCGTGATCGGAAGCGGCAACACGCTGCCATGGCGGCTCAAGTCGGACATGCGGCATTTCCGCGCCATCACCATAGGCAAGCCGGTCATCATCGGCCGCAAGACTTATCTTGCGATCGGCAAGCCGCTCAGCGGCCGCACCAATATCGTGGTAAGTCGCGACCCGGTTTTCGCGGCGCCGAACATTTTGGTGGCGCCGAGCCTCGACGCGGCTTTCGCCGCCGCGCGCGGCGACGCGCTACGACGCGCGGCGAATGAGATCATCGTTGCCGGAGGCGCCGAGATTTACGCCCAGGCGCTGCCCCACGCGACGCGTCTTGCGATCACCTGGGTGCACAAACCGGTCGAAGGCGATGCACGCTTCCCGGTGATCGATGCGAAGATTTGGCGCGAAACCGCCCGCGAGGAGCACGAGCCGCAAGCCGAAGATGAGGCTCCTTTCGCGTTCGTGAACTACGAACGTGCAGTTGAGCAAGCTTGAAAGGCCGCCCGGCGCGGCATACCTGCGCGTTGTAAGGTGAGGCACGCTCCCCTATAACCCCCACCAGCCGGCGGCACCCCGCCGCAGGAGAGAGTTAATGCCGTGGAATAATCAGTCCAGCGGTGGGCCATGGGGGTCGGGCTCGCGCGGCCCGTGGGGCTCAGGACCGCAACCTCCGGGCGGCTCACGACCTCCCGATTTAGAGGAATTTCTGCGCCGGAGCCAAGACCGGTTGCGCGGGTTTCTTCCCGGCAATCTTGGCGGCCGCGGCATTGCACTGATTGCGCTGGTTGCGGTGGTACTCTGGGGTTTTTCCGGCTTTTTCCGGGTCGAACCCGATGAGCTCGGCGTGGTGCTGCGCTTCGGCAAATTCACCCGCGAGGTGAAGCCCGGCCTTAACTATCACCTGCCCTATCCGATCGAGACCGCGCTGACACCGCCGGCGCTGCGCATCAACAAGATCGATATCGGCATGCGCCCGGTCGAAGACATGCGCCGCGGCACGACGGTGCGCGAGGTGCCCGAGGAAAGCCTGATGCTCACCGGCGATGAGAACATCGTCGACGTCGATTTTTCGGTGTTCTGGAAAGTCAAGCCGAGCGCTGTCGGTGACTATCTGTTCAACATTCAGAATCCGGAAGGAACCGTAAAGGCCGTGGCCGAAGCCGCCATGCGCGAGGTCGTTGGCCGCTCGACCCTCCAGCCGATTCTCACTGGCGCCCGGCAGACTACCGAGACTGCGGTACAGGATTTGATGCAGAAGACCCTCGACCGTTACGGCGCTGGCGTGATGGTGCAGCAGGTGCAACTGCAGAAAGTCGATCCACCCGCGCAGGTAATCGATTCCTTCCGCGACGTACAGGCGGCGCGCTCTGATCTCGAGCGAGCGCAAAACGAGGCGCAAACTTACGCGAACAGGGTCGTTCCCGAGGCGCGCGGCCGCGCCGCCAAAATAACCCAGGATGCCGAAGCCTACCGCGAGCAGACCGTCGCCGAAGCCACCGGCCAGACCTCACGCTTCCTCCAAGTTTACGATCAATACAAGAAGGCGCCGGACGTAACCCGCGAGCGCATGTATCTGGAGACCATGGAACGCGTGCTCGGCGGCAGCGATAAAACGATCATCGATACCGGCCCGCAAGCCGGACCTGGTGTCGTACCGTATCTGCCGCTCACCCAGCTGCCGCTGCCGCGGCCGCGATCGTCGGCACCGACGGGAAGCTCTTCATCGACCGGCAGCGCATCGTCGGGAGGCAGCCAGTGAAGCTCGGCCTTGCCGGCGGCGCCGTCGCCGTTTTGCTGCTGATCGCCGTCATCGTCGGTTACAGCACTTTCTTCACCGTGAACCAGACCAAACAGGCGCTGGTGGTGCGGCTGGGACAGCCCGTGCGGGTCATCACCGAACCCGGACTTAATGTGAAAGTGCCGTTCATCGACAGCGTTATCTATATCGACAAGCGCATCCTCGACCTCGAATCGCCGGCACAGGAGGTGATCGCGTCTGACCAAAAGCGGCTGGTGGTCGATGCCTTCGCGCGCTACCGCATCAGTGATCCGTTGAAGTTCTATCAGACGGTGGGCGAAGCCGGCGCCAATTCGCAATTGGCGATCCTGCTCAACTCGGCGCTGCGGAGCGTGCTTGGCGGAGCAACCCTCGTCGATGTGGTGCGCAATATGCGCGAGCAACTCATGTCGCAGGTGCGCGCACAGCTCGATCACGAGGCACGGCAATTCGGTATCGATGTCGTCGACGTGCGCATCCGCCGCGCCGACCTGCCGGAGCAAAACAGCCAGGCCGTTTACCAGCGCATGCAGACCGAGCGGCAGCGGGAGGCAGCGGAATTCCGCGCTCAAGGCAGCCAGAAGAGCCAGGAAATTCGCGCCAAGGCCGACCGCGACGTCACCGTACTCCTGGCCGACGCGACCTCACATGCCGAACAAATCCGCGGCCAGGGCGACAGCGAACGAAACCGCATCTTTGCGGATGCCTATAACCGCGATCCAGGCTTTTTTGCCTTCTACCGCTCGATGCAGGCTTATGAGAAAAGCATGCAGCACGGCGATACGCGGCTGGTGTTAAGGCCGGACTCGGATTTCTTCCGCTTTTTCTCCGACCCGTCGGGCCGGCCGGTAGCCTCGACTACGCCGAATCCGACGGCGTCAAGCACACCCAAACCGGCAGCCCCGAAATAGAGATTTTCCGAGACGATCGCTCGCCACGGCAAAGTGCATCGGCCCAGTATGACGGACTTTCTCGCCGCGTTGGGCCTCGTCTTGGCGATCGAGGGTATTCTCCTGGCCGCATTTCCGGGCGGCACCAAACGCGCCATGGCCGCTGCGCTCGATACGCCCGATGGCAGGCTGCGCCTGGCAGGGCTGGTTTCCGCTTTGATCGGTGTTGCTATCGTTTGGTTGGTGCGCCACTAACCTGCCACAGAGTCGCTTTTCCGCCCCAATCCGGTTCGTAATAACGCGCGCGGCATAGTTTCGGCCTTGCGCCCCAAGCCCGGCGAGGCCACCTTTCCGTGACTTACCGTTCAGGAGCCCCGACTTCCATGTTTTGCCATTTCTCCCGGCTCGTGCGCCAAAGTGCCGCCATTGCCGCGGTTTCTGCGGCGGTTATTGTTCTGCCGGCATGGACCGCCGCGGCGCGGGGACCCGAAAATATCGCCGACGTCGCCGAGCAGGTGATCGATGCGGTAGTCAACATTTCCACGTCGCAACGGGTGGATGCGAAGCTCGGCAATATGCCCGATCTTCCGCCCGGATCGCCGATGGAGGAGTTCTTCGAGGAATTCTTCAAGAACCGCCGCGGCCAAGGAGGCCAGGGCGATCAGACACCGCGGCGCATCAACTCGCTCGGGTCCGGCTTCATCATCGATCCATCCGGCATCGTCGTCACCAACAACCACGTGATCGCCGATGCGGACGAGATCCACGTCATCCTCAACGACGGCACCAAACTTCCCGCCGAGTTGATCGGCAAGGACGCCAAAAGCGATCTTGCCTTGCTGCGGGTGCATCCCGACAAGCCGCTGAAGGCGGTCCAGTTTGGCGACAGCGACAAACTGCGGCTAGGCGAATGGGTGATCGCGATCGGCAATCCCTTCAGCCTTGGCGGAACTGTGACCGCCGGCATCGTTTCGGCACGCCACCGCGACATCAATTCGGGTCCGTACGACAATTACATTCAGACCGACGCCGCCATCAACCGCGGCAATTCCGGCGGCCCGCTGTTCAACCTCAACGGCGACGTCGTCGGCGTTAACACAGCGATTATCTCGCCGTCCGGCGGGTCGATCGGCATCGGCTTTGCCGTGCCGTCGAATTCTGCGGTCGCCGTCATCAACCAGCTCCGTCAATTCGGCGAGACCCGGCGCGGCTGGCTCGGCGTGCGCATCCAGCAAGTCACCGATGACATCGCCGAGAGCCTCTCGATTAAGCCGGCGCGCGGGGCGCTGGTCGCCGGCGTGGACGACCGCGGACCGGCGAAGCCCGGCGGCATTGAGCCGGGCGACGTCGTCATCAAATTCGATGGCCGCGACATTAAAGAGATGCACGATCTGCCGCGGATCGTTGCCGATACGCCGGTCGGCAAGGAGGTCGAGGTCATCGTCATCCGCAAGGGCAAGGAAGAAACCCACACGGTCAAGATCGGCCGGCTCGAAGACAGCGAAAAGCTGGCGGCGGCGGACGCCAAGAAGAATGCTGCGCCGGAACAGAAGTCCGTGGTGCAAAAGACGCTGGGGCTCGAGCTTTCCAGCCTCTCGGACGATCTTCGCAAGAAGTTCAAGGTCAGAGACAGCGTCAAGGGCGTATTGGTAACTGGGGTCGACCCGAACGTTGCGTCGGCCGCGACCGACAAGCGGCTTTCGCCCGGCGACGTGATCGTCGAAGTGCAATATGAGGCTGTCGGCAACCCGAGCGACTTGCAGACCCGGCTCGAAGCTCTCAAGGCCCAGGGCAAGAAGGTTGCCGTGCTATTGGTCTCCAACGGCGACGGCGAAACGCGCTTCGTGGCGCTCAGCTTGCAGTAGCGAACGGCGAGTTCGCCTATGGCCGGCTCAGACACGGCGGGAGCGCGCTTGCGATATTCCACAGTGAAGGCTCTTTTTTCGTCAACTTTTTGAGCTTATATTCCTCGTCGCCGGTGCAAGCCGGCTATGGCGATAAATGGCCGTCGTAATAAACCTTTCGGACCCGGGGGCGGTACCCGGCGACTCCACCAATTCGGAGGATAGACGACGGATGACGGACGACGGATTAAGAGGTGCAGTTTCACCCGATCTTTTCCGTCCTCTGTCTTCCGTCCTCCGTCATCTGCTTACGGGGTCGAAATAGGATCGACGAGGGCGTAAAGGACGTGCTTTTGCTCGGCATGGTTCCGCCGTTATCGGGCCAATCCATAGTTGCAAACGACAACTATGCTCCGGTTGCTCTGGCCGCGTAAGCGGCTCGAAAGACCGACCTAAAGCCCTAGCGTCTTAGCAGCGTTAGGCGGGGTTCGGAGGCACCTGGCAACAGAAGCCTCCACTTTCCAGAGGACGGTAGATGGACGACGGAGGACAGATCGGTTCTGGACCTCTATGATTTATTGCTTATCTGCTATCTGTCGTCCGTCATCTGTTATCCGCCATGGCTACCGATCACATTCGTTATGACATTCTCGCCCAGGCGGCGTTGCGCGGCGTCGTGCGCACGGTGCTCGCCGACGCGGCGAAGAAGGGTCTGCCGGGCGAGCATCATTTCAAGATCACGTTCGACACTACTGCGCCCGGCGTGAAGCTTTCGGAGCGGATGCGCGGTCGCTATCCGGAGGAGATGACGATCGTTCTGCAGCATCAATTTTGGGACCTGACCGTAACCGAACAAGGTTTCGAGGTCGGCCTGTCGTTTGGCGGCATTCCGGAGCGCGTGGGAGTTCCGTTCGATACTGTGACGGCCTTTTACGATCCCGCCGTGCAATTCGGCTTTCAGTTTGAGATCATCGAGGCCGCCGTTGATGGCGAATCCGAAGCGACGACGATGGAAAAATCGGCGGACGCAGTGACCGCAAAGCCGGAAAGCCTGCCTGCTTCCGCTCCTGCCCCCGCTGACACGGCGGCGCCTCCGGCTCCGACGCCCGACACCGGCGCCGGCGGCGAGGTCGTAAGACTCGACCGGTTCCGAAAGAAATGACGACGGAGGGCGGACGACGGACGACGGACAGGAGACGGAAAACCGCTGCACCTGTTGCCGGTCCTCGGGTGCCCGTCGTTCGCACTCGCGCCGAGACCGACAGCTTCGGCCCCATCGAAGTGCCGGCCGATCGCTATTGGGGCGCGCAGACCGAACGTTCGCGCACCAATTTCCGGATTGGCGAAGAGCGCATGCCGCGCCCGATCATCACCGCGCTTGCCATCGTCAAGCGCGCGGCGGCGCAAGCGAATCGTGAGCTGGGAACACTCGACGCGCGGCGCGCCAAAGCCATCATCGAGGCCGCGCAAGAAATCATCGACGGCAAACTCGACGATCAATTCCCGCTGGTTGTCTGGCAGACCGGGTCCGGCACGCAAACCAACATGAACGTCAACGAGGTGATCGCCAACCGCGCCAATGAGCGGCTGGGCGGCAAGCTCGGCGCCAAATCGCCGATCCATCCCAACGATCACGTCAACCTGAGCCAGTCGTCGAACGACAGTTTTCCGACCGCGATGCATATTGCGGCGGCACGGCAGATCGTGGAGCGGCTCATTCCTGCGCTGGCGCATTTGCAGGCGGCGCTCGAAGCCAAGACCAAGGCGTTCGCGTCGATCGTCAAGATCGGCCGCACTCACACCCAGGATGCGACCCCGCTCACGCTCGGGCAGGAATTTTCCGGCTACGCGGCGCAGGTCAAATCGGGCATTGCGCGGGTCCGCGCCGGACTGAAAGAACTCTACCCGCTGGCGCAAGGCGGCACGGCGGTGGGGACCGGGCTCAATGCCAAGCGTCAATTTGCCAAGCTGTTTGCCAAGAAGGTTGCTAACGACACCGGCCTGCCGTTCGTCAGCGCGCCGAATAAGTTTGAGGCGCTCGCTTCGCATGCCGCGCTGGTCTTCGCCCATGGCGCGCTCGATGCGCTTGCTACCGATCTGTTCAAGATCGCCAACGATATTCGCCTGCTCGGCTCCGGGCCGCGCTCGGGCTTCGGCGAACTGATCCTGCCGGAGAATGAGCCGGGATCGTCCATCATGCCCGGCAAGGTCAATCCGACCCAGACCGAAGCGCTGACCATGGTGTGCTGCCGCGTATTCGGCAATGAGACCACGATCAGCGTGGCGGCGAGCCAGGGCCACTTCGAACTCAACGTCTATAAGCCGGTGATTGCTGACGCGATGCTGCAATCGATCCGCCTCTTAGCCGACGCCGCCATGTCCTTCACCGATCACTGCGTCGTCGGTATCCGCGCCAATGAGCCGCGCATTCATGAATTGATGGAGCGGTCGCTGATGCTCGTGACCGCGCTCGCTCCGCACATCGGTTACGACAAGGCGGCACAAATCGCCAAGGCGGCGCTCGCCCACGGCACCACGCTCCGCGAGGAAGCGATCAATCTCGGCTACGTCTCCGGCAAGGATTTCGATCGAATGGTGCGGCCGGAGCGGATGACCCGACCGGATACCTGAATAACGATCCCTTCTGTAATCCGATCCGCGAGATCAAGTCGTCTTTTCACCGGACGTCGGGATGTCTGGATTTGGAGGTAAAATCCGTCATCCTCAAATCGTCCGCCGAGGTCGCATTTTGACCTCAAAGCGGACGTTCGGATCGGACGGCTGTTTGTTCAGATTGGCTTATTATATTAGCCAGGGGCCGTAGTTCCGCTCATTCTGCTTGATCCAGATCAAGCTCGATCGAGACGAATTGGTCTAAGCAATCACGTGGATCCTTATGAGGCGGCGTGCCATGACCAAACCAGTTCCTGACAAGGCCGAAGTAGCAATTGAATATCCGGACAAGCTTTATATTGGAACGTTCGAGCGGACGGCGCGTTTCGACGCCCATTTGGATGAAGCCGGAATTTCGCTCAGCCTGCATCGCAAGGGCACAGCGGATACGCGCAAATCCGTTCGGATGCATTTTCACTATGCGTTGTTCGCCGAGATCCTGCGCGATCTGGCAAAGACGGTGGCTTCGCTGCCCCCAGCCGATGTGGCGCACCGCGAGGCCCTGCGCGACGGGGCCAGGGCGCTTTATCTCGCGCTGAAGGCAGATAAGCACGAAAGCAAAAATCTGGCTGATTTATCCGGCATGACGCCAGACGAGGAAGAGCGGCTCCTGCATATTATGGAATAGGCTTGCCGGATGACGGCCACAGGTTATGCTTTATCAGCTCGCGGATTTTAATTGACGGACCGCGCCTACAAGGCTTCGCGGCATGCGTCTCGGATCCTCTCCACGAGCGCGTTACCGAGCAATGGCTTCTCCACAATTGGAACATCTGCCATCGCCGCGCGGGCGGTCAGCGCAGGATTGGCCTGGCTGATGAGCAGGATCGCCGGCGTCCGAACTTTCTGATCGCGTAATTTTCCGATCAATTCCATTCCGGTCATGCCCGGCATTCTCTGATCGACGACGAAGCAGTCACAGCTACCAAAGTCGCCAGCATGGAAAAGCTCGGCGGCGCTGCCATAGGCCCGCACCGCAAAGCCCTCCAATTCCAGCGAAAATTTAAGCGAGCTGCAAACCGCCGAATCGTCGTCAACTATTACAACCACCGGGGAGCGCCCCGGCATTTGGGGCCACAGCGCCGTTTCTATCGGTTGCACCTATAACCTCGCATTATACGTTCGCTTTTGTTGAAGAGTGCAAGAACATCCGAGGCGCTGCATTGATATGCCTCAATTCACGGCAGCATGTCGCGGCAGCAATTGTCGCGATGGCCCGGCAACCGGCCACTCGCCGTTTCACTCGGAATTTACCATCCCGACAATCAGCGCCATGCGCACGAGATCGGACAGGCTTCCCGCCTGCATCTTATTCATCAGATTCGCCCGATAGATCTCTACCGTGCGCGGGCTGATGCCGAGGTCGTAGGCGATCTGCTTATTGGCCCGGCCCGCCACCAGCCCGCCAAGCACGTCACGTTCGCGATTGGAGAGGGCTGCAAGTTTGCTCTCGATCTCCGCTCGTTCGGTATGGCGTTTGGTGTTGCCGTCCTGCCTCATAAGCGCGGAGCGGACGCTTGTCAGCAGGACTTCATCGTCGAACGGCTTTTCCAGGAAATCCAAGGCACCGATCTTCATTGCCTCGACCGCCAGCGGGACATCGCCGTGGCCAGTGATCACGATCACCGGCATGCCGATCTTGAGCTCCTGCAACCGCCTCAGCAAATCGATCCCGCTCATGCCCGGCATTCTCACATCGGTGATCACGCAGCTTGCCCGCGCGTCGGGAAGCGCATCGAGGAAGGCCGCGGCCGACGGGTAAGTTCGCACCTCGATGTTGGCTGTGCGCAGCAGGAAAGCCAGCGACTCCCGAAGGGCCTCATCGTCATCGATAACATGCACAAAGCCCTTCTCAGACGGCATCGCCGACCTCTTCCTTGGTCACAGCCGGCAGGGTGAAGCCAAACACCGTACCGCCTCCAGGATTCGGTCGTGCGGTAATCGAGCCGCCGTGCGCCTCGACAATGGTGCGCGAGATCGACAGGCCCACGCCCATGCCCTGGCGTTTCGTGGTGATGAACGGCTGGAACAGTTGCGCACTGATTTCAGGGGCAATCCCGGTCCCGGTGTCAGCGACGGCGATCTCCACCATGTTGTCGGCGATGGCCGTCGCCGAGATGACAAGCTCGCGTCTCTCGGTGTCTTCCATCGCCTCGATGGCGTTGCGCATCAGATTGAGCAAGACTTGTTGGATCTGCACCTTGTCGGCCAGCACGGCATCGGCTTGCGGATCGAACTCGAAGCGCACCCGTACGCCCCGGTCTTTGGCCCCGACCAGCGCAAGCGCGCTTGCTTCTTCCACGAGCTTCTTCACGTCTTCGACCCGCCGCTCGCTTTCGCCTCGGGCAACGAAGTCGCGTAGCCGGCGGATGACCTGCCCTGCCCGCATCGCCTGTTCGGCCGCCTTATCCATGGCTTCGCGCAGGATCGTTGCGCGCTCATCGGAACTATCTTCGAGCAGCCGCCGCGATCCCTTCATGTAATTGGCGATCGCCGACAGCGGCTGGTTAAGCTCGTGCGCAAGCGCGGACGCCATCTCTCCCATGGCGGTCAGCCGCGAAACGTGGACGAGTTCAGACTGCAATTCCTGGAGCCGCGCCTCGGTCTTCTGGCTCTCGGTGAGATCGCGGATGAACCCGGTGAAGAAGCGCTGGCTGCCGGTTTTCATTTCGCCGACGTTGAGCTCAAGGGGAAACGTCGAGCCGTCCCTGCGTTCGCCGACGACAACCCGGCCAATGCCGATGATTCGCCGCTCGCCGGTGTTCTTATAGCGCTGCAAGTAGCCGTCGTGACTTTCACGATACGGCGCCGGCATCAGCATTTTCACGTTTTTGCCCAGAACCTCCGCGGCGCTATAGCCGAATAGCCGCTCCGCGGCCGCGCTGAAAGATTGCATAGTGCCGCGCTCGTCGATGACGATCATGGCATCGGGGATGGTGTCGAGAATCGACTTCATATGAGCTGCGCGGGCGAAAGCCTCGTCGGCGCTTGCCGCCGCTGCAAGACGCGAACGGCGCAACAAATCGCCGCGCCACGACGCGCCGCCGCCGACCAGGGCGAATACGAAAGCATTGACGATATCGGCGCTCACCAGAGCGCGATAATCGGCGACGAGAAACAGTCCCAGCAGCAGGCCAAGAATGGTGGCGAAGGCGCCCGGGCCCCACCCGCCGAATGCCGAGGCGATCAGAACCGCCGGAACGAAGAACAGGTAAGACGCGGTACCTTCAAGCACCGACGCCAGCGCTATGCGAACGACCAACGCCAGCGCAATCGCAATAAGAGCAATACCATACTGTTCAATGCTGCTGCGCGGAGCCGAAATGCTCAACGCCACCTTGGCAGCGTACGAACGTGGATGAGGCACGGCTTCCGTCATTACAATACCGCTGATCGCTGCGTTTTCTGGCCGCTTTTACGGCCCCGCGGCGATTGCGGGCTGTTTTTGCCCTACGGGATATCCCTTATGGACAATATCTGAATTTCTCAACTGCGGCGCGCCGATTATCGATACCCCCAGACGTTAACGGAGGAAGACAATCATGCTCGCGCCAGCCCCCATCCGAACCAGTCAATTCCGCCCGTTTGTGCCGGCGGCCCGCAATCCGGCACCGGCTTCGAGTGACCCCCTCGACAGTCACGAGCCCCTCGCCCAGTCAATGCAGCTGATGGGCGCGGTCATGTCGTATCCGCGCAATACCGAAATTTTCGGCGAGAACGAGCCTGCCGACTACGTCTATAAAGTCATCAGCGGCGGCGTGCGCACCTACAAAATCCTCAGCGACGGCCGCCGTCAGATCGGCGGATTTTATTTGCCCGGCGACGTTTTCGGGCTCCAGTTTGCCGACGAGCACACCTTTTCGGCCGAGGCCATCAGCGATACCAAAGTGCAGGTGGTCAAGCGCAGTGCACTCACGGCGCTCGCCGGCCGCGATGCTACGATCGGCCGCGAACTCTTCGATCTCACCAGCCGCGAGCTGCGGCGGATGCAAAACCGTGTGCTGCTGCTGGTCAAGAGTGCACAAGAGCGCGTTGCGAGCTTCCTCCTGGAAATGGCGGAGCGCGCTGCCGCCGGTAATATCGTCGAACTGCCGATGTCACGGCAGGACATCGCCGACTATCTCGGCCTGACGATCGAAACCGTCTCGCGCACGCTGACAGGTCTGGAGACCGCCGCGGCGATTGAAGTACCGACATCGCGACGGATCGTGCTGCGCAATCGCTCGGCGCTGAACCGCCTAAACGGCTGAACAGCCAAAAGCTGGACTGCACCTGCCTAATTGTTCGATCTTGGAATGGAGAAGACCATGCAAGTCCGTGATGTCATGACGCGGAACGTCATTTCAATAGCGGCCGGTGAACCGGTCCTTAATGCGGTGAATACGATGCTGCGAAACAGGATCAGCGGCCTGCCGGTTGTAGACGCACAAGGCAGCCTTGTCGGTATGGTGACGGAGGGCGACTTTTTGCGGCGTGGCGAAATCGGCACGCAGCGCCGGCGGCCGAAATGGCTCGAATTTCTGGTCGGTCCAGGGCGCCTTGCCGACGAATACGTCCACGCCTCCGGCCGGAAGGTCGAAGAGGTGATGACCGCCGATCCCGTGACCGTTTCCGAGGACGATTCGCTCGAGACCGTGGTCGAGTTGATGGAGCGCCGCCGCATCAAACGGCTTCCGGTCCTGCGCGACGGCAAAATGGTTGGCATCGTCAGCCGCGCCAATCTCATGCACGCTTTGGCAAGCCTCGCACGCGATATGGAAACGCCCGCCGGCGGTGATACAGCGATCCGCGACCGCGTTCTGGCGGCGTTCGAGAAACAGCGGTGGGCGCCACAGGTTAATGTCGTCGTTAAAGACGGAGTCGCCGAATTGTGGGGCACGATTACGGATGAGCGCGAACGTCGCGCCTGCCTGATCACGGCGGAGAACGTCGCCGGCGTCAACGAGGTGCACGATCATCTGGTTTGGGTCGAGCCGATGTCCGGCATGGCGTTCCCGTCGGCAGAAGACGAAGCTAACCTGCAGGCGCAAGCACAGAACGCCGTTCACTGAAGGCGCCGCCTTCAAAGCTATCTTCCGACCCAGGGGCAGCTCATGTTTCTTACCTTCGCCACCGGCCGCATGGTTCGCTGCACGCTTGCGGCTGCCGTGTTGTCGATTGCACTGCCGCGGTTCGCGATAAGCGGAGAAGCGCTCTCGCCCGCCGCACAAAGAGGCCAAGTCTTTGTACTCACCCATTGTTCGCGTTGCCACTCGGTCGACAAAGTAACCGAAAGCCCGCTCAAGATCGCGCCGCCGTTTCGCACCCTGCATCAGCGCTATCCCGTCGAAAGCCTGCAGGAATCGCTTGCCGAAGGCATTATCACCGGGCATCCGACCATGCCCGAGTTCCGGCTTGATCCCGGCCAGATCGCCGACGTTATCGCCTATTTGAAATCATTGGAGTGATGGCCGGCGCTGCGTCCTCCGCCGTGTCGTTCCAATGTGCGCGCATAAGGACTCCACCAATCAAAGGATCAGGACGAAGCAACAAGAACAGTTGACGCGTTAAAAAAGTCCGCCTATCCACGAGCAGCCCCCGACATTGATCTGCATCAACGCGGCGAACCACTGTTCGTGTTCGTAAGCACGTTCAGTTTGTTTGAGCCTGTGGGGTGACTTATGGCGCAATCGCACGCACAACCAACAAAATATATGAGCTTTGGCGAAGGCGGCACGGCCGCAGCCTTCGCGTTACTCGCAATTTATGCGATTGTGGTGGCGGCCAAGGCCTACACACCGGAGTTTGCTTTCCACGCCTATCTGTTTGCCGCGGGAAGCGTAGCGGCTGTGTTCGCGATCCTTAATCGCTACTTCGATCGCGGTCATGCGCCGGCGCCGCTCACGATCGACGGCAAGCCCAATTATAATATGGGACCGGTCAAGCTGGCGACGATCCTGGCGGTGTTCTGGGGTATTGCCGGATTCACCGTCGGCTTGTGGATCGCGCTCGAACTCGCCTTCCCGGCGCTTAACTTCGATCTCTCGTTCATCTCGTTCGGGCGGCTGCGGCCGTTGCACACTTCTGCGGTGATCTTTGCCTTCGGCGGCAACGTGCTGATCGCTACGTCGTTCTACGTCGTGCAGCGCACCTGCCGCGCGCGACTGGTCGGCGATCTGGCGCCCTGGTTCGTCGTCCTGGGCTACAATTTCTTCATTATCATCGCCGGCACCGGCTATCTCCTCGGTATCACCCAATCCAAGGAATATGCCGAACCGGAATGGTACGCCGACCTTTGGCTCACCATCGTCTGGGTCGTGTATCTCTTGGTTTATCTCGGCACCCTGATGCGGCGCACCGAGCCGCACATCTATGTCGCCAACTGGTTCTATCTCGCCTTCATTCTCACCATCGCGGTCCTTCACCTCGGCAATAACGCTGCCGTGCCGGTGTCGATGTTCTCGCCGAAGTCGTACATCGTCTGGTCCGGTGTGCAGGATGCCATGGTGCAGTGGTGGTACGGCCACAACGCCGTCGGCTTTTTCCTCACCGCCGGCTTTCTCGGCATCATGTACTACTTCATCCCGAAGCGCGCCGAGCGGCCAATCTACAGCTATCGCCTCTCGATCATTCACTTCTGGGCGCTCATCTTCCTCTACATCTGGGCCGGGCCGCATCACCTGCATTACACGGCGTTGCCGGACTGGACGCAGACACTCGGCATGACCTTCTCGATCATGCTGTGGATGCCGTCGTGGGGCGGCATGATCAATGGACTGATGACGCTCTCGGGCGCGTGGGACAAGCTGCGCACCGATCCCGTGCTGCGCATGATGGTGCTCTCCGTCGCCTTTTACGGCATGTCGACCTTCGAAGGTCCGGTGATGTCGATAAAGGCGGTGAACTCGCTGTCGCACTATACCGACTGGACCATCGGCCACGTCCATTCCGGCGCGCTCGGCTGGGTCGGCTTCATCTCCTTCGGCGCGATCTATTGCCTGGTGCCGTGGCTGTGGAACCGCCCGCTCTATTCGCTGCGGCTGGTCGGCTGGCATTTCTGGATCGCGACCATCGGTATCGTCGTCTACATCACGTCGATGTGGGTTGCGGGCATCCTCCAGGGATTGATGTGGCGCGCCTACACTCCGCTCGGCTTCCTCGAATATTCGTTCATCGAGACCGTGGAGGCGATGCATCCGTTCTACATCATCCGCGCCATCGGCGGCGCCTTGTTCCTGGTCGGCGCACTGATCATGGTCTTCAATCTGTGGCGGACGATCTATCCGCGTGAACAGCTCGCGCCGGTCGTGAGCATGGCCCTGGCCGAGTAGGAGCATCGCTCATGCCAACTTACACATCGCTGTGGCAGAGACACTGGATCCTCGAGCGCAACTCCATCCTGCTCCTGCTTGGCATACTGATCGTGATCTCGATCGGCGGCCTGGTCGAGGTGGTGCCGCTGTTCTATTTGCGCAGCACCATCGAGGCCGCGCCCGGCATGCGGCCGTATACGCCGCTCGAGCTCGCCGGCCGCAATATCTACGTGCGCGAGGGCTGTTATCTGTGCCATTCGCAGATGATCCGCGCCCTGCGCGACGAGGTCGAGCGCTATGGTCATTACTCGCTCGCCGCCGAGAGCATGTACGATCATCCGTTTCAGTGGGGCTCAAAGCGCAACGGCCCGGACTTGGCGCGGGTTGGTGGCAAGTACTCGGACGACTGGCACCGTGACCATTTGATGGACCCACGCTCGGTGGTTCCAGAGTCGATCATGCCGAGCTATCCGTGGCTGTTCACGACCGATCTCGATTTCAGCCATATCGCCGAGGACTTGAAGGTGCAGGCGTTGCTCGGCGTGCCGTACACGGACGAAATGATCGCCAATGCGCTTGCCGATGTGCGCACGCAAGCGACAACGGACGCACCTGACGCCGTGGCGCTGACTAAGCGCTATCCGAAGGCGCAGGTGCGGGACTTCTCCGGTCGTGCCGGCCACGTGACCGAGGCCGATGCGCTGATCGCGTACCTGCAAATGCTGGGGACGCTGGTCGACTTCAAGCTTTACGACGACAAAGCCAATATCCGCTGAGGAGAGAACCGTGTCGCCGACTTACCAATTCTTCTCAGAAATCGCCCAGACGTGGGGGCTCGTCTACTTTGTCCTCCTCTTCGTCGTCGTGCTGATCTACGCGCTATGGCCCTCGCGTGCGCGCCAGCAGCAATTTGATGAATCGGCGCGCATCCCGCTGCGAGAGGACTGAACAATGGCCGATGCAAAAAAATCCGATCACAACCCGGCGGCAAAAGTCGGCACGACCGGCCACGAATGGGACGGCATTCAGGAGCTGAATACGCCACTGCCGCGCTGGTGGCTGTGGCTGTTCTACGCGACGATCGTCTGGGCAATCGGCTACTGGATCGTCTATCCGGCGTGGCCGCTGGTCTCCTCCTACACTAACGGTGTGTTGAACTGGCACACCCGCAGCGCCGTCGCCGAGCAACTAGCCGCACTCCAACAGGAGCGCGGCCCGATGATGGCGCGGCTCGGGGCGGCTTCGCTGCAGCAGATCGAGTCGACACCGGACTTGCTGGACTTTGCCCGTGCGCTTGGCCGCCGCGCTTTTGGCGACAATTGCGCGCCTTGCCACGGCGCCGGCGGCGCCGGCGCCAAAGGCTACCCGAACCTCGACGACAATAAGTGGCTCTGGGGCGGCAAGCTTGCCGACATCGCGCAGACGATCCGTCACGGCGCCCGCGCCGGTGACGACGACGGCCATCAGGGTTCGATGCCGGCCTTCGGCCGCGACGGCATGCTCAAGCCGGTCGAAATCTCGACGGTCGCCGATTACGTCCGCTCACTATCCGGCCTCAAGACCGCGCCCGGCGCCGATCTTGCACGCGGCGCCAAAATCTTCGCCGACAATTGCGCCGTGTGTCACGGCCCGCAGGGCAAGGGCAATCACGAACTCGGCGCGCCAAATCTCACCGACAATATCTGGCTCTACGCGCCGGACAAGAAGACCATCATGGAGGGAATTTTCAACGGACGCGGCGGCATCATGCCGGCCTGGGGCGGCAAGCTCGACAACGTCACCATCAAGGCGCTTGCCGTCTATGTGCACACTTTCGGCGGCGGGGAGCAGTAACGAATGTGCCCCGGTTCCGATATCGTGCTCGGAGTGCAAGACCAAGCTACGCAGCAGGGGCGGCATCCGCTCGCTGCGCTGGTCGATGACGCAGCGCGCACGCCGCTCGTTCCGCACTTCGAACCGGAGCATTCGGACGACGACGAGCCGCTCTACGCCGCGCGCAAGAAGGTCTACCCGCAACGCGTAAGCGGCACGTACCGGCGCGTGAAATGGGCCGTGCTGTTCATCACGCTCGGCATCTATTACCTGCTGCCGTTCGTGCGTTGGGATCGCGAGTCCGAACGCCCCGGGCCAAGCGGTGCTGATCGATTTCCCCAGCCGGCGGTTCTATTTCTTCTTCATCGAGATCTGGCCGCAGGAATTCTACTATCTGACCGGTCTGCTGATCCTCGCAGCGATGACGCTGTTTCTGATGAATGCTGTCGCTGGACGCCTGTGGTGCGGGTATCTTTGTCCGCAGACGGTTTGGACTGATCTTTTCCAGACCATCGAACGCTGGACCGAAGGTGATCGGCGCGAGCACCTGCAGCGCGACCGGCAGCCGTGGACGCTAGAGCGGCTGGCACGTGCCGGCGCCAAGCACTTTCTCTGGCTGATGGTCGCGTGGTGGACCGGCGGCGCCTGGGTTCTTTACTTCGCTGACGCACCGAGCTTGGTGAAGGACTTGGCGACATTTCAAGCGCCGCTGATCGCTTACGTCTTCATCGGGCTGTTGACATTCACGACCTACGCGCTGGCCGGATGGATGCGCGAGCAGGTCTGCGTCTACATGTGTCCGTGGCCGCGTATTCAGGCGGCGCTGACCGACGAATACGCGCTGAATGTCACTTACCGCTACGACCGCGGCGAGCCGCGCGCGTCGGTAAAAAAGGCCGCGGCCCTGCATGAGCAAGGCCTTCCCGCCGGCGACTGCATCGATTGCCTGCAATGCGTGCATGTTTGCCCGACCGGCGTCGATATCCGCGGCGGGCCCAATCTCGGCTGCATTCAGTGCGGCTTGTGCATCGACGCCTGCGATGCGGTGATGGAGAAAATCGGTCGCCCGGCGCGGCTCATTGCGTTTGACACCGACATCAACATTAAACGCCGCCAACTGGGCGAAAAGCCGGTCTACAATATCGTGCGGACGCGCACGCTGCTGTATGCCGCCATCATTGTCCTTGTCGGCGCGGTGATGGCTTATGCGCTGGCAACGCGGCGCAACGACGCCATCAGCGTCCTGCACGACCGCAACCCGTTGTTCGTGCATTTGTCAGACGGATCGCTGCGCAACGCCTACACCGTGCGCATCCTCAACAAGAGCTTGGAGAGCAGAGCCTTCATGCTCAAGGTCAGCGGCCTGCCGGAGGCCGATGTCGACGTGATCGGCAGTTCGACCTTCTTTGGAGCAGATCCGCTGATTAACGTCGGTGCCGATCAATCGCGTGAGGCGCGCGTTCTGGTCACGGTGCGCGAGCGAGTGCCCGCCGGAGCCTCGATCCCCATCACCTTTACCATCGTGCCCAAGACTGGTGGAACGCCGGTCAGCGCCAACGATCATTTCTTCGGACCGTGAGGCAGGTCATGGCCACAACCGAGCCGCGGCAAGTTACGGGGCGAATGGTCCTTGCGATGACAGTCGCCTTCTTTGCGGTCATCATTGGCGTCAATGGGTTCATGGCGCATGAAGCGCTGTCGACTTTCCGCGGCGTTGACACCGATAGCGCCTACCGGGCCGGACAGCTGTTCGAGCATGAAGTCGCTCTGGCCAGGGCGCAGGACGCCGAGCACTGGCAGGTCGATGCCAAGGTGACGCCTTCAGCTGACGGCACCGCTCTCCTCGACGTCATCGCACACGATGCGTCGGGCGCACCACTCAGTGGCATGACCGCAACCGCCGTGTTCGCGCGTCCGACCGATCGGCATCTCGATCGCACGGTCATCGTCAACGAAGACAAGCCCGGCCATTATCGGGGCAGCGCGATCGTCGCCGCGGGCCAATGGGATCTCATTCTCGAACTATCACGCCAGGGCAACCGGCTGTTCCGCTCTAAAAACCGCGTCGTAATCAAGTGAGCGTCGGCCATGGCCGAGACTGTTGACCTTTCGCTGTTCATTGAGCCGGGTGGTGCCGGCGCATCGCATATGACGCTTGCGGTGGACGGCGTCGCCTGCGCCGGGTGCATCCGCAAGATCGAAAGCGGCCTGACAAAATTGCCGGGCGTGATCGACGCCCGGCTCAACTTCACCCAGCGCCGGCTGGCCGTCGATTGGCGCAACGACAAGATCGGCGCCGCGCAGATCATCGAGGCGATCGAAGCGATCGGTTATCACGCCCATCCGTTCGCGCCCGAACGCGTCGAAGCCGACGACAGCGCGCAGGCCAAGTGGCTGCTCAAATGCCTGGCGGTCGCCGGCTTCGCCGCCATGAACGTCATGTTGCTGTCGGTCTCGATCTGGGCCGGCAACGTTTCCGATATGGCACCGGAGACGCGCGATCTGTTCCATTGGCTCTCCGCCCTGATCGCGCTCCCGGCGGCGGCTTATGCCGGCCAGCCGTTCTTTCGAAGCGCACTAAGGGCGCTGCGGGCGCGGCAGCTCAATATGGACGTGCCGATCTCGCTCGGCGTGACGCTGGCGCTGGGCCTATCTCTGTTCGAGACCGCGACGCACGCAAGGCACGCATATTTCGATTCCGCGATCATGCTGCTGTTCTTTCTGCTGTGCGGTCGCTACCTCGATCTGGCCATGCGGCGAAGGACGCGCCAGTTTGCCGGCAACCTCGCCAGCCTCAAGGCTGAATTCGCTCACCGTCTCGATGCAAGCGGCGAACTCGTCCAGATACCGGCGGCCGCGTTGCATCCGGGCGACCGCATATTGGTCCGGCCCGGCGAACGCATTCCCGCCGACGGCACCATCATCAACGGCGTTTCGGAAATTGACGAGAGCCTGGTTACTGGCGAGACGCTGCATCGCGCCGTACGCGGCGGTATGACGATCTACGCCGGCAGCATCAATGTGTCCGGCGCTTTGACCATACGCGTCACGGCCTCCGGAACCGGTACACTGGTTGATGAGGTCGAGCGGCTCCTCGACAAGGCAGTCGAAGCAAAGTCGCGGACCGTACGGCTCGCCGATCGCGCGGCGCGGCTTTATGCGCCTGTCGTGCATGCGACGGCGGCACTGACAGCGATCGGCTGGCTCGTCGCGGGAGCTTCGCTGCACGATTCGATTGTCATCGCCATCGCAGTGCTCATCATTACCTGTCCGTGTGCGATTGCGCTTGCCATCCCTGCCGTGCAGGTGGTTGCTGCGGGCTCGTTGTTTCGCAGCGGTGTCATTCTCAACGGCGGTGACGTGATCGAACGGCTCGCCGAAGCCGACACGGTCGTGTTCGACAAGACCGGCACGTTGACGTTGCCCGATCCGCGCGTGGATGAGACCGCCGCCATCGATCCCGATGTACTCGAACGCGCGGCGCGGCTGGCGTTGTCAAGCCGCCATCCGCTCGCAGCGGCGCTGGCGCGGGCGGCCCGCGAGCGCAGTCCTTATCCGGGCGCGGTCGAGGAGCCTGGGCAAGGCGTACGCGCGACCATCGACGGCAAGAAAGCGCGCCTTGGCAGCGCCAGGTTCTGCAATATCGCCGAGGATCGTCGGACCGCCGCGCGCGACGGCAATGCATCGTTCATGACCTTCACGCACGGCGACAGCGTTGCGACGATCCCGATCCATCAAGCCTTGCGGCCGGACGCGGTCGCAGTGACTAAAGCGCTTCGCGAGCGCGGCCTCGATCTTGTCGTGCTTTCAGGCGATCGACCGTCGGCAGTGGCACCGGTGGCCGAAGAGCTCGGCATTCAAGACTGGCGCGCCGGCCTGACGCCGGCCGAAAAGATTGCGGCCATCGAAGTTATGCAATCGCGGGGCCGCCGCGTCCTGATGGTCGGGGATGGCTTAAACGACGCGCCCGCGCTTGCCGCCGCCCACGTCTCGATGTCGCCAATCACCGCCGCCCACCTCACCCAGGCGCATGCCGATGCGCTGTTCCTCGGCGAGCGGCTCAAGCCGGTGCTGCGCGCCGTGGTCGTCTCGCGTAAGGCTCGGGCGCTGATGAAAGAGAATCTCGCACTTGCCGCGATCTACAATGCGCTTGCGGTGCCGCTGGCTATTGCCGGCGTGGTCACGCCGCTGATCGCGGCGCTTGCCATGTCCGGATCGTCGCTGCTCGTCACCGTCAATGCATTACGCGCGCGCTTTCGCACGGAGCCAGGCTCATGAACGTATTGATATACCTTGTTCCGATGGCCCTGCTGCTTGGCCTGACCGGGCTGGTCGGGTTCCTGTGGTCGCTTAAGAGCGGCCAGTACGACGACCTTGACGGCGCCGCGCTCCGCATCCTGCCGGACGACGATATTGAAGGTTAGAGCGGCAGGGTGGCGACGACACAGGACGGCTCCTGCGGGTCCGACACAATCTGAAAGCCCAGCTCCCGGCACATGTCCAGCATCGTCGTGTTCTCTTGCAGAACTTGACCGTGGATCGAGCGGATGCCTTCGGCGCGCGCATATTCAATGATGAATTGCATGAGCTGCCAGCCAAGGCCGCGTCCTTTCAGATCGGACCGGACGAGGATCGCGTATTCGCCGCTGACGTAATCCGCGTCGGCATGCAAGCGCACTACTCCCAGCATGGCGCCGGTCGCCTCTTCGATGGCGATGAATGCCATGGCGCGGGCGTAATCGATTTGGGTAAAGCGCGCGATGAAAGCGTGGCTGAACTCCTTCACCGGCGCGAAGAAGCGTAGCCGCAAATCTGTCGGTGTCACGGCGGCAAAGAACGGCCCATATAACGGCTCATCTTCCGGCCGGACCGGGCGAACGAGAATTGCCGTTCCGTCCTGCACCCTGATCTGCCTCTGCCATTCAGTCGGATAAGGCCTGATCGCGAATCGCGGATTGCCATGCGTACCCCCTCGGGGCCTTTCGACCGGAACGACCGAAACCCGCGCGTCGACGGCAATCACGCCGGTCTCGTCGGCGAGGACCGGATTGAGATCGATTTCACGAATCTCCGGAAAATCCGCCACGAGCTGCGCCAGCTTCACCAGGAGAAGCTCAATCGCCCGTTCGTCGGCGGCCGGCACGTTGCGGTAGGCCTTGAGGATACGCGAGACGCGGGTGCGGGCGATCAGGCTGCGGGCAAGCGCGAGATCGAGCGGCGGCAACGCCAGTGCCTTGTCGCTGATCACTTCGACCGCGGTGCCGCCTTGGCCGAATGCAATCACCGGTCCGAAGGTCGGATCGTCGGCGACGCCGACAATGAGTTCGCGTGCCTTCGGCCGAACGATCATTGGAAAGACCGTGACGCCCGAGATGCGCGCATTGGGCTTCGCGGCGCGCGCCCGCGCCAGAATTTCCGTGGCGGCCTGGCGCACAGCATTCTCACTGGCGAGATTGAGTCGCACACCGCCGACTTCCGACTTGTGAACGATATCGGGCGATTAAATCTTCAGAACGACAGGGGTGCCGCCAGCCAGGTGCGGCCTTGCCGCCGCGACCGCTTCGTCGGCATTGCGCGCCAGTGCAGCAGGCGTGATCGGGATGCCATAGCCCGAAAACAGCCGGGTCAGCTCGACCGGATCGAGCCAAGTACGCCCTTCACGCAAGACGGCTTCAATAACCGGCCGCACCGCAGCGACATCCGGCGCAAAATCCTGCGGCAAACTCGGCGGCGTCGCCATCAGCAAGTCGCGCGACTCGCGGTAGCGAACGAGGTACGTGAAGCCGAAGATCGCGGTTGATTCCGTGGCGTAACTGGGAATACCGGCCGCTTCGAACGCTTCTGCCGCGGTATCGCTTTCGCCGATCCACATCGCGAATACCGGCTTGGCGGGAACGCGCTTCTGTCGATGCCGCTCGGTGACGGCAATGACCGATTTCGCCGCGTCGGCGGCTGACGCCAGCGCAGTCGGCACGTTCATGACAAGCACGGCGTCATTGGCGTCATCGTCAAGCAGCAGTTCGAGCGCGACGGCGTACCTTGCTTCGTCAGCATCGCCGGCGATGTCGACCGGATTGGCGCGCGACCAGATCGGCGGCAACGCCGCATCGAGTTTCTTCATCGTCTCCGGTGAAATAGCCGCGAGTTCACCGCCGAGGTCGACGAGACGATCAACCGCAAGGACACCGACCCCGCCGCCGTTGGTGAGGATGGCGAGCCGTTTGCCGCCCAGCGCCGTCAAACGTCCGAGTGTTTCAGCAGCAGCAAACAGCTCGTCGAGGTCGATGACCCGCAAAAGGCCCGCGCGGCGGAAGGCTGCGTCATAGACCGCGTCCGATCCAGCAAGCGCGCCGGTGTGCGTCAGCGCCGCCTTCGCGCCCTGGGCATGGCGCCCCGACTTGATGACGAGCACCGGCTTGATCCGCGCCGCGGCCCGCGCTGCCGACATGAACTTGCGCGCATCGCGGATCGACTCGATGTAAAGCAGGATTGCCCGTGTCGCGCGGTCCACGGCGAAGTAGTCGAGCAGATCGGCGAAATCGACGTCGATGCTGTCGCCAATGGAGACGATGGCGGAAAATCCGACGCCGCGGACCGCGGCCCACTCCACCAAGCCGGTCGCAATGGCGCCGGATTGCGAAATCAGCGCAAGGTCGCCCGCGGGCGGCGCCGAGGCGGCAAAGCTGGCGTTGAGCTTTGCGCTCGGCACCAAAACGCCGAGACAATTGGGGCCGACGAGGCGCATGCCCGCCGCGCGAGCGTTCTTCTCGGCGAGTTCTGCCAGCGACCCTGGCCCGTGACCGAGCCCGGCGGTGACGATGATGCCGGCCGCGGTGCCTTTCCGCGCCGCTGCGGCGACGGCATCAGGAACGGCCGCAGGCGGCACCGCAATCACCGCGACGTCGGGCGCCTCAGGCAGAGCTTTATAGGATTTGACCGCATGAACGCCTTCGATCGCGTCATAGTGCGGATTGACGACATGAATCGGACCCGGGAAGCCCGCTCGAAGGAGGTTTTCGACCACGGCGCGACCGGATGACGTTTTCCGCGGTGACGCACCGACCACGGCGATAGACCGCGGCGAGAACAGCTTGTCGAGACGATAGGTTGACATTGATTGGCCAATATCCGGCAGCGCTGGCATTTCTCGTTATTCAAGCGCTACGACGAGAACATTCTCAGCTACGGGAAAAGCAGCAGGCTCTTTTGAGGATGATGCATCACGAATACGGGCACCGGTATGACGATGGGCTGCGGTGCCGGCAAAGGGCAAATTCCCGACTTCACGGGGGACGGCATTGATTTGCGTCAACACAACTCTGCGGCGAGGGCTGGCACCGCGCTTGTCGATTGATCTACATCAAAGCTGATCGGCGCTCCCGGCACCATGATGGCTGCAAATGGAGGAAGCCATGCCGATCACCGATGCACTCATCCTTACTGCGATTGTTGCCGCGTTCGTTGCCTTCGGAGTTATTTTGGCGTGGGGCGAATATCAGACGCGGCACATCCGCCCGTTTAAATCTGTCGCGGTAATTGATCGCATTCGCTCGCCGACGAAACCGACCGTCGTGAAGATGGTAAAAGATCGGGCAGCGTAAGCTACGGCGATGTGGCTCGGTTGCGTTGCTATTTGTGTTGATGATGCGGCGCGTGTTGATAGTGCAGGCGCAACAGATCGATGCCGTAGTCGTTGCCGTTCGGGGTGCGCACAATCGTGTGGACGTGGAATTTCGCCGGCTCGGGATTGGTTAAAAACACGCCGGCGTGGTGATCGAATTCAATGAAGATCACCGGGCTCTGAATCCGATAGTAAAACGCGCTTTCTTCCGCGAACCCGCCAATCCAGCAGAAATGCGTCTCGGCGAGATGCCGCTCGACTTCGGCAAGCCGCGCCGCCAGCGGGCCGGACGGCAGCGGCGCGACATAAGCGGCGACCAGGTCCATGAGATCGCGACGTTGCAGCGCCGACAGTTCGGATGCACGCAATCCTTCGTAGGGCACAATGCGGTTGTCCTGATACGCGCCGCCGAGATGCAGATTGTCGGCGAAATGACGCCGGCCGGCCGGCAAATCGCCGCCCATCATCGAGTGTGCCACGATCGCCTGGTACCGCTGCTGCGCCGGCAGCGACCGCATCAGCGCCAGGCCGGCGCGCTCTTCATCCTGGAACAGGCGGGTACCGGCGAACGGGCCGGTGTCTGCATAGTTCGGTTCAGCGCCGAAAAAACACGGCGTCAGCACCATCTGCCGGCCGATCACAAAACAGTTGAGACAGAGATGGTGGCCGAATAATTGCCATCCCCACGGTTCGGATTCGGAAGGATCGCCGAACAGACAAAAGATGTAGGCCCATTCGCCGAGGACCTGCGGCCCGCCCACCAGATCGCCGAGAAAGCGATTGAGCCGCATCACGTCGCGCGTGACATCGTAACCCTTGGCGCTCAGGCTCGCACGCACGACGGCCATGACCGCCGCCTGGATGGGGGCGTCGACCTCATCGAGCCGCAGGCCATGATGCTCGACGTACAACTCGGTATTTTGCCAACGCCGCCACAGCTGGGAGTCGACCGGAAAGCGCGTGGCGCCGCGCTGCGCCGGCATCAGGCGCTGCAGCAAATCGGTTACAGCGGCGACCATTGCCGGCGTCGGCGCGTCCTCGGCTTGCAGCGAAAACAAACCCGGCTGGACATGACCGTCGGTCGTCAGTCCGGCGAACGGCGCGGCTCCCAGCTTCGCCCAGGTGCCGAACAAATCCTGGGCTCGCGGATTTTTCATCCGCGCCTCCGCATGGGCCCGCGGTGTTGGACCCGCAATGGCGCTGTGCCCCGGCGCGGGAACGAACGGATGATAGTCGCTATCGCTCATAAGACCTCGGAGAAGCTAACGGCATTCGGCTTCGCAACCGGAGTGCGCTCAAAGAACTCTCTTTACGAAACGCCCGCGGCCCACGGCCTCATCTTGCGGACTGCCGTCGCGCAACACCAGGAAACCGCGCGACATTGCGTGCACAATCGCACCCTGGAAGTGCCAGCCCTCGTAGATCGAATAACCGGCGCTCGAAACAACATCAGCGCGATCGAGCTTCCAGGTCCGATCGAGATCGACGAAGGTGAGATCCGCGTCGTACCCGACCGCGATGGAGCCTTTCGACTGACCAAGTCCCATCAGCCGTGCCGGCGATGTAGCCGAAACCTCCGCGATCCGCTCCAGCGGCATGCCGCGCTTGTGATGGCCTTCGGTCAGCAACACCGGCAGCAGGGTTTCGAGGCCCGGGCAACCGGGTGACGCTTTCCAGATGCCGCCTTTCTTGGCGTTGATGTCGCGGTGGACGTGGTCCGTCGCCACCGTATCAATGTCGCCCGCCAGCAGCGCCTGCCACAGCGCCTCGCGATCGGACGCTTCTCGAAGCGGAGGATTTATTTTGCCGATGTCCCCGCCCTGCCAAGTTATGTCGTGGGTCAGATAGTGAGGGCAGGTCTCGATATGTACCGCCGCACCGTTAGCTGCGGTGGCGAAGCGCGGCGGCCAATGCCTCCGCCGACGACGTGTGGACGACGTAAAGCGGGGCGCCGGCAATATCCGACAGGTACGCGGCGCGCTGGACCGCATCAGCCTCGACGAAAGGCGGCCGCGTGCCGTTCCACGTCGCGAGACCGCCCTTTGCCGTCAGGATCCTGTTGCTTCAGCCGGTCGCGCAGAACCCATGCAATCTCGATCGTCTCCGGATGCGGACACACCATGCCGCCGCTCGCTGCCGCCGCCTCGCACAGGCGAAACAGAAAGCCGTCGTCGATGTCCGGCAGACCGAGCCGCGCGCCTTCGCCGCCGCGATTGTTCATGAAGATCTTGAAGCTCGGCACGCCATAATCGCCGACATAACGTGGCACGCCGGCGAGCTGGTCTTCGGTGGAGATGATAAAATGGTAGCTGAAATCGATGCGGGCGCCGGCCTGCGTGACCGAGACGACGTCATCGAAGATTTTTTCAAACGGCTCGGTCGCCAGCAAATAAGGGACGAAACACGTAATGCCGCCTTTCGCGGCCGCTGCAGTTTCACGATCTGCGTCCAAGGCTACCCGCGGACGCGCGATATCGCTGCCGTGGCCGAGATGCAGATGCACATCGATGGCGCCGGGAAAAATGACCAGGCCACGTGCGGATATTTCCGATGCAGCCGCGAGCTTTTCCCCGGGAGCGGCGATCGCCGCAATGCGTCCATCGCGGATTGCAATGTCGCACGCCGTCCGGCCGTGTGCGGGGAGAATTGCTTCGCCGTCCCGGACGATCAGATCGAAATCCGACATCAGACGGACGCGCAGTTCAAGCCGCCGCCCTCAAGCCGCCGAGCACGGCCAGCGCCTCATCCGTCGAAGTCACGTCCGCATATTTCGAGGCCATGTCGAACAGATTGACGGCATGCGACGTGGCGCTGCGATCGTAGACCGCGTCATGGGGCACCAGGACGCGAAAATTATAGGCGAAGCCGTCGACGACGCTGCCGCGCACGCACCCGCTGGTCGTGCATCCGGTGACCACGATGCTGTCGGCACCGGCGTTGATCAGATAGCTCACGAGCGGTGTGCCGAAGAACGCGCTGGGATGCTTCTTCGGCAAGAGAATGTCGCCGTCGCGGGGTGCGACCTCGGCGACAAACTCGTAGCCCTTTTGCGCAATGTTCATGATCGCAGGGATCTTGTCAGACAGTCTGCCTTGATCGAAACTTTGTTTCGGCGAGACGTAAGGGTATATTACCGGCCAGTCGTTGTTACGAAACAGCGCCAGCAACCGCTCGATCTGCCGCACCGCGGCCCAGCCCACGTCACCGCACGCGGTCGGAAATTCCTTGATCGCTTCCCAAAACGGCCGCGGAGCCGTTCCAACGGTGCGATATTGCACGTCGATGATCAGGAGTGCCGGCCGCTTGCCTAAGCCTGTCGGGCGGCCAAAGCCGGCGGCGTTGTAAGCTTTCTGTTCGTTTTCCGAGATGATTCCGTCCCACGGTTTGCTCATGGCCTTTTCTCAACTGTCCACTTGATAACGGCGTTCAAGCCTGTCCCAGGTATCCTTCGCCACCGCGTTTTGCCGTTCTTCAAACGACGCCAGATGCTCGGCGACCGAAGCCAGGGACCCGTCTTTGCCGAGCCCATCAAGCACTTCGTAACTCGCCTTCAGCGCCGCCTGGAGGATCGCGTTGGCATAAAGAACAATGGAGTAACCGTACTCCTTGAGCTGTTCCCGGCCTGGCTCCGGTGTTTTGCCGCCGAACACCATATTCGCGACCTGAGGAACACGAATTTCCGCCGGGATGCGGCGCAGTTCCTGGAGATCGGTCGGCGCCTCAACGAACGTTACGTCAGCACCGGCTTCGGCAAAGGCGACTGCACGCTCGATCGCGCGATCAAGACCCTCGATCGCCCGCGCGTCAGTGCGGGCAATGATCTGCAGCGAGCCATCGCGGCGCGCGTCCACCGCGGCCTTGATCTTCGGCAGCATCTCCCGCAACGGAATCACGTCCTTGCCGGCAAAATGGCCGCACTTCTTCGGAAACACCTGGTCCTCGATCTGGATAGCGGCCGCGCCAGCCCGCTCGAACGTCCGGACCGTCCGCACCATGTTGACGGCGTTGCCGAAGCCGGTGTCGGCATCGACGATCAAGGGAATTGAAACGGTGTCGGCTATGTGCGCGACCGTATCGGCCACTTCGCTCATCGTGGTGAGGCCGATGTCCGGCGCTCCCAGCAGCATGTTGGCAATGCCAGCGCCGGTGACATAAACCGCTTCGAAGCCGCTCGCCTCGATGACGCGCGCGAACATTGCATTCGCCGCGCCGGGCACGATGACCGCATCCCGCCGCGACATGATGTTTTTGAGATTTTCCGTCGGGCGCACTGCTTGCTGTTTTCGCCTATGTCGCCCGCGACACTATACAGACAGGCGGTTGGCGGCAATCGGCCTAGGCACGCGCCCCGCTGTAGAGCTTGGGCATGTAGTGCTCCTGGTAATGCGCCGCGATTTCGTCGCTGGTCGTCAGCCAAACGCCCGAGTGTCTGGCGATGTAGTTCAGAGCTTTGTCCAGGTATTTTTGGCGAAATGGCTGATTGATGATGAACGGGTGCAGGCAGAGCGCCATGACGCGCCCCGACTTTCGCCCGTCGCTGAACAGCTGATCGAATTGGTCGACCACGGTCTGGTAGAAATCCTGTCCCGACATGCCCTTGCCGACAAACATGGTGACGTCGTTGATCTCGATCGAATACGGCACCGACATCATGCCGGGGATCTTCAGCGGGAACGGCTGATCGTCGGAACACCAGTCGAGCACGTACGTCAGTCCAAGCTCTTTCAAGAGCCGCGGCGTTTCAAAGGTCTCCGTCAGCGCCGGCCCGAGCCAGCCCTTGAGTTGCTGCCCGGTCGATTGCGCGACGATGCTGACGATCTCCTTCAGATATTTTCGTTCCGCCTCGACATCCATGCCGGCATGGAACATCGAGTTGTTCTTGCCGTGCGCCAGCCAGGCCCAGTTGCGCTGTTTTCCGGCCTCGATGATTTGCGGATAATGCTTGCAGCAATCGGCATTCAACAACACCGAGGCCCGCATGCGGTATTTGTCCAGCACGTCCATCATCCGCCAGATGCCGACCCGCGCCGCGTAGTCACGCCACCCGTAATTGAGCGGATCGGGCGCCAGCATGTTGGTTCCGGCGAAAATGCTGGTCGAGGGCTTGTCGACCTCGTAGTGCTCGACGTTCAAGCCGACATAGAACGCCACACGCGCGTTGTTCGGCCATTTCAGCGCGGGACGCGAAACAATGGGCGAATACTCATAGAGCTGGTTATCCATGATCTCCTCAAACCCCCTGGCGGACGACTGCCACTCGCTATGCAATCCGGTCACGAAGCGCATTGCAACCGCGTATAGCGCCCGACGGCAGCCAAAAGCATCGCCGCTGTGATTGGGTTGAAGCAACGGTTTTTCACGCGCGCGAGGCGTAGCCGAGCGCGGCTCGGTGGATCGGGCCGCCGTCGCTTATATTTGCTAAATATCAGGCTGCGGTTGGCCAGGAACAATCCGGCCTGGCATGTAGATGCCATGGTTCTTTTGTCTGAACTACAATAAAATAAGCCGTGCGGGCAGTGGCCCAAGCGGACACAAAAATTACTGCCTCGGGAGGAATGTTATGATGTCGAAAGCAACGCTGCTGGCGTGGGCAATAGCGTTCGCCATCGTCGGCATTGCGCCCGCAAGCGCGCAGGAGCCCAAGGAATTTAAGATCGGCGTCGTGATGTCGCTGTCAGGCGGCTTCGTTGCCGCGGCGAAGGACTCGATGGATGGCGTCTTGGCTTGGGAAAAGGCGCACCACGGCTTGCCGGGCAAGAAGATAGTTTACGACAAGCTCGACGACGAGACCAACCCGGTCAGCGCGGTCAACGCCTATCGCCGGCTGGCCGGCGACAAGGACATCAACCTGATCTACTCGCTCGTAAACTCGAGTGCGGCGCTCGCGATCAAGACGCTGGCGTCAGAATTCAAGATTCCAATCATCTCGTCCGGCGCGGCCGATGCGCTCGGCTCGCCGGCCGAACCATATTTATTTAAGGTAGCGCCTGCCGTCCACGACTTCATGACGGTACTGGCCGAATTCGCCAAGAGCAAAGGATACCGGCGCGTTGCCCTGCTCACCATGACCGACGCCTTTGGCCAGACTGAAGCCAGGGACTTCAAGGAACTGGCGCCGAAATACGGCATCGAAATCGTCGCTGCCGAGACCATGGCCATCGAGGACACCAACGTCAACGCACAACTTGCCAAGATCCGTGCCGCAAATCCCGACCTGATCTACAACGGCGCGTCGAGTCGTACAGCGATCCTCAGCTACAAGCAGATCAAGCAGATGGCGATCAAGACGCCGCTGGTCGTTACACAGGCGGCGCTCTCGAAGGCTTTCTACGATGCGATCGGCGGCGCCAAGGAAGCTGATGGCTTGCTGGTGCCGATCCAGCTTGGCTCGTTCGGCGCAGCTGCCGGAGGCGATACGGCTCGGCTCTATGCTGAACTCGAAAGCGCGATGGGCCACGTGCCACCATACTTCGCCACTTTCGGCTTCGACGTCGGATTGATGACGGAGGCGGCAGTAAAGAACTCCGACGGCAGCCGGGAAGGCATCCGCAACGCGTTGGAGCAACTGCACGATCTGCCCGGCGTCAACGGCCCGATCAGTTACACCGCGCAAGACCACACCGGGCAGAATTACAAGTCGATCGGCATTGGCCGTCTTGAAAACGGTAAAGCCGTGCTAGTGAAGTGAGCTCGGCTTGCTCATTTCCAATGTGCGCTTTGTCGCGGCTCATGTCCCGCATTCACGTGTATCGTCCCGCAAAAGCAAGCGACCGGGTGGCCGGGGCAGCCTGGCAATGACGGAGTAGTTCCGCGGCGGGCGAAACCTCCGGTGGCGTAGTCGGCGTTGAAACGGGGCATGGCGCAATCACTGTTCCTCGAATTGCTGCTTCCCGGCCTTACGACCGGCTGCGTCTACGCGCTGGTGGCTCTCGGCTTCGTGCTGACCGCGAACGTCGCGGGCGTGGTCAACTTCGCCCAAGGCGAGTACGTCATGATCGGGGGCATGTTCACCGCTTGGATGTATGGCGAAGGAATACCGCTGTGGGTAGCCATTCCCCTCGCCACGCTGGTCTGCGCTGCGATCGGAATTGCGCAGGAGCGATTAACCCTGGCGCCCGTGCGTCACACGCCGCAATTCATACGTGTCACGATCACGCTTGGAGTTGCCGTCGTGCTGCGCGGCATCGCGCTCATTGCTTTCGGCAAAGACCCGTTGAGTCTGCCGGGGTTTTCCGGTGATGGCGCGTTCCAGATCGGCGGGGCAATCATGCCAGTGCAGACGCTGTGGGTTTGGGGTGCCACGGTGGTGCTGCTCGCCGCGACGTTCTGGTTCCTCAAATTTACCGACGTCGGCCGAGCGGTACGCGCCTGTTCGATCAATCTGGAAGCCGCTCGCCTGATGGGCATCAACACCGAACGGTTGACCCTCCTGGTGTTCGCCGTCGCGGGCGGCACCGGCGGGCTCGCCGGCATCGTGGTGACGCCGGTTGTGCTGGCGACCTGGGATGCGGGCATCTCTTATGGGCTCAAGGGCTTTATTGGTGCGATACTCGGCGGCTTGCGCTCGCCAACCATTGCGGTCGCCGGCGGCCTCGGTATTGGCGTTATCGAGTCGCTGTCGGCGGGCTACATTTCGTCGGGTCTCAAGGATGCAATCGTGTATGGCGTACTCATTGCTTATTTGCTGGCGCGTGGTGGGGTATTCGCTTTCGGTCGCGCCGCGTTAATCGACTCATCGCGTGAGCAATGAGATCGCTCGCGCCCTACAAAAGAACAGCGGCATTCGTACTCGCGCTGGCTGCAATCGCTGTCTACCCGGCGATCTATCCGGGCAGCTATCCGGTAGGCGTCGGCACGGTGGCAGGGGCAATGGCGGCTGCGACCGTCGGCTTCGTACTTCTGCTCGGCTACGCGCACCAACTCGCCTTCGGACAAGCCGGGTTCCTGATGATCGGGGGCTACGCCAGTGCAATTCTGTGCGCGAATTATCGATGGGATCCGTTCGTCGCAATGGTCGTCGGTGTGCTGCTCTCAATGGCGCTCGCCTATGTCATTGCGCGTCCGGTCCTGAAGCTGCGGGGCTTCGTGCTGGCAATGGTATCCCTCGCCATGCAACTGACGCTGATCGTGCTGGCGCTGGAGGCGGTGCCGCTGACCGGCGGGGCGCTCGGTACGCAAGGCGTGCCGAAGTTCTCGATTCTGGGCCTGTCCCTGGGCGATAACCTGACATTTTTCTATTTCGTCTGGTTTATCGCCCTTACCTGCATTGCCATCGGTCTCAACATTGACCGCTCGCGCATCGGCCGCGCGCTGAAGGCGATTGCGGCGAGCGAGGCAGCCGCTGGTTCCGTCGGCATCGATGTCGTCAAACACAAGGTCCAGATATTCGTGATCAGCGCTGCGATGGCCTCCGTCGGCGGCAGCCTCGGCGTGCATTACCTGCGGGCGATGGATCCGAACGTCTATGGTTTCGCCTATAGCCTTAACCTCCTAACGGCGGTCATCATCGGCGGCCTGACGTCGGTATGGGGCGGCGCGCTTGGCGCCACGGCAATCACCGGCATTCGCGAACTGTTGCGTAGCCTGTCGCTCCCGACGTGGGAAGCGGTCATCATGGGAACGCTAACGGTGGTCGTGTTGCTGGTGTTTCCCGGCGGTCTCGCCGGCGCCATCGGGACCCTGTTCGACCGCCTGGCCGGCCGCGAGCGTACACGGAGCGTGGCCTCGTTGCCCGATCCCTCGGCGCTGGCGCCGATCTCGGACGCGCCGCCGAATGGCGAGACCATGCTGGAGGTTGTGGATGTAGAACGTGCTTTCGGAAATCTTCGCGCGGTCAACAAGGTCAGCTTTGCGGTGGCGACGGGTGCGATCACCGCGCTTATCGGCCCAAACGGGGCAGGCAAAACGACGTTGTTCAATCTGATCGGCGGCTATCAACCGCTTAATGGCGGTGCAGTGCGCTTTCTCCGGGAGCCGATCGAGCGGCTGCTGCCGAATGAAATCGCGGACCGCGGCGTCGGTAGAACCTTCCAGAATCTACAGCTGTTTCCCAATATGACGGTACTCGAGAACGTCATGTGCGGCCGGCACCGGCTCAATACATCGGGCATTTTCGCTATTGCGGCACGTCTGCCGCGCGTCGCGGCGGAAGAGAAGGAAAACCGGCGCGCTGCACGCGCAGCGCTGGCCTTCGTCGGCTTGCGCGACGCGGAGGATATTCCCCCGACCGCGCTGCCGTTTGGCCATCAGCGGCTCGTCGAGCTGGCGCGCGCCATGGCATCGTCGCCGAAGCTTTTGCTGATGGACGAGCCGGCCTCCGGACTCAACGACACCGAGACTGAGCAACTGGCCGAATTGATCCTGCGCATCGCCGCGCTCGGCGTAACGGTGCTGCTGGTCGAGCACGACATGCGACTGGTCATGGGATTAGCCGACCAGATCGTCGTGATGCAAAACGGCGAAAAGATCGCCGACGATTCCGCCGATGCGGTGCGTGCGCACCCGGCTGTCGTCGCGGCCTATCTCGGGCAAGAACCGGTATCGTGAACGGGCTTCTTGAACTCGAGAACGTATCGAGCGGCTACGGCGGCACGCCGGTGCTCCGCGGCGTGACACTGGAGGTCGCTCGCGGGGAAGCCGTTGCATTGATTGGCGCCAACGGCGCGGGCAAATCGACGCTTCTCAAAACGATCATGGGCATGGTGAGGCTGACCGCCGGCGACATCCGGTTTGACGGCCGTTCGATCGCACGCGTTGCGACGCCGGCCATCGTGCGCGGCGGTTTGGCGCAAGTTCCCGAGCGGCGGCAGTTATTCGGCCCGATGACGGTTGAGGAGAATCTCAAGCTTGGCGCCTATACGCGTTCGGATCGCGTCGGCGTTGCCGCGACATTGGGAGAACAGTTCAGGCAATTCCCGATCCTGCGCGAGCGCCGGCACCAGTCGTCGCAAACCCTGTCGGGCGGCGAACAGCAGATGCTTGCCATCGCGCGCGCCATGATGTCGAAGCCGAAGTTGTTGTTGCTCGACGAGCCCTCGCTCGGACTTGCGCCGCTGATGGTCGCGCGCATCATGGATCAGATCGTCTCACTTCGCCGGGCCGGTGGCACCGTCTTGATCGTCGAGCAGAATGCGCGCGCCGCGCTCGATATCGCTGACCGCGGTTATGTGCTGGAGAACGGCAGTATTACGGTGGCGGGCAAAGCGTCGACACTACTCACCAACCCCGCCGTGCAGGACGCCTATCTCGGCGGACAAGGGGAGGCCATTCGCGCCATCGAGGAGCGCATCCGTCGCAAGCGCAAAGGCAGCAGCATTGCTCGGGCGCTGACAGCCAGCACTCGGCGCGCAATCACACGTGATGGGATCAAGAAGTTCGTTGCCGACATTCACAACCACCTGTATGCACTATCGTGCACAACACGAGAAAGCATGAAATGTCGAAACAAGCGATGCGCGATGAGACCGAACGGCTGGTGAAAGAGGCCTTGGAGCGAAAGGCGCTCACCATTAAACAGGGCCTGACCCGCATAGACAGCAAATGTGGAAAGTGTGGCGCGCCAAATCGGGTCTCGGCGGCTCCCGGGCAGGTACGGGTGCCGTATACGTGCAAAGAATGTGGCGAGAAACAAAAGACGCTCTGAATGACGGTCAGCCGTGGACTGAAGTTCACCACAATTCCGGCTCTCATAACGAGAGCTTAATGCCGAACCACTAGCCAGCCGGCGACCAACGCCGCAATTCAGAAACGAAACACATCAGGGAGGAGATCGACATGGCGACCTACGTACTCGTTCACGGAGCCTGGCACACCGGCAAAGAACTCGAACCGACGGCGGCCCCGATCCGCGCGGCCGGCCATCAGGTTCACACCCCGACCATCGCGGGCAACAAACCGGGCGACGAGAAAACCGTCGGCCTGGCCGACGCCATCAAATCGATTGTCGATTATCTGGTCGAGAACAATCTGAAAGACGTGATTCTGGTCGGCCACAGCTACGGCGGCATGGTCATCACCGGAGTGGCTGACGCCATCCCCGACCGCATCCACCGCCTGGTTTACTGGAACGCCTTCGTTCCGAATAACGGCGAAAGCCTCAATGACATGGTGCCGCCGCCCTACGTCGCGCTGTTTGATGCGGTTGCCGCCCAACGTGGCGACAGTACGGTTGTGCTGCCGTTCCCGATCTGGCGGGAAGCTTTCATCAACGACGTCGATCTGGAGACGGCGCAGAAAGCCTACGACATTCTCAATCCGCACCCGGTGAAGACGTTCAGCGACAAGATCTCGCTCAAGACCAATCCGGCCGACATGCAGATTGGCAAGTCGTACATCAACTGCACCGAGGACACCTCGCTGCCGCATCACTATCCCTGGCATCCGCGTCTGTCGCAGAAACTGGGGCTGTTCCGGCTGGTTCAGGTTCCCGGCAGCCACGAACTGTGCTTCTCCAACCCGAAGCGGCTGGCGCAAGCGATCATGGACGCCGGCCGCGACTGATCGCGGCGGGCGCCTGATCAACGAACGTAAGCGTTAAGCGAGCTCGCGCTTCACCGCGGCGAGAACTTCCTCGCAACGCATTGGCTCGAAGCCGGGGTGGAATTTCTCCCGGCCCAGACGATAGATCGCGTGGTTGTACGGCGCCGGCACGCCGTGCTCGGCGGCGAGGTGCACGACATAGCCGGTGATCGATTTAAGCTCGGTGTCGTGGGCGCCGCGTAGCGCCACGTCCTGGGTCATGCTCGACATCGCATAGCCGCTGATTTTGCTTTTGAAGATCGGGCGAAGGAGCCAGCCCGGCAGCAGCGCCGCAAGGCGCAGGAATGCGAACGAGGGTATGCCGGCGATGCGGTATTCGTGATACCCGGCGGCGCGAATGATACGAACGCCCTCCCACAAAGTCCGCGATAGCAGCTGCTGATAGACTGCGAGGTTCGACAGCGGCCGCCAGCCGCGCCCCACCAGCGCATCCAGCGCGTTGGTGAGATTGATCACGATCTTGGTGTGAACGGCATCCTGCAGCCGATCAACGATCTGCGTCGGGCAGCCGCGCGCGAGGATCGACCGCACCAGTTGCAGTTCCGCGTCCAACGTGTTGTCGGGCGTACCGATCAGCAATGGACCCTTGCGCTGATAGCCGATCAGCGCCGGCCCGTCGCGGCGGCCGTTGTAGGCGACCACGCAATAGATCACCTTGCTGAAAAACTTGGGCAGAATGCGCTGATTATCAATGCCGTTGGCCATCGACACGACGATGGGCCGATCGCCAAGCTCCTCTTTCACCTGCCGTGCCACCGCTTCCAGGCTGTAATTCTTCACCGCCAACACCACGATGTCGGTGTCGGCTAACTCGCCGGGCCGTTCGACGGTGGCGACGCGCACCGTCCGGCGCGTGCGCTCGGGCGCGGCAAATTCATACGTGGTGATGCCGTCTTTGCGCAGCGCCGTCTGGGTCTCGCCGTGGCCCATGATGAAGGTCGCCGGATATTTCTCCGCCACCCAGGCCGCGACCGACGCACCAATGGCGCCGGGTCCGATAAACAGGATTTTCGGCTCGCTCATACGGCCATACCAGGGCGCGAACTCGCAAACGCGCAGGGAATGTCTGCTTTCATGAAGGAATGACAGAATGTCTCCTCCTGTGCCCGTTGCGACAGATATTGCAGCGCAAGCGAATTTCGGCGTTCGGGGTAATAGCGGAAGTCGCTGCTAGACGTTTCAAACGACGTTGACGACCCATGAGCGACATGCAGCGGCGTCGCCGGTCCAACAAAATTATTGTGGTTGCGCCGGTCCAATCTGCGGCGCGCGCACGGGCTTGGCGATGCCGTAGAAAACGATGATGCCTTGGCCGCCGCAGCGGGTCGAAACGCCCTCATCGGGTTTGCCGTAGCATGACGCGGGGTCTTGCCAGTTGTTGGAGACCCAAACGTCCCCGGCGGGATCGATGGAGGCGTCGACCAGCAACTGCATGCCGCCGCCCTTATAGCCACCAGGAGGCGAAATCGGATCGCCAGTCTTCATCCCAGCCGGGCATGTCTCAGTGCGTGCGCCGCAAAGTTCCGTGAGGCCGCCGCCGGGCGCGAAATTGGAAATCCAGGCATGGTCGTTACCATCGATCGACACCGCCCAGGCGCCCCAGATGCTACCGGGATTGAACGGTGATCCCGGTGCCGGGCTGCCGTCAGGTCGCAGCATCGACACGCTTCCCAAGCCCGGGTGATCCAACACGTCTTGAAGAGCGGCGTGATCAAGCGCGGTGAGCGGTCTATCGGTTAGCTTGAGAGCGAGAAGACGTAGCTTCGTCTCCAGGGTTAATCCCGAACCTGCCGTATTGGTAATCCAGGCATTGCCCTTGCTGTCGATGGCCATGCCTTTGCCACTGCTGCCGCCAGTGGGAAACACTTCGACCTTGCTCGGGTCGCTCGCGGGGAAGCGCGTCACCGTGTCGCCGAGGGCGTTGGTGATCCAGATGCGATCCTGCTGGTCGATTGCCAGATGGAATGGACCTTTGAGTTTACAGGGGCTGTCCTTGTTGGGCTTGCCGTCGGTGGACTGGCAATAGAACTTCACCTTTGTCGGATCGCCCTTCGGCATGTAAACAACCTTGTCATCACCGAAATCCAACGCCCAGACATCGCCATTGGGCGTAACGATAATGCCTTGCATTGTGCTGATCTTGCCGCCGAAATTGTAGCCCTCGGGCGGCGAAAGTGGTTTGCCGTTCTTGTCGAACAGCGAGATTGTCCGGCCACTGGTGCTGGTGGCCCAAACGCGGTCGTTAGCATCGATTGCCGTGCCAAAGCCGGGACCGAGCAGGCCGCCGCCTGTGAAACCGCTGGTCATCGGGGAAAGTGGCCGGCCGTTCGGAGCAAACTTCGACAAATTGCCGTCCCACAGATCGTCGTGTCCCTGCCACCCGACGAGGAAGTTGTCGCCGCTCCAGGCATTGCCTTCGCTGTCGAACATTATTTTGGCACCGCCAGCGTTACCGCCACCAGAGAACTTGAGCGGCAGGACCCACGCACCGGGCGCGAAGCTCAGATAAGGCAAGAACGGCGTTGCGCGCAGATGCTTGCCTTGGGGCACCGGATAGAATGCGTCCAGCAACGCAAAGACGCGCTCTGGCTTGAACCCCGGGTTGCGCGCGATTGAAAGAGCCGCGGTCAGCGTGTCAGTGGGCGTCTTGCCGTCTCGCCCAGTCGCGGCGGCGAACAGGCTATCGCAAGCGTTAGCCTTGACGCGGGTGGTGCAGCCAGCGAGCACGCTTGACAGCGTGGCGAAGTTTGCCATCGTCGGCGTCTGGGTGCTGTTAAAGCCGTCCTGGATAATGCTGCCGTAGCCACCGGTTTCGAGAGCGATGAAGTTCGGCACATTGCCGGCGGCGATGCGCAGGCCGAGTGCATGACCTTTCAGCGCGGCGCCGTCGAGAAACTGGGCGTTCGTCCACACCGACGCTACTGTGGTCATCTCGTTGATGACGACCTTGGCGGGGGGCGTGTTCCCGAGCACGGTCAGCAGGGCGATGGCTGGGTTGTCGGCGCTGCCCTGATTGACTGAGGCTTGGCCGCCTTTGGCGACGAGATACAAGCTAACATCCGCGCCGAGCGTATCCGGCGTGCTCAGAACAAACCTCCCATCGCTGTCGGATGTTGTTTGAGCCAGTTGCCTCGGCTCGCCGGAACTCGCGGCCCATAGGCTGACATTGGAACTTGCGAGCGGGCCGCCGCCCGCTTGAACTTGGCCTTCGATCCGCACATCCGCGGCCGCTGGAGTGCAAATGCAATCGAGCAGTCCCATCAACATCACGGTTGCGACAGAGGCTTTGGCAACACTGAGCATTACCGCTCTCCAATTGGTGACAGATCGGCAGGAAACGTTGCATTGGATAATCACGAAAAAAAGACATTCGGCGCAAGACCGCTTCTGGCCCGCCGCGTCAAATAGTACAGTGCAATCGAATGTCGGCGTTCAGGGGAATATCGGAAGTCGCTGCTAGATGCTTCAAACGACGTTGATGACCCCATCTCGGACATAGAGCTTGCATCGCAGCATGGGAGGCAATGTTGAATTTTGCGGCCACTGATCGCGCGTAAGACGGGGCGGCAACAAGCCGCCCCGATAGTGCTCTATTGACCGGGCGCCTTAAAGGACGCTTGAAGCTGCGCGCGCTTTTGCCGGATGGCCATCACTTCCTCTCCAGAAAATAGGCGCTGCATCTTGACGTTGTGAAGGCCATCGGATGCTGCCGCAACGCCGACCACTGCGGGCGCTGCGGCGGGGTCTATATCAAAGATCGCCATTCCACCGGGACCCTCGGCAATGGTGCCGTACATGGCGACCAACTTGCCGCCGGCGGCGGTCAACAGCTTTTCGACCGCCTCGCGGCGGTTGGTGTTTGGATTTTTGGCCATGGCGTCCAACGCCTTTGGCGTGTAATTCACGGTGAGACAAAATAACATTGCAACTTCTCCCTGGTTTGATTTTCAGATTGTTGGCCCGCCGCGGGCACAGTCGCTGCCTTTGATTTCGCGGAATGTCGGCACGTCCGCTGGCAGCTCTGTAATCAGATTTTCATCGTATGCGTGGCATTTGACAACACCATGATCGCGTTTCCTGGTCTGGCTGCATTGGACATTGCAGCGGAAGCGAAGATCAGTTTTCAAGGAAACCGCGGAAGTGGCTGGACCTCAGTCAAAGGGTCAACGTCCATCAAATCATTAAAAAGTATGGGGTTATTCGGCCTGCGACGGCATGAGCGCTGCATCCGGTAAGTAGCTCTGCCGCCATGCCAAACGGCCGTCATTAGTCCTTGGCGCCGCACCACGTTTCAATAGCTGACGGTCGTTTCCTTCCAAGCTTTCGCGCCGAAAAGTGCCCAATCGGGTGTTGGCCATGATTTTGCGATGAACCCAAAGCCGCGCCGCCGCGACCAACAAGAATATGGGGCTTCAACCGGTCACGGCGGCCATGAATATCGGCGTGTCCATAGTGGGAACTCTTGTCGCTGCCGGGGCACTTGTTGCCTCCGTGTGGCACGGGGAGCCGAGCCAGCCGATCTATCAGGGCTGGGTCGAAGCCAACTTCGTTTTCATCGGGGCCGATGAGGTCGGACGTGTCGGAACGCTGTTCGTCCGCGAAGGCGACACGGTCACGGCCAAAGCGCCGCTGTTCACGGTCAATGACGATCTTGAGAGAGCGGCGGTTGCGCAGGAAGAGGCGGCGCTCGCTAACGCCCAGCAAACCTTTCATCGCGCGCAGGAGCTGGTCAAGACCGGTTCTGGCACCAGGAAGGAATATGATGCAGCACAGTCGACGCTGTCTGAAACCGAGGCCAGGCTGGACTCGGCGCGCACGCGCCTTAACCGCCGTCAGGTTTACGCACCAGCGGACGGTACCATTCACGAAGTCTATTACCGACCCGGCGAAGTAGTCCCTGCCGGACGGCCCGTGGTTTCGCTGTTGCCGCCGGGCAATATCAAAGTGCGCTTCTTCGTGCCCGAAGGACGGCTGCCAGAGATCAAGAACAGCGATGAGGTCAAGATCGCATGCGACGGCTGCGCGCCGAACCTGACGGCTCGCGTCGGCTTTGTTTCGCGCAAGGCCGAATACACTCCGCCGGTCATCTACAGTCTTGAGGAGCGCTCAAAGCTCGTTTTTCTGATCGAGGCGTGGCCTGACCATCCCGAACTCGTGCGCGTCGGCCAGCCTGTTCGCGTCATGCTCGCAAACCAGCAGGCGGCGCCGTGACTGCGCCATCGGCCATCGCGGCGGCGGATGTCGCCATCGACGTCGACGACCTTTCCAAGTCGTTCGGTGGACGGCAAGTCGTGCGCGAACTCACCATGCAGGTCAGGCGCGGGGCGATCCACGGTTTCATTGGGCCGAACGGCGCCGGCAAGACCACGACCATCCGCCTGTTGTGTGGGCTGCTCACTCCTGATGCAGGGCGTGGCACCTGCCTCGGCTTTGACATCCGTAGCGCCACCGACGCGATCAAGCGCCGGGTCGGATACATGACTCAGCGATTCAGCCTGTACCAGGATCTTTCGGTTCGCGAGAACCTTGAGTTCGTCGCGCGCATCCATGGCCTTGCTGATCCCCGAAGCGCCACCAGGACCATGATGGCGCGGCTCGGGCTTGACCAGCATCGCGACCAGCTCGCGCGTTCGCTTTCGGGCGGTTGGAAACAGCGTCTGGCGCTCGCCGCCTGCATGCTGCCGGAACCGCAGCTTCTGCTCCTGGACGAACCGACGGCAGGCGTCGATCCGACTGCGCGTCGCGAGTTCTGGAGCGAGATCCACGCATTTGCCGCGGGCGGTCTCACGGTCCTCGTCTCGACCCACTACATGGACGAGGCCGAGCGCTGCCACGAGATCTCCTATATGGCCAATGGCGCGTTGGTGGTGCAGGGCACCGTCGACGCCGTTGTCAGCGGTAGCGCGCTTATAACCCTCGCCGTCAGTGGCGACAGGCTGGCGGCCCTTGCGGCTGAACTCGCCGGTGTTGCCGGCGTCAGCACCGTCGCGGCTTTTGGCCCCGACCTCCATGTTTGTGGACACAACGCCAGGATGCTCGAGGAGGCGCTCGTCGCGCGTAGCGCGGGCCGGCGGCTGGCGTGGAGGCAGGTCGCTACTTCGCTTGAAGACGTGCTGATCGATCAGATGGCCGCCGCGCGGGGGTCACTCCAATGACCGTCCATGGAATGAGCTGGATGTGCCACCGCCGCATCGGCGCGATGGTCCTCAAGGAGTTTCTGCAGCTGCGACGGGACCGCATTACGTTCGCGACCCTGATCGTCGTACCGTTGATGCAGCTCGCGCTCTACGGCTACGCGATCAACACCAATCCCAAGCATCTGCCGACTGCCGTACTGGTACAGGAATCCAGCGACGTTGGCCGCTCGATTATCGCCGCCCTGCAGAACACCCAATACTTCAAGGTCACCCATCAAGTCGCCGACGTCGAATCCAGCGATCGGTTGCTGGCATCCGGCGAGGTGATGTTCGCGATCGAGGTGCCCGCCGGCTTCGAGCGCGCGCTGCGGCGCGGCGAGCAGCCGGCGCTGCTGGTGGCCGCCGACGCCACCGACCCGGTCGCTGTCGCGTCCGCCTTAAGCACGCTGCACGATGTGGTGGCGGCCGCGTTGCAAAACGATCACGCAATTCCCGAAGGCGCGCAGGCCGCGTTCGAGATCCGCGAGCACCGTCGCTACAACCCCGCCGGCACGACCCAGCTCAATATCGTGCCCGGACTCCTGGGCACCATCCTCACCATGTCGATGCTGATATTCACCGCGCTGTCGGTCACGCGCGAGGCGGAACACGGCACGATGGAGAGCCTTCTGGCGATGCCGATCGCGCCCGTCGAGATTATGCTCGGCAAGATTTTACCCTACGTGCTGGTCGGCTTCATTCAGGGCACGCTGGTCCTCGGTGCCGCTGTCGTGCTGTTCGGCGTGCCGGTCGCCGGCAGCCTCGCGGTGCTTGCGGCGCTGTCGATTTTGTTCATCACCACCAACCTGTCGATCGGTTACACGTTCTCGACTTTCGCCCGCAGCCAGCTGCAATCCGTGCAGATGGTAATGATGTTTTTTCTTCCGAACATCCTGTTGTCCGGATTCGCGTTCCCGTTTGCCGGCATGCCGGGCTGGGCGCAATGGATTAGCGAGGCCCTGCCGCTCACGCATTACCTGCGCATCGTACGCGCGATCATGCTCAAAGGCTCGTCGCTGGCCGACCTCCAGGTCGAAGCCGTCTGGCTTACGGGCCTGACGCTCGTCGCGATGACGATCGCGGTCACCCGCTTCCGGCGCACTCTGGACTGATGCGATGTCCGGAACCCTCACTGCAGCCGTCGGCAACGAGGCGTTGGCGCGCGTCGAGCGCCCGGGCGCGGGCGCGTTGCTCGGGCAGATGCGGGACCGCCTTGTCAGCAAGCTGACGAGCCGCGATACCCACTCGTCGCCAGCGATTAGTCTCCTGCAGCGGCTTTGCGGCGTTGCCGAGATTAACGAACTGTTGCGAAAGGTCGAGGCAAGCGGACGCGCCGACCCGATGACCGCGCTTGGCGAGGCGCTTGGCGTGACCTTCAGATTTTGCGGCCTCGATAACCTCAAAACGGCTAGGACGCGACCGGTGGTCCTTTACGCCAATCACCCGATGGGCGGCGGCAACGTCCTCGGGATGGCTGTCCTGCTTGAAAACCAATTTCGGGACTATCGGATGCTCGGCAACCGGCATTTTAGCTTCGCGCAATCGCTTGCCGAAAAACTCATCCCGGTCGACCCGTTCTGCCGCACGGCCGCAGTCAATCTCCAGTCGCTCGTGAAAATCCGGGAGGAGTTTGGCAGGAAATACCAGGCCCTGAGTGTTTTTCCGGCCGGCATTTCGTCGCAAATAAAGCTTTGCGGCACGATTTCGGATCGCACCTGGCAGGACGCCTTCGTCCGGATTGCGCGCCATCACGACGCCCTGCTGGTTCCGGTCTGGTTTTCTGGCCGGAACCGCCTTCGCTATTACGCCGCCGCTCGAATCTGTCGCGAACTCGGCTTCCTGGCATTGCCCAGGGAATTCCTCCAGCTCCGCGGCCAAACCATCACCGTCACCGTCGGCAAACCAATCTCGCCCGACATGCTGCGCGCGATCCCGAGCCGGCGCGCCCAGACGAACTTCTTGCGCGCGGCCGTTTACGAGATGGGACGCCAGCAGCGCGAGGCGGCCGGCGGATGTCGCCACGCCGTACTGCCTTCCATCCGCGCCGTACCCATCGGTAAAGACCTTGAAGTGCGCGTGCTCGAGCACGCCAGCGCCATACGCATTGGCTCAATCGCCGCAACCGCCGCAATGGATATCGGCGAAGCGACTTATCATGCCCTGTTAACCCCGCGGGGCGTTCTCGCGCCCATCGCTCATTGGCAAGTGCTTGACTGGAGCCAATTTACCGATGGTGAGCTCAATCAATTCTCGCCGTTGCGGAAATCCTACAGGCTACCCGCCGACGTCGCACGCGCAAGCAGGAATTGGTTGGAGATCGTCAGCTTTGGCGTCAGCGCCACCGGCCTTCCTTGTCCGCGGATGCGGCACTTGGCGGCAGCATTGCACCAAGCCGACGGTCTTGCAGGAAGCGCGACCGACATCGTCGCGCTGATCAGGCCGCAGGAAACGCAGGCTGTACTCGCCGGGCTGCAGTTTGCGCGTCTGCAAAAGACTTTCGGCGACGCATTGCTGCTGCGCGCTAGCGCAACGCAGGCGCTGATCGGTGCGACGCGCCAGCACGATTGGCGACCGCAGCGAGACGTCGCCGAGCTCGATCCGAGCTGCCGCGACGATATGCGGTCGATCGATCCGCTGCTGAGGCACCTCACACGCATTGGTTTCAAGTTCGGCACCGCCGGCCTCACCGAGGGACCGCAGCGCCGGCCTTGTATTCTCGGCCGTCTCGGCCTGGCCAGTACCGGGGCCTGAAATGTCAAATTCATACGCGACGGCATCAGGCGCTGCGGCACTGCGCGGCAATTCTGACGCTCCTTTCGCCGGCGCAGGATTTGCGGCCAGGGCGCCCGCGCCGAGCGCACTCGCCAAGCAGCCGGACTGGGCGCCGCGCCTTTGGTCCGGATGTGATTTCCCGGTGTGGCTCAGGCTTCTGGTCCGCAATCGCTGCGCGGTGGCGCCGCGCTTTTGGTATGTCGCGGTCGCCATCACCATTATGAGCTTCGCCAACACGCTGCTGCGGCTTGTCGAGACTGCCATCTACGGTCGCGCCGTCCGCCGGACCAAAGTAGAGTCACCGATCTTCGTTATCGGCCATTGGCGCACCGGCACGACCTTGCTGCACGAGCTGATGGTGCGCGACGAACGCTTCGGCTATCCGACCACCTACCAATGTCTGGAGCCGAATCACTTCCTGCTGACGGAACGGTTGTTCAAGCGCTGCCTCGGCTTGCTCATGCCCGCGACGCGGCCGATGGACAACATGAAGCTGGATCTCGATCGGCCGCAGGAGGACGAATTTGCGCTGTGCATGCTCGGCGCCGGGTCTCCCTACCTGAACATCGCGTTTCCCAATAACTCGCCGAACACCGACGATCACCTCGACCTCGAAGCTGTGACGCCCGCAAGCCGGGTCCGCTGGATGCGCGTCTTTTATGGCTTCCTGCAGAAGGTCGCCTACAAGACCGGCCAGCGTCTGGTGCTGAAATCGCCGCCGCATACCGCGCGCATCAAGACCCTCAAAGTGATGTTTCCCGAAGCGCTGTTCATTCACATCGTCCGCGATCCTTATGTGGTGTTTCCGTCGACGGTCAATCTTTGGCAAACCCTGCATAAGACGCAGGCGCTGCAAACGCCGACCGATGTTGAGCTTGGCGAGAAGGTGCTTAATACGTTCGTGCATATGTATGACAAGCTGGAAGCCGGCAAGGCATCGCTCAGCCCCGGCCAATTCTACGAATTGACCTACGAGGATCTGATCAAAGATCCCCTCGGCGAAATGAAAAAAATCTACGACCACTTCGGACTTGGCGGCTTCGCGGCCGCCCTGCCGCGGCTGCAAGAATATCTCGCCGCCAACAAGAGCTACGAGACCAACAAGTACAAACTCTCCAAGGCTGAGCGCGCCATGGTCGCGCAATGTTGGGGCAAGGTCATCCGCCGGTACGGCTATGCTGCGCGCTAAACGCGGACATTAAAGCGACGCCGCGGGCGCCCTCGCCGAATGAGTGCACGGCCCGGCCAGCAGGGCGGCTGCGGCAGCGAGGCCATGCAAAAATCCGGCTTCTCAGACGGCCGAATTTGGTGTCCCCTCGACGCAGAAAATCTTCGGGAGGACGGCGTGACCAAGGCTTTGGACAAGACCTATGACGGGATCATCATCGGCGCCGGCCATCATGGCCTTATCCTCGGCAGCTATCTCGCCAAAACTGGACTGAACGTGCTCCTGGTCGACCGCCGCCTGGAATATGGCGGCGGCCTGATGACCAAAGAGGCCACGGCGCCGGGGTTCTATCACAACCTCCACTCCATCAACCATTTCCACATTTCCGAGACGCCGTGGTTTAAGGATCTGGGCCTCGAAGACCGCGTCACCTACATCACCCCGCGCTACGAGTTCGGCCAGGCGCATCGCGACGGCACCGCTCTGGTGTTCGGGCGCGACCGCGAGGAGACCATCGCCAACGTGGCGCGGTTCTCGAAGAAAGACGCCGAGACGTTTCGCGACTGGAACCGGCGCGCCGAGGAAATCACCGCGCGCATCCTGATCCCGGAGCGTTACGCCGAGCCGCTGCCGCAGGCCGAGCGCGACGCGCTGCTGGCGAAGACCGCGATCGGCCGCGACTTTCTCACCATCAGCCGCCGCCAGCCGCTCGACGTGGTGCAGGAGCTGTTCGAGAACGACCACGTCAAGCTCCTGTTCCTGTTCAAGGTCTCGCTGTTCGGCACCTGGCTCACCGACACGCTGTCGAAAACAAGCCCAATGGGCTCGGTGATCCGCGCCTTCGACCTTGAGACCGGCTATCAGCTCTGCCAGGGCGGCTCGTTCAATCTGGCCCGCGGCCTGATGGAAACCTTCATCGCGGCGGGCGGTGCCTTTCAGCCGCAAGTGGCGATCGACCGCATTCTGATCGAAGGCGGCCGCGCCCGCGGCATCGTGCTCGCCGACGGCAAAACCGTCCGCGCGCGCCAGTTCGTCGCCAGCACCATCAACGTGCATCAGACCTTCGAGCAGATGATCGGGCGCTCACAGCTGCCGGCGGCGTTCGCCGAAAAGCTCGACCAGTTCCAGTACACCAACTGGACGCTGTTCGGCCTGCATCTCGCATTGCACGAAGCGCCGCAATTCTCCGCCGCTTCCTTCGATCCGAATATCAACCGGACGCTGAAATGGAGCATCGGCGCCGAAACCATGGAGGATCTCAACTCGGCGTTCGAGGATGTCAAAGCCAACCGGCCGCCGCGCATCATCCAGTTCGGCTCCGGACCGTTGAGCGTGGTCGATCCGACCCAGGCGCCGCCCGGCAAGCACACCACGTATTGCTGGCATGTCATGCCGTTCGACCCCGATTTGGGCGGCCAAGACTATGAGGAGTTCAAGCGCGACTTCGCCGAGAAAATCATCGAAACGTTCGCGCGCTACTGCCCGAACGTGACCCGCCGCAACATCATCGGCCAATACGTCTACACCGCGAAAGAATACGCCGCCGAGCTGATCAACATGCGGCGCGGCGACATCTTCATGGGTGCGTTCAATGCCGAGCAGGTGATGTACAACCACTTCGGCTACCGCACGCCTATACCGAACCTCTACATGGCGGGATCGGCAGGCCACCCGGGCGGCGCCATTTCCGGCGGCTCAGGCTACATCACCGCCGGCATCATCGCCCGCGATCTCGGCGCAAAGTTGTGGTGGCGGCCGGCCGACGCGGGAGCGGCGCTGGGCGAACTCGCCGCGGCAGCGTGAAAACGCGCCGGCCATAATATCACGGTGCCCTATCGGCTATGGCCCTTATTGGGGGCGGCGCTGGTGGTGACTCTGGACGGTCAAGGCAATCTTGTGTATGTTCACTATATGTTCGCACAGACTGTGTAGTTTTACCCCATGTTTTCTGACTCTATCGATGCCATGGGCATCGATTTACTCGGATTTGCCGGTGAGCGGCGGTTCGCAACAATTCTTGCGGACCCGCCTTGGCAGTTCACGAACAAGACCGGAAAAGTTGCTCCCGAGCATCGCCGGCTCTCTCGCTATCGCACCCTAACGCTGGACGAAATTAAAGCGCTTCCGGTCGCGCAAGTCGCCGCTCAAAAGGCCCATCTATATTTGTGGTGTCCGAACGCGCTGTTGCCCGAAGGACTGGCAGTGATGAAGGCGTGGGGCTTCGCGTATAAATCCAATCTCGTTTGGCACAAGGTCAGAAAGGATGGCGGCTCCGATGGTCGCGGTGTTGGTTTTTACTTCCGCAACGTTACTGAACTGATTTTGTTTGGCGTCCGCGGAAAGAATGCACGAACGCTCGCGCCGGGGAGGCGGCAAGTCAATTTGGTAGCGACTCGCAAACGGGAACATTCTCGCAAACCTGATGAGCAATATGAAATTATAGAAGCTTGCAGCTCCGGGCCTTTTCTCGAGTTATTCGCGCGCGGCATAAGAAAGAATTGGGCAACGTGGGGCAATCAAGCAGACGAAAGCTACCGGCCGACGTGGAAGACATATGCAAATCACTCGGGCGTCGAACGGGAAATCAAGCTTGCTTCTTCGGCCAATCGCTGATGCATGCGGGAGTGATCCCTACGGCAAGGACCGGGCAACCCCCATTTCGGCCTGCGTTTAGACGATAGACAAGCTTTCCCCACCAGGTAGTGCTGGCGCCATATTTCTCGTGGGTCATTCGCTCAACTCGATTCCCCTGAACTATCTTGTATTCTGGGCTACCATCCCGCTTTAGCGCTCGGCCCAATTGCCTGAGTACGGGATTTAGACTTGCGCCCCGTGTTACCAGCACACCCACATCAATGACGCCGCTAAGGAAAAACGCGTTGAAGGCATAAAGATCGCGATCGAACGTTTGATCTTTTGAGTTCCATTCCATGTCAAAGGCGACGCGATCTTTGACGAAATCAATTTTATGTCCGTCCAGATATCTTTCGCGCCTTATTTCGCGAAACTTGGGTCCGAATATTGGTTTGCCTTTTTTATTCACTCCGAGCGGCTCACGCCAAGTCAGGCGGACAACTAAATCTCCTCTAATGATGGTTTCATGCCAACCGCGAGGGCGCAACGCGGTCGCGAACAGTTTAGGAATGTCCGATTCATTACCCCCGGCTCTTCGAATCATTTCAGTTGAAATGGTGAAGGTACGCAGCGCGTTTAGTAACTCGTCAAACTCTGCATGTCGTGATTCACTGAGGATAACCGCCGCGTTTCGATAACTCGGAAGTTCGTATTTCTTTCGAACGTCTGCAGGAATTTTTGTCTCAATGATCGTTTGAGGGTCGGCGACGTCGCTTGGCGATTGTTCAGCGTCTGGCGCGACGGCTTCTTCAAAGTCGCTCTCCTCGTCGCCGTCATCTCCGCCCATAAAAGCATGCCCACGGGGTCTATCGCCACGCAAGCATGCGATAGCAAATAGGGTCAAATAGATCCACAGAAACATACTTTCCGGGGGATGACGCTTTGAACCGTTTTGATAAGTTTCAATTTTCCGATCAAAACGGAGAATGGCTATGGAGACTAAATCGTTTCGTATTGTGGCTCCTGACAAATATGAAATAGCGACAGAGGTGCTTTCATCTGCGATCAGGGTCCTATTCTCCGTTGGGTTTTCGGAGGAAGAAATACCTAAACTCTTTCAGCAAGTCGCAAATCGCCGTGCACGAACGCCGCTGTGGCTAGAACCGTAAAGGATCGTCGTCGGTCCGATTCTTGGAATTGAGACCGTGACGCGCCACGGCGCGACATTTCATTTCTTCCATGAACGGCTTTCAACGAAACAACGGCGGGGCCGAGCGCGTTGTTTGCTACGAGGCGGTCATTCCAAAAACGCCAAATGGAGAGCGCCAGATGAAACCACGAACCTCAAAGAAAGAGCCGCCCCGCGCACGGCCATATGCGGTGACGAAGAACAACCGCAATCTCGGCGTCGGCAGCGATGTCCGTCCGCGCTTCCGAACACTCTAGGATTTCTTCCCGTAAGGGTTCGTGCCGGGCTTGGACTGGCTGTGCATGCCGGCGAACGGTGACGGGGCGGCGGCGCGTTCTTCTTGTTGTTCTTGTCCTGCTTCGGCTTTTTCTTTTCCTTGTTGCTTCGCATCTGACCTTTCGCCATGACGACCTCCAGGGTTGCTCGATGGGTGATTCGCGCGTGAAGGGCGCAACGTAGCCTAGTTTTTGTGCGCGGCGCCAACGGCGCCCTTGTTCCACCCCCACGCTTCGACGGCCGAGATTAGCGCGATCGTTGCATCCGCGACACCCCGCCGCGCGACGTTTTATGCACTCCATGGACGGCTTTTAACGAAACAACGGCCGGGTGGAACGCGTTCTTCGCTACGGGGCGGTCATTCCAGAAACACCAATGGAGATCGCCAATGAAAGCACGAACCTCGATCGCATTAGCGGCGGCAGCGTTACTGGCCGGCATATCGGCCGCCTCGGCTGCGGGCATGCAGCAGTCCAGCGCCGGCACAAAAATGGCGCCGCTGGCGAACGATTCGCTCAGCCTGTCCAGTACGCAGCGGAAGACGGCGTGGAAGGACCTCTACACCGGTTCCTTGAACCAGAAGGCGCCCGCGGGATTTAGCGCGGTCGCCGGCGCGGTGGTGCCAAACAGCGTGACCACGGCGCCAATCACCAGCAAGGCGGCCAGCGATGTTCCGGCGCTCAAGCCGTACCACTTCGCCATGCTGCAGCACAAACTGGTGATCGTGAACCCGGCCAACAAGAAGATCGCCGAGGTGATCACCCGGTAAGGCTCACATCTCGCTTGGCTTGAGTTACCCCGCCGCGCCAACGCGGCGGGGTTCTCGCTTTTTACTCCGCCGCCAGAACGCGAACCCGGCGTTCTATCTTCGGCCAATCCCCCGCCCGCGCCCGCCGCAGCTCGTATGAGGCCTGCAAATTCATCCACAGCTCGGGCGTGGTGCCAAAATACTTGCCCAGCCGAAGCGCGATCGCGGCGGTGATCGCCGAACGGCCGTGCACAATGTCGTTGATGCGGGCCGGGTTGACGTCGATGTCGCGTGACAGCCGGTTCTGGCTGATCCCGTTCGGTTTCATAAATTCCTCGGCGAGAATTTCGCCCGGCGAAATCGGTTCGAGACGTTTTGCCTTGGGCATGGCTCCTGTCCTCAATGGTAATCCACGATTTCTACTTGCTCCGCGCCGCCGTCGCGCCACACAAAGCAAATTCGCCACTTGTCGTTGATTCGGATCGAGCGTTGTCCCTGTCGGTCGCCCTTCAACGCTTCAAGCCGATTGCCCGGCGGCTGACGTAGATCGTTCAAGGCACCTGCGGCGTCCAACAGAAGAAGTTTCCGGCGCGCCTGCCGCTCAATGGCGCGAAATCGCGGCACGTCCTCATCTGCAAACAGCCGCGCCGTAGCTGCTTCGCTGAATGAGCGGATCATCGCTATAGGGTATTCTATAAGACGGAATATCTCAAGGGGAATAGCAGTGGAAAGCCGGAGGCTTTATGGCTTTACCGTCTCGCAGCGGCTCTTTGCGTATCGCCGCTGCTGCCGGGCAGCGATCAGCCACGGCAGCAGCACGACGGCGAAGCCGGGCGGTGCCATGGCGACAACGATGATGGCGCGTTGCGGCCAGGGGCCGAGCGCGGCGACGAAAGGCGGCACTTCGCTCGGGTCCGCCGGATTGCCGAGGAAGCCGTAATTGGCGCCGAGCCACACGTCGAGCGGCACGATCAGAACGGCATAGACGGCGCTGGCGGCTACAGCGCGGCCGAGATCGGGCCAGAACGGACGAAAGCCGAGCACGGCGATGTCGTAGACGGCGCACGCGGCGATGATGGTATGCGCCACCCAGAACGCCCAGAATATCGGCGAAGCCGGGCCCGCCGTGAGCGACGGCTGAATGAATGCCTGCAGGGTCAATGCAGCGGTCCAGAAATACAACGTCGCCCGCGCCCAGCGCTGGCGGCTCAGCAAAGCAAATGGCGCCACCAGCCCGTTGAGATCGCAGATCTGCAGCGGCAGCCCAGTGCGCGGATCGAGGCCGTGCCAGTTCCACCAGATGTTGTAGGCAAGCCAGTAACAGACGGCGAGCGCGGCAAGGGCGCGACGCAAAGCTCAGTTCACCAGTCGTGTTGCCATTTTTGGACAAGGCGCGGCCGAGCAGACTCGGCGCGGCAATCAGCAGCAAGCAGACGACCAAGGTTAGCGCGTGCAAGGCGCTATAGGCAGCGAAGCTATCCCATGGGCCTGGCGCAAGGATGTTGAGCGGCGGATTCATCGTAGCCCCACCCGATCGGTATCGAGAATCTAGGGCGCGACTAAAAAAGCTATGTGACTTAGTGCCTGCCTCGTGGCTTCCAGCCACCGCGCATGCCCGGCCGGCCGAGCGTGGAACGGGGGCCTGAGGACTTGCCGGGAACGGATTCCACGCCCGGCCCCATTTCGTCGAGGGTGGGCTTGCGGGGGCCGCCGCGCTTGCCGCCATTGCCGCCGCCTTGCCGCCGTTGCCGGGGCGAAGTGGCGCGACTTCGTGATGCAGCGCGATGCCCATCTCGTCGAGCGCGGGCTTGTGCGCGCCTTGGCGCGTCACCCCACCCCGGCGCGCTCGGCGCACCGACCCTCCCCCTCCAGGGGAGGGTAAAAGGAATTTCGCCGTGGGGTCGTCGGTAACGGCAAGCTCGGTCGAACGCAGGCGCTTGATCTCGTCGCGTAGCCGCGCGGCTTCCTCGAAGTCCAGATCGGCGGCGGCGGCGCGCATCCGCGTTTCCAGATCGGCGACTACCGCCTGGAAATTGTGGCCGATGGTGGCGACGTCTTCGAACTCGCCGGCGCCGTCGCCGGTCGCGACCAGAACGTGGTCGCGCTCGTAGACGCTTTGCAGAATGTCGGAGATGCCTTTGCGCACGCTTTCCGGCGTGATGCCGTTCTCGGAATTGTATGCTTCCTGCTTCTCGCGCCGGCGATTGGTCTCGGCCATGGCGCGCTCCATCGAGCCGGTGATTGCATCGGCGTAGAGAATGACGCGGCCGTCGATGTTGCGCGCGGCGCGGCCGATGGTCTGCACCAGACTGGTCTCGCTGCGCAGGAAGCCTTCCTTGTCGGCGTCGAGAATGGCGACCAGCGCGCATTCGGGAATGTCGAGGCCCTCGCGCAGCAGATTGATCCCGACCAGTGCGTCGAACGCGCCGAGACGAAGATCGCGGATGATCTCGATCCTTTCGATGGTGTCGATGTCGGAATGCATGTAGCGCACGCGAATGCCCTGCTCGTGCAGGTACTCGGTCAAATCCTCGGCCATGCGCTTGGTCAGCACGGTGATCAGCGCGCGGTAGCCGTTCTGCGCCACCTGCCGCACTTCGCCGACCAGATCGTCGACCTGGGTACGCGCCGGCCGAACGTCGACCGGCGGATCGATCAGGCCGGTGGGGCGGATCACCTGCTCGGTGAACACGCCGCCGGATTCGTTGAGTTCCCACGGCCCGGGCGTGGCGGAGACGGCGGCCGTCTGCGGCCGCATCGCGTCCCATTCCTCGAAGCGGAGCGGCCTGTTGTCCATGCACGACGGCAGCCGGAAGCCGTATTCGGCTAGCGTCGCCTTGCGCCGGAAGTCGCCGCGATACATGCCGCCGAGCTGCGGCACGGTGACGTGGCTTTCGTCGACGAACACCAGCGCGTTGTCGGGGACGTATTCAAACAAAGTCGGCGGCGGTTCGCCGGGCTTGCGGCCGGTGAGATAGCGCGAATAATTTTCGATGCCGGCGCAGGCGCCAGTCGCTTCCATCATTTCCAGGTCGTAGAGGGTGCGCTGCTCGAGCCGCTGGGCTTCGAGGAGCCGGCCGGCGGCGTTGAGCTGATCGAGCCGGTGTTTCAGCTCGAGCTTGATACCAGCGATCGCCTGCAACAAAGTCGGGCGCGGCGTCACATAGTGCGAGTTGGCGTAGATTTTGACGAATTCCAGCTCGTCGGTCTTCTGGCCGGTGAGCGGATCGAATTCGTGGATCGATTCGATTTCATCGCCGAACAGCGACACGCGCCAGGCGCGATCCTCGTAGTGCGCGGGGAAAATTTCGATGACATCGCCGTGGACGCGGAACGAGCCGCGATAGAAGTCACCGCCGGAGCGCTTGTACTGCAGCGCCACCAGGTCGGCGAGCAACGCGCGCTGGTCGACGCGCTCGCCTTTCTTGAGCGAGAACGTCATCGCCGAATAGGTCTCGACCGAACCGATACCGTAGATGCAGGATACCGAAGCGACGATGATCACGTCGTCGCGCTCGAGCAGCGCCCGCGTCGCCGAATGGCGCATACGGTCGATCTGCTCGTTGATCGAGGAATCCTTCTCGATATAGGTGTCGGTGCGCGGGATATACGCTTCCGGCTGATAATAGTCGTAATACGAGACGAAATATTCGACGGCGTTGTCAGGGAAGAAATTCTTGAACTCGCCGTAGAGCTGTGCCGCTAGCGTCTTGTTCGGCGCGAGAATGAGCGCGGGGCGCTGCGTCTCCTCGATCACCTTGGCCATGGTGAAGGTCTTGCCCGAACCGGTAACGCCGAGCAGCACCTGGGTGCGGTCGTTGCGTTTGACCCCTTCGACCAGATCGGCAATGGCCTGGGGCTGATCGCCCTTCGGGTCGAATTCCGACTTGATCACCAGGCGGCGGCCGCCTTCGGATTTTTCCGGCCGCGGCGGCCGGTGCGGCGTCCAGATTTTGTTGGCGCCGTCATATTCCCGAAATTCCGCTCGGCCTTCGCGCAGCAAGCGGTCGAGCGATTGCTGGCTGGCAAGCCCGGCGACCGTTCCGATCTCGCCGCGACCTGAGCGCGCCAGCCGCAGATGCGCCGGACCCATGTCGGGGGTGATGACGTTGCGGGCGTTTTCTTCCGGCTCGCCGTCCTGCTCATCGATGCCGAGCGCGCGCGCCAGATCGGGATCGAGTTCGCCGGGCGGCACCGGCGTTTTGCCGATGTAACCCTGCTGCGGTGGTTCGCCGAATCCCCGCGCCACCGAAGCGCGCGCCCGGTGGGCGTTGGCGAAATCGGCGCGGCGGTCGAAGGAATTATCCGATGGCGGCTGCAGCCCCGACGCTCGCTGCTCCCCTCCCCCTTGCGGGGAGGGGTTGGGGGTGGGGGTCGGGAGGTTTTGCGCGTGCGTTGACGGACTCTTTGCTCCCGTCGACGGATGGTGCCCTACTTCTCGACCCCCCACCCCACTCTCCCCCACAAGGGGGGAGGGAATTCTTTGGATGCCGGTCTGCGAGCCCACGCCGGCGCGGCCCTGGCCGATGGCGGGATTGAGCAGATCCGCCAGCGCCGGATCGAGCGGTGCCGAATCCGGCCGCGCCGCCTTGGCGCGTGTCGGTTTGGCCGGGTCTTTTTTCGAGTGCTTGGCTGGGTCGCGACCTTTCGCCATGACCTCAATATGGGCCGAGTTTGCTGGTGGGAAAAGTGCCGCCCTCACTTGGGATTACGCTTCTCCCGGTCGTCCCCGCGAAAGCGGGGACCCATAACCCCTGTCTGAGTGACAACCGTTTTGGCCGCGAGTATGGATTCCCGCTTTCGCGGGAATGACGCAGGCTCAAAATCCCTTCACCACCTGCTGAACATGCTCAACTTCGGGCGGCGAAGCGAAGCAATGGCCCACCAGCTTGCGCCATTCCTGGAAGTCGGGCGAGCCGCGGAAGTCGACGGTGTGGTTCTCGACGGTTTCCCAAAGCACGAACAAACGGTAACGGCTCGGATGTTCGATCGAGCGGCGCAGTTCCATGCCGCGGCAGCCTTTGGCGCGTTTGAAAACCGGTGCGGCATTCTTAACGCCGATTTCGAATTCCGTTTCCATGCCGGGCTTGACTTCGATTTGGGCGATTTCGGTGATCATGTCGGTCCTTGGGCTGAGCTCCCTGCAAACAAGGGTTTACGCAGCCGGCGCCGCGCGGTCCAGTCCTGAAGGCTGTACGGATGGCACCGTCATCCTGCGCAGCACCATGACGAACAGCAGCGCCGCGGCGGCGATGACACCGAGCTTCAACGCGTTGTCGAACGCCGTGACTTTGAACAAAGCCGGCGCGAGATAGGCCGCGACCAAGGCCGCGAGTTCACCGCGGCGGAAACCATCGCGTAACGCCTCGCCAAGCAGCCAGGCCATCGGCACGGCGAGGATGATGAGATCGTATTCGAGCATGAATGGCGAGCAGAACGGCACGCAGGCCGCGATCGCCGCGACTTCCGCTTTGCCCGACCGGATGCCCGGCGACCGCTGCAACAGCGCGCGCACCAACATCAACGCGGCCGCCACTGTTACGACCGCTTGCACGCCGTAGGCCAAAGCCAACGAGCCGCCGTGCAGGCGCACTGCGCCGAACACCGTGATCCAAAACACGAGGTAGAGCGGGTTGGGCGGCTCCATCCAATCGCGCCGCGCATCCCCCATGCCCGCCATAAACGCCGGCCAGACGTCGATGCCGAACGCCAGCGTCGCCGCGGCCGCCAAAACGAGCACGGTCGCCGCAGCAAAGGCGAAGCAACGCCACCGCCTGGCAACAATCAACGCCAACGGCACGATGATGCCAAGCTGCGGTTTGTAGGCGAGGCTGCCCAGGCAGATGCCGGCTAAAGCCGGCCGCCGGTCCAGCCAGACCGCCGCACCGCCGAACAGCGCTGTGCTCAGGAATCCGTTCTGCCCAAAGCCCGCATTGATCATCACCGCGGGATAGCCGAGGAACAGCACCCAGACGGGCATGCCGTCGCGCAAGCCCTTCGGCAGCAGCGCGCGCAGCGCGGCGATGTAGCACGCGAGTGTCGCGGTCAGCCAGACGCAGAGCGCGGGAAAAAAGCCGAGCAGGGCGAAGCCCGCGCACAACAGCAGGAAGAACGGCGGATAGAAGAATGCCAGATAGCCCCAGCCGGGATCGTGGTGCAGCTCGAGTTGCAACGCAAAGTGCGGTAGCCTGGCATAGGCCTCCGCGGCGTGCCCCTGCAGCGCCAGTTGTCCGGCGGTCCAGAAGCTGACGAAGTCGCCGGATAATTTGCTCACGCCGGTGGCGGACGCCTGCCACTGCACCCATAAAATGCAAAAACTCAGGAATACCGCCAGCGCCAATCCTTGGGCGGCGCGAAGCAAATAGAATTCAAGACGCGATTGCTTTGCGGACCCCGTCGCCTGGAACGGTGACAGCGCGTCGACATGAAGGGGCGGATGGATCGTCGACATGCGCGCCGGGCAAGGGTTGGTCAACGCGCATCGTGGGCGGCTTATTTTAATATTGGCTTAAGGTATTTGCTCGGACCCTCGCGCAATCGCTCGGACCATCATCGCTAACGACGATGATCTGAAATCCGGTGTTGCCGAATTCTGATCCGTCAAGCCTGCGCGACCGGTGCCGGCGCACCGGCAGGGGAAACAGTCTGCGCCGCCGCGCGAGACGACTGTGGACGATGTTTCAGCCATGTCAATGCGTAGAGGGCTGGCCATGTCAGCGTCGGCCATGTCGCGGTCCATAGTCGAATTTGGCTTTTGAATTTCGCGACTACGGCGGCGGCTCGTTGCTAATTCCTTAGCCTTGAAACCACCCGCCGAGGGTCCCAGCTATTGGTTGGCAGGGCTGCGCACGCGGCAGCTTTCTTGGAGGCTTCCGGAGGCGCTAGAGTGCCAAACAATTCACCACAACGCGCGAGCTTGTCATGATTGATGTGTATTACTGGACTACGCCGAACGGCCACAAGGTTACAATTTTCCTTGAGGAGACCGGTCTGCAGTACAAAATCATTCCGGTCAATATCGGTAAGGGCGAGCAGTTCAAGGCGGAATTTTTGGCGGTCGCGCCGAACAACCGCATTCCTGCCATTGTCGACCACGATCCGCCGGGCGGCGGCAAGCCGATTTCGGTATTCGAGTCAGGCGCGATCCTGTTTTACCTCGCCAACAAGACCGGCAAGTTCATCGCCAAGGATATGCGCGAGCGCATGCAAACGCTCGAGTGGCTGTTCTGGCAAATGGGCGGACTCGGGCCCATGGCCGGACAGAACAATCATTTCAGCACCTACGCGCCGGAGAAAATCCCGTACGCCATCGATCGTTATCGCAACGAGGTCAACCGGCTCTTTGGTGTGATGAACAAAAGACTGGCCGACCGCGACTATCTCGCCGGCGAATATTCGATTGCCGACATGGCGAGCTATCCCTGGGTCGTACCCTGGGAGCGGCAAGGCCAGAACATCGCCGACTTCCCGCATCTCAAGCGGTGGCTTGAGGCCATTGCCGCGCGCGACGCGGTCAAGCGCGCTTACGCCATCGTGAAGGATGTCAATCCGGGTGCCGGCGGCATTCGCACTGCCGAGGAACGCGCCATCCTGTTCGGTCAGACCGCGAAGTCGATCGAGAGCATGGCAACGCATTAGATGATTAGCCCGTCATCCTGAGGTGCGAGCCATAAGCGCGGTTGCGCGTGTCTTCGACGCGCTATGGCGAGCCTGGAAGGATGCATGGCCGAGGCCGTCGCTCTTCGAGGGCCGCTTCGCGGCCGCCTCAGGGTGACGGAATAGGGTGCTTTAATTCTGCCGTACGATGACGCGCGTGCCGACCGCGACGCGGTCGTAAACATCGATCACGTCATCGTTGACGAGACGAAAGCAGCCGATCAACAGAACCTGGCCGATCGTTTCCGGCGCGTTGGTGCCGTGGATGCGGCACAGGTTGCCGAGATCCATGGCGCGCGCGCCGAGCGGGTTACCGGGGCCGCCGGCCATGACGCGGGGAAGATACGGCTGCAGCGCGATCACCTGCGGCGACGGCACCCAATCCGGCCATTCGGTTTTGCGCGTAATCCGAAACAGGCCGGCCGCGGCGAAACCCTCGCGGCCCACTCCGATGCCGTAGCGAAGCGCGCGCGTCTCGCTCTCGATCAGATAAAGGTGACGCTCGCCGGTTTCGATGATGATGGTGCCGACCGGATGTTGCGAGCGATAGAACACCGCCCGGCGCTGAAAGGTCTCGGGCAGGTCTTCGCTGACATTGCCATGGTCGACACCGGGCGGGACATCCTGCGCGGTCGGCTGAAAACCGGCGGCCGGCTGCAACCGCTGCTGCGCTAGGACTGGCGCGGCAAACAGGCACATCAGAGTTGCGCCGATTCTTGCCGCGTTAACTAAACGCTTGCTCACGCCCGTCCTCGCCCCACGCCATGCGCCATCGTCATTCGGGCGCGGTCCTTGTTCAAGATACGCGTCTTCCTGATCAATCCGAAGAGAAGTTCCCAGAGGACGATGGTGCGACTTTACTGACTCGGCGCGCCGCCGAAAAATCCGGCGATCATCCAACCGCTTGGTCCCTTGCTGTAGCACATCGCGTCGCCGCCAAGCCCGGAGATCATGTCCTCGGGGACGTAGCCGGTCTTACCTGACGGCAGCGCGATGTGAAGGAATTGCGGCTGGTCGGGGTCATCGCCCGACGTGCTGTCGGGCAGCACGCGTATCAGATAAAGCCCGAGCTTTTCGGTGACCGTCGTGTTTGGCTTCGGCCCGCTATGCACTTCGATGCCTTCCTTGGTCGGATAGCCCCAATCGGGCGGCTCGGTCCTAGTGCTCTGCGTGAGCGCTTCAAATGCTTTCGGATCGATCGTCGGGTCGGCCGGTGCACAGATCACGCCCTGCCGATCGGGTAACGGCGAGGCGGTCGGATCGTTGGCATAGCCGGCAATCGCCGCCCAGCCGGAATCGTCCTTGGCGTCCAGATTAACGGCAGCGGCAAGATTGGCGATCGACGGCTTGCGCTTGTCGGCAAGATCTTTGTCCTGCATCCAGAAGAAGCCCTGCGGCACCACGATCTTGGCGAGCGCCGCGCGGTCCTTGTGCTGGGCGATTTGGGTGAGCTGCTTGCGGAAAGCGACGAAACTTGGATCGTCGTACGGCGCCGGCGGCGTGATCGCAATCGGCTTGTACGGCTTGACCGGCGCGGCAGGCGGCGGCTTGAAACCGCCGGGCGGCATTGGCACCTGCTGCGGATTTTGGGCGTTGCCGAGCTCCGGGAGAAGCGTCACTGCCAGGACGGAAGCGAACATGACGGTCGTGGCGTAGAACAGGCGGCGCATGGCTTGATCTCCGGGTTCGGATTTTCGCGCAATTAGGGACGTTAAAGACGCAATCGGTACGGATAAATTACGACTGCGGTGCGGCGATTTCCACCGGCCTTTCGCTGGCAGAAGGAAAATTGTTGCCGCGGGTTGGCCCAACCGGGCGTCTGTAAGTCCGATCCTGCCCCCAACAACGGACATTTTGCTAAGGGCGCTAAGGGACCAATAGGGATGCGCCGACCAAAGCCGTCTGAGGTGTAAGCTAACAAGCTGATCGGTTCGCTAGACTAGCTACCAACGTGTGCCGTATAGGCTGTTATGGCACGTGCGTCGGCGGGCTCCAGCAGCGCACATGCTTTTTGATCGCTTTCGGCAATAGGGTTAGGTTCGACATGAAATGCTCGGCCGGCACATTGCCGCACGACAAATGATGCCGAGCATCGAGCTTTACGGCAGCAAGGTCATGCCATCGGTCCATGACATGCTCGCCTGACGGGGTGCCGCCCAACCATGGAACCGAACGGGCCAGCCGCAAGCACAACAACCATTCACGTCGGCGGCACAAATATTGTTCTGAATGTGAAAGACGATTTTGCAATCGTTCCCTCGTCACTCAAATTGCCTAACGGAGCGCCGCGGTTTTACCTGTCCTTTCCCAAAGCATTGGGACAAGTCGACCAGGGTGCAAAATATTTGGTCTTTTGCGAAGCTAAGGGCGGTTACGAGCCGGCCACGCGCAATTTATTGGAAAGAACATTGAGAGCAGGAGATCTCTTCATCGATGTCGGCGCCCATTGGGGATTCTTTACCCTGCAGGCCGCCACTCATCCCGCGGGAAATATCGCCGTTATCGCTTTTGAGCCGGATCCTACCAACGCCGGCATTCTCTTGCGCAACATTGCCGATCGCGAAGTGCGCCAGACCGTGTCCGTGGTTTGTGCGGCCTGCGGCGACAATTTCGATCTGGCGCCACTCGTTACCAATTCCTCGATGATGCACAGCATCCACGGCGTCGGCCTTAAGCTGCCGGGTTTTACCAAAGGACCAGCGCATTGGGTTTCTGTGATCACCTTGGACGCCGCCCTGACCCGATTCCAGCAGACGGCGGGTCGCCGGGTCATCCTCAAGATCGATGCGGAAGGGTTCGAGCCCAAGGTGATCATGGGGGCCGCCGCGCTGCTGCGCAGCGGCCGCGTGGTTTTGATTATTTGGGAGTTTGGTCAGGCTTTTTCCGCTGGAGCCGAGCGTGAAACGATGCTGCGCGTGCTCCATACTTTAAGCAAGCTTGGCTTCAACCATGTACGGACAGCTTCGCAGGATACCGACGGGCCGCTCATCCCATTTTCCGCGGCCGATCCGTATAGCGGCAACGTATTTTCCTATCATCCGCAGCTGCTGGCGGATTTCGATAAGGTGTTGATGATGAAGCGAGCTGACGGTGCACCTTAAGATAGCTTCGCTGGCCATCCGGCTTGACTTGCGGCTGCGCGGTAACGTCGGTGTCGAGCTTTTGAAGCACTCCGCGGCGGCGCTACCAACACACAATCCGGAATGTGCGACTACTGTTGTGGGTCCAATCGCGTCAAAATGTTGACCGACCGAGCCCGGTATGCGTCATAAGCGGAAATTCCAAAACGCAGCAGGAAGCCATCTTCATCCCAGCCCTGATTGGATCGATTAGCAGCAAGTTGGTCTTTGGTTTGGCATGCGTCGTTTCTCCCCTGAAAGGAAGAGGATCAAGGCTGAGTCGCGAGTTGCCCGCTGGGCACAACGGTTATCTTCTGCCTAATAGGATTTCGGCAGGCCCAAAACTTTTTCGGCGATGAAGCAGAGAATGAGGTGCGGCGTGACCGGCGCGATGCGCGGGATCATGCTTTCGCGCAGGTAGCGCTCGACGTGATACTCCTTGGCGTAGCCGTAGCCGCCGTGAGTCATGATTGCGGTCTGGCAGGCTTTGAAGCCGGCTTCGGCGCCGAGGTATTTGGCGGCGTTAGCGGCGGGGCCGCAGGGCATGTTCTGGTCGTATTGCCAGGCGGCCTTGAGCATTGTCAGTTCGGCGGCTTCCAGCTCCATCCAGCATTCGGCGAGCGGATGCTGGATGGCCTGATTTTGCCCGATCGACCGACCGAACACGACGCGCTCTTTGGCGTATGCTGCCGCGCGCCGCAGCGCGGCGCGGCCGAGCCCGATCGCCTCGGCGGCGATCAGGATGCGCTCGGGATTCATGCCGTGCAGAATGTACTCGAAGCCGCTGCCTTCCTCGCCGATGCGGTCGTCAGCCGGCACTTCCAGCGCATCGATAAACACCTGATTGGAGTCGACCGCCTTGCGTCCCATTTTGTCGATCACGCGGACTTCGACGTGGCGGCGATCGAGCGCGGTGTAGAACAGGCTTAAGCCTTCGGTCGGCTTGCGCACCTCTTCGACCGGCGTGGTGCGCGCCAGGATCAACATTTTGTCCGCCACCTGCGCGGTCGAGATCCAGATTTTGGCGCCGTTGATGACGTAACGGTCGCCGCGGCGCTCGGCGCGGGTTTGGAGCTTGCCGGTTTCGAGGCCGGCGTTCGGCTCGGTGACGGCAAAGCAGGCCTTCTCCTTGCCGGTGGCGATCGGCGGCAACATGCGTTGCTTCTGTTCGTCGGTGCCGTAAACTACGACCGGATTGAGGCCGAAGATATTCATGTGCACGGCAGAAGCGCCGGAAAAACCGGCGCCGGACGCCGCGATCGTCTGCATCATGATCGCCGCTTCGGTGATGCCGAGGCCGGAGCCACGATAGGCTTCCGGCATGCAGATGCCGAGCCAGCCGTCGGCAGCAAGCGCGCGGTGCAATTCGTCGGGGAATTTTCCGTCGCGGTCGCGTTCCAGCCAATAATCGTCGGGAAAGCGCGCGCAGATCTTCTCGATCGCGCCGCGCACCGATTGCTGAAGTTCGGAAAGGGCGAAGTCGATCGCCGTTACTCCGGAGAGGTACCCTGCGCAGCGCGGAGCCGCAGGCAAAACTGTCTAAGCGATACTATGCCGCGACGGCGGATGTGATCCAGGGGAGCTTTCACTCACTTCCCGGTAAGATTGGGGGCGTTACGGCGCGCTACCGCGACAGCTTTTCTAGCTCGGGAAACGCCGCATAGGTTGCGCCGGCGCATTGGTCATTCGCCGTATCGTGCGCTGTCTCGACGAAACGGTCGAACCGGCCGGCGACGAACACCGCCGCAACCTCCTTGACGCCGACATAGTCGTTACGGCCTTTCTTCGCGTTGTAGCGCACGCAGACTACGAAGCGTTTGGAGCCGCCGAGCGATTTCAGCGCCGGGTCGGCAATGCCGGCGTCGCGAATGCCGGTCGGATCGTTCAGATAGGCATGCATGGCGCGGAGAATGTCGGGCTTATAATTGGCGGGGCGAGCGTTGACGTCGTCATCGTCGCCGCTGCCGGCCATGACGTTGAGGCCCTGGTCATGCGAACAGCCGCCGAGGACAAGCGCCAATCCGAGAAATAAACCAAGAAACCCAGCGGTCAGTTGCCGGCGGCTAATATCTTGCATGCGCACCTTTCGCCGCAACCGCATCCATTTAACGCCAAATTCGTACTCGCACAGTAGCGTGAGCAGCATTGCGGCGTCACGATCGGTAACACAGGTAGCCATGCTGGGAGAATGCCGTATCCCATACATGGATCAGCAGGCTCTATTACGGCGTTGTTATAGTCTTGATGATTTGAGTGTTGTGATTTGCTCGAGTTGATGCCTTCCATCGGCCACCTGGTTCACGACTACGGCCTCATCGTGGTCGCGGCGGTCATTGGGCTCGAAAGCCTCGGTTTCCCCTTCCCCGGCGAGTCGGCGCTGGTCCTGGCCGGGATCTTTGCCGGGACCAAACACGATCTCAATATCTTTGCGGTGGTACTCACCGCAGCCGGTGCCGCGATCATTGGGCAAATGATCGGCTACGTCATCGGCCGCGAATACGGCTATTGGCTGTTGCTGCGTTATGGTTCGTATGCGGGAATAACGGAAAGCCGGATCAAGCTCGGTGAATATCTGTTTCTGCTTCACGGCGGCAAGATCGTCTTTATCGCCCGCTTTGTCCCGTTGCTGCGGAGCCTCGCCGGCATTCTCGCCGGCGCCAATCGGATGCCGTGGCGGCAGTTCATGCTCGCCAATGTGGTGGGCGCGCTGGCCTGGGCGTCGCTGTTCGGGTTCGCCGCTTACATATTCGGACGCCAGGTTCACAAGTTCGCCGGCCCAATGGTAATTGCGATCGGTATTGCCGCGGTGATTGCGGTGGTCGTTGGCGCCGTCTTCGTCAGACGGCACGAAGCGCAGCTGGTGGCGGAAGCCGAGCGCGCGCTGCCGGGGCCGCTGAAATCGGCTTAAGGCGCTTTTTCGCCGCCTTGCAGGCCCCCTTCGGGAGCGCCATATTGCTAGCAATGCTAAGGGGATGCCGGAAGGGCCCCGCAAAGTCGCTTGGCAAAGGACTTTGAGATCATGTCCAGGGTTTCGTCGCTTTCGAGCCCGTTTCTCCTCGGTTTCGATGAAATCGAGCGGGTTCTCGATCGAGTCAGCAAGGCGGCCGACGGCTATCCGCCTTACAACATCGAGCGCGTCGGACGCGACGCTGAGAGTCCGGAACGGCTACGCATCACGCTCGCAGTGGCGGGGTTCACCCGCGATCAGCTCGACGTGACGCTGGAAGAAAACCAGCTCGTGATCCGCGGCCGGCAGCAGGATGACAAAAGCCGGCAGTACCTGCACCGCGGCATCGCCGCGCGCCAGTTTCAGCGCAGCTTCGTGCTCGCGGAAGGGATGGAAGTCCTCACTGCGGACCTTAAAAACGGCCTGCTTTCGATCGATCTCGCACGTCCACAGCCGGAGCGCATCGTCAAGTCAATCTCCATCAAGGAATCGGAATAGGAAACCGAACCGTGGTTCGCCGCGTTAGAAGAAGAAGGAACAAGACCATGGAATCCAATCGTAGCGAAGCGAAAGAGATCGCGATCTCTGCCGAAGCGCTGGCCCAAATGGGCGACGGGCAGATCGCCTACGTGAAGACCATCCGCTCCGAGGATGTTCGCGCGCTATTCCCACAAGTGCAGGACATGGACATCGAGCCGGGGCTGAAGCTGTTCGCCCTGCACGCAGCCGACGGCACGCCGATCATGCTCACCGACAGCCGCGAGGCGGCCATCGCCAACGCCGTAAGCCAGAAGCTCGAAATGGTGAGTGTGCACTGACCAGGAGTCCGTCATCAGGGATCAATAATCCGAAGGGCCGCGATTAATTTAGCGCGGCCCTTTTTGATTCCGCTGATTACTGGTTACTGGTTACTGGTTACTGACCCCTGATTCCCGCCAGCTACGCCGCGCTAGCCGACGGCATCGCGAGCACCGCGTAAAGCGCCTCGGCGTCACGCGAGGCACGCAGTTTGTGGGCAACGGTGGCGTCGCGCAGCAGCCGCGCCACCCGCGCCAGTGCTTTTAAATGATCGGCACCGGCGCCTTCCGGCGCCAGCAACAGGAAGATGAGATCGACCGGCTGTCCGTCGAGCGCCTCGAAATCGATCGGCCGGTCGAGCCGCGCGAACAGTCCGAACAGGCGCGTGAGGTTGGGCATCTTGCCGTGCGGAATAGCGATGCCGTTGCCGACCGCGGTCGAGCCGAGTTTCTCGCGCTGCATCAGAATTTCAAAGATCGCACGCTCGTTCTGACCGGTGAGCGCCGCCGCGCGCGCCGCCAGCTCAAGCAGCACCTGCTTCTTGTTGTTGACTTTGAGTGCCGGAATAATCGCGTTTGAAGCGACGAGATCGGTAAGCGCCATGAGCGGGACCCGAGGAGCGAGGCCTTAAGCCTAGCGCACTTTCAATTCGAGCATGACCTGCTCCGGAAGCCGGTGCCCGTTTTTTGGGATCATGCGCAAACGGCGGCGGACCATAAGAAGCGCGGACAACCGCGTCAATGGGCACCCGGTTGGTATGGTTGCAAGCGTATCGGCCTGCGAAGCTCCGGTTCGCCGACCCGGGCGCTAACTTACGGTTTTCAATCGGGTTCCGATCGCTGCGGCCGCGGGCGGTGCTCCTTGAGACGGCGATGATAACGACGCAGCCGCTTCTCAACCCGTACGGCCGCCTGGTCGGCGCTGGCATAGGCGTCTGGCGCGCTGCCTTCGGCTTGCAGCGTGATCTTCGAATTGAGATGCACGGCGCATTCGGTGCGAAATCCCGACCCCTCCCGCTCGACCGTCACATGCCCGGAATAACCGCCGTCGAAATATTTGCTCATCGCCTCGCCGATGCGCCCGGTAATGCGCTCGCGCAGCGCCTCGCCGATATCGAGGTTTTTTCCTGAAATACGAAATGACATGGCAGCGTCCTTGGCAGCGTCCCTTAGCCGCACCATCAGCCGCATGATTCGAGCTATGCATCGGCCGACGCCAAGTCAATGCGGTGCGGCTTTTATCCGCCCCCGCGGAGCGAAGCGCGGCGGGGCAGGACGATTCAGGTAAGCGCCGCCGCCTGCTTCTCGCGGCGCCGCTGCACCGAGGACGGAATACGCATGGCTTCGCGGTATTTAGCGACCGTTCGCCGCGCGATGTCGATACCGGCCTCGCGCAGCTTGTCGACGATGGTGTCGTCGGACAGCACATCGGCCGCCGTCTCGGCATCGATCAATTGCTTGATGCGGTGACGCACCGCCTCGGCAGAATGCGCTGCGCCGCCGTGGGACGCCGCGATCGCCGAGGTGAAGAAATACTTCAGCTCAAAAATGCCGCGGCTGGTCGCCATGTATTTGTTGGCGGTGACCCGGGAAACGGTCGACTCGTGCATGCTGATGGCTTCGGCGACGGTCTTTAAATTGAGCGGACGCAAATGCTCGACGCCGTGCGCGAAGAAGCCGTCCTGCTGGCGCACGATTTCGTTGGCGACTTTGAGGATGGTCCGCGCGCGTTGGTCGAGCGCGCGCACGAGCCAAGTGGCGCTTTGCAGGCATTCGGCCAGATACGATTTGTCGGTGGCTTGCCGCGTCGTGGCCGAGACTTCGGCGTAGTAGGTCTGATTGATCAGAACCTTCGGCAAGGTATCGGAATTCAATTCGACGATCCAGGCACCGTCCGGACCCGGTCGAACGAAAACATCCGGCACGATCGGCTGCACCACCGTCGATCCGAAGGCAAGACCGGGCTTGGGATTGAGGCGGCGGACTTCCGCGATCATGTCGGCGAGATCCTCGTCACCGACGCCGCATACTTTTCTCAGAGTGGCGACATCGCGCTTAGCCAGCAGATCAAGGCGCGCAATCAGCGCCTGCATTGCCGGGTCGAACCGGTTGCGCTCCTTGAGCTGCAACGCCAGGCATTCGGCGAGATCGCGCGCGCAAACTCCGGGTGGATCAAAGCCCTGTAGAATCCCGAGCACGGCTTCCACGTCCTTAATGCTGGTGCCGAGCCGCTCCGCGACCGAAGCCAAATCGCTGCCGAGATAGCCGGCCTCGTCGACCAGGTCGATCAGGTATTGGCCGATCATACGCCGCCGCAGATCGGTGACGGCGAGCGTGAGCTGTTGGCGCAGCCAATCGGCCAGTGTGGTCTCGGCGGGAACAAACGCTTCAAGATTGTATTCGCTGTCATCATGACCGCCAGCACCGACAGTGGCCCATTCCGAATATCCGGCCGGAACTTCGGCGGCGCGCGGACGAATTGACTCGGCGTCGTCCGGGAAAGCGTCGTCTGCACGCGAGTCCAGCCGCTCTTCGATGGCGCTGCCGTTCGCCTCACCGCCGTTCGCGTTCCACGGTTCGCCGTCTGCGGGCGGACCGTCCGGCGATGGCGGGCCATCGGCCTCGGCAGCCACCGGCCCGTCCTCGACGCTCCGGTCGAGCAGCGGATTGCGTTCGAGTTCAGCTTCCACATAGGCGACCAGATCCAGATTCGAGAGCTGCAGCAGCTTGATCGCCTGCATCAACTGCGGCGTCATCACCAGCGCCTGGCTCTGGCGAATTTGGAGTTGTTGCGAAAGCGCCATTGAACCCCGGCGGACCGATTGGTCCGATTCTTGCTTGTAGACAGTTCTCTACAGCAATTCGGGGCCGCTGTCGTCAACCGATTTCGAGCAGCCTTAAAATCGAAAAATCAAAGCTGGAACTGCTCGCCCAGATAGAGCCGCCGCACGTCAGGGTTGTTGACGATATCGCTGGCGCGGCCCTCCATCAGCACTTCACCGGAATAGATGATGTAGGCGCGGTCGGTCAAACCAAGCGTCTCGCGCACATTGTGGTCGGTGATCAGCACGCCGATGCCGCGATTGGTCAAATGGCGCACTAATGCCTGGATGTCGCCGACGGCGATCGGGTCGATGCCGGCGAACGGCTCGTCGAGCAGCATGTAGTTCGGCCGCGTGGCGAGTGAGCGCGCAATCTCGACGCGGCGACGCTCGCCGCCAGAGAGCGCAATCGCCGGCGTCTTGCGCAGCCGCGCGATGTTGAATTCTTCCAGCAACCCGTTGAGATCGCGCTCGCGCCGCTTGGAATCGGGCTCGACCACTTCAAGCACGGCGCGGATGTTCTGCTCGACGGTGAGGCCACGGAAGATTGAGGCTTCCTGCGGCAGATAGCCGATACCAAGGCGCGCCCGCTGGTACATCGGCAATCCCGTGACGTTGTGGCCGTCAAGTTCGACACGGCCTTTGTCGGCCTTGATGAGGCCGGTCACCATGTAAAAGACGGTGGTCTTTCCGGCACCATTGGGGCCGAGCAGGCCGACAGCTTCGCCCTTGCGAACGTAAAGACTGACGCCTTTGACCACCTTGCGCCCGACGAAGCTCTTCTCGACGCCGTGGACGGAAAGCACGCCTTTGCGGTCGGCAGGCGCCGCGCCGTTGCCGTCGGTGTGGGGACGCACCGGCACTTGCTGCGGTCTACTCTCGGGTGCCGGTTGGGGCGGCGGAGCCTTATCCGGGACCGGGCGCGGCGCGCGGCGCTGACGTTGCGGACCGGGGCTACGCGCCTTTTTTGTGTTGACCGGTGCGCTGGCGATATCGACGTAGATGCCGTTGATGGCGCCGCCCATACTTGCAAGGTCCATGACCTCGCGGGCGGCGGGCGCCGTCGGTCGCGGCGCTTGGCGGCTGCGCCGGCGAAAGTATGAGAAGATGTCCAGCACGCTATCCTCGTCAGGTCCGCCTTGCATCGCGGAAATCCCGGCATTTGAGCCGGGACTCTACCCGATTTTTCGTAGCCATGCTGTTAGGGGCCAGTCTAATTCGCCCTGTTCGCACCGGGTCCTATGGACAAAAAATTCGATGACGAGCCGTCTTGATTCTTGCTCGGCTGGATCAGCGCGCGAACGCGATTTGGGCTGTTCACCGCCGACTCGATGTGCGCATTTCCGGTCGTGGTATCGACTGTCACCCGATCGCCGTGGAGGACGTTCTTGCCTTGGGTGACCACGACATTTCCAGTGAGCGTGATGGTCTTTTTCTTGACGTCGTAGACGCCAAGATCGCCGCTGGCACTCTGATCCTTGGAAATGACGGTGACGCTACCACGGGCTTCTATGCGGCGGATATCCTGAGCTCCCTGCGGCACGGCCGGGCCCTGCCGCGCGGCATTCCGCGCGGCTCCCCGGGCCGAATGCGTGACGGCGGAAGCGAGCGGACCTGCGCCCGGTCCCCCGGCGCCGTAGAACACCACGAGCGTGTCGCATTTGATCGTCGTATCACCCTGCACCACCTGCACGTCGCCGGAGAACGTCGCCATTTTGCTCTTGTCGCGCACCTCAAGCGTCGCCGACTCGATCTGGATCGGCAGATCCTGGTTTTGCTCTTTTTGCTCTTGCAGAGCGGCCGGGCCCGGTTCTACCGCAGCATCGCGCGGCGCTTGCGCCGTTGCCGATCCCGGCGCCACCAGTGCGATCAATGTGGCCGAAAGCCAAAACCAGCGCGTCATCGTTTGATCGCCTGCGTTGTTGTTTCCTGATCGGGCTTTATGGTCATTGAAACGCCCTCGCTAAATCGAATGAGGTTGCCACCGTCGACCACATCGAGCCGGTTGGCGGTCAGGACGCCGTTGATGAGCTTCACCCAGACCGGTTTCTCCGACACCACATTGCCTTTGTGCACGTCGACCACCGCCTCCGTCAGGCGCACTTCGTAGCCGGTCGACGAAACCAGATGAACGCTTTCGTTGAGTGTCAGCATTTCCGCCTTCATGTCGTAGGTCCCGGAATTGGACGTGACGCTCACGGTACTCTTGTCCTGCATCTCTATTTTGGCGTCGATCTGATGCAGTTCCATTAAATCGGGTTTGGTGATGTCCTGGTCGGCGGACTGCGCCGTGAATTCATAGGGTCGCGCATCGTCGGTGAACCCGGTCAGGCGCGGCTGCTGCATCGTGACTTTAGTGCCTTTGATCACGAGCTTGCCGAGTTCCCCCGGCAACCGAAGGCCTCCGACCGTCGGCATATAATTGACCGCCACGACCATGATCAGAGCCGCAGCGATGACCGCAGGAACGCTCACGCGAAGCCAACGTACAAGGCGGCTGTGCCGCATCGCCGCACGATAGATTTGGTCGGCATCGTTGCGAGTGGTCGCGGTAAATCCGCCCCGTCTCGCCGTGTCGCCAGGATAGACGCTCGTCAGCTTCGTCCTCTTGGGACAGTCGCCCCGATTCGGTTACGCGCCCCGTTTTAGCCGTTCCTGCGGAAAATTATCGCCCGAGAATGTGGCCTCGACCGGGCGGAAATGGTCGCGCCGGGGGCCCGGATCGAATACGATCCCGCTGAAAGCGCCGCCAATTTATGAATGGGCGAAAATATCCTCGCCGCCGAAACCGGCGAGATCGAGCCGCGCCCGCTCCGGCAGGAACCGAAAGCAGGCCGCCGCCAATTGGTCGCGACCCTCGCGCGCCAGCATCGCATCGAGCCGGTCCTTGAGCGCATGCAGGTAGATGACGTCGCTCGCTGCATACGACACCTGCGCGTCGCTCAATTCCGTCCCGCCCCAATCGGACGATTGCTGTTGCTTCGAAAGGTCGTGGCCGAGCACTTCGCGCACCAGGTCTTTCAGGCCGTGCTTATCGGTGTAGGTGCGGGCCAGCCGCGAGGCGATCTTGGTGCAATAGACCGGCTCCGGCATCACGCCGAAGGCATTATAGAGCATGCCGAGATCGAATCGCGCGAAGTGAAAAATCTTGATAAGGCGGGTATCGGCGAGGAGCCGTTTCAGGTTCGGCGCATCAGTCGCATGCGGTGGAATCTGCACCACGTCGGCGGAGCCGTCGCCGGGCGAAAGCTGCACCACGCATAGCCGGTCGCGTCCGAGATTGAGTCCCATGGTCTCGGTATCGATCGCCACCGCGCCGGTGTAGCGCGAAACGTCGGGCAGGTCGCCGCGATGTAGCCGGATCGTCATTGAGAAAACGCGTTGTGGCAGGGACGCTGTGGTCCTGAATATCGCAACCGAAATGGCGCGTCAAAATGGCGGATTTGAACTAGCCCGCAGGCGTTCGCCAGCAGGCCACTCAAGGCTGAACCCGATCGATGTAAACGACCACTAGCCGGCCTTCGCCGGGACCAAGCCAACAAGGTCAAGGCTTAGCGTCCGGAGTTGCCGCCGTGCCGCGGCATCATAGGCCTGTGCATCCGCCTGCGCTTCGCGCTGGCCGTTGAAAAACAGCCCGCTGCGGCCTTCAATTTCCGGGCCGATCGCCAGTTTGAGGATCGCGTCGGCGCCTTCCTCGACAGTGGTCATCGGCGTTCCGAACTCGCGCACCATTTTGGTGTTCATGAACGTCGCCGGATGCAGGGCGTTGACCGTGACGCCGCTGCCTTGCAGCTCCGGTGCAAGATCGATGGTGAACAAAATCTGCGCCAGCTTGCTCTGGCGGTAGGCGCGCATGCCGCTGTAGTCATGCGTCATCATCACATCCTTGAAATCGATTGCCTGCTGGCCGAGCGATGAGACATTGACGATCCGCGCCGGTGCGCTGCTCTTGATCAACGGCAGCAGCAGGTGCGTGAGCAAAAAGCCGGAGAGATAATTGACTGCGAACCGCAGCTCGAAACCGTCGTGGCTGAGCTCGCGACGGCCGTCCGGATCGCCTCTGCCGATCCCGGCGTTATTGATGAGAAGCTCAAGCCGTTTCGTCGTCTGTCGCACGGCGTCAGCCAGGCGCCGCACTTCAGCCATGGATGACAGGTCCGCCTGCAGAAATTCTGCGGCGCCGCCGGCCGCCTCGATCTCGGCGACGACCGCTTCGCCCCGCGCACGATCGCGACCGTTCACCAGGACGCGCCAGCCGTCTGCGCCCAATCTTGTTGCGACGACGCGGCCGACGCCGTCGGTCGAACCGGTGATCAGTGCCGTTTTGCCGTTCAGCTTTGCCATGACCGTCCTCGTTTGCGCAAAATGTAAGCCCGCACTGCTCACCGGGCTAGGGCCGCACCGATCAAAAGTACTTCTGCAGCAAATTCATTTCTGCTCAAGGCGCCAGGAACCGTCCCAATTGTCGTCCGGCGGCGCTGCGACCAGCGTGTCGATGCGCTTGAGCAAGGTCAAAGATGGGCCGTCGTCGGGAACGGTCTCGAGCGCCGCGGCAAAACCGCGCCTGGCGTCCTCGAAGCGGCGCGCCCGATAGGCTTCAAGCGCCGTCGCATATCGGCTGCGAAGCTCGATCTGCGCCGCTGTCAAAGCTCCGCTACGGCCCATGATCTCGTACACCGGCTGCGCATGGGTCTGACCGACCAGCGCGACACGATCGATTTCTCTGGTTTCGATTGCAGCGCCGGCGCCGCTGACGGTCGGCGCCGACACCAGGATACGGCTGCCATACAATTTGTTCGCGCCTTCCAGGCGAGACGCCAGGTTCACCGTATCGCCCATCACCGTGTAGCTCATCATCGTTTCGGAGCCGACGGTGCCGACCAGTGCCTCACCGGTGGCGATGCCGATCCGGATATCGAACGAGATCGGTAGGTTCCGCAGCCCGAGCAGGTCCGGCAACTCGGCCCGAAACGGCACGACGCGGTCCAGCATATCGAGCGCGGCAAAGGCGGCGAAACGCGCCTGATCGGCATCGGCGGTGAAAGGCGGTCCCCAATAGGCCATGATGGCGTCGCCGATATATTTGTCGATGATGCCGCCGTGTTGGCGGATCGGCGCGGACATCGTCGAGAAATACCGGTTCATCACTTTGACCAGGCCCTGCGGCGTCATTTCCTCGCTGACGCCGACGAAACCCCGGACATCGCAGAACAGCACCGTCATGACACGCCGCTCCCCGGCGGTCACCAGCGCCGGTCCGCTGATCAAGCCTTCGACGATGCGGGGATCGACGTATTTGCCGAACGTCTCGCGGATGCGTTCCTTGAGCCGCAATTGCTCTACCATCTTGTTGAAAGCGATGGTCAAATAGCCGATCTCATCCTGCGAGGTGACAGCCAGGGTCTGGTCGAGCTTGCCGGCTTCGACCGCGCGTGCGCCTTCCAAGAGCTGGCGCACCGGACGCGTCATTCCGGCACTGACCAGGATCGAGAACACCAAGCCGAGCATCGCGGCGAGCGCCGTCAGCAGAACGGCGATCACCATGACGATGCGCTGCTTGCGCACCGTTGCCGCGGAATCGTCCCGCAGCAGATCGATCATTTCGGTGCGGACGGCATCGAGCCCGCGATCGAGATCATCTCGCAGCACGTCGATCCGGTCGACACTGTCGGCGATTGCCGTTCGATCGCCGGCGTCGAGCAGGTGCAGCAGCCGCGCGATCTCGTCGTCGAGCTGATTTCGCGTTCCGGCAAGCATGTCGGCGAGCCGGGTTTGGAGCCGCACCAGCGCCGTGGTGTCGCTGAACACGCTCCCCTTGGCGATCATGCCATCGAGCAAGGTTCGAGCGGTCCGGGTTGCCTGATCGAACGCCGCGTCACTGGCTTGAAAGCTTTTGCGCGCCGCTGCGAACCGCGCCTCATCCTGCGGTGTCTGAGTTTTCTCGATCACCATGCGGCGCAACGCCAGCGCGCGCTCAAGCGAGTTGACGTTAGCCCGCGCCAGAGCGCCGTAAGCGGGAACATAGCTCTGCGTCAGATCTTCCAGCCGGCCGCCGACTTGCAACACCAGCGCCGTTGAGATCAGCGCAGTGATGGCCATCAGGACGATAAGGATGACCGCGATTCCGATGATCTTGCGCTTGATCGAAAACCGGATCATCCAGCGATCCTTGTTCGGCTGCGGCGGTCCGCGCTGGTAAATCAGCCGATTTTTAATGCTTCGCAGAATTGAATGCGAATTTGCAATTGGTGTCCAGGAGAGAGCGGACCCAAGCGGGGATTGTCAATAACCTATGGTGTCCAAATGGCTTATGGTGTCCAAACATTCCAAACACCGACATCTAACATCTATAAGGCCATATCCTTGTACCCGCCAAGCAAACCTTAAGGATTTCAGCAGCGGTTGCCGATGCAGGGCATGGCGGGATGAACCTCAATGGTCATGACCGGAATATTCCCGGCCATCGCGGGCGGGGCTTCGACGATGGCCACCGTCTCCGCGCCGATGGCGCATGCAAACGCCAAAGCGACTGCCTGAATGAATTTCTTCATGACGACCTCGCAACGTTGCACAGCCTGTAGCTGAACGTTTGTCGCCTGAGCTTAGGGAGAAGTTCACGAGCGACAGTGCCCGCGATCACTGTTTGTCACAATAATTCCCTACAATTCATCGGCGGCGAACAGCCGGGCTTGACGCTTTCCTCCGACAAAATCGCCATTTGTGTGACATGGGTCAATTCACTGCGGCCGAAGCGACGTTATTCTGAGGAACATTGTCGCGAGTGCGCACTTTTCTTTGAGCCAGCGTTGACGAGATCAGCCTCGCCGCGCCGCTTGGCGGTCGTCGCACCAGAATGAAGAAATTGGTGCGGAAAAAGAAGCGGCACATTGGCTCGTCGACGACGCACCCGCCCATTGGGTCGACAGCCCGGAGACGACGTTCTCGGTGCAGAGGCCGGTGGCCAACGCGATCGTCGCCTTCTGCGGCATGGACGAAAAGACAGCAAATCGTCCGACGCTCGGCGCCGGATCCGATGGCAATGACAGAATTCATATTGTTATTTTTGAACCCGCGGCGAACTAAAAGAAGCGGGCGGGCCGCGATCGGCGTAGCGGCCAACCGCGGGCAATCATGAACACGCGCCGCCTCGCGTGGATCCTCCCGCCGATGCTCGGCGCGCTTGCAGTGGTGCTCATCGCCGTGCGTACGAATCACCAATCAAGTATGTGGGTTACGCGTTCGGCCAAACCACTCTAAAGTCCTTGGTGCCCAGGAGAGGACTCGAACCTCCACGCCTCGCGGCGCTAGTACCTGAAACTAGTGCGTCTACCAATTCCGCCACCTGGGCTTAAGCGGCGATAGGTACGGAGCCGTATTCTGGTTGTCAATCGAACGCGCTAACCCTCTGTACAGCGCGGAATCGATCCTGTATTGCCGCGGGCCATGGCCTTGAAGAGCAAGTTTGAAACGCTGGTCACCGTGTTCGGCGGCTCGGGATTCCTCGGCCGCCACGTGGTTCGCGCGCTCGCAAATCGCGGTTACCTCATCCGTGTCGCCGTCCGCCGTCCGGAGCTGACCGGCTATTTGCAGCCGCTCGGCCGGGTCGGACAGATTCATGCGGTGCAGGCCAATGTGCGCTTTCCGCAGTCGATCGAGGCCGCGACGCGCGACGCCGACGTTGTCATCAATCTGGTCGGCATTCTGTTTGAACGGGGCCGCCAGCGCTTCGACGCCGTGCAGGCGGAGGGCGCGGGAGCGGTAGCCCAGGCCGCGAGTGCGGCCGGCGCGCGGCTGATCCACGTCTCGGCGATCGGCGCCGACGAGAATTCGGCTTCGGACTACGCCCGCACCAAGGCGGCCGGCGAACGGCTGGTGCTGGCGGCGCAACCGCAAGCCATCATCACGCGCCCATCAATCATGTTCGGTCCGGAGGACGACTTCTTCAACCGCTTCGCCGCGCTGGCTCGCATCTCCCCGGCGCTGCCGCTCCCCGGCGGCGGCCACACCCGATTTCAGCCTGTGTTTGCCGGCGACGTGGCGGAAGCGATCGCCAGGGCAGTCGATGGCAAGGTGAAGTCGGGTACGGTCTATGAATTCGGCGGGCCGGACGTGCTGACGTTCAAGGAGCTGATGGAATTCACGCTCGCCACCATCGAACGCCGCCGCCTGCTGCTGCCGATCCCGTTCGCGGTGATGAAGCTGCAGGCAGCGTTTCTGCAATTTCTGCCCGAGCCGCCGCTCACGCCGGACCAGGTCGAACTGCTTAAAAGCGACAATGTCGTCTCGACAGCTGCGCACGAGCAAGACCGCACGCTCGAAGGGTTGGGTATCATCCCCAACTCGGTCGCTTCGATCGTGCCGGATTACCTCTGGCGCTTCCGCAAGACCGGCCAATTCCACGGCCGCATCGCGTAGCTTATCGCGTCGTCCCCGCGCATGCGGCGGGCATAATCACGGGCCGAGCCGGTTCGACACGGACGGTGGTTATGGTTCCTGGAGACGCGGGAATGACCTACTAAGCCTCGTATTTGAACGAGAGCGCAACGCGGGTGCGAAAGGCCGTAACCTTTCCATCCTCCACTTTCATGTCCATTTTGGTGACCTCGGCCACGCGGAGATCGCGCAATGAACTGGACGCCGTTGCGACCGCGATGCGACCGGCGTCCTCCCATGATTTCTCGCTGACGCCGACCACATCGATAATCCGATAGACGCTATCCGATTGCTTCTTCGCCATTGGATTTGTCCTTTCGTGGCTAAACGGGAACGCGCCTAATACTTCGCGCGTCCGATCAGCTTAGATCAAAGCACATGATCGCGTCGATGACCTCTTTTGGTCGGTCTGGACTCCTGTGGCCGAAACGTAGAAGCTGAGACGCTGTGCCGTTGGGTGCGGCGCACAAGGGCGCGACGATGCCGGGCAAACGCGTGCAGTTCGATGAAGCCTCCTGGCGGCAGTTAGACCTTCTCGGCCGCGACCAGATGAAGGACTTTCAGGAACTCGCCGATGAAGCGTTCCGCGATCTGTTGAAGAAGTACAATCGTCCGGTCGATTTGAAAGATGCGCTGCGGCGCAGCGCCGGCGTCTCCGCGACGATTCACCAACTGAAACCCGGTCAAGGCAAGAAACCGCGGCGGAAATAACTGCCGCTCGAGGCAGCCCGCAGTCGAACGTCATCGACCGTTTCCGCAATGGGTATTGGCATCCGCGGTCACAAAACCCGGCCGAACACGGTTTACGAACAGTGAAATCTGAAATGCTACAAGCAGATAAACCGAATTTTCAGGCCTCATAAGTAGAAATACCCGGCCAACACCCGAGGCTCTGTCCGCGGTTTAAGTGATCGCCATGCGCGTGGCTCAACTGTCCTGGAGCGAGACCGCCGGCTGGACTGCTGTTTCCGGCGATCGCGCCAATGCTGATCTGGTTTTCTTTTTCGGTACCCGGCAGGCGCTAGCGTGCGGCGCTCGCTATCGCGAACTGCGCGCGATGTTTCCGTCCGCTCACATTCTCGGCTGCAGCACCGGCGGGCAAATACGAAACGACGACGTTACCGACGACGAGATCGCCGCCGCCGCAATCGGCTTCGATGCGACCAAACTCTGCATCGCCTATGAACCAGCGCCCGCGCCGGAAAGTTCCCGCAGTTGCGGGGCCACGATTGGCCGGCGATTGGCGGCGCCCGATCTCGTCGGCATTTTTGTCCTGTCGGATGGCCTGAACGTCAATGGCAGCGAGCTTGTCGCCGGCATCACCAGCGCGGTCGGCAAACAGGTCGCAGTCACCGGCGGGCTCGCTGGCGACGGCGCCGATTTTCACGAAACGCTGGTGGGCGCCAACTGTGTTCCCCGCAAGCAAACGGTCGCGGCAGTCGGCTTTTACGGTTCGGCAATCCGCATCGGCCATGGCAGTGCCGGCGGATGGGACGAGTTTGGCCCGCGGCGTCAAATCACCCGATCACGCGGCAACGTATTGTTCGAGTTCGACGGCCAGCCGGCGCTCGACCTCTACGAACTCTATTTGGGCGACGAGGAAGCACGAGGCCTGCCGGGCTCCGGGCTGCTGTTTCCGTTGCGCATTTTCGATCCCGAGCGGCCGGATCATGACATCGTGCGGACCATTCTGGCGGTCGATCACGAAGCCCGCTCCATGACGTTCGCCGGTGATGTTCCCGAGGGTTGGACCGCACAATTGATGCGCGGGAATTTCGACCGGCTGGCGGCCGGCGCCGCCATGGCCGCGCGCCAGGCTGCCGACGGCATCGGTCAAACCCCGACCGGCGATCAGCTCGCGATCCTCGTGAGCTGCATCGGCCGGCGGCTGCTCATGGGGCAGCATGCCGCCGACGAACTCGAAGCTGCCAGCGGCGAATTCGGACCGCATATTCCACAACTCGGTTTCTACTCGTACGGCGAAATCTCACCGCATCGCGTGTCAGGCGTCTGCGAACTTCACAACCAGACAATGACCGTCACGACGATCGCGGAGGTCCCGGAACACGCCGGTGCATAAACTCCTTGCCAGACAGCTTGCAAAAGCGGCCAAACACTCCGGCGAAGTGGACCTTCGGGCGCTGCTCGCGCTCGTCGGGGAGGCCTATGAGCAGTCGGATAACGATCGCCATCGCACCGATCGCTCGATCGCGTTGATGATCAAGGAGCTTGAGCAGCTCAATCGCGGGCTCGATCAGCTGGTGCAGGAGCGGACCGCAGCGCTTCGCGAGCGCGAGGCCGAGTTGCAAGCACAGAATCTTCTGTTCGATGCCGCGCTCAGGAACATGGCCCACGGCCTGTGCATGTTCGACCGCAACGAGCGCTTGATTGTTTGCAACGACCGTTACGCCGAGCTCTCCGGGCTCGCGCGCGATTTGGTCAAACCCGGCGTGACGCTACGTGCCATTCTTGAGGCGCGGGCAGCGGGAAGCGGCGGGCCGTTGCATGCCGACAACTACGTGGAAGACCGTTTGGCGCAGATCCGCAAGGGCGAGCCGTACGATATCGAGATCGCGATGTGCGACGGGAGCGTGCTTGCCGTCAATCACCGGCCGATGCCGGACGGTGGCTGGGTTGCAATTCACCATGATATCACCGCGCAAAAGCGGGCCGAAACGCAGATCACTTATATGGCCCGGCATGACGACTTGACGAGCCTCGCCAATCGCGCCGTTCTGCTGGAGAAAATGGAGGAGGAACTCGCACGCGCGCGGCGCCATGGCAGCAAGTTCACTCTGTTCATCCTCGATCTTGATCTGTTCAAGACGGTCAACGATACGCTCGGACACCCGGTCGGGGACGAGCTGTTGAAGGTGGTGGCGGACCGCCTGTTGTCGTGCATCGGCGAAACCGACACGGTTGCGCGACTAGGCGGCGACGAATTTGCGATTTTGGCGACGGTCGACGGCGACCAACGGGAAACTGCGATCGCGACGGCCAACAAAGTCCTGGCAGCAGTCGCCGCGCCTTGCGAGCTCGACGGGCATCACCTCAATATTGGCACCAGCATCGGCATCGCGCTGGCGCCAGAGCATGGCACGGCTGTCGACCAGCTGGTGAAGAATGCCGACCTCGCGCTGTACAGAGCCAAGGCCGAGGGCCGCAACGCCTACCGCTTTTTCGACGATGCGATGAGCATTGAGGCCCGCAGGCGCCGCGCCTATCAGAACGATCTGCGCAATGCGCTTACGAACGATGAGTTCGAGCTGCATTACCATCCCATCGTCGACATCCAAACTCGCGAAATTGCTAGCGTTGAAGCGCTGATCCGCTGGCGGCATCCGAAGCGCGGCCTGATCGCACCCGCCGAGTTCATTCACGTGGCGGAGGAAACCGGCCTGATCAATCCGATCGGCGACTGGGTGTTGCGCAAGGCATGCAGCGATGCCATGCGCTGGCCGCCTGCCGTCAAGGTCAGTGTCAATTTATCGGCGGTGCAGTTTCGCAAGGTCTATCCGATCGACAATTTTTGTGACGTCCTTGCGGAATCCGGACTGCCGCCGGAGCGTCTGGAGTTGGAGATCACCGAGACGGTGCTGCTGCAAGGCAGCGCGGAAAACGTCGAAACGCTGCATCAGTTGCGGCTGATGGGAATTTCCATCGTGCTGGACGATTTCGGCACCGGCTATTCGTCGCTCAGCTACCTGCGGATGTTTCCGTTCGACAAGATCAAGATCGATCGCTCATTCGTGCACGAACTGGCGAAGAATGCCGATTGCGCTGCGATCGTTTCTGCCGTGGCGGGGCTGGGCAGGAGCCTCCGCATCAGCACGGTCGCCGAGGGCATCGAGACCGAAGACCAGCTTCTGCTCGTGCGCGCCGCCGGCTGTACGCATGCTCAGGGTTACCTGTTCGGCCGGCCATGCCCGGCACCGGCGCTCAAGCTTCCGAGCGTTGAGCAACACCGGCAAAAGATCGTAGCGGCCTGACTGCGCGGCGCTCTGGCAACTCAGGCAAATCGCTCACGCGCTCTGGCGCGCGCCTTGATGGCTTCGACTTCGCGGTTTCTCGCCGGGCTCGCGGTCTCCAGTGAAATAAGCAGCCGCCGGGCCGTTTCGGTCACTTCCCCGACCGCGCGGCTGAATGCGGCCTCGTTGGCGCGCGACGGATGCGTAAAGCCGCTAAGCTTGCGAACGAACTGAAGCGCCGAAGCACGGATTTCCTCATCCGTGGCCGGCGGCTCGAAATTAAACAGCGTGCGGATGTTGCGGCACATCGGCGCCTCCTTGTCGATGGGGTTAGCTGCACTTTGGCCATTCTACAATTTAGCGGCCGCTGAGGTAAGTTGAGCGATAAAGCCCTGCCCTGCTGGAGCGTTTCGTGTCGTCCACTGTCGCCGAGCCTGTCCCGATCATCCTCGACGACGGTGTTCGCGTCTCGGGCCTCCTGCAAGGGCCGCCGCAAGCGCGGGCCTGCTATGTCCTGGCCCACGGCGCCGGCGCGGGAATGAAGCATCCGTTCCTGGCCGCGGTCGCTACCGGGCTTGGTGAGCGCGGCATTGCCAGCTTGCGCTACCAGTTTCGCTACATGGAGCACGGCGGCAAGCGGCCGGATCCGCCCCCGGTCGCGCACGCAACCGTCCGCGCGGCAGTAAACACAGTGCAACAATTGTTGCCAAACATGCCGCTGATAGCCGGCGGCAAATCCTTCGGTGGCCGCATGACCTCGCAGGCACAGGCGAAAGCGCCGCTGCCGGGCGTGCGCGGCCTCGCCTTTCTGGGGTTTCCATTACACCCGGCCGGCCGGCCTTCGCAGGACCGCGCCAAACATCTATTTGATGTCCACATCCCGATGCTGTTCCTGCAGGGAACCCGCGACATGCTGGCCGCGCTCGATGAGCTGGAGCCGCTTTGCCAAGCGCTCGGTTCGAGCGCGACGTTGAAACTATTCGAAGAGGCCGATCATTCGTTCCATGTGCCAGCGCGGACCGGCCGAAAAGATGCGGACGTTCGCGAAGAAATGCTGGATACGCTCGCCGGCTGGATCGACGGCGTCATCGAAGCCCGAGCGTGAGCGCGATAAGGCCGACCACGCCGACCACGAGCCGCCAGCCTACAAAAAGCGTAAAGCCGTGCCGCGATACATAGCCGAGGAAGGTTTTCACCACGAACCAGGCGGAGATAAAAGAAACGATAAAGCCGACGGCGACGATCATCACGTTGCTGTGGCTCATTTGGCCGTGGTTCTTGTAGAGATCGTAGGCGAACGCACCGGCCATGGTCGGCATGGCGAGCCAGAATGAGAATTCGGCGGCGGCGCGACGCTCGGCGCCAAGCAGCATCGCGGCGACAATGGTCGCTCCCGAACGCGACACGCCCGGTATCATCGAGAGACACTGCGCCAGCCCGATGATAAAATACATCGGCAGCGTGAATGTCGTCGCTTCCTGGTAACGCGGCTTGAGATCGAGCCGATCGACCCACAACAGCACCAGAGCGCCGACGATCAGCGACACGCACACGATCCAGGGGTTGAACAGCACCTCCTTGATGAATTTGTAGGCCGTCGCCCCAATCACCAACGCCGGCAAAAAGGCCAGCAGGACGCCGATGATAAAGCGCCGTGCCCGCGGATCGTTGAACATCCCAAGAAACAAGTGCCACAGCCGCACGGCATAGATCGACAGCAACGCCAAGATCGCGCCGAACTGAATGAGAACCGCAAAGCTTTTGCCGAAATCGTCGTCGCTGAAGCCAAAAAACTGCTGCATTAGCAGGAGATGTCCGGTGGAGGAGACCGGAATGAATTCGGTCAGTCCCTCGACCACCCCAAGGATGATCGCCTTGATGAAATCGAGCGTCATGAACGAGAGCTCCACAGGGGAGGAAGGCGCGGCGCGCGCCCAATCCGATAAAAGTGGCACGAATTGTAGGCAGACTTGTGACCGAGCGTCAAAGTTCTGGCAAGGCGGCAGGCGCGCGCCTTCAACAAGCACGGCGGTACAAGTTCCCCGCGCTGGTTGCTGCCGAATTGCTTTGCCTATAAGGGAGCGCTTCGACGTCGCGGGGCTTCTTCGTGCGCGACGCAGTTTTGTCGAATTGCTCACAACCGATAGCATGCTGACCCTGTTTCATCACTTCTCCTGTCCGCATTCCCGTTTCGTCCGGCTGATCCTCGAGGAGATCGGTTCGACGCCGCGCCTCGTCGAGGAGCGGACTTGGGAACGGCGTGAGGAGTTCCTCGATGCTTAATCCCGCGGGAACCACGCCGGTTCTGGTCGAAGAAGGCGTGCCGCCGATACCAGGGGCGGCCATTATCGCCGAATACCTCGACGAGATCCGGGCTACGACCGGCGCCCTCCCCCGGCTGATGCCGCGCGAACCGGCGCAACGGATCGAAATCCGCCGGCTGATGAGCTGGTTCAACGATAAATTCTTCGCCGAGGTCAGCGGCGCGTTGGTCACGGAGCGCGTCTATAAGCGCTTTATTCCGACCAGCGAAGGGGGCGGCGCTCCCGATACGGAGATCATGCGGGCGGCGCGCAGCAATATAAAGTACCATCTGTCATACATCGGCTGGCTCGCTCGCAAGCGCGATTGGCTGGCCGGCGACAGCCTGACTTATGCCGATCTTGCCGCGGCGGCGCATCTGTCCGCCGTCGATTACCTGGGCGATGTACCGTGGCACGAAGACGAAACCGCCAAAGCCTGGTACGCGAGGATCAAGTCGCGACCCTCGTTCCGCGCGCTGCTCGGCGAAACGCTGCCCGGCCTGCCGCCGTCGGCGACCTACGCCAACCTCGACTTCTGACGCCATCCGCTGCGGCCGCTTTCAAGAACAAGCTCGCCGAAGTTGCGCGTGCGCAGGGTTTTGACGCCATCGGCTTCGCGCGGCCGGATTCAATCCCGCACGCAGCTGTGGGCTTGCAGGAGTTCCTGGCGACCGGCGCGCACGGCGATATGGACTGGATGGCGAGGAACGCCGATCGCCGCGCCAACCCTAAAGTCTTATGGCCCGAAGTCCGCACCATCGTCATGCTCGGCATCAACTACGGTCCCGGCGACGATCCGCTCGCGATCCTGCAGGAAAGCACGCGCGGCGCCATCTCGGTCTATGCCCAGGGCGACGACTACCATGAGGTGATCAAGCCGCGGCTGAAGCACCTCGGACGCTGGCTCATCGACGAGGTTGGCGGCGACGTCAAAGTTTTTGTCGACACCGCGCCGGTTATGGAGAAACCGCTGGCGCAAGCTGCCGGCCTTGGCTGGCAGGGCAAACATACCAACCTGGTCTCGCGCCAGCACGGCTCGTGGTTGTTCCTGGGCGCGCTCTTCACCACACTCGATCTGCCGCCCGACGCGCCCGAAGACGATCATTGCGGCAGCTGTCGCGCCTGCCTCGACATCTGCCCGACGGCGGCATTTCCGGCGCCTTATCGTCTCGATGCGCGGCGCTGCATTTCCTATCTCACCATCGAGCATAAGGGCCCGATCCCGCGCGCACTGCGCCCGCTCATCGGCAACCGCATCTACGGCTGCGACGATTGTCTGGCGGTTTGCCCGTGGAACAAGTTCGCGCAGGCCGGAAGCGAGACCAGGCTTGCCGCGCGCGCGGTATTGCGCGCGCCATCACTTGCCGAATTGGCCGGGCTCGACGACGCCGCCTTCCGCGCGTTGTTCACCAAGAGTGCCGTCAAACGGATCGGCCGCGCGCGCTTCGTCCGCAATGTGCTGATTGCCATCGGCAACTCGGCCGATGCCGCATTGGCCGGCGAGGCCGAGCGTTTGCTCAACGATCCGTCGCCGCTGGTCCGTGGTGCCGCGATTTGGGCGCTCGGCCGTTTAGACCGGTTGCGCCTTGCGAGTTGCCCTGCCGCGCGTCGCGCAGCGGAGACGGACGCGGACGTGATCGACGAATGGAACGCCGCGCTGCTATGAGGCTCCGATGTCCAACCTTCTCTGTTTCGGGCTCGGTTATTCGGCCGAACATTTCGTCGCAAGGTTCGGCGATGGTTTCGATCGTATCATCGGCACCGTTCGCGGCAGCGAACGCGCTGCGGTCCTGAACGCGCGCTTCAGCGGCCGCCTGAAGGGCTTGGCCTTCGACGGCGTTACGGCGACACCGGAACTAACAAGCGCAATCAGCGAAGCCGATGTGGCGCTGGTTTCGATCCCGCAAACCGCAAAAGGCGATCCGGTGCTGGCCGCGTTCGGTGAACCGTTGACGCACGCGAAGCGGCTGCAGTCGATCGTGTATCTATCCACCGTCGGAGTCTACGGCGACCAGGGCGGCGCGTGGGTGGACGAGGCAACACCACCGCGGCCGGACTCGGAACGCGCGCGCGAGCGGCTTGCCGTCGAGCAGGCATGGCAGAACTTCGGCGAGCGCGCTCACAAAGCCGTCGCAATTCTCCGCCTTGCCGGCATCTATGGGCCTGGACGCAATGCGCTCGTGAAGATCATGCGCGGCGATGCGCGACGCGTCGTCAAGCCCGGCCAGGTGTTCAACCACATTCACGTCGGCGATATCGCAAAGGCGATCGATGCGGCGTTTGCCCGCGCCGCCGTCGGCATTTTCAATGTCGCCGACGATGAGCCGAGCCCTGCCGGCGATCCGCTCGTCTTTGCAGCGCAACTCCTCGGCCGCGATCCGCCGCCGGAAATCCCATTCGAGAAAGCTGCGCCGTCGATGTCGCCGATGGCTTTGAGTTTCTGGCAAGAATGCCGGCGCGTACGCAATGACAAGCTCAAGCGCGAACTCGGCGTCACCCTCGATTACCCGACTTATCGTGAAGGGCTACGTGCGTTGTTTGAAGCGGGGTAGCACGTCCGCATTCATTGAAACGTGTCCCGGGCGTAGTGCAGCACGAAGTGATGCGCTGCAGAACCGGGACCTTACCAAATTCTGAGTCTGCGACGATCCCGGATCAGCGGCGCACCGCTCACGCGCTGCACCGCATCCGCGAAACGCTGTTCAATGCAAGCTCGGGCCCTTGAGAAAGCGGTCGCGCTCGCCCGACTTGATGCGCAGGTCCATGGTCTCGCCATCGCGATAGATGGTGATCGGCACTTCGACGCCGGCCTGGCCTTGCGCCCAGATGCGGCGGAACATGCCCGCCAGATCGTTGACTTCGGTGCCCGCGACCGACAGCACGATGTCGCCGGTGTGCAGGTCGGCGCGCTTGGCCGGCCCGCGATCGGCGAGCCCGACGATGACGAGCCGGTTCTCGACCTCGGTCGCATAGAAGCCGAGCCAAGGCCGCGGCGGCGCGTTGCGGCGGCCGAATTTGAGCAGGTCGTCGAAGATCGGGTTCAGCAGATCGATCGGGACCATCATGTTGATGTTCTGCGCCTGGCCCTTTTCAACGGCATGCTGGAGCTGCAATGAGCCGATGCCGAGGAGATCGCCGCCGGGTCCGATCATCGCCGTGCCGCCCCAGTTCGGATGGGCCGGCGCCGTGAAGATCGCCTCGTCGAGCACGTATTCCCAATAACCGGCGAACTCCTGTTTGGCGACGATGCGGGCTGCGACCGAATGCTGGCGCCCGCCGGCGCCGGCGACGACGACCCGCTCGCCGAGCGAGGCGGCCGCCGACTGACCGATTTCGAGTGTCGGCATGTCGAGCTTGGCGAGCGCTTGCACCAGCCCGAATCCGGTTTCCTGGTCGTAGCCGAGGACGTGACCGGGCACCGAGCGCCCGTCGTTCAACGTGAGCCAGAGCGTGTCCGCCTCGGTGATCAGATAACCGATGGTCAGAATGAGGCCGTTGCCGCGAATGATGACACCATTACCGGCGCGCTCGGTGCCGAGTGTGTCCGCCGTAAAGGCGTCGGTCGGCACGGTTGCGCGCAGCGCCACCACACAGGAGAGCGCGAGCTCGAGATCGTAGGTGTAATCCTCCGGCTTCGGCTGCACGGAGGTCGGCACCTTCCAGTCGCTCACGGATGCCATCTCATTCCTTCTTCTCAGACTTGTCGGACGCTGCCTTGTCAGACGCCGCGGCGCGCTGTTGCAGTTCCTGCAGGCGCTTCTCCATCTCCGGCAGGCTACGAATGAGTTCGCATTTCTGCTTGTCTTCCTGCGCCTGTTTCTTCACCTCTTCCCACCGTTCCTTAGCATCTTCCAGGGTCCAGGGCCGCTTCTTCGCCGGATTGAAAGTTTGCGCCTTGACCAGATTCTCCATCGAATGCGCGTACTCTTCCAGATTGAGAATGCGATTGCGCACCTGATAATAGAAGCTCTTGCCGTCCAACTCGTCGCAGTATTTCAGCCCGCCTGCGAACATCTGTTGGGCCATATGGGCGTCGAAGATCTTTCCTTTGAGGTCGTCAATGGCTGAATTTTGGGCATGTAGCGCGGATGCGGGAAATAACAACAGCGTAATCACGCCGAAGGCAAGCCGCCTCCCCCAAGTCCCGCGACCATCGTCCTTGAGTCCAAAATCCCTGAGTCCCACGTCCTTGAGTTCCCGCGTCGTGCAAAGACGGTACCAATTTACTGGATCGGGCCGGCAGCGTACCACAATACCCCGGCGGCGTTCTTAATCGTTCATTATCCATGAACATCATGGCGCAGCGATTGCGGAGCCCAGCTGTCGTATAGTTAGCGCCGTCGTCGATGCTGCCTTGTTCCCGCCAAATCTTCTTTGCAGAACAACACAATGTTGCGTGACTGAGGCCCCGCCTTGCGCATCACCACTAGTTTCTTAGTGATCACGTTTACGTTTGCCGCCGCAAGCGGCGAGGTGGCGGCTCAAACCTATCCCCCCTCGACGCCGGGCGATTACTACCCGGCGCCGCCGGCGTACTATCCACCTCCCCCGCCGCGGCCCCATGCGAACGCGCCGATCCCGCCGGCCGATGTCGGCCCGCCGATGCGCGATCCTTACGGGCGGCAGCCTTACGACTACGCCAACGATTACCAACAGGGTTCATATCCGCCGCCGCGGCCATATTTCGCCGCGCCGGCAGACCGGCCGTACTTTGGTGGGCCGGGTGGCGCCGAGCGGGCGCCCGACGGGTCGACCATGATGGCGGCGTTGCCGCCCGAGGATCGGCCGGAAACCGGGCCGGGCCGGGAACTACCGCTGCAGTTCCGCCGCCAGCTGGTTGACTACGTCACTTCCGAACCCGCCGGAACAGTCATCATCGATACGCCGCACACCTACCTCTACTTGGTGCTAGGCAACGGTAAGGCCATGCGCTACGGCATCGGCGTCGGCCGCGAAGGTTTCACCTGGTCGGGCACCGAGCGCATCAGCCGCATGACCGAGTGGCCGGACTGGCATCCGCCGAAAGAGATGATCGACCGGCAGCCTTATCTGCCGCGGTTCATGGCCGGCGGCGACGGCAATCCGCTCGGCGCGCGCGCACTCTATCTCGGCAATACGCTGTATCGCATTCACGGCACCAATCAACCATCGACCATCGGGCATTTCGTTTCGTCAGGCTGTATCCGCCTGACCAACGAGGACATCGAAGACCTCTACAACAGAGTGAACCTTGGCTCACGCGTCGTGGTCCTGCCCGGATCGCCGCCGGCCGCGGCAACCGCGAGGCGCCTGCCATATGCTCGCTAGTCGCGGCGGACTTTGATTTGGTGCCGTCGGCGAAACTTCAAATCCAAGACCTGAGATCCAAAGCTAGCGAAGACCGGCGCGCATCGTCGGCGCCAGCGCCGACCGCTTAAATTTTTCTGTTGGTTTTTCCGCGACTCAATTAATGTTGCCGCCGTCGGTCTGACGGGTCGAACCCGTTGTTAGTCCGGCAAGGAAGCGGCCGCGAAGCGCGCGGCCGCTGCGAGCAACTGCCTCGCGCTGACCTCTCGCCCTATGTGACGCGTGTTTTCGAAAGTCGCGCACGGCGTTCAGCGAGGTGCAATGCTTCCCAATATCCGCCTGATGATCGCAGCTACGTTTGCGGCGGTCCTGATGCTGATCTGCGGATTCAGCATGTTCGCTACTTTCCGCGTCAGCCACGCTCCGCTCGAACGCGTGGCATCCGCTGCATCGCTTCACCTGGTCACCACCGATACCACAACGCCCGCCATGACCGTTACGGCGGCAGCCCCGTTCAATAATCGCTTTGATGTCGGCGGACCCGGAAGCGGCAGCGTCGCAGCCTTGGCCTATGCCGCCCCCGATCCGGCCGAACCGGCGGAGACGAATGTTACCGCACCGGCCGCGGACGATCGCGAACCAATTGCAGCAGAACCGGCGAGCGGGGACGGTCAAGCGTCGCCGCAACAAGCCGCCATAGCGGAAGCAGAACCTGAGACGAAACCGGATGAGACGCCGGCGGCGGCAGCGCCACTAACTCCCCCCGCTGATTCAACTATCGCGCCCACGGCGCCGGCAATTGCCGAGCCGATGCCCGAACCAGCAGCGCAGACGCGAGAGCCTGAGGTAGCGTCCGCCCCTGCAACAGCCGAGCCCGCGCTGGCCTTGCCCGACCTCACGACCCAAGCGCCGAACAAGGCGGTGCGAGCGGGAAAAACGGAGAAGAAAGCCAAGCGTGCGCACGCCGCCGCCCGAACCCACCGCATCCATAAAGCGCGTGCCGTCGCCCGGGCCTCCGGCTTCGAAGCCCAGACCACCTTCCAAACCGGGCTTTGGTGGACACAGCCAGAGCCGCAAAGAGTTCCGGCAAAAATCCGTCACGCCAAAATCACGTCGACAACACCCGCTTCGACAACACCCGCCTCGACGGCAACCTCTTCGGTAACACCCGCTTCCGCAACAGACATTTCGACAACATCGGGCGATGTGATTTCCGATGTCGGCGGCCCGTTCGTCAGCGTGCCTGGCCGGTAGCCGAACATCGGGATTGACTTCGACTGTTCCGTCGCCCTGAGGTGACGGTTATGACTCCGCTTTCAGTCCTTGACCTGTCGCCGGTTACCAGCGACACGCCCGGATCGGCCGCGCTGCGCAACTCGCTCGATCTGGCACGGCTTGCGGACGCGCTTGGCTATACGCGCTATTGGCTCGCCGAGCATCATAACCTGGCGAGCATCGCCAGTTCAGCGCCGGAGATCATGATTGGGCAAGTCGCCGCCGTGACCAAACACATTCGTGTCGGGTCGGGCGGCGTAATGCTGGTGAACCATGCGCCGCTCATGGTCGCCGAACGCTTTAAGGTGCTGGAGGCGCTGTTTCCCGGCCGCATCGACCTTGGCCTCGGCCGCGCGCCTGGCACTGACCAGGTGACGTCCTACGCCTTGCGCCGCCGCCAGGACCCGCGCGAAGGCGATGAGTTTCTCGAACGCTTTCAGGAATTGGTCCTGCTGGAACGCGGCGGCTTTCCCGAAGGCCATCCGTTTCGCAACGTGCACGCAGTGCCCGCGGATGTCGCGCTGCCGCCGGTGTGGCTGCTCGGCTCGAGCGGGTACAGTGCCGAGCTTGCTGCGGCGGTCGGAATGGGGTTTGCGTTCGCACACCACTTCGCCGAGCACGACGCCGAAAGCGCGATGCTGACCTACCGCGAGCATTTCAAACCGTCGGAAACCATGCGCGAACCCTATGCGATCCTCGCTACCGCGGCGATCGCGGCCGATAGCGACGCCGAGGCCGAGCGGATCGCGAGCAGCGCCGACCTGCACTTCGTACGCCGCGCCAAGGGCGAATATCTGCCGCTCGCTTCGCCGGAGGAGGCCGCCGCCTACCCCTATACGCCGATCGACCGCAGCCGCATCGCCCGGCAGCGCGAACGCCTGGTGGTCGGCGGCGTCGATAGAGTTAAAAGTCGCTTGCTGGAATTGATCGAAGCAGCGCGCGCCGATGAATTGATGATAACCACCATGACCTATAATCATGCCGCGCGATGCCATTCGTACCAATTGCTGGCGGAAGCTTTTGCCATCGTCCCACCCTATTGAAGCAAGCCGGACATGCAACCCGGGAAGGTCAACTGCGTTATGGATATAGCGTCGCGCGACCTCCCGAGCTGGAACGGAGCATCTCTCAATCTCACGACTAAGCCGCAGTCAAAATTTGTGTCTCCAGGAAGAGTTTGTGCCTTGAAGCGTGGTTCGTCTTTTAATGGGAGGTGGAACGCGCCGCCTGATGCGGGCCGTTGGCAGCGCATCCTCGTCAGTACCGTCTGCGCGATCGTGTCGGTCTACGCCATGTCCTGTGGCGCCTCGCCCGCAGTGGCCAGCCCGAGCACCAAGACTGCGCCAGGTTTCCGCCGCACCGAAACCGATCACATGCGGAAAGACGGTCCGAAAGGCCCGCTGCAAATCATCATTTCCATCAATCAGCAGAAGCTTCATCTCTACAGCGATGGCGTCCACGTGGCCGATGCACCGGTCGCAACCGGAGTACCCGATCACCCAACGCCGCTCGGCATTTTCAGCATCATCCAGAAAAGCCGCGATCACCGCTCCAATATCTACAGCAACGCGCCGATGCCGTTCATGGAACGCATCACCTGGTCGGGCGTCGCGCTGCACGAAGGTTTCAATCTGGGCCACCCGGCTTCGCATGGCTGCATCCGCATGTCGCATGAATTCGCCACGCGATTGTGGGCGTTGACCAAGCTCGGCGTGGGCGTCGTCATTGCCCGCCCGGAGCTGCGGCCGGAGGAAATTGCCGATCCGCATCTGTTCGTGCACAACGAAAAGCCGGCCGATGCCGAGCCGGCGACATCGCTCGCTCCGGCTGCGCCCATACCAACCGCGCCGACAGCGGCCAAGCTTCTCAAGACCGCAGAGACTGTGGAAGATGACCAGACGACAGACGCGTTGCGCCAACATGGCCCGAACGCTGCCGTTGTGACCCCGGCCGTCGAAGCGGCCGGGCCGGCCAGCGATGCGGACCTGGCGAACCCGCCAATCGATCCTGTCTCACCTGATGAAGCCGACGCGGCGGCCGAGACGGAACCCGACATTCCGCTGCCGCCGGCGAAGCCCGCCGAAATCGCGCGCCCCGCGAAAGGGCCGATCGCGATTTTCATCAGCCGCAAAAAGCAAAGAATCTACGTGCGACAGGATTTTGCGCCGCTGTTCGACGCCCCGATCAGCATTGAGGACCCAGACCAGCCGCTGGGCACTCACGTGTTCACCGCAATGAACTACGCGGCTGATGGAGCAAGCTTCCGCTGGGATGTTATCTCGCTGCCGGGCAAGCAAGCGCAGGCGCGTCAACCTGATCACCCTCAAAGAAACGGCCGATACATAATCGCCAAGCGTGAAACCGTACGCAATCGCGAGCCGGTGGTGGAAGCGTCCACTGAGATGGCCCGGCAGGCGCTCGCCCGCGTAGAAATCCCGCAGGACGCGCTCGATCTGATTTCGGAACTGATGGTGCCGGGGTCTTCACTCATTATCTCCGACCAGGGGCTGGGCGAAGAGACCGGCGACGGCACGAATTTCATCGTCGTCACGCCCTGAGACGATCGGCTGCACCGCCATTCCAACCGTCATCGCCGCCGGATATGCTAGGCTCGCCTCAGGGTAGGGCATTTCAGTCTAATGGAGGATCGTCTTGGGTAAGCATTTCTCACTGGTCGCGTCCGACAGTTTCAAGCTTGGCGCCTACCGCGCCGATCCGAGCGGGCCGCCCAAGGGCGGCATCGTTGTCATTCAGGAGATCTTTGGCGTCAATCAGCACATCCGGGCGGTGAGCGATCGCCTTGCCGCCGAAGGCTATGCTGCCGTAGCGCCGGCGTTGTTCGATCGCCAGCAACCGAATTTCGAATGCGGCTACACGCCGGACGAAATCGCCAATGCCCGCAAGTTCGTCGCCAATCCCGATTGGGGTGCAATGATGCGCGACGTGCAGGCTGCCGTTGACGAGGCGAAGAAAAGTGGGCCGGCGGCCATCATCGGCTTCTGCATGGGTGGCACCTTGGCCTTCCTTGCCGCCGCCAAGCTTAACGGGCTATCGGCCGCCATCGGCTATTACGGCGGCCAGATCGCCAAGAACGCCGACGAAAAGCCGAAAATACCGACGCAGCTGCATTTCGGCGAGAAGGATGCGTCGATCCCGATGAGCGACGTCGAACTGATCAAACAGAAGCGCGGCGGCGATTGCGAGATCTACGTGTATCCGGACGCGCAGCACGGTTTTCATTGCGACGAGCGCGGCAGCTATAACGAGGCGGCCGCCAAACTCGCCTGGCAGCGCGCGACGGCATTCCTCCAGAAGCACCTGAAGAAATAAGTCAGCCAATCGCCGCAAATAACGTCATTGCCAATATAGCAATCCAGCCGCAGCGCGTAGTCTGGATTGCTGCTTCACTGGATTCTTCGCAATGACGGCGCCTTGAAATCTGAAATAAGGAAATCGGTTTTCGGCAATCAGTAATCGGAAGAGAATTGGGTCGGCCGAATCTGATTACCGACGTCTGATGACTGACTCCCGATCAGAACCAGCGCTCCTGCACGTTGATGGTGTCGCCGGGACGCAGCGGAAAAGTTAGCGGCACCGCCATGCGAACCTGGCGGCCCAGATAGTAGCGGTTCAGGATGACGGATTTGCGCAACGCGCGAGGCGAAAATCCGCCGGCGATCGCCACGGCCGTCTCCGCCGTCATGTTGGCAACGTAGGGATACTGGCCGGGCTGGGTAACCTCGCCAAGGATGAAGAACGGCCGGTAACTCTCGATCTCGACAGCGACGTGCGGCTCGCGGATGTAGCCGTCGCGGAGTTTCTCAGAGACGCGGGCGGCCAGCTGATCGGTGGTCGTGCCCCGCGCTGCTACCGAGCCGATCAACGGCATGTCGATATAGCCGCCAGCGCCGACTACATACGAATTGGTCAACCCGTCCTGACCGAACACCACGATCCGCAGCCGATCTCCGGAATCGAGCGTGTAGCCTGCCTCAACGGCTGGGGGAGCGGAAGCGTATAGGGCTGGGGGAGTATATCCAGCTCGGGGCGGGTATCCGGCTTGGGGCGCATATCCGTAAAGACCTGACGTCGCCGGAGCGGCTGCATAGGGCACCGCAGCGTACGACCTTGCCGCTGTATAAGGAGTCCCGGCGGCATAGGTGCGGGCCGCATAAGATGGCGCGGTATAGGGAGCCGTTGGATAGGGAGCTGCTGCATAGGGACCCACTGCATTCGGCACCATCGCGTAAGTCCGGCCAGCCATCGCAACAGGTGCGGGCGGCGCCGCCGTCCCGTACACGACGCCATCGATTCCGGACATTGCGGGCGTGGGCGAATAGGCGACGTAGGCGACAGGCTGCCGGGCACATCCGGCTGCCGCGATCGCCACACCCAGTAACAGTAGGAGAGAGCGGATGACCCGCATACGCACAGTCCGGCCCAGCAAGAGCAAACGTTGAGGCCTGATTAACGCCCGGTATGGTTAACAATCCCTCACCGCTACGCGGCGAGATTCGGAAATCTGGGGGTTGGTGCCGGATGCCGGGCCTGGCGCCCTGAAAGCGCTTGGCGAAATCAACCGCAACCGACTTTAATTGTGGCGGCCAAATCGATCGGCAGCCGCGGCCAGCACCATCGCGATCACCAGCACGACAGGAAATGCCAGCGCCCAGCCGAGCTTGGAGGTGTCGGTATACTTTTCAAGGTCCAGATACCACGCCAACGCTTCGATTGCGGCGATGACCACGACCGAGCTCAGGAGCTTTTGCTTCAGCCCGCTGAAGTCGACGTCGGTCAAACCTTCGGGCAATCCGCCCTGCTCGGGCCGCTGGATTCTGCCGATGAAGTTCTCGTAGCTTGAAAAAATCACAATGAGGACGAGATTTGCCGTCAGCGTCACGTCGACGAGGTTCAGCACTTCGACAACGAGATCGTGCCAGGTCAGTGTTGGAAGTTTGCTGGCCGTTTCATATAAGTCGGCGAAGAAGCGATAAATCAAAAGCGCGAGGCAGCAGACCAGGCCGACGAGAAACGGCGCTATCAGCCAGCGCGATAGCAACATCGCCGCTTGAAAGCCGCGTTCGATCTGCCGCATGCCATGCCCCTCCGCCACTCCGGCCGCCGCGGAAGCGGAGCGAGCCGAAAGGCGAGAGAGAGCTTAGTCGGCCGATGCCGTCAATATGCGCCAAAGCATGATCCGGAACAGTGGACGCCGGTTTTCCGAAAAGATCATGCTCCAGCAAAGATAATAGAGCGCCAATCGATTCGATCTGAAGCGATTGCGCGCTAGGCGGCGACGCCGACACCGATCGGGCAGCTCACGCCGGTGCCACCGAGACCACAATAGCCATGCGGGTTCTTCGCCAGATATTGCTGGTGATAGTCCTCCGCGAAGTAGAATGGCGGTGCATCGACGATTTCCGTGGTGATCGCGCCCATGCCTTGCGACGCCAGCGCCTTGGCGTAGCTCGCCCGCGATGCCTCGGCCGCCGCACGCTGCGCCGACGTAAACACGTAGATGCCTGATCGGTACTGCGTGCCGACGTCGTTGCCTTGCCGCATACCCTGGGTCGGATCGTGACTCTCCCAGAACGTCTTGAGCAGCTGCTCGTAGGAGAGCTTCTTCGGATCGTAGACCACGAGCACAACTTCGTTATGGCCGGTGCGGCCGCTGCACACTTCCTCATAGGTCGGATTGGGCGTGAAGCCGCCGGCATAGCCGACCGCCGTCACGTAAACGCCGTCGCCAAGCTCCCAGAACTTGCGCTCGGCGCCCCAGAAACAGCCGAGCCCGAACATCGCCATGGCAAGACCCTCTGGGTACGGGCCCTTGAGCGCGTGACCGTTGACGAAATGCTGCCGGGCGGTCGGGATGGGCGCCGGCCGTCCGCGCAAGGCGTCTTGGGGGGCTGGCATTTCGAGTTTCTTCGAAAAGTTGAACATGCGCCGTCTCCTTGCGAACTGGCACCAATATAGTGCCGGCCGGACCGCAAAGCAGCCGCCACTGTGATCACGTTTCGCTCAAGCGCGAGCGCCTTCCACCGGCCGCCTTTGCCGCTTATTGTGCGCGCGGCGCGTCGCGCCAGGGTGGCAAGGGAGGTAGTCACGATGTCTCGGATGCTCGCGCTCGCCAGCGCGTTGGTTGCGTTTGTTGCGGTCGCCGTTTCGGCGTTGGCCCCGGCCTCAGCGCAGCAGACGGCGGCGATACCGCCCTACGGAGCTCCCATCACGCTCGACGACGCCAAGCGCGCGATGGCGGCAGCGGAGCTCGAAGCAGCCAAGAATTCCTGGCAGGTCGCGATCACGATTCTCGACAGCGGCGGCAATCTGGTGATGTTCCACAAGATCGACAACACCCAGCTCGCCTCCATCACCGCGTCCGAAGGCAAGGCGCGCACGGCGCTTACCTTCAAGCGTCCGAGCAAGGCGCTCGACGACGCCATCGCCGCCGGCGGCGCGGGACTGCGTCTCCTCGCAATCAAGGACATCACCCCGCTTGAGGGCGGTCTGCCAATCGTGGTCGACGGCAAAATCATCGGCGCTATCGGCGTCTCCGGTGCGCTGTCGTCCCAGGACGCCCAGGTCGCCAAGGCCGGGGCCGACGCGCTGGCGAAATAACCAGCCGCCTCGCAACCTCCGGCCGCGACCCCTTACTAAACGCGCTTTCACGCTGACCGCGCGCGGCTGCACTTAGCGCCGCGGTATGTTCACGGTGCAGTGACTTGCATAATGATAGTTACTAACGTATCTTGCACCCATGAAACACAAGAACCTGGCCGGCATGCCCTGCCCGATCGCCCGCAGCCTGGAGCGGGTTGGCGAGTGGTGGTCGATGCTGATCATGCGCGATGCGCTGCACGGCTTTACCCGCTTCGATCAATTTCAGAACAGTCTCGGCATCGCTCCCAACATGCTGAGCCGGCGCCTTGAGGCCCTGGTTGAAGCGGGACTGTTGGAGCGCCGCCGCTACAGCGAACACCCGCCGCGCTACGAATATTTGCCGACCGCGCGAGGCCGCGATTTTCGCCCGGTGCTGATCGCGCTGTTGGCCTGGGGCAATAAGCATTTTGCCCCGGAAGGCGAGAGCGTTCTCTTGGTCGATCGCGAGACCGGAAAAGCCGCCGAGCCGATCCTCGTCGACCGCGTCACCAAGCGGCCGATTACTGACGCTGAGCATCGCTTCACGGCCGGACCGGCCGCACCGCCGAGTACGCGCCGCCGCTACGGCTTGCCGGCGCGGACCGCGCGATCGGAGGCTCGCCCGTGAGTGCAGTGACGTTTCAAGCAACGGATGCGTTGCCCAACGCGCTGGCACAACGAACGGCAGCGATGGTTTCCCGCACCGAGCAATTATTGCGCGGCCCGGTGCTGTGGACTTTGCTACGGCTCGCTACGCCGAACGTGCTGGTGATGCTCGCGCAAGCGATGACCGGGTTGATCGAGACCTACTTTGTCGCCCGCCTCGGCACCGATGCACTCGCCGGCATGGCGCTGGTGTTTCCCGGCGTGATGCTGATGCAGATGATTTCCGCCGGCGCCATGGGCGGCGGCATTTCCTCGGCGATTGCGCGCGCCATTGGCGGTGGGCGCCGCGATGAGGCGGATGCCCTCGTTCTTCATGGGATCGTCATCCACGTCGCGCTTGGCCTGTTGTTCATGGCCATCATGTTGCCGTTCGGACTGCCGATCTATCGCGCGCTGGGAGGCCGCGGCGGCGAGCTGCAAGCCGCGTTGATCTACTCGAACGTCGTGTTCGCCGGCAATGTACTGATCTGGATCCTCAACGCGCTGTCGAGCGCGATCCGCGGTACCGGCAATATGCTGGTGCCGGCCATGGTGATCTGTGTCGGCGTCGTCGTGCTGATCCCGCTGTCGCCGTGCCTGATTTTCGGCATCGGACCGTTCCCGGCGCTCGGGATCGCCGGTGGGGCGTTGGCGTTCCTGCTGTTCAATGCCGCCGGCACCGTCGTGTTGGGCTGGTACGTGCTATCCGGCCGCAACGGCGCGCGGCTGCGGCTCGCGCCGTTGCGCTGGCGCCTGATCGGCAGCATTCTCACCGTCGGCGCCTGGTCCTCGATCTCTTCGGTGCAGACCAACGTCATCATCGCCTCGGCAACCGCGCTGGTTGCCGGCGTCGCCGGCGCCGATGCGGTGGCCGGCTACGGCACCGGAGCCCGCCTTGAATATCTGCTCATACCGCTGGTGTTCGGGCTGGGCGCGCCGCTGGTGGCGCTGGTCGGCACCAACATCGGCGCGGGACAGTACCAGCGCGCGCTCCGCATCGGTCTCTGCGGCGGAGCGATCGCGTTTGCGATCACCGAAGCGATCGGACTGGCGACGGCGGTGTGGCCGCGGGCTTGGCTTGAACTGTTCAGCGCCGATCCGAATGTGATCAAAGCCGGCAGCGACTATCTGCGCGCCGTCGGGCCGTTCTACGGTTTCTTCGGCCTCGGGCTTGCGCTCTATTTCGCCTCGCAGGGCGCGGGCCGCGTCGGCTGGCCGCTGTTCGCCGGCTTTGTGCGGATGGCAGTGGCGATCGGCGGCGGTTTTATCGCGCTACGCACTCACCGGTTCGCTGAGCTGGCTGTTTGTTGCCCTTGCCGCCGGGCTTGCCTTGCATGGAACCATCGTGCTGGCGGCCGTGCTCGGCGGCGCCTGGCGCCGGACCACGCCGCAGGCGCTGCGTTAGCACTGCTGCGTAGCAGTTCTTCAAGCGGCGACAGCTGATTCCTCAAAACCAAACTGTCTTTGCGCAAGAAGGCGAGTCCGTATCTCCTCCTCGATGCGGGCTATAGCGGTCTGACTGTCCTTCGCATGCATTTCGGCGGAACTAAAACGGAGTTCAAGTAGACGTATCCGCTCTTCGGCCGCTTTAACGCGTAGCTTTTCCAACCGTAGGGCGTCCGCGGCTTCTTTGAGCGTTACACAAGCATCATTGATGCGCGCCTCAGCAGATAGTCGCTCCTCTTCGAGTTCTTGTATGCGCTTGTTGGCAAGCAGCAATTTCTCGACAGCAGCGTGAGCGATGGTCTGCGCGCGCGCTTCTGTTTGTTTTGCATGATCCTCGACGCGCTTAACGACTTCAACCGCTTTATATATCAGGTCGATGGCCGTGTTCGGGGCGAGCTCGCCTAAAGGCTGGGGATAGCCTTGGAGCGGCAGGATTGCTTCTCTCGGCTCGGTTGGGCCAGTTTTGGACGTGAGCATTTGGATATGCTCTTGAAGCCGCGTAAAACTGTCCATCTGCGCCTCCCCACCGTGAGGAATTAAAGGAGCGTTAATCAGGCGGATATTGTCTGCTCGAATGGTAAATGAACTCTTTACACAGCCATGAGGCATGACGGGTCCGGTCGTTTGGCGCAGCAGCGGAGGATAAGTCAAACACCGTGATTGCGATGCGGCCTCACGCGCTGACAATGGTGCAGTGCATGAGTCTCGTGACGGCCGACATCCTTGGTGCTGAACGGTCCGCCATCTGATCAGTATCAGGTGGAAACAGACACACCTCGGGCATCGCGGAAAGTGAAGCGTCTCACCATCTCGGTGGTCGGGCCGCACGTGAAAACTGTAATGTAGTTTTATAAACCATTTACGTAATGCGAATACAAAGATCGCAACCGGAGGCACAGCAATGGCCGAGGACAACCGACGATCAGGTTTCGACAGACGGGCGGAAAAAGATCGACGCAGTGGCGTGGATTTGCGATCCGGTGAGGAAAAGCGATTACAAGGAGAGCGGCGGTCAAACAGTGATCGTCGATCTGGTGTGGACCGCCGGTCGAACGCCGGAGGCTCCCCTAAAACCGCTACCGAAAAGCAGAAATCGTAGAGTTTTCAGCAATTTAGAATTTGTAACCTGTTCCGCTTCGGGTTGTGGAAGAAAGTCGGACGAAGGCGATTTTTCGCCAAATTGCAGATTTTGCTGGCTGGCCATGCTTGGGCGTCGGCGACTTCCGATGATCAAGTATTCAAGCGCGCTGAACTCATTTTAGGCGACCGCTATGTCAATTGTATCGTCGCCATTTGAGCAATCACGGTGTCTGTTTGCAGCTTGCGGGCATCGCGATCTTTCCACAAGCCAAGCAATGCGGCGCCGATGCCCGCGCGCACACCAACTCGAACATCCTGCCGAATGAAACGACCGCGGATGCTCAATCCAACAAACGATAGGCGGAGACTATAGCTGCGGGTTGGCGAGTTGGTTTCTGACCTCCGTTTAATGGGTCTTAGCCCGGCAAATAGACCGACTTGATCTCCTGGTAGGCTTCCAATCCTTCGGGACCGCCGACGCGGCCGACGCCGGATTCCCTGTAACCGCCGAACGGCACCGCGTTGTCGAGTTTCAAGCCATTGACGGTGACGTTGCCAGTGCGGATACGCCGCGCCAGGGCTACGCCCTTCTCGGTATCCTTGGTGAAGACCGCACCGCTCAAGCCGTAAGTGCTGTTGTTGGCAATGCGAATGGCGTCTTCTTCGTCTTCATATGGCATTACCGAGACGACCGGGCCGAATATCTCCTCCTTGGCGATTGTCATATTGCTGTCGACGTTGGTGAAGATCGTCGGCTCCACATAGTAGCCTCGGTTCATGTCCTTAGGCCGGCCGCCGCCGGTCACCAAGGTGGCACCATCCTTGCGGCCCTTTTCGAGATACCTCAGGACCCGGTCGAGCTGGCGCTTCATCGACAGCGGTCCCATTTGCGTTTCGGCCTTCCACGGATCGCCGACAACGATCTTTTTGACCGCCTGGCTGTAGGCGTCGACCACTTCGTCGTGACGCTTTTTCGACACCAGCACCCTGGTCAGGGAGAAACAGATCTGACCGGTCATCGGCATGGCAAACGGCACGATCGTACCGATCGCGTTCCCAAGATCGGCATCGTCCATAATCAATGCCGGCGATTTGCCACCAAGCTCCAGCGTGTAACGCGCGAGCCGTTTGGCGCACACTTCAGCAATACGCTTGCCGCCGGCGACGCTGCCGGTGAAGCTGACTTTGTCGATCTCGGGCCTGTTGATCAGATAGTCGCCGACCTCGCGTCCCGCAGGAACCACATTGAGCACGCCCGGCGGCAGTCCGACCGCTTCGGCGCATTCGGCGAGGAGCTGGCCCTCGATCGGCGTCTCCGGCGCCGCCTTGGCGACGATGGTGCAGCCGGCCGTCAGCGCCGCCGCCACGCCATACGAGGTCAGCACCATTGGTGCGTTCCATGGCGTGATGATGGCCACCACGCCGACCGGTTCGCGAATGACCAGTGCTTTACCGCCGTTCTGCATGTCGCGCGTCTCGGTAAAGTTGCCCTTGGCGCCGAGCCCCCCGTAGAGCTCAAAAAGCTGCGGCGCGAAGTTGATGATGTATCCGGCAAAACTCTTGGGCGCGCCAACCTGGGTGGTCCACACGTCGGCCAATAGCGGCGCGCGCTTTTTCATTTCCTCGCCGATTGCGAGGACGAATTTCGAGCGCTCCTGCGGCGTCATGCGCGGCCACGGACCGTTGTCGAACGCTTCACGCGCGGCGCGGATTGCGCGGTCTATGTCCTTCTCTGAAGCTTCCGGCACCTTCAGAAAACATTCTTCCGTGACCGGGGAGAACAGCTCAAGTTTCCGATTGGATTGCGGAGTGACCCATTCGCCGCCAATGTAAAAATTGTTCAGTACATGCTGCGAGAGTGCCTGTTGCGGATCGAACGTACTGCCAGTGCTGCCAGTCGACATCGAAAGCCTCCCTGATATTTGCTGAGCGCTTACTTCAACCAAACATGGGCGCCTTTAACTGATGGTAGTCACGCGACTTGCTATATACAAGCGAATATAGCGTGGCGTTGGTACGCCGACTGCTTGCGGGTGCGTCCTTCGTCGGAAGCTGCCCGCTCAATTGAGCTTGCCGCGGGCGGAAACGATCGCGTCCCCGTCGATGTCGGGCGCTTCGACGGCCTGACCTTCTGCGCCTCGCATCAGGTTCCACCCCAACGAGTGGCAGGCCTCGAGTGGAATGCCAAAAGACACCTCAAAGCCATTTGTCGTTGTCAAGGTCGTTATCAGGCAATTTTGTTCCTTGGCGCCTTCGATGCTCCATCCTTGGAGACCAAAAACGTACCGCGCATCGTCATTTCCGGTTTGTCGTTTCACTGCACGCGCCAACAGGTGAGGCAGCGTCATGACGACCGCTTCGGCCTGATCGAGCGGAAGTTCAACAGTGACGGTCCCGCCGGACTGATCGAGAAATTCAAGTCCGACATTTGTACCATCGGTCGCGATACGGCAGGTCGTGAGCTTCTTGCTGCGAATTTTCATCGACATCTCACCGCCTCTTTTCAAAACGTCCATTCTCGGTCATACTCGTTATATTCTGTTAAATATAACGATAGCGCAATAGGACAATGAGGACGCGTCATGAACATACCGCTTGCCCACCCTCACCTTAGCGAGGCCGCGTCGCAGTTTCTTGCGCGAAAGCACCAGGCGTTTATCGGCGGCAAATGGGTCGACGCCGAATCCGGCAAGACGTTCGACACCTTTGACCCCGGCTCGGGACGGGTGATCGCCAAGGTCGCCGAATGCGACGCCCCCGATGTCGACAAGGCGGTCGCCGCCGCGCGCGCAGCTTTCGAGAGCGGGCCCTGGACGCGCACGACCGGAAGCGACCGCGCCCGGATGATGTGGAAGCTCGCCGAACTGATCGAGCAGCATGCCGCCGAATTGGCCGAGCTGGAATCGCTCAACAACGGCAAGCCGCGTTGCCAACGTACGCAACGTCGATCTCATGCTTGGCTGCGAGACGCTTCGTTACACCGCCGGCTGGGCGACGAAGATCACCGGCGAGACCATATCGCTCTCGACTGCGCCCAAGACCCACGCCTTCACCGTCAGAGAACCGATCGGCGTGGTCGGACAGATCATCCCGTGGAATTCGCCGATCATGATGGCGTGCTGGAAGCTCGCGCCGGCGCTGGCGACCGGATGCACGGTCGTACTCAAGCCGGCCGAGCAGACGCCGCTGACTGCTCTGCGTCTCGTTCAACTGATCCAGGAGGCGGGAATTCCCGGACGGGGTCGTCAACATCGCCCCCGGCTTTGGTCCAACCGCAGGCGCCGCCATCGCCGCCCATCCCGACGTCGACAAGGTTGCATTCACCGGCTCCGGCGAGGTCGGCAGGCTCATCATTCAGGCCGCCAGCGGCAACCTGAAGAAAGTATCGCTTGAGTTAGGCGGCAAGTCGCCGGTGGTCGTCTTTCCCGATGCCGACATGAATGTCGCAGTTCCCGGAGCGGCGCGCGCGATCTTTACAAATTCCGGCCAGGTCTGCGCCGCCGGATCGCGGCTCTACGCCCACACCCGCGTCTTCGATCAGATCATCGCGGGCGTTGCGGCCGAGGCAAAAAAAATCCGCATCGGTCACGCGTTGAGCGATGGCACGCAGATGGGGCCGCTTGTATCCAAGGAGCAGCTCGAGCGGGTGTCCGGCTACATCGAGCAGGGAGAAAATGACGGCGCCACCGTTGTGACCGGCGGCGATCGCATCGGTAACGAAGGCTATTTCATCGAACCCACCATCCTGACCGACACCCGGCCTGAAATGTCGGTCATCCGCGAAGAAATTTTCGGCCCGGTTCTTTGTGCAATGCGATTTGATGACGATGATCTCGATCGCATCGCCAAGGAAGCCAACCGGACCATGTACGGGTTGGCGGGAAGCGTGTGGACGCGCGATCTCAGTGTCGCCCACCAGATGGTCCGCAAGATCAGGGCCGGCACGATCGGCGTGAATATGCACGGCTCGATCGATCCCGCTTTGCCGTTTGGCGGTTTTCGGCAATCCGGCTGGGGGCGCGAAAAGGGCCGCGAGGTCCTCGATCTGTATACCGAGGTCAAGTCGGTCGTGATGGCGTTGTAGGACGGCGCTACTATTTCCTGCAAACCAACTCGCTACGCGATCATTCGACAACCAAGAACCCTGACTGAGAAAAGAGTACGGAAATGGCACAGGCAAAAACTATCTCCATGACCCGCCACGCCTTCGCGGACGGTTCGTTCAAGCAAATGCTGATCGACGGCAAATGGGTGCACGCCGCATCCGGCAAACATTTTGAAAGCCGCAATCCGGCAACCGGCGAACTGCTGGCGACGGTGGCCGAAGGCGACGCGGAGGACATCGACCGCGCTGTTGCAGCGGCCCGCAAAGCATTTGAAGGTCCCTGGAGCAAGTTCAAGCCGTATGAACGCCAGCAGGTCCTGTTGAAGCTTGCCGATCTGGTCGAGCGTCATTTCGACGAGCTTAGCTCGCTCGACACGCTCGACATGGGCGCCCCGATCAGCCGGACCAGGGCTACGCGGCTGCGCGTACTGGGCATGCTGCGCTACTACGCCGGCCAGGCGACGTCGCTCCATGGCGAGACGATACAGAATTCGCTCCCCGGCGAGATATTCTCCTACACATTGAAAGAACCGGTAGGCGTCGTCGGCGCCATTATTCCGTGGAACGGTCCGCTTGGCGCGTCGATCTGGAAAATCGGGCCGGCGCTGGCGACCGGCTGCACGGTAATCCTTAAGCCGGCCGAAGAAGCCCCGCTGACTTCGCTGCGCCTCGGCGCATTGGCTCTGGAAGCAGGCGTGCCCCCGGGCGTCGTCAACGTCATACCCGGCTACGGGGAGACCGCGGGAGCGGCGCTGGCGGCGCATCCGGGCGTCGATAAGGTGGCTTTCACCGGCTCGCACATTACCGGACAATCGATCGTGCGAGCGTCCGCCGGTAACCTGAAGCGCGTATCGCTCGAACTCGGCGGCAAGTCTCCCGATATCGTGTTCGCCGACGCCGACATCGAGTCCGCCGTACCCGGCGCCGCCATGGCGGTGTTCGCCAATTCCGGCCAGATTTGCAGCGCCGGCACCCGGCTTTTTGTCGAGCAAAAGGTGTACGACGAATTCGTCGGCCGCGTCGCCGCCTTCGGTAAAGGGCTGCGGGTCGGCAACGGGCTCGACCCGGAGACGCAGATCGGTCCACTGGTATCGGAGCAACAGCTGGAGCGCGTGACCGGTTACCTCAGTCTCGGCAAGCAGGAAGGCGCGCGCGCACTCGCCGGCGGCGAACGGGCGACCGACGGCCCGCTGGCAAAAGGCTATTTCGTGCCGCCTACCGTCTTTGCCAATGTTCGCGACGACATGCGGATCGCACAGGAAGAAATCTTCGGTCCGGTGATATCGGCGATACCGTTCAAGGACATGGATGAACTGGTGCGGCGCGCCAACGCCACAATGTTCGGGCTAGGCAGCGGCGTGTGGACGCGGGATGTGAGCAAAGCGCATCACCTCGCAAGCGCGATCCGTGCCGGATCCGTGTGGGTGAACTGCTATCAGGCCATGGATCCCGCCGTGCCGTTCGGCGGTTACAAGATGAGTGGTTATGGCCGCGAGTTTGGCCTGCAGCAGATGGAAGAATATCTCAACGTCAAGGCGGTTTGGATTAAAACCGGCTGAACATCCGGCGAGTCGAGCAACTTTTCGAAAGCGATGAGTTTCCTGCCGCGAGGCGCCGTGCCGGGCTAGTCAAACTTTAATCCGCGCCAACGCCGATTTGCGCGGCGGGAGGAAATAAAATGTCGAAGATCGTTTGTGTACTTTACGATGACCCGGTCGATGGCTATCCGAAATCCTACGTTCGCGACGACTTGCCCAAGCTGACTCACTATCCCGGCGGCCAGACCCTGCCGACCCCGAAAAAGATCGACTTCGTTCCGGGCCATCTGCTGGGCAGCGTGTCCGGCGAACTGGGGCTGCGCAAGTTTCTCGAAAGCCAGGGACATAAGCTCGTCGTGACCTCCGACAAGGACGGTGCCGATTCCATTTTTGATCGCGAGCTTCCCGACGCCGAAATCGTCATTTCGCAGCCGTTCTGGCCCGCCTATCTGACGGCGGAGCGGATCGCGAAAGCACCGAAACTGAAGCTGGCCATCACCGCCGGCATCGGATCGGACCATGTCGATCTCCAGGCCGCCATCGACCGCGGCATCACCGTGGCCGAGGTCACCTACTGCAATTCGATCAGCGTCGCCGAGCACGTGGTGATGATGATTCTCAGCCTGGTGCGAAATTACATTCCCTCATACCAGTGGGTCGTAAAGGGCGGGTGGAACATCGCCGACTGCGTTGCGCGCTCCTACGACGTTGAGGGGATGCATGTCGGGACGGTCGCCGCCGGCCGCATCGGCCTCGCCGTGCTGCGGCGGTTGAAGCCCTTCGATATGCATCTCCACTACACCGACCGGCACCGTTTGCCGGAAAGTCGTCGAGAAAGAGCTCGGCCTGACTTTCCATAAGTCGACCGCCGATATGGTCCCGGTCTGCGACGCGGTCACGATCAATGCCCCGCTTCATCCGGAGACGGAGAATCTCTTCGACGACAAGATGATCGGGCGCATGAAGCGTGGCGCGTATCTGATGAACACCGCGCGCGGCAAGATTTGCAACCGCGATGCGGTGGTCCGCGCGCTGGAGAGCGGCCAACTCGCCGGCTATGCCGGAGACGTCTGGTTTCCGCAGCCGGCGCCGAAAGACCACCCGTGGCGGACCATGCCGCATCACGGCATGACGCCGCACATCTCCGGCACCTCGCTCTCCGCGCAAGCGCGCTATGCCGCCGGTACGCGGGAGATTCTCGAATGCTGGTTCGAGAACCGTCCGATCCGCAACGAATACCTGATTGTCGACAAGGGAAAGCTTGCCGGCACCGGAGCTCATTCCTACAGCGCCGGCAACGCAACCCGAGGCTCGGAAGAAGCCGCCAAGTTTAAGGCGCGGTGAGCGCCATTTAGAGATACACGCTCTTCATCTGCGCCTCGGGATAGCGCAAGCCCGCTGCAGCGCCGGCCGGTATGGCGGCCGAGATCTGTGCAAGATCGGCAGCGGTCAAATCGATCGCAAGCGCTCCGATGTTTTCCAGGAGTTGTTCTTTTCGTTTGGTGCCGGGAATTGGGATGATGTCTTTACCCTGCGCGAGCAACCAGGCCAGCGCGAGCTGTCCGGGCGTGCATCCCTTCCGGCGGGAGACTTCGTCGATGCGATGGACCAGCGCCAGGTTGTGGGCGAGGTTCTCCGCGGCGAATCGCGGATGCCGGCGCCGGGCATCGGTGTTGGCGATCTTGTCCGGATCCTCGACCACCCCGGTGAGTAACCCGCGGCCGAGCGGACCGTAGGCGACAAAAGCGATTTTCAGCTCGCGCGTGGTGCGCAGCGTCTCCTCGGCTTCGGTCCGGTAGAGCAGCGAAAATTCGCTTTGCACGGCGGCGATCGGATGAACGGCGTGCGCGCGGCGGATGGTCTCCGGACGGGCCTCGCTCAGGCCAAGCGCGCGCACCTTGCCTTGCTCCACCAACCGGGACATGGCCCCAACCGTGTCCTCAATTGGCACGCCCGGATCGACCCGGTGCTGATAATAGAGATCGATCACCTCGACGCCGAGGCGCTTGAGGCTGGCCTCGCAGGCGCTGAAGACATATTCCGGACGTCCGTCCACGATCCTGCCGTCGCGGCCGCCGAGGTTGCCGAATTTCGTTGCCAGCACGACTTGCCCGCGGCGCCCCTTGATCGCCTTGCCGACCAGCTCCTCATTGTGGCCGAAGCCATACATGTCCGCGGTATCGAGAAAGGTGATTCCCCGATCCAACGCCTCGCGGATGACGGCTATTCCGCCATCGTCGCTGCTCTCGCCATAAACGCCGGAGAGCGACATGCAGCCGAGCCCAATCGCGGATACCGCGATACCGGACGAACCGAGCGAGCGTTTGGGAATATCATTTGGCGTTTGCCATTGTGCTTACTTTCGCGATCGACGATGAGAACCGCATTCAGTTTATATTTCACGACAGTGAAACGACCAGAGCACGCGGCGCTTGACCGGCAGTGTCAGACCTGTGCGGTACGCAGGGCTCGCCATTTCGTTGGAACGCACGGATTTTTGCTTGGCGTGTACCACCGCCTATCAAATGTATGTGTACCCCCGCTATTGCCGTGACAACATAGCGCTCCCTTCGTATGCGGTGCCCGGGTAATCGCTTGAGCGTGCGCCAGGAGGGCGGTGATGACGCTGTTGGTATTGGCCTATCTGGGTGGCGTGCTGACGATCGTCAGCCCCTGCATTCTGCCGGTGCTGCCGTTTGTGTTTGCCCGCGCCGACCGGCCGTTCCTGCAATCCGGCTTGCCAATGCTGGTAGGCATGGCCGTGACCTTCGCCATCATAGCGACGCTGGCGGCGGTCGCCGGCGGCTGGGTCGTTGAAGCCAACCAGTATGGGCGCTTGGTTGCCATCGCGCTCCTTGCGGTATTTGGCCTCACGCTCATCTTTCCGAAATTCGCCGATCGCCTGATGGAGCCGCTTGTCGGCCTCGGCGCAAAGCTGTCGGAGTCCGCTCAGCGGGACGCGGGCGCTCCGGGTGCGCAGATATTGCCTTCGTTGTTGCTCGGAGTTGCCACCGGGCTTCTGTGGGCGCCGTGCGCGGGCCCGGTACTTGGGCTCATCCTGACCGGCGCGGCGCTCAAAGGCGCGAGTGTCGGCACCACGTTTCTCCTGCTCGCCTACGCGGCTGGTGCAGCCACGTCACTGGCGCTGGCGCTCGCTGTTGGCGGGCGGATATTTGCGGCGATGAAGCGATCGCTCGGGATGGGCGAGTGGATCAGGCGCGCCTTGGGCGTCGCCGTGCTGGTTGCTGTCGCCGCCATCGCATTCGGCTTCGACACCGGCTTTCTGACCCGCGTCTCGCTGTCGGGCACGGCGTCGCTCGAGCAAAGCCTGATCGACCGGATTCGCCCGTCATCTAAAGGAGCGAGCGCGTCGACGCAGTCCGCCAACACCACGAACGGCGGACCGGCGATGACGATGAAGGTAAAGCCGGGCGATCACCAACCGAACCTGGGCGTCGAGGGCGGCTTCCCGTCGCTGGCGGGCGCCGAGGAATGGCTAAATTCGCCGCCGCTGACGCCGGAAGGCCTCAAAGGCAAGGTCGTCCTGATCGATTTCTGGACCTATTCCTGCATCAATTGCCTGCGCGCGATTCCCTATGTCAGGGCATGGGCCGAGAAATATAAGGACCACGGTCTGGTCGTGATCGGCGTACACACGCCGGAATTCGCCTTCGAGCGCAAGGTCGCCAATGTGCGCGCCGCGGTATCGGAGCTGAAAATCCAGTATCCCGTCGCCATCGATAACGAGTACAAAATCTGGCGCGCGTTCGATAATCAATATTGGCCCGCGCACTATTTCATCGATGCGCAAGGACGCATTCGCTACCACCACTTCGGCGAAGGCGAGTACGACCAGTCCGAGCGGGTGATCCAGCGGCTTCTCGCCGAAGCCGGCGATAAGGGTTATTCCACCGACGTCGTTTCGGTAACGGCTTCCGGCGCGCAAGCCGCAGCCGAAGAGAGCGAAGTCAAATCGCCGGAGACCTATGTCGGCTACAATCGCGCCGACAACTTCATATCACCCGGCGGCCTTGTCGAAGATGAAAGTCACGCCTACGCCACAGCGCCGCTTGCGCTCAATCAATGGAGCCTCTCGGGCGATTGGACCGTGGGCGCCGAGGACGCCGCGCTCAACAAACCGGACGGCCGCATTGCCTACAGATTTCACGCCCGCGACCTGCATCTTGTGCTCGGTCCCGGGGCAAACAACAAGCCGGTTCACTTTCGGGTCAGCATCGATGGTGCCGCACCGGGCGCGAACCACGGCGCCGATGTCGACGCCAACGGCCTCGGCGTAGTCGACGGGCAGCGGCTCTATCAGCTGATCCGGCAGAACGGAGAGATCTCCGATCGCACCTTCGAGATCGAATTTCTGGATCCGGGCGTACAAGCCTACGCGTTCACGTTCGGCTGAGGTGCAGAGCTGAGCGCACCTCTTAAAGTGCGCATCTCTCAGCCGCCAAGCTTCTGGATCGCGTGCTTACCGGTGGCGAAGGCGATGTTTTTTGTTTCCATGTAGAAGTCGAACGACCAGTCGCCGCCGTCGCGGCCGACGCCGGAGCTTTTGACGCCGCCAAACGGCGTCGGCAGATGGCGCACGTTCTCGGAATTCACCCAGATCATTCCTGCTTCGAGGCGGTCGGTGAAACGCAACGCCCGGGTCACGTCGGACGTCCATAAGTATCCGGTCAGCCCATACTGGACGTCGTTGGCGAGCGCGAGCGCCTCGGCTTCGTCCTTGAACGGAATCGCGGTCAGCACCGGCCCGAAAATTTCTTCCTGCGCGATGCGCATGCGGTTATGCGCGCCGGTGAACAGCGTCGGCGCGACATAGCAGCCGCCGCCCGGGCCGTCGACCTTGCCGCCGCCGGCCGCGACCGTCGCGCCTTCGCGCCGGCCAATCTCCAGATATTCGAGGACTTTCTTTTCGTGCACCGGATGGATCAGCGGGCCGATCACGGTTTCCGGGTCGAGCGGATGGCCGATCTTGATGCGCTTGGCCTTGTTCGCGACCGCGGCGGTAAATTCCTCGTAGATGCGGTCCTCTACCAGCAGGCGCGACGAGGAGGTGCAGCGCTCGCCGTTGAGCGAGTAGATCATGAACACGGCAGCATCCGCCGCGCGCTCCAGATCGGCGTCGGCGAAGACGATGACGGGGTTTTTGCCGCCAAGCTCGAAATGCACGCGCTTGAGCGTGTCCGCGCCCTGTTTCATGATCAGCGAGCCGGTGCGGCTTTCACCGACAAAGCCGATCGCCTTGATGTCCGGATGTTCGGTGAGCGCCTTGCCGGCGTCTTCGCCCATGCCGTTGACGAGATTCCATACGCCGGGCGGGAGGCCGGCTCCCTCGGCGATTTCAATCAGCAGCCGCGCGGTCAGCGGAGAAAACTCGGCCGGCTTGTGGACGACCGTGCAGCCGGCGGCCAGCGCCGGAGCGATTTTCCAGGTCGACAACATGAACGGAGTGTTCCACGGCGTGATCACGCCCACCGGGCCGATCGGCACCCGCGTCGTCATGTTGAGCTGACCGTCGGTGCGCAGCACCCTGCCATCGCGCGCCTGCGGCGCACGGTCGGCGTAGAAGCGGAAATTCTCGGCGCCACGCAGAGCGGCCTTGGCCATGAATTTGAGCGCCTGCCCGGTATCCATGCACTCGACGAACGCGATCTCCTCGGCGCGCGCGACGATCGCGTCGGCAATTCTGTGCAAGAGCTCTTTGCGTTTGTCGCCGGCGAGCGCAGCCCATGCCGGGAACGCCTGCTTTGCCGCCTTGGCCGCGTGGTCGATGTCGGGGGCCTTGCCGTGCGCGACTTTGGCAAGCGGCTTTAAGTCAACCGGCGACATGGTCTCAAAGCTTGTCCCGTCGCATGCCGGCACCGCCGCGCCGCCGATCTGGTTTTGCAGGCCGTCCTTGCGGAAGCGCGCGAGATATTGTTCCGCCTTGGCGAGGTTTGCTTCGAGTGCCGACATCGTTTGCTCCACATCGTTCGTAGCACTCATGATTTATCACTTTTGACGGGTCAATCGCCTCATTGTCGGAAACCTCGGCGGCCACAAATTGCCGTTACCCGCAAAAGCTCTCGGCACCGTTACTTGGCCCGCTACGCGAGCCGGTCGGCGTCGTCGGCCAGATTATTCCCTGGAACCTCCCGCTGCTGATGGCTGCGTGGAAGCTCGCTCCGGCGCTGGCCACCGGCTGCACCATCGTCGCTGCCGTTTGGCGGCTACAAGGAATCCGGCTGGGGCCGCGAGATGGGTGAATTCGTCCTCAACAACTACACTGAGGTAAAAGCGGTGACGACGGCTCTCTAGTTTCTGCAACATGACGCGGCGGCGGAGCTGGGCAGTTCCACCGCCGCGCATTTTTTCTAGCCGCATACAAAGCGTAGTGCTTGCCAGTACGGCCGCTCGAAACGTTGCGTTTAGCCGGCAGCGAAAAGTATGACACCTGCGGCCGCCAGCGCTGTCGCCAGAAGAACGAGCACCGATGGCCAGCTCTCAGTCCCGAAGACGATGACTGCCAAGTAGGTCGAGAGGAATAGCTCAGCTGAATTTATGACAGCCAAACGACCGACCCCGATATAGTTTAGTGCCATGAATTGCGAAATCTGGCCACACGAAATGCAAAGCGCCGCGAAAAACTGCCAGGCATTAGGCGCGGATAGCAGGGCTTTGACATCGGCCCTAAACCTGGAGCTGAAAAGGCAGCCGATCAAATAGTACGTCAATGCAGTAACGGATCCGAGCAGAGCGCCGAAATACGGATCTGGCAGGCTTTGTAAGCCTCGTTTACGAGCAATGTAGCTTGCGGCGTACACCAGCGCGGAAATCGCGCCGTACATATAACCGAGCGGGATATTCGCGCCTGGGAACAGCTCGCCGGCAGCAAATTTTCGGCGATTATCCGCGTAGATCAACGCGAAACTGGCCACAATAAGGATCGCACCCAGCACTGCAAATCCAGAGACACTTTCCCCGAGCAGCACCGCCCCCAAAAGGATAGAGAAAAATGGCGTCAAGCGACGAATTGTCGTCGCGCGGATAACACCGGCGAACCGAACCGCTTTAAACATCGTCTGCCGCCCCCAAACCGTAGCAAGAACGCCGGATAGGGCGAACCACGCGACTGTGGGGAGCATCCTGGAACCGCTGTGGGGCATCGAAGCCGGGCGCAGCAGAAACGCCAGCGCGGACAGAGCAGCGGTCAAAACAATCGAGAGGAGTACGGCATTGTCGAGGGCCTTTTCTCGCGCCGCCTTCGCGATCGCGACATTGGCCATGGCAAAGAAGAACGCAGAAGCAAGAGCCAAGCCGTCGCCGATCAACACTGCTCGACTTTCCGCATTGGAGTTTTCTGCATCGATCGCTTCATTGGCGCAAGCGGCGGTTACAATTGCGGCCTAGCAGCTTTGCGGTGACTGTCGTTGCGTCTCGACGCACGCCCGCTTGCTTAGGTGCGATTCCACCGCGGCGGAGTGACCGACCCGGGAGATAAAGATAAATCGAACAGCCCGACCTTCCTAAAGGCACTGAATGAGACAAGTATATTTATTTCGGGTGCCCCCGGCGGATAGGCCGCGTCCGCGGCCAATGGTTTGACGCAGGGTGGTGTGGAAACATCATCGATGCGCTCGCAGCCGGCCGACGATGCCGAATGGAAAGAAATAGACGCTGAGCACGAATAAAACCCCGAGCCAGAGCAGCCAGCGATCGGGATGGAAGATCACCGGCAAAACCGGCAGGCCGGCGGTCGCCTGGCTGATCATCGCCATCACATTTTGCAGATAGGTTTCGGCGAGGACGAAGATCGCGGCGCCGAGCACCGCGCCGTAGAGCGTGCCCATACCGCCGATCACCACCATCAGCAGAATATCGAGCATGATGTCGAACGACAGCGTCACCGCGGGTCCGGTATAGCGGAGCCAGAGCGCGCACAGTACGCCGGCAAGCGCCGCGGCCGCAGCCGCAAGACAATTGCCGATCGAGCGGTAGACCACGGTCCGGTAACCCAGCGCCTCGGCGCGAAACTCATTGTCGCGGATCGCCTGCAGCACGCGGCCGAATGGTGAATTGACGACGCGCAGCAGCAGCAGAAATAAGATCAGCGCGGCAAAGAAGATCAGATAATAGGTGATGATGCGCCCGTTGATCGTGAACGGCCCGACCGCCACGTGAAATCCGGGCCGCAGTGCCGCCGGCAGCCGAAAGTTGCGGCCATCCTCACCGCCGGTCACCGCGCTCAACTGCGACGCCAGAATCGAAAACGCGCTGGCGACGGCGAGCGTGATCATGGCGAAGAAAATCGCCCGCACCCGCAGCGAGAACAGACCGATGATCAGTGCGAGCGCGATCGCCAGCACCAGCGCCGCGGCGGTGCCGAGCAGGATCGAGGTCCACGACGGCCCGAAATTATACAGCGCCAGCCCGGCGCCATAGCCGCCGATGCCGAAGAACATGGTGTGAGCAAACGAGACGATGCCGGTATAGCCGAGCAGCAGATCGTAGCTCGCGGCCAGCACCACGAAATAACAAATCTTGGCCGCGACATTCAGTGTGGCCATGCCCGGAAACAGCAGCGGCGCGAAGGCGAGGCTGATCAGGATGACGACGAGCAGAAACGTCAGCACGCGGCCGCGCGGCGGGTCGCCCGACAATATCGCTCCCAGGGTTTTCATCGCTTCGCCACCGGATAAAGGCCGCGCGAGCGCCACAACAGAATCAGCGCCATCAGCAGGATGTTCGACCCGAGCGCGAGCTTGGGCGCGAGAAAGCCGGTGTAGTTGGCGGTCACCGCCACCAGCAGGGCGCCGATGAAGCAGCCGCCGACCGAACCGAGCCCGCCGATGACGACGACGATGAACACCAGCACCATTACGTCCATGCCCATGCCGGGCGTCAGCGACTCGCGATAAAACCCCCACATCACGCCGCCGAGTCCGGCGAGCGCCGAGCCCGCCATGAACACGCCGACAAACAGCCGGCGGATGTGATAGCCGAGCGCCTCGACCATTTCGCCGTTCTCGACGCCGGCGCGGATCAGGAGACCGATCCGGGTGCGGTTGAGAATGAGCAGCATGGCGGCGAAGATCACGAGGCCGACGACGACCGCGATCAGCCGGTAGCGTTCGACCGCGACGTCGCCGAAGATCAGCGAGCCGCGGAATGCCGTCGGCAACGGCAGCGCGATCTGCACCGGTCCATACACCGCGATGATGAGCTGTTCGGCGACGATCAGGCCGCCGACGGTGACCAGGATCTGTTTTAGATGCTGGCCGTAGACCGGCATGATGATGACGCGCTCGAACGCGTAACCGAGGATGGCGGTCACCGCCATGGCCACCGCGATCAGCGCCAGCAGCGCGAGCAGATTAAGGATCATCGAGTTGGCGCGAAGCGATGTCGCCAGCAGCGGCACCAGCGATGCCGCCGCATAGGCGCCGACGGTAATGAACGCGCCGTGGCCGAAATTGAGCACGTCCATCAGGCCGAACACCAGCGTCAGCCCCGAGGCGATGATGAAAATGATCATGCCCATGGCGAGGCCGGCCAGCGTCAGCGTCACCCAGGTCGACGGCGACCCGACCAGCGGCAGCGCTACCAGGGCGACGAGCGGCACCAGCAGAACCGGCGCAAAATCGCGGCGCTGCGCCGGCAGGGAGAGTTCGCCAGGCGGCGTCATTGGTGCTGATCCAGGTGCAGGCCGAGGAGCCGGTGCTGCAAGTCGCGATCTTCGGCCAGCTCCGCCATGGCGCCTGAGTGCACTACCCGGCCGTTGTCCATGACCGCCACGGCATCGCCGAGCGATTTGGCGAACAGAAAATTCTGCTCGACCACGAGAATGGTGGCGTCCGAGGACTTCTTGAGCTCCTGAAACGCCGCGATCATGTTGCCAATGATCGCGGGTGCAAGCCCCTTGGTCGGTTCATCAATCAAAAACAGTTTGCGCGGCTCGATGATGGCGCGGGCGATCGACAGCATCTGCTTTTGCCCGCCGGACAGTACGCCCGCCGCCAGCGACCAGAATTTTTCCAGCGCCGGAAACAGCCCGAAGATCCAGCGCAACCGCGCTTGGTCGATCGGGCCCGAGCGCGCGGCGAGGAGAAGATTTTCCCGCACCGTCAGATCGGCGAAGATGCCCATATTCTCCGGCACGTAGGCGATGCCGGCCTGGGCGATGTCGGGCGTGGCCCAGGCCGTGATGTCGGCGCCGTCGAAGCGCACCGAGCCGGCGGAGGCGTGCCACAGCCCCATGATGGTGCGCAAAGTCGTGGTCTTGCCGGCGCCGTTACGGCCCAGCAGCATGGTGAGCGCGCCGCGCGGCACCGCGAGATCGACGCCCTGCAAAATGTGATACGGCCCGATATGTGTGTTGACGCCGGAGAGCGTGAGCAGCGGCGGCCGATCAGACATTCGCCGCCCCGAGATAGGCCTCTTGCACCACCGGCAGCGCGATCACGGTCGCCGGATCGCCGTCGGCGACGAGTTGGCCGTTGTGCAGCACGATGATGCGGTCGGCGAGCGAGCGCACCACGTCCATCTTATGCTCGACCAGAAGGATGGTGCGGTCGCCGCCCGCCTTGATCGAATGAATAAGGTCGAGCACGACCGGCACTTCATCGACGCTCATGCCCGCGGTCGGCTCGTCGAACAGAAAGACCTGCGGCCTGAGCGCGATCAGGATCGCAACTTCGAGCTTGCGCTGATCGCCGTGCGGCAGGAGGCCGGCGCGCAGATCGCGGCGTACGGTCAGGCCGACCTGACGGAGAATGTCGTCGGCTTCCTCGATCAGCTCGGTGTGCTGCCGCCAGGTGTGAATGAGGTCAAGGCCGGCGCCGCAGCGGCTTTGCACCGCAAGCCGGACGTTTTCGTGCACGCTGATGTAAGGAAACAGATTGGTCAGCTGAAAGGCGCGGCCGAGGCCGCGGCGCGCGCGCTCCGACGCCGGCATTGTCGTGATGTCCGCGCCCTGAAACAGCACCTGGCCGGCAGTGGCTTTGAGCTGTCCAGAAATCAGATTGAAATAGGTCGTCTTGCCGGCGCCGTTCGGGCCGACAATCGCGGTCAGGCTTCCGGGATGGAATGCGCAGCTCACCGCGTCGACGGCGAGATGGCCCCCGAAGCGGATGCTCAGTTCCCGCGTCTCGAGCATTTTTTCCGCTCATTCCCGCGCAAGCGGGAATCCAGCGGGAAATACCGGCGTTGCGTTAGAATCTCTGGGTCCCCGCTTTCGCGGGGACGAGCGGATCAAAGCGCTGGTCCGTTCCGTCTGAAGTAGCACTCGCAATCTCACCGTTTGTTGCGGATCGGCACCGGAATTTCCGAAGCCGGGATCTCGCGGACCAAGTCCAGCAAATCCCAGTCGTTCTTGCGATCGGCCTTGATCTTGAACACGTACATCGACTGCATCGCCTGATGATCTTCCTTGCGGAACGTCATCTTGCCCTTGGGCGTGTCGAAATCCATGCCCTCCATGGCCGCGATCAGTTTCTCGGTATCGGTGCCGCCGGCTTTCTTGATCGCGGTGACGACCGCGCTTGCCGCCGCCATGCCGCCGCAGGTGAAGAAGTCTGGCGGCATGTGGTAGCGCTTCTCGTGTTCGGTCACGAGCCAGTCGTTCATCGGGTTCTTGGGGAAGCCGTAGTAATAGTAGATCGTGCCTTCGGCGCCGGCCAATTGCTTCCACTGCTGCATCACCGGGAGAATATTGCCGCCCGGGGCGAGCGCGATGCCGTAGCGTTCCGGCTTCATGTCGGCGAGCTTGAGAGCGGGATTGGGACCGGCCCAGATCACCGCAATGATCTTGCGGCCCGGCCGGTCCTTCAGCGCATCAAACAACCGTTGCGCCGAAGCGGTGAAGTCGGTGGTCATGAACGGCGCATATTCCTCAAACACCACCTTGCCTGCGCTGTGCGACTCCGCCAGCGCCGACTTGAATGCGGCGACGCCGTCGTGGCCGAAGGAGTAGTCCTGCGCCAGAGTGGCGATGGCGACGTCGCCCTTGCCGAGCGCGACCGCGCCGGAGAGCGCATCCTGGGATGAGTTGCGGGCGCTGCGGAAGATGTAGCGATTCCACTTGTCGCCGGTGATGGAGTTGGCGACCGCTGGCTCGACCAGCAGGATCTTCTTGGCGTCCTCGGCGACCGGCAGCATCGCAATGGTCGCGCCCGAGGAAGACGTGCCAATGGCGAGATCGACGCCGTCATCGGCATAGGCCTGTTCGAGCAGCGATTTCGCCACGTCCGGTTTGCCCTGATCGTCCTTGGGCAGGACCACGATCTTGCGGCCGTCGAGCATCATGGTACCGCCGGTGAGGTACTCGAGACCGAGCATCAGGCCGGCTTCGGTCTGCTTGGCATAGGCCTCAAGCGGGCCGGTTTTGCTGTAGATGAGCGCGATCTTGAGGTCCGCGGCATCCGCCGTGATAGAGGCCATGCCGGCCCAAACGCCCGCCACCAAACACACGCCGCCAAGAATTTTTTTCACGCCTACCTCCCGATTACGCTACAGCCAATTTGTCGCAAGGACCTTCCCCGGAACAAAAGCCCTATCACTTCTCCGGAGCCACTGCCACTGCATCAAATCTGCACAGCGAGCTTTGCGATAGCGCAAATTGCCTGCCGTCCAGGTCCCCGGGTCGGCCGCCCTTGAAGTTTCGCCGGCTGCCATCAACATTAATTGCATATCCGGGGCTAAAGAGAACACAGACATGAGCGGTTCACGGCAACTCCACCTCGGCGCGTTCATGCGGCCAACGACCATCCACACTGGCGCCTGGCGCTATCCCGGCGCCTTTCCGGACGCCAATTTCAATCTCGCCCATATCAAGCGGTTCGCGCAGACGCTGGAGCGCGCCAAGTTCGACGCCTTCTTCATGGCCGATCACTTGGCCGTGCTCAATATGCCGCTCGACGCGCTCAAGCACAGCCACACGGTGACGTCGTTTGAGCCGTTCACGCTCCTCTCCGCGCTGGCGATGGTCACCGAGCATTTGGGGCTCGTTGCCACCGGCTCGACCACGTTCGACGCGCCCTATCATGTCGCGCGGCGCTTTGCTTCGCTTGATCATCTCAGCGGCGGCCGCGCCGGCTGGAATATCGTCACCACGTCCAATCCGGACGCCGCACTCAACTTCGGCATGTCCGATCACATGGAGCACGGCGAGCGCTATCGCCGCGCACGGGAGTTCTACGACGTCGTCACCGGGCTATGGGATTCCTGGGCCGACGATGCCTTCGTTCGCGACGTCGAACACGGGCTTTTCTTCGATCCCGACAAGCTGCACGTCCTTAATCACAAGGGCAAATACCTATCAGTCCGCGGGCCGCTCAATATCGCGCGTCCGATCCAGGGCTGGCCGGTGATCGTTCAGGCCGGCGCGTCCGATTCCGGGCGGCAGCTTGCGGCAGAAACCGCGGAAGCGGTGTTCACGCCGCCGAGCACCATTGCCGCCGGCCGCGAATTCTACGCCGACGTAAAGGGCCGCATGGAAAAGGCCGGGAGAGCCCGCGAGCACATGAAGATCATGCCGGCCTGTTTCGTCATTGTCGGCGATACCGTCGAAGCAGCGCGCGCAAAGCGCGCCAAGCTCGACAGCCTGGTCCATTACGACAGCGCCATCGCTTCGCTTTCGATTGCGCTCGGCCACGATGCCTCGCGCTTCGATCCGGACAAGCCGCTGCCGGAAATTCCCGAGAGCAACGCCAGCAAAAGCGCCCGCGACCGCGTCGTAGCGATGGCAGCGCGTGAAAATCTCACCGTGCGCCAGTTGGCGCAGCGGCTCGGCGGTTATTCCGGCCTCGCCATGGTCGGCACGGCAAAAACCATCGCCGACGAGATGGAGGAATGGCTCGTCACCGAAGCGAGCGATGGCTTCACCATCATGTTCCCGTATCTGCCTGGCGGGCTCGACGACTTCGTCGAGCAAGTGGTGCCCGAATTGCAGCGCCGCGGCATCTTCCGCCGCGAGTATGAAGGCAAGACCTTGCGCGAGAATCTCGGCTTGCCGCGGCCGGAGAACCGCTACTTCGAAACACGCAAGGCGGCGGAGTGACGCAAGGCGGCCTCTATTGCCAATAAAGCTGGAAAGGTGCAGCCTGCACAAAGTGCGCATCTGGGCTGTCGCAAATGAGTGTTCGCGGCGACACTCGTATCCCTCCCGCAAACAGCCGCGGCGCGGACGTCAGCGGCGCGTATATCCTTAGTGCAATCGCGGCATCGCTGGCCGCCTTCGTGGCGGCGGGCCTACGGCCGCGCACGCCGTTCGCCAAAGCCATCGTGCTCATTCTCGTCATCAAGCTGATCGGGATTGCCGGCATTAAGATGTTCATGTTTCCCGACGGCGCTCAGCCCATTGTCGATGCGGCCGCCATGGCGCAAGCGATCGGTCCAGTGATACCGCCGCGGTAATCAGCGACGGGGAGGCGAAATGTTCGATTTTGATCCCGTCAACCTTGCGCGGCTGCAATTTGCCACCACTGCGCTCTATCATTTCTTATTTGTGCCACTGACGCTTGGCCTATCGTTTCTGCTCGCCATCATGGAGAGCGCCTATGTGATGACCGGCCGGGAGATCTGGCGGGATACCACGCGCTTTTGGGGCAAACTGTTCGGCATCAATTTCGCCATGGGGGTCGCCACCGGCATCACCATGGAATTTCAGTTCGGCACCAACTGGGCCTACTACTCGCATTATGTCGGCGACATTTTCGGCGCGCCGCTCGCCATCGAAGGCCTCATGGCCTTTTTCCTTGAATCGACGTTCGTCGGCTTGTTCTTCTTCGGCTGGGACCGCTTGCCGAAGCTCGGCCATCTCACGGTGACGTGGCTGGTCGCCATCGGCTCCAGCCTCTCCGCCATGTGGATTCTGATCGCGAACGGCTGGATGCAGCACCCGGTCGGCGCCGTCTTTAATCCCGACACCATGCGCATGGAGCTGACTTCGTTCTGGGACCTGATTTTCAATCCGGTGGCGCAAGCGAAGTTCGTGCACACCGTCGGCGCGGGTTACGTCACTGGCTCGATGTTCGTCGTCGCCATCTCGTCCTACTACCTGCTCGGCGGTCGATTCCAGGCGTTTGCCAAGCGTTCGATCATCGTCGCCTCGGCTTTTGGGCTAGCGTCAGCTTTGTGCGTCGTCGTGCTCGGCGACGAGAGCGGCTACACGGTGTCTGAGAACCAGAAGATGAAGCTCGCAGCCATCGAGGGCATGTGGGAGACCGAACCTGCCCCCGCCGGGCTCGATCTGTTCGGCATCCCCGATGCCGAACACCACCATGTGGACTACGAAATCAAGATCCCCTGGGTGCTTGGCGTCATCGCTACGCGGTCGTTCGACCAGCAGATACCCGGCATCAACGACCTCGTGGCGCGCGCGCAGCAGCGCATCCGCAACGGCATCGTCGCCTACGATGCGCTGGAACGGTTCAAGGCCGACCGCAACGATGCACAGGCTGCGGCACAGTTGCGCGAGCACGTCGCCGATCTCGGCTACGCGCTGTTGCTCAAACGTTTCGTTGCCGACCCACGCACTGCCGACGCTTCCGCCATTGCCGCAGCCGCGGGCTACACGGTGCCGAACGTCTTTACGATCTTCTGGAGCTTCCGCATCATGGTGGCGCTGCGGCTTCTATTTTATCGGGATGTTCGCAGTCATATTTTGGTACGCCTCGCACCGCGACTTCGGCCGCCGCTGGCTGTTACGCATCACGCTCTGGTCGCTGCCACTTCCCTGGCTCGCGGCCGAGCTTGGCTGGGTGATCGCCGAAAACGGCCGCCAGCCGTGGGCAATCGACGGCGTGCTGCCGACCTTTCTCGCGGTCTCCACGGTGTCCGGCGCACAAGTCGTGTTCACGCTGGCGGGCTTTGTTCTGTTCTACTCCTCGCTTCTCATCGTCGATATCATCCTGATGCTGAAATACGTCCGCATCGGACCGGCGGCAGCGCTCGGTCTTGCCAGCGCGGAGGCACATGCATGAGTATCCCGCTCGACTACGGAAGCTTGCGGCTCATCTGGTGGCTGTTCCTCGGCATCCTGCTGATCGGCTTTGCCATCATGGACGGCTTCGATCTCGGCGTGGCGATGTTGCTGCCCTATGTGGCGAGGAACGACATCGAGCGGCGCGTGATGATCAATTCCATCGGCGCGCATTGGGAAGGCAATCAGGTCTGGCTGATCCTCGGCGGCGGCACCGTGTTTGCGGCTTGGCCTCCGCTCTACGCGGCCTCTTTCTCGGGATTTTACATCGCGATGTTTCTGGTTCTGCTGACCTTGATCCTGCGGCCGGTTGGGTTTGAATTTCGCAACAAATTCGCCGATACGCGCTGGCGCGCATTCTGGGATTACGCGCTGTTCGCCGGCGGACTCGTGCCAAGCCTCGTGTTCGGTGTCGCGTTCGGCAATTTGCTGCAGGGCGCGCCGTTCCGCATCGATAGCGACCTGCGCATCTTCTACGAAGGCAGCGGATTGTTCGAACTGCTCAATCCGTTCGGCATCCTATGCGGCCTCGTCTCGGTGGCGATGCTCATCACGCACGGGGCGATCTATCTCACGCACCGGACCGACGGCGCGGTTGCGGCGCGGGCGCGTGGGGCAGCCGTGATCGGGTCGTTGGCAACCCTCGTACTCTTTGCCGCAGCGGGCCTGTGGGTGTGGCGCGGCATCGACGGCTACGCCGTCACCAGCGCCATCGCACAGGACGGCCCGTCAAACCCGCTGTTAAAAACCGTCGCCCGCGCTCCCCGGCTGTGGCTTGCCAACTACACGGCGCATCCCTGGACGATCGCGGCGCCAGTCCTGGGTTTCCTCGGAATGCTGCTCGCTCTCCTTCTGAGCCGCGCGCGCTGGCGCGGCGCGGCCTTTGTCTTCAGCGCGATCGGCATTTTCGGCATCATCGCGACGGCCGGCGTCAGCATGTTCCCGTTCCTTATGCCGTCCGACATCGCGCCCGGCGCAAGCCTGACCGTATGGGACGCCTCGTCGAGCAAACTGACCCTGTTTGTCATGCTGCTGGTGACGCTCATTTTCCTGCCGATCGTCATTATCTACACTGCGATCGCATTCCGTGCGCTGCGCGGCATGGTGACGACAAGCCTCGTTGAGAAAAATTCCGCCAATTTGTATTGAGGATCGAACGATGTGGTACTTTACTTGGATACTCGGTATGGGCTTTGCCTGCGGTTGCGGCATTCTCAATGCGCTCTGGCATGAGCAACATCTGCCGGATGAGACGATCGATGCGTAGCATATCGGGAACCGCCGCGGGCCTGCGGCTCTGGCGCTGTTCGCATTCGCCGCTGCATTGACGCTTGCCGGAAGTGCCTACGCCCCGCCGTTCTCCTGAGACGAAATTTGCCGGGAGTACGGCTATGTTCCCGGCACACGCGCCTTTGTGGAATACCGCATGAACGTACGCTATTACTGGTCCACCGGGCCCTGCGCGAATGATGCCTTCGCCGTCGTGCATCGGCGCTATTGTCACGTCACTCCAGAATTCGATTTCTAATCCAGTCGGAACCGATAGAGTATGGTATGCGCCTCGTCCTCGCGCTTGCCGCGGCTCGGACCACGCGCGGAATCACGCCGCCAGCAGCACCTTAACCCGCGGCCAGGCCTCGCTGCCCTTCTCGTCCATCAGCGGCAGATATTTAGGATTGAACCATTCGGCGAGCGCGCTCTGGTAGGGCTTGCGCGCGCGCGTCCGATCGTACCACGCGGCAACGCGCGGACGCTGCGCGATCATTCCGCCGAGGAACTTGAGATGATCGAGCCGCGTCACGTAAGGCGCGTAGCCGACATCGGCAAGCGAGTAGGTCTCGCCCGCCAGCCACGGGCCTTCCGCAAGGGCCCGGTCCATATCCGCGACCATCTTGTCGAGACGTTTGATCGCGGCCGGGAACGCCGGGTTCTCGGTTCCCTTCTGCAGCTGGCGGAGATTGGCGAGCCATCCCGGCCGGGCTTTTTCCATCGTGTCGTACATCTCCGGTCTATACTGATGATGGAACGCGATCGACATCGACACCGTCCCGGTGGCCGGGAAGATTGCCGCATCGATAAACTTGGTGAAGCCGCGCATCCGCGCGCGGCCTTTGGCATCGGCCGGCTTGAGCGGCGGATCGGGAAACGCGTCGTCAAGGTATTCGCAGATGACGGTCAACTCGCAGACCACGAAGTCGTCGTGCACCAGGGTCGGCACGTAGCCGTTTGGATTGAGAGCGAGGTATTCGGGGCGTTTCTGGTCGCCTTCGCGCAGGTTGAGATGCTTGGCCTCGTAGGCGAGGCCCTTCTCGGCAAGACACAGCCGGACCTTCTGCGCACAGACCGACATATCGTTGTGATAAAGCGTCAGCGCCATGATTTCTCCCCCCGAATATGCTGCCTTGTTCTCGACCTGTAGTACAAAAGTGCGATAACGTTGAGCAACCTGCAAATATGCGTGGGAACTGTTCGGAATGTGCAGGACGGCGGGCTAAGCTTCGATGAAAAGGATCCTGGCTATTGCGCGAACAAGAGTGATGCGACCAAGGGCGCTTCGATTTTTGTTGGCGGCAATCGCGATGATCGCGGCCGAATGCGTACACGCCGCGCCAATCGCCCCGGCCGACACCTGCCGGCTCTACGGTTATGTGCCGCACACCCGCGATTACGCCGCGTGCCGCCTGAACGTGAGGCATTACTGGTCGGCGGGTCCGTGCAGCGACAGCCGTTTCGCCTCGATCCATCGCCGTTACTGCAATCTGATCCCGACGATCGATTTTTAGGCGTGGATCGTCTGCGAAAAACCTACACAGTAACAGATGGGCACGATCAAACCGCTGTTCACCGCCAAGTTTCCGCACGAACAACGCCCGTCGCACAAAGCAACCGCAAGTCCGGCCCGCAATTTAAGTCGGCTCGGCCGGAGCGGAGTTTTAGCAGGTGCGCCTTTCCTGGACATCGGAATTGCGCCTCACTGCGCCGGTATCCATGGAAAGCAAGCCTCGATCTCGCGGATTTCCTCGGCGATGAAATTCGCAAACGCGCGCGCCGACGGCTTTGCCGCGCGCCCGGCGGGCAGAATCGCGCTGATGTCGGACGAGCCCATTTCCCAGTCTGGCAGCAGCCGCACGAGCCGGCCCGTTTCCAGTTCGGTCTGGACGCTGCGCTGTCCGGTCGAGAACACGCCCAATCCCGCCACGGCCGCCACAGATGCGGCTTCAGCCGCGTCCACGATATAGCGTTCCGCGACGCGAACAATGATTGTCTGACCCACCTTCCGAAACGACCATCCCTCGGAACCCCTCCCCGATAATTGTATGGGCCGCCAGCTCCGGCGGCTGACGTCAACGCGGGCGTCGTATGCTGCTCCCGGCGACGGGAGTATGACACCTTCCCCGGCGCCATCCGCCAGCGTGCGTATCAATGCGCGGCAGGTAAGGGAACGCGCGGCGCTCCGCCGGGCGGCACGTTGCGCATCAGCGGCACCAGAAGGGTAGCGACCACGAACGCGATCATGACGGCGCGGAAGGCATCCGCATAAGCCAGCGTCGATGCTTCACGGTACGCGAGTGCCCACAGTTGCTTCAGTGCCGCCACATGCCCGGCTTCCGGGCTGCCGGGAAATGCGCCATAGCGTTTCGCCATCCCATCCACAAGTCGCGTCATCGCTCCATTCGCCGGTGTCAGGTTCGAAGCGATCGCGACGAAGTGAAAATTCGTTCTGGCGTTGATGATTGCGCCGCACACGGCGATTCCGACGGCGCCACCGAGATTGCGCATCATGTTGAACAGGCCGCTTGCGTATTTAAGCCGCTCGGGCGGCAGGCTGCCGAGACCAAGGTTGACGCTGGGCGCGACGGCGAAGACTTGAGGGAAACCCCGTAGAATTTGCGGGATAAGCAGTTCGTTCGCGCCCCAGTCGTGGGTAATGAAGCTATAGCTCCACATGGCGAGGCCGAAGGAAGCGAGCCCAAGCATCATCAGCCAGCGTGTGTCGACCTTACGGGCCAGCGCGGTATAGAAGGGCACGCCGACGAGCGAGGCCACGCCGGTCGAAAAGATCGCCATCCCGGTCTGCCAGGCGCTGAAGCCGCGGACATATCCCAGAAACAGCGGTGTCAGATAGATCGTGGAGAAGATTCCCACCCCGGTGACGAACGACAAAAAGCATCCGACCGCGAAATTCCGATTGGTCAAGGCGCGCAGGTCGACCACCGGACGCTCGAAGGTCAGGCTGCGGGCAATAAAGAACACGCCGCTGATGCCGGCGATATAAGCGCAGGTCTCGATGGTGGAGTTGTCGAACCAGTTCCAGCGCGTGCCCTCCTCAAGAACGTATTCGAGGGTGCCGAGACTAACGGCCATCAACACGATGCCCGGATAGTCTGCCTCCTTAAGAAGGCGCAGATCGGGCTTGTCGATATCGACCAGGAGCGGGATTAGGAGCGTAATCGCCACGCCAGGCACCAGATTGACGTAGAACAGCCAGTGCCAATTCAGCGTGTCGGTGATCCATCCGCCGATGACCGGACCGAGCGTCGGAGCAATCGACGCTATTGTGCCGACTACCGCGGCAGAATAGACCCGGCGCGGTCCTTGGAAAAAGTGGAACGACGACGTGAACATGGTTGGGACCATTGAGGCGCCCAACGCGCCTTGCAGCGCCCGGAACAGGATCATGCTGTGAATGTTCCAAGCTAGGCCGCAAAACATGCTCGTCACGGTAAAGCCGGCGGCCGACGCCGTAAGCAGCCATCGCGTGGAGAAGACCCGGGTGAGCCAACCCGAGAGCGGGATCACAATGATTTCGGCGATCAGATACGCAGTCTGCACCCAGCTGATATCGTCCTGGGCAGCCGACAGCCCGCCGCCGATGTTTTGCAGGGAGGATGCAACAATCTGAATGTCCAGCAACGCCATGAAACCGCCGAAGCAGATCACGACGAATGGCAACAAGCCCCTGATCCAGTTATCGGAGGACGTCTCGGTCATTTCGCCCGCTCCGGTCCGGCCGTGTGTCGACCGTTGCGATGGTCGAAAGGCCGGGCCTTATCCCACCTAATGTCGCGTCGCCGTCGTCGAGCGCGATGCGCACCGGAACCCGCTGCACGATCTTGGTGAAGTTTCCGGTCGCGTTCTCCGGCGGGATCACGCTGAAAACAGCGCCCGTGGCTGGCGCAAGACTAAGGAGATGGCCGTGAAAGACGTGGCCCGGCAGCGTGTCGGCAACGACCGTCGCGGACTGCCCCGGCTTCATCCGTTCGAGCTGGTCTTCCTTGAAGTTCGCGTCGACCCAGAGACCGTGCGCCGGAACGATTGTCAGCAGGTAGGTGCCTTGCGAAACATAGGCTCCAACCTGAGCCGCGCGGTTGCCGACATAGCCGTCAATCGGTGAGCGGATCTCGGCATAGCCGAGATTGAGGTGCGCGGTCGCAAGATCGGCCTGCGCTTGCGCTACTGCGGCATCGGCCTCAGCGATCTCCGCATTCAGGACGTCGAGTTGCTGTCTTGCCGCGACTAGCCCGGCGTGAGCCGACGTGACGGCCGCTCTTGCCTGCTTGTCGAGGGCGGCCGTTCTTTGTTCATCCTGGCGGGAGCCGGAATCGGAAAGAACAAGCGCGTGGTAGCGCTCGGCGTCTATCCTGGCAAAATCAGCCTGGGCCATTTTGGCATCCAAGCTGGCGCTCGCCTGTTGGATGGTCGATTGCTGCAGCTCGTACTTCGCGCGCAAACTCTCCAGTGTCGCTTTGCGTGCCTTGAGGATCGCTTCGGCATGATCGGCCGCGGCGCGGACGTCACGATCATCGAGCCGAACCACGAGCTGTCCCGCTTTGACTCGCTGGTTGTCGCCGACCAGGATTGTCGCGATGAATCCGGAAATGTGCGGCGAGATGGAAGTGACGTTGCCGCCAACGTATGCGTCGTCGGTACTTTGGAAGAAGCGGTCGACCGTCCACCAATAATAGCCGTATGCGGACGCCGCTAAAACCGCGACGCATGCCAGGCCAGCCAACGTCCGCTGCTTTAACGTCAATCGTCGCCTTAGTTTTGCGGTGGCCTTCGTGTCGCTGTTCGTTAGTGCGTCCATGATGAGCTACCAACTTTGATGGGCCGCCCGGCTTGGTTGGAAATCAGGCCGGCGGCGCAAACTGGCCGGTCACCACCGACCGCAACAGCCCACGCAGCTCTGCGGCACGCCGGCTCCCGAACACGCTTTCAAAGCGCGCCTGCGCCACGGCCCATCTTTCGCGCGCAACCTGCAGGCGTTTCTCACCGGCTTTGGTCAGACGAAGCGCCTTGGCGCGGCGGTCGGCGGCGTCCGGTTCAATGCTGATCAGTCCGTCGCGCTGCAACGGCAGGATGTTGCGTCCCAGCGTCGTTCGATCCATCACCATGTCGGCGGCGAGCGCGTTGATGGTCAACGGTCCCTTACGCTTGAGCTTCGACAACATCGAGTACTGCGTGGTGCGCAGTCCGGTCGGCGCCAGCACCTGATCGTAGAATTGACTGACGTGCCGCGCCGCCGCGCGGACCACGTAGCAATTGCAATCTTCGGACGTCGGTACGGTATCTGCGGCCATTATTAAGTCCTCACTTGACAAATGTGCATATGCGCTTATTTAGGCGTATATGCACGTTATGTCAACCCGGCGGTGGCGGAAGCCGGCAGTCAGAAGAGGTTGAATATGATCAGTCCCGAAACGAAGGGCACGGCGCTAATCACCGGCGCCTCCGGCGGAATTGGCGCGACTTATGCCGACCGTCTCGCAAGGCGCGGCTACGACCTGATCCTTGTCGCCCGCAACGGGAACCGGTTAGCAGCGCTGGCCCAGCGTCTGAAAGACGCGACCGGCCGATCGGTCGAGACCATCGTAGCGGATCTCGACGCGAAAGCGGATTTGGGCCGCATCGAGACGGCGCTGCGGACCAATACGAGCATCACGCTGCTGGTGAACAACGCAGGCATCGGCTCGGCCGCGCCATTGCTCAGTTCTGACGTTGAGAAGATGGACGCGATGGTCCGCCTCAATATCGGCGCGCTGACGCGGCTGACTTACGCTGCGGTGCCCGGATTTGTCGCGCGCGGCGGCGGCACCATCGTCAATATTGCTTCGATGGTTGCGATCTCGCCCGAGACGCTCAACGGCGTCTATGGCGGCAGCAAAGCTTTCGTGCTCGCTTTCAGTCAGTCGCTCAATCATGAATTGGCGGATAAAGGCGTACGGGTCCAAGCGGTCTTGCCCGGAGCGATAGCAACGGAGTTCTGGGATACCGCCGGCCTGCCGGTTCACAATTTACCCGCCGGAATCGTGATGTCGGCAGAGGACGTTGTCGACGCCGCGCTCGCCGGCCTCGACCAGGGCGAGATCGTCACTATTCCTTCGCTCCCCGACAAAGCAGAGTGGGATCGGTTCGAGGCGGCACGCCGCGCGATGTCCGGCAGGCTCTCAAGTTCCGTTCCGGCCGGCCGATACAACGTCAGACATCTCCAATCGGCCGGGACGTGATTGACGCGAATAGGCTGGAGGCAGCTATGCCTGCCACAATCAAGGTCAAAGGCGTCGATGTTGGCAGTAACACCTCTCGTGTATGGGTGTTGCGCGACGTTGAGGCACGGCCGAAATTCTTTTCGGCGCGGCTGGCGGACTTGTGGCGTCGCAACTTATTGTTGGGCTTGTGCGTCGCGCTGCTGAGCGCGGCTTCATTCGCCTCGCCTGCGGCAACCCAGGACGAAGCGCCTGCGCAAACTGCACAAATCGCCAAGCAGGCCAACGCTTGGTTCGAGAACTACAAGTTCCGCGACGGCGAGACCATCACGCGTTTGCGCATCCACTATGCGACGCTCGGCGAACTGCATCGCAACGCCGCTGGGAACATCGACAATGCGGTTCTCGTTTTGCACTGGACGGGAGCCGATGGTCTGGCGCTCCGCAGCCCACTGTACATGAAGGCGCTGTTCGATCCGGGCAGGCCATTGGATGCCCGCCGCTACTACTTGATCTTTCCCGACAATGTTGGACACGGCAAATCGAGCAAGCCGAGCGATGGACTGAAGGCGAACTTCCCAAACTACGGCTATCGCGACATTGTTGATCTGCAGCACAAGCTTGTCACCGAGACGCTCGGGATCAACCACCTCCGTGCCATCCTCGGCATGTCGATGGGCGGCATGAATGCTTGGCAATGGGCGGAGGCTTACCCCGACGCCACGGACGGGGTGATGCCGGTCGTCTCGCTGCCGATCAAAGTCTCTGGCCGCAACATGCTGTGGCGGCGCATGGTGATCAACGACATCCGCTCCGACCCGGAATGGAACGGCGGCAACTATACGAAGCCGCCGACGGGCTGGTTGCGGGGATATGAAATCCTGCGGATGATGATTGACGGCGTGCCGCATCTTCAGGCCATCGTCCCCAACGGGCAGGCCGCGGACCGGTTCATCGAGGATGCGCGCAAGCAGGCGGAAGCGATCGACGCCAACGATATCCTCTACTCGCTGAAGTCATCGGCCGACTATGATCCGGAGCCAAGCTTGGCCTCGATCAGGACCAAGGTCTTCGCCCTCAATTTTGCCGACGACGAGTTCAATCCCGAGGTGCTTCACGTCTTCGAGCGCCTGATGCCGCAGGTCCCTCACGGCCGCTTCATCGTTCAGCCGGGCTCCGAGACGTCGTTTGGCCATCTGACCATGGCGCACCCGGAGCTATGGGCGCAACATGTCGGCGAGTTCATGCGCTGGCTTGGCGACGTTCCGCCGCAAGTCAATCAGACAAGGTAAGCAGCAGCACCGGAACCCCATTTATCATCTCTGTTCCATCGCAAAGGAGATCGACCCATGCCGCTCGCAAAAATCCATGTCGTCGAAGGCCGCTACGACGAGGCGCGACTCGCTAAGGTTTCCGACGCTATCCAGGCGGCCTTGATGAACACGCTTCGGGTGCCGCCCGAAGACTTTTACCAACTTATCTTTGAATTTCCGAAACGGCGCTTTCTCCACACACGGTCGTTTGTCGGCATGCACTATACCGACGACCTGATCATCCTCGATCTCACTTTCATCGAAGGGCGGTCGAAGGAGACGCGGCTCGCGCTCTTGAAAGACGTCAACACCCGCGTCGCGGCGGCGGCCGGCGTGTCGCCGGACGACCTGCTGATTACGCTCTACGAATTGCCCGGCGAGAATTTCTCATTTGGCCGGGGCGAGGCACAGCGCGCCAACGCCGTCGCGCGGGCGTGAACGAAGGAGTTTGTCATGACATCGCAACGCTCGGTCGTTTTCGCGGAACCCGTCCGCACCGCCGTCGGCACATTCGGCGGCACTCTCAAAGATGTTCCGGCTCCCAGTCTCGGCGCCACGGCGATTGGCGCCGCGGTGGCGCGTGCCGCTATCCGCCCCGACGAAGTGCAAACCGTCGTCATGGGCAATGTCGTTCAAGCCGGAACCAAGATGAATCCGGCCCGGCAGGCGGCCGTCCATGCGGGTCTGCCAGTGACTATTCCGGCGCTCACCGTCAATCGCGTCTGCGGTTCCGGTGCGCAGGCCATCGTTTCGGCGGCGCAGGAGATTGCGCTTGGCAACATCGACGTCGCGGTAGCGGGCGGCATGGAGAACATGGATCAGGCGCCATATCTGGTCGGGCGCGGCCGCTGGGGCTACCGCATGGGCGATGGCGCGCTCTACGACAGCGTGTTGCGCGACGGCTTGAACGACGCCTTCTCCGACGCCCACTCCGGCTGGCATACGGAGGATCTGGTGGAGAAGTACCAGGTCACCCGCGATGCCCAGGACCGCTGGGCGCTACGCTCACAGCAGTTTTTCGCCGCCGCGCAGGCGGCCGGTCATTTCAAATCGCAGATTGTGCCGGTCGAAGTGCCGGGCAAGAAGGGACCGATGCAATTCGACAAGGACGAGGCCAACCGGCCCGACACGACGCTGGAAGCGCTGGCGCGGCTCAAGCCGGCGTTCCGGCCGAATGGCACCATCACCGCCGGCAATGCGCCCGGATTGAACGACGCCGCCGCCGCGATGGTGGTTGCCGACGCGGCCTGGGCCGATAAGCGCGGCGTTAGCGCGACGGCGCGCCTTGTTTCCTACGGCATCGCCGCAGTCGAGCCCGGCATGTTCGGCCTTGGGCCGATCCCGGCGGTCAGACAGGCGTTGCAGCGGGCCGGCTGGACCGTCGGCTCGGTCGAGCGCGTCGAGATCAACGAGGCCTTCGCGGCCATCGCCATTGTCGTCGCCCGCGAGCTCGGATTTCCGGAAGACATCGTCAACGTCGAGGGCGGCGCCGTCGCCCACGGCCATCCGATCGGCGCCACCGGCGCGGTGCTGACCACAAAACTCATCCACTCGATGCGCCGCGATGGCCTTAAGCGCGGCCTGGTCACGCTGTGCATCGGCGGCGGGCAGGGCATCGCGCTGGCGCTCGAGGCGCTGCACTAAAGATCGCCGACGGTCGACAAAACGGATCGGTTTGGGCTTTCCTCGGCCCGGCGCGCCAAGCGAAGCCGGCGTCAAATTCGACAGGGGCCTGCCGCTGTGACGCTGCGCCGCTTTTCTCTGCGCGTGTGAAAAGAAAGCCAGGCTATCTCTGAACTTCTCTACTCAGCCGCAATGAGGTGCGGCGGAGGGATAGGCCAACCACGGACAGGGTTTTCCGAAGGACGCTCCTGCTGTTCAGGCTCCAGCGCGCGTTTATGTTCTTCGAAGGTCTGCAAATTGGCTTCCAGAAGCCGAAGAGTTGTCTCCGCGTCCAGCGTGTCAACGCCAGCCGATCTCAGACGTATAATCCGACCCTTCTGCCGCCATACGATCCGTCGCGCCTCTTCAACGTGACACGCTGCTTTAGTGAAATCATCAAGCTCGGCATGCATGGGCAAAAATTCTAATTCACAAATCTAATGAATGCATTAAAACCGCTCGCGCCTGTGCATAGGGTGTGGAAAACCGACTGTCCAAACGCAAATGCCACCCGAACTGACCCCCGCCTCGCCGCTTCCCGCCGCCCTGATCGATCAGGTGGTGACAGTTTGCATGTCCGTCATTAGAATTTTGTGTTGGGGTGACGGTAGTTGGGTGCGTCAATGATCTTTACAAGGGTTGCATACTATCTGGCGTATGTAGGCACCGCGGTCGTTACGGCGGAGCTGCTTCATAAGCTGCTGGAAATCTTGGTTTAAACTATAACTAATTGAGGAACGTTCTTCGACCATCCTCAAAATCTTACAGAAATTGCAGTTCATCCATCACAGCTTCTGCGAAACGCCAACGAACAAGCCGCGGCGGGCACCGTATCGCGGTGCAAACTCGCCGATGCCGCTGCCGGCGCGCGGCTCATAGATCTGATCGAACAGGTTGACGATGTCGAAGCGCGCGGTCATTGGCTTTGCCTCGGACGATCATTTGAAATCGTGCGACACGCCGACATTAACCGCCGCGTAAGGAGGCGCGTGCTCAGAATTCACGTCGGAGATTCTGAATGGTCGGCGGATGAAAAGCGTGATCGCTTTACATGCTTCTGATTTTTATGCACCGGCATCCGGCGTTCGATAGGTGCCGAGAATCTTATCCCAGAAGAAGTGAATTACACCAAAATTGCTGTTCGCGTGACGGTGATGAACAAAGTGCAGTTCCTGCTGGCGTCTGAACCACGCAAACCTTTGAAGGCGCGATCCTTCCACATGATATTGCTTGTCGAAAAAGACGTGCGCGTAAAACGACGCTGCACTCGCAACTACCATCACCACAAAAAGATTAAGCGGCAACAGGAAATACGCGCACCCTCCAACTAGAAATACCGGAATAAGGAAGTAGGGCGTAATGTTGCCTTCGTCACCGAGGTACGTCCGAGAGACAAGATGATCGGCGGCATAGTGCGTGTGATGGAAATTGATGTGGTTGCGAAACAGCCTTCCGCCCATTCGATGGTGGGCGACCTTATAATGCAACAACGTCTGCCCGAATGACATGACCAAGTGCGTAGCGACGGCGGTTATGAGAAAAAGCGAGAGCTTTAGAACGAGGGGCGATACCGCGTGGAGCACGAGCGCTTCCTTGGACTTAAGGAACCAATTTGGCAACATAGCGCCGTTCCCGTCAGATGCGCCATTGCAATTCTTGCCGCATGGGCTGGCAAGCCGAGATGGGTCTATCGTCGTCGGCCATCTCCTCGACCAAGTGAACGATCGCGCGCCGAAGAGCTGTCTTTCTGATCCGCATGAACGCCTTGGTAAGCGACAGTCGGAGGTAGAGAGGAAAAGGGGAAATGTAGGTGGAGAAAGGCGCGTCGGACGCTTTCTTTGATCCTTTTGTCACGGTTGGCAAACCCTCGAAGAAAAAAGGGGATGGGCATCTGAAGAATGTGTGAGATGTGCTGCAAGAGCTTTTGCCGATTGTCGAAGTAGAGATTCGCGCATACGAAGCGTATCTTCAGGCTCGACTGGCCACTCCATTGGCGGCGCAGGCCTGTCCCGCACAGCTGGTACCTCAGGCGTCGGTCTATCGATGCCGCAGCTCCCAATAGGGACAGCGCAACAAGGCAGAGCAAAAAATAACGGCCGGCCCCCGTCGGCAAATGCGCCCGAGTTTTGCAACATGATCGCCCAAAGAGCGGACTTGAAAACAGCATCACGCGATGTCGCTGAAGGGCCCACCAGGAGACATCGGGTGTTGACGGACTGAGTATGGCCTAATACGTTTTGCGCGACGGTTCCCCCGGTCGGGGATCAAAAGGGAACGCAGTGCGGGCGTAACACCGCCTCATGCTGCGGCTGCCCCCGCAACTGTAAGCGGCGAGTCTTTCGTCATATGTCCACTGGGATTTCGGGTCCCGGGAAGGCGACGGAAGGGTAAGACCCGCGAGCCAGGAGACCTGCCGTCAGCCGTGGTCATACGCGAGCGCTGTCGGTCGGGGTGTACTGGCGGTGAGCGAACCAATCATCCTTCTTGGATGTGCGGGGACACTCATTCGCGGTGACGTGCCACAGGGCGTGCCACCCGAGGTGTCTCCATGCTTCCCCATATCGCCGCCATACGGCGCAGCATCAGCTGCGCCGGCAGGATTAGTACGTTCGGACGCCTTCCTCTTTCAACATCGACGTTCGCCGCAATCGCACTTCTGGGAATAAGTCCTGGCACCGCGCAACCGGTGACGCCGCCGGGGCAAGCAGCAACGACAGCGGATCAGAGCAGCAGCCTTCCGCAAATCCACGTGTCGGGTCAGCGTCCAAAGCGCGGGAAACGCAAAAAGCCCCGCCCGGGCGCCGCCGCGGCTGCCCCGGCACCGAACGCAGGGCCGACGCCGTCTGGCAGTCTGTCCGGAATTCCAATGACGCCGCTCAACGCTGTCGCGACCAGCGCAAGCCGGCTGGGCCTCCCAATCCTTCAAACACCGGCAAGCGTTGAGATCGTCACTCAGCAGACGATGCAGGACCAGGGCTATCGGACCAGCGCAGAAATCGCCAATGGCGCGGTCGGTGTACTGGGCCTCAATTCTTCCGGGGCGCCGGCCAACTTTTCGATGCGAGGCTTCACCTTCGGGGCCGTGAACGTTCTCTACAATGGAATTTCGATCGGTGTGGCAAGCGATACGACGCGCGTGATGGACACGGCTAATTCCGACCAAGTCGAGTTCCTCAAAGGGCCGTCGGCGCTGATGTCAGGGATCATGGCGATCGGCGGCTCGGTCAACTACGTCAGCAAGCAGCCGACCACGGGTCCGATCCAGAACGAGCTGGATCTCTCACTGGATTCGCTCGGCTCGGTCCGCTCGCATTACGGCTCCGGCGGCAGCACGCCGGTCGAAGGTCTCGACTATCGCATCGACATAACGGGATCGAGGATCGACGGCTTCGTCGACGGTGACTATCGCTATCTGGGGGATCTCTCCGCGCAACTGAATTATCGCGTCAACAACATGTTCAAGACGTTTGTGGCTATCGAATATAAGCAGGATGCCGGCCAGGCGTACTGGGGCACCCCGGTGGTGCCGATCTCGTTTGCCGGCTCGCACGCGGTGGGCGGCGTCGTCTCGGGCAGCGCGTTTAGCACCTTCTCTGGTAACAACCTCGGGCCGGTGACAATCGATTCGCAGACGCTGACGACCAATTACAACGTCGCCAACAACGCCACCAGCGCCCAGGAACTTTGGCTGCGCAGCGGATTCGAATGGACGCCGCTCAACAATGTCACGGTCAAGGACCAGCTTTACTACTATCAGGCTCAGCGCAACTGGCTCGACAGCGAAACCTATGCTTTCGACGACGGAGCGGTCTTTGCGCCGAATGTGATCGACCGGGATCGCTTCTTCGTAACGCACAACCAGCACGTGGTCGGCAACAACCTCGATTTCTTGTGGGACTCTCGGCTGTTCGGCATGGACAACCGGCTCGCGGCCCAACTCCAGGTGAGCGCGGACTGGATCACGTTCACGGAGGAGGGCGATCCGAATGATTATCCCGTACGACAACGTCGCCGTCGATCGATCCGGTCCAGGGGATTTACGGCGCCGAGTTCCCGGATATCCGGAATAAGCAGCTCGATGATGTCGCGCTGGCGCTCGAAGACCGTCTGAAGATCACGCCCGAGTTCGCGCTGATCGGCGGCGTTCGCCTGGACGATTGGACGCTCTCGAGCAACGGCTCCAACTTCGATGGCTCGATTCCCGGCGGCGAGCCGTTCACCCAAGTGTGGAAGCCGGTCTCCTATCGCGCCGCCTTCACCTACGAACCGATCCGCAACTTGGTGTTCTACGGCATGTACGCCACCTCGTACGATCCGGCGGCCGCTGACGTCTTTTCCGTCAATACCTCCGTACCGCTGGCCTTGACGAGCGCGCAAATCTACGAGACCGGCGTCAAGCAATTGTTTTGGGACAACAGGGCCGAATGGACTTTCGCCGCCTACGACATCACCCGGCGCAACGTCTATGTGCAGACCAGTGACACGACGTACTCTCTCGCCGGCGAAATCGCCACCAAGGGCATTGAATTGGCCGGCGCGGTGCGTCCCGTCGAAAACATCAAGCTCTGGGCTAATCTGGCTTTGACGCAAGCCCGGTACCAAGATTTCGATAACGTCGTCGATCCGCTCACCGGGGCCGTCGTATCCTGGTCCGGTAACACGCCATCGAACGTCGCTCCGATTATCATCAATGCCGGGGCGGCTTATCGCTTCGATGATTGGCGGTGGCCGGTCGAGATCGGGGGCTCGGTGCGCCACGTCGGCAACCGTTATCTTTATGACGACGACGCCACGACGATGGACGGCTATACGACGGCAGACGTCTATGCGTTCGTCGACATTCCCGGCAGGGATTTTGGACGGCCGGAAATCGGCAAAGTGCGCATCACGTTCCGGGTGCGCAACGTGACCAACGCCGTCTATGCCGCGTTCTCCGATCCAGGCTATCCGGACCAGGTCTACCTCGGCAATCCGCGCACCTATGAGGTTGCCGCCCACTTCAAGTGGTGAACCATGCCGCAATGATGCGCGCGCTTATTCTGCTCCACCGCTGGCTGGGCGTCGTGTTCTGCTTGTTCTTTGCAATGTGGTTTGCGAGCGGCATCGTGATGCACTTCGTGCCGTTTCCCGCGCTGACGCAGGCGGAGCGTTTTGCCGGGTTGGCGCCAATCGACCTTGCGCACGTCGCGCACGGCCCGGCGGACGCCGTCGGCGCCAGTGGGATCGCCGGCGCCACGCGCGTGCGCTTGCTGCGACGAAGCGATGGTCTGGTTTATCTGGTATCCGCCCGCCATTCCGTGAAGGCTGTTCGCGCTGCCGACCTTGCAGACGGCGCGGTAACGTCGGGACCGGTGGCACTTGCGATTGCGATGGACTACGCGCGCCGTAGCCAATTGGCGGCGTCGGACGCGCATGTTCTCACATTGACGTCCTACGATCAGTGGACACTATCGAGCGGGTTCGATCTTCACCGTCCGTTGTATCGGGTCGCGCTGAACGACAACCTGGGCACCGAGCTCTATGTTTCATCGGCGACCGGCGAAGTCGTTCTCGATACGACCCGCCAAGAGCGCCTGTTGAACTATATGGGCAGCGTCGCGCACTGGATTTATCCGACCGCCCTGCGCAGCCATCAGGCGGCGTGGAGCCTGCTGCTGTGGTGGCTCTCGCTCCTAGCGTTGATCGGCGCGACCGCGGGCGCCGCGGTTGGCACGCTGCGGATCGGCGCCGGAGGGTCGCGGCTGACGCCGTATCGCGGCTGGCAGGCATGGCACCATTGGCTTGGATTGATTTGCATGTTGTTCGTTTTGACTTGGATTTTCAGCGGCTGGCTGTCGATGGACGACGGTAGGCTGTTTTCGACCGGCAAGCCGACCGAGGCGGAAGCCAAAGCGGTCGCCGGCATGCCGGATTGGCGCGCCATCCCGCGCGACGAACTTCGGCGCGTTTCCACGCAAGCGAAGGAAGTCGAATGGTTCGCGTTCGGAGGACAGATTTACCGCCGCGAACGAGTCGGCATTGGCCAGCAACGGCTGTTTTCAGTTTTTGCCGATCACGGCACCGGAACCTCGGACCGGGCGTTCCTGGCAAGGGACGAAATCAACGCTGCCGCAAAGCATCTGGCCGCGGCATGCAACGCTGCTCGCGCGCTCAAGGCCGATGACGACTACCCTTTTGCCTCTGCAGTGCCAAACGCACCGGTCTTCCGGTTGGTGTGCGGCGGCGACTGGTTTCATATCGACGGAGCAAGCGGCGCGTTGCTGGAAAAGCTCGATCGTTCGCGACGGACTTATCGCTGGCTTTACAGAGCCCTGCACACGCTCGACTTCCACGCCTTGACGGCCCGTCCGATGCTTCGCACGTCGCTGATCGTCACATTATGCGGATTTGGTCTCGCATTCAGCTTCACCGGCGTTGTCATCGCTTGGCGCAGGCTGTTGTCTTGCCTTCGGTTCGCCGAATGACGGCGGAGGTGCGAGGTGAGTGAAAAAGAAGATTTGTTCGATTTTCTCATCGACCAGCTGACCGATATCGAAACCGGGTGCGGGAAGATAGGAGCCGTTCCTGGCAGGCCGGATCACCGGATATCGCAAGTCCGCGGAAGATATGATCCTCTCTAAATCCTCACTTGTAACGTATTTGAGGTAACCCGCCGCAGCCGGCATCTATCATCGTGTCTGACCATCGGTGACAAATTAACCGCCACCAAATCTGTACCCAATGCCAACGCGGACATCGCTGATTGCTGCTTTATTCCCGGCGTCGGCGGAATTCGTCGCGACGTTCACGAAGCTCGCAGTGGCGAGATTGGTGTATCGGTATTCAATACGGCCAAAGACATTATTGGTGAAGGCGTAATCGACCCCGGCACCGACAGTCCAGCCGTTGGAACTGCCGCCATTGGTGACGAACGGGGCCGCTCCAAGAAGGGCATAGGAGGTCGACGGATTGCCCCATGCCCAGCCGCCAGTGCCGAAGACCAGGAAGCGATCATAAGCGATGCCGAGCCGACCGCGGATCGACTCGTAGTCTTTGATCGTCGTGGCGATCGTGAACGGACCTCCGGGGAAGGCCCCAGCAGCGCCAATCGCCGCCTGCTGTTGATTGTTTCCGGTCAGGTTGCCCCATTGCCAATCGCCTTCCACGCCGGCGACCACGTGGTCGAACTGATAATTGCCGCCGACAAAGCCGCCGGCGAACGGCCCAGTCACGCCGGTGCTGTAGGGCGCCAACGGAACTCCCGCCGCGGTGGTCAAAGTTCCGCGTGTCGCTTCCCATCCGTAGCCGCCGTCGCCGCCGATGTAGAAACCGGTCCAAGTGTAACGGCCGGAAGCGGGAGGCGACTTGTAGACCAATGCCGGCGCGGGGCGTCTTAAGTTGGGCGCCGCTACTGAGCCTGCGCTTGCGGGTGCGCCCCAATTGAACTTGTAGTTCAGCCCAAGCTCGACCGCGCTGACCTTGGTCGTCAAGTTCGTGGAGAGTTGCGAAAACGGCAGCACGAGGCCGACTGATCCAAAACTGGTATAGCGATATTCCGCGAATGCATTCCAATTTTGCGCGAATGCGACGGCCACTCCGGCGCCCGCCGTCCAGCCGCCGAGATAGGTGTTGACCGCCTCGTCGGTGCCCGCCGTCGCGAGGTTGAGCGTGCCGGTGATCTGGGTTCGGATGTATTGATTGTTAGACCAGGCCCACCCGGCCGTTCCGTACAGCAGGATATCGTCGAAAGCGTAACCGAGGCGCCCGCGCACGGTTTCGCTGTCGAACACGGTGGTCAGGTTCGAACTGGTGCCGGCGGTATCGGCGGTCGTGGCCTGTCTGATGCCGCCGGACGAGACATCAGCCTCCACGCCTAGCACCACGCGGGACGCCAACATGTAGTCGTACCCGAATTGAACGCCGCCATACCAGTTCGGTGGATTGGCGTAGATCAATCCCGATGCGGCGCCGGTCACAGTGTTGACGGTGCTGCCGCTGGTCGTCGTCGAATTGTCACCGAGATGGGCGCCGACATGCAACCCGGTCCAATCGTAATCGCCGGCCGGCAGCGGAGCGGCCGGAAACGACCGCGTCATCTGCGCAGCCATCGCCGGAATGTTCATGGTACTGATTGTGTCCAGCGGTCCGGAGAGCGTGACCCGGAACGCCAGCGGCTCGATCGGATGATAGATATAGTCCATCACGCCGTTAGCGCAGACCGCCGCTGGAATCTTCTGCACCGGGTTGCACAGCGCGTACATGGCGTCGGAAGTGAGCAGCGAACCGTAGGCGTAGGTAGCCAGGTCAGAGGTAGAATTCAGGAGATTGAGGGCGTCGAGCTGGATGCGCCAGCCGTTGTCAAACCGGTAGCCCACCGAGGCGTTGATGAGATTAAGTGGCGGCGACTGGAAAACACCGTCCTCGGTCAGCGGCCGCGAACTGATGTAGCGCCAACGCAGCGCGCTGAACCAGCCGGTCTTTTCGCCGAGCGTGATACCTCCCGTCGCCACCATCCATGGCGCGTTGTAGACGTAATTGCCGGGCGCGTTGCCGATTTGCGCTTGCGGGTAGCCGGCGAGCGATTGGTAGAGTGCCGCTTGCGTCGTGTCGTAGCCGATGAACCGGGCGCGCGACAGCGCGAGGTTGGCGTCGACATGGAGCCAGGAGGCCAAGCGGTAATCATTGGTGAATTCGACGCCGGTGCGCTGGCTTGGCAGTCCCGCCGTGGTGTCGCCGGTGTCGCCGTCGAAGAACAGTTCGGAATCCTGATGCAGGTAGAACAGGCTGACCGAGCTGTCGAGATTTGGGATGGCTTTGGTGCGAACCCCGACCTCGGCGCCTACCGAGCGTACCAGGAATGGCGACGCACCCTCCGGTGTCGTCGGATCGCCGGGCACCTGGGTAACCGTGGTGCTTCGTGCGTCGTTGCTGTGGAAGCCCTCGCCGGCGCCGACAAAAAATTCGGTTTTGTCGAACGGTCCGATCGTCATTCTGAATTTCGGGCTGCCGAGCGCCGCTCGCGAATTGCCTGAGTTTGCCGGTTGCAGCATTGAATCGACCGATGCCGCGAAATAATCGCCGCGCCAGCCAAGAGTGGTCCGCAACCAGTCGGTCCAATGCAGCGTGCTCTCGGTATAGATTCCGACGTTGCCCTCGCCGACGTGGTCGTCGATATAGGGTGACAGAAGCTGGCGCTGATACGAATAGTTCAACTGAGTGATGATGTCGTCGTAGCGCGTCTGCGCGCCGAACACCGTCTCGATGGGCATGCCCGCGACCGTGCCGACAAAGGTGCGCGAGGCGCCGCCGCCGCCGTAAATGCGATCATCGTGCTGGTGGAATTGATCGCCGTAGATCGGATCGACGGTGTCATAGGTGTAGTTGTTCCACAGGTCCAGTGTGTATTTGACCAGATAGGCGTTGGCTTTCCACGATCCGTTATCGGTGGTTTGCGCTATCCGCCCCGACACCGAGAAGCGGCTGGTGTCGCCGCCGTCGGTCGGGTCGAAAGTGCCATAAAGGCCCATTTGTCCGGTCGTATAGTCCCGCAGCGCGTTCTGGTCGGTCGAGTTCCAGGTGTTGGTATAGGCCATCCCGGTCAGCGAAAAGCCGTCGGTGGCCGTGCCCTGGGTGTAGCGCAACAGGCCGCTGAACTTTTTCATGTCGTCGGGATTGGTCCACGGACCGTTGTAGCTGTCTACTTCGCCGGCGTAGAGCAGCGTGCCGTCACCTAACTTGGTCGAACCCAGATTGAGAAATCTTGCGTAGTCGAAGCTGCCGACGGTGACCGACTGGATGTTCTGTTCGACGCTGTCGCGCACCGAAATGTGCAGGTTGCCGGCGTTCTCGAAGTCGCCCACGTCCGCCCAATACGGCCCCTTGCGGATCTCCAGTCCGCCGACAGTTTCCGGAATGAGCCAGTTGAGATCGGTGTAGCCCTGGCCATGGGCATTGGTGGGCAAGTTGATCGGTATGTCGTCCCAGAATGTGGCGAGGTCGGTGCCGTGGTCGAGATTCCAGCCGCGCAGGTAATACTGATTGGCTTTGCCCGCGTCGGCATGCATCACCACGGCGAGACCTGGAACCGCTTCGAGAATTTCGCCAGGACGCGTGACCGGCCGGGCGTTGAGATCCTCGCCGGAAATCGTCATTTGGCTCGCCATACTCGGCGTAATCGCTTGGCCGCCGGCGATGTTGGGAGCGCCGGTCTCGTAGGGCGAGGGCGTCGGCGCTGCAGACTGAGCTGCCTCATTCGTTGGGGCCAAGCGCGGCGGTTTACGCTTGGCGCCGACCTCGATGGTCGGCAGCTCGGTAGTGCCCGATTGTGCCCGCGCCGGGACTTCGTCCGTCGACAAAGGCTGCGTTGCCGGCGATGGCGCCTGCGCCCAAGCGCCGATGCTAAGGGACGAAATCAGAACAGACGTTGACGCCAGCAGGCGCGGACGCAACGACACGGATGCCCCCGCCTTGTTGGGGGAGAAACAAAACCCGACAGCGCCTGTACGACTACCTAGTCTGCGTGTTCCAGCAGGATATCGGCGACGTTCAAGTACTTTCCCCCATGCCCCGCCAGCAACCCCCGCGCTGTTCGGCGATTATTTGATATCGTGCTGCTTTTGATATGACGTTGTCAAGAGATGTGCATACTTCCGTACGGGGTCCAAATCGTAGACAATTGGGAAATTTATAAAACCGGAAGACGCGGGCTTTCGTCGGCCAGAAAGCCCACGAGTTGTTGGTATCGAACCGGGCCGTCTTCTCCGTTCAAGCAATTTACCAGAACTTGATACATTGATTTGGAGCGTTCGGGATAAAGCTTGGCGAATTGTTCGTAACAAAGATAAATATCCCGCGCAAAACAAGCGCTTCGGTCCATCGTGACTTCAAACCCGGAGCGCACGATTCTTCTGGAGAACCATTGACGTGCGGATTGTTCGACGCCTCTTTTCCGGCCCTCTTCCAACCAGGTCGGCAATATTGAAAATTCGTTTGCGAGTGAAAAGACGTGGCTGACCAAGTCGCGGCCGATTTTGAACGGCGCAATATTTTTCGTGACATCCCGGCCAGCCAGAGACCCTGTGTTTTGAGCAGCATGTGAGAGTATGGCCGCCGATGCAGATGGCGAATTTTGTCGAACACGGTACGAGTGAGGCGAAAAAGTTCAAGATCCTTCACAAAAGGAAACTCTGCTTTGGTGTCTCTCTCCAAATCTGTGTCTGCCGCGTCGAAGTTGGTCTCTGAAAAAATAAAGAAAATCCGCATCAGAAACGTTTTCAACAGCCAAGCGGCGGGGGGATCAATCCTCGAATGTAAAGCGACGCGAGAAATTCAAGGCATGCGGGCGATCTGTGCCGTTGATGACCGGTGAAAAGTGCCGCAAAAAAGCGCGTGCGGTGATAACATTGCGCCGCCGCCATTGGGGAGAGTGCGATGCAGCGCGTGACCATTACCGTCGACGACGAGCTTGCCGCCGAGCTTGACCATCACATGGCAACGCGCGGTTACGCCAACCGTTCGGAAGCAATACGCGATCTCGCCCGCTCGGGCCTGCAGCAGGCCGCGATTCAAGTCGATCTCGCGCGGCAGTGTGTCGCCGCGCTCGTCTACCTCTATGACCACGAGAAACGCGAATTGCCAAAACGCCTGACGCGGGATTACCACGAACGTCACGATCTCGCACAGGCGACGCTTCACGTGCATCTCGACCACGAAAGCTGTATGGAGGTCACGGTACTCAAAGGGAGTGGCGCTGATGTAAAGGAGTTTGCTGACCACATCATCGCCGAGCGAGGCGTACATCACGGCCAAGTGGTGTATTTGCCGGCAGATGGCGCGCATGCGCACGGCCGGGGTGCAACCCACAGCCATGGCCATCGCCGTTAGGCGCGGCCGATGTTAGTCGGTGCTGTTAATTGCATGGTTTTAAAAAACGGAGAACGCCAGTGGTCGGGATTGTCAAAGCCCACACGGCCGCGATGCTGGCGGTTGGCGGATTGCTGGGCTGTTTTTGCGGTCCGGCTGCGGCTGCGGTTCGCATCGAGGGTCAAGCCCAAGCAGGCGGCGGACCGCTCGCAAATTCCACCGTCACGCTATGGGCAGCAAGTGCGGCCGATCCGCGGCAATTGGTGCAAACAACAACTGGCAGCGACGGCCATTTCGAACTTCTTAGTCAAGAGACCCCCGAAGCGGATGTCAGTCTTTATCTGGTCGCCAAGGGCGGTCAAGCCACAGTCAACAAGGGCGGTCACGACAATGCGGCCATCGCCCTGTTGACCGTGCTGGGCAACACGCCTCAGGCCAAGGTCACCATCAACGAAATGACGACGGTCGCGTCGGCGTGGACCAATGCGCAGTTTCTCGATGGCGACGCAATCAAAGGCAACATCTTGGGCCTTCGGATCGCCGCAGGGAACGTGCCTAATTTCGTTAATCTCGCGACCGGAGGCTACGGCGGCGCGATTGAGGAACCAGAGGCCCACCATGGCCAACTTTGGCACTTTGGCGAACGTAATATCCGGTTGCGTCACGCAAATCACGGCAGACGCCTGTAGCAGTCTTTTCGCCGCCGCTACCGGGACAGACGGAAAAATGCCTGTGGACACCCTTGGGGCGGCGCGCTCAATTGCACGCAACGCGGCTTACAAACCCGAACGAGTCTTCGCGTTGCTCAATTCATTTTATCCTGTGCCGCAGGGCAAGAAACTGCGTGCAACCCCGTTCCTGCCCTATCTGAGCGAGGCTCCAGCGCGTGGGTCCTGCCGCTCAAGTTTACAGGCGGCGGTCTCGCCGGAAGCGCGAAGGTGAATTTCGACAGCGAAGGGAACGCCTGGATCAACGCCAATTTCATCGTTGGTGATCAGGGCGTCGATGCGTTCTGGAACGGCAATCTGACGAAGTTCGCTTCCAACGGTCGTCCCGTATGCGTTCGAAGATTGCCTTGACTGTGGGGCCATTCCTGCGTGGTCGGCTTGGCTCCGGCGGCGAGCCGGGCGCCGCATCGCTGAAGCTGCGAACGATTAGTTGGGTGCCCACGTTCATGCCGCCAGCCGTGCTCGATCGTGCGGTTGCCCCAGATCGACCGGCGTTCCCTTCGGAATAATTTCCGTCGGATTCAGCTTGGCAATTGAATAATAGTTGATGACATAATATCGCGGCTTCACCGTGTCCGCCACGCCCGGCATCTGGGAGAGTTCGCGCATGTAATTCGACAGGTTGGGATAGTCGGCGATACGTTTCCGGTTGCATTTGAATATCGAGAAATAGGCCACATCGAAGCGGACTAAGGTCGGGAATAGCCGCCAATCGGCCTCGGTGATTTGGCTCCCGACTAAATAACGCTGGCGCGAGAGCTGCTGCTCCAGGCTGTCGAACGTGGCGAACAGACTGTCAAAGGCCTCCTCATAGGCAGCCTGAGATTTCGCAAAACCGCAGCGGTAGACGCCGTTGTTGACGTCGCTATAAATGCGTTCGTTTATGGCGTCGATTTTAGCGCGCAGTGCTGCGGGATAGTACTCGGTGTTGTTGCCGGTGATGGCGTTGAACTCTGTGTCCAGCATCCGGATTATTTCGGATGACTCATTGTTGACGATGCGTTTTGTTTTCTTGTCCCAAAGCGTCGGCACGGTGACCTTGCCGGTATAATTCTTGTCGGTCGCCACGTAGGCTTCGTACAGATAGTGGAAACCGTTCACGGTGTCCGGAGTACAGTCGGGAAATCGAGGATCGTCTTCGAAGGTCCAGCCAGTCTTCTTAAGACCCGGAACCGAATATGCGACCGAAATCAGGCCATCGAGCTTTTTCAAGGCACGATAGATCAGAGTGCGGTGGGCCCAGGGGCAACCATGCGCGACATAGAGATGGTAGCGCCCGGGCTCTGCTTTAAAGCCGGAGGAACCGTCGGCAGTGATGCGGTCGCGGAACTGGCTTTCCGCGCGCTTGAAACGGCCGCCGTCTGCGTACTCCTGCGGAAGTTCCCCCTCAGTCCATGTGCCGTTTATCAAAACGCCCATCTTTAGTACTCGCTCACATACTCTTGTGCGAGCCGTCGCAAAACGGCTTATTACCGCTAGATTTGCACCCGCACAGCCAAACTTGCTTGGTCTCGGCGGCACTGAACTTCTGGGGCGCCAAGCCCAGCGACTTGTGTGAGCCGTCGCAGAAGGGTTGGCTTGCGCTGCGCCCGCAAGCGCACCAATAATAATCCTTCCCTGCTTCGACATTGACGCCGTAGGGGGCTTTTTGGGCGGGGATTGGTTCTGCCATTGTATAGTTCTCCTTCTTCTCGGTTCTGATAAACGCTACAGCGACGCATCGCAGACGGTCGGAAAAGCAGACACTAGGTCAAATCTTGTCCTATCGCTCAGAAGGCGCACGACCTGGCGACGCCACCTGTTAGGTTCAGAACCCATCTCAGTCGGCATGCGAAAATCCCGCATCCGGCCGCTATGGCGACTCCGGTCACAGCTTGCTTCTCCCCAGCAGCCGTATAAGGCTAAAGGCCCGCCACCATCTCGAGCGTCTTGCCTGCCTTCACCTGCGCGCGGCCCGTGACTTCAAGCTGCTTTACGAAATCCGGTGGCATCGCGATTTCCTTAGCGAACTCCGAATGCGCGCCTAGCTTCTCGGCCCACGCGCTGACGCGCGGATGCAGCCGCGGTAACGGATAACCGGCGAGCGAAAGCCGGTGCGCGTAGATAAACCAGGCGATATCGAGCACGCTCAGAGTGTCACCCATCAGATAGGGATGCTTAGCCAGCCGTTTGTCGAGCTCTTCGAACTCGGCGCGGAATCTCTGCGCGGAGGCGCGCGAGCTGTCATCGGTGAAGCCCTCGCGGGCGGCGCGTTCCCAGAATTCGATCTGAATCTCCCTATTGTGATCTTTGCTGCCCTGCACCGTGCCCGAGCCGTTAAGGGCATAGCTCTTAAGCGATTCGGCCGGCTTCGGCGGTCCGGGCGGCGCGAACACGAACCGGAAGCTTAAGGTGCGGAGGTCGAGATGGAGGTCATCCTCGTGCTTGAGCAGCGCAGCAACCTCGTTCTCGTACCCCGCCGGAATGAGCTTCGGGGTCGGGAATGTCTTTTCCAGGTATTGGATGATGTCGTTGCTCTCAATGTGCACCGCGCCGTCGTGCACAAGTACCGGGACCAGTCCCCGCGGATTGATACCCAGAAACCAAGGAGCAAAATTCTCGTTTATGAATAGATCAACGAGATGCGACTGCCATTCAATGCCTTTCAGGTTGAGGAAAATACGGAGCTTTTGCGAGCACGACAACTCGATGAAATGAAGCACGTGGACCCCCTTCCAGCCGAGCACCTCGCGAGTCCGAATGTCGCTATCTACAAGCTGAACCATTTCCTCTCCCGGAACGCTGACTGCGACCTGCCGGCCTCAAATTCGTCCTCAACGTTTGACGCTTGAGAGGCTTAGAATTTTGAGTGCTGCGTCGAATCTGGGTACCGTCGACGGTTCACGCCGCGGCGCTGGTCCGAAGACGCCGCAGCACCGGCAGTAATTCGCTGGGGTCCGGGCGACGCGTGTAGTCAGGATTGACTTCGGCATAAGCAATGAGGCCGTCAGTCGCGATGACGTAACGCGCCGGCATCGGCAGCGTCCAGCTGTCCTCGCCATTGCCAATTGTCAGGTCGTTGCCGAAGCCCTTGTAGACAGCGATCAGATCGTCCGGCAGGCGGAAGCGCAACCCAAACTCATTCGCAACCGAATTGCCGTGATCGCTGAGTATGGAAAAGCTCAATGCGTTCTCACGCTCCGACTTGCGGCGGTTCGGTGCGGTCTGTGGCGAGATCGCGACCAAGGAAGCACCAAGCGCGCGGATTTCAGCGGCGGCGGCTTCGATCGCCTGCAAATCCATGTTGCAGTAAGGGCACCAGATGCCGCGATAAAAAGTCAGCACCAGTGGGCCGCGGGCCAGAAGATCGGCGGAGCGGACGAGTTCCCCCTGGGCATTAGGCAGCGCGAATGTTGGCGCCCGGGCTCCGACCTTGAGTGTCCGTTCGGCCTGACCGGAGGCGATCAGGTCAGCAGTAGCCTTGTGCATGACGGCAACCACTTCGGGCGGCGCCTTTTTGCCCTCGAAATCGGCTTTGAAGGCATCGAGTTTGTCTTGTAGCGACATGTAAGTCTCCCATTTTGCCAAGCGTTCCGCTACTCGCGCTTCGAATTCGCGAGCGTCTGCCGAGATCCGGTGAACTGAGCGTCGAAATACGACCGCCGACGGACATTCGGCCATCATCCTCTGGACATTCTATAACGATCGTTAGATAATTTGTAACGGCCGTTAAATAATGTCAAGGGTCACTTATATTGACGAGGTGGTGCCCAGCTCACGGCAAGATCGGATGACCAGACCAAGAGAATTCGATGAGACGGACGCCTTGCAGTCGGCGATGAATTGCTTCTGGAAACGCGGCTACGAGGCCACTTCGATGCGCGATCTCGCCGCATCGATGGGCATGTCGGCGCCGAGCCTCTATAACGCCTTCGGCGACAAACAGGCGCTTTTCGCGCGCGCCTTGGAGCTGTATCTCGATTGCAACGCGCGCGAACGAGTGCGCCAGCTGGAGTCTTCACTGCCTCCCAAAGACGCGATCCGACAGTTTTTTGCCGAGATACTCGACCACTCGATCAGTGATCGAGAACGCAAAGGGTGTTTCCTCGTAAACTCTGCGCTTGAGGTGGCTCCGCATCAAAAGGAGCTTGGCGCCGTGATCGCCAAACAGTTTGGCGAGATCGAGGCATTTTTCAAAAGGTGCATCCTCGCCGCGCAGGCTGATGGGACAACGCCGCGTGGGGTTGACGCAAACGATACGGCCCGCCTGTTGCTCGGCGTGCTTCTTGGCGTCCGCGTTCTTGCGCGGTCCGTTCCGAACCGCTCGCTGCTTGAAGGCGCGGTGCGGCCGGCGCTCGCACTACTCGACTTACCCATTCGTAAAAGGAAGAAAACGCGATGATCGATCTTCATTACTGGACGACCCCGAACGGACACAAGGTCACGATGTTCCTGGAAGAAAGCGCACTGCCCTACAGGATCGTCCCGGTCAACATCAGCAAGGGTGATCAATTCAAACCAGAATTCCTGGCAATTTCCCCAAACAACCGCATTCCAGCCATCGTCGATCACAGCCCGAAAGATGGCGGCAAGCCAATTTCGGTATTCGAATCCGGCGCTATTTTGCTCTATCTCGCTGAAAAGACCGGAAGGTTTCTCCCCAGTGAGCTTCGCCGAAAAGTTGGCGTGATACAATGGCTGTTCTGGCAGATGGGTGGTCTCGGGCCGATGGCCGGCCAGAATCACCACTTCAGCCAGTACGCGCCCGAAAAGCTTCCCTACGCTATCGATCGCTACGTCAAGGAGACGAACCGTCTCTATGGCGTGCTCAACAAACGACTCGCGGACCGTGCGTTCGTGACGGGCGAGTACTCGATCGCGGACATGGCCGCCTACCCATGGGTCGTTCCCTGGAAACGTCAGGGACAAAACCTAGACGAGTTCCCCCACCTCAAGCGTTGGTTCGAGACGATTCGGGCGCGGCCCGCCACCGTGCGCGCCTATGAGAAGGCCGACCAGATCAACACCCAACCGACCGTATCCGCAGAGTCGAAATCAGTCCTGTTCGGTCAAACTGCGGCGACCGTCTCAGATTAGGACTTACGCGCAATTTCTTCCATCTGCGACAGTAGCGCTGCAATATCAGCGAACCGATCAGGCGCCGTTTCGGTATAGTGAACCGTGTGCATAATATTTTTTTGACCCATGTAATGTTGAGGAGATGCGCCCATGATTCGGTTTTACGATCTCGCCGGCGCCCGCGACGACTGCCGCTTCAGCAGCAACTGCTGGCCGGTGCGAATGGCCCTGCTTCACAAGGGCCTGCCGTTCGAGGCGATACCGTGGCGTTTCACCGAAAAACAGACGATCGCGTTCTCGGGCCAAGGACTGGTCCCCGTTTTGGTCGACGGCGATCATACCGTGTTCGACAAATGGAAAATCGCCGAATATTTGGAGGAAGCCTATCCCGACCGGCCATCACTGTTTGGCGGCAAGAGAGGTCAGGCCCTTGCGCATTTCGTTACCAATTGGACGTCATCGGTTATCGCTGGCCATACCATACGATTAATCCTGGCAGACATATTCGCCGCCATACACGACAAAGATAAAGAGTACTTCCGCCAGAGCCGCGAACAGCGGTTCGGAATGTCACTGGAGGCAGTCGTCAAGGACCGCGACACTCGAGTAGAGGAATTGCGACGAAGTTTGCAACCATTGCGAATGTCACTGGCTCGCACTCCCTATCTCAGCGGCGATACTCCGGCTTGGGCTGATTACGTAGCTTTCGGCCCGTTTCAGTGGGCGCGCAGCGTCAGCCGCTTTCAGCTCATCAAATCTGATGATCCGGTTTTCTCATGGCGCTCTCGCATGATCGATTTGTTCGATCATGCGGCCAATAAGGTTTACATCCTCGACACCTGACTTCGGGTTTTGGATCAGGTCCCTCGCGCGAGTCGCGCGCCGATTTTTTTAGGTTCACCTCCCTTGACGTGGAAGATCTTGCTGCTTCTTTGTTTCGTTCGGCGTGACCACCCGGTCGGGATCGTCGGTCTCAGTCGACAGCGCGCGCGGCAAGTGACGCTGCTCAGCTACCATTTTCTGTTCGACAACGGCGGGCGATGCGGCTGAGGCTGCGGAGCGTTAGCTTCGTCACCACCGGCCAATTCGACCACGGGACGTGGGCTCAGATGGAGCTGTCGTCGGGTGGACCACGGTGGACGGTACGGCATTGGCTGTTGGCGCCACAGGCTGTTCCGCAAGCGGCGGCGCCGGAGCTTGCGCTACCGACGGCTGTGCAAGAAAGGCGCTAACAAACAGAAGACAAAGCGTTCGCTTAAGGCAAATTCATTGACGGCCTTAGGCGACGGCGGCTTTTGGCGTCGTGGTTTGCCGCACTTCGAATCCTTCAAATTTCGGGTGCTGGAGATAGAGCGGCCCAGTACTCTCGTTACCGGCGCGCGCATGCGCGGCGCGGAACTCATCCGATTTGGTCCACGCCTCGAACGCGCCTTTGCTCTGCCAAACCGTGTGCGAGGCGTACAGCGTATGATCCTCCGCCTCCGGCCCCTTGAGCAAATGAAACTCAACAAATCCAGGCACGCGATCAAGGTAGGTCTCCCGAGTAAGCCAAACTTTCTCAAAGGCGTCCTCAGATCCCTTCTTCACCTGAAACCAATTCATGGCAATGAACATCTTGCTCTCCTTAAGTTTTCGATGACGATCAACGTTCGCTAGCTGCCCTTCACGCCGTAATGGACCGTCAGCGAAGCTTTAAACGTGATCCCCGGGCTCGGTATCACGTAACCCGCCTCGGTGCTGCAGCACATGTATTTGGTGTAGTTTACGTTCAACAAGTTTTCCACCGAGAAGGCCGCAGTCACATTCGGAATCGGTTGGTAGCCGGCGTAAAGGTTCACCAGGCTGTAGGGTGGAGTCGAATCGAAGATTGGAACTATGTTACCGCCATCGCTGGTCGTTGTCGGAATTTGACTGAGCGGCTTTGCCGCCACCGCCGTCCAGCGCACGGCAAGATTCAATTTTCGATCAAGAAGGCGTACGCCGAACAGGAAGCTGACTTGATCGGGCGGAATGCTTGCGAGCGGAGCGCCGACACAGCCGACTGAAGTTGGTGCAGCGGGACAGCCGGCCGCGAGCGTCGGGTTGGTCGACACGCTCTGTCCGATCAGGTGCTGGCCGGAGACCCCGGCGAACCATCTGCCCGCGTCGTAATTGGCCTCGAGCTCAATCCCCTGGATTACAGCGTTGCCAATATTCTGATATTGAAAGCAGTCGGTATAACCCAGCGGCGTCGGCACGCATGGCGCCGGCGGCGGCAGCGTACCGGTGAAATCGACAAAGGCTGGCACCATATCGATGTAGTTGGTGATGTCGTTTCTGAATGCATTCACCTTGGCGCGTACCTTGTCGCCGGGCGACCAGACATCATCGTATTTGATATTCAGGCCGATCTCCTTGGTCGTACCGATCTCGGGCTGCAAGTTCGGGTTCGGCTCGAAGTAGAAAAATCCGCCGGGATGAAATCCGGAAACGAAAGCCTCGGTCACCGAAGGGGCGCGATAGCCTTCCGCATAGGTGAAATAGGGCGTCAGTCCCTGGATCGGCGTAATGCCCAGCGTGGTCTTTGGCGACAAGTGCTGACCGGATTCATTGCTGCCGTCGCCGTTGAGATCGAAGCCGTCATAGCGTAAGGCGTTTATCATCTCGAACCAGGTGGAATAATTGGTCTTCCATTGGATGAAACCGCCGTACGTGTTGCGCTGGCCGTTCGGCGTCAGGTTGACGTCGCAGGCTCCGTTGATAAGTTGATCGGCACCGCAACTGGTGCCGACATTTATCCTGTCGTTATTGAAATCGCCGCCATAGGTCACCGTCTGCAGAAAAGGTCCGGTGTCGAAGCGAGACGTGTTATTGACTCTGGTCCCGGTAGTGTTGAGCAGGTAATTGGTTGAAGTCCCGGGCGGCCCGGAAAAGTCAATGCCGTCTTGGACATACGGGATTTTAACGGTCTCGCGAGCGTCCGTCTGATTCCAGTAGACGTCGGTCTTAAGGTCGAAGAGCGTGGTCTCGGGACTCTTGAAGCGGTATTGGGCCGTAACGGTCTGATTGCTGATGTTCTCACCATAGACGCCAATCCCCGGGACCGTAGTCCCCGCGCCGGTCGTATCTCCGAAGTCATAGCTGGTATTGTAAGTGATGGCCGTGAGCTTAATCTCTTGTCCCTCGCCGGGACGGGCGGTCATCTTTACCATCCCGGATTCAGCTTGATTTCCGGTGTAGGGAACGACAGAACTACCGGGTACCACAGTGGTGGGATAGCCGGCGCAGTTAGAAACACACTGGAGCGATGTGAGATTGCCGGCTCCTGAGGTGAAGTTGCCACCGTCGCGATAGACACCGCCGACAAAAATGTCGCCGAGCGGGCCGCGCGCGCCGCCGAAAGTCGAGGCGAGCCATTGATCGCCATTGGTTCCGAACATGGCGTGACTCTGAATCGCTTGCGTTTCGCCGGGCAGCAAAATGTCGTCCAAATCCTTGGTGTGAAACGAAGCGACGCCCCCGATCGCGCCGGAACCGTAGATATTGGCGACAGGACCGCGAACGACATCCGCTCCCCCTATGAGTTCCGGATCGAGATAGAATTGTCCGTTGGCGAAGTGGCCCGATCGCTGAAAATCCTGCAGCGCGCCATCGATGAGAGTGGTGACCCGACCGAAATCCTGCAATCCGCGCACGTTGATTGACGAACCGGGATCGTCGGGCCGATCAGAAAACCACACGCTCGGCATGCCGTTGAAAATATCCGACACGCGCGCCGGCATGGCTTGAGTGATCTGCTCCTGCCGCACCACGCTCACCGCCGCCAGCGTATTGATCACCGGCTCGGTGGTTTTGGTTGCCACGTCGGTCGTCGGCTCCTGCGGCGCCGGCGGCTTTGGCGCGGGCGCCTGGCGCTTGGCAGCGCGAGCCGCCGTGCGCGAAGGTTTCGGTTTCGCCGCCGGCCGATGCTTGCCTGTAGGAGCCTCCACGGTCACCGGCGGTAGCGGCTGATTTTGCGGCTGCACCGTTTGCGCTGATGCCGACTGATCGCCGTTTATGATCATAAGTGCACCAAGCAAAAAGCCCCCGATGAGACCGGGCGCGCGCCGATTGATCCGAGCCATAAGTTCCCCCGGTCCCGATATTCGGCCGGGGCTGGCGGGCTACCGCATCGAAGCGGGGGCTTGCTGGCTGGGCCTGCCCGTCAAGACACTATCGTGCGCGGGCAATATTGATATTGTTCAACAAGCGTATTATGAAGTCAACACTTGAAAATACTAAGTTGAAATCGTTCTAAACTAGTTCTTCAAGAAAATAGCATAGATTAAAGCCTTTAAAAACTGCAGTTTTGCTGTGCGAATACAGAAGTAAAGCCAAGATGAGCGCCGCGAATGACAAAGACGAAAAGCCTGCTCGCCGTGATCAGGAACCAATAGATAAGGACATCGAGCGGCGTTTGACGATGATCAACAATCGCCTGGATAGTCGAGATTTGTTCGTCGGAACCCACGAAATCGTCATTCAGCACGGCCGCGACGCCTATCACTTGCGATTGACGGCGCAAAACAAACTCATTCTCACCAAGTAGGCGACCATGTATTTCACAGCGGCAAAATGGCGGTTCGGCATGTTCGCCGTTTTTGTTTTGCTCGCCGCGCCAAGTGCCGACGGTGCTGAGGCCGACGTTGCGGGCCAAGTGCCGGCCGTCGATACAAGCCGCATCGTGTCGATCGGCGGATCGGTCACGGAAATCCTCTACGCGCTCGGCGAGCAACAAAAGATCGTCGCCGTCGACACGACGAGCCTCTATCCGGAAAGCGCACTGCGGGAAAAGCCGAATGTCGGATATATGCGGCAATTGTCGCCCGAGGGCGTACTTGCCTTGTCACCCACACTGATCTTCGCCCTTGAGGGCTCCGGACCCAAGGAAACAATCGACGTTCTGGAACGCGCCAAAGTACCTTTCATCGTTATTCCCGATAAATTTACCGGCGACGGAATCATCGAGAAGGTTGAGAACATCTCGCGCGACACCGGCGTGCCTGAACGGGGCGCATGCCTTGCCCGCGAAGTCCGATCCGATCTGGCGGCGCTCGACGTGTTGCGCGGACAAATTCGTCACCACGTAAAAGTTGCATTCCTTCTGTCACTGGCCAACGGACGTCCGATGGTTTCCGGCCGTGGCACTGCCGCCGACGGCATTATCAAAATGGCGGGAGCTGACAACGCGTTCGATGATTTTAGGGGATACAAGCCCGTAAACGACGAGGCACTGATCGCGACGAAGCCACAGGCTGTCCTCGTCATGCAGCGCGGTGAACACGCCTTGTCCGCCGATGTGGTGTTTTCTCAGCCGGCGCTGGCGATGACGCCTGCGGCGGAACACAAAACTCTCATAGCGATGGACGGTCTCTATCTGCTCGGATTTGGGCCGCGCACAGCGCGTGCTGCGCGAGATCTTGCCAAACGTCTCTATCCCGACATTGCCGCCGGTAACCTTCCGTCCGAACGAACCGGCGGCAATGACACATGCGCCCAATGACCACCGCGAATGCGTCGCCAAATGTGATCGCACGACATCGCCGGTTTCGTCGTTCATCTTCTCGCTTAATAATACTGCTTTTTCTCTTGGCGGCTCTTGCCGCCGTCGGCATGGTTTCGGCGTCCATAGGCCCGGCGAAAATATCGGTCCGTCATGTTGTGACGTCATTCTTTACCCATGGAAACGATACCTTTACCCATGGAAACGATACGGCGTCGGCCGCTCGCGACCAACTGATCTTGCTGTCTATCCGGTTACCGCGGCTCGCGACGGCATGCGCTGTCGGCGCTCTTCTCGCGAGTGCCGGCACGATTATGCAGGGCCTGTTCCGCAATCCGCTCGCCGATCCGGGTCTTGTCGGAGTCTCGGCTGGGGCCGGCCTTGCCGTCGCCGCCACGATCGTTGTGGGCGACAAGATATTGCCAGCGGCCATGGTGAACTTGCCGTTTCTGCTGCCTGTCGCCGCCTTTCTGGGTGCACTTGCAACGACTGCGCTGCTCTATCGTATCGCCACTTGGCAGGGCCGAACCTCAATAGCGACGATGTTGTTGGCCGGGCTTGCACTCGGCGCGCTCGCGGGAGCGGGTACCGGACTTCTGGTCTTCCTCGCGGACGATCGGCAGTTGCGCGATATCACCTTCTGGATGCTGGGATCTCTCGCCGGTGCGACGTGGCCGAAAGTCTATGCAATCGTACCGTTCGTCATCATCTTGCTGGCGTCGTTTGGAATCATCGGCCGAGGACTGGATTTGCTGGTCTTGGGCGAGAGCGAAGCCTTTCACATGGGCATCGCCGTTGAAGGTTTCAAACGCGTCCTGATCGTGCTCGTCGCCGGCGCGGCGGGCGCGGCGGTATCTGTCTCCGGCGTGATAGGTTTTGTCGGCATCGTCGTTCCGCACCTGCTGCGGCTTATTATCGGTCCCGGCCATCGCTTGCTGCTTCCCGCGGCTGCCTGCTCCGGGGCCATTCTCGTACTTGCCGCCGATACCATCGCCCGGACGCTGACGGCACCGGCGGAGCTTCCGATCGGGATCGTCACGGCGATCATCGGCGCGCCGTTTTTTCTGTTCTTGTTGTTGAAGCAACGTTCGCTTTTCGTGGCATGACGCCGCTTTTGGAGGCCGTTGCGCTCTCGGTCCGTGCTGGGACAAAGTATCTGCTTCATGAGGTAAGCCTGTCGTTCCCGCAGGGCCAGACCGTCGCGCTGGTCGGTCCAAATGGAGCGGGAAAGTCCACACTCCTGCGCGCCTTGGCAGGGGAACTCAAATCGCAAGCCGGGTACGTTCGCCTGCGAGGGCGAGACCTGACGTCATATGCACCGCCCCTGCTCGCCCAACATCGCGCGGTACTTTCGCAACGGAACAATATCGCCTTCCCATTCACCGTCGCCGAGGTCGTGAGGATGGGTATTGACCATCAGCGCGGCTTAAATGCCGAAATGTTGGTCAACGCTATCCTGGCGGAATTCGAGATGCTTGATTTCGCGGATCGCGCGATCACCACCTTATCCGGCGGCGAGCAACAGCGTGTACATCTCGCGCGCGTGCTTGTTCAGCTCGCGTCGGGGCAGCAACACGGCGGCTCCGGCATTCTGCTTCTCGACGAGCCGACGGCAGGCATCGACCTCCGTCACCAGCTGGGGATGCTGGATGCTTTGAGGCGGCGCGCAAGGCAAGGCGCACTTGTCGTCGCCGTCCTACACGATCTGAACCTGGCCGCGCTGTTGGCCGAACGTGTCGTCGTGCTCGACCGGGGGCGAGTCGATAGTGATGGCGGCTTGCAGGAAACGATAACCGACAAAATGCTGGAACGCGTGTTCAAGATCGAAACAAGCGTAAGCAAGCCGCCGGCCTCTGGCATGCCATTCGTACTGCCTCAGACCATGATGGCTGCAATGGCTGCAAGGCCATCCAGCGCATGATGCTATTGTTTCTAACTGGCTTTGCCAACTCTGGCGTAGACGCGGGCGCCTTTCTTGGGCTCTTGGATTCGGTGACTGTCATGGCTTCTCCCGATGCATCGGCGTTGCTTGGCCCGACGGTGAAGCGAGGTTTTTGAGATGAGCGTTGAACCTTGAGATGTTCCGCCGACGTCTTTCCTTTGTTCGATACTTGCTCGTATTCGACAGCCTGTCCTTCGTTTAGGCTACTGAGGCCGGCCTTTTCGACAGCCGAGATATGGACAAACACACCATGGGCCCGGCAAGGATGATCGCGAAGAGCTTGACATCCAGACGCGGAATTACAGAACACAATCGGCCGTAAGCGGTAGTAGTCCGAATATTCCGACGCGGGAGCGCGCCACGCAATCAGGCGTCGATGACGCGAATTGCAGCAGCGAATGACGATATTGTTTGCACATTAATCGACTTTATGAAGCGAATTTATATTATCAATTTTTGTGCGCTGCGAAGCGGTGCTAGATATCCAACAGGTAAAAACACTCCGCTGCCGGAAAAATTTTCAAATTCATCAGTGCGCGCAACAGAAGCGTTGCGTGCAGGGAGTTTAGTCATGACCAAAGATAGCGAACTTTCGAAATCGACGAAAAACTCGAATCAAATTTCTGATCGCACCGGCGCAAAGAAAGGTCCGTCCCGGCGCTCGCTGCTCAAGGCCGGCGGCGCATTGCTGGGTGGTGCCGCCGGAGCTGGCGCGATCGGTGGATTCCCGACGATCTGGGCGCAGGAAATCAAGGACATCGAGCTTCGTCACGTCGGCGTCTCCTATTCGGTCGTCAAGGCGATCGGTGATCAAGCTTCCAAGGATCTCGGCTTCAAGGTGACGATGCAGAATCTCGACACCACAGCTGCGATCAACCGCTTCATCACCCAGCCCGATTCCGTCGACATTGCCGATGTCGAAGGCTGGCAATCGAAGCTCGCGACCAAGCGCGGTATCTTGCAGGGCATCGAGGTGAAGAAGATCAAGGAATTCGACAACATCCTGCCGATCTTCACCAAGGGTGAACTCGAGGGCCACAAGATTCCCCGCCAGGGCATTTCGCCATACGAGGCAATGTACATCGAGAAGCCGAATTCGACCCAGTTACACGAAGGCGTAACCGACTGGATGACGTTCTTGCCGCAGGTCTACAACGCGGACTCGATCGGCTATCGCCCCGATCTCGTCGGTCACGAAGTGACCGAGTGGAAGGAACTGATCGATCCGAAGTTCAAGGGTAAGGCGGCGATCCTTGACGTGCCAGCCATTGGCATCATGGACGCGGCGCTGTGCTTCGAAAGCGCCGGACTGATCACCTACGGCAACAAAGGCAACATGACCAAGAAGGAAATCGATTTCACGTCTGATAAGTTGATCGAGCTCAAGAAAAGCGGCCACTTCCGCGCCACCTGGACGACGTTCGACCAGTCGGTGCAACTCATGGCGGCCGGCGAGGTCATCATCCAGTCGATGTGGTCGCCAGCCGTCGCCGCGGTTCGTGTCAAGGGTATCCCCTGTGTTTACGCACCGGTGAACTTGAAGAACGGCAAGGAAGGCTACCGCGGCTGGTGCAACGGCATGGCATTGATGAAGCATCTCAGCGGCAAAAAGCTCGATGCCGCCTACGAATATCTCAACTGGTATCTGTCGGGGTGGCAAGGCGCCTTCGTCAGCCGCTACGGCTATTACAGCCCTGTGCCGTCGACGGCGAAGAAACATATGACCGATACCGAGTGGGCGTATTGGTATGAAGGCAAGCCGGCACCCGGCCCGATCAGCGATCCGTATGGGGTGCCGATGGAGAAAGCCGGCACGGTACGTGACGGCGGCTCATTCGTGAAGCGCGTGACCAACATCTCATGCTGGAACACGTTGATGGATGAAGCGGCCTACATGAATAAGCGCTGGAACGACTTCAAAGTCGCGTGACGCGCGCGCGGGCCGGTTCGCTCTGTGACCGGCCCGCTTCTTGCTTCGCAGCTTGAAACTCGCTTCGTCCTCAGAATTTCTGACGAGAGATCATCATGGCCGCACGCGACGGCATGTCCGGCTGGTTCTATGTGTCGCCGCTGATGCTGGTGCTGGTGCCGTTCTTTGTCGCGCCGATCTTAGTCGTGCTCGCCGCGAGCTTCTTCCAAAGCGACGGATTTGGCGGTCTGATCTTCAATCCGACGCTGCAAAATTACATCGATATTTTCAGTTCGGGCCTGACCCTCAATCTCTACGCCGAGACGATCAAGTTCACCGTACTGACCTGGCTGTTCTCGCTGGTCATCGGCTTTTGGGTTGCGTACTTCCTAGTCTTTCACGTCCGCAGTCCGCTGCTTGCGATCGGACTGTTCTTGTTATGCACGGTGCCGTTTTGGACCTCGAACATCATCCGGATGATTTCGTGGATACCGCTTCTCGGCAAGGAGGGTCTGATCAACATGGCGCTGATGCGCGTCGGCGTGGTGCATCAGCCGCTCGAGTTTCTGTTGTTCTCCAGCTTTTCGGTAGTCGTTGCCTATGTGCATCAGCTGACGATTTTCATGATCGTACCGATCTTCAACGCCATGGCGCGCATTGATAAACGCGTGGTCGAAGCAGCCCTCGACGCCGGCGCAAGCCGCTTCGACATCATGCGCATGATCATACTGCCGCTCTCCAAGAATGGCATTGCGCTTGGATCGATCTTCGTCGTGTCGATCGTCATGGGCGATTTCTTCGTCATCAAGGTGATGAGCGGCGGCGGTTCGGCATCCGTTGTTGGCGCGCTCTATGAGGACGTCGGCGTGCTGCAATATCCGTCGGCGGCCGCCAGCGCCGTCGTGCTGACTATCGTGGTGACGATTCTGGTGACGCTGATCCTGCGCTCGGTCGACGTGCGCAAGGAGCTCGCCCGATGAGCGCAGCCGATCGCGCCATACGCACGCCAACGGTGTCGAAAGCCGTTGCGGCGCATGCCATTGCGCCGCGAGCCAGCGGCCGGCCGTGGACCTTCTACGTCCTGCTGACGGTCTTTACGTTTTACGTGCTGGCGCTCTACGGACCGATGATCTGCATCTATATCCTCTCGTTCCAGGATGTTCGCGGCGGACTTGTGTTTCCGATGAAAGGGCTGTCGCTGCACTGGTTCGTCGATCTGTTCACCCAGGTGCGCACCGGCGACGTGAAGGGCGCCTTCGACCGGTCCGTGAAGCTCGCCGTCATCGTCACGATAATTACCGTTGTGGTGTCGTTCCTCGCCGGATTGGCGTTCCGCAACCGCTTCCGTGGCGACGGCATCGTCTTCTATCTGATGATTGGCAGTCTGGTCGCGCCCGGGCTGGTGCTGAGCATCGGCGTCGGCCTCCTCATGAGCTTCCTCGGTATCGAGGGACGCTGGTACACCTCCGCGATCGGGGCGCAGCTCTCCTGGACGCTGCCGTTCGGGGTGCTGGTGATGTTTGCGGTCATGTCGCGCTTCGACCGCGCTTGGGAGGAGGCGGCCTATGATCTCGGCGCCACGCGCTGGCAGGCGATCCGCCTGGTCGTCATTCCGATCCTCGCGCCCGGCCTCGTCGCCGTCGCGCTGTTCGGTTTCACTCTTTCCTATGACGAGTTCGCCCGCACGCTGCAGACTGCGGGCTCGCTCAATACGCTGCCGCTTGAAATTTGGACCATGACGCTCAATGTCACGTCGCCATCGCTTTACGCGCTCGGCACGGTTACGACGATCATCTCGTTCATGATCATCGCCATCTGTCTCGGCTCTATCGCGCTTATCCAGAAGCGGCGCGCCAGCCGCGTCCCGGCCCATTGAAGGAGGACGATATGGAATCGGGACCGGGCCATATCGAACTTGCGGGTGTCGTCAAGACCTTCGACGGATTCGCCAACGCCGTCGATGGCGTCAATATCAAAATCCCCAACGGCACCTATTGCTGCCTGCTCGGTCCGTCGGGCTGTGGCAAGACCACAATCCTGCGTATGATCGCCGGTCACGAGGACCCGACAGCCGGCGAAATCCTGATCGGCGGCGAGAACGTGGTCGGCCTGCCGCCGGTTGCGCGGCGCACCGCCATGATGTTCCAGTCCTACGCGCTGTTTCCGCACCTGTCCGTCCGCGACAACATCGCCTTCTCGCTGCGCGTGCGCGGAGTGTCTAAAGCCGACCGCCATCGGGCGGCCGACGCCATGATGGAAAAGGTCCGGCTGTCCGAATTTGCCGACCGGTTGCCGGCCCAACTTTCTGGCGGCCAACAACAGCGCGTCGCGCTGGCGCGCGCGGCAATCACTGAGCCGCTCGTGCTGTTGCTTGACGAACCACTGTCGGCGCTCGACGAGTTCCTGCGTATCCAGATGCGCCAGGAACTGCGGCAGATGCAGCTCGAGCTCGGCATTACTTTCATTCACGTCACCCATACGCAGCTTGAGGCGATAGCGCTCGCCGATCTCGTGGTGGTGATGGATAAGGGCAAAATCCGCCAAGCCGGACCGGCGCGCGAAGTGTACGCGAGCCCCAAGGATCGCTACGTCGCAGAATTCCTCGGCGGCCAGAACGTGCTGAGCGGGCAAGTGCGCACCGTCAACGGTCATCATGCCGTCGTGGCGGCGCCTCCGGCGGGATCCGGAATCACGGTGCCGCTCACGCCGGGCATCCACGTCGACGCTGGCGACTCAATCGCGGTCGCAGTGCGCCGTGACGATATCGAGCTCGCCCGACCCGGCACTCCGGCAGGCGACGGCACGGCGGCGGTCTCAAGCCGCGTTACTGCGATCGAGTATCAAGGCTACTTCGTCAAAGTCATGCTCGATGCCGGCAGCAAGGAGGACTTCGTCGTCTACGTGTCGGAACGCAAATTCTTCAACAATCCGGTCAATGTGGGCGACTCCGTGCTCGCAACCTGGCCGGTTGAACTAGCGCGTCTTCTTCGCTGACAATTGGAGAGGCAGTCGTTTCATGAACATCAACTTCGCCCTTAACGGCAAGCCGGTCAGCGTCGACGTCGAACCGGCGACGCTGTTGTGCGATCTGCTGCGCGAGACGCTGGGCCTGACCGGCACTCATGTCGGTTGCGACACCAGTCAATGCGGTGCCTGCGTGGTGCATGTGGACGACAGCTCGGTGAAAAGCTGCACCTTGCTGGCGGTCGCAGTCGACGGCACGCGCGTGACCACCGTCGAAGGCTTGGGCAAGCCGGACGCGCTGCATCCAATGCAGATCGCTTTTCACGAGAATCACGGTTTGCAGTGCGGATTTTGCACGCCCGGTATGCTCATGAGCTCTGTCGAATTCGCCCGTCGCCATCCAGCTCCAACTGAAGCGGACGTGCGGCATTGGCTGGAAGGTAATCTCTGCCGCTGCACCGGATATCAGAACATCGTGACGTCGGTGCTGCGTGGAACTGCCGCCATGCACGCGGAAAAAGGGGCGTAAAGCATGTCAAACGTCATCGGGATTGGCGCTCGGCCGCTGCGCAAGGAGGACCGTCGCTTTCTTACTGGTCGCGGCAATTACGTCGCCGACATCAAGCGGCCCGACATGGTCGCGGGAGTGTTTGTTCGTTCGCCGCACGCGCACGCGAAGATCAAGTCAATCGATATTGCTGCGGCGCTCGCGATGCCCGAGGTTCTCGCAGTGGTTACTGGTGAGGATTTGAAGGCAGCAGGCGTCGGCGGTCTGCCCTGCGGCTGGGGCATCACCGGAAAAGACGGGCTGCCGATGAAGGAACCGCCTCATCCGGCGCTGGCGCAGGGCAAAGTACGCCACGTCGGCGACCCGGTCTGCTTCGTCGTTGCCGAAACGTTAGAGAAAGCGCGCGCGGCCGCCGAGGCCGTCGTCGTTGACTACGAAGTGCTTCCGGCCGTGGTCGGCGTACTTGACGCGATCAAGCGCGATTCGCAGCTGCTGTTCGACGACGTGCCTAACAACCTATGTTGCGATTGGGCGCTCGGCGACGTCGCCGCGACCGACGCCGCTTTCCGCAAGGCGGCTCATGTCGCCCGCATCAGCCTCGTCAACAATCGGCTTGTCGGCAATCCGATGGAGCCGCGAGCGGCGATCGCCGAATACAATTCGGCGACAGGCCAGTATACGCTGTGGTCGACGAGCCAATTTCCACACGTTGTCCGCCTGCTGATGGGCGCCTTTGTGCTCAATATTCCGCAGCACAAGCTGCGGGTGGTTGCACCCGATGTCGGCGGCGGCTTCGGCGTCAAGCAGTTCCACTATGCGGAAGAGGCGGTGATCACGTGGACCGCGCCGAAGGTCGGAAGGCCGATCAAATGGGTGTGTGAGCGGAGCGAAGGCTTCGTTTCCGATGCTCAAGGTCGCGATCACGTCACGGAGGCGGAGCTGGCGCTTGACGAAAACGGCAAATTCCTCGGCTTGCGCGTCAACACGATTGCGAACATCGGCGGCTACATCTCGACCTTTGGTCCCAATATCCCGACCAATCTGTACGGGCCGCTACTGGCTGGCGTCTACACGACGCCCGCGATCTATTGCGAAGTGAAAGTGGTGTTCACCAATACGGTGCCGGTCGACGCCTACCGCGGTGCCGGCCGTCCCGAGGCAACGTTCGTGCTCGAACGCTTGGTCGACGTCGCAGCAAGCGACATGGGAATAGACCGTGCCGAGATCCGCCGCCGCAACATGATTCCCAAGGAGGCGTATCCGTATCAGACGCCGGTCATGGTGGAATACGACAGCGGTGATCCAAAGGGATGCCTGGATAAGGCGCTGGTGGTTTCAGATTGGGCCGGCTTCGCGAAACGCAAGTCGATCTCGGCGAGCAACGGCAAGCTGCGCGGCATCGGTCTCAGCACTTACGTGGAGGCTTGCGGCTTGGCCCCATCGCGCATTGCCGGTCGTCTCGGTGCGCGCGGCGGTCTTTATGAGAGCGCGACGGTGCGCGTGCATCCGACCGGCCAAGTTACGGTGCTTATCGGAACGCACAGTCACGGCCAGGGTCACGAGACGACATTCGCACAGATCGTCTGCGAGAAACTCGGCGTGCCGTTCGAGAATATCGACATCGTGTTCGGCGATACCGACAAGGTGCAGTTCGGCATGGGCACCTACGGCTCGCGCTCGCTCGTCGTCGGCGGAGCGGCGCTATCGAAGGCGAGCGACAAGATCATCGTCAAGGGCAAGAAGATCGCGGCCCATCTTCTGGAAAGCAGCGAGGAGGATATCGAATTCGGGGCCGGCGAGTTCAAGGTCGCCGGGACCGATCGGAAGAAGGCCTTCGCCGATATCGCGCTTGCGGCCTATGTGCCGCACGATTACCCGCTCGAGGTGCTGGAACCGGGGCTTGAAGAGCAAGCCTATTACGATCCGGTCAACTTCACCTATCCGGGCGGCGCCCACGTGGCTGAGGTGGAAATCGATCCGGAGACCTGCATCGTCAACCTCCTGAACTACACCGCGGTCGATGACGTCGGGACGGTGATCAATCCGATGATCGTGGAAGGCCAGCTGCACGGCGGCATTGTGCAGGGTATTGGCCAGGCGCTGTTTGAGAACTGCATCTACGACGATGTGTCCGGCCAGCTTCTGTCCGGTTCGTTCATGGATTACTGCATGCCGCGGGCCGACAACCTGCCGCGGATGACGGTCGCGACGCACAGCACACCGTGCGCACATACGCCGATGGGTGTGAAAGGTTGCGGCGAAGTCGGAACGATTGGTTCGCCGGCTGCCGTCGCTAACGCGGTCGTCGATGCACTTGCTCACCTCGGTGTGAACCACGTGGACATGCCGGCAACAGCAAACCGCCTGTGGCGCGTCATAAAAAGTTCGTCGCTGCTGCAAGCGGCGGAATAGCGAGGCAGCGATGAGAGCTTTCGCATATCACAAGCCAGCTTCTATTCCAGAAGCAATCACGCTGATGTCCAATGGTGCTGAGCGCCAGCCCATCGCCGGCGGTATGTCCTTGTTGCCGGCATTGAAGCAGCGCCTCGCCAGTCCAGCGGCGCTGATCGATCTTTCCGCCATCGTGGCGCTCAAAGGGATTGCCGTAAGCGATAGGACGCTCACGATCGGCGCCATGACGCGGCACTTCGACGTCGCCATTTCGCAAACGGTGGCGAAATCAATTCCGGGGCTCGGGCAACTCGCCGGTAACATCGGCGATCCGGCCGTGCGCAATCGCGGCACTATTGGCGGTTCGCTCGCCAACAATGATCCTGCCGCCGACTATCCGGCCGCCGTGCTCGCGCTCGGCGCTACCGTCGTAACAGACAAGCGGGAGATTGCGGCGGACCAATTCTTTCGGGGGATGTTTGAGACGGCGCTCGAACCGGGCGAATTGATTACCGCGGTGAAATTTCCCATCCCGCTTGCCGCCGGTTACGCAAAAATTCCCAATGCGGCCTCGCGGTTCGCCCTGGTCGGCGTCTTCGCGGCGAAATTCGAAACCGGCATACGGGTTGCCGTTACCGGCGCCGGGCCGGCTGTTTTTCGCGTGCCGGCATTTGAGAGGGCGCTGTCGCGACGCTTTGAGCCGGACGCAATAAACGGCCATGGCATCGATGCGTCCGGATTGAGTTCGGACATTCACGCCGAAGCGGCATTTCGGGCACATCTGATTACAGTCATGGGCAAGCGCGCAGTAGTGGCCGCGCTCGCACACGCCTGACGATGCCGGTCCGAGAAGCTCCGATGAATAGCGTTCCGCAGACCGCTGCCAGGACTGCCCCCCAAAGCCTTGGGAGGCTTTCCGCGCAGCAAATCCTCGACGGCTACCGCACCAAACAATTCTCACCGCGCGACGTTATCGACGACGTCATTGTTGCGCTCGAAAATACCGATTCGTTTTGCAAAGTGATAACGACCGACATGTTCACGTCGGCGCGAGCCGCGGCCGACCGCGCTGCGGCGGCGTGGAAAGCAGGTGAAGCGAATGCCCTGACCGGCGTCCCGATCACGGTCAAGGACCTGATCTACGTCGCGGGCACGCCGGCAAAGGCCGGCGCTCCGATGCTCGAGGATTTTGTTCCGGACGTCGATGCGGCCGTTGTGGCGGCCGTCAAAGGCGCAGGCGCTATCATTACCTGCAAGACCACGACGTGTGAATCCGGCTACAAGCTCACCGCCGACAGTCCGGTGTCCGGCGTGACCCGTAATCCGTGGCACCTTGACCGCACCAGCGGCGGCTCCAGCGGTGGTGCGGCTGCCGCCATTGCTGCCGGCTGCGGTCCGCTCGCACTCGCAACGGATGGCGTCGGTTCGATCCGCGTGCCGTCCTCGTTCTGCGGCGTGTTCGGCTTCAAGCCGACCTACGGGCTTGTGCCGCGATCGCCCGGGTTCTTTCCGCCGTCATGGCCGTCGCTCGCCCATACCGGACCGATCGCACGCACGGTCGCCGATGCGGCACTGCTCCTGGGAGTCATCGCCGGGCATGACGGACGCGACCCCGCCAGCTTGCCAATCGAGCGGCGCTCGTTCACGGCGAACGCAGCGCGGCTTGAAGGTCTGCGTATTGGCTTCACGCCGGACTTCGGTCACGCCGCCGTAATGGGAGACGTTCGCACGGCGTTCAAGCAAGCAGTCGACGCGCTGGCCGATCTCGGCGCGGAAATGATCACGCCCGGCCCGGTCGTCGATGCGGACATTCTGGAACATGTGCTCAAGCCGATCGCTTTCACCGAACAGGCAGCCGCCGTTGCAGAGCGCGATCCGTCACAGCTGGCGCGTTCCGAGCAAGAGTATCGTGACGTGCTCGCCAAAGGGCGGACCTTCAGCGGCGTGGACTATATGCGTGCCACCCATCGCCGCATGATTCTGCGCAGCCGTTTCGCCGAACTGTTCCGGGGCGTCGACGCGCTGGTGACGCCCACCGTCTCGGTGACCGCCTTTGCGGCCGGAACCATTGGCGTCGGAGAAATCGACGGCCGCAAGGTCGACAGTCATCTCGGTTGGTCGCCGTTTACCTGGCCGATCAATCTTGCCGGCTTGCCGGCCGCAACCCTGCCATGCGGATGCGATCGCGACGGCCTGCCGATTGGGCTGCAAGTGGTCGCTCCGTGGCTCGCCGAGGATCTGGTCCTGCGCATTGCCGCAGCGTTTGAACAGGCGCACCCCTGGGCCGATACGTGGCCGGCTTTCGTACGCGACTAAAGATTACGCCACGAGGATAAAAGGCGCTTGAGACTACGACGGAAAGGCGCGGCGTAGCTTGGGGGTTGCAACGGCTGTTTGCAGCAGCGGTTCGCTCCGCGGTCTTGGCACAGACCTCGGTTCTTCCGCGACGCCGGCCGCAGTCAATCCGACGTAATGCGCGAGATAATCGTGCAGCGCGTCGATCGCTGGTGAAGACGCGCCGGGCGCCTTGTAAAGCAGTAGGTCAATCTTGGGGAGGGTCGGGAATCCTTCACTCACTGTGAGCTCGCGCATGCCGGTCACGAGCGCACAGCGCCCGAGCACCGTCACCGCCATGCCGGCGAACACTGCGGCTTGCAATCCGCTAACGCTTTCGCTGACGCACGCGATCTGCCACTTACGCCCGGCGCGTTCCAAATGTCCTATTGCGTGCTCGCGATAGATGTTGCCCGGCGGCAGCAGCGCTAGCCGCAGTGGGTCCTCGAATTGGGCTTGCGATTGCTCGCCAACGATCCACACCAGTTGCTCTTGACGCACTACGAGCCCGCCGGTGAAGTTGTTCATGCGCGTGACGAGCGCTATGTCCACTTCGCCTCGTTGTACGCGATCGACCGTCGGCGTGGAAAGGGCACAACGCAATTCGACCTGGATTCGCGGGAACGTTTCCTTGAACATCGCCAGGATCGACGGGAGCATGTAGGCGGCATAGAGGTCCGGCGTGCCCAATACGACATGGCCGTGAACCTCCGGCGAGGACAGCCGCGACAGCAACTCGTCGTGTAGCCGCAAAATCGACTTGGCATAGGCCAATACCATGTCGCCGTGGGGCGACAGCTGCATCCGGCGGCCTTCGTGGTTGAACAAGGGTTTGCCGGTGATGTCCTCAAGCCGTTGAATTTGCAGGGTGATAGCGGGTTGAGTCCGCCCCAGCCGGCGTGCCGTTTCGGTGATACTGCCGGTGTCGACGACCGAAATCAGCGAACGAAGCATCCGGATATCGAGGCTGAGAAGGTTCATACGGTCGCGTTCGCCCCCAGTTCAAGGTTTGATCCAGCTCCCCATGCAAGCGCCGTGCAAACGTAACATCAAGCGTGCACGAATTTTGTGCAGTCGGCCGCGACTTTCGGGTCTGCACATACGGATATGTCGGGTGCACACTTTGGGTCGATACTGTCGAAAAAGTCGAAGTATCGTATCGAACTCGGCCAAAACTTTTTGCATTCTGGGCTCCGCTGTCACTGCTGCAGATTTTTCGATCTGCCGTCGATGACCCCGTAGCAGCCGTTCGGCATACAATTCATAGCGGCACTTCTGCGGGGAGTTCCTTCCGATCGGCAACGCGCCGGTAAGCGCTTCGGTCTCGAAGCCGTTGCCGAAGCCAGTTCTTTCTGACGCTTCACTCGTCTTATATTAGCTCTTTCGGAATCGCGAGAATGCGGAATTCTTTTTGTTCTAACTGACGGGGGTGGTCGCGGTTGGAGATTCAGGCTTCACCAACACCAATCGCAACGGCACGGGATAGTGGCGCGCTCTTTCTGTTTGTGCGCTCCGCGCACGCAAGACGGAGTCGAGCCGACGCTGGACCCGATCCAAATCACGCGTGTAGCGTCTTGCTAGCGCAGTTATGTGCTCGCGTTACGATGGCCAAATCGCAACTCTGGAAGGATGTTTTGGAAAGGCCCTGGTGAGCCCTCGCGGACGAGAGCCATCAGCATATCGGCGGGGTTTTGGGCCAGACGGAGAAGCAGCGCCGTCGCCTCATCCCGATGGACCGCCTTGGAGAACAGATATCCTTGGGCTTGCGTACAGCCGAATTCGCGCAGCTGAGCGGCCTGATGTTCGGTTTCGACCCCTTCAGCGATAATGCGGATGCCAAGTTTGTGCGCGATGCCGACTAGGCCTTCGACGATGGCTGCGCTCATATCACCGGGAGCGAGCCGCTCGATAAAGGATTTGTCGATCTTGATAACGTCGACTGGCACGGTGAGCAGATGCGTGAGGGAGGCGTACCCTGTCCCGAAATCATCAAGCGCGATCCGCAGACCTTTGGCGCGCATGGTCTTGATCGTTCGTGGAATAACCGGATCCTGCTGCCCCATATAGACAGATTCCGTAACCTCGAGGATGACGTGTTCCAATGAGACGTTTCGTCCCTCGAACGCCTCAGTAAGTCGAGCGCAAAGCTTGCCGCTGTGGAAGTCGGCCGAGCAAACATTGACGCCAACGTGTTGGAACGGGATCCCCACGTCGAGCCACTTGCGCACATCGGCGGCTACGATATTTAGCATTCTATCGGTGAGGAGGGATGCGATCCGCACATCGGAGGTCGCTTCATAAAATGACGCGGCTGGGATGATTTCGCCGTCCTCTCTGATAAGACGGCTGAGGGCTTCAACGCCGACAATCTCCCGAGTGTCGAGCCGGACGATTGGCTGATAATAGGCATCGATCCGATTGGAGCTGAGAGCTGCCGCTACGTCGCGGATGGCCGCATCGCGCCGCGTCATGGCAGTAGCGAGACCTGCGGAATGTTGAACGAAACCGCCGCGGTCAGTCTCCTTCGCATGGTACAGCGCCAGATCAGCATTTCGCCGCACGGTTTCCGCGCTGTCGCCGGCTGCAATAGCGGCGGCACCGATCGTCGCCATTGGCATGACAATGTGGCCGTCACAAGTAGCCGGGTCCGCCGTGACGTCACGCACGCATCTCGCGAATTCGTTCATGGCCTCAGCTGTATGCGCATCTCGTATTAGGATGGCAAATTCGTCCCCGCCCAGACGGAATACGGCATGCGGCGCCGCGGCCTTCGTCAGGCGGCGGGCGACCTCCCTCAGGAGATCGTCTCCAGCTCGATGACCGAAGGTATCATTGACGGTTTTGAGGTTGTCGAGATCGAGCACCAGGAGCGCCCAGGCGCCGGACTGATCACAAGGCAAACCGGCCAGTGTCTTATCAAAGCTTGCCCGATTGGGCAGCTCAGTCAGTGCATCGACATGGGCCATCCGGTCGCGCTCGAGAACGCGCTCATGGCGCTCGAGGGCGACGGCACACAGGTGGACGCACGTGTCTACGACCCGTTGCTCGGCTGCGGTCGGTCCCCGGTTCTCCCGAAAATAGAACGCGAAGGTGCCTAACACGCGATCGTCGCCATCGCAGATCGGGCTCGACCAGCAGGCTCTGAGCTTCAGACGGAGCGGAAGCTCCTTAAAGTCGACCCAGCGCGGATCAGTCGCGATATCGGTCACTACGACCGGAGCGCGCCAATAGGCGGCGCTGCCGCAGGATCCGGCCATGGGGCCGATTGCCACTCCGTCAATGGCGGCGGAGTACTCGTCGGGCAAGCCCGGGCCTGAAAGCGGATGGATAAAGCCGTCGCGGTCGATCCACAAAATCGAACAAACGATGTCCGGAAGGCGCTTCTCGATTTCGACGCATAGCCGATCGGTTGTCGGCTTTAATGCCTCGCCCTTGGCAATCATTTCGAGAATAACGTTCTGGAGTTCAAGCATGCCAACCCTGCGGTGGCAGTTATCCCGCGCGCCTTTCCTGTAACCGACACCGGTGAGCTTCGGATGAGCATCCCCGCTAAAATTCTAACTAATATTGTTGCCGGCTAGCTGGGAGCGAGCCCGCGCTATCGTCTATCTATATCGTTGAAATGGGGCACGCTTCGTGGCGCGCGTTAATCTGCTTCGTCACCCTCACGTGCGCGCGAGGCGGGGGCGCGATACCGACCGACCTGCGCTGAGCTGCCTGGGCGGTGCAGCGGGTGGTGGACGCAAATAGTGAGGTCGATAGCGGCGCCGTCGGGTGATTTTCATCCTAATTAGCCTAGCTGCCGGCAATAAGGTCGCGCAGCATGTTGACGAGACGACCGTCGCGACGCGCCATCTCTTCCAAAATGGAAAAGTGGTCGGCCGCCGGAATTTCACGAAATACGACTGGTAGCCCGCGCGCAGCCCTAGCCGCCGCGTAGTCGGCCGTCTGTTGATATATGAGTGGCAGTTCGGCGCCGCCGACGACGACGGTGAGTGGCCGGGTGCTCGGCGATAGTTGCCGGATCGGCGAGTGGCGCCGGACCGCGGCCTCGTCGAGACCCAGTTTGTCGTTGACGTAACAATGCTGCATCGGTTCCAGGTCGTAGATGCCGCTGATGGCAAGGCACCCTCGAACCGACGGATGATCCATTGCGACAACAGCGAGATGCGCACCGGCCGACCAGCCTGACAGAAAGATTTGCAACGGGTCGGCGCCGAGCGCCGGCAATGCAGATGTCAGCCAGTCAAGCGCGGCCGCGACCTCGTCGACCATTTGGCCGATCGACGCATCGGGGGCGAGCGTGTAGCCGGCAAGCGCCACGTTGATGCCCGCAGATAACGGCCCCGGCGCTACAAAGGTGAAGGATTCTTTCGACCGCATCTGCCAGTAGCCGCCGTGCAGAAACATCAGCGTCGGCGCACCAGGCGCGGCGGATTTCAAAAAATCGATCCGATTGCGGGGCCGAGGGCCATAAGCGAGATCGAGCGTGCCGACGTGTTGCTGCCGGAGCGCAGCGCTCTGCCGGTCCCACGCCGCGAACAGCGCGCCGCTATTCGCAACCGCCGCGGCACTGTTGTAAGCCACATCGAGGCTGCCGCGATCTAAACCGCGCCAGTCGAGGTATGGTTGCGGCGGCGTCATGCGCCGATCTCGGCGAGCGCCTTTGGACCGCTTCGGGTTTGCCGAGGGGCCGTCGATCTAACCGACAGCTTTTTTAGGCAATGCCGAGATGACGTCTGTCGATTTGGTCACGAAACCAAAACATTTCTTGACGTTCCACAATGTCGCCTCGGCACAGAAATCCGGCGAAGTCGTGCCGCAGCAATCCTCGACCAGGACGCAATTGTATCCGAGGAAGTGGGCGTCGGTCAGCGAATGCAAAACGCATTGATCGGTATTGACGCCGCTGAAGAACAACGTCTTGGCCTCGAGATTGCGTAGAATGCTGTCGAGCGGTGTATCCCAAAAGCCGCTGATCCGGTATTTGTCGACCTTTATGTCTTCCGGCAGTTGTGCCAGTTCGTCCACCACCGCGGCCGACCAGCTATCTTTCTCCAGAAGATGTGCGCCATTACCCGGCAGCGCTCCGCCGATGCCGATGCCGTTTCCGTCCGGATTGAAAACATACAGCGTCGTCGGCGGCAAGTTCTTGCGGTCGGGCCGGTTGCCCCAATTGAGCCAAATGATCGGCACGCCGTTGGCGCGCAATGCCGGCAGGATCGCTTGCAGCGGCTTGATCGGCGCGCGCTCGGGCGTGAGGTCGGCGCCCAGCCAGTCGACCCACCCGCCCGGCGCACAGAAGTCATTCTGCATGTCAACGACGACCATTGCCGAGCGGCTAAGGTCGACGGTGATATTCTGCGGTTGCGCCGAAATCGTCGCCGGCAAAGGTTGCTTTGCCGGCATCGACAGATCGACGTGCGTGGGGGCGACTTTCCATGCATACGCGCCGGTGCCAAGACGCACCGACTCCACATCCCGTCCGCCCACGATGCTCGGCATTGCCGTCGTTGTATTCGACATCTCACGCCCTCCTCGACATGGGATAGCGATCGCTTGCTGAACGCCCGCAAGCGATGCTCCTTACGGGAGTCACCTCTTGCAAGCGATATGCCAAATAGGGAGCCAAGAACCGTACGTTTATTCCCGTTCGATCGGCATATTACGGCGAACTTCAAGCCGACCGCTGTCGTACTCGATGCGACAGAAGTCGACGAAAGCGCGCGCCTCCGCGCTCAAGTCGCGAGCGCGGGACCAGACAAGTCCGGTATTCATGGTCGGAATGTTGGCCGCCACCTCGCGAACCTCAATGCGGCTTCCTTCAAGCGACCACGGCCGATACATCATGTCTGAAAGAATTGTGACACCTTGACGAAAGGCGATGAGGCTTCGGATTGCCTCGACGGACTCGGTACGAATGATGATGTTCGGCTGCAGGTGGTGCGCACGCCAATAAGCGCCAGTCGTCGCTTCGGCATCGTCAATGACGAGTTGAATATATGGCTGTTTGGCGACGTCGGCGAGCATGATGATTTCCTGGTTCAGCAGCGGATGCTTCGGCGGCAGCCAAAGCCGGCGCATCGAGTGAACGAGGGTCTGGCTCAGAAGCCTTTGACGATGGGTGAGATTGGACACGAGCATCAGCGCCAGATCGTATTTGCCTGCGATCAAGCCTGATTCCACATCCAGCCTTTTTTCTTCAAAAACCTGGACCTGAATATTAGGAAACGTGTTCTGAAAACGCGACAATAGAGGCGCGAGGAAATAGCCGGCGACGGTAATGGTGGTCGCAAGTCTCAGCGTCCCTTCCATCTCGCTGTCCGGCCGGGACAAAGCGTGATTGGCGCCTTCGACCGCAGACAGAATGTTCCGGCAATGCGCCAGAAATCGATGACCTTCGTAAGTAAGATCGAGACCGCGCGGCTGTCGCTGAAACAGCTTCATGCGGGAGAGAGTCTCCAAATCGCTGACAGCCTCGGTGACCACCGACGGGGAGATTCCGAGCATTGACGCTGCGGCGCTGATTTTGCCGCTTTCCGCGACCGCGATGAAATAGCGGATCTGCCGGAATGTAACCAAAGCCATGAAACGTTCCGACCGAAGGCCGCCGTTGCGTTCCGCTGTTTTCGGATTGGTTTGCCTACTCATCGTGCATCTCTGTGCACAAGTGCATACCGATTAGTCATTGTGCCCTTGGCTTTTCCGAAAGCGCAATTCTGGAATTTGAAATTTACAAGCCTGACCCGGCTTGCAACCTTAGCGCCAATTGCTGCGCACGGGGTTGGTGCGGCAGTGATCGTCCGCACACCTTAGCATAGGTGAGCGGCGCGAAGCGTGACGTTGGCTGCGAAGGCAGATGCGCTCTGCCATCCGAGGGATCGCAGCCGTGCCTGAACAAGTGATGGGTTCAGTGGACAGGAATATCCTCGGCTGCAACTGCCACATGAGCGAAGGCGTCGATGCGCACCGCGTGCGCGGGGTTCGCGCTCAGTTTGACGTCGTCGGCAACACCTGCTTCGCCGAAATCACGACCGTGTCGGGGAAGTCGGCTTCGATCTGCGGATGCAGCGACAAGCCCACTTGATCGGCGGGACAGCTTCAATTTCAAAACATAACAGAGGGGCTACCACGATGATGGACTATCTCGCAGGAATCAGAAAACGGGGCCGATCGCTGTCAATGATAACGACGCTGGTGATCGGTGCCGCCTTTGCAGGCTCCGCCGCTCACAATGCGCCAGCGGCGGAGATGTCGGCCGCCGTGAAAGCCGTGGTCGATTACGACAAGTCCGGCGACAAGCCGAAGAAAAAATATCGCATCGCCTACCTCACCGAATGCGTCGACAATCCTTATTGTCTGGCGCGTCTCGCCGGTCTCAAGGCGGCCGCCGCCAAATACGGCTTCGAATACAAGATTTTCGACGCCAATTTCAGCCCCGCCACGCAAGCCAAGGTGGTCGAGAATGCCGTCACCGAGGGCTTCGACGGCTACCTGTTCGGTCCTGCCGCCGCTCAACCGGGCTGCGGTCTTTATAATCGATTGTTGAAGCCGACCGGGAAGCCGGTGGTATCGATCGACATCGCCATGTGCGGCGATCCCGATTATACGGCCGGCCTTGCCGCGACGCTCACCATGCAGGGGCCCGCTCACTTCAACGAGTCCATCGACACTGCTTTTGCATCCTGCACCGGTAAATGTTCGGTGGCGGCGGTAGGGGGCTTCGTCGGCTCTGATCTGTTTACCTATTGGGAAAATGCCATCAAGACCGCGGCCAAGAAGTATCCCAACGTGAAAGTCGTCGTGGACGAGCCGGCCAATTTCGACCCGCGCATTGCGCTGACCAAGATTCAGAGTGCGCTGCTCGCGCACCCGGATATCAGCATCATCATTTCGTCGTGGGATGACATGTCGCGCGGCGTCGAACAGGCGGTCATTGCCGCCGGCAAGATTCCCGGCAAGGACGTGAAGATATTCTCGGGCGGCGCCACCAAGGTCGGCGTTGCCAAAGTCAAGGCCGGTACCTGGGCGCAAACGACCGCCTACCTTCCCTATCAGGAAGCTTATTACGGATCGGCGGCCCTGATGATGGCGCTCGAAGGCAAGCCGATCAACGCCTACATCGACGAAGCTCTCTTGCCGGAAATCGTCACGACGACCGGCACGATCTTCATCACCAAGGCCAACGTCGACAAATACCACCCTGTCTACTGAGCGGAGCTCGAAACATCGCAATAGGTTCCTGGGCTATTGAAGCCCGGGAACCGGTAAACCCAACAATGTGACGATGGTCCGGTCGCCGATCGGCAACAAGCGCGTCAGCGAGTTGACGCTCGCGATTCGCGTGCGCAACGTCTGGAAGTCCTTCCCCGGCGTTCAAGCGCTGCGCAAGGTCAGCTTTGTGCTTGAGACGGGCGAAGTGCACGGTCTCGTTGGCGCCAACGGCGCCGGCAAGTCGACCTTCATTCGCATGCTGTCGGGCGCAAGCACGCCCGACAGCGGTGACATCGAGGTTCAGGGTTTGCCGATCTCGTTCGAAGATCCGCGCGCTCAGCGCAGCAACGGCATTGCCGCCATCTATCAGGAATTGACGATCATCCCGGAAATGTCGGCGTTGTCCAACGTCTTCCTCGGCGAGGTCCCCAACCGGTGGTTCATCGTCGACCGGCGCGGCATGGAGAAGCGCTTTCGCGAACTCGCCGAATGGATGAGCGTGAAAATCTCGCCTCACGCGATCGCTAACACGCTTTCGATCGCCAACCAGCAGATGCTGGAAATCATGCGTGCCGTTCATGCCGAGCACGACGTCATCATCATGGACGAGCCGACCGCTCCGCTTGGCCCGTTCGAGCGTTCGCGGCTGTACGATCTGATCGGACGGCTCAAGGAAAACAACGTATCGATTATCTTCATTTCCCACGATCTGGACGAGGTCTTGCGCCTGTGCGACCGCGTCTCGGTGATGCGCGACGGTCAGCTTCTCGAAACCCGGCCTTCGTCCGCTTGGACCAAGGATACGCTCGTGCAGTCGATGCTGGGCGACATCAAGATTGTTCCCGGCCGCAAGCGCGAGCGGGGCAAGGTCAAGGAACTCCTGCGCGTTCAGGAACTGACGTTGCCGGGAAAAGTCTCAGGAATTAATTTCGAACTCGGCGAGGGTGACGTTCTCGGCATCGCCGGTCTGGTGGGCGCGGGTCGTACCGAAGTTCTCCGTTGCGTGGCCGGTCTGGAACTCCTGGCCGAGGGCCGCATGTCGATTGCCGGGGAGGATTGTGCATGGCCGCAGTCGGTCCGCGAAGCCATCGACAGGGGCATTGCGCTGGCGCCGGAGGACCGCAAGCGCCAGGGGTTGGTGCTCTCGCGTTCGGCCCTTTCCAACCTCCTGCTCGCCGATATCGGTTCGGGTTCGGTCGGTCCGGTGATGTCCTCGGCCGCGCGACGCACCAAGGCGATAGCGCTGGCCCAGCAGATCGGCTTCAATGCCGACCGTCTCGATACCGATGCTCTCCACCTGTCCGGCGGCAATCAACAGAAGCTCGTAATCGGGAAATGGCTGCATCGGCGCCCGCGCATCCTCCTTCTCGACGAGCCCACCCGCGGCATCGATCTTGGCGCCAAGCAAGAGATCTTTCAAACGATCCGCAGTCTCAGCGATGAAGGGATGGGGGTCGTGCTGGTATCATCCGACCTGGAGGAAGTCGTCGAGTACGCCGACCGCATTCTCGTGATGGCGCGCGGCAAGCAAATCGCCATGCTGGATGGCGCCGAGGCCAGCGTCGAGCGCATTCTCAATCTGATCTTCGCGGTCGAAAGCCGGCCCTCCATGGCAGGAGTGAACTAGCTTGCGAGCTTTCGAATGACGACAATGAATACGATGCGCGCTCCGAGCCCGCCCGTCGCCGCCTGGCGCGAACAGCTGCCGACCCTGATACGCGTTTACGGCATCATCCTGACCCTGGTGCTCCTGGTGGCGGTTGTCGGTATCGGCAATCCCGCCTTCCTGTCGGGACGGAACATTTTCAACATGCTCTCGCAGTGGGCGCCGGCCGGGATCATGGCCGTAGGTATGACATTCGTCATCCTGACCGGTGGCTTCGATCTCTCGGTGGCATCGGGCTATTCGCTGTGTGCCGTCGTCGCCGCCTATGTCGGACAAAGCTATCCGCCATCGATTGCGTTTGGCGCCGCGATTATTGTCGGTTTGCTGTTCGGTCTCGCCAACGGCCTTTTGGTTGCCGTCGTCCGCATCAACCCTTTCATCACCACGGTCGGCAGCGGCTTCATCATCAACGGCGTAGCCTTGGTCATGACCAAGAACGCGGCCTTCCTCGTGGACAATCCGGACTTTGGGACGCTCGGCGCCGGCAGATGGCACGGCATTCCCTATTCCGGAATGTTCCTCGTTGTCTTCCTTCTCGTGTTCGGGTTCATTCTTGCGCGTACCGTTTACGGCGAGGCGATCTACTCCGTCGGCGGAAACTACGAAGCAAGCCGTCTCTCCGGCATTCGCGTGCGCGCGGTGGTCGCCAGTACCTACGTCGTGCTCGGCGGCTGCGTCGGCCTTGCCGGAAGCATCGTCGCGTCGCAGCTTTCGTCGGCGCAGGCCAACCTCGACCCCGGGATCATCTTCGACGTGCTCACCATCGTTGTCGTCGGCGGCACGTCGCTCTCCGGTGGAACGGGAGCGATGTGGCGAACCGCGGTCGGGCTCGGAATCATCGCCACCATTTCGAACGGCTTCGTCCTGCTCGACATCAGTCCTTACTACCAGTCGATCATCAAAGGCACGATCATTGTCGCCGCGTTGGCGCTCGATGGCGGTCTGACCCGGCTGGTGCGCGCCAGATGAAAAATATCAGGGTCGGGCGGTCCACCGCGCGGCCTCGTTCGTTCACTCGGGATCGGAATTTTCAGGGAGGCTTCGGTGGCCACAACGGCATTCAGGTTGGACGAGACCACAATCGACAAGATCCACGCCGCCTATCAGGAGAAGAAAGTCACCTGCGTCGAACTGGTGCAGGGCTATCTGGATAGGATCGCAGCCTACGACCAGAAGGGGCCGGCTCTCAATTCGTACGCTACGATCAATTCCGCAGCGCTGACGGAAGCCGCCGCTCTCGACGCCGCCTTCCAAAAGACCGGAAAGCTCACCGGGCCGCTGCACGGCATACCAATCTGCGTCAAGGATCAGGCGGAGTCCAAGGGCATTCCGACGAGTTTCGGATCGATTGCCATCAAGGGCTATGTTCCGAAAGAGGACTCGACTCTGGTCGCGAAGCTGAGAGAAGCCGGCGCCGTCATCCTTGGCAAGACGACGCTACCCGATTTCGCTACGTCCTGGTTTGGATATTCATCGGCCAGCGGCGAAACCAAGAATCCTTATGATCTGTCCCGCGATCCCGGCGGATCCAGCGCCGGCACCGGCGCCGCGGTCGCCGCCAATCTGGCGGCGGTGGGCATTGGCGAAGACACCGGCGGCTCGATCCGGGTGCCGGCGAGCTTCGACAACCTTGTCGGCGTCCGCGTCACACCCGGACTGATCAGCCGCAAAGGCCTGTCGCCGCTGGTCGTATTCCAGGACACCGCCGGTCCGATGGCCCGCACTGTTAAGGATACCGCGATCGTGCTCGACGCAATCGTCGGCTACGATCCGAAAGATCCCTATACGGCTGCGTTCGCCATTGCCGGGCACAAAGGCAGCTACACGCAGAACCTCGACGCAAACGGCCTAAAAGGTTCGCGGATTGGCGTCTTGAAGGAAGCCTTCGGCAGCGACAGCGACCCGGATTGCGCCGAAGTCAACAAAGTCATTCGGGCGGCGATCAAACAAATCGCGGCGGCCGGCGCCGAGATCGTCGAGGTGAGCCTGCCCAACATGATGGATTTCATCATCGAGACGTCGCTCTATATCACTCACTCGCGCCACGACATCAACACGTTTCTCGGCAAAAATCCGGATTTTGCTTATTCGTCGCTCGACGCGATCTACAAGGACGGCAAGTACCACAAGAATCTCGATCTCATCAAAGACATCATGACGGGACCGGTGAAGCCGGAGGATGATCCTGAATACTATCGCAAGCTCGCCGCGCGCGAGGCCTTCCAGCGGACCGTCGTTAATATCATCGCCGGCAACAAGCTCGACGGTATTTGCTTTCCGTGTTGCCAGGTGCTTCCGCCAACGCGCCAGGAACTGAACGACGGCCGTTGGACGGTTCTCACGTTCCCGACCAATACGCTGATCGCCGCGCAGACTTGGCTGCCGTCGATCTGTCTGCCCGCCGGCTTTTCGTCCGCAGGAGTTCCGGTCGGGCTGGAGATGGTCGTCCTTCCCTATCACGAGCCAGACCTGTTCCGTCTTGGTTATGCTTTCGAGCAGGCGACGCATCATCGGCGGCCGCCGGAAACCACGCCCGCGCTATGACGGCGCGAGTGGTCACCCCGGACGGTTGATCTTCTGCCGGCGCGGCACTGCGGCGTGGTGCCGGAAGCCACACGGCCCAGGTCCACTGTAAGAATCAATAGCTCACAATGAAGCACTTTCAGCGGCCGAGCCGATCCGCAACCATCAGCAGCGAGGCGATGGCGGCGACGTCACATCCGCTCGCGACGATGACCGCGGTTGATGTGATGCGTGACGGCGGCAATGCAGTTGACGCGGCCGTTGCTGCGGCGGCTGTGCTTTGCCTTGCCGAGCCGCATATGACCGGCATCGGCGGTGATTGTTTCGTCCTCTACTCGCCGAAAGGCGGAGTGCCGGTGGCCCTCAACGGCTCTGGACGCGCGCCCGCGGCCGCTTCGCTGGATTGGTATCTGGAACGTGGCTTTCGCGAAATTCCGGAGCAGTCGCCTCATGCGGTGACCGTGCCCGGCGCTGTCGACGCCTGGTTCCGGCTGCTTGCCGACCACGGAACCCGCGAGATGGGAGAGCTTCTGCAGCCGGCAATCCGCTTGGCGGAAGAGGGCTGTCAGGTGGCACCACGCGTCGCCTACGATCTCGCCGAGGCCTGCGCTCGGGTTGCAAACGATCCGACGGCGGCGAAAGTGTTTCTGCGCAAAGGCGTCCCGGTCGGTCTGGGCGAGCAAATCCGTCAGCCGCAGCTAGCCGCCACGCTCCGCCGCATTGCGGAAGAGGGCCGCCGTGGTTTTTACGAAGGGCCGGTCGCGGAAGACATGGTGCGTCGGCTGCGTGCTCTCGGCGGCCTGCACACGTCAGAGGACTTCGCTTCGCAGCGATCAATTTATGAAACGCCTATATCTGCCACCTACGCCGATCATGAGGTCTACGAATGCCCGCCCAACGGCCAGGGCATTGTTGCACTGATGATGCTCAAAACGCTGGCCGCTTTCGATCTATTCGACCCAAAAAACAACGAGGCAGATCGGATTCATATCCTGGCCGAAGCGACCAAGGCTGCATACAACGCCAGAGATGCTTACTTCTGCGATCCAGTCGCAAATCCATTCGATGTGTTCCGATATCTTTCGGACGAATATGCCGATGAGGCGCGCGCCAGCATGAATCTCCGCAGCTCGTCCGCCACGTTGGTCTTGGATGAGCTGGAGCACAAGGACACGATCTATCTTGCCGTTGTCGATCGCGACGGCCATGCGATCTCCTTCATCAACTCGCTGTTTGCGGAGTTTGGCTGCGGCATCATGGCGCCGAACAGCGGCGTCCTATTTCACAGCCGCGGCTCGAGTTTCCGTGTGGCACGGAATCACCCGAATGCCATCGGCCCCCGCAAGCGGCCGCTGCACACCATCATTCCCGGCATGCTGGTCAAGAACGGACGAGCAGTCATGCCTTTTGGGGTCATGGGCGGCCACTATCAGGCGACTGGTCACGCTCACTTTCTCACCCGCCTGCTGACGGGTGATCTCGATCCACAGGCCGCGGCCGAAGCGCCGCGGAGCTTTGCGTATGGCGGAAGGCTAGAGCTCGAACCGACCATTGGTCCCGGCACGGGGGCCGAACTCGAACGTCGAGGTCACAAGATCGCCTGGACCACAAAGCCATTGGGCGGCTGCCAAGCGATCCAAATCGATCGCGAACGCGGTCGTTTGATCGGCGGATCAGACCCGCGCAAGGACGGGATGGCCTTCGGCTATTGAAGGGCCGTGCAAACTTGGTTGTTCAGTCCTATTCGCCTGGCCGGTCCAGATGAACACAAGTTGGTGCCTGGCTACGATAGAAGATTCCCATTCCCGCATTAGTCTGACTGTTCTGCTCCGGACAATATCTATGTGATGTATTGATAGAAATGCCATTGAAGCGGAAGCGCTCCCGGAATTTCGGGGACGAATTTTAGCAGCGGCGGCGGGGGGACTATGGCGCGCGAGCGGGTCATCGAACGTTTCAAGATCGAGCCGCGACCGCGCCGCCTCCATCGAGCGCGGGCGGCCGCTTTTGCCGCCGGTTGCGCACGCGGTTTCACGCGGGTTTCATGTGAGTGAGCCGTGACTCCGGGCTAGACAGCTGTCCCGTTGCGCTAAATGTATGCTCTCCGCCGAAACCGCGCCGCGCCTTCAGTCGAACACGGTTGACGGACTGTCGCCAATGACTGTCGCCACTGCCGCCAATAGGTCAGCTAAGTGCTCGATTTTATGAGATGGCGGTCCCGGCAAGACTCGAACTTGCGACCTTCGGTTTAGGAAACCGCTGCTCTATCCGGCTGAGCTACGGGACCGATTGAGGAATTTCGTTCTTGGGTACTTTCCAGGTACCGACCAGGTACCGGGTTCTGTTCGTGTAACACTCGCGTGTATAGCATCCCATCACCGCGCCCGCACGGGGTCCGTTTTCCGTTAGCCGCCTGAAGTCACTGTTGTGCGGCTGTTTTAGTCCTGCCGGTCGCCGAGCTGTTGGCCGGCGGAACGGCGGTCATGCCGTCCCGGAAGAGTTCAGCGGCCGTGACACGGGAATCAATGCTCTGTCTCCCGCGACCGCTGCACGGGACGGTACAAAGACTTGAGCCGGTTTATCAGTAAGGCACGTACGCACAAACTGAAGCTGAGGAACGATGTCTGTTACGCGGCGCATTGCGGACTTAAGCCGGACATGCCGGCACTTCGCCAGTCAGAGCAGCTTTTTAGTCCATTCTTTGCGTGAAATTTTGAAATTACCGCCGCAGCATCTACAGCCCCCGCCGTGCGCTGCGGTCGCCGAGAATTGCGACGGATTGGCGCGCGTAGGCGCGGCATGCGTCGAGAGCGCCGGAAAGCACAATACGGCCCGCGGCGATTCGGCCCCGCAATCGGGACAAAGCACCGGCAAGTCATATTCCGCTAGCGGGCGGAATTCGGAAAATGGACCGCAGCGTGAGCAGTCGTACTCGTATTTCGGCATGTCATTCCTCGCCCTATGCGCCGACGCAAAGACCGCACCCTCTCGATGCCTACGGATGGAGGGGGCGTTTGGGCTCTGCCGCGCGCCCCCTTCCGTCTTCCAGACTAGCTGACGCCGGCGAAGATATGCTTTCGGATGCTGGCGTGGACACCCCAGTTGCCGTCAACGACCTGCGTGACGCCGAAATCGACGCCGACCGACATCAGCGAGATGGCTTCGTCTTCGCTGAGGTTCTGCGTGTTCATCAAGAACTCTCTCATCTTACGAAACGCATCGCGCATGGCGTGATCAACTGAGGATTTCTTGAAAATTTCGCTTTGCGCGTTGGCACCCAGATCGGTCAGATAGTTCGGATAGCTGAATCCGTGCACCACCCATTCCTCCTTGGTCTCGAGCAACGGCCAATTAAGCCTCGACAACAAGGTGCCGGCTGCGATGTCGCTTTGCTTGTGCAGGATGAACTGGAACACGCCGGTCCAGGATGATTCGATTGCAGTGCCGGAAACCTCGCCGTCCCCCATCGCGGCGTGAGTATCGCCAACCGAGAAGAAGGCCCCGTCGATGGAGACGGGATAGTACAGCGTTGCCCCTTTGCCGAAGCGCCAGTCGTCGACATTGCCGCCGATATAATCGGGTGGAATGGAATTGACGATGTCGGCCTCCTTCTGCGTGAGGCCGAGACAGCCGAAGTGCGGCCGCAGCGGTACGCGCACCCCTTTGAGCACGCCGGTTTTCGGATTCCACTTTTGCGGATCAACGACCAGGCCGGGATAATCGTAGACCTTATGTTCGACGCCGTTCGGGTCGGTAAATGGTCCCCAGCGATAACTGTGGACTGCTCTTGCCCAGTCGTTGCTGCCGTCGGACTCCAGCTCGTAGATGGTCACGATTTCGCGCGGCTTTTCGCCACCGACCCAATCGTTGTATTGATAGCCCCACCACGCCGCAATGTTGGTACCGAAGGTCTTGCCTTTGAATTGCGGATTGGCACAGGGCCGCGGATACATGTCGAGGACGCGGACTTCGAGGATGTCACCCTCTTTGGCCCCGCGGATCGCGATCGGCCCGGTCATGATGTGAACGCCGTAGCCCGCGCCCGCCCCGTTTGGAGCGTCCATCGGACCGGCGCCACGCCGGTCCACGTTCTTCTTGCCCTTGGTCCAATAATAGACGCTTTCCGCTCCCGGATCGCCCTTGATCATGCGTTCCGGATCGTCGCCGGCCTGATGCGTCAAGCATTCGATTGTCGCATAGTCGCCGGAATCGATCTCGATCAAGGGTGTCAGCTTCTTGCTGAAATATCCCCAATGGACGGTTTTGTCCGAGGCCGGCACGTACCAGTGGTTCGCCTTTCCCGGCATCGTCGCCATGCCCGTCAGGGGCATTTGCCGCGGCGTCAATTCCTGCGCTTCCGCGCGCGAGACCATTGGCGAAGCGACTGTCCCGAGCGCTGCCGCGCCTCCGGCGATCGTCGCGGTTTTCAGGAATTCGCGTCGGCTCTCATCGGTGCCGTTTGAGTGTGACTTGCCTTCACGTCGCGTGCTCATGCCTGTGCTCCCTCTGAAGCGGCCCCGGTGTTGCGACTGTCGTGCGGCTTTACTGTCGGTCGAGCCTTGAAGGCTAAAGCACTGTATTCCAGGCTGTCAATCAACGCGCGGCTTCATGCCCACGCATGTTTGGGAGACCACTGCTCTATCCGGCTGAGCTACGGGACCATGCAGCACGATTTATGGCAGGCGGCGGACTCGCATCGAGCCGTTGGCCCGGAACGGATTCCGCCTCAATCGATCCTGGCCAGTCGCGGCGTTACCAGCAGTCGCAGTGCCGGTATCCGCGGGCGTCCGGCGGGCAGGCATAGTGATAGCCGATCGGACAGGCGGGGTGATCGCCGCCGGGCCAACAGCCGCAATACCTGCCGCCGAATACACCGTAGTGGCAGGCATAGAACAGGCCGGGCGAACAGGCGGGAAGATAGCCGTTGCCTGCGTAACGATAGACGCCCTGCGCCAGTTGCGTGAGCGGAGTGAAATTCTGCTGCGCCGCCGGGCTCGCGGGCGCTGCCTGCACCCGGGCCGCGAGCCCGATCACACACAGGCCGACAGCGGCCGCGGCAACAATGAGCTTCACAAAGGCGCGCATGATAATGGCCTCGATGCGGATATCCGTATGCCGCAGCCTAACGGCGAAACGTTACTCGCCGGTTGATCGCGCATTTTGCGGCCGTGTTTATCGCCTTGTGGCGGCCTGCCGGCTTATCGGGATCGCAGTTCTCTTGCGACGCCCGCTTGATTGAGGCCGCCGCTTTATTGCGAAGGCTGCTGTATTGCGAAAGCTGCCTTATTGAGAAAGCTTTCTGGCTTCGCGGGCCATCTGCAGGCAGGTGTAGAGATCGGTGTAGCTCTGGTATCCGCCGGCGCCGGCTTCGCCGACGCAGTTGGCTTTCTCGGTCGCGGTAAAGCTCGGCCACTGCCGCACTACCCGGCTTCGCATCGCCATCTCGCTCTTAATACAGTGCTTGAGATCCTGGCGCCCGCTCCGGTTCGGCTCCAGCGCCAATCCGCCTTGCCGGGCGATGCCGCGGCAGACCGGCTCCAGGTTGAAGCGCGGGACATTGTCCGCGACCGCGATGGTGAGTTGCGCCGCAAATGCCAACGTGGTGACGGGAATGATCACGGCAAATCTCCTATGGCAGCCAGCGCCAAGCTAATAGGCGACGTTGCAAAACGAAAGATTGATTTTGATCAATAGAACGACCGCGTGTGCAGTTTCACAATCAGTCGCTACCGCGCCGCGGCCGCCTCCGCGGGCACCTCGTCGGTGTGGACCTTGAAGCTGACGAGCTTGCAGGGGCCGAATTCGGTGACGATGGCGACGTCGGTAGCGTCGCGGCCGCGGGCCATCAAAATCCGGCCGATCCGCGGTTCGTTGTGGCGCGCGTCGAAGGTGTACCAGCGGCCGCCGAGATAGACCTCGAACCAGGCGGAGAAATCCATCGGCGAAGGGTCGGGCGGCACGCCGATGTCGCCGAGATAGCCGGTACAATAGCGCGCCGGCACATTCATGCAGCGGCAGAGCGTAATGGCGAGATGGGCGAAGTCGCGGCACACGCCGCGCTGCTGCGCATGCGCGTCCCAGGCGGTTTTGGTCGGGCTGGCGTGCTCGTAGCCGAACGTGATGCGGTCGTGGACGTAATTGCAGATCGCCTGCACCAGCGGCCAGCCCTTCGGGACATTGCCGAACTGCGCCCACGCGATCTGGATGAAGCGATCGGTTTCGCAATAGCGGCTGCCGAGCAGATAGACCAGCGTATCGACCGGGAGGTTCTCCAAGGCATGCTGCTCGGCGCCCGGAGCCACGTCATCCGGCGCTCCGCTGTCCTGGATCAGAAAATCGGTGGACAGCGTAAGCCGGCCCTTGGCTGCGTGGATCACGTGGCAGGTATTGCCGAAACTGTCGCGATACCAGTTGGCGGGAATGAAAGGATCGAGCTGCATGCGATCCTGGGTCAGCAAGTCGGGAATGCGCGAGGGATGGACGCTCAGCGTCAGGATCATGGGCGTCGGCTGCGGACATTCGTAGGAAATTTCGTAGCCTGCGCGAATTTTCATCAGCGGATTCTGCGGCCGGGGTCGCTGAAAATGCCAATCTTAAGTGTCGGTTTTCCTGGCTTTTGCATTTTGCGAGGCGGCGATGTTGTCCTGGTATAATAATTTACACAAAGTATGCATTTCTCGGGCCAGGATCGGGGAAGTAGCACGTTAAGAATAGCTTAACGAACGCCCGCCACGGACCCAATGCGTTGCCGGGATTTGCTCCGCCAATGTACGCGCCGATGAAGGAGCCTGCGAAGCGTCTGTTGGCGACTGGCGAACCTTCGCCGGTCACTGTGTACAATCCCAACGGCGGCTCGCCGTTCCTTCTGGTCGCCGATCACGCCGGCAATGCGATCCCGCGTTCGCTCGGCCGGCTCGGCGTGCCGCCGCAGGAGTTGCTGCGGCATATCGCCTGGGACATCGGCATTGCCGGCGTCAGCCGGATCCTGTCGGACGCGCTCGGCGCGGTGCTGATCCAGCAGAATTATTCGCGCCTGGTCATCGACTGCAATCGGCCGCCGGGCATGCCGTCGTCAACCCCGGAAATCAGCGAGCTGACGAAAATACCGGGCAATGCCGGTTTGAGCGATGAAGACAAGGCGGCGCGCGCCAAGGAAATTTTTTGCCCCTATCACGAGCGCATCGAGGCCGAGATCAAGCGGCGGTGGCGCGTGCGCATGCCGGCGGTGCTGATTTCGCTGCACAGTTTCACGCCGAGATACAAAGGGATGGCGCGGCCGTGGCATGTCGCGTTGCTGTATAACCGCGACCCGCGCCTGTCGCGGCATCTGCTGGCCTTGCTCAAGGCCGAACAGGGCTTGGTGGTCGGCAACAACGAGCCGTATGTGGTCAGCGACTCGACCGACTACACCATCCCGGTGCACGGCGAGCGTCTGGGGCTGCCGCACGCGCTGATCGAAATCCGCCAGGATCTGATTGGCGACGAGCGCGGCAAACACACCTGGGCGCTCCGGCTCGCGCGCCTGCTGCCGCGGGCCTATGCGGGGATGGCCGCGACTTGATCGCAGGTGCAGACGCGATTACGGATCGCTAGATATAAGAACAAGCTGCCGGTCTCGGCTAAAACCGAACACGGCGGCGCGGGAGCGAGCGTCTCGGGAGTAGCTTCACATGACCAAACTCACCCAAAGCTACGTGCATGGCGTGTCGATGACGCCGCTGATCGGCGAGACCATCGGCGTGCATTTCGACAAGGCGGCGGCGCGATGGGGCGAGCGCGACGCGCTGATCGTGCGGCAGCAGAATGTGCGCTGGACCTATCGCGAGCTGCAGACCAAAGTCGACGCGCTGGCCGCGGGGCTACTCGCGCTCGGGCTTGCGCCCGGCGACCGCATCGGCATCTGGTCGCCGAACAATGCCGAGTGGGTGATTACGCAATTCGCCACCGCCAAAGCCGGCCTCATCCTCGTCAACATCAACCCGGCGTACCGGCTATCGGAACTCGACTACGCCCTCAACAAGGTCGGCTGCAAGGCGCTGATCACCGCCGACTCATTCAAGACCAGCGACTATGTCGGCATGCTGCGCGAGCTCGCGCCGGAGATCGACCGCAGCGCCCCCGGCAAATTGCAGGCCAAACGCCTGCCGGCGCTGACGACGCTCATTCGCATCGGCGACGACGAGAAGCGCGGCTTCCTGCGCTTTGCCGACGTGCTCGGCATCGGCGGCGAGCGCCATCGCGCGCAGCTCGCCGAGCTTGCCGGCACGCTGCAATTCGACGATCCGATCAATATCCAGTTCACCAGCGGCACCACCGGCACGCCGAAGGGCGCAACGCTCACGCACCACAACATCCTCAACAACGGCTACTTCATCGGCGAGGCGCAGCGGCTGACCGATCGGGACCGGGTCTGCATCCCAGTGCCGCTCTATCATTGCTTCGGCATGGTGCTGGGCAATCTCGCCTGCATCACCCACGGCGCGGCGATGGTCTATCCCTCCGAAGGTTTCGATCCGCTGGCGAGCCTCGAAGCCGTCGAGGCCGAGCGCTGCACTGCGCTCTACGGCGTGCCGACCATGTTCATCGCCGAACTCGGCCATCCCGAGTTCAAGCGTTTCGATCTGTCGTCGCTGCGCACCGGGATCATGGCCGGCTCGCCCTGCCCGATCGAAGTGATGAAGCGCTGCGTCGCCGAAATGAACATGACCGAAGTCACCATCGCCTACGGCATGACCGAGACGAGCCCGGTGTCGACGCAGACATCGCACGACGATCCGCTCGAGCGCCGCGTCGGCACCGTCGGCCGTATCCATCCCCACGTCGAGATCAAGATCGTCGACACCGACGGCCGCATCGTGCCGCCGGACACCCCGGGCGAATTGTGCACCCGCGGCTACTCGGTGATGCTCGGCTATTGGGACGACGACGAGCGGACCGCGGAAGCGATCGACCGCGCCGGCTGGATGCATACCGGCGACCTCGCTACTTTGGACGAAGACGGCTATTGCAACATCGTCGGCCGCATCAAGGACATGGTGATCCGCGGCGGCGAGAACGTCTATCCGCGCGAGGTCGAGGAGTTTCTGTTCCGCCACACCAAAATTGCAGCCGTCCAGGTCGTGGGCGTACCCGATCCGAAATACGGCGAAGAGCTATGTGCCTGGGTGCAGCTCAAGCCCGGCATGAGCGCCAACGCCGACGAGATCCAGAGCTTCTGCAAGGGCCAGATCGCGCACTACAAGATCCCGCGCTACATCAAATTCGTCGATGTCTTTCCGATGACGGTCACCGGCAAAGTGCAGAAATTTCTCATGCGCGAGGCGATGGTCAAGGAGTTGGGCTTGAGCGAACAGAAGACGGCGTGACGACCTTCTCCCGTGCGTGGGAAAGTCATGTCCTAGGATAAAATCTGATCGATCGGCGGCAAATTTCGGAAGACCATTCCGTCAGCTCTGATCCCACTCCACTCGCGCAGCGCCCGGTGTCACAGGGTCGTAGTACCACTTGAGGCCCAGCGGCTCTTCGCTAAGCACGTCGGTCTTGAAACTCCGCCAGGCCTGGAGCTCGAAGTAGTCGAGGGGACCGCCGTGGGCGCGAAGCCGGTGCGGTACGCCCGGGGGGAAATACACAAGCGTGCCGGGCTGCAGCTCCTGGCTCGTCTCCCCGACCTCGACCACGCCGCGGCCCTTGAAGGTGATGTAGCAGTGCGATGCGCCGCCGGGGTTAGCGGCCGTGCCGACGTGCCGATGATAGGGCGACGATCCGCCGTCGTGATAGTGCATTTCGCCCGCCTGAATGGCGTTGGTCGGCGTGAGCCTTGCGCCATCGAGCAGTCTCACGGTGGACTCCGCGCAGAAGCGACGCACGCGGCCTCCGCTCGCGTCGCTGAGAGGACGCAGCGTCTTGCGATTGAAGAAATATCCCGGCCCGCCCGGCAATCCGCCTTCCACGGCGGCAGGCGGCTTGGGCGTCACCATGTGAAGCAGTTCGAGCTTTGAACCGGACGCTTCAAATCGCGCGGATTCGCCCGGCGCGAGCAGTACGCCGGCGCCCTCCTCGGCAGCGTGTGACTTCCCGTTAAAGCTGATGACGCCCGCTTTCGGCGCCTCGATGACGTAGACCACGTGATAGTCGTCGCCGGCCTTGACGTCGAACTGGCGGCCTTCCAGCACCGTGCGCTGATAGACCGTCAATGTCTTCGAACCGCACAGACCTTCGCTACAGAGCGTCCTTTCCAGCCCGGACGCGACCGTTTTGGCTTCAGCCGTGTTCCAGTTGATGATCGAAACGTCTTTGATTGTTGGGCCGCTCTTAGTTGACATGCGCATTCCTCCAGCGGGCCGGTAATATCCAGCGCCTCAGGGAGAACATAGCGCCGCCGCTGTGTCGCTGTATACGCGACTTGAGGTTGTTTTCAATCGCGCGCGCTGCAGATGACGTCCGGTTTGTTCGGTATAGAGCGGCGCGGACGCGGTTACGAGCTGCGGTCACTCGCCGCCTTCGAACACGCGTTCAACCTCGACATGAACGCGTTCGCCAGACACTGCGCGATGGCCCTCGCCGGCGGCGAACAATGTCCGCGCCTCCTCGGCGCTCTCGGCTTCGACGAACCATTCCTCAAGCCGCGTCACCAGGACCGACGCGTGGAAAATTCTTCGCCTGCGTTGGGAAACAGGGTCCGGCTCCGGTATGGACTTGCGGGCAAGCGCTGGCATCGAAGATTTCCCCGGCGGCGAATCGATTGTCTGGAAATACTTTACCGTAAAATCACCCCGCATGGAACAAATCGTAAACGCCGCTGCCGACGCGCCTCGGATTCAGGTCCGGAACGCGGTATGATTAATGTCGTTGTCAATACGGTGTTCAGCAGGAGTTTACCGTGGCCCCCCGCGCATACTGGAAAGGCTATTTGAGGCTTTCGCTCGTGACCTGTCCGATCGCGCTCTATCCGGCGACCTCCGAGCGGGAAAAAGTCAGCTTCAACCAGATCAACAAGGAGACCGGCCACCGCATCCGCTACCGCAAGGTCGACGCCGAGACCGGCGAGGAAGTGCCGTCCGACCAGATCATCAAGGGCTACGAAGTCGCCAAGGGCGAATACATCGAGATCACCGACGAGGAGCTCGAATTGGTCGCGCTCGACAGCACGCGCACCATCGAGATCGACGAATTCGTGCCGCGCGACGAGATCGACGAACTTTACAGCATCCGGCCCTATTACATCGCGCCCGACGGCAAGGTCGGCGACGACGCTTTCGTCGTCATCCGCAACGCCATCGAACAGATGAAGATGGTCGCGATCGGCCGCGTGGTGCTCACCAGCCGCGAGCATGTCATCGCCATCGCGCCGCGCGGCAAGGGCCTGATGGGTACGCTGCTGCGCTTTCCATACGAGGTGCGCGACGCCGGCGAATATTTCGACGACATCCCGAACGTCAAGCTGACCAAGGACATGATGGATCTGGCCCGCCATATCGTCGAGACCAAGGCCGGCCATTTCAAGCCGCAGGAATTCGAGGATCACTACGAGCACGCGCTCAAGGAGCTGATCGAGAAAAAGGCCAAGGGCGAGAAGATCGAAGCGCCGAAGCATGAACCAAGCGGCAAAGTCATCAATCTGATGGATGCGCTCCGCCGTTCGGTGCAGGCCGAAACCGCCCGGACCCCGCCGCCGACGCGCGCGGCGCCGGCCAAGAAGGGCCGCAAGAAGGTCGAGGGCCAGAAGGAAATGCTGCTGCCGATTGCCGGGAAGAAGCCGGCGCGCGAAGCCGCGCGCGAAGAGCAGCGCAAACCGGCGCGGTCGAACGGCCGCCAGCGCAAGGCCGGCTAAGCGAAACAAATCTGCATCGCGTCGTCATGCCCGCGCATAGCCGTTCGAAGAACGGCGTCGCTTCGCTCGCCTATGTTGCGGGCATCCACGTCTTCCTTCTTCCGCAAAACAAAAAGTCGTGGATGGCCGGAACGAGCTTGCACTCGGGCCGGCGAAACGCCGGACCCGTGTGTCCGGCCATGACGGTCGGGTGGATGCCGTCGCGTCGTCAGTTCAGGAATTTAGGCAATTCAGGATCAGGCTGTGCGGCCGGCGGCGCGGCTTTCTCTGCCGGTGTCGCCTGCGGCTTGAGGCTCAGGCTTTTCTTGATCTCGACCTGGGCCCGCAATTGCGTCAGCACCTGCTCGATCAGATGACGCGCAAAAGCCAGTCCCGCGTCGCGCGCGCTCTGGTTCGCGGTCGGGCTGACGAACTGTTCGATCTTGGTGCGAACGGCTTGCTCGAAACGCTCCAGATCGGCGTCAGGCCGATGCAGGACCAGGTCGGCGGCCATGAGCCTGATCAGATGGAGCAGCGCGGCGAACGCAGCCGAAGCGGATTCCGGCAGGGCGCCGCCGACTTCCTCGACCGGTCCTCTCGGCGCATTGCCGGTCGGCGAAACGGCGCCTGTGGTCGAGGCCTCACTATCGCGAGGATCCGTGGTGTTCCTGCCCGGTTCGGTCATGACAGTTTTCTAACAGCGCTTCTAACTAACAGTGCGGGAACGCGGAATACTGTCAAGTACTATGTTACCGTTTTCCACAAGTCTATGATTCCACGTCCGTTTTCGGCGAATAGCGCCGCATGTTTCCCGCCAGCCTCAATGTTCAGTGCTTGGGATAGGCTGTGTAGATGTAATCGTGCGCCGCTACGGTCGTATGGCACGCGTAACCGCATTTAGCGTCGGTCCCGTCGGCCGTGAAGGTGTCGGACGCGGCGTCATAGCTGAAATTGCCGTATGCCCAGCCGTGCGTGTCCGGGAATCTCTTGGAATCTTTTTCGATTGTCGCAACCGCTTTCAGGGTGTCCGGCACCATCACGAAATAGGGGGCTACAGTGTTCTTCTTGAAGGTCCACTCGATCTTCACAATCTTGGACCCCTCGGGAAACAGCTTGCCGTCAGCGGGCAGGCCTTTCCGATACGCCGCCATCATCACGTCATTGGCCAAGATCACTTTCAACAAAGTTTCGGTCTGACTGACCGCGATATTCTTCCAGTTTTCATAGCCTTTGAAATCGCCGAACGAGAGCCTGCCCAGTTTCAGCGTGTACCGATCTTGCGCGGCAATGGCGATGTTGCCCAAAAGGGCGACGAAGCCGGCGAACAATACTGCAATGATCACGATCGCTCGGGGGCGCGACATGATTGAACCTCCGCAGTTGCGGCCGAGAACCGTCCCGGCCTCGCAAAGTTGTTTGAGTCGACGAAAATCAGTTCGATAAAGTTGGTAGTATCCAGGTGAGCCAGGCTTCTTGGTTCGGCTCTCCGCCGATAACTCTGGACGGACGATATTCTAGCAAAATGGCGGCGGCGAGGCAAAAGTTCCGCGGGCGGCGGCTGCTCACTGTTTCGTCATTGCCGGACAAGAGGCGCGAAGCGATCGTCTTCGTGCCGAGTGATCCGGCAATCCACGCGGACCAGAAGCTCAATCGATTTTCGATAAGTTTTCAGAACCCGTGTTTTAGTTTTCCGTCACCCTGAGGTGCACGCCGAAAAGTCGCGCGTACCTCGAAGGCGCGACGGGCGCCTCGGCCGCATCCTTCGAGGCTCGCTGCGCTCGCACCTCAGGATGAGGTCGAAAGCTCTGTTTACATCGGTCGAGTAAGCGATTCCCGTACGCCGCGGCCGCATCATGCTTCCGAACGGTGCGAAGTCGGCAGAGTTATCTTCCTTTCGATGAAATCTCACGGCTCTGCTCACACTCAATGCTGCGAATCTCTTTCAGGTCACTACCGACGACAGCAACAGAGTCAAGGTTGTAGGATACAATCACCGACGTCGGCTCACTTTCCGGCGTTAATTATGTGCTAGATCGTCTCATGAGTGCAGTCGGCTTGACACCGAAGACCCGCAAGCGCCGCAATCCAAGGCCAAAAGCTTCACCATTGGGCTTGCGAAAACGTGCCAAGATCAGTGCGATTGAAGGTCTGGTCTTACCCGCCGAGATGGAGGCCACCTTCAGGACTCTCAAGCGCAAGGGGGCTTCACCCAAACGCGCCGCGCTGCCATTGTCAGGAAGTACGGCACGGCGCCCTAGCCCTGTCTATGTACGACAGCATAGACGATCCCTATTGCTATCCGGGGACCACAGTCCTCAAGAACCGGCGCAATCTTCGCACGCAGGAGGCCCTAGACCGCTTCGAGATTGCGATTACGGCGCAGCGGTTCGACGAACCGCTGCCGACAGGCAAGCTGACTGAGCAGCATTATTGCCGCGTGCACCGGCACCTCTTCAGGGACGTGTATGACTGGGCGGGTGAGTACCGCACGGTACGCATCAGCAAGGGCGATAGCCCGTTCTGCTATCCGGAATATATCCGGCGGGAAATGGCAAAGCTGTTCGCAGGCTTGCGCCGCGACCGCAATCTCAGCGGCCTCTCGGCGCAAGAATTTGCGCGAAAGGCGGCGAGCTTCCTGTCGAATCTGAATGCCATTCACCCATTTCGAGACGGCAATGGCCGAAGCCAAATGGCATTCATGACACTGCTCGCCGCTCGTGCGGGGCATCCCCTGCATCTCGGCAAGCTGATGCCAGCGCATTTCAAGGCAGCGATGATACGGAGCTTTCAGGGTGACGAAGAACCGTTAGTCGAACTACTCGCGCGGCTGCTCTGACCGATATCGCAGAACGCCAGCCCAATTGGCGCGTCTTGGGGCTCATATGATTTCATGAGGTCCTATTTCTGTTGACAAAAATCCCCATTTCAGCTACACGCTCAACGAATCTCGCTCACCAAGGACGCCTGTCGCGAAGGTATTCCGAGAGGTGGAGCGAGTGCGGTGCCCGCGCGCGGAACGATACACTCCGCACCCGGGCAGCTTCGGGCATCATGCTGACCGGCACTACGACCGGTCCGGGAGGTGCGTTCCCTGGACTGGGACAGGCGGGCGCGGGTAACGCCCGTGTAAGAGCGCAAGATCCTTTGCTCCCCGGTTGGAGCGACCGTTACAGGATCGAACGTCCTGCCGCGTCCCATGGAAGCCTGGCCTGGAGCTGCGCCCAAGGGCCGAAAGCCCTGACGGTAAGAGCCGTAGTGGAACGCCGATAGGCGAGCGTGCCCCCTCCCTACCCTCCCCCGCAAGCGGGGGAGGGGAAAGAGACAAGGGCGCGCGCCGCACCGCGAGATGCGGAGGTTGGCTGAACACGTCTGTCGGCGTTCCGCTTCCTTTTTTCTTTGGTGGTCGTCATTGCGAGCGAAGCGCAGCGTCCAGCCCGGTGGCCGCCCAGTTGACAAGCTCCGCGAACGCCATTCCCGGATTGCTGCTTCGTTTCATCCGCGCTACAGTATGTAGGTACGACAAAACTCGGCCGCGCATGCGCCGCGAGAACGCTTACTGTTGCCCGTCACCCTGCCCCGCGCAGTGCGGGCCTCGAAGGGCGACGGCCGAGGCGTCGGGGCCGCATCCTTCGAGGGCCGCTGCGCGGCCGCCTCAGGATGACGGGATCGAGTTTGAGCCCGGCGGTGAGGCCCCCTCACCTCGACCCTCTCCCCGCGCGCGGGGAGAGGGAGTTGCCAGCGGTAAGGACATCATGAGCAAACAAACAGCGGAGCAACAAACGGCTGAGGAATACGCGGTGCGGTTCGCAGCGGAGAAGGCTACGTTGCGGCGGCATTATTGCGAGGTGTTCGGGTTCTGGCGCTCCTGTGCGTTAAAGCGATGCCGCAAGGTGCGCACTTGCAGCGGCGATGCGGAGCTTTGCCTCCGGCGCCGGGCGCGGGAGATAGCGCGCGACATGCAGTGGCAGGCGCGGCGGCAGATCCTTGCGGCGACGCCGGCTGACGCCGGGCCGGCGGAGCGGAATGCCCGCGAATTGCTGCCGGGTGCGCTGGTTTAGTGGCCCATTGCACGGCGGCGGCTGCCAGGACTCCGCTCATTCCCACGCAAGCGGGGAATCCAGACTGGGTCCCCGCTTGCGCGGGAACGAGCGGAAGCCAAACCCGCAGCCCTCAGCCGCCGCAGTACCGCCGTATTCCGGCCCTTGGCTTGGCGACCGATACGCCGGTGGTGGGACGGGGTGATCGTGACAGCTGTTGCGGCCGCCATTGCATTTGGCGGCGGAAATCTCGGCGCGGCGGCGCAGGAGCGGCCGCACGCCGCCGATCGTCTGTGGCGGCGAGATAGTGGCGCGCGGCATCGCAGGCCGTGTCGCCGACGGCCGCACCTTCCTCCTCGATGACGGCCGCGAGGTCCGGCTCGCCGGGATCGAAGTGCCGCCGCTGGCCGCGGATTCCGGCAGCGCGCCGGGCGGCGCCGCCTCGAAAGACGGCCTTGCCGCGCTCCTTGCCGGTTCCGAGATCGTGCTCCGGCAGGCCGAGCCGCAACAGACCGACCGCTACGGCCGAATCACGGCTTACGCCTTCGTCACCCGCGGCGGCAGCGAGCGCCTGGTCCAGGCGGAACTATTGGCCGCAGGCCTTGCCCGCGTCGCGCCGCGGGTTGGCAGCCGGGCCTGCGCCATGGAACTCTTGAGCCGGGAAAGCGCCGCGCGCCGGGCCAAGCTTGGCCTGTGGGCAACTTCGTATTATGACTCGCTCGACGCCGACAACCCCGCCGAGGTGCTGGCCAGACAAGGCCGATTCGCGCTGGTCGAGGGTAAGGTGGTTTCGGTACGCGAAAGCGGAGCCACCATCTACGTGAACTTCGGGCGGCGGTGGAGCACCGACTTCACTGTTACGATCCTGAAGCGAAATGAGCGTAGCTTTAAGGCGGCGGGACTTGAACCGAAGACGCTCGCCGGACGCCGGGTGCGGGTGCGCGGTTATATCGAGGAGCGCGGCGGCCCCTGGATCGAGGCAACGCGTCCGGAGCAGATCGAGATTACCGACCGCCAATGACGCCGGCGGGTGGGGCGGCGAATGAGTTACGGCGATTGGGTTGATGGCTACCGAGCTGAGAAATAGTGCGGTGACCGATTGGCGGCTTACAGGGTTGCGGAAGCTTCGGCTTGCGCACGCGGGCATTGCTGCGCTCGCCTTGATGGTTGCCTTGATCTTGGCCGCCTGCACGGCGTCGCCGCCCGCGCTCGAGCCGCAAGCTTCCCTGCCGGCGCCGCCAAAGCCAGCCGAAACCAGCGATATGTCGCCGGCGGTACTGCGCGAGCATCAGCGCATTCTCGCCGCCTATGGCGGCGTCTACAACGATCCGCGGCTGCAAAGCATGGTCGAGCAGACCGTCGAACGCCTGGTGGCGGCGTCGGAGCGACCCGACCTTCATTACAAAGTCACCATGCTCAATTCGCAGTCGATCAATGCGTTCGCATTGCCGACCGGCCAGCTTTACGTCACCCGCGGCCTCATTGCGCTTGCCAACGACGAGTCCGAACTGGCCTCGGTGCTGGCGCACGAGATGGGACACGTGGTCGCGCGGCACGCCGCGATCCGCGAGGAGCAGGCCAAGCAGGCCGCTTTGGTCGGCCGCGTCGTTTCCGACGTGATCAGCGATCCGGAAGAAGGCGCGCTGGCGCTCGCCAAGTCGAAGCTCGCGCTGGCGAGCTTCTCGCGTTCGCAGGAACTGGAAGCCGACGCGATCGGCATCGGCATCGCGGCGCGCGCCGGCTACGACCCTTACGGCGCAGTGCGCTTCCTCACCTCGATGCAGCGCAATTCCGAGCTCAAGCCGCAGCAGAGCGGCCCGATCGATCCGCGCGCGTCGGACTTCCTGTCGTCGCATCCGGCAACGCCGGAGCGCATCACCAATGCCCGCGCCAACGCCCGCCAGTACACCATCCCGGCCAGCGCCGCGGGTCTCGACCGGCAGGCCTATCTCAGCGACATCAACGGCATCGTGTTCGGCGAAGATCCGAGCGAAGGTTTTGTCCGCGGCCGCCGCTTCCTGCATCCGCGGCTCGGCTTCACCTTCACCGCGCCGGACGGGTTCACGCTCGACAACACCGCCGAAGCGGTGCTCGGCGTCAAGCACGGCGGCGACCAGGCGCTGCGGCTCGACGTGGTGCGAGTGCCGTCCGAGCAGACCCTCGCCGGCTACCTGACCTCGGGCTGGATCGAAAACATCGATCCGGCGACGGTCGAGGACGTCAACATCAACGGCTTTGCCGGCGCCACGGCGGCAGCCAAAGGCGATCAATGGGACTTCCGGCTCTACGCCGTGCGGTTCGGCAGCGATGTCTACCGCTTCATCTTCGCCGCCAAGCACCGCACGATCGAGACCGACCGGGTGTTCCGCGAGTTGGTCAGCACCTTCCGCCGCATGAGTTCTTGCGGAGATCGAGGACGCCAAGCCGCTGCGGCTGCAAGTGGTGACGGTCGCCCCCGGCGATACGGTCGAGAAGCTCGCCACCCGGATGGCGGTTGCCGATCGCCAGGTCGAGCGCTTCCGCACTCTCAACGGGCTGGAAGCGGGCGAGCGGCTCCGGCCCGGCAGCGAAGTCAAAATCGTGGTTGAATAATCCGGCCGGCGGGCGTGGTTTACGCGTAAGTCTGGCGCGTAAGACCGGCGATGGCGTCGCCGGCCGATGCAACATTCTGGAGCGGAAAGAACGCGGCCACGTAGCGATCCGGTCGTAACAGATAGAGGCCCGCCGGATAGCCGGCCAACAGCGCGGCGAGATCGCCGCGCAGATCGCGCGCCGCGACTGCAGGCGCCGCGACCGGCGACGCGTCCTCCTTGTCGAGCACCGCAACGCGGCGGATCGGCAGCTGGACGGATTTTTCGAGGCAGATGTCTTCCAAGATTTGCGCCGGCGTGCCGGGGGGCGCCAATAGCGCAAAGCCGTCGCCGAGCACATCGTCGAGCAGTTCAAAGCCGTTCGCCGTCATCACCAACGCCTGCGGAAACAGTTTGCCGACCAGCGATTGTTTGGACGATTTTTTCGACGCGGTTTCCGGCGCCAGCAAAAAGCCGCGATGGAATTTCGGCTTCGGCTTGTACTTCATCTCGGCGAAATAGGACCGCGCCGCCGGAAACAGCGCCAGCGCGCGGAAGAAGCTGCGAACCGCAAAGCCTTGCAGGCGTCCGCGCGGCATCATCACGTAGCCCATGCGGATCGCGAGCTGAATCATTTCCGCTGCGTGATCGCGCCGCTCGACTTCATACGTGTCGAGCAGCCGATCGCCGAGCCGGCCCGAAACCACCGCCGCAAGCTTCCAGGCGAGATTGTGTGCGTCGCGCACGCCGCTGTTCATGCCCTGGCCGGCAAACGGCGGCGTCAGATGCGCCGCGTCGCCGGCGAGAAATACCCGATCGGCCCGCCAGCGGTCGGCCATGCGGGCGTGAAACGTGTAAACCACTTTGCGGCGCAGCACCGCCTTGTCGTCGTTGCCGTACAGCCGCAGCAGCGCGGAAACATTATCCGCCGCCAGCACATCGGCATCCTGTTCGCCGTCGTGCAGCATCAGCTCGAAACGCCGCGTGCCGTTCGGCCCGGGCAGCGAAAGACAAGGCCGCGCCACATTGCAATACACCTTGGTATCGCGGGTCGGGTCGGTGGTCTGTTCCAGATCGATGATGAGCCAACGTTCACGAAACGTGGAGCCGTGCATCTCGATGCCGAGTTTCTGGCGGACGAAGCTGTGACTGCCGTCGCAACCGACGAGGTAGTCGCATTTCAGCTCGGTGATTTCACCGGCGCGGCGAACCCGCGCGGTGACGGTTTCCGCCGATTGCGAGAATTCGACGAGTTCAGTCTCGAAACTGATGCTGGCGTTGCTGAGGCGATCGAGATGTTCTCGCAGAAGCCGCTCAAGCACCGGCTGGCGAAACGCGTTGCGCCGCGGATAGCCGTATTCCAGCGTCTTTGGCTTGACCTTGAGAAACCGCCGGCGGCCGGGCGAGAAATATTCCGAGCCGTAGCCGAGCACGATCTGCGGCACCAGTTCGTTGATGATGCCGACCGCCTGCATGGTGCGCAGCGACTCGTCGTCAATCGAAACCGCGCGGGGTTCCTGCACCGTCTGCGGATTGCGCTCGAGGACGAGCACGTCGATGCCATACCGGGCGAGCAGGCAGGCGAGCGTCAATCCGGTCGGGCCGGCGCCTGCGACAATGACGGGCCAGTGCTGGCGTGTGATCATCGTCGCCAAGTTAGTCGCAAATCGCGGAAATCAGAAGTTGATCGCGCGCTTGGCGACCGCGAGCGCCGCCTCCTTCATCGCCTCGGACGAGCGTCGGATGCGCGTGACAGGTGCGGGCGATATCTTCCGAGGAGGCGCCGAACTCCATCGCCATGGCCGCTTCAGCGATCATGGTTTCGGCGTCGGGCCCGAGGATGTGCACGCCGAGCACGCGATCGGTTTTGGCGTCGGCAAGGATTTTGACAAAGCCTTCGGTTGCGAGATTGGCGCGCGCGCGGGCATTGGCGCTGAACGGGAATTTGCCGACCTGATAGGCGACGTTGGCCGCCTTCAGTTCTTCTTCGGTCTTGCCGACCGATGCAATTTCCGGGCTGGTGTAGACCACGTTCGGGATCACGTCGTAGTTCACGTGTCCGGCCTGACCGGCGATGATTTCCGCTGCCGCTACGCCCTCCTCTTCACCCTTATGCGCCAGCATCGGCCCGGCGATAACGTCGCCGATGGCGTAGATGCCGGCAACGCTGGTGCGGTAATGCGGATCAACGATGACGCGGCCGCGATTATCCTTCTTCACGCCCGCGGCTTCGAGACCGAGCCCTTCGGTGAAAGGCACGCGGCCGATCGCTACGAGCACGACGTCCGCCTCCATCATCTCCGCCGCACCGCCGGCCGCGGGCTCGACCTTGACCTTGAGCTGCTTGCCGGAGGTGTCAACCGCAGTGACTTTCGACGACAGCTTGAACGCGACACCCTGCTTCTGCAGCATCCGATGGAACTGCCGCGCCACCTCGCCGTCAATACCCGGCAGAATGTGATCAAGAAACTCGACGATCGTCACTTGCGCGCCGAGCCGCCGCCAGACCGAGCCCAGCTCCAGGCCGATAATGCCGGCGCCGACCACGAGCAGCTTTTCCGGCACCTTGGCAAGATCGAGCGCGCCGGTCGAAGACACGATACGCCTCTCGTCGATATCGATGCCGTTCAAGCGAGCGACATCCGAGCCGGTGGCGATGACGATGTTCTTGGTTTCCAGCGTCTGAGTCTTGCCGTCGGCGTCCTTCACTTCGACCTTGCCCGGCGCGATGATGCGGCCGGCGCCGTGAAACGCTTCGATCTTGTTTTTCTTGAACAGAAAATCGACGCCCTTAACGTTGCTGTCGACGTTCTGCTGCTTGTATTTGAGCAAAGCCGCAAGATCGACGCTCGGCCTGCCGACCTTGATTCCCATCTGCGAGAAGTTGTGGCCGGCTTCCTCGTAAAGCTCCGAGGCGTGCAACATCGCCTTCGACGGAATGCAGCCGACATTGAGGCAGGTACCGCCGAAGGTCGCGTTCTTTTCCACGACCGCGGTCTTGAGGCCAAGCTGCGCCGCACGGATCGCGCAGACATAGCCGCCGGGGCCGGTACCGATGACGATGAGGTCATAAGGCATGAGGCAGACACCTCTCGTCGTGAGAAATTACAGATCCAGCACCAGGCGCGCGGGCTCTTCCAGCGATTCCTTCACCCGCACCAGGAACGTCACCGCTTCGCGGCCGTCGACGATGCGGTGATCGTAGGACAGCGCCAGATACATCATCGGCCGCGCCTCGATCTTGCCGGCCTCGACCATCGGCCGTTCCTGGATCTTGTGCATGCCGAGAATGCCGGATTGCGGCGCGTTGAGGATCGGCGTCGACATCAGCGAGCCGTAGATGCCGCCGTTGGTGATGGTGAAGGTGCCGCCCTGCATCTCGTCGATCTTGAGCGCGCCGTCGCGGGCGCGGCGGCCGAAATCGGCAATGGTCTTTTCGATCTCGGCGATCGATTTCATGTCGCAGTCGCGCACCACCGGCACCACCAGGCCGCGCTCGGTGCCGACGGCGATGCCGATGTGATAATAATTTTTGTAGATGATGTCGGTGCCGTCGATTTCAGCGTTGACGGCCGGGATCTCCTTGAGCGCCTGCACGCAGGCGCGAACAAAGAAGCCCATGAAGCCGAGCTTCACGCCGTGCTTCTTCTCGAACAGCTCGCGGTACTGGTTGCGCAGCGCCATGACGTGCGTCATGTCGACTTCGTTGAAGGTCGTCAACATGGCGGCGGTGTTTTGCGCGTCCTTGAGCCGGCGCGCGATGGTTTGGCGGAGCCGCGTCATGCGCACGCGCTCTTCGCGCGCCGCATCGTCCGGCGGCGACGGCGCGCGGACCTGCACCGCTGCGGCCGGCGTGGCAACGGGCGTCGGCTGCGCTGCGGCGCGTTCAATAGCCGCGAGCATGTCACCCTTGGTGACCCGGCCATCCTTGCCGGTGCCGGGCACGGTCGATGCGTCCATGCCGGTCTCAGCCGCGATCTTGCGGACCGAGGGCGCGACGGGCGTGTCGGCAGCCGCGACTTTCGGCGCGGCCGCAGGCTTCGGCGCCGGTGCTGCCACGGGTGCCGCTGGTGCCGTTTCGGCGGCCTTCGCCGCCGGCTTTGCCGCGGCGGTGCCAGCGCCTTCCTTGATCGCGCCGAGAAGCGCGCCGACGGCGACCGTATCGCCGTCATTCACGGCTACATCGGTGAGTACGCCCGCAGCAGGCGCCGGCACTTCGATCGTGACCTTGTCGGTCTCCAGTTCGACCAGCGGCTCATCGACAGCGACGGTGTCGCCTGCCTTCTTGAACCACTTGCCGATGGTTGCCTCAGTGACCGACTCGCCGAGCGTGGGCACGCGTATCTCAGCCATGGTTCCTGCCTTTCGTCGCCCGAACGTGCGTGTGGAGCGAGCCTCGAATGACGTGTGCCCATCCTTCGAGGGCGACCCGCGGTCGCCGCCTCAGGATGACGTGAAAATTATCCCAGCGCCTCTTCGAGGAAATTCTTGAGCTGGGTCTGGTGCAGCGACATTTGACCGACCGCGGTTGACGCAGCGGCCGGCCGGCCGGTGTAACGCGCACGACGGTGCTTGGCGCCGATCTGGTTGAGCACCCACTCCAGGAAGATATCGACGAACACCCAGGCGCCCATGTTGCGCGGCTCTTCCTGGCACCAGACCATTTCCGCCTGCTTGAAGCGGGACAGCTCCAGCATCAGCGCCTTGGTCGGGAACGGGTAGAGCTGTTCGATGCGCAGCAGATAAATATCATCGACGCCGCGCTTTTCACGCTCCTCATAGAGATCGTAGTAGACCTTGCCGGAACAGATGACGACGCGGCGAATCTTGTCGTCGGCGACGAGCTTGATTTTCTCGTCCGGCGATAACTGCGCATCGTCCCACAGCAGCCGATGGAACGAGGTCTCCGGCCCCATCTCGTCGAGCCGCGACACGGCGCGGCGATGGCGCAGCAGCGATTTCGGCGTCATCAGGATGAGCGGCTTGCGGAAGTCGCGTTTGAGCTGGCGGCGCAGGATGTGGAAGTAATTCGCCGGCGTCGTGCAGTTGGCAACCTGCATATTGTCCTCGGCGCACATCTGCAGGAAGCGCTCGAGCCGGGCGGAGGAGTGCTCCGGCCCCTGCCCCTCGTAACCATGCGGCAACAGGCAGACCAGTCCGGACATGCGCAGCCATTTCCGCTCGCCGGATGAGATGAATTGGTCGAATACCACCTGCGCGCCGTTGGCGAAGTCGCCGAACTGCGCTTCCCACAAAGTCAGCGCGCCGGGTTCGGCAAGCGAATAACCGTACTCGAAGCCGAGCACGGCCTCTTCCGACAGCATTGAGTTGATGACTTCGTAGCGCGCTTGCCCTTCACGCAGGTGATTGAACGGCGTGTAGCGCTTTTCGGTTTCCTGATCGATCAGCACCGAATGCCGCTGCGAAAACGTGCCGCGTTCGCTGTCCTGGCCGGACAGCCGCACTTTGTTGCCGTCGAGCAGCAGAGAGCAGAACGCCAGCGCTTCGCCGGTCGCCCAGTCGATGTTGGTGCCGGTCTCAATCGATTTGCGCCGATTGTCGAGAAAGCGATTGAGCGTGCGGTGCAGATGAAAGCCCTCGGGGAGCGTGGTGATTTTCTTGCCGATCTCCTTGAGTGCACCGATGTCGACCCCGGTCTTGCCGCGTCGCGGATCATCGGCATCGCCCGCGGTCTTGAAGCCGGACCAGCGGCCGTCGAGCCAGTCCGCCTTGTTGGCGCGATAGCTTTGGGCGGCTTCAAGCTCGGCATCGAGGCGGCTCCGCCAATCGGCCTTCATCTTTTCGACTTCGCCGGCCGTGACCACGCCTTCGCCGACCAGCTTGTCGGCGTAGATCTCGAGCGTTGACGGATGCGCCGCGATCGCCTTGTACATCAGCGGCTGAGTGAATGACGGCTCGTCGCCTTCGTTATGGCCGTGACGGCGGTAGCAGAACATGTCGATGACGACCGGCTTCTGAAACTTCTGCCGGAATTCGGTCGCCACCTTCGCGGCGAACACAACTGCTTCGGGATCGTCGCCGTTGCAGTGGAAAATCGGCGCCTCGATCATCTTGGCGACGTCGGAAGGATATGGCGAAGATCGCGAGTAACGCGGATTGGTGGTGAAGCCGATCTGATTGTTGACAATGAAGTGCAGCGATCCGCCGGTGCGATGGCCGCGCAGGCCCGAAAGCCCGAAGCATTCCGCAACCACGCCCTGGCCGGCGAACGAAGCATCGCCATGGATCAGGAGCGGCATCACCATGGTGCGATCTTCGCGGCTGGCGCCTGCTGATCCTGCTTGGCACGGACTTTGCCGAGCACGACAGGATCGACAATTTCGAGGTGCGACGGATTGGCGGTGAGTGACAGGTGAACCTTGTTGTCGTCGAACTCGCGGTCCGACGAGGCGCCAAGGTGATACTTGACGTCGCCCGAACCCTCGATCTCGTTGGGCGTCGACGAGCCGCCTTTGAATTCGTGGAAGATCGCCCGATGCGGCTTCGCCATTACCTGAGACAGCACGTTGAGCCGACCGCGGTGCGCCATGCCGATAACAATCTCGCGCACGCCAAGCGCGCCGCCGCGCTTGATAATCTGCTCCAGCGCCGGGATCATCAACTCGCCGCCGTCGAGACCGAAACGCTTGGTCCCGGTGAATTTCAGATCGGAGAATCTTTCGAAGCCTTCGGCTTCGACCAGCTTGGTGAGAATGGCGCGCTTGCCCTCGCGCGTGAAGGTGATTTCCTTGTGCGGTCCTTCGATGCGCTCCTGAATCCAGCCCTTCTGCGCGCCGTCGGAGATGTGGAGGAATTCGACGCCCAGTGTCTGACAATAGGTACGCCGGAGGATGCCGACGATCTGGCGGATGGTGCCGAATTCGAGACCGAGTACTTTGTCGAGAAAAATCGGCCGGTCGAGATCAGCTTCACCGAAGCCATAGGTGCCCGGATTTAGTTCCTCCTCGTCGCCTGGCGGCTGCAATCCGAGCGGATCGAGGTTGGCGTGGAAATGGCCGCGAGCGCGATAGGCGCGAATGAGCATGAGCGCACGTATCGAATCCCGTGTTGCGCGCTCGACGTCGGCCGTTGAAAGTTCGACGCCCTTGGTCTGCGCACGCGCCTGCACTTTGCCGCCCAGCGCTTTGCCGACTTCAGTCCAGTCGCTGTCAAGTGCCGCCGTGAGATCGTCGCGTTGGGGCGGCGGCCAGTCGGATCGGCGCCATGATGGGCCGCGCGCATTTTCGGTAACGTCCCGGGCGTTGTCCTTCAGGCTCTGGAAGAACGCTTCCCATTCGCCGTCGACCGACTTGGGATCAGCCTCGTAGCGGGCGTACAGATCGTCGATGTACGAAGCGTTCCCGCCGTACAGGAATGAGGTGAGAGCAAATGCGGCGTTGGCGTCTTGGCGAGACATAGGCGAATCCCGAGCTAGGGGTGTGGAAACTGACGGAAAATCCGACAAGTACGGGAAAGTACGAATCAGCCCGGCCCGGCGCGAGGCGATCCATTTTTACCCTATTTATCTTACCTTATTTAACGACTGGATACGGCAACCGAAAGACGCAAGAACTGAATCAAGATTTCCATACTTCAGCCAGCGTCTTTCCCAATCGCGCCGGTGATGCCGAAACCTTGATGCCTGCGCCTTCCATGGCGGCAATCTTCGATTCCGCATCGCCCTTGCCGCCGGCGATGATGGCGCCCGCATGGCCCATGCGCCGCCCCGGCGGCGCCGTCCGGCCGGCAATAAAGCCGACCGTCGGCTTGTTGCGGCCGCGCTTGGCTTCGTCCTTGAGGAACTGAGCGGCATCCTCTTCGGAAGAGCCGCCGATTTCGCCGATCATGACAATGGCTTCGGTCGCCTTGTCGGCGAGAAACATTTCAAGCACCGCGATGAATTCGGTGCCTTTGACCGGATCGCCGCCGATACCGACAGCAGTGGTCTGGCCAAGGCCCTCCTGCGTGGTCTGGAACACCGCCTCGTAGGTAAGCGTGCCGGAGCGCGAGACGATGCCGACTTTGCCGCGCTTGAAAATATTGCCGGGCATGATGCCGATCTTGCATTCGCCCGCGGTCATCACGCCGGGACAGTTCGGCCCGATCAGGCGGGAGTTCGAGCCGCACAGCGCGCGCTTGACCTTGACCATGTCGAGCACGGGAATGCCCTCGGTGATGCAGACGATGAGCGGGATCTCGGCATCAATCGCCTCACAGATCGCGTCGGCCGCACCAGCCGGCGGCACGTAGATGACGCTCGCGTCGCAACCGGTTTGCGCGCGCGCCTCGGCCACCGTGTCGAATACCGGCAGGTTGAGATGGGTTGAGCCGCCTTTGCCCGGCGACGTGCCGCCGACCATCTTCGTGCCATACGCAATCGCCTGCTCGGAATGGAACGTGCCGTTGCGGCCGGTAAAGCCCTGGCAGATCACCTTGGTGTTTTGATCGATCAGGATCGGCATTCGGTCACCGGTTCGTAGTCGCTCGACGCATCAATGTCAGATAAAAGCCGGGAAGACTTATCGGCGTTGCGTCGGCCAGGAACAACGACGCGTTGTTACCGTATGTCCACACCGTGAGCCGCTGTGTGCCGTCGGCCGACACAGTCTGCTTGGTAGGGGCACCCAGCTGCAAAGCCTTGATCAGGTCCTGCCGTACTTCTTCGCCGGCAACATCTTCAGCGCCAATGCCGCAGGATGCGGCGTCGCCGTTGGGACCTCGCGCCTCGGAAGCGACCAGCTCGAGCGGCCCGCTTTGCAGCGAAATGACCCAGGATTTGGCATGCGTCGTTTGCCCGGATTTCGGCGCCGCCACGTCCCTGCGAACCGGAAGATTCATGGCCGTCGCCTTGGCGTCGAGCGCGGCAAAATCCGGCGGCCCCGGCGTGCAAAAACTCTGAAACGAATTCACCAGCGCGGCGCTCCGCTCATTGGCATGGGCCGGCGCGACACCGGCATTGGCACACACCAGACATAGCAACGGGGCGAAGCGGCGCACGTCACTGACCTTTCCTAACCGCTTTGACGATCTTCTGCGCAGCGTCGTCAAGGTCGTCGGCGGGAATAACATTGAGGCCCGATTTCTCGATGATCTCCTTGCCCAGCGCGACGTTGGTGCCCTCAAGCCGCACCACCAGCGGAACGCGCAGGCCAACCTCCTTCACCGCGGCAACAACGCCTTCGGCGATGATATCGCAGCGCATGATGCCGCCGAAGATGTTGATCAAAATTCCCTTCACGTTCGGATCGGAGGTAATGATCTTGAACGCCGCAGTCACTTTGTCCTTGCTGGCACCGCCGCCGACATCGAGAAAGTTCGCCGGCGTCTCGCCGTAAAGCTTGATGATGTCCATCGTCGCCATGGCGAGGCCGGCGCCGTTGACCATGCAGCCGATGGTGCCGTCGAGAGCGACGTAGTTGAGATCGTAATGCGACGCCTCGATTTCCTTGGCGTCCTCTTCGGTCGGATCGCGCAACGCGGCAATATCAGCGTGACGATAAAGCGCGCTGTCGTCGAAGCCCATCTTGGCATCGAGGCAGATCAGCTGGCCCGCCTTGGTAACGACCAGCGGATTGATTTCGAGGAGGCTCATGTCCTTGGCGACGAACGCTTGAAACAGCTTCGGCAGCACGCTCTCGGCCTGCTTGGCGAGTTCTCGGCTGAGCCCAAGCACATGCGCCACTTCGTGCGCGTGATGCGGCATGAAGCCGGTAGCCGGATCGACCGAGAAGCTTAAAATCTTGTCCGGATGGGTGCGCGCGACCTCTTCGATATCCATGCCGCCTTCGGTCGAGGCGACGAAGGCGATGCGCGAGGTGGTGCGATCGACCAGCGCGGACAGATAATATTCGCGGTCGATGCTCGAGCCTTCCTCAATGTACAGCCGATGGACTTCTTTGCCATGCGGTCCGGTCTGGTGCGTGACCAAGGTCGCGCCGAGCAAACGCTTCGCCTCGCGTTCGACGTCGGCGACCGATTTCACCACCTTGACGCCGCCGGCTTTGCCGCGGCCGCCGGCGTGGATCTGCGCTTTGACCACCCACACCGGGCCGCCGAGTTCGTTGGCGGCCTTGACCGCTTCATCGACACTCATCGCCGGAACGCCGCGCGGCACCGGAACGCCGAATTCGCGCAGCACCGCCTTGGCCTGGTATTCGTGGATGTTCATTGAGACCGCTCGAGCCTAAGTCCGTCATCCTGAGGTGCGAGCGAAGCGAGCCTCGAAGGATGCTGCCGAGGCGCCCGGGCCGTCGCCCTTCGAGGGCCGCTAGGCGGCCACCTCAGGGTGACGGATGATTCACTTGCCAAGATCGGGAGCAATCTTCTTGCAGGCCTCGACCAAGCCTTCAACCGCCTGAGCCGACTTCTCAAACATGCTTCGTTCAGCGCTATTGAGCTCGATCTCAACCACCCGCTCGACACCCTTGCTGCCGATAACGACGGGCACGCCGACGTACAGATCCTTCACGCCATACTCGCCATTGAGCCAGGCGGCGGCAGGCAGCACCCGCTTTTTGTCGCGCAAATAGCTTTCCGCCATGGCGATGGCGGACGTGGCCGGCGCGTAAAAGGCGGAGCCAGTCTTGAGCAGGCTGACAATTTCACCACCGCCGTTGCGCGTGCGATCGATGATCGCGTCAAGGCGCGCGGCCGTGGTCCAACCCATCTTCACCAGATCGGGCAATGGAATGCCGGCGACCGCGGAATAGCGCGTCAGCGGCACCATCGAGTCGCCATGGCCGCCCAGCACGAACGCGGTCACATCTTCGACGGAGACGTTGAATTCGTCGGCGAGGAAATAGCGAAAACGCGCCGAATCGAGCACGCCCGCCATCCCGACGACCATGTGCTTCGGCAAGCCGCAACATTTCTGCAGCGCCCAGACCATGGCATCGAGCGGATTGGTGATGCAGATGATGAACGCGTTGGGGGCATATTTTTTGATGCCGGCGCCGACCTGCTCCATCACCTTGATGTTGATGCCGAGGAGGTCGTCGCGGCTCATTCCGGGCTTGCGCGGCACGCCGGCCGTGACGATGCACACCGCCGCGCCCTCCATCGCCTCGTAGGAGTTGGTGCCGGTGAAGCGGGCGTCGAAGCCTTCGACGGGGGAGGCTTGCGCGAGATCGAGCGCCTTACCTTGGGGTATGCCTTCCATGATGTCGAACAGGACGACGTCGCCGAGCTCTTTGAGACCCACAAGGTGAGCCAGAGTACCGCCGATTTGCCCCGCCCCGATCAATGCAATCTTGTTTCGCGCCATCAGAGAAAAATCCTTGATTGGCCAAAAACGCCCCGACAGTTGCGGTCATTAACCCTTTCGGCCCGCGCATTCAAGCCGCTGCCCACCGTGAACGACTTTCCACAATCAGGTCTCCACGATCCCGGTGGACACGCCGGACAGTTGCGCATGGGCGGCGCCGTGCGGCCGCGCCAAGTAAGCCTGCGATCGCATCTCGATAAGGCGCGAGGCGGTGCGTTTGAACTCCTGCGCCTCATAGCCGTCTTCGGCGCGATAGAGTGCGTCCGGCTCAGCCTCGGCCGAGGCGATGAGCTTCACGTTCATGTCATAGAGGGTGTCGATCAGGATGATGAACCGCTTTGCGGCGTTGCGCGTGTCGAAGGTCATGACCGGAACGCGGTCAAGAATGATGGTGTGGTACTCGTGCGCGATCCGCAAATAGTCGGCGGCGGCAAGCGGCTGCTCGCACAGATCGTGGAACGAGAAACGCGCGACACCCATGGCGGCGCGCGGCACGTGCGCCGAGCGCCCGCGGACCGGAAGTTCTTGCGGCTCACCATCGTGCCCAAGCGCGAGCCGCCGCCAGGCATCGTCAAGCGCCGCGTCAGCAGCGGCATCGGCCGGCACGTACCACACCGGCATTCCGGCGAGTTTCTCGAGACGGAAGTCGGTGCGCGCGTCGAGCCGCACCACATCCATGTGCTCCTCGATCATGCGAATGAACGGCACGAACAGCGCGCGGTTCAAGCCGTCCTTGTAGAGATCCCCAGGCGGTACGTTGGAGGTCGCGACCACGACAACGCCGCGCTCGAAGAGCTGCGCGAACAGCCGGCCGAGAATCATGGCGTCGGCGATGTCGGTGACGTGGAATTCGTCGAAGCAGAGCAGCCAAGCTTCCCGCGCCAGCTCGATCGCGGTGTGTTCGATCGGATCTTCGCCGGCATGCTCGCCGAGTTTCATCTTTTGCCGTAGCGCATGAATGCGCTCGTGCACGTCAATCATGAATTCGTGGAAATGCGCGCGGCGCTTGCGCACGACCGGGCTTACCTCGAAGAACAAGTCCATCAGCATGGTCTTGCCGCGTCCGACCTCGCCGTAGATGTAAAGGCCTTTGATCGTCTCTTTCTTCTCGCGGTTGCCAAACAGCCAGCCGAGCGATGACGACTTCCGCGCCAGGCGATACTCAACAATCTGCGCTTCCAGCTGCGCCAGCATGTCGACGACAGTCAGCTGCGCGGTGTCATGCTCAACTCTGCCGCCCGCGACACGGGCGGCGTATCGCGCTGTAATCGAACTCGCCATAGTTCTGTTAACCGATGCGGGCGAAACGTGGCGGGAACAGGCGAACGTTTAGCGGCGTTGCACTTCGCATGCCAAATGCGCTGTCGCTAAATAGTCAAAGAGTTGAATTATTAGCCATGCGTATACGGAATGCGGCCATGTTGCTCAATGCTTCAGCTTGCTAAAGTTTGGCTGCGCACAACATGATGGTTTGATTCGAGATGCCCGCGTAAAGACGTGCGTCACGATCAAATGGTTGGCGGAGGACGCGGTCAAGGGGGTTGTTTGACGACAAGGTCAGGAGACCCCTGGAATGCAGGACGTTCTTCCCGAAGGTGGCGTGATCCGCAAATTGTGGATCGGAGAAGCCGACAAGCTACGCGATCATTTGCTGAGGCTCGATGCCGCAAGCCGGCATAACCGGTTCGGCGGCGGCGTATCCGATGATTTCGTCAGCAGCTACGTCGAGCTGTCGATCTCTCTCGAAGCGGTGGTTCACGGGTTTTTCCTCGACGGCGTGCTGCGTGGCGCCGCCGAGCTGCGGCAGCTTGGCACGCGCTTTCCGCGCCAGGCGGAAGCGGCGATCAGCGTGGAGAAGCCATGGCAAAGTCATGGCGTCGGCTCGGCGCTTTTGCGCCGAACGTTGCTCGCCGCTCGCAACCGCGGTTTCCGACTGCTTCATATGGCCTGCCTCGCCGACAATCGGCGCATGCAGCAACTCGCCCGCAAATTCGACGCCGAGTTGACGTTCGATTTCGGCAGCGTCGTTGGTGAAGTCGAATCGTCGCGCGCTAACCCGCTGTCGTTGATGCAAGAATTCATTGCCGATCAACACGGCTTCGCGACCGCCATGCTCGATTTGCAATCAAGGATGCTGCGAGCATAACGCGTCAGATCCGTCAGGAGTAGTGCGCAAACCTGAGTCCGGGCGCGGTCAGCGGATAGCCAGCCTCAACGACATAGGGGCCTCCGCCGACTGATGAGCGCGACGAGAACAGCACGAACCGGGACACCTCGAACGCCGCCGAGCGATAGTGCGCCCGCGCATGCAGATAATCGGCAACCTGCCGGCTCGAGGATTCGCGCAGCCGCGCCAGTGTGACATGCGGCGTGAATTTGCGCCCTTCGGGCTCGAGCCCAAGCCGCCGCAACAACCGCTCCTGCTCAGCCTGCAATTCGATCAGCGGCGCGCTCGGGGTCGCAGCAGCCACCAAGGCGCGCGGTTTGCGGCCGCCAAACGACGTAAGACCATCCAGCCGCATCTCGAACGGCCGCCGCTGCACCCGGCCCAAAAGGCCTGCAATGTCGCTGGCCAGCGCATCGTCGATGTCGCCGACGAAGCGTAGTGTCAGATGATAATTTTCCGGATCGATCCAGCGCGCCCCGGGCAATCCGCCGCGCATCATCGCGAGCGATTCGCCTACGTGCCGCGGAATTTCAAGAGCGGTAAACAGACGGGGCATGACACAAACGGCCCATGATCGGGTCGGCGAATCACAGCAAGCGCAGCATGCGGAGATCGCGCTCGACGTGCAACCCTTTAAGACGGATGCGCCGCGCGAACGCGGCCGATGAGTTCCTCTACCTTCGGCAAAATACCGGCGACTATCATGTCCACCCCTGCAGCAGTCGGGTGCAGGCCGTCATGTTGATTGAGACTGCGATCGCCGGCAACGCCGTCGAGAAAGAATGGATAGAGCAATACACCGTATTTGGCTGCAAGCTCCGGAAAGATCGGTTCGAAGGATCGGGTAAAGTCGCCCCCGAGATTGGGCGCCGCGCGCATACCGCACAGCAGAACCGCGATATGGCGCTTCTTCAGGCGCTGCAGAATCTTGTCGAGCGCGTCGCGCGTGATCTGCGGCTTAAAGCCACGCAGCATGTCGTTGGCGCCGAGTTCGAGGATCACGGCGTCGGTGCCTTCGGGCACCGACCAGTCCAGGCGCGCCAACCCGCCGGCGGTGGTATCGCCGGACACACCTGCATTCATGACCGTCGCGGCGATCCCTTTGGCGGTGAGCGCCGCCTGAAGCCGCGGCACGAAACCATCCTTCTGCGGCAGACCCAAACCTGCGGTCAGCGAATTGCCGAGCGCGACGATCTTGACCGGCGTCTCTGCAATTGCAGCAGGAATGCCGCCAGTCGCAACAAACACGAGGCTACAAACCGCCGCCCGCGCGATTTGGCGCATTCTGCTTCCAGCCCCATATGTGCGGACACGCAGTGATCGGGCACGGATCGGTGACGCGGGGAAGCGGTCAGCCAGAAACATGAATGACACGTCGGGGCATCCTTTCGCCGGCAACGCTATTGCGCTGACCGGTGTGAACCTGTCGCTCGGCAGCGGCGCCACCCGCGTTCATATCCTCAGAGACATCGATTTGAACATAGGACGCGGTGAGGCGATTGGCCTCCTTGGACCGTCCGGCTCGGGCAAATCGACGCTGCTTATGGTCATGACCGGTCTGGAGCGGCCGCAGAGCGGTTCGGTGATCGTCGCCGGCAGGAACCTGCAAACGCTCGGTGAGGACGAACTCGCACGCTTCCGTGGCAGCCACATCGGCATCGTCTTTCAGGCGTTCCATCTCATTCCGACCATGACGGCCATGGAGAACGTCGCCGTGCCGCTCGAACTTGCCGGCGCGCGTAATGCTTTCTCGCGCGCCGAACGCGAGCTGACTGCGGTCGGGCTGAAACATCGCCTCGGCCACTACCCGGCCGAACTTTCTGGTGGCGAGCAACAACGGGTCGCGCTCGCCCGCGCGCTGGCACCTAATCCCGCTATCGTCGTCGCCGACGAACCGACCGGTAATCTCGATGAGACAACCGGGACCGAAATCATCGAGCTGTTATTTCGTGCTCATCGCGAGCACGGCACGACATTGGTGCTGGTCACCCACGATACCGCGCTGGCGGAGCGCTGCGATCGGGTCCTGCATATGCATTCAGGCCGGCTCGAACGCCGGACCAGCGCCGACGCAACATCATGACGCAGACCGCATCGCGCGTGCCTTTAGCGCTGAAGCTTGCGTACCCCGCGTGCATGGTGCCCAAGGCGCAATGATGCTGGCGCCGGCCGCAAAACCTAGCCTCCTGCTGCCGCTGCATTTTGCCTGGCGCGAGTTGCGCGGCGGATTGCGCGGCTTCGGCGTCTTCATCGCCTGCATCGCGCTCGGCGTGCTGGCGATCGCCGGCGTCGGCTCGGTCGCGAAGAGTCTGGCCGATGGCCTCGCCAGCGCCGGCAGCGTCATCCTCGGCGGCGACCTCGCGTTTTCGCTGGTTCAGCGGGAAGCAAATGCGAGCGAGCGAGCGTTCCTTGGCGCGCATGGTACGGTCTCCAGCGTCGCTACACTGCCGACAATGGCGCGCACCGCCGACGGGCGGACCACCTTGGTCGACGTCAAGGCGGTGGACGACGCCTACCCGCTGGTGGGGACGGTCACGACCTCGCCCGACATGACACTCTCAGCGCTATTGGCGCGACAAGGCGAAGCATTCGGCGCCGCCGCCGATCCGGCGCTGCTCGCACGGCTCAATCTCAAGACCGGCGACCGGATCACCATTGGCAACGCCGTGGTCGAGTTGCGCGCGGCGCTGACCGGCGAACCCGACCAACTCGCCGGCGGGATCGGCTTTGGACCGCGCGTGCTCATGAGCGACGCGGCGTTGCGCGCCAGCGGCCTCTTGCAGCCCGGCAGTCTGGTGCGGTGGCGGTACCGGCTCCGTCTGCCGGCGACCGCCGCCAGCGATGGCGCGCTGGCTTCAGTCGAAAAACAGGCCCAGGCGCAATTCCCCGATGCCGGCTGGGATATCCGCACCCGCAATAAAGCGACGCCGCAACTCGAACGCAATGTCGAGCGCTTCAGTCAATTCCTCACGCTCGTCGCTTTGACCGCACTTCTCGTTGGCGGCGTCGGCGTCGCCAACGCGGTCGCCAGCCATCTCGCGCGCAAGCGCGAGGCGATCGCGACCATGAAGACGCTCGGCGCCACCGGCGCCGGCGTGTTCGCGATTTACTGCTCGCAGATCATGATGGTCGCGCTGCTCGCCACGCTGATCGGCGCCGCTCTTGGCGCGGCGCTGCCGTTCGCCATCACCTCGATCTTCGGGGCGATGATCCCGCTTCCGGTCGCCGCATCGCTGGACCTCGCGGTCCTGGCGCTGTCGATCGTCTACGGCCTGTTGACGGCGCTGGCCTTCGCGCTATGGCCGCTCGGGCGCGCGCACGATATTTCGGTGTCGAGTTTGTTTCGCGATCAGGTTGCGGCCGAGCGGATCTGGCCGCGGGCGCGCTATGTCGTCGCCACCGCTCTCATCGTCGGCGCCCTGGCGGGGCTGGCGGTACTGTTTGCGTACGACCGCCGCCTCGCCGCAATCTTCGTCGGCGCGGCCGCCGTCCTGTTCGTGGCGCTGTGGCTGGTCGCGATGCTGACAATGGCGATTGCGCGCCGTCTGCCGCACATGCGCTCGACATTGCTGCGGCTCGCCATTGCCAACATCCACCGCCGCGGCGCGTTGACGCCAAGCGTCGTGCTTTCGCTCGGTCTCGGCCTGTCGTTGCTGGTGACAGTCATTGAGATCGACGGCAATCTGCATCGGCAGTTTGCGGCGACATTGCCGGCGCACGCGCCGTCGTTCTTCTTCCTCGACATTCCCTCGGCGGACACCGGCCGCTTCGACGCCTTCGTGCACGAGCACGCGCCGCACGGCGCGCTTGAGCGCGTGCCCATGCTGCGTGGCCGAATCGTCGAAGCCAAAGGGATCAAGGCCGAGGACCTCAAGCCCGCCGAAGGCTCGGCTTGGGTACTGCGTGGCGATCGCGGCATCACCTTCGCGGCGGCCATTCCGGAGGGCTCCCGTCTCGTCGCCGGCGAATGGTGGGCGGCCGATTATGCCGGCACACCTCTGGTCTCGCTCGAGAACCGGACGGCGACAGATTTGAACCTGAAGATCGGCGATACTGTTACAGTCAACGTCCTCGGCCGCAACGTGACGGCTCGTATCGCCAATCTGCGCGCGGTCGATTGGCAAAGTCTCGGCATCAATTTCGTGCTGGTGTTCTCGCCCGGCACCTTTGCCGGTGCGCCGCATACCGACATCGCGACGCTAACGTTCGTCGACGGCGGCACAACAGCGGAAGAGACCGCTCTGATCAAGGCGCTCGCCGATGTCTTCCCCACGGTCTCAGCCGTCCGCGTCAAAGACGCGCTCGATGCGGTCGACCGGATCGTCAGCAATCTCGTCGCGGCGCTACGTGGCGCGAGCTCGGTGACGCTGATCGCGGCGGCTCTGGTGCTCGGCGGCGCGCTTGCCGCCGGTCAGCGCTTGCGCATCTACGATGCCGTGATTTTAAGAACGCTGGGCGCCACCCGCCTTCGCCTGCTCGTCGCCTACGCGCTCGAATATCTGTTCATCGGCCTTGCCGCGGTGGTGTTCGCAATCTCAGCCGGCACGCTTGCCGCCTGGCTGGTCGTCACCCGCGTTATGGAGTTTCCGTTCGCTTGGGTGCCGGCCCAGGCATTGGCGGCGGCATTCGCTGCCCTTCTTACCACCGTCATACTGGGTCTTGCCGGCACGTTTGCCGCGCTAGGCCACAAGCCAGCGGAAGTGCTCAGGAATCTCTGACGTTCCGGTAATTATGAACACTCGGTAACCCGGCTTAAATATCGCGGCCAGCCATCTGGCGTATGCAGCCCTTTAGCATTAGATTCCTGCGACATCTGCGGCCGGTATCTCCGGACGCAAACGACCCGGCACCTGCCGGGATAACCTAGGGGTAATTCCATGTCGGACTTCGACCGGAATGTCGCGAGCGCCCGGACCGGCTACCGCACTGATCAGGTAGCAATCGATTCGGGCCTGCGCGCGTATATGATCCGCGTCTACAACTACATGACTGCGGGCGTGGCGCTGACCGGACTGGTCGCCTGGTTCGCGTATTCGGCGGCCGTCGTTCAGACCGGCGCCGGACTGCAACTCACGTCCTTCGGCCACGCCATCTTCGGCAGCCCGCTGATGTGGCTTCTGGTGCTGGCGCCGCTCGGCCTCGTGATGCTGCTCAGCTTCGGCATCAACCGGCTATCGGCAGGAACGGCGCTGACGCTGTTCTTTGTCTATGCGGGTCTGCTTGGATTGTCGCTGGCGTCGATCTTCCTGGTCTACACGGGGGCGTCGATCACACGCGTGTTCTTCATCTCGGCAGCGACGTTCGGCGCGATGAGCCTTTACGGCTACACCACGCAGCGCGATCTGACCGGTGTTGGCTCGTTCATGTTCATGGGCCTGATCGGCATCATCATCGCAAGCCTGGTCAATATGTTCCTGCACTCGAGCGGGCTTTATTGGGCGATCTCGGTGCTCGGTGTGCTGATCTTCGTCGGGCTCACCGCCTACGACACGCAGAACATCAAAGAGATGTATGACGTCAACGATGACGGGACCGTCGCCGGCCGCAAGGCAGTGATGGGCGCGTTGCGGCTCTATCTCGACTTCATCAACCTGTTCCTGATGCTGCTTCGCCTGTTCGGCGACCGCCGCTAAGGAAATAGTCAGCGGATCTTGCGACGCCCCGGGCTAACATCCCGGGGCGTTTTGTTTTTGCGGAGCTGCTGAGCATTGAGGAAGGTCGCGTCCCGCCACGCCCCGCTAAATTAGCTAGTCTGGCCGCGCCGCGGACAGGCCGAGCAACGCCGCAAACGCGGCCACGCAGAGCGCGGTCGAAACCAGAATGACCGACGCTCCCATCCTGTCGAGCAGCAGACCAAACAACAGCGGCGCAAGCGCCTGCGCTGCGCGCGCCGGTGCGCCCAGAAGTCCCGTGCGCTCGCCGTAACCGTGCGGGCCGAAGACGGCGAGGGGAACAGTGCCACGGGCAATCGTCAGAAGGCCATTGCCGGCGCCGTAGAATACCGTGAACGCCACCGCCGCCGCGGGCCCGATGACGGCGAAGACGGCAGCACCGATCGGATGCAGCAGCGCCGCAATCCGTGCCGAAATAAGCGGGTGGGCGCGGCGCAGGACGAGGAACTCGACCAGGCGTGCCGCAACTTGCGCCGGTCCGACCAGCGCGGCCGCTGCGATCGCTTGCACCGGTGTGGCGCCGGCGCGTTCAAGCAAGCCGGGCAGGTGCGCCGCCATCGCGCCGGTCACGAACCAGGCAGCGGCGAAGACGAAGGCCAGAAGAAACATCTCCCTGTACGGCTTCCAGCTGATCGTACTGTCCGCAGTGCGGGAAACCTCCACTGACCGCCTGGGGACCGGCAGGAGGAGATTGAGCGGAATGCCGACCACGACATTGAGCGCCGCCCAGACCAGTAAAGTCTCCCGCCAGCCGAACGCGTCGTTGAGCAACGTCGTCAACGGCCAACTCACCGTCGAAGCGAAGCCGGCGAACAGCGTGATCCCGGTGATCGGACCGCGGGCGTTGTGACCGTAGAGCGCAGTAAGTGCGGCAAAGCCCGCGTCGTAAAGCCCAAGCGCCATGCCGATGCCGAGCACGGCCCAGGCGACGCCGAGCAACACCACGCCGTTTGCCACCGCGAGCACAAGCAAGCCGCCTGCCAGCACGACATTGGAGATGACCAGCACGCCGCGCCCGCCGCGGCGGTCGATGACGCGCCCCACGGCCGGCCCGGCGAATGCCGCGATCAGCAAGGCTCCTGAAAACGCGCCGAAGACCCACGATTGCGGAACGCCGAGACCGGCGCCAATCGGCTCCGCGAGAATTGCCGGCAGGTAATAGCTCGAAGCCCAGGCGAGCGTCTGCGCAATCCCGAGCGCCGGGACAACGATACGGCGCGATCGGGCGGGCCCCACATGGTGCTGCGTGTCAACCAAACGAACCCGTCAATGGCGTGTCACCGCCAGCGGATGCCGCGCCGAGTTCCGCTGACGCCGTACCGTCCGAGCGAACGTTAATCGCCGCAATCAACCGGCGACGACACGGAGCGAGCGGTCAAGCGCGCCTAGGACCCGATCGAGCTCGCGGCCGCGGCGCAGGATGTGGCCGGTCGCCGAGATGACGCTGTAGGCGCCCTGCCGGCGTTCCAGCCGCGGATTCTTCTCGATCCGGTAAATCGGAAATTCGCTGGAGCGGCGGAACACTGAAAACACCGCGCGATCCTTGAGAAAGTCGATGGCATAATCGCGCCATTCGCCGGCAGCGACCTTGCGGCCATAAAGACTGAGAATGCGGTCAAGCTCTCGGCGGTTGAAGGTAACTTTGCTTGCGGGGGCGGGCGCCCGAAGCTCGCCCCCGCGCCACGCGCTCGGTTCGGTTTCGCCGAATTCCATACGGCGCCTCCCTTGTCATTGAAGCTTCACGGTCGCTTCATGATCGCGCCGGACGGATGCGCGGGCAAGGGGCTTAAAGGCGCATCGTGCCGTGGCCGGTATAAGGGATTTCACCTACCTGCGGCATTTTTGCTGGCCGGAATCACACTTTCGTTAAGCGAATCATAATGCAGCCCCAATTCGGTCAATCACGCGCCTAGCTGGGGTGCGAGATAGTCGATCGTTGCCTCAAGGCCCGGTCCGGATCGCATTCCGGATTCCTCAGCCCCCCAGCCCCCCGGGGTGTGGACGGATCGGGCCAGAGTTTCTGGTAGCGTCGTTCTCGTAGCGTCACGTTGCGTTTTGAGTCGCGTAATGGCCGGCTGTTTGCCGGCCTTTTTATTTGCCGGACGCCGGGCGGCGGCGGGGAAACCAGCCGCGCCTTGTTTCTTTGATTACTTAACGTCGGTCGCCGGTGTTTTGACTTCGGTGGTCCGCGCGCCGAGCGACTCGAAGGCGGCGCCAATGATCATGCCCGGTTTTTCGCGCGAGCCTTGCTGGACCATGACGGCGGCCGCATCGACCTCGCCGGTCATGAAATCCGACAGCGGCACGTTCCACGCGGCTTCGCTCCCGTTCCAGTCTCCGAGCTTGAGCCAGCGCCGCACCACGTTGTGGTAGATGATCGTATGCCCGCTGTTTTCGCCGCGGCTGATTGCAATCGGTATCGCTTTCGCCAGCGGACAGAGCCAGACTTCGCCGGACAAATGTTCCTTGCTGGCTCCAACCTTGACGTTAAGATCGCTGCCATTGATCGATACCAAGACGTGCGTGGACATGATCGCCGTGTTGCGATCGGTCTGCGCGATCGCGCGCTCGATGGCGTTGCGGTCGCTGCCAAGGACATGGGTCGTGCCGTTGACAACGATCTGCGGCGTATAGACTTGCCGATCGCCGCGTACGCGAGCATAGGCGCGCTGCCGCGATGAATGCCCAGGAATGGCGAGCGTGTCCTTCCAACCCAAGTAGTCCCAGTAATCGATCGGAACACTGATGGCGACCACCGACGGATCGTTCGCAAGCTCGCCGAGCAGCCTATCGGCAGGCGGACATGAGGAGCAGCCCTGACTGGTGAAGAGTTCAAGCAATGCGCGCGGCTCGCCGGCATGGGCCAGCGCAAAGCTCGCGAGCAGCATGCCTACAACGACAGGCGCCGACCCAACGCCGCGACGCAGCATTCCGCTCTCCACCCGGCTGGCCCCCTTTTAGCGAGTGTGCATTAGATATCGGGCACATTGCTCACCCGCTACTCACTTCACAGTGAGCCGTATGTACCGGCACGCATGCCAGACAAGCATGAACTTTTTGGAAAGGCCCAAATCTTTCAGATTATTCTAGGCGGCGAGATGGCGCAGCACGTACTGCAAAATGCCGCCGTTTCGATAGTAGTCAAGCTCATCGACCGTATCGATGCGGCAGATCAACGGCACGCGCTTTAGCCCGCCGTCCGCCGCAATGATCTCGGCAATCAGCCGCTGGTGCGGCTTGAGATCGCTGTGTAGCCCGCGAATGGTGACCTGCTCGTCGCCCTTCATGCCGAGCGTCTGCCAGGTCGTTCCTTCCTCGAACACCAGCGGGACCACGCCCATGCCCACCAGGTTGGAGCGATGAATGCGCTCGAACGACTGCGCGATCACCGCGCGCACGCCGAGCAGAACGGTGCCCTTTGCCGCCCAGTCGCGTGAAGACCCGGTGCCATATTCCTTCCCTGCAAACACAACCAGCGGCACTTTCTCGGTCTTGTAGCGCATCGCCGCATCGTAGATCGTCATGCGCTGGCGCGAGGGATAGTGGATCGTGTAGCCGCCCTCGACGCCGGGCACCATCTGGTTCTTGAGCCTGATGTTGGCGAAGGTGCCGCGCATCATCACTTCGTGATTGCCGCGGCGCGTGCCGTACTGATTGAAATCGATTGGTTTGACCTTGTGGTCGACCAGATATTTTCCGGCCGGCGAATCCACCTTGATCGAGCCCGCCGGCGAGATGTGGTCGGTGGTGATCGAGTCGAGGAACAGCCCGAGCACTCGCGCGTCGATAATGTCGTCCGGCGACTCCGGCCGCCGCGACATGTGCGAGAAATACGGTGGATTCTGCACATAGGTCGATTTGGAATCCCATGGGAAGGTCAGCGCGCCCTTCACGCTGATCTTGCGCCAGTTGGCGTCGCCCTTGAACACGTCGCCGTATTTGCGTGTGAACATCTGTTTGTTGATATTCTTGCGGATGAACTCGTTGACTTCACGGCTCGACGGCCAGATGTCGCGCAGATACACTTTGCGACCTTTCTGGTCGGTGCCGAGCGGCGCCTTGGCGACGTCGATCTGCATCGAGCCGGCGATCGCATAGGCGACGACCAGCGGCGGCGAGGCGAGATAATTGGCGCGGACGTCGGCGTTGACGCGGCCCTCGAAATTGCGATTTCCCGAGAGCACGGCGGCAGCCACGAGATCACTGTCGTTGATCGCCTTGGAAATCTCCGGCGGCAGCGGACCCGAATTGCCGATGCACGTGGTGCAACCGAAACCAACGAGGTTGAATCCGAGCTTGTCCAGATCCTTCTGCAAGCCGGATTTGGCGAGATATTCGCCGACGACCTGCGAGCCGGGTGCCAGCGATGTCTTGACCCACGGCTTGACCGTGAGGCCTTTCGCCACCGCCTTGCGGGCGACAAGTCCCGCCGCGATCATCACGCTCGGGTTCGACGTGTTGGTGCACGACGTGATCGCCGCGATAACCACATCGCCATGGCCGAGCGTATGGGCGCGGCCTTCGACCGAAACGCGCTTGTCCATCTCGGCTGCCTTGCCGAACTCCTTATCCATCGATTGGGCAAAGCCGGCTTTGACCTCCTTGAGCGGCACCCGGTCCTGCGGACGCTTCGGCCCAGCCAGCGACGGCTCCACCGAGGAAAGTTCGAGCTTGAGCACGTCGGTGAAGAGCGGGTCCGGCGTCGTCCTGGTGTGGTACATGCCCTGCGCCTTGGCGTAGGCCAGCACCAGCGCCACGCGGTCCGCCGCGCGCCCGGTTTCGCGCAGATAGCGGATAGTGTCCTCGTCGATCGGAAAGAAACCGCAGGTCGCGCCGTATTCCGGCGACATGTTGCCAAGCGTCGCGCGATCGGCAATCGAGAGACTGGCCATACCGGGACCGAAATACTCGACGAACTTGCCGACCACGCCGCGCTTGCGCAGCATCTGCGTGACGGTCAGGACCAGGTCGGTCGCGGTGACGCCTTCCTTGAGCTTACCGTTGAAACGTACGCCGATCACTTCCGGCAGCAGCATCGAATAAGGCTGGCCAAGCATGGCGGCTTCGGCTTCGATGCCGCCGACGCCCCAACCGAGCACCGAAAGCCCGTTGACCATGGTGGTGTGCGAATTGGTCCCGACCAGCGTGTCCGGATAAGCGAGCTCGGTGGCCGCGGATTTGTCGGCGAACTTGAGCTTGGCCTTCGCCGTCCAGACCGTCTGCGACAGATATTCAAGATTGACCTGGTGGCAGATCCCGGTGCCGGGCGGCACGACGCGGAAATCTTCGAACGAGCGCTGCGCCCATTTGAGGAACCGGTAGCGTTCCTGATTTTGTTTGTATTCCTCATCGACGTTCTTTTTGAACGCGGTGTTGTTGCCGAAATAATTGACCACCACCGAATGATCGATGACGAGATCCACCGGCACCAGCGGATTGATTTTCTTCGGATCGCCGCCGAGCATCTTCATGGCGTCGCGCATGGCGGCGAGGTCGACCACCGCGGGCACGCCGGTGAAATCCTGCATCAGCACGCGCGCCGGCCGAAAGGCGATTTCGCGCTCGGAGGTTTTGGTCTTGAGCCACTGTGCGACCGCCTGGATGTCCTCTTTGGTGACGGAGCGGCCGTCTTCATTGCGCAGCAAATTCTCGAGCAGGACCTTGAGCGAGAACGGCAGCCGCGAAATTCCCTTCAGGCCGTTCTTCTCCGCGACCGGAAGGCTGTAATAGGCATAGGTCTTGGATCCGACCTTGAGCGGCCGCAGGCATTTAAAGCTATCAAGGGAGGTCATGGATTATTTTCCCATCCTGCCGGCCGCCTACCGGCACAAGTAGAGGTATTTTATTGCCGGAACATGCTCCAACAGACCGTTGGTGGCCGGGCGCGGCAGGCGTCCCGAACGCGCCGTTTACCCGTCTCGCGGCTTATAGGGCGTTTTCAAGATTTGTTCCAGTTCGACAAAGGAATGGCCGATATGATGCCGGGAATTGCTGGATTGTTTGGAAACGTCAATGCGGCTTTCGGCCTTTGATCTCGCCTGCCGGCGCGGCGGCCGCGATGTTTTCAACGGCATAAGCTTTTCCGTAACCAACGGCGAAGGTTTGATCGTTGCGGGCCGCAACGGCGCCGGGAAATCGTCGCTGCTGCGCATGGTGGCCGGGCTTCTGCGCGTCGCCGGCGGCCGTCTTGCGCTGGAGGGCGGTGATTCGGAATTGACCATCGGCGAGCAGGCCCACTATCTCGGCCACCAGGACGCGCTGAAGCCCTCGCTGTCAGTGGGGGAAAATCTGCAATTCTGGTCGGGCTTTTTCGGCGCCGCATCTGCCGACATCGGCGGTCACCTGACCGCCGTGGGCCTCGATACCCTTGCCGACCTGCCGGCCGCCTACCTCTCCGCCGGGCAGCGCCGCCGCCTGTCGATCGCTCGCCTGCTCGCGGTCAGGCGTCCGATCTGGCTCCTTGACGAGCCGACCAGCGCTTTGGATGCGGCAGCTCAAGAGCGGCTGCGCGAATTCATGCGCGCGCACCTGGCGGGCGGCGGACTGATCCTTGCCGCCACCCATGGACCCATCGGTCTCGACGGCGCGCGCGAGCTTCGGCTCGACCGCACAGTCGCGGCACCAAGCGAAAACGTGGCGCAGCAATGACTCCGCTTATCGCCGTTCTCGTTCGCGACATGCGGATTGCCGTGCGCGTCGGTGGTGGCGCGCTGATGGGAGTGTTGTTTTTTCTGGTCGTGGCGACGCTGGTGCCGTTTGCGCTCGGGCCCGACCTCGCGCTGCTGCAACGGATCGGTCCGGCGATCCTGTGGCTCGCAGCACTACTCGCGAGTTTGCTCGCGCTCGATCGGTTGTTCGCCGCCGACCACGACGACGGCTCGCTCGATCTCATTCTCACCGGCCGGGTTTCGCTTGAGCTCGTTGTCTTGTTCAAAGGCATCGCGCATTGGCTGACCACCGGCGTGCCGCTGATCATTGCGGCTCCGTTGATCGGGCTAATGCTCAACCTTGATGCACGCGCGGCAGGCGCTTTGGTGCTAACGCTTCTCGTCGGTACGCCGGCGCTGACCTTCATCGGCCTCATTGGCGCCGCGCTTGCCGTGACACTGCGTCGCGGCGGGCTGCTGCTGGCCGTGCTGGTATTGCCTCTCGCGGTCCCGGTGCTGATTTTCGGTGTTGCTGCAGCGAATGCGGCGGTGACCGGGCCGGTACCTTTTGGCACGCCGTTTACGATTCTTTGTGCACTGACGCTTGCTAGTCTGGTGGTAGGACCGTTCGCGGCCGCGGCCGCGCTACGGCAGGAAATGGAATAGCCATACTGTTCATATAAGGTTGAAGCTCGCCTGCATGGGCAACGTTGTACCCACCCGGCCAACCGAATAGGAAAACTGTGATGGCCGTCGCCGATCTCGCCAACCCGTCGCGTTTTCTCGCCGTCGCCAACCGCACGCTGCCGTGGCTCGGCGGGCTGACGCTGATCGCATTTGCCTTCGGCATCAATCAGGCGGCGATCGCGCCCGACGATTATCAGCAAGGCGCGACCGTCAAGATCATGTTCCTTCACGTGCCCGGCGCCTGGCTCGGCATGCTGGCCTGGGGAATTATGACGCTTGCCGCACTCGGCACGCTGGTCTGGCGCCATCCGCTTGCTGACGTCACCGCCAAAGCCGCGGCACCGATCGGCGCGGCGTTCACGCTGATGTGCCTCGTCACCGGCTCGCTGTGGGGGCGGCCGATGTGGGGCACCTATTGGGTGTGGGATGCGCGCTTGACTTCCGTACTGGTGCTGTTTCTGCTCTATCTCGGCGTGATCGCATTGTGGCGCACGGTCGAAGACCCATCGCGCGCGGCCCGCGCCGCGGCAATCCTGACGCTAGTCGGCGCGATTGATCTGCCGATCATCAAATTCTCGGTCGACTGGTGGAACACGCTGCATCAGCCGGCATCGGTGTTTCGGCTCGGCGCGCCGACTATCGATCCGTCGATCCTCATTCCGCTGTTGATCATGGCGTTGGCGTTCACGCTCCTGTTCTTCACCTTGCTTCTGGCCGCGATGCGCAACGAAATCCTCCGCCGCCGCGTGCGCACGCTACGGTTGTTGTGGGCCAACGCCGCGAGCTGACGATGCAGGCGACCAACCACATAGACTTCATCGCCGGCGCCTATGCGGCGGCTATTGTGGTGGTCGGCGGACTGATTGCCTGGGTATTGCTCGACTACCGCGCCCAAGTGCGCAAACTCGCAGACTTGGAGAAGCGGGGCATTACGCGGCGTTCGGCGGCGGGGCACGCCGAGCCGACCGTGGAACAGGCCAAGGAGGACGCGTGACCGATGTCGTGAAAGAAAACGCGAATGTCGGCCGCCGGCGCCTCATCGTGCTGGTGCCGCTGATCATTTTTCTCGGCCTCGTGCTGCTGTTTCTGATCCGGCTGTTTGCCGGCGACCCGTCGCGCATTCCCTCTGCCCTGATCGGCCATCCGGCGCCACAAACCGACCTGCCGCCGGTCACAGGCCTCGATCGCAACGGCGAGGCTGTGCCCGGCCTCGATCCGGCGAACTTCAAAGGCGCCGTGACTATCGTGAACGTGTGGGCGTCATGGTGCGTACCCTGCCACGACGAAGCGCCGCTGCTGATGCGGCTCGCCGGCGACAGCCGGGTGCGTGTTGTCGGCATCAATTACAAGGATCAGCCCGAAAATGCCCGGCGCTTCCTCGGCCGCTACGGCAATCCGTTCGTCGCGGCCGGCGCCGACCGATCCGGCCGCGCCGCAATCGAATGGGGCGTCTATGGCGTGCCGGAGACCTTCATCGTCGGCCGCAACGCCCGCATTGCCTACAAGCTCGTCGGCCCGATCACGCCCGACAATCTGAACGTGGTGCTAAAGCCCGAAATCGAGAAAGCGCTGGCGGCCTCTGCACCGTCATCCTGAGGCGCGAGCGGAGCGAGCCTCGAAGGGTGACGGATCACTACTCCGCCGGCTCGACGGCGTACTTCCGCAGCAGCGGATATTGCAGCGCGCCGAACAGGAAGGTGAGCGGCAGGAAGCCGAACACCTTGAGGTCCACCCAGACATCGGTCGTCGTGTTGCGCCAGACGATCTCGTTGAGCACCGCGAGCACGAAAAAGAAAATCGCCCAGCGCAGCGTGAGCTTGCGCCAGCCTTCGTCGGTCAGATGGAACAGCGAATCGAACACAATCCCGAGGAACGATTTGCCGAAGAACAGCCCGCCCAGCAGCACCGCGCCAAACAGCGCATAGAGAATGGTCGGCTTGATTTTGATGAACACATCGTTGTGCAGAACGAGCGTCAAGCCGCCGAACACCAGCACGATGATCGCGGTCACGACCGGCATGATCGGCAGCGCCCGCGTCAGCACATAGGAAGCGGCCAGCGTGGCGAGCACCGCGACCATGAAAGTGCCGGTCGCAACAAAAATCCCGTAACGGGAATTGGCGAAGAAGAACAGCACCAGCGGCCCAAGGTCGAATGTGAGCTTCAGAAGCGGATTGAGCTGCGGTTTGGTCGTTGCGGTCATGATTGTGCCGGTCCGTAGCGCGGCGCGCCTTCCATTATGCATCAAGTCCGGCGACCGCGCGGGCAAAATCCCGCGCCGAAAACGGTGCCAGATCGTCGACGCTTTCGCCGACGCCGATGAAGTGCACCGGCACGCCGAACTTCGCCGCAATGGCGACGAGGATGCCGCCGCGGGCGGTGCCGTCAAGCTTGGTCATCACGAGACCGGTCACGCCGACGGCTTTGCGGAAAATCTCGACCTGCGACAGCGCGTTCTGCCCGACAGTGGCGTCGAGTACCAGCAGCACCGCGTGCGGCGCGAGCGGATCGACTTTCTTGATCACGCGCACGATCTTTTCCAGTTCGCTCATCAGTTCGGTACGGTTCTGTAACCGGCCGGCGGTATCGATCAGCAGCACGTCGACGCCGCCGTCTTTCGCGGCGCGCACCGCATCGAACGCAAGTCCGGCCGCATCGGCTCCGGCTTCGCGCGCGATCACCGGCGCGCCGGTTCGCTCGCCCCAGATTTTCAGTTGCTCGATGGCGGCGGCGCGAAATGTATCGCCGGCCGCGAGCATGACGCTGCGGCCTTCGGCGCGGAACTTTGCCGCCAGTTTGCCGATCGTCGTGGTCTTGCCGGAACCGTTGACGCCGGCAACCAGAATGACGAAGGGCTTTTTCGCGGCATCGATCGTGAGCGGCTGCGCGACGGGACCGAGCGCGGTCTCGATTTCGGCTGCGACCACGCCTTTGACCTCTTCGGGAGAAATCTCCGCCGCGTAACGGCTCTGGCCAAGCGCAGCACCGATACGGTCGGCGGTGTCGAGGCCGAGATCGGCGCGGATCAGGACGTCCTTGATTTCGGCAATGGTCGCGGCGTCGAGCTTGCGTTTGGCGACTAGGTCGGAGATGGCGCCGCCGAGCGCCGACGATGTGCGCTTGAGCCCGCCGGTGAGGCGCTGCCACCAATTACCCTTTGTCTGCGTCGTAACGTCGTTCATTCGGTACGCTGTTGCCGGTCAGGCGCTCGTGATAGCGGTTTCGCCAAGGTACGCAACCATGACCCCCGAAGAGATGGTGTCGCGGCTTCTCTATCGCGACGGGCTGATGCTGGTGCTCGACAAGCCCGCCGGATTCGCCGTGCATCGCGGCCCCAAGAGCGGGAACAAGGGTGGCGAAAGCCTGGAGGACCATTTCGACGCGCTGCGCTTTGGACTGCCGCGAGCGCCGGCGCTGGCGCATCGGCTCGACCGCGACACCTCCGGCTGCCTGGTGCTCGGCCGGCACCGCAAGGCGCTGGCGCAGCTCGGCAAGCTGTTCAAATCGGGGGCGATCGACAAAACCTACTGGGCCGTTGTTGAGGGCGCGCCGGCGGACGACGAGGGCATCATCAATCTACCACTGGGCCGGCTTGATGAAACGCGCGGCTGGTGGATGAAGCACGACCCACATAACGGCCAGCCGGCGGTGACCAAGTGGCGCGTGCTTGGCAGGGCTGCAAAATTGACCTGGCTTGCGCTCGAGCCCGTGACCGGCCGCACCCATCAGCTCCGCGTGCATTGTGCCGAAATGGGCTGGCCGATTTTGGGCGACACAATCTACGGCACCGCGCCGCGGACCGGCGGGCCGATGCTGCATCTGCACGCCCGTGAGATCGCTGTGCCGCTCTACAAGAACCGCGCGCCAATCCGCATCACCGCCCCGGTGCCGCCGCACATGCGCGCCGCTCTAGCCGAGTGCGGGTGGGAAGACGATTCCGATTCTGCAGCCGCCGAATGAACGCGGCCATCACGCCGCCAGCAATTGCTTGCCGTCGTGGCCGGTGATCTTCAATTCGACGATCGCTCCGGGCTCGGTTTCCGTCCCTAACGCGACCTGCGTGAATTGCTCGGTACGACCCTGCGCGCGAGATTCTGCCAGCACGCGCCGTCGTGGCGCCGACTTCCGCATCGAGGTGCCGCCGCAGTGCGATCGCGCCTCGCTCGCGCAAGCGCCGCGCCCGATCCTTGACGATGGTACGCGCAAGCTGCGGCATGCGCGCGGCCGGCGTCCCTGCCCGCGCCGAGAACGGAAAGACGTGGAGGTGCGTGAGCCCGCAGGCGTCGACCAGATCCAGCGAATTCCGGAACATCTCCTCGGTCTCGGTCGGGAAGCCGGCGATGATGTCGGCGCCGAACGCGATATCCGGCCGCAGCCGGCGCAGCGTCTCGCAGAAGGTGATCGCATCGTTGCGCGAGTGCCGGCGCTTCATGCGCTTGAGGATCAAATCGTCGCCGGCCTGCAGCGACAGATGCAGGTGCGGCATCAGGCGCTCATCCTGCGCGAATGCGTCGATCAAATCGCGGTCGACCTCCACCGAGTTCGATTGACGACAAACGCAGCCGCTTCAGTTCAGGCACGTGCTTGAGGATTTGCTTGACCAGCGTGCCAAGCTTCGGCGCGCCGGGCAGACCAGCACCGTAGCTTGTGATGTCGACGCCGGTCAGCACAACCTCACAATAACCATTACCGACCAGGCGCCGCACGTCGGCGACCACGGCGCCCATCGGCACCGAGCGCGAATTGCCGCGGCCGTAAGGAATGATGCAGAAGGTGCAGCGGTGATCGCAACCGTTCTGCACCTGGACAAAGGCGCGGATGCGGCCGGAGAAACCTTCGATCAAATGCGCGGCGGTTTCTTTGATCGCCATGATGTCGTTGACGACCGCCTTCGGTGCATCGCCAAGGTCAAGCGCGGCGCGCGCGTCCTTCCACACCGCGGCGTTGAGTTTCTCGCTGTTGCCGAGAACGCGATCGGCCATCGCGACAAAAGTCTGCGGCTCGGTTTGCGCGGCGCAGCCGGTGACGACGATCTTGGCCTGCGGCCGGTCGCGGCGGAGCGCGCGGATGGTTTGCCGCGCCTGGCGGACCGCTTCCGCGGTCACCGCGCAGGTATTGACCACCACCGTGTCGCTTAAGCCGGCCCGTTCCGCCTCGCGGCGGATCACTTCCAACTCGGCGGCATTGAGCCGGCAGCCGAACGTGACGACTTCGACGCTCATCGCCTACGCCGCTCCCACGCCGGCAAACAGCGCGGCTTCGAAACGTCCGGCATGCTCGTATTCAACCGGGCCGGTCATCAGCACGTGGTCGTCGCTCTCACGCCATTCGATCGCAAGATCGCCGCCGGGCAAGCTGACCGTAACCTTGCGGCCGGTACGCCCGAGACGTGCCGCGGCGACGGCGGCGGCGCAGGCCGCCGAACCGCAAGCTTTGGTGAGGCCGGCGCCGCGCTCCCAGGTGCGGATCACCACATGATCGCGTGCTGGTGTGGCCGCGAGCGTGATGTTGGCCCGCTCCGGGAATAACGGATCGTGCTCCAGCAGCGGGCCGATCTTCGGCAGATCGTAGGCTTGCGGATTCTCCACCCAGAAAATCGCATGCGGATTGCCCATGTTCACAACGGCAGGCGCGCTTAAGATCGGCGCGCCGGGCGGGCCGAATTTAAGGTCGATTGCGCGCGTATCGGGCATTTCGCGCGCGAGCGGAATCTCATTCCAGCGAAAGCGCGGCGCTCCCATGTCGACCGTGAACATTCCTTCATCTGCGCGCCAGCAGGCGACGAGGCCGCCCTGAATGTCGAAGCTCAGTCGAGCCTTGCCGGTCTCGGCGCTGACCAGAGAGGCGACACAGCGCATGCCGTTGCCGCAGGCGCCCGCCTCCGACCCGTCGCTGTTATAAATCCGTATTGACGCGTCGGCGCCGCCGCGCGACGGATAGAGCGCCATAAGCTGGTCGAACGGCTCCTGACGCGCCGCCGCGCGTGCTTCGCCCGCTTCGATCGGACTTGGCGTACGCCGCAAATCGACAATCACGATCTCATTGCCGAGACCGTTCATTTTAACAAAATCGCGATCAGCCAGCGCGCCCATGATTACGCCCGAATGTGAGGGACTTATATGAGGACTTTGGTGTTGTACGCCAGTGGCACAATTTCGGTTGGGGCGGCGGCCGCCGGTTGTCGAGGTACCAAAATCAAAATCGTTCACGAGCAACAGCGAGACGACGCCGATCAGGATCGCCGGCTCGCACACGGGAGAATGTGCTGATGTTCCTCCGCTTTGCCCTTTGCATCGGTATGGCGGCCGCTGCCATCACCTTTGCCGAGCCGCAACCGTCTCAAGCGCAAACATCGACGCCCGCAGCACCCGCGGCGCCGGCCGCGCCGGCCAAACCGGATGCCACTCCCGCTCCGGCCACCGCCGCGCCGGGCGATCCGTTCGGCGAGGACACGACGCTGACCGCCAAGCCGATGGTCTACGTGAAAGGCACCGGCAACTGGGACAGCGCCTTCCAGACAATCACGGGCTCACTCAAGACGCTCAAGGCTTACATTGCCAAAGAAAACCTGAAGGCCGACGGCCAGCCGATGACCATCTTCACGTCGACCGACGACACCGGCTTTCAGTTTCAGGCCGCGATCCCGGTTGCCGAAGCGCCGAAGACGCCGCCGCGCGGCGACATCGCCGTCGGAACATCGCCGGAGGGTCATGCCCTCAAATTTGTCCATCACGGATCGTACGACGGACTGGACAACACCTACGAGGCGATCACCAACTATCTCGACGAGCGGCGGCTTGAAGCCAAGGACATGTTCATCGAGCAATATGTCACCGATCCTCTGTCCACCAGCGAGGATCATCTCGTCGTCAACGTGTTGGTGTTGATCAAATAACGCGTTCATTGCGCCCAAAGCGAACAGTTCTGCGATTGCTTCGTGCATCGCTCCTCGCAATGACAGTTACAGCTCCCACACCTCGCCGGGCCGCAGGGTGCGGAATCGTTCCGCCGGAATTGCCGCAGCGGCGAGAGCATCGGCGAGCGCGGCGAGCGGCGCGTCGATCGCTTCGTCGGTGAGCTGAAAAGTACCGAAATGGTGGGCGAGCGCGAACTCGGCGCCGCAATCGATGAGGGCCTGCACCAACTCGGCCGGATTCATGTGCTGGTCGCGCATGAACCAGCGCGGCTCGTACGCCCCGATCGGCAGAATCGCGAGCTTGAACGGTCCATGGCGTTCGCGCGCCTCGCGGAAATGCCGGCCGTCGTCGTAGCCGGAATCGGCGACGAAATAGATCCGGCCGTTCGGGGTTTCGATCACGACCGATCCCCACAGCGACATATTGCGGTCGGACAGGGTGCGCGCCGACCAATGCCGTGCCGGCAGGAATGTCGCCGCAACACCGCCGCCGACCTCGACCCGTTCGCCCCAGTCATAGGATTCTGCCGCGATGGCAGGATCGTGATTGCGCATGATGGTGTCATTACCGAGCGGCGTGATCACCCGCGGACGATGCGCGGCCGCGAGACGCGAGAGCGTCGCAACATCGAGATGATCATAGTGACCGTGCGATACCAGCACCGCATCGATCGGCGGCAATTTTGCAAAATCCACTCCGGGATTGTTGACCCGTTTGGGCCCGACAAAGCGAAACGGCGATGCCCGCTTCGACCACACCGGATCGAGCAGCAGGTTCACGCCGGCGGTCTGAATAAGCCAGCTGGCATGCCCGATGTAGGAAATGCGCCACGCCGCGCCTGCAACGCGCGCCGGCGGATGGTCAGCGAAAGGCGACGGCGCCCAGGCCGGCCACTTCGCCCGCTTGCCGCGCCAGTAGCGGTCGACCATCCAGCGCAGCAGATCGGGCTGGCCCCGCGGTGGCGCGCTGCGCCGGTCAAAAAACCGCTCGCCGTCGAAATGATCGGACACCGGGCCGTTGTAATAGCGGGACATTTGAATGGCTTATACGACGCGGCGACGGCTGGGGCAGGGCCATAATGCCACGGTTGACGGCAGCGGGACTTGCACCTATTTTCCGCCCGCTCTCGCAAGAGAACCAAAACTAATAACCGCCGACCGGCCGATGAGACCGGAGGCTACCGCCCGACAGCGCGATGCGCCCTCGGGCGCTTTGGTGTTTGGTCTCGCGTGTAGGCCACCTATTTCGTCATGCCCGGGCTTGACCCGGGCATCCATGAGGTCAAATCGCTTTATGGATTGCCGGGTCAAGTTTACAGCCGGGCCGGACCCGGTTGCCGGGCAATGACGACGAAAGGACAGTAATGTTCGATAGCCTTTCGGAGCGTTTGAATGCGGTCCTCGACCGGCTGACCCGGCGCGGGGCGCTGTCGGAAGCCGACGTCGATGCAGCGCTGCAGGAAGTGCGGCGGGCGCTGATCGAGGCCGATGTTGCGCTCGATGTCGCCCGCGCCTTCACCGACGAAGCCAGGAAGCGCGCCGTCGGGGTTGCGGTCATCAAGTCGGTCACGCCCGGCCAGATGGTCGTGAAGATCGTGCACGATCAGCTCGTTGATACGTTGGGCTCCGAAGCCCAGCCGATCGACCTCAATGCGCCGGCGCCGGTCGCCATCATGATGGTCGGACTGCAAGGCTCGGGGAAAACCACCACCACAGCGAAAGTCGGCAAGCGCCTTGCCGAGACGCAAAAACGCAAAGTGCTGATGGCTTCGCTCGACACCCGCCGGCCGGCGGCGATGGAGCAGCTGGCGGTGCTCGGCCGCCAGGTCAACGTCGATACCTTGCCGGTTGTCGCCGGTCAGACGCCGGTGCAGATCGCGAACCGCGCGCTGCAGGCAGGGCGGCTTGGCGGCTACGACGTAGTGCTGCTCGATACGGCCGGCCGCATCACCCTGGACGAGGCGATGATGAATGAAGCGGCGGAAGTCCGCCGCGCCGCCTCCCCGCACGAAGTGCTGCTGGTCGCCGACGCGCTGACCGGCCAGGACGCGGTCAATCTCGCCCGCAGCTTCAACGAACGAGTCGGCCTCACCGGCATCGTGCTGACACGCGTCGACGGCGACGGCCGTGGCGGTGCGGCGCTCTCGATGCGCGCAGTGACCGGTCAGCCGATCAAGCTGATCGGCACCGGCGAAAAACTCGACGCGCTGGAGGATTTCGATCCGGCACGCATCGCTGGCCGCATCCTCGGCATGGGCGACATCGTCGCGCTGGTCGAAAAAGCCCGGACGACCATCGACGCCGAACAGGCCGCGCGCGCCGTCGAGAAAATGCGCAAGGGCTCGTTCGATCTCGCCGATCTGCGCGAGCAGCTCACGCAGATGCAGAACATGGGCGGGATGAGCGGGCTGATGTCGATGCTGCCCGGCGTCGCCAAGATCAAGAATCAGATCGCGGAAAAAAATCTCGACGAGAAGGTGCTCAAGCGGCAGATGGCGATCATCGATTCGATGACGCCGCAGGAGCGCCGCCATCCGGATTTGTTGAAAGCAAGCCGCAAGCGCCGCATCGCCGCCGGCTCCGGGACCAAGCCAGAGGACATCAACCGCCTGCTAAAAATGCACCGCACCATGGCGGACGTGATGAAGGCGATGGGCGGCGCCAAGCGCGGGCCGATGGCAGGCCTCGCCAACATGCTCGGTCTTGGCGGTGGTCTTGGCGGCGGTATGCCAAGCCCGGAAGAGATGGCAAAGCTAGCGGCAAAAATGCCGGGCGGCCTGCCCGGAGGAATGCCGGGCGGGGGCGGCCTGCCGCCGAATTTCCCCGAGACGTTGCCGGGACTGCCGGGCGGGCTCCCGGGTCTGGGACCCAAGCTTCCCGGCGGACTGCCGCCGGGATTCCCCGGGCTCGGAAAGAAGAAATAATGCGCGCGTACCCGCACGAGCGTTTTTCTGCTCAGGTTGCGCTTGATCCGAATACGGTCAGCGCATTTGCCAACGCAGTCGGCGATACCAACCCGGTTCATCACGACGCCGAACTGGCGGCGAAATCACGCTTTGGCCGCTTGATCGCCAGCGGGCCGCAGACGACGGCGCATCTGTTGGCGCTGACGGCGTCGCACTTTTCCAAGCACGGTGCGATGCTCGGTCTGGAATTCTGGGTTCAGTTCCGCCGGCCGATTTACGCCGATGAGACGATCACGCTCGAGTGGCTGGTCGTATCAGTCAAACATAACCCGCGCCTTCATGGCGACGTCGTCGATTTGCGCGGCCGCATCCGCAAGGAAAACGGCGAAACCGCCGTGGGTGCCAAAGGCCGCGTTCTGCTCACCCAAACTCACTAGCTCGTTCAACAAAGGAAAACGATAATGCCCGTAGTTATCCGCATGGCCCGCGCCGGAACCAAGAAGCGGCCGTTCTATCACGTCGTCGTCGCCGACAGCCGCGCGCCGCGCGACGGACGCTTCATCGAGCGCCTCGGCTTCTTCAATCCGCTGCTACCCAAGGACAAGACCGAACGGCTGAAGCTCGACATGGACAAGGTCAAAGCCTGGATCGCCAAAGGCGCGCAGCCTTCGGACCGGGTGATGCGCTTTCTCGACGCTGCCGGCGTGATGAAGCGCGAGAAGCGCAACAATCCGGAGAAGGCAGTGCCGCGCAAGGAGCGCAAGGCGAAGGAAGAAGCCGCCAAGGCTGCGGCGAGCGCCGCGCCTGCAGCCGCGGCAGCCCCGCCGGCTGCCTAACGGGCGAAAACCATGGCTGGCGGCGGGCGCGTCTGCCTTGGCCAAATCGGCGCCGCCCACGGCCTCGGCGGCGAGGTCCGGCTGCGCTCGTTCACGTCTGACCCGCAAGCCATTGCCGGCTACGGGCCGCTCGAAACCGAGGACGGCCGCATCTTCGAGATCGAAGCCATGCGGCCGGCCAAGGATCATTTCGTCGCCAGACTTTCGGGAATTTGCGACCGCAACGCCGCCGAGCAACTGACCAACGTCAAGCTCTACGTACCGCGCGAGCGCCTGCCGGAGCCCGACCAAGCCGGCGAGTTCTATCACGCCGACCTCATCGGCCTCGCGGTGCTCGATCCGGCCGGCAGCAGTCTCGGCACCGTCATCGCCATTCACAATTTTGGCGCCGGCGACCTGATCGAGGTGCAGCCGAAGAGCGGCGGCAAAACGGAATTGATTCCGTTCGACGAGACCCATGTGCCGGTGGTCGATGTCGCCGCGGGACGGATTGTCATTTCGCCGCGAGGGTAAGATGTGGCGGGCAAGCGTACTGACCATCTTCCCGGACATTTTCCCCGGACCCTTAGGCGCGAGCCTCGCCGGCAAGGCGTTGGCGTCGGGCGCGTGGTCGCTCGACGTTGTCGATGTCCGGGCGTTCGCCACCGACAAGCATCGCACCGTCGACGACACCCCGGCGGGAGGCGGGCCGGGCATGGTGATGAAGCCCGATGTACTCGGCCGCGCCATCGACGCCACCGCGACCGACCAGCGGCCTCGGCTCCTGCTCTCGCCCGCGCGGAGCGCCGTTAACCCAAACGCGGGTGGAAGCGCTGGCCCGCGGAGCCGGCCTGGTTCTCGTTTGCGGCCGGTTTGAAGGCATCGACGAGCGCGTGATCGCGGCCCGGGACCTCGAAGAGGTCTCGATCGGTGATTATGTGCTCTCCGGCGGCGAAATCGCGGCGATGGTGCTGATCGACGCCTGTGTGCGGCTCCTTCCCGGCGTCATGGGCGCGGCCGCCTCGAGCGCCGAGGAAAGCTTCACCGAGGGGCTTTTGGAATATCCGCACTATACCCGGCCGCAAAGCTGGGAGGGGCGGACCATCCCGGACGTGCTGCTGTCCGGCGATCACGGCAAAGTTGCCGCCTGGCGGCGCGCCGAGGCCGAACGGCTGACCCGCGAGCGCCGGCCGGACCTGTGGGCGGCGTTTTTAAAGCGCTTCCGGGCCGGCTCGCATACGGGATGACGAGAAGGTGACAAATCCGGCAGCGGTAGCGTAGAAGCTGCGCCAACCCGTTTTAACCCCGGCCGAAATCGCGCCGCAGCGCAGCCGATGCGCAGCCGTTGGAGACTTGCCATGAACCTCATCAAACAGATCGAAAACGAACAGGTGGCCAAGCTCACCGCCGGCAAGGAGATCCCCGACTTCCAGCCGGGCGACACGCTTATCGTCAACGTCAAGATCGTCGAGGGCGAGCGCACCCGCGTGCAGGCCTATGAAGGCGTCTGCATCGGCCGCGCCGGCTCAGGCCTCAACGAGAACTTCACCGTGCGCAAGATTTCCTACGGCGAAGGCGTCGAGCGCGTGTTCCCGCTGTATTCGCCGATGATCGACTCGATCAAGGTGGTGCGCCGCGGCCAGGTCCGGCGCGCCAAGCTCTATTATCTCCGCGGCCGCCGCGGCAAGTCGGCGCGCATCGTCGAGCGGCAGGATCACGGCGGCCAAGCCGCAGCCGGCGCCAAAGCGGCAGAGTAGTTTTCAGTTCGCAGGGTGATTATCTGCTCCACGTCGTTGCTGGAGTTTCGTGACAATGGCAAAGCCGCGCACGCTCTACGATAAAATCTGGGAAGACCATCTCGTCGACGAAGCGCCGGACGGGACCTGCCTCATCTATATCGACCGCCACCTCGTGCACGAGGTGACGAGCCCGCAGGCTTTCGAGGGATTGCGCCTCGCGGGCCGCAAAGTGCGCGCGCCGGACAAGACTTTGTGCGTCGTCGACCACAATGTGCCCACTACTGATCGGCGGCAGAAGAATCCCGACCCGGAGAGTGAAGCGCAGATCGCCTACCTCGCTGAGAACGCCAAGCTGTTCGGGCTCGAATATTTCGACGAGTTCGACAAGCGCCAGGGCATCGTTCACATCATCGGCCCGGAGCAGGGATTCACGCTGCCCGGCGTGACGCTCGTCTGCGGCGACAGCCACACCGGAACGCATGGAGCGTTCGGCACGCTGTCAATCGGTATCGGCACTTCGGAAGTCGAGCACGTGCTGGCGACGCAAACGCTGATCCAGAAAAAATCAAAGAACATGCGCGCGACCGTCGACGGCAAGCTGCCGGAGGGCGTGACCGCCAAGGACATTATCCTCGCCATCATCGGCGAGATCGGCACTGCCGGCGGCACCGGTTACGCGCTCGAATATGCCGGCGAGGCCATTCGCGCGCTGTCCATGGAAGGCCGCATGACGGTCTGCAACATGTCGGTCGAGGGCGGCGCCAAGTCCGGCTTCATCGCGCCGGACGAGAAGGCCTATGCCTATCTGAAAGACCGGCCGAAGACCGCCGAAGGGCAAGGCCTGGGACGAAGCGATGCGCTACTGGGAGACGCTCAAGTCCGATGACGGCGCGCACTTCGACCGCGAGATCAAGCTCGACGCCGCGAAACTGCCGCCGCTGGTGACCTGGGGCACCAGTCCCGAGCAGGTCGTCTCCGTGACCGGTTTCGTGCCGCGCCTTGAGGACATCACCGACGCCAACAAGCGCGAGGCCGCGGAACGCTCGCTCGCCTATATGGGCCTGAAGGGCGGCGAAAAGATCGCCGAGATCGGCATCGACCGGGTGTTCATCGGCTCATGCACAAACGGGCGGATCGAGGATCTGCGCGCCGCAGCGCGCGTCGTCGACGGCAAGAAGGTCAGCGCCAACGTCAGCGCCATGATCGTTCCCGGCTCCGGCCTGGTGAAAGAGCAGGCCGAGGCCGAGGGACTGGACAAGATCTTCCTCAAAGCGGGCTTTGAATGGCGCGAACCGGGCTGCTCTATGTGTCTGGCGATGAACCCGGACAAGCTCTCGCCGGGTCAGCGCTGCGCCTCAACATCGAACCGCAACTTCGAAGGCCGGCAGGGCTACAAGGGCCGCACCCATCTGGTGTCGCCGGCGATGGCCGCTGCTGCAGCCGTCGCCGGGCACTTCGTTGACGTGCGCGAGTGGCACTAACTCCGCGCTGCTGGCGATACGGCTACATCCGGCGCTCGAAGAAATGGCGATAGGCAAGCGAGAGCATACCGACGCTGATCATACCGGCTGGAATCCAGAGCAGGCCGATCACGACCGACACTAGCATCACCACAACCCGGTCGTGTCCGGGTTGGACCAGCCAGTACGACATCGCTCCGCCGACCGCCCCCCACGGCAGAATGCAGAACGCATAGGCCCAAACCATCCGCCAGGTGTTGCGCTTGCTGACACGCCATGCTGTGGCAACGGTGACGTCGGCACGGCCCAGCGCTATCCCGGGCAACGCCAGCGACAGCCTCGGCACAATAAAAATCCCGACGATGGTTACGATATTAGCCAGAACCTGGACGATTATTATCGAGCTGGTGTCGCTCGCGGCGCCGGCATGCGGAAGCAGGACAGTCATACTGCTTGGCGCCGTGATGATCATTCCGATTAAGAACGCCAGGATCGCATAGCTGCCGACCGTGCCATCGAGGCGCAGATAAGTGCCTACGGGGTGTTCATCCCGCAGCAAAAGGCGGTGCCACGCGACCGCGGCCGACGCGAGCGGCGGCAGCATGATTAGCCTACCGGCCAGAACCTGCAACGCTGTGAGCACAGGATTGGGATCGACGAACGCCTGGCCGGAATTGAACGCATCCACGATTTCCGCGAGGTGGGCCGATTGCATCCTGTTCCAGATCAGCAGAACCGGCGCCATCAGCACCATCCAGAAGCCGCAGATGCGGATGAGATCGGAAAAATTTTGCATCCACAGCGCATAGGCTTGGCCGACGGTGCGAAACACCGGAAGCTTCGCAGGCCGCTCAACTGTCATGGCGGTCATGGTCATTCTCCTCACGCGCGCGCCTGATTTCTGTTGGTCGCGTCATCGCGCCGAAAGGTTCACGGCCTTTTGCGCCCGTTGGCGAATTTCCTCCACGCGGCAGCAAGAAGTCTGCATTGGCAAACGACCGCAGTCAGCCGCGGACCCACCAGCAATGCTTTTCGGGAAACAGCACGCGTCCGCTAGGACGGTATTGTATGACGTACCAGCTGGTGCAGCGCCGGTAGAGTAAGCGTTGCGGATTAACCTCGATGCGCGGCGTCCCGCCGGACGGCGCGGCCGATGGGCGCGTTCCGGCCGGCGCTGGCTGTTGCGCCAGTGCCGGCGATGCGGCGGACAGCAGCAGCGCCACACCAGCAATGGCGTTGAGCGATTTTGCAGTCATGCTCGTTCCGCTCCCTTCCCTCGCCTGCTGTGAGCGTCCCGCATAGCGGCCTGCCCGTCAATCATGGCCGGCGCGTTTCCAGCGGGCGTGAAACATTCTACAAACCCTTATGGCCGATCCGACATCCGATCCGCTGGCCTGGCGACAATTGAAAGCACCCTCGCTCGTCGAGCTCGAAGTTCTCGCCGGCGAAGTCTTTCGGCGTTTGCCGCACAGGTTTCGCGATCTGTGCGTCGGATCTGGTCATCCAGGTTGACGATTTTCCGACCGACGAAATACTCGACCAGATGGGCGCCGAGAGCGAGTTCGATCTGCTCGGCCTGTTCCAGGGCGTCGGCCTGCCGTTCCGCTCCGAGAGCGCGCCGGTGCAGATGCCCAATATGATCTGGCTTTATCGGCGGCCTATTCTTGATTACTGGGCCGAACATGACGAAACGCTGGGCGCGATCGTCAGGCATGTGCTGATACACGAGATTGGCCATCATTTCGGCCTTTCGGACGCCGACATGGCGGCGATCGAAAGATCGGCGGAGGAAGCAAAGGGAGTTGCCTCATGAAAGTCGACGGCGCGTGTCATTGTGGCTTCATCAAAATCGAGGCCGAGGTCGATCCGCAGAAAGTCACGATCTGCCACTGCACCGATTGTCAGTCGGGCACGGGATCGGCGTTTCGGATCTCGGTCCCGACGCCAGGCAGCGCTTTCAAGATGACGGGGCAGCCGACGCTCTACGAGAAAGTCGCGGAGAGCGGCAATCGGCGGGCGCAGGCGTTCTGTCCGAAATGCGGCTCGCCGATTTTTTCCACGGCGCCCGGCGACGGCCCGAAGGACTCATACATGTTGCGGGTTGGCATTTTGCGCCAGCGCGATCAATTGCCGCCGAAGCAGCAGATTTGGCGGCGCTCGGCGCCGGCCTGGGTCGACGGACTTGGCGGCTTGCCAAAGAGCGAGACGCAGCAGGGCACGAGCCACCTGCGCTGACCCGGCCAAAGTTATGCTAGATGGAGCGCAGGCATTCGGTCCGAACACGAGGAGCAATGCCATGATCGTGACGGTGTTTCGCTCCCGCCTGAAGCCGGGAGTTCGGGACGAGTACGTTGCCCTGGTCGATCGCATGGCCGCGATCGCCGCAACGATGCCGGGCTATATCTCGCACAAAGGCTTTTTTGCCGACGATGGCGAGCGGGTGACCATCGTCGAGTTCGAGCACGAGGACGGCCTGCGCGCCTGGCGGACCAATCCGGAGCATCTCGCGGCCCAGCGGCTGGCGCGGCAGAAGTACTATACCGAATACCACGTACAGGTATGCACGCTCGACCGCGAGTTGAAGTTCAAGGCCGGGGAAACCGCGAAAACCGCCGTGGCGGCACAGGGTTGACCGGCGCCCGAAGCCACGCCATCTAGCGGTTACGGAATCGCAGGAATTGAAAGATGGAAAAGTTCACCGTACTCGAAGGCGTGGCTGCGCCGCTGAAGATGATCAATGTCGACACCGACATGATCATTCCCAAGCAATTTCTCAAAACCATCAAGCGCACCGGCCTCGGCACGGGTCTGTTCTCGGAAAAGCGCTATCGCGACGACGGCAGCGAGAATCCCGATTTCGTGCTCAACAAGCCGGCCTATCGCAAGGCGAAGATTCTGGTCGCCGGCGACAATTTCGGCTGCGGCTCGTCGCGCGAGCATGCGCCCTGGGCGCTCAAGGATTTCGGCATCACCTGCGTGATCTCGACCTCGTTCGGCGACATTTTCTACAACAACTGTTTCAAAAACGGCGTCCTGCCGGTGCAGGTTTCACCGGAGGATCTGGAAAAGCTGTTCGATGATGCCGAGCGCGGCGCCAACGCCACGCTGACCGTCGATCTCGCCAAGCAGGAAATCCGGGGCCCCGACGGCGGCGTGGTGAAGTTCGAGATCGATCCGCACCGCAAGGACTGCCTGCTCAACGGGCTCGACGACATCGGCCTCACCATGGTCAAGAATGGCCAGATCGACACTTTTGAGGCGAAGTCGAAGGCGGCGCGGCCTTGGGTGTGAGCCGTCCCGCCGATGCGGGGTGTGCATGACCGCTGCCATCTCCGTCTCGCATCTCAACAAAATCTACGCCTCCGGCTTCCAGGCCCTCAAAGACATCAACCTGGACATCCGCAACGGCGAGATTTTCGCTTTGCTCGGCCCCAACGGCGCCGGCAAGACGACGCTGATCAGCATCATCTGCGGCCTCGTCACGCCGTCGAGCGGCAGCGTCATGGTCGATGGCCACGACATCGCCGCCGAGTACCGCACCGCCCGCGCGCTGATCGGTCTCGTGCCGCAGGAACTGGCGAACGATATGTTCACGTCGGTTTGGGCGACGGCGACGTTCAGCCGCGGCCTGTTCGGCAAAGCGCCGTTTCCCGCCTACATCCAGAAGGTACTGAAAGACCTGTCGCTCTGGGAAAAGAAGGACAACAAGATCGCGACGCTGTCCGGCGGCATGAAGCGCCGTGTGATGATCGCCAAGGCGCTGGCGCACGAGCCGCGCATCCTCTTTCTCGACGAGCCGACCGCCGGCGTCGACGTCGAACTGCGGAAGGACATGTGGGAGATGGTGCGGGCGCTGCGCGCCTCCGGCGTGACCATCATTCTGACCACGCACTACATCGAAGAAGCCGAGCAGATGGCCGACCGCATCGGCGTCATCAACAAGGGCGAACTCATTCTGGTGGAGAACAAAGCCGAATTGATGCGCAAGCTCGGCCAGAAGCAATTGACGCTGGAGCTGCGCGAGCCGATCGCTGCCGTCCCCGCGGCGCTCGCCAAGCATCAACTCGCGCTCGCCGACGATGGCCATAAGCTGATCTACAGCTACGACACGCAGCGTGAATACATCGGCGTGACCGACCTCCTCGACGATCTGCGCAGCGCCGGATTGCGCTTCAAAGACCTCGCGACGACGGAACGCTCGCTCGAGGACATTTTCGTCGGCCTGGTGAGCGAACGACGATGAACCTTGAGGCGGTCAGTGCGATTTATCGCGCCGAAATGGCGCGCACCAGGCGGACCTGGATGCAGAGCATCATCTCGCCGGTGCTTTCGACCTCGCTCTATTTCGTGGTGTTCGGCGCCGCCATCGGCGCGCGCATCTCGACGATCGAGGGCGTCAGCTACGGCGCTTTCATCGTTCCGGGACTGATGATGCTCATGCTGCTGACACAAAGCGTCAGCAATGCCGCGATCGGCATTTACTTCCCCCGCTTCACCGGCACCATTTATGAAGTCCTGTCGGCGCCGATCTCCACGTTCGAGATCCTGCTCGGTTACGTCGGCGCCGCCGCCACGAAGTCGATCGTGCTCGGGCTGATCGTGCTCGGTACATCGGCGCTGTTCGTGCCGCTGCACATCGCCCATCCGCTGTGGATGCTCACGTTCCTGGTTTTGACTTCGGTCAGCTTCAGCTTGCTCGGCTTCATCATCGGCATCTGGGCCGACGGCGTCGACAAGCTGCAAGTGGTGCCCCTCCTCATCATCACACCGCTCACGTTCCTCGGCGGTACGTTCTACTCGACCAGCCTGCTGCCGCCGTTCTGGCGCACGGTGACGCTGTTCAATCCGCTGGTCTATCTGATCAGCGGCTTCCGCTGGAGCTTCTTCGACCTTGCCGATGTGCACGTCGGCATCAGCGTTGCGGCGATCCTCATCTTTCTCGCTCTGTGCCTCGCGATCGTGCTGTTGATCTTCAAGACCGGCTATCGATTGAAGACCTAAATAGCCTCGTCAATGACGCGAAGTTAAGCCGGCTGCGTCTGCGCAATCGCGTCGGCAATCGCCACCGTCCGCCGCGCCATGTCGGCGTGCAGGATTTCCACCATGCGGCCGTCGACCTGAATGACGCCCTTGCCCTTGCTCTCCGGCAATTCGAACGCGGCGATGATTTTGCGCGCCCACGACACCTCGTCCGCGCTCGGCGAGAAAGCTTCGTTGCAAGGCGCGATCTGCTGGGGATGAATAAGCGTCTTACCGTCGAAGCCGAGATCGCGCGCCTGCCGGCATTCGGCGGCGAAACCCTCCGCATTGCCGAGTTCGTTATAGACCCCGTCGAGGATATCGAGACCGTAAGCGCGCGCCGCCGCTACGCAATTCATCAGCCACGGCAGCATCGGCGCCCGGCCCGGCAGGAGGCGCGCGCGGGTGTCCTTGGCGAGATCGTTGGTCCCCATCACAAAGCCGGCGAGCCGTGTTTCCGGATCAAGCGCTGCGGCCGCGATGTCGCGCGCATTGAGCATGGCGAGCGGCGTTTCCATCATCGCCCAGATGCGGATGCGCTCTTCCTTGGTGACACCGACGAGGTGCTTGCCGACTTCGTGAAGTTGTTCGGGTGTCGAGACCTTCGGCACCAGGATCGCATCCGGCCCCGCGGCGGCGACGGCCAGATCGTCAAGCCACCAGGCGGTATCGAGCCCGTTGATCCGGACCAGCACCTCGCGGTTGCCGAAACCGCCTTTCTGCAGCGCCTGAACGATCAGCTCGCGCGCTGTCGCCTTGGCGTCGGGCGCCACGGCGTCTTCGAGGTCGAAGATCACGGCGTCAACCGGCAGTTCGCGCGCTTTCTCCATGGCCCGCGCGTTCGAGCCGGGCATGTAGAGGACGCTGCGCCGTGGGCGGATATTCATTGCTTCGGTTCCCTTCTCCAACCGGCCTAAACTAGCGGCCCTGCCGGGCACGTGCCAATGGGTCAACGCGTGCGGTTGCCAAATGCGAAGCCGGCATGATTGATTGCGTCGCATGCCGTTTCCGCAACATTTGATCGACGGATATCGCGCCTTTCTCGACACCCGGTTGCCGCGCGAGCAGGACCGTTATCGCGAGCTTGCCGAAGTCGGCCAGGCGCCGGAAGTAATGGTGATCGGCTGCTGCGACTCCCGGGTCTCGCCGGAAGTCATCTTCGACGCGCGCCCGGGCGAATTGTTCGTGGTGCGTAACGTCGCGAACATCGTGCCGCCCTATGCGCCGGACGGCCAGGCGCACGGCGTCTCCGCCGCGCTGGAATTTGGCGTCGCCGCGCTAAGGTCAAGCACATCGTCGTGCTCGGCCACGCCCATTGCGGGGGTGTCAAAGCGTTTGCCGAAAAGGCCGAGCCGCTGTCGCCCGGCGATTTCATCGGCCGCTGGATGCGGCTGATGGCGCCGGCTGCGGACAAGGTCGGCGCGCCCGACGGCCTGCCGTGGCCGGATTATCTGGCGCGGCTCGAACAGGCCAACGTCGCCAACAGCCTGGATAATCTCATGACATTTCCGGGGCTGCGCAAACTGATCGAGCGCGGCCAGGTGGCGATCCACGGCGCCTATTTCGGCGTTGCGACGGGCCAGCTCTCGGTGCGCGTCGATGAGACCGGCGACTTTGTGCCGGTCACGACAGAGCAACGCGAGCAACTATCCGCGCCCTCACCGCGTCCCTCATCCTGAGGCGCCCGCGCGCAGCGCGGGCCTCGAAGGATGCATGCTCAGATGCCCGGGCCGTCGCCCTTCGAGGCGCTCGCGGAGTTTATTATCGGGCCGACCACTTCGGGTCGGACCCGTTGGCTCGCGCCTCAGGGTGACGGTTTAACGTTAGGCCGCCTTCTGCTTGGCCGTAATCAGCTTGCGGTTGATCAGGCACTCGGCGATCTGAATGGCGTTGAGCGCCGCCCCCTTGCGCAGATTGTCGGAGACGATCCACATCGCGAGCCCGTTCTCGACGGTGGCATCCTCACGGATGCGGCTGATATAGGTCGCGTCCTCGCCGGCGCACTCGTAGGGCGTCACGTAACCGCCCGGCTCGTGCTTGTCGATGACAATGCAGCCCGGCGCGTTGCGCAGGACATCGCGGGCCTCGTCGACCGTGATCGGGTTCTCGAACTCGATATTGACCGCTTCAGAATGCCCGATGAAAACCGGCACGCGGACGCAGGTGGCGACGAGCTTGATCTTAAGGTCGAGGATCTTCTTGGTCTCGACCACCATCTTCCACTCTTCCCGCGTGTAGCCATCCTCCATGAAGGTGTCGATCTGCGGGATCACATTGAAGGCGATGCGCTTGGGGAACTGCTTCGATTCGACCTCGTCGATCTGAAAGACGGCCTTGGTCTGCGAGAACAGTTCGTCCATCGCGTCCTTGCCGGCGCCCGAGACCGATTGATAGGTGGCGACGACGACGCGTGTGATTTTGGCGCGGTCGTGTAGCGGCTTGAGCGCAACGACGAGCTGCGCGGTCGAACAATTGGGATTGGCGATAATGCCGCGCTTGCGAAAACCGGTGACCGCGTCGGCATTGACCTCGGGCACGATCAGCGGCACGTCGGAATCGTAGCGCCAGCACGACGAATTATCAATCACTACCGCCCCGGCGGCGGCGATCTTCGGCGACCATTCCTTAGACACGGCCGAGCCCGCCGACATCAGGCAGATATCGATACCGGAGAAGTCATAATGCTCAAGCGCTTTGACCTTCAGCGTCCGGTCGCCATAGGACACTTCCACGCCCATGCTGCGGCGCGAGGCAAGCGCCACGACCTCATCGGCCGGGAACGACCGCTCGGCCAGGATGTTGAGCATTTCGCGGCCGACATTACCGGTCGCCCCGACAACTGCGACGGTGAAACCCATCGTCAAACTCCATCAAAACTTGGCCCCGCGCGCCCGCACAGCGGTTCGCCAGCGGACGCGCTTGTAGGGGACAAATGGCCCCAACACAACGTGGGTCAAGGCTAGCCGGAATCGCTTTACGAGCCGTAATTCTTCGCCAGATAGTCGGCAATGACCTTTGCGTCCGCCTCGCTAATCGGGGCGCCGAAGGCCTTGATCATCTTCGTTACTTCGGCTTTCCACCCGGCCGCATTCAGGAACGGCGAGTTCATCTCGATGTAATCTAGGCTGTGGCAGGCGCCGCAATTGCCTTCGACCTGATCGAGGCCCGGAGCCGCTTTGAGATTAACGGGCTGTTCCTCGGCGTATGATGAGGTGGCGAAGGCAGCCGCAAGAGCTGTCAGTGTGAGGAGGAGCGCGCGCATCGGCTTTGACCTCACGCGGCTATCAACGTCACACTCTGCATGACGTTGTTGTGGTAGCCGGCCGCGTTAAACAGCAACGTCGCCGTCTGGCTCTGACCAATCTTGTTGGTGGCGTTGACCATCACGGTGTTCTTGCCGCGCTTTGCTGTCAGATCAAAGCTCCAGGGCCGAAAAGCGTAACGTCCGAGATCGTCGCCAAGTTTCACCGACGTCCAGGTTTGCCCACCGTCGGTCGAAGTTTCCACGGCGCGAATACCGTAACCGGCGTCCCAGGCGAGACCGCTCATTGTCACCTGACCGACTTTCACTTGAGCGCCATCAGCGTGGCTGGTGATCAGCGAGTTGACGACCATCTCCGTGATCGGCGTGTTGGTCGCGGTCTCCTGGGAGGTGAAACGCGCGACCATCGGAAACTGGCCGAGCGGAATGCGATAGGCCGGGTTCATCCAGAAGCCGCCCAGCGGTTTGGTCAATATCTCGATGCTGGCGAGGTGCTTCATCCAATAGGTGCCGGTCCAGCCCGGCACGATCAGGCGCGCCGGATAGCCGTTGAAATGCGGCAATGGCTCGCCGTTCATCTCATAGGCAATCAGCGTCGATTCATCGGTCGCTTTCCAGAGCGGCAGGCTCTTGATGAAATCCGGCGTCTGGTCGAAGACCGGCCCGTCGGCGCCGTTGAAAGCGACTTCGATCGCTTCTTTTTTGATGCCGACCTTGTCGAGAAGGTCCTTGAGCCTGGCGCCTTTCCAGCGCGCGCAGCCCATGGCGCCGTAGCCCCATTGCACGCCGGGCACGTGCGGGTTCGACAGGCCGCGGCGGTTGCCCGAGCACTGGTTGACCGCGACGATCTCATAAGCCGGAAGCTTCTTCAGATCATCGAGGGTAATCTCGAGCTTGCCGTCGGCCCCCTCGCCGCCGATCGCGAGCTTGTACGCCGCGGCGTCGATGTCGGGGATGTCCGCAAGATGATAACGGACGTAGAACCGGTCATTCGGCGTAATCGGCGTGCTGAAATATTCCAGCGGCGCTTCGTAATTGGGCGGGCGGTAGGCGAGCTTGATGAGCGGCTGCTTGCCCGGCAGCGATTCCATTGCCGCCTCGAGATCGACGCCGGCAGGTAAGCCCGGCGGCAAAGCAACGCCCGCGGACGCGGTCGCGAACGGTGACGGCGACCCAAACCCACTGCCGGCAACAGCAAGACCCGCACCGGTAGCTTCCAAAAGCCTTCGTCGTGTAAGCATGGCAGCGCCTCGCTAACTCGCAGATTTGACCTAGTATTCCAGATACCGCCGATGGCCCGACGCAATTGCGTGAGGGCCAGGTGAATCGACAGAGTAATCCGCCGGAACCTATGACAACGCGCTCGGTTGCCAATGGGCTATCGCGGTCGGAACAAACCAGCTACCCTACGGATAGTCAAAAAGAGAGGAGCCATGCGCAAGCCTGTATTTGTCGTCGGTATTGCCGTGTTAGCCATGGTTTCGGCTGCCCCGCTGGCCGCCTTCGCGCAAACGCCGACCAATGCGCGGCCCCACAACAAGAAAAAGCCGCCGGTGGTGCTTCGATCAGCGAGCGGCACGGTGATTTAACCGACCCGGACCATCATCCACAATCCGGACGGCACCACGACCGTGATCGTCGTGCCGCGGCGCTCTTATCTTGACGTCGGCAATGAAGTTCCGGTGGGCTACCCGCGAACGAACGACTACGCCTTTCCGCCGGGTGGCGACCCGGGCCGCCCCTATTGGTATTTCGGCCCGGATACCGCCGGCGTCGGCGGTTCTCCGCTGGCGCAACCGTGGCTGATACCGGGATTTAGTCCGGGCTATCCGACTCCGTACTGAGCCAGCTGCAAATCGCGCAGTTTTCGGCGGCGCTCCAGGGCGCCGCTAGTGCTTGGTCGTGAGCTTTTCCAGTTCGCCGACGATGGCTTCGCCCATTTCCGAGGTGCTGACGACTTTGCTCCCCTCCGACTTGATATCGGCGGTGCGCAATCCCTTGGCCAGCGTCGCGGCGATCGCGGCGTCAAGCAGGTCCGCCTCCTTGCCCAGGTTGAAAGAGTAGCGAAGCGCCATGCCGAATGACGCCAGCATGGCGATCGGATTGGCGATGCCCTTGCCGGCGATGTCGGGGGCGGAGCCGTGCACCGGCTCGTAGAGCGCCTTGCGCCGCTTGGTCTTGGCATCGACTTCGCCGAGCGAAGCCGACGGCAGCATGCCGAGCGAGCCGGTCAGCATCGCGGCGATGTCCGAGAGCATGTCGCCGAACAGATTATCGGTGACGATGACATCGAACTGCTTGGGCCAGCGCACCAGCTGCATGCCGCCGGCATCGGCCAGCATGTGCTCAAGCTCAACATCCTTGTATTCGCGCGCGTGCACGTCGGCGACCACCTCGCGCCAGAGCACGCCGGTCTTCATGACGTTGCGCTTTTCCATCGAGGTGACTTTGTTGCGCCGCTTGCGGGCCAGCTCAAAGCCAACCCGCGCGATGCGCTCGATCTCGTAAGTGTCATAGACCTGGGTATCGACGGCGCGCTTCTGCCCGTTGCCGAGATCGGTGATGGTTTTCGGTTCGCCGAAATAGACGCCGCCGGTGAGTTCGCGCAGGATGATGATGTCGAGTCCTTCGACCACCTCGCGCTTGAGGCTCGAAGCATCGGCCAGCGCCGGGTAGCAGATGGCCGGCCGGATGTTGGCGAACAGCGCGAGATCCTTGCGCAGCCGCAGGAGCCCGGCCTCGGGGCGTACATCGTAGCCCACATTGTCCCATTTCGGCCCGCCAACCGCGCCGAAAATGACGGCGTCGGTGGCGTGCGCCTTCGCCATGGTTTCCTCGGTGATTGCGACCTTGTGCGCGTCGTAGCAGCTGCCGCCGACCAGCCCTTCCTCGATTTCGAACGTGGCGATGCCGGCCTTGGCGAGGAAACCCAGGAGCCGCTTTACTTCGGCCATCACCTCGGGACCGATGCCGTCGCCGGCGAGCAGAAGAAGCTTGTAACTGGCCATAAATCACGCCTCCCGAGATACAGCGGCAGGATTGCTAAAGCCCGCCGGGCGGCTTGGCAAGCTTGCGGCCATGCGGCCCCGAAAGTGCTAACGTACACGGTCAACGGAGAATTCCGATCATGCGAATGTTTCACCTGCTGATTGCCGGGATGCTCTTTGCCGGATTTGGGACCCACGCTCGCGCCGACGAGGCGCCTTCGCCCGAGGCGCTGCAAGCAGCCAACGAACTTTTTACCATCGTGTCGGGCGACACTCTTAAGCAGCTCACCACCCAGATCACCAACGCGTTCTGGCCCGGTGTCGAACGAAGTGCGCGGGCGGAAAAAATCGACGACACCACCATTGCCGAAATGCGCAAGGAATTCGACCGGCTCGAGCTCGCCTTCGTCACCGACGTGTTGAAGGCGGCGCCCGCAATTTACGCGCGGCACTTTACCGTCGATGAGCTCAAAGAGTTGACCGCGTTTTACCGCACCGCGATCGGCAGCAAAGCGCTGCACGAAATGCCGGTAGTGATGGGAGAATTCACCGCCACGCTGGTGCCACGCCTCCAGGAAATTCAGGCGAAAGCGACCGAGTCGTTCGACAAGATTCTGCGCGAGCGCGGCTATAAGAAGTAACGCGAAGCGGTCGCCGGAATCAGCGCCAGGCTGTCTCGCGCTTTGCGCCGCAAAGCCCTTAGAGTCCGCTGAACCAGTTGTAGCCCTGATTCTCCCAGTAGCCGCCGGCGTCGTTGTTCTGCACCCACATGGCGGTGACGTATTTCGGGTTTTTGAAACCAAGCTTGGTGGGAATGCGGATTTTCATCGGAAACCCGTAGGCGCGCGGCAGGATCTGATGGTCGAATTTTAGCGTCAGCTGGGTCTGCGGATGCAGCGCGGTCGGCATGTCGATGGTGTTGGAATAGCCTTCGGCGCACTGGAACCACACGTACTTGGCCGTGGTATCGGCGCCGATCAGCTTGAGGAAATCGGAAAATTTCACGCCCTGCCAGGAGCCGATCGCGCTCCAGCCTTCGACGCAAATGTGGCGCGTGATCTGGGAGACCTCCGGCAGTTTGTACAATTCCGGCAGCGTCCACGGTTTCTTATTGTCGACTAGGCCGCCGATTTCGAGCTGCCATCGCTCGGCGTCGATATCCGGCGCCTCGTCCTCGCTGTAATAGGCATTGAACGGAAACGGCCGCTTGATGGCGCTCTCCGGATATTCCGGCGCCAGCGTGTTCGGGTTGAACAACAGCGCCTGAACCCGATCGTTGAAGGTCGAGATGACGCGGAGCGCGTTCTCCGAGGTTTCGCCGTCGACGATATCGCAGCCCGACAGCACCGCGAGCGCGCCAAGGCTCGCGGCGCCGCGCAAAAACAATCGCCGTGATGGCTCGGGCAAAAGCTTCGCCGCATCCGTGATCAGGAGCTTGGGATCGACGCCCGGTGGTTGTTTGCGGGAACGTGGCACGTTTGACTCCTCGCCGCTCAGCGGCCGACAATCATCGCCCGCAGGCTCTTCGGCACCATGATGGCAAGCGCCACGTGCACGACCAGAAATGCGACAATCGCGGTCATGGCGGCAAAGTGCACATAGCGCGCGGTGTCGTAGCCGCCGAAGAAACTGGTGAAATAGTGGAACTGCACCGGCTTCCAGATCGAGAGACCCGACAGGACGATCACTACGCCGGTGAGCAGAATGCCGAGATAAAGAAGCTTCTGCACGGCATTATAAACTGAAAGATCGTCGTGCGAGAGCCGGCCGCGCAGCGCGGCAAACAGGTCGTGAAGAACGTCGCGCGGATACAGGGGAAAGAGCTTGCGGCGGAAACGTCCGGTCAAGATGCCGAGCGCGATGTAGACGACGCCGTTGATGATGAGCAGCCACATCGCCGCGAAATGCCACAGCAATGCGCCGGCCAGCCAATTGCCGAGCGCGATTTGCCTGGGAAAGACGAAACCGAACAGCGGCGAAGCGTCATAGATCTGCCAGCCGGAACCAATCATCATCAGCATCGCCAGCGCGTTGATCCAGTGCGTCAGCGCACCCAGCGCGGATGGATGACGAGCGGCGCGGTGCTGCGCGGCGCGAGCGATGGACCAAGTGTGGCTTCGATCGTCATGGCATTGGTCGCTTGGGCATCTTTGCGCATGTCGCTTGAGCTTATAACAAACACGCCGTCACTCAGGCGCTCACATTCGTGTCACGGGGAGATCAAAGCCGCAACACGGCGGCGTGAGTTGCTTCGTCGCAGAAAATCCCTCTCCCCGAAGGCGGGGAGAGGGCGGTTCACATGCGGGAACCTTAGGGAAGCAGCACGGTGTCGATAACGTGAATGACGCCGTTCGACTGCAGCACGTCGGCGATCGTGACCATCGGCGACATCGCCCTTGGAGTCGGTGATGGTGAGTTTGCCGGGGCCGGCTTGCTTGACCCAAATGTCCTCGCCGGCGACCGTCTTGAGTTTCGCGGCGCCTTCGCCGTCCCTGACCGCCTTCATCAAGTTGACGGCGGTCATGCGGCCGGGGACGACGTGATAGGTCAGCACCTTGACCAGCATGGCCTTGTTTTCCGGCCTGAGCAGATTGTCGACTGTGCCGGCCGGCAGCTTGGCGAACGCAGCGTTGGTCGGCGCGAACACCGTGAACGGGCCGGGGCCCGAGAGCGTGTCAACCAGACCCGCGGCCTTTACCGCCGCGACCAGCGTGGTGTGATCCTTCGAATTCACCGCGTTCTGGATAATGTTCTTCGACGGATACATCGGCGCGCCGCCGACATTGACGGTCTTTTCCGACATCGATTCCGCTGCGAGCGGAGCGGCTACGGTTGCAGTCAGTGCGAGAGCCGCCGCGGCGGCGAGCAAAGCGAAACGCTTGGACATGGGGAGCTCCATCATTGGCATTTGAGAGGTTGCGATCGAGATGGCCGGTCAGACGCCGGCAAGACGCGCAGCATTGCGTCTCACAGCCAGATACGGCGCCGTTTCGCGCATGGTTTCAGTCGCACCGTCACGGCTGCGTGAACGCGACCGATCCGAAAAAGCCCGTCGGTTCAGAAGCCTCACCGCCTTGCGCCGGACTGCCGTTCGGGTATGAAGCGCAACGCCACGCCGGGTGGTGATGCAAAGGGTTAATTGATGGCTAAGACGAGTCCCGGCAATTTTTTCGAAGATTTCCGCATCGGCCAGGTGATCCGGCACGCCACGCCGCGCACCGTGACCACAGGCGATGTCGCCGTTTACAACGGCCTGTTCGGACCACGCTTTGCGGTGCAGTCGTCCGATGAGTTCGCCAAGGCGATCGGCTATCCGCGCGCGCCGGTTGACGATCTCCTTGTATTCCACATCGTGTTCGGCAAAACCGTCCCCGACATTTCGCTCAACGCCGTCGCCAATCTCGGTTATGCCGGCTGTTATTTCCGCGCGCCGGTGTATCCTGGCGATACGCTGAGCGCCCTCTCTGAAGTCATCGGGCTGAAGGAGAATTCGAGCCGCAAGACCGGCATCGTTTACGTCCGCACCACCGGCTCCAATCAGAACGGCACGTCGGTACTCGAGTACGTCCGCTGGGTGATGGTGCGCAAACGCGACGAAGCCGCGCCCGCGCCCGGCGATCATGTGCCGCGTCTGCCGACCGTGCTCGATCCGAAGGTGTTGAGCGAAGCCTGCCCGCCGATTGATCTATCGGCCTACGATGATGCTCTGGCAGGCAGTCCCTATCGCTTCGGCGATTATGAAGTCGGCGAGCGCGTCGATCATCTGGACGGCATCACCGTCGAAGAGGCGGAGCATATGACTGCTACGCGCCTCTATCAAAATACCGCGCGTATCCACTTCAATCAGTACATCGAAGGCAAAGGCCGCTTCGGCCGCCGGCTGATCTATGGCGGCCACGTGATCTCGCTTGCCCGCTCGCTGAGCTTTAACGGGTTCGCCAATGCCTTTCACATTGCCGCCATCAATGGCGGCCGCCATGTGGCGCCGTTGTTCGCCGGCGGCACCATCTTTGCGTGGTCGGAAGTGCTGGCGAAATCTGAACTGACGAGTCGTGACGACGTCGGCGCGTTGCGGCTGCGCAGCATTGCGACGCGCGACCGGCCCTGTGAGGATTTTCCGTTCAAGTCTGGCGATGAATACGATCCGGCGGTTCTGCTCGATCTGGATTATTGGGTCCTGATGCCGCGGTGATCATCAGGACATTCAGGGGCGAGCGGCCTTGACCTCGTCTTTCGTCACAGCGTCCTGGTAATGATTGCCGAAGTGCGTGCGCACGTAGTTCACGACGGCGGCAACCTGATCGTCGCTCATTATGAAACCAATCGGCGGCATACCCCGTTGTCCGTTGACGACAACATGAACTGGATAGCCGCGAGCTGCAAGATTTTGGTCGCCGGCAAGTGACGGATAGGTTCCCCCGCCGCTTGCGCCTTTGCCGTCCGGCATGTGGCATGCCTGGCAACTGTTAGCGTAGAGCGCCTCACCGCTTTGTTCGTTGAACCTGAAACTGGTGCTGAGCGTAGTTTCGGCTGAACCAGGCGCCGTACTATCCTTTAAGGTTTGCGCCGGCGCGGTGGCGGCAAAACAGAACAGCAGCGCAACGAGCGTCGCCGCCGCAAACGCCACGGCAAGACGTGGTCTCGACGCGCATTGCAGCGACTCGCTTCGCATCGGACGCGTCATGTCTTGACCACGCGCTCGTGCAGCCGCGTGATGGCGTCGAGCGACGACAGGATCGCGCCTTCCTGCCAAGCCGGGAGGTAGGATGCATGCTCGCCCGCCAGCACGATCCGACCGTCGATCTGACAGAGATCGTCGTAATGCTCGGCTCTTGTCTTCTCGGTCCAATAGCCGGCGCATCCGAGCGTGAACGGCACCCGATGCCACGCTACCGCGACGCCGTTCTCAAACTCGGCTGGATATTGCGGATGGATCTGGGCACCCAAAGCCACTGCGCGGGCGACGCGTTCTGCCGGAGGCATTGACGCAAATTCGTAGGCGTTCGAACCTTCGAAAATATATGCGCCCAGCAGCACGGCGCGGCCGCCGCGATTAAGACCTGCGCTCGGATAACCGATTTGCCGGATCGGCAGATCGGTGAAGCTGATCCCGCCGTAGATCGCGTCATCCTCCTCCCAGAACCGGCGCTTGAACTGCAAACCGATCTTGACAGCCGAGGCATAAGGCACCGCTTCGATCGCCGCTTTCAGGCGAACGCCGACGTTCATGGGGATCTGACTGAGAATAGAGAGCGGAATGGTGCAAACACACCAGTCGGCGCGCACCGTTTGCTCTGCCGCGGGGGCTTTGGCATCGACGTAGGTGACGGTGACGCCACGATCATCCTGCGCAACACGGGTGACCTTTGTGTCATAGCGAATGAGACCGTCAATTTCGCGGGCGAACGCCTTGCCGATCATGTCCATGCCGCCGACGGGCTCGAACATGGTGGTCTGGAATAAATGCATCGAAAAATTTTGCAGATATCGCCACAGCCGCGACTTGAGAATGTCCGACAAATCGATCGGCTCGCCGGGAACCGGCGCCGCGCCGAGGCCGCCGCCCGGCCCCTTCGCATAGCCGCGAAATTCGGCGGAGCTCGGGTCTGCTTTGTAGGCGTAGTTTTGATCGAGCGCGCCCCATGATCGCAGCGCTTGCAGCAGGATTTCCTTGTCGCCCGCCGAAACCGCTTCGTCGAGTTTGCCCTGCGCGGTCGCCTTGCCCAAAAGCTCGGCGATCTGGCCCTGAAAATCGGCCTGGATGTCGCGGATGCGCTGCGGTTGTCCGCCGAACGCGCCGGAGGCGTGCAGCAGCGCATTGTGATTGAGTTCGACGAACGGTTCGAGCGCGACGTTCAGGCGCTTGCAGTAATCGAGCACCGCGCGATGGTGATACGGAATCCGCCACGGCCCGGGATTTAGATAGAGTCCCTGCTCAAATTCGCAGCTCTGGCTGAAGCCGCCGAGCTCGATATATTTGTCGCCACCGCGGAGCGTCCAGTTGCGGCCGCCCGGGCGGTCGTTGAATTCCAGAACCTGAACCTTGTAGCCGGCGTTGCGCAGTTCCAGCGCCGCTGTCATCCCGGCCAGGCCGGCGCCAAGAATGAGCACAGAGGCGCCTTTAACGTCACCGCCAAGCTTGACCGGACCTTTGTAGCCTGAGTTCGAAGCAAACCCGAGGCTGGTCATGGTATGATACATTGCCGCGCTGCCGGCGAGCGTGCCGATCAGCGACAGCAGATCGCGCCGGCTCACAGTAGTGGCGCCGCCATCGTGCATCACTCTTCCATCCTCGGCTTATGCATCGTCTCGGACTCTTGCAAAACGTAATCACGCAGAAAGTTTGATGGAAAAGTTTTCCTTTCAAAACCCGACCGCGGCTGAAGCTAAGGGACGTTGTTGAGCGAGATTTCGAACAAACGCCCGAGGGACTATTGGACCACTGCCTTGGTGACGAGGACGTAGCCGCGCGTTTTATTGTTGTTGGCTGAATCCGTTGTGTTCATCGCAGCGAACAGGTCCGCGGCCGTGACCCAGACGGGTGGATATTTGTAGCGCGCGACGTCAAGAATCAGAAACCGATCCGATTTGGCGTCATAGGCCGCGAGCGGCGAGATATGGCCGCCGCGCTCCTGCCTGATTGCTTTTCGCAGATAGTTCACAATCACGAAGTGATCCTTGGTAGCGAGATAATCGCGCGCGCTGGCGCGGAACGCATCGAGGCCGCCATCCTCCGCATGGTGCACCTCGACGGTCGCCGGGTGCAGGCCAAGCAGCGCCCCAAGCTGATCGAGGGTCATGCCTTGCCGGGCGAGAACCTCGCGCGGCAGGATCGCGTCGGTGTGCTCGTCGAGTACATTGTCCTGCGTGAAGGTGTGATAGGGCTGATATTCCGGGGTGGTCGGCGCTGGCGTGTGCAGCGCATTGAGCACCATCACGATGCTGGCAACGCCGCAATAAGCCTGGGTCTTCTGGGTGACGAAATTATCGACAACAGCGAAATAGCTTTGTTGCGCACCGCTTTCAAAAAAGAATTTTTCGCCCTGCTCGGAATTGAGATCCGTCAGATTGTCCGGGAGCGGCAGCGTTTGGGCGCTCAGGCCCGTGGTCCAGAGACACAGCGCGAGTGCGAGCAGTCGAACAAGGCGACCGGACATCGTTGACCTCGGTTACGGCCTAAATCTGCACTGGCCGGGGGTTTCTAGCAAGTTCGAGCCGTCGCCACCCTTCAGTCTTTCAAAAATAAGGGTCAGCTTTGCGCGCGCAAGTGCTCGACCAGCTGTCGCGCGTAGAGCGGCAGCTCCTTCATGCTGCGGATGCAGATGGTCAGATCGCGCACTGCCCACGTATCCGTCAGAGGCACCACCGCGATCGCCATGGTCTTGGCGACGCGGCGCGCGGTCGTTTCCGGCACGATGCCGATCCCGACCTCGCATTCAACCAGCCGGCACACAGCGTCGAAGCTTCGCAGTTGCACGCGCAGCCGAAGCGGCCGGCCGATCCGCACCGCTTTGCTGGCGAGAAAGCGTTGCAACGCGCTGGCGCGGTCGAGCCCGACCAGATCGTGTTCGAGAACGTCCTCAAAATTGATTTTGGCGCGTTTCGCCAACGGATGCCGCCGCGCCACTACCAGCACGAAGCGGTCGCGGCGGAACGGATAAGTCTCGAGCGCGCCGGCATCGACGGTGCCGGCGACAATACCAAGATCGGCGACGCCCTCGGCAATCAGGCCGACGATCTCGTCGCTCAGACGCTCTTCCAGATCGACGCTGACGTTCGGGTGCTTGGCGAGGAATGAGCTAAGCGCCTCCGGCAAAAACTCGGTCAAAGCGTTGGTGTTCGACAACACCCGGATTTGGCCGGCGAGGCCGCCGCCATAAGCCCCGAGATCCTCATGCAGCCGTTCGGCCTGGCGCAGGATGGTGCGGGCATGCTGGAGCAGCGTGCGGCCGGCTTGAGTGGGGGTGACGCCGGCCCTCCCCCGCGTGACCAGCGTCACGCCGAGCGCCGCCTCCATATTGCGGATGCGCGTCGAGGCGGCCGCCAGCGCCAGATGCGCGCGCTCGGCACCGTGGGTAATGCTGCCGGCTTCGACGACGTGACGAAACAGGCTGAGATCGGCAAGGTCGAACCGCATATTCCGATACCTTCCTTCGTATTTGACGAAGCCAAGTTTTGCATAATGCCAATTGCAACAATGAATTTTAATATTATGCTTTCGCTTCGAGCGAAGTAAAGGACGCGGGACGCGTGAACAGAGATTATCGTTCCGTTGCGGCTTGCCCACGGATTAGATAGGAACAATTCCAAGCTTGGCGCCCCGCCTGGCGAATTCGGATGACCCCAATGGCCGAAATCAAGGCCCCCGCAGCGCGACCGCTTTCACCGCACCTGCAAATCTACCGGCCGATGCTGACGATGATGATGTCGATTGCGCATCGCATCACCGGAGCCGGTCTCTATTTCGGCACCGTCCTTTTGGCCTGGTGGTTCCTCGCCGTAGCCGCCGGACCCAACGGCTATGCGAAGTTCGAATGGTTCGCCGGCTCGATCATCGGCCGCCTGATTCTGTTTGGCTACACCTGGGCCCTGATCCATCACATGCTTGGCGGCGTTCGCCACCTGATCTGGGATACCGGGCGGGGTCTGGGTCCGAACGAGCGCGAATGGCTCGCCGCCGCCAACCTGATCGGCTCGATTGCAATCACGGTCTTGCTGTGGGTCGTCGGGCTGCTGGCGATGGGAGGCCCGCGATGAGCGAGACGCTCAAACACATCCGCACACCGCTGTCGCGGGTGCTCGGCCACGGCGCAGCGCATTCCGGCACCGGCCACTTCTGGCGGCAGCGCCTCACCGCCGTCGCCAATATTCCGCTGACCATCGCGGTGGTGATCATCATCATCATGCTGCTCGGCCGGAATCAGGCGGCCGCCGCGCAGATCCTGGGCTCACCGCTCGTCGCCGTCATCATGCTGTTGTTTATCGTCTCGATCACCGTGCACATGCGCATCGGCATGCAGGTGATCATCGAGGATTACGTGCACGACGAACTCGCGAAGCTCGTTCTGATCATGGCAAATACCTTCTTCACCATCGCCGTGGGCCTGACCGCGCTCTATGGCCTCTTCAAGCTTTCATTCGGACTTTGAGCATGGCGACAAACGGATCCAACGGAGGAAGCGCCGCGCCCGGTGTAAACGGCCGCGCCTATCCGATCGAGGACCACGCGTACGACGTCGTCATCATCGGCGCCGGCGGCGCGGGGCTGCGTGCGGTCGTCGGCTGCAGCGAAGCGGGGCTGCGCACCGCCTGTATCACCAAGGTATTCCCGACGCGCTCGCACACCGTTGCTGCGCAGGGGGGCATTGCGGCCGCGCTCGGCAATATGGGCGAGGACGACTGGCGCTGGCATATGTACGACACCGTCAAGGGTTCCGACTGGCTCGGCGACCAGGACGCAATCGAATACATGTGTCGCAACGCGCCTGAAGCGGTCTACGAACTGGAGCATTGGGGCCTGCCGTTCTCGCGCCGTGAGGACGGCAAAATCTACCAACGGCCATTCGGCGGCATGACCACGCATTACGGCAAGGGCACCGCGCAGCGCACCTGCGCTGCCGCCGATCGTACCGGTCACGCCATGCTGCACACCATGTATGGGCAAGCGCTGCGTCACTCGGCCGAGTTTTTCATCGAATATTTCGCCATCGATTTGATCATGGACGATGACGGCCGTTGCCGCGGCGTCGTGGCGCTCAACCTCGACGATGGCACCATCCATCGCTTTTCCGCCCAGATGACGGTCCTCGCGACCGGCGGCTATGGCCGCGCCTATGCCTCGTGCACCGGCGCGCATACGCAAACCGGCGACGGCAACGCCATGGTGCTGCGCGCCGGGCTGCCGCTGGAAGACATGGAATTCGTGCAGTTCCACCCGACCGGCGTCTATGGCGCCGGCGTGCTTATCACCGAAGGCGCGCGCGGCGAAGGCGCCTATCTGGTCAATTCGGAAGGCGAGCGCTTCATGGAGCGCTATGCGCCGTCGGCGAAGGACCTCGCCTCGCGCGACGTGGTTTCCCGCGCCATGACCATCGAAATCCGCGAGGGCCGGGGCGTGGGGCCGAAGAAGGATCACATCTTCCTGCATCTCGACCATCTCGACCCGAAGATCCTGGCCGAACGGCTTCCTGGAATTACCGAGTTGGCGCGCATCTTCGCCGGCGTCGATCTCACCCACGAGCCGGTGCCGATTGTGCCGACGGTGCACTACAACATGGGCGGCATCGCCACGAACTATCACGGCGAAGCCCTGACTAAAAAAGACGGCAATCCCGACCATGTGATCCCCGGCATGATGGCGCTGGGCGAAGCGGCGTGCGTCTCCGTCCACGGTGCCAATCGGCTGGGCTCGAACTCGCTGATCGATCTTGTCGTGTTCGGCCGCGCCGCGGCGCTGCGCTGCGCCGAAATTCTCACCCCTAACGACAAGCAGCCTGAACTGCCGAAGGACTCGGCCGAGCGCGCGCTGTCAAGGCTCGACAAGTTCCGGAATGCTTCCGGCAGCACGCCGACTGCGCAGTTGCGCAGCAAGATGCAGCACGTGATGCAGACCAATTGCGCCGTGTTCCGCACCGGCGAGGTGCTGCAACAAGGCTCGAAGCTGATCCACGAAGTGTTCGACGGCGCCCGCGACATCGGAGTGAGCGACCGCTCGCTGATCTGGAATTCGGACCTGGTCGAGACGCTGGAATTCATTAACCTGATCGAGCAGGCCGTGGTGACGGTCGACTCCGCCGTCAACCGCACTGAAAGCCGCGGCGCTCATGCGCGCGAGGATTTCCCCGATCGCGACGACAAGGACTGGATGAAGCACACGCTGTCGTGGCTCGACACCAATACCGGAAAGGTCATCATCGATTATCGGCCGGTGCACACTTATACGATGACCAACGATGTGTCCTATATCGAGCCGAAGAAGCGAGTTTACTAACACGCCCGCCAACACGCGGGCGCATAGAGGATTCAATGGTTCAGTTCACGCTGCCAAAAAATTCCAAGGTTGGTGAGGGTAAAACCTGGCCGCATCCGGCGAAGGCCAAGGCGGAACGGGAGTTCCGCGTCTATCGCTGGAACCCGGACGATGGCGCCAATCCTCACATCGATACCTATTACATCGACACCGGCGATTGCGGGCCGATGGTTCTCGACGCGCTGATCTGGATCAAGAACAACATCGACCCGACCCTGACCTTCCGCCGCTCCTGCCGCGAGGGTATTTGCGGCTCCTGTTCGATGAACATCGACGGCACCAACACGCTGGCCTGCACCAAGGCGATGAGCGACATGAGCGGTGCGGTGCGCATCTACCCGCTGCCGCATATGTCGGTGGTCAAGGACCTCGTGCCCGACCTCACCAATTTTTACGCCCAGCACGCCTCGATCAAACCGTGGCTACAGACCGTTTCGCCGACGCCGCAGAAGGAATGGAAGCAAAGCCACGACGACCGGCAGAAGCTCGACGGACTCTACGAGTGCATTCTCTGCGCCTGCTGCTCGACCTCGTGCCCAAGCTATTGGTGGAACTCGGAGCGCTATCTTGGCCCGGCCGCGCTTCTGCAGGCGAACCGCTGGATCGTGGATTCCCGCGATGAGGCGACCGGCGAGCGGCTCGATGACCTGGAAGACCCGTTCCGGCTCTACCGCTGCCACACCATCATGAACTGCGCCAAGGCCTGCCCGAAGCACCTCAATCCGGCGAAGGCGATCGCCGAGATCAAGCGGATGCTGGTCGAGCGGCAGGTGTAAACACCGCGCCACCGCGCGTTAGGACGTGCCGTGATTGATCATTTCGGTTTCCCGGTGGCTGACTACGCGCGATCCAAGGCCTTTTACGCGAAGGCACTGGCACCGCTCGGATATACGATTGTTATGGAGGTCCAGCAGGATCAGGGCGACAGTCCGGCGGCCGGTTTCGGCGCGGACGGCAAGCCGGATTTCTGGATCGGCGGCGAAGGCGGGCTCAATCGCAGACTGCACGTCGCCATCGCCGCCAAAGACCGTGCCGCAGTCGACGCCTTTTACCGCGCCGCGCTCGCCGCCGGCGGCAAAGACAACGGCGCGCCCGGGTTGCGCCCGCAGTACCATCCGAATTACTACGGCGCCTTCGTGTTTGATCCCGACGGTCACAACGTCGAGGCGGTCTGCCACGATGCGCCGTGAGGGCGTTGGGAATTAAACCGCTTTAAACGTTACACCGATTTGTCGGCCATTCTACCGTTAGCCGGGACATGGCGACGCCGAGCAGCAACTACGAAAAAATTTGGTGCGCGATTCGCGAACGCAAGCGGATCACATGCGTGTTCGACGGACGTTATCGCGAGGCGTGCCCGATAATCCTCGGCTACTCGGTTGACGGCCGCGAGCGTGTGCTCGTCTTCCAAATCGGCGGGCAAACGAGCCCGCGATCGAAATTGCCCGGATGGCGCAGCTTTCATGTTTCGGAAATCCGCGATCTGAGATTGAGCAGCGGCCCGTGGGCTGAGGGAAGCAGCCACACGCAGACGCAATCCCACATTCAGTTCGTCGATGTGGATGTGAATATTCCGGAGACCCTGACGCGATCCAGACCGCTACCGTTTGGCTCGCCTGAATTGCGACCGCCGCGCCCTGCCGGAGCTGCCCGGCGCGGGAACAATTCAGCCCTGTAAACGCTTATTCCGGCAGCCGCTATCCGGCACCCACCCTTGGGAAGCACACCAGGGCCGAGCCGGCGCGGAGAAAACCGAAGGCACATGTGATGATTCATCACCAGCCGAAACCTCCGCTGGAGGGTCCGCAGCTCGGACCTGGCGGTACGCGCACGACGGAACCGGCCGATGAGCCGATCGACGCCAGAGCACCATGCTCAGAGCGGGATTACTTTCCCGGAAAGCCGGGCAGCGATCCGCCGAAGTTCCAGCCGTCGGCGCGGCGTCCGCGCCTGACGGTCGGTTGGCTTCAGGCGCACTAATCGAGTTTCAGTTTTCTTTTCCGCTGCCCGAGCGTACGCAGCCGCAGCGCGTTGAGCCGAATAAAGCCTTCGGCGTCGCGCTGGTCATAGGCCACCTTGCCCTCATCGAACGTCACCAGATCCTGATCGTAGAGCGAATATTTGCTCTCACGCCCGACCACGCCGACACTGCCCTTGTACAGTTTGAGCCGCACGCTGCCGGAGACAAATTGCTGGCTCCTGTCGATTGCCGCCTGCAGCATCTCGCGCTCCGGCGAAAACCAGAAGCCGTAGTAGATCAGCTCGGCATACTTCGGCATTAGTTCATCTTTGAGATGCGCGGCGCCGCGGTCGAGCGTGATCGATTCAATGCCGCGATGAGCGGCAAGGAGGATCGTGCCACCCGGCGTCTCGTACATGCCGCGCGACTTCATGCCGACGAAACGGTTTTCCACCAGATCGAGGCGGCCGATCCCGTGCCGGCGCCCCAGTGTGTTGAGCTGGGTCAGCAGACTGGCGGGCGACATTTTTTTGCCGTCGACTGCGACCGGATCACCGCGTTCAAATTCGATCGTGACATAGTCGGGCTTCTCCGGCGCATGCTCCGGATCGTCCGTGCGCGAATAGACATAATCCGGCACTTCGGTGCCGGGATTTTCCAGCACCTTTCCCTCCGAGGAGGTGTGCAGGAGATTGGCGTCGGTCGAGAACGGCGCCTCGCCGCGCTTGTCCTTGGCGATCGGAATCTGGTTCTGCTCGGCGAACGCAATCAGCGCCTCGCGCGACTTGAAATCCCATTCGCGCCACGGCGCGATCACTTTCACGTCGGGCTTGAGCGCGTAGTACGCAAGCTCGAAGCGCACCTGATCATTGCCCTTGCCGGTGGCGCCGTGGGCGACCGCGTCGGCGCCGACCTTCTCTGCGATCTCGATCTGCTTCTTGGCAATCAGCGGCCGCGCGATCGAGGTGCCGAGCAGATACTGGCCTTCGTACACCGCGTTGGCGCGGAACATCGGAAACACGTAGTCCCGGACGAATTCCTCACGCAAATCCTCGATGAAGATGTTTTGCGGCTTGATGCCGAGCATCATCGCCTTGGCACGCGCCGGCTCAAGCTCCTCGCCCTGACCGAGATCGGCGGTGAAAGTGACGACCTCGCAGCCATAAGTGGTCTGCAGCCACTTGAGGATGATCGAGGTATCGAGCCCCCCGGAATAGGCCAGCACTACTTTTTTCACGTCAGCCATCTGCAATCGTCCTCACGTCGCGGTAGCCCATATTCCGACTTCGGTTGAATTCTAGCTAGCACCTGTAGCCAGTCACGCTCACCGCCGCGTAGCGGCCTATTGAGTATCGCTCTATTTGCGTGTATTAATATATTTATCAATCTCTGAGGGTAGATCATGAAATGGTCCACGCGAGTGATGTCGTTCGTCGCATGTACGTGGTTGGCCGTGCTGTTGCTTGCGCCTTGCGCGGCAATGGCAGCCTCCAGCCCGCCCTAACAGGCAGGACGCCTCGCCAGGAGATTTCGACGGACAACGATTCGTCGATTTGAAACTTGTTCCTTGAACGGCGCGGGCGGAACGCTTGCGAGCAGGGAGGGCGAGTTGAGACGCGCATCCGGCCTGGTATTTTCCCTCGCCATATTCGCCGTCGGTATTGAGGGCACCGTGGCGATCGCCGACGAGCGGGCCGCCTGCTATCAGGCGGCCGACGATGCAGCGATCACCGCCTGTGGCAACCTCATATCATCCGGAACGGTTGAGGGCGCGGACCTGGCCAATGCCTATCGCAGCCTTGGGCGAGCTCTGCAGAATAAAAAGCAGCACAACAGTGCCATCAACGCCTTCGATAAAGCGATCCAGGCTGATCCAAAGGACGCCGCGGTGTTCAACTTACGCGGCAATTCCTATCAATCGCTCGGCCGCTACGATCGCGCCGTGCAGGACTATCTACGGGCCATCCAGCTGGACCCCAAATTCGCGGCCGCGTTCTACAATCTCGGACTGGCGTACAGCAGCGGCCGTGATTTCCAGCATGCCCTCGAGGCTTACGACCACGCTATAGAGCTCAATCCAAAGGACGTCAGCGCATTCAACAATCACTGTTACGTCAACACGATGAAAAAGGATTACGAGCAGGCCATTAAGGATTGTAGCAAAGCGATCGAACTCAACCCCAAATACGTGAAGGCCTATGTGGGCCGGGGCAACGCCGAAAGGTTCATCGGCGATTATGCCCGCGCATTGCTGGACTACGATCAGGCAATCGCGCTTGATGCATCGAACGCCTCGGCATTCATCGGCCGCGGCCTTTGCCACGAGCACGACGCCGCATACGACCGCGCCATCGCCGATTACACGAAGGCAATTGCCGTCGAGCCCGAACGCGCCACGGCCTGGAACAATCGCTGCTGGGTGCGCGCCATTGCCGGTCAACTCCAGGACGCGCTGACCGATTGCAACGAAGCTTTGCGTCTTCAACCCAGTGAAAAAAACACGCTCGACAGCCGCGGATTTGTGTTTCTGAAGATGGGCAATTTCGATGCTGCGATCGCAGACTACGACACAGCGCTGAAGCTCGATGCGAATGCCGCCGGTTCGCTATACGGCCGCGGCATAGCCAAGATCAAAAAGGGCAACGAGACCGAAGGCAATGCCGACATCAAGTCGGCGCAGGCGCTCGACCCGAATATCACCAAGAGGTTTAGCGGCTACGGAATATGACGGATAACGGGGTGGAATATGTTCAGCTCGGTGGAAGTTTTGGTGTATCTGGCCTTGCTTGGCGTACTCGTCGTCTGGTTCATCTTGCCGCTGGTGCCGGCCATTCTGCTCTACTGGTTGTTTCCGAATCAAAGCATCACAGCCACCGGCGTCCTCGCCAATTTCAAGATCAACGCCGCCGGAGCGTTCGCGGGTTATCTCATTCTGTTCGCCGCCATGATGCCCTTCGTCAACGAGACCAAGAACTATGTCGGCAATCTTCTTCACCCCTATTGGACGCTGAGCGGCCGAATAAAAATCGTCGATAAGAACGGTCTCGAAGTCCATTATCCGAAACTGTTTCAAACGATAAAAATCAGAACGCAACCGGAAATGATCTCATTTCAGGACCCAGTCTTTTTGTTGACAGTTCCGGAGGGAGAAAAGGGCGAACTGCCATCGATTATCGTGGAAATACCGGATTTCGGCACGCTGCTGTTGGAAGCGAAGGCCAAGCGAGACTTCTTCTATAAGACAATTAAGTTCGACAGCCCTATTACTATTCGCGAACTCCGATTAACGTGTCAAACAACTCTCGGCCTCAATAGTTGCAGGCGTTCACCCCTAATCGCGCAGTGTTACGGTTCGCTGCGGTTTCCGCTAAACCGTTGTAAGAATGCAGCTAATCCTCCGCGTAATACCTTGCCCGCCCGTTCGAGCGGGCGTTCGACGGCTTCGTCGGTCAGTCGCGTTCCCCGCCAGCGGTAAATCAGCCCGTGCAGCGTCCACACCACCAAAAACATCAATACGCCGGCGAAGACGACGTCGCTGAAAAAATGCGCACCGCCGGCCATGCGCAGCACGCCCATCGCAGCGCCGAATAAGACCACGCCCGCATAGGCAAGCGGCCGCCATTGCGGCGGCGCGAATGACGCCGGTGCCAACGTCCAGAACGCGGCGGAAGGTTCGCCGGCGACGAATGAGCAATTGTCCGGGCAGGGCCCAGTCGGGTCCCACCATGCCGTTATCTGCTCAGCTCCGCCGAATTGAACCATATCCGCCGGTCGCATGCGCGCCCAGTGGTCCTTCAAAATCACGTTGGCGAGGAAAAACGGACCAACCGCAAGCGAGACGCTGAGAAACAGCGCCGCGCGGCCGGCGATCAGCATTCGACGCCGCGGCATGACCAGCTTGCCGACAATCGCGAAGAAGGCCGGAGCGACCAGCGCCGTGATCAGCAACGTCGCCGCATCGCGGACATAGGGGACCCAGCTCCCGGTGGCGATGAACGCGTGCGCCGCCGGGTCGTAAAATAGCGCCGCGATCTTGAGGTCGAGCTGCGGATAGAGACCAAAGACGACGCCGACGACAAATGCGACGCCAAGCACGACGGCAAGCGCGATCCGGTTCATCCCGACAGCCCGCGCCGGATCAGTCCGTCATCGCCATGGCCCGCAGCGCCAAGCGCTCGCGAGCGGAAAGTTTTTCCGTCGCGCTTTTGAGCTGGCCGCAGGCGGCGAGGATGTCGCGTCCGCGCGGGGTCCGCACCGGAGAGGCATAGCCGGCGTCGAAGATGATTTCCGAGAATTTCTCGATCTGCGCCCAGTCCGAGCATTCATACTTGGTGCCCGGCCATGGATTGAACGGGATGAGGTTGATCTTGGCGGGGACGCCCTTCACCAGGCGCACCAGCGCGTGCGCATCGGCAAGCGAATCGTTGACACCTTTAAGCATCACATATTCGAAAGTAATGCGCCGGGCGTTGGAAAGCCCCGGATAATTGCGGCAGGCCTCAAACAGCTCGCGCAGCGGATATTTGCGATTGAGCGGCACCAGCTCATTGCGCAATTCGTCGGTCACCGCGTGCAGCGAGATCGCCAGCATGGAGCCGATCTCCGCGCCGGCGCGGACGATATTGGGTACGACGCCCGAGGTCGACAGCGTGATCCGCCGCTTGGAAATGCTCACGCCATCCCCGTCGGCGACGACGTTGATGGCGTCGCGCACGGCCTCGAAATTGTACAGCGGCTCGCCCATGCCCATCATGACGACGTTGGAGACAAGACGTTTCTCCGGCTCAGCTCCCGCCGGTGCCGCCGCTCGCTGCCAATCATTGAGGCGGTCGCGCGCCAGCACCACCTGCCCGACGATCTCGCCCGGCGTGAGGTTGCGCACCAGACGCTGCGTGCCGGTGTGGCAGAACGTGCAATTGAGCGTGCAGCCGACCTGGCTGGAAATGCAAAGCGTGCCGCGATCGGTTTCCGGAATATAGACGCATTCGACCTCGTGCGGCCGGTCGGCGAACTCGCCCGGCAGGCGCAGCAACCACTTACGCGTCCCATCGACGGAGACTTGCTCGGCGACAATTTCCGGCCGCGCGAGGGTGAAACGTTCCGCGAGCTGGGCACGGAGTTCCTTCGACAGCGTGGTCATGGCGTCGAAATCCTCGGCACCGCGCACGTAGGTCCAATGCCAAATCTGCTGCACGCGCATCCGGCGCTGCCTCTCCGGCACGCCGGCTTCGCCGAGTGCGTCGCTGAGCGCGGCGCGCGAGAGCCCGATCAAAGAGGGCCTGGCCGGCGCGACGTAACACTCAAGCGGCCGCTTCTCGATGATTGCGGCCGAGGCAATATCCTTCGGCTGGGTGGCGGCAAGCGAGGCAGTCATGGTTAATCCGAATGAAGCGGCTAAAGCGGTCCAGATATAGATGGGGCTAACACCGCTCTCCCGACAGGAGAAGACCGAACCCGCCTGTCCGGCTGAAGTTTTTTAACGAAGCCTGAAACCTACTTGCAGTCCCGGTCGGTGCGATCGAGCGCCTGGGCCAAACCTTTCAGGGAGAATGTGTCGGTCGTTCGCGTGCCCTTCGCCGATGTGCCTTTCACGATCGCACTTTGGCCGGCGCGCATCGCCTCGATCAGCCGCGCCTCTTCGGTGGCGTTCTTGATCCAGGCGCCGTCCTGCTGGGTATAGAGCGCAAACGACGTCGTGCCGACCTCCACCGTCGCCTCCGCGCTCGACTTGAACGGATAACCGATGATGATCGATACCTCGTTGCTCACTTTGTCGCGCGGCCGCGAGGAAATGAACATGTACGACGGATTGCGTGGCCGATTAGGAGGAGTGGTCTCCGAGGTCGCGGGCTTCGCGATGGCAAAGCAGACTTTCTTGCCGCCGGGCATGGCCGCGTAAGCGCCCCACTCGCCGTATTGGCCAAGCAGGGTCGGCTTCGTGCCGCCGGTGGCTGATCCGGGCGGCGTGGCTGGTGCCGTAGCCGTTGCGGGCTTGGGCTTGTGCGGCTTCTTCGGCGGGGCGGGCGCGCCCGGCTCAGCGGCCGGCGCGGGCTCCGTCGTTGCGGGAGCCTGCGCTTCCGCGGGACGCTTGGGCTTGTGCGACTTCTTCTTTGGGGGCGGAGGGGCGGCGGGCGCAGCCGCAGGCGCCGGAGCCTGATCCGTCGCTGGCGGCTGTTGTGCCAGCGCTGGAGCGGCAACAACCGCCGCGGCCAGCAGCAACGATATGAGCTGCCCTTGTCGAGTGATTAGCATCCCGGCCCCGCGGGTCTACCGCGCGAAGTCTAAATCCAAGCCCTTCAACTTTAACTCATTTCCGAAGCATTGGGAACGAAAACGGCAGCGGCAAGGCGGCGGAAAAGCGCGGAGGGCCGGCCGCCGAGGGGATCCGCCTTTCCTCGTTCGGACATTTCGTGGTTATGAATGGGCGCACCGCCGATAAATTCCCACCTCGCCCAACGACAGAACAAGGCCGTCATGAAAGCAATCCTGTGTACCCGTTTCGGCACGCCAGACGATTTGCAGCTTGCCGACATCGCGCCGCCGACCGCCGGACCCGGCCAGGCCGTGGTGCGGATTAAGGCAGCGGCGCTCAATTTCTTCGATCTCCTGATCATCGCCGGCAAATATCAGCACAAGCCGCCCTTCCCGTTCTCGCCGGCCTCGGAGTTTGCCGGGATCGTTGAAAGCGTCGGCGCGGGAGTGACCGATTTTGCACCTGGCGACCGCGTGATGGGCTCGACCGGCTGGGGCGCGGCGCGCGAAGTTCTCGCCGCCAGCACCAAACAATTGGTCAAGATCCCCGACAATCTCGATTTCGAGCGCGCCGCCGGCCTGACCGTAACCTACGCCACGACCCTTTACGGGCTGCGCGAGCGCGGCAAACTCAAATCCGGCGAGACTTTGGTTGTGCTCGGCGCATCGGGCGGCGTCGGCCTTGCCGCCATTGAGATCGGCAAGATCATCGGTGCACGCGTCATCGCCTGCGCGTCCTCAGACGAGAAACTCGCCTTCGCGCGCAAGCACGGCGCCGACGAAACGGTGAATTACGCCAGCGAAGACCTGCGGGGCGCGCTCAAACGGCTCGGCGGCGAGCGCGGCGTCGATGTGGTCTACGATCCGGTCGGCGGATCGTACGCCGAACCGGCGGTGCGCGCGCTTGGCTGGGAGGGGCGCTATCTGGTGGTCGGTTTCGCCGCCGGCGAAATTCCGAAGCTGCCGCTCAATCTCGTGCTGCTCAAGAGCTGCGACATCCGCGGCGTGCTGTGGGGCGCATGGGCATTGCGCGAGCCGGACGGTCAGCGAGCGCTGATGACCGAGATCGTGCGTTGGTGCGCCGAGGGCAAGCTCAGCGCTCACGTGCACGCGGTTTATCCGCTGGCCGAGATCGCGACGGCACTCAAAGCCATCGCCGAGCGCAAGGTCATGGGAAAAATCGTGCTGCGGCCGTAACCGTCCTACCCGCGCAGGCGCGCTAGGGCGCGTTGCGCCGCCTCACGATGGTCGGACTTAATGTGGGAGGAGACGAGCTTGATCGCGGTGGCCAGCACCGCGGCGTCGTCGGTGTAGCCGATCACCGGCAGCACGTCGGGAATGAAGTCGGTGGGTAGCACGAAATAGGCGAGTGCGCCGACTAGCGCGGCCTTCACATGGATCGGGGTCTGCCGATCGAAGGCGCAATAATGGGCCGCGATCAGATCTTCCGCAAACGGCAACCGCGCCGCCAGCCCCCGCAGCTTCTTCCAGAAGCTGCGCCGCAATCCGGCCTCGTCAGCGGCAATACGGCGCGTCAGCGCTTCGATATCCGCCCATGATGCAGACGCGTATCTGAACGACATTGGCTCCTCGCGCGGCATTGCGAATTGGCGACCAAAAGATGGTGGCGAAAGACGGCAGCCGCAAGGCGGGCGCGGTTACGCGCTCAGCCGGCAAACTTGTCCATCGCCTCGGCGAGCTTGATATCGAGCTCGGTCACCCCGCCGGCGTCGTGGGTCGACAGCGTCACGTCAACGGTCTTGTAGACATTGAACCATTCGGGATGGTGATCGAGCTTCTCAGCCATCAACGCGGCGCGGGCCATGAAGCCAAAAGCCTCGTTGAAATCGGCAAACACGAATTTCTTGCTGATCGCGTCGCGGCCGGTGACCTCGCTCCAGCCCTTGAGCCGCCCGAGCGCGCGGCTGCGAGCCTCTGCAGAAAGCTTCTGTGCCATGTGCGAACCTCCTCAATCCCGGCGACCGCCGGTCGAGCCGCTCTCGTAAACGGGTCGAAGAATAATTACCTAGCAAGCTGCGCGGCAATGCGCGAGATTTCTCAGGAATCCGCCAAAGAGGCTGCAATGTCGTGGTCGCTGAACATTGGATCGGTCGCCGGCACGGCGGTGCGTATCCACGTGACCTTCCTGTTGCTGCTCGCGTGGATTTTCGGCGTGAATTACGTTTCCGGCGGCCCGCAGGCGGCGTGGAACGGACTGTTGTTCATTGTGCTCCTGTTCCTGTGCGTGCTGCTGCACGAGTTCGGACACATCTTCGCGGCGCGCGGTTTTGGCGTCCGGACTCCGGACGTGATTCTGCTGCCGATCGGCGGGGTATCGCGCCTCGAACGCATACCGGAGGAACCAAAACAGGAATTTCTTATCGCCATCGCCGGACCAGCCGTCAACGTGGTCATTGCCTTGCTGTTGGTCTTGATTGGCGGCGCCAATTTCTCCGCCGAACCTCTGTCGGCGCTTGAGAACGGCAACGTCAGCATGATCGATCGCCTGGCGGCGGTTAATCTGTTCCTCGCGCTGTTCAATCTGCTCCCGGCGTTTCCGATGGACGGCGGGCGCGTGTTGCGGGCGCTGTTGGCATCGCGGCTCGGCTACGTCCGCGCTACTGAAATCGCCGCCATGATCGGCCAAGGAGTAGCGTTTGTGCTTGGCTTCCTCGGCCTGTTCGGCAATCCACTGCTGATCTTCATTGCCATCTTCGTCTATCTCGCCGCCTCAGCAGAGGCGCATCTGGTGGCGACCCGCGCCATGGCGCACGGCGTACCGGTTACCGCGGCAATGCTGACGCAGTTCGCCACGCTGACGCCGGACGAGCACGTCGATGCCGCGGTCGAAACCCTGTTGCGCACCAGCCAAGGCGAATTCCCGGTCGTCGACGGCCAGGGCAAGCCGCTCGGCGTGCTGATGCGTAATGATCTGATCCGCGCGCTCCGAGAGCGCGGGCCCAACGCGCGGGTGGCCGACGCCATGACTGTCAGCATCCCCACCGTGAGCAAAAATCGCGCCCTCGACGAAGCGCTGCGGCTCTTGCAGGAAAAGTTGGCACCCGCCGTCGGCGTCGTCGATGAATCCGGGCGGTTGGTCGGCCTGGTGACTTCAGAAACTATCGGCGAGATGCTGATGCTGCATCGGGCGCTGCCGGCGGGCGTGCACTTCGGACCATGGGGTCCGTCCGGCCGCAGCGCGGCGTAAGATTTAAGCCGCGCCAAATCTCCGCCGAGTGAACGACTTGTCAGGCAGATTTCTGTAATAGCGGCGCGGTCTCGTCGATCGGCGTGCTTTTGTGCTCCTTGGTCGAATAGAACGAGGCGTTGTGATCGCCGCGCAGCGCCTCACGCGTGAAGTGGATCAGGTGATAAGCCATGAAGCCCATGGACAACACCGCATCGATCCGCCCGCGGCGCAACGCGTGACGCGCGGCACGCCAGAACGCCCGACGATAGTCGGCTTTGAGGCCGACCTCGACCAGCACGTTGTAGCCGAGCACCGCTCCGCGCCGCAGGTTGGCCCAGCTGAGCTGGCCACTGGCTGGCGGCTTGATCCGCTTCGCATACGTCGCATCGATCTGATGGCGGAAGCGGTCAAACAGGCGCTCCGGATCGTTGGCATAGCCGATCGACCGGTGCCACGCCGCGACCACTTCATCATAAGGCCGCATGAAGACGACGTTACTTTCACGCCGCGGATCCTCATTCAGACGCCCGGCCTTATGGAGCCGGTCCCACAGCGCCGTCTTCGGCAGCGCTTGCAGGAGGTTGATGGTCAGCGTCGGAATGTTGGAGAGATCGATGAAGTCCTTGAGCCGCGCTTCGGTATCGTCAGAGTCGGTGTCGAGCCCGAGGATGATGCCGGAAATGACTTCCAGACCGTAGTCGTTGAGCGTTTTGATCGCATCGATCATCGGCAGCGAATTGTTCTGATCCTTGCGCATCGCTTTGAGCGCGTCAAACTCCGGCGTTTCAATGCCGACGAATATGCCGACGAAGTAAGCGTCGCGCATCAACGACAGAATCTCGGCTTGCTTGGCGATGTTTAGCGTCGCCTCGCAGGCAAATTGCATCGGATAGCCGCGCCGCCTTTGCCATTCGACGAGATGCGGCAACATCTCGCGCGCCGCCTTCTTGTTGCCGATGAAATTGTCGTCGACAAAGTAGACGCTCGGTGGATGACCCGGCTGTGAGCACATGGCGTCAAGCTCGGCGGTGATCTGCTCGGGCGTCTTGAACCGCGGCTGCCGGCCGTAGAGGTTGGGGATGTCGCAGAACTCGCAGAGATACGGACAGCCGCTGGAGAACTGCAGCGTGCACATCAGATAGCGGGCGAGCGGAACGAGATGATAGGCCGGGATCGGAAAATCGCTGAGCGGCAACCGCTCCCTGGTTTCGAAGCGCACCTGCGCGACGGGCCGATCACAACTCTCATCGAGGCGGGCAATCAGCCGGTCGGTGCTGTCGCCGATCTCGCCGATGTGGAGATAATCAATGTCCGGATACATTTCCGGAGCGCCCGAAACTGAAGGACCGCCGAGCGCGGTGACTTTACCGGCGGCTTTGGCGCGGCGCGCGATGTCGTGAATCTGTCGTGCCTGGATGTGCATGCCGCTGACCAGGACGACATCGGCCCAGGCGAAATCGCCGGCGGTTGCCGGCGCAATGTTTTCATCGACAAAACGCACCGGCCAGTGTTCCGGCATGTAGGCAGCGATCACCAGCAGGCCTTGCGGCGGCATGAAGGCCCGCACGTCGTGCATTAACCGGTAGGCGTGAGCGAAAGTGCCGAATGATGGCGTATAGGCCGGAAAGACGCAGAGAATCCGGCGCGTGTTGCAGGTGGACTGCGAGAAACGCAAGCGACCTCTCAATCTGCCCCGCCGCGATCCGTGGCTATCCCGGGGACCGGCAGCGGCGTTAACGAGACCCGGTCTATCACATTCCGCATCGCGACGGCCGCATTGCTAACCACCCGCGGCTGACTATATACGGGGCCAACATGCGGGCCCCTCGGGGCCCGTAGCAATTTAACACCGCCCCCATGAACCTGCGCAACATTGCCATCATTGCCCATGTCGACCATGGGAAAACCACCCTGGTCGACCGGTTGCTGCAGCAATCGGGTGCCTTCCGCGAGAATCAGCGGGTCGCCGAGCGGGCGCTCGATTCAAACGACCTTGAGCGGGAGCGCGGCATCACCATCCTCGCCAAGGCGACCTCGCTGGTCTGGGAAGGTACGCGAATCAACATCGTCGACACGCCCGGCCACGCTGATTTCGGCGGCGAGGTCGAACGCATCCTCAATATGGTGGATGGGGCCTTGGTGCTGGTCGATGCCGCCGAGGGGCCGTTGCCGCAGACCAAATTCGTGGTGACCAAAGCCCTGAAAATGGGGCTGAAGCCGATCGTCGTCATCAATAAGGTAGATCGGCCGGACGCCCGCCCGACCGAGGTCGCCAACGAGGTCTTCGACCTGTTTGCCGCACTTGATGCGACCGAGGAACAGCTCGATTTTCCGATCCTCTACGGTTCGGCCAAGCAGGGCTGGATGGCCGACAAGCCCGAAGGTCCGAAAGATCGCGGCATGGCGCCGCTGTTCGAGCTGGTTGTCCGCCACGTGGCGCCGCCGCAAGTCGAGGACGGCCCGTTCCGCATGTTGGGCACGATTCTCGAGGCCAACCCCTATCTCGGCCGCGTCGTCACTGGCCGCATTTTTTCGGGCAGCGTGAAGCCTAATCAGCCCGTCAAGGTGCTCGACCGGCACGGGACGCTGGTTGAGGAGGGCCGCGTCACCAAAGTTCTAGCGTTCCGGGGCCTCGAACGCACGCCGATCGACGAAGGCTTTGCCGGCGATATTGTCGCCGTCGCCGGGCTGCCCGAAGCGTTCGTCTCACATACGCTTTGCGCCCCTGAAGTTACCGAACCGCTGCCGGCGCAGCCGATCGATCCGCCGACGCTCGCGATGACGTTTCGCATCAATGATTCGCCGCTGGCCGGCACCGAGGGTGACAAAGTGCAAAGCCGTGTCATCCGCGACCGCCTGCTGCGCGAAGCGGAAGGCAATGTCGCGCTGCGGATCTCCGAATTGAACGAGAAGGATTCGATGGAAGTCGCCGGCCGCGGTGAACTGCAACTTGGCATCCTGATCGAGACCATGCGGCGCGAGGGCTTCGAGCTTTCGGTGTCGCGGCCGAAGGTACTGTTTCAATTCGGGGCATCGGGGGAAATGCTCGAGCCCATCGAGGAAGTCGTCATCGACGTCGATGAACAACATGCCGGCATCATCGTGCAGAAGCTTGCGGAGCGTAAAGGTGAGATGGTCGAAATGCGTCCGTCAGGCGGCGGGCGCGTGCGGCTCATTTTCTATGCGCCGACGCGCGGATTGATCGGTTATCACGGCGAGCTTCTGACCGACACGCGCGGCACGGCGGTGATGAACCGCCTCTTCCACGCCTACGGCCCGCACCGCGGCGACATCGTCGGCCGGCGCAACGGCGTGCTGATTTCAACCGATCAGGGCGATGCCGTCGCCTATGCCATGTGGAATCTGGAAGACCGCGGTCCAATGATGATCGAGCCGGGCTGGAAGGTCTATCGCGGCATGATCATCGGCGAGCACACGCGCGGCAATGACCTCGAAGTCAACGTCCTCAAGGGCAAGAAGCTCACAAACATCCGCACCCACTCCAAGGACGAAGCGGTCCGCCTGACGCCGCCGATTCGCATGACGCTGGAAAAGGCGCTTGCCTATATCGAGGATGACGAACTGGTCGAGGTGACGCCGAAATCGATTCGTCTGCGCAAAAAGCTGCTCGATCCCCACGAGCGGAAAAAGGACGAACGGCGCAAAGAAGCCGAGCGGGTGTGACCTGATGCGGCCGAAGGGCCGACCAAGACGGACTCAATTACCCTTCAGCTACAGCTGCCAATACGCCCAACGCGCTGCAAATTTTGGGTGACCGTGTCGCTCGTGCAACAGCCTGTCAGATTATGAGCGGGCCCATATTTTTTTTCCGGCAACGATGGCGCGCCGGCCGCCGTTCCGCTAATAATCTACATCGTTAACGAAGTATGAATCTTGGCACTTGAAGCCCGCGGAACCGCTTGCTTTGATTGCACCATGAGCACAGTCCTCATCGAAATCCGCCGCGCCAAGGCGCATGACGCCGGCGCGGTCGCGGACGCCCATGATGAGGCATGGTGGGCGGCATATCAGGGCATCATCCCCGGCACTGAACTCGACCGGCTCATTAATCGCCGCGGCCCGGCTTGGTGGGAAAGCGCCATCCGCAAGGGCAGCCGTATCGCACTGCTGCAATTCGGCGACAAGGTAGCGGGCTACGCCAACTACGGGCGCAATCGCGCGCGCAGCCTGCATTATGACGGCGAAATCTACGAACTGTATCTGCGGCCCGAATTTCAGGGCCTCGGATTCGGACGCCGGCTGTTCACCGCCGCCCGCCGTGACCTGGCGCAGAGCGGGCTGAAATCGCTGATCGTGTGGGCGCTGTCGGAGAACGACACCGCGGTCGAATTCTACCGCGCGCTCAGCGGCAAAACCGTCGCCCGCTCATCGGAAAAGTTTGGCACGCGGGTGCTCGATAAGGTCGCCTTCGGCTGGAATAGCTGATCCTCGGTGGAAGTCCGTTGGCCGCGTGTTACATTCACGCGTACGCTGCCATTTGTCGCCGCAGCGCTGCAACGAGAGCGTTCGGTTCGCCGATAACCCGAATTCGTTTCACCCGCGACGTCGCCCCTGCCGCAACCTTCACCTGGCGCGGAGCGACATCAAGCGCTTCGGCGACGAGCCGGCACAATGCGGCGTTGGCCGCGCCCTCGGACGCTGCCGCTCGCACCCGCGCCTTGAAAACGCTGCGGCCGTCGGCGCGTTGCTCGATCCCCTCGATCGCGTCGCGGCCCCCGCGCGGTGTCAAGCGCACATCGATGACCACGCCATCGGTCGTCGCCGTCCACGGCTCGGCAGCCACCGCGATTTCAGTAGACGTTCGGCAGGATGTAAAGTGCGATCACGTACCGAATGAAGATAATGATCAGAAACAGAATGACCGGCGAGATGTCGATGCCGCCGAGGTTCGGCAGAAAGTTGCGAATCGGGCGCAGCGCCGGCTCCGTGATACGGTAGAGAAATTCGCCGATCATGCCGACGACTTGATTGCGGGTGTTCACTACGTGGAATGCCACGAGCCACGAGAAGATCGCGGCAATGATCACGATCCAGATGTAAAGCTCGAGGGCAAGATCGATGACGAGAAACAGGGCGCGCATGGGTGGCTTTCGCGAGTGACGACGCCGGAACCTAGCGATTTGCTTGCATGCTCACAAGCCGATGCGCCGGGCTTATGCGTTGGGCGGCGGTCTCCTTGACACCATACCGGTGCGGCCCTAAATGGCCCCGAACTCGCCTAAAGTCGGCACTTATCTGCTGATTGTGCCTGCGGCGGGGGCCGTAGCTCAGTTGGGAGAGCGCCGCAATCGCACTGCGGAGGTCAGGGGTTCAAATCCCCTCGGCTCCACCAGCCTTCGCTCGCTGCGCGAGCTACGGCTCGGCAGGCCGTGAGTTGCAGTTCTGCCGGCGACGGGAACCATATTAGCGTTTAGCCCGCCATGCCTGTAGAATGTCGTTCGCGACCACAGCATCATATTCGCGACCCAATCTACTGATTCGTCACCGGCAGCAGGGAACCGATAAGGCATGCGACCGATCGCGCTCCGACTGGCTTGTGCATTGCTATGCCTCGGCTTCGTCGCCGCGCCGGCACTTGCGGCCGCGCCGTGCGGCGGCGACTTTGGCGCCTGGCTTGAGGCCTTCGAGCAAGAGGCTGCAGCACAAGGCGTCTCGGAGCGCACGATCCAGTCCGCGCTCAGCGGCATAACCTACGACCCGACGATCATTACGCGCGATCATGCCCAGGGCGTGTTTCGGCAAAGCTTCGAGCAATTTTCCGGCCGGATGGTGCCGCCGCGACTGGGACGCGCCAGAAAGTTGCTTGCCAAGTACAGCGCGATCTTCGAGCGCATCGAGCAGCAGTTCGGCGTGCCGGGCCCGGTGATCGTCGCCATATGGGGCCTCGAAACCGACTTCGGCGCCGACGACGGCAAGTTCCCGACTATTCGCGCGCTAGCGACGCTGGCCTACGATTGCCGGCGCCCCGACAAATTCCGCGGCGAGCTGCTTGCTGCATTGCGCATTGTCGAGCGCGGCGACATGGCGCCGAGCGAAATGCGCGGCGCCTGGGCCGGCGAGATCGGCCAGACCCAGTTTCTGCCCTCATCGTATCTGAAATATGCCGTCGACTACGATGGCAACGGCCGCCGCGATCTCATTCACAGCGTACCCGATGCGCTCGCCTCCACCGCCAATTATCTTAAAGGCTATGGTTGGCAGCGCGGCCAGCCGTGGGGCGAAGGCACGCCCAATTTCCAGGTGCTGTTGCAGTGGAATGCGTCGCAGGTTTATACGCGGACCGTGGCTTATTTCGCCGAGCAGCTCGCAGCCGGCCAGTAGGCCGCCGCCGCGGGCTTAGAATGTGATCCAGTCGGCATCTCCTGTCGGCTGCCCTTGCGCCGCCGCGCTGGAAGCTCGCGGCGGCGAACAACCGGATTATATCGCGATTCTCGTCTCGATCGTATCGTAGTCCGCCCGCACTTTACCATTCGTTGTATCGAGAAGCCCGACAGCGCTAAGCGCCTGCACGTCGGCATGAACGTTGCTGTAATCGCGCATTAGAGCCTTCGCCAGCGCCCGAACGCTTGTGACCTCGTGGCGCCGCACGTAGCGCAGCAGCTCCATCCGCTTCCCGCTCAGGACGCGCGCCAGCGTGCCCCAGTTCTGAAACGTTAAATGGCGTTCCTGGAAATTTTCCCCACGTTCGGCTCGGTGCCACGCATCGATAAAGCGATGTCCGGCTTCCGTTTCAAATTCACCGCCGACCGTGACTTTTATTTTGTTCAGTTTGTTGGCTTTTTTCATATCTCACCACGCAACGTTCTTACATCTAACCAGAAATCAGCGACCAGTTGCTCGACAGTCGTGAATTGGTAAGCCATCTCGACATTCCGAATATGCCTATGATCGCCCTTGCCGCGCTCGTTATCGTATCCAACTTCGCGCGAACCGGCCGGCCGCAATACAGCGAGTATTTAAACTCATGGGCTGAAGGCGGGACCCTTGCAGGAACACGCCAAAGCTTCATTTCGGCGAATCGCGCCGTCTTCGTAATCGACCCGTTCGTAGAAGAGCAGTTCCGCTCTTTTCCTCGCCATTATGGCCTATTTAACCATATGGTGACAATGGCCATAGATTTAAGCTGGGTTGGCGTCGCCGGTCCAGCGATCGAGGAAGACGTCGAGCCAGGCGCGCGTGCTGTAGTCGTAGACTGCGCGGTCGGCGAAGTGCGCGGCATAGGGCTTTGCTCCCGGCATTTCCAGGCGCTGGTGACCGCGCGCCGTCCATTTGTGCATCGTCAGGCGCGTCACATCCGGATGAAATTGCAGCGCGTAGCTGCGGCCATAGCGAAACGCCTGCACCTCGAACATGTCACCAGCGGCAAGAAGCTCGGCGCCGCCCGGCAGATCGAAGCCTTCGCGATGCCACTGATACACTTGCTCCGGCCATGGATTGACCACGGCAAGGCCGGCAGGTGTCGGCCGGATCGGATAGTAGCCGATTTCGGCGTGGCCGTTCGGGTGCGGATAGACCCGTCCGCCAAGAGCGCGCGCGCAAATCTGCGCACCGAGGCAAATGCCGAGGAACGGCTTTTCCTCTTTGAGCGGCACTGCGATCCAATCGGTTTCCCGGCGGATGAAATCATCCGGGTCATTGGCGCTCATTGGGCCGCCGAAAATAACCGCGCCGGTATGCTCGGAAAGCGTCGTCGGCAGCGGATCGCCGAACCGCGGCCGGCGCACATCGAGCGCAAAACCCAGCTGTTGCAGGGCGTAGCCGACCCGGCCCGGGGTCGAGTGCTCCTGGTGGAGAATAATCAGGATCGGCTGTCGCATGACTTAAAGAGAATCGCAGGCGCCCGCATAATTTCGTATCGCGTTCACGCGCAAATTCAAGGCAACAAGGCTGCCCGGCCGCTACGACCGGCGCTCTGCCCAGCGGGTGCCGAAATACATCAGCGCCAGCAGCAGCGCCTTCGGCATGATCCGCGATAAAGACACTGCGACCCGGTTGCCAAAGCCGGCAACGACCACCCGCCTGCCGCGCATGAACCCGTCATAGCCGATCTGCGCGACGCGCTCGGCCGAAAGCGATACCAGCGCGAGCTGCGATCGCTCGTCGCGAAGCCCGGCGCGCTGCTGAAATTCGGTCGGAACCGGCCCCGGGCAGAGCGCCGTGACCCTGATGCCGCGGCGCCCGAATTCCTGGTGCAATGCTTCGCTGAGCGAGAGCACATAGGCCTTGCTGGCGTAATAGACCGCCATGCCTGGCCCGGGCATGAAAGCGGCAACCGAAGCGACATTGAGAATGCCGCCGCGGTGACGCGCGAGGCTGTCCACGAAGGTGAGCGATAGTTCAGTCAGCGCGCGGACATTTAGGTCGATCATAGCGAGCTGTTCGTCGCGACCAAGCCTTGCGGCGCGGCCAACGAGTCCGAAGCCGGCATTGTTGACGACGATCTCTGGTTCGAGACCACGCGCGGCCAGTTCCGCGGCCAACGTTGACACCGCATCGCGGCGGGTGAGATCGATGCTCAGTACCGTCGGACGCGGTGTGCCGGCGGCGGCGATCTCCGCGGCAAGAGCTGTGAGCTTATCCTCGCGCCGCGCGACGAGGGCGAGCTCATGGCTGTGCCGGGCGAAAACCCGGGCCAGCTCCGCACCAATGCCAGCGGACGCGCCGGTGATAAGAGTTACCGGTTTCATGCATCGCCATTTGTCTCGCCGGCCTTTGCGGCGATACGCTGACGCAACTCAATCCGTTGCCGCTGCGACACGCCGAGGAGGTCAGCGGCGCGCCACAATAGATTGTCTTCAAGTTCGTCACGGCGGCCGTCGGCATAAACAATTTCCCACATCATTTCGACAACCCGGGCACGGCCCTCCTCATCAAGCGTGCGATTGAGAAGGCTCGTGAAGTGGTAAAGGTCGACGGCTTCGTGCTCGGCCTCCGTCGCCTTGTCGATCAGCTCGTCGGCCACGGCATCATCGAGGCCGAAACGCTGCTTGACCACGGCGTGGAGCTTGCCGCGCTCGTCCGGCGTCATATCGCCGTCGATGGTGGCGGCGTGCACGAGCAGCGCGACCGCCGCCAGACGGTAATCATTGTCAGCGAATTGGCTTGGATGTTTCCCACCGTCCACGAATTCGGCGACAAAGTTCCGAAACGCTTCGAGCATGCACCGTTCCGTGTGAAGGTCGTTCCCCATGCCTCATATGCGAGATCATGCGTGCTATTCAAGGCCGCTGCGGCGCAGTGGAAGGCCTACTGAATCGCCTTGCCTTCGCGATAGCTTTCCTGGAGCAGGCGCAGATTCGCCGCCACATAGGGATTGGCGGGATTTTTGGCAGCCGCCTCGTCCAGCTTTTTGTGGGCGCGCGCGTAATCGCCGCGCAGCATGTACGAGAAGCCCTGATTGTTCAGGATCTCGACGGTCGGGCCGATGATGCGGATCGCCTCCTGATAGGCGCGGTCGGCAAGATCAAAGCGGTGCAGGCGGTCATAGGAAGCCGCAAGCCCGATCCATGCTTCGGCATCGCGCGGATGCTGCTCGACGGCGCTGCGGAAGGCTCGTTCGGCGAGTCCGTAATTGTTGCTGCGGAAATATTTCTTGGCGGCTTGCAGATCATCATGAGGATCATCGCCAAGCAGGCCCGGCTTGGCCAAAGGCGCAACCGGTTCTCCGCGTGGCCCCGGCTCAGCCGGCGCCGTCGCAACGGACCCGGTGGTCTCTGGAGTTTTGTTGTCAGGTTTTCCGGTGATCCAGTTCGTGCCGTCCGCGCTTCTCGGCGCCCACAGATCGTTCAGCTTGAAACCGGAATCCGCAGCGGGCGTGTCCGCAGCGTCGCTCGTCTTTGGCGCGTCGCTCGTCTTTGGTGTCCAAAGATCGCTGAGTTTGGTCGACGAGGCGCAGCCCCCCAGGCACGTCAGGCCAGCCGCCATGACGATCAACGCCCGAGTTACTCGGATACTCATCAACGGACTCCGGACCACGACGCGTCCGGCCGATTTCGTCGCCCCAAGGATTGCGCTGGCGCGCCGGCGGATCGGACAGCCCCGGACAAGCAAACTAGGGGACGATGGTTAAGAATCCCTCGCCCTGCTGGAGGCTTGCGCCTTGGCTCCGCCGGGACGGCTGTGGCCCGGCTTAGTCGTGAGAACCAAGGCCATCAGCCGGAGACGAGCATGGATAGTAAGAGCAACGCCGCAACGGCGACGAGGCCCTGCAACAGCGTTCCGACCGTCAATGCGACGAGCCCGCGCAGCGGCCGAAGCCAAACGCTGGTTGAAACCAGCCAAAAAAACTCGTCATTGATGTGGGTGACCGTCATAGCACCCGCGCCGATAGCAAGAGTGGCAAGCGCCTTGCCGTTCTCGCCTCCCAATCCAAGAGGCAGCAAAATCGGCTGCACCATGCCGGCGGCGGCGATGGCCGCGACCAGTGACGAACCCTGCAAAGTCTTTATTGCTGCGGCGATCAAAAACGGGATCAGCAAGCCGCCAAATCCGCCAAGGTGCCAGTCAAGCAGACGCTCGCCGATGAGCTCTGCCATGCCCGTTTCCTGACAGAGCCGCTGCAGGCCGGCGGCGGCGCCTACTGTCAGCAGGACACCGGCCACACTGCCCAAGGTGCGGCTAGTCCAGTCGGGATCGGCCAAAAGCTGCAGGCTCGGGCGCCACAGTCCGATGACGACAATGCCAACGCCGACGACGAAAAGGCCAAGCGGACGGCCAACTCCTATGACCAGCTCTCGCGCCGGACCACCGCCGAGCGGCTCGCTGGGCATGGTGCCGATGGATTGCTCGATCAGCATCAGGAGCGGGACGGCCATTGCCAGAACGACCACGATCACAGCCCAGCCCGCTCGCTTGGGCGCGGTCAGATGCGGCTCTTCAATCAAGGACGGCGGCGCCGCGTCCACAACCGGCAGCCATCGCGCCCAAGCCGCGCCAAGGACAACCAGTAAAACCGCGACCGGCAAACCGAACAGGATGACGCGGCCCCATGCAGCGTCAAGGATAGAAGCTGCCGCGATCGGTACCGGCGAAAACAAGACGAGACCGTGGCTCGCGGAAATCGCCAGCGCCAGCGCGATCGAAGCCGCACCATGCTTTTGCGACGCTCCACCATCGATAGGCCGAAGTAGCGGCATTAGCAAAGCAAAGGCAGTGGCGGGCAAGGCGCCGACGCCGGCAACCAGACCCAACAACGCCGAGATTGTTGTGCGCCCAAACCACCGCCAATGGCTGATTGCCGTCGCGATTTGACCGGCAGCTCCGGTGCTTTCGGCTAGACCGGAAACCAGGCCCGCGGCGACGATCACCAGCCCCGGAGAATAGATCGCTTGCGAAAACCCGGTACCGAAGGCCCTGCCGACAAGGCTGATGGAAAGCCCGGCGGCCAATCCAAACGCCGAAGCAACGAACACCATCACGAGAAACGGATGGAGACGCTGCAATCGCGTGGTCACAACAAGAACAACGACCGCCGCAAGCAGAAGGAGCGCATCGAAGAGGGACGTCCCGGACATTTAGGCCGCTGGCGCGCAGTTAAGCTGTAACGAACGAGCCTTGGCGGACATTGCGAGGCCTGCCATCATCGAAGCAGATAGCCCCTGAGCAGGCCGGGATCTGAAGAAATACCGGCGGCATCAACATCGACGTCGAGAAATTCGCAGCGCCGAAAGCGGGCCTTCTCTTCCAGCGGAATGGTCGCGTCGATACCGAGTTTAGCGCGAATGCCGTTGCGGCCGACGCGGACATATTCGTGTCCACGCGCCTCCGGAATGACGAACAAATCCCGCGAAGCCTCCATCCGGGTCGCCAGCGCATATTCGACGTCGTGCGGATTGCGGATGTCGATATCCTCGTCAACGACGATAATCAGATCGAGATCCTTGAGCGCGCCGAACGCCGCGAGGATGGCATTGCGCTGCAAGCCTTCGTGCTGCGGCGTCGACTTCCGAACTTGCAGCACCGCGTGGAAGCGATGCAGGCCGCCTGCGGTCATTTCGGCATCGACGACGATCGGCACCGCAGCCTGGAGCACCTTGAGCAGGCTCGCCTCGAGCACGTATTTGCGGAGCATGGTCGTTTCGAAGCTATAGCCGTTGATGACCTGGTAGAGCGGATTGTCGCGGTGAGTCACGGCGGTAATTTCAAATACCGGCGCCTCGCCGGCTGGAGACAAATAGCCGACAAATTCGCCGAACGGTCCTTCCTGCACGGTTTGATCGTGCAGGATCAGGCCTTCGAGCACGATCTCCGTCTCGGCGGGGATGAGAAGATCCTGGGTGACGGCTTTCACCACCGACAACGGCCGGCCACAAAAGCCGCCGGCTGCCGCCAGTTCGTCGGCATGTTCGGGCATTTGCGAGCCCATCGTCGCGGCGGTGTACTGGAGCGCGAGATCCGCGCCGATACACACGGCGACGGGCAGCGGCTGGCCCATCCGCTTCGCTCGCTCGAACGCGAGCCGAAGATGCCGCCCGTAATCAAGTTTGATTGCGGTACGGTTTCCTCCGAGGAGTTGCAGCCGATGATAGGACGCATTGTAGATCCCGGTCTCCGGATCGCGAACGATGACGACACCGGCGGTGATGAAGCGGCCGGCGTCTTCCGCGGTGTGAAACAGGACCGGAAGCATCGACGCAAGGTCGATCTGTTTGGTGTGGACGTTTTGTTGCGCGGAAGCCTTCCCGACCATCGCCGGCGGGATCGGCGACGTCAGCGCGCGTCCGATGGCATTGCGAATGCCGCGAAAATCCAGACCAAACGCTGCCTCGCAATTGAGCTGGCAGCATAAAAGGTTGCCGATCACCGGGACATCGTGATCGTCGACGGCCGTGAATATCAGTGCCGGCCCGCCATCCCGTTTCTTGAGCACGCCGGCGACGGCAAGGTTCGAGTCTATCCGCGCGGTGAACGCCTGGAGCCGGCCGTGGCTGATCATGCGGTCCAGCGAGGAACGAAAGCTCGTGTCCAGAACATCAGAATTTGAGAGCATTACCGTGATCGGCGCCATTTTTGTTGGGGCGAGGTTGTGAGGGTCCTTGATCGCGTCGTACTTATCGAACTCGACATTATACAATTGGCCGTTCACGCGCTCGACCCGGCGTATATAGACGTCCTGGATAATGTCTCGCGTTTCCGGGGCGATTTCTATCGGTCCGCGCGGACTTTCCCACTTCATCCCTTTCATCGCCGCGATGAGCGCATCGCCGCTGGAATTGCCGCCGGTCTTTTTCAACGCCTCATAGATGACTGCATGCAGTCCAAAGCCTTTGGCGAACTCATGACCGTCCTCCCGGCTGAGGGTATCGCGGCTTCCACCGACAGGGCGTCAGTTGGAGTCAGAATACCGCTTCGCTGACATCTGCCGCGAGGCTTCTATGAAAAAGACCGAGAAGAAGCGGCCGGTGCCGCGGGTGATGCTGTCATCAAGGCATTTTAAATGGCGAATTGACCGACGCTGTCGCTACTTTGGTGTATGCCTCGCCGAGCGTTTTTGTTTGCTCACCGAATGCACTCATTTGCGCCTGCATGAATTCGGTCTGGATACGCATGACGTCCTGAAAATCCTTCGCCTGGCTCAGCTTGCCGACATAGTCGCGCGTAGCGGCGATGTTTTTCTCCGCATAGTCTTTCAGCTTTTCACCGAAGTCAGTGCCACCGGAAGGAAACGACGAAACGGTCTTCTGCAGAAAACTAAAATAGTTGTCCACCGCTCCGTGCGCCTGCTCCATGGTCTGCTTGGCCATTGCGTTCAATTCTTCGAGAGGTTTTTGGTCGATCTTCATGGCTTACTCCTTTCGGTTTGACTGGAATCACGCGAGACCCTGCTGGAGGTGCTACGCAGCAGGTAACGCAATCCCGACTTAACACCTTCGCAGCCCGCCTGTGGCTTCCCAAGACCCTGCCGTCCGCTAAGGTTTACACCATTTTGGGAGGTATCTGGAGAATGTCTGCAAATCGGGTGGTATGGACAGTAGCAGCAGTCCGCCCTCCCCAGTATGTGCTCATCGCTGACTATTTTGGCCTTGATTGAGACCCAGAATCCGGCTCATGCGTTCATCGGCGGCATATTTCATCCTGATTGATTTCAGAGCTACGCGAGGGATGGCCAGAAGATGAGGGCGCGCCCCAAAAGAGCCCGGCACTGTTTCCGCGTGTTGAGTGGGGCCCTCTTTGCTCTGAGCCTCGTGGTCGGGACCGGGCCCGCGGCGGCCGCGCCGGGCGATTTCATCCATGCCGACGGGACCCATCTGGTCGACGGTAACGGCTCCCGCTTTGCCATCAAGGGTATCAATCTCGGCAATTGGTTGGTGCCCGAAGGCTACATGTTCAATTTCAAGCGGGCGCGGTCCCCCAGTGAGATCGGCGATGTGATCGAGGCTTTGATCGGTCCGCGGGAGGCGGCGCGATTCTGGAGCAAGTTTCGCGACGTCTACATCAGCGAGGAGGACATTCGCTTCATCAAGGCGGCTGGGTTCAACACCGTGCGCGTCCCGCTGCATTGGCGGCTATTCGTCGAACCAGGCGATAGCAGCGCCGACCGGTTCGAAGGACCCGGCTGGCGCCTGCTCGACCGGCTGGTTGGATGGTGTCGGGCAGCGGGCCTGCGTGTCATTCTCGATCTGCACGCGGCGCCCGGCGGCCAGACCGGAGTCAATCACGATGATGGCCCAGGCTTCCCGCTGGTTTTCTACGTGCCGCGCTATCGGCAGCTGACCGTCGCGCTGTGGCGCACACTCGCGGAGCACTATCGCGACGATCCGACCATCCTTGGCTACGACCTGTTGAACGAACCGATCTCGCCGTACAACGACATGGATTACCTCAATCCGCGACTGGAGCCGTTGTATCGCGACATCGTAACCGCCATTCGCAGCGTCGATAGCAATCACGCGGTGCTGCTAGCCGGCGCGCAATGGAGCACAAGCTTCGCCGCATTCGGACGGCCGTTCGACGCCAACGCGATCTACACCTATCACAAGTTCTGGGCCAAGCCGACGCGCGATGCGGTGCAGAGCTATCTGGACTTCAGCAATCGCTGGAAAGTGCCGCTATTAATCGGCGAGACCGGTGAATACAACGACGCCTGGAACAAAACCTTCCGCGAGCTCAATGAGCGCTTCGGTATCGGCTGGTGCTTCTGGCCCTACAAGAGCCTCGACACCGAAACGGCCGTCGTGTCCATCACAAAGCCTAAAGGTTGGGAACTGATTGCCGAAGTCGGGAGCCGGGACGTTGCCACGCTAAACGCGCGTTCCCTGCCGCCGCCCACGCAGGCCAAAGCCATCCTGGACGCGTATCTGGAAGCGGCGAAGTTCAAGAACGATCGCGTCAACGCCGGTTATCTCAACTCACTTGGCCTCGCGGCGCCTTAGCCGTCACCCCAGCCTTCCGCTTACCGCTGTTCACCAATTGCCGGTCGCCAGCCGCACGATTACCGGACACAGGATCACGATGAACAGGACCGGAAAGATGCACACCATCATCGGCACGGCGAGCTTGGCCGGCAGCGCATAGGCCTTCTCCTCGGCGCGCGATAATCTTTTATGGCGCATGTCGTCGGAGTAGACCCGCAACGCATCGCTGATGCTGGAACCGAGTTCATCGGATTGTTGAATCAGGGTGGCAAAGGAGCGCGCCTCTTCCAGGCCGAGACGGTCGCCGAGGTGTTCGAGCGCCTCGGTCACCGTGCGGCCGGCGCGGATTTCCAGATTGGCCATGTGGATGTTGGCAGCAAGCGACGGGTAGGAATTGCCGAGTTCGCGCCCGATCCGCTCGAGCGAGGCCTCCATGGCTAATCCCGCATCGGCGCACACGACCATGAGGTCCATCAGGTCGGGGAATCCCGAGCGATGCTCCTGACGCTTGGACTTGATCAGCTGGTCGAGGTAAAAGGTCGGCGCCAGGTATCCGCAGACCCCGGCGGCCAGCACCAAAATCCAGAATGTCGATTGGCGGTTAACGTGCAGCATCGGCAGGGCGACGAACGCGACCACGGCGAGTCCGAGGGCAAGCGCCAGCCGTGCAAAGAAAAAATAAGCAGCAGCGCGCGGATTATAGATGCCGGCCTGAAGGAGCCGGTGCTGCAGCAGCTTTAGGTCTTTACTGTCCGAGGTCGAGTAATGCTTGGTCGCATAGTCGATCAGCTTGTGGGCAGCGCTGACACCCGAATTGCGCAGCGAGCGCCGCCCAGCGCCACCATCTTCGTCGAGATTGACCCGAACGGCCCGACGCCGCACCGCCTCGCGCGCGCGAATGCCGACCATTACCGCAAAGGCAAGCGTGCCGGTGGCGAGGAAGACGAGCAGGCTCAGCATCGTCGTCGCGCTGTCGCCGAACATCGCAAAGGTTGAGCCTGCGTCCATCATCAGATCTTGAAATTGACCATCTTGAACATGATCAGATTGCCGATCAGCATCCAGCCGGCGGCGGAACCAAGCAGGACTTTGGTGAGATGCTCGTGCCAGACCGCGGCGTAGAAATTAGGCGCCACCACCTGGACCACTATGAACATGCCGATCGGCAGCGAGGACAGGATCATGGCCGAGGCGCGGCCTTCGGATGCCAGCGCGCGGACTTTTCGCCGCATCTTGAAACGCTGACGGATAACGTTCGAAAGGTTTTGAAGGATTTCGCCGAGGTTGCCGCCGGTCGAACCCTGGATGCCGACCGCGGTTATAAACAGCGGCAGATCGTCAGAGCCGATGCGGTTGTAGAGATTGCGCATCGCCGTCTCCAAGTCGGCACCATAGGTGATCTCGTCGGATACCATACCGAACTCGCTGCCGATCGGATCGGTCATTTCGCGGGCCACCATATTGATGGCGATCGGCACCGGATGTCCGGCGCGCAGGCTGCGCACGATCATGTCGAGGGCGTCGGGGAACTGGGCGCCGAACTTCTTCTGGCGGCGGGCGCGCAACAGGCGAAGCACGAGGTAAGGCAGCACGGTCGCGCTGAACAGTGCGGCCGCGGCCGCATAAACGATATTGGCGGAGAAAACGAAGGTGGCAACGGCGGCAAAAACGGCGGTTAGCGCGAAGATCAAGGCAAGCCGCGCAAACCCCATGGTGAGGCCCGACTGCACGATCAAGCGGTTCAGAGCGAGGAAGTTGAGCCGATAATTGCCGCCGGCCGTCAACCCGCGCTCGCGTCGCAACTCGACGAGGACGTTTTCGCGATCCTTCTTGTCCTTCGACAGCATCAGACGGCGATTGATCTGGCTGCGGTACGAACCCGCCGTGAAACACAGCAGATACACCGCTTCGACCGTGAGCGCTGCCGAGGCCGCGACCAACACCCAGATCAGATAGATGGGATCGAAAGCCAGGGACATGATCGGCCCGGATCACAATTGCTGCGACGGATCGAAGTAGGAGCCCGGAAATTTGATGCCCAGGGCGATGAGATCGGCGAGAAACCGCGGGCGTATGCCGGTGGCCTGGAAATGACCCTGAACCGAGCCGTCGGGAGCCGTGCCGGTGCGCACGTACTTGTAGATTTCCTGCATCTGGATGATGTCGCCCTCGAGGCCGGTGATTTCGGCGATGCTCATCACCCGCCGTTTGCCGTCGGACAGTCGCGACAGCTGTACGATCACTCGAATGGCCGCGGCGATCTGACCGCGGATGCTCGCAACCGTCATCGGCAAGCCGGCCATGCCGATCATCTGCTCAAGGCGGGAGATGGCGTCGCGCGGCGTGTTGGCGTGGATCGTCGCCATCGATCCTTCGTGGCCGGTGTTCATGGCTTGGAGCATGTCGAAGGCTTCCTCGCCGCGGCACTCGCCGAGGATCACACGATCGGGCCGCATGCGGAGCGCGTTCTTGACCAGATCGCGCTGCCGGATCTCGCCTTTGCCTTCGACGCTCGGCGGCCGCGTCTCCATCCGGCCCACATGCGGTTGCTGCAATTGCAATTCGGCGGCGTCCTCGATGGTGAGGAGCCGCTCCTTTTCCGAAATGAACGCCGACAGTGCATTGAGCATTGTGGTTTTGCCGGAACCCGTACCGCCGGAGATGATCAGTGTGACGCGCGCCTTCACTGCCGCGGCGAGCAATTCGGCCATTTGCGGGCGCAATGCGCCGACGTCGACCAGCTTGTTAAGATTGAACGGCTTCTTGGAGAATTTGCGGATCGACATCAGCGGCCCGTCGATCGCTACCGGACGCACCGCGACGTTGACACGCGAGCCGTCAAGCAGCCGCGCGTCGCACATCGGATGCGATTCATCGACCCGGCGCCCGACCGCCGAGACGATCTTGTTGATGATGCGAAGCAGATGCGCCTCATCCTTGAAGCGCACGCTGGTCGGCTCAAGCATGCCGCCCCGCTCGACGTAAACGCACTCGTGGCCGTTGATGAGGATGTCGTTGACGGTCTGATCCTTAAGCAGCGGTTCGAGTGGACCGAGGCCGGTCATCTCATCGAGGATTTCCGATACGAAGTCGTTGAGTTCCTGGGTGTTAAGTGCGAGCCGCTCGGTCAGGACATATTGCGACACCAGCTGCTGAATGTGACCGCGGATTTCGTCTTCGGGAAGCTTTTCCAGTGCCGACAGATTGATCTCCTCAATCAGCCGGCGATGCAGCCGGACCTTGGCGTCAAGGAGCTTGTCGGTCAGCAGCGGATTTGGGGCGGCTGGAGCCGCAGCTTCGGGTGCAGGCTCTGGAGCGGCCTCGGGAAATACTGTCCAGGATACGCCCTCAATCGCAGCGTCGTCTGCAGCCGGCACCAGCTCCGGAGCAGCAACGCGGCGTGTGGAGAAACGACCTGCCATAACTTGAGTCCTACCGCTCCAGCCGGAGTAACTGCTGCCGTTCGTCCGCGCGCAGGCGGGAACCAAGCTGGATTCCCGCTTTCGCGGCAATGAGCGAAATCATGTGCGCATGTTGCACGATCACACCTACGATCGCGCCCAAGAGAGCTTGAATTTTTTGCCGTCGGCCGCTCCCTCCTTGGCCGGTTTGCCGCCGCCTTGGGGAAGGACGATTTTTTTGAGCTGGAGCGTAATCTTGTTGCCGGGCCTCACCTCATCCAGCGGCACGCCGCGGTCGATCGCCTCGCGAACCAGGCCATAATCGTTCGGCACGCAGGCCAGAAATGCTTCCCCGATGGCCTGTTCAATATCGCTACGGCGCAAGCCGGAAGAGAACAGCTTCTGCGCGAAACGATTGATAATGACTTGCGGCTGCGGGCCGTCACCGAGCCGCTCGCGGATGGCTTCGACCAGCTGCTTGGCGTGGCGCAGCCCCGGAACCGTCGTCTCGCTGACAATGAACAATCTGTTGGAGCCAAGGAGCACACTGTCGGTCCAGGAGAACCAGGTGCGCGGCATGTCGATCACCACATAATCGAAATTCGATGACACCAGATCGAGCAGCCGCGTCACGACGTCCGGATCGAACGAACGCATCTCGGCCGGGCGGTTCGGCGCCGCGACCACGGCGAGGCCGGACGAATGATGCGACAGCATGACTTCAAGCAACTGTCGATCGAGCCGCTCCGGGCGCGGTTCGATTTCGCTGAGGTTCAGGCGCGGCTCAATGTCGAGATAATCGGCGCAGGCGCCGTGCTGGAAGTCGAGATCGACGAGACAAGTCGCAGTCTTTACGCGCGTCCCGCTGTTGAGAAGCAGCATGGCGGTCTGCACCGCGAGCGTGGTCACGCCGGCGCCGCCGACCGCCGGCAGGAAAGTGAATATCTGCGACTCTTTCCCGTCCGTACTGGCCGGCGGCTTGGCGACGCGGGCGCAAGTCTGGACCAGGTCGACCGGCGGAACTGGTTTGACCAGAAGGTCGGCCACCCGCATCTGCATCAGGCGCCGGGCGACATTGCCTTCGAAACTCCGGGTTACGGCGACCACCGGCGGCCAACTGCCGATGCGGGTCATCAACCGTTCGAGCGCCTGCAACTCCAGTTCGTCGCCGGGATCGAGATCGGCCACGATGACGCTGGCGCCATCGACGTCGAGATGATCCTGATCCGAGAGTGTTCCCCTGACGACATCGAGTTCGATTTGCGCGCTGGCGCCGAAAGTCGCGCGAACGCTTTCATCAAATGCGGCATCGGCCGTCACGACGACCACTCTGGCCTGGACCCCGGGGGATACAGATCGGCCGATACGCATCACTCAAACTCGCACTGCGGCTGGGCAACTCATTGAGTTGGCTGCGCTGGCGGCGGCGTTGGTGGCGGCTGCGACGCCGCCGCCGTCGCAGCTGCCGCTGCCTGCTGCTGCATATTTTCGACTTCCGAGGTGGTGGGATTGGGAGGTTGAGTGACCTTATCGGTGCGGTAGCGTTCGATCGCCGTCTGCATCTTCTGGCCGTTGAAAGCGATGTTGGTGTTGCCGCTATAACGCGGCCACGGATCGGCGATCTGCTCCGCAGCGTTGGCGGCGACTGCGTCGCCGCCGGAAAGCGCGATAGTGTCGCGCCGTGCGTAGTAGAGGTCCGAGCAGCCGGCAAGTGCGGCAGCGAGCGTCACACTCAGGGCCAGCGTGCGCACGACGCGATGTTTGCTCTGCTTAGTTTCTGGCTGAGACATAAACCCCTCCTGTCCTCGGCAAGTCGAGGATGTGGCCGACATACGGCCGGTTCGCTGCACCGATGGCGAGCCGCGCCAGCGCCGGGCTGACCTCGGCTTGGCCCATCAGGAAGAAGTCGATGTCGTTGGCCGGCAGGCTGGAGTTGAGCGGCGTGCGAATGGGCGCGCTCGGCGCCATGGGGTGAATGATGTGCGGCGTCACCAGAATCACCAGATCGGTCTCGTTTTTCTGGTACTGGCTGGAGCGGAACAGGGCGCCGAGCACCGGCGTGTCGCCGACCCACGGCAACTGATCCTGCGCCGTCGTACTCTGGTTCTGCAACAGACCGCCGAGCATGAAGCTCTGACCATCGCGCAATTCGATCGTGGTCGAAGCCCGGCGCACGATCAGCGGGGGCACCGAAATGCCGGCGACCTGAACTGGGTTGCTGGTGTCGAGCTGGCTCACCTCCGGCTTGATTACGAGGTTGATCAACCCATCTCGGAGCACGGTCGGCGTGAACGCGAGACCGACGCCATATGGCTTGTAGTCGATCGAGACCACGCCCAGCGCGCCGGGAACCGGGACCGGAAACTCGCCGCCGGCAAGGAAACTCGCGGTATCGCCTGACAACGCCACCAGATTGGGTTCGGCCAGGCTGCGCGCCAGGCCTTTCTGCTCAAGCGCATTAATCGACACGTCGAGCGAATTCTTACCGCCGACCAGTTGACCGACCAGAAACCCGAATGGCGCCACACCCGAAAGCACGCCGGCGGCGACCGCGGGCGAAAGCGTGGAGCCTCCCGCGCTAACATTGAGACCGCCGGTGTTCACGCCCGGCTGCTGGAACGATCCGCCCGCCGACGTTATCGGCAGCTGTGCAGGAGCGACTTGGTTGCCGACGTTAGCGACCGCGCCGGAGCCGAACATATTCCACTGCACGCCGAGTTCTCGGCTGGCTTGCCGCGAGGCTTCAATAAAGCGAACCTCCAGCATGATCTGCTGCGCCTGCAGCACCTGCACAGTGTTGATGACGTCGGGCACGAACTGGCGGGCAACCATCACCGCCTTATCAAGCGTAACGGCGTCCGCCACCGTGCCGCTCAAAAGGATGCGACCGTTGACCGAAGACACGCGGATGCCGCTTCCGGCGATGCGCGCGATTTCGGTGTTGAGCCGCGATACGTCGTAAGCCACATTGACGTCGAAGATGCCGACGATCTTTTTGCCCTCGCCGTAGATGGTGACGCGGGTGGCGCCGATCTTCTTGCCCAGGATCGAGAGCGCGTGATCGGTGAGCGGATTGACGTCGGCAACTTCGGGATCGCCCACCGTGATATCGACCAGGCTCTGGTCGATGTGCACGTCTTCCGACTTGCCGACCATCACCGTCACTGTCGTGGTGTGCGCCGAGTTCGCCAGCATAATCCGCTGCTGCGCCCCGGACTCGCGGGTGCCCAGTGCCGCCACTGCGACGGTCACGGCTACCGAGATCGCCGCAGTTCGCCAGCGCCGCTGCAATGCGCCGATGATGCCCCTGTCCTCAAGCCGGCGCGTGCCGGCACATTTGTTTTTGACTTTCTTGACTTGTACTGGCTCTTCACGTCGGCCTCCCCGCCGCTGCTCACTGTCCCCAACCTCATGTCAACGCCCCAATCTTTTACTGTTCACGTTTTCCGTCAGTCGCGTGCAAGCCCCGGCTCCGATCCAGCGGCAGCTTGCGCGCCTGCCCGCTCGACCGGAACGCTGTAAGTGTCGCGCTTGAAGCTTTCGTGCTCGTGCTTGAACCCGCGCGTGACGCTGACTGTCACGGCATGCGTATCGCGCAAGGATGTGAACGCCCTGCCCAGATCCGAAAGCGTCACCCGCCGCGTATTGGCCGCAGACATCTCGCCGGCCTTGCGCAGCAACAGCGATAGGGTTCCGACCGACGACGCGAGCGCAAGTTTTTGCGCGTCGGCGACATCGACTTCCAGCGTCACCGCTTTGACCACCGAAGGCTTGAACGACAGCGAATCCGCCGACTGATCGATGGCGAGCACACGCGCGTTCTCGATGACGACATCGTTGGTCGCGTTTTCCTTGTCGATCTGGCGCGTCAGCACGATGTCGACGTGATCGCCGGGCAGAACGAAGCCGGCAACGCCTTCGACATCGTTGACGCGGATGGTGACGGCCTTCATGCCCTCCCCAAGCACCGCGGAGAGGGTCGCGCGCTGGCCGGGGCCGGTGATTTTGGACGCGAGCACCGCCTCATTTTCATTCATCGGCAGGACCACGACGCGCTTAGCCGCGGCCAGGTCCGCAATCTTGCGAAAGGCGCCGGCCGGCAACGCACCTTCCGGCCAAGGCACTTCGCGCAGCGACGCGGCAACGATCGGGTCACCGAACCGCAGCGGCTTGCTGGCGACCACGATCGTGCGTGCCGGCGCCTCCGGCTTTTTGTTCGCCTCGAGGCTCCGCATCCGCGCCTCGGCCTGATTGTTCAGCCAAGTCTGCGCCAGGAATACCGCAAGCAGCCCGAATACGGCTGCAAAGGCGATCATCACGATAGTGCTCGCGCGCACGTCTGTCCCCCGTTTGACGCGTCCGTTATTTTTCGTCTCGCGTTCGCAGTATTGGGCCGCCGGTAGTATTGAATTGGTGAAGCAAAACAGGCTTCTCGGCCTATGCTGAAGATTGCTTGAAGCGGTATTCTTTACGAGGCGTGTATCGATTTGTTTTAAGCGAACAGATAACCTTTACGAAAATTCAGCCGTCGCAATAATTCCCGTAGTCACCGCAACGAGGTTACCGCGCATGTCCGCCACCGCAATCAACTCCGCCGTATTCCGCAACATCTTCTCCACCGAGGCCATGCGGCGCGTGTTTTCCGATGAAAGCCGTGTGCAAAAATACCTCGACTTCGAAGCGGCGCTGGCCCGGGCGCAAGCGCGGCTCGGCATCATCCCGCAGAATGCCGCCGAAGAAATCGTTCACCATTGCGACGCCGCCGAGATCGATTTCGTTAAGCTTGAAAGACAAACCGCGCGCATCGGCTATCCGGTGTTGCCGGTGGTGCAGCAGTTGGTGGCGCTGTGCCGCGACGGGTTAGGTGAATGGTGCCACTGGGGCGCGACCACCCAGGACGTGACCGACACGGCGACGGTGTTGCAGGTCCGCGAAGCGCTCACGCTCGTCGAAGCGGATATCGATGCTATCGCTAACGCACTCGCCGAACTGGCGCGCAAATACCGCGACACGCCGATGGCCGGCCGCAGCAATCTCCAACAAGCGGTACCGATCACCTTCGGTTACAAGATGGCAACCGTGCTTGCCGCATTCGAGCGCCACAAACGGCGGCTGCAGGAATTGCGCGCCCGCGTGCTGGTCGGCGAGTTCGGCGGCGCGACCGGCACGCTCGCCTCGCTCGGCGGCCGCGGCCTCGAAGTGCAGGCCGAACTGATGAAGGAGCTGAAACTCGGCGTCCCCGCGATTGCCTGGCACACCGTGCGCGACACGATCGCGGAGGTCGGCTGCTTCCTCGGCCTCGTCGCCGGCACCTGCGGCAAGATCGCGTTCGATGTGAAGCTGATGATGCAGACTGAAGTGGAGGAGCTTTATGAGCCGTTCCACGAAGGTCGCGGCTCGTCGAGCACCATGCCGCAGAAGCGCAATCCGATCTCGTCGGTCTATATCACCGCGCTCAATGCCGTGGTGCGCCAGCAGGTCGCCGCGCTCCTTGACGCCATGGTCGAGGACCATGAACGCGCGACCGGCCCCTGGGAAATCGAGTGGATTGTGCTGCCGGAAATCTTCTGTCTTACGGCCGGCGCTCTTGCGCAGACGCTTTTCGTGCTCACCGGCTTGCAGGTCGACGAGAAGAAGATGCGCACCAATCTCGATTTGACCAAGGGCCTGATCGTCTCCGAGGCCGTGATGATGGGGCTTGGCCCCTATCTCGGCCGGCAATACGCACACGATCTCGTCTACGACATCTGCCGCAACGTCATCGCCACCGGCCGTCCGCTGGTCGATCTGCTTGCCGAGAACGAGGAAGTCTCCAAGCATCTCGACCGCGCGGCGCTGGCAAAACTCTGCGATCCGGCGAATTACCTCGGCGAAGCCGGCGCCATGGTGGATCGGGTGCTCGGCACGCGTAAGGGCTAAGCAGACCAGCCCCGACGCCATGGCGCGATAATAGAGCGCAGAAAACCGCCTCGAAGGGCGATTGTCGTTTGGCGCTTCGGTTCATAGGATGGGGCCACACACGTCTGAACCACGCGACAAACGACCGGACGAGCCGGCGACAACAGCCGGCCAGAGGGAGGAAAATGATGCGAACACTAACGGTCCTGAACTTCGCTGCGGCGTTCGCCGCCGCGAGCCTGCTGCCGTTCACCGGCGCCAAAGCGCAAGATGCCTACGTGATTGGCGTGACTGCCGCGATGACTGGCCCCGCCGCAGCCACACAGGCGCCGGTGATCGAAATGCTTCGCCTCTATGTCGATCGCCTCAACGCCAAAGGCGGCATCAACGCCCATCGCATCAATCTCCTGGTCGAGGACGATCAGGCCGAACCGTCCAAGGCGGCGGCAAACGTCATCAAACTGATCCGCCAGGACAATGTGATACTGTTGATCAACTCGAGCCTGTCCTCGACTTATGGCCCGGTCATTGCCGAAGCCCGGCGCGCGAACGTGCCGTTGTGGTTTGCCGGCGCGGTGTGCCCGAAGGACACGCATCCGCCGAAGCCTGATCCGGTGCTGTTCTGTTCGACCGGGTTCGATTTCGGCTACGACATCCCGGTGGCGATCGGCGCAATCAAAGCGGCAGCAAAAGAACCGGTGAAGATCGGAATGATCGGCATGCCGATCCCGATCTCACGAATCGGCATCGAGAACGCGAAGAAGCAGGGCGACAAACTCGGCATGGTAACGGTGGATACCGAGTTCATTCCGCCGAGCGCCGCGGACTACACGCCGTTTGCCACCAAGCTCAAGGGCGGCGATCCGAACTGGGCGTTTGCTTATGCGCCGTGGCCGACCGAGGTGCGGACGTTCGAAGCGCTGCGCCGGCTCGGCTGGAAGGGCACGTATCTGTGTTACGGCCACATCCAAGCCGAGGAAGAACTCAAGCGCGTCGCTGACGCCGGTTTTCAGGTTTTCACCGTGAATGCATTTTTCCAGGACAATCTCCCCGTGCACAAAGAGATTCGGGAGGTGGCCGCGCAGGGCAAATATTCATACCCCGTGACCTATGCGGACGAGGGCTGGATCACGGCACGCGCGTTGGAACAAATCCTCACCAAGACCGGCTGGCCGGCGAGCGCCGAAAAAATTGCTGCGGCGATGAAGACGCTCGATCTCGATACCCAGGGCCTGCGCGGCGGGCCGCTGGTGTGGACGAGTGATAATCATTTCCGCACCAAGCAATACTATCGATTCTACCGCTACGATCCGGAACAGAAAAGCATCGTGCGGATGCGCGACTGGCTTACGGTAGACGTCGTCAACTGATAAGACGGCGGCGTGGCGCTCACGCCGCTACTTCACGCCATTTCCCATGTCGCTGCAGCTCGTCGCCAACGTCATCGTACTCGCGGCGATCTATGCGCTGGTGAGTGCCGGCTATGTGCTGGTCTACCGGGTCAGCCGGGTGCTCAACCTGGCACACGGCGAGCTGATGATGGTCGGCGCCTATGTGCTGGTCGCGACTGCGGGGCTGTTCAGCGGCGACCCGCTGCTGGCGCTCCTCCTGGCCGCGATCTGCGGCCTGGTCATGGGCATCGTCGTCTACGCGGTGCTGATGCGCTGGCTGACCGGGGAAGCCGTGCTGGCGGCGGTACTCATTACCATCGCGCTCGGCATTTTGTTGCGCGGCCTGACGATCCTGATCTGGACCACTCAGCAATACTACCCCGGGTCGACGTTCGGTTGGCGCAATCCGCCGGTGGCCATCGCGCCCGGCGTGCAGATTTCGTCGGCCAGCCTCGCGCTCCTGGTGCTGACGATCGTCGTCTACGCCGGCCTGTTCGCTTTCTTGCAGTTCACGCGCTGGGGCGTCCGCATGCGCGCGGCAGGCCAAAATCCGCTGCTTGCCGAGCAACGCGGCATCCGCCTGCACGGCGTCTATGCGTTCGCCTGGGGACTATCGACGTTCACCGCGTCGCTTGCCGGCATGCTGCTGGCGCTGGATTCCGGCGTCGAATCCACCATGGCCACCATCGGGCTCAAGGCATTTCCCGCGGCTTTGGTCGGCGGTCTTGATAGTCTCATCGGCGCCGCGATCGGCGCACTGATCGTTGCGGCGGCCGAGATCGCCGCAATCCAGTATGTCAATCCGCTCCTGTCGGACGTGGTGCCATTCGTGGTGCTGCTGATCGTGCTGGCAATCCGCCCCTGGGGTTTGTTCGGCAGCCGCGAACAACTCGACCGGGTCTAAGATGAGCGACCGCAGCCCCTATGCACGAGAACTCGTGCTGTTCGGCACCCGATCCGCCCGCGTCCGTCTCGCCTTCGCGGTCGTGGTGTTAGTCACGCTGCCGTTCGTCGCCTCGCCGTTTCAGCTCGATCTTGCCAACCAGGTGCTGCTCGCCTGCATTGGCGCACTCGCGCTGATGTTGCTGACCGGATTTGCCGGCCTGATTTCGCTCGGCACCGCCGGCCTCCTGGCCGCCGGCGCCTACGCCGTCGGCGTTCTGGTCCGCGAAACCGGAGCGCCATTTTGGCTGACGTTGCCGGCGGCGGGCGTGCTCGGCGCATGCCTCGGATTGATCTTCGGCCTGCCTTCGCTGCGGCTGCGCGGACTTTACCTCGCCATCAGCACGCTCGGACTGCATTTCGTGGTTATCTATCTCGGCGGCGAATACGAGGCGCGCTCGACACTTTCGACCGGGATCATGATCGATTCGCCTTCGATCGGAGGATGGACATTGAGCAGCGGGCGGGCGTGGTATTTCGTGCTGCTGGCGTTTGCAGCGTTCGCGCTCCTGATCAGCGTCAACCTGCAACGCACGCGGACCGGCCGGGCGTGGCGGGCGCTACGCGAGCGCGACGTTGTCGCCGAGGCACTCGGTATCAACGTTCCGCGCTTCAAACTCATGGCGTTCGTGGTCAGCGCGACCATGACGGCGATCGCCGGCGCGTTGTTCGCCTATTTCCGCAATTTCGTCTCGATCGACGCCTTCTCGCTTTATCTGACCGTGCAATATGTCGCAATGATCATCATCGGCGGCATGGGCTCCATCCCCGGCGCCTTGCTTGGCGCCGGTTTTGTCATCCTCTTTCCTTACGCCATTGAGGCGATTGCCGGTTACCTGCCCGCGCGCTTCGGCAACATGGTGTTTGCCCTCGACTACGCCGCGTTTGGCGTGGTGATGATTTTGTTTCTGTTGCTCGAACCGGCCGGGCTGATCGGCATCTGGCATCGAATGAAAAATGCCTTTTCGGCGCGGCGCGCCGGTTCGGCGTCATGATGCAGCCCCCGACGACTGCGCCCCTTCTGGTGGTCGACGCGCTCGAGGTCGCCTATCACCGCATCGCGGTCGCGCTGCATGGTGTCTCGCTGCGGGTGATGCCGCAGACCATCGTCGCGCTCCTCGGCAACAACGGCGCCGGCAAGACCACTACGCTCCGCGCGATCTCGGGTTTCATCGGTCTCGACGACGCCCGCGTCGTCGCTGGCAGCATCCGCTTCGCCGGAAAGCAGATCGAAAACCAGCCGCCGCACGCCAATACCGCACGCGGCATTGTGCTGGTGCCGGAGCGCGACAAAGTCTTTCCCAATCTCACTGTCGCCGAAAACCTGACCGTCGCATCGTCGCGCGGCAATGCGGCCGAGCGCCGCCACCTCGAAGCCCTTATCTTCCAGTTCTTTCCAGCGCTGGCGGAGCTGCGGCCGCGGCTCGCCGGATTGTTGTCGGGCGGCGAACGCCAAATGCTTGCGCTCGGCAGCGCCATTGTCTGCAACCCCCAACTGCTGCTGGTGGACGAACTCTCGCTCGGCCTGGCGCCGGTGGTGGTCGAAGATCTGACGCGGCGACTCTCCAGCATCCGGCAGGAGCTTGGCATCACCGTTCTGCTGGTTGAGCAGAATGCCCGCGTAGCGTTGGAAATCGCTGATTACGGCTACCTCCTGGAGAACGGGCGCGTGGTGCTGGAAGGCGCCGCCGCAGAGCTGCGCGGCCGCCGCGAAATCCAGGAAGCCTATCTCGGTCAGGCGAGCGGCGAGGAGCGCCGCAGCTATCGGGCGCTGCGGCATGCGCCGGCAAAGGAGCAGCCGGGTGGCTGAACTCGCGGTCGAGCATTTCTCGTTGCGGTTCGGCGGGCTGGCGGTGCTCACCGACGTGTCGTTGCACGTCGAGGCCGGCGAACTGCTGGCTTTGATCGGGCCGAACGGCGCCGGCAAGACCAGCGTGCTCAACTGCATCAGCGGCATCTATCGCGGCCAGGGCACGATCCGGCTGCGCGGCGAGAACATCAACGGCCGCTCCGCGCACGAGATCGCGCGGCTGGGCATCGCGCGCACGTTCCAGCACGGCGAAGTATTCCCGCAAATGACCGTGCTGGAAAATCTGCTGACCGGCCGCCATTGCCGCATCGCGACAAACGTGTTGGCGGAGATGTTCTATCTGCCCTCGGTGCGGCGGCAGGAGCTGTTTCATCGCGAGGCGGTCGAGAAGGTGCTGGCTTTCGTCGAGCTGGCGCCGCATCGCCATACGCCGGTCGGCTCGCTACCCTTTGGCGTCCAGAAGCTGGTCGGCTTCGCCCGCGCGCTCGCGCTGGAACCCGTTCTGCTGCTGCTCGACGAGCCATCGGCCGGGCTCAATCGCGGCGAGCGGGAAGACCTCGCGCGTTTGATCCTGCGCATCAGGGACGAACTCGGCCTCGCCATGATCTGGATCGAGCACGATATGCAGATGGTGGCTGATCTCGCCGACCGCATCCACGTCCTCGATTACGGCCGCACGCTCGGCGTCGGCTCAGCCGCCGACGTGTTGAACAATCCGGCGGTCATCGCCGCCTATGTCGGCACCCAGCCGGTTGGCTAACCGCTTTAGCTGACCGAACCCTCCGCTGAGACACCGGCATTCTCGACAGTGGGCTCAAGGTCTGCTTTCGCCGACACGGCTGCACCGGCAATCGCGATCCCGATCAGCGCCAGGATCGCGCCGAGCGCCGTCGGCAAGAAGCCGGGACCCGTATGCATCAGCGTGCCGAGCCGATAGGAGGACCAACCCTTAAGCGCGACGCCGAGACCTATGAGCAACATGAGTCCGCCCGCGTAGAAATCGCGCTTGCGCGTCAGCTCGCGGAAAGGATCGGTGATCGATTGCAAGATTCCTCTTGGCTTACTTCGGCCCGCCAGGCCTTAAGCGTAACGTCTGTCAGCATCCGGGTCCATGCACCGCCCGCTGATGCGAAAGCTAAGTTCACTCCGCCGCGGCGACCTTGGCCTCCAGGTACTCGCGCACCAATTTCTGCAGCGCCTGCAGATCGGGCTTGCCCGAGCCTAATAGCGGCAGCTTATCAAGGATTATCACCTGGGCGGGTGACATCAGCTCCGAGGCGTGTTTGCTCCGCGCGTAAGCCTGAAATTCGGCGCGCGTGGCGCTGTGCTTATCGGTCACGAGGATGAGGCGTTCGCCCTTGCGATCGTCGGGCACAGCGACCACCGCAGAAACGTAGTGCGGCCAGAGCTCGGCGGCGAGCATTTCAACGGCGGCGAGCGATATCATCTCGCCGCCGACTTTGGCGAAGCGCTTGGCGCGGCCTTTGATGGCGATGTAGCCCTGCTCGTCGATGGTGACGATATCGCCGGTGTCGTACCAGCCCTCCGGCGGCGGCTCGAGCACACCCGGATTATCGGCACGCAGATAGCCAAGCATAACGTTTGGGCCCTTGACCCAGAGCCGGCCGGCGCCGTCGTCAACGCCCTCGACCTTCTCCAGTCTCGCCTGCATGCCCGGCAGCAGCCGGCCGACGGTGCCGAACTTGTTGAACATCGGGGTGTTGAGCGCGAGCACCGGCGAGGTCTCGGTCACCCCGTAGCCCTCGAGAATGCGCATACCGAATTTTTCCAGATAGATCCGGCGGGTCGATTCTTTGATCGGCTCGGCGCCGGCGATGATGTAACGCAACGAGCGGAAATCGTAGGCGTTGGCCATGCGCGCGTAGCCGGCGAGAAACGTATCGGTGCCGAACATGTAGGTGGCGCAGATGCCATAAACCAATTCCGGCACGGTACGGTAATGCAGCGGCGACGGATAAAAATACGTCGGCACACCGGAAATAAGCGGCAGCACAATGCCGCCCATGAAGCCGAACGAATGGAACGAGGGCAGCGCCATGAACAGTTTGTCGTCACGCCCGAAATCGATGCGCGCCTCGGCCTGCGCCACGTTCGACAGCACGTTGCGGTGAGACAGGACGACGCCTTTAGGCACTCCCTCAGTGCCTGACGTGAACAGAATGACGGCCCAGTCGTCGGCCTTGCGGGCAACCAGCGGCCTTTTTGACCGCAGGGCGCCACGCAGCTTGTCGCCGAAACTCACGGTCTTGCGGATATCTTCCAGATAGACGATGCGCACCTGCTTTTCGATCGCCGCAATGAGCTTCTCGAGTCTCGCCTTCTCCACGAAGGCGTGCGCGGTGAGAATGGTGTCGACTTGCGCCGCGCGGCAGGCGCCAAGGACGTTGGCGGCTCCCGAGGTGAAGTTGATCATGGCCGGGACGCGGCCGCCCGACATCAGCGCCAGCACCGTGACGGCGGCGCCATTGGAGGTCGGCAGCATGACGCCGACCGCTCGCCCTACCGGCGCGAACTGCATCAGCTTGTCGCCGAGGATCCGCGTCGCCTGCAGAAGCCGCTTATAGGTCAACTTCCCGCTGGTCGGGTCCTCGATCGCGGGCCACTTGCCGCCGTGAAGTTCTGCAGCCTCGATCACCGCTTCGATGACGGTGCGGTTGGTGCGTGCCGTGCGGAACATCAGATTGGACATCACGTCGTAAAGCGCGGCCCCCGCGGCTAGCCGCCGTTTTCGCCCCTTGAGCTCCGGATCGACGTTCAGCTTCACCGGCTCAAGGATGGTCACCTTGATCTTCGGGAACAGCCGGCGGCGCACTTGCGTGTCCTTCAAGCGGCTGAAGATCGTCTGCTCCGGGCCCTCGACGCGAACCGGCACCACCATCGCGTCCGACTTGTCGGCTATCATGGCGGCGCCGTCGTAGATTTTCATCAGACTGCCGGTGATGGTGATGCGGCCTTCCGGAAATATCACCAGCATGTTGCCTTCGCGCACGGCATTGATGATGGTGCGCAACGCCATCGGCTTGAGCGGATCGAGCGCCATCGTGCGCACGAACGGCAGAAATGGCTGAATCCACCATTGCTTCGAAATGCCGATGTCGACCGCGAACACCGGGCGCTTGGGCAGCAACGACATGGCGATCGGCGCGTCGAGGAAACTGACGTGGTTCATCGCAACAATGGCGTTGTCGCCGGCTTTGGCGACGTTCTCCAGGCCGGTCACCTCGAGCCGATAGAAGGTGCGGAAGACAATGGAGAGAAGATCGTTCAGCCAGCTGGTCGGCAGCGTGCGGGCGATGATGACGGCGACCACAAGGTTGGCAACGCCGATCAGCGCGAACAGGAGCGGCGTCGAAAGGCCAACCTTCTGCAGCACCGCAAGAACGATGGCGCCGACCACCATAAAGACGGCATTGAGGACGTTGACCGCCGCGACGACGCGGGCGCGCTGATCGGCGCTGGCCCAAGCCTGCACCGCGCTGAAGGTCGGCACGATGAACAGGCCGCCCGAGATCGCGAGCCCGGCAAGGTCGATCGCGATGTGGATGCTGTGCGGCGACGCGAAGAACTCCCTGATGCCGAGCGGGCTGGTCGCGGCCACGACCGCGGACGTTGTCCACGCGAGATCGAGCGAGAACAGGCCCAGCAGGACGCCGGCGACAAGCGTCGGCAACAGAACGATCCGCCCATGCGCCAGCCATGCGGCGAGACCCGAGCCGACCGCCACCGCGACCGAGAAGATCGTCAGGAAGACGGTGACGACGCTCTCGCTGCCGCCAATGTTGAAGGTCACGAGCGGCGGCAGCAGCGACAGCACCAGCGCGCCAACGAGCCAGAACCAGCTCGTCACCATGGCGCCCCACCACAGCCGCGGCTCGCCGCGGATATATTTGATGAGCGCGCCGGTAGAGGCGAAAATATTGCGCCTGACCATCAGGTGCGGCGCGCCCTCGCCGGTCGGCGGAATGAACCGGCTGGCGACCCAGCATGCCACCGACGACACGATCATCAGCCAGGCGAAGTGAATGGGATCGCCGCCATCCTTCGCCGCGATGCCGGCGACGATGGTGCCGATGAGAATGGCAAGAAAGGTCCCGCCCTCGACCAGCGCATTGCCGGACGGCAGTTCGGAACGGGCGAGATGGTCGGGCAGGATGCCGTATTTGATCGGTCCGAACAGCGAAGCGATCGTTCCGTACAATCCGACCGCGATAAACAAGATAACGATAGAGTGGATGGCGAACCCCACCACGGCCAGCACGGCAACGGCGATCTCGAACAGCTTCAGGCGCTGCGCCACCAAAGCCTTGTCGTAGCGGTCGGCAAGTTCGCCGCCGAGGCCCGAAAGCAGAAAGAACGGAAAGATCAGCGTCGCGCCGGCAAGCGTGATCAATGCCCCGGCATCGGCGCCGCCGATCTGGAACAGAATGAGGAAGACCAGCGCGGTCTTGAGAAAGTTGTCGCCGAACGCCGAGAAGAACTGGCACCAGAACAGGGGCGCGAAACGTCGCGTCGTCATCAGGGACGTGGACATGGTTCTTCCGCGGTTATTAACGGGTCAACTATTTACGGGTCAGCGCTTGCTCCGGCGCCATTTTAGACGGGCGCACGAGTCTTGGCGAATACAAGTCTTGGCAACGACAAATGTCTTGGCGACCAGAGCTTTGGCGCTGCAGGTTTCGGTGACGTATTCGTACGCCATTCGGCGACAATTACACTGCAAAGTCAATAATCTAAAGCCGGGAGAGGGTCCGAGTCATCCTTGAGCGTAACGCCTGACAAGCGGCGCGTGCGCATGGCCCGCAGCAGGTGGGCAAGTTTGAAGCCGGCGGCGGGATAATCAGTGCCGTCCGGGCGAACGTTGGAGATGCAGTTACGCTCCGCATCGCTCGTATCCGCACGCGGCTTAAAGGTCAGGTACGCGCCCATGCTGTCAGGCGCAGAGAGACCCGGGCGCTCGCCGATGAGCACCACGACGCTTTCGGCGCCGAGCGACGCTGCGATCGCATCGCCAATCGCGACGCGGCCGTGGCGGACGATCACCAGCGGACCGATCTTCCAGCCTTCGGCACGCAGCGCCGTCATCGTCAGTGATAAAACCGGCCCGGCGTGCAATGCGACAGCACGTGACGATAATCCATCGGCGACAACGAACACGACATCGTAGTCACCTTTGTACTCCGCCAATGCAGCATCGGCGTTCGCCGCAAGGTGACGGCCGAGATCGGGCCGGAGCAGATAAGTCTGCCGGTCCGCCGCCGCGCTTGCGACCGAAATCACCGGGCTGCCGAGATCGGCCAGTTCGGCGGTAAGCCGCACGTCATCGAGCGGCTCCATCACGGCATCGCGGGCGCGGGCGTGCGCAAGCCTGAAGTCGAGGAGCGGCCCGGTTGCAAGCGAAGCGCCGGCGCGCTTGAGCCCGATGCGCGCCGCCGTCATCCGGCGCAACCCGGTCCAGAATTCGTCCTCACTCTCCATGAACTTTGGCGAACTCCAGTGCCCGCGTCTCGGGATGTTGCGCAAGCAGCGCGCGGAAGCGGCCCGGCAGACTGCGCGGCCGGATGCGATCGGCGCCATCGATCAGGCCCTGCCGCGCAAGCCAGGCTTCGAATTCCGGCGCCGGCCGGCGGCCAAACAGATCGCGCATGGCGAGCGCGTCGTGGAACGAGGTGCTCTGATAGCCGAGCATGATGTCGTCGGCGCCGGGCACGCCCATCACGAAATTGACCCCCGCCGTCACCAAGAGCGCCAACAGCGCATCCATGTCGTCCTGATCGGCGTCCGCGTGATTAGTGTAACAAATATCGACGCCCATCGGCACGCCCATGAGCTTGGCGCAGAAGTGGTCTTCCAAGCCGGCGCGCATGATCTGTTTGCCGTTGAACAGATATTCGGGGCCGATGAAGCCGACGACACTGTTGACCAGGAGTGGCTTGAATGCCCGCGCCACCGCATAGGCGCGCGCTTCCAGCGTTTGCTGGTCGGCGCCGTGATGGGCGTTGGCGGAGAGCGCGCTGCCCTGTCCGGTTTCGAAATACATTACGTTGTCGCCGACAGTGCCGCGCCGAAGCGACAGCGCGGCGTCGCGCGCCTCGGCAAGCAAGGCGAGGCTGATGCCGAAGCTCTTGTTGGCCGCTTCAGTCCCGGCGATCGACTGAAACACCAGATCGACCGGCGCACCCTTCCCGATCAGATCGAGCGTTGTTGTCACATGCGCCAGCACGCAGCTTTGCGTCGGGATATCGAGTTTGACCCGAAACTCTTCCAGCATCGAGAGAAGCGCATGCGCGCTGTTCGGGCTATCGGTCGCGGGATTGATCCCAATCACGGCATCGCCGGCGCCGAGCAGAAGACCGTCGAAGATGCTGGCAGCGATGCCGCGCGCATCGTCGGTCGGATGGTTCGGCTGTAGCCTGACCGACAGGCGGCCGGGCAGGCCCAGCGTGTTGCGAAACGCCGTCACCACACTGCATTTCGCCGCCACCACGATCAGGTCCTGCAGACGGCTGATCTTGCTCACGGCGGCCGCCATCTCCGGCGTAATGCCGGGCGCCAGCGCGGACAAAATAGCTGTGGTGGTTTCGTCGGCCAGCAACCAATCGCGAAAGCCGCCGACGGTCAGATGCGAGATCGGTGCAAAGGCGGCTCGGTCGTGGCTATCGACAATCAGCCGCGTGACCTCATCGGTCTCATACGGAACAACTGTTTCGTTGAGGAACGCGGCGAGCGGCAAGTCGGCGAGCGCATATTGCGCCGCGACGCGTTCCTCGCCACTCGCCGCCGCGATGCCAGCGAGCTGATCGCCGCTGCGCAACGGCGAGGCTTTGGCCAACAGCGTCTTGAGATCGGCGAAGACATAGCGCGCGTGCTCCGATCGTAGCGCTGTACATTGCGAGACCCTGCGGACGGCCTAGCGACTATAGGCGCCACCCCTCCGCGAGCCTAAATCCGACTTGCAGCATCGACGCTCCGCATATCAGGGCAAACAGCCCGTGAGCCCGTAGGGCGGATTAGCGAAGCGTAATCCGCCATTCCGTGTTGCCCCGTGACTCCACGGCGGGTTACGCCTTCGGCTAACCCGCCCTACGGCCCTATGCCTTTCGCCAAATCGCAAAAGCGCGAACTCAATGCCTTCCAGTAATGCCGGCGAAGCCGCGCGCGCGATTGCCCGGTCTCCTGCTAAGCTCGTGGAAGCGAAAATATTGAACCTGCTTAAGGAGTCAAGAGCAAGTCCTGCTGCGATGATGAGCATCGACTTTGCATATGGTCCAAGCCGACGGTGCGGCGTTTTATCGCGACGCCCTCGTATCTGCCTTAGAACAGATGCTCGAAGTACTTTGTCATTATTCCTCCGTGCATAGAATGAAAACCGGGGCGGTTTCTTTATTAACACGACAAGTCCAGTCGCGAATGAGGCTCATGCCGCGTCAAGGGAACGGATTTCAGTCGTTGAGTTGACGCGTACCAATTCTATCGCAACTCCTTAGAAATCTTAAATTGATTAGCATACTGATGGCCGGCCGGCAATCAAACGCAGAGCCGCTTTCGGCCGCCAACGCCGCGCTCCTATTTCTATGCTACTCTAATCTTGTACGCGTACACCGATTTGGTTGCGTAATCTCCGCCACCGGACCACCCTTCATGCCCAACCGGAAAAAGTAGTCCTCGGTCGCTCTTGCCTCGTCCGAACTGCCGCATGGACGGTAAATGCAAGCCGATTGGCCTTATCGACGTTGTGGGCTTAAAGAGCCGTTCGGGCGATCTCGCGATTGCAGTACTATTGCAATAATTGCCGCCCCAGTGCGAACATATTCGCGATCCGTTGATAACGGTCGCTTGCTAACGGCGCTCATTTCCATATTCGCCTGCGTCAATTTCCTTTCTTCCAGTCACGGCGTACGCCGCGACGAATGAAGCTTATTGCCGCCACCTCTGGATCGATGACTATTTTATATGTCATTAATAATGACAGTCATCAGTATTTGACTCTCGGGTACCGTATGCATCAAGATGGCGCACTTGACGGAGCGATTTGCGTCACGGATGAGACGCCCGCGGGTCGAAAAGTCGGAATCTTCGGGTGGGAAGTCAAGATTGCATGCAAGTGATCTGGCAAAATCACGATTGCGTTCGACTCGAATGACATTGTCACCTTCGTTCTGTAAAGCGCCGCACAGTTGCTCCCGGACGTCGAGCATGACTGCTCCGCGAGCGTTGCTGCATAGATCCGATCCGTGCCGTCTCAGAGGCGGACGTAATGGGGAGTGCTGCCAACTATCAGCGCAACGCGGTTTGATAGTTGCGGATGACGAATTGGCGGTAAGCAAAGTCGAAAGGCAATTATAGGAGCCAATATGGCACACCACGCGCACAGGCGGCGGTTTACCATTGCGCATTATCTTGGTTAATTTCTTTTACATTAAGGACACCTCGTGCATTTGGATGAGAACATCGGAGCACTGAGAGTCAATCTCCGCAACTCTGAATTTGCGCGGGGTGAGGACAACGACGAAAAGGAGGCAAACTTATTTGCGGCAGAACTGCTAATGCCTGCAATATTCTTGAGAGAAGATCTGGCGAAAAAGGAGGTCGATCTCGGAAGCAGTGATTTTCTTGATAAGCTGGCAAAAAAATATACGGTGAGCGTGCAGGCTCTAACCTATAGATTGGCATACCTCAACTACATCACACTGTGATGTTTCGTTTGTACGCCGCGTCCCAAAAAAATAGAGCGCGTAGTAGGGCGATTAGCGAAGCGTAATCCGCCATTTCGTGTTCCCGCGCTTTCTCGGCGGATTACGCTTCGCTAATCCGCCCTACATTACCGGAGACGAATTCTTAATCGCCGCCAAAGAATCAAGCTCGGTGCGCGCTCTTTTCAAAAAACCGCACGGCGCAAAACGCCCTGATTCATCGGCACAAATGCAAAACCTTTGACTTTGCCGCCGCGATGACCATAACCGCGCCGTCTCGCTCACGTCAGGGACGTCGACCGGTGACAGCCAGTTGATGGAGCGAGTGCGGTTCCTGCGGGCGGGGCTTGTAACCCCGCTCCCGGGCGGTCCGGGCATCGTCCCCTCCGGCATAACGACCGGCGCGCGAGGTGCCTCGCTTAAGCGCGATTCTAAGCGGAGGTAACGCCTTCGCATCGTGTTTCGCGTGAAGCGCGGCCTGGGCTGAGTCCTGGCGTTCGCTCGCCGGGGCAAGCGCCGCTGCGGAGCGCCGGAAGGCGAGCGGTCCCCGCTGGGATCGCTTCCGCGCCCCCTCCCAATCGGAGGAACGGTGCGGACAACGGATGGCTTGCGCCTTTCGGCGCTTCGCCTCCCTTTGTTGCCGGAAGCCCGCCTTTTAGATGGGCTTCGGTAAATGGCCTCGCAAAGGCCGCTTCGTCCTTTGTTTGGAGCAAACCTCGGACGCAGTCGCGCCGCGAGAACGGGACAGGTTTGCGCACGTCCCCGCGAAGGCGGGGACCCAGCGTGTAAAGGATCTGGATTCCCGCTTGCGCGGGAATGAGCGGATTTAAAAATCACCCTCTCCCCTTTTGCGAGAGGCAGGTTGTAGCGAGCCGCACATGTGGTCAGATCGTACCGTGCCGCTGTTTGACATTGTTGATCGGAACGAGAGCCGTGCTCGGCGTGCTAGCCTCACCCGCTTTTGCGCCCGAAGCGGCGCGGACCGGTGTCGGTAACACCGAGATGAACTTCCAGCGCGCTGCGATCGTTCAGCAGCGTCGCACTTTCGGCGGCATGCACCACCGCGCCGCGCTCGATAATGATCGCGTGATCGGTAACGCCGAGAATTTTTTTCGCGTTCTGCTCGACAAGAATCGCCGACATGCCTTCGTCGCGAATGATACGCCGTAACGCGGCGAGCAATTCGTCGACAATGATCGGCGCCAGCCCCTCCAGCGGCTCGTCGAGCAGCAAAACCCGCGGATTGAGCACGAGAGCGCGCGCGACCGCGAGCATCTGCTGCTCGCCGCCGGAGAGCTGATTGCCGAGATTCTGACGCCGTTCGTTGAGCCGCGGGAACAGTGCGTAAATCTTCTCGGTCGTCCAGCGGCCGGGGAGCGCGACCGCGGTGAGGTTCTCGTGCACGGTGAGCGATTTGAAAATGTTGCGCTCCTGCGGCACCCAGCCGACGCCGGCGTGCGCGCGCTGATCGGGACGCAGCCGGGTGATATCGACGCCATCGAGCGTGATTTTGCCGGAGAAATAGCGGGTGACGCCGACAATGGAATTGATCAGCGTCGTTTTGCCCATGCCGTTGCGGCCAAGGAGCGCAAGCGCCTGCCCCTCGGCCAGCGACAGCGAGATGCCGGCGAGTACTACGGCCTCGCCATAGCCGGCGGACAACTGCTCGATGCTGAGAAGATCAGGCATCGAGCTCCTCGCCGAGATAGACCGCTTTGACCCGTGGATCGCGCGCGACTTCCTCCGGCGCGCCGTCAATCAACAGCCCGCCGTTGACCAGGACAGAGATGCGGTCGGCGAACGAGAACACGAGATCCATGTCGTGCTCGATCAAAAGCACGGTAACCTCCGCGGGCAGTGCGGCGATGGTGGCAAGCAGCTCATGGCGTTCCGCCTCGGGCACGCCGGCGGCCGGCTCGTCGAGCAGGAGCACTTGCGGCCGGCAGGCGAAGGCGAGTGCGATTTCGAGTAACCGCTGCTTGCCGTAAGGCAGGATTGCCGTACGCGCGTGCATCACTTCGACCAGCCGGAAACGTTCCAGAATGCCGACGATCTCTTCAGTCACCGCGGACTTGCTGCCGATGACCCGCCACCATTGGGCGCCGGTGCCCATGCGTTCGGAAATCGCCTGACCGATGGATTCCAGGGGCGTGAGGTCCGGAAACAGCTGATTGATCTGGAAGGTCCGCGCCATGCCGAGCCGCACGCGCGCGTGGGGCGGCAACGCCGTTATATCCTTGCCGTCGAGAATAATGCGGCCTTCGGTTGGTGTGAGAACGCCGGTGAGGAGGTTGATCACCGTGGTCTTGCCGGCGCCGTTGGGGCCGATCAGCGCATGGCGCGCACCTTTCTCGATCGCGAGCGAAAGGTCGTTCGTTGCAACAATGCCGCCGAAGCGCTTTTCGAGATGAACGGTCTCGAGGATCGGCATCGGGCTAATGTCCGAATTCCGGTTGCGGATGCTGACTGCGAGGCCCCATGCGATCCCTTCTAGTGCGCCGCCAGATAGTCTCGCGCCGTTGCAAGCTCCGGCCGCGGATCGCCGCCACCCGCCATATCGACGAGGAGTGCGTAATAGCGGCGCGCTTTATCTGCGTCGGCACTTGCGGCAGCGGCTTGCCCCGCGCCGAAGTAAGAACGAAACCGCCGGGGATCGCGCTTCAACGAAGCCTCGTATTCGGTGAGCGCGTCCGCCGCGTTGCCATCCTCCAGCAGCATGTCGCCCAACAGTTCGCGTGCCGGAATGAGACGACCGGGGCTCACGCTGGATTTTTCGCTTAAGTCTTCCTCGTCGGCGGCAGCGCGCATCAGCGACAAAGCCTGCCCACGGTCGCCCTTAGCCTGTGCGATCCAGCTTCGAGTCGCGAGTTCCTGAACGTGCACCTCCGCCACCCAATAATCTTCTTTCATCGCCTTCAAAACCGCTTCGATATCGGCAAGCTGCGCCAGATCCCGGCTGGCGCTGTCGGGATCGCCGGCGCGGGCTGCGCCCAACGCGCGGGCGAAGATGCGGATCGCGCTTGTATAGGGAAATTTGCTCGCGTCCGGATCGCCAAGCTGCGCTGCTTCGCGCCAAGCGTTGCGCTCCACGACGTAGCGCGCGATCATCGCTGCCCTCGCGTAGTCGGCCGCGCGGTTTTCTTCCGCGAGGGAGCGCGCTGCCTCGACCGTGCGCCAGGCATCCTGGTCGCGCGCCATCTGCAAGTCGGCGTAGATCATGTAATCATAGGCATGCAGCTGGTCGGTGACGCCGTTGGCGCGCCGAGCCGCCTCGACTGAACGCCGGTTTGCCTCCACTGATTGCTGCCACATCCCCACACGGGTGAAAATGTGCGATGGCATGTGCAGGGCGTGCGGTGCGTCGGGCGCGATCTGTGCATAGCAATTTGCCGCCGCCAGTCCCTGCGCAGCGATCGACGGAAAATCATTGCTGTGGATTAGATAGTGCGCGACGCCCGGATGGTCCGGGTGCTTGGCGAATTGCTGATTGAGGATGACAAGTGCAGTCATGGCCCGCGACAAAGTCTTGTCCGTCGGGGGTTGCGTGGCGGTCAGGTAAAGAGCGAAGAAAATCTGGGTCTCGTCGTCATCCGGATATTTCTGCGCCAGCACCGCGAAAGCGTCCGCTAGCGAGCGCAGCCGCTGCCCGTGCTTCCGCTCATCGAAGCGGTCGTAATAGGCCGAGATAGCCTCGACGTAGCCGCGTTCGCGTTCGGTCTTGGCGCCAATCTTGCGACCTTGTCCAATTGCCGCCTGCGCCTTTAGCGCGGCAGACGGCGTTGCACCCGAGCCAAACGGATTACCGATGGCGACAGTCGCAATACCCCAGGTCGCGACAGCGCAGCCTGGATCGTCCACAAGCACGCCGCGAAAGGCCCCGTCCGCTTCTTCCCACCAGAACGAGTGCAGCAGCGCCACCGCGCGCTGAAGCTCCGGCTGCACGGAAGCTGCGCAGGAATTTGCGAACGAAACACTGCCGAGCTTTTGCTCCGGCTCCGCCGCAGCAGCTCCTTCCATCAGAGCAAACCAGCACAGGGCCGTCAAAATACACCAACGCGGCGACATGACTTGTTCTCCTAAGCGGACGCTGCGGGACGCGCGATGAAGCGGGCACCCAGGCCGACGATCCAGGCACGCACAACCGCCGTCCACTCCTCGACCCGCTCGCGGCCGACAAGCACGATCACCACCAGCACGAAGCCGATCCAGAATTGCCAATATTGGGGAGTTAAGGTTGAGATCCAGTCCTGCAGGAATTTATAGATCACAGCCCCGATCAACCCGCCGTAGAGATAGCCCGAGCCGCCGATGATGAGGACCAGGAGCAGATCGGCGGAGCGGTCGAAGGAGAACACGTCGAGCGAGCAGAACGCGGTGGTCTGGGTCAGCAGCCCGCCGGCGATGCCGGCGAGGCCCGCCGAGAACGTATAGATGCCGACCATGCGGCGCTTGACCGGAATGCCGATCGCCGAGGCGCGCAGCGCGTTGCCTTTTAGAGCGCGCAGTGAAAGTCCAAACGGCGAATAGACGACCCGCCGCGCCACGACAAAGCAGATGAACAGCACGATCAGGCAGTAGATGTAGCCGGTGTGACCATATATATCGAACCGGAACAGCCCGAGCACCGGTGCAATATCGACGCCCTGGAGGCCGTCGGCGCCGCCGGTGAGGTTGGAGAAGCGGTTGGCGATCTCGCCCAGGATCAGCGATACGCCAAGCGTGACCATGAGCCGGGTCAGGTCGGAACCGCGCAACACCAGAAAGCTCGTGACAAAGCCGAGTGCAGCAGCGACGAGACCAGAACAAATAAGCGCGACGACCGGCTCGTTGATGAAGCCGTATTTGGCGACCAAGCCGGAGAAGTATCCGGCAAGACCAAAAAATGCTGCCTGGCCGAGCGAGATGATGCCGGCGTAGCCAAGGATGAGATCGAGCGACAGCGCGAACAGCGCCAGGATCGCGGTATCCTTCATGATCAGATATTTGCCGGGAAACAGCCAGATGGTCGCGAACACGAACACCCAGCAAACGACCTCGGCCGGCGACCAGCGCGAACGCCGGCCCAGATAGGCCGAGACTTCGTCGAAGACCGGACCCATCCCGCTCACCGTGCCGCGCTGCGGGCAAACAGGCCCTGCGGCCGCCAGATCAGGACCACGATCATGATTGTGTAGATCACGAAGGCGCCGAGCTTGGGCACGTAATATTTGCCGGCAACGTCAGCGATGCCGAGCAGGATCGAGGCGAGGAACGGCCCGGTGATGCTGGTGGTGCCGCCGACCGTCACCACGATCAGAAAGTAGATCATGTATTTAAGCGGGAAGGTCGGATCGAGGCCGAGAATTTCAGCGCCGAGCGCGCCGCCTAATCCGGCGAGGCCGGAGCCGAACGCGAACGTCACCGCAAACACCGCGCCGACATTGATGCCGAGGCCGCGCGCTACGCGCTGATCGTCGACCGCGGCGCGAAGCCGGCTGCCGAACCGCGTCTTGGCGACGGTCAATTGCAGCCCGATGGTCAATAGGCCGCAAATCAGGATGATGAGAAGCCGATATTTGCTCATTCCGATCCCGAATACGATGAACTGGCCTTGCAGCGCTTCGGGAATCTGTACGAATTGCTGCGAGGAGCCCATCACGTAGTCGGTCGCGGCCACCGACATGAACACCAGCCCGATGGTGAACAGCACCTGGTCGAGATGGCTGCGGCGATAAACATGAATGTAAAGCGTTCGCTCCAGGAAACCGCCGATCAATGCCGTCACCAGGAACGCGATCGGCAGTCCAAGCACGAACGGAACGCCGAGGCGGTTGACCAGGATCACGCTGCAATAGCCGCCGGCCATGGCGAAGGCGCCATGCGCGAGATTGATGAAATTCATCAGGCCGAGCGTGACGGAAAGGCCGCACGCCAGCACGAACAGCAACATGCCGTAGGCGATGCCGTCGAACAGAATGGTCAGCATGAATGACCCAACGCCCCCGCGTCATCCCGGGAACCGCCAAGCGGCATCCGGAACCTCCAAACCAACGCCCTTAGCATTATTACACAATCGGAGGCACGGATTCCCGGCCCGTGAATGCCACGGGCCCGGAACTGGAGCTGGAAAAGCCGCCGGTCGCGCCTACTTCGCCGCCGCAGCCTTCACCGGATCCTTGACGGCCGGGAAGGTGACGAATTCGACGTTGTAAAGCTGGCCGTTCTTCTTTTCGACCTTGCGGATGTAGACGTTCTGGACAATGTCGCGGGTCTGGGGGTCGATCGAAATCGGACCGCGCGGGCTCTCCCAGGCCATGCCCTTCATGGCGGCGATCAACGAGTCACCGTCGGTCTTGCCGCCGGTCTTCTTCAGCGCCTCGTAGATCAGGTGCATGCCATCATAGCCGCTAACGGCCATAAAGTTTGGTCGCATGTTGTTCGCCTTCTCGAACGCAGCGACAAACGCTTTGTTGGTCGGAGAATCGTGATCGGCCGAGTAGATGTGAGCCGTGACAGTGCCGATCACCGCATCGCCCATGCCGTTGATCAGATCGTCGTCCATGACGTCGCCGGGGCCGATGATCTTGATGCCGGCCTTATCGAGTCCGCGCTCGACGAATTGTTTGACAAAGGTGCCGCCCTGCCCGGAAGGCACAAAGACAAAGATCGCATCGGGCTTCTGATCAGCGGCGCGCTGCAGGAACGGCGCAAAATCGGGATTGGCCAGCGGGAAGCGAATGGCCTCGAGCACCCGCCCGCCCTTCTTGGTGAACTCGCGCGGTAAAAGATTTCTCGGCATCAACGCCCGGCGCATAGTCGGAGATCATCGTCACCACTTTTTTGATCCCGTTGTCCGCTGCCCAATCCGCCATCGGCACGGTCGATTGCGCCAGCGTGAAACTGGTGCGCGCGATGTACGGGGATTTCGCTGTGATGATGGACGTGCCGGCGGCGGTGACGATCTCGGGCGTCTTCGATTCCGTCGCCAGCGGCGCGACCGACAGCGCCGCCGGGGTGACCCCAAAGCCGGCGAGGAAGTTCACTTTGTCGTTGACGATCAGCTCCTGGCCGATGCGCTTGGTGTTATCCGGAATCGCGGCGTCGTCGCGAATGATAAGCTCAATTTTTTTGCCAGCGACCATGTCGCCATGCTGCGCCATGTAAAGCTTGATGCCGGCGGCTTCCTGCTTGCCGGTCGTTTGCTGTTGCCCGGTCATTGGCAGGATGAAGCCGATCTTGACCGTGTCTTCGGCGGACGCTCCTCCGATTGCCGCCAGGCCGAGCGCCGCGACAGCAGCGGCAAGAAAGTAGTTGCGAAACATGAGATTTCCTCCGGGAACACTGATCTTGAACAACTGAAAAATGGCATTAGCCACTCCGGGCGGCCCTTGTCCAGATCGCTGTTGTCTGAGCTGTTTGGCGTTCCGCTTTTCGGCCTGACGCCAGCCGATTACCCCGGCGTTTCGGCGGCGGACAAAAGTTAATCGCGGCGACTGATCCGCAAGATAAAAAAGAGGCCCCGGTTTGTGGCCAGGGCCTCTAAGCGGCGGACAGAGCCGGGATCTCCGTCCAATTGCGGTTCATTCGGTAATTTACTGGATGGTCTCGCCGTGGAGAGCGAGATCAAGACCTTCGCGCTCGACGTCCTCGCTCACACGCAGGCCGATGACCATGTCGACGATTTTAAGGATGATCAAGGTCACCACCACGTCGTAGACGAACACGGTGGCGACGCCGATGAGCTGGGTGACAACCTGGCCGGGATTGCCTTCGAGCAGGCCGGCAGTCCCGCCGTAGGCCGCCACCGCAAACACGCCGGTGAGGATGGCACCGGTCGCGCCGCCGACCGCATGCACGCCAAACGCGTCGAGCGCATCGTCATAGCCGAAGAAGTGCTTGAGCCCGGTGCAACCCCAGTAGCAGACGATGCCGGCCGCGATACCGATGGCGAACGCCCCCATCGGGCCGACAAAGCCCGAAGCCGGCGTGATGGCAACAAGGCCTGCGACCGCACCGGAGCAGATGCCGATGACTGTCGGCTTACCGCGAATGATCCACTCGACGATCATCCAGGTGAAGCCCGCAGTCGCAGTGGCGAGGTGGGTGACGGCCATCGCCATGCCGGCCTGCATGCCGGCGCTCACGGCGGAGCCGGCGTTAAAGCCGAACCAGCCGACCCACAGAAGCGAGGCGCCGATCATGGTCAGCACCATGTTGTGCGCTGGCGCCGTGTCCTTACGCTTGCCCAGCATAATCGCCGCCATCAGGCCGGCCGTTCCGGAATTCACGTGCACTACCGTGCCGCCGGCGAAGTCAAGGACGTGGAATTTGGCGTCCGGATTGGCGCTGTTGAAGATGCCGTCCGGTCCCCAGACCCAGTGCGCGACCGGCGAATAGACGAAGATCGCCCACAGGCCGATGAACCAGAGCATCGCCGAGAATTTCATTCGTTCCGCGAACGAGCCCGCGATCAGCGCCGCGGTGATGATCGCGAAGGTCAGCTGGAACATCGAGTAGACAGTCTCGGGGATGGTCGGCGCCAGCGGATTCGGCGTGCCGATGTTCAACCCGACGCCATCCTTGGTGAAGGTGTTACTGACGATACCTTGCAGGAATGCGCGATCGAGGCCGCCGATGAACGGCGATCCGCCGCGAAACGCCAAACTGTAGGTGAACAATAGCCACAGAATGCTGATCAGACAGGTGATGGCGAAACTCGTCATCACCGTGTCGCCGACATTCTTCTTGCGCACCATGCCGCCATAGAATAGCGCCAGGCCGGGAATGGTCATCATCAGCACGATGGCCATCGAGGTCAGCATCCAGGCGGTATCGCCGGAATTGGGCGTGCAGTTTTCGAGCACCGGCGGTTTGGCATTACCGTCGCACGCCGGAGGTGCCGCCGGAGCGGCGGCTGCGGCCGCCGGCGCTGCCGCCGGTGCGTCTTCCGCGTACGAAGCGTGCCACGTCGGCAAGCTCAACATGATGGCGAGCAAAAGCGCTCCGGCGAGAGCGAGCAGCCCCGCACGGGATATCCGGATCGAATTCATCGTTCACTCCTGTCCAGTCGAGAGGCGGGTGCGGGGTTTGTTAAAGGGCAGCGGCGTCGGTTTCGCCAGTGCGGATGCGTACGGCGTGATCGAGACCGAACACAAATATCTTGCCGTCGCCGATCTGTCCGGTCTTCGCCGCCGACGAGATGGTCTCGATGACTTTGTCCACTTGATTGGCGGCGCAGGCGATTTCGAGCTTGATCTTGGGCAGAAAGCTCACCGCGTATTCGGCACCACGATAAATCTCTGTGTGGCCCTTCTGGCGGCCGTAGCCCTTCACCTCGGTGACGGTCAGTCCCTGGACGCCAATTTTCGTCAGCGCGTCGCGGACCTCGTCGAGCTTGAACGGCTTGATGATGGCCATGACGATTTTCATTGATTCATTCTCCCCCTCGCCGTCCTCGTGCACTCGATTCGACGAGACGACCCCAAGCCAGCCTTGGCCGCGGGAAAATCATTTTCTTGCGGCATGGCCCCGTACAGGAATCAAACGCCGTGCCAGTTCACCAAAAACGGCTGCAATGGCCTGATATTCAAGGACGAATTAGCCCCCTGCCCTCCCCATCGCCGGCGTCGAGCAGGCAGCCCACAAGACAGGCGCTCCCCTATGCCTAAGAATTAGGCGGATTGCTATGGGGCCCAGTGAGCGACTGTGACTAACTTGAGGCGCAGCTTCAGCTGTTTCGGTGCGAATGGGCGCGTTAAGCCGCGGCGCGATCACAACGCATCGGCGTCGGTTTCGCCGGTGCGGATGCGAACCGCGCGCTCGATCGGCGTGACGAAGATTTTGCCGTCGCCGATCTGTCCGGTCTTCGCCGAAGTGGCGAGTGCCTCCACGACTTTATCGGCGCGATCTTCGGGGACCGCGACTTCGATGCGGATTTTCGGCAAGAAGTTCACCAGATACTCGGCGCCACGATAAATCTCGGTGTGGCCCTTTTGCCGGCCGTAACCCTTCACCTCGGTCACCGTCATGCCGTGCACGCCAAGCGCCAGCAGAGCGTCGCGAACCTCTTCGAGCTTGAACGGCTTGATGATGGCAGTGACGAGTTTCATGAGGACACTCGGTTCGAGGATGGTGTGCACACCATATCGGCATTACCGCCGAGAATTAAGTCACTTTTCGCTCCGGCGCTGGCGCAGCAGGCCTTCCTGAGCAACCGAGGCAACCAATCTCCCATCGCTTGCGAAGATCGAACCGCGTGCCAGGCCGCGTGCACCGCCGAGGTTCGGGCTGTCCTGGGCGTACAGGAGCCATTCGTCGGCACGGAACGGCTGGTGAAACCACAACGCATGATCAAGGCTCGCGGCCATGACGTCTTCGTTAAAGACCGTTTTGCCGAGCGGAACCAACGCCGTATCGAGCAGGGTCATGTCCGAGGCATAGGCCAGCACGCATTGATGAATGGCCGGCTCGTCCGGCAGACGTCCGGTCGCGCGAATCCAGATGTGGAAGCGATCGCCATCGAGCTTCTGACCGAGGTACCGGCCGTATTCGACCGGCCGCAGCTCGATCGGCCGTTCACGCTCGTAATAGCGACGGACCGGGTCGGACATCAGCGGCAGCAGGCGGTCGCGCACTTCGGCCTCGCTCGGCAGTTCGTCGGGCTTAGGCACTTCGGGCATCTTGAATTGATGCATCCAGCCGTCTTCGGCGATATGGAACGATACCTCGGTGGAAAAGATCGCGCGGCCGTGCTGAATTGCCACCACGCGCCGCGTGGTGAAACTCTTGCCGTCACGAATGCGGTCGACCTCGTAGATGATCGGGACTTTGGGATCGCCGCCAAGCAGGAAATAGGCGTGCAGCGAATGCGGCGGACGTAACGCCACGTCCTCTACCGTGCGGCAAGCGGCGACCAACGCTTGGCCGATGACCTGACCACCGAACACGCGCTGCCAGCGCGATTGTGGCGAGCGGCCGCGGAACAGGTTCACTTCCAAGGGCTCGAGATCGAGGATGGAAACAACGTCCTGGATAGCGGCCGACATGAATCAAGTTCCAATCTGCGTCCCGGAGAAAACGACGGCGATGCGGCCGTGCTGACGAATTCGCACGGTTGACGAGCGATGCTATGCTGCCCGGAACGGGCGTACCTGTACAGGCTTGCGTGTTGTCATGCTCCGGGATGGTCAAATCGACGTGTTGATCGCGGGCGGCGGCTTTGCCGGCCTGACGCTTGCTATCGCGCTGCGCCAGGGACTCGGGCCATCGTTCTCCGTAACCGTCGCCGATCCGACGCTCGGCAGAAGCCACACCGACGACGAGCGCGCTTCGGCGATCGTTGCGGCCGCGCGGCGGCTGTTCGCAACGCTTGGAGTTTGGCAGGCCGTCGCCGAGCAGGCGCAGCCGATCCTCGACATGGTGGTGACCGACAGCCGGCTCGACGATGCGCTGCGGCCGGTCTTTCTCACCTTCGCCGGCGAAGTCGAGGACGGCGAGCCGTTCGCCCATATGATCGAGAACCGCTTTCTGATCGCCGCGCTCGAGGCCAAAGCGCGAGAGGCAGAAATTGAGCTGCGAGCGAGCGCAGTCGCCAAGTTTGCTCCGGAGCAAGCGAAGACCTCCGATCATTTCGACGTCGAGCTTGCGGACGGCACCACCGTCGCGACGGACCTGTTGATCGCCGCCGACGGCGCCCATTCCTCGATCCGCGAGCGCGCCGGCATCGCCGTGCATGGCTGGGAATACGGTCAGTCGGCGATCGTCATTAATGTCGGTCACGAACGCGATCATGGCGGCCGCGCGGAGGAACACTTTCTGCCGGCCGGACCGTTCGCCATCCTGCCGCTCAAGGGCCGGCGCTCTTCGATCGTCTGGACCGAAACCACCCGCGAGGCTGAGCGCATTGCCGCGTTGCCCGCTGCCGCGTTCCACGCCGAGCTTGAGAAGCGCTTCAAATTGCATCTCGGCGACATCACCTCGGTCGGCGCGCGCCGACTTCATCCCCTGGGGTTTTACGTAGCGCGCTCGTTCATTGCCGAGCGCCTGGCGCTCATCGGCGACGCCGCCCATGTCATTCATCCGATTGCCGGTCAAGGGCTCAATATGGGGCTGAAGGACGTCGCTGCACTCGCCGAAGTTATCGTCGATGCCGCCCGGCTCGGTCTCGATCCGGGCGCCATCGATGTACTCGAACGCTATCAGCGCTGGCGGCGCTTCGACACCATGGCGATGGGGCTTGCGACTGACGGGCTCAATCGCCTGTTCTCCAACCGCTCCGCAGCGCTGCGGCTCTTCCGCGACGTCGGCCTCGGCATGGTTGACCGGGTGCCCGGGCTGAAGCGGCTGTTCATCCGCGAGGCCGCCGGCCTCGTCGGCGAAGTCCCGAAATTGCTGCGCGGCGAACTGCTATAGTCGCAGAGGTCACCACCACGCGCTCAAAGCCATGGCGTTCAACCACATCGCGGTCATCGGCGCCGGCGCCTGGGGCACAGCGCTGGCGCTGACCTGCGCGCGCGGCGGGCGCAGCGTGACATTGTGGGAGCCTGACGCCACTCACGCTGCGGAAGTCACCAGCAAACGCGAAAGCCGGTTCCTGCCCGGAGTGCGGATTGATGACAGCATCGCCATCGCCACCGATCCCGCCGCCGCCGCCCGGGCCCCGGCAATTCTTCTCGTAGTGCCCGCGCAGGCGGTGCGCGCGGTGACAGAAACGCTGGCGCCGTTGATCGCACCACGCACGCCGGTGATCGTCTGCGCCAAGGGGATCGAGCGTGGCACCGAAAAGTTCATGACCGAAGTGGTCGCGCAATGCGCGTCCGCTGCGGTACCGGCGATTCTGTCCGGACCAAGCTTTGCCGCCGATGTGGCACGCGGCATGCCGACCGCGGTCACGCTGGCGGCCAATGACGACAAGCTTGCCGGCGAACTGGCGAAGGCGATCGGCTCGGCAAGTTTCCGTCCCTATCACTCCACCGACGTGCGCGGCGTTGAGATCGGGGGCGCCGCCAAGAACGTGCTCGCCATTGCCGCCGGAATTGTCGCCGGCCGCGGGCTCGGGGCCAGCGCTGCCGCGGCGCTAACGACGCGCGGCTTCGCCGAGCTGGTGCGCTTCGGCCGCGCGTACGGAGCGAAGCCGGAGACGATGATGGGGCTTTCCGGCCTCGGCGACTTAATCCTGACCTGCTCGAGCCCGCAGTCACGCAACTTCAGCTTCGGCGTCAATCTTGCCCGCGGCCAAAAACCCGAAGCCATCCAGGGCGGTCTCGCCGAAGGCGCGTTCACCGCATCGGTGCTCACGCAGATGGCGCGCGAGCGCGACATCGACATGCCGATCTCGTTTGCCGTTGCCGCTATGCTTGACGGTAAGATGAGTGTCGATACGGCGATCGAGTCATTACTGTCACGGCCGTTCAAGGCGGAGGGCTAAGATCATGGCGTACTGGCTGATGAAGACCGAGCCGGAGGAATTTTCCTGGGACGATCAGTTAAAGCGCGGCGCCAAGGGCGAGACGTGGAGCGGCGTGCGCAATTTCACCGCGCGGGGTCATCTCAAGGAGATGAAGAAGGGCGAGAAGTTTTTCTTTTACCACACCGGCGACCAGAAGCAGGTCGTCGGCATCGGCGAAATCATCAAGGAGCACTATCCCGATCCGACCGCGGCAAAGGGCGAACCATGGGTCGCGGTGACGACGACAGCCGACGAGCCGCTGCCGAAGCCGGTGACGCTTGCCGCGGTAAAAGCCGAGCCGAAGCTGAAAGACATGGCGCTGGTGAGATATTCCCGCCTGTCGGTCCAGCCTGTGACGGCGGAGGCGTGGAAGCTCATCTGCAAGATGGGCGGACTGTAAGCGCGATAGCCAGGCGATGACGAGCCCGGCAGGAGGCGCGGCTGCGAGCCTAGTCAAGCCGCCTTATCGTGAAATGATCGCGGCGGCGCATTAGTCTTTAGCTGCATTTCGCCCGTTGGTTCACATCAAAGCCCGTGTCGCGCCAATTCATTCTTAATCGATGCGGCAATTTGAGCCGCCGCGATGACGTGTCCGGCTTGTCCGCAGCGACGGGGGTGTCGATAATGGTCGTCACGGGAGCGAGTGCGCGCGCGATGCGCGTGGAGGATGCGATGCCGGACAAGATTTACGAGGTTCCCGCCGCGTGGGCCAAGCGCGCGTATATCGATGACGCAAAATACCGCGCGATGTATGGGCGTTCGATCAAGGAGCCTGACGCATTTTGGGGCGAAGAAGGCAAGCGGATTCACTGGTACCGACACTTCTCCAGAGTGAAGAACACCTCGTTCGATCCGCATAACGTCTCGATCAAATGGTACGAGGACGGCACCACCAACGCCGCCTACAACTGCATCGATCGTCACCTCCCGACGCGCAGCGATCAGGTCGCCATCATCTGGGAAGGCGATGACCCAAAAGATTCAAAGAAGATCACCTATCAGGAGCTGCACGACGAGGTCTGCCGTTTCGCCAATGTGCTGCGTAACCGCAACGTCGAGAAAGGCGATCGCGTCACCATCTACCTGCCGATGATTCCAGAGGCGGCTTACGCCATCCTCGCCTGCGCACGCATCGGCGCGATCCATTCCGTGGTGTTCGGCGGGTTCTCGCCGGAATCGCTTGCCGGCCGCATCGAGGGCTGCCAATCGAAGGTCGTCATCACCGCCGACGAAGGCTTGCGCGGTGGCCGCAAGGTGCCGCTGAAGGCCAACACCGACGCGGCGATCGATAAGGTGGGCGGCGTCGATCACGTCATCGTGGTCAGGCGCACCGGCGCGCCGGTCAACATGCAGCCCGGACGCGACGTCTGGTACCATGACGCCGCCGACATGGTGACGGCGGAATGCCCGTGCGCCGAGATGAACGCCGAGGACCCGCTGTTCATCCTCTACACATCGGGCTCGACCGGACAGCCGAAGGGCGTCCTGCACACCACCGGCGGCTATCTGGTCTACGCGTCGATGACGCACCAGTACGTGTTCGACTATCACGACGGCGACATTTACTGGTGCACCGCCGACGTCGGCTGGGTAACCGGCCACAGCTACATCGTGTATGGGCCGCTGGCGAACGGCGCGACTACTTTGATGTTCGAAGGCGTGCCGAATTACCCGAGCAACTCGCGGTTCTGGGAAATCATCGACAAGTACAAGGTCAACACCTTCTACACCGCGCCGACCGCGATCCGCGCGTTGATGCAGGCCGGCGATGCGCCGGTGCAGAAGACATCCCGCGCGTCATTGCGGCTGCTCGGTTCGGTCGGCGAGCCGATCAATCCGGAAGCGTGGGAATGGTATCACCGCGTGGTCGGCGACGGCCGCTGCCCAATCGTCGACACCTGGTGGCAGACCGAGACCGGCGGCATCCTGATCACACCGCTGCCGGGCGCGACACGGCTAAAACCCGGCTCGGCAACGCTGCCGTTCTTCGGCGTGATCCCCGAGCTGGTCGATGCCGAGGGCAGGGTGCTCACCGGCGCGGCGACCGGCAATCTCTGCATTGCGGATTCGTGGCCCGGCCAGATGCGCACCGTCTATGGCGACCATCAGCGCTTCGTCGACACTTATTTCCGCGCGTATCCCGGCAAGTATTTCACCGGCGACGGCTGCCGGCGCGACGAAGACGGCTATTACTGGATCACCGGCCGGGTCGACGATGTAATCAACGTCGCCGGCCATCGCCTCGGCACCGCCGAGGTCGAGTCGGCGCTGGTTGCCCACCCGAAAGTTTCAGAGGCCGCGGTGGTCGGCTATCCGCACGACATCAAGGGCCAGGGCATCTACGCCTATGTCACTTTGATGGCCGGCGAGCAGCCGACCGAGGAGTTGCGCAAGGAACTCACCGGCTGGGTACGTAGGGAGATCGGTCCGATCGCCTCGCCCGATCTCATCCAGTTCGCTCCGAACTTGCCGAAGACGCGCTCTGGAAAAATCATGCGCCGCATCCTGCGCAAGATTGCCGAGGACGAGTTCGGCAATCTCGGCGACACCTCGACGCTCGCCGATCCGGCCGTGGTCGACGACCTTGTGACCAACAGGCAGAACCGGAAAAGCGCATAAAGCCATCACCCGGCTTGATTTGAATGGGGCGTGCACTGCTGGTGCACGCCGGCCACACCCGTCGGAAATTTTTTAGAAAGCATATGGTGTTACCCACTCAGGGCTGGGCGAAACCGCCCGTTAGACTAGAATGTTTGTGGGCCGATCTCGGCCGGATGTTCGGTAGTTGTCGGTAGCGGGATGGTGACGATAAAGGGAAAAGCCCGGTTTGGGGCCGTGCTGGCCGCAGTCGTGTGCTCATTCGCGCTGGCGCCCAATTCGGCACATGCCCGCGGCGCCATGGTGATGATGAATGAGACTTTTTCGCCCGGCACCATTGTCGTGCGCACCAACGAGCGGCGGCTCTATTACGTGATCGGCGGTGGACAAGCCATTGCGTATCCGGTCGGCGTCGGTAGAGCCGGCAAACAATGGTCGGGTAAATCCTACATCGACGGCATGTACATCCGCCCGGCATGGTCGCCGCCTTCGGTCGTGCGGCAAGACCATCCAAATTTGCCGAACGTCGTTCCCGGCGGCTCGCCGCATAATCCGATGGGCGTTGCCGCCATGTCGCTTGCCCGCGGCGAATACGCCATTCACGGCACCAACCAGCCCGGCTCTATCGGCCATTTCGTTTCCTACGGCTGCATCCGCATGTTCAACGAGGACATCACCGATTTGTTTGGCCGCGTCAGCGTCGGCACCCCGGTGGTGGTCCAGTAATTGGGGAGGTATCGGGAACGCCCGATACCTTGACGGGGGACGGGGTCGGGCATCAGGAGCTCACCAAGAGCCTGATGCCCGACACCTGGGATCTGCTCCTGACAATCAGCACCAGCTTCCGCGGCGGCCGCCATCGTAGCTGCGCGCCCAGCCACCGTTGAGCAGCGCGGTGGAGATGTCCGCAATGTCGCGCGTAGCAACTACGGCATCGACGCGGCCGCCGTACTTGTCGATGCCGACGCGTGAGACAGTGACGCCGCCGGCGGCGAGCATCGTTTCCAGTGCGGCGCGCGCGGCCTGCGCTTTGGCAAGCTCGTCGGCGCAATGCGCATGCAACTCCGGCGCGTCGACGTTACGCAACCGCACCTTAGTGCTGACATCGAGCCCGGGCCACACGTGCACACGGGCCTCGAAGGTATCGCCGTCGATGATGCGGATGATTTCGGCGGGATAAGCCAGCTGCGGGCTGAACCGCGCCGTATTCGCCGCTGCGGCTAACGGCGCATCGGCGGCGGGACCGGCCGCAAGCGCAGTGTCGATTGACGCAACGGGCTGCAGTTTAGCCGGCCTAACGAACGCGCCCGCGGCAAAACCAACGGCAAAAATCACAACGGAGACGCCGATTACGCCAGCGTATCTTTTGGGCGCCAATGGTACGGAAGACAAATGCGCCATGCTCGTTCATGAGGGCAACTGATCAATATACTCTTATTAGTTGCAGGATTATATTCTGCTTATTCCAGGAATAAAGTCAAGACGAAAGCCGTTAGTGGCGGCTGGGCCTTGAACCGCGGAACAAATGTTAAAGACAAAATGTTGACCCGCGAGTTATAGTGTGTATATATACACACCATGCGTAGCCGGGAGGTTATCGCGGCCCTAGAGGCGGCGGGCTGGCGCGAGGTTGCCCGAAAGGGAAGCCATGTTCAGTTTAAGCATCCTAAGTTGCCCGGTCGTGTCACGGTCCCTCATCCACAGCGTGACATTCCTAAGGGCACGCTTCGTAGCATCGAACGACAATCAAACCTCCAACTGAGGTGAGCCATGCGTAACTATATCGGCCTTATTCATAAGGAAGCGGACAGCGATTTCGGCGTGTCATTCCCTGACTTTCCGGGGGTGGCTACGGTCGGGACCTCCTTGGATGACGCCCGTGCTATGGCCGAAGAGGCCTTGGCCTTTCATATTGAAGGCCTCGTGGCAGATGGCGAGGCTATTCCTGAACCCTCTAGTCTTGAGGAGGTTATGACTGATCCTGACAACCGGGACGGCGTCGCTATCTTAGTCGCGGTCAAAACGGAGGCGCGCAAAGCAGTGCGCGTGAATGTCACGCTGCCCGAAGATGTATTGGAGCAGATTGACCGTTTTGCCGCCGCTCACGGCTTTACGCGGTCTGGATTCATCGCCCAGGCTGCAAAGAAGGCAATGGGACAAGAGGAAGCCGCCTAGCCGCCCCAACGAGCTTTGGCGGCTCTATTTCCAACGGCTGAAGCGCCTATTCGGCTATGCCGCTCTGAGATCGTGCGGTGGACGCTGCGCCATAAAATCCGCTCTGCCACAATCAAACTGAGACACTACCGCAAGGCCTCAGAAATCGGACGTAAGCCCGTTGATCTCCCAGTCGCCGTAACGGGTTGGTTCGGGTCCGTCGCGGCCCTGGATTTCCTTCGGCCGGTCGGCGCGTTCGGCGATCGCGTTCGGCGCGGCGGGCGGCGGCTTCGGCGAGCGCGCGCTCGGCCGCGGGCGGCAGCGGCTTCTTCGCCGGTCGATCGTCCGTTCTGTCGCCTTCGGCGGGCTTTGGCGGTGTCTGGTCGGTTGGCATCGCCTGTGACTTGGCGTAGCCGTGCCAAATTCACAAGTAGCTGCCGCAAGGAGCAATTTGGAATGAAGGGTGCGCGACGGCAGGGTGCCGCTTCCGCCAGTCGCGACGACGTACCCGGCCTTGCCGCCCGGCGCGTTGCGGCCGACATTGTCGACGCCGTTCTGCAGTGGCATCGTCCGCTCGACGAGCAATTCGAAGGGGCCGGTGCAATGCTGCGCTCGCCGGCCTTCCCGAGCGCGACCGCGCCTTGACCCGCGCACTGGTCGCGACCGTGTTGCGGCGGCTTGGTACCCTGCGCCATCTGATCGGAATTTTTCTCGAGCACGGTCCGCCGGCGCAGGCGCCGCGCGTCGAGACCGCGCTGCTCATCGGCGCAGCGCAGATCCTGTTCCTGGAAGTACCCGACCACGCCGCCGTCGATCTTTCGGTCCGGCTGGCGCGGGCCGATCGCCACGCCACTCACTTCGCCGGTTTGGTCAACGCCGTGCTGCGGCGCGTGGCCCGCGAAGGCGCCGAGCGGCTCGCTACGCTTGATGCAACGGCTCTCGATACGCCGGAATGGCTGTTGGCGCGCTGGACTGCGACTTACGGCGAAGCCACCGCCCGCGCCATCGCTGCGGCCAACGGCCAAGAGGCCGCGCTCGATCTGACGGTCAAAAGCGATCCGGAAAGCTGGGCAACGAAGCTCGGCGGCCGGGTGCTGCCGACCGGCACGGTCCGCATGGTTGCGCATGGCAGCGTGACCGCATTGCCGGGCTTCGCCGAAGGCGGCGTGGTGGGTGCAGGACGCCGCGGCGGCGCTGCCGGCGCGCCTTGTTGGCGCCGTCGCCGGTCAGCGCGTCGCCGATCTCTGCGCCGCACCGGGCGGTAAGACTGCGCAGCTTGCCGCTGCGGGGGCGAGCGTTACTGCAGTCGATCGCGCGCCGGCACGGCTTAATCGGCTGCGCGAAAATCTGACCCGCTTGTCGCTTCAAGCCGAGCTTGTCTGCGCCGATGTCGAGGAATGGCAAGCCGAGCCGTTCGACGCCGTCCTCCTCGACGCGCCGTGTTCTTCAACCGGCACCATCCGCCGCCACCCCGACATACCGTGGCTCAAGCATGCTTCCGACATCATCAAGCTTGCCGACTTTCAAAGGCGGCTGATCGATCGCGCCGTTGCCTTGACCAAACCCGGCGGCACGCTGGTCTATTGCACCTGTTCGCTCGAACCGGAGGAAGGCGAAAACATCATCGCCGCCCTGCTGGCGCGCGAGCCTGGTGTGCGGCGGGCGCCGATCGCCGCCGGCGAGGTGTTCGGCCGCAGCGAATTCCTCACCAAAGACGGCGACCTGCGTACGCTGCCCTGCCATTTCCCCGATCCCGATTCGCGGTTCGCGGGTGTCGACGGTTTCTACGCGGCAAGGCTCGTTAAATAACGGGCTTTCGGCGAAAACACCCGCCGTTGGCCGCTAATGCGCCATTCCATTATGGTCCGAAATCGGCGGGAGATTCTTGCTCCGCCAAGGAAGGGCGAACGCGGCAATGGCACGCGCTTTGGTCGCGAACCGTGGAAAACTGTCTCTGACGCTTTCCTGGCTGCTGCTGCGCGGCGGGCTGCGGCGGCTCCGCGAACTCTTCATCGGCCATCCGCTGCTGCGGTGGCGCTTGGGACCGATCAAGGCGGACCGCCTGCTGATCGCGCCGCAAGAGCTGCGCACCGCCGACGCCACCCGCGCGACGGAAATCTATTCGGGCCGCTTCGCATTCGCCGGCAAGGTGGTGGTCTGCGACGAACGCTCGATCTTTGAGACGGCGCCACCCTCCGAAGAATGGGCGGCGGCGCTCCTTGGCTTCACCTGGCTCCGCCATTTGCGCGCCGCGGATTCCGGCATCACCCGCGCCAATGCCCGCGCGCTGGTCGACGAGTGGATCGCGCTGCAGGGTTCATGGCATCCGCTGGCGTGGCGGGCCGACGTGCTGTCGCGGCGCATTATTTCGTGGCTCAGCCAGGCGCCGCTGCTGTTGCAGGACGCCGACGTCCGCTTCTACCGGCGCTTCCTGCGCAGTCTGGTCCGACAGGTCCGCTACCTGCGCCACACAGCTGGCCATGCCGGCCGGGGCGTCGCCCGCATGCAGGCCACCATCGCACTGACCTACGCCGCGCTATGCATCGCCGGGCAGGCGCGCACCATCAAATCGGCCACGGAGCGGCTGGCGAGCGAAATCGAGCAGCAAATCCTGCCCGATGGCGGTCACGCCAGCCGCGATCCAGGGGCGATCATTGAGCTGTTGCTTGAATTTCTGCCGCTGCGCCAGGCCTTCAAATCACGCAACATCCCGCCGCCGCCAGCGCTGCTCAATGCCGTCGATCGGATGATGCCGATGCTGCGCTTCTTTCGGCATTCCGACGGTACGTTCGCGCATTTCAATGGTATGGCGGCGACGCCCGCCGATCTGTTGCTGACACTCATCGCCTATGACGAAGCGCACGGCGCGCCGCTGTCGAACGCGCCTTATTCCGCCTATCAGCGACTGGAAGCCGGCGGCGGCGTGCTGATCATGGATACCGGCCGCGCACCGCCGATCGAAATGAGTCTTGAGGCGCACGCTGGTTTCCTGTCTTTCGAATTTTCCTCGCCGAAGCAAAGCCTCATCGTGGTCAATTGCGGCATGCCGGCAAACGCCCGCGCCGACTGGCGGCCGCTGGCGCGCGCCACCGCCGCGCATTCAACGGTGACGTTCAACGAGGTGTCTTCCGCCCAATTTATCGAAACGGCGGCGTTCCGCAATCTGCTGGGCGGCTCGCCGATGATCGGCGGACCAAGCCAGGTCTCGGTGTCGCGCGACGAGCGGCCTGACGGCACGGTGACGGTGCGCGCTGCACATGACGGTTACGCGAAGCGTTACGGCATCGTGCACGAACGCACGGTGACGCTTGCCGCCGACGGTACGAAATTCGACGGCGAGGATTTTTTCTTCGCCGCCGACGGCAGCGCGCAAATCCGCACCGACCAGGACCGCTATGCGGTGAGATTTCATCTGCATCCGGCCATCAAGGCGACGCGGCTGACCGACGGCCACGGCGTCCTGTTAGTGACCCCGAACAGGGAAGCGTGGACCTTTAGCGCCGGCGAAAACCCGGTGCAGCTCGAAGACAGCGTCTATCTTGCCGGCAATGAGGGCCTGCGCCGGACGGTGCAAATGGTCATCCACGGACACGCGCGCGCCATGCCGCGGGTGGTCTGGAGCTTCCAGCAGGCGAGCGCTACCGCGCTTGCGACCGCCGGCACCGGGCGTCGCGTGCGCGTGGAGGAGCCGCGGCTGCCGCTGTAATGATGCAACTCCGCCCGCGCGCCTTCTTCATCCTGCCCCGCGCAGCGGGGAAGGGGGACCGCCCGAAGGGCGGTGGAAGGGGCGCCGGCGATGAGTAAACCTCTTTGCTGCATGCCCCCTCCACCATGCTGCGCATGGTCCCCCTCCCCCGCTTCGCTTGCGCTACGCAGGGGCGGATGAGAGATAACAACTCGTCATGACCGAACACCTCCGCCGCGCCATACGCGCCCTTCTCGCCGTCTCCGACAAACACGGCATTGTCGAATTCGCCCGCGCTCTTTCCGGCTACGGAATCGAACTCATTTCGACTGGTGGCACGCGCAAGACGCTTAGCGATGCCGGACTCGCGGTGCGCGACGTTTCCGAGCTGACCGGCTATCCGGAAATGATGGACGGCCGCGTCAAGACGCTGCATCCGGCCGTGCATGGCGGGCTCCTCGCCATCCGGGGAAATCCCGCGCATGCCGAAGCGATGCGCACCCATCACATCCACCCGATCGATTTGCTGGTGGTCAACCTTTATCCGTTCGAGCAAACCGTCGCGCGCGGCGCGAGCTTCGACGATTGCATCGAGCATATCGATATCGGCGGCCCGGCCATGATCCGCGCCGCCGCCAAGAATCACGCCGACGTTGCCGTCGTGGTCGAGCCAGCCGACTACGCCCTGGTGCTCGATGAGTTCGCCCGGCACGGCGGAATGACGACGCTTGCGCTCCGCCGCCGGCTCGCCGCCAAGGCCTACGCGCGCACCGCGGCCTATGACGCGGCGATCGCCAACTGGTTCGCGGGCGAGCTGGGCGAAGTGGCGCCGGACTACCGTGCTTTCGGCGGCCGGCTGATCGAGGCGTTGCGCTATGGCGAGAATCCGCATCAGTCGGCGGCATTCTATGCCACGCCCGACCGGCGCTTCGGTGTCGCGACCGCGCGGCAGGCGCAGGGCAAGCAGCTCTCCTACAATAACATCAACGACACCGATGCGGCCTACGAATGCGTCGCCGAGTTCGATCCCGCGCGCACCGCCGCCTGCGCCATCATCAAACACGCCAATCCGTGCGGCGTCGCCGAGGGCGACAGCCTCGCGGAGGCCTATCGCAAGGCGCTCGCATGCGATCCGGTATCGGCATTCGGCGGCATTGTAGCGCTCAACCGCACGCTCGACGCCAGCGCGGCGCGCGCCATCACCGAAATTTTCACCGAGGTCATCATCGCGCCGGACGCGACCGAGGAGGCGATCGCCATTGTCGGCGCCAAGAAGAACCTGCGGCTCCTGCTCGTTGGCGGGCTGCCCGATCAGCGCGCTAAAGGCTTGACGGCAAAGACCGTCGCCGGTGGGCTTTTGGTGCAAACCCGCGATAACGCCGTCGTCGATGACATGGATCTAAAACCGGTGACCAAACGCACGCCCACCAACGCCGAATTGCGCGATTTACGCTTTGCCTTTCGAGTTCGCCAAGCACGTGAAGTCGAACACCATCGTCTATGCGAAAGATTCGGCGACTGTCGGCATCGGCGCCGGCCAGATGAGCCGGGTCGATGCCGCACGCATTGCCGCGCGTAAGGCGCAAGACGCCGCGAAAGAAGCGGGACAGAAGGAGCCGGCGACCAAGGGCTCGGTGGTCGCCTCCGACGCGTTCTTCCCCTTCGCCGACGGCCTCCTCGTCGCTATCGAAGCCGGCGCTACTGCTGTCATCCAGCCCGGCGGCTCGGTGCGCGACGATGAAGTGATCAAGGCCGCCGATGAAGCCGGCATCGCCATGGTATTCACCGGCACGCGGCATTTCCGGCACTAGGCCGAGGACTCGCGAACTCCAGCGAATGTCTGCGCCAGGGAGCGGCGCTCGCCGCCGCCGGTTGGCCGTCAATAATACTTAAACGACTTGTGATTTAAGTTCTTTCGGCAATTTTAACATGTTCTTACCCGTTTCGCATTGAGCCTGATTGATGGCCGACACTCACCTCGCCGCCGCTTTCAACAACAAGACCCGGAGATCAGCTAACCCGCTTTGCTTCATAGTGGATGATGATTTTGCATTCCGGCACGACCTGGCGAAGGAGCTGCGCCGGGAGAATGTCGACACCGTCGAGTTTTCGAACAGCTCCCGATTCATCGATTTCGTCGACAACCAAAACCCCGATATCGTTCTCATCAACCTGCATGGTGCTGCACCGCATGAGTGCGTGCGGGCGTTGCTGGCGCTCAAGGAATGCCGCTATTCCGGCGCCGTCCAGCTCTACGGGCACTGTGAGCCGAAAACGCTGGAGAGCTTCAATAAAATTGGCGTTGATAGCTGCCTGACAATGCTGCCGCCGCTTAAGAAGCCCGTGAAAGTGGCGACCCTGCGCGACATTATCAGCGGTCTAAAGCTTGACACCGCACCAGCCAGGTCGAGAGGCGTCTCACTTAAAGACGCGCTGGCGAAGAAAATGGTCAAATTTTTTTACCAGCCGAAAATTGACCTGAAGATGGCTGTCGTGTCCGGTGCGGAAGCCGTAGCGCGCGTTGCCCATCCGGAGCTTGGCCTCCTGACGCCGGATGAATTCTTGCACGACGCCGATGAGGACGATCTTGTCGACCTGTCGCGCCTCGCGCTGCTTGATGCGCTGCGGGCGAGCTCACACTTCCATGAATTGGGAGCCCGGCTGCAGCTTGCGATTAATATCGACATGGACAATTTGTTGGCGCTGCCGTTTGCCGATTTGGTTTTGTTGCATCGTCCCGAATGCGCGGATTGGGCCGGCCTGCTCGTGGAAATACCGGAACGACAGGTCGTCAACAAGATCGATCGCTTGAAAGCGCGGGCGCCAAATCTGCAACAAGCCGGCGTTTCAATCGCCATCGATAATTTCGGGCGCGGCGCCTCCAGCTTGGATGTACTGAATCAAGTCGCCTTCTCCGAAATCAAAATTGACCGCTCACTCATCGAAGGCTGCGCAACCAGTCCGGGCAATGAAAAAATTTGCAAGACCATCATTCAGATGGCGCATAACTTCGGTTGTCGGGCGGTCGCGGTTGGCATTTCCACGGAAGCGGATTTCCAGACCGTATTGAGGCTTCATTGCGATATGGGCCAGGGATTTTTGCTCGGCAAGCCAATGAGCGTGAAGCAGATCGATGCTTTGATTACGAGCTCGTGAGCCAGCCGCCCACATAACGCGGGCCAGGCTCTCCACGGCGAGAACGCGCCCTCACCTGTTTTGCAGGCCACGCTATCAGGCCTGGCTATAACGGTAACGCGCCAGACCCTGGCATTGCCCGCTGTTCGCCGGCACGTCGCGTTTTCGGCATTAAGCCGACGACTACGGCGAATGTCGTTTGACGCGGGTTGTGGTTCAGTCCGCGCGAATTTTGTTGTAGATTGCCGGCCGGCCAAATCGCCGATTGCACTTTCGGCATTTGCGCCAGACACGCATTCAGGACGAGCTTAGATGCAAATCTTCCGGCTTACTTCCCTCGTCATGGCAGCGTGGTTGCTCCTGCCTTTATCCGGTTACGCCGCGGACAGCGAGGCCCGGCCTTCGGGCGACGCCGCCTACGGCCGCCACTTGGCTGAAAACTGGTGTGCTTCGTGTCACCTGGTCTCGGCCGAACAAAAAGCGACAAGGCAAGTCGCGCCGCCATTCACGACGATTGCTCAATCGACGAGTTTCAATGCAGATCGCCTCGCGTATCTTTTGTATGATCCGCATCCGAAGATGGCAAAGCTCGCGTTGAGCCGCACGGCGATTGAAGACATCGCCGCTTACATCGTGTCATTGAAGAAGTAGAACCGGCCATCAACCGGCTGGCAAGCCGGCGCTAGGCCGCAAAGATCACACCGCGCCGGTGATCCACTGCTCCAGCTTCTGCCGGGGCGCAGCGCCGACCTGGCGGGATGCAAGCTGGCCGTTCTTGAACAGCATCAGCGTCGGGATCGACATGATGCCGAATTTCGCGGCAGTGCCCGGGTTCTCGTCGACGTTGAGCTTGACGATCTTGACCTTGCCGTCGAGTGACTTGGAAATCTCCTCGAGTGCTGGGGCGATCATCTTGCAGGGGCCGCACCACTCCGCCCAGAAATCCACTACCACAGGTTCGCTGGCCTTGAGCACGTCCTGGTCGAACGTTGCATCGGTTACCTTATCGACCATGGAAGACCTCGCTTTGCGTGGGAAAAAGTGGCAGGGCAACCAAACCTATGAACGGCATCCGCCAGCGTCAAGATCGCCTCACCGGAGCGTGAGCGGGCGCATGATTGGGCTGGTTTTTGCGCATGATTTCGGCCAAAGCGGCCTCCATGGCCGGGCCGGGCACCTCGATGAGGTTCGGGCCGGCGGTAAAGATCAATGCGGCGCAAATCGTTTTCGCCGGGTAAATGCGCGCCAGCACCGCGCGGTATAGCGCCAGCTGGCCGATGTAAGCTTGGGGCGCCTCGGTCAAACTCGCCGGGATGGCCCGATCGGTCTTGTAGTCCGCGATCAGCACCGAATCGTCCGTCACCGCCAGCCGGTCCACCTGCCCCGACACCTCGATCGACGCGCCGCCGTCGCAGGCGATGCGCCCGACAATCGGCACCTCGGCGCGGCTTCCCGCGGCAAACAGTTCGGCGAAAACCAGATCGTTGAGGATGGTCAGCGCCTGTTGGGCCATCTCGGCGCGCTCGGCCGGAAGAAAATCCGCGGCGGCGCTTCTGAGAAATCGCTCGATAGCGGATTTACGCGCGGCCGCGGGGATGTCGGGCAAAGATTGCATCAGACGATGCACGATGCGTCCGCGCGCGAGCGCTTTTTGCCGATCGGCGGCGGAACCGGTCTGCACGACGTGGGCGATTTCCTCGCCGAAAGCTGAGGACGGGGAGATCCGCGTTGGGCGCTTTGCTTCGTCAGGCGCCGGCTGCCGAACCACGATGGCGCTTCGCCGCGATCGGCCTTGACGGTTTCGCAAGCGATGCGGTGATGCGCGCGGCAGTTTTTCCTCTTGGTGCTTGCGGAAGCGCAAAACTTTTTCGTCGTTTTCGCCTTCGGCAACAAGCATGGGATCGAGGGCATCGCGCACAAGATCGTACCAGCAATCCGTCGGCCGCTTCTTAATGCCATCTGCCCCGCACACAATCAGCCGCTCGGCCGCGCGCGTCATGGCGACGTAAAGCAGCCGGCGGTACTCGTGCTCGGCCTCGGCGTTGGCGGCGGCACGTGCCGTGGCGACGCTCGGCACGTCGTCAGCCTTGCGCCCCGCCCAGACCATCGCGCCGTCGGCAAGCTGCAACAGCCGCGGCGGCCGCGGGCCCTGCGGGGGTGTCATGGTGTCGGCGAGGATCACGACCGGCGCTTCGAGGCCTTTGGCGCCGTGCACGGTCATGACTCGCACCTCGTCGCGGGCGATCTCCATGTCGCGCTTCACTTCGGCACGGGCATCGCGCAGCCAGGTCAAAAAGCCTTGGAGCGACGGCGTCTCACGCCGTTCGTATTCAAGCGCCAGGTTGAGAAACTCATCCAGCGCATCGTTGGCTTCCGGGCCGAGCCGCGCCAGGATGCGGCGCCGCGCGCCGCCTTCACCGAGGAGCAGCGCGTAGAATGCAAACGGCGTCTCGCGTCGCGCCGCTTGTTGCCAGCTCATCGAGACGCGCGACGGCATCGGCGAAGATCTTTTTCTCGGCCGCCTTCCGCTTGAGAATGGTGCGCAGCGGCGTGCGGCCGCGGTCATAGGCGATCTCGAACAGATCGTCGTCGGAAAAGCCGAACAGCGGACTGCGCAGCACGGTCGCCAGCGAGAGATCGTCCTGCGGCAATAGCAGCGCTTCAGCGAGCGCCATCAGATCCATCACCGCGATGTGTTCTGTCAGCACCAGGCGGTCGGCGCCCGCGACCTGCACCTCGACCCGCTTCAGCGCCCGGATGATCGCCTCGAACAATTCGCCACGCTGGCGCACCAGGACCAAAATGTCGCCGTAGCGCGCCTTGTGCTCGTCGACCAGCTTGCGCACCGCACGAGCGATGCGTCGCGCCAGTTTCACCCGCGGGCTGGTTTCGCTCACAGTATCGAACGGCGCGTCCCAGCCTTCGATCTCCTTGCGGTCGTCCGGCTTCTCCGGCTCCCAGATTTCGACCGTGCCCGGCGGCGTGTCGGGCAGCGCGATGTGTGGCGGAAATCCGTCCAGATCGGAGGTGACGCTCAGCGCCACGTCCGCCCGCTTGAACACCTCGTCCACCGCGGCCAGAATGACCGCACCAGAGCGGAACGAATGCTCGAACTTGCTGACGACGAATTTCTGCTCGCTCCGTTCGTGCGCGGTCTTGAAGTGGCGCAACATCTCGGCGAATTCCTTCGGCGCGGCGTCCTGGAACGAATAGATCGACTGCTTTTCGTCGCCGACCGCGAACATGGTGCGCTTTAAGCCGCGCGCACCGGCGCCGGCGGTGAATTCGGCGGTGAGCCGGAGCACGATCTCCCATTGCTTGTGGCTGGTATCCTGCGCCTCATCGACCAGGACATGATCGATGCCGAGATCGAGCTTGAAATGCACCCAGGCTGCATCGACGTTGGCGAGAAGCTTGAGCGTCTTGTCGATCAGGTCGTCATAATCGAGCAGGCCGCGGCGTTCCTTCTCCCTGGCGTAGCGCGTCACCACCTCGTACGCGACGGTAACAAGGGCGGCGCTGCGGTCGCGCAACGCCACGCCGCGCCGCCGCTGGAGCAAATCCCAGACGCGCTGCTGCTCGTCGAGCAGGCGCTGCGCCAATGCCGGATCGCCTACAGCCTTCGTGATGATGGTTTTGCGCGCCGTCCGTCCGCTGCCGGCGGCGGTGCAGAAAATATCGAGATAGGTTTCGACCTGCTCCGAGCCGGCGAGCGTCGGCAGGCTCGCGAAGCGTTGCGCCTGATCGCAGTCGTTTTTGCCGCCTCGGGCAATCGTGTTGGCGATTGCCGGCCATTCCGATGGCGCGATGATTGCGCCGGAAAAATACTCCGCTTCAATCTCGTCAGCGCTATCCGACGGCTCGACGCCGAGCGCCCGCGCCAGGTTCGCAATCGCTGCCTCCACGCCACCCGCGCTTTCTACCCACCGGCTGATGGCGTCGCCCTGGCCGATCGCCTCGCGCACCACGTCGCGAAAGGTCCGATCGGCGGCAGCCGTCATCGCCAGGTTCAGCGCTTGCGCCAAGGCGCTGCCGGGATTGCCGGCGCCTTCCAGCAGCACGCCGAGTGTCAATTGCTCCAGCAGTTGCGATTGCTCGGCGTCGTCGAGCACGCTGAAGCGGGCGGTAACGTCCGCTTCAAACGGGAACTGATGCAACAGCTGGGTGCAGAAGGCGTGGATGGTCTGCACCTTGAGCCCGCCCGGCGTTTCCAGCGCCCGGGCGAACAGCCGCCGCGCCAGCGCCCGGCGCCGCGCATCGGGCGCCATCCTGGAGCTCTGCCGAATGGCGTCATCAAGAGCGGCATCATCGAGCGTCGTCCATTCGGCGAGCGTGTCGAACACACGCTTTGCCATGTTGGCGGCGGCCGCCTTGGTGAAGGTGATGCAGAGGATTTTTTCCGGCTCGACGCCCTTGAGCAGCAAGTTGATCACCCGCTGCGCCAGCACGTAGGTTTTGCCGGAGCCGGCATTGGCGGCGACCCATGCCGACGTCTCCGGATCTGAGGCCTCGCTCTGCTTCCGCCGCACTTCGCTCGGGATCGAGGCCGCGGTTCTCATTCGCTGCCCCAAATGTCGTCGATCTCGCCTCCGGTCGCCGACCATTCCTTGACCCGCGCAAGATGATCGTAATCGCCGTAATGGGTCGTCCACATCGGATGGACGAGCGAGCGATAGGGTTCGCTTTCCTTGGCGAAGCGCGCGGCGAGCGTCGTCGAGCTTTTCCAGCGCGTAGTCAGCCTGGCTGTCGGCCGTGCCCTTTTCAAAATCGATCAGCTTCGGATTCGCCGGGGCGCGCGCCACCTTTGAGCAGCACGTAACCGATCTGCGCGACCGAACTGTCCGCGGCAATGTCCGGAAATCCGCCCTTGCGCAGGATCGCGGCTTCAAGTGTGAGCTGCGGCGCGAGCCCGGTCCGCACCTGCTTTTCCGTACGCGCCGATCCGGTCTTGTAATCGAGAATGACGTAGCGGCCGTCAGTGTGGCGCTCGATGCGGTCGGCGATGCCGTTCAAAGTAAAGGCGCCCTCCGGCAACGGAATCTCGATCTTGCCGCGGATTTCCGCGACCAGCGCACGGATGTCGGGGCGCCTCGCCGCCTCCCAACCGGCGAACCAGTTCGCGATCCGCTGGAAACGCGGCCACCAGAAGGCGCGCGCTTCGGGAAAATCGTCGAGCTCGGCAAAGTGCGGCCTGCCAAGCTCGATGAGTTCGCGTGCGGGATCGGCCGGAAGGCGATCCTTATAACGCTCGGTGAAATCGCGGATGGCGTTATGGATGATGGTGCCGCGCTCGGCCGCACCGGGTGAAAGATCGACGGCATCGAGCGGCGCCAAACGCAAAATGTATTTGGCGTAGATGGTGTAGGGATCGCGCAGCCAGTCTTCGATGTCGGTGACCGAAAGGCGCTTCGGCCGCGCGGTCGCCGGCGGCTTGGGCGCAGGCTGCGCCGCCGCCGCCACATGCTCTGGCCGGTCGAGCGCGCGTGCCCATGAAAGGTACGCCTCACCGCGGTGCATCGCCGCCTTCCACCGCTCCGCGCCCGCGACGGCGGCGAGGCGCTGGACGAAGCGCGACGGCACCGTGGGCGTGCCGGCGATCTTGGCTGCGTGGCTGAGGATGACTTCTTCCGCGCCGAGCAGTTGCGCGAAATCGTGGGCGGTCAGCCCGACGCGGCGCTCCGGCAGATCAAGCCCGAGATCAAGCCGCATCGGACGGCTGAGCCACGCATCGGCCCGGCTTTCCGGCGGCCAGGCGCCTTCGACCAGACCGCCGAGCACGACGCGGTCGCATTCTGTGAGGCGCGCTTCGATGGTGCCGAGAATACGCACCCGCGCGCCGGGACGAGGCGGCGGCCGCACCACCCGATCTGCCAGCGCGGCGGAGAACAGCTCGACGTAGTCGGATGTGTCGACGAGGAGGGCAGATGCCGCCTTGCTCGTTGCGAGTTCGTCGAGCGCATCCGCGAGTTTTGCGCCATCAGCACCGGCGAAGGCGGCTTCGTCGCCATCGTCCAGCGACAGCGCAGCAAGCACCTCACGATGACGGCGCGCTACTTCGCTCAAACGATGCGATTGATTGGCAATGCCTTCGAGCGGCGCCAGCGCGCGAGCGAGCGTTGCGACAAATTCCGCAGCGTCGGCAAGCTCGTCGTCGTACAGCCCGACGCGCGGGTCGGAATGATGCAGATCGGATTCCTCCTTACTATGGAATTTCTGCAGCTGCGCGCTGAAAGTCTTGAGCGCATGGGAAAGTCCGTCGCTGCCGGCGCGCGGCCGCGGGCCACGCAGCACCGCGCGCTCAAGCACGGCGATCGCGCGATCGCGACGCGGGCCGCCAACGCGCAGCAGCGGATGCTTGAGCAGCGCCAGTAGCGTGACCGGCGCAAGCCGGCCTAATGCGGTTTCGGCCGCGAGCCGTGCGAATATCCCCGCCGGCGTTTCCGCCAGCGCCTCGCCGCCGGAATCCTCGGCCGCAATGTTCCAGCGTGCGAGCGCAGCTTTTACCCGCCGCCCGAGCGCGCGATCCGGCGTGACCAGCGCGGCGGTCTTGCCTTGATGGACTGCTTCGCGGAGCGCCACCGCAATCGCGAGCGATTCCTCCTCGGCATTGGCCGCTTCGATCACGCTGATTTTCGCCATCGCCGCCTCGGCGTTGGCACCAAAGACCGGATCCGCTGCGCGCTGCTGCCATAGCTCGGTCGCCGCGGCGGGCCGCAGCGCCTCCGAGAGGAGCTGCTCGCGGCCAGTCGCGTCCGCGAGTTTCACGACTGCTTCGCGGACGACGCCGATGCGGGCGAGCAGCGCCTGCAGCGCGAATTGCGGATGTCCCGGGGCCGACGCAATCCCCCTGCCCTCATCGCCGGCAATCAGCCGCCAGGAGTCCTCATCGAGATCGGTATCGAGGCCCGGCAGGACCACGGCGCCGTGCGGCAGCCGCGCGATGGTCGCGATCAATTCAGCGGTCGCGGGGATCGAGCCGGTGGAGCCGGCCGCGATCACCGGACCGTCGGTCTTGCGCGCCAGCCGCGCGGCTTCCGCCTTGATCAGGGCGTCGCGCCGCTTCGCCGGCTCGATGCAATCGCGCTCGGCAAGCACTCGCGGCCATGCCTCACGCGCGATCTGCAGAAATCTCAGCGTCAGCTGCCAGTAGCGGTCGAACATGTCGGGCACGAGATCGTCGAGGCGATCCCACGACACGCCGCGCGTGGTCATGTCATCGATCAGGCGGGCGAGATCATCGGCCAGCGCACAAGCGGCTGCGGGAGTCTGGGCGACCAGCGGACCGCCGCCCGCACCATGCACTTCAGGCGCGTTCGCCCATTTGGCGACCAGCTCGGTCAGCAGCAGCCGGCGCTCCAGACCGCCGAGCGCCGGCGGCAATGCCAGCGCATCCGCCGCAAGTTCCCCGGTTGCCGCCTCGGCGAACGCGATCTCGTCCTCGTCGATGTCGCCGAGCGCCACAATGCGCGGTAAGATCGCCGCGTCGGTCTTCAGCACATCAAGAAACGCATCCCGCATCAGCCGGCACGCCCGCCGCGTCGGCAGATAGAGCGTAGTAGCGGCAAGCGCGAGCGGATCGTCGGCAATACGCAAGCCCAGCTTGCCGCTGACCAACGCCGTAATCAGCGTCGGCAGAAACGGCGCCGAAGCCGGGATGGTGAAGACGCGTGGGGGCATGATGTAACAGTACTCCGTCACCCTGAGGTGCGAGCCAACGGGTCCGGCCCGGGTGGCCGGCCCGATGGCAGGCTCCGCGAGCCTCGAAGGGCGGCGGCCCGGGCACCTCGGCCGCATCCTTCGAGGCCCGCGCTGCGCGCGGGCGCCTCAGGACGACGGTCAACAAATATCCGATTCTAAAGCGCGGCGGCGAGGGCTGCTTCCGCGGCAGCGACGGCGTCCGGCGTGCCCACATGCATCCAAAGGCCTTCGAGACGCAAGCCGAACAGGCGGCCGCTGGCGCCGGCGCGATCAAACAGCAGGTTCAGCGAAAACTCTCCTGCCGGCGCGTCGACGAACAGCGCCGGCGTCAGGATCGCAGCGCCGGCATAGACGAATGGCACCACCTCGTTCTCGTCACGGCGGCGCAAGCGGCCATCCGGCTCCATGGCGTAATCGCCGCGGCCGGAATAGCCGACGCTGCCGGCGGTCGCCGCGAGCAGGAGAAGCACGTCCATTGTCGCCGCATCGAACGCCTCGCCGAGCCGCCGAAAGTTCGGCTTGACGCCATCGAGCCACACCGTGTCGGAGTTGACCAGGAAGAACGGCTCCCCGCCGAGCTGCGGCAGCGCCTTGGCGATGCCGCCGCCGGTGCCAAGCAAACTTCCGCGCTCGTCGGAGATGATAATCTGCGGCCGCTTGCGTCCGGCGAGGTGGCTCTCAATCGAGTCGGCAAGATAATGCACGTTGACCACGGCGCGTTCGACGCCGGCATCGGCCAATCGATCGAGCGAGTAATCGATTAAAGATTTGCCGCGCATTTGTACCAGCGGCTTTGGTATTTGGCCGTTGTGCGGACGCATCCGCGTGCCAAGCCCGGCCGCAAGCACCATCGCGCTCGTCGGCATCATGATGTTTCCCCGCCCGTCATTCGCCGATTTGATGCATCATAGCCCATTCAAAGACGGCACATTCGCGGCATACCAGGCTCTCAGCGGCGCCAGCGCAGGATGCGCCAGCGATCGTTGCAAATAGCCCAATAGGCGCGGGACATGACGCAAATATTGCGGCTTGCGGTCGCGCTTGTTGAGCCGGGCAAAGATGCCGAGAATCTTGGTCGCCCGCTGCGCCGCGGTCGTTGCATAGAGCTGCGCGAACGCCGCCGGATCGAAGCGCGCATCGTGGAGCCGCGCGCGGGCATAGCGGCTCAGCAGCGCGAGCTCCAGCTCCTCCGATACATCGACGCGGGCGTCCTGCAGCAGCGAAGCCACGTCGTAGGCGCCGGGACCCAGCAGCATGTCCTGAAAGTCCAGTATGCCGATCCGGGCGACATCTTCGCGGTCGGGCAGCCACATCAGATTTGGCGAATGATAGTCGCGCAGCACCCAGGTTGGCGTCGCGTCGACTGCCGGTTCGAGAGCCTCGCGCCACAAGGCTGCGAAACTTTCGCGCACGTGATCGGCAGGTGCTGCGTCAACGCTGACCAGATACCAGTCGAGCAGCAGCTCGGCTTCGATCAGGAATGCCTGCAGATCGTAACGCGGTATCCGATAGTCGCGGCGCGGCGCCACCGGCAGGGTCTCCGGCAATCGGCGGCGATGCAGCGACACCAGCACGTCGACCGCAGCTTCGTAGCGCTCCTCGATCGGCGCCGGCGGATCGCCGCCGACGATGCGCTCGGTGCCGAGGTCCTCCATGATGAGCAGACCGCGTTCCAGATCGGCGTCGAGAATTGCCGGCGCGGACAGATTGCGATCGCGTAGTCCGGAGGCGATGGCGACGTAGGGAACAATATCCTCGGCCAGATGGGCGATGGCGCTGTAAGGCTTGCCGTCGCGCACCGGCGGACCGTCGGGGCGTCGCGGCGCGTTCATCAGGATCGTCGTCTCTCCGTCGCGCGTCAGCCGTTCGAAAATCCGCGTCGAGGCGTCGCCTTCCATGCGCCGGCGCATCGCGGCTCCAAAAGCCCGATTCGTCGAGGAACGCGCGCACCTGCGTGATGCGATCAACTCGCCCCGACAGCGCTCCGTAGCCAACGACGCGGGCGTTGCGGGCTCCGGAATCAAGCTGCGGCATGAGCGTGAAGGTGATGTCGAGACGATCAGGCGGCAGAAAACCGGCGGCGCGATCCGGCCATTCCACCAGCACGACGGTGCGCTCGGGCAAGTCGTCAAAGCCGAGTTCGCCGAGTTCGGCGACACCGGACAGCCGGTAGAAATCCGCGTGCACCAGCAGAAACCGCGGCAGCTCATAGCTCTGCATCAAGGTGAAGGTCGGGCTCGGCACCTCGATCGAAGCGTCGCCCGCCAGATAGCGGATGAGAGCGCGTGCGAACGTGGTCTTGCCGGCGCCGAGATCGCCAGAGAGCGTCACCAGATCGCCCGGTTCGAGCGCCGCGGCGATATCCATGGCGAAGCGCGCTGTCGCCGGCTCGTCCGATAATGTCACGGTGAAACTTGAGCCGCCGGTGGCGGTCGGAAACATCGCGCTGCTCCGATATTCGCTCAGCAAGCTATTGAGGATCACCCCGGCGCGCTCAGCCGTGCATGGCGACGACGACGCAGCAAATCGCCCAGAACAGGCAATACTCGAAACCGCCGATCTGCCACAGCCATTTCCCCTTGCTGTGGCGCCACACCGCCCAGGCCGCCACGAACAGAAACACCGCCTCGATGAGCGCGACATAGCGCGTATAGATGGCGAACACCATGCCGATGGCGCAGACGATCTCGATCGCCATGCAGGAGAATACCCATGCTTTGATGGGATACAGCTTGAAGTCGTCGTAGATCTTGTAGGTGAGCTCGAGATCGCTCGCCTTGGCGTACAAATGCGGCAGCAGGAACAGGCCGCAAATCAGCCGCAGGATGTTGAACTCGTTGGTCAGGTCGAAAATCTGATAGTAGCCCATGCGCAAGTGTGCGGTTGAATTGTGGGAAGTGCAACTCCGTGCGGTTCGCTAGGCCGCCGTCAACCTGGCGGCGGCGCCAAGCGGGAAGGTGCAGGTCACTGTGGTGCCTTCGCCGACGACCGAGGAGATGGTAACCGTGCCGCCGTGCAATTCGACGAATGAGCGCACCAGGGAGAGGCCGATGCCAGTGCCGCGATGGTGCGAGCCGAGCGAATTGGTCTCGAACCAGTCGAACACCTTTTCGAGCACATGCGGCGGAATACCCGGCCCGTGATCGGTGACTGAAAACACGAGCGCATCGGCGCGCCGTTCCGCCAAAAACGTGACGGTGCCGCCGGGCGGCGAGAAGCTCACGGCATTGGCGAGCAGATTAAACAGAATCTGCCGGACGCGGCGCTCGTCGGCGATGAAGCTGCCGATGTCGTGGGCGGTCACGATCTCCAGCGCAATGCCGGTGCTGACCAGTCGGTCCTGCACCCCTTCCGCGGCGGCAGCCATGGTTTGGCGGATATCGACCGGCGCCAGGTTGAGCTGCATGCGACCGGCGTCGATGGTCGCGAGATCGAGGATATTGTTGATCAAAGCGAGCAGCGTGTCGGTCGAGACGGTGATGTAGTCGAGATATTCGCGCTGCTTCGGCGCCAGCGGACCGGTGGCCTCGTCGCCGAGCAGATGGACGAAGCCGATGATGTTGGTGAGTGGCGAGCGCAGTTCGTACGACACGTGGTGGACGAAATCGATCTTGATCTTGTCGGCGTCTTCCAGAGCTTCGTTACGTTCGCGCAGCGCCCGCTCGACGTTGACCGAGTCCGTTACGTCATGGAAGGTCACAAGCGTAGCGGCGCCGGGGAGCGGCACGGTCGTGCAATCGACGACGGTGCCGTCGCGCCGCTCGAGCCGCCCCGATATCGGCCTCCGGCTGTCGATTGCGGTGATGACTTCGCGGAGCGCCTGCCACGTTGGCGCGTCACCGTGCAGCGAGCGGCTTGAAGCGGAGATCGTTTCGATGTGCGGCCGCTCTTCAAGCGTCGCCGGCGACAGTCCCCACATCCGGGCGAAAGCGGAATTGGCAAGTCGCAAGCGGCCGTCGCTGCCGAACACGGCCACGCCTTCGGCAAGATTATCAAGCGTTTCGCCCTGGACGCGGATCAGCTCCTCGAACCGCCGATCGAGATCAAGCCGCTCGGTCACGTCGTTGAACAGGTAAGTGACGCCGCCGTCCGGATTGGGGGTGGTGACGACCCGCAACGTACGGCCGTCGGGCAGATGCCAGGTATGTTCTCTCGCTTCCATGGCGCGATAGGCGCCGTGCAGCTGCGCCTTCCACTGCCGGAAGTCGCGCTCCTCGGGCAGCTTTCGCGTCGCCCGCAGCTCCTCCAGCACCGCCGAATCGCTGGGACCCTGATCGAGAAAAGCCGCGTTGAGATTCCATAACGCGCGATAGGCGGCATTATAAAATGTGAGCTTCTGGTCGGCGCCGAACATGGCGACGCCGGTGGAAAGCTGATCGAGCGTGCGCCGGTGGGCGTCGACCATGCGCGCGAGCGCGTTGCGCATCGTTTCCGCTTCGGTGGCGTCGACGGCAAGTCCGGCGCTGCCGGCTTCGGTCTGAAAGTCGAGCACGTCGAAGCTGCTGCGGGCGCCGGCAACGACCGCCGGCAAACGCCCCGCATAACCGCCGTTGGCCCGGCGCGCCCGCGCGATGTTGCCCCGTGCGGCGCTATCGAGCAGTTCCAGATTGCGCTCGACCGCGTCAGCGGGGTCGCGTGCTTCGACCGCCTGAGCATAAGCGGCGTTGACGAAGACCAGCCGCCCGGACGCGTCCCGCAGCCACACCGGCGACGGCAGCTTTTCGATCAACGCCCGTAGCGCCGCGATTTCGTTCTGTAATGTCTCATAGCGCCCGGCGAGGTCGAGCAGATCGCGCTTAACACCGCTGGCATCCTTGAGCCGCAGCACGGCGCGGCCGGCGACCGCGCGGCCTTGAGCCTCGATCGGGCGCCCGGAGAGCGTCGTGAACGCCATCGAGAACGGTTCACCGCGTGCGCGCAGCGCCTCGACCGCTCGCTCCATGGCGACCGCTTTACTGGCGTCGAGCCAGGAGCCGAAGGCGAGCACGCGATGAGGCGCCGAAACGCCGACGACCGCGGGATCGCCTTCGATGTTGGGCTCATCGGCGGCCGCCGGCCAGTCCACCATCACCTGCGGCTCCGAGGCGAGCAGCGCGTTGGCGCGATCGAGCTCGGCGCGCAGCCCCGCGATCTCGTCGAGCGATGAAGCTTCCAGGCGAGCCCAGCCAGCGCGGATGCGGACCAGCAGGATTGCCGTCACCACGGCGAACAACAACAAACCGACCAGCAGCACCAGCGCCGCGATCTCGTGGCGATCGATGCTGCGGGAGGCGCCCAGCACCAGTTCATGCAGGACGACGGCGGGATGTTGGGTATCGGCGCGAGCCGGGAGCGGCGCGGCGGCGCCAATGGCTATAGCGAATCCGCCCAACCACGGACGAGCATAGCCCCCGCTCCGGATCGTGTCCGGCATGCCCCTAATGCCTCTGCCCGGCTGAGCCACCGCCATGGCCAGCGCGCGAATCGCACGACTTTACTCTCAAGCGGAATCGCGCCGAAAGAGTCCAGATCGTGAACGCGACGGGACAGCCCCCCACACCCGCCTACCCAAGCCTGGCGCTGCCTCAGTCTGGCGGCCATGTCTTCAACAGACATATTCGTGCCGGCGGATCCGCTTTTCAGGCTCGCGCTTTCCAATTGGGGATTTATTGATTGACCGTAGATCAGAAAGTACCAGCGCTGACCAATGTTCAAGCGCCATTGAAGAAATCGCGTTGGCTGGATTTAGCTGGACGTCTCCGATTGTCGCCTCATGGCTAATTCGTGGTGCTCGGTCTAGCTGCCAATAAGACGCTATTCCGATGTGAACGCGACCCACAGAAGTACGGTTGTCTACTAGGATACCTCTCCAACTTCGGTGAACAACATGGAGAGCACCAATCTCCTCATGCACCTCCCGAAGCGCCGCGTTCTCGAGGGTAGCTATTAGATCAATAGTTCCATTTTTGACTACTAAATCGCAGAGCTCAACGTGTCCGCCAAAACCAATCGAACGTCGCCCATGAAGTCTTTGGTCGGTTCCGGCGGGCGTCCGAAGGTATGAGATGATCTTTCCATCAACTTGCAGTACGACGTACGGAATAATTTGCCGGAAGGTTTCATTGTTCGCCATCGACGCCGTGGACCGATCGACCGCGGCCGCGCTCAGCGGCGATCCCTCAAGGTGTCGAAGACTGATAGGCATCAGACAAGAAAGGAACAGGCAGCTTTGAAGCTTCAATAGCTAAAATCATAGAGCCATCGGCACCTAGTTCGCTCGCCATTGTTTATTCCAGATTGGATAGAAAAAGCGGCGTTTCGAGCATGTAGGACAAGTGCGCGCTCAAGTCGGCGTTAAACCCGCGTCTGACGAAGTTCTCGTTTCGAAGAGGCCTTAGTCGGCGGCGACCAAGTCGTGTTTCTGCCCACAGCTTGCCCGAACCCGCTTCCGTCGATCCGAGATAAAGCCAAGCGATCTTGTGCTCTGCCGCAAACTTTTCGAAAGCTTCATACTCTGTGGCGGGAACGATTACGGCGTCGCACCAGTCACCCCAACAAAATAATATATTCCATGGGTCGAGTTTATTGACTAATGCTGCACGTTGTATGAGTTCCGGAACTGCTTCGCTATCAAGGGAAAAAATGAAATCGCAATTTGACCCGCGCGCAATGTTGTCTACTGCGCCAAGAACTCCATCGGAACTGTCTGACGCAGAAGCGACCAGTCCTTCACGAGCGAGCATTCGCATTTCTTCAACAGGAGGCTCGGGAAACCGAAGGATTTTTGCATCATCTCCCTCTAATCGATTTCCCTCCATTTGCCTCGCAAGCAGATAAGTCGCCATAAACCTTCCTGGATGACCGATAATCACAAGATGATCACCAGGTCGCGCTCCTCGCCTGCCTATTTTCCTCCCGTGTTCGACGAGGCCTACGCCGAACACACGCGCCCCCAACGTTTGCCCCTGTCGAATATCTCCACCGCCGTTGTAAAATCCAAATTTGGAACAAGCTTGAAAATAGCCCTCCATAAATGCTGCAAAATCATCGACAGCGAGAGTCGGAGGAGCGTCCACGCAATTCGACAACAAGAGTGGAAGTGCGCCAGCAGTTGCAATGTCGCTGACCGTAGTGACAGCTGCATGCCAGCCAGTAGCCATCATATCGTTTTCGTGGCCCCTCAACGATCTCACCAGTGGTCGGGGACCCATGTCTGAAGAGACGGCGAGAAGAACACTCCCTACTTCTATGAATGCACAATCATCGCCTGCCGACGTCTTTGTGTCGTACCTTCTTGCGAGCGGAAGAACAACTTCGTCAAGTAATCTGAGCTCCCCGAGATCTTCAAGTGTTGGATGAGGAGAATCAGACCCGTGCCTACCCGGCTCCAAGCGCTCATGTTCAGTAGTCATATCCTCAACTCCGGTAAGGCGTGAGCAAGGTGGTCCGCGAGCCTCAGTACTGTTGCCATGAGCGAGGTTTGGTTTCGGGCTGTGTCCATGTAGACTAGAAGCCCGTAGCTAATTAAGAACAAAGGGGCTAGATATTCTCTGTCCCAGTCGACGATGTTTGTTTTAGAGACGCGGTCCCAGATGACATTTTTTATCAATCGAGCCCGATGTCGAACACAAGGGGGCAATGATTCAACATCATCTCCCGGTTTTATTAGATTGGCCAGCGCAACAACCTCCGCATCGGGTGTTTGAGCTGGCAGGGTTATTGCTCGTATGTTCAAATCTAGCAGGGCAAAATCCTTGACCAAATGTGAATTTTCGTGCGCCCAGCCAAAGTCAATCACATATTCAATATCTTTCCCAAGAACGATATTCTTAGGGTGTAAATCTCCGTGTATGGCGCCCATTGAACCTACGAATTCGAAGTTTTCGATACAAAGCGCGCCAACAACACGGATCGGATTCGGCGACACGCGACCGAACCTCTCAACCGTCGGCCCTGTCCCAAATAGCCGCTCTGGAATATGGATATTAGATTTATCGCTTCCGGACGGCGATGCCCTGCGCAAATACCAGTCATACTCGTTTCGATAGCTGCGCGGCTCCCGCTGGTATTTGGAGTAATTTGCACGATGCACGGGATCAAGTATTTCCAAAACTGACCGGAGATGTCTCTCTATCTCTCCGAGAGCTGGCCAGTCGGGTCCGCGGAGTTCCGCCGGATCAATTAAAAGCCTCCATAAATCTTGTACTTTCATCTCATGTCGGAGACCATCTTCGCTAAGTTCAATATTGGACGAAAACGGCGCAACTAACACTGCTAAATCCGGGTGACCCGAAACTAAGTCGGCTCCGAACCAAAGCGGGCGCGCAAAACGCAGAGCGGTCTGCGGTGGTAATGTCGGCCAAGCTTCGGAGCGATTGTGCTCTTCCCTTAGCTGCATCGCAGGCCCAACTTTAATGACGAGAGGCGGAGAAATAGCGATTCGGGCGGCGCCGGACACCGGACAATGACGGTAGTATCCGACAATTACCCTCGACCCACTCATGCCAGATGGCGCCCCTAATCTATCGAGGGGGACCAGGACAAACTCCATCTGCTCGAAATCAATGTCCAGGTGTCTGCGCTCTTTGGCATCGTACGCGGCGGGCCACACGTTCATTGGCTTCGCCACATACGCGCCTTTGAGGCCTTCCACGATTGCCTTTTCGGAAGTTTCGTCGAGAATGTCTGGGACCAAAATGGGCATGGCGTGCGCCAAGTTATGGCGGCGCCCAAGGCAGCGTATGCGAAAAACTCAGCCGATCGGCTGGTCCAATCACCCACCATCCATCGCCGATGGATTTCGCCGCGGTTTCCAAATCATTCCAATGCAGGTCGATCTGTCCGCGCGCACACGCACCGGAGTCATCTACGAGATAAACTCGCTCGCCATCCAAGCGGTTGAACTCGTAGCAAGTGACGGCTTTTTGGAGGAGCATTGCGGTCGACCCTACTATAATCCACGCCTACACCGACTGTCACGGCGTTTTGAAGCGCCTCTTTAAGTACCTCTCGTCCGGCCTCAACGGCAATTTCGTTTAGTTGGACATGACGGAAGGCTAATCCAGTTTTTAGCTCCGCCAACATCTTGTTGATCGTGATCGCGGCTCGTCTCGGATCAATGCCTTTTTGGTCAGCACGTTCCGTTATGCGCAGTTGGAATGGATTTTCATCGTCTACACCTACATACACACCAACGCGTGCAGCGATTTCGGCCGGACCCATCGCAGGAACGCCGTACTTCCGGACGGCGACCGCGACGAACGCAGGAACGCAGCAATACGGCGGCCATTGTTGCATCATCGGCGTCTTTGATTTCGAACGCTTCCCTTTCGGATCATTTTCAAGCGCGTTATCCACTTCAAAATAGGAGCCAAGCTCTTGCCGGTACAGCGGCGGGCTCAGGGGATCGCGGCCTTCATATAAGCTACGGCGCAAGCGCGCCGAAGAATTTGGACCGACAACATGGGCTAGCCGAAGATGACAGATCGGCATCCCGGCGCGCAGTAACAGGGGCCGCCCATTGTAGTTATAAAGTTCGAGGGCGAGATAACTAGGTGCTCGCTCACCAAATTTGGGGCTTATCCAATCTGCTCCGCCGTTTATGCCGAGGCCGAATTGTGCGATATGTGATAGGGGAGAAATACTGCCGACAATATTTTCGGAAAGTCCTATTCGCTCACACGTTTGGGCGAGCATGAACTCTCCCGGTTGAAGCAACAGTTTCGCGTTTTCAACGATGGGCTCAAAATAGTCGTCAATAATATTGTCGTGCCAAAGGTCGATTGCGTCCCCGCGGCGCCAGCGGCGAAATCGGCGTCCGAGCGGCAACACGTAGCTCGCTGGTTTTAGGGCGTGCTTATTGAAAGGAGCGATTACGATCTCCCCTGCACTCATCCTTTCAGTTATAGCTTGGCTGCCGAGAAACATGGCTCCGCCGAGAAGCGCTGGATGGTTTTCAAGACCCCGACTTCGGGTTGTTCAACTTTGCGCCAATCCCAAGGACGATCAACGTGAAAAATACGGGCCAGACGTTGGCGGAAAAATTGCGACGGAAAGACGCCTCCCTCCCGTGCAATGTTGCGGCATAGCACCCGATCGTCATTGCCCATAAGAAGATAATGGTCAGATTGCCCGAGAACGTCGAGCGTAGTTCGCAGCGAATCCACCTCTGTGGATGCCTCGTGGAAAATCTCAAACGGTTCCACCGGCCGCGGAAGCGGAACAAGGTGCAAATGGGCATGGTACAATCCGCAGCCACCAGCAGTGCGTTCAACCGCTCCATGTTCGAAAAAGATCGGCGATCCCGTGCTCCGGAGGGTGTCAAGTAAATGATATGCGAGGCATGACAATTCATCACGTAAATCAACTGGCAAATGACTACATGCTTCAATGTGCCGGGTCGGCAAAATCAATAGGCTATCGTCGAAAAGTTGACCTAATGTTGGGATGGCCACAAAGTGCGCTGTTTGGGCAACGATACGTGAACTGGCATAAGAGCCATAAATTTCTTGAAATCGAGATCGGCGATTTCCAGAGAATTCGGCGCAAAATTCACAGGTCTCGCAAAATTTCCAACGGTTTGATTCGGAATTTGTCGCTATTCGATGCATGACACTTCTAATACGATCGCGGGCCCGTATTGGTCAACGCTGATCGCAGTTGGAGTATACGGCGGTTCGCCGGCAAAGCAACGCGCATACTGCCGCTCACCGTTTCGCCTCCGCAAGCGCCGCCGCGATCCGCTCAACTGAGCGCCCGGGCCACGTCGTCCTTCGACTGCGGCGGCCATGATTCAACGCCGTTCGCGGTGACCATCTGAATGGTGTTGGCATCGCCGCCCATGATTCCGGTTCCGGGCGAAACGTCGTTGGCGAGGATCCAATCGCAGCCTTTCTTCTTCAGCTTCGCTTTGGCGTTGGCGATGACGTCATCGGTTTCGGCGGCAAAGCCGACGACAAGGCGCGGCCGGCCGGATTTGCGGTGCGCGATGGTGGAAAGAATATCGGGGTTCTCCACCAATTCGAGCGTCGGAGTTTTGCCCTGCTGTTTTTTGATCTTGCTGCCGCTCACAGTCCGCGGGCGCCAGTCGGCGACGGCGGCGGCGAACACCGCGGCGTCAGCCGGCAGCGCTTTCTCAACCGCCGCCAGCATCTCGTTGGCGGTTTCGACATGCACGACCGAGACGCCCGGCGGATCCGATAAATTCACCGGACCCGAGATCAGCACGACATCCGCGCCAGCGGCAGCCGCCGCTGCCGCAATGGCGTGACCTTGCTTGCCCGACGAGCGGTTGGCGATAAATCGCACCGGATCGATCGGCTCGCTGGTCGGCCCCGAGGTGACCAGCACGCGTTTGCCGGCGAGCGATCCGCCGCTGCGCATCATTGCTTCGACCGCGGCGGCGATTTCAAGCGGCTCGGCCATGCGGCCGGTCCCGGCTTCGCCGCGCTCGGCCATTTCGCCGGAATTCGGACCGATGACGCGGACCCCGTCGGCGCGGAGTTGCGCGAGATTGCGCTGCGTTGCCTTCGCCGCCCACATGTGCGGGTTCATCGCCGGAGCCAGCAGGATCGGTTTGTTGGTCGCGAGCAAGACGGCGGTCGCGAGATCGTCGGCATGACCGCCGGCCATTTTCGCGATCAGATCCGCCGTCGCCGGCGCGACGACGACGAGATCGGTGTCGCGCGCCAGGCGAATATGGCCGACGTCGAATTCGCTCTGCGGATCGAACAGGTCGGTATAGGCGCGTTCGCCGGCGAGCGCGCCGGCCGCAAGCGGCGTGACGAATTGCTGCGCGGCGGCGGTGAGAACGCAGCGCACGCCGGCACCGCGATCCTGCAAGCGGCGGATCAGATCGAGCGATTTGTAGGCGGCAATGCCGCCGCCGATGATGAGCAGGACGCGCCGCGTATCCGGCGCGATAGCGGGCGCTTTTTGACGCCCGCGTTGCAGCGGCGGCTCGAAATGTTCAAGTACCTCGTGGCCGGTTTCTTCGGCCGCTTGGCGCAGGATGACGCGAACCTCGTCTTCCATGGAGCGGCCCTGCCGCGCGGCGCGGAGCCGCAACAGGCGCTTGAGCTTATCGTCGAGCTGCCGGACGGTGAGACTGGCCATTTGTCCATGCTAGCACAAGAAATGATTGCATTGCAATCAATGCGATCATCGCATCAGCAGGATCACGACCCAGAGCAGGAGCGCTGCGATCACCCAGAGCGCAACCGTCGACCAGCGGCTCCTCCGCCTTTCCCTCTTATCGATGTCGGCGATGGTTTCCGGCGACAACACCAGGCCGCCGCGGGTGATCTCGTCGAGCTGATCGAGCACGCGCGCGCCGCGCGTCAGCAGGCCCGGCGCATTGCCGACAAAGCGGCCGATCTCGGCGGCGCCCAGCGCGGCGCCTTCCAGTTTGCCGGCGGGACCGAGATGCCGCGTCATCCATTCCCGCACCACCGGCTCGGCGGCCGACCAGATATCGAGCTTGGGATCGAGCGAGCGCGCCACGCCTTCGACGACGACCATGGTCTTCTGCAGCAGCAGCAATTCCGGCCGCGTGCGCATGTCGAACAGGCCGGTGACCTCGAACAACAACGTCAGCAGCCGCGCCATCGAAATATCTTCGGCGGTGCGGTTGTGGATCGGCTCGCCGATGGCGCGGATCGCCTGGGCGAAATTTTCCACCGAATGATGTGCCGGCACGTAGCCAGCTTCGAAATGCACCTCGGCGGTGCGGCGATAATCGCGGGTGATGAAGCCGTGCAGGATTTCGGCAAGAAACAGCCGTTCCTTCACGCCGAGCCGGCCCATGATGCCGAAATCGACCGCAATCAGCCGGCCGCTGTCGTCGACGAACAAATTTCCCGGATGCATGTCGGCATGAAAGAAACCGTCGCGCAGCGCGTGGCGGAGAAACGTCTGCATCAGCGCGCGGGCGAGCTGACGAAGATCGAAGCCTTTGGCGACCAGGCGCGCGCGGTCCGACAGCGGCGTCGCGTCGATCCATTCCAGCGTCAGCACTTCTTTGGTGGTGCGATCCCAATCCACCGCAGGGCACGCGAAAATCCGGATCGTCCTTGGTGTTCTCGGCCATTTCCGAGAGCGCCGCCGCCTCCAGCCGAAAGTCCATTTCGATCGCGACCGTGCGCCGCAAAGTATCGACCACTTCGACCAGACGCAGCCGGCGCGCCTCGGCGGAAAAGTCCTCGGCGTGGTGCGCGACATAGTCGAAGGCGCGGAGGTCGGCATAGAACCGCCGCTCGATACCAGGCCGCAGCAGCTTGACCGCGACCGCGCGAGGACCGCCGGCGCCGAGGACTTCAGCACGGTGCACCTGCGCAATCGAGGCGGCGGCGACCGGCGGCCCGAAGCTCGCGAAAACTGAATGGAGCGGCCGGCCAAATGAAGCGGCGACTGCCGCCTCGGCCTCCTGCTGCGGGAACGGCGGCATCTGGTCCTGCAGCCGCTCCAGATCTTGCGCCGCCGCGGCGCCAACCACGTCGGGCCGGGTCGCCAGAAACTGACCGAGCTTGACGTAGCTCGGGCCGAGCCGTGTCAACGCCGCCGACAACCGCGTGTTGGCAGCGCCGATCGACGGCCGTTCGATCAATCGCAGCATCCGCACCAACGGCCGCGCCGCAGGCGGTATCAGCGCGGGATCGATGGTGCCGAACACGCCCTCGCGGGCGAAAATGAAGCCGGCGTGGCCGATGCGGACGAGATGAAAAGCCGAGATCACAAACGCCAGCCGGAATGCAGCGCGACAATACCGCCGGTCATGAGCTGATACGAAACGCGCGCAAAACCCGCCGCGCGCATCATGGCGGCGAAATCCGGCGGCTTGGGAAAGCGGCGGATCGATTCCACCAGATAGCGGTAGGATTCGGCATCGCCGACCACCGCCCGGCCGAGCGCCGGAATGACGTTGAACGAGTAGAACTCGTAGAGCCGGTCGAGGCCGGGTACATTCACGGCAGAGAATTCGAGGCAAACAAATCGTCCGCCGATCTTGAGAACGCGGAAGGCCTCGGCAAGCGCGACCTCGATGCGCGGCACGTTGCGGATGCCGAAAGCGATGGTTGCGGCATCGAATGAGCGGTCGGCAAACGGCAGCGCCTCGGCGTTGCCTTCAGTGAACGTCACGCGCTCTTCCAGCCCCGCTTTGCCGGCGCGCTCACGCCCGACCGCGAGCATCTCCGGATTGATATCGCACACTGTCGCCCGGGTACCGGCGCCGCCGGCCGCGAGCACGCGCATGGCGACATCGCCAGTGCCGCCGGCAATATCGAGCAGCGCAAACGGCCGGTTTTTCGGCGGATTGACCGCCGTCACCAGCGCATCCTTCCAGGCGCGGTGCAGGCCGAACGACATCAGGTCGTTCATCAGATCGTAACGGCGGGCGACGCTGCGAAATACATCGTCGACCAGCGCCTGCTTGTCCGCAAGCGGCACTTCCCTCGCGCCGAATTGGGTGGTCCCGGTAGGCTCGTTCATGAGGATGGCTTTCTTAAACCAAACCATAGCGCGGCGGCGCAACCGACGCTATGTCTGCGGCCATTAACCCTAAGTCCGCGCCAGCAAACGGCGGCTGAGCAATGCCCGAACTTCCCGAAGTCGAAACGGTGCGCCGCGGCCTGGCGCCGGCAATGGAAGGCGCCCGCTTTGACAAGGTCGAACTTCGCCGCCGCGACCTGCGCTGGCCGTTGCCGAAAGATTTTGTGCAACGGCTCGAGCACAAAACGGTGACCGGCCTCGGCCGGCGAGCGAAGTATCTGCTCGCCGATCTGTCGTCCGGCGACGTGCTGCTCATGCATCTCGGCATGTCGGGATCGTTTCACGTGTTTCACGGCAGCGGTCACAACAAGCTTGGCCGCTACCATCACGAACGTGCGCAGCATGCCGCGCACGATCACGTCGTCTTTCACATGTCGTCGGGGGCGGTCATCACATTCAACGACCCGCGCCGCTTCGGCTCGATGAAGATCGTGGCGCGCGCAAAACTCGACGATGAGCCGCTGCTCAATCGGCTCGGGCCCGAACCGCTCGGCAACGCCTTCGACGCAACGATGCTGGCGAACGCGTGCAGGGGAAAAAAGACCAGCCTCAAGGCGGCGCTGCTGGACCAGCGCATCGTCGCGGGGCTGGGTAACATCTACGTCTGCGAGGCGCTGTACCGGGCGCGGCTTTCGCCGAAACGCATCGCCGCCACGATCGCCAGCAAAACCGGCGTCCCGAACGAGCGCGCCAAGCGACTGGTCGAAGCGATCAAGGCCGTGCTCACCGATGCGATCAAAGACGGCGGCTCGTCGCTGCGCGACCACAAGCGCACCGACGGCGAACTTGGCATGTTCCAGCACAACTTCAAGGTCTACGATCGCGAAGGCGAGAAGTGCCCGACACCCGGTTGCCGCGGCACCATCAAACGCATCGTGCAGAATGGGCGCTCGACGTTTTATTGCCCGGCATGCCAAAAGTAATTTTGTTGCCTCCCGCACAAGCGGGGAGGATTAACGAGAGACACGCCATGAGTTACCAGAACATCATTGTCGAAACCCGCGGCAAGGTCGGATTGATCCGGCTCAATCGCCCGCAGGCGCTCAATGCGCTCAACAGCGCGCTAGTTGGCGAACTAGGCCAGGCGCTGAACGCGTTCGAAGCCGACCCCGGTATCGGCTGCATGGTGATCACCGGCTCGGACAAGGCATTTGCCGCCGGCGCCGACATTAAGGAGATGGCTGACAAGACCTTCGTCGAAGCCTTCCTCGGCGACTTTGCCGCGAACTGGCATCGCGCTGCGACCATGCGCAAGCCGGTGATCGCGGCGGTCGCCGGTTTCGCGCTCGGTGGCGGTTGCGAGCTTGCCATGCAGTGCGACCTGATCATTGCCGCGGACAATGCGAAATTTGGCCAGCCGGAAATCAAGCTCGGCATCATTCCCGGCATCGGCGGCACGCAACGGCTGACGCGCGCCGTGGGCAAGGCGAAAGCGATGGATCTGGTTCTCACCGGCCGGATGATGGACGTCGAGGAAGCCGAACGCGCAGGCCTGGTCGCCCGCATCGTGCCGCTGGCTAACCTCGTCGAGGAAGCGATGAAGGTCGCCGAAACGATCGCGTCGATGTCGCTGCCGTCAGTGCTCGGCGCCAAGGAAGCGGTCAACACCGCGTTCGAGACTTCGCTCGCCGAAGGCGTGCGCTTCGAACGGCGCGTGTTTCACTCGCTGTTCGCGACCGCCGATCAGAAGGAAGGCATGGCGGCCTTCATCGCCAAACGGCCGCCGAAGTTCGAGAACAAGTGACGCGCGCGCGCGTCACTTTCTCACGCACACCACGCGAACGACGGACTGTTCGATCGGAGCGTGGTCGGGCGCCGCGGCCGCAGGCGTGATGCCTCGGCCTTGCAGAAACGCGCGAATGGTTGCCACCGGCACCAATGTGGCACCGGGAGCACCGCCGCCGGCGACAACAGAGGGCTTGAGGTCGACCATGCCGGCCAATGCGCCGCGGGCATCGGCTGCTGCCGCCCCCGAGAAACCCGCCTTTGGCGCCGGGTCGACGCCTTGTGTGGTGCGATGGCCAACCGCGCTTGTCACCTGCGCCTCGCCGCCCTGGGCGAGCGGATCGGCAACGCCGACAAGCTTGAAGTCTGTACCGTTAGCATTGGCGCCGTCGCCGCCGAGCGCCGCCGGCACAAGGTTGCGCACGCCGTAAACGTGAATGAGCGCCAGATCGTTGGCTTGGTCCGCGGCAAGACGCTCGGCGTGGCCGAGACCAGGCAGCGTGATGGCCTGGCAATCGTCGGTGAGATGAGCCGGAGCGATCAGATCGCCGTCGCTGCTCACCACAATTGCGGTGCCGTATTCGACCATTCGCCGGACGCCCGGGACCGACGGTGCATGGGGGTCGGGAAATCCGCTGTACGTGCCGACGACGGCGGCGGCGATGCGGTCCATCGTTCCTTCGGTCGCCTGATCATAGAGCACGGTGACGCCGCGCACTTCCGTACCGTGGGCCGCGGCGCGGATGCGGAAATTCTTCAACCCCTGCACGCCGCTGATGACGAAGGAATCGGCCGCGAGCTGACTTGACGCGATCTCCCGCCGCGACGCTTTCTTCTCCTGTTCGAACAGCGCCGGCAGCGACGCTTCGGTCAGGCGAAAGGTCTCGATCTGAATCTGACCTTGCGCCGAAGTCCAGCGGCTGCCGGTGCGCGACGGCTCAACCCGCGGCACGAGCTTGCCGGGCAAACCGAAGCGGGCACCGGTCGCTGGATCCTCGATCACCTGCCAGCCGACGGAATCCGGAAAGGTCACCGGGCCGGGCGGCGCTTCCTCCGTGCCAACGGCGCCGGTTTCCGGTTTGCTGTGTTTACGGGGTTCATTCACACCCCTGCCGCGGCGCGCGATGCCTTCATGTTGAGGCGCCGCAGCCGGTGCGGTCGCAACATGCGTCTTCGCTGGCGGTTTGTGCGCGGCTAACACCGCGGCCGGTGTCTTGCGGGCGTTGGAATTTTGCACGAATGCCAGCGTGGTCGCGGCAAGGAGGCCGATGAAAATCGCTGCCGTCCTCAAATGCATGGTCACCCGACCTTACGTCCACGCCTACCTGCGAGGGACCAGCGTATCCGAGCCGCACGCCGACGCCAATCCGCGTATTATGGTCTGTACCGAGACCGGATACCGGCGCGGCGGTATCGGTGGTCGCGCGGCCGGTTCAAGCCTATCTTGACGTTATGCTCAGTGCCCGAATGTTCAGCGCCGAAGAGCTCGAACGCTACGCGCGCCACATCGTACTGCCCGACGTTGGTGGGCCCGGTCAGGCCGCACTCGGCCGCGCGCGCGTGCTGGTGATCGGGGCCGGCGGGCTCGGCGCGCCGGTTCTGCTCTATCTTGCCGCCGCCGGGGTCGGTACCCTCGGTGTCGTCGACGATGACGTGGTCACGCTCTCGAACCTGCAGCGGCAAGTGATCTACGCCACGCCCGACATCGGCACGTCGAAGGTCGATAGCGCTGCGGCGTTGATCCACCGGCTCAACCCCCACGTCGCCGTCGAACAGCACCCTGTCAGACTCACCGCACAAAATGCCCTGGCGATGATCGAACGCTACGATCTGGTCGCCGATGGCTCCGATAATTTCGCCACACGTTATCTGGTCGCGGACGCTTGCTACTTCGCCCGCAGGCCGCTGGTGACCGCCGCGCTTGGACCCTTCGACGGCACGCTCACGACGATCCGCGCGTACGAGCGGGGCGCCGACGGCAAACCCAATCCGACCTATCGGTGTCTGTTTCCAGAGCCGCCGCCGCCCGGCACCGTACCGGCCTGCGCCGAGGCCGGGATTCTTGGCGCGTTGGCCGGCGTGATCGGCTCAATGGCCGCGCTCGAAGTGCTCCGGGAGATCGTCGGGTTCGGCGAAGGGCTGGTCGGCCGCCTGATCATGCTCGACGCCCGCGCCATGCGGTTCGAGACTTTACGCTACGAGTGGGATCCGGCGAACCCGCTGTCCGGTAACCAGCCGACCATTCGCGATCTGTCGGGGCATTCTTGACTCCCCCGCTCCCCTCGCGGGAGAGGGGACCGAGCGAAGCGAGATCGGTGAGGGCATGCCGCGACCTCCCCTCACCCGGCGAGCAGCTAAAGCTGCTCGCCGACCTCTCCCGCAAGGGGAGAGGTATTTATTTGCTCCACGTCGCCATGATGGTCGAGCCTTTGAGGACCGTCCATTTGTGGGGGCCGGCGCTGACCAGGGTGAAACAACTATCATTGCCGCCCTTCCAGGAAGTGCAGAAGCCATCCTTCGACAGCTTCCAGGTGCCCTCGCCTCTATTGCCCTTGCCGATCGGCACGCGTTTGATCTTGCCGTCGGGCGCAAACGTCATCTTGAATCTGACATTCGACGGGGACGATGCGGTGAACGGCTGACCGGTAAAGAACGTGGATTGAATATCGTTCGGCGCAAGCTTCGCCGCCGGCGACGCGGCAAACGCCGACGTAGCGAATAGCGCGCCGCCGAAGACGACCGTGACAGCGCGGGCGATCTCTATTCGCATCTGGAATCTCCGAAGCGCTTAATCGTGAGCGTTATGATACTTGACCACAGTTACGCCGTCACGGCCGGACTTGTTGCGGCCGCGGCACGCTAAAGGAACAACGTTTCACCTCAAGGGAACAACGTTTCACCTCGCCTGTCCGTGATAGACGCTGTTCGGCCGCATGTCGGTGGCGGAGGCAACGCGATTGGACATATTGAAGAAGCCGGCGACCGCGGCGATGTCCCAAATATCGCAGTCGGTGAAGCCCACCCGGCGCAACGCTTCGCGGTCGTCTTCCTCGACCGCCCACGGCTCCACAGTCAGCTTGACGGCGAAATCGAGCATAGCACGTTCACGCCGCGACAGCCGCGCCGCGCGATAGTTCATCGCCATCAGTTCGCCGAGCGGCGGATCGCCGGAAAGTTGCCGCACCGCGGCACCGTGGGCGACGAGGCAATAGTAACAGCGGTTGTGCGCCGATACCGCGACCGCGATCATTTCGCGCTCGAGTTTGCTTAAACCCGACGGCGCCAGCATCACTTCGTTGTACATGGCAACGAACGCGGAAAGCTTCGCGCCGTCGAATGCGTATGCCTGCAACACATTTGGCACGAAGCCGAGCTTTTCCTCGCACTTGGCGAAGTAGGCGGCCATTTCGGTGGAAAGCTGTCCCGACGGGAGCTTAAGCGCAGTTATGACTGTGTCGTCGCCCTTTACCGCCGAGGTGCGCGACTTCGCCGCTGGTGCTCCGGCGGCGGTTTTGTTGTTTCGTTTCGCCATATTGCTTCCTTCCAGCGGTCGCTCGTGTCATGCCTGTGTCGGCGGCAGTGGATAGGGTGACATTATAGATTGTTGCAGTAGCGGATGTACGCGTCGCGCGGGTAATATCGCAGAAATAGCACCCGTTATCCGATAGGGGGAAACATGGCCGTCCAGAACATTCCTCGTCCCACAGACGAGGGCGCGAGCCAGACCCTCATCGCCGAGGCCACCGCCCTGGCAGCCGGGCGCTGGCGCGATTTCCCGCCGGACTTTTTTGCCGCGCTTTACGGCCGCGCGCCGCCCGACGATCTCGAACGATACCGTCCGGAAGAGCTGGCCGCGATCGGCGAAGAAGCCTGGACGTTCCTGGCGGAACGCAAGCCCGGCGCCGCCAAGATCGCGTTCACGCCGGCCCGCCTCACGCCCGGTGTGACCGTGCTCGATGTCCTCAACGACGACATGCCCTTCCTGGTCGATTCGGTGCTGGGCGAACTGACCGAACGCGGCGTGGACATTCGCTTCCTCGTCCATCCGGTCTTGACCGTGGAGCGGGACGAGGCGGGCAGGCTCACGGCCTTTAATGGCATCCGCAAAGGCGAAGGCCGGCGCGAAAGCTTCATTCACATTCACATCCAGGGCATCGACGACGCGGCACAACGCGCCGAAATCATGCACGCACTGGAAGACGTCCTCGCCGACGTGCGCGTCAGCGTCCAGGATTGGCGGCCGATGCTGGCGCGCTTGCAACAAGTCGCCGCGGACCTGAAGACCACGCCGCCGCCATTGCCCGCTGACGAAGTGGCCGAGGCGATCCAATTCCTGCAGTGGATCGCAGCAGACAATTTCACCCTGCTCGGCGCCCGCGATTACGCCTATACCGACAGCGAACATGCGCTGGAGCCGCAGTTCAAAACCGGGCTCGGCCTATTGCGATCGCACGAGATGCGGCTATTGCGGCGCGGCAACCAGCTCGTGACCATCACGCCGGAAATCCGCGAATTCCTGAAAGAGCCGAAGCTGCTGATCATGACCAAAGCCGCGGTGCGCTCGCGCGTGCACCGGCGCGTCCATCTGGACTACGTCGCGGTGAAGCGCTTCGACCGCGACGGCAACCTTGTCGGCGAGTGCGTGTTCTGCGGGCTATTGACCTCGACGGCGTACACGCGCTCGGTGCGCGCCATTCCCTATCTGCGGCGCAAGATCGACGCCATCATCGGCCGTGCCGGCTTCGATGCTTCGAGCCATTCCGGCAAGGCGCTGGTCAACGTGCTCGAGCACTATCCCCGCGACGAACTGTTCCAGATCGACGAAGACACCCTCTATCAGTTCGCGCTTGCCATTCTTCAGCTCGACGAGCGGCCGCACGTACGGGTGCTGCCGCGGCGCGACCGCTTCGACCGCTTCGTGTCTATTCTCGTCTACATCCCGCGCGAGCGCTACGACAGCCGGATAAGGTCGCGCATCGGCGAATATCTCGCCGCGATGTTTAAAGGCCGCGTGCGCGCCTTCTATCCGTTTTTCCCGGAAGGCCCCATGGTGCGCGTCCACTTCATCATCGGGCGCTACGAGGGCGAAACTCCCATTGTCGATCGCGCGGTTCTCGATCGCGCGGTCGAGGCCATCGTCCGGAACTGGACCGATGGTTTCGAAGAGGCGCTGGCGGCGGCCCATGTCCCGGGCGATGGCCGTATTCTTTCAGCGAAATATCGCGATGCTTTCCCGATCGATTATCGCGAAGTCTATCCGCCGGGGACCGCCGTTGCCGATATTGCGGTGCTCGAAGTCCTGACGGCAGAACACCCGATAGGCGTGGAATTTTATCGCAGCTTCGGCGCAGAGCCCATGAGCGCCGGCCTCAAAGTCTTCAGCCACAGCCGTCCGATCGCGTTGTCCGAACGCGTCCCGGTGCTGGAAAACATGGGCTTTCGGGTCGTTGACGAACGCACTTATCACATCGAGCCGCAGGATGCGGCCGACGTCTGGTTCCACGATATGACGCTGGAAAGCGCTCTGGGCCAGCCTTTCGATCTGAGCGAACTCAGGGAAAAGATCGAGGCCTGCTTCCTCGCCGTCATGGGCGGGCGCGCCGAGAACGACGGGTACAATGCGCTCGTGCTGGCGACCGGGCTGGTCTGGCGAGACGTCGCGCTGATCCGCACCTTGTCGCGCTTTCTGCGCCAGGTGCGCGTGCCGTTTTCGCAGGACTACATGTGGGCGACATTGCGTAAGCACGCCACTATCGCGTCGCAAATCGTCAGCTTGTTTCATACCCGCTTCGATCCAAAGCTCGGAGTGTCGGCGGACCAACGCACCGCCCGCGAGGCGACCATCACCACCGCGATCGAGACCGCGCTGCAAGCCGTCGACAGCCTTGACGAGGATCGCATCCTGCGCCGCTTCGTCAACGCGGTGCAGTGCGCGATCCGCACCAACTTCTATCAGCTCGATAACCACGGGCAGCCGAAGGAACTCATCGCGGTGAAGTTTTCGAGCCGCAAGCTCGACGCCATCCCGTTGCCGCGGCCGCTGTACGAGATTTTCGTCTATTCGCCGCGCGTCGAGGGCGTTCATCTGCGGTTTGGCAAGGTCGCCCGCGGCGGCATTCGCTGGTCCGACCGGCCGCAGGATTTCCGCACCGAAATCCTCGGGCTCGTCAAAGCACAGAACGTCAAGAACGCGGTGATCGTGCCGGTCGGCGCCAAGGGCGGCTTTGTGCCGAAGCGGCTGCCGCGCGGCGGCGCGCGCGAAGCCATCCAGGCCGAGGGCACCGCGTCCTACAAGCTCTTCATCTCGACGCTGCTCGACATCACCGACAACATCGGAACCGGAACGACTGGCGTCGTGCCGCCGCGCGACGTCGTGCGCTACGAAGGCGACGATCCATATCTCGTCGTTGCCGCGGACAAAGGCACGGCGACGTTCTCCGACATCGCCAACGACATTGCCATAGCGCATGACTTCTGGCTCGGTGACGCCTTCGCGTCGGGCGGTTCGGCCGGCTATGACCACAAGAAAATGGGCATTACCGCTCGCGGCGCCTGGGAGTCGGTCAAACGCCACTTCCGCGAGATGGACGTCGATATCGGCAAGACCGCTTTTACCACGGTCGGCGTCGGCGACATGTCGGGCGACGTGTTCGGCAATGGCATGCTGCGCGAGACGACTACCAAGCTCGTCGCCGCTTTCGATCACCGCGACATTTTCATCGATCCCGAACCTGATCCGGAACGGACTTTCGCCGAGCGAAAGCGCCTGTTCGATCTGCCGCGTTCGAGCTGGCAGGACTTTGACAAGGCGCTGCTCTCCAAAGGCGGCGGCATCTATTCGCGCTCCGCCAAGGAGATCACGCTCTCGGCGGAGGCGCGAAAGCTTCTCGGCGTCGGCGAGAAGCTCACGCCGCAGGAACTGATCAAGGCCATTCTGAAAGCGGAGGTCAATCTCCTGTTCTTCGGCGGCATCGGCACCTATATCCGCGCCGCCGATGAAAGCGACGAAGCCGCCGGCGACCGGACCAACGATCCGATCCGGATCGCCGGAGCCGACCTGCGCTGCAAGGTGATCGGCGAAGGCGCCAATCTCGGCATGACGCAACGCGGCCGCATCGAGGCGGCGATGCGCGGGGTGCGGCTCAACACTGATGCCATCGACAATTCGGCCGGCGTGAACACCTCCGACATGGAGGTCAACATCAAGATCGCGTTGAGCATCCCGGTGCGCGATGGCCGCCTGCAGATGAGCGCCCGCAATGTGCTGCTGGCGCAGATGACCGACGAAATCGCTACGCTCGTACTGCGAAACAATTATCTGCAGACGCTGGCCATATCGCTCTCGCAGCGGCGCGGAATGGAGGATTTCGGCTTTTTGCAGCGGCTCATGCAGACGCTCGAGGCGCGTGGTCTGCTTGATCGCGCCGTCGAGTATCTGCCCGACGACATGGCGCTCGCTGAGCGCCGTCGCCGCTTGCAGCCGTTCACACGGCCGGAACTTTCGGTTTTGCTCGCCTACGCCAAGCTCACGCTCTACGACGACCTGCTCGAATCGGCAGTACCGGACGATCCCTACCTCGCCCGCGAACTCACCCGCTATTTTCCGAAGGAGATTGCCGCGCAGTTTCCCGATGCGCTGCAACATCATCGGCTGCGCCGCGAAATCATCGCCACCCAGCTCGCCAACTCGATGATCAACCGCGGCGGACCTTCGCTGATTGTGCGCATTGCCGATCAAACCGGCGCGGCGCCCGCCGCGGTCGCGTCCGCCTTTGCCGCAGTGCGCGACAGCTACAGCATGACCGCGCTCAACGCCGAGATCGACGCGCTCGACAACCGCATTGCCGGCAAAGTGCAGCTCGATCTCTACGCGGGAGTGGAGGACCTTTTGCTCGACCGCGTCATCTGGTTTTTGCGCAACGTCGATCTGACCAAAGGACTGGCGGACGTCGTGGCGCACTATCGTGACGGCATCGCCGCGGTTGAGGCCGCCCTCGACCTCGCGCTGTCGGACCAGGCATTGACCGCGCGCCTTGCACGCCAACAGGAATTGACCGAATCCGGGGTGCCTGATGGCCTTGCCGCCACCATCGCCAATCTCGGTCCGCTGGCGGCAGCACCCGACATCGTCCTGGTCGCCGACCGCACCGGTAAGGCGATCGGCGAAGTTGCGGCCACCTACTTCGCTACCGGCGCGTTCTTTCAGCTTGACCGTATCACTACGGCCGCGCGCACCATTCCGATCGCGGATTATTTTGACCGGCTGGCGCTTGATCGGGCACGCGATTCCATTGGCGACGCCGAACGCCGGCTCACGGCCGCGATGGTTGCTAATGGCACCGCCGGCGGCGCCGCGGTCGAGGCCTGGGTGGCGCCGCGCAAAAGCGAAGTAGAACGGATCCGAGGAGCGATCCACGAAATTGCCGGCTCCGGGCTTACGCTGTCGAAGCTTTCCGTTGCTGCGAGCCTGCTCGGAGATCTGGTGAAGAATTAGCGGCGGCAGCACGCCATAAAAAAGAGCCCCAAGCAGACAAACCGCTTGGGGCTCTCAGGTTGTTGCCTCAAACTTTAGGCTTATTAGGCCGGACGGCGGGGTGTCGGGGGATGGGGGAGCCGTCCGGTCGGCCTAATGAATGAGAAAATATGTACCTGCCTCAGAGATGCAACGCGGATCACGCGTTAGTGTTAGCCAGTGCGGCAAAACGCGCGGCGGGCAGCCAAGCTGCGACGCCAGTTACGCTGACACGGCGCACCGGCCGCAATGTTACGAAATTGCAATGAACTATTTCGAACCGCACAACTTTTGCGGTGCCATTCGCTTGGAAGGTAGATCAACGTTTTCGCAATGCGGTAACCGCCTGCGCCGCGCCGATTTATTTCGTGATTGCAATACGATTGAGCCAATCTGAGCGTTTGATATGGAAAAACCTTCCACCAAACTTCCCGCAGCGCAATGCAACAATTTTATTTCAATGCAGTGGCTGGAGCAGATCGTGCGCCGGACTTGAAAATGGTCTAGACTTCCCGATGTCATGCACTTGGGCGCTTCAAGGTTGGGCGACAAGGAGCGAACGACGCAGTAACGGGATGGAAGCAATTCACTCGATTCAAATTCTCTACCCGGTCTCCGGGTTCGTCGTCGGACTCCTGGTCGGGCTGACCGGAGTTGGCGGCGGTTCGCTGATGACTCCCCTGCTGATTTTGTTGTTCGGCATCCATCCGGCGACTGCCGTCGGCACCGACCTTTTGTACGCGGCGGCGACCAAGTCCGCCGGAGGCGTCGTGCACGGCCTCAACCGTACGGTCGATTGGCGTGTGGTTCGGCGCCTCGCTGCCGGCAGCGTGCCGATGACGATCATTACCATTGCTACGCTGGGTTATTTCGACGTCAAAGGCGAAGGGGTACGGCAAGTCATCGAAGCGGTGCTGTCTTTTGCTCTGCTCCTTACGGCCATCACTTTGGTGTTTCGCAATCGGATTGTCGCGCGGTACTCCCCAACTCTGAGCGCACTCACGCCAAACCGGATCGCGCTTCTGACCGTCGCCGTAGGCGCCGTTCTTGGCATCCTGGTTTCAATCTCTTCGGTTGGCGCCGGCGCGATCGGCGTTACGGCGCTGGTCCTGCTTTACCCCAAGCTGCCGACCGCGCGAATTGTCGGCTCCGACATCGTCCACGCCGTTCCGCTGACCCTGGTTGGCGGAATTGGCCATTGGTTCTTGGGCTCGATTGACTGGATGGTATTCGTCGCGCTGATTTTTGGGTCGGTGCCGGGCATCCTGCTCGGCAGTTACCTCGCGGCCCGCTTTAACGAAACTGCGCTACGCGTTGTACTTGCGGTAACGCTGCTCGCGGTGGCGACGAAGCTATCGTTTGGCCTGCTGCCGCCATCGTCGGACGTTGTGACGGCTCAGACCTCTCAGCATCATTAGAACAGCAAAACAGCGCCACCCTGCGCAAGCATTTGCATCAGGGCGCGCGGCCGTGTTCCGGCAGACCATAGCGGTGCAAGTCGCTGCCATGGACGTCGAGCCACACTTTGGCCCGTTCGTGATCTGGGAACAGCCGCCGAACCAGACGCCAGAACCTGACCGAGTGATTTATCTCCACGAGGTGCGCGACTTCGTGCGCCGCGAGATAATTGAGCACGAAGCCCGGCGCGAGAATGAGCCGCCACGAATAGGACAGCACGCCCGCCGTCGAGCAGGAACCCCAACGGCTCGCCTGATCGCGCACGGACACACGCCTGATGTTGACGCCGAGCTCGGACGCGTAACGGAGGCTCGCAGCTTCGAGTTCGCGCTTGGCTTCGCGCCGCAGGAAATCGCCAATACGGCGATTAATGTACGGCGCCTCTCCGGCGACGCAGAGAAGCCGTCGACCGTCGCTGTCCGTCTCCGTCCAGACCGTGCCGCGCGCGCCGCGGCGATGGGTAATGCGATGCGGCACACCGCGCAGCGGCACCGCAATCCCGTGGGCAAAGCGCAGCGCTTCGGGTAAGCGACCCAGGCGCGCCGCGATCCAGCCGCCGTGCTTCTGGGCGAATTCGCGCGCTTCTTTCACCGTGCCGCGCGGCGGCATGGTGAGAATGACCTCCCGCGTTGCGGCGGCAATACGAAGAGTGTAGCGGCGCGCCTGGCGGTGCCGCCGCATGCGCACGAGATAGATCGATCGATCGAAAATGACTTCGATGGCCTGCGGCTCGCTCGGCCGACGGTAAAGCAGCGCACGGTGCGACATAATTTGGCAATCCCGAACCCAACCCAGCGCCCGATAGTGCCATATCCAAAGCGCCGTACAGCGCCTTTGATGGTGCTACTGCAAGCATACAACATCTGGGGTCTGGTGGGGCCGGCCAGTGCCAGCCAATGTAATTTATGAAATGAATGTTGCTTCAGATTTTTGTTGGCGAGCCACCTGGAAATTTGACTGACGATGATTTGAAATATTTCGGTCTTTTCAATGGGTTAGTGCCGCACACGCGGAAGATGGCTGGTTTTCTGCGATAATCCGACGAATCAGTGCCGTTGGTGATCGCTCTTGGCCGAAGCAAAGCCAGCGGTTGCAGCCGCCCGGTCGCCGGGCGGCGGCGGCGTGCCATTTTGTGCCTTGCCGTTACCCGCTTTGTGAACAGCCGCCGCACCATTCCGCCTGACGCGGGCGCCATGACCCATCGACAGCACAAAGTCAGAGATGCGCGGGGCGATTTCGGAGCGAAAGCGCGAGCCGTTGAACACGCCGTAATGTCCGACGCCGGGCTGCAGCCAGTGCGCTTTCCGCTCGGCAGGAATGTTCACGCACAAGCGATGCGCGGCTTCAGTCTGGCCGACGCCGGAAATGTCGTCGTGCTCACCTTCAATGGTCAATAACGCGACGCGCTTGATGCGGCTCGGATCGACCCGCCGGTCGCGATGCATCATCTCGCCTTTAGGCAGCGCATGGCGCACGAACACGGTGTCGACGGTTTGCAGATAATACTCGGCCGCAAGATCCATGACCGCGAGATATTCGTCATAGAATTCCTTGTGCTTCTGCGCCGAGTTGCCATCGCCTTTGACGAGATGTTGAAAAAGCTGCTGGTGCGCCTCGATGTGCCGCTCGAGGTTCATGCTCATAAAGCCGTAGAGCTGCAGAAAGCCGGGATAGACATCGCGCATGAACCCGGGATTCGGAAACGGCACCTTGGAGATCACGTTGCGCCGGAACCAATCGATGCCGCGGCGTTCAGCGAGCTTGTTCACGGCCGTGGGATTGACCCTGGTATCGATCGGGCCGCCCATCAACGTCATTGAAACCGGCACATAAGGATCATTATCGGCGTCCATGAGGGCCGCTGCCGCCATCACCGGTACTGCCGGCTGGCACACCGCAACGACGTGCGTGTCGCCGCCCAGCACGTGCAATATCGAGATCACATAGTCGATATAATCGTCGAGATCGAAGCGTCCTTCCGACACCGGCACCGTGCGCCCATCGCACCACTCGGTGATATAGACGTCGTGATTGGGCAGGAACGCCTCGACCGTGCCGCGCAGCAACGTCGCGTAATGACCTGAGAGCGGCGCAACGATGAGCAGCCGCGGCTGCGGACGACGCGGGGGATGCTCGAAGGCCCGTTCGAAATGCAGCAGACGACAGAACGGGCGCTCCCACACGCAGGTGATATGCACCGGCACTCGCTCGCCGCCGACCAAAGTCGAAGAGATCCGCCATTCCGGACGGCCGTAACGGCGCGTCGAACGCTCGAACAATTCGGCCGCGGCGGCAATCGATTTGCCGAAGGTGGTGTGATAGAGTGGGTTGATCGGATTTTTGAGGGACAGACGCACCGCGTCGGCCCACGCCCGCGCCGGATTAAGTGCGGCATGGCTCATTTCATAAAGCCAATAGACCGGCGTGGACGCCAATACGCCACCGGCCGGCACGGCAGGCGCGCCGCCGAACTCTCCGATTGCCATGGCTGATCCTTGCCCGGTCTGCTGCACTGCAGCAATGCCAGAATGGTCTGTCATATCGCGATCATAAAGGCAATTTTTTCCTTATTCGTTACGTAGGCAAAACCTCTTGTTATGTATGCTCTTAAACCCGCCACAGGCAGTTCCGGCCCAGTGCTGCGGCTATTCGCCCGTTTGCATCAACGAGCCGTGGCGGCGCGCCGCTTGTAAAAGCTTGAGAAATCCAAACACACCGACGGCGAAAAACACCACGTTGAGCGCCAGCGCCTCCAGCATGAGGTCGGCACGGAAGACGTGATCGGTCAGGAGCGCGCGCATCCCCTCGAACACGTAAGTCGGCGGCAGGATCCACGCTGCAGGCTGCAGCCAGACCGGCAGGGTGGTGACCGGGTAGTACACGCACGCAAGCGGCATGAACACGAACATGATCGACCAGGCGAAGTTTTCCGCGCCGAGGCCGTTACGCAGCACCAGCCCGGAAACGAAAATTCCCACCGCCCAGCTGGTCAGCATCAAGTTGAAGAAGAACGCCACCAAGGCGAAGCCGAGTCCATAGAGGTTGAATCCAAAGAATACGATCGCGAGCAGCGTCACCGGCACCGCACCGATCGCCAGCCGCACCAGGCTCATGATCATGAGCGCGGCGATGAACTCGAACGGCCGCAACGGGCTCATCATCAGATTGCCGATGTTGCGCGCCCACATTTCCTCCAGGAACGCGATCGAGAAACCGAGCTGGCCGCGAAACAGAATGTCCCAGAGCAACAAGGCGCCGATCAGCGTGCCGCCGGCACGAGCAAAGAAGCCGGCATTCTGCATGACGTAATACTGGATGAATCCCCAGGTGATCATCTGCACCAAAGGCCAGTACATGAGATCGAGCAGGCGTGGCCACGACGAGCGCAACAGGTACCAGTAGCGCAAGATCATCGCCGCGACACGGCGCGGCGAGAACGCAAGCGCGCTCTCGGTTGGCGCGCTCATTGTGCTCATTGCGCCGCCTCTTGCTGTTCGTCGCGGCCGCGGGCGACGTCGAGGAAGACTTCCTCCAGCGTCCGCCGGCCATAGCGGGACAACAGCCGCGTCGGCGTGTCGTCGTCTTCGATGCGTCCCTGCTTCATGATGATGACGCGCTCGCACAGCCGCTCGACCTCCGCCATGTTGTGCGAGGCAAGGAGCACGGTAGCGCGGCGTTCGCGGCAGTAACGCTCGAGGTGGGTCCGCACCCAGTCGGCCGTGTCGGGATCGAGCGAGGCCGTTGGCTCGTCGAGCAGCAGCAGTTCCGGCTCGTTGATCAGCGACTTGGCGAGCGAAACCCGAGTTTTTTGCCCGGCCGAAAGTTTTCCGGTCGGCCGATCCAGCAGTTCGGTCAGATCAAGCGCTTCGGCGAGTTGTTTGATCCGATCGGCAATATCCGGCACGCCATAAAGCATGCCGAACACCTTCAGATTCTGCCGGATCGTAAGCCGCATTGGCATTTCGACGTAGGGACTCTCGAAATTCATCCGGTGCAGCACGCGGTAGCGCTGTTGCGGCATCTCCGCCCCAAGCACCGTCACGCGCCCGGACGTGGGCATGATCAATCCCATGATCATGGCAATGGTCGTGGTCTTGCCGGCACCGTTGCCGCCAAGCAGCCCGGTAATCGAGCCGGGCGCGATCGCAAACGAGATGCCGTCGACAGCAGGTAGCTGCTTGTAGATTTTGACGAGGCGATCGACTTTTATGGCGGGAGAGACCGGCATGACCCGCGCAGATGTGGCGTCTGCCGCCGATAGAGGCAAGGGGGAAGCACCTTGTAAAGGCACCGGACGGTGCCCAAGCTGCCAAGCAAGCAGGAAAACGCCATCGGAGGTGATCTCCGGGTGCTTAGCCACGTTCGCCGACGCATGCGATCGCGCCGCAGATCAGGCCGATTTGAACCTTTGCCGCGGCACGGCAACTAACGGATATCGCCGGGCCGCGATCCAGCTGAGGAACCACGAGGCGCGGAAATTCGACCGTCAAGCAAAGCGAGAATTGCAACCATGAAATTTCTCAAGCTGGTTTTCATCGATCACGATCCGCTCGCATTGGGGCTGATCGCGTGGGCGCTTACGGTGGCTCTCTACGTCGTCCTGCAAACCTGGTTCGGCTATGCTTGGGCGGGGCGGTGGCGCATAGCGGCGCTGGTGCCGTTGATCGGCCTCGTCCTGAGCATGATTTTCTTTGTTGTGGTGCAATCAAAAATTCCCGATGCGCCTCCGCTCGAGAGTGCGTCGGATTTCCTGCTAATCCCGGTGGTGGGCTTGATCTGGTTTTCGCCCCTCGGGTTCATCTACTTGGCAGTTGCCGGAATCGTGCGCCTTCTGCGCAGGTCGACCGCGAGCTAGTGCCGTCGTAGGTGCATTGCTCGATTACGGCCGCGCGGAACGGCCGCTCGCGCTGTCAGGCTTGCGGGTCCTTGACCAACGGGTTGGTCCGGAATCGCCGAGGAGCCAAGACAGCGCGCAACGATACAAAGTCTGCTACTGCGCGGCAGCGTCAATCATTTGCGCAAGCGCGAGTCCGACGCACCTGTAGCCTTGGGCGGAGTTGTGGAGGCCGTCCCACGAGACCAGACCTTTGACCCCGGCCTCGCTCGCCCGTTTCATCAAAAGAAATCGCGGAAAATGGCCGACGTTCTGTTCGCCGGCGACATCCGCGATGATTTTTTCCATCCGAATATAACGCGTCGTGGCGAGAACCAGCGGCGCATACTGCAGATCCATCAGCACCACGTCCATTTTTTCGGCCTTGAGCCGTTTCACGGAAGTGCTGAGCATTTCCTTGGCGTCGTCGGCGATGCCGCGCCATACCACGTCGTTGGTTCCAATCTGCCATACCAGCAAATCGGGCTTGTAACGCAGCACGTCGTCGTCAATGCGGGCGATGTTATCCCCCAGGTTCTCCATGATGCGGCCGCTGTTGATCAGTTCGATCGACGCGAAGGGGCGCAACCGCAACAACTCCGCTTTCATCACGTCCGGGAATGGGGCGCCAACACCAAAAGTTCCGAAACCGGTCGTGGACGAGGAACCGAGCGCGACGATAGTGAGCGGCTTGTGCGCTTGGAGTTTCGCCGCGGTGTACGCCATCGGGGCGCCGAGTGATAAACCGCTTTGGAATGCAAGGCACGCGACCGAAGGGCGCCCAAGGTCGCTATCGTTTTGCGCATAGCTCGCGGTGCTGCAGAGAAGCAGAAGCGGCGCTATCAAGCGCAAACCGGGAAAACGTAAAAGCCTAGCCATCGGTTGGCAGATATTTTCTTTGCGGCACCGGATGTCAACGCCTGGATCGACCCGGCCGCTCCATGGCGGCAGTTACTTTGATATCCGGTCCTGTTACCGCACTCTCAATGGGTGCGGGCGGTATCTCGCGTTTTTCGATGCGTCATACCGAGCATCCCTGGTGTCCCAATCCGAAAGCAAATCAGCTACCGGACGAACAAACTATTGTGCCGGTTTTCGCGAAGAAGATCTGCCAGCTTGGATCTCTGGCAATGCCAGCCAAAACCCCAACTAACAGCGGCACTCCGAGCCTTACGAATTGATCAAAGAAACCAGGCGGGCTGCCCGACCTTGCGTCAGCAATTTGCGGTCAGTGGATTGTGTCAGACCCCGTCTCTTCATGCGAGAGACCGGCGACCGGCCTCAGGTCTGGCCGCGCATGTGACGTCTTCATGGCCGCGGCCTTGGCGTTGACTGCCGGCTGCATCTTGGGTTTCCGCGGCCGCGCCGGCGCGGTCGATGCCGAGTCACTCGGCGCCGCCAGCGAACCGGCTGCGTCCTTTAGGGGGGGTTGCTCGTTCGCTATGCCGTTTGCTTCGCGAAGATCGTCAACGAAATCCTTCGGGTAAATCATAACGCTCGGTGCGATCGCGAGCAGCAATGGAACTTTCAAGTTTAGGTATACCGCGACATCCCGTCCGAAGGTCACACAATTTTTCCACAGCGCATTCCAAAGCGGCTTGTTAGCTTTCTTTTCTTCGATGTAGGCGACAAGCCTGTTGTACTGAGCTGCACTCAGCCAGACGCGAAAGCGGGCGGTCACATATTTTTCTTCAAGATCACCGTCGCTGACGCCAATTTCGGACGGGACAAATATCACGTGCCCGATCGTCCAGTTGAAAACACTGCAATTCTCGCAATCCCTGGCGTCGCCGGCCGGAAAGAACCCGGCAATCTGGCTCTTTACGATCTCCTGGCGCGCATTCACTTCGCCGTACATCACGTAGAAATGACCGTAGCTCGCGGCGTTGCGGGCGCGAAACTCCACGAAGTATTTCTTGGCCGGTGCGTTTGCATCGGCCTTGCCGGTCTTGGCTGACAACGACGCGGGTTTAGAATGCGCTACGCGCGTGGTGGATACCGAAGATGGCGTTACGCGCGCCACAGTCCGGCCGTCCTGCGCCAAAGCGGAAGGGGCGCAATATAGCCCCATCACTGTAGCCAAACCTATGCCGGACAGGAAACCAGCGGTGGTACCTAAACGGCATCTCATGACTTGGCTTCCTACACTCAGCTCCCCTAACCCAAACCGAGTTAGTTTTACTCCTTCCACCCGTCGCGAACAGGGACATCGGATTCTCCGGATGCCCCACGAGAACTGTCTGTTCTCGCCGTTCGCGCTGGAATGAAAATCGCTAAAGCCGGAGCTTTATTTAGCCCTTAGTCACGACCGGAGGCACGGGCGCCTTGCCCTTACCGATCGGAGCCTTGCCTTTGCCGACGCAGCCAGCGACGCTGATCGCCAACAGCAAAGAACAGACGATAACGAGGAACCTATTCATCAGGACCCCCCCCTTTCGATGGCTAACCGCCAGTGGCCAGCTTCCTCACCATAATAGTCGGCTTCGAAGGTTGGCTAGTGCAGAAAAGTCACACTCACAACCTTTCTGCTACATCCCAGATCAGGCACCGTTATTGGCCTTTCAGGCCAGCGCATTGGGCGGAAGACGCCGCTCAACTCTTGCCGCCGGCTAACTTCGCGGCCAACGCGTTCTTAAGGTCCCACACCTTTCGCAAAGCGCGCAAGGGACTGTTATCGTTATGTTATTACGACGCTGCTGGTCATAGTCGGTCCAGGACCGAGTCCACTGCTGAGTTAAATCGGTCGGTTCGATATTTTAATAGCAAAAACGCCACGCGACCGTGCGGAAGGTGTGGAAATCTTCTGCAAGGAAACGGCATGGGCTCGCGAAGGCAACTATCAAAAATTGCAGCCCCGCGGATGATCTTCAACGATACTCCTCACAGCTCCCGACCAGCGGAAAGCGCGAAGGATCCGGGTATTTTTTTTCGAGTCGGGCCTCAGTGGCTTTGAGGGCGGCGATGCATTCCTTTTCGGTATTAAATCGGGCGGAGACCTGTCGCTCACCGTCGGGGCCGAGCGCAACGAATTGCCACCAGGCTAGAGCAGGCGATACCGAGGCCAGAAGAGTTACGCCGGCAAGCAGCAGGAATGGAATTGTTCGCAGCTTCATTGCGGTTCCCTGATTTGCGTGCACGGGGAGGACGGGATCAGCGCAATACGACGACTGTCGTGCCCAAACTGACGCGGTCATACAGGTCCAGGATGTCGCTGTTGTACATGCGAATGCATCCATGAGAGACGAACCCGCCAATCGAGCCTGGATTGTTGGTGCCGTGGATGGCGTATTGGCCGCCGCCGCTCAGAGTCATTGCCGCCGCGCCCATCGGATTTGACGCGCTGCCGCTCGGGATGACGTTCGGTACCCTGGGATTTTCGCGTCTTATCATGTCGGGCGGCGACCAAGCCGGTTTGATATATTTGCCGTCGATTGAAGCCGTTCCTGACCAGGCCATGCCGGCCCTGCCGACGCCTACCGGATAGCGGATCGCCTTGCCGTCGCCGATAACGTAATAGAGGCGCCGCTCCCTCGTCTTCACGACGATCATGCCCGCCGAGAAGCCATGGAAGTTCACGATCTCGCGGGCGCCGCAGGCCGTCGGCGCCAGCATAGCGAGACTTAGGAACGCAAATGTACCGAGCCAAAGAATACGCAAGTTAAACGATCGCATGTCTGCGCCCTACGATCATCTCCACGGCAGCGCAGCTTCCGGTCAAGAGTGCTGCGCGTGCTGAAATATAGACGCGCGTAGAATGAAAAGGTAATGAAAAAAGCCAATTTCCAAACCGTTAAGATGATCTCATGTGACGCACACAGTCGCTTCACTTGTCTGGTTCGCGGGCATGGTCGGGTGGTTCATCATCCGCTATCCCTTTGAACGAAAGGCGAACAAGGTCGGAGTGAGAAAGTCGCTGTTCGACCGGCGCGAGTCGAGCGTTCTGGCTGTTGCGTTGCTCGGCTTGTTCGTGATCCCGGGCTTCTACGCAGTTACGGGATTTCCGGCAGCACTCGAACGTCCGTTTATCCCGGCGATCGCCTGGCTAGGCATAGTGCCACTGGTCGCGGCATTGTGGCTGTTTCGCCGCAGCCATGTGGACCTCGGACGAAATTGGTCGATCTCACTTGAACTCCGCGACCAGCATGCGCTGGTAAAAACCGGCGTCTACCGGCTTATCCGGCATCCGATGTATTCTTCGTTTTTCCTCCTGGGTGTCGCGCAAATATTGCTATTGTCGAACTGGCTTCCGGACGCGTCTGGACTGTTGGGTGCGGGGGCCTTCTACGCTTTTCGCATCCGACGCGAGGAAGCGATGATGCTTGAATACTTCGGCGACGACTATCGCGCCTACATGGCCGAAACCAAACAGCTCATTCCATGGCTCATCTAGTCGCCCCCAAGCCAGCACGAAGATAGCAACATGCGCGGGCGAGCGATCCGGTTATCGGCTTCGCGACGCATGGTCATCGATTTTTTGTATTTCGCGACCGGTATTCCGACCGTGCCGGTGCAGCGGCGCGTGTCGCTCGGCCCATTGGCTGCGGTACGGGCTGCATGCCGCGAACGGCCGCGGTGGACCGCCATATTCACCAAGGCCTATGCGTTGGTGGCCCAGGAGTTTCCGGAGCTTCGACAGGCTTATGTCAAAATTCCGTGGCCGCATTTGTACGAATATCCCGTCAGCAAAGCCCTCATCATCATCGAGCGCGACTACCGCGGCGAAGTCGTAGTGTGTCCAGTGTCGATCAAGGATCCCGCACGCCAGTCGTTGCAGGACATAGGGCATGAGCTGCAGCACGCTACTATCGCGCCGGTCGAAGACATCAAAGGCTTCCGCCTGGCCATGCAGCTCACGCGGCTGCCCCGCCCGCTGCGTCGAGCGCTGTGGTGGTTAGGCCTAAACATTGGCCGGCAGCGCGGGAATTTCTTCGGTACATTCGCGGTGTCAGTATATTCCGCGCTTGGTGCCGAATCGCTGCATCCTCTGGCACCGCTGACGACGCTGCTCAACTACGGCGTGATGAGCAGCGACGGCGTTCTCGACGTTCGGATCATCTACGATCACCGCGTGATGAACGGGGTGACCGTCGCCCGGGCGCTGCTGCGCCTCGAAGAAATCCTCAACTCCGTCATTCTCGAAGAAGTGCGGTCGCTATCTCCCCGAGCCGGTTCAACAGCTTGAACCCGCTAGTGTCCGCCGCCGCGCCTACTCCGCGTTTAGCGGACGCGGCGACCGTGCCGGCGAATGTCTCCCCTCGGGACCAACAACGGCAGCCTCCGCGACGAGCCCGGAATGAGAAGTTCATCAGTTAATCGCCAACCCGCTTGCGATCAGCTTCAAGCGCTTCCGGATGCGGCATGGCGATGATGTTATAGCCGGAATCGACGAAATGGATTTCGCCGGTAACGCCGGTGGAGAGGTCTGACAAGAGATAAAGCCCGGCGCCACCGAGTTCGTCGAGCGTCACGCCGCGATGCAGCGCCGAGTGGCGCTGCTGAAAAGCGAACATCGCGCGCGCGTCGCCGATCCCGGCGCCCGCGAGCGTGCGGATCGGGCCGGACGAGATGGCGTTGACCCGGATCGCCTGCGGCCCGAAATCGACCGCGAGATAGCGCACCGAAGATTCGAGCGCCGCCTTGGCCGGTCCCATGACGTTATAATTCGGCATCGCGCGGTCGCCGCCATTATAGGTGAGCGTCAGCATGGCGCCGCCATTCGGCATCAGAGCCGCGGCCCGCTTCGCCGCTTCGGTGAAGGCGAAGCACGAGACCAGCATGGTGCTGAGAAAATTCTCGCGCGTGGTGTCGGCGTAACGGCCGCCGAGCTGCGTGCGATCGGAGAAGGCGATGGCGTGGACCAGAAAATCGAGCTTGCCCCACTGGCGCTCGACTTCGGCAAACACCGCATCGACCGAGGCGATATCGGCGACGTCACACGGCACCACGAACTCCGACCCAACCGAAGCAGCAAGCGGTTTGACGCGCCGGCCGAGCGCCTCGACCTGATAGGTGAAGGCGAGTTGCGCGCCGTGCGCGGCAACGGTTTTGGCGATGCCCCAGGCGATCGAGTGATCGTTGGCGACCCCCATGATCAGGCCGCGTTTTCCATCCATCAGGCCCGGCATCGCGCCACTCACGTTCGAGGAAACATCTTCTGCATTTCTTCCGAAGTCGCGACTGGCACAACTTCGAAGTCCGCGAGGTCATTCCAGTTTGCTATCCACCCGGCGAACAGGCCCTCGTCGTCACATTCCTTGAGCTGAAAACAGCGATCGAAACTGGTTTCGATCCAGCTACCCCGATAGTGCAGCCCTTGCGGCATCAAGCGCCCGCGCTCGCGAAACCGCCGGTACACCGGCACAGGATCGCGATTACGAAATCGCTCAATAACCATGAAGAGCATGCGGCTTATACATCCAGCCGCTTGAGTACAATAGAAGCGTTGGTGCCGCCGAAGCCGAAAGAATTTGACAGCACGCAGTTGAGTGTCACGTCGTCGCGGCGTTCGCGCACGATCGGCATGTCGGCGAAGGCGGGATCCAGAGTTTCGATATTGGCGCTTTCGCAGATAAAGCCGTTATTCATCATCAAGAGCGAATAGATCGCTTCGTGCACGCCGGTCGCGCCCTGGGAGTGCCCGGCGAGCGACTTGGTGGCGGCAATCGGCGGGCATTTCTCGCCGGCGCCGAAGACCTCGCGGATCGCTTCGATTTCCTTGAGATCGCCGATCGGCGTCGAGGTGGCGTGCGGATTGATGTAGTCCACCGGCAGCTTTACGTCCTTCAGCGCCATGCGCATGCAGCGCGCCGCGCCCTCACCCGAAGGCGCCACCATATCGGCGCCGTCAGAGGTCGCGCCGTAGCCCGCGATCTCACCGTATATTCTGGCGCCCCGCGCCTTGGCGTGCTCGAGCTCCTCGAGCACGAGAACGCCGGCGCCGGCGCTGATGACGAAGCCGTCGCGATCGGCGTCATAGGCTCGCGAGGCTTTGGCCGGTTTGTCGTTGAACTTCGACGACAGCGCGCCCATGGCATCGAACAACACCGTCAGCGTCCAGTCGAGCTCCTCGCAGCCGCCGGCAAAGACCCTGTCCTGTTTGTTGTTCTGAATGAGCTCGTAGGCATTGCCGATGCAATGATTTGAAGTCGCGCAGGCCGACGAGATCGAATAGCTGACGCCCTTGATCTTGAACCAGGTCCCAAGCGTTGCCGACGCCGTCGACGACATCGACTTCGGCACCGCGAACGGGCCGACGCGCTTTGGTCCCTTGGTGCGGGCGATATCGGCGCTTTCGACGATGGTGCGCGTCGATGGCCCGCCCGAGCCCATCACGATGCCGGTCCGCTCGTTCGAGATTTCGTTTGGTTCGAGGCCTGAGTCGCGGATCGCCTGCTCCATGGCGACATGGTTCCAGGCAGCGCCGCCGCCGAGAAACCGCATGGCGCGGCGGTCGACCGCCTCGCTCGCATCGAGTGTCGGCGCGCCGTGCACCTGAGAACGAAAGCCAAGCTCGGCGTATTTGTCGGCGCGCACGACACCGGATTTTGCTTCACGCAGCGAAGCCAGCACCTCCTGGGTGCTATTGCCGATGGACGAGACGATGCCCATTCCGGTGACGACGACGCGTCTCATCTTCGCCTAGCCTCTCATTGCGCCGTACCTGTCGCCGACGATCAGGCGCTGCTCGCCTGCGGCGCGGCATCGTGGAACAGCCCCACTTTGAGATCGAGCGCGCGAAAGACGACGGAACCATCGGCGGAGAGCCAGCCGTCGGCGATGCCGAGCACGAGCTTCGAGCGCATCACGCGCTTGATGTCGATGCCGTACACGACGTTCTTCATGGTCGGCAGCACCTGACCGGAGAACTTGATCTCGCCCATGCCGAGTGCGCGGCCCTTGCCCGGCGAGCCGAGCCAGCCGAGGAAGAAGCCGAGCAATTGCCATAGCGCGTCGAGGCCGAGGCAGCCGGGCATCACCGGGTCGCCCTTGAAGTGGCAGGGAAAGAACCAGAGATCGGGTTTCAGATCGAGCACCGCCCGCACCAGCCCTTTGCCGTATTCGCCGCCGACTTCCGCAATTTCGGAAATGCGGTCAAACATCAGCATCGGCGGCAGCGGTAATTGCGGGCCGTGGTCGAACAGCTCGCCGCGCCCGCAGGCCAGCAGGTCCTCATATTCGAAATTGGAACGTCGTTCCTGCATTCCTCCGTCTCCGCCCCCGCCGGCTTTGCGCCTGATTCCCTAACATATGGGACTTTGGCGGCAAAGCCGCACCCCCGCCGGCGCCCGATTCCGCGCCGCAAAAACGCTGCCGGGATACGGCTTAAAGAGTTGCAGCATACGTAGGGGGGCGTATAATGATTTCAATTGTAACCGTCGTGCTCGGCCCGGTAACGAGGCCGCAAGGTGCCGTAATGACCCAGCCGCGTCTTCCCGCTTCCGCCGCTTTCGTAGCGGCCACCAGCCAGCCGCGCCCAACCGGCGATCTGACCGGCTGCCCGTGGCATGACGTCAAAGCGAAGCTGCGCGAGGTGGGCTTGCGTCCGACGCGGCAGCGGATGGCGCTCGGCTGGATTCTGTTCGCCAAGGGCGACCGGCACGTCACCGCCGAGATGCTGTACGAGGAAGCTAACCACGCCAAGGTGCCGGTGTCGCTCGCTACGGTGTACAACACGCTGCATCAGTTCACCGAAGTTGGGCTCCTGCGCCAAGTCGCCGTTGACGGTTCGAAAGCCTATTTCGACACCAACAATTCGGACCACCATCACTTCTTCATCGAAGACCAAAACGATCTCATGGACATCCCCGCGTCCGACGTTGTCGTCGGCAGGGCGCCGGTCCCGCCCGAGGGTTATGAGATCGCCCGCATCGACGTCGTGGTGCGTTTGCGGCGCAAGGGGCGCTGAAACTCCTACTCGTTCTCTTTAGTCGTGCCCCGCCGGTTCGCCGGCGGGCGCTGTTAGTCTTGCTGCGGTCGGCAGTGGTCTGCGTCCGCCCGTCATGACACCGCGGATTTGTCTTTGTCGGACGCCCGGCTCCTGCAATCCACGGCAGTAGCAGCAACATCACAATAGAGTTGATTTATACGAAAACAGATGTATGAAACATCACTTCTAATGCAATTCCAGATTCAATTGCATGATAACAGCGGGCCAGCTGCGGGCGTCGCGCGCCCTTCTCGGTATCGATCAGCGGACGCTCGCTGAATTGGCCGGATTGTCGCTGCCGACCATCCAACGGATGGAAGCCAGCGACGGCGTCATTCGCGGCAACGTCGATTCGCTGATGAAGCTTGTTGGGGCGCTCGACGCGCTTGGCATTGAGCTCATCGCCGACAATGCGGCGAGCCAAAACGGCGGCCGTGGCGTGCGGCTCAAGAGGGCGTCGTCTTGATGCTGACGATCGTTCTTGCCTGCGCCGCGGTCTTGCTGGCCCTCGCCCCGCTTGCCGTCGCGCTCGCACGCAGCACTGCCGCGACGCAATTCATCTACGGCGTCAGTATCGTTGCGTCGGCGATTTCGCTGGTCGCCGCTTTGATGCACCTTCTCAGCGCCGCCGCACCTGAAAGCATCGTGCTGCCGGTCGGCGTGCCCTGGCTCGGCGCGCATTTGCGCCTCGACGCGCTCTCCGCCTTCTTTCTCGTCGTCATCGATCTCGGCGCGATGAGCGCAAGTCTGTTTGCACTGGGCTACGGGCGGCACGAGACGGCGCCGGGCCGCGTGTTGCCGTTCTACCCTGCCTTTCTCGCCGCCATGACGCTCGTTCTGGTCGCCGACGATGCGTACACGTTTCTATTGTCCTGGGAGTTCATGTCGCTCACCTCGTGGGCGCTGGTGATGGCGCATCATCGCGTGCCGGAAAACGTGCGTGCCGGATACGTCTATCTGGTTATGGCGAGTTTCGGGACGATGGCTTTGCTGCTCGCGTTCGGCCTGCTTGCCGGACCGGAAGGCCTCTATGCGTTTGCACAGATGCGTTCGGCGCATCCCTCGGCCGTGCTCGGCGCGCTGACGCTCGTTCTCGCTCTGATCGGAGCAGGTTCGAAGGCCGGCCTCGTGCCGCTGCACGTATGGTTGCCGCTCGCCCACCCCGCGGCTCCGAGCCACGTCTCCGCGCTGATGAGCGGCGTGATGACGAAGGTCGCCGTCTACGGCTTCGTGCGCATCGTGTTCGATCTTGCCGGCGGACCGGCCTGGTGGTGGAGCATCGTCGTGCTCGCACTCGCCGGAGCGACCACCGTGATGGGCGTGCTTTATGCGCTCATGCAGCACGATCTCAAACGGCTGCTGGCCTATCACACAGTCGAGAACATCGGCATCATCTTCATCGGTCTCGGACTCGCGCTTGCTTTCAAAGCCCACGGCATGTTGTTTGCCGCAGCGTTGGCGCTCACCGCCGCGTTGCTGCACGTGTTCAATCATTCCTTGTTCAAGAGCCTGTTGTTCTTCGGCTCTGGCGCGGTGCTGACCGCGACCGGCGAACGCGACATGGAGCATCTCGGCGGTCTCATTCATCGGATGCCGAAGACCGCGTTCCTCGTTCTGATCGGTTGCGCGGCAATCTCGGCGCTGCCGCCGCTCAACGGCTTTGTCTCCGAGTGGCTCACCTTTCAGGCCATTCTGCTCAGTCCGCAGCTGCCGTCCTGGGGGCTGAAGCTCCTGATACCTGCTGTCGGCGCGCTGCTGGCGCTTGCCGCCGCGCTTGCGGCTGCATGTTTCGTCAAAGCTTACGGGGTGACCTTTCTCGGCCGCCCGCGCACGCCGGCTGCTGAAGCCGCGACCGAAACCGATTCCTATTCGCTCGCCGCAATGCTGATTCTCGCGGCCTTGTGCCTGCTGGTCGGCATTCTGCCGGGCGTATTCATTGACGCGCTGGCGCCAGTCAGTTCCGCGCTGATCGGCGAGCACATGCCGACGCAGATCGGCGGGCAATGGCTTTCGATCGTCCCGATTGCCGCGAGCCGCAGCTCCTACGACGGGCTGCTGGTCTTTCTGTTCATGGCGATATCGAGCATGCTCGCGGCATTCGCCATTCATCGCTTGGCCTCGGACCGGCTGCGCCGCGCCCCGGCCTGGGACTGCGGCTATCCCGACGCCAGCCCGGTGACGCAATACTCGGCGACGAGCTTTGCGCAACCAATCCGACGCGTCTTCGGCACCGTCGTGTTTCGCGCGCGCGAGCAGGTCGAGATGCCACCGCCCGGCGACACCCGGCCGGCGCGGCTGAAAGTGGAACTGCACGATCTCGTTTGGGAAGCGATCTACGCGCCGCTTGCCGCCGGCATCAACTTCGCCGCGGACCGCCTCAACCGCCTGCAGTTTCTGACCATCCGCCAATTTCTCACGCTGGTGTTCTGTACGCTCATCGTTCTGCTGCTGGTGCTGGCGATATGGAACTGATCAGCAATTTCGCCATTCAGGGCGCCCAGATGCTGCTGGTGCTGTTACTGGCGCCGCTGTTCACCGGATATGTGCGCAAGGTCAAAGCGCGGCTGGTGCGACGGCGGGGACCGCCGCTCATTCAGCCCTACCGCGATCTTGTCCGCCTGGTGCGCAAGGAGGTGGTGCTGGCGGAAAGCGCATCGTGGCTGTTTCGCACCATTCCCTACCTCGTGTTCGCCGCGATCTGGGTGGCGGCGTCGCTGGTGCCGACGTTCCGCACCGGCCTGATGTTCTCCTGGTCGGCCGATCTCATCGCCATCATCGCGCTTCTGGGCAGCGCACGTTTTCTGCTGGCGCTCGCCGGAATGGACATTGGCACAAGCTTCGGCGGCATCGGTTCGAGCCGCGAGGTAATGATCGCCTCGCTCGCCGAGCCGGCGATGATCATGATCGTGTTCACGCTGGCGCTGATCGCCGGCTCGACGCAACTTTCCACCATGGCCGCATTCATGGCGTCTTCCGCCGTGGGTTTGCGGGTATCGCTTGGCCTCGGACTGATCGCGCTCACCATGGTGGCGATCGCCGAGAACGGCCGCATTCCGATCGACAATCCGGCAACGCATCTCGAACTGACCATGGTGCATGAAGCCATGGTCCTCGAATATTCGGGCCGGCATCTGGCGCTGATCGAGCTTTCCAGTTCGCTCAAACTTCTTTTGTACGTTTCGGTAATCGCCTGCCTGTTCGCGCCGTGGGGTATCGAATTTGCCGGCGCCGCGGTGCCGACGCTTACCATCGGGGTTGCCGCCTATATCGGCAAGCTCGCCGTCGGCGGCTTTCTGCTCGCGCTGTTCGAGACTTCGATCGCCAAGATGCGCGTGTTCCGCGTACCGGAATTCCTCGGCGCGGCGCTCATGCTCGGCCTACTGGCGACGCTGCTGCGCTTTGTATCGGGGAGCTTCTGATGAGCGGCATCAATTTCGATATCGCGCATCTGCTCGCCGGATCCCTGGTGCTGATCAGCTTCCTTGAGCTCTATCAGGACCGGCTCTATTCGCTGCTCAACGTTTATGCCGCCCACGCTCTGGTGCTCGCGGCGTCGGTCGCATGGCAGGCCTTTGTTCAGGATGCGCCGCACCTCTATGTGACCGCAATCATCGCGCTGGTGTTCAAAGCCATTGTCATTCCGGTGACGCTACACCGTTTGATCGTGCGGCTCGGCATCCATCGCGAGATCGAGAAGGTGGTGGGCGTCGGTGCCGCCATGCTCGCAGGCATAGGGCTGGTCGCACTGTCTATGGTGGTGATGCTGCGGGTAACGCAAACCGCCGATCCGCTGACGCGCGAGGATCTCGCGTTCGCCCTCGCGGTGGTGCTACTCGGCCTGTTGATGATGGTGACGCGGCGCAACGCGGTCAGCCAGGTAGTCGGCTTCATGTCGCTGGAAAACGGCCTGGTGCTGGCGGCGACCGGCGCCAAGGGCATGCCGCTGGTAGTCGAGATCAGCGTCGCGTTCTCCATTCTTATCGCTTTCATCGTGATCGGAATCTTCCTGTTCCGAATCCGCGAGCGCTTCGACACCATCGACGTTCAGGCGCTCGACCGTTTCCGCGGAGAGCGCCGATGACGCCCGGAGACGCGGCATTCAATGCGCTGCTGGGCGTGCTGGTGATCCCGGCTGTCGCCGCGGCCCTGCTCGCTGCGCTTCCGAATTATCGGGCAGCGGCGCGGCTCAACGTGCTGGCGACCACGCTGACATTGCTTTGTGCGCTGTCGTTGTTTTTCGCCAAGCCAAGGCCCAACACGTATTTTCTAGTCGACGACCTCAACAATACATTCATCGTGCTGACGACGTTCGTCGGCTGGACTACGAGCATTTTCAGCGCCAGTTATATCGGCCACGAGATCGATATCGGCCGGCTGACGCCGCGCTCGGTGCGCTTCTACCACGCCATGTATCAGGTCCTGATGTTCGCGATGAATCTCGCGCTCATCGCCAACAATATCGGCCTGATGTGGGTGGCGATCGAAATCGCCACGCTGACCACCGTGATGATGGTCGGTATCTACCGCACCCACGAGGCGCTCGAAGCAGCGTGGAAGTATTTCATTCTCGGCAGCGTCGGCATTGCGCTCGCTTTGTTCGGCACCATCCTGGTGTACATGGCGGCGCGGCCGGTCGTCGGCGAGGGCCTCAATGCCATGGTCTGGTCCGTGCTGGTCACCCGAGCTGGCAGCTTCGATCCGGCGCTGCTCGATGTCGCGTTCGTCTTCCTGCTGCTCGGCTATGGCACCAAGGTCGGGCTCGCCCCGTTGCACGCCTGGCTACCCGACGCGCATGCCGAAGGCCCGACGCCGATCTCGGCGGTGCTGTCCGGTTTGCTGCTGAACGTCGCGCTGTACGCGCTGCTGCGTTTCAAGATGCTGCTGGCGGTGAATACCGCCGCGCTCGCGCCGGGACCGCTGATGGTGGCGCTCGGGTTGCTGTCGCTCGTGTTCGCGGCGTTCATGCTTTACCGCCGGCGCGACATCAAGCGGCTGTTCGCCTATTCGTCGATCGAGCATATGGGCATCATCACGTTCGCCTTCGGCATGGGCGGGCCGCTCGCCAACTTTGCCGGGCTGCTGCACATGACCATGCACTCGCTGACCAAGTCGGCGATCTTTTTCGCTGTCGGCCACGTGGCGCAGGTCAAGGGCACGCAGCGGATCTCCGACATGAGCGGTCTCACCGTGACCCATCCGCTGCTCGGGTGGGGCCTGATCCTCGGCGTGATCGCCATCGCCGGCTTGCCGCCGCTCGGCATCTTCATGAGCGAATTTCTGGTGGTGAGTTCGACCTTCGCCCGCACTCCGCTGCTTGCGCTTATTCTGGTGTTCGGCATTCTCGTCGCTTTCGGCGCCTTGCTGCTGCGCCTCAACAGCATCGCCTTCGGCGAGCCGCGCGGCCCGGTCGGCAAGGCGCAGGCCTCTTATGTGCCGATGTTCACCCACTTGGCTCTGGTGCTCGTCGCCGGCATCTATATGCCGCCGGCGCTCGTTGCCTGGTTTCAGCATGTCGCCGGATTGCTCGGTTAGACAGATGGCCGCACTCACCGACATCGTTGCCGGCAAGCGAGTTGACGATCATCGCCCATGGCCGCGTTTCGTCGTAACGGCCGACACGTGGCGCGATGTGGCGAGCGCAATCGCCGCCGGCCGCGCCACGCTGCTTGGGCTGTGGGGCGACAACGGCGCTTCGTTCGCCGTGCACATGGCAATCAGCGGCGAAACCGCGAACGACATTGCGGTTGCGACCCTCGTATGTCCGGATGGGACGTTCCCTTCGGTCGGCGCGCTGCACCCGCCCGCCATCCGCCTCGAACGCGCGATTCAGAGCCTCTATGGTCTGCAGCCGGAAGGCGCGCCGGATGTGCGGCCATGGCTCGATCTCGGCTTTTGGGACGTGCAGCATCCGCTCGGCATCCGCATCCCGCCGCCGGATGTGCGCTCCGCCTATGCCTTTCTGCCAACGGAAGGCGAGAGCTTGCATCAGATTCCCGTGGGCCCGGTGCATGCCGGCATCATCGAGCCGGGACATTTCCGCTTCACCGCGTCCGGCGAGACGGTGGTGCGGCTCGAACAACGGCTCGGCTATGTGCATAAGGGCATCGAGTTGCTGATGGCAGGTGCAAGCATCGAAGGCGCGGCCAAGCTCGCCGCGCGCACCTCCGGCGACAGCACGGTGGCTTACAGCATCGCCTTTGCCAATGCCGTCGAGGCGGCGTCAGAAACCGAAGCGCCGCCGCGGGCTCACTACCTGCGCGCGCTGATGGCAGAGCTGGAACGGCTCGCCAATCACTTCGGCGATATCGGCGCCGTCTGCAACGACGCTTCGTTCTCGCTGATGCACGCCCATTGTGGCGCGTTGCGAGAACTGGCGTTACGCGCGGCGCATAGCTGCTTCGGGCATCGGCTGATGATGGATCAGGTGGTTCCCGGCGGCGTTGCAGCCGACCTGCGCGATGCCAAACTGACGTCGGTCAGCGATTTGCTCAAACACATCCGCCGGCGTTTTCCACGCCTGATCGAGCTCTACGACGATACGGCTTCGCTGCAGGACCGCACCGCCGGCACCGGCATCGTGCATGGCGGCCTCGTGCAACAATTCGGCGCCGGCGGATATGTCGGGCGGGCCAGCGGCCGCGCTGTCGACGCGCGCAAGACGCCCGGATATCCACCCTATGATCGCCTCGAGTTTGACGTGCCGGTGCTGACTGAAGGCGACGTCAACGCCCGCGTCTGGATCCGCATCCGCGAGGTCGAGCAAAGCCTGGCGTTGATCGACCAGCTCATCGAGCGTCTGCCGGCGGGGCCAATCAGCACCAGGCTCAAAGAAGCCCGCGGCGAAGGACTGGGCTTTGCGGAAAGTTTCCGCGGCGACGTGCTGGCCTGGGTGCGGATCGACGGCGGCCGCGTCAGCCGCTGTCACTTGCGCGACCCGTCGTGGTTCCAGTGGCCGCTCCTGGAAGCCGCGATCGAGGGCAACATCGTCGCCGATTTCCCGCTCTGCAATAAATCGTTCAACTGCTCCTATTCCGGGCACGATCTGTAGCGCATGTTCAGGAAAAGTGGTCACCGGTTTTCCGTAAAGAACATGCGCAACTGAAAAGGCATGTGAATGCGCAGGACGCTGTTCGAGAGCCTCACCCACGGACCGCTCACCGAAGCGCCGCCGTCCCGTGATGATGCTGCGCTGGCCGAATTGGTGGCGAGCTTGGAGCGATCGGCGCGGCGCCGGCTTGGCCGCAGCCTCTCGATCCGCGAGGTCGATGCCGGTTCGTGCAACGGCTGTGAACTGGAAATCCACGCCATCAACAACGTGTTCTACGATCTCGAACGCTTCGGACTGCGCTTCGTTGCCTCGCCGCGCCATGCCGACGTGCTGCTGGTGACCGGTCCGGTGACCAAGAACATGCGCGAGGCGCTGGAGCGAACCTACCGGGCGACACCGGACCCCAAATGGGTGGTCGCGCTGGGCGACTGCGCCGCCGACGGCGGGGTGTTCGCGGGAAGCTATGCCGTTGCCGGCGGCGTTTCGGCTGTCATTCCCGTCGACCTGCACATTCGCGGCTGCCCGCCGCCGCCAACTGAAATCCTCAAAGGCCTGATCGCGCTGTTGGACGCGCAAAAATAGCAAACGTCCATTAACCGCAAATGCGTTCTACTCGACTTTTTCGTCGGGATAGACGCCCCAAAGCCGATTTTGCTCGATCCAGCCGTCAAAGCCATCACCCGAGATATGGCACCAAGTGCCGGTGCAGTGCTTGATCGCTCCCAGCACACCGTTTTGCAGTCGCGCAGTCACCGGGCTCTGCGGGTCGGGCTTGGCCCGAAGCTGTTCGAGATCGGTCTTCGACTTCAATTGCACGACCGCCATCCGCTTTCCGGAAAGGAGCGAGTGATAGACCCAGCCTTCCGAGCCGTCGAAGTCGCGGACGCGCCGCCAATTCTCGAACTCGGCGGTGATTTCGACCGGCCAGCCGATCCGCGTGTAGATGAAAGTGACGTCGTGATCCTTGTCCGGCCCGCCGCGTACATTGACCCGGTCGGCCTTGAGGCTGACGAAACGCGGCACCGGCAAGCTTGCGGTGGCGTCGCCGCCGGCTTGCGCCCGCTCCATGGCGAGCGAAAGCGCAAACAGGGCCGCGAGCACCGCCCAAACCCACACGATCATGAACCTGACATGGCGAAGTGCCATGGAGAGAACGCCCCCAAACGCATCGTGGCGCGCGGTTATGCCGGGTAACCCGGCGCGCTTTGTGGGAACGCAGCCATCTGCTAGAGAGAAATTGATATGCTGCCTCCCAACGTTTGAGTGTCGGCGAGGCGGGTTAATGAGAATTAAACGGGCGGACGCGGCCATGGGACCGGGGGGAGCCGGCCGGCTTGCAGTCTAGCAAGAGGCAGCGAATGGCATCGGGCAAAAAACCGCTGGTCGTGGTCACCCGGAAGCTGCCGGACAGCGTCGAAACGCGCATGTGCGAGCTGTTCGATACACGGCTCAATCTCGACGACAAGCCGATGAGCCAGAGCGACCTCGCCGAGGCCGCGAGAATCGCCGACGTCATTGTGCCGACAGTAACCGATCAGATCGACCGGTCGGTACTGAGCCAGTCCGGCGAACAGCTCAAGCTGATCGCCAATTTCGGCAACGGCGTCGACAACATCGATGTGACGACCGCGCTGCAGCGCGGCATCACCGTAACCAACACACCCGGAGTGCTGACCGAGGACACCGCCGACATGACCATGGCGCTGATCCTCGCGGTGCCGCGGCGGCTCGCCGAAGGCGCCCAGGTGCTGATCGGCGACAAGGACTGGACCGGCTGGAGCCCGACCTGGATGCTCGGCCATCGCATCTGGGGCAAGCGGCTCGGCATTGTCGGCATGGGGCGGATCGGCCAGGCCGTGGCCCGGCGCGCCAAAGCCTTCGGGCTGCAGATCCACTACCACAATCGCCGCCGGGTTGCGCCGAAGATCGAGGAAGAACTCGGCGCCACCTATTGGGAAAGCCTCGACCAGATGCTGATGCGCATGGACATCATCTCGGTCAATTGTCCGCACACGCCGGCGACCTATCATTTGCTGTCGGCGCGCCGGCTCAAGCTCATTCGCCCCGAGGCCTACATCGTCAACACCGCGCGCGGCGAGGTGATCGACGAGAACGCGCTGGCGCGCCTGATCGAGGCGGACGAAATCGCCGGCGCCGGCCTCGACGTGTTCGAGCACGAGCCCGCCGTCAGTCCGAAGCTCGTCAAGCTCGCCAAGGCCGGCAAGGTCGTGCTGCTGCCGCATCTCGGCTCGGCAACGCTCGAAGGCCGCGTCGACATGGGCGAGAAGGTCATCGTCAACATCAAGACCTTCATGGACGGCCACCGCCCGCCCGACCGCGTGCTGCCGTCGATGCTTTAAGGCGCCGCCCGATTATCAAAGGTATGGGCGACGCCAGTGATCCGCTACGACGAGCACGCCGAATTTCAGATCCAGCGCCGCCGCATAACGAAAGAATGGATCGAGGACACGATCCTCAATCCCGACCAGACGGAAACCAGAGGAAACCGCCGATCTTTCCTTAAGCGCCTGCCCGGCCGGCATGTTATGCTGCGCGTCGTAACGGCGCGTGACGATCCGGAATACATAATCACCGCCTACTTCGACAGGACTAAGCCATGCGCGTAAGAGTCGATAAGGCGGCGGATGCGGTCTACCTCAACTTGACCGACCGGCCCATCAAGGACAGCGCCGAAGTCGCCGACGGCATCGTTGTCGATTACGATGACGAGGGCCGCATTGTCGGCATCGAAATACTTGACGCCTCCAAGCGCACCGATGATCCCGAGGCGCTCAAGCAGTTCAGTTTTGAATTGCCAACGATTGGCTGACGTCAATGCTGCCTGCTGCGTGAGCACAGGCAGGATGAACTCCCGCCGCTAAATTCGCGGCGCGATCCAAATGTGCGGGGGAAGCGCCGGCGGATATGCGGCAATGCCGTCGAGCACCGCGCCCAGGATCGGCTCGACCAGCGTCTCGATGTCCGCTGTCGGACCGACGAAGTCATCGATCGCCAGCATCGTGAGCCCGTGCAGCGCGGACCATATGGCGAGCGTCGCCGCGGCGTGCTCGCGCGGCTTGGCCACACTTGACGGAAACACACCTGTGCGGACGCCCTCGCCGAGTATCTCCTCCAAGATCGCCCGCGCCTTGGCAGCCGCCGCCTTCTCGATTGCCGGGCGTCCGGACTTGGAACTCGTCAGCGCCGCGCCGAACATCAAGCGGTAGAGTGCAGGGTTCGCGATGCCGTGAGCGGCGAAGGCGCGGCCGCAGGCGATGATACGCGCCCGCGCGCCTTCCACGTCGACCAGCGCCGCAAGCGTGCGACCGGCCAGTGCATCGAAGCCGCGCGCTGCGACGGCGGCCAGCAAATCGCGCTTTTCTGGAAAGTGCTTGTACGGCGCGTTGTGGCTGACGCCCGCGCGCCGCGCCACTTCGCGCAGCGAAAACGCCCAATCCTGGGTCTCGTCGAGGAGCGCCAGCGCCGCCGCGACGAGCGCCGGCGCGAGATTGCCGTGGTGATAGGGCCGAGCAGCGGCGGCGGCCCGGTGGCGGGAGGATTTGGCCACAGAAAAAATCTCCAGCATAGGAGTTGACAGTGCCAACTTTCCTGATCTATAAAGTTGTCACTGCCAACTTACCGGCCGTCAGCCGGGAAGTCCAGCACCGGCAGCCAACCAAAAGGAGAGTCCCATGCCGATCTATCAATGCGTCACCTCCAAGGCCCTCAGCGCCGAACTCAAAGCGGCCATCGCCAAGGAATTCACCCGTATCCATGTCGAATTCACCGCCGCGCCGGAGCCCTTCGTCAATGTCGTCTTCAGCGACCTGCCGCTTGGTTCGCACTACCTTGCCGGCGCCGTCCGCGAGAACGGGACGCTGATCAACGCCATCGTCCGCGCCGGTCGAACGCTGGAGACCCGCCAGGCCTTGTTGAAATCGCTCTCGGCCGCGTGGTCGCGCCTCACCGGCCAGCCGGAGCGTAATCTCGTCATCAGGGTAGAAGAGGCCGACGCTGAAACCATTATGGAAGCGGGCCTCATCATGCCGCGTCCGGGCGAGGAAGCCGCCTGGATGGCCGCGAACAAAGCCGCGCTCGGCGAGCTGGCGCAAATCGCCGCTTAGGCGCCAACGCTAAGGTTCAGTCACTCCCAGCAACAGCGAAGCAATCCAGCCATGCCGCGAGGCTCTGGGTTGCTTCGCCGCGGAGCTTGTCAATCTCATCATCGTCTAGCTGGTAAGGCCGCGATAGGCCTTCAGGGTGAAGTCGGCAGTGCGGGCGTAGACCTTTTCCTTCCAGTCGTCGGTATCGACGTAGAGCGCGTCGCGGGCCTTCTTCTTGATGCCGCGTGCCAGCGCCGAGTCCATGCCAAGACCCGATTTTAGGCCGCGGGCATAGAGCCAGTTGTCGCCGCGGAGCGCATCCAGCACCTCGAGCAGCTCGACGGTGCCGAATTCGAGCCCGATCGAAGTAACCTCCGCGCCCGGCAGGCTCTCCTCGACACCGCCCATGAGCGGACCCGTGACCGGAGTCGACTTTGACGTGCCGTCCGTTATCGAGGTGACGTCGTTGCCCCACCAGGTCCGCGCCCGCTCGAAGCCGGGCGTGTCGCGCGCGACAACCGAGATCGGCTCGCCGTAGCCCGTCGGCCCGAGGCCGGAGTGAATATCGATGAATCCGACGCGCTTCGCCGCGGCGCCGTGCTTCTTCGCGATGGCGCGGAACGTCTGGTTCGACCATGTGGCCTGTCGGCCGCCGAAGAACATGCCGTCGGGAAACTCGTACTGGCCGCCGGCAACCGCGGCCTGCAAGGCCGACAGGCCGTTAGCTTTGACCCAAGCCTGCAGCGCGGCGTCGGCCTTGGCGCGACCGGGGCCATCCCAGTCGGACGGTAACAACAGCTCATGGATTTCGGCGTAGCGCGGATTCTCAGGCAGCGGCTTGGCGAAATCCTGGAAATTGCGGTTGAGATCCACATTGTCCTCGGTCACGCGGCGGACATGGGAAAAGCCGTAGGGATTGACGGCATGCACCAGCAGTACCGCCATCGATTGCGGCCGGGCCTTGATGATGCCCTCCTCGATCAAACCGATCTGGCAGCCGGAGCCGCAGAAGCCCTCATTGCCGTGGGTGCCCGCGCAGGCGATGAAAAGATTCTCCGCATCGATGTCGCCGAAGCGGGCCACATCGGTGGCAAGCTCCTCGCCATTCGGCCCCTTGGCGTTGGGATTGACGTGGCTCTCGATGGCGCCGCCGCCGGCGCGGGCGGCATCGAGAAACTTCCGGCGCGCTTCCGCATAGGTCGCCGAAAAATACTGCGGAATTCCCATGGAGCACCTTTAAAAAATATCCGCCGATAAAGTGATCGTTTCTTGGTGACGCGTTTTTTGCAAGAGCGCTCACCTGCAACGCGCGCAGAACATTACGTGGCAGCTCGCATCCCGCTAAGGAATGCCGGCACCCATGGCCGCCGCGATCAATTTAAAATCGGCCGCGCTGATCGGAAAAAGTCCGAAGCGCAACTGGTAACCCCAGTTGTGGCGTTGGCACAGCTAAGCGCCGTGGATCGGCACGCGCATGGTGCCGATCCGCTCGATGAAACATTCCAGCACATCGCCGGCCGCGACCGGCCCGACGCCCTCGGGCGTCCCGGTCATGATCACGTCGCCCGGATAGAGCGTGTAGGTCGAGGACGCATATTCCACGAGCCGCGGCACATCGAAGATCAGCGCGCTGGTGTTGGCGGATTGGCGCAAAGTCCCGTTGACGGTCAGGCGCATATCCAGATGGCCGGGATCGGGAATTTCGTCGGCGGTGACGAGCCACGGCCCGATCACCGCGAACGTCTCGAACGATTTTCGCCAGCTCCGATCCTCCGGCCCGCGCACCGTCATATCGAGGCCGATGGCGTAAGCGCCGACATGCGCCAGCGCGCGCTCGCGCGGAATGCGAAAGCCCTCCTTGCCGATGACCGCGACCAGTTCGACTTCGTGATCGACGCGCCGGTCGAGCGGCGGCAGACGCACGCCGTCGGCGGGGCCGACAATCGACGACGACGCTTTCAGGAACAGTCCATACTCGTCGATCGACTTGATGGTCTTGCCGAAGTTAATGCCCTTGTCGGCGTTGGCCTCATCGATATGCGCCCGATAATTCACCGGCGCGGCGATGAGCTTGCTCGGACTTGTGACGGGACTGCGCAGCGCGACGCGCTCGATCGGAATCCACGACGCCGAACGCCCGAACGCTTCGATTTTGCCGCGCAGCTCCGGCAAGTGCGCCATCAGCGGATCGATATGCGATCGTGGCCAGACAACAGCGGGCAGATCGGCGGTGATTGCCGTAATATCGGCGACCGAATTTCCGTCGGCGGAAACGAGCCCGAGACGGTTGTCGTCGAAGCGGGAGAGTTTCATGAAAAACTCATCGAAAGCGGCATGGGGTCCGAGCTTACAGCGAGCGTGGTTCAGATGCAGTGAGTGTAATTTTTCATTCCGTCATGCCCGGCCTCGTGCCGGGCATCCACGTCTTTATCCTCGGCAACGAGAACGCAAGACGTGGATGGCCGGGACAAGCCCGGCCATGACGAGTGAATGTACCCATCTGCGCGCAATTGTCAGGGTGCCGCGAATCTCGCGGGCGTAGCCCTCACTTCACCGCGAAATGCACCATGGTGACGCCGCCGGAAGCATAATTGGGCACGTCGGCCGCAACCGCCTGACCTTCCTTCGACCCCAATGCGGCCATCAGCGCCGCCTCGCTCTCAAACTCGGCTTCGAAGATGCAGAAATACGGCGCCTTGCCGGGACCCAGGGGCTTCACATCGAATGTGTAGTGGGCTGCCTTGACGCCCGGCAGCTTGCTCGCAAGCGGCAGATGCGTCTCCAGGTAGTGTTTTCGGAAATGCGCGGGGTCCTTGGGCTCGTTGTAGAGGACGAGGAGCTTGTGCATTGGTACCTCCCTTTTTGACTCGATCCGACGTTTTCACGGCACGAAATCCGGGGAACCTGATGACCGATGCCGGATTTCGCTAAATGCTTGACCCGGGCTACTTGCTTGGAAATACCGTCGGCTGTGTCGTCCAAGTAGAATCCGCAAGTGGAAGGATTAGTACCTAAGCTCTCTGGTCATAAGCGCGATCCGTGGGCGATTTTGTTCGATGCGAGTTAGAATACTTTTTGTTTTTGCGTTGACGAAACCCGCTCGATTTAAAAGGATCGCAATGAGCCCTTCAATCGCGGTGAGTTCTACTGGGCTTAGATAGCGGAAGTAGTACTCTTGATAAAATGCCTCCAATAAAAAATACCTTCTTATCCCACCCTCCCCTTTCTTCATGTTAGCATCAATGTACTTTATCACGCGCTCATTCCATCCAGGCGGCCGATGACGTATCAACATGCACGTCGCACCCAAAGCCTCAGGGCTCTGCAGATCGAGTTCGTCGAATGTTTCAATCAGCACTTGGTAGATTGAGCTAACACCTATATGGGCGAATGCCACAAGAGCAGCATTCAAGGGAAACTGGACCCGTGCGAGATATTCCAGTCTGTGAATTATCTTTTCGGAGAAGGTCTTTCCTTCCTTTGCGGCGTCCGCAATAAGTTGTTTCGTAAAGTCGTATCCAGCTTCGGAAATAATGGATGCGAAACAAACCCAGTGATCCAACAACTTTTTGAATGACGGTTTTCGAACCGACAGTTCCACAAAGTCTAATGACGTAATTGCCCTCCCCCAACATCGCCAAGCTTCCGCATACCCCGCGAACCGCATTAGACGTCTAAGCCGCTCCTTATCCTCTTCCGTCTGGTCTTCAGTCGTGGCGTTAGCGGAGAATTCGCGGAACTGTGACGTTAGAGCCGCCCGCGCCCGATCCTGCAGATCGTGTCTTTCATCTATCTTGCTGAGCGTTTGAGGCCCACCAGAAATATTTTCCAGACACTCATCGACAATATTTTCCGCCTTTCCCGCAAGATCTACTCGAAGGAACGCATTCTTATCTATTTCCGCATATGACACCGGCTGCAATTCCAAAATAATCACTTCCAATTAACTCAGAAGGTCCGCATCCTTTCTCGACAAATCGCATAAGAGCGAGAACTCTTTTCCGTATTTGACAATTGCAAGATCGTCGAGAAGCTGCGGCACAAAGTCTTTATTTCTGGCGGCGTATCTAGCGACAAAGTACGATCTGAAGGAACGGTATCTAAAGCAAACGTCTTCCCCTATTCGTTCGAGGATGCCGACATCTTCAAAATGATGGATCAAATCTGCAGCGTTTTCGCGGATTCCGCGTTCTGTCAAATAATTTACGACCTTAGAGAGCAATTCGTTTTCAGAAAGGTATCCATCTTCTGCGCTTAACCACTGTGCGATTTGCTCAAGTATGATATTTAGTCCGGCAAAATCGCTACTGCTTCGAACAATGTTTCGTGGGTCATGTTTGTTTAGGAGTAGGTCGATCATTTTATCGAGCAAGGTAGCCTCGTTTATAACCGATTCCACGGCTACACTCGCCAGCACAGAGCTTAACAGTGTCACTATGTAAGGGTTACGAGGCAGGTCGTTGTCGTTGATCAGTGTAATGATCGTACCTGTCTTATCGTCACCTCCTCCAACTAAAGGTGACGAAATTTTCGCGACAAGGGACCGAATTTCGCTTCGCCCAAAGGGCTGAATAAAGATAGGCGGTTTCGTTGCGCCAAATTCGTCAACAATATTCTTGCTCGAAAGCAGCTCCACCTGATCTAAGAAAATGTACCAATCATGCTCCTTGGAATTCTCCTTAAGAAAGTGCTTCAGTCTACCTACCTTCTCCTGATCAGTAAGAGAAACATTGTCGACGATAAAGAGGCAGCGATGGCCACCAAGAATCTTCTTGGATGAGATTTCGAGGTTTAACGCGGCCATATGCCTTCGAACGAGGCGCTCTAGCGTGTCGTATTTCCGGATAAGGGAAAAATCGACCAGTATGGGAATTCTGAGTGGCCTGTCAGTGGTTCGCGTTACATCTTTTGCAACTTTCCAAGCAATTGTGGTCTTTCCGGACTCTCGGGCTCCGCTAAATACAATAATTCCGTTTTCTTGTAAGACGTCAGCTAACTGAGTGAGCTTCGTCCGATAGGCCGACGGGTGAAGTTGCAAGAGCTCGTCATGGGTCTTTTCCGACAAGGGCGGGCACGTAAAAGATTCATCAAAAGTCGCGTCGTTTTTTAGTTGTAAAGCCCTAAAGTGGGCATTTGCCATTTCGTCGGTTGCGTTTTGGATCGCCAGCAAATCGGATATTTGCAATTTCTTCGAAGCATCGGCACTTGAGCGAATTTGAAAAGTCTTTAATCCGCCAGCGCATATGTTTTCGGCGGGACCAAATCCCCTTCGCGGATTATCAAACCAAGTTCTTAAATGAAAGTCGAATGTAACAGCGCCATCTACCGAAATATCTACGATTTGATAACCGTTGTAGTACTCTCGATGTAGGTAGAGTGCACCTCCTTGCGCGAATAGACACTCCCCAATCGTATTCGCAGCGAGCGTGGGCATCGTTTCGTGAACGTGACCAAACAGAACCAAATCAAAATTTACGAACAGTGGATTACGAACCGACTTTTGGTTCCAAGGAGCAAGCCATTCCAATGGGTGATGCATTACGGCGATTTTGAGGTCACAGGCTTTTAATTGCTCTGCAGCTTTGTCAACCGCGCGTTCGGCGAGCAGCATTTGATTGCGCTCGACCTCGCCGGCGCCGGTAGATCGCCAAGCTGAATTGAATAGCGCAAAACCAATTTCGCCGAAGTTCGCCTTTTTGATAACACAGTCAACGTAACTACTTGTAAGACTCAAGTTCTTGTTGAAATGAGCACGCGTGAAGTCGAAGTAATTGGCCAATCGCAAGCTAGCGTCGTCCCTAGCGGGTGGAGCGGTAAAATAGCGATCGACGTGTCTGTTCAGTGACTGAGAATCTTGTAGTTCGGCTTTCAATCCTGCTTCAAGGTATGTCTGACTTTGGGCAATGCTTCGGTCGACATCATGATTTCCTGGACAGATTAGGATGTCGTTGTTTGACAGTCCGAACAACGTCTGCATGGGCTCAAATAATTCGCGTTTGGCATGCAAGAAACCATCGGCAAATTGGCCTTTTGCGACCAAGTCTCCGCTGAAGATCACAACATCAATGTTTTTGTCTACGACAATCGTTTTTAGATCGGCTTCGAATTTCCTTATTACAAGTTTTTGATCCTCACCGGTTTCGTCATCCCAATGCAAGTCGGTGAGATGCAGGATTCGATACAGGGCATTCATGATCGCTGCCTCGAAGCTCTCCGTGCGGTGAATCTGCGGACTATTGTGCCCGCTGATTTCAGCGCATGTCGATTTAAAGTGCAATCGAGTCCTGTGAGCTATCTTGAGTTGAAGGGGGACGGCGCCATGGGAGTCGCATTTATAGTGCCTAGTCGTTGACATTTGTCCCCCATTCGGATACAAGGTCATTGCGAATCTCGCTCACTTAAAGGGTCGTGTTCTCGAGGCACACCTGAACACGGAGCGAGTGCGGTGCTCCCGCGCGGATCTGCAATCCGCCCCGGAGCGGCTTTGGGCATCATCCGGCCGGCACTATGACCGGTCTGGGAGGTGCGTTCCCTGGACTGGGACAGGCGGGCGCGGGTAACGCCCGCGTAAGAGCGCAAGGTCTTCGCTCCCCGGTTGGAGCGAGCTTACCGGATCGAGCGTCCTGCCGAGTCCCAGGAAGCCTGGCCTGGAGCTGAGCGTCGGCGTTCGTTCGCTGACGCAAGAGCCGCGGTGGAACGCCGACAGGCGGGCGCACCCGACGGTGCGCGCCGCGCCCAAGGGCGCGGAGGTTGGACACACGTTTGTCGGCGTTCCGCTTCCCTTTTTTCTTTTCGCAGTCGTAGCCCGGATGAAGCGCAGCGTAATCCGGGGAGAGCATTCAAGCTGCCACGCCGTTCCCGGATTTCGCTTCGCTCCATCCGGGCTACGGTCTACGGGTCGTTGTTCGCAAAACTCGGGCGCGGAACGCGTCGCGAGAACGAGAGTCGTTTATCCGCCCCCGCGGAGCAAAGCGCAGCGGGGGAGGGGGACCATGCGAAGCATGGTGGAGGGGGCGTGCTGAGCGGCCGCTTGCGCGGTGCGCATCGTCTTTGCCGTCGCCCCTTCCACCGCGCTGCGCGCGGTCCCCCTTCCCCGCTTTGCGGGGCAGGATGAAGAAGGGCGCTTCGCTCCCGTGGTTTGCCCTCTCGTACCCGCTCGTGTCTAATTTGCGGATGAAAAAGCATTCGGTTTCGAAACTGCTGGCGTTCGCGCTCATCGGCCTCGTCGCGCTGCCGCTTGGGGCGCGCGGCGAGGAGGTGGCGGCGCTAAAGACGCCGCTGGTCACCGCGGCGAACGGTATGGTGGTGGCGCAGGAGGCGCTTGCCGCGCGGATCGGCGTAGACGTTCTCAAGAACGGCGGCAACGCGGTCGATGCGGCGGTCGCGGTCGGCTTCGCCATGGCGGTGACCTATCCGCGCGCCGGCAATATCGGCGGCGGTGGCTTCATGGTGATCCACCGTGCCGGCGGCGAGGACACGGTGATCGACTATCGCGAGACCGCGCCGGCGGCGATCAACGCCACGTCGTTCCTCGACGCACAGGGCAACGCCGATCCGCAGAAGTCGCGCGAGTCCGCGCTCGCGATCGGCGTGCCGGGCACCGTCGCGGGGCTGGCGATGGCGGAAGCGAAATACGGCTCCGGCCATTTCACGCTGGCCGAGCTGATCGGGCCTGCGATCGCGCTCGCCCGCGACGGCATCGCGGTCGCCGACGACACCGCGGATTCGCTCCCGGTCGACCGTGCGCGGCTGGCGCGCTGGCCGTCCTCGGCGGCGATCTTTCTGAAAGCCGACGGCAGCGCGCTTTCGCCCGGTGACAAGCTCCTGCAGCCCGACCTCGCCGACACGCTCGCGGCGATCGCGAAAGACGGACCGAGTGCGTTCTACGAAGGTGCGGTCGCGGCCAAGCTCGCCGCCGCGGTGCAGGCGGCCGGCGGTGTGATGACCGCGGACGATCTGAAAGAATACCGCGCCATCGAGCGCAAGCCGGTGCGCGGCACTTATCGCGGCTACGACATCGTCTCGATGCCGCCGCCCTCGTCCGGCGGCGTCGCGCTGATCGAGATGCTCAACATCCTCGAAGGCTACGATCTGGCCAAGACGGAGCGGGCGCAGGCGCTGTTCCTCATGGTCGAGACCATGAAGCGCGCTTATGCCGACCGCGCCTGGTTTCTCGGCGATCCCGACCGGGTGCAGGTGCCGGTCGCGCGGCTGACGTCGAAGCGCTACGCCGCGGAGTGGCGCGCCACCATCGATCCGGCGCACGCGACGCCAGCGGGCGCGATCCACGCCGGCGGCACGGTCGACCGCGAGGGCCGCAACACCACGCACTTCTCGGTGATCGACCGGTTCGGCAACGCCGTGTCCAACACCTACACCATCAATTTCAGCTACGGCGTCGGTCTCGTCGCCGCGGGAACCGGCGTGCTTCTCAACAACGAGCTCGACGACTTCGCCGCCAAGGCCAACGCGCCGAACGCCTATGGGCTTCTTGGCGACGCCGCCAACGCGCCGGCGCCGGGCAAGCGGCCGCTGTCGTCGATGACGCCGACCATTGTGCTCAAGGACGGCAAGCCGTTTCTGATCACCGGCTCGCCGGGCGGCAGCTTCATTATCAACATCGTGCTTCAGGTCGTCACCAACGTGATCGACCGCGGCATGGATATCGCGAGCGCGGTGTCGGCGCCCCGCCTGCACGATCAATGGCTGCCGGACCGGGTGCTGGCCGAGCCTACGCTTTCGAACGATCTGGTCACGGCGCTGCGGGCGCGCGGCGACACCGTGCAGGTGCGGCCACTGATCACGTCGGCCAACTCGATCCTGGTCACGCCGGCCGGCATCACCGGCGCCGCCGATCCGCGCACCCGCGGCGCGCTGGCGGCAGGGTATTAGCAATGTCGTCATTGCGAGGAGCGGAGCGACGAAGCAATCCAGCAGGGCAAAGCAGCCAGCTTCGTTGTCCAAGTTACGGGACCGCCGTACTGGATTGCTTCGCCTTCGGCTCGCAATGACGAGGTTAGACAAGCCGAACAGAGAAAAAACAGACCGGGGAAACATGAACGGATACGCGCCAATCGCCACGCTGCGGATCGGCCTGATCGGCTCGGGCTTCATCAGCAACTTTCATTTGCAGGCGCTGGTTTCCGTTCGCCATGTCACCGTTGCCGGCGTGTACAGCCCGACCGCCGCGCACCGCGAAGCTCTGGCCGCCAAGGCCAACGCGCTCGAGCTTGGTCCGTGCCGGCCGTTTGCGTCGCTCGAAGCCATGCTGATTTCCGGCGAGATCGATGCGGTGTGGATCGGCGTGCCGAATTTCGCCCGGCTCGAAACCATGCGCGAGATTCATCGCCTGGTGAAAGCCGGCTGGGCCAGGCTCGTCGGCGTCGCCTGCGAAAAGCCGCTCGGGCGCACGCTCGCCGAGGCGCGCGAGATGCTGCGCCTCGCCGAAGACGCCAAGCTGTTGCACGGCTATCTGGAAAACCAGGTGTTCTCGAGTGCCGTGCAGCGCGGCAAGGACATCGTCTGGCGCCGCGCGGTGCCGATCAGCGGCCGGCCATATCTGGCGCGCGCCGCCGAAGAGCACAGCGGGCCGCATATGCCGTGGTTCTGGCAGGGCGAGCGGCAAGGCGGCGGCGTTCTTTCCGACATGACCTGCCACAGCGTCGAGGTCGGGCGTTTTCTGCTCAGCCGGCCGGGCGCGCCGCGCAGCGATCTGAAACTCGTCAGCGCCACCGCTACAATCGGCAATCTGAAATGGACCCGGCCTGAGTATGTCGAGCGGCTCAAACGCATGATGGGACCGGAGATCGATTATGCGCGGCGGCCGGCGGAAGATTTCGCCCGCGGCGCGCTCACCTTTCGCGACGCCGAAGGCCACGAAGTTCTGGTCGAAGCGACCAATTCCTGGGCCTATGTCGGCGCCGGCCTGCGCATTCTGATCGAACTGCTCGGCCCGGAATATTCGATGGAGTTCTCTTCGCTCAACACCGGGCTGAAAGTGTTTCTGTCGCGCGAGGTGAGCGGCGGCCAGGGCGAAGATCTGCTCGAGAAGCAGAACGCCGAACAGGGCCTGATGCCGGTGGTCGAGAACGAGCCCGACATCTACGGCTATATCGGCGAAGACCGGCACATGGTCGAGGCGTTCCGCTACGGCCGCCCGCCGATCGAGACGTTCGAAGACGGCGTCGCCGTGTCCGAAATGCTGATGGCGCTCTATCGCTCCGCCGAGCTCGGCCAGGTGGTGAAGCTGCCGGACAAGGAACTGGAAACCTACGTGCCGCCCGTGGCGCGGACCTAGATGCGGGCCGGGCGCGCCGCGTCAGTTCAATCCTGCGAAGTTCGGATGGGTGATGGGTCGGCGGTCTTTGACCACACCGATCACGACGCCGAGCCGCTCGACGGTGGCGACGACTTTGCCCCTGCGGGCGCGGTCGCAATTCATGTGCGTCGGCGCGATGAAGAAATCGGCGCGGTCGAAATCCCGCGTCCATTCCAGACGCGAGTGGGGCTCTTTCTCGAACTGCACCCGCTCGCTGCACACCGCGACCAGATAATGATGGCCCACGTGCGCTTTGCCCTCGGTCCGATCGAGGTAGCGTTCGAGATCGCTTACCGCCTCCGGCATCATGTTGACCCAGTAATCGGTGACGTAATTGCGCGAGGCGCCGGCGAGGCCTCCAACCAGCGGGTTGTAAAACAGATACTCGTCCGGATGCAGGCGATAGAGCGTAATGGCATTCCAGCCAAGACCAAAGACGATCGCCGCGGCCGCGGCCGCCGCCGCCAGCCGATGCAGATTCTCGAGCCGGTAAAGCAAGCCATTGAGGCCGATACCTGCGAGCACGGCGATCGGCGGCACGGTGAAGAAAAAGTGGCGAAGCCCGGTGAACGCCGGCCCGTCGACGACCACCTCGCAGATCAGCGGGAAAAATGCGGCAAAAGCCACGAGCGCCGTTTCTTTTCGCCACGCGCTGTCGGTTGCCCCGCCGCCGCTGCGGCAGAACGGCAAGAACGAGCGCCAGACCGGCGCCACCGAGCAGCCACAGGGTGAGTTTGATGGCGAGATAAGTCGGCACGTACCAGCGCGGTACGTCGCCCATATCGTAGACGTGGCCGGCCAGAATGGTCTCGATCGGATAATTGAAATCCACGAACGTAGTCAGCGCGCGCAGCGGATTGAGCGGCGCCAACGCGGCGTATGGCCATGCCGCGATCATGATCAAATAGGCGATGACAAAAGCCGCCGCGAGCGGAACAGCCGAGCGCGCGGCAAACTCAATTGCCTTGCGCCACGGCACGCCACGGCCGAATGGCGCATGAACGGCGACGGCGACGGCCGCGTAGGTGATCGAAAACACACCGAGCACACGAAGGCCGAGCGCGCAGCCGCAGACCAGTCCGAACAGCACGATCAAATGCCAGCGCGGGCGCGGCAATTCGCGGCCGATCAGCACCAGAAGATAAAGCCCGCCCATTATGGCGGCGGCGAACGGAATGTCCTTGGTGTGGTTGAACATCGCGCCATACCAGGTGCCGCATACCGCAAGCGCCGCCGCGGCGAGGAGGCCCGCGCGCGGCCCGGTAATGGCGCGCGCCGTCGCCCAGATTGCTGCGATACCGCCGACCCCGGTCAGCGCCGTCAGCAGGTGTCTGACCTCGTAGGTATCGAGCGGGATGAGCTTCTCGAGACCGACCGCCGCGAGATCAAACAGGCCGCCGTACAGATAGAGATTGTGGAAGTGAAACAGTGCCTGATCGACGAAGCCGCTGGTGTAATAGGCGACGATCATCTCGCCGTAGCGCTGCTGGACTTCTTCATCGTTGGAGATGGCGTAGTCGCGGAACGTGAGGCCGACGAGAACGATCAGCGTGCCGAACAGCAGCGCCGCCGCAAGATCGTAACCGTCAAGGCGCGCGAGCGGTCCCCGCCGCCATCGAGCGGCGGCTCGGCCCCAAACATCGGAAAACCAGTGAAGGTTTATGGTGGCGCCTGCCCCGCGCGCAAGCATGACTGGCGTTTTATCTCCCAACCACCCGGCATTGGCGCGCGGAACATCAGCCCAAGAAAATACCCAAGAAAAACTACCTCAAGAACAAATTACCTAGCAACCCGAAAAACGGCACGAAAGCGCCAAAGCTGCGTCATGGCGCCGCGCGAAGGGCTATTACCGCAGCAAACGTTAACGCGGCGAGTACAGACCTTGGATGGCCGGCGCTCCAGCCTTGGCGCCGCCGAGGCCGAGGAGCTTGAGGGCATTGTCCTTAAGAATGAGCGGCCGCACTTCCGGCTTGATATCGAGCTTGTCGAAATCACTCAGCCAGCGGTCCGGCTTGATGACCGGCCAGTCCGAGCCGAACAGCACTTTGTGCTTGAGCAGCGAGTTCGCGTAACGAACCAGAATCGGCGGAAAGTACTTCGGCGACCAGCCGGAAAGGTCGATATAGACGTTCGGTTTGTGCTGCGCGACCGACAATGCCTCCTCCTGCCACGGGAACGACGGATGCGCGAGGATGATCGGCATGTCGGGGAAGTCGACCGCAACATCGTCCATGTACATCGGATTGGAATATTTGAGGCGGATGCCGGCGCCGCCCGGCATACCGGAGCCGACGCCGGTCTGACCGGTATGGAACAGCGCCGGCAGTCCCGCTTCGGCGATCGCCTCGTAAAGCACGTAGGCGCTGCGGTCGTTCGGATAAAAGCCCTGCATGGAGGGATGAAACTTGAAGCCGCGCACGCCGAATTCGCGGATGAGCCGCCGTGCCTCGCGCGCGCCGGTTTTACCCTTGGCCGGATCGATGCTCGCAAACGGAATGAGGACATCGCTATTTGCCGCCGCCTTCTCGGCGACTTCCTCGTTCGGATAGCGCCGGTAACCGGTCTCACGCTCGGCATCGACCGGAAAAATCACCGCACCGATCCTGCGTTCGCGATAATAGGCCGCAGTCTCCTCGATGGTAGGGCGATTATTTGGTTGATTGAAATAGATCGCCATCTGCGCCTGGAGATCGTCGTAACCGTCGTCGGGATGCGTGCCGCACGGCTCCTCGGCGTGAGTATGGATATCGATGGCGACAAGTTCGTTGACGTTCACGGAACGCGCTCCTTGGCTTGTTCTCGGGCTTCTGCTTTCGCGGCAGTGGAACACATCAATGGGCGAACGTATAGCGGGACGCAGCCCAACGCGACAGCGGCGAAATTGTTTTGCTGGCTCACCGGCGCAATGCTAAAAGTTGTGCCGTCATCAGGGGCGGACAAATAACAAATAAAGCCGCACGGGAGGAACAGTCATGTTGCAGGTGTATCTCGACCCGGCCACGATCAACAGCCGGAAAGTGCTGGCGGGACTGGAATTGCTCGGCATGCCGTATCACGTCAACCACGTGAACTATTTCGCCGGCGCCCACAAGCAGCCGGACTATCTCGCGCTCAATCCGAACGGGACGCTGCCGGCGGCGACGGATGGCGATTATACGCTGTGGGAATCCGACGCCATCCTGCAATATGCCGCCGACCTGACGGCATCGGAACAGCATTATCCGAAAGACCTGAAGACCCGCGCCGACATCAACCGCTGGATGCTGTGGGAAGCCGCGCACTGGCAGCCGAGCTGCTACATCTTCTTCATCGAAAACGCAGTCAAGCCGCTGATGAAGGCGCCGACCGACACCGCGCTCCTCGAAAAAGAGACGCCGAACTGGCGGCGGCTCGCCGGCGTGCTCGACGCGCGGCTGGCGAAGTCCAAATGGCTCGCCGGCAATACAGTGACGATCGCCGACATCGCGGTGGCGGCGCCGATGCACATGCACAAGCGCCAGCAATTGCCGCTCGACGACTTTCCGAACATCCGGCGCTGGATGGCGGAAGTCGAAAAGCTGCCGTGCTGGCAGAAAACGCAAGGCGCGGTCGAAGCGGCGCTGCAGCCGCATTGAGCGGCGCTGCGTTGGCGCGTTGGGCCTCGGCTTGTGATAAAGTCAAGGACGTAGAGCGAATGACCGGCCAGACCGACGTCAAGACGACGCTGAACTACACCCGCGACACCGGCGTCGAGCCGGAGGTTTATTTCTACGAGCCGCCGCCGGGCACCAACATGGCGCACATCCGGCGACGACCCGCACGAAATGACCATCCATGACGGCTGGGAACGCGCCAAATCGTTCTCGCTCGACCGCGAAGGTTTTGCGCTGTGCGAGTTTCATTCGCCGTTCGCCCGATGGGATGACGACGCGGCGATCCGCGCCGAGCTCTACGGCGACGTGACCGAACGCGTGAAGCGCCAAGTCGGCGCCAAACGGGTCATCATTTTCGACCACACCATTCGGGCGCAGAGCAACATCGCCCAGACGCGGTCCGAGACTTCCACGTCGCGCCGCGCGCCGGTGATGAACATTCACTGTGACTATACGGAGCATTCCGGACCGTTGCGCGTGCGCCAGCTCTTGCCCGGCGAAGCCGACGAGCTGTTGAAGCACCGCGTGGCGTTCTACAATTTCTGGAAGCCATTAAAGCGCACCGTCGAGGAGCGACCGCTGGCGATGTGCGACGTTACCTCATCGACCCATGACGATTTCATCACCATGAAGCTCCGCTACCGCGACCGCGACGGCGAGATTTTCGTGATGCGGTACTCGCCGCAGCATTATTGGTGGTACTTCCCGCGCATGACGCCGGATCATGCGGTCATGCTCAAGACCTACGATTCCGAGACCGACGGGCGGGCCCGTTTCGTCGGTCATTCCGCTTTCGAGGATCCGAACACGCCGCCGAATGCGCCGATGCGCGAAAGCATCGAAATCCGCACCATGGCGTTTTTCTGATCAGAGTCAGACGCAACGCCGCCAGCACTTCGTTGGGCCGCTCGCTCATCAGCATGTGGCCGGCGCCTTCGATTATGGTGAGGCGGCATCCGGAAATGGCGGCGGCGACGGCTTTGCCGCCCTTGGCCGGCGTCATCAGGTCGCGGCTGCCTTGAATGACAATCGCCGGAGCAGTCACTTTTGCCGCAGCCGCAAGCGCGTTCTGATAATCGTTGCAGGCGGATAGGTCAGCAAACAGCACACCGGGAAGCGCGCGTTCGAGCAGGCGCTCGGCGCCGCCCAGCATCCACAGGCCCGGAATTTCCGAACCGCCAAGCGTCGCGTGATAGCCCTCGCCCCAAAGCGAAATCATGTCGATCGCCGCATGATCGTTCGCTTTCGCTGCATTTAAAAGATCGTCCGACACCCGCATCGGCGCAGCGGTCGCAATGAGAGCAAGCGCGCTGACTTTCTCGGGATGTCGCGCGGCGGTCTCCAAGGCGATGAGCGAGCCCATCGAGTGACCGACAAGGCGCGCGGCGCGCATGCCGGCAACGTCGATCAGCGCCGCGGTCCAGTCGGCCAACGCAGCGATTGACGAAAGTGGCGGGCCTGCCGAACGGCCATGTCCCGGAAGATCGGGCGCGAGCACGGCAAATCCGTGATAGGCGAACGCGCGTGCGAGCGGCGCCCACGTGGTGTGATCGAAACCGGCGCCATGCAGAAAAACGATCGCCGGCAACGCCGGATCGAAATCGCGGCCGCCGGTCCCGGCGAAAACTTCCCTGCCCTCAACGACCAGCCGCATGGCCTCAAGCCTTCTGCGAGGCGCGCAACGCCTGGCCGAAATCGTCGATGATGTCGCCCGCTGCCTCAAGGCCCACCGAGATGCGGATAAGCTCCTCACCGACGCCCGCCGCAGCGAGCGCCGCTGCATCCATCTGCTGGTGCGTCGTGCTCGCCGGATGAATCACCAGCGTCTTGGCATCGCCGACATTGGCGAGGTGGCTCGATAGCCGCACCGCCTCGATGAATTTGCGCCCCGCGGCGCGGCCGCCCTTGATGCCAAAGCTGACAATCGAACCGGCGCCTTTTGGCAAGAGTTTTTGCGCCAGCGCGTGATCCGGATGCGTCTCAAGCGAGGGATGCAACACCCAGTCGACCGCCGGATGCTTGCGCAGGAACGCAAGCACCGCCGCAGTATTTTCAATGTGGCGCTCCATGCGCAGCGGCAGCGTCTCCACGCCCTGCAGCAAATGGAATGCATTGGTCGGCGACAGGCATGCGCCGAAATCGCGCAAGCCCTCGGCGCGCGCCCGCATGATGAAAGCGGACGGGCCGAACTCCTCGGCGAAAACGATGCCGTGATAGCCGGCATATGGCTCGGTCAGCGTCGGGAATTTGTCCGAAGCCTGCCAGTCGAAGCGGCCGCCGTCGACGATCGCGCCGCCGATGGCAATGCCATGCCCACCAATCCATTTAGTGATCGAGTGCATGACTATATCGGCGCCAAGTGTCAGCGGCCGGCTGAGGTATGGCGTGGCAAACGTGTTGTCGATGAGCAGCGGAATGCCGGCCGCGTGCGCGATCTCCGCCACCCTCGGGATATCGAGCACTTCCAGGCCCGGATTGCCGATGGTCTCGGCGATCAGTAGCCGGGTCTTTGGCCCGATCGCGGCGCGAAAGCCGCCGAGATCGCGTGGCTTCACGAAACGTCGTGGTGATGCCGAAGCGCGGCAGCGTGTGGCTCAGAAGATTAATGCTGCCGCCATAGAGCGAAGCCGACGCAACGACGTGATCGCCGGCGCCGAGCAGCGTCGCAATGGCAAGATGCATCGCCGCCATGCCGCTTGCGGTGCAGACGGCGCCGATGCCATCTTCAAGCGCCGCCAGCCGCTCTTCCAGCACCGCCGTCGTCGGATTGGAAATCCGCGTGTAAATGTGGCCGGCGCGTTCCAGATTGAACAAGCCGGCAGCGTGATCTGCGTCGTCGAACACGTATGACGTCGTCTGATAGATCGGCACCGCGCGCGAGCGCGTGACCGGGTCCGGGTGCTGTCCGGCATGCAGGCTTAAGGTTTCAAACGCAGGTGGTTTCGGAGCTGGCATGCCTTCCTCGCGGGAATGAAAATTGCGGCAGAATGGTTTTACCGGGTCAATGAACGCGCCAATCGGTATCTAAACGCAAAGCAAATCATCTCCATCGAGGCCAACGAGCCGAAGCTGGTCATTGCAACTCGCACATATATGTGCGATTTATGGTCATGAACGGCCATGAATTTGAGAGACGAATTAGAAGGATTGGTCGTAGGCGCGGCGTGTTGGTTTCGTTCGACGGCAGCCACGGCAAGGGAAGCCACGGACGGCTATACTACGGCGACCGTTTTACAACATTGAAAGACCGCAGGAAGGAAATCGGGCCTGGTCTCCTCAAGGCTATGCTTGACCACTTTGGACTTACGAGAAGCGATTTGGAGCATGGGCAATGGCGTTTGGATACCGGTACAAACTAGAACGCGAGCAGAATGGCTGGTGGCTTGTGCGCTTTCCGGGAATTCCGGAAGCGCTGACCGAAGGCGAGACGGCAGCGGAGGCCCGCCGCAACGCCGTTGATTGCGTCATCGCTGCACTCGAAGGTTATATGAAGTCTGGCAGACCGCTGCCAAGACAAGGCGCCGGCCATTCGGGGCCCGACCGTGCCGTGTTGCCGTCCCTCGTCACTGCGAAGTTGGCCGTGTACGAAACAATGCGATCTCGCGGATGGTCGAAGCTGAGGCTGGCGAAGGAGTTGGGAATGCCCGAGAACTCGATACGCCGATTGCTCGACCTGCGTCATAGCTCGCAGATGTGGGTGATCGATGAAGCGCTCGGTAAAATGAACAGTGAGCTATCGATCGATTTGCCAAAGCCCCGGCCACGCAAAAGTGCGGCATAGCACGGCTTGGCGTTCCGTTGCACGGTCACAGAGCTCTGCTTGAACCCTCAAGAGCGGCGTCGGAAACACGCTACTTGTGAGGATACATCAACAGCGCGATTACGCGGCCGAAGCGAGCCTAGCATTGATCGTCAGCGCGTGGCGCGTCACAATTCCAGCGGCTGATGTAGCTTCGCCGCGATATTCAGCGGCAATCGGGAGGCGGCGATGAGATTGGAAGGCGGGTGCTATTGCGGGCAGGTGCGCTACGTGGCCGAGGGTGAGCCGATGCTGCGCGCGCAATGCCATTGCCGCGAATGCCAATACATCAGCGGCGGTTCACCAAATATGTTCATGGCGATGCCGCCCAAGGGTTTCCATTATTCGAAAGGAGCACCCAAGCAGTTTTCACGTAGCGACCTGGAAAATGCGGTTACGCGGGAATTCTGCGCCGAATGCGGTACGCATCTCGTCACGCGGCGGCCGGATTTACCTGCGATTATTTTGAAGATCGGAACGCTCGATGATCCAAGCCTCTTTGGCGTACCGCAGATGGCGATCTTCACCGTCGACAGGCAGATTTTCCACCAAATCCCCGAAGGCTTGCCGACGTTCGAGCGGATGCCGCCGCGGTAAACCGGGTCCGTCCCGTCTTTATCTTCTCCGTGTTAGATTAGCGCTGATGAAAGTGTAGCCCGCATATTTGTTGCAGCAGACGATCCTGGCATCGTGATCGCGGGTCTCAACCGCGACCGGGCCCTCCAAATGTTCTATTCAACGCCGCGGCTGTTTCATCGATGGTCGTTCGAATGACCCAGTCACTTTGATCCGCATCGCGCCGCGCGGCACACGCAGCGTTGGAACCGCGGCCGGGCCCACATCGTCAGGAATGCCATCCTACGGGTCTGGGCGACGCTCCGGTCGCCGCAGTGTCGACTTACGTCCCGCTTTGGTCCCGGGCCTTGCGATCCTATTTGAGGGTGAGTAAGTCCGAACCTGGTGCGGAGGAATGAGCTTGCTCCAAGCTTGGATCAATAACGCGGTCGGCTTCTGCATTCGGCATTTCCGCGTTGTTATAACGGCAGCGCTGCTTCTTGGTCTCACCTGCGGCATTTACGCCGCAGGTCATTTCGCAATTGACACGAATACTGACGATTTGCTTTCGGCCAAATTGCCGTGGCGCCAACAGGAGATCGCCTTCCGCCGGGCTTTTCCGCAGACAGTTGATCTCATTCTAATTGACGTGGGCGCGACGACGCCCGAGGCCGCCGAAATGGCTGCACGGGAAGTTCGGCAAGGACTGAGCAACAAACCGGAACTGTTTCGCTCGGTAACGGATGAACTGGACGCTCCGTTCTTCCGCCGCAACGGTTTGTTGTTTCTCGCTCCCGATCAGGTCGAACAAATCACGGGGCAGCTGGTCAAGGTGCAGCCTCTGATTGGGCAGCTGCTCGGCGATCCAAGTTTGCGCGGCCTCGTGCGGGTTTTGATGGAAGTCTTAGGATTCGAAAAATCCCGAAACACGCCGCCAGATGCCATGGCACGACCCTTAAGCCTCATCGCAGCCACGCTTGAGGATGTAGCAAAAGGGCAACCGGCCGAGTTTTCGTGGAAAGCCTTGCTGCAAGGCGCGGCGCATGCCGGTGGCTTGCACCACTACATCGAGGTTTGGCCGGTTCTCGACGAGAAAGCTCTCGAGCCGGGCGGCCGGGCTACAGCCGCCATTCGTGAGATTGTCAGTCAGATGGGGCTTGAGAAGAAGTATGGCGCCAACGTTACTCTTACCGGGCCAGTCATCATCTCCGACAATGAATTCTCCGGCGTACACGAAGGCATTGTGCTTAACAGCGTCGTGACGGGCGGGATCATTCTCGTCATCCTGTGGTTGGCACTTTGGTCCGTCCGCCTCGTTGCCGCAGTCGTTATCAATCTGGCTATTGGCCTCGTGATTACGGCGGGTGGTGGGCTTTTGATGGTCGGAGCGCTGAACCCGATCTCTTTGGCGTTTGCCGTGCTTTTTGTTGGTCTCGGCGCCGATTTCGCGATCCAATACACCGTTCGCTATCGGGAGGAACGCCACGAGGTCGACGACCTTGATCGCGCCTTACTCGGCTCGGCCAGGTGGGTCGGTATTCCCCTCACGTTGGCTGCCGGCGCCGCTGCTGCCGGATTTCTGTCGTTCACGCCCACAGCTTATAGCGGCCTCGCACAACTTGGCCTCGTTGCCGGCTTCGGAATGGTGGTCGCTTACGCCTTAAGCTTGACGCTGCTGCCGGCGTTAATCCGCGCGTTCAAACCGCCGCCAGAGGCGAAGCCGCTCGCATTATCAGGGCTGGCTCCGGTAGACTCTTTTCTTAAGCGTCATCGGTTTGCTGTGATCGCGGTTACAGGTCTCGTTGTTGTTGCGGGGCTGCCGGCGCTGCCGAATTTAAAATTCAATTTCAACCCGCTCGCGCTCGAGAACCAATCATCCGCGGCGCTAACCTCCCTGTTCCGGCTGGGCAAGGAAGTGCCCCTAAATACCGCGAAGGTTTTGGTTCGACCGGGAGACACGGGCCCCGTCGTCGCACGGCTTGCTGCATTACCGGAGGTAGCCGCAACCTGGACGCTTGAGAACTTTGTTCCGAGAAACCAAGATCAAAATCTACCGGTCATCGAGGCCGCGGGAAAAAGCCTCGTCGCGGCTCTCCATTCAACGTCCCGGCCGCCTCCCAGTGACGCTGAGGACGTGGCGGCGCTGAAACAGGCCATGAAAACTCTGCAAGACATTGCCGATAAGCATGACGGTACGGGCGCTGACGCTGCCCGGCGTTTGGCGGTCGCGCTCGACAACCTCGCGCAAGCGGATGCCGCGCGACGCGAAGCTGCTACCGATGCTTTTATTCGTCCCTTGCGACTTGATCTTGACGATGTCCGCGAAAGCTTAACTGCGGAACACGTGACCCGTGCATCACTGCCACCCGATCTCGTGCGCGATTGGGTAGCGCCAGACGGCAAACAGAGGATTGAAGTCTGGCCCAAAGGTAACGCCAACGACAATGCCGTGGTCAGCCGGTTCGCTCACGCTGTACAGGCGGTTCAACCGAGCGCGACCGGAGAGGCGATAGGCAGCACAGAGTGGGGCAGCACGATCGTCGAGGCCTTCGCGGAAGCGGCGGCGTTGGCATTACTTTCCATCGCAGTATTGCTGTGGATCGTGCTGAGGCGCCTGACCGATGTGCTGGTAACGCTTATTCCTCTCCTGGTTGCCGGCATTGTGACCCTCGAAATCTGCGCCCTTACGAAATTTGAGCTTAACTACGCGAACATCATTGCATTGCCAGTTTTGCTCGGCGTCGGCGTTGCGTTCAAAATCTACTACGTAACCGCATGGAGGCGGGGGCAAAGCAATTTCCTGCAGTCAGTCCTCACCCGGGCGGTGTTCTACAGCACGCTTTTGACCGCGACTGCCTTTGGCAGCCTTTGGCTCTCCAATCAGCCAGGTATATCCAGCATGGGCAAGTTGTTGGCACTATCGCTCGTATGTACGCTCACCTCTGCAGCACTATTCCAGCCAGCGCTTATGGGTGAACCAAGGCATCCAACGGGCGAGATTCCGAATTAGTACTGCGATCCGGGCGAAAAGGGTCTCAGCCGATGGTCTACACATTTAGCTCGGGTGCACGATGACTTTACATCTCAGCGCGCAATCGGAGAGAGCAAACCAGATAACTCGCTCCAGCTTGCCGGGCCGGGTCGTTCTGGTGATGCAAGGCGGAGGCGCACCCGGGTCTTATCAGGCGGGCGCTTACCAGGCGCTGCATGAGGCAGGTATCGAGCCAGACTGGGTCATTGGTACCTCAATCGGAGCAATTAACGGCGCCATTATCGCCGGGAATGAGGCGTCCGATCGGATCAACGGGTTGAAAGAGTTTTGGGAGCGGCTTGATCCGCGTTTGCCGGAGCCGTGGAACCAGATGTCTCCGCTCGTGAGCGGCGTGCCCGGCTTCTTCTATCCGAACCCGGCGCTCGCCTGGGGTGTCGACGCGCGTGTCGGGATCGAGCAGGCTGCAATGTATCTCGTCGAGCCGCTCAGAAAGCTGCTGCCGACCCTGGTTGATTTCAACCTCGTCAATTCTGGAAATATCAGGTTCACACTCGGACTGACCAAAGTTGAAACCGGCGAGATCCGGTACTTCGACAGCAGCCGGGAGAAAATCGCCCTCGAACACGTGCTTGGTTCGAGTGCCGTTCCTCCTTGCTTTCCGGCCGTGCCGGTCGACGGAGAGTATTATTGGGACGGCGGCGTCTATTCAAATTCACCGATCGAGGTGGTTTTTGACGAGGACCCGCGGCAGAGCTCTGTCGTCTTCGCGATACAAATCTGGCCTACGCGGGGTCCTCGACCGCAATCCCTGTCGCACGCCTTCATGCGCGTGAAGGATATTCTTTTCGGAAGCCGATCCCGCAGCCACATCATGCGACAGGCGCAACTCCATCGCATGCGCCGCATCATCCGTGAGCTGGTCGACATGTTGCCCGCAGAGCAACGGGATTCTCCAAGAGTTAAGGAACTCGCCGGCTGGAGCTGCAGAACCACCATGCATCTCGTCGAGATCAATGCTCAGCCGCTGAAGGGCGAGACCAATGCGCGCGATTTCGACTTCTCACGAGCGGCGGTCCAAAGCCGCTGGGATGCCGGCTACACGGATACATATCGGATGTTGGAGCGGCGCCCATGGACTGCTCCGATCGATCCAGCCACGGAAGTTACCGTATACCAATCGGACGCGCCGGATGGGTGACGGCTCCGGCGGATGTTCAGACTTCAAACGGGACATAGCTAACCGGCTCCGTCAGTGCCATATCTGTTCGCGTCGCTGCGCAAGAAGTAATGACGGCAAACGCAGATGATGTATTTGCGGAGGACCCGCAAATGAATGATGTGCGGCAGTCTCCGACGACAGACGCCAGCGCCGAGGCAGGTCAAGAGCCTCGCGATCGCAAGCCAATTGGGACCCTGATTGAGTCCGGCAGCCCCGTGACCAAGGTGCAGGGGCGCGGCCGAATTTTGGCTGTAGGCGTGTTAGTTCTGCTTTGCGGAGCCGTGGGCATCGGCCTCTGGCGGCACTACCAGCTGCGTGCACAAGTACTGTCGACGGCCGAGTTGCACCAAAATTTCGTTCCTAGCGTGCGTGTCGCGCTGGTGCGCGCAAGCGCGAGTACAATGTCGGTGACATGGCCGGGTACGACCGAGGCATTTGAGCAGGCAAATATCTACGCGCGGGCAAGCGGGTATATCGCGCGCCGGGAAGTTGATATCGGCAGCCCCGTCAAAGCCGGCCAATTGCTCGTGGAAATCACAGCTCCGGAGCTCGATCATCAAATCGCGCAGGCGGAGGCTACGCTTGCGCAAATGCAAGCCACGCTCCAGCAGTCGAAGGCCAATCGTGATCTAGCCCAGGTTACCTGGGACCGCGACAGCCCTCTATTGCAAAAAGGTTGGATTACTCCGCAACAAGGAGATGCTGATCGCCTGACCCTCAAGGCGCGAGACGCCGCGGTCGCAGTCGCCGAAGCGAACATCATCGCGCAGAAGGCGCAACTGCAAGTGTTGAATCAACAGAAAGCCTATCAACGCGTTGTCGCGCCGTTCGATGGCGTGATTACTCAACGCAACGTCGATGTCGGGAGTCTGGTGCACGCGGACACGACCAGCGGCACCTTCCTGTTCGCCCTGATGCACAGCGATGTACTGCGTATCCAGCTCTACGTGCCGCAGGATGAAGCGTTTGGCCTCAGTCCAGGGACCGCGGCCGTGGTGCGCGTGCCGGAGATGCCGCGCCGTGATTTTCCAGGAACGGTGACACGCATCGCCGACGCGCTGCAGCCGGGCACGCGAACGCTCTTGACCGAGATCGACGTGCCCAATCCGGATCACGCGCTGTCGCCGGGGGTATATTGCACGGTGGAGCTGAAAATTCCCCGCAAGACACCGTCGCTGATCGTTCCGTCCGAGGCCATCGTCTTTAACCGGGACGGTCTCAATGTTGCCGTCGTCGAGGATGGGGTTGCCCGTATTCACCGCATTACGGTGGTGCGCGATTTCGGGACCACTGTCGAAGTGAGCGCCGGAGTCGAAGATGGTGACGCGGTGATTCTCAATCCGCCGGTCGATCTTACCGACGGGCACAAAGTCCAGGTTCGGCCCGGCCCCCCCGCGCAGGCGTCTTGATTAGGACAAGAGTTTAGTTTGGGAATGCAAGTTTACACGCGCTCGCTTCGAGGGATTCCGCGACCTTTTCGGCTTTGACGATCGCGCGCGTAGTAAACACGTCGTTAGGGTCGCTGCGCGGAGGGTGCACCTCGCCGACGAAGATCGTGCTCATGAGCTGGTGATCGCGGTCGCGGAAAAAAGCGCGGTCGGCATCGAGGGCGATATCGGACGGCAATGTGTATCCCTGCAGAGCCCGTGCCAGGACAATTGAATCCAGGGATTTGGCCTGATTGGCGACCAGCGCCAGCGCCTGGACGGCCGCGTAGCCGAACCAGTTCCTCGCACTTGCCGCTTTACCGGTCCGGCGCCTGATTGCGTCGTCGAATGCCTTGACATTCGGGACGTTTGGCTGGTTCCACCACCATTCCATCGTCCACCATCCAATTCGCGCCGCATCCGATACGGCAAGGATGCTCTCCAGCTCGAATAACGCTCCGCCCACAGCCATGTCCTGGAGGAGGCCGTACCGCACAATCTGCGCAAGGCTGCGCGACTGATCCTCGCCGCCCATGAGATTGATGAGGACGTTCGGCCGATAATTGCTGGCGTTCACCAGCGACTGGGAATAATCAACCGTGCCGAGCGGAAGTACGTCGCCCGCCCACGTGCCGCCATGCTCGCGAAGCTTACGTTCAAAGGCAGTCTGCAGTGCGGTCCCGTAGACGTAATCCGGGGTCAGAAAATACCATCTGTTGCCAAATTTCTCCACCAGCGTGTCGGCAATCGCGTTGGCTTCCATCGTAGCCGTCTTGCAGATGCGAAAGACGTTCCAGCTGCAATTTCTGCCTGTGATCTCGTCAGTATGTCCTCCGGTCACGATGTGGAGCGTTCGCTTGTCGGCCGTTACCCGCATCATGGCCAGCGCCACTGCTGAATTTAGGTCGCCCAGAACGAAATCGACTTGATCTCGGTCGATTAACTGCCGCGTTTTAGCGACGCCGGTATCGATAGAATTTGCGGAGTCTTCGATCAGTAACTCGGCCTTCCGGCCGAGAATACCTCCATTCCTGTTGATCTGCTCGACTGCGAGCTGGGCGCCAGCTGTTTCTGCCTCGGCGAGCTTCGCGTAAACGCCCGTGAGTGGCTCGACCATGCCTATCTTCACCGGCTGCTCGCCAAGAGCATGGACCGGGAAAGGCGAAGCGATTTGCAGTGCACCCCACGCTAAGCCAGTCTTGAGCACAGCGCGGCGAGCGACTGGCCGCGCGGAAGAGAGTGCTATTCTTCGTCGCATTGGCCAAGCACCGCCGACTTTGCCCGCGCACAACAATAGCGCGAGCGCAACATCGAATGGTTACAGTAATCTAAAGAGCGCTGCAGTAAACAGTTCCAGGCAGATGACTGCGTGTCAGGTATCCTGGAATTTTGCGCTCGATCGCACGGACAGATACCCTTGGGACTAATAAACCAAAATAAAAGGTGTCGGCGGTGGCTTTTGGGTCGGACGTTCCGTGGCAATGCATAGTGAGATGACACAGGCTGCAGCACTATTCGGCGGCGATCTCTCTCCCGGCTCGCGAGCGGCGCTCGATCGGCAGGCGATCCGGATCGGCTAATCGCGAGACCATGCCGAACGTGACCTGATCTCTGGTCAATCCTTCGCCGAACTACTTACCGCCTCCCGCTAGAACCCGGCCACCATCTCCAAGGTTTTGCCTGCCTGCGATTGGGCCTTGCGCGTAGCCGCGAGGTGGGCATCGAACTCCGGCGGTGTCGCAACCTCCTTAGCGAATTCCGGCCTGGCGCGAAGCTTTTGGACGAACGCTTCCACCCGCGGATGTAGCCGCGAGAACGGATAGCCAGCCAGAGAGAGCCGATGAGCATAGATGAACCACGCAATGTCCAAGACGCTCAGATCTTCGCCGAGCAAGTAAGGATGTTGAGCCAGTCGCTTTTCTAGCGAGTTGAATTCGGCGCGGAACGTCCGCGCCGCAGCGCGGGTCCTATCATCCGTATAGCCTTCCTTTGCGGCGCGCTCCCACCACTCAAGTTGAATCTCCCTGTCACCGTCCTTTTCGCCTCGCACTGTGCCGGTTCCATTTGTCCGGTATTTCTTTAACTGCTCGGGTGACTTCGGCGGCCCTGGCGGATTGAACACGAAACGAAAGCTCAGTGTGCGAAGATCAAGATGAAGGTCGTCTTCGTGCTTAAGAAGAGCGGCAACCTCTTTCTCATGACCAGCGGGTATAAGCCGAGGTTCAGGGACCATCTTTTCCAGATATTCGATTATATCGTTGCTTTCGATGTGTACCGCGCCATTGTGCACGAGCACCGGAGCCAATCCACGAGGATTAATGCCTAAAAACCAAGGCTCGACGTTCTCGTTCGCCAACAAATCGATGGTATGCGACTCCCACTCTATGCCCTTTAGATTGAGGAATATCCGCACCTTCTGAGAGCACGACGATCCCATGTAGTGGATCAGATGGATGCCTTTCCAGTCGAGCACTTCGCGCGTCTTGATATCACTATCTAGAAGCTGAACCATTTCTACCTCCGATGCTTGAGCTTGCGGTCTCTCTCCGAGTCCCGGGCTGGCTAAGCGGCAACATTGCTCTGCAACGGCGGATCAGAGAGCCCGCGGATGCCGGCTTTGGTGGCAAGCCCGCGTTCCTTCATGAGCTCAAGATATTTGGGATTGAGCCAGGCCTCGATTCCTTTGCGATATCCGGCTGTTGCCTTGCAACGATCGAACCACGATGCGACCGCCGGGTGGCAGGACCAAATCTCCGTCATGTGCAAGTGCTCAAAGCGGCACATGTACGGAAGATAGGCAAGGTCGGCCAGCGTCAGCTGGTTGCCAACGAGCCACTCGCTTGATGCGAGCGCGATGCTCATATCCGCAAACTGCCGTTTCCACCCGTCGAGCGCCAGCAGGAAGGATTTCGAGCCGGCGCCGGACGGCACGACGTCGCGGTATACGGCCTGAAGGCGAGGATCGGGCACCGCCGAGTAATACGACTCGAGTGCTTGATCGCTCTTATGGACCGCAAGGAGCTGGTCGCGAAACGCAATGCCGACGCTGATCGTCGCGATATGCAGATGAAGGGCGGTGTCGAGACGCTGCAGCAAATTTCGGACTGCGGCTTTTTCCAGGGCCGATTTCGGCATCAAACGTTTTGTATCGGGAAATGCGTCTTCCACGTATTCCATAATGATATTGGATTCGACGATCACGTTGCCGTCGTGCACCAGCACCGGCACCACGCCTCGCGGGTTAAGCTTCAGAAATTGAGGCTTGTGCTGCTCGCCGGTTCGCAGATTGAGATCCTGACCGTCCCAGGCAAGATCCTTCTCGGCGAGAGTTGCCCTGACTTTCTGAGCGCAAGTCGACATGTCGTTGTGATATAATTCCAACATGGTGTCGTCCTCCATCGAGCTTTTAACAGCGTTTGGCGTGACTTTAGAGCGCGGCCACCTCGCGATGGAGATCAAGAAGCGGAAGTACGGTCGCAGGATTGCGGCGGCCGAAGCCGCATTCGGTAGCGATGCCGAACTCGGGTCGAAACCGCTTCGCGGTTTCGACCCGCGAACGCGCCCCGGCGACACCGTCGGTGAGATGAACAAGCCCAAGAAAGAGCTCGGTCGTGGGCGGCAATCGCAGATTTTTCAGCGGTTCGAAATATGCGTCGTCCTTGCGATCGCGCGGCACCGGCATGTGGACCCAAGCGACAGGATGCTTGATCGCAGCAACGAGCGCGTTGGTGAGATCGACCATGAGCCGCGTGTCTTTGGGTTCGATGACGTGCTTGTGTCCGGGATCGCCGTAGCACAGATGCAGTCCGAGTTCGGCATCCGGCGGGACGTGCTCGCTCGCTCGCGCGATCGATGCCACCAGCGGCTCCATCGGGATGACCTTTACGAGCTCGGGATTCTCGAGGACAAAGCAAATCTCCGCCGCGATATCCCATTGGATGGCGAGATCCCGATGCGGAATAGCCTTCGCGATCTCGTCGATTTCGCGATTGAGCCGTGCCTCGTAGACCGGCCACACGGCCTGGACCGCCGAAGGCTCGCAGAACGAGAGCACCACGGCGATCGGCGTCGGCAGACTCACCTGTAGGCGCGTTGCTGGCGGAAACTTGCCGGCACTGCGTGCTTTCTTGAAGTCTTCATAAGAGTGTATGGCGGCGGCCGCATAACCCAGCGGACCGAATTCGACCTTCGCTCCCAGTTTCACTTTATAGAGCGTGAAGTGGTACCCGCCCTGCAGTTCACGCGTGCTGCCGGGCTCCAGTCCCTCGGCGTTCTTCATCACCTCAGCCTGCCATACGATCCAGTCTTTGCGCGCACCCGTTTCACCGTCGGGAACGCGTTTGACCAGGCTGCCGAGTTTGGTACCGACGGCGTCGAAAACTGAAGCCGGCGAATCGAGTGGCACGCTGCCGACAAGCAGCACCGGCCTTCCTTGAGTCTGAGCCATTGTCCTCTCCTCGTTTTTCGCAGTTTTATTTTATGTGATCCGGCTCGGAGTACCGACAGTCACGGGCGCGGGCAAAAAAACACGGGTCAAGTGTTAGAGCGCATGGACGGCTTCGATATGCTCGTTCAACAGCCCTTCGACCTCACAGGGCGGCCTCGCCCAAGGCCGCAACGCGCAGCCAACCCAAACTTCGGCACCTATTGTTCAAAATCGCCAGTCGCCTTTAGGCCAGATTAGGCACCTGATTAGGCGGTGTCCTGTACGAAACAGAAGAATCTGCTGCATGAAACAGATGATTCGAAAAATTGACGATCCGGTCGAAAACGGATGCCGCCACCGCGTCATCTGTGCGGCGAGCGGGTCCGCGTTCTAGTCGTGTCGATAGCGAATCGAATTAATCAGTCATCGCCGCGTCGAAAAGCGGCTGGGGTAGTCCCGCATTCCGCTCTAAACACTCTTGTCATGTGCTCCTGATGACAGAAGCCGCAATTGAGCGCGATCTCCGCAATCGAAATATATTCATTGCGTAGAAGTTCTTTTGCTCGTTTGACCCTGAGAGAGCGGAGGTGGCGGTGGGGCGAAGAGCCGGTGCGAAGCTTGAACTGCCGAGCGAAATAGACAGGACTTAAGCCTGCGGCCGCGGCCAAATCCTCGACTCTGAGATCGCCGTCCATGTGTTCGAGCATATATTCTTCTGCGCGCTTCAACTGGCGGTCCGTTAGACCTGGGTAACGCACAATAGACGGCGCGACCGAGCCCCGCCCACGTGTCTCGACCAGATGTGCCGCCATCGCCCACGCAAGGTAGTCGACGTAGAATGAGGCCGATTTGGAAGGCTTATTGAGCGCGGCAACGCAGGCGAGCGCAAGGTGCTCTACCAGCGGCTCCTGGAGTCCAAAGAATGGCTGCACGTGTGGGGATGTGATTGCAGTACCACGCTCATCGATAACTCGTTCAATCATGTCGTGGCGCAAGTAGATGTGCGCGCTGTCAACCGTGTCAAAAATGCGGACCCTGAAGCCCTCTCCACCAGGGCAAAGCGTCGAACCCCCGGCAGCGACCTGCTTGACGGTGCTACGCCCGGCCACCTTAAGGCTCACGCTTGCCGGCCCATTGCGATGCACGACCAAAAGATGGTGGCGCACACTGCCGTACTCAGCTTCCTCCGGCGTTTCTGTTTGTGATGAGACAAACAAGTTACGCCAACCCAATGCGGCGCTGGTCGCGTGTACCCTCCAACCGGGCCGATGACAAATTCCATGCGTTTCATTTGGATCGAAGCTGTGCGGGTCAACCGCCTGCGAATAGTCGACACCGCCGCTACGCCGAAGTTCGGCAGCCAAACTCACGCGTTCCTCCCGAGCATTCGCAGCTTGTTCGCCACGCTACTTTTGAGCAGTTTGAACCTTTGCGCGAGCCTTCACAATAAGCTTTTTGCAGCACCGAACAGTGACCCTGACTTGCGCCGCCCCAGTGTCGTCGCGACCAGGCCCACTGGATCACTGGTGCTATTCTGGCGGCGAACGGCCGCATTGCAGATCGGGCACATTGACCGCGTGGTCGGCCGCTACTGCCCGCCGCCGACCTAGCGCGGCCCTTCCTCCGCGCCCTATTGGGGATTCAGGTGTTAGCTCGAACGTATCCGGACCGCGATCTTCTGATTGGACTGATCGGCCTCTGTTCAAATTGCCGAAACGTCCTTGAATGCGCCGTTCCACGAACGGCTTGCGCGTCGACAGTCGCCGAGCGGTCTCGCCGATGGTCTAGCAATTCGGTCGCTTGTACTTCTCGAAACAGGGCCCGAACGAATTTAGGGAAATCATTTCTACCCCAACTCTCCCCCGGCCAAGATTTCTAGCTGAAAAATTGGTTGGCAAAAACGAATCTAAGCGTTTGTGCGACCTGAGAGATAGGTGACGGAACGTACCGGACACATGGGTAACACTTTTCGCCAAAGGGCGGGAGGTGTTGATGCCGTGGAAGGAGTGTTCGGTGACGGAGGAGCGTCTACGCTTTGTCGCCCGTCTTCTCGAGGGCGAAGGCATGAGCGAGGTGTGCCGCGATTTCGGCATTTCCCGCAAGACCGGCTACAAGATCTTCAACCGCTACAGGGACCAAGGGCTCGATGCGCTCGCCGATCGCTCGCGCCGGCCGGTGCGCTATGCCAACCAGCTGCCGGACCAGATCGAGCGGCTGATCGTCGATCTCAAGGGCGACAAGCCGCATTGGGGCGCACGCAAAATCCGGGAACTGCTGGTCCGCAAGCTTGCCGGCGACGTGCGCCTGCCGGCCAAGAGCACCGTGCATGCGGTGCTCGACCGCCATGGCCTGGTCAAGCGCGCCCGAGCACGGCGCAACCGCGCCAACGGCACGCCATTGTCGGAAGGGGCGGCTCCCAACGCGCTGTGGTGCACCGACTTCAAGGGCGAGTTCAAGCTCGGCAATGGCCGCTATTGCTACCCGCTGACGGTCTCCGACCATGCTTCGCGCTATCTGCTGCTGTGCGAGGCGCTCGAATCAAGCCGCGAAGCCCCGGTCATCGAGGCGTTTCAGCGGCTGTTCCGCGACCGCGGCCTGCCCGCCGCCATCCGAAGCGACAACGGTCTACCGTTCGCCAGTCCAAACGGCCTCTACAATCTCTCACGCCTGTCGGTCTGGTGGCTGCGTCTCGGCATCGCCATCGAGCGTATCAAGCCCGGCCATCCGCAGCAGAACGGCCGCCATGAGCGCATGCATCTGACCTTGAAGAAGGAGGCCACCCGCCCGCCGGGCCTCAACTGTCTGCAGCAGCAAGCCAGGTTCGATGCCTTCGTGCGCCAGTTCAACGCCGAACGTCCGCACGAGGCGCTCGCCATGCGATGCCCGGCCGAACTCTACACCGCCTCACCACGACCCTATGACGGACTGCCCGAACTCGAATATCCCTGGCACGACCGCGATATCCTGGTCACCGCCTGCGGCCGCATCTGCATGCACAGGAAAAAAATCAATATCTCGACCGTGCTCGCCGGTCAGAAACTCGGCATCAAGGAAATCGACGACGGCATTTGGATCGTCAGCTTCATGCACTACGATCTAGGATACATCGACCTGGAGCAGAGGACCTTGCAGACTATCGACAATCCGTTCGGCACCAGATTGTCACCCATGTCTTAGGTACAATCCGTCACCCATGTCTCCGGGCCGGACAGTTTGAAATTTGGAGCGGGCGAAGGGATTCGAACCCTCGACCCCAACCTTGGCAAGGTTAAGGTAGATTAATTTCCCGCGATTCCCCAAACTTCCTGATGTTTACTACATACTGAAATACTGGTGTTTTTTGGATTGCTCTAGGGTTACGGTCATTGATCAAGATTGCCCGTGTTTGCTTCCCCGTGCTTCCCCCCTGCTTCCCCAACAGCTGCAGGAGTCCCGGGGAAGCAGGGAAGGACGTCGGCCGTGCCAAAAATCACTAAGCGTATCGTCGATAGCCTTCGCCCGGATCGGGGCGGCAAGGAGTTCTTCCAATGGGACGCGGGTGACGGCGCGTTAAAGGGCTTCGGCATCCGAATGAAGCCGAGCGGCGCGGCCTCCTACTTGGTGCAGTACCGGACCAAAGAAGGGCGGCGGACACGTCGCCTCGTAATCGGCAAGGTGGGCACTCTAACGCCGGATGAAGCTCGAACCCTGGCGGGCGACGCTCTCAAGGCCGCCGCCAAGGGCGCTGATCCTTCAGCAGATCGGCACGCCGTGCGGGGCGCGATCACGGTTTCCCATCTGTGCGACTTATACCTTGCCGACGCTAAGAGCCACATCAAGGCTTCCACCTTGGCTATGGACGAGAGCCGGATCGACACGCACGTCAAGCCGCTGATTGGCCGCCTGACGGTCCGCAGCCTAACAGCGGCCGACATCGAGCGCATGAAGGCCGACATCATTGCTGGCAAGACGGCCAAGCCGCGTAAGAAGGGGGGCGCGGAGGCGTCGCTACGGGCGGCTCGGGCGCTGCGGCCCGCACACTAGGGATGACGGCTACCATCCTCGAATACGCCAAACGCCTGAAACTGATCAAAGACAATCCGGCGCGTGGAGTGAAAAAGCCCCCCGACCGCAAGCAACGGAGGTTCCTGACGCTCGAAGAGATAACCAAGCTCGGGGAGGCGATGCGCGAGGCCGAGGCGACAGCAGAGAACGCGACCGCCCTGGCAGCGATCCGCCTGTTATTGTTGACGGGGTTGCGACGCATGGAGGCTCTTGGGCTGTCCCGTTCATGGGTTGACGGGCGGGCACGCTGCATCCGCTTCGAGGACACCAAGAGCGGCGCACAACTCCGGCCGATTGGAGCCGAAGCTGTGAAACTGATTGAGGCACAGCCGGGCCGCGATGGCTGCCGTTGGGTGTTCCCCGCGTCGCATGGTGACGGACACTTTGTCGGTCTTCCGAAAGTATTAGAACGCATCTGCGCAAAGGCGGGATTGGAGGGCGTGACCCTCCATGTGCTTAGGCACTCTTTTGCTGCAGTAGCCGCCGAGTTGGGATTTTCCGAGTTGACGATTGCCGGTTTGCTTGGGCACTCGGTTCCTGGCGTCACCGCGCGCTACGCCCACGTCCCTGATACAGCACTGGTCGCTGCAGCCGATCGCGTTGCCGCGTGCATCGCATCGGCGCTTGATGGAAAAGCCGAGGCCGAAGTCGTTCCGCTGAGAAGGACATCCTGAATTTTGAGTGTGGCGACAGCAGCACATATCAGCAAAGGGGGCGACGCGGTCAATGGCCAAAGACAATTGCCAGCTAATCGTGTTGCCAGATCGGAAGCTGATAACGCTTTGTGAGGCGGTGACCGCATTTATTTCCGGCAAGGCTTGTAATTCAACAGAATGGCACCGCGCTAGACTTAAAGAGCCAGCCGACCCTCGAGGCCTTGAACAAGGGAATACACTAAAGGGCCGAAAGGCGACGCGGGGAACCACGGAGCTTGTGGAGACATCGAACCGTAGGGCAGAGGATTTGCTCGAACGGTTGCACGGCGCCGCCTATGCCGGGCGTGTCAAGTTTCGCGCCATACAAGAAAACGAAGATCCCGCAGATGGATACAAGGACATCGACCCTCTTTATTTCTACATAAAGCCGAGCTTCCATTGGTCTCAAGATGTAATTGTCCATCTCGAAAACGACTTGTCAACGCCCTGGTATTTTGTTCATCTAGACCGGGAACAGTTCGTGGCCTTGCTGAGAGATATGGGCGTTTCGGTAAAGCAGGGTCCCGAGCCTGATCCTCAAGGGGAGCGAAAGACATACAGAACGGGTGGGGCGGGACGACCGACTTCCATACACTTCGTTCTGAAGATGGCCCAACGCAGGCTTGATACAGCGGACTACCCGGACACCTTTCGTGCGTTTTCTGAGCTACTCGCGGCGGAGCTCAAGGCTACTGAACCGGAAGCGACGCCAATGCAGCCAAAGACTATGCGAAACAATGCCGAACTCAGGGATCTTTGGCGCCGTAGGGCGCCCAAAATAATCGACCGTTCCTAATTCCGGGCGCGTTTTTCGGGCGCCTGAGATTTGGGATACCTGCGCCTCACATAGCCGGGCGACGACCGGCACCGTGTAAAGGCAGGTACAACATGGACACGACCTCTCCCGAATCTTCGCGCCCACTCCGACGCGCTGAGGCCGCCACGTACATCCAGACCAAGTGGGGCTATCCGAGCTCGCCGCAAACCCTCGCGAAGTATGCAACGATCGGTGGCGGGCCAGTCTTCCGGCGCGCCGGTCGATTTCCGCTCTATTCGACGGCTGATCTTGACGAATGGGTCGCGTCGAAACTCAGCCGACCGATGCGTTCTACTTCGGACACAGCCTCATTTAGCGAACGATCCGAGTTTGCCGACCGCGAAGACAATGACGGGGACGCTGGTGCGAGAGAGCGCGAACGCGGGAGGGCAACATGACCGCAGGTCCTGCCGGCGCGACAGGCGCAACAGCTAACGGTACGACTGCGCCGACCGGTGCAGCCGCGACCAATGCCGGTTGTGCTACTGCCACTGTAACTGCCAAGCTCACTGACCCAACCGACTTGGAAATCCGGGAAAGCCAACGGCAGGCGGAACGCCTCGGTGCCCGACTCTACGGGTCAGCGAAGAAGCCTGACGACGCAGGCACGGTCATCCCATCCCCAGGTGCTATTGGACCGATGGGAAACACTGGGCCGGCCGAAAACATGGGCTTGCAGCGAAGCGGCAGTACCGGTTCAACGGGTGATACTGGGCCGACCGGAAATACTGGGCCGACGGGCACGCATCCTGTGCCGAACGCCGGTAATGCAAAGCAGAGCGGCACGAGCGCCGGTCCCGTTGTTCCCAAAAGCGACCATCTGGGCCGGGCGCGTATTTATCGAAAAGAGAAACGGCCGAACCTGCATCACTACCGGGATGACTTCTATGATTATCACGGTGGCCATTACGTGATGGTCGATGACCACACAGTGGTGGCTGACCTTTACACCTTTTTGGACAAATGTCGCAAGCAAGTCACCAGCAACAGTCAGCCAAAGTTTGTTCCATTCGAACCCGACACAAAGAGCATTCACGAGACCATCAATGCGCTCAAGGCAGTCGGCCACGTATTGCCGACCATCGAGCAACCATATTGGTTAGATGGCCACGCGGGTTCTGACCCCGCACAGCTTATTTGTTTTCCAAACGGTATTTTGAATTTAAGCACTAACGAGTTTATGCCACCAGACCCAAGGTTGTTCACACCAAATGGGGTAGCTTTCGGCTATGACCCCGATGCGCCCGAACCGGCAGAATGGCTAAGGTTTCTGGATCAGATTTTTGGCGGCGAGCAAGACCAAATCGACGCGCTGCAGGAGATATTCGGCTATTCCGTCTCAAGCGACGTGTCGCAGGAAAAAGTTTTTCTGTTCATTGGGCCAAAGCGAAGCGGTAAAGACACCATACGTCACACGTTGCAATCCTTGATATCCCCGAAAGCGGTCTGTGGCCCGACGCTCGACAGTATGGGCACCAATTTCGGCATGTCGGCATTCATCGGCAAGCAAGCTGCCATCGTAGGCGACATGCGGCTTGGTTCAAAGTGCGACAAGGACTTGCTGGCTGAAAATATTCTAAAACTCAGCGGTCGAGGGTTATTCACCATAGACCGCAAACACAAAGACCATTGGACCGGGTCGCTCCCCTGCAAACTCCTTCTGATTAGCAATGAAATGCCCAAGATCAAAGACACGTCTGGCGCGCTCGCAAGCCGAACGATCAATCTACAAACCCGAGTCTCCTTCTATGGGCGCGAGGATCCGAACCTGTTCCGCGACAAGATCGAACCCGAACTTCCCGGAATATTGAATTGGTCCCTCGAAGGTTTGCGGCGGATACGCGAGCGCGGTTCGATTGCCGAACCCGCTTGCTCAATCGAGGCACGCGAAGAACTGGCTCGTGAGGGCTCACCAATCATGGCGTTTGTGCAGGAATACTTGATGCTCGATCCAGCCGCTACCGTCAACAAAGATGTGCTGTATTCGACCTATCTCGATTACGCCGCCGATCACGGTCTGCATCATACGTCCAAGAGTTGGTTTTTTCGGGACCTTGAGACCGCTACCGCCGGCAAGGTCAAGGCCGAGCGCGTGCGGAAGGACGGTGAGCGCGTCCACAATATAGTCGGTGCTAAAATCAGCAACTTGCCGCCTAAGAGACAATGCAACGTAAACGTAATGGGCCCGCCCGTGACGACCACGGATGTGGGGGAACCGGGCGAAGCAGACGCCGAACTAGAAAAGCGCGTAGAGGCGCTGGGCTTCCGCAAGGACGAGACCAGAGGCTAGGGCCCGACAACCTCGACGCATCCGCTGCCACCCCAGTCAGGGCATTCCTCTATTGCGGCTCCAGGAAAATCTTGAGTGTGAATGGGATATGCTGCAACAAAATAGCTGCAGCTACAGTAGAGAAATGCCCTGGATGGTGTGACAGCGACTCTGAGCCGGCAGTGACATCCATCGGGCCGCCTCGCTCCCGTGGTGTGCCAGAGGTAAAACGGTCGGACGGTATGACGCCTGGACCCCCCGCCCGCGATCACCGAACTCGTGTCCCTACCCGGAAACCCTGACTAGCTTAACTGGCCCCTTGCTAGGACTAGCAGCCGCTCTTGGTGGCAGGGTATCCGCGATCACACCGAGTTCGGGTCTCTACCCTGACACCCTGACACCCTAAAGATCCCACGAGATCTTCGCCTCAGTGGAAGGGTATGGCGCCTCCGCCGCGACTACCATGCCGGCGTCCTACCGCTGACACCTTCCCTAACTCATAGAAAGCCCGCAGGCCCGTCTTCAGACGTGACCGGTGGGTGGATGGCCGCAAGGACAAACGACTCACCAGTGGACTCCGTGAGTCCACTGCGGGCGTATTGGCGGCATCACCGTTCGAAAATTAACGAACGTGTCAGCATCTGCCTCAAAATGGGACACATCAAACAAGTAGTTGAGTCTAAACAGCGCTGTGACACATCAAGAGCAGAAAGCGCACAGCTAGTAGATAGCAATCAGCCGGTTTGAGGGTGTCACGGTAGCAGCCAAGGGTCTTGCACCCGATTCACCGGAAAAACCGGTAAAGTTACTTTTTCATTACCAACGCCTGCTAGGCTGCCGCTAGACGGTCGAATTGGTATCTGGAACAGGCCGACGGAGAGAGTGTCGGTAGTAGCGACGCGGTTGCGGGAGGCAGTGATGATTTCTGATCAGATGAACGATGTCGGCAGTTCACTCGACGAGTTTCGCGGGCCACATGACATCCTCGTTAAGCAGGTTATCGACCGCGGTGTCGTCGCGGTATCCGACACGTTCGTGCCCTCAGCAGAGCAATTCTTCATCGTCGATGATGTTAATATCCTTTTCTTTGCTGATCCTAAAGGAGGCTACGGGGTGAGGCGTTGGCGGTGGTTCGGGGGGTTGCGTAAAAATCTATTCGAGGCTTACCTACCAGATGATGGTCATTGGTTTTCGCTCCGCGCGTATGGCGCCTTGCCACGGTACAGTAGATTGTGGGCACTCGAGCGCAGGTGTCGCATCTTTGGGACGAAGCACACTTTCGACGTTCTTGCGCTCAACTCAACACCAATACTTTTCGAGGATCCCACAATAGCGAAACAGGTGGCCCAAACATGTCATCCGAACCCACGAGAGGAGGCAGCGCGCCTGCGTTGGGTTCCCCTCGCGGAATGAAGAGCGTTGGGCTCAGAAAATGGCACTCGCTGCAACTGGAACGACTAAATGCCGTGGCTTGATAAGTTACATGAAGAGCAGCAAAAACTCGCCGCACAGAACGGCGATCCCTGGCGGCTGCCGTTAGAGCGCGTGCGTGGCAGGATCGGCGACGATGGTATCGAGCGCATCACTACGCAGCTGCTGTTCGATATCATTGGGGTCGCTCAACGTAATCGCGGAGCCGGAGCGTGCCGGCGTCTGGCGAAGCTGATGGCTGAGCTCGGGTGGATGGCTGTGCGGGTCCGAGGGCTCACGCGCGGTGGGTATCTGGAGCAAGTTCGTGGCTACTGCCGGCAACCGATCCACCACTCCTGATCAACATAGTTGCGTCCACCGACTGCGCCGATCAGGCTATGCCGCCCAATGCTTGGAAGGTAAAAAGGTAAAATGGTTGCACACTTGCGCGCCGTAAGCGTTCTACCTTGTCACCTTCACACCAACCAGGCGCGCGGCAGCTAATTGTTTTAGCGAAAGTGAAAAGATAAGAATTTGCGATCCGCTCGGCTCTTCCTCACGGAACTGCGAAAGCCTTACACGTCCCCACGCGATCCGGCGAAACTGAATTGCGTCTACGCGGCCTTGCCGAATGGCACCGACTTCTATGTCCTCGTGCGCATAAAGCGTCCACCTCAGGAAAACTGCAGATACGGAAGGACCATGGGCGGAAGCAGGGTCAAATGCTCTTTGGCAAACGCTATCAGTTCGTCCCGCGTGATGTATGTAACATTGAGGGCCGGTGGACCGATATGACCGTTTCCATTGAAGATGAAAAAATGATCGAACCCCGCCGGCAAGTACTTGGCTTCAAACGGATGATCTCTGCCCATCTTGACCTGCAAAGCCGCACGTTGGCCGTTTTGATTTCTAAACACACACTCGTAAACCGGAGTGCTTATCTTCGCAGTCGATATAACAACGTACCAGCCGCGCTGCATCTGAAGGTATAGGCTGGCGAGATCCTCACCTTCCTCCGCGCCCAAAAGATCCCAAAGTTCAAGATCTGCAATTGGTCGCACGGGAACGCCGTCACGGTAGTTTCGGAACAGGCCCTCACATAGTTCGTGCACCGCCGGATGATGTATCTGCTCTATCGTTCGTCCCTGGCGCAAGAATCGCAAACGGACAAAGCCCGGCACCTGATCTGGTGTTAGCGAGCCCAATAGCCATTCAACAGCTTTTGTCATGTGTATGTCGTAATCATCCCACTCGTCACCTGTGCGATATCGGAACGGCTCCTTAGTCACTCGGCAAAGCCAATAATTCCCGTCTGCTCCTCGCGTCCAACAATAGTCACCTTCTTGAATTCGCCGGCCAAGCGCGTTGGCAGCTGCGGAGAACCCGTCCCACCATTTGTCTCTTTCCGTATGATCTTGGTGTTCCCAATAATCCTCTGCTGCACGCCAAAATTTGTCGAAGTCGGTTTCGCCATTTTCGAGTCGATCTGGCTGCCCCCAATCTGCTAAACGCCATCCACATCCAATCACGCGTCTATCGAGGCAGATCCTCACCACTTCGGTGGGATCTGCGTCGGGACGCAGGTGAAGTCGATAAACGGCCATATCACACCCCGCACAATTGACGCACAAGGTCGCGTTGGGTCGAGTGGTGTAGGAGCGGTGGGAATATGGCCCGCCTGCAGCGAACCGTCAACGCGAAACGAGGGCCTTACAATGACCGACGAGATGATGAGCCTTCGCGCGCTTGCGCGCTGCAATAGCGCCGAATGTTCGAAGCGGGTCCATTCGCGACCGATGAGTTCGGCGCCAATCTCCCACTATGTCGGAAATGCCTTGAAAGCGGGCGTTGCCGGCAATTGGGTATGGAACGGTAAAACGGTTGCACGTTCTCGCGCATCGTTAGCTGCTACGTATCCGACCTAATCGTAAGCGGTCGAAACCAGAAAACATCCTGGCGCCAGCGCGCCGCCCGCGGTCTGGATTATTTGGCGCTCGTGACATACGCTTTCTAGTTGGCACAATAAAGTCCCAACTAGTCCTGGCCAACTTGGTTTCGGAAGCCACATGGCATGTCCGACGCGGTTTATCTGACCAAGTCACGCCACACGGCGGGACTGCAATGTCTGCGCCGGCTATGGCTCAACGTCCATCAGCCGGCGGATTGGGAAGAGCCGGTATTAGGTTCGACGGAGGATGTCGGGCTTGAAATTGGGCGCATGGCGCATCTGCTATTTCCTGGCGGTGTCGTGGTCGGAGAGAAGCCGTGGGAACACGCCGGTGCCATGGCGCGCACCGCTGCCTTGATGGCAGACCGCTCTGTGCCGGCTATCTTCGAAGCCGCATTCGAGCATTCCGGAGTGCGGGTTCGTGTCGATGTGCTGGAACGACTGCCGCGGGGCTATTGGGGACTGCGCGAAGTGAAAAGCAGCGGCGAGGTTAAGGAGCATTATTACGACGACGTAGCTGTGCAAGTTCATGTCCTTCGAAGCTCAGGCGTTCGTCTCTCGTCGGTCGAGATTTTGCATGTAAACAAGCACTATGTGCGTGGTCAGAAGGGGGTTTCCTGGCCGAAATTCTTTCATCGGGTGGAAGTGAAGACCAAGACTAGGCGCCGGCTTAACGGCATCAAAACACGGATCAAGAAACAGGTTGCCTGCCTATCGCGGCCTCAAGCACCAAAGATCGAACCTGACGCTCACTGCCATGCGCCCTATTCGTGCGAACATTGGGAGGATTGCACCGCGTCGAAACCGACAGACTGGGTGTTCCATATGCCCAATCTGAGCGCCGGACGGCGCGCGGAGTTGCAAGTGCTCGGAGTGCAGTCGATATCGGCGATACCGGACGATTTCCAGCTGTCACCGCGTCAGAAAATCATCCGCGACGTGACGCGGAACGGAAAACCCTTCGTCGCCCCGGACCTTTCAGAACGCCTCGACGGTTTTGGGCCTCCGGCATTCTATCTTGATTTCGAGGCGTTCCTACCCGCCGTGCCGCTGTATCCCCGCACTCGACCTTACCAGACGATCCCCTTCCAATGGTCGCTTCATCAAGCCGATACCGCAGGGAATGTCAGCCACCAGGATTTCCTTGCGGAGGGCGATCTGGACCCGCGGCGCCAGTTCGTCGAAACACTAATCGATGCGCTTGAAGGCTCAAAGTGGCCGGTCATCGTCTATTCATCATATGAGCAGGCGCGCCTGAGGGAACTGAAGGCTGCCTTTCCCGATCTCAAAAGACCGATAACCGCGATCGTCCGACGGCTACGTGACCTGCTGCCCGTCGTGCGGGGCGGCCTCTATTATCCAGGCTTTGAGTTCAGTAATTCTATCAAGACCGTGGCACCGGCTCTCTGCCCGGATGTCACCTACGACGATCTAGATGAAGTTGCCGACGGCACAGCCGCCTCGACGGCATTTTGGTTGATAGCAAGCGGTCGAGCGGACGCGAAAACAACCGCGCATCTACGTCGTTCGCTTCACATCTATTGCCAGCGAGACACGTGGGCCGCGGTGAAGCTACATCAGGCTCTTAAAGTGCTCGCGGCCAAGCCATAGGTTATGGGGGTTAAAAGCTGAAAGTTTGAGACGGTTGTTCCGCTGGGCCCACGGTCCACGGGATTATGAGGCACTGGTAAAACGCTTGTGCCCTCTACACGGTGCTTGCTCCCGAAAACCCCGCCGAGCAGCCCCTGCGGCGAAATCATTTTGCCGGACCTGACGCACGGCGCCCGTAGAACATCCGCGCGAACAGTCGGTCTCTTCTGACAAATTGGTGGTAGAACGCAGCAAGCACGTGCAAAACGATGAAGCCGGCAAGAAGTGCGGCAAGCCAGCCGTGTGCCACAAAGGTGGGGAAAATCATGAAGCTCGGCGGCAGCGGAGCGCCTGAGCCGCCGAACACGATCGCTGGAAGCCTGGCCAGAATGGCCGTCGCAAAGCCAGTCGCCACCATCAACACGACCAGGACATAAAAGCCGTAGTGGGAAATTGGTGCGATCCGATCGAGGAGAGGATAGCCTGTCGTCGCCTTCTCGGGCCTAGCCGTTAGCATTCGCACGATGAAGCGGATGACCATCAAGGCCAGGATCAGCATGCCGACCGCCGTGTGCACCCGCAGAACGACGATTTTCTGAGGGTCGGAGTTGGGCATCGCCGCGAGCAAGAAAAATCCGACGGCCAACGTAGCGATGATCAAGACGGCAAGCAGCCAATGCAGCGTCACCAACAGCGGATGATATCGGGATACTTGTGTCATTTTTGGTCGAGCCCTGCGACCAGGCATTGCAGTGCGCCAATATCGCTGCCGCCAAGTTTTTTGTTTTTCCCGGGTGCTTGCAATATATCTATTTAGTGCTGTGGTGACAACATAACAGGATTAAGTAGGGCACCGAAATGTCAGACAAAACATGCCCACAAGTGAGGAGCACACAAAAAGGTGAACTCCTGAGACGGTTGTTTCGCTCGGCTCGGGCGGACCAGCGCGTCATCGGTAAAGGTGCCCCAGCGATTTGCCGGTTAGCTCGTGTTGAACGGTAGCAGGGCGGCGCGATTGCACACACTAATCATCGCGGCGTGTCAGCCTTCGCTTGCTCCGCGGCCGTGTTTTGGCCGGTAACGAAAGTGACAAGGTAAGACGGTTGCACGCTCGCGCTGGCTTGTAGGTGCGATCTTCACCAGAGCGGGTGCTGGATGCCAGTACTACCCATGGCGCTAAGTAATTGCGCGCCGTCGCGGTATAACCGTCGCTTTCGCTTTCGCTTTCAAGTCTCGTTGTCTGCCACCTTGTCACGCTCATCACACCCGCGCCATTGCAGTTTTTGCGTCTGGAATGCTCAAACCCGCGATAGCCGAACGCCCGCCTGGGTAGAGCGGTATCCGGCTTCGAATGTCGCTAATACCAAAGCAAATTACGAACGGTCGAAAGGGGGAGTGGAACGCGGGCAAAACGTTCTCCAAGGGACTGGTTGAACGGTATTTACTTTTCGAAACAGTCTCCGGTTGCTATCAGCCTCAGCATGTTTGAAAAACCGACACTGTTTATTATCGGCGCAGGCGCAAGTGCGGAAGTTGACTTCCCAGTCGGAATTCAGCTCGCGCGAGCCATCGGCGCCAAGATGGACATCCGTTTTGAACACGGATTCGATCCCGTCGGAACTGGTGATCACGGCCTATTCTCTCACATCGTTACTTCTCGGCGTCAAGAACTCACGCAGTTTCAGCAAGCAGCGCTCCGCATACGCGACGGCATAGCTTTCGCTCAATCGATAGACGATTTTCTCGATCAACATCGCAACGATAAATACGTGAATCTTTACGGCAAAGCGGCGATAGTTCAGGCCGTGATCGAAGCAGAACGCGGAAGCAGACTATTCTTCGATAGGTTTCAAGGGACCCAAACATTCGATGCCGACCGCGTCGCGGATACGTGGCTGGTCAAGTTCATGTACATGCTTGGTCGCGGTGTGCCGAGAGAAAAGGTTGCGCACATTTTCGAAGGCATTTCTTTCATTGTTTTCAACTACGACAGGTGTATCGAGCATTTCCTAATTCATGCTTTGCAACGCGCTTACTCAATTCGTTTAGAAGACGCCACAGCAATCGTAGATGGCTTGGACATCACGCACCCGTATGGCGTGGTTGGCAACCTTTCCAAAGTGCCTTTCGGCGCTGAGCAAATCAACTGTGTTGCTTTATCGGAGGGCATAAAAACCTACACCGAGCAAATCGATGATGCCCAAGCTCTGAACGATGTGGCACAAAAGCTATCCAACGCAGAGCGCATCGTCTTTCTCGGTTTCGCCTATCACGATCAAAATATGGCACTCCTTAACCCCCCAAAGGCTTTTTCCGCCTCAAAGCGCATATTTGGAACTGCATATGGCATGTCCGACTCTGATGTTGAAGTAGTCGGCCATGAGATTGACGCATGGTTTGCAGGCCGTGACGCGCGAGCTTATCGAAAAGGGATGATTGCGATTGAGAACAAGCTAAAATGCGCCGACTTGTTCGACAACTATGCCAAATCACTTACAGGACGGTAGTGTGGATGGCGCCGTTGCAATCCTCTAACGCGGCTGCGCTTCCACCAGTTGGTCAACCGCATACACTAATCGCGATATGGCCGCCGAGCGTGACGGCGGCCAAGAGAGGCCACTGCGACGAATTTTGCCCGGACTGAGAAAGCCTAACACGTCCCCCAAGCGATCAGGCGATACTAAATAGCGTGGCGGCTCACCCGTGGCGGCTATCTTGCGCAAGTGCGCGGGTACTGCCGCGAACCGTTCCACCGTGCCTGACAACAAGTCGCGCCTGTCGACGGCTTCGACTTGGTTCTGCCGATCAATGCTACGAAAGCTAAAAGGGTAAGAACTCGCACTCGCCACATGGCCAGTGCAGCAGTTCCACCAGTAAAACTCTGCAAAGAAGCGGAAGGGTTGCCCGCTAGCGTCCGCAGTTACTATAGTTTGAAGGCTACGGTGCCTTCCGAGACGGTGGGACGGGCGATACCGAGATTCCCAGCATTCTTAGCGATCCAGTCCCGCGCCACCCGAACGCTCTCGTCGGTACCGGCCTTGTCTTGGTAGATGGACACCGAAAACCCGCCCCGAGAGGTCCGGACGAGGTAATAGCCAACGAAGCCTCCGATCGTTCGAAGGAGGCCTTCCACTTCCGTCTTGTTCTTCTCGATAACGTCAATCAGCTTCTTCGATCCTTTACCTGAATAGGTTCTCACGACGGCATGCATGATATCCCTGCCTGTTTAGCTATTTCCCGATGCGCTCTGGAGTGATGTGAAGGATAGCAAACAGCAGGGTTTCGTGTAAGCCCAAGAGGACGGCGCCCCGCCCCATTGCAGGGCATCTTTGTAGGAGGCTGCACCGCGGATATTTCTCCCCGAAATAAGGGTCTAGCCGTCGGACGCTTCCATCGTGCTTGATCAACAAGTCGCGGCACGCCGCCGCTTCGACTTGGGTCTGCCGACGAAAATCTAAAAGGGGTAAAGGGTAAAAGCCTCGAAGCCGCCCGCCGCCCTTAGGTACGATCTTGATATCCTTGATCTGATCAGGCCTTAAGGTTGGGCCATTGCAGTATGCACTCGGCGCGTCTGCAATGCCGCGAAAGCGGGCATCAGGTTCCAGCGCAACATGTGTAGCGAGGAGCCACACTTTTGGAGCGCCATGAATGACGGTAAGGGGCCCAGGAGGCGACATAGCGCATATGCTTTGCTAGGCCGCCAATTAGACGGCCTTCTTTTCTCGGCATTTTGGACAATCGCTCCCTGGCGGCGCGCCTTTAACGCAAAATTCCCACTAAGAATTTAACAAGTGGGCACCCGGGAAAGATCGCTCCGTCGCGTAGCCCAACTAATCTGCGTGTTGCTTTCTTATGGCTTCGTCGATCTGCGCTTTCACTGCGTCGAGGGTAAAGCTAGCGCCCTTCTGCATGGGCGGATACTCAAGAGCCGTCTGAGCAAGCTTCGCCACCTGTTGTTGGACGAACACGAGGCGCCAGAACTCGTATTGGAACCAACTAAAATATTTATAGGACCCTAGATTGCCGTCGCCGACACCGGGCCATGCAGCGTGCTCGAATGGATCAAGGCGTAAGTTCACCAGAGTCGGCACGTTGGGACGCTCCTTGGTGCCGAGCCAACCGCCGGGCTGGCTTGACGAAGCGATACTTGAAGTCGTCGATCCGCACCGCAGCGAGGTCACTTTCCGCGAAGTAATAGACTTCGTGGCGGGCGGACGATCCCCTTCCGGTGATCATGTCCAGCTGGTTATAGCTGTCGAGGTGGTTCTTGTAGGTCTGACCGAGCATCTCCTTGCCGTTGAGCAGCTCTTCCTTGATGTTCGGATTGCCGGCGGCGGCTACGAGGGTTGGGAACCAGTCGAGCCCGGAAATGATGCCGTTCTCCACCGTGCCGGCCGGCACGTGGCCCGGCCAGCGGACCAACGCGGGACAACGAAAGCCGCCTTCGTAGCCCGTACCTTTGGAACCGTAGAATGGAGTTTGTCCGCCGTCCGGCCATGTGTTGGTTTCGGTGCCGTTGTCGGTGATGAAAACGACGATAGTGTCGTCATCCAACCCATTGTCCTTGAGATACGTCATGACCGAGCCGACGATATCGTCGAGCTGCGCCATGCCGGCTTCCTCGATGGTCCACGCATTCTTCGAATTGCGCAGTGCTTCGTATTTCGGCGAAAGGTGAGTGAGAATGTGCATGCGCGTCGGATTGAGATAGAGAAAGAACGGTTTGCCATCTTTTCTGGCTTGATCCACGAATTTGAGTGACGCGGCGAGAAATTCGTCATCCACAGTCTCCATTCGTTTCGGATAGAGCGTGCCGGCGTCCTCGATTTTCTGCTTGCCGACCTTGCCCCAGCGCGGCTGCACCGTGGGATCGTCGGTGGTCGTTGCCCAGGAATGCACCATGTTGCGCGGACCGATCGTGCTCAGTAATTCCTGCGGATAGCCGGGGTGTGCTGGGTCTTCCATGGCATCCAGGTGATAGAGATAACCGAAGAACTCATCGAAGCCGTGGACGGTCGGCAGGAATTGGTTGAGGTCGCCCAGATGGTTCTTGCCGAACTGGCCGGTGGCATAGCCCATGGACTTGAGCGCGGTCGCAATGGTCGCCGCCTCCGCCGGCAAGCCGATGGAGGCACCGGCCTGACCCACCGTTGTCATGCCGGTGCGGATCGGCAATTCGCCGGTGATGAATGCCGCACGGCCTGCCGTACAGCTCGCCTCGGCGTAGTAGTCGGTGAACATCATGCCCTCTTTCGCGAATTGGTCGAGATTCGGCGTCCGCCCGGCCATCATGCCGCGGTGGTAGGCGCCGATATTCCACCAGCCGACATCGTCACCCATGATGACGACGATGTTCGGCCGATTGCCGGACGCTGGCGGCGCTGTCGGTTGCTGCGCTTCCGCGGCGGTCGTAACCCTGGCACCCAGCAGCGCCGATGCGGCCACCAATGATGAGCCACTCAACAAGAGATCGCGCCGTTTAACGCCTTCGCTGTTTGGCGCGGCACTACCCTCGGACTTTCTTTCCCCTTGGTTCGTACTCATGATGCGCTCCCTTTCTGTTGATTTCTGATGACGCAGCGAAAGCCGACATGGCTCGTTGAAGTATCTATGGGCTGCGCATGACGCGCAGCCGGGCGGTAACGACGGCAGTAGTTCGGCGCACACAGATGCGAGCCGCCTTTGATGACTTTGCGCGAAATCTTGATTGCCGGCTGCGACGGGTCGTAGCTTGCGTCGACCCGGCCGCCGCGCGGATTCTCCGGAATGCAGCACGCCTTCGAGGCATCGGCTTCATGTTTGGCGGACCACCAGTCGCTGGTCCATTCCCAGACATTGCCGATCATGTCGTAGGCGCCGTAGCCATTGGGAGGGAACGCGAGCACCGGCGAGGTACGCTCGAACCCGTCCTCGCATTTGTTTGCGTGCGGAAAGTCGCCCTGCCACGTATTGGCGCGATGCTTGCCGCCCGGGGTGAAGTGCTCGCCCCAGGCAAACTCGGCGCCGTCAAGACCGCCGCGCGCCGCGAACTCCCATTCCGCCTCGGTCGGCAGGTCCTTGCCTGCCCAAGTGGCGTAGGCTTCAGCGTCCCGGTAGGCGACGTGCACGACGGGGTGATCGTCGAGACCGCTGATTGAACTGCGCGGTCCATAGGGACGTTTCCAGTTGGCGCCGAATTTGAAACGCCACCATTGCGACCAATCTCGCAGATCAACCGAATGCTTCGGCGGCGTGAAGACGAGCGACCCGGCTTTGAGCATACGCGGCTGCGCACCGGGATAGTCCTTTGCGTCCGGTGATATCTCGGCAACTGTGACGTAGCGCGTCGCGTTGACGAATTTGCGGAATTGGCGATTGGTAACTGGCGTGCGATCGATCCAAAAACCATCAAGGGTCACGCGATGGACTGGCGCCTCTTCGGGATAGTGCCGGTCAGAACCCATGCGAAACGCGGCGCCGGGAATGAAAATCATTGTCCGGTGAACGGCCGTTCTTGCAATGATTCGTTCGGTGGTTGGCGCAACCTAGCCTCAACTCGGCGATGATCACCTCACCGGCTATTCTCACGCGGCTACTTTCCCTTGGCAATGGGAACTCCGGAAAATGTTACCTCGCATTTTTCGGTATGAAAATTTGCACACGACTTGGTTGCTCAGAGATCGTTACTGATGCGAACGGCGCCGACGTCGTATCAGGTCCGAAAATAATCTAAAAGCGGACTAAAGGGCAGCACGATAAAACCGCATACTCGCTTGCGCACCATTGAGTGAACCTTGCTGGTCCTAATGCGTTTTCGCTCGCTAACATTTGGTCGCGCGATCGCCCACAACCCAACTCCCGCACCACAGCAAAAGATCGTGGGCCACTCCCGATTGCCGTGGAAAACGTCAACCGCGCGCTACTGGAGTTCTCGGCAGCACCGTGAACGGCTTGCGTTCCAGAGGGCAAGCTCGACCATTGACTAATATACGCAGCATCGCTGACACTTTGGGGCCTGTTGCATTCGAGGGGGTGGCTTTGCAGGTGCGGGTTGGTCCAAGCTCTGGGGCCAAGTTCTGGATCGATCTGATCTCTCCCTACATCGAGAACACCATGACACGCTTTTTCACTCTGGTATTAGTTGGGCTGCTGGGGGTGATTTGTGCTGCCAACAGGGCACAATCCCAAGGTGGCGCACTCGACGCGGATGCCTCCGTGGACCGTACCGTGCTGCCTATCCCGGAGCCGCAGTATCCGCCGATCACCGAGCTTGATGCGCGTAACGCAAAAGCCCCGCCGCGGTTCGAGGTCAAGGCGCCGAAAGGCGCGCCTAACGTGGTGATCATACTTCTCGACAACTTCGGCTTCGGCGACGGATCGACGTTCGGTGGGCCGATTCAGATGCCGACGCTGGACCGGCTCGCCAAAACCGGGCTGCGCTACAACAATTTCAAAGTGCCCCCGTTGTGTTCCCCCAGCCGGATGGCTCTGCTTACCGGCCGCAACAGCCATAGCGCAAACTTCGGCGTGATCTCGGAAATTGCCACCGCCTTCCCGGGTTACACCGCGATGCGTCCGCGTAGCGTGACGATGCTGCCTGAGATTTTACGGCTCAACGGCTATAGCACGGCCATGTTCGGCAAGGGTCACGAGCTGGGGCCCTGGGAAGCCAGCGTTGTCGGACCGTTCGATCGCTGGCCGTTGCATAGCGGGTTTGAACGGTTCTACGGCTTCATGGCCGGCGAGGCTGACCTCTTCCATCCGGTCATGTACGACAACCAAACCAGATTAGATCTGCACCCCGACTCCAATTACTACGCCAGCACCGACATCACCGACAAAGCTATCGACTGGGTGCGTTCCCAGCATTCGCTCGCGCCCGACAAACCATTTTTTGTCTACTACTCCGCCATTGGCACCCACGGCCCGTTCCAGGTGCCCGAGAAGTGGCGCGACAGGTACAAGGGGAAGTTCGACCAGGGCTGGGACCAGGTGCGCAAGGAAACGCTGGCCCGCCAAATTAAAATGGGTGTCGTGCCACCGGGCACCGATCTCGCACCAAAGCCGCCAGGAATCCAGGAATGGGACAAATTGAGCGCTGACGAGAAAAAAGTCTTTGCGCGGTATATGGAAATCTATGCCGCCTTTGCCGAAGTGACGGACCACGAAATCGGGCGGTTCGTCGACGCCATCGAAGACCTAGGCGAAATGGACAACACGCTGATCTTCTACATCACAGGCGACAATGGCTCGGTTTTCCAGGGCGGCCCCAACGGCGCATTTAATGAACTATCCGTGTTCAACGGACTGCCCGAACCGCTCGACATCGCGCTGAAGCACCTAGATGAATTCGGCGGGCCGAAGTCGCACATTTTGTATCCCAACGGCTGGGCCTTCGCCGGCGCCACGCCGTTTGCTTGGGGCCACCAGGTTGCCTCCTACGGCGGCATCTGCCAGCCGATAGTGGTCCATTGGCCGAAAGGCATCAAGGAGCCGGGCGGCCTACGCACGCAGTGGTACCACATGATTGACATCGCCCCCACAGTGCTGGAGGCAGTTGGAGTGCCCGAGCCGGGGGTGGTCTACGGTGTCCGGCAAAAACCCATCGAAGGCGTGAGCATGCTCGACACCTTTAATAACCCCGAGGCGAAGTCACGCCATACTACTCAATATTTCGAGATGGCAGGCAACCGCGGCATCTACCAGGACGGATGGTTCGCCACCACGGTGCATCGCCCACCGTGGGAGAGCAAACCGCGGGCCACGTTTGCTAACGACAAGTGGGAGCTTTACGACGTAGAGAAAGATTTCAGTTCCGCGCATGACCTTGCGGCGAAGTACCCCGACAAGCTTGAGAAGCTGAAGGGGGTCTTCCTGGAAGAGGCCGTCAAGTACAGCGTGCTGCCCCTCGACGACCGCTCCTGGGAGCGCTTCAACCCCGCCTTGGCCGGCCGCCCGGATCTGATGGAAGGTCGCACCGAGATGACGGTCTATGAAGGCATGAAAGGAATACCGGAGAACGGCTTCATCAACGTCAAGAACCACTCATTCGTGATCACGGCCGACATCGTGGTCCCTCAAGCCGGCGCCGAGGGTGTGGTACTCGCGCAAGGCGGGGAAATGGGCGGCTGGAGCCTCTACGTCAAGGACGGCGCGCCCAGGTTCGCCTACAACTTTCTCGGTCGCGAGACCTACTACATCGTTGGCCCCGCTCGCCTGCCGGCCGGGCGGGTGACGCTCCGCTTCGAGTTTGCTTTTGATGGAGGTAAGCCCGGTGCGGGGGGCAACGGTTCGATCTTTGTCAACGGTGCAAAAGTCGCCAGCGGCCGGATCGAGCACACTCACCCGAACGCGTTTGGCGCAGAAACGACAGACGTCGGCGAGAACCTCTATACGGCCGTGACCGACGACTACAAGGCCGGCGACAACAAGTTCACCGGCAAGATTAACAAGATAACGATCCAGGTCGGCAAATCCAACCTTAGCGAGAAGGCGCAGAAGGCTAACGTAGATTTGAGCGTCAAGGAATTGCTGGACGTGGACTACTAATCGTGCCGCTGAGTAAACATTGGTCCGCTTAATGATCACAACGAGATCGCCTCGCGACGAGCCGAGTGGACGGTCGGCGTTTGCCGCTTTGTCGGCCTCATCCATCACACGGCGCTGAAAACAAGGTTCAACCTCGTTACAGGCGCGCTCCCGTTTGGTATGCTCTCTTTCCTTTAGACCTTGGGGGGGCGATGAAAAATCTTGTCGTTGAAATCGCAAGCGGAAGATTCCGCTCGTCTCTGCGTTCGCTGGCGGCAAGCGCCGCGCTTGCAATCGGGGCCGTGATCTCGCTGCCTGCGATCTCGCTGGCCGACGAAAATGGCGTCAGCTTCTGGCTTCCCGGCCTGTTCGGCAGTCTTGCGGCGGTTCCGCAACAACCCGGCTGGGCATTTACCGTCGCCAACTATTTTACGTCGGTGAGCGCAAGCGGCGCTGTCGCCGCCTCGCGTGAAATTACCATCGGGAGGTTTAGCCCGACGGTGAACGTCAACCTCGATGTCAACTTGAACACAAAGTTCGAAGCCGTCCTCCTCAATCCCAGCTACGTGTTTGCGACACCCATACTCGGCGGTCAACTCACTCTCGGTATGTTGGCGCTCGTGGGTAACAACAGCACCGATCTCAACGGCACCCTGACGCTCGCGGCAGGACCGCTGGCTATTATGCGAGAAGGCAGCATCAGCCAGACCACGACCGGGTTCGGAGATCTGTACCCGCAAGCTATCATCCGGTGGAACAGCGGCGTGAATAACTGGATGGTCTACGCTACGGGCGACATCCCAGCAGGCTACTATAGTGCGGGCAATCTCGCCAATATCGGCATCGGTCACGGCGCGATCGACGCCGGCGGCGGCTACACGTATCTCAATCCGCAAACCGGCCACGAATTTTCGGCGGTATCCGGTTTCACCTATAACCTTATCAATCCGAGCACGAACTACCAAAGCGGGGTCGATTGGCACTTGGATTGGGGCGCTTCGCAATTCCTGACCAAACAAATTCTTGTAGGAGCGGTCGGCTATTTCTACGAGCAGATCAGTGCCGACAGCGGCTCCGGCGATGTCGTCGGCGCCTTCAAGTCGGGGGTAATTGGGGTCGGCCCGCAGATCGGTTTCATCTTTCCGGTTGGATCGGTGCAAGCTTACGTCAATCTAAAGGCGTACTGGGAGTTCGATGCGCACGATCGGCCGTCGGGCTGGAACACCTGGCTAACGTTGTCGCTCTCACCGATTGCTCCAGCCAATCCACGATCGGCAATGCTCACCAAATGAGGGACGGGGAACGCCAAAAATATCGATTTCTGAAATTTTGCCTGACCCTTGTTCGATGGTGGAATACGTGCCGCCGGCGACCGCGTGCATCTTGATCGGTGAAAAGGTACCACGTTAAGACCGATGCGCGCTCGCACTCGCCTTTAGGTACATGCTACCGTCCTAGACACGCTGTTTCGCCTAGACGATCATACGCATCGGACGGAGGTCGGGCGATATCATGGACCTCGGAAGTTGGCTGCGGAGCCTCGGCCTTGAACGGTATGAGCCGGCGTTCCGCGAGAATGAAATTGACGACGCGGTCCTACCGAACTTGACGGCGGAGGACTTGAAGGACCTCGGCGTCGTTATTGTAGGTCATCGTCGTAAGTTGCTCGATGCCATTGCGGCCCTGCGCGCTGATGCGAACGCTAAAGCGGCTCCATCAGATACCCTTCCGTTAATCGGCACGCCTACTAAAGACACTGCCGAGCGCCGCCAAATCACAGTGATGTTCTCTGACCTTGTCGGCTCAACGGCGCTCTCAGCCCGCATGGACCCTGAGGACCTGCGCGAGGTCATTTCAGCCTATCACAAATGTGCCGCCGAAACGGTGCGAAGCTTCGGCGGGTTCGTGTCGCAATATTTGGGCGACGGCGTGCTCGTGTATTTCGGCTACCCGCAGGCCAACGAAGACGACGCCGAGCGTGCGGTGCGAGCGGGACTGGAATTGGTTGCGGCGGTAAGGGACCTAAAGGCCCATGCGACCCTGCAAGCCCGTGTCGGCATTGCGACTGGGATGGTGGTTGTTGGCGACTTGATGGATGCGGGGAATGCGAAAGAACGCGGCATCATTGGCGAGACGCCGAACTTAGCGGCAAGGCTGCAAGGGCTCGCCGCGCCAAATAGTGTGGTCGTTGCTGAAACTACACGAAGGCTCCTCGGCAATCTGTTTGAGCTTGAGGACCTTGGACCCAAGGAACTCAAAGGTATCTCAGGCCCCGTCAGAGCCTTTGCAGCGCTACGTTCGAGTTCGGCCGAAAGCCGGTTCGAGGCTTTTCACGGGAGCGGCCTGACAGAGCTTATTGGACGGGAAGAAGAACTTGAACTCCTGCTGCGACGCTGGTCGAAGGCAAAGACCGGCGAAGGCCAAGTGGTGCTCCTGTCCGGCGAGGCGGGCATCGGCAAGTCTCGATTGACGGCGGCGTTGCTGGAGCGCGTCGCGACCGAGCCTCACACGAGGCTGCGTTATTTTTGCTCGCCGCAGCATACCGACAGCGCGCTCTATCCGATCATCAGCCAAATGGAACGTGCCGCTGGACTGGCGCACGACGACACGGCGCAAGCAAAGCTGGACAAACTCGATGCCCTGCTGGTGAAGAGTTTTACTCCCCGCCAAGACGCTGCCCTCTTTGCCGGAATGTTGTCTTTGCCGAACGACGGACGCTATCCGACGCTCGAACAAGCCCCACAGCAAAGACGTCAGAAAACCCTCGAAGCGCTTACTGCGCAAATGGAAGCGTTGTCGCGCTCCAATCCGGTGCTGATGATTTTCGAGGACGTGCATTGGATCGACCCCACGAGCCTAGAGGCACTCGGTCGAGCCGTGGACCGCATTAGAAGTCTTGGCGTATTGCTGATCGTTACCTACAGACCTGAATTTGAGCCTCCCTGGATTGAACGGGCCCATGTTGCTGCACTCACCATCAACCGGCTCGGAGAGCGCGACATCGCGGCCATGATCGACCGCGTCACCGGCAACAACCAGCTGCCAGCGAGCATCCGGCAGGATATTATTGAGCGAACCGACGGCATTCCCTTATTCGTCGAGGAAATGACGAAAGCGGTGCTGGAAGCGGAAGGCGGAGGCGAAGCCCGGCGCACCGCCGCGGCGGTTCCGTTTCCGGCCTCGGCGGTCCCCGCAACCTTGCACGCGTCGCTGATGGCGCGCCTCGATCGGCTCGGCCCGGCGAAAGAAATAGCGCAGATTGGTTCAGCTATCGGGCGCGAGTTCTCTCACGCTCTGTTGGCTGCTGTGGCGCGCAAGCCGGAAGCAGAACTCGATCCGGCGCTAGACCGTCTCATTCTTTCTGGCTTGTTGTTCCGCCAGGGTCAGCCGCCGGACGCGACGTATCTGTTCAAACACGCGCTCGTTCAGGAGGCGGCCTATGGAACGCTGCTCCGCGAACCGAGACGCGCACTTCACGCACGCATAGCCGAGACCCTTGAGAGCCAATTCACGGATATTGCCGAGGCCCAACCCGAACTGTTGGCGCGCCACTGCACTGAGGCCGGCCTGATCGAGAAGGCTGCGGGCCTGTGGGGCAAAGCGGGGGAGCGCTCACTGACGCGCTCGGCGCTGGTCGAAGCCGACGAGCTACTTACACGTGCCCTCGAACAAATAGCGACTTTGCCCCCAACGCCCGCGACGCGTCGCGAGCAGATCAAGCTTCAGGCCGGGCTGATAACTCCCTTGATGCACGTCAAAGGATTTGCTGCGCCGGAGACCAAGGCGGCTGTGGAGCGGGCACGGCTGTTGATCGAACAGGCAGAAGCGCTAGGCGAGCCACCCGACGACCCACTGCTGTTATTCTCAGTTCTCTTTGGCTTTTGGATCGCAAGCTACATGACGATTAACTGCGAGGCGATGCGCGAGCTTGCAGCGCAATTCATGGCGCTCGCAGATAAGCACGGGGCCGCAGTCCCAATAATGATTGGGCATCGCCTTATGGGCATTTCCTTGCAGTGCAACGGGGAAATTGTGCAAGGTCGGGCGCAATTCGACCGTGCGCTTGCCCTTTATGATGCCGTGGAGCATCGGCCACTGGCAAGGCGATTTGGTCAAGACGCCCTGGTCGCAACAATGTCCGTTCGAGCGTGGTCCTCGTGGATGCTTGGCTACCCGGACGTCGCGCTTGCGGAGACCAAGCAGGCCGTCAAGAACGCGCGCGAAATCGATGATGCTGCCTCTCTTATGTTTGCGCTGTACCACGCGTCCCATCGCTACATCCTCCGTGGAAACTATACATCAGCGAGCGCGCATTTAGATGAGCTTGCTGCGTTGACGAATGAGAAAGGTTCCTTGCCCTGGAAGGTGAACGGGATGTTGTTGCGGGGTTGTCTTCTTGGGCTGGCTGGCAAAGCCCTGGACGCTGTCCACGTGCTCACCAATGGAATGACCACGGCGCGTTCAATGGGAGCAACACTATGGATGGCACAATGGTCATCGCATTTGACGAGAGCCTATGCGCAGTTGGACCAATTCGATGATGCTTGGCGCTGTATCGGCGAAGCCATGACAGCAGTGGAGACGACCAAGGAAAGTTGGTATGAGGCCGAGGTCCATCGCACGGCCGGCGAAATCACGCTTCTATCACCGAAGCCCAATCCGGCGAAAGCGGAGGCGTATTTCGAGCGTGCGCTGACCGTTGCGCGCCAGCAGCAAGCAAAGTCTTGGGAACTGCGCGCCGCGATGAGCATGGCGCGTCTCTGGCGCGATCAGGGCAAGCGGGATGAAGCCAGCGATCTGCTCGCTCCGGTGTACGGCTGGTTCACCGAGGGCTTCGACACGCTCGATCTGAAAGAGGCCAAGGCTCTGCTCGACGATCTGAGCGAAGCTGCATTAAGCAAAAAAGTGAACACTTGAGGCGCTTGTTCCGCTCGGCTCGTGCTCACCAGCAGTGTCACGAGCAAACAGGTGCAACGGGTAGCGCGGTCTGCATTGACCCGCATCTGATCCGGTAGACCGCCGAGAGCTAGATGAAGCGCAGCGATGTTCTTCAGCTTATATCGCATGACAAACCTCCCATCATTGAGCGAATGTTATCGTGTTGCGTCGCGGCTGAGGTTGATAGCGACCGGCAAGCGGACGTAGCGCTAGGGCAGCCGAGTGCCAATCGGCGACACGCGGATGAGTTGTGTCGATTGATGAGGCATGTGATCCGAACGGCGAACGTTCGCCCTAGACGGACGTGATCGCGTTCGGCGCGAAGACGTCGGAAGCGACCGCCAGCATCGATACGTCCGCGCGCAGCGACGAAGTGGTCGTTTTCCGCAGTCAATATATGACCTTAGGAGCTGACTTCCGAACGTTGACTGGTCTTTTGAATTTCTGCAAAATGAAAACTGGGTAATAGGGCTGGGCTTCCTTGATGAGGGTCCCGTCCCATGCAACGTATCGGCTTTATCGCGTACCCAGGTTTTCAGGTTTTGAGCCTCTGCACAGTTTCGGTCTTCGAATGTGCGAATATGCTTGCGCCAGAAGCGCTGTACGAATTGCAGATGTTATCTGAAGCTGGAGGAAACATTCGGACCTCCTGCGGTTTAGTTCTAGAAACGATAAAATTTGACGATACCCAATTTGACACCCTTATTGTGCTTGGGACCCTCGTTGAAAAACCGACGTTCTCGCCTGGCCTTGTTTCCTTCGTCAAGAATGCTCCAGGCAGGGCCCGACGGGTTGCGTCGATCTGCACGGGAGCGCTGGTTCTCGCCGAAGCTGGTTTGCTGGAGAATCGCCGAGCGACCACCCACTGGGCCTACGCCCATTATTTTCGGGACCGTTTTCCAAACCTGAATTTAGAGGAAGATCGCATCTTCATCATCGATGACTCGATCTGGACGTCGGCCGGGTGCACGGCCTGTATCGATCTCGCACTGGCCATGGTCGAGAAAGACGCGGGAAAGGAATTGGCTCGCGCGGTATCAAGAGACTTGGTTATGTACAATCGACGCGGCGGCGGCCAAACACAACATTCCGCACTGCTCGAACTGGAGCCAAAGTCGGACCGCATCCAGAGCGCTTTAAATTATGCGCGGTGCAATCTCCACAGCCCTTTGACTGTTGACCGACTTGCAGAAGCGGCCCACCTCAGTCCTCGACAGTTCAGCCGGGCGTTTCAGCAGGAGACGGGCCAATCGCCCGCTAAAGCAATTGAGAACTTGCGGATCGAAGTTGCCAGATTAATGGTTGAACAAGGTAGACACTCAATTGATGTTATCGCCCGCGAAACAGGTTTTGGCAGCCGTGACCGCATGCGAAATGCCTTTGTACGAAGGTTCGGACAAGCGCCTCAGGAGATTCGCCGTGACTCTCGATCCGGCGAGCTGCGGGCGCCTTCGAAGGTAGCTGACAAAATTACGCCACAACCTCTTTAAGAGGCGCTCTTCGGCCGGTAGAGCGTTGAGACTGTAAACGGGACAACGCGGATGCGGTGCCGACGGCTCAGATTGCGGCCGTTTAGAAAGCATTGCTTCCAATTTTTAGCGTCTTCACACGGAGTTTTTGGCGATCCCAGTTGACACTAAAACGAGGTCCGCTCGCAACCCGGACAGCCGACGTCAACTGCCGCCGGCCCCCCGATGAGTTCTCCGCAGCCCTGTACGACGTGTCCCGATTTTATCGCACGTAAGTTTATCGTTCGTCGAAGCGCACTATTTCGCCGAATTTAGCGCCTGTGTTCACTGGTCATGGCCGGAAACAACGCATTTACGACATTTCGGGCGCGGTCCGACCGCAATATGTTTGCCGGCGCGCCGCAACACAATCAGATGATGGAGCACAACACATGGGAGAGAAGATCGACAGACTGCCGGACCTCGTTAAGACGATCGCCGACGAACGCCTCGAATATCCGAGCACACCGGATCCGGTAATATACTCCGCTGTTCTCAGCGTTTCTATTGGGGAAGCGAGTCAATGGATGACCCACCCCGTTCCGGCCTACCTCTACGTGCTCGAAGGCGCACTAACGGTCGAGTTCGAAGACGGACGTCAATACGAATTCCAAGAAGGTGAAGCTTTTCTCCAGTGTCGAACAGTGTGGCATCGCGGCCGAAACTTCGGGAGCAAGCCGACAAAATTCCTGGCTGTCTTCATGGGCTCTAAGTCGGTGCCATATATCCTCCATCCGCCAAAAGAGGGAGCTGGTACTCACGGTCGAATAGGCTCCGCAGAGATTGCCAGCAGACCCTTGGTGAAAAGTGCTGCTGGTGCCTGATGAAAACGATGGCGGTTCCGGGGACCTGTACAGCCGCGTGGTGGCGGGATCTTCCCGATTGAAAGCTCCGGCAACCAATCATGCCTTCGCGTCTTGAGGCGAAACCGTACGAGAACTCTTTACGAGAACTCTTCAGGTCGTATGAGAGGAGGCCTTCAATGCCCACGTACGTTTGTTCCGTTCCGGCTGGGAAACTGCACGACTCGCAAAAGTCTGAAATTGCAAGATGCATCAGCAACCGTCACAGCGAAGCTACCGGGGCGCCTACGTATTTCGTGCAGGTCGTCATTGAGGAAAAGCCGTCGGATCGGTACTTGGGAGGGGAAAGAAAGTCGGATCATATTTGGGTACGCGGCGACATTCGTGACGGCAGGACCGAAGAGGTCCGCAGCAAAATGATGCTGAATATGATGCAGGACATCGACAAAATCACGAACATTGGCGATGAAAACATCTGGATATATGTCTGCAACCTTGCTCCGACGGATATGGTGGAGTACGGCCACGTATTGCCGAAGCCTGGCCAAGAGAAGCAATGGTTTAAGCAGCTTCCGCAATCGCTCCAGCGCTGTCTCGCGAGTTTAGGCACGACGGCGGAGAACTTCACGCTATGACCGCGCCTTCTTTCATTGCGGCACCGATTCAACCCCATCGATCAAGGAGGTTATCATGATTAAATCCGGTGCAGCGGCAATTACTTTGATCGCATGTGCTTCGATGGCGCTACCATCCTCTGCGCTAGCGCAAGTCGCGCAATCTGGATATTCCCTTCCGCTTGCCCTCGCGGTGGAAGCGGCAACCACGGCGATTGATGCGTGCAAGGCCAAGGGATGGCCGGTCTCGGCGTTTGTTGTGGACACTTCCGGCGTCGTTCAGCTGCATCTCAAGGGCGACCACAGCACCATCCACACCAAGGATTCCGCGTTCCGCAAAGCCTATACGGTGGTGACAATGGGGCCGATCTTCGGTTTCGACCGTACAAGCGCATTCGCCGAGACAGTCAGCAAAAATCCGGCCGGAGCCAACTCGTCGCTTTTTAATCTGCCCGATATCATTGCGGTAGCTGGCGGTGTCGCGATCAAGCGCGGGAACGAGATCGTAGCCGGGCTCGGCATCGGCGGAGCGCCAGGTGGCGATAGGGACGAGGCCTGTGCGGCAGAAGGTGTGGCCAAAATCGCCGCGCGAGTGAACGCCGATCACTAAAGGCGCCGGGCGTGGCCGATATGTCCGCTGTGGGATCACGTGTGGACGGCGCCATGGCAAGAACTTTCTGACTTGATGCAGCATTGGTCGGGTGCGGTCACGTGTCAGGCCTGTTGATGCGGCGCGGATGGCCGCTGGCCCTAACGCTGTCCGCGGATCGGGTCCCAATCGTCTTTCATGCACTTAGAAGTGCGATGACCCAAGCGGGCTCTCCCGATCCCCGGAACGACCCTGTCTGCATTATGTCGTCATGCCCTCGCCAATTGATATTGCCGACCTACTTAATCACTGTCTCTCACGCTGCGATCAACAGTGTTGGCTCTTTGTATCTCTCGCCACGCACCATCATGGCCCATGCCATTCGCGCAATTTTGTTGGCGAGCGCGACGGCAGCGACCTTAATTGGCCGGCTGCTGAAGGGTGCTCCAACGGTGTTTCTCCCCGGCACGCTTACAGATTTCTTTTTCGCTGACGGGGCCATCCGCGAGGATCAATTGCAGAAAATCCTCGACCGCTTCAAGCTTTTCAGCCTTGTTGCCGGCTTGCTCGGCTAGGGCATCGTCTGCCGTAGCGGCCACGATGCCCGCCTATTCAACACACGGCGCCGGCATCGTTCCGCCCCGGCTGTCGTCGATTAGCTTTCGACTATCTTATACGCCGCTCCAGAGACCGGACGGCCAATGTTCTTCTTCCAACGAGGAAGAGGCGCCGGCCGGTGGGGTTGCCCTCATCGTCAGGGTTGAGAGCGCACAGGGCATGTGCACCGTGCCACCGTCAAAATGTTAACAAAGGTTCGGTTTTTAGGTCCTAGATATTTCCGAGGGGGTCCTACTTTTTTACGCGAGACCACCCCCGCCCTGTCCACATACCGGGGGGTCAGTTTTGGAGCCACGGGAACGCCGCGGCGCGGCGCCGGCACTTGCTCGAGGCGCGACCACAGGCGCGGACTCGCGAGGCGCTCGCTTCTCCACGGGCGAAGGCACGGTGGAAGCAACACCGCGAGCTAAGTTCAGGTCTATCACGAAGGCTTGGCCAGCCGCTGCGCGGTGGACGCGGTACCGTGTCTCTGGAAGCGCGGCCTTTCCGGCAACGCGCTCGCAATAAATCGAAAGCAATTTCGTCACTGATGAAACGGCGTCGATCGCTTTGCGATCGGGGGCACCGTCACCGGTCTTCGGGAAACTCTAGTTGAACGGATAGGGACCGACCAAGATCCCATCTCTTTTGGTGTTGGCCAACAACACCCATTGTTCGGTGAGCGCGGCAGAACGCGGGTCGGCATTGTTATCAGTCTTGAGACCGGCGAAAGAACAGTCGAGATAGGTAGCGATCCGCCGTCGGTTGCACTACTCCAATTCGCCGTGGCGCATCGCCCGAACTCCGCGAGCCTTGGGCTTCGGAACAACAAGGTGTTTAAGCATAACTACATGTTGAGCGTCATACTGCTCGTATAATGTGTATTCTACGAGCAGTCATTGATTGCTACGAGGCGGAAGCCATGGTCAAAACGAACTTGAAGCTGGTCGCGCCAGCCACCATAAAACGAGCAGTCGGTCCATTGCGCCGGCCGAACAGTGAGTTCCGCAGCCGAGAGCACCTCACCGAGACCGAGGTTGAAAAGCTTATCGAGGCCGCGAAGGACAACCGATACGGTCACCGGGACGCGACTATGATTCTGATGGCGTACCGGCATGGATTGCGGGCTTCAGAGATCTGCGACCTGCGCTGGGAGCAAATCGATTTCAATTCGGCCACCCTACACGTTCACCGGGTCAAAAACGGCAAGCCAAGCACGCATCCCATTCGCGGCGATGAATTGCGGGTGCTGCGCAAGCTCCGACGGGAGATGCAGAAATCCCCGTTTGTGTTCGTGAGCGAGCGCGGCGGGCCATTCACCACGGACAGTTTCAATTGGATGGTCAAGCGAGCGGCGCAGAAAGCAGACCTTCCGTTCCAGGTCCATGCACACATGCTGCGCCACGCCACCGGCTATAAGCTGGCAGGCGATGGGCACGACACAAGGTCGATCCAGGACTATCTCGGACACAAGAATATTCAGCATACCGTTCGATACACGGAACTATCGCCAACGCGTTTCAAGGATTTTTGGCGTGACTAAATGGGGAGGGCGCGCCTTCGTTCGCGATTTCTAGTGCGCAAACAAGGACCGTAAGAACTTCAGCGGCGCACGAAGCCACGATGTTGGCGAGGATGCTGAACGCACAACGCGGCGCCACCATCCTGATTGCTGGATATCAGCGCGCGCATTATCGAGCAAAGAACGGGAATATGCAGAAGAACACCTTCGTTCGCCGTTCGAGGATGCCGAACTTAAGATCATCGAAATACCATGCCAGAGATGGTTTGGACGGTCTGGCGACGGGTTGCCCATCTCTCAAGATCGGCTGCTCATTGTAAAGCCTGTCAACAAAGGCAAGGTCGTCTAACATCGGATCAAGACTCTCCATTCTTTCCTCGCACCTGTCTGCAAATCCTGTGACCAACATCGAGTGACCGGACGTCATGACAGGGTTTGCCATGAAAGCCTGACCAGGTGGAATGTCCTTCGCTATGTAGGACCTACAGATTTCAAAGAACCTGAGTTGCTCGGCCGAGCCGCGCTCGAATGCGCGGTGGTCGGAAATGGCGACTATCCTGAATTCCTTGTCCAATACCTCCGCGAAGACCAGGCTGCCACTACGCCCCTTTGGGTTGCCTGGATCAGCGACCCCAACATGAAAGTGATGCAGGCCGTGTCGGGTGAGCACCATGTCGATGTCCTTCCCCCGATCCGAGGGGTTCGCGCCCGGAAGAATGACGCCTTTCGTGCTCACGAGATCGGAAAGGTGGGGCATGAGGTCCTTGCCAGCCTCAACCTTCTGCAACAGGGACCGGAGCCTTGGCCCCGCCGCCAGAGACTGCGAAAGCGTCACACCGCCCGACCATAGTTTCACCGTTCGCGGCTTCGCTGGTATGAGCCGCATCCGCCATGTAACGAAGGCCAAAATCACGCGGCGCGTCGGCATTGCCCGCAAGGATTCGCGAGAGGCCTTGTTGTTTTAGGCGCTCTCGGCAGGTCCTTGATCATCGAGTCGCGGAATGCCTGAATGCGTGGTGGATATGAATCAGTCATGGCCGCCGAATTTTAGCATGCTGCGCGCCGCACCGGCGGCATAACGAATTTGTGAAAAGGGGCTATGTGTTGATCCGTCGAGCTACTGTACGGGATGCCGAGGCAGTCCACGCCCTACTTTGGGCGGCAAAGGACGCCATTCCGTTGACGGATCACTTCAACAACGACAGCTATCGGACTTGAGTTCGTGAGCGGTGCCGGGACCGCAACGTTTGGGTCATGGAGCGCGGCGGTTAACTCGCCGGCACTGTGATAACAGCGATCGATGAAATTCGATATCTCGTCACGGACGCAGCATATCGAAAGGCGGGTGTCGCACGCGCTCTGATCGAGCATGTGAAAAAGCATGTTCACAAGAGATATGACTCCGGCGTGTGGGCTAAGGTGAGGCCGGACAACCAGCCTATTGTCAGTCTCCTGGAGAAGATGAATTTCGCGCGCGATCTCGACCGTGCAGTTCAAGCGGGATGGATTTGTTATTGCTCGTCAAAAGCTGATCGCGTCGTAGCTACTCACTGAATCCGCTTCACGGTCCACGTGTCAAAGTCCTTTCCCACCCGAACAAGCAGCGCAGGACTGTCGCCGTCACTGACATCAAGGCAGGTCACGCTATAGACGTAATCGCCCGCCTCCACCCCTTGCAGCCCCACGACCCAAACAGCTGCAAACAGCAGCGGGTCGGGTAATTGCCGCGCGACCTTGTTCGGGAACCAAATACCAGCACCTGCTTCCAAAAACACTATCAGGGTCTTCCCGGCGGCATAGGCGATGCCGCCCTTGCTGCGCTTTAGCTCGATCACCTTCAGGATCAGCGCTTCGGCATCGCCCTTTTCGCCGGGGCGCAAACGAGGCACCATCACGTGCTCGGTTGGCCGGGTTTCACCCGTCGCACTGTCACAGATGATTCCGTCACCGTCGACCGGATCGCTGCTGAACGTCAGTTCGCGATTATCGGTCGAGTTGATGGCGACACACAGCAACCAATTGGCCAATATTTCGCGGGAACGCATGCCGCCGAATTTCTCGAACGGCTTCCCGGTCTGAAGATGCTCGCCGTTGCGGATAAACGGTTCGATCTCCTTCAGGGCTACAGCCAAGCTTTTAAATTGTCTGACCGGATATCTCATGATCGAGAGCCCCCCGACTTCGCGCGTGTACACGACGCACACGATAGGATGTCCAACTTAACTAGCCGTCTCTCGGATCGATCCCGCGCGGCTCAAGGGAGTGGCTCCACGATCTGGGGTAGCTCTGCCCGAAACGCGCCCGATGCGTCTTTCACGACCAGTTGACCATTCTCCTCGACGAGGTGGACTTCGTGATCGTTGGGGGACGCCAGCATTCACGGCTTGTTCGTTTAGCGTATCCTCCGCCTCTTGCAGCACCTGCCGGACATCAATATTCGCTTTCGCGATCTTTGCGCTCTTCTGTCCCTTTTTCCTGTTGAGATTCACGCCGCCACCGGGGCCCAACATGATCGACCCATCCCAGCCGCCTTCTTCGTCACGCGGCGCTGCGGTTCAATCGAGCGGTTGAGCATGTTCAGGTAGCGGGTGAGCGTCTCCTCGTCGGTCTCGCCCGCGGGAGCCGGATGCCCCTTTGCCGCCAGCCGCTGCCGCAGCAAGCCCGCATAATCTTTCATCAAATGCATTTTGAGCGGCATCAGGTCCGTCGCCGGCATGGGAAGAATGTACGTGCGTGGCTTCGGCCTTCAACATTAGCTCGATGCGATCAAGACACATATTATTACGCCGAAGTCAGATATTGGACCATCGCGTCATTTCGGAGCCGCACGGCAATTCGGTCGCGTTTGGGCTGAAGCCAACATTGGGCCGCACGACCCAGCTAGTCCCTGTAAGCCTCAAGATCAAACTGCCCCAGCGCGCGGGCGTAGGTCATCGTGGCGGCGAAGATTTCATCCTTAGTCGCAACTTCTCCCTCGATGGCAATCAGTGACGGATCATCAGTGGGGGCCTTGGAACTGTTCACGCGCTTTGACACGGGCCAGCGCTGCAGCACGTCTTCGCCGGCGGGTTTCATCAACCCGGCTGCATCCTTTGGATCGCCCTTTTCCCATTGCTCGAAGTCCTTCGTTTCGAGGATCACCGGCATGCGGTCATGCACCTGCGCAGCGAACCGGTTTGGTTCGGTGATAACCATCGCGCAGGATTGAATGACGTTGCCTACGGGCTTCTCGTGCCACCGATCCCAAAGACCCGCGATCGTGATGGGCTGTCCGTCCCGGCGCGTGAAGTAGTAAGGCTGCTTACCGTCTGGTGTGTTTTGCCATTCGTAGTAACCCGACGCTGGAATCAAACAGCGGCTATTCTCAAACGCTGAACGAAACATCCGCTTCTCGGCAACAGTCTCGGCGCGTGCGTTGAACGTGGCGACTTTCATTTCCTTGAGAGGCTTGCTCCACCAGCTCGGGATCAATCCCCAGCGCATCGGAACGAGCGTGCGCTTGTCGTCATCTGAGACGACGACATCGACGGGGTCCGTCGGGCAGATGTTGTAGCGGGCCTGCGTATTACGTGGCGGCTGATCGAGCGTTATTCGATACAGCTGGACGATTTCTTCCCAGGTCATTTTGTTGGTGAAGCGCCCGCACATACCTAACCGGCCTTTCGCGCAGCCTGACACGCGCCCCAATCATGCAGCACCATGTCCATATGGTGACGAATGCTCGCCTCGACACGGCTATCGCCAGCGCGCGATTGGGAGACTCGCCGACATATTGAATTGATCATGGCAAGCCAGGTCGAAGGTTCATTGATCCGATCCTGCCGCACGACCGAGCCGCGAAAGGCATCGCCAATCTCAAGCGACAGCCCTCGCAAGCTCCACGGCCTCATCAACTTCATTCACCGCGTTTGCCTATGAGAACGAATAGAGAACGACGCTTTTGCGGAGTCAAGGACTATAAACCTGGTTGGCCAACTTCCGGAGGACATACACGATGCGGTGTGACCAGCTCGGACGAGTCGCGGCGACCCACAGCCGCATGATGGTCGCGGAGATATACTCGAAGCTAACGGAGTATTTGGAAAACGCGCTGATCAGCAGACAAGAGACGCCGACTATTCAACTCCGTCTAACACGGGCATTGCATTTCCGCGACGATAAAAGCGTCGAAAGCTTGGTGCAAAATGTCATAGGCGGAGTGATTTCCGTAGCGAGAAAACACCTACATGGACAAATGTTCTCGCCCCGCATTACCGCGCAAGCCCTCGCGCTCCGCAAGGCTCGCCATCACTTGCAGGGAGTCGCCGAGCATCATGCGGTTCGACCAGTTTTGGTCGTGCTGATAGAACTCGGTCTTGTCGACGCCCTTGGGGATGCCGTTGAAGTCAGCAAATAGGTCAGGCGTCAGGCCCCCGCTCTCATGCCTGTGCTCCTTGGTAGTGCGCAACAAGTCGTCGATGAGCACCTTCGGCTGGACCTTCTCCTGAATACAGAGAGGCGGAGCGTGGACGACGAGGTCGCTCCAATCCTGCTCGTCCTTCCCGCGCCAGACGAGTTGAGGATCAAGGTCAGTGTTGCGCGGATAGCGTATCTTCTTCGGCGCCTGCTGCTCTTTTTCCAGAACAGATTGGTATTCCGCCGTCGGAATGTTTTTCCGCTTGGCCTCGCTATGCTTCAGCGTTTCGACGCCTTTTTCGCTGTCGCTTTCTTCGCCATGGCTAATGTTTCCCGGTCGGCGGGGGGGCCCATGCAGACGCGATCATCTTGTCGAATTCGCTTTTGACCTTAGCCTTGAAGTCGGAGTCAATCTGATAGATGTCGGTGAACTCGGAGAAAGCCCAACGGCCATAAGAACCGAGATGGTTTACGCCCGGCACCCAGTACGTTTCCATCGTGGCCTTCTTTTCCTTCGCGTCCTCGCGCCGATAGAGGCAGCGACGTACATTGGAATCTCGCCATCGAAATTCCATGAGTTGCGCAAGGCCAATCGCATTCCGCCGCCGAAGGTGGTTGGTTGCATCGCGTTTACCTTTTCCCCTCATGCACGCGCGAAGGCTGGGGCGGCGCTATCCATCAGCCTTCGTCGAAGCTTTACTTTGTCGATCTTGCCGAGCGACGTCAGCGGCAGCTCGGTGACGATCTGCACGAACTTCGGTGCATGAATTGCGCCTTTTAGCAACTTGACGTGAGCTATGAGCAATTCCTTTGAGACGTCGGCTTCGGGATCAACGACGACAGCAGCTGCGACGGCCTCGCCCCAATACTTGTCGGGCAATCCGACGACTGCTGCCATGCGTACTCCCGGACAGCTCGTGAGAGCGTCTTCCACCTCTCGGGGATAGACGTTGAAGCCGCCAGAAATGATCAGGTCCTTCATGCGATCGACGATGAACATGTACCCGCGTTCGTCCATGCGTGCGATGTCGCCGGTATGTACCCACCCGTTTTGAAGTGTTTCGGCGGAAAGTTCAGGCCGACGCCAATAGAAATCCATGGCCGCCGGGGTACGCGCACATATCTCTCCGGGCTCGCCAACCGGGACTTCCTGACCTGTGTGGTCCAGCAGACGCACCTCGCAGTTCGCCACTGGCAATCCGCAAGACGTCAAGAGTTCTGGAACTAAGTGGTCTTGACGCCGAAGCACTGAGATAGGGTAGCACTCGGTTTGGCCATATCCCTGTGACAGAATCGGCCCCAACCGATCGATCATCTGCTGCAGTCGTTGCGGGGAAGCCGGGGCCGCCCCGTAATAGATGCACTGAAGCGATTCGATATCATTCCGAGAGAGTTCGAGGTGGTCCAGTAATGCGTAAAGCATCGTCGGCACCAGGAATGTTATGTTGATCCGCCCCTTTTCGATAGCGTTGAAAACTCTGTCGGGTTCGAACTTCGATACCGTATGAACGGTCCCACCTCGACGCCATGTAGGAAGCAGCATCGTTCCGCCTGCGTGGCTATTCGGGGCGATTGCTAGATAATGAGGGACTTCGGGCAGTTCGATGTCGGCGAGGACACTCACGCACGCGAAAGCAACGGCGTTTCGATTGGAGCGAACTGCGCCTTTGCTGCGGCCGGTCGTACCGCCGGTATAGTGGATGAGTGCGATATCATCGGGTTCCGCCAGATCGACCGCCGTCGTCGCACCGCTATCCGCGGCGAGTTGCAGCAGATCGGGGGCAGGGTCAAAGGGTCCCAACGAGAACAGCTTGACCGCGCTCCCGCATTTGGACGCTAGATCTCGACCACGCTCGGCATGTGTCGCTGGAGAGACGATGATGGCGGCCGATTCACTATCTTCCACCTGGAAGGAGTGGTCAGCGAGCGATCCCTTCGGATGAAGCCACGTCGTGCTTAAACCCAATCCTTGCGCCGCAACGGCCGCGCACCAACTTTCCGCCGAATTATCGGAGAGAAGCGCCATACGTTCCCCACGCTTAAGCCCATCGCGCGAAAACACCGACTGAATGCGCCCGATCAAATCGGATGCGCCCGCATACGTGAGCGTTCCGACTTCGGAAGAAAACGCAATTCTCTCGGGGTATCGACGAAGGGCGCGAAGTGTCTGGCCGGCAATAGTGAGGCCAGTATGGCTCGATAAGCTCATTACGTTACTCCTCCCTATTTGTCTTATTCGGCGATAAAATTACTCCAAAGTAAAATACCGCCGATAGGTTTTTTGTGGTCACGCGCTGCCGCGCACTTGATCCGTTCTAGCGCTTCAGATTTGCTCCGCGCGCCTTGATGGACTCTCGTAGATAATCGGCGAATTGATTCGCCATTTCTTGCCCGCCGTAGGCGCCATCCGGTCGAAACCAGCGGGTCATCCAGTTCACCGATCCCATGAAAAAAAAGACGGTGAGCTTGGGATCGACTTTTCGGATCGAGCCATCTTCGACGCCGTTCGCGATAAGGGCACGGAAACGACGATCAAAGCGATTGCGGCCGGCCACGATCGTCTTCTTGTTTTCGGGTTGAAGGGCGTCGAACTCCATCAGCACCGCAGATGCGCCGAATTCTCCCGTGAGCAATTCGACATATCGACGTGCGAGCGCTACCACTCGATCGAGCCCTGTGCCGGGTAGGCTCTCGGCGAACGTCATGGCCTGCGCACCCAACTCATTTGAAGTTTGGTGGCAGGCGTAAAGGATCTCTTCCTTGTTCTTGATGTAGTAATAAAGAGCCGGCTTGGTGACGCCTAGTTCTGCGGCGATGTCGTCGAGCGAAGTATTATAAAAGCCACGCGCACTGAAAGCTCTGGCCGCTTTCCGGATCAAGGCGGCCCGCTTTGCCGCGAATTGCTCGTCGCGACTCTGACCAGCGTCTTTCCAGGCATCGGCCCTTCGAGGTCGTGCAGGCAATGTTGTCTCCTCTAGCCCGGCAACTAACAGAAGCGGCGGACTTAAACAATCAAGTCGCGGTTTGATCCGGTACATATCTACGTCCTCAAGACGAAACGGCGTAGCCCCCGTTGACCGGATAGGTTTGTCCGGTGATCCAGCTTGCCGCATCCGAGCTCAAGAAAAGGATCATGTTGGAAGCGTCGGTCGGTTCACCGAGGCGGCGGATTACGTAGCTCTTTAACATACGGGCCACCGCTTCATCGCTGATGAGGCCGGCCACTCCAGGTGTCCGGATACCCGACAGCGCGACGCAATTGGCCGTGATTTCCGACCGTCCGATGGCCTTGGCGAGCGCTCTCATGAAGCCGGCCGCTCCCGCCTTTGCACCGGAATAGACCGCAAAATGAGGCTCGCCGACACGTCCTGCGTCGGAAATCACCGTTGTGATGCGGCCGTATCGCCGCGACATCATATTCGGTAACGCCGCCTTGCAGCAGTTCAAGACGCCATAGAAATTGGTGCCGAGCCACGTGGCCCAATCTTGCGGCCCGGTCTCCCAAAACGGCTTGATGTCCGCAACATCCTGGGTCGGTCCAGCATTGCCGGCATTGTTGACCAACACATCAACGGGGCCGAAAGCCTCTCGCGCTTTCGCGAACATTTCCTCGACCGACTCGAGCAACGTGACGTCCGCCTGAACCGCGGTGGCGGAGCCCCCACTGCCGCGAATTTCCTCGACGACCGCAAGCGCTCGATCCAGATGGAAATCGTTGACCACGACGCCGCCAGCACCGTTGGAAGCGAGATGCAGAGCGACCTGCTTGCCGACCCCCTGCCCTGCGCCGGTGACGAGGGCGACGCGCTTTTTGAGGTCGAGAATATTGGGCATATGAGATCCTTCCCGATAGTTATTGACTTTCCGTACAGTTTTTTTACTCTAAAGTAAATACGGAATATCCAGGGGTAGATTCAATGGTCGAAGAGCTGCTGGTGGAGCGACGCGAGGCGGCTGGGTGGCTCACGCTAAACCGCACCAACGATTTGAACAGCTTGAATTGGGAATTACTGAAATCTCTGGATGCCGGCCTCACCGAATTGCTGGCCGATCAATCAGTCCGGACGATTGTCTTTACTGGCGCCGGTCGCGCCTTTTGCGCAGGCGCAGACCTCAAATTCATCGAAGCTCTGCCGGAGCAAGACCGTAATGAAGCCACCGCGGCCTTCCTTTTGGCCGCGACAACGCTGATCTCGAGGATTGCAGCAAGCCCCAAGCCAACCATTGCAGCGGTCAACGGCGTTGCGGTCGGCGGCGGCCTGGAATTGCTGCTGGCGTGCGACATCATCATTGCGGCGAATGGCGCGCTGATCGGGGATGGTCACGCCAACTACGGGCTTCTTCCTGGCGCAGGCAGCAGTATTCGACTGCCCCGTCGAATTGGGATCGGACGGGCGAAGCAGCTTCTGTTCACCGGTGAGCTTCTGCCTGCTGAACGAATGGCGGAGTTTGGTCTTGTCAACGAAGTCGTCGAGCCCGACGAACTTCATGCGCGCGCCGAGGCTATCGCCAACGCCATTGCGAGGAAGAGTCCCGTCGGCCTCGCGCGCATGAAACAGATCGTTGAGCATGCCTTCGATATGTCGGAGTTGGCCGGCCTCGCGCTCGAGCAAGCTCTGAGCAATCTGCACACGACAAGTTTTGACCGAAACGAAGGGCTAATAGCGTTTCGCGAACGCCGCCAGCCGAACTTCGTTGGCCGATAACGAACTATTGCGGGGAACACATCTCATGAAGGAAGAAATTCTCGTTGTCGGCGCAGGTATGACGCGCTTTGGGCGTTTGTTGGATCGGTCTCTGAAATCACTTGTGGCCGAGGCCGTTCTTCAGGCGCTCAAGGATGCAAACTGTCAAGCCATCGATATCGAGGCTGCGTTTTTCTCGAATACGACCCAATCGATCATCGAAGGCCAGCATCTGATCCGTGGTCAAATCGCATTGCGAGAAATTGGAATCGAGTCCGTCCCGATCGTAAACGTCGAAAATGCCTGTGCGAGCGGATCTACGGCCTTTTACCAGGCGGTGAATCATCTTCGTGCCGGCGCCGCCGATATCGCTCTCGTGGTTGGCGCGGAGAAGATGTACCATGAGGATAGGCTCAAATCCTCCGCCATCTTCGACGGAGGATGGGACGTGCATGAGACGGAAGCCGTCGCCGAGCGACTTGCCTCCATCGGGGCAGGCTTGCCGACCCCGGAGGGACGCGGACCCGGAGTAACCAGCCCGTTCATGCAGCTGTATGCATCCCTCGCCAAGGGCCACATGAACAAATTCGGCACAACCGAGCGTCAGCTCGCAACCGTCGCCGCCAAAAACCACCACCATTCGACGCTGAACCCACTGTCGCAATACCAGAACGACATGAGTGTCGAGGACGTGCTGGCTGGTAAACTCATCGCCTGGCCACTCACATTGCCAATGTGTTCGCCAATCAGCGATGGCGCCGCAGCCGCGATCCTCTGCACCAAGCGAGGATTGCGGCGACTTTCCGATGTTCGGCCTGTCCGGGTTCTCGGTTGCGTTCTCGTGAGCGGATCGTCGCGCGCGTGGTCAGACGCTGACGAACATCTTTGTCGACGCGCCGCAGACAAAGCGTACAGCGAGGCAGGTGTCGGACCGCACGACATGTCCGTCGCGGAAGTGCACGACGCGTCCGCGTTCGCGGAAATCGTCCAGATCGAGAACTTGAGGTTCTGCGAAATCGGCCAGGGTGGCTGGCTTTCGGAGCGCGGCGACACCGCGTTGGGCGGCCGAATTCCAGTCAATCCCTCCGGGGGTCTGGAATCGAAAGGACATCCAATCGGTGCCACCGGTCTCGGTCAGATCTACGAACTCGTTCAGCAACTCCGCGGTGAGGCCGGTGCCCGGCAAGTCGCGGACGCACGGCTTGCGATTGCAGAAAATGGCGGCGGCTTCATCGGCGTTGAGGAGGCTGCCGCTGTTGTCACCATCCTCGGGAGATAACGGATGATTCCCGAGAGACTGCGACGGAGGCTGAAGCTCCCGGTGATGGCCGCGCCGTTGTTTTTGGTTTCCGGGCCAGATCTTGTGGTCGAGGCATGCAAGGCGGGCGTGGTCGGTGCCTTTCCGACCCTTAACCAACGGACCGCGGAGGGATTTGAAGCTTGGCTCATCGAAATTCGCCGTCGTCTGCCCGATGAGAGCTCGGCGCCGTTCGCGCCGATGTTCGGGATTCATCGCACAAATCCACGCCAGGCGCCGGACCTGGCGCTTGCGATCAAGTATCAAGCTCCCATCGTCATCACGACTTTCGGCATCACCCGCGAGATCGTCGACGCCATCCACGCCTATGGCGGTTTTGTTTTTCACGATGCAACGACCGTCAGGCACGCCATCAAGGCGCTGAAAGCGGGGGTCGATGGGATCATTGCTGTCACGCAGGGCGCGGGTGGGCACGCGGGAACATACAATCCATTTGCGTTTCTGGCCGAGCTGCGGCCGATCGTCGGCAACAAGACTCTCATCCTCGCCGGTGCGATGAGCAACGGGCAGGCGATCGCCGGCGCAATCGCCGCCGGCGCCGACATGGCGTCACTCGGAACGAGATTTGTCGCGACCAAGGAAAGCATGGCCCCGAACGGCCAAAAGGAGATGATCATCTCCTCATCCATCGAAGACATCGTCTTCACGGACGAAATTTCAGGAATAAGCGCGAGCTTCCTCAAACAGACGATCATGAAATTTCGCCGACCGCAGGGCGGTGGCGTTCAATTCAACGTGGCCGAGGAGATCAGTCCGAAGGTCTGGAAGGACTATTGGTCCGCCGGTCAGGGCGTAGGGGCGGTAACCGAGATCCTATCCGTCCGCGCACTCTGCGAACAGCTTATGGCCGAATACCAGAGCGGTGTCGCTCGCCTCGTCGGAACTCAAGTGGGAGCGCGCGGCGAGTTCGTCGCCCAATAATAACGATCCATTACGGGGGAACTAACGATGCAATCTCGCCTTCTGTTGTCGATCATCGCGCTTGCAACAGTCTCTCTCATAGCGAACGCCAAGGCCGGCGATGATCACGTCAAGATCGGTGTCCTGACCGACATGAATGGCCCTTATGCGGCAATAACGGGCAAGGGATCGGTCGCCGCGGCGGAACTGGCGATTGAGGATTTTGGCGGTAAGACGCTCGGCAATTCGGTCGAGCTCGTCAGTGCGGATCACATGCAAAAGCCCGACATCGGCGCGGGCATTGCCAGAAAATGGTACGACAACGAGGGCGTCGACGCCATCTTCGACGGCGCCGGCTCATCGGTCGCTCTGGCAACTCTCGAGATCGCGAGAGCGCGCAACAAGATCGTCGCATTCTCCGGCGTCATTTCGCCCGACGTGACCGGGAAACTGTGCGGCGAGACCATCTCCAGTTGGGCGTGGGACACGCATGCGATGGTGGCGACCAGCATCAAGTCCCTGATGAAATCCGGAGAAAAGCGTTTCTTCTTTTTGACGCTCGACGCTGCTGCGGGCCGTGCGCTCGAGGTGGACGCTACCAGGATTATAGAAGCAAACGGCGGAGCCGTGATCGGATCCGTGAAGCACCCGATCAACACCGCGGACTTCTCGTCGTTCCTTTTGCAAGCACAGTCCGCCAGGCCGGATGTCATCGTGCTAGCCAACGCCGGCGCCGATACCGTTACCTCGCTCAAACAAGCCGCCGAATTCGGTCTGACGACTGGACCTGATGGAATCAAAGTGGCCGGTCTGCTTGCCATGATCAACGATATCGAAGCGCTCGGGCTCGAGTTTGCACATGGCGTATTCGTCTCGAAATCATTCTACTGGGACACGAGCGACGAAACGCGGGCTTGGGCCAAACGATTCAAAAATCGCACGGGTGCCGCCCCGAACATGTTGCAGGCGGCAGTCTACAGTTCAGTACTTCATTACCTGAAGGCGGTCGCGAAAATCGGCAAGACCGAAGGCGTTTCGGTGGCCGCGGCCATGAAGGATATCCCGATTAACGACATGTATTCGAAGGATGTTCATTTGCGTGCCGACGGTCGGGCCGTCCGCGATTTCTACCTGTTTGAAGTGAAAAGCAGGTCGGAGTCGAAGGGCCCGTGGGACGATTACAAGCTTCTCCAGACTGTTCCAGGTGATGAGGCGTTCCCGGCCTCTCCTAGTGCTTGCGCGCTGCTGAGGTAGGAGCTCAAGAGAACGCCGATTGGCCGCCCAATCCGAGACCCATACGCGTCAGGTACTGTGCGGTTTCGCGAATCCGGCACTGCCTTACAAGATGTACGTCACAGATACTGTAACAGTCGATTATTTGAGAGGACCCCAATGACTGGAAGATCAGATCCACGCGATCTACTCGTCGGGACTGAATACGGCACTGTCCAAGGTGTTGTTGCGGACGGCGTCCGCACGTGGCGCGCGATACCCTACGCGGCGCCTCCCGTGGGCGTGCTTCGCTTTCAAGCGCCGCGGCCTGCCACTCCGTGGAGCGGCGTACGCGACGCGGCGGAGTTTGGACCCATCCCTATGCAGAAACGCGGCTTCGAGCACGTTGCCGGAGCCGGAAAAACGACTCCGATCTCGGAAGACTGCCTCACGATTAACGTTTCGGCTCCTCTGTCGCCTCCAGCTGGCCTGCGACCGGTCGTCGTGTGGATTTATGGTGGTGCATTCCTATTCGGCGGCTCCCGCGGCCCGCTCTATCGCGGCGACAGGCTTGTGAAAAATGGCAATGTAATCTTTGTCTCGTTCAATTATAAAATTGGCGCTTTTGGATTTGCCGATTTCCGTGAGTGGTCAACGCCGGAAAGTCCGATCCACTGCAACAACGGTCTGCGCGATCAGGTTGCGGCTCTAACCTGGATTCAACGGAACATTTCGGCGTTTGGAGGGGATCCCAAGCAAGTTACTATTGCTGGAGAATCTTCGGGGGCGACCTCCATAGTCTCGCTAATGTCCATCCCTTCTGCGGCTAATCTTTTTAGCCGTGGGTTTGCTATGAGCACGGCAGCGGGCATGGCATATGGATCGCAGCGGCACCATGATTGGGCGCGCGAGATATTGCGGTTGCTCGATCTCGACCCGCAGGATCGGAAGAACGTCGCGAATGTGCTAAAGACTCTTCCTGCCGAGCAGATTTGCAGCGCGAGCTCAAAGTTCTTCTACGAGATCGCTCCTGACAAATATCCTGGCCTTCTTCCAGCATCAGCGGTTGTTGACGGCGAGTTCTTGCCGCTTTCGCCGACCGATGCGTTCCGGGCGGGCCGGGCCGCTAAAATCCCTTTGGTCATGGGGACTATGTCACGTGAAGGGGCCCTTCTCGATAAGGTCCTTCCACTAATTCCAAGCAGGGCCTCGCGTCTCGAAAATATATTCTCCCAATCTGATCAACAGCTGCGGCATCGCGTTTCCGTAGCCTATCCGAGCTATCCATCAAAGCGAGCGGCTATAGACGCGGGCGGCGATCTCATCTTCTGGCAACCATCTTTGCTGGTTGCAGAACATCATTCGCGTGGAGCAGCTTGCTGGATGTACCGCTTTGACTACACGACGCCGCTTACTCGCTTGGCGTTCGGTGCTGCGACACATGGGCTCGACATCCCGATGTTGTTTGGCACCACAGGCGAAGGCTTTTTTGGCAGACTCGACCTGTTTCGAAAGGCAGCATCGAAAGCTGTGAGCCAGCGTTTCCAGAAGGCACTCCTTGATTTCGTACATCATGGGCAACCGGGATGGCCAAATTACGATGCCGACGATCGAAATACGAGGATCTTTGATTATGTCGATCGCCTGGATCGTGATCCTCGGAGCGAGCGCCGGCTCGCGTGGGGCAATTTCATATTGATGTAGCGACGGTGGCCGTCCAACAGGACTGACCCATTGACGGCCGATCCCCATTCACGGCGGTATTGAGCATTCAACTAAGCCTACCACCGATTTTTGATTTGTACGCATGAATTCCTGATCTTTGGAGCGCGTCGCCCTGTTGCGCTCAACCATATCTGGCAAATCTGATTTGAGAGCGGTTCGAACTCTGGCATCCCAGCTACCAGTTCAGCCGAAGGGTGCATGTGGCCGCGCTATCACCCTGGCGACGCTCGACAAAGCCGTGCAGGTAGCAGACGTCTCGCAGAGGATCGACCTCGACGTCGAAGAACAGCTCAAGGAAGGCCAAGTCGAGGCCCCCTTGTCGCTTTGTGCGGAGGAGGCAACATCAACGACAATGCGGCCATGTCGTTGGTCATGCGGGAGCTAAAGAGGCTTGCAATCAAATACGATTGCGCTGTCCTGATCGCTCGGCATCCCTGTCACGCGCGCTACTCTTCAGATTGGCCGAACGCTCGGACAACTGATCCGCCAACTGGCGTTCCCGCAGCGTCATCATGTCTGTCACTTGGCAAGATAGTCGAGGCTTGCGCGGGCTCTGCCGGCGGTGCCGGGAGGGGCGCGCGTCGCGTCAGTGAATTTCGGTGAAGGCGCTAAAACAACCGGAGACGGGCGCGATTTCCCTCCGTTTGCTTCCCCCCTGCTTCCCCGAAGACCCGAGAAACGAGCGCCCTGCGAAAGCGACTTGTAACCTATTGAAACTTATGAAGATTTGGAGCGGGCGAAGGGATTCGAACCCTCGACCCCAACCTTGGCAAGGTTGTGCTCTACCCCTGAGCTACACCCGCATCCTAAAGGGTAAGTCGGCGGCACAAGAGGCACCGCACCAACAGCTATGCCAAAGAGCGCGGCGCTTTGCAACCACGCGTCCGACCATGTACGCCGCTAGTAAATTCCTGGTATCAATCGCGACGGCACCTTTTCCTTATATTCAGCATATCCTGGCAGGTCCCTTGCGAGGAGCCTCTCCTCGTCCAGCAAACGCCAGATGAGGAACGGCACCATGCCTGCGAGCACCAGAAGTCCCCACCAGGAGCCGAGCGCAAGCGGTATCCCGAGAAGATAGAGATACGCCCCGGCATATTGCGGATGACGTACCAGTGCGTATGGTCCAGTGCTAACGACCCGCTGGTCCTTGACGATCTGGATTGTCGCCGAAGCGAACGAGTTCTCGCGGAACACCAGGAACACAATCGCGAAGCCAACGGCAATCAGAACGTCGCCGCCGATCACGCCGCAGAGCGGGACCGCCGACCAGCCATAACGGTGATCGAACGCTGGAACAACGAGAAGACTGACGAACCCGATCGAGACCAAAACCATAATGATTCTTTGCGTCGGCGTTTTTTCCGCTGTCGGTCCGCCGGCCAGGCGGCGCTGCAGCAGCGCCGGGTCGTATTTCATCAAATAGAGCGTCTGCACCAGCGACGCGGCGAAGAACACCGCCAGAAAGACCCAGCCTTGCCAATAGCAGGCCGTTCCCGCGGGGACGAAAACGAGAAGTCCCATCGCCAGCGCGAGAAAGAACAGTCCGAGCCAGGCTTTTACGTCCAAACTGCTCATCGCTTATAGGTATGCCGCCATGCCGCCCGCCTCGCCGGACGAACTACTCGCATATTTGGACAGCCTCGGGATTGCGCACCAGACGGTGACGCACCCGCCGGTGTTCACGGTCGAGGAAGCGCGCGCATCTCGCGGCGACGCCGTCGGCGGTCACACCAAGAACCTGTTCCTGCGCGACAAGAAGGGGACGCTGTTTCTGGTCGTCGCGCCTGAAGACGCCACGATCGAGCTCAAATCACTGCACCGGCTTCTTGGCGCCTCCGGTCGGTTTTCGTTCGGGTCGGCTGAGCTGATGCGCGAACTGCTAGGCGTCGAGCCCGGCTCGGTCACTCCCTTCGCCGTTATCAACGACAAGACGTGCCGCGTGGCAGTTATCCTCGACGCCGCATTGATGGCGCACGAAGTGCTCAACTTTCACCCCCTGATAAATACAGGCACCACGACGATTTCCCGCGAGGGGCTGCTCAAATTCCTCGAAGCCACCGGCCACCATCCCCGGATCGAGGCGATTTCGTCCGCCAGCTCCTGAACCTTCCGATTGCATTCGGCCGCCGTATTCCCATTTAATCAGGCGAATACGGAAGTTGGCGCCCCGCCGGGGCCAAAAGGGAAGGCGTTTCAAGGAGATGTTGCAACAAGCGCAAACCGCCGCGGCGGACGGGTTCGTCAAGGACACGACGACCCAGGCTTTCGTCAAGGACGTGATCGAGGAATCGAAGCACCAGCCGGTGCTGGTCGATTTCTGGGCGCCGTGGTGCGGCCCCTGCAAGCAGCTCACCCCGGTCCTTGAGAAGTCGGTGCGCGCCGCCAAGGGCAAAGTGAAGCTCGTGAAGATGAATATTGACGAACATCCGGCGATCCCGGGCCAGATGGGCATTCAGTCCATTCCCGCCGTGATCGCCTTCGTCAACGGGCAGCCGGCCGACGGCTTTATGGGGGCGTTGCCGGAAAGCCAGGTCGTCGCCTTTCTCGAGCGGCTGACGAAGGGCAGCATCGGCGCCGAGGCCAACGATCTGCTCAAGGCTGCCGATGCGGCACTTGCCGAAGGCGACGCCGCCGGCGCAGCAAGCCTGTATGCGGAGCTGCTCGCCGAGGACAACACCAACATTCAGGCGCTTGCCGGACTGGCGCGCAGTTACGTCGAAACCGGGGCCTTCGAGCAGGCGCGGCAGACACTGGCCATGGTGCCGGAAGCCAAACGCAACGAAAGCCCGGTCGCCGCCGCGCGAGCAGCGCTGGAATTGGCCGAGCAGGCGAAGTCGCTTGGGCCGATCGCCGAACTCGAGCAGAAAGTCGCCGCCAATCCGCTCGACCACCAGGCGCGTTTCGATCTCGCCCTCGCGCTCAACGGCAAAGGCCAACGGCTCGACGCCCTCGAAAACCTCATCAGCATCGTCAGGCGCGACCGCAAATGGAACGACGACGGCGCGCGCAAGCAGCTGGTCCAATTCTTCGATGCATGGGGTCCGACCGACGAAGCCACTATTGAGGGCCGCAAGCGGCTTTCGTCGATCCTGTTCGCGTAGATTGCGCCTCCTCGGCGGAGGTGAAGCGCGCGCGTACGGAGTGCGACATGCCGATTAATACCGCCTACAAAGGGCCTGAAGACCTTCCCGGCGTGATCCCGGTATTCCCGTTGCCGGGAGCTTTGCTGCTGCCGCGCGGGCAAATGCCGCTCAACATTTTCGAGCCGCGCTATCTGGCGATGATCGACGATGCGCTCCGGTCGGGGTTGCGTCTTATCGGAATGATCCAACCCGATCCGGGCCATCCGGGACCGGATCAGGCGAAGCCCGAGCTATTTCGTATCGGCTGTGTCGGACGCATCACCCAGCTCGCCGAGAGCGGCGACGGCCGATATTTGCTTGAACTGACGGGGGTCACGCGTTTCCGCGTCGAAGAAGAACTTGCGGTCGGCACGCCCTACCGGCAATGCCGTGTCACCTATCAGCCCTTCATTGCCGACTTTACCGCGCGCAAAGGCGAAGACGACGTCGATCGCAAGGCTCTGCTGCGCACGCTCGCTGACTTCCTGAAGGCCAACAATCTCAAGGCCGACTGGGAAGGCATCGAGAACGCGCCCAACGAAGCGCTGGTCAATGCCCTGGCGATGATGTCGCCCTATGGCAGCCCGGAGAAGCAGGCGCTTCTGGAGGCGCCAGACCTGAAAACGCGCGCCGAGATCCTGGTCGCCGTGACCGAGATCGAACTCGCCAAGGGCAAAACCGGCGAGACCATGCTGCAGTAACGCGGCACCGCTGCTCCGGACGACGAGATTGCCATTTTGATTTGTGGTAAGTGACCCGTATGGAGCTTGCCAATGTCATCCGATCACCCCGGCGAAACGATCGATCCGAAACTCCTGGAAATCCTGGTCTGCCCGCTGACCAAAACGCCGCTCGAATACGACGCCGCGAAGCAGGAGCTGATCTCATGGGCGGCCAAGCTCGCCTATCCGATCCGCGACGGCATTCCGATTATGCTGCCTGAGGAAGCGCGGCGGATTGAGTGAGCTTTGGACGTCGTCGTTGCCGGGCTTGACCCGGCAATCCATGCGACATCATGGACATGCTCGGCATGCCAGCATGGACCCGCGGGCAAGCCCGCGGGTGACGCGCGATAAAGTACAAGGAGAAATACGTGATCAAGATCTGGGGCCGGAATACCTCGTCGAACGTCCAGAAGGTGATGTGGGCAATCGGCGAAATCGGGCTGCCGCACGAACGGATCGATATCGGCGGCCCCTTCGGCAAAAATCGCGAGGCGGCTTATCTCGCCATGAATCCGAACGGACTGGTGCCGACGCTGGAAGAAGAGGACGGCTTTCTGCTCTGGGAATCAAACACGATCGTGCGCTATCTCGCCGCCAAGCACCGCTCCACCGTACTCGAACCCGCCGATCTCAAAATCCGCGCGAAAGCGAGCGCCTGGATGGACTGGCAGCTCAGCGTGCTTGGACCGGCGATCACGCCGGCCTTTGTCGGCATGATCCGCACGCCATTGGAACAGCGCGATCACGCGGCAATCGAGGAATCAAAAAAGAAAACCACGGCGGCTGTCGCCATTCTCGACGACCATCTTGCCAAGAGCGCCTACGTGGCCGGGGACGCATTTTCCTACGGCGACATTCCCGCCGCGGTGATGGCCAACCGCTATCGGCAACTTGTGCCGGAGCGGCCGCCGCTGCGCAGTTTCGAGCGCTGGTATGCGGCAATAGCCGCGCGCCAGGCGTTCGAAGACCAGGTCGCAGCGGTCCCATTGGCGTAGCAGTTACGCCGCGGCTACCCGCGCCGTGCCCGATCGCGCCGACACGATATAATCCATCGCCGCCTGCACGCCGCCCTTCTTGTGCGGCACGCCAGCGACCGAAAGCGCCATTTCGGTTGCCCCCAACGCCCCGATCAGCATGGTGTCGTTGATGTCGCCCATGTGCCCGATGCGGAAATACTTCTTCGCGTAGGGCCCGAAGCTTGCGCCGTAGGCGATGTTGAAGGTGTTGAGCGCCACATCGCGGAATTGATCGGCATCGTGGCCGTCTGGCAGCAGCACGGCAGTGACCGTCGGCGAGTAATATTTCGCATCGCGGCAGAGCACGTCGAGCCCCCACGCACGCACGGCGCGGCGGGTCGCTTCACCGAGTCGATGGTGGCGGGCAAAGACGTTGTCGAGGCCCTCCTCGTGCAGCATCTCGATTGCGGTATCGAGGCCATACAGCATCTGCGTCGCCGGCGTGTAGGGAAAGAAGCCCTGCTTGGCCATGGTCAGCATGTCGTCCCATTGAAAGAACGACCGCGGCAGCTTGGCTGTCTTCGACGCGCGCAGCGCTTTCTCGCTGACGGCGTTGAAAGACATGCCGGGCGGCAGCATCAATCCCTTCTGCGCACCGCCGATGGTTACGTCGACGCCCCATTCGTCATGGCGGTAATCGGTCGATGCAAGCGAGGAGATCGTGTCGACCAAAAACAGCGCCGGATGGCCGGCAGCGTCGATGGCTTTGCGAATCTGGTCGATCGGCGACAGGCAGCCGGTCGCGGTCTCATTATGTAGCACGCAAACCGCCTTAATCTCATGCGCCTTGTCCTTGCGCAAATGTTCTTCGATGACTTTCGGATCGGCACCGACGCGCCAGTCGGTTTTGATGAATTCGGGCTTGAGTCCCAACCGTTCCGCCATGACCTTCCACAGCGTGGCGAACTGGCCGGTCTCAACCATCAGCACGCGATCGCCGGGCGATAGCGTGTTGGCCAAGGCTGCCTCCCAAGCGCCAGTGCCGGTCGCGGTGTAGATGATCACCGGCTGCGTGGTCTTGAAAATGGTCTTGATGCCTTCGAACACGCGCTTGGCTAGCTTGGCGAATTCCGGCCCGCGCTGATCGATCAGCGGCATATCGATGGCGCGCATGATGCGGTCGGGCAGCGGCGTCGGCCCGGGAATTTGCAAAAAATGGCGTCCGGGAAGACGCGAGGCATTCTGCGGCATTTTCTTTGAGCTCCTGCGGACGCTTTTTAGTCCCGGCCGCGCCCGGTCCGAAGGCGACGTGGCGCGGCCTTGTTCGCCGAATGCACCCTGCGGGTCAAGCCGCCGCGACAACATCGAACGAGCGCACAGCGGCATCTGGCCACGGAAAACCGCCTTCCAAGTCGCGAAAGTGATCGTCGCGGAAATCTTGTTTGACAGGAATTATCTTCCATATACAAAGGACAGAGGCGGTAAAAAGAGAAGAAAATTCTTTCTACCGGCCGAGGGTAAATTGGAAGAAACGATGGAAATTTTTGCCGGTGAAGCGTCACTCGTTCTTTCAACCGACAGCGAAGACCTTGAGCCGGCCAGCGCCGGCGGTGTGACAGCGAAAAATTCGCAGGGCTCCGCGAACGGCCATAACATTCTGGGCTATCCCCGCTTCAGCACGTTGCCGGAGCAGGCGTCGCGGCTGAGCCGCTCACTCATTGACCTCGCACCGGGAGAACGCCTCGCCCGCTTTCGCGAGGAGGTCAGCGGGAGGGTAGTGCTCACAACAAGCTTCGGCGTCGAGGGTCAGGTCATTCTCCACCTGATCGCTCAGCATGACATCGACGTTGACATTGCGACGCTCGATACCGGCAGGCTGTTTCCCGAGACTTACGCCCTTTGGGCGGAGACTGAGCAACGCTACGGACGGCGCATTGAAGCGATCTACCCACAACATGCCAACCTCGAAGCTTTGGTAAAGCAGCACGGGGTAAACGGCTTCTACAATTCGCGGGACGCCCGGCTCGCCTGTTGCCACGCGCGCAAAGTCGAGCCGCTCGATCGTGCGCTTGCCGGCGCCGCCGGCTGGATCGTTGGGCTGCGGGCCGACCAATCGACGCAACGGGAAAGCACCAAGCTGGTCAGCGTCGATGACCGCAAGCTGCTCAAGCTCAGTCCCCTGTTCGACTGGACCCGCGACGAGGTCTATGCCTTTGCCATCGCCAATAAAGTTCCGATCAATCCGCTGCACGCCAAGGGCTTTATCTCAATTGGATGCGCGCCATGCACCCGGGCCGTTGCGCCGGGCGAACCGGAGCGAGCCGGGCGCTGGTGGTGGGAAGAAGACGACAAGAAAGAATGCGGCCTGCATCTCACCGCCGACCAGCGGCTGGTTCGCGTCGCGGCGTCGTGAAGCTTCACCGTTCCGCCGCGAGCGCGCTCTCGTGCCAGCGGCGCAGCGCCAGATAGTTGACGAGCGAGAGCGCGTAAAAGATCACGATGCCGGCGAACGAGAGCAGCAGCAGCGCTGCGAACATGCGCGGGATATTGAGGCGGTAGCCCGATTTGGCGATCCGGTATGCAAGCCCGGAGCCGGCTCCCGCTGATCCCGCCGCGATCTCGGCGACGACCGCGCCGATCAACGACAACCCGCCAGCGATGCGCAGGCCGCCCAGAACATAAGGCAGTGCCGAAGGCAGTTTGAGATACCACAACACCTGCCGACGCGAAGCGCCATACAGCGAAAACAGGTCGGCAAGATTGCGATCCACCGAATTCAGTCCAAGCGTCGCATTCGCAAGTACCGGAAAGAACGCCACGATCCAGGCGCACACCAACACCGCCGCATGCTGCGGAAGATAGATCAAAAGCAACGGCGCGACGGCGACAATCGGCGTCACCTGCAGGATGACCGCGTAGGGATAGAGCGAATATTCGACCAGGCGAGACTGGTTGAACAGAACTGCGAGACCCACGCCGCCCGCGGCCGCGAGCAGAAAGCCTTCGAACGTCGTCGTGAGCGTGACTAGGAGCGATTGCGACAGCAGCCCCCAATCCGAGATGAGCGTCTGCAAAATCAGGAGCGGGGCAGGCAGGACATACGGCGGAATACCGCCGATCCGCACCGCCGACTCCCAGATGATAAGACCGATCGCCAGCACGATGATGGGCAAGGCGATGCGCAACGCCCGCTCCCGCCGCTCGCGGCGGTCACGGCGCTGAACAGGTCGCGGCATCTTCACGGTGCACCTCCGGCCGCCGTGGCCTGCGCCAGCGCCTCCGATGTGCGGCGACAGAAGGCGACGTATTCGGCCGACGTCCGAAAGTTGCGGTCTCGCGGATAGGGCGCATCGACAGCAAGCTCGGCGAATACACGGCCGGGGCGCGGCGCCATGACCGCGATGCGGCTCGACAAATAGACCGACTCGAACACCGAGTGGGTGACGAAGATGATGGTGGTGCGCAGCGCCTGCCACATCTGCAGCAGATCGTCGTTGAGCGAAAACCGCGTGATCTCGTCGAGTGCGCCGAACGGCTCGTCCATCAGCAAAAGCTGCGGCTCGGTGATCAGCGCGCGCGCGATCGAGACGCGCATGCGCATGCCGCCGGATAATTCCCGCGGGTAAGAGGCGTCAAAAGTGCCCAGACCGACGCGATCGAGAACCGCCTCGACGCGCTCCGCAGCGTTGTCTGCGTTCGCACCCTTTAACTTGAGCGGCAGCCGCACATTGTCGAACACGGTGGCCCAGGGCATCAGCGTCGGCTCCTGGAAAACGAAGCCGGTCCTGCCGCTGCCACCCGCCGCGCCAGTCTGCGACCACTCGATAACGCCCTCGGTAGGCTCACTTAAGCCCGCAATGATGCGCAGCGCGGTCGATTTCCCACAGCCCGACGGGCCAAGCAACGTGACGAATTCGCCCGGCCGAACTTCAAGATCGAGACCGGCGAGCGCACGCGTGCCGTTCGGAAAATCCTTGCCGACATCGCGTAGCGCAACAAGCGGCGCGGAATGCGAGACGGTCAGCGGCGGCATAAGCGGGTTTACTGCTTCGGCCGCAGATCCAGCCCGACCTTCTTGTCGACGAATTGCAGCGTGTAGGATTTGCGGTAATCGAGACCGACCTTTACGACGCCGGCTCGCACCATCTTATCGAAAAAATCCTTCATGCGCGCATCGGTCATGGCGCCGATGCCGAGCGTGGCAGTATCGCCGGAATCGACGATGCCATATTCCTTCATCTTGGCGACGGAATAGGCGAGCAGTTCATCGGTCATTTCCGGGTTCTGCGACTTGATCAGCGCGTTGGCCGGCGCGTTGTTGCCGTAGAGATAATTGTACCAGCCGATGATTGAAGCGTCGACGAAGCGCTGCACCACATCAGGTTTCTTCTCAACGAGATCGCGACGCGTTTCGATCAAAGTCGAATAGGCCGAAAACCCTTCATCGGCGAGCAGGAAAATTTTGGGCTTGAACTTGCCTTCCTTCTCGATCGCGAACGGCTCTGAGGTCACGTAACCTTGCATCGCACTCGCCTTATCGACCAGAAAAGGCTGGGGATTGAAGGTGTAGGGCTTTACTTTATCGTCCTTGAAACCGAAATCAGCTTTGAGCCATTGGAAATAGGTCGCCATACCTTCGCTCGAAACAAACAGCGTCAAGTTTTTCAGATCCGCGAATTTGTCGATGCCCCGGTCGGGGTGCGCCAGCAGGACCTGGGGGTCTTTCTGAAACATGGCGGCGACCTCGACCGTCGGTACGTTGCGCTCCACGGCGTCAAAACCTTGCAGGGTGTTGGCGCTCATGAAGAAGTCGATCTTGCCGACCACCAGCAGCATGCGGTTGTTGGCGTTCGGCCCGCCCGGGAGGATGGTCACGTCGAGGCCATATTTCCGGTAGGTGCCGTCGGCAAGCGCCTGGTAGAAGCCGCCGTGCTCGCCCTCCGCCACCCAGTTAGTGCCGAAGGTCACCTTGTCGAGCGTCTGGGCATCCGCCGGGCCTGACAGTGCCGCAACGCTTAAGCTAAAAGATGCGAAAACTATCCGGAATCTTGTGGCGAACCGCATAGGTTGATCCTTTCAGCCGGCGCGGTGAGAATAAAGCATGATGCCGAAAAGTGGTCACCGGTTTTCGGATAAGATCATGCTCGCAAAACCAGCCATGATCTCGAAACAAGAACCCTGATGAATTTGCCAATAAGTTTGCCAAGACGCGACTGGATTGAGATGACCTGGCAGGACATCGCCGGCGCCGGTGACGCGACGCGCCGGTGGATCGCAGTATTGCCGCTCGCCGCCGTGGAGCAGCACGGGCCGCATTTGCCGCTCGGCGTCGACAGCTTCATCGCCGAGGCTTACCTGGCGCGGGTCCGCAAAATCCTGCCCGATAAGCTCGCAGTTACATTTCTTCCCGTGCAGCGCATCGGCGTCTCGGTCGAGCATCTCGCCTATCCGGGCACGCTGACCCTGTCCGCGGCAACCGCCGTCGCTACATGGACCGAGCTTGGCGAAAGCCTGGCGCGGGCCGGGTTGCGCAAGCTCGTTCTCGTCACCAGCCACGGCGGTAATGTCTCGGCCATGGAATTGGTGGCGCGGGATCTGCGCGCTCGGCTGCGCATGCTCACCGTCACCGTCGGCTGGCATCGCTTCGGCTACCCGGACGGCACATTTTCGGGCGAAGAGAAAAAGCACGGCATTCACGGTGGCGACATCGAGACATCGCTTATGCTCGCGGCCATACCGGATACGGTGCGCATGGAGGCGGCACCAAATGCGACGCCGGCGACTGTGGCGATGGCGGGCGAATTCAAATGGCTTGGCGCCTACCGGCCGGCCGGCTTTGCCTGGATGACGCAGGACCTGAACGCCACCGGTGCGATCGGCGATGCGACGCGGGCAAACGCGGCTAAGGGCGAAATAGCGCTCGCGCACGGGGCGAAGGCGTTTGTGGAACTCCTGAGCGAAGTAGACCGTTTCGATCTCACGCGGCTGCGCGAAGGACCGCTCGCGTAGCCGAGTAACGCGGTCACGCAAGCATCGTAATTCAACCGATAAAGACCTCAATCACCCGCCTGCGTTTCTGACCCCCGGCAGGCTAGAAGGAGACTACAAATGACAGCGAAGGACGCGAAAGCTTTGCAAACAGCTCCACTCGCAACGCCTACCGATTTGGCGACAAATGCCGTCCGCGACCTCGCTGGTGCGCTCAACACGCTGCTTGCGGACATGTTCGGGTTGTATCTGAAAACCAAGAATTTTCATTGGCATATCTCTGGCCCGCACTTCCGCGACTACCATCTGCTGCTGGATGAGCACGGCGATCAGATCTTCGCGACCACGGATGCCATCGCCGAGCGTGTCCGCAAGATCGGTGGTACGACGGTGCGGTCCATCGGCCACATCGGCCGCCTGCAGCGGATCCTGGACAACGATGCAGATTTCGTCACGCCGATGGACATGCTGGCGGAACTCCGCGACGACAACAAACAACTGGTGGCGAGCATGCGCGAGACGCATGACCTGTGCGACGAGCACCGCGATGTCGCCACCGCAAGCCTGCTGGAGAACTGGATCGATGAGGCCGAGCGGCGGACCTGGTTCCTGTTCGAGGCCACTCGCGGGCACGGGGAGTAAGACCGTCCTGAATCGTCTCAGATCGACGATATAGCAATCGATCTTTGCAACGCGAGCAACCGCAAAGAGGAGGGCATGTCTAGTCTTCCGATTTGCGATCCCGCGAGGGACATCCTTCTCACGCCTGAAAATTCAGCGCTGATTATGCTGGTGTGATGCGCGTCCGGACAGACCCATTCCGCGCTTAATTCGTGAAGGCACCTTACTTGGGAGTCTGCAAGATGCGCGCGATCAAAGTCTTCGCGGTCGCAGTCATTGTTCTCGGAAACGCGGCCGGCATGCTAATGGCCAAGGATAAGCTGGGCGCTCAGGCGCCCTCGATCGCGGTCGGCCCGCAGTACGGTGCGACCCACGTGTACGTCACGCCCGAGGATTTCGATCGCCTCGTCGCGAGTTTCGTTGCCACGTTCGGCGGAACCAAATCCCAGCCGGTGGTCCTTAAAATCACGCCTACCCCTAGTGAGACGATCTTCCAGGCCGTGCTCACGCCGGTCGGTACCTTCTCGGTGCTCGGCTTCAAGACGCCAATCCCCTATCCGTTTGGCACGGAGCGGGCGGGCTACCTGGTAAACGACCTTGACGCTGCGATTAAGTCCGCCAAGGCCCACGGCGCAGACATCGTCGTGACGCCGTTTAACGATCCCATCGGTCGCGACGTCATCATCGTATGGCCGGGCGGCGTCCATATGCAGTTCTACGTCCACACAACTGCGCCCAATTACGCGAAGCTTCAAACAGTTCCTGAAAACCGGGTCTATATGTCCGCAGAGCATGCCAGTGAATTCGTCCGCGACTTCGTGGCGTTCTCACGCGGCAAAGTCGTTTCCGATGACGGACATGCACCGGGAATCGAGATCGGCAGGCCAAACGATACCTATCGCCGCATTCGGATCGACTCCAACTTTGGCAAAGTGACCGTGCTCGCCACCGATGGACATCTGCCTTACCCCTACGGACACGAAACAACCGGCTACGAGGTCGCCGATCTTGCCAATGCTCTGACAAAAGCCAAGGCCGCAGGCGTTACGGTCCTGGTCGAGCCCTACAATGCTGCGCAGCGCCGCGCAGCGTTGGTTGAGTTCCCCGGCGGATACATTGCCGAGATTCATTCTTCGGACAGCAAATAGGCGATCGGGTCGACGGACGTGATAGCGACTAACAATTATCGATGCGACCCATGGGGACACTCACGCCGCGATCTTCACGTACTCGAAGTCGCCCGGCTTGTTGTCAATGCCGAGGCGCGGCGGCGAGATCCAGTTGGCGTACTGACCCGGCTCGGACACCGGCTTCATCAGGCTGACAATGAATTCGCCGTCGCCTTTCGACGGCAGCCACTTGCCGACTTCCCGGTCCCAGGTCGCCTCATCGATCAGGACGCCGGCCGGCGAGACTTTGACGTCCTGGAATTCGCCGATCTGGCGGTGGAAGCCGACATGCGGCAGTTCAAGCTTGAAGTCGACGCCGGTCTTGCCGATGACTTTGTTCCAGCGGTCAAGGCCGCGCTGGCAATCGGCGGTATAATCATCGCGTAGCCGCATGTTGACCGCGGTCAGCGCCGGCTCCTCGACGCGCTTGATCTCGCCGTCGACCATCTTGAGCACCGGATACGTCGCATGCTCAAGCCGATGATCGTCATCGATCTTGGTTTCCTGGAAGCGGCCCTTGAGGCTGGCGTTGAACGCGTTGGCGGCGTTGGTCGAAACCTCCGAGCCGAACAGATCGAGCGACAGCGAATAATGGAGGTTGAGCTTCTTCTGAATGGTCGGCAGGTCGATCACGCCGAGATTGCGGATCCTGTCGATTTCATGTGGATCCTCGATGCCGGCCGCCCGCATTGCTTCGCAGGTCCGTTGGATGGTGCGGCCGACGCCGGTCTCGCCGACGAACATATGGTGCGCTTCTTCCGTCAGCATGAAGCGGCAGGTGCGCGACAGCGGATCGAAGCCCGATTGCGCCAGGCTTTCGAGCTGCATTTTGCCGTCGCGATCGGTAAAGAACGTGAACATGTAGAACGACAGCCAGTCGGGCGTCGCCTCGTTGAACGCGCCGAGCATGCGCGGCTTGTCGGCGCTGCCGGAGCGGCGCTGCAACAGCTCGCCCGCTTCCTCGCGGCCGTCACGGCCGAAATATTTCTGCAGGATGTAGACCATCGCCCACAGGTGGCGGCCTTCCTCGACATTGACCTGGAAAACGTTGCGCAGGTCGTAAAGCGACGGCGCGGTTTTGCCGAGATGGCGCTGCTGCTCGACCGAGGCCGGCTCGGTGTCACCCTGAATGACGACGAGACGGCGCAGCATGGCACGATACTCACCAGGCACGTCCTGCCAGGCCGCCTCGCCGTAATGATGGCCGAACGGAATTTTCCGGTCTTCCTCTTTGGGAGCGAGCAGAATGCCCCAGCGGTATTCGGGCATCTTCACGTAATCGAACTTCGCCCAGCCTTTCGGATCAACCGAGACGGCGGTGCGCAGATAAACCAGCGCCTGCTGGAAGCCTTCCGGCCCCATATCCATCCACCAGTCGATGTAGCCGGGATGCCAGCTCTCAAGCGCGCGCAGCACCTGCCGGTCCTCGACGAGATTGACGTTGTTCGGGATCTTGGTGCGTGTAATCGACGTTCTCGATGTCCATGGCTGGCTCCTGTCGGCCTTACACGCGGCGCGTATCGAATACCGGCTGCTGGCCGGTGCCGTAGCGCTTGAGCGCCCCTGCCTCGCCAACCGCGTTGGGCCTCTGGAAAATCCAGTTCTGCCACGCGGTCAGCCGGGCGAAGATTTTCAATTCCATGGTCTCGGGCCCGGCGAAGCGCAGATTGGCTTCGAGGCCGGTGAGGCTGTCGGGCGAGAAGCTGGCGCGTTCTTCGAGGAAGACGCGCACTTCATCGTCCCAGTCGATATCATCGAGCGCGAAGGTGATCAGGCCAAACCGCTGCGCGGTCTCGGCGTCGAGCATCTTCTCGCTCTGGGATTTTGCGGCTTCGACATCGCCCGGGTTAGCGAGAAACCGGCTGGTGAGCCGGGTTAAGCCGTTCGACATCGGATAGGCGCCGAAATTGGCCTTGGTCAGGACGATCGCGGCAGGCGGCTTGTTGTCGAGCCCCCTCCCTAACCCTCCCCCGCTTGTGGGGGAGGGCGGGAGGGGGCAACATGTACGAGCGGTCGCTGGCAAAAGCGAGTTCGGCGAGCGTGCCGGCGAAGCATGAACCCGGCTCGATCAGCGTCACCAGCGAACGGGAGGTCAGATCGACGCGCTTGAGCACCCGCTTCCAGAGGTGACGGATTTCGCGCACCAGCCAATGGTCTTTGTTGGCGTCAAGGAAATGCTCGTAGGCCACGACGTCGGCCGGATCGCCCGAGGACTTGAAGACGATCGCGGCGACGTCAAACTCGTTGAGGCGAATATTGAGGATCGCGTCGTCGAGTTCGCGCGCAAGCTTGAGCGGCCAAAATTCCGCGCCGAGCGCCACCATGGCGTCGGCCGATGCGGGCGGCGGCGCCTTCGGGCCGCGTAACGTCACCGTCGCGATCCGGCCGCGGCGATCAAACTCGGATGCAACGGTGCCGTAGTCGACACCATCCGGCGTAAACGTGCGGCTGAGTGGTGTGAGTTTGATGCCTTTGCTCTCCTGGCCGCCGTTACCGCGGCGAGACCGCGACGCAAATTCACGGGCGCGCGCGGCGACCGTGTCCTCAAATTTGGAGCCCGGCACGACTTCGTCTACCAGCCGCCAATCGAGCGCGCGCTTTCCCTTCACGCCCTCTTCGGTAGTGCAGAAAAAGTCGGCATGGTCGCGCCGAACTTTGCGTTTGTCGGAGACGCGCGTCAGCCCGCCGGTGCCCGGCAGCACCGCGAGCAACGGCAGCTCCGGCAGAGAAATGGAAGACGAGCCGTCGTCCACCAGCATGATGTAGTCGGCCGCAAGCGCGAGCTCGTAGCCGCCGCCAGCCGCCGTGCCGTTAATCGCGCAAATGGTTTGCAGCCCGGAATTTTCGCTCAAATCCTCGATGCCGTTGCGCGTCTCGTTGGTGAATTTGCAGAAGTTGACTTTGTGGGCGTGGCTTGCCCCGGCGAGCATGCGGATATTGGCGCCGGCGCAAAACACGCGCGGCTTGCCGGAGCGCAGCACCACCACGCGCACCTGCGGATGCTCAAAACGCATCCGCTCGATGGCGTCGGCGAGTTCGATGTCGACGCCCAGATCGTAGGAATTGAGCTTGAGCTCGTAGCCCTCGAACAGCGCGCCCTTCTCGTCCACGTCGAGCAGCAGCGTAGCGACATCGCCATCGATGTTGAGCTTCCAGTGCCGGTAGCGCGAGGGCTCGGTCTGAAAATCGATCCGGGTCTGGCCGTTAGCCAGCGGACGCTCGGCTGCGTGCGGCGTATCGCCCATCAAACAGCTTCCTCGGCTGCACTACTGTTCTGCTGTACTATAATGCATAAATGTTTCCGAGGCTTATATGCACTATAATGCACTAGGCCGCAACCCCGGAATCGGGCGGCCGCTCGCTTTCGTGATGGTCGCGCAGCAGCCGATTGATAAAGCCGGCGGTCACTTCGAGCGTCGCCTCGGGCACGTCCCGATAGGGAGAATGGCGGGCGCCGGGCAGCACCACCGTTTCGACCGGGCAGTAGCACTCTTCCGGCACGGCTTCGACCTGCCGCAAGGTGCCGTATTCATCGTCGGCGCCCTGCACCACCAGGATCGGCACGCGGATGTAGCCGAGTGCGTCGGTGATGTCCCATTTCTCAAAGTCCGGATTGAGCCACGGCTCGACCCACCCGAGGAACGTAGCGTCGACGTCGGCATGCCAGCGTTTGAGCCGATCGCGCAGCGGGCCGGCAGCGAATTGTTCCCTGGTGCGGCGAATTTCCGCGAACCCCATTGCTTCAGTGAAAAAATGCGGCGCCATCAGCACGACGCCACGCACGCGGTGATCCTGGACGCCGCCGGCATAGATGGTCGCGATCGACGCGCCATCGCTGTGACCAAACAGAATGCCGCGCTGAAAGCCGATCGCGTCGAGCACCCGCGGCAACACGTCGAGAGCTTCTTCGTCCATGAAAGTGAGCGGCCGCGGCAGCTTTGCGGGGCTCGATTTGCCGCAGCCGGCGCGTGAATAGACGAACACACCAGCGCCCGTCGCCGATGCAAGCTGCTCCGGAAACGCCCCCCATATGCCAACGCAGCCGAGGCCCTGATGCAGCATGACGATGGTCGGCGCCGCGTCGGGGCGCGGTCCGATCATGCGATATTCGAGCCGCATCGGGGGAAGATCGAGAAACCCCTCGTCGGCAAGCGCCATGGTTAAAGCTCGCCCATGAACGGCGCGACAATGCGCAACAGCTTGGCAAAGCTTTGCTCGACGGCGTCGCCCGAGGTGTCAAGTTCGGCTTCGGCACGCGCGTAGTCGGCGCGGCGCGCTTCGAGGATCGCCACCAAGTCGGCCATGGCGGCGCGGTTCTGCGCCATCGGGCGGAAATCGCCTTGCGCCATGACCCGGCTCATATGTTCGTCCGGGCGCGCCTTGATCCACACCGTGTGGGTGCGACGGAGCAGCAGGGCGTACGTTTCGGGGTTCGAGACGATGCCGCCTGCGGTGGTGATAATGGCGGCCTCGTTCCTGGCGATGACGCGATCGAGCGCATCACGCTCGTGACGCCGGAACGTCGCCATGCCAGCCATCTCGATCAGGTCGGGAACGCTGGCGCCGTATTCCTCCGCAACACGACGATCGAGCTCGATGAACGGCCAGCCGAGATGTTGCGCGAGCATCCGGCCGAGCGTCGACTTGCCGGCCCCGCGCAAACCAACGAGGGCAATGCGCTGGCCGCGGTCGACACTGCCGGCGCGCACAACCCGCGCGGCCAGTTCCTTAGCCAGTGCCGGCAAATCCTTTTCCGGCACCTGCGTCAGAAGACCGAGAATGGACCCGAGCGCCGCGGTTCGCACGCCAGTCTCCGGCAGGAGCGCAGCGGCGGGTAGATCGAGCGCGCGCGCGATCGCACGCAGCACGCTGACCGAGGGATTGCCAGCCCCGCTCTCGATCTGCGCCAGGTACCGTTCGGAGGTCTCCGAGGCATGGGCCAATTGACGGCGCGTCATGCCCCGCTTGGCTCGGTTCTTTCGCACCTCGCCGCCGACGGCAGCCAAAAACGCGGCCGTTTCTGCGAGGTTGCCCGTTGGAAGTGTCGCAGCCGCCTGAACCGGCTTGTCTTTTGCCGTCGATTTGGCCACGGATTATAAATCTAATGCATTATAGTTCATGCGCTATAATGCATACGAGCTGCGTGATTTGCAAGCTGGCATATGAGGCGACGCGCCGCGTTTCGGCTTATTCGAACATCTTTCGCCAAACGGCGGGCTGCTGCTCCCGCGGGGGCTCGATGTCGTCGACGGCATCGGGACCGGGATCGTCCGGCGCATGAACAAGCGGGATGACCGGCTCCGGTTTGGGTTGGGCTAATGCAGCGCGCCAAGCAACGGGCGTGGCAGCTGCGGGCTCCGACGGTGCGTCTGATATTGCCGTTCCTTCCAACCTCGGTGCACTTTCAGCACCGAGTTCGCTGACGGCGGGCGCGGGCGCGGCTGCGGACGTGTCCGGCTCGATCACCGGTGCGGTCGTGACCATGCCGGTTACGGGCACGCGCCACTCAAATGCATCCAGCCGGCCGCTCGGCGAGGCCGGCAGCCAGCGATCGGATACATGACCGTCGGCGGTCCATACCGGATCTGGCGGGGCATTGAGTGCGCGTGCGATCCATTCGCGTGCGCGCCCTTCGTCGTTGTGTTCGGCACGTTCCAGTTCCGCCATCAGCAACGCGATCCGCTTGGTCGGCGCCTCCAGATAGGAGGCCAGCGCGGCGCGGGCTTTGCCAAATTCCTGCGCATCAATCGCGGCACGCGCCATCGCCAGCGCGCCCTCGATGTGGCCGGGTATCTTTTTCACCAGGCCCTCGATGCGTTTGAGACGATCGCGCGCAGCGTCGCCGAACCGTAGATCGGAAAAGACCTGGGCGAGATCGGGATGCGGATTGGCCCGCCAGGCTTTTTCCAGCACGCGCGTGGCCTTACGCAGTTCCCCGCCCTCGGCGAGCATGCGGCCGGCGAGCGCCGCAGCCGGCACCAAAGTCGGCGCAAGCTTTGCGGCTTCGAGAGCAAAGGCCCTGGCGTTATCGCGGTCGGTTTCCTCCGTGGCCATCGCCCGCGCCGTCAGGAGCACCGCGCGCTGACGGTGATAGGTCTCCTTGTCGAGCGCGCGCTTGCTGCCTTCCAGCAGCGCCAGCGCACCGGCCCAATCACCGGTCGCGCAGCGGAATTCGAGCACAGCCTTGCCGGCCCAACCGAGCGACGGATTATCCCGCGCCGCTTCCTCGGCAAACGCATGCGCGCCGACATGATCAGCGCGGCGTTTAGCCTCGACGAAGAGACCGTGGAGGCCGAGTGATTTCGTGTCGGCGCGGCTCGCCATGGCTCGAAAGGCAGCATCAGCCGCTTCACGATCGCCGGCGAGTTGCGCCGATTGCGCGCTGAGCAACAGCGCGAGCGGTTCGGCCGGGGCGATACGCTTTGCTTCGGCGGTGTGTTTGCGCGCCGCGGCAAGATCGCCGGAACCAACTGCGACGAGACCGCGGGAAATCGCCTCATAGGCGCGCTCGCCACGGCGACGGTGCAGATGCCGCCGGAAGATAAATGGCGAAGTGAAAACCGCGCGCAGCAAGGTCCAAATGAGCGCTAGCACCGCCATCGCCGCCAGGATCGCTCCGATCAACACCATCAGCGAAGTTTCGATACGCAAGCCCTGCCAAGTGAGGACCACGTCGCCGGGGCGGTCAGCCAGCCAGGCCGCGGCGAGGGCCAACGCGCCGACAGCGAGTAGAAAAAAGACAACGCGGATCATTGCGATACCGGCTTGCTGAGCGCGGCGAGCGCATCAGCCGCGATGCGGCGGCTGGCCGCGATTGCCGCCTCGCGCGCCTCGACTTTCTTGACCCAGCTTTCCGCAACCGCTCGCGCGTGGTCGGGTAAACGTGCAGCGTCGGCAAGCACGGCAGCAAAATCGCCGCGGGCGGCCTCGCTGTTTATGCGCGCGACAGCAGCGGACGCGTCATCACCTGCCGGTGCATCAACCGGCGTGATGCGGACGAGATTCTCCGCGTGCGCCTCCAGCCGCGCGAGGAGTGAGCCATCGCGCGATACCGTACCCGACACCTGCAACAGCGACGGCATAAGCCCGGTAAATTCGCGTGCGAGTGCGGCCGCCTTTGGAATCCCCTCGGCAGCGAACGGGGCGAGTGGCGCCAACGCGCTTTCTTCGGCGCCGAACGATTTCACCGCGGCAAGCTCTGCTTGGTACGGCGCACCGCGTTCGACGGTCGCCCGTAACGCTTCGGCGGCGACGGCCATGCGGGCGGCACGATCGTCTGCGCTCGACGTTCGTTGCGTCAACTCCGTGCCGAGTGACTTGATGGCGTTTTCCAGCGTCGCGATACGATCGTTAAGCGCCTCGAGGTCGCTGCGCTGCGCAACCGCTTGAGCAGCGCTCTTCGCTCCCTCGGCCGCAGCCGTCGCGGCCTTGGCCTGCGCCAGCACGGTTTGCGAAGCTGCTGCGACGTCGTCAACGCGGCGCGTGAGTGTCGAGAGCTGGTCGCTGAGCACTTTTGTTTGGCCCTCTGCTGCCGCAATACGACTAACCATCGCTTCGTCGGCGCGCCGGGTTTTCAACGCTTCCTGGATTCTCTCAAGCCGAGCGGAAATCTGATCGGCAGCCGGAGCAACAGCCGGTGTGTTGGATGCGACTGCGCTTGGCGCTGACGCCCCGGGCGCCGCCGCCTCGCGCACCGGAACCAATCCGGCAATCCACATCCCGGCAACAAGCGCCGCGACCACAATCGCGCCGGCGACAGCGCCTGCGACGTACGGCATGACGCCACCGGCACGGGTCCGGTCGCCGCCGGCCTCACTGCCTTTCGATTGCTCCGCGGCGCCGGATTCTTGCGCGGAATCCCCTGGCGCGGCCTCCACTTCCTTCGCCGTTAGATCGATGGTCGGCGACCGCCGGCGCGGCGTGCTGTCGGGCTCGGTCGTCATCCTGTCTCCTGCGCGAATCGGGCCAATTCGACGTGCCGGCCGGCCGCACGCCACGGCATAGTACGGGGCAGAGATGGCGGCAACACGTCCGCCGCTTAGTGCCCGCGACACAAAATCAGCTGGCTGAAACCGCGGGAATCACCGCGAGCATGGCCGCCTCATTTGGCTCGGCGGCGACGCGAACGTCGACAGCGCCGGCTTCGATGAGCGGCTCTGCCACTTGAGCCGAGAGACAGAAATGGACAGGATTCAAGGCGCTTGTCAGCAGACCTGCGTTGCGTGCTGCATGGACATAAGTCTCTGCGCTCCGGCGCGAGAAGTGCAGGACGCCGTCGATGCCGCCGGTCAGTGCCGCGGCGGCTTCCGCTGGAAGTGTGTCCGCGACCACAGCGCGGTAAGCCACAACGACGTCGACCACAAAGCCCAGCGCGCGCAATGTGCCCGCGAGATCGCCGGCGCGCGTTTCCGCGGCGAGATAGAGGAGTCGCGCTGGTGGCTTTAGACGCGCCGCAACCAGATTTGCGAGATCGGTTACATTGCCGTCAGCCGAAGCGACGGCCGTGAAACCGTGTCCGCGGATCACTTGAGCGGTCCGCTCGCCGACCGTGAAAACCGGTACGGTGCGCACTTCATCGCGATGTGTTTGGTTGGCGAGCGCCCATAACGCATTGGCGCTCGTGATCAAATACGCCGCCCATGGCCCGGTGCTGAGATCGGCCTGCGCGATAATCTCGATATGAAAGAGCGGCGCGATGATCGGCTCGTGGCCGTGTGCGCGTAATGCTACGGCCGTGCGTGCGGCGCTGGGCTGCGAACGCGTGATGAGAAAGCGCACCCCTTAGCCTCGAACAAAAAAGTCGGCGCCGGCACGCTGGCGCAATTCGCGGCCGGCATCGGCGCCAAGTTCCGTCGCATCTTCACGGCGGCCCTCACGTTCAACCTCGAAAGCCTCACTGCCGTCCGGTTTGACGATGATGCCGCGGAAATGCACCGCCTCCCCGCGCAGCCGAGCGTGGCCGCCAATCGGCGTGCGGCAGGAACCGTCGAGTACGGCGAGAAAGGCGCGCTCGGCGGCGACAGCAATCGCCGTGTCGGGATCGTCGATCATGGCGACAAGCGCGCGGATCTTGCTGTCGTCGGCTCGCGTCTCAATGGCAATTGCGCCCTGCCCGACCGCCGGCAGAAACTCGCCGGGATCAAGAATCGCGGTCGCCGCCGAAACAAGGCCGAGCCGCTTCAGGCCGGCGACAGCGAGCAGCGTCGCGTCCACTTCGCCCGCTTCGAGCTTGCGCAGCCGCGTTTCCACATTGCCGCGCAGCATGACGACACCGACGTCCGGCCGCAGGCGCCGGACAAGAGCCTGTCGCCGCGGCGAGGCCGTGCCGACCACAGCACCGGGCGGGAGTTCGCCGAAAGTTTTGGCCTTGCGGCTGATGAAAGCGTCGCGCGGGTCCTCGCGCGGCAGAAAACCCGCCAGCATGAGACCCGCCGGCAGTTCCGTCGGTAGGTCCTTGGCCGAATGAACGGCAAGGTCGATAGTGCCGGCGATGAGCGCCTCTTCGATTTCCTTGGCGAACAGGCCTTTGCCGCCGGACTCGGCCAATGGCCGATCCTGAACCACGTCCCCCGTGGTACGGATGATTTCGATCGCGATGCGCTCCGCATCGAGGCCGGCGGCCGCGGCGAGGCGGCTTTTCACCTCGTTCGCCTGCACCAACGCCAGTGGAGAGCCGCGCGAACCGATACGCAGGGCAGTTAGCCGGCTTGCGGATTGTGCCATCGGACCTTCAGATGCTAGGCCGCGCCCGAAAGCGCAACGCCGGAGCGCGGCGTCATGTCATAATACACCGATGATCATCCTGGGCATCGAAACCACCTGCGACGAAACCAGCGCTGCCGTGGTCGAACGGACCGAGGACGGCCATGGCCACATCCTGTCCAACGTGGTGCTGTCGCAGATCACCGAGCATGCGGCATTCGGCGGCGTGGTGCCGGAGATCGCCGCCCGGGCGCACGTCGAGGCGCTGGATTCGATCATCGCCGCGGCGCTGCGCGAGGCGCAAGTCTCGTTCGCCTCGCTGGATGGCGTTGCCGCGGCCGCGGGGCCCGGGCTGATCGGCGGCGTCATCGTCGGCCTGACCACGGCGAAGGCCATCGCCCTGGTGACCGACAAGCCGCTGATCGCGGTCAACCACCTGGAAGCGCATGCGCTGACGGCGCGGCTCACTGACGCTACGCCATTCCCCTATTGCCTGTTCCTCGCCTCCGGCGGCCACACCCAAATCCTCGGCGTGCTCGGCGTCGGCAACTACGTGCGGCTCGGCGGCACCGTCGACGACGCGATCGGCGAGGCTTTCGACAAGACCGCCAAACTGCTTGGTCTCGGCTTTCCAGGCGGGCCCCAGGTCGAAAAAGAGGCGGCGAACGGTGACCCCAAGCGCTTCGCACTGCCCCGCCCCATGGCTGGACGCGATGACGCTAATTTCTCGCTGTCAGGTCTGAAGACCGCGCTGCGCCTGGAAGCCCAAAAAATCGCGCCCCTGAGCGATCAGGATGTCGCCGATCTCTGCGCGTCGTTTCAGCAAGCGGTCAGCGACGTGATCATGGACCGTTTGCGCATTGGGCTGCGGATATTTCGCGACCGTGTCGGCACACCCACGGCGCTGGTCTGCGCCGGCGGCGTGGCAGCGAACCAGGCCATTCGCAAAGTGCTGCACCGCGTCGCCTTCGAAGTCGGCGCCGCCCTCGTTGCGCCCCCGCCGGCATTGTGCACCGACAACGGCGCCATGATCGCCTGGGCCGGCGCCGAGCGGCTGGCACTGGGGCTTACCGATCCGCTCGATACCGCACCGCGCGCTCGGTGGCCGCTCGAAGAAGTCACGAAAGCCGCTTGAGGGCCGGCACCGCCGCGGCAATTGATTCACGCCGAACGCCCAGCTTCGATTCCGGCCAGGATCGTCTCCAACCGCTCCAGCCGGTCGGCTTCACCCGGCGGCTTGTCCCAGCGCAGCCGACTGATCCGCGGAAATCGCATCGCCAGCCCCGACTTGTGTCGGGTCGAACGCTGCAACCCTTCGAATGCGACTTCAAGCACCAACCCCTCGCCCGGCTCGTGCACCACCTCGCGCACCGGGCCGAACCGATCGATGGTATTGCGGCGAACGAAGCGGTCGATTTGCAACAATTCCTCGTCGGTGAAACCGAAATACGCTTTGCCGACCGGAACGAGCTCATCGCCCTGTTCGCCGCGCGTCCAGACACCGAAGGTATAATCTGAATAAAACGAGGACCGTTTGCCGTGGCCGCGCTGGGCGTACATCAGCACGGCGTCGACGATGAATGGATCGCGCTTCCATTTCCACCACGGCCCCTTCGGCCTACCCGGAACGTAGAGTGCGTCGCGCCGCTTGAGCATGATGCCTTCGACCGCATCCGCATCCGCGCCGGCACCCGCCACCGCCGGATCTTTGCGCGCGACCATAAGCTCGTCCCAGGTCGCAAAACTGACGAGCGGAGAAAGATCGACACGTGGCTCGTCGAGCCGCGCGACGAACTCTTCAAGGCGCGCGCGCCGGGCAGCGAACGGAAGCTCGCGCAAATCTTCGTCACCGTCGGCAAGCAGATCGTAGGCGCGCAGATGCGCCGGAAACTCGCCCATGAGTTTTGCCGTGACGCTTTTGCGATTGAGCCGCTGCTGCAACACGTTGAACGTTTGCACGCGTTGATCGCGCATGATCAGGAGTTCGCCGTCGATGGCGCCGGGTAGCCGCAGCGCGTCAATGAGATCGGGAAAACTCTTGGAGATATTCTCGCCGGTCCGCGAATAGAGCCGCGCAACCCCCACCCTACCCTCCCCCGCAAGCGGGGGAGGGTAGGGTGGGGGCGCAGCGACGGCCTGGACGCGGATGCCGTCCCATTTCCACTCGGCGATGAAATCCGATGGCGCGAGCGTCGCAAGGTCCGGCTCATCGAGTGCATGGGCCAGCATTGGCGGCCGAAATGGGGCGGGATCGGTGCTTGCCGGTTTGTCGGCGCGCCCCTCGAGCCAGGCGAACAAATCGAGATACGGCGGCGACAGCCCCGGCCAAAGTAGCTCAATGTCCTGCGCGTCAGTGGCGCCAAGCGCGGCCACCGCCGCCTTCGCAAGGCGTGCGGATACGCCGATGCGCAGGCCGCCGGTGACAAGTTTGATGAGCGCCCAGCGGCCGGTTTCATCGAGCGCATCGAGCCAGCGCGCCAGCCGCGCTGGCAGTTGGGCCTTGCCGAGGGTGGCAAGCGTTTCAATAAAGGTGGTGAGAGAAAGTTCTTCCGCTCCCGCTCGCTGTTCCCCTCCCCCTTGCGGGGAGGGGATAGGGGTGGGGGTCGGAAGGTGGACCGCAGTCGTCAACGCACGCGCATCACCTCCCGACCCCCCACCCCAACCCTCCCCCACAAGGGGGGAGGGAGTCTGCGGATCCAGCGGCGCCGGCCACATCAGCGCAACAGTTTCTGAAAGGTCGCCGACGTAATCATAGGATAGTTCGAACAACACCGGATCAGTGCGCTCGGCGATCAGATTGCGAATGAGGCCCGGTTTGGCGTGCGGAAAACTCAGCGCACCCGTCAGTGCCGCAAGCGCCCAACCCCGCTCGGGATCCGATGTCGAGCGGAAGTAATCGGTCATCAGCCGCAGCTTCGCGTTCCGCGCCGGCTCGTAGGTGAGGCGGTCCAACAGTTCGGCGAAGCGGTTCATGCTTGGGAACCGCCGTTGCTTTCGCTTGCCGTTTGCGGAACGGTAGCCGCTTCATCGTCCTCGTCGCCGTAACCGACAATATCGAGCGGCCGCGCTTTGAGGCCGCGGGTCGCGCACCAATGCACCAGCGCATCCTCCTGGCCGTGCGTCACCCAAATCTCACCGGCGCCGGTCGCGGCGATGGTGGCCGTGAGACCGTTCCAGTCCGCGTGATCGGAAATCACCAGCGGCAGCGCCACGCCGTATTGCCGCGCCCGGGCGCGAATGCGCATCCAGCCCGATGCGAACGCCGTCAGTGGATCGGGAAAGCGGCGTGTCCACAGATCGCTAAGCGCCGAAGGCGGACACAACGTGATCGTGCCGGCGAGTTCCGCCTTTTCAGCGCCACGCACGACACGAAGCTCGCCAAGCGCAACGCCGCGTTCCGCGTAATAGGTCGTGATTTTTTCCATGGCGCCGTGCAGGTAGATCGGCGCGGCATGGCCAGCCTGGCGCAGCAGAGCGATGACGCGTTGCGCCTTGCCGAGCGAATAGGCGCCAACGAGATGCGCGCGCTCCGGAAAAAGCGCGACGGACTGCAGAAGCTTGGCGACTTCGCCCTCGGGGTCGCCGTGGCGGAACACCGGCAACGCGAATGTCGCCTCAGTGATAAACACGTCACACGGGATCAGTTCGAACGGCGCGCAGGTCGGATCGGCGACGTCCTTGTAATCGCCGGAGGCAACAATGCGCAGACCGTTGGCCTGGACCGCGATTTGCGCGGAACCGAGGACATGACCGGCCGGATGGAACGTGACTTTAACGCCACTGAGATCGACGCTTTCGCCGTAGCCGATGGCCTGGGTTGCGCCGGCAAAATTATCGCCGTAACGCAACCGCATCAGGTCGAGCGTTTCCTGCGTTGCCAGCACCGAACCATGACCGGCGCGGGCATGATCGGAATGAGCATGGGTGATCAGCGCCCGCTCCACCGGCCGCGTCGGATCGATGTGGAAGGAACCAAGCTTGCAGCACACGCCTGCGGGCGTCGGCACCAGGATGTCTTCAGGACGCATGGAAAGTCATAAATAGGCATTTCGACAAAGGACGCGAGCGCCCAATGTCCGACACCGGCCCGCTTTTTGTCTCTTCCGGCGATCTGATCGCCGACCGGCGCTACAAATGGGCGCTCGACCAGGCGGCGCGCGGCGATTTTGCCGGCGCTGCCGACGTTCTCGCCCAAACCGTCGCGCTGGCGCCGAGCTTCGCCACCGCCTGGTTTGCACTCGGCGCGATCCGAGACCGGCTCGGTGATCGAAACGGCGCCGTCGTCGCATTTGAACAAGCCCGCGATGCGGACCCGCAGGACTATCACGGAGCGCGGCTGCAGCTGGCGCGGCTCGGCTCCGGCCACGCTACTCCGGCAATGAGCGAAACCTATGTGCGGCGGCTGTTCGACCAATATGCCGCCCGCTACGACACCGCTCTTACCGAACGCCTCGCCTATCGCGGACCGGTATTGCTGAGGCAAGCAGTCGAAGCGGCGATGCAGGCAGTGCACGGTCCGCTTCACTTCGGTTCGATGCTCGATCTTGGCTGTGGCACCGGGCTCGCCGGCGCCGCCTTTCACTCTGTGGCTGACCGGATTGTCGGTGTGGACCTGTCGCCGGCGATGATCGCGCAGGCGGCGGCGAAAGATATTTATGATCGCCTCTCCACAAGCGGCCTCACCGCCTTCCTTGGCGATGAGATTTCCAACGCCGACGCGTACGACCTCGTCCTCGCCGCCGACGTCTTCGTCTATGTGAACGAGCTGTCGCCGATCGTGGCTGGCGTCGCGCGCGTGCTTTCGTCCGACGGTCTGTTTGCCTTCACCGTCGAAACCCATTCCGGCGACGGTGTGAAACTGCTGCCGACGCTGCGCTATGCCCACGGCGAGCCTTACATCAGACACACGCTGGGAAAAGCTGGCCTTGCGGCTTTTTCCATCGCCAAAGCGGCAGTGCGTAGTGAGAAGGGCGTACCGGTCGATAGCCTTGTCGTGATTGCGCAACCCTCGACCGCAGAGCATCCGCCCGCTAGTTCTGGTGCGTGACCGTTATCGAGCGTGCCGCACTGCTGCCGGACGTCTTTGCACGCTGGTTCGCCAGCCGCGGCTGGGCGCCGCGCGCGCATCAACTCGAGCTTTTGGCTAGGGCGCAGGCGCACCACTCGGTACTGTTGATCGCACCAACCGGCGGCGGCAAGACGCTCGCCGGCTTCCTGCCTAGCCTGGTGGAACTGAGCGGCGCTGCATCGCCCGCCCCGAACACCCGGGCGGAAAAAAGAAAACTCATTTCAATCGGCCGCGATATTCGTCGGGAAGGCGGGCTGCACACGCTCTACATCTCGCCGCTCAAGGCGCTCGCCGTCGACATCGCGCGCAACCTTGAAACGCCGGTCGCCGAGATGCGCCTGCCGATCCGCATCGAAACACGGACCGGCGACACGCCGACCTCAAAACGCCAGCGCCAGCGTCGCGATCCGCCGGAAATTTTGCTGACGACGCCGGAGCAGCTGGCGCTGCTGCTCGCCTCCGCGGACGCGCCGTATTTGTTCGGCTCGCTCAAACGCGTCATCCTCGATGAATTACATGCGCTGGTCACGTCGAAGCGCGGTGACCTGCTTTCGCTCGGTCTCGCCCGGCTGTTTCGGATTGCGGAAAACCTCACCAGCGTCGGTCTCTCGGCGACCGTGGCCGAGCCTGCTGAGCTCGCGCGTTTCATGGTGCCGCAACGCAGCGGCGCAGCTGGGCAGATGATCGCCGATCTCATCGTTGCCGACCCTGGCGCGCCGCCCGACGTCACCATGCTCGACACGCGCGAGCGGCTGCCCTGGGCCGGGCACTCGGCGCGGCACGCGCTCGATGAAATCTACGGGCTCATCATGGCGCATCAAACCACGCTCGTTTTCGTCAATACCCGCAGCCAGGCGGAAGCGATCTTTCAGCAGCTCTGGCACATCAACGACGACAATCTGGCCATCGCCCTGCATCACGGTTCGCTCGACGTCGCGCAGCGCCGCAAGGTCGAGGCGGCGATGGCGGGCGGCCGGCTGCGGGCCGTGGTTTGCACCTCTTCGCTCGACCTCGGCATCGATTGGGGCAATGTCGATCTGGTGATCAATGTTGGCGCGCCGAAAGGCGCTTCGCGCATTCTGCAGCGCATCGGCCGCGCCAATCATCGCATGGACGAGCCGTCGAAAGGCGTGCTTATTCCGGCCAACCGTTTCGAGGTGCTCGAATGCCGCGCGGCGCTCGACGCTATCGCGGAGAACGCGCAGGATACGCCGCCATTGCGCGTCGGCGCGCTCGACGTGCTCGCGCAGCACGTCCTCGGCTGCGCTTGCGGCGAGCCGTTCTTCAGCGACGAACTCTATGCCGAGGTGACGACTGCCGCCCCGTACTCAGCATTGACGCGCGCCGATTTCGACGCCGTGGTCGATTTCGTCGCCACCGGCGGCTATGCGCTCAAGGCCTACGACCGCTTTGCCCGCATTCGCGAAGGCAAAGACGGGCGCTGGCGCATAACCAATCCCAACGTCGCGCAACGCTACCGGCTCAACGTCGGCACCATCGTCGAGGCCGACATGCTGAAAGTCCGCCTCGTCCGCTCGCGCGCTTCGAAAGTCATTCTGCGCGGCGGCCGGCTGCTGGGCGAGGTCGAAGAATATTTCATCGAAACCATGGTGCCGGGCGACACTTTCGTGTTCGCCGGCGAGATTCTCAAATATGAGACCCTGGTCGAGGACGAGGTTTATGTCTCACGCGCCACCGCGGAGGATCCGAAGGTGCCGGCCTACGAGGGCGGAAAATTTCCGCTTTCGACTTATCTCGCCGCGCGGGTGCGCGGCATCATCGCCCACCCGCAGGAATGGCGTGCGCTGCCTGCGCAAGTCCGCGACTGGCTCGAAATTCAGGAATGGCGTTCGCGCATGCCCGGCCAGTATGAACTGCTGGTGGAAACGTTTCCGCGCGCCAACAAGCACTATCTCGTCTGCTATCCGTTCGAAGGCCGGCTGGCGCATCAGACGCTCGGTATGCTGCTGACACGGCGGTTGGAACGCGCACGGCTGCGCCCGATGGGCTTCGTCGCCAACGAATACGCGTTGGCGGTGTGGGGCCTCGGCAATGTGGCGCAGCAGATCGAGCGTGGGGAATTGTCGCTCGCCGCCCTGTTCGACGAAGACATGCTCGGCGACGACCTCGAAGCCTGGCTCGCCGAGTCCGCGTTGATGAAACGCACGTTCCGCAATTGCGCGATCATTGCCGGACTGATTGAGCGCCGCTTCCCCGGACAGGAAAAATCGCGCCGGCAGGTCACAATCTCGACCGACCTGGTTTATGACGTGCTGCGCAGCCACCAGCCCGATCACATTCTCCTGCGCGCCGGCCGCGCCGACGCCGCGAGCGGGCTGCTCGACGTGCGCCGCATTTCCGAAATGCTCTCGCGCATCAGAGGCCGAATCGTTCATAAAGCGCTCGATCACGTGTCGCCGCTGGCTGTGCCGGTGATGCTGGAGATCGGCCGCGAGATGGTTTACGGCGAAGCATCGGATACGCTCCTCGCCGAGGCGGAAGCCGAATTGATCAAGGAGGCGATGCAGTGAGGGGTGCCGCTTCGACCGCTCAATCCCGCGCCGGCGGCGATCCTGAGTTTATGCGTGCGCCTCAATCTGGCTCGGTTGCCGTCGCTGGCATCACGTTTGTCGCCGACCCGGCGGGTGCGCTGTACTGGCCCGACGAAAGTCTGCTCCTCGTCGCCGATCTGCATCTGGAAAAAGGCTCAGCCTTTGCCAAGCGCGGCGTGCTGCTGCCGCCTTACGACACCGCGACGACTTTGGCGCGGCTCGCGCGCCTCGTTGAGCGCTACGCGCCGCGTCTCGTGGTCGCTTTGGGCGACAACTTTCACGACGACCATGGCCCATTGCGCATGTCGGGCAGCGATCGCGCCGCGCTGAAAGTCCTCCAGCACAGCCGCGATTGGATCTGGATCGCCGGCAACCACGATCCCAATCCTTCGGACGGTATTGGCGGACGGTTCGCCGATGTGTTGGCGTTCGGTCCGCTAACATTTCGCCACGAACCATCCGAACAGGCGAGCGGCGGCGAGATCGCCGGCCACCTCCATCCGGTTGCGCGAGTGGCGCAGCGCGGTCGGGCGGTAAGCCGGCGGTGCTTCGCCAGCGATGGCCGCCGCCTGATCATGCCGGCGTTCGGCGCCTATGCCGGGGGCCTCAACGTCCGCGATCGCGCCATCTCCGGCCTGTTCGGCACGCTCGCGTTCACCGCGCACATGCTCGGCGAGCGCCGGCTCTTCGCGATCGCTGCGGAGCGATGCCTGCCGGATTGAAACTTAGTCTCGCCGGAACGCCACGCTCGCAATCCAGCCGGTCGTCAGGGCCATCAGCGCGGTGGCAAATCCGTAGAGCAGGCCGTGATCGCGCGCGGCGTTGACCACAAACTGCTCGAAGCCGACCTTGACGATCTCGAAGGTCGAATCCGTGTGCGCGACCATATTGCCGCCATCGAACAGCTTGACGTCGACAGTGTAATTGCCGGTCGGCACCTGCGCCGGCAGTACGATCGTGGTGCGGAACAGCGTCGGCGTGAGGAATGAGACCGCATTCGGCTCTTCGCTGTAGAGGTCGCGTCCGCGCATGATCTGAATAAACGCGGCGCGGAACGGGTCGCTGCTGACCTCGCCGATGTCGTTGTGGATCAGTTCGGGCAGCGGCGTATTGGCAATGCCGAGCTGCAGCCGCCGGCGATTCTCCGCGCCGGTAATGGCGTCGAGCGGACGGCTCGCCAAAACGGCGAGATAGGCGGGCGGATCAACAAAGGTGCGCGCTTGCGTATTCACCCAGATGCCGAGCACCTGTTGCTTGCGCAACGTGCGGATTGATTCCCGTGGGCCGGTGACGGTCGCGACGATATCGTAAGGCCCGTCTCGCACCGGATCGGCAGCGTCCCGCTCCACCGTACCGAACAGCACCAATTCCACGCCGGTGTAGTTCGAGGTGATCAGCACTCTTTGATTGGTCAAGGAAGCAATGAGCCGCTCCGCCGCCGCCCGGCTTGTACAGACAATCAGGTTTGTCAGGATAAGCGCGGCGACAAACACCGATCTCATGGCGCACCACCGATGACCCGGATCGAATATGGATCGTCCGGCTGCAGCACAAGTTGGCCCGCGAAGCGCAAGCCGACCGAGAGGACGAGCAGGCCGAGCAACAGCCGCAACCATTCGCCGCGAATGCGCTGTCCGGCATGCGCACCGAACTGCGCGCCGATGACGCCACCCACCATGAGGATCAGCGCGAGCACGGCATCGACCAGATGATTGGTCGCCGCGTGCAGAATGGTCGCTGCCACCATGGTGAGAAAGGTCAAGACCATGGACGTGCCGATGACCGTCACGGTCGGCACCCGCAACAGATAGATCAGCATCGGCACCAGCAGAAATCCGCCGCCGATGCCCATGATGGCGCCGAGAAAGCCGATGATGAATCCGATCGCAAGCACCGGGATTGCGGAGACGTAGATTTTCGAACGCTTAAAGCGCAGCTTGAGCGGCAACCCGTGAATCCACATGTGACTGCCCGGCCGCCGCAGCTCGACCCGCTTGCCCTGAATGCTGCGGACGATCGCGCGCGCGCTTTCGCCGATCATCAGCACACCGACAATGCCCAGAAGGATCACGTAAGAAAGGCCGATGACGAGATCGAGCTGGTCAAGTGCCCGCAGCCAGGTGAACAGCGCAACCCCGCCGGCGCTGCCGAAGATGCCGCCAGCGAGGAGTGTGAGCGCAAGCGTCGCGTCGACGGCGTTGCGGCGCCAATAGGCCGTCGCGCCCGAAAACGAAGAGGCCGCCACATGCGTCGTGACGCTGGCTACGGCGACTGCCGGCTCCACGCCGATGAAGATGAGCAGCGGCGTCATCAGGAAACCGCCGCCGATGCCAAACATGCCGGAAATGAAGCCGACCGCCAGACCCATCGCCAACACGAGAAAGACGTTGACGGGAATGTCGGCGATCGGAAGATAAATCTGCACGGCTGGGCACCGGCGCTCGGGTCTGCGTTTGGACGGTTCTACGCCCGCAACGCCGGGTGACAACTATCCCGCCGCGAACAGCGCGCAGAATTGATCGCGCTGGGCCGTCAGTTCGGCTTGGAGGTGTCTGGCGCGGAAGCCTTGGCCGACGAACGCGCTTTCGGCTTTACCACCGAGCTCAGGTTCATCGGCTCATCCCACACGCCCTTCACAGCGATCGCGTCGGCGGGTTGCGGCAGCGGCACCCACTTTTCCACCTCGATACGCGCCGCCGCAAGCGACTGTTCGTCGAGATGCGCGGCCATTTCGTCGCGCTTCCGTGCCGCATCCTTGTCGCCTTCTTTGGCCGCGAGGAAGAACCACTTGAAGGATTCGGCAAAATCCTGCTCGACCCCGATGCCGCGCGCGTAAAGGATGGCGAGGTTATACTGGCTGTCGGTCACGCCGCGCTCAGCCGCTTTGCGGAACCACTGCGCCGCTGTGCGATAGTCCGCCGCGCCGCCGATGCCTTCGGCGTAGAGCACGGCCAGATTGTGCATCGCCTTGCCGTGACCCTTGTCCGCGGCGGCGCGGTAGAGATCGCGCGCCGTGGCGAGGTTTCGTTTCACGCCGATGCCTTTTTCATAAAGGCTACCAAGCCGGAATTGGGCTGGTGCCAACCCCTTTTTGGCGGCGCGCTCGAACCAATGCGCGGCCGCTTCATCGTTCTCCGGAACCACGCGGCCTTCGGCGAGGCGGACCGCCACCTCGTAAGCGGCGATGGGGTCGCCAGCGAGCGCCGCGGCGCGCAGGGCGGAACTCCCAATGGCGACCGGTAGTTTGTCGGCCAATGCAGCTCCCGGCGTAGCCGCACTGTGCGGCGCTGGAGCGTGCGGAAGCGAACCTGTGATGTCAGCCGCGGCCCATGGCGCTGAACCTGTAGGCGACACGCCGGCCGGTACCTTCGGCGGCCAGGCCCTCGAATCCGACTGAGACTGGTGTGTGGACGGAGTTGGCGGCGTTGGGCTCGGGACGCCTTCTGGCGCTAGCGCCGCGCCGGAATGCGGCGCCGAGTCTCCGCCCGGTGGCGGCGTCGGGCCGGGCTGCGGACTGGCGGGAATTGAATCTGGCGCCGTGCTCGCGCGCGGTGGCGGCGTCTCCGTCTCTACGTGCGGCGGCGTTATGTCCAGAGGCGCCGACTCGGGCAGCGCACGCGATTTGGTTTGCGGTGCCTGCCGGGGTGTTTGGACACCAGGCGCAACCTTGGGCGCAGGCGGCGGAGATCCCGAACCGCCGTCCTCCAGAAAGCGCGAGACGATATGGAAGCCACCGACGACAATAACGACAACCGCTGCTGCCACCATCAAGGTGCGCAGACGGTCGGTCATCTTCTTCGGCTGTGCAGAACCTCCGGAGGCGGCGCTCGACCTCTCCTGCGGCGTGGCCAAGGCCGCCGCCCGCGCGGCGCGCCGAGCAGCCGCAATGAAATCGGATTTGCCGCCACCCGGGTCCGGAATCACGGGCGGCTTAGATTCGATCACGGCTTCGGACGCGGCAATCCGGACAGCGGCCGACGGCTGGCTGCGCGAGCGGCCGGCGGCCGTGAAGCCCGGCTCGAGCGGATGATCCGGCGGCAGACTCGGGTCGATCGGCGCCCGCGCAACCGCGAGCCGCCGCGATGCAACTTCCGGCTCGACGGGCTTTGCTGGCTCATAGGACGGTTCGGCGGGAAAGTCATAGGAAGCGTTAGAAACCCTAGCCGGCGCGAGCGTCGCTAGCCGCTCAGGGACGGGTGGTGGCGGCGGCTCTTGCACTTCGACGGACGGCGGTTCCTCCGTAAGCGCAGTCCGAGCTCGGTCGACGCGAATATCGCTCTCGATCATGGCGAGACGATCGACGACGTGCTCCACCGTGCCCTGCACGGCTTCAAGAGAATCCTGTGTGCGGACAACCTCTTGCTCGATCGCGTCGCTGACCGGCGGTTTCCCGACGAGACCGTCGCGCTCGCTGGTGACGCCCCGCAAGTGATCCATGTGTACGAGTAAGTCGGCAAGGCCGCGCTCGACGCCTTCCAGCAGGCCAAGACGGGAGTCGGAGGCGTCCAGGCGCTTGACCAGAGTAGCTATGCGATCTTCCAGATGCGCCAGCGCCGTGTGATCGGTGTGCGTGAGCTGCACCCATTCCAGTTTCTCGATCAGTCCCGACAGGAGCTTCTCGAGTTCGCGCGGTACCGCATGGCCCGCCTCTGCCGAAGCGTTGAGCGCCGTGGCCAATACGTCGATGCGATTCTCGAGCGTCGACAACGTGGACCCACTCACCGCACTCTTCGCGAAATCGTCGATTTTGGCCGCGAGCGCGCCGACTTCGGCCGCAACCTTCGCCAGCGTGTCATTGGAGGCGACGTGCGAAACGATGCCGCGCAACGCGCCGATCGCCGACTTAAGTTGCTGCAAGGTGGCCGGATCGTCGTGGGCGGCAATCGCGTCAACTTTGCTGGCCAGCCCCCTCACCGCTTCATCGAAGCCGACCAGGCTTTCGGTCGGCGTCAGCGTGCGCAATGCTTCGCGCACGTCGGCGAGGCCGCGTTCAAGGCTAGCCAGCGCCTCGGTATCCACGCCCGATTGGCGGCTATGATCGATGCGCTGCGCGAGAGCTTTAACCTCAATCTCAAGTGATTCCAGAGCGTGCTGCGGCGGCGCCTCGGTCAACGAACGGCCAATCTCCGCCAGATCGGCGCGCAGGCCGTTGATTGCAGTTTCGAGTTCTGCCGACGGCCGCAGTGCCTCGATCCGCATAGTGATCTGGCGCAGTTGCTGTTCGAGACCGCTGAGGTTGATGCCTTGAGCCGACGCTTCTTCGGATTGCGGATGCACCTCGGAAGCCGGACGGCTTTCCGGCGGCAAAGACGACAGCGGGAGCGGCTCGCGCTGGCTGAACGTCGCTTCGACCGTCTCGCCGGCGAGCGCCCGTTGCCGTGCCGTAATCTGCGCGGTCAGATCGTCGTCGGGCGGAATTTGCGCGGCCTTTGATTCGGCGCCGAGATCACGGGCGATCGTGCGTTGCCGCGCTGCAATCTGCGCCATCTGCGCGGTCATCTCGTCGTCGGGTGGAATCTGCGCTGGCTTTGATTCGACGCCGACATCACGGGCGATCGTGCGTTGCCGCGCGGTAATCGGCGCGGTCATCTCGTCGTCGGGCGGAACTTGTACCGGCTTTGATTCGACGGCGAAATCGGCGGCGATTGTGCGCTGCGGAGCGGCAATGTCCGCGGCCGCGTAGTGGACCGGGCGTCGCGCCGCCGTAGTTTCGACGCGGACATCGGTCTCGAGCGTCGGCTGCCGCCGTGGTGGCTTGGCGCGAGGGCTACGGTCGAGCGCACACTGCCGCGCGGTGATCTCGGCTACGGCTTGGTCGACGAATTCGTCGCGATCGTTTTCCGATGGCCAGGGCGGAGTGCGCTCGATGCGCGGACTCTCCGGCGGAGGTTCATCCGGTGTGACGAAAACCGGAGGTTCATAGCGCGGCCTGCGAACGTCGGATTCATCGTGGTATTGGCTACTCTGCTCGCGCTCAGCACGGGGCCGGCTCACGCGCTCGCGCCGCGGTTCTTCGCGACGCGGTTCTTCGCGGCGGGGCTCTTCATAGCGGTTCGGCTCTTCGTAATAAGGATTGCCCGAACTGCGGTACTCTTCGCGATAAGACCCGTCTTCCCGCCGCATCGGACGTTCGTCGTCCCGACTGCTGTCGCGGCGGCGCCAATCGGTTTCGCGATATCGTTCGGGACCACGATCGCCGCGAGTGAAGCTCTGCGGCCGGGGATCGTCTGGTTCGCGTTCGCGCCGGCGCCGTTCCACGCCGCGATACGGCTCGCGTTCCCGCTCATCACGGCGACGGCGCGATGACCATCGCTCCTCGAGCTCGCGATCGAATTCGCGATCGAAATCAGCCGACCAGTCGCTGTCGTCCTCATCTTCCGGCCGGATAACGGAGTTCAGCCATTCACCGACCGACATGCCGGAGCGGCGCGCGGCCTCGCGCGCGGCCTCGCGTGCTTCCGGACGGAGACCTCTGAGATTCCACGGACCGCCGGATTTCATTCTCGCGTCCAAACCACATCGTGAGGAGCAGGATGTGCCCTCTGTCTCGAGCAATGCCCTGAACAGACGACGCGGAGGGCGGTTCTCTGTCCCCGGAGCGAATGTTGAGGATTACGGTAAAGAAGGCGTTAAAAGTCGGCCGAGCCGGTCACCGATTGTTCATTCGGCGAGTGCCCGGCCGGGCCACCCTCGGTTGCGGCGCGCCGGCGGCTGGTCCCCCCGACGCCCCAACAATCGTTGTCTTACCGTTGACGCAAATTCGCTACCCTATACCTAATGGTTCAGCCGGCGACCGGCGGACGCGGCAGGGGGAGGGACACATCATGCCGACCTACAAGGCTCCCGTTGATGACGTGATGTTCCTGTTGAGCGATGTGTTCCACCTCGATCGGTACAACAACCTGCCCGGTTTTGCCGACGCCACGCCCGACCTGGTCGAAGCGGTCCTCGCCGAGGCTGCCAAGTTCTCCGAGGACGTGCTCACCCCGCTTAACCGCGTCGGTGACAAGGAAGGCTGCAAGCGGCACGCAGACGGCTCGGTAACAACGCCAACCGGCTTCAAGGACGCCTATAAGCGACTCATGGAAGGTGGCTGGATGGGCGCCTCGGCGCCGGCCGAATTCGGCGGCCAGGGGCTGCCTATGGTTCTGATCCAGTCAATCAGCGAGTTTCTCTGCTCGGCGAATATGGCGTTTGCGATGTATCCAGGCCTGACGCTGGGCGCCGCCGCCGCGATCATTGCGCACGGCTCGGCCGAGCAGAAAGCGCTTTACCTGCCAAAGCTCATCAGCGGTCAATGGACCGGCACAATGAACCTGACCGAGCCGCAATGCGGCACGGATCTTGGTCTGGTGCGCACCCGTGCGGTGCCCCAGGCCGACGGCACCTACAAGATCACCGGGACCAAGATTTTCATTTCGGCCGGTGAGCACGATCTCGCGGAGAACATCGTCCATCTGACGCTGGCGCGGATCGAGGGTGCGCCGGAAGGCACCAAAGGTATTTCGCTTTTCATCGTGCCCAAATTCCTGCCGACCAAAGACGGCGGCATAGGTCCGCGCAACGCCGTCGCCTGCGGATCGATCGAAGAGAAGATGGGCATCCACGGTAATTCCACCTGCGTTATGAATTACGACGGCGCCACCGGCTGGCTGATCGCCGAGCCGAACCGTGGCCTCAACGCGATGTTCGTGATGATGAACGAAGCGCGGCTCGGCGTCGGCGTGCAGGGGCTCGCGCTCTCCGAAGTGGCATACCAGAACGCCGCCGCCTACGCGAAAGAGCGCCTTGCCGGCCGCGCGCTGACCGGCGCCAAGTTCAAGGACAAGCCGGCTGATCCAATCATCGTCCAGCCGGATGTCCGCCGCATGCTAATGAGCATGCGCGCTTTCAACGAAGCGGCGCGCGCTCTGGTGCTGTGGACCGCGCTCAAAAGCGATGTCGCGCATCGCTCGGGCGACGCCAAAGAGCGTCAGGTCGCCGACGATCACATGGGCCTGATGACGCCGGTGATCAAAGGCGTGCTCACCGATCAGGGCTTTGCCAACACCGTGATGGCGCAACAGGTGTTTGGCGGCCATGGCTATATCGCAGAGCATGGCATGGAGCAGTTCGTGCGCGATGCGCGCATCGCCATGATCTACGAGGGAGCAAACGGCATTCAGGCGCTCGACCTGGTCGGCCGCAAACTGCCGCGAAACGGCGGTCGCGCCTTGCAGGCGTTCTTCGCCGAGGTGTCGGCCTACATCAAAGAGAAAAGCGCCGACGAAAGTCTCGCACCCTACCTCAAGCCGCTCAGTCAGGCGCTCGGAGAACTGCAGCAAGCGACGATGTGGTTCGTGCAAAACGCGCTCGGCAATCCCGACAATGCCGGCGCCGGCTCAACCGATTACATGCACCTCTTCGGCCTGGTTGCGCTCGGCTATATGTGGTGCCTGATCGCAGAGGCGGCGAAAACCAAAGCCGCGGAAGGCGCTAACGGCGCCGGCGAGAGGATGGCGGCCAAGCTTGCCACCGGCCGCTTCTTCGCGGAGCGCATGCTGCCGGCAGCGACAACCCACCTCGCGCGCATCAAAGCAGGCGCAGCCTCGACCATGGCGTTGGCCGCCGAGGCATTCTAGCCGGCTACTGCATTTCTTCGAAACTTGGCCTATATGGAAGGTTCGGTCTCACCGCGAACCTATAGCGACGCACCTGCGCCAGGAGGAAACGCTATGCCGGACGCCTTTATCTATGATCACGTGCGCACTCCCCGCGGCCGCGGCAAGGTCGATGGCTCGCTTCACGAAGTGACTGCGCTCAATCTGGCAAGCCAGGCGCTTGGCGCCATCAAGAGCCGCAACGATCTCGATCCGACAATGGTCGATGATGTGGTGATGGGCGTCGTCGATCCGGTTGGCGAGGCCGGTGCCGACATCGCGCGCACCGCGGCTCTGGTCGCCGGTTACGGCGACGGCGTAGCGGGCGTGCAGATCAATCGCTTCTGTGCCTCCGGACTTGATGCAGTGAATTTTGCTTCCGCGCAGATCATGTCCGGGCAACAGGACATGGCGATCGGCGGCGGCGTCGAGTCGATGAGCCGGGTCGGAATCGGGGCCTCCGGCGGCGCCTGGGCGGTCGATCCGACCATCGCGGTGGCGCATTATTTCGTACCGCAGGGAATTTCCGCAGATCTGATCGCGACCAAATACGGCTTCTCGCGCGACGACGTCGACGCCTATGCGGTCGAGAGCCAGAAGCGCGCGGCGATCGCGTGGAACGAAGGCCGTTTCAATCGTTCGGTCCTGAAGGTCAAGGACGTCAACGGGCTCACCCTGCTCGACAAAGACGAGCATATGCGGCCGGACACGACCATGCAGTCGCTCGGCGCGCTCAAGCCGTCATTCGTGCAAATGGGAGAAATGGGCGGCTTCGATTCCGTTGCGATTCAGAAACATCCTGAGGTCGAATTCTGTCAATCACGTGCACCATGCCGGCAATTCTTCGGGCATCGTCGATGGTGCGGCGGCGGTGCTTCTCGGCAACGCGCGGGCCGGCAAGAAAGCCGGACTCAAGCCGCGGGCGCGCGTCCGCGCCTTTGCCAATATCGGCTCGGAACCGGCGATCATGCTGACTGGCCCAGTCGACGTGACCAAGAAAGTGTTGAAGCGCTCCGGCATGACGCTCAACGACATCGACCTGTTCGAACTCAACGAGGCGTTTGCCTCGGTCGTGCTGCGCTACATGCAGGCGTTCGACATCGATCCGAACAAGATCAACGTCAATGGCGGCGCCATCGCCATGGGTCATCCGCTCGGCGCCACCGGCGCGATGATCCTCGGCACCGTGCTCGACGAGCTGGAACGCCGCAATCTATCAACCGCGTTGGTCACGCTCTGTATCGGCGCCGGAATGGGCACTGCGACGATTATCGAACGGGTGTGAGTTGCGAACGGCATCTCGGGACGGCAGCGTAATGCGCCGCCGTCCCAGGATGAGGGTGAGTTGAAAGAGCGCGGCACATGCCCAAGATCGACATCGCCAAGCTGCCAGCGGACAGCGGCTCGACCTATCCGGATCCGTTCAACCGCGTGGTTGCCGGCCGCTCGCGCAAGCGGCTCGGCAATGCCGCTGGCCTCGACCAGTTCGGCGTCAATCTGACGACGCTTAAGCCGGGCGCCGCTTCGGCGCTGCGGCACTGGCATGAGAAGGAAGATGAGCTTGTCTACGTCCTCGATGGCGAAGTGGTACTGATTGAGGACGACGGCGAAACCGTGCTCAAGTCCGGCGACGCTGCGGGTTTCAAGGCCAATGTCCGCAATGGTCACCATCTGGTCAACAAATCGAATAGCGACGCGGTGTATCTCGAGATCGGCACGCGCGCGAGACATGAGCGCGGGGAATACCCGGATATCGACTTGCTGGTTATCCGCGACGATAACGGCGCACGCTATACCCACAAGGACGGCAAACCGTATCCGAAGTAATTCTCCCTCTCCCGCTTTGGGGCGAGGCGAAGAGACGTGACGGGAGATAAGTATGAGCTACGCTAATTTCACCTTCGATGTAGACGCCGATGGCATTGCGCTCGTCACCTGGAACATGCCGGGGCGCTCGATGAACGTCATCGATGCGAAAGTGACGGAAGAACTCGGGGCGATCGTCGAGAAGGTTGCGACCGACGCCGCCATCAAGGGCGCGGTGCTGACTTCCAGTAAGGACGCATTCTGCGCCGGCGCCGATCTGGCCATCCTTGAGACATCACGACAGAACTTCACTGCGTTGGCCAAGTCGCAGGGCGAGGAGGCGGCGAACAAGAATCTGTTTGAAGAAAGCCGCAAGTTTTCGCTGCTGGCCCGGCGCATGGAAACTTGCGGCAAACCCTGGGTGGCGGCGCTCAACGGCACCGCCATGGGGGGCGGCTTCGAGCTGGCGCTTGCCTGCCATCACCGCGTCGCTTCCGAAAACGACAAGACGCGGCTCGGACTGCCGGAAATCAAGGTCGGCCTGTTTCCGGGCGGTGGCGGCACGCAACGTATTGCGCGCATGATGCCACCAGCGGACGCGCTGCAATTCCTGCTCAAGGGCGATCAGCTTCGGCTCAATCGCGCTAAGTCGATGAAGCTCATTGACGAGGTGGTGCCGCCCGCCGAGCTGGTGCAGAAGGCGAAGGACTGGATCAAGGCTGGCGGCAAGGGCACAGCGCCGTGGGACGTCGATGGCTTCAAGCTCCCCGGCGGGGCGGTCTATTCCAAGGCCGGGATGATGGTGTTCCCGCCGGCGAATGCGCTCTACCGCCGCGAGACCTATGATAATTACCCCGCCGCGCGCGCCATCATGCAGGTCGTTTATGAGGGCCTGCAATTGCCGATGGACCAGGCGCTGCGCGTGGAATCCCGCTACTTTGCGAAGATCCTGCGCTCGCCCGAAGCCGCGGCCATGATCCGCTCGCTGTTCGTCTCGATGCAGGAGCTCAACAAGGGCGCGCGCCGTCCGCCGGAGATTCCCGCCAAGCCAATCAAAAAAATCGGCGTGCTCGGCGCCGGCTTCATGGGCGCGGGTGTCGCCTATGTCAGCGCCCAGGCCGGCATCGACGTGGTGCTGATCGACCGCGACCAGGAGACCGCCGACAAGGGCAAGGCGCACTCGCAGAAGCTGATCACCGATCAGATCAATCGCGGCCGCGCCACCAGCGCCGACCGCGACGCGCTGCTCGGACATATCACCGCGACACCGGATTACGCCGCGCTGAAGGATTGCGACCTCATCGTCGAGGCGGTGTTCGAGGATCGCAAGGTCAAGGAAGAGGTGATTGCCAAAGCGCAGGCGGCGATCGGCGATCAAACGATCTTCGGCTCCAACACCTCGACGCTTCCGATCACATCGCTAGCAAAGACTTTCAAGGATCAGCCGCGGTTTATCGGCATCCACTTCTTCTCGCCGGTCGATCGCATGATGCTGGTCGAAGTCATTTTGGGCAAGAAGACAGGCGACGCGGCGCTCGCGGCGGCGCTCGATTACGTGCGCGCGATCCGCAAGACTCCGATCGTGGTCAACGACTCGCGCGGCTTCTACACCTCGCGCGTGGTCGGCACCTATATTCGCGAAGGTCATTTGATGCTGACTGAAGGTGTACCGGCGGCGATGATCGAAAATGTCGGCCGGATGGCCGGCATGCCGGTCGGACCGCTTTCTCTGACCGACGAGGTCGCAGTCGATCTCGCCTGGAAAGTATTGAAGGCAACCGAGGCCGATCTTGGCGACAAGGCGATCGATCCGCGGCAAAAAGCGCTGCTCGAAGATATGGTCGAGAAGCGCGGACGCTACGGCCGCAAGAACGGCAAGGGCTTCTACGACTATCCGCAGTCCGGACCGAAACGGCTTTGGCCGGGCCTCATCGAGCTACAGCCGACCAAGCTCGATCCGGACACCATCGATATCGAGGAACTCAAGCATCGGTTGCTGGCGATCCAGGCGCTCGAGTCCGCGCGTTGCGTCGAGGAAGGCGTGGTCACTGACATGCGCGAAGCCGACGTTGGCTCGATTCTCGGCTTCGGCTACGCCCCGTTTACCGGCGGCACCATCTCGTATATCGACGGCATCGGCACAAAGGCCTTCGTCGATATGTGCAATGAACTGGCAAAGAAATACGGTACTCGCTTCAAACCGGGCAGGCTGCTGCGCGACATGGCGAAGACGGGCGACACCTTCTATCACCGCTTCCCGTCGGAGAAGCGCAAGGCTGCGTGACGATCGTCGCCGCCATTCACGCTAGATCCCATGGCGCGTGATCAAGTCGACCTGACGCCGATCGAGCGGCGCGACGAGCTCGTTGAATGGATTGCGCAGGGCGTCAAGCCGAAGGCGCAGTTCCGCATCGGCACCGAGCACGAGAAATTCGCCTTCACACTCGAGGGGCACAAACCCGTCCCCTATGAGGGACGTCACGGCATTCGCGGCCTTCTTGAGGGCATGCAGCACCTTTTGGGCTGGCAGCCGATCATGGAAGGTGAAAACGTCATTGGCCTGTTCGACGTAACCGGTGGCGGCGCGATCTCGCTCGAGCCCGGGGGTCAGTTCGAGTTATCCGGCGCGCAAGTCGAAACGGTTCATCAGACCTCAAGCGAACTGATGGCCCACCTAGCACAAGTGCGCGAGGTCGCTCGACCGCTGCACATCGGATTTCTCGGCATCGGCATGACGCCAAGCTGGACACGTGCCGAGATGCCGCAAATGCCGAAAGGCCGCTACAAGATCATGACGGACTACATGCCGAAGGTCGGCAAGCTTGGCCTCGACATGATGTATCGCACGTGCACGGTACAGACCAATCTCGATTTTTCCTCCGAAGCCGACATGGTCAAGAAGCTGCGTGTCTCGATCGCGTTGCAGCCGATTGCGACCGCCTTATTCGCCAACTCGCCGTTCACGGAAGGAAAGCCCAACGGCTTTCTCTCTTTCCGCGCCGAAATCTGGCGCCATACCGACAACGACCGTACCGGCATGTTGCCATGGGCGTTCAAGGATGGAATGGGTTTCGAGCGCTGGGTCGATTACGCGCTCGACGTGCCGATGTATTTCGTCAAGCACGGCGACGAGTACGTCGACGTATCGGGCAGATCGTTCCGCGATTTGATAGCCGGCAAGCTGCCCGGCATGCCCGGCGTGCGCGCGACGATTTCCGATTGGGCGAACCACATCTCCACGATATTTCCGGAGGTGCGTCTCAAGCGCTATCTGGAAATGCGGGGCGCCGATTCAGGCCCACTGCCGGATTTGCTAGCGCTGCCGGCCTTCTGGGTCGGCATTCTCTATGACGATGTTAGCCTCGACGCCGCCTGGGACCTGGTCAAGAATTGGACCGCTGATGAGCGTCAGGCCCTGCGCGACGCCGTGCCGAAGGCCGGGCTCGCCGCCAAAATCCACGGCCGCACCGTATTTGAAATTGCCCACGACGTTCTCAAGCTGGCGCGGGCCGGCCTGGCGCGCCGCAAACATCTCGACATCGGCGGCGAGGACGAAGGCAAGTATCTCGACGTGCTGGATGATCGCCTCGCCCGCGGCACCACGCCGGCGCAGGAGCTGCTGGAAAAATTCCACGGACCTTGGGGCGGCTCGGTCGACCCGATCTACGCGGAAGAATCCTACTAGGACCCGCATTCGTTACAACACATAGCGTCTTCTTTCCACAGCTGCGATCGTTGCGCTGGCCTAAACTGGCGTGGGCGTCCAAGAGCTAGAATGTGTTTTCGCGGCTCACCTGCTAAGATCGCTGCGAACAAGCCGCTTCGTCTACAAACAAAAGCGGTGCAGAGGAGGAAATACATGACCAACTATGTCATCGTTGGCGCCGGCTCGGCCGGTTGCGTTTTGGCTGCACGGCTGACGGAAGACCCGGCGGCCCAGGTGACGCTGATCGAGGCCGGCGGCCCCGACGATGCGCCTGAAATTCAGATCCCGTTGGCCTGGGGTCTCATTCGTAAAAACCAATACGATTGGGACTATATGAGCCAGCCCGAGCCCGCGCTCGACGGCCGATTCGTCTATCTGCCACGCGGTAAAACCTTCGGCGGATCGAGTTCGATCAACGCGATGATTTATATTCGCGGCAATCGCGCCGACTACGACGGCTGGGCTGCCGCCGGCGCGAAAGGATGGAGCTACAACGAGGTCCTGCCCTATTTTCGCAAGGCGGAGTCCAACGAACGCGGCGAAGACCAGTTTCACGGCAAACTCGGACCGCTTTCGGTGTGCGACGCGCGGACGCGTCATCCGTTGACTGACGCTTTCATGCAGGCGGCCATTGAAGCCGGATACCCCGTGAATCCGGATTTCAACGGCGCCAGCCAGGACGGCGTCGGGCTCTATCAAGTTACCCAACGCAAAGGTAAGCGTTGCAGCACCGCTGGGGCGTATTTGCATCCGGCGATGAGCCGCGCCAATCTCGAAGTGCTGACCCATGCGCTCACCACGCGGATTTTGTTCGACGGCAACCGTGCGAGCGGTGTTGAGATCGCGCGCAACGGCAAGCTCGAAGAGATTCGCGCTGACACTGAAGTCATCCTGACGGCCGGCGCCTATAATTCCCCGCAGTTGCTTTTGTTGTCGGGTATCGGACCGGCGGCCGACTTAGCGGCGCTGCAGATTACCGTCCGTCAGGATTTGCCTGTTGGTGTCGGGCTGCAGGATCATCCGCTGGTGATGATGAGCTGGTACACCGACACGGAAAGCCTGATGACCCCGCCGACCGCTGAAGATGCGGCGCTTTTGGAGAGCGAAGGCCGCGGCCCGTTAAGCTCGAACGGCGGCGAGACCGGCGGGTTTTTTCGCACCCGCGCGGGCTTGGAAGCGCCGGATGTGCAATTCCTGACCGCGGCACTGATGTTTCACGAACAAGGTTTGAGTCCGCCTACGGCCCACGCTGTTTCCTTCGGCCCCTGCGTGCTGAAGCCGAAGAGCCGCGGCAAAGTTTCTCTCCGTGGTGCCGATCCGACATCGAAACCGCAGATCGTGCACAATTATCTTGCCGAATCCGAAGATCGGCGGACCATCATCGACGGCATCCGCGTCGGCCTCGAAATCGCCACTCGGCCCGCCATGCGCGCACACATCAAGGAGCCGTATCGCGCTCCGAAATCGGGCTCCGAGACCGATATCTGGGATCATGTCCAACGATGTGCGCAATCCGTTTATCACCCGACCAGTACGTGTGCGATTGGGCCCGTCGTCGACAACCAATTGCGCGTGCATGGTGTCGACGGGCTGCGCGTAGCCGATGCCTCGGTGATGCCGAGCGTGGTGCGTGGCAATACCAACGCGCCAACGATCATGATTGCCGAACGCGCCGCGGATCTCGTCCGCGGCGTCGCCTGATGGCGCGGCCGGCAGACTACAGCCCGTACACCGCTTTCGCCTCGTCGAGCGCCGTCGCGCAGGCCTTGGCATCGCCCGCCGCGTCAGCTTTGCGCGCGCGATCGAGCGCGGCTTTGGCATCGGCTTGGGCTTTGGCTGCGGCGCTTTGCACCGAACTTGGGGTTGGCTGGTGGTGAAGCTGGGCACCGACAGTCTGCGGACCGGTCGGACCGGTGGCCGGGCCCAGCGCCGCGCGGCGGACTTGGCTTTCGACGGCCACAATCTGCGCCGCGCACGGCCCAGCCTCGGCACTCGTAACAGCGCCGACCAAGCAGACGCCGGCCAGCGCCGAAAAGCCCAATCGGACCACGATCGACCTCCTATTCAAGTCTGCGGTTGTGCCGCGCAACTTCGAAGTTGAGAATAGTCCCGCGACAAGCCGCCGAGAAGACCGGCAGGCAGCCTTCCTTCCAACCCGCAGGCGTCTCAAGGGTCAAGGGGCAGGACCTAACGGTCGGCGGTGCCCTAAAATTCACCTTTTCTCGATTAATCTTTGGTTTGCTCACGCCAGAGGATTCGCATCAAAGCCCGTGGGTTCCGCCGATGAAGGCAAAGTACGGAACAAAGTCGAACCGCAGCATTGTCATCGTGGCAGCGTTTTCTGCTGGACTTACGCTCGGTCTGGCCGGTTGCGTCACCACATCGGAACAACAGAGCCGCGAGCCCGATCCGGCATTTGCCCGCCGGCTAGTTACCTATGCCTCGCGTGAGGCGCCCGGCACCATCGTCGTCGATCCCGGAAGCCACTACCTCTACTTGTTGCTGCAAAACGGACAGGCCGTGCGCTACGGCGTCGGCGTCGGCGGCGAAGGATTTGGCTGGTCGGGCGTGGCGACCGTCCACACCAAGCAGCAATGGCCCGACTGGTATCCGCCGGCGGAAATGCTGGAACGAAAGCCGGAGCTCAAGGAGCACATGGTCCAGCTGCAAAGCGGTCTCGGAATGCACGGGGGACCGGAAAATCCGATCGGCGCCCGGGCGCTCTATCTCTGGCAGGGCAACAAGGATACTTTGTACCGGATCCATGGCACTAACGAGCCTTGGACAATCGGCCACAACGTCTCCGCCGGATGCATCCGCATGACCAATAACGACATCACCGACCTTTACGACCGCACGCCCGTCGGAACCAAAGTTGTGGTGTTGCCCACCGCCTCCACTCCCGTCGCCTCCACTCAATAGCGTTTGAATCCGCTCAAGCGTTAGTTTGGCTTGGGCCCGGACTCGCCATGGCGTCGCCCGTCAATGCCGCGCTCTGCGCGCTGATCGCCACCGCGTTCTGGGTTTTTCTCGGCTACGCGATCGGCCGGCATCTGTTTCCCCGTGTGCTCGCCATCGGCGCAGCCGGTGTAATCGGCTGGGCAGCGCACAGCGCCGTCCTGCTGCCGATGTTCACCCTGATTGGATTTTCGCCGACCACAGTGGTCGCGAGCGGCCTGATCTGCCTTTTGGTCGCAGGATTTTCGCTAACGCGGCCCGCACCGATCAGCGAATCTGAAGGTGACCTGGCTATTCCGCAATGGATGTTGGTCGCAGCAGCGATCCTCGCGCTCGTCCCGGCCATAGCCATCCTGCCGAAATTCTCTGGCGACGCGGTGCAGCTCGCCGATCCGATATTCGACCACTCCAAGGCCGCGCTTGTCGATGCGATGGCGCGGCTCGGCTTGCCGCCGGTCAATCCGGTGTACGGTCAAATCGGCGCGCCGGATCGCCTCGTCTACTACTACCTCTGGCATTTCAGCGCAGCCGAACTCGCTTTGGCACTCGGTGCGAGTGGCTGGGAAGCTGATGCCGGATTGACCTGGTTCACCGCGTTCGCATCGCTTTGTTTGATGATGGGGCTTGCGGTTTGGCTCGCTAAGCGGCCGGTCGCAGCGATCTGGGTCGTCGCCCTTGCCGCCGCCGCGTCCTTGTGGGTGACGCTGTTCTGGATATTCGGAACCGAAGACTTCGGGCCGGTCCTCTTACCGTCGATCGGAATGTCCGGCTGGCTGTTTCAGGCGACTTGGGTGCCGCAACATCTGATGGCGGGGTCATGCGTCGTCGCCGCCATGCTGCTGATGACCTTCTACGCGCGCCGGCCGAGCCTGACGCTGGTTTTGATGCTTGCCCTCGCCATTGTTGCCGGTTTCGAAAGCTCGACGTTCGTCGGCGGCGTGACGTTTGCAATTGCCGGTCTCGCCGCAGCGCCGATCCTCTTCACCGCAATGTCCCCGGGGCGACGCCTGCGCTTCACGGCTGGATTGGCGGTTGCTGCGCTGCTCGTTGTCTGCCTGATTGCGCCGTTTCTGCGCGATCAATTCGCAACCGTAGCGGCGCGCGGCCGGGGCAGCCCGCTGGCCGTCGAGCATTACACAGTGTTCGGCGAAGCATTCCCGTATTGGCTTCGCCGAATCATGGATGTCCCCGGCTATTGGCTCATCATCCTGCCGATCGAACTGCCGGCAATATACATCGCCGGCTTGATCGCGTTCCCGACCGCGCTCCGCCGCTGGAGAAATGGGCCGGAGAAACTCGCGATCGCAATGTTCGCCTGCCTGGCCGGAGCGGGCCTCGTCACCTCGTGGCTCCTCGTTTCCACTCTTGGAGAAAACAATGATCTTGGACTTCGGGCGATCATTCCCGCGGAGATCGTCCTGATCGTCGTTGTCGCCGCTGTGCTGACAAGCATGCCGAGCCGGGCAACCCTGATCACGGCGGTGGCGGGGCTGGCGCTCAGCCTGCCCGACGCTGCGAGCATGATTCACGACCACGTCGTCGGTACCGCTGGACTTGGCGGGAAAATCTTCGCGCAAACGCCAGAAATGTGGGCGGCGGTGCGCCGCTATGCGGCGCCAAGCGTTCGCGTCGCCAACAATCCGCTATTCCTGGCAGACGTGACCCCGTGGCCGGTGAATATTTCCTGGGCGTTGCTATCCAATCGCAACTCCTGCTTTGCGAACCGCGATTTGGCGGCAGCCTATGCGCCGCTGTCGCCGACCCGTCTTGCAGCGATCAACGCCCAGTTCGTCAGGGTGTTCGGCGGCGAAGGCTCAGCGGAAGACGTGCACGAGATGGCGGCGACTTATAATTGCCAAGTCGTTCTCGTCGTTCCCCAGGACGGAGCTTGGCAGCACGACCCGTTTGCTACCAGTCCCGATTACCAGCTCGGCGAAAGCCGCAATGATCGCTGGCGGATTTATGTCCGGCGGTGAAAATTTCCCGCCGCGTCAGATCCCCGCAAACCAATTAAATCCTTGTTGGCTCCAGAACGTCTCAGTGAACGTGTTGGTCACCTCGATCGCCTTGACCCATTTCGCGTTCTTGTAGCCGAGCTTGGTGGAAGTCCGCAGCCGCAGCGGGAAGCCGAACGGGTCGGTGATCGTCTCTTTGGCGTAGCGCGTCGCGAGTATTGTCTGCGGATGCAGCGCGGTCGCCATGTCGATGCTCTCGGTGTAGTCGTCAGCGCAGTGGAAGTAGACATACTTCGCAGTCAAATCGGCACCGACGCGTTCGAAGAAGCTGCGCAGATTTGGGCCCGACCATTGTCCGATATAATCCCAGCCCTCGACACAGACATGCCGGATGATGATTTCCTGCTCCGGCAATTGGTAAATCTGTTGCGCAGTCCAGGGGCGCTTGTCGTTGATAAGACCGGCCAATTCCAGTTTCCAGCTCGCGCCGTCGACCGGTTTTAAGTCCTCAATGTCGAAATGGGCATTAAAGCGCGGCGGCTTGACGACCTTGTCAGCGCTGAATGTCGGCGCCAGGTGATCGGGCCGGAAAATCGTCGCCTGGACGCGGTCATTCCACGATGAGACCGTGCGCAGAAGCTCTTGCACCGGCGCCTCTTCGGTTACGTCGCAGCCGGTCAATAGGGTGAGCGCGCCGAGACTGATGGCGCCGCGTAGCACGTTGCGCCGGTTGATGGTCTCGACCAACTCTCGATTTGCCATCAGCGGATCCTGGCCGATCGGCTTTTTCGGCCGAAAAATCGATGGCGTCGGGGTGCGAAGCGACATCGGATCACCGTGAAGGTGTTGGCGTTGCGCCGGCGATCGTCGCGGCGTCGTCGCGGACGACCGGCCCTCCAGTCAGCATGGCGACGAGGCTCTTGGGCACCAGAAGCGCGAGCGTCACGTGGACGATCAGGAACAGGACAATTGCGGTCATGCACAGAAAATGGACCAGCCGGATGGTTTGAAAACTGCCGAACAGCGATGCCAGTTCGGAGAACTGCACCGGCTTCCACAGCGCCAACCCGGATATCACGATAAGAATGCCGATCAGGATGATACCGAGATACAAAATCTTCTGCACGGCGTTGTAGTGGGTCAGATCATCGTGGCCGAGCTTGAAACGCAGCGCATCGCCGACCGTCGTCAGGATCTCGCGTATCGAAACGGGAAACAGCTTTTGCCGAAAGCGGCCGGTCGTTATGCCGTAGGCGAGATAGGCAATCCCATTGAGCACGAAAATCCACATGCCGAAGAAGTGCCACTGCAGTCCGTACTGCGCCCACTTGCCGATGACGACGGCGTCGGGAAAATGCAACCAACCGAAAAGCACGTCGTCGTTATAAATTTTCCAGCCGCTGCCGATCATGATGAAAATGGCGATCGCGTTGATCCAGTGCATAACGCGCAACGGCAGCGGATGAAGCCTGTGCTCGTGACGCGCACGTGAATTGACGGACGATGCTGACATATTCAGTCTCTTCCCGTCGTTGTTTCCGGTTCGCGACGCCCGACACTAGGGTTGGAAATAATTATTCGCAAATAACGTGGCTTCACGAAACCGCGTGGCGTGCTTGATCGGAGTGCAGGGGAATGCGCGCAAAGCAGTTAGCTGCCGGATTGGTTATTGTTTTGGTCGGCATGACGGAGGCGCGGCTCGCGTCGGCGCAAGCCATGCTGCCGCCGACCGGCATGGTAGATGACGTCAAGCCGATGACGCCCGAGCAGCGGATGCAAGCGCGGTTTCCACAGAACGTGCGCGTCGGCGATCTGATCGGACTGCCCGTCCTCGACGAGAGTTCGAGCACGCTCGGCCATGTCAGCGAAGTGGTGCGCACGCCAAGCGACAAGATTGAGTTAATTGTCGCCTATGGCGGTTTTCTCGGCTGGGGTACTCGGCCCGTCGCTGTTCCGATAGAAGTCGTCGGCATCCAAGGCCGGGAAGTGGCGTCGCTTGATATGCCGCCGAACGAGTACGCAAAGGCCCCGACATGGCACAGTGGTAACGCCGAGGCACTGCCGGACAATGCAACTATCAAGATCGCGCTGTCCCGACGCTAAGCAGGACGTAATGGGCGCGATCACGAATTTGTGAGGGCCATAACCTTTTGGTGCGCAACGACTTGAAGGCATTGAGCCGGAAGTGATTGGCGCGTCAGGCGGCTTTGCCAAAAACTGCCGGTTAGTTTCGTTTCGTTCGATTCGAATTTCAGACGGATTTTGCGGGGGCAATATCGTATGGCCAGTGCAGATGGCTTTAGCGACAAACTCAACGCGGGTGGAACCTGCGGCATTGCCATCATGGCCAAAGCCTCGGCTCCGGGACGCACCAAGACCCGCTTGGTGCCGCCGCTGACCTTCGACGAAGCCGCCGCACTGAACACCGTCTTCCTGGAGGACATTGCCGCGAACCTCCTGCTCGCGGGCCGCCACACCGGCATCGCCGGCTATGCCGCCTTCGCTCCACCAGGCTCCGAGGATTTTTTCACCCGCATTCTTCCGCCCGGGATCGGCTTAATCGATGCGTGTCTGCCGAATTTCGGCGATTGTCTGCTGCGGACGATCGAGGAAATTCTTCGGCGCGGACATACCTCTGCGGTCGTGCTCAATTCCGACAGTCCGACTTTGCCGACGGCGCTCCTGGTGGAAACCGCGGAAGTGCTGGCCCAGCCGGGTGAGCGCGCCGTTCTCGGTCCATCGAATGACGGCGGTTACTATCTGCTGGGTCTCAAAACCGCGCATCAACGTATGTTCGAAGACATCGCCTGGAGCACCGAGCGGGTTGCCGAACAGACACTCGAACGGGCGCGTGAAATTAAACTCGAGATTCATATGCTGCCGGTCTGGTACGACGTGGACGATGTGGACGGTCTGCGAAGGCTTAGCGTAGAATTGCGCCGGCAAGGAGCGTCGGCGACGGAGCGAGATTTGTATGCGCCGAATTTCCCACGATGCCACCGCGGCGCTGTTCCGCAGTAGGTGGCCGGACGGCGAACTTTCACGACGCAGCGAGGAACTGATCCAAGCTTGAGTGTTTTCACTTTCATCGAGAAATTGAACCCCCGAGAGAATTATGGACACGTTGGCACCAGAAAAAACGGCGATCGATCCTCGGCGCTACTTTGAGAGCGTGCGCACTGATAGCGACATTCCCGCGAACGAGCCGGTCTGCCTTTATCTGGAGACCACGAACCGCTGCAACCTCCTGTGCACGACCTGCCCGCGCACCTATGAGGAGCTTGAGCCGCCGGCCGACATGAGTTGGGAGCTGTTTCGCTCGATCGTCGATCAGATACCCAAGCTGCAACGCGCGGTGCTTCACGGCGTCGGCGAGCCGATGCTGGTCAAAAACCTGCCGCGCATGGTGCGTTACCTCAAGGACAGAGGCACCTATGTCCTGTTCAACACCAATGGCACCGTCCTCAATGAGAGAAACGGCCGCGCGCTGATCGAAGCTGAACTCGACGAACTGCGGGTGTCGTTCGACGCCGCCAATGCCAAATCCTATCGTGCGATCCGCGGCAAAAACTATTTCAACCGCATCCTGAAGAATGTGCGCGCATTTCGCGATCTGCAGGAGCGCGAAGGCAAGCTCAAGCCGCGGGTGTCGGCATGGCTCACCGGAATGCGCGAGACGATCGAGCAGTTGCCGGATTTCGTGCGGGTCGCTGCGGACACCGGAGTCAAGGAAGTCTATCTCCAGCGGCTCGTGTTCTTTGCGGAGAACGCCATCGGCAAGGCACGGCCTGACCAGGCGCTTTATGAGCAATTGTCGCGCGACGAGGCCGTCCATATCGATCGCGCCGCCGCGATCGCCGCCTCGCTCGGGATCACGTTCAGCGCGTCAGGAGCTGCTTCCGAGCCTGGCATGAGTTTAAAACGCAGTGACAACGGCTCGCCGTGGTCACTATGCCGCCGGCCGTGGACCTTGATGTACATCACCGCCAACGGCCGCGCGCTGCCGTGCTGTATCGCGCCGTTCTCGCAGCGCGGCTATGAGAACTACACGCTCGGCGACGCGACGCAGCAGACGCTGCGCGAGATCTGGAGCGGACCGGCGTACCGTGATTTCCGCCGGGCGCTCATGTCGGACCAACCGCCGGCTGCGTGCGGGAGCTGCGGCTTGCGCTGGAGTCTCTAGCAATGCCTACACCGGCCAGCCGCGTCGGCCGTTATCATCCCGACCTTCAATGAAGCCGCATCAATCGGCCCAGTCGTTGCGTCGATTCCGCGCGAGACCGTCGGCCGTGTGATCGTCGTTGATGGCGGCAGCGCCGACCGCACCGCTGAGATTGCGCGCGGTGCCGGCGCGGAAGTCATCACCGTCGGCCGCGGCTATGGCCGCGCCTGTCTTGCCGGCGCCGAAGCGGCCGAGGACGCCGACATCGTCATCTTCATGGATGGCGACGGCGCCGATGATCCCGGCGTGCTCGCCAAGATGGTCGAGGCCATTGAGTCAGGGCGCTACGACTTCGTCATCGGCTCGCGCGCAAGGGGAGAGCGCGAGCCGGGCAGTATGGCCGGCCACCAGATCCTCGCCGGGCTCGCCGCTGGCGCGCTGATTGGCCTGCTTTACGGCGTGCGTTACACCGACATGTGCGCTTATCGCGCCATGCGCCGCGAGACCTTGCTAGCGCTGGGCATGCGCGAACTCACCTATGGCTGGAATCTTGAAATGCAGATGCGCGTCGCCCGCGCCGGGCTCCGGGTCCTTGAACTTCCGGTCCCGTATCGCTGCCGCAGCGGCGGCGAATCCAAAGTCGCCGGCAATCTACGCGGCTCGCTGAAGGCTGGATCGCGGATCATCGCAACGTTCGCCCGAGTTGCCATGGAGCCAGCGCGCGGCTCGTCTTAGTTTTCCGCCGACCGGATTGTCAAATCGCGACCTTGCGGAGGAAGCCGTCAACGCTGCCGCGAAGCGAGTCGGCGGCTTTCTCGACCGCCTGTGACGCTGCCAACACCGTATCCGCCGACGAATGCATGTTGGCGATCGCGCCGGAAACGCGCTGCAGCACCGCAACGACCGATTTCGTTCCGGACGCGGCCGCGCCGACGTTGACCGAAATCTCCAGCGTCGCCGAATTCTGCTGTTCGAGCGATGTCGCGATCGCGGCGGTCAGTTGGCTGATCTCCTGCATCCGGCTGGTGATATTGCCAATGGCGCCGACCGCGCTGTGCGTCGATGATTGCACCGCCGCGATCTGGGCGGCAATGTCGTCGGTCGCCCTCGCCGTCTGTACGGCGAGCGCTTTGACTTCGGAAGCGACAACGGCAAAGCCTTTGCCGGCCGCACCAGCACGCGCCGCCTCGATGGTCGCATTCAGCGCGAGCAGGTTTGTCTGGCCGGCGACGCTTTGAATGAGCTTGACGACATCGTCGATCTTTTGCGCCGCCTGCGCGAGATCGGCGATATCGTTGTTGCTCGATTGCGCTTCCGCGGCCGCGGCCTGCACGACCTCCGAGGCACGGAATAGCTGACGGTTAATCTCGGCAATCGATTTGGCCAACTCATCCGTCGCGGTAGCTGCCACCTCGACGCTGCCGAACGCTTCGTTTGAGGTTTTCACCGCACCTGACGTGTGCGCGGTGCTCTCCTTAGACGTGACCGACAGCGCGGTCGCGGTCGATTTCATGGAGTCGACGCTGCCGGCGACGGTCTTCAAGACACCTTCGACGCTTTCGCGGAACCAGGCGATGGCCTCATCAACCGCTGCGCGGCGCGCTTCCTGCTCGGCGAGCAGCGCATTTTTTCGTTCTGCAGACCGGCGCTCGGTTATATCGTCGTGTGTCCCGACCCAGTATTTAGAGCCGGGTATCGCCCGGTTGACAACTGAAACAGCACGCCCGTTCTGCGCCTCGGTAACGAAGCTGACCTTTTTTCCCGCGGCCATGCTCCCAAGCAGTTCGTTGCAATACTCGACAGGGTCACGATTGAGGCTACCGCTTTTGACGCGATTCCGGATGATGTCGATGAGCGCGGTGCCGGGCTTCACGACGTCCGAAGACAGCCCGTACATGGCGAGATATTGATCGTTGCAAACGAGAAGGCGTCCCGCCATGTCGAACATGACCACGCCCTGGGTCATGTTATTGACCGCGAGCGTAAGCAGATGGCCCTTATTTTCGGGCCATTGCGTCAGGCAATTGAGGATGCCGGACATCGCTCCTCATGTGCGGTCGTTGTCCCCCTGCCTTGTAGCTACCCGACATCCATTTACGCTTCGTTAATCAACGTTACGCGCTTAAGCCGCCGTCCACCATCAACAAACTGCCGGTGGTGAAGCTCGACGCGTCGGAGGCAAGATAGAGGACGGAGCGCGCCACTTCTTCGGCCCGCACGTGGCGATGCAGCGGAATGATGTCGTTGAAAAATTGCGTGGCATCGCGCCCAATCACGCCGGTCAAGTTCTTCTCCACGTTCAACTGGAAATTATTGTCCACCGGGCCCGGATGAATGGTGTTGACGCGGATGTTTCGCCCCGCGAGCTCCTTGGCCAGCACCCGCATAAGCCCGACCTGGGCGTGCTTGGCGGTGATGTAGCCGTAAACGCCGGGATCGCCCTTCACGCCGACAATACTGGAGGTGATGATGATCGAGCCGCCGTCGTTCATGTGCGGCACTGCGTGCTTGGCGGCGAGAAATGCGCCTTTGACATGCACCGCGATAACCGAGTCGAACACATCCTCCGGATATTCGCTGATCGGGGCCACCGTGCCGAAGTTTCCGGCATTACTGAAGAGAACGTCGATTTTGCCGAACCGGCTCACCGCAAGGGCAATCGCATTTCTGACCTGATCCGACTTGGTCACGTCGGCTGCGCACGAGGCGATGTTGGTGGTGTCCGAACCGCCGCCAATCTTGGCGGCGGCCTCCTTCAGCGCGGCCTCACTCAAATCCGTGAGCATCACCTTTGCGCCTTCTTCGAACAGAAGCTTTGCCGACGCCAGACCGATGCTGCCGGCGCCGCCAGTGACGACGCAGACCTTTCCTTGCATTTGTTTCGCCATTGTTTCCCTCCCCGCGGGCGCCGAACCTAACGGCGCAGACCGGGTCGGCGCAATGCTTGTTCTCAACTATAGTGCCGGCCGGGATGCGACGGACCGTTCCATCGCGCGCATGGCCCGGATGGGGAGCACGTCATGAAGATTGGAATTGTCGGGCTGGGTCGAATGGGTGCGGCGATATCGCAACGGCTGCGCCAGCAGGGCTTCGACGTAGCCGGTTGGGATCACAACGCGGACACTAACCGAAGGCTCGCGGCCGACGGCTTGTGCGTCGGCGCCAATGCTCGAAGCGTCGCCGCGGACGCCGTGATCGTGATTTCCAGTATCACCGAGGACCACGGCGTCCGCCGAATTTTCAGCGGACCTGCAGGCTTCCTTGAGGGCGACGTCAACGGCAAGCTGTTCATCGAGATGAGCACGCTTCAACCGATGACCGGCCGCGAACTGGCGCCGCTGGTTGAAGCCAAAGGCGCGCGGATGATCGAGGCCCCGGTCCTCGGAACGATTCCCCAGGCACGCGAAGGCAAGCTCTTGGCGATGGTCGGCGGCCGCATCGAGGATTTAGAGCGCGCGCGCCCGGTACTGGAAAAGCTGACCGGCCGGATTGCCTATATGGGTCCGAGCGGAGCCGGTTATGCGATGAAGCTCGCGGCCAATCTCGGACTCGGCAGCTACGTGCAGGCGCTCGCGGAATCGCTCGCGCTCGGTTTGAAGCAAGGCCTGACGCTCGAGCAGATGCTGGATGTTATTGCGGACGGGCCGTACGCCAGCGGGTGGCTCAAGAGCAAACTCGACGTCTTCAAAGGCGGCAAGGCTGAGATGACGCTCGACATTCGTACACTCCGAAAGGATCTCATGTCGGCGGTGGCGACCGGCGCGCTCAGCGGCGTGCCGATGCCGTTGTCAGCCGGCACGCTTGCCTCGCTGTCGGCGGCAGTCGCCGCAAACTACGGCGACCGCGACCTCGCCGAGCTGCCGAAATTCCTGCGCGAAACAATGCTGCAGAATTTCGCTTAGCGGGGACCATTGAGGGATGTGATATTCGGCAGACTTGGCGCTCGAGCAAATCCGGCCATTAAGCGATTGCGCAAAGCAATATCTGCATCAGGCATACTCGGGAAGAATCGTGATGAGTAAGTGGCAATACATCAAGGGACTGCATGATCTCGGACGTAGCTGCTTTGCCTATTTGCAGCCTGACGGTTCCTGGGGTTGGAGCAACGCAGGTCTGGTCGTCGACGGCGATCAGACCCTGCTCATCGACACGCTGTTCGACCTGCCGCTCACCGCGGAGATGCTCACGACCATGCGCGACGCGGTTCCGGCGGCCCGCACGATCCAAAAGCTCATCAATACCCATGCCAACGGCGACCATACGTTTGGCAACCAGCTGGTGAAAAGCGCCGAAATCATCGCCTGCCGCGCCTGTGCCGAAGAATACGCCGAGGCGCCGCCGGCAGCGTTCGCCGCGCGCGCTGCGGCGTGGCAACTCGCCGGCGACGGCGGCGCCTTTTTCCAGGAAATCATGGGCAGCCGCTTCGATTGGCGCGGCTTGATCGATACGCCGCCGACGATCTTGTTCGACAAGACGATGGAGGTCACGGTCGGCAGCAAGCGCCTGGTTCTGACTCATCTGGGCTCGGCGCACACCCGCGGCGACGTTCTTGTCCATGTGCCGGGCGATCGTATTCTCTACACCGGCGACTTACTGTTCGTCGGCGGTCATCCGGTGATCTGGTCGGGCCCGATCGGAAACTGGATCAGGGCCTGCGATTACATTTTGAGCCTCGACGTCGACATCCTCGTACCGGGCCACGGGCCGATCGCTGAAAAGCCGGCCGTTCGCGAGCTGAAGTCTTATTTCGAATACATTGCAGCGGAGGCGCACCGGCATTTCGACAACGGCGTGCCTTATGAGATCGCCGCGCAGAAGATCAGTCTCGACCGCTTCGCCTCGTGGCTCGATCCCGAGCGTATGGTCATCAATGTCGCGGCGCTCTACCGGGAGTTTTCAGGATCGAAAACGCCGCTGGACCGCATGACCTTGTTTGCGGGAATGAAACGATACCGCGACGCCTGCGGGCACGATCAAACGGCACACGCGTAGGAAAGGTGCCGCCTGCCCTACAACCGCCTATCCGTCGGGCGCCGGAGCGACGGTCTCGAAAGGTCGAGCTAGCGGACGACTTCAAGTCTGACCTGCGCAACGCCCTGTTCAACAATACCCAGCGTTTCGGCCGCGGACCGGGAGAGATCGACAACGCGGCCTTGGACGTGCGGACCGCGGTCGTTGACCCGTACCGTCACCGAATGGCCGGTCGCTACGTTCGTCACCCGCAGCCTGGTGCCGAACGGCAAGCTGGGATGTGCCGCGGTCATTGCCTGCGGATCATATTTTTCGCCATTGGCCGTTTCCGCATCTTCGTCATAGAAACTGGCAAGGCCGTAATTCTTCCTGACGATTTCGTGTCTGGCGAGCGGGCTGTGTCTGTGGATGTGAACGGCAGCGAACGAGGTTTGCCGAACTGAAGCGTGCAAGGACGATTTGTTGCTGACAGACTGGGCGCAAGCACCAAGGGCTGCTGTGCCTAGAACAAAAGCTAATAGCCGAGGAACATTGCGGAAATCCGCCGGCCACGGATCTCCATCGCGGTCGATGAAAGACATTTCCCCGCCCCGCAGCGAAGTAACCCACCCATTTGAGATCCTTTATACGTCCGTTTGTCTTAACAAGCGGATACCAACGGATCGGGTGGACACGGATCACGCCGCACGACGACGCCACGTCCGCGTAGATCAATCCGGAAATTTCGGATAGGTTGAACCTGAAGCCGGCATCATGAGAGTCAAAATGCACTCCCGTCTCATCGCCAGCTTGATCATCGGCTCACTGGCTGCGGCTCTGATCGGCAACTGAAGCGTCGCTGGCGGGCTCGTGCTTCGCTTCGGAACCGGACGTGGCATCCTCGTTGCGAAGGGTTTCCACCACCACAGGCGATGGCGGCAAGGCTCAGCGAAAAACCTCGTTGATCCGTCGTTCCACTTCCCGGCTCCATACTTCACCCTGGTGTTTGGTCTGCCGCCAGATGTCGGTACGGTAACGACCTTCGAAGTAGCCCGCGTCGAGGGCGAGTAGCAGGCCACCCACGTAAGCCAAGAACAATAGCTGTTTCATCGCACCAAAAATGTCCGAGTGAACCTGAGGCCTGACTTGGCTCAGTGATCGGCGACGGGCTGGATAAAAAGGAGCCTGTTTAACCCACCATCATGGCTGCAGTCGGCGAGGCATCACACCGGCAACGAAAATAATTTCTTGCCCATCGGGTCACGCACCTCAATCGACCAGCCACGCCAATCGCTGTATAGACTGTGCGCTAGAAGCTGCGCGGTCGATTGGGCAAACTCAATTGCACTTACGGGACTTTCAAACTCATCCCCACAGAAGTCGTACATCGAACGATCCTTCGTCCTGTAATCGAAGAAGAAGCGAGCCATTCTGCACCTGCCGATAGTCCGGATAACGCGCGGACTTTTAGCAGGCTCACGGAATGATCGGCTTAAACGAAACAATAAACATCGAAGTATTTGGGAGTTTACCGTCGACCTTGGATCGATCACATGCCGCCATCGGTCAGCCCCCGCTGATCCGGGCGTGCTTTCGCATTCATTTAACCTTTAGTTAGCATAGTAACTCGGTGAGGCTCAGTGAGGTTTGGAAGCGTGTAGCCGGGGGAAAAGCAATGCGCTTGGTCATCGCGGCAATAGTTATCTGCACCTGTTCAACCCCGCTTCTGGCCGAGGAACTGATTCTACGTTGCGATAGCCCCAAGCAGGCGATTTCGTTTTCAGTATTGATCGACCCGGCCCAAAAGCTTGTTCTGGAAATGGGTTTTGCAAGCAAGGTGGAAACGGAGCGATTTACCGACACGGTTATCTCGGCAACTAACAAGGAAGCTGCCTCCAACCAAAACCTGATCATCGACCGGGTTACCGGGCAATTCCAGCTAACTTGGGCGTCCTCCGGCGAAGGCAATACCGGGGGACAATATGGGGGCACATGTACACCTGGCCGGCGTTTGTTTTAGTGCTTCCGCTGACTTGACGGCATCTTGCACAACCGCGCCAGATGACCATGCTGCTGGTCGAGCAGAACGCTGAGCTGGCCTTCGATCCTTGCCACAAGGGCCATTTCATGGTGCTCGGACGGATCGGCAACGAAGGCGCGACGCGCGATCTGAAACCCTCCGAAAGGATCGTCGGTCCCTACCTCGGGCGGCCCAACCGATCGGCGCTGGAACTGCCGATGGTCCCGACGGGAGTATGATCGCGGGCCGCTGCCGCATCGGTCTTTTTCACATGAAAGATGACGGGCATGGTGAAAGTCAACCCTTCATCGGCGACCAGCGGCGGTGGCGGCGGCACCGGATCGGCTCGCCGCAACATGGCGATCGCCGCGTCGTCGAACGACGCGTCGCCCGATCCCTTCGCGACGTTCGCCGACACCACGTGTCCGATGCGGTCGAGCACGAAACTCACCACCACTTCCGCGTCCTGCATGGCCCGATCCGACGGGTAGCGCTTGTACTTGTTGAAATGTGCGGCCAGTTCCTTTTGCCAAGTCTGGCGCAACAGCCTGGCGCTGTCGCCGGCACCCAAGGCGGGAGCGACAGAGTGCGTCGCCTCTGGCGCGGTCGCGACGCTCGGCGTCGCCGTCTCCTCGGCTGCCACCGATGCGGTCGAGGGGCTGGCCTGCACGGCGGTGACCTTCGGATCCGGTTCTCGCGGCTTTTCCGTCTTGTTGGGCGTCACAACTCGATCGGGATCGTCGGTCTCGGTCGGCTGATCCCGAGGCAGCTCGCTTTTCTCGACGACCGTCTTTTGCTCAATCACCGCGGGAGAGGCAGCGGCGGCGGCCGTGTCGGGTCCGACCGGCAAATCGTTCCGATCGAGACGCGGAGAAAGCAACTCGACCCCGATTTCGATCGCCGGCGCGCCGAGGTCGACGGTGCTATCCGTCCGGGCGGACGACAACGCCAGCGCTACGCCGCCAGCATGGACCGCCACGGCGCCGAGCGCCGCAATAATCCAGATCGGTCGCGAGCGCTGCCGGGGAAGATCGATGTCAGGCATCTGTTATGCCGTGCTTATGGTTTGACGTCGGCCGGCGCAGCCTTTTTCGCATCATCATCGGGCACGGCTTCGCGCGCCACCAGCGCGATCTTGGTGTAGCCGCCGCTGCGCAACCGCTCAAGCACATCCATCAACTCGCCATAGGGCACGCCGCGGTCAGCACGCAGGAAGATACGATGGTCCTTGGCGACACCCGCCATGGCATCGAGTGAGCGCACGAGATCGACGCGCTTGACCGACGTTTCGCCGATGGCGACGGCGAGGTCGGCCTTGATCGTGACGTAAGTCGGCTTGTCGGGCTTCTTTTGCGGTACCGCGGTCGAGGACGGCAAATCAACCGGGAGGTCGACGGTCGACAGCGGTGCCGCGATCATGAAGATGATGAGAAGGACGAGCATAACGTCGATAAAAGGCGTCACGTTGATATCGTGCGCCTCGCCGAAATCGTCGTCGTCGTCATCGAGGTCGCCGATTTCAATAGCCATCTCTTTACTCCGCCGCGCGCGTGACCAAGCGGCCGTGCGCGCGATCGAGGTCACGTGACAATAGGCGGCCGATCGCGCCCGATCCGCGGCCGACGAACTCCAGATAGCCCTTGGTCGCGCGCGAAAAGTGATTGTAGATGATCACGGCCGGAATCGCGGCAACAAGCCCGATGGCGGTCGCGAGCAGCGCTTCAGCGATGCCGGGCGCGACGACCGCGAGGTTCGTGGTCTGCGCCTTCGAGATGCCGATGAAGCTGTTCATGATGCCCCACACCGTTCCGAATAATCCGACGAACGGCGAGGTGGCGCCGATGGTGCCGAGGATCGCCATGCCTTGCCGCATGGAACGCGCTTCGGCGCGCACGATCTCGGTAAAGCGCGAGGCGGTGCGCTCCTTGATGCCCTCGTCGGTCACGCTGTCGCCCGAGAGCCGCACTTCCTGCAGCGCGGCCGCGACCAGGGCGGAGAGCACCGTGTCGGATGAACCCAGCGCCAACTGCGCTTCGTCGAGCGTTCGCATTTCCGCAATGCGCATCAGCGCCTCGCGCAGGCGCCGGAGCGCGCGCGAAAGCAGCGCCGTCTTGGCGAAGAAGATCGTCCAGGTCAGGAGCGAGGCGAACGCCAGCGCGACCATCACCGCTTTGACGACGATGTCAGCGGTCAGGAACATCGACCACGGCGACAGATCGCGCTGCATGGGCCCGGCGAGGTTGATGGCCCGCGACGCCTCGGGGGCCGGGGGCTGTGCGGGTACGGCGTCCGGCACCGGTGCCGCCGCGGCTGTCGCCGGCAGGGGAGCCGGCGGCGCGGCAGCCGGCACCTGCGCACGTAACGGCGTTACGAGCGCGATTGCCACAAGTCCGGCGAAGAAACAGCAGCCGGCACGCCAAGCCAATCTCTTCTTCTTCATACTTCAGCCCAGTAACGGATGAGGTTGTGATAGATACCGGTGAGACGGACCATCTCCGGATCGTCGCGCGCCAGCCGGCCGGCGAGCCTCTGAATCGCGGTGTCGAGGTCGAATATCAGGCTGCGCGCGTGACCGTCGCGGATCATGCTCTGCAGCCAGAAGAACGACGCCACCCGCACGCCGCGGGTCACCGGCGTCACCGCGTGTAGGCTCGACGCGGGATAAAGCACCAGATGCCCGGCCGGCAGCTTGACGCGGTGAGAACCGTAATAGTCCTCGACGATCAATTCGCCGCCGTCATATTCCTCGGGTTCCGAGAGAAAGAGCGTGACCGACACGTCGGTGCGGACGCGCGCCCCGCTCACATGATCGCCGCGCACGGCGTTATCGACGTGTACGCCGAAATGTTGTCCGGCAGCGTAACGGTTGAACAGAGGCGGGAAGATCTGTTTCGGGATCGCGGCGGAGACAAAAAGCGGATTGGCAACGAGAGCCCTGATGACGCAATCGCCCAGCTGCCGCGCGGTTTCACCGTCCGGCGGCAATTGTTCGTTTTTTTTGACCATGGCAGATTGCGCCCCGGCGGTCGATCGGCCGTCTTCCCAGGCCGCGGCATCCATCGCGGCGCGGAATTTCGCCACCTCGGTTTTGCTCAGCACGTCCGGTACGCAAATCAGCATGCCCGCTCGCAGTCTGGAATCAGAAGGGTTCTAGAACCTGGCCGTGATCATTCCGCCGATGACGCGGCCCGGGGCGGCCAGGACGAATGGCGCCGCGCTTTGATAGAAGGCGTCGTAGTAAAGCGTGTTGAAGATGTTGTTGACGAAGATTTTCCACTCGTAGTTCTTGAAGACGTAGCCCTCGATGAAAGCGTCGAAGCGCCAATAGCTGGGCAGCACGGTGCCCTGGTCGGCGGCGAGCAGCGTGCCGCCATAGATTTTCGAGCGGTAGGTCGCCTGCCCCCCGACTTCGAGATATTGATTGATCTTGTATTTGGTCAGTACGTTGAACGATTGGTTGGCGATGAACGCAAGCGGCAATCCTACATTGCTCGGAACGGCCGAAGCGTCGATCCTGTTGTTCATGAGCACGACTCCGGTATAGACGCTCCACTTTTCGGTAAACTTGCCCTCGGCGCCGAGATCGATGCCCTGGACGTGATAGGCGGCGCCGGCCTGGATGGTGCCGGCATTGGGGTAGCCGGTCGGGATCAGCTCGCGCGCATTACTGACGTCGGTACGAAACAGCGCCGCGGTCGCCAGCAGATGCCGGTCCAACAACTCCCACTTGGTTCCGACTTCGGCTGCCTTGGCTTCGACCGGACCGAAAATCTGGTTGATCGGCGACGTCGGATTAAGTCCGCCGTAATTGGCCGAGGTGCCGTCGAGTTCGGCGCCCACCGGTTCGGATGACGTGCCATAGGCCGCATAGACACTGGCGATCGGCCACGGTTTGACGACGAGGCCGAGATTGTAGTTCCACATGCCGGACGCGTCCGACACGGTCGGGTACCCGGCCTTGCTGGCGCTGATATTGTACTGGTCGAAGCGCAGACCCGCCGTCAGGATGACGAAATCACGGTAGTTCGCCGTTTCCAGCGCGAAGATGCTTTTGGTATCGACCGGAATGACGTCAGGATCGCCGGTGAGTGAAGGCGTGCCGAACGTCAGGAAGTTGGGCGGGTTCAAGACCGGGACCGGGCCTATGGAGCCGTTTGCAAAGGCGCCGGTGCCGACGGCCTCGGAATTCAGGCCGTTGTAGCTGTCGATGCTGACCGTCTCGCGCGAGAACTCGGTACCCGTTACCACCGTGTTGCGGACCGGACCGGTGTCGAACTTGAACGTCGCAAAGGTTTGATCGGCGAGCACGTCGGTCACCTGATAGCGGCTTAGCGGATTGAGGCAGACCATCCAGGTGGCCGGATTTGGATTGGTGAAATTGCCGCCGTTGGAGTTGCAGCTCCCGTTGCTGCCCGTTCCCTGCTCGGGAATCGTGCCGATATAGTTGAGCACCGAGTGCTCGTCTCTGAACTTGTTGCTCACGGTCACGAAGTCGTTGATTTTGTATTCGGCGTTGACAGTGCCGATATCCTGGGTCGCGATCTGGAAGTCGCGATTGACAAAGCCGTAATAGGTATCGCGCGGCACGCCGAATGAAGTGACCGGCCCGCCGGCGACGGTGTTATAGGGAACGCCGAAGTCGGGCAGCCCATTCAGATCGCTGTGGATGTAGTTGGCCGAGAGTGTGAAAGTGTCGGTCGGCGTCCACTTCACCGCTGCCAATCCACCCCAACGGTCGTCGGTCGTATAGTCGCGCTCCGACACATCGGCGTTCTGCCACATACCGTCGAGACGAATGGCGAGCGTCGGATTGATGACCTGATTGACGTCTAAGGTGACGCGTTTGGTGGCATCGCTGGCGAATTTCGAGTCGGCGATATAGAAGCTGGAATCCGTCGTCGCCTGCTTGGTCACGATGTTCAGCGCGCCGCCGGTAGTGCCGCGGCCGTCGAGCGTTGAGGACGGCCCCTTGAGAATCTCGATCTGCTCGGTGAAGAAATTCTCGCGGATATTGACGGCGGGATCGCGAATGCCGTCGACGAAGACGTCGTTGCGAGCGTCGAATCCGCGAATGAAGAAGCGATCGCCGAACGCGTTGCCGCCTTCTCCCGTGCCGATGGTGACTCCGGGCGTGGTGCGGGCGACTTCCTTCAGGCTGGTGGCATCCTTGTCCTGGAGGACCTCCCTGGTCAGCACTGTGATACTCTTTGGCGTGTCGGCAATCGGCTCGCTAAATTTAGGCGACGCCAGGCGATCGGCTTTGTAAGGGGCGGCCGGGTCGGCGTACGGATCCTGCGCCGCTACCAGCGCCTTGGCCTCGGCGGCTTGCTGCTTGGAAAGCGCCGCCTTCGCTCGAGCGGCGCGGCGTAACGCGGCGCGGACGCGCTTCTGCTCCGCAGTCGGCTTCGCCGCCGGCGGTTTCGGGCGCGCGATCGGCGCCTCGACCGTGACCGGCGGCAAGGCCTGCTCCTGCGCTTCCGCGCCCGCTACGCTCGCGACCGCGATCAGGCAACCGACGGTGACCTTCTGCGTTGCACTGCCGTCCCAGGCCCCTTCAAGCCGGCTCATTCCCACATCCGCCCGCAACGAAGCAGGCCGTAACACCGCACCCATCGACGCCCCCTGGTCGAAAACGCCGCGCCGACCCAATTGCAGCCGCAGCGTGAATGGGGGAAACCGTAGTGAAAATAATTTCGAGAATCAAACCGAACTACTGTATCTCTTGAAGTGAATACTGTAATTCCTCTAAACAGCAACGTATTACTACATTATAATTCCTCTAATTCCAGACTGTTTATTGTTTATATGGCTTCTAAACTTATTCCTATCTCGATCAATCGATATCTGAATCGGCACTGCGCGGTGTCGCCGCCGCGCCACGCGGCATTCGTCCCGAGCCGGGCAGCTATTCGTCCTCGCTCGGCGGCTTCATCAGGGAAAACAATTCATCGACGGTTCGTTCGGCGGTCTCGCGCACGCGATCGGTATCGAGTGTGCCCCCAATCCTCACTTGGCGGACGACGGCAAGAATTTCGTCGCGAAAGCCAGTCAAGAACTTCAAGGGATCCTTCGAATCATTGGCGACTCGGGCAATCAGCCCGGTTATCAGAATCTGACAGGCGATCATCCGGCCGTTGAGTTCTTCCATCACGCCCTCCGTTACCGCAGTTCAACAGGGAACAGGCGATAGCCGACATCAAAGAAGATAGCATCAGAATTTTCGCCGAGCGCGGCGGCGGAACGCACGAAGCCAATTCGCGGCTGGGCTGCGCATCCGGTTCATCGCCGGACGGACGCGGTATTGGTCGGTCGTAACGATCAGGACGCGAAATGTCTTCCAGCCGAATGGCCGTGAACGATCCTGGCATGCGTAATCTTGACGTGAAGCGCGAACGGTCGCGCCAGCTGAAGCTCTGATCGGGAAACGTTGCAAAGAGTTCATCGGGATGAATCAGGCGCACGATCTTGCATCGCGCGCGCACACGCGCCGCAAGCTGACATAGAAGTCCGCGGTTTCGAGTAGAAGCTCGATGAGCGGCCGGCCGGCGCTGCGGTTTTTCCGGCTCCATTCGGGGTTGGCGAAATCGATGCCGTCGCATCGGATCATAAAGACGTGCGCCGCGATCGGCCAACGCGCAGACGATCAGAGCCGAGCCGACAGTCGGGTGGTAGTCGAGCGGTGCGCGCGGGCGAACGAAAAACTATGAAAAGCAGCGGTGGTGCCCAGGGGCGGAATTGAACCACCGACACCTGCATTTTCAGTGCAGTGCTCTACCAACTGAGCTACCTGGGCGCCCGCCGACGCGACCAACGAGCAGGCCTACGCGAGCGCCGGTTTATAGAGGCTCGATTTCGAGCTGTCCAGAATAGGCCCGGACAGGCCGATCAGTGCGCCGTATCGCCACTGTCGTCGCGCCGTTCGTCCTCTTCCTCGTCTTCCGTCACCGGCACGGCGTAAACGCCGGAGAGCCAGCGATTAAGGTCGACATCGGCACAGCGCCGCGAACAGAACGGGCGGAAGTCCTGGGCGACCGGTTTGCCGCAGATCGGGCAGGCATTGCGACGTTGAGCGTCGGGCATGAGCGGAATATGGGCTCCGTTGCATATCGCGCCAACCGCCTCGGTCGTTACAGCACGTTGAGCCAGCCGAAGTGGATTGGATAGCCTTCACCGCCGAGCAGCGCCGTGGTTTCGTAGAGCGGCAGCCCGACGATGCTGGAATAAGAACCGACGATTTTCACGATAAAGGTGCCGGCGATGCCTTGCGCCGCGTAGCCGCCGGCCTTGCCGCGCCATTCGCCGGATGCGAGGTAGGCCTCGATATCCTGATCCGACAGCCGTTTAAAGCGCACGCGCGTTTCCACGTACCGCTGCCGGAACGTCTCCTTCGGCGTTACCAGGCAAACAGCCGTATGGACGCGGTGGTTGCGGCCTGACAGGAGCCGCAGACATTGCGCGGCTTCGTCGAGCAGCTCCGCCTTCGGCAGAATGCGGCGGCCGACGGCGACCACGGTGTCGGCGGCGAGAATAAAAGACCCTTTCAACTCCTCATCGAGCCGCACCATGGCAAGAGCCGCTTCCGCCTTGTTTCGCGCCAATCGCGTGGCGCAAGCACGTGGCAGTTCGCCCCGTTTCGGAGTTTCGTCAATATCGGCAGGTCGAAGCGCGTCGGGTTCGATACCAGCTTGGTTCACCAGCGCCAGCCGGCGCGGCGAGCCGGAGGCAAGGACCAATTTTGATCGCCCGATCATTTGAACCGGTAGGTGATCCGGCCCTTGGTCAGATCGTAAGGCGTCATCTCCACCAGCACTTTGTCGCCGGCGAGTACGCGGATGCGGTTTTTGCGCATGCGGCCCGCAGTGTGAGCGATGATTTCGTGCTCGTTCTCGAGTTTGACGCGAAAGGTGGCGTTCGGAAGCAATTCCGTGACGACACCTGGAAATTCCAACAATTCTTCCTTCGCCATTCGTTATCCGGACTTGCTGACGTCGACCGTGCCATTGGCTTGCCCTCGGCCGAAATTGGCGCGGAAACTAGCGGATGACGGACGGTTCCACAACGCCAACTTTCATCGCTTTCCCAGGCGCAAACCCAGTGTTGCGCTGCAGGATCGGTATCCTTAAAGACTGCGAGAGGGGACGACCCCGTCACTCATTGCCGGGGCGCCGGCCGGTAAAGCGTTCCCGAATCCGATTAAGAATCTGATCTCGCACTTCGCGATAAGCGCCAAGCCGCTGCTCACGGCTGCCTTCCACGTCGGTCGGATCTGCGGTCGGCCAATATTCAACGTCGACCGCACTCATGCGGGTGAGTTCGAGCGCGCGATGATGAGCTTCAGGCGCAAGCGTAATGATGAGGTCGAAATTGAGCCCCTCCAAGTCGTCGAGTTCCTCGAAAGTAATCGGCTTATGGCGCGAAATATCGACCCCGATTTCGTCCATGACCGCGACCGCAAACGGGTCGAGCTCTCCTTTGCGGACGCCAGCAGAGCCGACATAGATCGCGCGACCGAACATCTGTGCAAAAAGTCCGGCGGCGATCGGCGAGCGCACGGAGTTGAGACCGCAAGCAAACAGCACCGCCAAGGGTCGCATGGATGGTCGCGTCGCGGACGCCGGCATTGCGGCTCCCTACCCCTTCCAGTGCAGCACCGTGACCAGCGTGAACAGACGCCGCGCCGTGTCGAAGTCGACCTCGACCTTGCGCTTGAGCCGCTCCATCAAAATCTGCGAGCCTTCGTCGTGCAGCGAGCGGCGCGCCATATCGAGCGCCTCGATACGATCCGGGGTCGCGCCGCGGATCGCGGCGTAGTAGCTGTCGCACACCGTGAAATAGTCCTTCACGATGCGGCTGAACGGCGCCAGCGACAACAGGTGCGCGATCACCGGCGTACCATCAGCGAGCCTGATATCGAACACCAGACGATTGCCGTCGATGCGCAGGTGGAGCGCAAAAGGCCCGCCGTCGTGGTCTTGGGGCCGAAACGAGTTTTCCTCGATCAGATCGTAGATCGCGACGGCACGCTCATGTTCGACGTCAGGGCTGGCCCGCCCGATCGAAGATTCGTCGAGCGTCACCGCAACCAGACGGCAGGTTTCACTCTTGTCGCGGCCGGCGCGCGCCATCAGCGGTTCAGCCGAATGGCAACGGAGCGGGCGTGCGCGTCGAGCCCTTCCGCCGTGCCCAGCGTGATCGCTGCGTCAGCCAGGGCACGCAATTGCTCCGGTCCGCATTTGAGGATCGAGGTGCGCTTCATGAAATCGAGCACGCCAAGCCCGGAAGAAAACCGCGCTGAACGCGCCGTCGGCAGAACATGGTTCGAACCGGCAACATAGTCGCCAATCGCCTCCGGCGTGTGCGGGCCAATGAAGATTGCGCCCGCGTTGCGGATGCGCCGGGCGAGGCCCTCGGCATCGGCCGCGACAATTTCCAGGTGCTCCGGCGCGATAGCGTCGACGAGCGGCAGCGCCTCATCGAGATCGCGGACCATGACGACGGCGCCGAAATCACGCCACGAGGCGCGGGCGACCTTGCCGCGGGTAAGCCGACCGAGCGCGCTCTCGACCGCGCGCTCGACGGCGCCGGCAAGCTCGGCATCGTTGGTGATGAGGATTGCCTGCGCGCTCTCGTCGTGTTCGGCCTGCGCCAACAGATCGGCTGCAATCCAGCCGGCGTTGCCGCCGGAGTTGGCGATGATCAGCACCTCGGAGGGTCCGGCCACCATATCGATACCGACTTTGCCGAACACGATGCGCTTGGCGGCAGCGACGTAGGCGTTGCCGGGGCCCATGATTTTGGCGACCGGCGCGATGGTGTCGGTGCCGTACGCCAGCGCGGCAATCGCTTGCGCGCCGCCGACGCGATAGATCTCGTCGACGCCGGCGAGTTTCGCCGCGGCGAGCACAAGCGGCGAAATGATGCCTCCGGGAGCCGGCACCACCATGACGATGCGCGGCACGCCGGCAACCTTGGCCGGCACCGCATTCATCAGCACGGACGAAGGATAAGCGGCGGTGCCGCCCGGCACATACAACCCGACCGCTTCGATCGCCGTCCAGCGTGAACCAAGCTCGACGCCGAGCGGATCGATGAAGCGATCGTCCCGCGGCACTTGCCGGCGGTGAAAGACCTCAATGCGATCGCGGGCGAACTTCAGCGCATCCAGTACATCGTGCTTGCAGCTCTTGAGCGCTGCCTCCGCTTCCTGCGGCGCGACCCGAAGGCCGACGATGTTGAGGTCGAAGCGATCAAACCGTTGGGTGTAGTCGCGCAGCGCTTGGTCGCCGAGAGCGGCCACATCAGCGACGATGTTACGCACAGTCGCCTCGACGTCGGCCGACACTTCACGTTTGGTATCAAGAAAGGCGCGGAATTTTTCGGCAAAATCCGCAGCGCGTGTGTCGAGGCGAATGGCCATCGTGATGCCTTTTGTGCTGCTAGCAGCGGTGCACAACGTCTCTTTTATTATAACAATTCTAATGTTGGGCTTTCTGATTGACAAAAGGCCCGGCGTTCACCAATTCCTCGTATGTCCAACATTATTCAGGGGCGACCAACAGCCCCCGTGCCGGGTCATGACAAAAAGCACACCTGCAACGCTCTGCTCAATACTCGCCTGCGCAATTGTCTTGAGTATGGGTGCCACGCGTGCGGATGAGCCGGTGATGCTGTCGCTCACGATCAAGGATCATCAGTTCGTCCCCGCCGAAGTGCGGGCGCCGGCGCGAAAGTCGATCACTTTTACCATCAAGAACCTCGGCTCCATCGCCTCCGAGTTTGAAAGCGGCGTGCTGCATGTCGAGAAGGTGATCCCGCCAGGCGGCGAGGCGATCGTTCATGTACGGCCGCTGGAACCGGGGCGTTATAATTTCTTCGACGATTTCCATCGCCAGACGCAGGGGTTTCTGGTCGTGCAATGAGCCGCCGAACTGTAGTCGTCGTTGTGCCGTGAGGTGCCCGTGCTTCCTTCCCTCTTGATCGTGTTCCGTGAAGTCTTCGAAGCCGGATTGATCGTCGGCATCGTCATGGCGGTGACGTCGGGCGTGCCCGGCCGCGGGCGTTGGATCGCGGGCGGCGTCGCGGCCGGAGTGCTCGGCGCCTGCCTGGTGGCGCTGTTTGCTGGCGGCTTGTCACAACTGTTCGGCGGCAACGGCCAGGAACTGTTCAATGCCTGCATTCTCGGCTTCGCCGTCCTGATGCTTGGCTGGCATAACGTCTGGATGTCGCGGCACGGCCGCGAAATGGCCGCCGACATGCGCGCCGCCGGCGAAGCTGTCGTTGCCGGCTCAAAGTCGCTTGCCGCGCTGGCACTCGTGGTCACTATCGCGGTGCTGCGCGAGGGCTCGGAGGTGGTGCTGTTCCTCTATGGCGTCGCCGCCGCCGAAGGCGGCGCCAGCGTCGGCATGCTGATCGGCGGCGCCATCGGGCTCGCCCTCGGCGCGTTCGTGTGTCTGCTGACCTATCTCGGTCTCATTACGATACCGATGCGGTACCTGTTCAGTGTCACCAGCACACTCATTGCGTTGCTGGCCGCGGGCATGGCGGCGCAGGCGATCGCTTTCCTGGAGCAGGCCGATATCCTCACCGCATTCGATCAAACGGTATGGGACACTTCCTGGATCCTGCGCGATGAAAGCTTTCCCGGACGGGCGTTGCACACGCTGATCGGCTATGTGGACCAACCGACTGCGATGCAGCTAATCGTCTATGCCGTGACACTCGCGGTCATAGCACTGCTGATGAAGCTCTTTGCCGCGCCGTCCGGGCCAAGCCCGCGAGCGGCCTAAAGTCGGGTTACGCTATCTTTCTATCCGTCGCGAAGTGGTCGGGACACGATACGGCCGCATAGACCTCGCCAAGATCGGCGAGTTCGGCTTCCAGGCATTCCACGTCAAGCCGAATGGCGCCGCCGCCTGAGAAAGTCAGCCTAATGGTGCCGGAAGGACCAGCGCGGCCGTCAAATTCGACCGCCAGCAGATTGAGGGTCGCGTCCTTGTTGGCCTGATCGAGGTTGCGGCACTTGCAGGCGACGACTTGCTCAAACCGCAATGCAGTTCTGCAGCGCCGGTAATCCGGCGAATTGCCGTCTTTGCCGACGCTCGGATCAACGGCATTCATCCAGTCAAAACGCTTAAGCGCCATCACGAACCGATGTTCGCGCGGTTGCCAGAAAATATCCGCCACTCGGACAAGGGCATCCTGCACATGGGCCGAAATGACCTCGATGTCATCCTTGTCGAGGGCGACGAGTTTGAGTTCATCCATGTCGCGTCCCCGGTCTCGGCGTCTCTCTGCTGCGAAGTTAGGAAGGACTTAATCCACTCGCAAGACCCGTAACCGCATCTCGAATTCCCGACATTGATGCCCCGTGCCGCGGCCCGCGGGACAAAAAAACCGATCGGCTGATCCTTATCAGTTTGATGCCCGTCAGCTGCTCCGGTGCAGTGCACGGCGGCTCAAACGGCAAAGGCCGCTATCCGCCAACCACCTTCGCGCCGAGGGACGCATCAAATTGTTCGAAGAATGACCTCGACCCGGATATCAACAACGGCTAGTTGGTCGTGTAAGTTGGATTTGCGTCTGGCCCGATAGGTTGCTAAGACCAACCTAACAACACTGCTTGTTAACTAGTTCTGCCGTATCTGCGAGGTTCGTTTGCGGACCATGACTGTGATCCTCACGACCTCTGCCCTGTTTGTTGTGTTTCTTTCACCCCCGTCATGGGATTAAATTTGCCTGTCCTGAAAGGGAGGATTTATGGCTAAGAAGTCAAAGAAGCGGCGCGCTTGGACGGCGATCGAGGTTCGTGAACTGAAGTCGATGGCGAAGAAGAAAACCGCCGCGGCGAAGATCGCCAAGAAGTTGAAAAGGACGGAAGGCGCGACGCGTCAAAAAGCCTTCAGCATCGGGCTTTCGCTCAACTCCCGTTCCTGACCCTTACCAAACAGCCAAGCTCTCAAGCGCGAATCGACGCCGGCCTGGACTCCAGGTCCGGCGCTACCTCGCTTGGGTATTCTTCTGGCGCCAAGCGCAGCAAACTGCCGGCCGGCAGTCCCAGCTGGCTTCGCCATCTGATTAGGAATGATGTCCGGGCACGCACCGCCCGGATGCGGCTTTAGCGCCCGCGCCCGGGCGCATTGTCGCGGTAAATCCGGTCCGGTTCCGTTCAAAAATGGGGTAGGAACGCGCCTGCCGATAGTAATTTGTAGACCGGATCGTGATATCAGGCGTGCTACGGTGATGGGCACCCTACGATGAACCAGCTTTCGAGCCAGCAGCGGCAGCAACCAGCGAGTTCCGAACTCGCTATGGCGCTGGCTGCATGCAAGCGAGCCTTCCTCGCCGTCGCGCTGTTCAGCGGTATGAGCAACATACTGATGCTCACCGGCGCGTTGTTCATGCTTGAAATCTACGACCGGGTACTGCCGAGCCGCAGTGTGCCGACCCTGGTCGCGCTTTTGATCCTTGCCGGCGGCCTTTACGCCGCGCAGGGTGTCATCGACGCCATTCGCAGCCGCATCCTCGTGCGCATCGGGCATAGCCTCGACGAGGCGATGAGCCTTCGCGTCTTCGACATTATCATCCGGCTGCCGCTGAAAATCGGCAGTAAGGGTGACGGCGCGCAACCAATCCGCGATCTCGACACCGTGCGCGGCTTTCTTTCCGGCATCGGCCCGGTTGCATTGTTTGATTTGCCGTGGATGCCGGTCTACCTCGCTATCTGTTTTCTGTTTCACACCTATATCGGCCTGACTGCGCTCGGCGGCGCGATCGTGCTGGTGATCCTGACCGTAGCGACCGAATTTCAGACCCGGCGGCCAACCCGGAGCGCAACGCAATTCGCTACCGCGCGGAACGCGCTGATGGATTCAAGCCGGCGCAACGCCGAGGCGATTACCGCGATGGGCATGGTCGGCCGGACCGCGCAGCGCTGGAACATGCTCAATCGCAACTACGTCGCCTCGGGCGGCCAGGCAAGCGACGTTGTCGGCGGCCTTGGTGCGTTCTCCAAGGTTTTGCGGCTATTGCTGCAGTCGGCAATTCTGGCGGTGGGCGCCTGGCTGGTGATTCATCAAGAGTCCACGCCGGGCATCATTATCGCCGGCTCCATCCTGGGCGGGCGCGCGCTGGCGCCGGTCGACCTCGCAATCGCCAATTGGCGGGGCTTCGTGGCCGCGAGGCAGAGCTGGCACCGGCTATCGCAGTTGCTCGGACATTTGCCGGCACGCACCGAACCGATGGCGCTCCAGCCACCCACGAAAACGCTCGTTGTGCAAAACGCCGCCGTCAATCCGCCGGGCGAACAGAAGATTGTGTGCCAGGAGGTAAACTTCACGCTCGCAGCGGGTAAAGCGCTCGGCGTGATCGGTCCGACGGCTTCTGGAAAGTCATCACTGGCGCGTATGCTGGTCGGCGTGTGGACGCCGGCACGTGGCAGCGTGCGGCTTGACGGCGCTGCGCTTGAGCAATGGTCGCCGGAGGCGCTCGGCCGGCACGTCGGCTATTTGCCGCAGGACGTGGAGCTGTTTCCCGGCAATGTCGCGCAGAACATCGCGCGGTTCGAGGATCCGCCCGATGCCGAGGCGGTGCTCGCCGCCGCGAAGGCGGCGGGTGTGCACGATCTCATCGTCAATCTGCCAAACGGCTACGAGACCAACGTCGGCGATCACGGCAGCGCGTTGTCCGCCGGTCAGGCCCAGCGCATTGCGCTGGCGCGCGCACTTTACCGCGATCCGTTCCTGGTGGTGCTCGACGAGCCCAATTCCAATCTCGACGCCGAAGGCGACGAAGCGTTGACTCGCGCTATTCTCGGCGTTCGCGCACGGGGCGGTATCGTCATCGTGGTCGCCCATCGCCCTAGCGCCATCGCCGGCGTTGACTACATTCTGGTGATGGCTAAGGGCCGCCAGCAGCAGTTCGGACCGAAAGAGGAAGTCCTCAATCGTGTCATTCAGCCGAGCACGCCGCCGCGGGCGCTGAAAGTGGTGCCCGAACAGAGCGGGGGCGTCGGATGACCGGCCCGGCGCGAGCAGGCTGGTCCGCTTCGATCCATCGGCACATTGTCGTGGGATCCGCGGTCGTCGCGTTCCTCGCCATCGGACTTGGCGGTTGGGCATCGACCGCAGAGATTTCCGGCGCGCTCATCGCGCAGGGCTCGCTGGTGGTCGATTCCAACGTCAAGAAGGTGCAGCACCCGACCGGCGGCGTCGTCGGTGAGGTTCGCGTGCGCGATGGCGATCACGTGAAGGCCGGCGACATTCTGGTTCGCCTCGACGAGACGGTGACCCGCGCCAATCTCGCGATTGTCACCAAGAGCCTCACCGAGCTCTACGCGCGCCGCGCGCGGCTGGCTGCCGAGCGCGATGGCGCCGATACGGTCGCAATCCCTAAGGAGCTCGCCAACAAGGCCGACGATCCCGACGTAGTGGAAGCGCTTGGAAGCGAGCGCAAGCTGTTCGAGCTGCGGCGCAAAACCCGGCTGGGGCAAAAAGACCAGCTGCAACAGCGTATCAAACAATTGAACGAGCAGATCGCCGGCCTCACCGCGCAGCAGGACGCCAAGTCCAAGGAGATTTCCCTGATCGATCAGGAACTCCAGGGCGTGCGGGATCTGTGGGCAAAGAATCTGGTGCAGATCAACCGGCTGACGTCGCTCGAACGCGAAGCCGCGCGTCTGCAAGGCGAACGCGGCCAGCTTATCGCTTCCGCCGCCGAGGCGAAGGGCAAGATTGTCGAGACCCAGCTGCAAATCATTCAAGTCGATCAGGAGCTCAGCAGCGACGTCGCCAAGGAACTGCGCGAAACCGACAGTAAGGTTGGCGAATATGTCGAGCGCAAGGTGACGGCTGAGGATCAGCTCAGGCGCACCGATCTGCGCGCGCCGCAAGACGGCGTTGTTTTCCAGTCAACGGTGAACACCGTCGGCGGCGTCATCGGTGCCGGCGATACGGTCATGCTGATCGTGCCCGAATCCGATACGCTCTTGGCCGAGGCCAAAGTCGAACCAAAGGACATCGATCAGGTGCAGTTTGGTCAGCCGGTCGTGCTCCGCTTCTCGGCGTTTAATATACGCACAACACCTGAAATCAACGGCACTGTCGTCCGGGTTGCCGCGGATACGACTACCGATCAGCGTACCGGGCAGAGCTATTATCTCGTCCGCATCGCCATGACAGCCGACGAGATCGGCCGGCTCGGCGACGTCAAGCTCACGCCTGGCATGCCGGTCGAGGCCTTTATCCAGACCGGTCAGCGCACCCTGGTTTCGTATCTGGTTAAACCGCTGCGCGATCAGCTGATGCGCGCGTTCCGGGAGAAGTGAGTTCAGTCGTCCCGGGCGCCGCACTGCGAGCCCGCATTCTCCCGTCAGCCGCTTCCCTGCTATAGTACCAGTCTATGCGAAGCGGGTCTGCCAGACCATGAAGCGAATTGCTCGCTGGGCGCGCCAGTTCGGCATCGCGCGAGCAGTATGCATTGTGCTCCTGTTCGGGCTGGTGCCGCTGCGCATCGCCGACCCGCGGCTGCTGCAGGAAGCGCGGCTGCGCACCTTCGATCACTTTCAAGTCCTGCGACCGCGGGAACAGGCGTCACGGCCGGTCGTGATTGTCGACATCAATGAGGCAAGTCTAAAGCAGATCGGGCAATGGCCGTGGCCGCGCACTATCTTGGCCGATCTGGTCGACCGCCTGACTGAACTCGGCGCCGTCGCCATCGGCTTCGACGTCGTCTTCGCTGAGCCTGACCAACTGTCGCCCAATCTCGTGGCATTGACGCTGCGCGATCTCGACGATGCTACGCGCGCGCGTTTGCGCAGCCTGCCCAGCAATGACGAGATCTTTGCCGCGGCAATACGACGCTCGCGTGTCGTGCTCGGCAAATCCGTGTCCGACAGCCGCTCCGACGACGAAGCACCCGAAGGTTCCGGCTACGGCGTCATTACCGCAAAAGGCGCCCCGGACGCGCGCACCTTTCTGGTCTCGTTTCCGAGTCTGGTGCGCAATATTCCGATCCTCGAAAAAGCCGCCGCCGGCCGTGGTGTCTTCACCGAGGCCGACGAGCGCGATGGAATTGTCCGGCGCGCCCCGGTGATCATGCATGCCGGCGACGCGTTTGTGCCCTCGCTGCCGCTGGAAATGCTGCGCGTGGCGACCAATTCCAACTCGCCGGTCATTCGCTCGGACCAAAACGGCATTCAAGGCATTGCCTTCAGCCGGTTTCGGCTACCGACTGACAGAGAGGGCCGATTGTGGATCTATTTCAATCACCACGATCCCAAGCGCTATGTATCGGCCAGGGATGTCTTGCATGGCCGCGTCGATGCCGACCGCATCAAGGGCAAACTGGTGCTGGTGGGCACCTCGGCCATCGGTCTCCTGGATCTCAGAACGACGCCACTCAACTCCGTGATTCCCGGCGTCGAGGTGCACGCTCAGGTCATCGAGAGCATCTTGAGTAATGCGCTGCTTTCGGCGCCGAGTTGGGCGATCGGCGCCGAGGTGGTCACCGCTGTGGTATTCGGGCTCGCCATCATCATTGCCGCGCCGATGTTGCCGGCCGCGATCGTGGTCGCACTCGGCGCCGGCTTGATCGCCGGTTTCGTCGGCCTGGCATGGTACTTCTTCGTCGCTCACAACCTGCTTATCGATTTCACCTATCCGTTGTTCTCGTGCTGGCTGATCTATCTGGTGCTCACGTTCGTCAACTATTTCCGCGAACAACGGCAGCGCCAACAGATCCGCTCCGCATTCGGTTTTTACCTGTCGCCGCCGCTGGTCGAACAGCTGGCGAAATCCCCCGAAAAGCTGGTGCTTGGCGGCGAAGAGCGCCGCATGACTATCCTGTTCAGCGACGTGCGCGGCTTCACCACCATCTCCGAGCACTATAAGGACGATCCGCAGGGTCTCACCCAGCTGATGAACCGTTTCCTTACGCCGCTGACCAACGCCATCATCGAGCGCAAAGGGACCATCGACAAATATATCGGCGACGCCATCATGGCGTTCTGGAATGCGCCGCTCGACGACGACGAACATGAGGCCAATGCCTGCGCCGCGGCGCTGGAAATGCTGTCACGCGCCGAAGATCTTAATGTCGAACTCAAGCGCGAAGCGGAAGCGAATGGCGGCGTCTATATGCCGCTCCGCATCGGTATCGGGCTCAACAGCGGCCCGTGCGTCGTCGGCAATATGGGCTCCGACTTCCGCTTCAACTATTCGGTGCTGGGCGACACCGTCAATCTCGCCTCACGGCTGGAATCGCGCACCAAGGATTATCGGCTCTCGATGGTGATCGGTTCACGCACCGCGGAGGGCGCGAAAAGCAAGTACGCCACGATGGAAATCGATCTCATTCAGGTGAAAGGCAAGAAGCAGCCGGAGGTCGTGTACACGGTGCTCGGCCCATCCGAGGTCGATGAGGATCCGCGCTGCGGGCAGCTGCTCGATCTCAACGCCCAAATGCTCGCATCCTACCGCAAGCAGCAGTGGGACGAGGCCAGGAGATTGATCGATCGCTGCCGCAAGGTCGCCAACGGCTTCGGCGTTAACGGTCTCTACGACATGTACATTGAACGCATGACGGCCTATCAAAGCGACCCGCCGCCGTCGGACTGGAACGGCGTCTACGAAGCCGAGTCGAAATAACTTACGCTACCGGTCACGTCGCGGGCGGCGCGTTGTGCCGCGGTGGGAGGTCCTGCTCTATGGCAACAAGTTACGATCGAATCCTGACAACACATGTCGGCAGCCTGGTGCGGCCGCCGGAGCTGACCAAATACATCGAGGCAATCGATAACGGCGTCAAAATCGATCAATCAGCCTTCGACCGGTGCCTGGCCGATAGCATCGCCGAGGTTGTCCGGCGGCAGCAGCAAGCCGGCGTCGACATCGTCAGCGACGGCGAGTTTGGTAAATTTCGCAGCTGGTCGTTCTATATTCTTGATCGACTTTCCGGCATCGAGGAACAGGCAATCGAGGCCGCGCGCGGCGCCGGTCGCGATCAGCAACTATTTCCCGACTTCTACGCCGAGTATTTCCCGACGCAAAAGCTGCCGAAGCGAGGCACCGCGGTCTGCGTCGGCCCGATCGCCTATAAAGGCCAGGCGGCGATCCAGAAGGACATCGCGATCTTTAAGGCCGCGTTGAAGAGTGCGACCGTCTCCGATGCCTTCCTGCCCGTGGTAGCGCCCGCCAGCGCCGTTCCCCGCTCGAAGAACGAATACTACAAGGACGATGAGGAGTTTCTGTTCAAACTCGCTGAAGCCTTGCGCGAAGAGTACAAGGCGATTGTCGATGCCGGGTTGGTGGTTCAGATCGATGATGCCTTCCTGCCTTACATGTATGACGTGGCATTCGGCGCTGACCAAATGGCGCAATATCGGAAATGGGCGGAGGTGCGGATTGACGCGCTCAATCACGCCATTGCCGGATTGCCGGAGGATCGCATCCGCTATCATATCTGCTGGGGCAGCTTTAACACGCCGCATATCACCGATGTGCCGCTCAAAGACATCGTCGATCTGGTGCTCAAGGTGAAGGCGGGCGCGTACTGCATCGAAATGGGCAACCCGCGTCACGAACATGAGTGGCGCGTGTGGGAAAACGTAAAATTGCCCGCCGGGCGCAAGCTCATTCCCGGCGTCATCAGCCACGTCACCAACGTCGTCGAGCATCCGCAGCTCGTCGCCGAGCGCCTCACCCGCCTCGCCAAGCTGGTCGGACGCGAGAATGTCATAGGCGGCACGGATTGCGGATTTGCCCAGTCGCCCTACGTCCGGCGCGTGCATCCGTCCATCATGTGGGCCAAGCTCGAAGCGCTCGCCGAAGGCGCGCGGCTCGCGTCGCAGGAATTGTGGGGCAGAAAGGCGGCCTGAATTCTTCGCCGCCGTCAGATCAGGCCGCTTGCGCCGACCGCTCTATAATTGCTCGTAATTCCGGCACGCAGGAGCCGCAATTCGTGCCGGCTCGCAACGCACGGCCGATATCCGCGATATTCCCTGCGCCGGCCGCAATGGCTTCCCGGATTGCGGAGAGTCCTACCCCGAAACAGGCGCAGATCACCGGCCCGGTCTCGGCCATTCCGTCGGCACTGCGGCCGGAAAGAAGCATGCGCCGGTCCAGCTCAGCTATCGTGCCGGTCTCAAACAGCGTGCGCACCACGTCCCATTGCGGCGGCGCGTGTTCTGGTCCGACGAAGATACTGCCGTCGAACCGGCCGGAGCTGAACGCGGCAATGCGCGTTACGCCGCGTTTTTGATCGATGTACTCGGCAAGTTCCGCGCCGTCCGGCATCAAGTGTGGTGCAAGCTCGTGCCAGAATGCCGGCGGTTCGTTGGTCGCAAGCAAAAGTCCAATGCCGCCAGCCACAGCCACGCGCGCGTACCACGTCCCGGCCGGCAGTCCGATCAATCGACGAGTCAGAACGAAACCGCGGTAGGCATAGCTCGATCGGCTCGATGCGCACCGGGGTGGCCTTGGCCTCAGGCTGGCCGGAAACGGGATCATTGGCCGCCGAGACCGTGTCGCCGACGCGCGCATGAGCGGCCGTGGCATCGCTCCAGTAAATCGGAGCGAAGATCGAGCCGCGCTGCTGACCAGTTCGCAGCGCGACTTTGAGGATCACATTGCCGTATGGCGTCGTGATCCTGGCGAAGCCACCGTCGGCGAGCTTTGCCTTCTCGGCGTCCGCCGGATGGACTTCAACAAACGGTTCCGGCGAGTGAGCGGACAGACGCGGACTTGTTCCAGTACGCGTCATGGTGTGCCATTGGTCGCGGACCCGTCCGGTGTTCAGCCGCAGCGGAAAGGCTTCGTTCGTCGCGGCGCGCAAGCGAGGCGATTGTGGGGCGACGAAGCGAGCGCGGCGGTCTTCCGTGAAAAACCCGCCCGCGCCGAAGAAGCGCTGTTCAAACCTCGGCTGGCCGGCGCGCGCCGGCCACATCACCGGGTCGAGCGCGTCATAGGCCTCATCGGACAATGACGCCAGCGCGCCGATATCGAAGTCGCGCCGCCCGCCGTTTTCAAAAGCGGATAGCGCTGCGTGCTCGCGAAAAACGTCGGCCGGCGATCGGTAGTCGAATGCCGCGCCGAAATTCAGACGCCGCGCCACCTCACTGACGATCCACCAGTCGGGCCGGGCTTCGCCGGGCGGCGGCAGAAAAGCGCGCTGTCGCGAAATCCGCCGCTCCGAGTTGGTGACGGTACCGTCTTTCTCGCCCCAGGCGGCGGCGGGCAGCAGCACCTGCACTCCGGCATCGACAGTGTCATTGCTCAGTACGTTCTCGGAGACGACGAACAAATCAAGATTTCTGCAACGCAGCGCGCATCGCGCCGGCGCGCGGCAGCGACACCGCCGGATTGGTCGCCATGATCCAGAGCGCCTTGATTGTTCCGCGCTCGATGGCTTCGAACATATCCACGGCTTTGAGGCCCTCGCCGGTCACGAGCCGGGCCGCATTCCAGAACCGGCGGACGCGGTCGAGCTCTGCCGGTGAAAAGCCCATGTGAGCCGCAAGCTGATTGGCGAGCCCGCCGACTTCGCGTCCACCCATCGCGTTAGGCTGCCCGGTGAACGAGAACGGTCCCATGCCGGGGCGGCCGATACGGCCGGTCGCAAGATGGACGTTGATGATGGCGTTTACCTTGTCGGTGCCTTGCGCCGATTGATTGACGCCCTGCGAGTAGCAGGTGACGACGCGTTGCGTGGAGCGGAAAAGCTCGAAGAAACGCGCCACATCAGCTTCGTCGAGCGCGGTCGCGCGCGCTGTGGCCGCCACGTCGCCGGCAATTTCACAAGCCCGCGCGAGCGCTTCATCAAAACCCGTCGTGTGCGCGTCGATATAGCCGCGATCGAGCGCCTGCGTTTGGGCGAGGTGCGCGAGCAAACCGCAAAACAAAGCAGTGTCCATGCCCGGGGCAATCGACAAGAACAGATCGGCATCCTCGGCGGTCGCGGTTCGGCGTGGATCGACGACGATCAGCTTGGCGCCACGCTCGGACCGCGCGGCCATAATGCGCTGGTAAAGAACCGGATGGCACCACGCCGCGTTCGACCCGACCAGCACGACAAGGTCGGCTTCATCGAGGTCGCGATAAATACCGGGTACGGTGTCGGCACCGAAGGCGCGGCGATGGCCGGCGACCGAGGACGCCATGCACAAGCGCGAATTGGTGTCGACGTTGGCGGAGCCGAGGAACCCTTTCATCAGCTTGTTGGCGACGTAATAATCTTCGGTGAGCAATTGGCCCGATAGATAAAACGCTATTGCGCCCGGCCCGTCCCGATTGACGATCGCGCGCAATCCGTCGGCTACGGTGTCGAGCGCAATGTCCCAATTTACGCGAACCAGCGAACCATCGGCCTGCCGCAGCATGGGATGTAGCAGGCGCTGATCGAGTGCGAGCGTCTCGCCGAGCGCGGCGCCCTTCGAGCACAGCCGTCCGAAGTTGGCGGGATGCCGGGGATCGCCCGAAATCGTCGCGCCGCCGTTGCCGTCCGGTATGGCCAGGACGCCGCAGCCAACCCCACAGTACGGACACGTCGTGCGGACGGCATGCGAATGCGGCGGCAGCGCGTTCATGTCAGTTGTGCACCGTCCGACGGTTGCTCGCGGATATCGGCCTCACGCTGCGCGGCGCTCGGCCAGCACCCGACCGAAGACGAGATCCTCGCGGAATGACTCGATCGAAGCGCCGGTGCGGATGAGATCGAGATGCCAAGGCGCGTCGCTGGTATCGCCAAACAGTACTGCGCCGACGAGGCGTCCGTCGGCAACGACTAGCTTCTTGTAGGTGCCGAGGCCAGGATCGGCGAATATGATCGGTTCGGTTCCGGCCGCACCGAGGAAATCGCCGGCAGAGAACACGTGCACCCCGGACACCTTGAGATTGGTGGCGTTGACGCTGCCGCCATACGTCGCCTCGCGGCCAGCGAGCCGATCGGCCAGCACGCGCGCCTGTTCGTAAGCCGGCTCGACCAGGCCGTAGCAGACACCGCGATGCTCCGCGCACTCCCCGATCGCGAAGATGTCGGCGGTGTTGCTCGACAGATGATCATCCACGACGATGCCGCGATTGACCGCGAGGCCGGCCGCGTTCGCGAGCTCTGCGTTGGGTTTGATGCCGACCGCGACGACGACCATTTCCACTTCGATCCTGCGGCCGTCCTTGAACTCCACAGCCTCAACGTGCCCATCGCCGATGAAACGGCTGGTCGCGGCTTCAAGCAGAACCTCGACGCCCTTCGCTTCAACGGCGCGCTTCAGGAGCGAAGCGGCGCGCACATCGAGCTGACGTTCCGTCAGGCGATCCATCAGGTGAACAAGCGTGACCTTGGCGCCGGCTTTGGCGAGGCCATAGGCCGCTTCGATGCCCAACAGCCCGCCGCCGATCACGACGACGCGCGCGCCGCGACGCGCCGCCCCGGAAATTGATTCCACGTCGGCCAAGTCGCGGAACGTCAGGACGCCGCGCAGATCGCTGCCTTCGACCGGCAGGCGTATGGCGCGCGAGCCGGTGGCGAAAACGAGCTTGGCGAACCCGAGCATCTTGCCGTCGTCGAGCGTCACCGTGCGCGACGCGGTATCGACTGCCGTCGCCGCGGCGCCATAACGCAGAGTCACGCCGCGATCGCGCCACCAGCTTGCCGGCTTTAACAAGGTCTCGCTTGCCGGCACATCGCCCGCGAGCACCGAAGACAGCAAAATGCGATTGTAAGCGAGCTGCGGCTCGGCACCGATAACCGCGATCGCGTAGCGGCCCAGCGCGCGGTGAACGAGTTCGTCGCACAGGCGCGCCGCGGCCATGCCGTTGCCAACGATAACGAGCGGCTCACTCACGCTAAGCTCTTATTCGGCAGCGGCGATGCGGCCGTAGGCCTCGCCGATCATGTATTCGGACAGCACCGTGTAGGCCGCGCCCCAATCCGCGGCGAGGTCCGGCGTCCACGCATCGCCAAGGCCGCGTTCTAACGTCCACAATAGCGCCGCACCCACTGGTGTGTAGTCGGCTGCCTTCACGCCATAACCGACATGGCGCTTAGCCAGTGCGCTCGCGGCCGGCAGTATCGCTTCGAGATTGCTGAGACCGTTGACGACGACGCCCAGCGTCGCCATCAGCTTGCGGCCTTGTTCCGTCATGTCACCGCGAAACAGCGGTTTGACTTCAGGTGCGATCTCGAACAGCCGCCCGTAGAACAAAGCGGCGGCTTGCTCGGAGATGGGGGCGACTTTTTTGAAGCTCTCCTGAATTGCTTTCACCTGGTCAGGCGTCATTGCCCTGTTCCCTTTTCTGCAGTCGAGCATACGACCGCATGCATGACCGTCGGCCATTGCGGCGCTGACATAGGGAATTCAAGCTTCGTGCCAGCAGTCACCGGGACAGAAACCCAACGCGATGAGGTACTTAACTCCGGCCGTCTGACGACCCTCGGAACTTCAGGGCTTAGGCCGCGATCACGCTGCTGAAGTCTTGGGCACGCCGGTTGGGCGGCGCGCGCCGCGATCGGGAGCCGACCGGGCCTGCGGGAGCAATTTTCGCTCGATCGATCAATCGAGGAGTCACAGCGGGCCAAACTCCGGCGTTTGGCCCGGTACCTTGCTGTTCAAAACAAACCAACTCTTACGGATCGGCATCCATGCGTACCCACAAAAGTGGAACAACTCATCATCGCAACCGTGGGCTTCTTTTAATGCTTTTCTGATGTGGTTCTCGACGGCCGCGTTCAGCCCGAGCATATGGCATCGCATTCCTTTTATTGGAAATGGCAATTGCAATCGCCGTCAGCGGCTATTCGCTTTACATGACGTTCAACGGTTTGGGCGGCTTCCCAGGCAAGCACTAAGCACGCGCCCCCCTGCGGTGGCACGCTCGCGCGTCTGGTGCGAATCTGGATGAAGTGGAGCGGCCCTAAAAACCATAGTTGACCGGCACCTACTGAATTCGTCTCATATTCTGACCGCCGCAAAGGAGGGCGCAGCCTTCGACCCTGATGGTATCGTGGTCGACTTCGACGACATGTCCCGGATAGGTTTGGCCGTTGTCCACATTGTAAAGTGGTCCCGACCATTTCCCCGGGCCATCTGGCATCATAGCAAATACCTCGACGCCGATCAGCGAGCGGCCACGTTTGCTGGGATCCGGGTTATTCTTGTCAGTCCATGACGCTCCCGTGGCCGGATCGACTTGCGACTTGGGGCTTGCCATAGTCGCGCACAGCCCCTTGCCGCAGGAAGTAATGCGTACCTGTGCGCCATCCTGTGCCAACCAAAGGCCTCTTGGATCAGCCAGTGCCGTGCCGGCGATTGCCGTAAGGGCGAGAGCACATACGCCGCAGAGCCTGAAAAATCTCATGGGGTCCTGCCGGGGTTCCGTGGAACTTTGCGTCATCTGAACGCCACAGGCGAGCTTCGGTTCCGATTTGGAACCGCCGGTTTGACGAGGTAGCGGCGAGTGTTTTCGCGGTTCCGATGAAAATCGGGAACCGTGGCAACCTTAAGGTCTAGTAGGGCAGACCGACGTAATTTTCGGCAAATACCGTCGCAGCTGCCTTCGATCTGAACAGGTAATCAAGCTCAGCAAGCTGAAGCTTTTGATCGAACGGATTTTCGGAGATCCGGTGCAGCAGCATGGTCATCCACCACGAGAACCGTTCTGCTTTCCAAACCCGCGCCAGCGCGCGATCGGAATAATGATCGAGGTCGGCATCGGATTTCTCGGCATAGTGCTCGACCAGCGCCTGCGAGAGGTAGCGCACGTCGCTCGCGGCAAGATTGAGGCCTTTCGCGCCGGTCGGCGGTACGATGTGCGCGGCGTCGCCGGCGAGGAACAGCCGGCCGAAGCGCATCGGCTCGGCGACAAAGCTGCGCAGCGGCGCGATGCTCTTTTCAATCGAGGGGCCGGTGACAAGGCGATCACGCGCCTCCTCATCCAACCGGGGCCTCAACTCTTCCCAGAAGCGTTCGTCGGGCCAAGCCTCAATGTCCTCGGCAAGGCTGCATTGCAGATAGTAGCGGCTACGCGTCGGCGATCGCATCGAGCAAAGCGCGAAACCAAGCGGGTGGCGCACGTAGATCAGCTCTTCGGAGACCGGCGGCGTATCGGATAAGACGCCGAGCCAGCCCAGCGGATAGACCCGTTCGTGCGTCGTGACTGCGGCGTGCGGAACGCTCTTGCGACTGATGCCGTGAAACCCGTCGCAGCCGGCAATGAAGTCGCAGCTGATCTCTTGCGCTTTGCCGTCGGCCCGATAGGTCACGCGCGGCTTGTCGCTGAGGATTTCATGCAGGCTGACATCGTACGCGGCATAGATCGTCGGCGCACCCACAGCCGCGCGGCCGTCCATCAAGTCCTTGGTGATTTCAGTCTGCCCATAGACCATGACCGCCTTGCCGGTCATCTCCTTAAAGGAGATGCGATGGCGAATGCCGTTGACGCAGATTTGCACGCCCTCGTGCACCAGGCCGTCTTGGTGCATGCGCGCACCAACGCCCGCCTCGTCGAGCAGATCCATGGTGACTTGTTCGATGACACCGGCGCGCACGCGGTCAAGAACATATTCGCCGGTTTGCCGTTCAAGAATGACGTTGTCGATGCCGTGCTTGTGCAGGAGCTGGCCGAGCAGCAAGCCTGCCGGTCCGGCGCCGATGATGGCGACTTGGGTGCGCATTGGTTTTCTTATTAGCAGTGGCAGGGGGCAAGGGAAGAGTATCGCTTGCGCGCAATCGAAAATTGATTTTGGTCAACCTGATTTGTCATGCACGGGCGAAGTAATTCCCGGTTTTGTCCCGGACAGTTCTATGCGCCCGCAATTCCCATCGCCTCAACAAAAGCCCGCCGCACTTCCGGCGGTTGGCCGTAATGGAAGCGGAACTCCTTAAGGCGCAGGTTAAGAAGCGGATGCTTGTCAAACTCGGCAAGCGTTATCCCTTCGGTGTTGAGCTCACGCGCCATGTTCGGCAACGAGATGCAATGCGCCGCATTGCCGCTGCGGATGATGCCGCCGGGTTCGTTGCCCGCCGCCATGGCCTCCATCTCCGCAAAGAAGCGTTTGCGCATCATGGTGATGCCGATGTCGCTCGACCGCAAATTCTCTTTGGTGCGGTCGGCAATGCGGCCCTGGCCGGTCCAGGCGACGATGTCCTGATTGATGATGTGGCTGGTGATGGGCCGGCCGTTTTCGTCCTTGAGCGGGCTCACCCAGGTTGGGACTTGCGGCTGCACGTAGGGCTCACGGCCTTTCGGCACCCGCATGAAAAACCACGCCACGCTCAACGTGTGTTCATCGTCGACCGGCACGCGCCATTCGAAATGGCTGCCGAGATAGAAACCGTTCGGCCACAGCGCAACCCGCCCGACCGTCCAGTAGCGGTCTTCTTCACTCTGGCCTTCGCGTACGCGCTTGTAGACAAAACCGTGCTCGAATTCTTCGAATTTCAGTTTGAGATGTTTCGGCGCGGCGTTGCCATCGCCGCCACGCTGCCGGCTGCCCCAATTGTCGTGCATCCACTCGAAGTGCACCGGATCGATTGAGTTCTCCTGGCACTGAAACCAGTTGCAGGGTACGTCTGCGAGCACGATCTCGCGAAAGCCATTGGGCCAGGTAAACGGTTCCCACACCGGCAGCTCAGGCGCCGGCTTGGGACCGAGATACGCAAAGATCAGGCCTGCGCACTCCTTGACCGGATAGGCTTTTGCGTCACAGCCGGCCCGCGATGGCTTGGGGCTGGCAATGTCCTCGTAAGGCTGCTCCACACAGCGGCCGGTCTCATCCATCAACCAGCCATGATAGCTGCAGCGGATGCCGGCTTCCTCGACCCATCCGTAGGCCATGTCGGCGCGGCGGTGCGGACAGTGCCGATCGATGAGACCGTACCGCCCGCCGCGGTCCCGGTAGAGGACAAGGTCCTCACCCATAATGCGCACCGGCTTGATCGGATTGGCATCCAACTCGCTCGCGCCCGCGATCGGCTGCCAATAACGGCGGAGGAGTTCGCCCATGGGCGTGCCCGCACCGACCCGGGTGAGCATTTCGTTACGCGCCGCAGTCAGCAAACTCTTCCTCCCTGGTTAGGCGGGGCTGGTGTTTGCTGACGATTATTCCACCGCAGGCATTGTGCATGGAAGGCAAATTCGGCGGATTTTGCGGTTGCATTGCCGACATGCGCAAAGGCCAAAGGGCCCAAGGCAATTAGCCACTTGTGGATGTATTATCTTCAGAATACAACTTAAAAAGGATGGCTCTGGACGAGGCCATAGTTGACCAGTTTGCGGCGGCTATCGCCGAGACTTTGGCTCGCCACCGTATTAACGGACCTTTCGGGCAGCTGTTGGTCGGCGAATTAACGAGAGCTGTTGCAGGGGTTCTGGATCCGCTTGAGTTCGAAAGCGGCGCGCAGATATTTGACGGCATTCACGAGGCTATTCCGAAAAAGCCTCGCCGCACTCGTCCTTGACAGCTCACGTCCGGTTCCGGCGACGTCTGCTTTCAATCAAATCCAAAATAATTTTTTATCGGCCATTCAACATTTGTTCTGCTTTGTGGCGGCATGCAGGCAGACCAGCATACGGGGATCAGAGCGGAATGGTTAGCCGCAGCGGTCAACCATGTCGGTCGGCGCAACCTTGAGCGCTGGTCAACGCGCACGCGGCGTGATGAACGGCACGCGAAAGCGGTGCGCACCGGCATCGTTCTGTCATTGTTTTTCGTACTGCTGACGGCGGCACTGCTGGTCGGCGGGCGTGCGATAATAGATCCGTTGATGCTGGCGGCCTCGGGCGACCGCGAGGCGAACCGGATCGGCGAAATTGTCTATACGATGCCGGACGGAGCTTTTTGCCGGCACCTTGCGTTCGATAACGTGACCGGGGAGGTCACGGAGCGCACGGTGGAACAATGCGACGGGAATATCGGCAAGCGGTCCAAGCGCGCCGGGACGGGTTTTGTCTGGGGCAAACGCTAAGCGCCGTAATCTCCTTAACCGCGATTACAAGATAAACTGCGGTAGCTACGGCCGGATCGCGCCATCCGGAATCCGTTTCGTTTCCTCTTTTGCAGATCATGCTTTAGGGTGCCCCCGCTCGCTCGGGGGAGCCTGTCCACACAAAAGGGAAACAAAGTATGCCGCGCACAGTGCGTTTCACGTGCTTGCTGACGTTACCGGTCGGTCTGCTGCTTATTGGTCTTACCGTTGCCTTTGCTCAAGGCACCCCGGAACAGCGCCACGCTTGCGCACCCGATGCGATGCGGCTGTGCTCAGACTTTATCCCGGACGTTCCGAAAATCACCAAGTGCATGAAGGCGAAGTACAAGGAATTAAGCCAGCCTTGCCGTGTTGCAATGGCTCACAGGCATACCGTCCATCGGCACCACAAGCCCAGGAAGACTTGCGAGGGTTGGAATTGCACTTGACCGTCCGATCAGCCTCCAACCCGCGTCAACACTGAGCGCGGCGCCGCGTGCACCCTCGGCTTGAGCGTTTTTCCCGGAAAATGCATTGTGTAAATGCGATTGTGTAAATGCATGTGTCATGGGGCAGTCGGGGAAACTTGGCTGGCGAGGTGGAGTTTGTAGAAGTCTATGACGGGGGCCACGAAGAGGGGCAAGTCAGTGGCCGTAGCGGCGACGTTGCGGCCGGCCTTGAAATGGGGATGGCTGGGCGCATTCATCGTTGGCGTTTTCGTTGCTGCCGTCGTGTTCCCTAGAGCACCATCACAAGCACAGACGATTGCGGGCGATGAGGCGCCTGCACTTGCCGCCGACGCGGCGCTCGGCGAAGCGATGCGCGGCGGCGACAAGAACACGGCCCGCCGGCTGCTCGCGCTGCAATTCAACTTCGTCGACGCCGACGGCAAAAGCCGCGCCCGCAGAGATTTCCTTGCCGATCTCAAAGGCGTTGCTGCGTCGCCGGCCAGCGATGCCAAGGTGCACCTCTATGGCCTCCTGGCGATGGTGACCGGCCACCGCAGTACCGCGCGCAACGACGAAGTGTTCTTCCTCGACGTCTGGGCAAAACAGAAGGGCACATGGCGCGCGTTACTGACACAGGAAGTCGTGCCGGCTGGTTCGGACGCTGCAGTCGCCGGCGTGAGGGGCCCTGCGCCCGCCATGGACCTGCCGCAGCAGGAATGCAGGAACCCCTGCCAGACAATCCCCTATCGCGTGCGCTCTCCGGCCGAGCAGGACATCGTCCTCGCCTTTCAGGCAATTGAGAAGGCCGTCATCGCTCACGATGCGGCCGAATGGCGAAAGCGTGTCGCCGACGAGTTCGTTCGCTACGCGACCGGCCAGAGTCCGGTGCCCAAATCCGACCGGATCGCCGCCATCGAGCGTCAGAAAGACGCGAATGCAGCGGTGACAGTCGCCGAGATTCAGACGATGCGGCTCGCGGTTTATGGCGATGGCGCAGTGATGACTGCGCTTCAGGCCATGCCGGACAATTCGCGGCCGCCCTATCGCGCGGCACGTATTTGGGCGAGACGCAACGGCCAATGGCTGATGGCGATCAGCGTCCACACCGATGTCAAATAGCCAGCGTCCCTGACTTAGAGCGCATCGCTTCAGATTGAATTGATTGGCGCTGTATCATTTCGGCGCAGCATGATCTTTTCGGAAAACCGGCTTCCACTTTTCCGGATCATGCTCTAGCTCTCCAATCCGGTCGGCACGTTCTTGTTCTCGCTTTCGAGCTTCATGCCGGCGGCGAGCGCCATGGTTTCAGCAAGCGCGGCAAAATCCTTCTGCAAATATTCCTCCGGATTTTTTTGCAACGTGGCGGCGCCGAAATGGCTCTGCAGCACTTCACGCGCAGCCGCGGTCACCGGCAGGGGAACATCGATCTCCCGGCCGAGCTCAAGGCCGAGATCGAGGTCCTTGCGCAGCAGCTCCGGTGTGAACGTCGTGGTCCAATCCAGATTGACCAGCGCCGGCGATTTGTAGCGCGTGAACATCGAACCCATAGCGCTGTTGTTGAGGAACGCAAGCCAGGCGTGACGCGGCACGCCCATTTTGTTGGTCAGGAGCGTCATCTCGATCAGATTCTCGATGATCACGCCGAGCATGACATTGTGCGCAATCTTGCACACCCGTGCAAGTTCGCCGTCGCCGACGTAGGAGACCCCGCGCGGCGCGAACACTTCGATCAGCGGCATCACCGCCTTGCAGGTCGCCTCGTCGCCCGAGACCACGGCGGAGAGCTTCCCCGCCTTGATCACCTTGGCGTTGCCGCTGACCGGTGCGGCGACAAACTTGGAGCCTAGCTGCTCGAGCTTCTCGCGGACCGCGGCGGATTCCTCGACGGCGATGGTAGAGCAGTCGACCACCGTCGGCGGCACCTTGCCACCCTGGCTGCAGACGCCGTTCTTGCCGTACAGCACTTCCTGGACGTCCTTGCCGGTAGCGACGATCGAGAACAGCACGTCGACGTTCTTCAACTCCGACAGGTGATCGACGAGCTTCCCGCCAGCTTTCGCCAGTGGCTCGGCCTTGGCACGGGTCCGATTCCAGACGGTGACGTCGTATCCGGCCTTGATCAGCCGCTCCGCCATCGGGATGCCCATGCGGCCCGCGCCGATCCACCCGATCTTCGGTTTGTTGTCTTTTCCGTTCGTGGCCATGCCAAGCTCCTGTTATGTCGGGGCTCTCTTACCACAGGACGCGAAAGCTTGTCCGCGAACGAAACAACCCGGGCCTGGGGCCCGCGGTCGCCGTGGCTTTGCTTTTCTTGACAGGGATTTACGGCCCGGTCATAAGGACGCGGGCGCCGCTCGGCGGACATTAAGGTTTGCCGGCGCGCGTCCGAAAATCACCAGCAGAATTGACTGCAAAAAGCCGGTCCGGACCAGTGTCCGAGTACTGGGATCGAACACGAGGACAAAAGATGTTCGCGGTCTTCAAAACGGGCGGCAAGCAATACCGGGTGGCCGCCGAGGATGTGCTCAAGATCGACAAGGTCAAGGGCGAGCCCGGTGAGATCGTCGAGTTCGGCGAGGTTCTGGTCGTCGGCGGCGACGGCGTAACGCTCGGCGCCCCGACTGTCGCTGGCGCGACCGTGGCTGCCGAGGTTCTGGACCAAGCGCGCGGTCCAAAAATCATCGCGTTTAAGAAGCGGCGAAGAAAGAATTCGCGCCGCAAACGCGGCTTCCGACAAGAATTTACCTTGCTGCGCATCACCGAAATTCTCACTGACGGCAAGCAGGCAAGCAAAACCGCGCCGCCAAGGCCGAAGCGCGCTCCGGCGCCCGCGGCGTCGGCGGATGCTGCGGCCGAGGCTTCGGCCGGAAGCGCCGATTCTGAAGCGGCTGAACAGCCGCGCAGCGCCGCGACCGGAAAAGCCAAGGGGGCTAAAGCCAAAAAGCCCGCGGCCAAGGCGAAGGGCGCGACGCCGAGGGGAAAGACCAAAAAATGACCGGATCTGGTGATGCTTTTGTCACGAATCCGGTATAGGTAAGGTTCACGAAAGGTTTGAGCGATGGCTCACAAGAAAGCAGGCGGATCCTCGCGTAACGGCCGCGACTCGGGCGGTCAGCGCTTGGGGATCAAGATTTTCGGCGGCGAAGAAGTGGTCGCCGGCAACATTATTGCGCGCCAACGCGGCACCAAGTGGCACCCCGGTCGCAACGTGGGCGTCGGCCGCGATCATACTCTGTTTGCGTTGATCAACGGTCGCGTTGAGTTCCGCAGCCGAGTCAAAGGCCGCGTCTTTGTATCCGTACTTCCGATGACGGAGGCTGCGGCCGAGTAACACGGTGGATCACATGAGGTCCGCCGGCATCCAGTCAAACCGGCGGGCCCAAATGGGCTTCGAAAAGGGGGAGACCGGATTGCCGGCTCCCCCTTTTCGGTTTCTTTGCAGGAGCCCGTTATGACCCTGTTGGAAGGCATCGTCGACCAGACCCGGCGGGGGCACGTCGTTCCCGTCCTCGAGACCGAGCGGCTGACGCTGCGCGCACCGCGGCACGGCGACGTAAAGGCGATTGCAGCACTGGTGAACGACCGCCGTGTTGCCGCAAACACGGCGCGCATCCCGCATCCTTACGGCGTCGCCGACGCCGAGCAATTCATTGCGTCGGTCAACAAGCGCAACGGCGAGACTTGCTTTGTCATCATCCTCGGCGACCGGCTGATCGGCGCTTGTGGACTTGATCCGCAGGAGGACGGACCGGAGTTGGGCTACTGGCTCGGTGCGCCCTATTGGGGCCGCGGCTTCGCGACCGAAGCCGCGCGCGCCGTGATCGACCATGCGTTCGGCGAACTCGAGCACGCAACGCTGCAGGCCGGCGCGCGCGTCAGTAATCCAGCGTCACGGCGGGTGCTGGAGAAGTGCGCCTTCCAATGGACCGGGGTGCGGCTGACCCGCATCCGCGCCATCAATTCGGCGGCGCCGGTCGATCGCTTTCGTCTCGATCGCGGCTTGTGGGCGTCGCTCAAAGCGTGGGGGCCGGTGCGTCAGGTGGCGTAGTTATTGGCCGCTGGCCGCTGGAGCCGCGAAGAACGGCGCCAGCTTGGCGACCAGCGCCGGGCCAAAATGGCCCTGCGGATTTGACGGTGTCGCGTGATCCATCAGCTCCCAGCCATGGATCAGCAAACGGGCATTGTCGAACGCATGCTGGAAATCCCGGCCCGGCCGCAGGCTCTGCCGGAAGAACGCATCGCCGAAATAGGTCCAGTCGCGTTCGGGCGCACAACCGAACGAGGTATTCTTGGCGTCCGCAGCGGTGAGCACGATAGTGTTGTCGTTGGCGAGCGGCGGCACGAATACGCCGGCAAAGCAGGCCGACACGATGACGACGCGGTTTTTGATGCCCTCGTTGTTGAGGGTCGCCGCGAGTTCGTTCGGCGTCAGTTCGGCAATGGCTTCGTTGGGCAGGCGTAGACCAAATCCGTTCGGCTCGCCGTGTGAGGTCATCAGAACGAGGAGGATGTCCTCGTTTTTGTTCATCGCCCCGCCGACCGCGTGGACCGCTGCAGCAAAATTTCGTGGCGTCGCCAGCGGCACGGTCTCGATCGTCTCGCCCTGATTAACAAGACGCAGCGTATGCCCTTTGATCGGCAGGACATCGCCGAGCACCGACAATCCGCCGTCCAGCTCCTTGAGGAAAACATCCTGGCCCGCCCAGCCGGCAAGGCCGATCGCATAGACGTTGGTCGCACCATTCGCGGGTGGAGCTAGACCGGCAATTTCCGCCTGCAGAAGCGCGCGTTGCGCCTGATCGAAGCGGCCGCATCGCCCGCGCTTTGCCTGTATTCGCCGCCGGCGCAGCCATCTTGGTGCGCAACGCTTCCCACCCGTTGGCGCTGCGAATGTCGAAATCGCGGCCAACAAAGACCGGCGCGTGCGGCACGATCACCGTTACTGCCAACAGCGCCACCCAGAGCGCCCCGACCCGGCCAAGCGCCGGCAACCAGCGCGACGACGCGCAACTGCGCAGCACCGCCACGATCGCACCGACCCACCAAACCGACACAGCAGCAAAAATTACAAATGACGCGGCGCTCAAAACGGCATCTGAGACCGCAGCCGCGGGGAGCAGGGTGACGCCGATTTTGGCGCCATAAGCAGCAAGTTCGGCGACCACGAGGAGCGCGAACATCGCGGATAGGGCGGTAGTGCGCGCGGCCGGCGGCATGAATAACGCGGCAACGGCGGCCTCAAGCGCAAGCCACGCGACGACGGCGTTGAGGCCATAGGGGTTGAAGCCGCCGCCGGGACCAGCCGCCACAAACTGCAAGGCGATACGAAGCGCGGCGAGGACGACGATCCAGATCAGCAGGCTTGGTAAGCCGACCGGCTGCGGATCGGGGGTCGTTCGCCAAATTGCCGCGCGCGACGCGAGCTTAAGTACCGACCACACGCTCACCATTCCTCGCTCGGAAACCGACAATCCGAGTGCCGCATTACTAGGATCCGCACTATATCAGGGGGACGCTGCAGCCGCAGCTATCCGCATTTGGTGCCGGCGCATGAAGTTTCTTGATGAGGCCAAGGTCTATATTCGCTCCGGCGACGGCGGCAACGGCTGCGTGTCGTTCCGGCGCGAAAAATTCATCGAGTTCGGCGGGCCGAATGGCGGCGACGGCGGCAAGGGCGGCGACGTGATTGCCGAAGCCGTCGATGGACTCAACACCCTGATCGACTATCGCTATCAGCAGCATTTCTTCGCCAAGAACGGCCGCGCCGGCATGGGCAAGGACCGTCATGGCGCAAACGGGGCCGATGCCACGCTCAAGGTGCCGGTTGGGACGCAAATCTACGAGGAAGATGGCGACACGCTCATCGCCGATCTCGCCGAACTCGGCCAGCACGTTGTCCTTGCCCGCGGCGGCAATGGCGGGTTTGGTAACGCGCATTTCAAATCATCGACCAATCGGGCGCCGCGCCGCGCCAATCCCGGCCTGCCTGGCGAGGAACGCACCATCCGGCTTCGGCTCAAGCTGATCGCCGATGCCGGTCTCGTCGGCCTGCCGAATGCGGGGAAGTCGACATTCCTTGCCGCGGTCAGCGCCGCCAAGCCGAAGATTGCCGATTATCCGTTCACCACATTGCAGCCGCAGCTCGGCGTCGTGCAAAGCGACGGGCGCGAATTCGTGCTCGCCGATCTTCCCGGCCTGATCGAGGGCGCTCATGAGGGCGTTGGCCTTGGCGACCGTTTCCTCGGCCATGTCGAGCGTTGCCGCGTTGTCCTGCATCTCGTCGACGGAACCACGGGCGACGCGGGCGAGGCCTACAAAACCGTGCGCGCGGAGCTTTCCGCTTACGGCCACGGACTGGCCGACAAACCGGAGATTGTGGCTCTCAGCAAGGCTGACGCGCTAAGCGCCGATGAGATCAAACAACAAACGGATCGGCTCAGGCGGGCGGCAAAGAAATCGCCGCTGATCGTCTCGGCCGTCAGCGGGGAAGGCGTCGCGGACGTGCTGCGGGCGTTATTGAAGACCATTCAGAAAGCGCGCACCGACAGTGTCGAGGAAATTGTTGCGGAGGCTTCCTGGCGTCCTTGACGGCAAAAGCCGAGACCGCCGGCTTCGGTAATTTGGATTAGCCGCCGGCTATCGCTACATTAGCGCAATGTTTGGCCTGCCACGGACAACTCATCGGCCGCGTAACGTACGGCTCGATACGCTGGTGCGGCTGCGCTGGCTTGCCATTTTCGGTCAGATCGCCGGCATCCTGGTGGTGCATTTCGGCCTCGAATTCACCGTCCCGGTCTGGCTCTGCTTCGCGGTGATTGCGCTGTCGGCGCTGCTCAATGTAGCGCTCCGCTTCAGCTTTCAGAAGACGCAATGGCTGGAGCCGGACCGCGCCGCTTATGTCCTGGCCTTCGACATCGCCGAGCTGACGGCGCTGCTGTTTCTGACCGGTGGTCTGCAGAATCCGTTTTGTTTCATGGTGCTCGGACCGGTGTTGATTGCGGCGACGGCGCTGCCGCCGCGCATGACTCTGATGATCGGCGTTTTTGCCATGGTGTGCACGACACTGTTGGTGTTCTTTCACTATCAGCTTCCTTGGGAAGCCGCAGAACCGCTGGAGCTGCCGGAAACCTACGTGGTTGGCATCTGGCTCTCGATCCTGCTGGCGATCGGCTACATCGGCGTCTACACGTGGCAGGTCGCTGAGGAGGCCCGACAGCTTTCAGACGCGCTTGCCGCCACCGAATTGGTCTTGGCGCGCGAACAGCACCTTTCCCAACTCGACGGCCTCGCCGCCGCGGCAGCGCACGAACTCGGCACGCCGCTCGCCACCATCACCGTGGTCGCGCGTGAGCTTGAACGCGCACTCGATCCAAATTCCCCGCATGCCGAGGATGTGAAATTGTTGCGCGAGCAGGCGCGGCGCTGTCGCGAGATCCTCGCCAAGATCACCGAACTGCCGACGGCCGAACCGTTCGACCACACGCCGCTTTCGGCGCTGATCGAGGAAGCCGTGGCGCCGCACCGTAATTTTGGGGTCTCGCTGACGGTGAAACTGCCGCCGGATCGCACAACGGAGCCGGGGGGGGTGCGCAATCCGGGTATTCGCTACGGCCTTGGCAATCTGATCGAGAATGCGGTCGATTTTGCCAACGCGCGGGTCGAGATTCTGGCGCAGTGGACCGACGACGAAGTCAGCATCACCATCAGCGACGACGGGCCTGGCTTCGCGCCTGAGGTTTTGGACCGGATCGGCTCACCCTATGTCACGCATCGGCGGCCGGAGACGCGCGGTCCGGAAGATGACGACGATGTATTCGGCCTCGGGCTCGGTTTTTTCATTGCCAAAACGTTACTGGAGCGATCCGGTGCGATCTTAACCCTGACAAACCAGGCCCCGCCGCTGCATGGCGCGACGATCATGGTCACCTGGAGCCGAAAAGACTTCGAGCAGTCGGCCGCCCCGGCCCCGAGACCCCTTGAGTCGGCGGCATTTGCGTCCTAATTGTTGAGTATCAGAGGGGGCGCGCTGTGGAGGTTAAATTGCCATGACCCACGCCTTACCGAGCGCCGCGATCAATCTCGCCCACGCAACAGCTGCCGCACTTCCTCGTGAGCGGTCGCTCCTGATCGTTGAAGACGATGTTTCGTTCTTGCAGCGCCTGGCTCGCGCCATGGAAGGGCGAGGCTTCATTGTTACCACGGCCGAATCGGTCGCCGACGGTCTTCTGCAAGTCGAGAAAGCCGCTCCCGCTTTCGCAGTTGTTGATATGCGGCTCGGCGACGGCAACGGGCTCGACGTCATTTCCGCCATGAAGAAGCGCCGACCGGAAGCGCGCGCCATCATCCTTACCGGCTACGGCAATATCGCGACCGCGGTGAACGCGGTGAAGCTCGGCGCCGTCGACTACCTGGCCAAGCCAGTCGATGCCGATGACGTCGCCGCGGCGCTGCTGGCACTCGACAACAGAAAAATCGAGCCACCAGAAAATCCGATGTCGGCCGATCGCGTGCGCTGGGAACATATCCAGCGGATCTATGAATTGTGCGGCCGCAATGTTTCAGAAACAGCGCGCCGTCTTAACATGCATCGCCGCACGCTGCAGCGCATCCTCGCCAAACGCGCGCCCAAATAGGTTGCCTTGATCATACGGCAATCCGTGCCGCGAGAGGACGGCCTTTGACGTAATCCGTCAGGCCAGCGGCCAGGCGATCGAAAAGCAGGCGCACGCGGCGCGTCGCCTTCAAGTCCTCGTGCATGACAAGCCAGATTTCCAGCGCGTATTGAATCGCATTTGGCAGCACGACGACGAGTTCGGGCGCGCGCCGCGCAATATTCTCCTGACAGCCGCCGATGCCGACACCGGCGCGCAGCGCCGCCAATTGCGCGAGATCGTTGTCGCAACGGAAGCCGAAATCGTCGCGAGTCAGTCGCTTCGCGAAGTCGCCGGCCGCGCGGAATGAGCGGTTGTCGCGATCAAAACCGATGACGCAGTGATTTGGCAGGTCGGCTAGCGAGTGCGGTTCGCCGAAGCGCGCCAGATAATCGCGATGGGCATAAAGACCAATGCGTGAAACACCGATGCGTCGGGTGAGCAAGCCGCTCTGTGTCGGGCGCACCATGCGCACCGCGATGTCGGCGTCGCGGCGCGCCAGGTCCTCGTTGCGGTTGGTCAGCGCGAGTTCGACGGCAATGCCGGGATGCTCGGCGCGAAATGCGGCAAGGATCGGCGGCAGCACCTCGCAGCCAATGACTTCGCTTGCGGTCACCCGCACCACGCCGCGGTCAGCCGCAGCCTCCCCCGATGCGGTACGCCCTAGCGCGGCCGCCGATGCGGCCATCGCTTCCACGTGCGGCGCCAGCGCCAATGCCGCCGTCGTCGGCGTCAGGCCGCGCGGGGATCGCGTGAACAGGGTCAAACCGAGCGCTGCTTCAAGCGCATCGATGTGACGCCCGACGGTCGGTTGAGAGAGCTCCAGCCTTCTCGCTGCGCCGGAAAGACTGCCGTCGTGCGCAACCTCAACGAAGGTGCGCAGCTCGTCCCAGCTTGGGGCACGTCGAGTCATACGAAAATGTATAGCTGAGCCACATAAATATGCAATTTCAGATGGCAGGGGTCTGGTCTACCTAAGGGACGCAGGTACCAATCACGAGGGACCAATGACCGCTCCCGGTTTTCATCTTGCGCTCACCACCGGTTCCGCACCTTCAGCGCTTGGCGCTGCCAAGCACGGATTCGTCACCGGTCACGTTCGGCTCATGCTCCGTCTAGAGGGCTTCGCAGCATTTGCCGCCGCACTCGCAATCTATGGGTATAACGATTTTTCTTGGGCCGCTTTCGCCGTCTTCTTCCTCGCGCCTGATGTTTTGATGCTTGCTTATCTCGCAGGCCCCAGGGCGGGCGCGCTCGGCTATAATCTCGTGCACACTTACGTGCTGCCGCTTGCGCTCGTGTGCTGCGGCTTCTTCGCGGGCGCACCAATCGCCGCGGCCGGCGGACTGATTTGGATCGCTCACATCGGGTTCGACCGGGCGCTTGGCTACGGGCTGAAATACCAGACCGTGTTCGGCGATACGCATCTCGGCGGCGTCGACGGTCGCCAATAACTTTCCTCAACAGGAGATCGCCGTGCGCACTCACGCCATCAGCACCGGACGCGTCCGCATCAAACAAGCGCAGATCGAAGGCCGCGGCCATGGCCTTTGGCGCCAATTGCAGCCGATGCTTTCGCCCGATTGGGCGGATTGGTCGCCAATCTATGCCTTTGCGATCGAGCATCCGGAAGGCGTCATTGTCGTCGATACCGGTGCCAATGCGGGTCTGAAAAAACTGCCGCGCTGGCATCCGTATTTTCAGTTAAGCGTCCGTTTCGATATCGAGCCCGAACAGGAGCTCGGCCCGCAATTGCGGAGCCTCGGTATCGGCGCGCGCGACGTGAAAACGGTGGTGTTGACCCACTTGCACATCGACCACGACGGCGGCCTCGCGCACTTCCCGCACAGCCGCATTTTCGCGAACGGCGAGGAGCTCGCGCGCGCGTCCGGTATCCGCGGCGCCATCCTCGGCTACCTGCCAAACCGCTGGCCAAAATGGTTCGATCCCGAGCCGCTGTCATGGCAGCAGTCGTCTTTTGGACCATTTCAGCGCAGCGCGCGCATAACGAACGCGGGCGATATCGTCGCCGTACCAACACCCGGCCACACACCGGCTCACTTGTCAGTCGTCGTAATCGACGGTGATCAACAAATCATGCTCGCGGGCGACGCGTCCTATCTCGAACGGACGATGTTGAGCGGCACCATCGATGGAGTGAGCGACAGCGAAGCGGCAGCGCGGTCGACACTCGCGGGCATTCGCGCACTGACCGCGCAGTGTCCGACAATCTACTTGCCGGCACACGATCCGAAATCGGCCGAAAGGCTCGAGGAGCGACAGATTGTCGTTGCGCCCCAGCAAACAGGATCAATAATGGCCGCCGGAGCCGGCTTAGCCCCAATGAAGCGCGCCGTAGCAAACAGATGAGCGGCACCGAGTTTGCACTCGCCTCACTGCGGCCCAAACCAGAAAGGAACTTCCATCAACCTGAAACGTTGGTGGATTGTTCTGATCTGCAAGGGAGCCCGTCATGCCTATCCTGTTATGGATCGCGCTCTGGTCCAATATGATGGGGATTGCGGCGGGTTGGCAGGAAACCGCTTTGCCAATTCGCGTGAGGGCCAAGGACCGTCGCGATCGTTCCGCAAAATAGCCCTCTCTGCAAACAAGCCCGCCATAAACTCGTAGCCCCCCGAGCCGACGACTCGTACCACGTCTACCGCTGCCAGGTTGCAGGGCGAGGATTGCGCCGGTATCTATACGCGCCTTTTGGCGCCGCTCCGCAGTATCCGCAGGGCCGCGCGCTTGCCGTGAAAGAGCGCAGACGACGACATGGCCCGTCTTGTCATGAAATTCGGCGGCACTTCCGTCGCCGACATCGACCGCATCCGCAATGTCGCGCGCCACGTCAAGCGCGAGATCGATGCCGGCCATGAAGTGGCGGTCGTGGTTTCGGCCATGTCAGGTGTAACCGATCAGCTCGTCGGCTGGTGCAATGCCGCTCTGAAACAGCGCAAACCGTTCGATGCCCGGGAATACGACACCGTGATAGCGACCGGCGAGCAGGTGACCGCCGGCCTGCTTGCGATCACTCTTCAAGATATGGATATCAACGCCCGCTCATGGCTGGGCTGGCAACTTCCGATCTTGACTTCCGATGTGCACGCCTCCGCGCGCATCCTTGAAATCAATGGCGCGGAGCTGATCCGACGTTTCCACGACCGCAAGGAAGTGGCGGTCATCGCCGGTTTCCAGGGCGTACACAAGGAGACCGCGCGGATCACCACACTCGGGCGCGGCGGCTCCGACACTTCGGCGGTGGCGATGGCGGCGGCGATCCGCGCCGACCGTTGCGACATCTACACCGACGTTGACGGCATCTATACCTCGGACCCGCGCATGGTACCCCGCGCGCGGCGGCTCGAAAAAATCGCATTCGAGGAAATGCTCGAGCTTGCGTCGCTGGGCGCCAAGGTGATGCAGGTACGTTCGGTCGAGCTTGGTATGGTGCACAATGTGCGGATTTTCGTACGCTCGAGTTTCGACCGGCCCGAAGATATCGATCCGCACCGCAATCCGCCCGGCACTCTGATTTGCGACGAGGAGGAGATCATGGAACAGCAAGTGGTCACCGGCATCGCCTTCTCCCGAGACGAGGCCCAGATCTCGGTCCGCGAAATCGCCGACAAGCCGGGCGTCGCCGCCGCGATTTTTGTTCCGCTCGCCGAGGCCAACGTCAACGTCGACATGATCGTGCAAAACGTCTCGGCCGACGGCAAGACGACCGATCTCACGTTCACCGTGCCGGCCGCGGACTATCACCGCGCGCTCGATGTCCTTGCCAAGGCGAAGAAAGCGGTGGGCTATGCGCGTCTCGATGGAGCCGCCGACGTCGCCAAAGTCTCGGTCATCGGCATCGGCATGCGCAGTCACGCCGGCGTCGCGGCGCAGGCGTTCCGGGCGCTGGCCGAGCGCGCCGTCAACATCCGCGCCATCACCACCTCCGAGATCAAATTTTCGCTGCTGATCGACGCCGCCTACACCGAGCTCGCGGTACGCACCCTGCATTCGCTTTACGGGCTCGACCAAGCGACGTCGTGACGCTCATTCCAGGGCGCGCGGCGCGAATCGCAGAGCCTTGTATCCGGTTTTGTGCCGTTAGCCCCTGCACGTGGATTTTGGGCGCATAACTTTGTGGCGCCGCGGAATAACGAAACAATCTCGCTGCGGCGCACAATTTCCCCGGCCGTCATATCGGTGTCTCTGGCTTGCGGTTTGCATACCGCATTCGATATAGCCTTGAGGATGCTCGCCGCGGGCTGACAGCCTGGGCGAAATCATCTTCGATGATGGCCGGGGCGACGCGGGCTGCCGCATCCGGTCGAAGAAAGCCCGAGGGACCTCACGTCATGCGTGGCGCGCTCGGCGGTCCGCGCGTGCTGTTGCGCCGGCTCCGCGAAGTTATGGCGGAGCCGGTCAGCGCGCAGGAACGCCTTGACAAGATCGTGGTGCTGATCGCCGCCAACATGGTCGCGGAGGTCTGCTCCGTTTATGTGTTGCGCGTCGATTCCACGCTCGAACTCTATGCCACCGAGGGGCTGAATCGCGACGCAGTACACCGCACGGTGATGCGCTCCGATGAGGGCCTGGTAGGTCTGGTCGCGAGCCAGGCGAGCGCCATCAACCTGTCCAACGCGCAGGCGCATCCGGCTTACTCCTATCGGCCGGAAACCGGCGAAGAGATCTATCACTCCTACCTCGGCGTACCGGTTTTGCGCGCCGGCAACACGCTCGGTGTGCTGGTGGTGCAGAACCGGGCACGGCGCACGTATTCCGAGGAAGAAGTCGAAGCGCTGCAGACCACCGCCATGGTGCTGGCGGAGATGATCGCTTCGGGCGAATTGTCGGCGCTGGCGGTACCCGGCGCCGAACCGGCGGCGCGACGCTCGGTTCATCTCACCGGCAAGGCGCTCTCCGAAGGCATCGCGCTGGGCCACGTTGTCTTGCACGAACCGCGCGTCGTCGTGACCAACTATATCGCCGACGACGTACCGAAAGAACTCAAGCATCTGGAATCAGCGGTCGAGACTCTGCGCACGCATCTTGATCAACTGCTTGAACACGGCGACGTGGTTGAAGGCGGCGAGCATCGCGACGTTCTCGAAGCCTACCGCATGTTCGCTTACGATCGCGGCTGGGTGCACAAGCTCGAGGAAGCGGTAATGACGGGGCTGACTGCGGAAGCGGCAGTCGAGCGCGTTCAGTCGGACATTCGCGCGCGCATGCTGCGGCAAACCGATCCTTACCTGCGCGAGCGACTGCACGATCTGGATGACCTAGCCAACCGGTTGATGCGGCAGCTCACCGGCCGTGATCATGCGCCCTCGCGCGAGAATCTTCCTGAGAATGCGATTCTGGTCGCCCGCTCCATGGGGCCCGCGGCACTGCTCGATTACGACCGCAAGCGCTTGCGCGGTCTGGTGCTGGAGGAAGGCGGGCCGAATTCACACGTCGCCATCATCGCCCGCGCCCTTGGCATTCCGGCCATTGGCGACGTCGACAATGCAACCGGTCTCGCCGATCCGGGCGACGCCATCATCGTCGACGGCTCGGCGGGTGATTTACACTTGCGTCCGCTGCCCGACATGGAGGCCGCCTACGCCGAGCGCGTGCGGCTTCGCGCTCGCCGACAGCAGCAATATCAGGCGTTGCGCGACATCCCGTGCGTGACCAAGGACGGCGAGGAAGTGGCGCTGTTGATCAATGCTGGCTTGAACGTCGATCTGCCGCACATCGCCGATACCGGCGCCGCCGGCATCGGGCTGTTCCGCACCGAGCTGCAATTCATGGTGGCGCCGAATTTTCCGCGATCGAGCGAGCAATATGCGCTCTACCGCGCCGTGCTCGACAGCGCCGATGACAAGCCAGTAACCTTTCGCACCCTCGATATCGGCGGCGACAAGGTGCTGCCCTACATGCGTAATATCGAGGAGGAGAACCCGGCGCTCGGCTGGCGCGCCATCCGCCTCGGGCTCGACCGGCCTGCCTTGTTGCGCACGCAGCTGCGCGCGCTGCTTCGCGCCGCGGCTGGGCGGGCGCTGAAGGTCATGTTTCCCATGATCGCCACCGTCGATGAGTTCGACCAGGCCAAAGAGTTGGTCGAGCGCGAGCTCACGCATCTGCGCCGCCACGGCCACAAACTGCCCGATCAGGTCGAAGTCGGCAGCATGGTCGAAGTGCCATCGCTGCTTTATCAGCTCGACGAATTACTCGCGCGCGTGGATTTTCTGTCGGTCGGTTCGAACGATCTCGTGCAATTCCTCTACGCGGTCGACCGCGGCAACCCGCGCGTCGCCAATCGCTTCGATCCCCTGTCGGCGCCGGTTTTGCGCGCGCTCAAGGACATAGCCGACAAGTGCCGCGAGCACGGCAAGCCGGTGACCCTGTGCGGCGAGCTTGCATCGCAGCCGATCGGTGCGTTGGCGCTCGCCGCCATCGGCTATCGCTCGCTTTCGCTGACGCCTTCGGCAATGGGGCCCGTCAAGGCCATGCTGCTCGAACTCGACAGCCGCAAAGCAGCCGCTTTTGTTTGTCCGTTGATCGAGAAGTCGACCGGCGCCGTGCCAATCCGCGTTCAGCTGCAAAAGTTCGCAACCGACAGCGGTCTGCAAATTTAGCGCCGAAAGGTGTCGCGGCCGGTCTTGTCGCAGCCATCCACGTCTTTTACTTAGCCACCATGCTGCCCGATCAGAAACTTGATGCTCTGCTGTCCCGCCACGCGGCGCTGGAACGCGAGCTCGCCACCGCCATGCCGACTGAAGCCTACGTGAAGCTCTCGCGCGAATTCGCCGAACTGGCGCCGGTCGTCAAGGCGGTCAAAGCCTATCGTGTGGCGCAGCGCGAGCTCGAAGGCGTCACCGCCCTGATCGAAGATCCGGCTACCGATCCGGAAATGCGTTCGATCGCTGCGGAAGAACGGCCGGAGCTTGAGGCGCGGCGCGGCGCGCTCGAACAGCAACTGCGGGTCGCACTCATCCCCAGGGATGCGATGGACGAGCGCAACGTCATTCTCGAAATCCGCGCCGGGACCGGCGGCGACGAAGCCGCGCTGTTTGCCGGCGATTTGTTCCGCATGTACGAGCGCTACGCCGCCACGCAGGGATGGAAAGTCGAGATCGTGACGGCGAGCGAAGGCTCGATGGGCGGTTATAAAGAAATCATCGCCGAAATCCGCGGCCGCGGCGCCTTTGCCAAGCTTAAATACGAATCCGGCGTGCACCGCGTGCAGCGCGTGCCCGACACCGAGGGTTCCGGCCGCATTCACACCTCGACCGCGACCGTCGCCGTGCTGCCTGAGGCCCAGGAGGTTGATGTCCCCATCAACGACACCGACCTCAAGATCGACACGCTACGCTCGAGCGGCGCCGGCGGCCAACACGTCAACAAAACCGAGTCAGCGGTGCGGATCACGCACATGCCCACCGGCATCGTCGTGATGATGCAGGAAGATCGCTCGCAGCATCGCAACCGCGCCAAGGCTCTCGCGGTGCTGCGGACGCGGCTGTACGATTTTCAGCGGCAGAAACAAGAGGCCGCGCGCGCCGCCGAGCGCCGCGGCCAGGTCGGCACCGGCGACCGCTCGGAACGCATCCGCACCTACAATTTTCCGCAAGGCCGTTTGTCCGACCATCGCATCAATCTCACGCTCTACAAGCTGCCGCAGATCATGGAGGGCGAGGCGCTCGGCGAAGTCATCGATGCCCTGGTCGCCGAGCGTCAGGCCGAACTACTCGCGGCCGAGGAGGCTTGATGCCAGGGACGGACGCCCCGGTGCTGGCGCGGCACGACGGCAACTTGACCATTGCCGGAATGCGCCGCGCTCTGACGCAAAAATTTCAGGCCGCCGGCGTCGATTCGCCCGAGCTCGACGCGCGCGTCCTCCTCTGCCATGCGCTTTCGCTTGATCATGCAGCAATGGCAGCGGCGGGCGAGCGGCCTCTCAACGTCACAGAGCAAGAAACAATTGCGGAGCTGGCACGGCGGCGTCTGGCACGAGAACCGATGGCGCGCGTTGTCGGCAGCAAGAAATTCTGGAGCCTGGAGCTCGCGGTTAATGCTTCAACACTTGTGCCCCGGCCGGACACGGAAACGGTGGTGGAAGCGGCGCTTGCCGCGATTGACGCGGATGGCCCACGCACGCGGGCGCTCCGGATTGCTGATCTTGGCACGGGCTCAGGCGCGCTCCTTTTGGCCTTGCTCGCCGAACTGCCCAACGCCTTCGGCGTTGGCACCGATACCAGCGTCGGTGCGGTTCTGACGGCGCGGTCCAATGCCGAACAGCTTAAATTCGGGCGGGCGGCATTCATCGCGTGCGATCTGGCGGCGGCCCTCCGCGGCCCCCTCGATCTGATCGTGTCCAATCCGCCCTATATCGCCTCCGGCGATATCGCTGCGCTGGCTCCCGAGGTGCGCGATTTCGACCCGCATGCCGCGCTCGATGGTGGACCGGACGGCCTCGGCTTTTATCGATTGATTGCCGCCTCGGCGCCGGCGCTCCTTAGGCTTGGCGGCGCTCTGGTTGTCGAACTCGGCATCGGCCAGGCACCGGCGGTCACCGCATTGTTTTCGGGAGCGGGGCTTGTGCCGTCACCACCACACTACGATCTTGCGGGTCTGCCCCGAGCGATCACTGCGAAGAAAGTTCCATAAAAGGGACATGAATTTGCAGCATTGAACCCCAGCAAAAAAGCAGCAAAAAAAGCGCTTGGAAAGTCGATCGGAACCGACTAACTTGCAGATACGGAATCGGCCCGAGATGATTGGGCGCCGCGCCGCCTCAAACGCCCGGAGCGACCCTCCTAGAGGATTGGCAGCGCAGGCCAGGTGAAACGAAAGCCGGGATAGCCAAAGCCGGATCAGACGGCAGACGGGATCGCCAAATTCAGACCGAGAAGTTCCATCGGGTCGGCGCGCATTTTTGAAAAAATGTCGCGCACCAGGAAGGGTTCGCAACACCGCGGCGAAACCGCCGGTGAGGGCTGTATTGCTGAGGTTTTAAAAGGTTTTTAAAAGGTTAATGTGCCGCGCAGCGGTGAGGGCTGAGGACTGGCGTTTTGCGCCGTCGATGCTCCGATGAGGCTTTCGATCATAATGCGTCGAGTTGGAGTCACATTCTGTGAGTTTGAGGGGCGGCATTCGCGCCGTCGGCACATAAGGGGGTTGGCGGAATAGCAAACCATGAGAAACGGTCAGAATAAGCGCATGCGGGGTCGCAACCGCAAAGGTGGCCATCATCATCACCAAAATCCATTGTCGCGTATGTACGAGTCCAACGGGCCGGATATTAAAATTCGCGGAACCGCGTCCCACGTCGCCGAGAAATATCTCCAGCTCGCCCGCGACGCCCAAAGTTCAGGCGATCCGGTCGCGGCGGAAAATTATTATCAGCACGCCGAACATTATTTTCGCTTGATCGCGGCAGCGCAGGAGCAGTTTCGCCAGAGCCAGCCTTATGGCTATCAGCAGGGCGGCGACCAGCGCGGCAACACAGGCGATGACGGCTACGATGATGGCGACGAACAGCCGTCCGTGAGCGGCGAGCCATTCGCACCGCGCGAGCAGCAACCGTTCTATCCTCGCGAGCAACACCCCCAATCCCAGCCGCAACAATTTCAGCCGCGCCCTCAGCAGCACCTCCCGGAGAATGAGGACGACGTTGAACGGCTGCCGTCATTTATCACCGGCGGCGGCGGCCAGCCGCAACAACAGCAGCCTCAGCCACCACAGGGACAGGCCCACAACGGCGCCGGTGAGCCGCCAAACGGTCCGAATGGTCAAAACGGCTACGACGGCGCGGCAGACCGCTTCCCGCTGCATCGGCGGCGCCGACGGCACCGCGGCCCGCGCGATCATGCGATGCCGGGCGAGGGTGATGCGCCTTCGGGTACGCGCTCGAACGACGACTAGTTACCAAAGGCCTTTCCGCCGTCAGGCCTCGCCGAGCCGGCTCTAAGCCTGACCAGCGCCTTCGCAATCCGCGGTCGCGACGCCCGCCCGGGTTGCTGTGCCCTGCATCTGATTGAATGCTGCCCACGCGCTTTTGCCGGCGCCGGAGACGTTGCCTCACCTTTGCAAGTGGCGCTAAGTTGCGCGCGCCCGCTGCATCACATTGGGGCCCTCAAAGGATATTTCATGGCCAATCTCCAGGACCGCGTGCCGGCTGCGAACGTGACCCTCAACGACGACATCGGCGAGGAAAAACGGCTCGCCATGTATCGCACGCAAGTCGTCATTCGCGAGGCCGAGCAGCGCGCTTATGATCTGTTCCTGCAAAACTTGGTCAAAGGCACCAGCCACCTTTCGCTGGGCCAGGAGGCGGTAGCGGCGGGCTTTGCCGTCGCCATGCGCCCGGGCGACCTGTCATTTTGCACCTATCGCGGCCATGCCCACACGCTGGCGCGCGGCGTACCGATTACCAAAGTTCTGGGCGAGCTGATGGGGCGCGACAACGGCCTGATGCGTGGCAAGGGCGGCTCGATGCATCTGACCTCGGTCGACCACGGCGTCATGGGGTCTTACGCGATCATCGGCGCGCATCTGCCGATCGCCTGCGGGGCCGCATGGCGCGCGCAATACAAAGGGGCCAAAGACGTCTCAGTCTGCTTCTTCGGCGACGGCACGACCAACATCGGCGCCTTCCACGAGGCGCTGAACTTCGCAGTGGTGTGGAAGCTGCCGGTGGTGTTCGTCTGCGAGAACAATCTCTACATGGAATACACGCCGATCAGCGACGTGACGGCAGTCGAACATCCGGCCGCCGATCGCGCCTCGGCGTACGGCCTGCCGCGCATCATCGTCGACGGCAACGATGCCGACGCGGTCTACCGCTCAGCCGCCGCCGCTTACGGCAAAGCGCGCGCCGGTGACGGCCCGTCGCTGATCGAATGCATGACTTATCGGTACAGCGGGCATTCGCGCGCCGACCCCGCAAAATACCGGCCCGAGGGCGAGCTGGATAAATGGAAAGCGCGCGATCCGATCAAACTCTATCGCGAGCGCCTCAAACAATTCGGCATCGGCGAGGACACGATCCAGCGCATCGACACCGAAGTGAAGCAGGAAGTCGATGAGGCGACCGAAGAGTGCAAAGCGGCGCCGCCGCCGTCGCTCGATCTCCTCACCACCGACGTCTATGCCGACGGAGGGTTCGCATGGCGGAACTGACCTATCGCGACGCCGTCATCCGCGGCATCGCCCAGGAGATGACGCGCGACCCTGACGTGGTGTTCCTCGGCGAGGATGTCGCCAAAGCGGGCGGCGTGTTCAAGGCGACCGTCGGCCTGTTCGAGCAGTTCGGGCCGGTGCGCGTGCGCGACACGCCGATTTCCGAGCAAGCGATCCTTGGCGCCGCAATGGGCGCGGCCATGACCGGATTGAAGCCGATCGCCGAGATCATGTTCTCGGACTTCATCGCGGTATGCTTCGACTACATCGCCAATGAATTTTCCAAGAGCCGGTACATGACCAACGGCCAGGTGAAAGTTCCGCTCGTGGTGCGCACCGGCAATGGCGGCGGTGCGCGTTTCGGCGCCCAGCACTCACAAAGCGTTGAGAACTGGTGCATGATGATTCCTGGGCTCAAGATCGTGGCGCCGTCGTCCCCGCGTGACGTGATCGGGCTGATGGCGGCCGCCGTACGCGATCCCGATCCGGTGATCTTTTTCGAGCACAAGTCCCTTTATGCCACCAAGGGCGACGTGCCGGACGGCGAGATCGTCGACACGCTCGGCACCGCAAAGGTCGTGCGCCGGGGCAAGGACGCGACCATTCTGGCGCTCGCGCTGATGGTGCCGCGGGCGCTGGCGGCGGCGGAAAAGCTCAAGAGCGAACACGGCATCGATTGCGAAGTGATCGACGTGCGTTCGCTGGTGCCGCTCGATACGCAGACGATTCTTGGTTCGGTCGCGCGCACGCACCGGCTGTTCACCGTCGAGGAAAATCCACGGTTGTGCGGCTGGGGCGCCGAGCTCGTGTCGATCGTCGCTGACGAAGCGTTCTACGATCTCGACGGACCGTTGGTGCGAATCACAACGCCGCATATCCCGCTGCCGTCGGCCGATATTCTGGAAGATCTGGCGCTGCCAAGCGTCGATCGCATCGCCGATCGCGTGCAGCGCAGTCTCAACGGCTAAGTCATCAGAGGAGGAAAAACGTGGCAGAGCAGAAATTGGCTGAGCGGAAGATTGCATCCGAACCAACTCGCGAAAATCCGAGTGGACCGATCGGCACCGAAATTCTGTTCGAGAACGACCAGGTGCGGGTGTGGGACATGAAAGTCCCGGCCGGCGGCAAGAAGGCGTGGCATCACCACAAGCTCGACTACGTGATCATCAACGTGACCGGCGGCAAGATTGAGCTTGAGAACGTAGACGGCCACACCATCATTGCTGACGACAAAGTCGGCGGAGTGATCTGGAACGATGCTGGCCAGAAGCACGAGCTGCGCAACTTGAGCGGCGAGCCCTATCAGAACATCCTAGTCGAGCTGAAAAACGGCAAATAGCGCCTATACAAGTAATGCCGCAACAGGACTGAGTATCATGGCCATGTACGACAATCTGCTCGCCAACGTCCCGACCGACCTATGGATCGGCGGCAAGTGGCGCAAATCCTCGGACGGCGGCCGTTTCGACGTGATCGACCCGGCGACCGAGAATAAAGTCGCCTCGGTGGCAAGCGCCACGGTCGAAGACGCCAAAGCCGCGCTTGACGCCGCCAGCGCCGCGTTCCCGGGCTGGGCCGCGAAGAAGCCGCGCGAACGCGGTGAGATCCTGCGCAAAGCGTTCGAGCTGATCATGCGCGACGCCGAGCGGCTGGCGAAACTGATCACCATCGAGAACGGCAAGGCGCTGTCGGATTCGCGCGGCGAAGTCGCCTATTCCGCGGAATTCTTTCGCTGGTTCGCGGAGGAGGCGGTGCGCAACATCGGACAAAATTCCGTGGCGCCTTCGACCGGCGCGCGCATCCTGGTGCATCACAAGCCGGCGGGCATCGCGGTGCTGGTGACGCCGTGGAATTTTCCGGCCGCGATGGCGACCCGCAAGATCGGCCCGGCGCTCGCCGCCGGCTGTTCGGTGGTGCTCAAACCCGCGTCCGATACGCCGCTCACCATGCTGGCTTTGATGCCAATCCTGGAGGAAGCGGGTGTTCCGCCCGGCGTGGTCAACGTCATACCATCGCGCTCGTCCGGCAAGGTCGTGGGCGCGATGCTGCACGATCCGCGCGTGCGCGTGGTGTCGTTCACCGGTTCGACGGAAGTCGGCCGCAAGCTTCTGCATGAGGCCGCCGACAACATCATCAGGCCGGCGATGGAGCTTGGCGGCAATGCGCCGTTCATTGTGTTCGATGACGCCGATATCGACGCGGCGATCGACGGCGCCATGATCGCCAAGATGCGCAATATGGGCGAAGCCTGCACCGCGGCCAATCGTTTCTACGTGCACGAAAAGGTGCACGACGAGTTTGCCAAGAAGCTCACCGCCAAGATGGCGGGACTGAAAATGGGTAACGGACTTGATGACGGCGTGGCGCTGGGACCGCTGGTCAATAAGGAAGGGCGCGACAAGGTCATCGAGCTGGTCGACGACGCCGTGCAGAAAGGCGCCAAAGTGCTGACTGGCGGCAAGACGCCCGGCGGGCCCGGGTTCTTTTATCCGGCAACCGTGCTCTCGAACGTGTCGGACGACTCCAAAATGCTCAACGAGGAAATCTTCGGGCCGGTCGCGTCGCTGCAAACTTTCAAATCCGAAGACGAAGTCGTCACCCGCGCCAACCACACCGAATACGGGCTGGTCGCGTACCTCTACACCAAGGATCTGAGCAAGGGCCTGCGTGTGTCGGAAAAGCTCGATTTCGGCATGATCGGATTGAATCGCGGAATCGTCTCCGACCCCGCGGCGCCGTTCGGCGGCATGAAGCAATCCGGCCTCGGCCGCGAAGGCGGCCACGAAGGACTGATGGAGTTTTTGGACACGCAGTACGTGTCGGTGACGTGGTGACGCCGACTGGCGCCATGACCAGTTCTGAAGTGGCTCAAAAACTGATTGGTGCCTGGCGCTACATGGGCACGCGAGTCGATGGCGAGAAGTTCGATCGCGGCCCGAACCCGCAGGGCATGATCTATTACGGCCCGCGCGGCGAGATGTCGGTGCAGGTGGCGCCGGATGTGAAACGTAAAAGGGCCGGCGCGATGATGACGCCGGATGAGGCCAAAATCGCGTTGACCAATTACATCGCCTATTTCGGCACCTACACGATTGATGAGCAGGCCGGGACCGTGACCCATCATCGGCAAGACAGCATCCAGCCCGGCGACACCGGAGATTTGGTCCGCCACTACGAATTGACCGGCGATCGCCTGGTCTTGCGGGGGCTCAACTCGACGCTGGAAGTCAGTTGGGAACGGATCAAGTGAGCCGACAGCGGGAAATGTGCCGATGAACATCCTGATGCCGCAACTCGGCGAAACCGTCGCCGAGGGCAAGATCACCAAGTGGTTCAAGTCGGCCGGCGACGCGGTGGCGCCGGGCGACAATCTGTTCGAGATCGAAACCGACAAGGTATCGATGGAAGTGCCGGCGACCGAAGCCGGCGTACTCAGCGAAATCCGCGTTCCCGAGGGCGAGATCGCGCCCGTCGGCGCCGTGGTCGGCATTATCGGCGACGCGGGCGCCGGCGTCTCAATCGCGCCGAAATCTGCACCAGCGGCGGCGCAAGCACCGAAGACGCCGGCAACGCGCGTCACGGCTGCACCTGCACCAGATCGACGCCCGCCGCCTGCCGCAGCACCACAACAGCCAATCAAGCTCGATCCGTTCTTCGAGGTGCGCACGCCAGCGCGCAATTTCGGACCGGCGCGACTGTCGGGCGGAGTAACGATCACGCCACTGGCACGGCGGCTAGCGAGCGAAGCGGGCATCGATCTGTCCCGTCTGCGCGGCTCCGGCGCGCATGGCCGGATCATGGCTCGCGACGTGGAAAGCGCACCGCGACCGGTCACGCATGGCGCGGTCGCCGAAGGGCCGAGCGCCGATCAGGTCAAGGCGCTCTACGAACCGGGAGGCTACGAGGAAATCCCGCTCGATGGGATGCGAAAAACCATAGCGTCACGGCTGGCGCAGGCGAAGCGGACCGTCCCGCACTTCTATCTGACCACGGACATCACCATCGATCGCCTGATTGCGGTGCGCGAAGAGGCCAATGCCGCGGCGCCAAAGGATCGCGACGGCAATCCGGCGTTCAAGCTCTCGCTCAACGACTTTATCATCCGTGCGCTGGCGCTGGCACTGCAACGCGTACCTGCCGCGAATGCGGCCTGGGCCGGCGACCGCATCCTGCGCTTTGCGCATTCCGATGTCGGCGTTGCCGTGGCACTCGACGGCGGTCTGATCGCGCCGATCATCCGCAGTGCCGAGACCAAATCGCTCACCGCCATCTCTGCGGAAATGAAGGATCTGGCGGCGCGCGCCCGCGACAAGAAGCTCAAGCCCGCCGACTATCAAGGCGGCGCGTCGGCGATCTCCAATCTCGGCATGTACGGCGTGCGTGAGTTTTCCGCGATCATCAATCCGCCGCAGGCCACCATCCTCGCAATCGGCGCGGCACGCCGGCAGGCGGTCGAAAAGCCCGACGGCGGCGTTGCCTTCGCCAGCATGCTCACGGCGACGCTATCCTGCGACCATCGCGTCGTTGACGGTGCGCTCGGCGCCGAGCTTCTGGCGATGATCAAGGCGCTGATCGAGACGCCGGTGACCATGCTGGTCTAGCGCCGCGATTGCGTCCTAACCCTTGAGGCAAGCGTGTCTTATTCGCCCTCCGCGGCGCCGTTCGCTGTCCTGTGGCTGGCGTGGCTCGCCTACTGGATTATCGCCGCACGGAACGTCAAGGCGACGCGGCGCCGCGAGCCTTATGCATCGCGCCTCGGGCACGCCGTGCTCACCGTCCTGGCTGCCGCGCTTTTGGCCTTTAACCGGCAGCCGTTCCAATGGCTCGACGCCCGCTTCCTGCCGGAGACAATGGTGGCGTACTGGCTCGGGCTGTTCATGGTCGCGGTCGGGCTCGCCTTTGCGGTATGGGCCCGCGTTCATCTTGGACGGAACTGGAGCGGCCGGGTCACCGTCAAGGAAGACCACGAGCTCATTCGCACCGGCCCGTACGGCATTGTCCGTCATCCGATCTATACCGGCATGCTCTTTGCAATTCTGGGAACAGCCATCGCCTTCGGCGAATGGCGCGGCTTGATCGCCTTCGGATTACTGACGGCCTCGCTAATTCTGAAACTAAAAATGGAAGAACGTTTTATGGAGGAGACATTCGGTGACCAATACGCGCGCTATCGCGGCGAGGTGCCTGCCTTGATCCCCTTCATTGCTTGATTGCGCCGCATCGAGACGCTGTAGTTTGAGGAGATATTTTTGCCACAACCAAAACCCGAGGTACTGCTGATCGGGCCGGTGCGGCCGGTCATCACGAAAGGTCTCGGCGACTTCACCCTGCGTAGCCTTCCCCCGACGCCGAACCGCGATCCGTTTTTTGCGTCTATCGCCCATGTGCGAGCCATGGCCGTGAGCGCACCTGTAGAGTTTATCGACGAGGCACTATTGTCGCGTTTGCCTAACCTGCGGATCATTTCCAGTTTCGGCGTCGGTTACGATCACATCGACGCGCTCGCTGCAGCGCGGCGCGGCATCGTGGTGACCCATACGCCCGATGTGCTGACCGAAGAGGTCGCTGATACCGCAATCGGCCTTCTGCTCTGCACTGTGCGCGAATTGCCGCAGGCTGAGCGTTATGTTCGCGCCGGCAAATGGCTCGCAGACAATTACCCGCTCAGCCGCGCGACTTTGCGCAACCGTACCATCGGCCTGGTCGGAATGGGTCGCATCGGAATGGCCATTGCACGCCGGCTTGAGGCATTCGGGGTGCCCGTCGTCTATCACACGCGGCGGGCGCGGCCGGAGCTCGCCTACCGTCACTACCCGAAGCTCGTCGATATGGCGCGCGACGTCGATACCCTCATTGTCATTGTGCCCGGCGGCGGAGCGACCAAAAACATGATCGATGCGCAAGCGCTGGAAGCGCTCGGCCGCGACGGCATTCTGATCAATGTCGCCCGCGGCTCGGTGATCGACGAGGCTGCTTTGATCGCCGCATTGCGCGAGCAAAAAATCATGGCCGCCGGACTGGATGTCTTTGTCAACGAGCCACAGGTGCCCGAGCAATTGCTGACCATGGAGAACGTGGTGCTATTCCCGCATCTCGGCTCAGCGTCGGTTTTCACCCGCGAGAAGATGGACCAGCTTCTCGTCGACAACATCCTGGCGTGGGCAAACGACAGGCCGCCGCTCACTCCGGTTCCGGAGACGGCATGGCGATCGTGGTAGGCTTGGCGCCTGCTTACTCCGCGGCGATGCGCACTTCCGGCGCGGCGGCGCGAACGTCGGCTTCGACGTGGTCCTCGAACTGGACAAAGTTCTTCTGGAACATATCGACCAGCTTACGCGCGGTCTGGTCAAATTCGAGTTTGTTCTGCCAGGTCTTCTGCGGATAGAGCAGGTGCGGCTCGACCCCGGTCAACTGCGTCGGCACCGAAAAGCCGAAATAGGGGTCAGTGCGGAATTTGGCGGTCTTGAGCGAACCGTTCAGAGCCGCGGTGAGCAGCGTCCGCGTCACCTTGATCGGCATGCGCCGGCCAACGCCGTAGATGCCGCCGGTCCAGCCGGTATTCACCAGCCAGCAATCGACCTCGTGCGCGCTGATCAATTCGCGCAAGAGATTCCCGTAGACGGAAGGGTGGCGCGGCAGGAACGGCGCCCCGAAGCAAGTAGAGAATTCCGGCTGGACGCCGACGAGACCTTTCTCGGTGCCCGCGACCTTGGCGGTGTAGCCGGACAGAAAGTGATACATCGCCTGCGCCGGCGTCAGCTTGGCGATCGGCGGCATGACGCCAAAGGCATCGGCGGTCAGAAGCACGATGTTCCTTGGCATACCGGCGCGGCCGGTGCGTGACGCGTTTGGGATGAATTCGAGCGGATACGCTGCGCGCGTGTTCTCAGTCTTTGAGTCGTCGTCGAAATCGCAAATGCGCGTCTCGGGATCGAACACCACGTTCTCAAGCACGGTGCCGAAGCGCTTCGTGGTGGCGTAAATCTCCGGCTCCGCTTCGGCGGAAAGCTTAATGCATTTGGCGTAGCAGCCGCCCTCGAAATTAAACACGCCCTGCGGACCCCAGCCGTGCTCGTCGTCGCCGATCAAGGTGCGCTTGGGATCGGCCGAGAGCGTCGTTTTGCCGGTACCGGATAAACCAAAGAACAGCGCGACGTCGCCATCCGGTCCGACGTTGGCGGAGCAGTGCATCGGCATCACGCTCTCGGCCGGCAGATAATAGTTGAGCGTGGTGAACACGGATTTTTTCATCTCGCCGGCGTAGGACGTGCCGCCAATCAAAATAATGCGGCGGGTGAAGTCGAGCGCGATGATCGTCTCACTGCGCACGCCGTGGCGTTTCGGATCGGCCTTGAAGGAGGGCAGCGACAGGATGGTGAAGTCGGGAACGTAGTGTGAAAGCTCGGCGCGGTCAGGCCTGATCAGCAGCGCGCGAATGAACATCGAATGCCAGGCAAGCTCGTTGTAGACGCGGGTCTTGATGCGGTATCGCGGATCGGCGCCGCCATAGAGGTCCTGAGCGAACAGAGTCTTGCCCCTGGCGTGGGCGATGAAATCGTCGAACAGCAACTGGAATTTCTCGGGCGAAAGACGGCCATTCTTCTCCCACCATACGGATTTCTCGGTCTGTCCGTCGGCGACAACGAATTTGTCTTTAGGGCTGCGGCCGGTATGGACACCGGTTTCGGCGCAGAAGGCGCCACCCTGAACCAAGAAACCTTCCCGATCGGCGATCGCGTGCTCGACCAGCGCGGCGTCGGGTAAATTCCAGTGAATTGCCGCGAGGCCTTTCAGCCCGAATTTGTCAGCCCCGTGAGTACTATTTCGCAAACCTGTTTCCTTCACCCTCGCCTCCGCAACTCACCTTACGCCAACCTCGCCGTCAGGGCGTGCGATCCTATATCGGGCATATTAGCACGTGCCAAGACGGACTCCCATCGCAAGGCTAACGGATCAATTTCTCCGGCGTTCCGCGCTGCAGCGCAACAGACCCGTGCCCCTGCCGCCGGAAAAGGCATCAGCGTTTATTTAGCGCGCGCGGCCGTTGCCAGCTCCACCACTACTCTTCGCAGGTGTTCGGCTGTGGACACACGCTCAGGGAACGGCAGGCGTAACGTCGCATCCCCGAGCGCGAGATCGAGGCCGTCCGGGTCAAGCCCGGTCAGCCGCCACGGTCCATCTTCGGCGCCAAGCAGTTTGGTGGCATAGAGCCGTACGGCTTCGGCATGGTCGTTGTTCATATGCGCGATGGCGCTCGCTTCGGCCTCGACAAGGTCTTCCGCACCCGTAAGGTCGGTCACTACGTCTGAAGCTTTTAGATCGGCGGCGCGGCCAAAGCCGCCATTAAGGTGAGCGGAAACGATTTCAAGCTGCCAGAACGAGAAATCGGCAAAGCCGGCGTAAAGTTCTGATTTCGGATGGCGTGCCAGGAACCGTCGGCGGAAACGGGCGTCCCGTGGATCCTGGCGCGTCGTCGGCGTGAAGGTGCCGAGTACGGTCAGGCGTGGATAAGCAAGCGGATCGCCGCGGCCAACCGACGCAAAGAGCAGCGACGCGCGACCGTCGCTTTCAAGATTGGCGGTATGGGTCGAGAGCCGGGACACTAAAATTAGCGGCGAACCGTCGACATCGGTGGCGACGTTAACCAATGACGCGAACGGATGCCCGGTATTGCGGTCGATGGTCGCAAGCGCCCCCGCTCGTGTGCTGCGCAGAAGCGCCTTCGCGATCGCGCGCGCGTCAAATTCCGGCGCCGGAGCGTTTTCAGGCAGGCGGTTCGGCATAAAGCCCGGCAGGGGAGCGGCTTTATCGATTTCGGCCATTGTTAAGCTTTTCCGGCTCCAGCTGCTGCCACGGCAGTTGCCCCGATTCTGCCTTGTCTCGTCACACTTCCGCCCCTACATGGGTTTTCAAAGGCTTACGGGGCCGGGGCTAGGTGATGCTTGCGGCCGACTCATGTTAGAAGGCCGCTATGCCGACAATCGCTCTGGTCGACGACGATCGCAATATCCTGACCTCGGTGTCCATCGCGCTCGAGGCCGAAGGCTATCGCATCACGACCTATACCGATGGCGCTTCTGCGCTCGACGGCTTCAAAACCGCCCCGCCTGACCTCGCCATCCTTGACATCAAGATGCCGCGCATGGACGGCATGGAGACGTTGCGGCGGCTGCGGCAAAAGTCCGACCTTCCGGTGATTTTCCTCACCTCAAAAGATGAGGAGATCGACGAATTGTTCGGGCTGAAAATGGGCGCCGACGACTTCATCCGCAAACCGTTTTCGCAGCGGCTCCTGGTCGAGCGGGTCAAGGCCGTACTGCGGCGCGCCTCGCCAAAGGATGGCGCCGCACCGAAGGAAGCCGACAGCAAGGTTCTGGAACGCGGGTTGCTGCGCATGGACCCGGAACGCCATACCTGCACCTGGAAGAACGAGCCGGTGACGTTGACCGTCACCGAATTTCTCATCCTCCACGCTTTGGCGAGCCGGCCGGGCGTTGTGAAAAGCCGCAACGCGTTAATGGATGCCGCCTACGACGATCAGGTCTACGTCGACGACCGCACCATCGACAGCCACATCAAGCGGTTGCGCAAGAAGTTCAAGGCAAGCGATGTGGAATTCGATATGATCGAGACGCTGTACGGCGTCGGCTATCGTTTTAAGGAATAAGCGCAATATTGGCGCAAAAGCCGTGGACAGCGGATGTTGATCCATGGCCCAGGGACTTGGACCTGACTGGGCGGCTGACGTGCGGTAGTAATAACGTCCGGCTCCCGCCGTAGGGTGGGGGCTGATCGGAACCCCGGCAGACGACGTGCTCGATCGAACCGCAGAACTCGCAGGGGCCGAAAGGAAGGCCCCGCCATCGACTCCGGTCGAAGGCCAAATCGAGGCCGATGGTCTCGATGAGGCTTCGGCGCCTGCCCGACCGCGCGGCCTCGCCAGAGTTGCCAATTGGCTGCAGCGGGCGTGGCAATTCTTCGTCAACCAGAGCTTTTCGAGCCTCACCCGCCGCATCGTTTTTCTGAACGTCGCCGGACTGCTGGCTCTCTCCATCGGCATCACATTTCTTTCTCAGTTCCGCGCCGGCCTGATCGACGCGCGGGTGCAGAGTCTCCTGGTACAGGGGCAAATCATTGCCGGCGCGATTGCAGCCTCGGCAACGGTCGAAACCGATTCATCGATCACGATCGATCCGGACAAACTGCTCGAGCTCCATCCCGGCGAGAGCTACGGTCCATCCGAAGACGCGCTCTACGGGATCAATTTTCCGATCAATCCGGAGCGCGTGGCGCCGGTCTTGCGCCGTCTTGTGTCGCCGACAAAAACCCGCGCGCGCATCTATGATCGCGACGGCGTACTTCTGGTCGACAGCCGCAATTTGTTTGGACGAGGCGATGTGTTGCGCTTCGACTTGCCGCCGCCGAACGCCGAGAAACCGAGTTTCTTCGAGCGCGCCTTTATCGCAGCGCGCATGTGGCTCGGACGGGGTGATCTACCGCTCTATCGGGAACTCCGCGCCGATAATGGCCGCGGCTATCCCGAGGTTGCGCAGGCCTTAAGCGGTCAGAATGCCAGCATGGTGCGCATCAACGACCGCGGCGACGTCATCGTGTCGGTCGCGGTTCCGGTGCAGCGCTTCCGCGCCGTGCGCGGCGCGCTGATGCTGTCGACGCAAGGAGCTGACATCGACGACATGGTGGAGGCCGAGAGGCTTGCCATTCTCAAGGTCTTCATTGTCGCCGCCAGCGTCATGGTTGTGCTCTCGATCCTGTTGGCCGGCACCATTGCCGAGCCGGTCCGACGGCTGGCCGACGCGGCGGAGAGCGTGCGCCGCCGCATCCGGTCGCGGGTTGAGATTCCGGATTTCACACGGCGGCGCGATGAGATCGGACATCTCTCCGGCACGCTGCGCGACATGACGAACGCGCTCTATAGCCGAATCGAGGCGATCGAAAGCTTTGCCGCCGATGTCGCGCACGAACTGAAAAATCCACTGACGTCGCTGCGTTCAGCAGTCGAGACATTGCCGGTTGCTAAAACCGACGAGAGCCGCGGGCGCCTGCTCGCCATCATTCAGCACGATGTCAAACGGCTCGATCGGCTGATCTCCGACATTTCCGACGCCAGCCGCCTCGACGCCGAACTGCAACGCCAGGAAGCCGCGCCGGTTGACATTGCAAAGCTCCTCAATACCGTTGTTGCGGTCGCCAACGAAGTGAAGCGCGACGACGGTGTGCGCGTCACACTGCGTTTCGAAGGCGGCGGTGTGCGTGCATTCCAGGTGCCCGGACGCGATTCCCGCCTCGGCCAGGTCGTCGACAATCTGATCGAGAATGCGCGCTCTTTCTCGCCGGCGGGAGGCACGGTGCGCGTCACCTGCCGGCGGCTGAAGAGCAATATTGAAATCTATGTCGATGATGACGGTCCCGGGGTGCCGCCCGACGCTTTCGAAAAAGTGTTTGAACGCTTTTATACCGATCGCCCGCAACACGGCTTTGGCCAAAACTCGGGACTCGGGCTTTCGATCTCCAAGCAGATCGTGGACGCGCACGGCGGCGCCATCTGGGCAGAGAACAGAACCGGCGCGCCAGACGCAGACGGCACTCCGACGATTGCCGGTGCGCGCTTTATCGTGCGCCTGCCGGCGATGTGATGGCGGCTGATTTAGCGACTGTGCACGCCTCGGCCGTGCTGGTTGGTGCGCGAGCCGTACTGATCCGCGGACCTTCAGCATCCGGAAAATCACGGCTTGCACTCGAACTTCTCGAGGCAGCACGCACCGGCACTTTGCGCTTTGCGAGGTTGGTCGCCGACGATCGCGTCCATCTCGCAGCCATCGGCGGACGCTTGCTGGCTCGCGCCCCCGAGGCGCTTGCCGGCCTGATCGAGGTGCGCGGCGTCGGGCTTCTGCGCCTAGTGCACGAGCCGCGTGCCGTTGTCGGACTGGTGGTCGACCTCGATGCGCCGGACGGCCGACGATTGCCGACTGCCGATCAGCGACGTATTGAAATTAACGGTGTCTTTGTACCACGACTGCCCGTTGCAAAGGATTTAGCGGCCCGGCCCAGCGTGCTGGCGCTCCTCAATTCAACTGCAAATAATTGGAGTTAGTGGCGATATCGGCTTTATTGGGGATTGGTTAACCCTAACACCGTTAAACTCGGTGGGCGCTTTCCGCGGCGGACCGTGCCGAAGCGGGTCATTGGCGGCGCCATTAATCTGAATTCGACTTTGCGCTACCGCAATGCAGCAACCGCCAAATTCCGCCAAAAATGCCTCTTGCGCTTGGGCTTCGGATGGTCAAGATGAGCACCCTTTCGTGCGGTGCAACCGGGACGCGCCCGCGGGGTGTTCCATGATTGGTCTTGTGCTTGTCACCCACGGGCGGTTGGCTGTCGAGTTCCGCGCGGCCTTGGAACACGTGGTAGGCCCACAGGACCAGATTGAAGCAGTCACCATCGGACCCGACGACGACGTTGAAGAGCGTCGCAAGGACATCATCGAAGCGGTCAAGCGCGTCGACAGCGGCGATGGCGTCGCCATTCTGACCGACATGTTCGGCGGCACGCCGTCGAACCTCGCTATCTCGGTCATGAGCCGGCCGAAAGTCGAAGTGCTCGCAGGCATCAATCTTCCAATGCTGGTCAAACTCGCCAAGGTTCGCGATGAGTGTCCGCTCGCCGAGGCGGTCGCCGCCGCCCAGGACGCGGGACGAAAATATGTGACCATCGCCAGCCGGGTTCTGAGTGGAAAATGAGCACACCCGCTCACCGCGGTGACGAGAACTTGCTCAATGAGCAGACGTTTCGCGATGGCGCGATAATTCGCAAACTTTGCATCTGCAATCGCAAGGGGCTGCATGCGCGAGCGTCGGCCAAGTTCGTGCAAACGGTGGAAAAATTCGACGCCGACGTCCGCGTCATGCGCGGCGGTGAAATCGTCGGCGGCACTTCGATCATGGGGCTGATGATGCTGGCGGCGTCCCCAGGAACTTCGATCACTGTGGAAGCAACCGGCCGACAAGCGGCAGAAGTCGTCGATGCATTGACGAGTCTCATCGAGACGCGTTTTGGCGAAGACGATTGACCCGGATCACTCAAGGACACGCCCGAGGGGAAAACTGATGGCAGACGAACAGACCAGTCCAGGCGCGCCGGCGTCAGCAGCGCAACGGCAGCCCGCAACCATCCGGTACGTCGATCGCCCAGATATTCCGGAGACCTTTGCTGACTCGGTCAGCGGTCTTATCTTTGACGGCCAATCGCTGCGGATCGAATTCGCCGTGACGCGTATCGATGAGGTCAAGCCCAATATGCCGATTACGGGCCGCCGTTATCCGGCCTGCCGTCTGGTGTTGCCGCCGGCCGCTGCGGCCGATCTGATCAACCGCATGCAACAGATCGGCGCGGCGCTCACGCAGGCCGGGGTGGCACGATCCGCACCGCGCGCGGGGGAGACGCCACCGAAGGACTAATCGCTAGCCCGCCTCGCCGCGCACCGACCCACGAGTACTTCCTGCGGCGGCTTTGAGGTCGGCGACAAACATTCGATAGGCTTTGTGCCGTTCGCCCTCGTCCTTGATGCGCAGCAGCGCGGATGGATGCGCGGTGACAATCAGGTTTGTCCCGTCGTTAAGTTCCATCAGCTTGCCACGTACCTTGGCGATCGTCACCGTGCGCCCGATCAGACTTCGCGCCGCTGTCACACCCAGCGCAACGATCATGGACGGCTTGACCAGACGCCGCTCGAAATCAAGCCAGAATTTGCAGCGTTCGATCTCGTAATTGTTAGGACGTTTGTGCAGGCGGCGCTTGCCCCGCATTTCGTGTTTGAAGTGCTTGACCGCACCGGTGACAAACGCTTGGTCGCGGTCTATTCCGGCATCTCTCAGTGCTTGGTCGAGAACTCGGCCGGAGGGACCGACAAACGGCTTGCCGGCGAGATCCTCTTTGTCACCGGGCTGCTCGCCGACCAGCATGAGCGCGGCATGGCTTGGACCCTCACCGGGAACAACCTGGGTGGCGTCGCGATAAAGTGGACATCGCGTGCATCCTTGCTCGGCCACGGCGAGCTCGCGGAGCGATTTGATGACCTCTTGCATGTCGGCTTTCGTGTTTGCGCCTTGTCGATTAAAATGGGATTGTCACTCCCACCCGCGGTATCACTGTAACGATCCAGCCCAGCACCAGGTTTCCGGTGTCGTCGGGGCGTATCGGCGGGTCCTCGCCCTTCGCGCTCGACGGCAGCAGCCGAAGCGCGTGCATCATCAAAAACATACAGACGCCCCAGCTTGAGACCCACCGCGAATAGTCATACGCGACCACGAAGATCGCAACGTAGCCCAGCGATATGCCGGCCAACCACGCGACTGAAACAGTCCGCAAAAACGGCGTCGGCAATGCGACGATCATGGTTTTGATGTAACGCGCAATCGGCCAATGCAGGGCGATCAACACGACATAGACCGGCAGCCGGATCATCGTGATATAGGCGTGATCCCGGGTGGATTGAATCTCCTGAGAGATGGTCGAGTACCACATCCAGGCGTTTTGCGGATCGAGCTGAACCGACGCGCGGGCGCTCACGTAAGCAAAAAACGTTTCCCGCGGAACAGGCATGCTGCCGAAAAAAGCGGTTACGATGAAGACGCCCGAAACCAGAGAAATGAGAACTAGGCCATAAATGACCTTGCCGGTCGAAAGACCATTCAACACCCCGTAGCGCACGAACACGATGAAGCCGATCGTTGTCACATACAAAAGAAAATGGAGATTGTGTATCAGGATCAAGCCGATGCAGCCGGCCGTGACGATCAGCGGATAAAACCCGCCGACCGGGATCAGCAGAGCGACAAGCGCCCAAAGGCAGCCGAATATGTCAAAGTGCCCAAGTGAGATCGCGAAATTCTTGAGGAAGAAAGGCGAGCCGAACACGAAAACAAACAGCGCAAAATTCTTCCGATTAAACCCATAGATTTTCCGGAAAGCCGCAACGAACAATATCAGTGTGGCAATCCAGGCGGCGACGGCAATGGCGTGGAGATACCAGAACGGAACAACGTCCGTGAACCCGGAGACGATCGTCCCGACGAGAGCGCGCCTGGTAAAGCCGAAATGATACGTCACCAGCAGCTGCATGTAGGATGCTAAACGCGGCGAATCGACAAAAATGGTGTAAAGAACTCCGCAGATCGCGATGATGAAATCGATCGCAAGCATCCACCGCCACGGTTCGTTCGGGGATTTGTGTCGGAGCTTCACGAAACGGACTTATCCCCATTCGGGGGCAGGCCGCTACTGTCTCTGAAACATTGCATCGAAAAGACGCAGTTGTTCTGCAATGTCCCGTCTTGGGTATATTGGGAGCGGTCACAAGCAAAAATAATTGCCGTGTCGCTAGCTGCGCTGATGCTTTCGGAGAGAGTTTCTTTCACTACATCGGACACGATGCCAATGCTGTCCGTAGACGTTATCGGCGAATTCCGTTGAGGATAGACATAAAGGTATCTTTATGTCTTTAGTGCCGCGCGCTGGAGCCGGCTGTAGCATCAGCCCAGCGGCCATTTCCCGGAACGCCTTGGAATTACTAGGGGATCCGCCAAAGGAGCATCATGAGCACCGCGACCAAAACCAAAGCTTCGCCTGCCGATTACGTCGTCAAGGACATCAGCCTCGCCGAATGGGGCCAAAAGGAACTCTCCATCGCCGAGACCGAAATGCCCGGCCTGATGGCGACTCGCGAGGAATATGGTCCGGAGCAGCCGCTGCGCGGCGCGCGGATTGCCGGCTCGCTGCATATGACCATTCAGACCGCTGTGCTGATCGATACGCTCAAGGCGCTCGGCGCCGACGTGCGCTGGGCCTCCTGCAACATCTATTCGACGCAGGACCACGCTGCGGCGGCCGTCGCCGCGAGCGGCACGCCGGTATTCGCAGTCAAAGGGCGAATCGCTGCACGATTATTGGGAATACACCCACCGCATCTTCGAATGGTCCGATGGCGGCGCACCGAACATGATCCTTGATGACGGCGGCGATGCCACGCTGCTTATGCATCTCGGCTCGCAGGCGGAAATGACTCCCGACCGTGCTGCATCATCCGAACAATGAGGAAGAAGAGGTTCTGTTCGCCGCAATCAAGGAGCGTCTGGTCAAGAAGCCGGGCTGGTACAGCAAGACCGCTAAGGAAATTCGCGGCGTCACCGAAGAGACCACGACCGGCGTTCATCGGCTCTATCAGATGGAGAAGGAAGGCAAGCTTCTGTTCCCCGCCATCAACGTCAACGACAGCGTCACCAAGTCGAAGTTCGACAATCTCTACGGCTGCCGCGAGTCGCTGGTCGACGGCATCCGCCGCGGCACCGACGTGATGATGGCGGGCAAGGTGGCGATGGTCGCCGGCTTCGGCGACGTCGGCAAGGGCTCGGCGGCCTCGCTGCGCCAGGCCGGCTGCCGGGTGCTGGTCTCCGAGATCGATCCGATCTGCGCGCTGCAGGCGGCGATGGAAGGCTACGAGGTCGTGACGATGGAGGAGGCCGCACCGCGCGCCGACATCTTCTGCACCGCGACCGGCAATGTCGACGTCATCACCATCGACCACATGCGCAAGATGAAGCACCGCGCCATCGTCTGCAATATCGGCCACTTCGACAGCGAGATTCAGGTTGCGGCGCTGAAGAACCTGAAATGGCAGAACATCAAGCCGCAAGTTGACGAGATCGAGTTCCCCGACGGCAAGCGCATCATCCTGTTGTCGGAAGGCCGGCTGGTCAATCTCGGCAACGCCATGGGTCATCCGAGCTTCGTGATGTCGTCGTCGTTCACCAACCAGACGCTGGCGCAGATCGAGCTGTGGGCCAATCCCGGCAAGTATCAGAAGAAGGTCTACACGCTGCCGAAGCAACTCGACGAGAAGGTCGCGCGGCTGCATCTCGACAAGATCGGGGTGAAGCTCACGCAGCTGTCGCAAAAGCAGTCGACCTATATCGGCATCCCGGTCGCCGGTCCTTTCAAGACCGATCAGTACCGTTATTGAGATTGCTTCGTGGTGCGCGCCGGCGTCGGAGCCGGCGGCACCACGGTGATTTCAAAATTCATCGGCTCGCCCGAGACGCCCAGGAAGCTGCGCGTAAACCTGGCGTTTGCCGCGTGCGCGCCGGCGGCCGCAAATTCCGCACCGACCCTTCGGCACGGCGCATCGGTGCTGAGGCAAACCACGACAAGTCCGTGAGCGCCGATTGCTGCGCGGCCTTCCGCCGACAATGGGCCGACCATCAAAGGACTGGCCTCTGGCAAATAGAACGGCAGCCCCGCAGTGATTTTCGGGGAGCCCCAGAATAGACGCACGGGCTGGCCCGCGAGGCGATCCGCGAGCCGTGCAACTTCGCGGAAATGGGCTCGATATTGGTCATCGGCCCGCGTCAGCCTGGCGTAAGCGACCACCGGCGACACAACAATAGCGGCCACGGTCACCGCCAGCGCAACGAGGCCGGCCGCGCGCCACCGTGCGCTCATCGACTATTATGTCGCGCGAGGCGTAGAGGACGACTGGCAGCAGAGCCCAGTTCGGATAGGTCCAATCCGCGGTCAACCGATACGGAATGGCCAGATTGACCAACGCCGGCAACAGCAAGCGGAACCAAGAACAACAACAATGCCTGCCGGCGGTCGTCGTCGCGCGGCCAGATCATTTCAGCGAGCGCCGCCCTGCTTGGCCGAAGCGCGGCGAGAAAAACAATCGGCACGATGGCGTAGGCGACGGAGTTGATAAGGTAGCGTACCGAGCGCAGCAGCGCCGCCCCGAATGACTGGCTGACGACGACGGTGTCGCGCATGAACGCGTAACTGGTGCCGCCGCGCTCGCTCACGAACCACCAGACGTGAGGCGCAATGACGATTGCAGCCCCCAGCGCCATGACGTAGGGCGCAGGCGAGCGCCAGAAGCGTCGCGTCCCCGGGCCGACAACTGAGGCAACCACCATGCCGGCAACCAGAAACAGCGCCCAGTATTTGCCGAAAACCGTGAGGCTGGCGAATGCTCCGGCGAGGAAAGCATCGAGGATGCCCAGGCCGCGCCGAGCCCGCAGGTAAAACAACAGCGCCGCCGCCCAGAACGGAATCATGACGGTGTTGGCGTTCAGGATCGCGGTCTTGATGTCGTAGAGCGGAATCAGAACCAGCGCGACGAGCCCTAACAGCGCGCGATTCTTGTCGAGATGATCGCGCAACAAACGCCAAGTGACGCCGAGACCCATCGCAACGACCAGCACATTCAAAAGATCCGCTGCCCAGTCCTGGCGCGGAAACACCGCAAACCACAGCATGAACAGCCAGGCCGTCATCGGCGGATGCTTGTAGCCGAAGGCGAAGTGGTGCGCCCAAAGCGCGGCTTCGCTCCAATCGGGATGCAAGTCCACCGACGCCAAAGAGACGACGTCGAAGACCATCCACAGCACAACGAATGCAACAAGCGCCGAAAGCACGATCGTGCCTTCGGTATGTTCTACGATAAAACGACGGCCCGGTTGGCTGAGCCGGTCGACGAAACCGGCGAACCCCGAAGGTGTCCGGCCGGTGTGATCACGTCCGACGGTCGACATAATCACTCTCGACGAGCAGCCGATGTCGGCCGATCTAAGAAGGGCGGAACCATGCCTCCGCAACGTGCAAAAGCTACTAGCGTGGGCCCGCGGATAGAGCAATAAAGGCGCGGAAATTGGAGGCCAGCGGAATTGTCTCAATCGGCGGCAAGCGACATTCCAGCGGGAAGCGCAGCGACCACGGCGCGAGCAGAAACGACTGTGGTGGTGCGCCCAGCCCCTGAACTCAGCATCGTCGTGCCGAGTTTCAATGAGCGGGCCAATATCCCGATCCTGGTCGAGCGACTCGCGCGCCTTCTCGTCTCTTGCGACTGGGAAGTCGTATTCGTCGACGACAATTCTCCCGACGGCACCGCGGCGGCCGCGCGCGCCATTGGCGAAACCGATAGCCGGGTGCGCTGTATCCGCCGCATCGGCCGCCGCGGCCTCGCCGGCGCCTGCCTCGAAGGCATGCTCTCAAGCCAGGCCCGCTACGTCGCCGTCATGGATGCCGACCTGCAGCACGACGAAAGCCTCCTCGTCGGCATGCTCGATTGTCTGCGCAACGGCCGCGCCGATCTCGCCGTCGCCAGCCGTTATCTCTACGGCGGCTCCGCCGCGGGCCTCTCGAAGCAGCGCTCACGGGTCAGCCGCTGGTCCAACACGCTGGTGCGGCTTCTGCTCGGGATCGATCTCACCGATCCGATGAGCGGCCATTTCATGATCCGGCGCGATGTGTTCGAAACGCTCGCCCCTGAGCTCTCTTCGCAGGGTTTCAAGATCCTGCTCGACATTCTGGCGACCGGCCGTGGCCGCCTGCGTACCGTCGAGCTGCCGTCCACGTTTCGCGAGCGTCAGCACGGTGAGAGCAAACTCGACTCGAAGATCGCGCTCGATTTCGCGGCGCTGGTGACGGCGAAGCTGACCAAAGATGCCATCTCTGCACGCTTCATCTTATTCTGCCTCGTCGGGCTGACCGGCATTGCGGTGCACCTGATCCTGTTGAGCAGCTTTTCTCGCCGCCGCGCTGTCATTCGGTGCGGCGCAGGCGCTTGCCACTGTCGGCGCCATCGCCTGGAATTTCGTCCTCAACAATCTGTTCACTTACCGCGATCAGCGGCTCACCGGCTGGCGCTTCGTCACCGGACTCATTTGGTTCCAGGTGATTTGCGCCATCGGCGCGATATCCAACGTCGGCATCGCCACCTGGATCTACGACTACGACCGCGTGTGGTGGATCGCGGGCCTCGGCGGAGCCGTGATCGGGACCGTCTGGAATTTCGTGGTCAGCGCCGCCTTCGTCTGGCGGCAGCGGTAGACTTCCCTCTCCCGCTCCGGGGGAGGACGCCGAGCGAACGCGAGGCGGGTGAGGGCCTGTACGCACCGCCGCAATCAAACTCGACCCTCACCGACAAGTCCGCCGTCGCGGACTTGTCGCCTCTCCCGCAAGGGAGAGGATGGGATGAGCTTGCCGCTGTGGAATGCGAGTGTTATCTGCGCCGCATGACTGCAGTGCCCATCGAAAACATCCGTAATTTCTCGATTATTGCCCACATCGACCATGGCAAATCGACGCTCGCCGACCGGCTGATCCAGCTCACCGGCGGACTCGAAGCGCGCGAAATGGTCGAGCAGGTGCTCGATTCGATGGATATCGAGCGCGAGCGCGGCATCACCATCAAGGCACAAACCGTGCGGCTCAATTATCGCGCCCGCGACGGCAAGGATTACGTGCTCAACCTGATCGACACGCCCGGCCATGTCGATTTCGCCTACGAGGTCAACCGCTCGCTCGCCGCCTGCGAAGGCTCGCTCCTGGTTGTCGATGCGAGCCAGGGCGTCGAGGCACAGACGCTAGCCAACGTCTACCAAGCGATCGACAACAACCACGAGATCGTGCCGGTGCTCAACAAGGTCGATCTGCCGGCCGCCGAGCCCGACAAGGTCAAGCAGCAGATTGAGGACGTGATCGGTCTCGACGCCTCCGACGCGATCCTGATCTCGGCCAAGACCGGGCTGAACGTCCCAGAGGTGCTGGAAGCGATCGTGCATCGACTGCCGCCGCCCAAAGGCGACGCCGCGGCACCGCTCAAGGCGCTGCTCGTCGACAGCTGGTACGACGCCTATCTCGGCGTGGTCGTGCTGTTCCGCGTCGTCGACGGCGTGCTGAAGAAGGGCCAGCGCATCCGCATGATGGGGACCGGCGCCTCCTATGAGGTCGATCGCGTCGGCGTGTTCACGCCCAAACGTGTCGAGCGCGACGAACTGGGACCCGGCGAAATCGGCTTCCTCACCGCCTCGATCAAGGAAGTGGCCGACACCCGCGTTGGCGACACCATCACCGATGAGCGCCGGCCGGTCGCTGCGCCGCTGCCCGGCTTCCGCCCCGCCATTCCCGTGGTGTTTTGCGGGTTGTTTCCTGTCGATGCCGCCGACTTCGAAGCGCTCCGCGCCGCCATGGGCAGGCTCCGGCTCAATGACGCGAGTTTTTCCTATGAGATGGAGACCTCGGCGGCGCTCGGCTTCGGCTTCCGCTGCGGCTTTCTCGGGTTGCTCCACCTCGAGATCATCCAGGAGCGGCTTGAGCGCGAGTTCAATCTCAACCTGATCGCGACCGCGCCGTCGGTGATCTACAAGATCAAATTGCGGAACGGCCAGCAGCTTGAGATTCACAACCCGGTCGACATGCCGGACCCGAACCACATCGAGGAAATGCAGGAGCCATGGATCGAGGCGACCATTTTGACGCCCGATGAATACCTCGGCGCGGTGCTCAAGCTCTGCCAGGACCGCCGCGGCGAGCAAAAGGAGCTGACCTACGTCGGCAATCGCGCCATGGTCAAATACAATTTGCCGCTCAACGAAGTGGTGTTCGATTTCTACGACCGCCTGAAATCGGTCTCGCGCGGCTATGCCTCGTTCGACTACCACCTCACCGACTACAAACCGGCCGATCTGGTGAAGCTGCAGATGCTGGTCAACGGCGAGCCGGTGGACGCGCTGGCGATGCTGGTGCACCGCACACGCGCCGAGCAGCGCGGCCGCGCCATGGCGGAGAAGCTGAAAGAACTCATCCCGCCGCACATGTTCCAGGTGCCGATCCAGGCCGCGATCGGCGGCAAGATCATCGCCCGGGAAACCGTGCGCGCCTTCAGGAAAGACGTGACCGCGAAATGCTACGGCGGCGACGTGACGCGCAAGCGCAAACTTCTGGAGAAGCAGAAGGAAGGCAAGAAGCGCATGCGCCAGTTCGGCAAGGTCGACATCCCGCAGGAGGCGTTTATCGCCGCGCTGAAGGTGGATGTGTGAGCCGTGCTGCGGCTGCGACATTAGGGATGGCTTTCCCCGTTGCGTCCGAACACGCAATCGGAGCGTTGCAACATTGTCCGTAACATGTTACGGATGGTCATGGCGACCACGCCGCGACCAAAGAATGGACCTAAGACCGCCATGGAGCGAATGAGCGCCCGGCGCAAGCGGTTGCGCGCGCAAGGCCTGCGCCCTGTTCAGCACTGGGTGCCCGACGTGCGCGATCCGCAGGTACGGGCCGATCTCCGCCGGCAGGGCAAGTTACTCGCTCGGCATCCAAAGAACGACCCGATCGATGCGTGGATTGAGGCGATCTACGATACGAGCGAGTGGCGGTGAAACGCGGCGACGTCGTCATCGTCGCTTATGGCGAACTCGGTAGACCTCGTCCGGCGGTGGTTGTTCAAGCTGATGAATTGGGTGGTACCACCACAACGGTGCTTGCTTGTCCGATAACATCCGAAATCGTCGAAAAGCTGCCCATCAGACCAATCGTTGAGGCTGCGGACAGCAATGGACTTCGCGTCCGTTCCCAAATCATGACGGATAGAGTGCTGGCGATCCCTCGCGCTCGGATACGAGCGGTGATCGGAATCATCGATAACTTGACCAGCGACCGCTTAGACAGCGCGTTACTGCTCGTTCTCGGCCTCGCGCGTTAACAGCACGCTTTTTTGCTCAATCCTCGTAATTTGTCGTCGCCGATCGGCGGACAAAATGTCCTTGACGTGGTGACTAGGTTATGTTACATGGCACACATCTCGCTCATCTTGAAGGGTCGTGTTCTCGAGGCACACCTGAACACGGAGCGAGTGCGGTGCTCCCGCGCGGTTTTGCAATCCGCGCTGGAGCGGCTTCGGGCATCATCCGGCCGGCACTATGACCGGTCTGGGAGGTGCGTTCCCTGGACTGGGACAGGCGGGCGCGGGTAACGCCCGTGAGTAGTGGTGCATGATCTTTTCGGAAAACCGGTTTCCACTTTTCCGGATCATGCACGAAGAAGCGCAAGGTCTTTGCTCCCCGGTTGGAGCGAGCTTACAGGATCGAGCGTCCTGCCGAGTCCCAGGAAGCCTGGCCTGGAGCTGAGCGTCGGCGTTCGCTCGCTGACGCAAGAGCCGTGGTGGAACGCCGACAGGCGAGCGTGCCCCCTCCCAATCCTCCCCCGCAAGCGGGGGAGGGGAAAGAGAAAGGGTGCGCGCCGCATCGCGAGATGCGGAGGTTGGACACACGTTTGTCGGCGTTCCGCTTCCTTTTTCCTTAGTCGTTGTAGCCCGATTTCGCTTCGCTTCATCCGGGCTTGCACGAGCACGGCCAATGGATGGTGCGTCTTTCGACGCTTCGCCTCCCTTTTTCTGGAGGGAAAAGATTCGTTCCGCTTCGTTGCAAAGCTCGGACGCAGCCGCGCCGCGAAAACGAGATCGTTTTCCGCCCTCGCGATAGCGGGGGAGCGAGACACACAAAGTGTGGTGGAGCGGGCGTCGGCGGTGGAGATTTGCTGGCGCCGACGGAAACATCGTCGGGTTCCGCACCCCTCCCACCGCGCTACGCGCGGTCCCCCCTCCCCGCTTTCGCGGGGCGGGATGAATCATGCGCCAGCGTCGCGTGAACGAATTTGTAGGAGAGCCTCACGGCGATTCTGAGCGCGCAACTCTGAGCGCCCGTCAACGCCCCCTCATGTGACGAAGCTCCCGATTGCGCTATAACCGCGAGCCGGTCCCGACAAGGTAACGCAGAATGAACGCCCCCCTTACCTCCCATCCGACGCCGCCCTACAAGCACACGCCGCTGTTCCCGCTTGGCAAGGATCAGACGCCGTACCGCAAGATCGCCGCCGAGGGCGTGCGGGTCGAGCTCGTGTTGGGCGAAGAAGTACTGGTGGTGCCCCGCGACGCGCTCCGCGCGCTGGCGGAGGCGGCGTTCACCGACATCAATCATCTGCTCCGCCCCGCGCATCTTGCCAGCCTCAAACATATCGTCGAGGACCCGGAAGCGTCGGATAACGACAAGTTCGTCGCTTACGATTTTCTCAAGAACGCCAATATCGCCGCCGGCGGCGTGCTGCCGATGTGCCAGGACACCGGCACCGCGATCATCATGGGCAAGAAGGGCCGGCTCATCTGGACCGGCGGCGACGACGAGGCGGCGCTGGCCGAGGGCGCCCGCGATGCGTATCTGAAACGCAATCTGCGCTATTCGCAGCTGGCGCCGATCTCGATGTTCGAAGAGAAGAACACCCGCTCGAACATGCCGGCGCAGGTGGAAATCTACGCCGAGGGCCATGATGCCAACCATGCCGAGCATGACGCCGCCTACAAGTTTCTGTTCATCGCCAAGGGCGGCGGCTCGGCCAACAAGTCGTTTCTGTTCCAGGCGACGCCGTCGATCCTGTCACGCGAACGCTTGCTGCCGTTCCTGAAAGAGAAAGTGCTGACGCTCGGCACCGCCGCCTGCCCGCCGTACCATCTCGCCATCGTGATCGGCGGCACTTCCGCCGAAATGACCATGAAAACGGTCAAGCTCGCCTCGTGCAAATATTACGACACGCTGCCCGAGCACGGCTCCGAGGACGGCCACGCCTTCCGCGACAGGGAGATGGAGCAGGAAATTCAGAAGATGACGCAGTCGCTCGGCGTCGGCGCGCAGTTCGGCGGCAAATATTTCTGCCACGACGTGCGCGTGATCCGGCTGCCGCGCCACGGCGCCTCGCTGCCGATCGGGCTCGGCGTATCGTGCTCGGCCGACCGCCAGGCGCTCGGCAAGATCACCCGCGACGGCGTGTTCCTGGAAGAGCTCGAGCACAATCCGGCGAAGTACCTGCCGGACATCGACACCTCGCATCTCGGCGGCGAGGTGGTGCAGATCGATCTCAACAAGCCGATGAAGGAAATTCTGGCGCAGCTCGCGCAAGTATCCGATCAAGACCCGGCTGTCGCTGTCGGGGCCGATGATCGTGGCGCGCGATGCCGCCCACGGCAAACTGCGCGAGCGGCTGGAGCGCGGCGAACCGCTGCCGGATTATTTCAAGAACCATCCGGTGTATTACGCCGGCCCGGCGAAGACGCCGGAAGGCTACGCCTCCGGCGCGTTCGGCCCGACCACGGCCGGCCGCATGGATTCGTTCGTCGCCGATTTCCAGGCCGCCGGCGGCTCGATGGTGATGCTGGCGAAGGGCAACCGCGCGGCGACCGTGCGCGAAGCCTGCAAGAAACACGGCGGCTTCTATCTCGCCTCGATCGGCGGCGCCGCGGCCAACCTCGCCGAGCACTGCATCAAGAAGGTCGAGTGCATCGAATATCCGGAACTCGGCATGGAGGCGATCTGGCGGATCGAGGTGGTGGATTTCCCGGCCTTCATCGTCATCGACGACAAGGGCAACGACTTTTTCAAGGAACTGAATTTGGGGTAGCGTCGTCCTGCCCTGCGAAGCGGCAAAGGAAAAGTGAGAGAGACAGTCAATGCAAGAAAGAGCACCCGCGCGCGGCCCGCTGGTCTGGCGCGACATGGACCAGAAAGCGCTCGACGACGCCTACGATCAACTGATCTACGCGCCGAACCGCGACCTCGTGCTGGCGCGGATCGCGGCCGCGAGCGGGCGCGCCCGCGCAGCTCTCGGCGCGCCGCAGCGCATCGCCTACGGGCCGAGCGAGATTGAGGCGCTCGACATTTACCGCACCCCCTCAGCGCCGAGCGCTGGCGCGCCGATCAATATTTTCGTCCATGGCGGCGCCTGGCGCGTCGGCAGCGCCGCGACCAATGCGCTCGTCGCCGAGCCGATCGTCGGCGCCGGCGCGCATGCCGTCGTTCTCGATTTCACCAATGTCGACCAGACCGGCGGCAATCTGTTTCCGATGTACCGGCAAGTCAGCCGCGCGATCGCCTGGGTGTGGCGCAACGCCGAAAGCTTCGGCGGCGACCGCAGCCGGCTTTACGTCTCGTCGCACTCGTCCGGCTCGCACCTTTCCTCCTGTGCGCTGTCGCGGGGCTGGCGCGACGAGGGCCTGCCGCCCGATTTCTGCAAGGGCGCGCTGCTGATCAGCGGCATGTACGACCTCGAGCCGGTGCGGCTGTCGAAGCGCTCGGCCTACGTCAAATTCACCGACGAGATGGAGCAGGCCTTAAGCGCGATGCGCCATATCGATGGCCTGACGATGCCGCTTCTGATTGCGCACGGCACCTGCGAGACGCCGGAATTTCAGCGCCAGGCGCGCGACTTTTTCGCAGCGGTCAAGGCGGCGGGAAAGCCGGCCGAACTGATCGTCGGCGAGAACTACAATCATTTCGAGATTTTCGAAACCTTCGCCAATCCCTACGGCCTGCTCGGCCGCGCCGTGCTGCGACAGATGGGATTGAACTGATCAGGCGGCTTCGGCGCTTTTGATCTGTCCGGGCTTGGCGGCATGGCTTGCTGAGGTGCGGATCAACTCCGCGCCGCAGCTGCGGCAGGCGTAGACGGTATCTTCGACTTCGGAGGTAATCGGACGGCGGCTTTGGTAGACCATGCGCCCAGCGCATACCGGACAAGGCATCATCAGCGACGGCAGACTGGACGGTGCGACGGTTTGATGACGCATTCGGATACCGGCGGTTTACATTTTTGTAATGTCCTGCCTCTGCAACGTAGAGTCAACGACTTTGTGCGTTGCACACAGGAGTACGCTGCGTCGCCGTAAGTGTATGCCGCAGTACTGGAATTGTATAACGATGGCAGGCCCTTGGCAGGGTTCAAGCGGCGGCGAGCGCCGAGATGCAGGCCACGCCCAGCGTTGTGAGACTCGCCCGGGTTGCGGCGACCGAGCCATCAACGTCAATGCCGCGGCAGGCATCCTCGACCACGAAGACCGTAAAGCCCTCGCGCTGTGCGTCTTCGGCCGAGTAACGCACGCAGAAATCGAACGCGAGCCCGGCGATGAATGCGCGAGTGAGGCCGCGCTCGCGCAAATAGCCGACGAGCCCGGTCGGCGTCTTGCGATCGTTCTCGTAGAACGCCGAATAGGAATCGATCGTGGGTTCCATGCCTTTGCGCAGCACCAAGGCGGCATGCGGAATGTCGAGCGCCGGATGAAATGCGGCGCCAGGCGTGCCCTGCACGCAGTGGCCCGGCCACAACACTTGCGGACCGTAGGATGCGGCGATGGTCTCGAACGGCTTTTTGCCAACGTGACTTGAAGCAAACGAGAAGTGGCCGTGCGGATGCCAGTCCTGCGTCAACACGACATTACGGAATCGCGCCGCCAGACGATTGACGATCGGAACGATCTCGTCGCCGCGCGGCACCGCGAGCGCACCGCCCGGACAGAAATCGTTCTGCACGTCGATGACGATCAGAACTTCATTGCCGCCGATGGTCGCGCCTTCGTTCATGCTTTTCATTTCGCCGTTTGCAAACGCCGATCAAACTCTGCCGCCAGCGCTTTGAGTTCGTCGGCGACCGTCACCGGATAGGTCATGGCCGGATCAAGCGCGCGCAAGGGGGCCGGCAATCGTTGCAGCTCGCGCTTGGCGTGTTGGCGAATTTCGTCGAGCGATGGCGCAGACCGCAGGCGTTTGCCGTTTTGCATCACCGGCTGGATCAATGGCTCGCCCTCTTTCACTTCGCCTTCAACGCCCTAGCAGGTCGCCAATCATGCGGCCGTCTGCGTCGTAGCGGCGCCACACTTGTTTGCGGCCCGGCCAAGTGGCTTTCTTTGCCGACTGCTTGCGCCGCGGCAGGCCGGCGTATTCCTGCAATTTGTAGACGCAATCGAGCGTCGGAGCGTCCGCGGACGTGGTGAGACTGGTGCCGACGCCGAGCCCGTCAATCGGTGCATTCACCTTGACGAAAGCAGCGATCGAATCTTCATCGAGACCGCCGCTGGCGAAGATCGTCACGTCGCGCAGCCCGCCGGCGTCGAGGATGGCGCGCACAGCTGCGTGACAGCGCGACCAGATCGCCGGAGTCGAGACGGACACCGCGTATGGTGATGCCTTTGGTCTTGAGCCGCGGCGCCAGCGTCACGACCTTACGTGCGGCGGCTTCGGTGTCGTAGGTGTCCAACAGAAACACCAGATTATCCGGCCGCGACTGCGCAAACGCCGCAAACGCCGCCATCTCATCGTCGAACGCCTCGATGAAAGAATGCGCCATGGTGCCGTAGAGCGGGATGCCGAAATCTTCGCCGGCAAGAACCGTCGCTGTCCCGGCGAAGCCCGCAATGTAGCTCGCGCGCGCGGCCATAACCCCAGCCTCGGCGCCGTGCGCACGGCGGAAGCCGAAATCGACCAGAAGCTTGTCCGGGGCAGCCAGCACGACGCGCGCCGCTTTGGCGGCGATCAGCGTCTGGAAATGCAGGAGGTTGATCAGCCGCGACTCGACGAACTGCGCCTGCGGCAGCGGCGCGGTCACGCGCAGAATCGGTTCATTGGCAAAGAACACCGTGCCTTCGGGCATGGCGTGGACGTCGCCGGTGAAGCGAAACTCCGCGAGATAATCGAGCAGGTTTTGACGAAACCGGCCGGTGCTCTTGAGCCAATCGATTTCGGCGGCGGAAAAGCGCAACCCCTCGAGAAACTCGAGCGCCTGCTCAAGGCCGGCAGCAACCAGAAAGCCGCGCCGGGCGGGAAGACTGCGGACGAAAAACTCGAAGACGGCGGTCTTGGTTTCACCATGGTCCAGATAGGCCTGGATCATGTTGATCTGGTAGAGATCCGTAAGGAGCGCGCTTGGCCGCCCAGTCATCGTCATCGGCTCCGGTGTTCGCCTGACATGTCTGCAAAATAACTACCCGCGGCCGGCGGCCAGCGGAGCTTCGCGACGGCGCGGTCTTCCTATACCACCTCGGCAATTTTTTAACCTTTACAGTGGTGGTGGAGAGCGGCGTGGCCTATTCACCCTTCATTTACAATGATCTTGCCGGTGTGGCCAAGATAGCGCATACGTCGCAACCGCGCTTCGCCAGGGGATCCAGAAAAAGGTGACGACGCGCAGGCCGTCAACATGGGGTGGGCTAATCGCTGACGTTCGCGGGGAACATCGCGGGAGGCATGGTTGATGGCTTACGCGTCTGCGTCGCAGGGTGGTTACGGCGGTGGTCCAACCGTAATTCACACCGACGCATCTCATGCGGATGTCGTCAGCATTTCCGATGCGGAATTGCTGTTCACCGGACATCTTGAACGCAAGGGTCCGGACCTCATCCTGACCGGCCATGACGGCCACCGTCACATTATTCCCGACTATTTTTCCGCCGAGCACCCGGCAGCGCTGGTCGCGCCAAACGGCGCACGAATTGCCGGCGATCTTGTCGAACTTCTGGCCGGCTCGCCGGCTCCGGGACAGTATGCGCAAGATGCGCAAGCGCAGGCGGCTGCTCCGACCAATTCAATCGGCCGCGTCGAGAAAGTGGTTGGCGACGTCACCGTCATGCGCAACGGCGTCGCCGTGGCGCTGCACGTCGGCGACGCAGTCTACAAGAACGACGTGGTCCAGACCGGCGCCGATTCCTCGGCCGGCATCGGCTTCCCCGATGGCACCGCGCTCAATCTCGTCTCCAACACGCGGATGGCGCTGAACGACTACGTCTACGATCCGAACGGGACCTCGAACGACGCGCTGTTCAACCTGGTCCAGGGCGGCTTCGCCTTCGTCGCCGGCAAGGTCGCCCATACCGGCGACATGAAGATCGGCACCCCGGTCGCGACCATGGGCATCCGCGGCACCACCGGCTATGCGCTGCAACAGGTCGCCACCGTCAGTGCCAATGCCGGCAATGTGACGATGTCGTTTGCGGTGGTTGCGGACCCCGGTAGCGACCGGGTCGGCGCCTATGTTCTGATCGATCAGTTCGGCAACGAAGTCGCCGTCGATCGCGCCGGAATTTGGACCACGCTGTCCTGGGACGGTGGCAACACGCCCCCGACCGTCCACCGGGAGCAGATGACGGCGGCCAATTTCGCGACCGAACAGGCACTGGTTCCGGCGCTGGTTCAGATCCTCAACAACATCAACAATCTGAATCCAAATCCGCAATCGGGCCCCAACAACCCCGGCAGCTCGACGCCGCCATTGTTCGAGCTGATCAACCTTCAGCAATATCTGCAGCAGAACGGCAACACCCAGCAGACGATCATCAATATTCAGAACGGCGGTACGAACACCCAGACTCAGCTTCCGGCTACATTTACTTTCGCGCTGGGCACGCCCGCCACGTCGATCGTCACCTGGACTTCGCCGGTCAGCGGAACTTGGGAAACCGGGAGCAACTGGAGCGATCTTAGTACGCCTGCGGCGCCGCAATACGTCAACATTGCCCAGCCGGTCAAAGTGACGGTCGAAGGGAGCGAGAGCGCTTACGGTCTTCGTATTGGCGCCGGTGCCATTCTCAACCTCACGTCCGGCGCCACGCTGGAAGTATCGCAAGGGATCGCCGACTTCGGCACCTTGCAGATCAACTCATCGGGCTCCGATCCGAAACTGGCGATCAACGGTACGGTCTATCTGCTGAACGGCGGCACGCTCGCGATGGTGGGGCCGACCGACGAGAACCTGATTATCGGCGTAGCCGGCACTGACGCGAAGCTGGTCAATGTCAACAATACCATCACCGGCAGCGGCACGATCGGCCAGGGCGATGGCGCGCTGACTTTGGTCAACGGCAAGAACGGAACCATCGAGGCAGCGCCGCTGCTCGCCTCCGATTCGGGGCTGCTGATTATTGATACCGGCAATCGCGTCAGCAATTCCGGAACGATGACCGCCGCCGCCGGCGGCACGCTGCAGATCGCAGACGACGTCAGGAACTTGGGACTCATCCTCGCCCAAGCCGGCAGTTCTGTCGTCCTCCTTAAAGACAAAATCGGCAATCACGGCGGCGTCATCAAGGCCGACGGGGCGGGCTCGACGGTCGATCTCGAAAAGGCCCACATCTTCCACGGCACGCTGGAAACAAGCAACGGCGGCGTCATTGAGACGACAAACGGTCAAAGCTCCTTTTTGAACGTATCCATTGCCGACGGCAGCACCATCGACACTCAACAGTTCAGCTCGTTGGACCTGCGCGGTACGACCACGCTCCACGGAACGGTTACGTTCGAGGGCGACGGCACGTTTGAGCTTCACCGCCACGCTACGCTCGTCGGCGGATCGCAAGCCGAGCTGGACAATTACGGCACCATCAGCGGCGCCGGCAATATCGGTGGCGGCGACCCGAATTTCCTGCTGGTCAACGAGCCATCCGGCATTATCAATGCCGACGGCCGGCTGACGCTCACCATTGATAATGACAGCGCTGGCAGCGCAAGCAACCGGTCAAGCAACGCCGTCATCAACACGGGAATAGTCGAGGCGACCGGGAGCGGCGGACTGGCGATCGTCAACACGACAATCAGCAACGCGAGCGACGCTGCGCATAACACTGGCGTCGTCGAAGTTGCCGCCGGCTCGCAGATCACCCTCGATAACGCAACCATCCTGCACGGGTCCGTGACGATCACCCCCGCCGGCGAGATGCAGACAACGAGCGGGACCGCCAATACGATCGATGCCGCAGAGGGTCAGGACAATCTTGCCACGCCAACGCTCATCAATGCCGGCACGCTTCTCATCAACGATGACAGTTCGCTAATTCTGGCAAGCCCTTACGCGATTGATAATTCCGGCACTATCCAACTCAGTTCGACGGGCGGCGCCACCGACCTCGACTTCGGCCAGGCGGACGCGGGCATTAACGGCGGCGGACATATTATTCTGTCCGCCAGCACCGCCAACATCATCGCCGTCACCCAAAGCGGCGATCAACTCACCAATTTCGACAACACTATCTCCGGCGCCGGCGCCATCGGCGCCGGCGGCATGATTCTGGTCAACGGCGGCATCATCAATGCCGACCAGCAGAGCGCAGCCCTGACGCTCGATCCGGCCTTTCTGGAAAACATCGGCACGGTGGAGGCGACCACAGACGGCACGCTGGTCTTGAGCAATACGACGGTCAGTAATTCCAGCGCCACCGCCGAGGCGGGCGGGAGTTACTCATTCAATAACGCGATCGAGGATCCGGCTGCCGTCAGCATCACGGCTCCAAGCGGCGTAAATGATGCTGGCCAAATCGTCGGCACCTATTTCTCCGGCGGAAAGTCGAATGGCTTTCTCCACGATGGCGGCAGTTACATCACTCTTGACGACCCTGCGGCAACCGGCGGCACGTCCGCCAACGCCATCAACGACAGCGGTGAAGTCGTCGGTACCTACTCAGACGGCTGGACGCAGTCGGGTTTTCTATTCAGCAACGGCACTTACATCACATTGAACGATCCGCTCGGCGCTGACGGCACGCTAGCCAACGGCATCGACAACGCCGGTCAAATCGTCGGCGAATATCTTGACGCTCATGGCAGCACGCACGGCTTTCTTTTCAGCAGCGGCGCGTATACGACGATTGACGATCCATTGGGTATCAACGGCACCGACGCCAAAGGCATCAACGATGCCGGCGAGATAGTCGGCTACTACCTTGATGGATCCTCGGTCGCCCACGGTTTTGTCTACAACAACGGCGCCTGCGTCACGTTGAACGATCCGGCGGCCACTGGCGGCACCTACGCTGAAGGGATCAACGATGCCGGCGAGGTCGTCGGCTATTATCTGGACTCGTCCGACGTCGCGCGCGGCTTTGTCTACAGCAACGGAAAGTATTTCAATTTTGACGATTCGGCGGCCGGCAAGGGCGCCAGTGAAGGCACATTTGCGCTTGCCATCGACAATGCCGGCAGGGTCTCCGGCTATTATGTCGACAGCGGCTTCGATGTCGCCGGCTTTCTCGCCAAACCGGCACAATCGCCGACGTCGGGCTCGATCTTTGCCGATAGCGGCGCCACAGTCGATCTCGTTGGCACCAGTGTCGTCGGCGGCAATCTGACGACTGCAGCGGCGACTAACACCAGCGCAGCTGGCCTGATCGACGTGACAGGCAACGCGATCAGCGCCATTTACGACGCAACGGTGAACAATTCCGGCGCGCTTGGCATCGAACAAGGCTCGCAGATCGATGTCTCGGGTACGACGTTTACCGGCGGCAGTTTGAGTGTCGCCGGTATCCTGGATTCGATCGGGACTGGCTCCATTGGAAGTGAGGCCATCACCGTTACCGGCACACTCGAAGCGACGGGCGACATTCTCACTATCGATTCGGGATCATCCATCGCGAACTACAACGAGCTGTTGGCGACTTCCGACGGCACCATCGCGCTGGTCGGCTTGACCGTTACAAACGCCCGGACCGTTCAGGTCGATGCTCCCGACGCCGGCCAAATTGCGAAGATGGTCCTTGAGGACGCCACGATCTCGGGCGGGACTGTAAATATTTACGGATCGCTCAATTCGACCGGGACGAGCTTCATCACCGACGCCGCCATCGCCAACACCGGCACGATCAATGCGACCGCGGGCGCGCTGACCATCAACGATCCGGTATCGTTCAGCAACACCGGCACGGTCGAAGCCACCAACGGCGCCACGCTGCTGATCGACCCAGCCACGGTAGTCAACACCGGCGGCACGATCATTGTGTCGGGAGCTGAACTCGGTGGTGCAGCTTGCGGACACGACAATCGACGGCGGCACCATCGACGATGGCGGCACGCTGTCAGTAAGCGCCGACGACGTGATTGAGGACGCCAATGTCCATGGCGGCGGCGACATCACTGTTACTGGCGGCCAAACGCTGACGCTCCATACCGTGACGCTGGATAATGTGATGATATCCGGCAACGTAAGAAATGCCGCTACGTTGACCGTGGACCACGTGGTCACGCTGAACGGCGCCATGGTCGGCGGCGGCACCATCGCGAACAATGACGCACTTTTGGTAAGTGCCAACAGTACGATCGAGAACGCGACGCTTAACGACGGCCGGGTGACGGTGGCGAGCGGTCAGACGCTAACGCTCGACGGCGACACGATAACCAACACAACGTTCGCCGACACGGCGACCGGCGCGACCCTCTCGATCAACAACGGCACGACGTTGTCGCTGTCCGGGGTGACGATCGACAGCGGCACGGTCAATGACGGCACGGCGGCAGGGCCCGCGGGCGGCCACATCACGATCATCGGCTCCAGCGCCATCAAGCATGCCCAGATAGACGACGGCCAGGTGACGGTGGCGAGCGGTCAGACGCTGGCGCTCGACGGCGACGCGATAGCCAATACGACCTTCGCCGACACGGCGACCGGCGCGGCCCTCTCGATCGACAACAGCACGACGTTGTCGCTGTCTGGGGTGACGATCAACAGCGGCACGGTCAATGACGGCACGGCGGCAGGGACCGCGGGCGGTCACGTCACGATCACAGGCTCCAGCGCCATCACGGATGCTCAGATCAACGACGGCCAGGTGACGGTGGCGGGCGGGCAGACGCTAGACCTCGATAACGTGATGACAAGCGGCAGCACGATTTCGTTGGAGCCGCAGGCATTCTCATTTACAAGCTTGAACGACCCATCCGCCGGTCCTTACTATTTTAATCCGGGCGTCGATTTCGCGGCGATCAACGATGCGAGCGACGTTCTCGGCTATTATTGGGATGCCAAGGAACTTTCTCACGGCTTCGTCTATAGCAACGGCGGGTACACTGATCTGACGGATTTGTCGGCGATTACCCTTCAAATCGATCCGCCGGGCCTTTATGGTACAGACGTCCTTGCTATCAACGACGCTGGCGTGGTCGTCGGCTATTACACAAACGCCTATGGCGCCAATCACGGATTCATATACAGCAACGGCACTTACAGCAATCTGGGTGACCCTTCGGCCAGCATCGATACGCTAGCTGGCGGCTTCGAAGACACTTATCCTCTTGCCATAAACAATGCCGGGCAGGTTGCCGGCTATTACATCGATTCCAACACCGATTCTGATCGCGGCTTCATCTTCAGCAACGGCACCTACACCACGCTGAACGACCCATTGGCCGGTCAAGGCTACGAACAGGGTACCCGCGCCGTCGCGATCAACAATTTCGGCGTGGTGGTCGGAGACTACGTTGATGCGAGCGACAATGAGCACGGCTTCATCTATAGCAACGGTACCTACACCACGCTGAACGACCCGTTGGCGGCCACCTCGTCTGTCCAGAGCATCAATGACGCCGGCGTAGTCATCGGCACCTTCACCAATGGCCGGGGTTTCGTCTACAGCAACGGCACTTTTACCACTCTACAAGATCCCGGCGCGGTCGAGACCATTCCTTTAGCTATCAACGATGCGAGCGAGGTCGTCGGCTACTACACGGACGACAGGGGCGTCACTCACGGCTTTCTCTACAGCAACGGCATCTACACCAATCTAGACTATCCCACGGCGACTGTCGGCACCGAAATCACAGCCATCAACAACGCCGGCCAAATCGCCGGAGTCTATATCGGCAATGGTGGGGTGAATGAATTCGTCGCCGATCCGACGACGCTGATCCTCAGCAATGGAACGACTGAGACGGGTGGCGCGCTTTTAGTCGGAGCCCTCGATACGGTAGCAGTCGAAGGCTCCGGCGCCACGCTCGACGGTGTTGGTGTGACGAACAACGGGTGCATACAGGTCGACGCGGGACTTTCGCCGCCGACGATCCTGACCCTGGAAGACGGCACGACAATCGACGGCGGCACCATCGCCGATGGCGGCACACTGTCGGTGAGCACGTCCAGCGAGATCGACAGCGCCACGATCGATGGCGGGGGCAACATCACGGTCGCCAGCGCGAAGATGCTGACACTCGACAACGTGACGCTGGACGAGGTGACGCTATCCGGCGGCTTTAGCAATACTACGACGCTGACTATCGACGACACGGTCACACTCGACGGCGCCAGGATTGACAGCGGCACCATCGACGACACCGGCACGCTGTCGGTAACCGCGTCGAGCAAGATCGAAAGCGCCACAATCAACGGCGGTGGCGACATCACCGTCGCCAGCGGAAAGACCCTGACGCTGGACAGCGTGACGTTCGACAACGTCACGCTGTCCGGCAGCTACAGCAATACCGCAACGCTGACCATCGACGACACGGTCACGCTCAACGGCGTTGCGCTCGACGGTGGCACCATCGACAACAACGGGGCCGTCGTTGCAGCGGCGAGCACCGCATCGACGATAACCGGCAATCTCACCGGAACCGGAAATCTTGAGATTAGCCGTGGCGCAACTTTGGAACTCGGAGGCACTTCGACAAATGCGGTGGTCTTCGAAGGACACACCGGCACGCTCGACCTCGGGCAGCCTTCGACATTCGCCGGCGAAATCGCCGGATTTACCGGAACGGCCCCCAATGCAAGTGACTCGGACGTCATCGATCTGGCGGGAATCAATTACAATTCCCCTGTTTTCTCGGAGAATTACGATTCGACGACGGGCGTACTGTCAGTAACGGACGGAACCAACTCCGCGTCGCTGTCCTTTGTCGGCTTCACGGGAACCTTCCAATTTGCATCGGACAGCAACGGCGGAACCGACATCTTCGATCCGCCCGCGAAGTCTTCCGGGGCGTCTGTTTCGCCCAGCAACGACGCGTTCGTCTTCCATCCCGGCATGGGTGCCGAGACGACAACGAACTTCAACGCGAAGACCGACACCATCGAGCTCGACCACTTCGCCAACATCGAGTTGGTCCAGCAACTGGCTTCGCACATCACGACGGACGTCCAGGGCGATGCCGTGATCGCGCTCGGCCATCACGACAGCATCACCCTGCCGGGCATGAGCGCGAACTATCTGCAGGCACATCTGTCGAGCCTCGTACATCTGCATTGAGGCAATCAGCGCGTCAGGACTGACGCGACTTTCGACTTCATCCTGCTATGGGCGCGGTGATGACGTTGGGCCTTTCTGCGAGCCGGCGCGAACCATCGCCTTTCCTGTCGACTAGCACCAACGGCACTGAAGCAACGCGATTGCGCCCGTCGGCCTTGGCGCGATAGAGCGCCCGGTCCGCCGTCGCCAGCAACGCCGGCAGACCGCGCCCGGCTTCGCTCGCCATGGCAACCCCGACGCTGACCGTGGCGTTGATCTCCAGCCCCGGAAACTGCATGTTCGCGAACTCGCGGCGCAGCCGGTCGGCGATTTGCAGCGCCTGCGCCATCGAAACATCCGCCAACAGGCAGGCAAATTCCTCGCCACCAAGGCGGCCGAACAGATCGCGCGGCGTAATCGAGGTGACGATCAGTTCGCAAAATGCCTTGAGCACGCGGTCGCCGGCCTGATGTCCGCCGGTATCGTTGACGTCCTTGAAACGATCGAGATCGAACAACAACAGCGCGGCGGACCGGCGATCGGCAAACACGTCTTCGAGCAGCGGCACGCCGCGATCGAAGAAGGCGCGGCGATTGGCTACGCCGGTCAGCGAATCGGTCAGCGCCGCTCGCCGTTGCTCCAGTTCGGCGCGCTCCTTCGACATAGCGACGCGCAGGAACGGCAGGCAGAACGTTGTAAACAGCGCCTGGAAAGCGACCACCGTGACGATCGTGCCGTGCGGGTGACCGGTGGCGGCTGCGGTCGCCAACGTACCCGCGAACGGTATGCGCACCAGCAGAAAGCCGGCGTGGGTGACAATGAGTGCCAGTGTCGGCCAACGTGAGATCAGTTCGCGATCACGCGCATACCAAAGCTCGCGGGCACTCAAGAGCGCGTAGGCGCCCATGATCGCCGATACCAGCTGCACGCGTGCCGGCAGCAAGTCGGCAAAGCCCTCGAACTGGAATGCGGCAATCCAGATCGCCGCGCCGAGTCCAATCAGGGGGATATGGACGCGCCGGCCTTCGAACGACCGCGCGCCGGCCCACATCATGCCGTACGCGACACACATGAACGTGTTGGCAATGCAGACCGACCACCAATTCGGCAGCAGCCCGGGCGATCCGAGCAACGCCGCTGCCGAAGCGCCGAACAGATAGCCGATGCCCCAGAGCGCCAGCGCCGTCGTACGGCGATTTTGCAGCCAGGCAAAGAGCAACAGCAGACCGCCCGTCACCGACAGAAAGACGGTGATGATAAACAGCGTTGGCAGGTCGATGACAAAGTGTGAAGCAGGAAGAGTAGGCACGCAAACTCCCCAGCGCGCGTCGCGAGCGAGCACGGGTGTTGGTACCACCCCAATCCTGAGCTCTTATTGCAGCTTTGCTTAAAATTGTACGCGTTCGTGCGCGCCGCCTGTCGCAATGACTTCTGCGCAGGCAACTGACCACGCGTCATTCTTTATTAGGATAAAGATTTCGTTGCGACGGAGAGCATCAGAGGCGATGCGGTCACAGCGCCTGAAGTTTAGCTATTTGCCCCAGCCGAAGTGATAGTTCACGCCGGCGCGAAAGACGTTCTCCTGCAGCGACACATTGTCTGGCGGCAAGGCGCCACAGCCGGTGCAGTTGAAGTTGCCAAGATCGACGCGCAAGTATTCCGCCTTGGCGCTCCAGTTGCCCGGCAGTGCAATTTCAAGGCCGGCGCCGACCGTCCAGCCGGGGTTGGTCGCATTGCCGCCGGCGAAGCCCGGTGCGGCGGCACGAATGTCGCCGACCGCAAAGCCGCCAGTGACGTAAGGCATGACGCGATCGAACGCATATCCGACGCGGCCGCGGACAGTGGAGAGCCAGCCGTCGCTGATGCTGCAGCCGGGACAGCCCGGAGACATGCTGCTGCCGTTCAAGCCGGACCAGTCGACGTCGCCTTCGACGCCGAGCACGGCTCTCCCGATCTGGAAATTATAACCGGCGGTGCCGCCGGCTTGCGCGCCCGACAGATTGATCCCGGTCGTGTTGGAGTTCCACCACGAGTGGCCCCAACCGCCGCCGCCATTGGCGCCGAAATAAAAGCCGCTCCAGTCGTAAGGCTGCGGCGGCTGCACCGGGGGCGCTTTGTAGAGCGGAGCGAGCGACAAGTCGGCAGCAACCGCGCAAGACGCGGTCACGAGCACACCCACCGCCAGACATCCGGCCACAATCCGCTTCATTACGCCTTCCCAAGGCTGCCGAGCGCTTCGTTTCGCGCTTGCAGCCATACGATACTGCGCCTGCCTTCGTTACCCCGGTCTTACCGACATGATTAACGCAGAGGTTGCCGCCATGGTCGCCGGCCCTGACTTTATTGGCCAGCTGGGCAGAATTGAGTCTCCGGCTAGGCGTCATGAGGGCCGCATTTGCAGTTTGTGGCCTCCGGCGGCAGAGTTTGCGCGTGGAACTTTCAACGATGATTTCGACCGAACCAATTGCGGTCCTCTCAACGATCCTTTGAAAGATGAATGATGTCTTGGCTCGTCTTCGCGTTTTCCGGCCCGGTGCTCTGGGCCATTTCCACGCATTTGGACAAATATCTGGTCGAGCGGTTTTTCAAGCACACCGACGTCGCGCTGCTGCTGCTGTTCACGGCCTTTATCGGCGTTCTAACGCTGCCGTTCATCGCCTATTTTGAGCCGGCATTCGCCAGCGTCGATCCCGGCAGCATTGCGCTCATTGTGCTCTCGGGCATTCTCTACATGGGTGCGATGCTGTTTTATCTGCGCGCATTGCAATTCGAAGAAGCCTCCGTCGTGGCACCGTTCTTCCAGTCCGTGCCGCTGTTCGGTTACGTGCTGGGCTATTTCGTTCTCGGTGAGACGCTGTCGCTCCGGCAAATGGCGGGCGGCGCACTCATCGTGATGGGAACGTTGTTCGTTTCGGTGCGGCTGCGCGGCGGCGCTCGCGTGTTCAAGCTGCGGCTGGCACTGCTGATGCTTGCCTGCGGATTGGCGTCCGCGCTTTCAGGGCTGATTTTCAAGATCTTCGCCATCGAGGTGGAGTTCTGGACCACGACGTTCTGGATGTTCGTCGGCGAGGCGATCTTCGGCATCGCGCTCCTGACAATCGGCAATTATCGACGGCAGCTCGTCGCCATGCTGCGCGCCAATTTGGCCGGGCTGTTGACGATCAACGGGTCGAATGAACTGATCAATCTCGGCGGCGGACTCGGCAATCGCTACGCTTTAATGCTGGCGCCGTTGAGCCTGGTCCAGGCCATCGGCTCGACCACCACGCTGTTTGTCTTTGGCTTCGGCGTTCTGCTGAGCGTTTTCTTTCCCGGCCTAGGCCGGGAGACGTTGTCGTTTCGCGACCTGCTTCAGAAAGGCTTTGCTGCGTTATTCGTCGCGGCCGGCGTTGCGCTGGTGGCGCGCTGAGCCGGCCAGGCCTTAATCCTCGCAGGAAATGCCGAACTGCGAGATCGCTTCGCCGAGATAATCGGCAAGGAGGGGTATACCCAACAGATAAGCCGCCGTGCGCCGGTTGTGGGCACGCGCCGCTTCGGCGCGCAAATCGCCGAAATCATCTATCTCCCCGTCGCCGCGGCCAAGCCAGGTCAGCGCCACGAGGTCGACCTGCTCGTCGACGGTCATGGAGTTGATGACGGCAACCAGCTCCTGCACCACCGGATCGTCCTTGTGATCCTCGAGTACGGCCAGATTCCCATCATCCGTTGGATTGGATGCATCGTCAGGATCGGTCACGACATCCTTGACGTCGAACTCGCGCGCCTTTTCGATGATGAAGCAAAGCTTCTCATCCGAGATCGATAAATCGGGAAGTTCGTGTTGCGCCATGGCACTAGCATCAACCTGCAAAGGCGGTCGTGCGTTCCGCAAAAACCGAGTGTTAGGGGGCCGCGGCGCAAACCGCGACCAGCGGCTTATTGGCCGCAGTCGCGTCAATGCCGCACGATGCCTGACGTTCGCCGAGAAACGTAGCAGGACTTCGCGATGGCCCACAATAGGCGCTGACGAGAACTTCGTCGCCACGGCACGTCACCGAGCAATATCCGGCCAAGCAATCGGATCGTATCACGCGAATGGTCGGACTCGGCGGCCCCTGCGGCCCCGGAGGCCCCGGCGGCCCGGGCGGACCGACCGGACCCGTTGCGCCCGGCGATCCGGGATCACCTTTTGGCCCAGCCGGCCCGGGCGGGCCCGGATCGCCCTTCTGACCCTGGCCGCAACCGGCCAACGCCAACACCAGTGCCCCCACCACGAGCAAATACCCACTGCGCATTTAGGCTAACCTGTCGCTTGGAATGACGGCACCGACGCCCCACATCGGTGAGGAAGATGATGCAATAGAATAGCAAACTTTGCCGCCCATTCCAGACAAGCGTGGCGGGATGTGCGAAACCGACCGACAGACGTAGCTGCATCGCGGCAAGATGCAATATAAACGCGCAAGAAATGCCGAGTTTCGGGTCTAAAGAAACCACATGAACTGGATCTCCAACGTCGTACGTCCGAAAATCCGCGGCATCTTGCGGCGCGAAGTGCCGGAGAATCTCTGGATCAAATGTCCGGAGACCGGCCAGCTCGTATTCTACAAGGACGTTGAGGCGAACCAGTTTGTCATCCCCGGCTCCAACTATCACATGCGCATGAGCGCAGCCGTTCGCCTGAAGTCGATGTTCGACAACGAGACCTGGTTCGATATCGCCCTCCCCGAGGTACCGTCGGATCCGCTGCGATTTCGCGACGAGCGCCGCTATGCCGATCGCCTCAAGGACGCGCGCAACAAAACCGGGCTCAATGACGCGGTGAAGCTCGGCTACGGCAAGCTCGACGGTCTCGCCGTCGTGTTGGCGGTGCAGGATTTCGATTTCATGGGCGGCTCGCTTGGCATGGCGGCCGGCGAGGCTATCATCAAGGGTCTCGACACCGCAGTGGAGAAAGGCTGCCCGTTCGTATTGTTTGCCGCCTCCGGCGGCGCGCGCATGCAGGAAGGCATTCTCTCCCTGATGCAAATGCCGCGCACCACGATCGCCGTGCAAAAGCTGCAGGAGACGCGCAAGCCCTACATCGTCGTGCTGACCAATCCGACGACCGGCGGCGTCACCGCCTCTTACGCCATGCTCGGTGACGTGCAGATCGCCGAGCCGGGCGCGCTGATCGGTTTTGCCGGCCCGCGCGTCATCGAGCAGACGATCCGCGAAAAGCTGCCGGAGGGCTTTCAGAAGTCCGAGTACCTTCTGGCCCACGGCATGGTCGACATGGTCGTGCATCGCCACAATTTGCGGGCGACCATTGCCCGGCTTTGCCGGTTGTTGTTGAAGGCGCCGGCCGGCCCGGCGAAGCCTCGCTTCAGCCTGCCGGCGCCGGCGTGACCACGCCGGCTTCCGGCGCTGCTTCGATCGACGCCATCCACGCGCGATTGCTGGCGCTGCATCCCAAGCGTATCGATTTGTCGCTGGCGCGTATCGAGCGTCTCCTGACTGCGCTTGGTCATCCCGAACGGCGTCTGCCTCCGCTCATCCATGTTGCCGGTACCAACGGCAAAGGATCCACCATCGCGTTCATGCGCGCGATCCTGGAAGCGGCCGATCAGCGCGTGCACGTCTACACCTCGCCCAATTTGGTTCGCCTCAATGAACGTTTCCGCATCGCCCAGGCGGGCGGCGGCCGGTTCGTGAGCGATGACGAACTCGCCGATGTGCTCACCGAATGCGAGGTCGGCAACGGAGACGCCCCGATCACGGTGTTTGAGATGGAGACGGCGGCGGCATTTTTGCTGTTCTCCCGCCACCCTGCTGACATTCTGCTGCTCGAAGTCGGGCTTGGCGGCCGCCTTGACGCCACCAACGTGGTGGAACGGCCACTGGCGAGCGTGATCACGCGGCTGTCGCTCGATCATCGCGATTTCCTCGGCGATACGCTCGTTGCCATCGCCGCCGAAAAGGCCGGCATTCTCAAAACCGGCGTGCCAGCCGTGGTGGCCAGTCAGACGCGCGACGCGCTTTCGGTCATCGAGCGGCAGGCGGCGCGGGTCAAAGCACCGCTTGCCATCGCCGGCGAAGACTGGACCGCAACCGAGGAGCGCGGGCGGCTCGTCTATCAGGACGACGACGGGCTCCTCGATCTGCCGGCGCCGAAACTTTATGGGCGACATCAGTTCGAAAACGCCGGCACCGCGATCGCGGCTTTGCGCAGCGGCGGTTTGAAGCTGCCCGCCCCGGCCTTCGAAGCCGGCATGATCCGGGTCGACTGGCCGGCGCGGATGCAGCGGCTGTCACAGGGCCGGCTCGCCGCGATGCTGGCGCCGGAAAGCGAACTCTGGCTCGACGGCGGTCACAATGCCGACGGCGGGCGGGCCATTGCAGCCGCGCTCGCCGATCTCGAAGAGCGGGTGTCGCGGCCGTTGGTCCTGATCGTCGGCATGCTGACAACCAAGGACAGCGAAGGCTTTTTGCGCAACTTCGCTGGCCTCGCCCGCCGCGTCATCACGGTGCCGATCCATCAGGACAAGGCGCTGCCAGCGGCGGCTCTCGCCGACATCGCGCGCGGCATTGGTTTTCCGGCGATGGCGAGCGATGATGTCGAGAACGCGCTTTCACTCGCGGCCAAGCTTGAAATTGATCCGGCGCCGCGCATCCTCATCACCGGTTCGCTCTACCTTGCCGGCGAGGTCCTGGCCGCCAACGGCACCCCGCCGGAGTAAGTGCGCTCAGTGTTTGACGACGTTTTGCATCTCGGCGTGCCGCGCCGGCAAGAAAGAGCCGCATATTATCGGTGATCAGCGGCATGATCAGGTCTTCGTACTCGATGGTGTAGCCGCCGAGATGTGGCGTGATGAACACGTTCGGCAGGTCCCAGAACGGGCTATTGGCCGGAAGCGGCTCGGTCTGGAACACGTCGAGGCCGGCGCCGGCGATGCGGCGGTCGCGTAGCGCGGCAATCAGCGCCGGCTCATCCACGGTCTGACCCCGGCCGGCGCTGATGTAGTAGGCTGACGGCTTCATCGCCGCGAACACGGTGCGATCGAACAACAACGCATTGTCTGCGTTTGCCGGCAGCACGTTGATTAAGAAATCAGCGCGACCCGCGGCTTCGCGCAACCGGTCAGTCGGCATCATTTCGTCAAAGCCTTCGACCGTGCGCGGCGTACGCGAGACGCCGATGACGTGCATGCCAAACGCCTTCAGGAGTTGGGCAATCGCAGTGCCGACAACACCGACGCCGACGACGGCGGCCGTCTTGCCGGTGAAAAGATTGTAGAATCGCCGGTTCCAGACGTGCGCTTTCTGCTCCTCGACCAAGCTTTTCACGTCGCGGCTCACCGCCATCATCAGATAAACCACGGTCTCGCGCATCGGCGCCCCGTGAACGCCCGCGTCCGCTGGTCAGGATCGTCTCCGGCCGGAGCGATGGACAGCGCAGCACCTGGTCGACGCCGGTTGCCAGACATTGAATCCACTTCAGGCGGGTCGCGCGCTGGTAAAACTCGTCGGTCAGTTCGATCGCAAACGAGATCAGCACATCGATGTCGGAAACGTCTTTGGGCAGCTCGGACAATCCATGCGCGAGCACCCATTCCGTCGCCGGAAATTCCGGCTGCAATCGGTCGCGATAAATCTCGGCGTGGCCGTCGAGAACAAGAATTTTCGTAGTCATGAGGATCGAGCGGAGAGGGATGGAGCGAAGGATCGGGAACCTGATACCGCAAAATAGCGAGCAAGCGGGGCGAACGCTATCAAATTTAACTAAAATCGCCGCCAGTGATTAGCCGTGGTTCCAATGCTTTCTTGAACGCGCGCCGAAAAACGGGCATGCGACGCTGCGCCGTTATACCGGCGCCGTTTCTCGCCACGATTTGCCGGATTGTCCGCCGTGCACACTTTACGCTGGTTTCTTCTCACAGCCATGGTGCTGCTTCCTGGCGTTGCCGCTGCCGATGAGAGCGAGCGTCTGGGGCGCTATAGCTACGAAGAAACCAAGCGCCTGGTGTCCTTTGTCGAGGATGCGGCGGCGCTGATCGAGCAGAAAGGCGAATTCGCCTTCCGGGACTTCAACGTGCCGGGTTCGAAATGGCTTACCGACGACTACTATATCTTCGTCTATGCGCCGGACGGCACCAATGTATTCCATCCGGTAGAGACCCAGCTCATCGGACGTAATCTCCTCAATCTGCGCGACATGAACGGCAAACCGGTGGTTCAGATGATCACCGACGTCGCCAAGAAGCCGGAACGGGATGCCAGCGATTGGGTATTTTATCTTTGGGAGTACAAGACGCAGCTCATCCCGCTGTGGAAGAGTTCTTACGTCCGCAAAGCGGTGGCGCCGGACGGCAAGATCTATCTGGTCGGCAGCGGGCTGTACAATCTGAAGACCGAGCGCGCGTTTGTACACGACCGTGTCGAATTAGCCTGCGACAAGCTCCGCAGCGAAGGCAAAGCCGCGGCCTTCAAGGAATTCCGCGATCCCGCGTCCCCGTTCGTCTTTCTCGGGGCCTATATTTTCGTGCTCGACGCAAGCGGCCACACCGTGGTCGATCCGTCGTTCCCGAATGGCGCCGGGCGTGATCTCTCGGCGTTCCGCGATGCAGTCGGGATGCCCGCTGTCAGCGACCTCCTCGAGAAGCTCAACCACGACGACGAGGCGTGGGTTCAGTATCTGTGGCCAAAACCCGGAAGCCCGGTGCCGACGCGCAAACTTCTGTATGCCCGCAAGGTGATTGTCGGCGGCGAGACCTTCATTGTCGGCTCCGACTTCTACCTGGCCACGCCAATCTGGATGCACGTCTAGGAATTCGCCCAGCATGACAAAGCCATCCAACCTGATCTACGGACTGGAGGACCGGCCGCCGCTGTCAGTCCTGGCGGCGTTGTCGATCCAGCACATCTTTCTGATGTCGAGCACGTTGGTGCTCCCGGTAGCGCTGGTTACTGAAATCGGCGGCAGCCTCGCCGAGGTCCAGGCCACCGTGGCCATGACGATGCTGGCCTGCGGTATTGGAACGATCCTGCAGGCGGCACGCTGGCGCGGTATCGGCTCCGGCTATCTCTGCCCCAATCTATGCGGGCCAAATTTCTTTGCCGCTTCAATCGGCGCAGCGTGGCTGGGCGGACTCCCGTTGATGAAGGGCATGACCATTGTTGCCGGCCTTGTCGAAGTCGTGTTCGGCCGCATCGCCCATCGGCTCGCGTTTCTGTTTCCGGCCGAAATTACCGGCCTGGTCGTATTCATGGTGGCATTCAACCTGGTGCCGCTGGGCGCTTCCAAATTTCTCGGCGTGAATTACGCCGGCGATCCGATTCAGCCCAGGACCTTTGCGATCGCCGCGATCACGCTGCTGGTGATGGTAGGCATCAATGTATGGGGATCGAAGCAGCTTAAGCTCTACGCGATCTTGATCGGCCTGGTCGTCGGCTTTGGGCTGTCGATCGGCCTCGGTGTTCTCACCAGCACAGATTTGCGCAGCGTGGCCGAGGCGCGATGGATCGGCCTGCCGAACTACGACGGCATGTGGAGTTACTCCTTCCGCTGGTCGCTGGTGCCGCTGTTCATCATCGTATCGATCTGCGGCGCGCTGAAATCTTTCGGCAATCTGGTGCTGTGCGAGAAGGCCAACGATTCCAACTGGAAGCAGCCTGACGTCGAGCGTATCGGCAACGGCCTCGTTGCCGACGGCATTGCTGTCGTCGCCTCCGGCGCGCTCGGCGGCGTCGCTTCCGACACCTCCGCCAGCAACGTCGCCTTGAGCATTGCGTCCGGGGCCACGAGCCGGTCAATCGCCGTCACCGCCGGCGGGCTGTTTTGTCTCCTGGGTCTGTCGCCGAAGCTGACGTCGCTCTTGGCGATTATGCCGAGTGCCGTTGGCGGCGCCATTCTCGTGCTCGTGGTCTGCTTCATGATGGTCTCAGGCATCCAGATCATCTTGAGCTCGCAGATGGATGCGCCGCGGACCTTCGTTATCGGCATTGCGCTGATATTCGGCATGAGCCTCGACATTTTGCCGGAATTGTATTCCCACATCTATTGGTGGATGCGGCCGCTCGTCGAATCGTCGCTGACGCTGTCGACGGTTCTAGCGGTCGGGGTCAATCAGCTGTTGCGGATCGATTGGAAGCGCCCCCGACGGGCCGTGAAAACCGCAGCCGTCCCGACGGCACCGGCGCTCGACTCGCACTACGCCTAAGCAGCAGCCAGATCAAAACAAACGGGCTGCGTTCCCCATGCGTTGGCCGGCGCGCTTGGGAGCTGAACGATTAGCTCGGCAATCCGAGATGTGAAAACGCGTTGCTGAAAGCGATATCCTTGCGGATACCCTCGTCGAGCGGGGTTTCGTCCATGAACTTGCCGGCTTCCTCTGCCTGTTCGAACGGATAGTCGGCGGCGAACATCACGCGATCCGCGCCGAGCGCGGCGATGGCGCAGTTGAGCGGCTCCGCCGAGCACATGCCGGACGTCGTGACCACGAAATTCTGCCTGATGTAATCGGACGGCTTTTGGCCAAGCTTAACGCCGTAGAGCTTGGCGCGGCTGTCGAAGCGCCAGAGCAGGTACGGCAAGGTCTCGCCAAGATGGCCGAGCATAACGCGCGCCCGCGGGTAGCGGTCGAACAGGCCGCTAAAGACAAGGCGCAGCGCGTGCGAGCCGGTTTCGAAGCCCCACTCCCAGGTTGAGCGGCGCAACCCCTCGTAGCCGTTGAGCGCAGGCGACGCCGCGATCGGATCGGCGGGATGGATATAGATCGGCGCCAGCAATTCCTCGGCCCGCTCCCAGAACGGATAGAGCGAGGGATGATCGAGATACTGGCCGTTGGTGTGGCCGTTGATCATCGCGCCGCAGAATTTGAGGTCGCGTATGCAGCGCTCCAGCTCGTCCGCCGCGCCGCGGGCGTCCTGCATGGCAAGGTGCGCGAAACCGTAATAGCGGTCCGGCCGCTTGGCGATTTCGCCAGCCAGAAAGTCGTTGGCCTCGCGCGCGCGGCGTTGCGCCACCGCCGGGTCGCGCTCGCTCTGCACTCCCGGCCCGGCGATCGAAAGAACGGAGCGGGCAATGCCCGCGCGATCCATCGCCCCAAGCCGCGTCTCGCCGAAATCGGTGAGGCGGGCCAGGATGCCACTCGCCACCTTCGGGTCAACGTTGCCGACCGTCGGCCGCCAGTAGTCTTCGTAACCGGGTGCCAGGAAATGCTCTTCAAGCGCAATCTTGCTGACCATGCTTTTCTCGTCTCTCCCCATGCGTCCGGGGTGTGATCCCGGCGGCGCGACAAGGGTCTATAACCGATATCCGGTGCAATGGTATATGGCCCAATGCTATAAGCGGCACCCCAGTGGGCGCGTACAGGGAGGATTGAGCGGTGAAGAAAATACGCGGGGTCTCGTTCGAGGAGAACGAGAACAACGCGATGGGATTGTCGTTCTACAATTTGTCCCATCGCTTCGGCTATCAGTCGCCGAACTGGCCGTACTTCGAAGACGTCAAGATCGAACGCATCCATTACATGGCGAAGTCGGGCGTGCTGTCGCAGCGCATCACCACGTCAATGCACAACACCACGCACATCGACGCGCCAGCGCACGTCGTTCAGGGAACGCCGTTTATCGACGAAGTGCCGCTGCCGCATTTCTTCGGCTCCGGCATTGTCATCTCGATCCCGAAAAAGAAATGGGAGCAGATCACCTACGATGACCTCGAGAAGGCCGCCGGCAAGGTGGTGCGGCCCCGCGACGTGGTGATCGTCAACACCGGCTGGCACAAGAAGTACGAGGATAGCGAAGACTATTTCTGCTACGCGCCAGGCTTCGTGCCGTCGGCCGGCGAATGGTTCGTGGAAAAGAAAGTGAAAGTCGTCGGCCACGATACCCAGGCCAACGACCATCCGCTGGCGACTGCGATCGGTCCGCAGAGGAACGGGCCGCTGCATCCGCATCTCGCCGCCGAATACAAAAAGTGGTCCGGCGGCCGCGACTGGAAGGACGATTTCCCGGATTGGGAGCCGGTGCACCGCATCCTGTTCAAGAACGGCATCCTCGGTATCGAGAATGTCGGCGGCGATATCGACAAGGTGACCGGCAAACGCTGCACCTTCGCGTTCTTTCCGTGGAACTGGGACCGCGGCGACGGCTGCATCATCCGCCTCGTCGCCATCACCGATCCGAAGGGCGGCTACCGGATTGAGAAGGGGGAGAAGTTCTGATGCAGGTGAAACGCTTCTCCGAGGCCAAGACTTACGAGGCGCCTAATCATCGCGACTTCACGGGACTGCGGCTTTTCGGCGCGGAGGCTGGAGGCTCCAAAAGCCTGATTGTCGGCATTTCGCATTTCCTCCCGGGCGGCGGCGCCGGCCCCGACGCATCGCCGCCGGAGAAGGTCTACTTCGTGCTGGAAGGCGAACTGACGGTAATCATCGATGGCAAGGAAACCGTGCTGAAAAAGCACGATTCATGCTTCATCGGCCCGAACGAGAGCCGCGAGATCGTCAATCGCACCAACCAAGTGTGTTCGATCCTGGTCGCCATCGCGCCGGCGCCGAAGTGACGCCGTAGGCGTCATAGCCGGGCTTGACCCGGCCAGCCAGGTCTTAAGTGTTGGGGAGACGTCATGTCCGAAGATTTCCTGAAAAACCCGCTGTCGCTGTTCGACGTCAAAGGCAAGACCGCGATCGTGACCGGCGCAACCGGCGCGTTCGGCGCGGTCGCGGCAAAGACGCTCGCGGCATCCGGCGCCAACGTGGTCATCACTGCGAACAACGCCGAAGGCTTAAAGAAGATCGCGGCCGAATGCGCCAAACTTGGCGGCAAGGCCGAGATCGTCGCCAAGCGGCCGAGTTCGGAAGCCAATTGCGATGCGATTGTCGCCGCCGCCGTCGGGAAATTCGGCGGCCTCGACATCCTCGTGGTCGCATCGGGCCAGAATAAAATTTCGAAAATCGTCGATCAGAAACCCGAAGACTTTCTCGACGTGATGGACGCGAATGTTACGCAGTCCTGGCTGATGGCGCGCGCCGCGGCACGACAGATGACCAAGCAGGGCCGCGGCGGCAAGATTATTCTGATGTCGTCGGCGCGCGGCTTGCTCGGCCATCCGGCCGGTTACAGCGCCTATTGCGCGTCGAAATCGGCGGTCGACGGCATTACCAAGGCGCTGGGCTGCGAGCTCGGCGCCACCGGGATCACCGTCAACGCGCTCGGCCCGACGGTTTTCCGCTCGCCACTCACCGAGTGGATGTTCGCCGACGACGAGCGCGGCAAGACCGTGCGCGCGGGCTTTCTTACGCGCGTACCGAGAGGCCGCCTCGGCGAGCCGGAGGATCTTGCCGGCCCGCTTCTGTTCCTCGCTTCGAAAGCGTCGGACTTCTATACCGGCCACATCCTCTACGCCGACGGCGGCTACACCGCAGGCTGAGCATGGCGAAAGATCCGGCGCAGGCCCGCATCGCCGTCATCGGCGCGGGCCTCATGGGACACGGCATCGCGCAGGTGTTTGCGCTTGCAGGCCACACGGTGAGCATCACGGATGCGTTTCCGGCAAGTCTCGACGCGGTGAAGTCGCGCATTGCCGCCAACCTGCGCGACCTCGGGCAGGACGAGACCGCGGTGACGCGGGTGCAGCCCCACGCCGACCTCGCGCAGGCGGTACACGACGCCGATTATGTCGTCGAAGCAGTGTCCGAGGATCTGCCGCTGAAGCAAAAACTGTTCGGCGAAATCGAACGCCACGTGCGCGCCGACACTATTCTTGCCAGCAACACGTCGGTGATTCCGATCACCTCGATCATGCAGGGGCTCGCTAAGCGCGAGCGGGCGCTGGGCACTCACTGGTGGAATCCGCCGTTTCTAGTGCCGCTGGTCGAAGTGATCGAAACCCGATGGACCACGCCGGAGGCGGTGGCATGGACCATGAAGCTGCACGAGACGGCCGGCAAGAAGCCCGCGCACGTGAAAAAGGATGTCCCCGGCTTCATCGGCAACCGGTTGCAGCATGCGCTGTGGCGCGAGGCGATTTCGCTGGTCGAGCAGGGCATCTGCGACGCTGAAACGGTTGACGCCGTGGTCAAGGCATCATTCGGCCGCCGCCTCCCGGTTCTGGGTCCGCTGGAAAACGCTGACCTCGTCGGCACCGATCTGACGCTCGCCATTCACAATATCGTTCTGCCCGCGATTGACAGCCGGCCGGGGCCATCGCCCTATCTGCAAAAGCTGGTGGCCGACGGCAAACTTGGTTTCAAATCCGGCGAGGGCTTCCGCAGGTGGAGCCCGGATGAGCAGGCGGCGTTACGCGCCAAGCTGATGCAGCATCTGAAAGCGATGCAGGATTGACGTCGTTAAACGTCCTCATCCTGAGGCGCCCGCGGGCAGCGCGGGCCTCGAAGGATGCTGCTCCAACGCCTCGGCCGCGCCCTTCGAGGCGCGCCTATGGCGCGCACCTCAGGGTGACGGGACCAATTACTTGATAAACGTGCCGTTGCGCAGCTCGGCGACGGCCTGCCGCAGCTCGGCCTGCGTGTTCATCACGATTGGGCCATACCAGGCGACCGGCTGCTCGATCGGTTTGCCGGACACCAGCAGAAAGCGGATACCTTCGTCGCCGGCCTGCACCGTGACCTCGTCGCCGGAATCGAACAGCACCAGCGAGCGATTGCCGGTCTGCTCGCGCACCAGGATTTCGTTCTCGCCGTCGGTCTTTTCAGTGAGCACGCCGAATGGCTGCGACGAGGCCCGGAAATTGCCGGAGCCTTCGAACACATAGGCGAAGGCGTGGCGTTCAAGCTCCACCGGCAGCGTCTTGCGCTTGCCCGGCGGCACCCAGACATCGAGATAGCGCGGGTCGGCGGCGACCCCTTCGACCGGACCGCGCTTGCCCCAGAAGTCGCCGCAGACAACACGCACGCGCGTGCCGTCGTCATCGGTGACATCCGGAATTTCGGCGGCCTTGATGTCCTGGTAGCGCGGCGGCGTCATCTTCAGCGACGACGGCAAATTGGCCCAAAGCTGAAAGCCGTGCATGCGGCCCTTCGCGTCGCCCTGCGGCATTTCCTGATGCATGATGCCGCGCCCGGCCGTCATCCACTGCACATCGCCCGAGCCGAGATTGCCGCGATTGCCAAGGCTGTCACCGTGCTCGACGTTACCGGCGAGCACATAGGTGATCGTCTCGATACCGCGGTGCGGATGCCAGGGAAAGCCGGCCCGATATTCGTCCGGCCGGTCGTTGCGGAAATCGTCAAGGAGCAGAAACGGATCGAACTCGGTGGTGTCGCCGAACCCGAAGGCGCGGCGCAAATGCACGCCCGCCCCTTCCATGGTCGGCTTCGATGAAACGATGCGTTTCACGGGTCGAATGGACATGAGCCTGATCCTCAATAGCTAGTACCGATTTGTTACTGCATAGGTGGGCAACCGGAACGCCCTCACAAGAAGGCACACGCTTGATACCGGAAGCCGGCGCGCCGGTCGTGCAGCACCAGGCGCGAACGGCGCGTAACCTCACTTCTTTTCCGGCACAACTTCGTTGAATTTGGTGTAGTCGAGTTGGAACCGGCCCTCCAGCGACACGCCGGTAATGTCACGATAGCGATATCCCCAGCGGATATCTTCGGACGGATAAACGCGCCGCGCGTACAGCTGTTGCGCGGACGCATCGTCGAGGCCGCTGACATTCAGGACCAGCGAAGCGTCGGCCTCGGCCATGTTCTCCGCGGTCGCACCGTGCAAGGGACTTTCCGCGTCGATGGTGTGAAAGATCGTCCAGCTGAGCATGAACACTGGATGTTGGCCGCGCTCCACTTTGAGTTCATGAAAGCGGCGGAACTGATCCCCCTCCATGCTCTTCTCGATGCGTAGGACCCAGAGCCGCACAGTGGCGCGCGAAATGGTGTTGTGCCGCGCATTGGCCAAACGGATCATAAGCGTGGGACGGCCATCACGCGTTGCCACAACGGGGTTCTCGGCGAACACGAAGCGGGCGCGCGGCCGCGAGAAGCGGGCAAATACCAGCCCGGTCAACACCGCCAGGAAACACATCCCGGTGAAGATTTCGATGGTGGCGATGAAATGCCCGTAGTCGGTCTGCGGGTGCATGTCGCCGTAGCCGACCGTCGCCAGCGTCTCGATGGAGAAGTAGAACAGCTCGAGGAAGCGCTGGCTGCTAACATTGGCGATCGGATCGGTGCCGAGCGAATAGAGCAATGCAAAGATGCCGTTCAATGCGATGAAGATGACCGCGGCCGCGCCGAAGAACACCGGCCAGTACATGGTCATCGCGCGGTGATAGAGGTCGGTCCAGAAACCCTGATTTAAGCCAAGCGTCTCGATCTCGCGATGACCGACGCGGACGAGATGCGCTTTATTGTTCCTGTGCTTTCGTCGCAGCTTGGCCAATACGTGGTGCCTTGGAATTTCGTCGTTCCGAGCGAAGCGAAGCAATCCAGTTTCGTGCCACAAAGTCTGGATGGCTTCGCCGCTATCGCTCCTCGCAATGACGCCTAAACTGCCGCCGGCGCCGGCGCCTTGGTCTTGAGACGATTAAAGACCCGCCGCGCATTGCCCTCGAAAATCTTTTGCCGCTCCGCGTCGGTCAGTTTCGGCGCGTGGTCGACATAGCGCTTGGTGTCGTCGAAATTAAAGCCGGTCTTCGGGTCGATGCCTTTGACCGCGCCGACCATCTCCGAGGCGAACAGAATGTTGTCGGCCGGCACGACTTCGGTCAGCAAATTGATGCCCGGCTGATGATAGACGCAGGTATCGAAGAAAATATTGTTCTTGATGATGTCGACCAGCTCGGGCCGGCCGTTGTTCAGCGCCAGTCCGCGAAATCGGCCCCAGTGGAACGGCACCGCGCCACCGCCGTGCGGGATGATCAGCTTGAGCGTCGGGAAGTCCTTGAACAGGTCGGACAAAATGAGCTGCATGAACGCCATGGTGTCGGCATTCAGATAATACGATCCGGTGGTGTGCATGGCCGGATTGCAGCAGCCCGAGACGTGGATCATCGCCGGCACGTCAAGTTCGACCATCTTCTCGTAGAGCGGGTACCACCATTTGTCGGTGAGCGGCGGCGCGTTGAAATAGCCGCCCGATGGGTCCGGATTGAGATTGCAGCCGATGAAGCCAAGCTCCTTGATGCAGCGCTCGAGCTCGCCGATCGAATGCTTCGGCGGCACGCCCTGCGACTGCGGCAGCTGGCAGACGCCGATGAAGTTCTCCGGGTAGAGCGAGACGACGCGCGCAATCAGATCGTTGCAGATCTGCGACCATTCCAGGCTGACGCTCTCATCACCGACGTGGTGGCCCATGCCGGAGGCGCGCGGCGAGAAGATCGTGAGATTGGTGCCACGCTCGCGCTGCAGCTTGAGCTGGTTCTGCTCGATGCTTTCGCGGATTTCGTCATCGGACATTTTCAGCGACGCCCGCGACGGCATCGCGGCCTTGTCCTTGGCGTTGGCCGCCGCGGTCTGCTCCTTGCGGAAGCGGTGCAGGTCCTTGGGCTCGGTGGTGTAGTGGCCGTGGCAATCGATGATCATGACAACATCTTTTCCGGAGTTTTTGGCGCGGCTGATGCTACGGGGCGCAGCGCGATTGTCAAAGGGGAACGGCGCTCATATAGGATGCCACCGGGATCATTTGGAGAGAGGAAATGGCTGACCTACCGCGCCTTAACGGCATCATCCGCGCACTGGAAGCCGGCCAGCACGCGCTGACGTGTTTTGCGCCCGCCGAAATCACCAGCGCGGTGGCGATGGCTACGACGAAATTCGACGGCTGCGTGTTCGAGATGGAACACCAGCCGTGGGACGGCCGCCTGCTGCGCGACTGCCTGCAATACATGCTCAATCGCGCGCAGATCGCCAAGGCTGCCTCCGTGGTGCCGGGCGTGACGCCGCTGGCGCGCGTCCCAGTGAACGGGGTGGAGATGGCGCAGTGGCACGCCAAGCAGGCTCTCGACATGGGCTGCTACGGTATCGTGTTTCCGCATATCTCGACCGTCGAAGAAGCCGCCAACGCCGTGGGCGCCTGTCGCTATCCGCGGCTCAGCGATGCGTCATTTTTTCACCCGGCCGGTATCCGCGGCGACGGCCCGACTACAGCGGCGCGTTATTGGGGGCTCAACCAGCAGGAGTACTACCAGAAGGCCGACGTCTGGCCGCTCAATCCCCAGGGCGAGATTTTTTGCATCCTGCAGATGGAGGATACGCGGGGCATCGAGAACCTCGACGACATTCTCAAGAATGTGCCGGGGATAGGCTGCATCCTGATCGGCGAAGGCGACCTTTCGCAGGAACTGGGCTATCCGCGGCAATACGAGCACAAGGTCGTGCTGGAATGGATGAAGCGCGTGGTCGACACCTGCAAGAAGCACAATGTCGTCGTCGGCCATCCACACGTCGAGCAGGGCAACGCCGAACGCATCGTCAAGGAGGGCTATCGGTTCCTGATGTGCGCGCCGGTGCAGAGCTTCGGTCACCTCGAAGCGGCGCGAAAGTACACCGGGAGGGCCTAGCTCCCGCCGCGGCGGACATTGACCCTCGGGTCTTTCTATTGCGGCAGATTAGGCAACGCGCAATGAGCGCGCCGCAGCGCCGGGTGCCGGAAGATCAGACGCCTCTGCCTCAGGGTTATCTGAATCCTGAAGTTTCTTCAGTGCGATCTCAGCTTCACGATCGAGCTGCGCAACAATTTCGCAGGCGGCTTTAGTCACCCCGGCCACTTGTCCTGCATACAAAGTCAAGATCCGGACATAGGTATCGGACAGTTCATCAAGCCGCCGTTCAAGCGCCGCCCTGGACGCCCGTTTGGGAGCGCGCCGACATGCCTGAACACCCTGACCCGCCTCGTGAACGCGGGCTTCCAGCATTTCCACCAGGTTAACCAATTGACCTTCGGTCATTTGGTGTCGAACCCTCTCAAGCAGCCGACGGCGGCAGCGTCAAAGGCCGCACGCTCGGTTGCGCTTTCCCCCAAGCGCCCGATCAATACACAATGAGTGCTTCCATACCGTTAACTGAGCCGGTGTCTTCGATAGTTTTGGGTAGCCCGGTCCGGTGGAAACCGAAGTTTGATCGCAAGCCGGGAACGCCGCGGTCACCCGCGCGAAAGGTGATTGTGTCGCCTTCTATCTCACCGCGCTGCACGGGAACGGAGCAATCGGCGAAAACGAATATCGTCGCCCTTGGGCGAACGTTTGCTGCCGATGCAAACGAGAAACGCAACGGCTATCAGGAAGACATGGCCGGCGTTCTAGCCATCGCAACCCTCCTCAGTGATTCAGGAGGGTCTTACACCGCGCCGAGGCCGCCCCTCTCCTCGATGAAGCTTGCGATCTCCTCGATACCTTTGCCGGCGCGGAGGTTCGTGAACACGAACGGCCGCGCGCCGCGCATGCGCTTACTCTCGCGTTCCATCGTCTCCAGTGACGCACCGACATAAGGGGCGAGATCGACCTTATTGATCACCAGCAAGTCCGAGCGGGTGATGCCGGGCCCGCCCTTCGACGGAATCTTGTCGCCAGCGGCGACGTCGATGACGTAGATTGTGAGATCCGCGAGTTCCGGCGAAAACGTCGCGGCGAGATTGTCGCCGCCGGATTCGATCAGCACCAGATCGAGCGTCGGGAATTTCTGCTGCATGTCGGCGATAGCGGCGAGGTTGGCGGAAGCATCCTCGCGGATTGCCGTGTGCGGGCAGCCTCCGGTCTCGACGCCGGCGATGCGGTCCGCCACCAGCGCGCCGGAGCGCACCAGATATTCGGCATCCCATTTGGTGTAGATATCGTTGGTAATCGCGGCGATCTCGTAGCGGTCGCGCAGCCGCTTGCACAATGCGTCCATCAGCGCGGTCTTGCCGGAGCCGACCGGGCCGCCGACACCGACGCGAAGGGGCCCGTTTTGCGAAATCGACATGCGAAAACTCCCGTTGTGGCCAATCTAGTGCGCCAGCGCGGCTAGGCAAAGCCGCCCGTTTCGACGAAGCTTGGCCGGGAATTCGCGGCGGCATGGGAAAAGCGCTGGAACCGGCCAACCTGTTGGCGATCCTGCTCGCGCTCGGAGCAGTGATCGGCTGCGTCAACTATTTGTGGGCGAAGCTGCCGCCGGCGATCGCCATGCTGCTCGGTTCACTGGCGCTGGCGGCGGTCATTGTCACAAGCGATCATGTCTTTCATCTGCATATCATGCGGTGGTTTCGTGCCACGTTCGCGGCGGCCGATCTGCCCCGCTTCTTCCTCGACGGCGTGCTAGCGCTGCTGTTGTTCGCCGGAAGCCTGCATGTCGATGTTAAAAGTCTCAGCCGAAGACGCGCGCTGATTCTGCTGCTGGCGACCGCCAGCGTCGTTTTATCTACACTCATCTTCAGCATCGGAATGTGGTTTGGCTTTGCCGCTATTGGCGTGGCGGTGCCGCGCGCTTGGTGCTTCGTGCTGGGCGCCATTCTCGCCCCGACCGACGCGGTCGTGGTGGAAAATCTGTTGCAGAAAGTGGCTCTGCCGTCCGGACTGCGCGCCGCCATCGTCGGCGAAAGCTTGTTCAACGACGGCGCCGGCGTCGTGTTGTTCTTGCTGGCGCTCGGCGTCACAGAGGGCAACACGCTGGTGCTCGGTCATGGCCATGTGTTGTTGGCCTTGTGCCGCGAAATCGCAGGCGGCGCCGGGCTTGGACTTCATCACGGGCTGGGCCGCTGTCCTGCTCCTGCGCCGCGTCCACGACCGGGGCCTGCAGCTCTTGATCTCGCTCGCGCTGGTGCTGGGAAGCTACCGCCTGGCCGATATCTTTGAACTTTCGGGCCCGATCGCCGTGGTCAGCGCCGGACTGTGCATCGGGTCACGCGCGGTGCGGTCCTTCGAGGAAGCGGAAGCGCGCACCGCTTTGGCCGGCTTCTGGTCTCTGCTCGATCAGTTGCTCAACTTGATGCTGTTCCTGCTCATTGGGCTACAGCTGCTCGCGCTGATCATCCGGCCCATTGAACTGTTGCCGATCGCGTTCGCCGTTCCGCTCGCCGTCCTGTCGCGCGCTGTCAGCGTCGCGGTACCGCTTTTCCTGACGCGTGAAAGCCTGCGCAACAAAGCCCGGGATACGGCGGTACTCACCTGGGCGGGCCTGCGCGGCGGCATTTCGATTGCGCTCGCCTTGACGTTGCCCAACTCCGCCTGGCGCACCGAACTCCTCGTCGTCACCTACACGGTGGTCATCTTCACCATCGTGGTGCAGGGCCTGACGATGACGAGATTCCTGCGGACGGTCTATGCTGGAGAGAAAGCGGGCTGAGCCGCGCCCACTATTTGTGGTGATGCTTCAGATAGTCGTGCAACGACTCCGATCCGGTTTTTTTCAGCAGCGTTTTAAGCATCATGTCCTTGCGGTGGCCCTTGGCGAAGGTTGCGCCGTATTCCTTGCGGAGAGAGCCCACCCTGGTATTGCCGTGCTTCTTCTCGATCCTGCCGCTCTTGTCCCGATGGCGGCCGTCCAGACCTCGATGTGCCTTTGCCATTGCTGTTCCCCCTGTTGCAAATTGAGGAATTGCCAACGCAACTCTAACTGCGGCGACGTGCAGGCGCCATATTGATCTCGCCCCCACCGGCGACCCTATCAAGCCCATACAATTTTACGCCGCGACCGGCACCGAAACAACAAGGTGCTGTGCAGCGGGGGAATAGCAAGTTGGAGGTAATCGGCTCTAGCTAGGACCCTGAGCCGCGGTCACCAGCCCGCCGGCTTTGCTTCTGCAGATAGGCCACAATGTCCCGGCGCGAGGGAGCATCGAGAACCCGGATCGGCATTTTTGCACCCGGTATGAAGGCCTTCGGATCGGCCAGCCAGCGATCGAGATTGTCCTTCGACCAAACCAGGCCGGCATTCTTGAGCGCCGGCGAATAGTCGTATCCCGCGGCGGCGCCGGCCCGGCGGCCGACCACGCCGGTAAGCATCGGGCCGATCAGGTTGCGATCGAAGGTGTGGCAGGCGCTGCAGCGCTCGCTGAACAGGGCGCGGCCGCGCGCCGGATCCGGCGCGGCGTCGGCGAGAAAGCGCGACATATCCTTTGCGTTCGCGGGATTGGCGGAACGGAAAAACGTATACCCGAGCGTAATCGTCGAGACGCCGCGCATCTCAGGGTCCTTGCCGAACGCCGGATCGACATAAAAGACCACCGGCATTTTGACCTTCTGATGCGCGTCGAGCCGCTCCTCGCTGAAGCAAAAACACTGGATTTTGTTGAAATAAATCCCGCTCGGCTGCGGCGTCACGTTGAAGGTGGCGTGGCCGACCATCGCCTCGTTGCCGGTATTTTCGGCGGTGAAGAATACTAGTTTCTGCTCGCCGAGATGCACCGTGACCGAGCGCTGCACCGGTTCGAACCGCCACGGCAGGCCGGGCGCGACATTGCTGTCGAACTCGACCGCTACGGTCTGCCCCGAAACTGTCGCCGTGTCGGCAAGCACCCTCTGCGTCGTACCGCCGTAGCCGGTCGCGGCGCAAAACATCCGGTACAATGTCGGCGAATAGGCGACGGTGCCGCACATCATGCCAAGCACCGCCAAGCATAGCGCGATGACTTTCAGGTTTTTCAGTCGCCCGGACTGCATATCCTCACGCCGAAATAGCCATCCGATAGAGCCTACCATCAATGATGTCGGCAAGATGATGAAAGGTGTGCGGCCTTTTGTCGGGGATGCCACGCGTGCAAACCGCTCAGCGCCAGCTTTTTGCTGTTTCGCGGCGCTCAAGAGCGAAACAATCGCGTGTATTGGGCTTCGTGCCGCATGCTGGCGAGGTCGGCGCGCAAGGCGCAAGCGCCGACTTCCTCAAGCGGCGTCGCCAGCGCGCGCTTTGCAGTATCTAAAATCGTTGCTTCCAGCGCGGCAAGCACGCGTTGGCCGTCCGTCTGTCCGAGCGGGATGAGCCGCACACCAGCGGAAATCCAGTTGGCCGCGAGCGCTTGCAAGAAGGCGTGCAGCGCGGCCTCGCACCGGATGCCATGGCCAGCGCAGGCAACGCCGATCGCGATTGGCAACGCGATCGGTCCATTCCAAATATCGATCGAACGCGTGAGCGCCGCGCAGGACCATGCTGCGCGCGTGACTTCGAGGAAAGCGCGGCCTTGCGCGGTCGTTTCCAGAAATCGTTCCTTCGACGGCACGAAGGCCGCAGCAAGCTCGGCGACGGTGCGCAAGGCGGGATCGTTGTCGGCGGCAACAGCACGATAAGCGTGGAGGAAAAACACGGCGTCGGAGAAGCCGCCGCCGTCACTCAGCATCACCTCAAGCCACGCCCGCAGCGTCTCGGCATTCTTGATGTCGCCGGCTTCGACCGCCCACTCGATGCCGCCCGAATAGGAGAAGGCGCCGACCGGATAGGCCGGCGACAGCCAAGCCATCAGGCGATAAAGCGCCGCGGATGCCATCGGCGCATTCCCGCGCAGGCGGGCAGCGGGATTTTTCACTCGCTTGCCGGGGCCTCGCCTACGCGGGGATGAGCGGAGCAAGGCCCTAGTCATGGTCGTGGCCATGATGATGGCCGTGACCGTGACCGTGGCCGTGCTCGTGTTCATGCACGTGATGATCGTAAGCGCCACGCTCAGGATCGAAGGCCGCTTCCAGTGGCGACAACCGCGCGCCAAGGCCGCGCAGCATGTCCTCGATCACGTGGTCGCGCCGGATGCGCAGCCGGTCGCCGACGATCTGCACATCGATGTGCCGGTTACCGATATGCCAGGCAAGCCGCGCCAGCTCGTGCGCATTCGCCGCTGCGATCTCGACGAGCGGCTCCGGCCGGCCGACAATCCGGACGATACCGCCATCGTCGAGGACGAGGCCGTCGCCGTCATACAAGGCCGTGGCTTGCGGCAGATCGAGCAAAAAACGCGTGCCGCCCTCGCCGCTCAAAACGGCGCGGCGGCGATGGCGCTCATGGGCATCGAGCGTGACGGAATCGATCGCGTTGGCGGCGTCCCAGTGGCCGGCGGCTTTGACTTCGTGCGCACGCTTCATGTTTGAAACCTCGCCACGTTCTAACGCAAGAGCTATGCCGTCCGAAAGCCGGATACATGCGCGAGTGGGTGTTGGAGCCTGCGGCGGAGACCGATAAGGTTGCGCCCCGCAACAAAGGGGGGAATTCCCGGTATGAGCGTAAAGGCCAAGGCCTATATCGCCGGCGCCTTCGAGCACCCGACACGGCATGCGCCAGATAAAACTGTAGCGCAGCTCCACGCTGAGGTGGCTCTCGGGGCGCTCGCCGATGCCGGGCTGTCCCGCGAGGACGTCGACGGCTATTTCTGCTCCGGCGATGCGCCCGGCCCCGGGCCGGCGTCAATGATCGAATATATGAACCTGAAAGTCCGCCACGCCGAGTCCACCGAGCTTGGCGGCACGTCCTATGTGACACTGGCTTCGCACGCCGCCGAAGCAATCGCCGCCGGCAAATGCGATGTGGCGCTAATTACGCTCGCCGGGCGGCCGCGCAGCGAAGGCATGGCGACCGGCACCGCGCCCCGCGCGCGCCCGGTGGATCAGCCCGAGGCGGGATATGAAGTGTCGTACGCCATCACCACCGCCAACGGCTACGCCATGTGCGCCATGCGCCACATGTACGAATTCGGCACCACCAGCGAGCAGCTGGCCTGGGTCAAGGTGGCCGCCTCGCATCACGCCCAGCACAATCCTCACGCCATGCTGCCCGAGGTCGTGACCGTCGAGGACGTGGTGAACTCGCCGCTGATCGCCGACCCGCTGCACCGGCTCGATTGCTGTGTCATCAGCGATGGCGGCGGCGCGCTGGTTTTGGCAAGGCCAGAGATTGCGAAGAAGCTCAACCGGCCGCTGGTGAGAATCATCGGCGCCGGCGAAGCGGTGAAACATCTCGCCGGCGGAAAGTTCGATCTCACCAGCTCCGGTGCTGCGCGTTCCGGACCGATTGCATTTGCGGAAGCCGGCGTTACCCCCGCCGACATCAAATACGCCTCGATTTACGACAGCTTCACCATCACCGTCGTCATCCAGCTCGAAGATCTCGGCTTCTGCGGCAAGGGCGCCGGCGGGAAATTCGTCGCCGACGGCAATCTGATCTCGGGCATCGGCAAGCTTCCGTTCAACACCGACGGCGGTGGACTGTGCAACAATCATCCGGCCAACCGCGGCAGCATGACCAAGATCATTGAAGCGGTGCGTCAGCTGCGCGGCGAGGCGCATCCCGCGGTGCAGGTGAAGAATTGCGATCTGGCGCTGGCGCAGGGCACCGGGTTTCAGCTCGCCACCCGCCACGGCAGCGCCACCCTGATCATGGAACGGGAGTGAGACGATGACCCGCAAGCTCACTCCACCGGTGATAAACACCGAGAGCGAGGCATTCTTTAATGCCGCGCGTCAGGGCAAGTTCATCATTCCGGTCTGCACCGCCTGCGGCAAAGCGCACTGGTATCCGCGGGCGATCTGCCCATTTTGCGCCAGCGACAAGGTCGAATGGCGAGAGGCCTCCGGCCAAGGCACGATCTACACGTTCAGCTTCATGCGCCGGGTCAAGGAGCCTTACGTGATCGCCCACGTAACGCTCGCCGAAGGCCCGACCATGCTCACCAATATCGTCGATTGCGATTTTGAGACGGTGCGGATCGGGCAACCGGTCACGGTCGTATTCAAGGAAACCGAGGGCGGCCCGCCGGTGCCGATGTTCAAGCCGGCGTAAATCGGTCACGTTCGATGAGCCCATCGAGTGACGCGGACGGCGCGATCACCTCGGCATCGATGGGTTTATCTGCGCACGCGTTCGATGCAGCCGCACAATTTCTTGCGCGGTGCCGGATTGCAGGCGATTGAAACGCGCCAACCGCTGGGCGATTTCACCTTGGGCGAGGAAGCCTTTCTTGGCGCGCAGCAACAGAATTTCATTGAGCGTGGACGACGACAGACCGATTGCCTTGGCGAGCACCACCAGGTTTTCCGACTGGTCCCGCCCCATGGCCCGCTCAACGAATTGGAGCGGTACATCGCACATGATCGCCAATGCGGCAGTGACCTCTGCGTAGGAGCCGCTTTTTGCGAATGATGCCAACGCGCTCTCGTCGAGTTTCCCGGACTGCTTCAGGCTCTCGATCGCCGCCATAGCGGCGGCGTAGTCGAACGCGGGCGAAGCAATTTGCGCTTCGACGCGATCAGCAGCCTCGGCAACCGCCCGGCGGATTTCCGCTTTGGCCTCCGGATGTGCGGCCTCCAGTTTGGCGCGAACGGCGAGCGACGCTTTCGCGACCAAAGCGCCGAGCAAAGGCGCGGGAATCTCAGGCCGTGAGCCGACCAGGTCAGCGAGCATGTCGTCGCCTTCGGACCTGTGCACAAGCGTCGAAAATCCACTGTCGGAAATACTTGCACCGAAGTTGTCGACAACGCTGATCAAGACCTCCCGGTCGCCCCGCTCCACCAACACGTCCGTCACCGGCTCGTTCAGGGATGCGCGCTGCGAGATGGCGAGCATATGACCCTGGCCTTTTGTCCTCGCAATTTCGACAAGGGTCTTGTCATCGAGCTGCGCGGATTGTGTCAACACCGGCCCGGCCACGTTGAGCGTGTCATCAAACGCCAGAGCGCGAATAATCTGCGGCGGCGAATTTGGGATCCGGGCAAGACGTTTCGCCAGCAATTCCCTGGCGGATTGTTCGATTTTGGCGACGAGTCGAACAAAGACATCGTCAAATATTGAAATGTCCTCGCCAGCGAAGTCACCCGAGCCGGCAACGAACAGATCGGTAATCTTACGCAGCATTTCACTGCGGCGGTCAAGCGAGGCGCCGGTGATGGTGCCGTCGATTTCCTTGAAGAAACCGAGTTGCGCGGTCATCGCCGGCGTATCCGAACCCATTTGGGCGATCCTTGGCGGTGCGAATGGCCACTTCCGCGAGCCGCCACTTCATCATCGTTCTATAGGGTTAACCAAAGATTGAGGATGGGCTTCCAGCATCAGCCGGCTTCACGCCGGGGCGTGGTTTCAAATCGCCGATTGTCTGGCTAGGTTATTGAAATTACTTGACGAGATAGCCTAATGCGGCTCGGTCCTTTCGACAGCATCACCGCCCTCGGTAGTGACCTGAAGCCAATCCTGGCCAAGGTTACAAATCGTCGAGTAAACAAAATCGTGGCTGCGGCATCGGCTGGCCCGCGAGGCCTCGGGCGCCGCGGCCGTTCACCCCTCGAGGCTCGCGAAGCTTGCCATCGGGCACGCCGCTTCGGGCCGGATCCGTTGGCTGGCGCCTCAGGGAGGACGGGGAATCAATGATCAACAAAATCGTACAGACCATGGCCGAGGCGATGGCGGGAATCCGCGACGGCTCGGTGGTGCTGATCGGCGGCTTCGGCAGCATCGGCCAGCCGAACGCGCTGATCTACGGCCTGATCGAGCAAGGCGCCAAGGACCTGACCGTGGTGGCCAACAATGCCGGCGTCGGTCACGTCGGCCTGGCGCGGCTCATGGAGGTCGGCCGGGTGCGCAAGATCGTCTGCTCGTACCCGCGTACGACGGATCCGGTGGTGTTCGAGGAGCTTTATCGCGCCGGCCGCATCGAGCTTGAGGTTATGCCGCAGGGCACGATGGCCGAACGCATGCGGGCGGCCGGAGCCGGCATCCCGGCGTTTTATACGCCGACGTCGGTGGGCACCAAGCTCGCCGAGGGCAAGGAAGTGCGCGAATTTCACGGCCGGCAATATGTGCTGGAGGAGGCGTTCTTCGGCGACATCGCGCTGGTCGAGGCGTGGGAAGCCGATCGCTGGGGCAACCTCACCTACCGGTCGTCTGCCCGAAACTTCAATCCGGTGATGGCGACGGCGGCGAAGTTGACCATCGCGCAGGCGCAGCACATTCTCGACTTGGGCGCGCTCGATCCGGAGAAGATCGTCACGCCCGGGATTTTCGTTAATCGCGTGGTGCACGTGCCGTATGGCGAACCGACAATAACGTAGGAGGCTTTAGAATGAACGTGCATGCGAACGTCTTGGCCACGTGCACGCCATGGACACGGGAACAGATCGCCGCGCGGGCTGCCCGCGACATTCCCGAAGGCTTTTACGTCAATCTCGGCATTGGCATTCCGGTCCTGCTCGCGAACTACGTGCCGCCGGAGCGCGAAGTCATCCTGCAGTCGGAAAACGGCGTCCTTGGCATGGGGCCGACGCCGGAGCCGGACAAGATCAACCGTTGGCTCATCAACGCCAGTAAAAAATACGTCTCACTGGTTCCGGGCGGGGCGTACATGCACCACGCCGACAGCTTCGCTATCATCCGCGGCGGCCATCTCGACCTCTGCGTGCTCGGCGCTTTTCAGGTAGCCGAGAACGGCGACTTCGCCAACTGGTCGATGTCCGACACCGACATGCCGTCGGTCGGCGGCGCCATGGACCTGGCGGTGGGCGCCAAGGCGGTCTGGCTCCTGATGGAGCACACCGCCAAGAACGGCGCGAGCAAAGTCATGCACCGGTGTACCTACCCGCTGACCGCCCCCGGCGCCGCCAAGCGCGTCTACACCAATCTCGCCGTGCTTGACATTACCCAAGACGGCTTCGTCGTCCGCGACATGGTGCCGGGCTTGACCTTCGAAGCGCTGCAGGATGTGACCGACGCGCCGTTGAAAATGGCGAATTGACTTCAGGTAAAATCGGCGCGCTCAAACGCCGAAATTTTTTGTTGCGCCCTTTATTTGCGCCGCTTCACTGGGCCGGCGCAGGCTTGGCTGCCGGATCCGCCTTGGCGGCTTTGTGCGGTTTTTTCTTTGGTGCGTCGGCTGTTGGCTTGGCCTCCAATTCGCCGGGCGGGCTGGTCGCGAGCGAAGAGGATGACGTCGGTGTCCATCTGGCCCTCGGCTTATTACTGTCAGTGGCCTTCGGTTCCGCGTTTTTCCCATGCGTGGAATTGGACTCGGTGGCTTCCTCTTCGGCCGGCTTTGCCGCCGTCTTGGTGCCTTTCTTCTTGTGATGAGGAGCCGCTTCCTCGATGGCGCTCAACGTCGCGATCTGAGCCGGGGTGCGCGTCGGCCCGGTATAGACGACGATTGGCGCAACGGGGCCCTGCTCGGAAAGGAGCGCCGCGCCCTTGCGCGTTGGCGCCCGCAGGCTGGAGAGCAACACCGAGAACGGCGTGCCCGCTTCGGCGCTATTCTCCTCGCTACCGGCTGACTCTTCCTCTTCCGTAGCCGGCTTCTTGCGATGCGGCCCGCATATTTCTTCATGCAGATTGGGCGGAGCCGCTTCGATTGGCGCCAGCGACTCGACCGATCCCAGCGACGGCGTAAGCCACGACAACCGATCCTGGGTGAAGCCGGCTTCCAGAAGTTCCGCCGCCTTAACCGCCCGCGCCGGCGACGACGGCGCGCCGAGCACGACCGCGATCAGCCGCCTGCCGTTGCGGGTGGCGGTGGCGACGACATTGTATCCGGATGCGCAGATGAATCCGGTTTTCATGCCGTCGATACCGGGATAACGCCCGATCAGCGAATTGGTGTTGCGCATGACGCGCCGGCCGAATTTGATCGCCGGGATGTGCCAGTACGAATTGTATTCGGGGAAATCGTGCAGCAAGGCGCGCGCCAGAATGGCAAGATCGCGCGCCGAGGTGATCTGGCCGTCGGCCGGCAAGCCGTTGGGATTGACGAAATTCAATTCGGTCATGCCGAGTGAATGCGCCGTGCTCGTCATGTCTTCGGAGAAGTTCTCGATGGAGCCGTCGACACCTTCGGCGAGCAACACGGCCATGTCATTCGCCGAGTGCACCATCAGCATTTTGAGCGCGTTGTCGACCGTGACCTGCGTGCCCGGCGGGAAGCCCATCTTGGTCGGCGACTGCGCCGAGGCATTACGCGAAACCGTGAACAACGTGTCCATCGTGATCCGATGCTGCCTGACCGCGCGCAACGTCAGGTAAGCGGTCATCAGCTTGGTCACCGAAGCCGGATACCACGGGTAGCTCGCATTCTCGGCGCGAAGTACTTTACCGGTGTCCGCCTCGACCAGAATCGACGCGCCGGCATGCGCCGGGGTCGGCTGCAAAGCGACCATGCACAGCGGGCCAAGAGCGATAGCCAGCGTCAGCACTCGAACAGTCTGTGATTGATTCACGCGTCGCGGTCCGCTCGTTGGTCGGGCCCGGGAGTTGTCTCGGGCTTAGGCCGAGGGCCGACATGAGGCCGCGAAATGTTCACAAAAGGTTCCCGAAGCGCTGTTAGCGAACTATCCAAGCGTAACTATCTAAGCCCAAGAACCACTCGAACGCAAAGGTGAATCCCGATATCATTGAGCGACAGTACATGGGGTTGACGCGATTTGATCGCCTCGATTCACCACCCGCGTTAAAGCTCAGGGAAAAGCGACCAAAGTTCGGCAAAGAAGCGATCAAGGGAGTGATTATGACTGCATGCATTGTGGGGTGGGCGCATACGCCTTTCGGCAAGCTTGCCGGCGAAACCGTCGAGAGTCTCATCGTCAAGGTCGCGGGTGAAGCGTTGACTGACGCCGGAATTGAGGCGCGCGATGTCGATGAGATCGTGCTCGGCCACTTCAACGCCGGCTTCTCGGCGCAGGATTTCACCGCTTCGCTGGTGCTGCAGGCCTCGCCTGACCTGCGCTTCAAACGCGCGACCCGCGTCGAAAACGCGTGTGCCACGGGTTCGGCCGCCGTGCATCAGGGGCTCAAAGCGATCGCGGCCAAGTCCGCGCGCATCGTGCTCGTGGTCGGCGTTGAGCAGATGACGACGACGCCCGCCGCCGAGATCGGCCGCAACCTCCTGAAAGCGTCATATGTGCGCGAGGAGGCCGACATCGAGGGCGGCTTCGCCGGCGTTTTCGGCAAAATTGCCGGCCTTTACTTCCAGCGCTGGGGCGACCAGTCGGACGCGCTCGCCCAAATTGCCGCCAAAAACCACAAGAACGGCGTCGGCAATCCCTACGCGCAAATCCGCAAAGACCTTGGCTACGATTTCTGCCGTACCGAGAGCGACAAGAATCCGCGGGTAGCGGGCCCGCTTAAGCGCACCGACTGTTCGCTCGTCTCCGACGGCGCCGCCGCTTTGGTGCTCACCGACGTCGAGACCGCGCTGAAGCTTGGCAAAGCCATCGTGTTCCGCGCCGCTGAGCACGTGCAGGATTTCCTGCCGATGTCGCGGCGTGACATTCTCAAGTTCGAAGGCTGTGCGGTGGCGTGGCAGCGCGCGCTCGCCGAAGCCGGCCTTGCGCTGCCCGATCTTTCTTTCGCCGAGGTCCACGACTGCTTCACCATCGCCGAACTGATCGAATATGAAGCAATGGGCCTGGTGCCGGAAGGTCAAGGCGCGCGCGCCCTTGCCGAAGGCACCGTCGCCAAAGACGGCAAGCTGCCGATCAACCCCTCGGGCGGACTAAAAGCGAAGGGCCATCCGATCGGCGCGACCGGCGTGTCGATGCACGCGATTGCCTCGATGCAGCTCGCCGGAATGGCCGGCGACATGCAGATCAAGGATGCCAAGCTCGGCGGCATTTTCAATATGGGCGGCGCCGCGGTCGCCAATTACGTCAGCATTCTGGAGCGGCTGCGCTGAGCTTCAGGTTTCAGCAACCGGCGGCGCGTCGGTCGCCGCCGGCACAAACTGCGCGTGGACAAGTTCGGCAAAGTACCCCCCGCGTTGCGCAAGTTCGTCGTAAGTCCCGGTCTCCACGACGCGTCCGTTGTTGAACACCAGAATGCGCGTCGCATTGCGCACGGTGGCGAGCCGGTGGGCGATGACGAAGGTGGTGCGGCCTTTCATGACCTCATCGAGCGCTTGCGAGACCCGCGCCTCGGTTACCGGATCGAGCGCGCTCGTCGCCTCATCAAGAATGAGGATCGGCGGGTCTTTCAATAATGCGCGGGCGATGGCGAGGCGCTGGCGCTCGCCGCCGGACAAAAGCCGGCCGCGCTCACCGATGTGCGCTTCAAGGCCGTCCGGGTTGCGGTCGATGAAATCGAGCGCCTGTGCCCGCGCGGCGGCTTCGCGCAGTTCCGCGTCGCTGGCATCCGGCTTGCCGACCCGCAGGTTCTCGCCGATCGAACGGTTGAACAGAAGCGTCTCCTGAAACACCACGCCAATGTTGCGGCGGAGGCCGGTCAGCGTCAGCGCGCGAATGTCCATGCCGTCGACGGTGACGACGCCGGCCTGCGGATCGAACGTGCGATGCAGCAGCGCGAGCGCCGTCGATTTGCCGCTGCCCGTCGGCCCGACCAGCGCAATGCGCTCGCCTGGCAAAGCCGTAAAACTTAAGTCCGCCACCGCGGGCCGCTTGCCATCATAGGAAAACGAGACGCTCTTGAATTCGACCAAACCGCGCAGACGGCCGGGATCGATCGCATCCGGCCGGTCGCGCACCGCCGGCACGGTGTCGATGACGTCGAAAAACTCGGCGAGTCTCGGTGCGTCCATAAACAGGCGGTTGGCGAAACCGACCACCTGCTCAAGCCGGCCGATCAGGAGCGCGGCAATCGCCATGAAACTGACGATCTGGCCGACCGAGGCTAGGCCGACGAGCTTGAGCCAGGTTCCGACCAGCAGGATCGTCAGGAGCGCGAGCGTGGTAGCGGTCCGCGTCAGCACGGCGGCCACGGCCCACCATGTCAGTACCGGCATTTGGGCGCGAAGAAGCGAGTTCACCAGCCCCTTCAACGCCGAGACTTCCAGTTCGATGCGGGCGAAGCTTTGCACCACCGCAATATTGCCCAGGGTGTCGGCGGCGTTCTCGGCGAGATCGGAGTAATGCCGCTCGACCGCGCGCTGCATTGCGTCGGCCCGGCGCATAACCAGTACCGTTACCGCCGTAAAGACCGCGCAGAGCCCGAGCAACGGCAGCGCCAGCCGCCAATTCAAGACCAGCGACGTCGGCAGCAACACGACTATAAAGACGAAGGCGGCAAAGTGCTCGCGGAAGAACGACACCCACAGCCACCACAGCGTGTCGGTGCCGGTGAGCATGATTTTCAGTTGGCGGCCCGAATGCGCGCCGGCGTGATAGGCGAGCGGCAATTGCAGCACGTGTTCGAAGAAATCGGCGAGGACGAGATTGCGGCGCCGGTGCGCCAGGCGGTCGGCGAACCAGGCCACCAGCGCGGCGGCGACGATGATGAACAGGCCGAAGCCGACCCATGCGCCGATCAGCGGCGCCAGGACGTGCGCGGCGGGCCATAGCCCGGCCGGAAGTGTGCCGGACAGCGCATCGATGATGTGGCCGAACAACACCGGCTCGACGAACTGCGCGACCGCCAGCGCGATATTGGCAATCGCGAGCACGATGGCGAGCCGTGCCTCGGGTTTCAGAAGGCCGAGCAGGCGCAGGTAAATGCGCAGAAACGACATGATCGCGGCTATCGCAGGCGTTGACGGTGCGGGTTCGATCTACGCCATGCGGCCGGCGCTGTCAGCACAACTCGCGAAGACTGGCGCGCACATCATCGGCACTCGAACTGCGGAGCAGGCGCTCGGTCTGCGCGTGGGTGCGTTTCCAGATCGGCGCTGCGGCGATAAGCACCGTACGGCCGGCGGCGGTCAGAATCAGCCGGCGGCCGCGTTTGTCCGCGGCATCGATTTTCACTTTTACCAGGCCGCGCCGTTGCAGCGGCTTCAGATTGGCGGTGAGGGTGGTACGGTCGAGCGCGAGCAGGTTGGACACTTCGCCGATGCCCGGCGGCTCCGGGCGATTGAGCGACATCAGCAACGAAAACTGGCCTTGCGTCAGCCCGACCGGCCGCAGCGCGTCGTCGAAACGGCGCGCCAGCGCCCGCGCCGCGCGCTGCACGTGCAGGCACAGACAATTGTCCCGGACCTGGTGCGTCAATGCGAAGGGCAGCTCGGTTGACATGCACGTATTATGTTGATATCAACGTATATGTCAAGATCTTTGCACGTGACTTCAGGAAAGGATGCCGCCATGCACATACAACCGTATCTGGATTTCAACGGCCGCTGCGACGAAGCGCTCGCGTTCTACCAGAAGGCGCTCGGCGCCAAAGTCGGCATGCTGATGCGCTGGAAGGACAGTCCCGACAAGACCATGTGTACGCCGCAGAACGCGGACAAGGTGATGCATTCGCAGTTCCAGATCGGCGACACCACGGTGATGGCGTCCGACGGCCGCGGCGGCGGCAAACCGAACTTCCACGGGATCATGCTGTCGATTTCCGCCAACAGCGAGGCCGACGCCGACAAGCTGTTTGCCGGCCTCGCCGACGGCGGCCAGGTGCAGATGCCCATGGGCAAGACGTTCTTCTCGCCGCGGTTCGGCATGGTGGCCGACAAATTCGGTGTCGGTTGGATGATCAATGTGGCAAACTAGGCCCACGCCCATGGCGGGCGGGGGCAGGCGTGATGAGTACAGAGCCGGGAGGCGCGGACTTTGTCATTTTCCGCGTGCTGGAGGCGCCGCGCGAGCGCGTCTGGCAGACCTTAACGGACCTCGAAGCCATGAAACATTGGTGGGGCCCTGCGGGCTTCACCATGATCGCCGGGAAACTGGATTTGCGCGCCGGCGGCTCCTTTCACGGCGGCATCCGTTCGCCCGAGGGCTACAAGATCTGGGGCAAGTTCGCATATGTGGAGATCGTTCCGCCGGAGCGGCTGGTGTTCATCAATACCTTCTCCAACGAAGCCGGCGCTGTCACCCGCCATCCCATCATTCCGACGTGGCCGCTTGAAACCATGGCGACGCTGACGCTCGAGGAGTTGCCCGACGGCAAGACCAAACTCAACGTTCGCTGGGCGCCGCACAACTGCACGGAGATCGAAAGAAAGACCTTCGACGCCGCCCACGTCGGCATGAAGGCGACCTGGAACGGCACGTTCGACCGGCTCGCCGCCTATCTCGCGAAGGCAACCTGACATCACTGTTCTGGAACCGACGGAACGACCGCCATGCCTGCGATCAAACATCAGATCACACCGTGTCTGTGGTTCGACACACAGGCTGAGGAGGCGGCGAAATTCTACGTATCGATATTCGAAAATTCCCGGCTCAAGCGAATAAGCCGCTACGGAAAAGTCGGCCGTGAGACGCATGGCAAAGAGGCCGGATCGGTCCTGACCGTCGAATTCGAGATCAACGGGCAAACCTTCGTCGCCCTCAATGGCGGTCCACAGTTCAAATTCAACGAGGCGGTTTCGTTTCAGGTGGCGTGCGATTCCCAGGACGAGATCGATTACTTCTGGAAGCGGCTTTCCGATGGCGGGGAGGAGAGTTCTTGCGGCTGGCTGAAGGACAGATACGGGGTGTCCTGGCAAATCGTGCCATCGTCGTTGCCGCAGATGCTGACGGATGCCGACAGCGCCAGATCAGAGCGCGCCATAGCCGCGCTTCTGAAAATGAAGAAGTTCGATCTGGCGACGCTGCAACGCGCTTATGCCGGGCAATAGCCCGCACCATTTGTCGGCGCGGTTTTACGGCGGCTGCCGCGAGGCAGCCGCTCCGTGTCTTCAGAATCAAGTGTTCTTTATCGCCGCTTTGGCCTCGGCGGTCGCCTGACGGCGACCGTCCTCGAACGCCTTTCTGCCCGGATCGATTTCTTGTCCTTCCGGAAAGCCGGAAATGATTTCATCGAACAGGCCCTGCACTTCGTCCTTAAATTCGCCGTGCGGCAGGATGTAGGCGTCGTTGCGCTGGATGCCGAGCAGGACCCGTTCGCCGAGTTCGACCGGATCCATTCCGCCCGTCATGTCGCCGGTGAAAGAGCCGTGGGCCTCGGAATCGGGCACCTCCTTCGCTTCCTGCCCCGGGCGATGCAGTTCGGCTTGTAAAATTCGTGTCCGCGTCATCCCCGGGCACAACACGGAAACGCCGATGTCATGCGCGCCTAAAGCCAGCCGCAGCGAGTTGGTCAGGCCGCGAACGGCGAATTTGGAAGTGGCATAAAGTCCACCGGCAGACGGCAGTGGAATAAGACCCGCCATTGACGAGGTATTGACGATGTGCCCGCCCTCGCCGTGCGCCATCATCTTGGGAAGAAAGCTAACGATGCCATTGACGACGCCGCCTAGATTGATGCCCAGCACCCAGTCCCAATCCTCGTAGCCTGCGGTTTCGATCGGCAGATTTCCAAACACGCCGGCGTTGTTGCACAGTACGTGCACCTTGCCGAAAACCTGTTCGGCTTCCGCCGCCGCCGCGGCCATCGCTTTGCGGTCGGTCACATCGACCCTGATGAAATGATAGTCGCGATTGGTGCTCTGCGCGAGGATACGCGCAGCCTCGTCGAGACGTTCCTGCAAAATGTCGGCGATGACGACCTTCATCCCCGCCTTGAGGAAAACCTGCGCCATGCCAAATCCGATGCCGCTCGCGCCTCCGGTGATGAACGCCACCTTTCCCTCGACGTGTTTCATGGTCCCCTCCCTATTGGCTGATTATTTGGATGATTATGACACTGATTTTGTCCTGAGTGCGGGCCGCGGATGGGCCTACTCGGGCGGCGGCTCTTTTGAGCATGATCTTTTCGGAAAACCGGAGTCCACCCCCGGATCAAGTCCGAGCGCAGGCTTTTTCCGGATCATGCTCTAATCGGCAACGCCGACCTGCATGCCGCCATCGATGACGATTTGCGAGCCGGTGATGTAGCTCGAGGCCGGCGAAGCCAGAAACAGAGCCAAGCCTTTCATCTCTTCTGTCGAAGCCATGCGGTGAAGCGGGACGACTTGCGAGAAGCCGGCCTGAACTTCCGGCGTGTGGGCATGGCCGCCGCCGATATTGGTGATGAACGGCCCGGGCGCAATCGCGTTGACCAGAATGTTGTACTTCGCCAGCTCCAGCGCCACGTTGCGCATCAGGTGAGCGGCAGCAGCCTTGGCTGCCATGTAGGCCACGCCGATCGCACCTTCGATGACAAACGCGGCGACTGAAGTGGTAATGATAATGCGGCCAGACCTGCGCGGCTTCATGTGTTTGGCGGCCGCCTTGATCGTCGTGAAAACGGAGTTGAGGTTGGTGTCGATCACATGATCCCAGCGCTCATCCGTGTAATTCTCGATCGCGTTTTCGTTTTTACGGGTCTCACGGTCGAAGGCGACAAATCCGGGCCCGGGATCGATGCCCGCATTGGCGAAAACCACGTCGAGGCGGCCGTATTTGCCGGCGACTTCGTCGAAGGCGCGATGCACCGCCAGACGATCGGTGACATCGACGACCTTGCCATCGACGTCATATCCCAACCCTCGGAGACGAGTGAGTTCGCGGTCGATCCCGCCGCGATCGATGTCGAGCATGGTGACGCGCGCGCCGTTTTCGGCGAGCACCTCGACGTAAGCTAGACCGAGACCGCTCGCGCCGCCGGTCACGATCGCGCCGTAGCCTTCCACCTTGTACATCTCTGCCGCTTTCATTGATTGATTCCTCCCTGTTGAGTTTCATGTTTCCGCAACGGTTGCGACACGACCGTCGCCGGCGGCTTTGCATCCGCCCCCGCGTTCGGGATGGCGCTGGCGCGTCCCCGCTTTCTGACAACAAGCACATCTGCCACGGAGCGAACTTACTGAGCCCGGCATGCGGGACGCAACACGGGGTTGACAACTCGCATTCGCGCCTTGTATTTAACCAAATAGTTATTTAACCGAATGGCTAAATGAACCTCAATGCCACCTTCGCCGCCTTGGCGGACCCCACCCGCCGCGCCATCCTGGCGCAACTCGCGCGCGGCGAGACCACGGTGCGGGATCTGGCGGAACCGTTCGCCATGAGCCTTCCCGCAGTTTCCAAGCATCTCAAAGTTTTGGAACGGGCCGGCCTGATCGCGCGCTCGCGAGAGGCGCAATGGCGGCCGTGCCGGATCGAGCCGCGTGCGCTCAAAGACGTCGACGACTGGCTGGACCATTATCGGCGCTTTTTCGACGAGAGCTTCGATCGTCTCGATCGATACCTGAAAACGCTGCAAACCAAACCGTCGAAAGCCAAGGAGCGCCAACGGCGTGGCAAATAGGAGAACACGCATGAGCGCAACAAATAGCCTCGACCTTGATCGGTCGCATACTGCGACAGGAGCAACACGCATGAACGCCGGCGGACAAAGGAACGAACCGCATGCAGCACGTGAATTTTCCATCACGCGCATCTTTGCCGCGCCGCGAGCGCTCGTGTGGGAATGCTTCATCGATCCGGGGCACATGAAGCAATGGTGGGGCCCGAAGGGCTCCGTAATCATCGCCTCAAAAACGGATTTGCGCGTTGGCGGAACCTATCACGGCGCGATGCGCGATCCAGAGGGCCGTGTGATGTGGGCGAAATTCGTCTATCGCCAGATCGTCGCCCCGGAATTGTTGGTGTGGGAGCATTCGTTCTCGAACGAAGCGGGTGGCCTCACCCGGCATCCGCTGAGTCCGACTTGGCCGCTCAAACTTCTGACGACGGTCACCTTCGAAGACGCACCGGGCGGCAAGACAAGGCTCACCCTACACTGGTCACCGCTAGACGCCAGCGAAGAAGAGCGCGGCACGTTCGACGCAGCGCGCGACGGTATGCGCGGCGGTTGGGGCGGCACATTTGATCAGCTCGCAACCTATCTCGACGGCATGCAGACAAAACGCGCGTGAGGGTAGCCATGACCGCTGTGGACCAATCAAAACTTCCATTTGCCGAACGGGAAATCACTATCACGCGCGTGTTCGACGCGCCGCGTGCACTCGTCTTCGCTGCCTGGACTGATTCCAAGCACTTGGCGCAATGGTGGGGCCCCCACGGTTTCACCAATCCGGTCTGCGAGATCGAGCCGCGCGTTGGCGGCGCCATTCGCATCCACATGCGCGGCCCCGATGGGGTCTCCCATAAAATGAAAGGCGAGGTCCGCGAAATCATTCCGCCCGAGCGGCTGGCGTTCACCAACATTGCGATAGATGACGCCGGCAATCACATCATCGAGGGATTCACCACCGTGACCTTTGCCGAGGAGCACGGCAAGACCAAGCTGACGCTGCACACGCGCGGCGCGGCTGTGGTCGAATACGCAGCTGCTTTCATCAAGGGGATGGAGGCCGGTTGGACGCAGAGCCTGGAGCGCTTGCAGGCGCTCATGACGCGGGGCGCCCAGAACACGGAACTTACGGCAAAGGTCGTCCGCAGCTTGCGTGGTTCCACATAAGGGCTTTCGTAAACTATAAGGCAGAAGTCCGTACATTTACTTATTTCTTATTGTCGTAATAATAACCGCGCTCCCGTCTACTCGATTGTCGCTTGCGCGCTGCGGCACAATTGACGACCGCGCGGCGCGCACCCCGCTTATGTAGACGCTATGCGCAACGAACCGTTTTTCGCACCCGGCACGAATCCTGCGAACCAACCGGAGTTCAAAGCGGCGGTTCGCACCGAGCAGATCAAGGCGCTCTATCACGCGCCTCCGATCATGCTGGTCAACCCGATCAACGCGTCAATTCTCGCCGCCGTGCTGTGGCAAGCCTATCCCGCATGGATACTCCTGCTCTGGGTCGGGCTGATCTGCGTCGTTGTCGGCGCCCGCTTTGTCGATCGAGCACGCTATCTGCGGCAGCCTCCCAAGAGCGGGCACGACATCAACTGGGCCAGGCGTTTTACGGTCGGCGCCGCCGCGACAGGTTGCCTTTGGGGCCTCTCCGCATCGGTCGTCTTCGTATCGCCGGATCCGGTCCTTCAGGTCGTCGTCACGTTCGTACTCGGCGGCATGACGGTCGGCGCGGTCTTCCAGCAATCGGCGTATCTGCCGGCCTTTTTCAGCTACGCGTTGCCCGCCACCATTCCGCAAGTCCTCTGTTATCTAGCGAAGGGAGACCGGATCTCGACAGCGATGGGCCTGATGCTGGTGGCCTACGTCGTCGTTGTCGTGTTGATGGGACGCTATATCAACCGCTGGATCGTGGAGACCGTGCGACTGCGACTTAACCAGGCCGCCGTCAATAGCGAACTGCAGACTGCGGTCGCCGAGAGCAAGGCCGTTCTCAACGAAATCGAGCAGATCTACCAGCATACGCCGGTCGGCCTCTGTTTCATGGATATCAACCGTCGCATCGTGCGGATCAATGAGCACATGGCGGAGATCAATGGATTGCCGGTCAGCGCGCAAATCGGCCGCACGTTGCGCGAGATCATCCCCGGGCTTGCGGACGAGGTCACGGAACTCCACCGGCCGGTCTACGAGCGCGGCGAACCGGTGCTGAACGCGGAAATTCATGGTGTAACTCCCGCAGCTCCCGACGTCCCGCATTATTGGCTGGCGAATTTCTTCCCGTTCCGGTCCGGATCGGGGGAAGTGACCGGCCTGATCGGGTCGATATTGGACATCACCGATCTCAAGCAAACGCAATTGGCTTTGCAGCAAAGCGAAGAGCGCTTCCGTACCATTTTCGATTCCGTGAGCGACCTCATCATTCTGCATGATTTCGACACCGGGGCCTTCCTGGAGGTCAATCAGCGCGCCAGCGAGATGCTCGGCTACACGCGCGATGAACTGCTTAAGATGACGATAGGCGACCTTTCAGAGAACAAGCCGCCTTACACCGGCCCAAAGCTGTTTACCGAAATGCAGAAGGCGCGATCCGGGATGCCGCAGACGTTCGATTGGCGCAGCAAGACCAAAGATGGTCGGCTGCTCTGGGTCGAACTCTCGATTCGCCGCGCCACCTTTGGTGGACGGAATTTCCTGCTTTCAACAGCCCGCGAAATTTCACGACGCAAGGAAGCCGAAGGTCAGCTTAAGAGGATGGCGGAGTTCGACCTCCTTACCGGTTTGGCCAACCGCGGCGTATTCGTCGCCGAGGTAGCCCGGGCTATCGAACGCGCGCGCCGTGGCGAACGCAGCTTCGCGGTGCTTTATCTCGATCTGGATCACTTCAAGGATGTCAACGATACGCTGGGACACCCTATCGGAGACCGGCTGCTGCAGTCAGTTGCCGAACGGCTGCGGGCGAACATGAGAACGGCCGACACCCTCGCTCGATTTGGCGGTGACGAATTCGCCCTGCTGATGTTGGGAATCAGCGATCCGACAGATGCCGGAGTTCTGGCGGACAAGCTCCTGCAAATCATGGCCGAGCCTTTTCTGCTCGACGGCAATCAAATTCAATCCGGCGTCAGCATCGGCGTCGCGATCTACGAGCCGGACGCTGCGGATGCGGAAACGCTTCTCGCACACGCGGACGTGGCACTTTATCGGGCAAAATTGGAAGGCCGGCACACCTATCGGTTTTTCACCGAAGCCATGGACACCGAAGTACGCAAACGTGTGGCCCTGACGTCCGAGCTGCACGCCGGGATCGCGGCCGGCCAACTGTTCCTGGCGTACCAGCCCCAGGTGGATATGGAGACCAGCCGACTCATTGGATTGGAGGCGTTGGTCCGTTGGAACCATCCGACGCGCGGCGTGCTCTTGCCGCACGAGTTCCTGCCCGCGGCGGAGCTAAGCGGCCTCATCGTCATGCTCGGAAATTGGGTTTTGCGCTCGGCTTGCCGGCAGGCGAATCAATGGCTGGACAGCGGGGTCGCGCTTCCCTCAATGGCGGTCAATGTTTCGGCACTTCAGTTCAAGGCGCCTCATGCGCTGGAAAACGAGATCATAGCTGCGCTCGACGAGACGGGGCTCCCACCCGCAACGCTGGAAATCGAGATGACCGAAACCGCGTTGATGGGCACGTCGAGCGGGCACGACAACGTCATCGAGCGGCTGCGCGCCCGCGGGCTCCGGATCGCGATCGACGATTTCGGCACCGGCTATTCGTCGCTGCTCTACCTTCGGCGCTTTCCGGTCGATCGGATCAAAATCGCCCAGGAATTCGTCAAGGATATCGGAATCGAACCCAACGATACGGCGATCGTCAAGGCGGCGATCGGCCTGGCGCGCGAATTGGGAATCGCAGTCCTCGCCGAGGGCGTGGAAACGGCAGAACAGCTGGGATTGCTGCACGAGTGGGGATGCCGACAGGCACAGGGATTCTACTTCGCGGAACCGATGTCCGCGGAAGAAGTCCTGCCGCTCCTGCGCAGCGGCAGCGTCATGCGTTGGCTGGCGGCCGCACCAGCAACTCCCAGCCGCCCGCGACGCTTGGGGGTTGTTAGGCCGCACCGCGCCCATCACGCTCACAAAAGTGGCGCGGCGCATTGAGTCAACGCCCGAAGTTTGTGTGCAGAAGTCTTAGCAAACTCGCGTGACGGATAGGCAGCACGAAGGCGGCCAACCAACCTGGCCCAGCACCATTGTCAGGACGACAACGCGAGGATCGCCGCCGGCGTCTCAAACCCGCGCAACTGATACTTGCCGAGCGGGCGCCACGGGCCCGTCACGGCGTCGGCGAACCGGGCCGTCGCCAGCGGAGAGCAGCCGAGCTGCTTGGTCAGATCCTGCACTCGGACAACTTCGTTGACCGCCGCCCCAACCACCGTGAACTGCAACCGTTCGGGTACGCCGACATTGCCGTAGATAACCTGTCCCAGGTGGAGCGCGATGCCGAAGTCGAGAGCGAGGCCGTCGGCGCGCGGCGGCGATGCGCCGAGCCGGCGGCGCGCTTCCCGGGCGGCCGCGAGTGCCCGACTGCAAGCGTCTTGTGGAGCGCCCTCGACGCGGAACAAGCCAAGCACCGCGTCGCCGACCAGGTTGACGACCTCGCCGCCGCAATCGAGTACTGCGGCCGCCGTCATCTCGAAATAATTGTCGAGGAGGTGAAGGAATGCTTCGGCCGGGAGGCGGTCAGCAAATTCGGTCGAGTGGCGCAGATCGCTAAACCACAATGCGGCGGTGATCTTTTCGCCGTCACCGCGGCGAATCGAGCCGTTGAGCACGGCCTCCCCGGCGTGCTTGCCCAAGTAGGCGTGGGCGACATTGTGCGCAATATTGCGCTCGAACCTCGCCTTCAGGGCAATGGCAAGTTCGCGGGTGATGCGCTGAAGCTGCGCGATCTCCTCGTCGGTGAAACCGGAGGCACGATCGGCGAGCCACGAGCAGATGATGCCGTTCTGCCCGCTTTGGCCGAAGCCAATCAGGAATACGACATAGTCGGTGCCGCCCAATTCCACGAAGTCGTCAAGGACCGCGAAGTCGAGCAGCGCAGTCTCTCCGGTCAGGCGTCGCCGCAGCAGCGGCAGGCGATGAGTTAGCGCATGACCCATCGGACTGCGGAGAAACTGCTCACTGCCGCTGTCCTCGGGACGAAAGAGTTCAGCGACGACTCCTCTTTCCGCGTTCCAGTTGAGTGAACTGGCATCATAGAGCGGATGAAGCACCCGGAAGGCTACCTGCCCGCGCAAGATCGGCATCCCGACGCCGCGTAGGCGCTGACACAGTTCGCTATAAAGCACCGCGGGTTCGGAATCGTGCAGCGCCTCGCCGGCCAGCCACTCGACGATGGCGCCGCCCAGAACAGTCGATACCGGCGCCTGGTTTTCCATAGCGCGCCGATCTTATCTTAAAACCGGCGCATGCGCTCCACTGCGCGCGGAGTAGCCTCCGCCTTCGTCACGATGAAGCGGCGGGTGCCTCCACCAGCGTATCGCTGTATTCCACGCTGTCATACACGGAGACCTGAACGATCGGATAACCCTTCTTGATCAGCAGCGCCGCCGATTGAGCTGCCTCCTGGGTCTGATAGGAGCCCTTGGTTTGTCGGTCGACCTGCAGCAGATACCGGCCGGTTTCCGGCCGCTTACGTTGCGACGGCATCACATCGACGTCATTTTCGGAACTATCTTTCACGGGCATTTTGATTTGGCGCGAGGCCATTCGGTGCTCCTTTGTGGGGGGAACTCTGTATGTATGCGTTCCGGGCGTCGGCCGCCAGCTATCCGCGCCCGCCTTGCCCTCGCTCGGACGGCCCGCAAAAGAGGGGAAACGGCCGCCGGTTCAGTGCTTGCGCGCGTCGACCCGGAACCCGACGATTGTCTTCTCGCCGAGCGCCTTGGCCGCCTCCAGCCGATGCAAGCCCTCGACCAGAACAAACCGCGCGCCGTCCGGCCGCACCAGGATCGGCGTCTGCTGCCCGTCATTGAGCATACTGGCCGCGATTTCATCCACGCGCTTTTGCTCGAGCGTAGCGCGGCGCTTGACCGGAACGTAGATGTCGGCGACGGGAAAGGTCTCGCGCTTCATGACATGGCGAACCTAAGCGCGCTGCGTTGAAATAGCAAAGCAGGCGTCGCCGAGCGCGCCGCGGTTTCGCCGGCCTTGCGCTCCGCCACTGGCGGCGGGAAAGATGGTGCCCGGCTCCCTGTTTGGCTGCCTAACTGCATTTCGGCGGCGCCCAAACCATGCGCCGTCAATGCTGGGCCGACCATGAACAAAGTCGCCTTCAGTCCGCCCATATTCCGGGCGCCGTATGCGCTGCCAGACGAGGAATTGGCGTCGCGCTTTCTTGCCGGCTCCAGCCGCGACGCCGTCGCGGAGCGCCGCGTTGACACCCGGGCGCGTTCGCTCGTTGGGGCGATCCGCGCCAAGGCCGGCGGGCTCGGCGGCATCGAAGACTTTTTGCACGCCTATTCGCTTTCGACCAAAGAGGGCCTAGCGCTCATGGTGCTGGCGGAGGCGTTGTTGCGGGTGCCCGACGCGGCGACCGCCGACCGTCTGATCGAGGACAAGCTCGCCGCCGGACGCTGGCTCGACGGCGAACTCAAGTCCACCGCGCTTCTGGTCTCGGCATCGGCGTGGACGCTCGGCGTCGCCGCGCGCATCATCCATCCGGGCGAAACGCCGGAGACAATCCTCGACACCATCGTCCGCCGCCTGGGGTTGCCGGCCCTGCGCACCGCGACCCGCCAGGCCATGCGGCTGATCGGCTCGCATTTCGTGCTCGGGCAGACCATCGAGGAAGCGCTCAGCCGCGCCCGCTCGCATGGCGCGTTTCGCTACTCCTTCGACATGCTCGGCGAGGGCGCACGCACTGCAGCGGACGCGGAGAAATATTTCGCCGCCTACGCCGGAGCAATTAAAGCCATTGGCGCGAGTGCCGGCAATGCGGCCCTGCCGGCGCGACCCGGCATTTCAGTAAAACTCTCGGCGCTGCATCCGCGCTTTGAAGCGATCTCGCGCGAGCGGGTGATCAGAGAGCTTACGCCGCGTCTTCTCGAACTCGCGCGCATGGCCAAGGCGCGCGAGCTGCAGTTCACTGTGGATGCCGAGGAAGCCGACCGGCTGGAATTATCGCTCGAAATCATCGGCGCCGTTGTCGGCGATCAATCGCTGCGCGGCTGGGACGGATTTGGACTTGCCGTGCAGGCGTATCAAAAGCGCGCGCTTTCCGTCATCGGCTGGATCGAGGAGGTCGCTGCGGCAGTGAGCGGCCGAATAACCGTCCGGCTGGTGAAAGGCGCCTATTGGGACACCGAGGTCAAGCGCGCCCAGGAGCGCGGGCTTGCCGACTATCCGGTGTTCACGCGCAAGGCCATGACCGACCTCTGCTACATGGCCTGCGTCAAGAAGCTGATCGCAGCGCGCGGTTGGCTTTACCCGCAATTTGCCACCCACAACGCGCTCACCGTCGCCAGCGTCATTGAGGACGCCGGCGGCGTCGAGGGCTACGAGTTTCAGCGCCTGCACGGCATGGGTGAGGCGCTCTATGCGGCACTGCTGGCCGAACTGCCGGATGCGGTGTGCCGCGTTTACGCCCCGGTCGGCGGCCACCGCGACTTGCTCGCTTATCTGGTGCGACGGCTGCTGGAGAACGGCGCCAACTCCTCGTTCGTTTCCGTCGCCGCCGATGAAAGTGTGCCGATCGAAGATATTTTGCGCCGTCCGCAAAGCCGCCTTTCAAGCCCCCGCAATGCGCGCAACCCAAAAATTCCACTGCCGCGCGATCTCTACCAGCCGGACCGGCGCAACTCGGCCGGGGTCGAGTTCGGCGACCGCGCCAGCCTCGATGCACTCGTGGCCGAAGTCCGCGGCGGCGCTGGCGAAGCCGCCGAGGCTGCGCCCATCATCGACGGCATCGCCCTCAACGGCAGCGAACGAGCGGTGATCTCGCCGATCGATGGGCGCGCGATCGGCATTGTGCGCGAGGGCGATGACGCGAGCGTTCGCGCCGCGATGGCGGCTGCGACGGCGGGTTTTTCCGCCTGGGAGGCGACGCCTTATATCGAGCGCGCCTTGGTGCTCGAACGCGCCGCCGATCTCTTTGAGAACGATCGCGGCGCGCTCATCGCGCTCCTGCAAAGCGAAGGCGGCAAGACGCTCGATGACGCGCTTTCGGAAGTGCGCGAAGCAACCGACTACTGCCGCTACTATGCCGCTCAGGCCCGTGCCTCGCTCGCACCGCAACCGATGCCGGGACCGACCGGCGAAAGCAACACGCTGCGCTACCGGGGCCGCGGCGTTTTCGTCTGCATCAGCCCGTGGAATTTTCCGCTCGCGATCTTTCTCGGCCAGGTGAGCGCGGCGCTCGTGGCCGGCAACGCCGTTGTCGCCAAGCCCGCGGAGCAGACGCCGCTCATCGCCGCGCGCACAATTGCGCTGCTGCACCGGGCCGGCGTCCCGATCACCGCGCTGCATCTCGTGCCCGGCGACGGGACTGTCGGAGCGAGCCTGGTTGCCGATCCGCGTGTCGGCGGGATCGCCTTCACCGGCTCCACCGAAGTCGGACGCGTGATCAACCGGGCGCTCGCCGAAAAAGCTGGCCCGATCGTGCCACTGATTGCCGAGACCGGCGGCATCAACGCCATGATCGTCGATGCGACCGCGCTGCCCGAACAGCTGATCGATGACGTGATCGCGTCCGCGTTCCGCTCCGCCGGCCAGCGCTGCTCGGCGCTGCGGCTGCTTTGCCTCCAGGAGGACATTGCCGAGCCGATGCTCGAGATGCTGATCGGCGCAACGCGCGAACTGAAACTCGGCGACCCGCGCGAGCCGGCAACCCATGTCGGCCCTATAATCGACGCCGAAGCCAGGCAGAAACTCAATCGTTGGATCGAGGAGCTGGAACGCGCCGGCCGCGTGCGCTTCCGCTGGGATCGCGACGCGGCGCTGCCGGCCCGTGGAACTTACGTCGCACCAACGATCATCGAACTCGATAGCGCCGCCGATCTGAAAGAAGAAGTCTTCGGCCCCGTGCTCCACGTGGTGCGCTGGCGCGCGGACGAACTCGACGCCCTACTTAATGGCATTGCGGCAAACGGCACCGCGCTTACGCTCGGCATCCATTCGCGCATCGATCTCACCATCGAACAGATCGCGGCACGGCTGCCGAATGGCAACGTTTACGTCAACCGCAACATGATCGGCGCGGTGGTCGGCACCCAGCCGTTCGGCGGAACCCATCTGTCAGGCACCGGGCCCAAGGCCGGCGGGCCGAATTATCTGCGCCGCTTTGCTGCCGAGCAGGTCGTCACCGTCAACACGGCGGCCGCTGGAGGCAATGCGAGCCTCCTGGCTCAGGACGACGAAAAAGCCGATTAACGCGGGATAAAGGCTTCCGAGCCCCCATCTTATAACTTTAACACAATTGCGACGTTATCGCGTTATTCTGATACGCGATGGCCGATTCGATCTCCCGCCTCTATCAAGCAGTGCTGGCTTGCCGGCATGACGATCCGTCGACGTCGCGGACCGCGCGGCTGTTGCGTTCGGGCCGCAGCAAGATGGCGAAAAAGCTCGCCGAAGAAGCGGTCGAGGTCGTAATCGACGCCATGAACGGCGACCGCGACGCTGTGGTAAAGGAGAGCGCCGACCTGCTCTACAATCTCATCGTGCTGTGGGTCTCGGCCGGTATTCGCCCCGAGGATGTCTGGAAGGAAATGGATCGCCGCGAGCGGCTCCTCGGCATTGCCGAGAAGGTGCCCAAAAAAGTCCTGGAAGACACCTCGCGCCGCAAGATCATCGCGCTCGAAAGCCGTCGTCTGCGCAAGCGCCGCTAGCCGATCCACAGCGATCAGAACTGCATAACGATCCGCAACTCGGTCTTAAAGTTGTAGACCGGGTAGTCATTGACCATTGGCACGCTGGTCTCCAGCGAAACCGTCAAGCGGTCGGTGATTTTGCGGCCGACCGCGAAGTCGAACGGCAGGAAGAGCCGGCCGGTCTGGCCGGATACTGGGCCCCCGAAGTTGATGCGAATGTCGTTGCTTGGATAGAGAGTCACGAACCAGCGATCCGGCAGACCGATATTCAAGGTTGGCGCAATCTGCGGTTCGCTGATATTTCGCCGCGAAGGATCGCCGGCGAAACTGATCGCGTATCGAACCACCGGTACGAAATAGGTTTCCGGCCCAATTTCAAGGAAGGAATAGCGCACCCCAAAGCCCGGCATGATCTGCCACTTGCCGGTTCCCAGCGAATCCTCGGCCGCAGGGCCCACTAATCGAGCACCGATACCGAAAGCCCAGTGCCGGTCGATGTCGTGAATCAGAGCGGCCTGAAACGCCGTATCGCCGTTGCCAAATTCGTTGTCGGCACCGGTCGGGCCGAATGTCATCTTGTCGACGACCGGAATCTGACCCAGAAGTCCAAGCCTCCAGCCGCCATCAAGTTCGGCCTTCCAGTTCAGCCGCAGCAGCCAGTCGCCTTGCTGTGTCGGTGCCGTCGTCCCGGGCGAAGTTTGGTAAAGGAAACGCATTTCGAAGCTTCTTTGCGGGCGGGTAAAATCTTCGCCGTTGTAATTGGGGTCCTCCTGTTCCGGATTGGGCAGTTGCGCCTGTGGCCCCTGACCGAAGGATAGCGGCAAGGTTTCGCCGAAGGCCGGGAGTGAGCAGCAGATAATGGCGGCCGATGCGATGGAAAACGCAAGGACCGAAGGCGCTTTGCGATCTCGTAACCCGGCGCTCACTCCTGGCGAAGCTAGCACGAAACCGTACGCCTGCGTTTAAAACCCATGTCTGGTCCGGCCGTGACCGATCGGACGCTCCGCTTGCATGCGGCACAAGCCGGATCAGCATTTCAGCGAAGCGATTATGGGCGGCCGATCTGATCCAGCGCAGTGAGTACCGGTGAGCTGGAAAGCTTTATGAGCCCGCCATAGGGCTGGTCCATCTCCACAATCAAATAGATCGCCGCGGCCACCGACAGTGAGCTGACGAGCATTGCAATGATCACACTTCCATTGGTCGGCGCAAACAGACCAAAACTTGCAAAAATAGCGATGAACCAAAAGATCAGGACGACCAGAAATGGCCACGGGATGCTGCTTCCTATCTGCTCCACCGCCGACCAACGCACTTCCGCAATGTCGCTACTCAGCTGCAAGGCCGTCGACTTTAGCCAGCGTTGGGCATCGTTCTGCGGCGCGAGATCCAGAAGCTGGCGCTGAATGCCTTCGACGCCGTTACCCTGGTAGACAACCTTCGGATTGAGATTTCCGGCGCTGGCCTCTGGCCAGATCTGATGGAGCCTGGTCACGATGACCTGGCGAATCAGATCGCGGATTTCACGCGTCTCCGGCCCGTATTCGGCCAACGTGCGGTCGAGCAAAATGTAGTGGGTAGCGGATCGCGTCAGCTCGCTATTCTTGCTGTCGAATGAGCTCTTGGCCGAGGCTATCAACAAACCGACCACCAGCGCCGCCAGCGTGGCGAGCATTGCGGTGGAGATCCTGACGATGTCCTTCGAATCCTCGCTCAAGTGACGATCGGGCAGCACGGTGCGGAGATACATGCCGAGCAATGCGCCGCCAAAAGCGAGCACAAAAACCAATCCCCCGATCGCCAAGGCATTCATGGGTCACGTCTCACTTCACAGGCAATACATTGATCGCGTGCTGCCCAGCTTCTGCATAAATGTTTGGTATGTACGGCGGAACCTGCAAATGACGCGAGCGCACTGTGTGATGATTGCAGAAATGCACATCCGGACCGGCACACCGCTGCGCTTGCCGCAGCGCAGCGCGCCGTCAGGTGAAGCCGATGCGGACATCCAAAAGCAAGAGGGCGTCCGACAACGCCCCCAAAGCGTCCTCACGTGTTGGCGATCACCAGCCGCCGAACTTGTAGTTCAGCCCGACCGTTACAAGGTTGATCACGCGGTTGTTGGCCGAGATCACGTCTTGGTTGAACGCCCCTCCCGTCCCCGCCGCGGTAAAGGATGCGTTATTCAGCGAGACGTAATCGTATTCGGCTTTTGCCGACCAGCCGCCCCAAAACGCGTATTCAAGCCCAACGCCGACATTCCAGCCCATATTATTGGCGGGGCCAGAAAGGGGCAAAACCCCGCTACCTGGACTGACGCTCAGTGATGAATTGTTCGCGCCGACAAAAGCACCGCCGCCCTTTGCGTAAACCAGCAGGCGATCCCACGCATAGCCAAGCCTGGCATCGACCAGTGTCATCCAGCGACTGTTGATGTTCGCCGTTGCCGTCGACCCGGCATTAGCGCCTGTACCAGTAAGGGTAACCGTGTTCTTGGTGTTGGGCAGCCAATCGAAGTCGGCCTCGGCGCCGATCACCAACTCCCGGCCCGAACTCCCAATTAACGCCAACCTGGCCGCCGCCAAGGAACGAGCCGCTGGTCGTATTGGTAATGCCGCTTAACTGCGAGTCCGACAGAGTGCTGGAGCTAGTGAAGGCGTAGCCAAGATTGCCGCCGATATAAAAGCCGGTCCAATTGTAGTATGGGATCGGCGCCGGAATATAAGTCGCCGGGGCCCGCGGCGGTGGAGGCGGCGCCGGCGGAAGATCGGCGGCCAGTGCTTGTCCCCCGGCCGCAAGCGCCAATGCCCCAGCAATCAGAATCCGCTTCATGTCACCCCTCCCCGACGTGGCTTGGTTACGATAGCATATCGCTTCAGTTTCGTCTTGACTTGCATCAAGACTAACCCGCCCCGAGGGCGAGTAACAGCGGTGCCGTTCTCAGTTTAGTTCCCCGCGAACGTCGCCCGGTAGTTCAATAATACCGCACAAGCGCCAAAAAGGGCGCCAGTTGCGGTCTAGTCAATGATAGCGACGACCGTGTTCCTTTTACTCGCTGCAGCAGCACGGCGGCAATTCATCCGGTACGAGCGCCCAAAATCGCGGGTCAAATACCGCCGAAGCGGAAGTTCAGACCGGCGCGCACGACGTTGAGGTGTGAGAGCTCCAGCGAAGCGGCGGTAATATACAAATATTCCAGCTTCGCGCTGATGTTGGGGGTAAATCCATATTCCACGCCAGCGCCGGCCGTTGCGCCAAGCCGGTAATCGGTGCCCGAACAGACGGCCGTGAGAATTGCAGTGGTGCATGCGACACCGCCGACCGTCGAGACGCTCGTTTTTGCGCCGAGGAGCGCCAAACCGCCAGTCGCATAAAGCAGCCAATTGTCCAGGGCGTATCCCACGCGCAATCTAGCGGTGCTGACACTGTTGATACTGGTATTCAGCGAGGCCTTGCAATTAACAAGGCCAACACAGCCGCCGGGTAGCGCCCCGCCTATCGCGGGAATGACGGTCGCCGATCCAGTGATGTTAGCCCAGTCAACGTCCGCTTCTACGCCCATAACGACGTGGCCGGCTTGAATCTGAGCGCCGGCCGTACCGCCCAACATCCAACCGGAATACGGAACGCTGAAGGCATCAAACCGGTTCGTCAACACGCCCCAGGGATCCTGCTGACCCCAGCCATAACCAGCGTTGGCGCCGATGTAGAAGCCCGTCCAATTGTAAACCTGTTGTGCGACAACGGCTCCTTTGTAGACCGGCTCGGGCGCGATATCGGCGGCCTGTGCGGCAATGCACGTCGCTAAAAAAAGCGTCGCAGCGGCGATTGACGATCGGATTTTACTCACAACCATTTCCCGGCTCTTCGATTTGCGGCATCCGGCCGAGAAGGACTGAATGATCCGGTTGGACAACCCAACAAACGCAACGTGCCGCCTTGCGGCGACAGCCAACCGCATCCTAGCTTTATTCTTAGGTCGAAAAAACAGTGGTCAGCTATGCAAAAACGGCAAAAGGAGCCGAAAGCGCGTTATGCATTTTTGCGGAGCGCGCGGTTTTAGGTTTCTGGCGCGCCAATTTCGTTTAATGGACACATATTCAGGGCGGCTTTGCACGAAAAGCATCCGAAAACTCCACTTCCACGGAGTTGGTGCTCATTCGTCCGATCCGCAGAAGTTCGAGAATTATTTGACTCACAACACAGGTCGGGCTTTGAGTCTCCGGCTATTTTGGCAATAGCCGGGGCGGACGTGCTAGTCTTGTGAACGATCTCGAGATTCACTTAGCGCTGAACGCCTTTTGCGGGTGCACTATCAACGCGGGGCGAATCTGTTGCCGTCGAGTTCAATTCTCAACTTTGCCGATCCCGGTCAGTGCCAAGCGGCGATTTGCGGGGGGCATGTTGAGATTTTGCTCACAAAAAACGGCGACTACCGTACCGAGCTGACGAAGGTCGCCCTCCATAAGTTTTCGCTAGACCGCTTTAATGAGTCTCTGCCCCGAATTCTCCGGGGCGCAGTATCTCCGAACCGGGCTGCGATTGGATTCCTCACCGATTCAGAACAGCCGGCAGTACGGCTTTGCGGCGTCCCCGTCGCACCTGGCGAAATCATTGTCGACGATCGGCACTCGGTGCACCACACCACCAGCGCGCCCAGTCGTTGGGGATCCATTTCGTCAACGCTGGAGGACCTCGCCGCCGCCGGCGTCGCTTTTGTGGGCCGGCCGGTGACGACCCCATCAGTCATGAGGGTCATTCGGCCGTCGGCACAGGCCATGGCGCAACTGCTGAAGCTTCATGAAGCCGCCGGACATCTTGCCAAAACTTCACCCGATCTTCTTGCCAATCCGGAAGTGGCTCGGTCGCTGGAAAACGAACTCGCTCGCGCGATGATCGTATGTTTGACGGAGAATACCAACCTCGAAAGAGGAATCGGAAACTTACGTCACTCGATGATCATGGCGCGGCTTGATGAATTCCTGGCGGAGCATGAATCCAGTCCGCTGTACGTGGCGGAAGTTTGCGCGGCTATTGGCGTATCGGAACGTACGTTGCGCGCCTGTTGCCACGAACAACTTGGCATCGGTCCGATCCGATATCTTTGGCTCCGGCGGATGCATTTGGCCCGGCGAGCACTGGTGCAGGCCGCGCCGGGTACAGCGACCGTGACCGGAATTGCCGCGAACCACGGCTTTTGGGAGTTCGGACGCTTTTCCGTCGAGTATCGGGCCCTGTTTGGAGTTTCACCCTCCGAGACGCTGCGCCAGCCGCCGCGCGACTTTGTGCCGGCAGCTTCCGAATTTGCATAGCCAGCGACAAGCGCTTCTCGGACACTGCATTCATTACTGCGACACCGCAGATCCGGTCGGCCTCGCCACGATTGCTCGTGGGCGAGCCTCGGTCGATTTGCGAGCGAGCTGCTCATGCCAGCAATCGGCACAACCACATTTTCCGATCCGAGTGTGTTCCAGGCGGACTTTCGCGGTGCCACGATCAATCTTGTTTTCACCGGCCCGGGGATCTTCAGCGCCCGCCTGACTTCGGTCAGTCTCCCGCACCTGGAGCTGCATTCGGTGCAGGAGAATCTGGCGCGCATCGCCTATGTCTCGCTGCCATCGAAGTACGTGAACTTTACGTTTGCCACGCGCACCGAGCCGTCCCCGATATGGGGCGGCGTAAAAATGAAATCGCGAGATCTAACGTTCCACGGTGTCGGCGAAAGCACCCATCAACGTACGGCTGGCGCCGGCGGGTGGGGCATTATCTCGGTTGACCCGGAGTTCTTCGCCCGCTCCAGCAACGCTCTCACTGGATCGGAAATTATCCCGCCGCCAATCGGCCGAATTGTTCAAGCTTCGCAGGCAGACGCGGACCAATTGCGGCGGCTTCATGCAAGAGCGTGCCGCCTCGGTGAAATCAACCGTAAAATGGTCGCGCACCGGCAAGTCGCCCGGGCGATCGAAAACGACCTGATACATGCACTTGTCAATTGCCTGACTGCGGGCGTGGTGCGCGCCGACACGGCAAAGCGGCGTCACTGCGCGATCGTTATGAGCCGCTTCGAGGACGTGCTTGCGGCAAAACCCAATCGGCAGGTGCCCATACCGGAACTATGCGGAGCCATCCGTGTGGCAGAACGCACTTTGCGGACGTGCTGCTTGGACGTCCTGGACATGAGCCCGAACCACTATATTCGGCTTCGGCGATTGAACCTCGTGCATACCGCGCTCCAACATGCCGACCCCGCAACAGCAAAGGTTTCGGAACTTGCAGAGCGCTACGGCTTCTCGGAACTTGGACGTTTTGCCACATACTATCGGACGATCTTCGGGGAGAAGCCGTCCGCCACATTATGGCAGCTTCCTCACAGCAAAATCCATGATCTGGAATTTGCCGACAATGTATAGCTGCAGGAGACGCGCCGCGATCAGTGCAGTTCGGCGGCGGTCCAAACAACATTGCGGCATGCGGTGTGCCAATATAGAGTTCAACAGATAAACGAAACGGGAGGAGAAATGTGTTGAAGATCTTTACCGCGGCACTCCTCGCGATTGCCGCGTCCGCTGGATCGGCCGATGCGAGGGTCGCAGGCACGGCCAACCCCCATAAGTATTTTCCTCGCTGCGCGGAGGGAATGACCAGCGCAAAGTGCGTGTGTCACGCCGCCGCTGCAGCAGGCCATGGGCAGCTTTGTCGTGCCGGACAATATTGCCACACTTTTGATGGTGTTTGCAGGCAGTAGTGTGCCGTCGGGTGCCGTGGTGACTGCTACTGAAATCTTATCCGGTGCAATTTGCGCCTACGTGACGGATATCTCCTTCGGCCCAATAGTCCACTGACGCCCAATTAGTTGTAACGAGGGCACGCGATGAAGAGGATACTGATCGGTATCGTTGCAGCGAGTGCCATCGGTGTGACCGCGTTGGCGTCCCCGAGCACGGCGGACGCTCTCTCGGGTGGCGGTTGGGGCTATGGCGGTTTCGGCTACCGAGGCTGGGGCTATGGCCGCGCGGCCTACCCTGGCTGGGGCCTCCTTGGCTCGGGATATGGCGGCTGGGCCTACCGTGGCTGGGGTTATGGTGGCTGGGGTACATGGCCTTACTTCGCCTTTGGCGGGTGGCCGCTGTATGGCGGGCTCGGTGCAGTGCCGTTCTCCGCGTCGCAATACGGCCTGCAGACGCCGGTACTTTCTCTGCGCGCGTCACCGCGGGCGCTGGGCTGCCATCGAAGCCAGGAGACCCGGACAGTCCCATCAGAAGCAGGCGGCACCAGAGAGATCGTGATCAGGCGCTGCCAGCCATGAATCATCTGCAACGCCGCGCCGTGCGCGAGTGATGAGCAAACGAACTCGCGCCGACAATTTTGATGTGCAGAGGCCGTTGCAGGGTATCTTCATGATGGGCTGGCGATTGCTGTCTGCGCGATGCGCCATCGGCTGGCCTAACGCAAAGCCCCTCGGCCTTTGTCTTTTGCTGCTGACGGGCTGCGCCACGTTCGATCCGCCCGTGAATACGCCGGTAGCCGGCGGTTCAAGGCCGATGGCGCAATTGACGACACCGGAGATCGGCGGAGATACCGCTATCGCGCTTGCATTCTCCGGTGGAGGAACACGCGCCGCTGCCTTTGCCTATGGTGTGTTGCGTGGCCTCGATAGTCTTCCGACAAAGGACGGTAAAAGCTATCTGGATCGAGTGGTATTTGTCTCGGGTGTCTCGGGCGGATCAGTCACCGCCGCTTATTTCGGGCTCAAAGGCCGCGCGGCGCTTGCCGACTTCCGCGAGCGTTTTTTGATACGCAATGCCGAGGAGGATCTGAATACCGCTGTCAATTTGAGAAATATTGCGCAAGGCCTGGGTGGTGGAGTGAACGATGCCAGTAGATTGACCGGCTGGCTCGATCGCAACCTCTTCGACCACGCGACCCTGGGCGCTCTATTTCAGCAGGGCAAGCCGATTGTCTGGATCAACGCTTCAGACCTTTACAACAGGACACCGTTTCTCTTCGCCCCGGTCACGTTCGCGGCCTTATGCAGCGATATCCGGAACTACCCTCTGTCGCAGGCGGTTGCAGCATCCGCGGCCGTACCGGTGGCGTTTGTGCCCATCGTACTCGAGAGCTTTCCGGCGGCTTGTGCGACACCGCTGCCGCCATGGGTTAATCGCGTTCTGGCGGATCGCAATGCGGGAGCGCAAGTGCGGGCCTTCGCCGAAGCGCTGAAACGCTATCGCGATCCCGAGCAGATCAAATATTTGAAGCTTGCCGACGGCGGCATCACTGACAATTTTGGCCTTTCGGGACTGGTGATTGCGCGGGCGGCGGCGGAAAAGCCGTACATGCCGCTCACGCCGGAAAAGGCCGTGCAATTGCGCCGCCTGATCTTCGTTGTGGTCAATGCCGGTCAGGCACCGGCCGGAAATTGGGCTCGCACCGTCGATGGACCTACCGGCGCAGAATTGCTCGGCGCGGTGACCAGCACTGCGCTGGATTCCGCCGTGCGCAGCGGCTTTGACGCCTTTCGGTTGAGCATTCGCGAATGGCAGGAGGCAATCCGCAAGTGGCGATGCAGCCTGCCGGCCGCCGAAGCCCGGCGGCTCGGGGCGCCGAGGGATTGGCGCTGCAGCATCATCAGCTTTGAAGTAGCCGAAGTGGGTTTCGATCAGTTCGACCCGCAGCGCGCCGCCAGATTGTCGTCCATTCCGACCCGGTTCAAGCTCCCGACCGGACAGGTGGACCTTTTGATTCAGTCGGGCACCGACGCCGTCGTTAATCATCCGGCCTTCAAGGGCTTATGATCTTGCCGTTGCTGCCGGCATGAATTCGTTGCCCGCCGTTACTGCGCGCCAATCGATCACTCCAGATTATACATATCCTTGGCGGTCGACAGTGCCCGTGTGCATCCGGCGCGATCGCCGCGGGCATCGAGCCGCTTGGCGCGCGCCAAGGTCGTCGTAAACTGCGCCCGTGCGCGTTGCTGAGCTTTCTTGATCGAGCGCGGTGTCGGTTGGCGATCGATCTGTGCGCCGATCGATTGCCGCGCAAATGGTCCGGCGTTCGGGTTGCCCGCGGATTGCCGCACCGCGCGTTCAAATTGAGCGATTTCCGCGCTGCAGGGGCCGGCGTGCGCCGTCTCGATGCTCAGGCCCAGTACGCAGATGAAGCAGGCTGCAGCAATTCGTCGGTTCATAACTGTGCTTTCTGGGCCCTACTCGAACGCAAATATTCGCTTCCAGTCGTTCTTCATGTCAACCACGACCCAATGATTCACAGCGGCTACGTCCAGGGCTTTGTCGAGGCGACCGAAAGATGTGTTGCGATCATAGGCGTATTCGCGCACAGCGTCGGTGTGATGAACCAGAAGGCCGAGACGGGCGCCCCCGGACATTGTCGTCCATTGCAGCATTTCGAGATCGCCGTCGGAATTGCCGAATGCGGCGATCGGACGGCGGCCAATGAACTCATTGATGCCGACCGGCTTGCCGGCTTTATCGTCGATGAAATTCACCTCCGGCAAACGGAACAGCTCCGGCCTGCCGTCGCGCATCTGGAACTTGGTCTTGATCGAGGAGCCCACGACCTGCTCCGGCGGCACGCCATAGACCCGCTCGGTCCACGGCCGCATGAACTCGACGCCGCCACCCGAGACGATGAAGGTCTTGAACCCGTTGGCGCGCAGATAGGCGAGCAGCTCGATCATCGGCAGGTATGAAAGTTCGGTGTAGGCGCGCTTGAATCTCGCATCGCGTGCGGTCGCGAGCCAATCCGTGACGATCTTCTCGAATTCCTCGGTGGTCATGCCGGCATGGGTCGCCATGACCAGCTCCGCCATTCCATGCTCGCCCGACTCGCCGAGGGTTTTCATGTCCCCTTCGAGCACCGCCTTGAACGGCTGCGTCTCCTTCCATTCCGGATGGAGCGGCGCCAAGGCCTTCACGCGATCGAGCGCGAAAGCCAATTGAACGTACATCGGGTGTTCCACCCACAACGTCCCGTCGTTGTCGAACGTTGCGATGCGTTGGGCGGGAGGCACAAAATCCGGGCCGCCTTGCCGGGTGACGCGGGCCACGAAGTCGGTGATCGCCCGTTTGCTCGGGACGTCGTTCCACGACGGCAGCGGATCAGTCTGCGCCAGCGCCTGTGTCGAGGCGGGAAGTGCAGCTCCAAACAAGAGTGCAAGCGTTGCCGCGATTGTGAGCAGGACGCGGCGGTTGATGCTGAAGGATACGGATCTCGATTTCACAACGGTACCTCCATTGAGGCAACCAGGGCACAATTCTCATTCACCCTGCCACCATGCAGAGCTGCACTCGGGTAGGTGCGCAGCGGATACATGCATGATGAACAGAATGCTGGGTTTCTGCTGTTGGCGGGCGACCTATGCGCAGGTCGCCCGCTGATAATCATTTCTATTACTGACCGGTGCCTTTGGACGCCGCCTCTGCCTCGGCCATTCTTTTGGCCATCTGCGCTTTGAGTGCGTCAAGATTGAAGCTGGCGCCCCGCTGCATCGGCGGATAGTCGACGAAGGTCTGGATTTCCTTGCCCATTAGCTGCTGGACGAAAACGAAGCGCCAGAATTGATACTTGAACCAATCAAAGTATTGCTGGGCTCCTTCTTTCGTTCCGTTGTTAGGCCAGCCTGTGCGCTCAAACGGATCCAGTCGCAGGTTGGTGATGTAAGGCACGTCCGGGTGGGTCTTTTCGCCCAACCATCCGGCGGGCTGATCGATGAAGCGGTACTTGTAGTCGTCAATGCGCACTGCACCGATCGTGCTTTCACCGAGGTAGAAAATTTCGTGACGCGCGGACGGCCCTTTACCGGTGATGGCGGCCATCTGGTTGTACCCATCCAGATGATTCTTGTAAGTGCGGTCGCCGATTGTCTTGCCCTTCAGCAATTCCTCGGTGATGTTCGGATTGCCGGCTGCGGCCGCGAAGGTCGGCAGCCAGTCCAGGCCGGAGAAGATGCCGTTCTGCACCGAGTTCCGCCGGCACATGGCCGGGCCAGCGGAGGAGTGCAGGCACGCGGAAACCGCCCTCGAGAACTGTTCCTTTCGACTGCGCGAACGGCGTCTGACCGCCATCGGGCCAGGTAAAGACTTCGGTGCCATTGTCGGTGGTGAAGACGACGATGGTATTGTCGTCGACGCCCATGTCCTTGAGCTTCTGCATCACCAGGCCGACGTCGTCATCGAGCTGAGCCATGCCGGCTTCCTCTTCCGACCAGCCGTTCTCCGAGTTACGCATTGCTTCATACTTCGGAGAGAGGTGCGTGACGATGTGCATACGGGTCGGGTTAAGCCAGACGAAGAACGGCTTGCCGTCCTTTTGAGCTTTGTCCATGAATTTGATGGCTAGGTCGCGAATCTCGTCGTCCACCGTCTCCATGCGCTTGGGATACAGCGGGCCGGCATCCTCGATCCTCTGCTTGCCGATCTTCCCCCAGCGCGGCATCTCCGTCGGATCATCTGTGTCGGTCGCCCAGCTATGAACCATGTTGCGAGGGCCGACGACGTTCAACAGGTTCTGCGGATAGTTGGGGTGCGCCGGGTCCTCCATCGCATCGAGGTGATACAAATAACCGAAGAACTCATCGAAGCCGTGGACCGTCGGTAGAAACTCGTTCCTGTCGCCAAGGTGATTCTTGCCGAACTGGCCAGTGGCATAGCCCATGGATTTCAGCACCGTCGCAATGGTCACCGCTTCGGCCGGCAGCCCGATTGCCGCGCCGGCCTGACCCACCGTGGTCATGCCGGTGCGGATCGGCAGCTCTCCGGTAATGAAGTTCGCGCGACCCGCCGTGCAACTTGCCTCGGCATAGTAGTCCGTGAACAACATGCCTTCCTTGGCGATCTTGTCGAGGTTCGGCGTTCGGCCCGCCATCATGCCGCGGTGATAAGCGCCGATATTCCACATACCGATATCGTCGCCCATGATGACGACGATGTTAGGTTTTTGCTGCGCGGCGGCCGGTGCGGCTGCGAGCAGCATCAGGCCAGATAGAGCCAACAGGCCTGACCAGACCGATCTGATGAAACACATGATTTTGTTTCCCGTGGCTGCCCGAAAAGGGCCGGCAGCCGATGCCCTGTCAGTTGCGCGATATCGCAACTAATTGCTGCCTTCCTGGTTTGAGAGCTTTTGCAACGCCTGGTCGACCGAGAAGCTGCCCGGCTTCTGTCGCGGCGGGAATTCCTGGAATGTTGCCAAGAACTGTCCCACGATCGCCTGGGCCGGAACCAGTACGAAGATGTGCTCAATGAACCATCTGTCGTAGTCGCCCGCCTCGTGTTCCGCGCGCTCGAACGGGTCGGAGCGCAAATTGAACAGCTTTGGTGCCCGCAGTGGAACAAACGGCTGGATCCAGACCTCGAGACCGTGCGCCGGCTGTTCCATGAACACCGCTTTGTACTGGTCGTAACGCAGGCCGGCGAAGTTGCCGTCATCGGTCCAGTAGAAAAACTCACGGCGCGGATCGGGGCCCTTGCCGGCGAGCATGTCGCGTTGATCGTAGCCGTCGAGATGAACTTTGAAAGTCTTGCCGCCGGCGTCGTAGCCCTTCAGCAGTTTGTTCTTGATGTCGGGCTCACCCGCCGCGGCCATCAGCGTCGACACCCAATCCTCCGCCGAGACGATGCCGTTGATCTCGGTGTGCGGGGCAATCAGGCCGGGCCAGCGCACCAGCGCCGGCACGCGATAGCTGCCTTCCCAGTTGGTGTTCTTCTCGCCGCGGAATGGCGTAGTACCGCCATCCGGCCAGGTGAAGGTCTCGGCGCCATTGTCGGTCGTGTAGATGACGATGGTATTGTCGGCGATGCCGAGATCATCGAGCTTCTTCAGAAGCGTTCCGACGTCGGCGTCGTGTTCCACCATGCCGTCCGGATAAAGGCCGAGGCCGGTCTTGCCTTGTGACTCGGGCTTCAGCCTGGTCCAGATGTGCATGCGGGTGGAATTGAACCAGGCGAAAAACGGCTTCTTGTCGCGGTTGGCCCGGTCGATAAAGTCGAGCGTAGCGGCGAGAAATTCCTCGTCCACCGTCTCCATCCGCTTCTTGGTGAGCGGCCCGGTATCGGTGCAGCTCTGCTTACCCCACTTGCCGAAGCGCGGATCCTCGCCCGGTGTTTCGGCGACGGTCGCCGTGCAGCGCAGCACCCCACGCGGACCAAAGCGCAGCTTGAACTGCGCATTCTTCGGATAGTCGGGATGCTCCGGTTCGTCCTCAGCGTTCAAGTGATAAAGATTGCCGAAGAACTCATCAAAACCGTGAACCGTCGGCAGAAACTCATTGCGATCACCGAGATGGTTCTTGCCGAATTGTCCGGTCATATAGCCTTGCGGCTTGAGCAGTTCGGCAAGTGTCGGGTCCTTGTCCGACAGCCCCTCCTTTGCGCCCGGCAAGCCCACCTTCAAGAGGCCGGTGCGCAATGGACTCTGACCGGTAATGAACGCGGCGCGGCCGGCGGTACACGATTGCTGGCCGTAATAGTCGGTGAAGATGGCGCCTTCGTTGGCGATGCGGTCGATATTGGGCGTGCGGTAACCCATCATGCCGCGGTTATAGGCACTGATGTTCCAGTAGCCGATGTCGTCGCCCATGATCACGAGGATGTTGGGTTTTTGCTGCTGCGCGGAAGCCGATGCTGTCACCATCATGAGTGCGGCAAACGACGCCAACACGACGAGCCCGATTGTCCTGAACAAATTCATGAATTGGTTCCTCGTGACTGCGCAAAACCGACCGCAACTAACGATCGTCAAAATGCCAGCGATCAAGCTTGTTGGCAGTTTCTCAAAACGCACAAGGCGTTCGCCTTGTGCGTCAGCGAAAACAAACCGCGCGCGCACGCCCTTCCTCGATTCAGGTCAACCCGGCGTTCTCGACCACCGCGCGTCATTGGCAATAATCCCAATAGCCTTGTGTATTGGATGGATCCGTCCAGTACCAACACAGGCCTGCGGCCGGAACCGGTGGCACCGCGGTTACTGCGATCAACGTGCCAAGCGCAACGCCGCCGACGACAGTGCCGAAATACGGACGCCGCACCCACGGACGAACCACGCCGACACCAACGCCGACATGAACGTTGCGGTGAACATTGACATTGCGGTGAACGTTGACGTTCCCATGAACGTTGACGTTGCGGTGGACGCTGGCGCTGCGATGAACGTTGGTGTTGTGGTGGACGTTGACGTTGCGGTGGACGCCAACCGATCTACTAGCATGCACAGTGCGCGCCACGGCGTAATCCGGCACGGAGGCCGCAAGTAAAGCGGCGATTCCCGCCACAACTGACAATTTACCAAGCATGCTATCTCTCCCGGATGCTGATGACGCCGCTCGACGGCGCCCGTTTGTTAAAAAGTCATCATCTCCTCGTCTCAGTATCTCCTCGTCTCAGTATTTCCTGATCTGGTCAATTAACCCATCACATCGGGAGCCGGACCTTCTCGTGCAAATCACTCACGATCTCGGGAAACTCACTCGCAACGTTATTCTGCTCGCTTGAGTCCCTGGAGAGATCAAAGAGCTCCAGCCTTCCCGCATTCGGCATTATGAGTCATAAAAAACGAGCGCTTTGACTGCGCGCTCGCTTTCACTCATACAGATCAGCCGCTGCAGACCAGCGAGCGGTTTCAACCGCAAACCCAAACGTAGCCGATGGGGGACGGCCGCCAACAGCTGCCGACGCCATAGGCCCACCAGCGGCCGCCATACCAACGCCGTCCGGTGCCGTACCAGACGCCGCCGTAGTAGCGCCCGCCGACGCGCCAGCCGCCGCGGTAGTAGCCACCACGGTAGCCACGGTAGTAGCCGCCACGGTAGCCACGGTAATAGACAGGCTGTACATCGGAGACGGGAGCCGCGGCGGTCAGCGGGACAGGCGCGAGCGGATTGGCATCGGCCCGCTCCAGATATGTCGGCGCCGCCGCCAGAGCGATAGCGATTGGAAGCATGTAGAACTTGAACATCGCAAAATCTCCTGGAATCGATTTGGTTTCTTTTTTAGATACGATATTCGCCACGGCATCAGCCGCGAAGTAATCGTGCCGGCTAAACGTGCGGGCCTCGCGCTCGCAGCACATTGAGATAGATCAACGGCTTCGTACCGATACCACACTCGCCCCGCGCGACTATTCGCAAAGCAAGACAAGGTTACGAAAATAGATTTGCTCGCTATGCAAATTCGGCAAATTGCCGAACAAAGTCTTGTGATGATGCCAACAGAAGCATGGCCTGCAATGGAATGACCAAAACGCCGGACGTCACGTGGCCGGCACAACTTTAGGCTTTAGCATTTTCTTTTTTAGCGGTGGCCACTCGGATTTCGAGCAGCGATGGCAGCCGGATCATTGGGCGGCCGGCTGCCCGGTCTGGCGCCGGAGCTCCTCGATGAGGGCTGTTAATTCGCGATCCTGAGGCGCCATTCGAGCCAGGCGCTCCGCATATTCAAGCGCTGCCCCGGCATTTCCGCGTTCGCGACTAAACGAAATAAGCGCAAACAGCGTGTCGCGATCGTTCGGGTGTCGCGCCAAGTTATCTTTGAGTTCCGTCATAGCCTCGTCAATCCGGCCCGCTGAGTGTAGCGCGACCGCGTACACATACCCATATCGCGCCTGGCCGGGGTCGAGTTCGGCGGCACGGCGCAGTTCGGCAAGCGCCAGGTCGACGCGTTTAAGCCGCACGAGGGCGAGACCCAGCGCGTGATGCAGGCCCGCATCTTGCGGAGAAGCAACAAGCGCGGCCCGCAACACGTTCTCGCCATCGGCTTCTCGCCCCAGCCCCCGATAAAGATCAGCGAGGTTGGCCGCGGCGGGCGCATATTGTGGGCTCAATCGCAGCGCGGCTTTGTATTCGGCCTCGGCATCCGCAGCACGACCGCGTTTTGCAAAGAAACTTCCGAGCGCCGCGCGCGCTTCCGGCCGATCGGCGTTGAAGCGCTGAGCGTCGATGAACTCCGCCGCCGCGCGCTCGAACCGTTCGCGGTCGGCTGGAGGCTGGTTCGCGGTTGGAACCGCGGCAAGGAGCGAAGCAGTTCTGATGCGCACGCCGCGGCTGGGATCGGAGAGAAGCGGTGCGGCAAGCGGCCAAATCTGAGCGGCCGGGACGCTTTCGAGCATGTCGAGCGCGCCGATCCGCACCATCGGATCGGGGTCCGACAGGCCTGTCCGCGCGACGTTGCTGTTGGCGGGTGAGAGGCTCGGGGCAAGATCGGTCAGTGCGCTGGCGCGCGCGAACGCGGGGGCGCTTGCATCGGCGGCGACAGCGTCAAGAAGCGCCGCTGCGTCCGGTCGATCGCTCCACGCCGCATGGAATGCATCGGCGTAGTTTTGAAAGCCCTCCCGATTCGGCCCATACCAATTCTCGACGGCGGCAGCCGCCCATTCGGCAGATTTGTCCGTATGGCAATTGTTGCAGGCATTGGGCGTGCCAAGCTTTACCGACAAGTCCGGCCGCGGAACGCGCAAACTGTGATCGTGCCGCGGATCGACGACCATGTAGGTGCGGGTCGGCATGTGACACGATGCGCAGCCGACCGATTGTTTCACCGCTTCATGGTGGCTGTGGGTCGCAGCAGCGTATTTCTCCGGCGCGTGGCATTGCAAACAGACCCCATCACCGGACACTTTTAGTTTGCCATCGTGTGGGTCGTGGCAATCGCTGCAGGTAACGCCCGCCGCGAACATCTTGCTCTGCTTGAACGAGCCGTAATTGTAGACTTCGTCGTGCATTTGCCCGTCGGCGAAATAGAGTCCGCGGCTGAGCTCCGAGACGACGTGCGTATCCGACAACCATTGACCGGGCACCCAATCTTCGGAGAATTCAGCGCGGCGCGCGTGGCAAAGCCCGCAAGTCTCGACCTCCTTGCGCAAAACCGCCGGCGTGACATTGCGCTGCGGATTGCCGGTATTCGGATCATGCCGCCAAGTGACGTCGCTGCGCTCGTCGAAGCGCACCGCCAGGCCCTCGGACTTGTCCTCATGTTTTCCGAACCGCCACCAACGCTGCCGGTCGCGTGCCCAGGCAACATGGCGCGAGCCCTGGCCGTGACAGGTCTCGCAGCCCACGCTGATCTCGGCAAAGCTGGTGTTAAAGCGGTCCCTGGCCGCATCGTAGTTTTTGCGCACGCCGGTCGAATGACACTCGGCGCACATGAAATTCCAGTTCTGATTGAGCTTGGTCCAGTGCAGGATATCGTCGTGCTTGATCTCCTCGTTCGGGTAAAGATGAAACCAGCGCTGGCCGCCTTGTTCCTTTGGTCGACTGTCCCAGGCGATCGACAATGCCTGAATGCGTCCATCGGGGAATTCGATCAGATACTGCTGCAGCGGATCGATGCCGAACGTGTACTTTACCTCGAAGACGGCGAGCTTGCCGTCCGGCCCGTCGGTTTCGACGAGGAATTTGCCGTCCTTGCGGAAAAACCGCGATTTGACACCGTAATAGTCGAAGGTTGCATTGGAGAAATCGCCCAATACCGACTTGTCGGTCGCGTGATCCATCGCATGCTTATGCTGCGATGTGTGCCACCGCTCGGCTTCAGCGCGATGGCAGCCCGCGCATGCATCGCTGCCGACGAACGTTGCCACAGATGCGCCGCGCGCATTCCATTCGCCCGCGCTGCCATTGAGGAGATAGAAACCGAGGCCGGCCGCGGCGACGATTACCGCAGCGAGCGATGCCGCGATCCAAATCTTGCGCTTCGACAGCAAACCGCTTTCGGTCGGGCTGGACGATGTGTCCGACGGCAGTTCGCTCGGCGATGCGCCTGCGGAATTCTGCGGCGATCCGCCTTTGGTGGCAGACTTGCGTCGTTTGCGTGCCAACGTTACAGCCCTTGCGCAATCGGATCGCGAATGAGCGACAGGTCTATCCGCCATTATGTACCTAAAACAGCGGGAAGCGGCGCCAACTTTGATACGGCCGGAGCCGCACCGACGAGCATCGGCGCACCCTTTCGTGGTGTATTTTGTTGGACATAAGCGTGCCGTGCCGCTAAGCACTGCCGCCAATGCTCCGCCGCCTTTATGACCGGTGCGCGCGACGCTGATATCCTTAACCTCCATTTGGGCGAGTAATGATTGACCAAGCCATTTCGGCGCTTGCAGCCTGGATCGTCGAGATCATTTCCGCCGCCGGATACCTTGGCGTCGTATTTCTCATGGCGATCGAATCCGCATGCATCCCGCTCCCTTCGGAGATCATCATGCCGTTCGCCGGCTATCTGGTCTCGATCGGAAAGGCGAACTTGATCGGTGTCGCAACGGCGGGCGCGTTGGGCTGCAATATCGGGTCGACGGTCGCTTATTATGTAGCCGCCAAGGGCGGCCGGGTGGTGCTTGAACGCTGGGGCAAATACGTCCTCATCAGCCGTTCCGAACTCGAACGCACCGACCGGTTTTTTGCACGCTATGGCTCCGCCACGGTGTTTTTCGGCAGGCTGCTTCCGGTCGTGCGAACGTTCATCGCCTTTCCTGCGGGTCTCGCGCGGATGCCGATGCTAAAGTTTCAAATCTACACCTTCCTCGGCTCCTGGCCGTGGTGCTTCGCGCTCGCCTATGCCGGTTATCTGCTCGGCGCACGCTGGGAAAGCGACCCGACCATGCGCAAGCTGTTTCACGACTTTGATGCGGTCATCGCCGTGGTTTTCCTCGCCGCGCTCATCTGGTTCGTCTGGTCGCGCTGGCGCGAGCACCGCGCATAAATTGTGGCAACCGCGGCGGCGCGATTCCCGTCGTTGGCTTTGTGATCGTCCTGCGGGTATTCTGGCGGCAGCTAGCGCCCGCTTGGTGCGCGCAGGCACGCTGACCATGACGAACTTTGCCAAGCGAAAAAGCCTTTGCGGCGCCGCCACGCTCTGGCTCGCCGTCATCGCTGGTTCAATTATGGCCGCCGGTAACGCATGTGCGGAAGACGCACAAACTCCTCCCGGCGCAGTGCAGGCGCCCGCTGCGCCGACAGCGCCTACCCCGCCGACGGCGGCCGCGCCGCGAATGCCGCCGCAGCCCTCGGCCCCTACCAAACCGGGCTTCTTCCAGGAAATGGGGCGCTGGTGGGACGGGTCGCTCGGTTATCTTCGTGACAAGATAACAGCTGCGCCCGGCACCTTCGAAGATATCGGCAAAAAATCCGGCGACGCCGCCAAGGATGCGGCGGTCGCCACCGGCGAGGGCATGAAAAAAACCTTCGACGCGAGCAAGGACGCCGCGACCGCGATCGGGCGGCTGCCGAACACGCGCGTCGTCGAAGTACGCGAGCGCTGCGCGACCGCGGCGAACGGCGCGCCGGACTGCGCCGCCACGGCGACGAACGCCTGCCGCAGCAAAGGTTTCAACGGCGGCCAACCGCTTGAACTCGCGCACGGACGAGGTGTGTCCGCAGGCGACGTTGCGCTCCAGTAAGCCTCCGGTTAGACGCGATTGCCCGCTCGAAACCGTCGTTCTCCGCGTCGTCTGTCAGTGATCTGTCGGTAGTCCTCAGCAAAAACAGAGAAGGTGTTTTCGGCCATGATGTCAGAAGCCGATCGTAACAAGGCCGCCGATATCCTCATCGCGGCCGAGAAGGCGCGCAAACAGGCGGTGCAGCTGTCCAGGACCTGGCCGGACATCACCATGGAGGACGCCTACGCGATTTCGACCGAAGTGGCCAACCGCAAGATCGCGGCGGGCGCCAGACTGATCGGCCACAAGGTCGGGCTGACGTCGAAGGCGATGCAGCGCTCCTCGCAGATCGACGAACCGGATTACGGCCACCTGCTCGATTACATGATGGTCGCCGACGGCGCCCGTGTCGCGCATGAGAATTATTGCCTGCCGCGGGTCGAGATCGAGCTCGCCTTCATCCTCGGCAAGCCGCTGCGCGGCCCCGGCGTGGGATTGCCGGAAGTGCTGCGCGCCACCGAATATGTCGTGCCGGCGATCGAGATTGTCGACGCGCGGCTGCAGGACCCGCGCAAGATTTTCGACACCGTGTCCGACAACGGCGCCGCCGCCGGCATTGTCATCGGCGGCCGGCCGGTCGGCCCGCTCGATATCGATCTGCGCTGGGTCGGCGGCATTATGTACCGCAATTCCGAGATCGAGGAGACCGGCGTCGCCGCCGGCGTACTCGGCCATCCCGCGCTTGGCGTCGCCTGGCTCGCCAATAAGCTCGGCCAGCACGGCGTGACGCTCGAAGTCGGCCATCTCGTCCTCGCCGGTTCGTTTACGCGCGTGGTGCACGCGAAAAAAGGCGACACCCTGCACGCCGATTTCGGCGCGCTCGGCGGCATTGCGGTGCAGTTTATTTGATCTTCGTGGCATTCCGGACGCCATGACAATGATACGCGGCGCGCTCGGCACCGGATGACAAAACAATGTATTGAACCGCCCTGGCTTTGGAGGAATCATGTTCGCGGGCGACGTGCGCCCGAGGGCGCGGTGATCGTGCTGTCCTTTGTTCTCAAACGTTGGATTCTGATCGCTGCGGCAATCTTTGTGCCGGCGACACTGCTGCACGCCGCGCTGCCGACCGAGACCGATATTCCAAACCGCCCCTGGCTGAACGGCCAACTCCTGATCGCCTCACCGCAACTGCGTCAGGCTGCATTCCATCATTCTGTTATTCTTCTGGTGCGGCACAGCCGCGACGGAGCTTTTGGCATCATTGTCAATCGGCCCGCCGGCAAACGCTCCATGGCCCGCATGCTGAAAGGGTTGGGCCTCGAGGCGACCGGCGTCACCGGTAGTGTGCCGGTGTTCTTCGGCGGTCCGGTCGAGCAGGACGTTGCTCTCGTGATCCACAGCATCGACTACCGCCGGCCCGACACGCTGGATATTGACGGCCGGGTCGGGCTCAGCGACGCAGCCGACGTGCTGCGCGACATTGAGATCGGCAAGGGACCGAACAAAAGTCTCATCGCCTTCGGCTATGTCGGCTGGGACGCCTCGCAGCTCGAGGACGAGCTCGGGCATGGCGTCTGGGTGACGGTTCCGGAGGATCCGGCACTGGTGTTCGACGACGATCGTTCGAAAGTCTGGGCGGACGCGCTGGTACGGCAGAAGAGCATTCACTGAACGTCGTTGCATGGATCAGCCGCCGCGTATGCCTTTGCCGCGGGCGGATGGCTTGGCAGCGGCCGCCAAGGCCTCTTTCCGCCCAAGCGCAATGCCGTCTGCAACAGCCTTGGCGACGGTTTCGCTAAGTTTCCCTGCCGGGCCGATGAGCAGGCCGTATTCGCCGACGATCACGCGCGCTTTCTCCAGGTCGTCTTTCCGGCTCGGCTTGTCGTCTGGCATCGCAACCTCCCAGCGGCTGAACTGGTGGAAGCTTACCGCGCGTTGACATGCCCCGCCATCGGCCTACATTAAATGTGTTCCGAGGGGAGCTCCCAGGAGGGAGCTGAGAGACCGCCGCCCCCACCGGCTTCCCGTCCGCGGGAATGGCCAAGTGGGACGCGACCGCGAAAAACCCTTTGAACCTGATCCGGGTCATGCCGGCGAAGGGACAGGAATGACTTCCACGCCCCAGCCCCCGCCCCAGCACGCCCCGAAACCAATCCCGCGATCGCGCAACCGCGTCGCGGCGAGCGCCGCGCTGACGCAGCAAAGGATCAAGTCATGCCACCCGTCGTCTTTATTGCCCGGCTGGTCGGTCCGCTGTTTGTCGTCTTAGGCATCGGCTGCCTGGTGAACCAGACGGTCTATGCCGACATGATTGGACAGGCGGTGCTGGTTCCGGTCGTGATCTATCTTTCCGGGCTGATGGCGTTTCTGGCCGGCGTCGCCGTGCTCAACGGCTATCACGCCTGGACCGCCGACTGGCGGCTCATCATCACCATTCTCGGCTGGCTGCTGGTGATCGCCGGCATCATCCGCATCGTGCTGCCGGCGGCGACGGCGGTGCTTGCCATCTCGCTCTATTCGGGTGCGTATGCGATGGCGATCGTCGGCATCATCGTTCTCGTCATCGGCGGCTTTCTCAGCTTCAAGGGCTACCGGACCGCGAGCAAATAACCCTCAACAAAAACCTGCATGCATGATCGCGATCATGCGGAAATGGAAATCTTAGGAGTACCCCCAATGAACAAACATATCGCCGAATCCGATCTCTTAACGCCGAAGGTCACAACCGGACCGATCGCCGGCTCGCGCAAGGTTTACGCGACGCCCGAGGGGGCGCCGGACCTGAAAGTGCCGCTGCGCGAGATCGCGCTCGATGCCTCCTCCGGCGAGCCGCCGTTCCCGGTCTACGATCCGTCCGGCCCCTACACCGATCCCGACATGGTGCTTGATGTTGAAAAAGGCCTGCCGCGCACGCGCAGCGAATGGGTCAAAGACCGCGGCGGCGTCGAGGAATACCAGGGCCGCCCGATCAAGCCGGTCGACAACGGCAACGCTACCGGCAAACACCTGGCGCGCAATTTCCCGAATACGCCAAAGCCGCTGCAAGGGCTCCCGGGAAAGCCGATCACCCAGCTCGAATGGGCCCGCGCCGGCATGATCACCAAGGAAATGATCTACATCGCCGAGCGCGAAAATCTCGGCCGCAAGACAATGCTGGAGAGCGCGCAAGCCGCCCACGACGACGGCGAAAGCTTCGGCGCTTCGGTGCCGCTCTTCGTCACGCCGGAATTCGTCAGGAGCGAAGTCGCGCGCGGCCGCGCCATCATCCCCGCCAACATCAATCACGGCGAACTCGAGCCGATGATCATCGGACGAAACTTCCTTACCAAAATAAATGCCAATATCGGCAACTCCGCCGTCACCTCGTCAGTCGAGGAGGAAGTGGAAAAGATGGTGTGGGCGATCCGCTGGGGCGCCGACACGGTGATGGACCTCTCCACCGGAAGGAACATCCACAACACCCGCGAATGGATCCTGCGCAACGCGCCGGTCCCGATCGGCACCGTGCCGATCTACCAGGCGCTGGAGAAGGTCAACGGCGACCCGGTCAAGCTCGACTGGGAGTGCTACAAGGACACGCTGATCGAGCAGTGCGAGCAGGGCGTCGATTATTTCACCATCCACGCCGGCGTGCGGCTTGCCTACATCCACCTCACCGCCAACAGAGTCACGGGAATAGTCTCGCGCGGCGGCTCGATCATGGCGAAGTGGTGCCTGGCGCATCACAAGGAGAGCTTCCTCTACGAGCGCTTCGACGAGATTTGCGACCTGATGCGCAAATACGACGTGTCGTTTTCATTGGGCGACGGCCTGCGCCCCGGCTCGATCCGCGACGCCAACGACCGCGCCCAATTCGCCGAGCTGGAGACGCTGGGCGAACTCACCAAAGTCGCCTGGGCCAAGGGCTGCCAGGTGATGATCGAAGGCCCCGGCCACGTGCCGCTGCACAAGATCAAGATCAATGTCGACAAGCAGCTTAAGGAATGCGGCGAGGCGCCGTTCTATACGCTCGGCCCGCTCGTCACCGACATCGCGCCGGCCTACGACCACATCACCTCGGCGATTGGCGCTGCGATGATCGGCTGGTTCGGCACCGCCATGCTCTGCTACGTCACGCCGAAGGAGCATCTCGGGCTCCCCGATAGGAACGACGTCAAGGACGGCGTCATCGCCTATAAGATCGCCGCCCACGCCGCCGACCTCGCCAAGGGCCACCCGGCGGCGCAGCTCCGCGACGATGCGCTCAGCCGCGCGCGGTTCGAGTTCCGCTGGGTCGACCAGTTCAACCTCTCGCTCGACCCGGACACCGCGCGCACCTATCACGACGAGACGCTGCCCAAGGAAGCGCACAAGGTGGCGCATTTCTGCTCCATGTGCGGTCCGAAATTCTGCTCCATGAAGATCACCCAGGACGTGCGCGATTACGCGGCGACGTTGAATGATAAGGAGCAAGGCTTGTCCGCCGAAGCCTTGGCGAAGGCGGGCATGGCTGACATGTCGAAGAAGTTCATCGACATGGGCGCTCAAGTCTATGTCGATAAGGCGGAAGCGGTGAAGGAAAGCAATAAAGCGCTATGATTGTAGGGTGGGCAAAGGCGCGCAGCGCCGTGCCCACCAGAACGTCGCGTCGGCCAACAAATGTCCCGCTACCGTCGCGCCACCGTCGAAGGCGGGATATTTTTCTTCACTCTCGCACTGGCGGATCGTTCAAGCGATCTTTTGGTGCGCCAGATCGATCGGCTGCAAAGCTCCTACGCGGTGATGCAGAAGCGGCTGCCGGTGGAGACGATTGCGATCTGCATCCTCCCCAATCATCTGCACGCGCTTTGGCAATTGCCGGACGGCGATGCCAACTTCGCCTCGCGTTGGAGCCTTTTCAAATCCGGGTTCTCCCGCGGCCTCCCGGCAGCAGAGACGCGCTCGGCAAGCAAAGTGATAAAACGCGAGAAAGGTATTTGGCAGCGACGCTATTGGGAGCATGCGATTTGCAATGACGCCGATTTTGAGCGGCACGTGAATTACATCCACTTTAATCCCGTGAAGCACGGCTTGGTGACGCGCGTCGCCGACTGGCCGCATAGCAGTTTCCATCGCTATGTGGCGCAAGGTATATTGGCCGCCGACTGGGCCGGGGACGTTGGCGAACTTGCGCGGAAGCTTCGGCGAATAACCCGCGTGGGCACGGCGCGTTCCGCGCCTTTGCCCACCCTACGCTCATCCACCCCTGCGACATTCAGTCGATTTCAATAAGGACGGACACATGCCGGGGCTTCTGCATAACCACATCGCCGCCGTGACCGGGGCCGGCTCGGGCATCGGCCGCGCCATTGCGCTTGGCTTTGCCCGCGAGGGCGCCAGCGTCGCGGCGCTCGACATCAACGGCGAGACCGCCGCGCAAACCGTCGCGTCGATCCGCGCCGCAGGCGGCACGGCGGAAGCGTTCACCCTCGACATCGCCGACCGGGACGGCGTGCGGCGCCGCCGCCGCCGCGGTCGCGCGCGAGATCGGGCCGGTCTCGGTGCTGGTCAACAACGCCGGCATCAACCGGCGCACGCCGTTCACCGGCGACCCGGCCGCCGTGATCAAGGACTGGACCGACATCATGGCGATCAATCTCGACGGCATGTTCAACGTCACCCATGCTTTCCTGGCGACGTTGCGCGCGACCAAGGGGCGGATCGTCAACATCGCCTCGGTGCAGTCGTTCGCGCATATGCGCACGCCGAACTCGGCCGCCTACACCACCGCCAAGCACGGCGTCCTCGGCTTCACCCGCGCGCTCGCCGCCGAGCTCGGCAAGGACGGCGTGCGCGTCAACGCGGTCGGGCCCGGGCTGATCGAGACGCCGCTCAACGCGCAGGCGCGCGCCAACAATCCGGACATCGCGCGGCTCTCGGTGGAGCGCACGCCGCTCGGCCGCACCGGCCAGCCGGAGGACGTGGTCGGTCCGGCGATCTTCCTCGCCTCGGATCTGGCGGCCTATGTCACCGGCACCATCATCATGGCCGACGGCGGCTACCGGACGGTGTGAAACACGCGCAACAAGCGTAGCCCGGATGGAGTGAAACGAAATCCGGGGCAGGCCTCGCGGTCCCGGATTTCACGCTGCTCAATCCGGGCTACTTGCTGCGCAGCAGATTACGCTCCGCTAATCCAGCCCTTACAGCCCTATTGTTCTCCTCATTCTTCCTTGTCGTGCTAAAAGCCGCACATGCCGGTATCGCGCGACAAACCTCCCTTTTTGACCGACGAAGAATATCGGCCGATATCCCGGACTGAATTTCGTCGCCTGCGGAATGCAGAAAAGCTGGAGCTGATGCGTCGCTGGTTTTTCGAGAACTTCGAAAATCCCGCAGAAAATACTCCATATGAAAGCGCCGAGGGCGGCTACCAATATATTTGGGGCGGCCCATACGACGCCTACGAGCAACTCGGCGACAAGTTTGGGGGCATTGCTTCCGAGCGCTTAATTCAAGAGCTTGTCGGCGAGGTTCAGAACGAGGCCTTGGAGTGGGCGCCGGTTCAAAAGCCCGAGGATTGGGAAGATACCGACTGGTCCGAACGATACGACGAGCCCGCGTCTCTGGATTTCTACACTGACGAGCCAAGCCGAGATTACGGTTCTCCACAAGAACGCGAGGCGCGCAGTAAGGCGGCCGACGCACTCACGAGCCTTGAACACTCGCTCCAACGAAGACGAACGATCGGCATTGGTCACAATAATCCACCCGACGAACTCGATCCGCCCGAAGTACGAGACGTTCGGGAAGCAGCGCGACGAGCTGAAACTCGAATTTGCGCAAGCAAGCCCGCGCATTTCGGCCATCAAGCGATGGGCTACACCGATACGCAACGCGATCATTGCATGCGGGAAGTGGGGACTAAACAAGGCTGAGGTGGCGGCAGACGCAGCAGCGAAAGCGATTGGCAGGGCACTAGGCGCTGGGGTTGTCGTGCTTGGCGGCGGCTTTATTCTGAATCAGCGCTTTCCAAGCCTGCACAACGCGTATGACGCAGTTATTCAGTGGCTCGATATTGCAGCCAAGGCCTTATTTTAGAGCAAAGCGTAGCGTGGGCTAAGGCGCGAAGCGCCGAGCCCACGTCTTTTCTTTAAGCTGCAAACGCCGCGTGGGCTTCGCTTCGCTCAGCCCACCCTACAAACTGGCTGGGCGCCTTTTGTCCGGCAATGACGAAAGAAACGCCATGGCGCGAGCCCGTCACGCGTTCTTCGCGCTTCGCCGCTGTGATACACTTCCCTAAAATCGGAGCCGGAAAAATGAGCGAGCGCGCACTGGCCTTTGTCGAAGAATGGGTGTCCGACCATGTCCGCGGCGAAGACAAGTCGGACGATGAACAGGCGCGCGCCAAGGCGCTCGCCGATCGTTGTCGCGCCGACGCGGCCACACACGGCATCCCCGCGAACGAGATCGCAGACGCGATCGACGATCTCACCGCATTCATGACCGGCGCGATCGAGGAGGCTGCGGAGCGCAAGGCCCACGCCGAAGAGACCGAAGACGTCAAGCCGGTGCCGGACCTGGTGGATGTGGAGGGCGTGGAAAACGCCGAGCAGGATGCCCTCGAAGATGAGGAAGACGAGCCGCACTGACTCTTCATCAGCAAGCGTAACCCGGAGGCAGCGCAGCGGATCCGGGGCAGTCGTCGCCGCATGGATTGCCGGATCATTTGACGCGAAGACGGCGCTGCGCGCCTCTTGTCCGGCAATGACGAAACACCTCCTTCTCCCCGCGTGCGGGGAGAAGGTTGGGATGAGGGGGCGTTGCCGCTAGGCTCAGAATCGCGGGAACGCCCCCTCACCCTCGCTCCGCTCGACCTCTCCCCGCACGCGGGGAGAGGTGAAAAGCTGCGAATTATGCGCGCCGCGTGCTTTTCCAGATAAACCACGCGGCGTGAAACGTCCTGATTTACCGGCAGAAATTCAAACCGTTTGACTTTGCCGCGGCGATGACAATAACCGCGCCCCGTCTCGCTCTTTCGTTAAGGGACGTCAACCGGTGACGCCGACTGACGGAGCGGGATGCGGTTCCTGCGGGTGGGGGCTCGTCACCCTCGCTCCCGGGCGGTCCGGGCATCGTTCCCGCCGGCATAACGACCGGCGCGCGAGGTGCCTCGCTTAAGCGCGATTTTAAGCGGAGGTAACGCCTTCGCATCGTGTTTCGCGTGAAGCGCGGCCTGGACTGAGTCCTGGCGTTCGCTCGCCGGGGCAAGCGCCGCGGCGGAGCGCCGGAAGGCGAGCGGTCCGGCGAGATGAGTTGCGCAGACTGCGCAAGCTTGTCTGCGATGGACCGCTTCCGCGCCCCCTCCTCTGTCCTCCCCCGCACGCGGGGGAGATGCAGGTTAAGGGTGCGGACAGTGGATGGCATGCGCTTTTCGGCGCTTCGCCTCCCTTATTCATTCGTCGTGGTGCAGGACTCCTTCTGTTCGTGACCAAAGCTCGGATGCGCTGCATCGCGAGAACGATCAGACACGTGCCGCTGTTTGACATGTTGATCGGAACGGGCCCCGACCTGACGAAACTAGACCGCGACCGCCGTGCGCACCCGCGCGCCGGAAGGAAGCGTCGGCGGCGCCTGGTTGAGCGTCTCGATGGCAAAGCCGGCGGCGGCCTTGTAGCCGGCCATGAATGCGGTGCGCTCCTGCGGCGGGATCACGTCGTCGATATTGTCAAACGTGCCGCCGCAACGCTCGTCGACCATGTTGAGAAGCCCGAACGGTCCGGCGCCGCGGTTGCGCAGGATGAGCTGGGAAATCGGGCCGCACAGTTTCGCGTCGTAGGCTTCGAGCGCTGCCGGCGTGACGCCGTGCTCCACCATGCACGCGCCGAGGATGCGGCTGTCGACGATCGCCTGGCTGCCGCCGTTGGAGCCGGTCGGATACATCGGATGCGCGGCGTCGCCGAGCAGCACCACCGGGCCATCGCGCCAGGTCGGCACCGGATCGCGGTCGATCATCGGGTTTTCGAACGCGCCGTCGGCGCCGCGGAGCAAAGCGGGCACATCGAGCCAGTCCCAGATCCAGTTGTCGAAGTGGTGGACGAAATCGGAAATCGGCACCTGCCGGAACCAGCCGCTCTGCTTCCAGCCCTCGCTGTTGTCCATCGTGACTTCGGCGATCCAGTTGATCATCGAAAGACCGGTCTTCGGATCGGGATGCGAGATCGGATAGAACACCATGCGGTGGCGGTGGGTGCCGAGGCCGACAAAGGAGGAGCCGGTGCGGATCGGCCTTCCCCAGGTCACGCCGCGCCACATCACCGCGCCGCCCCAATGGATCGGCGGCTGGCCGGGATGCATCTGCGCCCGCACCGCGGAGTGGATGCCGTCGGCGCCGATCAACAGCGCGCCGCGCGGCGCGGAGGTCGAGCCGTCGGCGTGCTCGACGAGCGCGCTGACACCGCCGTCGGCATGTTTGCGGTAGCCGGCAACGCGGCTGCCGAGTCGCACCGCCTGCGGCCCCAGCCGCTCCATGACCTTGTCGTGCAGCAGCAGGTGGAACAGCCCGCGATGCACCGCGTATTGCGGCCAGTTGTAGCCCGCGAGTTTGCCGCGCGGCTCCGAATAGATATCGTTGCCGTTCAGTCCGACCAGCGCCCATTCGCTCGCCGGAATGCCGACCCGGTCGAGGTCGGCCTCGGTGATGCCGAGGTCGTAGAGTTCGCGCACGGCATTGGGCTGCAGATTGATGCCGACGCCGAGCGGGCGCATGTCGCGCACCGCTTCGTAGACGATACAGGGCACGCCAATCTGATGGAGCGTGAGCGCGGCCGCGAGCCCGCCAATGCCGCCGCCGGCAATGATCACGCGGTCGTCGGTCAAACTGTTACGCATCACGCGCTTCCCCCGCGCATTCTTTAAGACCGGACGCGGGCGCCGTCCAGCCGTTGCGTGTAAGATGCCGCCGCTCGGTGGTTTGCCGTCGCGGATCAGGACATGCCGCAACGCCTCGTCATTGCGTGCGTCTTTTTGCTCGCCGCAGGCGGCGCGTTCGGCGCGGGCGCAGACGACGGGACGCCGAAGGGCCACCCGAGCATCGCCGAAATTTTGCAAGACGGCGGCGGCTGCGTGCCGAAGGACAACACGGCGCGGATTCTCAAGCGCGCCAATCCGCTGGATTACGCGCCGAACTGGAACGGCAGGAATTACCTCGGCCTGGCGTGGAGTTTCGTGCCGAAGCGCTACGTGGTGACCGAGATCGAGGGCGGCATCTTCCTGCAAGGCGATCTCATCGCGACGCGCGACGGCACCACGGACAAAAATGTCTTTATCCTGTTCAACGAGTGGAAGTGCGGGCCGATAAACTGAACGGGGCGGCTAATCGTGCTACGGGAAAACGAAACAAGCATGCGGGTGCTCGCTTCGGCGAGGCCTCCGCAACGACGCTATCGTTCCGGTCCGTTGGTCCGCAATGCCAGCTAGAACGCCCAGCTGCCGGTCAGATACGGACCCTGGTCGGTGAAATTGCTTTGCAGATGTTGCGCCGTCGCCAGGAAGACTCCCACGGGTGGAATCATCGGAACGTTTACCGGAACCTGGGTGAGTGAATACTGATTGACGGCATCGAAATAGACCGCCGCCTGATAACCCACCTCGATCTTGAACACACCGTAGTTGGTGGCCGGGAACGTGTAGGCGGTGGCCAATCGGGCGTCGATGCTGGGAACAACCTGCGTCGCGTTGGGCGATGTCAAAGATTGGTTGTTGCCGGCCAGTGTCGGCGACGACGTGGTAAAGTTGATGCGGCTCTGCGACGTGCCGATCAAGGCTGCGCCCGCGACCTCGCCGAGGAACTGGAAGTTGTCCAGCGCGTACTGACCCTTCAATCCCACACGGGGCCCGGCGCCGGTGAACAACGACGTGGTCGTGTCTGCACTTAACGCCGAGCCGTCCGGGCTTTGGAATGTTCCGGTCAGGTTCTGGCCGATGCGGGCAAATTCCACACCGCCGAACACCCGCAGCTGGAAGGCACATTCGGCGCAGAAGGTGTGGCCGCCGTCGAGATGGACGGAATCATAGGCGAATTGCACGTTGCCATTGGCGTCCTTGTACATCTCCGATTCCGGGCCAATCAGATAAGGCGGCCCAACCATTTGGCTGGGCGAGCCGGCAAACGACCCATTCGTGCTGGTATTCAGATGCGTCCAGTCCAGGTCGATATCGTTGGACGCGTTGGGCATATAGCGAGCCCCGATCTTGAACGTCGGACTGAAACCAGGCGTAAGCGACTGATTGGCCCAATTCGGCGTCGCGATGGGAAACGGGGTCACCAGCGTCCCGTATTCCAGATTGCCGGCGCCGGGTTGCAGGAACAACAGCGACCCGCTGACCTCGAAGTGGGGCGCAACGTTCCAGGCGCCGATGCCGGCGACTTGGTTTTTGTAGCTATCGGGAGCGCCGTTGCCTTGCGCGCGGGTGTCCAGGAATAGCGGCGCATGGCCGGGTGTTTCCAGTTCAGCCGCTTGCGGGGGATTTCGCCGGCTCGCGGCGACGGGCGTCGCGGCGCGTTTTGACGTTGTGGCCGCGTGCTCGATGCGATTGAGGCGCTGCCGCAACGCGGCATTTTCTTTTTCCAGCGCATCGAGCCGGCGGACGATCTCGTCCGGGTCACTTGCCCTGGTCCCCGTGGCGAACCCCTGGAGCGCGAGGACCGCGACAGCGGCCCAAACCATGCGGTTCAGCTTCACGTCAACCTCCTGTGGGATTGTCAATCTCCACGATTGATCCGGCGGACCTCAGCATCAAGCCCGCGGGGCGGATGATTGCAGCGCAATCCACCGATTTCGGGCGTTCTCAACAGGGCGAGTTACGGCGGAGCTTGTCATCGGGCCGGACCCGTTGGCCGGACGCGCCCGGCGAAGTCAGCTTCCGCAAAACGCGAGCAAGTATGTTATCGTCCCGGTTCCATTCGTCCGGCGCCAACCGTCCTGAGCGCGCGACCTTTGAGGAACATCATGAGCAGCAGCAGTCCGCTTTCGCTCGCCGAACTTGAACAGCGCATCGCCATCACGCGCGACAACATCCGGCAGCTGATTGAACAAGCGGCCGCGTTCTCGGGCGCCGAGGACGAAGATCGCAACGCCGATCGGATCGCCCAGCAAAACGAAGAGCTTGATCGGCTGACCAAAGAGCGCGATGCGCTGCTGAAGAAATAACGTTACAAACGTCGGGACTGCGCCGCCTCACAGCCCTTCGACAATGAACACCCGATAGTCGGCGCCGAGGAAGCGATGCCGAACAGCGTCTTGATAAGCGGGGCTGTGGTAATAGGTTTTGGCGGCCTCGATGGTTGGAAACTCCAGGATCACCGCGCCCTCGATCGCCGGGCCTTCGAGTACTTCGTGTTTGCCGTAAAGCGCCAGCGGCTTCAACGGGTGGCCGGCCGCGGCGGGCCGCGCTTTTTCCCGATAGCGCTCATATTCATCACGATTGCGCATCTTTTCGCGCGTGAAGACAACATAGGCGACCATTGGCGTATTCCTTTCATCGAATCCGTCGAGGATAGCTAACCATTTTGCGTCGTCGTAGCCCCGATCAAGAGGCGCGAAATCCGCCATATGCTCGTCATTGCGAGCGGAACGAAGCAATCCGGTGATGCGGCGCGGCTCTGGATTGCTTCGTCGCTCCGCTCCTCGCAATGACGAGGAGCGCAAAACTTCCGGATTTCACTCCGGTTCAAACCGGGCTACTTGAGGACCATGATCACTCTTTATTCCTACCCAACCCTGTTCGGTGTGGCCGACAACAACGGTTACGGGCTGAAGGTGTTTGCCTTCCTCCGGCTGACCAAAATCCCGTTTACGCACGAGCACATTTTCGATGCCTCGGCGGCGCCGCGCGGACAGCTGCCCTACATTGTCGACGACGGCGAAACTATCGGCGACAGCGAAACCATCATCGCGCACCTGATCGCCAAATACCGGCTGACCATCGACGCGGCGCTCGGCGCCCGCGAGCGCGACTTGAGCCTCCTTGTCACCCGGCTGCTCGACGACCTCTATTGGGTGATGTCGTATTCGCGGTGGAAGGACGAGCGGTACTGGCCGGCGTTCCGCGCCGCCCTGATGCGCGAGCATCCGAGCCTCACCGACGAAGGCTTGCGCAAGGCGCGCGAGTTCAATTTCCAGCGCTATCATTTCCAGGGCATCGGCCGCTACGCGCCGGACGCCGCCTACGCGCGCGGGCTTGCCGATCTCGCCGTCCTCGCCGATCTCGTGCCGGACGGCGGCTATGTACACGGCGCAAACCCGACCAGCGTCGACGCCGGGATTTACGGATTCATCGCCAACATCTATTTTTACGACATCGACACGCCACTGAAGGAGTTCGTGGTGGCGAGGCGAAACCTCGCACGCCACTGTGTTGCGATCCACGAATTGGTGATGCGCTGACGCTCCCGGTCTTGCGGGCGCGGCGAACGAAAGTTTCGAGGCGTTGAATTAGAACGCTACGCCGACGCGACGGCCCTTTTGCCAGACGATGTGACAGGCTCTTTTTGACGCCGCCGTGGTTCAGCGTGAACCGCTGCGGAATGGCTTCGCTGCCCTGCACCTCGAGGCACGCGCCGCCGGCGCTGAGATCCACGATTTTGCAAGTGGCCGTCGGGCTTTTCGCGTCGACAAAAATCGTTCCGGTATTGGACATCATGCCGGTCGGCCGGACACGATGAAACCGTCTGTGCTCCTGCATTTTCAGTCCATCACAAAGGCTTCTACGCCCGAAATGATCGTAACGGCGTAAGCGACGCGGACGCAAATGCCGCGCCAGCCAAGCCCGTAATTTGCCAGCCTAATCTAAACCAGGGTTTCTTATTGCCCGGAAAATTTGATTTTGTTTTGGTGACCGGAAAATTGACCCTGTTAGGGTCACTCGCTGGAACCTCGAAGATCCGCTGCGTCATAGCCGGCCTCAAAGCCTTCGACGCGCACCGTTTGACGCCATGAGCAAATCCGTATCGCACCGCCAGTTCGCCCGCATTGTTGCGAGCGCTCGATCCGGCTAGTGTCGTCTACGAGCAGGGAGTTCGGTATGCGCAATTGTTTCAGAATGATCGGCGTTGGGGTTTTCGGCGGTATCACCTTACTCGCTGCACTGGCTGTGGCTCCGTTTTCTGCGCAGGCGCAAGATGCCGGCCCGCGCTTCTACAATTCGCCGGCGTTGGCCGCGATGAAGCCACCGTTCAGCCAGGCGGTGCGCGTCGGCGATATCCTGTTTATGTCCGGCGCTATCGGCATCGTGCCCGGCACCCGGGAGCTTGCCCCGGGCGGAATCGAGGGCGAGACCAGGCAGGCGATGGACAACATCGGCGCGGTGCTCAAAGCCAACGATTTGAGCTTCGACAACGTCGTCAAATGCACCGTGATGCTCGCCGACATGGCGAAGTGGGGCGACTTCAACAAAGTCTACGTTACCTATTTCAAACCCGGCCGGCTGCCGGCGCGTTCCGCCTTCGGCGCCAGCGGCCTGGCGCGCAACGCACAAGTCGAAGTCGAGTGCCTGGCCTATGCGGGGAAATGACCGGCGGCTAATGAACAGCGCAGGCCACTAGCCGCGGCCGATGAACGAGCGCTGGTGATTCGGCAAAATCGTCGCTTCGTACAAATTCACTTCCGGCGGCAGCGAGGCCATGAGGACTGCGACCTTCGCCACTTCGTCGGCACTCATGACGTAATCCTCAGGTGTTGAGCCCGCGCCCGCTTTGCTGCGGCCGGTGCGTGTCGTGAACGACGACAGCGTAGCGCCCGGATGGATGATCGAGGCGACGATGTTGTGTTTGCGTCCGTCCATCGTCAGCTGATGCGTCATGCCCTGCAAGGCGAATTTGGTCGTCGTGTAAGGGAGCGAATCCGGCCGCGGCGTCTTAGACGAGATGCTGCCCATGTTGATGATGCGTCCGCCGGCGGGCACTTGCGCCTTCATCACGCGGATCGCTTCGCGGCTGCACAGGAACGGCGCCGTGATGTTGATGTCGAGCGCCTCGCGCCAGTATTCGAGCGTGATCTCCTCGGTGGCTTTATGCGTCGCAATGCCGGCATTGTTCACCAGCACGTCGAGCCGGCCGAAAGTTTTCTGCACCATGGCGAACAACGCGGCGACCGCGTCTTCTTTGGTCACGTCGGCCGGAGCCGGCAGCGCTTGCCAGCCTCGCGACTTGATGCCGCCGGCAACCTCGTCAAGCAGCGCGGCGCGGCGCGCGACCAGTATGGTCTTCGCGCCCTCCGCCGCAAACGTCTCGGCAATGGCGCGGCCGATCCCGTTGCTCGCACCGGTGACGATCGCGACCTTGTCCTGCAGTTGCTTGCTCAGGTCCCCCTCCCGGACTGCCGATCCCCGCGGGCCGGTCGTGAACGTCACTCCGGGCGATGCGCAGTCTTTCGGACCGAATTCCGCGCCCGTGCAGCGTGTGCTTAACCGCCACGGCCGTCCTTGGCCTGTCCGTCCAGCCAGTCCGACAAGCTGCCGGTGCTCTTCTTCTTGCTTTTTCGTTTCGGAGCGGCTGGCTCCTGCGCCGGAGCGGCGGCGTCTCGGGCCAATCGGAGCGCCTTGAGCCGCTCGGTCTTCGCGCGCAGCGCCGCAGCCGTGGACTCGTATTCAGAGGTTGCTTTTTTGGCATCTTCAGCCCGCATTATCTTTGCGAACTGGGCGTTCGCCTCATTTTTCCTGGATTTCTCCACCATTCGCTATCCTTTTCGATGAAATCGTTCGGTTGCCCAATGGCATATCAGTTCGCAGCCCCGATTGGCGAGGCTTAATCCGGGCAAAGCCGGCATACCAGGCGGAGCTGGTTAAGGCGCCGGTCGGCGCCCAGCGCCGCCGGCGGGGAGATGTACGGTCCAGGCCACCCAGGCCACGCGGCAAAAACGGCATGTGCGGCCGGTGCCGGCGCTGGCGAAAGACGGCGGTTACGCCGCGCTAATCCGTCTTACGAATCCAAGAGTGGGCCAATTACGCGGCGGCTGAAGCGAACTTGACCAACGTGTCGAACTGATGATCGCATCCGCCACATACCCAATAGTGCCGGATCTCCACGCCGCTGAGACACTCTGAGAATTCAGGACGTTCAGGCGCCATCAATGGTTCGCCGCACCGCGGGCAAGACGGCCGCCCGAAGTAACGCTCGTGAAAGTAGAGCAAAGGCACAGCGACCTGGATGGTCATGACCAATCCCTCCGTGCTGCAACTGGAACCTGATACCGATCCTCCGCGTCATCCTCGCGGTGGCCGCTTCAATAAAGCGTGAAAAACCGCGCGTGCATTTGTCGGAGTTTAGGCATTCACGGTTCCGTCGCGCGGAACAAAGCCATTGCAACAACAACCTCGCAGGCCAGCCGACCAGAAGTTCCGACTAAAATCTGCGCGGGGAACGGCGCACAGCGGAGGCAAATCGCGCCGGCGCAAATCGCGCTAACCTCGTTTCGGCGCGAAAGCGCTCGCACTATGGATCGAAACTCTTCGGCTTGAAATTCCCAGCGCTAGTTGCCGACCGGTAACGGTGGACGAGGCGCTTCACCTTCAGGTGGGGGCGCGTTGGGGCGCAACAGATCGGGGATCTTCTTGATCATCGACAAGAGATCCTGGTCGTCTTCCTTCGCCGCCGACACCGGCGCTACGGGCGGCGTCGCCTCAACAGCGGCGGCAACCGGCCGCGATTTTATCTCCACCGGAGTAAGCGGCTCGGGCTCCGCCGGCGCTATCTGCGCCGGCGGCGGCGGCGGCAAGGTTTCGGCGGCAGGCGGGACCGCCGCGACCGCGGTTACGGGAGGCGTGCCGTCGGCCGGCTTCGGCTGAGCCGCAACGGCGGGCACTACCGGCGAGACATCGATCTTACGAGGTGACGCTTCGGCCGGCGCCGGCCGGCTGGCGTCGACATTGGCGAGCGCGGCGCGCACCTGGGCTTCGACCGATTCTTCGTCGTGTTGCTTACTCTCGACCGCGTGGGTTTCGGCCGGCGCTGGCTTGTGCGATGCCGCCGTGTCCCTGGCATTCGCAATGGTCCGCGCCGGCAGGATCGACACCGGATTGATCGCTTGCGCCGACGCCGGACGCTGCTCCTTGTCCTTGGCGTCGGCGGAGACCGGGTGGACGCGCTGACTCTTCGTTACGACGCTGGTACCGGGAGCCACCTGAACTGCCGGCGGCGCCGACGCCGTCGAGGACCAATACCCGCTGAAATGCGCGAGAAGATAGCCGCTGAGCGCGGTGGCGATGCCCGCGCCCACGACCTCGATGAACTTCACAGCAAAGCGCTTGAAGAAGGCAGTCATAGCCGACTCGGACATCCCCAAAACCGCCCCTGGGATCGCGTGGTTAGATCGCTTCGCCCTGGTGCGTGATAGAAACCGCAAGTATCTGGCGAAAGTTTGATCGTTTCGGCCCCTTAGCGCAGGCTAGCCTGCGACAATAGCGGTATTACCTCATCCCGGAAGCGGGTCATACCCTCGACCCAGCGCGGCCAGGTCAGGAGAATGCCGTCAAAGCCCACCTTTTTCAGCATCGCCAAGCCTTCGACAATCTGCTCCTTGCCGCCAACCAGCGGGTATCCGGCCCACCCAGCGATGAAGTGCTGCTTAAGGAAGTCGAGAACCGGAGGCGGCACTAGCTGCGAAGTCACGCCCATGACGGTGAGCATATTAGTCACGCCTTGCCAGTCTCCTAATTCTTGTACGGCGTGACGCCACAGCGCTTGGCCGTCCGCTTCGCTATCGCCGTGATAGACGTAGGCGTTCGACCAGACCTGGATCTCGCGCCCGAATTCCGCCCGCGCGAAGTTTCGGTACTTGTCGACCTTGGCCTTGAGTTCGCTGGGCTCGTAGCTCTCGGGCGCGATGAAGCAGATGTCGCAATATTGCGCGGCGAAGCGGCGGCCGCGATCGGAGCCCGCCGCGCTCATCAGCGGCGGCCGCGGCCGCTGGATCGGCTTCGGGGCCAGCTCGGCCTGTTTCATTTGATAAAAGCGGCCGGAAAAATCGAACGGCTCGGGATCGCTCCATAGCCGCGTCGCGATCTGCACCCACTCCTCGGCCATCTCATAGCGGCTGTCATGATCAAGGAGCGTGATGCCGAACATGTCCATTTCCGGCGTGTACCAGCCGGTCACGAGATTGAGGGTAAAGCGGCCATTGCCGATGTGATCGATGGCCGCTGCCTGCTTGGCGGCGAACAGTGGATGGACGGTGGGGATGTGCGACGTCGCGAATACGCTTGAATAGTGCGTGGCGGAGGTCAGTCCGGCGGCCCAGACAAAGACCTCAAAGCCCTCGCCGTTGAAATTGGTCTCGCCGCCAAACCCTTTCCAGCGTCCGACTGGAACGATCGCTTCGAACTTCATCTCGTCGGCAAGGCGCGCCAGTTCCAGCGTCGCCGGCCATTCGGCCTTAAGGAGGCCTTCCATTTTCGAAATGGTGCCGCCGCCGCTCAAATTCGTTGAGAAGCTGCCGAGCTTAAGCGGGCTGTTGTTGAAAAGCGGATTGGTCGCGGCAGCCGCTGGCGGCATTGGCACAGCAGTCAATCGAGCCGCCGGTCAAACGAATTTCTCATCGCGCTCCAGCAGTTCGATGGCGATCCCCTGCGGACCGCGTAGAAAGCAGACGCGGATGCCGGGACGGACGGTGTTAGGCTCCATGGTGAACTCAGCGCCCTTGGCTTTCAGCGCGGCCGCCACCGCGTCGATGTCGTTCACATGCAATCCGAAATGATCAAGCCCCTGATACGGCGTCACCGGCGGCGCATTGACTTTGTCGGCGGGTCCGACCGGCATGATGAAGATGTCGGCGCCGCCGAGTTTCAAATCGATGCGCGGCTTGCCCTGCTGCATGGTGCGGATCACCTCTGCGCCCAGGATGCGCTCGAACCAGGCCGCGGTCGCCTCCGGATCTGGGCTGCGCAGGTGGATGTGGTCCCATTTGTAGTTTGGCGCGGCACTCGGCATTGGCAGTGTCCTCCCTGCCGCGAGCGTAGCGCGAATGGAGCGAAGCGCAAACAGGCCGCGGTCGGCTTTAGCCTGGCGCGCGCCGCAGAGGACGGAAGTCTACTTCCCCGCCGCTTTGCGGAGCGCCGCGTTGATACGGTCCTGCCAGCCGGGACCGTCTTCCTGAAAAAAGTCGAGCACGTCGCGGTCAATGCGCAGCGTTACCGTCTCCTTCACGCCGGGAAGCGAGGGCGGCGGCTTCGGTGGGCCTTCCACCGGTTTTGCGGTCACCGCTTTAAAGGCCTTCTCGGCTGCGGTGCGGCTATCGATCGGGCGGCGCGTCATCGCACAAATTATAGCAGTCGGAGCCGACATTGGGCGAACGAAATTGAAAGCCAATCTCCGGCTGACCCACTGTGCGTGTTCTGCATGCGTGCCTTGCGTGGCGAACCGGGCTTGTTTGACACAAATCAAATTTTGACGGCTTTGAAGAGTGCCAACTCTGAATACCCGCTTATCAGGCCGCGGCTGGATCGCGCCGTCGCGTCACTCAAACAAATAAGGGAATGCAAAATGTCCGTGAAGTCGCCGTTGCCAAGGCCTGCTCTTTTAGCGTGCATGGCTGCAACTGCCTTATCGCTGCTGGCAGCCGCGCCGGCCAAGGCCGAACAGTCGATCAAGATCGGCTTCGGCATGTCGCTCACCGGTCCGCTGGCCGCCAACGGCAAGATGTCATTGGTGGCAATGCAGGTTTGGGAAGCCGACATCAATGCTCAAGGCGGCCTGCTCGGGCGACCGGTCAAGCTGGTCTACTACGATGACCAAAGCAAACCCGCTGAAGTCCCCGCCATCTATTCCAAGCTGCTCGACATCGACAAGGTCGACCTGATCGTCAGCGGCTATGCTTCGACGCAGATTGCCGCAGCCATGCCGGTGGCGATCGGACGAAACAAGCTGTTCGTCAGCCTGTTCGGGACCGGCATCAACGACACCTTCAAATACAACAAATACTTCGCCATGATCCCGAACGGCCCGACCCCGAAGCCGGCCTTCACGCGCGGCTTCTTCAAGGTGGCCGAAGCGCAAAATCCCAAGCCGCAGACGATCGCACTCGCCTATGCGGATGCGGAATTCGGGCAGAACGCCTGCGAAGGCGCGCGCGAAAATGCCAAGGCATCCGGATTCAAGGTAGTCTACGACAAGAGCTATCCGCCGGCGACCGTCGATTTCTCGCCGATCGTGCGCGCCATCCAGGCCAGAAATCCAGACTTGTTGGTGATCTGCTCCTACCCGCTCGACACCGTCGGCATGATCAAGACGGTCAACGAGCTTGGCTTCAAACCGAAGATGTGGGGCGGCGCCATGGTCGGTCTGCAGGCGACCGCATTTAAAACCCAGCTTGGGCCGTTGCTCAACGGCATCGTCAATTACGAGACCTGGCTCCCGGTGAAGTCGATGGAATTCCCGGGCTCCATGGAGCTGCTCAAAAAATATCAGGAGCGCGCCGCCGCCGCCGGCACCGATCCGCTCGGTTACTACATGCCGGTCTGGGCGTATGCCGACTTGCAAGTACTGGGCGAGGCAATCGCCGCAACCAAAAGTCTCAAAGACGACGTGCTGGCCGCCTACATGCACGAGAATACATTTAAGACCGTGGTCGGCGACGTGAAATTCGGACCGCTGGGCGAATGGACCGAGGAACGCACGCTGGCCGCTCAATTCCAGAACATCAAGGGCAACAGCATCGACGACTTCCGCGACACCAAAACGGAAGTGATCGTTTATCCGCCGCAATTCAAAAGCGGCGAGGCGATCTATCCGTACGAGAAGGCGATCGCGAAATAGGAAGCAACTGCTGCCGCGTGCGCTGAAGGGCCGATCGGAACGATCGGCCATTTGACGCTTCCAGGCTCGTCCCGTGCCAGCCGAGTGTGGCCGCTTTGCCGCACTCTCCCTTAATCGCGCTGGCGCTGCGACGCATCGCCGCGTTTCTCAGCTCCATTGCCACGCCGACGCCTTGTTTGGCCGCAACCTCTTGGCTTTCCAACAGAGGAAAGGTTCCACGATGAAGTCGTACATCCTTGGTGCTGCCATTGCCGCCGCGACGCTCGCATTGCCGCTTACAGCTAATGCGCAAGGCATTCCGGACGGAATCGCCCACGGCGGTTCCGTTGGCATGAACACAGCTGGGCCGGTTGGCGCGGTCGTCGGCGGCGCGGTTGGCGGCGTCGTCGGCGGCGTTGAAGGTCTGTTCGGTATCCATCCGATCTACGCGTCCTATTCGAACGGACAGCCGCACGGCGTTCATCACCATGGGGTACGGCATGCCTATCGCCACCCGCATCACAAGCCGGCAACGAGCTAACCGCGATACAAAGCAGGATGGGTTGAGCGCGAGCAAAGCCCATCCGCTTCACCGGCCAACAGCAGTGCTGTCGCTCTAGACCGCGTGCAGTGGACTGGCACGAGCAGTCAGGAAATCGATCGAGCCATGCGAGGGCGACCGCTTGGGAGCCCTCGGGCGGGAACAGCGATGCTGTTCCAATGTGGCGCAGGTCGGCGGCAGCGTCCGCGGACGCTCTCACTCACCGACAGTAAACGACATGACAAAAGGAACCGTGGAGATTTCCTCCAGCAAGTATACATCTGCGCAATGCAATCGCCCTGGCCCTTTCAAGTATGAGGACGCCGGCGGAAGAACCCACAGCTCCATTTGGGCTACGCGCTACGCAATGAAAAGCTGATGCTGATGTGGTCGCTGCTGAAGCGATCGTCAATCCGACAAGTGCAGTCACGAAAAACCGGCTCATAATTGACCTCCTCCAATGTCGTTGGCGATAGTGGCGCGGAAACCGAGCCTAGTAAACTCCTCAAAACCAACCTCCAAGCGCGCCTTCCGATACAAGGATTTTTCGGCCCACGGACATAGCAGATGGCGACGTCGGCACATTGATCTCAATCAATGCCATTACCCGATCGCCACCAAGCATGTCCGAAGCTACAGCCATGGCGATGGCAACAAGGCGAAAATACCCCGCTCCGGCTGGCCGACACGAAAAGCATGGCCGCAAGCGCGATTGCGGTGGCCGCCACCACTGACGTCCGGTGCAAATCACACCGTCGTGGGCAAAACCAAAATGTGGAAGAATTTTTGACGAAGATTCGCAGCACCGATTTGCTCACGCCGTTTTGAACGCGCACAGTTTTCCAACTCCTCTGACGTTACCGACATGCGCCAATCCATGCGGCATGTGTCTGCCTCTCTGACCACTCGTCGCGCGACGATCTGTCGCCAGCCCGATTGGCCTCACTGGTGTTTGAATAGAGCCGTTCGGCGACCACGCATTTTGATCAGCGTCAAGGGCTGGAAATCAGCTCGGCGTACCGAACTGCGTCGGTCGTTGAGGACGCGATTACATAGAGAAGTACAGCACCTGAACGGGGGGCGAGTTAGAAATGAAAGATGAGGAGAAAAATGAGCGACATCGCGCCTCTCCCTGTGCAGTCTGTTCAGTCTCCAATGCAAGGGAGACAATCGAAGTTTACACCAGCCAATATCCGTCAGATTATGAACCTCTTGGAGCGTGGAAAGACTAACGAAGAGATTGCCGAAGTCATTGGCGTCACTCCCGCAACATTGAAGTTTACCTGTTCCAAACTGGGGATCAGTCTCCGCCGCCGGCCGGCTTCTGCTGCTGGATTAGCTCGATTTCGCAAGCGGCAGCTTTATCGAAACGGCCAATCACCTGATGTTTCGGATCAAAGCTACGTAAATGGAGCGGCGATCGAAGATGCGAAGCACCGAGAGCAGCCAGCGCGAGAGGCTGCAGTTACGGACGAAGAACAGGCCGTAGTGACGCTAAATCCAAACCGAGAGCTGACAAGGAAGACCGATTTATGCGGCGCAGCGATTACAATGCGGTACAAAGGCGAAGAGCGGTTAATTGATATCCCTCTTGATCGCAACCTGCTCGGGCTGTTTGCTCTTGAGGCGGAGTTTCGGTCAACGAGCATTGGCAACCTGATCGGCCAGATGCTGCACTGGATTGCAAAGAACGACATGTTTGCGCTGTTCCTCGAGCAAGCTCGGACGACCGTTAATCTGGTTGCACCGCCGAGCGAGCACGGGACCGCCCAACGGGATGCTCCGTGCGAGGGGTCCTCTTCCCGATAGCCGCCCTATCTGCGTGTCTGTGAGTTCGCGGCCTGGGTCAACAGCCGTCAAACGCTCACCGCGCAGCTTGGCTTTCCCGGGCGCAGCGATAACGCGCCCGCTCCAATTCAGCGTCGATCACGGTCGCGTTTTCGGCAGGCAGCGTGCAGTTCGGCGAACCGTCGCGAGCCGGATAGGACGCATCGCAATAGGTTGGCGGCAGCTTGAGCTTGCCAAGGCAATCGGCGCGATCTTGCTCGGTTTGCTCGGCAAGGCGTTTGCATTCGGCCGCATGTAAAGTGTCGTGGACAGCCCTCGCGTCGTTGACACAGGCCTTATAAGCAGTCTGTGCCGCCGATTGCTGCGCAGCCGTCCCCAGACAAAACGCGACGACGGCACCGTATCTGCTAATCGTCCCGATCCTTAACGCCAACGTTACCCCCGCGACCCGCACGCCAACCGTGAGAACAACTGGACAATGCACGCCCGCCGGATGGCTCTAGCCATTCCTTGTAACATGTCCCAAGATGCGATCGGGGAAGCAACAAACTGGGGAAAATAATCGATGCGTGCGACCATTCTAACCACTGCACTTCTCACGCTCGCGCTGCCGGCCAGCGCTGAAGACGGCAAGAAGCTGCCGCCAGGTTACATCCTTTTTCCGAATGCGCAGGGCAAAAATGTCCCCATCAAGGATGCAAAGAATTATGCGCAGTGCACCCGTAATGGGAAAATTCTCGGCTATTCAACGTCGGATACTGCCGCTTATTGCAGTACGCACTATCCGCATTGAACGCCTCCGAGATGGGTTGCGCGTTCGCAAAACCCGTCGCCGCCGCTGACAAGTTTCACGCAGTGAATCCTTGGGCCGGACATTTCAATCCGCCAAGCGCTCACTGCAGCACCGCTTGGCGCCTCGAATCGCGTAGAGCATTGGGGTCAAGGTATAGCGATCAATTTCACTCCGAAAGTGGCTGATAGCCCCGCAAGCATATTGGCCTTTATCGAAATATTGCGTTGCTCTTCCCGGAGATCGTCAACGCCGGTTAGGTCGCAGCACCGCGGCAGAAATCGGGTGGGTTTGCGGTTGCTCCGGCACGCTGTCCACTTCGTCGAATGTTTCCTCGCCCTCGCGCACATAGATCGCATAGCGCACGCGGTACGCCTATTCGCCGGACCCCGCGCCGTTTATCTGCACGTCCACTTCGCCGCGCTGGCTGCTATGCGGCCCAAATCGAGCGGGCTTGACCCATCGTAATAGGTCATTTGGCCGTCACAGCATCTTAACGACGCTGCATTTCATAGCTTGCCATGGGTGGACGCCAAGCTATTAGTACGCCCCGCCGCCGCTCATCCTGGGCGGCGGCATAACGCCGAGGAAACGACCCATGAAGCTTACTGCAGCAGTGCTGATTGCCACCGGCTGCGCATTCGCAGGACCCGTATTCACCTGGGGACAGGCCAATGCGGCGACCGCCGACGATATCAAGTGGATCAATCAGTGCTTGGCGGACAACAAGGGCGACGCAGCCGCAGACGTTGTCCGCAAATACTGCACCTGCATGAACAACAAGATGAGCGACAACGAAACCCAGTCGATCACCCAGTGGGAGAAAACGCACGTTGCCGAGCGTAAGGCGTGCGACAAAGAAGCCGGCTGGAAGTAGTAGTGGCGGCGCGGCGCCGGAGTTAAGCGCCGAAGAATGTTACGAATTTCACGAAGGAACGTTGCTCGAAGCGTGATTCTCCCTCTCCTCTGCGGAGAGGGAGGAAAGATTACGCTACTCGCCATTCAATATTTCCGACGGAGCATGGCCCCGCCAGCGATCAAACCAAAGCGTGCCGACTAAGGCGAGCCCGATCGCAGCTATAACACTCGCTATATTCTCGATCGAGCGCAACAAAAACGCCGCTCCCAGCGCCCACGAGGACTGCGCCTCCTGATCCCAAGACACCGCCATGACGTCCCACAGGAACACGCGCCGCAACGCGAAGGCCGCAGCAAAAACGAGCAGGCTCAGGACGAACAGCTTGCAGGCGGCACGAAGCGACATCTTTCCGTCTCTGGAAAACCGGGGCTTTCGAGAGCACATTTATCGCGCAATTCGGGCAGCGCTGCTTTGATGCGGATCAAAACCGAGGCGACGGCAATACGGCACAGTTTGGCCCGAGGGCGTACGCCAGCGCTGGAACTTCACTTGGCCAATGGGCTTTGCTATCACGGCCTGGGCGGCGGATGCTGCTCACAGCCAACCGAAGAGCTAACCGATGGTCCATGTCACCTACAGAGTTGTTCGCCACGAAGACGGCTGGGCGTACACCGTCGACGGCGTCTTCTCGGAGAGTTTTCCGACGCACGAAGAGGCGCTCGATGCAGCGCACCGCGCCGCCGCCGAGCAACGCGCCCCGGGACGAACCGAGGCCATCGAGTATGAGGACGAGAACGGCAAGTGGCACTCTGAACTTGCCCGTGGCGACGATCGGCCCGAAACCGACGTCGAGGACAGCGCCTAGACAACGAAGCGCGGCCGTTCCGCTTTGAAGAATTCGGCGCCTCAGCCTTTAAGTGGAGCGTGAGAAAGCCGTCCCGGATCAGGTCCAGGACGGTTTCGGCGGAGATTTTCTTGGCAGATCGCGCTCGGATTATTAGAACGGCCCAGGATAATAGTGGCAGCGATACGGACCGATGACGAGGTCGCGGTAACACTTCACGATACCATGGCGAGTTTTGCGCTCGGCGTACTGAGCCTGCTGTAGCGGCGAGGCTGCGGCCGCGGCATTCTGCACCGCCGCTCCGCTCACTGGCGCGGCGACGGCGCTCTGGCAACAAACGAGACCGATGCCCGCGGCAAAGGTGACTGCAGCTAACGTCTTTCGCATGAATACCTCCACGTTGATTTCCCCAAATGTGTAAACAACTAATCTGATCCCGTCAGGTTCCACAAGCCTGGTGTTTGGGTTGTTGAGCGTCGCATAGCGTCACGTTTCGCGCTTTTGCTCGGTGCCCCTGCGCAGCACCTCGACCCGCAACGGCAACACCGCGCCGAACCAGCAGGCGTGCGCGGTATGATCGGTGTAATCGTCGCCGGTCTCGGGATGAAGCAGGACCGTCAAGCCATCGCGGTTGAGCATCAGCCAGGGCAGGAATGACCCGACGAGATCGGTCGGAAACGCGATCTGATACATCGATTGGGTATGCGGCCCGACCAGTTCGTCATGCCAGCGGCCAAGCTTGGCGCCGGGAAATTCCGCGGCAATCCGCTGACGTAAACGCTCTGCCCGATCGCGGGTCTTTTTCGGATGGTAATAGATATGAGCGTGATAGGCCGCGATCGACCGCGGATCACTTTGGTGAGCCTGAACGCCGGCAATTTTCTCGGGCATCCGGGAGCGAACTCGTCAATACGAATAATCGAGAATATCGCCGTTGCCGATCGTAAGGTCGATATCGGGCGCGAGCGGGAGGATCGGCGGCCCCGCTGCCGGACCGCCATCGGGCCCCGTGGGCATGGGGGGCGGCGATGCCGTCGCGAGATCCCGGTAGTTTTGCATCGCCATTTCACCGCCGAGGAAAACACATTGGCAATAGTCGGGATCGGCGTAGATGTAGTAACGCCTGCCACCGCTGCTGCGCGCGACGAATGTGCGCGGCGGCAACAGTCGCAAACGCTCGAGTTTTTGGGGCGTGTTTGCCGGACGCATGACGAAGCCGACGTCCTCGAGCTTCATGTCGCTCGCCTCCTGAGCGGTCGCAGCGTCACCGAACAGGCCGAAGGCAACGACCGCGAACAGATGAGCAGAACGGAAATACATGCGATTCCTCACGGATGGGGCGCACTGTTGCGCACCTTGCCGAAATGGCCGGCGAGCAACAACGCCATGGCGAAAATACCGAGCCCGGTTGCGATCGCTATGCCAACGGGCCGCGGCGGGGCTGCAAAAAAGTAGCGTATCAAAAAGGCAGCAATGACGAAGTTGAAAAAGCCCCAGACCACGTTGACGATCGCCGAGGATTTACCCACTCCCCGCGGCGACGCGAACGGAGACTGGAATTTGTTGCCGCAGATGCCCTGCACAAAATGCGGCACGCCGTTGGCAAAGAATGCTCCGGCGAAGAAATGGGCGAGATAATAATACCACGGCACGACACCTGCTCCCCTGCTGTGGCGCTTTCGTACTTTCCATGCTCATCGGCGACCCGGCCCGCCATCCTCAATCGTACTAAATCCTATTATTCTGTCAGCCACCAAGCCTTAGCTTTCTAGCAAAGGCTGCGCCACCTGACCTGGGGATTAAAATGTACGTCGTTACAGTCGTTCTTCTACTGCTGATCCTTCCGGCCGCTTCCGTCGTCGTCGAGGCGCTTAGGGTCGGCGGCACCCTCGACATCATGCTGCTCATCGGCAAATGGTTTGTGTTCTGGGGCGTCGGCGTGCGGCTTTTCATTGCCGGCGTTCGGCAGGTACTACAGCCGCAATTCACCGCCGAGAGCATTTTCGAAATCAAGGATCGCGGCGCGTTCCCAATCGTGCGCGAAGTCGGCTTTGGCAACCTCGCCATGGGCACATTGGGATTGGCGACACTGGCGAAATCCGGTTTTCTGGTGCCGGCGGCAGTCGTCGGCGGACTGTATTACGGCCTCGCTGGAGTAGGGCATATCCTGCGCGGCGGCCTGAATTTGCAGGGTTGGACGGCGATGATCTCAGACCTGTTTATGTTCATCGTGCTCGCCGGCTTCGTGGCGAGTCGCGCCTTTTGATGTGGGATTGCTGTTATAGCTGCGGTGCAGGCCGTCTTGTCGAAACAAGAACTCGCCAACAGCACGGCGAGTATCCCGGTGAGGAAAATCCCGTCGAAAGTACCGGCGCCGCCGATGGACGCAACCGGGGCGCCGAGCCCGCGCACCTTGTCGAGATTGGTAAGGTCGGCGCCGATGAGCGTCCCCAGGCTGCCGGCGATGTAAGCCAGCGGCGCGGCATTTTCGCGCGACAGCACGAGTGCAACGACAGCAGTGATCAGTGCCGGCCAGAACACCGGCACCGCAATCCCGATTCCGGGCACGGGATTGGCGAGCCAGTGCAACGCCAGAGCGACGGCAGCCGTCGCGATCGCACCGTTGATCCACAATCCCCGGACCGCAAGCAGATAGATCGACATCAGCGTCGGGATGACTGCGCCACCGACGTTGACCGCGATCACCGTCCCGGCCCAGTCCTCGACAACCGGAACGTTATATTGCATGCCGAAAAACTCGATGACCTGGTCCGACACGACGTGTTCGTGCGGCAGGACCGCAACCGGAATGTTGAAATAGCTGCCGATCAGCGAGCCGAACAACAACAGCATGGCGGTCGAGGAACTGACGCCGAGGCTGACATAGGCTTGGCGCAACGCACGCAGCACCAATAGAACGACCAATAAAACCAGGAAAAGTGCGACAAGAATCGAGAAAAAGCCGGGCGTGAGCGGCAAATAATGGAAGTGGCTCATTTGCATCGGAATAACTCCGATTTACAGTTAAGCATGAAATCCGCGACGGCGAGAGTTGAACGAACGGAAGCGGTCTGACCGGAAAGATGCTCCGGCTTGCGCAGCAGAGCTTGCCAATGACGGAAGCCGGCACCAGCCGCGAGATTCCGCTGCCGCGCCTGGTGCCGGCACTTCTGGCCTTCGTCGCCGGGTATGTCGACATCTACACGTTCCTGGCCTTGTTTGGATTGTTCGTCGCGCAGGTCACCGGCAGCTTCGTGACCGCCGGCGCCGAGCTCGTCACCCACGACCTCGGCATCACCGGCAAGGTGCTGGCAATTGCGGCCTTCCTGTTTGCGGCAGCGCTGACGGCGGGATTAATCGCGTGGGTCCGCGGTCACGGCCGCGCGCCGTTGCCATGGATGCTCGCGTTTGAGACGGTGCTGCTCGCCGCCTTCACGGTCCTGCTGCTGATTGGTCCTCCGATCACCAGCGTCCAGGACTGGCGCGGCATCCTCGCCGGCCTGTTCGGCGCCATGGCGATGGGCACGCAGAGTGTCATCGTGCGGCTGCTGATGCGCGGCGTCCCGCAGACCAATGTGATGACCGGCAATATGACCCAACTGGGTGTCGAGACCACCGCGCTGCTGCTGGCCTGGCGCCGGCGCGCGCGGCACCCGGATGATCTCGAAAATGAGCGAGAATTCGCCGCGGTACGTTCGCGGTTACTCATCGTTCTCGCCATTGCCATAGGTTTTGTACTGGGTGCCGTTTTGGGCGCCATCAGCTATGCGAAGGCGGGTCTGGCCGGAGCGCCGCTAGCCGTCGTAATTGTCGGCGCGCTTACGTTCTGGGCGATCCGGCGCGAGCGGCAGGTTGAGTATCGTTAAAGAACGAGAATGGAGCAGTGAATGCCGGAGCATCCCGAAGCGATCGTCGCAGGTAAAAAACGTCCCTTCACCGGAGCGGAATTTTTGGAGTTGCTCCGCGACGGCCGCGAGGTCTATATCTACGGCGAGCGGGTCAACGACGTCACGACGCATCCCGCGTTCCGGAATGCCGCCGCTTCGGTCGGGCTGCTTTACGATGCCCTGCACGACAAGCAGTCGAAGGAAATACTGACCGCACCGACCGATACCGGCTCGGGCGGCTACACCCACAAATTCTTCAAGGCAGCGCGCTCGCGTGACGAAGTCATTGCACAGCGCGATGCCATCGCCGCCTGGGCGCGGATCACCTATGGCTGGCTCGGGCGCAGTCCGGACTACAAAGCCGCGTTTCTCAATACCCTTGGCGCCAACGCCGAGTTCTACGGCAAGTTCGCCGACAACGCGCGCGCCTGGCACAAGCGCGGCCAGGAGGCGGTGCTGTTTCTCAATCACGCCTTGGTCAATCCTCCGATCGACCGCAACAAGCCGATCGAGCAGGTCAAGGACGTCTACATCACCATCCAGAAGGAGACCGAAGCTGGCGTTTACGTGTCCGGCGCCAAGGTCGTCGCCACCAATTCGGCGCTCACTCATTACAACTTTCTCGGCCAGAACATGAGCGTCGAGATCACCGACCCGAGCATGGTGGTGATGTTCATCGCGCCAATGAACACGCCGGGCATCAAGCTGATCTGCCGGCCGTCGTACGAAATGGCCGCAGCCGCTACCGGCTCACCCTGGGATTACCCGCTGACGTCGCGGTTCGATGAGAACGACGCTATTTTCGTTTTCGACAACGCATTCATCCCGTGGGAGAACGTATTCGTTCACCGCGACGTCGAGCGGCTGAAGAACTTCTATCCGCAATCGGGTTTCTTCAACGGCTTCACTTTCCAGGGCTGCACGCGGCTCGCGGTAAAGCTCGATTTCATCGCCGGTCTGCTCTACAAGGCCGCGCGCACGACCGGCGTCGAAGCGTTTCGCGGTGTGCAGGCGCAGATCGGCGAAGTGATCGGCTGGCGCAATCTGTTCTGGTCGCTCACTGATGCCATGGCGTGTAACCCCGATCCCTGGGTGGACGGCGCCGTGCTGCCAAACGTGCGCGCAGGCGCAACGTATCGGTTGTTCATGACCGAAGCCTATCCGGCGGTGCGCAACATCGTCGAAAAGGTGATCGCGTCCGGGCTGATTTATCTTCCCTCCCACGCCCGGGATTTCAAAAACCCCGACATCGACAAATATCTGGCGCGTTACGTGCGCGGCTCGAATGGCATCGATTACAAGGAGCGCATCAAGACCATGAAGCTCCTCTGGGACGCCATCGGTACCGAGTTCGGCGCCCGCCACGAGCTCTACGAAATGAACTATTCCGGCAGCCACGAACTGATCCGGGTCTTTCAGCTCCAGCAAGCCCAGGGAAGCGGCGCGCTTACGGGGATGATCGGGCTCGTTGAGCAATGCATGGCCGATTACGACGAGGACGGCTGGAAGCATCCTGCGTATCAGGACGGCGCGGATATTTCGGTGTTGGGGAAAAAGTAGAGAAAAGTCTGGCGGGTTAGCCGAGGGCGTAACCCGCCAACTGTTACCGGTCCATCAAGCCGGCTGCGGTTCTTTGGCCAGCACCGGATAGTCCGTGTAACCCTTTGCTCCGGGCGTGTAGAACGTAGTGGGGTCGGGCGCATTGAGTTCCGCGCCGGCCTTCCAGCGCGCGACGAGGTCCGGATTTGCCAAAATCGGACGTCCAACAGCGATCAAGTCGGCCTTGCCGGCGGCGAGATCGCTTTCGGCGCGGGCAGCGTCGTAGCCGCCGGAGAGAATGAGCGCGCCTTTGAATTCCTTGCGGAACGTATCTTTCACCGACTGCGGCACGGTCGGGGCGCCCATCGACGAATGATCCACGAGGTGTACGTAAGCCAAGCCCAGCGCATTGAGCTGCTGCGCGAGATAGGCGTAATCCGCTTCCATCTCCGGATAGGGCGGCATGTCGTTGAAGGCGCCGAACGGCGATAGCCGAATGCCGACTTTGTCCTTGCCGATCGCTGCGATCACGGCCTTGGCGACCTCAAGCCCGAAGCGCGCCCGGTTCTCAATCGAACCGCCGTAAGCGTCTTTACGCTGATTGGAATTCGGGCGGATGAATTGCTCGATTAGATAACCATTGGCTCCGTGCAGCTCGACGCCGTCGAATCCGGCGGCCACAGCGTTCTTCGCCGCCTGTACGTATTCGCCGATGGCAATCTTGATGTCCGCTTCGCTCATCGCCTTTGGCGTGCCGTGCGGCTTCATGCCTTCCGCATCGGTGTAAATTTCGCCAGCCGCGGCGACCGCCGACGGCGCAACGATGCTGGCGCCAGATGGTAGGTTCGCCGCATGCCCAATCCGCCCGGTGTGCATCAATTGCAGGAATATCTTTGCACCCTTGGCGTGAACGGCGTCGGTCACGCGCTTCCAACCTGCGGTCTGTGCGGCGGAAAAAGCGCCGGGAATTCGCGGATAGCCCAGTCCGTTCGGAGAAGGCGAAGTACCTTCGGTGATGATCAGGCCGACGGATGCGCGCTGACTGTAATATTCCACCGCCAAGTCGCCCGGGACATTGCCGCTGGCCCGATTGCGGGTGAGAGGCGACATCACCAGACGATTCTGCAGCGTGAGCGGACCAAGCTTAGTTGGTGAAAACAGTAACGACATCGATGCCCTCCAATGTGAGCCGACCCGGCGATCGGAAGGCGTACATGGTGCGACGCACAAGAATGACAAGTGTTGCAATCAGGACGCGCAGCAAGGGTCGTGCAGCATGCGAACGTCGCGGTGGAGCCTGCAAAAAATATTACGAACTAAACCGCAGCAAAATCAGAACGATTTTCTATCAAACCAACCGGCGGCGACCTGACCGCACTCGGTTCAAGGAACACGGACAAGACAATGCGGACGCGTTTGCATAGCAGCAATTCAAAGTGCGCCCAGGCTCATGCGTGTTACTACCCGGTATTAAGCCGCTTGTACCGGCGCGCCCACCCGAGCGAACTTTTAGAGGCCGGTACCGAAACCAATGGTGATCTGGACGCGTAACGTGTCCTCGCCAGCGGCAATCGGCACCGGTGATGCCAATCCGCCGGCGGCGCGCAGAGCCTTCATCTGACCGGGTGGAGCATAACTGGGATCTTCCGTGATCCACACGACGCGTCCAAGCTCCAGGCCTGCGGCGTGCGCATAAAGTTCGGCCTTACGCCGTGCGTCGGCCACTGCAGCCTCGCGCGCCTGATCGAGCGCCTTTGAGAGGTCGGAATGCAGAAATTCCACGCCGCCAACGTCGGTAGCCCCAGCGGCAATCACCCGGTCGAGAATCGTGCCGACCGTCGCGATTTGGTGGATGGTAATGGTGATCTGGTTGGAGACGCTGAAGCCCGAAAACTTCGGTTCGGTATTCGGTTGCGGCGGCGCATAAACCGGCTGGACTGAAAAACGCGAGGTCTGAATGTCCTTTTGTGCAATTCCCGAATCCCGCAACGCAGCCGTAATAGCGGCTATCAGTTTCGCGTTGGCGTCAGTGGCTTCTTTGACGGTCTTTGCCTTGGTGGTTACGCCGGCCGCGATCTGGGCATAATCGGGCTGCACCGTGACGCTGCCTTCGCCACTCACGATCACCCGCGCCTCCGGCCGCGGTGGCGGCTGCTGCGCCTGCGCCGGCATGACCCCGACAAAAGTAACCGCTGCACCGATTACGCCGGCAGCCAGAGATCGAAACAGACCAGCCGTCGCGGCCAGCGTTGCAGCGCGTGTCGGTACGGCCATCGCGGCCTCCATCAAGTCGTTCGTGATATATCAGCCGGACTTTCTGCTCGGCTTTTTGCGGGACGAATAAGGCGCAAAACGAGATAGCCGCCTCGCATGGCGCCAACGATTACTTCCCGGTCTCCAGCCACCTCTGCTCGCGCGCATAAAACGCTTCCAGGAGATCGGGCCGGTCATCGCCGAGCAACTCCGGGTTCACCTTGTAGCCGCGCTTGACCTGGGTGTAGCCGATGAACTTGTAGGACGGCCGCAGTGACTTGATGATGTCCCAGTCCACCGGCAACGGCTGGCGCGGATCCACCGTCTGCATTTGATCGCGCTGATAGATGCCCTCAAACGAACCGAGCTTCCAGCCGCCGGCGGTTTTAATGACGCGCGAGACGAACCGGCAATACTGAAAAGTATCGAACTCGACGCCGTCGAAGGTCAATCGGTCGAAGATCGACGCCGGGCTTTCGACCAGCGCACGGCCGCCTTTGATCTCGAGCCGCGCCGGCATGATCCAATGCTTGGCCTGGCTGCCGGACGTCATCTTCTTGCGCGAGGCCTCGGCGAAGTCCTCGACCGTGCCGTCGAACCAGGTGGTGCGCACCGGCGCGTTCGGTACATAGCACCCGAGCATGCCGGGGAAATCGCGCTGGTCGCGGCACAATCGCTCGAACCGCACCAGATCGAAAATTTCGGTGCGGTCGAGCAGGTGTTCGAGCCGCGCGTGGAATGCCTCGTCGGTCATGAAGTGACTCACTTTCTCGCGCTTCGCGCGATCATTTTTTGGCATCTGCATAAGGATAGATCACGTCGCCGGTCTTGTAGCGCGCCGGCGTCACGATCACCTGCTTGTTCATGTCCTTGAACTGGGAGATGTCGCTCGAAGTGATGCCGCGGTATTGCACTTGCAACATGCGCGACTGCGCCCACTCGCCGTCGGCGCCGAATTGGATGTCGCCGACGATGGTCTTGACTATGTTGCCGTGAAGGTAACGCGCCAATGCGGCGTCGTCGATGCTGTTGGTGGCGCGGATCGCCTGCTCCAGGACTTGCAGGTCGGCGTAGCCGAATGGCGGCAAGTTGTAGCCGAGCGGATCGACGCCTTCGGCACCGGCGCGGGCCTGGTACTTGGCGAGGAATTCCGCCGCGCCGGCGAACTGCATGGTTTTCGTCGGCAGCCAGGAATCGTAATTCACGACGCCGTTCAACAGCGGGCCGAGCTGCGTCTTGATCGCTGTGCTTTGCAGCCCGACCATCGCGCCGCCAACCAATTTGGGGGTGAAGCCGACCTCATTGATGGCTCGCAGCATGCCGACCGTGCCGACCGGATAGGTGCAGATCACAAGGACATCGGGATTGGTCGCAGCGATCGCGTGCACGATCGGGCTTAGATCCGTCGTCGCCGGCGGATAGGTGCGGTCATAGACAATCGTCAGGCCCGCCGCCTTGGCGTTCGCTCGTGCGCCTTCGGCAGCGTTGCGGCCGAATTCGGCATCGGCGGCAATGATCGCCACGGTTTGCGGCTTGGGATTTTGCGCCGCGGCCACTTCGAACAATCCGGCGGTGACTGCGCTTTTGGCGTCGGGCCCGTTGACGTTCATGGAAAAGTACCGGGGATAGTGAAACTCGGCGTTCACCGCCGTACCAAACAGGCCGAGAAACAGTTTGCTGCGCTGGATTGCCACGACCAGCGCCGGCGCGATCATGTTCGTCGCATAGCCGCTGACGATCAGATCGACTTTGTCGATATCGAGAAGCTTCGTATAGATGCCGGGCACGTTCGCCGGACTGCTCTGGTCATCGTAATAGACAAGCTTGACCGGGCGGCCGAGCAGACCGCCGCTTAAGTTGACATCCGCTTCCCAGACTTTCATGCCGACGAGAGCGGCCTTGCCGTTGGCAGCAAGCTGACCCGACAACGCCATTCCAAGGCCGATCTTGATCGGCTCGGCGGCGCACGCCGTTTCAGCTGCGAAAACTGCAGCAGCGAGCGCAAGCGCTGCGCCGAGCCATCGGCCTCTGCAGCTCGTGCGCGTCAAACGATTTCGAACCTTTCGGTCTTTCTCGAACACCGCCAGCACTCCCGGTTTGGTCCAGCAAGTATATTTCAGCAGACCTGCCGCCAGATAGAGGTACCGCGCCCTTGGGCTTGACCGGGCAATCCTTCCTCCTGCAAAGATAACGGCAAAGACCAAGGCCAGTCTCGCCACTGCCGGTTCAATCAAACGCTCCACGGGAGGTCGTCGATGCCCGACGCCGTCATTGTTTCCACCGCCCGCACGCCGATCGGCAAAGCCTATCGCGGCGCGTTTAACATGACGCATGGCGCCGACCTCGGCGGCCACGTCGTCCGTCACGCCGTGGAGCGCGCCGGCGTCGAGCCGGGCGAGGTCGAAGATGTCATTCTCGGCTGTGCGCTGCCCGAGCGCGCGACCGGCGGCAACATCGCGCGCCAAGCCGCGATCCGCGCCGGTTTGCCGGTCACCGTATCCGGCATGACCGTGAACCGCTTTTGCAGCTCGGGCCTGCAAGCAATCGCGCTTGCGGCCCAGCGGGTCATTGCCGGCGAGGCTTCGGTAATCGCCGCCGGCGGCCTCGAGAGCATCAGTCTCGTGCAGGATGGCAAAAGCCTGCAAGCGCCCAGCGAGTGGATACAGGAGCACAAGCCCGCGATCTACATGCCGATGATCGACACCGCCGACAACGTGGCGGAGCGTTATCAGGTCAGCCGCGAAGCGCAGGACGGCTACGCGCTTGAGAGCCAGCGCCGCACCGCGACGGCGCAGCAGGCGAAGCGCTTCGACGGCGAAATCGTGCCGCTGCCGACCACCAAAAAGATCGTCGACAAAGACACCAAGGCCGAGAGCTTCGAACCGGTGACGCTCAAGAGCGATGAAGGCAATCGCCCTGACACCACGATCGAAGGATTGGCCACACTCAAGCCGGTGCGCGAAGGCAAGTGGATCACAGCCGGGAACGCCAGCCAGCTCTCCGACGGCGCGTCGGCCTGCGTGGTGATGGACGCGAAGCTTGCCGAACAGCGCGGGTTAAAGCCGCTCGGCACCTTCCGCGGCTTCGCCGTCGCCGGCTGCGAGCCGGACGAGATGGGGATCGGGCCGGTCTTCGCGGTGACGAAACTGCTCAATCGCCAGGGGCTGAAGGTCGGCGATATCGATCTGTGGGAGCTCAACGAAGCATTCGCGAGTCAGGTGCTCTACTGCCGCGACCGCCTTGGCATTCCGCAGGAGCAGCTCAACGTCGACGGCGGCGCTATCGCCATCGGTCATCCTTACGGCATGAGCGGGGCGCGCATGACCGGCCACGCCTTGATCGAAGGCAAGCGCCGCGGCGCCAAGCTCGCGATCGTTACCATGTGCATCGGCGGCGGCATGGGCGCCGCCGGTTTGTTTGAGATAAATTAGGATGTTGTACCGCTAGGAGCGCATCATGGACCTTCGCTTCACGCCGGAAGAGACCGCGTTCCGCGACAAGGTGCGCTCGTTCATGAAAGAAAAGCTGCCGGCCGCGATCCGCAGCAAGCTGATCGAGGGACGACGGCTCAGCAAGGACGATCTCGTCGATTGGCAGCGCATCCTCAACGCCAAAGGCTGGGCGGTGCCGCATTGGCCGAAAGAATGGGGTGGCACCGGCTGGGGGCCGGTCGAGATTTATCTGTTCCGCGACGAGATGCAGCAGGCGCCGGCGCCCGAGCCGCTGCCGTTCGGCGTCAACATGCTCGGCCCCGTGCTGATTGCCTTCGGCAACGAGGCGCAGAAGAAAAGATTTCTGCCTCGCATCGCCAATCTCGACGATTGGTGGTGCCAGGGCTTTTCCGAACCTGGCGCGGGCTCCGATCTTGCCTCGCTGAAGACTTCAGCGAAACGCGTTGACGGCCACTACGTCGTCAACGGCCAGAAAACCTGGACCACGTTGGCGCAATATGCTGACTGGATTTTCTGTTTGGTGCGTACCGATCCTGCCGTCAAGAAGCAGGAAGGCATTTCATTCCTGATGATCGACATGAAGACGCCGGGCATCACCGTGCGCCCGATCCAGACCATCGACGGCGGCAGCGAAGTCAACGAAGTCTTTTTCGACGACGTGAAAGTGCCGGCCGAGAATCTGATCGGCCAGGAGAACAAGGGCTGGGACTACGCCAAATTCCTGCTCGGCAATGAGCGCACCGGCATCGCGCGGGTCGGCGCTTCGAAGGCGCGCATCCGCCGCCTCAAAGAGCTCGCCGGCCTCGAACAGGCAGGAGGCAAGCCGCTGATGGCCGACGAGCGCTTCCGCGCCAAGATCACGGCCGTCGAGGTCGAACTCAAGGCCTTGGAAATGACCGAGCTGCGCGTGGTCGCCGCCCGCACCAAAAGCAACAAGCCCGACCCCGCCTCGTCCATTCTCAAGATCAAGGGCTCGGAAATTCAGCAGAGCATCACCGAATTGTTGCTCGAAGTCGTCGGCCCCTACGCGCTGCCCTATCAGACACCGCACGACGAGAGCGAGCGCTGGAACGAGCCGCCAATTGGTCCCGAGTGGGCCGGTCCGCTGGCGCCGCAATATTTCAATACGCGCAAGACCACGATCTATGGCGGCTCGAACGAGATTCAGAAGAACATCATCGCCAAGGCGATTTTGGGACTATGACCTTGTCTCACGTCATTCCGGGGCTGAGCGCAGCGAAGAAACCGCGGGCGTTCGATGTGTGCCCTCTCCCCCAAGGGGACCCGCAAGGCGAGAGGGCGCACAAGCGGCGCCGAGTTTTTGACGCAGTAGTGCTAGGGCGCGATCGTGCAAAAGTGAACGCCGGTTTTCCGAATCAATTAAATCTGAAGCGATTGCGCTCCAGTCCATCCAGCGCCAGCAAATCAAAATGCGGCCCTACGCCTATCGGGCGCAGTCACATCGCTTCACCACGTCGCGCAGCTTGAATTTATCGCATTTTCCAACTCCCCGCGCGCGGGAGTCTTCGCAAATGGTGAGGAGGCCTCTCCGCGATTCTCTGAGCCCAGCGGACGGGCCCCTCACCCCGACCTCTCCTCGCAAGCGGGGCGAGGGAGAAGATCACGCCTGCTTCGCCACGTTGCGCAGCTTGAATTTCTGAATCTTGCCGGTGCTGGTTTTCGGGATGTCGGAGAACATCACCAAGCGCGGGCATTTGTAGGCGGCGAGATGCGAGCGGCACCATGCAATCAGCTCTTCGGGCGTGGCGCTGGCGCCGGGTTTGAGTTCGACGAACGCGCACGGCGTCTCGCCCCATTTTTCGTCGGGCTTCGCAACCACGGCGACGGCGGCGACCGCGGGATGCTTGTAGAGCGCGTCTTCGACTTCGATCGACGAAATGTTTTCGCCGCCGGAAATGATGATGTCCTTGGAGCGGTCCTTGAGCTGGATATAGCCGTCGGGATGAACGACGCCGAGATCGCCGGAGTGAAACCAGCCGCCGGCAAACGCCGCATCGGTCGATGGCTTGTTCTTCAGATAGCCCTTCATCACCACGTTGCCGCGAAACATCACTTCGCCGAGCGTCTGGCCGTCGCGCGGCACTGGCTGCATCGAATCCGGATCGAGCACGTCGAGCGCTTCCAGCACCGGATAGCGCACGCCCTGGCGCGCCTTCTTCTCCGCCTGCTCGTCGGAGGAGAGCGCGTCCCACTCACGGTGCCAGTCGTTGATGCTGGCCGGACCGTAGGTCTCGGTAAGGCCGTAGAGATGGGTGACGTTGAAGCCGGCGGCCTTCATTGCGGCCAGCACGGCCTCTGGCGGCGGCGCGGCGGCGGTCGCGAACTGCACTACATGCGGCAGCGGCTTCTTCTCCTGCATCTCGGCGTTGAGCAGCGTCGACATCACGATCGGCGCGCCGCAGAGATGGGTTACCTTGTGCGTCGCGATGGCATCGAAGATCGCCGCCGCGCGCACCGCCCGCAGGCAGACGTGGGTGCCGGCGACGATCGACAGCGTCCACGGAAAGCACCAGCCGTTGCAGTGAAACATCGGCAGCGTCCACAGATATACCGGATGCTTGGCCATCCCGCAGGTGAGGACATTGCCGATCGCAAGCAGATAGGCGCCGCGATGATGATAGACGACGCCCTTGGGATCGCCGGTGGTGCCTGACGTGTAGTTCAGCGAAATCGCATCCCATTCATCGCGCGGCATTTGCCAGGCGAAATCGGGATCGCCTTCGCTGAGCAACTCTTCGTATTCGAGTGTCCCAATCCGCTCGCCCGTGCCGGTGAATTCCGGGTCGTCGTAGTCGATGACCAGAGGCTTGGCTTTGGCGCCCGCAAGCGCCTCTTTCATCACCTTGGAGAATTCGCGATCGACAATGAGCACCTTGGTTTCAGCGTGATCGAGCGTGAACGCCAGAATGGCGGCGTCGAGGCGCGTGTTCAGCGTGTTGAGCACCGCGCCGCACATCGGTACGCCGTAGTGCGCCTCAACCATTGCCGGCGTATTGGCGAGCATGACCGAGACGGTGTCGCCGCGCTTGATGCCACGGCGCGCCAGCGCCGACGCCAGTTGCCGGGCGCGCGCATAGAACTGCCGGTAGTTCCAGGACCGCGCACCGTGCACGATTGCGGTCTGGTCCGGATAGACCGCCGCAGCGCGCTCAAGGAACGAAAGCGGCGTCAGCGGCTGGAAATTCGCCGCGTTACGGTCGAGATCAGTGTCGTAAGCGATCATGGTCGTGCCTCGCTCCCCAGATTGAGCGTAGCGAAAGAAGGCCGATTTGATCAATGGTCGAGGCTTGGCCGAATAGCTACGGGAAGCCGCCGCGCCGGCGCCCATTCGTACTGTTTTTCTTTCTAAGCACCGTTCCGCTCCCGATTAATTGATGCGGCGAGCGGGCCCTCAAACGACACGCCGCAGCCGACCGATCATTTGATCAGAGCGGGGCCGTACGATGGCAGTGTACGAAATGCGAAATGAATATCATCAGTCAAGGAAACGGTTTTGTAACCGTGACGCCCCCAGGCGATCGCAAGCGCCTGCTTGCTAAAAATCGAAACGTGGCCGTTGCGCGGTCCCACATACCACCAGGCCAGGCCGTATTTGTCAAAATCGGCCGGCTGCACCAGCGTCCGATAAAAGATGACTCCCGGCTCGGCGACGCAGTCGAGGATTTGGGCGATCCCGGCAGCCGGATCGGGCATATGTTCGAGCGTCTCGAAGCACGTCAACAAGTCGAATTTCCCGTCGGGGCGGCGCGCATACTCCGGCACCATCGGATCGTACGTCACCGCAACCGGAAAGCCGCTGGCGCGAAGCGTGGTGCAGAACACATCGTTGCCGCCGCCATAATCGAGGACGCGGGTTTGATCGCTGTATTGCTTCCATAGCCGCACAACGAATTCCGCATTCGAACGCGGCCGCACTGACTGATAGTCCGGATCGACCGTGCCGTAATCGCCGTTGTAGATATATTGTTTGAATTGATCTTCATCCCAATCGTCGAACGCGTCGGTGAAGACGAAACTGCATTTGCCGCAGCGGCGATAGTAGATCGGCACGCCGGACAGCGGCAGCCGAAGACCCAGCACCTGCGCGCAGGTCTTATGGAAATCGATGACCCCGAAAAGATCCGCCGGCTCCCCGCAGATCTTGCAGGGCGAAGGCGCCGGAGAGGCGGGTCGGAGGCTGTCGAGCATTTGTGGGTTCGCCAGACGGCGAATCGCTGATGCGGCACCGTAGCGAAAATACCGAATCGCGAACAGCAAAATAGCAAGTTGCGCGAACGAGCGGGACCAGGGCGCGCACTTATAAATCGAGCTTGATTGATGCGGCTTACGTGATTTCCGCTACGCCCGATAGTGGACCCAATTCTGCAATCCAGCAAAAATGTCGAGAAGGGCCCCAACTGCGACATTCGCTGCGAGAGTTCGCCGTTAACGCAGGATTTCGGCGACGCGGATGCAGGCAGTAAAGAAGCCCCGGCGAAAGGCTTGTGCCGGGGCCTCCCTGTTTGCCCGGTGGTCCGAGATTCACCGGCAGCATAATCGCAATCGAACGCCTGCGGCGGCTGCGGATTGGCGCAACTCATCAGACGGGTGAGAGGCCGCCAACTGAGACGGCCTCAAGGCGATTAACAGTGTACGCACCAGCACCGGACTGGACCACAGACGCGACGATGCCACGGACCGCACCAGCGACCCCATGCTGGGCCACAGGCGGCCTTTTCGATCGGCGAGAAGTTCTGCGCTTGCGCCGTAATATTTGCGGCTCCGCGAGAAGTTTGTGCATCAGCATTCCATGAGCCTGCTATCAGAATTGTAGCAGTTGCGATGAGGACGACTGTCAAGTTACGCATCAATGTTTCTCCCTCATTGTGACGTTAGAAACACCGAATACTCTCCCACAAGACAGAGGGGCGCCGAAAGGGGTCGGTAAAAAGAAAAGGCCACGCTTGGTAACGGCCGAGGCACGAGAACGTGGGGAAGCGGCTTCGGTCTTCACCGGAGCCCTGTGATTAGGGGCAGCTGTCGGCGTCATCAACCTGAAAACGGCGAAGGCGCTCGGCAATCCGTTAGTGTCGACCACCGCTATGACAAGCTCGCAGCAAACTATCTCGCCCTTCATACAGCTGGCATCCGTCAGGCAATGGCTGCGTGTTAATGACTTCGCCCTAGAAGAAGCCCCTGGCGCCTTGCCACAGCAGGGCGACCGCGATCAGCAGCATCAAAACGTAGGCGATCTTATAGAATTGCTCGGTCGGTGTTTTGCGCACCAGCCAAATACCGAGAAAATTGCTGACGACCGCAATCGGCAGCAAGACCACCGAGGTGACGAGATTGCGGGCCGAGAACTGCCCCAGTGCAAAATACGGCACGATCTTCATCAGATTGAGAATGGCGAAGAAAATAACCGTGGTGCCGACCAGCGTGAATTTTTCGAGGCGCTGCGGCAGCATGTGGATCTGAAACGGCGGCGAGCCCACCTGCACGAGGGTGGAAGTAAAGCCGGACAGCGCCCCCCAGATCATGCCCATGACCGGATGCGGCCGCTCCGCCTTCGCCGGCGGGCGGCCGAGATAGGCGCGCCGCCAGGTGCCGAACCACGCATGCAGCACGAAGATCAGCGCGATCGCGCCGACCGTCAGCTCGATCGTGGCATTGGACAGATAACTCGCGAATGCCCAGCCGGCGCCGACGCCAAACACCGAGCCGGGCAGCAGTACTTTCAGATTCCATGCGCTCCAGGCGCGGTGATAGGTCCAGACTGAAATCGCGTCCTGGACAATGAGGATCGGCAACAGGATGGCGGCGCCTTCGAGCGGCGGTATGATAAGCGCAAGCAGCGGCGTCGAGATCATGCCGAGACCGGCAAACCCGCCCTTCGCCAGACCGATCAAGGTCACGGCCGGGATGGCAAGGAGATAGAACAGCGGATTGGTGATCACTGGGGCTGCGGGGCCGGAAAAGAGAACGGTGACATAGATCAAAGCACGGGCATTGGCGCCAGCGTTGTGATGCATGGCGGAAATGCCGGCGCGGCACGGCTTGGAAAGTCTGCTGTGCGCGGCACAGCTTGCAAAGTTTACCGCGCGGGCATGACAATGCCTCGTCCCGTCATCCTGAGGCGCGAACGGAGTGAGCCTCGAAGGATGAGCGGCCCGGACCATCGCCCTTCAAGGGCCGCGCATTGCGCGGCCGCCTTAAGGTGACGGAAATAAGTTGGGAGAAAACGTTATGGACGCCCGTTCGAGCCGCTACCACGAGGTTTACGCGCGCTGGCAGCGCGATCCGCTGGGCTTTTGGGCCGAAGCGGCCGCCGATCTTGAATGGTTTGAACAGCCCAAGACCACGTTCGATCCGAACGCCGGAATTTACGGCCGCTGGTTCCCGGGCGGCGTCTCCAACACCTGCTTCAACGCCGTCGATCGCCAGGTCAACGCCGGACGCGGTGATCAAGCCGCGATTATCTACGATTCACCACTCGCCGGCACGCAGCGCACCATCACCTATCACCGTCTGATGACCGAGACTCAGGTACTCGGCGCCATGTTGCGCGATCTCGGCGTCGGCAAAGGCGGCCGCGTCATTCTCTACATGCCGATGGTGCCGGAGGCGGTGATTGCGATGCTCGCCTGCGCGCGCATTGGCGCCGTCCACTCCGTGGTGTTCGGCGGCTTCGCCGCGCGCTGAACTTGCGACCCGCATCGACGACGCCAAGCCGAAAGTTATCCTGTCGGCGAGCTGCGGCATCGAGCCGGGCCGCATCGTGCATTACAAGCCGCTGCTCGACGAAGCGATCACGCTGGCGCAACACAAACCGGCGCTTGCCTGATCCTGCAACGGCCTCAGGCGGAAGCCTCGCTGATCGGGGGTCGCGATCATGATTGGGCGACCATGCGCGACCACGCGCTTATTCACGCCCGCTCGGTCTACGACTGCGTGCCGGTCGCGGCCACCGATCCACTGTACATCCTCTACACCTCGGGAACGACCGGCCGTCCCAAGGGCGTGGTGCGCGATAATGGCGGCCACATGGTCGCGCTCAAATGGTCGATGAAAAATCTTTACGGCATCGAGCCGGGCGAGGTGTGGTGGGCCGCGTCCGATATCGGCTGGGTGGTCGGCCACAGCTACATTGTGTACGCGCCGCTCTTCCACGGCTGCACCTCGATCCTCTACGAAGGCAAGCCGGTCGGCACGCCCGATGCCGGCGCGTTCTGGCGCGTTATCGCCGAGCACGGCGCGCGCGCTCTGTTCACGGCGCCGACGGCCTTCCGCGCCATCAAGAAAGACGACCCGCACGGCAAACTCCTGGCGCAATACGATCTGTCGAAATTCCGCACGCTGTTTCTGGCCGGCGAGCGCGCCGATCCGCCGACGTTGCAATGGGCGGAAGACCTGCTCAAGGTGCCGGTGATCGATCACTGGTGGCAGACCGAAACCGGTTGGGCGATAGCCGGTAATCCGGTTGGCCTCGGCATGCTGGCTATCAAGCACGGCTCACCGACGGTGGCGATGCCGGGATACGACGTGCGCGTCGTCGACGAAGCCTGCCACGACCTGCCCGCGAACAAGATGGGCTCGATCGTGATCAAGCTGCCGCTGCCGCCGGCATGCCTGACGACGCTGTGGCAAGCCGACGAGCGCTTTACGGACAGCTACCTCGCCGAATTTCCCGGCTACTACAAAACCGCCGACGCCGGTTTCAAGGACGAGGACGGCTACATCTTCGTCATGGGCCGCACCGACGACATTATCAACGTCGCCGGGCACCGGCTTTCAACCGGCGGCATGGAAGAAGTGCTCGCCTCACATCGCGACGTCGCCGAATGCGCCGTGCTCGGTATCAAGGACGATCTCAAGGGCGAAGTGCCGTGCGGCTTCATCGTGCTCAAATCCGGCGTCAATCGGCCGCCGACCGAAATCGAGAAAGAGTGCATTGCGCTCGTTCGCGACAAGATCGGCCCGGTTGCCGCTTTCAAACTCGCCATCACCGTCGCCCGGTTGCCGAAGACGCGCTCCGGCAAAATTCTGCGCGGCACCATGAAGAAAATCGCCGACGGCGAGGGCTGGACGATGCCGGCCACGATCGACGATCCGGCCGTGCTCGATGAGATCGGAACGGCGCTCAAAGGGAAGAACTTGCGCGCATAGGGTACCCGGCAATCGATCGTCTATGCACGAGTGAATTGGTCGAGATAGCCCTATCTCGTATGTTGCTCGTAATACCGCCGCAAAATTGCATTGATCCGCGATTGATAACCTTTCCCTTGCGCGCGGAACCAAGCGAGCACGTCGGAATCGATCCGCAGCGTCATGTGGCCCTTGCGCTGCGACTTGGGCAACTCCGTCGTGAGCCAATCGATCTCCTCCATGGCATCGTCCGGATCGCGGCCCGAAGGCAGGGGCTTCTTGGCGGCCGCCTTCCAGTCAGTCTGGATCTCGCCGCGCTTTTCCAGCGCGCGCAGCTCGGCCACGGTATATTTCACGATGTTTCCTGACTTCCTGCTCATGCGCTCGCCTCATTGAAATCACGCGAATGTTCTGTCCGCGCCACGTCCACACGACAGTGAAGAATGCACCCTCAATCTCGGCTGTCGTTTTCCACCGCTCCTCGTTATTGCGCGGCGTCGGCTGGTGGATTGCCGGACGCCCGTCGAAAAACCGGTAGGCCGATGCGAAATCGAGCGCACGGTCCTTGAAAATCCGCGCCCGCTTGCGTTCGTCCCATTCGAAGTCCATCTGTTGCTGCTTACCATATGTGCATACAATTTGCACATACAATGCGCTGATAAAACCTCCCTGCTCCGATGCCCGCGAGTGCCGGGTGCTTTGAACGATTGCGGTTGCCAAATTGTTTTGAAGCTAGCAGTTTGGACGCTGCTAAAGGCGCGATCAATTTTCCATAACTTGCAGGCGGTCAATTCTTTGGAGGCGGCGATGCAAAGGTTTCTCTCGCTCGCTGCCGCGGCTGCGGTGCTTTGGCTCGCTACACTTTCCATCGCGAACGCAGCGCCGGTTACTTTCGCAGATCTGTCCGGCAAGAAAATCTGCTGGAATAACGGTTCGGTCAGTTCATACGGCCGCGGCGGCAAATATTCGAACAACATGACCGGCGACGGCACCTGGTCGATGGCCGGCGGCGGCGTTCATATCCATACCGATCGCTACGATTATGTTGCGGCCATGCTAAGGTCGGCGGATGGGACCTTCCAGGCCGAAATCGCTGCGGCCAACATCAAGTCGACCGGAAAATATTGCCACTGACCTGTCGAAAGTGACTTTAACTTAGCGCCTGTTTTGGCATTTGCCGTCGCTCGTCACGACGGCAAGCTCGCCAGCAGACCCGCAAACCGGCGCGACCGGCGGTCGTGACCGGCGCGGCGATTGTGCCGCCTCGCTACTTCGGCCGCCGCTGATAGGAATTGTAAAGATCATCATTGACCACGTAGGCCATGCCTTCCGCGGTGAGCGCGTAGTCGCGGTCAAGCGTGCGCGTTTGATATTTCCATCCTGCCGGCAGGTGCAGGCGTTCGCCAAGCCGAGGCAGATCATCGAGCGATAGTTTCGGATCGGCGATCTGCGCATAGGATTGCATCATGTAAACGTCCGCCGAAGGGGAGATCAGCTCGTAGACCGGCGCGCCAGCCCGGTAGTGGAAGACCGTCGTGCGGCGAACGTGGTTTGCTCTGTAAAACTTGTCGCCGACCGTGCCCTGCCAAAGCTTGGTCTTGAGAGTAGCGCGCGGTGTCATGGCAATACCGCCGAACTCGGCCTTTTGACCGCTTGCCGAGGCGCCTTTCGCTTCGATAGCGTCGAGCGTCCAGTAGCGAGGCCCATTAAGCTTCACGGCGGCGACATCGAACTGTTTGGCCAAGGCTTTGGCGCCGAGCGCCTGCCACTGCTCTGCCGGGCAGAGATTAAGGCCGGTCGTATTGTAGATGCTGACGAGAAACGTGAGCCCTTGGCGGGCGACGGTGATGACCTCGCAATAGCGGAGATTGCGCAGGTTCTCGATCAGCGCCGGCGTGCCGGATTGTGCGGCGGCCGGCGCTTTCGCTGCAGATGCCGCCAAGGCCATGCAGCAAATCCCGGCGAACATCCCCGCGATGCCGGCGTCAAATCCAAACTGTGGCATCAAGCTCCTCCGCATATGCGTAACTATAACGGCGTTCTGGATGCACATCCATGGCGGGCACCATTACCGGCGCTCCGCGTTAGACCGGCATGACCCCGCCCGCCGGACCGCTCCTTGCCCTCCTGTTTGCCTTGGCCGTTATAGGTTCGCGCCTTCCCGCAAATGCGCAGGCTGGTGCCACACCGCCGGCAGCCGACGGTAAGTCAGACCAGCCGAGCACGGCGCAAGCGTTTACGGAACAGCAACCAAACGCCGACGACATCTGCCGCACGCTCGAACAGGCGGCGGCGGAGAATTCGCTTCCGGTAGAATTCTTCGCCCGCGTGATCTGGCAGGAGAGCCGCTTCAATGCCCGGGCCGTAAGCCGCAAAGGCGCCGAGGGCATTGCCCAATTCATGCCGCAGACCGCGGACTGGCGCGGACTGGCGGATCCGTTCGACCCGATCGAGGCGTTGCGCAACTCCGCGAGTTATCTGCGCGACCTGCGCGATCGGTTCGGCAATCTCGGGCTTGCCGCCGCCGGCTACAATGCCGGGCCCGGCCGGGTCAGCGCCTGGCTAGCCGGCCAGCGCGGCCTGCCGAGCGAGACGCGCAATTACGTCGCGATCATCACCGGCTGGACCGCCGACGACTGGGCTTCGCCCTCGCCGCCGCAAACCGCGGAAACCACGATCCCGCAAGGCGTGCCGTGCACGCAGCTCGCCAACGTCGTGCTGGCGCCGAGGGAAGAAGCGCGACGGATTGCGTCTTACATTCCGCGCTGGGGTGTCCAGCTGGTCGCGCATGTGTCTGAAAGCGAGGCTTGGGCAATCTACCGTGACGTTCAAAAGCGGTTCGCTGCCTTGATCGGCGACCGCGAGCCGCTCGTGCTGCACAAACAATTGCCCGGCATGGGTCCGGCGAAGCGCTACATCATCACCATCGCCGACGACAACCGTGCACCGCTCAACAAATTATGCGACAAGCTCACGGCGGCCGGCGGGGCCTGCCTCGTGCTGCGCAACACTCGCGGATAAACAACTTGCGACGGCGCATCAGTTCAGGCTGGTGCCCGCTCGTGGCTCAACGCGAATTGCGAGACGTACCAGGTCGTGAGCCAATACAATACCCATGGAATCGGCACGATCAGGGCACATCCCACGCCGGATACCAGCGTCCGCCACAGGATCTCCAGGCCGGTTCCGGTAAAGACCAATCCTCTGGTGCCGCCTTCGATATGCTGGCACATCCATCGTATCCACGCCGCGGCAACCCAAGCCCATCCGACAATGGTGATGGCGGATATGATTGTCAGAACGAACCATCCGAGCCAGACCCAGTAATTTCCGGTAAAGGTCAGCGGCCCGCTTTGGCCATCCCACACCAGATTATTCAAAACCCATTTCAAAATAAGCAGCTGGACAAACACCAGCAGCGCCCAAATCAGCAACGTCAGCAACCAGGAATAGCCGATGATGTGCCAGAGAAAAGGAATTCGCGACACAACGGCGTCGATGATGTAGCGCAGGTAGGGAATAAGCGCGCCCACAATAAAGACGTACCAGATATCGAGAGGCTTTCCGGTAAACCCGACGCGTTGCCGGCCCGGAAGCTCGAGGTTTTCGAGGAACCATTTGTAGTAACTCGTCATCACCCAGGGTGCGGGGATGACCGTGAGTTGCCCGATGGCAACCAGCAGCGCGCGCCCGAACAGCGGCCAGATGGTGATATGCGTGGTCAGCGCCTCGGCATCGGCCGGCGTTTGCGACGAAAAGGCCTGGCTGACCTGGTCCATCGAAAAGGCCTGACCTGCCGGCGGACCCTGGAATTGGGCCTGGCCTTGCGCTTGGCCGCCGGTCTGCCGGGGTGCTGCCGCGCGCGCCGGCGTCCGCGGCGGTTGCGACCCGGGCCGCGGGGGCGGCGGTGGCGCCGGCCGCGCGCGCGGCATCAGGCCGGGAATGTCGGCGGCCACGGCCCAATCGGTCATGCCGGCGCACCAGACAAACGTGTCCGCCCGCACCATACCGGACGCAACCATTTCGCCCAGCTGCTGATCCGAGTACGGACCGGCCTGCTGGCCGCCAATCGCGGTGTACCATTGGCGATTAGCCATGAAGTCCCCCCCGATAATGCCGCCGCGCGATCGAGCGCTGCCCTGCTCCTTTATCGCGCAATTGTCACCGTGCGTGCGCTACTTATCATGGGGATGTGGAAAACTGCAGCAGGCCTCCGCCGAACTGAAGCGGCACGGCCTCGGTTCGCTAGAATTTTAGCGATTTGCCCAATCTGCCGTTAGCGTCCGCGCCGTATGGAACCGGCATGAGTTCCATCATGTCGATTGCCGCATCGGGCATGGCAGCCGCTGTGCAACGCCTGCAGGTTTCGGCGAACAATGTCGCCAACGCGAATTCGGACGGGCCGCTGCCGTCGGCAAGCGCGGCGGACCAGTCGCAATATCCCGCCGCCTATGTCGCCCAACAGGTCGATCAGGTTCCCACACCGGACGGCGGCACGAGCACGGTCGTGTCCGACGCCCAGCCGGGCACGGCGACGGCGTACGATCCGACCGCGCCGTACGCCGACCCAAACGGCCAGGTCGCGGCGCCAAACGTCGACATCGCCAACGAAGTCGTCCAGCAGGCGATCGCCAGCTACGAATTCGCCGCCAACGCCGATGTGATGAGCGTCGATCAACAGATGACGCAAACGCTGCTCGACATTCAGACCTGACGCCGGCGCTCGCACCGCGTTCGGACCTGCCCGTCGCTACAAACCTTCCACGTTCTCATTCATTCTCTCGTCGTCATGGCCGGACTTGTTCCGGCCATCCACGTCTTTCTTTCGACTGGGCTCTTAAGACGTGGATGCCCGCAACAAGTGCGGGCATGACGATTCGTTTTATAGCCGAGCGGAGCGAAATGCGGGCTACGCTTGCTCGCCTTGACGACATCCGCCGCTGGTCACTCGATTAGGAGGCGCGATCGATTTTGGCGCTCACTTTTCCGGTTCCGGCGCAGACTTTGCAGCTGATCTGATGGCCGCGCTCGCGGATGCGGCCGGTACCGGAACAGCGCTCGCAGGTCTGTTTGATGACCGGGGCCGGGCGGCGGTTGTGGCGCGAGAATTGTTTGCCGAAATCCATTTGACTGGCCTTTGCGCTGTACGGATGTGGAAGCGAGCCGACATTATCGATGTCAGGTTAAGGCCGTGGCGGCAGATTGCGGAAAGTTCGATATAAAGCGATGGTAGCCTGAACATCAGCAAGGCGAGGAAGCCATGAACGCCGACGCCAAGAAAGCCGTGCTGCGGATGATCCCGTACGGGATTTACGTGCTCACCGCGGATGACGGCAACGGCAACATTTCGGCAGCGACCGTGAACTGGGTGACGCAGTCCGCGTTCGCGCCGCCGCTGGTGGTGGTCGGCGTCAAGACCGATTCCGGCACCTACCAGACCGTGAAGGCGGCGCAGACGTTTGCGCTCAACATGCTCGGCAAGGAGCACAAGAGCCTCGCCTTTACGTTCTTCCGCCCGGCCGATGTCAGCGACGGCAAGCTGAGCGGCCAGCCGTTCCGCAAGGGCACGACCGGAGCGCCGATCCTCGTCGACGCGCCGGGCGCGGTCGAATGCCGCGTGACCGCGATCGTCGAGCAGGGCGACCATCACATCATCGTCGGCGAAGTGGTCGAGGCGCACCTCAATCGGCCGCCGGCCGGCCGGCCCGACGTCGCCATCCTGGAAATGAAAGACCTCGGCGACAACGTGTTTTACGGCGGGTAGCGCCTCTTGTTTATCCGTCATTGCCTGACTTGATCCGGCCATCCACGTCTTTCTTGCCCGAGCCACCGTAAGAGTGGATGCCGGCGACATGGGCGAGCCAACGGGACCGCGGTAAGTCGCGCGTCCCGATGACAGGCTCCGCGACGCCGTTCTTCGAATGGCTATGCACCGGCATGACGATTCCATTGTAGCTCGGATAGAGCGGTGCTATTGTGCCATACATTGATATGGCATATTGTCCATACCAATGGCCGAGCCGAGCTTCGAATGGGACGATGCCAAGGATCGCTCCAATCGGGTGAAGCACGGCGTTTCGTTTGCAGCGGCGCAGGCAGCGTTCTTCGATCCGCGCCGGGTCATCGCCGACGATTTGGATCACAGCGGCGATGAGCCGAGATACTTCTGCTTCGGTAAAGTCGCGGGTGGCGTGATGACGGTGCGTTTCACTTATCGCGCAGGCCGTATCCGCATTTTCGGGACCGGCTATTGGCGAAAAGGAAAGAACCTCTATGAGCAACAGAACCGTTAGGTACACCACCGGCGAAATCGGCCGGGTGCGAGTCATGGAGGATTTCTTGCCCGTGCCCGCCGACCTCGTGCCGCGCGAGGATAACGTGAAGGTGACGCTGTCGCTGTCGCGCCGCAGCCTCGATTTCTTCAAGCGCGAAGCCAAAAGGCGCCGCGTGCCCTATCAGCGCATGATCCGCGCTTTGGTGGACACTTACGCCGAGCGGCAGGCAGGTGGGAAAAAGTTGTAGCGCGTATGCTACGACGCGGGCCGCGCTATGTACGGACGGATGGCGGCTGTTTTGTGCTTCTCCTTCACGTCGGCGATCTTCTCCAGCATTTCGTTGAGCGCCGCGATCGCTTCGGTTTCGTCCGGCGTCTGCGGCTGAAAGTGCGCAAGCAGCACCATCAGCGCGTCGCCGATGCGGCCAAGCTGCTTGCCGTAGCTGGCGACATCGGACAGCACCTCCTCCTCGACCTTGGGCTCGCTCGACTGGCCCATATTGATGTTGACCAGCCCGAACTGTCCGCCGGTCATGAACGCCGTGAACGGGTTGATCGACTGGACGACATCGCCGGACAGCGGCAGCTTGAACGTCGGCATGCGCGGCTCCTTCCTGTTGTCAACAGACGCTAGCGGGACCCCGGGCGGGTGAAATCGTAGCGGGGATGACGGCGTTTGGGGAGATGTGATTGGGCTGCACGCGGCGCGTTGGCCGACAACCCGGAGCGCTGTTAACTGGCCTCAGTTATAGCCCGCATGGAGCGGAGCGAAATGCGGGGTCTGTGATGACGCTGGATCGCTGAATCCCGGATTTTAGCTCACCGATAGTCCGCGTGTTTCACTCGTCATGGCCGGGACAAGCCCACGGCTGTCCGGTTTAAATTTGGCATAGATCGAGGCTGAGTTGGCGCTGATCTATGATGAGCAATGGGGGCGGATCGAGGAGGCGATCGATCGGGCGTCGACGCATGAGGTTGTCGGCGACCAGTGTCGCCGGTTTGGACCACCCCGACCTTCTCCCCGCGTGCGGGGAGAAGGAGTGCGGCTGCTACGCCGCGCGCGGCAGGATCAGCGGCTTTACCTCGCGGAATTCGCTCATGGCTTTGAGCGCGTCGGTGAGTTTGTCGAGCGTGTAGGTGTTCGAAATGAGCTTCTCGAAGTCGAAAAGTTTGCCGCGGGTCGCGATGAATTCCACAGCCTGATAGAAATGCCGCGCTTCCGCCATCACCGTCGAGTGGATCTGCACGCCGCGGAAGAACAGCATCGGCGGCACGGCGACGTCGGCGCCGCCGGAGACGCCGACCTGCAGCAGCCGCCCGCCCGGGCGCGCCATGCGCAGCCCCTCCGGCAACGCATGCGAGTTGGCGCAGTTCATCACGATGTCGGCGCCGCGGCCGGAAGTGAGATCGCGCACCCAGGCGACGCGGTCGGCGGATTTCTCCACCTTGGTGAGATCGAGCACATGATCGGCGCCCCATTCCTTCGCCACCGCGAGCCGCGCCGCCGGCGCGCCGAGCACCATCACCTTTTTGACGCCGCGATCCTTGGCGATGGCCAGCGCATAAAGGCCGAGTGGCCCACAGCCCTGGATCAGCATGTTCTCATGGCTGGCGATGCCGCCGAGCTGCTCGTAGCTGTGCATCATGGTGCGCAGCGCGCAGGCGGCCGAGGCCGCGAGCTCCGGCGGCACGTTCTCCGGCACGCGGATGAAGGTGCCGCCCGGCGGGAAGTAATGATACTCGGCGCAGCCGCCCATCATCTTGTTCGGATGCGAATGACCGAAGCTGGTGTTCTCGTGGCACAGCGTCGTCTGCCGCGTTACCCGGCAGTAATAGCAATGGCCGCAATGCGAATAGGACGAGATGATGCGGTCGCCCGGTTTGAGCGGCTGATTCGAGAATATCGGTGACGGCGCCGCGCGTCTCGACGATGGTGCCGCAGGTTTCGTGGCCGGGCGTGTAGGGCAGTTTCAGCGGCTCGATGAACGGCTGATCGGGCCCGCCCTCGTCGCTGAGATGGCCCACCCAGCGGTGCGCATCGGTGCCGCACAGCGTCGCGGCATCGACCTTGATCAACACCGAGCCTTGCGCCAGGTCCGGGATCGGCACCTTCCACAATTCGGTCGGATCGCGATATTTGGTGACGACGGCCGCGAGCACTTCGGTCATTTCGGATTTTCTCCTGAAAAAAGCCACCTCTCCCCGCCGCGCGGGGAGAGCAAAGGCGTCCTTCGGACGCCGTCCTCAGTACAAAAAACGCCGATGCGATGCATCGGCTATGCGAAGCGAGGGTGAGGGGGCCTCTCCGCAATTCTGAGCCTGGCGGCCAAGCCCCTCATCCCGACCTTCTCCCCGCAAGCGGGAGAGGGGTTCGCTACATAAACGCCTGGATGCCGGTCTGGGCGCGGCCGAGGATCAAAGCGTGGATGTCGTGGGTGCCTTCGTAGGTGTTGACGGTCTCGAGATTGCAGAGAACGCGCATGACGTGGAATTCGTCGGCAATGCCGTTGCCGCCGTGCATGTCGCGGGCGAGCCGGGCGATGTCGAGCGCCTTGCCGCAGTTGTTGCGCTTGAGCATTGAGATCGCCGGGGGCGAAGCTTTGCCTTCGTCGATCAGCCGCGACAGGCGGAGCGCCGCGTGCAAGCCGAGCGTGATTTCGGTCTGCATGTCGGCGAGCTTTTTCTGCACCAGCTGGTTGGCGGCGAGCGGCCGGCCGAATTGTTTGCGCGTCAGCACGTAGTCGCGGGCGCGGTGCCAGCAGAACTCGGCGGCGCCGATCGCGCCCCAGGCGATGCCGGTGCGCGCGACGTTGAGACAGCCGAACGGGCCGGCGAGGCCGGAGACATTCGGGAGGAGGTTCTCTTCCGGTACGACGGCGCCATCGAGCACGATCTCGCCGGTGATGGAGGCGCGGAGCGACAGTTTGCCCTCGATCTTCGGTGTGGAAAATCCTTTGGTGCCGCGTTCGACGACAAAGCCGCGGATCTTGCCGTCGAGCTTGGCCCAGACCACGGCGATGTCGGCGACCGGCGCGTTGGTGATCCACATCTTGTTGCCGGTGAGGCGATAGCCGCCGGCGACTTTCTCGGCGCGGGTGATCATCGAGCCGGGATCGGAGCCGTGGTCGGGCTCGGTGAGGCCGAAGCAGCCGACGAACTCGCCGCTGGCGAGCTTCGGCAGATATTTGCGGCGCTGCGCTTCCGAGCCGTAATAGTAGATCGGGTGCATGACCAGCGAGGATTGCACCGACATCGCCGAGCGGTAGCCGGAATCGACTCGCTCGATCTCGCGCGCGATCAGGCCGTAGGCGACATAGCCGAGGCCGGCGCCGCCGTATTCCTCCGGGATGGTCGAGCCGAGCAGGCCGAGCGCGCCCATCTCGCGGATGATCGCCGGATCGTAGCTTTCGTCGCGGAACGCCTTGAGCACGCGCGGGAACAGCTTCTCTTGGGCATAGTCGCGCGCGGTGTCGCGCACCATGCGCTCTTCTTCGGTCAGCTCGCTCTCAAGGTCGAGCGGGTCGTCCCATTTGAACGCGCCGTCCTTGATCTGGACCGTTTTCGTTTCGCGCTTTTCCGCCGGCTGCGCCATCTGCTCTTGCTCCTTATCCGTTTTCCTCATCCTGAGGCGCCCGCGCGCAGCGCGGGCCTCGAAGGATGCAGGCCGAAGCGCCAACCGAAATCGCCTTTGCCGATTTCGGAGTATTTTAGTGCCCAAGTCGGCAGCAGCCGACTTGGGTGCCGTCGCCCTTCGAGGCTCGCCATGGCGCGTCGAAGACGCGCGTACCGCGCTTACGGCCCGCACCTCAGGGTGACGGAAGATTGGCCGAGACATTAAGTGTTGCGGTTGTCAGCGGCAAGCGGCCGGGAAACGCAAGTTGCTGGCGAACCGGGCTTCCGCTATCTAACCGGGACGCCTGCGATTTTGCGCCCGTAGCTCAGCTGGATAGAGCGCTGCCCTCCGAAGGCAGAGGTCAGGGGTTCGAATCCCTTCGGGCGCGCCAGGTGGCTTTCTGTCCGGCCCGGAGACATGGGTGACAGAACGTACCTAAGACATGGGTGACAACCTCGTGCCGAACGGGTTGTCGATAGTCTGCAAGGTTCTTTGCTCCAGGTCGATGTAGCCGAGATCGTAGTGCATGAAGCTGACGATCCAAATGCCGTCGTCGACTTCCTTGATGCCGAGTTTCTGACCGGCGAGCACGGTCGAGATATTGATCTTTTTCCTGTGCATGCAGATGCGGCCGCAGGCGGTGACCAGGATATCGCGGTCGTGCCAGGGATATTCGAGTTCGGGCAGTCCGTCATAGGGTCGTGGTGAGGCGGTGTAGAGTTCGGCCGGGCATCGCATGGCGAGCGCCTCGTGCGGACGTTCGGCGTTGAACTGGCGCACGAAGGCATCGAACCTGGCTTGCTGCTGCAGACAGTTGAGGCCCGGCGGGCGGGTGGCTTCCTTCTTCAAGGTCAGATGCATGCGCTCATGGCGGCCGTTCTGCTGCGGATGGCCGGGCTTGATACGCTCGATGGCGATGCCGAGACGCAGCCACCAGACCGACAGGCGTGAGAGATTGTAGAGGCCGTTGGGGCTGGCGAACGGCAGACCGTTGTCGCTCCGGATGGCGACCGGCAGGCCGCGGTCGCGGAACAGCCGCTGAAACGCCTCGATGACCGGGGCTTCGCGGCTTGATTCGAGCGCCTCGCACAGCAGCAGATAGCGCGAAGCATGGTCGGAGACCGTCAGCGGGTAGCAGTAGCGGCCATTGCCGAGCTTGAACTCGCCCTTGAAGTCGGCGCACCACAGCGCGTTGGGCGCCGCCCCGGCCGACAACGGCGTGCCGTTGGCGCGGTTGCGCCGCGCTCGGGCGCGCTTGACCAGGCCGTGGCGGTCGAGCACCGCATGCACGGTGCTCTTGGCCGGCAGGCGCACGTCGCCGGCAAGCTTGCGGACCAGCAGTTCCCGGATTTTGCGTGCGCCCCAATGCGGCTTGTCGCGCTTGAGATCGACGATCAGCCGCTCGATCTGGTCCGGCAGCTGGTTGGCATAGCGCACCGGCCGGCGCGAGCGATCGGCGAGCGCATCGAGCCCTTGGTCCCTGTAGCGGTTGAAGATCTTGTAGCCGGTCTTGCGGGAAATGCCGAAATCGCGGCACACCTCGCTCATGCCTTCGCCCTCGAGAAGACGGGCGACAAAGCGTAGACGCTCCTCCGTCACCGAACACTCCTTCCACGGCATCAACACCTCCCGCCCTTTGGCGAAAAGTGTTACCCATGTGTCCGGTACGTTCCGTCACCTATCTCTCAGGTCGCACATTTCAGAATCGACCTGATAAATTCAACACGGGGGAGATCATGGATCCGGGCGGGCGACGGCGAAGCGGATGGAGCTGGTGGTACCTGCTCTTCCTTATTCAGCTTATCGCACTGATCTGGCCGCCGTTCTACAACAAGGTCGAGCCGTCCTGGATCGGCGTGCCGTTCTTCTACTGGTACCAGATGGCCGCCGTCATCGTCGGCGCCATTCTCACCGCCATTGTCTACTTCGCCACCGACGATTAGCCCGCCGGGCGCGGATGGCGGATCGAACTACCAAGTCGATAATGAAAAAATAAATCGGGGGCATACCGTGCAGGACGTGAACTGGACCGCGCTGATCATTTTCATCCTGCTGTTCGGCTTCATCACCTGGCTCGGCTTTGCCGCCGCCCGTTGGCGCAAGGGCGATCTCGACCGGCTGCACGAATGGGGGCTCGGCGGCCGGCGCTTCGGCACCATCATCACCTGGTTCCTGATCGGCGGCGACCTCTACACCGCCTACACGTTCATCGCTGTGCCGGCGCTGGCGTTCGGCGCCGGCGCCGTCGCCTTCTTCGCGGTGCCCTACACCATTCTGATCTATCCGATCCTGTTCCTGGTGTTTCCGCGGCTCTGGTACGTCTGCCACAAACACAACTACATCACCGCGGCGGATTTCGTGCGCGGCCGCTTCGGCAATCGCTGGCTGGCGCTCGCCGTGACCATCACCGGCATCGTCGCGACGATGCCCTATATCGCGCTGCAACTGGTCGGGCTCCAGGTGGTGATCGCCGCGATGGGGGTTTCCGGCACCGGCTATGTCGGCGATCTGCCGCTGATCCTCGCCTTCATTATTCTTGCCGCCTTCACCTATTCGAGCGGACTGCGCGCGCCGGCTTCGATTGCGATCGTCAAGGATTTGCTGATCTACCTCACGGCGTTCGCCGCTGTGATCGTCGTGCCGATTCAGCTGGGCGGCTTTGGTAAAATTTTTGCCGCGGTGCCGCCGGCGAAATTGCTGTTGGCCGCGCCCGGCCCCCATACGACGGGCCTCTACGGCTATTACGTCACGCTGGCGCTGGGCTCGGCGCTTGCGCTGTTCCTCTATCCGCATTCCATCACCGGCATATTGAGCGCCAGCAGCGGCCATGCGATCCGCCGCAACGCAGCGCTGCTGCCGGGCTACTCGTTCATGCTCGGGCTCCTGGCGCTGGTCGGCTTCTTCGCCATTGCCGCCGGCGTTGCCGGTCTTCCCGAATACGCGACGGGATTCAAGCAGTTCGGCTCGAACTTCGCGGTGCCGGCGCTGTTCCTGCACAGCTTTCCGTCCTGGTTCGTCGGCATCGCGTTCGCCGCGGTCGGGATCGGCGCGCTGGTGCCGGCGGCGATCATGTCGATTGCCGCGGCCAATCTCTACACCCGCAACATCCATCGTGAATTCATCAACCGGAACCCGACCGACAAGCAGGAAGCGCAGATGGCGAAATGGGTGTCGCTGATCGTCAAATTCGGCGCGCTCGTGTTCATCGTGTTCGTGCCGACGAAATTTGCCATCTACCTGCAGCTGCTCGGCGGCATCCTGATCATCCAGACGCTGCCGGCTGTTCTGCTCGGCGCCTACACCCGCTGGTTCAACGATTGGGCGCTGTTCGTCGGCTGGGCGGTGGGTATCGCCCTGGGCACGGGGATGTTCGTCGCAGTGAACTCGCCGAACTATCCGCTTGCGGTCGGCGGTTTCACCTTCCCTGGCTACACCGCATTCTACACCGTCGTCCTTAATCTCGCCATTGCGATCGTGCTGACGCCGGTGTTCAATGCCATGCGCGGCGGACCGGCGCCGGTCGACGCCACTGCCGCCGCCGATTATCGGGCGTAATAGGCTTTCATTGCCAAATTTGGACCGCTGCGCTTGCTAGAGCGCAATCGCTTCTGATTGAATTGATTGACGCTGCATTATCTTTTGCTGGAGCATGATCTTTTCGGAGAATCGGCGTCCACTTTTCCGGATCATGCTCTAACGCAGATCCGCAACGTCAACGCGGCGGTCGATTTTTTCAAAGCGAATCTTCAGGCTGTCAATTCTTCCGGCGACGTCTCGTGGTGAAAGCCTGCCGGTAGCGACGAGCTGTCCTACAATAAATGGGTCAAATACAAATGGCTTGCCGGCGAAACGGCAGGGCATTTGGAAGTCACAGACGACCGGACCCGGAATTGCCGCAATCCGCGCCGTTTCCGCCTTCATGACTGAAACGCGCTGGTTCAGTTCCGCGCGGAAACTGGAGCTGACGAGGAACAAATAAGGCGCTACGTGCTGCGAGAGTAAAAATCGCACGATCAAGATGCACACGACAACCACTTGGGTACGCTCGAGCCCCCAGGATCGCACCGTCGGTATTGCCGCCAAATCACCGAACGCCCGGCCGAGGCCGATGGCCGCCGCGACGGTCAGTTCAAATATCGCATTGTCGGCAACGCCTTCGGCCAGCGACTCCGCCATGAACGTAACCAGCGCGATTGCCATAAAGAACACGACGAACCGGGCGGCAAAGGTTTGCCAGCGGTATATCGCCCAAATGACGGCTATAATCATCGCCGGCGCGATGAATTGCGTCAGGCCGATATGACCAATTCCCCGGCTGACGTGATAGACGCGCGGAAGGAGCATGTCGTGAAAGAAGGCGGCACCAAACAAAGCACCGCATGCCGCAAGACCTGCCCCGACCGTCCCGAGACCGACTAAGGTTGCGCGCAACCCGCGCCGGCGATCGTGAAGGGTCAGCCACAATAACGCCGCGGCCGGAATCGCAACCAAGCTGTGCTTGTAGAAGCCGGCGACTGCCATGAGCACGATGGCGATCAGCGCGCGCTCGCTCTTGGGATGTTGCAAGATATACGCAAGGCACCAGGTCATTATGGCGAGTGCGACCAAGTGCGGGTCGTCCCTCCCGACCCAGACCGAGTACCACTTGGACATCGAGGCGAGCCACCAAACGGCGCCCACGGTCGCCGCCAGACGCGATCCGCCCAAAGAGCGGACGCACGCCCAGACCGCGGCTGCGGCGGCGATCGTCGCGATCAGTGACAGCGCGCGACCGACATAGAGTACGTCGATGTGCAGAACAGCTGAGAGCGCACTGACGAGATAGAATGACAAGGGCGGATAATTGTTCGAAATAAAATCATCAAGCGCGTAAAGCGGCAGCCCGGCGCGGACCGTATCGGCGTGATAAGCGTTCCAAGCGCCGCCGTTTTCGATCTGCAGGGGCAGAAATGCGCGATAGACGGGCCAGGCAAAATACACGAACGCGAGCGCGACCAGCACCAGCATCGCGGCGAGCAGCGCAACTGAAATCTGCGGTTGGCCATCCGGATTGCGAAGGCGCATTCCGGGTCCGAACCGATCGCCCCAAGCGAACATGAAAACCGCCCCGTGCCCGCGTTAGCCGGCCCGCATCACAGACTACCGCTAAGGGCGAAGCCTTACAGCCGCGTGACCGGTACGTGCAGCAGCGCCGCCCGGCCGCCGCGGACCTCCTTGGCGCAGCGCGCGATCGCCGCCGGCACGTCGGCCGGATCGCCCACCTTTTCCGCGTAGGCGCCGAACGCTTCCGCGATCTTGGTGAATTCGACCTTGGGCGCCAGCACGGCCTCAAACTCGTTGGCCGCGTTCGCCTCGCCCTCGGGGAACACGCGCAAGGTCGACGCCTTCACCGCGCCCCAGCCGGAATTGTCCAGCACGATCGACAGGATCGGCAGCTTGTATTGCTCCGCAACGGCAAAGATCGAGGTCGGGTTGTTGAAATAGAAACTGCCGTCACCTGCCACCTGCACCATCATGCGGTTGGGCGCCGCAACCTTGGCGCCAAGCGCCATGCCGCCCGACCAGCCGAGCCCCGCGCCGTTGGTGTTGAATGCGGTGTTCGGCAGCCGGCGCGGAATCTGCATCAGCACAGCGCCGGTATTGGTCACTGCTTCGTTGAAGATGATGTCCTCGTCGTCGAGCACCTTGGCAAGTTCCGCCATCAGATAGTGCGGATTGATGGTGCCGGGCTTGCCCTTGTCGGCCGCGAGTTTTGCCGCCCGGGCGCGGCGCTGTTCGCGGAGCGCTTTCAGCTTATCAAGCCGCGCCGCAGCGGCAGCCTTGAAGCGCGGCGTCGCCTTCGCCTTCAGCTCGGTCAGAAGCTGATCGAGAATGCGGCCGGTGCTGCCCTGCAAGCGCAGATTGCCTGGGAAGGTCCACATCGGCGAGCCGACCTTGAGCACATCGACGTCGATATGCGCCCAGAACGACTTCTCATTCGGCCGCACTTCGGCGGGGAACCACGGCACTTCGACATCCGCGAGGATCCCGACATCCACGTCCGGCAAGGCGTCGTCAGCGGAGAAACCGGCGAAGCAGGGACTCTCGTAGGAAATGTTGTTCTTCGAATTCGCTTCGTACACCGGAATGCCGGCGAATTCGCCGAGCTCGATGATCTTGTGCGCGGCCAGCGCTTCGGTACCGCCATAGCCGGTGATCAGGATCGGATTTTCCGCCGCCAGCAGCCGGTCGGCGAGCGCGGCGATCAGCGCCGGATCGGCGCCGCCGCCGGCGAGCGGGCCAAAGCGGTCGGCGGCGTAGCGATGAACCTCGTCGACGTCCCAGTGCTCGGTCAGTGTCTCGCGCTGCATCATCAGATAGACCGGGCCGCGCGGCTCGCTCTGCATGATCGAATGCGCGCGCCGCAGCACTTCCTTGACGACGACGCCGGAAGGCAGCGTCCACTCCCACTTGGTGTACGGGCGCACCAGACTGCCCTGATCGAACGGCTCCTGCACGAAATGCACGTGCGTGTCGCGCGAGCCGACCAGTTCGCCGTGGGTCGTGTACGGCGCCTTGCCCGCCATCAACAGCACCGGCAAGCGGCTGCGATACATGTTGTGTATGCCGTTTGCGGCATTGGCGGTACCGACGTCGACGTGCACCAGCACACCCTGACCGCGCCCGGTGACCAGCGCATAGCCGGCGGCCATGTGCGTCGCGGTATTCTCGTGCGGACAGCGCACAACTTTCGGCATCTTCTCGCCGCGCTGGCGGCGATGCGCCATCTCCTCGATGATCGGCGCGTGGTCGGTACCGAGATTACAAAACAAATATTCGATGCCGACCTCGTTTAATCCTTCGAGAAAATAATAGGCCGTGGAGAACTCGGTAACGTTGGTTTTCCGCCCGACTGATGTATCCATTGCAGTAACCGACCATCCCTTGGTTTCAATTGCCACACTATAGCATCGGCCGAGCGCGCGCGCTTCGCCTCGCCGAGCTCGCTCGCCGCTCACTATGGCACAGCCGGCAAGGATGGTCTGATGCGAAAGTTCCACCAGGGTGCGCGTTTACGACGCGATTAAATTCTGCCTTTCCGAACTGTCGCCACAATGGCAAAACATGGTCACGGGCGGAACGGGGAAAGGGTCAAACATGAAATGGCAGGCAGTCTTGGCCGGCGCTTTGGCGTCGGCTCTCATTACGGCTGTGGCTTCGGCAGAGGTGCGGGTTACCAACGATCCGGGCGGAGAAATATCATCTTATGTCAGCAGGTTCCAGGATCTGAGGCTGTCCGGAGAACGCCTCGTCATCGACGGGCCCTGCCTTTCGGCCTGCACCTTGTTTACCGCGTTTCTTCCGCACAATCAGGTCTGTGTAACGCCGCGGGCGGTGCTCGGTTTCCATGCCGCGTCTTATTATGACGACGCCAGGCGCTCGCTGGTGCCGACACGCGCCGGCACGCGGCTGGTGATGCGGCTCTATCCGGCGGCGATCCGAAACTGGATCGAGCGGCATGGCGGACTTAGGCCGCGGATCATCGCGATGCGCGGCCGCGAACTTGCGGCACTCTATAACACCTGCCGTTAAGGTGTTTTGCTAGATCTGGACGCGGTTACCGCCGGGGCATCGCCGCTTATGTAATGAATGCCGGAAGGGCGGGCGCGCGCGAGTGCCGCATGGCGCTTGATGTCGCGCCCCCGCTGAGCGCAGGCCTAAGCGGCTATATTGACGATCGTCAGCGGCCCTGCGGCTTGCGGCCTTCCAGCGTGGCGGCGCCTCGAAATCCCGCGCGCCGGCCTATCGCGTAAGTCGGCTGAGGAGGATGCCTTGAGCAGTGACAAACGAGCTTCCCGCTTTCTGCCCTTGGTCGGTGCCTTCATTTGCGGGCTCGTGGTCGTATTTGGTGGCATCGTCTACCTCTCCGGCCACTTCCAGTCGCCGATCGGCCCGGCGGCGGCCGCGGTCGGCGGTCCGTTTCATCTCGAGGACCAGAACGGCAAACCGGTCACCGACGCAGACATGAAGGGGCACCCGTTCCTGGTGTTTTTCGGCTTCACCCATTGTCCCGATATCTGCCCGACCACGCTGTTCGAGATTTCGCAGATCATGCAGAAGCTCGGCAAAGATGCCGACCGTACCGGCGCGTTGTTTATCACGGTCGATCCGGAACGCGACACCCCGGCCGCGCTTAAGGATTATCTGTCAAGCTTTGATCCGCACCTGCGCGGTCTGACCGGCGACCCGGCCGCAGTTAATCAAGCGATCAAGGCCTATCGGGTCTATGCCAAGAAGGTTCCGCTGAAAAACGGCGACTACACGATGGACCACACCGCCATCGTCTATCTGATGGACAAGGACGGCCGCTTCGTTGCGCCGCTCAATATGAAGCAAACCGCTGCCGACGCTGCCGCACAGCTCAAGCGTTATCTATAACGTGCGATCAGTCCGCAATCCCGCCGAGCGTATAGACCGCCCCCAAAAGCAGGCCGGGATTTCCACCGAAGAACCATCGCTCGAACAATCCGCGCGTCCGTCCGCTGCGGAACACCTGGGCTAGCCCGGTGTTCACGGCGAGCCGCATCGCCCAGTCGCCGCGGGGGACCACGATCGCATATTGCTCGATCGATAGATCGTCCGGTAACAGGACAAAAGCCTCGGGCTTTTTGAGCTGGGCGCCGGCCAACAGCAGCTTATCGCTGGCGAAGCCGTCGACCCTTCCGGCCTCAAGCGCGTCGATACCTTCGTCGCGGTCTTTCACCAGGACCAGCGTGATGTCGAGTTTTTGCTGGCGAATTTGTTCGGCGACGGCGCGGGCGTTGGTTGTGCTGGAGACGACGGCGATCTTCTTCCCGTTCATCTCGGCGAAGGCGTGGAGGTTCGACGCACGCGTCACCAGCACACCGGTCGATTCCACAAAGATGAAAATGGAAAAGTCGACCTCTTTCATGCGGCCTAGCGTGACCGTCGAGGAGCCGCACTCCATGTCGGCTTTGCCGCTGGCGACCGCGGAAAACCGCGTATCCACGGTGACCGGCACCCATTCGATCTTCAGTTCCGGTACATTGAACTGCCGCGCCATCGACTCGGTCACCTGCTTGCAGAGATCGATGGTGTAACCGAGCGGCTCCTTGGCATCGTTGACGAACGAAAATGGCCGCGCGTCGGCGCGGTAGGCGATCCGCACCACCTTTTTGGCGATAATGGATTTCAACCTGCTGTCCGACGGAACTTGCGACTGCGCCGACACCGCCGTGACCAGCATGAAAACGGCGCCGACAACGGCCGCCGCATGCAACAGCGCCCGCTTGCCCCGACCGTCGAAAGCGTCACCCAGCATGATCACACCGTCAGTTTGTTGTTGCCAAGTCAGTTATGTCGCCAAGTCAGTTATGTTGCCATGTGAGTTATACCGATAACCCGCGTCGAACAGGCGGGACGTTCGCGCCAGTCCGTGCTCGGTTTTCTCCCAGCGCTGCGGATCATAAAGCAGTTGCAACAGCGCGCGCCAGGCGGCGAGCGAAAGCAGAAACCAATAAAGTGGCGTCAGCACCAGCACCCAGGCATGGGCGAGCAATCGCCGCCGCTTGAGCCCGATCATATCAAGGGCGATGGTCGAGAGGTATCCGCAGAGCAGCGTCGCGGCAAACACCGGCGCGGAATCCATCACGCCGAGCGGGGTCTGGGCGAGCAGCGAGTAACAAAGCCCGGCCATGAAGATCGGGTGGACCAGGGCCGCCAATACATTGCAGGCAAGGAAAAGCTGAAACGTAACCGCGCCGCCGACACCAAGCTCCCGCACCAGAAGCACCGGACGGCGCATATGCACCAGCCAGGTTTGCATCCAGCCTTTGTACCAGCGGGTGCGCTGCTTCAGCCAAGGCCGAAAGCGCGCCGGAGCTTCTTCATAGGTTGCCGAGGCCAGCGCCGCGCAGCGATAGCCGAGGCGATGCAGACGAATGCCGAGATCGGCGTCTTCGGTGACGTTGTAGGGATCCCAGCCGCCGGCGCGCCGCAGCACTGCGGTGCGAAAATGATTTGACGAACCGCCGAGCGGAAAGGGCAGCCGCAGCGCCGCGAGCCCCGGCAGGAAAGCATCAAACTGGCCGGCATAGCTCGCCGTAAACATGCGCGCGAGCCAGCCGTCGGTGGTGTTGTCGATGGTGAGTGACGCCTGTACGCACGCGAGCCGCCTGTCTGCTGCTGTGAAGGCGGCGAAAGCGCGGCGGAGCTGATCCGGCTCCGGTACGTCTTCGGCGTCATAGACGACGGTGAACGAGCCGCGCGCAAACGGCAGCGCGACGTTGAGGGCCTTCGGCTTGGTTCGCGGCCCGAATGGAGGTGCGGCGATGATCGTGAAAGGCGGACCCAGCTCGAGTTGCGCGAGGGCGCGCCTGGTCTCGTGATCGTCGGCTTCGACGACCAACTTCACGTCGAGTTTCTCAGGCGGATAATCGAGCGCGCGGAGCGCGGCGACAAGATTGCCGACGACGCTGGCCTCGCGATAGAGCGGGCAAATGATGGTGTAGATCGGAAGTGCATGGTCGGCGATGCGAACCGCGCGGTCCGGTTCCCGCGGCGCGAAGGCAACGCTCAACAGCCGCAAGGCGGCTGCCGCCAGGAACACCGCACACAACAAAGCCGCACAGAAGTCGATCGCCACGGGAATAACGGCAAGAATCCCGACGACGAGCAGTGCAAATGCCACGGTCGCCAGTCGCCCGATGCCATGCGGGCGTGGCGCGTTCGAGAACAACGGCCTGGAGCGTCGAAGCTCGTTGGCCGCGCGCCGCGCTAGCGCCTTTTGACTATGACGCGCGACGAACCGCGAAAGCCGCTCCGATGACGTCAACCGGAACGAGCGCAGCTCACTTGGCAAGGACTGCCGCGGATCGGCGAGGTAGCGCGCGGTCAAGTCACGCGGAGCAATAATCCAGACCAGCTTGCGGCCCTCCCATAGTGGCAACAAGCCCACGGCGGCTGCCTGAATCAGCTGATCATCGTCGAGCGGACAGTTCCGCCGGGCAATGCGGTCAAGCGGTTCGAAGTTTGTACCAAGAGACGCCGCAAGAGCGGTGAGGTAGGCTTCTTCGGTTATTGCGTCAGTGCAAGTGAGCACACTATCGGCGCCAAAGCCGATCGATCGCGCCCGTGTTTCCGCGGCAGCGATGACCCAGCTGGGCAAAACATTACGAACACAATCAATTTCCGGGCAGTTCGGCGGCGCGGCTGTTGCCGGCGTACGCTCCCGGGCGCGCGCAACAAACCCGCCGGGCCCTGCCCTCCTCGGCCGCTCGTCCGCTTTCAAGCGGCCTACGGCTGCCCTTTTCGCAACGCTCGACCCCACCGCCGGCCCCACAACACAACGGACAACCGCATCTGCCCCCCCATTTGGTTGCTAGTCCGCTTTCAAGGGCAGCTCTGAGCTTACGGCATCGTGATGCATGCCGCCGGCAATGACAATATGCGAGCGTTGACGGGGGCGCGCCGCGCCCCTATAAGCGCCCCTTCGCAAGGCTCACGCGCAGGAAACTTTCGCGCAAGGTTCATGGCTAACACAAAGTCCGCAAAGAAGGCCGCTCGCCAAACTGAGCGCCGCACGGTGATTAATCGGGCGCGCCGCTCCCGCTTGCGCCATGCAGTCCGTAAGGTCGAGGAGGCGATCGCCGCCGGTGATCGATCACGTGCGCTCGCTGCCATGGCCGAAGCCGAGCCGATCATCGTTCGCGCAGCGCAAAAAAGCATCGTGCACCGCAATGCGGCGAGCCGTAAAGTGTCACGGCTCGCTCATCGGATCGCTGCGCTCGGCAAATAGTAGCCTTCCGAGGCGCTCACGATCTCTTGTTGTTTAAGCTGATCGTCCGGCAATGGCTCCCTGGACCTGCTGCAGGACGGCGAGGTATCATTTCACCAGCGTGAGCCATACGCGCATCCGCAAGATATTTGTGGACTGCAATCAATCTGTTGCAGAATTGTCACGCACTGCCTAAAACATCGTAATTGCGGCGCTTCGCCTAGATTCGCGTGTCAGGACTATGAAGTTTTTATTTGCTCCGCATGACCATGTGTGGGGCTACCCTGAAATGTCGATCAAAATAATTGACGTGCCGAGAATGGGTTATTCCGCATACGAAGCGAAGGGTTTCGAGTTGTATGAAATTTCGACGCGTCCGGGTTTGTTTGTTCCAGTGGGCTATTTCGCCAGTTTGACGGTTCGCGCGGTTACCAGCTGATCGTTGATTCGGCCCATTGAGTCAAAGTCTTGCGATGCGCATAGCTGCGATGTTTCGCACGCTCCCTTTAGCACGGCCAACACGGGCGACCGCGATTTTGCGGTTGCAGGCCGAAAATAGCGTGGTAGCGTCAACTCTCCTTCGGTTTCCGAAGGTGTCTTTGGAAAATGTGAGTCTCGTCAAACTCATCAAGCATGGGTTCGGGAGAGTTGTGTCCGCGACGTGTCGTTCGGCGTTTTTAGTCGAGTTCAGGATGAGCAGACCGGTTTACGAGCGCTCTCTTAAGCCGGGTGATAATGCGCAAGGGGAAGGCCTGACGAGTTCTCGCGAAGAAACCAAGGTGAGACATCAGCAATGACCATCGAATTTGGGAGCGATGGAGTGGGGCATGAAAGCGGCAAATCAGACAAACGTGCGATCAACTGGCGTCTCATCGCCTAAAGTGACGCGGCCCATTGCGCTCGCAGTGTCTTCAGCGCCGCGCCGGTATCGGGTACCGACCATCACCTCCAGCGGCTGAAGGCCGTCGATCCGATCGGCGTCTGCATTTCGCGCACGCGCCGTCAAACCTCAGCAGTCGAAGCACGGGTAGCGTGGCCTTGTGTCGGGCGTCGTGACTTGCACGTCGCCTTGAGTTGCTCGCTTCAATCCTTTTTCCGACGACAAAAAGCAGGCCAAAATGACAAGCGCGGATCAAGAATGCTGGCAGCGCGTCAAAAACCGGCTGCGTGTCGAACTTGGTGACGACGTGTTTTCGAGTTGGTTTGCGCGCATGGAAATCGAAGCCGTCGATAGGGGTGCCGTACGGCTGTCGGTCCCGACGCGCTTCCTGCGCAACTGGATCCAGTCGCACTACAGCGAGCGTGTGCTGAGCACCTGGCAGGCGGAGGAGCCTGCGGTCATGCGGCTGGAACTGAGCGTCCGCTCGGCTGCGATCCGGCCGATTGTTGCGAAACCCAAGGCGCCGGAACCGCCTCTGCCCTCACGCGAGACGCACGAAGGAGCGCTAAACGGTGTGGAGTCGCGCACCAGTGTCCCGTTTATGACGGTGCACGAAGCCCTCGGCGGCTCGCCGCTCGACCCGCGGCTGGCGTTCGACAGTTTTATCGTCGGCCGGTCAAACACGCTCGCGCATGCTGCCGCTCGCCAGGTGGCGACCAGCCGCCGCGGCGATCCGCTGATGTTCAACCCGCTCTACATCCACGCTGGCGTCGGGCTCGGTAAGACGCATTTGCTGCAGGCGATCACCTGGGCCGGCAACGGCAACGAACGTAAAGTTCTGTATCTGACGGCCGAGCGGTTCATGTACGGTTTTGTCTCGGCGTTGCGCACGCAAACCACGATCGCATTCAAAGAAGCGTTGCGCGCCATCGACGTCCTCGTGATCGACGATCTGCAGTTCCTGCAAGGCAGATCGACCCAGGCCGAGTTCTGCCACACCCTCAATGCGCTCATCGATGCCGGCCGCCAGGTCGTGATCGCCAGCGACCGGCCGCCCTCGGACCTTGAGAGCCTCGATGACCGCGTCCGCTCGCGCCTTGCCGGCGGTCTTGTGGTCGAGATCGGCTCGCTTGGCGAAGAATTGCGGCTCGAAATTCTGAAGAGTTGGATCGCGGCTGCATGCAGCCATCATCCGGGCTTCGAAGTTCCCGCGCCGGTGCTCGCCTTCATTGCCAGGTCGGTCACCCACAACGGCCGCGACCTTGAAGGCGCCGTCAATCGATTGCTGGCCCATAACAAGCTCACCGGCCAGCAGGTCACGCTTGAAATGGCCGAACGCGAAATGCGCGACCTCATCAGGCCTGCCGAGCCGAAACGGGTAAGGATCGAGGACATTCAGCGGATCGTTGCCCGCCAGTACAATGTCAGCCGCGCCGATCTGTTGTCCTCGCGCCGCACCGCCAACGTGGTGCGGCCGCGCCAGGTAGCCATGTATCTGGCGAAGGTGCTGACATTACGTTCGCTCCCCGAGATCGGCCGGAGGTTCGGCGGCCGCGATCACACCACGGTGCTGCACGCCGTGCGCAAGATCGAGACGCTGGCCGGTAGCGACACCACGCTCGCCGAGGAGATTGAGTCGCTCAAGCGCCAGCTCCAAGATTAAAGTCCAGGACCAACGTCTCGGGCTGACGTTGCCTCGTCCGAGCCCTGTGAAACGCAGGGGAAAAGGCTGGTCTCTTTGCCACCCGGTCTTGCCGAAGGCGGCCCGCCGCGCCACCTTTGTTACCCCCATCGGGAACGGATTTCGCGATGAAAGTCACCGTAGAGCGCTCCGAATTGCTGAAATCGCTTGGCCATGTGCATCGCGCGGTGGAACGGCGCAATACCATTCCGATCCTCGCCAACGTGCTTATTCGCGCTGACCGCTCAAAGCTTAGCCTGAAGGCCACCGACCTCGATCTCGAAGTCACGGACGCGATCACGGCCGAAGCCGGACCGGGCGGGTCGACGACGGTGCCGGCGCACATGTTCTACGACATCGTGCGTAAATTGCCCGAAGGTGCGCAGATCGTTCTTGAATCCTCCGGCGACCGCGCCGCACTCTCGATCCGCGCCGGCCGTTCGCGCTTTACGCTGCAGACGCTGCCGGAGAGCGACTTTCCCGATCTCGCTCCCGGCGAAATGACGCACAAGTTCACCCTCAAAGCGGCGGACCTGAAGCGCCTGATCGACAAAACCCAGTTCGCCATTTCGACCGAAGAGACGCGCTACTATCTCAACGGTATCTATCTCCACATCGCCGGCACGGGGCAAACGCAAATGCTGCGCGCGGTCGCAACCGACGGCCACCGGCTCGCACAGATGGAGCTCGATCTGCCGCAAGGCGCAGCCGGCATGCCGGGCATCATCGTCCCGCGCAAGACCGTCGGCGAGGTGCAGCGTCTTCTGGAGGACGGCGAAGCCGAGGTCACCGTCGAGCTTTCCGCGGGTAAGATTCGATTTTCTGTCGGCGAGGTGATCCTGACGTCGAAGCTGATCGACGGCACCTTTCCGGATTACGCGCGCGTCATTCCAGTCGGCAACGACAAGGAGCTCATTGTCGACAAAAAGGAATTTGAAGCGGCCGTCGACCGCGTTTCCACGGTCTCGAGCGAGCGCGGCCGCGCGGTGAAGCTGTCGCTGAACGGCGGGAAGTTGTTGTTGTCAGTGACCAATCCAGACTCCGGCAGCGCCACCGAAGAGCTCGAGGTGGAATACGAAGCCGATCCGATCGATATCGGCTTCAACTCACGCTACCTGCTGGATATCGCCACCCAGATCGAAAGCGAAGCCGCGGTGCTGAAACTCGCCGATCCCGGATCGCCGACCCTCATCCAGGACAAGGAGCCGCGAGGCGCGCTCTATGTGCTAATGCCGATGCGGGTGTGACGGAGATCGGACGACGGAAATCGGAGGTCGGATATCGCTATCCGTATCCCTATATCCGACGTCCGTCCTCCGATATCTGACCTCCGATGGTCCGTATCCGCCGCCTGACCCTGACCAATTTCCGCAACTACCACGCGGCGACGCTTCAAGCCGACAGCCGCGTCATCGCGCTCTACGGGCCGAATGGCGCCGGCAAAACCAACCTGATCGAAGCGATCTCGTTTCTCGCCCCCGGTCGCGGCCTGCGCCGTGCCACGCTTGAGGAAGTGGCATTCCAAGAGGGTGACGGTTCCTGGGCTGTCGCCGCCGAAGTCGAAGGCGCGCTGGGGCTCGCTACGCTTGGCACCGGCGTCGAGCGCAAACCCGAAGACGGCGCCATCAGTAACCGTATCTGCCGGATTGATCGTGAACCGGTCGCTTCGGCTTCGGCTTTCGCTGATCACCTTCGCGTCGTCTGGCTGGTGCCGGCGATGGACTTGTTGTTCGTTGGCCCGCCGTCGGAGCGGCGACGTTTTCTCGATCGCTTGGCGGCGGCGGTAGATCCCGAACATGCAAGCCGCGTCAACGCCCTTGAGCGGGCGCTGCGTTCGCGCAACCGGCTGTTGGAGGAAGCGCGGCCCGATCCGCACTGGCTCGACGCCGTCGAGCACGAGACCGCAGAAATTGCCGTCGCAGTTGCGGGGATGCGGGCAGAGACGGTACGGCGGCTCGCTGCCGCCCTCTCAAGCCGCAGGGACTCGGCATTCCCGATCGCCGAGATCACGCTCGACGGTTGGATGGAACAGCTCCTCCCGGCCCATCCCGCCGTCGAGATCGAAGAACGCTACCGCGCGCTGCTGGCGGAGAACCGTGGCCGCGACGCCGCAGCGGGGCGCACGCTAGACGGGCCGCACCTGACCGATCTCTCAGTTGTCTACACCCAAAAAGCCATTGCCGCCGGCGACGCTTCGACCGGCGAGCAGAAGGCGCTCCTTATCGGCCTGGTGCTGGCGCACGCAAGCTTGGTTGCCGAGATGACCGCGTTCCGCGCCGATCCTCCTGCTCGACGAAATTGTCGCGCACCTCGACCCGGAACGACGCGCTGCGCTGCACAAGGAACTCGCACAACTCGCTGCCCAGGTCTGGATGACCGGCGCCGACCCGGCGCTGTTTTCCGAGATCGACAAGAAGAACGCGACCATGGTCGAGGTCCGTTCCGGCTATCTGCAATTGAGCGACGGTTAAGCTTCCGCGCTCGCGCGAAATGAATTCCGGCTCGCCAATAAGTTCGCATCCGGGCGAAAGAAACAGGGAACAAGAGGCCGCAGAGCATCTTAATATTGAGGGAGCAGAAAATGTCCTTTGCGGGATTGAGGCCCGATGCTGATGCCGATGCCGGAACGCGCGGCAGATATGATTGTTCGCAACCTCATCGAGGCGTTGAATCGTCTGCACGATGATTTGGATCGTGTTGAGCTATGGACCGTTGTCTTGAGCAATTTTCAACAACCGCCGCCGGAATACCGGCCGGATAGTGAACACCTCTTACCGGTTCCAAAGCCGGCGCGTCCGCAAGCATAAATGCGCTCTCCGTAACCGGACTTCGATTAGCAATACCTTTGCGAACTTTGCCTGACTTTTTTGCCGGCGGGTTTAGCGAAAATTGGCTGCGTTGTGCGGTGGCCAAGGGGCTTCCAGACGAGGGTCGCCGGAGGTACGAAACCAGCCTCATTTTAGCCGCGGCAAACCCTTGAAAAATACCGATCTGACAATATGTTACCGTTAGTCACTTTGCCCTGTACCGGGCATCATTTTCGTGTACAACGACACAGCGATTCTCCAGCGTTTTTTACGCTGACTCGAAAGCCGTTCGCATGGCCGAAGCCGTCCGTAAAAACACCCCTGTTCCGCCCTCCGATTATGGTGCGGAGTCCATCAAGGTGCTCAAGGGGCTCGACGCCGTGCGCAAGCGGCCGGGCATGTATATCGGCGACACCGATGACGGCTCGGGCCTGCATCACATGGTCTATGAGGTCGTCGACAACGCCATCGACGAAGCGCTTGCCGGCTACGCCAAGGACGTTGTCGTCACCTTAAATCCCGATGGTTCCTGCACCGTGCGCGACGACGGCCGCGGCATCCCGACCGGCGTGCACCAAGGTGAAGGCGTCTCGGCGGCCGAGGTCATCATGACCCAGTTGCACGCCGGCGGAAAATTCGATCAGAACTCCTACAAGGTCTCCGGCGGTCTGCACGGCGTCGGCGTGTCGGTGGTCAACGCGCTTTCGAGCTGGCTCAAGCTGACGATCTGGCGCGACGGGCATGAGCACTTCATGGAGTTCCACGACGGCGAGCCGGTCGCCCCGCTCGCCGTTGTCGGCGCAGCCTACGACCGGCGCGGCACCGAAGTGACCTTCCTGCCGTCCAAACAAACCTTCACCATGACCGAGTTCGACTTCGCCACGCTGGAACATCGGCTGCGCGAACTCGCGTTTCTCAATTCGGGCGTCACCATTGTGCTGTCCGACATGCGCCACGCGGTCGAAAAGCGCGAGGAGTTGCGCTACGAGGGCGGCGTCGAGGCTTTCGTCAAATATCTCGACCGCAACAAGACCCCGCTGGTCCCGCAGCCGATCGTCATGAAGGCCGAGCGCGACGGCGTGATGGTCGATTGCGCGCTGTGGTGGAACGACGGCTACCACGAGACCGTGCTCTGCTTCACCAATAACATTCCACAACGTGACGGCGGCACCCATCTCGCCGGCTTCCGCGGCGCCTTGACCCGTCAGGTCACTGGCTACGCCGAATCCGGCGGCGCCGCGCGCAAGGAAAAAGTCGCGCTCACCGGCGACGATTGCCGCGAAGGATTGACCGCGGTGCTCTCGGTCAAGGTGGCCGACCCGAAATTCTCCTCCCAGACCAAAGACAAGCTGGTCTCCTCCGAAGTGCGGCCGGCGGTCGAGGGCATTGTCAGTGACATGCTCAAGGCCTGGTTCGAGGAACATCCCTCCGAGGCGAGGATCATCGTCGGCAAGGTGATCCAGGCGGCAGCGGCCCGCGAGGCTGCGCGCAAGGCGCGCGAAATGACGCGCAAGAGCGCGCTCGGCATCACCTCGCTCCCCGGCAAACTCGCCGACTGTCAGGAGCGCGATCCGGCGAAGTCCGAATTGTTCATCGTCGAGGGCGATTCCGCCGGTGGCAGCGCCAAGCAGGGCCGCAATCGCGAATTTCAGGCGGTGCTGCCGTTGCGCGGCAAGATTCTCAATGTCGAGCGGGCGCGCATGGACAAGATGCTCTCGTCGGAGCAGATCGGCACGCTGATCACCGCGCTCGGCACCGGCATCGGCACCGACGAATTTGCGATCGACAAGCTGCGCTACCACAAGATCATCATCATGACCGACGCCGACGTCGACGGCGCCCACATTCGCACGCTGCTGCTGACGTTCTTCTACCGGCAGATGCGCGAGATCATCGACCGCGGTCATCTGTTCATCGCCCAGCCGCCGCTCTATCGGGTCGCGCGCGGAAAATCCGAGCAATATCTCAAGGACGAGCGGGCGCTCGAGGATTATCTGATCGACACCGGCCTGGAAGAGACTTCGTTGCGGCTGTCGTCCGGCGAAGTCCGCGCCGGCAACGATCTGCGCCGGCTGGTCGAGGAAGCGCGTTCGATCCGCAATCTTCTGAACGGCTTGCACAGCCGCTATAACCGCAAGGTGATCGAGCAGGCCGCGATTGCCGGCGTGCTGCAGACGCGCGTCACCAGTGATCCGGCGAAGGCCGTGGCCGCGGCGGAATATATCGCCAGACGACTTGATGCCCTGACGGATGAAACCGAGCGCGGCTGGCACGGCAAGTACACGGAAGGCGCGGGCTTTGAATTCGAGCGCACGCTGCGTGGTGTCAAGGAAGTTGCAGTGATCGACCAGGCGCTGCTCGGCTCGGCCGATGCCCGCAAGCTCGACGAATTCGCGCTCTCGCTGCAGCAGATTTATCCGCGGCCGACGCCGCCCGCGGTGCTGCGGCGTAAGGACGAGGACACGCCGATCCACGGGCCGGTCAGCCTGTTCGAGGCCGTGACCGCGGCAGGACGCAAGGGCGTCGCGCTGCAACGCTACAAAGGCCTCGGCGAAATGAATCCCGGCCAGCTCTGGGAAACCACGCTCGACAGCAACGCCCGCTCGCTGCTGTGCGTGAACGTCAAGGAAATCGACGAGGCCAACACTATCTTCGACGAGCTCATGGGCGACAAGGTCGAACCGCGCCGCGTGTTCATCGAAGCGCACGCGCTTACCGCTAGCGTGGACGTATAAGCCTTTATCCTCACCAACCTGGAGTGGCGGTGCGCCCGACCCGCCGCTCAAAATTACTTTAACTGTGAAATTTTTTGACGCCGCAGGCAACCGCGGGATAACATCGCCATTCTTCCAGGGAACAAGGGTGGCGCGTCATGGAATTCAGCATCTATTCCGAGCTTCAGACTTGGCCGGGCAAGACCCAGCAGCAGGTTTACGCCGAAGCGCTTGAGCAGTGTGTCAATGCCGATCGGCTCGGCTACTCGACCTATTCGATTATCGAGCACTTCTTTTTCCCGAAATTCGGCGCGTCGCCGAACCCGTTTGCGTTCTTTGCCAAGGCTTCCGAACGGACGCGCAACATCAAATTCCGCACGCTGGTGCATGTGCTGCCCTACCACAACCCGGCGGTGCTCGCGTCGCAGATTTCGCAGTTCGACATGCTGGTCGACGGCCGCTACGAGTTCGGGCTCGGCCGTGGTCACGGCTGGCTGCCGCTCAAGGGCGGCATCCCGGTCGAGGAATCCCGCCAGCGCTATGAAGAATCGCTGCAAATCCTGATGGACGCGCTCGATAACGAGCGCTTCTCGTTCGATGGCAAGTACTATCAGGTCAAAGACTCCCACATCGTGCCGCGGCCGACGCCGGGCCGGAAATTCCGCATCTTCCTCGGCGGCACCAGCGACTACACCTACGAGCTTGCCGGCGAGCGCGGTTACTCCGTAGTGGTGCCGCCGTTATTGCCTTACGAGGCGCTGCGGGCGCAGCTCGATATCTACCGGGCGTCGTGCGCCAAACACGGCAACAAGCCGGACATCGTCTGGATCCATGCCTGCCATCTCGACTTCGATCGCGACACCGCCAAGCGCGAGGCCGAAAAAATGATGCGCGGCTTCCTCAAAGGTAATGCCTCGGTGCTGCTGGAGAACAAGGACGAAATGGCGCCGAAGGAAGTGCTCGAAGCAGCTGGTTACGGCTTTTATGCCTCCGGCATCATGGAGAACTTCTCCGATATGCCCTACGACGAGATGATCAAGAACGACATCGTCTGGGTCGGTACACCAAACGACATCATCGAGCGCATCGAGGCGGTGCAGAAACTCTGCACCGGGCTCACTGAAGTGGCGATCACGGTCAATCCGGGCGGCGTCGAGCACTGGAAGACGATCAAGACCCAGGAAATGTTCGCGCACCACGTGATCCCGCACTTTGCCAAGCAACCGGCCGGAGTGTCGCGCGCGGCTTAGGATTGCGATTTTTTCGACGCGTTATGCCCGCGCTTGTCGCGGGCATCCACGTCTTGAGAGCACAAGGGAAGACGTGGATGGCCGGAACAAGTCCGGCCATGACGGACTGACTGGCCTTCGGAGCTAGAAGAGATCGAAATACTCGTTCTGCTCCCACGCGGTGACGTCCGCTTCCTTGCCGGCCTCGGTCATGAAGCGGGCGTACTCGGCCTCTTTGATATGCGCGTAATAGTCGACGAAGCCGCTGCCGAAACCCTGGCAAAATACCTGGTCGGCGCGTAATGCCGCGGCGGCTTCGCCGAGGTTCTTCGGCAAATGCGGCGCATCAGTCTCGTAGGGCGTATCCGCCGCCGGTCCTGGATCGCGCTTGTGCGCGATGCCGTCGCACCCGAATGGATTTGCGAGGCGATGTAGAGGTAGGGATTGGCCGCGGGCTCGCCGACGCGGTTTTCCAGATGCGTGGACGGATCGCCGGGCTGGCCGAGCACGCGCACCATCACGCCGCGATTGTCGCGCGCCCAGATCGCGCGATCGGGCGCGAGCGTGAACGGCCGGTAGCGTTTGTAGCCGTTGACCGTCGGCGTCGTGAACGCGGCCGCCGCGCGGGCATGCGCCAACAACCCGCCGAGAAAATTCCGGCCGGTATCGGACAGACCGCCTTCCTTGTCGCCGACGAAGACATTGCGCCTGCTTTTGCGTTCGATCAGCGATTGATGCAGATGCCAGCCGCTCGAAAACAGATTAGGCAAACCCGGCCGGCACATGAAACTCGCCAGCAGACCGTGGCGCCGTGCGATCTGCTTTGCCGCCGCGCGGAACAAAATCATCGTATCGGCGGCGGCAAGTCCAAGTTGCGGGCGGAAAGTGAATTCGCACTGGCTCGGCCCTAGCTCGATTTCGAGCGAACGAAGCGGCATGCCGAGCGCTTCGACGCCGCGCCGGATCGGCTCTAACGCTGCGTCGATCTGATCGAAGCGCGTTTCGGTCAAATACTGATAGCCCTGATTGAGCAAACTGACTTCCGGCGCCCGCGGCGGCCAGGTCGCGTCTTCCGGGGAAAGCCGCGGGTTTTCCAGCTTGAAGAGATGAAATTCGACCTCGAGCCCGGCAAGGAAATTCAAACCCTGCTCGGCAAGGCGCCCCAGCGCGTCGCGCAAAATCTGCCGCGTCGAGAACGGCACCGGCTTGCCGTTGGTGAAAACAATATCGCAGAGCAGCCAGCCGGTATGCGGCGGCCCGTTATTTTGCGTCCATGGCAGTACCTGGAACGTCGCCGGGTCGGCAACCATGATGAAATCGCCGCCGCCCTGCATTTCCGCCATGTCGAAACCGCCGCCGGCGGTGAACACCGGATAGACGGTCTTGTGCGCAGTGTCCTTGGCAAGGAGCGTCGTCGTCATGGTGACGCCGCTGGTCATGGCGCCGAGCGCATCGTCCGCCACCAAGGTCTTGCCGCGCAGCACGCCGTGTTGGTCGGCAAAGGAAAAGCGAACCAGTTCGAGCTTATCGCGCTTGATCTGTTGCGCGACCGCCTTCGCCTGGCGCGACTGCTCGTCGGTCCAGAGCCGGTGACGCTCCACAAAACTCGCGGCAGTTCGTTTGCGAGGAGCCATCTGGAAAGCGAATGGTGAGCGCTAATTCCAGCTTTTCGTTTCCTGCCGGTTCTTGCTGGTGCTCTGCCAGTAGCCTCGCCAATCCACGGCTGGGCCGATGCCGTCGACACAAGCCGGGCCCGTGATCTTCGGGGCCTCCGCCTTGTCCAGCACCATCATCGGCCTTCCGCCCTTGCCGGATTGCTCAAGCGCCTGCCGCAGCAGGCGGCGATAGGCGCTGATTGCCTTGTCGGACGTGCCCAGATGCTCCTCGGTGCGGTCCTGGATCGCGCCCATCGACTCGCAGGCCCACTGGTCGTGCACGTTAATGTCGGTGCCCATCCCCGTATAGGTCGTGTGCTTCTGCTCGTGCGGATCGAAGCCGTAATCGTTGCTCTTGTTCTTGCGCGGCACGTAGTCCGGCAATTCGTAGAGTTCGAGCCGCTGGCGGCGCATCTCGTCCTTGTCGACTGCCGCGCCGAACGAGGTGAAGATCGCATACCAATAGTGCTTCACGTCGTCGATCGGCACGTGCCATTGCGAGATCGTCATCTCGCGGCTCATCGGAATGATGAAAGCATTCGGGAAGATCAGGTTGGTGACGCGCACATGCGCCTTCTCGCCGTTGATCTGGCGCAGCGTCACCAGGCGAAACCCATAATCGGTCGGCTCGATTTCCAGGCGCGGCCGCGGAAACTTCGCGCATGATCTGCGTCATCGGCATGTCGGAATCTTTGGATTTGTCCCGGAACATCCGACCGTAGCCCTTGTCCGGGTCCTCATCCTCAAAGAAACGGTGCAGGAACGAGGTGTGCACCGGGTCGATGCCGACTTCGAGCGATTGCAGCCAGTTGCAGTCGATCATGCCCTTGAAGGCGAAGGTGTGGGTGGACGGCGCGACGAAGCAGTCGAAATCCGGAAATGCCGGCGTCTCGCCCGGGCCGAGATAGGCCCACAGGATGCCGCTCTTCTCGACCAGCGGATAGGATTTCTGCTTGAGGTTGGCGCAGAGATTGCTGTCGTCGGGCTCGGCGGGCGTCTGCAGGCATTTTGCCATTGATGTCGAACAGCCAGCCGTGAAACGCGCAGCGGAGCCCGCCGTCTTCGAGCCGCCCATAAGCGAGGTCGGTGCCGCGATGCGGACAACGGCGGCCGATCAGCCCGTAGCGGCCCTTGTCGTCCGTGAACGCGACCAGGTCCTCGCCGAGCAGCCGCACCGGCTTGACCGGCCGGTTGCCCGACAATTCATCGACCAGCGCGGCCGGCTGCCAGTAGCGCCGCATCAGCGTGCCCGCGGCAGTGCTGGGCCCGGTGCGAGTAATGAGATCGTTCTGTTCCGCGCTTAACATCAGTAATTCTCTTCCGTCACCCTGAGGTGTGAGCGAAGCGAGCCTCGAAGGGCGACGGCCCGGGCGCCTCGGCCGTTCATTCTTCGAGGCTCGCGCTGCGCGCGAGCCTCAGGATGACGGTGAACATTTATACGATGATCGTTCATCAACCGAAAGATGACCGCGCTTTCAAAATCCCGGCAAGACCAAAATCTTCGGACTGGTCGGCAACGTCGTCTTCGACACCACAACCGAAGGCACCTCGGCCTTCTCAACCGGCCATTTCTCGCGCGCCCGATCGAGAAAGCGGTCGAGCGTATACCCGCCGAAGAAATGCATCGGGATGATGAGCTGCGCCTTGAGCGCGGTCAGCACCTCGAACATGCCGTCAAGGTCAAGCGTGTAATTGCCGTCGACCGGCGCCATCACCACGTCGACGCGGCCGATCTCGTTGAGCTGCTGCTGCGTCAGGGTGTGATGCAGATGGCCGAGATGCGCGATGCAAAGGTTGGCGATTTCAAAGATGAAGATCGAATTGCCGTAACGCTCGGTGCCGCCCTGCCAATTGCGGATATTGGTCGGCACGTTGCGCACCCGCACGTCCTTATATTTCAGGTCCCAGATCGCCGGCTCTTCGGGGCTCGGTCCCCAGCCGCGCAGCACGTATTTGATCGCCGGATCGGGATGGTCGGTATAGTGCGTGTCGTGGGCGTGGTTCATGGTGGCGATGTCGGGCACGACCGGCGGCCGCACATAATCGTTGTAGTCGGTCGCGATCCGCACCAGTTCCGGGCTCTCGATCAGGAAGGTGGCGTGACCGATGAAGGTGATGCGAACCTGATCGGGATTGAGCGCCGCGAGCCGCAACGCCGCGGGGATCACCGGCGGCCGCTGTCTGGCGACGAGACCGGGACAATTCATCTGCATTTCCGGTTGGGCCGGCTGGGCCAGCGGCGACGGCGGCCCCTCGGGCGAATGCGCCGATGCGATGCCGGTAGACGTGACACCGGTAAACGTAATGCAGCCGAGCGCGATAATCGTGAGCCGCGAGATGGTGGCAAAAATGCCGATGCGCGAGAGGCTCAATCAGCCAACTCCCCTGTCTGCCGCCCGGCACGACTGTTTAGTGGCGCGTGATCTTATCGGAAAACCGGCTTCCACTTTCCCGGATCATGCGCACTGGAGGGGATAAATTCGCACGGAATGAGGCGCGCGACTACCGCTCGCCCATCTGCGACGCAGGCCGGGAATGCAGTTGGGGCAGTGCTGCCCGTGATGCTCGGCGGCTGACGCTCAGCGCGTCAGCGTTCCGATGTAATCAGCCCGCGGCTGGTGACGACGATCCAATGGCCGTCCTGCCGTTTGATCGCCTCGACGCGGCCGAGACCGGGAAGGAAGCTGCCGGCAACGACGGCAAACATGCCACCGTAACGGCTCGCGACCAGCGCGCGATTGCCGCGGACGTCCTGCACGATCCAACCTTGCAACACGCGATCAGGCACTTTCATCTCGGGCGCAGTTGGCTCGCTCGAAGCAATGGAGCCTGTGGTCTCGGGCGCAGCCGGCGCCGCGGCGGTTGCGGGCGCTGCCGCGTTGCGCTTTTCCAGCCGATCGACCGCTTCAGCGATGTGCGAGAGCTTCGTCGCCGGCTCGGCCTCGGCGCGTTCGACGCGATCGAGCCGGTCGGTCAGCTTGGCGAACTGGCCGTTGGCGCTCTTGGTCGCGCTGTCGAAGTTCGCCTTGAGCGTGGCAAGCTCGGCAAGCTCCGCCTTGATCGCCTGCACCGCTTGCAACGTCTTTGCATCCGCGACGCGGACGTGTGCTCCTGAACCCGGCACGAAATACGAAAATCCTGAAGCAGACAGCGATCCGGCCAGCGCGCCGGCCGCTGCCGCAATTGCAACCGATGCCGCGAGCAACAAGAAGCGCGACGGCTGCGACGGCGACGAAGCTGCACCGGAGCCGTCCGCCGGTTTGCCGGCTGTGTCTTTGATAGCCTCCTCTGCGGAGGATGACGCGGCCTGGTTGGCGCCGGCGAATTCTTCCGCCATCCCCTCCCCGGCATCGAGCTTCGGCGACCAGACGACCGGCAATTGGCCGCTGGCAGATTTTCCGTCACTCGGTTTGCCGTCTTGCGCGTCGTTCATCGTCGGATCTCCGGGATTGCGGATGATCCGTCGGTAGACCGGTTCGGGTTAGCAATTCGTTAGCGAAGCCGGCTTCGACTCAGTCGATCAGGCCGTTTTCGAACGCGAGGTCGCGGAGCGAGGCCTCCGGACGGGCGCCGAGGTGCTGGATTACCTCGGCGGCGGCGAGCGCCCCCAGCCGGCCGCAAGTTCGATCGTCGGCGCCGCGCGCCAGCCCGGTGAGAAAGCCAGCGGCGAACAGATCGCCGGCGCCGGTCGTGTCGACGACTTTGTCAACCGGAAACGCAGACACCGCCTCGGTGCTGTCGGGCCCGATGACGACGCAACCCTTTTCACTGCGCGTCACCACCGCGGCCGCGATGTCGCGGCGCAAAGCCACCAGCGCCGTGTCGAAGTCGGACGTTTGATAGAGACTGTGCAGTTCCGCCTCGTTGGCGAAAATAAGATCGACGGTGCGCGAGCGCATCAGATGCAGGAACTCATCGCGCCAGCGATCCACACAGAACGCGTCGGACAGGGTGAGCGCGACCTGGCGCTCGGCCTGATGCGCAATCTCGGCCGCTTTGACGAATGCATCCTTGGCGTTCTTGGGGTCCCACAGATAGCCTTCAAGATAAATGATCGAGGCCGCGGCGATCATGTCCGGATCGATGTCGGACGGATGCAGATTCTGCGCGGCGCCGAGGAACGTGTTCATGGTGCGCTCGCCGTCCGGCGTCACCAGCACGTAGCAACGCGCAGTCGGAGCACCATCAGCAGCCGGCGGCGTGGTGAAGGCCACGCCCGCGGCGCGGATATCGTGCGTGAAAGCGCGGCCGAGGCCGTCGTCCCTGACCTTGCCAATGAAAGCCGAACGCGCGCCGAACCCGGCCACGCCGACAATGGTGTTCGCCGCGGAACCGCCGGATAACTCGATGGCGGGCCCCATCGCCTCGTAAATCGCCTCGGCACGCGGCGCATCGATCAGCGCCATGGTGCCTTTGTTCATGCCCTGCTTGAGCAGGAAATCTTCCTCGGTGCGGGCGATAACGTCGACGATCGCATTGCCGATGCCGAGTACGTCGTAACGAGCGGATGCCATGCAACACTCTTTTTGGAAAAACCGATGCGAAGGGAGCCGCACTATAGCGGCCAGCCCTTGCAGGGCAAGGCAAGGGCATGTCAATGGACGCCGCGAGCGGCGTCACGGCATGTGGCGTTCATTCTTGTTGGTGGGAGAGCGCCCATGGAGTCCAAACCAATGGCGTTTCAGGAACGCGTGTTTTCCGGCGTGCAGCCGACCGGCAACCTGCATCTCGGCAATTATCTTGGCGCCATCAAGCGCTTCGTCGAGCTGCAGGACCGTTACGACTGCATTTATTGCGTTGTCGATCTGCACGCGATCACCGTGTGGCAGGACCCGGCCGAACTGCCGCACGCTATCCGCGAGGTCACGGCGGCTTTCATCGCCTGCGGCATCGATCCGGCGAAACACATCGTGTTCAACCAAAGCCAGGTGGCCGAGCACGCCGAACTCGCCTGGGTGTTCAATTGCGTCGCCCGGCTCGGCTGGCTCAACCGGATGACCCAGTTCAAGGAGAAGGCCGGCAAGGACCGCGAGAATGCTTCGGTCGGGCTCTATGCCTATCCGGCGCTGATGGCGGCCGACATTCTGGTCTATCGCGCCACCCACGTGCCGGTCGGCGAGGACCAGAAACAGCATCTCGAACTGTCCCGCGACATTGCGCAGAAGTTCAACAACGACTTCAGCAAGTCGATCAGCAGCCACGGCTACGGCGACACCTTCTTTCCGCTGCCGGAGCCGCTGATCACCGGCGAGGCGACACGCGTCATGTCGCTGCGCGACGGCTCCAAAAAAATGTCGAAGTCGGACGCGTCCGACTATTCGCGCATCAATCTCACCGACGATGCCGACGCCATCGCGCAGAAAATCCGCAAGGCCAAAACCGATCCGGAGCCGCTGCCGAGCGAGGAAGCCGGCCTGAAATCGCGGCCCGAGGCCGACAATCTGGTCGGCATCTATGCCGCGCTCGAAGGCAGCACGCGCGCCGGCGTGCTGGCGCAATTCGGCAATGCGCAATTCTCGACCTTCAAGTCGGCGCTGGTCGACCTTTCGGTCGCCAAACTCGGCCCGATCGGCGCCGAGATGAAGCGGCTGATGCGCGATCCGGTCACTATCGATTCGATCCTCGCGGAGGGCTCCGCCCGCGCGCGAAAGCTCGCCGGCGAGACCATGAAGGCGGTCAAGGACATCGTCGGCCTCGTGCGTTCGTAGAATTCTATTCCGTCATCCTGAGGTGCGCGCCAAAGCGCGCCTCGAAGGATGCGGCCGAGGTACCGGGGCTATCGCCCTTCGAGGCTCGGCGCGAAGCGCCGAGCGCGTCAGGGTGACGGAAAAAGTCGGCTTGTACGAATACAGGCCGTCATGGCAGCATTCCGCTGCCGGAAGAATCTTCATGCCTCGCAGGCGCCGCAGCTACGAAGTCGGTCATCAGCCGAAGCTTCTCGTCGTGATCGATGAGACCGAGGAGTGCGATCGCGCCGTCTATTTCGCGAGCCGCCGCGCCGCGCGTATTGGCGGCAATGTCGTCATGCTGCGGGTGAACGAAACCCACGATCAGGGCCAGCAATGGCTCGGCGTCGCCGACATCATGCGCGCGGAGGCCCATGAAGAAGCCGACACCGAGCTCAACAAATACACCACCCGCGCCAAGGCCATCGCCGGCATTACCCCCGAACGGGTGATCCGCGAGGGCGACAAGGCCGAGGAAGTCCTCAAGCTGATCGACGAGGACGAAGACATCTTCATTCTTGTTCTGGCCGCGGGCACGAGTTCGGAAGGACCAGGCCCGCTGGTGACCACCATTGGCCGGGAGGCCGGCGATTTCCCGATACCGGTGGCGATCGTGCCAGGGCACCTGACCGACGAAGAGATTGACGCCCTAAGCGGTTAGCTATTACTGGCCAAACCGGCTAAGCCCTGCGGGCCACTTGAACTTCCAACGGAATTCGCCACGTATTAGACTGGATTTGAAGGTCACTGCGCAGGCAATCAGGCGGCGCGAAGTGACGGAGGACGTCATGTTCATTCAGACCGAAGCGACGCCGAACCCGGCGACCCTGAAGTTCCTGCCCGGCCGAACGGTGCTGGAGGGCGGACCGCTCGATTTGCGTGACCGGGACGAAGCGGCAAAATCACCGCTGGCAGAGCGGCTGTTCGACATCGGCGGCGTCAGCGGCGTGTTCTTCGGGTCCGACTTTATTGCCGTCACCAAAGACACCGGCGAATGGCAGCAGCTCAAGCCGATGATCCTCGGCGCGATCATGGAGCACTTCATGTCGGGAGCGCCGTTGCTCACCGACGCCAACGCCGAGCAAGATGCCGACGACGAGTTTTTCGATCCGGCCGATACTGAAACGGTTTCCACCATCAAGGAACTGATCGAGACACGGGTCCGGCCGGCCGTCGCCAATGACGGCGGCGACATTACCTTCCGCGGCTTCAAGGACGGCATCGTCTATCTCCATATGAAGGGCGCCTGCTCGGGCTGCCCGTCGTCGACGGCGACGCTGCGCCACGGCATCGAGAATCTGCTTCGTCATTTCGTGCCTGACGTTACTGAAGTCCGGCCGATGTGACTGGCGATTGCTGATTTGGCGAGTTCCGCGGGCCTCCCGCCCGTAGCCATCCATGCGCGTATTGGCGATTGACACGGCGCTGGCGGCTTGCGCTGCGGCGGTGCTCGACACCGAGCACGGCGGCATTGTCGCGAGCGAGAGCCTGCCGATGATTCGCGGCCATGCCGAAGCGCTGATGCCGCTGGTGAAACGGGTAATGGACGAAGCGGGCATGGGGTTCGCCGCCATTGATCGTATCGCCGTGACCACCGGCCCCGGCAGCTTTACCGGCTTGCGCGTCGGTCTTGCCGCCGCGCGCGGCATTGCGCTAGCGGCCGACAAGCCGGCCATTGGCCTGTCGACGCTGTCGGTTTTTGCCGCTCCTTACCTGGCGACTGACGACAGCTTTCCAGTGATCGCCGCCATCGACGCCCGGCATGCCAACGTCTACCTGCAGGTCTTCAGCCCGGGCGGCCGCCAGTTCAGCGCGCCGCGGCTGGCGAGTTTGCGCGATGCCGCGGCGGCAGCAGCCGAAGCGTCCGCCTGCATTGTCGGTTCGGCGGCGCAAGCTGTCGCCGATGCCTTGACCGACGGCGACGCCGTACCCGTCATCGTCGATGCGCGCGCAGCACCGGACATTGGCTGGGTCGCGCGGATGGGCGCGGTCGTGCCCGAAGGCCAGTCGCCGCCGGCGCCGCAATATTTGCGCGCGGCTGACGCGCAGCCGCAATACGCGGCTCAACTCCCGCGCCGATGATGAACTTCGTCGCCCGCCTGCTGACGCGATCCGAGCCGGCGATCTCGGAGGCGACAAAGAACGATGTTGCCGCCATTGCCGCCTTGCACGCGGCTTCGTTCCGCCGCGGCTGGAGCGAAGACGAATTTCGCCGGATGCTGGCCGACCCGAATGTGCTCGCTCATCGGACCATGATCGGCCGAACGCTGATCGGTTTTATTGTCTCCCGCCTGATCGGCGATGAAGCGGAAATCCTGTCGGTCGCCATCGATCAGGCCTGGCGCGGGCGCGGCTTCTCGCGGCCGCTGCTGGATCTGCACCTGCGGCGGCTCGCCGGGCTCGGCGCCCGCATCGTGTTTCTCGAGGTGGACAAGAACAACGCGCCGGCTTGCCGGCTCTACCGGCACGCCGGATTCTATGAGGTTGGCCAGCGCCAGGGCTATTATGACAGCGGCGCTGCAGCCTTAGTGCTGCGCCGCGACCTCGGCTGACGCGCCGCGGTAAATACGCTATAATTCAATCTGAAGCGGAAAGGCTTCGAAAACGAGCGGAATGAAAGGTACTCGCAAGCTCTTCGTCAAATCCTTCGGCTGCCAGATGAACGTCTACGATTCACAGCGTATGACGGACACTTTGGCGCCGGAAGGCTACGTCGAGACCGCGGCAGCGGAAGACGCCGATCTCATCATTCTCAACACCTGCCATATCCGCGAAAAAGCCGCCGAAAAGGTCTATTCCGAACTCGGCCGCATGCGCCGGCTGAAAGAAGACGCCGCGGCCAACGACCGGCGCGTCCTGATCGCGGTGGCGGGCTGCGTAGCGCAGGCGGAGGGCGGAGAAATCGTCCGCCGCGCGCCCACTGTCGACGTCGTCGTCGGTTCGCAGAACTATCATCACCTGCCTGGCCTGATCGCGCGCGCCGAGCGCGAGGGCCACGCGGTCGATACCGAGTTTCCGGTCGACGACAAGTTCGATCATCTGGCGGCGCCCAGCCGCGCCGCCATGCGCGGGCGCGGCGTCACTGCCTTCGTCACGGTGCAAGAAGGCTGCGACAAGTTCTGCACCTTCTGCGTCGTACCGTTTACGCGCGGCGCCGAAACGTCTCGCGCCGCGGACAAGATCAGTGCCGAGGTCGAGCGGCTTGCCGATGCCGGCGTGCGCGAAGTCACGCTCATCGGCCAGAACGTCAACGCCTATCACGGCGCGGGACCCGATGGGCCGCCCTGGTCGCTGGCGCGGCTTCTGGAACATCTCGCCGGCGTCCGCGGCATCGAGCGGCTCCGCTACACCACCAGCCATCCGCTCGACATGGCTGACGACCTGATCGCGGCGCACCGCGATTTGCCGGTGCTGATGCCGCAATTGCACCTGCCGGTGCAATCCGGCTCCGACCGCATTCTTGCGGCCATGAACCGCCGTCACACGCGCGCCGACTATCTCGACGTAATCTCCCGGCTGCTCGAATCGCGGCCGGATATGGCGCTCACCTCTGATTTCATCGTCGGCTTTCCGGGCGAGACGGAAGACGATTTCGCGGCAACGCTCAGCCTGGTCGAGGAGATCGGCTATTCCGGCGCGTTTTCGTTCAAGTATTCGCCACGTCCTGGAACGCGCGGCGCCGAGATGACCGATCAAGTGGACGAAGCCGTGAAATCGGATCGGCTGCACCGGTTGCAGCATGCCATCGATCACCAGCAAGCGGCCTTCAATCGCCGCTGTGTCGGCCGCACCTTCGACGTGCTGTTCGAGCGCCCGGGCCGTTATCCCGGCCAGATCGTCGGCCGCTCGCCCTATCTCCAGCCAGTACAAGTCGAAGCGCCGACTTCGCTGATCGGCGCGATCGCGTCCATCACCATCACCAAAGTCTCCAGCAACAGTCTATTTGGCGCGCTGGCGCGACAGCCGGCGCTCGCCGCCGCAGGAGCCTGAATGCGAACCAAGACCGATGAAACGCTCATCGCCGCACCGGACAATACCGCGCAGGTCGCGCTCACCTTCGACGACAATCGCCTCGCCTCGTCGCTGTTTGGTCAATACGGACAGAACCTCGCGCTGATCGAGCGCCGGCTGGGCGTGGTTGCAACATCGCGCGGCAATCAGGTGACGCTGGAAGGACCGCGCGAAGCCAGCGAGCAGGCGCGTCGCGTGCTGGAAACGCTCTATGAACGCCTCGCCCGCGGCGATGAAGTGGCTCAAGGCGATGTCGATGGCGCGGTGCGGCTTGCGCTGTCGCAAGGTTCGCTGTTCGACTTCGATCCCGCCGACGCGCGGGAGAATCTCGAAGAGATCAATCTGCGCAAACGGCGGGTGCGCGCCCGCACGCCGGCGCAGGACGCCTATCTGCGTGCGCTCAAGCGCCATGCGCTGGTTTTCTCCACCGGCCCGGCCGGTACCGGCAAAACCTGGCTTGCGGTCGCTCACGCGGTGCAATTGTTCGAGCGCAAGGAAGTCGATCGTATTGTGCTGTCACGGCCCGCAGTCGAAGCCGGCGAGCGGCTCGGCTTTTTGCCCGGCGACATGCGCGAGAAGGTCGATCCCTATCTGCGGCCGATCTACGACGCCCTCTACGACCTGATGGACGCGCGTATTGTCGAGCGCGCGCTGCAAAGCACCGAAATAGAAATCGCGCCGCTTGCCTTCATGCGCGGCCGCACCCTGTCGAACGCGGCGATCATCCTCGACGAAGCGCAGAACACCACTGCGATGCAGATGAAAATGCTGCTGACGAGATTGGGCGAGAACAGCCGCATGGTCGTGACCGGCGATCCAAGCCAGGTCGATCTGCCGCCGGGACAGACATCGGGCCTCGACGAGGCGGTGCGGCTCCTCAAAGGCGTCGAGGGGATCGGCCACGTCACATTCTCGGCCGCCGACGTCATCCGCCACGAACTCGTCGCGCGCATTGTCGAGGCCTACGACCGGGCCGCGGCGGCCAAGCGCGAGCGGTCCTGAAAGCGCGAGCGGTCGTACATGGCGCGAACGGCGCAGAAGGTTCGGGCAACCGCCAAAATCGATGTGCTCGTTGAATCAAAGTTGTGGAAGAACGCCAAAAACGCCGAACCGGTTATTCGGCGAGCGATTGCGGAAGCTGCCGCAACGCTGTCAACACCGGCGGCGGAGCTTGCTATCGTGCTGACCAATGATTCGGCGATCCGCCTGCTCAACCGCACCTGGCGCGGCGTGGACGAGACTACGAACGTTCTGTCGTTCCCAACCAGCCGCACCGGCGGCAATAGCCTGCTTATCGGCGATATCGTGCTGGCCTATGAAACCGTTGCCGCGGAAGCCCAGGCCGAAGGCAAACCGTTCGCCCATCATCTCGCCCATCTTGCCGTGCATGGCTTCCTCCATCTGTTGGGCTACGACCATGAGCGGAAGAAGGACGCCGAGGCCATGGAGCGCCTCGAGCGCGATATTTTGCAGCGGCTGGCTATCCCCGACCCGTACCAGGCGGCCAGTAAGGCCTGAAGTCTGACGCCACGTCCGGTGTCTGACGCATTAATATGCCAACCATGAGCCAATCCCCCACCCGCAGCGAAACCGGCGACAGCGAGCACCGCGGTTTGCCTATGGTCGTGCCGGAGCATGGCGAACCGCATGAGGGCTGGTTCGCCCGCATGACCCGCATCCTGTTTGGCTGGAAGGCGGCGGCGACGCGCGCCGACCTTGAACTCGTGCTGACCGCAGAGCAGCCGGAATCAGGCTTCTCGCCGGCCGAAGCGGCGATGCTGAAAAACATCCTCGGTCTGCGCGAATGCCGGATCGAGAGCATCATGATACCGCGCGCCGACATTGTCGCCGTGCAGCAGGAGATCACCATCGGCGAACTGGTGATGGTGTTTGCGGGCGCTGGCCATTCGCGGCTCGTGGTCTACAACGACACGCTCGACGACCCGACCGGCCTGGTCCACATCCGCGATCTGCTGGCCTTCATGGCAAAGCGCGCCATGATCGATCCCGGCGCGGCAGCGACCGAGAAAGACCTGCCGGCCGCCGATCTCGATCTGGGCAAGATTGATCTCTCCATGCCCTTGGCCGCGACCAAGATCGTCCGCGAAATGCTGTACGCGCCGCCGTCGATGCCGGCGCTCGATCTGTTGGCCAAGATGCAGGCGACGCGGATCCATCTGGCACTTATCATCGACGAATACGGCGGCAGCGACGGTTTGGTTTCGATCGAAGATTTGGTCGAACTGATCGTCGGCGACATCGCCGACGAACACGACGAGGCCGAACTGCCGGCGGTGACACGCCAGAACGACGGCTCATTCCTCGCGATCGGCCGCGCCAGCCTGGACGATGTGCGCGCCGTGATTGGCGAAGAGTTCGACGTCGGCGAAGCGGCGCAAGAGGTCGATACGCTCGGCGGATACCTGGTCATGCGGGCAGGTCACGTCCCGGTCCGCGGCGAACTGGTGCCAGGACCTGATTCATTCGAAGCGGAAGTGCTCGATGCCGATCCGCGCAAGGTCAAGAGAGTGAAGATCTATCGCAGCAAAGACCGGCGCCCAGCGGCGGCGCCGACCTTGCTGAAGCCGGCGGTTTCACGACCGGCGGCCACGCGTGACGAGTTGACGCGGCAAAATCCAAACTCATCGCCCGCGCCGTGAACCTGGAGCGTGCGATCCACGCAATCGTACTGTCCTGGGGATGGCGGCGCTGGCTGATCGCTTTCATCGCCGGTGCGCTGTCGGCGCTGGCGATGGCGCCTTTCAATTTTTGGCCGGTTCTGTTCCTGACCTTCCCGACGCTGGTCTGGCTGATTGACGGCACCGGTGCTGGCCGCTGGTCGGGAATAACGGCCGCCGCGGCGACCGGCTGGTGGTTCGGCTTTGGCTATTTTCTCGCCGGTTTTTATTGGATCGGTTACGCCTTTCTGGTCGACGCCGCGACCTTCGGCTGGCTATTGCCGATCGCTGTGATCGGCCTGCCCGCGGGGCTCGCGATTTTCACCGCGTTCGGAGTCGCGCTGGCCCGCGTGTTGTGGACGCGCGGGGCGATGCGGATTCTCTCCTTGGGCGTGGCGCTTACCGCTACTGAGTGGCTGCGCGGCCACGTACTCACCGGCTTTCCCTGGAATACTTTCGGTTACGCACTCACGGCGCCGCTCGTGCTGGCGCAAGCCGCCGCGCTGATCGGCATCTGGGGGCTCACGTTCATCGCTATCGTGGTCTGCGCGAGCCCCGCGGCTTTGATCGACGACCGTGCCGAAACCCGTTGGCCATGGCTGCCGCTTGCACTCGGCCTAGCGATCCTCGCCACGATGGCGAGCTTCGGCGCGGTACGGCTGGCGCGCACGCCGACGCGGTTTGTTGGTGGCGTTGAACTTCGCATCATGCAGCCGAACCTCCAGCAGGACGTGAAGTTCAATTACGCCGCCAGGCAGAAAATCATGGATCGTTATGTCGCCCTGTCCAAGCGGGCATCTCGCCCGGAATCGTCCGGCGCGCACGGTGCGACGATTTTAATCTGGCCGGAATCGGCTTTTCCATTTTTCCTCGCGCGCGAACCCGATGCGCTTGCCCAAGTCACGCAGCTGCTGGGCAAAGATACTGTACTGATAACGGGCGCCGTGCGGCTCGGCGAACCGGTAAACCCGGCTAATCCGACGGTCTACAATTCGATTTACGTGATCGACCACGACGGCTCGATTGTTTCGAGCTACGACAAGATTCATCTGGTGCCGTTCGGCGAATATCTGCCGTTCCAGCACCTTCTCGAAAGCCTCGGGCTGCAGCAGCTCACCAAGGTGACCGGCGGCTTCTTCGCCGGCGACCGGCGCCGGCTGATCTCTGTTCCGGGCGCGCCGCCGGCGCTGCCACTGATTTGCTATGAGGCTATCTTCCCGGACGAACTGATGCCCAAAGGCCGGCGACCCGGCTGGATGGTCAACGTCACCAATGACGGCTGGTTTGGTATTTCAACCGGACCTTTTCAGCATCTGCAGCAAGCGCGCGTTCGAGCCATCGAGCAGGGACTCCCGCTGGTTCGCGCCGCCAATACCGGAATTTCCGCAGTCGTCGATCCGCTCGGACGAACGATCGATTCGCTGCCGTTGGGCAGCGAGGGGATGCTCAATTCAAGATTGCCGCGATCGATCGGGCCTCCGGTCTATACCCGCGTCGGCGACGTCCCTGCGGCCATGATCGTGGCGATCGCGCTGCTGGCGATCATCCGACGCCGCCTGCAGCCGAATACGTCCAAATCCGAGAGTCTTGGCGGCTGACGTTCCAAGAAATAGGCGCTTATCCACGTATTGAGACGACGCAAGCGCGAACTATGAGGCTCATAAACTACATCTATAGCAACTAATCCGCGTAGATAACCCTATTTTACTCGTCCGATTACAGTTAATTCTGTTTCCCGCTGCAAACAGGCCCCGCGATGATGTTGCATGGCTAGTATTCAACAGAGCGATATTTGATATCCGCAACTATTACGGTTAAAGAGGCGCGGCAAAGGAGAAACAGTTGAGATGATGATGACTAAAAAGGCACCTAACCCGATTGACAAGCACGTCGGCAGCCGCGTGCGTATGCGCCGCATGATGCTCGGCATGAGCCAAGAAAAACTCGGTAATGCTCTTGGCCTGACGTTTCAACAGGTGCAAAAATACGAAAAAGGCACCAACCGCATCGGCGCGAGCCGCCTGCAACAAATCGCCCATATCGTTCAGGTGCCGGTTTCATTCTTTTTCGAAGGCGCGCCCGCGGTTGCCGGTTCGGTGCGTCACGACGGAATGAGCGAGGCGCCTTCACCCGCTTATGTTTCCGATTTTCTCGCTACGTCCGATGGTCTGGCGCTCACCAAGGCGTTCATGCGCATCGGCGACTCCAAGCTGCGGCGCCGCATCGTCGATCTTGTTGAACAGATCGCCGTCGGCGAAAAGCGCTGACACGGCCGGCGGCTCCGTCAACAAGCTCCCGCACTTCGCCCACGTTTAGCCCACATCTTGACCGCGCTGAGCGACGCTGCAACAACCATGCTATCAAACAGCGCTGGGTCTCGCCGGCGCTCGATGCAAACAAGCTCCGACGCAATCGGGCGCGGCTTGACGAGGGGAGTGTTTTCGCAGTGCAACGTACAAATTATCTGTTTACCAGCGAATCCGTATCCGAAGGACATCCGGACAAGGTTTGCGACCAAATCTCCGACGCCATTCTTGATGCGTTCCTGGAAAACGACATCAAGCTCGGCATTGCCGACGAGAGCAAAGTCAATACCAGGCTTGGCTGCGAGACGCTGTGCACGACGAACAAGATTGTCATCGCCGGCGAAGGACGTGGTCAGTCACCGCTGTTCCACAAGCACGGCGACAAAGCGGTCATTAATCGCGAACTGATCGCCGAGACCGCGCGCCAGGTGGTCAAGGATATCGGCTACGACCAGGACGGTTTTTCCTATTACGGCGCCGACGTCGAAGTGTTGTTGCACGGCCAGTCGCCGGACATCGCCATGGGCGTCGATGCCAAAAAGAAAAAGGGCGGCGAGGAGCACGAAGGTGCCGGCGACCAGGGCATGATGTTCGGCTTCGCCTGCACCGAGAGCGAGGTCTATGAAAAGGGCTCGTTCATGCCGGCGCCGATCTATTTTGCGCACAAGATCCTGAAAGTACTGTCCGAGAAGCGCCGCTCGGGTTCGCTGGCCGACTTGCAGCCCGACGCCAAGAGCCAGGTGACGGTGAAATATGTCGACGGCAAACCGGTCGGCTGCACCAAGGTTGTGGTGTCGACCCAGCACAAGGCGGAAAGCCGCAACGGCAAGAAATATACGCCGAGTATCGTCAAGGACATGATTGCGGATACCGTCGAATTGGCTTTGCCGGATGGCTGGATGCCGACGAAGGCGAGCGATTTCCTGGTCAACCCGACCGGCAATTTCGTCATCGGCGGCCCCGACGGCGACTGCGGCCTCACCGGCCGCAAGATCATTGTCGATACCTACGGCGGCTACGCGCCGCATGGCGGCGGCGCTTTCTCCGGCAAGGATCCTACCAAGGTCGATCGCTCGGCCGCCTATGCTGCGCGTTATCTGGCCAAGAACGTGGTCGCCGCGGGCTTGGCTGACAGCTGCACCATCCAGATCGCCTATGCGATCGGCGTGGCCGATCCGATGTCGGTGTACGTGGACACTCACGGTACGGGCAAGGTCGAAGAGGCGAAGCTGCAGAAGATTCTGCCCGAGCTTTTTCCGCTCCGGCCGACCAATATTCGCCGCGCGCTGAAGCTGAACCGGCCGATCTACCGGCGCACCTCCGCATACGGCCACTTTGGCCGCGCGCCGGACAAGGACGGCGGCTTCTCCTGGGAACGGACCGACCTCGCTGACACGCTCAAGCGCAGCTTGCGCTGAGCTGACCGCCACCACAAATTCCCGCTACACGAAATCCCCCGGCTCGTTGCCGGGGGCCGCATGCATTGAGGCTGAACAAAACCCGGGCGTGCGGATTGGCAGACCAGCTGACGGAGAGCGCGAGCGATGAAATCAATTCTTGCGGGCCTTGCGGCGGTGCTGGCCGTTGCAATCGCGGCGGTGCCCGCCAATGCGAAGGGCTGCATCAAAGGCGCGGTGATCGGCGGCATCGCCGGACACTATGCCGGCCATCATGGCCTTTTGGGCGCGGCCGCTGGTTGCATCATCGGCCGTCATGAGGCCAAGAAACATGACAAGGCGACGCAAAACCCCTCGCCTGACTCAGCTCATTAAAGCTACGCTGAGTTAGGTTGCGTCGGTATAGAGCAAGCTGTCCGCCGCTTGCGTTTCCACACCGCCCAATCGCGGTGCTCATCCGAGCGGCGAGGTGTTCGTTCCGATCTTATCGGTGGTCTCGAGAGGGACCCGGCAGCCGTTGAGAAACCGGCTGAGCAGATTGGACCATGCAATCATCAGGACGATTTTGCGGGAAATCGTCTCGCCATACTTGTCTAGGAGTTCGCTTAAGGTCTCATCGGGCAGGGTGCCGGTGGTCGACAGTTCATCGGTCGCTTTGCACACCAGGATGTATTCGGGTTTGATGCCGTTCACCGGACCGTCGCTCGCCGCAGCTTCAATTTCCGCAGAGGACAAACCGGTATTCTTGGCCATCTGCGCGTTGGCTTGCCATTCGTATGGCGCGTTCAGCACCTTAGCGGCGCGCAGGATAATCATCTCTCGTGTTCTCGGGTCGATGCCTCGCGCCTGGAATACGGCCTGCACGAGCCCGATCGTCGCCACGAACATGTCCTCGGTTCCCGCGAACATTTTCAAGACGTTCAGAGCTTTATCAGGATCATAAGATGCACCGATAACTTTTCTGATCGCCTCGTCGGAGGGCAGCGGGATCGCGACTTTTGCCGTGTATGAAGTGGGGTGGGCCATGCTTCTCTCCTGACGGTGGTCGACTTTAATCTAGTGCGCCGGAACATCGCCGGTAGTAAACGTCTTCGAGCTTTGTCGGCTTGGGATCAAATGCGAAGACGGGGCTCACTTGGCAATGTCCGTTCCTTCCCCAAAGTCGGACCTGCAATCGGACATGCGTGCGTGCTTATGAGTCCGCGCCCTCATTGGACCGTCGTGCGGCCGGCCATGGCAATGGATTCGGGACCAGACCAGGCGCGCGCCTTTTTCGGGCGCCGCAAGGGACACAGGTTGCGCCCGCGGCAAGCGCAGCTGTTCGACACGCTATTGCCGCGCCTTTCGATCGATCTTTCCCACCCTGCTCCCGCCGATCTGCGGACGCTTTTTCCAATACTAGTGAGCGCGGTTCAGCTCGAAATCGGTTTTGGCGGCGGCGAGAACATGATCGCGCAGGCCGAAGCAAAGCCGCTGACTGGATTTATCGGCGTCGAACCGTTCGTCAACGGCATGGCCAAGGCGCTAATGGCAATCGACACTGGCGGGCTAAAGAACGTCCGCCTGCATTTCGAGGATGCGAGCGGCCTGCTGGCGTGGCTTCCTGACGCGTCGTTGGCGCGTATCGAATTGATCCACCCCGACCCCTGGCCGAAGCGACGTCATTGGAAGCGCCGCTTTGTCCAGGACGCGACGATTAGGCAGTTCGCCCGCGTTTTGCGAAGCGGCGGCGATTTTCGTTTTGTCACCGATATCGCCGACTACGCCTCATGGTCGCTACAGCGTCTCATGCGATCCGCCGATTTCGAATGGACCGCCCGGTGCGCCGATGATTGGCGACAGTCATGGCCGGATTTCGTCGGCACGCGCTACCACGCCAAGGCTGCGCGTGAAGAGCGTGCGCCGTGCTTCCTGATCTTTCGCCGTCGTTAGATCCGACGTGCTATAGGGCGATTATTCACCCCGCCGCACCTGCCAGAAACGAACCACGCGATGTGCGGTGGAGGCTGAAAGCTGTCCATAATTTGCAAAGGCTGCGTCGAGCGCGTGAGAGGACGTTCCTGCCGTGTCAGGACGTGCCAGGATGAGCGCCCTCACCGTCGGCCAGCTTAGATTGGCAGCTTTGCACAGAATCAGAACCGGATCGGGCCGGTCTCCGCTCATCAGCCGATCGACAATTTTGACCGGCACTCTGGCCAGCGCGGCGAGGGCAACCACGGTTTCCTCGTATTTTTTCTCCGCGCAGAATGCCGCCAGCGCCGGCTCGTCCAGCCGCTTCGCGCGGTCGAGACTCAATATCGTGCGCTGAGCCGCGCGATAGTCGCGTGGACCGACACGAGCGCCGACCTCGCTCGAGACTTTTACCAGGATATCGCAGATCGCCGCTCTCAGCTCCGGGGTTGCCGAGGCGATGAGCCGCTTGTGCACCACGGCGGTCGCTTTGGTCAGCAAATCGCGAAACAGCGGCGCGGGAATATCCGGCCGCAAGCCAACTTTCTCGGCGAGGATGCCATCCTCCTCCGCACGCTCGACCAGGCGGTGGAAGCCTTTCTTGGAGATGCGGGCGCCGCGATTGTCGGCCACGCGGCGGGCGACGTCGCGATTGCCGCGGCGCACCAGCACGTCCGTCACCGCTTCGCCAAGCGCGCGGCGTCCCGAGATCGCATGCAGGTGAGCCTGGCCCTTGGTTTCGGCTACGTCGATGAGATCGGCTTCCGCCAAGCGGGGCGCCAGCTTGAGCACCGGCCCGGCGACCGCGATATCGTCGTCGTTGGCAAGCCGCCGAAGCACTTTGATCGGCGCGTTGCTGACGGGCGCGAGACGGTTTGCGAGTTCGGCACGGACCTTGGTCTCAATTTCTTCGATCAGCAACCCGAACACCTCGTCGAAGATATCGACGTGCTCGTCGTTGTAGTTGCTGGCGCCGTTGAGAAAGAGAGCGGTAATGCGCTGCAGCGTCTCGGCACGTTTTTCACGCGAGCCGTGCTGAACGACCTCTTCAAGCTCCGGAATTATCGATAAGGTAGCGCTCATTGAGGTAATGGTGTTCAGAAATCGGTAATCACCAGTTTTCCGTATCCGCCTAGTTACCGATTACTGATTACCGATCCCTGAAGGTCGACCCTTGCAACGCGGCCAGAACGCGCTATATTTGGCGCGTCCATCTTTGGATACCTCATAGCGGTCGGTTGATCCGAACGGTTTTGAGAGTGGGCCCCCCGGGACCCGCTCTTTTTTATTACCCGAGGCCCGACGGTTCCTCTGACGGACGCATGGTGCAGCAATAGCGGTCGCGAGCGGCATGGACGACAGGCCGATAGCCTTTGCCGAGGAGCCACGGCTCATCACCGAGCCGGGGCGCGCGGCGCGCGTCGCCGCGCTTGCCGAGCCGGTGCTCGCGGCGCTTGGATATCGGCTGGTGCGCGTGCGCATTTCGGGATTCGCAGGCTGCACGGTACAGATCATGGCCGAGCGGCCGGATGGCAGCATGGCGATCGAGGATTGCGAGACCGCTACGCGCGCGCTATCGCCGGTGTTCGACGTGGCCGACCCGATTGAGGGCCCGTATCGGCTGGAACTGTCGTCGCCGGGAATTGATCGGCCATTGGTGCGGCGCTCGGACTTCGACCGATATGCCGGTCACGTTGCCAACGTAGAGATGAATGTCGCCGTCGACGGACGCAAACGCTTCCGCGGCGAACTCGCCGGCAGCGAGGGCGAATGCATCCGGCTTCGTTGCGACGGGCCAACCGAGGTACTGCTGCCGATCGATGATATTATGGAAGCAAGGCTTGTTCTTACCGATACCCTCATTGCCGAGTTGCTGCGGCGAAGTAAACGCGGCAGCAAACTTGAACAGCGCGTGGCCCGCGCGCGACCAAACAACGGGCAAGTCAACCTCTCGTCAACCATCTGGTCAACGGCGGCAGCTACATGCCGCGCCGGAGCAAGACCGGCGCGTGGACCAACACAAGGGAGACTGAAAAATGGCGACCGTAAGCGCCAATAAACTCGAACTGCTACAGATCGCAGATGCGGTCGCCCGCGAAAAGGCGATTGATCGCAAGATCGTGCTCAGCGCCATGGAGGAGGCGATCGCCAAGGCGGCGCGCTCGCGCTATGGCAGCGAAACCGAAGTGCGCGCCGAGATCGATCCGAAAAGCGGCGAACTTCATCTGTCGCGCCATATGCTGGTGGTCGACGCGGTTGAAAACCCAGCCTTCCAGATCACGCTCGATGAGGCCCGCCGCCATCATCCCGCCGCCCAGGTCGGCGACACCATCGCCGACAAGCTGCCGCCGCTCGAATACGGACGCATCGCCGCCCAGTCCGCCAAGCAGGTGATCGTGCAGAAGGTGCGCGAAGCCGAGCGCGATCGTCAGTATGACGAGTACAAGGATCGGATCGGCGACATCGTCAACGGTATCGTCAAGCGCGTCGAGTACGGCAATGTGGTGGTCGATCTCGGCCGCGGCGAAGCGATTGTTCGGCGCGATGAGATGCTGCCGCGCGAAGTGTTCCGCAACGGCGATCGCATCCGCGCCTACATCTACGATGTGCGCCGCGAGCAGCGCGGACCGCAGATCTTCCTGTCGCGCACCCACCCGCAATTCATGTCGAAGCTGTTCGCGCAGGAAGTGCCGGAAATCTACGACGGCATCGTCGAGGTCAAGGCGGTCGCACGCGACCCTGGTTCGCGCGCCAAGATCGCGGTCGTCTCGCGCGATTCCTCGGTCGACCCCGTTGGCGCTTGCGTCGGTATGCGCGGCTCACGCGTGCAGGCGGTGGTCAACGAGCTTCAGGGCGAAAAGATCGACATTATTCCGTGGTCGCATGACATCGCCACGTTTGTCGTCAACGCGCTGGCGCCCGCCGAAGTCGCCAAAGTCGTGCTCGACGAGGAACGCGAGCGTATCGAGGTCGTGGTCCCCGATCAGCAGCTTTCGCTCGCTATCGGCCGTCGCGGCCAGAATGTGCGGCTCGCTTCGCAGCTCACCGGCTGGGACATCGACATCCTCACCGAGCAGGAAGAATCCGAACGCCGCCAGGCCGAGTTCGAGAATCGCACTCGCATGTTCATCGACGCGCTCAACGTCGATGAGGTGATCGGACAATTGCTGGCCTCGGAAGGCTTCACGTCGGTCGAGGAGCTGGCGATGGTGGATACCAAGGAGATCGCCGGCATCGAAGGCTTCGATGAGGATACTGCCGGCGAATTGCAAACCCGCGCGCGCGATCATTTGGCCAAGATCGAGGGCGAACTCGATGCCAAGCGCAAGGAGCTTGGCGTCGAAGATGCGCTCAAAGAGGTGCCGGGCGTCGACACAGCGATGCTGGTCCGCTTCGGTGAGAACGGCATCAAAACCGTCGAAGACCTCGCCGGCTGCGCGACCGACGATCTGGTCGGCTGGACCGAGCGCAAGGACGGTGAGAGCGTGCGCGAGGCCGGCATTCTCGACGGCATCGATATTTCCCGCGAGGAAGCCGAGAGCCTGGTGATGCAGGCGCGCCTCAAGGCCGGCTGGGTCGATGAGGCCGCGCTTGCTCCGCCCCCGGTCGAAGAGGCCGCGATCCCCGAAGCGCAGGCCTGAAGGAGCACAACGAGCGGATGATCGCCGAAGCTCAAGAAATCGAGCGAGCGTTGGAGCTTGATGGCGGACCGCGGACGCGGGAACGCGAACGTATGTGCGCCGCGACCCGTATAGTGCGTCCGGTTTCTGACCTGGTTCGGTTCGTGGTCGGTCCACAGGGCGAGGTGGTCCCGGACGTAAAGGGCAAGCTGCCCGGCCGCGGCATCTGGATAACGGCCACCCGCGACGCTCTTGGCGAGGCGATCAAGCGGAAAGCCTTTACCCGCAGTTTCAGGCGGGAGGTTCGTCTCCCGGTCGACTTCGTCGCCGGCACCGAACGGCTCCTTGAGCAGGCGGTTCTGGATGCCTTGGCAGTGGCCGGAAAGGCGGGCTTGGTCGCGGCCGGGTTCGTCAAAGCCGAGAAGGCCCTGGAAAGCGAGGACGTCGTCGCCCTTTTGCACGCCGGAGAAGCTTCATCCGAAGGAACCCGGAAGCTCGACGCAGCATGGCGGCGGCAGCGAGGCGGACCGTCTGTGGTGATCGGATTTCTTACCTCAGCGCAATTGGATTTGGCATTGAACCGCCCAAATGTGATACATGCAGCCTTGCTCGCCGGCCCAGGGAGCGAAACCCTTTTGGCGCGCTGTCGGCGCCTCGAACGGTTTCGGGCCGGTGATCAGAACAATTAGGCCGGAAGGCTGCGCCGAACTCAAAGCCGGCCAGGGAAACGATGCGTAATGACCGAGACGACCAAAAATAGCGGCGAAAAGCTGAGCGTTAGTTCGACCAAGACGCTGACCTTAAAGCGCGGCGGCGTCGAGCAAGGCGTCGTGCGCCAAAGCTTCAGCCATGGCCGCAGCAAGGCGGTCGTGGTCGAGAAGGTCAAACGCCGTGCTCCGGGAGAGGGCAAACCGGAGCCGCTCACGGCTCCGGAGCGCAGCGCTACGGCCGCGCCGAAGCGCGTCGTCACCGCGAGAGCACCGGCGGCCGCGCCGCCCGCGGCCGCGCCGACACCTGCTGCACCTGGCGCCGCGCTGAAGCCATCCGGTGTCGTGCTGCGCACGCTCACCGAGGAAGAGCGGAGCGCGCGCGCTCATGCGCTTGCCGATGCACGGCTGCGCGAAGCTGAAGAGCGCAAGATCGCCGAGGAAGAAGCGCGCATTCGACAAAGCCGCGATGAAGCCGAAAAGGCGGAGCGCGCCAAAGCCGAAGCGCGCAAGCGTGACGAAGAAGAGCGCCGCAAACACGACGAAGAAACCAAGCGAAAAGCCGACGAGGTTGCCAAGAAGCGCTTCGGCGCGGAAACAACCTTGGCAAAACCGGGCGCTCGTCCCGTACTCGAAGCCGAGGAAGAGGAGGCTCCGCGCAGCCCCCGCCGTGGCGGCGTAGCGGCGCGTCCCGCGCCTGCGCCCAAGACACCCCGCGTCGGTGCCGAAAAACGCCGCGGCCGGCTGACTGTTGTGACGGCCCTTACCGCCGATGAGGTGCGCGAACGCTCGGTGGCTTCGTTCCGCCGCCGCGTCCAGCGCATCAGCGGCCATCGCGACAACGAGCCAAAGGAAAAGATCGCGCGTGAAGTGACCGTCCCGGAGACGATCACCATCCAGGAGCTGGCCAACCGCATGGCCGAGCGCGCGGTCGACGTGATCCGCATCCTGATGCAGCAGGGGCACATGGCGAAGATCACCGATACGATCGACGCCGACACCGCCCAGCTCATCGCCGAAGAACTCGGCCATACCGTGCGCCGCGTCGCCGAATCCGACGTCGAAGAGGGCATGTTCGACGCGCCCGACGATCCTGCGAACCTGCTGCCGCGGGCGCCTGTCGTCACCATCATGGGCCACGTCGATCACGGCAAGACATCGTTGCTCGACGCCATCCGCTCGACCGACGTAGCGGCCGCGGAAGCCGGCGGCATCACGCAGCATATCGGCGCTTACCAGGTGACGTCGCCCTCGGGCGGCCGGGTCACCTTCATCGATACACCCGGTCACGCCGCTTTTACGGCGATGCGTGCGCGCGGCGCCAAGATCACCGACATTGTCGTCTTGGTCGTCGCCGCCGACGACGGCGTCATGCCGCAGACCGTGGAAGCGATCCAGCACGCCAAGGCGGCGAAAGTCCCTATCATCGTCGCTATCAACAAAATCGATAAACCCGACGCCAAGCCCGAGCGCGTGCGCACCGAGCTGCTGCAACACGAGATCCAGGTGGAGTTGCTCGGCGGCGACGTGCTCGAAGTCGAGGTTTCCGCAAAGGAGAAGCGCAACCTCGACAAGCTGCTCGATGTAATTGCGTTGCAAGCTGAAGTGCTCGATCTCAAGGCCAATCCGAACCGCGCGGCGGAAGGCACCGTGGTTGAGGCACGGCTCGATCGTGGCCGTGGCCCCGTAGCAACCGTGCTGGTGCAACGGGGCACGCTCAAGCCCGGCGATATCGTGGTCGCCGGCTCCGAGTGGGGGCGCGTGCGCGCGCTCGTGTCCGATACCGGACATTCGGTCGTCGCCGCCGGACCTTCGATGCCGGTGGAAGTGCTGGGATTCAATGGCACGCCCGAGGCCAGCGACCGGCTCGCCGCTGTGGCGACCGAAGCCCGCGCCCGCGAAATCGCCGATTACCGCGCCCGGCAGCGGCGCGACATCACAGCCGCACGGCAGACCGGCATGCGCGGCTCGCTTGAGCAGATGATGAGTCAGCTCAAGACTTCCGGCCGCAAGGAATTCCCGCTAGTGATCAAGGGCGACGTCCAGGGCTCGATCGAGGCCATTGTCGGCGCGCTGGAAAAGCTCTCGACCGACGAAGTTGCCGCGCGGATCATCTTCGCCGGCGCCGGCGGCATTACCGAGTCCGACGTGACGCTGGCAGGCGCTTCGGGAGCCGCCGTCATCGGTTTCAACGTTCGCGCCCACAAGGAAGCCCGCGAAGCTGCCGAGCAGGCCGGCGTTGAAATTCGCTACTACAACATCATCTACGATCTCGTCGATGACGTGAAGAAAGCGATGTCGGGATTGCTCGCGCCGACGCTGCGCGAGACCATGCTGGGCAACGCCGTCATTCTCGAAGTCTTCAAGGTCTCGAAAGTCGGCAACGTCGCCGGCTGCCGGGTTACCGACGGCGTCGTCGAGCGCGGCGCCAATGTCCGGCTCATTCGCGACAGCGTGGTTGTGCACCAAGGCAAGCTGTCGCAGCTCAAGCGCTTCAAGGACGATGCGCGCGAGGTCGTCGCCGGCCAGGAATGCGGCATGGCGTTCGAGAACTACCACGACATGAAGGCAGGCGACACAATCGAGTGCTACCGGGTGGAGAGCGTACAGCGATCGCTGTAACGCTCCGTCATGCCCGGCCCCAGTGCCGCGCACCCACGTCTTAATGGCATCAATGCAAATGTGGATGGCAGGACAGTGCCCAGCCATGACGAACAAGAAATCAAGAATTAAAATAAACCATGGCACGTCATCGCCACCACCATCGTGATCAGTCCGCCGGCGGCTCCGCGCGGCAGTTGCGCGTCGGCGAGCTTGTTCGCCACGCGCTCGCGGAACTGTTCGCGCACGGCGATGTGCACGATCCCGTCCTCGAAGGGCATATGATCACCGTTCCCGAAGTGCGCATGAGCCCCGATCTGCGGCTCGCCACGATCTACATCATGCCGCTCGGCGGCCGCGATGCAGAAGCGGTGCTTGCGGCGCTGGAAGAGAACAAGCGGTACTTGCGCGGCGAAATTTCCCGGCGCGTTAACCTGAAATTTGCTCCCGAGATCCGTTTTCGCGTCGACGAACGATTTGACGAAGCAGAACGGATCGAGAAGCTTTTGCGAACACCCGCGGTCCAGCGCGACTTGCGCGACAACGAATCGCAGAATCGGGATCTGAGCGGCGAAAAGGACGATTAATGTCGGTGATCAACGCCATGCGATCGGTCGATGGACAAGAAGTCGACCGAGCCGCTGAGATTGCGCCAGCGGTGGAGGCCGATGCTTCGCCGCCCGACAAAAAGTCGAACAAAAAAAGGCAAAAGCGCGACGTGCACGGCTGGGTCGTGCTCGATAAGCCCGTGGGTATGACGTCGACGCACGCCGTCGCGGTCATCAAGCGCCTGTTCGCGGCGAAACGCGCCGGCCACGCCGGAACGCTCGACCCACTGGCTTCGGGCTGTCTGCCGATCGCGCTTGGTGAGGCGACCAAGACTGTGCCGTTCGTGGTCGACGGCCGCAAAACCTACCTGTTCACCGTGCGGTGGGGCGAGGAGCGCGACACCGACGATGCCGAGGGTCGTATCGTCAATACCAGCGAAAGCCGCCCCGACCGGGCGGCAGTCGAAGCGTCGCTGCCGCGTTTTGTCGGCACGATCGAACAGGTTCCGCCCCGATTCTCCGCCATAAAGATCGACGGCGAACGCGCCTACGATCTGGCGCGCGAAGGCGAGACGATCGAAATTGCGCCGCGCGCGGTAACTATACACCGGCTCGATTTGGTCGAAATGCCGGACGCGGATCACGCCGTGCTTGCAGCCGAATGCGGCAAGGGAACCTACGTGCGAGCAGTCGCTCGCGATCTCGGCCGCGCGTTGGGCGCGCTCGGTCACGTCAGCGCGCTACGCCGGAGCCAGGTCAGGCCGTTCGCCGAGACCGACATGATTTCGCTGGAACGGCTCGAATCTTTGTGCCATAGAGCGGCCGCTGGCGAGGGAAATCTCGCCGACATTCTACTGCCGGTCGAGACCGCGCTGGACGACATCCCGGCGCTGGCCGTTAGCCCGGCAGATGCGGCAAGGCTCCAAAGGGGCCAGGCCGTTTTGTTGCGTGGACGGGACGCCGCTATTGTTCGCGGCACGGTCCAAGTCGGTTCGAGCGATCAGCTCGTAGCCATTGCCGAGGTCGACCGCGGCGAGATCGTCCCCAAGCGCGTGTTCAATTTAAACGGCGTGACAGGTCGCGCCGGCAGAGAAAAAGGTTGGTGACGATGTCGATTACGACCGCGCGTAAGGCGGAGGTTATTACAACGTATGCCGTTAAATCCGGCGATACCGGATCACCCGAAGTGCAGGTAGCGCTGCTTTCGGAGCGGATCAATAACCTGACCGATCACTTCAAGACTCACATCAAGGACAACCACTCCCGGCGCGGGCTGCTTAAGCTCGTGTCGCAGCGGCGTCAGATACTCGACTATCTGCGGCGCACCAACGAGCGGCGTTACAAGGACTTGATTGAGAGATTGGGTATCCGTCGTTGACGAATTCGCGCGCGGAATGATCCGCGCGCGCTGTGGCGGACAGCAGAATGCGTCCGCTGTTTATGGCAGCATAAGCTGCCGATTAGAGCGACGGGCCGATGCCCGTCAATATCACGGGAAGGCCGATGGCCATGGCAGGATCGCCGGATGCTGTTTGGATTCGCAAGCCGATTGCGAACCACAGCCTCTCGCCGTCTTGCTCATGGCTTTCGCGTCACCGCGAAAACCATGAGAGACAATCGAAATGTTCAATATTCATCGTGTGCAACTTGACTGGGGTGGCCGCCCGCTCACGCTAGAAACCGGAAAGGTCGCGCGCCAAGCCGACGGCGCCGTCATGGCCACCTACGGCGAGACCACCGTGCTCGCCGCCGTCGTCGCGGCCAAGCAACCCAAGGAAGGAATCGATTTCCTTCCGCTGACTGTCAACTATACCGAGAAATACTATGCCGCCGGCCGGATTCCGGGCGGCTACTTCAAGCGCGAGCGCGGCCCGACCGAAAAGGACACGCTGACGTCGCGCCTGATCGATCGCCCGATCCGTCCGCTGTTCGCCGAAGGCTGGCGCTGCGATACCCAGGTGACCGTCACCGTGCTGTCGCACGATCAGGAGAACGATCCGGATATCGTGGCGATGGTTGCCGCCTCTGCGGCGCTCACGCTCTCCGGCGCGCCGTTCATGGGCCCGATCGGCGCCGCGCGCGTCGCCTTTATCAACAATGAATATGTGCTCAATCCGGCGCTGGACGAAATGCCGGAAAGCCAGCTCGACCTCGTCGTCGCCGGCACGCACGACGCGGTGATGATGGTGGAATCGGAAGCAAAGGAGCTATCCGAGGAAATCATGCTGGGCGCGGTGATGTTCGGGCACCGGCATTTCCAGCCGGTGATCGAGGCGATCGTCAAGCTCGCCGAAAAAGCCGCGAAAGAACCGCGCGAGCTCGCCGTTTCCGATCATGCCGCGCTGGAAAAGGAAATTCTCGGTCTGGCCGAGAAGGATTTGCGCGCAGCTTACGCGATCGTGCGCAAGCAGGATCGCCAGGATGCGGTCGCCGCGATCAAACAGCGGGTGATGGAGCACTTCTTCCCGGAAGGCGCCGAACCGAAGCATGACAAGCTCGCGGTCGCCGCCGTTTTCAAGGAGCTCGAAGCCAAGATCGTTCGCTGGAATATCCTCGACACCGGCACACGCATCGACGGCCGCGACGTGAAAACCGTCCGGCAGATTGTCTGCGAAGTCGGCGTGTTGCCGCGCACGCACGGTTCGGCCCTGTTCACCCGCGGCGAGACCCAGGCGCTGGTGGTTGCGACGCTCGGCACCGGCGAGGACGAGCAGTTCATCGACGCGCTGCAGGGGACGTACAAAGAGACGTTCCTGTTGCACTACAACTTCCCGCCTTTCTCGGTCGGCGAAACCGGCCGCATCGGTGCGCCGGGCCGGCGCGAAATCGGCCACGGCAAACTCGCCTGGCGCGCGATCCATCCGATGCTGCCGTCGAAAGACGAGTTCCCCTACACCATCCGCCTCGTTTCCGAAATTACCGAGTTCGAACGGCTCGTCCTCGATGGCGACGGTGTGCGGTTCGTCGCTCGCGCTGATGGACGCCGGCGTGCCGCTGAAGCGGCCGACGGCGGGCATCGCCATGGGCCTGATCCTGGAAGACAAGCGCTACGCCGTGCTCTCTGACATTCTCGGCGACGAAGATCATCTCGGCGACATGGACTTCAAGGTCGCCGGCACCGAAAACGGCGTCACCTCGCTGCAGATGGACATCAAAATCGCCGGCATCACCGAAGAGATCATGAAGGTCGCGTTGGGCCAGGCAAAGGATGGCCGCCTGCATATCCTTGGCGAGATGGCGAAGGCCATCAACACCGCGCGCGCCGAACTCGGCGAGCATGCTCCGCGTATCGAGTCCTTCAAGATTCCCGTCGACAAGATCCGCGAAGTTATCGGCAGCGGCGGCAAGGTGATCCGCGAGATCGTCGAGAAGACCGGTGCCAAGATCAACATCGAGGATGATGGCTCGGTGAAGGTCGCATCCGCCAACGCCGATTCGATCAAGGCCGCGATCAACTGGATCAAGTCGATCGCCTCGGAGCCGGAAGTCGGCCACATCTACGAAGGCACGGTCGTCAAGGTCATGGACTTCGGCGCCTTCGTGAACTTCTTCGGCGCCAAGGACGGCCTCGTGCACATCAGCCAGCTGGCGCCGCGCCGCGTGCAGAAGACGAGCGACGTGGTCAAGGAAGGCGACAAAGTCAAAGTCAAGCTCCTCGGCTTCGACGACCGCGGCAAGGTCAGGCTGTCGATGAAGGTCGTCGATCAGGAGACCGGCGAGGACCTCGAGGCGAAACAGAAGGCCGAAGGCGAACCGGGCCGGGAAGCCGCCGCGGGTGGCGCAGCGGAATAACTCCCGGCAGCAAAGCCTGGGGTACTAAAGTCAAAAGGCGGCCCGCAAGGCCGCCTTTTTGTTGATCGGGTCCAGGGTGGGGCACGTATTCATAAGTCGGCTAACGTCCGCTCAGCTACAGAAGCGGCGGAAAGGCGCACATTCCAATATCGACGCTAGTCCTAGTCTAAGTGCCGAATGCAGACATTGCGTGGGTGTCGTGCACAACGTCGCCGACAGAGACGGCGAGTCCCGCCGGCGACGTGCCGATTAAGTACAGGTCATGCCGCATGCCGGCCGGCGGCAAGTTCCTTGACGGCCTCGGTGGTCAGCGGCTGGCCGCCGATGCCCCACTCACCACTAGTTACTTCCGAAATCTTCACCCAGGTGACACCGCGCATGTTCTCACCTTCGATCGAGACCATGGCGTCGGTCAACTTTTGGATGATCTGGCGTTTTTGTTCAGGGCTGAAAACCTTCTCTATCAGGTGCACCTCTATCAAAGGCATTGTGCTGTTCCTCTATGTTGGCTCGCCCAGGCGAGGAGCCAATATCATGCACGTCTCGGCCCGTAAGGCTTTGAGGAGGCTATGATTTGGGCTTGAGATGCTCCCGAGATGCGCTTGAGAAAGTCTTCATTTTGATCGGCTCTCAACGTCGCATCGGAAGGTCGAGAATGTTAGTCTGTTGAGTGTAATGGCCGTTTGAAGGCGCCAAAAAATGTCATCGACCTGCGAATGATCCTTAGCTTTGGCAACGACTATGAGATCGATATCGAACGACGCGAACTCAGCCGCGCCGAGATGCCGGTACATGTCGAGCCGCAGGTCTTCGACCTGCTAGTTTATCTGGCTCAGAATCGAGATCGCGTCGTGAGCAAAGATGATCTCATCGCTTCGGTTTGGCGCGGGCGGATCGTATCAGATTCGACCTTAACTAGCCGTATTAATGCAGCGCGGACCGCGGTTGGCGACAGCGGCTTCGATCAGAAGTTGATCCGTACAATTGCTCGAAAAGGATTCCGCTTCGTCGGGGTCGTGCACGCGACACCGGACGCAGCCGAAGCGGCTGATGCGACCCGTCCACCAGTGGATGACATGCGCGAGCCGTTGCGCCCGGCCTTGCTGCTGCCGGACCGACCAGCCATCGCCGTGCTGCCGTTCGTCAACATGAGCGGGGATCCGGAACAAGACTATTTTTCCGACGGCATTAGCGAGGACATCATTACGGCCCTATCCAAGCTGCGTTGGTTTTTCGTGATCGCGCGCAACTCGTCCTTTATCTACAAGGGCAAGGCCGTCCACATGAAACAGGTCGCCGAGGAACTCGGCGTTGGTTACGTGGTCGAGGGCAGTGTACGTAAGGAAGGCGACCGCGTGCGAATAACGGCTCAGCTAAATGACGCCGCCACCGGCAGTCACGTCTGGGCGGAACGCTATGACCGAAACCTCGCCGGCGTTTTCGCGGTACAGGATGAGATCACTGAGGCTATCGTCGCTGCGATCGAGCCGCAACTCTATGCTGCGGAGAATTTTCACGCCAAGCGCAAGCCGCCGGAGAGCATGGATGCATGGGATCTGGTAATGCGCGCGCTGTCACATTACTGGCGGGTGACGCGGCAAGACAATGTCGTGGCGCAGGCACTATTGGAAAAGGCGATCAGCATCGATCCGAACTACGGCCAGGCCCTCGGGGTCCTGGCTACCAGCCGCACATTCAGCGCCCATATGGGCTGGGAGGACATGGCCGTGTCCGCGCCAATCGCTGGACGAGCGGCAATGGCGGCCATTGGATCCGATAGCGAAGATCCATGGGCGCACCATGCGCTTGGCTGTGTTTATTTGTTCGCGCGGCAGTTCGACAACTCGTTGGCAGAGTTCGATTTGTCGCTTCGCCTCAATCCCAACTTTGCCCTGGCGCAGGGGTATTACGGCTTGTCGCTGTCCTATAGCGGCCGCTGGCAGGAAGGCGACCTAGCCGCGCGGCGCGCACTGCGACTGAGCCCGCGCGACCCGTTTTCTGCCGTATACTACGGTATTGCCGCCTATGCACAGTTTCTCGGCCGCAACTACGACACCGCGATGCAGCTCGCTCGTGACGGAATCCGACAACGGAGCGACTTCGTCGGTGCCCACCGTGTGCTGACCGCTGCCGCGGGCATGGCGAAACAGGACGATGTCGCCAAGGCCGCCCTAAAAGAACTTCGGCGCGCGCAGCCCAATATTTCGCTAGCCTGGATTACTAGGAATATGCCGATCAAAAAGAATTCCGATCGAGAGCATTATCTGGAAGGTTTCCGTCAGGCGGGCTTGAAATAGCTGCCTCCTATGCTCCGATGTCCGACCCGGGTCTCGATGCTGTTCAATCCAAAGACCTCGCCATCCGCGCATTCACAGCGACCATGGATCACTCAACGATGACAGGCGCCGCAGCGCGGCCCCCTCGGGCTGGTCTTCGGAACACCATCAGCAGCGGGATCACCGCAAGCGTCGCGATCATCAAAAGCTTGTAGTCGTCGATATAGGCGATGATCTGTGCTTGCCGGGTGATCACGGCGTCGAGCGCAGCGCGGCCGGCGGCTGTCATCGGATTCCACGCATGCGCGATGATCGGATTGTCCAGCGCCCGATTGACGGCCGAGACGTGAGGCACGATGGCGGCGTGATTGGCCTGCGTGTTCGTAACCAGCAAGCTATTCACCACCGAAATGCCGACGCTGGAGCCGATATTGCGCGACAGGCTGAAAAAACCTGCGCCTTCGGTGCGCTCTGCAAGCGGCAGCGTCGATAATGTTGCGGCGCTGAGCGGCACGAACAGGAAGCCGAGACCGGCACCCTGCACCATCGTGACTCCGATGATCGAAGCTTGCGACACGTCCGGCGTCCACCCGGTCATGGCGTTGAAGGACCACGCCGTCAGGCTCAGACCGATCGCGAGCAGGATCCGCGTATCGACGCGGCCGACCAGCCGGCCGACGATCAGCATCGAAGCCATGGTGCCGACGCCGCGGGGCCCCATGACCAATCCGGCGGTGACGACCGGATAGTCCATCAGCTCCTGCAGATAGGGCGGCTGCAACGCCATCGACGCGTAATAGGTGAGGCCGACGATGGAAATGAACAGCACGCCGGCCGAGAAATTGCGATCGCGAAACAGCGACGGCCGCACGAACGGATTTTTGGCCGTGAAAGTGTGAACCAGGAAGAGATAGAGGGCGGATACGGCGACGATCGCCTCGATGAGGATTTCGCCCGAACCGAACCAGTCCAGTAGCTCGCCGCGGTCCAGCATCAATTGCAGCGCGCCGATCGAGATGCTCAAGGTGCCGAAGCCGAACCAATCGAGCTTCGAGCTGGCGTTGTGCGACGTCTCCGGCAGAAAGATGATGATGCCAATCAGATCGAGAATGCCGATCGGCAGGTTGATGTAGAATACATAGCGCCAGCTGTAATTTTCCGTCAACCATCCGCCGAGCACGGGACCAAGCACCGGCCCGATCATCACACCGATGCCGAACAGCGCCATAGCGAAGCCCTGGCGCTCCCGCGGATAACTCGCAAACAGCACCGTCTGTGAGAGCGGAACGAGCGAAGCGCCGAACGCGCCTTGCATGATCCGGAACAGCACGATCTGGTTTAACGACTGCGCCATGCCGCATAACATCGAGGCAACGGTGAAACCGGCGATCGCCACCAGGAAAAGACGTTTAAGCCCGAACCGGGTGGCCAGAAATCCGGTCGGCGGCGTCATGATGGCGGCAGCGACGATGTAAGACGTCAGCACCCAGGCAATCTGGTCCTGGCTCGCCGCGACGCTGCCCTGCATGTACGGCAGCGCAACGTTGGCGATCGTCGTGTCGAGCGCCTGCATCAGCGTCGCCAGGATCACGCAGATGGTGAGCGCCGCGCGATTACCACCCAACTCCGTAAGCTCCGCAGCCATTACGGCACCTGATGGTGACCGCGGCTGAACGGCGCCGTGAGGAAGTGCGGCAGACCGCGCGCGTGTCCGGTGTCGACATCGACCACGACGCTCAAGCCGGCGCGCAGCGGCGGCAGGCTCTTGTCGCTGGTGTCGAGGCGGACGCGCATCGGCACGCGTTGCACGACCTTCACCCAGTTACCACTGGTATTTTGTGCGGGCAGCAAGGCGAACTCCTGCGCGGCCGCCGGGCTGACACTCTCGACGACGCCGTGCCACTCGAGATCCGGGTAGGTATCCACTGACACCGTCACCGGCTGCCCCGGCCGAACGTAAGTCAACTCGGTCTCTTTAGGTGTCGCGTCAACCCAGACGTGATCGGTATCAACAAGGAAGAAAGCGGTCGTCGAAGCGGCGAGGTATTTGCCCGGCGCAATCGACGGCACATCGGTGACAGTGCCTGCGAACGGCGCCGTTACCACGGTGTGATCCAGCTGCCGCTGCGCCTCCTCGACCTGCGCCTGGGCCTGCCGATATTGCGGATGCTCGGTGACGACGATGTCCGGATTGCCGCCGAGCTTGGCGAGCTGCACCTGCGACTGCTCGCGCAAGGCAGCGAGTTTGCTCTTGTCATTTTGCAGCGTGTACTGGGCCTGGTCGAACACGGCTTGCGTTGCCGTGCCGCTCTTCAACAGCATTGCGGCGCGATCGTAATTGGTCTGATCCAGATCGACCTGGGCCTGCTGAGCGGCGGCATCGCTCAGCATGCGCTTGTAATCCTGTTTCATCAATTCGATCGTCAGCGCGATCTGCGCCAGGTTGGCCTTGGCGTTATCGAGCGCGATCTGGAATTGGCGCGGATCGAGCCGGTAGAGGACTTGTCCGGCTGTGACGTGGTCGTTATCCTTCACTGCCACTTCCTGGACGATCCCGGAAACATCGGTAGAGATGCCGACCTTCTCGGCGTTGACGTAGGCATCATCGGTCGACATCACCTGCCCGCCGGTGAAGTACCAATAGCCGCCGATGATCAGCGCCAGCGGAAGAAGCGCAAACAGCACCCAACGAATCCGTTGACGACGCCGCAACTGGCGAACTTTGTCGGTGGCAGCGGTCCGCTGCTTGGAGCGCTTGTCGGCGGGAACAACCGGCGCGATCGCCGGCCGCGGCGCTTCCGGCGCTTCGTCCTGGGGTGCGGGTTTGCGGAGAGCCTCAGCCATAGCGCCGCTCTCCTGCCGTACCATCGGTATCGCGTTGCGAAATGAGCCGGCGCAGATTTCCTTTGACCAGAGAAAGCTCAGAAATCATCTGCGCGACACTTTCGCCTTCGACGCCGGCAAGAGCGCCCGCGACCGTTTCCTCGCCCAGTACGCTCAGCCTTTCGAGCAGGGGCCGGGCGGCCGGCGTCAAGAACAGCCGTTTAGCCCGGCGGTCGGTAGGATCGGGCCGCCGCTCGATCAGGCCGCTATCGCAGAGCTTGTCGAGCAAGCGCGTCAGCGTGATGGGCTGCAAGTCTAGAACCTCGGCTAGCTCTGATTGATTGAGCCCCTCAGAGCGATCAACTCGAACGAGCACCGCCCACTGGGCGCGGGTCATGCCGAACTGCGATGCCTTGTAGTCGGCATAGGTACGTAGCAGTCGCGCTACGTCATTGAGCATAAAGGCAAATTCTCGATTAGGCGAAGGCGGGGGCATTGTTGCGGCCTTGGTTGCACAGTCTCCATAATATAAGCGAGCTTAATAATTTGTAGCGCCGTTACCGCAAAGCAGCATTGCAGATGGCTCAAACGGACTTTTTTGGGTCTACGCGAGACCGAGCTCGGCAAAGGCGTTGATGTGGTGGTCAGCCACGTCCCGGGCGAAGCAGCAAAACACCACGTTCTGCAGGCCGCGCGGCGACGACGCCAACTCGGCCGTCACCGTCCCAACGGCAATCCGCGCCGCCTGATCGGCCGGAAATCGGTAGATGCCGGTCGAGATCGCCGGAAAGGCAACCGACGCCAGTCGATGCTGGACGGCGAGATCGAGGGCGGTCCGATAGCAGGATGCCAACAACTCTTCTTCGCCCTCACCGCCACCACTCCACACCGGACCGACGGCATGGATGACGTGCTTTGCCTGCAGGCGATAACCGCGGGTGATCTTGGCGCCGCCGGTTTCGCAGCCGCCGAGCGTCCGGCATTCAACCAGCAGATCTGGACCGGCAGCGCGATGGATGGCGCCGTCAACGCCGCCGCCGCCGAGCAACGACCGGTTAGCCGCATTCACGATCGCATCGAGCGCCAGCGTGGTGATGTCGGCAACGCAGACATCGAGCCGCGCCGAGCCAACCTCAGCGGAAACAAGCGGCGTCATTTTCTCCATAACGGACAATATAATGCCGCGGCGATGTCACGCCCACTCGGCGCGCGCTTCGGCGGCCAGGTCGACGGTGCTCTTCACGCCGATATCGTCAAAATGGTCATCCAGAAACCGGCGGGCGGCGCGCTTGCCGTTGACATGCAGCGTCTGAAAGAAATCGTAGTCGGTCATCAACTTGCTGGAGGCATCGAATTTGGTGCCGAACTGGTCGAACAAAATGCGATGAACATTGACGCGGCGATACTGGCCGGGACCGGTGCCGTGCGGCAGCCGGCCCTGGTCGATCAGGCGGGCGACGAATTCGATCGCGCGGTATTCGGCGAGCAGCGAGGAGTTGAACGTAATTTCGTTGATGCGGTTCATGATCTCGCTGGCCGAAGTCGGCGTCGCTTGCCGCACCAGCGGATTGATCTGCACCACCAGGACATCCTCGGTCGTGGTCGTGCCGAAGAACGGGAATATGACGGGATTGGCAAGATAGCCGCCGTCCCAGTACGGCACGCCGTCGATCTCGACCGCGCGGAACAACAGCGGCAGACAGGCCGACGCCATCAACGCTTCGGCGGTGATCTTGTCGCGCGAGAAGATGCGGACCCGGCCGGTCTGCACGTTCGTTGCGGAAATGAACAGCTGCAGATCGGAAGTCGTGCGCAACGCCTCGAAATCGACGAAACGCTCGAACAGGTCCTTTAGCGGATTGATGTTCAGCGGATTGAAATCGTACGGCGAAAAATAGCGCGCCATCATATCGAGCCACGCCTGCATCGGCGTGCCCTCAAGCGGAATAAACGACAACAGCCGTTCCACCACGGCGCGCTGTAATGGCGGCAGGTTGCCGTTGTTACTCACCGCACGCCAGAAATCCCCCAATCGCTTTTGCGCTTCCGCGCGACCGCCCCGCGCCAGTCCATCGGCGAGCATCACCGCGTTGACGGCACCCGCGGAGGTACCGGAAATCCCTTCGAAATAAATCCGCTCATCGCTGAGGAGTTGCTCCAGCACGCCCCAAGTAAAGGAGCCATGCGCGCCGCCACCCTGCAGCGCGAGATTGATGTGCTTGATCGGCGGCGAAGCTTTCGGCCTTGATGATTGCGGATTTGCTGCGCGGCCCGGCAGCAGCGAGGCAAGAGGATTTTTCACTCGGCCGTCCAGCCGCCGTCGATCGAGAGGTTCGCCCCAGTAATGGCCTTTGCCGCGTCGGAGCAAAGATACACGGCAAGCGCGGCGACTTCCTCGATGGTAACGAACTCCTTGGTCGGCTGTGCCGCAAGCAGAACATCGCGCTTGACCTGTTCCGCGGTCATGTTGCGCGCCTTCATGGTGTCCGGGATCTGCTTCTCCACCAGCGGCGTCCACACGTAGCCCGGGCTGATGCAGTTCACCGTGACGCCGAAGGTCGCGAGCTCGAGCGCGACCGTCTTGGTGAGGCCGGCAATGCCGTGTTTGGCGGACACGTAAGCAACCTTGAACGGCGAAGCGACCAGAGAATGCGCTGAAGCCGTGCTGATAATGCGGCCCCATTTGCGCGACTTCATGCCCGGCACGGCGGCGCGAACGGCATGGAAAGCGGCCGATAGATTGATCGCGATGATCTGATCCCATTTCTCGATCGGAAATTCCTCGATCGGGGACACGTATTGAATGCCGGCATTGTTGATGAGTATGTCGAGCGACCCGAAGGTTTTCTCGACCGTATGCACCATGTCGGCGATCTCGGCCGGCTTGGTCATGTCAGCTGCGGAATAAAATGCCCGCACGCCGAAATCTTTCTCGATTCCGACGCGCTCCTTCTCGATCGCTGCCGCGTCGCCGAAGCCATTAATGGTCACATTCACGCCTTCCGCTGCGAGAGCGCGGGCGTAGCCTAAACCGATACCGGACGTCGAACCCGTTACCAGGGCGGTCTTTCCCTTTAACATGATGATCACCAATTCATGAGGTTGCGTGATTGCGCGTTGGCTGGAAGCGCCCTTGTCGAGTGACTTTTGCGCGAAGCGGCGGCAATGTGAGACGCTTTTTGCTGCGATGCAACATGAAAAACGGTGGTCATGTCACGTTTTCGCGACGCCCATGAAGCGGTAGAATGCAGGCAAGGAGCGGCCAGCTGCCGATGACGACAAAGTCGCAAGTGGTTTTTCCGGCCCCCGACCACGATCACGGCTCCTGCACGAGCGCGGCAATCGCGCACGCCGAAGAGTTCTGTGCTGCTCGCGCGCAGCGGCTCACGCCGATCCGCCGCCACGTGCTCGAAACCTTGCTTGCAAGCCACAAGCCGCTCGGCGCCTATGAGATCATGGAGCAGTTGGCCGACAGCGGGCGCCCCGCACCCATTACCGTCTATCGCGCGCTGGATTTTCTACGCACCAACAATCTGGTTCATCGCATTGAGAGCCGCAATGCGTTCGTCGCTTGCGTTCATCATCACGCCGCCAATGATCCTGTGGTGTTCCTGATCTGCGAACACTGCGGGGCCGTTGGCGAGGCGCCCGGCGGCGGTGTCGCCGAGGCGCTCAAAGCATCCTGCCGCGCGGCGGGGTTTGCTTCGAAGACCCCGGTGATCGAAATCGCCGGCATTTGCTCGCACTGCCGAAAACAATGACGCGTCGCATTGCCGGCGTCGCTTACGCTATCGCGGCGTGACGCGGCGCTCCGCCTTCCCCACTCCAACCTGAATTCAAGCTCAGTGCCTCATTCCTCGCAAACCCGGCCGCTCGATGCGCTTGCCATCGCAACCGTCGTCGGGCTGTGCCTGTGCTGGGGCTTCAATCAGGTGGCGATCAAATTCGCCATCCACGAGATCCCGCCAATCATTCAAGCCGCGCTTCGTTCGTTTTTTGGTGCGCTTTTCGTCGGAGCTTGGGCGCTATCGCGGGGCATTCCACTGTTCAAGCGCGACGGCACGTTGCTGGCGGGAATAGTCGCCGGCGCGCTGTTCGCTCTTGAGTTTCTGCTGATCGCCCGCGGCCTGGTTTGGACAACGGCGACGCGGGCGACTTTGTTTCTCTATTCGGCGCCATTTCTTGTCGTGATCGGGTCGCGCTGGTTCATCCCCAGCGATCATTTTCACGCCTCGCAATGGCTCGGCTTGCTGCTCTCGTTCATCGGCATTGTCATTGCGTTCGGACTGCCGACCCCAGCCGCCGATCCACATCAGCTGCTCGGCGATTTGATGTTGCTGGGTGCAGCGGTCGCTTGGGCGGCCACCACGCTGGTGATCAAAACCAGCGCCCTTAATCACGCCAGTGCCGAGAAGAACCTGCTCTACCAGTTGGTGGTCTCTTTCCCGCTGCTTGCCGTCGCAGTCCCGATGTTCGGCGAACACATCGCCGCGATGCCGTCTCCGCTCGTGCTCGGCACGCTGGCGTATCAAATCGTTTGGGTGGTGAGCGTCACTTACCTGGTGTGGTTCGCGCTGGTTGTGCGTTATTCGGCTACCCGCCTGTCAGCATTCACCTTTTTGACGCCGTTGTTTGGCGTGGCTGCCGGCCATCTGGTACTCAATGAGCCGCTGACGCTACCTTTTGCGGTCGCGGTGGCGCTGGTCGCGATCGGTTTGGTGCTCGTAAACCGGCCCCGGTAGGGCTATATCCCCGCTAATTCCCCGCCCCGGTTGCGGGAGGCGAAAACCGAGACAGGAACTACCCGATGATGCAATTTTCCGGCCCCGCGGCACGACACCGAACCGTCGCCGTGAAGGTAGGCAATGTCACTGTCGGCGGCGGCGCCCCGGTCGTGGTGCAGTCGATGACCAATACTGACACCGCCGACGTCGAGGCGACAACCAAACAGGTGGCTGCGCTCGCCCGCGCCGGTTCGGAGCTGGTGCGCATAACCGTCGATCGCGACGAGGCGGCTGCCGCGGTACCGCACATCAAGGAGCGGCTGCTGCGCATGAACGTCGATGTGCCGATCGTCGGCGATTTCCACTACATTGGGCACAAGCTCCTCGCTGACCACCCCGCGTGCGCCGAGGCGCTCGACAAATATCGTATCAATCCTGGCAATGTCGGCTTTAAGGAGAAGAAAGACCGGCAGTTTGGCGCCATCGTCGAAACCGCGATCCGCCACGACAAGCCGGTGCGCATCGGCGCCAATTGGGGATCGCTCGATCAGGAACTTCTCACCCACCTGATGGACGAGAATGCGCGCTCCAACCATCCGGTCGACGCGCGCGATGTGACCCGTGAAGCCATGGTGCAGTCGGCGCTGTTGTCCGCCGAACGCGCCGAGGAGATTGGCCTGCCGCGCTCGAAGATCATCATCTCCGGCAAAGTCTCAGCGGTGCAGGATTTGATCGCGGTTTATACCGAGCTGGCGGAGCGCTCGAACTATGCACTGCATCTCGGCCTTACCGAAGCCGGGATGGGCTCAAAGGGCATCGTTGCGTCATCGGCAGCCATGGGCTTCCTACTGCAGCAAGGCATTGGCGATACCATCCGGGTTTCGTTGACGCCTGAGCCGAACGGCGACCGCACGCTGGAAGTACAAAGTCGCGCAGGAGCTGTTGCAGACGCTCGGGCTGCGTACCTTCGTTCCGCTGGTTGCTGCCTGTCCCGGCTGCGGCCGCACCACCTCGACGACCTTTCAGGAACTTGCCTCCAGCATTCAAAGCTTCATTCGCGATTCCATGCCGGAATGGAAGACGCGATACCCTGGCGTCGAGGGCCTCAACGTCGCGGTGATGGGTTGCATCGTCAACGGTCCGGGCGAAAGCAAACACGCCGACATCGGCATTTCGCTTCCCGGCACCGGCGAGGCAGCCGGCTGCGCCGGTCTTTATCGACGGCAAGAAAGGCGATGACGTTGCGCGGCCCGACGGTCTGCGGCCGACTTTCAGAAACTTGTCGTCGACTACATCGAGCGGCGGTTCGGTTCCGGCGCGGGAAGAACGGCGGCAGCGGAGTAAGTTGTTCGCCGAAGGAACGACACAATATGCGCCGCATCTCGTCGCGCATGACTTTTTTCTACAAATGGATTTTCCCGGTCATCTGGTTCGGATTCCTCATTGTGTTCGTGGGCATTGGCGTTTTCGGGAGTCAGCGCTCCGCCCCGCTCCCATTCTTGATCGTGCCGCTCGTCATGATTGGCTTTGGCTATTTCCTGATGAAAAGCTCATCTTCGACCTCGTCGATGAGGTCTGGGACGACGGCCAAACACTGATTGTGAAAAACGGCGGCCGGACCGAGCGGGTGGCATTGGCCGACATCAAAAACGTCAATTACTCGCCGTTTCTCAATCCGCCACGCGTCACCCTGTCGTTGCGGGGGCAGACGACCTTCGGTGATCAGATCGCGTTCTGCGCGCCGGTACGCTTCATACCGTTGACGGCAAGCCCGGTTATTACTGACTTGATCGATCGCGTCGATCAAGCGCGCACCACTTAAGGCGTGCGCACCAGCTTCTGCACCAGATCGTCGAGCTGATCGAGACTGCTGTAGCGGATCGTCAGCGTGCCGTGATCGTCGCGGTGATCGATGCTGACCGCCAATCCCGTCGCATCTGAGACTTTGCGTTCGAACGCCAGCATGTCGGCAGTTTTTGTTGTTGTGCTGCGCGCCTTGCGGCCGCCCCCGCGAGGTTTGCTCTTTTCATTTGCTTCCCGCGCCATCGCTTCGACCTGGCGCACGTTGAGACCGCGGGCAATGATTTGCTCGGCAAGCTCCTCGGCGTTCGGCGAACCGACCAGCATACGCGCATGCCCGGCAGTCAGTTTACCGCTGTGGATGTAGGCCTTCACGGGATCGGAGAGTTTCAGAAGCCGGAGCGTGTTGGCGACGTAGCTGCGACTCTTGCCGACAGTCTTGGCGATCTCTTCCTGGCTGTTGCCGAACTCTTCCACGAGAGCGCGATAGCCTTCCGCCTCCTCTAGCGGATTGAGATCGGCGCGCTGCACGTTTTCGATGATCGCAAGCTGCAGCGCCTCGGCGTCAGTTGCTTCGATGATGACGACGGGGACTTCGTGCAAGCCGGCGCGCTGCGCGGCGCGCCAGCGCCGCTCGCCGGCGATGATTTCGTAGCCGTCAGCAACGCCGCGCAATGGCCGCACGATGATCGGCTGAATGATGCCGCGCTCGCGCAGCGACGCAACGAGTTCATCGAGCTCGGCCGCAGCAAACATGCGCCGCGGATTGCGTGCGTTCGGCCGCAGCGCGCCAGTCGGCAACCGGCGCTGGCCGCGCGGACGATCGGCCGAACTCTCGGTGCCGACGTCACCGATCAGCGCGGCAAGGCCGCGCCCCAGTCGCGATCGCGATCCCTCCTCCGCCATCGCGGTTTCTCCCGAGCTTTCGCTCATGCGCAAAGTTCTTTTTCGCGCTGGATGATCTCGGTGGCGAGCCGCAGATACGCTTCGCTGCCGCTGCACTTGAGATCGTAGACGAGGACCGGCTTGCCGTAGGACGGCGCTTCCGAGACCCGCACGTTGCGCGGGATAATGGTGTCGTAGACCTTGCGTCCCATGAATTCCCGCACGTCGGCCACGACCTGGGTCGAGAGATTGTTGCGCGAGTCGTACATCGTCAGCACGATGCCGTGGATGGTGAGATCGGGATTGAGCTGCTCGCGTACCGAATCCACCGTCTTCAGCAATTGTGAAAGACCTTCGAGCGCGAAGAACTCGCATTGCAGCGGCACCAGGATCGCATGCGCCGCCGCCATCGCGTTTACGGTCAGCAAATTCAGCGACGGCGGACAATCGACCAGCACATAGGTGAAATTGGTTTGGCCCGCCGCGGCGGTCTTGAGCGGCGCGAGCGCGTTGCGCAGACGATACGCACGATCGCGGGTCTGGCCGATTTCAAGTTCGAGGCCGGTGAGATCGAGAGTTGACGGCGCCAGCTGCAGCCGCGGCACCGCTGTCGCGACGATCGCATCGCGCAATGTCGATTCACCGGCGAGCACATCGTATGTGGAATAACGTCGGCTGCGCCGATCAATGCCGAGACCGGTGGAGGCGTTGCCCTGCGGATCGAGATCGATGATCAGAACTTCTTCACCAATCGCAGCGAGCGCAGTGCCGAGATTAATGGCAGTCGTCGTCTTGCCGACCCCGCCCTTCTGGTTGGCGATCGCGAGCACCCGAGGGGCTCGGGCGATATTCATCTGAACCTGATGCGGTGGTGCCGAGAGAGTGGTTGCTTCGCTCATTGCCGCCGGCTTCCTTTCTCCCGCGATTTTGGGGTGAGACCGCGAACGACAACAATTTGGCCCCGGGCGTCGGTCCGGCTTTGGACCAAACTGGACTGAAGTCTCCAACATTTAGCGGCTTCGGTCAATTCAGACCCTACATCTTGACCCTTTGGAAATAAGCCAAGCGCGCCCTTCCGCAACAACGGATAAGCCATTGTGAGCAGCGCGGGCAATGGAGCGAGCGCCCGCGCGGTCACGACATCGTAGGTTTCCGCCGTGTTTTCCACAAACTCCTCGACGCGCGACGCGTGCACAGTCGCGGGAGCGCCGGTGACCTTGGCTGCTTCGCGGAGAAATGCAGCTTTTTTGCCGTTGCTTTCGACGAGGTGCACGTGAGCACCGGGGGTGTCTGCAAGCGCGCAGGCGATAGCTAAGCCCGGAAATCCACCGCCGGAGCCCAAGTCAGCCCATATTCGGGCCTCCGGAGCAAGCGGGAGGAGCTGCAACGAATCCGCCACGTGGCGCGTCCATATGGTGGCTTCCGTCGAGTGCGAGATCAAATTCATCCGCTGCTGCCAATCGAGCAGCGTGGCGACAAAGCGGTCGAGGCGGGCGGCTGTTTCACGTGAAACAGGGATCACTTCCAGCGCGCGAACGCGATCGCGGGACAGTTCTTCGGCGGATGCTTCGATCCGGCTGCGGCGAGGCTCTTGCGGCCCGCCGTGCCCCCGCGGACTCATGCTGCGCCGCGGCTGGTCTTTCGGCCCTGCCGGCGCAAGTGAGCCACCAGGAGGGTCAGCGCCGCAGGCGTAATGCCGTCGATGCGGCCGGCATGGCCAATGGTACGCGGCCGGTGGGCCTGCAACTTGTGCCGCACCTCGTTCGACAGGCCCGGTAGCGCGGCATAGTCAATATCGTCGGGCAGTACATGCGCCTCGTCACGGCGATACGATTCCACATCGGCCGCCTGGCGCGCGAGATAAACGTCGTACTTCGCGTCGATTTCGAGCTGCTCCGCAACCTTGGGCGCAAGATCGCCAAATCGCGGCCAGATCCGCGCCAGCTCGGCGATGCCGATATCCGGATACGACAAAAGCTCAAACGCGGTCCGCCGCTGCCCGTCCCTACGGAGATCGAGGCCGTGTCGCGCTGCCTCGTTTGGCGTGACGTTGAGCGTTTGCGCCATGGTCCGGGCCGCGTTGAGTGCGGCCATTTTCGCCTGGTGAGAGCGCGCTCGCGCCGGGCCGATGCAGCCCAGCGCGATACCCCTGTCGGTAAGCCGCTGATCGGCGTTATCGGCCCGCAGCGTCAGCCGGTACTCGGCCCGCGAGGTGAACATCCGATAAGGCTCAGTGACGCCTCGCGTAACCAGGTCATCGACCATGACGCCGAGATAACCCTCGGCCCGATCGAATATGATCGGCGCCGCACCACCTGCCCGCGCCGCCGCATTCAGGCCGGCAATGAGGCCCTGCGCAGCGGCTTCCTCATAACCCGTGGTGCCGTTGATCTGGCCGGCCAGGAACAGGCCCGGCAGCCGCTTTGTCTCGAGCGTGGGGTGAAGTTCGCGCGGATCGACGTGGTCGTACTCGATAGCGTAGCCGGGCCGCACGACGCGGGCCCGTTCCAATCCCGGAATAGAAGCCACCACGGCGAGCTGCACCGTCTTCCGGCAGGGACGTCGATATGCCGTTCGGGTAGACGGTGGTGTCGTCGAGCCCTTCCGGCTCGAGGAAAATCTGGTGTCCTTCGCGGTCGCCGAAACGGACGATCTTATCCTCAATCGACGGGCAATATCGCGGTCCCCGGCTCTGAATTTGGCCGGAATACATGGGCGAACGGTGGACATTTTCGCGGATGACCGCGTGGGTCGCCGCCGTCGTCCGCGTAATCGCACACTGGATCTGCGGGTTTGAAATCCGCTCGGTCAGGGTGGAGAACGGCTCCGGCGGGTCGTCGCCGGGCTGCATTTCCAGTGCCTGCCAGTCGATTGTGGTGCCGTCGAGCCGCGGCGGGGTGCCGGTCTTCAGCCGCCCGAGCTTAAATCCGGCTCGTTCCAACGTGCGCGAAAGCCCAGCGGATGGCGCCTCACCGACCCGGCCGGCCGGAATTTGCCGCTCGCCGATATGGATAAGCCCGCGGAGAAACGTGCCCGTCGTCAGCACGACCGCACCGGCGCCAAAGACCCGGCCATCGGCGAGTTGGACGCCATTGGCGCGATCGCCAACGAGGAGGTCGTCAACCTCACCCTCAATGACCGTGAGGTTTTCCGTCAGCCGCAGCGCCTCCTTCACAGCCGCCGCGTACAGCTTCCGATCAGCCTGGGCGCGCGGACCCCGGACGGCCGGGCCCTTGCGGCGATTGAGCAGACGAAACTGGATGCCACCGGCATCGGCGACGCGGCCCATCAGGCCATCCAGCGCGTCGACCTCGCGCACCAGGTGCCCTTTGCCGAGCCCTCCGATCGAAGGGTTGCATGACATCGCGCCGATGGTCGCAAATTGCTGTGTGACCAGCGCAGTTCGCGCGCCCATGCGCGCAGCCGCCGCCGCGGCCTCGCAGCCGGCATGGCCGCCACCGACAACGACGACATCGAAAACCGCTTCCATTGTGTTCTTCACAATTCCGAGCTTGTAGCCACCGGCAAATTCGCGGTCAAAACGTCAGTTTCACGTGAAACATTCGCCGCGAAAGCGGACCTGCAACCTAATGATTTATTGTTAGCGTTTCATTTACCAATGCAAAAATCCCGAAAAATCGCATCCAAAATGTCCTCCACATCCACCCTGCCGGTAAGCCGTCCCAAAGTCGTTGCTGCTGAGCGCAATTCCTCAGCGATCAGCTCCTCGCTTCCCCCGGCGCCTTGCGCGAGCGCGCGATCGAGCGCCGAAACGGTCTCTTCCAGCGCCCGCCGGTGCCTCGTCCGCGTGACAATTGAGCTTTCGGTCGCGGCAAAATAACCGCCGGCAAAAGCCGTCAGCGCCGAAATCAGCGCGTCCATACCGGCTCCAGTCAGCGCCGAAATCTCAAAAACTTTAGTGGATGGCGATTTACTCCTTATGCACAGCTTATCCACAGCCAAATCCATCTTGTTTCGTAGGACCCAAACCTCTGATCTAATGCGATTCTCTGTGTTTTCCCCGGCTGCTCCGTCAATGGCTGATCCGTCAGTGACCCACAGCACCAGGTCGGCCCCCTCCGCCCGCGCCAAGGCGCGCCGCACGCCCTCCTGCTCAACCGGATCGCTGCTCTCGCGAATGCCGGCTGTATCGAGCAAAGTCACCGGGTAGTCGGCCAGGTTCAGGTGAACCTCAATAACATCGCGGGTCGTGCCCGGAATTGGAGACACGATTGCTGCTTCCCGGCGCGAGAGCCGGTTCAGCAAGGTCGATTTTCCCGCATTCGGCGGTCCCGCAATCGCCACCACCAGCCCCTCGCGCAGCCGTTCACCTCGCCCGCTATTGGCGACTGCTTCCGCGATCATGTTGCGCAATTGCTGCGCAGCATGGAGCGCTGGAGCGATGAGATCCTCCGGAACATCAGCTTCGTCGGCGAAGTCGATCCGCGCCTCGACCAGCGCCAACGCTTCGATGATCTTCCTCCGCCACTCCTCGGCGCGGTCCCCAATGAGGCCCTTAAGCTGTCGGAACGCGTGACGCCGCTGGGCAGGCGTCTCTGCGGCAATGAGGTCCGCCAAGCCTTCGACTTCGGTCAGATCGAGGCGCCCGTTCTCGAAGGCGCGTCGCGTGAACTCGCCCGGCTCAGCAAGCCGGCAGCCTTCGATCGACCCCAAGGCATCGAGCACCGCTGCGATCACCGAATGACCGCCGTGGACCTGCAGCTCCACCATATCCTCGCCAGTCTCGCTGTGGGGGCCCGGAAACCAGAGCGCCAGCGCCTCGTCGATCACCTCACGGCTGGTCGGCTCGCACACCCGCGCCAGCGTCGCCTGCCGCGGCGGCGGCACGCGTCCGATCAGTTTCTCAAGTGTGATCGATGCCTTCGGCCCGCAGACCCGCACCACAGCAATCGCTGCCGGCGGCCGGCCGGAGGATACGGCAAAGATCGTTGGGCGATCGCTTTGCATGCGTACGTTGTCGAACGAATACACAACGCGGACAAGTCGGCCAAAGCTAAGCACCGCTGTCTTGCGCACGTGCCAGTCGCGTAATACAACAAGCCATGAAAACTCTCACCGTCAGGCTTCCTGATGCGCTAGTCAGCCAAATCGAGGTTGAGTCGCGCCGCCGCAAACTTTCGAAGTCCGATATTGTCCGCGAGCGCCTGAGCAACCCCACCTCGTCAACGCGAGGGTCCGCAGCGCTAGATGCCATCGCTGACCTGATCGGGTCGGTGGATGGCTTGCCCACCGACCTAAGCGCAAATAAGAAAAAGTATCTGCGCACCACTGGCTATGGCCGCAAACGTCCTCGCTGACGCCGGATTTCTGGTCGCTCTACTCGTCCGCCGCGACACGAATCACAGCTGGGCGATTGCCCAGTCACCTCGCCTACCGCCGCCGTGGAAGACTTGCGAGGCGGCATTGTCGGAAGCATTTCACCTATTAGGTGAACAAGGCGGTTCGGCACTCGCCGGTCTGATCGGACGGCGCACTGTCTTTTCCGCTTTCAATTTAAGCGAGGAACCCGACGAGGTCCTTAAACTTATGCGGAAATACGCGAATGTACCGATGAGCCTCGCCGATGCCTGCCTTGTTCGGATGACAGAAACGCTGGCAGACCCGGTCTTACTAACTACGGATACAGTTTTTCGTATCTACCGGCGGCACGGGCGGCGAACCATTCCGTGCGCCATGCCCGCGTAATCATACATCAACGACACCCATGGCTTCTCCTTCAACCAACCCATCGACACACCACAATCGCCTGGCGCGCGAGACCAGTCCTTATTTGCTTCAGCACCAAACCAATCCGGTCGATTGGTGGGCCTGGGGGGCGGAAGCTTTGGCCGAGGCCAAACGCAGCAACAAGCCGATCCTGCTCTCCGTCGGCTATGCGGCGTGTCACTGGTGCCACGTGATGGCGCATGAAAGCTTCGAAGACGAAGCCACCGCGCGCGTCATGAACGACCTGTTCATCAACATCAAAGTCGATCGCGAAGAGCGGCCGGACATCGATCAGATCTACATGGCGGCGCTGCATCATCTCGGCGAGCAGGGCGGCTGGCCACTCACCATGTTCCTCACACCAGACGGCGAACCGATCTGGGGCGGCACGTATTTTCCGAACTCAAGCCGCTATGGCAAACCCGCGTTCGTCGACGTGCTGCGTGAGATCGCGCGGCTGTTCCGCGAAGAGCCGCAGAAGATTGAGGACAATCGCGCCGCGCTGATGGAGCGGTTGGCCGGAGCCGCACGGAAGCCGGGCACCGTCACGCTTGGCGTGGCCGAACTCGATAACGCCGCGCGCCAGCTTGGCGGCATCATTGATCCGGTCAACGGCGGCACCCGCGGCGCGCCGAAATTCCCGCAGGCCGCCTTGTTTGAGCTGCTCTGGCGCGCCGGACTGCGCACCGGCGAGCCGCGCTATTTCGCGGCCGTCGAAATCACCCTCGACCGTATCTGCGAGGGCGGCATTTACGATCATCTCGGCGGCGGCTTCTCGCGGTATTCCGTCGACGAACGTTGGCTGGTCCCGCATTTCGAGAAAATGCTTTACGACAACGCCCAGCTCCTCGAATTACTCGCGATTGCGCATCTGCGCTCCGGCAAGCCGTTGTACCGGCAGCGGGCGCAGGAAACCGTGGCCTGGCTCGAGCGCGAGATGACGACGGGCGAGGGCGCGTTTTCGGCATCGCTCGACGCCGACTCCGAAGGCGAAGAGGGCAAGTTCTACGTCTGGTCGTATGACGACGTGCTCAGAGAGCTCGGCACCGAGGACGGCGAGTTCTTTGCCCGTCACTACGATGTGACGCCGGCGGGAAATTTCGAAGGCCACAACATTCTCAATCGGCTCAAGCCGCTGCCGCGCAACGCGGACGATGAGGCACGGCTCGCGGTGCTGCGCGCCACACTCCTCGCGACGCGCGAGAGCCGCATCCGCCCCGGCCTCGACGACAAGGTATTGGCCGACTGGAACGGTCTGACGATTGCAGCGCTGGCCAGCGCCAGCCTGATGCTCGCTGAACCGTCTTGGCTCGCGCTCGCCCGCGGGGCGTTTTCATTCGTTGCGCGCACGATGACGCGCGGCGATCGGCTTGGTCACTCCTGGCGCCAGGGCCAGCTCAAGTTTCCGGGGCTCGCGTCCGACTTCGCTGCGATGATCCGCGCCGCACTCGCGCTCCACGAGGCCACCGCCGATCAGGCCTTTCTCGAACAGGCGCTGGTCTGGCAGCGCGCACTGGATCGCGATTATGCCGACGCCGACACGGGAACCTACTATCTCACCGCCGCCGACGCTGAAGGCCTGGTCATTCGCCCGGCATCGACGGCGGACGAAGCAACGCCAAACCACAACGCCGTCGCCGCGCAGAACCTCGTTCGCCTGGCGTTCCTTACCGGCGACGACGGCTGGCGGCAAAAAGCCGATCGGCTGATCGCGGCCATCGCGCCGCAGGCGGTTGAAAATCTTTACATGCACATGGCGCTGCTCAACGCCGTCGATCTGCGGCTACGTGCTGCGGAGATTGTGGTGGCCGGTGAGGGCGCCGGCGCCGAGGCGCTGCTCGCCACTGCCCGCACGTTGCCGCCCCTCGACCGCATCGTGTTCCACGCAGGCTCGGCGAGCGCTCTGCCAGCGGCGCATCCGGCCCGTGCCCAGGTCGAAGCGTCTCGCGGGACGCCGCAGGCTTTCGTCTGTCGTGGCGAGGCTTGCTCTTTGCCGGTCACAGATCGAGACGGCCTTCTTCGCACCATCGCCGGCATGCGACATAGTTGACGGTACGGTCACAGCGGCCCCGGTTTGTGCTTTATGGATTCGCTGGGCGGGCGCCAGCGAGGGAGATGAATCGATGCAAAGGGCAATGGTCATTGCCGCCGCTCTAAGCGTTCTTACCCTGAGCGGTGCCAACGCTGCAGAATGGTGCGGCTACGGTTCGCACGCCAAGTCCCTCATCGAATGCGGCTACTCAAGCGTCGCTGACTGCGAGAACGCAGTCGGTAAAGGCGGCATGTGCTTTGTCGACCCGGATTATGCGGCCAATGCACGATACCACATGCCGTCATGGCCGGGATTGTCCCGACCATCCACGACTTTCGCTTCTCTGAAAAACTGACACGTCAAAGGCCGGGCGTGACCAACGGCGTCATTGCCGCGTTACGTATTCATCGAGTCGAAGAACTCGCCGTTATTCTTGGTGTTGCGCAGCTTGTCGAGCAGGAAGTCCATGGCGTCCATGGTGCCCATCGGGTTGAGGATGCGGCGCAGCACGTACATCTTCTTGAGCTGATCCGGCGGCACCAGGAGTTCTTCCTTACGGGTGCCGGAGCGGGTGATGTCCATGGCCGGGAAGGTGCGCTTGTCGGCCACCTTGCGGTCGAGGATGAGTTCCGAATTGCCGGTGCCCTTGAACTCTTCGAAGATCACTTCGTCCATGCGGCTGCCGGTATCGATCAAAGCGGTAGCGATGATCGTCAACGAGCCGCCTTCCTCGATGTTGCGCGCGGCGCCGAAGAAGCGCTTCGGCCGCTGCAGGGCATTGGCGTCGACGCCGCCGGTGAGCACCTTGCCGGATGACGGCACCACGGTGTTGTAGGCCCGCCCAAGCCGGGTAATCGAGTCGAGCAGGATCACGACGTCGCGGCCGTGTTCGACGAGGCGCTTGGCCTTTTCGATCACCATCTCGGCGACCTGGACGTGGCGCACCGCCGGCTCGTCGAAGGTCGAGGAGATCACCTCGCCCTTCACCGAGCGCTGCATGTCGGTGACTTCCTCCGGCCGCTCGTCGATCAGCAGTACGATCAGATAGCACTCCGGATGATTGTGCGTGATCGAATGCGCGATATTCTGCAGCAGCACGGTCTTGCCGGTCCGCGGCGGCGACACGATCAAGGCGCGCTGGCCCTTGCCGACTGGCGCCACAATATCGATGACGCGGGCGGAGAGATCCTTCTTGGTCGGATCCTCGTATTCCATCTTCAACCACTCGTCGGGATAGAGCGGCGTCAGATTGTCGAAGTTGACCTTGTGGCGCGCCTTTTCCGGATCCTCGAAATTGAGCGAGTTGACCTTGAGCAGCGCGAAGTACCGCTCGCCCTCCTTGGGGCTGCGGATGTGGCCGTCAATGGTATCGCCGGTGCGCAAGCCGAAGCGGCGGATTTGCGATGGCGACACGTAGATGTCGTCGGGCCCGGGCAGGTAGTTCGCTTCCGGGGAGCGCAGAAAGCCGAAGCCGTCCGGCAGTACTTCGACAACACCTTCGCCGACGATATCGGTTTCACGCGCCGAGAGCTGCTTGAGGATGCCGAACATCAGCTCCTGTTTGCGCATCGTCGAGGCGTTCTCGACTTCAAGCTCTTCGGCAAAGGAGACCAGCTCCGCCGGAGTTTTGGTTTTTAGTTCTTGGAGTTTCATTTCCCGCATGCAGGAATGTCCTATGGAAATTGGGCCAGCGGGAGGGGGACCGAAAGCGTCGCTGGCTGAAAGAAAGAAGCCGCAGGTTTTGGGCAAGAAGGAGCGTTTAAGCTCCCGACCCGATGCTTAAGCCGGCTCCATTCCGTGGAGCCAAAGACTCAAACTGCATCCGCCTACGTTCGGTGGGATGTCACGAAGATAGGAAAAGACCGCCCTTCAGGCAAGGGGTTAGCAACAGATTAGACAGGCTGTGCACCGTAAAACGCGGCAACGTCAAAACGGTTTCAGCACCACAAGAAGCACAATCAATATCAACAATATTGTCGGTACTTCATTGATAATTCTATAGAATTTATGAGAATGGCGGTTACGGTCGGTGGCAAAATCCTTCACCCAGCGGGCGAACATTCCGTGCATGCCCGAGAGCGCCAGAACCAGCACGATTTTAGCTTGCAGCCACCCGGCATCGAACCATCCGTACCGAGAATCAGGCCCGAGCCAGCCCAGCGAAAGCCCGAGCACCCAGGTCGCGATCATCGCCGGATTGATGATGCCGCGGAGCAATCGGCGCTCCATGACCTTGAAGGTTTCCGATTGCACCGACCCCTTCTCCGCGGCGCAGTGATAGACGAACAAACGCGGCAGATAGAGCATCCCGGCCATCCAGGCGACGACGGCGATGATGTGAAACGCCTTGAGCCAGAGATACGCGGTCATCCGTTTTCAACCCCGCGAGGCCTGAGCATCACGCGTGTGCCCGCGTCCCCGCGCACGCGCGCCACGAGACGCTCGACGTGCGCGATCGGCGTCTCCGGCAATACACCGTGACCGAGATTGAAAATAAACGGACCTCGCGAGAATGCCTCAACGATAGCATCGATCGAACGATCGAGTGCTTGCCCTCCGACCATCAGCGCGAGCGGATCAAGATTACCCTGAATCGGTCGTCGTGACTGGATATGATCGCGCGCAAAGGCAAGCTCGATGGTCCAATCCAAGCTGATGGCGTCGACCGCAGTAGCTTCAAGATACGTTCCGAGCCCCGTACCGGCACCACGCGGAAAACCGATGATCTTCGCCCCGGGGACTTCTCTGCGCACGGCAGCGACAATGCGCGCGCAGGGCTCTACACACCATTTTTGGAATTCCCCAGCTGGCAAATTTCCCGCCCAGGTATCGAAAACCTGCACGGCATCGACGCCGGCTACAAACTGTCGGACCAGATAGCTCGCCGACGCCTCAACTAATATATCGATCAGCTTGGCAAACTCGTGTGGAAACCGATAAGCAAACAATCGCGCCGGATGCTGATCTACAGTTCCGTGTCCCGCAATCATATAGGTCGCCAAAGTCCACGGCGCACCGCAAAATCCGAGCAGTGTTACCGCCGGCGGCAGCTCCTCTTTCACCCGGACGATTGTCTCGTAAACCGGCTCAAGCCGATTATGATCGATATCTCGACGAAGACCTTTCAGAGCTGAAGGATCCTTAATCGCATCAAGCCGCGGACCTCCGCCTTCCTCGAACGAAACGCGCTGGCCCAACGCGTTCGGCACCACGAGGATGTCAGAGAATAGAATTGCCGCATCAAATCCAAAGCGACGGATCGGCTGTAGAGTTATCTCCGCTGCGCGTTGTGGATCGAAGCAGAGATCGAGAAAGCTTTCCGCTTTCGCCCGGATCGCACGGTATTCAGGAAGATATCTTCCGGCCTGACGCATCAGCCAGATCGGCGGAATAGGCGCACGTACGCCCGCTAGAACACCGAGCAGAGGTTTGTTCGCGATGACTGTCCCCACTCCGCTGTCCTACCCAAACTTAAATATAATAGAATCTGTTGTAGTGCTTGGACGGTTGATTGGACTCATACATTCTTCCCCACACTTCATCCACGACCTACCCACATATTACCGATGATGGAGTCGCTATCGGTGCGATGAGTTTGTGCACTGGTACATGCGCTTTTCCGGAGGAGTTTTCCCTGGTTACTTCTCGTCTATCCACATTTCACCGCTGCTAGGCACAAGGCCCGATTTTGTATACCGGACGGCACGGATGTGGACGGATTGGCGGCTGGGTCGGCTAATGTTCTTGCCTGGCTGCAAAAGGGGTGGCTTTCTCCCCAGTCGTCGACAGGTTATTCATTCGGTCCGATGACGCTGACAGCCGGTTATTTTCATCTGCACTTGGTCTCCGACGCTACCGGTGAGACCTTGATAACGGTCGCGCGCGCGGCGGCGGCGCAATACACCAAGGTGATGCCGGTCGAGCACATTCACCCCCTGGTACGCACCCAGAAGCAACTTGACCGCGTCCTCGCCGAAATCGAAGAATCGCCCGGCATCGTGCTTTATACGCTGTTGCAGGAGAATCTGGTCGCCAAGCTTGAGGAGAAGTGCCGGTCGCTTGGCTTGCCGTATCTTTCCATTCTCGGGCCGGTTTTGCACCTGTTTCAGGCTTATCTCGGCGCCGAATCGACGCACAAGGTCGGCGCTCAGCACACGCTCAATGCCGAATACTTTCGCCGCATCGATGCGCTCAACTACACCATGCTGCATGACGACGGCCAATTGACCGACGACCTGGAGGAAGCCGATGTTTTGCTGGTCGGCGTATCGCGGACCTCGAAAACGCCGACCTCGATTTATCTCGCCAACCGCGGTGTAAAGACGGCGAATGTTCCGCTGGTGCCCGGCGTGCCGCCACCTACGGTGATCGAGCAACTAAAACGCCCGCTGGTCGTCGGCCTGTACGCCTCACCCGAACGCATCGTGCAAATCCGGCAGAACCGGCTCCTGGGCCTTAAAGCCCATCGCGACGACGACAAGTACATCGATCAGCAGTCGGTGGCTGAGGAAATTGCCGCCTCTCGGCGGCTCTGCGCCCGGCACAATTGGCCGCTGATTGACGTCACCCGCCGTTCGATTGAGGAGACCGCAGCGGCCGTTCTTGCGCTCCTTGCCGAACGCCGCCGGCAAATGGCCTCATGAGCGATGTCGCTGTGGCTTGCCTCCGACCCGCTGCTGCTGGCATCAAGAAGTGCACCGCGCCGCACGCTGCTTGAGGCCGCAGGCGTTCCAGTCGAACTGCATCCGGCTGACATTGACGAGCGCGGTGTGGAGGCCGTTGCGACATCGGCGGCGCCTGGCGATATCGCCGCGCTGCTTGCGCGCGCCAAAGCTTCAGTCGTCGCCGGATTACGTCCCGGACGCATGGTGCTCGGCGCCGATCAGACCTTGGCGCTTGGCGCCAAGCGATTCACCAAGCCTGCCGATCGCGCCGCCGCCCACAATCAGCTTCGCGCGCTGTCCGGCCATACGCATGAGCTCCACTCGGCCATTGCGTTCGTTCAGGACGGAACGGTGGTGTTCGAGTATGTCGGTGCGGCGCGGCTGACGATGCGCGCATTGTCCGATCAGTTTCTCGATCGCTACCTCAACACGGTTGGGGATGCAGCGACGACCAGTGTGGGCGCGTATCAGATCGAAGGTATCGGCGTGCAACTTTTTGAGCGGGTCGAAGGCGATTACTTCACCATCCTCGGATTGCCGTTGCTCGCCGCGCTCGATTTTCTTCGCCGGCGCGGATGTCTCACCTCATGAGCAGTGCGCGGCCCTTTATTCTGTGCCTGACCGGCTCGCTCGGCATGGGCAAATCGCGGACTGCGCAGTTTTTTGCCGAACTCGGCGTGCCGGTTCATGATTCCGACGCCGTCGTGCATGCGCTTTACGAGAGCGAAGCTGTGCCGGCAATCGAGAGCGCGTTTCCCGGCGTGACCGAGGGCGGCAAGGTCGACCGGACGAAGCTTGCGAAAATGGTGCTCGGCGACGATGCGGCGATGGCCCGCCTGGAAGCCATCGTGCATCCGCTGGTCGCTGCCGCCCGCGACAAGTTTCTGGCCGATGCGCAGGCCCGCGGTGCGTCCGTGGTAGTGCTCGACATTCCGCTCCTGTTCGAAACCGGAGGCGAGCGCGGCTGCGACGCGGTTGTTGTGGCGTCGGCGCCGGCGGAGATCCAGCGCCGGCGCGCGTTTGAGCGGCCCGGCATGACCGAGGAGAAATTTACCGCGATCCTGGCCAAGCAGACGCCGGATGCGGAGAAGCGGCAACGCGCCGACTTTATCGTGGATAGCTCGCAATCGTTCGATCATGCCCGCGCACAAGTGCGCGACATCCTCGAAGCCGTGACTAAAATGCACGAACGCGCCGGTGATTCGTGACCTCGGCGCGCCGCGGCGACAACTCAAAGAGCTTTAATGCGCGAGATTGTGCTCGATACCGAGACCACGGGTCTCGATCCCCTCGACGGCCATCGTCTGGTCGAGATCGGCTGCGTCGAGCTGGTCAACCGGATACCGTCCGGGCAGACGTTTCACCGCTATTTCAATCCAGAGCGCAGCATGCCCGCGGAGGCGTTCGCAATCCACGGCCTCAGCGATGAGTTCCTGAAAGACAAATTCTTTTTCGCGGAAATTGCCGACGATTTGATCGCGTTTCTTGCTGATGCACCACTCGTGATCCACAACGCGGCGTTCGATATCGGTTTCCTCAATGCCGAGTTGGAGCGTGCCGGCCGGCCGTTGATCGCGCGCGAGCGCATGGTCGATACACTGCTTATTGCCCGCCGCAAGCATCCCGGCGGTTCAAATCGGCTCGACGATCTCTGCGTGCGCTATGCCATCGACAATTCCCGGCGCACCAAGCATGGCGCACTACTTGATGCCGAACTTCTGGCCGAGGTCTATGTTGAATTGATCGGCGCCCGCCAGGCGCAGCTGGTGCTGTCGCAAACTGCCATGCCTGAGCGCGGCTTTGGCGAGCCGATCATCGTGCGCGAACGTCTGGTGCCGCTCGTCGTGGCGATCACCGACGCAGAACGCGCCGCACATCGGGTGTTCATTGCCAGCCTCGGCGATAACGCCATCTGGCGCGACTACGTCAGCTAGGATTGGGCGGCTGTTGGCGGCGGCGCGGCTTGGGCGGCCGCGAGGCGTTGCCGGTAAAGCGCGACAAAGTCGATCGGATCGAGCAGCAACGGAGCAAACCCGCCGTTGCGCACGGAAGTTGCGATGATCTCGCGCGCGAATGGAAACAATAGGCGCGGGCATTCAATCAGAACCACGGCCTGAACGCTCTCGGCCGGCACGTTCTGGATGCGGAAAACGCCGGCAAAGATCAGTTCGAAGTTGAACAGCATCATGCCCTGGGCTTCGGCTTTGCCTTCGAGGCGGAGCGTAACCTCGAAGTCGGTTCCGCCACCGGGCCCGGCATTGACCGGAGCGGCGTCGACATTGACCTGGATGTTGATGCTCGGCTGCTGCGCTGCCGGCGTCATCGAACGGGGCGCGTTCGGATTTTCGAACGATAAATCCTTCACGTATTGAGCGAGGACGCCGATGTGAGGCATCGCCGCCTGCGGTTGAGGACCGCCATTCGTGGTTGACATGCTGTTACATCCCGGGCGCAGGCGTCGCGCTTCGCTAACACAGCCAAAGGCACTGAACAATGGCGCGGCGGTGCCGTTCGTAGGCGCGGTGCCGAAAAGCGTGTCATCCCAGCACCGCTTGCCTTCGTAAGCGATCGCCCAGACCCAATATGAACGGGAACGGGCCATGCGGTTACGATGTTGGCGCGGGGGTGGTGATCGTTTAAGGTTTGGCCAGGTACGCGTATTCGGCTAACGGCTACTGGATGGTTCCCCCCGCGTGCCTACATAGAGCGGGGACCGGCTGTCTCCCGCGGATTTGCCACTTGGGAGCCGCGATTAGGATCTATCGTTCCGCCCGTCCTGACGCCGAAAGAGACGCCGAGAGAATTGAGACGTGTTCGACATTTACACCATCATCTTCCTGGCGCTCGCAGTATTCATTTTCCTGCGGCTTCGCAGCGTTTTGGGCCAGCGCACTGGCCGCGAGCGGCCGCCCTATGATCCGTATTCGACCCGTGATGCGGTGCGCAGCCCGGCGACCGACAAGGTCGTGACTTTGCCGCCGCGGCCGGCCGCCGCCGAGCCGGCTCCGCCGTCGCGGCCTGTCGAGGCGACACCACCGCCGGCGGATCGCTGGAAAGACATTGCCGAAACAGGGTCGAGCGCGGCTGCCGGCTTGGATGCCATCGTCGGTGCCGATCCGAGTTTCGACGGCAAGCACTTCATCGCCGGCGCCCGCGCCGCCTATGAAATGATTGTCACCGCCTTTGCCGAGGGCGATCGCAGGCAATTGCGCAACCTGCTGTCCCGTGAAGTCTTTGACGGCTTCGACGCCGCCATCACTGAGCGCGAAGGCCGCGGCGAAACTGCCGAGACGCGATTTGTTTCGATCGACGGCTCGACCATCACCGCCGCCGAGCTGCGGGCTCGGACCGCTCAGATTACGATCCGCTTCGTTTCCAAGCTCGTTTCCGCGACGCGCGATCGATCCGGCAACGTTATCGAGGGCAACGCGGAGAAAGTGACTGACGTTACTGACGTCTGGACCTTTGCGCGCGATGTCTCATCGCGCGATCCCAACTGGAAGGTTGTGGCAACCGAAGCCGGACAGTAAGGCGCATGGCGGCACGTTGTTGCGTTTGGCTCATCGCCATCGTGTTCGCTGGTATCGCCGGTTTGACCGCGGCCTATAGTGGCGCGCCGTGGCCGATCAAATTCCCCGATACGCAATATGAGCCGGTCGAGTGGAGCGATCTCGACGGCTGGGCGAGCGACGATCACGCCACGGCCTTTGCCTCGTTTCTTGATAGTTGCCGAGCGCTGAAACATCGGCAGCCCGGTCGCGATTCCACTGTGATCAGCGAAGCGCTGAAAGCCGTGTGTGAACGCGCCGTTGCCGCTATCCCTCTCGAAGAGGACGGCGCCCGCAAATTCTTCGAGGATAATTTCCGGCCACTGCGCATCAGCAAGCTCGGCGAGACCGACGGGTTTCTCACCGGATATTACGAGCCGATCATCGAGGGCTCGCGGGTGCCGACCGGCGAGTTCACTGCGCCGCTCTATCGCCGGCCGCCTAATCTTGTCGTCTCCGGGCGGCGCAAGCTCGGTGATGTGTTCCCGAGCAAAGGCGTGAAGGTCGGCCGCCGGTTCGGTCGCCGCAAGATCGTGCCGTATTACGACCGCGGCGAGATCGAAGATGGCGCGCTCGATGGCTGGCATCTGGAGATTTGCTGGGTGCGCAGCCAGGTCGATGTGCTGTTCGCGCAAATCCAGGGGTCGGCGCGGATCAGGCTGGAAGACGGCACCATCCTGCGGCTCAACTACGATTCGCATAATGGCTGGCCTTACACGCCGGTCGGCCGCGTGTTGATCGAACGCAAGCTCGTCCCCAAGGATGAAATGACGATGCAGCGCATCCGGCAATGGATGGACGCCAACCCGGATGCTGCAAAGGACGTGCGTCGACAGAACAAATCCTACGTCTTCTTCCGCATCACCGATCTGTCCACCGAGGATGAAGCGATCGGCGCGCAGGGCGTGCCGCTGGTGCCGGGCCGCTCGATCGCAGTCGATCGTTCTTTGCACACTTACGGAACGCCGTTCTTCATTTCGGCCGAGCTGCCGATCGCCAACGAGAAAGCAGGTACGAAGTTTCGCCGGCTTATGTTCGCACAAGATACCGGCTCCGCTATCGTCGGGCCGGCGCGCGCCGACATCTATTTCGGCGCAGGCGACGAAGCGGCGCAGATCGCCGGCCGCATCCGCCACCCCGGCCAATTCGTCATGCTGCTGCCGCGCGAACTTGATCCGGTCGCGGCTGCAGCCGATGTACCGCTGCCGCCGGAGCGCGAAACCGGCTTCTTTGCACGATTCAATGCCACGACGATGATCGATCCGACCGCGGAGGAAGTCCCGCTTCCCGAAGCAAAGCCGGTTATCGAGCCGGACCAGAAAGCAATCGCCCAGCGAAAACGATGACCCGCCGGCGTTCTTTGAGCGACGAAGAACGTGAGCTGTGGACCGGCTTCACGCGCACGATCAAGCCACTGCCTAGCGCGAAAAAGGCGGCCGCTGAGCCACCGGCGAGCGGCCACGGCGGCGAACCCGTGCCAGCACCGCGCCCGGCGGCGCGTCACGACGCACCAGCACCACAGAAGAAACCGCCGCCGCTCGCGCCACTCGACCGGCGGCTCAAAAAACGCGTGGCCCGCGGACACGAGCCAATCGATGCCCGGCTCGATCTGCACGGTTTAACGCAAACCCAGGCACACGCAGCGCTGTTGCGCTTTTTACGGCGCGCGCAGGCCGACGGCGTAAAGATCGCGCTCGTCGTCACCGGCAAAGGAACGGGCAAGGGAGCCGACCGGTCCGGTGGCGCGCTCGAGCGGGGCGTACTCAAACGCCAGGTGCCGATCTGGCTTTCACTGCCCGAGTTTCGGCCTCTCGTCGTCGGCTTTGAGGACGCGCACCTTGGCCATGGCGGGCAGGGCGCACTCTATGTCCGGCTACGGCGCGCTCGCTAAGTCGTTTCTTAACCTTAATGATCGGAATATCGGGGCACATACAAAAAACAGCCACGGAAATCGGCGAACATCGCGTCATTGTTTGGAGTATCTGCGCCATGTCCGATATCGCCGAAACCCAGCCGAAGCCCACCGCACTGCGCGGCGATGACGCCGACAAGCGAGCTTTTGCTCAAGTCGAGAGGTGGATGGCGATCATCCGCGAAATCAGTCGCGAGCGGCAGGGACCGGCCTACCTCCGCGGCTGACGCCCGCGAACAACTTACAGAATAAACTACAGAATGAACCGGCTCAGATCGGCGTTCTTGGCCAGATCGCCGACATGCTTTTGCACGTAGGCAGCATCGATCTTGACCGTCTCGCCGGAGCGATCAGGGGCCGCGAACGAAACCTCGTCGAGCACGCGCTCCATCACCGTCTGCAGCCGCCGCGCGCCGATATTCTCAACACTCGAATTCACCGCCACCGCCGTGTCGGCAACGGCGTCAATGGCGTCTTCGGAGAATTCCAGCGTTACGCCCTCTGTGCCCATCAGCGCGATGTATTGTTTGATCAGCGAAGCTTCGGGCTCGGTCAGAATCCGTCGCATGTCGTCGCGGGTCAGTGGCTTCAATTCGACCCGGATCGGCAGCCGGCCTTGTAGTTCGGGGAGGAGATCGGAGGGTTTTGCGGTATGGAAGGCGCCTGAGGCAATGAACAGCACGTGATCGGTTTTGACCGAGCCATGTTTGGTCGCGACCGTGGTGCCTTCGATCAGCGGCAGCAGATCGCGCTGCACGCCCTCGCGCGAAACGTCGGCGCCGATGCGTCCATCCCGCGCGCAAATCTTGTCGATCTCGTCGAGAAAGACGATGCCGTTGTTCTCAACTGCTCTGATGGCCTCCTGGGTGAGCTGCTCGGTGTCGAGTAGTTTGTCGGACTCCTCGTTGAGCAGGATGTCGTGAGAATCGTGCACGGTCACGCGGCGGGTCTTGGTACGCCCGCCGCCGAGTTTGCCGAAAATGTCGCCGATCGAGATGGCGCCCATTTGCGCACCGGGCATGCCGGGAATTTCGAACAGCGGCATGCCGCCGGACGATTGCACCTCGATTTCGATCTCCTTGTCGTTGAGCTCGCCGGCTCGCAGCTTGCGGCGGAATGCTTCCTTGGTCGACGCGCTGGCATTGGCGCCGACGAGCGCATCGATGACGCGCGCTTCGGCAGCCTGCTGGGCTCTGGCGTGGACGTCCTTGCGCTTCCTCTCCCGCGTCAAGGTGATGGCGACCTCGACCAGATCGCGGATGATCTGCTCGACATCGCGGCCGACGTAGCCGACCTCGGTGAATTTCGTCGCTTCGACTTTGAGGAACGGGGCGCCGGCAAGCTTGGCGAGGCGGCGGGAAATCTCGGTCTTGCCGACGCCGGTCGGGCCGATCATCAGAATATTTTTCGGCAGCACTTCTTCACGCAGCCGCTCTTCGAGCTGAAGCCGGCGCCAGCGGTTGCGCAGCGCGATGGCGACAGCGCGCTTGGCGTCGCCTTGCCCGACAATGAAACGATCGAGCTCGGAGACGATTTCGCGGGGGGAAAAATCACTCATTCGTCACGTACCACCAAGACTGCCGCTATCCGGCGAAGAGTATAGGAACCAGTCACCATGGGTCAGGCGTTCTTCAACGTTTCGACGGTGACGTTCCTGTTGGTGTAGACGCAGATGTCGGCGGCGATGTCGAGCGATCGGCGAACGATTGCTTCGGCGTCGAGCGGACCGTCGGCGAGCGCGCGAGCGGCGGCAAGCGCATAATTGCCGCCCGAGCCGATGCCGACAATGCCTGCTTCCGGTTCGAGCACATCGCCGGTGCCGGTCAGCACCAGCGAGACGTCCTTGTCGGCGACGATCATCATTGCTTCAAGGCGGCGAAGGTAGCGGTCGGTGCGCCAGTCCTTGGCGAGTTCGACGGCGGCGCGCATCAGCTGGCCGCGATATTGCTCCAGCTTCGACTCCAGCCTTTCGAACAAGGTGAAGGCGTCGGCCGTGGCGCCGGCGAAGCCGCCAATCACCTCGCCGCCGCCGAGACGGCGCACCTTGCGGGCATTGGCCTTGACGATGGTCTGGCCGATTGACACCTGACCGTCGCCGCCGACCGCAACAACGCCGTCTTTGCGGACAGTCAGGATGGTCGTGCCGTGCCAGAGGGCGGATTGGCCGGATTCGGCGGGTAACATGTGCTGAAAAGCCTTTGTTCAGCGCATGATTTATGACTTGGCTGCCGGTATTGCAAATCCGCCACGTGGAAGATGGCGAAGCGGACAAAGCCCTGATAAAAAGCGCCGCGCGCCGCGGAGAACATTATGCGTAAGGCGTCCGTCAAACGGACTACCAAGGAGACCAGCGTCGAGGTCGCCGTCGATCTCGACGGCGAAGGCCGCGCGTCGATTGCGACCGGCATCGGCTTCCTCGATCACATGCTCGATCTGTTGGCGCGCCACTCGCGGATCGATCTCGACATCAAGGCCAAGGGCGATCTGCACATCGATCATCATCACACTACCGAGGATGTCGGTATCGCGCTCGGCCAGGCGGTGAAGCAGGCGCTCGGCGACATGAAGGGCATCACCCGCTACGCCGATGTGCACGTGCCGATGGACGAGGCGCTGACCCGCGTCGCCATCGATATTTCCGGCCGGCCGTTCCTGGTGTTCAGCGCCGAGTTCGCGCGCGACAAGGTGGGTTCGTTCGACACTGAGTTAGTGCAGGAATGGTTCCAGGCCTTCGCCATCAACGCGGCGATGACGCTGCACGTCGCCACGCTTTATGGCACCAACGACCATCATATTGCCGAATCGTGCTTCAAAGGATTGGCCCGCGCGCTGCGGGCGGCGGTCGCCATCGATCCGCGGGCCGCGCATGAAGTGCCTTCGACCAAGGGCACGCTCGGCGGCTGAGCCGCAGCCTGTCCGTTACCGCCGTCGCAGCTAACAACAATGGAATGAGCTATGTCCGTTTACACCGTTCACGAGCCGCCGTTGCGCCCCAGCGAAGCCGCACCCAACCCGGAGCGCTTTGTTTTTGTCCGCGATGGGTTTTACTTCTGGGCATTTTTGTTTTCGGTGCTGTGGATGTTGTGGCACCGGATGTGGCTGATCTTGTTGGTTTATGTGGCCGTCGTGGTCGGCGTCGAATTGGCGCTGCGTTATGCCGGAGCCTCCCGTCCGCTGCTTGCTTTTGTCGGCCTGCTGATCGCGTTGTTGGTCGGTATCGAGGCGGCGACCTTGCGGCGCATTAAACTCGCGCGCCGCGGCTGGAAGAACGTCGGCGTTGTCAGCGGCGACAATGTTGAAGAAGCCGAACGCCGATTTTTTGACGCTTGGGTCCGCCGCGCCGCAGACGCCTCCTCCGGGCCAACTGCCGCTCCTCCAGGTCCGCCACCGCCGCCGTCGTCGCCGATGCCGCGAACGCCGACGGCGACCGATGTCGTTGGGCTGTTTCCGGAGCCCGGAGTAAGCCGGTGAGCGTCGCGATCGTCGATTACGGCTCGGGTAATCTGCACTCGGCGGCGAAAGCCTTCGAACGCGCCGCCCGTGACGCCGGCCTCGATCAGCCGATCATCGTGACCCACGATCCGCGCACAGTGGCGTCGGCGGACCGCGTGGTGCTGCCGGGTGTCGGCGCCTTTGCCGACTGCCGCCGCGGGCTCGATGCGGTCGACGGCATGGTGGAAGCGCTTGAGGAAGCGGTGATCGAGAAAGGCCGGCCGTTCTTCGGCATCTGTGTCGGCATGCAACTCCTGGCCGACCGCGGCCGCGAATACGAAGTGACCGATGGCTTGGGCTGGATTGCCGGTGAAGTCGATCGCATCACGCCCGACGATCCGCAGCTGAAAATTCCGCACATGGGCTGGAACACGCTCAATGTTTCCCGGCCGCACCGGCTGGTCGAAGGACTGCCGCTGGGACCACAGGGCCTGCACGCCTATTTCGTGCACTCCTACCAGCTCAATCCCTCGCGCCGCGAGGATCTGGTTGCTGATGCCGACTATGGCGGCGCCATCACCGCGATCGTGGGGCGGGACAATATCGTCGGCACGCAATTCCATCCTGAGAAGAGTCAAAAGCTCGGACTGGCGCTGATTGCGAATTTTCTGCAGTGGAAGCCGTGATCCTCTTCCCTGCGATCGATCTGAAAGACGGCGAAGCGGTCCGCCTCGAACAGGGCGACATGGCGCGGGCGACAATTTTCAATCGCGACCCGGCCGAGCAGGCGCGCCTGTTTGCTGCGCAAGGCTTCGAGCATCTGCACATTGTCGATCTCGACGGCGCCTTTGCCGGCGCGCCGCGCAACGTCGCCGCTGTGGAGCGCATCCTCGCGGCGGTGAAAATCCAGGTGCAACTCGGCGGCGGCATCCGCGATCGCGGCCGGATCGAAAGCTGGCTCGATAAAGGCATCGCGCGCGTCATTATTGGCACCGCCGCGGTACGCGATCCGGCGCTGGTGAAGGCCGCGGCGAAAGCATTTCCCGGCCGTATCGCCGTCGGCCTCGACGCCCGCGACGGCAAAGTCGCGGTTGAGGGTTGGGCGAAAACCTCCGAACTCACCGCGCTCGACATCGCGCAGCGCTTCGAAGACGCCGGCGTCGCCGCCATCATCTACACCGACATCGCGCGTGACGGCATGCTCCGCGGTCTCAACCTCGATGCCACGATCGCGCTCGCCGATGCCGTGTCGATCCCCGTTATTGCCTCGGGCGGCTTTGCCTCGCTCGACGACGTGCATGCGCTCCTGGCGCCGCGCGCGCACAAGCTCGGCGGCGCGATCATCGGCCGCGCACTCTACGACGGCAGGCTTGATGCAGCGGCGGCGCTGCAATTGATCCGCGCGGCGCGGGCAGCCTGACGTGTTCAAGGTCCGCGTCATTCCCTGCCTTGATGTGAAGGACGGCCGCGTCGTCAAAGGCGTCAATTTCGTCAATCTGCGCGACGCCGGCGATCCGGTCGCGGCGGCCATCGCTTATGACGAAGCCGGCGCCGATGAACTTACTTTCCTCGACATCACGGCGAGCCATGAAGACCGCGACATCATGCTTGATGTGGTGCAGCGCACGGCGGAAGCCTGCTTCATGCCGCTCACCGTCGGCGGCGGCGTGCGCACCATCGAAGATATCCGCGCGCTGCTTTCTTCCGGCGCCGACAAGGTGTCGATCAATACCGCCGCAGTGGCGCGGCGCGGTTTTGTCAAAGAAGCCGCGGAAAAATTCGGCGACCAATGCATCGTGGTCGCGATCGATGCCAAGAAAGTATCGAAGCCGCCGGAAGCGGACCGCTGGGAAATCTTCACCCATGGCGGACGCCACCCGACCGGCCTCGATGCGGTGGCTTACGCGCGCGAAGTGGTCGCGCTCGGCGCCGGCGAAATCCTGCTTACGTCGATGGATCGTGATGGAACCCGGCAGGGCTTCGATATCGCGCTGACCCGCGCCATCGCCGACGCCGTCACCGTCCCGGTCATCGCCTCGGGCGGCGTCGGCACGCTTGAGCACCTGGTCGAAGGCATTCGCGACGGTCATGCCAGTGCAGTGCTCGCCGCCTCGATTTTTCATTTCGGCGAGCACTCGGTGCGCGAGGCTAAGCTCTACATGGCGCACGCCGGCTTGCCGATCCGGCTTGATCCTTAAGCCCCGGGTCCTAGCAAACGGGTTAAGCAGGACGCACATGCGTACCGGCCTCTCCCCGCATAGGCGAAGAGATGATAAGGATCGTTCATGGCCCCGTTCACCATCCACGATTTGGAAAAACGCGTTCAGGAACGTGCCAAGGCAAGCGCAGATGTGTCGTATACGCGCAAACTCCTCGATCGCGGCGTGGTCCATTGCGCCAAGAAATTGGGCGAGGAAGCCGTCGAAGCCGCCATTGCGGCCGTAGGCGAGGATCGGGATCGTATGACTGCTGAAGCCGCCGACCTGCTCTACCACCTCTTCGTCGTGCTCCACGTGCGGGGTGTTTCGCTCGCCGAGGTCGAAGCCGAATTGGCGGCGCGCACCCGTCAGTCGGGCCTCGACGAGAAGGCCGCGCGTAAGGGCGGCTGAGGGCAATCTGCATGGAACAACGCACCGAACCGGAGGTCTCGCCGTATCGCGTATTCTCCCGGGCGGAATGGGCGAACTTACGCGCCGATACGCCGATGACGCTTGAGCCCGAGGAGATTGCCCGGCTGCGCTCGTTGCATGACCGGCTCGACATATCGGAGGTCGAGGAAATCTATCTGCCGTTATCGCGGCTGCTTTCGCTCTACGTCGCTGCGACCCAGCGGCTGTTTCGCGCCCAGCAGGGTTTCCTCGGCACCGAAGATGCCAAGATGCCGTACATCATCGGGGTCGGCGGCTCGGTCGCGGCCGGCAAGTCGACCACCGCCCGCGTGCTGCAGGCGCTGCTGGCGCGCTGGCCGAACGTGCCCAAGGTCGATCTCATCACCACCGATGGGTTTCTCTACCCCAACGCCGTGCTCGAACGCGAAGGCCTGATGGAGAAGAAAGGCTTTCCGGAGAGCTACGATCTGCCGGCGCTGCTGCACTTTCTCTCCGACATCAAGGCCGGCCGCCGCCCGGTGCTCGCACCGGTCTATTCGCATCTGGTCTACGACGTGATCCCGAACAAGTGGATCGAAATCGACCGGCCGGAAATTCTGATTGTCGAGGGCCTTAATGTCTTGCAGGCTGGTCGCCTTCCCAAGGACGGCAAAGCTGTCCCATTCGTTTCCGACTTTTTCGATTTCTCGGTCTATCTCGACGCCGACGAGAATGTGCTGCTGTCGTGGTACGTCCAACGCTTTCTGGCGTTGCGCGGCACTGCGTTCGCCGATCCGCAATCTTACTTTCATCGCTACGCGCGATTGTCCGACGAGGAGGCGATTGCCACCGCAACGTTGATCTGGAATCGCATCAATCTCGTCAATCTTCACGAGAATATTCTGCCGACCCGGCCGCGCGCCGATCTGATCCTCAAAAAGGGCGAAAGCCACGAAGTCGAAGAAGTGGCGCTGCGGCGATTGTAACGCCGGCGCGCTATTATTTAGTGGAGCATGATCTATCGGAAAACGGCTACCACTTTTCCGGATCATACTCTAAGCCGCGGCGCGACGCCAACTTTCGATTTCCGCCAACTCGGCTTCCGGCCGCTCGGTAACGATCTCGCCGCGGCCGAGATAGATTGCGCCCGTTTCGCCGTCGATTGAGAGCCAGTCACCCTCTTTGACTGCCGCGCCGGCGAGCTGCGCGCAACGACCGGCGACATCGATCGACAATCCGCTGCAGCCGACGATGCACGGTTTTCCCATCTGCCGCGCGACCAGCGCCGCATGAGCGGTTCGGCCGCCAATGGCCGTGACAATGCCGGCGGCAGCAGCAAAACCGCTGACGTCAGCCGTCGTGGTATCTGGCCGCACGAGTATGACGGATTCGCCACCGGCTGCCTGACTGACCGCGGTTTGCGAATCGAACGCCGCGCGTCCAACCGCAATGCCGGACGAGGCGCAGATTCCACGTAACGCCGGCGGATCCGTCACGACCAGCCGCTTATTGACCAGCGCGCCTAAGTCCACGCCGGTGAGGCGCTGCAGTGCTTCGCTGTGCGTAATGCGCTTCTCCCTCACGAAGTCGATGGCCAATCGCAGCGCCGCTTGCGGCGTTCGTTTTGCCGCGCGCGTCTGCAACATCCACAGCTTGCCGTTCTCGATGGTGAATTCCACGTCCTGCACGTCGGCGAAATCTTGTTCGAGCCGGCGCAGCGCGTCGCGCAGTTGCGCGGCGACTTCGGGAAGCGAGCGGGCGATGGCCTCTTCGGTTTCCGGATTGTGTCCGCCCGACACGACGTCCTCGCCCTGAGATTCAAACAGAACGTCGATGACGGGCTTATTAGCTCCGGTCGATGGATCGCGGGAAAATGCCACGCCGGCTCCCGACGACATTCCAGCGTTGCCGAACACCATGGCTTGAACAGTCACGGCCGTGCCCTGCAGATCCTCAAGATGTTCGAGCTTCCGATAGGTGCGGGCGCGTTCGCTCATCCACGAGCGAAATACCGCCTGTGCCGCCGACCGCAATTGTTCGGCCGGATCATCGCTCAAACACATGATCTTCATCCTCGATGACCTGCTCGTAGGATGCGGCGAGACGTTCCAGAGCTTCGGAATCGAGCGTGCGTTCGCCGCCTGCGCTTTCGGCCGAGATCAGTGCGTCACGCTTGCGCGTGAAGGCGCCGGCGTCGATGCCGAGCACCACGCTGCCGTAGCTTTCGAGAAAACGCCGTCGGCAATCGTGGGCGAAGCGCGGATGGCCGGTCATGCGCACCAGGCCGCGAACTGCAATGGCCGTGCAGCCGACATTGAGCACGGTATCCAGCATGCCCGGCATTGATCGCGCCGCACCCGAACGCACCGACACCAAGAGTGGTCGCCTCCGGTCGCCGAACCGTCTGCCGGTAGCGTTTTCAAGGAACTCAATTCCCTCCCTCAGTCCGTCCATTAAATCCCGCGCGGCCCCGGCTTCGCCGTCCAGCGTCGCGGCACAAAGGCTGATCGGCAATACAAACGCAGCCGGCACCGGAAGCCCGAGCGCTGCCATGCGCGACAAATTGGCCGCCTTTCCGCCGACCAGGTCGGCTGAATGTTGTTCGGTTGCTCCGTCACCAATGCGTGCAATCTGCATATGCGACGGGCTCCTATGAGGACAAGTCGGCGAGCACATGCTCGCGCAACAGATGCCCAAACGCCGCCAGTCGGTCGGTCGAGCGTTCAAGCGCGCGAGCAAGTTCGAGAACCGACAGTGCGGTTTTGAGATCGATTTCGCCGGTCAGGATTCTCGCCGTTACCGACCGCTCTGCCGCATCTGCCCGGTGTTCGACATCGATGAGCTGGCCGACGGCCGCCAGGGCATCTTCGGTGTCGATGCGGTGCCCGTCCGGGACTTCCGCCGCGGCGGCAACGCCGGCTGCTGCGGCTTCGGTGCCCGAAACCGTTGCGGCGCTGAGATCGGCCAACGGCTCGAGCAATTCGGCTGCGATCTCGGGCGGTGCGAGCGAAGCGACAAAGGCCGCCTGCTCAAGCTCGTCGATGGCGTCTTCGATTTGATTGACCAGACGCTCGATGCCCCGGTCGGCGCCGAATCGCGCCACCTCGCTGCGTGCTTCGATCGCGATCCTGTCGGCCTTTTCTTCAATGCGACGGGCCCGTTCCGCCAGTGCCGCCGCGTCAACAGAGCGACGTGCTTGCCGGTCGGAGATGAAACGCGAGATGCCGGAGGCGATCTCGCGCGCCAGGCCGGCTTGCCGGATGATGATGGCTAACAGTGCGCGATCGACCCGTTGCAGGTGCGCGACGAGAGCGGCTTCGATGCGATCACGCGCCATTCGGACCGAACTGCCCTGCAGCAGCGCTTCGGCCGAGACACGCATCACGGTCTTGAGAAAATCGACGGCGGCGTCGCGCCCGAGTACGCGATCAAGGCGTTCGGCGAATCCGATCCGGGTCGGCGTCGCATGATGGACCGCTGACGCGACCAATTCGCTACCGCCGAGTTCGAGGAAAGCGCGGTGGCCGACGCGATGCAGCGCCGCCCAGGACAGCACGTGCACGGCGTCGGTCTTGGAAACCCATTCTCTGAGGATCTTGCGCGCCTTATTCCAGTCGATCAAAAAAACCAGCGAAGCGCCAAGGCTTTCCAGAAAGTCGTTGCGACGGGCGTCGTCGTCGAACTGAAAACGTCCACTGACGAGATAAAAGGCGCCGTCGTCGCCAAGGCCGGTTGCGCTCTTGCGCTCAAGGCCGCTCCAGTCGACGGCGAAGTTGCGAAACAGCCCGATGAAGAACTTGGCGCGCGCCAGGTGAACGTCAGTATAGGTGACGGTTATGGTGCCGGTCTCGACCGCGATGACGATGACATGAGCGTCGGTCTCGCCGATATCGTTCTGGATCGAAAGACGGCCGTTGGCGCGCGCCGCCGTCGTCTCCAGTCCGGGATGGCCGAATTTGAGTTTCTTGGTGGCGTCGATGCCGCGCATGAATGCTTCCACGGCGGGCCGGTCCTGCGGCAACAAGGCATGAACATGCGCGCCAGCGAGTACTTCTTCGGCATGAGCCGCGAGCCAGCCGATTGAGCGCCTTATGCAAATCCATGATCAGCCCATGCAGGCTATCGCTGCCGTTGCCGTCCGGAAGCGCGGTTAATCGGACGATCTGTTCGAGCGCGACGTCATCGGAAGCGTCGAATGGCGCCGATGCCCGGATCGCCGCAAGGCGTGCGACCGCTGCGTCCGCCGCGATGCCGTCGCCGGCCTTCACAGCCCGCAGCATGGCCTCCATATCGTGCCAGATGCCGGCGCCGAGATTTGCCAGTCCTGGCGCTGAGATCCGGTCGCCGCGCACCAGCGTTGCCTGGTTCACCAGCGTTTCCGATGCGACGGGGTCGAGGCCGGCATCGCGGCATTCGCGCGCCAGAGCGAAGCGTGCATTGTTCGGATCGCGCGCACGATGGGCGGCGGCCTGCAAGATACTCAGCCGTAGTTTGACTCTGTCGTTGGCCGCAAGGCCCTCGGCGATCAGAGAGGGCAGCAGCAAATCGACTTGGCCCAGCTGCTCGATGATTTCGGATTTCATAGCGTTAGTACCTGCAATCGTTGGCCGCTACGAAAGCAGGTTTAGATGACGCGATTATTGAGCTAAATCATTCATGAGACTGTCACAAACGGAGGCTGCCGCGCGGGATAATGCCCGGCACTATGCGGCGAGCGCTTTTGTTCCCGTTTCTGTCAGTGCCGCGGCGAGGCGTTCGCGATCGAGCGGTTTGATCAGAAAACCATCCATGCCGGCCTCGAGGCAGGCATCGCGGTCCTCGGCGAAGGCGTTGGCGGTCAGCGCCAGGATCGGTGTCCGCGAGGTGCCGGTTTCGGCTTCGATGGCCCTGATCCGGCGCGTCGCTTCCAGGCCGTCCATGCCCGGCATGTGCAGGTCCATGAGCACGCGATCGAACGGCGTGCCGGCAGCGCGCGCCGCAAGCCAGGATTCGATCGCTACTTTGCCGCTTTCCGCCATGGTCGGGTAGTGCCCGAGTTTGACCAAAAGCGCGCGCGCGAGCAGCGCGTTGATTTCGTTGTCCTCGGCGACGAGGATCGAAAGGCCGCCGCCCCCGGCCCGTAAGACGCTTGCCGTTTCGGAAGTCTCGATTGCAGCGGGATCGAATACATCATTGGTGGAGAAACGCGCGGCGAGAGTGGCGGCGCGGACCGGCTTGATCAGATAGCCGGTGAACCCGGCCTGTTTGAGGTTGGCGAGTTCGCCGCGCATTGCCGGCGTAATCATGATGAGACGCCGCTGGATTGCCGTCGCCATGCGCGCGAGCGCTTCGCTCGCCGCCGTCCCGAGCGTGTGATCGACCAGAACGGCGCTCCACAATTGCTCCGGCACTAACGCAGCCGCCACTTTATCGTCGGGGACGATCTTTGTGCGTGCACCCCAGCGCTGCAGGCGTCGGGCGATCAAGGAAGCTTCGATGGCAGCCGGGGCGACGATCAAAATATCCTGACCGGTGAGATCGGGCACGGTGAGAGCCGGCCCGTCGGCATCGCTGCTGCGCGGCAGCGGAACCGTCACGCGGAACGTCGCGCCTTGACCCGGCGTGCTTTCGACCGCGATCGAGCCCGCCATGCTCTCAATGATTCTTTTTGAGATGGTGAGGCCGAGCCCGGTACCGCCGAACTTTCGCGTCGAGCCGCCGTCGGCCTGCTCGAACTCAAGAAAGATGCGCGCCTGATCTTCCGGTGTGATGCCGACGCCGGTGTCGTGCACCGAGATCGCGATCATGTCGGGCGCGCTTGGCTCCGGACTCGGTTCGACAACGATCGAGACGCCGCCCTGCTCGGTAAACTTGATCGCGTTGCCGGCGAGGTTGAACAGCACCTGGCGCAGCCGTGCGGCATCGCCAACGACATGCGCCGGCAGGCGCTCGTCCACGTAGCAGCAAATTTCCAGGCCCTTTGCTTGCGCTCGGGGTCCCAGTAGCTCGACCGCTTCTTCGACAAAGTCGGCAAGCGCAAACGGCCGCGCCGCGAGATCGAGCCTGCCGGCCTCGATCTTGGAAAAATCAAGTACCTCTTCGATTAACGACAGCAGCGTCTCGCCCGACGTCTTCACCGCTTTCAAATAAGTCGACTGCACGGGCGACAGCGGCGTGTCGCTGAGCAGATCGGCCATACCAAGGATGCCGTTTAGCGGCGTGCGGATCTCGTGCGACACCATGGCCAAAAAGCGGGACTTGGCGCGATTGGCAGCCTCCGCCTGATCGCGCGCCTCGCCGAGCGCGCGCTCGGCGTTGACGCGGTCAGTAACGTCGCGGCCGACGCTTTGCATCTCGCTGCCGCCGTCGGCGCGGACGTTGACTTCGCGCCAGGCGATCCAGCGTGGGCCACCAGGCGCGGCAATCTTCTGGTCGTGGGTGCGGGTGCCATCGGCGAGGATGCTGGTCTGGCCTTGCTCCAATACCGGCAGGGTGAAATTCGTGGCCAGAATGGCTTCTCGGTCGCGGCCGGCAAGCGCGCAGAAGGCATCGTTGGCGTAAGTGATCGCACCGAGGCCGTTCCGGCGCACGATCATGTCGTCTTGCGCATCGAAAAAGCTCGTGGTGCGTTCCTGGGCTTCCCGGATTTCCCAATTACGGTCCGCCGCCTCGTCGAGGCTCGCCTCGAGCGCCCGCAGTTCGGCCTTCATCTGACGGATGCGGGAGATCAGGATTCCGATAGCCCCGCACGCGGCGCCGAACAGCGAGGAAACGCCGATCGCGAAGGTGTACGGGTCGTAGTGGGCCGAAGGCGAGGTCGCTCCCGAAAGAAAGCCGAACGCGACCGCAAACGCCATCGTCGTGATGACGACCGCCCGGATGATCAGTGAGTACAACCTGCGGCCGAGAATGGCGGGCTTTCGAAGGGTGGCGCGAGGGCCCATGGTCCCTATCCCGCTCGGCAAACGCGGCGCGGCAGTAGGTCAAAAACCGCGCGGTGCCCGTTGTTATCGATGTAGCGATGCGTATCTTGGCTTGGGAACCCTTGCGCATCCCTTGCCGGAGGGACTGAGGATTGGAGCAAGGGTTAACGCTTTGTTAATATCGCGCTGGACCGATCGATTGGATATTGCGAGCAGAATGGCGCGCCGGGGAGAGTTGGAATGGATAGTATTGTGAATTCGAAACGCTCGCGGGCGAAATCGGCCGCGCCGGCCCAGTCCGCGCGGCCGTCGCGCGAGCAGGCCGAGGACGCTGTGCGTACGCTGATCCGCTGGGCGGGAGACGATCCCGACCGCGAGGGACTGCGCGCCACCCCGGCACGCGTGGCGCGCGCCTATGAGGAGTGGTTTTCCGGCTACAGGGATCATCCGCGCGATTACCTCAAGCGGACGTTCGAGGAGACCGGCGGTTACGACGAGGTCGTGGTGCTGCGCGACATTCGCTTCGAGTCGTTTTGCGAACATCACATGGCGCCAATCATCGGGCGCGTGCACATCGGCTATCTGCCACGCAATCGCGTGGTCGGCATTTCCAAGCTGGCGCGGCTGGTCGACGTTTATGCGCGGCGGCTGCAGATCCAGGAGAAGATGACCGCCGAGATTGCGACCTGCATCGACGAGGTGCTCAAGCCGCACGGCGTGGCCATCGTCGCCGAAGCGACGCATCAATGCATGACCACGCGCGGCATTCACAAGACCGGCGTCACCATGGTGACGAGCCGGATGCTGGGCGTGTTCCGCGATCACGCCGAGACTCGTCAGGAGTTTTTGTCTGCGATCGGGCTGCGCGGCGCCCACGTTGCCAACGGCGGCGGGTGAGATCTTTACGGCGCTACTTCGGGCTTAATTGAACCGGTTCCGCATTCACGCCGCCCGGCGGATTTCGTCTGCGAGCGCGCGGTACGACAACGCTTCGGCGAGGTGCACGCGGCCGACTTTTTCGGCGCCGTCGAGATCGGCAAGCGTGCGTGCCACGCGCAGCACCCGATGATAACCGCGGGCGGACAGCCGCATGGCGTCGGCTGCTTCCCGCAACAGTGCAAGCCCGCTGGCTTCCGGCCGCGCTACGTCTTCGAGTACGGCGCCCGAGACTGTGGCGTTGCTGCGGATGTGCGGCAGTCCGATCGCGGCATAACGCGCGGCCTGGCGTTCCCGGGCGAGCGCCACGCGCTCGGCGACCTCGCGGCTTCCTTCGGTCGGCGGCGGCAGGATGAGGTCGGCGGCAGTCACCGCCGGCACCTCGATGTGCAGGTCGATGCGGTCGATCAGCGGACCGGAAATACGCGCCTGATAATCCGCCGCGCAGCGGGTATTGAGGCCGCGGCGGCAAGCGTAGCCGGGCTCGTCGGCGCGGCCGCAGCGGCAGGGATTTATCGCCGCGACCAGCATGAAGCGCGCCGGGTAGGTGACACGGTGATTGGCGCGCGCGATCGCGACCTCGCCGGTTTCGAGCGGCTGGCGCAGCGAGTTGAGGGCCTGCGGCTGGAATTCCGGCAGTTCGTCGAGAAACAGTACGCCATGGTGCGCAAGCGAGACTTCGCCGGGCCGCGCGTGCAGGCCGCCGCCGACCAACGCCGGCATGCTGGCGGAATGATGCGGCGCGCGGAACGGGCGGCGGTTGGTCAGCGCGCCGCCTTCGATTTGGCCTGCGACCGAGGCGACCATGGACACTTCCAGAAGTTCGGCGGGTGCTAGCGGCGGAAGTATCGAAGGCAACCGCGCAGCGAGCATCGACTTGCCCGCGCCCGGCGGGCCAACCATGAGCAGATTGTGTCCGCCGGCGGCTGCGACCTCGAGCGCGCGCTTGGCGCTTTCCTGGCCCTTGATGTCGGCGAGATCGAGCATCGTTCCCGGTGCTTCAAGGATCTTTGGCTGCGGCCGCGACAGCACCTGCGTGCCCTTGAAGTGGTTGGCGAGCTGAATGAGCGAAGAAGCGGCAATGATCTCGATCTCGGGGCTCGCCCACGCGGCTTCCGGGCCGCATCGCGCTGGGCAGATCAGTCCTTCGCTGCGCGCGTTGGCGCCGATGGCGGCAGGGAGGACTCCGGCGACGGCGGCGATCGAGCCGTCAAGACCGAGTTCGCCGAGCACGGCGTAACCGGAAAGCGCGTCGTGCGGAATGGCGCCGATCGCCGCCATCAGGCCGAGCGCGATCGGCAGATCGTAGTGGCTGCCTTCCTTAGGTAAATCGGCGGGCGCCAGATTGACGGTGATGCGGCGGGCCGGCAGCGCCAGCCCGGAGGCGATCATCGCCGAGCGTACCCGTTCGCGCGCTTCGGAGACAGCTTTGTCGGGAAGGCCGACAATGGTGAAGGCCGGCAACCCTGGCGCGACCTGCACCTGAACATCGACGGGTCTAACCTCGATGCCCTCGAACGCCACCGTGGAGACGCGCTGGACCATGTCCGCCCCTGCCGCTTTCAGACTAGCGAAACGGCAGCCAAGGTCAAGAACATTTAGTGAACGAACGAAATAATCGTCGCGCAGTGTTAGCGGTAGGCTGCATCCCGCAGCTCGTGCCGCACCGCTTCAAGGATTTCGTTGGAGAGTGCTTCATCCTCGACCGCGCGCGCGACTGTCAGCGCACCGACCAGAGCAGCCATCGCGGCGACGGCCTTGCGCCGTCGCGCTGACTTCGAGAAGCCTGGCAGCGCGTTGGTGAGGGTATCAAGGAGCGGCCGTATCCCTTCGGCGAAGGCTTTGCGCACTGCGCTGCCGCCCCGCGCCGCGTCGCCGCTGAGGGCTGCAAACGCGCAACCGCGGCCCGGTTCGTCGCGATGGTTTGGCGACAGGTAGTGCTCGAGCAAAGCGGCGTAGGGTTTGTCCGGCGCACCGGCAACAACCCGCGACCAGTTCACCGCCGCGCGCTCCATCGATCGCCGGCTTGCCTCAGCGACGAGGTCGTCTTTAGAAGCGAAGTGCCCGTAAAAGCCGCCATGCGTGAGGTCGGCGGCCTTCATGATATCGGCGACCCCGATGCCGCCGAAGCCCTTGGCGCGAAACAGGCCGCTTGCGGCATCGAGGATGCGTTCACGATTTTCCGCTGCTTTTTCCCGGCTCACTCTCATGCGAAGTCCAGCCATGCATCAAGACACAATTGACAACTTATATGACGAACGTCATCAATACACAAGCGAAACATGACGATCCTCATCTAAAGACTCTGAGGTCAAGAAACCATGGTCTCCTCTGCTCTCGCACGGGTTCTCGCCCGCCGCGATATCCACTATGCCTGGGTCGTCGTCGCCGTCACCTTCCTCACCATGCTGGTAACCGCGGGCGCCATGGGGGCGCCCGGCGTGCTGATTGTGCCGCTGGAGCATGAGTTCGGCTGGGACAACGCGCAGATCTCCTCAGCGCTGGCGCTGCGCCTCCTGCTCTTCGGATTGTTCGGCCCGTTTGCCGCGGCGTTCATGAATCGTTTTGGGCTGCGCCGGGTCATGATCTCCGCGGCGGCTTTGATCGTGGCCGGTCTCATCGTTTCGCTGGCGATGACACGGCTTTGGCAACTGGTGCTGCTATGGGGCGTCGTCGTCGGCGTCGGTAGCGGCCTCACCGCCATTGTTCTGGCAGCGACGGTGGCGGCACGCTGGTTCACTAAACGCCGGGGTCTGGTCATTGGTCTCCTTTCGGCGAGTTCGGCCACCGGGCAACTGGTGTTCCTGCCGCTGATCGCCGAATTGACCACTCGCTTCGGCTGGCGCGCGGCGGTCATTTTCGTCTGCGGTCTGCTGGCGGTTGCCGCCGCTATTGCGTTTGCGCTGATGCGCGACCGGCCGAGTGACCTGAACCTGCCGGCCTATGGCGAAACCACGGTGACGCCGCCGCCCCCGATCGGCGCCGGCCTGTTGTCGTTACTGTCGTCTCCGCTCGCGGTACTCGCGGATGCGGCGCGTGTGCCACTGTTCTGGGTCTTGTTCGCGACGTTCTTCATCTGCGGCTCGAGCACCAACGGGCTGATCCAGACCCATTTCATCACGTTGTGCGGCGATTACGGGCTGACCGCCGTGACTGCGGCGAGCGTGCTCGCCATGATGGGCGTATTCGATTTCATCGGCACCATCGGTTCCGGTTGGCTGTCCGACCGCTTCGATAATCGCTGGCTGTTGTTTTGGTATTATGGGCTGCGCGGGCTGTCGCTGCTGTTTCTGCCGTTCACCGACTTTTCCTTCTATGGGCTTTCGCTGTTTGCAGTGTTCTACGGGCTCGACTGGATCGCGACCGTGCCACCCACCGTCAAGCTGACCGCCGACCGTTTCGGCCGCGAGCGCGCCGGGATGATCTTCGGTTGGGTGTTCGCCGGCCACCAGATCGGCGCCGCGACCGCAGCCTACGGCGCCGGCTTTTCGCGCACCGAGTTTGCGAGCTACCTGCCGGCGTTCTTTATCGCCGGCGCCATGTGCATCATCGCCGCGGGGCTCGTCCTGACCATTGCCAAACCCTCGTCGAGGGGCTTCGGCGCGGCTGCGCCGCAACCGGCGGGCGGCTGAATTCTGCGACTGCGGACGCGACGGAAGTCGCCGTGCGTTGTGTCGCCTACGAATGAGCGGTCACCAAGCGACATTCGGCGAAATGTCGTACAAACTGTCCGCTTATGCGCACGCTGACGCACTCATGAGAGGCTTGCCTAGGCTAAACCGCCACGCGGCACTGCCACTGGCAGCCGTCGCAACACTGGTGCTCCTGTCGATGAACGGTCACGCCCAGACCGCGGCGCCGATGGGTGGGGCGATCTGGACAGTGCCCATAGTCGGCGCGTTGCCCGACAACGATTACGGCCGCCTGGTGCGGCAGGGCCGCGACCTCGTCACCGCAACTTACGCGCTTATCGGGCCGGAGGTGAGCGATCCGGCAAAGCGCTATGCCGGCAACAATCTTGCCTGCGGCGATTGTCACCTTGAGGCTGGAACAAAAAGATTTGGCCTGCCGGTCTTCGGTCTCTACGGCGACTTCCCAAAATACAGCGCGCGGGCGGGCGCCGAGATCAGCATCGAAGATCGGGTCAATTCCTGTATGACCCGCAGCTTGAACGGTCGCGCCCTGCCGGCCAACGCGCCGGAGTTGAGGGCCTTCGTCGCCTACATCAAATTCCTGTCTACCGGTGTGCCGCCCGATCAGCGCATCCCGGGGCTCGGCGCCGGCAACATTCCCGAGCTTGATCGCGCCGCAGATCCGGTGCGCGGCCGGACGATCTATGTCGCGAAATGCCAAGGTTGCCACAACATCGATGGATCGGGCATCCGCCGCAGCCTGCCGACGACCGACCTCGGCTACATGGTGCCGCCGCTATGGGGTTCGGACTCGTTCAATAATGGCGCCGGCATGAATCGGCTCATCACCGCGGCGAACTTCGTCCACTCCAACATGTCGGAGGGTGCGGATTATTTGAATCCGGTGCTCTCAGCGGTCGACGCGTGGGACGTTGCGGCTTTCGTGGTGTCGCAGCCGCGGCCGATCAAACCGGGACTCGAAAAGGATTTTCCCGATCTCGCATTGAAGCCGGTCGATACGCCCTACGGCCCCTATCTCGACGGCTTCAGTGTCCAACAGCACAAATACGGACCGTTTGCACCAATCCGCGCGGCACTCGCACGCTTGAAAAGTGAGGCCAAACCCGTTGTAGACCCGCGCCGTTAGCGGCTGGCGCGTTTCTTCTCGATCTTGTCCTAGATCAGCGCCGCAAGGTCGGGGCCGCCTCTCGCACGCGTGACTTGCGTGTCAGCCGTCGATGCGCCAATATTTACGCATCAAGCGCGGCGCCCGTGACCAAGGCCGAGACCAACCGGACGAAAGTAGTGGCAAGGCTCAAGCGGGACGGTTGGCTTGAACGTCATGGCGGCGGCCACGACGTCTACAAGCACCCGAACAAGCCCGGCCGCATTGTCGTTCCGCGTCACAGAGAACTTTCGCCAGGCGTGGCTCGCGCGATCGCACGTCAAGCCGGTTGGCAATAAGGAAGTCTTCATGGCCCGCTATGTCGCTATTGTTGACGGAAAGCCCGGCGCATTCGGCGTCGTCATTCCCGATCTGCCGGGCTGCACCTCCGGCGGCAGAACCGTGGACGCCGCGTTGCGGAATGCGGTCGAGGCCGTGACGCTGTGGGTCGAAGACGCCCGCGCCGACGGCGAGCAAATCCCAAAACCTCGTTCAGCAGAAAAATTGCGCGGCGATCCGAACGTCGCCGCGGCTCTCGCCAACGGCGGAATTCTCGCCTACGTGCCGCTCGTCCTCGATGCCGGCCGCCCCGTCAAAGCCAATCTTTCGCTTGATGCAGGGTTGCTGGAGGCGATCGACGCAGCCGCGGAGCGCCGCGGACTGACCCGTTCCGCTTTCCTTGCCAGCGCCGCGCGGGAGAAGATCGAGAGCGAAGGATAGCTACTTCTGCTTCGCTTCGATCTTTTCCCAGATCAGCGCCGCGATGTCGGGGCCGCCGAGATTCTTCACCGCGCGGATGCCGGTCGGTGAGGTGACGTTGATCTCGGTGAGGAAGCCATCGATCACGTCGATGCCAACAAAGAGGAGGCCGCGCTCGCGCAACGCCGGTCCAAGCCGGGCGCAGATTTCCTGCTCGCGGGCGCTGAGGTCGGTGGCCTTCGGCACGCCGCCGCGCACCATGTTGGAGCGCAGATCGTCCGGCGCCGGCACGCGATTGACGGCGCCGGCGAATTCGCCGTCAACCAGGATGATGCGCTTGTCGCCGTCCTTCACCGCGGGCAGGAATTTTTGTACCACCCATGGTTCGCGGAACATCGTGGCGAACAGGTCATAGAGCGAGCCGAAGTTGAGGTCTTCACGCTCCAGACGAAACACCGCCTCCCCGCCTTTGCCGTAAAGCGGTTTCATAACGATGTCGCCTTGCTCGGCGCGAAACGCCTTGATCGCTTCCAGGTCGCGAGTAATCAGCGTCGGTGGCATCAGCTCGGGAAATTCGGTGACGAATACTTTCTCCGGGGCGTTGCGGACGTGGGCGGGATCGTTGACCACGAGCGTTCGCGGGTGAATGCGCTCGAGCATGTGCGTCGTGGTGATGTAAGCGAGGTCGAACGGCGGATCCTGGCGCAGTAGCACCACGTCCATTGAGGCAAGATCGACCAGCCGGCGCTCGCCGAGCGTGAAATGGTCGCCAACCTGATCGCGGACCTGAAGGGGCTGCACTGAAGCGGTGAGTTTGCGGTCGCGCAGCGCCAGCCGGTCGGGCGTGTAATAGGACAGCGCGTGGCCGCGCCGCTGCGCCTCGAGCAGGAGCGCGAACGTCGAATCGCCGCGGACGTTGATCCGCTCGATCGGGTCCATCTGTACGGCGACGTTCAAGGGCATGGGCGTGATCAGGTTTGAAGGGCGAGGCGCCAACGTCTACGCAATTTCCGCCGCGGCCGCTACGGCGATCGAGGCGAGCGGACGTTCAGCGGCTGGCATCGAAAGCGTTGGCAATATGCTGCGGCATCCGGCCGGGAGCCACCAGCATGACATCGAAGCGGAAATCGCGTTGCGCGTCGTCCGGATGATGCGCGAGCCACAGCTCGGCGGCGGCAATGATCCGGCGTTGGGTCCGTTCGGTGACGGCTTCCGCCGCGTCGTCGACCTGCATGCGCGCCTTGACCTCGACAAAAGCCAGCGTGCGGCGGCGGCGGGCGATAATGTCGATTTCGCCGAACGGGGTCTTCCAGCGCCGGGCGACGATCCGGTAGCCCTTGGCGATCAGCAGCATGGCGGCCCGGCTTTCGGCCGAGAGCCCAAGGCGGAAGGCGGCGACACGCTCGCTACGCGGGCCGGCCTCGATCCGCTCCGATGGCTTAGCGCGGCGGGCGATGGTCCTGCTCCTTCGCGAGCGAGAGTGCGCGCTGGTAGAGGTCGCGGCGGGAAAGCCCGGTGGCAAGCGCGACTTCGCCCACCGCATCCTTGAGCGAAACCCGCGCGAGGGCTTGTCGCAGCAGTGCATCGGCGTCATCGGCGCTCGGCTGCTCCAGCGCGGTTGGTGGCGCGATGACCAGAACGATTTCACCGCGCGGTTCGCTGGTCTCCGCCAAGCTCTTTGCCAAGGCAACGAGATCGCCGCGACGAACTTCCTCGTGCAACTTGGTGAGCTCGCGGCACAGCGCTACCTCGCGCGGCCCCAGCGCTTCCGCAAGGTCAGCGAGAGTTGCTGCGATGCGCGGTCCGGTTTCGAACAACAATAAGGTCGCCGGGATGCGGGCCAATTCAGCGATGCGCGCGCGGCGCGCCGTTTGTTTGGGCGGCAGGAAGCCGCCGAAGAAGAACTGATCGGTCGGCAAACCGGCGCTGGCCAACGCCGCGAGCGGCGCCGAGGCTCCCGGAAGCGCCGTTACCGCATATCCTGCTTCCTGGGCGGCGCGGACCAATTTGAATCCAGGATCGGACACCAGCGGCGTACCGGCATCCGACACCAGCGCAATCGCTTCTCCCGCAGCAAGCCGCTGCAGCAATTTGGGTCGCGCCGTCGCGGCATTGTGGTCGTGGTAGGGCGTCAGTGGTGTTGCGATATCGTAGCGGTCGAGTAGCTTCCGCGTGACCCGAGTATCCTCACACGCGATCAGGTCGGCGCCCGCCAGCGTTGCCAGCGCGCGCAGGGTGATGTCGCCGAGATTGCCGATTGGGGTTGCGACAATATGCAATCCGGGCGCGACCTGGTCCGCATTGAAGGAATGGCCGCCGATGGTGTAACGCCGGGGCGCACGATCGTCGGGGGCGGACGGTTTGTTCATTGCGGCAGCCTATCGCCGCCTTCTGCGGCCGTCATGCCGCGCCGGATTCTTCATTCTTTTCACTTGGTTAACCATTCGCCGCCAGAATGACAGATTGGGGCTGCCTTATAACCCGGGGTATTTGGCCGCTGGGGAGGAGAACCGATTGTCCGCGGACTTGCCGGTGAGGGGGTCGGCCGCCATGCCAACACGGCGCCGCGCGCTGGGCAGTTTATGGGCTGCGGCGAGCGCCGTTTTGGCGGGCTGTACCAACAACTCAAACTACTTCTCCTCGTTTCCATCCCTGTCATCGACACCGGGTGGCGCAGCGGTGCCGGAGGCAAGGCTCGGCACCGGCCAAGTCAAGGTGGCGGTCATTCTGCCGCTGTCGGCACCCGGCAATGCCGGCGTCGCCGGTCAGGCGATGCGCAACGCAGCCGAAATGGCGTTCGCGGAATTCAACGCCAACGCCACTGTCCAGCTGCTGATGAAAGACGACGCCGGCACGCCGGAGGGCGCGCGGGTCGCCGCGGAACAGGCGCTCAGCGAAGGCGCCGAGATCATCGTTGGGCCGCTGTTCGCCCAGTCGGTCGGCATCGTTGGACAGATCGCACGCTCCCGCAACATTCCGGTCATCGCGTTTTCGACCGATACCAATGTCGCGACGCAAGGGGTCTATCTCTTAAGCTTTCTGCCGGAATCCGATGTGCGACGCATCGTGCAATATGCAGCATCGGTCGGGAAACGCTCGTTTGCGGCGCTCATCCCCGACAATGCTTATGGCACGGTGGTTGAAGCTGCCTTCAGGCAGGATGTGCCGCGCCACGGTGGCCGCATCGTCGCGATCGAACGCTACCCGCACGACAAGGTGGCGATGGCGGCGCCGATCAAGACCGTTGCTCAGGCGGCGGTTCACGCCGACGCCATTTTCATTCCAGACGGCGGCGATGCTGCACCTGAGGTCGCTCAGGGGCTGGTGACCGACGGCGTCAACACCAAAAAGGCCCAGCTCCTTGGCAGCGGCTTGTGGGAAGACGATCAGCGGATCACCTCGGCCACAATCCTCAACGGCGCGTGGTACGTCGCGCCGGATCCCTCCGGCTACCGGAATTTCACCGCGCGCTATCGCGCCCGCTTCAAACAGGAGCCGCAGCGTACCGCGACGCTCGCTTACGATGCGGTCGCGCTCATCGCAGCGCTGGTGAAGACGCAAGGCGCGCGCCGGTTCTCGCCTGACGTTTTGACCAACCCGTCGGGCTTTTCCGGCATCAACGGGCTGTTCAGATTCCGTGCCAACGGCACCAATGAACGCGGGCTGGCGGTGCTGCGCGTCACGCCATCCGGCGCGCAGATCATTTCTCCCGCACCGCGCAGCTTTACCGGCTCGGGAATCTAGGGCGTGACCTGATAGCTTCGTGCCTGCGGAGACGGCGAGAGTCCGCTTTGCCCGGAAAACCGACTAGTCACTGCATCGCAGCAAAATCACGGCGCACGCGCTCCGACGGCCAGCTTCGCCTTGGCGGAAAGTTTAAGGGCACTGCCATCGAGCGAGCGGCGGACTTCGACGACATCGGGTGCAAACACGATCCCGTCGGGCGACGCGAACGCAAAACTGTGGCGGCCGTTATCGATGCCGCCGCGTTCCAGATCTCCCCGATAGCGATTGGCCAGAACCTGACCGATCACTCGGCCGCCGACCAAAATGTCGAGACAGACCGGCGCCCCGGGGTGCTCGACATTCTGTGCCCAGCCTTCGATGACCTGCGGCGTGATCCGATCGATGAAGCCGCGCAGCTTGCCTGCCGACTCCGAAGTCTGCTCCGACACCAGGCCGGCGCGCCGCGCAATGTGCCGCCGGATCGCGTCGACCTCGTAGCCGTCCTGCAGTCGCGGCGCGCAATATTGCGCCGCCGTCGTCGCTGCCGCCGCATACAGCTCGCAGAATTCATGGGCGTTGTGGAACATACCCCGGCTGTCATCGTCGATGAAGCTCTCCGAAAGCGCCCCTTCAGCGACGATGACGTCGTGCGTCTCAAGCTCGATGTGGAAATACTCGACCTCCTCGACATGCTCTGCCTGAACGATGGAGGCGCCGTTGACCAGGTCCTTGGCCTCGATCAGCGCGCCCTCGAGATACATAGCGTGGTGCGGGGAGAGCCACAGATCGCGCTTTGGTACCTTGTCGGCCAAGGCGCCGGCCTTGATGCAGACCGGCAGAATATCCTTGCGGCCCATGACAAAGCGGCCGGGATAGCTCCTGCGGCCGATCCATTTGATCGGCCGGGTCCAGCCCGACTTCGTCATGACTTGGTCGCCAATCTGCAAGTCTTCGATGCGATTTTCGCCCCGCACCGTCTCGATCAGGGTGCCGCGGCAATAGCAAGGGTTGGATGAAAAGACGAAGTCGGTGGCTTGTAGGTTGAGTGTGCCGAGCATCTGGATTTCGAAGTCGGCGCCGCCTGGGCTGGTGACGTCGCCTTCAACGTAGGTGTAGCCGCCGGAGCTAAATTCATCGACCTGACCGGGGGCCGTGAGCGGCGCAGTGCCGATGAAGGCAAGCTCATGACCAGCTTTCGCGAAGGCGGAAAAATCGAGCTTGTCGGTGCCGGGCTTGAAATCACCAATATAGTCGTCGCCGGTTGGGTCGTTGACCGGCGCGTCGCCGGGTGCGAACACGAAAGTGTTGGCGCCAGTACCGCCATACATCGTGTCGATGCCGGTACCGGCAACAAGTGTGTTACCGCCGCTGCCACCGACAATATAGTCGTCGCCCGAGCCGGCGATCAGGGTGTTCGAATAGACGCCATCGCCGAAGATGCTGTCATTCTGATCGTTGCCAGTGCCGGTTAGGCCGCTGCCGTAGAGGTAAAGCGTATCGACGTTTTCCGGCAACGTCGCGTTTACGCCGCTGGCGTAGAGTGTGTTGTTGCCGCTGGTGTAGGCGTCCGTAACCGTGGTCTGGTTGCTGTAGACGTAAAAGCTGTCATTGCCGGCGCCGCCGACCAGAGTGTTGGCGTCAGGGCCGCCGTAGAGAGCAGTGGTGCCGGAGCCAGCATAAAGTATGTTGGTGCCGTCCAGGCCAAACAGGGCGATGGTGCCGTTGGTAGGAACGTTGCCGCCATAATCGTAGCCGTAGATGATGTCGTTGACCGAGGTGCCGTGAATGGTCTCGTTGGCGGAAACAGCGGTCTGGGTCAGTGTGTCGGTGGTGGCGTCCCACAACCAAAATGACACCGAATTGACGCCGGAGACGGATGTGGTTTCAACGCCGCCGGTACCAGCGGGGCCATAGAGGTCGGCGGCCGCAAGCTTGTCGAGCGCGAAGAGGCTGGCGTTGCCTTCGTTGGCGGCGTCTCCGGTCTCCGACATGATGGTGTATAAGGCGCTGTTCTCAGTCGGATCCAGCACCTGGTTGTGCTCGACGCCGTCAGCGGTATAGACGACCTGGTCGGGGTGCTTCATGCCGATGGCATGGCCGATTTCGTGCAGCAGGGTGCCAAGATCGACGGTGCCGTTGTTGATGTAGTCCGAGTTCATGTAGACGTCGCCGCCTGGACCGAGGTCGCTGGTAAAGCCGTAACCCGAGCTGGCGTTGCCGGTGAGATAACTCCAATCGCCGAACGGATAGAAACCGATACCGGCGGCGCCCTGATAGTCGCCGTTTTCCGACCCCGTGGTCGTGGTGCTGAAACTGACATTCGCGAACGTGATGTCGCTCTCACCCGGCGGCACTTCGATGAAGACGATACCGGACGCGGCGGCCCATTGACCTAGCGCCGCGAGCGCCTGCGCCTGCTCAGCCGCAGTGAACGCCGTGAAGCTGGCAATCGTCGCCGGGGTAAATCCGCCAATCGTTGTGTCATAGGCGGGCGGCGAGGTCGGGAAGGAGAAGGTGACGATGACGGGTGCGCCCGCGGTGTCCAGGCCGTTCCATGAGTTGCCGCTCTCGATGGCGGCGGGGTCAGTGTTGGGGACAACAACGGTGTCGGACATCGACCGAGTTCCTCAAAATAGCCAAACCAGGAAAATCTCGGATGGAAGCGGAGAGAAAGTCAAGGTTAATAAGAATAGCAACCATAAAACAGCGAGCGGCGGTGCTTGCCCAGATCAAACGCTTCCTGGCAAAGGCGATGACATGAGAGCTGCATTGTACGCCTTCCCACGTGGGGTGAGACGCCGGTAACGTTCAATCGGTGCTTCGGCGAAGGTAGTCCTGTAACGCATCACGAACGCGCGCGATCACATTATCCCATTGGCGTGTATCATCCTGCCGAAACAGGCGGGCAGTAGCGTACCATGGGCTGTCGTTGCGATCGAGCAACCAACGCCAGTCGGGGACGAATGGCAACAACACCCAGACGGGTTTTGCCAGCGCGCCGGCGAGATGAGCAACACTCGTATCCACAGAGATAACCAGGTCCAGATTGGCGATCAGCGCCGCTGTGTCGGAGAAAGTCTGCAGCGCATCGCCGAAATGCAGAAGATCGCTCTGATCCCTCAGCACAGCTACATCGTCGGTGCTAACATCCTTTTGCAAGCTCACAAATGTTGCTTCGATATTTAGAAGCGGCAGCAGAGAGCGCAGGCTGATCGAACGATTTTGATCATTTCTGTGCGTTGGCCTGCCCGACCAGACTAAGCCAATTCTTGGTCGGACGTTCGATGCAAGGCGTGCTTGCCAATTCTTTACAGCTTGCACCGGTGCGTACAGGTAGGGCGTCATGGACGGAATCGTCTCAAGCCGCGTCGCGAACGCCAACGGCAAGCTGAGCAAGGGACATTGGAAGTCGAAATTGGGTAAGGGGTCGCCTTTGGATATGACCTGCGTCACCCCGGCAAGGCTGGTCATAAGCTCGTGGAGCGGCCATTCGACCTCCAGGATCACGCGTGCACCGCGTAGGCCGACGAGCGGCACGTAGCGGCAGAATTGGATCTGATCGCCAAATCCCTGTTCACCTTCAAGTAGAATAGTCTTGCCATCCAGAGCCTCAGCGCCTTGCCAAAGCGGCTGCAAATAACTCCGCTTCCGGAGGGCTAGAGGTTCAGTCTTCCACCGCCATTCATATTGACCCCACCCACGGCTAAAATCGCCGGTAAGGAGCCTCACCAAGGCTTCGTTCTGTTGCACCTGGGCGAAGTCCGGTCGCACCTGGAGCGCGCGGTCATAGCTTGCCAGCGCCTCGTCAAACCGCTTGAGCTCACAGAGCGTAAGACCGCGGTTGGTGTACGCCTCGACATAGTTCGGTCGCATTTGGAGTGCCCGGTCGTAGCTCGCCAGAGCCTCCTCGAACCGCTTGATTTCCTTCAGGGTGTTGCCCCGATTGAAAAGCGCCTCGGCATAGTCCGGCCGCAGCGCGAGGGCGCGGTCAAAGCTCGTCAGCGCCTCGTCAAACCGCTTCAGTTCATGCAGAGTATTGCCACGGTTGTTGTGTCCCTCGGCGACGTCTGGTCGCGCCTGGACCGCGCGGTCATAGCTCGTCAGCGCCTCGTCGAACCGCTTCAGCTCGTGGAGCGCAAGACCACGGTTGATGTGCGCCGTGGCATAGTCCGGCCGCAGCGCAAGCTCTCGGTCATAGCTCGCCAGCGCCTCATTCAAGGTGTTGCCACGGTTGGAAAGCGTCTCGACGAGATGTGGTCGTAGGGTGAGGGCGCGGTCATAGCTTGCCAGCGCCTCGCCAAACCGCTTCAGTTCACGCAGGGTATTGCCGCGGTTGTTGTGCCCCTCGGTATAGTCGGGTCGCAATTGGAGCGCGCGGTCATAGCTTGCCAGCGCCTCGTCGAATCGCTTGAGCTCATGGAGCGTAAGACCGCGGTTGGTGTACGCTTCGGCATGGTTCGGACGTACTTTGAGCGCCCGATCATAGCTTGCCAGCGCCTCGTCGAAGCGCTTGAGTTCATGCAGGATGTTGCCACGATTGAAAAGCGCTTCGGCAAAGTCCGGTCGCAGCGTGAGCGCGCGATCATAGCTCGCCAGCGCCTCCTCGAAGCGCTTGAGCTCTTTCAGGGTGGTGCCGCGATTGGACAGCGCTTCGGCAGAATTCGGTCGCACTTGGAGTGCGCGGTCATAGCTCGCTAGGGCGCTGTTTTTCTTGCCCAGCCTTGATTGCACCACCGCCAACAGGTGAAGCGCAGCAAACAGATCGGGCTTGGTGTCTACGATTTGTTGGCATATTTGCTCGGCCTCAACGAATTGGCCGGCCTGATATGCAGAACTGGCACGATCCAGTGCCTGCGACAGAGTGAGTGCGAGCTTGGTCATTGGCTAACGATGCCGTGACGAACAATTGCATAGGCGATGATAAATTGGCGTGACGCTTCTAGCTATCTATCGAAACAATGAGACTTGAGAGAGTCGGGCGCGATCGAGTCTGGCAGACCAAGGGTAGCTTAGCTACTTGCTTCGAATTTGGAGACACTTCAGGGCGTGCCTGAATAGTGAATTGCTTGGCCATGCCTTGCTGAGCACGCGTCAACGGCACGCGGCAAGCGCCGCTGAGGCGCCTAGACTAGCTAGACTAAGGATTGCGTTTCGACAACTGGGCGGAGTACGTGAAGCGTATTTCACCGCGCTAAACGATCTCCAACCTCGATCCGAGACACGTCTCTATCTCGGCCTGGTGCACCACACGGACGAAGTTGCGGGCACGACCGATCGGCGCGATCAGCGGAATGCCGGCTTCACCCCTCTGACAGCCGACACAAAATAAGAGCTGTTAGCTAGTGTTTACCTAGACTAGCGGATAAGGCCGGGCGTCAACAAGTCCACGACCCGGACTTTCACGCCGCGAGATCGGCTACGACAGCGTCGAGCACGGGGAAGCCGGGCATGCTGACACGAAGGCGGCCTGCGTCGGTCGTCTCGACCAGCCCGTGCTCGCGCAGCGCCGCAATGCGCGCCGGATCGAGCGGGCGGTTCATCAGTTCGGCGTAGTGCGCCGGATCGATGCCCTCGGCGAGCCGCAGCCCCATCAGCAGAAACTCGTCGGCCATTTCTTCGCGCGTCAACACGTCGTCGGTAATCAGGCCGTGCCCGTCGCGCTCGACGCGCTGCAGCCACGCTTCGGGACGCTTTTCCGTCGCGGTCGCGTGCCGCGAGCCGTCGATGTCGAGCCGGCCAATGTTTAGTCGGCCATGCGCGCCCGGCCCGACGCCGGCATATTCCTGCGCACGCCAGTAGACCAGATTGTGCCGGCACTCGCTGCCGGGCCGCGCGTGATTGGAAATTTCGTAGGCGGGCAGACCGTGCGCGGCGCACACTTCCTGCGTGATGTCGTAGAGCGCGCGGGCGGTATCATCGTTCGGAGTAATCAGCTTGCCCGCGGCATGAAGCGTGGCGAACGGCGTCTCTGCTTCAATGGTCAGCTGATAGAGCGAAAGATGTTCGGCGGCTTCGGCAAGCGCCCGCGTCAGTTCCTCGGCCCATTGCTGCGGTGTCTGTTGCGGCCGCGCGTAAATGAGATCGAACGAATAGCGTTCGAACACGCTGCGCGCGATCGCCACCGCATCGAGCGCCTCGCGCGCTGAATGCAGGCGCCCGAGCGCGCTAAGCGCATAATCGTCAAGCGCCTGCACGCCGAGCGACACGCGGTTGACGCCGGCAGAGCGGTAGCCGCGAAAGCGCGCGGCTTCGACGCTGGTCGGATTGGCTTCGAGGGTGATTTCGGCGTCGGGCGCGACCTGCCAGTGCCGCGCCACTGCATCGAGCACCGCGGCGATCGTTGCCGGCTGCATCAGCGACGGCGTGCCGCCGCCAAAGAAGATCGTCGAAACCGTGCGGCCGGGTACGCGCTCGGCGGTTGCCGCGATCTCGGCCGCGAAGGCGCGGGCAAAGCGCCCCTCATCGATCGCGGCGTGACGGACATGGCTGTTGAAATCGCAATACGGGCATTTCGACAGGCAGAACGGCCAATGGATATAGACGCCGAAAGCTGCTCGGGACTGCATCGTCCGGCTCTAAGGCACGCCTCCGCAAGCTTGAGGAAGGCGCGGGCGCGATGCGACAAGCCGGTTCCGCGCGGCGGCAGGCCGTGCTTCTCCTCGCCGCTCATTTCGCCGAATGTGCGCGTGTAGCCATCCGGCAGGAACATCGGATCGTAACCAAAGCCTTGGTCGCCGCGCGGCGGCCAAACCAGCGTGCCGTTGATGCGTCCCTCGAACTCCTCGACATGACCATCCGGCCACGCGACACACAGCGCTGAGATGAAATGCGCCTGGCGGCGCTCCGGCGTCATCGCGCCATGCTCGCGGAGCTTGTCTTCAACCGTCTGCATCGCCAGACCAAAATTGCGCTCCGGGCCGGCCCACCGCGCCGAATAAACGCCCGGTTCACCGTCGAGCGCATCGACTGCAAGCCCGGAATCATCGGCAAACGCCGGCAGGCCGGATGCGCGCGCGGCAGCTCGCGCCTTGATAAGCGCATTGGCGCGAAATGTCGTTCCGGTTTCTTCGGGTTCGCCAAGGTTCATCTGTGCTGCTGATATGGCCTCGATCTGATACGGCGCCAGCAGTTCGCACATTTCTTTCAGCTTACCCGGGTTATGCGTGGCGATGACGAGGCGTCCGGTAATGCGGCGATGATCTCCGTGGCTCACATCACCGCCATCTTCTGCAGATCGATCAGCTTGGTGACGCCTTTGCGGGCGAGAGCGAGCAGCGTGGTAAGCTGCTCCTCGGAGAACGGCACTTTCTCGGCGGTGGCCTGTACTTCGACGATATTGCCCGAGCCGGTGAGGACGAAATTGGCGTCGGTCTCGGCTTTCGAGTCTTCGGCATAGTCGAGGTCGAGTACGGCCACGCCGGCGCACACGCCGCAGGAAATGGCGGCGATATGGTCGCGCAAAACGTCCTGTTCGATCATCTGCCGCGTTTTCATCCAGGCGAGACAGTCATACAGCGCAATCCAGGCGCCGGTGATCGAGGCGGTGCGGGTGCCGCCATCGGCCTGGATGACGTCGCAGTCGATGGTGATCTGGCGCTCGCCGAGCGCTTTCAGATCGACGACTGAGCGCAAGCTTCTGCCGATCAGGCGCTGGATTTCGACCGTACGACCGTTCTGCTTGCCGGCGGAGGCCTCGCGGCGGGTCCGTTCCAGCGTGGCGCGCGGCAGCATGCCGTATTCGGCAGTGACCCAGCCGCGGGCCTGGCCCTTGAGCCACGGCGGCAGGCGATCTTCGAGCGTTGCGGTGACCAGAACATGGGTATCGCCGAATTTGACGAAACACGAGCCTTCGGCATATTTCACAACGCCGCGTTCGAGCGACACTGGCCGCAATTCGTCGGGTTGTCGGCGGCTCGGCCGCATGGTTCAGCCTCCCTGGCGGCGGCGGACGTGCCGTGCCGGCAATTATTGGCCCAGTGTTTTAGGGGCGGGAGGTAGAGCCGACAAGGGCAGGGCCCCGGGAGGCGCGAACGCCTCACAGCCCGATGGCGGCGAGGCCGACCACGATGATCAGTACAACCCAGCCAAAATGCCGTCCACGCGTTGCCCAGGCGTTGCCAATAGCGCCGAAGCCAAACGTGACGATGCTGGTTGCGATGATCCAGTTGCGCGCGGCATCGGAACCGAGCCTGGGCGCGGCAATGAGAAGAATCGCAAGAACTCACGCACGCGATCGTGCCCCACAGCCACACCAGCCGGATCAGCCGCCGGACCCACTCCGGCTCGATCCGGGCTCGAGCAAAAACCTTGGTCTCGCCCAGCACTCCGTGCACGACGGCTGCGGCCACAGCCAGAATTCCAGCCAGCTGCACGGCGAGATCGCGCATTGCCCGACTCCATACAGTAGTGTATGGATTGGATATCACCACGCTCCTTAAACGTCAATACAGCAGTGTATGGAAATGGCCGACAAACGACTGGGACCAGCAGAATGGGTGAACGCGGGACTCACGGCGCTGGCAAAATCCGGATTTTCCGTACTCAAGGCGGACACGCTCGCCAATCGGCTCGGCATCTCCCGCGGCAGCTTCTATTGGCACTTCGCCGATGTATCGGCATTCCACACGGCAATCCTGCGGCGCTGGCGCAAAATCGCCTTGGAGAACGTTATCGATGAGATCGAAGAGACCTCAGACGATCGCCTGGAAGCGCTGGCCTCTCGTGCATTTGCTCGCGACACCGGGATTGAACGCGCGGTGCGCGCCTGGGCTACGGCCGACGCGCGAGCACGAGCAGCGGTCGAAGCCGTGGATGCAGAGCGGATCCGCTATTTGCGGAAACTGTTGACCGACGCTGGCATTCCGCCAAGCATAGCCGGAGCGCGCGCGCATATCATCAACTGGTGCTATCTCGGCTTCGCGTTATCGTCGAACAAACTCGACCAGGATACTTTGAAGCAAGTCGTCGGCGACCTGTCGCAATTGGCCCGTTCGAAGCGCGAGCAAATCGGCGAAGAGGCACGCGGGCCACGAACGGTCGAGCGAACCGCGCGGCGTAGCGCTCGGCGCTCTTCGCGATAGGTGCAAATGCTTTATTTGGGGCGCAGCATATGCGCGAAAGCGTCCGTTTCGGATAGTTTTATGGTTGCTTTCTAAACTCGATTGCCTTGGTCATTGCCTTGCCGATAGGTTTGGCGTGAAACAACTGATGCAGATGGACAAGTCTCGCAAACAGTATCCAATGTAAGTCGTATGCATAGTAAGTCCTGCGCCAGTGCTCGGAGCTAACCTTGGCCAGCCACGATCTGCCGCTTGCCGCAAGCCAGCTGAGCCTCGCTCAGCTCAATGAGCGTTCGCGCGAGATCTTCCGCCAGATCGTCGAGAGCTATCTGGCGACCGGCGAACCGGTCGGGTCGCGTAATCTGGCGCGGATTCTGCCGATGACGTTGTCGCCGGCCTCAGTGCGCAACGTCATGTCCGACCTCGAACAGCTTGGTCTCGTCTACGCGCCGCATACCTCAGCTGGCCGGCTGCCGACCGAGATCGGCCTGCGATTTTTTGTCGATGCGCTGATGCAGATCGGCGATCTCACCGAAAACGACCGCAATGCGATCGAAGCGCAAGTCGCGGGCAGCGGTCAGGCGAAATCGCTCGAAGCCGTGCTGACCGAGGCCTCCGGTCTGCTTTCGGGCTTAAGCCGTGCCGCCGGCGTGGTACTCACGGCGAAGCAGAACCAGCGGCTGAAGCACATCGAGTTTGTGCGGCTCGAGCCCGAGCGGGCGCTGGTGGTTCTGGTCGCCGAGGATGGCCAGGTTGAAAATCGCGTGCTTGACATTGCGGTGGGTCTGCCGACCTCGGCGCTGGTCGAGGCCGCCAATTTCCTCAATGCGCGGATTCGCGGCCGCACCCTGGCCGAAGTGCGCGATGAAATCGAGCAGCGGCTGGCCGAGGGGCAGGCCGAACTCGATGAGCTGACCAAGAAGATTGTTGCCGCGGGCCTCGCCAGCTGGTCGGGCGGCGAGCGTGACGAACGCAAACTGATCGTGCGCGGCCAAGCTCATCTGCTCGAAGACCTTAAGGTGCTGGCGGATCTGGAACGGGTACGCCTGCTGTTCGATGACCTTGAGACCCGGCGTGAGGTGGTCGATCTGCTCGGTCGTGCGGAACAGGCGGAGGGCGTCCGGATTTTTATCGGCTCTGAGAACAAATTGTTCTCGCTGTCGGGCTCTTCAACGATTGTCGCGCCGTACCATGATGCTTCGGGTCAAATTGTCGGCGTCCTCGGCGTCATCGGGCCGACCAGGCTGAACTACGCCCGCATTATCCCGATGGTGGACTACACCGCCAAGGTCGTGAGCAAGCTGCTCGGGGGCTGACCCGGTTAACGCAGGCCCCGACCGCCAGGCCGATGCGCTTGATTTTTGCCGATCGAGCCCTGATATCCGGGGCAGCAACGGATGGGTATCGATATGACGGAACAAACCGCGCGCACTGAGGACGCAGCGGGTACGCCGCGGGAGGCTAGTTCGCCGACGTCGGCTGCAGCTCCGGAGGCCGATGCGGCGGCCCTTGCGGCCGACCTCAAGGACAAGCTCCTGCGGACGCTCGCCGAGATGGAAAACCTGCGCAAGCGGACCGCTCGCGAAGTCACCGATGCCCGGCTTTATGGCGTCACGTCGTTTGCGCGCGACATGCTTGCCGTTGCCGACAACATGCGCCGCGCGCTCGATGCGGTGTCCCCCGGGCTGCGCGCCAGCGCCGAGGCCGGCGTGAAATCGCTCATCGAGGGCGTCGAACTGACTGAGCGCGAGCTCTTAAAGGCACTCGAGAAGAGCGGCGTGCGCCAGTTCACCCCGAAAGGTGAGAAATTCGATCCCAATGTCCATCAGGCGATGTACGAAGTGCCCGACGTGTCGGTGCCGGCGGGCAGCATCGTCGAGGTCGTGCAGCCCGGCTATATGATCGGTGAGCGCGTGTTGCGGCCGGCTATGGTCGGAGTGTCGAAGGGCGGTCCCAGGACTGCGCCCCCATCGTCTTCACGCCCGTCGCGATCGGCCAACGACAACACCACGGCTGATTAAAATCCTGAGGACGGTGTCGAGCGACCGCTTGAAGTTTCACTTCAGCTCGACACTATCGCGAACCGTTCGCAGCCGGGCCAAAACGCCGGTCCATGAGTTGGCGCGCCCGACGCCGATCATCTGCATGAATCCGCCACTGCCGAAACGCAGCCACTGTATCACCATGACATCGGCGCCGCTGCGCGCGTCCTTGGCCTCCGCCATGGTCTGGTATCCCGACTGACCGCCGATCCGAAGCGGCTCGGACATCGTTACGCGGACGTCTCTGATGCCGCCGATTTCGTTGAACGACAGCCGCGCAAAGTTTGCGTGGTCATCGGGCTCGATGGGGCCGCCCGGCAAGGCGGCGATAAGCAGACGCGCATCATCGGGACTGCCGGCTTGCAGCGCGCCCTTGGCGGCATCCTCAGGACTGTCGCCGCGCGCGTCGCTCAGCAACAGCATGCGTCCGCGCAGCACGCCGACAACGTGGAAGCCAGCGAGGTCCGCGACCGAAAATGGCAAAAGGCCGAGTTCTTCAGCCTCCGGCACATTGGGGCGTACCGATAACGTTGCGAGAGCTGCGCGGACAATGCGATCAGAATAGACGGTGTCGTCCAGCGGGACCTGGACGGTGACAAGTGCGGTGAGATCGTGGGTCGCGGCGACCAGCAACCACTTGCGGTAGCGCGCCTTATCGGACACCTGGCGGCCGGTGAAGAGAAAGCCATTGCCGATATCGAGCTTGATCGGCTCGCGTTTTTCCAGGTTGATGCCCTGTTTCTTTAGGACGTCGGCATCCATCGTCTTCTGGAACTGGGAGTAAACCGCCGCTGGCAGGATGGTGATCAGGATCGCGGCATCCTTGGCAGGATCGGCAAAACCGTCGAACGCATCGCTCGGCACCATGCCTGGTGGCGGCACCAGCCCGATGCGTGAACCGGGTGGGAAAACCGCGTCGGCCGCCCACGCGGGCGTCGTCGAGACGATCGCCGCTAGCGCTGCAGCAAAACAAAAAGCGCGGATAGAGCCGTAGGTGGCATGACTGATCATACCGAAGCCTCTTGAGGGCTGAAACTGGAGCTGTCGGGCGCGACGCGCGCCACCCGGCGCAAGGTTAGATTGATCCGTCCGCCCTGCGGGAGCAAGCGCGATGTTCCCGGGTAGATGTGGTCGACGCCATGGAAGGCAAGTCGGGAAGCGCCGCCGAGAACGAGCACATCGCCTGAGCTCAGCCGGAAGGCGCGGGTAGGCCCGCTGCGTTCTAAGCCGCCGACGCGAAATAGGCAGGAGTTGCCGAGTGAGATCGAGATCACCGGCGCGTCAAAGTCGGCCTCGTCCCGATCCTGGTGCAAACCCATTTTCGCAGCCGGACCGTAGCAGTTGATGAGGCAGGCTTCCGGCGCCTTGGGGTATTGGCCCACCTGGTCCCATATTCTGGTAAGCGCTGCCGGCATCGGTGGCCATGGCCGGCCGGTTTCGGGATGGGTCGGCTGATACCGGTACCCGTTCTCGTCCGACACCCATCCAAGCGGCCCGCAGTTTGACATGCGCACCGTAAACGGCCGGCCCGACTTCGGCATGCGCGGCGTGTACGGCGGTGCCGACGCGAAGATACTGTAGACTGCGGCGAGCAAATCCGCTTGTCCGTCCCGGTCGAGATATCCGGGATAGATGCGCAACCCGGAAAGGTGCGTCTGCGGCTTCATCTGCTCGCTCCTTCCGTGGTCAGCGCCACCGGCGGTCATTGCGCACTTGCGCGAACGAAGCTGTCTTGCAGCCCGATCATGCTCTCCTATATGACCCAAGGATGCCGCCTGGAAATGGGCCAGGCGGCTAAAGGGGGTCGGACGAAGGGCGCCTTTAGGGCCTGCCCGACCTGCCGCTAAAGAGAGGGTTAACACCATGGCCAAGGTCATTGGCATTGATTTAGGGACCACGAATTCCTGCGTCGCGGTGATGGAAGGCAAGACGCCTAAGGTCATCGAGAACGCAGAGGGAATGCGCACTACGCCGTCCATTGTCGCTTTTACGGACGAGGGCGAGCGGCTCGTAGGCCAGCCGGCCAAGCGCCAGGCGGTCACCAATCCCGAGCGTACGATTTTTGCGGTCAAGCGGCTCATCGGCCGGCGCTATGATGATCCGATGGTGGAGAAGGACAAGAAGCTTGTCCCTTACAAGATCGTCCGCGCTTCCAACGGCGACGCTTGGGTCGAGGCCGAAGGCAAGACCTATTCGCCGTCGCAGATCTCCGCCTTCATCCTGCAGAAGATGAAGGAGACGGCTGAAGTCCTATCTCGGCAGCAAGGTCGAGCAGGCCGTGATCACCGTTCCGGCATACTTCAACGACGCACAGCGTCAGGCGACCAAGGACGCCGGCAAAATTGCCGGCCTGGAAGTCCTGCGCATTATCAACGAGCCGACGGCAGCCGCGCTCGCCTACGGGCTCGACAAGAGCAAGACCGGCACCATCGCGGTTTACGATCTCGGCGGCGGCACGTTCGATATTTCCATTCTCGAAATCGGCGACGGCGTGTTCGAGGTGAAGTCGACCAACGGCGACACCTTCCTCGGCGGCGAAGATTTCGATATGCGGCTCGTCAATTATCTGGCCGACGAGTTCCAGAAGGAGCAGGGCATCGATCTGCGCCGCGACAAGCTCGCGCTGCAGCGGCTCAAGGAATCCTCCGAGAAGGCCAAAATCGAGCTGTCGTCCACGACGCAGACCGAGATCAATCTGCCGTTCATTACGGCGGATGCCTCGGGTCCGAAGCATCTGACCATGAAGCTGACGCGCGCCAAGTTCGAGGCGCTGGTCGATGATCTCATCCAGAAGACGATCGATCCCTGCAAGCAAGCGCTGAAGGATGCCGGTCTGTCCGCAGCCGAGATCAACGAGGTGGTTCTGGTCGGCGGCATGACCCGCATGCCGAAGGTGCAGGAAGTCGTCAAGCAATTGTTCGGCAAGGAGCCGCACAAGGGCGTCAATCCCGACGAGGTCGTGGCGATCGGCGCTGCGATCCAGGCCGGCGTGCTGCAAGGCGACGTCAAGGACGTGTTGTTGCTCGACGTCACGCCGCTTTCGCTCGGCATCGAGACGCTGGGCGGCGTGTTCACCCGGCTGATCGATCGCAACACCACGATCCCGACCAAGAAGAGCCAGGTGTTCTCCACGGCCGAAGACGGGCAGACCGCAGTCACGATCCGCGTGTTCCAGGGCGAGCGCGAAATGGCGGCGGATAACAAAATGCTCGGTCAGTTCGATCTGGTCGGCCTTCCGCCGGCGCCGCGCGGCGTGCCGCAAGTCGAGGTCACGTTCGACATTGATGCCAACGGCATCGTCAACGTCTCGGCCAAGGACAAGGGCACCGGCAAGGAGCAGCAGATCCGCATCCAGGCTTCGGGCGGCCTCAGCGAGGGCGACATCCAGAAGATGGTCAAGGACGCCGAAGCTCACGCCGAGGAAGACAAGAAGCGCAAGGCGCAGGTTGAAGCGAAGAACCACGCCGAGGCTCTGGTCCACTCGACCGAGAAGACGCTCGCCGAGCATGGATCGAAGGTCGGTGAGGGCGACCGCCGGGCGATCGAAAACGCCATGGCCGACCTCAAGGAAGCCTTGAAGGGCGATGACGCCGAGGCGATCACCGCCAAGACCAACGCGCTCGCGCAAGCCTCCATGAAGCTTGGCGAGGCGATGTACAAACAGTCGGCCGAGCAACCGGCCGGCGGCGCCGGAGCCGAAGCCAAGAAGGATGACGTTGTCGACGCCGAGTTCACTGAGGTCGATGACGACAAAAAGAACAAGAAATCCGCTTGATCCGGCGGGACGTCTAATGCCGGCTCTGTTCAGCGACAACTACGAAAAGTCATCACCCCCGGGTTTGACCCGGGGGTGTGTCTGCTTGAAAACGAATGACGTATAGCTGGCGAGGGGCCGGCTAAGTACTGTGCGTAATGCAGGGTTGGAACGGGAATGGCCAAACGCTGCTACTACGAATCGTTATCGGTCGAACGCACCGCCAGTGACGGCGACATCAAGGCCGCCTTTCGCAAGCAGGCAATGCAGTGTCATCCGGATCGTAATCCCGGGGACGGTGGCGCCGAGCATCGCTTCAAGGAGATCAACGAGGCCTACGAGGTCCTCAAAGACCCCGATAAGCGGGCCGCTTATGACCGTTTCGGTCATGCTGCATTCGAGCACGGCGGCGTCGGCGCTGCGAATGGATTTGGTGCCGACTTTGCCACTACCTTCTCCGATATATTCGACGATCTCTTCGGCATGAGCGGCCGCCGCGGCCGCGCTTCCGGGCGCGAGCGCGGCGCGGACTTGCGCTACAACATGGAGATCTCGCTGCTGGACGCCTATGCGGGCAAGGCGGCGTCGGTCCGCATCCCAACTTCGGTTACTTGCGAGGCGTGCTCCGGCACCGGCGCCAAACCCGGCACCAAGCCGAAGGCCTGTCCGATGTGTGGCGGGCAGGGCAAGATTCGCCATGCCCAGGGCTTCTTCACGCTCGAGCGAACCTGTCCAGGCTGCCATGGTCGTGGCCAGGTGATCGAGAGCCCGTGCGCGTCGTGCACCGGCTCCGGCCGGGTGATGCGCGAGCGGACGCTATCAGTGAACATTCCTGCCGGGGTCGAGGATGGCACACGCATCCGGCTTGCCGGCGAGGGTGAAGCCGGCGTGCGCGGCGGGCCGGCGGGCGATCTCTACATCTTTCTGTCGATCGGGGCGCACGAGTTCTTTCAGCGCGACGGCGCCGACCTGCATTGCCGCGTGCCGGTTTCAATGGTGACCGCCTCGCTCGGCGGCGAGTTCGAAGTGCCGACCATCGACGGCGGCAAGACCCGGGTGAAAGTGCCCGAGGGGATGCAGACCGGTCAGCGTTTTCGTCTGTCCGGTAAGGGAATGCCGGTGCTGCGTTCGCGGCAGAGCGGCGACATGTATGTCCAGGTCGTCGTCGAGACCCCGCAGAAGCTCACCAAGAAGCAGCGTGAACTCCTGGCCGAGTTCGACCGCCTGTCGTCGTCGGAGACTCAGCCCGAATCCGCGGGCTTTTTCGGCAAAGTCAAAGAGCTGTTCGGCGGCAAGAGCGCAACTTCCGCCTGAATGCATTGTCCCTCCAACGACTTGCGAATTTTAGCGTGCATTAGTCGGTCCGCGGGGCCGGCGGTCGGCTAGTCACAAGTTAATGAATGTTCTAGAACGACCATGTTGCGTCGTAGGAAGCCATGCCGGTTCCGGGTCTGCTGAAATTTGAACAGAAGGTCGAGCGCCAGCTCCGGATTTTGGAGCTGAGCAAGACTCTTATCGAGCGCAAGATCGGACGCCAGTTCCGGCTCCTTGAACAAAGGCGGGACGGCATCGGCAAAAAAATCGACGAACAAATTCGTCAGTTCGAGCGTAAACGCGGCATCCGGCTTGACGACGAAGTCCGCTTCATCCGCTCCTGGATCGAACGGCCGTTGACGATGGGCGCGGTCACACCGTCGGGAAAGATTCTGGCGCGCACCATGGCGCGCTACGTCGATCCCGACAGTGACGGCCCGGTGGTCGAATTGGGACCAGGTACTGGGCCGGTGACCGAGGCTCTGGTGAAGGCCGGCGTGGCACCGTCGCGGCTGGTGCTGGTCGAATTCAATCCGACGTTCTGCCGGCTGCTGCACTCGCGCTATCCCGATGCGACTTTGGTACAGGGCGACGCCTATAGCATGCGCCGCCTGCTCGAAACGCTGCTACTGCAGCCCGCCGCCGCAGTCGTCTCCGGCCTGCCGCTGGTGACCAAGCCGATCAGGATGCGGTTGCGGCTCATTCGCGACGCGTTCGATCTGATGTTGCCGGGCGCGCCGTTCGTGCAGTTCACCTATTCGGTGGCAGCGCCATTGCCTCGGCGGCTTAGCGGCTTCTCGGTCGAAGCGTCGGAGCGGATCTGGATGAACCTGCCGCCGGCCCGCGTCTGGGTTTATCGCAAGACTTGATGTTCTTCGCTTATGGCCAATCCGAAAATTCTGGTGCTTGCCGGCTCGCTGCGCGCGGGCTCGCATAACGCGCGGCTTGCCGCGCTCGCGGCCAAAGAGCTGGCGCTTCTGGGCGGCGATGTCACCCGCATCTCGTTTGCCGATTATCCGCTGCCGTTGTTCGACGCCGATCTCGTGACCGACAGCGGCCTGCCGCGCCACGCCCTCGACCTGAAACAAATGCTGGGCGCGCATCAGGGCGTGTTCATCGCCAGTCCGGAATACAGCGCCTCGGTGCCGCCGCTGATCAAGAATGCCATCGACTGGGCTTCGCGCGGGCGCGACCGCAACGAACCGAGCTACGCCGTGTTCAAGGGCCGCGTGTTCGCCATTGGCTCGGCGGCCAACGGCTCAGCCGGAGGCCTACGCGGCCTGATGGCGCTGCGGCAGATCCTGGAACTCGGCTGCGGCGCGCTGGTGCTGCCGGAGCAGATCACGGTCGGGCGCGCCGGCCAGGCGTTCGACGACATGGACAATCTCAAGGACGAAGCCCAGGCCGCGGCCTTGAAAGCGCTGGCGCGCCGCCTCATTGACATGGCGGGCATGATGCCGCACGGAACGGCGTGAGAGGATAGGCAATGCCGATCGAGCCGCGCGACCGATTGATCGTCGCGCTCGATGTTTCGTCAGTCGAAGCGGCGCAAGCCCTGGTCGCCCGCCTGGGCGACGCGGTTTCCTTCTACAAGATCGGCTATCAGCTTGCCTTTGCCGGCGGTCTTGCCTACGCGCACACGCTGTCCGCTGCCGGCAAGCAGGTGTTTCTCGATCTCAAGCTCCATGACATCGCCAATACGGTTGCGCACGGCGTTAAAAGTTTGGCGCCGCTCGGCGCCACGTTCCTCACCGTGCATGCCTACCCGCAGACCATGAAAGCCGCGGTCGAGGCGCGCGCAAGCGGCTTGCGCATCCTCGCCGTCACGGTGCTCACCTCCTACGACGACAGCGATCTTGCCGTTGCCGGATATGACCGTACGGTGCGGATGCTTGCCGCCGAGCGCGCCGCGCAGGCGCTTGAGCTCGGCGTGGATGGTCTGGTTTGCTCCGCGAAAGAGGCGGCCAATCTGCGCTCGATTGTCGGGCCGCGCATGGCGCTGGTGACGCCCGGCATCCGGCCGGCTGGCGCCGACGGCGGCGATCAAAAACGCATCATGACGCCTTCCGCCGCGATCGCCGCCGGCGCCGATTATCTCGTGGTCGGCCGGCCGATCATCGCCGCCGCCGATCCGAAGGCGGCGGCGCAGGCGATCGTTGCCGAGATTGCGCAGCAAGCAGCCAGGGAGACATGCGATGGCTAAGGGCTACTGGATCGGTGCACGTCGATGTGACAAACGACGAGGGCTACAAGCCCTATGCGGCCGCCAATCCCGCGATCTTCAAGAAATTCGGCGGCCGCTTTGTCGTGCGCGCCGGCAAATCCGAGTGCCTGGAGGGCACCAGCAAGCCGCGCAACGTGGTGATCGAATTTCCCGATTACGCCGCGGCGCTCGCCTGCTACCGCTCGCCGGAATACCAGGCCAACATCAAAGTGCGCGAGCCGCATGCGACAGTCGGATTTGTCATCGTCGAAGGCTACGACGGCCCGCAGCCCTAGTGTTGCTGCCGCAGCGGCGTCCCGGTATATCCGCGGCAACCGGAGACGGGCTTAAAGGCAATGGCGGCGGCAAATTCCGATATGCGGCTGGTGATCGCCGGCGCCGGCGGGCGCATGGGGCGCACGCTGATCCATGCCATCGCCGCAACCAAGGGCGTCACCCTTGCCGGGGCGGTCGAGGCGGCGGATTCCGCAGTGATCGGCCGCGATGCCGGCGAACTCGCCGGCCTCGGGCCGAACGGCATCAAGGTCACCAGCGATGTCGCACCGCTCCTTAAGGCCGCCGACGGGCTGATCGAATTCACCGTCCCCGCGGCGACGCTGGCGCTCGCCGAACTGACTGGCGCCGCCGGCATCGCCCATATCATCGGCACCACCGGTCACTCGGCCGAGGAGGAAGCGGTGATCGCCAAGGCGCGCAACGCGCGCGCCGATCGTCAAATCCGGCAATATGAGCCTCGGCGTCAATTTGCTCGCCGCGTTGACCAAGCGCGTGGCGCGGACGCTCGATGAGAATTACGACATCGAGATTCTCGAAATGCACCACAACAGGAAAATCGACGCGCCGTCGGGCACCGCGCTGATGCTCGGCCGCGCCGCCGCGGCCGGCCGAGGCATCAATCTCGCCGCGCATTCGGTGCGTGGCCGCGACGGCATTACCGGCCCGCGCCATGCGGTGGATATCGGTTTTGCGTCATTGCGCGGCGGCACCGTCGTCGGCGATCACACCGTGATCTTCGCCGGGCCTGCTGAGCGCATCGAACTGACCCACCGCGCCGAGGATCGCATGATCTTTGCGCGCGGCGCGCTGCATGCGGCGCTGTGGGCGCGGGGCAAAAAGCCCGGCCTCTATTCGATGGCGGATGTGTTGGGGCTAAGTGATATTTGACGGGAAACGGTGCAAGGAAAAGAAACAATGAGTGACCGGCTTCTCGTGCTCGTGCGCCACGGTGAGAGCGAGTGGAACAAGAAAAATCTGTTCACCGGCTGGCGCGATGTCGGCCTCACTGAAAAAGGCATCGCCGAAGCGAAAGCGGCCGGGCGCAAGCTCAAGGCGCAAGGCTTTCGCTTCGATGTCGCTTTCACCTCGGCGCTGGTGCGCGCCCAGCATTCGCTCGATCTGGTGCTCGAGGAGATGGGGCAGCAGGGCATTCCGGTGTTCAAGGATCAGGCGCTCAACGAGCGCGACTATGGCGAGCTGTCCGGGCTCAACAAAGATGATGCCCGCGCCAAATGGGGCGCCGAGCAGGTGCATGTCTGGCGGCGCTCCTACGACGTCGCGCCGCCCGGCGGCGAAAGCCTGAAGGACACCGCCGCGCGCGTCCTGCCGTACTACATCCAGGAAATTCTGCCGCTGGTGCTGCGCGGCGACAACGTCATCGTCTCCGCGCATGGCAATTCGCTGCGCGCGCTGGTGATGGTGCTGGAGCACTTGTCGCCGGAGCAGATCGTCGCGCGCGAGATCGCAACCGGCGTGCCGATAATCTACCGGCTCAATGCCGACTCGACGGTGGCGGAGAAGCGCGACTTGGCGGCGTAGTTCTCATCCCTCTCCCCGCTTGCGGGGAGAGGGAGGGGTGAGGGGCTTGCCGCATTCGAGCCCAGACGAGAGGCCACCTTCTCCCCGCGTGCGGGGAGAAGGGCTAGCAGTCGCGCCGATCCTTCCCGCCTCCCAGCCGAGCATGGCCTGCTTGCGGGTGATGCCCCAGTGGTAGCCGGTGAGAGCGCCTCCTTTGCCGATGACGCGGTGGCACGGCACCACGAACGAGACCGGGTTCTTGCCGACGGCGGCGCCGACGGCGCGGGCGGCGTTCGGCGTGCAGACTTTGCCGGCGATGCCGGAATAGGTCGCGACCTTGCCCATCGGGATTTTCAATAGCGTCTCCCAGACCCGCACTTCCCAGTCGGTGCCGATCAGCACCACGCGCAGCGGCCGGTCTTCGCGCCACTGCGTGGGATCGAAAATGCGCTGCGCGATCGGCGCGGTGCGCGCGGGATCGGCGACGTAGCTCGCTCTCGGCCAGCGCCGCTGCATGTCGGCGAGCGTGGTTTCTTCCTCGCCCGGATCGGCGAAGGCAAGCCCGGCAAGCCCGCGTTCGGTCGCCATCACCAGCGCCTTGCCGAACGGCGACGGATGAAAGCCGAACCGCACCGTCAAACCCTCGCCGCCGGACTTCCACTCCCCCGGCGACATCGCCTCGTGGGTTACGAACAGATCGTGCAGCCGGCCCGGCCCCGACAGGCCGACTTCGTAGGTGGCGTCGAGCACGCTCGCGGAATCGCGCAGCAATTGCCGCGCGCCGTCGAGCGTCAGCGCCTGCACAAAAGCCTTCGGGGTGAGCCCGGCCCAGCGGCGGAACAGGTGATGCAGCTCGGTCGGGGTGACGCTCGCCGCTTCGGCAATGGCTTCGATCTCGGGCTGCTCGCGCCAATGCTTGCGGATATAGCCGATGGCGCGGCGCACCACGTCGTAATCGGCGGCGGCGTCATCGAGCGGGGTGAGATCGGGAATGCGATCGGGTGACAGCATGGATGCCTCCATCGTTCTGACCCCCATCTAGGCCGCCGGCAGCAGGCGCAAACCACCCGATTTCTATTCAGGTCAAGTCCGGCCATGACGCAGTGGGTGGCTTATTCCAACACCGTCCGCGTCGGCCCGCGCTTGGCCTCGCCGATTGCCGACGACAGCGCCCGCGCGAAGCTCGCCTTCTCGTCCGGCCCCAGGCACGAAGCGATCGACAGCCGCCGCCCGCGCGAGACGAGGAACAGTCGCTCGATACCGAACTCCTCGTGCACGATGCGGTCGAGCTGCACCCAGACCGGATTGAGCGTCCATTCGCGCACCCCGCCGCGCTGATTGACCTTGCGCACCGTCAGTTCCGAGGCGGTGACGGTGACCTCCTCGTAGGCCCGCGCGGCGCGGAAATTGGCGCGGAAGGCGACGTAGACCAGCACCACGTCGAGGCCGAGAAAGCCGAACACCGGCCACGCGCCCAGCAGCAGAAACACCATCCCGGAGACGAAGCTGATGCCGCCGATGCACAGCATCAGCACCAGGAAGCCGGTCGAGCCGAGCGAGCGGTGCGGCGTGATCACGGCCGAAAAGATCGCAGGCTCGGCGAGCGCGCCGCGATCGCGGGGGCTGTTGTCGGCGTTCATGGCGCTGACTATACGGGAACCATGGCGCGCAAAACCACTCACAAGACCGTTCACAAGCCGACGCGGCAAGGCCTTAAGGCCGCCGTCTCAGGCAAGGGCGGGGGCAAGCCCGCGCACCTCAAGGACCGCAAGGCGCAGGCCAAGGCCGACGCCAAGGCCGCGCACGGCGAAGTGCCGCAATGGACCAAAGCCGAGGTCGAGGAAGCGTTCCGCCGCTTTGCCGCCGCCAATCCCGACGCCGCGCAGCGAACTGCAATATATCAATCCGTTCACGCTCTTGGTCGCGGTCGTTCTCTCCGCGCAGGCGACCGATGCCGGCGTCAACAAGGCGACGCCGGCGCTGTTCAAGCTCGCCGACACACCGGAGAAGATGGTCAAGCTCGGCGAACCGCGCGTGCGTTCGCTGATCAAGACCATCGGCCTCTACCGCACCAAGGCCAAGAACGTGATCGCGCTGTCGCGACAGCTTATCGCCGAGCACGGCGGCAAGGTCCCGCACGACCGCGACGCGCTCGAAGCGCTGCCCGGCGTCGGACGGAAGACCGCGAACGTGGTGCTCAATATCGCGTTCGGCGAGCCGACCATCGCGGTCGACACCCACATCTTCCGCGTCGGCAACCGCACCGGACTGGCCGTCGGCAAAACCCCGCTCGACGTCGAGATGAAGCTGATGGAAGTCGTGCCGAAGCGCTATCTCCTGCACGCCCACCACTGGCTCATCCTGCACGGCCGCTACACCTGCCTCGCCCGCCGCCCGCTGTGCGAGAAGTGCTTGATCGCCGATCTGTGCAAATGGCCGGGGAAGACGGTGTTATCCGCCCCCGCACGAAGTGCGGGGGAGGGGGACCGCGCGTAGCGCGGCGGAGGGGGCATCTGCGCTCACGCTGCTTCACGTGTTGCGGTTCGCCTCTCGAATTGACTTTATATCAGTTTTGATATAGGAAACGCTGGATTGAAACCGGTCGAATTTATCGGCGATTTGTTGGCGCGGGTGCGCGAATTTCCGGTCAGCGCTCGCCGCGCCGCCGGCTATCAGCTCGATCGGGTGCAGCGTGGCCTCGAGCCTGATGACTGGAAGCCGATGAAGGCGATTGGCGCGGGCGTCCGCGAAATGCGCATTCGCGACCGCGCGAGCGCATTCCGCGTCATCTATCTGGCGACGCTGTCAGATCGGATCGTCGTTCTGCACGCGTTTCAGAAAAAGACCCAGCGGACGGCGCGAACGGATATTGAAATGGCGGCCAAACGGTTTCGTGATTTATGGAAGGGCTGAGATATGAAGCGGCAGAGATTTGCGAGCGTTTGGGATGCGCTCGAAGATAGTGCGGCGGACGCGGCCAATATGCAGGCGCGCTCGAAGCTGATGATCGCGATGCGCAGCAAAATCGAGAGCTGGAAGGTCAGCCAGACCGAAGCCGCCTGTCGTTTGGGCCTGACGCAGCCACGTTTGAACGACTTGATGCGCGGTCGAATTGACAAGTTCAGCCTTGATGCGCTCGTGAACCTGGCAGGCCGGGCGGGTCTTGTGGTGCGGCTGCAAATTCGGAAAGCCGCCTAAGCCGCAATCCGATGCATGGCGGCGTGGTCACGCGCGCCGCGGATGACTTTGAGCGACTTTTCGATCGCCGACCACAAGCCGCGGATTTCGGCGGCCGAGCCGGGGTCGGAATCGTATTCTTTGACGCCGTCGCCTTCCGAGAGCGCAAGCGAGAAGCTTGCCCGGTGGGTGATCTGGCCGCCCCAGACCGGGACGTCGAGCTGCGCCAGGCATCGGCGCGCCGCTGTGACCGCCGGCGCTTCGACGTCGTGACGTTTCGGCGGCGCCGCGTTGAACACCACGGCGTAGGGCGTGCGGACCTGCCGCGCCAGCGCAATGGTCTCCTGCACGGCGTCAATATCGAACAGGCCCGGCCGGCAGGGAATGATCACCAGCGTTGCCGCTTCGATGGCCTCGACCACGCTCACCGAGCTGTTTGGCGGCGTGTCGATCAGGATCCATTCGAAGCCGTTGCGCCTGGCCTTTTTGACGATATCGGCAACGCCGCGCTTGACGGTCTTCAACGGCAGCGCGCGCCCGGCGCGCAGTTCGTTCCACAGCGTCAGCGAGCCCTGCGGATCATCGTCAATGAGCAGACACGGCCGCGCCAGCCGGTGCACATGAACGGCAAGATGCGCTGCCAGAGTGCTTTTGCCAGCCCCGCCTTTGCGCGACGCGAACGCCACTACGTTCATCGATGCAGTCCAAACACTGGCTGAGGAGTGAACCGCGGCGACGCCGGATCGCGGCAGTTTTCTGCCCAGCCAGTTTCGAACGATGAAATGAACAAGTCCCTTATTTGTTTGTCGTACAAGTGTCACAAATCTCCGAACATTCGGAGGCAAGCCGCCAGCCGCACGAAAAGTGTTTGATCGACGATTTGTGGAAGTAATTGGAGAGAACAACCAACACACCTCATCCTGAGGTGGCCGCGAAGCGGCCCTCGAAGGATGCGAGCGCGGCGTAACGGTGGAGGCGGGCAGGCGGTCAGGCCGCTTCCAACCGCGCCAGTTCGGTCATGAATTCGAAGCGCAGTTGCGCGCCTTCATCTTCCGGAAGGCAGCCGGTCATTTGCGGAAAGGTGGTGCGATAAAACGCCGTGCGGTTTGCGTCCCACGGCATCACCTTCGCCGCCCGCGCCTCGGCCAGAATCCGGTGGAGTTCCTCGCGCACCTTGTCCGGATTGGGGTAATAGACCGGTGTTTCGAATCCTCATCGGAAGGGTCCGGCCCTTCGTGTCCGAAGAGATCGCCTTGGCGGGGAGCTGCTATGAATTCACAGTTCGAGCCTTCGACCTAAATGTAAAATTTGAACGGCAGGGGTCTTAGTTTCTGAAAGTTGTGACCTGCCGTAAGAATCTCGCCAACCGCATCGGCAAATCGGAGTGTGACTGGCTGGCCATCGCCATAGATGCAGGCGTTGAAGTTTAGCTTGGTAAGCCCAAGAATATCCTGCAGGACTGATTCCAATTCCGCCTCGCCCCACTGTATTGCCACCCGATAAGAGTTCGGCACTTCCCAGCCAGCGTAGGTTTGAAGCCGCGGCACGAAGCCGGAAGTCCATAAATACGCACTCCGCTTGCCGGTGATGAGCGCCGTGCCCCGAAGAAGGTTTAGCTTCCCTTGAGATTCCGGTGTCTTGTCACGGAATAATTTAACATCCTTCGAACGTTGGATCTGGATCGCGCTAAGCAGCTCAACATTTTCTGCCCCAGCCCGAAATCCTTGCCATTCATCTTCTGTGAATTGCGTTTTCCCATGAATGAAAATCTCTCTCGGAGGCCGGTGACGCTCGCTGCGATAACTTTCGACCACTTCTCGGATGATCTTCTCCGCGGTCTCACGATCTAAATGATGTTCGCCCTCTCTGACGCTATCCCAAGGTCCCAAGTGCCCGCGGAAGACCACCCCTTCGCCCGTCGCGAGAAACATCTGCGCTCCGCAACACACTCGCGCCGCTGCCGGCTGATTTGGATCAACTTTGTACACCAAGCCGATGTAACAGACGTCAGCTCGCACAGCCGTCAGGCGCCAGGGAGGGCCGCCGACTTTGTAGTAGAGCGTGGTGCAAAGATTCCAAGCGGTTGTGGCGTCATCCTGTAGCTGGCGCATGGGGCTGCCGTCTGCTCGCAAGAAATCACCTGGCATCAGAGTTGTCTCGCGGACGATCTGTGTGACGATTTCCTCTTCTAGTAGCCGCGCCTTAAGCTGATGGTGAAAATTGCGTTCGTAGGTATATGGGAGTCGCGCGCTTTCCAGTTCTTCAAAAGAAGCGGCGCCTCGCCAAGACGCTTCGCTTCTCGATTGCCAATCCGATTGGGTGTTACCACCCGTTCACTCCTTGGTACTTTTGATTTCGGGCGACCGTAACGCGACACTTCTTCGGGAAGTACGACCATCCAGACATCAGGGCGAATGTCTGAGCGACGCTTGAAGTCAAGAAGCTCCCTGACAACGAGGTCCACGGAGTCGTAGACGCGGCGATGGGGATCGTCATAACGGATGCGTGTTTCGAGGGCGCCCTCTTCAAGGACGATTGTTGCGACCGGCTGCAAGGGCCATTTTACGCAAAAAGCTGCTTCCATTCCCGGAAACGGGGCGTGGTGCGCGCGATTATTGAAAGCAGGAATGAAGTGGGAGACTTGCTTCATCCATCGTGAGAGGCGATCTATGCCCGCCGCCGATCCTATTGCGCCGATCCGAATTTCGCCGGCGCTGCGCGGCGCCACCGGGCCGTAAAGGAACAGCCCGTCTTTCGGATGAACAGCCGCCTGTCCGAGTCCGAACGTTAGTGTTGGCTCCTCAAGATAAATGGCGCGAAACCCGGTCACGATTTGTCCTCGTCCTCCGCTGTTTCGGTCTCTTCGGGGGGCGCCTCGCTGGTTTCATGCTCTTCGATAAGGTGAGTGAAGGCTGGATCATCTGCGTACGTAGAGATGTCAAGGTCTGCGGCGTCGCCTTCGTCCGCTTTCTCTCCCGATGTTGCCTCGAAACTTCGCGACGGACGTACAGGCAGGCAAACGCCGACAGGCACGCCCGTAGCGATCGCGTATACGTCGCCTCCAAGTGGTAGTATCAGCCTTCCGTGCGGGTCCGTGAGGTAGGACACCATCCCATATAGCAGGTCTCGCCATTTCGAATTGAACCACAGTTTGCAGTGTGCCCGCCTGAATTCGGCGGTCGGGTCTTTTTGGCTGGCCGAATTTGTGTAGATGACGTGAGGCGTCAGGCGTAGGCGATACGGTTCGCCAACCATTGGCGTTGCATTGACAGCAAAGTGCCAAAGCCATTCGCGACGGACGTATTCACCCGCGGGCTGCCGTTCGCGCCGGCCGTACACGCCAGACAGTTGACGCCAGCCGCTCAGACCACTGGCGCGAACGAATCGACTTTTGTTCTCGGGAAGCAAACCATTAGGAATCCACCATGCGACCTTGCGCTCGCTCAATGCGTATGGCTTCAGTCCCTTCTGGACGGCCAAACAATCGAAAGACTGGCGCAGAAGGTTGACTAGGATTTTTCCCGACTCGGCCTTCGGTAGAGAGAGCTTCTCGTCGCCTCCTGCCATGAAGACCGCGAGAGGCATGGCTCGCTCAAGTTTGAGCGGCGTATTTTCGGCGAGCGATTCCTGAAGCGCGTCCCAAGGGGCGAACGCGACAAGGCGACGCATATAAGCAGCCACCGGAAGGGGGTGCTCCTTCGCGATTGTAGCCGGCTCGGTGACTGGATTTTTGAGTGGACGGTTAATCTCGTAGACGAAAATTGTCTCAGGCAGGCTCACAATGGGAAACCAGTTCAATATTAAGGCATCGCACTCTCGTTCGACGTTCTGATCGGTCGGCGCAAACGCCTGCTGCCACCGAAGAAGCGCATCTGCCGAGGGCGTCGCGCGACGCGCCACCCGATCTCGTCGCAGAATCTCCATCACGCGCGCGAGAGCCGTCGCGTGGTTTGATTCTCCGTCGATAATAGTTCGGTTACCGATGGTCGGTGGTACTTGGTCAAACGGCACCCCGTCGACCCTTATCGGAATTATGAAGCGACGGTCGCCGAGTTGCTTTCGATAGACGTGCGCGCGGTCGAGTTCAGCGCGAATACCTTCCTTTCGCGGATCGACGGCTGCCCAAGAGAGCAACGCAACGACTTTGCGCGCGTGGAAACGAAGCGCGTCGTCGATGTCGAGCCACATTTCCTCGCCCCCAAGGAGTTGGGTGAAGTCAGTCCACACCTCGTATCCTGCGCCTGCTAGGCGCGCCCCGTACCAGGCCGCAATGGCGTTATCCTCGGGGTTTGCGTGGCTAATAAACACCACCTTTCTCTCGGCAAGTGGCGCAAGAGGTGCGCGCCCCGACGCAGGCTGCTGCTGCTCCTTTGATGCGTGCGACTCGCTGTTTGCCATACCGGTGATTGTGGGACGCTGATTGAGCGTCATCAACCCGGCCGTTGATTTTCTGCGAGGCACTTTTTCATTGACTGTCGTCTCTATTTACGTTACTATGCAGCCAGAATCTCGCTCACGTAAAGGACGCCCGCCGGTGACGCCGGCTGGCGGAGCGAGAGCGGTTCCCGCGGGCGGCGGCTCGTCACCTCCGCTCCCGGGCGGCTCCGGGGATATACGCCCGGCCGGCACGATGACCGGTCTGCGAGAAGCTCGCTGGACTGGGACAGGAAGGAGCGGGTAACGCCCGCTGAGAAGCGCGCGATCTTTCGAACCAGGTTGTTCGAACCTTTGGGATCGTGCGCCCCGACCAAGTCCCAGGAAGCGCGTATCTGGAGCTGAGCTGTAGCGTTCGGTCGCCGCAGCAAGCGCCGTGGTGGAACGCCGACAGGCGAGCGCGCCCCGCTCCCAACCCTCCCGCACGTTGGGGGAGGAGAAGAGACAAAGGGCGCGCGCCGCATCGCAAGATGCGGACGGTTGGATCACGCGTCTGTCGGCGTTCTGCTTCCTTTATTTGTTTCTTTCTTTCCTTCGTCATTGCGAGCGCAGCGAAGCAATCCAGTCCGGTAGCGCGGTTTCGTTGGACAACGAAGCTGGTGCGTAGTGCCCCGCTGGATTGCTTCGTCGCGGAGCCTTGTCATCGGGCCGGCCACTTCGGGCCGGACCCGTTGGCTCCTCGCAATGACGAATTTTCGGGAATGGCGTGGCATAGCTCGGGCGCGTTGCGCGTCGCGAGAACGGAATTCTATTCACCTCTCCCCGCGTGCGGGGAGAGGTCGAGCGAAGCGAGGGTGAGGGGGCGTCTCAGCGATTCTGAGCGCCGCAATTCTGAGCCCGGCGGTTAGGCCCCCTCATCCCGACCTTCTCCCCGCGTGCGGGGAGAAGGAGCGCGCGTCGCACAACGCGGAGACCTTTTGCATGCCGTTGATGGGCGACACGCCGCCCGGCGCGCCGAATTATGAAAAGCGGCGCTCGTTTGCGGAAGGCCGCGCGCTGGTCGATGCGGCGCACGTTGCGACCCATCGGCTTTATTGCGACGTGCTGGCGTTCTGGCGCCGCTGTTCGCGGACGCCGTGCAAGCGGCATCGGCGGTGCGTGGGCGAGCCGACCGGCTGCCTGATGCGCGGCTTGCCGTCGGTGGCGGAAGCGAAGCGGTTGCGGGCGCAAGCCGAAGTGATTGCGGGAGGGCCGCGGCTTATCCCGCCGGCGACGCATATCGAGTATCAGGTGCGCCGCACCGCGCTGGCGGCGGTGGTGTCGTGGCGGTTTGGGTGAGAATTTCTCCTTCCCCGCTTTCGCGGGGCTGGAAAAACCAGGCGAAAAAATACTTCGGGCCGGGGTGACTCCTTTTCGCTGCGTCAAACGTCCTTGCTTCAGGAGCCGATGGACGTGCCGCGGCCAACGCGAAAAGGAGGAGCTGGCTATGGTCGATATCCTACACAAAATGGGAATCAAAGGGTCGTCCCTCAACGATGCCTATAAGGCGCTGACCACGCGCGAAGGTCTTTCCGCCTGGTGGACGACCGACACGCAAGGCGAAAGCAAAGTCGGCGGCGTGCTGAAATTCCGCTTCGGCAATGGCGGTTTCGACATGAAGGTGCTCGAGCTTGCCCCCGCCACGCACGTGCTCTGGCAAGTGGTCGACGGGCCGGAAGAATGGATCGGCACCAAAGTAAGCTTTGACCTCAAACAGCAAGACGACTGGACCATCATCCTGTTCAAACACCAGGGTTGGAAGGAGCCGGTCGAGTTCATGCACCATTGCAGCACCAAATGGGCGCTGTTTCTGCTCAGCCTGAAGTCGGTCCTTGAAACCGGCAAAGGCATGCCCTGGCCGAACGACATCAAACTCAACTCCTGGGAATAGGCACGCCGGCCACTGCGCGGCTTGAGACCGAGACGTTGAAGCGAAATTCAACACACGAGAGATTCAACACACGAGACATGGGAGCAGACCGATGAGCCTCAAGAACAAAACCATTGTAGTGACCGGCGGCAGCAGAGGACTTGGCCTCGGGCTCGTTGCGGCCCTGGTCGATCAGGGCGCCAAGGTGACCGTCGTGGCGCGCGGCCACGCCGCGCTCGCGGCAGTGAAAGAAAAGCTCGGCGTTGCAGTGATCGCAGCCGACGTCACCGACGAAGCGGCGGCGCAGCGCATCCTGGCTGACGTTCGTCCAGAGGTTCTCGTGCTCAATGCCGGCGCGACGCCGCGAATGGGGCGGCTCGACCAGCTGAGCTGGGCGGATTTCAGCGCGCCGTGGGAGACCGACGTGAAGGCCGGCCTCTACTGGATGCAAGCGGCGCTCAATCTGCCGCTCGCGCCCGGCGCCCGCGTGCTCGTCGGCTCCAGCGGCGCGGCGCAGCAGGGCTCGCCGCTCTCCGGCGGTTATGCCGGCGCCAAACGCATGCTCTGGATCATGGCCAAGTACGCCAATGGGGTCGCCAAGGAAAAGGGGCTCAACATCCGTTTCCAGGCAATCGTGCCGATGCAGATCATCGGCGGGACCGGGGTCGGCGACGAGGCGGCGGGCGCTTACGCCGGAGCGATGGGGATCGGGCGCGAGGCGTTCCTCGCCCAATTCGGCGCGCCGCTGCCGCCGCGCCAATTCGGCGACAATCTGGTCGCGGTACTGGACGATCCGCAATACGCTGCGGGCTTCGCTTTCGGTCTGAAGGGCGATACGGGAATCACCGTCCTGGAGGGAGAGGCGGCTTGAGCGGAGACGGGTCCTCATCGTCAACCGAGCGCCAGGCGCAGCTCCGGGCGCTCGCCGACGCGCTGCGGCCGGAGCTTCACCGCTATTGCGCGCGCCTGATGGGCTCGGTGATCGACGGCGAGGATGTGGTGCAAGACACCTTCGCCCGGGCCTTGGTCGCGCTCGACGAGCTGGAGGAGACGGCGCCGCTGCGCCCCTGGCTGTTCCGCATTGCGCACAACCGTGCGCTCGATCTCCTTCGCAGCCGCGCCATCCGCGCGGCCGAGCCAATCGAGGCGGCCCACGAAGTCGCCGATCCGGAAAGCCCAGATCCTGTGGAGGTGCTGATGCGGCGGGAGGCGGTCGAAACGGCGGTGTCGCGGTTTGTGGAGCTGCCGGCCATGCAGCGCAGCGTGGTGATCCTCAAGGACGTGCTCGACCAGTCGCTGGAAGACATCGCCGCCATGCTCGACCTCACCGTCAACGCGGTGAAGGCTCACCTTGCCCGTGGGCGGGCGCGGCTGAAGGAAATCAACGCCCGTGCGGCGGCCAAGCCGGTGCCGCGCGCGGCGTCGCCCGCCGTGGCGCGATACGTGGCCATGTTCAATCAGCGCGACTGGGAAGGCTTACGCGCGCTACTCGCCGCCGACGTGCGGCTGAATCAGGCGACATACCCGCCGCGCGCCGGCGCCGCCGACGTAGGAAGGTTCTTCGGCTTCTACGAGGGCTTCGCCCCGGTGCGGCTCGTTCCCGCCTGGCTCGACGGCCGCGAGGTGATCGCGGTCTACGCGGATCCGGAGGCGGTGAAGCCGAGCTACTTCATGTGGCTCGAATGGAAAGACGGCCGCATCAGTTTCATCCACGACTATCGTTATGTCCGCTATGTGGTCGACGACGCGGAGCTGGTGTTGGCGCCTGACACCGCCCCGAAGGGCGATGGGACCGCTGAGGGATGAGCCGCGCTCGTGCGGCGGTGTCGTGGAGTTCGGGTGAGCAAGCGGTCTACCGCAGCGATAGATGGAGCGCGCAGTGTCAGGCGGTGAGCCTATGTTCACCGTTATCCTGAGGTGCGAGCGGAGCGAGCCTCGAAGGATGCGGCCCAGGCGCCCGGGCCGTCGCCCTTCGAGGCGCGCCGTTGGCGCGCACCTCAGGGTGACGGGCAACAGATCAAAACAAAAAATACCGCTGCGCCATCGGCAGGGTTTCGGCAGGCGCGCAGGTCAGGAGTTCGCCGTCGGCGCGGACTTCGTAGGTTTCCGGATCGACTTCGATGTCGGGCGTGGCGTCGTTGTGGATCATGCTCTTCTTGGAGATCTTGCCGCGCGTGTTCTGCACGGCGACGAGTTGTTTCTGGATGCCGAGTTTTTTGCCGAGCCCCGCCTTCACCGCCGCCTTCGAGGCGAACACCACGGAGGACGCGGTGCGGGCGCGGCCATAGGCGCCGAACATCGGCCGGTAATGGACCGGCTGCGGCGTCGGGATCGAGGCGTTGGGATCGCCCATCTGCGCGGCGACAATCGAGCCGCCCTTGATGATGCAATCTGGCTTGACGCCGAAGAACGCCGGCGACCAGACTACGAGATCGGCGAGCTTGCCCTTCTCCACCGAGCCGATCAGTTTCGAAACGCCGTGGGCGATGGCGGGATTGATGGTGTATTTGGCGACGTAGCGCTTGACCCGCGCATTGTCGTTGTCGCCTTTTTCCTGTTTCAGCCGCCCGCGCTGTTTCTTCATCTTGTCCGCGGTCTGCCAGGTGCGGATGATGACTTCGCCGAGCCGCCCCATTGCTTGCGAGTCCGACGACATCATCGAGAGCGCGCCGATGTCGTGCAGGATGTCTTCCGCCGCGATCGTCTCCTTGCGGATGCGGCTTTCGGCAAACGCAAGATCTTCGGCGATCGACGGATCGAGATGGTGGCACACCATCAGCATGTCGAGGTGTTCGTCGATGGTGTTGCGGGTGTAAGGCCGCGTCGGATTGGTCGAGGACGGCAGCACGTTCTTCAGTCCCGCAATTTTGATGATATCGGGCGCGTGGCCGCCGCCGGCGCCTTCGGTGTGGAAGGCGTGGATGGTGCGGCCTTTGAAAGCTTTAATGGTGTCTTCGACGAAGCCGGATTCGTTGAGCGTGTCGGAATGGATCATCACCTGGATGTCGTAGTCGTCGGCGACCGAGAGGCAGCAATCGATCGCGGCCGGCGTCGTGCCCCAGTCTTCGTGCAGCTTCAGCGCGCAGGCGCCGGCCTTGATCATTTCCTCCAGCGCCGCCGGCCGCGAGGCGTTGCCTTTGCCGGCAAATCCGAGATTGACCGGGAAATCATCGGCCGCCTGGATCATCCGCGCGATGTGCCACGGCCCGGGCGTGCAGGTGGTCGCGAACGTGCCGTGCGCCGGCCCGGTGCCGCCGCCGAGCATCGAGGTGACGCCCGACATCAGCGCCTCGTCGACCTGCTGCGGGCAGATGAAATGGATGTGGGTGTCGAAGCCGCCGGCGGTGAGGATCTTGCCTTCGCCGGCGATCACTTCGGTGCCGGGGCCGATGATGATGGTGACGCCGGGCTGGATGTCCGGATTGCCGGCCTTGCCGATGGCGTGAATGTTTCCGTCCTTGATGCCGACGTCGGCTTTGACGATGCCCCAATGGTCGAGAATGAGCGCGTTGGTGATGACGGTGTCGACGGCGCCTTGTTTGTTGGTGATCTGGCTTTGCCCCATGCCGTCGCGGATCACCTTGCCTCCGCCGAATTTGACTTCTTCGCCGTAGGTGGTGAAATCTTTCTCGACCTCGATGATCAGATCGGTGTCGGCGAGCCGCACGCGGTCGCCCGTGGTCGGGCCGAACATGTCGGCGTAAACGGCGCGGCTAATTCGTGCAGGCATGATGTCCTCCGGTCCTGTTAGTGAAACACGATCGGTTCGGAAAACCGGCGTCGACTTTTCCGGATCATGTTTTTAATCCCCAAAATTATCCCCACTGCATTGCACAAGCGTTTTGTTGCACGCTTTTTGTTGCATCGTGCGGCATCCGGAGTATCTTCACTTTCAGATCACTCGCGTTTGGTTCTGCCAGATGAGAGAGGTCGCCAAGGTCAGGTTGGCCTCGTGCCGAAGCCGCTACCGGTGTCGCGCGATGTGCTGATGTGGTCCTGGTCCCAGCCGCGGTAGCAGCGCTGAGAACGTGACGGGCGGGCTTGCGCAAGCCTGCTCGTCATGATTTTTTCGCTCCCGTTTTTTCCAGCTTGCCCATTACTTCCTGGCGGAAGCCGTAGACTGTGCGCGTGCCGGCAAGCGCCACGAGTTTCACGTCGCGGGTCTGGCCGGGCTCGAAACGCACCGCCGTTCCGGCCGCAATATCGAGGCGCATGCCGCGGGCCGCTTTGCGGTCGAACTTCAGTGCCGGATTGGTCTCGAAGAAATGATAATGCGAGCCGACCTGAATCGGCCGGTCGCCGGTGTTGGAGACCGAGAGCGTCAAGCCCTTGCGGCCTTTGTTGAGCTCGATCTCGCCGTCTTTGATGAAATATTCGCCGGGGATCATGTTTAAGCCCTTTCCAGCAATGACGAATGTAACCTCATCGAATCGGCTCGTGCACAGTCACGAGCTTGGTGCCGTCCGGAAACGTCGCCTCGACCTGAATCTCAGGGATCATCGCAGCGATGCCGTCCATGACCTGGGAGCGCGTCACGACATGGGCGCCTTGCTCCATCAGCTCGGCGACGGTGCGCCCGTCGCGCGCGCCTTCGAGGATGAAATCGGAGATCAGCGCGACGGCTTCGGGATGATTGAGCTTCACGCCGCGCTCAAGCCTTCGCCGCGCCACTATCGCCGCCATGGCGATCAAGAGTTTGTCCTTCTCGCGCGGGGTGAGATTCATGAGCTGCCCTTAGTTCAACCAAAGCCGCGGCAGCGGCATTGCATTCAAGGCCGTCAACACACAGGTGAGATCGCGATGCAGCGCAGCACCATCGGGCGCGACCAGGCGGCCGACAAGCAGGCCATTCCAGGCCGATACGCCGACTTCGCCGGCGAAGTCCTTCTCGGCGTCACGGACCGCCGCGGCGCCGGCCTCGTCGCCGGGAAACTTGATTACGCTGGCAATGGCCACGGCTTTGCCGGCCACAGCGCGGCGCGCCAGCAGCTGCGTGATCGCGCCATCGAGGCGGAGCGTCTCGGCAAAAGCAAGCGCGCTGCCGATGCGCACCCGCCAGCGGTCGAACAAATGCCCTTGGAGCACCGTTTCGCCCATGGCCGAGCGGCCAAAAACCACGGCCTCGGCGAGAATGAGATTGGCGTCAGGTGCGAGGTCGACTTCGATGGTACGGCGCAGCCGCACCTGATCGAACAGAATCGTTTCCTGCGGCAGCCACGCCAGTGCCCCGCCGGACCCGACGTCGAGCTTAATGTCGAACTCGGTGTCTGGCCCCAGCGAGCGATAGACTTTTTCCGCGGCCGCCGTCGTCACCGTCAGCCGCGCGCCCGCACCGACGGAGACGTCGATGCTGAAGCGGTCGCCGCCGGTCATACCGCCAGCGGTGTTGACGAGAACAGAGTCGAGCGTCCTCTTGCTGGACGGGTTCGGGAAGCGGACTCGCAGAGAACCGGTTTCATGCACCCGGCGGCGGCGGCTCTCGCCGGAATCGGCAGCTACCGCGAAGGCGACGCGACCGCTGGCGCGATTGTCGGCGAAAATTTCACTGGCGGCCGGCGTCCTCGCCAACACGTTTGCTCCCCCCGCGACGACAATCATTCAATCGAAATCAAATCGACATTGCCCGCAGCAGCGCGCCCTCGTCGAGGTTGTCGCGGTCGCAGGAATAGACAATGGCGCCGCGCTCCATGACCGCGAAATGGTCGCCGAGTTCGCGGGCAAAGTCGAGATATTGTTCGACCAGAACGATGGCGATTTTGCCGAGCGAGCGCAAATATGAAATAGCGCGGCCGATGTCCTTGATGATCGACGGCTGAATGCCTTCGGTCGGCTCGTCGAGCAGAAGGAGCCGCGGCCGCATCACCAGTGCCCGCCCGATGGCAAGCTGCTGCTGCTGGCCGCCGGAAAGGTCGCCGCCACGCCGCCGCAGCATGTCCTTGAGGATGGGAAACAGCGTGAATACGTCGGCCGGTATGGTGCGTTCGTCGCGCTTGAGCGGTGCAAAGCCGGTGCGCAGATTTTCCTCTACCGTCAGCAGCGGAAAGATCTCGCGCCCTTGCGGCACATAGGAGATACCGCGCCGCGCCCGCTCCGGCGGCCGCAGCGCCGTGATGTTTTCGCCTTCCCAGGTAATCGTTCCCCGGGTGACCGAATGCTGGCCGGCGAGTGCGTCAAGGAGGCTGGTTTTGCCGACGCCGTTTCGGCCCAGCACGCAGGTCACCTTGCCGGGCTCCGCCTTAAGCGAAACCGTGCGCAGCGCCTGCGCTGCGCCGTAGTGGAGGTCGATGCTATTGACGTCGAGCATTCGCTATCGCCCCAAATAAACTTCGACTACCCGCTCGTTCGCCGACACCTGATCGATGGTGCCTTCGGCGAGCACCGAGCCTTCGTGGAGGCACGTGACCTTGACGCCAAGCTCACGCACGAATGCCATGTCGTGCTCGACCACGACGACCGTGCGGTCGCGGTTGATCTCCTTTAGCAGCTCGGCGGTCTGTTGTGTCTCCACATCGGTCATACCGGCGACCGGCTCATCGACCAGCAGCAGCTTTGGCTCCTGCGCCAGCAGCATGCCGATTTCGAGCCATTGCCTTTGGCCGTGCGAGAGGCTGGCGGCCAAGCGGTCGCGCACTGCCGTCAGGCGAATGATCTGCAACAGCTCGTCAATGCGGCGCCGCTCGGCCGGGCTTTCCTGCCACCACAGCGCCGCGCGGGCGCGCCGATCGGCCTTGAGCGCAAGTTCGAGGTTGTCGTTGACGGTGTGGCTCTCGAACACCGTCGGCTTTTGAAACTTGCGGCCGATGCCGAGTTCGGCGATTTCGGCCTCATCGAGCTTGGTGAGATTGTAGGAGCCGTCGAACAGCACGTCGCCGAGATCCGGCCGGGTCTTGCCGGTCACCACGTCCATCATCGTAGTCTTGCCGGCGCCGTTCGGGCCGATGATGGCACGCATCTCGCCCGGCTCGATGGCGAAGGACAGGTTATTGAGAGCCCTGAAGCCGTCAAACGAAACGGTGACGCCGTTGAGATACAGAAGTGCGGACGTCAGCGCTTCCATGCCAGCTCCTCATTCCGCCGGCAGCGGTTCGGTCACGCCATCTTCGGCAGCGGCCGACGCGCGATCGCGGCGTAGTGCCGTCCAATGATAGAGCGTGCCGACGATACCGCGGGGCAACAGCAGCGTCACGGCGATAAACAGCGCGCCGAGCATGAACAGCCAGTAGGGCGCCAAAAAGCCCGAGGTGAAATACGTCTTGGCGTAGTTGACGAGGACCGCGCCAAGCGCGGCGCCGGTGAGCGTGCCGCGTCCGCCGACCGCGACCCAAATCACCGCCTCGATGGAATTGGCCGGAGCGAATTCGCTCGGATTGATGATGCCGACCTGCGGGACGTAAAGCGCGCCGGCGACGCCGGCCATGCAGGCCGACAGCGTGAACACGAAGAGCTTGTAGGACTCGACGCGATAGCCGAGAAACCGAGTTCGCGCTTCTGCGTCGCGGATGGCGATCAGCACCTTGCCGAATTTCGAGGTGACAATGGCCCGGCAAAGGAGAAAGGCGATAATGAGCGCCAAGCAGGAGACTGAGAACAGCGCGTTGCGGGTCGTCTCCGCCTGCACGTTGAAGCCGAGAATGTCTTTGAAATCGGTGAGGCCGTTGTTGCCGCCGAAGCCGAAATTGTTACGGAAGAAGCCGAGCATCAGGGCAAACGTGAGCGCTTGGGTAATGATCGAAAGATAGACGCCGGTGACGCGGCTGCGGAAAGCGAACCAGCCGAAGACGAACGCGAGCGCGCCGGGCACCAGCACGACCATGAGCAGCGCATAGGGGAAAAACTGGAAACCGTACCAGTAGATCGGCAGCTCCTTCCAGTTCAGGAACACCATGAAATCCGGCAGGATCGGATCGGCATAGACGCCGCGGGTGCCGATCTGGCGCATCAGATACATGCCCATGGCGTAGCCGCCGAGCGCGAAGAAGGCGCCGTGGCCGAGCGAGAGAATGCCGCAGAATCCCCAAATCAGATCGATCGACAGCGCCAGCAGCGCATAGCAGGTGTATTTCCCGAACAGCGCGACCAAATAGGTTGGGACATAGAAGGCGGACGACGCCGGGACCGCCAGATTGAGTATGGGTACGCCGATGGCGATCAGCGCGACGATGATCAGGAAGATCGTCGCGCCGCGATCGATGGAACGAATGAGGATATGCGTCGTCATGCCTCGACCGCCCGGCCCTTTAGCGCGAACATGCCACGCGGTCGCTTCTGGATGAACAGGATTATGAGCACCAGTATCGCGATCTTGCCAAGCACCGCGCCGGCATAAGGTTCGAGGAATTTGTTGGCCATCCCGAGGACGAAGGAACCAACAAGCGTGCCCCACAAATTGCCGACACCGCCAAACACCACGACCATAAAGCTGTCGATAATATAGCCCTGGCCGAGATTGGGGCTGACGTTATCGATCTGCGACAGCGCTACGCCGGCCATGCCGGCGATGCCGGAGCCGAGCCCGAAGGTGAGTGCGTCGACGCGGCTGGTGCGGATGCCCATCGAGGCGGCCATCGGGCGGTTCTGCGTCACCGCGCGCATCTCCAGCCCGAAGCGCGTGTAGCGCAGCAAGGCCAGCAGCGCGATAAACACGGCAAGGGCAAAGCAGATGATCCAGAGGCGGTTATAGGTGATGGTGATGCCGCCGAGATCGAACGCGCCGCTCATCCACGACGGATTGCCGACGTCGCGATTGTTCGGACCGAATGCCGAGCGCACCGCTTGTTGCAGGATCAATGACAGTCCCCACGTCGCCAGCAACGTTTCCAGCGGTCGGCCATAAAGGAAGCGGATGATGGTGCGCTCGATCACGATGCCGACAGCGCCGGCGACGATGAAAGAAAGCGGAATGGCAATCGCCAGCGAGTAGTCGAATAAAGCCGGGTTGTTGTTGCGGATCACCTCCTGGACGACAAAGGTGACGTAAGCGCCCAGCATGACCATCTCGCCGTGCGCCATGTTGATGACGCCCATGACGCCGAAGGTGATCGCGAGACCGATGGCGGCGAGCAGCAGGACCGAACCGAGAGAAATGCCGTACCAGGCGTTCTGAACCGCCTCCCAAAGCGTCAGGCGATTTTTGATCGCCGCGGCCGCTGCGGCTGCGCTTTTCGCGACCGGGGCGGATGTGTCCGCCGGCAGGCTCGACAGCAGACCAAGTGCGTCCTGATCGGCGCGTTGACGAATGACGTCGACGGCGGCGAGTTTTTCTTCGTCGCTGGCTTTGTTGCCGGAAAGGATGATGGCGGCGCGCGCTTCCGTCATGACGCGCTTCACTCCGGGGTCCTGCTCCTTGGCCAGAGCGGCTTCCAGAGCCGGCAGGGCGCTAACCCGGCGCGATTTGAACACGGACTGCGCGGCCTCGTAGCGCGCGTTCGCATTGTCGGCGAGCAACGTAAGCCCACCGAGCGCTGCTTCGATGGCGCCGCGCAGGCGGTTGTTGAGGCGCACCGTGTCGACATCGGCCGGCGCCTCGCCGGAGATCGGTTTTCCGGTGGCGGCATCGGTGAGCTTGCCGGAATCTTCCTTGATGTACACGCGCTTCTTTTCGGCGCTGTACATCAGCTTGCTGTCCTGCAGCGCGCGGATGATGGTCAGGGCGCGCGGGTCGCCGCTCGCGGCGACATCGTTGATGCCGGTGCTGGTCTCGCTGAAATCGTCGGCGGTGAAATGCGCGAGCGCTTCGTCAAGGTTTGCTGCGCGCGCGGTCAGGCCGCCCAACGTGCAGCTCAAGGCCAATAGCAAAGCGACGAGGCAAGCTCGGCAAAAACGCATCGCAATGGTCCCGGCCTTAATTGTGCGGGAAGGCGATACGCTGCCTTCCCGCCAGGTCACACTCACGGCTTCGTCGGTACTAGACGCCGCCGCACTTCTTGGTCACCTTATTATAATTGCCGCACTTGAGCTTCACCCAGTCGGCTTCAAGGTCCTTCGAACCGGGCAGATAATCAGACCAGGCGTCACCGGGCACAAGACCTTTAGTTTTCCACACCACGTCAAACTGACCGTCGGCTCGAATCTCGCCGATATACACCGGCTTGGTGATGTGATGGTTCGGCAGCAGTGTCGAGATGCCGCCTGTGAGGTTCGGAGCTTGCGTTCCGGGAAGCGCTGCGATCACTTTGTCAGGATCGGTCGACTTCACCTTCTCGACCGCCTTCACCCACATGTTGAAGCCGATGTAGTGGGCTTCCATTGGGTCGTTGGTGGTCCGCTTCGGGTTCTTGATGAACGCGTGCCATTCTTTAATAAAAGCCTCGTTCGCCGGGGTCTTGATCGACTCGAAGTAGTTCCAGGCGGCGAGGTGGCCGACCAGCGGCTTGGTGTCGAGGCCGGCAAGCTCTTCTTCGCCGACCGAGAAGGCGACGACCGGGATGTCAGTCGCCTTGATGCCCTGGTTGCCGAGTTCCTTATAGAACGGCACGTTGGCATCGCCGTTGATGGTCGACACCACGGCCGTCTTCTTGCCCGCCGAGCCGAATGCCTTGATCTTCGAGACTTCGGTCTGCCAGTCGGAAAAGCCGAACGGCGTGTAGTTGATCATGATGTCTTCGGGGGCAACCTTGAGCACGTCTTTGAGGTAGGCTTCGAGGATCTTGTTGGTGGTGCGCGGATAGACGTAGTCGGTGCCTTCCAGCACCCAGCGCTTTACGCTGCCGCCTTCCGCGCTCGCGAGATATTGGACCGCGGGAATCGCCTGCTGGTTCGGCGCGGCACCGGTGTAGATCACGTTGCGCTCGCTCTCTTCGCCCTCGTACTGCACCGGGTAGAAGAGCAGGTTATTCAGTTCTTTGAACACCGGCAGCACGGACTTGCGCGACACCGACGTCCAGCAGCCGAACACGACGGCGACTTTGTCTTTGCTGATCAGCTCGCGGGCTTTTTCCGCGAACAACGGCCAGTTCGAGGCCGGATCGACGACGACGGCTTCGAGCTTCTTGCCGAGCAAGCCGCCCTTCTTGTTTTGCTCGTCGATGAGCATGAGCACCACATCCTTCAGCGTCGTCTCGCTGATGGCCATAGTGCCGGAGAGTGAATGGAGAATTCCCACCTTGATTGTATCCGCGGCCCGGGCGGGCAGCGCCGCCGTGAGGCCAAGGGCAAGACCCGCCGCGGCGGCAAGCCAGCGGCGTCCCCGCGGTCGCTTGGCGACCGCGCCTATGTTGTTGAGCATCGCGATTTCCTCTGTTAGACGCGCGCGATCGGCAGGCGCCGTCACGCTCCAACCAAATCGCAAGGAGCGTGCCAATCAATGATGGGCGCTAAACCATTGCTTGTAAGGCAAAATTCGCAGGCGACCTGTGCAGCCAATGCGAGTCGCGCCCATTTTGAATCCGAATCCCGCGAGCGCGCCGCCCATTAGCTAGGCAGTGCCATAAAAATTATTGGAAAATCGTGATTAAAAAACAGGCGAGCACCAGAGGCGCTTGTGACAATGAGCGAATGCGTCCCGTCGCCGTTCGATATCAGCGGCGCGTGGGGAACAAAGACGCCGGGAAATCCGCCGCGTAACGCGGGGCCCGCTCGCGCGGGCGATAATCGAGCCGCGATGCCGGGTCTGGCTCCACCGCCTTGCGATAGAGGTGCCAGGTCGCGTGGCCGAGCACCGGCATCACCACTGTCAGGCCGAGGAAGAGGGGTAGCGAACCGATCACCAGCAGGGCAGCGACGATCAAGCCCCACAACGCCATGGTCAGAGGATTGGCGATAACAACGCGGATCGACGTAAGCAGTGCAACAGCCGCGCCGACATCGCGGTCGAGGAGAAGCGGAAACGATACGGCGCTGATGGTGAGAACGAGCGCGGCGAACAGGAATCCGACGCCGGTGCCGACGACGATCAAGTTCCAGCCGGGAGTCGTGGTGAACACGTCCTCGACGAAGTGCCGGATCGAGGCTGGCGCGGCGTATCCGAAATTGGCGACATAGATTGCCTCGGCTACCGCGAGCCAGACCAAGAAGATCGCCATCAGCAATACGCCCAACGCGACGATGGCGCCGAGCGAAGGCGAGTGCAAAACGTCAAAAGCGTGGGTCGATGATGTGTCGAGACCTGCTTCGCGGCGCCGGCTCAGTTCGTACAGGCCGATTGCGGCGAGCGGTCCGATCAGCGCAAAGCCGGCCGCGATCGGGAACGCAAGCGGCAACATCGAATAGCCGGAGGCAAGCGAGATCAGCGCCAAGCCGAGCAAGGGATAGATCAAGCAGAGAAACACAGCGTGGCTGGGCATAGCCGAAAAGTCATCGAGCCCCAGGACGAGCGATTGCAGCAAGTCCGCGGGCGTAACGTGGCGGATGACAGGGCGCGCCGGAGTGGCGCTCGCGCCGACGAGAACATGTGAAGACGGCATGGCTTACCTCCTCAAACTTTTTTATTTGTTCGTTCAGAGCTCGCGTCTGCGGCACATCTGATGATGTGCGGGGACATCTGAACCCGCAGCATCATGGCAGGACTGCAGTCTGGAAGCCATAAGCGAACGCGGAGATGGATCGCATATTGGTTCACAATGCAGTGTACGTAATCGACGCTTCTCATTTTGCATTGCGGCAGCAAAAACGCCGGCCGCGGCACCGATTAAGAAGCGGCATAAAACGCACGGTTCCGCACCCTGGGTCATGCGCTGATTTCTGTTTTCGTCAAATTGAAGTGACCAAGCGGGGCGTCAGCGACAGTTCGGCAAACGAAAGGGCGCCGGAATTACCCGGCGCCCCTAAACAATATCGCGAACTGGATTTTCTGAGGCGACCTAGAATATCGCCGAGAACGCCCAGTACAGCGTGCCAGAGATCACCATGGCGGCTGGCAGGGTAAGGACCCACGCCAACGCAATGTTGCGGACGGTCGAAAGCTGCAATCCAGAACCGTTCGCTGACATCGTACCAGCGATGCCGGACGACAGCACGTGGGTAGTCGAAACCGGTAGCCCGTACATGTCGGCGGCGGCAATCGTTGCTGCCGCCGTGATTTCGGCGCAAGCGCCTTGCGCGTAGGTCAAATGCGTCTTGCCGATTTTCTCGCCGACGGTAACGACGATACGCTTCCATCCGATCATGGTTCCGAGGCCGAGCGCAATCGCCACGGCGACCTTGACCCACCACGGGATGAACTTGGTCGCTGCGTCGAGCGACAGCCTGTAAGCTTTCAGCGTTCTTATTTCGTCTGAGGAGAGGTCGCTCTCCTTGTCCTTCATGAGGGAACGGATTGCTTCGGAGGCGAGGTACATGTCGTTGCGGGTGTTGCCGACCGCGTTGCTCGGCACTTTTGCGAACGAACCGTACTTCGTTACCTGATCGGAAATATCGCGCACCAGCACCGCCAATGACGGATACGTTCCTTCATTGATTTCGTGACTGGCGACGTAGGCTGTCACTGCCGGGCGTGGGTTACGCATGACGTTGTAGCCGGCAGCTTTCTTGTTGATAACTTCGCTCGCGGCCAGCGACCGGGAGGCAAATGTTTGCAGCTGGTTGTTCGGCAATGCGCGATTGAGCGCATAGGCGGTCGGCACCGTGCCGATCAGAATAAGCATGATCAGGCCCATGCCCTTCTGGCCGTCGTTGGAGCCGTGGAAGAAGCTCACCAGTGTACAGGTGAGGATAAGGATGCCGCGAATCCACCACGGCGGTGGATGATCCCCCTTCGGCTCCGCGTAGAGTGCAGGCACACGGATGATGGACTTGAGCAGCAACAGCAAGGCGGCCGCCAGCAGGAAACCGAATAGCGGAGAGAGCAGCAACGCTTCGCCGACTTCCTTGGCTTTCGACCAGTCGACGCCGGACGTCCCGCTGCGCCCATGCAGCAGCGCGTTGGTGATGCCAACACCAATTATGGAGCCGATCAAGGTGTGCGAGCTCGAGGCGGGCAAGCCGAATGCCCAGGTGCCGAGGTTCCAGATGATCGCCGCGATCAACAGAGCGAACACCATGGCAAAGCCGGCATTGCTGCCAACCTGCAGGATTAGCTCGACCGGAAGCAGCGAAATAATGCCGAAGGCGACGGCGCCCGAGGAAGCCAGAACGCCGGCCAGGTTGAACGCGCCCGACCACACCACGGCGAAGTTCGCCGGCAGCGAACGCGTATAGATGACGGTGGCCACTGCGTTGGCGGTGTCGTGAAAGCCGTTGACGAACTCGAACCCCAGCGCGATGAGCAGCGCCACAAACAGGAGCAAGAATGGCGCGATCGTGGTGACTTTTGTGCCGGTGGCATCGATGTCGGCATAGATGCTGTAGGCGACGAACAGCAGCACCGCTGCGATTACGCCGCCAAAGATAATACCGGTGATCGGATTAACGGCCCCGGTCAGATCCGGTCCCTTGCGGGCTGCCGGTTCGATCGAGCCGGGTAGGGCGATTTCACTCATACGGGACCTCATTCGCTCGGAAGGGCCCCAACTCTGCGCGGGCTATATGACAGCTGGATGAAACTAAGCCATCAATCCCAAGGCTGTTGCTGCACCGGCGCGCGGCCGGTCAATTGACCGAAACATCGCCGTCGCCGGGCCCGGTTTCCCAGTTTTCGACATCCAATTTGCCGGTCCTCGAGGAATAGTAATAGGTCATGGGCGGCTTCCTGAGCCGTACGCTCACTGCTGCGGGGAGGGCCGCCTCGATCATCGGGGTATATTGCCGCACGATGATCGATCTCGCCCGATTTTGCCGCGCGAGTTCGCGCGCAGCTAAGATCAACTCACGCGCAATTTCAGGATCCGCATCGCGACAGCGGCACTCAAGCAGATAGTAGGAGTGGCCGGCCCATTGCTTCATGGCCAGATAGCCGACGAGTCGCGCGCCTGATCGGGCGACCAACACCGCTCTGGTCCGTTTGACGAATTGCGTTCCGAAATACAGCCAATTGAGGGTGCCTGCGTCGCGCCAGGCATAAGTCGGCGCGTTCGAAGCTTTGCACTCATTGATGCTGGCGGCGTCGAGTTCCGAGAATTGATCGACCAATTCGATCGACAGCGCTCTAGAGCGGCCACTCAGTGTCGCCAGCGCGTCGAGCACGAACCCGAGGGAAGTTCCCGCACACCGTTCGACGAGACTCGGTGAATCCGCAGGCACCGAAAGACCTCTAACCAAGGCGCAGCCATCGGCAAGTACCCGAAAGTTGGTCTGCTGCCAGCGCGCTTCCAAGGGCGTCATGCCGAGTGAGCGCCAAAGACCAGCGGCAACGGGAGTAGAATCGGTGGCCACCAGAAGGTCGCCATGGATTTGACTTAAAAATCTTCGCCCCACCGCTTTCGCCAATCCAGCGCCACGGAAATTATCATGGACTGCCGTGCAGCCGGTGGCGCAGCAAAGCGCCGGCTTGCCGTCGATTACGTACTTGAAGGGGATATTTGCGGTGAAGGCGACGATCGCTCCCGCATCGGAGCGGACCAACCAACCGCGCGGGATCGCAACATTCCACGCCGGATTAAGCGTCCACCAATGGGCGTACTGGTTCCGCCGCGAGCCCAATTCGCCGCCAAACACAGAAGTTAGGAACCGCGCCAAATCGTGCAGCGCGGCTTCGTCCAATTCGGTCGCTATCGCCTGGAATGGTGTGGCCGGCGCTTCAGTTCTGCAATCAACTAAGGTCGTGACACGGACTCCGGCGTGACAGCCCACGGATACCCCGTCGGACAACGCGAGCAAAAAGGCTGCGGGCTGCGGTGCAGTTCTACAGCGAATGAGGTTGTCTCCGGTCCGAATTGCGTGGTTAACGCTAACGGCAGCGCGCGCCGCCGAAGCCTCCATCGCTGTGAGATAACCATCGCTCCGATGACGATGTCCGCGACCACATCAGCAAAGCCGCGGGACGCAGCCGCTAATGACGGCGCTGCTTCGGTTTTTGCGCTTTCGCGGCCCGATGCCGGCCGGAAATCCCGGCTGGCGCGAATTGGCGGGAAGGTCTCGCGCTTCGTGGCGCGAAATATCGCTACCAAAACGTTGGTTATGCGCAATGACAGGCCCCTGGTCACCTTCACGTTCGACGACGCGCCCGTGTCCGCGTGCGCAGCCGGCGTCGCACTGCTAGATCAATACCGGGCCCGCGGTACTTTCTACATTTCCGGTGGCGGCTGTGGACTGATGAGTCCGGGCGGGCTGCTCGCTACCGCCGAGCAGCTCAAAGAGCTTTACACTGTCGGCCACGAAATCGGGTGTCACACTTTCTCCCACGCTGCCGTCGCCGCTGTCAGGCGTAACACGCTCGTCACTGAGCTTGAGCGCAATCGAACGTTTCTACAGGAAATCCAGCACGATCTTGTCCTGCGCAATTTCGCCTATCCTTACGGCGATCTGTCGTTTCGCGCTAAGCAATGTCTTGAAGCGCACTTCAACTCTTGCCGATCGCTCCGGCGCGGTGTGAACGTCGGAGTGATCGATCTTGGAGCATTGAAGAGTTGTGAGCTCCAGAACTCCTCGATCGGACGTGGAGGTATTCTGGACATTATCGCCGCTTCGGTCCGCCAGAAGGGATGGCTGATCTTTGTCAGTCATGACGTAGACAATCAGCCCAGCCGGTTCGGAGTGTCGCCAGACCTCCTCGAATTCGCACTAAACACCGCCGGGACGGCCGGGTGCCAGTTGGTTAGCGTGCGCGACGCGCTCGCGATACTGGGTGGTCCCGCTTCGCAGCCAGGAAACTAGGCCGTTAGGCGGCCATATATTTGGCGAGCGAAGCCCACAGTGGCTTGCGATTGAGCCGAGCATCAAGTGGCAACGGCCGCAGCGGTGCCCCGTCCGATCGCTTGTAGTATTGGCGGAGCCACGTGTAGCGATCGCTCAAGCCCCAGGTTGCGATCGACATTGGCCGCGCGACCGAGAATACGATGTCGAGGTATTCCGCGGCGTGGCGCGCGACCGCGAGATCGCGCTCCGGCTCGTTGCCGCGGATCTTGAAGTCATTGACGTCCATCTCGGTGATCATCAACCGATAGCCGAGCTTGACGACGCCGCGGAGAAAAGTCGTCAACTCGCGATGATCCAGGATCTGATGTGCGTCAAGATGCGACTGCAAAGCTAGGCAGTCGACCGGCGTGTTCCGATCCCGAAGCGTCTGCAGCAGTCCGAGTAAGGCTTCCCGGCGGCGCTGCGATACGGCCGTTGCATATTCGATCCCGTATTCGCTCAGACCCAACGGCACCGCCGGATCGCCGGCGCGCGCCAGACGGAATGCCAGATCGATGTAATCGGCGCCGAGCGCACGCAGCCAGACTGAATTGCGATATCCGTGCTCCTGGCGATCTGCCGGCTCGATCGCTTCGTTCACGACATCCCAAGCCCAGATTTTCCCCCGATATCTCGAGACTTGCGTCGCGATGTGCCGCTCCAGCGCCGCTTTGGCTTCCTGGCTCGTCGTTAGCCGCGAGACCCATGGGGGAATTGCCGCATACCAGACCAGCGTGTGGCCGTGCACCATCATGTCGTTGCGTGCTGCAAATGCGGCGATGCTGTCACCCTCGCCGAAATTAAACTCGCCGGGTTGCGGCTCCGTCTGAACCCATTTCAGCGCGGTTTCCGGGACAAAGATGTTGGCTTCGGTGGCGAACTTCTCGAGCAGAATACGGTCCGGCTGGACGCTTGGCGCCGCGCCGGCGCATCCAAATTTGATGCCTGAGACGCGTGAATGGCTGCGCAGGGATGGGGCCAATTCCATATCAAAATCGGCCTGCGCGGAGCGAGGGCGCAGCGCCGCCGCTGATCCGATCGCGAAACTGGCCAGTCCGAGCGCAGTCGAACGCCGCGATAGGTGTTGTTGCCTTGAGTGTGTCACGTCATTCCCGCACGAAAATCTTATCGTACCCATCTTAGTCGCGCAGGTGAGGTCTCGCCCTCGTAACCGCAACGCGATCATCGACAGTAGTTAATTTCATAAGCTTCTTGCCGTTAACGACGTGTTCTGAACACGGAGTTGTTAACTCGTAGCATCCGGCTTTTTGATCTATGAACATTGTGGGAGCGATCTCCTGCCTACTCATTTTAGATTTTGAGTCGCGCGCGATTGAGCGACGCAAGGAACCTGCAGCATCGGTTTTAATGATCAATCCGTACGCCCTGATCTACCTTGTCGCGCATGCGATCCCGGCAATTATCGGGTTCGGAGCACTCATTTTATATACGCATCTTTTGTCTGCTGCCGAATACGGCATCTACGTAATCGGCGCGAGCATCGCCGGCATTATCTCTGCGGTATTTTTTGCATGGGTTCGATTATCGGTCGCGCGCTACCAGGCAAAATCGCCGGAGCTTGACCTGCGTGCCGAAGCGATCGTGGCCTACGGAGGCACGGTTGTCGTCATCGCTTGCCTCGCGCCGGTCGCGTTCCTTATTATTCGGCCGAATATCGGGTTCGGTATTGCGGCAGGGTGCCTGTTGTTGTCGTTGTCGCTCACCGCGTTCGAAATCAGTCAGGAGTTCCGGCGCGCGCAGCTTAACCCGCTTCGCTACATGACGATTGCAGTGACGCGGGCCGTGCTGGGACTGGCATTCGGATATGCGGCGATCGAGCTCGGTGGCGGAGGTCTCGGCCTGCTATTTGCCCTTGGCGCGAGCTTCCTGATTGGCAATGTCCTGAGCTTCCAAGGCAAAGCCGCCAAGCCGCTGCAATCCTTCTCAATCGGTTATCTGAAGCAATTCGTACGCTACGGTTTCCCCTTCCTGCTCGGCGCTCTGGCCTTTGCGCTGCATGGCGCGCTGGATCGATTGGGTGTTGCTTACCTGTTGGGGCCAAGCGCTGCGGGCTCCTACGGCCTTGCGGCGGACCTGACCCGTCAGATCGCCGCAGTTTTGGCCGCGAGCGCTGCGTCGGCCGTTTTCCCGCTTGCGTTTCGTAACCTCGCTGAGGCGGGTGTCGGCGTTACGCGCGCGCGGCTCGCGGAAGGCGCAGAACTTCTGCTGGCGCTGATCGCGCCGGTCACGGTGTGGCTTGCGATCTCTGCAGATGTGGTTGCGGGCACGTTGCTCGGCAGCGAATTCCAGACCAGCGTCGGCGCGCTCCTGCCGGTGCTGGCGTTAGGCCGTATGTGCGGCGCTATCAATCAATACTATCTGCACGTCAGTTTTCAGTTGGCCGAAAAGCCGTTGCTGCAAGTCGTGCACGACTGCTTGATCCTGGTCGTAAATCTTGCACTGCTTTTCCCTCTGACGATCGCCTTTGGATTGCCGGGAACAGCGGCGGCGGTGCTGATCGCAGAAGCACTCGGTATCGTAATAGGGATTACGCTATCGCGGAGGGCCTTCAAACTGCCCTTTAACGTCCGGGGTATGGCGCGGGTCCTGGCGGCGACGCTTGCAGTGGCCGGCGTCACTTATGCGGTCAAATCCGCGTCAAGCGGACACGGATTTTTGACGCTGCTAAACTTGGTAGCTGCCGGCTGTATTGCTTACGCAGTCGCCGCTCTGCTGTTCGACGTCGCCGGCATCCGCACCATGGTCGCGTCGTTCCTGGGGTTGCGCAGGCTGGCGGCGGGGTGAGGCCGGCCTATTCAAGAACCCGCGCGACGGCCGGCTGGGACGTCCGATTTGCTGCTGCAACGCACGAAAGAACAGATAAACTAGACGCGGCCGCAGGACGCTGTCAGGGTAGCGGAAGGCGCCAACGATCAAGCAGATCCAAAATTCGATCATCCGGCCGTGGACACAGGCGTTGCGGGCTCCGGTCCAGAACGCGTCGATCTGAGCCAACCGTCGTCTGCGCTTTAATTCGCCGGACGAAAAGCGTTGCCGGATCGCCGGGTTCGAGTAGACCGCCTCGATAGCCTTGAAATTCGGGCGAAGCGGTGAATTTTTCAATCGAAAGTTCGCACTGGTGAAGTGCTGGCGATACAGAAGCACGACGTCGTCGCGCATGGCCGCGAAATCGCCAAGCACGGCAAGCCGACACCAGAACTCCCAGTCCTCGCCCCATTTCAACGACGTATTGAAGCCGCGAACCGAGCGTGCGGCGTCGGTTCTGATGCAGATGGCGCCACAGACGATGAAGTTCTTCGAAATGAGATAGCGGAGCGTGTCCTGGGCGGGAAACATCCTCCAGGCAAGATCCGCACGCTCCGACAATTCCGCACCGTCCTGTCTGATTCTGATGTGATGGGCGAAGCAGGCGACGCGCTGCGGACTCTCATCCAGGACCGCGACCATCCGGGAAAGCGCGTCAGGCAATAGAACGTCGTCGGCATCGAGGAAGAAAACGTAAGGCGCGCGTGCAGCCGCGAGACCGGCATTTCGCGCCGCGCTGACGCCGCTATTTGTCTGATGAAGCACGCGCAGGCGATTTTCGGTATAGGCATCGAGGATTTCCGGCGTGCGGTCGGTCGAACCGTCGTCGACCACAATCACCTCAATCTCGGTCAAGCTTTGTGCAAGAACGCTTTCCAGCGTTTCGCTGAGGAAGATCTCGGCATTGTAAGCGGCAATGACGACTGTGACTCTGGGGGTCGTTGACGCATCCACGGCTGGCTCAATAGCGCCGCCGTCAGCGCCCGTTTGCTTGATGCCAGGATCGCTGTGCGCACTGCGTTCCATCACTGTTTCGGCTCGCTAATGAGCCGAAGGCCCTCGGCGACGGTCGTGAGCGCGCATCTGGCTTTCGTCTGCGGCGTCGACAGCCCATTCGAGCAGATCGGGCGAAACACCAAATCTGCTCGGCCGGTCCGCCACATCATGGCTGTAGAATATCAGCCACCCGCCGGTGCGCACTGTCTCGGCTATTAGCTCGGTGATTTTCGGCCGATCAATCGAGGCATTATCCAACGGCCAGGCATTAAGTGCGCCCAGGTCGGCAACCGCTATGTTGATTCCGGCATGACCGGAGCGGCAGGAATCGAAGCGGGTCTCAAGATAGCGTTTGGTACGAACCGACATATCGCCATACGGATAGGCGAAATTCCGCACCACGATATCGCCGCTGATTGTTTTCAGGACCGATTTGTTCCGATCAAGCTCCGAATCAAGTTCGTCAAAGCTCATGTAGCGGACGGCCGGATGCGAATAGGTATGGCATCCGATTTCGTGCCCGCTCGCCCATATCGCGCGAAGCTGATCGATCGATGCACGCAATGGCCCGCCGGGATTCGCCGATCCGCAGCCGCGGCCGGCGACGTAAAACGTGCCGCGCGCGCCGTGCTGCTCAAGGATGCGCGCGCCGCGTTCGCAGGCTGAAGCGGGCACATCATCGAAGGTGAACGTCACCATCGGTCGCCCGGAGCGCATGGCCAGTACCTTGCTACGGCTCCAGCGCGCGAGGATCCGCGATGCCATGTTGGTGACCCTGGACGGCAACGGGCCGCTGTTCGGGTCGAGGGTTTGCAGCGCGAGCATAGCTATCGGTATTCCTCGTAGAGAATGCCGAACTCCGCAGCGATCCGTCCGGCCCCCCGGGCCGCAAGAGTGAGACTGCGCATGATGGCGCGTCGGCCGCCGAAGGCAGTGATTGGCAGGATCAGGGCGGCAGAGCCGATCAAGCCGAGGGCTTTGCACCAGCGGCGCACCGTGCCGCCCGTGCTGCGGGCGAAGTTGCGTTCAACGCGGGTTGCGCCGGTACCCTTGCGGAATCTTCGCCGCAGAACATAGCCGACGGTGGTTCTCGACAGCGGCATGGTTTCGAAGACGTGTGCATCGTCGGCCCATGCGAAACTGCGCCCGTCCCTGCGGCAACGATAGAAGAACTCTTCATCGCTCCCGCCCGTGAAGGCGTAATCGTGCTTGAAAGGCTCGTCGAGGTACTGTTCGAGCGTGGACCGGCGTATCACCATGCTTCCGGTGCCGTAGATCATCGAAACAGGCCCGGTCGCAAACCGCGTCGGCGCGTAGAGGCCGCTTTTTGCAAGCCAGTGATCCGGCGCATCAAAAACCGGAAATACCGGGCCGCCGACGATTTCCACGTTGTAGTTCAAGGCCACCCGGATCATCTCGGTGAGCCAGTTCGGATCGGGGTATTCGTCGTCATCGAGCACGGCGATGTAGTCTGGCGCCGGAACTGCGCGACAAGCGCTAATGAAAGCGCGATTATACGCGTAGGTGTGACCGCGACGGGGTTCGACGATGTAGGTGAGCGGGAACCGAAATGTCCGCGACATTTCTTCTACGACGGCCGCGCCGCCGCGGGCCTCCGCATCGTTGTCGACCACGATGATCTCGAAGCGGCCGGCATAGTTCAATCGCTCGACATGCTCCAACAATTTGCGCAGCCCGTCGGGGCGGCGAAAAGTCGGCACGCACAAGCACACGCTGGGTACTGAGCCTCCGGTCATTGTGCGCTGACGCTCCGGATCATAAGTTTGCTCTCCGATCATCGAGTTTGAGGTCGAGCAGGTCTGTCGGTCCGGTGCGCGTGAGCAGCAAGAAAAAGGCGTGCGGATTTGTCGTTGAGATAACGGCCAGACGGACGACGCGGCTCCAGATACATGCGATAGACCCATTCAAGCCCGGCGCTCTGCATCCAGCCGCGCATAGCCGCTTGATGCGGTCACAGAGATGCACTCCTGCGGCCCACGTTTAGGCGGCAAGCCGCAGGAAACAAAGTTAAAGCGGGCGTTAGGCTTAAGACGGCGAAGGATATCGGAGCATCTACCGAGTGCCGCCGTTAACCAAAATCAGCCCCTTGTTGCCGGGTTAAGGCGTTACACGCCAGACCGACAGAAGGCGCAGGCCGAACGCGGCCATAAAGAGGAAGAGCCCGAGCGTGCTCTCCTCGATCAGCATGCTCTCAAAGCACGAGCCGAATGCCGCAAACAGGCAGACTCGCAGGAACAGCATCTTGAGCGGCGCCGCGGCCGGCGCATCCGGCGATTGAAAAAAGTCGACAACAGGAAGCACCACAAGCCAGAGGGTTGCCAAGATCGATCCGGGGATGCCTACAGTCAAAGCGAGATTGAGATAAGCATTGTGCGCGTGAGCGGCGGTGTTGGCCCAGATCGAAGCGCCGCCCATGCCATAGACGACTTGCTTGGTGCCCCAAAACGCGGCGAAGCCGTAACCGGTAATGGGGCGCTCCGCCACGCGATCCAGGGCAAATTGCCAAATATCGGTTCGTCCGGTGAAGGACGTATCGGTCAGGACCATATCGAGCAGATCACGGACCGGTTCGAGATAAATCGAGCCGATCGACAAAATATTGAACGCGACTACCACGGTCAGCACGAGTGACATTCCCAGGCTCGGTCTGTGGATGCGTGTAAGCAGCGCCGAAACGATTAACGTGATCGGCAGCATGGCGATTGACGTTTTGGATTTCGTGAACAGAAGAAATACCAAAGCCAGAGCGACGATTAGACCGCCAATGCGCACGCTACGCACCCGTGCGATAAAAAGTCCGATGAAAATGAACAGGACCATGGCGGCGCTCGCTTCGTTCTTGTGCGAGAACACGCCGCGCCAGTCTCCAGCAAGTTCGGGTTCGATGTAATCGGTGGTCTGGTGAATCGCTTGCTCGGGGAGGAAAAACACGCCGAGGTAACACGCCGCCAGCACAATAAGCACCACGACTGCCATGACATCGCTGAAATGCCGAACGTTCTTGGGCAGCAGCAGCGCCATGCCGGCCAACCCAACGGTCACCAGAGTAAGCGCAAATCTCCGGGCAGACAGCGACGGTTCCCAGGAGGTGGCAACACAGAGCGCGAACCAGAGCAGCGTTATGATCAAGACCGGCCGTAGGAGAACCAGTAAACGGCTTGGATCGTGGCCGAGGCACCACGCTGCAAGCAGTAAGAACAGGAGCGAATATCCGATTTGATTGACAACGTTGCCGGCTTCGGTGACCTCCTGCGCTGTCGAAAGGTTCTCGAACGGGCGAAAAGAAATCCACACCAGCAGAAATACCGCGGCCAGCAGCACGCTGCGGATAAGCGTGTCGGCGTCGATCGCCGGGGCGATCGCAGGATTTTCCGCCGGGAGTAGACCGAGCTGTGCCAGGGATGCCTCGTTTGCGGGTTATGCGGACCGCAATTTGGCCGGTTTCGATGTGTGGGCCGTGCTGGCGCTGGTAAGGACAGCTCCGCGGATTTTGCCTGCGTCAGGTCCAAGCTGCGAAGCAAACTGCTCGAGGGCGCCCGTATCCTGCTGGTCGGTCGCAGCGACCAGCAGGATGTGATCGACGAGGTCAGCAAAAAGGCGGGTGCTCGGGTCGTTGCCAAATCCAATCGCGGCGACGATCACCATGTCGAAGCGTTTGGTCTGGTCGAATGCCCGCTCGATATCCGCTTCGATGATCCGCCGGTCACGCCGGCTGTTCGGCGAGACGAACGATGTTACGTGGATCCCTGTTTCGCGATCGCGAAACGTGACTTCGGAAAGCTTCCGGCGTCCAACGGCCACGTCGACGAGCCCGCCTTCGTTTCCGTCGGCACCGATTGCCGCGAGCGTTCGGCGCTCGAGATCAGCGTCGATCAACAGCACCCGCTGAGTCATGGCGGCTGCCGCGGCAAGCGTCAGCGCACCGGCAACCGTATCGTCTTCATCATCCGCCGCGACGACCAGGATGCTTGGATTGCTGCGCATTTTGTGACTTTCACGAATCGCTTCCAGTGCCTGACCAATTTCGGTTGCAAAGCGGGAACGCCGGTCTTGCGCGGCGTTGAGCGCAAACGAGGTGTCAGCGTGCGGCAGCATCGCGAGGATTGGTATCGATGGCGAAACGGCGCCAGCGCCAGCAGGCAAAACTCCACTGAACGTTCCTGCCAATCTGCCCAGGAGGGTGCCGCTTCCGGCCGCACGACGCGGACGGGGCGCCGAACCATCCGCAGCAGTCCGCATCATGACAATGCCGGTGCCGGCGCAGACTCCGATGAGCAAAGCGCCTACAGCAAGCACCGTGTTTGAGGGCGGAAAGCTCCGCCGCAGCGGCGGATCGGCCCGTGAGATCACGCGGATATTCTTGGTATCGAGCCGTTCCTGCTCGCCGGTCTCGCGGGCCCGTACCAGAAACGACTCGTACACCGCGCGGCTGGCGGCCACATCGCGGTCAAGCTCGCGCAAGGTCACCATCGCTTCGTTGGTGGTGACGGCGTTGCCCTTGAGCTTTTCCAGGTTGGCGGCCAGCGCCGCCTCGTTGGCGCGGGCGCTCTCGTATTCGCTGCGCGCCGAGAGGGCGATGCGTTGGACCTCGTCTTCGATCATGTGCCGCAGCCGCTCGGCTTGTGCCTGGATTTCGATGACGGCCGGATGCCGCGCACCAAGCGAGGACATCTGTTCGGCCTCGCGCCGCATGATCTCGGCATATTGGGTGCGCAGCGCGGTAATGGTCTGAGACTGCACCGCCTCGGGGAAGGCGCCGATCTCCTCTTTCGGTATGCGCACATGTTCGATCTGGTCGAGGCGGGCCTTCGCCGCCGCCGTCCGCGCACGCGCAATGCCCAATTGATTGTTGAGCTCGGAGAGCTGCTGTTCGTTGACGAGCTGCCCGCTGGCACCGAGGATGTTGTTGCGAGCCTTGTACGTTTCGACCCGGTCTTCTGCCTGGCGAACCCGCTCCTTGAGCTCAGTGAGGCGCGCTGACAGCGACTGGGAAATCTGCCGCGCCGCGTCAGACCTCACATCGGTTTGTTCCGCCAGATAGGCCTGCGCGATCGCGTTGGCGATGCCCGCCGCTTTTGCCGGATCGCGGCTGGTGACACTCACATCCACGACGTAAGTGCGCTCGGCGCGCTTTACTCGGACGGCCCGCTTGAGCGCATTCAGCGCGGCAAGCGAGTCATCGCCGTAGCGCGCGCCGCCGAACCACGATGACTGACTGACAAATTCGTGGTCGCGGTTGAGCGATTCGGCTTTGATTACGCGCCGCAGCACGTTGTCGGAGGTCAATACCCGGACTTGGCTCTCGACCTGCAGCACGGCTGCGTCATTGGCCTGATTGGCCGGCGTGAGGTCGTTCGCGACCGCGCGCAAATCCGTCGGGTCGATGAGAATCTGCGTCGTCGCCGTGTAACGGGGCGGCACCAAAGTGACGAACAGTACGGCTATGAGTAACGAAAGAGCCGTCGTCCAAAGAATGGTTGCCTTATCGCGCCAGATGACGGACAGAAATCTTTGAAAATCGAAGTTGGCGGCGGGAGCAAACCCAACGGGTATTTCCCCCGTCCCAACGACGACCGGTCGGCTTTGGCGCGGCGCCTCGAACATCCCTTACGTAACTTTCCGATAGCCGGCAGCGCTAGTCGCGCTGGCATAGCAATCAGCGCCGTTGTTAGGCGCACTTAATCCGCCGCACGCGCACTCAAAGGGCAGGCCGCCCGGCATGTCCAGGCGGGTCCCTATGGTTAACCAATTGATAAAGGGATTAGTGTTAATGAGACGTATACGCCGGCCCTGACCGATCTACGGCCGGCAATCTGCGGCCGATCGGCTGGGGCCCGTTTACCGGCGCAGCAGGCGGTATATGGCGCCGGCGGCGACGAGCAGCACCAGGATCGGTATCCAGAGCAACACTGCCCCGACCAAGGTGAGCAGGATCACCGCGGCGAGGACGCCAATCATCAGCATGAGCAGCGCGAGGCCGAACGGTCCAATCCGGCCGATGTAAATTCGTTGCGATCCTCCTACCCACGGTGAACCGTCCGGCGACCAAGCGCGCTGGCGCCAGTCGGGAGCGCGGTTAGTCCGGTCGGGAGGGATGATTTCCGGCTCGGCGCGCGGCCGTTCCGGAATGTCGGATTTGTCGGTCATGGCTCGATTGTATGTATGCGCCGCACGGAGCGGCACAAGCGGCGCGCTGTCGCCGACGTTCACGCGGCGCAATCAGCGTGCTAGCGTTTAAACATGAAGTCGGGCGGTCTCGGCGTGACTCGGAGCATTCTTCTAGGCATCGCCGTGATGGCGAGTTGTTGCGTTGGCGCACGCGCGCAGGATACGCCTGCGCTGAGTGAGGCTGCCACTGCGATGGTCGGCGCGTGGGAGTTCTCGAACGCCGATCGCGACAAAATCTGCCGCTTCAACTTTCGTGCCGACGCTGTGGCCAGTGGTTACAAGCTCGACATCGACAAGAGCTGCCCAAGCCTGTTTCCGACGACCAAAGATATCGTCGCGTGGGCGGTGGATAATTTCGGCGGGTTGCGCCTTCTCGACGCCAATGGCAACGCGGTGATTGAGCTCAACGAAGCTGAGGCCGGCCTGTACGATGGTTTTGAACCGGGACAGGGCCGTTATGTGCTGCAAAGCGCGGCGGCGGTGGCGCCGGTTCGTTCGGCCGAGGACATGGCTGGCGACTGGGCCATCGCGCGCGGTACCGGCAAGCCGATCTGCGTGCTTTCGCTGGCGACCAATCCGGCCGGCGCCGACGCGTTGATGCTTAAGGTTAAACCGGGCTGCGATGCAATGGTCACTCGTTTTGCGCCGTACTCTTGGCGCATGGACCAGGGCGAGCTGGTCTTGCTCTCGTCGCGCGGACAGACTTGGCGTTTTGAAGAGAACGACGCCAATACCTGGCAGCGCGTGCCTGAAAGTTCGGACCCGGTTTTGCTGATCCGTCAGTGATTGGCGGGCAATTGATTTCAGGGGAAAGCATGAACAACGCCGCTGAGGCATTCCGCATCAAGCAAGTCGGATACCTGCCCGACCAGCTTAAGTTCGACTGGATCGATGTCCGGGAGGGCTTTGCGCGCGGCCGGTTCGATGTCGCCAAGCAACATTTGGCGCCGAACGGATACCTTCACGCCGCCACGGTGGTTGCGCTCGCCGATACCGCTTGCGGCTATGGCTGCATGACGTCTCTTCCGAAAGGCGCCTCGGGCTTCACGACCATCGAGCTGAAGGCCAACTTTCTTGGGACTGCGCTTGAAGGCGGCGTTATCTGCGAAGCTCGATTGCTGCATGGCGGACGCACCACGCAGGTCTGGGACGCGGAGGTGAAAAGCGAGATCAGCGGCAAGACGATCGCGTTGTTTCGCTGTACTCAAATTCTTCTCTCTCAGACGCGGGGCAGCCAGTAAAGCAGTAGCTGGGGACACGTTGTTGAGCGTCAAGGCTCCACCCGCCGACGGGTTTGCGGTTAGTGCGCCGCTCGTCATTGTCGGCGCCGGCGCAGCGGGGTTTTGCGCAGCGTTGGCGGCGCACGAAGCCGGAGCGGAAGTCGTCGTTCTCGAGCGCGATTCTGTGCCGAGGGGCTCCACGGCATTGTCTGCGGGACTGATTCCCGCCGCCGGTACGCGCTTTCAAAGGATGCTCGGCATTGATGACAGCCCTGCGCTATTTGCCGCCGATCTCAAACGCAAGGCCCATGACGAAGCCGATCCGGCAATCGTCGACGTGATCGCCCGCGAAGCCGGCACGACCGTCGAATGGCTCGCAGAGCGCTACAACTTGCCATTCTCCGTTGTCCACGACTTTGATTATCCCGGACATTCGGCGCGGCGCATGCACGGCCTGTCCACCCGCTCCGGCGCGGAGTTGATCGACCGGCTAAGGCAAGCCGCAGACGAAGCAGCGATCCCAATCATCGTGGATGCGACCGTAACGGCGCTCTATGCGGGCGCTGATCGCGTTGTGCGCGGCGTGGAGATCACCCGGCCGGATGGCGCCATGGATTTGTTGGGCTGCCAGGCGCTGATTCTTGCCTGCAACGGCTACGGCGGTGCCTCCGATCTGGTCGGGCAATACATCCCTGAAATGAAGGGTGCGCTTTATTTCGGGCATCCCGGTAACCGCGGCGATGCGGTTCAATGGGGACGAGCGCTCGATGCCAAACTTCTCTATATGTCTGGCTACCAAGGACACGGCTCCGTCGCCCATCCGCACGGCATCCTCATCACCTGGGCCGCGATCATGGAGGGCGGTTTTCAGGTGAACACGAGTGGCGCTCGCTTTTCCAACGAGAGCCTCGGCTATTCGGAACAGGCGGCTGTCGTGCTTGCCCAGCCTGATGGAACAGCTTTCGACATCTTCGACGAACGCATTGCCGCCATCGCGCGGCAGTTCGAAGATTTTCGGCAAGCCGAAGCATCAGGCGCGGTCATCGAAGCCTCGACCGTTGAACAACTCGCAGAACGCCTGAACCTGCCGGCGGCCACATTGGTGCAAAGCTTCGCCGAGGTCGAGCGGGCAAAACAGACGGGCGCTAGCGATCGTTTCGGGCGGTCCTTTGCAAATGCAGCGCCATTGTCGTCGCCGTTCAAGGCGGTGAAAGTCACGGGTGCATTGTTTCACACCCAAGGCGGTGCTGCCGTCGATGAACAGGCTCGCGTGATGAGCGTGCACGGAACCCGTCTGCCGAACCTGTTCGCGGCCGGCGGCGCAGCGGCGGGCATTTCAGGTTCGCACGCCAGCGGCTATCTGTCGGGAAACGGTTTGCTGACCGCGGCTGTGCTTGGCCGCATCGCCGGCCTGAGTGCTGCTGCTCTGGTGAAATAGCCGAGCCGAAGTCTTGGAGATGCGCGGTAAAACATCGCGCATAATGGCGGGCGCTTACGAGTTTGAGTTTTGTTGCTCTCTGACCCGCAGTCTGCCGACGGTCAATTCATCGACTTCCAAAGAGCCAAACCGCGCCTTCCGGATCGCCAGCCGGCCAATCGCAATTTGTCCGATCGCCAGCGCGCCGATGGCCACCGCACCGACGGCCATAGCTCCGACCGCAAGCGCCAACAGTCTGCCGGCCGGCAGCGGTCTGCGTCGTCTTACGAGTTCACGCGCCATTGCGGCTCTCCGCGTTGCTAGATCAGCTTGAGGCCCTTCAGGCTGGCGTGACCTTCTTTGCCGACGATGATGTGGTCGTGAACGGAAATGCCGAGCGGGTTCGCGACCGCGATGATCTGCTGCGTCATCTGAATGTCCGCGCGTGAGGGTGTCGGGTCGCCGGACGGATGATTGTGTACGAGAATAATGGCGGTGGCGGACAGTTCCAGCGCGCGCTTGACCACTTCGCGCGGATAGACCGGCGTATGGTCGACGGTTCCCACCTGCTGCAATTCGTCGGCGATGACTTGATTGCGCTTGTCGAGGAACAGGACGCGAAATTGCTCGCGGTCGGCGAAGGCCTGCGCGGTGCGGCAATAGTCAAGCACGGCCGACCACGATGACAGCGCTGGCCGCTTCTTGACTTCGCCGCGGGCCAGCCGGCTCGCCGCCGCCTGCACGAGCTTGAGCTCGGTGATCGCGGCATCGCCAAGCCCCTTGACGCCGCTGAGCCGGGCAGACCGGCGCCGATATCGCCTCCGCGAACGAGCCGAAGGTCGCGATCAACTCCTTGGCAAGCGGCTTGACGTCGCGTCGCGGCAGCGCGCGAAACAACACCAATTCCAGCAGCTCGTAGTCGGACAGCGCTTCGGCGCCGGCTTCGCGAAACCGCTCTCGCAGCCGTTCGCGGTGCCCGTAATAGTGCGGCGGCGCCTCGGCGAGGCCGCGTTCACGCTCGCGCTTCTTTTCCAGCATCGGAACTGAACGCAACTCCAGGATCCATGGTCCAGCCATCGGCCACAGACCGTAGCTCCAAGCATGACTGGATTGCGTTATTTTGCAATCGGCTTGCGAAGCCCAAGAGAGCGCCTGACGGGCGACGCCGGATCAGCGTGCCTTCCATGCCGCCACTGGGGTAAGCGGATGAGCCTTGAAGTAGTCACGGGCAGCTTTGACGAAAACAGCGACGTTTGCTGAAGCTATGCGGCGCGCGGGATAAATAGCATTGACCGGCGATTGGGGCGGCGCGAATTGTTGCAGGATCAGCTTCAGCCTGCCGGTAAGCACGGGCGCTTTGATTTGATAGGACAAAGTGCGTGTGATCCCGACACCGGCCTCCGCCGCCGCAATGGCAGCGTCGGCGCTGTTCACACTCAGTCGCGGTTCCACGCGGATGAGTTTGCGGCCGGGGTTGAAACGCCATTCGTTGGTCGAGCCGATACCCTCAAACGCGATGGTGTCATGGTCGGCAAGCTCCGTGGGCGACCTCGGCGTGCCGCGCGCTTTCAGATAGCCCGGGCTCGCGACCGTGACACGGCTGACTTCGCCTAATTTGACCGCGATCAAGCTGGAATTGGCCAGGTCGCCGATACGGACGGCAACGTCGATGCCTTCATCCACGAGGTGGATATTGCGGTCCGACAGGCTCAACTGAATCGACAAGGCACGATGCGTCTGCAAAACCCGATTGATTATCGGCAGCACATGCAGGCGGCCGAACAGGATGGGAGCCGCGACTTTCAGATTGCCGCTGGGCTCGGCGTTTTCACCGCGGGCCTGCCGCTCGGCGCTGTCGACGTCCGCCAAAATCTGCTGGCAGTTTCCGAGATAGATTTCACCGCCCTCGGTGAGGCGGAGCGATCGTGTCGTCCGCATCAGGAGCGTAAGTCCGAGCTGATCTTCGAGCTGGGCAATCGCTCGGGTCACAACGGAAGGCGACAGCCGCATTCGCCGCGCCGCCTCGGCGAAACTCCCGATCTTGGCAACGGTGACGAACGTGCGCATCGCTGAAAGCCGTTCCATCCATTATTGCTGTAGCAGCAATAATGAGTTGTCAATGCTGCCGATTATCGCCTTTTGGGGAATGATCTTAACCTGCTCCCAGGCAGGGAGTCCGATCGTGAGCTACAAATTTCTCGACATAACCTCAACCCCAAGTGTACGCGCCGCCCAGGCCGCAAACGGGAGCCGCGAAATGTGGGAGCGGTTCAAGGGTCATCGTACCTTCGACCGCTTCACCGACAACGAGGCTGCGTTCATCGCCGCGCGCGACAGCTTCTACATGGCAACCGTATCGGAATCGGGCTGGCCCTACGTCCAGCACCGCGGCGGGCCGCCCGGTTTCCTCAAAGTCCTCGACGAGAAGATGCTCGGCTTCGCCGATTTTCGCGGCAACTTGCAGTACATCAGCGTCGGCAATCTCGCCGCCGACGATCGCGCCGCGCTGATCCTTGTCGACTATCCGAACCGCGCGCGTCTGAAAGTCCTGGCGCGCGTGGAGGCGCGCAACATTGCTGCCGACAGCGAACTCGCCGCGCGCCTTAGCCTCCCCGGCTATAAGGGCAAGCCCGAGCGAGCATTCCTGCTGCACCTGGAAACATTCGACTGGAATTGCCCGCAGCACATCACGCCGCGCTTTACGATCGAGGAAATTGAAACTGCGGTGTCACCGTTGCGGACCCGCATTGCCGAGCTTGAGGCCGAGAACCAGGCGCTTCGCGCGCAGGCCGCCGTTTACACCCGGTAGGGCGGCTTGGTGTAGCCCTTCGGCGAGAGGGTAAAGACCTCGACGCCGGTCTCGGTCACGCCGACGGAATGCTCGAACTGCGCCGACAGCGAGCGGTCGCGAGTGACCGCCGTCCAGCCGTCGGACAGCACCTTCACGTGCGGCCGGCCGAGATTGATCATCGGCTCGACCGTGAAAAACATGCCGGGCCGCAGCACGATGCCTTCGCCGGGTCGGCCGACGTGCACGATATTCGGCTCGTCGTGGAACAGGCGGCCAAGACCGTGGCCGCAGAAATCGCGCACCACGCTCATGTGCTGCGCTTCGACGAAAGTCTGGATGGCGTAGCCGATATCGCCCGTGGTGGCCCCCGGCTTGATTACGGCAATGCCACGCATCATCGCTTCGTAGGTTACTTCGATCAGCCGCTCGGCACGGCGAGGGATTTCGCCGATGGCGTACATGCGGCTGGAATCGCCATGCCAGCCGTCGAGAATGAGCGTCACGTCGACATTGACGATATCGCCTTCGCGGAGCGGCTTTTCCGAGGGAATGCCGTGGCAGACCACGTGATTGACGGACGTGCAGGTCGACTTCCGGTAACCGCGATACATCAAAGTCGCCGGCGCGGCGTGGTGATCCATGCCGAATTCGTAGACCAGTTCGTCGATATGCTCGGTGGTGACGCCGGGCCCGATTTCGCCGGCCAGCATGTCCAGGCACTCGGCCGCGAGCCGGCCCGCCTTCCGCATGCCCTCGAAGGCCGCGGGGCCATGGATCTTGATCTGTCCGGTTTTGCGCAGCGGCGCGACGGTCGCGTCGACGTAGGTCATGGTTGAGGAGCTTTAGGCCGCGATGAAAGCGGCCGCAAGCCGCTGTTTGACCTGGAATGTAAGCATGCGCGCGGCCAACGCAAGCAACCGGCGGCCGGCCGGCTGGCTGCCTTCAGCCCTCCACAATCGGAACGGGCGCCACAATCTCGATTCCGTCGAGGCCAACCTTGCAGCGCCACGCTAGCATCTCGACGCCGCGTGCGCGCGCCTGGTCGAAGGCGTTCGCATAGGCCGGGTCGATATCGTGGGCGACGCTAAAGCGGTCCGCTGAGGGAATCTGGATAACGAACAGCATCACCGCGCGAGCGCCGGTTCGCCGTACTGCGGCAAGCTCGCGGAGATGCTTGGCGCCGCGTTGAGTGACGCTGTCCGGGAATTCGGCCAGCCCCCGCGTGCGCATCAGATGGACATTCTTGATCTCGAGGTAACACGGCGGCCGGGCGGGGCTTTCGAGCAAAAAATCGATTCGCGACGCCTGGCCGTATTTCACTTCCCGGCGGATCGTCGGATAGTCGCGCAATTCAGGAATGAGACCGGCCTCAAGCGCCTCGGCAACGAGCTGATGCGGATGCCCGGTGTTGACGCCGACGAGTTCCGGTCCGCTGCCGAGATCGGTCTCGACGAGTTCCCAGCTCAGCGGCAACTTGCGCAACGGATTGCTGGAGTTGGACAACCACACGCGCGACAGCGGCCGGTTGAGGCCGGTCATGGCTCCCGGATTGGCGACGTGAACGGTTATCAACTCACCTGATTCAAGCACCACATCGGCGAGAAAGCGTTTATAGCGGCGGGCAAGCGTTGCCGGAATCAGCGTCGAGACGAATTGCATGCCGCACTTAAGCCATCGGCTACGCGCCGTGGAAGAGCCTTCTGTGCAACATCAGGCTGCGATCCGGCCGCCCAACTCGTCGTCGATGTGGGCGCGAATGATTTCATCGAAAGATGACTCAGCCTTGAAGCCGAGTGCGTTCGCGCGACGGGTATCGAAGCGACTAGGCCAGCCGGCGACAATGCGCATGATCAGCGGGTCCGGTTTATGGTGGATGCGGGACGCAACATTGTCGCCGGCGACCCGTCGCAGTGCCGCGATTTGCTCGGCCACGGTGCAGCAGAAGCCAGGCATGGTGAGATTAACGCGCGGCCCGAGCGCTTTGCCGTCGAGGCCGGCAGCGTGGATCAGAAAGCCGACAGCGGCGCGCGGACTGGCGTGCCAGCTGCGGACGCCATCATCGACCGGCAGCGATACCTCCTCGCCATTGAGCGGCTCGCGGATGATCGACGAAAAGAAACCCGAGGCGGCTTTGTTGGGCTTACCCGGTCGGACCACGATGTTGGGCAGCCTGATGCCGACGCCATCGAGAAAACCACGCCGCGTATAATCGGCAAGCATCGCCTCGACCATGGCCTTTTGCGATCCGTAGGATGTCAGCGGCGTGAGCGCGAAATCGTCTGAGATCGCTTCCGGGAACGGCGCACCGAACACCGCAATCGACGAGGAGAACACAACACGCGGCCGATAATCGTCGCCGGATGCGCGGACGGCTTCGAGAAGTGAGCGCGAGCCGTCGAAATTGACATGCATGCCTTTCTCGAAATCGAGTTCGGCCTCGCCGGAAACGATCGCGGCGAGGTGGAAAATGACGTCGGGCCCGCCGGCAACCGCCGCACGACCGGTGGCGGGATCGGCGATGTCGGCGCCGATTGTTTCGACGCTCGCGGTGAATTGCTCCGGCCGTTGCGGTGCGTTCACGTCGAGGAGGGTAAGTTTCTCGATCCTCCGACGGTTGAGCGCGCCGTCGGCGACCAGGCGCGCCGTGAGCTTGCGCCCGATCATCCCTGCGGCGCCGGTGATGAGAACGTGCATTGCGTTACGGGCTGAAGCGGTTACAGCGCCATGCCGCCATCGACGAGATGGGCCTGCCCGGTTATGTAGCTCGCCTCATCGCTGGCGAGAAAGAGGGCAAGGTTGGCGACCTCTTCCGGCGTGCCCAGCCGGCCCATCGGCTGGCGGGCGACGAAGTCGTGCCTCACGGCGTCGAGCGACTTCCCGGTCTCCTGCGAAACCGCGGTGATGCGTTCGCCGAGCGACGGCGATTTGATCGTGCCCGGACAAACGGCGTTGCAGCGGATGCCTTGCTTGATGAAATCGGCGGCGACGGCTTTGGTCAGTCCGATCACCGCGGCTTTGGTCGCGCCGTAGACATAGCGGTTAGGAACGCCGCGGATCGAGGAAACCGCCGAAGCAATGTTGACGATCGAGCCCGACTTCTTCTCCAGCATGCCTGGCAAGAATGCCGTGAGCATGCGGTGGATGGATTTGACGTTCAGATCGAACGAGAAATCCCAGTCTTTGTCGGTGCAATCGAGCACCGTGCCCTGATGCACATAGCCGGCACAATTGACCAGAATGTCGAGCGGACCGAACTCGCGGGAGACTTCTTTGCCGAAAGCCTCGATGCCGCCCTGCGAGCGGACGTCCAGTTTGTGCCGCTTGCCGTTCAATCCGGAGAGCTTGCCCGCGTCGAGATCGGTCGCGATCAACTTCGCGCCTTCGGCTGCAAACCTTTCCGCGATCGCGCGACCGATGCCTTGGCCCGCGGCTGTGACCAGGGCGACTTTGCCTTGCAGTCTGTTGCTCATGCTTGCATCTCACATTCTGTTCTAGCGGCCGCGGTATAATTCGCGGGACCAACGCGCCACCCTGTGTTGCGTTCAAAACCATCGGCGTCGCCGCCTCTCGGCAGTTCGCCGGTCATGACAATTTTCGGCGGTCCTCGCTGAAGAATTTGTTCAGCTCGGCATTGGTGACGAGCCCGGCAAAGCCCTCGAATTTGCCATCATTGGCGATTTCGGTCGCGGTGCGGATGAACGCGTGCATCGCCACACGTGCGAGCGACCCGCCGACGCTGATCCGGCGTACGCCCATCGCTGCAAGGTCGCTCACCGTGAAACCGAACGCACCGCCGCCGAGGAAGTTCACCGGCTTCGGCGCCACCGCCTTCACCACGGCTTCGATCTGCTCGCGCGTCTTGATTCCCGGCGCGTAGAGGCAGTCTGCTCCCGCCGCGGCATAGGCCTTGAGCCGCTTGATAACGTCATCGAGATCGGGCACGCCGCGAATGAAATTCTCGGCGCGTGCGGTGAAGATGACATCGCCGCCAGCGCGGTCGACCGCAGCTCGTGCGGCTTTGACGCGTGCCACCGACAGGTCGAAGTCGTATAGTGGGGTATCACTCTTAGGAGAATCCTCAATCGACAGACCCGCTACGCCAGTTGCGATGCACCGCGTCACGCTCTCTGCCACGCCATCGGGATTATCGGCGAAGCCGTTCTCAAAATCGGCATTGAGCGGCACGTCCGTCGCCTCAACCAGCTCGCGATAATGCGCGAGCACCGCGTCGCGGCTCTGCGCGCCGTCCGGGTATCCCAGTGAGTGCGCATGACCGGCGCTCGTGGTGGCGAGCGCCTTGAAGCCCAGCCCCTGCAGATAGCGCGCGGTGCCGATGTTCCAGGGATTGGGAATGACGAAGCAGCCGGCTTCGTGCAGCTTCCGAAAGGTCTTGCGCTTGTCGGCAATAGTCGGACGGGAACTGCTCATGTTGCACCCAGCATCTGGAAAGCAGGCTTTAGTCAGTGGTTGTTTCGCGGCACGAATTTTTGTGCCACGCGCTGAAATCTGACGGCCGGCTCAAGCACCATTCCATCGCTCAGCTGATCGACCATCTCGCGTTGGATTTCCTGCCACGGCGTCTGGCTCGGCGGGTAGTGATAGCCGCCGTTTTTCTTCAGCGCTGCGCGACGCTCCGCCAGTTCCCCGGCCGAAATCAGCATGTCGGCAGTGCCTTTTTTTAGATCGATACGCACGTGATCCCCGTTCTTGAGCAGCGCAAGGCCGCCGCCCACCGCGGCCTCGGGCGAAGCATTGAGGATCGACGGCGAACCCGAGGTGCCCGACTGCCGGCCATCGCCGAGACAGGGGAGCGAAGTGACGCCGCGTTTGATTAGCGCTGCCGGCGGCTGCATGTTGACGACTTCGGCCGAGCCCGGATAGCCGATCGGTCCGGCGCCGCGCATGAACAGAATGGTGCGTTCGTCGATTCCAAGAGCAGGATCCTCGATGCGCCGATGATAATCCTCTGGTCCGTCGAATACGACGGCCGGGCCTTCGAACGCGTCGGGGTCTTTCGGATCGCTGAGATAACGCTTGCGAAACTCGTCTGAGATCACGCTCGTCTTCATGATCGCGGAATTGAACAGATTGCCGTGCAGGACGCGGAAGCCGGCCTCTGCCTTCAGCGGTTCTTTGTACGGCCGGATGACGGCTGGATTGGTCGCCTTGGCGCGGGCGACATTGTCGGCGACCGTCTTGCCGTTGATAGTCAGCGCGTCGCCCTGGAGCCGTCCGGCATCAAGCAGTTCATGCATCACCGCCGGCAATCCGCCGGCGCGATAATATTCCTCGCCGAGATACTCCCCGGCCGGCTGTATGTTGACGAGGAGCGGCACATCGAAGCCGATCTTCTCCCAGTCGCCGATCGAGAGTGGAACGCCGATGTGCTTAGCGATGGCGTTGAGATGAATTGGCGCGTTGGTCGAGCCGCCGATTGCCGAGCAGGCGACGATGGCGTTTTCGAACGCGGCGCGTGTGAGGATGTCCGATGGTTTGAGGTCCGCGTTGACGATTTCAACGGCGCGCACGCCCGTCGCATAAGCCATTTGCCCGCGCTCGCGATACGGCGCCGGGATCGCAGCGCAGCCGGGCAGCGACATACCGAGTGCCTCGGCCATGGCGTTCATGGTCGAAGCCGTGCCCATAGTGTTGCAGTGGCCGATCGACGGCGCCGACGAGGCGACGAATTCGATAAACTCCTTGTAGGTGATCTTGCCGGCCGCGACCTCTTCACGCGCCTGCCAAACCGCGGTGCCCGAGCCGGCGAGCTTGCCCTTGTAGTAGCCGTCGAGCATCGGCCCGCCGGAAAGTACGATCGCCGGCGTATTGACCGTCGCCGCCGCCATCAAACAAGCCGGCGTGGTCTTGTCGCAGCCCGTCATCAGCACCACGCCGTCGAGCGGATAACCGAACAGCACTTCAACAAGACTGAGATAGGCAAGATTGCGGTCGAGTGCCGCCGTCGGACGCTTGCCGGTTTCCTGAATCGGGTGGGTGGGGAACTCCAGCGGGACGCCGCCGGCGTCGCGGATGCCGGCGCGGACGCGCTGTGCCAGTTCCAGATGATGACGGTTGCAGGGACTGAGGTCCGAGCCGGATTGGGCAATACCGATGATCGGTCTGCCGGACGTCAGTTCGGCAAGCGTCAGGCCGAAATTGAGATAGCGCTCGAGATAGACCGCAGTCATCCCCGGGTCATCGGGATTGTCGAACCACAATTGCGAGCGCAGGCGCCGCCGCTGCGAACCGTTGGAACCGTTGCTCTTCGCCATCGCCGTCTCCGGACTTGCTCACCCGCAATTCATAGATAGTCCGAATTGCCCTTGCCGCGAACCCGCCGCGCGTCCATGCAGCCGGGTAATTTCGCCCCGGTTATATTGCGGCGCAACATTGCGAAACCGCGTTTGCGTTTGCCGCGCAATTGAGGTTCAAAGTTCCGGCCATGTTGAAGACTGTAGCCGCCTTCGATCGTATCGGCGAGGAGAACGCCTTCGCCGTTCTCGCGCGCGCCACTCAGCTTGCGGCACAAGGCCGCGACATCATCAATCTCGGTATCGGCCAGCCGGATTTCCGCACGCCGGATTTCATTGTCGACGCGGCGGTCAAGGCGCTGCGCGACGGCCAGCACGGCTACACGCCCGCGGTCGGCATTTTGCCGCTGCGCGAGGCGGTCGCCGCCGATTTGCACAAGAGATTCAAAGTCGGCGTGTCGCCGGACGCGGTGACGATCTTTCCCGGCGGCAAGCCGACCATGTTCATGTCGATTTTGATGTTCGGCGAGCCGGGCGCCGACATCCTTTATCCGGACCCGGGGTTTCCGATCTATCGCTCGATGATCGAGTTCACCGGCGCGCGGCCGATCCCGGTACCGATCCGCGAGGAAAACAATTTCGCCTTCTCCGCCGAGGAAACCCTCAGCCTGATCACGCCGCAAACCCGGCTGATCATTCTGAACTCGCCGGCCAATCCGACCGGTGGCGTGACGCCCAAGGCGGAGGTCGACAAGCTTGTCGCCGGGCTGGAGCGCTATCCCGATGTCGCGCTGATGTCGGACGAAATCTACGATCACATGCTCTACGACGGCGAGGTGCATGTGTGTCTGCTGCAATATCCGTCGATCCGCGACCGGCTCATTCTGCTGAACGGCTGGTCAAAAACCTACGCCATGACCGGGTGGCGGCTGGGCTACGCGGTCTGGCCGGGCAAGCTTTACGACTATGCCCGCAAGCTCGCGGTCAACCTGCACTCCTGCGTTAACGCTGCCACACAATATGCCGGACTCGCGGCGCTGACCGGGCCGCAGGATGAAGTAGCGAAGATGGTCGCCGAGTTCGACAAGCGGCGAAAGGTGGTGGTCGACGGTTTCAACGGGCTGCCAGGGATTTCCTGTGCGACGCCGAAGGGCGCGTTCTACGTGTTCCCGAATATCAAGCGCACCGGGTGGAAGGCGAAGGCGCTGGCTGCGGCGCTTCTCGAAGATTCCGGCGTCGCGTTGATTGGCGGGCCGGATTTCGGCGTGCTCGGCGAAGGCTATATGCGGATATCGTACGCCAACTCGACCGAAAACATCTTGCGGGCGCTTGATCGCATCGGTGAATTTATAAAGACACGCAAAGTTGCCTGAGATCAGCCACGCTGGGTCAGGCGAAAGCCGACGACGACGATCACCAATCCGACCAGCTGCGAAACGCTCGGCACGATACCGAGCGCAATGAACCCGATCAGCAACACAAAAGGCGAAACCAGCGAGGGAAAAAGGGCCGCGCGCGATACGCCAAGCAACACGACAGCGCGGGTGAACAGATACGTGGCGCCCGCTCCGCTGAGCGTCCCTTGCACGACGGCCTGGAGCAGATTTTCCCAAAAGCCGGCGGCGATCATGTTGTCGAAGCTAAACAGCAGGATCGGCAAGCCGACGAGTGACAAGACGCTGGTGATGGCTACCGCCTGCATCGCCACAATCCGCCACCGCCGCACCAGCATGCCGAAGGTGGCAAAGAAACACCCGGCCGCGACAAACAGGAGATCGCCGCCGACGCCGTGTGCTCCTATGGTTCGCAGCGCTTCAGTGCCGATCACCGCTAGTCCGGCAACAATGACGATGGCGCCGACCACCCGCTTCGCTGGCAGCGGCTCTTTCAACACCACGCGCGCCAGAGTCATTCCGCCCAGCGCCGCACAGGACGGCTGGATGATGCCGCCATGGCCAAGCGGAACAAACAAATAACCGAGATAACTTAGCAGCGCGAGCGGGAGCCCGCCAAAAACCGCGAGAGTAAAGCCGCGACCCCAGCCGACGCCGCCAAGATCGCTGAGGCCTCTAGTGGCGAGGAAAGGCAGCAGTACCAGTCCCGGCCAAACATAGCGATGCAGCGCGAGGACCAAGGGTGAGACACCGACGTCGATGCCGTGGCGGGCAGCGACGAACCCAAGGGCCCAGCACAACGCCGCGCCGGCGCCGCAAGCCACGCCCAGCGCTTTGGAATGTTTGACCGGTGGAGAAGCAAGTTCCATTTCAGGTGCGGCACCGATGAGGATCGGCGGGAGCGGCGCAGCGTTCGATCCTGTTGCGCCAAAAGCCGTTCATCATCGGCGACCCGCAGTCACGACGAATAAAACATAATCCGTTGTCGCGGGCCGTGACAGTGTGTGAATTGTCAGGGCTGGCTTCGTCGAATGTGAAGCTCATTCCAACTCGTAGGCGTCGGCATCCTTGAGAAGCTCAAGCCCGCCGGTGGCCACCACGCGGCCGGCATCGACCAGAACAACCTTGGTCGCGATTTGCCGGAGTTCCGCCGCGGTGTGACTGACATAGACCATGGGTACACCGGAATCGTCGCGGAGCCGAACCAGGTAGGGAAGAATTTCGCGCTTGTGGCCGGTATCGAGCGAGGCCAGCGGCTCGTCGAACAGAAGCAGCCGCGGGCGCATCAGTAGGGCGCGGCCGACCGCGACGCGTTGGCGCTCGCCACCGGACAACAGGCGCGGCCGGCGGTCAAGCAAGCCGCTGATATCGAGCAAGGTGATGATGCGGTGAAACTGGTCCGCGTCCTGCGGGTGGCCACTGATCCGCCGACCGTAATCCAGATTTTGACGCACGCTCAGATGCGGAAACAGCCGGCCCTCCTGGAACACATAGCCGATGCCGCGCCGATGCGGCGGCACGTTAATTCCGGTAGCGGAATCGAACAGCAGCGTGCCGTCAAAGCTGATCGATCCGCGATCGGGTGTGAGCAGGCCGGCGATCATGTTGACGATCGTCGTCTTCCCCGCACCCGACGGTCCGAACAGCGCGGTGACGCCTGCCCCGGCCTCGAAGCGCGCGGCAATCTTGAAACTGCCGAGCCGCTTCTCGACGTCCACGGCCAGCACGGTCATTCCCCCTGGACGCGCATGCCGGCGCGGCGGGCGAACCATTCCGAAGCGATAATAGCAGCGAGTGCGATGACAATCGCGATCAGTACCAGGCGTCCCGCGGCCGCGTCGCCGTCGGGGATTTGCAATAAGGTGTAAATCGCCGCGGAAATCGTCTGGGTTTCGCCCGGGATGTTAGAGACGAAGGTGATGGTGGCGCCAAACTCTCCCAAAGCCCTGGCGAAGCACAGAACTACGCCGGCGATCACGCCAGGCAAAGCCAGCGGCAACGTCACCGTGAGGAACACAAGCGCGCGATTGGCTCCGAGCGTTGCTGCGGCGTCCTCAAGCCGGCGGTCGATCGTCTCGATCGCGAGCCTGATCGGGCGCACCATCAACGGAAAACCCATGACGCCGCAGGACAGCGCGGCGCCGGTCCAGCGAAACGAAAAAACGATGCCGAAGTAGTCGGCAAGGAACGCGCCAATCGGTCCCCGCCGCCCAAACGATATCAGCAACAAATAGCCAGTCACGACCGGCGGCAGCACGAGCGGCAAGTAAACGAGCCCGTCCAGCAGCGTCTTGCCCCAAAACTCCTTCCGCGCCAGCAGCCAGCCGATCGCGATGCCGAACGGGAGCGCGCAGGCGGTGGCGACAATCGCGATACGCAGCGACAACTCGATCGCGGTCCATTCGGCGGGAGAGAGGCTAAGCACCCGACTATCCGGCAACGACGGGCCAGTGTTTTATCACGATGCCGGCTTTACCAAAAAAGTGAAGCCATAGTGTTCGAAAATCGATTTCGCTGCTTGCGTACGCAGGAACGCCAGGTATGTCGCTGCTTCAGGCTTGGCGGTGATCGTCATCGCCACCGGATAGATGATGGGGGGATGAGAGTCTTCGGGAAACACGCCGACGATTTTCACCCCATGCTCGATCTTGGCGTCAGTCTCGTAGACGATACCAAGCGGTGCTTCGCCGCGCGCGACCAGAACGAGCGCCGCGCGCACATTTTCGGCCATCGCTAATTTCGGCTCGACTGCTGCCCAGGCGCCGAGCTTCTCCAGAGCCGCCTTGGCATAAAGGCCGGCGGGCACCGCGCGGACATCGCCGACCGCAATCCGCCCGCTGCCCGCAAGTGCAGCGAGATTGAAGCCTGGGCCGATTGTCACCTTGTCGATTTTGGATTCTTTCGGCGCGATCAGGACAAGCCGATTGCCAAGCAGATTGAAACGCGTGTCGTTCTTTATCAGCTTCTTCTTAGCGCCGTAGTCCATCCAATCGACGTCGGCGGACAGAAATACATCGGCCGGCGCGCCTTGCTCGATCTGTTTCATCAACGCCGAGCTGGCGGCATAGCTGGCCACGATCTTGATGCCGTCTTTCTTCATAAACGCCGCGTCGACCCCGTCGAGCGCGTTCTTCATCGAGGCGGCGGCGAACACGACGATTGATTTTTCCTGCGGCAGCGCAGGCAGCGACATGGCAGCCGTGACAATTGCAGCGGCAAACGTCGCAAGTATATGCTTTCGTATCTGCACGGCGGTTCTCCGGTGCGTTCGGTCGCTCGCGGGTCATCACTGACCGCGCCAACTCGGGATCGATACGACCGCCTTAGGGGAACCGCCGTTCCAGGCTCGCGCGGCGCGCGCTCAGCGCGCCGCTCGTCGCGTCGGCACAATAGGCTCTGGCTGACGCGCGGACAAGCTGCGGCGGCGGCGCAAAAGCAGCGCGCATCATGCTATGATTGAGCGGGATTTGAGGAGAGGCTGATGCAAGAGCTGTGGGTCGGCATTTTAGGCACGGTCGGCACAATATTATCGACGGTTTCGCTGATGCCTCAGGTCGCGCGGACGTGGCGGACGCGCTCGGCGAACGACATTTCCGCTGCCTGGCTGATAGCGGCGATGGCATCAATGATGGTCTGGGTCGGCTATGGCAGTCTGATCAGCGCGCCGGCGCTGGTGCTGGTCAACATTCTGTGTTTCTTCCAGTGCGCCTATATCCTCTTCATCAAGCTGCATAGCGAGCGCGTATCGGTGGCCAAGCGCCCGTGAAGCTGCCGGCGATTGCGTGGAGTGCCACATGGCCGAAGCAAAGCCGATCGACGGCGAATACGATTACATCATTGTCGGCGCGGGGTCGGCGGGCTGCCTGCTGGCCAATCGGCTCTCGGCCGACCCCGCAAGTCGCGTGCTCGTGCTCGAAGCGGGCGGTCGCGATAACTGGATCTGGTTTCACATCCCCGTCGGTTATTTGTTTGCCATCGGCAATCCACGTTCGGACTGGTGTTTCAAGACCGAGCCGGAAGAAGGTCTCAACGGCCGCAGCCTCAGCTATCCGCGCGGCAAGGTGATCGGCGGGTCGTCGGCCATCAACGCCATGGTCTATATGCGCGGGCAGGCGGCCGACTACGATCATTGGCGCCAGCTCGGGCTCACCGGCTGGGGCTGGGACGATGTGCTGCCTTTTTTCAAGCGACATGAAGATCATTTCCTGGGCAAAAGCGAGCTGCATGGCAGCGGCGGCGAGTTGCCGGTCCAGGAGCCGCGGGTGCGCTGGGACGTGCTCGACGCGTTTCGTGCCGCCGCCGAACAGGCCAACATCAAATCCGTTCCGGACTTCAACACCGGCGACAACGAAGGCTGCTGCGCCTTTCACGTGAATCAGAAACGCGGCCGGCGCTGGTCGGCGGCGAGGGCTTTCCTCAAGCCGGTGCTGCGTCGTCCGAACCTGCGCCTGGATACCGGATGTTTGGTCGAAGGTATTGTGTTCGACGGCCGGCGCGCGGCGGGCGTGCGCTGGCGGCAAGGCGACGAAGCCCGAATGGCGCGGTGTCGCGGGGAAGTGATCCTCGCCGCCGGCTCGATTGGTTCGACGCAGATCATGCTGCTGTCCGGTGTTGGGCCGGCGCAGCATCTCACCGAGCGCGGCATCCCGGTCGTGGCCGATCGGCCGGGCGTAGGTGCGAACCTGCAGGATCATCTGCAGCTTCGGCTCATCTACAAGGTCGACGGGATTCGTACTCTCAATGAACGCTATCATGCGCCGTTGGGTCTTGCCGGCATGCTCGCGGAATATATTCTGTTTCGTCGCGGGCCGCTGACCATGGCGCCCTCGCAGCTTGGGCTGTTCACCCGCTCCGACAGCGATCAGGCGCGCGCCAATCTGCAATATCACATCCAGCCGTTGTCGCTCGATCGCTTCGGCGAGCCGTTGCATACATTTCCCGCCTTCACCGCCAGCGTCGCGAATTTGCAGCCGACCAGCCGCGGACATATCCGGCTGCGTTCGCGCAATCCGGCCGACGCACCGGCGATCAAGCCGAATTATCTGTCCACCGATCAGGACCGCCGTATCGCGGTGCAATCGATCCGCGTGACGCGACACATCGTGGCGCAGCCGGCGCTGGCGCCGTTCCGTCCGGCCGAATATCTGCCCGGTGTTTCGGTGCGGGACGACGATGAGCAGGCGCTGATGAAAGCCGCGGGCGATATCGGGACCACCATCTTTCATCCGGTCGGCACCGCGAAGATGGGGCTGGCGAGCGATCCGATGATGGTGGTCGACGGCGAACTGCGTGTAGCCGGCGTTGAGCGGCTGCGCGTCGTCGATGCCTCCGTCATGCCGACGATTACCTCCGGCAACACCAACGCGCCGACCATGATGATCGCGGAGAAGGGCGCCGCGTTCATTCGCGCCGCCGCCAAAGGGCTACCGGCTTGAACGCGGCCTTGCGCGCGAAAGCGATACTCAGCGATCCCTCCGCCGAGTGGACGCGGATCGAAAAGGAGTCCGGCGACGCGGCTTATCTGTTGTCGAGCTACGTCGCCGTGCTCGCGCTCATCCCGGCGGTTTTCGGTTTTGTTGGCGCGTGTGTCGTCGGCGCCGTCGTGCCTGGGATTGGCCTGGTGCGTGCGCCGATTATGGATGGATTGTTCGGCGCGGTGTTCGGTTACGTCGTGACGTGCGCCACGGTGCTGGCGCTGGGGCTTCTCATCCGTGTGCTGGCGCCGATGTTTAGCGGCCGTGCTGATTTCGACAGCTCCTTCAAGCTCGCGGTCTACGCCTATACGCCGGTCTGGCTTGCCGGGATTTCCCTGTTGGCTCCGGGCCTGCGCTTCCTTGGACTCATCGGCTTTTACGGTGCGTATATCCTGTGGACGGGCCTGCCGCGGCTGATCAAAACACCGGAGCGGAAAGTTCTGAGTTTTACTGCGGTGATCGTCGTATGCGGCTTTGTGCTGGCCATGATCGGAAGTATCGCCCAACGCAGGCTGTTCGGTCCGGCCCTGTTCTAAAAGGTCCAAGCCTAGATGCCGCGGAAGCAGAGCCCGGGAAATTTCGAGCACGGCGATGTCAGGGCGCCCTCAGCACCTGCCGGCACGCTGCCGGCAGGTTTGCCATCGTCAGCTGGTGCCTGGGCTTTGACGGCTCGGTGGAGATTTGCGGATGCAGGTTCGCTTCCGAGAACCAGTGATCAAGTTCGTGCCCGCAGCCGTCCTCCGGGCCCGGCGGCGGTTGCGGTTCGCAACCTGGGCTGTCGGCCGGACAATAGATCCGGACATGGAAGTGATAATCATGTCCCCACCACGGCCGCACTTTCGCGAGCCAGCCGCGATCCGATCCGGCCTCGCGGCACAGCGCCTTTTTGATTGCCGCATTGACGAAGATGCGCTCCACGGCGGGATCCTCCGCCGCGGTGCGGATCAGCTCGGTGTGGGTGTGCGTCCAGACCTTCGGATCAACGTCGAGGCGGTCAGGGCGGACGACCTCGGTGGCGGACATGAATTCGCGCTCTTCGTTTGACAGCGTGCGGTCGGGCATCGGCGTCAACCAGATGTCGGCATCGAGTCCGACCTGATGGCTGGCATGGCCGGTCAGCATCGGGCCGCCGCGCGGCTGTGAAATGTCGCCGACCAACAGACCGTTCCAGCCGATCTTCTTGGCATTTCGCGCCAGCCGCTCGAGGAAAGCGATCAGCAGCGGATGGCCCCAATTGCGGTTGCGCGACAGCCGCATCACTTGCCACGTCGGGCCGTTGATCGGCAGCGCCACGGCGCCGGCGAGGCAACCCTTGGCGTATCCGCCGATCGAGCGCGCGGCGAGCGGGACCGGTGTGGTTTCACGCCCGAACAGCTCTCGCGCCGGAGTTGTCGGCGAATCGGGATGTTCAAGCGGCGGCAGCGGCTTCTTGTCCAGCGTGCCCGGGTCCTGCGCCAGCGCCGGAGAGGCGGCGAGTAAAAGCACCAGAGCAAGGCGAGGCGAAAAGCGCATCATCCATTCTCCGCGGTGGCATGCTGGGGCGGAACTTTCAGCCGGAACGCGACGCGGTGCGCCCGGTGCCGATACGCTGCCGCCATTAGCTCGCGCTGTCCAGACGCGAACAGGTCGCACTCGTTGCCGTGCCAGGCCAACAGCCGCCGTTCGGTCTCCGCATGGGACTCGATACTGCCGTCGTGGAGGATGTGGCCGACGGCACATCCGCGCTCGGTGAGGCTGCGGGCGACGAGCAGGCAGCGATGGCAATCGAGCGGTTCGCGCTCTGCGCACATCAGGCAAACCCGCGACCGGACTGCGGCATCGATCAACCGCTCGAGGCCGGCCTGATATTGCGGCTCCATCGCCATCGCCTCGTAGTCGGCGATGCCGTCGCGAAAGAGTTTGTCGTAACGCGGTCGGCCGCCGAGCCAGTCACCCATCGGCGTATAGGCGATGCCATCGCGCGCCAGACGTGCCTCCAGGTTCGTTTTCGAGAACCACGGAAATCGGCGCGAACTCGGCATTGACCGTACGTCTACGACGGCATTCACGCCGGCTTCGCGCAGCATGGTCACGAAGCGGTCTACGGGAATGTTCGAATGCCCGATGCTTAAGAAATCGAACGTATGCATCTTCGATAGAATCTCCGGGCCGTTGTCATCGCATCCGCCCCATTCGCGCTTATCGCTTTACAGTCGCCGCGCGGTGCCACCATAATTGCCGGTGCGAAAGGGCTGCTCGCTGTGCGTTGCGTTATTGCCGCCATCGCGGTTCTGTCAGTCGTTTTCGTAGTTACTGCACAAGGCGCGCAAGCCGAGGTGCTGGTGCGGGTCGATCGTGCCAGTCAAACCATGCAGGTCAGCGCCGACGGCGCCTACCTCTATACGTGGCGGGTTTCGACCGGGAGGCCAGGCTATGGCACGCCGGCCGGTGTTTTCCATCCACAGTGGATGGCCGCACGCTGGTTTTCACGCGTCTATTACAACTCACCGATGCCGTACTCCATCTTTTTCTACGGCGGCTTTGCCATTCATGGCAGCTACGATATTGCGCGGCTTGGCGGACCCGCCTCCCACGGCTGTATCCGCCTGCATCCAAATAACGCGGCCGTGCTTTACAGTTTGATTCAAAGAGAAGGTATGCGAAACGCGACGATTGTCGTGCAGTAAGGCACCGGCCGCAAACCCTGCGCGCGCAAACGCTTTCGCCGCGCGCTCATGCGCTCCCGCGCTGTCTTTGGTCGTGACTTCCTGGCCTTGGTCGGCATTGCAGGTTCTCTCGCAGGCCGTAACATGTTACGCGGCATTTTACGCGGTATTGGATCAACGCAAGCCCACCCGCACTTCACAACCGGCATCGTTCTCGCGGGGCAAACCTCAATTCCTTATCCTGCGGTGGCCGCTGTAGCGGCCCTCGAAGGATGCAGGCCGCGGCATCTCGGCCGCCGCCCTTCGAGGCTCAGCGCTTCGCGCTGAGCACCTCGGGATGACGGACAGCAGCCAACGTTCTCGCGGCGCGGATGCGTCCGAGTTTTGTTGAAACGGAGCGAATAGCAAACTCAATCCGCTCGTCCCCGCGAAAGCGGGGACCCAGACTGGATTCCCGCTTACGCGGGAATGAGCGGCTGAAGGGTCTTCGCTAGTTCCCTGTTCGCCACTCGCCATTTCACCATTCGCACAACAGAAAAGGGAAGCGGAACGCCGACAAACGTGTGTATCAACCTCCGCATCTCGCGATGCGGCGCGCACCCTTTTCTCTTTCCCCTCCCCCGCTTGCGGGGGAGGGTTGGGAGGGGGCACGCTCGCCTGTCGGCGTTCCACCGCGGCTCTTGCCATCGGGACTTTCGCCCCGAAGGCTCAGCTCCAGGCCAGGCTTCCTGGGACGTGGCAGGACGCTCGATCCTGTACGGCCGCACCAACCGGGGTGCAGAGACCTTGCGCTCTTCCACGGGCGTTACCCGCGCCCGCCTGTCCCAGTCCAGGGAATGCACCTCCCGGACCGGTCGTAGTGCCGGCCAGATGATGCCCAAAGCCGCCCGGGAGCGGAGTGCAAATCCGCACGCGGGCACCGCACTCGCTCCGTGTTCAGGTGTGCCTCGAGAACACGACCCTTTAAGTGAGCGAGATTCGATGCGGGCTTGTACTTGATTTGGGGACCAATGTCAATGGAAATAGGACTTGCCCAGCCCCACTCGGCTACCGTGTTTTGCGTGGCCGCGTCCTAATTGTCTGCTGTCTGCTTGCGCGACTCATCACAGATGGATCCCGGCAAGCAAAAACTCTACCTGATTGTTTGCCGCGTCAAAGGCTCCTGCTCGCCTAATATTAATCCTCACCGGCACTCGCTTAACGATCGGGTCTGAAAGGTTCTCTGCATGTATCCAGCATTCCAATGCTCCGGCCACACTCCCTTCCTCCTTCTCGACGATTACTTCACCAGCGAACGATTCGGGCTCCACTCCATGCCGCCACTGCTCGCACACCAAGTCACATTCTGAGACCGGTGATCGTGGCCGCACCGGTTTGTAATAGAACGCGTTAGGATCATGTTTAGGCGTGTCCAAATTCGGCAGCGTAAAGGGTTCTGGTACGAGGTGAGCAACCGAAGGTCCTCCAATGAAACCTCCAACGTCTCGCATCAGGTAAGCACTGCGTCCTAACAAATCGTCGAATCTCCAAGTCCCGCGCGGTGTCGACGGAGGCTTCGGAAGTGCGAGAGAAACTGGCGCCTTTTCTCGGTCCTCCGCCGACCGATAGGGCGGAGGCATGATCATAAAATCTCCCTGCGCCTTCACGCTGACAAGAACATCCTTGCCAGGCCTCGCACCTTCGTTCGTAGCAACAAAATGGAAGCGTGGTATTCCTTCCCCTTGCTGCAGGAGTTCGTGGAAAGAACGCAATTTGCTTTCGCACTCGGCAAGCCACTTCGGATATTCTTCGCGGTATGATGTCTTCTCTTTTTCTGTGGCCGGAACAAACACTTGAGGCCGGGAAAAGCCAAGGCCGCTGACGCTCCTGCTGCTGGGTTCCGCCGGTCCAAAATGGCTCGCCAAAGGGAATTTGGACCTAATTCGAGACATTAATTCTGATACGTCGCCTTCGCCAAGAGGATCGTATCTCACGATTTCGGCTTCGAGCCTTTCGATCGGCGCGCCGGTCGCGCCTACGAAATAAATGCTGAAAGCTGGTTCTGCGTCTCTAAGGCGAGCAACTTGAGTCTCTAGCGCCGTTATTCTTCTTTCCGCTGCGGTAGATTTTGGAGCCAGGAGCCATTCGTTGGGAACCGCAATGGATTCCATCCCAAGCATCCTTGCCGACGCCATCGGCCCAGTGTCGTTCGTAAGCACGCGCACGTCTGCGTCAGGGTTCGTGCGCCGAAATGCATAAGCGATCCCGATGAGTTGATCGTCTCGCTCCCGATAATCGAGCCGATCTGCAATTTCATCACTCGGCCTGATTTCATGGCGTATTGAAAGCGTGACTAAAGGCTTTTCTCGTTCAATCACCTTTTGGCCATCTGGATCGAGGATGATCTCTCGAAACAATTTCGACGTCATTCGCGCTTTGTCTCCAAGACGGTCTCGTCCTTTATTTTTTTGATTGTCAATTTCAGATTGAATTGGCCGCGAGATCAAAAGGCGAATCTCATCGAAGTCGCCAAGTAACCTCCAATCGAGCTGCTCTAGCGGCGAGCATTGTACAAACAGATTCTGTGTCAGGAAACAAATAGACGATTTTGGAGATCATTGGACTGAAAAGAGCGTCCCTAAACATGCGCAAAGATGGCTCACAAAACCAACTCCGTGACTGTTCTCTTATGAACGTTCTTCGCCCGGCTAATCCGCCTACAACTTATTCTACCCCGCCGCCTTCGGCTCCGCCGCCTCATCCGCCGGCTTGTCCGACACCCCCGCCTCAGCGAACGTCGCCATGCCGGTGTGACAGGCGAGCGCGGCGCGGAGAAGCGGCAGTGCTACCGCGGCGCCGGAGGCTTCGCCGAGGCGCATGTTGAGGTCGAGGAGCGGTTTTAAGGCCAGTTCGTCGAGCAGCATGCGGTGGCCGGCTTCGGCGGAGACGTGGCCGGCGAGCGCGTGCGCCAGCGTGTCGGTGCGGAGCTTATAGAGCGGCGCGACCGCGGCCGTGCAGACGAAGCCGTCGAGCAGAACCGGAATGCCGTAGCGCCGCGCCGCGAGCGCCGCGCCGAGAATGGCGGCGAGTTCGCGGCCGCCGAACGCAGCCGCGATGCGGAGCGGATCGTTGAGGATCGCGGTGTGACGGGCGAGCGCGCGGTCGATGACGCTGCGCTTTCGCTGCAGGCCGTCGTCGTCGACGCCGGTGCCGCGGCCGGCCCAGCGCGCGCCGCCGCCGCCGAACAATGCCGCCGCCAGCGCCGCGGCCGCGGTGGTGTTGCCGATGCCCATTTCGCCGAGACAAATGAGATCGCTCTCGGTGGATACCGCCGCAAAGCCGGTCTGCACCGCGGCGAGAAATTCGGCTTCGGAGAGCGCGGGGTTTTCGGTGAAATCTTCGGTCGGCCGGTCGAGCTCAAGCGGAATGACGTTGAGGCTAGCGCCGGCATTGCGCGCGAGCTGGTTGATGGCGGCGCCGCCGGCAGCGAAATTCGCCACCATCTGCACCGTGACTTCGGACGGATAGGCCGAAACGCCCTGCCGGGTGACGCCGTGATTGCCGGCGAACACCAGAATGTCGACGCGATCGAGCCGCGGCGGCGCGTGGCCCTGCCAGTGGGCGAGGAAGGCGACCAGCTCCTCGAGCCGGCCGAGGCTTTTCGGCGGCTTGGTCAGCGTGTCTTCGCGCTGCGCGACCGCGGCGCTCGCGGCCGGATGTCCGCTCGGCAGATCGAGACAGACGGCGCGCAGTTCGGCGAAGGAGGTGAAGCTGGTCATATTGTGTACTCTCACGTCAGCCCATCCGCTCGTCCCCGCGGAAGCGGGGACCCAGACTGGATTCCCGCTTTCGCGGGAATGAGCAGAAAACGGCTTCGACAATCCCTAGCAAATTGACCGCGACGCAGCCATAACCTGTGTTCCGTCATCCTGACGTGCGAGCCATAAGCGCGGTTACGCGCATCTTGGACGCGCTGTGGCGAGCCTCGAAGGATGCCGGCCGAAGGCGTGGAGCAGTCGCCCTTCGAGGCCCGCGCTGGGCGCGGGCACCTCAGGGTGACGGGGTGGAGGACGCATCATGGCGATCCCCGGCACACGGGACGATTGGCTTTCGTTTCTCGCCGCGCGCGGGCGCGAGATCGGGACCGCTGTCGTGTTTTCGACGCGACTGCCGCTGGCGCGCATTGTGCCGGCCGAAAGCGCTGACACGGCAAAAGCCGATCTCGCGCAGGCGATCTGGGCGCTCCCGCTCGCGGGGCTGGTGGTCGGCGGCGTTGGCGCCATCGTCTACGCGGTGGCGCACCGGTTGGGCGTGCCGGCCTGGCCGGCGGCCGCGCTCGCCATCGCCGCGACGCTCGCGGTGACCGGCTGCCTGCACGAAGACGGCCTCGCCGATACGGCAGACGGCTTTGGCGGCGGCGCGAGCCGCGAGCGCAAGCTCGAAATCATGCGCGACAGCCGCATCGGCGTTTACGGCGTCTGCGCGCTCGCGGTCTCGATCCTGATCCGCGCCGGCGCGCTTGCAAGTCTCGCCGATCCGGGATGGGTGGCATGGGCGCTGCTCGCCGCGCACGGCGCCGGCCGCGCAACGCTGCCGGCGCTGATGTTCTTCGTTCCTCCGGCGCGGGCCGACGGCCTCTCGGTCACCGCCGGCCAGCCGTCGCGCGAGCAGGCGATCGCCGGCGCGGTGCTCGGCGATTCTCATTCTTCTGATCTGCCTCGGCTTTAAGTCGGCGCTGATCGCCGCGATCCTGCTGGCGATCGCCGCCGTCGCGGTGGCGCGCCTGAGCACGGCGCAAATCGACGGCCAGACCGGTGACGTGCTGGGCGCGCTGGAGCAGGTGGGGGAGATTTTGGTGTTGGTGGTGGCGGCTGCTTAATTTCCGCCCCCGCGAAGCGGGGGAGGGGGACCATGCGAAGCATGGTGGAGGGGGCGTGCTGAGTGGCCGCCTACGCGGTGCGCGTCGTCTTTACCGACACCCCTCCCACCGCCTTTCGGGCGGTCCCCCCTCCCCGCTATCGCGGGGCGGGAAGTTATTGTTTCCGCGGAGCCAAATAACGCGTGCCGCCGAGGAGCGCGAGCGTCAAGAGCGCCGGCGCGATGGCGAGGACGAGGCTTGCGGCGGCGACGGCGGCGGTGGCGGCCCAGCCGATTGAGGCGAACGCTTCGGCAAACGTCGCGATCCGCGAGGAGACCTGGCGGCGGCGGAACTGACTCCGTTTGGCCTGGGTGCGGAACCAGAGCTGGATCGCGGTCGCCGACGCCGCGGCGATGACGATGCCGGCGCCGGTGACCAGTGCGTGCCACGGCGAGGCGATGGCGAGCACCGCGACCAGCGGCGCGAACACCGCGGCGATGATGCCGAGCACCGCCTCGATCTTGGCGCGGAGGACAAAGCCCGGCGGCACCGGCGCGGTGGCGACGAGATCGGGCGCGTCTTCGCCGGAGATGGTGAGCCAGGCGAGGCCGCCGGAGAGCTGACCCGCCGCCATCACCAGCACCGGGACGAGCAAATTGAGCGCACTGCCGCCGGCCTGGAAACTCCGCCACAGCAGCACCGCCGGCGGCACCAGATAAAGCATCTGCATCAGCGTCTGCGACACGAGCCACGGATCGCGGCGCAGCAGCAGCCATTCCTTGCGGCGAAGCGCGCGGCGGGGCGAGGTGCGGCGGAAGATGGTTTGCCGCTGCGATCTAGTCGTTGGCGCATTCTCCACGCCGGCGGCGGCAACGGCATATTCGCCGAAGCGCGGCGCGATCAGCGCGACCGCGGCGACGAGCAAGGCGACGCTGATGGCGAGAACGCCGGCGAGCGGTACACCCTCGCCAAGCACGGCCCGCGCCGGCCACCAGATGACGCTGCCGATGTCGGGCGCGTGCGCGAGCAGAGTATCCGACTGCAACACGCTCGTCTGCGACAGCGTCCCGTACGATAGGATCGCCGCGATCTGCAACCCGATGACGAACGCAGCGCCGATCACGGCGGCGAGTACTTGCGCAACGAGCCGCGTGCGCTTCGGGCCGATGGCGCGGAACAAAGCCACCGTCATGGCGACCGCAAGCGCGGCCGCCGCCGTGCCCATGCCGATAATCACGCCGTAAGCGCCGAGCCAGCGCCAGCCGCCGCGCACGATCAGCATGTCGATGAACGGTCCGGCGAGCGGCACCGCCATCATCGCGACGGCGAGCGCGACCGTCGAGATGCGGATGGCGAACAGCTTATGCGCCGCCGCCGGCGAGGCGAGAATGAGATCGAGATCGGAGCGGGCATAGAACGCGCGCGTCATCGATTCCATCGCCTGCGAAGATCATCAACAGCCACGACAGCAGCAGCGTCGCAGTGATCGCGATCATGGTGTGCTTGTCGGGCGCGGCATTGGCCGATGTGCCGACGACGAAATAGGCGACCGTGTGCATGAAGACGACGAAGGCGACAAAGCCGATAACGACGCTGCGAACGCGGGCGCGGCGGCCGGCGGTCATCATCGACAGCCAGTCGCGCCAGGCGAGCCGCGATTCGTGCCGCGCGAACCAGACCGCGGTGCCGGGCTGCATGGTAGCTGAAAAGCTCACGCCGCTTGTGCCGCCTCGGCGACGAGCGCGAGGAAGGTATCCTCGAGGCTGGCGGCGATCGGCGCGTGATCGCCGCCGATGGCGACGCCAACGTCGTTGCCGACTTGCCGGCGCAGTTCGTCGAGCGTGCCTTCGGCGACGAGGCGGCCGTGGGCGATGACGCCGATGCGGTCGGCCATGCGTTCGGCAACTTCCAGAATGTGCGTGGTCATGATGATGGTGCCGCCGTCGCGGACGCGCTCGCGCAGCACGCTTTTGACCTGGCGGGCGGAGCCGGCATCGAGGCCGGTCAGTGGCTCGTCGAGAATGATCAGGCGCGGATCGTGAATGAGCGCGCCGGCAAGCGCCACTTTCTGGCGCATGCCTTTGGAGAACGTCTCGCAGCGTTCGCGCGCGTGCGCGGCGAGCCCGAGCCATTCCAGCAGTTCTGCGGCGCGGGCCTGCGCCAGCTCGGGCTCGACGCTCCACAGCCCGGCGACGAATTCGAGATATTCCTCTGGCGTCAGCTTGTCGTAGATCATCGGCTCGTCGGAGATCCACGCCACCACGCGCTTGGCCGCGACCGGATCGGCGAGCGCATCGATGCCGGTGACGTGGATCGAGCCGGCGTCGGGGCGGAGAAGCCCCGCGATCATGCGCAATGTCGTGGTCTTGCCGGCGCCGTTCGGGCCAAGCAGCGCATAGAACTCGCCGCTCCGCACCGCGAGGTCGAGGCCGTCCACGGCCGGACGGTCGAAGCGCTTGACGAGACCGCGGACTTCGAGGGCGGGGGATGGAACTGGAATCACTGTGGTCCTCATCCTGAGGTGCGCGCCCAAGGCGCGCCTCGAAGGATGCGGCCGAAGCGCCCGGGCCGTCGTCCTTCGAGGCTCGCCGCTTCGCGCCGAGCACCTCAGGATGACGGATACGAATGGAGCTAGCAGAGAGTGGTTGCGGGCCGGTGAATCCGCCGCCGCATTTTTTGCGGGATCGCTTAAGTAGTGATGCGATCGACTTCCGCGAGATCGGCCGATATCGAGCGCTGGTCCCTTCAGCCGCTGACGTTGTAGGCGGCGAGGGCCGCCATGTTGACGAGCTGGGCGTCGTTGGCGGAGAGCGGCACGATCTGCACCGAGCGATCGAGACCGACGAGCAGCGGGCCGATCACGGTGGCGCCGCCAAGCTCCATCAGCATTTTGGTCGAGATCGAAGCGGAGTGGAACGCCGGCATGATCAGCACATTGGCGGGACCCGAAAGCCGGCAGAACGGATAGGCCTCGCGCAGCTCCATGTTCAGCGCCACGTCGGCGGCCATCTCGCCGTCATATTCGAAATCGACGCGCTGCTTGTCGAGGAGCGCCACCGCTTCCCGCACCCGCTCGGAGCGTTCGCCCGGCGGATGGCCGAAGGTCGAGAACGCGAGCAGCGCCAGCCGCGGCTCGTAGCCGAGCGAGCGCGCCACCCGCGCCGCCTCGACGGCGATCTCGGCGATATCGGCGGCGTCCGGCATCTCGGTGACGGCGGTATCGGCGACCAGCACGGTGCGGCCGCGCGCCAGCACCAGCGAGACGCCGATCACCCGGTGGCCGGGCTTCGGATCGATGCAGCGCTGCACGTCTTCCAGCGCCACCGAGAAATTGCGGGTGACGCCGGTGACCATGGCGTCGGCGTCGCCGAGCGCGACCATGCACGCGGCGAAATGATTGCGGTCCTGGTTGACCAGGCGCTGGCAGTCGCGCTGCAGGAAGCCGTGGCGCTGCAGCCGCTCATAGAGATACGCGGCGTAGGTCGCGTTGCGCGACGATAGCCGCGCATTGATGATCTCAATGCCGCCGCCAAGTTCGACGCCGAGCGTCCGCGCGGTATCCTTCACGCGCTCCTCGCGGCCGACCAGAAGCGCGGTACCCAGCCCCTGCTGCACGAACGAGGCCGCCGCGCGGATCACCTGCTCCTCTTCACCTTCGGCAAAGACCACGCGCCGCGGCTGCCGGCGCAACACTTCGAACACCCGCTGCAGCACGCCGGCGATGGGGTCACGGCGACGGCGCAGTTGTTGGCGGTATTCCTCCATATCGACGATCGGCCGGCGCGCCACCTTTGAGTCCATCGCCGCTTTGGCGACGGCGGGCGGAATGGACGAAATCAGCCGCGGGTCGAACGGCACAGGAATAATGTAATCCGGCCCGTATTTCGGCCGCGCGCCATAGGCCACGGCAACTTCGTCGGGTACGTCCTCCCGGGCGAGTTCGGCGAGCGCGTGGGCGGCCGCGATCTTCATCTCCATATTGATGGCCCGCGCGCGGACGTCGAGCGCGCCGCGGAAGATGTAGGGAAAGCCGAGCACGTTGTTGATCTGGTTCGGATAGTCGGACCGGCCGGTCGCCATGATGGCGTCGGAGCGCACCGCGGCGACGTCCTCCACCGTGATTTCGGGATCGGGATTAGCCATGGCGAAGATGATCGGCTTCTCCGCCATCGTCTTCACCATCTCCTGCGTCACCGCGCCCTTCGCCGAGAGCCCGAAGAACACGTCGGCGCCGACCAGCGCATCGGCGAGCATGCGCGCCTTGGTCTTGACCGCAAAGCCCGACTTCCACTGGTTCATGCCCTCGGTGCGACCTTCGTAAATCACGCCCTTGGTATCGCAGAGGATGAGATTCTCCGGCCGGAAGCCGATGGCGCGGAGAAGCTCCAGCGACGCGATCCCGGCGGCGCCGGCGCCGTTGCAGACGAGCTTGGTGGTCTTGATGTCGCGGCCGGTGAGTTCAAGCGCGTTGATCAGGCCGGCCGCTGAGATGATCGCAGTGCCGTGCTGGTCATCGTGGAACACCGGAATGTCGAGCAGCTCGCGCAGTCTTTGCTCGATGATGAAACATTCCGGCGCCTTGATGTCCTCGAGATTGATGCCGCCCCAGCTCTTGCCGAGCAGGCGCACGCAATTGATGATTTCGTCGGGATCTTCCGAGGAGACTTCGAGATCGATCGAGTCGATGTCGGCGAAGCGTTTGAACAGGACTGCCTTGCCCTCCATCACCGGCTTGGCCGCCAGCGCACCGAGATTGCCAAGACCGAGAATGGCGGTGCCGTTGGTGATGACGGCAACGAAATTTCCCTTGGTGGTGTAGTCGTAGGCGCGGGTTTCATCCTCGGCGATAGCCAGCACCGGAACCGCGACGCCGGGCGAGTAAGCAAGCGAGAGGTCGCGCTGCGTCGCCATCGGCTTGGTCGCCACCACCTCGAGCTTTCCCGGCCGGCCCTGACTGTGAAAGAGAAGCGCTTCCTGGTCGGTGAATGTCGGCCGGTGCGTGCGATCGCCCGGTTTCGATCCGGTTTTCGAAGCCATTTCAATTCCTTGCTGCTGGGCGCGCCGGTCGAGTGAGGCGGCTCGCTGGACGTTAGCGGAACCGACCGCCTGTACTCAAGAGAGCGTCGCGTCACGACCCGACGCTCTGTCGCAAAAAGCGCCGCATCCTTGACGCATTGAATAAGCCGGCGCGGGGTAGTAATGCCTGCGTGCAATCCCGAACCCTCAACAGCTTGCTCCCTCGCCATGCTTAGATTTCTGCTGCGTCTTATCGGTCTTGGCATACTGGCCCTCGCCTTTTTCTTTGTTGTCTATGATGGCAGCAGATCGATCGCCAACCAGCGCGTGGCCTACACGGATCTGGCCCAGGCGTGGGCTATCGTCGATCAGAGCGACCTCAGTCAGGTGCAAAATTGGGTTAAGCTAAAGGCGACGTGGGCGGACCCGTCGGTTCAGAAGGCATTCGAATTACCGGTCGCCGCGATCCTTGCGGTCGTGGCGATGATACTGATGGCGCTTGGACGCAAGAAGAGGCCGCTCATAGGCTATGCGCGCAACTAAGCGCGCCCCCCGCGCGATTTCCGTTCCGCCGGTTTTGCGCCGTTCGCTATTTGCCGTGGCAATTATCGTCCTCGTCCTCCTGGCTCTGCCTTACCTGATCGCTCCGCTCTACCGGTTCGTGCAGCCGGTTTCGATGCCGATGCTGTGGCGGTGGGCTACCGGCAAACCGGTCGAGCGCATCGTCGTCCCGATCGGGCGCATCTCGCCGACGCTGCCGATCGCCGTCATCGTCGCCGAGGACGGCACTTTCTGCCGCAATCGCGGCATCGACCTCGGCGCGCTCCGCGAGGCCGTGGAAGAGGCCGACGACAATATCGGCGTCGCCCGCGGCGGATCCACCATCACCCAGCAGACCGCCAAGAATCTGTTCCTCTGGAACGGGCGCAGTTTCGTGCGCAAAGCGCTCGAAATTCCATTGGCAATATGGCTCAACCTGGTGCTGCCGAAGCGGCGGGTACTGGAAATTTACCTCAATGTTGCCGAGTGGGGCCCAAACGGCGAATTCGGCGCCGAGGCCGGCGCGCGCTGGGCCTTCGGCAAATCGGCGCGCGAATTGACGCCGCGTGAAGCGGCCGAACTTGCCGCGATTCTGCCCAACCCGGTCCGCCGCAGCGCCCGGACGCCGAACGGGCTGGTGCGCCGGCTGGCCTCCCTTTACGAGAGGCGAGCTGCGGCGCACCCGGCGTTCGATGCCTGCCTCCGTCCGCGCGCCCCCTAGCTTCCCGGCAGCCATTCTTCTATAAGCGCGCCAATTCCGAGCACAGTGACCGCCACCAGGAGAGCGACATCATGGCCGTTCCGAAGCGAAAAACATCACCGTCCCGACGCGGCATGCGCCGGTCCGCCGACGCCCTGAAGCGTCCGTCTTATGTCGAAGACAAGGATTCCGGCGAACTGCGCCGACCGCACCACATCGACCTGAAGACCGGCATGTATCGCGGCCGTCAGGTGCTCAACAAGAAGGCCGAGGCATAGCGCTTCGGGGGCGCCATGTTCGTTCTTGGCTTTCCTCTGCTGCTTGTTCCCTTCGCCATTTACAACATTATTGCATTTCTCACGCCGGGCGTCGGCTGGACCACGCCTGTCACCACCGTGCATATGATGTCCGGCCAGGATTGGGTGCTAACCTGGGAGGACATGCTGCTCGCCTTCGCCATCCTGTTGCTTGCGGTCGAGATCATCAAATCGACCCGCATGGGGATGCGCTCGATCGTCGATCACCTGTTGGCAATGGCGCTTTTCATCATCATGCTGGTTGAGTTTCTGCTGGTGCAGCGGGCCGGCACATCGACGTTTTTTCTGCTGACCATGATCGGCCTGGTCGACGTGCTGGTCGGCTTCATCGTCAGCATCCGCAGTTCGCAGCGCCAGGTGGAAGTCGAGACCGAGCGGACGGCTTAAAGCGCGCTGCTCTCCCGTCATCCTCGGGCATCCACGCGAAGCGCGGCCCTCCACCGTGACGGCTGAGTTTCTCTCAGAGCGAACGTTTCAACGCGCCGCCGACGCGCGGCGGCGATCGATCATTTGCACCATAAGCGGCAATCGCCACGTCCGGCTCGGCACGGCGGCGCAACCGTGTCTGCGGTAGTTGTGCCGACGTCGCGATCAGTTGGGCGAGAAAGTCGGCCCGAGGCCGGATGCTCGTTGACCGCGAAAGCGCTCGGCGCTCACGCGGCGCCAGAGGAACCAGGGCTGTGCTCATCGGCCACGCTCCTGTCCCGAAACGGGACGGTCGAGCTTCCTGCAGCCCCACATCGCAAACCGCGTGCCGCCGCGCCGGTTGCATCACTTCGGCGTGCGAATTTTCGAATTCTTTAAATTCTTCCGCTACTTTGCAGCACCCCGACCGTCTGCCGTCGCCACTTTCGCGGACTGCAACCACGCCGCAGACTGCAATAAGACAATGAGGCGATCGTGAGCAGCAACCGCCCGCTGCGGGCCCGAGGCTGCAAAACGCAGCCGCAATACCGCCTTGACAAATAAGACGACTGGTCATATTGTCTGCGCATGGCAAGACCCAATGTGCGCGAGCAGATCGTCCAGGCCGGACTGAAGACCATCCTCGAGAAGGGCTTTAACGGCTGCGGTGTGCAGGAAATCACCGACACGGCCGGCGTGCCAAAGGGTTCGTTTTACAATCACTTCGAGAGCAAAGAGGCGCTCGGTGCCGAGATCGTCGAACGCTATGGGCAGAGCAATGCGCGTCGCGCGCGACTGCGGGATCAGTCGATCCCGGCTTTGGACCGGCTGCGGCGCCATTTCGATGCGCTTAACGAGATGTACGCCGGGCTGAAGTTCGCCCGCGGCTGCCTCCTCGGCAATTTCAGCGCGGAGCTTTCCGATCAAAGCCCGCTCATTCGCGATCGGCTGGCCGCGTTATTCGCCGCCTGGACTGACGACATCGCCGCCGCGATCAGGGACGCGCAAGACGACGGCTCGATCTCGACGGCGCTCGACGCCGGCGATCTGGCCGGGTTTCTACTGGATGCTTTCGAGGGCGCGCTGTTGCGCGCGCGGGTCGAAAAGAGCCCGCGTGCCTTCGAAAGGTTCATGACGACCACCTTCGGCCAAATCCTCGTCTAACCGAACTCGATCGGAGCGAGCCAGCACCGATGACGCCAAATCGAAAGATGACCGGCCATCTTAGTTTCAGACACACAAGGAGCCTCACATGACCTGCGCGGGAGTTTCTTCTGTTTCCGCTGTGACTTCTTCCCCTGAGTTTTCCCGATCCGTGGCCCCGCTCTACTGGCTGGCGCTAGGTACCTTTGCCATCGGTACCGAGGCCTTCATGATCGCGCCGCTGCTTCCGGGTATGGCCGTCGATTTCTCGACCAGCGTTGCCGTGGCTGGACAATTGGTGACGGTGTTCGCTCTCACCTATGCGTTGAGTTCGCCGGTCCTCACCGCACTGACCGGAAGCGTCGATCGGCGCAAGCTCCTTATTCTCGCGATGATCGCATTCGCCTTGGCGAACGTAGCCGCCTGGTCGGCGAAGGATTATTGGCAGCTGATGACTGCGCGCATTTTGCTCGCGTTTGCAGCCGGGCTCTACGTTCCGAGCGCCAATGCTCTCGCCGGCGCTCTGGTCGAGCCGGCGCGCCGCGGCATGGCCTTGGCGATCGTCAATACCGGTACCACCATCGCCGTCGCGCTTGGCGTGCCGCTCGGGGCCCTCGTCGGCGACCGCTTCGGATGGCGGATGACGTTCGTCTCGGTTGGGGCGCTCGCCTTGATCGCGACCGCCGGGCTGCTGACCGGACTGCCCCGCGACATTGGTGGTGGCTTGGCCGTTGCAAGCTTGCGCGAGCGTGCCGCCGCGGTACGGCAGCCGGGCGTCCTGGTGGCCTTGCTGGTCACGGCATTATGGGCGACAGGCGCTTACACGGTTTACACCTACCTGGCGTTCTTCTTGGCATCAGCGACGGAAATCGTCGGCCCCCATGTCGGGATGGTGTTGTTCGTGTGGGGCGTCGCCGCTGCGATCGGGATGTTCGCCGGCGGGACTTTGAACGACCGGCTCGGCTCGCGGTCCGTGATCGTATTCAGCCTGTTGTTCCTGGCATTCGCCTTTGTCAGCCTCTCAGTGAGCGCCCATGTGCTGTCGCGGGCCGATGCGCTTGTGCCGGTTCTTGCCGCGATCATCGTCTGGGGCTTGTCGGCCTGGAGCTTCTTTCCGGCGCAGCAGGCACGACTGATTGGCGTCGCGGGGCTCAAGCTCGCGCCGGTCGTTTTGTCCCTCAACGCGTCTTTCATGTATCTCGGCTTTTCGCTCGGAGCGGGTCTTGGTTCGCTGACGCTGGCCAAAGCTGGCGTCGCCGATCTTGGCTGGGTCGGAGCGGTCTGCGTCCTGGCGTCATTCGTTCTCGTCGTTGTGAGCAGGAACCAACCACTGCCGCAGGCAATGCCTTAGGCTTTGGTTCCAGACCGGCGATTCCAACTCTCTTTGAAAGGACGCATCAGATGACGACGACCGACCAAACCCGCGCCATCACCGTTGATAAGGCCGATCCAAAGCGGCTTGCAGTGCGTTCCGTGCCGCTTGCGCCCGTGGCACCGGACGAGCTTACGGTGCGGGTGACGGCGATCTCGTTGAACCGCGGCGAGGTCAAGCGCGCCCTTACGGTGATGGAAACAGGTGCGAGACCCGGCTGGGATTTCGTCGGCATCGTCGAGGACGCTGCGAAGAATGGAACCGGTCCGAGGGCTGGCACGCGCGTCGTCGGCCTGCTGCCGAGCGGGGCCTGGGCCGAGCGGATCAACGCGCCGTCCAATGCGGTTGCGGTCCTTCCCGATAGCGTCACTGACGCGCAGGCTGCGGCCTTGCCCGTCGCCGGGCTGACCGGATTGCATGCTCTGCGTAAGGGCGGCTTGCTGCTCGGCCGGAAGGTCCTGATCGATGGCGCGAGCGGCGGGGTGGGCCATCTTGCCATCCAGCTCGCAGCCGCGTCCGGCGCGCGCGTTTACGCTCATATTCGCCGCGAGGAGTTGCGATCGGCGGTGGCGCCGTGGTGCGGCAGCGGCGGCGTGATTGTCGGTCCTTCACTGGAGCAGGCGCGATCGTCCGGCCCGTTTCATCTGATTGTGGATTCGGTCGGCGGGTCCGCGCTCGGCGCCGCATTGAGCATGCTGCAGAACGCCGGCACCTGCGTCACGTTCGGCGCTTCCGAATCGGCGGCGGTCACCTTCGATAGCGGCACCTTCTTCCGCACCGCGGGCGCAAAACTTTTGGCGATGCTGTTGTTCGACGAACTGGCGCGCGCCGAGCCTGCCGCCGACGGGCTCGCACTCCTTGCGCAGCTGGTCGAGCAGAAAGTGCTGACGCCGCGCGTCGATGTCGAAGCGCCCTGGACTGAGATTGCCGAAGTCGCACGCCAGCTGATCGAGCGCGCATTTATCGGCAAAGCCGTCCTGCATATTTCGAGCTGATCCAGGCGGGCGACTGCAAAGGCCCGCCTTTCCTGCCTGCGGATGCCAACTTGAATCAAGCTTGATTTGCGCGCGCGCTCTAATGCGACTCGCCGCCGCCGCGTTCAGACAACCGATCGACCTTTTTCTGCATCTCATCAAGCTGACGCTTAAGATCGTCGATGTCGCCGGTCTTGGTTGGCGTCTTGTTGGCTTCCGCTTCAGCCGCCTCGGCGGCCTGGCTCTCGCGCCGGGCAAACGGCGCGAACATGGTGAAGGCGCGTTCGAACATTTCCATGTTTCGCCGCACCTGGTCTTCCAGCGAAGGAAACCCGCCGACGCCGAAGGCCTGCGCCATTTGATGCCGGAATTTTTCCTGTTCGCGGGTCAGCGACTCGATCGAGACTTCAAGATAGCGCGGCACCAGCATCTGCATGCTGTCGCCATAGAACCGGATCAGCTTGCGCAGGAAAGCGATCGGCAGCAGATTCTGGCCTTCCTTGTTTTCCTGCTCAAAGATGATTTGCGTCAGCACCGAGCGGGTGATGTCTTCGCCGCTCTTGGCGTCGTAGACGACGAAATCCTCGCCGCTCTTGACCATGCCGGCAAGGTCCTCGAGCGTGACGTAGGCGCTGGTGCCGGTATTGTAGAGCCGGCGGTTGGCGTATTTTTTGATGGTGACCGGTTCTACGGTCTTGGTCGTCGTCATGGTCGTTGGCATGATCGTGGACATGGGCTCGGGCATCAGGCTGGGGACCGCAGTACGCTGCCAAATAAGGTAGGCGTTTTCCCGCGGCTGGGCTACCGTTTTGTGAATGGGGCGATACAAGCTCCCGGTGCGGCATGGCAGCCTTGCGGGATGCTTTCGCCTTGTCGATGGGCGGTCACATCCTTATGAAATGTATCAATATGACCTATATCAATATCGCCGCGGTAACCCCGCGCCATACCTGCCACTGAACCTGACCCGAAAGGACATCCCATGAAGGACGACATTGTCATTGTCGGCGCGGTACGCACGCCGGTCGGCGCATTCAATGGGGCTTTTGCGAACCTGCCCGCCCACGATCTCGGCAAGGTCGCGATCAAGGCGGCGATCGACCGCGCCGGCGTCGAACCGTCGCGGGTGTCGGAAGTGATTTTGGGTCAAATTTTGCAGGCTGGCGAGGGCCAGGGCCCGGCACGGCAGGCCTCGATCTATGCCGGCATTCCGGTCGAGGTGCCGGGCTGGAGTGTGAACCAGCTCTGCGGCTCAGGTTTGCGCGCGGTCGCGCTTGGCTACCAGGGCATCGTCAACGGCGATTCCGAGATTGCGGTGGTCGGCGGCCAGGAATTGATGAGCATGGCGCCGCATTGTGCGCATCTGCGCGCTGGCGTGAAGATGGGCAATTTCGAAATGGTCGACACCATGATCAAAGACGGCCTGTGGGATGCCTTCAACGGCTATCACATGGGCAATACCGCTGAGAACGTCGCGCGGCAGTGGCAGATCACCCGCCAGCAGCAGGACGAATTCGCCGTTGCTTCGCAACAGAAAGCCGAAGCCGCGCAAAAGGCCGGAAAATTCAAGGACGAGATCGTTCCGGTCACGGTGAAGAGCCGGAAGGGCGACATCGTCGTGGACACCGACGAATACCCGAAGCACGGCACCACGCTCGAAGGGATCAGCAAGCTGCGGCCGGCCTTCGACAAAGAAGGCACCGTCACTGCCGCCACAGCCTCGGGCATCAATGACGGCGCCGCCGCCATGGTGCTGATGAAAGCGAGCGAAGCCGCCAAGCTCGGCAAGACCCCGCTCGCCCGCATCGTGTCATGGGCTCAGGCCGGCGTTGATCCGAAGATCATGGGCACCGGGCCGATCCCGGCTTCACGCGCCGCCCTCAAGAAGGCGGGATGGAGCGTCGGCGACCTTGATCTGATTGAAGCCAACGAGGCCTTTGCCGCACAAGCCTGCGCGGTCAACAAGGACCTCGGCTGGGACACCGGCAAGGTCAACGTCAATGGCGGCGCGATCGCCATCGGTCATCCGATTGGCGCCTCGGGTGCGCGCGTTTTGGTCACGCTGCTGCACGAAATGCAGAAGCGTAATGCCAAGAAAGGCCTCGCCACTTTGTGCATCGGCGGCGGCATGGGCATCGCCATGTGCGTGGAGCGGTAAGCAGACAAAAGCGCAACAATTGACTTAGGTCATGGCCGGGCTTGTCCCGGCCATCTACGTCTTTAAGGTGTTGGTGAAACTAAGACGTGGACGCCCGGCAACAAGTTTACACGTGGGGCGGCCATCGGCCGGACCCGGGTGGTCGGGCATGACGAAGACGGGACAGGGAGGAAATTATGCCACGCGTCGCACTGGTGACGGGCGGGACTCGCGGTATCGGCGCAGCGATTGCCAAGGCGCTCAAGGCGGCGGGTTACAACGTCGCCGCGGTCTATCATGGCAACGATGAAGCGGCGCAGAAGTTCAAGGCCGAGACCGGCATCAGCGTCTACAAGTGGGATGTGTCGTCGTTCGACGCCTGTGTTGCCGGCGTAAAGCAGGTCGAGGCCGAGCTCGGCCCGATTGACGTTCTGGTCAACAATGCCGGCATCACCCGCGATGCCCAGCTCCACCGCATGAAGCCCGAGCAGTGGACCGAGGTGATCAACACCAATCTCGGCTCGCTGTTCAACATGACGCGTCAGGTCATCGAGGGCATGCGGACGCGCAAATTCGGCCGGGTCATCAACATCTCATCCATCAACGGACAAAAGGGCCAGTTCGGCCAGACCAACTACTCGGCCGCCAAAGCCGGCGAGATCGGCTTCACCAAAGCGCTGGCACAGGAGGGCGCGCGTTCCGGCATTACCGTCAACGCGATTGCGCCGGGATACATCAACACCGAGATGGTGCAGGCGGTGCCGAAGGATGTTTTGGAGAAGAGCATTCTGCCGACCATTCCCATCGGCCGGCTCGGGGAGCCGGAAGAGATCGCGCGCTGCGTGGTATTTTTGGCTTCTGATGATGCCGGCCTGATCACCGGCTCGACGCTGACCGCAAACGGCGGACAATACATTACATAGGCGTCATCGCCGAGCGGCGCGCTCGCCGCGGCTTACGTCTACAAATAATTGCGCTGTCGATAATATCTCTCGGCCCCGGCGGCCAGCGGAATTGACGTTGCTGCAATCTTGCGCGGCTGCAACGGATAAGTCACCGGACTGTCTTTAGGCGGAATGTGACGATACTGGCTTTCCAGGATGTCCGGAGAGCTTCAATTTTGAGCCCGAAGACGGTCCTTATGAGTCGATGTATTGCGAAATGTGCAAACAGGCTCACATGGTGAACGTCAGGACCGACAAAGTGTTGGGCGAAGATGACGATGACGTAGAGGCCACCAACTCCAGCCGAGCCGATTTCGCTCTAAGATTCGAGGACCGGCGGTTCGATCGGGTTGCCCGCGATCTTCTCGAAAGCGTCGCGGTCGATGACGGCGACATGACGCCGGTTCCGGACCTTGATGATGCCGTGCGCGGTCAGGTTTCGAAACGCCCGGCTTACAGCCGCAAGCGTAACGCCGATATATTCGCCGATGTCGGAACGGTCCATCGGCAGATAGATTTCAGTTGTTTGATCTCCCCTCGAAGCCTGAATTTGCTCCATCAGTTGCAAAAACATCACGAGCTTGGTGACGGCGCCGCGCTCGCTCAACAGAAAAGCGTGACGTTGCGCCAGCCGCAATTCTTCACATAGCTTGCAAATGACGTGAAATTCCAGCTCGGCGTCTTTCGGAAGACGGCGCTGCAGCGCGGCCACCGGAATGCGATACGCGGTAACAGCGGTTATCGCCCTGGTCGAGTTCGTGTATCTTTGCTCCGCGGAAAGGCCGAAAAGGTCATCGGGAAGCAGAAACGCGAGGATGCGTTCGCCGCTGTCGGATGCTTCCCGATAAGCCGCCACGACGCCCGTGACGATGTTGAAAATCGCCTCGGCGGTATCGCCTTCCCGGTAGATGATCTCGCCTTTTTTGAACCGGGCGATAGATGCCATGTCGGCAAGGCGGGCACGTTCGTCGTCGCTCAGAAGCTGACGCATTCGCCCGGAGGAGATACGCCAGGGATCGAGGGCGCGAATGGCCGGTCCGTGGCCGCCCGCCGGAGCTGGCGTTTTCGGCATTTTTCTTACATTCCCCCCGAGATCCTCATAATGGCACGCCGCGTAAAAAATTGCGAAGTTTGATCACGATCAAACTTTTGCCGGACGGAGCAATTGGCGGTTCCGGATCTCGGTGTTAGCGTTCATGCGTCAACTTCGCCCACGCCTGACGCTGATTGCATGACCGTCGCAGCCCGCACGATCGTGGAGCTGAACATCAAGCATTACCGGGAACTGCTGCTAAGCGAGACGGACGCTTTGAAGCGGCAAACGATCGCCAAGCTCCTCACCGAGGAAGAGGTCAAACTTGCGAAGCTCCTGGCGGAAAAGAGCGGCGACGCGTAGGCGACACACGGACGCATATATCAACGCCGCTTCTGCTCGGAACCGCTTGGCCGCGGGGCGGACTGAGTGGCGGCATAACGACGGAGGAAGCGTGCTATGACAAAAACCGAATCGCGGGGCGAGCAGACGGAGAGCTTCTCTTTTTTCAATTTGACGCCGGCGGGGTTCGCTGCGCTCGGCGGAAAGCGCATTGAGGACTTCGCCAACGCGCGAAGCGAGCTTTTCGAGACGCTCCAGGAGTCGAACCGCCAATGGCTGGACCGCTGGCAATCGGAAATGAATCTCGCGTCCGAGTTCACATCCAAATTGTCGGCGATGCGCTCGATCCCCGAGGTGCTGGGGGCTTACAAGGAATGGAGCACCCGGCGGTTCGAAATGGCGGCGCAGGACGGCAAACGCTTGCTTGCGGATGCACAAAAATTCGTCGAGACGGGCGTCAACCTCATGACGAGCGCTCAGTTTGCCAAAAAGGGCGGCAACGGCGCAAAGCCGGAATAGCTTACATTAACCGTTCCGTGCCGGCTCCCAGCCTTTAGGCGCCAGCTCGAATTTCGCAAACTCAAAACCGGGCGCCACCGTACAGCCGACCAGCGTCCAGTCGCCGAGGTTGCGCGCCGCCTGCCAGGCGTGAGCCGGGACAACCGCCTGCGGCCGTTCGCCGGCGGCGAGATCGTTACCGAGCGTGATCCGCTCGCGCGCGCCGGAGCCTTGCGCGATTTCAAGTTCAAGCGCTGCACCGGCGTACCAATGCCAGGCTTCGGCGGCGTCCACGCGGTGCCAGTGAGAACGCTCGCCGCGCGCCAGCAGAAAATAAATCGCGGTCGAAGCCGCACGTCCGCCGTTGACCAGCTGCGTGTCGCGAAAGGTCTCGCAAAAATGTCCGCCTTCCGGATGCGGCTTCAGATCAAGGAGCCGGATCACATCGGCAGCAGTGAGCGGCATCGGAACGGATACTTCAAAAACGATTTTTGCGCTCGCGGATCTCCGCGAACACCTTCCACGCCGGACTGCCGGCGAGACCGACAGACTTGGCAACTTCAGGCAGATCAGCGCGCAGGAACGGATTCTCTGTCTTCTCCGCGCCGATCGTTGCCGGAATGGTCGGCTTGCCCGCGGCGAGCTGGCGCTTAACCTCGTCGGCCCGCGCCGCCAGCGCCTTGTTGTCCGGCTCGATGGTCTTGGCGAAGCGGATGTTGGCGTCGGTATATTCGTGGCCGCAGTAAAATTTGGTGTCGTCGGGCAGGTTGCGCAGCTTGAGCAGCGACTGCCACATCATTTCCGGATTGCCCTCGATGACCCGGCCGCAGCCGATCGAGAACAAGGTGTCGCCGACGAAGGCGAGCTTGTCAGCCGGAAAGAAATAGGAGATGTGGCCGGCGGTGTGGCCGGGCGTCTCGATCACGCGCCCCTCGAGCGCGCCGACGCGGACCACATCGTTTTCGCCGACGGTCTGGTCGACGTCGGCGATCCGTTGCGCTTCGTTGCGCGGCGCGACAACCCGGCATTTGTGGTGGCGCTTTAATTCCGGAATGCCGGCGGTGTGATCGCCGTGATGATGGGTCACCAGGATGTCGGTGAGGCGCCAGCCGGTTTTGGCCAGCGCCGCCTCGACCGGCGCTGCCTCCGGCGCGTCGATGGCGGCGGTCGCGCCGCTCGCTGGATCGTGCAGCAGCACGCCGAAATTGTCCTTCAGGCAGGGGAACAGGTAGATCTGCGCGGGCATGGGTTCTTTCCGTCATTCCGGGGTCGAGGAATCCATAATCCCCGTTAAATCAAGTTAGGCATTCCTTACCCTTAGCCGCAAGATCAGCGGTCGCGAATGCCGGTTTCGCGCTGCCAGCGCGCCCCGGCATAAAGAAGAAACGTGCTATTTTGCCGCCATGGACGTGGTCGATCTACGCAATTTTTACGCTCAGCGGCTCGGCACGGTGGCACGGCGCTTCATCAGCCGCGGGATTCGCGCCCACTGGTCCGATACGACATCGCTGCGCGTTGTCGGCATCGGCTACGCGACGCCGTATCTCGGTCTGTTTCGCGAGGAAGCCGACCGCTGCCTCGCCTTGATGCCGGCGCCGCAAGGCGTGGTGCGCTGGCCGTCAAGCAAGCCGGCGCTGGCGGCTTTGGTCGAGGAGGACGACCTGCCGCTGACCGATTCCGCCGTCGATCGCGTGCTGCTCGTGCATGCGCTGGAAAATTCGAGCGACCCGGTCAGTTTGCTGCGCGAAGTCTGGCGCGTGCTGGCCGGCGGCGGCCGCTTGCTCGCCGTGGTGCCGAACCGGCGCGGGCTGTGGGCGCGCATGGACACGACGCCGTTCGGGCACGGCCGACCCTATTCGCGGCCGCAGATCACGCACCTCCTCCGCGAGACCTGGTTCACTCCGACCGGCTGGGGCGAAGCGCTTTACGTGCCGCCGATCTCGCGCGGCTGGTTCCTGCGCTCGGCGGTCGCGTGGGAGCGCACCGGCGCGACGCTCTCGGCGCCGTTCGCCGGCGTGCATATCGTCGAAGCCACCAAGCAGGTCTACCGCGCCATTCCAGCGCGGCGCGAACGCCGCCGCTTGGTGCCCGCGCTGCAGCCGGTGCTCGCGCCGTCGCCGGGCGCGGCCGCACTGCGCTGACGCCAGCAACGCGCGGCAGCCGCCCGAAGGGACCTACGCGTTGTAATTAGCGCTGTCCCCTCCGGTCACATCGTAAGTCGCGCCACTCACCATCGCGGCGTCGTCCGACGCCAGAAACACAACCGCCGGCGCAACCGCCTCCGGCTCAATCCAGGGAACCCCGAGCGGCGTCTTTGCTATCAGCCTCTTTTTAGCTTCGGCTTCCAGGGTGGAAGTCGGTGCCTTGGATTCAAGATCGTCGACGGCTTGTTCATAACGCTGCCGGTGCCGGGTGAGAGGCGTGTCGATGAGGCCCGGAATAACGGCGTTGACGGTGATGTTGTGCTCGCCCAGTTCCAACGCCGCCGATTTCATCAGGCCGATAATGCCCCATTTTGAAGCAGAATAGGCGGCGCCATATTTAGTGCCGTGCCTGCCTTGCGTGGATGAAGTGACAATGATGCGTCCGCCGCCATTCTTAACCAGATGCGGCGCGACGGCGCGAATGGCGTTGCAGGTGCCGGTCAGGTTGACGTCGATCTGATCGTGCCAGTCCACATCTTCCATTTCCAGGATCGGCTTGAACGCCTGGATGCCGGCATTCGCGAACAGAATATCGAGACGACCAAAGGTGGCGCGCGCCTTCTCGGCCGCGGCGCGCAAAGCGGCGAGGTCGCGCTGGTCAAGGCGCGCCTCGCACCAGCGCGTACCTGCGGCTTCGACCAAGCGGCCGGTTTCGGCCAGTTCGTCCGCCGTCGCAGGCACGACCTCGAGCGTCGAACTCACTGGTCCGGCAATGTCGATGCCCATCACATCGGCGCCCTCGCGAGCGAACGCGACCGCCGCCGCCCGCCCGATCCCGCGAGCGGCACCGGTGACAATGGCGGCTTTGTCCCGCAGCCGTCCTGAACCTCCGGTAGGTTGCGGTTTCTGGATTGCCTCTATCATGACCTGCTCCGTCTTCACGCGAGGGATGCCGTGGAAAATGGCCCTTCGAGAGCCCTACTCTCAACCGTCTATGCCTCGTAATATGGGAGCGGATTTCATAGCATGAATTTCCGCACTTGACGGGCGACGTGCCCCGAAGTGGAGTTTCTTCATTGACCACCCCCACAACAGATGACGGCTCGCCAGTTGTCCCGCAGCCGGTGGCGCAATCGCTGACGCGGGCTGCGATTTTTCTGGTCGTGGCGATGAACTCGGGCGCCGCAAGCCGCGGCGCTGTGCGATCGTTGTGTGCGGACCTGCCGGCGCTGCTGCGTTCCGTGGGTTTCCGCGATATTGAGGCAAATCTTTCTTGCGTGATGGGGTTTGGATCGGACGCGTGGGATAAGCTGTTCGGCCCGCCGCGGCCGGCTGAGCTGCATCCATTTCGCGAAATCCAGGCTGGCCCACGTCACGCGGTCTCAACGCCGGGCGATCTTATCTTCCACATCCGGGCCAAGCGCATGGATCTCTGCTTCGAACTGGCGACGCAGATCATGACGCGGCTCGGAGACGCGGTCTCGCCGGTCGACGAGGTTCACGGCTTTCGATACTTCGATGACCGCGACCTCATCGGCTTCGTCGACGGAACCGAGAACCCGACGGGTCAAACCGCGGTCGACGCGGTGCTCGTGGGCCCGGAGGACGCGGCGTTCGCCGGCAGCAGCTATGTCATCGTGCAAAAATACTTGCACGATTTGGCGGGCTGGAATGAACTATCCACCGAAGCCCAGGAACGCATCATCGGCCGCACCAAGCTTTCCGACATCGAGCTTGACGATTCCGTTAAGCCAACATCCGCGCATAATGCGCTGACCACGATCGTAGAGGACGGCAAAGAGATAAAGATCCTCCGCGACAACATGCCGTTCGGGCGCCCCGCACATGGCGAATTCGGCACCTATTTCATCGGCTATGCGCGTTCGCCGCGAACCATCGAGCAGATGCTGGTCAACATGTTCGTTGGCCGGCCGCCCGGCAATTACGATCGTTTGCTGGATTTCAGCCGCGCCGTAACCGGCAACCTCTTCTTCGTGCCGTCATTGACGTTCCTGGAGAACGTCGGTGACGACGAGCCCGCGGCAGCGGCCGCGCCTGCCGCCGAGTCCGTTGCCGCGCCCGCGCGGTCGGAGACGCCCGCGCGCGACGGCTCGCTCAACATCGGTTCGCTCAAAGGAGACCCGTCTCATGAATAACCTTCACCGTGAGCTTGCGCCCATATCCGACGCGGCATGGTCAGACATCGAGGAGGAAACATCGCGCACCCTTAAGCGCTACCTGGCCGCGCGTCGCGTCGTCGACGTGCAGGGACCGGGCGGCGTCGCGCTGCCGGCCGTCGGCACCGGCCACCTCCGCACGATCAAGGCGTCGGGAGACGACATACTGGCGCGGCAGCGCGAAGTGAAAGCACTGGTCGAGCTACGCGTGCCATTCGATCTCGATCGGCAGCAGATCGACGATGTCGAGCGCGGCGCTGAAGACTCCGACTGGCAGCCCGCGAAGGATGCCGCCCGCAAGATCGCCTTCGCCGAAGACCGAGCTGTATTCGACGGCTATGCCGCCGCAGGCATCCAGGGCATCCGCCAGGGCACCAGCAATCCGCTGATGACCCTTCCGGCCGACGTGACCGACTATCCCGATGCCATCGCCCAGGCCCTGAGCCAGTTGCGTCTCGTCGGCGTGAACGGTCCCTACTCGGTGTTGCTCAGTGCCGATGCTTACACCGCGCTGAGCGAAACAAGTGATCACGGCTATCCGGTGCTGGAGCACATCAAGCGCCTGATGGACGGCGAGATCATCTGGGCCCCGGCGATCGCCGGCGCATTCGTGCTTACGACCCGCGGCGGCGATTTCGGCCTGCATATCGGCCAGGACATTTCGATCGGCTATCTGAGCCATACCGACACGGCCGTCCGCCTTTACCTCCAGGAGACATTCACCTTCCTCTTACTCACAACAGAGGCGGCCGTTGCGTTGGCTCCCGCGGCGACGCCTAAACGCTAAGCCGCGACGATGATGGGCTTGTCCTTGCGCAAGGTGGCCATCGTCGGCGCGTCCAGGTTTAAGTGGGCCCGCACCAGTTCGGGTGGCGTCAGCGCCATCCATTGATTGAGCGACACGTCCATGAAACGGGGGCTGCGAAACATCTCCAGATAGAGCAGCGGCTCGTCGCCAAGATTTCTCGACGTAGTGCGCCATCGCGTGCGGTATGTAGCCGACGTCGCCGGCTTGGTAGTTGAAGGTCCGCGCCTTGCCGCCCGAGGCGAACACGGTCATGCGTGCGCGGCCCGAAATGTAATACTGCCATTCGTCGGTAAGGTGCCAGTGCAACTCGCGCATCGCGCCCTGTTCGACATTCACCAAAGCCGCCGCGATGGTGCTCGCCGCCGGGAAATTCGTGGAGTTTGTGATCCGCACCCAGCCGCCGTCGGTAAGGATCGGCTCCTGCGCCATCATGCGATGGCTAAAGGTATTGGGCACAATGCCCGCAGCCGACCGAACGGTATCGCCGGCGAGCGGGCCCGGGGCTTGCCCGGAGAAAATATACCGTTCGTGCTCGACGTCGATCGGGATGTGGGCGAACGCGGCTTCGGCGACACCGAAGTTCTTGGCCAGGACGTCGCGCGGCGTGTGCGCAAACAAATCCGTGATCAGGAAGGTCTCGTTCTCCGAGAAGCTGCCATTGTCGAACACAAGGAGGAACTCGCAGCCATCCTCGAGGCCCTGGATCGAATGCGGGATAACCGCCGGGAAATTCCAAAGATCGCCCGGGCCGACATCGTCGATGAACGTGCGTCCTTGCTCGTCGACGGCGCTAATTCGGGCGTGCCCCGCGAGCATGTACGCCCATTCCGCCTCCTTATGCCAATGCATCTCGCGAATGCCGCCAGGTTTTAGCCGCATGTTGACTCCGGCGAGCTCCGTGGCGACCGGCAGCTCTCGCACTGTCACTTCGCGCGCCCAGCCGCCGGTGAGAAGCCGATTGCGCGCAGTAGCGAAGGAGAACTTGAGGTTGGGGATCGTGCCGGAATCTGTGTATGGGGAGGCAAGCTGGTCGGGATTTTCGCGCTCCAGCGGTGCATTACGAGGTCCGAGAATTGACGCGCCGCGATCGCCGTTAATCGGGTGCGGCTCACCGCCGGTATTCCGTACAATCTTTGCCATGATCGTCTCTGTCCTCTCTGCTGATCTTTACGTGCGGGACGCTATCGAGAGACGGCCTGTCGACACGCCCGACGACGATCATCTGCTGCGTTGAAATCGGATCGCTTGCGGGAAACGTTTCTTCCAGCGCTGCGTCAAGCAAGCGGTCTTGTTCGGATTGAGCTTGATGGGTCTGTTTGTCGTTCATGGAGCACGCGTGATCAAAAGCAGCCGGCGCACGACCGGAAAATTCCGCTGCCGGCATGATCTCTCGATCGGTACGTAACAACGAGCATCAAGGAAGCCAAGAGCTTCCCGCATCCGCTTCACGACGCAAACGCATTCAGGCGCTGGCTTGGGAGCTTGTCGTATTTGCGTCGTAATAGCGGACTTTTAGCTCCGCCAAGTCACTCCGGCCACGGCTCGGCGGTCATGGCGGCGGCATCAGTGCCGACCAGGTCGTTGAGCTTGTCGAGGCGGTCGCGATCGAGCGCAGCGATCAGCGCCGTCTTGATTTCTCCGACCAGGCCGAGGCCGCGAAACACCAAAGCCGAGTAAAGCTGAACCAGGCTCGCACCGGCGCGAAATTTGGCGACTGCCGTGGCGCCGGAATTGATCCCGCCCGCGCCGATCAACGGGAACACGCCTTCGACCCGGACATAGGTTTCCGCAAGCATCCGGGTCGCGAGCGGGAACAGCGGCCGGCCGGACAGGCCGCCCGCCTGTTTCGCCATTTCGGTTTCGCGCAGGCTTTTAGGCCGCGACAAGGTGGTGTTGCCGACGATCATGCCGTCGACCCGGCGCGAGCGCGCGATGCCGACAATGTCGTCGAGATCGGACAGTGACAGATCGGGCGCGATCTTCAACAGCACCGGCGTCGGCCCGGCATGCTCCACTACCCGCTCGCGGGCATCGACTACCCGGGCGAGCAGATCGTCGAGCATGGCGGCCTGCTGCAGATCACGCAGGCCGGGCGTGTTGGGCGACGAGACGTTGACGGCGACGTAGCTCGCGACCGAAGCGAAGCGCTCGATCAGCCGCACATAATCGGCGACGCGATCGGGCGTATCTTTGTTTGCTCCGACATTGATGCCGACAATTCCTCCGCCCCACGCTCCTCCGCGCGCGGCAGAAGAAATGGAGGAGGTTACGGCGCGCGCGGCAAGCCGTTTAAGAACCACATCGGCGCCCTGCGAATTAAAGCCGAGCCGGTTGATCACGCCGCCGTCGGCTTCAAGGCGGAAGACCCGCGGGCGCGGATTGCCGGCTTGCGGCAGCGGCGTAATGGTGCCGACTTCGACGAAGCCAAAGCCGGCGCGCAGAAGCACGTCGGGCACCTCGGCATTCTTGTCGAAGCCCGCCGCCATCCCGACCGGATTGGGAAAATTCAGCGCGAAGGCGCGTACCGCGAGCCGTTTGTCGTCGGCAACAATCCCGAGCCGCGGAACAAATTTGAGCATTTTCAGCGTCAGGCCGTGGGCGTCTTCCGGATCCAGCGTTCGCAGCAGCGGCCGAATAAGCCCGTCGAACAGGCTGATCACGATTCCAGCTCCGGCAACGCGCGGCGGCCGTCGATCTCGTCGGCGAGCGGTCGCGCCCATTTCACCGCCGCGAGCGGCAGCGGGGCATAGAGATGCGGGAACATGTCGCCGCCGCGCGATCGCTCCCAGACCAGCGTCATGGCAAGCGCCTCGGCATCGACGGCGACGAGAACCAGATCGGTCTTTTCGGCGTAGTGCTTCGCCAGTGTCTCGACAAGCTGTGCCGCGGTCGAGAAATGGATGAAGCCGTCGCGATCGTCGGCCTCGGTCCCGAAAAACTGCTCACCGGCCTCCGCCGCGCGCCAGACGGCCTGTTCGCAGATTTTGTAGATTGTCGTCACCTGTGCGCGCGCTCCGCCGCGACCCTATCGGCGCGGTTTCGCCCGTTCAAGGCGAACCGCGCCCGCATTCGGCAAAAGTCCACCAACAAAGCCTTGCCGGACCCGGACTTGAGCGGGCAGGAATAATTCCCTACCATCCCTCGCAAGTTGAGGGGTAAGGATGCTCACCCACGCGCAGGTCTGGTCAGCGATCGATCGTCTGGCGACCCGCGCCGGATTGTCGGCTTCGGGGCTCGCCAAGCGCGCCGGACTTGATCCGACCACCTTCAACCGATCGAAGCGCGTCACGGCGCAGGGCCGCGCCCGCTGGCCGTCGACCGAGTCGATCGCCAAAGCGCTCGCCGCGACCGGCACGCCCATCGACGTGTTCGTCGAGCTGATCAACGTGAGCAGCGGTCCCTCGACCCGGGCGGTGCCGCTCCTTGGCTTCGCCGAGGCTGGCGCCGGCGGCTATTTCGACGACGGCGGCTATCCGGTCGGCGAAGGCTGGGACGAGATTGCGTTTCCCGCAGTCAGCGACGAGCATGCCTACGCGCTGGAAGTGTCCGGCCAGTCCATGGAGCCGGCCTATCGCGACGGCGACGTGATCCTGGTATCGCCGGCGGCGCCGATCCGCCGCGGCGATCGCGTCGTGGTCCGAACCCGAAGCGGCGAGGTGATGGCGAAAGAGCTCAAACGCCGCACCGCGAAAACGATCGAGCTGCGCTCGCTCAATCCCGAGCACACCGACCGCACGCTCGCTGCGGCGGAGGTGTTGTGGATCGCGCGGATTTTGTGGGCGAGTCAGTAGGCGCTAATCCAAGACCCGTCATCCTGAGGTGGCCGCGAAGCCGCCCTCGAAGGATGCGGCCGAGGCGCCCGGGCCGTCGCCCTTCGAGGCTCGCGGAGTTTATCATCGGGCCGACCACTTCGGGTCGGACCCGTTGGCTCGTACCTCAGGGTGACGGTCAACTGGTGATCACGCACTCCGCGCCAGTGCGCCGTCGATCATGTCGATGGTGTTCTGAATCCCATAGGCGGCGACGAAGGAGCCGAAGCGCGGGCCCTTCTCCTGGCCGAGCAGCACCTGATAGAGCATGTTGAACCAGTCGAGCGTCACACCCGGCTTGCCGTCCTTGGCTTTCTTTTTTTGGTCGAGGAACGGTTCGCGCCGGCCGACTTCATAGACCACGTTCTGGATGGTTTCTGCCGATTCGTCGGGCGGAAGTTGCGACAGCGCATCGCGCAGATCCATCAGCGCGGCGCGTTCGCCCGGACCCGGTTCGCGGAATTTCTTCGCCGGCAGCACGAAATCGCGGAAGTAATGGATGGCGTAGTCGACCAGCGCCGCGAGTTGCGGATGGCTCTGCCGCGTCACACCCGGCCGGTAGCGGCCGATGAAGCCCCACAGGGTGTCGGCGTTCTCGGCATTCGATGCGGTCACGAGCGAGAGCAGCATTGCGAACGTCACCGGGTTGTCGGCCTTCGGCGGCGCGCCGCCGTGAATGTGCCAGACCGGATTCGCCAGCCGCTCCTTGGGCGCCTGCCGCTCGTAGGCTTCGAGAAATTGTTGATACTCATCGACGTGACGGGGGATGACGTCGAAATAGAGCCGCTTGGCCGCCTTCGGCTCGCGATACATGAACAGCGACAGGCTTTCCGGGCTGGCGTAGCGCAGCCACTCGTCGATGGTCAGGCCGTTGCCCTTCGACTTGGAAATCTTCTGGCCGTTCTCGTCGAGAAAAAGCTCGTAGTTGAATCCCTCCGGCGGCGCGCCGCCTAGCGCGCGGCAGATTTCGCTCGACAGCTTGACGGAATCGATCAGGTCCTTACCGGCCATTTCGTAATCAACGCCGAGCGCGACCCAGCGCATCGCCCAGTCCGGCTTCCATTGCAGCTTGCAGCGCCCGCCGGTGACGAGCGTGGTGATGCGCTCAGCCGTTTCCGGGTCGTTATAGGTGATGGTGCCGGCCCTGGCGTCATGTCCGACGACGGGCACCTGCAACACCATGCCGGTGCGCGGCGAGATCGGCAGGAACGGCGAATAGGTTTCGGCGCGCTCCTCGCGCAGCGACGGCAGCATGATGTTCATCACCGCATCGAAGCGCTCCAGCACTCTCAGCAATGACGCGTCGAACCGGCCGGACGTGTAGCAGGCGGTCGACGACAGGAATTCGTAATCGAATCCGAACTGATCGAGGAACGCCCGCAGCCGCGCATTGTTGTGGGCGGCGAAGCTGTCGTGGGTGCCGAACGGGTCGGGTATTTTGGTCAGCGGTCGGCCGAGATGCTGGGCGATCATCTCCTTGTTGGGGATGTTGTCCGGCACCTTGCGCAGTGCGTCCATGTCGTCGGAGAACGCGATCAGCCGGGTTTTGATCTTGTCGTCGGTGAGGACGCGGAAAGCGTGACGCACCATGGTGGTGCGCGCGACTTCGCCGAAGGTGCCGATATGCGGCAGGCCGGACGGGCCGTAGCCGGTCTCGAAGATCACCTCCGGCTTTGCATGTCGCTTCAGCCGCGCGACGATCTTGCGCGCCTCCTCGAACGGCCAGGCATGCGACTGCTCGGCGACGGCGCGCAGGTCTGACGCTTGTTCGATGGTGGCGGTCGTCATCGTTTCGTTCTTAAACGCCTGGCTGTTCCGATCAAATCAAAATGGACTGATCGGGAAGTAGCGGAGCCACAGGTCGGTGTAGCTGCCCTTCTCCCATATCTGGAACAGCGCCCAGTTCATCGCCAGGCGCAAAAGATCGTTGCCGCGCCGGACCGCAATGCCGATGCCTTCGCCGAAATAGCGGCTCTCCAGAAACGGGCCGCCGCGAAACGCGCAGCAGCCGCCGGAATCGGTGCCGTTGAGCCAGAACGCCAGCGCAATGCCGTCGCCGAACAGGAGGTCGACTTCTTTGTTGCGCAACGCTTCGCGCGCGGCTTCGGCGTTCGGATAGGGCCGCACTTCGGCTTCGGTGAACATCGCCCTGAGGAAAGCTTCGTGGGCGGTGCCGGCGATTACGGCGATCTTCTTGCCTTCGAGCCGCTCCGGCAGCACCTCGCCGATCGGGCTGTCGACCCGCGCCACGAAGCGGGCCGGCGTGCGGTAATACGGATCGGTGAAATCGGCGCGGCGGCGGGTTTCCGGCGTCGGCGCGATCGAGGCGATCACGGCGTCGCCGCGGCCTTCATTGAGCGCGTCAAGGAGGCTCGCGAACGGCCGCGCCTGGATGGTGCAGCTCACTTTAATCTCGTCGCAGATCAGGCGCGCGAGATCGACGTTAAAGCCGGCCGGATTGCCGTCCTGACCGGGATAATCGAACGGCGGATAGTCGAGATCGGTGAGAAAGCGGATCGTGCCGATGCGCGAGAGGTCGGGCCGTTCAGGGCGGCGGCGCGGATCCCAGAAGCCGGGGACCACGACGGCGCGCGGTTGCGCCACGCCCTGGCCTGCCGCCGCGGCCGGATGCGTCCCGGTCAGGATCACGAGGCACAGGACGGCAAAGGCGCCGGCCAGCCGGAAGGCGCCTCTGCCAAATGATAATGTGTGTCCTGGTGACATCGCGGGCGCCGGTTACTGCGGCCCGCTTAGCGGGGAAGTGGGTAAAAGTCGAGGTTTCCGTATTCCGCCTGAGGCCGCGTTAACTCGCCGGGCGATGAAACCACATCGCCACGTTGACGATGTTGAGATCGGCCGCCCGGATCATGGCGCAAGCCACCACCACCGTTTCGGTTTTCCTCCGATCGCGGAGCGGGCGCGTAGCCGCGCCTCCAGCCACGCGGCAAAATATCAGTAATCGCTTCCCGCGAAATGTTCGCGGGCAAGCCCCATGGCCCGACACGTTGACCACGCGATTGGGCCGATGTTACCAAATGCGGCAGGAATTTTGGTTCCTCGTTCGAAGTGGATAGCCCGGCTATGAAACTGCCGCCCTTCGAATATTCCTGCCCGACCACTCTGTCTGATGTGATCGCTTTGCTGGCGGTGCACGGCGGCGAAGCAAAGCCGCTGGCCGGCGGCCAGAGCTTGGTGCCGATGCTGGCATTCCGCGTCGCCTCACCTTCGCTCGTCATCGATCTGCGCAAAGTCGAGGAACTCCGCCAGATCACGATATCCGGCCGAGGCGTCACGCTTGGCGCCATGGTGCGCTGGCGCGACATCCTCGACGATACGCGGCTGCGCACGGCGCATCCGCTTTTGGTCGAAGCCGTCTCGCATGTGGCGCATTATCAGATCCGCAATCGCGGCACCGTCGGCGGCAGTCTGGCGCATGCCGATCCCGCCGCGGAAATGCCGGGCATCGCCGTGACCTGCGACGCCGAGATCGCCGTCGCCAGCGAGGCCGCAACGCGCACCATCGCCGCTGCCGATTTTTTTCACGGCCCGCTGATGACAGCGCTTAAGCCTGACGAAATCATCACGGAAATCCGGCTGCCGCCATGGCCGGTGCGCCGCCGCTTCGGTTTTCAGGAATTCGCCCGCCGCAAGGGCGACTTCGCCATTGCCGGCGTCGCGTTGTTTTATGATCGGGATGAAAGCGGCAAAGCGCGCGGCGCGCATATCGGCGCCTTCGGCGTTGCCGACCGGGCGTTGCGCCTCACCGCCGCCGAGAACGCGCTCAACGGCAAGCTCGTCGATGCCGCCACGATCGCCGCGGTGGCCGGGGCGGCAAGCGCCGCCGTCGATCCGGCCGATGACATCCACGCTGGCGGCGCCTACCGGCGGGCGCTACTTGGCACTTTGGTCGAGCGGGCGCTGGCGAGCGCGGCCTGATCGGCTGGTTCGCGCCTCCACGCGCCGTTGCCATCGGGCGGGGCCATACACAAGTTACAGGTTCGTTCGTTTGCGACAGACCTAATCGTTTGTGTGGGTGAGGTCATGGATCAGATCTACGTCAAGCACCAACCCGCAGGCGCGATCAAAGAGCCGTCCAAGCTGCCCGGCCAGGTGGTCCTGGTCTTCCAGGGCGGCGGTGCGCTCGGCGCCTATCAAGGCGGCGTCTATCAAGCGCTGCACGAAGCCGGAATAGAACCGGACTGGGTGGTCGGCACTTCGATCGGAGCTATCAACGGCGCCATCATTGCCGGCAACGAGGTCGATTCGCGGCTCGATCGCCTGCGCGAATTCTGGGATCGGGTCGGGCGGAAACCGCTTTGGGATGGCACGCCCTTTGGCCAGCTGGCCGGAAATACCGCCTCTTATCTGCTTTCGATTTTCAACGGCATTTCGGGATATTATGCGCCCAACCGGGCGATCGCCTGGGGCGGACTGAACGCCCTGGTCGGCGTTGATAAAGCAGCCTTCTATACGATCGACGACCTGCGCCAGACAGTGAGCAAACTGGTCGATTTCGGGCGGCTCAATGCCGGGCATGTGCGTCTGACTGTCGGTGCCGTCAATGTGCGAACCGGCAAGATGCATTATTTCGACAGCCGCAGCCTCCCCATCACTATCGATCACGTGCTCGCCTCCGGTGCATTGCCGCCGGGATTCCCGGCGATCCGGATCGACGGCGATCCTTACTGGGACGGCGGCCTCTACTCCAACACGCCCATCGAGGTGGTGTTCGATGACAATCCGCGGCGCGATTCCGTCGTGTTCTCGGTGCAGATATTTCCCATTGCCGGACCGGAGCCGGAATCGGTGTGGCAGGTGATGAGCCGGCAGCTGGACATTCAATATGCCAGCCGCGCCGACAGCCACATTCCCCGGCAGGAACACATCCATCAGCTCCGGCACATGGTGCGCGAACTGGTGCGCATGCTGCCGGAAAACCTTCGCGAGTCTCCGGAAATCAAGGAGATGGCGGGTTACGGTTGCGGCACGTACATGCACATTGTGCGCATCAATGCGACTCCGCTCAAAAACGAAGATTACCTGCGTGAGATCGACTTCTCCGCCGAGGGCATCCAAAAGCGCTGGCGTTCCGGTTATGACGACACCATGCGCACGCTTGATCGCCGGCCGTGGGAGGTGCCGATCGATCCGATGGTTGGCGTGGCGGTGCACGATTCCGATGCGCCCGATCTTCCCAATAGTCTTGAAAAGGCCAGCTGAAAGCCGGGATTGACTTGGCCGTTGCCGGAACAAACAGCGGCCAGGCGATTTTTATTTGTTTCGGTTATTGAGCGATATTTGCCCATGACGCGGACAGCGGCCCGGCGCAAAACCACGCGGCGAAAGACGGTCCGCGAAAAGGCGGCCGCACGAAAGCGCACCAGTCGCAGTTCAACGCACTATTGGTCGGATCGGGTCACCAGCGAGAGCAACGCGCTCGATCTCGAGAGCGGAGTCTTCAGCGGCAACGACCCGAAGCGGATCGCGGCGTCGCTAAAGCGCTCGGCGGAGCGGAGCAAACGGCGCAAGTCGGAGCCGTTCCGCTCGGCGCTGTCGATGCTGGTGTTCTACGTCAACCGCGCCGGCACGAAGCTTCCGGCACGCCGGCGGCGCGTGCTGGAGCGGGCTAAAACCGAGCTGCGCAAACAGTTCGGTCGGGACTAGACCTGCGGCGCCCGCGGGTAGCCGGTGTATCCGCTTATGAAATTCAAACTCGGGCCGATCCGGCTTCGGCGCCAGTGCTTTTGCCCCGTGGCGCGCGGCCGATTTTACTGCGAATTAACCACCGCGGTTAATGATGCCGTAACCGTCACAGGGCCCCTCGATGGCCAATTTCGATCTGTCCATTCGCAACAAGCTCGCTCTCTGCGCCAGCGCCGGTGTGCTCCTGGTTGCCGGGATGCTGGTCAACGAGCAGATCGGCGATCAGTACGCCGCGCGGCAGAGGGCTGACGCCGACAGCAAACAGTTCGCCGCCGTGGAGGCGCTGCGCGCCGCCGACGATCTGCGCAGCATGCAGATCGAGACGCGCGAGATTCGCCTTGCCATTGCGCCAAGCGAGGTCGATCGCGCGCTGCACAGATTCCACGGCGATCAGGCTTCGGCGGCGGGGCACATCGACATCGCGCTCGATGTCACCAACGATGCCGCCGAAAAACAACGGCTCGTAAAGCTCGCCGGGCTGGTCAGGGAATATGCCACCGTCGGTGGCGATCTCGCCGCCGCGGCGAAGGACTATGGCGACACCGTGAGCAAGGTGAAGCGCATTGGCGAACTTGGCGACGAAATGAACGCGCTGATTGCGACGACTACCGCGGCGTTGATCACGGCAGCGCGGGAGCGCAAGGAGCAAGCGGACGCCGAAATGGCGTCCGTCAGCCGGCTCGACCTCGGCATCGGCCTGTTCATTACCGCGCTGCTCGGCCTCGTCGCCGTGTTCGGCGCGGTCGCGATCTCAAGGCCGATCCATCGCATTGGCGGCGTGCTGCTGCAGCTCGCTGCCGGCAATAAAAACGTCGAGGTGCCCTACACCGAGCGCCGCGACGAAGTCGGTGACGCCGCCCGCGGAGCGCTGGCGTTCAAGGAAAAGCTTATCCGCATCGAGCAGCTGGAAGCGGCCGAGAAGGAGACTGCGCGGCGCACCGCCGAACAGCGCCAGGCCGACATGCAGGCGCTCGCCGGCGCGTTCGAGAACACTGTGGCGAGCGTCGTGCGCTCGGTATCGTCGTCATCGGTCGAGCTGGAAGCCGCCGCCGAAGCTTTGAGCACGACCGCCGGCGCGACCCGGGATCTGTCCGGCAAAGTGCTGTCCGCGTCCACGCAGGCTTCGGAGAGCGTGCATTCGGTCTCGCTCGCGACCGAGGAGCTGATCGCGTCGGTGGGCGAGATCAGCCGACAGGTGCAGGAATTGGCCCGGATCGCGCTTGAAGCCGTGGCCCAGGCCGAGCAGACCGACGGGCGGATCGCCGAACTCACGCGCGCAGCCGGCCGCATCGGCGACGTCGTCAAGCTGATCACCGACATTGCCGAGCAGACCAACCTCCTGGCGCTCAATGCCACTATCGAAGCGGCGCGCGCCGGCGAAGCCGGCCGCGGCTTTGCCGTGGTCGCGCAGGAGGTCAAGGCACTGGCGTCGCAGACCTCCAAGGCGACCGAAGAGATCGGCGTGCAGATCGCCGGCGTCCAGGCGGCGACCCGCGACTCGGTGGCGACCATCAAGGAAATCGGCGCCACCATCGGACGCATTTCCGACATCGCCGCCGCGATCACGGCCGCCGTCGACGAGCAGGCGGCGACGACCCAGCACATCGCCGAAAATATTCACGCCGCCGCCGGCGGCGCCGCGCACGTCGCCGCCAATATCGGCGAAGTCAACGACAGCGCGGCCGCCATCAGCACGGCGTCGTCGCAGCTCCTCTCCTCGGCGCAGACCCTGTCGCACGACGGCAACCGTCTGGCCGCGGAAATGGAAAAATTCCTCGCTGCCGTCTGCGCTGCCTGAAGCCGGGTAACCCGGATTGAGCGTCAGCGAAATCCGGGATAGCCAGGACGTGTGCCCCCGGATTTCGTTTCACTCAATCCGGGATTTTGCGTCCTGAAAGCGCGCATGCGCAACGCAACCAAAAAGATGAGCCCCGGCTTGGTTAGGGCCGAAGCTCAAAAGTCTTGGCTAATATAAGAAGCTGTCATCGTGACGGTTGTTAGTTTGCTCTGCCGCCATGACAACTGCGCGACCGGCGTTTGACGCGACGCATGTCCCGTCCTCCGTCACATTGCACGTGAAATCTTGGTCGAGCGTGTGACAAAGCTAAAAAATCGCGCAGCAGCTTCGACTTAGTGCGTGCAGCTTTTGTGACTTTCGATTGGATATCCTGTGGAGATGCTGTGAACTGCGGGTAGTGTCTCAAAATTCAAACTGAGACACTACCGAACTGCGACATCCATCAGAAACTCGAAAGCCGGTGATATCTCAGTCTCCCAGAACTGATCCGCACGCAGAAACAAAACCGTCATCGGCGCTTTACCCGCAACTGAGACGCTATTAGCGTATCTGAAGGAGGCGCATCAGGGAGGGGAAGATGATAACCTTTGTCAGGTCGTTAACGGTGCAGCCCGGGAAAATCGGCGAAGCAGTTGGTTGGGGCAAAGAGCTGGTGGGTATTGTCAAGCGGGTCACCGGAAAGGACCTTGCACTTTGCACGTCGTTCGGGGGAGCGATCGGCGCACTGGCGTGGATAGGGCACTATGACAGCATGGCCCAAATTGAGGACATGCTCGCAAAGCTGATGGCTGATCGAGAATACCTGGCCGCGATCGGGAAAGCGGGGCAGTTAGCAGTGCCCGGCAGCGGCCACGATCAGTTTTGGCGACACACGTAGGCCGGCTGCAATCCAGCAAATCGGATTTTGATTCGCATCAGAACTCCGAAGGCGCGTGGGTAGAGCGCAACGAAACCCATCATCTTTCAGGCAGAGTCAGCCACCGAGGCGATGGGTTTCACTTCGTTCTACCCATCCTGCAGTGCCTGATGCCCTTGCGGCGCGCCGATCCGCTTGGCTATGCTGAACGAAACGCGGGCGTAGTTCAGTGGTAGAACATCAGCTTCCCAAGCTGAGTGTCGTGGGTTCGATTCCCATCGCCCGCTCCAGCACATGCCGGTGAGCCGCTTTACGCCGATGGTTTCGTTGCCGCGATCGACTTCGTGGCCTCAATTCCCGGCTCAAAGTCCAGATACTCCGGCGCTCGACGCGCCAATCGGGCCGTTTTATACCGGCTTTGACGAACTCTTCTATATGCGCCGGGACGAGGTGCAGACGGCCGAGATCACGATTTAGAGCCTGCTGAAGCCGGCGCCGCGTGAAATCGTCAGTAACGCCGAAGCGGTTGCTTCCGGGTCCTGCGGCCTGTCCTTCTTTGCCTTGCGCGCCGAGACGCCTACCATAAGACGGCGGTCGCCGCCGCGTTGGGGGTTGAACCGGGAAACAAGCGTTTAGTTAAGAAAGCAGCTTCATGGCCGATCAGGTGTTCGCGGGCACGGTGGTGTTGCCGGATCGGGTCATCGAAGACGGTTACGTGCTGGTCGGCGACGGCTTGGTACAGCGGGTCGGTTCCGGCGCGCCGCCCGCGGGCGAGAAACACGGCGGCGCCGGATTTTTCGTGCTGCCTGGCGCGATCGACGCCCAGGTGCATAGCCGCAGCCAGAAGGGCCAGGAGGATTTCATCTGGTCGACGCGCAGCGCCGCGGCCGGCGGCGTGACGACCATTGTCGACATGCCCTACGACGAAGGCGACCTGATCGCGAATGCGGAACGTTTCGAGCGCAAGAAGAAAGAAGCCGGCGCGCAGGCGCGCGTTGATTTTGCAATGTACGCAACTATTGATCCGACGGAAGGCACGGCGCGTGTTGCGGAGCTGATCGACGCCGGCGCGGCGGCGTTCAAGTTCTCGACATTCGGCACGCACCCGCAGCGCTTCCCGCGGATTCCGCCGCAGCTTCTGTACGCGTGCTTCGGTCAGATCGGCCCGCGCGGATTGATCGCCGGCATTCACAACGAGAACGACGAAATGGTCCGCGCCTTCACCGCGCAGATCGAAGCGAGCAACATTACCGACTATCGCGCGCACGGCCTGTCGCGACCGCCGATCACCGAAGCCTTGGCCGACGTGGAGGTGTTCGAACTCGGCGCCGGCGCCGGCTGTCCGGTGCACATCGTACACTCGTCGATCGGCCGCGGCTATGAACTCGCCGCGGCTTATCGCGCGCAAGGCCACGCCGCAACCATCGAGGCGTGCATTCATTATCTGACGCTCGACGAGGAGAACGACGTCCGCCGCCTCGGCGGCAAGGCCAAGATCAATCCGCCGCTTCGTTCGCGCCAAGAAGTCGAAGCGATCTGGCAGCATCTTGCCGCCGGCAACGTCACCATCGTGTCGACCGATCACGTCAGCTGGTCGGAGGACCGCAAGACCGATCCGATCATGCTCAAGAACGCGTCCGGCGTTCCCGGCCTCGAAGTTCTCTATGCTTTGCTGATGAAGGGATTGAGCGAGCGCAACTTGCCGCTGAGCCACGCGGCACGGCTGTTGGCGCATAACCCCGCGGCCCTGTTTCGCATCACCCATGCGAAGGGCGCGCTCGCCATCGGCCGCGACGCCGATATCGTGCTGATGCGGCGCGATCCTTATCGTTATCAGGCCGCGGCCAGCGGCAACAATTATGTGTCGTGGAGTCCGTACGACGGCATCGACCTGCCGTTTCGCGTTGTCGCGACGTTTGTGCGCGGCGCCTGCGTGATGGAAGATGGGCGCGTGAGCGGCGCTCCCGGCGCGGGAAAGTTCGTCGCGCCGTCGTTGCCGGCCCACTGAAGCCGGAAATGACGGTGCCTGCCGCGCTGCCGCTCGACGCCGACCGCCTCTGGGCCGACATCATGGCGCTGGCGGACATCACCGAGCCCGAACGCCCCTATACACGCCGTTCGTTTAGTCCGCTGTTCCTCAAGGGTCGCACGCGGCTTGCCGAGCGGTTCACGGAAGCGGGACTTTCAGTTCGCATCGATGCGGCCGGCAATCTGATCGGGCGTCGCGAAGGCAAAAATCCGGCGAGCGGCGTCATCGCCGTCGGATCGCATAGCGATACGGTGCCATCCGGCGGCCGCTTCGATGGCATCGCCGGCGTTGCGGCCGGCCTCGAAGTCGCGCGCGCCTTGCGCGATGCGAGTGTGCGGCTCGACCACACCCTCGAAGTCATCGACTTTCTCGCCGAAGAGCCGAGCGATTATGGCTTATCCTGCATCGGCAGCCGCGGCATGGCGGGCGCTCTGGACGCAAAGATGCTGGACATGACGGAGCCTCACGGCGAGACGTTGCGCGCGGCGCTTCGCCGGGTCGGCGGCAATCCAGATTGTTTCACCTCGGCACGCCGCAACGACATCAAAGCGTTTTTGGAATTGCACATTGAGCAGGGCATCGTGCTGGAATCCCGGTCGCTCGATGTCGGTATCGTCACCTCCATTGCCGGCATCCGCCGCATCGAAATCACGTTCGAAGGCGCGGCCGATCACGCCGGAACGACGCCGATGACATTACGGCGCGATGCGCTGGTCGCCGCCGCCAACACCGTCGTTTCAGTACGCCAGGTCGCGGACCGGTTGGCCGCGGAAGGGCCCGATTATTTTGTCGCCACCGTCGGCATCCTGACCGTGGAGCCGGGCGGCGCCAATGTCGTGCCGGGAAAGTGCCGGCTGGTGATCGATGCACGCACCACCAATCCGGCGCTGACGCAAAAGTTCGTCAATGAGATCGAGCGCGAGAGCAGGCAGCACGCGGACGCGGCGCGAGTCTCGCGCGCGCCGCTCCTCACTTTATCCGACGGAGCGCCCGCCGCGTGCGATCCAACACTGCGCGCCAAATTGCGCGAGAGCGCCGATGCACTTGGCCTTCGCGTTACCGATATCGTCAGCGGCGCCGGTCACGACACCGCCTTCATGAGCCGCATCTGCCCGTCTGCCATGGTGTTTGTGCCGTGCCGCAATGGCAAAAGCCACGCGCCGGAGGAATGGGCGGATCGCGAGCAAATTGCCCGCGGCGGCGCGGTCATGCTGCAAACCGTCAAGTCGCTCGATCGATTATCGCCGGTCGCGGCCCGCGCGAACGAAGGACCGCATTAATGGGCCGCATTCTGGGATTGCAGGATGTCGAGGCCGCGATCCGCGGCGGCTCGGTGTTTGCGGCCGGCGGCGGCGGCTGGGCGGATCATGGCCGCATGCTCGGCACTGCCGCTGTCACCATCGGCCATCCCGAGCTGGTGAGCATGGATGAAGTGCCCGACGACGCGTTCATTGCCACCGCCGCCGCGATCGGCGCGCCGGCGGGCACGACCGAATGGCAAATGCTCGGCGTCGATTACGTCAAGGCGGTCGAGATGCTGCAGGACGCGCTCGGCGCGCCGATCTACGGCCTGATGATCGGCCAGAACGGCATGTCGAGCACGATGAATGCATGGCTGCCGTCGGCGCTGCTCGGCACCAAAGTCGTCGACGCGGTCGGCGACATCCGCGCCCATCCGACCGGCGACATGGGCTCGATCGGCATGGCAAGCAGCCCGGAAGCGACCATCCAGGTCGCAGTCGGCGGCCATCGCGCCAGTCATTCTTATATTGAGCTCGTGGTGCGCGGCGCGACGGCCAAGATATCGCCGATCTTGCGCAAGGCCGCCGATATGTCCGGCGGCTTCATCGCCAGCTGCCGCAATCCGGTACGCGCCGCTTACGTGAAGCAGCACGCGGCGCTCGGCGGCATTTCGCGCGCGCTTGAGCTTGGGCACGCCATCATGGCCGCGGAAGCAAACGGCGGACGCGCGGTGATCGAAGCGATCTGCCGCACGACCTCGGGAAAAATCCTCGGCGAAGGGCAAAGTCACGCGCAAAGCCGTGACCTATACCGAAGGCGCGTTCGACATCGGCACCATCACCGTCCGCTGCGGGGCGCGCGATCTCGTGCTCCATGTCATGAACGAATACATGGCGGTGGAGGAAGGCAACTCACGCCTGGCGACATTTCCTGATGTGATCACGACGTTGGGTGCCGACGGACGGCCGGTCAGCGTCGGGCATATCAAGGAAGGCGTGGAGCTTGCGGTGTTCCATATCGAGAAGTCGCACCTGCCGCTGAGTTCGTCGGTGAAAGACCCCGCAGTCTATCCGGTGTGCGAAGCGGCGCTCGGCATTCCGATTGCGCGTTATGCGCTGGCTTGAGCCGCGATGAGCAAAAGCTTTACCGTCACATCGGGCTCGAACCTGCGCTGCCGCGGCTGGCGGCAGGAAGGCTTGCTGCGGCTCTTGGAAAACGTGCTCGCGGTTGGCGAGGATCCAGCCAATCTCGTCGTCTATGCGGCGCTGGGCAAAGCCGCGCGCGACTGGCCTTCCCACGACAAGATCGTCGAAACGCTGATGACGATGTCGGACGACGAAACGCTGATCGTGCAATCCGGCAAGCCGATCGGCCTCCTGAAAACCCACGACAAGGCGCCGATCGTGATCATGGCCAATTGCAACATGGTCGGGCAGTGGGCCAAGGCCGAGAACTTTTACGAGTTGCAGAAGCGGAACCTGATCTGCTGGGGCGGGCTGACGGCCGGCGATTGGCAGTACATCGGCTCGCAGGGCGTGATTCAGGGCACCTATGAAATTTTCGTCCGCATTGCCGAGCGCCACTTCAACAACAGCCTTGCCGGCCGCTTCATCCTGACGGCAGGGCTTGGCGGCATGGGCGGTTCGCAGCCGCTCGCGGGCCGCATGGCCGGCGCGGTCATTCTCTGCGTCGAGATCGACGACGAGCGCATCGCCAAGCGCCTGGCGAACGGTTACCTCGATCACCGCGCCCGCGATCTCGACGACGCCTTGGCGATGGTCGAAGCGGCCAAGCGCGAGCGCAGGGCCACGTCGATCGGCGTTCTTGGCAACGCGGCCGACGTGTATGAGACGTTGCTCGCACGCGGCATTATCCCGGATGTCGTCACCGATCAGACCTCGGCGCACGATCTCGTTTATGGCTATGTGCCGTCGGGCCGAAGCCTCGGACGAGGTGCGGCGCATGCGGCGGGACGATCCGAATACTCTTATGAAGGAGAGCCGCGCCACGATTGTCCGCCACGTGCGCGCGATGCTCGGCTTCAAGCGCGCCGGCGCTGTCGTGTTCGACAACGGCAATCTGATCCGCACCCAGGCGCGCGACGGCGGCGTAGCAGATGCCTTCGACATTCCGATTTTTACCGAGGCGTATCTGCGCCCGCTGTTCGCCCGCGCCATTGGCCCGTTCCGCTGGATATCGCTCGCCAACGATCGTGACGACATCCGCAAGATCGACGATTATCTGCTCGAGGCATTTCCGGATAACCGCATCCTCGCTAATTGGATCGCGTTGGCACGACAATATGTGCCGTTCGAAGGGCTCCCGGCACGCATTGCCTGGCTCGGACACGGCGAGCGCACCGCACTTGCGCTCGCGTCAATCGCATGGTGCGCGAAGGCGCGCTGTCCGGGCCGATCGCATTCACCCGCGACCACCTCGATGCGGGCGCGATGGCGCATCCGAACATCATGACCGAGCGGATGCGCGACGGTTCTGACGCCATCGCCGACTGGCCGCTGCTCGACGCCATGGCGATGTGCTCGTCGCAGGCCGATCTGGTGGCGATCCATTCCGGCGGCGGCGGCTATTCGGGCTATATGACCAGCGCCGGCGTGACTGTGATCGCCGATGGCACCGGCGAGGCCGAGCAGCGCCTTGGCCTGGCGCTGACCAACGACACCAGTCTTGGCGTGATGCGCTACGCCGACGCCGGATACCCGGAGGCGATCGCGGAGGCCCGCGACAAGGGCATCAATCACTTCCAATTGTCTTAAGTCGCGTGGGCGCGCACCATGGAGTCCTGCGATTGATCGGTTTCAGGTAGTCAGATGGACGACGTGACGGGCCGGGATGTGAAAGACGATCGGCGCCGAAGCGCGGCCGATTCCCCGCAGTCGATGCGCGCGTTTATCGCCACGCTGGAGGCGGCCGGGCAGGTGGCTTCGATCGGCGAGCCGATAAGCGCCGACTTCGAGATCGCGGCCTGTTTGGCGGAAGCTGACGCAGGTCCTGCGTTGCGGTTCGAACAAATCGGCGGTCACCAGATGCCGGTCGTCGGCAATTTGCTCAATTCGCTGCCGCGCTTCGCAATGGGGCTTCGGACGACGCAAGCGGAGCTGCAAGGCGCGATCATTGCGGCGATCGAGGCGCCGCTGGCGCATCGGGTGCTGACGTCGGCGCCCTGTCAGGAGAAAATCATCGTCGATCCCGTGCTAGTGGACGAATTGCCAATTCCGCGTTTCTTCGAACACGAGCGCGGCCCCTACATCACCGCCGGCGCCATCGTCGCCAAGGACCGGCGCACGCGGTCAGACCAATCTTTCGATCGCGCGGCTGATGCCGCTCGGCGGCAACCGCGCGTTTGTCGGCATTGCGCCGAACCATCATCTGGCCGTGCTGGCGCGGCAAGCGCATGCGCGCGGCGAGACGCTCGATATCGCCGTCTGCATCGGCAATCATCCCGGCGGTGCTGGTCGCCTCCTGTCTTTATCTCGGACTTGGGCGACGACGAACTGAAAGTCGCCGGCGCGCTCCTTGGCGAGCCGCTCGACGTGGTTCGCTGCGTCAGCTCCGATTTGCTGGTGCCGGCGCATTGCGAATGCGTGCTGGAAGGCACGCTCGATGCCGGCGAACCATTGAGGAAGGCCCGGTCAGCGAGTTTCACGGCTTGTACGAGAACTACGGCGCCGGCATCGTCGCGACGTTCAGCCGGCTGACGCGTCGGCATGACGCGATGTTTCAAGTCGTGCTGCCCGGCTATCACCCGGAACATTGCCTGCTCGGCGGCGTCGCGATCGCGGCCGGGCTGGTCGCGGTCGGCGCGGGCCAGCGTGCCGGCGGTGCGCGAGGTCGCGGTCGGGATGGGCGGCGCCGGTCGTCTGCACGCCGTGGTGTCGCTGCGCCAGCCGCGACCGGGCGACGCCCGCAAGGCGATGTTTGCGATTTGGGCGGCGGTCAATTTGATCAAACAGGTCGTCGTGGTCGACGACGACATCGATCCCTGGGATCAGGCGCAGGTCGAATGGGCCATGGCGACGCGCATGAAGGCCGATCGCGATCTGGTCATCGTTCCGGCCGTTCGCGACCGACCGGTCCGAGCCGCTGGAGTCCGGCGGCACCATTGCCAAGCTTGGCATCGACGCGACGCGGCGCGACAGTGACCGGCCGGATTGGAAGAAGGCGCAGCCGCCGGAGCAGGCAACGCGGCGTGCCCGCGAGCTGCTGCGCACCAACAGAGTTCTGCCGCGGGGCGACCTGCCGTCCTGATTTTCACTGATGGAGACAACGATGTGGCATCATCTGTCGAAGGTTCCGGCATTGGCCGCGCGGACCATCATCGGCCTCGCCGGTGTCGCAGCCTTCGGGCTTGTTGCCGTGAGCGCCGCGCATGCCGAGATCAAGATCGGCTTTCAGGCGCCGCTGACCGGACCCGCCGCGACCGACGGCAAATCGGCCAAGATCGCCGCCGAAATGGCGATCGAGGACATCAATGCCGCCGGCGGCGTGCTCGGCCAGAAGCTGCAGCTCGTCACCTATGACGATCAGGCCAAATCCGATCAGGCGATTTTCACCGCCAACAAGCTGATCGGCGAAGACGGCGTCAAGCTCGTCGTCAATGCCAGCTATTCGGCGTCCGGCCGCGCCGCCGCGCCGGTGTTCCAGAAGGCCGGCGTGGTCATGATCTCCGCCTATGGCGTGCATCCCGACATCACGCGCGCCGGCGACTACATGTTCCGCCTTGTCCATCTCGGGCCGCCGCAGGGACGCGCCACGGCGCTGTTTATCGGCAAGACCTCAGCTGAAAAAGATCTCCGCCATCACCATGGACAACGACTACGGCCAGGCGACCATGGACGGCTTCCTCGAAGCCGCGCCCAAATACGGCATCGAGGTGCTCAACAAATACAGCTACTCGCTGAACGACCGCCAGTTCGGCTCGATCGTCGCCAGCGTCAAGCGCGACAATCCGGACGCCGTCTACGCGACCGGCTATTTCTTCACCGGCGGACCGCTGGTCGCGCAATTGCGCGCCGGCGGCGTCACCGCGCCGATCATCGGCTCGCAGGCGTTCGATTCCGAGAAATTCATCGAGATCGCCGGTCCCGCCGCCGAAGGCACCTACATCGTCGACAGCTTCGATCGCGGCCGCAATGACGCGGCGTTGCAGAAGTTCTTCGCGGAGTTTACCAAGCGCGCCGGCTATCGCGCCGGAGGACGTCGCCGCCATCACCTATTCGGCGGTCATGCTGATGGCGGACGCGATCAAACGCGCCGGCAGCGCCGATCCGCGCCAAGGTGCGCGACGCGCTGGCCGCGACCAAAAACTTCCCGCTGCTCACCGGTGAGCTGATCGGCTTCAACAAGCTGCACGAAATCATCGATGCCGATCAGCGTCAACGTGATCAAGGATGGCAAATTCAAATTCTTCGCGAAATCGCCGATCTCGAAGCGTTCGCGCCGCCGGAGAAATAGCCGTCCGCGCCGTTTGAGACGCGCCTCGCCTTTCCCACCCCAAGGACGGAGCGGTGTACTACGTCGATCTCGCGGTAACCGGCGTCAGTTTCGGCTGCATGTACGCCATGATGGCGGTGGGTCTGACCCTCGTCTACGGACTGCTGCGCATTCTGCACGTCGCCCACGCCGCGGTGTTCGCGCTCGGCGCCTATATCACCGTCCTTGTCGCCAACGCGACCGGGAGCGTCGCGCTTGGGTTTCTCGCCGCGCTTGTGGTGACGCCGCTGTTCGGCATGGCGATCTATCGGCTGCTCTACGAGCCGCTGCTCAGCTATCGCCCGGACGTGCCGATGATCGCTTCGGTCGGGCTGCTGGTGCTGATGCAGGATGCGTTTCGCATTGCCTTCGGCGAGCAGGGCGTCACCTTCAAGAACAACCCGTTCGCGTTCAAGACCTTCGATTTCGAAGGCGTGCGCGTCAACGCCGTGCAGATCGCGATCGTGGTCTGCGCCGTCGTCGTGTTTGCCGGGCTGCATCTCTTCACCACACGCACGCGCATCGGCATTGGCTGGCGCGCCACGGTGTCGCGGCCGAAGATCGCCGCGAGCTTCGGCGTCGATCCGATCAAGGTGCGCTATCTCAATTTCGCGATCGGGTCGGCGCTCGCCGCGCTGGCCGGCGGCCTGGTCGGGCTCCTCGAATAATCTGGTCGATCCGGCGATCGGCTTTGTCGTCAGCTACAAGGCGCTGGCCATCATTGTGCTCGGCGGGCTGGGCAGCGTGCGCGGCACGTTGATCGCAAGCCTGGTGCTGGGACTGGTCGAGGCCTACGGCACCATCTTCATCGGCGCCTGGCTCGATCGCGACGCGATCGCGTTTCTCGCCCTGATCGTGCTGCTGATGATCCGGCCGCAGGGATTTACCGGAGCGCGCGCCGCATGAGCGCGTACGAGATCAGCTCCTCTCGGTCATCGGTCATCAACGTCATGCTGGCGGTCAGCCTCAACATGATCAGCGGTTTCTGCGGGCAGATCAGCCTCGGGCATGGCGCGTTCTTTGGCGCCGGCGCCTATGCCGCGGCTTTGATGATGATCGCGACCCGCAATGTTCCGCTCTCCCTGGTTAGCGCGGCGGCAGTGGCGGCGCTGCTCGGTATGGTCGTCGGTTTTGCCTCGTTGCGGGTGCGCAGCGATTTTCTCGCCGTGACCACGATCGGCGTGAATTTCCTGTTCACCGGCTTCGTGCGCAAGCAAAGCTGGCTCGGCGGCGAGATGGGCATCAGCGGCATTCCGGCTTCAGGTCTCGGCGCTGCCGGCAATATGATCATGATCCTGTTGTTTGCGTGCGCGACCATCGCTCTGAGCTTCTACATCAACCGATCCTGGATGGGCTTTGCCTTCCGCGCGGTGGCGAGGACGAAGATGCCGCCGCCACGCTCGGCATCAATGCCGGCGCCTACAAGCTCGCGGCGTTCGGCATCGGCACGGCGCTCGCCGGATCTAGCCGGCGGCCTCTACGCTTTCTTCACCCAATTCATCACCGCCGACGCCTTCGACTTCATTTTCTCGGTGATGCTGATGGCGATGGTGGTGATCGGCGGAATCGGATCGACGTTCGGCGTTGTTGCGGCCGCGGTCGGCGCTGACGCTGCTGCCGGAGGTGATCCGCTTCGTTAACGATTACCGCCTGCTGGTCTTCGGCGGCTTGCTGGTGCTGGTCATTCGCCTCGCGCCCGGCGGTATTGCCGGACTGACGCGGCGATTGACGGCGCCGGCGGCGAAGCCATGATTGCGGCGCTCCAACTCGAGGATCTCGCCGTGCATTTCGGCGGCGTGCAGGCGGTCGATGGTGTGACTTTTTCGATCGCGCCCGGCGAACTTGTCGGACTGATCGGGCCGAACGGCGCCGGCAAGACCACGCTCATTCGCATTGTCGCCGGTGCGGTCAAGCCGGACCGCGGGCGGGTCGTGCTGGCCGGGAGCGATGTCACCCGGAATTCGACGGCCACGCGTGTGCGCAAGGGACTCGCACTGACGCACCAGATCGTGCGGCCGTTTCGCGAGATGACGGTGCTCGACAATGTCGTGCTCGCGGCCGGTTACCGCCGCACCGCAAATCCGTTGCGGGCCGTGCTCAATGTCAGCCGCAGCGCGAGACGCGAGCGCGCGGCCGACATCCTCGTTCGGGTCGGCCTGTCCGGCACCGAAGGCAAGCTTGCCGGGTCGCTGCCGCTCGGCCAGATGAAGCGGCTCGAAGTGGCGCGCGCACTCGCGGTTGATCCGAAGATCATCCTGCTCGACGAGCCGCTTGCCGGGCTCAATCAGACCGAAGCCTCGCGGCAGATTGAAACCATCGTCGCCGTGAATGCCCAGCGGCATTACCGTCGTTCTGGTGGAGCACAATCTCGAAGAGGTCATGCGCTCCTGCCGGCGGCTGATCGTGCTGAACAACGGCCGCGTCATCGGCGATGGCGAGCCGCAGCGAGGTGATGGCCGACCCGGTCGTGCGCGAAGCCTATGTCGGTAGCGGGAGCGCAGACCATGCTCGGCATTGAGCACCTCAACTGCGGCTATGGCTCGGTGCGAGCCGTGCACGAGCGTCATTCGAGGTGCCGACCGGCTCGGTGTTCGCGCTGCTTGGTCCCAACGGCGCCGGCAAGACCTCGACCATCATGGCGATCATGGGCCACGTCGATATTTACGCCGGCCGCATCGTGTTTGATGGCACGGACATCACCCGCCGCCGCGCCGTCGATCGGGTCGATCTCGGCATTGCGCTGGTGCCGGAAGGCCGCCAGCTATTTTCCGATCTCACCGTCGACGAAAATCTCACCGTTGGCGGCTATGCGCGGCCGCTGGCGCGCGATGCCGCCAAGCGGGATCGGGTGTTTGGTTATTTCCCGCGGCTTTACGAGCGGCGCACGCAGCTCGCCGGTTCGCTGTCCGGCGGCGAGCAGCAGATGCTGGCGATCGGCCGCGCGCTGATGGCGGAGCCGCGGCTCCTTCTGGTCGACGAACTCTCGCTCGGCCTGATGCCGAAGATGGTCGATCTTTGCCTCGACGCGCTGATGAAGCTGAAACGACGAAGGCCTGACCATCCTTCTGGTCGAACAGAACACGGCGCGCGCGCTGGACGTCGCCGACCAGGTCTGCGTGCTGTCATCGGGCGTGCAGGTTTTCTCGGGTACGGCCGAGCAGGCGCGCGCGGCAGGCTCGCTGTTTACGGCGTTTCTCAGTGCCAGCAACGAGCAACAAAGGTAGCAGGCCTGACGCCGGTTAACGCTCCAGTAACCATGTAAGACCCTAATTTGCCGAGGCGATTCGCCCCGCTTAGGCTTCGCATGGCTCTCATCTATCGATCGGCGCTGATGTTCATGCTGCTGGCGTGTGGCGGCTGCGTCACCGATCAATTGGGCGCATCGAGCGATGCTACGCCCGGACAACCTTCCATCACCATCAGCCGGTCGGACGATTTGACCTACCGCGCCGCCGCCGCGAGTGTTGAGATCAACGGCAAATCGGTGGCAACGCTGGCGGCTGGCCGGACCTATACCGGAACGGTGCCGCCGGGGCCTGCGGTACTCAAAGTATCGGCCTGGTCGGCGCCGCTCGGACTGGCGACCCATCGTCTGCCAGCCGGCAGCACCAGCTACCGCTTCACCGTCGAGTCAGGGAAATCCTACAGCTTCGTGATTTCGCCGCGCGGCGAACCGGCCGCATCGGATACCGTGCACAATGGCGGCGGCAGCAGCAGCGGTGAGGCGGTCGAAGGCACTGGCGGTGCGTTCCAGATCGCGGCCGCACAATAACTGCGCTACCCGGCTTTATCGTCTGGGAAAGACTGACGCGCGGCGCCGATGGCGGCGGTTGCGATCACCTGACAAAACCGTCACATTCGCGGCATGCGCCGGGACCCTCCCATCATTGTCGGCATCAGCGGAGCTTCAGGTGCCATTTACGGTGTCCGGCTGCTGGAAGCGCTCCATGATAAAAAAATTCCCGCGCATCTCATCGTGTCGAAGTCAGCCGCGCTGACGTTAAAAGAAGAGACCGACGTTTCAATCGAGCACGTCCGTCGGCTTGCGCAAGCCACGTATCAAAACTCGGATATCGGTGCCGCGATCTCTTCGGGGTCGTTTCGAACCCGCGGCATGGTGATTGCGCCATGTTCGATCCGCACCTTGTCCGACATTGCCTACGGCACGACTGACAGTTTGTTGAGCCGCGCGGCCGACGTCACGCTGAAAGAGCGGCGCCGTCTTGTCCTCGTCGTGCGCGAAGCGCCGCTACACGCCGGCCATTTGCGCAGCATGCTCGCCGCGACCGAGAACGGTGCGGTGATCGTGCCACCGGTACCGGCCTTCTATCATCGGCCCAAAACTATCGACGACATCGTCAACCAGACGGTCGGGCGCTGTCTCGATCTGTTCGATATCGAGGTCGGGCTGGTCAAAAGGTGGCGCGCGGGCGACGACGAGTAGGATAGCGCCGTGAGCGAGCCGTCGTCGCGTTTCTGGTCGTTCTCGCTTGCGGTTTACAGCGACGCGAGTGTTCAGGCGGAGTGCCTCGATCTCCAGGACCGTCACGGCATCGACGTCAACCTGCTTCTGTTCTGCGCCTATGTAGGCGCGGTTGGCGGCGCCATCGTGCCCGATACCGAGTTGCGCGATGCCGCACGCCTCGTCGACGAATGGCACAAACACATCGTGCAAAGCCTTCGCCGGGCCCGGCGTGCGCTTAAGCCGTTCGCGACTGACCCATCGGCGGTCGTCGCATCGGCTGCGGCGCTGCGGGCCGACGTCAAGGCCGCAGAGCTTGAAAGCGAACGGATCGAGCAGATGATACTCGAGGAATGGAGCACGCGCCGCATCGCCGGGTGGCTGCGCGCCCAACCGGCAGCGGCCATCGCCGCCAACATTCGCAACCTGTTTGCAATCCACCGCGGATCGGCCGACGCACCGGAAATGCCGGATCACCTCATCGCCGCCGCGCTTGCCGCCGCACACTGACCGACGCCTGATGGCGCGGTGCGGCTGTTGACTTGGTAAACCAACATAATAAACTTACTTAACTATCTGGAGGGACGTTATGCCGCCAGAGACGGCCGCAACGGCAGTCACACCCGCGCCGCAGTCGAACCAGCAGCCGCTCGACGCGAGCCTGCGCGGCTATCTTGAAACCAACGCGGATATCGTCACCCGCATCACCAAGCCGGTGCGCATGGATGACATCGGCGCGCTGTCGGCGCAGAGCGACGTTCCGATCGTGTTCGAGAACATTGTCGAGAAGCCCGGCTTCCGGCTCTGCGACATGTTCGTGAAGAACCGCCGTTCCCAGGCCCGCGCGCTCGGGGTGACTCCCGAAAATTATCTGAAAACGTTGGCGTTTCGGCTGCGCCAGCCCCCGCGCGGGCTCAAAAACGTCAAGACCGGGCCGGTAAAGGAAGTGGTCCGCACCGGCGGCGACGCCGATTGGACGATCCTGCCGATCCCGCGCCACAAGGACGTGGACGCCGCGCCTTACGTCACGGCGATGAACATCATCCGCGATCCGGAGACCGGCTTCTACAATTCATGCCACGCCGGCACTTACGCCGTCGGGCCGCGGCGGGGCTTGATCAGCTTCATCACCCCGCACTCGCACATCATCATGAACAAATATCGGGCGCTGGGCAAAATCAGGATGCCGATTGCGTTCGTGTTCGGTATTCCGCCGGCCTACGAAATCATGGGCAACTTTTCCGGCCTGCACATGGACATGTGGGGCGAAATGGAAATGGTCGGCACCATCATGGACCAGGACATCGAGATGGTGCCGTGCGAGACCGTCGAGCTTACGGTCCCGGCGCAGGCTGAAATTGTCGTTGAAGGCTACGTGCATCTCGGCGAGAAATTCCCGGTCGGGGAGGTGACGTCGCCCTCGATGTATCACCTGCCGCATTCCGAGCAGGTGCCGGAGGTCGAGATCACCGCGGTGACCATGCGCGGCGATCGGCCGATCTACCGCAATCATCAGACCACGCCCGACACCGATCATCAGACGCTGCCGCGGCTGTGTCACGAGGCGGTGCTGTACAACCGGCTCACCGAGATCGGGCTGACCGTCGCCGACGTGCGCTTTCCCACCTGGGGCGCGGCGCTGTCGTGCATTTTGCAGTTCGACTATCCGCGCGAAGGCTTCGTCAACGACGCGCTGATGACGGCGATGGGCGCGCCGTGGCTGAACACCAAGATGGTCGTTGCCGTCAGCCCCGATACCAATATCGACGATGCCCGCGAGGTCTATCATGCAATCGCCACGCGGGTCGATCCGGCGCGCGACATCATCATCGTGCCGCACACCCGCGGCTCGCCATTCGATCCGTCGGGGAAGCCGCTCGACGGACACGCGCCGCTGCGCACCGTCGGCAAGATCGGCATCGATGCGACGCGCAAATCGCGCCACAACCCCGCCGACTTCGAACGGGCCTGGCCGATCAACTGGGGCAAAGTCCGCTTGGAAGATTTTCTTTAGAGAGGAGTGACAGCGATGAACAAGCCGGTAATGCCGCCCAAACCGCATGTGCTGGTCGAGGCCCAGCCGTTTATTCCGTACGTGCGCGAGGAAGATTTTTCACCGAAGCTTAAGCCGGTGCTCGATCCGTACAAGAAACGCATGGGCTTTCTGCCGAACGCGCTGAAGCTTTATGCCCATCGCCCGGAGATCGCCGAGACGCTGTGGAAGCTCAACAGCAATGTGATGCGCGATCCGTCATCGACGCTGGATCAATTGCTCAAGCGCAAGCTTGCCGCCATCGCCTGCGCGACCAACGGCTGCGCGTACTGCACCGCGCACAGCTGCTCAATGCTGAAAAAGCCGCGCGGCGACGATTTCGAAGGCTGGGGCGTCAGTGAGGAAGAATTGCAGGCGCTGATTACCGGCGAAATCGAGCCGAAAGACGAATTTGAACGTGTCTGCTTCGATTACGTGCGGGCCGCTTCGGCTGACCCGACGTCGGTTCCCGACGAAATCCTGCAGCGGCTGAAAAAGCACCTGACGCCGCCCCAGATCGTCGAACTCGCCTGCGTCGTCGGCTTCTGGAAATTCTACAACGCCGTGCACGACAGCTTGCATATCCCGGTCGAAAGCCAGCTGCTGCAAGACACGGGCTATGTCGATCTCTAAAGCGCGCAGCAAAGCCAGCCGCGGGCGCCGCCGCGCGGTGCCCGCCCGCCAGATCAAGAGCGCAAGCCTTCGGCTGCCGGCGACCGCGTCGCGGCCGGCCCTGCTGGAGAACGGCTCCGACGATCGTTTCCGCCGGCTGGTCTATGACCTGCTGACGATCGCAAACCGCATGACGACGGTGCGCGAGCATCTGGGCGCGCGCATGGGCATCAGCGCGCCGCAATATTCGCTCCTGATGGCGGTCGGCCAATTCCAAGGCGTGCGCGGCGTCGGCGTGACGGCAGTCGCCAAAGTTTTGCACGTATCCAGCGCCTTCGTTGCGACCGAGAGCAACAAGCTCGCCCAAGCCGGGTTGCTCGCCAAACGCGCCAATCCGAAGGATGGCCGCGCGGTGCTGTTGAGTCTCACGCGCGCCGGACGGAGCCTGATCGCGCGTCACAGCGCCGAAATCCGGACGATCAACGACATTTTTTTCGGAGCGCTGACGCCGCGGATGTTCGCCGCGGCCTCAGCCGCCATGGCCGCGCTGGTGCGCGGTTCGGCGCGGGCAACCGGGTCGCTCACTCGCCCGGAACTTGAATGGCAGGAAGCTGCAGAATAGCGGTTGCGCAATGACTGCGCGCGTTTGCCCGCTGGAGCGGTTTTCGGTGCCTGGAAAAAACGCTTGTGAAATTTCCCTTTGGTGACAAGCTCATCGGCGTCTTATCGAATATCCGAGGCAGCGCTCGCATGATGTGGTGAGGAGGTCGGTACTTGCTTCGTGAAGAAAAGCTCGATGTGCGCCGCGTGCGCGAACTTGTCGTTGCCGGCTGGACCGGCCGCGATGTTGCGGCACTCGAAAAGCACATCCGCGAGCTTGAGGCGATCGGCGTGAAGCGGCCGAAGTCGACGCCGATTTTCTACCGTGTAGCCGCCTCGCTCCTGACCACCGGCGGCAGCATCGAAGTCCTGGGCGAGCATTCGAGCGGCGAGGTTGAATGCGTCGCCTATTCATTCGAAGACGGCGCCTACGTCGGTCTCGGCTCGGATCACACCGACCGCAAAGCTGAAGCCGTCGGCGTGTCGCTCTCCAAACAGCTGTGCGCCAAGCCGGTCAGCCGCGATCTCTGGCGCTGGGAAGATGTGGCGCCGCATTGGGACGCGCTGGTGCTGCGTTCGTATGTCGGCGTCAACGGCGAGCGGCGGCTTTATCAGGAAGGCTCGGTCACGGCGATGCGGCCACTGACGGAACTGTTCAAGCTGTACGGCAACCGCGACGAGCTTCCGGCCGGCACGGCCATGTTCTGCGGCACGCTTGCGGTCCACGGCGGCATCGCGCCTGCGGAGAAATTTGAAATGGAATTGGACGATCCGGTGCTGCACCGGAAAATCACGCACAGCTACCTGGTGCGAACGCTGCCGGACCAGGGCTAGGAGAAAAATCATGGGCTATCACAAGGGACACAAGGAATTTCACGCGCTCGACATGGAGAAGGGCTGGCACACGCCGCCGGGCTATCCCGCGGGCATTCAGCAGAAGATCATTGCCGGCGAGCTCGACGAAAAAGCGCGGCGCGGCAATCGCACCCGGTTTCTGCGCTTCGCGCCCGGTGTCTACACCACCGCGCCGTTCGTCCATGAATATTGGGAAGAAGTGTTCCTGCTATCGGGCGACCTGATTGTCGGCAACGACGCGCATGGCAAAGGCGGCGAGAAATTCGAGGGTTACACTTACGCGGTGCGGCCGCCCGGCGTCCATCACGGGCCCTTCAAGTCCGATACGGGTTGCCTGCTTCTGGAAACGCATTTCTATCCTGAAGTCTGAGCGTTTCATGCAGCCAAATGCACCGCGTGCGATCTGACGAAAGGTCCCTGACATGTTGCGTACCGGCAAGGAGCACCTGGAATCGATCCGCGACGGGCGCGTCGTCTATATCGGGTCGGAACGGGTCGACGACGTCACCCGCCATGCGGCATTCCGCAACGCAGCTCAGACGGTTGCCGCGCTCTATGACATGAAAGCCGATCCGGCGCTGCGCGATGAGATGACGTTCGAGGAGGATGGCGGCCGCCATTCGATCTACTTTCTGCGGGCGCGCTCGCGCGAGGATTTGCAGCGGCGGATGATCGGCCACCGCCGCATTGCCGACTTTACCTATGGCATGTTCGGCCGCTCGCCGGATCACGTCTCGGCGTTCGTCACCGGCATGGCGATGAAGGCCGATGAGCTCAAGGCGCCGTACGGCCATCCGGACAATCTGCTCGCCTACTATCGCCACATCCGCGACAACGACGTCTACGCAGTCTACGCGGTGGTGCCGCCGCAGGCGACGCGCAATCCGGAATTCTATCATCGCCAGAATATCCCGGTCCCGACCCTGCGCGTGGTGCGCGAGGACGACAGCGGCGTCGTCATTTCCGGCATGAAGATGCTGGCTACCGGCGCGATTTTTGCCAATGAAATCTGGATCGGCAACGTGATCCCGATCGCGCCCGACCAGAAGAAAGAGGCCATCACCTGCGCGATTCCGTGCAATGCGCCGGGCCTGCAATTGTGGTCGCGGCAGCCGGCGGAGCTCGGCTGCATTTCCGAAGTCGATTCACCGCTCGCCTACCGCTACGACGAAAGCGACAGCATGCTGCTGTGCGATGAGGTCAAGGTGCCTTGGGAGCGCGTGTTCGTTCACGACGATGCGCTCCTGTCCCGCGACATCTACGTCAAGACGCCGAGCCATTGCTTCGGCAATCACCAGTCCAACGTCCGCTATTGGTCGAAGATGCGCTTGCTCGCCGGGCTCGCCAGCAAGATCACGAACGCCACGGGTGCCGACCAGGTTCCGGCGGTGAAGGAAACACTCGGCCGCATTTCGGCGCAGGAGGCGATGCTCGCCGGCATGATCAACGGCCAGATCAACGCCTACGAAGGCTGGCCGGGTGGTCCGGAAGGTTACGTCTGTTTCAACCGGCGGATGATGTACGGCGCGCTGGAATGGTGCACGCAGAACTACAGCAAATTCATCGACGATCTGCGCGAGCTGTGCGGCGGCGGCGTGTTCCAGATGCCCGCCAATATCTCGGTCATGAACGATCCCGCTCTGGCGAAGGAGTTTCAGACCTACTGGCAGACGCCGCAGGCCGATGCGCTCACCCGCATGAAGCTGTTCAAACTCGCCTGGGACATGGTCGGTTCCGAATTCGCCGGCCGCCATCAGCAATATGAGAAGTTCTACGCCGGCGCGTCGTTCATCATCCGTAACCATTCGTTCCGTGAAACCGATTGGGCCGCATTCAACAAGATCGTCGAGGACCTGATGGCGAGCTACGATCACGATCAGGCCAAGCCGGCCAAGATCGCAGTGGCCTGAGCAGAACAGGGTCGCCGCCATCATGTTGATGACCGGGAAGGAATATCTCGAAAGCATTCGCGACGGCCGCGTGCTTTATGTCGGCCGCGAACGCATCGCCGATCAGACAAAACATCCGGCCTTCGCCGGCGGCGCGCAGACCTATGCCGCGCTCTATGACCTGAAGTCCGATCCGGCACTACGTGACGTCATGACTTTCACCGATGGCGACGAACGCTACAGCATGTATTACCTGCAGCCGCGCTCGCAGGAAGATTTGCGCCGGCGCACGCGTGCGCACCGCAAGATTGCCGAATTTTGTTTCGGCTTGATGGGCCGGACGCCCGATGCGATCGCCGGCAACATCACCGGTCTGTCGATGAAGCCGGAAGTGTTCGACGCCGAGCCGGGAGGAAACCGCGGCAATCTTCTGAGCATCTACCAGCACTTGCGGCGCGACGACATCTTTGCCACCTACGCACTCGTGCCGCCGCCGGCCGCGCGCAACAAGGACTACTATCAGGCGCATGGGCTGCAGCAGCCGGCGCTTCGCGTCACCGCTGAAGATGACAGCGGCGTCACTATCAATGGCATGAAGATGCTGGCGAGCGGCGCTGCCTATGCGCACGAGGTGCTGATCGGTAACGTCATGCCGTTGGCGCCCGATCAGCGCAAAGAATTGATCACCTGCGTCATACCGCTCAATCTTCCCGGCCTGTCGCTGTGGTCGCGGCGGCCGTTCAATCGGGCCGACACCGTCGAGTTCGACAGTCCGCTGACCTATCACTTCGACGAATCCGACTGCATGCTGGTGTTTCAGGACGTCAAAGTGCCCTGGGAAAAAGTCATCGTGCACGACAATGCTGGCCTGAGCCGGAATATCTACATCCAGACGCCGTCGCATGTGATGGCCAATCATCAGTGCAACGTCCGCTTTGGCACCAAGCTGCGTTTCATGGTGGCGATCGCGAGCCTGCTGGCGCAGGCGACCGGCGCCCGCGACATTCCGGCGGTGCGCGATACGCTTGGGCGTTTGGCCGCCATGGAAGCCGGCTACAACGCCATGATCGACGGGCAGATCGAAGCCTTTCTGCAAATCGATCATGGCTTTGCACTTTACAACCGCCGCTATCTCTACGCCGCGATCAATTGGGCGATGGAGAACCATTCCACGGTGGTCGACATCATGCGCGAACTGATGGGCGGCGGGCAGTTTCAGTTCCCGGCAAGCATCGAGGTCGTTGACGATCCGGCGCTGGGCGAATTGTTTGCGACCTACTGGACCGCCGGCGGGCATGGCGCCGTCGACCGCATGAAGCTCTTCAAGCTCGCCTGGGACCTGATCGGGTCCGATCACGCGAGCCGCGCGACCTCCTACGAGAAATTCTTCGTCGGTCCGGCCTTCGCGGTGCGCAATTACAATTTCATCAACGCGCCCTGGGACGAGTTGCATCAGATCGCCGAAGATTTCATGGCGACTTACGGCTATGAGGGCACGGCATCACAGACGGTAACGGATCTGCGTACGCCGTGCGGCGCCAAGCGCAGCAGCTAGGAGTTTCGCTGATGGACAGCTTCACCAAAGGGACTGCAATCGTGCTCGGACCGGACGACGGCGAGTCGTTCTGGCAGCCGCTGCCGTCCCGCGGTTACGTCGTCAACAAGTTCAGCCCCTATTCGTCGCCTTACGACAGTTTCTCGATCGGCATTCAGGTGCTGGAGCCGGGCGCCCACATCCGCCGGCACGGCCACGAGCGCAGCCACGAAATTCTGTTCTGCTTTCGCGGTGCCGGGAAGGCGGAGATCGACGGCAAGACCTATGACGTCCGCGAAGAGACCATGATGCTGATCGGCCGCGGCCTGCAGCACAAAGTCACCAACACCGGGCCGGAGCAGATGCGGCTGATCTGGTTCATCAGCCCGCCCGGCCTCGAAGACTGGTTCCGCGCACTGGGCCGCCCCCGCAAAGCCGGGGACCCGCTGCCGCCGCCATTCGACCGGCCGACCAACATCAAGGACATTCAGACGCAGCAGCGCTTTATTCCCTCGGAGGAAGGCTAGGGCGCGTACTCGTAAATCGAGCTTCGTTGGGCGCGGCCTGCTTGGTTTCTGCTTTGTTCCCCAATAGCGATCAAATTCTGCCGCAATAGTGAAACGTCGCAATGGGCCCAAGAACGAACTTCAACGAAGTCTCGTTTTTTGCTCTTTGAATGAAGAAATCTCGGGCTCTGTTTCAACAATGATGCGAAATCCCCGGTTGAGGAGTAAGAGATGCCCAAAGGCGACTACACGGCTTTTCGCGCGCTCGACCCCTTCTTCGCGGTTGTCATGGAGGGTCTCTCGAAGTTTGTAGACGGTGAGCATTATTTCGATACCCTCCACGATGATGTTTTATTTGAGTTTCGCTATGAATTTCCAGGTTGGCCGCAGGTAACGCGCGGCCGTGCCGACCTCATTGCGCTTTATTCGGGATACGGTAACAACATCCGGCTTGATCGCGGCGATTTACTGATCGCGCATCCTTCCGACAACGGCCGTGTCGTGACCCTCGAATACGAAGTGCACGGGAAAATAGTCGCCACTGACACGCCGTACGACAACAGGTTTGTCTCGATCGCCACGATCGAGAATCGCAAGATCGTGCGCTGGCGGGATTACATGGATTCGCTCGCCGCATGGAGAGCGTTGAATACGGTAACCTGACGGTCGGGACCCGCGCAGCCCCTTGGGCCGAACTAACTAAAAAACGTTCGGGACTTGCGAAGCAAGCGCGTGCTGCTACCCGGAATGTGCCTCTAGGCGGTAGCCGTCCGGATCGACCACAAAGGCGGCGTAGTAGCCGGGCCCGTAATCGTCGCGTAATCCCGGCTTGCCATTGTCACGGCCGCCAGCCTTCAGCGCTGCGGCATGGAACGCGTCGACACTGCGGCGGTCCGGAGCCGTGAAGCAGAAATGCAAACCCGATTTCATGTCGGGCGGGACCGGACGATCCACCGCACTGATCCAGAGCGCGACGGCCTCTGCTCCATAGCCGAGCGATCCTTCGCCCTTGCTGAGACACCGATAGCCAAGCGGCTTCAGCGCCGCGTCGTAGAACTGCTTGGACTTGGCAACGTCGCGGACACCGATGGAAATGTGGTCGATCATCGCACTTTCTCCCGAGAGGTTGGCTTGTTGAAGTTATCGCGCGCGCCCGGCGAGGAACTCAGCCTGCATCTGCCAGGTGCTGCCAGTGTCGCGCGAGCGTTCGCCGGTCCAGCGGAACGAGTTGGGTGTGATGGCGCTGAAACTCCAGCGTATCGGCTCACCGGCATCGTTGTTGCCGAGCTGCACGATGTCGTCGCCCTGCGCGCGTCCGATCTGACGCGTATAGACTTGCCGCATCGGGTCGCTCCAGAGGATGTGCCAGGCATCGATGCCGGGGTCGTAGATGCGGAGCGTCGTGCCATAAAAGACGCCCGGCAAAATCCAGACGTCCTGGATCGCGCGGCCTTCAAGCACCCACGCAAAGTGAATCTCGCCCGGACCTTGATGCCTAGTTCCGTCGTCGCGATAAACGGTCGCGTCCATCGTCCAGCGACCGATCAGCCAGCTGTAAAGCTTCATCTTGTCGGCGCGGTCCGCTGCCGCGGCCGCGCTGGAAAGGGCTTTGATGAATGTGTCGGCTGTCATGGTTGGAACACTCATTGGGTCGTATAATTGTTAGAGATATCCGGCGGGATTCGCCGCCGCTTGGGAAAAATTGCTGATCTTCGCCATGGCGCTCACGTCACGAGTTTTGGCATCAGGCCCCCGCTGGCGCGCTCAGGACGTGATCTGCAGTTCCGGGCCGCGCGATCGGACATTCGAGGAAGAACACGACGCCGGATGCATTGCCATCGTGACCGGCGGTACGTTCCGGTATCGCTCGGCAGTCGGATCGGCGGTGCTGGCGCCCGGCGCGCTGCTACTGGGCAATCCCGGCCACAGCTTCGAATGCAGTCACGACCACAGCACCGGCGACCGCTGCCTGTCCTTCAAGTTTGCGCCGGAGTTTCTGGAGGACGTTGTGGCCGCCGTGCCTGGTGCGCGGCAGGTTGTGTTCAGGGTGCCGCGCCTGCCGCCGCTGCCAAATTTATTGCCAATCGTCGCCGCCGCGGAGGCGGCGCGGGAGGATGGTGAGGCAGCGGAGCTGGAGGAAGTCGCGCTTGGTCTCGCCGGCGCAGTTGCCGCGACGCTTGCGGGACCGGCCGTAAAGACGCCCGCACCGAACCGATCCGATGAGCGGCGGATCGCTGCGGCGCTGCATAAGATCGAGCGCAACGCGCACGAGCCGCTCTTGCTCGCCGACCTCGCCAGCGTTGCGGCCATGAGCCGGTATCATTTCTTGCGCACCTTCCGCGCCGTGGTCGGGATGACGCCGCACCAATACATCCTGCACACACGGCTTCATCGTGCCGCGGTGCGCTTGCGCCAAACGAAGGACAGCATTTCCGCCATCGCGTTCGCGGAGGGCTTCAACGATCTATCGACCTTCAATCGCCGGTTTGCGCGCATCATGGGCTTGAGCCCGAGCGGCTATCGTGCAGCGTCGCGTCGTTAAGTAAAAACTGACTTCAATGGAAATGGACGCAGCGCCGCCTGGCGTGCGGCGCCGCGTCCGGGCCCCGCTATTTCTTATTCTTATCGGCCAGCCGGCTGTAACGGCCGACCAGACTCGCTTTACCGAGCGTGTGGAAGTGCAGTTCAAAACCGACCAGCGCCGCCGAAGCGTTTTCATCCTTGGCGAACTGCAGCTTGTCTTCATCGACCGCAAACACGCTGATGTGGTAATGATGCGGTTTGTCGCCTTGCGGCGGACACGGGCCGCCATAACCGGGGCTGCCGAAATCGGTGCGGCTCTGGATGGCGCCCTCGGGCATCAGTTTGGCCTTCAGGTCGCCGGCGTTCTTTGGAATCGACGTGGTCGACGCCGGAATGTTGAAGACGACCCAATGCCACCAGCCGCTGCCGGTCGGCGCGTCCGGATCGTAGATCGATATAGCGAAGCTCTTGGTGCCTTTCGGCGCCCCGGTCCAACTCAGTGACGGGGAAATGTTTTGGCCGGTGCAGCCGAACGAATTGAACACCTGCTCGTTCCTGATGGTCGCGCCGTTGCTGATTTCTGCGCTGGTCAGTTTCATGCCCGCCGCATGAGCCGCCGGCACGCTGAAGATAGCGAACGCTAGCGCCACAGTCCCCAATGCTACTTTGTGCATTGCTTCCTCCCCTGGTTAGGCGGCGAAAGCTAGCATGGGCAAAGGGGCTTGTCTTGGGGCGCTCGTCCGCTTTGGATTCTGGTGGACGCCGCCGAGAATCTGCTGATCTGTGGCGGCGAGGTCTATATGGAGATGTGTCAGCGCTGGGCGGCCGATGGCACGCTGATTACCGTGGAACAGAACCTGCGGCTATGGGCGATGATGCAGCAGGCCGGCCGCATGGCGTGCGATGCCGTCGAGCTCTTGTACAAGAACGCCGGCACGTCGGTGACGCCGAAAGGGAGCCGCATGGAGCGCTACTTCCGCGATGTGCAAATGTATCGCGCGCATCCCTCATCGCTGTTCGAGAACTTCTGGGCGCCGGTCAGCCGCGCGTATCTTGGATTGCCGATCCGGCATTTCAATTTCTGAACTTCATGGCAAAAGGCCAGCCGGGCCGCCAAAGGGGACCGGCCCGGGGTCAGTTGGGCCGCCGCTGCAGATCATTTACGCAGAAACTTGGCACCCTGCCCACATTATTACAAATGAAACACGCTGATTGACCCTGCTTACCTTCCGCACGTAGAATTTCAACTTGGGGTCGCGGTGGATCGCAAAAGCGCACACCGAACTGAAACAAACTCCTAAAACAAACAAAAAAAGACTCACAAAAACGAAGCCCAGGGAGGAAAGCAATGAAGCGGATTTTTCTGCTTTTGATTGGTGCGGTTGCGTTTGGGCTCTGGCTCAGCGCAGCGCCGGCGTTCGCAAAACCGGATTGCGGTGAAAATACCGGAAAGAAGGCCACCGGAAAGCCGATTCCGATCGGTGCGGTCACTTCAATGAGCGGCATCGGCAGCTTCAAGGAGGCCGACGAGGCGGCGAAAGCCTATTTCGATTGCGTAAACGATAACGGCGGCATTCACGGCCGGCCAATCGTCTACCATGACGAAGACGATCAGAGCCAACTCGACGTCGCCGCGCAGGCCGCCAAAAAACTGGTCGGCGATGAAGGTGCCTACGTGATGATCGGCAGCACCAGCTTTATCGAGTGCATCCCAAACGCCAACTATTACCTCAAGGAAAACATCCTCGAGATCGGGCTGGGCATTCCCTCGCAATGCTATCAATCGAAGAACATTGCCGAGATCAACGCCGGCCCGCGACAAAGCGGCATCGGCGGCGCCGACTACGCTCGCCGCAAGCTCGGAGCGAAGAGTCTGGTCTGTTCGATTCCGAAATTCCCCGGCTCCGACTATAGCTGCAACGGACTTGAGGAGTGGGGCAAGAAGTATGGCGTCAAGGTGAACAGCATTTACTCTGACCCGGTTTCCCCCGACTACAATTCGCTGGTCCTGCAATTCCTTGCGACCGGCGATGACGCCATCATGGTCTACGGGACCGATGATACCGGTGCGCGCATCCTCGACGCCGCTGAACAACAAGACGGCGCGGCCAAGATGAAGTGGACGACGCCGACGTCGTATTACACCGTGCGCATACCGAAGGCGATCGACGCCAAATACTGGAACGATCGCTTGTGGGTCAATGCGGAGCTGGCGCCGCTAGACTCCAAGGGTAAGGACAATCAGAACTGGATTGCGGTGATGGACGCTTACGGCGGCAAGTCGCTGCGGGACAGCTTCTCGCAAGCCGGCTACATCGCCGGACGCATTGCGGTCAACGCCATGATGACGATCAAGAATCCGGCCGACATCAGCCGCAAGACGGTGACGGCCGCGATTCAAAACATGAAGCCCTATGACACCGACATTCTCTGCATGCCGTGGTATTGGGGCGGCCCGGAGGCGACCGAGCACAACGCCAACCACGTGACGCGCACCGTGACCATCCACGACGGCAAGTGGAAGAATGTGGAAGGTTGCATGCCCGATCCAGACCCGGGTCTTGCGAATATCGAGGCCCTGGAAAAAAAGCTCGGAATAACCATCAAAGACCAGGTTCCACTCCAATAATCGCGGCGCCATAACCTAAAACTACGTGCAAGTGCCCGAGGATTTTCGTGGTCGTTGTGGCCATGAAAATCCTCGGTGCGTTTCGGACGGCGGTCCGAGATAAGGTGAAACGACAAGTCGGGGCGAATGCATGATCAAATCGTGGGTGTTTGAGTTTTTTGCCACACCGGATGCGCTGGCCGAGCGTTTTGATCCAGCCGAATCCCAGCGGTTCTTCGATGCTTATCTCGATCTCTGGACCAGTGCAGAACCGGCCGGCTTCGACGGCATTTTCTTCAGCGAGCACCATTTCGGCGCGAGCTACTCGCCGTCGCCCAATCTCCTGATCGCCAACGTCGCGCTGCGAACCAGGAAAATACGGCTCGGCGTGCTGGGCGTCGTGCCGCCTTACCACTCGCCATGGCAACTGGTCGAAGAAATCGGCATGCTCGATCATTTGACCGGCGGGCGTCTCGAAATCGGCACCGCGGCGGGCATCCCGCAGGAACTGGCCCTGGTCGGGCTCGGCGTCGACGAAGCGCGCGCCCGTTACGATGAGGCCGTGGAGATTCTCGACAAAGCCCTGATGAAGCCGGTCATCTCGCATCACGGCAAGTTCTGGAATTTTGACAATCTGCGGCTGACTCCCCGAACTATTCAGCAGCCGCATCCGCCGAAATGGGTCACCGTGATCAGCGTGTCATCGGCGCGCAAGGCGGCCCGGCGCGGCGCCAAGATATCGACCGCCTTCCACCCGCAGAACAAGGTCATCGAGATTTTCGATGCCTATCGCGACGAGGCGGCCAAGGCGGGACGCAAGGTTGGCCCAGACGATCTTTGTATTCGCCGCCAGGTGATCATGGTGCAGGACAAGGAAGGGCTCGCCAAGCGGCGGCAGGCTTTCCACGAATTCATCAAGCTCGATCCGCGCGCCAATTTGCCGGATCGACCAGCGGCGATCGATTCGCCCGCGGTGCACAGTTTCACTATCGGCGAGGATGAATTCATCACCGGCACAGCAGCCGAGATTGCCGAGCAGATCATCGCCCAATGCCAAAGCGCCGGCGCCGGTCATTTCGCGGCGCTGTTTGATCGGTTGGCAACGCCGGCGCAGTTGATGGAGTGCTACCGGGATTTCGGTGCGGTCGTTATTCCCAAGCTGCGCAACACGAAAGTCTAGGCGTGTGCCGCCTGTGCTGCGGCGGCCTGGCCAGAGGCCAGATAGGCGCCGTGCAGGATTTCCGGATGGAGCCGCAATTCCTCGCAGCTGCCCGAGAATGCTACGGCGCCGCGTTCCATGACGTAGGCCCGCTTGGTCAGGCTCAGCGCCAGCGTCGTGAACTGCTCGATCAGCAGAATGCCGACGCCGCGCTGGGCGATTGTCTGGATGGTCTCGGCGAGCCGGCTGACGATTGACGGTGCAAGCCCGAACGACAATTCGTCGATCAGAAGGTAGCGCGGCCGCGAGATCATCGCCTGGGCGATCACCACCATCTGTTTCTGACCGCCGGACAGAAGCTGCGCGGGTGTCGAGAGGCGGTTGCGCAGCTCCGGAAAGATTTCCAGCGCCGCCTCGATTTCGCGGTCGGCGTCGTGCCGGGTGTGCATCAAGGCCGCGGCGGCGAGATTATCCCGCACCGAGAGGCCGATTAGAACCGGATGGCCCTCGAGCACCAGCGCGACGCCCTGCCGCCGCACCGAATCGGGGGACTGTCCAAGCAATGCCACGCCGCCGCAGGAAATATTGCCGCTCAGGGCCGGCAAGATGCCGGCGATGGTCAGAACAAGAGTGGATTTGCCGGCTCCGTTGGCGCCAAGGAGCGCAGTGATTTCCCCGGGCGGAATGCTGATCGAGACATCGCGCAGCACCGGACGGCCGCCGCGCGCGACAAAGAGATTACGGACTGTCAGTTCCTGCTCTGCCATCGGCCTACTCGCGTCCCAGATAGGCGCGGCGCACGACCGGGTCGTCGAGCACTGCGCGGGTTGGCCCCATGGCGAGGCGCTTGCCGAAATCGAGCACCAGCGTCTCGACGCAGACCGAGGCGATCAGATCGGCGTCGTGGTCAATGAGCACGAGCTGGCAATCGAACGCCGAAGGAATTTCCACCAGCAGGCGGCGGAGCCGTTCGGTTTCGACTTCGTTCAGACCCGCGCCGGGCTCGTCCATCAGGATGACCCTGGGCCGGCCGATCAGGGTCTTGGCGATCTCGACCATGCGGCGCTCGAACAGATTGAGCTGACGGCCGAGCGCATGGCGCCGCCCGCCGAGACCGACAAACTCGATCGCCGCATCGACCTCGCGCCGGGCGCTGGCGCGGTCGCTGGAAACGTGATCCGCGATCGCCTGGATATTTTCGATCGCCGTCAATTCATCGACCACGAGCTCCTGCTGAAAGGTCCGTCGCAGTCCAATGCCGACGCGGCGGCGCGGCGACAGCGGCAGCAACGAAGTGTCGTTTAACAGGATCGTGCCCAAGACCGGCGTGACGAAGCCGGAGAGCACGTTGACCAAAGTCGTCTTGCCCGCGCCATTGGGGCCGATCAGCCCGCAAATTGGCGCATCGAATCGCGCGTCAAGCGCGTCGAGCGGCGTGATGCCGCCAAATTGCACCGTCAGCGCGTCGATCTTGATCATGGTGCGCGCTGCGCCCGGAATTTGTCGTAGAGGCGTTCGGCGAGAATGGTCAGCTGGCCGCCGAGGCCGAGCGGATCGCGCAAGGCGAACAACAACGCCGCGCCGAACAGCATGAAGCCGACATTGGTGTTGACGTTGAGGTCGATCAGCAGCGCTGGAATGATGCGCGTCAAAAGGCCGCCGAGGAACGCGCCGAGCCAGACGTCGTATCCGCCCAACAGCGTGCCGATGAAAATCACGATCGAGTTCGTCGTCGGGAACGCCGAGGCATCGAGCTGGCCGAACAGGCCGGCCAACAGCGCGCCCGCGACGCCGGCGACGAAGCCCGAGAGCGCGAATGCCCACGCCTTGTAGAAAACGATCCTGACGCCGGACGCGATCGCCATCTGCTCGCTCTTGCGGATCAGCGCCCAGGCGCGCCCGGGCTTGGTGCGGCGATGCGCCTCGACCAGGAAGATGCAGAGTACGGTCACGGCGGCAACGAACAGAAAGTAGCCGGTGTCGCTGGAAGCAAAGATCGGGCGCGCCATGTTGATACGGTCGTTGCCGCTGGCGCCGACCTGGCCGAGAAATCCGGGCCCGCCGACCGGAAAGCTGATGACGATGGACACAGTTTGAAAAGCGCCCGCGAGCATCAGCGTGACGAGGGCGAGGTAAAGGCCGCGCATGCGCAGCGCCGGCAAGCCCCAGATCATGCCGATCACCGAGGCGCCAACGCCGCCGGCCAGTATGGTCACGAAGAACGGCGGATGAATGGAGTGATAGACCCGCAGGCTCACCCAGCCGCCGACCCCGACCAGCGCCCACTGGCAAAGCGAGACCAGACCGAGTTGCCCGTAAAGCAAAGCGCAACCGAGCACGGCCATGGTCATGCAATAGGCCTGGGTGAAGTTCGACAGCCAATACCCGCCGCAGGTTGCCGCAATAATTCCGGAGACGACGCCAACCACGACGACGATCGCAGCAGCTCGCGTGCCGGGCGAAATTTCCGGCGGCAAGGCCAAACGAACGACCTCGCTCTTGCCGCCGTCGACCTTGGCGATGTCGGCCTCGGCGATTTCGGTCATTCGCGCGCCCCCACGCCCTGACCCGCGCCGACGATCATCAGGAAAATCAGGGCGGCGATGTAGGGACCCGCGCTGCGCAAGTTGGCGATCTCGGGCGAGGTCGCGATCAGCAGCGCCTCGATGAGGCCCGCGACAATCCCGCCGATGAAAGCGCCCGGCAGTGACGACAAGCGGGCCATGATCGCGGCGGCGATGGCGGGAATGACCAGAAAGGTCAACGTGCCCGGATCGAGGCGATTGATATTTGCCAACAGGATCCCGGCGATGCCGGCAAACATGCCGTTGACCAGCCAGGCGATGGAATCGATCTGAACGACACGTACGCCGATCGCCGCACTGATGTGGCGATCGCTGGCGAGCGCGCGCATGCCGAGGCCGATGCGCGTCCGGCTCAACACCAAGCCGATACCTGCGGCCATCGCCAGCGACAGACCAAGCGCGATCAGACGTGTCACCGTCAGCCTGACGCCAAACAGCATGACAAAGTCGAAATCGGTCGGCAGGACCAGGCGCCGAGCAACGCCGACGCCCCAATAGAGCGCCATGCCGCCAAACAGAAACAAGGCCAATCCAAGTGTGGCGATGGCGCGCACCACCCGGTCGCGATGCGCTAAGCGTGGCGCGAACACCCGCCCGTAGCCATAGGCGATGCCGGTCGATACGGCGATGCCGACGACCCAGCCGATCGGCGCCGGAACGCCGTCTTGCGCCAGCTCCCACGCGAGGAACGCGGAGACGCCGCCAAACGCGCCGAACGCGAAATTCAGCGTACCCGAGGCCCGATAGAGAATCACCAAACCGACGCTCGACAGCGCGTAAACGGCGCCGAGCCCGATTCCGGACGCGATGAAAGGCAGCAGATTCATGTCGAATGCCAACCAATCTTCATTGGTAGGACACTCCGCCGGACGCTTGAACGTTTCCCCTGCGGCCGATCCTATAGGCGCTGCTCAGCGGTGTCAGCAGTCATAACACCGCGCCCACTTTTCGGCCGCCCACTCTTTAGGACTGTCGCGCGCCCACTCGTCAAAGGCGGCAGGCGGTCTCTCGTCCGACGCTCCGGCCACGCTTATTTGTTCGATTCACGAACACTCGATTTTGTTCGATTCACGAACAATCGATCATCAGTGCCAGTGCAGCTCAACCGCTCCCGATTTTCTTCTCTCCGGACCGTATCGCTCCGGTGAGCACAATGCGGCGCGCTTGAACTTCAATGTGCGACCTCATAACCTCTCACCTGAGAATAGACAGGAACTCGTCGTCGTTCTTTGGCGCCTCAGCCAATCTCTGAGTGCGAGCGGCGTCGAGCAACAGGGAGGTGATGATGATCGGCAATGCCCGTTTCGATTTCATCCATTTCATGCACTACACCGCTTTGCCGGAGAATCAGAAAGATTTTCCGTCGCTGTGGGTCGACTTTCCCAACAAGTATTTTGATCCCGAGCGCGGGTATGAGCTGTATCAGCGTTACCTGTCGCAACTCGTACTTGCCGACAAGCTTGGCTTTGACGCCATCGTCGTCAACGAGCATCACAACACCGCTTACAGCATGATGCCGGCGCCGAATCTGATCGCGGCGACGCTCATCCCGCAGGTCAAGAACGCGAAGATTTGTGTATGGGGGACGCCGCCGAACCTCGAACATCCCAATCGCCTGGCCGAAGAATACGCGATGCTTGATGTGCTCTCGCAGGGCCGCCTCGAAGTCGCGTTCCCGCTCGGCACCGGCATGGAATACTGGTCAAATTCGGTCAATCCCGCCACCGCACGCGAACGCCACCGCGAATCCATCGAAATCATTCTGCAGGCTTGGACGCAGGACGGGCCGACCAGCTATTACGGCGACTTCTACACCTATCGTTATCTCAATCCGTGGCCGCGCCCGGTGCAGAAACCGCACCCGCCGTGCTACATCGTCGGCACCGGCAGTCCGGAAACCATCGATCTCGCCGCCAGGCTTGGCTTCGGTTACGCCTCGGTGTTCGTCACCAAAACGCGCGCCCGGGAACTCAATGAGGAACTGCGGCGCGGCGCGGCTGAGCACGGGCACCAGATCCGGCCGGAACAGCTGCCACTGCAGGTGATCACCTATGTCGCCGAAACTGAGGAAAGAGCCAAAGAAGAAGCGGTCGAGCACATCCAGTATTTCTTCGAGGATGCGCTGCGCACCACGCCGACATTCCTCGCTCCCCCCGGCTATCTTTCGGTCGATCAGTTGAAGAAACGCGCGGCGCTCGCCGACAAGCTCCATGGCGCTTTCAGTTTCGACAACATCAATGAGTCATTCTTCGTTGCCGTCGGCACCGCCGACCAAGTTGTCGAGCGTCTCGAACAATGGGCCGAACAGATGGGAACCAACCACTTCGTCATGTTTGGCGCGATCGGCAACATGCCGAACTGGAAGGTGGTGAAGAATCTGAGCCTGATTGCCCAGGACGTCATTCCGCGGATGCGGTCGCGCACGCCGGTGCACCACCGCGTGGCCGCCGAGTAAAGGAGCACCACATGGCCGATCCCTTTCCCGCGCAGTTCAAGCGCGAGGTTCACACGATCAACGGCGTGAAGACTGTTGTGCTGACGGCCGGTCGCGGCGAGCCCCTGGTGTTCCTGCACGGCGCCGGTATCTGGCACGGCATTAATTTCACCGCGCCGTGGACCGAGAAATTCCGGGTCATTGTACCGTTTCATCCAGGCTTCGGAGAATCCGGTGACGATCCGTCGATCTCGGAGATGCACGATTACGTCATGCACTATCTCGACCTGTTCGATACGCTCGGCATCGAGCGGATGCGGCTTGTCGGATTCTCGCTAGGCGGCGGTATGGCCGCGAAGTTTGCCGTCGAGCATGGCCACCGCGTCGAGCGGCTGGTTCTCGTCGGTCCGGCCGGGCTGCGTGACAAAGCCCATCCCGGCCCTGATCTATTCAAGCTGCCGCCCGATAAAATTCCGGGCATGCTGGTTTCCAATTTCGACGTCATCAAGCCGTACCTGCCGGAGAAGCCCGACCTGGACTTTATGGGTGAGCGCTATCGCGAAGGGGCATCGCTGGCACGGCTGTGGTGGGAGCATCCCTGGGACAAGAAGCTGCCGCGCTACCTGCACCGGCTGACGATGCCGACGCTGTTGGTCTGGGGCGAAGACGATCGTCTCATCCCGGTGCAGCAGTCGCAAATCTGGCGCCGATACCTTCCGAAGGCGGACATTCAGATCTTCAAGGGCGCCGGCCACCTGGTGCTCGACGAGAAACGCGAAGCAGTCGACGCGGTGCAGCGCTTCCTGTCCTGAACTTTCAACTCACATCTCAGGCCACTGGAATTCTACCGAAAATGGGAGTGGTATTCTTTTTGTGCCTATGATTGCCGGTTCTCGAACAGGCTGTTAGCCTGAAGATTGGCGCGGCGGTTCGCCGCAAAAACGGCCGGGGGGAATGTGCAATGGAAAATCTGAGAGGTTATTTAGTTCCGCTGGCGCGGCTGCTGATGTCGTCGCTTTTTATCTGGGCGGGCTACAATAAGCTATTCGTATTCGGTCATAGCGGGACGGCGCAGTATTTCGCCAGTGTGCACATACCGATTCCCGCAATCTCAGCCTGGGTCGTCATTGTCATCGAGATTATCGGTGGCTTGATGATTCTCATCGGCCTGCAGACGCGTTGGGTTGCGCTGGTGCTGGCTATTTTCTGTTTGATCACGGGTTTCGGCGTGCATCTGCCGGTCGGGGATACGCCCAATATGGTCAATTTCTACAAGAACTTGGTGATGGCGGGCGGGTTCCTATACGTGTTCTCCTTCGGCGCCGGTATGTGGAGCGTCGACGGTCCGGGCAAGTAAGCGGCGTTCAGACGCCCGATAGACGGGGCGAATTCTTCCGCCCCGTTAACATTTTTCACGTTCTGCCGTTCGACGATCCGTAAGACTTGCGGCCTAAATGCCTGTCTGCAGGTGTCGAATGCCTTGGGCATGCCGGAGACCTTCGAACTGACATTCGAGCATGGGCGGACGCGCCGCCTTTGCCGCGTGATTTGGCGGACCAGCGACAAGCTCGGTGTGATGTTGGAGACCTGTGTTTCGCAGGCGTCAGCATGAAGCGAGAATGACAGCGACGCGAGTGCTAAAATTCTGCGACCGCGCGGATCAGCCGCTCAATGTCCTCGGGCCGCGACAGGCGGTGATCGCCGTCCTTGACCAGCGTAAGAACCACGTCGTCGCTCGCCAACCGCGAAACCAGCTCTACCGCGTGGTGCCACGGCACGTCCGGGTCTTCGACGCCCTGCAAGATGCGCACCGGGCATCCGGTTTCGATCATGCCGCCCAACAGCAGGTGATTGCGGCCCTCATCGATCAGCTGCCGGGTGACGAGATAGGGCTCGGCCGAATATTCGGATGGCCGCGCCCAAACGCTCTTTGTCTTCAAGCTCGCGTTTGATCTCAGGGGTAAATCGCTTCCACATCAGCTCTTCGGTGAAATCGACCGCCGGTGCAATCAACACCAGCCCGGCTACCGATGCCGGTCCCGCTTGCGGGCGCTGCCGCAGCGCGCGGACCAACAGCAGCGCCAGCCAGCCACCCATCGACGATCCGACCAAAATCTGCGGCCCCCGGCAGTAGGCGTCGAATACTCCGAGGGCGTCGGCAAGCCAGCGGCCAATCGTGCCGTCGGTGAATTCGCCGCCCCCCGATTCGCCGTGGCCGGAATAATCGAAGCGGACGCAAGCGCGGCCGGCTTGCTCGGCCCAGTGCGCCAGCGCTTCGGCCTTGGTGCCCCTCATGTCGGACTTGTAGCCGGACAGCCAAAACAGTCCGGGCGACTGCCCCGGGCGCTCGCGCACCGCGATGGTGCGGCGCTCGTCTGCCGTTCCAATTTCCAGAAATTTCAGGCTGTTATCGTTCATCGCGCTCTGCGTAACGTCACTTTGAAGGCGCCCCGGAGTGACCGAACATAATCACGTCGCGCGCCGGTTCGCCAACGATCCCGCTCGCAATAACGTTGACTTATGATCGGAAACTCCCGATCTTCTGCGCTCGCTGTAACGACTAAAAGGAGAAAAGCACCATTCGTCGACCAATCAGAACCGCGCAGCCTGCCGCCAAGGAAGGCCCGCGCATCAACGAGGAGATCCGCGTCCGCGAGGTCCAGCTCATTGACAAAGATGGCGCCAACCACGGCGTCACGGAAATTAACGCCGCTCTGGCCATGGCGCAGGAGGCCGGCCTCGATCTGGTGGAGATCGCGCCGAATTCGTCCCCGCCGGTCTGCAAGATTCTCGATTACGGCAAATATAAATATCAGGCGCAGAAGAAGGCCGCCGAAGCCCGCAAGAAACAAAAGATCGTCGAGATCAAGGAGATCAAGCTGCGACCGATGATCGACGATCACGATTATGATGTGAAGATGCGTTCGATCGAGCGATTCTTCGAGGAAGGCGACAAGGTTAAGGTCACGCTCCGCTTTCGCGGCCGCGAAATGGCGCATCAGGAGCTCGGCTATAAGCTCCTCGATCGGGTCAAGGGCGATACGGCCAAAATCGCCAAGATCGAGCAGGAACCCCGCTTCGAGGGCCGTCAGGTTGTGATGGTGCTGGCGCCGCGCTAAGGCTCGCGGCGGCATTTGCCAATTTCGGCCGCCTCTGCCATAACCCCGCCCTTCCACCGCCCGGCTCATCAGGGCTGCCGTGGCGGCGGAAAGTGCTCATGAGCACACGATCGTTAGATCGTTCGCGCTGCCCCCTTCTGGCCTTCCCCGCGCGCGGGGGAGGCCAGGGAGAGGGGCGCCATCATCAGGAGAGCCAAATGCCCAAGATCAAGACCAAATCGGGCGCCAAAAAGCGCTTCAAGGTGACGGCCGGGGGGAAGGTCCTCTACGCCCAGTCCCGCAAACGCCACGGCATGATCAAGCGGACCAAGAAGCAAATCCGCCAGTTGCGCGGCACCAATGTGCTGTTCAAGACCGACGGCGACAACATCAAGAAATACTTTCTGCCGAACGGTTGATCGAGGGCGGCTCGCCGCCATCATCCATTCCAGCGTTTTGCGATTGAGAGGAGATCAGTCATGGCACGCGTCAAACGCGGCGTCACCGGACATGCCAAGCACAAGAAAGTGCTCAAGGCGGCCAAGGGCTATTACGGCCGGCGCAAGAACACCATCCGCGTCGCCAAGCAGGCGGTGGAGAAAGCCAATCAGTACGCGTTCCGCGACCGCAAGCGAAGGAAGCGCACCTTCCGCGCCTTGTGGATTCAGCGCCTCAACGCTGCGGTGCGGCCGTTCGGCCTCAACTACAGCCGCTTCATTGCCGGCTTGAGCAAGGCCGGCATCGTGGTTGACCGCAAGGTGCTGTCGGATCTGGCGATCACCGAGCCGGCGGCGTTCGAGGCTATTGTCGGGCAGGCTAAGTCCGCGCTCGCGTAGGTACTCCTCCGTCATGCCCCGGCCATGACGTCTATAGGAACTGCGACCATGATTGACCGCGCATATGTGCAGCGCATGGCGCGCTATAATCGCTGGCAGAACGAAAACCTGTACGGCGTCGCCGATCGGCTCCCCGCGGAGGAACGTGGCCGTGAGCGCGGCGCGTTCTTCGGTTCAATCCACAAGACCTTAAGCCACATATTATGGGGCGACCGAATCTGGATGAGCCGCTTCAGCGACGTACCGCGGCCGCAGGCTGGCATCCCCGAATCGGTTTCGCTCTTTCCCGATTGGGATAACTTGAAGTCCGAACGCGCGAAGTTCGACCAGACCATGATTGACTGGGCAGACGCGATCGAACCTTCATGGCTTGCCGCGGAGCAAACCTACTATTCCGCCGCGACCAAGCGCGAGTGGACAAGGCCGCGATGGATGCTTGTCACTCATATGTTCAATCACCAGACCCATCATCGCGGTCAGGTCCACTGCATGCTGACCCAGGCCGGTGGCAGGCCGTCCGACACCGATCTGACGGTCATGCCGGAATGACCGCCGCCAGGGCCGACTGATATGTCTGATATCCCCCAGCTTGAGCAACAACTCGTGGCGGAAGTCGCCGCCGCCGGCGATGAAGCCGGGCTTGAAACGGTGCGCGTTGCGGCGCTTGGCAAGAACGGTTCGATTACCGCGCTGTTGAAAACACTTGGCACGTTGCCGCCCGAGGATCGCAAGACCAAGGGGCCGCTGATTAACGGTCTCAAAGATCGCGTCAATGCGGCGCTCGCAGCGCGGCGCGAGGCACTTAAAAATGTGGCACTCGAAGCGCGGCTCAATACTGAGAGCGTGGATGTAACGCTTCCGGTTCGCGAAGCCCCGGCCGAGATCGGCCGCGTCCACCCGATTACCCAGGTGATCGACGAACTCACCGCGATCTTCGCCGACATGGGCTTCGCCGTCGCTGAAGGGCCGGACATCGAAACGGAAGACTACAATTTCACCAGGCTCAATTTCCCGGAAGACCATCCGGCGCGCGACATGCACGACACGTTCTTCTTCAATCCGAAGCCGGACGGCTCGCGGCTATTATTGCGCACGCATACCTCGCCAGTGCAGGTGCGCACCATGCTCACGCAGAAGCCGCCGATCCGCGTCATCATTCCCGGCCGCACCTATCGCAGCGATTCCGATCAGACCCACACGCCGATGTTCCATCAGGTCGAGGGTCTGGTCATCGACAAAGGTTCGCACCTCGGCCACCTGAAATGGATCCTGGAAGAGTTCTGCAAGGCGTTCTTCGAAGTCGACAAGGTCAAGATGCGATTCCGGCCTTCGTTCTTCCCGTTCACCGAGCCGTCGCTCGAAGTCGACATCCAGTGCCGGCGCGACAAGGGCGAAATCCGGTTCGGCGAAGGCGACGATTGGATGGAGATCCTCGGCTGCGGCATGGTGCATCCGAACGTGATGACCAATTGTGGGCTTGATCCCGACGAATTCCAGGGTTTTGCATGGGGCATGGGGATCGACCGCATCGCCATGCTCAAATACGGCATGCCTGACCTGCGGGCTTTCTTCGAGGCTGACGTCCGCTGGCTTTCGCACTATGGCTTCCGCCCGCTCGACTTTCCGACGCTGGCGGGGGGATTAAGCTCGTGACATTTTCCCCTCCCCCGCTTGCGGGGGAGGGTAGGGAGGGGGCCTGCGGCCTCGTCGCAACCCGTGACGGACGAACTTCTGAAAAAGCCTTTTTGGCGTGTGAAACCGATAATGCGAACGCGGGCCCGAGCCCTGCGCAGGGACTCGACCAATGCCGAACAAAAACTGTGGCGGGAAGTCCGTGCCCATCGATTAAAGGGAATAGGTTTTCGCCGCCAAACACCGATTGGACCTTATGTCGTCGATTTCGTTTCGCACGCGACAAAGGTGATTATCGAGCTGGACGGCGGGCAACACTACAGCACCGCACAAGAAGTCCGCGATGCGCGGCGCGATAGCTTTTTGCGCTCAAAGGGTTTCCGTGTGCTTCGGTTCAGCAACTACGATGTGATGACCAATCTCGAAGGAGTCTGGACCGTCATCGCTGCGGCAGTCGACGAGGCCGCTGCCCCCTCCCCACCCTCCCCCGCAAGCGGGGGAGGGCTTAGAAGCGCGAAGCCAGGCGATCGAGGCGTACGCCGATGATGAAATTCACTTTCGCTTGGCTCAAGGAGCATCTCGACACCGATTACCCGCTCGGCGAGATCGCCGACAAGCTCACCATGATCGGGCTCGAAGTCGAGCGCATCGAGGACAAGGCCAAGCTGCTCGCGCCGTTCGTTATCGCCCGCGTCGTCGAAGCAAAGCAGCACCCCAACGCCGACCGGCTGCGCGTGTGCATGGTCGATACCGGCAGCGGCGATCCGGTCCAGGTCGTGTGCGGCGCGCCGAACGCGCGTGCCGGCATGAAAGGTGTGTTTGTGCCGCCGGGCGCCTTCATCCCGGGCAAGGATATGACGCTGCAGGTCGGCACCATTCGCGGCGTCGAAAGCCGCGGCATGCTGGTCTCCGAATTCGAGCTGCAAATCTCCAACAATCACGAGGGCATTATCGAACTGCCCGACGATGCGCCGGTCGGCGCGAACTATGCGCACTGGACCGGTCTCGACGATCCGGTGATCGAGATCAACCTGACGCCGAACCGGTCCGATTGCACCGGCGTGCACGGCATCGCGCGCGATCTCGCCGCTGCCGACATGGGTAAGTTCAAGGATATGGCGGTCAAGCCGGTCAAGGGCGAGTTTCCCTGTCCGGTGAACGTCGCGCTCGAGTTCGGCGCCACGCCGTCGCTGTGTCCCGCGTTCGCGCTGCGTCTTGTTCGCGGCGTCGAGAACGGGCCGTCGCCGGAATGGCTGCGGAAGCGGCTGACCGCGATCGGGCTGCGACCAATCAATGCGCTGGTTGACATCACCAACTTCATTACCTTCGACCGCGGCCGGCCGCTGCACGTGTTCGACGCCGCCAAGGTGCGCGGCAATCTTGAAGTCCGCCGCGGCCGCGCCGGTGAGACGCTGCTCGCACTCGACGGCAAGACCTACACGCTCGACGACTCTGTTTGCGTCATCGCCGATGAGGAGGGCGTCGAGTTGCTGTCCGGAATCATGGGCGGCGAAAAAACCGGTTGCTCCGCGGCGACGACCGACGTGCTGATCGAATTGGCGTTGTGGGACCCGAGCAACATCGCGCAGACCGGCCGCAAGCTCGGCATCAATTCCGATGCGCGCTACCGCTTCGAGCGCGGCGTCGATCCGGCCTTCATGCTCCCGGGACTGGAGCTCGCGACCCACATGGTGCTTGAGCTTTGTGGCGGCTCGCCCTCGGAGACCATCGTCGCCGGCAGCGCCGAACCGCCGGAACGCGTCATCGATTTTCCTGTGTCTGAGGTCAAACGTCTGGCCGGTCTTGTCGTGCCGCTGCTGGAGATGCGCGGCGCGCTCGAGCGTCTGGGCTTTTTCGTCGCCGGTCATGGCGAGCGGGTGAAAGTCGCGACGCCGTCGTGGCGGCCCGATGTGCAAAACAAGGCGGACCTTGTCGAGGAAGTGGTGCGAATCCTCGGCGTCGATCGCGTGCCGCTGACGCCGTTCGAACGCGGTGACATACCGCGCAAGGCGGTGCTGACGCCGATTCAGCAGCGCACGCGCAAGGCCAAGCGAGCACTCGCCGCGCGCAACCTGGTCGAAGCTGTGACCTGGTCTTTCATTGGTAAAAAAGAGGCTGAGCAATTCGGCGCCGGCAAGCCGGAACTTGCTCTCGCGAATCCGATCGCGGCCGAACTTTCCGACATGCGGCCGAGTCTCATTCCCGGTCTTGTCGCTGCCGCGCAGAGAAACGCCGATCGCGGCTTTCCCGATGTCGCCCTGTTCGAAGTCGGTCAAATCTTTCGCGGCGATGCGCCAGAGGATCAGCTTACGGCCGCGGCCGGAATCCGCCGCTCGCTTGCCAAACCTTCCGGCATCGGCCGCCATTGGACCAAACGCGACGGTGAGGTGGACGCCTTTGACGTCAAAGCCGACGCACTGGCGGTGCTGGCGGCGGCCGGCGCGTCGGCGCAGGCGATGCAGGTCGTGCCCGGCGGTCCGGCGTGGTTTCACCCCGGCCGTTCCGGGACCATTCAGATCGGCCCGCAGAACGTGCTCGGTCATTTCGGCGAGTTGCATCCACGCGCGCTTGAAGGCCTCGACGCCGAAGGTCCGCTGGTCGCGTTCGAGGTTATTCTGGAGCGCATCCCGGAGCCCAAGCCGAAAGCAACGCGTGCCAAGCCTGCGCTCGAGCTGTCGCCATTCCAGCCGCTCGATCGCGACTTTGCTTTCGTGGTCGACCGCGGTGTCAAGGCAGCCGACCTGGTGCGCGCGGCGCAAGTCGCCGACCGCAAGCTGATCGCCGGCGTGAACGTGTTCGATGTCTACGAAGGTCCCGGCATCGAGCCCGGTAAAAAATCAATCGCCATTACCGTCACCATTCAACCGCGTGATAAGACCATGACCGACGCGGAGATCGAAGCGCTGGCGGCAAAAATCGTCGCCGAGGTCGGCAAGCGCACCGGCGGCGCGCTGCGGGCGTGACGTCAGGGAATTGCTCGAAACGCCAGGCAGCCTCAAGCCAGAACAAGAAGATCGAGCGGCACTTTGAGCGCATCCGCTATCAGGCGAAGCGCGGCTGCAGTTCCTTTGCGTCGGCCGGTCTCCACGTCCGAGATGTAGCCCTGGCTGAGGTTTGTCTTAGAAGATAGATGCGACTGCGTAACATCACGCCATTCGCGCATCACCCGAACCGGATTCTCCCCGTTGGCCAAGCGATCGACCACCTGCTTCGGTAGCAACGGAGCGCCCGCCGCAAGTTCGCTGCGTGCGCGTGCCACCAAGCGCCCAGTGCCAGCATCCTCGTCCGCCTCAGCCGCCCTGATGACCAGCGCTTCGTACTCTTTCCGCGGAAGGATGGCGACCTCTCCATGTGCGGTCTTCTGAAAACGAACATTCATGACCCTGCCTCAGTCGTAAATCTCTCGGCGGTGTCCGACCGCGACGACCACAATCGAACCGCCTTCTTCATAAAAGATCACCCGCCAGTCACCTATCCTCAAGCGTGAACCCTTGCGGCCCTTGAGCCGCTTCACGTCGCCCTTACCGCTTGTCGCAAACTCCGTAAGACGAGCATCGATCCGCCGACGAATATCCGACGAGAGTTTGACCCATTGCCGGGTGCCAGCAGTCGTGAACGCAATTTGCTTCACGACGTAATATCGCGTATCGCGATAGAGAGATCAATGGCCGCTGGTGATAAGGCGAAGTGGCTTTCACGGAGGGAACTGCGCGCGCTTGAAGGCGTGCCTTTCGAGGCCCCCTACTGCCGGATAATATGCTGCGAAGCCTGAAATCTTCGCCGCGGTTGCGGTGCTGCGGGGGCCGGCGGCGGCTCTCTGGCGGGACGAAGCTGATGTAAAATCGCGTCGGCGGCGCGCTCTCCCGATTCCCAGGCGCCGCCCACAGTGCCCCACAATGTTTCGTGGACGGCTTCGCCGGCAAACCAGACTGCGTTCTGCACCGGCTCCATCAGAATACGCCGGGCTCCCTGCCAGCCCGGCGCCGCAGCGGAGAAGGCGCCAAGCGCCAACGGCTCGTTGTTCCAGCGCGTGGCGTGCGAACGCTTGATCGCCTTTTTCACCTCCGAGCCGAACAGGCCGGCAAGCCAGTCGGCAGCGAAATCGACCATGGCGGCTTCGCCGTGCTCAGCGAGCTCACGACCGAATGGGCCGGCGACCTCGACCAGGCAAAGCGGCGTGCCGGAGACATTGGCGAGAATCGCGGCGGTGCGGGTGTCGGCGGCTTTTTCGAAGATCAGATCGTCGCTTTCGGCGTCGAGCGGATTGCCGGCAAGTTCCAGCGCAACGTGGTCGTAGCTGCCAAGCGACAGCTTGGCAAAGGCGTCGAGCTGCCGCTTGGGAAGCTCGGGCACGAATTTAATGGCGCCGGACATCATCACATTGGTCGAAACCGTCACGATCGCCGCGTGGGCCGAGATCGTTCCTTTCGGCGTTTCCACCGTAAGCCCGCGCCTGGTCTCGATCGTGGTTGCTGGCGTCGACAGCTTGACCGAGGTGCCCTCGGCGAGCGAAGCAATCAGCCTGCCAAAACCCTGGCGACAGAAAACGTCGGTATTGCGTTCGGCGGATTTGGCAAAATCCGCCGCAGAGACTTGGGTCAGCTCTTTGCCGCAGCCGAACGGGCCGAGCACGAATTCGACCGATGGCCGCCAGTCCCCGAGGTCGTTCGGCAGCGCTTGCGCGCAGGCGATATCGCCCCTGCGCGCGGCGTCGGCAATGGCGCGGTTGGCTCTCGCCTGTATGGCTAAGAAATCCTCAAGCTCGCCCTCGCGGGCATAACGCCGGCCGACGCGCACCTTCTGGCTCGGCGGCGCGGGATAAAGGTCGATGCCACGGTGCGGCGGCAGCTTTGTCACCGGATTGAGGTCGGGCGTGTGGATCCAGTGGGCGCCGCGGTCGTAGGGGACGCCGAAACTGCGGGTTTCGGTGATGCAGCGGCCGCCGACATGGCCGGCAGCTTCGAGTAATACGAACTTTCGTCCGGTGGCGGCGATCCGGCGTGCCGCGGCGATCCCCGCGGCGCCCGCCCCGACTATCACCACGTCGAAATCAACGCCAGCCGGCGTGGCCGCTAAAACTGCCGGTGACGCAAGTGTGGCTGCGGAGGTAGCGAGGAATGAGCGGCGGCTCAGTCGCGGCATGGTTTCCAGATGCTTTCAGTCGTGTAGCGAGAGTGCCCGAACGGCGTGGCGCGCGCAAACGTAGAGACTTCATCAAGCATGCCCGCTTGGTGTGAACTAAATTGCAAGGGCCTTCCGAATAACATGCTGCCAAAGAACGCTGCGACCAAGGCGCGCCACGCTGGGAGGCCCCGTGAGCTGGATGCTCGATGGAATTGGGCGGGTGATCGTCCGCTATCTGGATCGGCCGGTACACGGCTATGAGCCGTTCACGCCGAGCGATCCGGACGCGTTGCGCCAATCGCTGGAACCCGGCGACGTGCTGCTGGTCGAAGGCAACAATCACATCTCCGGCGTCATCAAATATCTGACCCAATCGACCTGGTCGCATTCGGCTTTATATGTCGGTCCAATCGCCGGATGTGCCGCGGAAGACGGCGAACCGCACGTGCTCATCGAGGCCAATGTCGGCGAAGGTGTGGTGTCAGCGCCGCTCTCGAAATATTTTCGCTTTCATACCCGCATTTGCCGGCCGGTCGGCCTTACCGAAGAAGACTGCACATCGGTATGCGCTTACGCCGTTGCCCGCATCGGTTTCGCCTACGATCTGAAGAATATTGTCGACCTGATGCGTTATTTGTTCCCGCTTCCGGTGCCGCAGCGCTGGCGACGGCGATTGATTGCGCTCGGTTCAGGCGATCCGTCGCGGCTCATCTGTTCGGCGCTGATCGCGGAAGCTTTTCGCGCCGTGCATTATCCGATCCTGCCGAAGATCAGACTGACCCGCAGCCGGCAAGCCCTGGAGCAGATTCTGGAGATCCGTCATTCCTCGCTTTATTGCCCGCGCGATTTCGACATTTCGCCTTATTTCAACGTGGTGAAACCGACCATAGCCAGAGGTTTCAATTACAAGGCCCTGCCGTGGGCTGATCTGCCACAAGCGGACGAGCCCGACGCCGCCAAACTTCCCCAGCCGATCGACGAAGTGCAAGGTCCGCCTGTTCCGCCGGTTGCCGTCACGGGCGAGAAGACCACCGTGATGGCGGCCTGAAAGCGAGTGAAGACCACTTGAGCTTGTGAGGCGCGCCCTCTACCTCTGCGCGGCAGTGCGGAGGAGTTCATGCTCAATGACGCCGCCAAGGCGATCAGCCAGATGGTTTCGCCACCGTTGCGCGCGGTGCTGTGGAAATCGATCGCGCTGGCGCTCGCGCTGATCATTGTTATCGCCGTCGGGCTCGACTGGGCGATCATCCGGCTGGTCGGGGCTCTCGGCGCGTGGGTGCAGAGCGGTCTTGGTTCGTCGGCGCACCTGCCGGTGAACGCGATTGCCTGGCTGCTCTCGGTCGCAGCCGCGTTGGGCATCATTGCCGGCAGTGTGTTGCTGATGCCGGCGGTGACCGCGTTTGTCGCGAGCTTCTTTGGCGACGAGATCGCCGCCGAGGTGGAGCGCGCGTCTTATCCGCAGGATCCGCCCGGCGTTGCCTTGCCGCTGCCGCGCGCCATTCTTGAAGGCGGCAAAACAGCGCTCCTTGCCATCGTGGTCTACCTTTGTGCGATAGCGTTTTTGTTATTTGCCGGAGCCGGGGCCGTGATCTTCTTTCTCGCTACCGCTTGGCTGCTCGGCCGCGAATACTTCGAACTCGCCGCCATGCGCTTTTGCCCGCCGGATGAAGCCAAGGCGTTGCGCAAGCGCAATGGTGCGACGGTCTATATGGGCGGGCTATTGATCGCAGCGTTCGTCTCGATCCCGATCGTCAATCTTGCCACCCCGCTGTTCGCAATGGGGCTGATGGTGCACGTACACAAGCGGATAAGCTCGCGCCGACTAATCGCCCAGCCGGCGCGATGAACCTGGGTGCAGGCTATCGGCTGCTGGGGTGTCGGCGCAGGCCCCGAAATCGGACCCGCAGACCTTCACCGAAATTCGCGTGCTTTAGCCGGTCGGCGGCGCCGCCGGAGTAGGCAGCGGCTCCAAAGCGGTCAGGCCAGGCTGTTTCGAAGGCCGGGAAGTATCCGCTTTGTTGCCGCTCTTCTGATCCTGCCTCGGATAGAGATCGACCTTTGCCGGCTTCTGTTCCGGCCGGTAGTCGGTGGAGGAAAGTCCGCCGGCGATGCTGGCGCCTTGTTCGATCTGCAGAAGGCCATAGCTGATATTGCCATCAACCCGGCCGGTCGACCGCAGGATCAAGAGGCATTTGACTTCGAGCTTTTCGAACACCTTGCCGGAAATCTCGGCGTTCTCGGCAACGGTAATTCTGCCCTTGATCGCGCCGGTTTCGCCGACCACCAGATTGCCCACGGAAACGTCGCCCTCGAGGCTGCCGCACACCACCAGGGTATCAGGCACTGAAATCTCGCCTTTGATGGTGACGCCTTCGCCGATGTAGAGCCGGTTCGCGTCTGGCATAGTGTGTTCCGTGGACGACATCTGAGGCCCCTTTCCCCACAACTTTTCAAAGGCTAACTGCCTTCGTTAAGTATTACTTCACTGCAACCGTTTTGTCATCGTCGGTGTGTGACCGATTCCACGATTTCGGATGTGGTTTGGTTAACGGCGCCGGCGTCGGCTTAAATTCCTAGGAAAATTCCTCGCCAACGCCCCCGCGCTTCGCGGCTCAGCGCCACACCTCGTCCGCCAGTTCGACCACCATCCGAAGCTTCGCCCATTGCTGATCTTCGGCCAGCACGTTGCCTTCCTCGGTCGAAGCGAAGCCGCATTGCGGCGACAGGCAGAGCTGATCGAGCGCGACATATTTGGTCGCTTCCTCGATGCGCTGCTTGACGGCTTGCTTGTTTTCCAGTTCGCCGCTCTTGGTGGTGACCAGACCGAGCACGACGATCTTGTTGCCTTTCGGCAAAAACCGCAGCGGCTCGAAACCGCCGGCACGCGCGCTGTCGTATTCGAGGAAATAGCCGTCGTATTTCAGTTCGCCAAGCATGATCTCGGCAATCGGCTCGTAGCCGCCTTCGGAAATCCAGGTCGAGCGAAAATTGCCGCGGCACACATGGGTCGTGACCACCATGTCAGCCGGCTTGCCTTCCAGCGCCTGGTTGATGATGCGGGCGTAGTCTTGTGCCAGGCGATCGGCGTTAAGCCCGCGTTCGCGCGCCCGCTTCAACTCAGCCTGCGAACACAAATAGGCCCAGGCCGTATCGTCGAACTGCAGATAACGACAACCCGCATCGTAGAACGCGCGGACCGCCTGGCGATAGGTTTTCGCCAGATCATCGAAGATGGCGTCGCGGTCGGCATATTCTTTGGTGAGGATGGCGTCCGGCTCCAGCCGGAAATGCAGAATCGCCGGGCTCGGGATGCACATTTTCGGCGTGACGCTGGTGTGCTCCTTGAGGAACTTAAAGTGCTCCAACATCGGGTGCTTGGAAAAGCCGAGCTTGCCGTTAATGCGTGGCCTGCTGTGCCTGGTCTGTACGCCCTGGAAAGGGAGGCCGTGATCGACCTCGTAGATTTCCACGCCGTCGAGCATGCCAAAAAAATCGAAGTGCCACCACGAGCGGCGGAACTCGCCGTCGGTGGTGACTTTGAGCCCGACCTCCTCCTGCTTTTTGATGATCTTCTCGATCTCGCGGTCTTCGACCTCCTTGAGCTGAGCCGCGCTGAGTTCGCCCTTTTCCCGTTTCGTGCGCGCTTCTTTCAGCGGTGCGGTGCGCAACAGGCTGCCGACGACGTCGGCGCGAAACGGAGGCTTGGTTCTGGTCATTCGGCATTTCTCCTTGCAACAGTGCGCCAGTACCAAGCGGGGACTGCTTGGTTCGTCAACTCCAAAAAGCGGAGTGCCATCCACCGGATGGGCGCTGTCCCAAAGTTGCCATGACGCCGAGGTAAATGGTGATGACGTCATGAGCAAAAATGGCGGGCGGCGAACGACGCGTGAGGAAGTGGTTCGTCGATTTACCAATCTCCATTCGCTGTTCGCCTTCGCCGGGTGTGGCCAAACAGCGCGGCCAAAACCGCTGCGTCCCGTACTCGCGCACGGACCCTACATCTGCTACTTGAAAGCGGCTTGCGCTGGGTGGGCAGGACGAACGGTCGATTGATGCACGAACAGCCGGTCTGGAGCGCGGGATGCTGACAAGATTGCGCGCCTCCGCGCACCTCTTCAACGGAAAGGTCAGCTTCAGTCGAATAGGCATAGCGCTCAGCCTCATCATCGTCATTGTCGCCGCCGTCGTGCTCTATCGGATCTTACGAGACATCGACGTCGACGAACTGGTTGATGCGCTCGAGGCGACCGATTGGCGGACGCTGGGCATCGCCGGCTTGTTCGTCGCCGCCGGCTATCTGACGCTCACCTTGTACGATCTGTTCGCGCTCCGTACGATCGGCCGATCCGAGATACCGTATCGCATCGCGGCGCTTGCCAGCTTCACGAGCTACGCGGTCGGACACAATGTCGGCGCTAGCGTCTTCTCCGGCGGCGCGGTGCGCTACCGCATCTATTCGTCCTGGGGTCTAAGCGTCATCGAAGTTACTAAGATCTGTTTTGTCGCCGGCCTGACCTTCTGGCTTGGCAACGTTACCGTGCTGGGGCTCGGGGTTCTGCATGCGCCACAACAAGCCAGCGACATCGATCAACTACCGATCTGGCTTAATCGCGTCCTGGCGCTCGCGGCGCTTGCGGTCCTGACCGCGTACGTGACGTGGGTTTGGGTAAAACCGCGCGTTATCGGCCGTGACGGTTGGCAGGTGACGCTCCCCGGGGGACCGCTGACACTTGTGCAGATCGGGATCGGAATTCTCGATCTCGGATGCTGTGCGATGGCGATGTACTGGCTGGTTCCCGACGAGCCGCATCTCGGCTTCATCCAGGTGGCGGTCATTTTCGTTGCCGCCACTCTCCTCGGTTTTGCCAGCCACGCGCCGGGCGGCCTTGGCGTCTTTGATGCGACCATGATGGTGGCGCTCTGGCAATTCGACAAAGAAGACTTGCTTGCCGGTCTCCTGCTGTTTCGTTTGCTCTATTATATCACTCCATTCATGCTCTCGCTTTTGATCCTCGGAGGGCGTGAAGCGCTGCTGGGTCGTACTGTGCGGCGGCTCGCGCCACCGGTCACGGCGTCGATGCACTCGGTCGCAGGGCTGGTGCAGGAAAAATCGGACGTAACTTGATCCGTCTGGCGGCCGGGCGGCTGCGCGGGGCGGTTTCGATGAGCCTGAATGACGATCGCGTAGCGCTGCAACGGGGAGGATGGCGCCGGCTGCGCCTGATGATCATCACCGCGGCGGCGGTGTTCGCGGCATTGACGATCCTCGACGCGCTTACGATCGGCTATGCGGTCACCGGTTTCATCATCGTGGCCGCCGCTGCTTTCGTTGCGCTGCGCGCCGGTCAGGAAGCAAGCCCCCTGGCGCGCCCGGTCGCAGTGTCGGAGCGTGCCGGCGATCCGCTCCAGGCCGTCGTCGCCGGCTTGCCTGATCCGGTGATTGCGCTCGACCGCAATGGGCGCGTGCTCACACTCAACGAGCAGGCACGGTCCCTGGCGCCTGCTCTCCGGCAAGGCGAGCCGGTCTCGCTCGCGCTGCGGATGCCTGAACTGATTGAGGCGATCGGCCGCGCCTACGCCACAGGGGAAGAGCAGCGTATCGAATATTCCGAGCGGGTGCCGCTTGACCGCTGGTTCGAGACCATTGTGGTGCCGGTCAAGCGGCAGCCGAACCCGAGTCGGCCTGATCTGGTGCTGATGACTTTCCACGACCTCACGCCGTTGCGGCGTGTCGAGGAGATGCGGGCCGATTTCGTCGCCAATGCCAGCCATGAGCTGCGCACGCCGCTTGCGGCTCTTTCCGGCTTCATCGAAACTCTGCAAGGCTCGGCGCGCGACGACGCCAAGGCGCGAGAGCGTTTTCTCGCCATCATGCAAGAGCAGGCGCGCCGCATGGCGCGGCTCATCGACGATCTGTTGTCGCTATCGCGGATCGAACTCAACGCCTATCGCCGCCCCGATTCGCCGGTCGATTTGGTGCCGATCGTCCGCCAAGTCGTCGACGGCCTCGAATTGCTGGCGCGCGATCGGGGTGTAACCGTCCACATCGAGGCCGCGCGCGCCATGACAGTCCCCGGCGATCGCGACGAGCTGGTCCGCGTGTTCGAGAACCTGGTGGAGAATGCGCTCAAATACGGCGCTGCCGGCAAACGCGTCGACATCACCATCACCCCGCATAAATCCGCGGACGGCGAGCCGGAAGCACAAGTTGCCGTGCGCGATTACGGGCCGGGCATCGCGCCTGAGCATTTGCCGCGGCTGACCGAGCGCTTTTATCGTGTCGATGTCACTGAAAGCCGCGCCCAGGGGGGCACCGGGCTCGGTCTGGCGTTGGTCAAACATATCCTCAACCGCCATCGCGGTCGGTTATCGATCGAAAGTATACTCGGAGCGGGCGCCACGTTCACTGTCCAGCTGCCCACCAGGGTCACTCAGCCGGCTGAACAAATCGCTTGATAGATCAACTGGTTCGACTGTCATCTGATCGTCATGTTGGCCTCATAGAACCTTGACGTGGTCAGCGTAAGCAATCCGCTGCTGCGGTTCTGCTGGAAACGGACATTTCCTCGCCGCAGCGCGTTGCCGAAGACGTCAAACCAAAGCGAAAAGGTCCCGAACGGGATCGAGGCCGGCGTGGGTCAGCGGCCTGCGTCGCCCAAAAATCCGCTGACAGGAGAGATTTCAGTGAAACACCTCACAGTCATTGCCGTTGCCGGCTTCGTGGCCGCGACGGTACTACCCGCTGCCGCCGTCGAGATTTCCGGCGCCGGTGCGACGTTCCCGTATCCGATCTATGCCAAGTGGGCGGATACCTACAAGAAAGAGACCGGCGTCGGGCTTAATTATCAATCGATCGGTTCGGGCGGCGGTATCAAACAAATCGAAGCAAAGACCGTCACCTTTGGCGCAACTGATGCACCGCTGAAGGGCGGGGATCTCGACAAGTTTGGCCTGGTGCAATTTCCGATGGTGATGGGCGGCATCGTGCCGGTTGTGAACATCGAAGGGATGAAACCGGGCGGACTCATCATCGACGGTCCGACGCTCGCAGCAATCTTCCTCGGCAAAGTGAAGAGCTGGGATGATCCAGCGATCAAGAAATTGAACCCAAACGCCAAGTTGCCGAGCCAGGCGATCGCCGTTGTTCACCGATCCGACGGATCCGGCACCACCTTTAATTTCACTTACTATCTTGCGCAGGTCAGCCCCGATTGGAAATCGCAGGTCGGCTCCGCTACGTCGGTCGAATGGCCGGTTGGCATCGGCGCTAAAGGTAATGAAGGCGTTTCTAACAATGTGGCTCAGACCAAGGGCTCGATCGGCTACGTCGAGTACGCTTACGCGCTGCAGAACAAGCTGGTCTACACCGACATGGTGAACAAGGACGGCAAGACCGTCGCGCCCACCGCCGACGCTTTCCAGGCAGCGGCCGCCAATGCTGACTGGAATTCGGTGCCGGGCTACGGGGTCATTTTGGCCAATCAGCCCGGTGCCACCTCTTGGCCGATGACGGCGGCGACTTTTATCCTCATCCCTAAACAGCCGACCGACCCGGTGGCTACAGCCGAGGCGCTCAAGTTCTTTGCCTGGGCCTATGACAAAGGGGACAAGATGGCCGAGGAACTCGATTACGTACCGATGCCGAAGAAAGTTGTCGGTGAAATCGAGAAAGCCTGGGCGAGCGAAATCAAGGACTCCGGCGGCAAGCCGCTCCACACGAGCGCTATGGTGCATTAGGTCCGACGCAAAACCATCAAGGCACCGCGCGGACTTGCAAGGTGCCTTGTCCTTTATCCACTGGCCGGTCTGCCGCGCGCTTGTGCGGCGGCCGGTAGATGGTTTGAGTGGGGCGCTCCAGGTTCGGTTGAAGGAGCGCCTCCGCAAATTCTGCCCGGAGGCAATCCGTGGTTGACATAGCGTTGCAGGAAGGAGCGACCGTGGCCGTTGAGGCGATGACGCGCGCCAAAGCGCTCGACCGGCTGCGTCTCGGCGATGTCGCCTTCCGCCACCTCACGCGCATTGCGGCTATCGGGGTGTTGCTACTCCTGAGCGGCGTTATCATTTCACTGATCGCTGGCTCGCTGCCGGCGCTTCGTGCTTTCGGCTTTGGCTTCCTGGTGAGCGAGCGATGGAATCCAGTTACCGAAAATTTCGGTGCGCTCGCGCCGATCTACGGAACGCTCGTCACCTCATTCATTGCCATGCTGATTGCGGTCCCGGTGGGATTGATGATCGCGTTCTTTCTCACCGAACTGTGCCCGCCATGGCTGCGGCGGCCGATCGGCATCGCCATCGAGCTTCTTGCCGGCATCCCTAGCATCATCTACGGAATTTGGGGCCTTTTCGTCTTCGCTCCATTCCTCCAAGAAACCTTGCAGCCGTTCCTGATCAATACGCTCGGCAACGTGCCGGCGATCGCGCCGCTGTTTTCCGGGCCGCCCTACGGCATCGGCATGCTGACCGCGGGATTGATCCTCGCCATCATGGTGCTGCCGTTTGTGACGTCGATCTCGCGCGATGTGTTCGAGGCGGTTCCTCCGGTGCTTAAGGAGGCGGCATACGGGGTCGGCTGCACCACTTGGGAGGTGGTGCGCTACGTAGTGCTGCCCTACGCCAGGGTTGGGGTTATCGGCGGAGTGATGCTCGGCCTCGGCCGAGCGCTGGGCGAGACCATGGCAGTGACCTTCGTCATCGGCAACGCGCACAAGATCTCGCCCTCCTTGCTGGCACCCGCCACCACCATCTCCGCTACCATCGCCAACGAGTTCACCGAAGCGGTCGGCGACCTCTACACGTCCGCGCTGATCGCGCTTGGCCTGGTCCTATTCGTCATCACCTTCATCGTGCTCGCCGCAGCGCGTTACATGCTGATGCGGATCGAGCGCCGGATCGGGTGACACCATGTCGGATGTACCCATGTCCGCTCGCTACGCCGCCCGCCATCGCACCAATGTCATTGCAAGGGTGCTAGCACTGGCGGCGACCGCGATGGGGCTTGGCTGGCTGGCGCTGATCCTGGGATCGCTGCTATGGCATGGCTTTAGGGGATTATCGGTCGCGGTCTTCACACAAATGACGCCACCGCCGGGTGCGAGTGGCGGTTTGCTCAATCCCATCGTTGGAAGTTTGATGCTTACCGCCCTGGCGGTCGCGATCGGCACTCCAATCGGCGTTCTCGCCGGCACCTATATGGCCGAATATGGCCGCTATGACCGCCTCACCAGCGTGGTGCGCTTCATCAACGATATTCTGCTCAGTGCGCCGTCGATCGTGGTCGGGTTGTTCATCTACGAAGTCATGGTCGCACCGATGGGCCATTTTTCCGGCCTGGCAGGCGGCGTTGCCCTCGCCGTGCTGGTCATACCAGTGGTGGTGCGCACGACCGAAGACATGCTGACGCTCGTTCCTAACGCGCTGCGCGAGGCGGCGACCTCGATCGGCCTGCCGCGCTCGCTGACGATCGCGCGGATCTGCTACCGCGCTGCGCGCGCCGGCATGGTGACGGGCGTGCTGCTGGCGGTCGCCCGCATCAGCGGCGAGACCGCGCCGCTGCTCTTCACCTCGCTCAACAACCAGTTCTGGAGCACGAACCTCAACGCGCCGATCGCAAGCCTGCCGGTGGTGATCTTCCAATTCGCGCTCAGTCCATATAAGGACTGGCAATCGCTGGCCTGGACCGGCGCTCTCATCATCACCTTGGCAGTTCTGGCGCTGAGCATTACGGCGCGTAGCCTTGTCGCATCGGATAGACAGTCATGAGCGTTACTTCAGTCGCCGTTCCCACCGTCTCTGCCGCGCCGACCGATCGATCGGGCCTCGCCGAAAAAGTGACGATCCGCGATCTCGATTTCTTCTACGGCGACAACAGAGCCCTCAAAGCGATCACGCTCCCTCTTTATGAGCGCAAAGTTACCGCCTTCATCGGCCCCTCGGGCTGCGGCAAGTCGACCTTATTGCGGGTGCTCAATCGCATGTACGACCTCTATCCGAACCAGCGCGCTACCGGCAACGTCATGTTCGACGGCACGAATATTCTGTCGCCGAAGCAGGATCTCAATTTGCTGCGGGCGCGCATCGGTATGGTGTTTCAGAAGCCGACGCCATTTCCGATGACGATCTATGAGAACATCGCCTTCGGCATCAGGCTGTATGAGCGTCTGCCCAAATCCGAGCTCGACGGGCGGGTGGAAACATCGTTGCGCCGCGCCGCGCTCTGGGACGAAGTCAAAGACAAGCTTGGCACCAATGGACTAAGCCTGTCCGGCGGCCAGCAGCAGCGGCTGTGCATTGCGCGCACCGTCGCCGTGCGGCCCGAAGTCATCCTGTTCGATGAGCCCTGCTCGGCGCTCGATCCGATCTCGACGGCCAAGATCGAGGAGCTGATCGACGAGCTGACGGACGATTATACGATCGTGATCGTCACTCATAACATGCAGCAGGCCGCGCGCGTGTCCGAATTCACCGCCTTCATGTATCTGGGGGAACTGGTCGAATTCGATTCTACCAGCAAGATGTTCACGGCGCCGCAGGATCAGCGCACCCAAGACTACATAACCGGCCGGTTTGGGTGATCGCCATGACCGACATCAGCCCTCGAGTTGACCACACCGCCAAGGCGTTCGACACCGATCTGCAAGAGATCACGCGCAAGGTCGCCGAGATGGGCGGGCTTGCCGAACGCCAGATCGCCGACGCTCTTCAGGCATTGACGGACCGCGATACCGATCTCGCGGAACGCGTCATTACGACTGACCCCACCATCGATGCGATGCAACATGACATCGAGGAAAAGGCGATCCTCACGATCGCCCGGCGGCAGCCGATGGCCGTCGATCTGCGCGAGATCGTCGGCGCCATGCGCGTCTGCAACGATCTTGAACGGATCGGCGATCACGCCAAGCACGTCGCCAAGCGGGTCGTGGCGCTTGATCTCGACCTCCATCCGCAACGGCTGATCCGCGGCGTGGAGCACATGGCCTCGCTGGTGCTGACCTTGCTCAAGCAGGTGCTCGATGCCTACGCCAGCCGCGATCTGCAAACCGCACTCGCAGTCTGGAACGGCGACGAAGAAGTCGACGCACTGTGTACGGCGCTGTTCCGCGAGCTCTTGACCTACATGATGGAAGACCCGCGTAACATTACGTTCTGCATGCATCTTATGTTTTGTGCGAAGGACATCGAGCGTATCGGCGATCATGCCACCAACATCGCCGAGACTGTCTATTACATCATCGAGGGCCGCATGATTACCGACCAGCGTCCGAAAGGCGACCCAACAAACTTTAGCGCAGCGCCGCTGCAGAAATGACAGGAGGCCCGAAATGGGCGCCAACATTCTGATCGTCGAAGATGAGGAACCGCTGACGACATTGTTGCGCTACAATCTCGAAGCCGAAGGCTACGAAGTCGATGCTGTGGCGCGCGGCGATGAAGCCGACACGCGGCTGCGCGAAACCGCGCCTGATCTGATCGTGCTCGACTGGATGCTGCCCGGCCTTTCCGGTATCGAATTGTGCCGCCGGCTGCGGACCAGGCCGCAGACCCAGTCGCTGCCGATCATCATGCTCACCGCGCGCGGCGAGGAAAGCGAGCGCGTGCGGGGACTTGCTACCGGCGCCGACGATTACATCGTCAAGCCTTTCTCGGTCCCGGAATTATTGGCGCGGATCCGCGCCTTGCTGCGCCGGGCGAGCCCCGAGCGGGTCGCAACAGTGCTGGCAATCGGCGATCTTGAACTTGATCGCGAGAAGAAACGCGTGTCGCGGTCAAGCCGTCCGGTCGATCTCGGTCCGACGGAATTCCGCCTGCTCGAGTTTTTGATGGAACGTCCGGGCCGGGTGTTCTCCCGCGAGCAATTGCTCGACGGGGTGTGGGGCAGCGACGTCTACATCGACGAGCGCACGGTCGATGTACATGTTGGCCGCCTGCGCAAGGCGCTCAACCGCGGCCACGGCGCCGATCCGATCCGCACGGTTCGCGGCGCCGGCTATTCGCTCGACGATCGTTTCGGCAAGGCGAGCTGAGCTTTTCTTTCCGTCGTCCTTCGAGGCTCGCTTCGCTCGCACCTCAGGATGACGGTCAAGTGCTAGCGGCTAGGGCGCCGGTCCCGGCGGCGGTCGCTGGCCGGCTGATACGCGACCCGGGAGTGATAGGCGCAATAGGGCAAGCCCGCGATGGTGTTGCCGCCGCAGAAGAAGAAGTCGCTGCTGCCGGGATCGCCGATCGGCCAACGGCAGGTTTGCTCCGTCAGCTCAAGGATGTTCCGCCGCTGGCCGATCGGGATGATGTTCTCGATCAGCTCCGGTGTCGCGTCGGCTTCGATTTCATAGGCGTGGGCGAGCGCGGTATTGCCGCGGATCGCGCCGCGTCCGATACGCAGCATGTGCGTGGTTGAGCGCGGCTTGCGCGGGCGCGGCGCGGCGCTCGACGCGCTCTTGGCGCGTCCCGACAATCCCAGCCGGTGCACCTTGCCGATCACGGCGTTGCGCGTGATGCCGCCGAGTTCGGCTGCGATCTGGCTCGCCGAAAGACCGTCGGCCCAGAGCTTCTTCAGCAACTCGACCCGCTCATCAGTCCACGACATGCTCAGTCCTCCTCAAGAACGTGGGCATAAAGCCCTGGCGGAATCCGCCATCGAGCCAGGCGGCGCTCGCCGCCCAACACGCAACGCTGCTCAACGCTTTAGATAAGGTGTCCGCCGCACGAGATGTCGTACTTGACAAGCAACAAGCTACAATATGGCGCGAGTCGGGCGCAAGAGTCGCCCTGCATGCGTCCACATATTCCCGTCCCGATGTGGACGACGTGGGGACAACCGGCGTGAAGCGCCTCGATTTTGCGCTGTTGACCGCCGCGGCAGGCGCAAATAAAATACTCAAATCGTGCCGCCCGGAGAGGCGGCACATTTCGTTTCAGCAGCGCAGAGATTGTTGCTGCGCAGCGTGCGCATAAAGCCGTGACTTCGCATCTGTTGCCAACCTACGCCCGTGCCAACCTTGCCTTCGAGCGGGGCGAGGGCGCTTGGCTGATCGCGACCGACGGTGAGCGCTATCTCGATTTTACTTCGGGCGTCGCCGTGAATGCGCTCGGCCATGCGCATCCGCATCTGGTCGCCGCGCTGACCGAGCAGGCGCAGAAGCTGTGGCACGTCTCGAACCTTTATCAGATCCCGGAAGCCGAGCGGGTCGCCGAGCGGTTATGCGATGCGAGCTTTGCGGACGTGGTGTTCTTCTGTAATTCCGGCGCCGAGGCGATGGAATGCTCGATCAAGACCGCGCGCAAATATCACGCGGCGAGCGGGCGGCCGGAGCGCTATCGCATCATCACCTTCGAGGGCGCGTTTCATGGCCGCACCCTGGCGACGCTCGCCGCCGGCGGACAAAAGAAATACCTTGAGGGCTTTGGCCCGGTCGTCGAAGGCTTCGATCAGGTGCCGTTCGGCGATCTTGAAGCAACCAAGAGTGCGATCACCGATGAAACTGCCGCGATATTGATCGAACCGATCATGGGCGAGGGCGGCGTGCGCGTGGTCGAGCCGTCGTTTCTGCGGGCTCTGCGCGAACTGTGCGACCGGAACGGCCTGCTGCTGATGTTTGACGAGGTGCAGACCGGGATGGGCCGCACCGGCGAACTGTTCGCCCATCAGCGCGTCGGCGTTGCGCCCGACATCATGGCGCTCGCCAAAGCGCTCGGCGGCGGGTTTCCGGTCGGCGCGTGTCTCGTGACCACCGAGGCGGCGAAGGGCATGATCGCCGGCACTCACGGTTCCACGTTCGGCGGCAATCCGCTGGCGATGAGTGCCGCCAACGCGGTGCTCGACGTCATGCTCGCGCCGGGCTTCCTTGATGGCGTCCGCCAGAAGGCGCTGCTCTTCAAGCAACGGCTCGCCGAAATCAAAGATCGCTATCCGGCGGTCATCGCCGAAGTGCGCGGCGAGGGACTGTTGATCGGCTTGCGTGCCGTCGTGCCGGCGGCCGAACTGGTCGACGCGCTGCGCGCCGAGAAGATGATCGCCGTGTCGGCTGGCGATAATGTCGTGCGGCTGCTGCCGCCGCTCATTATCGCGGAGCCGGAAATCGCCGAGGGTATCGCACGCCTCGACCGCGCCTGCGCACAAATCACCCGTTCGCATCAGGGGGCACCCAAGGAAGAGGTGGCGCAATGAGCGCGGTGCGCCATTTCCTCGACCTGATCGATGTGCCAGCGGCGGACCTTCGCAAGATGATCGACGTGGCCCGCGCCATGAAGGCGAAACGCCAATGCAATGATCGGCCGCTGGCCGGCAAGACCATGGCGATGATCTTCGAGCGGCCCTCTACGCGCACCCGGGTGTCATTCGAAGTCGCCATGCGCCAGCTGGGCGGTGACGCCATCATGCTGACGGCCGAGGAGATGCAGCTCGGCCGCGGCGAAACGCTGGCCGACACGGCGCGGGTGCTGTCGCGCTACGTCGACGTCATCATGATCCGGACGCTCGATCCCGGCGATGTCGAGGAACTCGCGCGCTACGCCACGGTGCCAGTGATCAACGGCCTGACCCGGCGATCGCATCCCTGCCAGGTGCTGGCCGATGTCATGACATTTGAAGAGCATCGCGGCCCGATCCGCGGCTGCAGCGTTGCTTGGACCGGCGACGCCAACAACGTTCTAACCTCGTGGATGCAGGCGGCCGAGCGGTTTGCATTCCAGCTGCGGGTCGCAACGCCGCCGGAACTGGCGCCCAAGAAATTGTTGATCGACTGGGCCAAATCCTCCGGCGCAGCGATCACCATCGGCACCGATCCGGAAGAGGCGGTGAAGGGCGCCGACTGCGTCGTCACCGACACGTGGATTTCCATGGGCGACCGCAATGGCGCCCGGCGCCACAATCTACTGCGCCCCTATCAGGTCAACGCGCGGCTGATGGCGCGCGCCAAGCCCGACGCCATCTTCATGCACTGCCTGCCTGCGCACCGCGGCGAAGAAGTGACCGACGAAGTCATGGACGGCCCGCACTCAGTGGTGTTCGACGAGGCCGAGAACCGGCTGCATGCGCAAAAGGGCATCCTGACCTGGTGCCTCGCGGATGCCCGGTGAATAGAGCGGAATCCGGCAGGGCTCACAATTCGGCCGCTGCCGCCTATATTTGCTGGCAATGAACACTCCCAACCTGGACATTCCGGTTCGAGCGCCGGCAAAAACCAGCCTCGACGACACGATCCTGCCGTTCGAAGTGAGCGCGCTCGATTTGCGCGGCCGCATTGTGCGGCTTGGACCGGCGGTGGATGCCATTCTGAGCAACCACGATTACCCCCTGCCGGTCGCCAAGCTGCTCGGCGAAGCAATCGTGCTTACGGTCATGCTTGGCTCAGCTCTCAAGATCGAAGGCCGTTTCATCCTGCAGACCCGGAGCGACGGGCCGGTGCGCATGCTGGTGGTCGATTTCACCTCGCCAAGCAAGGTGCGCGCCTGCGCGCGCTTCGACGCCGGTCGTGTTGCCGCGGCAATTGAGGCCGGTGAGGCCAAGCCAGGCCAACTGCTCGGCAAGGGTCATCTTGCAATGACCATCGATCAGGGCCCCGACACCAGCCGTTATCAGGGGTTGGTTCCGCTCGAAGGCAAAGACCTCGAGCACGCCGCGCACGAATATTTTCTGCGTTCGGAACAAATTCCGACCCGTGTGCGGCTCGCAGTCGCTGAGGAATTTCGCGGCGGTGAAAACGGGGCGCGGCGGCGCTGGCGCGCCGGCGGCATATTGCTCCAGTTTCTGCCCAAATCGGTTGAGCGAGCTCGCCAAGCCGATCTCGATCCCGGCGATGCGCCGCCCGGATCCGAACCTCATCTTCACGCCGAGGACGACGCCTGGGTCGAAGGCCGTTCGCTCGTTGCTACCGTGGACGATATCGAGTTGATCGATCCTGAACTGTCGAGCGAGCGCCTGGCTTATCGTCTGTTCCATGAGCGGGGCGTGCGCGTGTTTCGGGCCGCGCCGGTTGAGGCGCAATGCTCGTGCTCGCGGCAAAGCGTCGAGAACATGCTGCGCAGCTTCCCGCAGGAAGACCGCGACGACATGGTCGAGGACGGCAAGATCACGGTGACCTGTGAGTTTTGCAGTTCCATGTATGTGTTCCAGCCGCAGGAGGTGGCGGCCGCCGCGGCCGGCGCCTGATTCCTGCCTGGCGGGTCTCGCTAGAGCGCAATCGCTTCAGATTGGATCGATTAGCGCTCTACACTATCTTTGCTGGAGCATGATCTTTTCGGAAAACCGGCGTCCACTTTTCCGGATCATGCTCTAAGCAGAGTGCCGGTTGCTGTTTGCCTGGGTGCGCAATCCGGTCAGCAATCGCCGCCACCGCAGTCTCTTGCCGTTTCGGGTCGCGTTCTCGCTGGCGGCAGTCTCTCGTTCCTGAGCAAGGCCGCCGCGGCCGCTCTCGTTGAGGAGAGCGCCGATGTTATTGTCTCGGACCGGTTTCTCGGGAGCGAGGAGAAGTTTGCGTGACATGACCGTTCTCCGTGCTGATGGGCTCGATACCCGTTAGTCGGGGCTGCCAGGAGAAAGGTTCATTGGCCGTTCGACGTTCGAGCGGCCTTGCTCGCAATTCGGCTAACCGCCTGAATTAGTTGAGCGTTCGCTTGTTGTCGCCCGAATCCAGGGAAAATGGAGGTATCTCGATGTCGAAGTGCTCGCCCTCGGCCCCCACCATGCCGTAAGTGCCCGTCATGAAACCCGATGGTGTCTGCAGCGGTACCCCGCTGGTGTATTCGAACGATTCGCCGGCCTTGAGCACCGGCTCTTCGCCGACGACGCCCGCGCCGCGCACTTCCTGGCGGCGGCCAGTCGCATCGGTGATGCGCCAGTGGCGGGTCTTCAGCTGCACCGTGTCATCGCTGCGATTGGTGATAGCGATCGTATAGGCCCAGAAGAAATAGTTGTTCTCAGGCGAAGATCGGTCGGCGACAAAGCGCGGGGTCACCACGACCTCGATATTGCGGGTGACGGCACGATACATGGCTTAAATCCCGTAGCCCCCGATCCGGGCCGCTGCTGCTGGTTCGCGTCCCTGCCAAGCGAGCAGCGTCCAAGTCCAATGTTGCAATAAACGGGCGCAGGCGCTTTCTCAAGTCGCGGTCTGTAGGACCCGGCGGCGGTTGGTGCAAGTGTCGGTCCAACGAAGAAAACCGGCAAGGACTTCAAGAAGCACAAGGCCACACCGGGATCGCGCCAATATCCTCGGCGAGCGGATCAGAGTGTGCCACAATTGCGTGCGAAACTTGGAATCGGCACATAGCTAGAGGCCAGCTTTCGCGGAACCGGCCGCGCCGTCGTGCCGCCTACCGCAATCGCCGGCAACAGTAAGCAGACCTCATGGCGACGGCAGCTTCCGCTCAAGCGCTCACCACCGGACGCGACCTGCGGCTCGATCTGTTCCGCGGCATCGCGCTGTGGCTGATCTTCCTCGACCATATTCCGGAAAACATCCTGAACTGGTTCACCATCCGCAATTACGGCTTCAGCGACGCCACCGAAATCTTCATCTTCATTTCCGGGTATACGGCCGCGTTCGTCTACGGTCGTACCATGCGCGAACGAGGTTTCGTGTTGTCCAGCGCCCGCATCCTGCGACGCGCCTGGCAGATCTATGTAGCGCATATTTTTCTGTTCACGATCTTTATGGCGGAGATCGCCTACGTCGCGGCGACGTTCGACAATCCGCTCTACGCCGAAGAAATGAAGATCCTCGATTTTCTCAAGCAGCCGGATGTCACGATCTTTCAGGCGCTGTTGTTGAAATTCAAGCCCGTCAACATGGACGTGCTGCCGCTGTACATCGTGCTGTTGCTGCTGTTTCCCCCGATGCTCTATCTGCTGCTGCGGCGGCCGAACCTGGCGCTGGCGGGCTCGGCGGTGCTCTATGCGCTGACCTGGAAGCTCGATTTCAACCTGCCGGCCTATCCGAACGGCGTTTGGTTTTTCAATCCGTTTGCCTGGCAGTTGTTGTTCGTGTTTGGCGCCTGGTGCGCGCTCGGCGGAGCACAACGGCTCGCCGGCGTTCTGCGCTCGCCGATCGCGCTAGGCATTGCCGTCGCCTATTTGATCTTTGCGTTCTGCATTACGCTGACGTGGCATTTCGAATCGCTCGATCGCTTTGTTCCCACCTTGCTCAAAGACTGGATGTATCCGGTCGACAAGACCAATCTCGACGTGCTGCGCTTTGCGCATTTTCTGGCGCTCGCGGCGGTGACGGTTTACTTCGTTCCCCGCGACTGGTCCGGTCTGAAGTCGCCGATCCTGCAACCCGCGATCCGCTGCGGTCAGCATTCTCTGGAAATCTTCTGTCTCGGCGTGTTCCTCGCCTTCGCCGGCCAATTCATCATTGCTGAATCGTCGGGCGGCCCGCTGCTGCAGACAGCCGTCAGCGCATTAGGCATTTTCATCATGATTGCCACCGCGTACCTGACATCGTGGTACAAGGGGATCGAAGGGAAAGGTTCCACGACCCGCGTCAAAACTCCTGGCGCAGACCTCGCGGGAGGCGGGGCATGACGCTTGTCATCGCCATTCTGGCTACGATCGCGCTGGTAAATGGCGCCGCTGCGGCGACCGCGGCGGAGCAATGCGACGTGCCCGAATCGCTCATTCCCGCGGAGAGCGAACTGACCCGGGTGGCCAACGAAATCAAAGATCGCCATCGGCTGGATATCAGCGTCGTCGGCTCGGCATCTTCGGCGCTCACCGGTCCGGACGGGGCGCGCTTTGCTTATCCGGCGCAGCTGGAACAGGCGTTGAAGCGGCGATTGCCGGGCACGGAAATCAAGGTCACCGTCCATATCCAGTCCAGGCAGACCACGGCGGATATGGTCAAGGTCCTGCCGACAATCCTCTCGGCGGACAAGCCGACTCTGGTGATCTGGCAGGCCGGGACGGTCGACGCGATGCGCGGCGTCGAGCTCGAGGATTTTCGCACCAGCCTCGACCAGGGCATCGATGCGATCGCGGCGGCGAACGCCGACCCAATTATGATGAACATGCAATATAGTCCGCGCACCGAAGCCATGTTGAATGTTACCGCCTATGCTGACGTGATGCGCTGGGTGGCCGAACAACGCGACGTTGTGTTGTTTGATCGGTTAGCTATCATGCATTATTGGAGCGATGCCGGGGTATTCGACCTCTATGCCGCAACGAGCGGGTATGCTATGGCCCGGCAAGTTCATGAGTGTATTGGCAAAGCCCTGGCGTCGCAGATCATCAATGCAGGTCATCTGGAAGCCGATAAAATGCAGACGACGCGCTGATGGTGTCGCTCGATAAATTGACCGTTGGTCGCATCGTCTGCGCGGGTGCCTGGATCCTCGCAGTTGCGGCGTTTGCGCCGGCGCATGCGCAAATGCTCGCGACACATCCCGCGGCGGCCGCTTCGTCTGCCGGCTCGCTCGACGAGCGGCCTCGCACAACCCGCTGCCGTACCGCCAACCGCCAGCGCCTCCGGCAGCATCAACGTTTACTTGCACCACGCCGACGGAGTTCGCGCGGTTCAACAATCCGCTCCGCCACGCGGCTCGCCGCATTGCCGCCGGCGAACCGCTGACCATCGTCGCTGTCGGCTCGTCTTCGACTGCCGGCGCCGGCGCGAGTTCACCTGCCGCAAGCTATCCGAGCCGTCTCGCCGCCGAACTGAAGCAACGTTTCCCGGCGCTCAACATCACCGTGCTCAATCGTGGCGTCAACGGCGAAGAAACCGCGCAGATGATAAAGCGGTTCGAGACCGGCGTGCTCCCGTCGCATCCCGATCTGGTGCTCTGGCAAGTCGGGACCAATTCCGTGCTGCGCGATCATTCGCTTAAGGCACACTCTGCCATGCTGCAGGACGGCATCGCGCAGCTTACCGCGGCCGGCGCCGATGTTGTGCTGATCGATATGCAGTTTGCGCCGCGCGTACTGGCCAAGTCCGAGACCCGGGGCATGGAAGATCAGATTGCGCTCGTCGCCAAGGAGGCGAATGTCGATCTGTTCAACCGCTTCGCGGTCATGCGCAACTGGCGCGAAGTCCAGCATATTCCGTTCGACGCCTTCGTTGCGCCGGATGAGCTGCACATGAACGATTGGGGCTATGCCTGCGTGGCAAAGTTGCTCGCCGTCGCGATCACCGAGGCGGCGACCCGTCCGACCGCGTCGGCTGCCATGCATGCGGGGCACTAACGCCTTTTACCGCAGCTTCGGCATCACTTCGCCGGCGAACAGTTCCATGTTGCGCCGCGCCAGCGCGTCAGACATGACGCCGAACTGCAGCAGCGTGATGAGAATGTCGAAGCCGGTCTGCTCGCGCACGCGTTCGATCTTTTCGCGGACCGTGGCGGCGCTGCCGACAACGACGGTGCCGGCGGCCATGAGATCTTCGATGGTCTGTTTGCGCGGCCAGGAGCCGAGCGACGACGCGCGCAGCTTCATGGTCACCTTGAGTGACGCGTTGGAAGTGTACCCGGGCGGCAGCAGCATTTCCCACGGCATCCGCAGGAAATTGTTGAACAGCGTCTCGATGCCGGCCCGCGCTTCCTCGCGGGCGCGCTCGTCGGTCTCGGCGACGTAGATCGGCGCCGCCCAGCCGAGCTGGCTGCCGGCTGCCCTATAGCCGTGAGTCTCCGCAGCCTCGCGATACATATTGTGATAGCGCACCACTGCGCTCTCGGGGCTGAATGTGACCATGAACGGATATTTGCGTTCCGGCGCCGATGCCCAGACGACCGTCTCGCGTGAGCCCATCGACGGTATCCAAACCGGCGGATGTGGCGTCTGATACGGACGCGGCCACAGATTGACGTAGCGGAAGCGATAGTGGTCGCCCTCGAACTCGAACGGGCCGGGCGTCGTCCACGCTTTGATGATCAGATCGTGGGCCTCGTGAAAGCGCTCGTGCGAGAACGCCGGATTGACGCCAGTCGCGTGGTACTCCGAACCGATGCCGCGGACGAAACCGGTAATGATGCGGCCCCTCGACAGTACGTCGAGCATCGCGAATTCCTCGGCGATGTTGATTGGGTTGCTGACCAGCGGCAGCGCGCGGCCGAGGATGGCGATCTTCACTGTTTTAGTGCGCTGAATAAGCGCGCTGGCGATCAAGTTCGGCGCTGGCATCAAACCGTAGGCGGTCTGATGATGTTCGTTGACGCCGATGGCGTCGAAACCGAGTTGCTCGGCATAGGCGAGCTGATCGAGATAGAAATCGTATTCGGCTGCGCCTTTCTCCGGGTCGTAGAGGCTGTTGGGCAGCACCACCCATGCCGAACGATGGTCCTTGGCCGCATCGAGATCGAGCGGCCGGTAGGGCATCAGGTGAAAGCAAACGAACTTCATGGCTGCGCGCCGGCGAGGAAGGCCAGGACTTTATCGGCGATCAGGTCGGATCGCTCCACGTGCGGGCTGTGGCCGCACGCTTCGATTATCGACACCTGCGCGCCAGGCACGCGCTCGCCCCACAGCTTTGCATAGGCGCTGGGAAGGATTTTATCCTCGCCTCCCCACACGACATGGGTTGGCACCGTGATGCGGTGCAGCCATTTTTCCAGGTCGGGATTGAGCCAGCGCGGCTCCCAGCCGAATTTTACCGCCGCGAGTTTGGTTTGCAGCTCGATGTCGAGCTGTTCTTCATTCGGCGGCGGCGCCTTCAGCAAGGTTTCCGCGAAGCTCTGGTCGTGAAAACGGTTGTGTGCTGCTTCCTCGGGCGACCAGATGAAGTTGTCGCCGGGCGGAATGCCTTTGACGCGAATGCCGGCCGGGGCCAGCAGGGTCAGACTGGCGATGCGATTGACGTTGCGCACGGCCGCTTCGGCAGCGGTCCAGCCGCCCAGCGAATGGCCGATCACGTGGACCGGCGACGCATAAACCTGATCGAGGAGGTCGAGATAGTACATGGCGAGGTCGGCCACGCTGCGAAGCCATTGCGGATCGTCCGAGGCGCCGAAGCAAGGATGCTCAGGCACTGTCAGCGCGTAGTGCCGCGAGAGGCGCTCAAAGAAAGGCAGCCGCGCCGGCCAGCCGCCGGCACCATGGAGAAAAAGCAGCGGAGGCCCCGTGCCGGCGCGCCGAACGCGCACGGACAGGCCGCGGGTCACCAGGCGATCCGTTTCCTCACCCATGACGGCAAGTCTATACCGCTTCCAGGGCGCCGAGCACGTCCTCTACGATGTCGTCGGGATGTTCGAGGCCGACGGAAACCCGCACTAAGCCGTCGGTGATCCCAAGCTCGGCGCGCTGCGCCGGGGTCAGACGCTGGTGCGTCGTCGTCGCCGGATGGGTGATGAGGCTCTTGGCGTCGCCGAGATTGTTGCTGATGCGGATGAGCTTGAGCGCGTCCTGAAAGCGAAACGCGGCTTTCTTGCCGCCGTTGATATCGAAGGCAACGAGCGTCGAGCCGCCGCGCATCTGTTTCTGCGCGATCTTGGCCTGCGGATGGTCGGGTCGGCCGGGATAGATCAGCCGCGCGATCTTCGGGTGCTCAGCCAAGGCGACCGCGAGCGTCGCGGCGCTGTCGGTCTGCCGCCGCACCCGCACCGGGAGGGTTTCGAGCCCCTTGAGCAGCACCCAGGCATTGAACGGCGACAGCGACGGGCCGGTTTGGCGCAGCAGCGTGTGAACGTTCTTCTGGATGAAATCTTCCGACGCGAGGATGATCCCGCCAAGACAGCGGCCCTGCCCGTCGATGTGCTTTGTGGCCGAATAGACTACGCAGTCGGCGCCGAGCGCGAGCGGGCTTTGATAGATCGGCGTGGCGAACACGTTGTCAACCACGAGGGTTGCGTCGGCTTCATGAGCAATCTGCGCCACCTCGGCAATGTCGATCACCTCGAGCGTCGGATTGGTCGGCGTCTCGAGGAAGAACGTTTTGGTGTTCGGCCGGACCGCGTCGCGCCACTGGTCGAGATCGATGCCGTCCACCAGCGTGGAAGCTACCCCGTAGCGCGGCAGATAATCCTCGACGATGTAGCGGCACGAGCCGAACAGCGCCTTCGACGCCACCACGTGATCGCCGGCTTTGAGCTGGCCGACCAGCGCCAGCGTCACCGCGGCCATGCCGGTCGCGGTCGCGCGTGCCGCTTCGGCGCCCTCGAACGCCGCCATGCGCTGTTCGAGCATCGCGACCGTGGGATTGGCAAAGCGGGAATACTGGAAGCCCGGCTCTTCGTTCTTGAAGCGGCGTTCGGCCTGGGCGGCGCTGTCGTAGACGTAGCCCTGGGTCAGAAACAGCGCTTCCGAAGTCTCGGCGAATTGCGAGCGCATCGTGCCCGCATGCACAAGACGGGTTTCGGGACGGTAGCGATCAGGCGCGGACGCGGTCATGCGGCCCTCCTCTTTGGCCAAACAAAAACCCGGCCGGGAGGAATGATCCTCAGGCCGGGCTCACGCGTCCCCGGCCTTTTAGCAATTTGTTTTACGTGGCTGCAAGCCGGCCGGCTCAAATGACCACGGGATAAAGTTGCTCATACGCCGCGTCCGTCTTTGCGTCAAGCCGGGCATCGGGTTAGATCGCGGCCGCCGCCGAAATGGTGATCGCGTGCCGCTGTCGTTTGCGCCTGCAGACAAAGGAATCCTGCCCGACCGCATGATCGCGGCGCTGGCCGAGGCCGGCGGGATTCATCCGTCGCGGCCGTTCGCTGCGGACCAGATCCAGCCGGCCAGTCTCGATCTGCGGCTGGGGGCCGTGGCCTACCGGGTGCGCGCGAGCTTTCTGCCGGGGCCCGGTACCGCGGTCGCTCGGCGGATCGCCGAGCTGAAGCTGCACGAATTTCCGCTCGCCAATGGCGCCGTGCTGGAAACCGGTTGCGTCTATATCGTGCCGCTCATCGAAGCGCTTGCTCTGCCGACGGATATTGCTGCGTCAACAAATCCGAAGAGTTCAACTGGCCGCCTCGATGTATTCACGCGCGTGATCGCCGACGAAACCCGCGGCTTCGATCGCGTCGAACCCGGCTATTGTGGCCCGCTCTATGCCGAGATCAGCCCGAAGACTTTTCCGGTTCTGGTGCGCGAAGGTTCGCGGCTGTCACAAATCCGCTTTCGCCGCGGTGACGCGGCGCTCAATGCCGAAGCCTTGCGCGCGCTGCACGCGCACGAGCGGCTCGTCGATCGCGCCGAGGCGGTGATGGGCGATGGCGTTGCCGTGAGCGTCGACCTCTCCGGCGGCGGCCCCGACCTCAACCCTCCCCCGCGAGCGGGGGAGGGAAAGCGAGGGGGCGTTGTCGGGTACCGCGCCAAGCGTCATACCGCCGTTATTGAGGTCGAGCGCCGCGCCGCCTACGACGTCGCCGATTTCTGGGAACCGATCGCCGCTCGCGCCGACGGAAGCCTGATCCTCGATCCCGATGAGTTTTACATCCTGGCCTCGACCGAAGCGGTTCAAGTGCCGCCGGACTATGCCGCTGAAATGGTGCCGTTCGATCCGCTGGTCGGCGAATTCCGCGTGCACTATGCGGGTTTCTTCGATCCCGGCTTCGGCTATGCCGGCGCGGGCGGCCTCGGCGCGCGCGCGGTGCTGGAAGTGCGTTCGCGCGAAGTGCCATTCATTCTCGAACACCGTCAGATCGTCGGCCGCCTGGTGTACGAGAGGATGCTGGCGCGTCCCGATCGGCTTTACGGCACCGGCATCGGCTCAAATTATCAGGCGCAGGGCCTCAAACTATCGAAGCACTTCCGCGGCTGAGCGTACGCTGGCGCGTGAGCAAGCATAAGCCATAGCCAGACTGCCAGCGCGGTGGCAAAACTGCGAATCGTGGTGAGATAAGGGGGTGCAGTTTCTAAAGCTAAACGCCGGTGAAAATAAAATCGAGAGCCGCCATGATCGCATCGTGCTGATCGGCGAGGCTTGCAACTCTGTCCCTGAGCATGCGCTGTTCAATGGCGAACAATTCGTGCGTCGCGAGCCAATACTCTGCGCCATCGATTGTGAAAATTGGATTCAGTCGTTGTGCGCCCGACAATTGTTCGCGTGCCACCAGCGGGGCGACCACGCTGGAGCGCAGTCCCGACACCAGATCGGATTGCAAAATGACCAAGAAAGGCCGATGCGCTAAGTCGGCCGTGTCCGGATTGGCGACGACGTCGAATTGCCGTCTCATTCGCTTGAAGCGCGATAGCGTAGCCGGCTGGCCAGCAAACCGTGCCGATCGATAAACGAATTGATAGACGCAATGGCCTCGCGATTATCCTCAAGCCAGCGCTTCTCGCGCTCCGCCTTGATGATTGTTCGCAGGCGGCGCTCTAGCGTTTCCGAAATGTTGATCCGCAGCTGGCGGGCTTCGTCGAGCAGGTCAGAGTCGACGAAGAGATTGACCGCGCGCTTCTTGACTTGGCGCTCGCTCATCATCAGCGCCTCCTATATGCGCACATCATATGCGCATAGGCTCAAACGAGCAAGCGCAAACACTCGCAGCTAGTGCATTATCCCGTCCCGCCGACCGTAATGCGGTCCATGCGTAGCGTGGGCTGGCCGACGCCGACGGGCACGCCCTGGCCGTTCTTGCCACAGGTGCCGACGCCTTCGTCGAGGCTGAGGTCATTGCCGACCATGGAGATGCGATTGAGATCGGTCGGGCCGTTGCCGATAAGCATCGCGCCCTTGATCGGCGCGCCGCGCTTGCCGTTGTCGATGCGGTAGGCCTCGGTGCATTCGAACACGTATTTGCCCGAGGTTATGTCGACCTGGCCGCCGCCGAAATGCACCGCGTAGATGCCGTTCTTCACTGACGCGATGATCTCATCGGGATCGCGCGTGCCGGCGAGCATGTAGGTGTTGGTCATGCGCGGCATCGGCACGTGGGCGAAGCTCTCGCGCCGTCCGTTCCCGGTCGGCTTCATATCCATGAGCCGTGCGTTCTGACGATCCTGCATGTAGCCGACGAGAATGCCGTCCTCGATCAACACGGTGCGGTTGGTCGGCGTGCCTTCATCGTCGATCGAGAGCGAGCCGCGCCGCAGCGTCATGGTGCCGTCATCGACCACGGTGACGCCCTTGGCGGCGACACGCTGTCCCATCAGACCAGCGAAGGCCGAAGTCTTCTTGCGGTTGAAGTCGCCTTCGAGCCCGTGACCGACGGCTTCGTGCAGCATGACTCCCGGCCAGCCCGGGGCCGAGCACCACGTCCATTTCGCCGGCCGGCGCCGGCACCGCTTCAAGATTGATCAGCGCTTGCCGCACCGCATTGTCGGCGGCGTGCTGCCAAGTGTCAGTGAGAATAAAGCGTTCATAGCCTTCGCGGCCGCCGTAGCCGGAGCTGCCAGTCTCCTGACGGTCGCCGTCGCCGACCACGACCGAGACGTTGACGCGCACCAGCGGGCGAATGTCGCGATAGGTCTCGCCGTCGGCGCGCACGATCTCTACGGCCTGCCAGGTGGCGCCGACGCTGACTGTCACTTGGCGCACGCGCGGGTCCTTGGCGCGGACATAGCCGTCGATGGTCTCAAGTAGCCGCGCCTTGGCTTCAAAGCTCGGAGTGGCGAGCGGACTGTCTTCGCCGTAGAGCTTCACATTGGTCCGGGGCGGCGGCCCGGCATAATTGCCGGAATAGCCGCCCTTGACCGCGCGCACCGCGTCAGCGGCGCGGGCAATCGCGGCCTCAGATATGTCGGAGGCGTGCGCATAGCCGACGGCCTCGTCCTTGACCGCGCGCAGACCGAACCCCTGGGTTGTGTCGTAGGTCGCCTGTTTCAGCCGGCCGTTATCGAACACCAGCATTTCGGCCTGGCGATATTCAAGGAACAACTCGCCGTCGTCGGCACCCTCAAGGCCGCGCGACATGATCTTGGCAAGCCGCGGCCGATCAAGTCCGGCGCGATCGATCAGCGAGGTGGGGGTAGAAGCCATACGAGTCTCCCACGTTCTTATTGGCTCAGGCGTTTCGCTTCAGAGATAAGCCATGCCGCGTGGTATTGCTACGTACTTGACCGACGTATCTGGCCGCAGGCGCGCTATGCCGAAAGCCGCTCGATGGCGGCGCCGCAACGTCCCAGCTTTTCTTCGAGCCGTTCGAAACCGCGGTCGAGGTGGTAGACACGATTGACCACCGTTTCGCCCTCGGCGGCGAGCGCGGCGATGACGAGCGAGACGGAAGCCCGCAGATCGGTGGCCATGACCTGCGCCCCTTTAAGCCGCTCGACGCCCTCGATCGTTGCCCGTTCGCCCGCCAGCTGGATGCGCGCGCCAAGCCGGGCCAGTTCCTGCACATGCATGAAACGGTTTTCGAACACCGTCTCGACAATCTGCGAGGTGCCGCGCGCGCGGGTCATCAGCGCCATAAGTTGCGCTTGCAAGTCGGTGGGGAATTCCGGGAACGGCGCCGTGGTGACGTTGACTGGCGCAAGCCCCGCGCCGTTGCGCGCGACGCGGATGCCCTGATTGGTCGGGGTGACGGTGACGCCGGTTGCCGTCAGCACGTCGAGCGCTGCTCGCAGCAATTCCGGCCGGGCGTTCTGCAACAGCACATCGCCGCCGGCCATGGCGACTGCCATCGCATAGGTGCCGGTCTCGATGCGGTCCGGCAGCACCGCGTGACGCGCCCCGTTCAGTTTGGTGACACCCTCGACAATGATGCGCTTGGTGCCGGCGCCGGAAATGCGCGCCCCCATCTTGTTGAGGCAATCGGCGACGTCGACGATTTCCGGCTCGCGCGCGGCGTTCTCGATCACCGACGTGCCGTTGGCGAGCACGGCTGCCATCAGCGCAGTGTGGGTGCCGCCGACGGTGACTTTGGGAAAGACAACCTCGCCGCCCTTGAGCCCGTGCGGCGCCTGCGCCACCACGTAGCCGCCGTCGATTTCAATGTCGGCGCCGAGCCGCGACATCGCCATGATCAGAAGATCGACCGGCCGGGTACCGATGGCGCAGCCGCCTGGCATGGAGACCCGCGCATGGCCCATGCGCGCCACCAGCGGCGCGATCACCCAGAAGCTCGCGCGCATCTTCGACACCAGCTCGTAGGGCGCTGTGGTGTCGACGATACGGGCCGCGGAAATGTGCAGCGTCTGGCCGTTGTCGGCGGTCTCGCCGGAGCGCTTGCCGCTGACCATAACGTCGACGCCGTGATTGCCGAGTATCCGCTGCAGCAGCACGACGTCGGCAAGGCGCGGTACGTTGTCGAGAATGAGCGTGTCCTCGGTGAGGAGGCTCGCGATCATCAGGGGCAGCGTGGCGTTCTTTGCACCCGAAATCGGGATCGTGCCGTTGAGAGGCTGGCCGCCGACGATACGAATGCGATCCATCATGTCCCCCGCGGTCCGTCCCAGGACCGAACTCGATCGTAGCTATGAACCGCGCGCAACCGAGGCGCAAAGTGCAACGGCAATCACGGTTACTAGGCGCTTTCCGGGCGCCGGTAGCCCAGCTAGTCGCGGCTTCGATTGCGGCGAAAGTCAGGAACTTTAGATCGCACGGCGGGTGCTTCCGACGGACTAACTGCGTCGCCCGTGGTGGGTTCCGCGCGGCGGCGCGCCTGCGCCTTACGCCGCTTGAGGTTCTCGCGCAAAGCCGCGGACAGCCGCGCATTGCGCGCCGCCTGCTGCTCAGCCTTGCCGCGCGAAACCATTACCGCTTCCCTGCTCAGAGGAAATGCTCGACCGCGTACGGCGCGAACAGGCCGAGTGCGGTGACGGCGATCCCGATAACGCCGAGCACGCCCGCGAACCAGGCGAGCCCGATCACCTCGGTGATCACCGCTGCGGAAGCGAGCACGATGCCGATCTGGAACGCTGCCGAGGCGAGCTCGTAGTGATGATATTTGGCCATGGCGAGGTCGCGCTCCTCCTCCTCGGCCTTGGCGCGAGCCGCGAGCTCTTTGCGGCCCTCCCCCGTTTTCGGGTCGGACTCGTAGCGCGCGGCGGTCGCGCGCCAAGCCTCGACCTGTTTGTCGATGGCGGCCTTGGCGGCCGGATCGGTCAGGGTTGCTCCAAGGAGCGTTGTCTCCTCGGCGGCCGCGTTGACGACCGTTCTGCGGATGTCCTTGGCTTGAAAAAACGCCCATGTGTCGCTCGACTTGACGTTGGCGCTGATCGCTTCGGTCTGCGCGGCTTTGCCGAGCGTTTCGGAGAAGGACAGAAACAGCGCCAATACCGCAATCACCAGGCCGATCTTGCGGTTGGTGTGCGACGCATGTTCGGCATGCATCGCATGTTCCATGTGTTCCGTTGCTTCCGGCATGTGGATGGGCCCCCCGCCGCTTTTACCTCCGGTCGTCCCCGCGAACGCGGGGACCCAGCACTGGATTCCCGCTTTCGCGGGAATGAGCGGAAGGCACTATGCGAATAGCATAGATCCCGCTCACGCGCGCGGATGGGCGCTGCGATAGGCCGCGATCAGCCGGTCGGCGTCGACTTCGGTGTAGATTTGCGTCGTCGCCAGCGAGGCGTGGCCCAGCAGTTCCTGAATGGAGCGCAGGTCGCCGCCGCGGGCGAGGAGGTGAGTGGCGAAGGAATGCCGAAGCGCGTGCGGTGTCGCCGTCTCGGGAAGACCGAGCGCGCCGCGCAGCCGGGCCATCGCCAGCTGCACGACGCGCGGCGACAGCGGGCCGCCTCGCGCACCAACAAACAGCGGCCCATCCTGCGGCAAATCGTAGGGGCAGAGTTCGAGATAATCGGCGACCAGCTTGGCGACCTGCGGCAGGACGGGGACCATGCGCTGCTTGCGGCCCTTGCCGGTCACCGTGAGGGCATCGCCGCTGCCCCCGCCGAAATCGCTGCGTTTAAGGCCCAGCGCCTCGGAGATACGAAGTCCGCTGCCGTACAGTAATGCCAGCACGGCAGCGTCGCGGGCGTGGATCCACGGCTCGCGTTCGTCTCCAGCCGCGAGATCGGGATCGGCCAGGCGCTTGGCAGCAGTGGCGGCGAGCGGCCGCGGCAGGGTCTTGCCGATTTTCGGCGTCCGGACCGCGGTCAGCGCGCCGATCCGGCCCTTGCTGCTCCGTTCCAGGTAGCGCGCAAAGCCGCGCACGCCGGCGAGCGAACGCATCAGCGAGCGGCTGCCGATGTCGGCCGCGCGGCGTGCAGCCATGAAGGCGCGCACGTCGGCGGGCGTCAGAGCGGCGAGGGCTTTCAGCGATGGCGGCCCGCCGAGATGCTCGGCGAGAAAAGCGAGAAACTGCAGCACATCGCGCCGGTAAGCTTCCACCGTCTTCGGCGAGTAGCGCCGCTCGTCGCCGAGATGCGCGAGCCAGCCTTCGATCTCGGCGGCGACTTTGGGTGTCACGAAGTCCATAGCTACTTTCCGCCCCCATCATTACTTTCCGCCCCCGCGCAGCGGGGGAGGGGGACCGCCCGAAGGGCGGTGGAGGGGGCGTCGGCGGACGAGAAAGCTTTGCGGCCGAGGCCCCTTCCACCGCGCTACGCGCGGTCCCCCTTCCCCGCTTCGCGGGGCAGGATAGAGGCGCCACCCTTTCCCCTTCCTAAACCCACTGGAATGGCTGGCAGACAACCTGCGCCGATCTTATGATCCGGCGTGTCGTCGATGTCCTGGTCCCGGTCGCGCTTGACCGGGCCTATTCGTACCGGGTGCCCGAGGCGCTGGAGCTGGCGCCGGGCGACATTGTCAGCGTGCCGCTCGGCGCCCGCGAGGCCACCGCCGTAGTCTGGGCGGAGAACCCGAAGCCCAATCCGCGGCTCGACAATCGCCTCAAGGACGTCGAGGAAAAGCTCGAACTGCCGCCGCTCAAGCCCGAGCTGCGCCACTTCGTCGACTGGGTCGCCAACTACACCATCGCCTCGCGCGGCATGGTGCTGCGGATGTGCCTGCGCATGGGCGAGCATCTTGGCGCCGAGCGCGAACGGGTTGGCGTGCGCCTCGTTGGCCCTCCTCCGCAGCGCATGACCACGGCCCGGCAACGGGTGCTGTCGCTTCTTGCAGACCAAATGCTGCGCAGCAAAGGCGATACCGCCCGCGAAGCCGGGGTCAGCGGCGGCGTAATCGATGGCCTGATCGACGAGGGCACGCTGGAAACGGTGGTGCTGCCGCCGGAACCGGTCTCGGAGCCGCCCGATCCCGATTTCGCGCAGCCGGATCTCACCCCGGACCAGAGCACGGCCGCGGCCGAACTAAAGTCCGCGGTCGCAAGCGGCGGCTATTCAGTCACGCTCGTCGACGGCGTCACCGGCTCGGGCAAGACGGAGGTCTATTTCGAGGCGGTGGCGGATGTGATCCGCAGCCGCCGGCAGAGCCTGATCCTGATGCCGGAAATCGCGCTGACCGCGCAGTTCCTCGACCGCTTCGCCGCTCGTTTCGGCATGCGTCCGGCGGAATGGCATTCGGAGCTGTCGCCGCGCCGTCGCGCGCGCACCTGGCGGGCGGTCGCCGACGGCGAAGTGTCGGTCGTGGTCGGCGCCCGCTCGGCGCTGTTTCTGCCCTATGCCGATCTCGGCCTGATTGTCGTCGATGAGGAGCACGACGCCGCCTACAAGCAGGAGGACGGCGTCCGCTACCACGCCCGCGACATGGCGGTGGTGCGCGGCCACATCGCCCGCATCCCGGTGGTGCTGTCGTCGGCCACGCCGTCGCTTGAGACCGAAGTCAACGCCCGGCGCGGCCGTTACCGGCGGCTGGCGCTGCCCGAGCGCTTCGGCGGCCAGCGTATGCCGTCGGTCGAGGCGATCGACTTGCGCCATGAACGCCCGCCGCCCGGCCGCTTCATCTCGCCGACGCTCGCCGGCGCGGTTGCGGCCGCGGTCGAGCGCGGCGAGCAGGCGCTGTTCTTCCTCAATCGCCGCGGCTACGCGCCGCTGACCTTGTGCCGTGCGTGCGGCTTCCGCTTCTCCTGCCCGAACTGCGACGCCTGGCTGGTCGATCACCGCTTCCGCCGGCAGCTCGTTTGCCATCATTGCGGGTTCGCCATGCCGCATCCGGCGGAATGCCCGAACTGCCAGGCGGCGAATTCGTTCGCCGCCATCGGGCCCGGCGTCGAGCGGCTTGAGGAAGAAGTGCGCGAGCTGTTTCCGCAGGCGCGTATCCTCGTGCTCTCGTCCGATCTCGTCGCCACGATGGAGCGGCTGCGCGAAGAGCTCGACGATGTCGCCGCCGGCCGCTTCGATATCGTCATCGGCACCCAGCTCGTCGCCAAAGGCCATCACTTTCCGAAGCTCAACCTCGTCGGCATCGTCGACGCCGATTTGGGCCTCAACAACGGCGACCCGCGCGCCGCCGAGCGCACCTTCCAGCTCCTGCATCAGGTGGTCGGCCGCGCCGGCCGCGACGCCGGCATCGGCCGCGGTTATCTGCAGACCCATCAGCCCGAACACCCGGTGATGCGCGCGCTGATCGCGCAGGACCGCGAAGCGTTCTATGACGCCGAGATCGCGGCGCGCGAAAGCGCGCATTACCCACCATTCGGCCGGCTCGCAAGCCTCGTCGTCTCCGGCCCCGACCGGCACGAGACGACCGGCTACGCGCGCGCGCTCGCCCGCGCCGCGCCGCCGGTGGATGACGTGCGCGTGCTCGGCCCCGCCGACGCGCCGCTCGCCTTGGTCCGCGGCCGCCATCGCCTGCGCCTGCTGGTCAAAGCGCCACGCGCCTTTGATCTCTCGGCCTATTTGCGCGAATGGCTTGCCGCCGCGCCGAAGGCGAAGGGTTCAATCAAACTCGACGTTGATGTCGATCCGCAGAGCTTTTTGTAGACCGTCATTCCGGATCGCCACGAGTTGGCGAGTGCGGAATCCATAATCACTGCCCTTGCGGGATGACCCCCGCGGGAATTTTGCCGGTTCTGCGGCCTTTGGAATCCGGGCTCGCGGCTTGCAGCCGTAGAATTCTGCGGATTCCCCACATATTCGGCGATTATCGATTGCTTATTCCCGTAATATGTGCAAATAAGGTGGTTATATTACCGCAATAGGAGCTTTAATATGTCCGATCAATGTCTCGTCGTCCTAACTGCTCGCGGATTTGAGCGCATTATTTCGGAGGGTGGCTCGCAGTCTTGGCGTTTGAAGCCCGATCGCGCAGAACGTCGCGAATTCTGCGTTTGCGTGCAAAATCGCCATAATGGTCACTGGGGCGGGGCTGATCAGGAGCATCACCATGCTTTCTTGATCGGCCGAATTCGTGACGTCGTACCTTCGCCAGAGCGGCTAGAACGGTATTTAGTGAGGTTCTCGGCATACGCGCGCATCGATTCCGCGAATGCGTGGCCAGGCTTACGGAATCCGGTCCGCTACGGCACTCTTGAAGAGTTTGGAATCACTGACCCGGCGAGTTTGAACTGGCAGCCCATGCCCGCAACTCAGCCTCGCGCTGCAGACTCTGGGGAAATCGGTGACGAGAGCGGCATAGGGCCGCTCACCATTGCCGAAGCTAGGGCGGGTTTGGCTTTGGGCCTCGGGGTGCCGGAGAGTGCTATCGAGATTACCGTAAGAGCCTAATGGTACCAGTCCCGGCGTGACAGCGCGTAACTCTAGCGAAAGCAAAGGATATGAAGTTTGCGTACGTCGACGAGTCCGGTGATCAAGGCCAAGGCGACGTGTTCGTCATGGTCGGTGTTTTGATCGATGCTTATCGGCTGCGAAAGCACACTGGCAAATTCGACGACATGATTTCGAGCTTTCTTGCAACTCACCCAAACTCGCCCAAGGAGCTGAAGACAAAGGCGTTCATCAACGGTGCCGATGGCTGGAGCAAAGTCGATCCGACCGCCCGCAAGAGTTTTCTAACCGAAGTCTGCGGTCTTGCAGCAGATTGCGCCAAGATATTCGGCGTGGCTTTTTCGTTCGAGAAATTCGGAAAAGCTATAAACGCCGGTCACAATCAGCCGTTCGGTAAGAGCTATTGGCCGGGTGCTGCAATGTTCATGGCGGCTCTAGTACAGCAAAAGATGCAGCGCGGAAAGAAAAACAAGGGACTAACTGTTCTTATCTGCGACGACAACAAGCGTGAAATGCAAAATCTTTCGGATGCACTCTACATGGCCGATGCTTGGTTTGACCCGATCTATCAGACGTGCAGGAGAAAGAACGGCGAGAGAGCTTGGAAAGAGATTCCTGATGATGAACGTTTTGATCAGATCGTTGACACCGCGTTTGCGATCAAGTCCCAGCACTCGTGTTTGATCCAAGTCGCCGATGCGGTAGCCTATGTGTACCGTCGGCATCTTGAATTGACGAGTGTAAAGGAGGAGTGGGAAGGTGAAAAAGATTATTACGCCGGGATCATAAACAAACTCGAACGCAGTCGTGAGCGGCTCGGTCAGAACCCTGGCGGTCCATGCATCGAATTTTACAAAGCCGCATGTCACGAGGATTGGGCGCTGTGAACAGCAAGCGTAGATGGGGTAACGGGCTTGGGCGCTGAAGTAGCGCGTGGGATCGGTTGAGTGAAACGAAACCCATCGTTTTCTATACCGCGCGTTCGCTGATGGGTTTCGTGGAGCTTGTCATCGGGCCGGCTACTTCGAGCCGGACCCGTTGGCTCTACCCATCCTACACACGGCACTGTCGCGCCAGTTATCGCTTGCTCTTCTTCTTGCTCTTCGTCTTCTTCGCAAAAATCGCGTTCCAGTTTTCCCGGTAGGCCGCGGTGACCGGTTTCTGGCCTTCGCCCCGGCTATAGTTCGCGGGCGCTGCGGCGGCCGGCTCCTCGGCTTTGGGCTTGGATGCGTCTTCAGCGGCGGGAAGTCTTGGCCTTCTCGGCGGCGTCACTCTTAGCAGCCGTGTCGACCTTTGCAGCCGTGTCGGTCTTTGGGGCCGTGTCGGTCTTTGGAGTCGTGTCGGCTTTTGGGGCCGTGTTGGTTTTGGCTTTTTTGTTGTCGCTGGCCATTGTCTTTCCTGGTGCGAATAAGGGTAGCAAGCAAGCGTAACCCGGATCGAGCGGCAGCGAAATCCGGGGCAACCTCGCGGCTGTTCGATACCGTCGAATTTCGTATCAGGCGGACGCAGCGTAATCCAGAGAGCAGCATTCAAGCGGCAAAGCCATTCCCGGATTTCGCTTTGCCTCATCAGGGTTACTGTTCGTGCCGTGTGCATAACCCGGGCGCCGAGCGCGTCGCGGGAACGCGTGATTGCGCGCCTTGTGACCCGGCCGCTTTCCCTACCTCCAAGTCCGGGTCGGTGCGTGCTAACGAGATCAAATCAGGGGGTGCAACGATGTCTCAACCCATCCCGCCGCTGGCCGCCAACCAGCAGTTTTGCCGCAGTTGCGGCCAGATCATTTCAAGTCTGGCGCCGACCTGTCCGCACTGCGGCGCGCCGACCGGTTCAAGAGCGCCGGACGCCAGTCCCAGGAGCCGGCTCGCCGCGCTGTTGTTGTGCTGGTTTCTCGGGATATTCGGCGCGCACCGGTTTTATGTTGGTAAGGTCGGCACCGGGATACTCCAACTCTTCACGCTCGGCGGGCTGGGTATCTGGACGTTTGTTGATTTCATTATGATCATCGTCGGCGCCTTCAGGGACAAAGAGGGCCGGCGCGTTATCGTTTGGACTGACTGATGCTTGCGCGCGCGGGTCGAAGATCGGCATCCGCGCAAAATCCGACAGCCGGGCCGCGCGCTGCTAACATTCAAAGGCTGCTGATCACGGTGTAGGTGAGATAGACAAACAAAGCGCACCCGAGCACCGTCAGAAGGCCGGCGAGCAAAACGTCCGCGCGCTGGCCCGGGCCTGGCAGCATCTGTTCGCTGTCGATTTCAGTCGTGATCCTGCGAAAGCGCACGATGGCCAAAACCATCATACCGGCACCGAGGCCGATCAGGATCAGACCGGCGGTATTGCCGACGAGCTGACCGGTCGGCGACAGCGCGCGGCGCGCCATGGTCTGTCCGGCGATCTGCAGGAACAGATCGAACCGTTCGACCAGAAAGCCGAAGGCCATCACCGCGATCGCAGTGCGGACCCAGGCCAAAAAGGTCCGCTCATTCGCGGCGTGGTCGGTATATCGCTGGATCATTGGTGGTGGTTCCCCGTCGTTCGCGCCGCCGTCCGGACAGCCATTTCGCTTTCATCGACGCAGACTATACTGCTCCGCGTTGCGGCCGGTGCCGCGCACAGGCAGTAGCCGGCACTGATCGAGACATTGTAAGTCCATCGGATAACGAAAGGTGTGGCGATGACCTGGGGAATTCCGACCGGCATATTTCTCGACATTCATGTTGCTCTGAGCCTGATTGCCCTCGTGCTCGGCTTGATCGTGCTCTACGGGCTGTTGAGCGGCGAAGTGCTCGGTGTGTGGACCGTGTTGTTTTTGTTGGGGCTGATCCTGACCAGCGTCACCGGCTTTCCGCTGCCGCCGTTCGGCCTCGATCCGCCGCGCATGGTCGGCATTCTGTCGCTGATCCTGCTCGCGATCGCGGTGCTGGCGATCTACGCGTTCCGGCTGCGCGGCGCCTGGCGCTGGATTTATGTCGTGACCGCCATGGCCGCGCTCTATCTCGATGCGTTCGTCGGCGTCATTCAGGCGTTCGCCAAGCTGACGTTCCTGCACAGCCTGGCGCCGACCCAGTCGGAACCGCCGCTCCTGATCGCGCAGGTCATCGTGCTGGTGATTTTTGTCGCGCTGGGATTTCTGGCGGTGCGCCGGTTTCATCCCGAGCGTGCATGACTAAGGACGGCGTTATTGGTCCACCGATGACCAGCGCGGCGTTAATCGCGCTACGTCGCCTCTTTGAGGGCGCGGATCACGTCCTCGCGGGAGATCATCCCGACCAATTGGCGGTCGAGCCCGATAACCGGAAAGCTTCGGCTCTTGAGGCTCACCATCAATTGCAGAACGCGCGTCAACGGTGCTGCCGGTTCGACATGCACGACGGCTTCGGTCATCATTTCTCCAACCAGCCGCCGCATCAACTCTTCGTAATGCGGTAACATCTGACCGGTGGTGAACGCAAAGGCCCGAAGAAAATCGAATTTGGTCACGATCCCCAACATCTTTCCCTGTTCGACGACCGGGAAGGAATTGAAATCGTGCTTCTCGAATAATTTCTCGAGCTCACGCATGGTCGTTTGGCGCGTCACGGTTGCTACCGTACGCGTCATGTATTGCTCGGCTGTGCCTTCGAGAAAGCGATACATGATTTAAGCCGCACCGATGTTCGTAGGCTACTAAGCGTTTGTTTCGCTGGAAAGCTTAACATCGTGGGGGAATTCGCGAACGTTGCCGTTGATCTGAGTCAATCCCCGGAACGGCCGCCCCACCGCCCACCGGGCTGAACGGCTGTGCGTTGCGGTTCTCTGGCCGCGACACGCAGCGGGTCTTGTTGACATAGATCAATGCTCGAACGGTCGAAAGGAGCGGAGCTTGCCATCGAAGGTCCCGACTGCGCGCGCAATTGTCAGATCAGTAGGGCTTAGCCGATGGACGAACTTTCAAAAACCGAGTTTTCGAAGCTTCGGCAGGAGATGGCTGATCAGGCGATCTTTGCGCGGGGTGTCCGGTCGGAGCTAGTGCTCAAAGCAATGCGTAGCGTGCCTCGTGAATCTTTTCTGCCGACACAGCTTCGCGAGTTCGCCTACGAAGACACGGCGTTGCCGATTGAAGAGGGACAGACAATCTCTCAGCCGTACATCGTCGCGTTCATGGTCGAGGCATTGGTGCTCCGTGGCGGCGAAAAGGTGCTCGAAATCGGCACCGGTTCCGGTTATGCGGCTGCGGTCCTTTCCGAAATCGCCGACGACGTTTACACCATCGAACGTCATGGGCCGCTGGCCGAGAAGGCCGCCGCGACGCTGGCCGATCTTGGCTACGATAATGTCCACGTTCGGCACGGCGACGGGACGCGCGGTTGGGCGGCGCACGCGCCGTATGATGCGATCATTGTTGCCGCCGGCGGTCCGACGATTCCCGAATCTCTAAAAGACCAACTCAAAATCGGCGGCCGGCTGGTAATCCCGGTGGGTGCGGATCAGCGCGTCCAGGAACTGATACGGGTGACGCGAATCGCCCAGAACGATTATCGCCGCGAAGACCTCGCCGATGTGCGATTTGTTCCGCTGCTCGGCGAGGAAGGGTGGGCGCCCGAGGAGGCGGAGCCGGCCCGCGCTCGCTACGCGCCGCCGACAGGCGCCATCAGTGAAGAACAGCTGGTCAAGAAGATCGCCGACGCGGCCGAGCCGTTCGCTTCGATCGACAGCGCCGATCTCGGCCCGTTGCTTGAACGGATCGGCGACGCGCGTGTGGTGCTGCTCGGCGAGGCGACACACGGCACTTCGGAATTTTATCGGATGCGCGAGCGCATCTCCCGCGAACTCATTGCCAAGAAGGGGTTCCGCTTCATTGCCATCGAGGGCGATTGGCCGGATGCCGCGCGGGTCGATCATTACGTGCGGCATCTCGAATATCCTCCCGCCGAATGGACGGCGTTCGCCCGTTTCCCGACCTGGATGTGGCGCAACAACGAGGTGCGTGATTTCGTTAACTGGCTGCGCGAGCACAACAGGGCGACCAAGCCCGAGGCGCGGGTGGCGTTTCACGGCCTCGATCTCTACAGCCTCTATGTGTCGATCCGCGCGGTTCTGAGTTATCTGGACGAGGTCGATCCGGCCGCCGCCCAGGTTGCGCGTGAGCGCTACGGCTGCCTGACGCCGTGGCAGGGCGACCCGGCGACTTATGGCCATGCCGCGTTGACCGGCGCCTATCGGACGTGTGAGCCGAACGTCGTCGGGGCACTCCAGGACCTATTGAAGAAGCGCCTTGCTTATACCGGGCATGACGGCGAACGCTATTTCGACGCCGTGCAGAATGCCCGCCTTGTCACCAACGCCGAGCGCTATTATCGGATTATGTATTACGGCTCGCGCGCGTCGTGGAATCTGCGCGACGAACACATGTTCACGACGCTGAAGAACCTGCTGGCGTTTTACGGCACGGACAGCAAGGCAATCGTGTGGGCGCATAATTCCCACGTTGGCGATGCGGCGGCGACCGAAATGGCCTCGCGCGGCGAGCACAATATCGGTCATTTGTGCCGCCAGGAATTCGGCAGCGGCGCCTATCTGGTCGGCTTTGGCACCAACAGCGGAACCGTCGCAGCGGCGTCCGATTGGGACGGGCCGATGGAGCTGAAAAAGGTCCAACCGGCGCTGCCGAACAGCTATGAGCGATTATGCCACGCGACCGGGCAACCGCGTTTCATGCTGGGTTTGCGCAATCGCGCCGATCTGACTGGTCCGCAAGGCTTGAGCAAGCCGCACCTTGAGCGGGCGATTGGCGTCATCTACCGGCCGGAGACCGAGCGCGCCAGCCATTATTTCCAGGCGATCCTGCCGCAGCAATTCGATGAGTACATCTGGTTCGATGACACCCACGCGGTGACGCCGTTCGACACCGCGGAGCTGGCGGGACTGCCTGATACCTATCCCTTTGGGATGTGAGCGTCGGGGCCTGAGCGTCGCAAAGGAAACGTCGATGACCGTTTGCAGGGACATCGGCTACGTTCTTGACAAGCTGAACTGGATGCACGCCGAGGGCATATGGCCCAACGGCCTTCGCTACTTATGGACCGATGCGTTCGGCGTCGTGCTGCTGGTGTCGCTCTATGCGGAACTGGGCGAGTCCCGTTTCCTCGACGAGGCCGAGTGGGTGGTGTCCGATGTCGACCGGGTGCTCGGGCGCCCGCGTGGCATCCGCATTGGCGAAGCGCCGGACCGCGACGGCCAGTATTTTCATTATCTGGCGATGTGGCTGTACGCGCGCTCCGTGCTGGCGCGTCATGTGCCGGCCTATCGAGACAAGGGCGTAGATCTCGTCCGCCAAATTCATCCCGCCTTTGTGGTGCCGGGCAGGGGCGTTGTCTGGAAGATGCAGGAAGATTTGAGCGCGCCTTATCCCGGCTTCGGCTTCGGCGCACTCGATGCCTTCGATGGCTACGTCTCCTATCGATGCCTTGATGAGCATGGCTTGGCTGATGAGATCGCCGACATGCGCGCGCTCATCGACGCGACCGCGGCGGGGCTGCGCATCACCCAGGACCTTGGCCTCGGCATGATGCTATGGCTGACCCACTTTTTCCCGGCAGAGGATTGGGCCGTGGCGCAACGGCGCCGCAGCCTCGCCATGCTCGATCTGATGTGGCGTGAAGACGGCTATTTCAGCCGCGAACCCGATCTTCCTCAGGTCAAGTTCGCCTTCACCAATTACGGTGTTTCGATTGGTCTGCAGTCGACGGGAATGATGACCGAACGGGTGCGGCGGCTGAACAGCTTTTTTGATCATTACCGGTCGGGCGACGAGTATGATCGCGAGGCCATCACCCACGTCATGGCCTGCAGCTCGCATTTTCCCGGCTACTTAATCCGTGGATTTCCTAAGTAAAATGAACGTGAGTGCGGCCCCTCCGGGCCAAGAACGTTATCACTTTTAGGTGTGGCGCTTGTCTATTCCGACGCGGATCAGTGCGCCAATCTTCCAAACGGTCGAGTGCTACGCTATATACATTCTATGGGTGTGCATGCCATGGCTCAGACCCTCCAAAAAGTTCATTTCATCGACAAGCAATTGCTCGACCGCTTGAATACGGTCGTCGTGCTCGTCCTGGTCGGTAGCGGGTTGGCGGCGTGCGTCATCGGTGCGTTCACCTATGATGTCGGCCGATGGCTTTCGGCCTGGTAAGCCGCCCCCGGACTTGACCGCCGTCCTTGGTTGTTCCGGCAGTTCCCAATAGGCGCTACCTTGGTCATCCCGCCGCGCTTTTGTCTGGCGGGCGCCGGTTCCGCGTCCGGATCGCGGCTCACCGAATCAACTGCCGTGCGCTCGGCGCCCGTTCGCCGGCACGGAAAGGATGACCTGAAATACACGTCCCGCCACGGCTAACATTCTCGCGTTTCGATCATATATGGAAGATGTTGCTCTGTGGATGGCTATTCCAAGGATGCTTCGATCTTTTATTTGGAGATAATCAGATGACGGACGTTTCCATGGCTGAAGAAGGCGTGATCGCATTTGATTACAGCGCCGAGGCGGAGCTGTTCCCCACCCGAAATCGGAAATCACGGCGGCAACCAATTGGCTACAAGCGTTTTGCCCGCGCCGCTGACGCCGTCCGCTTCGCGATCGAGGAGCTTCCACCTGAATGTCTGCTCGGAGCGCATCTCCAGGTCGACGAAGAGCGTTACGACGGTCAGGGAATTCGTCGCCTGTACGAAAGCATGGATTATCCTTTGGTCCGTCGCGCGGCCTAGCGATGACCCCCCGTTCGCGCAGCTCGTCTGTCGTCTTCAATCATCCGTTTGAGCTGAAAGGTGTCGATCGGATCTTGCCGCCCGGAGACTATCGAATCGTCGCGGACGAAGAACTGATCGAGGAACTGTCATTTCCGGTCTACCGCCGCATCGCCACCATGATGTTCGTGCCGGCGGCGTCTCACCATGCTTCCTCAGTCGAAATGGTGACCATTGATCCTCAAGAGCTTCAGGCGGCTCAGGAGCGCGACAGGAACCATGATGCTTAGTTTTCCAAATCAAAGCCGCTTTTACGATGCAACGCGGCGTGCGGTGCGCTTTTGGGGGCACGACAGCGCGATGGAGGCATCGTTTTTCGTCAATGGCGATGCGTTAAAGCAGCTTAAGCCGGACATGCAGTTCGAAGAAGTTGGACTTCTCAGCGCGTTCGATTCGAACCGCAAATTGATTTACGCGGCCGCAGCCAAAGTGTACGGGCGCCGGCGCAAAGGATCTTACGACCTGGTCGCCGCCGACTTTTGATTGCGGGTCCCGGCGGCTGCCGCCTGTTGCGCGCTGCCCACATACGCGCCACTCACAAGGGTTGGGTAATTTTCAGCCAGCCATTCGCGATGCTCGCGGACGACGAGCAATAGCTTTTGATAATCGCGCTGCTTCTTGGTCAGCTCGCTGGATTCGATTGTATTCGCACGATCTTGTCGGGAATCAAACACGCCATTTCCTTTTCGAAAAAACGCCTTGGCTAATACGGCTCTGTCTCGATCGTTCTGTCGGACAACGAGTTTGGATATGGGGATGGCGGGCTCGAAAAGCGAGCCCAGGTCAGAGAAATTCGCCCGGTTTTGCGGATAGCGATCGCCCGTGAATAGCGAACGCTTGATGACAACTTTCGTCTGGCTGCTTTCGTCCGGCTGTGGCGTCACTTCAAATGATCGGCCACTTTGTCGATTCCGGCCTTGATGCAGGCTTCGTCCTTTTCGCCGCCCGGTGCGCCTCATGCGCCGGCCGCGCGCTGCGCCGTCTGCCGCCCCGCGCTTGACCGAGCCTGGATATCCGGCATCGTGTGACGCATGACGGGCACGATCGAGACGATATTATTATTCTTCGCCGTGCTGGTGGTCGTCGCGATTGTCGCGCGGCGGCTTAAGACCGCGCCGTCCATTCTCTTGGTCGTCGCCGGCATTGCGATTGCCGTCATCCCCGGCCTGCCGCGGATCGAACTGGCGCCGGAACTGGTGCTGCTCGGCATCCTGCCGCCGCTGATCTATTCGGCCGGCGTCGCCATGAGCTGGCGCGAATTTCGTTTCAACCTGCGGCCGATCACGCTCTTCGCCTTCGGCTGCGTCATTTTCACGACCTGTGCGGTGGCGGTGGTGGCGCATTTCGTGCTCGGCATGCCGCTCGCTGTCGGCTTCGTGCTGGGCGCTATCGTGGCGCCGCCCGACGCGGTCGCTCCGCTCGCGATCGTTCGCGGCCTGGGCCTGCCGCGCCGGCTGGTCGTCGTGCTCGAGGGCGAAGGCGTTGCCAACGACGCCACGGCGTTGATCCTCTACCGCTTCGCGGTCGCCGCAGTGAGTACGGGGGCGTTCTCGCTCGGCGAAGCCGCCGGCACCTTCGCGCTCATTGTCGTCGGCGAGATCGGCTACGGAATCGGCGTCGGCTGGGTGAGCCTGCGGCTGCGCCGCTGGGCGCGCGATCCGCGGGTCGAGATCACGCTGTCGCTGATGACGCCGTACATCGCGTTTCTGGTGCCGGCGCAGCTGGGCGGATCGGGCGTGCTTGCCACCATCGCCGCCGGGCTGTTCGTCAGCTGGAACGGGCCGCTGCTCATTCCGGCGGCGACGCGGCTGCAGGGCATCTTCTTCTGGGACCTGCTGGTCTATCTGATCGAAGGCTTTGTCTTCCTGGTGACCGGGATGCAGATGCGCACGCTGCTCGACGAGACCGACATGGTCCGGCTGCGCGATCTGCCGTTGACGATATTCATCGTCCTCGCCGTGATTGTGGTGGCGCGATTCGTCTGGGTGTTTCCGGCGACCTATCTGCCGCGCCGGCTGAGCCCGTCGTTGGCGCGTCGCGATCCGTCACCGCCGTGGCAGTGGACCTTCCTGCTGGCGTTCGTCGGGGTACGCGGTGTGGTTTCGCTCGCCGCCGCGCTCGCCATTCCGCTGACGACGCTTGCCGCCGCGTCGTTTCCCGACCGCGATCTCATTCTGTTCGTCACTTTCGGCATCATCGTCATAACGCTGATCGGCCAGGGGGCGGTGCTGCCGAGCATGGTGCGCTGGCTCGCTTTGCCGCACGATGCCGAAGACGAGCGCCGGCGCGAGCGCGATGCCGAGATTACCGCGCGGCTGGAAGCCCTGAACGTGGCGCAGGGCCGGCTGGATCAGCTCGCCACCGACGGCGAGCTCGCCCCGGAGGTGCTCGCGATCCTGCGGGCACGGCATGATCATCGCGCCGTGCAGTTGCCGAAGAATGCGGCCGATGGCCGCAAAGCGGTTGCGGCGGCGGCCGAGCTGCGGCTTGAGCTGATCGCCGCCGAGCGCGAATACATCTACCAGCTGCTGCGCGACGGCAAGATCACCGACGAAGCCCGCCGGCACATCGAGCGCGAACTGGACCTCGAAGAGGCAAGTCTCGCGTTCAAAACAGAGGGCGGAGCGGAAACGCCGTTGTAGGCAAGCAGGCGCGGCGCAGATCGATCATAGCGAAATCCAAACCGTCCGATACGGCCGGAATTATAGCGTTCAATGAAACTTCTCGCCGCGGGCCAGTTTGTCGATGATCGCCCGCATACGGCTCTCTCTAGTCTCCGGCTTTTTGGCCGTCTGAAGCCGGTAAGCTATCGAATATAGATTGGTCTTGTTGAGCGTCTCAAAGAAGGCTTTCGCCTTCTTGTTTCGCGCGAGTTCCTTTAGAAAATCATCCGGTACGGCGGCGTTGCTAAAGGAATCGTAGGCCGTGTCCCAACGGCCATCCGCCTTTGCCGCAGTTATCTCGCGCAGTCCGGCGGGAGTCATTTCTCCGGTCGCGATCAGACGCTCGGCATGCTGGGTGTTGGTCTTGGACCAGCCGCCATTGCGCCGTCTTGGCGTAAATTGCTGTAGCCATGATTGTTTATCAGACGGTCTTTTCTGTCCGTCGATCCAGCCAAAGCAAAGCGCTTGATCAAGGGCCTCTGCATACGTCACGGTGCGTAATTCGGAGTCCTTTTTGTAAATACGCAATAGGATACCGTCCGATTGGCGGTGGTTTTTTGAAAGCCACGCCCGGAAGTCACGCGACGACGCGAAACTCATTATTTCCATTGAAGCAAGCGTACCTCGGCTTGAGCGGCGGCGAAATCCGGCCGGCCTAGTCGCCAATCCCATGTGTCGCTCCTTTCGTGCGGGCTGCGGGCCGCCGCATGCTCTACACGCGTTGCGCGGATTTTCGTGATACGGGCTTCCGCTTCAGCCCGCTTCCGCGGCGCGAATTTCTTGTGCTGCGCAATCGCGAGCGCGCGTGCCGCCCAGACCGCGAGTTCTTCGGGATCGTCGTAGAGTCGCTCCGGCAGCCGCCAGTACGACAGCGAAGCGCGTCCGACGCGGCCCTTGCTCTTGGCGCGGGTGTAGACGAACGGCCGGCTGCCTTCGCGCTCGAACTCCGGGATGCTGGTTTCATCGACTTTGAGAAAGATCGCGCCGTCGAACATCAGACCGAACATCAGGCCTTCGGACCAGATGCCGGCGCCGCCGAACATGCGCTTCACCGTCACCGGACCGAACGGCGCAAACAGTTCGCGAATGAATTCGTGGTCCACGGGCGAGACTCCGCAACGAAGCTTCAGCCGGTTTCGGCAAAGAATTGCAGAATAGCGTCGGCGCATTCAACGGGCAACTCGACCGGCGCCCAGTGGCCGGTTTGCGGAAGGTGTACGACTTGTTGCGCGTTGAAGCGCTCGGCAAAATGTGACGAGATGTACGGGTCCTTGTCGCCCCAAATCACCAGCGTCGGTTTTGCCGCGGTCAGCGCCAGAAAATCGCTCTCCCAGGATTTGAAGCTTGCGGGATTGGCGGCGCGATAAAGCCGCAACACTTCCTTCTTCATGCGCGGCGTCATCAGTGCCCAGGTCTGATCGATATGCGCATCGCTGATCCGGGCGGAGCCTCGCCGCAGCTCCTGCGCAAACATCGGCCGGTTCATCACCGCCATCGACAGTTCGCCAAGCAGTGGCGTCCGCCAGACGTGGGCCCAGAAATGCCAGCGGTAGTCGCGGAAGAACACGGTATTGATCGCCACCATGCGGCGTACGCTGCCGGGGTGCCTCACCGCCCACGCAAACGCAAACGGACCGCCGAAATCGTGCGCGATCAAATCGATCGGCGGCTTGATGTCGGCGGCGCGCAAAAATTGCTCGACGAAATCGGCCATGCCGCCGAGGGAAGGCTGGTAGTCGGCCGGCACTTCCGAATGGCCGAAGCCCGGCAAATCCGGCGCAACGCACCGGCACGTTCGCCCGAGGCGCTGGGCTACTTCCTCCCACATGAGCCCGCTATCGGGATTGCCGTGGAGCAGCAGAACCGCCGGTCCGTCACCCCATTCGGTGACGTGGATATTGGCGCCGCCAACGCGAACCTCTCGCGTTGTTTGCGGCGCGATTGCGTCGTTTGCCATCGCTATACTCTGAACGAAGGAGTGAACGCTTTTGCCCGCGAGCGTAGCCCAAGGTAAGCAATCGCGAAATCGCAACGTTCCTCCCGGCGTTAGCTCTAGGCAACCTAAGTCATAGTTCCGGTAGGGGCCGAGCCAATTAAGACGCGTCCGTTTTCGCTCTTGCGACCCAGGTCGAACCGCGCATATTCGGTCTGATGCCAAAAGCTTGGAAAATCGTCGCGACTACCAAACCCGTGGATGGGCAGCCGCACTTCACGCCACAGACGGAATATTTCCTTGTTGCGGCGGCTAGCGGCCCTTGGGCATTGACCGCACTGCGGAATAAACGCGGTGATCTCGAAGGGGCCGACATTGTGCTTGTCGGGCAAGCTAGCCCTGAGTTCATAGACTGGCTTCAGCTAAAGGACGGCCAAGTCCTCAGCATTACGGTCTTGTAGTACCAAGCCTCCCAAACGTCCGCGCGACCTGAACTGGCGGGCGAAATACGTGGCGGCGGACTCGCCGCCGCGTCGCGGTTGCCGTGACCTTGCTCTTGACAGCTGTCACCGTATCAGGTACATGACGTTATCTCGCTCAGTGAAGGACGCCTTCGGCCGAGGGTACTCCCGAATGCGGAGCGAGTGCGGTGCCCGCGCGCGGACCGATACACTCCGCACCCGGGCAGCTTCGGGCATCATGCTGACCGGCACTACGACCGGTCCGGGAGGTGCGTTCCCTGGACTGGGACAGGCGGGCGCGGGTAACGCCCGCGTCAGAGCGCGAGGTCCTTCGCTCCCCGGTTGGGGCGAGCGTACCGGATCGAACGTCCTGCCACGTCCCAGGAAGCCTGGCCTGGAGCTGCGCCCAAGGGCCGAAAGCCCTGACGGTAAGAGCCGTGGTGGAACGCCGATAGGCGAGCGTGCCCCCTCCCTACCCTCCCCCGCAAGCGGGGGAGGGAAAAGAGACAAGGGCGCGCGCCGCATCGCGAGATGCGGAGGTTGGCTGAACACGTCTGTCGGCGTTCCGCTTCCTTCTTTCTTTCGTCATTGCGCTTCGTAGGGTGGGTAGAGCGAAGCGAAACCCACCGCTCAGCATGGTGGGTTACGCTGCGGAGCTTGTCATCGGGCCGGCCACTTCGGGCCGGACCCGTTGGCAGCTAACCCGCCCTTTTCGCAAAACTCGGGCGCCGAAGCGCGTCGCGAGAACGCGTTTGTTTTGCCGCCCCCGGGTAGTGAAACGAAGCGGGGCGGGATGAATAGCTACAACGGTACGTCGTAATAGCCGAGCGCTTCTTCAAGTTCTTCCTGTTCGTAGCCGAAGTGGGAGCGCACGAAGCGTTCGAGAGCGACGAACGCCTTCTTAAGTTCTGAAAACGTTTCGCGGTCGGGCCGCGTCACGGCGTTTCTGGCGCCAGCTTCCAGCGCTTCCAACAGCTGATGGATGATCAAATGCTCCTGGCCCAACCGGTCGACGACCTTCCTGAGCCCGTCGCTGCCCTGACGAAGCGCGGGAAACATGTGGTGGTCTTCGATGGTGTGATGCAGCGTCAGCATCTGACACTCGCGGCCGCACAGGTTGCCGAACAGCCGGTAGTTGTTGGTCATCTGCATGGAGGAAATCGCGTCTACGAGCGTCGCCGCACTTTGCTCGCCGGTTTCGACCTGCTCCATCACCCAGCGCACCTGGTCGATCTGCTCGAGGTGATGAGCGTGGATCAAAGCCAGACGTTTGCCGAGCCGCCGTTGCGCCGGCGTGACGCCCTCGATTTTGGGAGCCTTCGGACGCGTCGAGTCATCGAGGAGAGTGATCGTCGTGCGCGCCTGTTCGCTGGCCATACCGTGAGCTCGCCTCGAAGCGTCATTGATTGATCGGGAGAGAAATATTGGCGGGCTTGATATGATCGGTGCGGCGCAAACGCGCAAGGACGGCGGGCGCGGCCTCAAGGCCGGGAATGAATTCAAGCCCATTTCCCGGCGAAGCGAAATTAATCCGGCGTTGACCGGCCGCGCGCTTTCGTGTCACGTCGCGCGACTTCAATAACGCCGGAAACGACTGCGATTCCAATGGCCATCGAACGTTACAACGCCGCCGAAGCGGAGGCCCGCTGGCAGAGGGTTTGGGACGAACGCGGCATCTTCGCCACGCCGAACGAGCACGCCAAGCCGAAATACTACGTGCTGGAGATGTTCCCCTATCCGTCGGGGCGCATCCATATGGGGCATGTCCGCAACTACACCATGGGCGACGTGGTGGCGCGGGTTAAACGGGCGATGGGCTTTGCCGTGCTGCATCCGATGGGCTGGGACGCCTTTGGGCTGCCCGCCGAGAATGCCGCAGCCGAGCGCAAGATCCATCCCAAGGCGTGGACTTACGAGAATATTGCCACCATGAAGGCGCAGCTCAAGTCGATGGGGCTGTCGCTCGACTGGAGCCGCGAGATCGCGACCTGCGATGTGTTCGACAATGGTCGCTATTGTGTAGACTGCGAAGCAGCGATGCTTCGGCGGGAACATCGTCCCGCTTATCGTATCCTTGCATTAGCATTTCGACTGATCTGAAAGGACTTGCATATGGCCGTCGATGTGCTCATGGGCGAATCTGAAGAAACCCCAGAAGTCGAGGCTGTAGAAACTCCCGTTGAACCCGATGAGTTTTTCGCGAAAAACGCATTTCGCATAGTCTATCAAACGAATAACTTTTTCCTCCCACAAATCAGGGATTTGATTGACAAAGGAGAGGTGCTCAATTTGCGCCCCGAGTATCAGCGCCGCCTTCGCTGGAGTACCCCGCAAAAATCCAAACTCATTAAATCCCTATGCTCAACATTCCAGTTCCTCCCGTCTTTTTCTACGAGAGCGAAGCGGCGAGATACGAGGTGATGGATGGCCAGCAACGCCTTAATGCCGTGCGAGAATTTATTGCTGGAGAGTTTGCTCTCTCCAGTTTGCCAGTCCTCAAGCCCTTCAATGGTCTTCGTTACTCCCGTTGCCCTCCCCGGATAAAGCGCACCTTAGATCGCGCGAGCCTTTCAGCAATTGTGCTGCTGCTTGAAAGCGAGAGTGAGGCTCCGCTTCAGGACGTCTAACATTGACCGACATCCGCCGCTTCATTTTTGATCGGTTGAACACTGGGGTACGAAGCTTAATTCCCAGGAAATTCGAAACGCCCTAAACCCCGGCCCGTTCAACAAAATCCTGATCGAATTAACGCGCTTCCGCCTTTTTACCGAAGTATTCGATATCCCACCGTACATCGAACCAGATCCAAACGACTATTACGAGAACCCGGAGCGACAAAAAAATAGTCTCTACGCGTCGATGGGCGACTGTCAGTTCGTTCTCCGCTATTTTGCGCTCAAGGACGACGCCAACATTCGCGGATCAATGAAATCCATGCTTGATCGCGCGATGGAACTAAAGATTACCGAAAAGCAAGCCGAGCTCTTGAAACAGGAATACATGGAGCGCTTCACCTTCCTTTATAATCTCTTTGACCGACGTCCATTCCGCCTGCCTCCCGACGAGAAAGGACGCGAGAGGGTGTCCGCTGCGATCTACGACGCAGCAATGGTCGCCATCAATAATCGGTGGAATAGTCGAGAGCGCATCGAAGCCGATAAACCGAACGTTCAAGGTCGCATGGTAGAAGCAACGGCAGACCCGACAGCTTTGATTATTCTAACTGGTCAGCAAAATACAGCTAATGCTGTCCGCCAAAGAATAGCGTTATTGCGTTCAATCCTCATGCCTTGACGAGGAAGGCGTGAGCACCGAATACACCGTAATCACTGAAGAATTTGACCAAGACTTGGAGGCAATCCGGTCTTTGGTCGATGCATTTAACGATCCGCACAAGAGTGCGCCAAAGGCTCGCATAGCCGCTGCAAACTCAGCCACACTTTTGCTTGCAGCCACCTTCGAAGAATTCGTTCGTGAAATGGCGCGAGCTTATGCGAGGATGGTAATTGCCGCGGCCAATTCTCTGGAAACGCTACCGCGAAATTTACCGAATACTGCTTGGCGGCGAACCATGGAGACACTCGCACGTCTTCGTATAGACACTTCGCCGAATTCGCCATCGACGGAGAAAGCGTTTTCAGACGCACTTGCGCGTTTCCACGTAATTTACGAATTCTGCAAGGGCGATCTATCGCAAAATATCTACGACGAGCTAATCCATAACGAAAACAACCTACGGCCGCGCGAGATAAACTCGCTTTTTAAAGTAACCGGTCTGCTGGACGTATGTAAAAGGCTTTCCGACAAAACACCGCTCCTTGAGAATTTCGGTGAAACCGATGTGCAAGGACACATGGCCGCCTTTTGACGAGCTTCGAAGATTTCTTCGAACGTCGAAATACTATCGCCCATTCCCTCAATCTAGCGCAATCGAGCGGATCGGATCAAATCATTAAGGACATGGCGATGTTCAAGGCGTTCGCAAAGTCACTTTGCGAAACACTGCAAAATCTAACCCCGCTAAGGAAGGCTGTCGCGGCCTTGAAGGTCGAACCCGATCAAATACGAACGCGCGTGAACAACAAGACGTCGTTCGCACAAGTTGCTCCTCGCGATGATAATCAGAACAAGCCGCGGAGAGAAAGAGCCCCTACCGAACGTTACAACGCCGCCGAAGCGGAGGCCCGCTGGCAGAAGGTTTGGGACGAACGCGGCATCTTCGCCACGCCGAACGAGCACGCCAAGCCGAAATACTACGTGCTGGAGATGTTCCCCTATCCGTCGGGGCGCATCCATATGGGCCACGTCCGCAACTACACCATGGGCGACGTGGTGGCGCGGGTTAAACGGGCGATGGGCTTTGCGGTGCTGCATCCGATGGGCTGGGACGCCTTCGGGCTGCCGGCCGAGAACGCCGCCGCCGAGCGCAAGATCCATCCCAAGGCATGGACCTACGACAACATTGCCACCATGAAGGCGCAGCTCAAATCGATGGGGCTGTCGCTCGACTGGAGCCGCGAGATCGCGACCTGCGATCCGGCCTACTACAAGCATCAGCAGAAAATGTTTCTCGATTTCCTGCGCGCCGGCCTGGTCGAGCGCCGGAAATCGAAAGTGAACTGGGATCCGGTCGACCAGACCGTACTCGCCAACGAGCAGGTGATCGACGGCCGCGGCTGGCGCTCCGGCGCCATCGTCGAGCAGCGCGAGCTGACGCAATGGTTCTTCAAGATCACGGATTATTCGCAGGATTTGCTCGACGCGCTCGATACGCTCGATCGCTGGCCGGAAAAAGTCCGGCTGATGCAGAAGAACTGGATCGGCCGCTCGGAAGGATTGCTGGTCCGGTTCGCGCTCGACCCGGCGACGGTGCCGGATGGCACCGATGAACTGGAAGTCTTCACCACGCGGCCCGATACTTTGTTCGGCGCCAAATTCATGGCGGTGGCGCCGGATCATCCGCTGGCCGCGGCGGCGGCGAGAAGCACTCCGACGCTGGCCGCCTTCATCGAAGAGTGCCGGCACCGCAGCACCGCAGAGGCGGACATCGAAACCGCCGAGAAGATGGGCTTCGACACCGGCATCAAGGCGGTGCACCCGTTCGATCCGTCATGGAAGTTGCCGGTCTACGTCGCCAATTTTATTTTGATGGAATACGGCACCGGCGCCATTTTCGGCTGCCCGGCGCACGACCAGCGCGATCTCGATTTCGTCAACAAATACGGGCTCGGCAACACCCCGGTGGTTTGCCCGCCCGGCGTCGACCCGAAGACGTTCGTCATCACCGACACCGCCTATGACGGCGACGGCCGCATGATCAACTCGCGCTTTCTCGACGGCATGACGATCGCCGAAGCAAAAGAGGAAGTGGCCAGGCGGCTAGAGAACGCGGCGGTCGGCAATCGTCCGGTCGCGCAACGGCAGGTCAATTTCCGCCTCCGCGATTGGGGCATTTCACGCCAGCGCTATTGGGGCTGCCCGATCCCGGTGATCCACTGCGAAGTCTTGCGGAGTGCTGCCGGCGCCGGAGGCGAGCCTGCCGATCACGTTGCCCGAAGACGTGACGTTCGACCGGCCGGGCAATCCGCTCGACCGGCATCCGACCTGGAAGCACGTGAAGTGTCCGCAATGCGGCGCACCGGCGACGCGCGAAACCGACACCATGGACACGTTCGTCAACTCGTCCTGGTATTTCATCCGCTTCACCGATCCGTGGATCACCACCGCGCCGACCGACCGCAAGGTGGCCGACGCCTGGATGCCGGTTGACCAATATATCGGCGGCATCGAGCACGCGATCCTGCATCTGCTGTACAGCCGCTTCTTCACCCGCGCGATGAGGAAGACCGGGCACGTCGGCCTCGATGAACCGTTCGCCGGCCTGTTCACGCAAGGCATGGTCGTGCACGAGACTTATCGCCGAGCAGATGGCGAATGGGTGGCGCCCGCAGAGATCAAGATCGAAACCCTGGGCGACGTGCGGCAAGCGACACTGACCTCGACCGGCGAGCCGATTGAGATCGGCCCGATTGAGAAAATGTCGAAGTCGAAACGGAACACCGTCGATCCCGACGACATCATCAAGGAATACGGCGCCGACGTCGCGCGCTGGTTCATGCTTTCGGATTCGCCGCCGGAGCGCGACGTGGAATGGACCGAGCGCGGCGTGCAGGGTGCCTGGCGCTTCATGCAGCGGCTGTGGCGGCTGGTCGGAGAAGCAGCCGAGATTGCGGCGACGGCTCCGCCCGAACGGCCAAGCCAATTCTCACCCGCGGCCGTGACGCTGCGTAAGGCGACCCACCGGGCGCTGGCCCGGGTGACCGATGACATTGAAAAGCTACACTTCAATGTTTGTGTGGCGCACATCTACGAATTTGCTAATGGGATCAGTGCGATAATTGGGGAAATCGAGGGGGCCGCGTCCGACCTCGGACCGGATTTTCGCTGGGCCATGCGCGAAGCAGTTAACGTTCTCGTGCAACTGTTTCACCCGATGATGCCGCACCTTGCCGAGGAATGCTGGGCCATGCTCGGCCATGATACGCTGGTCGCAGAGGCGGCGTGGCCGCAGGTCGAGCGCGATCTCTTGATCGAACACACGCTGACGCTGCCGGTGCAGATCAACGGCAAAAAGCGCGCCGACGTGACGGTGGCGCGCGATGCCGCGAACGCCGACATCGAGGCTGCCGTTCTCGCGCTCGAAGCGGTACAAAAGGCGCTTGACGGCAAGGCGCCGAAGAAGGTGATCGTGGTGCCGCAACGGATCGTCAATGTGGTGGCGTGAGCCTTTGGTGAACTGGCGCCGGTCGGTCGGGCTCGTTGTGGTGCTCGCCGCCGCCGGCCTTACCGCGGGCTGTTTCGAGCCGCTTTACAAGAGCCACCCGTCGGTCGGCGGCGAAGGCGTGCAGGACAAATTCGCCGCGGTCGAAATTCCGCCGATCAAGGCGCCGAAAGGCACACCGACCGAACGCATCGCGGTCGCAATGTACAATGCGCTGTCGTACGACCTGCATAACGGCGGCAATGGCGCCCCGCCGATCTATCGGCTCAATGTGGACGTCTCGAGTTCGCAATTCGTCGCCGTGATCAATCCCACCAGCGGCCGACCGGATGCTTCGATCGAAGTCGTCACCGCGACCTTCCAGCTGACTGAGATCGCGACCGGCAAGACCGTGGTCACCGACACGACCACCATGCACGTCGACTACGACATTCCCGGCTCGCAACAACGGTTCGCCTCGCAGCGCGCACGCCGCGATGCCGAGGACCGCGCGGTTACCGTCGCCGCTGAGGCGATTCGGAACCGGCTGGCTTCGTACTTCGTCGCCGGGACTTAGAATTGCTCCGTATGTTCCCGCAAAAGCGGGAATCCACATTGGCTTTTTTCCAGCATTAAATTCGCATCGCGCTTTCGCCGCGAAACACGAATAGCTATTTGAACGTGTCGAACCTAACTAGGGGCCGCCGCTAACATGGTTGCCATCAAAAATTCCGAAGTTGATGGCTTCATCGCCCGTCTCGATCCGGCGCGGCCGGTGACACTCGTCTTCGGCCCGGACGCCGGCCTGGTCAGCGAGCGGGTCAATGCCATCGTCAAAGCTTCGGTCGACGATCCGAACGATCCATTCTCGCTGGTCCGTCTTGAGGGCGAAGAACTCACCGCCAATCCGGGCCGGCTGGTGGAAGAGGCGCAGACGATCCCGCTGTTCGGCGGGCGGCGGGCGGTGTGGGTGAAGGCCGGGAGCCGCAACATTGCGCCGGCCGTCGAGGCGCTGCTCGCCTTGCCGGCGAGCGAATGCCGCGTGGTGATCGAGGCTGGCGACCTGCGCCGCACCGCGCCGGTGCGGGCCGTCGTCGAGCGCGCCAAGAATGCCGCGGCGTTGCCCTGCTACACCGACGGTGAGAAGGAGCTGGGACGGCTGATCGATGCGGAAATGCGCGCCGCCGAACTCGTGCTGAAGCCGGAGGCCCGTGCCATGCTCATTCCGCTTCTTGGCGGCGACCGGGTGGCGTCGCGCAACGAGATCCGCAAGCTTGCGCTCTATGCCCGCGGCCGCGCCGAAGTCGGCGTCAGCGATGTGATTGCGGTGGTCTCCGACGCTTCGGAACTGGCGCTCGATGAACTCATCGATGCGGCGTTTGCCGGCCGGCCGGCCGATCTGGAGGCGCAGCTGTCGAAGGTCCGCACCGCGGGCACTCCGGTCGGCTCGATCTTTTTTGCCGCCCAGCGCCAACTTGCTCAATTGCACCGATGGCGCATGATGATCGAAGAGGGCGCGCCGTTCTCGCTCGATCGCGTGCAGCCGCCGCTGCATTTTACCCGCAAAAATCTGGTCGAAGCGGCCCTCACGCAGTGGACCGCCGCGCGGCTTGCTAATGCCATGGCGGAACTCGCCGCCGCCGTGCTGGCGTCGCGAAAGACGGCGGCGCTCGCCGACACGATCGGCGAGCGCGCCTTGCTATCGATCGCGGTGAAGGCGCGACGCAGTGCGGCGTAGCGGCCGACGTCGGTTATGTCGGGTTTTCCAGGCTGAAGGTCTGGGTATCGTCGTCATAAGCGAACGCTTCGGCGTAGCGGGCCCAGGCGGTGACCGAGCGCAAAGTCTCTTCCGCGTCCTCGGTGCTCATGTGGTCTTCCAGCTCGTCGAAGAAACGGCTTTTGGGCGCTCCATGATGGGCACGCTCCTGCAGGATGCGCCGGATGTGGGCGGCAAGCGGCACATAGGTCAGCAGCTGGCGCTGGAAGATTTTCTTGCGTTCGTCGGTGTCCGCGTCCACGAATTGCTTGCCGACGTCCGTGAGCTTGATGTCGCCGCCCTCGACTTCCACGAGGTGCATCATCTGCAACGCATCCGAGACGGGAAACAGATCGTCGCCTTCCATATGCAATTCGTCGGCGAGGACTGGCAAGTCGGCTTTGCCGTTGAAAGGTTCGGCGGCCAGCGCTTCCAACAGACCGGACAGGAGATTGGCGGAAACCCGCGGAAGAATCGTGTCGATGCTGGCAGCTATCGTCCCCGGCGTTGTTTCGACCCGCGGCGGCGTCTGCGTGCGCGCGGTCATCGCGACATAAATTTTCTCGACCAGATCGCGGAAGTGAGGATCGAGGCGATTGCGCGGTTGCTTGAGGTCGACGGCGATTTCGCGAATGATCCGCCCCGGATTCGAGGAGAACAACAGAATGCGGTCGCACATCAGCACCGCTTCTTCGATGTTGTGGGTGACCAGAATGACGCCCTTGATCGGCAGCTTGCCGTCGCCCCAAAGCTCGAGGAAGTCGGTGCGCAGCGTTTCCGCGGTAAGCACATCGAGCGCCGAGAACGGTTCATCCATGAGAAGGATATTGGGATGGACGACAAGCGCGCGGGCAAAACCGACACGCTGGCGCATGCCGCCGGACAACTCGCGCGGATAGGCGGATTCATAACCATCGAGCCCGATGAGATCGATGGCCGCGAGCGCGCGCTTTCTGATTTCGACTTCGGGAAGCCCGAGCGCCTCGAGGCCGAGCTGAACGTTCTCCAGGACTGTCAGCCAGGGGAACAGCGCGAAAGACTGGAACACCATGGCAATGCCCGGCGCCGGCGCAACCACCGGCTGACCGAGATAGGTGATGCTGCCAGCCGAAGGCGGCATCAGGCCGGCTATTGAACGCAGCAATGTCGACTTGCCCGATCCGGTACGGCCGAGCAGGCCGACGATCTGTCCCTGCGTCAGCTGCAGCTCGATCCCGTCGAGGACCAGAAGCTCGCCGCCGTCCGCGCGCGGGAAGGTTTGACGCAGTTCATGAATGTCGAGAAGCGCGGTGTCCATATTGGCCTCAACCAAGCCGGAACTTGCGTTCCGCGTAGAGATAGAGCGGGCGCCAGAACGTGCGATTGATCAGAACGACGAACAAGCTCATGACCGCGATGCCGAGCACAATGCGGTGAAAGTCGCCCGCTTCGGTCTGTTGCGCAATATAAGCACCGAGGCCCTGTGCCACGAGGCGATCGTTTCCCCAAGTCGCTACCTCGGCGACGATGCTCGCATTCCACGATCCGCCGGAGGCGGTAATCGCGCCGGTCACGTAGTAAGGAAGAACGGCAGGAAGCGCGATCCGCCGCCACCACAGCCAGCCACGGACATGAAAATTGGCGCCGGCGGCGCGGAGTTCAGCCGGAATTGCCATTGCTCCGGCAACGACGTTGAACAGGATGTACCATTGTGTGCCCAGAATCATCAGCGGGCTCAACCAAATGTCCGGGTTCAGCCGGAATGCGACGATCGCCGAAACCGCAATGGGAAACAGTAGATTCGCCGGAAATGCGGCGAGAAATTGCGCCACCGGTTGAACGATGTTGGCGAGATGCGGCCGCGTGCCGACCCATACGCCTACCGGAACCCAGATCACTGTGGCGACGGCGATCAGGACCACGATGCGGGTCAAGGTCGCGAGCCCGAGAAGCAGCGTCGTTGCGATGTCCGACGGCGTGATGTCTTGAACGACAAAGCGTCCGACCTGCCAAAGAGCGACCGCTGCGAGAGCTGTCACGACCGCGGCCCATTGAAAGGTGACCCAGCCGTGCTGTTTCTGCGGTTCGCGCATCACCGGCGTAGCGCGCTTGGACCAGCGCGCGAGCAGCAGGCGCCGCCACACGGAAGCGAATGGCCGCATGAGCCGGTCGACCAGCCGGGAGCGACGCAGGACGGTGAGCACCCACGAATGCGGCAGTGGCGCGCCTGGCTCCTGTTCGAAGCGGAAGCGGTCCGCCCAAGCCACCAGCGGCCGGAACAACACCTGGTCGTAGATCAAGATCACGATCAGCATGGTCAGGATTGCATAGCCAACCGCCGCGAGATCCCGATGCTCGATGGCGAGCGCGATGTAGGAGCCGACACCCGGCAGCGTGATCGTCGTGTTACCGACGCTGATCGCTTCGGAAGCAACGACAAAGAACCAGCTTCCGGACATCGACAGCATCATGTTCCAGATCAGCTGCGGCGTCGCGAATGGCACATCGACCCGCCAGAACCTCATCCAAGGACTGAGCCCGAAGTTGCGCGACGCCTCAACGAGTTCGGTCGGCACCGTGCGCAGCGATTGGTAGAAGCTGAACGCCATGTTCCAGGCTTGGCTGGTGAAAATCGCGAAGATGGCCGCGAATTCGGCGCCGAGCACGCGACCCGGCGCGAGCGCCATGAAGAACACGACGGTAATCGAGATGAAGCCGAGGATCGGCACTGACTGGAGGATGTCGAGAAGCGGAACCAGCAACCGTTCGGCCTGCTTGTTCTTGGCCGCGAGCGTCGCATAGGTGAAAGTAAACAGCAGCGACAAAGCCATCGCGATGAACATGCGAAGCGTCGTGCGCGCGGCGTATTCGGGCAGGTTGGCGGGATCGAGCGAGACCGGCTTTAATCGCAATTCGGCTAACGGTTGAAACAGGTGCCGGCTCGCCTCGGCGAGAAATACCAATAGCCCGATGATCAAAAGGACGGCCAGCACGTCCCAACGGGTGAACATACGGGGCCACCCGCCGACGGAAATTGGCACGGTCAGTCGCATAGCCACGTTGCCCGCTTCAGTTGGGAGGCCGTCACAGGATCGTCATGAAAATCGCGGCTTCGATCCCCATTCCAAACCGCGAGCTTGACGCGATCACATAACACTGGCGCGAAGTCATTCAAACATTATTACGCTCATTACCTGCGAGGTAATTTGAACTCGGCCATGGTCCCGCTTAGGTTTGGGGCATGCTCAATCGAACGCAACCGGTAGGCGGATTGTTGCGCCAATGGCGGCAGCGCCGGCGACTGAGCCAGCTTCATCTCGCCTGCGACGCCGGGATCTCGACCAGGCATTTGAGCTTTGTGGAAACCGGCCGCTCGCACCCGAGCCGCGAGATGCTGCTGCACCTTTCGGAGCAGCTCGAGGTACCGGTCCGCGAGCGCAATGTGCTGCTGGTGGCAGCGGGGTACGCGCCGATTTTCCCCGAGCGTCCGCTGGCGGACCCGGCGCTGGCCCCTGCGCGCGCCGCTATCGACCTCATACTGGACAAGCAGCAGCCCTATCCGGCCTTCGCGCTCGACCGGCAATGGCGCATCGTCGCCAGCAACGCGGTATTGCCGGAATTGTACGACGGCGTCGCACCCGATCTGCTGCAGCCGCCGGTCAACGCCATGCGACTGTCATTGCATCCGAACGGGCTCGCGCCGCGCATTGTCAATCTCGCCGAATGGCGCGCGCACCTTCTGTATCGGCTGCGCCGCCAAGTTGAACTTACCGCCGACGCGGCGCTGATAGACCTTCTCAGCGAGGTGAACCGCTATCCTGCGGGCGGCGCGGGCCCGATTCAAACGAGGCAGCTTGAGAACGAAATCGCCGTGCCGTTTAAGATCAAAGTCGCCGGCGACATCCTGTGCTTCCTCAGCATGACAACCGTTTTTGGCACCGCTGTTGACGTTATGTTGTCGGAACTGGTGCTGGAACTGTTCTTCCCCGCCGATGACGACACCACTGAGACGGTGCGGCGGATGGCAGCAGCCTCAGGCCGCGCGAATTAGAGTGCTTTTCTTTACCTGCCGCGTAATCGCTTTGGCTCTTTCCCGCGGCGAGATTGGGCGCACGGCTGACAAGGCCGGTGCTTGAAAGCGAGGAGAAATCTCATGACCAACGTCAACGAAACCGTTGTCCGCTATATCGCCGCGTGGAACGAGCGCGACCCAAAGCGTCGCCGCGATCTCGTCGCCCAGACTTGGGCCGATGACGGCAGCTATATCGATGCGCATCGTCACGGCACAGGCCATGGCGCTGTCGACGCCATGCTCGCCGCTGCGCAGGCGCAATTTCCCGGCTATCGCCTCAACCTCATCAGCGGGATCGAAGCGCACAACAATTTCGTGCGCTTTTCCTGGAAAGCCGGCGGAACAAATGAGGCGCCGCTCTATCTGGGAGGCACGGATTTCGCCTCGCTAGCGCCGGACGGCCGGATCAAGACCGTGGCCGGATTCACCGACGCCGCGCCCGCGCCGGTGAAGTAGAAACAAGAAGCGCATACACTGACGGCATCGCCCGGGTCTCTCACGGCCACGGGCGATGCCCAACCGGAAAGCGCGTTCGAAATCGGTTGCGGCGACGAGACGAATTTCGCCATAAGTCCATCTCAATACCGATCGAGGGACCTTTGGGCGAGAAGTTGAACGAACAAACGATCACGTTGCCCGAGGACCTCACGCGCGAGGTGGCCAAAGCGCAGGAAGCCTGGCTCGCCAGCCGCAATTCGCGCCGCCTCTGGAATGCGGACAGCACGCTATGGACGGGCCAGGATGAGAGCGATTGGCTCGGTTGGCTCGATATCCTCGGCAACAAATCTCCAGACGCCAGCGCTCTAGAGGAATTTGCGCGGCAGCTCCCTGAGGAAAACTTTGCCGACGTGTTGCTGTTGGGCATGGGCGGATCGAGCCTCGGCCCGGAGGTACTGGCAGAAAGCTTGGGATCGGCGCCGCACTACCCGAGGCTGCATGTCCTCGACTCGACTGATCCGCATCAGGTGCGGCGTTTCGAGAACCAAATTGATCTCGCGCACACGCTGTTTCTGGTTTCCAGCAAGTCGGGCACGACGCTCGAAACCAGCGTCCTGATGGACTATTTCTTCGCTAAAGCATCAGCAGCACTCGGCAACACTGCCGGCCGACATTTTGCCGCCATTACCGATCCCGGCAGCCGGTTGCAAAACACCGCCGCGGATCGCGGCTTCCGCAAAGTTTTCCTCGGCGTGCCCAGCATTGGCGGTCGCTATTCGGTGCTCTCAAATTTCGGCATGGTGCCACTGGCGGCGAGCGGCCGCGACGTGCAAGCGTTTGTTGACGCCGCGCGCGTCATGGCGCGAGCTTGCGGACCAGACGTGCCGTCTGCGCAAAATCCGGGCGTTACGCTCGGATTGACCATGGGTATTCTCGCTCTGCACGGGCGCGACAAACTGACGATCATAGCCTCGCCATCACTCGCCTCATTCGGCGCATGGGCCGAGCAATTGATCGCCGAATTGACCGGCAAGAATGGCAAGGGCATCATCCCCCTCGCCGGCGAACCGCTCGGCGATACCTCCGTTTATGACTTGCATCGCCTGTTTGTGTTCATTCGCAATGCCGGCGATCCGGATTCCACACAAGAAAACGTAGTGGACGCACTGGAACGCGCCGGACATCCCGTGGTGCGCATTGAAGTCCGTTCGCCCCAGCATCTCGGACAGGAGTTTTTCCGTTTTGAAATTGCCACAGCCGTCGCTGGCGCTGTCCTTGGCATCAATCCGTTCGATCAGCCCGATGTTGAAGCGAGCAAGATCGCGACCCGCGCCATAACCGACGCATTCGAAAAGACCGGCTCACTCCCACCGGAGCCGCCAGCGTGCACGGACAACGGCATCGTGCTGTACACCGATGAACACAATGCTCAGGCGTTGCGCCGGGAGGGAGCGAACTCCACTCTCGAAAGTTGGCTCAAGGCGCATTTAGCGCGGCTTGCCGACGGCGATTATTTCGCACTGCTGGCTTACCTGGACGCCACCGCATCACGAACGCAATCGCTGCAACGTCTGCGCGTAGCTGTGCGCGACCACAAACGCGTGGCAACCGCACTGCAATTCGGGCCGCGCTTTCTGCACTCGACCGGACAGGCTTACAAGGGCGGGCCGAATTCCGGCGTCTTCCTCGAAATCACCGGCGAACCTCATCCCGATCTCGACATTCCGGGACGTAAGGCAAGTTTCGGCGTGATTGAAGCCGCTCAGGCCCGGGGCGATTTCCGGGTACTCGTCGATCGCGGCCGCCGAGCATTGCACGCCCACATTATGGGCGATGTCGATGACGGCCTTGCTGCGATCAGCGAGGCGGCACGGCGGGCGCTGCAATAATTCGCGCCACTTCTATCGGCCTCTGAGCTCAATCAAGCCGGCCCCCACTGCGAAACGAACTGCCGGAGCCGGGCGTAAAGGCCGGGAGGAGACGACAACGGCGACTTCAACACAGTGGCAGCCGGCAGCGTCGAGCCGATAAGGCGCGCGCCAAGCGACGTGCGTTGAACCACCAGCGTCGTTATCCAGCTCAGCATCACCGTGCCGCTGAACACAATTGCTCCCTTGAGGATGGCAAACAGGGCCAATGGCAGCAGCACGTATTGCAGCCAAACGTCGAAGACGTAATGGAGCAGATAAAGGCTATAGGCGTTGACCGAAAGGCTTGCGAGCATCGGCGAACGCCTGGTGCCAAAGCGCAGGCTGGCGGCAAGAAAGAAAAAGCAGCCGCAGGCGCAGGCCAAGACAAAGCACAGTCCCGCCGCGATCCGGACGACGACGGGCGCCGGGCCGTCCAGCGTCAAGGAGGTCGCGGCCATCCACAGAACCAGTGAACCGAGAGCCGCCACCAGCCACCACGCCCAGCGCCGTGGGAGCGCACCATCCGCGGCGACGAGTCCGCAATCGATGCCCTCGACCCCGATCGCGAGCCCGGTGAAGAAGTAGGTGGCGTACAACAAAGGCCGGGACAGCTGTATCGCGAAGACGCCTGTATCCGTCCACTCCCAAGGCGTGAAGACGAGCGCCAACGGAACATATCCGAATGCCGTGATGACAAGGAGCACAGCAAAGAAAAAACCGGGACGCTTTCCCGCCGCGGCGGCCCAGCGGCCCAAAGCCGGAAACGCGGCGGGCGCGATCCAGTTAATGCCGACGGCGATGACATTCAGGGCGAGTAGCTGCCACAAGAACCACAGCTGTCCGTTATGCACGAACGGCAACGCCAAATAATGGTGCAAGTAGTCTAGTACGGTCGGGTTTGCAGCCGAGACGAGATACACCGGGTAAATGGAGATCGGGACCAGGACGATGATGCCGAAGGCATAGGGAACACCGAGCCTAAGCAGGCGGTCGCGCACGAATCGCCAATTGCGTTTGCGCGAAAGGCTAGGCCACACGAACAGGCCCGAAAGCAGAAACATCAGCGACATCAGATAGACGTCCTGCCACGCGCAGAACAGATCGAACCCGAACCAGCGGTGGCTGTCCAAAATCGGAAACGAGCGCCATTGGTAGGGCGGATCATCAAAACCCGCCGTTCTGGGCGGTATCGATTGGATGTAAGCCAACACCGAATGGAACGCGAGCACGATGAGGATGACGACCGCTCGCAAATTGTCGAGTGCGAGGCTGGAGCGAGACATCGTGACGGGTCGTGGCATGAACGTTTGAATCCCCGACTGCCCGATTTGATCCCAGGGCATCCCCGCCAATCATCGAAACGCTACGGCTCCGTTGCAAGCGAGAAAATGAAATAATATACATGGATTTGGCGGAGCCTCATTTCTGGCCTGCGTGTGAAACCTGTCTGCCCGGCGAACGTTGATTGTGTCGGAGCTGGCATAATTTCGAGTTCCCCGTCCGTGACGTCGTCAAATCACCGTATTGTCGAAACAAGGGTTCGCCGCCATCAACGGCAGTGATTTTGATTCGGGCCGATCAACGAATGGAGAAGGCATTTGTCAGTGCGATTAACACGGCTGGCGATTGCCGGCGTGGTCGCGCTCTTGGCCGCGACCCAACCCTTAATCGCGGCAGAGCCGACGGTCGCTGGGCTTTGGCAGAAGATCGACGCTGAAACCGGCAAGCCGGTCATATGGTTTCTGTTCTTCGAAAACGGCGCCTCCTATGAGGGTATCGCCGCCAGGTTGTTTCCGCTGCCAACCGATGGCCCGACGACGCCGCTCTGCACGCATTGCCAGGACGACCGCAAGAATGCGTCGCTGCTCGGGCTGCCAATTATCCGAGACATGCAGCGGGTCGGCTTGAAGTATCAAAATGGGAATATTCTCGACCCGCGCGACGGCAATATCTATCACGCCATGATGACGTTGAGCCCGGACGGCCAAACGCTGACCGTGCGCGGCTATCTCGGCATACCGTTACTCGGCCGCGATGAGGTTTGGTATCGCCTCCCAGACAGCGCGGCTAAGGCGCTCGATCCCACGATCGTCGCCAGGTATCTGCCGGCGCTGGCGCCAAAATCTGTGATGCGACCGCATGCGCGAAACACGAGAGCGGCAGATACCGATCGCTAATGCTGCGGGCCGGTGCAATATGAAAGTGGCGGTTCGAGACAACCGCTTCGTTGCTCAATCCGAGCCGACCCCAAATTCACAACCCGGCGAAGCATAATGGTAACGTGCGACGCCATAGCTATCGCGCCGGACAAAGGGCCGGCAGCGGGCGAGCCACCTTTGATCGCGCTCCACCATTTGCGCCTTTTCCGCCTCGCCGACAGCGTCCGGCACGATCCGGACATAAGGATCGCCTGACGTTGCCCAGTTGTCGACGCAATTGAAGCTCCTCGCGGTCCCGACACAGCTCTGGTCGTCGACATTGCCGGCATAGGCCGCGGTTAGTGTGACGAGCGAAAGCAGGATCGCAGTGCCGACTTGCGCGGCCGGGCATGACGCCAAAGACGCATCTGCGGGACGACTGGTTAACACCGCTCTCTCCCCTGCGATCCTCGGCAGCGGATGTGTTCGGAACCGAACAGGTGCCAGGGTCGAGCAAGACTGAGCAAGCAAAATGCCAGAGAATCTGCCCTGTTTTGGTACAGGTGCAATCCCGGCGAAATCCGGCATCGCTGCCCTTTTAACGTTTGATAACGACCGACGCCGGCGGCCTTCGCTCTTCCCACCCCATCTGCTGGAGCTCCGGGATTGTGTCGCCGAGTTCCGGGTAACCGAGACAGAAATAGCCAATGAATTTCCACTCCGCAGGAACGCGGAGCAGCTTGGCGACAAGCGCCGGATCGAGGATCGAGACCCAACCCATGCCAATGCCTTGAGCCCGCGCTGCGAGCCAGATTGTGTGCACCGCGGTCACCGCGGAATATTCAATCATCTCCGGCATGGTCTTGCGTCCGAGGCCGTGCCCCTGATCGGTTGACCGATCCGCAAAGACCGCCAGGTGGCACGGCGCTTCCTCCATTCCAGCGAGCTTGAGCCGCGCATAGCGTCCCGCGCGTTCGCGATCCTGTGCATTGAGTGCCTCGGCGTTGCATCTTGCAAAATTCGCTCGGATTGCCGCCCGGGTATTGGCGTCATCGACAATGACGAAACGCCAAGGCTGACTAAGTCCGACCGAAGGAGCGAGGCATGCCAACTCAATCAGCTCGTCCAGCGTACAACTCGGCAGCGGGTCACGCCGAAAGCGCCGGACGTCCCGGCGCCAGACCAAAAGATCGCGCAGCCGCGCGCGGAAAGCGTCATCGAACGCGATCGAGCCTTCCGGCATGACGGTGTCAGCGGTCACGGAAGGAAGTCATCGCCGCGTTCAGCCTCAGCCACTGCCCCGCATTCGCCGGCAAACCGAAGCGCAGCCAGTTTGGATCTTCGGGGAAGGCACGTACAAAGATGCCGGCGCGTCCCAGATGGCGAAACAACGCGCTCGTGGCCGGAGCATGCGTGAGCCGGAACAAGCTTGTCCCGCCGACGATTGTAAGACCGGACGGCGCGAGAAGTTCATCGAGTCGCTTTGCCGCCTTATCCAGACGTTTTCGCGTCCGCCCAATCCAATCCGTGTCGGCAAGCGCTTTTGCGCCGGCGGCGAGTGCTGGCCCGGAAACGGCCCAAGGTCCGAGCGAGGCCTGAAGACGCTCGGCCAGCGCCGGTGCGGCGAGCGCAAAGCCGAGCCTAATCCCGGCAAGACCGAAGAATTTGCCGAAGGACCGCAGCACAACAACATTCCCGCAGGGCACGTCGGCGGCAAGGCTCGCACCCGGCGGCCCGACATCCATAAAGGCCTCGTCAATCACCAGCACACCGCCGCGCCGGCGCAGGTCTTGTGCGAGCGTAAGCAATGTTGCGCGCGGCAGGAGTTTGCCATCGGGATTGTTGGGGTTGCCGATAATGACGAGCGTGGCATCGCCGCACTCGTTGATGCGGCGCACCATTTTAACGTTGTGCCCGGCAAGGGTCGCGGCGCGCAAATGCTCGCTATAGGTAGGCGTGAGAATGGCGGCGCGCCCGGGCCGTACTAACCCAGCGACCAGAGGCAGCAGAATCTGCGTCCCGGGTGCGGACACGACATGCGCCGCAGTCGGAGCGCCATAGGCTCGGGCGGCAGTCTCTATGAGGAGAGCAGCCGCGGCGGGTTGCGGTAAGCGGACAAACAGATCCGTCGGAAAGCGGGGCAATGGATAAGGATCGGGATTGATCCCGGTCGAAAGGTCGATGAATGGTTCGGGGGCGCCCTGGAATAGGCGCCGGGCGGCGTCGAGATTGCCGCCATGCAGCAGCGGATCGTCATCGCCGCCGAAAGGGATCATGTCTGTCGCGCTAGCTCTCATCGCCATGCTGGTCGAGCTTTGTTTCGGCTACCCGGATGCTTTGGTAAAGGCGATCGGCCATCCGGTCACATGGATCGGCCGCCTGATCGACGCGCTTGACACTTGGCTCAATCGCGATGCGGCCAGCAAAGGTGAACGCCGCGCGGGAGGCATCGTTGCCGTCCTGATCCTGATCGTGATCGTCGGCACGGTCGCTCTGGTGATCCAGCATGAGCTGTTGCAGCTGCCGCTCGGGATTATTGCCGCGGGTTTCATCGCCAGCAGCCTCGTCGCACAACGCAGTCTCAACCGGCACGTGGCGGATGTCGCAATCGCGATCGAGAAGGACGGCATTGCCGCCGGCCGCATCGCTGTGTCGCGCATCGTCGGTCGCGACACAGCACAACTTGACACCGCCGGCGTCGCCCGCGCGGCAATCGAGAGCCTCGCTGAGAACTTTTCCGATGCGATCGTCGCACCGGTCATCTGGATGGTCATAGCCGGGCTTCCTGGCGCCGCACTCTACAAGGCAATCAACACCGCCGACAGCATGATCGGCCACCGTACGCCGCGCCACGAGGCCTTCGGCTGGGTTGCCGCGCGGCTCGACGATCTTGTCAACCTGCCGGCATCGCGGTTTTCCGCGCTGGTTCTCGTCGCCGCGGCTGCGTTGACCAAGGACGCCGACGCGGCTGGAGCGTGGTGGGCCGTGCGCCGCGATGCCGCGCGCCACCGCTCGCCAAACGCCGGCTATCCCGAGGCGGCGATGGCGGGAGCGCTTGGCCTCTCGCTTGCCGGACCGCGCAGCTATAGCGGCACACTCATCAACGATGCCGTGATGGGTGACGGGCGTCGTGACGCCAATGCCGCCGACATTCGCCGCGCGCTCGCGCTATTTCATTGCGCCGATGCCATTCTGATCGCACTTCTAGCCGTCATCGCGGCTCTGCTTATTTTGCCAGGGTAAGCAGGCGATCGAGATCGAGATGCGCAGCAAGGTGCGCGGCAAGATCGTCGAGCGTCGCGTCGATGAGTGCGTCGTACGTGACGCTTGCGGTGCCGCCGAACCGCGCAAGCCACGCCGCACGCTGGCGATCGTCGGCAAACAAGCCGTGCGCGTAAGTACCGATCACCCGACCGTCCGCTGAAACCGCGCCCTCGGCCGATCCGTCCTCCAGCTGCGCGAATGACCGTGCGCGGTCGGGGCCTCCCGTCACGCCGATATGCATCTCGTAACCGGCAAAAGGCGCGCCGTCGGCGGTCGCACCGCGCACCGGCTCCAGGCGTTTCTCTGCCGACAGCGTCGTTACGACGTCGAGCAGTCCAAGGCCTTCGACCGTTGCCGGTGGACCTTCAGTTCCATCCGGGTCGGCGATGCTGCGTCCGAGCATTTGGTAGCCGCCGCAAAGGCCGAGAATCATTCCGCCGCGCCGCCGATGCGCGGCAACGTCGATATCGAAGCCGGCTGCGCGCAGTGCCGCCAAATCAGCGATCGTCGCCTTCGAGCCAGGCAGGACAATGAGATCTGCGTCGCCAGGAAGTGCCGTGCCGGGACGAACCCGCACGAGATCGACCTCCGGCTCGGCATCGAGCGGATCGAGATCGTCGAAATTGGCGATGTGCGGCAGGATCGGGACGACGATGCGCACCCGCGCTCGGGGTTTCGGCGGCCGGTTTTGCTCAAGCGCCAGCGCATCCTCCGCTGGCAGCGCGCGGGCAGCGGCAAAGTACGGCACGAGGCCGAGGGCTTCCCATCCGGTCGCCTGAGCGATCCGCTCCATGCCCGCAGTAAACAGCGTCGGATCGCCACGAAATTTGTTGACGATAAACCCACGGACCAGCGTCGCATCCTCCGGCGCGAGAACCGCCTTGGTCCCGACAATGCTCGCGATCACGCCACCGCGGTCAATGTCACCAATGAGGATGACGGGGACTTTGGCGGCGCCGGCAAATCCCATATTGGCGATATCGTTCGCCCGCAGGTTCACTTCTGAAGCACTGCCGGCGCCTTCTACCAGCACAACATCCGCCTCGCGCCGCAGCTTTTCAAAGCTGTCGAGCACGTACGGCAACAGATCGCGCTTCATGTGCTGGTAGGCGGCAGCTTTCGCGCTGCCATAAACACGCCCCTGCACCACGATCTGGGCACCGATTTCGCTCTGCGGCTTGAGCAGGACCGGGTTCATGTGAACACTCGGCGGCGTGCGCGTCGCGCGCGCCTGTAACGCTTGAGCTCGCCCGATCTCGCCGCCATCTGCGGTGACGGCCGCGTTGTTCGACATGTTCTGCGGCTTGAAAGGGCGCACCGCCAGGCCACGGAGCGTGAACGCCCGCGCGAGTCCTGCAACTATCAACGACTTGCCGACGTCCGAGCCCGTGCCTTGAAACATCAGTGCACGCGCCGGCATGGTCTCAGAACTCGATGCCAGGCTGCGCCTTCACGCCGGCGGCGAAATGATGCTTGACCAGCGTCATCTCGGTGACGAGGTCAGCAACGGCCACGAGTTCTGGTTTCGCGTTCCGCCCGGTCACAACCACGTGCAAGCCATCACGACGACCGGCGAGGACGGCGACGACGTTATCTAGGTTCAGGTAATCGTAACGCAGCGCAATGTTGAGTTCGTCGAGAATGACAAGCCCGAAGCTCGGATCGTCCATCAGCTCGCGCGCCTTCGACCAGGCCCGTTCGGCCGCCATGACATCGCGTGCGCGATCCTGCGTTTCCCAGGTAAAGCCTTCGCCCATAGTGTGCCAAACTAGTTGATCCCCGAATTTCGCCAGTGCGTCACGTTCGGCGGTATGCCAGGCGCCTTTGATGAACTGCACCACGCCGACGCGCTGACCACGACCGAGCATGCGCAAAGCCAGCCCAAACGCCGCGGTCGATTTTCCCTTGCCGGCGCCGGTATGCACGATCAGCAAACCCTTCTCGACCGTCTTGCCGGCGACTTCGGCATCCTGCACGGCTTTGCGCTTTGCCATTTTGGCGCGATGGCGTTCCGCCTCGGCCTTATCGATCGCTTGCGTCATGAGCTGGTTTCCAAAGTTCCTTTGACCGCGAGCGGCAAGCCCGCAACCATTAAGACGACGCGATCCGCGCGCGCCGCGATGCGCTGGTTGAGGACGCCCTGTAAGTCACGAAAGCGCCGGCCAAGCGGATATTCGGGCACGATGCCGGATCCCACTTCGTTCGCGACCAGCACAGTGGGCGCGGCCCTCGATGCCAATGACGCTTCTAGTCCCTGGATCTCTTTCTCGATATCGGCATCCGCAAGCATAAGGTTCGACAGCCAAAGCGTCAGGCAATCCACCAGCGCGGGGAATGACGAGCACCCGGACAGCGCCAGAGCCAGATCGAGCGGCTCTTCGATCGTACGCCACGCTGCGCTACGGCGCTCGCGATGCGCTTTGATGCGCGCGGCCATTTCCTCATCACCCGTCTCCGCCGTTGCTATATACGCCCACGGGGGCGGCAAGGCGGCGATAACGCGCTCGGCATAGCGGCTCTTACCGGAGCGGGCGCCGCCGAGCACAAAGGTCAGCGGCACGTTCACCGAACGCTATCCCCGGAAATTGACACGATATTCACGACAAGCCCTTATTTTCGTAGTTCGGTTTTCCGATCCAAGCAGCGACTTGCGACGAAGACAGCATGGCGGAACCACACGCCATTGACAAAGCCGTGGGCTCGACCCCTAACTGTCCCATCGACGGTCTCTCGTCAGAGAGCGAACAGGGAATGCGGTGCGGGACGCAAGTTCTCAATCCGCAGCTGCCCCCGCAACTGTAAGCGGGTAGTCTCATCCGGATAAGCCACTGGCGGCCATCTTGCCGCCGGGAAGGCAGGATGAGGCGCCGATCCGCGAGCCAGGAGACCTGCCGTCGAGTGAGTCGACGCGACAAACGCCGGTCGGGGTGTATCGGTGGATGATCTGAAAGACGAAAGTCTTTTGGTCCTCGCTCGCGCCGGCGGCTGGTCATGCGAGGACTCTTTGTCTTGCTCACCTTCCTAAAAACGGCGGTTGACGACGCCTCGTCCGATCAGCGCGCCAAGATTGGCGCGATCTACGCTTTCCTCCTGGCAGGCAACGCGCTGACCTGGACGTGGGCGGTCATCGCACTGGCCGACCGCCCGACGCTGCTCGGCACCGCCGTCCTCGCTTACGTGCTTGGCCTCCGCCACGCTGTCGATGCCGACCACATTGCGGCGATCGATAACGTGGTGCGCAAACTGATGCAGGAGGGCAAACGGCCGGTCTCGGTCGGGTTGTTCTTTTCGCTTGGGCATTCGCTCGTCGTCGCGCTGGCGGTCGCCGCAATCGCTACTGCGGCGTTCGCGCTGCGCAGTCATTTCCACGAATTCAAATTGATCGGCAGCATCATTGGCACGGGGGCCTCGGCGTTCTTTCTGCTCGCTATCGCCGTCATCAATCTCGTCGTCCTGCGCGGTGTCTGGGCCAGTTTTCGTCGGGCACGCCGCGGCGAGCCCGTCGCCGAAGATGAACTAAACCTTCTCCTCTCCGGCCGCGGTTTCCTCGCCCGCATCTTCCGGCCGTTGTTCCGCATGGTCACGCGCAGCTGGCAGATGTTTCCGGTCGGCTTTCTGTTCGGCCTCGGCTTCGACACCGCAACCGAAATCAGCCTGTTCACCGTCGCAGCGAGCCAGGCCTCCGGCGGCATGACCTTGGGCACGATCATGATTTTTCCGGCGCTGTTCGCCGCCGGAATGACGCTGTTCGACACAACCGACAGCGTGCTGATGGTCGGCGCTTATGGCTGGGCGTTTCTCAATCCGATTCGCAAGATTTGGTACAACCTCACCATCACCGCAATTTCCGTTGTTGTTGCTCTGCTGATAGGCGGTGTCGAGGCCCTCGGGCTGATCGCTGGCAAACTCGGCCTTGCGGGCGCGTTCTGGGAGATGATCGGCGATCTCAACAACGGCATCGCCAATTTCGGCTATCTCATCGTCGGCATTTTCCTCGCGAGTTGGGCGATCTCTTACCTGCTGTATCGCTGGCAAGGCCTCGACCGGCCGCTGGTCGAGCGTGTCTAGGGGGAAGCGATGGCAACCTCCGCCGACCAGACTTTGGTGACCAAACCGGCGCCGTCCGCTGCTGCATCCATCGTCTATGTGTGCGTCACCTGCAGGCCGGTGGGCGAACCCGACAGCCCGGTGCGGCCGGGCACGACCCTCGCCGCGGCGACCGCTCAGGCGGCCGTCGGAACTGACGTCGAAGTCCGCCCGATGCGGTGTCTCGCCAACTGCTCGCGCGGTCCCAGCGCAGCGCTGCGCTGCAACGGATCATGGACCTACGTCTTCGGCGGTCTCGATGTGACCTGTGCCGAAGCACTGATCGAAGGCGCGCGTCTGCTCGCCGGCGCCGCAGACGGCATCCTGCCGTGGCGCGGACGGCCGGCCCCGCTCAAGCGCGGCTTGATCGCGCGCGTTCCCCCGATCGGTTTTCAAGAGGACGATCTATGAACAACATGCTCGCGCGCATTCCCTGCACCATCGTCACGGGCTTTCTTGGCGCCGGCAAGACCACGCTCATTCGTCATGTGATGGCGAACGCGCAGGGCCGCCGGCTTGCCGTCATCGTCAACGAGTTCGGCGATGTCGGCATCGACGGCGACATTCTCAAAGGTTGCGGCAATACCGCCTGCCCCGAGGAGAACATCGTCGAGCTGGCTAACGGTTGCCTGTGCTGCACCGTCGCCGATGAATTCGTCCCGGCACTCGACGCCATCCTGGCGCGCGAGGGCATCGAGCACATCGTCATCGAAACTTCGGGACTCGCGCTGCCAAAGCCGCTCGTGCAAGCGTTCCATTGGCCCGCGATCAAAAGCCGCGTTACTGTCGACGGCGTCGTCGTCGTGGTCGATGGGGCGGCCCTCGCTGACGGCCGCGTGGCGAACGATCTCAACGCTCTGGCACAGCAACGCGCTGCCGATAGTGCGCTGTCCCACGACGATCCGATCGAGGAGGTTTTCGAGGATCAGATTGCCTGCGCCGATCTCGTCGTCCTCAACAAACGCGACCTTATTGACGCGGCGGGTTTCGAAAGAGCGCAGGCCGCAATCGCCGACGTATTGCCGCGCACCGTGAAAGTGATCACCGCGGCCGACGGCAAGGTCGATCAGTCGCTGCTGCTTGGACTCGGCGTCGGTACCGAGGACGATATCGCCAACCGGCGCACGCATCACGACGCAGAGGAAGATCACGATCACGACGACTTCGACTCATTTGTTGTGCCAGTCGGCGAGGTCGCTGATCCTTCCGCGCTAACCGCGCGCGTTACCGCGTTGGCGGAGAATTTCGATGTGCTGCGCGTCAAAGGTTTTGCCGCGGTCGCCGGCAAACCCTTGCGGCTGCTGGTGCAGGCGGTGGGAGCACGCGTCAGCCATCAGTACGACCGCCCCTGGGCCGCTGCTGAGATGCGCCAGGGCCAGCTTGTGGTGATCGGACTGAAAGGCCTCGACCGCGCGGCGGTGATCCAGACGCTTGTTGGGTAAGAGCGGGGTCGATTAATGCATCTGCTCACCACGACTTCGACCAGCCTCGACGAGATTGTCGAGGCTGTAGATCTCGGCCAGTCGCCGGGCGACATCGTCGCGTTGTCTTTCGCCGACAGCGACCTCGCTGGTCTCGCCGCCGCCTGGGAAGCGGAGCGCGACTGCAATACCGAGCGTTCGCCTCACCCATTTGCGCGATCTCCGCCATCCGATGTCGGTTGATTTATGGATCGATCGCGTCGGCGTCCACGCCAAGGTGATTGTTGTCCGCCTGCTCGGCGGCGTCGATTGGTGGAAATACGGCATCGAGCGGCTGTCGGCCCTGGCGCGCGAACGCGGCATCGCGCTTGCGGTGTTGCCGGGCGAGGACCGCGATGACGCTCGCCTTTCAGCGGCTTCGACGCTGCCACCGCATGAGCTCAACGCGTTGCTGCGATTCTTCCGTGAAGGCGGCCGAGAAAATCTGCGCGCCTTGTTGCGCCGCCTCGCCCATTACGCCGGCTCCAATCTTGAAGCGCTCGAGCCGAGGCCGGTACCACGCCTTGCCGGCTATTTGCCCGGCGAGGGCGCTGTTGATCTCGACCGGCTGGTCGTTTCACTGAAACCGGGTCAGCCGGTAGTCCCGATTATTTTCTACCGCGCGGCATTGCTTGCGAACGACACCGCGCCTGTCGATGCGCTGTGTGCGGCGCTTGCGGCGCGCGACGCGGCTCCGGCTCCTCTCGTCGTGACCAGCTTGAAGGACAACGAAGCCGCCGCGTTCTTGCGAAGCGCCTTCGCACATTTACATCCCGCGCTCATCGTCACGATGACGGCATTCGCTGCCGGGGCAAATGCGGACGAGCCGACTCCACTCGATGCTGTGGGCGTCCCGGTGCTCCAAGTCGTAAGTGCCACGACACAGCGCGCCGCCTGGCGCGACAGCGCACGCGGTCTCGGCGCCGCCGATCTGGCGATGCACGTCGTATTGCCGGAACTTGACGGCCGCGTGCTCGCCGGCGCGATCGCGTTCAAGGATCCGCTGCCCCAGCACGAGGGACTTGGCTTCACCGCTCTCACAAGCCGGCCCGAAGCCGACCGAGTCGCGATGGTGGCGGATCGAATAACCGCATGGATCCGATTGCAGGCAACGCCGCGGGGTGAGCGGCGGATCGCCGTGTTGATGCCGGATTATCCCGGCGCACCGGGCCGCACTGGATATGCGGTCGGACTTGATGTGCCGGCGAGCGTGATCGCGCTGATCGATGATCTCGCTGCCGCGGGCTACAGCGTCAGCGACACACCAAAAACGCCGCGTGATCTGCTCGACATGCTTGCAGACGGCACGGGGCTTTCGACGCTGCCGTTGTCGGAATACGAGAATCTGCTTTCCCAACTTCCGCCGACAATAGCCGCGCGCTTGCGCGAGGCGTGGGGCGAGCCCGCGGCCGATCCGGATTTTCACCGTGGCGCGTTTCACTTCCGCGCGCAGGAGTTCGGCAAGCTTTGGGTCGCGTTGCCGCCCGATCGCGGCCGCTACGCAGAACGGCGGGCCGAGTATCACGATCCGCGATTGCCGCCGCGTCATGCGCTGGTCGCTTTCGGGTTGTGGCTGCAACACGTGGCGAAAGTACATGCGCTCGTCCACATGGGCGCACACGGCACGCTGGAATGGCTGCCCGGCAAGACGGTCGCGCTCACCGCCGAGTGCTTCCCGGAGATCGTCACCGGCTCATTGCCGGTGGTCTATCCCTTTATCGTCAGCAATCCGGGCGAAGCGGCGCAAGCCAAACGCCGCATAGCGGGCGTCACTATCGGCCATCTGCCGCCGCCGCTGGTGGCCGGTGAGCTTTCCGGCGATGCACGCGAACTTGAGCGCCTGATTGACGAATACGCTCAGGCCGACGGCCTCGACCGCCGTCGCCGCGCACGTCTGGCAAAGCTGATCGTCGAGACGGCGCAACGAACCGGCCTGGCTCGTGAAGCAGGCGCCGACGCTGCGGCGGCACCCGACGACGCGCTGCGCCGGATCGACGCCTGGCTGTGTGATGTGAAAGACCTCGCCATCAAAGACGGGCTGCACATTTTCGCCCGCCCGCCCGTTGGTACCGACGATCCGCTGTGGCAAGCGAGTGCCGAAGCTGAGCGCACGGCATTGCTTGCAGCGCTCGACGGCCGCCGCGTTGCGCCCGGCCCGGCCGGTTCACCGATGCGCGGCCGCCGCGACGTGCTGCCGACCGGCCGCAATCTTTTCACCGCCGATCCGCGCACTCTGCCGACGCTAACCGCGATGGACCTCGGCCGGCTCGCCGCCGATGAAGTCCTGCGCGCGCATCTGCAAACCCACGGTGAGCAGGCGCGCAGCGTCGTCATCGACCTGTGGGGCAGCGCGACCTTGCGCACCGGCGGCGAAGAGATCGCGCAAGGCTTTGCGCTGATGGGTTGCCGGCCGATCTGGGATCATGGGACGGGGCGGGTCACCGGCGTCGAAGTCCTGCCGACAGCCGCGATCGGGCGCGCTCGCGTTGACGTCACATGGCGCATTTCCGGACTGTTTCGCGATCTCTTTCCCGCGCAAATCGCGCTCATCGACGCCGCGGTGCAAGCGGTCGCCGCCCGCGAAGAGGGCGACGACGAAAATCCGCTGGCAACCGCACGCCGCGTCGCCGGCGCGACCCGGCTGCAACGTATCTTCGGTACCGCACCCGGCACTTACGGCTCCGGCGTCGAAGACTTGCTCGGCCGCGACACTGACAGCGAAGCGATCGGCGAAGCATACCTTGCCGCGGCTTCGCACAGTTATGGCGGTGCCGGAGGAGACGGCAGCGTCGCGCCCGGCGCGTTCACGCAGCGTATTGCCGACGCTGACCTCCTCTTGCATGCGAGCGACGATCCGGCGCGTGACCTGCTTGAGGGCGCCGAGGATGCCGCTTTCGTCGGCGGTTTCGCGGCGGCAGCGAAGCTGCTCGGCCGAGCGGCCGATCTGGTCATGCTCGATATAACCGATCCGCAACGGCCGCGGGCGCGAACGCTCTCGGCGGCGCTGGCGCGCATCATACGCGGGCGGGCGATCAATCCGCGTTTTATTGCCGGGCAAATGCGCCACGGCCCGCGCGGCGCCGCCGAGCTTGCCGAAACAGTCGACCGGCTGGTCGCTTTCGCGGAAACGACCGAGGCCGTTGCCAGCGAACTGTTCGACATCCTGCACGCCGCCTATGTCGCCGATTCCGACGTGCACGCTTTTCTGCTGCGCGAAAATCCGCAAGCAGCAGCCGCCATTGCGGAGCGGTTCGACGCTGCGCGGCGGCGTGGCTTTTGGCATCCACGGCGCAATGACGTCGATTCCGGCCTTGCGGCGTTGCGCGCGGACACTTTTCCCTCCCCCCTTGTGGGGGAGGGTGGGGTGGGGGGTCGGGAGGTGGCGTGATGGCGTCGACGCTCGTCCGAAACCTCGCGACCCCCACCCCCAACCCCTCCCCACAAGGGGGAGGGGAGCGTCGGCTTCGTCGGGGCGTCTGTCCCGGGTTGTCGGCGCCGATGCCGACCGGCGACGGATTGCTGGTCCGGCTGATGCCGACCGGCACCATCCCGCTTTCTGCATTCAAGCACCTGTGTGCGGCGGCGCGGCGGCACGGCAATGGCATTGTCGAAGTAACCGGACGCGGCAGCATCCAGGTTCGCGGGTTGAACGCTGCGTCCGCGTGGCGCTTTGCCGAAGCGATTACCGCGCTCGGTATCGCGGCGAAGGACGACATTGCAGTTCTGAGCACCGCGCTTGCCGGGCTCGACCCGAAAGAAGTCTTCGATGCGAGTCCCCTCATGGCCGATTTGCGTCGTGCTCTGACGCGAACGTCACTCGCCGCAAGGCTCGCACCTAAAATCTCGGTCATCGTGGATGGTGGCGGCGCGCTCAACCTCGACGACGTGTCGGCTGACGTGCGCATCTGTGCCCAAGCGACGGAGGATGGCACGGTGCTTCGTATCGGGCTGGGCGGTGACGAAGCAACGGCCACACAAATTGGCGCAGTTGCCCCCGCTCACGGTGTCGATGCAGCCGTCAAGCTTCTTGAGGTCATCGCGCAACACGGACGAACCGCGCGAGCACGTGAGATTCTTGCCGCCGGAGGCGATGCCCCATTTCGATCCGCGCTTGCTCCTCTCTTGAACGAGAGTGTGGCGCCGGCGCGCATGTCCGGGCGGAGCGATCCAATCGGATCGCACCGCCTGCGAGACGAATCGCTCGCTATTGGAGTTGGCCTCGCCTTCGGCCACGCGGACTCGAAGACACTCATGCGCTTGGCCGAGGCCGCGGACGTCGCTGGCGCCGAGGGCATACGTGCAGCTGCCGACCGCGTCCTGATGGTCATCGGGATCAGCGAGAAAGCTGCGCCCGCCTTTGTCAGTGCCGCGGAAAGTCTCGGCTTCATCGTCGACGGCGGCGATCCGCGCCGGTATGTCATCGCCTGCGCCGGCGCGCCGATCTGTGCGTCGGCGCACATCGCCTCGCGCGCCCTCGCACCGCTGGTCGCTCAAATCGCGGCGACGTATCTCGACAACTCGCACCAGATTCACATTTCCGGCTGCGCCAAAGGCTGCGCCCGCACCGGCAGTTCAGCGCTTACGATTGTCGGATCGTTCGACGGATGCGCACTAATCGCCAATGGTTCCGCGCGTGACACTCCCTTCGCCGTGACTGAAACAAGCAAAATTTCAGCCACGATTGACCGGCACTGCCGCGCAACGGCGTCCGAGGACCGCCATGTCTGAGCGCTCCGCTTACTTGCGCGATGGCACGGCGATCTACGAACGCTCGTTCGCCATCATCCGCGCCGAGGCCGACCTGTCGCGCTTTTCAGAGGGCGAAGCCGACGTCTCGGTCCGAATGATCCATGCCTGCGGCGTTGTGGAATTGGCCCCCCACATTGTGTTCGGCAACGGCCTAGTCGCTGCAGCGCGCGCCGCGCTTGCCGGCGGCGCGCCGATCCTCTGTGACTCCGAAATGGTAGGGCGCGGGATTACCCGCGCACGTCTGCCGGCACATAACGAAGTGATCTGCACGCTCAATGATCCGCGGGTCGTGGACCTCGCGCAGCGGCTCGCCACCACGCGCTCGGCGGCGGCGCTGGATTTGTGGACCGATCGCCTTGCCGGAGCCGTCATCGCCATCGGCAATGCGCCGACCGCGCTGTTTCGCCTTCTCGATCTCCTTGACGCCGGCGCGCCGAAGCCGGCGGCAATCCTCGGCATCCCGGTCGGCTTTGTCGGCGCCGCGGAATCCAAGGACGTGCTCGCCGATGACCCGCGCGGCGTGCCGTTTCTCACCGTGCGCGGGCGCATGGGCGGCAGCGCCATGACCGCCGCCGCCGTCAACGCGCTGGCGAGGCCCGGCATATGAGCGCGTCAACCCACACCGGAAAACTCCTCGGGGTCGGCGTCGGGCCTGGCGATCCGGAGCTGATGACGCTCAAGGCAGCGCGCGCCCTTGCCGAGGCCGATGTGATCGCGCACTTCGCAAAGGCTGGCAACGCGAGCCATTCGCGCACCATCGCCGCGGCCCATATGCGCCCGGGCGTGATCGAGTTGCCGCTCCACTATCCGGTCACGACCGAATTGCCGAAATGCAGCACCGGCTATCGCGATGCGATCGGGGATTTCTACGACGAAGCCGCCGCCAAGATTGCCGCCCATCTGGAAGCCGGATGCCTTGTCGCCGTGATCAGCGAAGGCGATCCGATGTTCTACGGCTCCTACATGCATCTGCACGCGCGGCTTTCGCCCCGCTTCCCGACTGAAATTATTGCCGGCGTCACGGGCATGTCGGGCTGCTGGTCGGCGGCGGGAATGCCGATCGCGCAGGGCGACGATGTTTTCACCGTCCTTCCCGCAACCCTGCCGGAGAGCGAACTGGCCCGGCGGCTCGCCGATGCGAACGCGGCCGTGGTGATGAAGGTCGGGCGCCATTTGCCGAAATTGCGCCGCGCGCTGGCAACGAGCGGCCGCCTGCCGCGCGCCTTTTATGTGGAGCGCGGCACCATGGCGGACGCAAAGCTCATCCCGCTCAGCGACAAGCCGGACGACGACGCACCCTACTTCGCCGTCGTGCTGGTGCCTGGCTGGGAGGAGCGGCCATGAGCGGACACCTTGCCGTCGTCGGCCTAGGACCGGGCGACGCGCGTTATCTCACGCCCGAAGCCGAAGCGGCCCTCGCGGCCGCAGAAGCGCTCCATGGCTACGGGCCTTATCTCGACCGTGTGCCGGAGCGCGCCGGGCAACTCCGGCACGCCTCCGACAATCGGGAAGAACGCGCCCGCGCAGTCGCTGCGCTGCGCGACGCCGCCGCGGGGACGCACGTTGCCATCGTTTCCGGCGGCGACCCGGGCGTATTCGCGATGGCGGCCGCGGTCTGCGAAGAAATCGAAGCCGGGCCGGAAAGCTGGCGCGCACTCGACCTCGTGATTGTGCCCGGGATCACGGCGATGCTCGCCGTCGCAGCGCGGATTGGCGCCCCGCTCGGGCACGATTTTTGTGCGCTCTCGCTCTCCGACAATCTCAAGCCGTGGGAGCTGGTCGAGCAGCGGCTCGACGCCGCGGCGAGCGCCGGCTTCGTGATGGCGCTTTACAATCCGGTCTCACGCGCGCGCCCTTGGCAATTCCGTTCTGCAATAGAGCGGTTGCGCCGGCATCTGCCGGCAACAACGCCGGTCGTCTTCGGGCGCGCCGTCGGGCGGCCGGACGAATGCGTCAGTGTTACGACGCTCGCTGCTGCCGATACGGCCGAAGCGGATATGGCGACACTGATCATTGTCGGCTCGCACGCAACGCGCGTAGTCCAGCGCACCGGACAGGCGCCACTCGTCTATACGCCGCGTGCGGCCGCCGAGGTGAGCGCATGATCGAGCCAGTCGAGCGCGTCCTGCACAGTTTCGACGGAGAGCGCAGCTGGCGCCTGCGGCCGACGCAGCATGATTACACCGATACCCAATTCACGCGCCGCGGCGATCTTGCCGTAGGTGGCGCTGCCGCCGCTGTTCTTTGCGATCACGACCTCGATGCGATGCTCTTTCATCAGCGCACGGTCGTCGGCGTCGCTGAATGGACCGCGACCGGTCACGTAAGCCACCTGCGGCAACGGCAGTGGCGGATCGACCGGATCGACGCTGCGGATCAGATAAAAGTGCTGCGGGGCGTCGTTGAGCGGCGCAAGCTCGTTGCGCCCAAGTGCAACAAAAACGCGGCGCGGTGTTTCTCCAAGCGCGCGCACGGCCTCACGTACGTCGCTTACGTCAGCCCATCGGTCGCCGGCGATTGCGACCCAAGATGGTCGCCGCATCACCAGCAACGGAACGCTGCGGTGGCGGGCTGCCTCGACGGCATTGTTGGATATCACACTGGCGTATGGGTGAGTGGCATCGATCAGAAAATCAACGCGCTCGGCCGCCAGAAAGTCGGCGAGCCCCGCAGCACCGCCGAAACCGCCGCTGCGCACCGGCACCGGCTGGCGCGCCGGCGCGGCAGTGCGGCCAGCGAGCGACAGGGTCACATCGAGATCGCGCCGGCCTGCCAACCGCTCCGCCAGCAATCGCGCTTCCATGGTGCCGCCGAGGATGAGGACGCGTTTCATGCTGCTGCCTGATGCGATCGCGCGCGACAGTGCCGCATCGCCGCGCTGGCTGTCCATCGTCGGCATCGGCGAAGATGGCGTCGCCGGCTTGAGCGCGGCGGCGCGCGGATTGATCAGCGCGGCGGAGATTGTGTTCGGCGGCCGGCGCCATCTCGGTCTCGCCGCGCCGCTGATCCGCGGCGCGGCGAGGCCGTGGCCGAGCCCGTTCGACGGCGCCGCCCGTGAAGTCCTGCATCACCGCGGCCGGCAGATCTGCGTGCTCGCGTCCGGCGATCCGTTCCATTACGGCGTCGGCGCGGTTCTGGCGCGAACCATCGACGCAGGCGAGATGATCGTGGTCCCGGCGCCTTCAGCTTTCAGCCTGGCGGCGGCACGGCTCGGTTGGTCGCTGCCGGAAACGGTGCTCCTCTCGGTACACGGACGCACGCTCGATCTGGTGCGCCCGCATTTGCAGCCTGGCGCCCGCATACTGGCATTGACTTCCGACGGCGACGGGCCGGCGGCTTTAGCCCGGCTGCTTGCCCAATCTGGTTTCGGGGCGTCGCGGCTCACCGTACTCGAAGCGCTCGGCGGCCCGCGCGAGGGCCTTCGCACCACGACGGCGGCCGCGTACGATTTCAACGCCGTCGATGCCCTCAACACGCTCGCCGTCGAAGTCGAAGCTTCGCCGGATGCGCGGGTCATCCCCCGCGCTTCGGGCCTTGCGGACCATCTTTTCGAGCACGACGGTCAGATCACCAAACGTGAGATCCGCGCAATAACGCTCTCATCGCTGGCGCCGCGCCGCGGCGAGTTGTTGTGGGACGTCGGCGCCGGCGCCGGTTCGGTGGCGATCGAATGGATGCTTGCGGACCCTTCGATGCGCGCGATTGCGATTGAACAGCGCGCTGACCGTGCGGCGTGCATCCGCCGCAACGCCGCGGCCTTCGGCGTGCCGGGACTTGAAATCGTGGAAAATGCCGCGCCTGCCGCACTGGAGGGTCTTGCTTCGCCTGACGCCATTTTCGTCGGCGGCGGGGCGAGCGAGCCCGCGTTGCTCGACACCGCGATTGCAGCGCTGCGAACCAGAGGGCGCCTGGTAATCAACGCGGTCACGCTCGCTACCGAAGCGCTGCTCATCGACCGGCACGCGGCGTTTGGCGGCGAACTCATTCGCGTCGCCATCGTGCGGGCCGGCACGGTCGGCGAAAAATCCGGCTGGCGATCGGCGATGCCGGTCACACAATGGGCTTGGACGAAGCCGTGATCGTCGCCGGCGTTGGCTGCAGGCGGGGCGCGCCCGCTTCCGACATCGAGGCCGCGATCCGTGCAGCGCTTGCCCACGCAGATATTGCGGCTGACGCGCTCGATGGCATCGCCACGATTGCGGTAAAGGGTGCCGAGGTCGGCGTTCAAGTGGCAGCAAAAAAGTTTGGTGTATCGGTTGTGCTGGTTTCTGATGCTGACGCCCAGGCGGCTGAGCCGCGCACGCTAACCCGGTCGGAACGCGTGCGCGCGCTGACCGGTGTGTCGTCAGTCGCCGAGGCCGCCGCGCTCGCCGCAGCCGGACCATCGGCTCGCCTGATCAGTCCTCGCCGGGTGATGGGCACAGCGACCTGCGCGCTCGCGACTTCGGAGCCAGCGTCGTGACCGTGCATTTCATCGGCGCGGGGCCGGGCGCGGCGGACCTCATCACGGTGCGTGGCCGCGATCTGATCGCCCGCTGCCCGGTGTGCCTCTATGCCGGCTCGATTGTGCCGCGCGAACTGCTCGGCTTCTGCCCGGCCGGCGCGCGCATTGTCGATACGGCACCGATGTCGCTCGATGAAATCGAGACCGAGTTCGCCGCCGCCCACTCCGCCGGTCACGACGTGGCGCGGCTTCACTCCGGCGATCTCTCGATCTACTCGGCGCTTGCCGAGCAGCTGCGCCGGCTCGACCGTCGCGGCATTCCTTATACGCTCACGCCCGGCGTACCGGCATTCGCCGCGGCGGCGGTGGCTCTGGAGTGCGAACTGACCGTGCCGGGAGTCGCGCAAAGCGTAGTGCTCACCCGCGTGTCCGGTCGCGCCTCTCGGATGCCGGAATCTGAAAAGCTCGCGACCTTTGCGGAGAGCGGCGCGACGCTGGTCATCCATCTTGCCATTCACGCGATTGAGACGATCGTCAGGGAATTGACGCCGTTTTACGGCGCCGACTGTCCTGCCGCCGTTGTTGTTCAGGCAAGCTCGGCGGCACAGCGGGTGCTGCGCGGCACGCTCGCCGACATCGCCGCGCAAGCGTCCGCGGCCCATATCGAGCGGACCGCGCTCATTTTTGTCGGCCCGGCCATTGCCGCGCATGATTTTCGCGACAGCGCGCTTTACGACCCCGATTACCGCCGCCGGTTCCGGGGAGGCGCAGCTTGACCGCGTTGCTAAGCATTCTTGAACGGCGCCCGGCCGGCCAGCGCACCGTCGCGATCAAACAACACGATCTCGGTGGCGATGCCGCGGCCCTCGACGACGCGTTCAGCGGTATCCTGCGCCGCGCGCGCCACGGCGTCGCCAAGCGTTATGCCTTCGGTCCGCGCCAGCGCAAAAGCTTCGGCAGCATTGTTCGCTTCAATGATATGCGCACACAGTTGCGCGGAGCCGCCTGCGGCCTCGGCAAAGCTCGCCAGCAGTGCGCGGTCGACCTCGCCGCGCCTGGAGTGAAGGTCGGTGAGGCCTTGCGCGAGCTTGGTCATCTTGCCGACGCCGCCGGCGATGGTCACCCGCGCCACCGGATGATTGCGCAGATATTTCAGCATGCCGCCGACGAAATCGCCCATGTCGATCAGCGCAATGTCCGGCAGGCCGTAAAGCTTCTGCACCGCAGTTTCGGAATTGGCGCCAGTGCTGCCGGCAATGTGGGCAAGACCGGCGGCGCGCGCGACATCGATACCGCGATGGATAGAGTGAATCCACGCCGAGCAGGAATAAGGCACGACGATCCCGGTCGTGCCGAGGATCGACAAGCCGCCGACGATGCCGAGGCGCCCGTTGAGCGTTTTCGCCGCCAGTTCCACGCCGCCGGGAATGGCGATCTCGACCTCGGCGTCGGCTGCGCATCCGGCCGCGGCTGCAACTTCGGCGATGGCGTCGTGGATCATGCGGCGCGGCACCGGGTTGATGGCCGGCTCGCCCGGCGGAAGCGGAAGGCCCGGCCGCGTCACCGTGCCGACGCCCTGACCGGCTCGGAAGGTCACGCCCGCTCTAGTCGCGCCAGCGCGCACGGTCGCAACAATGAGCGCACCGTGCGTTACATCCGGATCGTCGCCGGCGTCCTTGATCACGCCGGCGCTTGCGCTGCTTTGATCCTTTCGCGTCATCGCCAACGCAAAACTTGGCCGCTCGCCGCGCGGCAAAGTCACCTCGACCGGATCGGGAAATTCGCCCGTTACGAGCGCGGCAAACGCCGCCTTGGCCGCTGCAGCGGCGCAAGTGCCGGTGGTCCAGCCCCGGCGCAACGGGCGTTCCTGCCGCTCCATGCTCCTTCCTTTAGTCCTGCGTCCCGCGATCGTCACCACGGAGGTGTGTCGTCATGACGGTGTGGGACTCGCTGGCAGTCCGGCGCGACGGCGTCCCGGTGTTTACGCCGGGACACGTCTGGCTCGCAGGTGCGGGACCGGGCGATCCGGGCCTGCTCACACTCGACGCACTCGCCGGCCTGCAGCAGGCCGATGTGGTGGTCCACGACGCCCTGGTCGATCAGCGGGTGCTGGCGCTTGCCGGCCCACAGGCGCGGCTTGAGTTCGCCGGCAAACGCGGCGGCAAGCCTTCGGCGACGCAAGCCGACATCAGTTTGCGCCTGATCACGCTCGCACGCGCCGGAAAGCGCGTGCTGCGGCTGAAAGGCGGCGATCCGTTTGTGTTCGGGCGCGGTGGCGAAGAGGCAATGGCGCTTGCGGCCGCGGGCATCCCCTTCCGAATCATTCCCGGCGTCACGGCGGGCCTGGCGGCTCTGGCCACGGCGGCAATCCCGGCAACGCTGCGCGGTGTCAATCGGGCGGTGATCTTCGCCGCCGGCCACGGCGCCGACGAGGATTTCGACTGGGCGCCGCTCGCACGCACAGGACAGCCGATTGTGCTCTACATGGTGATGCACAATCTGCCGCGGATCACGGCTTCGTTGCTGGCAGCCGGGCTTGATGCACAGACGCCTGCGGCCATCATCATGTCGGCGACGACACCAACCGAGCGAGTCCTCGTTTCGACGCTGCAAAACATTGCCGCCGATGCACGCGAACAAAACTTCGAACCGCCAGCGATCGTTGTGGTTGGTGAGATCGTGAACTTGCGCGTAGTGCTCCTCGGCAACGCCCCGGTCGCCGCGAGAGAAAAACAGCAGCAAAAGTGACGGCGCGCGGGCTCATAATCGCCGCGCCGCATTCCGGTGCCGGCAAAACGACGGTGACGCTCGCGCTGATCGCCGCCCTTATGCGCCGCGGCATCAAGGTACGCGCGGCAAAAGCCGGACCCGACTACATCGATCCGGCGTTCCATGCCGCAGTCAGCGGCAGTCCGAGCGTCAATCTCGATTCCTGGGCAATGTCGCCACGATTGCTGGACACCCTTGCTGCACAAGCAGCCGACGGCGCGGATATTTTCGTAATCGAAGGCGTGATGGGTTTGTTTGATGGTGCGGCCGATGGCGCCAGTATTCCCGGCAGACGCGGCGCCACCGCCGACCTCGCCGCCCATTTCAATTTGCCGGTCGTGCTGGTGCTCGATGTTGCGCGGCAGGCACAATCGGCCGCGGCTTTGGTGCGGGGCTTCGTTACGCACGATCCGGCCGTGCGCATCGCCGGAATAATTCTCAACCGCGTCGCCAGCGAACGGCATCGCGCGCTGGTCGCGGGCGCGATCACCGCGCTCGGCATTCCGATCCTCGGTGCACTGACCCGCGAAACGGCGCTGGCGCTGCCGGAACGTCACCTCGGCCTTGTTCAGGCCGGCGAGCATTCCGATCTCGCCGGCCTGATCGAGCGCCTCGCGGAAACGGCCGAACGCCATTTCGATCTCGACGCCATCATGGCCTGCGCTGCACCATTGCAATTGGCGGAAGCTCCGGGCCAAGCTCAAGTGCTGCCGCCGCCGGGCCAGCGGATCGCCCTCGCCAGCGATCGCGCTTTTACTTTCATCTATCCCCACATCATCGACGCTTGGCGCAAGGCCGGCGCCGAGATCCAGCCGTTTTCGCCGCTTGCCAACGAGCCACCGCCGCAAAGCGCGGACAGCTGCTGGCTGCCGGGCGGCTATCCGGAGCTACACGCCGAATCGCTCAGCAATGCAGGCCGGTTTGTTGGGGGGCTACGGCAGTTCGCCGCCACGCGCCCGGTGCACGGCGAGTGCGGCGGCTACATGGTGCTTGGCGAGAGTCTCGAAGACGCGACCGGCAGGCATCACGCAATGACCGAATTACTCGGCCACACCACAAGCTTCGCCAAGCGCAAACTACACCTCGGCTATCGGACAGCAAGACTTCTCGCTGATGGCGTTCTCGGGAGAGGCGGAATGCTCGTTCGCGGGCATGAATTCCACTACGCCTCGCTCACGGCTGCCGGAGACGACGAACCCTTCGCCGAGATTGCCGACGGCGAGGGCCGTGCACTGGAAAAAACCGGCGGCCGGCGCGGCCGCGTCACCGGCACGTTTTTTCACGCCATCGCCGCGGCGGATTGACGAAGCAGTCAGCGCTCCAGGAGCGCGACCGTGCCGAGACCGCCATCGGAACAAATGCTGACAATCGCCCGGCTGCCTTGCGGCAGCGCCGCGAGCTCTTTGACGGCCTGACTTAAGATTCTCGCACCGGTCGCCGCGAACGGATGCCCGAGCGCGACGCTGCCGCCGTTCGGGTTCATCCGCTCCCGCGGGAAGCTCCCGAAATCATGCTCGACGCCGGCTTTGGTCCGGACGAAATCTTTATCCTCGAGCGCTTTGATGTGGCAGAGCACCTGCGCCGAAAACGCCTCGTGGATTTCCCACAGCGCGATATCGTTGAACTTCAGCCCGCGCCGCGCCAACAGCCGCGGAATGGCAGTGACCGGCGCCATCAGCAGGCCCTCAGTGAAGATATCGACCGCCGCCATTTCAAAATCGACCAATCGCGCACGCGGCAATTGTTGCGGCAATCGCGCAAGGCCTTCTTCTGTGCCGACCCAGATGGCGGAAGCGCCATCGGTCAGCGGCGAGCTGTTGCCGGCCGTCAGCGTGCCTCGTCCGCTGGTCCGGTCAAATACCGGTTTGAGTTTGGCAAGCTTTTCCAGCGATGTATCCCGGCGCGGAAAGTGATCCTTATTCACTCCATCTAACGGCACGATCAAATCGGCAAAGAAGCCACGATCCTGCGCCGCGATCGCTCGCTGATGACCTTCGAGCGCAAGTTCATCCTGCTCGCGGCGGCCGATGTTCCAGTCCTTCGCCATATCCTCGGTGTGTTCGCCCATGCTGCGGCCTGTCACCCGGTTCTTCACTTCCGGCACAAACAGCCGGACGTCGGACGGGCGCAGGCGGCGAAGGATACGAAGGCGATCGGCCGCACTGCGGGCTTGAAACATGCGGCGGAGCCAAACGGACAAATTCTGTCCCAGCCCGATCTGGACGCGGCTCATGCTCTCGACACCGCCGACCATCGCCAAAGCCGCGCGGTGCTCACCGAGCATTCCGGCCGCCTCGAACACGCCGACCATGCTGGTGCTGCATTGCATGATGGTGGTGAATGTCGGGACATGGGGATCGAGCTTGCTGTCGAGCCACACCTCGCGCGCCAAATTGGCATAGGCGAGATTGACGACGACGGAACCCCACACCGCAAAGTCGATCGAACCGTTCACCTGCCGCGCCATTGCCTGGACCACCGGCACCGACAAGCCCAGAGAATCCCGACCGGCAAACGGCCCGTCCACGTTGACGAATGGGGTGCGCAGCCCTGCCGCTAACCAAACCGCTTGCGCATCATTCGGCATGTCGTGTCCTGCCCCCGCGGTTCTCGGCCAACGCGCACCGCGCTCCCCGGTTATTGCGCGCGGACGGGCCGTCTTAGTGTGTCGCTACCGCCGCCGGCGTCGTTGCAACCCCGGGAGCTTGGCCGGCAGCAGCCAAATAACGGTGGATAGCAGACATAACCTGGGCTCCTTCGCCGACCGCCGCAGCGACACGCTTGACCGAACCGGAGCGAACATCGCCGATCGCGAATATGCCGGGGCGCGTCGTTTCGAGTTGCCTGCGATCGGCGCCGGCGTCGGGGCCGGTGAGCACGAACCCACGCGGGTCTAGCGCTACTCCCGACCCGGCAAGCCAATCGGTATTTGGCTCGGCGCCGATGAACAGGAAGAGATGACGGATATCGCGCCGCATTTCCTCGCCCGAAACCGCGTGCCGCCAACGGACCGCATGCAGCACGCCGTCGTTGCCTTCCAGCGCGGCGATCTCGGTACGCGTCAGCACTTCGACGTTGGCGAGCCCGCTGATGCGATCGACCAAATAGCGCGACATGTTCGTCTCCAGGTCCGCGCCGCGAACAACGAGCCAAACCTTCGCCGCCTGACTTGCCAGATAAACGGTCGCCTGACCCGCCGAATTGCCGGCGCCTACCAAAACTACCTCTTGTCCGCCGCAAAGTTTTCCTTCCAGCGGAGACGCCCAATAATGCACGCTCGACGATTCGAACGCCTCAAGGTTTGGCAGCGCCAGCCGGCGATATCGCGCACCGCTCGCGATCACGACCGCGCGGGCGCGCACATGTTCGTTGTCGGATAAATTGAGGACGAAATGCTGCTGTGAACCGTCCGCCGCCTCGAGGCTCGCCACTTCGTCCGGGATTGCCATTTCAACCCCGAACTTCGCCGCCTGGTTAGAGGCGCGCGCCATCAGGGCGTTGCCGCTGATGCCAGTCGGAAAGCCGAGATAATTCTCGATCCGCGCGGAAGCGCCCGCTTGGCCGCCTCGGGTGCGGCAGTCGAGCATGAGAACCGAAAGGCCTTCCGATCCGGCGTAAACCGACGCCGCAAGGCCTGCGGGGCCTGCCCCGACAATGGCCACGTCATAAATCCGATCCTGATCGATCGGACTAACCAAGCCGAGACACCGCGCCAGCTCGCCGTCGGTCGGATTGCGCAGCAATTGTCCCTGTGGGCACAAAACGATCGGCAATTGTCCGGGGTCGACGTGAAAGCGGTCGATCAGCGCTTTTGCTCCCGGGTCGCTGTCTGGATCGAGCGTCTGGTGCGGATGCGAGTTGCGCCGCAGAAAGTTATCTAGCCGCAACACGTCGCCATTGTCGGCGCGACCGACAATCACCGGTCCACCGCCTCCGGTCTCAATCAGGCCCACGCGGCGCAGAATGAGGGCGCGCATAATGCGCTCGCCAAGCTCAGCCTCCGCGATCAACAAGGCCCGCAGCCGATCCGGCGGAATGATGAGGGCTTTTGTCGGCTCGCGCGCAAAGGCATCCACCAGCGCCGGACGGCCCGCCAATTGCGCCAGTTCGCCGAGGAACGCGCCGGGCCCTTGCGTGACGATGGGCGTTTGGTGGCCGCCGACGTTGTGCTGGATGGCCTCGATCCGGCCCTCCAGGATAATGATCAACCCGGTACCAATCTTGCCGGCTTGCTCCAGCGCCTCCCCGGTTGCGAACGATCGCACCGTACCAAAACGCCGCACGCGCTCGATCTCGATGGCTTCCAGAACCGGAAACATCTGGTCGTGCCGCGTATCGATGATCGACGGTCTTGCTGGAGTTACCACTGACACGGCTCCATTCAGGCGAATATCGGCAATGCCGGGCGGCTTGCCCTCGCAGTCCCGCTATTTGGTGCGTGCGATCTCTTCTTCAACGTCGCGCAGCCGATCCTTGCCGAAAAAGATTTCGTCGCCGACGAAGAAAGTCGGCGACCCGAACGTGCCGCGCGCGACCGAAGCCTCGGTATTTTTCAGGAGCTGGTCCTTGACCTCGGCCTCCTGGGTGCGCGCGAGCAAAGCGGCGGCATCGAAACCGGATTCTGTGAGCGCCGCGCCGACCACCGCCGGATCGTCCATGTCCTTCGGCTCCGCCCACATGTGACGGAACACTTCGCTCACATATCGCTCAAAGATGCCACTCAGCTGCGCCGCTACGGCGCCGCGCATGATCAACAATGTGTTGACCGGAAAGAATGGATTCCAGTTAAACGGAACGTCATAACGCCGGACGAAACGCTGCAGCTCCAGGCGTTCGTATTCGAGCCGGTTCTTGATGCCGGCCATCTTTTCCGCCGGCGAACGATTGTTGGTCAGCTTGAAGACGCCGCCGAGCAGGATCGGCACGTATTCGAATTTGGCGCCGGTACGCGCCTGGATTCGCGGAATGACCTGATGCGCCAGATAGGCGTTCGGGCTGCCGAAGTCGAAGTGAAATTCCACTTTGGCCATGTCACCAGACCTCGCGGTAAGGCCGCACGTCGAGTTCGAAGGTCCAGGCGTCGCGCGGCTGCCGGTATAACTGCCAATAGGCTTCGGCGACCGACGCCGGATTCATCAGCTGGTCCGGCTCCAGATTTTCCAGCGCCGCCGCGCCACCGCGCTGTTTTATCCGATCACGGACGAATGCAGTATCGACACCGGCATCGATGATCAGATGCGCAACGTGGATGTTCTTCGGACCAAGCTCGCGGGCCATGCTTTGTGCGACAGCGCGCAACCCAAACTTGGCGCTGGCGAATGCGGCGTAGCCGACACCGCCGCGCAGGCTTGCCGTCGCGCCGGTGAAAAAGATGCAGCCTTTGCCGTGCGGCAGCATCAGCCGCGCGGCTTCGCGGCCGCTCAGAAAGCCGGCGTAACAGGCCAATTCCCAGACCTTGCGAAACACCCGCTCGGTCGTCTCCAGCAGCGGGAAGTTGACATTGGCGCCGATGTTGAACACGCAGACTTCAAGCGGAGCGTGCGCGTCGGCGGCGCGCAGAAAAGCCGCCACGTCGTCCTCCTTGCGGGCATCAAGACCGCGCGCAATGATCTCACCGCCGGCGGCTTGAACATCCGCGACCAACGGCTCCAGCTTGTCGGCATTCCGGCGGCCGGCGAAGATTGCGAAACCTTCGGCGGCAAACTTTTTGGCGATCGCCGCGCCGATGAAGTCACCGGCACCAATAACGGCCACAGTCGCGTTGCGCTTCGCCACCTGTGTGCTCCAGCCTTCGCTGCCAATTGGACGGTATACCGTCCGGTATTTCGGGTCACCTGTCCAGTTTGCGGAGCCGATGTGCAAACGAACTAACTTGCCAAGCGTGGTGCTTACGCTCACCATAGCAGAAGCGTTCATCGGGCGGCTTAATTGGCTTTTCGCGCGCGCAAAAGCCGGGGTTCGAGTAAATCGTGCCGGACGAAAGAGAACATATCGTAGCCGACGCGGCGGCGCGAATTCTCGCCGATCTTGCCGATCCGCAGACCATCAACAAAGCGGCTAACGGCGCGTGGGAAGAACCGCTATGGCACGCGCTCAGTGAAGCGGGCCTGCCGCTCGCCTGGGTGCCCGAAGAATTAGGCGGCTCCGGCGCGGGTTTGGCCGAAGGCTTCGCCATTCTCGCGGTCGCGGGACGCTTCGCGTTGTCGGTGCCGCTGGCGGAAACGTTGGCGGCCGGCTGGCTGCTCGCGCACGCCGGCATCGAGGCACCGGCAACGCCAATGACGCTCGCACCTTGCCGCCCGCATGACCGCATTACCATCGATCCCGACGGCAAGCTGAGCGGCCGCGCGCTCGGTGTTCCGTTTGCCCGAGACGCACAACACATCGCTGTGCTTGCAGACCACGCCGAGCAGCACCAGATTGCGCTCGTCAGCATCAAAGATTGCCGCTTAGGTGAAGGCCGCAATCTTGCCGGCGACGCCGCCAATGCGGTGACCTTCGATCGCGTCCGACCGGTCGCCAATGCACCGGCACCGGCTGAACTCACGCAATCCACTCTGATGCTGATGGGCTCGGCCATCCGCAGCGTCGAAACCGCCGGCGCGCTGGAGGCGATCCTGTCGCTCTGCGTCGCCTATGCCGGCGAGCGCGTCGCTTTCGAACGCCCGATCGGTAAATTTCAGGCCGTGCAACAGAACCTGGCGCGGCTCGCCGGCGAGGTGGCCGCTGCGCTCGCGGTCGCCGGTTCGGCTGCCGACACCATCGCGCAAGCGGGCGCTTTCGATGACGCGGTGTTCTTTGAAGCGGCGTCCGCCAAGATTCGCACCGCCGAAGCCGCCACCGAAGGCGCGGCGATTGCGCATCAGGTGTTCGGCGCCATCGGTTTCACGCAGGAACACGTTCTCCACCGCTTCACGCTGCGGATGCTGTCCTGGCGTGACGACTTCGGCAATGAAAGCTATTGGGCGGCCGAGCTTGGCAAACACGTGGCCCGCCGCGGGGCCGATGAATTCTGGCCTATGGTGGCGTCGCGATGACCGCGAACCTGCAGTTCGATCCGGTTCGCCTGCCGCCGGAATGCGACACACTCCGCGCCGAAGTGCGCGCTTTCCTCGCCGAAGAGATTGCAGCCGGCACATTCGATCCGCATCAAGCCGCGCACGGCGATTCCTACAACCGGGCCTTCAGCCGGCGGGTCGGCGCCAAAGGCTGGATCGGCATGACCTGGCCAAAGCGGTACGGCGGACACGAGCGCACGCAACTCGAGCGCTACGTGGTCACCGAGGAATTTCGCGTCGCCAATGCGCCATCGCACCTGCACTTTGTCGCCGACCGGCAAAGCGGTCCGATTCTGCTCAAATACGCTCCCGAGCACGTCAAGAACGATGTGCTGCCGCGCATTTGCCGCGGCGAACTGTGCTTCTCCATCGGCATGAGTGAGCCAGGGTCGGGCTCTGACCTGTTCGCCGCCAAGACCAAGGCAACGAAGGCCGACGGCGGATGGCGCATCAACGGCAGCAAGATCTGGACGACAAGCGCACAGGTCGCAGACTACATGCTGGCGCTGTTTCGCACTTCGCCGCCGACCAAAGAAAACCGCCGGCACGGCTTGACCCAGTTTTTGGTCGATATGAAGACGCCGGGGATCAAGGTGAACCCGATCAATCAAATGACGGGCAAGGCTGGTTTCAACGAAGTCGTATTCGACGATGTTTTCGTGCCCGACGACCACGTCATGGGCGAGATCGACGGCGCCTGGAAGCAGGCGACCAGCGAACTCGCTTACGAGCGGAGCGGACCGGAGCGTTTTCTCGAGACCTTTTATGTTTTGTTGGAGCTCATCCGCGTGCTCGGTCCGGAGCCAGACCTGCGCAGCGCCGAGGGCCTCGGCAGGCTGGTCGCGCAACTGCATACCCTGCGGCGCATGTCGGTCTCGGTCGCGGGCATGCTGCAAGCCGGCAAGGAGCCGGTAGTCGAAGGTTCGATCGTCAAGGACCTCGGCACGGTTTGGGAACAGAAACTGCCCGGCCGGGTACGCGAGCTCGCGGCGTTCCTCGAGCCTGAAATCCTCAACCGCGCTACGCTTGAGGATCAGCTCGCCTTTGCGACAATGATCGCACCGAAGCTCACCATTCAGGGCGGCACCACCGAGATCCTGCGCGGCATCATTGCGCGCGGGCTCGGTTTGCGTTGAGAGGCTGCCGCGCGGTGCCGGATATCGGGAAATTGCTGTGGCCGAAATCGGTGGCGGTGGTCGGCGCTTCGTCCGATACGCACGGGCTGCGCGGACGGATCTTCGAGATCATCCGCAGTCATCCATACGCCGGGACCGTTTATCCGATCAGTCGTAGCGCCGCCGAAGTGCAGGGCGTGAAAGCCTATCCTTCGGTCGAGGCACTTCCGGAAATCGTCGATCTGGCGATCCTGATCGTTCCCGCCGCCTACGTGCCGGCGGAGCTTGAACGCTGCGGGCGCGCCGGCATCAAAGCCGCCGCCATTCTCAGTTCCGGTTTTGCCGAAGAAAGTGAAACCGGCACCCACATGCAGCGGGAAATCGCCGCGATTGCGCGGCGATATGACATGGCAGTGAGCGGGCCGAACTCCGAAGGCTTTGCCAACATCGCCGCCTCCCTGTGCGCGAACTTCAGCCCCGCGTCGGACAAAAGCGCCGGGCCGCTCACCCCGGCGCGGCCGCTGGGGCGCGGTCAGGTGTCGGTGATCTCGCAAAGCGGCGGCCTCGGCTTTGCCTTCCTTGACCGGGCGCGCCCGCGCAATATCAGGTTCCGCTACATCGCCACGACTGGTAACGAAGCCGCGCTCGAGATTTCCGATTTTGTCGACTACATGCTCGACGAAGGCGAGACTACCGTTTTCTTGTTGCTGATTGAAGCGGTGAGGACGCCGGAGAAATTCAAGCGCGTCGCGGAGAAGGCGCTCAAAGCCGGAAAGCCGCTGATCGTCGGCAAGATCGGCCAGACCGAGCCGGGCCGCCGGGCGGCTGCTTCTCATACCGCCGTACTTGCCGGCTCGCAGGCGGCCTATCGCGCCATTTTTGACCGCTACGGTTTGATCGAAGGGCGCGATTTCGATGAGATGCTTGACGTGACAGTTGCCTTCCTCGCCTGCGGCGACCGGATGCCGGCCGGACGCCGTGTCGGCATCTGCACCGCCTCTGGCGGCGCGGGCATATGGATGGCCGACGCTTGTGCAGCCGCTGGGCTCGATGTGCCGGTGCTCGATGCCGCAACCCGCACTGCGCTTGATGCTCATGTACCTTCCTACGGCACCACGCAGAATCCGGTCGATTCAACGGCCCAAGGCGTGCAGAAGCTCGGCTATGCGCGGTTCGCGCGACTGGTCGCGCAATCGCCTTCGGTTGACGGTGTCATCGTCGTGATCACGGCGCGCCGTTCGGCGTTCCTCGAAGCTGATCTGCCGAAGCTGAAGGATCTGGCGCGCGAGTGCCCGAAGCCGGTGTTCATGTGGACCTACACGCTGCCTGCCGAGCGCACCATCGAGATCCTGAACGAAGCGGGCAATCCTTTGTTCACGGGCGCGCCCGGCTGCGCCCGCACCATGCGCGCGATGGCGGACTATCGCGCCCTGCGCGAGCGTTCGCTTCAGCCGGCCAACGTCATCGCGCCGGCATCGGCCGCGCGTACAAAGGTGGCGGCGCTGCTTGCAGAAGCTTCCTTGGTGCTAAGCGAATATCGGGCCCGCACGCTCCTTGCAGCCTATGGCATTGGAACCGAAAACGCGGGCGACCTGGTGCACTCCGGCGATGAAGCTGCCGCCAAAGCGCAAGGCATGGGGCGGCCAGTCGCACTCAAGGTTCAATCCGCCGATATCCCGCACAAGACCGAAGCCGGCGCGCTCGCATTGAATCTCGCCGACGCCAACATGGTGCGCACCGCTTACGATCGCGTGCTCGCCGCGGCCAAACGATACGCACCGGCAGCGCAGATCGACGGCGTGCTGGTCCAGCCGATGGCGCCGCCCGGGCGCGAAGTCATTCTTGGCGTAAATCGCGATCCGACCTGGGGCTTGCTGCTGATGGTCGGTCTCGGTGGAGTTTTGGTCGAAGCACTGGACGATATCCTGCTCGCCCCCGTGCCGCTCGATGCGGCCGCCGCACGCGCGCTTGTCGGCCGTCTCAAGGCGGCTGCGTTATTCGGGCGCTATCGCGGGCTGCCGCCGGCGAACGTTGATGCGCTCGCCGAGCTGATAGTGCGGCTGTCGCAATTCGCCGCCGATCATGCCGACGAGATTGATTCGATCGATCTCAACCCGGTCGTCGTCCACGGCGAGGGCGAAGGAGTATCCGTCGTGGACGCCTTGATCGTAAAGCGCGATGTCCAGGCGGCCGAACGCCGCGGCGCGGCCGAGTAAGCAATTCGCGAGGACGGTGTCATGGGTCCATTCAAGGATATCGGTGTGCAGAAATTCGGCCACGTTGCGCTCGTCGAGATCAGACGGCCGCCAAATAATTATTTCGACGTTGCGCTGATCAAGGAAATCGCCACCGCCTTCGAGGCGCTCGACGCCGATCCCAATTGCCGCGCTCTGGTGCTGGCGGCGCAAGGAAAATCATTTTGCGCCGGAGCGAATTTCGGCAATGACGATCGCGACGGCAGCGAACTGTTGGGCGGGCCGAGGCCCGGCACCGCGCATCTTTATATCGAAGGCAACCGCCTGTTCCGGACCAAAAAGCCGATCATCGCCGCGGTGCATGGCGCAGCGGTTGGCGGTGGTCTCGGTCTGGCGATGGTGGCCGATTTTCGCGTCACGTGTCCCGAAGCCCGCTTCTGCGCCAACTTCACCCGGCTTGGCTTTCATCCGGGCTTCGGTCTGACCGTCACGCTGCCGGCTGTTATCGGCTCGACCAAGGCGGCAATGATGTTCTACACCAGCCGCCGCGTTCCGGGCGGTGAAGCGCACGCCATGGGGCTTGCGGACGCTTTGGTGCCGCAGGAACAGGTGCGCGCTGCCGCGCTGTCGTTTTCCGCCGAGATCGCTGAAAACTCTCCGCTTGGCCTGATCGCGACGCGCGCCACCATGCGCGGCGACTTGGCGGACCGCGTGCGCGCAGCCACTGAACATGAACTCGCTGAGCAAACACGCCTGCGCAAGACCGAAGATTTCAAGGAAGGCGTGAAAGCGATGGCCGAGCGGCGCCTGCCGATGTTCAACAGCCGATAGCCGGCCGAGACAACGCCGCAAGAGCCGAGACGTAAAGACTCGTCAGGGAGAGGACATCGAAGATGGCAGTCAGAGTTGAAAAGAGCGGATCGGTATGGACGGTCATTCACGATCGGCCTGAAGCCCGCAACGCGATGGACCCGGCAAGCGCGGATGCGCTGACGGCGGCCTTTCTCGAATTCGACGCCGATAAAGACGCGTCCGTCGCGGTCTTCTATGGCGCCGGCGGTGCGTTTTGCGCCGGCTGGGATCTCAAATATGCCAGCACGCTGAATGCCGCATATCCGCTCGGTGAACTCGATATCCCTACGGCAGGGCCTCGCGGCAATGGTGGTGAAATTCCGCGCGGACCGCTCGGTCCTTCGCGGCTCGAACTGGACAAGCCTGTCATCGCGGCGATCGAAGGCCCCGCCGTCGCCGGCGGGATGGAACTCGGACTGTGGTGCGATTTCCGGGTGATGGCGCAAGAGTCGTATTTCGGCGTCTATTGCCGGCGCTGGGGCGTGCCGCTGATCGACGGCGGCACGGTGCGGCTGCCACGCATAGTCGGTCAGGGGCGCGCGCTTGAGATCATTTTGACTGGCCGCAAAGTTCCAGCCGAAGAATGCCTGGATATCGGGCTGTGCGAATACGTGACGCCGAAAGGCGGCGCCCGGCAGAAGGCAGAGGAACTGGCACAAGAGATCGCGCGGTTTCCACAGGTCTGTGTCCGCGCCGACCGCCGTTCGGCCATCAAGAGCCATGGGCTCAGCGTGCGCGCGGCACTAATCCAGGAATGGTACAATGGGCGTGAGGCGCTAATCGCGGACGGCGTCGCCGGAGCGACCCGTTTCAAGAACGGTCTTGGCCGTCACGGCGATTTCGAAAAAATTCGCTGAATACGCTCGCAAAGCTTGCCGTAACAGTACAGGACTTCGTCGGCAACGGCCGCAATCGCGATTCCGGGTGGCGGCGAGCGACATCGGCCATGTTCAAGTATTTCCGCGAAGCCGTAGGGATAATTGTATCCTAACCGTATGCAAAGAACTTTTGTCAATCCGGCGGTCGCCACATTATCAGCGTTCGGCGCAAAAATATGGCCGTCTAAATTTACCCGGTGGAGATACCTTTAAGCGATACTTATTAGCACTATTTAAAGTTGTGTCGATTGTCTACGGTATAAAGAAGCATGCGTTCCGAGCTTCCGCCGCGTCAAACCGAGAACGAAACGCTGCCGCCGGAAATATATATTCCGCTGGTCGATTCGCTTTTCAAAGAAGGCCGAACGCTGTTTGTAGGGAGCATTTTTGCTGCTGGATCGGTTTTTATCACATATTGGAAGACTGGCGAAATCCTTCTTCTCTATTGCACGTTAGCGATTATTCTTGTTGCCTGTGCGCGCGGAATATTGATGCGTGCGTATTTTCGTGTCCGCTCAACAGTCACAAGCACGGAAATTGCCAGACGATGGGAGCATCGCTACGTCGTGGGAGCGGCCGCATCCGTCGCGCTGCTTGGAATCTGGTGCTTCATCGCCTTCACCCGGACCTCCGATCCGTTTGCCCACCTCGTCAGTTATTCGATGACGATTGCTTATTCGATCGGCATCTTCGGACGAAACTTTGGAAACTCCCGCTTTGTGGTCGTGCAAATCTTCTGCGCGTGGGCGCCAATGACGGCGGCGCTCCTGCTTTACGGAAATCCGTTTCATTGGATTTTTGCCGGCCTTCTCATCCCGTTCTACCTCGGGGTAAAGTTCATAGCGGAAAGATTGCGCCGCACGCTGCTCGATGCGGTGATCGCATCGCGTGATATGTCGCTGCTGGCAAAGCGATTCGACACTGCACTGAACAATATGCCGCATGGCTTGTGCATGTTCGATTCTAATCGCCGCGTCGTCGTCGCAAATCAAAAACTGAGCCAGCAAGTCGGACTGTCGATGGATTTTGAGCTGAAGGGCTCGACTGTACGTGACTTGGTGGACGGTGTCGTCAACGCGGGTCTGCTGTCGGCTCTCAATGCGCAGAGCCTCATCGATCGCCTCGACGCCCAGCTTTCGGGTAGCGATGACGCCGCCTTCGCTGTGGACATGGTGAATGGGCGAACGCTCGAATTCACGGTCCAGCCGATGGAAAACGGCGGCATGGTCGTTCTGGTAGAGGACGTCACCGAACGCAGGATTGCTGAGGCCAAAATCAACCACCTGGCACGCTTTGATGCCCTGACCGGACTGCCCAATCGCAATGTTCTGCGCGACCGAATGGAAAAAGCCCTTGCCGAATGGCGGCCTGACAACATGTGCGCCATTCACTTCATCGATCTCGATCAGTTCAAACAGGTGAACGACACGCTAGGGCATACGCGAGGTGACATGCTCCTACAGGCGGTCGCTCATCGTCTGCGCGAACACGTTGGCGATGCCGATGTCATTTCGCGCTTTGGCGGCGACGAGTTTGTGATTTTGCAGGCTCCGGTCAAGTCGATTGAGCAAAGTGAAGCGCTGGCGACCCGCGTCCTCAATGCAGTGGCCGGTACTTACGATCTCGACGGCCACAAAGTCGTCGTGACCGCCAGCATCGGCATTGCACTGGCAAAAACCCCAATCGATCCGGACCAATTTCTGCGCAACGCCGACATTGCGCTCTATCAGGCTAAGTCCGACGGTCGCGGCACCTGGCGCTGGTTCGAAGCAAAAATGGAAGCTAGCGCCCAGGCGCGCAGAACTCTCGAATTTGACTTGCGCAGCGCAACCGAGAGCGAGGCGTTCGAGCTCTACTATCAGCCAATCTTCAACCTGAAATCCAGGCGCATCGAGGGCTGCGAAGCGCTGCTGCGGTGGCCGCATCATGAGCGCGGAATGGTTTCACCCGCGGAATTCATTCCGGTCGCCGAGGAAATGGGCCTGATCGTCGAGATCGGCAACCAGGTCCTGTATAATGCTTGTCTGGAGTGCCGCCGCTGGCCGGGCGACATTGCTGTGGCGGTGAACCTTTCCTCGATTCAGTTCGATCGCTCCAATGTTCCGGCGCTGGTTCGGGAGACGCTTGCCGCCACTAATCTGCCGCCCGGCCGGCTCGAGCTGGAGATCACGGAATCGACTTTGCTGCAGAATACGAAAAGGACGCGCGCCGATCTCGATCAACTTGCCGAGTTAGGCGTGAAGATCTCATTGGACGATTTCGGTACGGCCTATTCGAGTCTCAGTTATTTGCACAGCTTTCCATTTCACAAAGTAAAAATCGACCAATCCTTCCTGCAGGGTCTTGGCGACGACGAACGCAGAGTGACCTTGCTGCGCGGCATGACGCGCCTGAGCGCGCAGTTAGGTTTGCGCGTGGTGGTCGAAGGCGTGGAAACGCAGGAACAGCTTGAACTGCTCGCCGCCGAGGACAGCATCGACGAGGTGCAAGGATACCTGCTAGGTCGGCCCATGCCCGCTGCCGATCTGCGGAAGCTGCTTTACGCATTTTACGTGGCGCCCGCCCAAACTACTGCCTGGCCTGCGGGAATTCGCAGCGACGCCGCCTGAGCGGAGCTTCTTTGCCGATCATATCTTTGTCACGTCTGGTAGCAAAGATGCTGGTTAACCCTAATCCTCCATAAAACGCTCGTGAAAATTGTAATCGGATTAATAAAGTGTTAACCTTTTGATCGCGGGCGCCTAATGAGGCGCCGAGTGAGGCGTCCATGGCTCCGGTCACGGTGACTTCGTTTCAATCGCATTCGGTTACTTCGGATCATCCCCGCTCAGAGGGCAGTTTCTCCGATAACGTTGCACAGCTGCTGGATAGGATCGATTACAAGCGCGTGGATGGCAGCGGTGAAGAACGGGAAAGCATCTCTCGCCTTCGCTATAAGGCTTATTTGCGTGAGGGAGCGATTTCGCCAAATCACACGCGAACGTTTTCCGATCCGTACGACGAGACGGATAATGCCTACCTCTTCGGGTTGTACCTCGACGGCGAACTGGCGAGCTCGATGCGTATCCACGTCGGCTCCCGCGAACACCCCAACTTTCCTACGCTCGAAGTATTTTCCGACGTCTTGCAACCCGAACTGGATGCCGGCAAGGTCATCATCGATTCAACCCGCTTTGTCACCGACGAAAACCTTTCCCGGCTCCATCGCGGACTGCCATATGCCACACTTCGACTTTGTTGGATGGCGGTCGAACACTTCAATGCCGACCATTTTCTCGCAGCTATAAGAGTAGAGCACCAGGCGTTTTATCGGCGGACCTTCCACCACCGGGTGATCTGTGAACCGCGGCCTTACCCGAAACTGGCAAAACCGATCAGTCTGATGACGGCTTATTATCCGACTTGCGCGCACGATGTGTATCGGCGATATCCGTTCTTTCGATCAACGTTGTTCGAACGGCGGATGCTGTATGAACGCGGCGCGCCGCAGGAATTGCCGCCGTCGGAAGAAGAACACTTGACCCCGCATGTACGCGAAGCGCCACAGCTTGCGGGGTAATTGGCAGCTGCGCGTGCTCTGATTTATTTGTGCGGTGCCGGCCGTCGCCAGCAGATCATTTCCTCGATCCTGGCGTGCCGCAGAAATTGCCGTTCTCCTTGACACGGTTAGCGGAAGATAAACCGGCGCAATAAAATGCTGCGGGTACATTTCAGGTACTTTTGCGACGCGTCGACTATAAGAATTTTTGCATGGCCGCTATTCGGCGCATCAAGCAATCTCGATGAGCGCTCATCGCTCGATTACAACTGCGGACCAAGCCCTCACTGTCCCGAGCGCGCACGCCGCCGCGTGCCCGATATGCAATGCACCGCTGACGTTCTTTAGGACCGCCCTCCCCCACATCGACGAATGCGGGTTCGAGAGCTACCGCCTCGAATGCCGAGAATGTGGCACGCTACTTGCCGGCATCGTCGATCCGGCCGATGAAAAGTTGTTGCTTTCGGCGGCCACCGGCTGAAACGGAAAAGGGCTGGCGTTTATGCTGCCGATTGCAGGCCCAATCGGTTTAGGCAAGTCCGCTCTACAGTGCCACGCCCGCGCTTGGCGGCTCTTCTCTAAATGAGTAGTCATTGCGTCCATAAACACCCAAGCGGGAGGGACGCATGACGAACAGCCTTGCAGGCTACGCCGTTCTCATTACCGGAGGCACCACCGGTTTAGGGCTGTCGCACGCGCGGGTGTTGGGCACGCGCGGCGCCAAGGTGGCCATTACCGATTTCAAACAGGACAACCTCGACCAGGCGAAAGCGGAGCTAAAACGCGACGGCGTCACTCCGCTTTGCCTCAAGGCCGACAATCGCGTCGTCGCCGAAGTGAAGAGCGCAGTCGCGGCAGCCGAAGCGGAATTCGGCAAGATCGACGTTCTGGTCAACAACGCCGGCATCACCGGCATGATGGCGCCGATCGAACAGATCGACGAGGCGTTCTTCGATAGCCTGTTTGACACCCACGTGAAGGGTGCATTCTTTGCGGTCCAGGCGGTTGTGCCGGGGATGAAACAGCGCCAGTTCGGGCGCATCATCAATACCGGATCGACGTTCGCCATGACCGGCTCTCCGGCCATGAGCCATTACACTGGCGCCAAAGGCGCGCTTACGGCTCTGGCGCGCGCTTGGGCCCGCGAGTTCGCGCCCTACAAGATCACGGTCAACACCGTCTCCCCGGGTTTTACCGACACGCCGATGACGCGCGCCGACGCCACGCCCGAAATATTCAAGGAAATCGTCGAGGGAATGGCACTAAAACGCCAAGTGCTGCCGGAGGAGATTTCTTACGCGATTGCGTGGCTCGCAAGCCGCGAGGCCGACGCGGTGACCGGTCAGAACATCAGCCCCAATTGCGGCCAGGCGATCGTCGGCATTTAATCAGGCCGCGGCATGGTTTAATGTCCGAGCGAGCGATCCATGCGGGACATATCCGAAATATTTTTGTTACTCGTCAAGCAAGCTCACGCGCAATCCCGCTTTTTTCGGTCGCGGAGATTCATAAAGCTGTCACACGGCATTGCCGCCAGCGCCTACGCCCGACGTTCGAATTTCCCGCGGTCGTGCGGCGCCGCGAAGTCGATCGCCGGCCCGAGCGGTACGATGCGCGTCGGATTGATCGCGGTCATGCTCATGTAATAGTGCCGCTTGATGTGATCCAAATTCACGGTGTCGGCGATGCCGGGTGTTTGATAGAGGTCGCGCACGTAGTTCGATAAATTGGGATAGTCCACAATTCGGCGCAGATTGCATTTGAAGTGGCTGTAATAGACGGCATCGAACCGGACGAGTGTGGTGAACAACCGCCAGTCGGCTTCTGTCAGCCGCGAACCGACCAGATAGCGTTGGCGCGACAGTAACCCTTCGATCCAGTCGAGCGCAGCGAACACGGTGCGGCAACCCTCTTCATACGCCGCCTGCTTGGTCGCGAAACCGGCGCGATAGACGCCGATATTCACGTCGCTATAGACCCGCGCATTGATACGATCGATCTCGCCGCGCAGCTCCTGCGGATAATAATCGGCGCGGTCGTTGGTGAGCGCCGCGAACGCCGAATTGAGCATGCGGATGATCTCGGGCGATTCGTTGTTGACGATGGTGCCGCGTTCCTTGTCCCACAGCACCGGTACTGACACGCGGCCGGTATAACGCGGGTCGGCGAGCAGATAGATCTCGCCCAACCGGTGCTTGCCGTTGACAATGTCGGCCAGCGCGCCCGCGCCGAACTGCCAGCCCTGCTCGCCCATGACCGGATCGATGACCGACATCGAGATCACGCTCTCGAGTTCCTTGAGCTTGCGGAAAATCACGGTGCGGTGGGCGTAGGGGCAGGCCAGCGAGACGTAGAGGTGATAGCGGCCGCGCTCGGCGGCAAACCCGCCCTCCCCGGAGGGCCCGGCGCTGCCGTCCGGCGTCACCCAATTGCGGAACACGGGCTCGGTCGGCACGAAGCGGCCGCCGGTGGTTGAGGTGTCGTACCATTCGCTCTTCCACACGCCATCGACATAGAGCCCATGCGCCATTGCAACCCCTCCTGCGCTTACGATCGTACGAGACTAGCCGGGATTGAGCAGCATGAAATCCGAGACTAAGGTTTCGCACCGTAGCGCCGCCGCGTTTCCGGCTGCCAGTCAACCCACGATCATAAGGTAGTTCAGTGAAAGCAGTCTTCATCGAAAAATTTGGCGGCCCCGAAGTCTTGCAATATGGCGACATGCCCGACCCGGTCGCGGGACCAGGCGAAGTCGTTGTCGATGTGGTCGCGGCGAGCGTCAACGCTGCCGACTGGAAGGTGCGCGCCGGCGAATATTCGCAGGCGACTTTTCCACTCATTCTCGGCCGGGATTTTTCCGGCACGGTTGCCGCAACGGGCCCGGGCGTCGACGATCTGAAGATCGGCGACGCGGTGTTCGGCGTTTTCGACGTCGGCAAGGAGGGCGCGTACGCCGAAAAGGTGGCGATCAAGTCCGCGATTATCGCCGAGAAACCCGCCACGCTGTCGCACATCGATGCAGCCGCGCTGGCGCTCGCCGGCCTGACCGCGATCAGAAGCCTCGAAGACACGCTGAAGCTCCAGCGCGGCGAGAGCATCCTCATTCAAGGCGGCGCCGGCGGCGTCGCGAGCTTCGCCATTCAGCTTGCCAAGCATCTCGGCGCCGGCGTGATTACCACCACCAGCGCAGCGAATATCGCTTATGTGCGCGGCCTCGGCGCTGACGAAGTCATTGACTACAACGCAACTGACTTTACCCGCGTGGTCAGCAATTGTGACGCCGTTTTCGACACCGTTGGCGGCGAGGTGGCGATCAAATCGTTCGACGTGCTCAGGCCGGGCGGCCGCGCCGCTTTCATCGCTTCCGGCGCGAAAGCGCCGCGGCCGACACGCCCCGATGTCGTCGCGCTGCGGCCCAACGTGGCCCGCGGCCGTGAACCACTCGAACAGATCGTACACCTGGTAGCCACCGGCGCCGTGCGGCCGCCCGAGGTGAAACTGTTCCGTTTGTCGCAAGCCATCGAGGCCCATCGGCTCAGCGAAGGACGGCACTTCCGCGGCAAACTGATCTTTCAGGTGCGATGACTGCGCGGTCGCTCCCTGTCCGCCGACCATAGGCCTTTCGCAGTCCGGCAATCGGACTTGCCCGGGCTGGCGGAGACGATCCTGGATACTTAAATCACCCATGCACCGCCGGCGTGCCGGCAAATCTGTGAAGCGGGCGAACGAGTTTATCGAAAGTCTCCCATGTCGCCTTTGTCGCTGCTGCTTAACATCCTGTGGATCGTCCTCGGCGGTCTGTGCATGGCGTTCGGCTGGCTGTTTGCTGCCGCGATCATGGCCGTCTCCATCATCGGCATTCCCTGGGCGCGCGCGGCGTTCAATATCGCCTCCTACACGCTCTTGCCTTTCGGGCGCCGGGCAGTATCGCGCGCCGAGTATCTCGGCACCGGCGACATCGGCTCTGGGCCGCTCGGCTTTATCGGTAATATCGTATGGCTCATCCTCGCCGGCTGGTGGCTGGCGCTCGGCCATCTGATCCTCGCAATTTTGTTCGCCGTGACCATTATCGGTATCCCGTTTGCGTGGGCTCACCTGAAACTTGCCGGACTTGCGCTGTGGCCGATCGGCAAGATGATTGTCGACGTGGAAGATTACCGGCTGCGCTATCAGCAAAGTCCGACTGGCAGCCGGCGTTCCTCATAAGCATTCGCGTCAAACCGCATCCTCATTAAACGTCTCCAAACGTCTCCGTCGCGCAAATTTCACAACCCCCAAGGAGCATTCCGTGCCGTCATCACTAGCTCAGGCCTCCATCCCGGTATTTGAAATCGGGCTCAACGCGCTGTCTGCAATACTCGACAAAGCAACCGCGTTCGCGGCTGCCAAGAAAATCGATCCCGCCGTCCTTCTGCACACGCGCCTCGCGCCGGACATGTTCGACTTCACCCGGCAGGTGCAGGTCGTCACCGATCAGGCTCGCCGCGGCGCCGCCCGGCTCGCCGGCATCGAGCCGCCGAGCTACGAAGACAACGAAACCACCATCGATCAGCTTAAAGCCCGCCTCGCCAAGACGGTCGCATATCTGAAGACCCTTGACGCAAAGCAGATCGACGCTTCAGGCGATCGTGAAATCGCGTTTCCGCTCGGCGGCGGCGTGACCGGCCGCATGAAGGGCAGCGATTATCTCAATCACTTCGTGCTGCCAAACTTCTATTTCCACCTCACCGCCGCTTACGCGATTCTGCGCCATTGCGGCATCGACATCGGTAAGCGCGACTTTATCGGCGCGATCCCGGTGAAGACGGCCTGAGTACCGCCACAGTCGAAAGGCGAAGCCCCCGCCGTAGCCGCTGAGGCTTCTGTTCATGTTGTCGGTGCGTTTCCGGGCTTGGCTTCCTCGCTCAATCGCCACGGATCGCCGCTCTCCTTGAGTTGGGAGACGACGTGATCAGCGACGGCATAACGTTCAGCTTCCGTCAGGCCTCGTTTCAGTCCTCGCACGATCTTGGCGGCGCGACTCAGCGCGAAAGCCAGGCGGTAGCGAAGGATGTCACCCGGAGTCATGAGCCGATGAGAACATATCGGGAACGGCAGTCAAGCCGCTAGGGGTAGCGGCGCTTGGCTGGCCTTACCGCAAGAGCCGAGCTGCCCCGCCATCGATACCTCGGTCGCGTCACGTGGCCACCGCCGGCGCCGATCCGGCGTGGGGCACTGCGGCGACACATGCTACGCACGGCGGCGCGCGCCCCGCCGCGGCCGCAAAGCTTTCCTGATGTGCGCAAGGACGCGCTGATGGAATTCCGGAGTCTTGGTTCGAAACGGCGTTTCAAACCGCGCCGTCGCGCTTTCGGTCAGCATCAGATTATACGGCGCTCCCTTGGTGTCGCCGGAGACGCGGAAATCGGTCCGGAAGCAAACAATCGGCTTGCCCTTGGCGTAGGCGTAACCGCACTCCCAGGCGGTGCCGCTGTCGGGATCCGGGCCATCCATGCAGGCAACAACCATGTCAGCCCAATCGAGCGCCGCCACGTCCATATCAAAGATCGATTTCGCGGTTTTGCTGCGCGGTTCGTGCTCCTGCGGCAGCCAGACCTCAAAGCCCTCGCTTTCGAGAAAGCGCGCGAGTTCAACGTTGAAGCCCCGCTCGGCCAGCGTGAACAACGGACCGGCGAGATAAATTTTCGTCATGGCTTTCTCCGCATTGATCCTGGCCTGCGTTCGCATGAAACATGCACCATCGTTCTCGCGACGCCGATGCGCCCGAGTTGTGCGAAAATGTGGTGGGTTAGCCGCCAACGGGTCCGGCCCGAAGTGGCCGGCCCGATGACAAGCTCCGCAGCGTAACCCACCATGCTGAGCGGTGGGTTTCGCTTCGCTCTACCCACCCTACGAAGCGCAATGACGAAAAGAAAAAAGGAAGCGGAACGCCGACAGACGTGTTCAGCCAACCTCCGCATCTCGCGATGCGGCGCGCGCCCTTGTCTCTCCTCCCCCCCCCGCTTGCGGGGGAGTGGAGGGGGCACGCTCGCCTATCGGCGTTCCACTACGGCTCTTACCGTCAGGGCTTTCGGCCCTTGGGCGCAACTCCAGGCCAGGCTTCCTGGGACGCGGCAGGACGTTCGATCCGGTACGCTCGCTCCAACCGGGGAGCGAAGATCTCACGTTCTTACGCGGGCGTTACCCGCGCCCGCCTGTCCCAGTCCAGGGAACGCACCTCCCGGACCGGTCGTAGTGCCGGTCAGCATGATGCCCGAAGCTGCCCGGGTGCGGAGTGTATCGTTCCGCGCGCGGGCACCGCACTCGCTCCACCTCTCGGAATACCTTCGCGACAGGCGTCCTTGATGAGCGAGATTCGCTCCATGTAACATAAAAGGTGACATCTTGTCAAGCGCGCCGTCTCTCGACTAGGGACCGCCCCGAGGGAGGATCAAGCGAAAGAATGCCATCCGATATAGAGCATGATGGCGAGCGCGATCGCACCGCCGACGAAGATTTTGACCAGATCGGTCCCGCTCGATGGGGCGATGCCGGCCGTGACCAGGTACACGCGTCCGAGTATTTCAGCGCCAATAAAAGCGATGCTCAATGCTGCGCCCCACTTCTTTCTGGTTACGAGCAGCGATAAGCCGCCCAGACAATAGAACGCACCGATGACGGCAGTTGAGAACGCGGGCTCCATGCTTCGAGAAAGGATGCCCAGAAAATTTCCGGTGACACCAACTATTATTTCGCCAGCTCCGGCGATGATCGCGAAGATCGCAACGATGATAATTCCTATGGGACGTTTGTTCATAACGGTGATCCAGGCGCGCACTTGAAAGGGAAGCTTGTCACAAGTCGGTCATGGATGCAGTCGATGCCGCAAGATATTTCTTGCGAGGTCCCGCGGTTGGTGGTGATTGCTGGCGTAAGCGTGATGATGGGTGGCGCATGTTTCCAGTTCCGAAGCAGGTATTTCTAACCCGCGGCATCGGCGTTCACCGGCACCTGCTCAACGCATTTGAATATGCGCTGCGCGACGCGGATATCGAGCAGCAGAACCTCGTCACCGTCTCCTCAATTCTGCCGCCGGGATGTGAACTGATCACGCCCGCGGCCGGGATTGCCACTTTGAGCCCCGGCGAAATCACGTTCTGTGTCATGGCGCGCGCCGAAACCAACGAGCCGGGCCGCCGGATCGCCGCCGGAATCGGTCTGGCTCGGCCGAAGGATCCGGCTCATTACGGCTACATCTCGGAGCATCATTGCTTCGGCATGACCGAGGCGGAGATCAGGGACTATGTCGAGGATCTCGCGGCGACCATGCTGGCCTCCACGCTCGGCGTCGAGTTCGATCCGAGCGCGGCCTGGGATGAGCGTAAACGCGTTTATGAAATGAGCAATCTCATCGTCGACAGTCTTTCGGTGACGGCGGCGGCCGAAGGGGCTCCCAATGGCGACTGGACCTGCGCCGTTGCCGCCGCCGTGTTCCGTTTCGCGATTGCGGCGCGGCCATGACCGGGGTGGCGACCTACTCGGTTGCGCCGACATTTCTCGGCACCAGTCGCCGCGATCGCGCGTCCCCGATCTGCATTGCCGGAATTCCTCTCGACCTCGGCACGACCAACCGCAGCGGCGCACGTTTTGGACCAGGCGCCATGCGGCAGGCCAGCCGGATGCTGGTCGATGGCGAGCATCCGCAGCACCGGGTCGACGCAACCAAGCTGCCAGTGGCCGACATCGGCGACTTTGCCATCGCGCTCGGAGACCTTGTGGCCAGCCTGGCGCTGATCGAGGAGCAGGCGCGCGAGATCGAACACCTCGTTGCCTTGGGCGGGGATCACAGCATCACCCTTCCGCTGCTGCGGGCGTCGGCAAAAAGGCGGGGCCCGTCCGCGCTGGTTCACTTCGACGCGCACGTCGATACCTGGCCCGATAGTTTCGGGCAGAGTTACGGACACGGCTCGGTGTTCTACCACGCGATCGAGGAGGGGCTGATCGATCCGCGCCGAATGGTTCAGATCGGCATTCGGTCTCCGGTGTCACGCGAGGTCCGTGACTGGACGGCGGCGCGCGGCGTGGTGACGATCAGCGCGCAGGACGTTCACGAATCGGATCCCGCCGCCATCGCCGCGCGCATTGGCGAGATCGTCGGCGATGCGCCGGTCTATCTCAGCATGGATATCGACGTGCTCGACCCTGCCTTCGCGCCCGGTACCGGAACGCCGGAGATCGGCGGCCTCGCCAGCTGGCAAGTGCAGGCGATGGTGCGGCGGCTACAGCAGCTTCGATTTGTTGGTATGGACGTGGTTGAAGTCGCACCCGCTTACGATGTCGCGGAAATCACGGCTCTGGCCGGCGCCACCTTGGCCTGGGAATATCTCTGCCTGCTGGGCCTGCGCGGCTGAGGCAGCCGCGTGGCGAACGTCGCGCCTCACGCCACCTTCGCCGCCGGCGTCGCGTCGTGGCCGAGCAAGCCGACGAGCCGCACGCGGATCAGCTGCTCGGCTTCGGCCATGATGCGGTCAATCAGCTCGGCGACGGTCGGGATGTCGGCGATCAAGCCGGCGACCATGCCGCAGCTCCAGGCACCCGCGTCCATGTCGCCCTCCATCAAAATCCGCGGATAGACGCCGGCGACTTCCTCCTGGATGTCGGCGAAGGTGAGTGCCTCGCGCTTTTCGCGCTCGGTTTCGACGATGCGGTCGACCGCGGCGTTTCTCAGGACGCGCTCGGTGTTGCGTATCGCCCGCATGATCAGGCGGGTGTCGAGCTCGGAGGCAGTCACGATCGCCTGCTTGACGTTGTCGTGCACTGGCGCCTCTTTGGTGGCGATAAAGCGCGTGCCCATGTTCATGCCGGCGGCGCCCAGCGCCAGCGCCGCGACGAGGCTGCGGCCGTCGGCCATGCCGCCCGAGGCGACGAACGGAATTTTCAGTTCGTCGGCGGCGCGCGGCAGCAGAATGAAATTCGGCACGTCGTCTTCGCCAGGATGGCCGCCGCATTCGAAGCCGTCGACGCTGACCGCATCGCAGCCGATCCGCTCGGCTTTGAGCGAGTGGCGCACCGAAGTGCATTTGTGGATGATCTTGATACCGGCCGCCTTCAACGGCGGCAGATATTGCTCGGGACTTCGTCCTGCGGTCTCGACGATCTTGACGCCGCCTTCGACGATCGCGGCGATGTATTCCAGATAAGGCGGCGACTTGAGCGCCGGCAGGAAAGTGAGGTTCACGCCGAACGGCTTGTCGGTCATGTCGCGGCAGCGCGCGATTTCACGCGCCAGCAGTTCCGGCGTCTTCTGCGTGAGGCCGGTGATGATGCCGAGCCCGCCGGCATTCGATACGGCCGAAGCGAGCTCGGCAAAGCCGACATAGTGCATGCCGCCCTGGATGATGGGATGGCGGATGCGGAACATTTCGGTAATGGCCGTTTTCACCTGAACCTCCGCAATACGCTGCGCCGTCTGGGTCGGCATAACACCGAGCAATCACGATTATGTAGCCAGTATCCTGGCGCCGCGATATGCAGAGCCGGCGTAGGCGGCCCGCTTGATCCCCGCTACCCTTCAGCGTTTAGCGGGACACAAACTGAATGCCCGAAACATCCGATCCACGGCTCTACCACGGTCACGTCGCCCGCAATCGTGTGCCGATCCTCGATGTGCTCAAACGGGTGCTGCCGTCCGCAGGACTCGTGGTCGAAATCGCGAGCGGCAGCGGCGAGCATGCCGTGTTCTTCGCCAAGGCTCTGCCCGGTATTTCCTGGCAACCGACCGACATTGACGCAGCCGCCCTTGCAAGTATCGCCGCGCATAGCGCTGCCGCCGGTGCATCCCAATCTGCTGGCGCCGATGCGCCTCGATACCACGGTGGAGCCGTGGCCGGTCGCCCGCGCCGACGCGATCGTGTGCAACAACATGATTCATATTTCGCCATGGGCGGTGACCGAAGCTTTGGTGCGGGGCGCAGCGCGCGTTCTGCCGGCCGGTAGCGTTCTCTTTCTCTATGGCCCTTACAAGATCGACGGCCGCCACACCGCGCCGAGCAATGAAGAGTTTGATGCTTCGCTGCGCGCGCGAAATCCCGAATGGGGCATTCGCGATCTTGCCGATGTGACCGCTCTCGCAGCGCGTCACGGCTTTACGCTGGCGGAAACCGTGCCAATGCCTGCCAACAATCTCAGCGTGATCTTTCGGCGCGACGCATGACAACGCAGGAGAGCGCGTGGCGTCGAGCTCTGGCAATATCGCAACGGCAAGCTCGTGCTCTGGGAAGCCGCCTCGAACGTCTGGGAAGCGGGCAAGGATGATGCGGCGATGTTTTTGTAGTCGTTGCGGCCAGAGTTGACCGCGACGCCCTTCCGTCGGTCATAATCCAGTCAGGTCAGTCTATTAAGCCGCAACGAGCGATCGTGTGCTCGACCGATTGGCAGCGGAGGATTTCAGCCATGACTGCTTTGGGCGAAGGTTTCTCTGGCGGCGAGCTTAAGCCATCGCGCCGCGACGTCGTGAAATATGGAACCGCCGCAGCGCTCTCTGCTGCGATTGTTCCGCTCGGCCGAGCCTTTGCCGCGGAAAGCGGCACCGTCTCGGGCGTCGTTTACGAAAACCGCTCCGGCGATGTTCATCGTCAGGCAAGCGATCCGGGTATTGCCGGCGTTCTGGTCTCGAACGGCCGCGATGTCGTCAAGACCGACGCGGATGGACGCTACACGCTTCCACTCGAGGACGGGGACGTCATTTTCGTTGTCAAACCGGCTGGCTATGCCGTGCCGGTCGATGCGGACATGCTGCCGCGATTTTATTACATTCATCAGCCGGCGGGCACGCCGCAAAATCTCAATCTGCGATATCGCGGCATCGATCCGACCGGACCGCTGCCGGATTCTCTCGATTTTCCGTTGCGCGCGGTCGACGAGCCGCAAAAATTTGACGTCATTGTCTTCACCGATCCGCAGCCGGAGAGCCAGGTCGAAGTCAATTTCATCCGCGATGATGTGGTCAACGCCCTGATCGGCGCCAAGGCGGCATTCGGCATGACCACCGGCGACATCATGTTCGACGATTTGTCGCTTTATCCGCGCTTGAACCGCATCATCGGCCAGATCGGACGGCCGTGGTACAACATCGGCGGCAATCACGATCTAAATTACGAAGCTCCAGGCGCGAAATATTCGCGCGAGACATTCAAGCGGACCTACGGTCCGAACTATTACGCGTTCGAATACGGCGGCGCGCTGTTTCTGATGCTCGATAATGTCAACTATCTCGGCTTCGATGCGGGTAGGCCGCGCGGCGGCGGCAAGTTCGAAGGCCGTTTCGACCAGCGGCAGCTGACTTTCATCGCCAACGTGCTCAAGGAATATCCGGCCGATAAACTGGTCGTCGCCTGCATGCACATTCCACTGCAGAATTATCTCGATGGCGCCGATCCGGCGACGAACACCGTCAATCGCGGCGACTTTTTGAAGCTGCTGGCGGGACGCCCCAATACCTTGAGTTTGTCGGGTCACACGCACACCACCGAGCATCATTATTTCGGTGCCGGGGACGGCTTTGCCGGGCCGTCGCCGCACCACCACCATGTGATGACAGCGGTATCAGGCTCATGGTGGAGTGGGCCATACGATCATCGCGGCATTGCGGTCGCCGACAGCCGCGACGGCAGTCCGAACGGCTTTCACGTTCTGTCGATCGACGGACGAGGCGCTACGACGCGGTTCCAGCCGGCCAACGAGCCGCATGCGCGGCAAATGCGGATTGTGCTCGATTGCGAATTTCACCGCGACCGGAGGGAGCTTTACAGCGAATTCCGCATGGGCGAGCTGCTCGGCTCGCCGATCCCGCAGGACAGCGCGTTTGCGACGAACGTCGTCGTCAATTTCTTCGACGGCGGTCCGCGCACGTCCGTGGAGTATCGCATCGGCGAGCGCGCGCCGGTCAAGATGCAGCGCGCGGCACGGCCAGACCCATTCGTCGAGGAAGTGTTCGCCCGCAACGAGGCGACCAAGAAACCTTGGGTGAAGGCCGAGCCGTCGTCGCATATCTGGTCGGCGCGGCTGCCCGGGGACCTCGAAGCCGGCACCCACTGCATTGCAGTCCGGGTGATCGACGAGTACGGCCGCGAGCACCGCGACCATCTGGTGGTTGAATTGACAGCAGGCGAGGGAACGACCAAGGCGCGGCCGGGATAAACTGCGGCACCTTTACGTCGCGGCCGCTCGAACGCGGAAAGGCGTGCTGCCCTTGATGTGGATCAATCCGTCGCGGATCGGCGCGCTGCAGAGTTTATTGATGTTCAGCTTTGCTGATCGGGTCCACGGGCTTGCCGTCGTGGGCGTTGTTGTGCTCATGGGCTTCTATGGGTCGACCGCAGCGGCTCAGCCGGCTCCGGCGACGGGCACATCCCTCCGCTCTGCCGCACAGCTCGATCAGTTGGTCGCTCCGATCGCGCTTTACCCTGATCCGCTGGTCGCACAGATCTTGATGGCCGCGACCTACCCGGTGGACGTCGTCGAGGCGGATCGGTGGCTGCAGAACCCCGCCAACGCAGCACTTAATCGCGACGCATTGACGGCGGCGTTGCAGCAACAGTCCTGGGATCCGAGCGTAAAATCGCTGGTTTCGTTTCCGCAACTCCTGCACATGATGGACGTCAACCTGCGATGGATGGAGCAGCTCGGCGACGCGTTTCTCGCCCAGCCAGCCGACGTCATGGATGCGGTTCAAGCACTGCGCCAGCGTGCGCAAGCCGCAGGCGCGCTCGCCTCGACGCCGCAGCTGATGGTTTCGACCGATGATCAGGAGATCATGATCGAACCGGCGAACGCGGACATCGTGTATGTGCCGGTCTATAATCCGTGGTGCATCTACGGCGCCTGGCCCGATCCCGATTACCCGCCGTTCTATTTCGGAACCTGGGCCGGGGCTTGCGTGCCGGCGGATTCCACTATCGCCTTTGATGCCTGTATCTATCCGCTCTTTGGCTTTTGGGCCTGGGCGGCTTTCGACTGGCGACATCACTTGATTAGGATCGATCGCGAGCGCTTCCAGCGCTTCCGCACCGGCCATGAGCCGCCGGGAGGAATCTGGCGGCACGATCCCACTCATCGCCGCGGCGTGCCCTATCGGGATTCGATAACCGCGGGCCGGTTTAGCGGGCAGGCCAACGCTCCGCGGCGTGAGTCGCGCGGATTCGCTCCCCTGCCGGCACCGGCGGGTCAGCCGGTACCCCGGCGTCCACCGCCGCCCGCTTTCGAATCCTTCGGTAATGGCGCGCGGGTGCGCGGGGAAGCGGCGCGCGGACTGTCAAGCCGCATGGCGCCCGCACTGCCCCCTGCGATGCCAAGCTTTCATGCCGCACCGGCGATGCCGAGCTTCCATGGTGCACCAGCGATGCCAAGCTTCCATGGCGGCGGCCGCCGATAAGGTGATGCAATGACGGTGAAGGATGCGGCATCGAGATATATGGCCAAGAGGTTCTTGATCGGACTGCGGCTCAGCGGGATCGCGATGGGTCTTGCGGCGATCGCCGCGGTCTCTGCAACGACCGCGCCCGCAGCCGCAGTGCAAAAAACCTTCACTACGCCGGCATCGGCAGTCGATGCGCTGATTGCCGCGAACCGCGGCAATAATATCGGCGAACTTCACGCTATCCTCGGGCCGAACAGCGCGAAGTTGATCCATTCCGGCGATCCCGTCGCCGATCGGAGCGCGAGGGCGCGCTTTGTTGCCGCCTATGATGCCGCACACAAGCTGGAGCCGGACGGTGACAACAAGGCCATCCTGACTGTCGGCGCCGACGAATGGCCACTGCCAATCCCGATCATCCGTGAGCATGGGCGCTGGCGCTTCGACGCCAAAGTCGGCGCGGAAGAGATTCTGAACCGGCGCATTGGCCGCAACGAACTGATGGTCATCGACGTGTGCCGCGCCTACGTCGCCGCCCAGCGCGAATATGCCGCGAAGAAATTAGGGCCTGGCGGCTCCGCCGATTACGCCCAACACTTTATGAGCAACGTCGGAGAGCGTGATGGACTGTATTGGCCGGCGAAACCGGGCGAAGAAGAAAGTCCATTGGGCCCGCTGATCGCCCAGGCGCGAGCCGCCGGTTATCGGCCGGGTACGCCGCATCTAAAGCCGCGCGCCTTTTATGGCTATTATTTCCGGATTCTCACCCGGCAAGGGCAGAACGCGCCCGGCGGCGCCAAGGACTATATCGCCACCGATCGCATGACGGGCGGCTTCGCACTGATCGCCTATCCGGCCACCTATGGCGATTCCGGCATCATGACCTTCATCGTCAACCAGGACGGCACCGTTTATCAAAGAAATCTCGGCCCCGACACGCAGCGCATCGCACCTCAGATCACTGAGTACGATCCGGATCCGGGCTGGCAAGCGATTAAGCCATAACGGTAGCCGGATATTACGCCGCGATCAGGCCGCCGGCGGCGCCCAACAGGCCGAGGTGGTAATCGGCGTCGCCGAATGTGGTGTCGATCGTGGTGACGCGCTTGAAGTAGTGGCCGACCTTGGCCTCCATGGTCATGCCGATGCCGCCGTGCAGCTGGATCGCCGCCTGGCCGACGGCGCGTCCGGAGCGTCCGATCTGCACCTTCGCCGCCGAAATCGCCGCGCGCCGCTCGCGCGGGTCATCCTCCGACGCCATCATGGTCGCGAGCATCGCCATGCTGCGCGCCTGTTCGACATCGACCACCATTTCCGCGGCGCGATGTTGCAACGCCTGGAAGCTGCCAATGGTGACGCCGAACTGCTTGCGCGTCTTCAGATATTCGACGGTCGTTTCCTGCATCGCCGACATGGCGCCAACCGCTTCGGCGCAAAGCGCCGCCATCGCGATGTCGGCGATCCGCTCGATCAGGGGGAAAGCCGCGCCGGGCTCGCCGATCGCCGCGCTTGTGGCGACCCGCACACCGCCCAGCGTCACCTCGGCGGCGCGCAACCCATCGACCGTGCCGTAGCCGCGCACGGCGACGCCGTTCGCTGTGGCATCGACCAGAAACAGCCCCACGCCATCGCGGTCGCGCTGGCCGCCCGAGAGTCGCGCAGACACGATGAATTTTTCCGCGCTATCGCCGTGCAGAACCAGGCTTTTGGCGCCGTCGAGCAGATAGCCTGAGCCGTCGCGGCGGGCGGTCGCGGCGATGTCGGCGAGATCGTAACGCGCCTGCCGTTCGGTGTGAGCGAAGGCCAGTCCAAGTTCGCCACCGGCGATCTGCGGCAAGAGGTCGGCGCGCATCGCGTCCGTACCGCCGAGCCGGATCAAGCCGCCGGCAAGAACGACGGTTGCGAGATAGGGCTCGAGCGCCAGCGCCCGGCCAATCTGCTCCATCACAATCATGGTCTCGACCGGCCCGCCGCCGGAGCCGCCGTATTCTTCGTCAAACGGCAGCCCGAGCAGGCCAAGCTCGGCATAGCGCTTCCACATGCCAGAGACTCCAGCCGCGCGGCTCCTGCATGTAGCGCCTGCGTGCCTCGAACGCGTAATGATCTGCGAACAGCCGCTCGACGCTATGGCGCAAGATCTGCTGCTCTTCGGTCAGCGCGAAATCCATTTCAGAAACCTCGTTGTGCCCTCTCCCGCAAGGGGCGCTGGCACGCATACCAGCGCCCCGGATTTTCTGACTCAGTAAGACTAAACCTCATGGCCTGGCTCGTCCCCGCCATCCATGTCTGCAGCGCCGTCACGAGAAGATTAAGACGCGGATGCCCGCGACAAGTGCGGGCATGAAAAATAGAAACTGTCTCGTCCCCGCGCTCGCAGGGACATATGGTCAGAATTAAGAAGTTGAATCTAGCCGATTAATGTACGCTGGCTTCCTGCCGGAGCCGAGCGATCTCGTCCTTGACGTGCAACTTGCGTCGCTTGAGTTCCGCGATTTTCAGATCGTCCGTTGCCGGGTGGGCTAACGCTTCGCTGATTTCCACATCGAGTGCCTGGTGCCGTTTCTCTAGCTCCACAAGATGCGCTTCAATCGCCATATGGCTGCCTCCTTGCGTCTAATACCCCAGACCCTGCTAAGCGGGATGCTACACAAGTATGACCGGACGGAAACATACTCCTTTTTGCCGGCCGCGAAAATCCCCACTGTGCACTGCCGCGCCGCACACTTGTGGGATATCGATCGAAACGCGATAATCCAAAGGAACTTACGGCCGTTAGCCCGTGCCAAAGGGCGTCCCGAACGTGACCAAGGCGCGACCAGGGCGGCAATGACGCAAGAGGAAGAACGCGAGCTTCGCGCGCAACTTGCGCGCCTCCAGCAGGAGCATCGCGACCTCGACGCCGCGATTGCCGCGCTGCAAGGCTCGCCGGGCGCCGACATCATCCAGGTTCAGCGGCTGAAGAAACGCAAACTGCAATTGCGCGACCGCATTACCTTCATCGAAGATCAGTTGACGCCGGATATCATCGCGTAGCGGTCGCGGCGGGTTCGGTGCGGCGCATGGCCTGTGAGTTCCGCTGCGCCTTGCGGGCGTACATGGCCGCGTCCGCGCGCGCCAGGAGATCCGCGGGCCTGTCAAGCGGGCCGATCTGCGCAACGCCTGCGGAAGCGCCCACGACCAGCGTCGAAGCTTTCCACCGCACCGGCGTCGCGTACACTGCAGCTTCGAGGGCTGCCGCCTTGGCTGCGGCCTCATCCGCAGTGACGTTCCACAGCAGCACGACGAATTCGTCGCCGCCAATGCGCGCGACGACGTCTGAAGTGCGCACCTCGCGGGCAAGCGCCGCGGCAACGGCCTTTAGGACGGCGTCGCCCGCTGCGTGTCCGTGACGATCGTTGACCGGCTTGAATTCATCGAGATCGAGGTAGATGAGCGCCGCGCTCACGGCGTAGCGTTTGACGTAAGCGAGTGAGCGTTTCAGTTCGCGTTCGAAACCGCGGCGGTTGAGCGTCTCGGTGAGGGGATCGACATCGATCCTTGCCTCGAGTTCGCTGATACGGATTTGGGAGGCTTTAAGTTCTGCGGCCAGCCGCTCCACCTCGGCCGCAAGCCGCGCAGCAACCGCGCTCGAGCGCGGCTTGGAGGCTACACGCGGTTCCGAGCCGGCGGAGTGCCTTTGGGCACCGATCTGCGCCTGCTGCTGCGATCGCAGCACCAGAGGTTTCTCGCGCGGCTCTGCCGATTTGTGTCTCACCAAAGCCCCAATTCGAATCGTCTCAGAACACTAGCTTGGCGGGCCAACGTGGACAGGCACAGTGAGCGTTCGTCGCGCAACTCTGCGACGGATTGACGCAGATTGGCCGCGAAAGACTGGCGGCGAAAGGGTAGCGGCTCAATCAGCCTGCACGAATCCAATTGGCTTGATCTCCGTGTCGCCAAAGACCGCCGCGGTCAAAGGGCCGCCAAATACAGCACCGGTGTCGATGTTGAGCCGGTTCGCCCGCAGGTCTGGCTTGCTGGTCATCAGCGGGGTGTGGCCATGGACGATGAGGCGCCCGTGGTCGCGCCGGTCTGATAGGAAGGGCTCCCTGATCCAAATAAGATCAGTGTCCCGCTGGGCATCAAGGGGCTTTTCCGGATCGATGCCGGCGTGGACGAAGAAGCGGCGTCCGTCGTTATGGCTGAGCCGCAGTGTGCGCAGCCAATCGACATCGGCGTTCGGCAGCTCGCCGGCGCTTGAGGCACCATAGCTCTGCAGCGTCTCGGTTCCACCCTGTGCGAGCCAGTAATGGGCAGGGACCGTGCCATCGATGACCCCGAGCACCATTGCCTCATGGTTTCCCTTGAGCGCGATGACGCGCTCCGGCATTCGGGATTGCAGATCGAGCAGGTAGCCAACGACTCCTGCACTCTCCGGCCCCCGGTCGATGTAGTCGCCGAGAAAGATGAAGGCCATTGGCCGACCTTCGGCATACCGTTCGCAGCGCTGCATCAGGCTCTGTAGTTTGCGAAGTGAGCCATGGATATCGCCAATGGCGAAAATCAGGGACATTAGGGCCTGCTTAACGTTGATTTTCGCGTTTCAAATGATGGCCATAATCGGGCAGCATTGTTCAGTTTCCGTTCAACCCGTAAGTGGGAACCTGCGTCTCGGGGTCGGTTGGACATCGTTGCAAGTTTGAGGTGATGCCATGAAAAAGATTTTGACTGCTCTAGCTCTGGCCGCAACGCTAGGCGTGACGGCGGTGGCGACGTCAAGCCCGGCGGATGCCTGGTGGCGCGGCGGCTGGGGCTGGCGCGGTGGCTGGGGCTGGCGTGGTGGTTGTTGCTGGGGTCCCGGCCCTTGGGTTGCTGGCGCGGTCGTTGGCGGCGCGGCCGTCGGCGCGGCGGTGGCGGCTTCCAGGCCGTATTACTACAACGGCTACTACCCCTACGGTCCTTACTACGGGCCCGGCTGCCGCCGTGTGTGGAACGGTTATTACTGGGTGCGCGCCTGTTACTGAACGGGTCGTTCGCGCGTCCCTCAAACATAACCCGCCGCCGGGCGGTGATGGTCGTAGATTTGCTGCCGGCGGCGGATTCCATTTAGTACAGCACCTAACTTCCGACAAAGAATCGCTGCTTAATATCGGCGGTGGCGATGAGGAATTCGGGACTTGCCGGTCCGAGCGCTTGCCTGCGCGTACGATCAGCATCCGTCTGAATCATAAGGAGGGCACATGCATAGGTCGCTCATCGCGCTTGCCGGAGCAGCGAGCATCGGACTGGTTTCAGTCGCTGCCACGCCGAGCCCGGCAAACGCTTGGTGCGTCGGTTGCGCAATAGGAGCGGGAATTGTCGGCGGCCTTGCTGCCGGCGCTATCGTTGGGAGCGCTGTAGCGAACAGCCCGTACTATTATCCGCCCCCGCCCGGCTACTACTATCCCCCGCCTCCGCCCGGCTATTATCCGCCGCCTCCCGGGGCTTACTACGCGCCGCCTCCTGGCGCTTACTACCCGCCGCCTGCGCCGGCTTATGCTCAGCTGGCGCCCGGCTGTCACTGGGCAAAGCGGAAAGTCTGGGTCGAAGGTGCGGGTTATCGGGTGCGAAGCGTTCAGGTCTGCCCCTGATCGCGCCCCATAATGAAGGAATTAACCGGCCGGCTTGCATAAGCCGGCCGGTTTGCTTTTGTGCTGGAGCGATTCTTCTGATCAGCCGCGAGGCTTGATGGCACGCTCTCTCCCATTCTGGCGCGATGCCTGGACCAGCAATGCGCAAAGACGCAGCAGCCCAGCGTGTCGTGAATTCGCAGACGCAGTACGCGATCTTACGCGGCGCGCACTCGTTACCTTGCATGACCTCGGTGCACGCGCGGGTCATTTTACGCGGCCTCGTGTCAGCACCTTGGGTGACCATGCCGTGCGCGCGTGGTCGAAGCGGCCGGCGTGGACCATGACGGCTTTGGCGTGTGCGGCGATCGTTCTGGTTTGCCTCTACGTCGGGCTCGCCGCGACCCTCTACTTCTCCCAGCGTTCGATGATGTACTTCCCGGAAACGGTCCACACCACGCCGGCGCAAGCCGGCCTGCCCGAGGCGCAGGAGGTTAAACTCACGGCCTCGGACGGCGCACGGATCACCGCTTGGCATGTCCCGCCGCATCAGGGGAAACCGGTCATCCTCTATTTTCACGGCAACGGCGGTGCGCTGCGGTATCGTGTTGAACGTTTTCGCAAACTCATCGCCGGCGGTATCGGTTTGATTGGCGTCGAATATCGCGGCTATGGCGGTTCGGATGGCAGTCCGAGCGAAGCCGGCCTGATTGCTGACGCCGAGGCCGGTTACGCTTTTGCGGTTTCGCGGTATTGGCCGCAAGAGCTCGTGCTCTGGGGCGAATCGCTCGGCTCCGGCGTCGCAGTTGCGCTGGCGGCCGAGAAACCGGTCGGCCGCGTGATCCTGGAAGCACCTTTCACCTCAGCCGCCGCCGTCGCCGCCATCAGTTACTGGTACATGCCGGTGCGGCTCTTGATGAAAGATCAATTCCGTTCCGACGAGCGCATCGGAAAAATCACCGCGCCGGTTCTGATCCTTCACGGTCTGAAAGACCGGACCGTTCCTTATGCCATGGGCGAGCGGATGTTCGAACTGACCAAAGCACCCAAGCATATCGTGCGGTTTCTTGACGGCGGCCACGAAGATCTCGACAAGAACGGCGCGTTGCACGCCGTCGGCCGATTTCTCGCCGGCGATCTGGACTCGCCGCCGCATCCGTAACCGGACGGCACCCGAGTGCGGCCGTGATTGACTTTGGTTATCAATCGAGCGGCGTTGCCGCGCAAATCACCCGTTACTTCGCTAACAACACCTTCATCATTTTCATATATCAGATTGCGCCGCCGTTCCCGCCCGCCAGCCTAACAAGCAAGGATTGCGCGGCATGAGCAAATTTGTGAACCGGCGAAGACGATGCTTGTTGCGGTCTGAAAACGTCGAATATGGGCGCGAAAGAACACAACCGCCTCGGCTACCTGGACGGCCTTCGCGGATGGGCCGCCGTCTCGGTCCTGGTCTTCCACTCAACTTGGGAGCTGTTTGGACGAATTGTTCCCAGCCTTGCCGATACGCGGGTGTTGTTGAATGACGGCCGGCTAGCGATCTACCTGTTCTTTGTTCTGTCCGGCTTTGTGCTTTCAACCCGATATCTGTCCAGCAACAATCTGGAACAGATCAGAGCCACGGCGCTCGGACGCTACATTAGATTGACCATCCCCATTGCCGCCGCATCGCTTCTTTCGCTCGTCCTCCTGGAATGCGGGGCAATGCTGAACCAGCAGGCAAGCTCCATTGTAGCGCGGCCCGATTGGCTTGGCTCATTTTATCCCTTTAGCCCCTCGTTATTGTCCTATCTCAAGTTTTCGTTTTACGACGTTTATTTCATGTACGAGAGTTCGAAGTCGTATGATGTCGTTCTATGGACGATGCCGATTGAATTGGCGGGATCGTTTCTGATTTTTGCAATTGTCGCGGTCTTTGGAGCGAGCCTGCGTTCAAGAATGCTCTCCTGCGCGGTCGCGCTTCTTCTCTGCTGGCAGATAGATCAACCATACCTGACGTTCTTTTATGGATACCTCATCGCCATTCTACACACGTCGATAGGCGGCAAGGACTTCACCAAGGGAGCGACAGGAAACGTCGTCGGCCTATCGCTCGTCGCTTTCGTATTATTTTACCGATTGCAGCACGACGGCGTGGCCACCTGCGCGTTTCTCGGCGCGTGCCTGGTTCTTGCGCCCGTTTGCAGCCCTTTTTTGCGCCGGATCCTGTCGTCCCCGCTGTCGAAGTGGTTAGGACGAGTGTCTTTTCCGCTTTACCTCGTTCATAGCGCCGTCATTTGCAGTCTTTCGTCGTTCTTGATCATCGAGCTTCATCAGCTGTCCTGGCCGCCGTCGGCGATGGCCGCGGTGGTGGTACCGTCCACGATCCTCGTATCGCTGCTGGTGGCCCACGCATTCGAGCCGATCGAAAAGCTCGCGATCCGTACCGCGCACCGGTTCGCAGAACTGATGTTGCGCGGACCACGCTTTGTCCCGCCCCCCGGAGCGGCCGAAACACCGCTGCCCGATGCTGCTCGTCTTGCGCTGTCGTTGCCGGCGCAAAGGTCTCCGTCGGACCAGCGGATTGGCGTATTGCCGGCGGCGTAAGCGGGCGAATCGCAGATGAGTTACTGCGGCACGGTCATGAGTTCGTACACGTGCCCGTTCGGATCGCGAAAATAAACGCCGCGGCCGCCGCCCCAATCGTTCAGCTTGCCGTCATCGAGACTCCACGGCGCACTGCCGAAAGCGATTTTCGCAGCCTTGATACGGCCGAAGATGACGTCGAATTCGCGGTTACTGACGTGAAAGGCAAGATGATGGCTCTCGAACTTGTCGTCTTCGTCGAACAGCAGTGTCAGCGACTTGTTGACCTTGACCGGCGCGAAGTAAGTGGCGCGCCCGCGTTTGAGACCGAAGATGTCGGCGAAAAACTTCGCCGATGCGGCTTTGTCGCGCGCCGGGACGATGGTGTGGTTGAGTGTAATCGTCATGAGGTTGCCTCGCTCAGCTGAAGGTCTCAGAACGTCTGGTAGGATTGCCCGACCTTCCCGCCTACGCGCGCAAAGCCGGCGCGCGCCTGCTCGTATTTTTCGTTGATATTGAGCGCCTTGGCATAGGAGCCGGCCGCCTTGTCCTTCTGGCCGAGACGCTCGTAGGCGAGGCCGCGGCTGGTCCACGCCTGCAGGTTCCCCGGATCGATCTGCACCGCCTCGTCGAGATCGGAGGCGGCCGATTTGGCATCGCCGATGGCCAGATAACTGAGGGCGCGCGCTACGTGCGGCTCGGCCTTGTGCGGGGAAAGGCCCATCGACGTGGCAAAATCGTCAATGGCGAATTGGTACTGACGCTGGCCCTGATAGAGCAGGCCGCGCTGATAATACGCCTGTGCGTTGTCGGGCTTGAGCGCGATGGCCTTGTTCAGGTCGGTAAGCGCCTGCGTGCTGTGACCTTCTGCGCGGTTGACGATGCCGCGGCCAAGAAGCGCGGGCGCATAGCTGCCGTCGATTGAGAGCGCCTTATTGTAGTCGGCGAGCGCCAAGTCGAGTTTGCCGGTCCGCTGATAAAGCAGTGCGCGATTGGCGTAGGCTTGGGCGTAGTGGGCGTCGAGGCTGATCGCCTTGTTGAAATCGGCAAGCGCCTCCTCGGTGCGTCCGGCTTCGGCCAGCGCCGAGCCGCGCACGTTATAGGCTTGCGGATCGTCGGGATGCTTTTCAACGACTGCGGTGAGCGACGTCAGGTTGGATTGCGAGGGCGTGAGCGTCGTGTCGTCCTTTTCGGACGACGACAAACCGCTGAAAAACTCACATCCCGCCAGCGCCAACGATCCGAGCAGAACCAGTGTCCCGACCCGCCTTCGCAGGCGCCGGCTTTGCCGCTCGTTTCCGCCAACCCTTGGTCCAGGCATCCGCCGCTCGTGGCACCGCAGCGCCCCCTTTTGCGGCAACCGTAAATCACGGACGATTAAGGCGATAGCCCCGCCGGAGCGCAATCGCTTCAGGTTGAATCGATTGACGCTCCGTTATCTTTGCCGCGAGCATGATCTTTTCGGACCTTCCTTCGCCCGCCGAAGCAGGGCTTCGCGAAGGGGGGAAACCGGCGTCCACTTTTCCGGATCATGCGCTAAAACAAAGGCGCAGGTGAACCGCCCGCGCCGGCAGCAAAACTCGCGCTGGATCTCAACCAAAGCGCGGCGGGCGTGGCGGTCCGGACCTGCCAGGCGCCGCGGCGCCGTTGGTGGGCTTGGGCTTCATCGGTAGCAAGCCTTCGCGCTGCAATCGCTTACGCGCCAGCTTACGGGCGCGGCGGATTGCTTCCGCCTTCTCCCGAGCTTTCCTCTCAGATGGTTTTTCATAATGGCCGCGGAGCTTCATCTCGCGGAAAATGCCCTCGCGCTGCATCTTTTTCTTCAGCGCTTTTAGGGCCTGGTCGACGTTATTGTCGCGAACGAGAACCTGCACGCATCCTCCTCTTCAGAGCGCTCGATGTGGTGCGCTTGGGGCATGGGGTAGTGGTGCCGACGCAGACGCCAGCGCCACCTGGGGCGCGATGTAGCAGAAGGCCGTCGGAAAGTCCATAAGTAGCGGCTTTCCTGGGCTTTCCTGACAGGGGGTCCCAGGGCGGCGCCGATCACGCTCTTGCGCACTCGCGCCGGAGGCGTCGGAAAATCCCTAGTCGGCGAAAACCCGCGTGACGTGCCCCATTTTGCGGCCGGGACGGGTCGCGACCTTGCCGTAGAGATGGACTGCAGCGCCTGGAACGGTGAGCCAGGCGCGATAATCCTCAACCTCGCTGCCGATGAGATTGATCATTTCGACGCGGCCGTGGCGAACCGGTTTTGCCAGCGGCCAGCCGGCCACCGCCCGGATGTGCTGCTCGAATTGCGACACCGAGGCGCCGTCGAGCGTCCAATGCCCGGAATTATGTACCCGCGGCGCTATCTCGTTGACGAGAAGGGAGCCGTCGACCAGCACGAACATCTCGACCGCCAGCACGCCAACATAAGCGAATTTCTGCGCGATGGTTTCGGCGATCCGACGCGCCTCCCCCGCAGCGTCTTCCGGCAACGCGGCCGGGACGCGCGAAATCTTCAAAATGTGGTCGCGATGCTCATTCTCGGTGACGTCGAAACATTCGACAGCGCCGTCACGCGCCCGCGCAGCGATAACGGACACCTCGCGCGCGAACGGCACGAACGCCTCGAGGATAGCGGGCTGGCCTCCGACTTCGCGCCAGGCCGCTTCGGAAGCGGTGCCGTTTCGAATTGTCGTCTGGCCTTTGCCGTCATAGCCAAAGCGGCGGGTTTTTAGCACCGCCGGGCGACCGATCCGCGCCAGCGCGCCAGCCAACTCATCCGGAGCATCGACCGCGGCATAGGGCGCGGTGCCGATGCCAAGCGCGGCGACGAAGTTTTTCTCAGCGAGCCGATCCTGCGTCGTCGCCAAAACATTTTGATCCGGCAGCACCGGAATCCGTGCGGCAAGAAACGTGGCGGCCTCCGCCGGCACATTCTCGAACTCATAAGTCACCACGTCGGCATCGGCGGCGAAGCGGTCGAGCGCCTGCGTGTCGCCGTAGCCGGCGCAGGTGACGCGGTGCACGACGTCGAAGGCGGGCGAATCCGGGTTGGGAGCAAAGATGTGGCACTTGAAACCGAGCCGCGCCGCCGCCAACGCCAGCATCCGGCCGAGTTGGCCGCCGCCCAGGATGCCAATCGTGGCTCCAGGCGCGAGCACGGGCGCCGTGGCGCTCACGCGCCGGAATCCTTGGGGACTTCGCCGACGCCGGCAGTCTGGCGTTGCCGCCAGGTTTCGAGCCGATCGCCCAACGCCTGATCACTGAGCGCCAGCACACTCGCCGCCAGCAGTGCCGCGTTGATGGCGCCGGCCGGCCCGATCGCCAGCGTACCGACGGGAACGCCGGGCGGCATCTGCACGATGGAATAGAGTGAGTCCTGCCCTGACAGCGTTTTCGTCTCGATCGGTACGCCGAAGACCGGCAGGCTGGTGAGCGCAGCGGTCATGCCCGGCAAATGCGCCGCACCGCCGGCGCCGGCGATGATCACCTTGAAGCCGGCGCCCTTTGCTGCCTTGGCGAACGCATAAAGCCGCTCGGGCGTGCGGTGCGCCGAAACGATGCGCGCGTCAAAGGGTACGCCAAGCGCATCGAGCGTTTCGGCGGCATGCTTCATGGTCTGCCAATCGGATTGGCTGCCCATGATAATGGCTACGGATTTCGCTCCCGGCGGCGCCAAGAAGATCCCCTGCGCGAAGGAAGCGGCGCATTATACGGTCACTCCTTGGAGTAGCAAGGTGATGATCGACCAAGGCGGCGGATAACGGCCCCCAATAAAGCGCCGATATGTGACGCGGATCATATCGTGAACCCGAGTTGGCCAGCACCCTCACTACGGTATCGGCTTAACGACGTTGCTGAGGAGACTGGCAGATTTCGTTCAAACTCGCTTCGTCATGCTGTTGCAAATGGAGTGACAAGCCATGAGCCTTATGACCCTCCGCGTAACCGCCGCCCCTACGTCCCGGCCGCCGAAATGGACGAAGTTGCTCGCCGAATTGCGCCAGCGTGCTCGTTCGCGCGATGAACCAAGAACGCTCGCCGACAGAAACATCTCGGATCTGCGACTGACGCGAGCCGAGGCCGACTACAAGGCTGACAAGCCCTTGTGGCACAGCTGATCGCTTCGGCCGGACGGTCTTCTGGAGCGTCAGAGGGTCGTTCGGCGTTTTTTGCTGATTGTGGGACAGCGCCAGACCGATCAGGACGAAACAGTGGCACGAAAGAAGCATGTCGCCGTACCACTATGACGACTCCCGACGAATATCGCACGACGATCGACCGATACCTGGAATGGGCGCGACAAGCCCAGACGGACGATGAACGTCGCCTCTATCTCGAATTGGCGAGAACGTTTCTGAAAACACTCGTGCAACGCGACGCCTCTCTGCCGAAACTGCCGCGGACCTCCACTCTGGCCGACTGCCTTGAGAATGCCGGACGTAACGCGGCGACAGACACAGAGCCCTCCTGATGAGGAAGCTTCAGAACCGTTGCTAACCGTTGCGCCGGCACACACCAAAGACCTCATCGCTTCATTCTTTCGATACCCGAACGGGGTGTCGCTCCGTTCGGCGCCCGTTGCCGACGTGTTCCCGCATGGTGTCTTCGTACCTAATGCACGTTTCCCGATGTGTTCCGCCAATCAGCGGTTGCCGATTTTCCTCAGTAAAGCCGCTGCTTGACGGATCTGCAGCAGATGCGACGATGTCGCGGAGACCGGCGCTAGGCAATCTTTTGCGATCGTTTTCGGCGGGCGTTTGGCGAGCTGCGCACGCGCCGCAAGCGGCCAACGTACGGCTACACCGCCGTAGCGCCGATACAAAGCGCCGCCTTCCAATGTCGGTCGCCATTTGATGCCGACCTAATTTAGGGGTCACGGAGCGAAGCGGACGTTCGGCGAGCCGCGCTTACAGAACTGGATTTGTGAGTAGGCGCCCTGATAATGTTGCGCCCGTGTAGGGGGCAATGTGGGATCAATTCTTCCGTTCGTTCCGAGGGGCGTGTTCGACGACGCCACCACGCGCATCATGGGTGAGGCTTTTGATGCGGCATGCAAGGAACTGCACGACACCGGACAGCCGGCCGTGGTGCACGAGGTCATGGCCAAACGGATCGTCGCGGCTGCCCGCAGAGGCGAGCGTGACGTGACCCGGCTACGCAACGCCGCGCTGGCCGCACTCGGGAAGGAGCGGCTTCGTCCCGAGTAGAAATGCTGCATAAGCAGCAGCCTCGGATTTCCAGGCTCAGACGCTGAAGCGGGGAACGCCCTGTGCTCGTCACCCAGATCGTCAACGCGGTTTGGGGCGTCCGGTTCCCCCACGACCAAGACATAAAAGGCGTTGTCGGCTCTGGATGGCCGGGCTGCAGCTCGGTCTGCTTCAGCGACACTCACGACGTTGGCCGCGCTTTTTAACATCCGCGGCAGGAGCCGGTGTGGGCAACAAAGCGCGGGTGTTGCGCGTTACTGACACACATCATCACAACGAAGGAATATTTCATGGACGAGAATCGTATCGCTGGAACCGCAAAAAACGCCGGCGGCAAAGTGCAGGAAAGTTTCGGCCGGGTTACCGGCGACGCCGAAACGGAAGCCATGGGGATCGCGAACCAGGTAACCGGCAAAGCGCAAGATCTCTATGGACAAGCGCGGGATAATGCTTCCGAGATGGCAGGCGCCGTACGCGACGGCGCTTCTTCTTTGGAAACGACGCTTCGCAACTTCATCGAAAGCCAACCCTACACCGCAGTTGCGATCGCAGCCGGTCTAGGATGGCTCTTTGGCAGGACACGCCGGCCGTTGTAGTTCTTTCAAGCCGGATTGCCGGAACGCGCTGGCATCATGCGCGGTATTCTGGACATTCTGCGCGCACGGCGAAAGGTAGACGGTGTCTTGGCGGATAACGAGGACACGGACGGCCGCGGAGGACCTGGGCCTGAAAGCGACACGGTGCGGCAGCCTGTGCGGGGACTGGTACTCAATCAGGGCCGGCTGCGCACCGTGCAAGAAGAATCAGGCACCGACAGCCAGGAACTACGCGCTGCTAACGAGAAGTTGCAAGCGATCAATGACGAGTTGCGGACCGTCAACAGCGAATTGAAAATCAAGCTCGAAGCGATCTCCCGAGCCCACGGCGACTTGCAAAATCTGGTGGCGACGGCCGATTTCGGTACTTTGTTTCTTGATTCCGGCCTGCGTATCAAACGGTTCACGGACCAGGTCACCGTTCTGTTCAGTATTACCCAGACCGATGTCGGGCGGCCGATCACCGATTTCGCCCATCAGCTCGACGATGATGATCTGATCAGGGATGCTCAGGCCGTGCTCGCTGATCTGGCTCCGCTCCGCCGCGAAATTCGCAGCCGCAGCGGCCGCTGTTACGACATGCGGATCCGGCCATACCGCACCGGCGACGACAAGATCGACGGCATCGTCATCGCCTTCGTCGAAGTGTTCGATCAGCATCAAGTGGAACAGGCGCTGCGCCGGCAGGAAGAGCTGCTGCGGCAGCAAAAACATCTCCTTGATCTGTCGCGTGATCCGATATTCGTTTGGGACTTTGATGACGGAATCGTCGACTGGAACCGCGGCAGCGAAGAGCTTTACGGCTATAGCCGCGACGAAGCACTGGGCCAGGGCAAGGAACAATTGCTCGGCACAAAGGTCCCTGGCGCCTCGTTCGCCGAATTGAAAGCGAAGCTGCTTAAAGACCGGAGTTGGGCCGGCGAGTTACGGCAGAAGACCAAAAGCGGAGATGAACTGACCGTCGAAAGCCGCCTTCAGCTGGAAAACTTCAATGGCCGCCGGCTGGTGCTCGAAAGCACCCGTGACGTCACGGCGCGGCGGGCTTCGGAGCGGCGCCTGCAGCTGCTGCTGGGCGAATTGACGCATCGGGTCCGCAACACGCTTGCCGTCGTTCAAGCGATCGCGCGCCATTCTATGCGCAACAGCAAAACGAAGGAGGATTTCGCCGAGCGTTTTGAGGCCCGTCTCTCGGCGCTGGCGAGTGCGCACAGCTTGCTGGTCAGCTCCGACTGGAAGGGCGCCGATTTCGCCGATCTCGCGCGCCAGCAACTCGCGCCTTATATCACCGATAATCTCAATCGACTGCGCTTGCAGGGCCCGTCGCTGTCGCTGCCGGCGGATCTCGCCACCCCGTTCGGCCTGGTGCTACACGAGCTCGCAACCAACGCCGCCAAATACGGTTCGCTCTCGGTCGGGGCGGGCACGGTGAGCCTGAGTTGGACGGTCAGCGCAAGCGATCCGCAGCGGTCTTTGAAGGTCGTCTGGGAAGAAAGCGGCGCTCCGAATGCCACCGAGACAAGGTCGGAAGGCATGGGTTCAGCCCTGATCGACCGCGTTATCCCCGGCGCGCAGGTCGAGCGCGAGTACCAGCCGGGCGGATTGCTCTGCACCATCGAGCTGCCGATGCCGGAGCTGACGCAGGATGCAGGCGCCGCGAACTAGGGCGCGGTCTTATTAGCTCGCAGCCATAGCCGGATTGACGCAGGCTGCATCAAGGCGAGGTATTTGCCGTCGGGCTCCTGAACATTTTGTGGCGGCTTGGGTTGGTCGCGGACTGCGAAGTGTTTCGCCATCTTGCCACCATCCGACGAAGTCAAATTGCGTCCCGAGCATCGGAGCGCATTCAGCTCTCAGAACTCGTGCTCCTCGTTTCGAGCAGAAATTCGGCTACTGTTCGCAGGCAGGAAGGGCAAAGGCAGTCGCTGAAGGAACCGACTTCAGATGGCAGCGGCATGGTGAGGCGACAGGGCTCGGCGCCGCACCAGCAGAGGTCGTTGCGGCCGTGCGAGCAGCCGAATTCGGTGGCGCAACGTTCGCAGGTTACTCTTCGCTGCTGATTAGGTATCGGCGGCATTCAGGCTGTCGCGATGACGAGAAGCAGGTCGCCGGATGCGACTTGCCGGCCAACCCGGCAGTGTATGGCCGTGACGGTTCCCGCTACCGGCGCCGAAACCTGCAATTCGGTTTTCATCGCTTCCAGGATCACGAGCGTCATTCCCGCGTCGACCGATTGGCCAACTTCGACTTCAATCTTCCAGACACTGCCATGGATATCCGCATGAACGGCATGACCGTCGAGGTCTGCCGCGGACGGCGGCGGCTCTTCGTCCAGCGTCGACACCACGTCGTCGATTTGCCAGCGTGCAACCTCCGCAATGAAAGCGGCCTGCTGGCGGGCACGAAATACGGCGATGTCGGCGGCTTCGCGCGAAAGGAGCGCCTCATATTCGCCGAGGTGGAAAAGCTCCTCTTCAATACGGATCCGGATTCGGCCTTCCCGAAAGTCTTCGCGCAACACGGTCAATTCCGCTTCTTCCACCGGATAGAACTGTACCTGATCGAAGAACCGCAGCAGCCACGGCTCGCCCGGGGCGAATACCGGGTTCTTGAGGAACTTATTCCAGATCGGCAAAGTCCGGCCGACAAGCTGATAGCCTCCCGGACTGTCCATGCCGTAGATGCACATATAGACGCCGCCGATTCCGACCGTGCCCTCGGCGGTAAAAGTACGCGCCGGATTGTATTTTGACGTCAGTAGCCGGTGGCGTGGGTCGATCGGCACCGCGCATGGCGCGCCCAGATAAACGTCGCCCAGTCCCAATACCATGTAGCGGGCTTTGAAGACGATGTCGCGAACCTCATCGCGGCTGGCAAGACCATTGATGCGTTGAATGAAATCGACATTGTTCGGCAGCCAGGGTGCAGTCGCACGAACCGTTTCGCCGTAGCGGCGGATCGCGCCAAGCGTTGCCGAATCTTCGAAGGTCATCGGAAGGTGTACGACGCGCGTCTTGATCCGCATCGTCTCGACTGGCGGCAGGCGCGTCTCGGCGGCGAGCAGAGCGTCCAGCAGGTCGCGTTGGTGGATGACGCGGCTGTCGTAGTTGATCTGAAGCGACCGTACGCCGGGCGAAAGTTCCAATATGCCAGGCACCGGATTGTTATGCAGCTCCTCCATCAGCGCGTGGACGCGCAGGCGGAAACGGAGATCGAGTTCGTTGGGTCCATACTCGATCAGGATGTAGCGATCGCCGGCTTGACGATAGGCCACCGCCGGGCGGTCGCCTTCGCGCGCAAGCGCAGTCAGGACCGCTGCCGACACCGCAGCAGTTGGTGTGAGATCCGGAATCGTGACAGGCGGCAGCGCGTCGGGCGCCGCAAGCGCATCGATGGCTTTGTCCTGCGCCCGTTCGAGCGCAAGCGCATCGTCGAAGGTCACGGGTTTGAAGCGAATACGGTCGCCCGGTTTTGCCTGGCCGGCCTTCCACAATTCTCCCTTAGCGATCGTAACCGGACAGACGAAGCCGCCGAGGCTCGGGCCGTCGCGCGTCAGGATGATCGGTATGTCGCCGGTGAAGTTCACGCTGCCGACGGCGTATTCGCAGTCGTGGATGTTGGACGGATGCAGCCCGGCTTCGCCGCCGTCGCTGCGCGTCCAGGTGGGTTTCGGACCGATCAGGCGGATGCCAAGACGGTTGGAATTGTAGTGCACCTCCCAGGCGGTCGCGAAGAACATCGCGATGGCATCGTCGGTGAAAAAATCGGGCGCGCCGTGCGGACCATAAAGAACGCCGATTTCCCATTTGGCCGGGTAGGTTGGGATCAGTCCCGACGGCGCGGCCCGCGGAGACCGAGCGTCCGCGGCCGGTCTGCCCAGCGGCAACATGTCACCGGGCCGGAGGGTACGGCCGGCGTGACCACCGAATTGGCCGAGCACGAAGGTCGAGCGGCTGCCGAGATAGAGCGGCACGTCGAATCCGCCGCGCACCGCGAGATAGCTGCGGCAGCCGACGCTGGCACGGCCGATCGCCAGGGTTTGTCCCGCGTGCACCTCAATGGGCTTCCACCAGTCCACGGCGGCGCCGTCCAGCTTCGCTTCGGCCGGTGCGCCGGTGAGCGCGACGACGGTGCCGCGATGAAACTTTAGAGTGGGACCAACCAGGGTGCATTCGAGACCGGCGGCATTTTCTCCGTTGCCGACGATGCGGTTCGCCAGACGAAAGGCGTAATCGTCCATCGGACCCGAGGGCGGCACGCCGACATCCCAATGGCCGATCCGGCCCGGATAATCCTGGATCGTGGTGAAGGTGCCGGGCTGAACGACCTCGACCGCCTGCGGCCGATAATCGAAGCGCGCCAGCGCGCGGGTAGAAACCTCGCCGGCGGCGAACGCCGGCCAATCGGCGATCTGACGCAGATAATCGAGATTGGTGGCGATGCCGCCCAGCCGCGTGTTTGCCAGCGCATCGCGCAGGCGGGCGATCGCTTCCGCCCGGCCGGCGGCGTGCACAATCAACTTCGCCAACATTGGATCGTAGAACGGCGATACGTCCGTGCCGGTCGCGACCCAGCCGTCGACACGTGCCGTTTTAGGGAAGGAGACCTCGGTCAGCACGCCAGGTGAAGGCTGGAACTCGCGAGCGGGATCTTCGGCGTAGAGCCGCACTTCGATGGCGGCGCCCATGGGCTTGGGCAACAAGTCAAGATCGGGTGGCTCACCCGCGGCAGTGCGGATCATCCATTCGACGAGATCGATTCCGAGCACTGCTTCGGTGACCGGATGCTCGACCTGGAGCCGCGTGTTGACCTCCAGAAAATAAAACGCATCGTGCGCTCGGTCATAAATGAACTCGACCGTGCCCGCGGAACGGTAGCCTACCGCCGCGCCGAGTTTAGTAGCCGCCTCCAGCAAACGCTCGCGGATCGCGGCGGGAAGATTGGGTGCGGGCGTCTCCTCCACCACTTTCTGATTGCGCCGCTGAAGCGAGCAATCGCGCTCGCCCAGGGCTACGACCTTGCCGCGTCCGTCGCCGAAAATCTGCACTTCGACATGGCGCGCGTCGTCGACGCAGCGCTCAAGAAACACGCCGCGGTCCTTGAAGAAATTCTGTGCCAACCGCTGAACGGTCTCATAGGCCGCCGTGAGTTCGCCGGCGTCAGCGCAACGCGTCAGGCCGATGCCGCCGCCCCCCGCCGTGCTCTTGAGCATGACCGGATAGCCGAGGTGATCGGCGGCTTCGAGGGCGTTATTCAGATTGTCGAGCAATCCGGTGCCAGGTACGAGTGGTACGCCGGCCCGCTCGGCGATCTCGCGTGAGGTATGCTTTAGTCCGAAGCGCCGAATTTGCTCCGGCGTCGGGCCGACAAATACGAGGCCCGCCGTTTCGCACGCCTCGGCAAATTCGGCATTCTCGGCGAGGAAGCCGTAGCCGGGAATAATTGCCTCGGCGCCGTGCGCTTTGGCGGCGGCGATAATCATGTCGCCGCGCAGATAGGTTTCGGCGGCGGTGCTGCCCGGCAACGCTACCGCCGTGTCGGCCATCGCGACATGAGGGCTGTTGCGGTCGGGGTCAGAATGGATGGCGACGACGCGCACGCCCAAGATACGAAGCGTGCGCGCGATTCGCACAGCGATCTCGCCCCGATTGGCGATCAGTACCGTCGTGAACATCGACAAGGGACCTCGGCTTTTCCGTTGATTTGCCCTCATCGGGCAGAGTGCTCGAGGCCCGAGTATGATGTTTTTAAGCAAAGTTCATACCGTTTGCGAGGCTGGTTTCGCTCGTCTTAATCCAGGATGGAAGACAAGGGTTCACCGAAGTGGAGGCCCGATTGTCAGTGCGGTGACTGGAATCGGCGGCTAACCGACGGCGCGCGGGTGCATGCGTTCGCGTCAGTGAAGCTCAAATCGTTGGCAGCTGGGCTCCGGCAGCCGCCTTCCAGCCAAAACATTTGAGTATGATATAGATCGAGAGAGCGCATACTTGCGCCGGCGTGGAGTTGGCCGGCAGCGATCATCCCGGCGCGTCCCATGGAGCTGGTCATGGCCAAGACAAGACTCTGCTTACTCGCAATTATCCTCATCGCCTGCAGCCTGCCCCCAGACGCCCGCGCAGAAACGCCCGAGCAATGGGTCACGCTTGGTGCACGGGTGCACGGAGCGTTCGGCTCGTTCATTCCGGTCGGCATCCGCATCGGACTCGATGCTTTGCAGCGGCTTGACGCCAAACCGCGGGGCGTGACGGTGGTCTATTACAGCGGACCCAAGTCGCCTTGCCCGTGTCCGGCCGACGGCATTGCAATCGCCACCATGGCGAGCGTCGGCCAGAACACCCTGCACGTCGCGCCGGAAAAGGCGCCCGAGGACATGATGGGCGTCGCCGTAATCCGCAGTAAGGCGACCGGCGCCGGCCTCAAATATTCGATTCCCGCGTCATGGCTCCCAAAACTCATCGCGATAAACAAAGAGTATGATCCGATCGGCCGCTACAACGCGGTCATGAATGCGGCGGATTTGTTCAGCGTAGAGCTGTTGCCGGCTTCGGAGGCACCGCCAAAATAGTCGGCGGCCTTGATTCGCTATCGACGGGCGTGCCTAGCTAAGTACTGACGCGCCGACGCGCAGCATAGAACAATATTGAGAGCTTTTTGAATTATGACGGCGACCGGCAAATTCCGGAAATTCCTGCCCGGCCCTGATCATCTTCCGGTGCGGGGGATCGAAACACAGGATGCTTATTCGCATGGCGATCTCGCGCATAGCCCGCCAATAAACGAGATATTGGAGGTGATGCCGAAAAAGTTGCTGACCGAGCCCTTCAAGGGCATCACCTGCGACGGCAAGGTCAGCAAAAATCTTTTTGTGCTCGAGCCGAACGGCGCGCCAGTCGAGGCTATGACGGAGGCGGCACGTGCGATCCTCGCGGTGGCAACCCCCGACGAGCTTCGGAAGATCCGCCAGCCGATCGATTCCGAGCAATGGCGAAAATGGAGCAATCCCGAGTTCTATGTCTTCCGCGACACTTTGCGACTCGAAGAGCATGGCGAGCCGATGCGCGCCGCCATCCTCAATCTTCTTGCGGCCAGCATGAGCCCGAAGGGGTTTGAGAAGGCGATCAATTGCATGCGCATCAATCACTTTCTCGGCGAACTCGTGAATGCGCGCAAAGTGATGAACGAATACAGCTACAATTTCTGCCTGTTCGGGGAGCCCTCGCTGACAGCGCCGTGGGGTTGGCAATATTTCGGTCACCATTTGTGCTTGCATTGCTTTGTGGTCGGCAAATCAATGACGATCTCGCCCATGTTCATGGGCGCGGAGCCCAACGAGATCGACGTCGGTCCGTATGCGGGCACGACCATCTTTCGCGACGAGGAAAGAGTAGGGCTTCAGCTGATGCAGTCGCTTCCCCGCGAGCAGAAGGACCGCGCGCGGATCTACAAGCTCATGAAGGATCCGGCGATGCCGCCTGGGCGTTGGATTTTTTCCGATCAACGCCACCTCGGCGGTGCCTTTCAGGACAATCGCATCATCCCCTATGAGGGCGTGCTCGCGTCAGAAATGAGCAAGGCACAGCAGCGCACCTTGCTCGATCTGGTCGGAGCCTTCATCGAATATCTGCCGCCGGGCCCGCTCGCCGCGCGGCTAAGCGAAGTCGAGCGGCATATCGGCGAGACCTATTTTTCCTGGATCGGCGGGCATGGCGATGATGACGTCTACTACTACCGTATTCAAAGCCCGGTGATCATGGTTGAATTCGATCACCACTCGGGCGTGTTCCTGTGCAACGTCGAGCCCGAGCGGTTCCACATCCATACGCTGGTGCGCACGCCCAACGGTAACGATTACGGCAAAGATTGGCTGCGGGCATACAACGCCGATCGCGACCCGGCCCGTAATCCGAAGAACGTGAGGGTGGCGTAGGGGTAAAGCCTAAATCGCGAACTGAATTTGCCGCGCGCCTTTTCCCGTAGCTAACCGGCCGGCTTTGCCTTTTGACACGCTTCCCACAGCCGCGCCGCCGTCACCGGCATGTCGAGATGTGCACCGGCGCCGCCGGGCAACGCATCGGCGACGGCGTTCATCACCGCCGCGATCGAAGCTGTGGTGCCGGCTTCGCCGACGCCTTTGACTCCGAGCGGATTGGTCGTCGCCGGCACATTGTGAAGCGCATCGCGGATGTCGGGCGGCATGTCGGCCGCCCGCGGCATGGCGTAGTCCTGGAACGAGCCGGAAACGAGCTGGCCGTTTTCGTCGTAGAAAATCTGCTCCATCAACGCCTGTCCGAGGCCCTGCGCCAATCCGCCGTGCAACTGGCCTTCGACGATCATGGCGTCGAGAGCGTTGCCGCAATCGTCGACCGCGGTGTAGGCGACGATATCCATGTGCCCGGTGTCGGGATCGATCTCGACTTCGGCGATGTGAACGCCGTTCGGAAACGACAGCGGTGTTTCCGTCGTGGTCTTGGTGTCGAGGTCTTCTTCAATCGCGCCGCGCTTTTTCAGCTCGGCCGCTTGCGCCGCGAGATCGAATAGCGAGACGCGGCGGTCGGTGCCGACGACGCCGAACTGGCCGGCTTCATAGGCGATGTCGCCTTCCGACGCCTCAAGCACCATGGCCGCGATGCGCCTGCCTTTTTCGATGATCAAGCCGATGCATTTGACGATCGAGGCCCCCGCGGTCATGGCCGAGCGCGAGCCGACCGAAGCGTAGCCCGCGATCTCCAGCGCTGAATCGCCGTGCCGGTGCGTGACCTTCTCGGGCGCGATGCCGAGCCGCTCGGCCACCAGGCGCGGAAATACCGAGGCGTGGCCCTGGCCGGTTGACTGCACATTAAGATTGACCACGAGGGTGCCGTCGCCCGGAAATGTGAGCAGCGCGCCTTCAAGCGGAGTGCCGCCGGCGTGCTCGACCATGCACGAAAGCCCAATGCCGCGATATTTGCCGCGCGTCCTCGCTTCGCGCCGGCGCGCTTTGATGCCGTCGTAGTCGGCAAGCGCCAGTGCTTTCTCGAAAATTGGCGCGAAATCGCCGCTGTCATAGGTCGTGCCAACCGCGGTCTTGTACGGCATTGCGGCGGCGGAAATGAGATTGCGCCGCCGCAGCTTGGCCGGATCGATGCCGGTGACGCGCGCCGCCTCTTCAACGACGCGCTCCAGCACGTAATTGGCTTCCGGCCGCCCGGCGCCGCGATAGGGCGCGGTCGTAATCGTATTGGTGAAGGCACACCGCGCGCTGATGTCGACGTGTTTGATGTCGTACATGCCCGGCAGGCAGCGCGTGAAACTCAACGTCGGAATATTGGCGCCGACCGGACCGAGATAAGCGCCGAGATTTCCGGTATTGCGGATGCGCAGTGCCAGGAAGCGTCCTTTGTCGTCGAGCGCCAGTTCAGCTTCCGAATAAATATCGCGCGCCTGGTTGTCGCTCAGGAACGCTTCGGAGCGGCCCGACATCCAATGGATCGGCCGCCCGAGTTTTTTTGCCCCGACCAGCTGCGCGATATATTCCGGGTACGGTCCGGTCTTGAGACCGAACGCGCCGCCGACATCGTCGGTCAGAATGCGTACGCGGTCTTTCGGCAATTGCATGATGGCAACGACCGGCTCGCGCATGGCGGTGGTGCCCTGCGAACAGACGCGCAGTGTGTAAAGGTCGGCGGCGGGGTCATAGCTTGCGGTCGCACCGCGCGGTTCCATCGACGCGACGGCCATGCGCTGATTCATCACCGCGATCCGCGCAACGAATTTTGCGCCGGCGAAGATTTCCTCGACTTGCCGCGCATTGGCCTCAGGATCGGGCGCCGGCCCCGGCCAGTCGATTGCGAGGTTTCCCGGCGCTTGCGGCCACACTTGAGGCGCGCCTGGCGCAAGCGCTTCGCGCGCGTCGGTCACCGGCGTCAGCGTCTCGTATTCGACCGCAACAAGCTCTGCCGCATCCTGCGCGGCGGATGCGCTCTCGGCGACGATCAGCGCCACCGGCTCGCCAATGTGCACAACCCGCTCGCCGGCAAGCGCGGGACGATGCGGCAGCACCAGCCCCTTGCCGCCGCGTCCGGGAAGCGGCGGATGCCGGACGAGGCTGCCGGTTCCTTCCATGTCTTTCGCGGTCAATACGCCGATGACACCGGGCGCATTTTGCGCCGCTGTCACGTCGATGCTTGCGATGCGGGCGAAAGCGTGAGGCGAGCGCACAAAATATGCGTAGGCCTGATGCGGCAACGGGACATCGGCGGCGTAACGGCCCTTGCCGCGGACCAAAACGTCGTCTTCCACGCGCGGTTCATGCGCCGCGCGGCCATCTGTTTTTGCATCCATGCTCTGTTCCGGAACACTCTATTGAGGTCGGGGCCGGCCCCTTATAACGCAAGAGAATAACGCAAAAGAAGTACTGCAAAAGGCAGCTTTCTTCCGGGTATTTCGTTGGTATCTGTTACTACGGTCTCCGGCGCGCGCAAACATCGTTTGCGCCGCCGATTAAGCGAGACCGGCCTTCTGGATTCTTGTTGATGCTCCGCCCCGGCACGTTCGCGCTCACCTTGCTCTTGGCCGCGCTCACTGCGCTTGGCCCGTTGTCGATCGACATGTATCTGCCGTCACTGCCGGATATCGCCCATGTCCTCGGCGCTCCGCAGGCGCGCGTTCAGCTGACGGTGTCGTACTATCTGGTCGGTTTTGCCGTCGGGCAGATTTTTTATGGTCCGTTGTCGGACCGCTACGGCCGGCGTCCTGTGCTGCTTGCCGCGCTCGCGATCTATGTGATCGGTACCGGCGTGTGCGCGCTGGCGCAATCGATCGACCCGCTGCTGGGGGCGCGTTTTCTTCAGGGCGTCGGCGGGGCCGGTTCGATTGTTCTGGCACGCGCCATCGTCCGTGACCTCTACGCCGGTGTGCGCGCAGCGCGCGAACTCTCGCTGATGGGGTCGATTAGCGCGTTCGCGCCGATCGTGGCGCCGATGATCGGCGGTGTGTTGCAAATAGCCTTCGGCTGGCGCGCAAGTTTCATCCTCATGGGACTGGCGGCAATTGTTGCCACGGCGCTCGCCGCGCGATTGCTCCCGGAAACGCTGGGCAAGCGCAGTTCGGAGCCGTTTTCGCTTCCGTTTTTGTTCAAGTCCTATGGCGCGGTGCTGCGGCATCGCGGCTTTCTCGCTTATCTCGGCATCATCTCGGTAAGTTTCGCCGGATTGTTTGCCTGGATATCCGGTGGCGCGGTTGTGCTGGAAGAGGTCTATGGTTTCTCGCCGGTTAAATTCGGCTTTACCTTTTCGCTCGGCGCGGCCGGATACATGGTTGGTGCCACAATCGCGAGCCGGCTGGTGGTGCGGCTCGGTCTCGACCGAATGATGGCGCTCGGCGTTGCAGCAATCGCGTTAGGCGGCCTGGGCTTCGCAGCGGCAGTCGCCGTGCACGTCGACGGTATCTGGCTGGTGATCGCGATGGCGGTCTTTCTTGCCGGGATGGGACTTGCGATTCCGCAGGCCATGGCCGGAGCCCTGACGCCGTTTCCCGATCGCGCGGGCACGGCAGCCTCGCTGATGGGCCTGGTGCAGCAAACAGCCGCCGCTGTCGTGGCCGCCGCCGTCGGCGATTATCTCGGCCATTCGGCGTGGCCGGTCGCTGGAGTTGTGGTTTCGATGAGCTGCCTGACCTTCCTTATTTGGCTCTTTACGCGCCACCTTCGCGCGCACCCGGCCGAAGGCGGACGGATGTGAACCGCGGCTTTGCCTGCGACATCATGTTTGTTTAGGATTAATTGGGGGCCAGCGATTTATGTGCGATTGACCACTGATATTGTCCGTTAGCGCCCGGCAATGGACTAACCCGTCCGGCGTTGAGATTGAAGAGAACGAGATGATATCGGGCTATCCGCTTAGCCGCCGTTCCTTCCTCGCCGGGATCAGCGCTGTGGGTGGCGGCGTTACGCTTGCCTTGAGGATTCCGTTTAGCCCTGCGCGCGCGGTCGGAACGTTCCCGGAAATCACGGCGTGGCTGGTGATTCATCCGGACGATGCGGTCGTCATCCGCGTCGCCCATGCCGAGATGGGGCAGGGCGCACAGACCGGTCTCGCCATGCTGGTGGCAGAGGAACTTGAATGCGACTGGGCGAAGGTTCGCACTGAATTTGTCTCTCCGGTCGAAAATCTGCGCCGCCATGAAATTTGGGGCGATATGTCGACCGGCGCCAGCCGCTCGATCTCGAACTCGCAGCTTTATCTGCGGCAAGCCGGTGCCACTGCGCGGGAGATGCTGATCGCCGCCGCTGCGGCGCGATGGAATGTGCCTGCGTCGGAATGCTTTGCTCGCACCAGCACGATCACCCACCGGCCAAGCGGCCGCAAGCTGACATTCGGCGCCGTCGCCGAAGACGCAGCGAAGATCACGCCGCCCGCGGACGTCAAGCTCAAGGAGCCCGGCGAATGGACGCTTGCGGGCACGCCGCAACGGCGGCTCGATGTGCGCGACAAGGTGACCGCGCAACCGGTCTACGCGATCGACGTGCGGTTGCCCGGCATGCTTTACGCCGCCATCGCACAATGTCCGGTTTACGGCGGCAAGCCGAAGACGGTCGACGAAAGCGCTATCGCGGCGATGAAGGGCGTTCGCGGCGTGGTACGTATGCCTGACGCGGTTGCGGTAGTGGCCGATTCCTGGTGGCGCGCAAAAAGTGCGCTGGAAGCCTTGCCGGTCGTCTGGGACGATCGCGGCAACGGCGGCCTCTCGTCCGCTTCGATCGCCGACCGCGTGCGCGCCGCGCTCGACGCCAATGATGCGCAAGTTGGCCAGGCCGACGGCGACGTTAATGCCGCGCTGGCGCGTGCCGCCCAGCGCCTCGAAGCGGAATACACCGTTCCGTACCTTGCGCATGCAACCATGGAGCCGCAGAACTGCACGGCGCATGTCACGCCAAATGGGGTCGAGGTCTGGGCGCCCACGCAAGGCGCTTCTACAGCGCTGGTCACCGCCGCCGTTGCCGCCGGTGTGCCGAACGACAAGGTGGTGATTCACAGTATGATGCTCGGCGGCGGTTTTGGCCGCCGCGCGCCGATCCAGGAATATGTCCGCCAGGCGGTGCTGATCGCCAAGCAGTTCGATCGGCCGGTCAAGCTTGTTTGGACGCGCGAGGAAGATGTCCGGCACGATTTCTACCGGCCCTGCGGCATGGCGCGCCTCGTCGCAGGCCTCGATGCGGACGGTATGCCGATCGCGTTAAGGATACGGCTTGCCGGCCCGTCATTCGTCGCCGTGTTCGTCGCCGGTTTCGGCACGCGCATCGTCGACCGGACGTTTCTCAGCGGTCTGACGGAGGAGATGCCGTACGACTTGCCGAACTATCTGGTCGATTACGTTATCCGGCAGACGGCGGTGCCGGTCGGCGTCTGGCGCGGGATCAACTACACGCAGAACGCTTTCTACAAAGAATGCTTCGTCGACGAAATGGCGCATGCCGCCGGGATGGATCCTTACCTCTACCGGCGGCGGATCCTGCGCAAAAACTCCAAATGCGTCGCCGTGCTCGATGCCGCGGCCAAAAAAGCCGACTGGTTCGGCTCGCTGCCGAAAGGTGTATTTCGCGGCATAGCGGTCAACGAGGCGTGCGGCAGCTATGTTGCCCAGGTGGTAGAGGCCTCGGTCGACCGCGGCGGCGTGCGCGTGCACCGCGTCGTCTCGGCGATCGATTCCGGCCACGTGGTCAATCCGCTTTCGGTCGAAATGCAGACCCAAGGCGCTGTCGTCTATGCGCTGACCGCCGCGCTTTATGGCGAGATCACCATCAAAGGCGGCACTGCCGAACAGGGGAACTTCGACGATTACGAGATGTTGCGTATCGCCGATGCGCCCCATGTCGAAACCGTGATTGTGCCCAGCAGCAATTTCTGGGGCGGCGTCGGCGAGCCGCCGGTGCCGCCGCTCGCGCCGGCTCTTTGCAACGCCATCTTTGCCGCCACCGGCAAGCGCATCCGCTCGTTACCGCTCAAGAACCTGGATTTGACCAGGGCGATCTGACGGCCAGCAGCGTCGCCGCCGCGTTCGCGGCTAAAATTCCTGCCGTGGTGCAGCTTTCGGCATCTCCCCCCGTAGGTAGCAAGGTAGTATGCTTCAACAAAACTCGGCGTAGCCGGACGACTCTGGCGAGGCTCAATGAAGCGGCGCGGCAAGGCAATCAAACTGCGGGCCAAGGTCGCGCGGCGCGTCGCGGCGGCAAAGGTCCGGCTTGCACGGCCGCCGGCTAAGGCTCGACCTGCTCCCGCTACGGATCTGCGCCGCGAGTTGGACGCCGCGCTCGGACAGCTCGCGGCGACTTCGGAAGTGTTGCAGGTGATTTCCAGTTCGCCGGGCGAATTGCAGCCGGTTTTTCAGCTCATACTGAAAAATGCGACCCGTATCTGCGAGGCGAAATTCGGCAATCTATGGCTCCGCGAAGGCGACAAATTCCGCATCGTCGCCAACTATGGCGGGTCGCGCGAATATCGCGACTTTCAGTTACGCAACTCGCTCACGATTCCCGACCCGCGAACCGCCATCGGGCGGGCCATAATCACGCGGAAGGGGGTGCAAATCGACGACATCCGCAAAGCACCGATCTACGGCATGAAGGCGCGTGAGGCGACGATCAAGATCGCCAAGGCGCGCACGCTCGTCGCCGTACCGATGCTCAAGAGCGACGAGGTGATCGGCGCCATCGGCATCTATCGCCAGGAGGTGCGGCCGTTCACCGACAAGCAAGTCGCGTTGTTGACTACCTTCGCGACACAGGCGGTTATCGCCATCGAAAATACGCGGCTTCTTACCGAACTGCGCCGGCGCACGACCGACCTCAGCGAATCGCTGGAGCAGCAGACCGCGACCTCGGAGGTGCTCCGCGTTATTTCAAGTTCGGCGGGCGATCTTGAGCCGGTGTTCAGCACCGTGCTCGGCAACGCCTCGCGCATCTGTGAGGCCAATTTCGGCATCCTCTCGCTCAGGGAAGGTGACGCCTCCCGCGTCGTCGCCTTGCACAATGCCCCGCCGGCCTTTGCCGAGTTGCGGCGCCGCGAGCCGGTTATCCGGGTCGGTCCCCTTTCTTTGCTGGCCGCGACCAAACGATGGGTCCAGATTTCCGACCTGACCGAGCAGCCGGCTTATAAGCGGGGCGATCGCGATGTCGCCGCGTTCATCAAGCTCACCGGTGCACGAACGCTCCTTGCCGTACCGATGCTCAAGGACGATGAACTGATCGGCGCCATCGCCGTCTATCGCACCGAAGTGCGGGCGTTCACGGACAAGCAGATCGAGCTGATGCAGAGTTTCGCCGCTCAGGCGGTCATCGCCATCGAGAATGCACGCCTGCTCGGCGAATTGCGTGAATCGTTGGAGCAGCAGACCGCAATGTCAGATGTGCTGCGCGTCATCAGCTCGACGCCCGGCGAGCTGGAGCCGGTCTTCCGCGCCATGCTGGAAAGCGCGACGCGCATCTGCGAGGCAAAATTCGGTCTTCTGTTTCGCTACGACGGCGAGATGCTTGAGTTTGTCGCCGACATGGGCACGTCGCCGGCGCTTGCCGAATTCGTCAGGCAGCGCGGCCCATTTCGGCCAAACCCCGACACCCTGCTTGCCCGCGTCATCCGCACGAAGAAGGTCAGCGAAACGCAGGACTACGCAGCCGATGCGCCGAACAGCCCGCCGGTTAAATTTGGCGGGGCGCGGTCCACGGTGGATGTGCCGCTGCTCAAGGACGACGAGTTGGTCGGCGCACTCAGCATCTACCGCCAGGAGGTTCGGCCATTCACCGACAAGCAGATCGCTCTGGTGGAGAACTTCGCCGCCCAGGCGGTTATCGCCATCGAAAATGCGCGGCTGTTGAACGAACTGCGTCAGTGCACCCGCGAGCTTACCGAGTCGCTGGAGCAGCAGAAGGCGACGTCTGAAGTGTTGAGCGTAATCTCGCGCTCGCCGGGCGACCTCAATCCGGTCTTCGATGCCATCCTGGCGAACGCAACCCGTATCTGCGAGGCCAGTTTCGGCAATCTCGAACTTCAGCAAGAAGACGGAACTTTTCGTCTGGGCGCAGCTTACAACGCTCCTGCGGCCTTCGCCGAGCAGCGGCGACTGGCACCCATCATCAGACCTCACCCGCAGAGCTCTCTTGCGCGCGTTGTCGCGACGAAGAAATTTTATCAGATCGAGGATTTGGCTGAACACCCGCTATACAAAGAGGGAAGCCGTCTGCCTAAAGAGGGACGCTTCCTACCCTATGTCGATCTGGTAGATAAGGCCAAGGCACGCTCGTTCCTCGTCGTGCCTTTGCTCAAGGACGACGAACTTGTCGGCGTACTTGGAATCTATCGCCAGGAAGTCCGGTCCTTCACCGACAAGCAGATCGCGCTGGTTGAAAATTTTGCCGCGCAGGCCGTGATCGCCATCGAGAACGCGCGGCTCCTGGGCGAGCTGCGCGAGTCGCTTGAGAGGCAGACGGCCACTTCCGAAGTGCTCGGCGTCATCAGCCGATCCAAGTTCGAGCTACAGCCCATTCTGCAGAGCGTGGTCGATACCGCGGAGCGGCTATGCCGGGCCGAACAGACGGTGATCTACCGGCTGGAGGACGGCGTTTACCGCTTCGCCGCCGGGCACAGCGCCGTTCCGGCTTACCTCGAACTTGAGCGGAACACGGTGATTTCACCGGGACCAGGCACAGTCATTGGCCGTGCGGCGATAACCCGCCAGATCGCACGAATTGACGATGCCTGGAACGATCCGCTGTACGAGAAAAAGGAGGACGCCAAAGTCGGTGGCGTCCGCTCGATGATTGGCGTACCGCTGATGCGCGACGGCGAACCGATCGGCGTCATCGGACTTGCGCGTTGCCGCGTCGAACCGTTCAGCGATCGCGAGATCGAACTGGTGGCCACCTTCGCCGACCAGGCAGTGATCGCCATCGAGAATGTACGATTGTTCGAGGCCGAGCAGCGGCGTACGCGGGAGCTTACCGAATCGCTGGAACAGCAGACGGCGACATCCGAGGTGCTCCGGGTAATTTCAAGCTCGCCGAGCGAGCTCGGTCCCGTATTCCAGACCATGCTCGCGAATGCGACCCGTCTCTGCGAGGCCAGTTTCGGTACGCTCAACCTGTACAAGGACGGCACATTCCCCGTGGTGGCGATGCACGACGTCCCGCCGGAATACGCCGAATTCCGGCGGCTCAATCCGCAGTTCCGCGTCGTCGACGGACATCCACTTGGTCGTGTTGCCGCGACCGGTCAGGTCCAGCAGATTTTCGATATGAGGTTGGAGCCGCTCTATCTCGAAAAGGATCCGTCGTTCGTCGCCATGGTGGAGCGCGCCGGCGCGCGGACGTTGTTCCTGGTGCCGATGCTCAAAGACGACGACGTCATCGGCGTGATAACGATCTTTCGCCAGGAGGTTCGGCCGTTCACTGATAAGCAGATTGCCTTGGTGCAAAACTTCGCCGCGCAGGCGGTGATCGCCATCGAGAACACGCGCCTTCTCAACGAACTGCGCCAGCGCACCGATGATCTCGCCGAATCGCTGGAGCAGCAGACAGCCACGTCGGAGGTGCTGCAGGTCATCAGTTCGTCGCCCGGCGATCTTGGCGCCGGTCTTCAATGCGATGCTGGAAAACGCCATCCGCATCTGCAGCGCGCGGCTCGGGGTGCTCTATCTCTACGACGGAGACGCTTTCGTCGTGGCGGCGCATATTGGTGCCACTACGACAGTTGTTGAATTGATGAAAGGCGGACCGATCCGTCCGGACCCGGATTCCGTGCTCGGCCGGATCGTCGCGACCAGGGAAATCGTCGACGTGGGCGACGCCACGAAGGACCCCGGCTATCTCAAACGCGTTCCCGTATGGGTGGCCGGCGTCGAAGGCGACGGTACGCGCAGCCTGTTGGGCGTGCCGATGATGAAAGAGAATACTCTCATAGGCGCACTCGTCATATGGCGCCGGGAAGTGCGGCCGTTCACCGACAAACAGATCGAGCTAGTGAAGAATTTTGCCGCGCAAGCCGTCATCGCCATCGAGAACACGCGGCTGCTGACCGAGCTGCGCCAGCGCACCGATGAGCTTGGCCGTTCGGTCGGCGAATTACGCGCCCTCGGTGAAGTCTCGCAGGCAGTGAACTCGACGCTCGATCTCGAAACCGTGCTCTCGACTATCGTCGCCAAGGCGGTGCAGCTCTCCGGCACCGAGGCCGGCGCGATCTACGTGTTTGACGATTTGCAACGCGAATTTCATCTGCGCGCCACCTATGGCATGGATCAGGAGCTGATCGGGGCGCTTTCGCACCAGCATATCGGCTTCGACGCGCCGATTTTTACACCGGGCGTCGCGCATGGCGAGCCGGTTCAGCGCGCCGATCTGCGAGATGAGGCCTCGTCGGAGGTGGGCGAAATCATCCTGCGCGCGGGTTACCGGGCGCGATTAATGGCGCCGCTGGTCCGCGGGGAGGCAACAGTCGGCATGCTGGTGGTCCGCCGCAAAACGCCCGGCGCTTTCCCGCAGAACACCGTGGACCTGATGAGGACGTTTGCGGCGCAATCGGTGTTGGCGATTCAGAACGCGCGGCTGTTCCGTGAAATCGAAGACAAGGGCCATCAGCTCGAGGTCGCCAGCCGGCACAAGTCGCAATTCCTCGCCAATATGAGCCACGAGCTGCGCACGCCGCTCAATGCCATCCTCGGCTACACCGAATTGATCCTGGACAGCATCTATGGCGAGGCCCCCGAGAAGATGCGCGGCGTTCTGGAACGCGTGCAAGCCAACGGCAAGCACCTGCTCGGCCTGATCAACGACGTGCTCGATCTGTCGAAGATCGAAGCCGGTCAGTTGACGCTGTCGCTATCGGATTATTCGCTCACCAATCTCGTACAGGGCGTTTACGTCGCAGTCGAACCGCTGGCGGCGAAGAAGAACCTCGCATTGACGACGAGGATAGCGCCCAGTCTGCCGGCCGGGCATGGCGACGAGCGCCGGCTCGCCCAGGTGTTGCTCAATCTCGTCGGCAACGCGATTAAATTCACGGACAAAGGCGAGGTAGCGATCGAGGCCGCGCTTTCAAACGGCTCATTCCGCGTCGCGGTGCGTGACAGCGGGCCGGGCATTGCCCCGGCCGATCAGGCGAAGATTTTTGAGGAATTTCAGCAGGTCGACAGCACGTCGACCCGCGAGAAGGGCGGGACCGGGCTCGGGCTCGCGATTTCCAAGCGCATCGTGGAAATGCATGGCGGCCGTATTTCGGTTGAGTCCCAGCTTGGCAAAGGTTCGACTTTCACGATTAAGCTTCCGGTCCATGCCGGCGGCGAGGGGCAAGCGGCATGAGCAAACGCATTCTGGTCGTGGAAGACCAAGAAGATAACCGGCGCATCCTGCGCGATCTGCTTACCAGCGTCGGTTATCAGATTATAGAAGCCGAGGACGGCGCGCGCGGCGTCACCGCCGCTGAGGCCGAGCATCCGGATTTGATCCTGATGGATATCCAGCTGCCGATCATGGACGGCTATGAAGCGACGCGGCGCATCAAGGCTAATCCTGCGCTGAAGGCGATCCCGATCATTGTCGTCACTTCCTACGCGCTCTCCGGCGACGAGGACAAAGCCCGCGCCGCGGGCTGCGACGGTTACATCACCAAGCCCTATAGTCCCCGTCAGTTGCTGGCGAAGATCAGAGAGCATCTGCACTAGCTAGAGTGGTGAGATGAGATCGAAACACTCGCTTTTGCCCGCTCGTCCCCGCGAACGCGGGGACCCGGTGTTTTCACCGCCGTATCGCCGCGTGCCGTCTGGATTCCCGCTTTCGCGGGAATGAGCGGGAAGATTTCCCATGCACAATCCGCCGCGTATTCTCATCGTCGACGACAACGAGACTAATCGCGACATTCTGGTCATGCGATTGGGGCCGCAAGGCTATGAACTGCTGCAGGCTTGCGATGGCGAGGAAGCGCTTGCCGTCGCCCGCGACAAGCTCCCGGATCTCATTCTGCTCGACGTGATGATGCCGAAGCTCGACGGCTTCGAAGTGTGTCGGCGGCTGAAGGCGGACGCCGATTTGCCGTTCATGGCGATCATTCTGGTGACCGCAAAAGCCGATTCCAAGGACGTGGTCACGGGGCTTGAAGCCGGCGCCGACGAATATCTGACCAAGCCGGTCGATCAGGCGGCTTTGGTCGCCCGGGTCAAGTCGATGCTGCGGATGAAGGAGCTAACCGACCGGGTGACCGCGCAGGCCGCCGATCTCGCCGGCTGGAACCGCACGCTTGAAGAGCGGGTGGAGCAGCAGCTGGCGCAGATCGGGCGCATGGACCGATTGAAGCGGTTTCTGTCCCCGCAGGTGGCGGAGTTGATCCTGACATCCGGAGACGATCGCGTGCTCGATAGCCACCGCCGCGAGGTCACGGTGGTGTTTTGCGACCTTCGCGGCTTCACTTCATTTGCCGAGACCGCCGAGCCCGAAGAAATCATGAACACGCTGCGCGAATATCACACCGCCGTCGGCGCCATCATTCACAAGTTCGAAGGTACCATCGAGCGTTTCGCCGGCGACGGCCTGATGGCGATGCTCAACGATCCGGTGCCGTGCGCCGATCCGTGCGGCCAGGCGGTGCGCATGGCCGACGAGATGCGCGCGGCGGTCGGCAGCTTGAGCGGCAAGTGGCGCAAGCACGGTTTCGAGCTCGGCTTCGGTGTCGGCATCGCGCACGGTTATGCCACGCTCGGCCGCATCGGCTTCGAGGGCCGTTTCGACTACGCCGCTATCGGCTCGGTGACAAATCTGGCGGCGCGCCTATGCGCGGAGGCGAAGGACGGACAGATTCTGATCGACAACAAGGTCGGTGTGGCCGTCGAGGAAATCGCCGAGCTCGAGCCGCTGGATGCACTAACCCTCAAGGGCTTCCACCGGCCGGTCCGCGCTTCTAACGTTCGGGCGATTTCAGTTCCCAATCCCGAAACAACTTCATAGGTGTCGCTTGGTCTCGGCAAGGATTTCAAGCGGTAGTACGTCGACCGAACCACCTGCAACTCGCCGTCGGGGCCAAATTGCACGGCAGTCGGATAGCTGGTGTAACGCGGAGTCCGTCGGTGGAAATATTCGAGCTAGCTCGCTTGCATCGCTGTGCGGCCCACACTCGGGTCATTGTCAACAGGAGAACTGCATCAGACCCGCAAGCGAATTGATCTAGATCAAAGCGCCGTGTGACTGTGAGAGTCAATTTGTTGCGCTCGCAACGATTAGGTCTTCTGGCTTCATTTTTGCGAGTGGCGGCGCGGTTACGGGGGTAACGCGCCGCCTTATTCTTCGCGCCTCAGCGTCAGGTCGAGACGTGTCGAACGCTAAAGCGGCGCGATCGCCGGGAACGCCATGGGCCAGATTGTACTCGCGGCCAAAGTCACACACGTCCCCTCGCTGCTCCTTTCGGAGCGCGAAGGTGCGCTCAAAGGACGGCGGAAGCTGCCGATCGCGTCGCTGAAGGAAATCGGCAAGCGTGCACACGAGCGCGGCGCCGACACGTTCCTCATTTTCGATACCCACTGGCTTTCGAACTTCGGCTTTCACATCAACGCCAATGAGCGGCACACCGGCAACTACACCAGCCACGAAGCGCCGCACATGATCCAGGATCTGGCCTACGACTATCCGGGCAATCCGGCGTTGGCCGATCTGATTGTCGAAGAAGCGGCTGGCCAAGGTCTTGACGTCCTTGCTCACCGCGTCCGCAGCCTGGCGCTGGAATATGGCAGCATCGTTCCGATGCGGTACATGAATGTTGATAGCGGCCTCAAAGTTCTGCCCGTTGCATCTCCGTTATTTGCCAGCGTCGAAGAAAATCGCAAATTCGGCGAAGCTTGCCGCCGTGCGATCCTACGATCGGACTCAAACGTCGCCGTCCTTGCAAGCGGCTCGCTGTCGCACAAAGTCATAAGCAATCGGGATGTCGGTGAGGGGCAGTGGGATATCGTCTCCAGCGAGTTTAACCGCCAAATGGATCTTCGCGTGCTCGAACTCTGGCGCGACGGCCGCTACCGGGAATTTGTCGGCTTATTACCGGAATACGCCACCAAATGCAGCGGCGAAGCCTTGATGGCCGACACCGCGATGCTGTTCGGCCTGCTCGGCTGGGAAAATTACGACGGGACCGTCGAGCAGCTTTGCGATTACTTTTCGTCCAGCGGTACCGGCCAGGTGAATGTCGAGTTTCACCTGAGCTGAGCGCAGCCTTTGGCCGCGCCGCATCACCGCCGCCCGAACAGCTTATCAAGCAGCCAAGAGTCGAGGGCGGGAGGCGAAGGCGGTGTGGCGGCGGCGCCGGGATTGCCGACGTCTGTCCGCGGCAACGCCGACCAGCCGCCGTTGCCAACACCGGGGAGACCGACGGGCGCGACGCCCTGATGTGCCGTCCTCATGAAGCGGCTCCAGATTTCGACCGGAAGCCCGCCGCCGGTCGCCTTGCGCGTCGGCGTGTTGTCGTCGTTGCCGAGCCAGAACTCCGGCGACGAGGTGCGAGGTGTAGCCGATGAACCAGGCATCGCGGAAATCCTGACTGGTGCCGGTCTTGCCGGCGGCAGGCCAGCCGGGGAGGTCGGCCTTGCGCGCGGTACCGCTCACCAGCGTCTCGTGCATCATCGCGTTCATCATCGCCACGTAGCGGGGATCGACGATGCGGCCAAGGTTTTGCGTCGAGCGGGCGTAAAGGGTTTTACCGTCGGCTCCCCGTATGCGCTCGACCACATGGGGCGAAATCGCGAATCCGCCGTTGGCGAATGTCGCGTAGGCGGTCACCAGCTCTAGCACCGAAACTTCCGAGGTGCCGAGCGCAATCGAGGCATTGGGCTCGAGCATCGAGTTGATGCCAAGCCGATAGGCGGTGCGGATCACCGCGGCCGGACCGAACTCCAGCGTCAGGCGCACCGACACCGTGTTCAGCGAATTGGCGAGCGCCTGCGTCAGCGTCACCGGGCCCATGTACTCGTGCTCGTAATTTTCCGGTTTCCAGCCCTTCACCGCGATCGGCGCGTCGTCGCGAACGGTGTCGGGCGTCAGTCCGTGTTCGAGCGCGGTGAGATAGACGAACGGCTTGAATGCCGAGCCCGGCTGGCGCTTGGCGGCGATGGCGCGGTTGAATTGGCTGTCGGCGTAGCTCTTGCCTCCGACCAGCGCACGCACGACGCCGTCCGGTGTCATGGCGACCAGTGCGCCTTCGCCGATGCCGAGCTTCTCGCCTTTTTGCGCCAGCGCTTCCGCCAGCGCCCGTTCGGCCGCGCCTTGCAGCGTTGGATCGATCGAGGTCTCGACGACGATATCCTGATCGAAGCGCCCGACCAGGTCGTCGACCGCGTCCATGATCCAGTCGGCGACATAGTTGACGGAGTCGGCCCCGGCCGGTTTCACCGCGCGCGCCGGATGGGCGAGCGCAAATCGCACGGCGTCTTCACCGACCAACTTTTGCGCGGCCATGTCGGTGAGCACCACCCGCGCCCGCCGCTCGGCCCCTTCCGGGTTACGGTTCGGCGCCAGCCGCGACGGCGATTGGACCAGGCCGGCAAGGAGCGCCGCCTCGGCCAGCGTCAGTTGCCGCGCCGATTTTCCGAAATAGCGTTGTGCCGCGCCTTCCACGCCGTAAGCGCCGGAACCGAAATAGACGCGGTTGAGATACAGCTCGAGAATCTGCGCTTTGGAAAATTTGTGCTCGAGCCAGAACGCCAGCACCATTTCCTGCAGCTTGCGTGAGACGGTGCGCTCCTGGGTCAGGAACAGATTCTTGGCGAGTTGCTGGGTGATCGTCGACGCACCTTGCGAGGCGCCGCGACGCATTAGATCGGCGATGACCGCCCGGGTGATGCCTAACGGATCGACGCCATGGTGCGAATAGAACCGGCGATCCTCGATGGCGATGAAAGCTTTCGGCACGTAGTCCGGCAATTCGCGCAACGACACCGCGGCGCCGCCCATGTCGCCGCGTGTCGCAAGTGTAGCGCCGTTGGCGCCGACGATGAGCACCGAGGGCGGGCGCTTGGGAATTTCCAGCGACTGGATCGGCGGAAGACGGATGCCGACCCAAACCAGCGCGCCGATCGCCGCGATGACCACCCACAGCGTCAGTACTACGCCCCAATAGAGAAGATGGCCGAGCGCCGAGCGGCCTTTGCCGCCGCCGCCTCCGCGCCGCGATCTCGTCTTTTGCGGCGGTGAAGCGTCTTTCCGCCGCCGGCGGCGGCCATCGCCACGGGTCTTGAGCGGGCCGCCGGTGCGGTCCTGCGGCCGCAGCCGCAGGTCAAGGCGGGCAGCGTCGAGCGCACGCTTCCATCCGGCCCGTCGCGACGCCATGTCTATCCCCGCACCAGGAACGCGCAGTGGCGAGGCTAGACAGTGCGGTTTAAGGGCGCGTTACCGGTGCGGGTGTTCCCGGCGCAGCACAAACCCGGAGTTTTCGGTGACGTCGGTCGGGTTATCCCGCCACGGTTTCCCGCCCGGTTTTGCTTTCGCTTCCGGGCGAGGTGAATAGCGCGATCAGCGGACGCTTGATCGCGGCCTGACGGGTCGGCGTGGTGATTTGCGCGCCGAGTAGATCGGTGACGTAGAACACGTCGACGGCGCGCTCGCCGAACGTTGCGACATGCGCCGAGGCGATGTTCAGGTTGAGCTTGGAGAGCGTCGTGGTCAGCTCATAGAGCAGGCCGGGCCGATCGAGACCGGTCACTTCCACCACCGTATAGCGTTGCGACCACTGATTGTTGATGGTCACCTCGGGCTCGATGGCGAAAGCTTTCAGCCGTCCTTTCGGTGGCGCGCGCTTGGGCACGACGTCCGGCAGCTTGATCTGTCCGCGCACCGCTTTCTCGATGACGTCGCCGATGCGCGCTGCGCGGCGCGCTTCGTCCTGGTCAAGGTCGAACTCGCGCGATATGGCGATGGTGTCGAGCGCGAGGCCGTCGGCGGTGGTGTAAATCTGCGCATCGACGATGTTGGCGCCGGCGAGCGCACAGGCTCCGGCGATAATTGAAAGCAGCCACGGATGGTCGGGCGCGAACACCGTGAGCTCGGTGACGCCGCGTGCCGTGTCGAAACCAACGCTGGTGGCGAGCCGCTTCCCCGCGGTCTCAGTGTCGCGGACGAAACGGGCCTGCGCCAGCTTGTGCGGCAAGTCGACCTTGAGCCAGTAAGCCGGATAATGGCGTCCGATATAGGCTTCGAGCACGTCGGACGGCCAGTCGGCAATCTGGGCGCGGAACTCGGCCTTCGCGGCTGCCACGCGCTCGGCGCGGTTGACCTCGGAGAAGCCGCCGGTAAGCACCGGCTCGGTCTCGTAATAAAGCGTGCGTATGAGCTGGGCCTTCCACCCGTTCCAGACGCCGGGGCCGACGGCGCGGATATCCGCGGTCGTCAGGATGGCAAGAAGCTTCATGCGCTCCAGTGACTGAACGACGGCGGCGAAGTTTTCGATGGTCTTGCGGTCGGAAAGATCACGCGACTGCGCCACGGTCGACATCACAAGGTGCACCTCGACGAGCCAGGCGACCAGCTCGGTGTCGGCGGCATTGAAGCCGAGCCGCGGGCAGAGCCGGCGGGCGATGCGTGCGCCGGCGATCGAATGGTCTTCGATCCGCCCCTTGGCGATGTCGTGCAGGAACAGCGTTACATAAAGCACGGTGCGATGCTGCGGCAGGATCGTCTTGAACAGCTCGCTCGCCAGCGCCACCTCGCGGCTGTCGCCCTGCTCGATCTCGTTGAGCACGCCGATGCAGCGAAGCAGATGCTCGTCCACCGTATAATGGTGGTACATGTTGAACTGCATCATCGCCACGATGCGGCCGAATGCGCGAACGAATTCGCCGAGCACGCCAGCCTCGTTCATGTGGCGCAGCACGGTTTCGGCCTCGTTCTTTGAAGTCAGAATCTCCAGGAACAGGCGGTTGGCCTCTTTGTCGCCCCGCACCTTGGCGTCGATCAGCTTGAGCGAGCGGGACGCAGTGCGCATCGCTTCGGGATGGATCGCCAGATTGTACTTCTGCGCCAGATAAAACAGTCTGATCAGATTGACCGGATCATGCTTGAAGACATTGGCGCGGGCGAGGTTGATGCGGTTGTTGTCGATGATGAAATCGTCGGTCTCGGTGAGCGTGCGGCGGCTCCGCGCCGGACGCAGCCGCGCGATCACGCGGCTCAATACCGGCGCCGGCTTGGCCTGAAGTTCCTCCAGACCCGCGCAGAGGAAGGCGGTGAGATCGCCGACATGCTTGGCGGTGAGGAAGTAATGCTTCATGAAGCGCTCGACGTCCTGCAGTCCGGGATGCTCGGTGTATCCGAGCCGCACCGCGATATCGCGCTGGATGTCGAATGACAGGCGCTCCTCCGCGCGGCCGCACAGGAAGTGCATGTTGCAGCGGACCGACCACAGGAAATCCTCGCAGCGGCGGAACATGTTGTATTCGTCGCGATCGAACACGCCGCGCGCGATCAATTCCTCGGGCTCACGTACGCGATAGACGTACTTGGCGATCCAGAACAGCGTGTGCAGGTCGCGCAGACCGCCCTTGCCGTCTTTGACATTAGGCTCGACCAGGTAGCGCGACTGACCGGCGCGGCGGTGACGCTCCTCGCGTTCGGCAAGCTTGGCGGCAACGAACTGCGCAGACGTTCCCTGCACCACCTCTTTTTCGAAGCGCGTTGTGAGTTCGCCGTAGAGCTTGGCGTCGCCGAACAGATGACGCGATTCGAGGAGCGCGGTGCGAATGGTCATATCGGCCTTGGCCTGGCGGATGCATTCGCTGACCGAACGGGTCGCGTGGCCGACCTTCTGGCCCATATCCCAGAGGCAATAGAGCAGCGTCTCGGCGACCGATTCTCCCCACGCAGTCTGCTTGTACGGCAGGACGAAAAGCAGATCGATATCGGATCCCGGGGCCAGTAGGCCGCGGCCATAACCGCCGGTCGCGATCACCGCCATCCGCTCGGCCTGTGAGCGCACTTGCGGCGGATAAAGCGCGCCGGCGGCAAACTCGAACAGGATGCGGATGATTTCATCCTGAGTCTGGCACAGCCGCTCGGCGCACCGCCGCCCATGACGGTCCTTCAGCAGCAATTGTTCGGCCTGGGCGCGGGCCTCGGTCAGCGATGCTCTGAGGCGGCGGGCGACGGCGGCGCGCAATTCTCGCTCGCGCCCGGCATGGCTCTCGGCAAGGACCTTGAGGTCGGCCACGATCGCCGCGCTATTGATGAGTTCGGAGGCGGGGCGCGGGCCGCGTTGGATGTCCAGCATTGGGGCACGTCATAACTGAGCCGCTAGCCGCTGTCATCGGTGGATGCAGGCGATGATGCAAAAGCTATTGCTGCGGCGCACGCTGATGCCGCGTCGGTCGCGGAGGATGGACAGAAATAGCTATGCTGCCATTATCCCTGACCAAAGCAGAAACGCCGCTGGGAGGAGTAGTTCCGATGAAAAGCTATGACGTTTGCGAGTGCGGAGCGCCGTTGCGGCTGATGGAGCGGCCGACCCCCAAGCCGACCGGGACCGAGGTCCTGCTCAAGGTCGTCGCTGCCGGTGTCTGCCACAGCGATTTGCATATCTGGGACGGCTTTTACGATCTCGGCGGCGGCAAGCGGCTAAAGCTCGCTGATCGGGGCGTGAAACTTCCACTAACCATGGGGCACGAGAATGTCGGCGATGTCGTCGCAACGGGTCCGGATGCCAAAGGCGTCAAGGTCGGCGACCGGCGGCTGGTCCATCCCTGGCTCGGCTGCGGGGAATGCGCGGTATGCCGGCGTGGCGACGAGCAGTTCTGCCGCACGCCGTTCAGCATCGGCGTGTTTCGCTCGGGCGGCTATGCCGACCATTTGCTGGTTCCGCATCCGCGTTATCTGTTCGACATCGGCAATATCGCGCCGGAACGGGCGGCGCCGCTCGCATGCTCCGGCATTACGACCTACGGCGCGCTGAAGAAGGTCGGACCGTCGCTGCAGGAGGAGCCGGTGGTCATCATCGGCGCCGGCGGGCTTGGCCTGATGTGCCTTGCGTTGCACCGGACGATGGGCGGGAAGGGCGCCATTGTTGTCGACATTGATCCGGTCAAGCGTGAAGCCGCGCTGAAAGCCGGCGCGCAGGCGGCGATCGATCCGAGCGCAGCGGACGCCGCCAAGCAGATCATCGAGGCCACAAAGGGAGGCGCCTGGGCGGTGATCGATCTGGTCGGTGCCACACGGACGGTGCAGCTGGCGCTCGATTCTCTCGTCAAGGGCGGCAAGCTGATCATTGTCGGTCTGTTCGGCGGCGACATCACGGTCCCGACGCCGTCCTTTCCGCTGCGCGCGATGACTATTCAGGGCTCCTATGTCGGCAGCCTGACCGAAATGGCGGAACTGCTCGACCTCGTACGCCGCAAAGGCGTGCCCGATCTTCCCGTCGCGACCCGGCCGCTTGCCGCGGTCAACGACGCGCTCAACGAGCTCAAGGCCGGCAAAGTCATCGGCCGGCTGGTGTTGACGCCGGCGGAATAACGAAAACAATCGTAAGAAGTTTGCAACAGAGAGGATTGAAAGATGGACGCTGCCGGGCTGCGCGCGATGCAGGCGCCGATCAAGGAGCGATACAAGGCCGAGCCCAAGGCCGCCTTCATCACGCTGAAGGCGAGAGGCACGCTCGACGACGCCAACGTCGCCTGCAAAGTCGAGACCGGCCGTGCGCTTGCGGTTGCCGGCCTGCATCCCGCCACGGGCGGGTCAGGGCTCGAATTGTGCTCGGGAGACATGCTCCTTGAAGCGCTGGTGGCCTGCGCGGGCGTTACGCTCAAAGCGGTCGCGACGGCGCTCGACATTCCGCTCAAGTCCGGTGCGGTGGCCGTGGAAGGCGATCTCGATTTCCGTGGCGCGCTCGGCGTTGCCAAGGATGCGCCGGTTGGTTTCGCGCAAATCCGTTTGCAGTTCGATCTCGATACCGATGCGCCGCAGGAAAAACTCGATCAGCTGCTCAAGCTCACGGAACGCTACTGCGTTGTCTATCAGACGATCAAGAACGGCCCGCCGGTCGCCGTTTCGATGCAGCGGGTCTGATGGCGTGGTCAATGTCGTCGGGCTCGATCACCTGCAGTTGGCAATGCCGCGCGGCAGAGAAGCGGATGCGCGCGCGTTTTATGGCGGCATCCTCGGTTTGCCGGAGCTGCAAAAGCCGCCGAATCTTGCTGTGCGCGGCGGCGTGTGGTTCGCGCTGGGCTCGCAACAATTCCATCTCGGTGTCGAAGACGACTTCCGCCCGGCGCGAAAGGCGCATCCCGCATTCCTCGTGCAGGATATTCGCTCTCTCCGCGCGCGGCTGGAACAACACAGCTTCGCACCGTATGAGGACGAGCCCTTGTCGGGTTACGAACGCTTCTATGTCGCGGACCCGTTCGGCAATCGCCTAGAGTTCTTACAGCCCGTCGCCCGGTAATGCTCGCGCGCTGCCGCGCGGCTTCAATTGTCAACACAGGCCGTTCGGTTCCCGGGAACATGCATTCCGTCTCTCTCGAACTCCTTTTCTGGTACGGCCTTGCCTTCAAAATGGTGCTGACGGCGAGTGTTGTCGTCATCACGTCGCTGGCGGTTGAGCGGAGCGGTCCGTTTGTCGGTGCGCTGATCGGCGCATTGCCGACCGCGGCGGGCGCCGCTTACACCATCCTTGCCCTTGAACATCCGCCGAGCTTCATCGCCGCAAGCGCCGTCGGCAGCGTCGCCGTCAACGCGGCCGTTGCCGTCTTCGCCGCCGCCTATGCCGCGATGGCGCAACGCCACGGCCTGGTTTTGAGTTTGGGGGTGGCGAGCATCATATGGTTCGCGGCCGCGGCCGCGCTTCGCCTGGTCGATTGGACGCCGCTCAGCGCCGTCTTGCTCAATGTCGTGGTGTTCGCCGTAACTATTCCGTTCTGCTGGCGCTACCGCGCCGGCGGAGCGCCGGCGAAGTTCCGGCGCACGCGGTTTGATATTCCGCTCCGCGCCCTTGCCGCCGCGATCGTGGTAGCCGTGGTGACCACGGCCAGTTCCAGCATCGGGTCCTTCACCTCGGGCATGTTCGCCTTGTTTCCGATTATTCTCGGCAGCTCGATTGTCATCATGCATCCGCGCATTGGCGGCAAGATCACGGCAAGCATGCTGGCGCACGCGCAGCTGCCGCTGATCGGTCTCGGGCTGGGCTTTCTTGTGGTGCACTATCTGGTCGCGCCGCTTGGCGTGTGGTGGGCGCTCGTCGTCGGCCTGATGGCTTGCCTGGCGTGGAGCGGCGGACTTCTGATGATCCGCATGCGGGCGCGGAAGCGTGCAGTTACTTCTTCGCCAGTCGCCCCTTGAGCGCGTAGAGCGCTTCGAGCGCATCGCGCGGCGACATTTCGTCGGGATTGAGCGCCGCCAGCGCTTCGACCAGGGCGGCGAGCGCCGCGTCGGCTTGCGGTTCTGCCGCTGGCGGAACTGCACGGCGCGTCGCCGCGAACAGCGGCAGGTCGTCGATCAGTTTGCGCGCCGGCGAAATGCGGTCTTCGGCCTCGAGCTGCGCCAGTACGAGCTTGGCGCGATCGATCACGCTCGCCGGTAGGCCGGCGAGCTTCGCCACCTGGATGCCGTAGGAGCGGTCGGCGGCGCCAGGTACGACCTCGTGCAGGAACACGACTTCGCCGTGCCATTCCTTCACCCGCATGGTGGCGTTGTGCAGCCGAGGCAGCTTGGCGGAAAGCGCGGTCATCTCGTGAAAGTGCGTGGCAAACAGTGCGCGGCAGCGATTGTTCTCGTGCAGATGCTCGATCGTTGCCCAGGCGATGGAAAGCCCGTCGAAGGTCGCGGTGCCGCGGCCGATTTCGTCTAGAATGACCAGCGCGCGCTCGCCGGCCTGATTGAGGATCGCCGCGGTCTCGACCATCTCGACCATGAAGGTGGAGCGTCCGCGGGCCAAATCGTCAGCAGCGCCAACACGCGAAAACAACCGATCGACCACGCCAATATGCGCCGTCCGCGCCGGCACGAAGCTTCCGGTCTGCGCCAGAACGGCAATGAGCGCATTCTGGCGCAGGAACGTCGATTTGCCGGCCATGTTCGGCCCGGTGATCAGCCAGATGCGTCCGGCCTCTCGCTCTTTGTCCTCCCTTGCTTGCGGAGGAGAGTAGGCAGGCGGCAATGGGGGTGAAAGGTCGCAATCGTTGGCGACGAAGGGGCCACCGTCATGCGCGAGCGCCTGCTCGACGACCGGATGACGCCCGCCCGTGATGACGAAAGCGAGGCTGCCATCGACCATTGGACGCACATAGTTGCACTCGACGGCGAGCATCGCCAGGGCCGCTGCGACATCGATGACGGCAAGCGCGTCAGCAGCTGCTTTGATCGTGGCGCTGGCCGCCGTAACGGCGGCCGCAAGCCGGTCGAAAATCTCAAGCTCGAGCGCGAGCGCGCGGTCGGCGGCGTTGGCGATCTTCGCCTCGAGATCGCCAAGTTCGGTCGTGGTGAAGCGGACCTGCCCAGCGAGCGTCTGCCGGTGAATGAAGGTCGCATTAAGGGGTGCGCTCATCAGCTTGTCGCCGTGTTGGGCGGTGACGTCGACGAAGTAACCGAGCACATTATTGTGCCGGACTTTCAGCGAGCGGATGCCGGTGGTCTCGGCGTATCGCACCTGAAGCGCGGCAATGACGCGGCGCGATTCATCGCGCAGCGCTCGCGCTTCGTCGAGCGCCGGCTCGTACCCGGCGCGCACAAGGCCGCCGTCGCGACGGAACGCGGGCAGTTCTTCAGCCAGCGCCCGCTCAAGCTCAACGGCAAGCGTGGCGTCGGGACGGCGCAGTGCCGCTACCGCCTGTGCCATTTCATGGGGCACATCGGCCAGCGCGGCCACGCGCTCGGCAATTCGCGCGGCGGCAAATATACCATCGCGGATGGCGGCGAGATCGCGCGGCCCGCCGCGGCCGACCACGATCCGCGACAGGGCGCGAGCAAGATCGGGCGCCGCTTTCAGCTGTTCGCGCAGGTCGGCGCGCGTGGTGCCGTCATCGACAAGCGTTGCAACCGCATCAAGCCGGTGCGCGATTTCGCCCGGATCGGTCAGCGGCGCAGCCAATCGCTGCGCCAGCAGGCGTGAGCCCGCCGCCGTCACCGTGCGGTCAATGGCGGCAAGGAGCGAACCGCGGCGCTCACCGGTCAGCGTACGGATGAGTTCGAGATTGCTGCGCGTCGCCTGATCGATTGCGAGCGTCGCACCGGCGGCCTCCCGCGCCGGCGGCGACAGCGGCGGGCGTCTGCCGAGCTGGGTGCGCTCGACGTAGGTGACGGCGGCCGCCGCTGCGGTCAGTTCGACACGTGAAAATGCGCCGAACGAGGATGTCGTCGCCACGCCGAAGAACGATGCTAGACGCCGCTCCGCAGTCGCGCCATCGAATACATCGCGGGTCAGCGGCGTCACCGCCGGCAGCGTGCGCAGATAGGGCGAGAATTCGGTATCCGAGTAAAATGCGTCGGAAACGATAATCTCGCCCGGCTCGATGCGGGCAATCTCGGCAGCAAGCGTTGCGCGGGTGCACTCGCCGACGTGGAATTCGCCAGTCGAGATGTCGATCCAGGCGAGCGCGAAGCGATCCTCGTCCGAGGAGGCGCGCACCCGTGCCAGCGCCAGCAGATAGTTGTTGCTCTTGGCGTCGAGGAGTGAATCTTCCGTCAGCGTGCCCGGTGTCACCAGCCGCACCACGTCGCGGCGCACCACGCTCTTGGCGCCGCGCTTTCGCGCCTCGGCGGGGTCTTCAAGCTGCTCGCACACGGCGACGCGATGGCCGAGTGCGATGAGGCGATGCAGATAATCGTCGGCGCGCTCGATCGGCACGCCGCACATCGGAATGTCGCGGCCGAAATGTTTGCCGCGCTTGGTCAGTACGATGCCGAGCGCGCGTGAGGCGACTTCGGCATCGTCGAAAAACAACTCATAGAAATCGCCCATCCGGTAGAACAACAGGCAATCCGGATTGGCCGCCTTGATCTCGATGTATTGCTCCATCATCGGCGTGACGCGCGCCGGCTCTGGCGGAGGTCCGGGTTCGTCAAGGCCAATACGATGAGCGGCGTCCATAGCAGCGGACGCTAGCAGAGGCGGGGTAGGCACAAAAGCGCAGCGCGGCGGCGATCACCACCGGTGTTACGAAGACAATAGCCGCACGTGACGGCCCGGCCGTTGTATTGTGGAGGATCTGCTGGGACTAGCTACCAGTCCCAGCCATTATACCGCCAGTTCCAACCGTCGTAGTAGTAACCCGGAGCGTAGGCGCGGTAAGCGGGCGCATAGTCATAGTAGCCGGGCACTAACGGTGCAGCGGGCACTAGGTAACTATATACGGGGGTACCATAGTAACCCCATCCGCCATAATAACGATCTTGCGGGTAGGCCCACTGCTGCGCCGACGCAAAAGCAGTCGTTGCAAGAAGCAGCGCACCCGTAGCGGCCGCCGTCATCAACTTTCCGGACATATTCGGCCTCCTAGGTTTTATGGTCGCATAAGGCCCTTTGCGCGACCGACGACGGACAATTCATTCGGCTACCGATCCGTTCCCGGATGAGATCCTCACACCTATGAGAGCATCGAAGGTAGGAGGTGACGGAACTCGCGCCACGTATGCCGTGACACCCGGAACCAGAGTTCCGCGCGTCGTTTCAGCAGGCCAAACTCAGACGATTTTCGGTTGCGAACCGCCGGAGCGAAAAAACAAAATGCGCCGCGCTCCCTGATGAGCACGGCGCATTTGTCATTCTTGACATCAAGGAGCGAATGTTCCGCCAGCGAACACGAAGCGATCAGGACCAGACGATCTGGATATCGGTGTTTTCGAACAGGCCCTCTTCGCCGAATTCGACGCCCACGCCCGAACTCTTGACCCCGCCGAACGGCACGTTCGGCTGCAGTGGGCTGTGCTTGTTTATCCACGCGGTGCCGCATTGTAGTTGCAACGCGACCTCCTTGGCCCTTTGCACATCCTTCGACCAGACCGAGCCGCCTAGTCCGTTCGGATTGTTGTTGGCGCGGTCAATCACTTCGTCGAGGTCGGAATAGCGAATGATCGGCAGCACCGGGCCGAATTGCTCTTCGTCGACCAGCGGATTGCCGTTGTCGACGTCGGTGATCAGCGTGACCGGATAGAACAGCCCGCTGTCCGGCGCGTTGCCGCCAAGAAGCACGCGGCCGCCGGCGTTCTTGGCGGCTTCGGTCAGGTGCACGACCTTGTCGAACTGCATTTTGTTCTGGATCGGCCCGAGGACGCTGTCTTCCCTGAGGCCGTCGCCGACCGGAATGGTCTTCGCCAGCGCCGTCAGCTCCTTGCACACGTCGGAAAAGATATCGTCGTGGACATAAAGCCGCTTGAGCGCCGCGCAGGTTTGCCCGTTGTTGATGAAAGCACCCCAGAACAGGCCGTACGCAATCTGCTTGGCATCGGCGTCAGGGAGCACGATACCGGCGTCGTTGCCGCCGAGTTCGAGCGTCAGGCGCTTTAAGGTTTCCGCCGCACTCGCCATGACTTTCTTCCCGGTTCGGGCCGAGCCGGTGAACGCGATCTTGCCAATACCGGGATGCGCCGACATCGCTGCGCCGATCTCGTTGCCGCCGGCGACGCAATTGACCACGCCGGGAGGGAGGACCTCGTTCATGATCTCAATCATGCGCAGGGTCGAGAGCGGCGTGTACGGCGAAGGTTTATTGACGACGGTATTGCCAACCGCGATTGCCGGAATGATGTGCCAGCTGGCGATCAGCAACGGCCAATTCCACGGCGTGATCGAGCCGACCACGCCGATCGGCTTGCGGTGCAGTTCGATCCGCCCCTCGTTATTGTCTTGCAGCACTTTGACCGAGAGCGGCAGATCGGCGGTGTAATGCGTCCATGCCTGCAGGCCGCCGAGTTCGAACCGGGAGCCCATTCCGTTGAGCGGTTTGCCCTGCTCTTCGGTGAGAAGGCGCGCCAGCTCTTCAGCGTGATCGTTGATTTTGTTGGCGACGGCGTGACACAGGGCGCGGCGTTCGGTGTCCGGCTTTGTTGACCATGTGCTGAACGCGGCGCCTGCCGCCGTCACGGCATGATCGAGATCGGCGGCGCTCGCCGCGGGCGCGCGCCCGACGACCGCACCGGTCGAGGGATTGCGCACTTCAAAGTGTTCCCGCGTCGGCACCTTGGCGCCATCGATGATCAACTGATACTCGCTCATTGATTCCTCCCAGAGAAAACTTTCAACAGCGCCGGCAACGTCCCGCCATAGCTGCGCCGTCAGTCCGATGAGTTAGCGCGCCGGCGACGCGCCGGTTTCAGATCAGCTCAGAACGGATAGGGATTCGGCTTTTCCTTAATCGTCACCCATTGCCATTGGGTGAATTCATCCCAGTTGGCCGGGCCGCCGATGCGGGTGCCGTTGCCGGAGGCGCCCGATCCGCCGAACGGCACATGCGGTTCGTCGGCGACGGTCTGGTCGTTGATGTGCAGGAGACCGGTATTGAGGCGATTGCCGATTGCGAGCGCGCGCCCGACGTCGGCCGAGAACACGCCGGCCGAGAGGCCGTATTCGTTCTGATTGGCGAGCTTTACCGCCTCGTCGTCGCTGGCGACCGAGGTGATTGCCGCGACCGGCCCGAAGATTTCCTCCTCGAAGGCGCGCATACCAGGCTTCACGTTGGTCAGCACGGTCGGTCGGTAGAATGGTCCCTCGAACGTTCCGCCGGCTTCGAGTTTGGCGCCCGCCGCAACCGATTCCTTGACGATGCCGTCGATGCGCTGGACTTGCGCTTTCGAGATCACCGGGCCAAGCGCTACCTGTCCCAGTGGATCGCCGACCGGTAGATGGTTCGCCTTCTCCACGAGCTTTGCGGTCAATGACGCCGCGATCTTGTCCTTTGCCAGGATGCGCCCGGTGGTCATGCAGATCTGTCCCTGGTGGAACCACGCGCCGAACGCGATCGCCGAAGCAGCCGCGTCGAGATCGGCGTCCTCGAGCACGATCACGGCGTTCTTGCCGCCGAGCTCGAGCTGCACTTTCTTCAGATGCTTGCCTGCGAGTTCGCCGATGCGCCGCCCGACGTTGCTCGAACCGGTGAATGACACCATGGCGATGTCGGGGTCGGTGCAGATTGCCTCGCCCGCTTCGACACCGCCAGGCAGGACGTGGAGCACACCCTTGGGCAGACCGGCCTCCTCGAACACCCGGGCGATAATGAATCCGCCGGTCATGACGGTGCGCGGATCCGGTTTGAGCACGACCGTGTTGCCGGTCGCGAGCGCGGGCCCGACGGCGCGCATCGACAGGATCAGCGGAAAGTTAAACGGCGAAATGATGCCGACAACGCCGCGCGGAACGCGGCGGGCGATGCTGATGCGGCCGGGATTGGAAGGCAGCACCACACCCTGCGGCTCGGTACACATCGCGGACGAGCGGTAGAGGCCTTCGGTCACGAGATGGATTTCGAACCCGGCCTTGGCCGGAATGCCGCCGGTCTCGCGCGCGATCCAGGGGATCAGCTCTTCCTGGTTATCTTCCAGAATGCGGGCGGCCTTGCGCAGGATGGCGGCGCGCTCCTCATAGGGTGTGGCGGCCCAACCGGGCTGCGCAGCGCGCGCCTCGGCGGCGGCCTGGCGTACGTCCTTGGCCGTGGCGTTGCCGACGCTGGTGATCTTGTTGCCGGTCGCCGGCTCAAGCACGTCGAGCGATCCGCCCGCAGCGGGGCGCCATTCGGCGCCGAACACGCGGCCCTCCCACGTCTTTTCAATCAAAAACTTCGGTGCCGGTACGTTCATCTTGGCTTCCTCCCAAAGGCCGCTCTTCGGCGGCCGGTATCGTTACGACAGGCGTCTAACCGCGCTGGTTTTGCGAAATATGCGATTAGATATAGCGAATTTGTCCCAACCCAACAACACTGACACACGGGACGATCCCAGTCACTCTCACGCTTGGGCGGGTAGTCAATGGGTAGCTCGGAAATGTCCCGGGCCGTAGTGTTACGTGCCGGTTTTCTTCTCCTCAATGCCCGTATCCGCGACGATCAGTCTGCGCCGGACCGGAAACAGACTGATGCCGAAACGGTGTGAGATAACGCCCCAGACGCCCGCGGGAGCAAACAACATCAGCAGAATGGCGAGGGCGCCGAGGATGATCAGATACCAGGAGCCGAGCGAAGCCAGGTAATATTGCAGCAGATAGAAAATCGCGACGCCAATGATCGGGCCTTCCATCGTTCCGATGCCGCCGATGACGACGATGAAGATGACATAGGCGGTCCAGTCGACCAGCGAGAAGGCGGCGTCGGGCGAAATTCTGGCCTTCTGCAAAAAAATCAGCGCGCCGACCATGCCGGTGGCGACAGCAGTGACAACGTAGATGAAAAGCTTGGTGCGGAACACGTCGACGCCGACGCTCTCAGCGGCCGGCTCGGCGTCGCCAACCGCCGAGAGCGCGAGGCCGTAACGCGACCGAAGCAGACGGTAGATCAGCACAAACGTGCCGACCGCGAGCACCAGTGCGAGCCAATAGGACAGGATATCGCGCGCTGCGGGGCCACGGACCTGGAACAGGTTGCGGACAAAATCGATACCAACGACAGAGCTGGCGACATCCGGCGGCAGCGAAGTTCCGGTGCCGCCGCCCAGTTGTTTGACCTGGGCAAGGATGAGCCGGCACACTTCGGCAACGACCCAGGTGCCGATGGCGAAGTAAGCGCCGCGCAGGCGGAAGACTATCAGCGCGGCCGGAACGGCAACGAGACCGGCAATGGCGCCGGCCAGCACGATCGACGTGACCAGATCGAGACCGGCCACGACGGCAAACGCAAACAGTGCATACGCGCCGATGCCGACGAAGGCCTGCTGGCCCACGGAAATCAGCCCGGCGCTACCGGCAAGCAAATTCCACAGCTGCGCCAAAGCCAGCATGGTGAACACGTAGAACAGCTCCTGCAACAGCACACGGCTGGCGAAGGCGGGAAGCGCCACCAGGACCAAGACCGCAGGTACGGCAAGCACCATGGTGATGGTCGATGCGCGCGTCGCCGTCGTCACCGCAAAACGAATGCCGCGCTGACGACCTGCGCCAAATCCCGTCTGTATGATCTCAGTAATGCGCATGACCGTCTTAATCGACCGCACGCGGAAACAAGCCGCGCGGCCGGATCACCAGCACAATCAGGAACGCAATGTGGCCCGAGAGTATTTGCCACTCGGGATCGATGTGCGCGCCGATGGTCTGCGCGAGGCCAACAACAATGCCGCCGGCGAGTGTCCCCCACAGGCTGCCGAGGCCGCCGATGATGACCGCCTCGAAGGCATAGAGCAGGCGGGCGGGGCCGATGCTCGGATCGAAATTGGCGCGTGCGCCGAGAAAGAATCCGGCAATGGCGCAAACGGCGAGCGCGATGCCCATGGTCAGCGCGTAGATCTTTTTATTGTTGATGCCCATGAGCTGGGCGATTTCTACGTCGTCGGAGGTGGCGCGAAATGCCCGCCCGACGGCGGTGCGATAGAACACACCGTTGAGCAGCACGATCACGGCGATCGCCGCCACGAGGCAGATCAGCGGCATGACGCCGATCGCGATCCCGCCGCCGAGCGGCAGCGAAGCGCCTTGCAGCGGGCCGACATTGAGAAAGCGGGTGTCCGCCGAAAACGTTTCAAGCAAACCGTTCTGCACGATGATCGACAGCCCGAACGTGATCAGCAAGGGTGGAAGGATGTTGCGGCCCAAGGCCCGATTGAGCAGCACGGATTGAAGCACGTACCCCGCCGCAAACATCAGCGGGACGATGATCGCAAGCGCGAGAACAAGCGGCACTCCCAGCGATGAAAGTGCCAGCGTCAGAAACGCCCCGAGCACGATCAAATCCCCGTGCGCCAGGTTGACCAGACGCATGATGCCAAAAATGACAGAGAGGCCGGTTGCGTAGAGCGAATAGAGCCCGCCCAGCAGCACGCCTTGCAGTATCGTGTCGATCCAGCCGAGCATGCGCTCACAACCCGAAATATGCGGCGTGGATAGCGTCGCGGCTGAGGTCTTGCGGCCGGCCAGTCAGGCTCACGCGCCCCTCCATGAAACAATAGGCGCGGTCCGATACAGACATGGCGTGGGCGAGATCCTGCTCGACCAGTACCACGCTGGTGCCGTGCGTCTTGATCTCGGCGAGCGCGGCGTAGATGTCGCGGATGACGATCGGCGCGAGACCAAGACTGAGTTCATCACATAACAGGATGCGCGGATTCGACATCAGGCTCCGGCCGATAGCGACCATTTGCTGCTGGCCACCGGACAACGCCGTCGACGGCGTGTCGCGCCGCTCGCGCAGCATTGGGAACAGCCGATAGACCGCAGCGAGATTCCACGGACCCTCGGTGCGCCGGCCGTAGGCGCCGACACGTAGGTTCTCCTCGACCGTCAATGAGGAGAACAGCCGCCGGCCTTCCGGCACAAGCGCAATGCCGAGCTTGACGATTTCATAGGCCCGCATTGCACCGATGGCGCGACCGTCGAGACGGACGGAAGCGGCCTCGCGCGGCAACAAACCGGTGATCGCCTTCAGGAAAGTTGACTTGCCCGCGCCGTTGGCACCGATGATGGCGACCGTTTCGCCCTCGTTCAGCGCAAATGTGATGCCAAAGAGCGCCTGAAAGTCGCCGTAGAAGGCGGTGAGTTCGCGGGTTTCCAGGACAGCCAAGTTTCAGTGCCTCAAGTCTCGATGCTTCACGCCTTAGTCTTCACGCCGCAATACCCATGTAGATCTCCCTGACTTCCTCAGAGGCCATGACGGTGCGCGGTTCGCCTTCGACAATCTTCCGCCCGAAGTTCAGCACCATCAATCGCGACACGACCGCCAGCAGCGCATGCACGATGTGCTCGATCCACACAATGGTCACGCCGGATCTTTGGATCTGCTGGATCAACTCGACGAGTGCCGCGCACTCGGCCTCGGTCAGGCCGCCGGCGATCTCGTCGAGCAGGAGCAGACGCGGCGCGCTCGCCAGTGCGCGCGCCAATTCGAGCCGCTTGCGTCCCAGCAGATTGAGCGTGCCGGCGCGCCGATTGGCAAGGCCGATGAGGCCGGTGCGCTCGAGGATTTCGCCGCAAGCGTCGACGACCTGGGCTTCACGTTGCTTGCGGCCGTGGATGGCGGCGACCAGCAGGTTTTCAAATACGGTGAGGTTCTCGAACGGCTGCGGAATCTGGAACGACCGGCCAATGCCGGCGATGCAACGGGCGCGTGGCGGCGCGTGAGTAATGTCTTGGCCGTCGAACTGGACGCTGCCGGTGTCCGGCTTTTGCAGCCCGGTGATCAGATTGAACAACGTGGATTTGCCGGCGCCATTCGGCCCGATGATGCCGAGCGCCTCGCCCGCCGCGACTTCAAGCTGGACACTATCAACGGCTTTGAGCGAGCCGAACGATCGGGTCAGATTGTCCAGCCGCAGGATCACGCCATCGCCCAGTCGAGTGCCGGTCCGGCGGCGACCGGCGCTCTATCTTACCTGATGAAACCCGTCACCCTGAGGTGCTCGGCGCAACGCGCCGAGCCTCGAAGGGCAACGGCCCGAGCGCCGCAGCCGTACATCCTTCGAGGCTCGCTTCGCTCGCACCTCAGGATGACGGTGAACACGTGAGACGTTGCCTCTCAAAGTTACCGACGATCAGGCGATCGGCTCCATGTGGCCGCCGGTCGGAATTTCCGGTGCGGTTTTGTTGTCGGTAATGACGATGTCGTATTTGTTTCCGTTACGCAACCGCCACTGGCCGCCGACCAGCGGCGTCTTGGCAATGTTCTTGGCTGCGAACGGCGGCAAGTTCTTGCCGTTCCAGGCGATGGGTCCAACCACGGTGGCAAGCTTGGTCGAAGCGATCGCCCGCACGACGGCTTTGTTGTTGCCGACATCGCCCGAGCGCTTCGCCACGTCGACGGCGAGTTCGAACAGCGCATGCACGAAGCCGATCGGCTGCGTCCATTGCTTGCCCGAGGACTTTTCATAGGCGTCGGCAATCTGCCTGGCCGATTGCCCGGTCAGCGACGACTTGAATGGATGGTTCGGCGACCACCACACCTCGGAGGACAGGTTGTTGCCGTTCTTGCCCAGCGCTTCGACCGCCACCGGGAACAGGATCGCCTTACCGATGGAGGCAACCTTCGGCTTGAAGCCTTGTTGCGACGCCTGGTTCCAGAACGTTGTGAAGTCCGGCGGTATCATTACGCCGGTGATGATATCGCAATTTCCCTTTTTGAAAGCTGCGATCTGCGCGCTGAAATCGTCCGTGAGGTTCTGATAACGGCCCGGATCGGTCAGTGTGTAGCCGAGCTTGTCGAGCACCGGCGGGAAGCCGACTTGTTTGCTCCCCCAAGCGTTGCCGTCGCCGTCGTTGGGAAACAGACCCCCGACGGATTTGTCGGTCTTAACCTGCCCCCACATGTTGGTATAGACGGCGATGACATCCTCGAGACCCCAGAAGAAGTGGTAGGTGTAGTTGAAGGGCTTCCAAGCGGGCGGACCGCCGCCCGGGTTGGCCTGCCGCCCAATGAAGTACGGCTGCCACGGCGCGACAGTGGAGATGCACGGCACCTCCTCGATCTCGCATTGCGTCGAAACCGGATTGGTGGTTTCCGGTGTTGAGGCGACCAGCATCAGATCGATCTTGTTTGATACGATCAGTTCCTTGGCGACTTCGGCGGCGCGGTTTGGATTGGACTGGCTGTCCTTGACCGTGACTTCGACCGGAAGCGTTGCGCTGCCGACTTTGACGCCGCCCTTTACCGTATCAAGAAAGCTGGAAATGACGAACTTGTCCGCTTCGGCGAACGGCGCGAGTGGCCCGGTCTGCGGGCTGACATAGCCGAGCTTGAAGGTCTGGGCGGCGCGCACCGAGGGCGCGAACACCGAGCCCGTTGCGAGCGCCGCGCCTGTCGCCGCCGACGCCTTGATGAAGCCGCGCCGGTTCACGCGAAGTGGGTCTGATTTTCTTTCCATGCCTTCCCTCCCTGCCTAATTCGCACAGCCCCGGGCCGTGCCGCTCCCGCGCGATGCCTTCGACTTGCACCATTCGGTGCCGGTTGGTATGTTCGATTATCGAACGAAGGTTCGCCTATGAGTCATGTTAGCGAGCGCCGCATTTCTGTCAATCGCCAGAGCAGCGCGGGCGAGGTCGAATTGGACGAAGGCGCGAAGGCTCACGACAAAGAGTTTATGGCAACGCTGGCCAAGGGCCTTGCCTTGCTTGGCACCTTCAGCAGAGAGCGGCCGGCCATGACGTTGTCGCAGGCGGCGCTTGCGGCCGGCCTGTCGCGCGCAACCGCGCGCCGTATTCTGCGCACGCTGACTGAGCTCGGATACGTCGAACAAAGCGGGCGGCAATTCTCACTGTCGTCCGGCATCCTCAGGCTTGGCTTTGCATATCTCGCGACCCAGAACTGGATCGAGCATGCTGCGCCGGTGATGCGGCAATTGAGCGAGCAATTTCACGAATCGTGCTCGGCCGCGATTTTGCAGGGAACCGAGATTGTCTACGTGGCGCGGATCCCGGCAAGCCGCATCATGTCGGTGGCGCTTGCAGTTGGCACGCGGCTGCCGGCCTTTCACACCGCCCTCGGGCGAATTCAACTTGGCTTTCTCGATGATGCCGAGCTGTGGCGGCGGTTGCGGTCGTTCCGTATAGAAGCGCACACCCCATCGACAATCATCGACATCCAGGCACTGTTCGATCGTGTGCGGGAAGATCGCGCCCAAGGCTTCTCTATCGTCGACGAAGAACTCGAGCGCGGCTTGCGTGCGATCGCGGTGCCGATCATGGACCGCAGCGGTCAGGCGGTCGCCGCTCTCAACCTCAGCACCCACTCGACGCGGACAACGCGCAACGAGTTGCGCGAACGGTTTCTGCCGAGCTTGCGCGTGACCGCCGAGACGATCTCCGCTTCGGTCGTCTGACGCACGCTTCGCCTTGCTTGGCTGCGATTGCCAGAGTATCGTTTTTGTTGCGGTCGAATACCGCACGATAGTTCGATAATCGAACACGCATCAAGGGGTGAGCGCCATGAGTGTAGCCGCGAAGGGCGATAAGGGAGCGGTATCAAAGCCGGCGACCGCGAAAAAGGCAGGCGTGACAACGCCGCAGACCGGTGCGGAATATCTCGACTCGCTGCGCGATGACCGTACCGTTTTCATCTACGGCGAGCGGGTCAAGGATGTCACCACGCATCCGGCCTTCCGCAACACCGCCCGCATGGTGGCTCGCCTCTACGACGCGCTGCACGACCCAAAACATGCCGACAAGATCATGGTGCCGACCGATACCGGCAACGGCGGCACGACGCATGCGTTCTTCAAGGCGCCGAAAACGATTGAAGACCTGTTGGCCGGACGAAACGCCATCGCCGAATGGGCCAAGATCACGTACGGCTGGCTCGGCCGCTCACCGGATTACAAAGCCTCGTTCCTGGCGACGCTCGGCGCCAACGCCGAGTTCTACGATCCGTACACCGACAACGCGCGGCGTTGGTACAAATACAGTCAGGAGCGCGTGCCGTTCGTCAATCACGCCATTATCCATCCGCCGGTCGACCGCGATCGGCCGCCGAACGAAGTCGCCGACATTTGTTGCCACGTGGAAAAAGAGACTGACGCCGGTCTCATCGTATCCGGCGCCAAGGTGGTCGCCACCGGCTCGGTGCTGACCAACTACACCTTCGTTGCCCACCACGGTCTGATCCCGGTTCAGGACAAGAAATTTGCCGTGGTGTTCATGGTGCCGACCAGCGCGCCGGGCGTAAAGTTTATCTGCCGCACTTCCTACGAGATGACCTCGACTGTGATGGGCAGTCCGTTCGATTATCCGCTGTCGAGCCGCATTGACGAGAACGACGCGGTGTTCATTCTCGACAAGGTTTTGGTGCCTTGGGAAAACGTGTTCGTCTATGGCGACATGGAGCGGGCCAACAATTTCTTTCCCCGCACCGGATTCCTGCCGCGCTTCGTCGTCCACGGCTGCACCCGGCTTGCAGTAAAGCTCGACTTCATCGCCGGCTTGTTGCTCAAGGCGGTCGAAGCCGCCGGGACCAAGGATTACCGCGGCGTGCAAGCCAACGTCGGCGAGGTGATTGCCTGGCGTAATCTGTTCTGGGCGTTGTCGGATGCAATGGTCCGCGATCCGAAGCCGTGGATCGGCGATTATGTGTTGCCGAACATGGATCCTGGCAACGCGTATGCGATCATTGCGACGATTGCTTATTCCAAGGTCAAATACATCATCGAGCAGACGGTGGCTTCGGGCCTGATTTATCTCAACTCGCACGCTCGTGATTTCAAAAGTCCCGAAATCCGGCCGTATATCGATCGGTATATGCGCGGCTCCAACGGCTACAAGGCCGAGGAGCGCGTCAAGCTGATGAAGCTCCTGTGGGACTGCATTGCGACCGAGTTTGGCGGCCGCCACGAGCTATACGAAATCAATTACGGCGGCTCGACCGAAGAGATCCGGCGCTATTGTCTGTTCGGTGCGCAGGCCTCAGGCAATGCCGATCGCTTCAAAGGCTTCGCCGAAGACTGCATGGCCGAGTACGATCTCGACGGCTGGAAGGTGCCGGACCTGACCGATCCAGGAGAGCTCAGCTATCACGTCATGCGCGGCAAACGCTGATAGGCCTGCAACTGGTCTAGCCCATCGGTGAAAGGCCGAGCCGGTCCATCAGCGCCCGGTCGCGGCCTTGCTCGGAATTCGGTGTCGTCAGAAGCTTTGGCCCATAGAAGATCGAATTGGCGCCGGCCAGGAAACACAGCGCCTGCGTCTCCTCGCTCATGTCTTCGCGGCCGGCCGAAAGCCTTACCATCGATCGCGGCATGGCGATGCGGGCGACAGCGATGGTGCGCACGAACTCAATCGGCTCCAGCGTCGGCGCGTCCTCGAGCGGTGTGCCGGCGACGCGAACCAGCATATTGATCGGCACCGATTCCGGATGCACCGGCAAGTTTGCCAGCGTGGCAATCATGCCGACGCGGTCGGCACGATCCTCACCCATGCCGACAATTCCGCCGCAGCAGACGTGGATACCCGCGGCACGCACGTGCTCGAGCGTCTCCAGGCGGTCTTCGTAAGTTCGCGTGGTTATGATCTTGCCGTAAAACTCCGGCGAGCTGTCGAGATTGTGATTGTAGTAGTCGAGCCCGGAGGCCTTGAGTTTCTGCGCCTGCGTGGCCGTCAACATGCCGAGCGTTACGCAGGTCTCCATCCCGAGTTCTTTGACGCCTTCAACCAGGGCACAGACATGATCGAGATCGCGTTCCTTCGGCGAACGCCATGCCGCGCCCATGCAAAACCGGCTGGCGCCTGCCTGACGCGCGGCGCGGGCTTCCGCGAGCACTGCATCAAGCGGCATCAGCTTTTCCGCCCGTACCCCGGTTTCATAGCGCGCGCTTTGTGGACAATAAGCGCAATCCTCGGGGCAACCGCCGGTCTTGATCGAGAGTAGCGTCGAGATCTGCACGGCGGCCGGATCGAAGTATGCGCGATGGATGCTCTGCGCGCGGAATATCAGCTCCGGGAGCGGCAGTTCAAACAAAGCGCACAGTTCCTCACGCGTCCAATCGTGACGCGGCGAAACAGCGTCGCCAGTTCTCGAAGAATGCGATTCCGCAGTACCCATAACCGCACCATAGCTTGTTGCGAAGCCGCGGCAAGATCGTCAAGTTGCGATCGCTAGGGGCGGCTGAGCCAAGCGCCAAGCGGCCGAGAGTCGCCCACCTCAACCACGTCACTTTCGCGACGCTACGAATATTGCCAGCGCGACCATCGCCAGTGCCATGGGCATCCGATTTGAAAACGGATGCCTCGGAACGCGAAACTCCGTTGCGAGCCAATTGCCCACCAGGAACGTTCTCCCATGAGTACATTTTAAGGCTATTTTCCCGGCGGGCTACTGGAAGGAATCTCAGTCCTGGAATTTTTGCGGGACCTTTCAAAGAACGAGTTGCTAAGGTGCGGTCGCTAGTTCTTCGCAACCAGCGGCTTCGGAGCTTCCGGGTGCCCGGAGCCAATCCGCGTCCAGAAGTCGAGTAGATCGCGCGTGTGAGCCACCTCCCGGCATAGACTTCGATTTGTGCGGTCGCGCGACGACCCAAAATCAATTCGATATCAGCTCAAGCACGGTGAGGTGGAGCCTGTTTATGGTCCGCCATTTGCCCATGTCGGGACTCTGCGAGCCTCCTGAATTGGTCGCGGCACTGCCAGGGGCTTTGTCAAACCGAACCACTTCTCAAAGTCACAAAGAGAAACGGCCCCGCGGAATTACCCGCGGGGCCGCCCAAGTTTTGCAGGTTATGCTTCGCTTAGTTCTTGGCGACGAGAGGCTTCGGAGCTTCCGGGCCCCAGATCCTAAAGCCAATGCGGGACCAAACGTTCACCCCTCCGGAGGCTTGAGGAACGTTAGACGCGGCGACGTTGTCCGTGACCCAGACCTGGATATCGACGGGGCCGAAATCGTAGCCAACCAAGCCGCCGACTGCGACATTCGAGTAGTTGCCGCAGAGCGCGGGGCAGCCTGCTCCGGTATCCGAAGTTGTCTGCACTTCGAAATAGCCAACCGGTCCGATCGACCACTTGCCGATTTTGTATAAGGCGTGGAAGTCGCCGTACAGTGCATTGCCGCTGGTTACTTTGCTGGCAGCGCAACAGACTCCTCCCGATTGGGTATTAATGTCATAGAAGAAGTTCGCAGTCAGATTCCAGCTGGCATTCAGATAGGAAACTGCGAACGCCGGCTCGAAGGTCCAGTAATCCGGGTTCGGTGTAAAACCGCCGGCCGCCTTGCTGCCATCCGGCCCCACAAAGCTGAAGGCGAGGCTTGTGAACCAGCCACCACCGAGGTTCCACGACAGGGTTATCGGGTTCCAAAACGTATTGGTATAGACAAAGCCGGTGCCCGTGAGCGGGGAGCCGCCCGAGCAATTGCCGCCGCTGCCGGCAACGCCGCACGTTTCATAGGTATAGAACGCTTGCACTACCGACATCGCGTAGCTGGCACCCAGGAAGTTCCATCCTGGGACCCAGAGCAGCGGTACCGCGTTAGCGATCGCGGGCAGGGCAGCGCAACCGCCACCTGAAACCGCGACGCACTGATTTCCGGCGCTGTGGCCACCACTCCCGGTGGCCGGGAAGCCCAGGTATGCAGTTTCCAAGCCCGTATATAGACCGGCCGGCGGCAACGCGCCCAACGGCAAGCCGATGGTGGCGCCGTTCAAGCGATTTTGGAACGTTCCGGTTTCTTCGGCCAAAGCCGAACTTGCGGCACCGCCAATGGCGAGCGCAGCAAGACCGCCCAGCACTACATTTCTCAGTCGGGTCATTTGCCCCTCCACCTGTTTTCCCCAAGACATGCGTGAGAATTGCGCATGCAACTTGTCTCGTCAGCACGACCTGCCAACTGCGAGCAAGTTCCGCCAATCAGGTGCGGAAAGCAATGCTTTGGAGGCTGGGAGACGGGGGTAAATGTCATTTATGTGGCGGTAGTTGCAAAAATACCACGAGTGTAAACGGGCAGTTCATTCTCAGGTTCGGTCCCGCGGCGTGCGAGAAAGATTTGTTGAATCAATAATTTATATTGGTGGATGGAGACTCAATACGTTCGACGAGTGACGCTGTAATACGCCTCTTTGCAGAATGCCGTCGGAAATACGGTCGGCCTCCGCAGAGCACGAAGCGGCCGATGCCCACACCGATTCGGCCGGGGTCGTTGCTACGTTCGGTGGTGGTTTGCGACTTCAAACAACGCCCTTTCTATTCAGACACCCCGACTGCTCACAAGCAGATACGGTTGCTTGGAGCGACAAGGTCTCTCACCAAAAATCCAGCGTCGGCCAAATTGTTTGCTCATGCGTGTGCAGGAGCGACGCCAATCGGCCAATGTGCAGAACGATCGGCGTGAGGCCGCTGCTGTGCCGCAACGCGAAGATATGCCCGATGAAGAGCGAATGATCGCCGCAAGCGTGCTGCGCAATGACCTTGGCGGCAATCGTTGCGTTCGCCTGGGCGAGAAGCGGAGTATCCCCGGCGTAGTCATAGTTCGGGTCGATCCCTTCCACCGGCCGCCCTGAGAAATGACCAATCAGCGGTTCCTGACCGCGGGCAAGAATGTTCACGCCGAAATGGCCTGCCTCCAGCAGAAAGGCATGCATTCGCGCTTTCAGCGCCACCGAGATGACGCACAGCGGTGGATCAAGCGAGCCCGACATGAACGCGTTTGCGGTCATGCCGCGGATCTCGCCCCGTACCTGGGTGGTGACGACAGTGACGCCAGTGACGAACGAGGCCATGACACGGCGAAAGCGCTCATGGGTTACCGCGTCGTCAGCCGCGGAATGAGATTCCGAGATGGACATAACCGAACAATACGAAGCCGGTTGGGACGAGGCAAGGAACGCCGCCCACCATTCAGCTATGCGAACAGGGAGTGGCGGATAGCGAATGGAAAAACGGCCCCGATTCGGCATTTCGCCTTTCGCGGTGACACGTCAGGGCTTCACCAGTTTCCGTCCAGTGACCGCCTCGAGGTTCTTGAAGTAGATCTTGTCCTGATCCGTCTTCGAAAGCTCGAGCTTCTCAAGAATTCGCAAAGTTTCGCGCGGAAACATTGTGCCTCCCTCCGGATCGAACGGGCAATCGGAGGCGAACACGACCTTGTCGCGCGGGTAGAATTCGAGGCCCGCCTTGGTCGCCGGCTCCGCCGTAAAGGCGGCGGTATCGGCCCAGAAATCCTGCTTGAAATAATCGAGCACGCGCTTCTTCAGGCTCTTGCGCAGCGTCACGTAATCGGCGTCCGAGGTGCGTGAACCCATGACGTCGTTGCCGGGTCCGATGCGGCCTTCAAGCATCGGTACGATGCCGCCGAAATGGTGCGTGATAATTTTCAGGTTTGGATGAGTGTCCATGATTTTCGAGTACACGAGGCGGATCATGGCCGTGGCAGTTTCGTAGGACCAGCCGAACGTCCACCAGATCTCGTAGAGCGACTTATCCTCAGAGATGTAATCCGGCGTCTCGGCGCCGCGCGTCGGATGCAGCCAGACGGGAATGCCGAGCTCGTTCACTTTGTCCCAGAACGGCAGGTATTCCGGGCGGTCGATCGGCTTGCCTTTGACGTTGGTGTAGATCTGCACGCCGAGCGCGCCGAGTTTTTTCACCGCCCGCTCCGCTTCGGCCGCGCCGGCATCGGGCGCGGCAAGCGAAACGTGCCCGACCCAGCCGGGAAAATGATCCTTTTCCTTGGCGCACAATTCCGCGAAGCCGTCATTGATGATGCGGCAGAACTCGTCGATGTCTGCCGGGTTTTTAGCGAAGCTTTCAATCGTCGGCTGCGGATACGACAGGATTTGCTGATAATCCTTGTGGCCGTCGACGATCTTCTTGCGCACATCGACGTCGTAGAGCGCCGGAAGCGAGCGTACGCGCTTGCCCATGTCTTTGTAGTCGCCTGCGACTTCATTGAGCTTGTCGAAGAATTTCTTCGGGAAAAAGTGCGTGTACGCGTCGATACGCATGCGGGTTTCTCTCCTTGATTGGCGATGAGGCTTCTACAGGGTTTTGAGGCGCTCTTGAATGCGTCATCGGCGCAGCGCTGCATGGAGCGGAGCGCAATGGTGCGCGGCGGCGCCCTCCGGAAAGGTCAGTTTGCGTTGAAACACGCGAGGACCACGGGGGGGATTGGCTGCGGCTTTATGCGCTTGGGGTCGTCGGGATGGTTGACCGCCCAGACCCGCGTCTCGAAACCCTCGACCGCGAGCGCACCCGCCTTGGTGAGTTTGTGCTCAAGCCTGAAGCTCGATCCGCCGCATTCGACCAGCGTCGTTTCGATCGCCACGTCGTCGCCGTACCGTGTCGGCTGGCGAAAACGCGCGCGGGTCTCGATCACCGGATGCCCGGCGAAGTCGTACGCTTTCAGATAGTCGATCTTGTTCATGCCGAGCGCGCGCTCGATCAGTACAGTGGTCGAGGTATCGAAGATCTCGAAATAGCGCGGATAAAAGATAATTCCGGCGGGATCGCAGTCGCACCATTCGATGCGAACCTTACGGATGTTGCTGAGCATCAGATCGAGCGACCTGGACGCGTAGCCGCCTGCGCCGGTTACCGCGGCGCCATGCGCAACGCCGCGTCGAGACGGACAACTTCACCGTTGAGGTAGCTGTTCTCGATCATGTGGCGAACGAGAGCCGCGTATTGTGCCGGATCGCCGAGCTTCTTCGGGAACGGCAGCGAAGCCGCGAGGCTCTCCTGCGCTTCCTTCGACAGCCCAAACAGCATCGGCGTCATGAATATGCCGGGAGCGATGGCGTTGACGCGAACGCCAAACTGGGCGAACTCGCGCGCCGCCGGCATGACCAGGGCGACTATGCCGCCTTTGGACGAGGCGTAGGCCGCTTGGCCGATCTGTCCTTCGAAGGCCGCGACCGATGCGGTGCAGATAATGACGCCGCGCTCGCCATCGGTCAGCGGGTCGAGCTTCTGCATGGCCGCGGCGGTGAGCCGCATGGTGTTGAACGTGCCGATCAGGTTGACGCGGATGATGCGCTCATAGTCGGCGAGCGGCATCGGCCCGTCGCGGCCGACAATGCGCTTGGCGCCGCCGATGCCGGCGCAATTCACCACGATCCGCGCCGGACCGTGGTCGGCAGCAGCCTTGGCGATTGCCGCCTCGGTGGCGGCGCTGTCGGCCACATCGCATTGGATGGCGAGGCCGTTGATGTCGATTGCCACCTCCGCAGCGGCCTTGGCATTGACGTCGAGAATGGCGACTTTAGCGCCGGCCTCGGCCAACATCCGAGCGGTTGCGGCCCCAAGGCCGGAGCTCCCGCCCGTAACGATGGCTGCATGTCCACGAATATCCATGATCAACTCGCTTGTACTGGGGGATGGGTTGAACCGCCGGCGACAATCACATGCGCCGGCGGCGGATCGGCGTAAAGGTCCTCGACCAGGTGGGCACGATGCGTGAGCACCGCACGCTGGTTGATCGATCCTTTGTCGGTGATCTCGCCGACATCCAGCGACGGCGGTTCGGTGAGCAGGATGGCGCGGCGGATGCGGGCCGACGTGCCGCGGTTTGGCGCGGATAGTTCAGTAAGCAACGCGGCGAATTTCTGGCGGATGCGCGTGTGGCTCAGGACCGCCGCAGCGGGCGCGTCCGGCGCGAGATCGGGCGCCAGCCGCCGGCAAGCGTCAAGGTCGGGAATGATCAGAGCCGCAACGTCATCGCGATCCGGCGCGGCTAGAACGACGTCGCGTACCAGCGGTGCGCAGTGCGCGATCACCGCCGAACGTAACGGTCCGACGCTGACCCAGGTACCGGTGGCGAGCTTGAAATCCTCGGAAAGCCGTCCGTCAAAGATCAGGCCCTTTGCCCAATCATCCGGATCCTCGAATTTCAGGGCGTCGCCGATTTTGTAAAAGCCTTCCTCGTCGAACGCTGCTTGCGTCAGCGCCGGCGCCCGCCAGTAACCGGGCATGATGGTGGGGCCTTTGAGCCGGGCTTCGAGCTTGCCTGCGCCGGGGACGAGTTTCAGGGTCACGCCCGGAAGCGGCAGGCCCATATTGCCGGCGTGCTCTGAATCCCAGCTGCAGAACAGCGCGGACGGCGCAGTCTCGGTCGAGCCGAGACTCGACAGAAAGATAATTCGCTCCCCTGTGGTTTCTGCTGCCAGCTCTTCCAGCTGGCTGCGGACGTGTTGCGGCAGGCTGGCGCCGGCATAGAACATCACTTTGAGCTGGCTGAAGAATTTCTCGCGAAGGGAGGGTTCCGCCCGCAGATATGGCACGAGCATTTCGAAGCCCTTCGGCACGTTGAAATAGATGGTCGGCGCAACGTCGCGCAGGTTGCGCACCGTTGCTTCGATCGCGCCGGGCAGCGGCTTGCCCTCATCAATATAAAGCGAGCCGCCATTGTAGAGCGCAATGTTGAATGTGTAGTTGCCGCCGAAGGTGTGATTCCAGGGAAGCCAATCGAGCAGGATCGGCGGCTCCTCGGCGAGGAAACGGAGCGGAGCATGGGTCATCGCCTGATTCGAGCACAGCATCCGCTGGGTGTTGATGACGCCTTTCGGCTGGCCGGTGGACCCTGACGTAAACAGGATTTTCGCAATCGTATCCGGACCGACCTTGGCGTGTGCCGCCTCGACCGTGGAGGTCGGTTGCGCATTGAACAATTCAGCAAACAGGGTTGCCGGCCGATCGTTCGCAGGATCAGCGGTTACGACCACTTCGACATCAGCCGGCACGGCTGCGGCGATCGCACGCGCAAATGCGGTTCCCCTGGTCGCGAACACGAGGCCGGGCGTCAGGATGGCCATGATGCTCTTGAGCTTCATGAAATCCTGCGAGAGCAGCGAGTACGGGACCGAGATCGGCGCGTAGGGAATGCCGACATGCATAGCGGCGAGCCCCAGAAGCGCATGCTCGATATCGTTGCCGGACAGAATCGCAATCGGACGCTCAGGCGAAAGGTTGCGATCGAGCAGCGCGGCAGCGATCGCGCGCACGGCTCCAAACACCGCCGCATAAGTCAGCGTGCGCCAGGCGCCGGCGCGGTCGCGCTGCGCCAGGAAGACGCGCTCCGGCGCAACGTCGGCCCAATGGCTAAGCCGCTCCGTGAGGTTATCTGGATAGGATCCGAGCGGCCGCGGCGAGCGCATCAAGATGGCGCCGTCGGCCCCGCGTTCGATCAGAACCTCCGGACGGCCGAGGTGGACCGGCCGGAGCGGCGGCCGTTCTGGCGCTGGATACTTCTTGGCGGGAGTCGTCCCGGACATCATACCAGCTACGCGCTGCACGGCGCGGTCTTCAAGGCGAGGTCGTGCCTATAGCGCCTATCCGCCTGACATTACTGCGGAACGGCGTCAAGTCGGGAGGCAACTCGGTTCGAGGTCCGGCGTTTGACCCTGTCCGCGCCCGCTCGTAAATAAAACCCCGCCCGAGGAGATAACGATGCGAGAGGTCTTCATCTGCGATGCGGCGCGGACCGCCATTGGCCGCTACGGCGGTGCACTCGGTAAGGTGCGCACCGACGATCTCGCGTCTGCTCCGATCAGAGCGCTGGTTGCACGCAACAGCAAGGCCGACTGGTCGCGGCTCGACGAAGTATTCTTCGGCTGCGCCAACCAGGCCGGCGAGGACAACCGCAACGTCGCGCGCATGGCGCTGCTGCTCGCCGGCCTGCCGGACACCGTCCCCGGCGTGACAGTCAACCGGCTGTGCGCCTCAGGACTTAATGCCGTCGGCGACGCCGCGCGCGCGATCCGCAGCGGCGAAATGGAATTTGCGATTGCCGGCGGCGTCGAGTCGATGACGCGCGCGCCATTCGTCATGGGCAAGGCGGGCGAGGCGTTTTCCCGCGCTGCAGAGATCTATGACACCACGATCGGCTGGCGGTTTGTGAATCCGCTGATGAAGGCCCAATACGGCATCGATTCCATGCCGGAGACCGGCGAGAACGTGGCGGAAGAATTTCAGGTCGCGCGCAAGGACCAGGACGCTTTCGCGGTTCGCTCGCAACAGCGCGCCGGCAAGGCGGCTGCCGCCGGTTATTTCGCGGAAGAGATTATTCCGGTGCAGGCGCCCGGCGGCAAAGCCGGACCGATCGTGGTCGATAAGGACGAGCACCCGCGGCCTGATACGACGCTGGAAAATCTGGCGAAGCTCAAACCGATCGTGCGTAATCCCGGTACCATCACCGCCGGCAATGCGTCGGGCGTCAACGACGGCGCGGCCGCCATCATCCTTACCAGCGAAGAGGCCGCCAAAGAGCACGGTCTCACGCCGCGCGCCCGCGTGCTCGGCATGGCGTCGGCTGCGGTGCCGCCGCGGATCATGGGGATCGGCCCGGTGCCGTCGACCCGCAAGCTGATGGAGCGGCTCGGCTTCAAGATCGGCGATTTCGATCTGATCGAACTCAACGAAGCGTTCGCGTCGCAAGGGCTGGCGTGCCTGCGGCAACTCGGCGTTGCCGACGACGCCGAGCACGTCAATCCGCACGGCGGTGCGATTGCCCTTGGGCATCCGCTGGGCATGTCCGGTGCGCGGCTGGCGCTGACCGCGGTCCACGGCCTGGAAAAGCGCGGCGGCAAGCGCGCGCTCGCCACCATGTGCGTCGGCGTCGGCCAGGGCGTGTCGCTCGCGCTGGAACGGATTTAGCTTCCACGCCGGGACCAAATGGAGAAAAGCCAACCGTGCCGATGAGTCCCGGTTACGTTCCGTTCCACCCCAATCCGTCAAAGCCGAAGTTCAAGCCGCCGCCGGGTGCCGTGGACGCGCATTGCCATGTGTTCGGGCCGGAGAGCAAATTCCCGTACGCGCCGGAACGCAAATACACCCCCTGCGACGCGCCGAAGGAGCGATTGTTCGCGCTCCGCGACTTTCTCGGCTTCGACAAGAACGTGATCGTTCAGGCCTCCTGCCACAGCAAGGACAACCGGGCGATGGTCGATGCGCTCGACGCCTCGAAAGGACGCGCCAAAGGGGTCGCGTTCGTCGGCGAGGAGGTGACCGACCGCGAGCTGAAATGGATGGATGCGGCCGGCGTGCGCGGCGTGCGCTTTAACTTCCTCAAGCGGCTGGTCGATTTCACCCCGCGCGACGTGCTCAACCGCATTGCCGCCCGGGTCGAAAAGCTCGGCTGGCATATCGTGGTGTATTTCGAGATGCACGACCTCCCCGAACTCGAGGACTTTTTCACCTCGCTGCCGACCGACGTCGTCGTCGATCACATGGGCACGCCGGACGTCAAGAAGGGCGTGGATGATCCGGACAACCAGCGCTTTCACCGGCTGCTCGAACGGCACCAGAATTTTTGGGTCAAGGCCACGTGTCCGGAGCGCATGACGGTGGCCGGGCCACCTTACGACGATGTGGTGCCATTCGGCCGGGCGCTGGTCGAAAAATTTCCCGATCGCGTCATTTGGGGCACCGACTGGCCGCATCCCAATGTGCGGGTGGCGCCGGATGACGGCGTGTTGGTCGACTACATCCCGAGAATTGCGCCCACCGCCGTGCAACAACAGAAGATGCTGGTCGATAACCCGATGCGGCTCTACTGGCGCTGATCTCTGACGGCCCGACGCCCGGCTGCGGCGAACGACGATCGCATTGGTGGAGGAAGGCGTGGCGACATTCGTTCTGGTTCACGGCGCCTGGCATGGCGGCTGGTGCTGGCAGCGCGTTGCACGGCTCCTAACCCGCGATGGGCATGACGTCGTCGCGCCGACGCTGACCGGCGTCTGCGAACGCTCGCATCTGCTCACGCCCGACATCGACCTCGATGCGCACATTCTCGACATCGTCAACGAGATGAAGTGGCAAGGGCTGGATAACGTCGTGCTGGTCGGCCACTCCTACGGCGGCATGGTGATCTCGGGCGTCGCCGAGAAAATGGAAAGGTCCATATCGTCATTCGTGATGCTTGATGCGTTCATGCCGGAGGATGGGCAGGCGGTGGCCGATCTGCTGTCGCCGCCGGTGCGGGAGGCGCTGCTGCCGGCCGGCCACGCGGCTCCGACGACTTTGCCGCCGCGGTCCGCCGCAATATTTCATGTCAACGAAAAGGACCGTGCGTGGGTCGATGCACAATGCACGCCGCAGCCGGCTAAAACCTTTTTTCAGCCGCTGACGCTTACCGGGGCGCGCGAGCGCGTTGCGAAAAAGGCCTACATCAGGGCCACGACGTACCCGAGCCAGTCGTTCGATTTCGGCCTGGCGACCGCCCGCGCCAGGGGTTGGCGGACCTACGAGGTGCCGTGTGGCCACGACGTCATGCTCGATATGCCGGAGCGGCTTGCGGAGATCTTGGCCGAAGTCGCCTGATTGTTAGAACAGTTCGAGACTGCGGCGACGGCTTACGTTGCCAAGCCTGTCTGCGCTATATATGTGATGGCCAACCGGAAAAACGCCCGGAGAAACGTAAGATGGCTCGCAAAGAGCAAGTGTACGACGACATTCCCGGGACGTTCGTGTTCGACGCCGAACGCTCCCGCGAGGGTTTCGGCATCAACATGTTCTGTATGTCGCTGATGAAGGACGAGAACCGCAAGGCCTTCAAGGCGAACGAGCCGGAATACCTGAAAAAGTTCAATCTGACGCCGGAGCAGAGCGAGGCGATACTCAAGCGCGATTACAATCGGATGCTTGAACTGGGCGGCAACATCTATTTCACCGCCAAGCTCGGCGCGACCGACGGACACTCGTTCCAGCACCTTGCCGCGCTCATGACCGGAAGTACGCAGGACGGCTACGCCAAGATGATGCTTGGCGGCGGCCGTTCGGTCGAAGGCAATCGCTCACGCTCGGGCAAGAACGCGCCCTCGAAATTTATTGCCGCCGGGCCGGCGAAGCGGCCCGCCGCCGCCCCCAAGCCGAAAGCGAAAGCCAAGGCGAAGAAGTCCAAAGTGAAATCAACAAAACGGAAGTAGAGCCGTGGCCAGAATCGTCGCAGGTATCGGATCGTCGCATGTGCCGGCCATCGGCGCAGCAATCGACAACGGCAGAACCGAGGAGCCGTACTGGAAGCGGGTGTTCTCGGGTTTCGAGAAATCCCAGGAATGGATGCGCGAGTGCAAGCCGGATGTCGCGATCATCGTCTACAACGACCACGCGTCGGCGTTTTCGGTTGAGATGATCCCGACCTTTGCGCTCGGCTGCGCTGCGGAATTTCCACCCGCCGACGAAGGCTGGGGTCCGCGTCCGGTTCCGGTGGTGCAGGGTTATCCGGCGCTGGCCTCGCACATTGCGCAATCGGTCATTCTCGACGAATTCGATCTCACCATCTGCAACAAGATGGAGGTCGATCACGGCATGACCGTGCCGATGAATCTGCTGTTCGGCAAGGTCGACAAGGATTCGCACTGGCCGTGTCCGGTGATCCCGCTTGCGGTCAACGTGGTGATGTATCCGCCGCCGACGGGTCATCGCTGTTTCATGCTCGGCAAGGCGATCCGCAAAGCAGTCGAGTCCTATCCGGAGGATCTCAAGGTCGTGATCTTCGGCACCGGCGGGCTTTCGCACCAGATCTCCGGCCCGCGCGCCGGCCTGATCAACAGCAAGTGGGACAAGGCGTTCCTCGACAATCTGTCGAAAGATCCGCAAAAGCTCGTGAAGATTCCGCACGTCGATTACATGCGCGAGGCCGGAGCCGAAGGCATCGAAATGGTGATGTGGCTGATCATGCGCGGTGCGCTCGACGATAAGGTCGACGAGGTTTACCGCTTCTACACGGTGCCGGCGTCAAATACGGCGGTCGGCCACATCATTCTTGAAAACCACCGGCGCGGCGTGAAGGCGTCGGGCAAGCACAAGCCTGCTCCGACCAAACCCAAGCGTGCCGCGGCGCGCGCCAAAGTTCACAGAATTCATAGTTGATCGTCATGGCCGGGCTTGTCCCGGCCGTCCACGTCTTTGGGCAACGAGACGCAAGACGTGGATGCCCGGCGGCACGTAGGCGAGCGAAGCGACGCCGTTCTTCGAATGGCTATGGCCGGGCATGACGCGCGAAACGGGGCATCTTTGAGAGAAAGTACATGAAAATCTGTGTAGCCGGCCAGGGCGCGTTCGGCCAAAAGCATCTTGATGCGCTCAAGCGCATTCCGGACGCCGAAGTCACATCACTTGTCGGCGGCAACCAGGACGCCACGGCGGAAGTCGCAAAGAAATACGGCATTCCGCACTACACCGGCGATCTCTCCGAGGGCATCAAGCGCGCCGATGCGGTGATCCTCACCACGCCGACTAAGATGCACTTCCGCCAGGGCGAGCAGGTGATGCGCGCCGGCAAGCATGTGCTGGTCGAAATCCCCGTCACCGACAGCGTCGAGGAAGCCGAAGCCCTGGTGCGCATCGCCAAGGAGACCGGCGTCATCGCCATGGGCGGGCATGTGCGGCGTTTCAATCCCAGCCATCAGTACGTCCACAGGAAGATCCAGAAGGGCGAACTGAAAATCCAGCAGATGGACGTGCAGACCTATTTCTTCCGGCGAAAGAACATGAACGCGGCCGGTCAGCCGCGGAGCTGGACCGATCATCTCCTGTGGCACCATTCGGCGCACACCATCGATCTGTTCCAGTATCAGACCGGCGAGACCATCTCGGATTGCTACGCCGTGCAGGGGCCGATCCACCCGCAACTCGGCATCGCCATGGATATGGGGATCGTCGCCAAGGTGCCCTCGGGCTCGATCCTCACGCTATCACTGTCGTTCAACAACGACGGACCGATCGGTTCGTTCTTCCGCTACATCTGCGACAACGGCACCTTCAGGGCTTATTACGACGATCTTTCCGACGGCAAGGACCAGAAGATCGACTTGTCGAAGGTCGACGTGTCCATGGACGGCATCGAGCTGGAAGATCGCGAGTTCATCGCCGCCATCAAGGAAAAGCGCGAGCCGAATTCAAGCCTCGCGCAAGTGCTGCCGTGCATGCAGGTGCTCGGCAGGCTCGAAAAGATCGTCGATCCGCAGCGCAAGGCGCACGCCTAGATTCTTACTTCCGCGCCGCGCCTTCTCGCGTGACGGGGAATAGGCCTGCAACTGCGTAGCTCGGTTGCGAGTTCGAGGGGGAAGTCGCATGGCAGCCCATCGCAATTTCATACGCGGGCGATGAAACATTTATGAAACATTCAGACGAAGAAGCCGGCGCAATTGGGTCCAAACGTGCGGAAGTTGCCGGACAGAAGGTAGTCAACCTGGCGCTCCAGGGCGGCGGCAGCCACGGCGCCTTCACCTGGGGCGTGCTCGATCGCCTCCTGGAGGACGAGCGGCTGGAGTTCGAAGGCATCACCGCGACGAGCGCCGGCGCCGTCAACGCCGTTGTGCTGGCCGATGGCTTGGCCGCCGGCGGCCGCGAGGGAGCAAGGAAAGCACTTCGGCTCTATTGGCAAAGAGTATCCGACATTTCGTCTCGTGGTATCTTTAAGGCCTCAGCAGCCGACAAAGCGAATTCGGATTTCGGCCTCGAGCATTCGCCTGGTTTCTTGTTCGTGGAATCGCTGACATTTTTCGCGTCCCCCTATCAGATGAACCCGTTTAACTACAATCCAATCAAGGATCTGCTTAAGGAGGCGATCAACTTCGAGCGGGTACGCCAGCAACGGGCGGTGAAACTGTTTATTTGTGCGACTAACGTGCAAACGGCAAAAGCGAAGATCTTCGCCGGCCCGGAACTCACCGTCGAGCGCGTACTCGCTTCGACCTGTCTGCCGCTGATGATGCACGCCGTGGAGGTCGATGGCGAATATTATTGGGACGGCAGCTACGCCGGCAATCCCGCTATCTTTCCGCTTGTCTATGATTGCGAGTCGCGTGACATCATCATGGTTCACATCACGCCGGCCGAGCGCCCGGGCGTTCCGACCACTTCGCCCGCGATCATGAATCGCACGCAGGAAATCAGCTTCAATACCTCGCTCATTCGCGAAATGCGCACGATCGCCTTGTTTAACAAGCTGATCGAAAGCGACAGAATATCCGGAGCCAAGCGAATGCTCATCCACTCGATCGAAGCCGAAGACTTGATCGGAGGATTCTCCTGGTCAAGCAGATTGAACGGCGATTGGAATTTCTTGGTGCATCTTTGTGAGCTGGGGCGTGAACGCGCCGACAAATGGCTGGCGGCCAATTTTGATCACCTCGGCAATCAATCGACAGTCGATCTCGAGGCAAAATATTTTTGACCGGCCGAAATTTTTACGTCAAACCGTATCGCAGACGCTGACTCCGGCATTTGCATTGTATGCTCGGCAGATGAGATAGGCGAAAATCGCTGCGGTCTGCGGGATCGGAATGCTACTCCAATCACTGCGTTGCAAAGAGTTTTGTGGATATGGAAGCCGGTGCGGCTGGACAGAAGGTCGTCAACCTGGCGCTGCAGGGCGGCGGTACCCACGGGGCGTTCACCTGGGGCGTACTGGATCGCCTGCTCGAGGATGAACGTCTGAGCTTCGAAGGGGTTACCGCCAGCAGCGCCGGGGCCGTCAATGCCGTCGTTCTTGCCGATGGCTTGGCGGCTGGAGGCCGCGACGGGGCGAGGAACGCGTTGCGGTTGTTTTGGCAACAGCTGTCCGCGGGCGCATCCCGGGGGCCGTTCCAGCCTTCCTGGCTCGACAAGCTCAGCCCAACTCACGGTCTCGAACACTCGCCTGGTTACGTGTTCATGGAGGCGCTCGCCTATTTTGCATCCCCTTATCAACTCAATCCGTTCAACATCAACCCGCTCAAGAATTTGCTGGAGGAGTGCGTCGACTTCGACCGGGTCCGCCAGCAACGGGCGATCAAGTTGTTTCTTTGTGCCACCGACGTGCGTACGGCGAAGGTGAAGGTCTTCAACTGCGAGGAACTTTCCGCGCAGCACGTGCTCGCCTCGACATGCTTGCCGCTGTTGATGCAAGCCGTTGAAATCGACGGCGAATATTATTGGGATGGCGGCTACGCGGGAAACCCCGCGATCTTTCCATTGGTTTTCGAGTGCGAAGCTCCCGACATCGTCCTGGTCCACCTCACGCCGTCGGAACGGCCGGAGATTCCGACCTCCTCCCCCGCGATCATGAATTGTATGCAGGAGATCAGTTTCAATACCGCCCTGATCCGCGAAATGCGGTCCGTCGCGCTGCGGAACAGGCGGATCGATGACGGCATCATGGCGAAAGAGAAGCGCATCCTGGTGCACGTGATCGAAGCGGAAGACCTGATTCGGGAGTTTGTCGCCTCCAGCAGATTAAACGGCGACTGGGATTTTCTCGTGGACCTTTTCAACAAGGGACGTGCGCGGGCCGGTAATTGGCTTGAGGCCAATTTCGACCGCATTGGTGTCGAGTCGACCGTCGACCTTGAGGAAAAGTATTAAGGCGGTTCCTTGGTGACCTTGGCATCGATCCGGACGGCCGATGGTTCATCGGGTCACACAAGCCCAATCCGATACCCCCGCCGATAATTGGCTCAAGGCCAGTTTTCGACTGCATCGGCGGTCGACTCGCCTGTCGATCTTGAGGAAAAGCATTTTTGACGCGATTCCGCCGAACCCAATCAGCTAGTCACCGGTCGCCATTACGGCGGATTAGCAAGGCAATGAATGCAAGGCCAAGCAGAGAATCCGGGATTAAAATCCGCAACATCACGATCATGCCGGCGATCAGGCAGAGGACTCCGAACAGCACCGACAACGTGAACTGCCAGATGCTGAAGGTGACGACGATGCGATCTTGGTCGATTGTTACCGATGCAAGCGATGCCTTGATGAGCAAACCTTTCACGCCATCTTTGAGCCGATAGACCGGTCGTCGTTCGAGCGTGTGCACGGCGGCGTTCTGCGCAACAGTTGTCATCCAGCTCTCGACCGCCGGCGCCGTGCCTTCGATCAGTTGGCGCGCTTTGTCGTCGGACACATAGCGCTTGGCAAAACCGGTAAACAGTTGCATTGGAGTACTGCCTTCATAAGCGAATTTCTGCACCTCGACTTTGTCAGGCCTAAAGAACAACTCGCCGAACGAATAGGTGGGAATCCCGAGCGCGTAGGCGGTCAACGTGAAACCCCGGTTCGTCCGCAACGTGCCTTCAACATCGACCAGAGCAACGATGCGGTTGTCCCGGATGTGAATGGTTGCGCCTCGCACTCTGATCGATTTGATGAGCAGATGCGCTGCTCCCTTGACCGGAAAATCCCGGTCGAGCTGCTCGTTGATGCGCTCCTGCACTTGCGCTTCGGTAAAGGTCACGCGCTGAGTGCCGTAGATACTCCAGAAGCCGCCGATTGCGAGTACGAATAGTGCGACTACCGCCGCCGACATAAGCCCCCTGCGTGTCATTGGCCGGCTCCGTCGTGGTGTTCCAAATTTTTGCTGAAAGAACACTCACGCCTATTAGTCGCGCGAGGTGCTGATCCGGTTCATGGCACGAATGTATGGTCCGGCCATGGGTTGCAAGGGAGCTTCGCGATCCAGCGGCGAGTTGTCTTGCGGCAACGTATCCGGCGTTTGATTGGAGCGTGTCGCGCTCGCCGTGTCGCCATCGCCGGCGTACGCAGCATGCTCTTAAAAAAGCATCGTCGGCTTGAACCCTTCTCCAGGCGCCGCCGACCAACGGATATCTGAACCGATTTCCCTGGAGAACGACGATGTCTCGCACTCTCATCCTCACTCTCGTAGCCGCGGCCACGATCACCGTTGCCTCGTTTGCGTCCGACGCTTCCTACGCCCGTGGCGGCGGTGGCGGTCACGGTGGGGGCGGCGGTCACGGTGGTGGTGGCGGCGGTCACGTCAATGTCGGTGGCCGTGCCGGTGGCGGCGGCCATGTCCATGTTGGCGGCCGTGGTGGCCATGGCGGCCGCGATGGCGGACACGTAGCTCGCAATGGCGACCGGCCTGGCCATGCAGAGCGTTTCGGCCGTCCGGAGCGTCCTGGCCGGTTGGCGGATCATCACCGCGGCCATTGGATTTTGCGTGACGGTCGCTGGATTGATGTCGACCCGGCGGATGATGGTGACCTCCCGGATGTCGCGCCCGTGTCTGACGCTTCCCCCGACCCAACCGACCAACAAGCGCAGGGTGGGCAGTGCCAAGTCGTCGTCTATTGGGATGCCGATTTTAAGGGTGAGCAGTGGGATACGGAGCAGAATCAACACTACGTGGGGAATCACTGGAACGATCAAATATCATCGATCCGGGTCATTTCCGGGACTTGGCGGTTCTATTGGGATGCCGACTATAGCGGCGAGATGATCGAACTAAAGCCCGGGGAGTACCACTATGTCGGTGGCCATTGGAATGATCAGATCAGCTCGTTTCGCTGCGTTACAAGCGACGCAACGACTTCCCAGTAACATCCGGGATTGCGAAATCGCCAATTGTACTCAAATCGTGGGTGTCTGAAATCAGACGCCCACGTCATCGCACTCGAGGCAGTCAACTGTACCAGAAGGGCTTGATGGTTAATTGGGTCTTAACCTCGCCACTCCTATGGTATCGAGGTCGCAGATGCGGCGGGCGGCCCCGCTGTTGATTGATGTATAGGATGACCCGCCAGGCTTCACCCTCGCCCGTCCGGGCGCAAGAATCGCGCTCGCCCTTCGTGCGGTTGCGCGAACTCATCGGCGATATCCCGCCAGGCAAGCCGGCGATCAGCATGGCGGTCGGCGAGCCGCAGCATCCCATTCCGCCATTCGTCGGGCCGGTGATTGCGGCACACGTCGACGAGTTTGGCCGCTATCCCATGAACAAAGGGCTCGACGCGTTCGGTGAGGCGGTGGCGAAATGGTTGAACCGCCGCTATGCGCTCGAGCGCCCGGTCGATCCGGCAACGGAAGTGCTGGTGCTGAACGGCACGCGCGAGGGACTTTTTCTTGCCGCCCTTGCCGCCAAGAACTGGGTCAAGCCGCGCGCCGGGCGCCCGGCGATGCTCATCCCTAATCCCTTCTATGCCGCCTACGCCGCCGGTGCGATTGCCGCCGATTGCGAGCCGGTTTATCTGCCGGCGACCGCGGCAACCGGCTTCCTGCCCGACCTCACTGCGCTGAGGGAAGATCTGCTCGCCCGCACCGTCGCCTGCTATCTGGCCTCGCCGTCGAACCCGCAAGGCGCGGTGGCCGACCGCGCCTATCTCGGCAAGCTTGCGGCGCTGGCGCGGCGCTTCGGCTTTTTGGTTTTCTGCGACGAATGCTATGGCGAAATCTACAGCGACTGGCCGCCGCCGGGCATGCTGGAAGCGGCGGCGCCGGATTTCGCCAATGTCGTCGTGTTTCACTCGCTCTCCAAGCGATCGAGCCTGCCGGGTCTGCGCGTCGGCTTCGCCGCCGGCGACCGGCGATTTCTCGCCGCCTTTCTCGAACTGCGCAACGTCGCCGCGCCGCAGGTTGCGACACCGGCGCAGCGCGTCGCCATCGCAGCCTATGGCGACGAGACCCACGTCGAGGAGAACCGGCGCCTCTACCGCGAGAAATTCGATCTCGCCGATCAGATCGTCGGCGACCGCTATGGCTACCGGCGTCCGGCGGGCGGCTTTTTTCTCTGGCTCAACGTCGCAGCATTCGGCGGCAGCGAGGCAGCGACGCTCGCACTGTGGCGCGAAGCCGGGGTGCGCGTGGTACCCGGCCGCTATCTCGCGCGCGAGCAGGCCGACGGCAGCAATCCCGGCGCCGACTATATCCGTGTCGCCATGGTGCAGAACAAAGCGATCACCGCCGAGGCGCTGCACCGCCTCGTCGCGGTGCTGGGTTAAGGCGGAGCGACGAGCGCGATGTCGATGATCGACCGCAGCCTCGACGGGATGGCCTTTCTCTCCGGCCAGCTGGGCGCCATCTTGCAGCGGCGATTGCGCGAGCTCGGCGGCATTGCGCTGATCACCCTTGCCATGATGGCGGCGCTAGCGCTTGCGACCTGGTCGGTGGATGACCCATCGCTCAGCCACGCAACCGATTCCGCCGTGCACAATCTGCTTGGCCGGCCCGGTGCGATCGCGGCCGATCTGATGATGCAGCTCTTGGGGCTCGGCTCGCTGGCGCTGCTGTTGCCGATCGCGGTGTGGGGTTATCGGCTGCTCGGCCATCGGCCGCTTCGCCGCGAGCGGTTGCGCGTGCTGCTCTGGCTGTTCGGCGCGGTGCTTGCGGCCGCGTTTGCATCATGTCTGCCGCGCGGCATTCGTTGGCCGTTGCCGTGCGGGCTCGGCGGCGTGGTCGGCGACGCCATGCTGCGCGTTGCCGGCTGCACTATTCGGCATGCCGCTTAAGGGAACATACGGTCTCGTTGCTGCGATCGTGCTTGGTCTCGCCGCACTGGCCGCCTTTGGCGGAGCGGCGGGAATTCTCTTGCGCGGCTCCCAGGACGAAGAAGACGACGAAGAAGAGACGGCCGAGGCCGAAGCTGATGCCGAAGACGACAGCGACGGCGCATGGATTTCGCTCGGCGGCCTCATGCACACTGTGCTGAGTTTTCGCTCGCGCCTGGCCCGCTTATTCCGCCGCAAGGTGCGGGCGCCGGCACTAGCGTCGGGGTCGGGGCGCGGCGCCGCTGGGCCGCAGCGGCGGGTCGAACCACGTTTCGACGGCCGACCGGACGCTCGCGCCGAGGAAGAAGAAGAGGGCGAAGCCGCCGAGGAGTCTGCGGCCACGCCGCGCGCCGCGCGCAAGCCGCGTGCGGCCACGCGGCCGACACGCCGTTCGAACGGCGGCTATATCCTGCCGCCGCTCGATCTCCTCAGTCAGCCGAGCAAACTCAGTCGCGCCACCGTCAGCAATGAAATGTTGCAGGAAAACTCCACCGCGCTCGAAGGCGTGCTGGCCGATTTCGGCGTGCGCGGCGAGATCATCAATGCGCGGCCGGGGCCGGTGGTCACGCTCTACGAACTTGAGCCCGCGCCCGGCATCAAGTCCTCGCGCGTCATTAGTCTTGCCGACGACATCGCCCGCTCCATGAGCGCGCTCTCCGCCCGCGTCGCGGTGGTGTCGGGAAGAAATGCCATTGGCATCGAACTGCCGAATCCGACCCGCGAAAAGGTCTTCCTGCGCGAACTCCTCAACTCGCGCGACTACGCGGAAACGAGTGCGCGGTTGCCGCTCTGTCTCGGCAAGGCCATTGGCGGCGAAGCGGTGCTGGTCGATCTGGCGCGCATGCCGCATCTGCTCATCGCCGGCACGACAGGTTCGGGCAAATCGGTCGCCATCAATACCATGATCCTCAGCCTGGTTTATCGGCTGCATCCGGATCAATGCCGGCTGATCATGGTCGACCCGAAGATGCTGGAGCTTTCCGTCTACGACGGCATCCCGCATTTGCTCACGCCCGTCGTCACCGATCCGAAGAAGGCGGTGGTCGCGCTCGAAATGGGCGGTGCGCGAAATGGAGGAGCGCTACAAGAAAATGTCGAAGCTCGGCGTGCGCAACGTCGACGGCTATAACGCGCGCGTCGCCGAGGCGAATGCCAAGGGCGATAAGCTGACCCGCACGGTGCATACCGGCTATAACCGCGAGACCGGCGAAGCGATCTACGAGAACGAAGAGCTCGATCTCGAGCCGCTCCCCTACATCGTCGTCATCGTCGACGAGATGGCCGACCTGATGATGGTCGCCGGCAAGGACATCGAGGGCGCGGTGCAACGGCTGGCGCAAATGGCGCGCGCCGCCGGTCTGCATGTCATCCTGGCGACACAGCGGCCTTCGGTCGACGTCATCACCGGCACGATCAAGGCCAACTTCCCGACCCGCATCTCCTTCCAGGTCACATCGAAGATCGACAGCCGCACCATTCTCGGCGAACAAGGCGCCGAGCAGCTGCTCGGCCAGGGCGACATGCTCTACATGGCCGGCGGCGGACGCATCAGCCGCGTGCACGGACCGTTCGTCTCCGACGAAGAGGTTGAAAAAGTCGTGCGGCATCTGAAGTCGCAGGGCGTGCCGCAGTATCTTGAGGCAGTAACCGCCGAACAGCCGCAAGACGAAGACGGCAATCCGGTGTTCGATGCGACCGCGATGGGCGCGCCGGAGGGCGGCGATCTCTACCAGCAGGCGGTGCAGGTGGTGACGCGCGATCGCAAGGCCTCGACCAGCTACATCCAGCGCCGGCTGCAGATTGGCTACAATCGCGCGGCGTCGCTGATGGAGCGCATGGAACAAGAGGGCATCGTCGGACAGCCCAATCACGCCGGCAAACGGGAAATCCTCGTCGAAGCCGCCGAGGAGGATTCCTATTGAGAATCAATCGGCCGAGCTTTAAGCGAGTTCGTGTGGCCGCGAATTCGCCATATCGTACCGCTAGAGCATGATCCGGAAAAGTGGGAGCCGGTTTTCCGAAAAGATCATGCTCCACCAAAATGATAGAGCGCCAATCGATTCGATCTGAAGCGATTGCGCTCTAGTGATTGACGGCGATTCAAAGCGTACGCGCGACACGGGAGCGGAAAAACATGACGGGATGGAGCGCGCGGACAGTTATGTTGGCGACGGCGTTCGTCGTCGGTGTTGCCGCTTCTGCCGCGGCCGAAGACGTGCCGCTGCCGACGCCGCGTCCGAAGGCCGGGTCAGTAGCGCCGATGGCCGCGCCGGTCGCTTCGGCGCCCGCCGTTGCCGCGACCGCGCCGAAGGGCTTTTTCCCGTTCTCATTCTCGCCCGGTAAAGGCGCCGGGCCGAGTCAGGCCACCGCGTTCGACGCCAATCAGCGCGCGCTCCTCGACAAGGTGAGTAGCTACCTGTCCGGTGTGCAGACGTTGGTTGGAAATTTCGTCCAGATCGGTCCGGATGGCGGGCGCGTCGAAGGTACCTTCTCCATTCAAAAGCCGGGAAAGGTTCGCTTCCAATATAATCCGCCGAGCCCGATCGACATCATCGCTGACGGCTCCTCGGTCGTCGTGCGCGATCGTTCGCTCGAGACGTCGGACTTTTATCCGCTGTCGCAAACGCCGCTGCGCTACTTGCTGGCCGATCGCATCGATCTCCTCCGCGACACCGATGTCGTGAGCGTCTCGGCTGACGACACGTTTGTCACCGTGGTTATCGAAGAAACCCAGGTCATGCTCGGCACCAGCCGGCTGATGATCATGTTTGATGCCAAAACGATGGCGCTCAAGCAGTGGACCGTCACCGATCCGCAGGGGCTCGATACGACAGTTGCCGTCTACAACCTCGACCTGGCCAAGAAGCCCGATCCGAACCTGTTCGTGATCAATTATCAGAACAATTTAAAGTAACGACTCCGCGGCGGGCTTCGCTTCATAACGCTCACGGTGCAGCCTTGGCGGCGATGCCGTATCGCCCGGGCGCGATGACGCCGTTGGGGTCGAGCGCTGTTTTGATGCCGATGCACGCATCGCGGAATACAGGCATCGTCTGCCGCATGTGAAAGTCGTGATAGTCGACCGGCGCGCGGCCGACGAATACGCCGCGCGCGCCGACCTCTTTCGACATCTTCCGATAGCAGGCGTCGGCGCGGGCGCGCTCGTCGGCGTTCTCGCGGTTGAAAGTGATCACATGCAGGCCGCGAGCAAAGCGCGCGCTGCAGACGTTCATCGCGGTGTAGTCGAGGCCGAATTCCTCGTAGATTTTCCGGCAGAGGTGCTGAAACTCGTTGGCGATCCGGCCCTCCATCGGCGTCCCCGGAGCGAACCAAATGTTGCCGCCGCCCGGCCGCCATTTGAGCAGGCCAAGTTCGCCCATGCTGGGAATCCCGGAAAAAGCATTGATGGCGGTCTGCAGCGGCGGAATCGCCGTCGCGTCATCGTGCGGGATGTAACGTGCCTTGCCGCCTTGGGCGAATAAATCGCGCACCCGCTGAATCTGCGGCTCGATCGCCGCGGCGCTCGGGCCGTAGAACGCGCCGGAAACATTCCAGGCGCCAACGCCGTGATGCTCACGGAGCTTTCGCCGCCCCTCTTCCGAGATTGAGCGTTTGCCGCCGCTCGTCTTGTATTCCGGATTCTCGCCCTCCGACCCGCACAGATAAAGATCGTTGGCGACGCGAAACAGGGTCGGCACGAAATTCGACAGCTTCAACGGACGGCAAAGCTCGATTATCGCTTCCAGATCGTCGTCGTCGGGAAAGGCGAAGTGGAACGAGCGCACCGCCGGCGGCCGCGGCATCAGCCACATGCCCATGCGCGTGACGATGCCGTAGTTCGACTGGGTGAACAGACCGTCGAGGATCGGTCCGAAGCTGTATTTCGACGTGTGCCAGTTGACGAGATCTTTGGAATCGAGCGAGCCGTCGCCGGTGCGCAAGACCTCGCCGGTGCCGAGAACGATCTCGAGCCCGCACGAAAAACCGAAATGATCGAAATAGGGCGAGTAGCCCGCTCCCTTGTCGAGCGCATTGCCGATCATGCCGCCCTGCGGCGGGCCTGACGTGACGTCGAGCATCAGCCGGTTGCCGCGCCGGACGAGTTCGTCATACAGCGTCTGGTAACTCACGCCGGGCTCGACGACGGCGAAGGCAAGCTTTTCGTCGATATCGAGGATGCGGTTCATGCGCCGGCCAAGATCGACGACGACCTGGCCCGGCTCCGCCGCCGATCGCGTACCCAGGCCGATGTTGTTGCCGGTACTGATCGGATAAAGCGGCACTTTGTGTTTGTTGGCAGCGCGGACGATCGCCTGCACGTCCGCGGTGGACCCCGGATAGACCACGCCGGAAGGCGGGCGATCGCCGCCGGGCATCGTGTTCTCGCCATAGCGCTGGATCGTTTCTTCCGAGCGATTGATCCCTTCGGTACCCAGCAGTTCGGCGACGTCGGAGAAGAATGCTTCGAAGTTTGCAACGCTCATTGAAGACCTCTTTTCGGAATGTTACGCCAACGCGCGTGTCACCAGATGGCTGCGGGGTTTGGATCGGAGACTGGCAGCAAGCCGCCGGGATCGTTTTGTTCGGTATGCGCAAGCTGTGGCGCCGGCTTCCGCAACGGCCTGCCGTGCAAAGCGGGCGGCAGCGGGCCACCGGTCGCCCAATCGAGCAATTCCGCGGTGTGGACCACGGGAGCGTGCGTGAAGCGCGCGATCTGTACCATGCAGCCAAGATTGCCGGCGGCGACAATGTCCGGATCGACGCTGTCGACGTGAGCCGCCTTGCGCTGGCCGAGCGCCGCGGCGATGTCGGGCTGGAGCAGATTGTATGTTCCGGCTGAGCCGCAGCAGAAATGCCGTTCCGGCACATCGACAACCTCGAAGCCTGCGCGCGCCAGCAATTGCCGCGGCTGGCGTTCAACCCGCTGGCCGTGTTGCAACGAACAGGCGTCGTGATAGGCGACGCGGTATCGCTCGACATCGCATGCCGGCAGACCGAGCTCGGCAAGGAGCTCGGTTACGTCGCGCGCCAGAGCGCTAATATGTCTCGCCGGTGTGCCACCGACCAGATGCGCGTAATCTTTCACGGTGGTGCCGCAGCCCGACGCGTTGATGACAATCGCATCCAGTCCGTTCGGCAATTGCTCGCTCCACGCCGCGACGTTCGCCCGGGCCATTGCCCTGGCTTGCGCTTCGCGGCCCATGTGAAGCGGCAACGCGCCGCAACATTCGACGCCGGGCGCAATCACGACCTCGCAACCGCAACGCTGCAGCAGGCGGATGGTCGCCGCATTGATGTTGCGATCGAGCGCCTGTTGCGCGCAGCTGGGCAGCAAGGTCACCCGCATTTTCTGTTGACCCGTTGCCGGATAGGTCGCGGGCGCGACAATTTCTCCTGCCGGCGGCCGGCTGGCGGCAAGTTCGACAAGATTGCGCAGCCGCTGTGGCAGGACGGCGGTGAACGGCCGCGCCAGCCGCGCAAGCCGTAGCGCAAGGGCAAAACGCCTAGGATATGGCAGCAGTTCGGCGATCATGCGCCGAAGCAATGCGGTCGCCGAGCGGACGGCGATAATTGTCTTCGATGTAGACGCGCGCGATGTCGATCAGATGGACATAGTCGACCTTCACCGCGCATGTGGTCATGCAGGACAGGCACGACAGACAGCGGTCGAGATGGTGGACGGTCTTGGCTTCCGGCGCGCCGCCTTTTTCCAGCATCGCACGAATGAGATCGATGCGGCCGCGGGGAGAATCGTTCTCGTCGCGGAACAGGACATAGGTCGGACAGGTCGAGGTGCAGAAGCCGTAGTGGACGCAGGTTTTCAGAATGCCGTCCGCTTCGGCGATCTCGGGCTTCGCGAGCTGGTCAAGCGTGAAAGATGTTTGCACGTCAGTAGAATTGTCTGCGGAAAATCAAGCGCCGGCTTTTTCGCCCGCGGAGATTGCGCGTTGGGTTGGCGCGCTGGTAGGGGCTAGATCTGCCAAGTCAGTTCCCGCCATTCACGGCGCAGCGCTTGCGCGATGGCGCGCCGGTCGCGCTCCGGACGCCCGGCCTCGAAACTGACTGCCAGCGCCAGCTTCTCCTCGTGTTCGCCGTGCTGCAGCGGCGCCGCGCAGCAGTTGAGAAACGGATCAATCTCGCCTTCCTCGGCGTACATGCCGTTGCGGCGTCCTTCCGCAATCGCCGTGCTCACATCCGCCCAGGTTGTTTTGGTGCGTGGCGTGAAAGCGGGGAAGGGCTCGGGCGGCAGCAACGTGGGTGCTTGGGTTCGGGGCAGGCTTCCCAGCAATGCGCGTCCCGCCGCCGTCGCCCAGAGCGGATAGCTTGGACCGACTTCGCCGGCGATCATTGCGCGCCGGTTGCCGGCAAGACGAGCCACCGTCACGGCTTCCGTTCCGACGAGCTGGAGGAGATACACGGTTTCGCCGCAGCTATTGGCGATCCGCGCCATCGGCGTCGCCGCCAGCAGCATCAGGCGATCCACCCAACCGGTCGCCAGCCGCAACGATCGCGCCCCGAGCGTATAGCGCCGGTTCGGTGTCCGGCTGGCATAGCCGCGCGAGATCAGCGTCGCCAGCATGCGTGAGGCGGTTGCCGGATCGACGCCGAGCTGTGCCGCCGCATCGGCGACCCGGATGCCGGCCGGCGCGGCGCGCTGCATAATTTCCAGGAGATCGAGTGCGCGACCGACGCAGCGGATCTCCCCGTGCTCCCCGGTCACTCGATCGTCCGTCATCGATGCTTACCCGCTCGCCGGCGCCGCGTCTGCGAATTTAGGTATGACCTTCTCGCCAAACAGACGAATGCTCTCCAGCATGCGCTTATGCTCGGTCATTCCAGCATACATAATGAAGATGATGTAGTCGACGTTGAGCGTATCTTTCAGGCGCTGGATTTCCTCGCCGACCTCGTCGGGCGTGCCGACGATCTGCATTCCGCTCGCGAGCATCTGCTCGAAAGTTTTCGGCACCGGCCCTTCCTGGCCTTTCATCCGCAGCGCTTCGAAGAAGCCGAATTCGCCGAGCCAGTGGGTCCAGAAAGCCGACCCCTGCCGCGCGGTCTCCATCGCTTCCTCGTGCGTCCGCCCAACCGCGACGTTGCGGCAGAGAACCATGCCGCCCTTGGTGGAATATTCGCCGGACCGCAGCTTGCGGCCGTGCTTGGCCGCCTCGTCGACGTAAGTCTGAAACACCCAGCGCACGATATCGAGGTCGGCGGCGAGCGTGACCACCGAGGCGCCGATGCGAGCGGACCAATTGATCGTTTCGGGACTTTGGCTCAGTGTCGTGAACAGCGGCGGGTAGGGCAATTGTTTGGGTTTCGGAACGGTCGCTACCCGGGTCAGGATTCCGTCCTCGACCCCGGCATTGAGTTTGACCGAAATCGGATGCTTCCATTCCAGGCCGCGCGGCGGCACTGAAATGAACTCGCCCTCATATTCCCAGAGATCCTCGGTCCAGGATCGGCGCATCACCTCAAACCACTCCTCGACGATCTTCCGGTTGACGGCTTCGACCTCGGCACGGCCGGTGCCGGCCGCGTTGGCGCGGTAATGCTGGCCCATCACGCCGACCGAACGCGGCTGGTAGCCGCGGCTGAGTCCGACGTCGAGGCGGCCACCGGTGAGGTGGTCGGCCATCGCGATATCCTCGGCGAGCCGCAGCGGATTCCAGTTCGGCAGCACGAGCCCCATCTGGCCTTGCCGCAGCCGCTTGGTGTGCTGCGCCAGATAGACGTTGAGCATCAGCGGGTTGGGCGTGACGTGATAGCCTTCGATTTCGAAGTGGTGCTCCGCGAACATCATCGAGGTCCAACCGGTCTCGTCGGCGGCGATCGCCTGTTCGCGCAGTTCGTCGATGGCGGTCATGTATCGCTTGCGATCGAGTCCCCAGAGACCTTTTCCGAGGTCGGCTTCGGACGCGACGGCGACCGGGTAGAACATCCCAAATTTCACGGCAGGACCCTCCAGGGACCGTCTCGCGGTCCGCCCGGTTACTGATGATCGCCGAAACTCTAGGAGGGGCCGAAGCAGCGTCAATGCGCGATATTGCGCTAGGCGCAACGTTTGCAAATAACGTGTGGTGAGCTTTCCAGCCTCACCGCGGCGCAATACCGATCAAACGTGCGCCGCGCTTGAAGGTCATGTAGCTCCACAGCCAGTTGAGCGCGACCACGAAGCGATTGCGTAATCCAATCAAAAAATAGATGTGTACCGCGCTCCAGAACAGCCAGCCGAGAAATCCGGTGAGCTGCAAAACCCCGAGCTTCACCACGGCCGACTTGCGGCCGATCGCAGCAAGTTCGCCCAGATGACGGTAGGCGAACGGCGGCGGCGCCGGCTTTCCCTCGACCCGTGCGGCGATGGCTTTCCCGACATAGCGGCCCATTTGCTTGGCAGCCGGCGCGATGCCGGGAACGGTTTTGCCGTCGCGATCCGCAACGCTCGCGGTGTCTCCGGCGGCAAAAATGTCGGGACGTCCCGGGACCGTGAGGTCGGGATTTACCTTGATGCGGCCGGCGCGATCGTGGTCGGCGCCGATCCACATTGCCGCCGGCGAAGCGACGACGCCCGCAGCCCAGATCACCGTCGCGGCCTCAATGCGGTCGCCATCCAAGGTCACGCCATCCGCGTCGCAGCCGGTGACTTTGCGATTGAGCGCGACCTCGACGCCCATGCTTTCCAGTGAGCGCCGGGCGTAGTCGGACAGCGCCTCAGGAAACGTCGGCAACAAGCGTGGGCCGGCCTCGATCAGAATGATGCGCGATTTGCGCGGGTCGATGCGGCGGAAATCGTGCTGCAGGGTTCGCTGCGCCACCTCCGCGATTGCGCCGGCCATTTCCACGCCGGTCGCGCCGCCGCCGACGATGACGAAGGTCAGAAGCCGCGCCCGCGCCGCTTCGTCTTCGACCACTTCCGCACGCTCGAAGGCGAGCAGGAACCGCCGCCTGATTTCGGTTGCGTCCGCGATGTGCTTGAGCCCAGGCGCAAACGGCGCCCAATCATCGTGGCCGAAATAGGAGTGCGTCGATCCGGTGGCGAGGACCAGATAGTCGTAGGGCAGATCGATCTCGGTGGTGTGCACGCGGCGCGCTTGCACGTCGATCGCGGTGACACGCGCCATGATCACACGGACGTTTTGCTGGGCGCGGAGAATGGCGCGGATCGGCCACGCGACATCAGCGGGAGACAGCGCCGCGGTTGCGACCTGATACAGCAACGGCTGAAAGCAATGGTGGTTGTACGCGTCAACGAGCGTCACCTCGACGGCGGTTTTGGCGAGCGCTTTGCCCGCTTCCAGCCCGGCGAAGCCGGCACCGACGATCACGACTTGCGGTCGTTGCATTACGGTCTGCATGGCGGTCTTCCACGAGGCGATCATAGGATAACGCAGGCCCAGCGACGAGCACCGCTTCCACGCTAACTGAGCCGGATCGTTATTCGCGAGCGGAAGATGAAAGCTGGGACGTTGGGAGCGAAAGGTACGGTCAGTCATATGTCCAAGTCTGGACCTAGACCGGCGAGCAAAGTATCGGTGTGGTGGACGACTTGAACCAGACCCGCGCGCTTATCAACGCGGATACGGGAGCGAGTAGTATTGATGGCCGCTATCCGGGGCTAACAGCGACAGGAATCATATACTGGCCCTTTATGGAGGGGAGGCCTGGCTCGTTGGTATGATGAAACGAACGGCCATCTTCGAGTAAGTTGAATCGGCTATACACTTCATGACGAGAATTGATTATTTCGAGTTGGCCGGCGCGAACCCGCCAGCGGCTTTCATTGTTGTTGCGTCCTTCTCCAATCGTTCCATCCTGCAAAAAGGTGATAAATTTTGAAAGGTCTGCTTGCGGATTGAAGACGAATTTATACCGTGTGGTCGAAATCGCATCGCGTATTTTGGATTCAGCGCCCTTCGCGTACTGTTCGTTGATTGCCCAAAATGATCTCGCTTTGTTGTCACCAGCAGCGTCGCTCGGTTTGACGCGTGGCGCTTCCGATGACGAGATTTCCTTTAATTCTCCCATATCTTGCGACAGTTTCTGAATTGCCTGTTCCTTGATTTCGATCTGATCCTGCTTATGGCGTAAGCGCTCTTCTAATGCATCTATCTTGCCCTGATGCCGCATGCGGCTGATGAAAAGGCCTACTACTAGGCCGATAATTAGAGCTGAAATGCTCGGACCTGGGTTCTCGATCCAGTCGCGGAAGTGCCTTGCAATTATTTCTGGCCAATTCATCGATATCCCAATGTAGCGATTTGGGTTCTGTTATCTCCATGTTACGCCGTGGGAACGCCAAAGTGTTGGTATGATTTCGGGATGAGTGTGGAGCGCATGCAAATCACCGTCACCACCTGGAACATCAATTCGGTGCGACTGCGCATCGGGCTCGTCGGCAGGTTCATCAAGGCTGTCCAGCCCGACATTCTGTGCCTGCAGGAGACCAAGTGCCCGGACGACCGATTTCCGCGCAAGCAGTTCAAGCGGCTCGGCTACGAGCATTTCGCGTTGAACGGCCAGAAAGGCTACCACGGCGTTGTAGTGGTCTCGCGGCTGCCGTTCGAGTCTACCGCGATCAAAGCCTATTGCGGCAAGAGCGACTGCCGCCACGTCGCGGTCGCGCTCGGCGAGCGGGCCGGACTGAAGGATCCGATAACGCTGCATAATTTCTACGTGCCGGCGGGCGGCGATGTGCCAGACCCGTCTGTGAACGCGAAGTTCGCCCATAAGCTCGCTTTCCTCGACGAAATGCGCGCCTGTGAAACGCTGCAGCCGACGTCGTCCGAGCGCGCCATCATCGTCGGCGATCTCAATGTCGCGCCGCTCGCATGCGACGTCTGGAGCCACAAGCAGCTTCTATCCGTCGTGTCGCATACGCCGATCGAGTGCGAGAAATTGCTCGGCCTGCAGAAGGCCGGCGGCTGGGTCGACGCGGTGCGCGGTTATGTGCCTGAGCCGACCAAGCTCTATACCTGGTGGAGCTATCGTTCGCCCGACTGGACCAAATCAGATCGGGGTCGCCGCCTCGACCACATCTGGACATCTTCCATGCTGGCCGATCGGGTCTCGAGGATCGCGGTCGCCAAAGAATATCGCAGCGCCAGGCGACCTTCGGACCACGTCCCGGTGACCGCGACGCTGGAGCTATAAGAAGCTGCAGCTACAAGAACATTGCGCTGGTGCCATAAGAAGACGCCAGGGAAAAGGGAGGAGTGTGGTGTATCCGGGGAAGCACGCCGCCCGGCAGCCGGACCATCCGGCCGTGATCATGGCGCAGACCGGCGCGGTGTTGACCTACGGCGAACTCGAGGCGCGCAGCAATCGGCTGGCGCACCTGCTCCGCGCGCGGGGACTGCATCGGCTCGATCACTACGCCATCTTCATGGAAAACAACGCGCATTATGTCGAGTGCTGCAGCGCCGGCGCGCGAACCGGCGTCTACTACACCTGTGTCAACGCGTTCCTGACACCAGAAGAGCTGGCCTACATCCTCAACAACAGCGAATCCCGAATCCTGATCACGTCCGAAGCCAAGCGTAGTGTGGCCGCGGCTGCGCTTAAAAGCTGTTCAAAGATCGAGCTTTGCCTGATCGTTGACGGCGAGGGTGAAAGCGAGCGGGTGCAAAACCTTCAAGAAGCGACGGCGGCATATCCCGCGACTGCGGTCGCCGACGAGTGCCTCGGAACCGGCATGCTCTACTCTTCCGGCACCACGGGAAGGCCGAAGGGAATCTTGAGGCCGCTCCCGCTCCAGCCGCCTTCCCAGCAACTCCCGCTTTATGCCTTTCTGGAAAAGCTCTGGCGCTATCGCGAAGGCATGATCTATCTCTCGCCGGCTCCGCTCTATCATTCGGCGCCGCAGGCGGCCGTAAGCCTGACCATCGACCACGGCGGCACTGTAATCATCATGGAGACCTTCGACGCCGAGCAATATCTGCAGCTCGTGCAACGCTACAAGGTCACACACAGTCAGCTCGTGCCGACCATGTTCTCGCGCATGTTGAAGCTGCCGGAAGCCGTGCGGCGAAGTTACGACCTGTCCTCGCTCGAAACCGCAGTCCATGCCGCCGCGCCATGTCCGGTGCAGGTGAAGGAAGAAATGATCGCGTGGTGGGGGCCGATCATTCTGGAGTACTACGGCATGACGGAAGGATTGGGTTTCACCGCCTGCGACAGCGCCGAGTGGCTGGCGCATCGGGGCACCGTCGGCAAGGTGTTGTTTGGCGAGCTGCATGTGCTTGACGAGAATATAAAGCCATGCCCGGCCGGCACCGCGGGTACGCTCTGGTTCAAGACCGCGACGCCGTTCGAATACTTCAACGATCCGGCAAAGACGGCGCAGGCACGATCCGCCGATGGCACCATGAGCACGGTCGGCGACGTCGGTTATGTCGACGAGGAGGGTTACCTCTATCTCACCGATCGCGCGACTTTCATGATCATCTCAGGCGGGGTGAACATCTATCCGCAGGAATGCGAGAACCTGCTCATCACCCACCCGAAAGTCGCCGATGCTGCGGTATTCGGCGTGCCGAACGAAGATCTCGGCGAGGAGGTGAAGGCCGCTATTCAGCTCATGCCCGGCATCGAGCCCGGTCCGGACATAGCAGCCGAGCTGCTGGCATTCTGCGCCGAACATCTGGCGCGGCAAAAATGTCCGCGCTCGATCGATTTCGAATCTGAGCTGCCGCGGTTGCCAACGGGCAAGCTCTACAAACGCTTGTTACGGGACCGCTATTGGCGGGGACACAAGACGCGGATTCTTTAGGTATCAAATCGTGACGCACTTAACGCGGCTTGGTACCGGGAGTGAGTGCAGCGCGAACGTTTTCGATCTCGCGCCCCCATTGATCCGCGCGCGCCGCAATGACGTCGCGCAGCCGCTGCGCCGCGTCCGGATAGCCGTCGAGCATTTTCAGAAACATCGCACGCGAAATACGCAGTACGACTGAATCCTCGCGCGCCGTGGCGGTCGCCGGGCGCCGCGTTTCCGCCAGCAGCGCGGATTCGCCGAGCAAGGTACCCGGACCGGCGAGCACGTCGGCTTCGCCGGCCCGCTCCGGGCGAAGACTGAACGAGCCCTGCTGCACGACGTAGGCGCCTTCCGCGACGTCCCCCGCAGCGAACAGCACCTCACCCGGTTCAACACGGTAGCTTTCGGCGCCGATGGCGAGAATGCGCAGCGCAGCTCTACCGAGCGGGCGGAGAATTGGAATCCGCTCAAGGAACGTGATGTCGTCCTCGATGGTCATGATGGCCGCAAGTTACGGCACAAGCTTGTACCCGCCGGCTTCGGTGACCAGTATCGCAGGGGCCGCGGCATCCTTCTCGATCTTCTGCCGTAAGCGGTAGATATGGGTTTCGAGCGTGTGCGTCGTCACGCCGGAATTGTAGCCCCACACCTCTTGCAGGAGGGTTTCCCGCGATACCGGCCGCTGGCCGGCGCGGTAGAGATAGCGCAAGATCGCGGTTTCCTTTTCGGTCAAGCGGACCTTGCTGCCTTTGGGGTTCAGCAACAGCTTCGAGCTCGGCCGGAACGTGTAGGGGCCGATGGTGAAAATGGCGTCCTCGCTGGCCTCGTGCTGACGCAACTGCGCCCGGATGCGCGCCAGCAGGACGGCGAAACGAAACGGCTTGGTGACGTAATCGTTGGCGCCCGATTCCAGCCCGAGAATGGTGTCGGAATCGGTATCGTGGCCGGTCAGCATGATAATCGGCGCTTTGAAGCCATTCTTGCGCAGAATGCGCACGGCCTCGCGGCCGTCGATGTCCGGCAGGCCAACATCCATGATCACCAAATCGACTTGCCCGGTCTTTGCGGTCTGCACGCCCTTGCTGCCGTTCTCCACCGCGACAGCTTCGAACTCCTCGTGCAGCGACAATTGCTCAGTCAGAGCGTCACGCAGCTCGGCATCGTCGTCGACGATCAGAATCTTACGTGTGTTCGGCATTGATCCCGGTCCCCGCGGCCACTCATCCGCCGGTCAATGAACAGGCCCGCCAATTTGGTCCCAATTCCTGCAATGGCCCCAAACCGCGTTGCTGCGATTTTGTTGCGCCGCCCGGCGCGAAGTAGAACATGCAAGGATACAAGAGCAAGCGGGAGTTGGGAAATTAGCCACAGACAAGGCCATTACCGCATGGCGCGGAATTCCCTCAGCTCCATCAGCGTTAACCCTCAGCCGGGTCGCCGCTCGCAGGGCTTGATGCGCGCTGGTCAGCGCGTCGTGCGGGTCGCGCTGGGGCGCGGCGGCGTTAAGGCGAACAAACGCGAGGGCGACGGCGGCACCCCACGCGGTCAGTTTTTGCCGGTGCGGGTTTGGTGGCGGGCCGACCGGCTACTACGCCCGCGGACATTACTGCCGCTGCGCCGCATCGGTCCCGCCGATGCCTGGTGCGAAGATCCTGCCGACCGGCGCTATAATCAAGCATTTGAGAGGTCGGCCAGTGAACCAGGCGACCGCCTGTGGCGCGACGATGGCATCTATGACCTGTTTGTCGAGATTGACCACAACACGAAGCCCCGAGTGGCCGGCCGCGGCAGCGCCGTATTCATCCATGTCGCGCGGCCGGGTTTCGCGCCGACTGCTGGGTGTGTAGCCCTGCGGCTGCACGATCTGCAGATGCTGATAAGCCGGATTAGTCCGAAGACGCGAATCACGATTCATAGTTAGCGGGCTGGCTCCTGGTCCCAAAAATCGCGGTGCCGACGCGGACGTGTGTTGCGCCAAAAGCGATCGCGATCGGGAAGTCGGCGCTCATGCCCATGGAGAGAAGCGCGAGCCCGTTGCGGCGGGCAATCTGCGCCGTCAGCGCGAAGTGTGGGGCAGCGGCGTCATTAACCGGCGGGATGCACATAAGGCCGGAAATCGTCAGCCCGTAATTGTCGCGGCAGGACGCGAGAAACGCATCGGTGTGCTGCGGCTCAATGCCGGCTTTTTGCGGCTCGGCGCCGGTGTTGATCTCGACGAACAGCAGCGGCCGTCGCTGTTGCTTGGCAATCTCTTTCGCCAAAGCCTCGGCAAGGCTCGCCCGGTCGAGCGAATGGATAGCATCAAACAGGGCGATCGCCTCTCTCGCCTTGTTCGATTGCAGCGAGCCGACAAGATGAAGCTCAAGCTGCGGATGGCGCGCGATCAACGCCGGCCATTTGGCCTTAGCCTCCTGCACCCGATTCTCGCCGAATACCCGCTGCCCCTCGGCGATGACCGGCTCAATCGCTTCGGCACCGAACGTCTTTGATATGGCCACCAGCGTTACGCTTTGCGGATCACGTCCGGCCTCACCACAGGCGCGAGCGATGTCTGCGCGTACGGCGGCAAGCCCGACCTCTCGGCTTATAGTTTCCATTTCGTCAATCGCACTGCGGAACCTGTCAAACTCTAACGAATGCACCAAAGGCGCTTTTACGCATTTCTAATACCTTGGGGAAACCCCGGGGGCGGGGAATGCACATGCCGAAAGTTCAAACAAAGCGTTTCCAGGCGTCTTGGTTCAACAAGGCTTGGTTCAACAGGTCTTGGTTCAATATGTCCCCGCTGCAAAGGTCTTGGCTCCACAGGTCTTGGCTCCAAAAGTCCTGGCCGCAAAAGTCCTGGCCCCAAACGTCGTGGCTTGGCAACGCCTGGCACAATTGGCGCAACACGTCGCTGCGCCGCAAGCCGAGACTTAGCATCCGCGCCCGCCTGATCGTTGTTGCTCTTTTGGCGATCGCTCCCCTCATGCTCGAACGTTTTCGCGGTCTCGAACGAACCCGTGCCGAACGCGTCGAACTTGCTCTGGCCAGAATGGCCGATCTGGCACGCGGCGGCGCCGAATCCCAGCGCGAGGTCATTTACTCCGTGCGCGCTCTACTCCAGGTCGTCGCGCGGATCTACGCCAAAATGCCGCTCGATCCAGCCGACTGCAATCGGACACTCGCCGATCTGACCGGCAAAATCCCGTGGCTTCACGGTGTATACATTGCCGGTTCAGATGGTCGAATAAAATGTGCGACCGACCCGCGTATTGTCGGCCTGAATGTTTCGGACCGTGCCTATTTTCAGAACGCGCTGCATTCGCGGGATTTTTCGCTTAGCGACTATCTCGTGACACGGATCAGCCGGGTACCCGCACTGATCGCAACCTATCCAATCGTCGAGGACGGCGGCTTGGTCAGCGGCGTGATCCTTGGATCGATCAATTTGCAATGGATTGCCGATCTTGCGACGACTGCTGCGCAGCGCTCTGGCACCTCAGTCGCCTTGGTTGACGGCAACGGCACGCTCATCGCTGCATCGGCGGAAGAGGAATCCTTGGTCGGCAAAAACTTCACCGGCCATGCGCTCGCGCGCGACATGTTGGCCAGCGACGAAGGCACTATGACAGCCGCGGGCTTCGATGGGGTTCGTCGCATTTTCGCTTACGTTCGCGTGCCGTGGACGAGAGCGCGGCTTGCGGTCGGGCTTGACGAGAGCGTGGTACACAGCGGCATCGATCGCGAGATCCGCATTGCCTACGTGCAGCTTGCGGTATTCGGCATGCTCGTTCTATTGACCGCATGGTTCGGCGGTGAACGGCTGATCCTGCGGCCGATCCGGCAATTGGTGCGTACTGCGACGCGCTTCGGGCGCGGCGACTTCCGGGTCCGCGCAACGGAGAAGCCCTGGATCGCCGAATTCGAGCCGCTGGCGGTCGCGCTCAACGACATGGCGCGCAAACTCGCCGCGCGCGAAGAGGAACTGCAGATCGCCAACCAGCACCTGGAAGAGCTGGCCAGCCTCGACGGCCTTACCGGTTTGGCCAATCGGCGCGGCTTTGATCGCCAGCTTGCCGTCGAATGGCAGCAAGCGACCGAACATGGTTTACCGCTTGCCCTGATGATGATCGATATCGATCATTTCAAGCTGTTCAATGACCGCTATGGCCACGTGCAAGGCGACGCCTGCCTACGTGCGGTCGGCGAGACTCTGTCACTGGTTACTCTGGAGGAAGCGGTCCTTGTTGCCCGTTATGGTGGCGAGGAATTTGCGTTGCTGCTGCCGGGCGTTGGACTCGAGCGTGCGAACGCGCTTGCCGAAGAAGGGCGCAGGGCGATCGAAGATCTCCTCATTCCTCATGCTGAAGCGCCTTGCGGGCTTGTGACGATCAGCATCGGCGTGGACTCGCTGGTACCGAAGCAGGATCAACCGCCGGCCGAGCTGGTCGAAGCCGCGGATCGGGCGCTCTATACCGCCAAGCGCGGTGGCCGCAACACGGTGGTTGCGCATCTTTTGGCTGCGGCCAAGAGCGGCGAATTAGTCTGAGCTTCAAAGCAGGTTCATTCGCCAATCAGGATTTTCGCGCGCGCGTTTTCGTGCGCGACGCCGCTTTGCGCTTCGCCGGCTTGGGCTTTTTGGGAGGCGCCCAGATCATGCCTTCGAGCTTCATGCCGTCCGGGTCGGCGAAATAGACGGCATAGTAATTGCGGCCGTAATACTCACCGGGCGGGTCCAGCACGGTCATGCCGTTCTTCTCGAGGAATCCACCGAGCCGGTCGACGTCTTCGCGACTCGCCAGCTCGAAGGCGTAATGGTGAAAGCCGATATCGCCCTTGCGATATTTCCGCTTCCTGCCCTGCGCGTCAGCGGCGGCGATCCAGAACAGGGTTTTGCCGTTACTCCAGCCGGCCATGTCCTCGTAATCGTACTTGCGCTCAAAGCCGAGAAAGCCGAGCAGCTTGTCGTAGAACTCCTTCGATCGCGCAAAATCACCAACACTGAGGACGAGGTGGTCGATACCGACGACGCGAGGCATTGAACCTCCGGCTTTTTTGCGGGGCCGCAAACCCGCGCGGCTACGCAGTCTAGCCCAACGCGTCGAGAGGTCTAAGTGCCGGAAACAGGCCTGCGCCCCTGGACTGGCCCTTTAGTCCAGAAAAGCCACAATGCCTGCCTAAACGCGGACCGTTTTGAAGACGGAAACAACAATGCCCCGGAAAAAGCGGGCACGTCCGCTAGCATTGCAAATATGCCGCACCTTGAAAAATCGTCGATCACCGTGAAGAAACCGCAGCGCCTCAGCTCTCCCGGCCAAGCCAGTTGCGGTACCCGGGCCGCAAATGACCGCCGGGCTCATCCCGATTGTTCTGCGGGTCTAGTCCGACCTATAATTGGGCAAAGAGGGCAGCGGCTCGGGCATCCAAGTCTTCGCAAGTTGCAGCTTTGTTTTACTTTTGACCTTAGCGTTGCACCCCGGCCTACGACGCCGAGAAGCTCTATCGAGGCGAGTGGCCGATGATCGCGAGCGGAATCCACAGAATCCAAATGAAGATCGTAAGTCATTGGTTGCGGCCACGGCCGCTGTCAATTCGGTCCGGTTTGCCTGCACTGCTGCGCGGCATTCGCTGCGGCGTGTTGCCATCCATGCGGGCTGGGGTAGTCGCCGCGTTGGCCGCCGGCGTGGCGCTCGCCGGGTGCACCGGGTCGATGCCGTCGAGTTCGTCTTCTTCTTCTTCTTCACACACAGCAGCGGAGGGCCTGCTCGGATTGAGTGGTGCTGCCGCCTCAATTGGCCTGGGCCACCGCGAGCTGACGTCGCCGGAAAAGAAAATAATCAGCGATGCGGTCGCTCTTTCGATCAAGGATCCAGGTTCGGCGCAATTTCGTTGGCCGACGATTCCGGCTTCTGAGGAGGGTCAGGTCAACTACTGCGGCATGGTCAATGCCAAGAGTCCATACCCTGCATATAGCGGCTGGCAGGCCTACATTGTCGAAGCCCACGTCGCCGGGGGCAAAGTCTCTTCAGCTGTGGTGGGTCTTATTGCCGGCGGCAAGGACGTCGAGATCGTTCGCAAGATGTGCAAGAAATACGATCTCGATCCGGGCGGCACAGGTTAACGCCCAAAAATAATCACACCGCAGATATCCTTCAAAGCCGCAAAAGCGCGGGACCAGTCTCGAAACTTACGTCAAGGACGTCTTTCAGCTCCGTATCATTGGTTGGGCCGCGGGAGGGCTATTTCGTGGGCCGGATACCCTATTTGTTTGTTGTTTGTGTTTTGCGACGAAACGGGCAATCGCCCAAAGTTTCATCAGCGCAGCCTCATTGAGCACCGAGTTGAGAGTTAATGATCGCGTCGCCGCCAGTCGAAAATGTTCGATTAGCGGTCGCTCGTTAATAACGAGGCGTGCTGCCGTTAATAAACAACACATCGCGGTCGCGGAGCACTATGCAACGGATGTCGATGTCGCTATCATACTAACGTGCCAAAAACCGACGGGGGCAAGAACCCCTGCTCAGCCAGACCTTCAGGGAGGGATTTATGCGAAGACGCGAATTTCTGAAATATTCTGCCGCGGCAGCGGTAACCGCACCGTTCGTGCGGGTCGCGAGCGCGGATGCCGGCGTCTACAAAGTCGCCGTGATCGGCGCCAAAACTGGTCCGCTCGCTCCGGGTGCCGCTGTTACCCATTTCCCGCCCTATAAACTGTGGGCACATGAGGTCAACGCGCGCGGCGGCCTCAAGCTCAAGGATGGCCAGCGCAAGATCGAGATCATCGAATATGACGATCGCACCCAGCCGCCCGAGGCCATCAAGGCCGTCGAGCGCGCCGCTGCGGTGGACAAGTGCGATTGGATCGGAGGAAATTACGCGACCGGCTTCAATCTCGCCTGCGCACCGACCTTCGCGAAGCATGGCTACCCGCAACTCACGCAAGCTTGCGTCACCGATCAGGGGCCGAAGCTCGTCAAGCAGTTTCCAGGTTTCTTCATGTTCCAATCATCGACGACCGCCTACGCCAAAGGCGCGATCGGCGTGCTGAAGAAATTGAAGGACAGCGGTCAGATCGGCAACAAGGTTGCCGCCGTAAACGTCGGCGACGACTTCGGCATCGAGCTTGCCAATGCCGGGCGGCCGCTATTCAAGCAAGCCGGCTTCGAGATCGTTTACGACAAATCCTATCCGCTGGGGACGCAGGATTATACGCCGGTGGTCAAGGCAGCGAAGGCCGCCAATCCGGACGCGTTCGTGGCCTGGTCGTATCCGCCGGACACGTTTGGTCTTGCGGATGCGTCCAAGATCGAGGCTCTCAGCGTCAAGGCCTATTACTGTGCGGTCGGCTGTGCTTTCCAAGGCTTCTCACAGAAGAACGGCGCCGCTGCCGAAAACATTCTCGGCGCCGGTGGCGTTGTCGACTCGCCGGAAATCCGCGACTTCTACAAGCGGCATAAGGAAGTCACCGGCGTCGACGCCGACTATTGGGGCAGCCCGTTCTATTACTCGATGCTGCAGATGCTGACGCAGTCGATCGAGGCCGTCGGTACGACTGACCGGCAAGCCATTGCGGCTCATTTCCGGAACCGCAAGTTCAAGGTGCTGGTCGGCGAAGTCGAGCTGCCCGGTCAGATCCTCGACAAAGTCTATACGGTCGGCCAGTGGCAGGGCGGCTTCTTCTCTGCCGTGAATGGTGAGGGCTTCGGCAGCTATGCGAAGGTCAAGCTGAAGACCAGCTGGGGATGAGAAATCCCGAGCTCGCGATGGCGGTCTGACCGCATATCGTTGAGCCGATGACTCCCGCGTAAGGTCATCGTTCCCGGCCGATGAAGGCCGGGGACGAGCACAATGAGGAGTTGACTTTTAGCTTGCCTTCTCTTTTGATCCTCCATGCGTCTAACCGATGAGGATTGAGCAGAGGGCGCCGCACTGGGCATCCGTAATCGACTGCATCGTTTGATATGGACATCGTCATCATCGGCCTGCTGCTTGGCGGCACCTATGCCTTGATGGCGATGGGCCTGCAATTGCAGTACGGCGTCGCCCGCATCATGAACCTCGCCAACGGCGAGATGCTGATCGCCGGAGCGTTCGGCGCCTTCTGGTTTTACGCCGGAACTAAATTAAGTCCGCTGCTGTCTTTGCTGTTTGTTGTCCCGCTCGCCTTCGTCCTGAACTGGGCAATCTACCGCGTGCTGATCTTGCCGCTCGTCCGCCGCGCCAAGAGCCAGGGCAAGCTCGAGGTCGACAGCATTCTGGCCACATTCGGCATAAGCTTCATCTTCATCGGCATCATGGTGGCGGCGTTCGGCTCGCAATACACTGACTATGCCTACCTGTCGGAACCGATCTTCATTTTCGGTGAGCGCTACGGTCTCAACCGCGTCGTCGCCTTTCTGGCCTCGGCGGTGATCTGCATTGGCCTCTATGTTTGGTTGCACAAGACCCGAACCGGCCTGGCGCTGCGGGCTGTTGCGGTCAATCCCTCAGCAGCCGGGCTCGTTGCGATCAACGTCATACGCACTTCGGCGTTTGCTTTCGCGCTGGGCGGAGCTGTGACCGCGGCGGGCGGGGCGCTGCTGAGCATGTACCTGACGTTTGATGCTTCGTACGGCGTCGTCTTTACCTTGAAAGCGCTGATCATCGTCATTCTTGGCGGCGTCGGCGACATTCGCGGGACAATTGTTGCGTCTTTTATCCTCGGCCTAGCCGAAACCGCGGTTGCTTCGCTGATTGATCCGGGTCTCACGCTGGCGGCGGCCTACGTCTTGTTCATGGTTGTCTTGCTGGTGCGGCCGGAGGGCCTGTTCGGGAGGCGGACGGCGTGACCACCATCGAAAAAACGCCGGCCGTTGCCGCGGGATTTGGCATCACCGCCCGCGAGACACGCACGGTGCTGGCCAGCGTTGTGCTTTTTATCGCCGCTGGTTTTGTGCCGCTGGTGTTCGGCGGCTACGTGCTGCAGGTGACGATTTCAATCGTAATGTACACGGCCTTTGCCACCTCGTGGCTGCTGTTCTCGGGACCGACCAACTACATTGCGCTATCGACGGCGGCATTCTTCGGCATCGGCATGTATGTGACGGCGGCGGGCATCGATCTCGTGCCCTATCCGGTGCTGATCCTCGCTTCTGGCGTCGCCGGCGCAGCCATGGCCGCTGTCGTCGGTCTCGCCACGCTGCGCGTCTCCGGCGTCTACTTCGTGATCTTCTCGCTCGGTCTCGCCGAACTGGTGCGGCAGTTGATGACCTGGGGACAGCACGTATTCGGCACCATGAGCGGCCTCTACGTCACCATCGACCGCAGCGAACCGATGTACTACTGGCAGCTGTTGCTGCTGACCGCGGTGATTTTTCTGGTCGGCTGGTGGATCGGCCGCTCGCGGCTCGGATTTGCATTGCGCATCATCGGCAATGACGAATTGGTCGCGGTCCATTGCGGCATCAACACCGCGCGCGCCAAGGTAGTCTTGTTCGTCATCTCCAGCATGTTTGCCTCGGTCGCCGGCGCTCTGATCGCGCCGCGCTGGGGTTATGTCGAGCCGGTTGTGGCGTTCAATCCATTCCTGTCGTTTCAGGTCGTAATCATGGCGCTTCTTGGCGGTACGCACCGCTTGTGGGGACCGCTCTTGGGCGTCATTCCGTTCACGCTGATGTGGGAAGCGATCTCCATCGAGTTCCCTGACCAGACGACGTTGCTTCTCGGCGTGTGCTTTCTGCTCATCGTCTACGTCATTCCGAACGGCATCACCGGCCTCATCGAAGATGCGTGGCACGGCCGCAAGTCCGCGAGCGGATCGACCCCGAACGCCTTGCAGCGTGCCGTCGCCACCTCAGCTGTCTCGATGAAGAACTTGCTGCAGCGCCGGAAAAGCAACAATGCCTAGCGTGTCCGGCGTCGAGGCCCTGACCGCCGCCGCCGTGACCAAGCGCTTCGGCGGCTTGGTCGCGGTCGAGAGCATGTCCTTCAATCTGGTCGAGAAGGAAGTTCTGGGCCTGATTGGGCCGAACGGGTCCGGCAAGACAACAATGATGAATTTGATCTCCGGCGCGCTCAAACCGAGCTCCGGCGAGATCAGACTTTACGGCGACTCCATTGCCGGGACCGGCGCGAGCCATGTCGCCAAAAAAGGCGTGGCCCGCACTTTCCAGCTGGTGCGGATGCTGCCGGCGATGACGGTGCTCGAAAACGTCGCGGCCGGCGGCGTCTTCGGTCACGCGAAACGTTGGGGCAAGGAGCTTGACGACTATGCCCATGCATTGCTGCGCCGGGTCGGCCTGCCGAACGCCGCTAATCTGCCGGTTTCGGCGCTGACCTACATTGACCAGAAGCGTGTCGAACTTGCGCGGGCGCTCGCGTCCGACCCGAAGGTGCTGCTGCTCGACGAATGGCTTGCCGGTCTCAACCCGACCGAACTCACCATCGGCATTGCGTTGATCGAGCAATTGCGGGCCGAGGGCTGCACCATCATCATTGTCGAGCATGTTATGCATGCGATCCGGAGCCTCTGCGACCGCTGCATCGTGATGAACTCCGGCGCCAAAATCGCCGAGGGGACGCCCGCGGAGGTGCTGGCGGATCACGGCGTCATTCGGGCCTATCTCGGAGACGAGAATGCTTGAGACCCGCAACGTGTCGGTGTTCTACGGCCGCCATCGTGCGCTGGAGAACGTTTCCGCGACCATCTCCGAAGGCGAGATCGTGGTCATGCTTGGCGCCAACGGCGCGGGCAAGAGCACGCTGTTGCGCGCCATTGCCGGGCAGACGCGCAAAACGGAGGGCAGTGCGGTGTTCATGGACGGGATCGACATCACGCAGCGTCCGCCGCATGAAATCGTCGAGACCGGCATCGCGCTGGTGCCGGAAGATCGCGGCATTTTCGCCGATCTCACCGTGCAGGAAAATCTTACGCTCGGCGCCCATCCGGCGCGCGCGCGCCGACTCGAGGCCGCTAACTTGGAACGTGTACTGAGCCTGTTTCCGAAACTGAAGCAGCGTCCGAAACAGGTCGTGCGCACGATGAGCGGTGGCGAACGCCAGATGGTGGCGATCGGACGCGCGATGATGTCGGCACCGACCATTCTTCTGCTGGACGAACCGTCGCTCGGGCTCGCCCCGCTGTTGTGCACCGAACTGTTCCGTACATTGGCGCGCATCAAGGAAGCCGGTGTCGGCATTTTTCTGGTCGAACAGAACGCCAAGCAGAGCCTCGCCATCGCCGACCGCGGCTATCTGCTCGACAACGGCCATATCGTCGGCGCCGATAGCGCCGCGGCGTTGGCGAAGGATGAGAAGGTCAAAGCGGCCTATCTCGGGGAGTGACCTCCGTATCATTCCAGCGAAGCAGTCCGGCGTGCGTCAAATTCTGGATCGCTTCGTCGCTGCGTTCCTTGCAACGACGCCGTGACTATCGCGCTGTCCATTCCTCAGCGCTGGCTCCGGCCAGCGATTGAACACGAGCCTCGTCGGCGGCGAGTTCCCGCGCCGGGCCGGAATAGACGACGTGGCCGTCGTCGAGCACATAAGCGTGGTCGGCGATTTCGAGGCTCATGCGAACGTTCTGCTCGACCAGCAGTACGGAAATGCCCTCGGTGCGCATCTGCGCTACGATGCGGAAGACTTCGCGGGTGATGAGCGGGGCGAGGCCCTGCGAAGGCTCGTCGAGGATAAGGAGTTTGGGATTGACCAGGAGCGCTCGCGCGATCGCGAGCATTTCCTGCTCGCCGCCGGACAATTGCCGGCCGCGGTTTGATCGGCGTTCGGCGAGCCGGGGAAATAGCCGATAGACGCTTTCCGGAGTCCACGGGCCTGGCCGCTCGATCGGTACCAGCAGATTTTCGTTGACGGTAAGGTTGGGAAAAATTCGGCGGCCTTCCGGAACGTACCCGACACCGAGCGCGGCGACACGAAACGGCGCCCAGCTCGTCGTCTCCCTGCCCAGGATAACAACGTGTCCGTCGCGCGGCGGGGTCAGTCCCATCAGGCTTCGCAGCGTCGTGGTTTTGCCGGCGCCATTGCGGCCAAGGAGGGCGGTGACCTTGCCTTCGGCGGCTTCTAGGCTGACGCCATGCAGGATATGGCTCTTGCCGTAATAGGTGTGCAGTCCTTCGGCGGTGAGTGCCGCGCTCATGCCGCCTGCCCCAAATAGGCGCTCTGCACCGCCGCGTTCGCGGCAATCTCCTTCGGTACGCCTTCGGCGAGAAGCTTGCCCTGATCGAGCACGGTGATGCGGTCGGCAAGATGGAACACAACGCGCATGTCGTGCTCGATGAGAACGATGGTGAGCTGACCGCCCTTGTGCAGGCGCCGGATGAGCTGGGTGATCTCATACGTCTCCTGGTCGCCCATGCCGGCGGTAGGCTCGTCGAGCAGAAGCAGGCGCGGTCTAAGCGCGAGCGCCATCATGATCTCGGTGGCGCGCTGATCGCCGTGGGCAAGTTCTCCGACCAGCCGGTCCGATTTGCCGGCAAGGCCTGCCATGTCGAGCAAATCGCCGACTCGGGCGCGAACGGCCTTGTCGGCGTCGCGTGAAAGCCAGGGTCGCAACCGAAAACCGGACGCGACTTCGACCGGGATGCGCAGGTTTTCGCGCACCGAGAGATCGGGAAATACCTCGGTGACTTGAAAGGTACGGGCAATGCCGCGCCATACCCGCCGCGCCGGCAACAGACCGCTGACGTCCTCGCCATCGAAAATGACGCGGCCCGAACTTTGCCGCAGGAAACCGCTGATCAGGTTGAAGAATGTCGTCTTGCCGGCACCGTTCGGACCGATGACGGCGCGTAATTCGCCGGATTCGACCGTCATCGACACATTGTTGACGGCGACAAGGCTGCCGAAATTCTTGGAGACGTTCTCGACCTGCAACAGGCTCATGACGCCGCTTTGCGGTGAAAGATGCCAAGCACGCCGCGCGGAAAGAACAGCACCACGAGTACGAAAAATAGCCCGATAAACGACATCCAATTCTGGGTCTCGCTGGAGACGTAATCCTGCAGCACGACGAAGATCGCCGCGCCGAGAAGCGGCCCCCAGAAACTGCGCATGCCGCCGAGCACTGCCATGATCACGAAATCGCCGGACTGGTCCCAGCGCAGATCGTGCGGGTCGGCAAAATTGTTAAGCAGCGCATAGAGCGTGCCGGCAAGGCTGACGAAAATGCACGAGATGAGCCACGATAACCAAATATGCCGGTCGATCGGGATGCCGAGAAAGCGGGCGCGGCGCTCGTTCTCGCGAATTGCCAGCAGTGTGCGGCCGAACGGCGAGCGCAGCAAGCCCGCCATGATGGCGACGCTGACGAGAAAACAGATCAGCACCAGATAGTAGAATGCCCTTTGATCGTGCACGATATCGATGGTGGTGAAGCCGAGATCGATCGGCTGCCGGCTCCAGCCTGACAGCCCGTCGTCGCCTCCGGTGACGCTGTTCCAGCGATAGGCGATGAAATAGAACACCTGGCCGAAAGCGATCGTCACCATGGCGAAGTAGATGCCCCGAAGGTGAACGATCAATAAGCCGATGACGGCGGCCGCGGCGGCGCCTGCAACTACTCCCACCGCCATCCCGGCCATTGTGCTCGGCAACAGATATTTGATGGTCAGTCCCATGCCGTAGGCGCCGAGTTCGAAATAGGCGGCGTGGCCGAACGACAGTACCCCGGTATAGCCGAGCAGAAAGTTCAGCGACATGGCTGCCAGCGCCATGATCAGAACGCGGCTGCCAAGCTGGGTGTAACCTCCGACCGCGTTGATCCAGTACGGCATGGTCAGGAGCAATAGCCAAACGAGCGCGTCGGCGGCGAATTTGCTGGAGCGGGGCTTCATCCAAAGCGCCCTTCTTCACCCAAAAGACCGTGCGGCCGCACCAGCAGCACCAGCCCCATCATGACGTAGATCACGGCTTCGCTTGCCGAGGGAAAGAAGATGGTGGTGATCCCGGAGGCGACGCCGATGAGCAGGCCGCCGAGCAGCGTGCCGGGCAGGCTGCCGAGGCCGCCGATAATGATGGCGACAAAGCTCGGCATGATCAGATCGGTGCCGATCGTAGGCTGCAGGCCGAGCATGCCGGCGGCAAGCACGCCGGCGAGCCCGGCGAGATAAATTCCCAGAGCGAAATTGAGGCTGCGCAGAAGCCGTACATTGACGCCAAGCACCGAAACCGTTTCCAGGTCGAGCGTACCCGCACGGATGCGCACGCCGAGGCGGGTGAAGTTCAGAAGCACAAACAGTGCACCCACCGCCGCTGTAACCAGAAGCACCATGAACAGCCGGTAGCCGGTCAGGAAGAAGAGCTGACTGCTGAGCGGGCTCGACAGCCAGCTCGGGATGGAAAACGGCAACGTCTGCGGCCCCCAAATGAATCGGGTGCCGTCCTCGAGCATAAAGGCGAGGCCGAAGGTCAAAAGCAGGCTGTAGAGCGGATCGCGGCCGTAGAGCCGGCGGATCAGGACGCGTTCGATGAGCAGCCCGAACAGCGCGGTCAGCATCGGCGAGACGATCAGGGCGCCCCAAAACCCGATATACGGAACGAGCATGAAAGCGAGATAGGCGCCGACCGCTAAAAATCCGCCGTGAGCAAAATTGATGACGCCGGACAGGTTGAGAATGAGCGAAAGGCCCAGCGCCATCAGGGCGTAAAACGCCCCGATGATGAGGCCGTTGAAGATATTAAAAAGAATAAGCTGGGTCATAAGCGCAGTCGGACCTCCCCGCCGGCGGCGGTCGGGCAACATATAATCGGATCAGCGCGCCGAATATATCGCGCGGCGTCTTGCATTATGCGATTTTGGTTGAAAAGACCCCGGGCGCGGCAATACCGCCCGCGCCCGGCATGGTCGGCTCAGGCCGGCCACTTCATCTTGCAGCCGGTTTCGGCCACCGGCAGCGCCGCGTCAACGCCCTTGACCTCTTCGTCGACAACAAAGAGATCCTCGGGATCGTCCTTGCCGTGGGCTTGCGCGTGGCCGACATAGAGCGTCGGCATCAACTGGTTGTCGCCCTCGCGATAGAACGGCTGGTTCGGCATCAGCGCGATCTCCGGCGGCAACTTCCAGTTCTGCAGGAACTTCGCCATTTTTGACGCATCGAGCGACTTCGTGCCATTCGCCGCGTGCGCACAGGTCCAGGTCGAAACGTAGCCGAACCAATGCCGCGAGGTCGGCACTTTACCGCCGTTGCGTTTGCGGATCGCGGCCACGAACTCGCTGATGTGCGGCACGTTCGGCTGCTTCCAGTACCACTCGAACACCCACGTTCCGATGCGCGCGTCAGGCGGCAGGCCTTCGAGGACTTCCAGCTCCTGCTGCGCGCCGGCGATGTGATACTTTTTGTCGAGCCCGAACTGCACCGCTTGTTTGAGCGCGTTGACGGCGTCCTGACCGGCCTGCAGGAAAATGATAACCTCAGGATCGGCGGCCTGCGCCTTGATTAAATAGGACGAATAGTCGGTGGTGCCAAGCGGGGTCAGCGAAGCGCCGACTTCGGTGCCGCCGAATTTCTTGAGCGAAGCCTCGAAGCCCTGTTGCAGCGTGTGGCCGAAGGCGTAATCGGGCGTCAGGAAGTACCACTTCTTGCCGTACTTGGTGAACAGCGTCTTGGAAACGGCGTTGGTCTCCATGCGGGTGGTGTTGCAGACGCGGAACACATTCCAGTGGCAATCCGCGCCGGTGACCGCGTCGGTATGGCCGCCGGTGACGATCTGCAGGATGCCGGCTTGGTTGGAGACCTCACCGGTCGCCAGCGCCATCGCCGAGTTCACGTTGCCCAGCAGGAAATTGACCTTGTCGCGGTCGATCAGCTTGTGGGCCTTTTGCACCGCCGTGCCGGTATCGGTGCTGGTCGAATCCTCGGCGAGGAGTTCGACCTGCCGGCCGAGGATGCCGCCCTTGGCGTTGATCTCGGCGATCGCCAGCTCGCAACCGATCTGCTCGTTCTTGCCGAGCAGCGCATAAGTGCCGGTGAACGGATCGTCGAGCCCGATCTTGACCGGCTCCTCGCCGAGCGCTTTCACGATGAATGGGCTTGCAACCTGCAAAGCGCTGATCGCCAGGCCGGTCTTGAGCATGGTCCGGCGGTGCACCGGACGACTGAGAAGATTCTTGGACATCGTATTCTCCCGCGTTGTGCGCGTTGATTAGGCCCCTCATTTCAGTCAAACGGGCCTTTAATCTTAAGGACGTTATTTCACACGGCAGGAAGCTTCACGAGTGGGGGGTGCGCGGTGAGACAAAGAGCCGCTATCCCGAACACAGAAGTCATTCCTGATAGGCAGCACGAGATGTTTGCTCCACAGCGTCACGGGCAACAGCCGAGCGGGCTGGTCGTCTTTGCCTTGGCGCTGTTTGAAGTTTCCTTGGATGTTTCCCCGGCCATTGTTGTGCGCCCCCCCGTCACGGCGATCCATACATCGTCCGCGCGTCAGCCGTGAAGGCTTTGCGCGATTGCGGGTCGACATAAAACATGTGGCCCCCGCGATAAAGCCGAAGCTCGGCGCGCTCGCCGTCCACGCTCGCGGGAAGATGGTTGAGTACGTAACCAGACACCGCGTAGGGCGTGACCATATCACTATAGCCGTGCGCGATCATCAGGCGGAATGACGGCGTCAGTGCCAGCAAGTCCCGCAAATCCTCCGCGACGCTCGGTGGCGCGCGGCCGTTGCCGTCCTGCCAGTCCCACTTGCCGGAAACATCCGGTGCGAGCAGGTTGTAGGTCATGTCGGTCTTGAAGCCGAGTTCGTCCCGCGCGTAGACGGCAAAGGCGCCGCCATAGGCACGGATAAAGCCGTCGAGAAACGGATCAGGGCCGTGCGCGCTTTCCGACTCGGGGTTGGGATCGTCCACCGCGAACGTCGCATCGTAATGGCTGACGATCTTGTGGTCGCTGGGGTGCAGTTCCTTGACGTAGGCATCATCGATGAAACCGCGCGACCGGGCGATGACGTCCTCCGGCAATCCGGTCATCTGCGCCACACGCGCATAAAACGCGTGCGCCGCGTCGCCGCCGAGCTGCGGCCCGGCAAGCGTTGAGAGATAATCGGTGAGCGCGAAGCGCTCAATCTGCGCCAGCGCCGCCATGCTGAAAGTTCCTTTGCGCTCGAGTTCGGCCGCCGCAAGCGATGGTAGTTCGAGCGCTGCGCCGAGCGCGAAGCGATCGCCGCCGAACTGGAAATGACCCTCAAGCATCGGCGAGACCATGACAATGCCGCGCGCCACGATGCCCTGGCTGTTCTGCAGCACGCGCGCGACCTTGACAGCGCGGAAGCCGCCGTAGCTTTCACCCAGGATGTATTTTGGCGAGCTGACGCGGCCATTTTTGGCAACGTAGAGCGCGATCACTTTCGCCATCGATTCGGCGTCGCGGTGCACGCCCCAGAATGCTTTGCCGCCGTCGGGCTTGGCCGGTCTGCTCCAGCCGGTGCCGACGGGATCGATCAACACCAGATCGGTGAAGGCGAGCCAGGTATCCGGATTGTCGACCAGGTGCACGCTGGCTCCGTCAAAGCCTTTGCCGAAGGCGGCAATGCGCGGACCGACAAGACCAAGATTGAGGAACGCCGAGCCCGCGCCGGGCCCGCCGTTGAATACGAAGGTCACCGGCCGGTCGGGATTGTTGGGTTTCGCCACGTAGGCCGTGTAGAAAACCGCGGCCAAGCGTTCGCCTGATTGATCGAACAGCGAGAACGTCCCCGCGGTGGCCGTGTAGGAGAGCTTGCCGGCTGCGACGTCGATGCTGTGCTCGGTGACGGAATCGCCGGGCAACAGCGCCAGCACTCCGCGTCCGACGGCAACTTCAGGCCGGCCTTGTTCGCCATGAGCGGGGTGGTCGCCGGCTGGCCGGCCGGGATGCTCTTGGGCCGTCGCGGCTGAAGTCAGAAGCGCGAGCGCAAAAGCGATGGTCGCGCGGCGAAAATCAAGCATATCAGTCATCCATTTTTACCAAGGGTATGTTGCGTGCGATTCCGTTCATGGTCACCGGGCGAAAGTGCCGGAAAGATGGCTATCTTTCGTGTAATTTATCAGATCGCACTGGCCGGGACGACCCGCCGGACGGACGCAAGCCGGTAGACAACGATCTTTGGATCGAGGAAGTTCACCGCTCTCTGACGGCACATCCACAGGAGTTTGAGCAGTGCCCATCCCTCGCGCCTCGAAGGCGCTCGCGCGCTTCACGGTGCTCGACCTGTCGCGGGTGCGCGCGGGCCCGACCTGCGTGCGCCAGCTCGCCGATTGGGGCGCCAATGTCATCAAGATCGAGGCGCCGCCCGGAATCGAAGAACTCGATGGGCGGGCCGCGCGAGCGCTCGGACTTCCAGAACCTGCACCGCAACAAGCGCAGCATGACCTTGAACTTCAAATCGCCGGAAGGCATCGCCGCTTTCAAGCGCATGGTCAAGAAGGCCGATGTGGTGGTCGAAAATTTTCGGCCCAACGTCAAGAAGCGGCTGGGCATCGATTACAAAACCCTGGCGCGGATCAATCCGCGTCTGGTCTATGCCAGCATTTCCGGTTTCGGCCAGGACGGGCCGTACGCCGACCGGCCCGGCTTCGACCAGATTGCGCAGGGCATGGGCGGTCTGATGTCGATCACCGGTCCGGCCGGGCAGGGGCCGTTCCGCGTCGGTATTCCGGTCGCCGATCTCAGCGCCGGCCTGTTCGCGGCGCTGGGCATCCTTGTTGCGCTGCTGGAGCGAGAAAAATCCGGGAAGGGACAGGCGGTCGAGACCTCGCTGCTGCAAGCCCAGATTTTCATGCTCGACTTTCAGGCCGCCCGCTATCTGGTCGAGGGCGAAGTCGCCAAGCAGGCAGGCAACAATCATCCGACCAGCATTCCGACCGGAGCGTTCAAGACTCGCGACGGCTACATCAACATTGCCACCAGCAGCGGCAAGATGTGGGAAATGCTTTGCCGCACGATCGGGGCGGATGCGCTGTTGCAAAACCCGCAATACAAGACCGATTCCGGGCGTTCGACCAACCGCGATGCGCTCAACGCCGAGATCGAGAGCCATCTGACAAACCGCACTAGTAACGAATGGGTCGAACGTCTCAACGCGGCCGGCGTGCCGTGCGGGCCGATCTATGCCATCGATCAGGTGTTCGCCGATCCGCAGGTGCGGCACCTCGGTATCGCGCAAAAGGTCGGCGGCAAGAAGAACGAGAAGAAAAATGGCGCGCTTCGCCTGGTCGGCCAGCCAGTGTCGCTGTCGCGAACCGGCTCGCGGCTGGTAGCTCGCCCGCCCAAACTCGGCGAGCATACCGATGCGGTGCTCAAGGAGTTCGGCTTTTCCGCACGCCAGATCGCCGCGCTGCATAAGGCGAAAGCGGTCTAAGGCGATGGAGCAAGGAACCAGTCAATGACTCAAACCGACAAGATCCTCGCGCACAAGGAAGCGGGCGTCGGCATCGTGACGTTCAACAATCCGGAGCGGCACAACGCCGTGTCGCTGGAAATGTGGGAGGCGGCCAAGCGCGCGCTTGATGGCTTTGCCGCCGATCCGGAAGTGCGCGTCGTGGTGCTGACCGGCGCCGGCGGCAAGGCGTTCGTGTCGGGCGCCGACATTTCGAAATTCGGCAGTGAGCGCGCCACGCTCGAAGCCACCCGCGCCTACGACGTCACGACGGCGGCGACCTTCAACGGCATCTACGAATTTCCCAAACCGACCATCGCGATGATCCGCGGCTATTGCATCGGCGGCGGGCTTGCACTCGCCATCTGTTGCGATCTGCGCATCTGCTCGGACAATTCCAGATTCGCTGTTCCGGCGGCGAAGCTTGGATTGGGCTACGGCTATTCAGGCCTCAAGCGGCTGGTCGACGTCGTCGGGCCGTCCTACGCCAAGGAGATTTTTTACACCGCGCGCCAGTTCGACGCGCAGGAAGCGTACGCCATGGGGCTCGTCAATCGCGTGGTGCCGGCGGACGAGCTGGAAAGCGCCGTGAAGAGCATCACCGACATGATCAGCGCCAACGCGCCGCTCACGATCAAGGCGGTCAAATTCGCGGTCGCCGAAGCGCTCAAGGACGAGATCGGAGCGCAACCCGGCGCGCATGACCGAGATGGTGGAGGCGTGCTTTAAGAGCCACGACTATACCGAAGGCCGCACCGCCTTCATGGAAAAGCGCAAGCCGGTTTTTACCGGCACGTGACGTTAGCCGCCTTCCTGGAGGTCTTGAGGGGTAGCCGGCGGCTGCGGCTCGCGCTTGAGCGGTATGCTCAGCAGCGCGCCGGCACGGAAATGGTGCTGCGCCCTTGTTTAGCGCGCCTCCTGAACTATTATCGCTTTGCAATTTGGCTCCGAAATGCCCAAGCTTGTTCTCGGCCCCAACGGCCGGATTTTTATTTTTGGATTCCTGTCGGCGATTGCGCCGCTCTCGATTGACATCTATCTGCCGGCGCTACCGATGTTGCGCCAGGCGCTGGCGGCGGATGAGGCGCAGACCTTATTCACCCTCTCCGCGTTCTTCATCGGCTTTGGCGTTGGCCAATTGCTGCTTGGCCCGCTGTCCGACCGCTTCGGCCGTAAGCCTCCGCTGCTGGCCGGTCTGGTCCTTTACATCATCGCGTCCGTCGGCTGCGCGCAGGCCGACAGCATGCTCACGATTGTGGTCTGGCGTTTTGTCCAGGCCTTCGGCGGCTCCGTAGTACCGAGCGGGGTGCAGGCGATGGTCCGCGATCTTTACGCCCGCAACCAGAGTGCGCGAATCCTGTCGCTCAACATGCTGGTGACGGCCTCCGCGCCCGTCGTGGCGCCGCTGATTGGCGGCCAGGTCCTGCTCTGGTTCGATTGGCGCGCGATCTTCTGGGTGCTGGTCGCGTTCGGCGTGCTGGCGTTCATCGCCGCGCTCGCATTGCCCGAAACGCTCGACGCGTCGCGCCGCAACGCGGCCAATCCGCTGACGATGCTGCTCGGCTATTTCGAGCTGTTCCGCAACCAACGCTATGTCGGCTACATCGCCTGCTCCACGCTGTATTTTTGCTGCCTGTTCGCCTTCATTGCCGGCTCGCCGTTCGTCTACATCGAATATTTCGGCGTGCCGCCGCAATATTACGGCTTCCTGTTCGGCGTGAATATGATCGGGATGATCTCGACCACGTACGTCAACAGCCGGATCGTCATCAGGCGCGGCGCCGACCGGCTGTTGCTTATTGCCTGCTCGATCGGCGCCGCCGGCAGTCTGGTTCTGCTCGCGACCGGCCTGAGCGGATTCGGCGGCGTCGTGGGAATTGCGCTTCCGTTGTTTGTCGTGTTGGCGCTTTTGACCATGGTGGCCTCCAACGCCATTTCCGGCGCGCTTGCCGTGGCGCAAAACCGGGCCGGCGCCGGAGCGGCGCTTGCCGGCGCGCTGCAATTCGGCGCCGGCGCGCTGACCAGCGCCGCCATAGGCTGGTTCGCCGACGGTACGCCGCGCCCGATGAGCGCGTTGATCTGCGCCGGAGCGGTCACCGCGCTCCTCGCCAATCTCGTCCTGCTCGGGAAGCCGCGCGACTAGTACCAACGGGTCAGTTTCTGTCTCGTCATGCCCGCGCATAGCCGTTCGGAGAACGGCGTCGCTTCGCTCGCCTATCGTCGCGGGCATCCACGTCTTAAAGTCCGAATCAAGTCAAAGACGTGGATGGCCGGGACAAGCCCGGCCATGACGATGTGAAGCCGTAACGACGTGAATGGGTTATGTTGAACGGCCGTGAATAAGGCGAATCCCCGCCGGCTTTTAGTGGCGGCTTTTAGCGGACGGTTCCGTAAAACCGGCTTTCACTTTCGCGGCTCATGGTCTAAATACACGCGCGACGCTCAAGCCGATCCTCGGTTCTGCGGAGAGGTGGCAGAGTGGTTGAATGCACCGCACTCGAAATGCGGCATACGGGCAACCGTATCGGGGGTTCGAATCCCTCCCTCTCCGCCACATTAGAAAAATCAATGACTTAGAAGATATTCTGGCGACAACGATTGGCGACAGCCCGGCGCGAAGTTGAGGACTAGACATTGAACCGCCAAGTTCCCACCTTTCCGCGGTTAAGCTCGAAAGGAGGTTCGCCTTGACCAAAATTTTGAGCGTGACGGCAAATCCCATGGCGGGAATCTCGGCTCCCGGCGGTCGTTGGTAGGGCGGCGGCTAGCACCACTCGAAACGGGTGGCAGAGCTTTTAATTGGTCCTCGGACCATCGAGTTAACGCGGCACGGCGAGGCAGGAGGCGATCACTCTCTACCCGGTGGTCGCCTTGATTCGTTCGGCAAGCCGATGACTGCGAACGTCGTATATCGTATCGACCGATTAGAGATAGCTTCGTTCGGTGAATGCATCTACTGCGGTGCACTCGCAAAGGACGTTGAATTAACGGATGAACACATCATCCCATTTTCGTTGGGCGGCAAGGCGGTCCTTCGCGAAGGAAGTTGCAAAGAATGTGCGAGAGAAACGGCGAAGTTAGAGAATGAGATTGCGCATAAGGTGCTGTGGGAATTTCGCGCGCACGTGAAGTCGCCGACGCGTCGCAAGAAAAGTCGTCCGACCGAGCTACCGTTTACCTACTCGATTGCGGGTGGTGAAAGGCTCACAAAGTCAGTGCCGATTGCGGATCACCCATTCTTCACACCTATGCCAGTGTGGGGTCGTCCCGGCTTGCTGACCGGCAAGCAGCCGACGACGGATTTTGAGCATTACAAAGCTCACGTCTTCTATTCGGTGCCTCCGAACATCAAACAGACGCTCGCGCTTGGCGATGGAGTGCCGGCCGAGCTTCCATTCCCGGAGTTTCGAATCAACCACGACCTATATGCGCGCGGGATCGCGAAGATTGCTTACTGCGATGCAGTTGCCAGATTTGGCTTGCACAAGTTCCGCAGATTGGTGCTCCCGGACCTAATTTTAGGTCGCTATCCGTGCATTCCTTATTTCGTTGGATGCCGGCTTGATGATCCGCCGCCACCGACTGCGCGCGAAGTGCTCCACGCAATCACACTTGGCCCACAAGTCATCAACGGTATCAGGCTGCACGTATCAAGCATTCGACTATTCGCGAACAGCGGAGTCGAAGATCACGGACCGCCGGTCTATGAGGTCGTGATCGGAGCGCCCGGCATTGGGGCGGTCTAATCGTGCGATATACATGAGCGCGTTCATTGCAAGCCATCTGCATCGGCCGGGCCATTGCGCCCGGCCTGTTCGCCCGGTGCTGGGTCGCCTGACGCTGAGTCCCCCAAACAATTTTCGGAGTTGCGTCATGCGCAAACCGTCACGGCTTTGGCCGATCATGTGTCTGTTGCGGAAGTCGGCGCGAGTCTCGTGGCGCGCGCTTTCGCGTGACCACAATAACAGTGGTGAACGCGGGCGCGTGACAAAGTTTTTTACAGGATTGCGACAAGCAGTGCGTTCATTGAGCTATGTCAATAAAATCATGCGTTGGTGTATCATAGTTATGCTTTTAGCTGCTGCACGTCTGCGATGGATTCATCGTCGATGAAGGAGGCGTCATGTGTCTTGGGGTGCCCATGCGGGTCGTGCATCGGGACCGTTTCATGGCGCGCTGCGAGGCGAAGGGAATTGAGCGCACCGTCAGCCTGTTCCTGTTGCAGCATGAAGAAATCGGGCCAGGCGACCATGTGATGGTGCATGTTGGCTACGCGATTCAGAAAATGTCGGAGGCCGATGCCCTGAGCGCCTGGGAGCTCTACGACAAGATGCTGGCTGCGGAAGACGAAATGCGCGGCAATGCATGAGCTTTCGATCTGCAAGAGTTTGTTACGGGAGGTCGAACGCGTGGCGGCGAGAAACGACGCCACGGATGTGAGCAAGGTCACCGTGACTGTCGGTTCCCTGTCCGGGGTGGAACCGACGTCGCTGGTGCGGGCGTTCGACGTGGCACGCATGGGAACGCTTGCGGAGCACGCGGTGCTCGAGGTCGAAACCCCGCCGGCCATCGTGTGGTGCGAGGTATGTGCGATGGAGACGCCAGTTACGGCAAACGCTCTACTGTGCGGCAGCTGCGGGACCTGGCAGGTCGAGTTGAAATCCGGAAGCGAATTGCTGCTGACACGCGTAGAACTAACCGGCAATGCGAGCGCGGTGGCTGCTGCCGGATTGAAGTGAACAGGCGAGGAAACCATGTGCCAGCAGTGCGGATGCGCGGCCACGCCGGAAAGTGTTCACGTTTCCGATCAGACCGGCACCATATCGGCAAAGCCCGTCAGCCGGAGGTCCGTCGAAATACTGACCGGAATCCTCAGCGAGAACGATCATGAAGCAGCGCACAATCGCGAGCATCTTGATCGTCACGGTATCCTCGCCGTCAATCTGATGTCGTCGCCTGGATCGGGCAAGACCAGCCTGTTGGAGGCCACCGTCGATGCCATCGGCGACCGCTTTCGCATCGCGGTCATCGAAGGCGATCTCGAAACCGAGAACGATGCCAGGCGCATCAGGGCGAAAGGCGTGCCAGCCATTCAGATCACAACGGGCAGCACCTGCCACCTCGACGCGCACATGGTGCACGACGCGCTGCACGCCCTTGATCTCGGCGCTGTCGATATTCTGTTCATCGAAAATGTCGGCAATCTGGTGTGTCCGGCCAGTTTCGATCTCGGCCAGCACGCCAACGTCACGCTTCTCGCCGTAACAGAGGGCGACGACAAGCCCGCGAAATATCCTGTGGCGTTCCGCAAGTCCGATCTGGTTCTGCTTTCGAAGACTGATCTGCTCGACGTGCTCGACGATTTTTCGCCGGAGCGGGCCGAGAGCCATGTCCGCGCGCTGGCGAACCCGGCGCAGGTGATGCGTGTCTCGGCACGGCGTCCTGACACGCTGATGTCGTGGACCAATTGGCTTGAAGCGCGCCTTATCTCATGCCGTGAGGGCACGATGTGGCGCCCCGATATTCGACACCGACACGTTCATTACCGCGCCGCGGAGTGACGGCGATGGCCGATGCCCAGTCAGTTGCGAGGCAGTGGCTGGAACGTATCCGCGGTTTGCCACTGCACGGCCGCATCCGCGTGATGAATGTCTGCGGCGGTCACGAGCGTTCGATTTCCATGGCCGGCCTGCGCGGCGCTCTGCCGCGCGACGTCGAACTCATTCCCGGCCCGGGATGTCCGGTCTGCGTCTGTCCCGGAAGAAGATGTCCATGCTGCGATCCAACTGGCACTGCGGAAGGATGTCATCCTCGTCGCATTCGGAGATATGCTGCGCGTGCCCGCGAATGTACCCAAGCGCGAGCCGCGGTCTCTGGAACAGGCGCGCGCCGCCGGCGGTGACGTGCGGCCAATCGCGTCGCCGCGGGAAGCGGTGAAAATCGCCTGCGCCAATCCGGATCGGGAAGTCGTGTTCTTTGTTGCCGGCTTCGAGACCACGACGGCGCCCGCGGCAGCTCTGGTGGCGGAGGGCCTGCCGCCCAATCTCTCGCTCCTGCTGTCGGGGCGATTGACCTGGCCGGCGGTGGCGACGTTGCTGGACAGTGAAGTGGCCGGTTTTGATGCGCTGATCGCCCCGGGGCACGTCTCCACCATCATGGGCCCTGAAGAATGGGCCTTCGTTCCGGAACAGCACAACATCCCGTCCGCGGTCGCGGGCTTCGAAGCTGATAGTCTCCTCGCCGCGCTTTACTCGGTGCTGCGGCAATATCTGGAAGGCAAAGCCTTCCTGGACAATTGCTACAAAAATGTCGCCAGGCCGGGCGGCAATCCGACTGCACGGCGGCTGATGAAAGAAACACTCGACGTGGTCGACGCGAACTGGCGCGGCATTGGAATCATTCCCCGCTCAGGCTTCGCCTTGAAGTCCGAGTTCTGCCGCTTCGATGCGGCGCGGCGTTTCCAGCTGGATTCCGAAGCCGCCCGCAAAAGGGCCGGAGAAATGCCGCCAGGATGCGATTGCGCGCGCGTGGTGTTGGGCAAGATCTATCCCAATCAATGTGTGCTGTTTGGCAAGGCTTGTACGCCACGCAATCCGGTTGGGCCCTGCATGGTTTCGGATGAAGGCGCCTGCCGCATCTGGTGGTCGTCGGGCATCAGACAGACAGCGGATGAACAGGCACCACCGCGATATTGATGGTGCGGCCATTGTCGCCGCGCGGCGTATCGTCGTCAGCGGGCGGGTGCAGGGCGTCGGCTATCGGCCCTTTATCTATCGCATCGCGCGCGCATTCGACTTGACGGTTGGGCGCGCAACGGCGCCGGCCGAGTTGTCATTCATGTCGAAGGAAGCCCGCCGAATATCGCCCGGTTCGAACGAGCGCTGACGGTGGAAGCGCCGCCGCTGGCGAAGCCCTACCTTGCGGCATCCGATGCGGCAGCCGTTGAAGGTGCAGCCGACTTTCGCATCCTTGGCAGCGATGCGGCCGAACGCGCGGACGTGCATCTGCCGTCGGATTTGTTCTGCTGCGATGACTGCGTCGAAGAATTGCAGAATTCATCCGCACGGCGTTTTCGCTACCCCTTCACGAATTGCACCCAGTGCGGGCCGCGCTACACGATCATCGCGGCGCTTCCCTATGACCGGCTGAATACGTCCATGGCCGGTTTCGAACTCTGCCCGCAATGCCGGGCGGAGTACGACGATCCGCTTGATCGGCGCTTTCATGCCCAGCCGCTCGCCTGCCCCACTTGTGGACCAAAGCTCGTATTCCGTCGCGACGGCGAATTCTATGAAGGCGAAAAGGCGCTGGGGGCGGCGATCGCGTGTCTGCGTCGCGGCGGCATCGTCGCGGTCAAGGGCGTCGGCGGTTACCATTTGATGTGCGATCCGGCGGACGACGCAGCAGTCATGCGGCTGCGCGCACGCAAGCGGCGGCCGCACAAGCCGCTCGCGATCATGTTCCCGCAAACCGGCGTTGACGGCCTCGATGCCGTGAGAAAGTGCGCGCACCTGAGCGATACGGAAGCGCGCAGTTGCGTCGACGTCGCGCGCCCTATCGTCCTGGCGCACCGGCGCGAGAATTGTGGTCTCAGTCAAGCTGTGGCGCCAGGTCTCGCCGAGTTGGGAGTCTTCCTGCCGTATAGCCCGCTGCATCATCTTCTGCTGGCGGAGTTCGGCGGACCGCTGGTCGCAACGTCGGGCAATGTCAGCGGCGAGCCGGTGATTACCGACAACGCCGAAGCCGAAAGCCGTTTCGCGCGCGTGGCGGATGCATTCCTGCATCATGATAGGCCCATCCTGCGTGCCTGCCGACGATTCCGTCTTGCGTGTGATTGGCGGCAAGCCACGTCCTCTTCGCATCGGCCGCGGCATGGCGCCGCTCGAAATCGAGCTGTCTCGTGACCTTCCGCAGCCGACGCTTGCCGTCGGTGGGCACATGAAGGGGGCCATCGCGCTCGGTTGGGAGCGTCGCGCCGTCGTGTCGCCGCATATCGGCGAGTTGGACAGCCCGCGCAGCCTTGAGGTCTTCGAGCAGGTGATCGCCGATCTGCAAGCGCTCTATCGGGTCGAAGCCCGCCGGATCGTCTGCGATGCGCATCCGAACTACGCGAGCGCGCGATGGGCTGTCGGGCAGGATCTGCCCATTACGCGTGTTCAGCATCACGCCGCTCATGCCTCCGCCTTGGCCGGAGAATATCCTGAAGTTGAACGATGGCTGGTATTCGCCTGGGATGGCGTCGGCTTCGGCAGCGACGGAAACTTGTGGGGCGGCGAAGCGCTGGTCGGCGCGCCAGGCGCGTGGCGGCGCGTCACCAGCACACGCATGTTCACCGTAATGGGCGGAGATCGCGTCGGCCGCGAGCCGTGGCGGTCCGCTGCGGCGCTGATGTGGGAAACCGGCCGTGATTGGTTGCCGCAAGTGGAACACGCCGCACTCGCCAGACAGGCTTGGGTCAAGCGTATCGGTGCCTGGCGTACTTCATCGGTCGGCCGTTTGTTTGATGCCGCCGCGGCTCTCGTTCTTGGTGTCGATGTAGCGAGCTTTGAAGGTCAGGGGCCGATGATGCTGGAAAGCATCGCCGCCACCGGAACAGCCGCCATTCCACTTCCGCTGAGGCGCGATGAGGCCGGTCTGTTGCGCATGGATTGGCAGCCGCTGCTGCCGATGCTCGTCGATAAGGATCTCGGCATCGGCGCACGCGCTGGAATTTTTCATGAGAGCCTGGCGCGCAGCCTGGCCGAACAGGTATCGACAGTCGCAAGCACGGAGAAATTTGCGGCCGTGGGACTCACCGGCGGTGTGTTCCAGAACCGCTTCTTGGCCGAAAGGGTCATGGAGCTTTTGGCCGCGCGAGAGATCCCGGTCTATCTGCCGGAAATCGTTCCGGCCAATGACGGCGGCCTTGCGTTCGGGCAGTTGATCGAAGCTCTGCATGTTTGCAAAGCCCATAGCACTTGAAAGAAATGAACGCGCCATGATCGAAGACACGCACGTGACGCTCGCGCACGGCAATGGCGGCCGCCGCACGCGCGAGTTGATCGAGGAGATTTTCGCCCACCATCTCGCCAATCCGTCGCTCGACATCCAGCTTGACGCCGCTCCGTTGGACTTTGCGCCCGGAATGGTGCCGTACATCACGACCGACGCCTTTACCGTAAGGCCGCTGGAATTTCCCGGCGGCGATATCGGCTCGCTTGCCGTCAACGGCACCATCAACGATCTCGCGGTCAGCGGTGCCGAGCCGCGCTTTCTGACGCTCAACGCCATCATCGAGGAAGGGCTCGAGGTCGAGTGCCTCGATCGCGTAGTAAGAAGCCTTGCCGCCGCGGCGCGCGCCGGCGGCGTGTGCGTGGTCGCCGGCGATACCAAAGTGGTGCCGCGGGGGCAGGGTGGCGGACTTTATTTCTCGACCACGGGTGTGGGATTGCGTGCGCCGGGCCGCCGGCTTGGAATGAATCGGATTTGTGAAGGTGATGTGCTTCTGGTCAGCGGGCCAGCCGGCGATCACGGCATTGCTGTGATGCTGGCCAGAGAGGAATTCGAAATCAAAGGTTCAGTGCAATCGGATTGCGCGGCGGTCACGCCCTTGACCGCGCCCCTTGCAACGATGGAAGGCCTGCGCTTTATGCGCGATCCGACGCGTGGCGGCCTCGCCACGGTGGCCCATGAAATCGCCGCGGCGACCGGCCTAAATGCGCGTCTCAGCGAAGCGCGCATTCCCGTGCGAGACTCGGTGCGGTCGTTCTGCCATATGCTTGGTTATGATCCGTATTATCTCGCCTGCGAAGGCCGTGTCGTCGCCGTGGCCGCACCGGACGCGGCGCGCGAAATATTGGCAATATGGCGCGCAATTCCCGATGGCGAACAGGCCAGCGTGATCGGTACACTGTGTGACGGTCGCGGCCGCGTTATTCTGGAAACCGAGATCGGCGGCGAACGTTTCCTCGAAGAGCTCGAGGACGACCCATTGCCTAGAATTTGCTGAAACGTGATCGGGAGCCGAATAATGGTTTCAGCCGTGGCGAAGGGGATGGCAACCATCTCATGTGACGCGCTGCAGGCAGTGCTTGACGCGCTTGCGGAAGATTATGAGGTCATCGGACCGACGGTACGAGACGGCGCGATCGTCTATGACCGCATCGCACGCGTTGCTGATTTGCCTGCCGGCTGGACGGACCGACAGGCGCCAGGACGCTATCACCTCGAGCGGCGTCAGGATGGCGCGTTGTTCGGATTCACGGTGGGCCCGCAAGCGTGGAAGCGTTTCCTCCACCGACCCGTTGAAACTCTGTGGACGATGCGAAAAGGCGAGAACGGGGTAACCATCGAAAGCAATACCGGCTCCACGCCCAAATTTGCATTCATCGGCGTGCGGGCTTGCGAGCTGAACGCAATTGCCATCCAGGATCGCGTGCTCGCGCAGGGGCCTTATCCCGATACGGCGTATACGATGCGCCGCCAAGGCAGTTTCATTGTTGCCGTCAATTGCGGGCAAGCCGGCGAAACATGCTTCTGCGTCTCGATGAAAACCGGGCCGAAAGCAGAAACCGGGTTTGATCTTGCGCTCACCGAGATCATTGACGGCGATAGCCATGAATTCTTGGTCGAGGTCGGGAGCGAGGCGGGCGCGAAAATCCTCAAGCGAGTTCCGCAACGGCCAGCAACGGATGAAGATAATGCGAAAGCGGCGGCGGTCGTCACCCGAACGGCAAATCAAATGGGCCGCCGGCTGGAGACGGAGGGATTGAGGGAGCTGCTGCTGGGCAACCTCAATCATCCGCGCTGGGACGACGTTGCCGAGCGCTGCCTGACCTGCGGCAACTGCACCATGGTTTGCCCCACGTGCTTCTGTACGACGGTAGAGGATCACAGCGATCTGAGCGGCACGTCGGCAGAACGAGTGCGGAAATGGGATTCCTGCTTCACCATGGATTTCTCGTTTATCCATGGCGGCAGCGTCCGCAACACGGCGCGTTCGCGCTATCGGCAGTGGATGACGCACAAGCTCGCGACTTGGATTGATCAGTTCGGCACGTCGGGTTGCGTCGGCTGCGGCCGCTGCATCACCTGGTGTCCAGTCGGGATCGACATCACGGTCGAAGCGGCGGCGATAAGGGCAAACCCGCAGCCGCAGACAGAGCAACAGCATGGCCACACTTGAGCAAATCTTGCAGAAGCATCCTTTCTTTGCCGGCGCTCCGGCGGAGCTGATCCGGCTCGTGGCAGGCTGCGCCCGCAACCATATCTTCCATGCCGGCGAATATTTGTTTCACGAGGGCGAACCGGCCAATGAATTCTTCCTCATCCGCGAAGGCAAGGTGGCGCTCGAAATCAAGGCGCCGGCCCACCCCGCCATCGTGTTCGAAACGTTGGCGGTGGGCGATTTCGCCGGCTCGTCCTGGCTCATTCCTCCTTATCGATGGGTGTTCGATGCGCGTGCCGTCGAGTTGACGCGTACCACCGGCATCGATGCCGCCTGTTTGCGCGGGAAATGCGAGGCCGACCACGATCTCGGCTATGAGATGATGAAGCGTTTCCTGCCAGCTCTCGTGAAGCGGCTGCAGGCGACCAGGCTGCAGATCCTCGATGTCTATGGCAAGCATTGACGGGGAAGCACAGCGGCAGCGCGATCCGTTCGTGCCGCAAATCTATCGTGTCGAGAGCGTGAGCCGCGAGCTCCCCGATACGGTCACGCTCAATCTGACACCTCTGGCCGGTCTGCGGCCGTCGTTCGAACCGGGCCAGTTCAACATGCTTTACGCCTTCGGCGTTGGCGAAGTGGCGATCAGCATGAGCGGCGACCGCGAGCACAACGCTTTCGTACACACTGTTCGCGATGTCGGTGCCGTCAGCGGCGCGATCGTCAAACTCGCGCCCGGCGCGGTCATCGGACTGCGCGGGCCATTTGGGACAGGCTGGCCGGTCAAGGAGGCTGAAGGATCGGACGTCGTCATCGTGGCCGGCGGTCTCGGCCTCGCCCCGCTTCGCCCCGCGATCTACCAAATCCTCGCCAACCGCGGCCGCTATGGCCGCGTCGTCATATTGTTTGGCAGCCGCAATCCCGCGGAAATGCTCTATCGCCACGAGCTTAAAGAGTGGCGCCAGCGCCTCGACGTCGACATCGAGGTGACGGTCGATCACGCTGACGCCGATTGGCGGGGCAACGTCGGCGTCGTGCCGGCGCTTATTCCACGCGCTGCCTTCGACCCGCATGAGGCCGTGGCCTTGATCTGCGGGCCGGAGGTGATGATGCGCTTCGCGGTGAACGCGCTCCGCGATGCGGGTCTGACCAACGACCGCATCTATATTTCGATGGAGCGCAACATGAAATGTGCTATCGGCCTTTGCGGCCACTGTCAGTTCGGGCCGACCTTCGTCTGCAAGGACGGGCCGGTGATGCGGTTCGACCGCATTGCCAGCATCTTCGCAGTGCGGGAGATCTGACGTGGACAGATCGACTATCGACGACCGCGATCGTCCTCGCCTTGCCGTTTGGAAATTCGCCTCCTGCGACGGCTGCCAACTCTCGCTGCTCGATTGCGAAGACGAGCTTTTAAGCCTCGCCGCCGCGATCAAGATCGCCAATTTCCTGGAGGCGTCGAGTGCCGTCGAGCCTGGCCCCTACGATCTGTCGCTGGTGGAAGGATCGATCACCACCGCGCATGACGCGGAACGCATTCGCGAGGTGCGACGACAATCCAAACACTTGATCACTATCGGCGCCTGCGCCACTCATGGCGGCATCCAGGCCTTGCGCAATTTCGCCGATGTGAGGGAGTTCGTCGCCGCGGTTTATGCTTCGCCCGAATACATCAGCACACTTGCAACATCGACGCCGATTTCAGCACACGTTCCTGTCGACTTCGAATTGCAAGGTTGTCCGATCAACAAGGCGCAGCTCCTTGAGGTGATTTCCGCCTTTCTTGCCGGCCGCAAGCCGGCAATCGCCGCTCACAGCGTTTGCATTGAGTGCAAGCAGCGCGGCACCGTCTGCGTGATGGTGCAAGGCACGCCTTGCCTCGGGCCGGTCACCCATGCCGGCTGCGGAGCGATTTGCCCATCCTACCGGCGCGGCTGCTATGGTTGCTATGGGCCGATGGAAACACCAAACACCGCAGCGATGGCGCGCGAGTGGCGTGTCCTCGGTGCGGCGCCGCGCGACATTCAGCGTGCGTTTCGTACCTTCAACGCCATGGCGGAGCCGTTCCTGAACGAGAGCGCGGCCCATGGCGAGTAGGACGATCCGGGTCGATTACCTGGCGCGCGTCGAAGGCGAAGGCGCGCTCGAGCTGCAGATCAGCAACGGCCGTCTTGTGGCGGCCGAGCTCAGCATTTTCGAGCCGCCGCGCTTCTTCGAAGCGTTGCTGCGCGGCCGGGGCTATATCGAAACTCCAGACATCGTGGCCCGCATCTGCGGCATTTGCCCGATCGCCTATCAGATGAGTGCCGTGCATGCGATCGAAAACGCTTTTGGCGTCAAAGTTGGCGGGCAACTCAGGGCGCTGCGGCGCCTGATCTATTGCGGCGAATGGATCGAGAGCCACGCGCTGCATGTCGTGATGCTGCATGCGCCGGACTTTCTTGGCTACCCGGATGCGATCGCCATGGCACACGATCATGGTGACGCCGTTCGCAGCGGCCTTGCCCTGAAGATGACGGGAAACGAATTGCTGCGCCTTCTGGGCGGGCGCGAAATCCACCCGGTCAACGTCAGACCCGGCGGATTTTATCGGGTGCCGCAGCGTTCAGAACTCGAGCCCATTGCCGAAAAATTGAAGGCGGCGAGAGACCAAGCCATTGGTCTCGTTCGCTGGGTTGCGACTTTCCCGTTTCCGGACTTCGAGCGGGACTATGAGTTTGTCGCGTTGCGCCACGCGGACGAGTATCCGTTCAATGAGGGGCGCATCGTTTCGAACCGCGACATTGATATCGACATTGCCGATTATGAATCGGAATTCGAAGAACGACATGTCGCGCACTCAACGGCGCTACATTCGCTGCTGAAACGGCGCGGCGCCTATCTGGTCGGGCCGCTCGCCCGCTATGCGCTCAATTTTGATCGCTTGCCGACAGGGGTCCGCGCGCTTGCCGCCGAGGCTGGCCTTGGCTCCGGTATGCGAGAACCCGTTTCGCAGCATCGTCGTTCGAGCGATCGAGATCGTCTATGCTTGTGACGAGGCGCTGCGCCTGATCGCCGCTTATGAGCCGCCGGACGTAGCTTCGGTACCGATCGAGCCGCGCGCGGCCTTTGGCTTTGGCTGCACCGAGGCGCCGCGCGGCATCTGCTGGCACCGCTACGCGTTCGAGGCGGACGGCACCATCCGGTCGGCTCGCATCGTGCCGCCGACCGCGCAGAATCAGCCGAGCATCGAAGCGGACCTGATGGCCGTCGCGGCGCCGCTGGTGTCGGAATCCGATGACATCATTCGTGACCGCTGCGAGCAGAGCATTCGCAATTACGATCCCTGCATCTCCTGCTCCACGCACTTCCTCAAATTGTCCGTGCACCGAACATGAACGAGGCGCCAGCGCGCAGAGTAATTGTGGTGGGTCTGGGAAACCCGGATCGTGGCGATGATGGCGTCGGCCCACTCGTCGTAGGAAAGTTGGCCGGCCGTTTGCCGACCGATGTCGCGGTTGCGGCACCCGGCGCCGACGTGCTGACGTTGATGATGGAGTGGGCGGATTTCGATGCGGTTATCTGTGTCGATGCAGCGGCGCCACTGACGACGCCTGGTCGCATCCATTGCTTCGATCCGGCAAGCACCGAGCTACTCCAATATACGCGAGCAGCATCGAGCCATGCCCTGGGCCTCGCTGAGGCGATCGGACTTTCCCGGGTGCTGAGCAAAGCACCGCGGGACATTATCGTCTTTGCCGTCGAAGGCGCATCTTTCGCCGCCGGCGCGCCGATGTCGTCGGAAGTAGCCGCTGCGGCCGCCGAAGTCGCCGGCCGCGTCGTCGCCGAGGTCGAGAGGCTGCGGCGGAGTTCCAATGACCTTCCGACCAATACATGAGCTCCATGCACGGATCGTAGCCGCTTTCGAGGCGATACAAAGATTTTGGCGGGGACGAACGTGAAGCGCCCAATCGTGCTGACTATTGCGGCGCTCCTCCTGGCAGGAACAGGGGCCGGCCTAGCCTATTGGTTCACCCATCCATCGAACCCGTCCCAACAGCTCGTCCTGTACGGAAATGTTGACTTGCGGCAAGTCGACTTGGCGTTCAACGGCAACGAACGAATTGCAGCCGTGCTCGTGCGGGAAGGCGACGTCGTCCACAAGGGAGAACTCGTCGCAAAGTTGGACACGAGCCGTTTGGAGCCGCAGGTCGCACAAGCGAGGGCGCAAGTGGCGGCACAACGCAGTGTGGTCGAACGGCTCCACAACGGCAGCCGGCCCGAGGAGATCGCTCAGGCGCGGGCAAACCTCGTATCGGCGACTGCGGATGCCGCCAATGCACGGCGAATCTATGAGCGCCAGAAGTTCCTGGTCGAGAAGTTGGCTGCCACTCAACAAGACGTGGATAATGCTGAGGCCGCGCTGGATGTGGCCGATGCGAAGGTCGAGGTGAATCGGAAGGCTCTCGATCTTGAGATCGCGGGGCCGCGCGTAGAGGATATCGCCCAAGGCGAGGCGCAGTTACGTGCGAACGAAGCACAGTTGGCGCTCGTCTGTCAGCAACTGGCGGACGCGAACCTTGTCGCCCCCACGGATGGAATTATCCGCTCCCGTCTGCTGGAGCCCGGTGACATGGCGTCGCCGCAAAAGCCGGTGTTTTCCCTGGCGATCATCAACCCGAAATGGGTCCGCGCTTATGTGTCGGAGCCCGATCTCGGGCACGTCCATCCTGGTATGACGGCTTATGTGATGGTGGACGGCTTTCCAAACCGCCGGTTTGCCGGCTGGGTCGGCTTTATTTCACCTGTTGCCGAATTCACGCCAAAGACTGTCCAAACCGAAGAGCTGCGGACAAGCCTGGTTTATGAGGTTCGCATCTTCGTGAAGGATGAGGCGGGCGATTTGCGTCTCGGCATGCCGGCAACGGTGTATTTGCCGCTCGGCCAGGACGCGACGAAGCGGCCGAGCCGAAATTCGGACGGCCAGCGATGAACGTCAGCCAGCAAAGCGATCCGGCGGTGATCGGCCGAGACGTGCGTAAAAAATTCCGCCGTGAGACCGGCGAAATCGTAACGGCGCTGGACGATGTCTCATTTGAGGTCCGTCACGGTACGCTCGCGGCCCTTGTCGGGCCTGACGGCGCCGGTAAGACCACGCTGATCCGGCTTATTGCCGGCCTGATGTTGGCAGACTCCGGAACGCTGACAGTCATGGGCATCGATGTGGCCAGCGATCCGCAGCGGGTGCAAGACTGCATCGCCTACATGCCGCAGCGATTCGGTCTCTATGAAGATTTGAGCGTCCAGGAAAATCTGGACCTCTATGCCAGTCTGCATGGCATCTCCGCCGAAGAGCGCAATACGCGGTACCCCGAGCTTTTGCAGATGACGGACTTGACGTCATTTATGCACCGTCTTGCCGGGCACTTGTCAGGCGGCATGAAGCAAAAACTTGGCTTGGCGTGTACCTTGATTGGCTCGCCAAGGCTTTTGCTATTGGACGAGCCGACCGTCGGCGTCGATCCGTTGTCGCGCCGTGAGCTCTGGGAAATCATCGCACGGCTGGTCCGCGAGCAAAACCTGACCGTCCTGTTGAGTACGTCCTATCTCGACGAAGCCGAACGCTGCGATCATGTCTTCGTGCTGCGCGAAGGCAAACTGCTGGCCAGCGGGCGGCCTGTCGAGGTCACCAATATGGCCGCCGGTCGTACGTTCGAGGCTGAACCTGGTCCGGGTCAGCCGGCGCGAAACCTGCAGGCGCGCCTATTGGGCGATCCGGAAATCATTGACGCGGTCCCTGAGGCTGGCCGCGTCCATTTAGTCGAAGCCGGGCCCAGCTCAGGTGGCGAGCTGTCCAAGGCGGCAGAATCATTGCGCGGAATTACGGTCGAACCGGTGCCAGCGCGCTTCGAGGACGGATTCATGGTGCTGTTGCGCCGGCAAGCCGGCGGCGATCGAAAATTGCCGGTCGCGGCGCCTTTCGATCGCGCTGTGGCATCTGATGCAGCCGAGACGGTCATTAATGTGAACGAGCTCGTTCGCAAGTTCGGCGCTTTCACTGCCGTCGATCGGCTGAGTTTTAGTGTTCGTCGCGGCGAGATTTTCGGCTTGCTCGGTCCAAACGGTGCCGGCAAGACAACGACATTCCGCATGCTGTGCGGTCTTCTTCCCGCCACTTCCGGGACTTTGCGCGTGGCGGGCTTCGATTTGCGCACGGCGCGCGCATCGGCCCGGCAGCGTATCGGCTACGTCGCGCAAAAATTCTCGCTCTACAGCCAGCTCTCGGTCGCGGAGAACCTTGATTTCTTCGCCAGCGCCTATGGTCTGCATGGCAGCCGCAAGCGCGAGCGCATAGCATGGGCGCTGGCGCAGTTCGAACTCGAACCATTGATGCGCCTCGCCAGTGGCGAGTTGCCGGGCGGCTACAAGCAGCGATTGGCGATGGCGACGGCGCTGCTGCACGGGCCGGAGATACTGTTCCTCGACGAGCCGACCAGCGGCGCGGATCCGCTGGCGCGGCGCGAGTTCTGGCAACGCATCACGCTTCTTGCGCAACATGACGTCACGGTGATCGTTACTACCCACTTCATGGAAGAAGCCGAGTATTGCGACCGCATCGCAATACTCGATGCCGGGCGCATGCTGGCGGAGGGAACCCCGGCCAGCGTACGCAGTCGCGCCGTGTTCGCGGACCACCGCCGCGCAACCATGGAGGACGCCTTCATCGCCATCGTCGAAGCGGCCCGCGAGCATAAATCTGCGATGCCGGCAGATCACAGCGGTACGGCGTGACTGCGATCGTCAATCCTTCGCCGCCGGCGCGCGCGGCGTCAGGTGCGGCGAAGCTCCGTCGCGTCGCAGCTTTGGTGCGCAAGGAGGCCTATCAGCTGTTCCGCGATCCCAGCAGCATCGCGATCGGCCTGTTCATGCCGGCCATGCTCATTCTGCTCTTCGGCTACGCGCTTTCGCTCGATGTGAAGAACGTTCCCGTCGCCGTGGTGCTGGAACAGCCATCGCCCACGGCAACCGAGCTTGCCGCCGATTTTTTGCTGTCGCCTTATTTTGCTGCCCGGCTGCTGACTTCTATGCCACGGGCACGGCAGCTTCTGTTTGAGCAACAGGTCGACGGGATTGTCCGCATCCGCTCGGATTTTGCACGGCGCTTGAGCATGGGTGACGGCGAAGTTCAGATGCTCGTTAATGGTAGTGACGCCAATCGCGCCCGGATTATCCAGGGCTACGCCGAAGGCGCTATCGCGCAGTTTCTGGCGCAGCGCGCCGCTGAAGGACAGCAGCTCGGTACCGGCGGCACCGCGGTGGTACAGGGCCGCTTGTGGTTCAACGAAGCGGACGACAGCCACTATTTCCTTGTCCCCGGCCTTATCGTCCTGATCATGACGCTTATCGGCTCGTTGCTCACCGCCTTGGTGATGGCGCGCGAATGGGAGCGGGGGACATTGGAAGCGCTGTTCGTTACTCCGGTGCGCGCTGGCGAAATCATACTGGCTAAGATGATCCCTTATTTTGCCCTGGGGATGATCGGGCTTGTCCTCTGCATCATTGCCGCAAAGTTTCTGTTCGCCGTACCGTTTCGTGGTTCGGTGTTGATCCTGATCGGCGTCTCCATGCTCTACCTGTTGGTTTCTCTCGCTATTGGTTTGTTGATTTCATCAGTCACCAAGAACCAGTTTGTCGCCAGCATGGCGACCTTGATCATCACGTTCTTGCCGGCGGTGTTCTTGTCCGGATTCTTGTTTGACATCCGCAGCATGCCGGCGGCGATCCGCATCATCAGTTATATCCTGCCAGCGCGCTATTACGTCACCTTGCTGCAGACCTTGTTTCTGGCCGGCAATATCTGGGGCATCGTCGTTCCCGACGCCGGGATTCTTGCCGGCATGGCCTGCGTGCTGCTTTTGCTCACCCGCAGGGTGACGAAGAAGAGACTTGCGTGAGGCGGGCGATGTTCGAAGCAATCGCGCGCATCCTCGCACTCATCCGCAAGGAGCTGTTGGCGATCCTAAAAGACCCGCAGAGCCGGGTGAGTCTTTTCCTGCCGCCGGTGCTGCAGTGTCTCATCTTCGGCTATGCCGCGACCTATGACCTCAACAACGTGCCATATGCGGTTCTGGACCAGGACCGCAGCGCGGCGTCGCACGAGTTATTGGCGGCGCTGGACGGTTCGGGGGTATTTCACAGGGTCGCCCAACTATCCAGCATTGCCGATCTCAATACGGCGATCGACGAACAACGCGCCCTCCTGGTCGTCCAGATCGGACAGGATTTCGAGCGCCGTTTGGCGTCGGGGCTGCCGGCGAACGTGCAAGTAATCGCGGACGGCCGCAATTCCAATACCGGCGGTACGGCGCTGAGCTACGTTTCCGCCGTCGTCGACAGTTTCAATGCCGATTGGGCTGCGAGCCACAGCGAAGCGCCGCCGCCACTGCGCGTTACCATGCGGGCATGGTACAATCCCAATCTGGAAACTCTCTGGTACATGATTCCGGCGCTGATCGGCACGCTGACATTCCTGCAAACGTTGTTGCTCACAGCCATGTCGGTCGCCCGCGAGCGCGAACAGGGCACATTCGATCAGCTTCTCGTCACGCCCTTTCGGCCGCCCGAGATCATGGTCGGCAAAGCGCTGCCGTCCGTGCTTATCGGACTCATCCAAGCGACCTTGATCCTCCTGGTCGCGCAATTGTGGTTTCGCATTCCGTTCGCAGGCTCGTACGTGACGCTCTACGCGGGCCTCGCCTTGTTTCTCACGGCCGCCGTGGGCATGGGGCTCATGCTGTCGGCGGTCGTCGCGACCATGCAGCAGGCAGTGCTTTATGCTTTCGTGATCATGATGCCGTGCGCGCTGCTATCGGGCTTGGCGACGCCGCTCAGCAATATGCCCCAAGTCCTCCAATACGCGACGCTGGCGAACCCGCTGCGTTATGCCATTGACATGGCCCGTCGTGTCTATCTGGAGGGAGCGGGCCTCGGGCAGCTCGCTCAAGACCTGTGGCCGATGGCAATCATCGCGTCGATCACGCTCTCAGCTGCGGCCTGGCTGTTCCGTGGCGGGCTCGAATGAGCTGAGAAATGATCTGCGGCCGACACGAGAACCTACGCGCGTTGCTGTTCGTGTCCGAGTAGCCAAGCAAAGGCACGACGCACAAACACTGCGCCATGTCCCAACGCTACTTGCGCCAACTGAAGAGAAATCCGATGAGGGGTCTCGGCAACACAAGACCCCTCATCGGCCATTTCGGCTATTCCAGATTTTTCAAAACGAGCAGAACTTACCTCACGACGATTTCTCGCAAGCCTCCGTCCTCTTCGGCCAGCCGGCGTTGGCTTTCACGTACTGCTCGGCCGCACTATCGATCAGCGGCTGAACTTTGTCGTGGATCGGCGCGATCGAACCCGGCTGCTTAATCCACTTCTTCCCGTCCCACTGGACGAGCAAGACGTTGTCGTGTCCATTGTGGTCGGCGCAGCTGAGATGGATCGGCTCGGCGAAGCCGGCAAGGCCCAACTCTTTCCAACGCGCTTCACTGATGTTGAGCGACTCCAGACCGCGGCGCATATCGGTGCCGTCGATCAGCTTCTTGCCGGTCAATTTCTGCGCGTTGCGGATCCCTTCAGCGATGAGGACCGCGTTCATGACGCCGCGGTCATACAAATTCTCGCCAACCTGATCCTTCGAGGTAACCTGACTCTTGCCCTTGTCGACCACGTACTTGAGAATGTCCTGGATCGCCGAATAGTTCTGGCCGACGCCGTTGATGTCGAGCGTGGTATAACCCTTGCCCGCCATGCCGGCCGGACGCGCATCCTGGTCGCCGCCTGACCACCAGACGCCGACCAAGTGATCCATCTTGAAGCCGTTCTTCGCTGCTTCCTCGACCGCGGTCGGGTTCATGGCACCCCAGCCTTGCAGATAGAGCCACTCGGGCCGGTCGCGACGTATGTCAAGCCAGACCGAGGCCTGGTCCTGCATCTGCGTGGCTTCCACCGGGTAAAGCTTGAGTGTGTAGCCATAATCCTTGGCGAGCGATTGCAGCAGCGGAATAGGCTCCTTGCCGTATGGCGCGTCCAGATAGATCAGGCCGATCGTCTTGCCCTTGAGCTTGTCGACACCGCCGTCAACCTTGGCGACGTGCCGTATAAAGGCTGATGCGCCGTCCCAATAAGTGTCGGGCGCATTGAATATCCACGGGAACAGACTGCCGTCGGCCGAGGCCGACAGCCCGTAGGCCATCGATAAAACTGGAATCTTGTCGACCGCGGCCTTGGGGATCAATTGTTCGGTAATCCCGGTCGAGTACGGAGTGATGACGACCGGATTGCGATCTTTCACCGAGTCATAGCATTGCACGCCCTTTTGGGTGTCGTAACCGTCTTCGCATTCCTGAACGATGAGCTTTTCCCCGCCGATACCGCCATCACGCTCGTTGAGCATGGTGAGATAATCGTGCAACCCGTTGGCGACGGGTATGCCCGATCCGGAAAACGGGCCGGTTCGATAGGTGAATAACGGAACAAAGATTCCGTTTGCCGCCTGTGCGCTGGTGATTGCGGCGGGTGCCGCCATCACGACCGCAAGGCCAAGCGCAACATGCTTTAGACGCATGGTCGTTTCTCCCTAGCTTGCGCCGGTCTCAGCCGGCGCATTTGTGCGCCCCCCAGTCCATGAAGAACGCCGGCCGTCCGACGGCTTAAGGCGAAACCTCTTCGAGCATCCGGCTTCGCGTCGCGGTGCCGAATTGCGCGATGATGGCCGCAACGACCAGGAATCCACAGATCAGCAGCATGGCGCCAAGCGGATCGAGCCGCGGGATAAGCGGTGCGATGAGCAAGACACCGATGCCGCCACCGAGGTGACCAACGCCGTCAACCAAAGCGAACCCGGTGGTTCGCGCCCGGGTCGGAAAATTCTCCGTTGTCCAGCTGTAGGCGATCGGGACCCATAGGTTGAACCCGAAAAACAGGATGACCGAACCGACAACGCTCAGCCCGATCCTGTGCCCCGCAACGGCGATGATGACGCCGCCGATGAGGGTCAGCGCCGCGGATACCGGCAGCCATGCCTTTCGTTCCATCAGTTCGCCATAGGCAAAGGCCACGACAGCACAGAGGACGAAGCCGAAGGTCCCAACAGCGGCGATCAGTCCAGCTTCGGGTGGCGGATAGTGCAGTGAAGCGAGAATTGTCGTGAGACCGGCCCCGAAAGAATAGAGCGTGATGTAGGCGAAGAACCACATGGCAAAGAGGACGAAGATACGCCCGAGATATATCGGATCGCCGAGAATCGCGGAATAAGGCAGCATGTCGGTCCCGGTGCGCACGACGGCGGGCCGCTGGACCGGCGGCAACAAAGTTCGCGTTGAAGCCCGGCGCTCCATCATATCGACGACTTCGGCAGCCGCCTCATAGCGGCCACGGGCGACGAGCCAGCGCGCCGATTCGGGCAGCTGGAAGCGCAGCAGGACGCCGACGAGGGCGAGAAGGCCTCCGACCAAATACATGACGCGCCAACCGTACTCAAAACCGGGTCCGGCGACCGCAAACGGCAGCCCCAACGGCAGCGGCGTGGCCGGCGTCGTCAGCCAAAGACCGAGCCATATGCCGAGAACCGCGCCCAGCGCCGAGAACAAAAAGATCAGTGCCGTATAACGCGCCCGGCCTTTCTGCGGCGCCATCTCGTTGATGTAGGTATTGACGATGGCGAGATCGGCGCCGATGCCGATTCCGGTGATGGCGCGCGCAATGACGAACCATGTGTAATTGTCGACCACCGCCGTCAGCACCGACCCTACGCCAGTGATGACCATGGTCACCAGCAAGAGGTCGCGACGTCCGGCGCGATCGGCTAACGGACCCAGGATCAGGGTGCCGACGACATAGCCGACCAGATTAAAAAGAACCGGCAGACCAATGTAGTTTGATGCGGCAGGTGGAGTGCAGGCCGGCACAATCTGCGTGCAGGTCTGGATGAATGAGACGTTGATGTCGAAGATATCATAGAAGGTGAAGAGAAATCCGACACCGATGATGCCGACGAAAAGACCGGGAAGGGACCACACCGGAATGCGATCCAATCGCGCGATCAACATTCCGGCGGAATGGTCGGTTGTGGTTGTCATTGGAACGTCTCCTCACCCAAGCCGCATAAGCCGGCTTGGAAGCAGTAGCGCTTTGTTGGTAGATCAAAGCGAACGCGAGGCCGCTCCCGTCGCCGAAACTCACCTAAAGTGGGTTGGTTCCCAAACGCAGGTGCGGCCGATTCGCGCATTCTGTGAACCGTAATGCAGGTTCACGCATTGCTGGGCGCGATCGGAACCGAGGTGACGATCGCACGTTCTCCGATGCAATGAAGGAATGACGCAGCTCAAATGGCTTTTGTTGCTTCCTTACTCGCTTACTTGGTCGCTGTCTTGGGCATTTCGGCCAGTTTGGTGATGCTGGCGTGCGCGGTTCTCGCGCCCCAAGGGCTGTCGACGTTCAATCCGCATGGGCGAGCAGCGGCAGTAGCGCAAATCCAGCCAGCGCAGCGCACAGCGTCACGCCTAACGCCTTCGATCCATAGCAGGCAAAGGCCGCGAACCTCAGCTCGCATTTCAGATAACCCGATTGTTCCGCGAGCGATGGGCGCAAGTAAAGAGCATATCGCGACTTTGCTGCGGCGAAGATCACGGCTGCGGCAAAGATCACGCCGAATGGTTTCGCGAGCCTGCTTGAACGAATGGACGCTCCGATGTGCGCCGAACGCTTTCTCATCGCGCCGCGTGAGTTACGCGCAGGACGCTTCAATCGGGTTCAGCCGGATCCGGTAAGTACAAAACCGGAGCACGGGGCGTTACCTGTTGTGCAGCACCACTTTGGTCACGCGATCCCGTAACCGAACGCGCCCCAGCATGATGGGCGACGCACCGATGCGCCACTCACACACTTGTGTTTTCGAGCTACGTGTTGCCGGTAATTTGAACGATGATGTTGACGACGGCGCGCGTCGCCGTACCGAGGACCCGGGAGACGATGCTGAGATCAACGCCTAACTGAGCGCCCAGAACCGGCAGGACGATCAACAGCCCGATCAGGATTACAAGACCGAATGGCTCAAGCCGTGCGACAGCTCCGGCCAGAACCTTTGGCAGAATACCGACCAAAATGCGACCGCCGTCCAGAGGCGGCAATGGAAACAGATTGAACACGGCCAGCACGACATTGATAAGCAAAGCGTTCCGCAGGTTAGCCGCCAGCCATTGCGCCGCGGTCGCCGGCAGAAGACCGACGACGTGAAACGCCAAAGCCGCGACAATGGCGAGCGCAATGTTCATCGCCGGCCCGGCGGCAGCGACCAGGACCATGTCGCGCCGTGGGCTGCGTAACGCCCGAAAATTAACCGGTACCGGCTTGGCGTAACCGAACAAAAACGGCGCGCGCGTCAGCAGCAATATGCCGGGCAACAAAATCGTCCCGACCGGATCGATGTGTTTGAGCGGATTGAAGCTAACGCGTCCAAGCCGCCACGCCGTGTCGTCGCCGAGAAGATGCGCGACGAAGCCGTGCGCGGCCTCATGAAAGGTAATGGCGATGACTACCGGGATGACCCAGATCGTCGCCAGATAAATGATGTTCGAGGTCACTGGTTTTGATTCCTCTGGCCGCGGCGTTGTGCTGTCTGACGCTGCGACAAAGTGCGCTCACGCAATACAGTCTTATAAATCGGAGCGCATTGCTCTCTTTGGTCGTTCATTACTTAAAATTAATTCCCCCGCCACGCTCGCGTAACGCTGGAACGCCATGTTGGCTTTCAGGGTGCCATCGCGGCACGAACAAATCGCCATGGAGATTTCATCATGAATCCCGAAACCACTCGCCAACGTCGCAAAGTCCTCACCCCCCGTCGCCTGACGCTGCTCGCTTCGGTAGCCGGGCTCGGCGTCGCCGTGCTGATAGCCGGACCGGGCGGATACCTTCCCGTAAAGCTTCCGGCATGGACAGCTTCCGCCCAGGCGGCGGAGACGGCGCTCCCGCATCCAGCCGGCTTTGCCGACTTGGTCGCCAAGGTGAAGCCCGCGGTCATTTCGGTGCGCGTCAAGATCGATGAGTCCGCGAAGATGATGAGCATGAACGATAACGATGAAAACGGCATCGTCCCGTTCACTCCCGGTTCGCCGATGGAGAAGTTCTTTCAGCAATTCGGCTTCCAGGACATGCCGCACGGCTTGCGTCAGCATCATCAGATGATCACCGGCGAAGGTTCGGGCTTTTTCATCTCGGCCGACGGCTATGCGGTCACCAATAACCACGTCGTTGACCATGCGAAGTCGGTCCAGGTGACCACCGACGACGGGACGATCTACACCGCCAAAGTCATCGGCAGAGATCCGAAAACCGATCTTGCTCTGATCAAGGTCGACGGCAAGAAGGACTTTCCATTCGTGAAGTTCGCCGACCACTCGCCGCGGATCGGTGACTGGGTCGTCGCCGTCGGCAATCCTTTCGGCCTCGGAGGTACCGTGACCGCCGGCATCGTCTCGGCCCGCGGCCGCGATATCGGCGCCGGCCCCTACGACGATTACATTCAAATCGATGCGCCGATCAACAAAGGCAATTCCGGCGGACCGGCCTTTAACGTCGACGGCGACGTGATCGGCGTGAACACGGCGATCTATTCGCCTTCCGGAGGCTCCGTCGGCATTGGTTTTGATATTCCGGCCGGCACCGCAAAAATGGTGGTCGGCCAGCTCGAGGAGCACGGCCACGTCACCCGCGGCTGGCTGGGCGTGCAGATTCAACCGGTGACCGCCGGTATCGCCGAGAGCCTCGGGATGAAGAAGGCCGAAGGTGCGATGGTCGATCAGCCGCAGCCCGACAGTCCAGCCGCCAAGGCCGGGATCCAGTCGGGTGATGTGATCACTGCCGTCAATGGTGCGCCGATCAAGGATGCTCGGGAGTTGGCGCGCACGGTCGCAGTGCTGGCGCCGAACAGCTCGGTCAAGCTGGAGGTGCTGCGGAAAGGTGAGACCAAGACCCTGACGGTGACACTCGGTCAAATGCCGAATGAACGGCAGGCGAGCGCGGACACCGGCGGCTCATCAGGCAGCGACACGGCACACCTGGGCCTGACGGTAGCACCCGCGAGTGAGGTTGCCGGTTCCGGTGACAAAGGCATCGTGGTGACCGGTGTCGATCCCGATGGACCCGCCGCCCAGCAGGGCATTCAGACCGGCGACGTCATCCTTGACGTCGGCGGCAAGGCCGTGGCCAACGCCGCCGATGTTCGCAAGGCGATGACCGAGGCAAAGGCGCAAGGCAAGCACGACGTGCTGATGCGCGTGAAGTCTTCTGACGCCACCAGGTTTGTCGCCGTCCCCCTCGGCCATGCCTGACGCCTGCCTATCCGCGTTCGCGCGACCGCTGCATTCCGGCGGTCGCGCGAGCCAAAGTCGCCGACAGTGCCCCCCAACCGTGGTAGACGAGACTGCGCGGTGACGTGATCGTTTCCTCAAACGTGACCGGCTTGGAGAATATTTTGACTCATTGAGGCGATTTTATCCATACTTTGGCACGCTGGCTCGCCGCTGCTCTGGTAGTCTCCGCTCGATATGAAACCCGCGCCCTTCCGGTACTTTGCCGCCCGGACCCTCGAGCAAGCCTTGCAATTAAAGGCCGAACACGGCGATGAGGCCCGATTTCTTGCTGGCGGTCAAAGCCTTGTTCCGACTATGAATTTCCGGCTGACGCAGCCGGCCGCACTGATTGATATCAACCCGATTACCGACCTTGCCGGTGTCAAAAATGGTGCGGGGGAACGGCTGCGCATCGGCGCGCTTACCCGCTATCGGACCCTTGAACGCGATCCCGTCATCGCCCGCCAAGTACCGCTGATGGAGGAAGCCCTTCCACATATCGCGCATCCGCAAATCCGCAATCGTGGAACCATCGGCGGCAATCTGGCCCACGCCGATCCGGCCTCGGAAATGCCGGCTATCGTGTTGACGCTCGGCGGCAAATTGCGCGCGCAGTCGGTGCGCGGCGAACGCTGGATTGCCGCCGCGGATTTCTTTCTCGGCGCGCTTACCACCGCGCTCGAGCCTGACGAGATGCTGACCGAAGTTGAAGTTCCGGTAGCGCCGCCGCGGTCGGCGGCCTGCTTCATGGAAGTGTCGCGCCGCCGCGGCGACTTCGCCATGATTGGCGTCGCCTGCGTGGTCCAGATCGACGAAAATGGGAGCTGCAGTGCAGCGCGGATCGGGCTGTGCAATGCCGGCGACGGGCCGGTGTTCGCCGCCGAAGCAAGTCGTTCCCTCGTCGGCACGATGATTGACAAACCCGCGATCGAGGCGGCCGTCGAACTCATTCAGGGCGCCATCGATCCCGGCGGCAGCATCCATGCTAGCAAAGAGTTTCAACGTCATCTCGCCGGCGTGTTGACCGGGCGCGCCTTGACGAAAGCGAACGAGCGGGTCCGGCGTGAGCACTGAGACCCACGACATCACCGTCACCGTGAACGGCACGGCCTACCGCCGCCAGGTCGAGGGGCGGTTGCTGCTGAGCGATTTCCTGCGCCACGATCTGCTGCTCGCCGGCACTCACGTCGGCTGCGAGCACGGCGTCTGCGGCGCCTGCACCATCATCTACGATGGCGCCCCGGTTCGCTCCTGTCTGATGTTCGCGGCGCAAACCGACGGCCACGAGATCATGACGGTCGAGGGTCTCGCGCCCGACCGCGAGCATCTGCATCCGCTGCAGCAGGCGATGCACGAGTGTCACGGGCTGCAATGCGGCTATTGCACGCCCGGCATTCTGATGACCATGAAAGTCTTTCTCGAGGAGACGCCGGCACCGGACGAAGCGCAGATCCGCGAAGCGCTGTCTGGCAATCTGTGCCGTTGCACCGGCTATCAGCATATCGTCGAAGCCGTACGGCTTGCCGCCGAGCGGCTGCAGAAGTGAACGTCGTGGCCACGCGCAATTTCGGCGCGCCGATTACCCGCAACGAGGACGCCCGGCTGCTGACCGGCCAGGCGTTGTTCGTCGACGACGTTGAACTTCCCGGGATGCTGTACGCAGCGTTCCTGCGCAGCAACGTCGCGCATGCGCGCATCAAATCGATCGACGTGGCCGCGGCGCGGGCGCGCCCGGGCGTGGTCGCGGTCTATACCGCGGAAGATCTCGGCGACTACTGGGCCCCCGGCCCGCTATTGGTCCCGCCGCCGCCGATCAAGGATATCACCTTCAATCAGCGCACCCAGGTGCCGCTCGCCAAAGGCAAAATCCGCCATGTCGGCGAGCCATTGGCGGTCGTGTTCGCGGACAGCCGCTACCTCGCCGAAGACGCGCTCACCGACATTGAGCTTGATATCGAGCCGCTGCCGGCGGTCGTCGATCTGGAAAATGCGCTGACCGATGAAGCGGGAAGGGTACACGACGACGTGCGCGGCAATGTCGCCGCCCGCGTGCGGCAAAGCCGTGGCAACTACACCGCGGCGCATGCTCGCGCCGATCGCGTCATTTCCCGCCGCTTCCACTACGATCACGGCTGTTCGTCACCGATCGAGACCCGCGGTATCGTCGCCCATTGGGACGCCCGCGCCGATCACCTGACGATTTGGGATACGACCCAGGCGCCAGTGTTCCTGCGCAACGGGCTTGCCGGCATGCTCGGCTTGAGCGAGCGGCAGGTGCGGGTGATCGCGCCCTTCGTCGGCGGCGGCTTCGGGCCGAAGATCATGCTGTTCTATCCCGAAGAAGTCGTGGTGCCGTGGGCGGCGCGGAAACTTAATCGCCCGGTCAAATGGATCGAGGACCGGCTGGAGCATTTCTTCGCCACGACGCAGGAGCGCGGGCAAACTCACGACGCCGAAATTGCGCTCGCCGCCGACGGCCGCATCCTCGGCATCAAGGACGTGTTTTTTCACGACACCGGCGCCTACAACCCCTACGGCCTGACGGTGCCGATCAATTCGCAATGCACGCTGCTCGGCCCTTACGTCGTCCCCAATTACGACAGCACCTTTACCGCGATCTTCACCAACAAGCCGATTGTCACGCCCTATCGCGGCGCCGGGCGGCAGCATGGCGTGTTCGTCATCGAGCGGCTGCTCGATATCGCCGCGCATGAACTCAAGATCGACCGCGCCGAAATCCGCCGGCGCAATCTCATTCCGTCCGATGCCTTTCCCTATAATAATGAGATCATCTATCAGGACTTCGCGCCGCTCTCGTACGACAGCGGCAATTACGAGCCGATCCTCGACAAGGCGCTGGAGATGATCGGCTACGAGCGTTTCGTCGCCGACGCGCAGCCGCGGTTCCGGGCGCAAGGCCGGCATGTCGGCATCGGCGTTGCCTGTTACGTCGAGGGCACCGGCATCGGGCCTTATGAAGGGGCGCGGGTTCAGGTGCAGGCCAACGGCAAGGTTGGACTGGCAACCGGCATCGGCACGCAAGGGCAGGGGCACTTCACCGTGTTCGCGCAGATTGTTGCCGATCAGCTCGGCGTCTCGGTGCGCGACGTCGACGTCGTGACCGGCGATACCGACCAGTTCTATTGGGGCGCCGGCACGTTCGCGAGCCGCGGCGCAGTGGTCGCGGGCAACGCCGTCAACGAAGCCGCCAAAGTGGTGCGGCAGAAAATTCTGAAACTTGCCGCCGAACATTTCGAGTGCGCCGAAGAGGATCTTGAAATCGCCAACGGCGCCGTCTCGGTGGTCGGCGTGCCCGGCCAGTCGGTCAAGCTCGGCGAGCTGGCGATCAAGGCCAATCCAATGCGCGGCGCGGTGCGTCCCGGCACCGAGCCCGGACTGGAATCGACGCAATATTTCGGCCCGCCCGGCGGCGCCACCGCAAGCGGCGTGCATGCCATGATCGTCGAAGTCGATCCGCAGACCTTCACGCTCGAGGTGTTGAAATACGTGGTCGTGCACGATTGCGGCACGGTGATTAATCCGCTGATTCTTGCCGGCCAGATTCATGGCGGTGTCGCGCAGGGTGTCGGCAACGCCTTCTATGAACAGCTGGTGTTCGACGAAGAAGGGCAATTGCTCAATGCGTCGCTCGCCGATTATCTGCTGCCGACCGCGCTCGAAGTGCCGCACGTGGATATTGCGCACACCGTGACCGTTTCGCCGCTCAATCCGCTCGGCATTAAGGGAGCGGGCGAGGCCGGCGCCATTCCCGTCGGCCCGTTGTTCGCGCAGGCGATCGAAGACGCGCTCGGACTGGCGGAGCAGAAAATCGAACTCAACGAAATTCCGCTGAGCCCGGGGCGGCTGTTTGAACTGATCGGCAAGACCTCCGGCGCGCAATGATTCTGGTCACCGGCGCCGCCGGCAAGACCGGCAAAGCCGTCGTCAAAGCGCTGGCAGGCGAGGGCGCGTCCGTGCGCGCTCTGATACGCAGTCCCGAACATGCTGACACCCTGATGGCGCTCGGTGCCGCCGAAGTGGCGCTCGGGAGTTTCACCGATCCTGCGGCGCTCGCGCGTGCGGCCGCCGGCGCGCAGGCGATCTATCACATCTGCCCCAACGTCAGCCCCGAGGAAGTCGCCTACGCTCGCGCCGTCGTTGCCGCGGCTAAGGCGCAGGGCGTCACGCGCTTCGTCTATCACTCCGTGCTGCATCCGCAGATCGAGACGATGCCGCATCATTGGGCGAAGCTGCGGACCGAAGAGATGTTGTTTGCGTCAGGCTTCGATCTGACCATCCTGCAGCCGACGGCTTACATGCAGAATATTGTTGGCGCGTGGCGCGGCGTTACCGAAAACGGCGTGTTTCGTGTTCCGTATCCGGTAGAGACCAGGTTGAGCCTTGTGGACCTGGAAGATGTCGCCGAAGCGGCAGCGTTGGTGCTGACGCAGGACGGTCATGCCGGCGCGACCTACGAGCTCGCCGGCACCGCTCCACTCAGCCAGCTTGAAGTTGCTTCCGCGATCGGCGCGGCGCTCCGACGCGACGTACGCGCCGAAGCCGAAAGTATCACCGCGTGGCAGGCGCGTACCCGAGCGGCCGGGATGGGCGATTACGAGCGCGCCACGTTGGCCGCCATGTTCCGCTACTACGCCGCGCACGGTCTGGTCGGCAATGACAAAACGCTCCGCTGGTTGCTGGGGCGCGCGCCGACCGATCTTGCCGGCTTTCTTGGCCGCGCCGGCGCGGGCGCCTGTCAGTAAGAAAGTCATCTCATGTCCGGCATGTTGGCTGCCCCCGTCCATATTGCCGGCTTGCCGCGGGCTATCGACAAAAGCGGCCGATAACATTCCCCATCATTGCTGCGGGTGTGGTTCCGAAGCGACGGTCGCGGATCGCTATGCAGCCGGGCTTTATGTCGCTATCATGCTTACTTCCTGACAAGCGGTGGGGACGCAGCCCAGACAATAGGGACGCACCCCGACTACAAAGGACCGGGACGGATCCCCTTGGCATAAAGACGGGGATGTAAACCCCGGCGGTTAAACGGCGGGGACGTAACCCCGGAAGCAAATGGAGGATACGCAACCCCGACAAGCGCATAAATCCACGGGAGGATATCATGCGACGTCGTGAATTTCTGAAATACTCTGCTGCAACAACACTCGCTGCACCCTTTGTGCGCAGTGCGAGAGCCGACACCGGAACGTTCAAGGTTGCCGTGGTCGGCGCGAAAACCGGCCCGCTCGCACCGGGCGCGGCGATCACCCAATTCCCGCCGTTCAAGCTGTGGGCCCATGAGGTCAATGAGCGCGGCGGGCTCAAGGTCAAGAGCGGCCAGCTCAAGATCGAGTTGATCGAATACGATGATCACACGCAGCCGCCCGAGGCCATCAAGGCCGTGGAGCGCGCCGCGACGGTGGAGAAAGCCGATTGGATTAGCGGAATGTACGCCACCGGCTTTAATCTCGCCGTTGCGCCTACTATGGCGAGGCACGGTTATCCGCAATTCGCTGTGGCCTGCCTCACCGACCACGCACCGGAGCTGGTCAAGAAGTATCCGGGTTTCTTCACATTCCAATCATCGACCACGATCTACGCCAAGTCCGCGATCGGGGTGCTCAAGCACCTGAAGGACAGCGGTCAGATGGGCAACAAGGTCGCGGTGGTCAACGTTGCCGACGATTTCGGCATCGAGCTCGCCAATGCGGGGCGGCCGCTGTTCAAGGAAAACGGCTTCGAAATCGTCTACGACAAATCTTATCCGCTGGGCACCCAGGATCTGTCACCGGTGATCAAAGCGGCCGAGGCGGGCAATCCGGATGCGTTCGTCGCCTGGTCTTATCCGCCCGATACGTTCGGTCTCGCCGAGCAGGCCAAGATCGAAGGACTTGGGGTGAAAGCTTATTACAGCGCTGTGGGAACGGACTTCGAGGGTTTCTCGCAAAAATTCGGCGCCGCGGCCGAGAATGTTCTCGGCGCTGGCGGCGTCAAGGACTCGCCGGAAATGCGCGCCTACTACAAGAGGCATAAGGAAGTCACCGGCGTTGATGCCGACCACTGGGGCAACCCGCTTAACTACCAGATGCTGCAGGCGCTCACGCAGTCGATTGAAGCTCTCGGCTCGATCGATCGGGACGCCATCGCGGACCACGTCAGGAACAACACGTTCAAAGTTCTGCAGGGCGAAATCGCGCTGCCCGGCCAGATTCTCGACAAGGTCTACACCGTTGGCCAATGGCAGAGCGGATATTTCCACGGTGTGGCCGGGGTCGGCTTCACCGACTTTGCTCCGGTCAAGCTGAAGACCGGCTGGAGTTGAGATCGGTCACCGCGGCGCGGGTGATCCGGCCGAGATCGCCCGCCGCGCGCCCGGCGAAACGTCGATCCTCGGGCCCGGACTATTCGGCCGCTACCTGAGACTGCCTAAAACAACAGCCAGACACGGAGCCGCTGCCGAACGCGGTGGTCCGCACATCAAGCCAAGGGAGTTAACCCACATGCCCAAGTCATCCCGTCTGCCTCCGGCGCGTGCCGAACATATCGGCAGCTTTCTGCGGCCAACTGAGCTCCATGCCGAAATGGAGCGCGTGTACGCGCCGCAGCACACCGCGTTACTCGCCGAGGAACGCGCCAAAGATCTGGGCCGGCTGCGTGCGATTGAGGACAAATGTATCAGAGAGATCATCAAGAAGCAGCGCGAGGTCGGGCTCACGGTTCTCACCGACGGTGAATTCCGGCGCTACATGTTCACCGGATCGTTCTACGACAGCGTCGACGGTCTTGAAGTCGGCGGGCCGGGCGTTGCGTTCTACGACAACGAGGGCAAGGAGCTGCGCTACCAGGGTCTGCCGATCGTGAGCGGGCGGCTGCGCAAGGTCGACAACCCGCTGGTGCGCGAAGTCAAGTTCATGAAGGCCAATACCGATTCGCGCTTCAAAGCCACGATACCGGCGGGCTCCTTCTATGAACTTCCGTTCGTCTATCAGAATGGGGTCACGGAGAAAGTCTACAAGAGCCACGAAGAGCTGGTCGAGCACATCAACGCAATCCAAAACGAGCTGATCGACGAGGCGATTGCCGCCGGTCTCGAATACATCCAGTTTGACTACCCGCTTTATCCGATGCTGATCAGCCAGATGTATCTCGACATCTTCAAACAGATGGGCGTGTCGTTCCAAGCAGCTCATGGACCGCTCGATCGCGGCCGACAAGAAGATCGCCGAGCGGCTTCCTGACCACGTGACGCGCGGCATTCATCTGTGTCGTGGCAATTGGCGCTCGCGCTTCATGGTATCGGGCTCGCTTGAGCCTGTAGCCGAGCGCATGTTCAACGAACTGCCCTATGACGCATTCTTTATCGAATGGGAGGATATCAAGCGCGAGGGCGGTTACGAGGCGCTGCGCTTCGTGCCCAAGGGCAGGATGGTGATCATGGGGATCGTCAACTCGAAAGTGCCCGAGGTTGAATTGGCCGACTCGCTGGTGCGGAAAATCGAAAGCGCCGCAAAATATCTCGACATCTCCCAACTCGGCATTTCGCCGCAATGCGGCTTCGCCTCGACGATGCACGGCAACGAACTTTCGGAAGCCGCGCAATGGCGAAAGCTCGAGGAAATGGTGAAAGCCGCAAACAAGGTCTGGGCCGGCGCATCCATGGCGGCCTGACGGCAATAAACGAGCGGCTCGACCGGGAGCGAGCGTGCCGTGTCACGCTCGCTGTGGTGTATCATTGTGCCGGCACCTCGAAGCATATCTCGGGTGGATATCGCGCCGCCCGGCCGGCGCTTGAACCGGCCGCGCGAACATCTACCTCATGTCCGAGTTGGTTTGTGATGGCGAGCGATGATGTGGACGTGGTGGTGGTCGGTGCTGGCGCAGCCGGCATTGCGGCCGCGCGCCGGCTGCATGACGCCGGCGTCCGCTGCCTGCTTGTTGAAGCGCGTCAGCGCCTCGGCGGCCGCGCGTGGACGGTAATCGACGAGTCCGGCTATGCGCTCGACCTCGGCTGCGGGTGGCTGCATTCTGCCGACCGCAATCCGTGGCGAGACATTGCCACGGGCCAAGGCGCGTCGATCGACAAGTCGCTGCCGTCATGGATGCGGCCGTCGCTTGAGTTCGGCTTTTCGCGCGCCGAGCAAAATGAATTCGGCGAAGCGATGGACGCGTTTTTTGCTCGTCTGGAGCGTCTGGCCCAGAACAGCGCCGACGTACCGGCGGCCGCGGCGCTCGAACCGGGCGGCCGCTGGAACGGGCTGATCAATGCAGTAAGCACCTACATCAGCGGCGCCGAATGGGATCAGATTTCGGCCAAGGATTTCGACCGTTATCAGGATAGCGGCGTCAACTGGCGCGTGATCGAAGGCCTCGGGACGGTGGTACGCGACTATGGCGCCGATCTGCCGGTGATGCTCGATTGCCGCGTGATTGGGATCGACCATCGCGGCAAGCGTTTAAGAATTGAGACCGATAAGGGAGCGATCGCGGCCGATCAGGTCATCACCGCGATTCCGGTTTCGCTGCTGGCGAAGGGGCGGCTCGCATTCACGCCGGCGTTGCCGCAAAAACGTGAGGCCGCGCAGGGCCTGCCACTCGGGCTCGACGATAAACTGTTCATGGCGCTTGACGATGCACAGGAGTTCGACCGTGACGTGCGCCTGTTCGGCCGCACCGATCGCGCGGCGACCGGCGCCTATCAGTTCAGGCCGTTGGGCCGGCCGCAGATCGAGGCCTATTTTGGCGGCAACTTGGCTGCGGAACTCGAAGCCAACGGCAACGGCGCATTTTTTGACTTCGCCGTTTCCGAACTGACCGCTCTGCTCGGGAGCGATTTCCGGCGGCGGCTTAAGCCGATCCGCATCCATCGCTGGGGCCTCGATCCGCATTCGCTCGGCTCGTATTCGTTCGCCTCTCCGGGGTCGGCAGATTGCCGCCAAAAGCTCGCCGAACCGGTTGACGGTCGATTGTTTTTCGCCGGCGAAGCCTGTTCAGTCGGCGACTTTTCGACTGCCCATGGCGCTTGGCAAACCGGCATCACCGCCGCCAACCAAGTGATGGCCGCGCGGACGAACGCGTCACATGTGCCGTCGGCAACGGTCTAACGGGGCAGCGCGCGGTTAGCCGGGCGGTGCCGCTTGATCGCTTTACGAACTGGCGGCTTGCCAAACGCCCGCGTGAAGCGCGGCGGCTTCATCTTCGAGCAGCGGGCCGATGACTTCGACAGTGCGCTGACCTGCGGCGAACACCGTCCGGCACGGCAAATCCAGCGTCGGATTCTCGGCGTGATCGCCGGTCAGGGACTTCAGGCGGCGTTCGGATAATCCGTAAACCACCCGTCCGATGCCGGCCCAGTAGATCGCGCCCGCGCACATGGCGCAGGGCTCGGCCGACGTGTACATCGTGCAGTCCGCGAGAAATTTCGGATCGAATTGCTTCGACGCCCGGGTGGCGAGAAGCCGCTCGGCGTGTCCGGTCATGTCGCGATCCGGCAGGTAGCCGTTTTCGACTTCGAGCAGCACATCGCCGGCCGCGCTGACCAGGATGCAGCCGAACGGATGATTGCCGTTGGTGTGCGCGCGTCGGGCCACGTCGAAACTCCGACGCAGAAATTTTTCGTGATCAAGCGGCGGCAAGGACCCGTCCACAATTGTCTTCAATCCGCAGTGCCGAACTTCTCGGCAATCGCACCGAATATACGGTCGGGCTTGAACGGAGTCTGACAAAACCGGATTCCGGTCGCGTCGGCGATCGCGTTGCCCATCGCGGCACTGATTGGGTTATAGGGACTTTCGCTCATCGACTTGGCGCCGAACGGTCCGATTTTGTCGGTTGTGTCGGCAAACAATACCTCGGTCCGCGGCACATCGGCAAACTGCGGCAGGTGATAGTTGCGGAACGCTGGATTGGCCACCCGTCCGGTATCGTCGATCACCATCTCCTCGTAGAGGGTAGCGCCGAGCGATTGCGCAACGCCGCCCTCGATCTGTCCCCGGCATTGCATCGGATTAATGACGCGCCCGGCGTCGGCAGCGTGCACGCTGCGGAGAATTTTGATCGCGCCGGTGCGCTTGTTGACCGCGATGCGGAAGGCCTGGACGTTGAAGGCGACGGAGCGCGGCGTGCCGTTCGATCTCGCCGTGGCGACGAGACTGCGCCCTTTGGCTTGCGCCGCTGCGGCCAGTTCGGAAAGTCCGACACGCCGGCCGGGGCGCGATAGTGCGCCGGCTTCAAGCAGCCAAGCAGCTGGCGGGCCGCCGGCATGGTCGACAGCGAAAGCAATTAGTTGTTCGCGCAACGCTTCGCAGGCGAGCTGCGTGGCGCGGCCGGCGACGACGGTTCCGGTGCTGCCGTAGGCGCCGGTGTCGTGGCCGCCATTGTCGGTGTCGGAGCTCAGCACCCGGACGTTGTCGGTGGTCGTGCCGAGCACGGTGGCGGCAATCTGCTGGTGCACAGTGGTGGTGCCGTTGCCGAATTCGGCCGTTCCAATGATGACCGCGTAGCTGCCGTCGCCGCGCAATTCGACGCGAGCATCGGCGAAGTGACCGAACGGCGGGACAGTATCGATCATCCCCAGCGCGGTGCCCTGTCCGACCAGCCAGTCGTCTGACGGCGGTGGCGGCAGCCCGCCGCCGCGATCGAGCGCGTCCTTGACCAAAGCGAGGCACTGATCGAGCCCGTAGCTGCCGTATTCCACATCGTGGCCGACGTCATCCCCGGTCGAGATCATCGGATCGCCGGGCTGCACCACGTTGCGGGCGCGAAATTCGATCGGGTCGATGCCGAGCTGGCGCGCGAGTTCGTCCATCGCCGACTCCACGGCGAAATTGGTTTGCGGCAGGCCGTACCCACGAAAGGCGCCGGCGGGCACGATGTTGGTGTAAACCGCAAACCCGTCGATCTTTTTGTTGTCGCACTTGTAGACGCCGAAGGATTCGCCGCAGGCGTGAAACAGCACGGCCGGGCCGTGATTACCGTAGGCGCCGGTGTTGGAGATGACGTGCATCTCCATGGCGGTCAGGCGGCCGTCGCGGCGGGCGCCGGCTTTGATGCGCACGCGCATCGGGTGCCGCGTGGTGGCGCCGACGAATTGCTCCTCGCGCGTGAACTCAAGCTTGACCGGCCGCCCGGTTTTCAGCACCGCGAGCGCGACGATGTCTTCAACCAGCATTTCCTGCTTGGCGCCGAAGCCGCCGCCCATCCGTTCGCAGAATACCCGGACTTTTGCCGGATCGAGATCGAACAGGGCGGCAAGCGCGCGCCGCGCCAGAAACGGCGTCTGCGTGCTGGAGCGGATGTTGAGGCGCTGCGCTTGGTCAAGCCAGCCGATGGCGCAGTGGGTTTCCAGATGCGCATGCTGGACTCGCTGCGTGATGTAGGTGCCTTCATAGACGGCGTCGGCTTGCGCAAATCCAGCTTCGACATTGCCGACATGGCCATGGACCTCGCCGGCAATGTTGCGCTGCGGATTAGCGATGCGGGACTCCGGGCCTTTGTCGTGAATAACGGGTGCGCCCGGCCGCATCGCTTCCTCGGGATCGAACACCGCCGGAAGCAATTGGTATTCGACCTCGAGCTTGCGGCAGCCGGCTTCAGCCGCCGCCTCGCTTTCGGCAACAACCGCCGCGACGCGCTGGCCGACAAAACGGACGATCCGGTCGAGCAAGGCGGTGTCGTCCGGATCGCCGCTTTCGTGTTCGTGCCTGGCGGTCGAATAAAGCTTTGCCGGCGCGTCTTCCCAGGTCAGCACCGCACGAACGCCCGGCACCGCCAGCGCGGCATCCTTGCGGATCGAGGCGATGCGCGCGTGTGGATGCGGCGAGCGCAGCAGTTTCAGATGCAGGAGACCCGCCGGCGCAAAATCGAGCGTATAGCGCGCGGTGCCGCTGATGACAGCGCGCGCCGCGGGCGCCGGCACGCTGCGGCCGCAGGCGTCGCCGGCTTCGGCGGTCTCGACCGCGCGCACGCCGCGGATGGCGTTCTCGATCGCGCCATAGCCGGTGCAGCGGCAAATGTTGCCCTTGAGCGCCCAGGGCAGATCCTGCCGCTGCGCCTGATTGAGGCTCGCCGCCGTGATGATCATGCCCGGCGTACAGAAGCCGCACTGAAAACCTTGCGCTTGCAGGAACGCCTGCTGCATCGGATGCAGTTCGCCGTTTTTGGCGAGGCCCTCGATGGTGGTGATCGAACGATGCTCGGCGCGATAGGCCGGAAACAGGCAAGAGTGCACCGGCTCGCCATCGACCATCACGGTACAGGCACCGCAATCGCCGGCGTCGCAGCCTTTTTTCACGCCGAAGCAGCCAAGCTCGCGCAAGAAGGTGCGCAGGCACTGGCCGGGGCGCGGGATGGCGGCGTGGGTTTTGCCGTTCACCAGAAAAGTCATGCAGTCGTCACACCATTGCCGCCGAGCTCGATTCGAATTTCTTCGGCAAATTGCAGCGTCACATGCCGGCGCCACGCCGGCGCTCCGTGGAGGTCGTTGTAATAGGCATCGCGCGGAATCTCGGCTTCCAGTCTGTCGCGCAACGCGGCGCGCGGCGGCAGGCTTGCAAACAACAACCGGACCGGACGCGGAGTAGCCGCCGTAACCGTCAGTGCAAACGCCCCGTCGTCCGGTGACAGCGTTCCGGTCAGGAGTGCGCCCGAACGGCCGAGCGGACTCAAAGAAATTTGGCGGAACGCCGTGCGCCGGCGCAACGCCGCAAGCGGCAGGTCGATGGCGCGAAGGAGTTCACCCGGCTGCAGCGCGTTACGCTGCGGCGCCAAGACAAAATCGGTCACAGCCACGCGGCGTTCGTTTCCATCCTGCATCCAGATGATGCAGACGCCATCCAGTGCGGCGGTCAGTGAGATCATCGGCCCTGCCGGCAGCGCCATACAGAGATTGCCGCCGACGGTCGCCGCATTCCAAATCTTGAACGACGCCAGAAACGAACGGCAGCATTGATTCACCAGCGGCGCGGCGATCCAGTTCGCGGGAAGCGTCGCTCCGTCGAGTTCGGCAATCCTGCAGGTGGCGGCTATGCGCAAGCCCTGTTCGCTCACCTCCAACGCGCGCCAGCCGAGATCGGCGATGTCGATCAGCCGTGAGACTTTCAGCTGCGGCTCGGAGAACAACCACGTCCCGCCCGCAAGCCAGGCATCGCCGGCGTTCCACGCCGGAAGCTCGTCGCGCTGGCGCGGGCGCGCAATCGCGGTGATGGTATTGATGTCCATGGCGCCTGACGCTGCACGTTTCATGCCGCGCGGCGCATGTCGGGACTGCTGGCGGAACGCCCTTCACCGGCCGGCGTCAGACGCCCAAGAATCGGACCACGAAATTAGCTAAGTCTATTAAACCACTGGCAAATTACTTGCCTTGGTTTGTTTGTTGTGCGCAAATGCCGCTTCCCTAGGCAGAGCTGGTGGCACCGCGCTTATGGCAAGAAACCTCCTGCAATTTCGGCGCAATGGTCGCGATGTCCGGATCGGTGAATTTTCGCCGCGCGCGACCGTGCTCGATTGGCTGCGGTTGCAGGAACGATCGACCGGCACCAAGGAGGGCTGCGCCGAAGGCGATTGCGGCGCCTGCGCCGTCGTCGTCGTGCGCGAACGCGATGGCCGCATGGTCTACGAGCCGGTCAATTCGTGCATCACGTTGCTCGGTCAGCTCGACGGCGCCGAGCTGATCACGGTCGAAGATCTTGCCGACGACGGCGTGCTGCATCCGGTGCAGGAAGCGATGGCCCGCATGCACGGCTCGCAATGCGGCTTCTGCACGCCGGGTATCGTGATGAGCCTGTTCGCGCACTATCACGAATGCAATGGCGTCACTAGCCGTGAAAAAATCAACGACGTGCTGGCCGGAAATTTGTGCCGTTGCACCGGCTACCGGCCGATCGTCGACGCCGCGATTGCGGTTTGCAACGGCGCCGACGACAGTTTCAGTCGAAACGCTGTAACGCGGCTTAAGGCGTTGCGGGCGCTCGACGACAACACTGATCTGTTCGTCGGCGATGAGACCGCGTTCTTTGCCGCGCCGGCGAGCGAGCAATCGCTGGCGCAAGTTTATGCGCAATATCCGGACGCCACGATCGTCGCCGGTTCAACCGACGTCGGGCTTTGGATCACCAAAAGGCTCACCCCGCTGCAAAAAATCATTCACGTCGGCCGGGTCGCGGAGCTGAGCGAGATCAAGGAGACCGGCGCCGGTTACGAAATCGGCGCGATGGTTTCGCTGGCGCGCGTCGCCCCGGTATTAGGCGCGATCGATCCCGACATCGCGGAAGTGTTGCGACGCTTCGGTTCCATTCAGGTGCGTGCCTGCGGCACCGTGGGCGGCAATATCGCCAACGGTTCGCCGATCGGCGATCTCGCGCCGATGCTGATCGCGCTCTGCGCCATCGTGGAGTTGCGGCACGGTGATAAAATTCGCCAGCTTCCGTTGGAGAACTTCTTTCTCGCTTATGGCAAACAGGATCGGGCGCCGGGAGAATTCGTGCGCCGGCTTCTGGTGCCGAAGCTGCCGGCGGCGACGCACTTCCGCGCCTACAAGATCACCAAACGCACCGATGAAGATATCTCGGCCGTGCTGGCGGCATTTTGCCTGCAGGTCGAGGGCGGCCGGATCAGTGACGCCAGAGTCGCGTTCGGCGGCATGGCGGGGATTCCGAAACGCGCCGACGTGGTCGAAGAGAATTTGCGCGGGCTGTCGCTCTCCGATACGCAGCGCTGGCACGTGGCGGCGCAGGCCATCGACAAGGACTTCACCCCGCTGTCCGATCTGCGCGCCAGCGCGGCTTACCGCAGCCGCGTGGCCGGCAATCTAGTTATCAAGGCGCTTGCCGAGATTTCTGGCGTCAGTGCTGAAGCTACGCGGGTCGCGGATCGCCGGATATTTGCTCATGCCGCCGAATGACAATGCTGTGCTCGAGGCGCCGCTGCGCCATGTCTATAAGCCGCTGCCGCACGACAGCGGCGCCAAGCACGTGCAAGGCGCGGCCGAATATATCGACGACATCCTGGAGCCGACGGGAACGCTGCACGTCGCTGTCGGCGGCTCGCCCGCGGCGCGCGGAAAAATTCGCAACATCGATCTGAGTGAAGTCCGCAATTTCCCGGGCGTGGTTGCCGTCATCACGGCGGCGGACATACCCGGTAAGAACGATATTTCCCCGGTGAATGCCGATGAGCCGGCCTTCGCGCAGACCGACGTGTTGTTCCACAGCCAGCCGGTGTTCGCGGTCGTTGCTACCTCACGCGATGCCGCGCGGCGCGCCGTGCTGCGCGCCAAGATCGATATCGACATCGAGAAGCCGAACGTCTCCGTCGAACAGGGCAGGGCGGCCGGCGAGACCGTGCTGCCGGATTACGCCTTCATCACCGGCGATATTGCGAACGCGCTGGCCGCGGCGCCATTACGCAGCGCCGGAAAGATTCGCATCGGCGGTCAGGAGCACTTTTATCTGGAGGGCCAGGTCGCGCTCGCTGTTCCGGGCGAGGACGGCGCGGTGCTGGTGTATTCGTCGACCCAGCATCCGAGCGAGGTCCAGCACATCGTCGCGCGCGTGCTGGCACTGCCGGATTCGTACGTGACCTGTCGCGTGCGCCGCATGGGCGGCGGCTTCGGCGGCAAGGAGACGCAAGCCACCCAATGGGCGGTGATTGCCGCTTTGGCCGCGCGTGTGACCGGCCGGGCGTGCAAGCTCCGGCTCGACCGCGACGACGACATGGTGATGACCGGCAAACGGCATGATTTCGCGGTCGAATACAAAGTGGGTTACGAGCCGACTGGCCGCATCCGCGTGGTCGATATCGATCTTGATGCGCGCTGCGGCTGCTCCGCGGATGTCAGCATCGGCGTGGTCGATCGCGCCATGTTTCACACCGACAACACCTATTTCCTTCCCGAATTCCGGATCAACTCGCGGCGGGTCAAGACCAACACCGTGTCGAATACCGCGTTTCGCGGCTTCGGCGGCCCGCAAGGCATGATGGCGATCGAGCGGGTGATCGACGCGATCGCCTGGCAGCTCGGCCTCGATCCGCTCGACGTGCGCAAGGCCAATTTCTACAGCGCCGGGCGCAACGTCACGCCCTACGGCCAGACCGTTGGGGATCCCGATGTGGGCTTGCGCCTCATTGAGCAGCTCGAACGCTCGTCGAGCTACCGCGCGCGGCGCAATGAAATAAGGGAATTCAACGCCCGCTCACCGATCCTGAAGCGCGGCATTGCGCTGACGCCGGTTAAATTCGGCATTTCGTTTACGCTCACTCATCTCAATCAGGCCGGCGCGCTGGTCCACGTCTATCAGGACGGCTCGGTTCACCTCAATCATGGCGGCACCGAAATGGGCCAGGGCCTGTTTCAGAAAGTCGCCCAGGTGGCGGCAGAGGAATTCGGCATCGGGCTCGAGCGCGTGCACATCACCGCCACGTCGACCGACAAGGTGCCGAACACTTCGGCAACAGCAGCATCCTCCGGTACCGATCTGAACGGCATGGCGGTGCAAAAGGCGGCGCGCGAAATCAAAGCGCGCCTGACCCGCTTTGCCAGCGAGACCTGGAATGTCTCCGAGGATCTTATCTCGTACCGCGACGATCGCGTGTTCATCGGCAACGAGAGCATTCCGTTCGGTGAGCTGACCAAGAAGGCGCATGCCGGGCGGGTACATTTGTCAGCCGCAGGCTTTTACAAGACGCCGAAGCTGCATTGGGATCGCGATAAGGGCAAAGGCCGGCCGTTCTTTTATTTTGCCTATGGCGCGGCCTGCAGCGAAGTCGCGATCGACATTCTGACCGGTGAGATGAACGTGCGGCGGGTCGATGTGCTTCACGATGTCGGCCGCTCGATCAATCCCGCCATCGATATCGGCCAGATCGAAGGCGGCTTTGTGCAGGGGATGGGCTGGCTGACGACGGAGGAACTGGTCTACGACGAGCAGGGCCGCCTGCTTACGCATGCGCCTTCGACCTACAAAATTCCGGTCGCCGGCGATGTGCCGGCGGATTTCCGTGTGGCGCTGCTCGACGGCAGCAACCGCGAAGACACCATCTATCGCTCCAAAGCCGTGGGTGAGCCGCCCCTGATGCTGGCGATTTCCGTATTCGCCGCCATCGCCGATGCGATACACTCCATGCGCCCGGGTAATGGCGCCGCGTTGGACGCGCCGGCAACCCCCGAAGCGATCCTCAAAGCGGTCGGCCCGGTCGATGCAGTGTCGCTACTGGCGCCGCTCGCTCAAGCGCGCAGCGCGTAAACTGGACGTGAGATGGCTAAGGTTTGGGCCCGAATCCGGGAAACCATCGAGCGGCATGGCGCCGCCGGCCTGATCAGCGTGATCGGCGCCGCCGGGTCGGTACCGCGCGAGGCCGGCGCCCGCGTCGTGCTGCAACCGGACGGCGGCTTCTTTGGCACCGTCGGCGGCGGCCGCCTGGAATATGAGGCGATTGCCGCGGCGCGCGCGGTGCTGGCGGCGGGACGCGGCAAGGCGCAATTCCGCGATTGGCCGTTGGGCCCCAACCTCGGCCAGTGCTGCGGCGGCATGGTGAAAACGCTCACCGAGACCTTTGACAGAAGCGATCTCGTGACGGTGCACCGTTTCGAGCAAGCGGAAAAAGCCGGGGCGTTCGATGCCATGAGCCGGCTCGCCGACGACGGGCGGATCGTGCGGACGCTCACGCCGCACGAACCGGCGAAGGAGCGCGCCGCGACGACGATGCCATTCAACAAAACGTCGTTTCATGAAAGCTTCGGCGAGGTCCTGACCCCGGTGCTGTTGTTCGGCGCCGGCCATGTCGGGCGCGCGGTCGTGCTGGCACTGGCGCCGCTGCCGTTCGCCGTGCGCTGGATCGACAGCCGCCGGGACCAGTTTCCGCAATATGTGCCGCAGAATGTCGTCACCGTCCGCACCGACGCCGTCGCCTGCGAACTGGACGAGGCGCCACGGGACGCCATGGTCATTGTCATGACCCACTCCCACCCGATCGATTTCGACATCACCGCCGCGGCGCTGCAGCGGGATGCGTTCGAATATGTCGGCCTGATCGGCTCGGATACCAAGCGGTCGCGGTTTGTGAATTGGGCCCGGCAGATGGGCGTGACGAGTAGCCAGATCGGCCGCCTGGTTTGTCCGATTGGCGTTCCCGAAATCAAAGGCAAGGAGCCCGCCGTGATTGCCGCCGGGCTCGTTGCTCAGCTCCTTATTGTGCGGGAACGAGCCTCCGTGCCGCAACCGAGCCCGGCAATTCAGCCGGCATAAGCGCACCGCCCGCGCGAATCTCGACTTGCGTGTCGAGCCCGACCTTCTCCCAGGCCGCCAGGTCGTTCAGCAATTGCTCGGCGTGAGCGCGCACCGAGTTGACGGCATCGGCGCCGAGCTGAAGACGGAGCGGCGTGGTTTCGGCGGCGAGCGCCAGCTCGATGGCGCGCGCGGCTTTGTATGGGTCGCCATCCTGGGTGCCGTCCATGCCGTGGGCGAAATCGCGCATGCCGCCGATGATGGTCTGATAGGCCTCCATCACCGGCATGTGCTTGAGCGCATCGGCGGCGAAACTGGTGCGGAATGCGCCCGGCTCGACGATCAAAACCCTGATGCCGAACGGTGCGACTTCATGCGCAAGCGATTCCGACATGCCTTCGAGGGCGAATTTCGATGCGGAATAGGCCCCGAAGCCGCCGAACGACAGCTGGCCGCCGAGGCTGGAAATGTTGACGATCGCGCCGCTGCCCTGTCGGCGCAGCTGCGGCAACGCAGCCCTGATGACGGCAAGCGCGCCGAAGAAATTGGTCTCCATCTGGGCGCGAAATTCGGCATCGGGAGTTTCCTCGACTGCGCCGATGATGCCGTAGCCGGCATTGTTGATGACAACGTCGATGCGGCCGAAGCGGCGGGCCGCGGCCGTGACCGCCTGCTCAGCATCGCCGGGGACGGTCACATCGAGCTTGTGTACGAGGATACGGTCCGGAGCTTGCGCGGCGAGCGCGTCAAGCTTGCGGACGGATCGGGCGGTGGCGACGACGTTGTAGCCGCGATCGAGCGCATAGCGCGCAAACGCCACGCCGAAGCCGGACGAGGCGCCGGTGATGAACCAGGTGGGGGTGGTGGTGGTCATGATCTGCTCCCGCCGTTTTGGTTTGCCGTTCAGGGCGGCACGCAACGGAGGATGCGGCGAAACCCGTAAAACGATAATGCGGTTTAAATCGCATACATTATGCGATATCATGCATGAATGGACCGCGATCTCCTCGGCCATCTCCCGGTCGTCATCAGCGTGGCACGCCACCGCGGCTTTGCCGCCGCCGCGGCCGAACTGGGCATGAGCCCTTCGGCCGTGAGCCACGCAGTGCGGACGGTGGAAGACCGGATCGGCGAGCCGCTGTTCGCGCGAACCACGCGCAGCGTTTCATTGACGGAATCCGGCGTAAGGTTGCTGGCCGGTGTGGCGACCGCGCTCGACGATATCGGCAAAGCCGTCGAAGGACTTGCGGCGGACCGCGGTGAAGTGACCGGCCTGCTGCGGATCAATGCGCCGCGCATCGCGCTCGACATGGCGCTGACGCCGATCCTGGCGAAGCTGGCGTGGCAACACCCGCGGCTGACGGTCGAGGTGCATGCCAACGATGCTTTCGTCGATATCGTAGCGCAAGGTTTCGACGCCGGAGTGCGCCTGGGCGAGGCCGTGCAGCAGGATATGATCGCAGTGCGGCTGACCCGGCCGTTCAAAGCGATTCTGGTGGCGTCGAAGGACTACATCGCGGCAAGAGGCGCGCCGAAGACGATCGGCGATCTGCACGACCACAATTGCATCGGCTTCCGGTTGACCGGTTCCGGCGGAGTCTATGATTGGGAGCTGAATGACGACGGCAAGCTGGTGGAGGTTCGAACCTCCGGCACTACGCTTGTGACCGATGCCAGCCACGCCCGCGATCTCGCGCTGGCCGGCATCGGTATCGCCTACATCTTCGAACCACTGGTCCGTCGCCACATCCGCGAAGGCCGGCTCAAATGGATTTTGCCGCAAACCGCGATCGAGGAGGACGGGCTGTACCTCTACTATCCGCGCCGGGCGTCGCAGGCGCCGAAGCTTCGCGCCTTCATTGACGTGGCCAAAGCAGCGCTTGTGCGTTGATCTGACCGCTCGCGGTGCCGCTCCTCATCATTCGTGAACGCGATCCGTGCCGCAGCCAAGTCCGGCAATTCAGCCGGCGTGAACCCGGGTGGCACTCTGATCCAACCCGCCGACGAGCTGGTAGACGTCCAGGCCTTCCGCCTTGCCTTTGACCAGATGTTTGCCCCGGCTGATCAGTTGAAAGCCGGGCGGCAGCGCCGCGGAAATCTCCTGGCTGACCAGGGTGATCGATTCTGCATCGGGCTCCACGGTCTTGCCGAGGCTCTCCAGTCTTTGAGTGGCGTTAACGGCGTCGCCGACGATCGTATAGTTGATCCGGTTCGGCGCGCCGATATCGCCGACGACGACCGGCCCCATATGAATGCCGATGCGGATGCGAACCGGCGCTAGCCCTCTGGCAATCCGTTGCGCGTTGTCCGCCGCAAGCGCGCGTTGTATGGCGATAGCCGCGCGACACGCTGATGCGGCCGGGTTTTCCGTGTGACCCGGTGCTCCCCAAAAAGCCATGACGGCGTCGCCGATGAACTTATCGATCGTTCCGCCTTCCTGTTCGACGCAAGCCGAGACAAGAGTGAGGTGTTGGTTGATGAAAGCGGCCACTTCGCCGGCGGACATCTTCTCGCATGCCGCGGTGAAGCCCACGATGTCGGTGAACATGATGGCGAGCACACGCTCCTCGGTCCCGGCGCCGATCCGGCCTTCTTTGACGAGACGCGTAACGAGCGTGCGTGGGACGTAGCGTCCGAAGGCCCTGAGCCCATCGAGCATGGCGTTAAAAGACCGCGCCAAGCTGTTGATCTCCCGGAAACGGCTGCCCGACAGCGGCGCCACCTGGTCGAAATCCAGATTGCCAATCGCGGTCGCACCGCTTGCGGCCCGGCGGATCGGGCGGGCGATCGCCGCGGCCATCACCGCGGCGGCGATCAGCGATATGCCAAACATGAAGAGTGCGAGAACCGTCGCCCAGTAGAACAGCCGCAACGGCGCATCGACGGCATGCCTCAAGAAGTAGGTACCAACCGTAATCGGCTGATCGCCATAGCCCTCGATCTGGCGCGCAAAGACGAAATAGTGCACCCCAGCAACCGATGGCTCACGCGCCAGGACTCCGGCAATCGATGTCAGGCCAACTTCATCGGGCGGCGGCGATCTAAAAAGGTTCGCGATGACCGGATCGCCGAAGCTTTCAAGCGTCGGTAGTGGAGACGCCACGGATTGGCGGCTGGCACCGTCGGTCATGAACGGATGCGCGAGAACGCGATCATGCCCGTATAGCAGGAAGGAGACGGAGCGCGGCGGATCGCTCAGACCCGTCGTGAATGACGACAAGGCGCGCGTCGAGATTGCGACCACGACGAATCCCAGATAGGCTTTCCCGTTCCAGATCGGAACACTGTAATTCAGATAGGTCGACTTCGTCCGCTCCCGAAAAATCGGCGGTCCCCAATCGGGAGCTTTGCGCTCACGAAGCTTGCTGGCGAGTGCCGCGAGTTGAAGATCGCCGCTGATATCCAACCGATCCAATTGAAAGCCGGTACCAGATGCGTCGCGTAGGACACGTAGCGCATGGCCATCGGTGTCGCTAACGATGAGGCCATCGACCTGAGGCGCCGCCGCGATCGTGCCGCTGACGAAATCTCCGAGCGAGCGTTCGGAGAACTGATACCGGCCGTCCCGGATTGCCGCAGCAATGAAATTTGCTTGGTCGATCGCGGCGTCGAGATGATGCCGCAGCGCCATCTCCTCAGTGGCCAGTGTGCGCGTGATCAGGCGGTTAGCGAGCTCTTGCACGATATGGCGGTCGGCGGTCCAATTTATTGCCAAAATTGAGCCGACTGACAGCAGTGCGAGCGTTCCGATGCTCGCAACCAGGGTCGGCATCAGCGCGAAGCTGAGACGATTTTGTTTCAATGGTTCGGACGCCATGGGATGCCGGGACCCATTGCGGGTTGCGTTGAGACTTCGGCCGCTATCAAATCACCAAGCCGCCCCACACATCTCGCGCCGGGCTGATGCAGTCACGTCCGCCACCGAAGACCGCGGCGGCTTTCCCGGCGGGGTTGCGGGGACGGCACATTAGCACACTATCGGGCGAGGGCTGTGGTGGAGCTGCGTGCCCGGCAGTCCGCTCATGTCCGTCTTGGCTTATCCGGCGCCGAGACCACCTTAACGGGCTTCACAGCCAAAGTTGTTTCGGCCTAGAGTCTTGCCGCATCATGGATAAGCTTGAGCCGAACGCGGCCTTCGTCAAAAAGCGCGCCAGGGAACTGGGCGCCGATCTCGTCGGCGTTGCCAGCGCGGCAACGCTGAACGCCTTCCCGCCGGACCCGCGCTGGCCGCAGACGCCTGAGCGCATCTCGCCGTACTGCAAAAGCGTGATCGTGCTGGCGCAGCGCATTCCGGCCGGCGCGTTCCGCTGCAAGAGCAATGTCCCGGTGCAGTACATCGACATGCTGGTGCTGCGGAAAATGGACAAGGTCGCCTATCGGCTGGCCGAGGAGCTGGAAGATTCCGGCCATCCGAGTTTTGTCACCGCGGCGCAGGAGACCGACTGGAACCTCAAGCGCGCCAGCTACGGCCGGCTGTCGACGCGGCATCTCGGTGTCGAAGCTGGCCTCGGCACGCTTGGCCTGGAAGTCAACATTCTGACGCCGGAGTTCGGGCCGCGCGTTTATCTCACCGGCATTCTCACCGAGCTCGAACTGGAACCGGACCACCCGCTGACCGAACAGGTCTGTATCGGCGAATCGTGCAGCCGCTGTCTGCACGCCTGTCCGGTCGATGCGGTGCTGCACTTCGGCATCGACAAGCGCGCCTGCGCCACCGAGGCGCAGGAGTTCGGGTTTTCCACCATCCTGCAATTCTTCGAGCGGTTCATCGACCAGCCGTTGGCGGAGAAGGAAAAGCTCGGGCGCTCGCGCGACGTTTACGGCTTCTGGCAAGGCTTGTTGCGCGTGGTCGGCTCATTCGGCGACTGTCCGCGCTGCCTGGCCGTCTGCCCGGTCGGCAACGACTACCATGCCCATCTCGCGGACCTGCAGAAGGTGATCCCGGAAAAGACGCCGGAGAAAGTCGCGCTCGGCAAACGCTATCGCGATGATCGCCTGCGAGGCGCCGACGTTCCCGGCCTCAACGACTGGAACAAACGCTGGGTCGGGCCGGACGGCTATCAAGGCATGGTGGCGCGGCAGCTGCAGGAATTCAAAAAGCTGCAGCAGGAGCGCGAGCAGGCGGCCTTGGCGACGGCGGACGAGAACGGCCGGCAATAATTATGGTTTCGGCGTTCAAGCAGCCGCTGACTGCGGACGACATCAAAGCCAAGGCCCGTGGCTTCGGAGCCGATCTGGTCGGCATCGCTGATGGCGCCAATCTGGAACGCCATCCGCCCGACTCGAATAACCCGCGCCGACCGTCCGACATCACCGAACTCGACGGTGGCCGCGTCATCGTTCTGGCCAAGCGCGTGAGCCGCGGTGCCGCCCGCATTGCCGGCTGGAACGATCGCCACAAATATTACAACGACGAACTGGCGCTCAGCCGGCTTGAGGAGGCGTCGCTTGAACTTGTCTACTGGCTCGAAGACAACGGCTATCCCTCGATCATCGTGCCGCCGACGCACGTCGATCCCTGGACTTACGACGGCAATCCTGAGCGTCATCTGACCACGATGCTGTCGCTGCCGCACGCCGCTGTTGAGGCGGGGCTCGGAACGCTTGGCCTCAATCTGCAATTACTCACGCCCGAATTCGGCCCGCGCGTGCTGCTCACCGCTGTGCTCTGCTCGGTCGATGTGGCCTGCGACAAAAAAATGGAAACCGCGCTTTGCCTCGGGCCGAGCTGCGGGCGGTGTCTCAAGACGTGTCCCGCCGACGCCGTCGGGCATTGGAGCCGCGACTGGCCGTCCTGCGATCGCTTCCGCTCGCCGCACGGCTTCGCCCAACTGAGCGAACATGTGACACGGATCATCGCCGAGCCGGACGTCGCGCGGCAAAAAGACCTGGTTCGGTCCGAGAAAAGCTTCGATCTTTGGCAAAGCATTCTGCGCGGCGCTGGCGTCATCACCGGCTGCCGGCGCTGCGCCGATGTCTGTCCGGTTGGCGCCGACTATGCCGCGATGCTGAGCGACGCGCTCGAGACGATCCCCGAAAATACCCCGGAGAAAGAAGCGCGGGCCGCGGCGATGGCGGCGGAGGAAAAGGCCGGGCAGTTGCCGGACGCGTATGCCGATCAGCGCCGCTGGATCGGCACACTGCCGCTCCGCGAGTCCTGAGCACATGACGCCGCTTGCTGATCTGCCGAAATCGCGGGCCGCGATCGAGCGTATCCAATCCGAAAGTAGGAAGCGGGCGGTTGCGAAGGCGCTTCGCGCGCCGTTCTACCGGGGCAAGCTCGACCACGTGAGGCCGGATCGGCTCGACGATCCGGACGAGTGGCGCAAGGTTCCGATCCTGGACAAGGAGACGCTGCGCAAACTCGATGATCGGGAGTTTTACGAGAGCTTCTGCCTTACGCCCGACGACGGCATCGCCGAATACTGGCGCTCCGGCGGCTCGACCGGCACGCCTTTGTTCTATCCGCGCAGCTACAGCGACATCGAAGCGGCCATGGTCGGCTTCGCGCGCATCTACGATTGCACGCGCTGCCGGCGCGGCGGCCGCGCGCACATGTCGTTCCCGCTCGGCATTCATCCGGTTGGCCAGATGCTGGCGCGCGCCGCATCGTCGCGCGGCATTGCCGTGAACTGGGCCGGTTCCGGGACCGCTACGCCGTCGGTGCTGCAGCTCGAACTGATCGACCGGCTCAATCCCACCATCTGGATGGGCATGAGCAGCTACGGACTGCATCTCGCCAATCTCGCCGAAGCGCGCGGGCTTGATCTCGCATCGCGGTCGGTCGAGACCGTGCTGTGTTCGGCCGAGCCATTGTCGGATGCAAAACGCGATAAACTTGGCCGCCAATGGGGCGCGCAGGTGCGCGATACCTTCGGCATGACCGAAGCCGGCATGATGGCGGCGGAGGATGCCGCCGGCCGCGGCTTCCGGATCTGGACGGATATGTTTTTTATCGAAGTGCTCGATCCGGAAACGTTCGCGCCGGTCGATGAAGGCGCCGTCGGCGCTCTGGTGGTGACACCGCTCTGGACCAACAATGTCACGCCGTTTTTGCGCTGGAGCTCCGGCGACCTCGTGACCTGGCATCGCGGCGACGACGATTCCGGCCCATTCTCGGTTTTCCCGCTGATCAAACATGCGCACCGCACTTCCGGTTTCTTCAAGATTCGCGGCATCAACATCAATCACGCGGACTTTGAAGATTTCATCTTCCGCAATGTCGCGATCAGCGACTTCAAGGCGGAAGCCGTCATCGAGCGGGACCTCGATGCCATGCTGGTGTCGGTCGAGGTGCGGCGCGGCGTCGACCCGGCCGCCGCAGCCGAGGCGCTGAAAGTCGCGGTGCGGGACAAGTTTGAGCTGACGCCGCGGATCGTAGTGGTCGAAACCGGCACGCTCGCAAAGGAATTTGAGGCCAGCGTGAAGATGCCGCGTTTTTCCGATCGGCGGCAGTAGTCCAGGCAAGCGACGGACATACCAACTGGGCGCCCGAGGCTAATCCCCCAAATATGACGAATAGTTTCCGATGAAAATAACCGACGCTGTGGCCAGCACAAAAACCGTAGCGACAGCGAGCGGACCCGGGCCTGGATTAAACGTTGATCCATGGGTGTTCAGCCCAAGAGCGATGACGACCGCAACTCCCAAGCCGTACATAATATAAAATCGAAGTGGCAATCTATCTTTAGGGGCAGCGACTTTTCGACGAATTGGAAAGAGAAATAACCAAAGCAACAAAGCGGCGATCATGATTGCGCTAGATATCTGCCATATCAAAATTTCGCGTATCCCGAAGAGCGCCAGTACAGGAGCCAACATGGCAAATGCCGACGCCATCAGTCCCAATTCGATATAGACGCTGGTGAACATGACATGAAGTGGCGAGAGCGGCTTGCCCGTGCCTTGGCGAAGCACGACGACAATTGAGGTAAAGCCGGCAAACGCCATCGCTAACGCTGCTAACGCATAGAAGCAGCCCGCTCCTGGCAGTTCCATGATTTAGCCCCGCGATGGGTCAAAGGCACTCCTCGACCTCAGATAATATTCCAACATGATAGCGTGATCGGGCGCGCAATATCCATAGATATGATTTTCGAAATTGGCCCAGCTGCGACAGCAACATGTCCGTAGTTGGAGACAAAACGCACAAGACGCGAACAGCGCCAGAGTGGCGCGATTGACCCCTCTACGGACATGTCGTCCGTGATGAGGCGGCCTGCGGCTGGTTCACTGAAGGGTTCGATACGCTCGATCTGAAAGAAGCTAAGGCGTTGCTTGACGAGTTGGCGTAGCGATCGGGTAGAACCACCAGATGCCAATGATGGCAACGAAAAAATTGAACGGGCGTGATGCCGTGGTGGTGTGCCCCACGGCGGGGCTCTACAGGAAAGGCTCCCTCAAGCCGCGTAGCCCATACATACGTGGGACACGGTACCCAACAATTGCCGGCGCCACACGGCCACCAGCAATCCGCGTTCTACCCGTGATTCCTCATCCGAACATTCCGTGTGTGCAACTAAAGTCTCGGTAGCGCTGACCCGCCAGATTCCAAGTCCTGTAGCGCTTGGCAGAAAATGGGTAACCGCGGCGATCCGAGCCTGCAGTGGTTGTCCGGCTGTCTTTACCTCGATCACCTCGCCTCGTTGAGGTGCATGTCCGCATATGGTGACGGCATATTCCGACCCGTCGCGTCGAGCGATTATGACGTTCCAAGTGCCCAGCACGGCCATTGGCTTCGGCGCCCCGTTAAGGGAATAGCCCTGACGTGCTCAGTCGGTCGGGGCCTAGGAGTTGAGTCGGCGTGTGTATCAGAAGCGCTCTACGGGTACCTCGGTAGGGATTAGCAAATGGTTAACCATGCGAAACTTCTCGTCGGCGTCGATGAGGGTAATCGAATAGATCGGCGACTTCGGTTGTGGGCCTTTATCGATAGATCGCATTTTGACGGCCGGCATTCGCGTTCGGTGCAAAGCGGACCTGGCTGGACCAATTGCTGCTCCACCCCGGTCGCTTTTAACCCAACAGCGACATGACGCGAGGCGCCCGTTAAAACCGGGAGGCGCAAGCGCGTGGCGTGGTGGCTAGGCTGATCATCACAAGCGAGCGAACCGCCGACTCAGCTTCGAGCCTCTGCAACACATGGTGTTAGCTCCGTCCATTCACGCTAGATGATATTGAGATTTTTGATCCGGCCGGAGAAAGAAAAAATTATTGATGTAGTTCTTGCGCTCGCCCATGCGGAATTTGCGTCCGTCGTCCATCCCAAAGCGTTCGGCGGATTGATGGCGTGGAAGCTCGTCGACATTGAACCGTCGCAGTGCGACACCTTCTTCTGTTGTGTAAGGCTCGTATTGCAGATTGGCCATATAATCAAATACCTCGCGATAATTGGGATTATGCCGCTGTTCGATTTCGATCAAAAACATGGGCCTTCTGCCTTCAACGAGCTGCTTCATCCCACGTAAGACGTGCATCTCGAAACCTTCCACATCGATTTTGACGAAATCGACCCTTGGGAAATCTATCTCCTTCGCGAAGTCGTCGAATTTTGCGATGTTGACCTTTTGTGTATCAACACTCTCATATTCGTTTTTTGTCAAAGGCCGCAGCGTCGCCAGGGCAAAATCGGTGTTTCCGCCGACGGCGGGAAGCGAAATTTCCGTCTCGCCGGTGTCACTGCCAAGCGCCAGATTGTATGCAGTCAGGTTTGGGATATTCAAAGCTTTCAGAATATCGAAAGAGTGCCGGGTCGGCTCGAAAGCGTAGACGTGTTCTGAATTGTGACTTAGGAGAATGCTGTACGTTCCAGCATGAGCGCCGACATCGACACATCGATCGAATTTCAAGCTCCTGAGGATGTACGTTTCAGGCTCGTATTGCGGCAAAAGTGGCTGAACATATTGACGGTACATCCGTTGAACGAACAAAGAGCTTTTCGTATGAGGCATTGTGGCTTCCTCATGAGACGCGCGCGAACAAAAGGGCATGCCAATAGCGTCGCTCAAAACGATTGAATTTAAGCTCCAAAGTGAAGCAATTATTTTGCGTGGCGTTAACGCACTTTTAGGAGCTGGGCGGCCTCCAGATACGATTCACGTCGGCAGTAATCGAAAACATCCGGCCAGCGTGACAGCACGCCAGCGCCGAAGGCATCGGGCGCCCGGCTCTATAGTTCCTTGCCGATCAAGCGATCGACCGAGTAGGGTCCGCCGCCTCGGATCGCAATGGCGAACATCACGATACCGAGCAACAGCACGTATTCGAAACCGCCGTTGCTGACGAAAAACCCCGCCTTGAGATGCGCCGCCAGCAGGGCAATGCCCAGCTCTATAGCGATCGCGGCCGCGAAAAACCGTGTGAATAGGCCGATGATGATGCAAACGGCCCCAACCGTTTCCAGGATCATGGCTGCAACCGCAAACGCCGTAGCGGGCTCCAATCCCTGTTTGGCCATGAAACCGCTGACGCCGGCGAGACCGAAGGTGCCGACTTTAAGCCAGCCGTGCATCAGCAAAATATAGCCGACAACCACCCGAATGAGCGTGTAGGCAATGTCACGCCAGGATTGGTAAAATCCCGCGAGGCCCGGAAACAGTAATTTCGTCTCACCCGCCGGCATGGTGTCGTCTCTCCCTTTATGTCCCGCCGCTCGGGTGGCGGGCCTTCCCCCTGACGAAGCGATCATAGCACTGGATCGGGCAGCGATATTCAACAGTCCGTGCTGTTGCAGTGCGACATGCCTGCTTAGCTGGAACGGCCCGAACCGTTTTTAATTTTAGGAGTGGCCCATTCTCGCGGTTGAAAATTTCGCGGATGCAAATCGTAGCATACATTGTGCATCACAGCGGTAATGTGCTCTAGCTAGAGCGGCTGGAATATGAGGGTCAATGATGTTCCGAGTTGGTGCTTTGATGGTTGCGGCGGCAGCGGCGGTCGCTGTTGTGTCGCCGGCGCACGCGTCAACTCTGACTTATGATATCATCCTGACGCAGACTTACGGGACGCTGCTCACCGGATCGGATTTCACGGCAACGGGCTCTTTTACGGTCGCGGCCCCGACGTCCAGTTATGAGATGGAAAATATATCCAATTTAAAGTTCACTATTGATGGTAAGACTTATACTTCCGACGCGACTATTCAGTTCCAGGGATTAGGCCCGACAATAAATACCTTGTATGGTTATAGCGACACAGTGGGTGGGGACACCCTGGGCGCTATCGGTCTGACAAGTTTCCAGCTATACGGCAGCGGCATTGGTTCGACCATCGGGGGCAAGGTCTCCGTGGAACTCGCTGCTACGCCGCTTCCGGGTTCATTACCGCTTTTTGCCGGTGCTCTCGGGGCTTTCGCGGTGTTCATGATGTGGCGGCGCAAAGACGTTTCGAAGGCTTTGCCTACGGCATCGGCACCCGCAGCCGTATAAGCGATCGAGCTCAATCAGAGTTTGGCAGAGACCGCCGCGAGGCGGTCTTTTTGTATGCGCTACGATGCGGTGCATGAGTTCGGTGTTGGCCCCAACACGTCACCCGGCACGACATGGCAGAATGGCTGCCATCGCTAGCTCCGCGTCCCAGAGAACGAAGCGGTGCCGAAGGCTCCCAGGGTCACGCTGCCGCTGACCTCATCGCCATTGATCGTGCCGGTGAATGCGAGAGTCATGTCCAATGGCTCGGTGATCGATACCTTCCAAGATACTTCGTTGCCATTGACAGTGCCGTCGAAAATTTCGGCCGAATTTCCGTCCGCCGACTGGCTGCCCTTGAGGACGTTACCATCGGTCTTCAGCCAAAGGTTAGCCCGACGCTCGCCCATAGGCGTAACCACCGTGAGGCTCCAGTTCCCATCTGCGCTCATGTAACGATCCTCTGAACCGTGGTGAACTTATAAGCTCGGATCGGGTCGTTCAAACTGCGCGAACCAGAACGATACAAAGCTTCGCGTGGCTGCTGGATACCGCCGTAGAGCCTACTCCAGCAGACACTACCCGGGATATGGCCGACGGCCTGTTACCGGTACCCGAATAGCGATATTATGTGCGGGCAGTCGGCGAAAAATCGCGACGAACTGCGGGTATAAAAACCAGAATAGAAATCCGGGAGGAAGACATGGGAAGATCCGTAAGAGCCTTGGCGTACTCATTTGCGATTGGCGCGGCACTTGCCGCCGTGACTGCGGCGGCCCGCGCAGAGGAGAAGCAACTTCATCGCGTCGTAACCGCACTCGATGCGAACAATAAATCGGTCGCTTTATTCAACGCTATGGTTCCGCTCAAAATGGGCGGCGCGGGCGAGGGCGTAGCGACCGTCTGGGTGACGCAGAAGGCTCCTGCGGACTTTTCATGGAATGCAGATCGCTCCGCGGAGCGGAAGGGCTTCTCGCCGGCGCGGGATGGGACACAGTTTCTGATCGTCGATTTCCCTCCGGTAGGACCCGAGGTCGACAAGCTTCCGATGGACACTATGATGAAAGTCGTGGGCGCCGATGCACCGAAGCGTGGAGTGCCGCCGACCAATCCGCTGATGCACCGTACGCGGACCGTCGATTATGCCGTCATTATGCAAGGCGAGATCGACATGATGCTCGATACCGGGCCGGTCCATCTCAAGGCCGGAGATGTCGTCGTCCAACAAGCGACCAACCACGCCTGGCTCAATCACGGTAAGGAACCTTGTCGTATCGCGTTCGTAATGATGGATTCGCAAGAGCCCTAAAACGAGCGAGTGCAAATGAAAAACGGGCGCAGCTCCGCATGAGGGCTGCGCCCTGGTGTTCCTGAAATAGTGCAACTCTGCCGGGCGCGCCCTGGCCGGCTCCGAGACTCTCTCCAGTTTTCCCAATGCCGGTAATCCGGAAGCCGCAACGTTTTGCAATTCCAGGTGCCGAAGATGCCGAATTGCTCCGCCACCGGGCGCTTGGTCCAACGTTAAGCAAACCGGGCGATCACTTCTTCCGGAATCGCCAGCGCCGAAATCTTGTTCGGGTCGTCCTTGTTGCGCGCCGCCCAGACCCGCGTCTCGCCGCCATCGACCGCGACCTCCCCGTCGACTGTGATCCGGTGTTCGACGTGGAAGCTTGAGCGTCGGAACTCGGTCACGCGCGATGCAATCTCGATCAGCTCGCCAAAACGCACCGGCTTGTGGCAATCGGCGTTCACTTCGACCAGTGGGAGGATGCCGTAGACGGCGGCAAAGTCGCGGCAGTCGACGCCGGTCGCCGCCTCGAACATCATCCACGTATTGGTGTCGAAATACTGAAAAAACCGCGGAACGTGAACCGTGCCGGTCGGATCGCAGTGCCCAAACTCGACGGTGATCTGCCTGCGAAATACAAAAGACATCAAAACCTGGGGCTCCGGATAACGTCTACATAATGGGATAACGTCTACATAATGCCGTGCCGCGCCGGTGCCCGTTGGTAAACTTTGGGTCCGGCAGCCGAACGGCCGCGAGCTGGGGCGTGATCCATAATGCGTCCGGGCGCACGAATACCGGGTCCGCTTCGCCCCGAAAACGCCCCACCAACGCTTCGGGACCGCGTGTCGCGATGGTCCATGAACGGATGCTCGCGATGCACAAACAGGTGCTCAATGGCGGCATCCCGCGTTACAGTGAATACGCTGTATTCACTTTCAGTTTTCAAACTCCGACAGCAGCAATTTTTCGTCGTCAGGATCGACGATGCCTACAAGCCGGGCTCGACACTCCTTGCATTCGAGACTGTAGCTTTCAAATCCGCAGCTATCGATCTGGGAACCTTGGCTTCTACAGAACGTAAGCAGCGCGTCGCACTTCGGACATGCGACGACTTGAGCCCCCGTGAACGTAGCCGGTTTGTAACCAGTCATGGGCTTAGTCCATCTGCCCAATTTGCCAAAGCCAATGATCGCTTGCCGATCTGACCCGCTCCCGGTGCTCAACGGCGTATCCCCGATGTCCAAAAATAGCGCTCGTAAATTTGTCGTATTCTATGCGCTGGTAGCTGTCACCCAGCCGTCCGGTTTTAACGAATGGCTTGTCGAGATGCTAGGGGGGCGGCCGTGCCCATTGAGCATCCGATGCCCGGAAGGGGGAGAAATGCCGCTGCCGGGCACTGGGCTCAGGTCGCAAAAGCCCGCATAGGCCGCTCAAACAGCATCCGCCGTTCAAAGAAACTCGACCGGAAAAATGGAAATCGCCGGTTTAGTCCGTCTGCGGCGGCTGGATAATGGACCGTCATCAGGCTGATTGGCTTGGCCGATAGTGGGTACGGCCGCGATTTGCACATCAGCTGGTAGTTAAGAGCCCGCTCATAGAAAACGCGATGCTGCGCGCCGACAGCGGCGAGAAGATAGTCAGCGCTGAAGTATCGCGCCGCCAACATGCAAAGGCGGAGCGTGGCATACGGTAATCCGCGATGGAGTTGAGAATGGCTCTCATCTGCAACGAAGTGGCTTGTATCGACGATGACTTTGCCGGCATCGAGTTCCGGTTGCAAAACATCGGCAAACACTTCGAGAGAGGGAAAGTTGGGATGTTTCGAGGATGCGGCGTGAAGGCGGATCGAGCTAACCAACTCGTCGTCGATGAACAACCCCAGGAGATAGACATTGCCGGTCTCGTCATATACGTCCGAAAACGTCCGAGACGAATTCGGGGAGATTGTTCCGTCGCGAACATACGCTTGATAGCGAAGTCGAAAGATTGCTTCGCGCTGCTTGTCGGAATTGGCGAGCCTGTAATCGATCCTGTCCGACAGCCGCGCAATACTGTCGGAAAAGCCGCTCACCGAGTCTGAAGCCGCGGTTGAACTCGACTGCTTCTGGACTCACAGTTGCCTGGAGGGAACTGCTGCTTAGTTTCGGCATTTGCGTTCCGGCTTTTTCAGTTTCGGCTGTTTGACTTGGACTTTTTAATATATCGACAAATCGATATCGCCCCCCCAATCTGGGGGGGTAGCCAGGTCGGGATAGCAATATCAATGTTGTCCGGAGTGCCGGTAACCGGCGCGCAGCAGGCCGTGCGCCGCAAGGAGGCCCGCCTGCCCCGAGCCGATAATGGCGATGTTGCGCATGGTTCTCTCCGGGGCCGGCGTCACGGCCGGTAAATCTTGACCGGGGCCGAGGCTTCAAACGCCTGCGTCACGTATTCCACCAGTTCGAGCTGATTGCCGAACGGATCGAGGACGTAGTTGACGCGGGTGGTTGCGCACGGGCCCTGGTCGAGCACGATCGGTCCGGCCATCACCTTGCAGCCGTGCTCCGCGAGATAGCTTTTCGCGGCTTCGAGGTTCTCGACCTTGAACGCGATGTGATGGCCGCCTAGGTCGCAGTTGCGCGGCGGGTCGGTGTTTCGCCGCGCCGGTAGATCGTATTGAAACAGTTCGAGCATCAGGTTTGGGCCGATGCTGAGCATGGCGATGGTGAGTTTTGCCCCGGCAACATTGATGTGCGCCTCCGACCAGTCGCGCCCGTCGCTCAGGCGCGGGATTTCGGCCGAATCGAACGGTCCGAGCCGGTAAAGTTCGTGCCCGCCGAACACGTCGCAATAGAAACGCACCGCCGCGTCCAGATCGGGCACGGTCAGCGCCACGTGGTCGACGTGGGATAAACCCGGCAATCCTTTGCTCATCGGCGTCTCCCCCGTGTTCGCCTCGCCGTCTTTGGACACTCTAACGCAGAAGCTGCCAGGGGCGGTATCCGTTCGGCGGAATTGAGCCTCCCGTCACGCGCTCTCGGCGAGGACGCGATCGACCTCAACGAGCGTGTTGGCCTTCTCCGACGACGTCATCAGCGACGCCTGGATGCCGTTGCGGACGATCGCGGCGATCTCTTCCCGCGTCAGTAACAGCGCATCCGAAACCGCCCGATAGTTGTCGTTGACGTAGCCGCCAAAGTAAGCCGGATCGTCGGAATTGACTGTGACGACGAGGCCTTTGTCCATCATCCGCCGCAGCGGGTGGTGCGCAAGCTCGTCGATCACCCGCAGTCGCAGGTTGGAGAGGGGGCATACGGTCAGCGCCATCCGTTCGCGCGCCAGCCGGCCGACCAGCGCCGGGTCGTCGAGCGAGCGATTGCCGTGATCGATCCGGCCGACGCCGAGCACATCGAGCGCTTCCCACACGTAGCTCGGCGGTCCTTCCTCGCCGGCATGCGCGGTGAGAAAGAAACCGGCGTCGCGGGCGCGGCGAAACACGCGCTTAAACTTGCTCGGCGGGTGGCCGGCCTCGGATGAATCGAGGCCGACGCCGACGATCTTGTCGCGAAATGACAGCGCGCTGTCGAGCGTCTTCTCGGCATCGGCTTCGTCGAGATGGCGCAGAAAGCACATGATCAGGCTCGCCTGCACGCCAAGCTCGCGGCCGGCGTCGACGATGGCGCGATGCAGTCCGTTGACCACGGTCGCAAATGCAATCCCGCGCGAGGTGTGACCTTGCGGATCGAAGAACATCTCTACGTGCCGCACATTGTCGGCGCGCGCGCGTTGCAGATAGGCGAAAGCGAGGTCGTAAAAATCCTGCTCCGTGATCAGGACCGACATGCCCTGGTAATAGATGTCGAGAAAATCCTGCAGGTTGCGAAACCGGTAAGCCTGGCGCAGCGCTTCAACCGATACGTAGGGCAGGCGGATGCCGTTGCGGGCCGCCAGTGCGAACATCAGCTCCGGCTCCAGGCTGCCTTCGATGTGGATGTGCAGTTCGCATTTCGGCAGTCGTTTGATCAAATTGCTGGTGTCTTGCATCGCCCGCTCATTTTCTTTTTGGTGGCGACAATCATTTTCCTATCGCGACAATCATCGAATTTTTCCGCCACCATGCCGCACGCTTTATTGCGGCGGAGCGGCAACCGTCCTTGGATGGCCGGATCCGGCCGGCACGACGTGAACAACACGAAATCCTGCCGATTGCAATCTGCTGAGCAGACGCCGGCAAGGCCTGCACTGTGCGTTCGTGAATATCGTGCAGCAGCAAAATTCCCTTCCCCTTGGCCGACAGCCGGTCCAGGCTGCGGGTAATGACCTCACCCGACGAGATCGGCTTCCAGTCGCCGGCGATCACGTCGGTGCTCCACAGCATGATCCCCTGAGAGGCAAGATATTTCTCGATCGGTTCGGAGCGCGCAAATCCCGGAAGCCGGAAGAACGGCGCCGGTGCGGTGCCGCCAAGGGCTTTGGTCACCGAGGCAATCCCGTCCTGTATTTCCTGTTCGCTCCGCGCAAGCGGCAGCGCCGGCATGTTCATCGGGTGGTCTTCGCTGTGGGTGCCGATGGTGTGGCCTTCGTGGTAGGCCCGCCGCACCAGGCCGGGAAAGCTCTTCGCCATGCGCCCGACGATGAAGAAAGTTGCTCTCACGCAATTTGACTTCAGCGTGTCGAGGACGCGCGCGGTATACGGCGGCAACGGGCCGTCATCGAAGGTCAGAACGACTTCATGGTCCTGCAGCGGCAGGGTCTGCGGATATTGCCAGGTCCCGACCATCGGATACGCGGCCGGATCGACCGCGATGACACGGCTGGTTCCGATAGCATTGGGATTTCCCGGACAGTCGCCGGCGACGCTTGGGGCCGCTCCCAAAAGCACGAATAACAACGAACAAACAATGAGGCGCATTATGGCGTCGTGTGCCGGCTGACTTTGGGGGTTGGGTTTGGTCTGCTCGTACAGCGGTCCTTTGAGGCGTACCTGAAGCCCAAGATCGCGAGGGATGCAACCTCGGCTCCGGCCAGTATAGTGCAATCTGATGACAGAACGGGGTACCAGGATGACCGAGGGGGATGTGACCCGAGCGGCGCAGGCGCTCGCCGACGCCCGCCGCAGCGGTGTGAAATTCCTTCCCTTCGCCGCCGCGTCCGGGATCGGGAGCATCGACGACGCCTATGCGGTGCAACGCGAACTTGTCCGCCTCGAAAGCCAAAGGCGCGGCGCGGACATTGCCGGATACAAAATCGGCCTCACCGTCAAACGCATGCAGGAAATGTGCGGCATCGACAGCCCGATTGCGGGTGTCGTTTTTCACGATCGCGTGCACACGTCCGGCGCGAGGCTGCGCGCATCGGCTTACGGCAGGCTGGGCCTCGAATTCGAGATTGCGGTGCGGATGGCGCGCGATCTTGACCCCAATGGTCGCACGCTGGAGCTCGTTGATGTGGCGGCAGCGGTCGATGCGATTTGCCCGGCGTTCGAAATCATCGACGACCGTCACGCCGATTATGGCAATCTGGAGATTCTCTCGCTGATCGCCGACAACGCGTGGAATGCCGGGATTGTACTCGGGGATTTCGTGAGACCGTGGCCGGAGCTTGCCGCGATTGAAGGTATTGTCTCCGCCGACGGCAAGGTCGCCGATCGCGGCTTTGGGCGTGACGTTCTCGGCCACCCCTTTCATTCGGTGGCGTGGCTCGCGGCGCATCTCGCCACGAGGGGAACGAAACTGCGCGCCGGTGATATCGTCATGACCGGCAGCCTCGCGACGACCAAATTTCCGGACCGCACCTGCACCTATCGCTTCGCCCTGAGCGGCCTGGGCGCTGTCGCGGTTTCGGTCGACGTTTAGGCCCTCCCGGCGTGACTTCGGCCTACGCGGGCGGTAGCTTAAAGACATGCGCGTCGCGTGGCATCCAGCATGAGCACCAAGCCAGACATCGATCCGGTCGCGGCCAAGCAGGCGATCATCGACTATTGCCTGCGCAAGGGCGCGCTGGTCGCGGGCGTGGCCGATCTTGAAGCGGTTGAGCGCATAGCGCCGGCGGGGCACCGTCCGTCGGACCTGATGCCGCGCGTGAAGTCGGTGATTGCGGTCGGCGTCGGCGGCTCGACCGCGGGCGCCTGGCGCGTGCCGGCCAAGGCGCTGAGTTATTTCGGCAGCACCGAGAGCCGCGCTTACAAGATCGTCTACGGACTTGCGTTTTACATCGAACAAAAATTCGGCGTGCCGTCGATCTATTGTCCGCCCGACATGGATCCGGAACTGGGCGCGCGCTATCCGCTGCAAAGCCTTAAGCTGCATGCCGAGCTTGCCGGTCTCGGCGCGCGGAGCCTTGCCGGCGACATCCTGCTGCATCCCGACTACGGCTACATGTACTACGCGTCGTGCTTTACCGAGCTGGCGCTGCCGCCGGACAAGCCGCTCGCTGAAAACCCGTGCCCGGCGCCGAGCTGCGTCAACATGTTCCGGCGCGAGGGCCGCACCCCTTGCATGAAATTTTGCCCGGCGCAGTGTCTGTCCGGCGAGATCGACGCCGACGGCAAGCAGGCGTCGATGCACTACGACATGGCCGCCTGCGCCGAGCTGACGCAACAGTTCGAGACCGTGCCGCAATTGCTGCGCGACGCCATCGCCACCGATAATCCCGAAGAGCGCGAAGCGCTGCTCCTTGGCGAGCGCAACAAGGTGCTGTGGTACCGGATGACGGTCGGCAACGGCGGGCTGTTTGCGCAATGTTTCGAATGCATGCGCGTCTGCCCGGTTGCGACCAATGCGCCGCTTGCGGATCCGCTCAAGCGCGGCGCGGCGCACCGCGCTACTGCGTCGCGAAAGGTGGGCAATGGCGGCGCCAACGCGGCGTGAGCGGCTCGGCGTCACGCATGAGATGATCGAGGCGTTCGGCCCGATCATTTTTGACCTCAGCACCAACGTTCAGGACCGCCGCGGTGATCCGGTCCGGCTGCTGCAGTTCGATGAGATCGAGCGGCAACGGCCGGGCACGGGTTTATCTGATCCCGAGATCGCGCTGCGTCTCGGACTTGCAGCCGATCAGGTGACGTTCATCCGTGTGCTGCTTGAGCAGCGCCGCTTCAAGCCGGCGCGCTACTATCGGCTGTTCCAGCTCGGCGGCGGTCGGCGCTTCCGCACCGAGCGCGGCATGGAGCGCGACGTCTACGAGGAGCCGCAATTCAGCGCTGATGCGCTGGCGATCCGTGACGCGTTACGTTTTCGACCCGACCATGTGCGGCGCGAGCTTGAAAGCGGCCGCTGGACCGCCGACACTGTCGCCGGTTACCTGCAACATTGGGCGCGCGAGACGCCGGACGCGATCGCCATTGCCGCGCCCGGTCATCCGCCGGTCAGCTACGGCGCCGCGCTCGACCGGGCCGAACGGCTTGCCGCGGCACTCGCGGCGCTTGGCGTGCGGCGCGGCGACGTCGTCACGGTCCAGCTGGCGAGCACGCCGGAATTCGTCGTTATCTATTACGCGGTCGCGCGCCTCGGCGGCGTTTTCTCAACGCTGCACACGCCGTATGGTGCCGGCGAAGCCGAGCCGCTGCTGCGCCATTCGCGGCGCCCGCGCGGTGTTTTGTGGCGCGCCGACCGACAAAGCCGATCCGCCGGCGATGTTCGCAACGCTTGCCGCGCGGCTGCCAAATCTTCAGCACGTGATCTCTGTCGGACCGGCACGGCCGGGCGTGTTTTCCCTGGAAGTCCTGATCGCCGACGCCGATCGCGCGCGGCTGCCGTCGCCGCCGGTCGCAACCGATGCGGCGCTGATGTGCTACACGTCCGGCACGTCGGACGCGCCCAAGGCGGTGCCGCACAGCTCTCAGTCGCTGCTTGCCAATCCGCGGCAATGTCTGCCGGTGTTCGATCTGAAACCCGGCGACCGCGTGGTGAGTGCAGCGCCGCTAACCCACGCGTTCGGCCTCTTTGTCGCCAATGGGGCGCTGATGGCCGGAGCGACCTTCATGCCGCTGCCGGCGTTCACGCCGCCGGCGCTTGCCGCCGCGCTGGAACAGGATCGGCCGACGCACGCTTTCGTCGCGCCCGCGCATGTCGCGGCGCTGCTCAAAGCCGGACTGCTCGACGGCCGCGATCTCAGCAGCCTGCGCCAGGTTATTGTATCGGGGTCTTATTGCGCGCCGGAACTAAAGCACGCGCTCGAAGACAAGCTCGTTGGCGGCCGCGTGTTCGAACTGTGGGGCATGACGGAAACTTTTGCGGTATTGCTCGGCAATCCGAGCGATCCAGCTACTGAACGCTATGACTGGATCGGTCGACCGACGCCCGGCAGTGAAGCACGCATTGCCGATTTTGACGGCAGGCCGATGCCGCCCGAAGTCGAGGGCGAATTGCAGGTCCGCGGTTGCTCGGTGTTTGCCGGTTATTTCGACAACGCCGCCGCCAACGACGGCATCTTCACCGGCGACGGCTGGTTGCGCACCGGCGATCTCGCGGTGATGAGCAAGGCCGGTCATGTGCGCATCACCGGGCGGAGCAAGGATTTGATCAACCGCGGCGGTGTGAAGCTCAATCCCTCCGACGTCGAGGCGCTGATCGACCGGCACGAGGCAGTGCTGCAGAGCGCGATCGTGCCGATGCCGGATGCTGTGCTTGGCGAAAAAGCCTGCTGCTGCGTGGTGCTCAAACCCGGCCAGACCTTGAGCCTCGAAGACTTATGCGCGTGGCTGGAGCGTCAGGGCGTCGCCAAGTTCAAATGGCCGGAGCGGCTGGTGCCCATCGAAGCCATGCCGATGACGCCGACGCGCAAGATCATCAAGGGCGCGCTCGTCAACATGATCGAACAATAAGAAGCGAGCAGGGAATCATGAAAGTTGCGACACTGAACAATTTAGCTTCGATTTTTCTGAACCAAATAATACAGCAGCGTTTGATCAAAGAAAATTCTTGCCGCGCGAACGCGGCACGCGCCTTCGCGTCCTCAAAAATCCTTCCATGAGCGCGCGATATGACCACGACGCCAGAATTAAAATAATTTCGCGTCCAGCCAATGTCGCCCGTCTCGGCCTGGCCGCGCGATCATTTGCTACGCCGCAATAACCACTGGACGTAACGATGCAACGCTTAAAGTGCGCAGCTAGGTAGGCACTTTAAGCGCGGGATCGCCGGCGATGTAGGTCTGCCGCACGGCGCGGTCGTCGCCGAGGGTCATCAATACGAACAGTTCCTCTTCGAGATTGCGCGCCACTTCCATGCGATGCGCCATGGCTGGAGTCGCACGCGCGTCGAGCACAACGAGGTCGGCGAAGGCGCCGGGCGCGATGGTGCCGATCTCGTTTTCGAGGCCGAGCGCGGCGGCGTTGCGGCGGGTCATCAGATCGAAGGCGGCGAGCGCCGGCAGGTTCTGGCTCTGCAGCTGCATTACCTTGTAGGCCTCGGCGGCGGTGCGCAGCATGGAATAGGAGGTGCCGCCGCCGACATCGGTCGCGAGCGCAATGCGCACGCCGGCCGCGCTAAGGCGCTGATAGTCGAATAAGCCTGAGCCGATGAAGAGATTCGAAGTCGGGCAGAACACGGCGACGGATTGGGTGTCACGCAACAGCGCGACTTCGGCATCCTCAAGATGGATGCAATGGCCCATGAGCGAGCGCGGGCCCAGCAGACCAAAGCGGGCGTAGACCGCAGTGTAGCTTTCGTCATTCGGGAACAGCCGCTTGATAGTGGCGATCTCGTTTAGATTTTCGTCGAGGTGAGATTGCATCAGGACGGTGGGGAATTCCTTGAGCAATGCGCCAAGCTCGGCGAGCTGCTCGTCGGTCGAGGTGATGGCAAAGCGCGGCGTCACCGCGTAGCGCTGGCGCCCTGAGCCATGCCAGCGCCGAATGAGATCGCGGCTGTCAGCGATGGCGGTCGGCGCCGGTGCCAGCAGTCCGGGCGGGCCGTTGCGGTTCATGACGGAATTGCCCGCGATCATGCCGGCATTCCGTTTCTGCGCGGCGGCAAACAAAGCTTCGGCCGAAGCCGGATGGGCGGTGCAATAGGCGACCGCTGTGGTGGTGCCGTTGCGTGCCAACTCGTCGAGAAAGAATTCGGCGTTGCGCGCGGCGTGCGCCGGATCGGCGAATTTCTGCTCCTCGACGAAGGTATATTTCTCCAGCCATTCCAGCAGTTGCGCGCCGTACGACGCGATCACCTGGGTTTGCGGAAAATGGATATGCGGATCGATGAAGCCCGGCATGATCAGCGCGCCGGCGTGACGCTCCACAGGGAGTTCGGCCGGCAGCCGCGCCGTCAATTCGTCGGCCGGCCCGACCGCTTCGATGCGACCGTCCTTCACCAGGATGATACCGTCGTCGATATAGCGATAACTTTGTGTATCGCCGGCGCCGCGCGGTGCGCGCAGGAAGGTCAGAAGCCGGCCACGAATGGCACGCACGCTCAACTTAAGCCGCCCCTCCAGGTCGCTAATGCCTCGCGTATCACTTCGTCGTCGCACCGGCGGCGAACCACGACGCCAGCACCAAACGTTCGTTGTTCGTCATCTCGGTAATGTTGCCGGGCGGCATGAAGTTCGAGCGCACGGCAACGATGTCGATCAGCGCGGCATAGGTTTTAATGTGCTCGTCGGTATCGAGCAGCACACCCTTTGGCGCCGCCGGGATGCCGTCCCACACCGGCTCGGCGGCATGGCACATGCTGCAGCGGGACAGGACGATGTTGGCGACGTCGGCGAATTTCGGCGTCGGCGGCAAGGCGCCAACGGTCGTTGTTCGCGGCCCGGCGGCCGAGAGCCACGCCACCGCGATCATGCCCGCGGCCGCCACGGCCCAGGTCCACCACGGGCTGCCCTTGCCCTCGTGGCGCGAATTGAAGAAGTGCCGGATCACCGGCCCGATGACGAGCACTATGGCGACGATCAGCCAATTGAAACGAGTGGCGAAGAACAGCGGGTAGTGGTTGCTCAGCATCAGGAAGATGACGGGGAGCGTCAGATAATTGTTGTGCACCGAGCGTTGTTTGCCGAGCTGGCCCCAGCGCGGATCCGGCTCTTTGCCGGCAATCATCGCGGCGACCGTCTTCTTCTGATACGGTATGATGATGATAAAGACGTTAGCCACCATGATGGTGCCGATGACGGCACCAATCTGGTTGAAGGCGCCGCGGCCACTGAACACGTGCGTGAACCCATAAGTCAGCGCGACCAGAAACACGTAGCCAACCAGCGCCAGCGCCACTTCGTGATTGCCGAGCGGCGATCGGCACAGTCCTTCATAAATGAGCCAGGCAATCACCAGGCTGGCAAAGGCGATCCCGGCAGCCTGGACGACCGTCAGATCGAGCACCGACTTGTCGATCAAGAACAAATCGGCGCCGACATAATAAACCAGCACCAGAAGCGCGAAGCCCGACAGCCACGTCGTATAGGCTTCCCACTTGAACCAGGTCAGGCTGTCCGGCATCTGCGCCGGCGCGACCAGGTACTTCATCATGTGATAGAAGCCGCCGCCGTGAACCTGCCACTCGTCGCCCTTGACGCCGGGAGGAAGTCCCGGGCGCGGCTTGAGGCTCAGATCAAGGTGGATGAAGTAAAACGAGCTGCCGATCCAGGCGATGCCGGCGATGACATGTAGCCAGCGCAGAATGGCGCTGACAGATTCAGTCAGAATAAGCTCCACGACGTCGGGTTCCCCCTCGTACGACCCCGGCGAAACCACAATGGCAGAACCGGCGTGAGCCGCGCAAGCTTGTCGCCCTGGCGCGGATTTAGGCAGTTTTTCTCGCCTGCCTCCTTTTGCACGCGCTGATTTTATCGGATGATGGCTACCGGCCGACCGCGTGGCGGCCGCCGACGATGGAACGATCCTTGCAAAGAACTCTGCAAGAAGCCTTGCAAAACTTGGGTATGCGCACTGATTCCCATGCTTGATCCGTCGCCACCAGCCGGCTCTTCGCGGTCCGGCCCGCTCCTGAGTGCCGTTTCCATAAGCAAACGGTACGGAGATTTTCTAGCCAACGACGGCATCAGTCTCGACCTGTTCCCGGCCGAGATCCACGCGCTTCTCGGCGAGAACGGTGCCGGCAAGTCGACCCTTGTCAAAATGATGTACGGCCTGATCCAGCCGAGCGGCGGCGAGCTGCGCTGGATGGGACAGAAGATTGTCCTCGCTGGTCCATCCGAGGCGCGCACGCTCGGCATCGGCATGGTGTTCCAGCACTTCACGCTGTTCGAGAATCTCACCGTGGCGGAAAACGTCGCGCTCGGCTTGCCGCCGAGCGATTCATTCGCCGCCATCTCGGAACGGCTGCAGGAAACCGCGCGGGTTTACGGGCTGCCGCTCGATCCCAAGCGCGAGGTCTGGCAGCTGTCGGTCGGCGAGCGGCAACGCATCGAGATCGTGCGCGCGCTGATGCAAAATCCGAAGCTGCTGATCCTCGACGAGCCGACCTCGGTGCTCACGCCGCAAGAAGCCGATCAGCTGTTCGTGGTGCTGGACCGGCTCAAGAGCGAGGGGCGCGGCGTCCTTTACATCAGTCACAAGCTCGATGAGGTCAAAAGGCTCTGCGACACCGCGACGATCCTGCGTGGCGGTAAGAAGGTATCGACCTGCGATCCGCGCCAGGAGACCGCCGCGTCGCTCGCCCGTATGATGGTCGGCGCGGACATTGGCGAGGTAAAGGCCGCGTCCGACCGCAAGGCATCGGTGCCGCGGCTGGTCATTCACAAGCTTTCGCTTGAGCCGGACGATCCGCACGGCACGCGGCTCCAAGAGGTGTCGCTCGAGGTGCGCGGCGGAGAGATTGTCGGCATCGCGGGAGTCTCCGGCAACGGTCAGGGTGAGTTGTTTGCGGCGCTGTCCGGAGAGCGGCTGTCGCCCGGCGAAGGAGCCGTGGTCATCGACGGCAACGCCGCGGGCCTCCTCGAAGTGACCGAACGCCGCCGCATGGGCGCGGCGTTCGTGCCCGAGGAGCGGCTCGGCCACGGCACCGCGCCGCGAATGAAGTTGTCCGAGAATGCGCTACTGACCGGCCATGCCGCGAGCGGCATGGTGAAAAAGGGCTTCATCGACAAGCCAGCGACGCTGGCGCATGTCGACCGCACCACCAAGTCGTTCGACGTACGCAAGGCCAAGCGCGATCCGGAGGCGGCGAGCCTCTCGGGTGGCAATTTGCAGAAATTCATCGTTGGCCGGGAAATCTTGCGCGAGCCGGGCGTGCTCGTCGTCAGTCAGCCGACCTGGGGCGTCGATGCCGGCGCGGCGGCAACCATTCGCCAGGCGTTGATCGATCTTGCCGCCCGCGGCACCGCGGTGCTGGTGATCAGCCAGGACCTCGATGAACTTGCCGAGATTGCCGACCGCATTGCGGTGATGTTCCACGGCAGGCTGTCGGCGCCGCTCGACGCCGCCGAGGCGACCCGCGAGAAGCTCGGATTGCTGATGGGCGGTGCCAACCCCGCCCGGCCGGCCGACGAGCAAGAGGCAAAACATGCAGTTGGTGCTTGAAAAGCGAGCCGAGCGTTCCACCTTCATCGCGGTCGCTTCGCCGCTGATCGCGATCGTGCTCACGCTCGTTACCATGGCGGTGCTGTTCGCGATCCTGGGCAAGAACCCGATCACGGCGCTCGTCGTGTATTTTATCGACCCGCTCACCGACAGCTATTCGCTGCAGGAGATTGCGGTGAAGGCGACACCGCTGGTGATGATCGCGGTCGGCCTGTCGCTTTGTTACATCGCCAATATCTGGAACATCGGCGCCGAGGGGCAGTTCATGATCGGCGCCGTATTCGGAAGCTGGCTTGCGGTCCGCACCAACGGCACCGATGCAGGGTTTTGGGTGCTACCGGTTATGCTGTTCCTCGGCGCGCTCGGCGGCGCCCTCTACGCGCTCATTCCGGCGATTTGCAGGGTGTATTTCGGCGCCAGCGAAATCCTCACCAGCTTGATGCTGGTTTACGTCGCCGATCTCTTCGAGGACTATCTGGTGCGCGGGCCCTGGCGCGATCCGAAGGGGTTGAATTTTCCGACCACGGCGGATTTCGATCCGGTGGCCACGGTGCCGACCTTAATTGAAGGCGGCCGGTTGCACGCCGGCTCGATCCTCGCGCTGATCGTCGTCATGCTGGCGACGGTGCTGCTCGGGCGCATGATTATGGGATTTGAAATCCGGCTCGTCGGCGCGGCGCCACGGGCGGCGCGCTTTTCCGGCTTCAACGCCGATCGGCTGGTCATCTTCACCTTCGCGATTTCGGGTGCGCTGGCCGGGCTCGCCGGCATCATCGAGGTGGCGGGGCCGATCGGGCATCTGCAGCCCAGCATCTCACCGGGCTACGGCTTCACCGCCATCATCGTTGCCTTCCTCGGGCGGCTCAATCCCGTGGGTATATTGATCGCCGGGCTGTTTCTCGCATTGACCTTCATTGGCGGCGAAGAGGCGCAAATCTCGATGAAGGTACCGCTCGACCTCACCAAGGTATTCCAGGGCATCCTGTTGTTTTACGTGCTGGCCTGCGATTCGATGATCATCTACCGCATCCGCCTGCTGCGCACCTTGCGAAAGCCGGTGCCGGCTCATGTCTAACGCCGATGTCTATCCTCCATGTCTGATGCCGATGGCTAACGTCCATGTCTAATGCCCTCATCGAAATCTTCCAGCTGGTATTCTCGGTCAGCTTCATCCTGACGGTGATCACCGCTTCGACACCGCTCTTGCTGGCGGCGTCCGGCGAATTGGTGGTCGAGCGCTCGGGAGTGCTCAATCTTGGCATCGAAGGGATGATGATCATGGGGGCCGCCTGCGGGTTCGCCGGCGCCTATTTGTCGGGCTCGACGCTGATCGGTTCGTTCTGCGGCATCGTGGCCGGTGCAGCGTTGTCGGCGGTTTTCGCCATCCTCACGCTCGGACTCGCGGTGAACCAGGTCGCCGCCGGCCTGGCGCTCACGATTCTCGGCGTCGGTCTCTCGGGACTGATCGGCGCGGGCTTTGTCGGCGACCAGATTGTGCAGGCGCCGCGGCTGTATCTGCCGATCCTCACCGGTCTGCCCGTGATCGGGCGAATCGTGTTCGGTGAGGATGCTTTCGTCTATTTCTCGATCGCACTGATTATCGCGATTTGGCAGTTCCTCTACCGCACCCGGGCCGGCCTCGTTCTGCGCGCGGTGGGCGACAATCACACCTCGGCGCACGCGCTCGGCTACCCGGTGCTGCGGATTCGGATGCTGGCTGTGTTGTTCGGCGGCGCCTGCGCGGGACTTGGCGGCGCCTTTCTATCGCTGTCCTATACCCCGTTCTTCATTCCGGGCATGACCGCCGGGCGCGGCTGGATCGCGTTGGCGCTGGTGGTTTTCTCCTCCTGGCGGCCGGGCCGTCTCGTTATCGGCGCCTACCTGTTCGGAGCGGTGAGCATCCTCGGGCTGGCCCTGCAACCGCTGCAGCTCGGCGTACCCCAGCAACTGATGAACTCGCTGCCCTATCTTGCCACGGTCATCGTTCTCGTGTTGATTTCGCGGACGCGCGGCACCGCCGGGTCCGCCGCGCCTGCGTCGTTAGGTGTGGTCTTCGTGCCAGACCGTTAAGACGTCCTGCGGGCGCGTTACGGGCGCTTCGCACGTAGGGGGAAATGTGAAAATACGCCTGTCTTTCCAACCCGGAGTGAAACTATGAAGAAATGGAACATCGTTGCCATGGCCGCCGCGCTGGCGCTTGCCGTCGCGACGTTCGGCACAACCTACGCGGCTGAGAAGCTGAAAATTGGATTCATCTATACGGGTCCGATCGGCGATCTCGGCTGGAGTTACCAGCACGATGTCGGCCGCAAGGCCATGGAAAAGGCGCTTGCCGGCAAGGTCGAGACGACGTTTCTCGAGAACGTTCCCGAGGGCCCCGACGCGGAACGCTCCATCGAGCAGCTCGCGCGGAGCGGCCACAAGCTGATTTTCACCACCTCGTTCGGCTTCATGGATGCGACGCTCAAAGTCGCGAAAAAATATCCGAACGTGTTCTTCGAGCACGCCACCGGTTTCAAGCGCGCCAAGAATGTGAGTACCTACGCCGCGCGGTTCTATGAAGGCCGCTACATCCAGGGCCAGATCGCGGCCAAGATGTCGAAGACGGGTATCGTCGGCTATATCGTCTCGTTCCCGATCCCGGAAGTCATCTCCAACATCAACGCGACGATGCTGGGTGCGCAGTCCATCAGGCCGGATATGAAGTTCAAGATCATCTGGGTTAATTCCTGGTTCGATCCGGGCAAGGAAGCCGACGCCGCCAAGACGCTGATCGATCAGGGCGCCGACATCCTGACCCAGCACACCGATTCGCCGGCGGCCACGCAGGTGGCCGAGCAGCGCGGCATTCACTCCTTCGGCGAATCCTCGGACATGATCAAGTTCGGCCCGAAGGCTCAGCTGACCGCCGACACCGACTATTGGGGCGGCTACTACACCAAGCGCGCCCAGGACGTGCTCGACGGCAAGTGGAAGTCGGAAGATACCTGGGGCGGGCTCGACTCCGGAATGGTCGTGATGGCGCCCTATACCAACATGCCTGACGACGTGAAGAAGATGGCGATGGCGACCGAAGAGTCCATCCGGTCCGGCAAGCTCCATCCCTTCAAGTGCCCGATCGTCGATCAGGACGGCAAGACGGTGGAATGCAAGGGCGGCGACCACCTCGACGCCGGCCAGATCCTGAGCATGAACTTCTACGTCAAAGGCATCGACGACAAGATTCCGGGGAAGTAATTCTCTGTCGTCGTCGATCTGAGAACGCGATGGCCGGGCTTGTCCCGGCCATCGACGTTTTCGCGACGTGGACTCACAACCGCGAAACCGGATCTGCATGGGCGGGATCGAGTTCGATCGCCCGCGTTCATTGAGCGTGGTTCAGCTCAATTTCGGTACGAAGGGTCGATCCGGTCAAGCTTTCGCAGCAGCCCCGGCCAGGCGAGCGCACCGCCGGCCTCGTGCGTTACGGTTGCAGCTTGTTGCTGTCCGGTCTGGACGATTCGCGGATCAATGGGGACGAGTTCGCCGCCGCCAGCTTGCGCGCGCACCTGAATCGTGCAGGCGGCTTCCAACGTGTACAGGAGCAGGAACGCATCCGGCACATTGTCGGCGACGGTGATCAAACCGTGGTTGCGAAGCATCAGGCAGCTGTTCGCGCCGAGGTCCCGCACGAGCCTCGGCTTCTCGTCGTCGCGCAACGCCACGCCTTCGTAATCGTGGTATGCCAGCGACGAGAGCACGAAAATGGATTGCTGCGAGATCGGCAACAGGCCTTGTCTTTGAGCCGACACAGCGGTGCCGTTCAGGCTGTGCACGTGGAGCACGCACTCGGCGTCCTCGCGTGCCGCATGGATGGCGCTGTGAATGGTGAAGCCTGCCGGATTGATGTCGTACGGTGAGGCCATGACTTTCCCGCCATTGAGGTCCACTTTGACCAGACTGGACGCCGTGACCTCATCGAAGGTCATGCCGTAGGGGTTGATCAGGAAATGATGGTCGGGCCCCGGGACTCGGGCAGACAGATGCGTGAAAATGAGATCGTCCCATCGGAAATGCGCGACCAGCCTATAGGCGGCCGCGAGCGCTACACGCTGCTGCCATTCTTCGGGTGACACTTGATGCCGGACACTGGTCGGTGATTGCTGCTTTGTCATCGTTAGCATGGTCGTGGCTCCCATATTTTCTCAACGATCGGGATTGATCGTCGTCCGACGGATTGACATTTCGATCCGCCAATGTAGACATTGACTATATCGAAATGTAGTCAGTGTCAATATACCGGGAGCCTCCGTGCCGAAAAGAAAACGCCTCGCCGCCCCTCAGCCGTATCATCACGGCGACCTCCGTCGCACGTTGATCGACGCGGCGCTGGAAATGGTCACCGAGGAGCAAAATTGGACTTTCTCGCTCAGAGAATTGGCCCGCCGTGCCGGGGTGAGCCACCAGGCGCCCTACAACCATTTCCCCGAGAAGCAGGATCTTCTCGCCGCCGTTGCCGTCGTCGGCTTCGAAAGACTACGTGACGGCATGCTGCGCGCCATGGCTGGAATCGACGCCCCGGAAGCGCTCGTCGACGTGATTGGCCGAACCTATGTGCGCCTTGGACTCGAAAACCCCGCGCTCTACCGGCTGATGTTCGGTGCGGCGCTTGCCGACGCCGGTCCCGGCGATCGCCCAACGATTGCCAGATCGGCTGGCGCCGGGGCCAGAGCGGTGCTGGAAGAAGTCATCGAGCGCGGAGCCCGCTCCGGAGCTTTTGCCGTCTCGGCCGACAGCCGGGAGGACCAGATCCTGGCCGCACACGCGTTCTGGTCCGCCGTTCACGGCCTGACCATGCTGGTGATCGACGAGCTTCTGGCACCCAACGTGTCCGTAGACAAATTGATCGAAAGGCTGCTGCGCACGCAGATCAACGGTCTGCGACGGGCCTGAGGCCAACGGACGGGCTCAAGCCAAGCCTGGCCGATCGCGAGGCCGGGTCACGGAAATAAGTTTCGGTGTCGCCGGTCATCCCGAAACTATATTGACACTGACTACATCATGCCGTATTTATATTGGCAATGTCAACATGAAGCGATGCCGCCACCGCTGGATGGCCTCGTCACGCTTGAAGGTGTTCGCCATGACAGAAATCTTGCACGCTGCCGCGAATACACCGCTCTGGTTCTATGCGGCGGCGGCTGTTGTGCTGTGGCTCGGCGCGCGCAACCTCTCGGCATGGGAATCCCGGCTCGGCACGTTGTTCGTTCATCCCGTCATCGTTTTGGTGCTGGAGATCGCCAATCTTGCCGGCGGCGCGGCTCCGGCCGTGGCGATTCCAGCGTTTGTGATGAGCTTCGCGGTCGGCGGCGCCATCGGCTGGAAATTGGCGCCACGCCACGTTGCGGCCGAACGCGCAAGCGGCACCGTCCACGTCCCTGGCAGCGTCGCGCCGCTGTTGGTGGCCGTCGCCGTCGTCGTTCTTCGCTACAGCATTGGCTACACTTACAACACCTGGCCGGAATTGCGGACCGATCCGGCGTTGGCGCTCGACTTCGGCGCCACAGGCGCGCTTCTGGTTGGCGTCGTCTGGGGCCGGATCGTTTGCATCGCCTCGCTTTATCGGCGTGCGCCTGCCAGGCATTTGCACTTGGGCCGCGCGCCATAGTGAGACGAGGCAATGGCGGCCCGGCCTGACGTCGAACGCGCCCTGCTGCATGACGGTAGTTCGGAGTATGAGCGCGCATGATCGCCATCAGTTGCGTGCCGCGTAGGCGTCAAGCTCGGCCAGGTATCGGTCTTTGGCCGGCCGCGGCAGCCAGGTGCTTTCGAAGGCGTTGCGCGACAGCTGCACGACCTCCTTCGGCCCGAGGTCGGCCTCTTCCTGAGTGCAGACGAAGTTTTCGTTCATATAGCCGTGGAAATACGCGGGATCGTCGGAATGCACGGTGGCGCGGATGCCAAGATCGAGCATGCGCTTGATCTCCTTGGCCTTGCTGCCGTTGGTGACGAAGGCGTTGGACACCGGGCACACGGTCAGCGCCAGTTGCCGCTTGGCGACCTCGTCGATCAGCGCGTTGGAGTCCAGCACGTTGACGCCGTGATCGATGCGGTTGACGCCGATCTCTTCCAGGCATTGCCGGATATGTTCGGTCGAGTTCTGCTGATCGACGTCGCAATGCATGGTCAGCAAATAACCTTCTTCGCGCGCCCGCGCGAACACCTCCTTGAACTTCACCGGCGGATTGTTCTTCTCGTCGGAATCGAGGCCGACGCCGACGATCCATTCGCGGTACGGCAGCGACTGCACCAGCGTGGTCATGGCGAATTCGGCGCTCCAGTCGCGCAGAAAACACATGATCAGCTGGCTCTTGATGCCCAGGATGCGCTCGGCTTCGAGCTGCGCCCGCCGGATGCCGCGGATCACCACGTCGAACGCCACCCCGCGCCCGGTGTGCGGCTGCGGATCGAAGAACATTTCGACGTAGCGCACGTTCTGCGAATGCGCTTTCGCGAGATAGGCGAAAGTCAGGTCGTAGAAATCCGGCTCGTGAACCAGAACCCTCATGCCTTCGTAGTAGATTTTGAGAAAAGAGGGCAGGTCGTGGAAATCATAAGCGGCCCGCATTTCGGCGGCGTCCTTGTAGGGCAGCGTCATGCCGTTTCGCTTTGCCAGCTCGAACTTCATTTCCGGTTCGAGCGTGCCCTCCAGATGCACGTGCAGCTCGCACTTCGGCATGCCGGCAATGAAGTCGCGCAGATCGCTCATGACTGTCTCCTCTTAAGCGCAGTTTCCGGCGTGTATCCATAAATCGAAGTCGATTGGCGGAGGTTGTCAATGTCCTCCGTGCCCCACAGCGGATATTTGTCGCGACGGTTGGAATGTCGCCTTCGGGCCAAATTTCCGACATCGAAGAAGATTTTAAAGTACGGGCAGCTGCGATTTTCCTCGTCAACTCGCCGACCAATCGATGGCTTCGAATAACGAGCGCATCCATGGCACCGAGCTGGGTCTAAGATAGGAAACGTGGCTGCCAACGATCCGCGGTCTGTAGTCGTCGGCGAAGGCACGCCATAGCGGACTTTCAGCCAGAGCCCGGCGGTACTTTTCCCAGTCGGGCCAGCTGTGATGCCAGTGGTAGTGGATCGCGCGATGTAACGGTCCCGTGGTTACGAAGAACACTCCAATGAGACCGCGGCGCACCAGCTCCATCGTCTCGACATCAAGCTTGCGGTATCCCTCCCAATAGCCGGCAAGTCCGCCGGGTAGAAAATCCAGCACGCTCTCCGAAACCGCCAAGGCACTCGAGTCTGCGTCGCCGCGGAAGGCCGGCTCGCCGGGCAGCCAATCGCGGTCGCTGCTCCACAGCGGATTGAGTTCGGCGATCGGCGCACGATCGAGCAGAATTGTCTCCTGGGCCAGCATAAGATTGCGCGCCGCGGCAAAATATTCGGCGCGCTCCGGCGTTGCGATCGCCGCAATGCGCCGCTTGCCGTCTTCGTAATCGTCCCAGCGGTACAGATGAATTATGCGCTCGGCGGGTCCCGCTGCCATTGCAAAGTAGCCGAGATTGCGCTCGAGCATAGGACGGTAGGTCGTTGGCGTATTCCACTTTCGTTGCAACTGCCAAAAGGTCTCCTCGCAGCCCGGGCGCAAGGTGTATGCACGTCGTTCAAAAAGCATGTTTCACTCGAAAAACGATGCTACGCAGGACATATCCAATTGTCCTTGTCCCCGACCTTCGACAGCCGCAAGAACCTGGCGCGCAACGGCCGTGAGCGGCAGGAAAGCGCCGCGTTTTCTTCCCAGCTCCAGCGCCAGGTCCATATCCTTGGCGATAACACCGATCGTCGCGGCCGGCGACCAGTCCCGTTCCTTAAGCTTGGCGACCTTGGAAGCAATGTAAGGCGAGGCGACCGCGCTGTCGTTGATCACATCGATCATGGCATTCCAGTCAAGGCCGCTGCGCCGCCCGAGATTGAGGGCTTCCGCCACCGACGAATTGATGGCTGCAACAATGACATTCACCACCAGCTTCATGATCCTCGCTTCCTCGTTGGGACCCAGATATGCGATCTTTTTTCCCAACATACTGATCAGCGGCCGCCAAGCCTGGAACGTCCGCTCCGGTCCCGAAACCAGGATGCTCAATGTACCGGCCGCGGCGAGCCCCGTGCTGCCGGAAACCGGCGCACGCAGGTAAGCGATATTGGCGGCATCCAGCAGCTCTGCCGCCTGAGCGGAAACGTCCGGGGATACGGTGCTCATATCGATCAGACAGGCCGTGGGCCTGGCGCTCTCACGCAGGCCGCGAACGACGTCCAGGAAAGCTTTGTCACTCGGGATCATTGATACAATTGCATCGCTGTTAGCCGCGAGTGTGGACAGGGAGGGCGCAGCCGCAATTCCGTGCGAAGCCGCGACGGCAATCCGTTCCGGATCAACGTCAAAACCGGTAACGTCGTATCCGTTCTTGACCAGATTGGGCGCCATGCGGCTGCCCATGCTGCCGAGACCAATCCAGCCGATTTGCGCACGTGCTTCCATTGACGAGGGTCGCTTTCAGATGACGGATTGGCGTGCCGGGCGTGAGCGCTCGCGCAGCGGCTTACTGTGTTGGTAACCCAATGTGGGGCGGGATTGGATTGGGCAGATACTCACCGGCCCGAATTGACGTTTGCAGTGTCTTGAAATCGGCGCCGGACTTCATTTTTTCATAGACGCGAGCCGGGTCAAAGAAAGTACCGATCGGATTCGCGGCGAAGTCGGCTGATGTGCGCATGAATGCGGTTGATTTTGCCCAGTCGCCGAAATTGTCACTTTGCAACTCAACGAAATTTCCTTCCGGATCTCTATAGTAAAGAGAAATCGTCAGCCCGTGATCCAGGCAGAATGCGGGCTCGATGCCGGCTTTGCGCAGACGATCGAATGACGCCATCAAGTCCTCGAAGCTGTCATATTCGAACGCGCAGTGATGCATGCCGTTATGGCTTACTTTTTGCGCATCGTCCGACAAACCGGGCACGGCGAGAAAGGCAATGCGGTGATTGGCGGTGTCGTTGGTGGTCCATGCGGCGACTTGATCCCGGAACTGGACCTGAGCGCCGATGACTTGACCATACCAGGCGAGCATCTCATCAAGACGGCTGGTTTTGATGGTCACATGGTGCAGCTTGGGCTTGATCATCGTTTCTTCCTCCGCGCGTTATCTTTGGGCGATGAGCCGACGCTGGGTCACGCCGCACTCCGCCGGATTTGCTAACGACTCGTGAGGCGCTACTCTCGTCCTTCGATGATGCGAAAGTCGCGCACAGCGCCATCGCCGAGTGCTTGCAATGCTTCAGCGTAGGCGGCGCTTTCGCGAGCGGCAATGGCCTTTTCCAGGCTCGGAAACTCGACGATCACAATGCGCTCTTTGAGGCCGTGCTCGTAGGCCGCCGCGGCGTTACCGAGCGCGAGGTAGCGCGCGCCGAACGGAGCAAACGCAGGCCCCGAAAGCTTGGCATAGGCCGCAAGTTTTTGCGGATCGGAAATTTCGCGATAGCAGGACACGATGTAAGCTTTCGGCATTGGACACATCCGGGGCGCTGGGAAGTGGTGAAACCAAGGGTGGGTTAGTACCTGGATCGTATCGTACGATCCAGACCGTTACGCTGGAAGTGGCTCAGACGGCGTTTGGGCGTCCGCTCACTTGGGCGTGCCTCATTGCGCCCGGAAACAGTGCCTACAGCGTCTCCGGCATCGGCACAGCCTTGCCGTCGGCCAGCGCGAATTGCGGGATATGCCCGAGACCCTGAACCAGCCGCGCATCGGCGCCGAGCGCCTTCTCCCAATCGTGGCCTTCGGTGAGGATCACGCCGGCCCCGACGATGTTGGCGCCGGCGGAGCGCGCCAGCGCCAGCGTCGCGGCAAGACTTGAGCCGGTCGCCACGACATCGTCGACCACTACCACGCGCCGCCCGGCAAGCAGCGGCACCGAACGGCGATCGAGCATCAGACGCTGTTTGCTCGCGGTCGTCACCGACTGCACTTCCTGCACCAGCGCGTCGGCCAGATGGATCTTCGGCGACTTTTGCGCAATTACGTACTGGTCGAGGCCGAGCGCGCGCGACACTTCGATGACCACCGGGATGCCGAGCGTCGCCGCGCCGACGACGATGTCCGGCTTGAGCGGGCCAAGTTTTGCGGCGAGCGCCTTGCCGATGCGCTCGCCGAACCGTACGCCCATGTCGATCACCATCAAGAGCGAAATCGCGAGCTTGTCGTTGATTGCCACGATCGGCAGCGTCACCGGCTCGCCGGCGATATCGACGGTGTAGGTTTGCATCCTTGATCGCCCTTTCAGCAGCGGCCTTGGCTACCGTTACCGCGATCAAAGAGCAAATGTCACGCCAACTCGCGTTCCGCGCCCATTGGCGGCGCCGCAATTCGGCATTGCCGGCGGCGGGAGAAAATCACTCGTGCCAGGGATTGACAAACAAACCTACCATTCCGGTCGAGCCCTTGAAGTGTGCGGGGGCAGGGCCGAACTTCGCGATCAGTTCGTCTCGCGTCAGGCCGGGCGGCAACTCTTTCGGATCGAAGTCGGTTGCGACGAGAATGAAAGTGTAGTGATGCGGCGTCGTATTCGGCGGCGTACACGGCCCGGAGTAATGGCCGACACCCATCGTGCTTTTGCCGCCAACATAATTGCTGGAGGCCTTGCTGACTTCACCCTCGGCAAAGCCGTGCACGGACGCCGGGATGCCGTAGGCGACCCAGTGGCTGACACCGGACGGTGCGCGGCCTTCGGGATCGAACATCGTTAGAACAAAGCTCTTGGTACCTGCGGGTACGTTCGTCCAGGAAAACTGCGGCGACACGTTATCGCCGACGCAGTTCGGGCTGTCCGGCCGGTTGGCTTTGCTGTTGGCCACTCTCAGCGGCATTATCTTGCCGTCTTGAAAGGTCGTCGATTTCAGGGTGAAGATGTCCGCTGCATTTGCCGCCGTTCCAGCAAGAGCCAGTGCAAGCGTCGCGGTTGTAATGGCGAACAGGTTTCGGGTCGTGCGCATGAATTCTCCTTCTGTAATCCGAACCAAATGCTGGTAGCGTTCACTTATTAGGATGCTGTTGGCCTGATCCGGCGTCGGCGTGGTCGCCCTTGCCGGTATAACTGATGCGCCAGATCGTGCCGCCGGTATCGTCAGCGACCAGCAACGAACCGTCCTTGGTCACCGCAAGCGCAGCCGGGCGCCCCCAGACTTCGGCACGCTGCTCGCCCGATATCCAGAATCCGGTAGCAAAATTCTCGTAATAGCCTTCGGGCTTTCCATCCTTGAACGGCACGCGCACGACTTTGTAGCCGGTCGGCTCCGAGCGGTTCCACGAGCCTTTGAGTGCAACGAAAGCGTGGCCCTTGTATTCGGGCGGAAATTGCTCGCCCTCGTAGAACACCAGATCCAAAGCCGACGAGTGCGCCTCGAACAGGAGATCTGGAACGATGGTCGCGTTCACTTTTTCAGGGCGCGAGGTTGGCGAAGCCGGCTTGCGGGTGCTTGCCGAGATAGGCGTAAGGCCAACCGTAGAATCCTCCATCCTGGACGTGCGTGAGATAATCGGATGGCAGCCGGTCGCCGAGTCCGTCCCGCTCCTGCACTAGCGCGTAAAGCTCGCCGGTCCGCGGATGGAACGCGAGCGCCGTGGGATTGCGCATGCCGGAGGCGAACGTCGTCTGGTCGGAGCCATCCGGATTGAAGCGTTGAATAGTTGCCTTCGGTTCGGGCTCGACCCCGAGGTTGCCCGAGGAGCCGACGCCGACAAGCAACGCGCCGGTCTTGGGGTCGACGACGAGGGGACGATTCTGATGACCCTGGACAATGCCGAAGACGCCCTTCTTGGTGATCATCTTGGCGCCGTAGGCTCCGGCAATCGGTTTGCGTTCGCTGGCGGGCACCTGATCGACGCGCAGTGTTTGGCTTCTGCCGGCGCGGAGCGCACCAAGATTATGCGGTACGCTCCAGATGCCGTCTTGATCGGCGATCAGTACGTGATCGCCTTGCCAGGCGAGGCCATAGGGTCTGTTGAGATCCTCAACGTGGCGGTCGATCCAAACGGCGCGTCCGGTGCCGTCGTCGCGCAACAAGGTCAGGTAGCCGGCGCTCTGCTCGGCTACCAGAATATCGCCGTTGGGCAACACCAAGAAGCGTCTCGGATTGGCGAGACCGGTCGCAAACGGCGTTGCGGTAAAACCGGGCGGTACCTGCGGGACCTGCCCGCTATAGGGAACGATCAGCGATCGGTTGGTGACGATCGGGCCGGTCTTTGGCGCCGGCAGATTTGCCGGGTCGATGTGAAAGCGCCGCCCGATCTCATGCTGGATCAGAAAATTACGCGCCGGATCGTTGTCGGCATTCGCCGTTGGTGCGGGCGTTTGCTTTTGTTGCGCGTCGGCAGTGAAGAACGCCGAGCTTGCGGTGATCAGGATGACAAGCGGGGCGAACAGTCTTGCCAGGTTCCGAGCGAGCGTTGCGCTCCGCTTCACCATGGGTATCTCCGTGAACGATCATTTGATACGAGCGATGCCGGCTGAGACATCGGCGCACCACCGGCGACATAGCGCCCGTCCAGGTCGACCCCGAGTGAGACGCTACACGAATTTGATCGCACTTCATCAGCGAGAACCCGTCATTCGGCGCGGCCTCGCGAGAATTTTACCGCAGCGCCGAGCCGGCTGCTTCCTGCATAGTCGCTATGCGCTGATGGAGTGAGTGCGTCAGCTGCCGGTTTGTAGTTTGCGTGCGGCCGCCGAGTGCCGCCGGATCAGATCGGCGAGGTCAAGTCCGGGAAGCTGACCGTTCTCGACAATCCAGCGCCCGCCGACCATGACACGGTCGGCGCGGTGCGCGCCGCACAGGACCAATGCGGCCAGCGGATCGCCGCTGCCGGAAAAGCGCAATTCATCGAGCTTGAACAGCGCAAAATCGGCCATCTTGCTGACGGCAATCTCGCCGATATCCGTTCGCCCGACGCACGCCGCGGAGCCCCTGGTCGCCCAGCGCAGCGCGTCCTTGTGACTGACTTTTTTCACGCCGTAGCGGTTGCGTTGCAGCAGGAACGCGGCGCGCACTTCCTGCATCAAATTCGAGCAGTCGTTCGATGCCGAGCCGTCGACGCCGAGACCGACGCGCATCCCGGCCTCTTCCATGGCGCACACCGGACAAGTGCCGGACGCCAACGTCTGATTGCTGCAGGCGCAATGCGCGACGGCGGTGCCCGCGCGCGCAAGGCGCTTGATCTCACCGTCGTTGAAGTGAACGCCGTGCGCCAGCCAGGTCCGCTCGTTGAGCCAGCCGCAATCTTCCAGATAATCCAGCGGTCGGCATTTGTAGAGTTCGAGGCAAAAGCTGTTCTCGTCCTCGGTTTCGGCGAGATGGGTGTGCATGCGCACGTCGAGCCGCTTCGCCAGCTCCGCCGTTGCGCGCATTAGCGAGGTCGTCACCGAAAACGGCGAACACGGCGCGAGCGCGATTTGCACCATCGCGCCCTCGCCGGTCTGATGATAGCGCGCGACGACGCGCTCGGAATCGGCGAGGATGGTGTCCTCGTCCTGGACCACACTGTCCGGCGGCAACCCGCCGTCGCGCTGCGAAAAATTCATCGAACCGCGGGTCAGCAAAACCCGCAAGCCCAGCCGCCGCGCTGCGGCGACCTGGATGTCGACGCCATCTTCGGTGCCGGCGGAAAACACATAGTGATGGTCGGTCGTCGTGGTGCAGCCGGACAGGATCAGTTCGGCCATCGCCAGCGTCGTCGCAAGCTCGATCGCTTCCGGCGTTAATCGCGCCCAGATCGGATAAAGCGCCTGCAGCCAGGGAAACAGTTCGCGGTTAAGCGCGGCGGGAACCGCACGCGTCAGCGTCTGATAGAAGTGATGATGGGTGTTGATCAGTCCCGGCAGCACCACATGCTCGCCGGCGTCGAAGGTCTTCACGTCGGGCGTGCCCGGTTCGCACCCGGCCGGCACCAGCTCGGCGATGCGGCCGTCCCTCACCACGACGCCGCGCTCGGCGCCGTCAGCGAAGATCGAGAGCGGGTCCTTGATCCAGAGTGCTAGCGCCTCACCCGGCATGTGGCAGCTCGGCGGCGCTGATCGGCGGCCAGCCGACTCCGCTGCTCCGCTGGATCTGCCGCGCGACATTCAAGATCAGCGGCTCTTCGAAGCGCGGGGCCACGATCTGCATGCCGACCGGCAAGCCGTCCTGCGACAGACCGGCAGGCGCGGTCGCCGCCGGCAGGCTGACCAGCGTGATCAGATAAGCCGGCGCGATCCAGTCGATGTAGTTCTCGAACTTTTTGCCGTTGATCTCGTTCGGAAAGTTCATTTCGATCGGATAGGGCTTCACCGGCGCCGCCGGCGTGAGCAGGATATCGTAGCTGTCGAACAGCTTGCGGAATTGGTGGAATATTCGTTCGCGCTGGTGCTCGGCCGCGGCGAAGTCGAGCGCCGTCAATTTCAGCCCGGCTTCGACGTTGCCTTTCAGATTGGGGCCGAATTCGTTGATCTGCGCGAGCCGCTGATATTGTTGGCCCACCATCCAGAAGCCGCGCCAGGTCTGATAGGCCGCGCGCCCGCCGCTGGCGTCGAACGTGATATGCTCCACCTTGGCGCCGAGCTTTTCCAGGGCGGCCGCGGCGTTGCTGCAGATCGTATCGATTTCGGCTTCGACGCCGATCCCGGCGATGTCGGAGACGTAGGCGATGCGCAGGTCTTTAATATCGTCGCGGCGCTCCAGCGCGGCGAATGCGCTCCGCCATGGCGGCGCGACCGATATCGGCGACAGCCGCGTGAAGCCGACGATGGCGTCGAGAAACAGCGCGGCGTCTTCGGCGTCATGCGCCATCGGACCGTGGACCTGTCCGGGATCCCAGGGCAGGTGCAGCGGGCGGCTCGGCGTCAATCCCGGCGTTGGCCGAAGACCAACAATGCCGCAGAACGCCGCGGGAATGCGGATCGAGCAACCGTAATCAGTGCCCTGCGCGATCGGCACCATGCCGGCAGCAACCGCGGCGGCTGAGCCGCCGGATGAACCCGCCGGGCTCAACGCGGGATTCCACGGATTGCGCGTTGGGCCGAACAGCACATTGTTGGTATTGGCGCCGCAGGCGAATTCCGGCGTGTTGGTCTTGGCGAGCATGATGGCGCCGGCGGCCTTGAGCCGGCGCACAGCTTCAGCGTCCTCGGTCGGCACGTAATCCTTGAACAGCGGCGAGGCGAAAGTGGTGCGGATGCCGGCGGTCGGCGTCACGTCTTTGACGGCGATCGGCAGCCCGTGCAGCGGGCCGAGCGGGTCGCCCTTCATCACCGCGCTTTCCGCAAGCCGCGCGGCGTCGCGGGCCTGTTCGCCCGCAAGCGTGACGATGGCGTTGAGCATCGGATTGAGCGCTTCGATCACGGCGAGAAAAGCGTCGAGCACCTCGACCGGACTGACGGCGCGGGTGCGGATGAGCTGCGCCAGCTCGCGCGCCGATTTAAGCGCCAGCGCTCCACCGGCCGCGGATCGGTTTAGCGCGTCTTGTCGCGGGGCTGCTGAGGGCATGCGCTACTCGCCGGCGTCGATGATGGCGATGCAGGGTCCGCCGCCCTGCGGTCCCTGATGCATCGCATCGACCGAAACGAACACCGCAGGATCGCCGATCGCCGCCGCGGCCACGCCGCCGACCGCGCCCTTGGCGTGACGATGCCACGGCACATCGGAATCGTCGAGCATGATCTGGCGCCGGCCGCGCAGCTTGCCGGTGCGGTCCGCCTCGCACTTCATGAAACAGTTGACCAGCCGGCCTTTCAGATCCGAGGCGCGCGGCCGCTCCGGCAGCTCCAGCCCTGCGTTGCGAATCGACTCGTAGATGCCGTCGATGTCGAGCGCGTCCTTCATCACCGCGTGGCCGATGCGATAGCGGCCACCGGCGCCGGCCTTGTTGCCGAGGAGCACGATCTGCGCCTGCGTCAGCTCCACTCCCGACGAACATGAGGCGACCGAGGAATAGAGGTCGAGGTTTTTGCAGATTTCTTCAGCCTTGGGCATCTTGATTTCGCCAAGGCCCACGGCGATGCCGAGCCCGGTGGTGCCGTTCGACACCCCCATGGAATCGTGCACCTCGCAGGCGACCGCGTGCCCGCGCGCGTGCGCTTCGCTGACCGAATCCACTGTCAAGAGCGGTGTCTTGGTCTGCACGTAGTGCACATCGGCCGGATCGTCGATGCCGGCATTGCGCATCGCCGCCCGCACACCGTCGGCGACTTTCTCGACCATGGCCGGCCGGCCGATGTCTTCGGGGAGAAGCTCGACGCTCATCGCGGTGCCGATGACGAGCCGCGATTTGTTGGCCGGGCCGGTCTTGGCGTTGCGCGCAAACACGGTCGCGTGCGGGGTGATAACGCCGTCGCAGCCGCCGGACCAGACCATGGGGATATGCGCGATTTCCTTTTCGGAGCGGCTGCCGAGCTTTTTCAGCACCGCGCGGAACGCCTGATCGGCGAGGATGCGGGTAAAATCGTTGACGCCGCCATTGCCCTCGGTCTTGCCGATGACCGCGATGACCTCGTCGGCTTTGAACTGACCCTTGTTGATTGCGGCCTCCATGCCGGAGGCGTCTTGCACATTCTTCAATTCGACCTTGGCAACTTCGATAGCCATTACCCTTAGTCCTCGCTCGTTGACGTGCTTCATCACGCTCCCCTTTGACGGGGGACGGCAATATCCGGCAAAGTAGCGGCCCTGCGGCCGAAGATAAACTGTCGTCGGGCAGCGCATTTGCAGCCGCGTCGGCTGCCTTTGAGCCCTTTAAGCCAACGGTAGCGTCAATGACCCGTAACTTCGGCGACGGCGATCCCGCGCAGACACCAAAAATCTCCCGCCGCACGCCGTTCGAGCAGGTCGCGCTGGTGCTGCAGGGCGGCGGCGCGCTCGGCTCCTACCAGGGGGGCGTCTATCAAGCGTTGGCCGAGGCCGACCTGCATCCGGATTGGGTGGCGGGAATTTCCATCGGCGCATTCAACTCGGCGATCATCGCTGGCAACCCGCCGGAAAAGCGGGTTGAGCGGCTGCGCGAATTCTGGGAGACCGTCTGCTCCTCCCCCTTGGGAATTCCATTTTTCGGATACCTCGACATCAGGGACGATTTGACCCACGAAACCGTCAATCAGGCGCGAGCGTGGAACATCCTGATGTTCGGGGCGCCCAACTTCTTCGCGCCGCGCCCGCCGCAGACGGTGATGTTTCCCGGCGGTGTGCACCGTGCAAGCTTCTACGACAACACCCCGGTCCGGGCGACGCTGGCTCAGCTGGTCGACTTCGATCGCATCAACGAAGGTCGCATGCGCTTCAGCGTCGGCGCGGTGGATGTCGCTTCCGGAAACTTCGTCTACTTCGACAACACGACACACCGCATCGGCGTCGAGCACGTCGTCGCCAGCGGCTCACTGCCGCCTGGCTTTCCGGCAACCGAAGTGGATGGGCGCCATTATTGGGACGGCGGGCTCGTGTCTAACACGCCGCTACAATGGGTGCTCGACAGCCGGCCCCGGTGCGACACGCTTGCTTTTCAGGTCGACCTCTGGCCGGCGCGCGGCGCGCTCCCAAAAGATCTCATCGACGTTGAGGTGCGGCACAAGGAGATCGTCTATTCAAGCCGGACTCGCGCCGCGACCGATCACTACAAGAACGCGCAGAAAGTTCGCAATGCGATTTCGACGCTGATGGCAAAGCTGCCCGAAGAACTGCGTAATACCGAGGAGACAAAAATCCTGGCCGAACATGCCGACGCCAAGGTGTGCAATATCGCGCACTTGATCTATCGCTCCAAAGCCTACGAGGGCTATTCCAAGGACTTCGAGTTTTCCCGCCGTACCATGGAGGAGCATTGGGCGGCGGGCTGCCGCGATGCCCGGATGACGCTCGCAAATCCGGACGTGTTGCAGCTTCCCGATCGGCTTGAAGGTGTTCGTACCTTCGATTGCGGCTTCAATCGGCGGGATTAGCGACCGCGTCCGGCCGGGACGGCAACGACGCTTATCGTGCACGGAGAATTCGATGTTGGACGGCGTGATGCTGCTGTGGTTTGTGTTGGCCGCGGCGTCGCTCGTGTTTGTCGCCATCGACATCCGCACCACGCCGGAATCTCCGGTGCTGAAGTGGGGCTTTTTGCTGCTGACGGCCTATACCGGCGTGGTCGGTGCGTTCCTTTACGTGCTCGGCTGCCGTGAGCCGCTGCCGGGGCTTCACGAACGCTACGTTGCCGTGCGATGGCGGCAAACGCTGGGATCGACCATGCATTGCGTGGCGGGCGACGGCGTCGGCATTCTCGCCGGCGCGGTCATATCAAGCGTCATCGGGCTTGCCGGCATCACCGAGGTCGTTGTCGAATACGTTCTGGGCTTCGCCTTCGGCTGGACGATTTTCCAGGCGCTGTTCATGCGCGACATGGCCGGAGGCTCTTATCGGCGCGCCCTGACCAGCACATTCGTTCCCGAACTACTGTCGATGAACCTTCTGATGGCGGGCATGGTGCCGACGGTGATGATACTTAAGACGCTGATCCGATCGGCCAACGATCCTACTAATCCCAGCTTCTGGTTCGTCATGTCGATGGGGCTGCTTGTTGGCTTCATCATCGCATATCCGATGAATTGGTGGCTGGTGGCCAACCACCTCAAGCACGGCATGATGACGGTGCGCCCGGCAGGTGCCGCCGCGATAGCGCATGGTCCCAATCCTGGTCACGGTGAACAACTCGGGATGGATCACTCGGCGCACGCCGGGCCACCGATGTCCATGGCAACGGCCGCGGCGCCACGGCCGTCAATACCGGTGATGACGGTGCTGTCGTTCCTTGCGCTTGCAGCGGGCTTGGCGATCGCCTTCCTGCGGCGATTGCCGTGAGCGCGGCGAACTTTCGACCGGACCAACGCGGCTCGCGTCGGCACATTTCAGGCGGATCGAACCCACGGCTTGACTTCGCCGCGGAGCATTTTCTCGAAACCCGCGCCGCGATCGATCATGGGCCGCTCGCCGCGGCGCGCGCTTTTGAGCTTCTCGCGCAGCGCTGCCGTTGCTGCAGCGTCGATCGCGAACGAGGCGTCGCCATCCGGCCTGAGCACGATGCCGTAATCGTCGCGCGCTGCGGCGACTGACACCTTGCCCTCGGTCACGTCGCGTTGGACGAGCTCGGGCTCGCGCTCGAGCGGATTGCCCCAGCCGCCGCCGCCGGTGGTGACGACGCGGACGATCTGACCGGCACGGACCGGCTCGCCATCGACGAGGCCGCCGAGATCGTGCGCGTTGCCTTCCGCGTCAACAGTCACGCAGAACGGCGTGCCGGCCTTGCCGCCGTTGAGCCCATAACAGCCGAGCCGCACGCGGTCGGCGGTGACGATGGTGCGGCAATCGACCAGCGCGCGGTAATGTTTGTCATAGCCCAGGCCGCCGCGGCGCTTGCCGGCGCCGCCGGAATCGGTGCGCAACGCCAGCTTCTCTACCAGCAGCGGAAACCGCGTCTCGGTAAATTCGGCGGGCTGATTGCGCAGAGTCCGGGACGATGTGGATGGCATCGTTGCCATCGCCGTAGTAACGGCCGCCGGAGCCGCCGCCCAACACTTCGCGGGACAGAAACGCCTTGCCGTTTTTGTCGGTGCCATAGAAGCCCGTGTAGCGAATAGTCTCCTGATCCGCCGGCATCCGCCCCTGCGCTGCCTGCGCGACAACACCGGCGAGAAGGCCGAGGCAGCGCAGCAGCACGAACGAGCGAGCGTTGGTCGCCGCCGGCCATTCCGGCGTGATCAAGGTGCCCTTCGGCGGAAACACCACATCAAAAACTTCGCAGACGCCTTCATTGACGTGAATCTCCGCCGCGCGTTCCGGCGTATCGGCGAGGTTACGCAGGATCGGCGCGATCCATTTGATCAGGAACGCGCCGCCGGCGTAATCCGCCGGCCAGTTGATCGGCCCGGTCGATTGCGGATCGGTGCCGGTGAAATCAAGCGTGATGCGGTCGCCTTTTTTGATCAGCGTCAGCGCGAGCTTGTGCAGCTTCGGATCGGTGACGCCATCGTGCTCGACGTAATCTTCCCAGCGGTATTCGCCGTCGGCGATCTTCGGCAAAAGTTCGTTACGGAAAATGTCGCGGCAGGTATCGAGGATCGCCTGAAAGCACGCCTCCACCGTCTCGCGGCCGAAATGCTCAAAGAGTTCCGCCATCCGCCGCGCGCCCATCAGACAGGCTTGCACCTCGCTGTCGAGATCGGCGGCGAGCGTCTCGGGCACGCGGGTGTTGCGCTTGATGATGGTGAAGACCGCGTCGTTGCGCACGCCGCGGTCATAGAACTTGATCGGCGGCACCGCGAGGCCTTCCTCGAACACCGTCGTCGCGGTGCCCGGCATCGAGCCGGGCACCCGGCCGCCGATATCGTCGTGATGACCGAACGCCTGGATGTAGGCGACGACCTCGCCTTGATGGAACACCGGCACCGTGCTGCACAGATCGGGCAGGTGGCCGATCGAGCCTTCGGTCAGATAGGTGTCGTTCATCAGAAACACGTCGCCGGGCTGCATGGTGTGCGGGGGAAAATCCCGCACCACAGCGTTCGGCATGGCGGAGTAAGAGCGGCCGGTCAGCTTGCGGCAATAGCGATCGAACAGGCCGACGCGGTAGTCGTGGGCTTCGCGGATCATCGGCGAGCGTGCGGTGCGCTCGATCGAGTATTCGATCTCGGCCTCGATGGAGTTGAGCGTGCCTTCGACGATTTGCAGGACGATCGGATCGACCTCGCGCTTGGGCAAGACCGGCGCGGTCGGCCAGGGCCATTCCTTGGCATGCACGTTCATCATGACGAAAGCCTCCGCAGGCTTCGTTTTATGCGGGCAATCCTGCATAATTTCCAGCCTCATTTTAACGCAAGACCGGAGGGTATCGTGACTTTGCCAGATTCAATCGCGGAGCGTGCAAAACAGGGCGCCAAGGTTCGGCGTGACGTGCTCGGAGCGGCATACGTCGACGCGGGCAAGCAACAGGCCAACCCGTTCACGCAGCACTTTATTGAGTTCACGCAGACCCAGTGCTGGGGCAACGTCTGGCTGCGCGACGGCCTGTCGCACAAGACGCGCAGCATGCTCAACGTCTGCATGCTCGCGGCGCTGGCGCGCTGGCATGAATTCGAAGTGCATGTTCGCGGCGCGCTCAACAATGGCGTCACGGCAGAGGAGGTCGCCGAGATTCTGCTGCATACCGCCGTCTATGCGGGTATTCCGATCGCGTCAGAAGGGTTTCGCCGCGCCGACAAAGTCATTGCCGATGTCGCGGCGGAGAAGAAGCGCTAGTCTGGGCCTGTTGAAATTGCGGCCTCCGTGATCGGAATTAACGGCCAGGGCCTTACTCGGCAGCCAGACCGAGCCGCAGCTTGCCGCGGTCGAGGTCGCGGCTCACCAAGCGCATGACTTGCGCCGAGACATCGCCAAGAAGCGCGCGGTAGTGCGTCGTCGAGCGCGCCAGCATGTTGTAGATCACAACGGCCGGGATGGCGGCGATCAACCCGAGCGCGGTCGCGAGCAAGGCTTGGGCGATGCCCGGTGCTACCACCGCCAGATTGGTGGTGTGTGCGTTGGAGATGCCGATAAAGGCGTTCATGATTCCCCACACCGTGCCAAACAGTCCGACAAAGGGCGCGGTGGACCCTATGGTCGCGAGCACCCCGGTGCCGCGCGATATCTTCCGGCTGTTTGCCAGTTCGATGCGCTCAAGCAACAAGGCGATGCGCTCTTTGAGTCCCTCGCCATCCAAGTTCGCCGACAGCCGGATTTCCTGCACGGCCGCCTGCATGAGCTGCGAGGCGGCATCGGATCCGTTGCGCAATTGCGCGGCGGCTTGGCCAAGCGTGGCGGCGCCGGCGAGGATGCGCTGTGCCCGGCGCTCATGGCCGCGCGCGATGCGGAGTTCTAGGCTTTTGGCGACAAAAACGGTCCAGGTGACGAGCGACGCAAACGCAAGACCGATGATGACCGCCTTCACGACAATATCCGCATTCAAAAACATGCCCCACGGCGAAAGATCGTGCGGCAGGAGCGCGCTCCCAATCGACGGCCCACCGCTGTGCGGCTGCGCCGGTGCTGCGGCCGGTTCGTTTGGTGCGGCCACGCCTGGCGTCGTTACCGGCGGTGCCGGCGCTGCGGCCGGTTCGTTTGGTGCGGCCACGCTTGGCGTCGTTACCGGCGGCGCCGGCGCTGCGGCCGGTGCGTTTGGTGCGGCCACGCTTGGCGTCGTTACCGGCGGCGCCGATGCTGCGGCCGGTGCGTTTGGTGCGGCCACGCTTGGCGTCGTTACCGGCGGCGCCGGCGCTGCGTTAGCCGCGGCCGGCTGTTCGGCGGGCGCGGTCGAACTTTGCGCCATTGCCGGAGGCAGGAGCGCCGACATCGTCAGCAGCGCGGCAGTCAACGCCACGATCGTTGCGCGTCGCCGGCACTTTATACTTTTAATTCTAACCGACATGTCGACCTTTCTATAAACTGAAGGCAGTGCGCATCTAACCATGCGGAATCCCGCGTTGTTCGCCCCACCCGCCGATCAGATCTCCTTCGATATGCCGACGAAGTAGCCGCGGCAAGGACCGTATTGCGGCGCAACCACGCTGATGCTGATGCCGCTGCGGGCCGGTAGACGGTGTCGAACAGATTGACGATGTCGAAGTGCATCAATCAGCCGCCGAATTTGTAGTTGACGCCTAGAGTCATGATGGAAAAGCTTGGATAGCTATATGTGATGACATCGCCGCCGAAAATCGTCGGCCCTGGCGCCGCCGTGTAGGTATGATTGCCAAGCCCTACAAAATCGTACTCGGCGCGCAGCGACCAGTTGTTCCAGAAAGCCCACTCAAGCCCGAAACCGGCGGTCCAGCCGAAATTGGAGTTGTTGCCGCCGGTGAGGGCGGTCGGGACTCCGCCGATTGAAATCCCAGGATTGCTCGCTCCCACCCAGGCCGCGCCACCCTTGCCATACAGGAGCACACGATCCCACGCATAGCCGAGGCGGCCGGTCGCGGTGGTCAACCATCGATTGTTGATAGTGCCGAGGAAGGCGGCAGTGCCATCGGGAGCAGTTGCCGTGATCGAGGCGTTCGTGGTGTTGGGAAGCCAATCGAACATCGCTTCGGCTCCGATGACGACGCCGCCCCAGAACTGGTAGTTCACGCCGACTTGGCCGCCGCCCATAAACTGAACGTTGGTTGGCGCGGTAAAGGTACTGCCGATCGTGTCGGTAAAATTTGTTCCGCTTAACCCTTGCCAAGCTGCGCCAATATTACCGCCGATATAGAAGCCGGTCCAAGTATAAGGGACTGGAGGCTCCTTGTAGACGGACGGCAGGCCTGGTGCCGGAAGATCGGCAGCCGACGCCGCCGACGGAGCGCCGGCGCACAGAGCGAGCGCCAACGCGACAAATTGCCGGATGCGATTGTCCGTCCTGTCCAACCTATTCAGTTTGGTGCCGGCGGCGCTTCGGCCAGGGTTGCTTCCGGATCGTTGCCCCATGTTGTCAGTTCCTTCTACAGCTAATCCCGTTTACTCTTCATTGGCGTGACACATTGTTCCGGGCGGCGTACCTCACGCTGCCTTTCAGATCTTCTTCGACACCCCGACGAAGAAGCCGCGGCGCGGCCCGTATTGCGGCGCAAAGACGCCGATGCCGCTGCCGTCGCGGATGAGGTAGACGGAATCGAACAGGTTGACGATGTCGAAGCGCACCGTCATCGGCTTCGGATCGTTCGGCAGCAAGAATTCGCGCGCGATCCCGATGTTGAATTGCGTGTATGGCGGCACCGTGGAAATATTGGCATCGCCGTCGCGCAGTCCGCTGCCGTAGATCATACTGCCGCTGAGCCTGGTGCCGCACCACCACATTCCCGTGCTTCCGGAAGCATTGTCGAACGTCTCTCCGGCGTATGCCGGCCGGCCGCAGAACTGATAGATGGCGCCGGCCGAGGCGGTGACCAACTGAGTGTGATCGGTGTAGATCCAATGGGTCTGGAGATACTGGAACTCGGTCAAACCGCCGAGGTCGGCAAGCGGCGTGTTGCCGAACAGATATTGGTTCGATACGGGGTTGGTCGCTTTCTCAGCGCCCACAGCAAGGTTGGCGTAGGCCTGAAAATTGCCGCTGTGGAATTTGGCGCTGAGCTCGACGCCTTCGACGACTCCTTGGGCATAATTGAAGGCGCTCAGCACGTAAGCCTGGCCAAAAAGGCCATTGTCGATGAGATCGGTCGCGATTTTGTAGTAGGCGTCGATGCCGAGATCGAGGTCGGTGCAATTCTTCGCCGCCGGCTTGCTGCACCCAAACGGAATATTTTGGTCGACGCCGACGTCGAAATAATGCGACCGCTCCGGCAGCACCGGGCTGTTTCCCTGGTCGGTAGGCACCGCGGCCGTGGTGTTGTTGACCAAGCCGATATTGACCGGAGCTGCCTCGACCATCACTGGCGGTGTGAAATAGCGGGCATACCCGGCGTGGAACTTCGTGTACTCGAACGGTGTGTAGGTGAAGCTGATGCGCGGGCTGAGCTGGTTGGCGCTGACGAATTGCCACATCTGGTCGAAGCGAAGGCCAGCATTGATGGTGAACTTGTTGGTGACTTTCCATTCGTCCTGCACATAGACGCCGGCCAGATAGCCGGTCGCCGAGACATTGTCGGTGACATTGAAAGGTGCATCAACCGCCGCGCCGCCGACAACGGGCTCGACCAGAGAGGAGTTCCCGACAAAAGCTTGTTCGCCACTGACGGTGAAGCCGGTGCGGACTGTATGCGCTGGGCTGATCGCATACGAGCCGTCGGCCTGGATGCCGTTGGTGTAGGATTGGCGCACGACGTCCGAGGCGACGCCGTTGATCAGCAAATCGCCAAGCGGGTCCGGCGAATAGTGCAACTGGTCATAGCGCGTGAAATAAGACACCTGTCCGTCAAAGCCGTTGATCGATCGCTGCAGCGCCAGCACGGCGTATTGCGTGTCCTCGTACTGGTTCTCGTTGAGCTGCGCCGAATTGAACGTGGTTACGCCGAACGCGCTCGTGACACCGCCGTTCAAGCCCACCGGCTGCCCCGGTACGTTAGGAATTTGAAACTTGCTAGTGGAGCTTCCCGCGATCAGACTGAGCCGCGTATACGGGTCGACGAACGTCGACATATAGGCGAAGCCCTTCTCCTGCTGCGAGAAATCGTGGATCGGGCTGTAGGAGGGGAGCGGATTTTCCAGCCCCTCATTGGTTTGCAGGTAACGGCCGGTAAAGAAGTATTGGACGCCCGGGAAGCAGCCCGAAGTTGAGGGCGCCGATTTGCCCACGACCGGCGATGTCGCGGGGCAAGTGCTGCCGAACGTGCCGCCGTATTGGATCGTCGGCGTGATCGTTCCCTGACTGCCGCCATAAACGCCGACTTCACCGCTGTTGTTGAAAACGTCGGCGCGGGTCGTGATGTCGACGAGGCCCACGGTACGCATTCCGAATTCCGCGGGGAGCGCGCCGGTGATCAACGCGATGCTGCCGATCCAGCTGGCGTCGAGAATGCTGCCGAAGCCGGTCAGGCCGTCGGGCAACATCACGCCATTGATGCGAAACTGCACGTTGGCGTGGTCGTTGCGCACATGAAGCAGGCCGCTGGCGGCGGAATCCTGCGAGACCCCGGGGGCCTGCAACAGGATTTTCTCGACCGGCTGGTTGTCGCCGCCGGGAAGTGCCTGGATTGTGGCGTGGCTGATGACGTCGGCCGTTGTGCCTATGGTTGTGTAAAGATTGCTGCGATCGGTGTTGAACGCGTCGGCCTTGGCGTTGAGCTGCGCGGCCGGCGTAACCGGTGCCGTCGTTGGCGGCGCAGCTTGCACGTGCCTGGGACGCGGCTTCGGCTTTTGTTTCGGGGCGCTGACGACGACCTCGGGAAGCGTCGTTTGCGCAACGGCCGTCTCGCTAAAACTCACCAACACGAGCGCAGAACAGCCGAGGATGTAACCAGGACGGACACGATGGGCACGAACATGCATGACACTAGCCCCTGAAAGCCGAAGGCACCAAGTCGGATGGCATCGTCAAACGCACGGCGCATTGCTGGCGATCAAGCCGACGCGACACGTCGTAGCGCACATGAGATGCTGCGTTTACGTCTTCAGGCCGTCGCAGGCGGTAACAAGCGGCGACGCTGAAGATCGGCGACGACCGAAGTCAGGCCAGCGGTGGAGCGCGGGATTGGAATGGCGCTCGCTGCGGGGCGACGAAGACCGCTACACCGCGTTCGAAGCGTTCGACAATGTGTGACGCGGACGGCACCGGCAATTGCGGTGCGACCGGCATGAACGAATTAGCCGCCAGGTAGATGCTGGCGCAAATCGCACAATAATCGTCCCCATCCTGGCTCGGTTGGTGCGTGGGAAGCTGTTTTGCAGCGTGAGCGCCGAAACCGCTGGCTGCAAGAATCGGGTCGATCCGGTGAACGGCGTTCACATGGATGTGCCCGAAGGACACGACAAGCTGTAGCCCCAGCGCAAACAGCGCCAGCCAACTGCCAACCCGCCTGTCGTAACGAAGCCAACGCCTGGAGCGCACTGAATCACCCTCGCAGAGGCCAAGTTTCCCGACGGCATGAACTGTAGCGGCGCGAAGGTAAGGAGGGCAAGAGCGAAGTGGCGGGCGACGATCGATCGCCGGTCAGGATGGTGACGGGTGTTTGCAACGGAGCATTTGGCAGTGGCGCATCTCCTGTGACGGACTTAGAGATCAACGAATGCGGATCACGCGCGCGGGAGGCAGAAGCGGCTGCAGCGCTTCAGCAACGTCCGCGTCGGTTACCGTCTCGATTGGCTTCGAAATCTTGATCGCCACGGTTGGTTGGTCCGCCCGCATGAGAAGGATTACTGTCTCAGCGTCCCCGCACTCTGGAGCGCCGCATTGATGCCCCGTGACGCTGATGACTGCATCGTCATGAGTGTCGAGGAAGGCGCGGACCCATTCCGTCACTTCGAGTGCGACGTTGCGCCGCCGATCCGGATTCCCCGCGGTTTTGTAGCGCAGCGCCATTGAACCTCGCCGTGTGCTTTCGGTGGTCAAACATCCGAGAGGACCGGCGGTCCCAGGCAGATGCATTGCACTCCAAAACGCAATGTTATAACGTTACATCTTCACGCGCAAGGAGGCACCGGTCAATGAGTTCTTTCTGCGCCGCCCGCCGAACTGGGCTCGCCTGGTAACGTGGAAGGACTTTTGAAGCCTGGTGCGGTCATGGCCCCCTAGCTGCCGTTCCGAACTATCGAGCGAATGTCTGCTCATTGGGTGGCAAGACCCGATGCCGTCGAAAAAGTGACGCAATTGAGCCCAATAGACTGCCGGGGGCGCGGTTCCATCAGGTGGCCTCGATTAAGGCCTGGGGAGTGGGGCGGGCGAATCAGATCAATGAATTGGCTTCGCTCAAAAATCCAATCATGGACTTGGTTGGCGTTGTTTGCACTGACGCTGCAGATGGCCGTCTCGTTCGGCCACATGCATCGCGACGAGCTTGGGCTGCCGCCAGCGATCAAAGCCGGCCAGGCCCTTGCACTAACAGACGCGACAGGGTCGCCGGCGGGCCCTGCTGATGAGGATCATCACCCCGCACCGGATCATTATTGCCCGATCTGTGCGAGCATAGCGCTGATCGGGACCGGAGCGCCTGCACTGGCACCGGTCCTCATCGTGCCGATATCGGTCGTCCACTTTTCCCCGTTCGAAAAGCCGGCGGATCGGCTACGGCCACAAATTACCCTCTCGTTTCAAGCGCGCGGACCCCCAATCATTTAGCTTCATCGCCGTTCTGCCGGTCGTCGTCTGAAGAGCCAGCAGAAGATCACCCGCCTGGGCCCTTTTGTTTGAAGGCCGGGCGATGCTTCCGACTCAAAATCGGAGTTCATCGATGAAGCGTGCGCGTTTCTGCCGCGCGAAGCCGAATGCATCGGCTCTCGCCGCGGCCAAGCCATCGCCACACGTGCTTTCAGCATGTTGCGCAGACGCGTGCCGCGCTGGGCGATCGACGGTGTACGTTGCGACCGTTCGATTTCTTTTGCCGCCGCTCATCGTTGCGTGCGCCGCGCTCGTGACGACCGATGTGCAGGCGCACCCTCATGTCTGGGCGACCATGAAAACCGAATTGATCTATACGCCGGATGGCTCGATGACAGCCGTGCGGCACGCCTGGACCTTCGACGACATGTACTCAGCCTTCGCGACACAGGGCATTGCGGCCCGCACCAAAGGCGAATTCACGCGTGCAGAGTTGCAACCTCTTGCGCAACTCAACATCGATTCGCTCAAGGAATACGCTTACTTCACCTACCTTAAGATCGACGGGCGGATGCAAAAGGACGCGTTTGGCAAACCCACGGACTATTGGCTCGACTACGATCCCAAGGGCACGGTGCTAACGCTGCATTTCACCTTGCCGTTCAAAAAGCCGGCAAAGGCAAGAAGACTCACTGTCGAAATCTACGATCCCGAATTTTTCATCGATTTTGGTTTTGCCGACAAGAATCCGGTGAAGCTCGTCGGTGCGCCACCGCATTGCACGTTAACCGACGAAAAGCCGACTGACGGCTTTTTTTCATCGACGTTTAAGCTCGACAAATCGTTCATGACATCCGAAGCCAATATCGGCATGGGCATGAATTTTGCCAACAAAATCTCGGTGACCTGCCCATGAAAACGCGCCCCGCGAAGCCATTGCATCCGGCGATCGTAGCAACGGCGATTGCAATTCTAATCCTCGTCGCTGCAAGCCATTCCGCATCGGCGCAATTGGGTCCATTCGGCGGCCCGCGACCGCCCGCAGCCGGCGGCATTGGCGGTTGGGTGATCGCCAAACAGGCGATCTTCTATCGCGCGTTGGCCGGCTTGATCCGTTCAGCCAAAAGCGATGGTTCGGCGTTTTGGGCGCTGCTTGGCATCTCGTTTGTGTACGGGATTTTTCATGCGGCGGGACCTGGGCACGGCAAGGCGGTGATCTCCTCATACCTCTTTGCCAACGAGGAGACCTGGCGCCGCGGCGTGACGCTCTCTTTCGCATCGGCCGTCATGCAGTCGTTGACGGCCGTGGCCATCGTCGGCGTTGCTGCAATTCTCCTTGGAGCAACCGCGAAGCTCATGGGCGACACGGTGCGCGTCATCGAAATCGTCAGTTACGGTCTCATCGCGCTGCTCGGTGCACGGCTGCTGTGGGTCAAAGGACGCGGATTTCTGAAGGCGATTCACGCGCTGCGGATCGAAGACAAGGCCGCGGCAAGCATCGAACAGCACGATCACGCGCATGGTCACAATCACAATGAGCATTGCCGTCATCATGACCATGCGCATGACCTTTCCCATACCGAAGCCGGGCTTCACGCCCACTGCCATGATCATCCGCACGACGAGGAGCCTGACGTACTGCCGTGGGGTCATGCGCATGGTCCGGAGCCGGATGAGTTGGCGGGGCCGGGCGGTTGGCACCGCGGCCTATCGGCCGTCGTCTCTGTGGGTCTTCGGCCATGCTCGGGCGCAATCATCGTTCTGGTTTTCGCGCTGGCACAGGGGATGTTCTGGGCGGGCGTCGCCTCGACCTTGGTTATGGGAATTGGCACCGCTATCACCGTCGGCACAATTGCAACGCTGGCGGTCGGTGCGAGAGCGCTTGCCACGCGGTTTGCGGGCGAACGGTCCGGCTACGGCAGCGTGTTGGTGCGCGGCGCCGAAGTTGGAGCGGCAGCGCTCGTACTCGCCTTCGGCGTCCTTTTACTCACCGGCTACATGGTGAGCGAGCGGATGGTCGGCTTCTGAAAATGGATGACCGTACGTAGCCACTCAGTTTCGCGCTTCGGCGGTCTTGCCTGCAGCCTTGATAATCAAAATGCCGTGCGGATCGACGGTCAGGTGCTGGCCCGGAAATATCACTGTGGTCGAACCGAACTCCTCGATGATCGCGGGCCCCTCGAGTTTGAAGCCCGCAGCAAGCGAGCCGCGCGCCAGCACCGGCGTGTCGCGGAATTCGCCGTCGAAGTAGACCGGCCGGCGGTTCTGCTGCGGCGTGCCGGTGATTTTGATCTCGGGAATGCGCGGGCGGTCGATCACGCCGAAACCGGATACGCAGAAATTCACCAGCTCGACTTTCTGCTGGCCGGCGTAATTGTAGCCGAAGGTCTTGAAGTGCGCGGCGTGGAACGCGTCGGTCAGCCCGGCGATGAACTGTGCATCGATCTTGCCGGCGGGAGCCGGCACGCGCACTTCCATGGACTGTCCGGCGTAGCGGACATCGGCTTCGCGCGCGAGCACGATCTTCGAAGCCGCGATGCTGTCGTTCTCAAGTGACGTCGTTGCCTCTTTCTCCAGCGACGCATAGATCGCGGCGATGGCCGGCAGATCGATGGCGTCCTCGTGCATGACCTTGGTGATGATGTGGTCGGTGCGCCAGTCGACCGCCAGCAGCCCGAACGCGGACAGATTGCCGGGGTTCGGCGGCACGATGCAGGTCTTCATGCCGATCAATTCCATCACCGCCAGCGATTGCGCCGGACCGGAACCGCCGAACGCCAGCAGCGCAAATCCGGCCGGATCGATGCCGCGCTGAATTGTCATCTGCCGGATGGCGTTGGCGTCGTCCCAGTTGGCGATCTCGACAATGCCGCTGGCGAGCTGCTCGGCGCTCAAATTGCCGGGAAGGCGCGCGGCCAACGCGCGCAGGCCGTCACGCGCGCGTTCGACGTTGAGCGGAATGCCGCCGCCGATCAGCGCCGGCGGGATGCGGCCGAGAATAAGATTGGCGTCAGTGAGCGTCGGCTCGTTGCCGCCGTTCGGATAACACATCGGCCCTGGCACGGCGCCTGCGCTGCGCGGCCCGACGCGGAGTTTGCCTTCGCGGGTGATCCAGGCGATCGAACCGCCGCCGGTGCCGATGGTGCGCACGTCGAGCATCGGAATGCGCACCGGGAAACGGCCGACGTGGCCGCCATTGGTGATCTTAGGTTTGGCTCCCTCGATCAGGCAGAGATCGGTCGAGGTGCCGCCGCCGTCGAGCGTGACCAGGTCGGGGAAGCCGGCGATTTCGGCAATCACCGCGCTGCCGAGCGCGCCCGCAGCGGGCCCGGACAACGCCGTGGTGATCGGCTTTCGCATCACCTGATCGGGACTGGCGACGCCGCCCGACGACTGCATCACCAGGAACGGCTTTTTGTTCAGCTCGGGCCCAAGCTCGTCGCGGATGCGATCGAGATAGCGGCTCATGTGCGGCTTGATGAAGGCATCAACCAAAGTCGTCACCGCGCGCTCGTATTCGCGGTACTCGGGCAGCACGTCGCAGGACAGCGACAGCGTGCAGTCCGGATATTCTTCGCGGAAGATCGCGGCGGCACGGCGTTCGTGCGCCGGGTTGGCGTAGGAGTGCAGGAGACAAATGCCGGCCGTGTTGATGCCGGCGGCGCGGAAGAAGCGCGCGGCGGCGCGGATACTGTTCTCGTCGAGCGATCGCAGCTCCTTGCCGAGAAAGTTGAGGCGACCGCCGATCTCGCGAACATAGTGCAGCGGCACGATGCGCTCCGGCTTCACCCAGAAATACGAATTGCCGTAGCCCTCGGGCACCGCTTGCCGCGCGATTTCGAGAATGTGCCGGAAGCCCTCGGTGACGATCAGGCCAAGGCCCGCGATCTCACCCTGAAGGAGCGCATTGGTTGCGACCGTCGTGCCGTGCGCCAGCACGGCGAGATCGTCGATGCCGGCGCCGCTCTCGTCGAGAATGGCGTGGACGCCGCGCACCAGCGCGATGGCCGGATTCGATGGCGTCGATGCGACTTTCGTGACACGCATCGCGCCCGAAGCATCATCGACGCAGACGATATCGGTAAAAGTGCCGCCGGTATCGATCCCGATCCGCAGCATCGCACTGCCGCTCATGCCAGCCCACTCCATCTCTCACAGGACTTCCGGCCGGAATATTTATGCATAACAAACCCGCATGTTCTATCGGGGTGTCTTGCGCTGACGCTCTAATAAATCTCTAAGCAGGCCGCGACATCATGGATCGCTACTGGATGATGCGGCAGCTGACGCCGGCTGCGTAAACGGCGGCCCGTCTCTGTTCAAGCTTTCAGCTCAAACAAAATGTCCTGGGCGCCCTTCCATAAACACAACTTTCCGAGCGCTGTGAGGTTTTCGCGGCCTTTGACGACGGTCAGGAAATGATTGCCGGCGAGCTGGCCGACTTTGCTGCAAAAATCGACCGCTCCATAAGCCAGCAGTATCTCCGTTTCGCTGATGCCGCCGGGGTAAAGAATAATGTCGCCCGGCGCCGGATGGCTGGTGTGGTTTTCGTAACCCAAGCCGAAGTCGAACTCGCCGAGCGGGATCCAGCAGCCCTCGCCGCTCCAGCGGACGTGAATGATCTGCTGGCGGTAGGGCAGGAGGGTAGAAAACCTGGCGCAGGTTTTTGGCGCCAGCGCCTCCTCCATCTGCGCCTCGAAGTTGTACGGTCCCGCCTTGATGCGTAGCGTGGTCATTATGGTGTGATCCCATCGAGAAAAGCCGAGAGCACGCGCGCGGCGATGTTGATATCGTCGGGCGATGCAAACTCGGCGGGGTTGTGGCTCACGCCGCCGCGACAGCGCACGAACAGCATGGCAAACGGAATAACCTTGTCGAAGGCCATGGCATCGTGGCCGGCGCCACTCGGCAATCGCCGCGGTTTGATTCCTACGGCTTCGACCGCTTTCGCCAATTGATCTGAAAGCCGCTGGTCGCAAAGCGCGGCCGGCACTTCGTGGCCGATGGCAAACTGCGCGGTCACGCCGCGGCTTTGCGCGATCGTGGCAATGGCCTTTCTGATGTCGCCGACCGCGTTGAGGCGCTCCTGATCCGAGGGGCTGCGGATATCGAGGGTGAAGCGCACCCGCCCGGGAATGGTGTTGGCTGCCGATCCCGGCACTTCCATCTTGCCGACCGTCGCCACCAGATTGGACTGCGAGCGCGCCCGCGCCTCGATGGCGAGCAGCATTTCCGCCGCCGCCGCCAGAGCATCCCTGCGCATCGGCATTGGTACGGTGCCGGCATGACCGGCGACGCCGTCGACCTCCACGGTGCCGCGGGTGACTCCGTCGATGGCGGTGACGACACCGACCGGGAGTCCTTCCTGCTCAAGCACCGGGCCCTGCTCGATGTGAACTTCGACATAGCCGAGCGCCCGGTCCGGCGAGAGCGCCTCTTCGGAGACGCGCGCCGGGTTGGCGCCAAATGCTTTCAATGCCTGGCGGCGCGACACACCGTCGTCGCCGACTTCGTCGAGGGCCTTGAAATCGAACCTGCCGGCGAGCGCTTTGGAGCCGCCGAGCGTAGAGGCGAAACGCACGCCTTCTTCATCGCCGAAAGCGACGACCTCGATGGCGAATGGAAAACGCTTGCCGGATTCGGCCGCCGCCTTCACCACTTCGACGGCGGTGAGAACGCCGAGCGGACCGTCGAACCGGCCGGCGTCGCGAACCGTGTCGATGTGCGAGCCGAGCATCAGCGTCAGCGGTCCGGCGTCGCGTGCCCGATAGCGGCCGACGACGCTGCCCAAGGCGTCGATGCGGGTAGTCATGCCGGCCTCGCGCATCCACTTGGCGACCAGGTCGGCCGCGGTCCGATGCGCCGGTCCAAGGTAAAGCCGCGTCAGATTGCCGGGATCGTCGCTGACGGCCGCGAGCTCGGCCAGGCGATCCGCAATCGCCTGGCCGAGCGTGCCCTGGTCCGCCGCCTGCACTGCGCGCATGGCCTCACCTGGAGTTGCGCCTTAATGGAGACATCGTCCGGTCTGGTCAATCTCGGCTGGTAACCGCGCGACAGGCGCCCTGTGGACACTTGAAGAGCCGGCGGTGCCTCTGCCATGGTGGGGCTTGCCGGCTCCTGAAAACCGCAACGAAAGCCGCGATGTCCCCGCCTGCGCCTTCCGATTATCCGCGCGATTTGCTCGGCTATGGCCGAACACCGCCCGATCCCCGCTGGCCCGGCGGTGCGCGGGTGGCGCTGCAATTCGTGATCAATTTCGAGGAGGGCGGCGAGAACTCTATCCTACATGGCGATGCGGCGTCGGAGGCCTTCCTCTCCGATGTGCTTGGCGCCGCGTCCTGGCAGGGTCAGCGGCATATGAACGTGGAGTTGATGTTCGAATATGGCTCCCGCGCCGGCTTCTGGCGATTGTGGCGCCTATTCACCGCGCGAAATACTCCGGTGACCGTGTACGGGATCGCAACTGCACTCGCTCGCAACCCGCAGATCGTTGCCGCCATGCGCGAAGCCGGCTGGGAGATCGCAAGCCACGGACTGAAATGGATCGATTACAGGAATTTTTCGTACGCCGAGGAAGCAGCCCACATGCGTGAGGCGGTTCGCCTGCACACCGAGGCGACCGGCGAGCGGCCGTTTGGCTGGTACACCGGGCGCACCTCGGAGCACACCCTTAAGCTGGTGTTGGCCGAGGGCGGCTTTCTTTATTCCTCCGATTCATATGCCGACGATCTGCCCTATTGGGTGAAGGGGCCGCAGGCGCCGCATCTGATCATCCCCTACACGCTCGACGCCAACGATATGCGTTTCATCAATCCCCAGGGCTTCACCAACAGCGAGGACTTCTTCGTCTATTTGCGCGACAGCTTCGACGTGCTCTACAGCGAAGGTGAGCGCACTCCGAAGATGATGTCGATTGGCCTGCATTGCCGCCTCGCCGGGCGCCCAGGGCGGATCGCGGGTCTGGTGCGCTTCTTGGACTATGTCGCCGGATTCGATCGCGTCTGGATCACCACGCGGCTCGACATTGCCCGCCACTGGTACCGCGAACACCACCCTCTCGGCGCTGACGCTGCGGCGACTGCGTGAGATTTTAAGTCGTCCGCATGGAACAAGTTTCGCTTGAGACGCTGAACGCCGCCGACCGCAAAACGTTCACCGCCGCGCTGGGCGAAGTGATGGAGCTCGCGCCGTGGGTAGCGGACGAAGCTTATGCGGCGCGCCCGTTCGCGAGCCTGGCGGCCCTCTATAAGATGATGACGGACGCGGTGCGCAACGCCGGCGAAGAACGGCAACGTGCCCTGATCAATGGCCACCCCGATCTCGCCGGCAAGGCGGCGCGCGAAGGCAAGCTCACCGCCGACTCTACCGCCGAGCAAGCCGGCGCCGGGCTTGACCGCCTGAGCGAAGAAGAGTTCGCGCGCTTTCACCGGCTTAACGACGTCTACCGCGCCAAATTCGGCATGCCGTTCATTGTCTGCGTGCGCCGCCACGGCAAGGAATCGATCCTGCGTGAGTTCGAACGCCGGCTGAAAAACGATGCGGCGGCCGAGCAGAAAACCGCGCTCGGAGAAATCTTTCGGATCGCGGCACTGCGGCTCGATCAGCGGGTCAGGGCCAGCGACAGTTTGAAAGTGCACGGGCATCTGTCGACGCACGTGCTCGACGTCCACGGCGGACATCCGGCCAAAGGGGTTGCGATCGAACTCTGCGAAATCGGAGCAGGCGGTGCCGCGCGCACGTTGCAGCGCACCGTCACCAACAGCGACGGGCGAACCGACCGGCCGCTGTTTAGCGGCATGCCGATTCCGATCGCGATTTACGAACTGCACTTCGCTGTCGCCGACTATTTTGCCGGACAGGACACGCCAGCGTCCGATCCGCCGTTTCTCGGCGTTGTCCCGGTGCGGTTTGGGGTCGCGGAGCCGGAAGGCAAATACCACGTGCCGCTTCTGGTCACGCCGTGGTCCTATTCGACCTATCGCGGCAGCTGAAAGCACCGCGCGACCACTCCCGCGCTTTGATGGCGAACACGACCGATGCACGCCGACCCGAAGCAACTCGAACGACCACCGTGGTCGGCATTGACCACGGCGCATTCTTCTTTCGCGCTGGGCGACGATCGAGCCCGGCGCTATCGGCCGGATTTCTCGCCGATGGCGGCTGTTCGCGACGCGGCTGATGAATGTTTTCAGGCGCTGAGCGCGGCGATGCGACCCGGAGAAGTCGTGGGCCTGTTCAACTCGGCTCCGATCGCGGGAAACCGGAGTCTCGAAGTCATCGTTCACAAGACGGTCGAGCAGATGGTGTATGAGGAGCACGAGATGCCCCCGCCCGCCGCCGGGCATGTGAATCTTAGGCTGGCCGACGTGCCGGACATGATGCAACTCGTCGAGTTGACCAAGCCGGGACCGTTTGCCGCGCGCACGATCGCACTCGGCTGCTACATCGGCATCCGCGCCGGCGGCCAGTTGGTGGCCATGGCGGGCGAGCGGATGCGGTTTCCCGGCTTCACCGAAATCTCGGCCGTGTGCACGCATCCCGATTATCGTCATCGCGGCTATTCGTCAGCCCTCGTCCGCGCGCTCACACGCAGCATCCTCGACCGCGGCGAAACTCCCTTCCTCCATATCTACAGCGATAATTCCGCCGCCGGCTCGCTTTACGAACATCTGGGCTTCTCGCATCGGCGCACGCTGACGGTGACGGTTCTGAAACGGCAAGATTAGCTCGACCGTTCGGCGGTGCTTGGCTAGAGTTTGCCCGCCGGCGCAAGTCCGGCAGTCTGAAACGGGAGGAACGCCGGTGGCCACCACACGTCCGCTGTCGGAAATTTTGCCGAAGGAGATGACCGAGCTGCGCACGCGGCCGCTGTTTACGCTGCTGCTCGACGTGGCGCCGCCGATTAACGTCGGCAAGAGCCCCGGTATCGACCGCCGCATCGGCGTCATCACCGGTGGGCGTTTCGAGGGCGAGCGGCTGCGCGGCACATTGCTTCCGGGCGGCAGCGACTGGCAGGCGGTACGACCGGGCGATGGCGCCTTCATGCTCAACGTGCGCATCTGCCTCAAGACCGACGATGATGCGATCATCAGCATGAGCTACCCCGGCATCCGCCACGGCCCGAAGGAGGTGCTCGACCGCATCGCCCGCGGCGAGGTGGTCAAGGCGACGGATTATTATCTGCGCATCTCGGCATCGTATGAGACCGCGTCGGAGAAATACGGCTGGCTCAACAACATCATCAGCGTCGGCATCGGCCACCGGCTGCCGGAGGGCCCGATCTATCAGATGTTCGAGGTGCTGTAGGACTGGGCGGACGCACAGAACGAGCGGCACGCGACCCCCACCACAATCCTCCCCCTTTCAGGGGGAGGAAGGAGAATGCGGCCCACTCCCAGTTCGACGTGTTGCTCGGGGTGGGCGGCTCGCTCTTCTCCCCCCTGGAAGGGGGAGAGATAGAGTGGGGGTCTGCTAACTCCAGGCAACGATAGAAGTACACAATAGGTCGGGGAAACGGGGAATTATCATGTCGCACTGGGCGCAAGTCTTCGATCTCACTAGTGGCGTCGTGGTTCTGCGCCTCATTTGCGGGCTGTTCTTCATTCCGCACATCGTCGGCAAGTTCACCGAGCCGGCGACGCTGAACTTCTTCAAGGCCGCGAAGTTCAATCCGCCGGCGACCTGGATGTACTTCGCCGGCACCATCGAGACGCTGCTGACCATTGCTCTGGTGTTTGGCATCTACACGCCCTATGTCGCCGTGATCGCCGCCCTCCATCTCCTCGTCGCCGGGGCCGCGACCTACAAGGTGACCAAGAAATGGATCTGGGTGATCGGTGGCATCGAGTACTGCGTGTTCTGGATGCTGGCTTGTGTCGTGCTGGCGATGTTGACGTGGCCGAAGTAAGTCGATGTAGGGCGGATTAGCGGAGCGTAATCCGCCGGCAGATCGGTGGGTTACGCCTTCGGCTAACCCGCCCTACGAGGGTTCAGGAGTTTCTGAGAATGATCAAAGCCGGTATCGTCGGACTGGGGTGGTGGGGCAAGACGCTGGTCGAGTCGGCGGAGAACAGCGATGTCATCCGCTTTACTTCGGCCACCACGCGCACCATCACGCCGGAGGTCGAGGCGTTCGCCAAGCAGAAAGGTTTGCACCTCACCGCCGAGTACGACGGCATGCTGCATCACGGCGGGGTCGACGCGGTGGTGCTGGCGACGCCGCACTCCATGCACGCGACGCAGGTGATGGCGGCGGCTGCGGCCGGCAAGCATGTCTACTGCGAAAAGCCGTTCACGCTCACCAAGCACGAGGCCGAGGACGCCATTGCCGCGGTACGCAAGGCCGGCGTCACGCTCGCGGTCGGCTACAATCGCCGCTTCCATCCGGAGATGACCAAGCTCCGCGACATGATCCGCGGCGGCGAGCTCGGCACCATCCTGCATGTCGAAGCCACCATGACATTTCCCAACGCGCTGTCGATCAATCCGGCGCACTGGCGCGCCGACAAATCCGAGACGCCGCTGGGCGGTTTGATGCCCATGGGCGTCCACGCCATCGACGGCATGATCGACCTGTGCGGTCCGATCGATCACGCTTTCGCCCAGAGCTTCCGCCGCGCCGCGCCGATCGACGCCGACGACACCACCTCGATCCTGGTGCGGATGAAAGAAGGCATGTCCGGCTACCTCGGCACCATGACGACGACGGGGCCCGGTTTTTCCTTTCAGGTCTTCGGCTCGAAAGGCTGGCTGCGGCTCGAAGGCCTCACCCACGTCGCCGGCGCTTCGTCCGAGGAACGGCGCACACGGCTGTTCGGCAATTGCAAGTTCCAGCCGGTGAAAGGCGAAGCCAAGCTGTGGCAGGCGGCGACAATGGACATATCGCGCGTCGCGCTCGAAGCCTTCGCCAAGGCGGCATCGGGCGGACCGGCTTATCCGATCCCGCTCGATCAAGTGATCGCGGGCGTCGCCGCCACCGAAGCCATCATCCGCTCGGCGGCCTCGGGCAAAGTCGAGCACGTGCAGTAATGATCCGGGACCCAGTCGTGAACCTCATCCTGAGGTGCCCGCACGCAGTGCGGGCCTCGAAGGACGAGGCCGAGGCGCGAACCGAAATCGGTCTTGCCGATTTCGGAGAAGTTTCAGTGTCCACGTCGGCAACAGCCGACTTGGATGCCGTCGCCCTTCGAGGCTCGCTCCGCTCGCACCTCAGGGTGACGGATAACAAACAACAGGAAACAGACAATGGATCTCGGTAACGGCCTCGGCCATTTGACCTATTCGACGCTGGTGCATCCCGCCGACAATTGGGAGCAGTTGTGGGCGTCGCTCAACACCTATCTGCCCAAGGTGAAGGCGCGGTTCGCGGGCAATAAATCGTTCGGCGTCTGCATCCGGCTGTCGGCGAGTTCGGCGGAGACGCTGGCGAACAGCCCGGCCGAGCGCGAGAAGCTGAAGAAGTTTCTCGGCGACAACGACATGTACATCTACACCGCCAACGCCTTCGTGTACGGCCACTTCAAGGGCGCCGCGGTGAAGGAACAGGTCTACGAGCCGGACTGGCGCTCGGAGGAGCGCACCCAATACACCATCAATGTCGCCAATGTGCTGGCCGATGTCTGCCCGGCCGGGATCGCGCCGTCGATCCAGAGCGCGCCGCTCGGCTTCAAGGGCCGGGTCACCGGCGATGATGTCGTTGCCGCCTACACCAACAATGTGCTCCGCGTCGTCGCGCATTTGATGGCGCTTGAGTCAAAGACCGGACGCACCGTGCAGCTCGCGCTCGAGCCCGAGCCGTTCTGCTTTCTGGAAACCACCGACGAGACGGTCGACTACTTCACCAAGCATCTTTATTCCGGCGCATCGGTCGAGAAGCTCGCCAAGCTCGCCCACGTGCCGATCTCGGAAGCCAACGAGGCGCTGCGGCGGCATCTCGGCATCGTCTACGATATCTGCCATCAGGCGGTCGAATACGAGAACATCACCGAGTTGCTGCAGAAGCTGGTCGATGCCGGCATCCCGGTGTTCAAGCTGCAGGAGGCCGCGGCCCTGCACATGCCGGAAGTCACGCAGCCGGTGGTCGATACGCTCAAGCGCTACGCCAAGACCATCTATCTCACCCAGACGATGGAAAAGAAAAACGGCAAGCTCACGCGCTACCTCAATGTCGACGACGCCATCGCCGCGTTCGAAAAAGATCCCGGCCCGCGCGAATGGCGCACCCACATCCACGTCCCGGTCTTCCTCGACGATCTCGGGCAGTTCCGCACCACGCGCTTTGCCATCGAGGACGCGCTCAAGTTCCACAAGCAGAAGCCGCTGTCGCGGCATCTGGAAGTCGAGACCTACACCTGGGACATGCTGCCCGACAGCCTGAAGAGCGCCGACATCGTCGACTATATCTACCGCGAGCTTGACTGGGTGCGCAGCCAGCTCGTGTAGCGTTTCTTTACCCTCCCCCCTTGTGGGGGAGGGTAGGGAGGGGGGTCGCGAGGTGAGGTAACGGCGTCAACGTCCGCGCGCCGCCTCACGACCCCCACCCCTAACCCCTCCCCACAAGGGGGAGGGGAACAGTTGGGAGAGTTTCATGAAAGTCGGATTTATCGGCCTTGGCCGCATGGGCCAGGTGATGGCGCGCCGGCTGATCGATGCCGGCAATGAAGTGGGCGTCTATAACCGCACGGCAGACAAGCTGAAGCCACTGACTGATCATGGCGGGAAGCCGATGGCCTCGATCAAGGCGGCGGCGACGTTCGGCGAGGCGGTGTTCACGATGCTCACCGACGACGCCGCGGTCACCGACGTGGTCTCCCAGCCCGGCGGCTTGAAGGAATCGCTGCCGAAAGGCGGCATCCACATCTGCGCCGGCACGCATAGCGTTGCCGCGATTTAAAAACTCGCCGCCGTTCACGCCGACGCCGGACAGATCATGCTCGCTTCGCCGGTGCTCGGCCGCCCCGAAGTCGTCGCCGCAGGCAATGCCAGCATGCTGGTCGGCGGTCCGCAACCGACGGTCAAACGCCTGCGGCCGCTGTTCGATGCGATCGCCGGGCGCGTCATCGAATCCGGCGCCGAGCCGGTCACCGCCGCCGCCATCAAGATCGCCAACAATTTCGTGCTCGGCTGCGCCATCGAGGCGCTCGGCGAGGGCTTTGCGCTCACCCGCAAATACGGCGTCGCGCCGGACGTGTTCTACAATGTGCTGGCCGAAGGGCTGTTCGCCTGCTGGGCGTACAAGACCTACGGCAAGTTCATCGCCGAAGAAAAATATCTCCCCGCCGGCCAGCGCGCGTTGACCGGACTGAAAGACGCCAACCTCGCGCTCGCCGCCGGCGAAGCGGTCGGCGTCCCGCTCCCCAGCGGCAATGTCTGGCGCGACCGGCTCGTCGGCGCCGTCGCCCACGGCGAAGGCGAGCACGACTGGGCGGTGATGGCGAAGGATCAGGCCCGCGCCAGCGGGTTGACGTAATTAATCCGCCCCCGCGGAGTGAAACGGAGCGGGGGAGGGGGACCATGCGAAGCATGGTGGAGGGGGCGTGCAGCAAAGAGGCTGGCGTCACCGCCGATGCCCCTTCCACCGCCCTTCGGGCGGTCCCCCTTCCCCGCTTCGCGGGGCAGGAAGATCAAACAAACAGCCCCTTAAAATCCTCGACGAATTTTTTGAACGTGATCGGCGGACGCTTGGCGATGTCGTCGATCGGTTTGGTGTTCTCGGTCGAGAAGCTGCCGTTCGCCGTGAGCTTGGCGATGAGGAGCATGTGCGCGAACAGCCAGTCCGGCAGGTTGCGTGTTTTCAACGCCTGCTCGGTCTGCTCGATGGTCACCGGTACATAGTTCACCGTCTTGCCCAGCACCGACGAGAAGGTGTCGGCGATGTCGCCAAAGCTGATGAGCTTGCCCGTGAATTCGTAGGTCTTGCCGGCGTGCGGCTCGGGATCGAGCAGGATGCGCGCCCCAACCGCGCCGGTGTCGCGCACGTCGATGAAGGCGATTTTCAAATCCTTCGCCGCCGCGCCGACGATCTTGCCGGCATCCTTGATCGACGCCGCCTGGCCGAACAGGTTCTGCATGAACAGGCCTGGACGCAGGATGGTCCACTTGATGCCGCTGCCCTTGAGCCTTTCCTCGATCGCGGTGTGGCCGCGGCCGACCACCGAAGGCGAATCCGCCCCAACAACCGCGCGGCCGCCGGCCACGCGCACCAGATATTTGGCGCCGCCCTTCAGCGCCGCCTCGAGCACATTGTTCTGCTGCTCGACCATGCCCGGATTGTGCCCGGTCACGACGAACACGCTGTCGACGCCGGTGAGCGCCTTTTCCAGCGCCGCCTTGTCGGTCAGTTCGGCGACCGCGACTTTGGCGTCGGCGCCCAGCACCTCGCGCGCCTTGTCGGCATTGCGCACGACGCTGATTGGGTTTTGGCCCAACGCTTTGAGTTCCTTGACCACCGCCCGCCCGGTGTTTCCGGTCGCCCCGACTACAGCAATCGTCATTGTCGTTTCCTGTCCAATGTTGTTGGTTTCCGCCAAGCCCTAGCAGTTTTCGCGCGCGCTGGAAAATCTCCGTTTGCGCCGCCCGTGGCATACGCTAATGGTCTGCCGCATTGGCGCGCCCGTCCATTTTGTCCGTGGCCGATTGCCGTCGAAAACAGTGAGGAGACGAGATGAAATACAACCGCAAGCAGGCGACCGCCTCCTGGGGCACCATGGCCAAGGACTGGGAGCAGGGGATCGACTACGCTCGCCTGCACAAGGAGCGGGTCAGGCGCGCACAGGCGGCGATCCGCCACGCCGGCCTCGGCGCCGTGCTCGCGTTCAACTTCGACAACATCCGCTACATCACCGGCACCCATATCGGCGAATGGGCGCGCGACAAGTTCATGCGCTATGCCTTGTGTCCCGTGGTCGGCGAGCCGATGCTTTGGGACCCAGCGCCGCCGGCCAAGCGCATCTCCTCGCCGTGGATCGCCGATAATGTCGCGGCGCCAATCTCGACCATGCAGGGCGGGCTTCCCCTGCAATTGAACATCCAGGGCGACTTCGCCAAGCAGATCAAGAAAGTGCTGATGAAGCTCGGCATCGACAAGGAACCGATCGGCATCGACCTGATGGAACTGCCGATGCTGCGCGCGCTGGAGAAGGAAGGCATCGAGGTGGTCGACGGCCAGCAGGCCATGCTCGACGCCCGCGAGGTCAAGACTCCCGACGAGATCGAGCTTCTGAAACTCGCCTGCTCGATGGTCGACGCCACCTACGTCGACATCGCCCGCGCCATCCGCCCCGGCACCCGCGAGAACGAACTGGTCGCCATCGCCAACGACCGGCTGTTCCGGCTCGGCTCCGAGCGGGTCGAGTGCGTCAACTCGGTGTCGGGCCAGCGCGGCCGGCCGCACTCGCACACCTTCTCCGACCGCATCATCCAGCCGGGCGACATGGTGTTCCTCGACATCATGCATTCGTTCAACGGCTATCGCACCTGCTACTACCGCACCTTCATCTGCGGCGAGCCGAACAAATATCAGATCGACGCCTACGAGACCGCCTCGAAATGGATTTCCGCCTCGATCGACCTGATCCGCCCCGGCATCACGCCCGACCAGGTGGCGCAGGTGTGGCCCGACGCCCAGGAATTCGGCTACCGCGACGAGGCCGAGGCGTTCCTCCTGCAATACGGCCACGGCGTCGGCCTGTCGCTGTGGGAGCGGCCGATCATCAGTAAGCGCTACACCGGCCAGAACACGCCGCTCAAGGAAGGCATGGTGTTCGCGCTGGAGACCTGGAAAGGCGCCGAAGACGGCTCCGGCGCCGCCCGCATCGAGGAAGAAGTCGTGGTCACCAAGGACGGCTGTGAGATCATCACCAACTTCCCCTCGCACAAGCTGATCTCGTGCGGGCTGCCGGGCTGCGACGTGTTTTGACGGGCGTCAGCCGTCATGGCCGGACTTGATCCGGCCATCCACGTCTTGTTGTAGTTTGTAGTGCGCTTAAAGACGTGGATGGCAGCGACAAAGCGCGGGCATGACAACCGGATCATGGGTCGTAGGGTGGACTAGCCGAATGGCGGCGTGACCCGCCGACGCTTGCGGCGGGACGGCAGAATACGCTTCGCTAATCCACGACCGACTTTTTTCTACCGTGCATCTCGTAAGTAGACTTCAGCTTATTCACGATCGCGATGACCAAAACGGATGCTAGAAAAATAACATGGAAGATTGCTATCCAGATGAATTGCTCACTTTTTACAACTCCCCCTACGCTCAATTCCACGATCATACGCAGAATAAGCACGGATGAGACTGCAATAATTGAGCCCAGCAACTGGATTTTCAACCCGCTGTAGTCGAGGTAGTCCATCCAATCCGGTCGATCCTCTTTCCTCGTAGGATGTATTTTCGACACAAAATTCACATAACCAACAAACAGAACCATAAGAACTAAATTCATAACCAAAATTAGATCGACGATAGTCAATACCTGAGAAATCGTGGTTGTCTCAGCGAACAGGCGCATATTGAGAATGAGCTGAATGAACTCCTCGAAGGTTTTGTATGTGAGTAGCGCCAGACATCCGATGAGCACCAAGTACGCAGGAGCAAGCATCCATCGGGCGCCAAAAATGGCAGCTTCGAGTTGTTGCTCTATTCGGGAGCCGTGTGAACTCGTGCATGTCTGCTTTCCCCGCCGTCGCCTGCGAATATAGTAATAAGAGGTATGCTGCGATCAACTTGCAAGTGAAAATAATCCTTACAACAACTTTCGAAGCGTCACTAGCCCAGTGACTAAAGCTGTATGGTGCTTCGCACCGGTCGCAATGACGAACCGTCATGGCTGGGCTTGACCCGGCCATCCACCACTTATCTTAGACGTGGCCAAGACGTGGATGCCCGCGACAAGCGCGGGCATGACGATGAGGTGCGTATCGGTGATTGCCGGACTTGATCCGGCAATCCATGCTAAGCCGAACTTCAGCATGGCCTTCGGGGTCAAGCTCGCTGGTGACAGGTCGGCAAAGTGAGCATAAGGAATTTCCGATGAAATCCGCCAAGACGATGCTGACCGAATTAGCACGACATGTGCGCCCGCCGCGCGGCTGTGCGATTGTCGTGGTGGAATGGAAATCAAGTGCGCCGCCCGAGCCAAATTGGCTTGCAGCATGCGGCATTATGCGAGGGCAAACGCTCGAACGTTATAACGAGAAAGTCGCCGAGTTGCGTAAGACGGATCCAACGATTGATTGGTCAGACGTCAAATTCCTTGACGGGTTGCGTCGTGTTTCACTGTGGCTGTCGGAAGTCGATGAAAGTTAAACAAGCTCAGCACGGATTGAGTGAAACGAAACCCGCGGTAAATCCCGGCACTGATCCCGGAATACGCTAGCGCTTAATCCAAGCTGTAACTCAGTGTCCGAAGCCTATCGAGAGCTTCTTTCGGCATAGCGCGGACCAGCTCTGATACTGATGTCTCTGCTACGTCTATGATTCGAGTGGAGGCTGTCCGGAAGTTTTTCAAGACTTCGAATTCCTGAGGTTTCAGCAACGCGACCAAATCAAAGCGTGCAAGACGCGAGGCGACATCCGGATGCGTATCGTTAGATTTCATCCGCTCCTGTTTGATAAATCTTCCCACGTGCCTCAGTATTTGGACTGCTTTTAAGAGAATTATGCCACCAGAACCAGAGGCCAGATAAGGATTTGGCAACAGCAAAGGCTTTCGCTCGACTTCATAGCCGATCTTTAGCGCGAACTGGTCGGCACTGTATTCCTGCAACTTGGGATCATCACCAATTTGCCGATGGCTCAAATGGTGATGGCCATATTCGTGGGCGATGGCGAAGATTTCCATCGCGCGCGCTACTTGCTCGAAGAGTATCACTTCATATCGATTTGCTGGCCGAAACGGCACCAGAATGTGCGTGCCGGTGATGCCAAACGAAACGAAAATTTGGAGCCAGTATAGCATTAGGTGCGGCGCGGCTCTCAGGTGGGCCCTCGCTGTTTCTTCCGAGTAGCTCACACTGTCCCAAATCTCTGGTGCTAGATGCAGCGTTCGAGTAAAAGCCCGCGCTACTGCGCCGCAGAAGCGGAATAGGAAGGCTCCAACCGTTACGATGCTTTCTTCGGTCATGACGACGTTCGTCATGGCAGCAGTTGGCCCAGCGCGCGGTTCGACGCCGCGTGCCACGCGAGCGTGCAAATCCAAGTGAAGTCGGTTCATCGCCTCTTCGACATCTTCAGACAGACGGTTGAAGAGAAACTCTACATGAGGATTAACCCCTGGGCTCGTGACCGGCGCTTCGGCCACTTGCTTGTAGTGCACGTCGATTCGAAGCTGAACTTCCTGTTCTGACCAGCCTGCTCGCCTGAGGCCTTCGCGCAACCGAGCCTCGTCTTCAGCAACGTTGTAGTCTGGGTCCATCAATGCCGCACCTTCGCCTTTCGCCATTGTTGCGAAGAACTGCTCCCAGAGTTGGGTCGCGGCTTCATTTCGTTTAGTCATCATTAGCCAATCGTGCGATCGAACGCCGCGCTATTCACACACTGCTGGTTCGGGTTCACGCAATGCGGTGATTTGCAAATACAGCGAAGCCGGGTCGACGTCGAGATGATTGTCCGGCAGCAGATCGAGCGAGCGTAGCCCGGATTGAGTGAAACGAAATCCGGGACAAGTCTAGCCGTTGATCCCGGATTTCGCTGGCGCTCAATCCGGGCTACTTACTTTCTGCCCGTGATCATGATCGCGGAAAAAGCCGCGGCGATGCTGCGACAGGCGTAAGCTTGGATTCAAAGAAAATTAAATTGCAAGCCGTACAGTAATCGCGGGGCCATCAACCCGTTTAGTTTACGTGATCCGCGCTCGCGTGCGCCTGCGAACGCTCGTGACCAGGACTCGCAACATGGCCTTGATCCGAAAACGCAATCCCTATCGTTACATACCAATCCATCCGGACAACGTGGCGAACAGGGACTGGATCATTCTGCTGGAGGGGGGCACCGTGGTCGGCCCGCGTGCTGAACGGCTGCGGGTGGCGCTGGTGACGCAGGAGCGGAAAATCGTGAAGCGATGGCGCTCGTTGCGGCGGCGGCATTTCCTTGTCGTCGAGGACTACGATCCACGCATTCACGTCCTGTTTTTCTGTCCGCAATTATACCAATACGATCGTCACAACCGCCTCGCGCCGCTGGCGGGGGAGGAGATAGGCAAGTACGTTGCCGATGCGCTCAAGCAAAAGGCCGCGGTGCGGCGCGCGTGGTACAATCCAACGGAGCGCGTTCCCAGCGAGCCTGTCATTAGCATTCCCATGCTTTGCGAATTCGACACGCTGGTGGTGGACTCGCCGCAGTTGCAGCCGTCGCTTTCGGCTCACGCCGAGCTGCCCCGCATGAATGGCAGAGAAATTGAAAGTCTGCCGGACAGCCGTCAGTGGATGATCGCTCAAGATTGACGCGCTGAGCTCGCCGGCACCCTGTAACGGAATCATTGGGCGCCATCAGCGACGACAATTCCCAGTCGTGGTTGTCTGTTCCGGGACGTTGCCAGGGCCGGCTGACCAGCGGGTCGTTTCAGAAGAAAAACTGCTCCGTCTTGTGTCCGCAGTGCTGCCCGCGGCCCAACCTGTGAATTTATTCGAGCAGTCGCATTTCCATTGACTTTCGTCCTGCTTTCAAGTACAAGATTTATCGAATCTCGCTCATGTAAGGGACGCCATCGCGAGGGCACTCTGACGGTGGAGCGAGTGCGGTGCCCGCGGACGGATTTGCAGTCCGTTCCCGGGCGGCTTTGGGCATCATCCGACCGGCACTACGACCGGTCTGGGAGGTGCGTTCCCTGGACTGGGACAGACGGGCGCGGGTAACGCCCGCGTAACAGCGCAAGGTCTCTGCTCCCCGGTTAGAGCGGGCTTACCGGATCGAGCGTCCTGTCGCGTCCCAGGAAGCATGGCCTGAAGCTGAGCGGTGGCGTTCGGTCGCCTAAGCTAGAGCCGCGGTGGAACGCCGACACGCGAGCGTGCCCCCTCCCGACCCTCCCCCGCAAACGGGGGAGGGGAAAGAGAAAGGGTGCGCGCCGCGCCCGTAAAGGCGCGGAGGTTGGACACACGTTTGTCGGCGTTCTGCCTCCCTTTCTTTCTTCGTAGTCGTCATTGCGAAGCGAAGCGCCTTGTAGGGTGGGTAGAGCGAAGCGAAACCCACCGTGGCTCGCCGGAAATTGATGGGTTTCGCTTCGCTCTACCCATCCTACGGTTCTTCGCTCCTCGCAGTGACGAAGCATAACTCGGGCGCGGAACGCGTCGCGAGAACGATGTCGCGTGAGAAGGTGGTGCGCCGCGAGGGCCGCGAACGGTGTTTAGTAAACAAATTCCAAACGGGGATTACGATCCGGTTGTTTGATTCATGAAAAAGTGAAGCCTCTTTGGCAAAGTGACGCCTCTTTGGCTAGGTGGTTCTACCGAGGTCGCTGTTGAGCAAGCCAGCCAAGCGGTTCGTTCCGTTCACGCTGTCCGCTACGGACGGGCGGGAAGTCATCGACATATTGGTGATTTTGTCCATCTGCCTCGTGGCCTACATGGCCGTCATCGACTGGGGCGGCATGGCGATCCTGCAGAAGGTTTTCGGCACCCAGGCCGAGCGGCCGTCGTTTATGTATTTTTTTGGCGTCGCGCTGGTGGTGTTCAGCGCCCGCCGCATCAGCGACCAGCGCCGGGAACGGGCGAAACGTCTGGCGGCCGAGCTGCAGGCGCGAACCATCGCCATGCGCGATCCGCTGACCCAATTGCCCAACCGGCGCCAATTCCAGAACGATGTCAGCGCCGTGTTGAGAACTCCGACAACAAGATGAGCGTCCTCTTGCTGGGTCTCGACCAGTTCAAGAAACTCAACGAGGTCTACGGCCACCTCGGCTGCGACGAGGCGCTGCTGCAGATCGGGTCGCGCATCCGTGACCGTGCCGCGCCCGGCGACATCTTCGCGCGCATCGGCGATGACGAGTTTGCCCTGTGTCTGGCGAGCTGCGATCCGGAGCGCGCCCGCCGCATCGCCTGTACGCTGGTCGAAACCGTCAGAATGCCGGTTCAGATCGGCATCGAGCAGCACAGCATCGGCGCCAGCGTCGGGATTGCACAGGCCGGCCGCGGCCATGTGACGGTCGACGAGCTGCTGCGCTGCGCGCATGTCGCGCTGTCCCGCGCCCGGACCCTGCACACCGAGTTCTGCTTCTTCGATCCGAAAATGGACGCTCACATCCGCGAGCGATCGCTGTTGGAGAAGGACCTGAAAGCGGCGATCGGCGGCGATGCGCTACGCCCGTATTATCAGCCGATCATCGACCTGAAAACGCGGCGGATCGTCAGTTTCGAGAGTCTGGCCCGCTGGCACAATCCGGTGAGCGGCCTGATTTTGCCGGATACTTTTATCCCGCTCGCCGAGGAACTCGGCATCCTGGACATCGTCTCGGGCCAACTGTTTGGCGACGCCTGCCGCGACGCCGTGCACTGGCCCGAAGATATTTCGCTCACTTTCAATTTTTCGCCGTCGCAGCTCAGCGACCGGACGTTCGCGGACGCCATTCTCACCGTCATGCAGGACGCGGGCTTTCCGCCGCATCGTCTGGAAGTTGAAATTACCGAAAGCGCACTGGTGGCGGATCTGGAGGCCACGCGCCACGCTATCCAGACGCTGCGCAACGCCGGTGTCCGCATGGTGATCGACGACTTCGGCACCGGTTATTCCAGCCTCTATCACCTCTACGAGTTGCGGTTCGACAAGCTCAAGATCGATCGGCGGTTTATCCAGGAACTGGTCATCACCGGCGAAAGCGCCGTTTTCATCCGTGCCATGGTCGGCCTGTGCCGGGGCCTGAATCTGTCGGTCACCGCCGAAGGCGTCGAGACCGAGGCGCAGGCCAGGGCGGTGCTTGACCACGGCGTCGATCAGGCCCAGGGCTTTTTGTTCGGCAGAGCCGTGCCGGCCGCGCAAGTGCCGCAACTATTCGCGGCGCCGGCGATGCGCGTGGCCTGACGGCCGCCGGCCACGCGGGCACGCGTAATCGTCATGGCCGGGCTTGTCCCCGCCATCCACGTCTTTACCTATAGGCACAAAGTCGTGGATGCCCGCGACCGGCGCGGGCATCATGTCGACGTTAGAGCGAGGCGCCGCGTTGCATACGCCCGTCACCATCCTCACCGGCTTTCTCGGCAGCGGCAAGACGACGCTGCTCAATCGCGCGATGCGCGATCCGTCGATGGCGAACACCGCGGTGGTGATCAACGAATTCGGCGAAGTCGGCCTCGATCACATGCTGGCGGCGCAGAGCGACGACACCATCATGGTGCTGGAAAACGGCTGCCTGTGCTGCACCGTGTTCGGCGATCTCGTCACCACGCTGAACAATCTCTATCACTCGCGCGAGGATGGCGCGATTCCGCGGTTTGATCATGTGGTGATCGAAACCTCCGGGCTCGCCGATCCGTCGCCGCTCATTCAGGCGTTTCTGTCCGACCCAACGCTAGCCGGGCTTTACCGCATCGGCGCGGTGGTCGCGACCGTCGATGCGGTCAACGGTCCGCACACCCTCGATGAGCACATCGAATCCGTCCGGCAGGTCGCGCTCGCCGACAACATTTTGATCACCAAGCTCGATCTGGTCGACCGGGCCAAGGTGAATGAGGTTGAAGCTTCGCTGACCGCGCGGCTGCGCCTTCTCAATCCGGCGGCAAAGATTTTGCGCATCGACGATCCGTCATTCAACGCCGGTACATTTCTGCGCTCGGACGGTCTCAATCCCGACGGCAAAACCGACGCGCGCGCCTGGCTCAATGCCGCCGCCTACGAACACCATGATGAACACGATCATCATCACGGGCACGATGCCGATCACGACGACCACGATCATCACCACCTGCACGACCGCGATATCGCCTCGTTCTGTTTTACCCGCGACAAGCCGATCCCGCGCGAGGCGCTCCGCCTCCTGCTCGACGCCCTGCAGCAAAATCTCGGGCCCAATCTCCTTCGCGTCAAAGGCATCGTGAATGTCGCCGAGGAGCCGGACCGCCCGGCAGTGATCCAGGGCGCGCAGCAGCTCCTGCACAATCTGTCCTGGCTCGAGCGCTGGCCGGATGAGGACCGCCGCAGCAAGATTGTTTTCATCACCCAGGGCTTCGACCGCGCCGAAGTCGAGGATATGATCGCGCTGCTTGACCGGGTGGCGACGCGCACCGCCGCCGCCCGCGCCCGAGCGCAAGCGAACCAATGAGCTGGCGGCGAACACCTGCGTCATTGCGAGGAGCGAAGCGACGAAGCAATCCAGCGGGGCAATGTACTGTCGCTTCGTTGTCCAACTAAACGAAACAGCAGTACTGGATTGCTTCGCTTCGCTCGCAATGACAGCGGGAAGAGAATGGGGGGACGATGATCAAGGCCTTTCCAAAGGACCGCCTGGAAAAGCGCAAAGTGTTGCTTGACGGCGTCGAGCGTATCGCCGAAACGCTGCGCGCTTCCGGCCCCAAGAGCGAAGAGCTCGGTACGCTGGCGCCGGAAGCCGTCACTGCGCTACGCGAAAACGGCATGTTCCGTTTGAAGCTGTGCGCGGAGATGGGCGGCGCCGAAGCCGATCCGGTTACGGAGATGCTGGTGCTGGAAGGCCTCGCCTACAACGATCTGACCAGCGGCTGGTGCACCATGGTCGGCGCCACCGGCATCGCTTCGCTCGGCACGTTCCTCACCCAATCCGGGCTCGACAAGGTATTCGCCAACGGCCAGATTCCGACGGCGTCAATCTCGTTCTTTCCCGCCGGCCGCGCGGTGCGCGACGGCAAGAATTTCAAACTCAGCGGCCGCTGGCGCTTCAACAGCGGCATTCAGCACAGCGAATGGGTCGTCGGCGGCACCATCGTCGAAGGCAGCGAAGCCGAAAACGGCGGCCGCCCAATTGTCATGTTCTCCGCGTTTCCGAAATCGCAAGCCACGCTGTACGACAATTGGCGCGGCGTCGTCGGCTTGCGCGGCACCGGCTCGTGCGACTGCTCGGTCGAAAACCTGGCGCTGCCTGAGGACCAGACTTTCATCTGGGATTTGCTGCAGCCGAAGCCGCGGCGCGGCGGCCCGTCGTTCCTGTTTCCGCCGTTCGCGTACGTCGCCAAGGAGCACGGCAGCGTCGCCATTGGCGGCGCCCGGCGTGCGCTCGACGAATTGATCACCATCGCCACCACCATGCGCGGCACGTTTCGGTCATCCAAGCTCGACGAGCGGCAGGTGGTGCATCGCTTCATCGGCGAGGCCGACCTGAAATTGCGGGCGGCCCGTGCGCTCCTGCACCAGCGCTACGAGCAATTGTACGAGATCGCGAGCGCCGGCAAAATCCCGGACGGGGCCGCCATCGCCGATGTGCGCGCTGCAGCAGTCTACGCGACCGACATTGCCATCGAAACCATGACAGCGGCGTTTCACTTCGCCGGCAATACCGGTCTGCATCACCCGCACGTGATCGGCCGGCTGCTGCGCGATCTCAACACCGCGGGGATCCATCAGGTGATGAGCGACACCGCGTACGAAAATCACGGCAAGTTCCGCCTCGGCCTGGCGGCGGATCCGCTGGCCTGATGGCGCGCACCATGGCGCGGGCGGACTACGATTACATTATCGTCGGGTCAGGCTCGGCGGGCTCGGTGCTGGCGAACCGGCTGTCGGTGAGGCGCGAGATAAAAGTATTGCTGCTGGAAGCCGGCGGCTCCGACAAGTCGCTGTTCGTGCGCATGCCGGCCGGTATCGCCAGGCTCGGCACGTCGCGGTTCAACTGGTTATACGAGACGACGCAGCAAGCGGCGATGAACGGCCGCCGCATGTATCAGCCGCGCGGCCGCCTTTTAGGCGGTTCAAGCTCGGTCAACGCCATGGTCTACACCCGCGGCCAGGCGGCCGATTACGACCACTGGCGACAACTCGGCAATGCCGGCTGGAGCTATGCTGACGTGTTGCCGTATTTCAAAAAATCCGAACGCAACGAGCGCCTGCACGACGAATTTCACGGCAGCGACGGCCCGCTCAATGTTGCCGAGCGGCCGTACACCAACCCGCTGAGTCACGTCTTCCTCGAGGCGGCGCAGCAGGCCGGGATTCCGCTCAATCCCGATTTCAACGGCGCGATGCAGCTCGGCTGCGGTCTGTTTCAGGTAACACAGAAAAACGGCGAACGCTGCAGCGCTGCCGCGGCCTATCTGCATCCTGTCGCCAAGCGCAAAAATCTCACCATTCGCACTAAGGCCCAGGCGACCCGGATATTGATCGAGATGAACCGCGCCGTCGGCGTTGAATATGTGCGCGGCGGCAAGCTGTATAAGGTGCGAGCCGCGCGGGAAGTGGTGCTCGCCGGCGGCTCCATAAACTCGCCGCAGCTGTTGCTGCTGTCCGGCGTCGGTCCCGCCCAGGAGCTTGGCGCCCTCGGCATACCGGTGAAGCTTGATCTTCCCGGCGTCGGCAAGAATTTGCAGGATCACCTCAACGTCAACATCCTGCAGCGCGCGACGCCCGGCATCACGCTCGATAGCAAAAGCCGCGGACTCGGCACAATCATGCCGACGCTGGAATTCCTGCTCCGGCGCACCGGACCGGGCACCAGCAATGTCGCCGAGGCCGGCGCGTTCGTCATCAGCGCGCTCGGCGCCGCGACGCCCGACATTCAATATCACTTCATCCCGGCGCAAGTGATCGATCATGCCCGCAAACAGCTCGACGGCCACGGCATTACGCTCCACGCCTGCTGTCTGCGGCCGCAAAGCCGCGGCGAAATTCGCCTGGCCTCACGCGATCCGCTGCAGCCCGCGGTGATCGATCCGAATTATCTTGCCTCCGACTACGACCGGAAAATCCTGATCGACAGCATCCGGCGCGGGCGCGAGATATTGGCGTCGCCGGCGTTCAAGCCGTTCCTTGGCGAGGAGCGGTTTCCCGGCGCCGCGCAACAATCGGATGCCGAGCTGACGGAATTCGTCCGCGCCACTGCGGAGACCGAATATCATCCAGTCGGCACCTGCAAAATGGGCGGCGATCCGATGGCGGTTGTGGACGACAAGCTGCGCGTGCGCGGCATCGACCGCTTGCGCGTGATCGATGCTTCGATCATGCCGAGTGTGGTTTCCGGCAACACCAATGCGCCGGTGATCATGATCGCCGAAAAAGGCGCGGAAATGATGCTGGCGCCGGCGGCCAAGCAAATTGACAACGAGGGGTTTCACCGCGGCGTGATTGCCACGTTGAATCCGTGATACGAAGAAGCAATGGACCTCATTCTTAGAAGCGCGCGCCCGATAGGCGCCGAGCAAGAACTGACCGACATCGGGATCGCCGGCGGGCGGATCGCCGCGATCGGACGTGGACTCGCGGCCGACGCCGAGACCATCGATCTCGGCGGACGGCTGGTTTCGCCCGGCTTCGTCGAGACGCATATTCATCTCGATAAATCCTGCATCCTCGATCGGGTTAAGTCGGACAAGGGCGACCTCGACGAAGCGATCGCTGAAGCGGCAAAGGCCAAGGCCGCGTTCACGCCTGAAGACGTTCACGCCCGCGCGGTGCGCACGCTGGAGAAGGCGATCCTGCAAGGCACCACCCATATGCGCACCCATGTCGAGGTCGATCCTGGAGTCGGCTTGCGCGGTCTCGAAGGCGTACTGCCGCTCATCAAGGAATACTCCTGGGCCATCGACCTGCAGCTTTGCGTGTTCCCGCAGGAAGGCTTGCTCAACAATCCCGGCACCGACGAACTCCTGGTCGAGGGGCTTGAGCGCGGCTGCCGGGTGATTGGCGGCGCGCCCTATGTCGACTCTGATCCGCCGGGCCAGATCGACCGCATCTTCGAACTGGCGCGCGATTACGACGTCGACATTGACATGCATCTCGATTTCGGTCCAACCGCCGACGGCATGACGCTCGATCACGTCTGCAAGCGGACGCAGGAATTTCAGTATGGCGGCCGCGTCGCCATCGGCCACGTCACCAAGGCGACCAGTCTTCCGCCGCCGGCATTCGAGGCGATGGCGAAACGGCTGGCTGACGCGGGCGTGGCGCTTACCGTGCTGCCCTCGACCGATCTTTATCTGATGGGCCGCCACCACAAGCACGATTACAATATCACCCGCGGCGTCGTGCCGGCGCATAAGCTGCTGCATCACGGCGTCAACTGTTCGCTGTCGAGCAACAACATCCTCAATCCGTTCACGCCGTTCGGCGACTGCTCGCAGATGCGGATGGCGAACCTCTATGCCAATATCTGCTCAGGTGGGGAAACAGGCCGACATGCGCGAATGTTTCAACATGGTCACGCAGCGGCCGGCCGCGATGATGCGTCTTGGGGATTATGGGCTTGCGGTCGGTAAGTCCGCCGACCTCGTCGTGCTCGATTCCACCAGCCCCGAACTGGCGGTCGCCGAGTTGACGCCGGTGCTCTACGCCTTCAAGCGCGGCCGCAAGACGGTGTCGCGGCAACCGGCCACGCTGCACCGGCCGCAATGATCCCGCACGATCCCTACAACGCGTTCTGCCGCCACACCCACGTCGAACTCGATGGCGCACCCGCGGGCCCGCTGCGCGGCCTGAGCTTCGCCGTCAAAGACGTGTTTGACATCGCCGGTCACCGCACCGGCAACGGCAATCCGGTCTGGCTTGAGACCCATGCGCCTGCGACACGGACCGCGTCGTCAGTCGAGCGCCTGCTTGCCGCGGGCGCGCGAATGGTCGGCAAAACCCAAACCGACGAATTGGCTTACAGCCTCAACGGCGAAAACGCGCATTACGGCACGCCGATCAATCCGAACGCGCCGGGACGGATTCCCGGCGGCTCGTCGAGCGGATCGTCGGCCGCGGTCGCGGGCGGCCTCGTCGACTTTGCGCTCGGCACCGATTGCGGCGGTTCGGTGCGGCTGCCGGCAAGCTATTGCGGCATCTACGGCATCCGCACCACGCACGGCCTCATTCCGGCCGACGGCATCGTCGATCTCGCCGCGAGTTTCGATACGGTCGGATGGTTTGCGCGGGATGTGCAGACCATGCGGCGCGTCGGCGACGTGCTGCTGCCGGTGTCCGATTTCAAGCCGCGGCGTTTGTTGATCGCGCAGGACGCCTTTGCGTTCGCGGGACAAGAGGTTACCGCCGCGCTCGCTGCCGGCGTAGCGCGGCTCAAGGCGGTGTTCGCGGACGATCAAAAAGTCCGCGTTTACACCGGCGATCCGGCGGAATGGCCGGAAATCTTCCGCATCCTGCAAGGCGACGAAATCCGGCGCCGGCACAGCGCCTGGATCGATGCGCACAATCCGGATTTCGGCCCCGGCATCGCCGAGCGGTTCGCCTGGACGCGCACCATCGATCCCGCAGCGGTCGAGCGCATGCGGCGGCGCCGTGAAGACGTCGCCCGGCATATGGACACGCTCCTTGGCGATGACGCCGTATTGTGCCTGCCGACGGCGCCCGGCATCGCGCCGAAACTCGCGACGCCTGTTGCCGAGCTGGAAGTCTTTCGCGCGCGCGCCTTCGCGCTGCTGTCGATCGCCGGCCTGGCGCGCCTGCCGCAAATCTCCCTACCGCTCGGCACGATGGCCGGCTGTCCGCTTGGACTCTCACTGATCGCACCGCGCGGCGCCGACCGCGGTCTGCTAGGCTGGGTAGCGAAAGAACTAAAAGTCCACGCGGAAGTCGTAGGGGGCTGACGGTGCATATTCGCCGGCATAGGCGCGCTTCAGCAATTCCTTCTGCTTCATGCCGGCCGCGCGCGCTGCGACCATCTTCTCCGGCACGACGAACTTGCCGATCGGATCGGCCTTGAACTGCGGCGAGGTGCGCATCCACGCCTTGGATTTTTTCCAGTCGCCGAAACAGTCCGCCTGCAGCTCGACGCTGTTGCCGTCGGGATCGACATAATAGAACGACAAGGTCATGCCGTGATGGACTGCGACATGCGGCTCATAGCCATACGCGTCGCGCAGCCGCTGCCAGGAATCGAGGAGATCATCGACCGAGCCGTACTCGAACGCCAGATGATGCAAACCGGCATAGGTCCGAAACTGCGGGTTATCGCGAAAGTGCGGACCGCCGGCCATCGAGATCCGGTGATTGGCGCCGTCGTTGCTCAGAAAGGCGATGCCGGGGGCCTGAAACACCGGCTCGATGCCGACCACGGCCGCGTACCAGTCGATCATCTCCTGCATCCGCGAGGTTTTGAGCAGCGCGTGATGAAAGATCGGGATTTTCATCGCTTTCGCGTTTTTTCCCGCTGTCGGCTTTTTGGCCGCTTTCGCGCGTTTGACGATTTTTCTCTTTTTCACCAATTCCTCCCTATAGGCTTCTGGCGATGAGTAGCTTCATGATTTCATTGGTTCCGGCATAGATGCGCAGCACCCGCGCATCGCGATAGAGCCGCGAGATCGGGTATTCGTCCATGTAGCCGTAGCCCCCGAACAATTGCAGGCAGCGGTCGACAATCTTGCCGACCAGATCGGTGAGCCAGTATTTCGCCATCGAGGCGGTGACAGTATCGAGTTCGCCCTTCACGTGGCGTTCGATGCAGTGATCGAGAAACACCTTGGCGACGGTCGCCTCGCTCTTGCATTCAGCCAGCACGAATTGGGTGTTCTGGAAGTCGATGATCTTTTTGCCGAATGCCTGGCGCTGCTTGACGTAATCGATGGTCAGGCCGAGCGCGCGTTCGATCATGGCGACTGCGTGGATCGAGACGATCAACCGCTCCTGTGGCAATTCCTTCATCAGCTGATAAAAGCCCTGGCCTTCCTCGATGCCGAGCAGACTTTCCGCCGGCAGCTGGACGTCCTCGAAGAATAGTTCCGAAGTATCGGCGGAATCCATGCCGAGCTTCTTCAGCTTGCGGCCGCGGCGAAAGCCGGAGGCGTCGGCGGTTTCGACCACCATCAGCGAGACGCCCTTGGAGCCCTGCTTCGGGTCGGTCTTGGCAACGACAATAATCAGATTGGCGTGCTGGCCATTGGTGATGAAGGTTTTCGAGCCGCTGAGCACGTACCCGTTGCCGGACCGTTTTGCAGTGGTACGCACGCCTTGAAGATCCGAACCGGTGCCGGGCTCGCTCATGGCGACGGCGCCGATCATTTCGCCGGTGGCGAGTTTCGGTAGCCAGCGCCGCTTCTGCTCCTCGGTACCGTAACGCAGGATATACGGCGCGACGATGCCGGAATGTAGCGTGGCGCCGAACGTGTCGAAGCCGGCGAGCGCATATTCGCGGTCGATCACCGCTTCATGCGCGAAGCTGCCGCCGGCGCCGCCGTATTCCTCCGGCATTGACGCGCAGAGGAGACCCGCCGCGCCGGCCTTGGTCCACACCTCGCGCGGATAGAAATGGTCTTCGTGCCATTTTTCGAGATGCGGAACGAATTCGGCGGCGATAAAGCGCCGCGCCTGATCTTCGAGGAGGACGAGATCTTCCGTCATCCATGCCGGACGCGGCAGATTGAGAACCTCGTTCATTGTCCTTCACCCGGCGCACCGACAAGCAATCACGCTTGTTTACACGGCGGCGCTCGATAAGACCATTCGCAAATCGGCGGATCAAGGCTGGCCAAATGAGCATTAAAAAACGAGCAGCGATTACACTCAGCGGGGGAGCGGACCGTGTATTTGCTTTGCCGTTCTCGGCGGCAAGGCCGGCTCGCTGCCGCCGGTCTCCACGGGCGCGGAAGCCGCGGTTTTACCGCGGCGGCGCCAGCCTTCGCGTGTCAGCCAGTCGACCAAGGATGGAGAAAAGCGCATTAGCCGCCAGTAGAAGTGCGCGGCCGGCGTGACCAGCACCAATCCTTTATTTTTTTGAAGGGCGCGAACGGCCTTGGCGGCGGTTTGTTCCGGGCTCGCGCAAATCCACGCCGGCACTTTCACCACTCGATCGGGTTTATCGGTCTCGCAATCGTCGAGCAGAGATGAACGCACGAAGCCCGGACACAGAGCCGTCACCCCGAAATTTTCGTTGCAATATTCCGCGCGCAATGCCGCGCTGAAACCGACCAGGCCGAATTTGCTGGTCTGGTACGCGGTCGTCTTGCGCCAGGTGACCAGCCCGAAAATACTGCAGACATTGAGGATGTGGGCTTCGTCGGCCGCCGACAGCATCGGCAGCAGTTCGTGGACCAGCTGAATTGGCGCCATCAGGTTGACAGCCATAATCCGATTCCACTGCTCCCGGGACATCCGATGGGTTTGCCCGTAGTACGTGGTACCGGCATTGTTGACGAGGATGTTAAGCCCCTTCCACGTGTCGCGCAGCTGTTCGACGGCGCTGCTGATCTGCGAAGGGTCGGTAAGATCGCAGACGGCGGTTATCACGTTGACGCCGAGAGTTCGCGCCTCCTGCGCGACCGTTGCCAGCGCGTCCGCTTGGATGTCGACGAGAAATAAATCCGCGCCTTCCCTGGCCAGTTCCAGCGCGATGGCGCGGCCGATACCCGACGCGGCGCCGGTCACCATCGCCTTCTTGCCGCGAATGACGCGCATTCAGACTAACACCGCTGCCTGAGGCTCCTTGCAATCGAAAGAGCGCCGAAATTCACGATTTTAAGAAACGTAAGCTGCTCATAAGACCATTTGCCAATTGGCGGATCAAGGCAAGTATTGGCCTCTCAATCGCGGAATTTTCGCAGCCACGAAGTTATAAGCAAGGTTCCGCTCTCTAATTTGACGCCTACTTTATCGAAGGCCTACCTGTCTGCTGCACGCGTGTTTGCAGAAACGCCTTTTGCGCACCGAGAATTTCGAACATCGCCTTTTTGTCCTTGACAGACAGGACAGAAAAGAACTCGGCGATCCAACCCTCATTCGCCTTTGCCGCGGCGCGGAACGCTGTTCTGCCTTTGTGGGTGAGCCGCACGCGAAGCGCGCGGCGACTGTGCGGATCGGCGGAACGCTCGACGAGACCTTCAGCCTCCAATTCATCGGTCAGGCCGGTGATGTTGCCGGTCGTGACCATGAGGCGGTTTGAAATTTCGCCCATTCGCAGGCCGGCACTGTTCGAGTCCAGTTGAGCCATCAGGTCGAAACGCGACAGGCTCATGTTGAAAGACGTGCGCAATCGCCGGCGCGCTTCGTTGGTGACGAGTTTGTGCACCGCCATCATCCGCAGCCAGAGACGCAAATCTCCATGGTCGCTCCCAATGCCCCTGGTCTCGAAATCGTCGATGCGCAGATTGGGGGCGATAGTGTTCCGCGCGACAACCATCTTTAGTGCTTCCACACTTCGCCGGCGATATCGACGACCAACTGTAACTTCGCTCTCTCATCCGCTTGCGTGAGCGGGCTGCCGGTCAGATTCGTCGCGAACCCGCATTGCGGGCTTATTCCAAGCCGATCGAGCGCGGCGAACCGGGCCGCTTCGTCGATCCGCTTCAGAAGCGTCGGTTTGTTCTCCAACACTGCCGTTTTACTGCTGACGAGACCCAAGATGACCCACTTGTCTTGCGGCAGGAAGCGCAGCGGCGAAAAGTCTCCGGCCCGCGGCGAATCGTATTCCATGAAAAAAACGTCGATACCCGGAATGTTAAAAATGCGCTCTGCAACCCGATGGTAGCCGCCCGACGCGAGCCAGCGACCGCGATAATTGCCGCGGCACAGATGCATGCCGATGACCATGCCCGGTGGTTTCCAGCGCGCGGCAGACGCGATGGTGTCGATATAGACGTCAATCAGGCGATCGGGATCTTCGCCGAGGCTCCGGATTTGGTCATTGACGCGCGGGTCTTCCATCATCGCCAACGGAACCTCGTCGAGCTGGACGAACGTGCACCCGAGCGCATGCAGTTCGGCAAGCTCCTCGCGATAAACCGCCGCGAGGTCGGCAAAGTACTCGGTGATGTCGGGATAGGCACTCTGATCGACCCGCTCGCGGCCGCCGAGGAAATTCACGTAGGGCGGGGCAGGCATCGTTACCTTGACAGTACGATCGGTCAGCTCCCTGACGAACTTGAATTCGTCGGTTGTGATGCCCTTGCTGCGCTTAAGCTTGCCGGCGGCGTAGGGACCATACGCCTGAACGCTGTCTCCGTCGTCGTTTGAGAAAGTAAACGGCGTGATTTTCACCGTCATCCCGGCGACGCTCTTGACGAAATGACTGAAGAACGCTCCGCGCCGAAATTCGCCGTCGGTCACGGCTTGCAAGCCGATGTTTTCCTGGAATTGGACGATGTTGCGGATTGCCCGATCCTCGATCTCGCGCAACTCGCTCTGGCTGATTTCACCATTACGAAGCTGATGACGCGCCGCGATTAGTTCCTGCGGCCGCAACAGGCTGCCGACGTGGTCGGCACGGAAAGGCGGCTTGCCGTTCATGGGCTCCTCGCGCGGTTTGACTCCCTAACATCTTAGATATAAACATTTTAGCTGTAAATGATTGTTGGAGCAGCGGAACACGGCGGTGTTGGACGAAAGTGCCTATCCGGACGACTTCGCTCGCCGCGGCCTGCCGCCTGCGGAGTTGTGGCCGGTCATCGATCAAGAGGCTCTGGGGCGGCTCAACTATCCGAAGCGGGTGAATGCCGCCGTCGAGCTGCTCGATCGCGCCGTGACGCAAGGGCTCGGGCAGCGGCCATGCGTGCGATCTCCACAAGCGACGTGGAGCTATGCCAAGCTTCTCGAAAGGGCCAATCGCATCGCCGGCGTCCTGGTCAGCGATATGGGACTTGTTCCCGGCAACCGTGTGCTGTTGCGTTCGGCGAACAATCCGATGCTCGCAGCCTGCTGGTTTGCCGTCCTCAAGGCGGGCGGCATCGCGGTCACCACCATGCCGCTGCTGCGGGCGCGCGAGCTTGTGCAAATCTGCAACAAGACCGAAGCCCAGCTGGCGCTGTGCGACGCGCGGCTCGCCGGCGAACTGGAAGCGACCCGGCCTCAGTGTCCGTCGCTCGGCCAGGTCCGATATTTCAATTCGGATGCCGCCGACGGTTTGGAGCGGCTGATGCAAAACCGGAGCGACGCCTTCGTGAACGTCGTGCCCTCGCACGACGATGTCGCGTTGATTGCATTCACTTCCGGCACGACCGGTCCGGCGAAAGCTACCTTGCATTTTCACCGTGATGTGCTCGCGATCTGCGACACTTATCCGGCGGAAACGCTTCGGTCCGGACCGGAAGATATTTTTACTGGAAGCGCACCTCTTGGCTTTACTTATGGCCTGGGTTCGCTGCTGCTGTTTCCCATGCGCCGCGGCAGTTCCACCGTGCTGCTTGAACAGGCCAATCCGGAAATCATGCTGCAAACCGTACAGCATTTCGGCGTGACGACATTGTTGATCGGTCCGACAATGTATCGCGGCATGTCACCTCACACCGCGCGGTTCGATCTGTCCACGCTGCGTACCTGCTGCTCGGCCGGTGAGCATCTACCGGTCGCGGTCTACGACGAGTGGCTGCGGCGGACCGGCATTCGCATCCTCGATTTCATGGGCTCGACGGAAATGCTGCACGCTTTCATCGGCGTTCCGCGTAATGATATTCGTCCTGGTTCGACAGGCATCGCCTTGCCGGGCTATCAGGTCAGAGTTGTCGACGAGGCGATGAATCCATTGGCGCCCGGAGCGGTCGGATGGATGGCCGTGCGCGGCCCGATCGGCTGCCGCTATCTCAACGATCCGGATCGGCAGAAGGCTTACGTTGTCAACGGCTGGAATTTGACCGGCGACGCCTTTCATGCCGATGCGGACGGGTTCTTTTGGTATCACTCGCGCACTGACGACATGATCGTCAGCGCCGGCTACAATATTTCCGGGCAGGAAATCGAGGAAGTCCTGCTGGAACACGCCAGCGTCAGTGAGTGCGCCGTTGTCGGCGTTGCCGATCCTGCTCGCGGGCAAATCGTCAAAGCATTTGTGGTACTGCGCGATCCGGAAACAGCAAGCGAAGAGCTGTCGCGCGCGCTGCAGGAGTTCGTGAAGCAATCGATCGCTCCCTACAAATATCCTCGCGCCGTCGAATTTGTCGGTGAATTGCCGAAAACCCAGACCGGCAAGATCAATCGCGCGGCGCTTCGGGCGAGCGGATAAATCTGGAGAGGGTCGCTTTTAACCAGAATTGAAGCACGAAGTGCCTCTAAATACCGCAAAAGCCCGCGGTGTCTTGAAACGAACACAAGTCCGGCCCATATAGAACGGGATAGCCGTTATGGCTGCGGCGAGCCGCGTGTACGGATTCCCGTCAAACGGTCTCCGGCTTGCCCTTTTCATCTCCATCGACACCTAGATCGCGCGGGGTGTCCGACTTCACCCGCAACACGCTGGCCGAAGCGCATGACGCACGGCCGCTGGCGCGCAACAGAAAGCTTACTCATTGACATCCTTTCGAGGCTTCGGACTTAACGAAGCAATTATCCGTGCAATCGCCGAAGAGAACTACGCCAACCCAACTCCGATCCAGATCCAGACCATCCCGATTGTCATGTCGGGCCGCGATGTGATCGGCATCGCCCAGACCGGCACCGGCAAAACCGCCGCCTTCGCGCTCCCCATCCTGCATCAACTTGCCGCTAATCCGCGGCCGTCCGAGCGCAAAAGCTGCCGCGTCCTGGTGCTGAGCCCGACGCGCGAGTTGTCAGGTCAAATCCTGGAAAGTTTCCGGGCTTACGGCCGTCATCTGCGCGCCCGCGGCGCGCTGGCGATCGGCGGCGTGCCAATGGGCGGACAGGTGCGCGCGTTGCAAAACGGGGTGGATGTTCTGGTCGCTACGCCTGGGCGCCTACTCGACTTGGTCAAGAGCAACGCGCTTCGCCTGAATGGTGTCGAATTCCTCGTGCTCGACGAAGCCGACCGAATGCTCGACATGGGCTTCATTCACGATATTCGCAGAATCGTTGCCAAGCTTCCGGCGAAGCGGCAGACGCTGTTGTTCTCGGCGACCATGCCCGAGGCGATTGCCGAACTCGCCAAGCAGTTGTTGCGGGACCCGATCAGCGTTGCCGTCGCGGCGGTCGGCTCGACGGTTGAGCGTGTTGAGCAGCGGATCATCCACGTCGATCGCGGGACGAAGCAAACCGCCCTCGTCGATGTGTTAAGGCGCGAGCCGATCGAGCGCGTGCTGATCTTTACCCGAACCAAGCACGGCGCCGACAAGGTCGTGCGCGGCTTGATCAAGGCCGGCGTGGCGGCCCAGGCGATCCACGGCAACAAGTCCCAGAACCAGCGCGAGCGCGTGCTTGCGGCATTCCGCAAGGGCGAGGTCAAAACTCTCGTTGCCACCGACATCGCGGCGCGTGGCATCGATGTGGATGGCATCAGCCACGTGGTGAATTTCGACCTGCCCAACGTCCCCGAAACCTACGTCCACCGCATTGGCCGTACCGCCCGCGCCGGGGCCGGCGGGATCGCGATCTCCCTGTGCGACGGCGAAGAAGTCGCGCTCCTGCGCGACATTGAGAAGTTGATCCGCCAATCCATCCCGGCGACCGGTACAAGCGCCCGAGCGGTTCGGACCGAGTCTTCTAATACCAGGCATCATGCTGGTCAGCGGTCTTCTCATGCCTCGGCCAAACGGAGAAATCATCATGGAAGTGACGGAGCGCATTCCCACCGGCGTCCTGCACAAAGCGGCACAGCCTCCGACGGGATTGCTTCGGTAGCGTTCCTACATCGCAGCACTCAATCGGCCCGCTGAGGAGTTCGGCGCTTAACCGCGTTCGGCCGATCATCCAAAAGGATCACGCCATGGCGAAGGAAGAACTACTGCAATTTGAGGGCCTCGTGATCGAGATACTGCCTGACGCCCGCTATCGCATTCAGCTCGATGCCGGGCACGAAGTCGTCGCCTACACCGCGGGAAGGATGAAAAAGAACAGGATTAAAACCCTCGCCGGTGATAGAGTAACAGTCGAAATCTCGCCCTACGACCTGGAGAAGGGGAGATTGATTTTCCGCCACAAGGACGAACGGGCCGGCTCGGTCAACCGCCCGCCACAGCGCAATCAGTTCCGCCGACGGTGATCAGCTGTGCTCGATGGGCCAGCTGATAACGACAATGAACTCACGCCACAGCGAGCAAGACCATGCGAATATTCATTTTCAAGTCCGACGCAAGGCCCGACCTGCGTGCGTTCGGCGCCGATTTGACGGGTAGCCGGCTGCCGAAACAGTTCAGTCCCTGGCATGCGATCGGCGCCGTCGCGCCGGACCGGGATCCACCGCACGATCTCTCCCGCGAAGTTATCGAAACCGCCATCAACGACCACGGTTTTCAGCTCTGGCGCATGAGCAAGAAGGATTAAGCTCAGGTGGACTTAACCAAGTGGACTTAACCATGGACTTAACCAAGTCGGACTTGGCCATTTTAGATGGGACGGTAGGCCAGACACTGCGGAAGGAACATTTCCGATGACGAACCTCGCGCACAAGTTCAAGGTCGGGCAGATCGTCGATCTCATCCCATCGATGTCGCGATCGGCAGCAAGGGGACACTACGAAATCGTGAGCCTGCGGCCGGCCGAAGGTGAAAGCCCACAGTATCGCATCAAGAGCAGAAGCGAAGCTCACGAGCGTGTGGTAGCGGAGACCGACCTGATACTGTCGGCGCATCTGAAGTTCGATTGATTGAAAGTTGCGATGGATGTTGGCGAGGCTCAGCGCGCTCGAACCCGTAAAGGCACCGAGAGGAGCCGATAATGTTCAAGATTCTTGAGCTCAAAGGGGCGGACGCAGCCGGTGCGGTGCAAGTTGGTCGTGGCTATTCCACCCGCGAGGAGGCCATGATCGCGGTCAAGACCCATCTCAAGACCTTCAAGGCGTCCGGTCGCAATCCCGAGGGAAACTATTGGTGGGCACGCGATGCCGAAGGCTTGCGAAAATGCTGGATTTCCAGCATCGAGTGAAAAGGCACGATGAGCTGGCCGTGCTCAATTTCCCGAACCAAAGCCGATTTTTCGATCCGACCCGCCGCGCCGTGCGGTTTTGGGGTCATGATAGCGCGATGGAGTGGTCGTTCTTCGTGACCGAAGACGCGCTGATACGGCTGCAACCGAAAATGGCGCGCGATGAGGCGAGCTTGCTGCTCGCCTTTGATGCCAATCGGGCGGCGATCTACGTAGCGGCGACGAAGGCGTATAAGCGGGGGCGAAGAGGGTCCTATGAACTCTCGGCGACGGATTTTTGATGTCGCGCGCCGCCCCTCTTGCGGGTGAAAACCCTGATTGTGCCGGCCGCTAGCTTTCGCCTGCAAGCCGCTTGAAATCGGCAATAACCGCGGCGATCAGCCTTTGCCGGCGTGGGTCTTGCGCGGCGATTGTCGCCGCAAAGAGGTTTAGGAGGTAGCGGGCTTTTTCGGCAGCCTCATGCCAATTCGCCGCCGGCGCTGCTAGCAGGTGGGTTTCCAATTCATCTTGCCGAAGGCGTAATGCCTTCTCGTTGGCCTCGACTTCCGCCAGCAAACGGCGAAGATCGGTAGCCTTCTGGGCAGCCATCCCGCGACGCTGGTCGAGATCGATGGTTCTGTCTGTCATGATCGCGCGTCTTGACGAGCGAGCGGGTAGTCGGCGCTCTCGTACAAACGGCGAATCTCGTCGCTGCCGTATCTCCGCTCATCGACTTCGAGGAACGCACCGACCAGAGATGCCGGTGGCATGTCCTCGATGGCGAAACGGATGGCATGCGCGGCTCGCGCAAATCGTTTGTACCCGAACGACTGACGCCGCGGCAGGCGCCTTCGCGTTGGAAACAACTCCGCCGTAGCGTCGTAATCAAATTCAGCCATCGGTCGGCACCTCGCGAATCTCGTAAATTACGAATAAGCGCCATCGGAATGAATGAACATCATTCAGAACGCGCACACGAATATAAGCTCAAAGTGCGCTGTTTCCAGCCTAGCCGCAACATTGGTCCCGAAATCGAAGGAACGGCGATATTTACATCTATTTGTCTCCTTCGGCGTTGTGGACGGGCAAGATCCGGCCTTATAGGGTGCCTGACATCTGTAAAAACGTGCGGTTCAGCTTTGTAAGCTGAAAGGCGACCGCCGACTGCGCGTTCGGCGGCGCGGCACAAAAAAGACGCCTTCCTATGCAAAGGTGTTAATGTAATCGATGCGCCGGCGCCTTCGCAGCCGCGCGATCTAGGCCGTCCTGATACGAAAGACATGCTTGGCCAGCCCCGCCGAGGGATTTCATACGGCTGTTGAGAACTGCCCGCGGAGATCGCGATCAAATTCTTAACGCCAGCGCCCAAGAGACCGATGATGGCAGTTGCTGCGTCCGTCATTGGGCCACGGAGGTAATTTTGAACGACAGACCGAAAGCCGGCGCCGGAGCGCGCGTGGCCGACATCCGTGCCCTGACGCAGAGTCTGGCACGCTACCGCGAACCGAGTCATGGACGCAGTGTCGTCGAGATTCTGATTACGGTCGTGCCGTTCGCGGTTCTTTGGTTATTGATGTGGTGGTCACTCCACATCGGATACGGGCTCTATTTGTTGCTCGCCGTTCCCGCCGCGGGCTTTCTTGTCCGCTTGTTCATGATCCAGCACGATTGCGGCCACGGCTCGTTCTTTCGCCATCGGGCGGTAAACGACTGGGTTGGCCGCGTGATCGGCGTTTTCACCCTGACGCCTTACGACTTCTGGCGGCGTGCCCACGGCATCCATCATGCGACATCGGGCAATCTCGATCTTCGCGGCACCGGCGACATCGACACGCTGACCGTGCGCGAATATCTGACGCTGTCGCGCTGGCGCCGGCTCATTTACCGCCTGTACCGCCATCCCGTCATCATGTTCGGCGTCGGGCCGACCTATTTGTTCATGCTCCGCCAACGCCTTCCAATTGGCCAGGCGCGGGAAGGCTGGGTACCGTGGGTGAGCACCATGGCGACCAACGGAGCGATCGCGCTCGTCGTCGCCGGCATGGTGTGGTGGGTCGGCATCGGGCCGTTCCTGCTTGTGCATCTGCCGATTACCGTCCTCGGTGGTGCGATCGGGGTGTGGCTGTTCTACGTCCAGCACCAATTCGAGCACACCGACTGGTCTGAAAACGGCAATTGGAGCTTCCCCAATGCGGCGCTCTACGGCAGTTCACATTATGATCTGCCGGTGGTGCTGCGCTGGTTCACCGCCAATATCGGCGTGCACCATGTTCACCACCTGTGCAGCCGGATTCCATTTTACCGGTTGCCGCTTGCTCTTCGCCAGCACCCCGATCTCGCCAATGTCGGCCGACTTACTCTGGTGCAGAGTCTCGCCTGCGTGCGCCTGGTGCTCTGGGATGAAACAGTACACCGGCTCATTTCGTTTCGCGAACTACGCACCCGGCTTCGCACCAGCCGGCTTGTTGCCTTGCAAAGGCCACGCTTTTCCCGTACGCACTGATAATCGACTTTTGGCCGGACAATCGGGCCGTTTCGCCTTCGCTGAATGCCAGGCGCACCGTTCAGACCCTCCAAACATCGACGAACCGAGTCTCAAGGCGCGCAGTCGCGCGTCTATTGGCTCAAGTGCACCTGAATCAGCGAAAGGATATCTCCATGAATACGGGCACCGTAAAGTTTTACAATGATCAAAAAGGTTTCGGCTTCATTCAGCCGGACGACGGCGGCAAGGACGTTTTCGTCCACGCCACCGCGCTCGAGCGCGCTGGAATGCGCGGACTGGTCGAAGGCCAGAAGGTTTCCTTCGATACCCAGGAAGACCGCCGCACCGGCAAGATCGGCGTCGGCAACATCCAGGCGGTATAACGTTAACGAGGCGATGAAATGAAAACCGCCCCAATGGGGCGGTTTTTTTATCGGCGGTGATGACACAAGCCACCGCAGGCTCAAGTTTTCATACCATTTTGCAGTGTCGTGCGATAATGTCTTTGCCATGATCGATCATGCCGACTTTTCCGTTGTCGTGAAGAACAGAGCTGCCGCTCCAAAAGCATGGAAGTGGGAAATCTATCGCGCCGGCCGAACCAGCCCGATTGAGCGCTCCGAGGCTTGTTTCGAGACTATGACGGAAGCCAACCGCGCCGGAAAAGTAGCGCTGAGATTGCTGTTGAGCGAATATCCCGACTGAAGCGAACGCAGGCTAGCCGGTTCATCTTTGCGAATTTGCGGCGCTGCCGAGCTTCAACAGGAATATGGCGCGCCCGAAGAGAGGGAAATCCGGGGTTCCAAACGAGAAGATAACCATTACAACAGAATGGGTTACCTGTCCCCAATGGCCGCCGCTAATATGTGCCGCTAAAGAGGCACATCATGCGACGCACCGATTACCTATTCCTGCGGCCCGGCAGCCGCAATTGGCACATCAAACTGCAATCCCCGGCCGGGCGTACCGAGCGGTCACTTGGCACACCCGACCGTGTACAAGCCGAAATTCAGGCGCTACCGATGATCGCGGAGCACAAGACCAAGCTATTGGAGGCGCGGCCCCGGATCGAAACCGCATGGCGGCATGAATACGAACCGGGCCGCGAGCATGTCCATCCCGATGGCGAATGGGTAATCGCGACCGACCGCGAATTGATCCATCTTGATAGTGAAGGACGGATCACAAGACGCTCGCCCAATGGTGGAACCACATATCGGCTTGTGGGGCGGAAGCTGACTCTCCGTTCTGTCGTGGATGCCATCACCGGGGATCAATCACCCTTCAACGACGGAGTTCGCCCGCGCCGACAAGAGCGCACCGGAGATGACGCGATCATTGAGACGTAGCTGAAACACGTCAACCTCGATCCCCACAGTGAGCGCGAGACGCGCGCGGTGTGGGCGCTGTACAAGCAACTCACCGATAGCAAGCCGTTGAAGGATGCAACGTGCGACGACGGCCGCAAAGTCGTCCAGCACTTCGAAAGCCAAGGATTGAGAAGCGCCACGATCCAGAAAAAGATCACATGGTTGAATGCGGCGACCAATTTGGCGATCAAAGAGGGACATCTGACGTTCAACCCGTTTTCGAGCATCGTGCCGAAACGCGACGACAAGCTAATGCGGCTTCCACTCAGCGAGGCCGACATCAAGACCGTTAAGCGTAATTTTGGCCAACTCGATAAACACGATCAGTTGTTGTTCCGCGTGCTCGCGGCCACGGGCATGAGGTTGAGTGAGGCGTTCGAGATTGAGAATGAGCAGAAAACGCCAAGCTGCTCCAGCCAATTTGCGATTTCATCTGGATCGGATGCCGCAACGCCTTCTTTGATGATCGCTCCGTTCTCGTCGACGGCACAGATCACGGTGGTCGCAAGCGAAACGTCTAACCCAATGTAGTACTTCATTGCGTTCTCCTTCGTGACTTGGGTTCCGAAGGAGACCGAGGCAGCTCAGTGATTCGCAATCACCCCATCTCTATTATTACGCAGTCAAGTAAACCGTCGAACTCCGATTTCTGACGGTCTGTCAGCATGTAGTTGATCCAGCCCGCGTTTGCACCGTCGCGGACAAGAATTCGACGGTGACCCAACTAGACCCTCGCCCAACAGTCACCGATTAAAGTCTCGAAGGCAAAGGCATCGAAATGCGGCGGCAATTCTATGGCGCAATGGATATGCCATCCACCTGACGTGCCACGCTCCCATCGACGTAATGAGCGAGCGCGGACCTCGCCTTTCTCAAGTACGGGTAACGCGCGAAGGCGTTTGCCGTGACGCCTCGCGCGCGCGAGTGGGTGAGAGAGATGGTGAACGCGGGCCCCCCTCACCGAATTTTTGAAACCGGATGGCTGTCGCGCGCCACCCCGTAGCTCGCATCGCGCCGCCGGCGCCCGCGATCATCAGCGCCTCGCGCGCGCGAGCGGGTGAGAGAGATGGTGAACGCGACCTTGGCGCTTTTCAAACGCCGGCCATCGTGCGCGTGGACGGCTCATCATCGCCGGCGTTCGAAAACCTGCACAGAAAGAGACTCATGCATTGCGGAACAACTCGAGCTGAAGAACCGTATTATCTCCACATCCATCGGCGCGGTGCGGGCTTGGCGTCCGACGATCTGTTACGCGCGGGAGTTCGTCAGCCGGTGGGTAACCTCATGAGCTACGGCGCGAACGTTCCCGAAGTCTACTGTGCCGCAGGAATCTCTAACGCGCGTATGTGCACAACAAAGCAGCAGAGTAGTTAGGCATCGAAAAATTTTCGATGTTAGGAGGACCGTGCTAGCAGCAATCTGCTTATGTGCGCGATAAAATAGTATATCAATTCTATGGACAAGATCAATAATCGAGGTTTGAATGCGCGAAGTGTGACGGGAGAATTTGATGACGTTTCTTTCCATCGTCGGCGTTTCGGGCAACATCACCCGCCCGTCCCGAACGTCGGCGTTGCTGTCAGACCTCTTGGCGGAAGTCTGTTCGTTGCTGAATGCACAGAGCCAACTCATCGAACTCGTTGACGTCGGTCCGCACCTTTTTCAACCCTTCGTGCCGGAACGACTGCAATCGTTCTCTTTCGAGAGTCTGCCAAAGGACGCGCGCTCGGCCATCCAGGCGATTGAGACTGCCGATGCGCTCGTCGTGGCCACCCCAGTGTACAAGGGCTCCTACACGGGCGCCCTTAAGCATCTATTCGATCTCGTCCGGCCAAATGCACTCACTGGGAAACCCGTCTTGCTCGCTGCGACCGGCGGCAGCCCGCTCCACGGACTGGTCACCGAGCACCAGCTTCGCCCGTTGTTTGGGTTCTTCAACGCCCTGACATTGCCGACGTCGATCTTCGCGCTCGAAGGCGACTTTCAGAACTATCGGATCGACAAGCCAGAGCTGTCCGCGAGGATCAAACGGGCCGCCGTCGAGTTTGCCGGGTTGCTGGAAATGCAGTCGGTGCGCCGTGGTGCGCAAGCCGCTTTCGCTACCGCCTGAAATCAACACGGTGAGGGAAGATCATGACCGTTCACGGTTCTGAACCCGTCAAGTTCGCGTATTGGGTGCCCAACGTTTCCGGTGGGCTGGTAATCAGCAACATCGAGCAGCGCACCAGTTGGGATATCGATTACAACATTAAGCTCGCTAGGATCGCAGAGCAGGCGGGATTCGATTATGCACTGAGCCAAATCCGCTTTACCGCGGGCTATGGCGCCGAATATCAGCACGAATCGGTCTCGTTCAGTCATGCGCTTCTTGCCGCCACCGAAAAGCTGAAGGTCATCGCCGCGATTCTGCCGGGACCGTGGGCTCCAGCCCTGGCTGCAAAGCAGATCGCAACGATCAACCACCTGACCAAGGGACGCGTTGCGGTCAACATCGTGTCCGGCTGGTTTCGCGGCGAGTTCGCGGCGATCGGCCTGCCCTGGCTCGACCACGACGAGCGTTATCGGCGCTCGGAAGAATTCATTCGCGCGCTGCGCGGCATCTGGACGCAGGATGCCTTCACCCACAAAGGCTTTTTCTATCACTTCGATAACTACTCGCTGAAGCCGAAGCCGATCGAGCCGCTGCCGGAAATCTTCCAGGGCGGCTCTTCGCGCGCGGCGCGCGACATGGCATCGCGCGTGTCCGACTGGTATTTCACCAACGGCAACACGCCCGACGAAATCGCCAAGCAGGTCGACGATATCCAGGCCAAGGCTGCGCTCAACGGTCATTCCGTCCGCGTCGGCGTCAACGCTTTCGCGATTGCCCGCGATACCGAAGCCGAAGCCAAGGCTGTGCTCGCCGAGATCATTCAGAAGGCGAACCCTAAGGCGGTCCACGCCTTCGCGCACGAGGTCAAGAATGCCGGCAAGGCGTCGCCGGAGGGCCAGGGGAACTGGGCGAAGTCGACATTCGACGATCTGGTTCAATACAACGACGGCTTCCGCTCGAATCTGATCGGTACGCCGCACCAGATCGCTGGGCGCATCCTTGCGCTCAAGGATGCCGGCGCGAGCCTCATCCTGCTCGGCTTTCTGCACTTTCAGGAAGAAGTCGAGCATTTCGGCAGGCACGTTATTCCGCTTGTCCGTGAATTTGAGGCGCGACGCGAGCAGGTCGTGATTGCCGCGGAATAGCGCGGGATTATGCCGCCGCACCGCCGCACTTCAGAACGCTGACAACGGACACGGCAATGCTCCACGTGGCGCCCGATCAGAAACCGGCTGAAAGGCTCGCGCAGCAAGCCGCGCCGGCGCCGGACGGGGTCGCCGCGCCGATCCTCGTTCTTGACGGCGTCTCATTGTCGTTCGGCGGGGTGAAGGCGCTGGCGAGCGTCGATCTGGCGGTCGGGTCCGGCGATATTCATGCTGTAATTGGCCCGAACGGTGCCGGTAAAAGCTCGCTTATCAACGTCATTAGCGGGCTCTATCGACCCGATAGCGGCCGCGTGCGGATCCACGACAAAACCTTCGCGCGCGTGCCGACGGCTCGGTTGTCGCGCCTGGGCGTGACGCGGACGTTCCAACATCTGGCGCTGTTCCCAAGCTTGAGCGTGATCGACAATATCGCCACCGGCCTTGCCGGTGCCGCGCGTGCGACATTTGTCGAGCAGATCGTCGGCCTTGGGCGTGCCGCAGCCGAGGAGGCCGAAGTGGGCCGACGCGCGCAGGAGATTATCGGCCTCCTCGATCTCGATGCGGTGAAGGACCGTCTCGTCGGCGTGCTGCCCTACGGCCTGCAGAAGCGGGTCGACCTCGCACGCGCGCTGGTTTCACACCCCAAGATCATCCTGCTTGACGAGCCGATGGCGGGAATGACCGCGACCGAAAAGCGCCAGATGGCGCAGTTCGTGCGCGCCGCGCGCGACCGCTTTGGCAGCGCGGTCGTACTCGTCGAGCACGACATCGGCGTCGTCATGGACCTTTCCGACCGGATCGCGGTCCTCGACTACGGCCGCAAGATCGCCGATGGCGCTCCTGCCGACGTACGCGCCGACCCTGCGGTTATCGACGCCTATCTGGGCGTCGCGCATGAGGCCGATCTCATCGAGCAGGCCGCATGAGCGACTTCGACTATTCCTTCCTGCTGGAAGTGCTGATCGGCGGCCTCCTGTCCGGCGTCATGTACTCGTTGGTCGCCATCGGTTTCATCCTCATCTACAAAACATCGGGCGTCCTGAATTTCGCCCAAGGCTCCATGGTCCTGTTCGCGGCGCTGACGTTCGTCGGCATTCTCGAGCACGGCGTGCCATTCTTCGTCAGTCTCGCCGTCACCCTCGTCATCATGGCCGCTCTCGGCGTCACGGTCGAGCGCACGGTGCTGCGGCCTCTGGTCAACAAGTCGCCGATCATTCTGTTCATGGCGACCTTGGGGCTCGCCTACATCCTCGAAGGTGCGGCGCAGCTGATCTGGGGCACCCAAGTCCACGGACTCAACCTCGGCTTCGACGATACGCCACTGCAAGTCGGTGATGTGCTGATTAGCTCATTCGATCTATTCGCGGCGGCGGTCGCGGCGACCATGGTTGTGCTCCTCTCTGCGTTCTTCCGCTTTACGCACACCGGCCTCGCATTCCGCGCCGTCGCTGACGACCAGTTCGCGGCGCTTGCCGTCGGCCTTCGCCTTCCGGTGATCTGGGCAACCGTCTGGACCGCGGCGGGCTTTGTCGCCCTGGTCGCGGGCCTGTTGTGGGGCGCGCGGCTCGGCGTCCAGTTCTCACTGTCCCTGATCGTCCTCAAGGCCCTGCCGGTTCTGGTGTTGGGCGGGTTCGACTCGATCCTGGGCGCGATCGTCGGCGGACTACTGGTCGGCGCTACGGAGAAGCTGGCCGAAGTCTATATCGGCCCGTTCTTCGGCGGCGGCATCGAGATCTGGTTCGCCTACGTCGTCGCGCTCGGTTTTCTGCTCGTTCGTCCCGCCGGGCTGTTCGGCCTGAAGCTCGTCGAAAGGGTTTGAGGCCGTGACCGCGATCACGTTTGATTCCGCCGCACTGCCGCGCCGCGTGCCGCAATGGCTCGCGATACCGGCGGTGCTGCTTGTCGCCTATGGAATCATTCCGGCCTTCGGTACGAGCTATCTGTTTGAAGCGATCCTGTTGCCGTTTCTTGCGCTCAGCCTCGCCGCGCTGGGCCTGAACATCCTGACCGGCTATGCCGGTCAATTGTCGCTCGGTTCGGCGGCGTTCATGGCCGTCGGTGCGTTCGCTGCCTACAATTTCAATCTGCGGGTTCCGGGTTTGCCGCTGATCGTCAGCTTGGTCCTGGCGGGTGCCACCGCGGCGACGTTCGGCCTGCTGTTCGGCTTGCCGAGTCTGCGCTTGCGCGGCTTCTATCTCGCGGTATCGACGCTAGCGGCGCAGTTTTTCGTCAAATGGGCGCTGACCCGTTTCGCCTGGCTGTCGAACTACAATTCCTCCGGCGTGATCGACGCGCCGCCGCTCACGCTGCTTGGGGTCAAATTCGAGGGGCCGCTTGGTCGTTATCTGTTCGCTTTGACCATCGTCGTTGTGGTGACGGCGTTTGCGGCGCGTCTGGTGTCGACCCGCTCCGGCCGCGATTTCATCGCCGTCAGAGACAATGAGATCGCCGCCAAGGTCTTTGGCATTTCGATCTTCCGCACCAAACTCCTCGCCTTCGGCGTGTCGTCCTTCATCATTGGCATCGCCGGTTTCCTCTGGGCGTTCGCCTACCTGCGCACGGTCGAGCCCGACGGGTTCAATCTCGACCGCTCGTTTTCGATCCTCTTCATCATCATCATCGGCGGCCTGGCGTCGATCCGCGGCGCGTTCTTCGGCGCGGCGCTGATCGTGGTCTTTCCGTTCGTCCTCTCGCGCCTCGGCTCGCTCGTGTTCGGCGGCGTGTTCGATTCAGGCGTTCTCGACATGAGTGAGCGCATCGTCATCGGCGTGCTCATCATTGTCTTCCTCATCGCCGAGCCCAGCGGGCTTGTCGCCCTGTGGGACCGACTGACGAGGAAGCTGCTCGCACAGCTTTAATGCCGATAACTTCATTTGGAACCAGAAAGGAACGATCATGACCATCGCCATACGAGCAAAAACACTGGGGATAGCCGCCGCACTCTCGCTGGCGGCACTTGGGACCGTCACCACCCCTAATGCGGCGCATGCGGACGAACAATACTTCCCGCTGCAAAGCTACCGCGTCGGACCCTACGCGGCCGGCGGCACCGGCTTCTTCGGCGGCTTCATCGACTATCTCAACCTCATCAACATCCGCGACGGCGGCGTCAACGGCGTCAAATTGACCTGGGACGAATGCGAGACCCAATATGAGGTTGAGCGCGGCGTCGAATGCTATGAGCGGCAGAAGAGCCGCCCTAACATCGCCGCCTGGAATCCGCTGTCGGTCGGCATTGCCTATGCGATGATCGATCGCATCACGGTCGACAAGACGCCGCTGATCACCATCAATCACGGCCGCACCGATTCAACCGACGGCCGGGTCTTCCCCTACGTCTTTCCGCTTCTGCTCAATCCCTACAGCGAGACGTCCGGCATTATCAATTACCTTGCCAGCCGCGAGGGCGGTTTCGACAAGCTGAAGGGCAAGAAAATCGTCGTGCTCTACCATGGCTCGCCCTATGGCCGCGAGACGATCCCGATCTACGAATTGCTGGCGCAGAAGTACGGCTTCACCGTCGACCAGATCGAAGTGCCCCATCCCGGCAACGAGCAGCAGGCGCAATGGCTCACCATCAGGCGGGAGAAGCCGAACTATGTGGTGCTCCGCGGCTGGGGCGTGATGAATCCGGTCGCGCTGAAGACCGCGCAGAAAGTCGGCTTCCCGGCCGATCATATCATCGGCAATGTTTGGTCGAATTCGGAAGAAGACGTTATCCCGGCCGGCGACGCCGCCAAGGGTTACATCGCCATCACCACGCAGGCGTCGGGAGCGCAATATCCGGTCCTGCAGGAGGTCGTGAAGACGGTTTATGGCGCCGGCAAGGGCAACCTTGAAGACAAGAAGCGCATCGGCAGCGTTTATCACAACCTCGGTATCGTCAACGGCATCCTCAATGTCGAGGCGATCCGCATCGCCCAAGAGAAGTTTGGCAAGCGGACGCTGACGGGCGATGAAGTCCGCTGGGGCTTCGAACACCTCAAGCTCGATCCGGCGCGCGTCGAAGCGCTCGGCGCCAAGGACCTCTTTCACTCGATCAACGTGACCTGGGATAACCATGAAGGCGATGGCCGCGTGACGTTCCAGCAATGGACGGGCGAGAAGTGGAAGGTGATCTCCGATTGGATCGCTCCCGATTGGCAATTGTTGCGGCCGATCATCGAGAAGTCATCGGAGGCCTACGCCAAAGAGAAAGGCATCAAAATCCGGACCTCTGACAGCGCTGCTGCCGAGTGATCGCTCGAAAGCGCGGGACCGGCACCGACGCCGGTCCCGCCGTACGTCGAAGCGCTTCCGCGAAGCGGCGGCGTATCAGGAGAGGCCTATGCCGCAATCGCGTCCGCTACTAGAAATTACCGCCGTCGAAGCGGTCTACGATCATGCGATCGTCGCGCTGCATGAGGTCAGCCTGCAGGTCCGCGAAGGAGAGATTCTCGCACTTCTCGGCGCCAACGGCGCCGGCAAGACAACAACGCTGAAGGCACTCTCGAATTTGCTTCCGGCGGAGCGCGGCGCGATCACCAAAGGAGAAATTCGTTTCCTCGACCTCGATGTGAAGCAGACAAGGCCTTCGAACCTTGTTCGCCACGGGCTTGTTCAGGTGTTAGAGGGCCGTCACTGCTTCCGCTCCCTGACCGTCGAGGAAAACCTCATCACTGGCGCGCTGGGCCGAAGTTCGAGCCGCCGCGAGGCCGCGGCGGACCTCGAACGGGTCTACGCCTACTTTCCGCGCTTGAAGGAAAAACGAAGGGCAAAATCGGGCCTTACGTCCGGCGGCGAACAGCAAATGACGGCGATCGGTCGCGCCCTGATGTCGCGACCGCGGCTGCTTGTCCTCGACGAACCGTCAATGGGTCTCGCCCCCCTCATCGTTCGGAACATCTTCAAAATACTCAAGCGTCTCAATCGCGAAACGGGGCTGTCGATCCTGCTCGCCGAACAGAACTCGGCGATCGCATTGCAATACGCCGATCGCGCAACCGTTCTCGAGAACGGAATATCCGTCCTCGAAGGCGATGCCGGCGAGTTGCGGCAGCGGGAAGATATCCGCGCCTTCTATCTCGGTGCCGGCGAACCGAAGGCGCGAGACGCGCTGCCTTCTGTGGCCGCCTAGAGCGGCAACCACCTTCAGCCAACGGAGAAATTGCCATGACGATTGCCGTGAATCCAAAAAACGCAAAGCCTGTCGGAGTCCCAGGCCTGCCGCGCCCACAACGTCCCGCTCACGTCATCCGTTCGGAGCGCGAAGCGGTTGAAGTTGCCCAGACACTGGCGAAAGGTTTCGCAGCCAGCGCCTCGGAGCGTGACCGTACGCGGGCCAAGCCGATCGCGGAGCTCGACGCCTTTTCGCAAAGCGGCCTTTGGTCGATCAACGTGCCGAGGGTGTTCGGCGGTCCCGAGGTCTCTTACGCGGTCCTTGCCAAGGTGATCGAGATCATCTCCGCCGCCGATCCGAGCCTCGGCCAGATTCCGCAAAACCATCTCGGCGTCGTTGCCGCCGTTCGTACCGTGTCCGAGCCTCAGCAGCAGCGGGAACTCTTCGCCGAGGTGCTCAAGGGCGTGCGCTTCGGCAACGCCTTCTCCGAATTCCGGTCGAAACGCGCCGCCGATTTCGAGACAACCTTTGTCGACAAGGGCGACCATGTGATCGTGACCGGCGAAAAATTCTATTCGACCGGCGCGCTGTTCGCTCATCTCGTCCCCGTCGTTGCCTTGGATGATCAAGGCCGCGCCTGGTATGCGATCGCCGACCGCGATGCGCCCGGCCTCACCGTGATCGACGATTGGTCGAGCTTCGGTCAGCGGGCGACGTTCAGCGGCACCACGCTGATCGATAACGTGCGGGTGCCCAAGAGCCATCTGGTCCCGGGATACAAGGGCTACGACCGCCCGACCGCTGACGGCGCGATCTTTCAGATCATCCAAGCAGCCGTCGACACCGGCATCGCCAGAAATGCGATCGAGGACACCATCGCTCTGGTGCGCGGGAAGGCGCGCGCTTGGATCGACAGCACGGCCGACCGAGCGTCGGACGACCCCTACACGATCCAGGCCGTCGGCGATCTTGTTCTGCGTCTCCACGCCGCGCAGGCGCTGCTCGACATCGCCGGACGCGCGGTCGACCTTGCCGTCGCCAATGCCACACCGGGGTCGGTCGCCGAAGCACAAGTTGCAGTCGCCGAGGCCAAAGTGCTGAGCACCGAGACGGCGATCGCTGCGACCAACAAGCTGTTCGAGCTCGTTGGCACGCGCGCGACGCTCAGCGAACTCAATCTCGACCGGCATTGGCGTAACGCGCGTACGCATACCCTGCACGATCCAGTTCGGTGGAAATACGCCATCTTGGGAAATTATCATCTGAACGGCGTCAACCCGCCGCTTCACGCCTGGAGTTAGTCGAGGCGGGGCGGTGGGATTAGAGCGGCGGAGCTGGACGCAGTGTTTTGGTTTCGGTGACGTCGATCGCCCGCGTCGTCGCCGCCGGCTCGAGCCGCTTAGGTAGGCGAGCGTCCAAATATATCGCTGTCGTTGCTAGGGGAAAAGCGAATGAAATTGGTCCGCACAGTCGTCGGCGTTGCGGCGGTGCTCGCATTCACCGGCGCGGTCCTACCGAGTGCAAGCTCGGCGCCGGATAAGGTCGTCACCATCGGCTTCCAGAAATACGGCAATCTGATTTTGCTTAAGGGTCATGGCGGACTTGACGGCAAGCTTGCCCCGCTCGGTTTCAGGGTCGCCTGGAAGGAATTTCCGTCGGGACCGCCGCTGCTCGAGGCGCTCAACGCCGGCGCGATCGATTTCGGGCACGCCGGCGAAACTCCGCCGATTTTCGCCCAGGCTGCAGGCGTACCCTTTGTCTATGTGGCGTATGAGCCGCCGGCGCCCCAAGGTGAAGCGATCCTGGTGCCGCGGAACTCGCCGATCAAGACGCTTGCCGATCTCAAACGCAAGAAGATCGCACTCAACAAGGGCTCCAACGTTCATTTTCTACTGGTACGTGCGCTGGAAAATGCCGGCGTGAAATATTCGGAGATCGAGCCGATCTATCTCGCGCCGGCCGATGCGCGTGCGGCGTTCGAGCGCGGCGCCATCGATGCCTGGGTCATTTGGGATCCGTTCCAGGCGGCTGCCGAGACCGCAACCGTAGCCCGAACGTTGCGGGACGCTACAGACCTGGCGCCGAACCGTCAGTTCTATTTTGCCGGACAGAAGTTCGCCGACGCCAATCCCGCCGCGGTCGACGCAATCCTAGCTGGTATCGCTGACATCGACAGGTGGGCAAACGGCAAGGAAAAGGCCGTCGCGGAAGAGCTCTGCGCCGGTATCGGCATTCCGGCGCCCGTTCTGGAAGTTGCGCTGAAACGCCAGACCTACGGCGTACGCCCACTCGATGACGCCGCCATCGCCGATCAGCAGCGCATCGCCGACACATTCTATGCGCTGGGGCTGATCCCCAAGCAGGTTGTCGTCTCCAGTGCTGTCAGAAAGCCGGCCTCATGAGCATCGTTGCGCCGGCCCACACCAACGTCCTTTGGTTCTTGCCGACCCATGGCGACGGCCATCATCTCGGCACCACCATTGGCGCCCGTGCGGTCAGCCTTCAATACCTGCGCCAGATCGCGCAGGCGGCCGACGATCTCGGTTATTTCGGCGTGCTGTTGCCGACTGGACGCAGCTGCGAAGATTCCTGGGTGATCGCGTCGGCGCTCGCGCCTTTCACGGAGCGGTTGCGATACCTCGTCGCGGTGCGGCCGGGATTGCAGTCGCCGACGGTCGCGGCCCGCATGACGGCGACGCTCGATCGCGTGTCGCAAGGCCGGCTGTTGATCAACGTCGTCACCGGCGGCGATCCCACGGAGAACAAAGGCGACGGGATTTTTCTCGACCATGACGAACGCTACGAAGTTACGCGCGAATTTCTCGCCGTTTACACCGCACTCCTCGCTGGCGAGAAGGTGAACGTCCACGGCAAGCACATCCGCGTCGAAGACGGCCGGCTGCTTTTCCCGCCGGTGCAGAAGCCGCGGCCCGCGCTTTATTTCGGCGGCTCGTCCGAGGCTGCGGTCGACGTCGCCGCCGATACTATCGATAAATATTTGACCTGGGGCGAGCCGCCGGCGCAGGTCGCCGAGAAGATCGCCCCGGTCGCCGCGCTTGCAGCGAAACGGGGACGGCAGGTCAGCTTCGGCATCCGCCTGCATGTCATCGTGCGCGAAACCAATGCGCAAGCGTGGCAAGCCGCCGAGGACCTTATTGCGCACGTCAGCGACGAAACCATCGCCAGCGCCCAATCGATCTTTGCGCGCATGGATTCGGTCGGTCAAAAACGCATGATGCAATTGCACGGCGGACGCCGCGACAAGCTCGAGATCAGCCCCAATCTTTGGGCCGGCGTCGGCCTGGTGCGCGGCGGCGCGGGAACCGCGCTGGTCGGCGATCCGCCGACTGTGGCGGCGCGCATGAAGGAGTACATCGCGCTCGGCATCGATACCTTCATCATGTCGGGCTACCCCCATCTCGAAGAAGCTTATCGGTTTGCCGAGCTGGCGTTTCCGCTGCTGCCCTTGCAGCATGCCCGCACCGCCGATCCGGCAAGCGTCAATACCGGGCCCTTCGGCGAGACCATCGCCAACGAGCAACTTCCGGTCCGCCGTCAAACCGCCCAGTCATGAGTGTGAGCGTCCTCTCGGCCATAACCAGGCAATCAGAAAAACTGACGCAATGGGCGCTGCCCGTCGGCATCATCGCCGTGTGGGAGCTGCTGTCGCTCGCCGGCGTGATCCCGTTGCGCGTCCTGCCGGCGCCGACCGCCGTCATAGCCGCCGGATGGCATGCGACGATCAGCGGCGAACTGCCGCGCAATATTTGGGTGAGCTTCTGGCGGGCGATCGTCGGCCTTTTGGTCGGCGGCGGGTTTGGCTTCGCTCTCGGCCTCGCCAACGGGCTTTCGAAGCGTTCCGAGCGGATCTTCGACAGTACGCTGCAGATGATTCGCAATATTCCTCATCTTGCGCTGATCCCGCTGGTGATCCTCTGGTTCGGCATCGACGAGGAAGCAAAGATCTTCTTGGTCGCGCTCGGCGTGTTTTTCCCGATCTACATCAATACCCAGCACGGCATCCGCAGCGTCGATCCGCAATTGGTCGAAATGGGCCGGGCCTATGGTATGTCGGCATCGACGCTGTTCTGGCGTGTGATCCTGCCGGGCGCGCTGCCGTCGATTTTCGTCGGGCTGCGTTATGCGCTCGGCATCATGTGGCTTACGCTGATTGTCGCCGAGACCATCTCCGCATCGTCGGGCATCGGCTACATGGCAATGCAGGCGCGCGAGTTTCTTTTGGTCGACGTCGTGGTGTTGAGCATTCTGGTCTATGCGCTGCTGGGCAAGCTTGCCGACAGCGTCGCGCGGCTGCTTGAGCGGTGGTGCTTGGCGTGGCATCCGGCATTTCAGGACCCGAGCGAGGTCAAGACATGACGGTCCAGGCGCTCCGCCGCGCTGATAGCTTCGTTGAACATCTGCCCGCCGCCGCGGAATTGGACCTGTGCTCCGGCAGCGTCGCGGTGACAATTCGTCAGTTGCGGAAGTCGTTTGGCCAAAATCAGGTCTTACGCGGCATCGATCTGGATATCCGCGGCGGTGAATTTGTCGCCATCGTGGGGCGTAGCGGCTGCGGTAAGAGCACTTTGCTGCGCCTGTTGCTCGGACTGGAGCAGCCAAGCGGAGGCGAGTTTGATTTTGGCGGCCGCATCGATCAAACGGCGCGCAGCGGCGCAATCCGGATCATGTTCCAGGAGCCGCGGCTGCTGCCCTGGGCGTCGGTCCTTGCCAATGTCGAAGTTGGCCTAGGCCGGGAATACTCGTCGCGGGATGCGCGCGATCAAGCGATCAACACTTTACGTGAGGTCGGGCTCGAGGATCGGCGCGATCATTGGCCGTCGGTATTGTCCGGCGGCCAGAAGCAGCGCGTGGCGCTGGCGCGCGCGCTGGTCAGCCGTCCGCACCTGCTTGCCTTTGACGAACCGCTCGGCGCCCTGGATGCGTTGACCCGCATCTCGATGCAGCGGCTGATCGAGCGCGTCTGGCTCGGCCAGAGATTCACCGCGATCATGGTGACCCACGATGTGGCCGAGGCGGTCACGCTCGCCGATCGCGTATTGATGATCGAGGACGGTGAGATCGCGCTCGATCATCGCATCGATCTGCCGCGCCCGCGCGAACGCGGCTCGCCGGAGGTCGCGGCGCTTGAGGGACGCATTTTGCGTGAACTGTTTCGGAATGCCGGCGCAGGGGAAGATGCCTAAACGGCGGCCTGCCCGCTTACACCGGCGAGCTGTCCCCGGTGTGCAATCGCGGTCGCCGGCAAAGCGCGGCGGAGCCGATTAGCCAAAGCCGCGCATTGATTGCAAATGTCCGGAATTGCGATGATCTCCCAAAATGCGGGGCGCGTCACCGGTCCGATTGCAAACAATCGTTCGGACGGCACGCCCGACCGGCTGACGACCGCACTTTCCGGCGTGACGTCGATTCCGAGTTGCAAGGGATCGAGTTGCGCGAGGCCCCGCTCGAGCAGGCTGCGCAAAGCAGGGTTAACCACTTTCAGCGGCGCCGGACCGATCTGACGGCACTCGACGATCTTGTCGACGCGCATGGTTTCGATCGTAGTTGCGCCACGTCTTCGATAACGGATCAGGGCATCCTCGGTACCTTGCTCGATCTCGCACAGTTTTGCCGCGATCACCGTGAGACGACCTGAGTTGATCGTTGCGTCAATTCGCCTTTCGACTTCAGGCGCCATGCGATGCCGATGAACTTCCCACCAGGCCCGCGCGTGCTCGATGAAGCTGCATCGCGCAGGAAGCGGCAGCTGCTGCCAAATCTGTTGAGTGAAAGGCCTGACACCGTCGACGACCCCGCGCCAATCGCCGCCGCGCGTTGCATGCTCATCGATGAGATTGCGCAGCCAACTTAGGAGGTCGGGCATGCCCTTTCCGAACGGAACGTCCGCCCGGTCAATCGACAGCATCTCAACCTTGCGATGGGCGCGCGGCAGCAACCCGCGCCGCGACATGGCGAAGATCGGCCCTTTGTGTCCGTCGCGGATGAGCGAGAGCACGTAGTCCACCATGGTTAGTCCGGTTCCGAGCAGGAGCACGCTCGAGTTTGAAGCTACGCCGGCATCGGTTGGCCTGATCCATGGATTAAGGTATCGGCCCGTATGACCTGCGGATGCTTCGTGTCCAGTCGCGAGCACCGCGAATTCGCCATGATGAAGCGAGCCGTCCGACAGCGTTATTGCGATGCTGGAGGGGAACTGTGTGATCGATACGCATTCGCCCGTGACGATGCGAAGCCGGCTTTGCCGTCCGCCATCGGTTGCCGATGGGGCGATTAAACTTGCGAGGTATTCCCCGTAAATCTTCCGGGGCACAAAGCAAAAGGGGTCGCCGCCGGTCTGCCACGTGACCGGCTCGTTGTCCTCGCGTGCCCGGAGCCAGTGCCAGAAATGATCAGGCTCATCGGGAAAGGCGCTCATATTGCAGGCGCGCACATTGAGCAGATGATCGGGATTGGCCGTGCAATAGGCGACGCCGCGCCCGATTTCCGACCGTTTTTCGAATAAGGTTACGCATAGGTTTGCGGCTGGGTTGCGCAACAAATGGCAGGCGAGTAGCACGCCGCTCGCCCCGCCGCCGATGATGAGCACATGCGTCCGATGATCCTGCATCCAAGATTCCTGAGGTGGCTTCGTTCGTCTTCCGCTGTCGCCGGCGCAGATCATATTTTCCTGCCAGCAACTTCTTCGATCAGTCGTGATTATAATTGATTAATATGATAGATTAAATTAAATATTTGAGACTTTCCCACTCAGTTTAACGTGCGGAGTGCTGTTTAAACGCACCGAAAATCGAACACTCGTCGGCGGGTTCGAGCGGCTTGTGAACCGGCTGAAGGCCCAGGCGCGAAAACCGGCACCGCCGCCGGAGGAACACCACGGCCCCAACAAGGCTATCGCGAACGAACTGGCTGTGTTCCGTGATCTCGCATTGCAGCAGCTGGCAACCCAAAGAGTCTCTTTTGGGTCATCTGCGTCGCGGCGATGTCGACGGCATGTCCGCTGTAGTTCCGATCGCTACGGGTTTACTGCGTTGGGGCAATGGACGAACCGGGCATAACCGGACTCACGCGCTGCAACAAAAAGTCGACAGCGTATATCGTCCACGCCGCAAGACTTCAGCCCCTTCGTTTGTTCGAACAGCGCCGTTTCTCATTGCCGAGACGAAGGAAGGTGCGCGGCAGGCCGAGACCTACCAATTCCTCGGCGGTCGGTAGCGGCTCCGAAAGAATGGCGGACGTTCAGACTTCTGACTTTGCAAAGCAGTCATCAGACCCGGTCATCAGATCGCCCCATTGGCGAGCGGCGCCGTTAGGCTCAGCCGTCGCGATCGCGTTCGTCCTTGCCGGGTTTGGCCTTCCCGGATTTACCGTCGCGCGTTAGCGCCGAGATATCTTTAGCATCGCGCAGCACGTCGGTCATGCGGCCGAGGCTGCCACCCTCGATGCCCATCTCCTTCATGAGATTGTCGATCATGGGCGCCTGGACCCGATAGCGCAGGGCTGAATCGATGACCTCATCCGTCACGTTACGGCCCGAATTTCCGCCATTGACCCCGTCCACATGGAGGATTTTGATGCCTTCGATCTTCTCCAGGGGCCTGACGCTTTCGCGCACAATGCCTTCGATGCGCTCCAGCAACTTTTCTCGCAGCCGGCCGGCGCGCGCCGGCTCGCTGAGAATGTTCTCTGCCTCGTTGAGCCGCCGCGCGCCGGCCGCATCGACCTCGTAGCGCTCGGCGGCTGCCAGCGCGCCGATTTTCTCTGCCTCTGCGGCTGCTTCAGCGGCGATCTTTTGTGCTTCCGCAAAACTCCTTGCGGCTCGCATTTCGGCTTCAGCCTTGGCTGTAACCCGCAATGCTTCGCGTTCCGCGTCACGCTGCGCCGCGATCATCTCCGTGAGCTTGCGCCGCTCCGCGATTTCCCTCTCGCGGGCGGTGATTGCCTGTTCTTCGGCCTGAATGACCTTGACCCGCACGGCCTCAGACGCGGCGATTGCGGCCGAGCGCTCGGTGGCTTTCTTGGCCAATTCAACAGCCTTGACCATCTCGGCCATCTCCACCAGCTTGTCTCGCTCAGTCGCCAGCATCCGCACGTCGCGATCCTTGGCGATCCGCGCTTCTTCGATGCCGCGCTCCGTGGCGATGCGCGCCCGCTCGACTTCTTCGGCGGCAGCGATCTCAGCTTCCTCGAAGGCCTGGCGCTTGGCGATCTGTAGGCCCTCCAGATGTCGCTCGCGCTCGAGCCGTATCTGGTCGAGCGCTCGCTCCTGGGCGATCCGCTCGGCTTCAGTGAGCTGATTCTCGACGATTTCGGTGCGGCTTTTCTCGGCCTGCGCCTTGATCACAGCGAGCGTTTTTTCGGAAAGCGCGATCTGCCGATCGAGCTCCAGAATTTCGAGCGCCTTCTGCCGGGTAATCTCCAACTCGCGCTGTTCGCGGTCGCGTCCGATCCGGGCAGTCTCCAATTGCAGTTCAAGGTTGATTTGTTCGCGCTCGGTTTGTTCGCGAGTCTTGAGCTCGGCTTCGTCCAAAGCGCGCCGACGCGCTATCTCGCGCCGCTGGGTCTCCTCCTCGCTCTTGATGCGTTCCTGGCTGATCGCGAGCTGTTGTCCCAGCCGCGCCTTCTCAACCGCCTGCCGCGAAAAGAGCTGCGCTTCCTCCGCTTCCTGTTCGCGCAGCGCCCGCTCTTTGGCGAGTTCGGCCCGCTGCATCGCCCGTCGGAACTCGACCTCGCGCTCCTGCTCCAGCCGCGCGTATTCGGTCTCGCGGTCGATTTCAAAAACTTTCCTTTGTGCGTCGAGATTCTGACTGCGGATATCGACCAGCGTGCGCTGTTCAATTTCGTTGCGCATCTTGCGCCGCGTCTCGATCGATTCGGTGAGCTGGGTAAGGCCTTCGGCGTCAAAGGCATTCGACGGATCGAAATATTCAAGGCTCGTCTGATCGAGATCGACGATAGCGACGTTCTCTAGCTCCAGGCCGTTGGTGGTGAGCGCCTCGGCGGCGAGGTCGCGGACCTGATTGGCATAATCGCGGCGCCGCTCGTGCATCTCCTCGAGCGTCATTTGCGCGGCAACCATACGCATCGAGGAGGCAAATTTTCCTTCCAACAGGCTGCGGATGCCGTCCTCCTGCAACGTGCGGCGGCCCAAAGTCTGGGCCGCAGCCGCGACCGCCGTCCTGGAAGCTCCGACGCGAACAAAGAATTCAGCAATGATGTCGACTCGCATCCGGTTCCGGGTGATGAGCGCGCCTTTATCGCGGCGCATCACCTCGATGCGGAGGACATTCATGTTGACCGGGGTGATTTCGTGCAGCACCGGGATGACAAAGGCGCCGCCGTTCACGACAACCTTTTCGCCAAGGAACCCGGTGCGGACGAACGCCGTCTCCTTGGTGGAGCGGCGATAAAGCCAGCGCATAATGTATACGAGGATGACGATCGCGATCGCGACGCCGATCAACCAAAGCAGCACTTCCCCAAACGTGTTCGCACTCATTTCACTCTCCGCTCATTCAGCCGGGCGCTTGCGGCCGCCCAAATTGAACTTTCGCACTCTGGTCTATTTTCGCTCCTGCGGCGTTCAGGCCCGTTTGCTGACCGGTGGTGAGATGGAATCCAATGCTTCGATTACCGCATCGACAAAAGCGGTATCGTTGATATTTGCTTTCACCCGCTCCACGCTGCGTTTGCCGCTCCATCGCACAGTTTTTTCGATCGCCTCGAACAACGCCGCGTCCGCCTCCGGATCATGGAACGCTCCGCCAGCCCTGTCGAGCATCGACACGCCGCCTTCAGGCAGCAGAAAGCGCACGGGCCCCTCCATCAAATTGAGCCGCTGGCCGATCCACTCGCCCACGGCGCGGTTCTCGTCGCGGGTGGTGCGCATAAGCGTTACGTTGGGATTGTGAATGACGAACTTACGGTTCTGGAAGCGCGCGGGTACGGAATCGCGCGGCCCGAAATTGACCATGTCGAGTGCCCCAGTCGAGCCGACATAGGGCAAACCAGTGCGGATTGGCGCGCCAAAACGATCTTGGTCTGCCGGCAAGATGCCGCCGACCAGCATATCCGCCACCTCGGTGGTGGTGAGGTCTAAAAAGCCGGCGAGTAGTCCGGAATCGCCCAGCGCTTCCATAGCGCGGCCCCCCACTCCGGTCGCATGAAACACGAGGCAATCGTAGTCGGCTTCGAGCCGCTTGGTAACCGCCTGCACACACGGAGTTGTAACACCGAACATTGTGATGCCGAGAGCGGGTTTCGCGAGTTTGCGCCTTGCATCGTAGGCCTCGCGGGTCGGCATTTGCGCAACCATGCCGGCGAGTGCGTGCGCGGCGTTGCCCAGCACCTGCTCGGTGATCGAATTAAGACCTTGCACGTCTGCGACCGAATGAAACATCACAACGTCGCTTGAACCTACATATTCCCGGACATCGCCGGCAGCGACCGTTGAGATCATGACCTTCGGAATGCCGATCGGTAGGGCACGCATTCCAGCGGTGGCCAACGTCGTTCCGCCTGAACCGCCCGCCGAGATGATCCCCCCGATCCGGGGCTCGCGCGCTATCCAGCGCGCAAACGCCTCGGCCATCGCCGTCACCGACCGGCCGCGATCGGACGAAAATACTGCCGACGTGCCGCCGGCGTGCATGCTCGCGACTTGAGGAGGCGTTACATCCGCAGTCGATGGTTTGCCCGACGTTGAAAGATCTACAGTTCGAGTCGGGATACCGAGCGCTTTCAACCGATCGCGGATGAATTTCAGTTCATTTCCTTTGGTATCAAACGTTCCGACGACGAGTGCAGTGCGGCCGATGCGCTCTGAAAATGGCATCGCAAACATTCTGCGACTGTTCTGCTCCGGCCCCGACGCTTCGATCATCGATTGCCGCAGGCTGGTTGCCGGCATTTTCCAGCGATCCGGTAGCAAGTCGCTTGGCAGTGCCGTTGCCGGTGCGGCAGAGCCGGCGGCCGCGCCGTCACCGCGTTCAACACGATACACTTCCGCCATTAGCGCTTCGGCGCTTTCGTTCGTGGCGACCTCCGGCGGTGGAAAGCTGTCTTCTTCTACCCGCCCAACCCCAAGAAGCCTCTGTTGCAACTCACGATCAGCCGCGAGCGCACGGGCGTCCATAATGTGGTTGATCCGGCCGTTGACCATAATGGCGACGTGATCGGAGACGCCAGTCGCCACGCCTATGTTTTGCTCGACCACAAGGATGGCCATCTCGCCCTCTTGAGCGAGTTGCACCATCATCCCTTCGACCTGCTCTACGATCACAGGCGCAAGCCCCTCGGTGGGCTCATCCATAATGAGAAGGCGTGGGTTGCCGAGCAATGCCCGCGAGATCGCGAGCATTTGCTGCTCGCCACCGGACAATTGCGAGCCGCCGCTTGTGCGCCGTTCGTAAAGGCGTGGAAACGTTTGGTACACGCGGTCAACCGTCCACGCCGCGTCTGGACCGCCAGTTGCCACCAGGCGCAGGTGTTCGTCGACCGAAAGACTTGGCCACACTCGGCGGCCTTGCGGGACGTAGCCGACGCCGAAGCGGTGAATGACATGCGGTTCAAGCCGAGACGTTTCGCGTCCGAGAATGCGGATACTGCCCGAACGCGCCGATTTTAGCCCGGCAATCGTATTGCAGAGCGTACTCTTGCCCATGCCATTGCGGCCCACGACGGCCAAGACGCCGTGATCGAGCGACAAAGACACGCCTTGAATAGCATGGCTTTCGCCGTAATAGACCTGAAGGTCCGCGATTTCGAGGGCTGGCCGCACGCTACCCTCGGCCATGACCGCCTCCGAGATAAACCTCCTGCACTTCGCGGTCGTCTTCAATTTCCTCCGGGGTTCCCTCTTTGAAAAGCCGGCCGTTGTGAAGCATCGTGACGTATTCGGTCACGCGCAGCGCCACGTCGAGGTCGTGTTCAATAATGATGTAGCCGATGTGCTTCGGTAAAGCGTTCAGGATGGTGACGAGATCGCGCCGCTCGGTCGGCGACAGCCCTGCTGCTGGCTCGTCGAACAGTATAAAGCGCGGCGCGCCGGCCAGCGCGAGCGCGATTTCGAGTTGCCGCTGTTGACCATGGCTCAGCGTTGCGACCAGCCTATCCCGCATCGTTTCCAGATGAACTGCATGAAGAATCGATTCCGCCTGCATCATGGTGCGGTCATCGGCTCGCGGCCGCGTGAGTGCGAAACGTCCGCGAGAGACGCCGCGGCAAGCGAGATAAACAGAATCGCGGACGGTCAGGCCCCCGAAAAGTTGCGATATCTGGTAGGTCCGGCGCAGGCCGCGACGAATCCGCTCCTGCACCGGCAGCGTCGTAATGTCCTCGTTGAAAAAACGGATGCGCCCCGCCGACGGCATGAAGTCGCCGGTGATGGCATTGAACAAAGTAGTTTTACCGGCGCCGTTCGAGCCGATGACCGCGCGCCGCTCGCTGGCCGCGATCTTCATGCTGATATCGGAAAGTGCCACCAGCGCTCCAAAGTGCCGCGCGACGCCATCGAGCTCGAGTGCGTGCGCCCCCAACTCTTGCAAACGCTCGGCAACCGACACCTCGGCCACTGGTGGCCTCCACCATACTGCCCGGTCCGTTACGGGCAGCTCGGGTTATCGCGGCCGACTTTGCCCAGCTTGAGGAATTCAGCTTCCGGAATTCCCAGCGTCTGGTTCACCTGCGGAATGACCTTGACCAGCTTGTTGTAAAGCGTGCCATCCGATTTTTGAGTGACTTCGGTGAGGAACTCGTCGGCGACCGCATTGCGATTCTTGTCAAGCGAGACTTTGCCGGTCGGAGTTTCGAGGACCAGGCTTGACAGCGTCGCCCGCAGCTTGCTGCCGCCGTCCGATACGTCGTCGTTGACCTTTTGCAAGCCGGTCAGCAAGGCCGTCATATTCACGTAATAGCCGTGGGCGAACAGCGACGGCGACGGGAAGGCATTCGGCAGTTTCTTGTACGCCGCGACGAACTTCTCCCACGCCGCGGTCTTGTCGTCGTCGGCGATTGGGCCCGCGGAAGGCGTGCCGATCACGACATCGTGGATCTTGCCTTTAGAGCCGAGGATCGTCTGGTCGACGGTGACCGAACCGCCGATCAACGGCGCCTGGCCGCCGGCCTGCTTGTATTGCGTCAGAAAGTTGACCGAGTTGGAGCCGCCGAGGACGACGTAGATTGCGTCGATATTGTCCGGCATCGCGGCGATAACCGACGAGAAATCCTTGGTTCCGATCGGAACCCAGAATTTCTTCACTACATGGCCGCCGGCCTTGCAGAATGGAGCCATGAAGCCGAACACCTGCGTGTACGGAAAGGAATAATCCTCCGCCAATGTCGCCACGTGCTTGTAGTGCTTGACGTTGTAGGAGTAGTCGCCGAGACCCGCCATCCATTGCGCGCCGTCGGTGGAGAAGCGGAAAAAATTGGGGGCCGGATCGCGCAACGTCGTATCTTGCGCGGCCGACGTGCCGTTGACGATGGTTACGTCCGGCTTGGTCTTGGCGTAGTCCTTGATCGCAAGGCCTTCGTCGCCCGACAGCGGACCGACCAGGACCTTCACGCCGTCTTGCTCGACCAACTTGCGCACCGCGCGAACCGCACTGTCCGGCGTACCGTCGGACGAACCTTTGATGACTTCGATCTTCTTGCCACCGACCTTGCCGCCGAAATCGTCAACGGCCATGAGGGCGCCGCGCATGCTGTCGTCGCCGAGTATGGCGAAGGCCCCTTCGAACGTGGCGAGCACACCAATTTTGATAGTGTCTTCGGCCATAGCGACGGACGGGATTATCAATCCCGCGGCCAGACCGAGGCCGAAAAGCGCGCGTCGATGTAGAGTCATTCGATCCTCCCTTGGTTTGACTAAGTTTCTGCACGAAGTGTCGCTCCCCCCGAGAGGCGGGAACGCGCGGAATCCTGCGCAAGCAGGGGCTTGATCCTCCCCCACAGGCCCAGGAGCCCATCCGGCGAGACAAAAACGATCGCCAGAAAGACGAGACCAATCAGCGTATTGTAGCGTTCGGCGCCAACGATATCGATTGCGAAGGTCTGGATGAGAATCACGAAGACTGCGCCTAGGAACGGGCCGATTGGATGGCGCAGCCCGCCGATCACCGCGATGACCAACACGTTGACGGCTTGGAATACGCCGACGGTACCGGGCGATACGCGGCCGTTGAACCACACGAGAAGCACGCCTGCGAGGCCGGCGATGATGCCGGAGTAGAAATAGGCAACGACCTTGTGCGCGGTGATGTCGAAGCCGACCGCCCGCATGCGACGCCCATTGTCGCGGATCGCCTGCAGCGCCAACCCGAAGGTCGAGCGCGAGCAATAGAGCACCGCCGCATACGCAATCGAAGCAACGAAAAGGCAGAGATAGTAGAAAGGCACGGGATCGCGCCAGTTGATTCCCCAGAAATGCGGCGTGGGAATGCCGGCATAGCCGGAATGACCGTTGAGCAACCCGTAATTCTGCTGGGCGAAATAGAAGAAGGCTGCGGCGATCGCCAGCGTAATCATGATGGTGTAGATGCCCTCGGTGCGCACCGATATCGCGCCGATGATCGCCGAGACGGTCGCCGCCAGCAGCACGGCGAAGGGCACGAGCACCCACCACGGCCAGCCGAAGCCGTAAATGTTCATGTTGTTGGTGCCGAAGATCGCGACCGTGTAGGCGGCGACGCCGGCGGTGGTGATCTGCGCCAGGCAGACCATGCCGCCATAACCGGCAAGCAGCATCATCGATAGCGCCAGCAAACCCCAGATAAGCGAATACGCGCCGATCTGGGTCAGGAAGAATTCCGAGGCAATGGCGGGATAAAGGATGAGCGCGGTTGCGAGCGCGATGTGAACAGGTCCCAAGCGAGCCGATACGACGGCGGTTTTGTTCGGTTGATCAAGGGCCAAGATCGGAGCGTTGGAGGGCACCGCTCTCCCCATGATGCCTTGGGGGCGGAACGCCAGCGTCACCACCATAATAATAAAGGTCAAAACGATGCCGTAGGTCGGCAAATAGACCAGTCCGATCTGCTCGGCGAGGCCGACCAGCAGGGCGCCGATGGCGGCACCGGTAATTGAGCCCATGCCGCCGACGATGACAACCACGAGAGACGCGAGCAGGTAGCGCACGTCCTCGCCAGGAGCGATTGAGAGCGCGGAGCCGCCGACCACGCCGGCAAAGCCGGCGAGCCCAGCGCCGACCGCGAACACCACGGCGAAGACCATGTGCACATTGATGCCGGAGGCCGAAAGCATCGAACGATCGTCGACGCCGGCGCGAATCATCATGCCAACGCGCGTGCGGTTGATCATCAACCACAATCCCACGCCGATGACGATGGCGACGGCAAGTACGACCAAACGGTAGAACGGATAGGTCATCATCACGGCGGTGCCGTTCGAGCGGACCGTGGTGATGATGGGCAGCTTCACTGCGCCGTCGAGCCATGACGGAATGCCGATCTGGTAGGTGATGCCGGTCCAGATCGCCAGCATCAGATCGGCGGCGACGATCGATATGCCAAGGGTCACGAGGGTCTGGCGCAGTTCATCGCCCTCGAGACGCCGAAAGATGAAGACCTGCATCAGCAATCCAACGACGGCCATCGCCGCGGTGCCCGCTCCCACGCCGAGAAGCCAGATTCCCGTTCGTTGCGCGACCTCGTAGCCAATGTAGGCGCCGAGCAGATATAACGAGCCGTGCGCCAGGTTCACGTTACGCATCAATCCGAAAACGAGTGTGAACCCGCTGGCAACCAGGAAATAAAGACCGGCTAGCGTTACGCCGTTGAAAATCGAATTAATAAAGGCCTTTTTTGAAATGAGAATTGCGTCAAGCCAATTGGGCCAGATGGCGAAGAACAACCAGGCCACCAGAGCGGCAGCGAGAGCCCAAACAAGGGCCCACGCCTGCCGTCTGGTCAATACCGGCGCTGCTTGTTCGACTATGCTCATGCAGTCATTCGCAGGCGCTGCTGATTCATCCGCGGCGCCTTGTGGAACTTGCCGTCCTTCATGATGGCTAGAATGCGGGTCTTATCCTGCAGGATCCGGACGTCGGCAATCGGGTCGCCATCGACCAGGAGCAGATCCGCCAGATAGCCTTCCCGCAGCATTCCGAGTTCGTTCGCCATGCCCATGATTTCGCCGCCGTATTTCGTTGCAGCTTGAATCGCTTCCATCGGCGTGAACCCAAGCATTTCGACAAAGGTCTGGAGGTCCTTTGCATTAGTGCCTTGCGGCGTCCAAGCGAAGCCATAGTCGCCGCCGATGCAGATACGAATGCCGCGCCGATGCATCTTCTTCATAGTTTCGACGCACATTTCGAGCTCGCGCTCGTAAAGCATTGCCACATTAGATCCTGGCTTAATGCCCCAGGGTTCGGCGTGGCGTGCCGTGTTGATGAGCCAGGCGATGCCGGGGGCGACGAAGTGCTGGTCTTTGTGCGCCTCGAGCAAGTCCAGCGCCTCTTCGTCGGCGAACGACGCATGGTAGATGTTCTGGATGCCGTGACGGACGCACTGTTTGACGGATCCGGACGAGCGGGCGTGAGCGGAAAGCACCTTGTTCCGACACTTCGCTTCTTTAACCGCCATGGCCACTTCTTCGTCGGACATCGGCGTTTCTTCAGCGCCCATGCCCGTGATCTCCTCTCCTGAGAGATTGAGCTTAATGGAATCGACGCCGTATTTGATGAGCTGACGCACCGTGCGGCGCACTTCCTCCGGCCCCGATACAACAATCCCAAGGTTAAGACCCTCGTGCGGAATATGGGAAGGCGCGGAGTCGCCGAGACCTCCCACCGTCGTGATCTCGGGACCCGCAGCGAGATAGCGCGGTCCGGGGAAGCGCCCCTCGTTGATGAACCGCTTGGCAACGACGTCGAGCCGCGGTTTTGCCGCTGCCGCGCCCCTTCCCGCCGTGAAGCCGGCATCAAGCACCAGTTTCGCCATCTCCATTGTGACCAGCATATGTTCTTCCAATTCCATCATCTGAATGGGGTCGATGCCCGGCGCGTTGTTCCAAGACAGATGCAGGTGCGCGTCGATCATTCCGGGCATTAGGGTCGCGCCCATGCCATCGATGACCGTCGCCCCACCATGCGTTGCATTTGTGGGACTGAGCCGCGAGGACCCGCGGGTTACTTGCTTGATGCGATTGCCCTGGACGAGCACCTCGCCGGTGTAGGGGTATTCACCGGTCCCATCGAGGACGCGCACATTTGTAAAATGGATTGGTCCGCTAGCGTTGCCATTCCAGCCATTCGCTTCGTAAGCCATGATAGTTCCTCCTTTCGCGGCGCTCCAAAAGCCGCGCTCGATCTGTTAGATCGGAACTCCGCGCAGGAATTCCGATAGCAATTTGCCGCACTCCTTCGATTTTTCGATCGGCGTCCAATGGCCGCAGCGATGTAGGATGACCGTTTTGGCACCACCAATCTTGTCCGCGAGTTCGTGAGCTATACTGGCCGGTCCCACCGGATCCTCATCGCCAGTGACAATGAGCGTTGGACAGTCGATAAGCCGGTGATCGGCTTTCTCTGCTTGCGCCAGGCCCTCGCACGAACGCGCGAAGCCTTCTGCGTCCTGCCGCATGTGACTCTCGCGGACGAAAGCGACGACCACTGGGTTCTCGTTTGCGGTCGCGCTCGAGAGCGCCGAGCGAGTCAACTGGTCGGCAACCGCGCTCATGCCTTCGTTCCGCGCTGTCGCCGCGCGCTCACGTAGCCGCTCGCGTGCGGTCTCCTGCGGTTCAAGAATTGGGCCAAAGAGCGTGAGGCTGGCGACGCGGCCCGAATGGCGGGCGGCGATGTGCTGGGCAATAAGGGCGCCGAACGAATGACCGACGACATGCGCGCGGTCGATGCCGAGATGAGTCGTAGCGTTCTCGACCGCGTCAACCAACAATCCTACGGTGATCTCTTGCGAAGGTGTTGGCGATCGTCCGGCTCCCGGCAAATCGGGGCGTATAATGCGAAAACCAGCGAGCTGCGCCACCAGCGGCTGAAAGCTGTTTGAGGTGCCGCCTAACCCATGCAGCATCAGTATCGGCGGTCCTTCTCCTTCCAACTCTACCGTCATCCCGGCAAAACGGATGGACGTCATGCAGAGCGCTCCACGATCTGATTTTCAAGGATGCCGATCCCGCCGATTTCGATCCGCACGACGTCGCCATCTTTCAAATACTTCGGCGGGTCGAAGCCGATGCCAACGCCAGCGGGCGTTCCCGTGGCGATCACGTCGCCGGGCTGCAGCGTAATACCGGCCGATAAAGTCTCGATGATGCTCGGAATGTCAAAGATCAATAGCCCGGTATTGGAGCTCTGCCGCAGCTCGCCGTTGACATGGCAAGTGATCGGAGTGTTTCCGATGTCGATCTCGTCGCGCGTGACGGCGACCGGACCCATCGGACAGAATGTGTCCTGGGATTTGCCGATGAGCCATTGGCTATACCGAGCCTGCAGGTCACGTGCGGTCACGTCATTGATGATGGTGTAGCCCCAGACGTAATCGAATGCGTCTCTGGCTTTGATTCCACGTCCGGCTTTGCCGATGATGACCGCCAATTCGGCTTCGTAATCGACTGCCGGCGAGACTTTTCGATCGATGACGATGGGGTGGCCGCAGGAGACGACCGATTCCGGCACCTTGGAGAAGATGATCGGACTGCCGGGCACTGCGCCGTTAGCGCTACTGGTGTCAAAGCCGCTGCGAGCGAATTCGTGGGCGTGATCGTGATAATTCTTGCCGACACAAAAGATGTTTCGCCGCGGCGTCGGAATGGGAGCTTCGAGCGCAACTTGCGAAAGTGGGATTGATGAAAGCGCAGCTGGCAGATCCGGGCCGGTTCGCCGAATCAGAGCGAGGATGCCGTCATGCGCCTCTGAGATCGACAGATCGAACGGAGCAATCGATGTTCCGTCGCTGGTGACCTGCCCTACACGACGCTCGCCGGCAACGGAAACCGTTGCTAATTTCATTCGCTCCCCAATCTGAACCAATTTTTTTATTGCGAGCGATTATCGTTCTTTTGCTGACCATTGCAAGTGTGGCGTAACTCCTGCAAAAATCCGAGTTGCCTGACGCACGGTGGAGGCTATAATTGGTCCATTATCGGTCCACAATAGGAATTAGTCTTGCCCAAGGTGGTTGCAGTCGAAATTGAAGGCTCCTTGCGCAAACGCATTGCCGCCGGCGAGTGGGCTCCGACCGGTAGGCTTCCACCTGAGCGCGAACTCGCTGCGGAATATGGTGTCGCGCGAAATACCGTGCGGAGGGCGGTCGAGGCAATTGCGCACGATGGAACCGTCGAACGCCACGTCGGTCGCGGCACCTTTGTTAATGGCGGAGCAACCGAACTTGCCGACATTGTGCAGCGGGTGACCGGCGTTTCCCCAGCAGATCTGATGGCGGCGCGCCTGATTGTCGAGCCGCAGGCGGCGGCCATTGCCGCGAAGAACGCCAGCTCTTCCGATCTTCTATCAATCGCGGAAGCACATCAACGCGCAAAGGACGCGCACCAAAACGACCAGTTCGAGCATTGGGACACGCAATTTCACCAACGGATATTTGCTGCCACGCGTAACGAGCTGCTCGTCAGCGTTCACGATATCCTGCAGGTGATCCGAAGCCGCAACGCTTGGATCGAACTGAAGCGCAAGGCCTTTTCGGAAAATCGCCGCCGCGATTATTGCACGCATCATGGGGAGATCGTGGCCGCACTCGGGAACCGAGATGCGGAAGGGGCCGCGCAGGCCATGCGCCTTCATATCGAAGTGATAGAAATAGCGCTTTTCGGACGGCGATAGAGGCTCTGTCGCGGTGGTCGCCGTGCTTGCCGCCGCGCATCGAATTAGAAGCCACCGCAGAAAGGTCTGCGATGGCTTTTGCTTGTTATGACGTCGGATGCTCGTCGATAGCGGACGATGAAAGGGCCTACTTCTTCATCTTGAGAGCACTGCCGTCGAAGGTGGTGACCATCGCTTGCATGAACCCATCCTTCGTGATGTAGGCATCGGAGCCCCTGTATGGCTCCGCCAAGAACGGCGCCGTGGCAACCCATTGGGTCGCGAACGTGTCCCCGATCGTTACACTGTTCTCGGCCGAGAAGTGGATCCCAATCAAGCCGCCGTCTTTAGGATCTTTGCAGAATCCAGCGAAAAGTTTGCCGATCGCCGCACGCCCTTTCACAATCGTCCCGTTCGGAAGATTGATTTGGGCGTCATCAGGATACTGCGCGAGTAGCCGATTCCAGTCGCATTTGTTTAGTGCGGCGAGGTGCTCATCCAAAACCGCCTGCGCGGTCGGTTGTTTCTTCAGATCAGGCAGTTTCATTTCGGCCCGCGCTGCAAATGCTCCCCCGATCACTGCGAGCGTAACGACGATTGGCAGAACGATCTTCATGTTTTTCTCCCCTTTAACTTTTTTGACTGATGAACCAATGCGCTTCAAAGGTCCACGATGCTCAGCCTATTCTCTGGCCGAGAACCTTGGCAAGCAATTAAAGTGACGCCAATCGCCTCGGGTAACACGAGATTTGGTGCGGTGGTCTTGCTCCACTCCGCTTATGCGGCCTAAGCCTCTGTCGAAGCTGACCGATTTCATGGCCACTCGATGGAACGCGTGCGGCGCAAACTCGCCGGTGCCGATGACGGCAATCGGCAGATGGTCGACATCCTCACCGCGGTGCTCACCGACGGACTGCCGGCGGTCGGGGCCGCGTGCGCCGAAGCGATCGCCCACAGCGTCCACTCCGCCGATGTCGTCCTCAACATCCTTGCCCGTCAGCGTGATCCTGGGCCGCCAGTCACCATCCTCACGCCGGCCGCGCTGACATTGCGCCACGCGCCCATCGCCGACTGTGCCCGTTACGACAACCTCAGGAGAACCAACTGATGGAACGATCTCAACTCTTCGACCTCATGGGCGAGCACAAGCTCTACGGCATGAAGGCCGCCTTCGACGAGATCATGGCCACGGCCGTCAAACGCCAGCATGAACCGCAGCGCATCGTCGGTGATCTGCTCAACGCCGAGATCAATGAGAAGCAGGCGCGCTCGATCAAGTACCAGCTCACCATCGCCAAGCTGCCGCTCGCAAAGGACCTCGACGACTTCCAGTTCGAGGGTACGCCGATCAATGAGACGCTCGTGAACGACCTCGCCGGCGGTGGCTTCATCGCCCAGCAGCGCAACGCCGTGCTGGTTGGCGGGACCGGTACCGGCAAGACCCATTTGGCCATTGCCATCGCCAGAAGCTGCATCCGCTCCGGCTCCCGGGGCCGGTTCTACAACGTGGTCGACCTCGTCAACCGGCTCGAGATCGAGACTCGAAACGGAAGGCAAGGCCGCATCGCCGACCAACTCACTCGAATGGACTTCATCATCCTCGACGAGCTCGGCTATCTGCCGTTCGCTCAATCTGGCGGGCAACTCCTGTTCCACCTCGTCAGCCGTCTCTACGAGCGAACCTCAATCATCGTCACCACCAATCTCGCCTTCGGCGAGTGGCCAAGCGTCTTCAGTGATCCCAAGATGACGACTGCGCTGCTCGATCGCCTGACACACCACTGAGATATCATCGAGACCGGCAACGACAGTTGGCGCTTCAAGAGCCGAGCTGACGATCACTCGACAACCCGCGATCGCGCTGTCTCCGCAACCCCGACCAGCTCCGACAGCGCGGCCGCTACCGCCCGAACACGTCGCTCAAGAGGGTCAAATTTGAACGCCGATTGACAACCAGTTGCTGGCGCAGCCGGTTGCCGGTCTTCTTATTGATCTGGCGAAACGAGACCCGCTCGCTCGACGACGTTCCAGTGTTGAGGGCGATTGGACATGAGACGAGCGAGAGCTTGAGGTAGCCTCTCCAAAACGCACGCACGGGCGCCATGGGATATCTCCGCTTGCTTGCAGGCGCCACGTGGGCCACCTGCCGCGTCTACGGACCACCTTGCTCGGAGAAGCGCAGGTTGGCGCGGGCCAATCCGTCGATGCCCAACTCTGTACGCTGAAAATAATGTAGGGTGCCGTTCCTGAGAGGCGAATCCTCTCGCTTGCGACGGTTAATCGGCCATTTCCGTATTCCCCATACAAGGTAGCTGATTTCCAAATCTTCGGATCAAGTCGCGCTGGCGTGTCCCGCAATAATTCCGGGTTATGTGCGGTCGCCAAAGTCAGTCGACGTCGGCTTAAAGGCGCTCTCTATCGCCGGCGCGCGTCCACTGAATGCCGAAACAGGCACGGTTGAAAAGTGAGAGCCGTAGCAAGCCAAAGCGCCCCGGTGGGCAGCGCAGCCAAACGCGGCGATCATGACAGCGTTAACCGGAATCGTTGCCCTCACGCGCGCGAAGCGCGCTCGCCGCCAGGCCGACCCGCATCGGCCGCCGCGGCGCCGAGCAGACCGATCGGCTCGATCTCGTGCAGCCGCCTGGGCGGCGCTGCGGCTACGTCGCCGATTCCATTTTAGTGATTGCGGTTCGGGGCGACGATGGAGCTCGGGCGGTCGGGACGACCGATGATGGTGGCGATGGTGACGGCGCCGGTCGAGCGCAGGGAGGTACGGGGCCGTCGACTATCGATCGCGAAATTCCGCGGTACTGACACAGTACCGGCCAGGATCAAGGGACGGGGCATCATCTTCGTCTAACATCGGACGGTCGGACCCCAAATTTTCGGCGAAAGGTCGTGCTGAAATGCGACGAGCTATTGAAACCAAATCGGAATGCCACCTCTGTCACTGATAGGTTATTGAGCTCGGGTTGCGTCAGTACATCGTAGCAGCGTTGCAGACGCCGATCCCAAACCCATTCTGAAGCAGACATATCAGTTAATCTGAAGAGGTAATGGAGACACCTCAGCGAAATGCCGTTGTTTTTTGCAGTTTTTTCCAACGATAAATCCGGATCAGCCAGATGTTCCTCTATCCACGCCTTTACCGATCGCAGCCGCGCCTGCTGCACTGCGTGGTCCGCTGCCGGCTCATCCTCATGCCCAGCATCCAACGCAAGAGCTATGACGTCCATCAACTCGTCACCAAGCCGTGCTCTTACCTCGGCATCCAGCGCGGAACCTTCGGACGCCAGTGTCGAACAAAACTCTGCGGCTATCCGGCCCAGCCCTCGGCTGGTGCCCATGGTGGCCGCCACGGGAATGCGGTCATTGGGAAAGCGATCCGCAAACTCCTTGCGCGGCAATTCCAGATAAAACGAGCGAATCTCGCCGACACACTCCAGGTCGTATGACTCGGTCGCACAAAAGATCGCGCCGGTGCCGGCATTGGTGACGAGCGTCTTGCCTGCCTGCAGCACGTTGATCTTGCCGCGCTGAAGAAACTGGACGTAATAGCAATCCTTATCAAGCTCCGCGATATGCCGCTGCCGGCGAGATATTTTTTGCTCGGAAAGCAGCACATCCGTCATGGTGACAGCGCCAAATCGCGCCTCACGAATGAAGCCGCGATAGTCGGAGCGCTTTTCGGAATTCACGTCGACATGGACGTAGACGTCGCAGATGGCGCCCTGCCACGCGGCATAGCGCTTATTTCTTTCAATCGAGTCCGTGGAAAAGACCAAGTCCATATCCGCACGGCTCTTTCTAATGAGCGGCAAGACCGCGAGCGGATTTAACCCCGGCCGCGACATTCGCAACAAAAAACGCCAGACCGATCAATACTATACGTCAGTTCCGAAGCCGCACAATAGGGTGCCCTATTGCGCTCACGTGCAAGAACCCTGCACTATAAAGCAAGCACATGATCTTAGACCGGCGTACGTAGTGAAAAAAACCGGTTCAAAATGCCGGCCATGGGTTCGCACTCGATCCCGCGGAGGAAGCGTCAAATATGTTTCGCGCGGGGCGCCTACGACGCATTCGCGTCGGACAGCAAGAGATTGTCCTCGTCGTATTCGCCGTGCTGTTTGTCGTGTTCTCGGTCCTGCTGCCGGGGTTCCTCACGGCCGACAACATGTTGACGCTGCTGCAGAACGTGGCGGTGCTTGGCATTCTCGGCCTCGCCATGGCGATCGTGGTGATCGGTGGCGGCATCGACATCTCGTTAATCGCTACGCTCGCGGTGCCGCCCGGCCTCGTGTTGCAAATGGTGCAGAATGGTCATTCGCTCACCGGATCGATCGTCACGGCTTTTGCTATTGCGATCGTCTTTGGTCTGATCAATGGATGGCTGATCGCCTTCGCTGAGGTGCCCTCACTCTTCGCGACACTTGCCACCGGCATTTTTCTTGCGGGCTTCGGCCAGGCATTTCTATTCCAGGTGGACGTCGTGCAGTGGAGCGACGGCATGAAGGGCTTCGAGCGACTCGGACAGGGCAGCGTACTCGGCGTGCCGATGCCCATTATTTTGTTCGCACTCGCCTGTGTGGTCGTCGCTTTTTTGCTCCGTCGCACGCGTTGGGGTGCTTACATTTACGCGGTCGGCGATAATTATTCTGCGGCCCGCGTGACTGGAATTCCGACCCGTCCGATCATCGTGCTGCAATATGTGCTGGCGGCGCTAATCGGCTGCTTTGCTGGTCTGGTGCTGGCGGCATCGGTTAATTCCATGCCGACCCGAATCTTCAATTCGACGCTGATCTACGATGTCATTCTCGTCGTCGTTCTCGGTGGCATCGGCCTGTCGGGCGGTCGCGGCGGCACAATTAATGTGATCCTGGGCACGTTGTTGATCGGTACGATGCTTAACGGCATGACGATCATGAACATGCCCTATGCCGCACAGAACCTGGTAAAGGGCGTCGTTTTGCTCGCCGCGGTTATCGCGGACTCATTCCTCAACCCGCGTAATGAGGAGACGGCCCAACAAGGCGATATCTAAACAAGAGCAATCGTAGACTTACAAAGGGAGGAAACCATGACTTTGCTTTCGAACTGGATGCGTGCAGGACTCACCGCCATAGGTATGTTGACCGCGGCAACCGGCGGCGTTTTTGCCGCCGAACAAGGTCTCAACGAGCCCTTCCAGGCGCAGTTCCGCCACGACTTGGCGGGCAAGACGGTGGCGTTTGTGCCTGTGGCGATGGGCTTCGACCTCACCGAAGGCTGGTGGGCTGGCCTAAAGAAAGAGCTGAAGCCCTATGGGATAAAATTCGAGCTCCGTGATCCCAATTGGAACACCAACGCGGGAGCACAGGCCGTCACTTCGCTCGTCTCTGAAAAGCCGGCCGTGATGGTGATCCATAATCCGGACGTGCAGACATATGCCAAACTGCTGAAGCGCGCCGAGGATGAGGGCATTTATGTCGTGCAGATCAATATGGGCTCGGCTTATCGCAGTTCGGCTTTCGTCGGGGCAAACTGGATTGAGATCGGCGAAAGGGACACCGAGGCTGTCGTCAATGCCTGCAAAGGCAAGTCGAATAAGATCGCCATCGTGCAGGGCGCGCTGTCGGCCGCTGCGAGCGCCTATACGCTGAGAGGCGTATCGAACGTCCTCGCCAAGCATCCCGAAATCACCGTCGTCTCCAGTCAAGCGGCTGATTGGGACGCGGCAAAGGCCAAAGGGATAACCCAGACGGTTCTCAAGCAGAACCCAGACCTTTGCGGCATCGTCGGTTTCTGGGATGGTATGGATATCGGCACGGCAGCAGCAGTCAAAGAAGCCGGCCTGACGGGCAAGGTGTTCCTTGCCACGTCCGGGGGCGGCGAACACAGGGGAGCGTGCGACCTCGTCAAGAGCGGCGCCTTCGACCTCGACATCAGCTACGACGTGCCGACCCAGGCCGCGCAGATGGCCGGCACCATCAAATGGCTTCTGTCCTCATCCGACGCGAAGCCGGGCGCGGTAAAGGGTTCCGAATATACGACGCTGATCCCGATCACCAAGGCGAACGCCAACTCACCAGCATCGTGCTGGAGCCTCGACGATCTGAAGAAAGAGGCCGGCGAATGACCCAACGCCAGCCGGGCTAATGCGCCCGGCTGGCTCGCGTCCCCGGCGGTCCGGAGTTCGCGTTTCCGATGCGAGAAGCCCTTACCCGCCTGCGCTACCGCTACTGGCCCGATCACTGGCTTGGTGAAATACTTTCAAAGCGGTGGACCGAAACCGCCATTCCGGTTTTCGTGCTGCTGATCGTCGGTTTCTGGCTCAGCCAATCGATCAACAATTTCCTTTCGTTGTCGAGCCTTGCCGACACGGCGCGACAGGCCTGCGAGATCGGATTCATCTCTCTTGGCATGGCCCTCGTGGTCATTGTCGGCGGTATCGATCTGTCGGTTGGTTCAATGTTCGCGCTAACCGACTTTTGCGCACTCTTCACCCTTGACGTACTCGGCTGGCCGGTGCCGCTGGTCGCGCTTGCGACCATTGTCTGCGGGTTGTCGCTGGGAGCCGTGAACGGCATCCTGATCGGCTATCTGCGCCTGCGCGCCTTCATAACGACGCTGATCACGCTGATCATCTACCGTTCGGCGTACGACCTGCTGATCCAGGGTTATTCGAACGACATCGCCGCCGCATTTCCTGACTTTCCGTCTTGGGATTTCCTTGGCAACGGCACGGTATTCGGCATACCGAGTGTCGCGCTGCTCTACATTGTGGTGGCGATTTTCGGCCATATCTTCCTGACCCGCTTGCGTCCCGGCTGGCACATCACCGCCATAGGCGGTTCGCGACGCTCGGCCTATAATTCGGGTATCCCGGTCAGGCGTACGATTGCACTTTGTTACGTTGCCAGCGGCGGGCTGACGTCTATCGGCGCGCTTTTCTTTGCTGCACGCCTTGGCACCGTCGGTGGAGACATCGGCGTCGGTCTCGAGATTATTGTGCTGACTGCCACGGTGCTCGGCGGGATCACGCTTGGGGGCGGCAGGGGCTCGGTCACAAAATCGCTGGTCGGAACGCTGATCGTGCTGCTGATAATCAATGGCCTCACCACGCTCAACGCACACGGCGGCGTCAATCGTATCGTGCTGGCCGGCATCCTTCTGATCGCCGCGATTATCGATATCCGCTGGCTGAAGAACCGAACGCGCATCATCAGCAAGGTCTACGTCAGCCCGACCTATCACGACCTGCCGCCCCCGCCGACGACCGAAATCGGCAAGGGCGGGCCATTCGAGCAGAACGACAGGCTGCGCGACGTCGAACTCATCGGTCTTGGTCGAATAGAAGCGCCTGAGGACGTCATCCTCGACCGCAACGATAACCTCTACGCAGGTTCGCGCCACGGCGACGTCATCCGTTTCTTCGCCCCTGACTACCAGCGCATGGAGGTCTTTGCTCATATCGGCGGCCAGCCGCTGGGCATGGCCTTCGATCGCTCCGACCACCTCTATATCTGCATCGGCGGCATGGGCCTCTATCGCATCGCGCCCGACGGCAAGGTCGAGAAGGCGACCGACGAGACGAACCGCAGCCTGAGCTCGGTCAACGACGACAGCCGTCTGAGGCTCGCCGATGACCTCGACATCACCGACAAGGGCCTCATCTTTTTCTCAGAAGCGACAATCCGCTACGAGATGGACGAGTGGCCGGTCGACGGGCTCGAGGCGCGCGGCAACGGCCGGATCATTTGCTACGACACCAACACCGGCAAAACTCATACCGCCGTCCGAGGCCTCAAGTTTCCGAACGGGATTTGCATCGCGAGCGACGGCCAGTCGATCCTGTTCGCCGAGACTTTTGGCTGCTCGATCAAACGCTACTGGTTCGAGGGGCCGAAGAAGGGCCACGTCGAGGTCGTCATGGACAACCTCCCCGGCTATCCCGACAACATCAATCTCGCCTCCGACGGCAATTACTGGCTCGCGCTGGTCGGCATGCGCAGCCCCGCACTCGACCTGGCGTGGCGCATGCCGGGCTTCCGCATGCGAATGGCCAAGCGCCTGCCGGTCGACGAATGGCTGTTCCCCAACATCAACACCGGCTGCGTGGTGAAATTCAACGAGCAGGGCGAGATCCTCGACTCGTACTGGGACCTCAAGGGCGTCAACCACCCCATGATCACCTCGATGCGCGAGCATCGCGGCTATCTCTATCTCGGCGGCATCGCCAACAATCGCATTGGTCGCTATAAGCTCGAAGGTGCCGATCCCAATTTTGTTCAGTACGAGAAGCGCTGGGGGCGGCCCTCGTGATCGGTGCGGTGCGCGAATTCGCCAACCGGTTCCTCGGCCGCGGCGATGCCACCATCGCCGTGCCGTCTTTCGACGGCGCGCTGAAGCCGAACCAGAAACTCGAGGAGGCGGAGGTATTGCTCGAATGCGCCGCGCCCGAGGATCTCGCAACCGACGGCACTGCAATCTATTTGGCTGATGGGCCAAGGCTGCTGCGGCTCGACGGCCGCTCAGCAACAGAACTTCGCGTGTTCGAGAACCCCATCTCTGCGCTTGCCGCTCTGCCGGGCGGCGAACTGGCCGTGGCGCTGGGAGGGCGCGAGGTTCGTATTTTCCCGGAGCCGTCCGCGGCGAAACCGCGCGTCGTTTTTGCCACCGGACTTAATGCGATCAACGCACTCGCGCCTGCGCCCGATGGTATGCTGATCGCGACCGACGGCTCCCTGACACGCGGCGTCAACGAATGGGCCCGCGACCTCATGGAACACGGACACAGTGGTCGGATGCTCATTCTCGATCCCGCGACAGGGTCGAGCAAGGTGCTCGCCAATGGTCTGGGATATGCATTCGGCTGCTGCGCGACAGGCGACGGCACGCTGGTCAGCGAGAGCTGGCGCCATCGGCTTATCGAAGTCCGGCGCAACGGATCGACCAACATCGCGCTTCCGCATCTGCCGGTCTATCCCTCGCGCATCTCGCCCGCGCCGTCCGGCGGCTACTGGTTGACCGCCTTCACCGCCCGCAGCCTGCTCGTCGAGTTCGTCCTGCGCGAGCCGGCTTTTCGCAAACGGATGATGGCGGAGATCGAGCCCCGGTATTGGATCGCTCCGTGCCTGCGCTCGGGCGATTCGTTCAAGGAGCCGATGCAAGGCGCGCACATCAAGACGATGGGCGTCGTTAAGCCCTGGGCGCCGCCGAGGTCGTACGGGCTCGTCATCCGTCTCGGCAATGACGCCGCGCCGCTCTACTCGCTGCACAGCCGAGTCGACGGCGTAAACCACGGCATCGTGTCTGCGATCGAGGCCAATGGCGACCTGATCATGATCGCCAAAGGGCCGGGTCGAGTCCTGAAGCTTCCGGTCGCTCGGCTCGACAAGGAACTTGGGGCATGAGCGACGACATCCTTCTCTCGCTGAACCAAGCGACCAAGCTCTATGCCGGTGTCCCGGCGATCGACGGCGTCGATTTCGATCTCAGGCGCGGGGAGATCCATGCGCTTGTCGGAGAGAATGGTGCGGGCAAGTCGACCTTGACCAAAGTCATGGCCGGCGTCGTCACATTGACCTCGGGAACGATGACCGTCGACGGCGTCGAGGTTTTGCCGAAGTCACCGCTTGAAGCGCGTCATCTTGGCATCGCCATGGTGTTCCAGGAGAACAGCCTCGTGCCGACGATGACGGTGGCACAGAACCTGTTCCTCGGCCAGGAGCGCTTTTACAATCGCCTGCGCGGCATCTACATCGCCGCGCAACAATTCCTCCAGTCACTGAACTTCGACGTCGCCCCGACCGTTACCGTAGGCGCGCTCGGCGCCGCCAAGAAGCAGATGGTCGAGATCGCGCGCGCCGTGCTGCACAAGGCCAAGGTGATCATCTTCGACGAGCCGACGGCATCACTGACGCCGGAAGAGAAGAAGTACTTCTTCGATCTCGTGCGCGACCTTAAGAAGCGCGGCGTCTCGATCGTGTTCATCTCGCACGCGCTTGAGGAGGCGCTGCTGCTGGCCGACCGCATCACCGTCCTGCGTGATGGCAAGAAGGTCGTCACCGATGACGCCTCGAAATTCGACCGCGCACGCATCGTCCAGGCGATGGTCGGACGCGATCTCTCCCATACGCTTTACGGCGTGCGCAAGACGACGGTACGGAAGGCCGGCGCGCGCGTGCTCACGGCGCAGAACCTCAAGATGGCGCCGATGGTGAAGAACAATTCACTGTCAGTGTTCGCCGGCCAGATCACCGGGGTGTTTGGGCTGGTCGGCGCCGGCCGGACCGAGACGTTCAAGATTGTCGCAGGCGTGCTCAAGCGCGATTTTTTCTACGGCGGCGAGATTTTCCTGCACGACAAGCCGGTGCGTTTCCTCGTGCCCGCGCCTGCGGTACGCGCCGGCATCGCCTACGTGACCGAGGATCGCAAGATCGAAGGCTTCTTCGAGACCACGTCGATCGCGCGCAATATCTATCTCGGCCTCATGTCCAAGTTTCCTGGCGGCCGCGCACTGCTTTCCGGACGCGAGGCCAACAAGGTCGGCAGTGACTGGATCAAACAGCTGAACATTCGCGCAATCGGCGACGACGCGAAAGTCGTCGAACTCTCAGGCGGCAATCAGCAGAAGGTCGTCATCGCCAAGTCGCTGGCGCAGGAGCCGGACCTGATCATCTTCGACGAGCCGACGCGCGGCGTCGACGTTGGCGCCATCGTCGAGATCCACGAACTCATCAACCGCCTCGCCGACGAGGGCAAGGCGGTTGTCGTCATCTCCTCCTACCTGCCCGAGATCATGGCCCTTTCGGACCGGATACTGGTGTCGCGTCAGGGCAAGGTCGTCGAGGAATTCTCCGCGCTTGAAGCGACCGAAGAGAAGATCATGTACGCGGCGATCCACTGACCTTGGTCGCAAGCAAGGATCGATGACAATGATGGCCCGCGCGCCGAAGACGACGAGGTTCGTCAAGCCGGTCAAAACGATCGCTGATATCGTGGCGCTGGAACGCCAGCCTTACGACGAACTCGTACCTGCCGATAATCTCTACCAATTGTTCGAGGCGACCGCACTCCTTCATCCGGACCGACCGGCGCTGACCGTGATGAAGACGGGCGCCCTCGAAGAGGCTGCCGTGCAGTTCTCGCACCGGGAGCTGCTCGGAAAAATATCACAGGCCGCCAATCTCTTTCGCTCGCTCGGCATCACCGCCCATAGTGGTCCCGTCGCCTTCCTCTGCCCGGCGTTGGCACAGATGCAGGTGGCTCTCCTCGGCGCCCAGGTCGCCGGGGTCGCCAGCACGATCAATTATCTGCTCACCGCGGACGCAGTCGTCGATTTGCTGATCGCAGAGAACGCCGAAGTGCTGGTGATCCCCTCCGAAGCGGCCGATCCGGAGTGCTGGCGGAAGGCCAACGCGGTCATCGAGCGCGTGCCATCGCTCCGGTTCGTCCTGGTGATCGGCGGTGAGGATGATCCAGGCGACAAGATCATCAACTTTGATTCGGCACTTGCCGCGCAGAGCGACTCCCTGAAGTTTCAGCTCACCGCCGATCGTAACACCGTGTGTGCGCTGTTCCATACCGGGGGCACGACGGGCCGTCCGAAGCTCGTCCGCCTGACGCACGGCAATCAAATCCACGCCGCCTGGAGCTTCGCTCAAGTTCACGGCTTCGATGAATCCGACGCAGTGATCAACGGCTTCCCGCTGTTTCATGTCGGCGGCACGATAACAGCCGGGTTGTCGGTCCTGGCGGCCGGCGGCCATGTCATTATTCCCTCGGCCCACGGCCTCAGGAATCCGACAGTCATTCAGAATTATTGGAGTATCGTCGAACGCTATCGGGCGACGATCGTAGGTGGGGTAGCCACGTCGATCGCGGCGCTGGCCGAAGTGCCCGTCGGCAGCAGCGATATCTCGTCAGTTCGCATGGCGCTGACCGGCGGCGCGGTCCTGCCGAAGGCAATCGGCGAGCGGTTTCAGCAGCGCACCGGCATCACTCTGTTCGAAACGTATGGCATGACCGAAACGGCGGCTGCCATCGCTTTCAATCCCGGTCGCGGCGAACCGCTTGCGGGCAGCGTCGGCTTCCGGGCGCCGTATGCAATGACCAGGATCGTCTCCCTGCAAAGCCCGGAGCAGATGCAGGAGTGTCCCAAGCTCACGAGCGGCCTGGTCATCGTTCGCGGGCCGCAGGTGTTTCCCGGCTACGTCGATCCGCTGCACAACGTCAACGTTCTCACGGACGATGGCTGGCTGGTGACCGGCGACATCGGCTATCTCACCGAAGACGAGCGGTTGATCCTGACCGGCCGCGCCAAGGACCTGATCGTCCGTAGCGGACACAATATCGATCCGGCGGCAATCGAAGACGTCGCCAATGAATTTCCGGGCGTGCAGATCAGCTCTGCCGTCGGCATGCCGGATCAATACGCCGGAGAGGTGCCGATCCTGTTCGTTGTCGCCGGGCCGGGGCACACAATCGATTTGCAGGCGATCGAGCAGCATCTCGAACGCAACATCATGGAGCCGCCGGCCAAGCCGAAGCGTGTCATCATTCTCGACCGCTTGCCGGTCACAGCCGTCGGCAAGATTTTCAAGCCGACCTTGCGAGATCTCGCCATCAAAGAGAAAGTCCGGCTCGAGATCGAGCGGCTGTTCGGCAAGAACGTCGCCGCCGATATCGATGTGGGTCAGGATGAGAAGCTGAATACGCGCGTGAAAATCGTCGTTCACGGCGGCGATGCGGCGCAACTTCGTGCGCTTGCCCAAACTCTCGCGCCGCTTCCACAATCGTATCTGGTTGAGGGCGGCCGGGATCGGGACAGCGCGGACGATGTCCTCCTCGAGAAGGAGGACCGCATTGCTGTCATCACCTTAAATCGGCCGCAGGCGCTCAACGCCATGTCGTCAAGCCTGATGCAGGGGCTCGATCGCGCGATCGACAACGTCGCCGCCGACCCGGCCGTCCGTGCCGTCATCGTGACCGCTCGCGGCAAGGCTTTTTCCGCGGGCGGCGATCTTCTGGAATTTCAGCAACGCCTTCTGGACGATCCGCAGAGCTTGGTCGACACGCTCGCGTTCAATCAGCGCATATTCGACAAACTCGAGCGGCTTCGTGTTCCGGTCATCGGTGCCGTAAATGGAACCGCGGTCGCCGGCGGACTAGAACTGCTGCTGTGCTGCGATGTCATCATCGCTGCGATCGGCACAAAGATCGGCGACGGTCATGCCAGGTACGGTGTCGTACCGGCCGGCGGCGCGACGGTCCGTCTTTTCCGCAAACTGCCGGCTAATCGGGCCAACCAGCTCTTCTACAACCCCGCGCTGGTGACAGCGGAGGAGCTGAGCGCATGGGGCCTGGTCAATGAAGTCGTTCCGGCGGAGCGGCTGTTGTCGCGGGCGAGAGACATCGCTTTGCAGTTCGCCCGGCAGAGTCCGGAAGTGCTGGCCACGATCAAACGGCTCGCGCTGGCCAACGTCAACCAGGGCAGCCATGACGGCTTTCGGGCCGAAATCAATGCGTACAACGATCATGTCCGGGGCAAGGACCTCGTCGAGGGCCTGACCGCGTTTCGCAACAAGCGCCAGCCCAACTATCAATAAGGCCCACTGGAAGTGGGGCAGAGAGTCCTCCTTATGTATCTATATCACATATATCACGCTATTTTATAGTCTTTTGCAGACATTCACTTTGCTCCGCACTTGCCTATCATTGCGGTCAAGCCGAACGAGGCCGCTCGTTCGAAATGGGGAGGATCGCCTTTTTGACGGCCGCTTTGACCATGCCCGCAATCGATGTGCGCAATCTTCGCGTACTCATAACGGCGGGCGGTAGTGGGATCGGTCGCGCCATTGCCGAAAGCTTCGCGGCGTCCGGCGCCAAGGTCCATGTGACCGATGTGGCCGAAGCTGCAGTCGCAGCGACGATTGATGCCGTACCGGGGCTATCAGGAACGGTTGGCGATGCCTCCAGCGCCGAGGACGTGGATCGCGCGTTTGGCGATGTTTCAGCGTCGCTCGGCGGGCTTGACGTGCTGGTCAACAACGCCGGCATCGCAGGACCCACCGGCGCGGTGGACACACTGAACGTCCCCGATGTTGACCGCACCATCGACGTGAATCTCAAATCGCAATTCTATTTTCTCAATCGCTTCGTGCCGTTTCTGAAATCCTCTAAACGCAATCCGTCGATCATCGCGATGGGTTCGGTCGCCGGGCGATTGGGCTACGGGCAACGCACGCCCTACGCCGCGACCAAATGGGCGATCGTCGGCCTCGTAAAGTCGCTGGCCGTCGAGCTTGGGCCCTTAGGCATTCGCGCCAACGCGATCCTCCCCGGAGTCGTGCAAGGCGAACGGATGAATCGCGTCATCGCCGATCGTGCGGCCGCAGTTGGGGTTGGATTCGATGACATGCGTGACGACTATCTCCGCAAGATTTCCTTGCGGCGAATGGTCGATGCCAGCGACGTCGCCAACCTTTCTCTGTTCCTCGCCTCAAATCTCGCGCGCAACATCAGCGGGCAAGCCATCAGCGTCGACGGCAATGTCGAATATCTCTAGTCGGCCCAACCGGGCAAAGGCCGTGAAGTTCGGTCAAGGTTAGGTTGTCGTCAGATGTCCAGCCAGACCATGGGTACATTCGCCGGCGCGTTGAAAACCGGCAGCCGGCGCCGAAACGGCAGCCTGCTCGAATACGTGGTGATGGGCGTCATCGTGGCGCTGGTCCTGCTGTTCTCGATCTTCATCCCGGGCTTCGCCACCTTGGGAAATCTGCGCGTCATCGCGTCGAATTCCGCTGCGCTGGTGATTCTGAGCTGCGGGATGGGAATGGTCATCATCTCTCGCGGGCTGGATCTCTCTCTCATTGCCACCATGGTGGCCGGGGCAACGGTTTTCGCGATCGCGGCCAACGCGGGTTTTTCCTGGCCGCCGGCATTCGCATTCGCACTGCTCGCGGTCGCAGCTATCGGCCTCGTCAACGGATGGTTGATCGCCTACGTCGAGATATCCGCCATGCTGGCAACCCTTGCCACAGCGCTGGTGGTGACCGGCTTTTTTCGCTTTGGCGTTTTGCGCGGTGAGTATTTGCTGCTATTGCCGAAGACCAATCCCGCGGTGGTGTTCTTTTCCCGCGACCTTGTGCCCGGATTGGCGGCGCCGGTCGCCCTCATGATCGTCGCCTTTCTGCTGACCGCGATTTTGCTCCGCTACACGACGTTCGGACGCATCACCTATGCGATGGGCGACAACTTTCAGGCTGCCCGGTTAACCGGTCTTCGGGTCCGAACAGCGACACTGGCGATCTATGTCTACGCCGCGGTGATGGCGCTGTTGGCGGGGCTCGTGACGTCGGCATCGAGCGGCACCGTCGACTTTCGGACTGTCACCAACGGCACCCTCCTCTTCGAAGTCATTCTCGTCGTAGTACTCGGGGGAATCCCGCTGCGCGGCGGACGTGGCGGCATGCGCAACATTCTTGTCGGCGCCGCCCTGATTGCCGTGTTGCGCAACGGGATGACGCTCGTCGACCTCACCACCCAGACTCAGGACGTCCTTAAAGGACTTGTTTTGGTCCTCGCAATCGTTACCGATAACTACTTCAACCCCAGGGATACGGAGACCGATACGGTCGGCGATCTCTGATAACAGCGTCGCAACAGAAGGAGGAAAGCATGTCGTGGAAAATGAAGAATCATCTGCTTAAAGCCGTAACCGGGTTTGCCGTCGGTGCGACGCTCGCACTCGGCACGGGGGGCGCCCAGGCCAACAGCAATATCGCGGGCAAGAAAGTCATCTTCATACCGATCTCGATGGGCATTACCCTGACCGAGGCTTGGGCGAAGCGCATGAAGGAGCATGCGGCGATCTACGGCTACACCGTCGATGTTCGCGACGCGGCCTTCAACACCGGTGCAATGTCGGAGTTGTTCGCCAAGGCCATCAGCGAAAAGCCGGATGTGATCGTTGCACATAATCCGACCGTTCAGCTGCTCGCGCGTCAGATCAAGCAAGCTGAATCCCAAGGCATCAAGGTTCTTCAAATAAACCTTCAATCGAACCAGCCCTCGACCGCCTTCGTCGGGGCGAATTGGGAGCGGATCGGACGCGAAATCGCCGAAGATATCGTCAAGGAATGCGGGAAGGGCAGTGGAAAGTCGGGCGAAGTCGCCATCATCCCCGGCCAATTGACCGCTGCCGACAGCGTGATCATGAACGAGGCCGCCTTCAAAGTCTTCGCGGCTCATCCGGAAATCAAGGTGGTCTCAAACCAGGCGTCGGATTGGGAACCGGAGAAGGCGCGTCAGATCACCGCAACGGTCATTCAACAACATCCGAACCTGTGTGCGATCTTCGGACACTGGGACGTGCATACGATGGGCGCGGGAAAAGCCGTGAAGGATGCCCATATGGAAGACAAGATCATCGTTTATGCGACCGGCGGCGGCGACGACAAAACCTGTCAGGCGGTCGAAGACAAAATCCTTGACCGGGTCTGGAGCTACGATGCCGATGGCCAAGGCCGCGATGCGGGGACGGTGATCGACATCCTGCTGCAGGGCGGAGTTGCCGCGGACCACTCGATGCTCAAGATCGAATCGCCGATGAAGATCATCAAGGCCGGCCCTACCTATAGCCCCAACCTGTGCTTTAAGCTGTAATCAGCACAGCCAGTTGGGTTCATCAGCAAAATGCTTCGTGCGCGGGGTCTGTTAAAGGACCCCGCGCTTGCGAAGCAGTGGACAGACGACTTGTCAGTTGAGATCGACTTCGCCCACCTGCCCCGTCAGCACGTCCCACGTTTTGTGCTTTCGCCGCGCAGGATATTGTCCGACGTGCTGTCGAAGGGCTGGGTTGAGAGCGCAATTCCGTTCATTGCCTTCATCGTCATGGTCCTGGGCGTGCTGATCGGCACCAATGGCTATGTCACCGCCGCCAACCTGAGCACCCTCACACAATACGCCGCTGACGGCGGACTCGTGGTGCTTGCACTTTTGGTCGTCGTCGCCGCCGGCGGCATCGATTTGTCGGTGGGTTCCAACTTCGCCATGTCGGCGTTCGCGGCACTATACGCATTCCACATCCTCGGCCTGCCCGTCCCGGTCGTTCTCGTCCTCGCGCTTGCGTGCGGCGCTCTGATTGGCGCGGTCAATGGTACGCTTGCCGGATTGATCGGCTGCGGTGCGCTGCTGACGACGCTCGCCACCATGATCACGGTCCGGGGACTTTATACTCTAGCGTCGCAGGCGCGGCTGGTCGCCATTTCGACCAGTACAAGGAGCGACGATCTGTGGGACTGGATCGGGTTCGAAAAGCCGTTCGGAATACCCGTGGGCTTTCTCGCTCTCATTGTGGTCGCGCTGCTGATCTTCTTCACGTTTCGGCAGTCACGGTTTGGCTGGCATATTCTTGCCGTCGGCGGCAACAGAAAGGCTGCACGGCATGGCGGCATCAACGTCAAACTGACCGTGTTCTTTGCCTACGTCGTCGCCGGGCTGATCGTCGGCCTCGCCGGATTTCTGTTCGCCGCGCGGCAAAACAGCGTCGGCTCCGACACCGCTATTGGCCTCGAGTTCTTTGCGCTGACCGCGTTAGTCGTGGGCCTTGGTGGCTTCGTGCCCGGACGGGGAGCGGTCGTTTCCGTTCTAATGGGATTCGCGACGATCTACATTTTGAATAACGTGATGATCAATTCCGGCCTTCGCGGCGATTTCACGCAATTTGTCCTTGGCACGATCATCATCGTGATCCTCGCGATCGACGTAAAGTTCCGCAAGAACCGCCACCGCCTGTTGGCGTCGACCTATCTCGACCCGGTTGCCCTGGAAATAGACGGCGTACGCGGCATGGACGGTCTGATGCCTGATGCCGTGGCTCCCAAGCTGTCGGGCGCCGGTCTGATCGGCTCCGGGAAAATCGACGGTCCTGAGGATGTCCTTCTCGATGCCGAGGACAACCTCTATTGCGGCACGCGCGACGGACGGATTATGCGGTTCGCGGCGCCGGATCACACCGAGGTCAGTGTTCTTACCAAGATCGGCGGTCGTCCGCTCGGCCTCGCGCTCGACGCCGAAGGGCGGATCGTCACATGCGTCGCCGGCATGGGCCTGGTGCGCGTGACGTTGCAGGGCGAAGCCGAGCTGTTGACGGATCAGACCGAGCGCAGCCTCTTCAGCATTCAGGATGACACGAGCATCCGGATGGCCGACGATCTCGATATCGCGGCTGACGGAACAATCTATTTCACCGACGCGACCAAGCGCTACGACATCGCGGATTGGGGCCTGGATTTGCTTGAAGGACGTGCCAACGGCAGGCTGCTGAGCTTCGATCCAAAATCTCGCAAGACGCGAACGGTCTGCGACAACCTGATCTTTCCGAATGGAGTTTGCCTCACGCATGACGGCAATCATCTGCTCGTGGCGAGCACGTGGACCTGTTCGGTGCTGATCTTCGATTTGCATAACCTCGGGGACGGGCCCCGGGTCTTCGTCCGGGGATTGCCCGGCTATCCCGATAATATCAACCGCGCCTCCGACGGCGGTTACTGGATTGCACTTGCCGGGATGCGAAATCCGGTGATGGACGAAGCGATGACGATGCCGCGGTTGCGCCGCCGGATGGCCAAACGCGTCCCGCCGACAAACTGGTTGTTCGGCAACCTCAATATCGGGGGAGTGCTCAAGATCGACGGCGCAGGACAAATCTGCGACGCGCTTTGGGATCGGCCGGACGGACCGCTCTATATGATCACGTCGATGCGCGAACACAAAGGCGCACTCTACCTCGGTGGCGTCACCAACAACAAAATCGGACGTCTCGTCCTTGACAGGGCCGACCCGGCATGGACCGGTCCCGAAAGTTACTGGAAGAAAGCATGAATGATGTTTTTCCAGAGACGAAAACAACAAATGCCGGCGATGCCTTTGGAAGGAGCCTTAGGCCCCAATGGCCGCCTTGACGACGCCGATGCGTTTGCGGTCGCAAAGCCGGAAGCAATCTGCGTTGATCGCGACGGGCGGCTTTTGGCGTCGTCCGCCTCCGATGTGCTGCTGATCCCGCATTGGGGTAAAGAGCCCAAACTCTGGGGAAGTTTTGATGCTCCGGTAACAGCCCTTGCTGCGAGCGCAGGTGGACGCATCGCGGTTGGTCTCTCGGGCGGCCGGATCGTCGTTCGCGATACGGCCGGCAACCCCTTGTCGGGCTGGACGCTATCATCGAGCCCATGTGCGATCGCGGATTGTCTCTTTTTATCCGAGGATGAACTTGCGGTCGTCGATCATGGCTATGGGCCGGAAGAGCCGATTCTCTCTCTTGCGCCGTGGGACCCGGTCGCGCGTGGACAAGTGCTCGGCATCAGCCGAACCGGCGACCTGCAGGTGATCGCGTCCGGACTTCATTGCCCAATGGGCATCGCTCGCGGACCCGATGGCGCGCTCGTCGTGACCGAACTGGAGCGCGCGCGCGTCGTTGATGTATCGGGCAAGGTTCTGCAATCAGGATATCCGGCGTATCTGTCCCGGATCCGCAAAATCGGTGAGGGATATGCCCTCGCCTGCCTGTCGCGGCGCGATCCGCTGATCGAGTTTCTCAAGACAGAGCGCCAATTCGTAGCGAAGATGAAAGCCAATATTGATCCACGGCACTGGATATCGCCGCGTGCAAATCCGGAGTTCAGTCACGATTTTCCCATCGAACTCGGAGCGACGCGGCTGTTCGGAGAGATCAAGCCTTGGGCGCCGTCGTTCTCCTACGGTTTGGTGATCGAGACAGACAACGCCATGACACCGATGGGTTCGGCACACTCCCGTGCGAACGGCATTCGTCATGCCATATCCGACGTCACCGCGTGGGACGGAAGTCTGATCGCCGTAAGCCGCGCCAGCGAGGAAATTTTGAAATTTAGCCCGACAGGAAGCTCCGATGAGCGGTAGTCCGATCATTCGCCTCGAAGGCGTTACCAAGCTTTATGGCGGCATAGCTGCGCTTCAGAATGCCGATTTCGAGCTGTTCCCCGGCGAAATTCATGCGCTTGTCGGAGAAAACGGCGCGGGCAAGTCCACCCTGTGCAAATTGATTGCCGGTGTCATCACGCCCTCGGAGGGGCGCGTCATCATCGACGGACAAGCCGCGTATTTGACAGCGCCGAAAGACGCGGCGCGTTACGGCATTTCGATGGTGTTCCAGGAGACGAGCCTGGTGCCGCAGTTGACCGTGGCGCAGAACATGGTCCTTGGCCGCGAGCGCGCCTTCAATTCGGTCCGCAAAGTGCGAAACGAGGCGCGACAGGTGCTGCAGCGTCTCAACTTTAACGTCGATCCATCCCAGTTGGCAGGTTCGCTGTCGGCCGCCAAACGCCAGATGGTTGAAATCGCCAGAGCCGTGCTCAATGACGCTCGGGTCATTATTCTGGACGAACCGACCGCGGCGCTGACGCCTGAAGAGACGGATCATCTGTTCGAGCTGATGACGTCGCTGCAGAAGACCGGCGTGGCGATGATCTTTATCTCGCATGCGCTGGAAGAGGCGCTTTCGCACGCCGATCGCGTCACCGTTCTGCGCAATGGTCGATTGGTAACAACAGGACCGGCGAACGAATTCGATCGCGACCGGCTTATTCGCCACATGATCGGCGACGACCTCAACGTCGAAGGGCCGGCACCTCGCGCAACCCGCGTGGTTCGAACCGCGCTCCCGGTCTTGCGGGTGGCAAATATTCGCATGGGGAATGTGGTCAACAACATGTCGTTTTCGATCTTTCCGGGGGAGATCACCGGCATCGCCGGACTGATCGGCTCGGGGCGCAGCGAGGTCGCCAAAGTCATCATGGGGCACACCAAGCGCAACTTTGGCGGCGGTCAAATATGGCTGCACGGGCGTGAGGTCCGCTATGTGCTGCCGGCGCAGGCCGTAACGGCCGGAATTGCGTACGTCTCCGAGGACCGCAAGCTCGACGGCTTCTTCGAAATGATGAGCGTATCGCAGAACATCGGTTTTGGATGGCTGGCGAAATTCGGGCGTGGCTCTGTTCTTGCCCCGCTCGGCAGGATGCGCGCGGTCGCGCACGAGTGGGCCGAGCGTCTTTCGATCCGTCGCAGCGGCGACGACCAGTCGGTGCTGTATCTTTCCGGCGGCAATCAGCAGAAGGTCGTCATTGCGAAATCTTTGGCGCAGAAGCCGAAGCTCGCTATTTTCGACGAGCCCACGCGGGGCGTCGATGTGGGCGCCATCGCCGAAATCCGCCAGATTATCCGCGGTTTCGCCGATAGTGGCGCGGGTGTGATGCTGATTTCATCTTATCTGCCCGAGATCCTCGACCTCTCCGACCGCATTCTGGTGGCGAAAAGCGGCACCATCGTTGCAGAATTCGCGCGATCGGAAGCCAGCGCGGAGAAAATCCTGCACGCCGCGATTCATTGATCGAGAAGAAACCAGCTATGCCTTTGCGTGCACATCGGCTGCATGTCCGGGCTCACGCGTTGTCCAAACAGAAGAATGAAAAACATGACCATACGTTTCGACGGCAGGGTTGCGATTGTCACGGGCGCCGGCGGCGGACTTGGCCGCTGCCACGCGCTGGGCCTGGCCTCGCGCGGCGCGAAGGTGGTGGTCAACGACCTCGGCAAGGGCGGCACGGCGCCTGACAGCGCGCGGAAAGTGGTCGACGAAATCCGGACCGCCGGCGGGATCGCGATCGCTGACGGTTCCGACGTCGTCAACTTCGAACAGATTACGGCGATGGTCGCGCGCGTTGAAAAAGAGTGGGGCCGGATCGACATTCTCGTCAACAATGCCGGAATTCTGCGCGACAAGACATTCGCCAAGATGGAGATGAGCGACTTTGAGCGCGTCGTGGATGTGCATCTTAACGGCTCTGCCAATTGCACCAAGGCGGTCTGGAATGGCATGCGCGAGCGCAATTACGGCCGCATCGTCTTCACATCCTCCGCCTCGGGCATTTACGGCAATTTCGGTCAGGCCAATTACGGCGCCGCAAAGGCCGCGATGGTCGGCTTGATGAACGTCCTCCATCTGGAAGGCGCCAAATACAACATCCGCGTCAACACACTGGCACCGACCGCCGCTACCGCCATGACGGCGGGCCTCCTGCCTGCCGACGCGGCAAGCGTGTTGACGCCGGAATCAGTAACGCCTGCGGTGTTGTTCCTCGCCAGCGAGGATGCCCCCTCCCGCATTATCTTGGGCGCCGGCGCCGGCGTCTTCGCAGTGACCAAAATTGAGGAGACGCCGGGAATCTATCTCGACGAAGCAGAGCGGACGCCCGACACGATCGCTGCACGCTGGAACGAGATCTTCAGCGGTCAGAAGTCTGTTCCGCTGCAAGACGCTTTCGCTCAAACGCGAAAATTCGCTGAGATGGCGATCGCTGCCGGAGGAAAGTCCGCTTCAGGCTATTCTTAGCTTCGGACCCGGCACATCATGCGCGCGCGACCCTTCGATCACGGCGCGGCGATAATCGCATCGAGGCGCAGCGCGACGTGTAATTCCAGGGCGGCAATCGGGTCATCCCAGCCCCCGGTAATTTCGCGCAGAGTGCCGAGCCTTTGGCGCACGGTATTGATATGGACGCCGAGAAGTTCGGCGGTGCGCGCAATGTTGTGCTGATTATCCATGTAACACAGCAAGGTCTTTTTAAGCTGGGTCTTGTGGTGCCGGTCTCGCTCTTCGACCGGCGCAAGGATCTGCTCCAGATATCGCACGATGCGCGAGGCATCCCCTGCCCCGAATAGTTTCGCAAAGAGATTGACCTGAGAATACTCGATGAAACGGTTTAGGCGGCTCATTTTGCGTAACACCCGAAGCGCCGGCTCAACGCGGCTATAGTGGACAGCGGCCTGCGCCAGATCGGAGAACGGATCGCACATGATACCCCCGATCTCCCATCCCTTCCGGCGGCGAAGCAGTGTCTGCAGGAGCGCCTGGACCGACTTCTCGGGACCGGCGGCCAGATAGGTATCATCGATGAGATCGACGAGCAGATTCATATTCGCGGCTGACGCCCGGATCATCGCCGTTTGCGCCGCGCGATCAAGGCCAGAGATCGCGATGAGGGCCAGCATCACCGGCTCGCCGGTATTGATCTTCAGACGGTCCCGGATCGCCGAGATTGTAGACGTGTCAGGCGGATCGACGAGAATGAGGTGACGCAGCAGGGTCGATGAGGCGATCAACTGCTCCGTCTCACGTTTCTCGCTCCACAGCTTTGCTATTGAAAGCGCGACGGTGCTGCGCTCCAAGTTGCGGATATCGATCGGATCCAGTTCGCCGCGGTAGCAGATGACGAGGCTTTCGCCCCGTTCGGTGCCGCCATGCAACGCCATGGCCCGATAGTGCTCGTCCCCGGCATCGAGCATGACGACAGATCGCCCGCTGTGGCGCGATTGGGAAATGGCGCTGATAAGCACGGACGGTTGGACGTCGCCGTCTTTCAGGGCCGCCAATTGTCCGCCAAAAGATGCCGAGGTGAACCGGCCTCTGACTGCAAGAGAATCATCATACAGAATAATCGCGCCATCGATCTGGTCGGCCATGCGTTGGATGAAAAGCGGCCATTCGGTGCCCTTCGCCAACAGCGACGTCATTTCGTCGTGGGCCGCGGCTGAAACATCGACGCGATGAATGTGGTCGATTAGCGCATTTCGATTGCGCTCCGCCTCCGCCAGTGCCTCCGACAGCTTGGTGAAGGCCTGTGCGTTTCGCATGGCGACGCCCGCGTGGAGGGCGAATGAGCCCAATATGGAAACTTCCCGCTCTGAAAGCTTGCGGCGGTAGCGATCCGCAACAAACAGGACGCCCTGCAATTTGTCTTCTGAAAGGATCGGGAAACCGGCGAGGGACACAATACCTTCAGCTTTGAAAACGCGATCCAGGGCTTCCGAGTGTCGGAACCGCTGGTCATGCAGATAATCTTGCGTGTCAAAGAACGTCTTGGAATTGATGGCCAGGCTTACCGCGCCATAACCGACGCGCGTTTTCATCTCCGAGGTGGCCGGTTTGATGTGGCCTTCGGCGGTGACGGTCCGCAAGATACGGTGATCCTCATCGAGCATTGTCAGATATGCGACGTTGGCGCCCACAAGACTTCGTGCCCGGCTGACGATCGTCCGCAGCAGGTCCTGCAGCGCCAAGGTGCTGGAAAGGTCATGTGTCGTGTCGATGAGAAGGCTGAGACCGCGTTCGCTTACCCGGCGGTCGCGAATCACTCGGGCGACAGTCTTCAGATGAAGATGCAGCCGCTCAATGTCTTGCGCGATCGAAGATGAAGGCGACACATTCCGCGCCATCTCGATCATTTCAGCGATTTCTGAATTGGGGGCGCCGAGCACCGCCTTTTCAAGCATAGTCGCGATAAGCGAAAGAGCAGTGTGTGACACGAAACCGCCCTGAATTGTTTGCAAGGGGAACGAAATCAAAGCTGACGGACCTCAGAGGAAGCCTGCGTCCATCACTCGAGTGTATCAAGTGCACATGAATATTTGCACTTTAATGCACGATATTCCATTCTGCCCAGCAAAACGGTCCCGGCGAGCAAGCACGGGAGGGGCCCAGCATAAGCGGTTCAGAGCTCGTGAACCCGCAGGTCTGTAGCACCGATTTGATCCGGCAACTGTCGCTAATGACTGCCGCCAATGCCGCTAAGTCGCCCTGTAAATCATTGTTTTTGTTGGCTGGCGCGCCCGAAGAGATTCGAACTCCTGACCCCCAGATTCGTAGTCTGGTGCTCTATCCAGCTGAGCTACGGGCGCGGTGCGCCGCGCGAAAAATGGCCGCTTGCGGCGCGGGTCATAGCTATCGGCTTCGCTGCCTATTGGCAAGCGCGCGGCTCACCCACAACTTGAGACCAAGTCGCCGCGCCGGCGTGCTATAAGCCGCGGCTCGGCATGGTGAATAGGACGAATTGAACCGTGTGGCGACCTCCGCAACGGATCCGATACGAAGCCAAGGCCGGACGTATTCCGTCTGCGGCCGAAGCGGCCGCTTCGCGGTTATTTTCGCCGGTCGATATCGGCCCGGTTGCCCTTGCCCAGCGGACCTGGGTTCCGGCCATGGTGCCATGGCGGGCGACCGAGGAGGGCTACGTCACCGACGAAGTCATCGAGTGGTATGAGCGCTTTGCCCGCGGCATGCCTGGCGCGATTGTGGTTGAGGCGACCGGCATTCGCGACGTGCCGAGCGGGCCGCTTCTTCGCATCGGACATGATCGCTTCCTACCCGGACTGCGCCGCCTGGTCGAAACGGTGCGGCGCGCCAGCGGCGGCCGTACTCGCCTGCTCGTTCAGCTGATTGATTTCCTCGCGGTTCGCCGCCGCCCCGAACCGCGAAAATTCTTCGAGCGCTTCCTAGCGATCACCGATCGCCATCGCGCCGTCCTCGGTGAGCCTCGTTTATCCGATGTCGAAGTCCGCGTCCGCTTGAGCGCCATGAGCGAAGACGAGCTCGCCGGCGTGCTGGCGCCTGATGAATTGGAAGCGCTGCGGTTCGGCTATCGCGAACGCGTCACCGACATGCACCGACCGCACATCAAGAACCTTCCGCTGGTTTTGCCGGGTTTGTTTGCTGAGGCTGCGGTTCGCGCGGAGGAGGCCGGTTTCGATGGCGTCGAACTGCACTACGCGCACGCCTATACGATGTCGTCGTTTCTCTCGCGCACCAACACGCGGCCCGACGGCTATGGCGGCTCACTCGAAAATCGCGCCCGGTTGCCACTTGAAGTTTTGGCTGCGATACGAGGCCGGGTCGGCAACAAACTTGCTGTCGGCGTTCGCTATCTTGCCGAGGAATGCATCGAGGGTGGCAACCGCGTCGAGGACGCGGTTTATTTCGGCGTCGCCTTCGCGCGGGCCGGCGTGCATTTCATCTCGCTGTCGCGCGGCGGCAAGTTCGATGATGCCAAGCAACCGGCCATCGGCGGTGCTGTCTATCCCTATACCGGCCCGAGCGGCTACGAGTGCATGCCGCAATTTATCTCCGACCAACGCGGACCGTTCGGAAGGAACGCCGCGCCGACTGCTGCCATCCGTAAAGCGGTGCGCGAGGTCGGCAGTCAGGTGCCGGTGGTGTGCGCCGGTGGCGTCCATAATTTCGAAATGGCGGAGGACTATTTGGCGCGCGGCGTTTGCGACATCGTCGGCGCGGCGCGCCAATCGCTGGCCGATCCGGACTGGTTCCGCAAAATCCAGCTCGGCTTCGGCCGGGAGGTACGGCTGTGCGAGTACACCAATTACTGCGAGGGTTTGGACCAGAAGCACAAGCCGGTCACGTGCCAGCTTTGGGATAAGCTTCCGTCAGAAGCCGGCGAGCGCCGCACGCCGGACGGCAAGCGCCGCCTAACCGCGCCAGTCTGGCAGCCGCCAGAATAGCGCCGCACCTCCCCGCAGACCTTCCGCAAATATTACAACCCGGTATCTGCAAAGCGGCTCGGAGAACGACCTGCTGCCGCGCCGCCGCGGCCCAAATGGCGGCCGCGCCGCGGAACGCACGGCCTTTCACGCCGCCGGGTAGGTTGCTACCAGCCGGCGCCGGCGGCCGCTGCCTCTGGATTGTCCCCGCGCCATTTCGCGGCGATGAAGCGCCGGCCGGTAACGCCATCGGATTTCGCACTCGCCAGATAGAGCAGCGGCGGCACCATGACCGCCGGGTCAAGCAAGGTCGTACGCAAGTGATCGGGAAAGTCCGCCGGTATCATTCCCGTCAGCGTCGCGCCGCCGGGCAGGAGCGCGTTGACGGTGACGCCCGTGCCGGCGAGGTCCTGCGCCCAGATGATGGTCTCGGATTCCAGCGCCGCCTTGGACGGCCCGTACGGCGAGAAGCCGCGCCGCCGCATTGTCTCGGCGTTCATCGAAACGTTGACAATCCGGCCCCATCCCGCCGGCAGCATCGGCGGCACCGCCGCGCGCGCCATCAGAAAAGGTCCGACCACGTTGGTGTCGATAACCAGCCGCCAGGTCTCTGGCGCCGTTTCCCAGAAACGCGTCGGCTCGGTCATGAAGTTTTCGCTGACGTATTTCATGCCGCGCCCGGCATTGTTCACCAGAATGTCGAGGCGGCCGAAGCGTTCGAGCGCCGTCGCCACGAGACGCGCGCAGTCTTCCTCCCTGGTTACGTCGGCGAGCACGGGCAATACGCGCTCGGGTGCGCCGGCTTTGGCAGCGTCGGCGGCGACGCGCTCCACCTCGGCACGCTCGCGCGCGGCAGTCGCAACCACTGACGCGCCGGCTTCGGCTAGCCCCAGTGTCATGGCGCGGCCGAGGCCACGCCCGCCACCGGTGACGATCGCAACGCGTCCCGCGAGTGCCTTTTCTTCGCTCACGACTACCTACGCCGCCAACAGGCGTTTTACGTCCGGCCAGCTCTGCGTGCCGAACGTCTTAAGATCGTTGGTGAGATCGGGCGGGCACATGTCGAGCATCGCCGGCTTGAAGCTCGGGCGCGATTTTACCCGCTCGAACCAGTCGGTCAGCCGCGGCCGCTTGCCGACCCACATTTCCGACATGCCGAGCATATCGAGCCGGTTCACGTACGGCGTTATGCCGATGTCGGCGAGTGAGTAGGTATCGCCGGCGAGCCACCGCTGGTCCACCAGCGTGTCCTCCATTTTCCGCAAATAGCTGTCGTAGAGCCGAAACGTCCGGTCGATGCGCGGCGCAGCCATGCCGTGAAGCACGATCTCCTTCTTCCGTGCGTGCCAGTCCGCCGTTACCGAAATCGGCGGCGTGCTGTCGAGAAATTGCGCCAATTTTTCCGGCGACAAACGCTTGATGATGTGCCGGTGACAGCTCGCGAAGGTAATCTCGCCACAGGCGGGATGCAGAAACTCGTCGACCGCTTTGGTCCACAGCCGCATCGCCGCGCGGTGCGCGGGGTCGGCGGGTTTCAGCGGCGGCTCGGGAAAACACTCGTCGAGATATTCGCAGATGACGGTCGAACTCGAGGATGACGTTGCCGTCGTGGACCAGCGTCGGCACCACGGCTTTGGGGTTGAGTTTGGTGTATGCGGGGTCGAACTGATCGCCGCGCAAAATGTCGACGTAGACGCCCTCCCACGGCAGCGATTTTTCGGCGAGCGCAATGCGGACCTTGGCAGCGCACACCGACGATCCGTGATGGTAGAGCGTGATCATTGCTGTTTCTCCTCCCGCGTCTAACACAAACCCGCATGGCAGCAATCGCACCCGCGACTTGCGATGGGCCAAGCGGCATCTTAGGGTTCTGATGACACTGTAACAATAATTCGAATAGCAAGTCGGGAGGTCATCACATGGATGTGCGGAACCGGGCGGACCAGTTGCGCGAAGCGAGTAATCCGCTGTTCAGCGACCGCAAGCTGAAACTTGGGACCTTCTGCAGCAATCTCTCCGGCGGCGCCACGATGTCGTCGATCGACGGCGTCTTGCAGGCTCATTGGCCAAGCACCGCGTCCATTACGCGGATGGCGGACGAAATGCAGCTCGAAGCCGTCGTTCCGGTGGGGCGCTGGAAGGGGTTCGGCGGCAGCACCAACTTCAACGGCGAAGGCTTCGAGTGCTTTACCTGGGCCGCCGCGATGGGCGCGCTGACCAAATATCCGGCGGTATTCGCCACCTCGCACGTTCCGACCATGCATCCGGTGATGGCCGCCAAGCAGGGCGCTACCATCGATCACATCAGCGGCGGCCGCTTCACCCTCAATGTCGTGACCGGGTGGTACCGGCCGGAAATTGAGATGTTCGGCGCGCCGCTTCTGGAGCACGACACCCGCTATGACATGGCAATGGAGTGGATCGACATTATCAAGCGGCTGTGGACCAGCGAGGAGGAGTTCGATTTTGAGGGCAAGTTCTACAAGGTCAAAGGCGCCATCCTGGCGCCGAAGCCGCTGCAGAAGCCGCATCCTGCCGTCATGAGCGCCGGTGTTTCGCCCAAGGGCAAGCAGTTCGCCGCGCGCCATGCGGACGTCAATTTCGTCAATCTCGAGGCGCATGATCTCGACAGCATGCGGGCGCGGGTCGAGGCGTCGCGCAAGACGGCGTGGGACGAATGCAAGCGCGAAATCCAGGTCTGGACCAACGCCTACATTTTTCAGGACGACACAGAGGCCGATGCGCGCGCGTTCTACAAGGAGTGCGTCTTTGAGAAAGGCGACTGGGAAGGCGTGGAGAATTTGGTCAACACCATGGGGATCAATTCGCAGTCAATCCCGGCGCCGATACTGCAGACGCTGAAGGAACATTTCATCGCCGGCTGGGTCGGCTATCCGCTGATCGGCACCAAGGACCAGGTGGTCGACGGACTTTCCGTGTTGCAGCGCGCCGGCTTCGACGGCATCGTGCTCACTTGGCCGCGTTACGTCGAAGATATGAAGCGCTTTCAGGCCGAGACCTTTCCGCTACTGCAACAGGCGGGACTGCGATAGCGCGGAGTGGTGCGTGAGCCGCACCTACGAGGCTTGCGAGCTCGATAACTGCAGATACTAAGCGGCGGGCAGCGCATTCTCGACGGCAAGTTTGCGCACCGCTTTGAGCGTCGCCGCGACCGCCATCAGGTAACCCGCTTCCATCTGGCCGGCGAACTCGCGTTCCGTCGCACTGCCGGCCTCGATGCCCTCAACTTTAAGGTCGAAAGTGAACTTGAGCGCCAGGTCGCCGTCGCCGTCCTCGATGATTTCATTGAGGATGGTGCCAAGGACTTGGCCCGAGGTGCGCTCGAATTTGACCATGCGCTCCGGGTGCAGCGTCACGACCTCGGTGATGGTGTCGCCCTTGTCGACGATTTCGCGGACAAACCGGTCTTCGCCCCGCCGTTCGACGATCCGGCAGGCGGTGATGACCGGAACGAACGGCAGCGGATTTTCCGCCTTCATCATCAGCCCGCGCCATACCAGGCTCCCGGTCAGCTTCGGCTCACGCGGATCGGTATTGACTTTGATGGTTCGGGACGCTTGCACCATAAAATCACTCCCTTTTTATTCCGGTGACCGACTACCGTCGGACAATCTTGAAGGGCTTGAACACTACTTTCGCGCCCTGGCCGAATAAAGTTCGCGCGTAATGCGGATCGAGGCCGGGAATTTTTTCGCGATCGCCGGTGCGCGCCCGATCGTTGAGCAGATCGCCGAACAGCGTAAACAACCCGCCGCCGACCTTGATGCTGTCGATCTTCACAACCGGCCCGCGCTCGCCCGGCGGAGCGCCGACGGCGTTGCGCTCGGCCACAACCTCACCGTCGACCCGCCACTCGGCGCGGTCGTTAGTGCGGTCGTAAGTGATCGCATAATGATGCCATTGGCCCTGCGATGTCGGCACGGCAATCGGGATCAACTCGGTGAAGGCCGGATATGGATTGTCCCTGCTCTGCCCGAACGGCAGCCGCTCGTAGAGCGGCACGATGCGGTTGTCGCTGACGAAAAAGTCGAACACCATGAAAGTCTTCAGATCGATGGTGTTGAAGGCGCCGCAGCCGAGACGCACGTCACCGCCGTCCACGCCGAAGGGATTGCGCTCAGTACCGGAGGTTTCGACCCGCATATCGGCCTCGACCGTCAGCAGGCCGCCTTCGCCGGAGGAGAATTCGGTGGTCGAATAAATTAGTGCCTTAACGTTGTCGTGGCCGTCCGGACGCGTCAGCGTGAAACGAGGCGCATGGACGGAGAGCGTGCCGCCGCCGCAGGCGACGACTGCGGCTGGATCCCACAAGTCGGGCGTCGGCAGGTGCCGATACCACTTGCCGTTCGGCCATGCGCCGGCCGACGTGAAGTCGTCATAGATCGTTGTATTGGCGTCGTCTGCCACGACGTTCATCGTGCCCCCCCTCAGATTAGCTCGGCAATCTAGCCGGGATTGGGCGGCGATCAAACGCACGAGCGTCGGATCAAGGACAGAAGTAGTCGATCCGAACCGGCTGGTCGAATTTGCCGTGGTATTTTGCGTCGGCCTCGGCGAAGCGGCGACGGACATCCGGCGCCAGGACGGCCGCCTCGGTATATCCGTTGAAGCGCATATTGGCGATCATGCGGCCGGCGAAGGTGTCGAAGTCCGAGTAGCTTCGCGCGTCGGTGTAGCTCGATATCCGGTCCGTCGCGAAATGCGGTTTGGCAAACTTGGCGAGCGCATTAGCTGCACCTTTTCGCACCGCGGTTTCGTCGTGAAATAATTCCATGATGTACTGATGCGGGCCTTGGGCGAGCGGTTCAGCAACGTAAAGCCGCCCGGAAGGCCGCAACACCCGGCGAGCCTCGGCGAGCGCGCCGTTGAGCTTCGCCTCCGGCACGTGATGCAGCGAGAACACAAACAGTACGAGATCGGCGGACTGGCCAGGCTCGGGGAGCGCATCGGCCGGCGCCTTGAGGAGGCGGTAACTGCCGCTGCCTTCCGGTGTCCAGTCGGTTGGAGCGATAAATGGATCGCAGCCCGTGACCCGCGCACCGCGATTAGCGAGCGCGCGTGCCAACTGGCCTTCACCGCAGCCGACGTCGATGATGTGCAGGCCGTCGACCGGCCCAACCGTCGCCAACAGCGCATCGAGATGCGATCGCTCGCCGAGATCGGGAATGGAAGACTCTGTCATTGTTCGTCTGGCTCCTTGAGACGATGCCGTTTGGATCGTTCAGCCTTGAGCGCGGGCGCCGCGGCGGGCACTCAATTCCACCGCGCGATCGGGAATAGTCAGGCGAATCGTCGCCCCAATCGTGCCTTCAACCAGGCGGATGTCGCCCCCATGGGCGCGTACCAGTTCCGCGGCGATGGCGAGGCCGAGACCGGTGCCGCCGGTGCGAGTTGAGCCCTGGAATGCTTCAAACAAATGCGCGCGCGCCTTGTCGGAAAATCCCGGCCCGGTATCCGACACCTCGATTACCACCACCGCGCCCTCGCGCCGGCCGGTGATGCGAATCTGGTCCTGACCCGGGTCGCGCGCCGCACGGCTCTCCAGCGCCTGCATGGCGTTACGGGCAAGGTTGAGCAGCATGCGGAACAGCTGGTCGTAGTCGGCTTCCACCACAAGGTCACGCTCGACGGCGCTGATCCAACGGATTGGGGCATCAGGGCCCAAGCCCAGCGTCTCGTGCACCTCCTCAACCAGCGGCTCGAGCAGGATGGGCTTTCGCTCCGGCGGCGGTTCCTGTAGGCGGCCATAAGACAGCGTCAATTCGCAGAACGCGATGGCGCGCTCGAGCGCGCGCATCAGCTTCGGCGCAAAGCGCTGCACCCCCGGGTCGGGCAGGCTTGCCAGACGGTCGGAGATCAGCTGCGCCGAGCCGAGCAGGTTACGCAAATCGTGGTTGATTTTCGCCACGGCGAGGCCGAGCGCTGCAAGCCGGTTCTTCTGATACAGCATCGAGGCAAGCTCGGTCTGCATGCTGGCGAGCTCGCGCTCGGCGATGCCGATCTCGTCGGCGCGCGCCGACGGCGCGATAATGTGGGCGGCGTTTTCCGGATCGGCGCGAAATGCCATCATATTGGCGGTGATCCGGCGCATCGGGCGCACGAATGTGTAATGCAGCGTCAGATAAACCAGCGCCGCGGTGATGCCCGAGATCAGCAGCGAGAGCAGCAACAGATCGACCGAATAGTGCAGCAGCGCCTTGCGCAGCGGCGGTTCGTCCATGACGATTTCGATGTAATCGCCGCCCATCGGCGCCGGACCGACGACGCGCATCACGTTCTTGCCGGTATCGAACATCAGCATGAAGGCATCGGTGATCGAATTGAACGTCATGACGTTGCGCATGTCGTAGTCATGATTGATCGGCGGCGGCATGTCGCCGACGGCAAGCAGGCGGCGTTGCTTGCCCATTTTCATCGCGACCGCACGCGCGCCGATCGAATCGAGGATCTGCTTGGCCAGGCTGTCGGAGACCATGCCGTTCGGCGCAGCTTCGAGCACGAGCGCGGCGGTATAGGCGCTGGCCAGGCGGTCTCTGAGCCAGTTCACCCGGAAATTGGCGACCGCCGGGACATAGATCAGCACTTCGCCAAGCATCACGAACAGGATCGTGAGGACGAGGAGCTTCCCGGAAAGTCCAAAGCGCGGCGCACGGACCGGCTCCGGCCGCGCGGCGGTTTCATCGCTCATCCGTTGAGCCTTGCTGCGCTATCCAAGCCTACGTGTCGTCCAAGCTATCTGCGACGCAGCCATCGCATGATGCGACGCGTCCGCGGAATCGTCAAACCACCGGTGAAATATGTCATGGCAGCGCGTTTTCCCACCTCGGCATAGCTCGGGTAGGGAACCACCAGTCCGGCCATGGCGCCGATGTTAAGTTTTTCGCTGATCGCCAGCGTCCAGGCGGCGATGGCCTCGCCGGCGTTGGGTCCGACAATGGTCACGCCAAGGATCTCGCCGGTTCGGTCGGTAATGATTTTGATATGGCCCTCAGCCGTTTGCTCGACCTGCGCGCGGTCGTTCTCCCGGAAGGGCCAGCGCAACACCCGAATGGCGCCGACATGGGCGCGCGCCTCCTCTTCAAGGAAGCCGACCTGGGCCAATTCGGGATCCGTATAGGTTACCGAGGGAATGATTTCGTGGTTAACGCGGACCGGAGCGCGGAACAGTGCATGCCGGATCACCAGGCTCGCGTGATAGTCGGCGACATGAACATATTTCGGGCCGCCCGCCGCGTCGCCGACGGCATAGACCGACTTGTTGGTGGTGCGCAGCGATTTGTCGAGCACGATGCCGTGTGCGGTAGTGCGAATGCCGGCGGCATCGAGATCCAGGTCCTCCACGTTCGGCTGACGCCCCGCGGTGACCAACAGATGCGAGCCTTCGATCGTCTCGGTGCCGCCGTTGGTGCCCAGCACGACCCGCACCTTAGCCAGCACGCGGCTGACTTTGGCGATCTCCACACCGGTTCGTATTTTGACGCCCTCGCATGCCAGCGCGTTGAGCACGACAGCGGCGCCCTCGGCGTCGTCGTTTTGCAGCGGTTTCGCCGCTTCGAGCACGGTTACATCGGAGCCGAAGCGGCGAAACACTTGCGCCAGTTCGAGGCCGGCGGCGCCCGCGCCGATGACGACAAGATGGCGGGGAATTTCGGTGAGACTGAAAACAGTTTCTTCCGTGAGATGCGGCGTGTGAAAGAGCCCCGGTATCGCCGGGACGATTGGTATCGAGCCGGTGGCGATCACAAAGCGGCGCGCCTTTACTGTCACGTCGCCGACGGTGACGGTATGCGGGTCGGTGAATTGGGCGGTGCCTTTGATGACTTCGGCGCCGAGACCGATCATGCGCTCGCGTGCGGCGTTTGGCGCCAGCGTATCGACGACGTCGCGTATGTTTGCGTTGACCGCGTCGAAATCGACACTGATGCGCCACGTCTTGATGCCGAAGCGCTCGCTGTTGCGCAACGCGGTGACGTGCTCGGCCGCGGCGATCAGTGCCTGTGCCGGCACGCTGCCACGGTTGAGGCTTTCGCCACCCATGCGGCCTTTCTCGATCAACACCGTCGGTACGTCGCGCGAGGCCGCAGCCGAAGCGACCGCAAGGCCGCCGGGGCCGGCACCGATCACGCAGATTGCCGGTTTGAGTTCTTTGCTTTCTGGCGCCATCAGCCTGCCGAACTCATCGCAATGCGTGCAATCCTTGGCGGCGAATCCTCAGGCCAGGCACATAATACGTAATGGTCTGAAGCGTTAGGCTTCGGGCAAATGTCGGGGCGCCGCCCGTTGCAGGCACAACAAAAAAGCCAAAACTCCGGCGGGGCCGAGTCTCAGCGTTGTCACACATATGCTATAGGTCCGGTTCGGCGAGCAAGTCGCTTACGAACGCCCGTCGGAGCGTCGCATTGACGGGCAGGGAGGGGTCCCGTATAAGCCGCGCCAATTGCGCGTGCAGCGGAGCAAATCCCGTGAAAAGAACCTACCAGCCGAGCAAATTGGTGCGTAAGCGCCGGCACGGTTTTCGCGCGCGCATGGCGACGAAAGGCGGCCGCAAGGTGGTCGCGGCGCGGCGTTCACACGGGCGCAAGCGGCTCAGTGCGTGATCGGGACGCCCGTTCTGCTGTCGTCGTTGAACGGCTGAAACGCCGGAGCGATTTTCGGGCCGTAGGGGGTGGGGCGCGGGTGTCCGGCAGGGCCTTCGTTTTGCAGGCGCGCCGCCGCGCACAGGACGGGGCGATCCGCGTTGGTTTTACTGTGTCGCGACAGGTGGGTGATGCCGTGGAACGTAACCGGGTCCGGCGCCGCTTACGGGAGATCGTCAGACTGTCGGCCGCAGCCGGCGCTGAGGGTCTATGTCCGGGACACGACTACGTGCTGATCGGGCGGCGGACCGCGCTGGCCGCGCCATTTGGCGAGATGACGCAGGAGTTCGATGTCGCGCTCGGCAGGATTACCGCCCAAATCGGGAGGGGAACTGGTGACGCAAGCCCGGACCCACTACATGAACCGGGTTCGCCATCCCGGCCGCCACCACGGCGCCGTAACCGGAAGCTGCCGCCTACTCCGTCTTCGAAGCCGACCGGCTCCTCGCCGCATGAGCGCTGAATGCTTGAACATAAGAACACCATCCTTGCCATCGTCCTGTCGCTGATCGTCGTGGTCGGCTGGCAATATTTCATCGGCTATCCGCAGATGGAGAAGCAGCGGCACGATGCGCTGCTGAAACAGCAGCAACAGGAACAAGCCCAAGCCCAAGCCCAAGGACAAGCACAGGTTCAGCCGGGGACAGCGCAGCCCGTGAACCCGGCAATGCCGGCGTCCCAAGGCGGCGCCCCCGCAGTGCCCGGCGCAGCCGGAACTTCCGGTCAAGGGCTAGTGCGTTCGCGCGAGGCGCTGGTCGCGGCGTCTCCGCATATTGCCATCTCGACGCCGCGGTTGAACGGTAGCATCGATCTTAAAGGCGGGCGCATTGACGATCTCGCGCTCGAGCAATACCGGGAGACCGTCGATCCTCATTCGCCGCCGATTGTGCTGTTCTCGCCATCGGGCGCACCGGGGGCCTATTACGCGGAATTCGGCTGGGTGCCCGCTTCTGGCACGACGGAAAAAGTGCCCGGGCCGGATACGGTGTGGACGCAAGCCAAGAGCGGCGCGCTCGGCGTCGACCATCCGGTCACGCTCACCTACGACAACGGCACCGGATTACTGTTCCGCCGTACCATCGCCGTCGACGACCATTATCTGTTCACCATCAGAGACGAGGTGCAGAACAAGAGCGGCAACCCGGTCACGCTCTTTCCGTACGCGCTCATTTCACGTCACGGCACGCCGAAGACGCTCGGCTACTACATCCTCCATGAGGGCCTGATTGGCGTGATGGGCAATGATGGCGAGCAGGAGCAGACCTACAAGAAGATCGCCGAAAAGAAGGAAATGCATTGGGACGTCACCAACGCCTGGCTCGGCTTCACCGATAAATACTGGGCCTCGGCGCTGTTGCCCAATACCGACGCCAAAGTGCATGCGCGCTTCTCCGCCAGCGAAGTCGGCGGACAGCCGACCTATCAGACCGATTATCTGCTCGATCCGGTGACAGTAGCGCCCGGCGCGACCGGCGCCGCGGACGCGCGGCTGTTCGCCGGCGCCAAGGAAGTCTCGGTGGTTGGCATCAATTTCCCGCTCGCCAACGCCGGCGGCTACAACCAGGCGCTTCAGCTCAACCATTTCGATCTATTGATCGATTGGGGCTGGTTCTACTTCATCACCAAGCCGATGTTCCTTGCCATCGACTTCTTCTTCCATCTGGTCGGCAATTTCGGCATCGCCATCCTTATCGTCACGGTGCTGGTCAAGCTCCTGTTCTTCCCGCTCGCCAACAAGTCCTACGCCTCGATGGCGAAGATGAAGGCGGTGCAGCCGGAATTGACCATGATCCGCGAGCGCTTCGCCGACGACAAGGTGAAGCAGCAGCAGGCGATGATGGAGCTCTACAAGAAGGAGAAGATCAATCCGGTTGCCGGCTGCCTGCCGATCGCCATCCAGATTCCGGTGTTTTTCTCGCTCTATAAGGTGTTGTTCATCACTATCGAGATGCGGCACGCGCCGTTCTACGGTTGGATCCACGATCTTTCGGCTCCGGACCCGACCAACATCTTTACCCTGTTCGGCCTGATCCATTTCGATCCGACGGTGTTGCCGCTGATCGGCGGCTTCATGCATCTCGGCATTTGGCCGCTCATCATGGGCGTGACCATGTGGGTGCAGATGAAGCTCAATCCGGCGCCGCCCGATCCCACGCAGCAGATGATCTTCAATTACATGCCGATCATCTTCACCTTCATGCTCGGCGGCTTTCCTGTGGGATTGGTGATCTACTGGGCCTGGAACAACACGCTCTCAGTCACGCAGCAAAGCGTCATCATGCACCGGAACGGCGCCAAGATCGAACTGTGGGACAATCTCAAACGCACGTTCATCAGGCCAAAACCGAAGCAGCCAGCAGAATAGGCTACCCGCTCGGCGCCTCCTCGCCGGCGGGCGACGCGATACAATGAGCTCTTGGCGATCGAAAGACGCGCCTGGTGTTCCCAACGGTCTGATCTTGTTCGATGGCGTATGCGTGTTGTGCTCGCGCTCAGTACAGTTCGTGCTCGAGCGCGACGGTGATCGCTGGTTTCGTTTCACGCCGATTCAAAGCCCGTTTGGCCGCGCGCTGGCGGAGCGCCTTGGTATCTCTCCGGAAATGCCCGAGACGAACGCGGTCATTCTGCGCGGCCGCGCCTATTTCAAGGCGGATTCCGCGATCGAAGTCTTGCAAAGGCTGCCGCGAAGGTCGTGGGTGTGTGCGCTTTCGTTGGCGCCACGGTCCTTGCGCGACTTCATTTATGACTGCGTGGCGCAGCGACGCTATCGCCTGTTCGGCCGCACCGACTGCTGCATGGTGCCGACGCCGGACATCAACGTGCGCTTCGTGTTCGATGACGCCGGCGACACGCCGGCGTTCGCCGATCGGCCATCGCCGTTTCAGGTTTTGCTCGGTGGTGACTTTGCCCGATTGCCGGCGGTAGTCCGCCGCGTGCACGCGCTCGGTCACTCCCTGAAGACCACCGGGCGAGCCAAGGTCTCCGTCGCCGCGGGTGTGCTTCCTTGGCTTGTTTGCCGGATCGCAGGCTTGCCGTCTCCCGGCCAAGACATTTCGGTCGTGGTCGAATTCCACCCCGACGGCCCGCGTCGGGAATACTGGGAACGGCGGTTCGGCGGGCGGCGCTATGCCAGCACAATGCGGATCGGCGATCAGCGAGCGCCTGGCCTGTTGGTCGAGCGGTTCGGCCCGTTTACTCTCGAATTCCGTCTCGAACCGCGAGAAGAAGGTTCCGTGGTGAGTCTTGGCTGGTCGCTGACCGGCTGCCGGCTGCTGGGCGTTCGCTTGCCGCAGCGGGTCTGCCCGCGAATCAAGTGCATCGAAAGCGCGTCCGGTGAACGCTTCTTGTTCGATATCGACGTGGCATTCCCGCTGATCGGCCACGTCATTCACTACAGCGGCTGGCTGTCCGCGGATGCGCCCGACGCGGTGGAATCGTTATGAAGCCACGCGCACGAGTGCCTTGCCGAAGTTCTTTCCTTGCAGCAAACCCATGAAAGCGGCCGGCGCGTTTTCGAGGCCCTCGGTTATATCCTCGCGATAGCGGATGCGGCCGTCGGCGAGCCCGGCTGAGACGGTTTTGAGGAAGTCGGCGTAATGATCGGCGACGAATTCGGTGTTGATGAAGCCGCGCACCGTTAGGCTGCGTGTGAGTACGGCGCGCATGGTCGCGGGAAGAAGATTGGGGCCGGCGGATTGTCCGGTGGCGCTATATTGCGCGATCAGCCCGCACACCGGCACCCGCGCGTAGGTGTTGAGCAAGGGCAGCACCGCTTGCCATACGGCGCCGCCAACATTTTCAAAATAGACGTCGATGCCTTTGGGACAGGCCGCGGCAAGCCTCTCGGGAAAGTCTGCTGCTTTGTGATCGATGGCGGCATCGAAGCGCAGTTCGTCAATGACGTGGCGGCACTTCTCGGCGCCGCCGGCAATGCCGACCGCACGTGCGCCGACCATCTTGGCCAACTGTCCAACCAGGGCGCCCACGGGACCGCTCGCGGCGGCGACAACGACCGTCTCCCCGGCTCTCGGTTTACCGATCACATATAATCCCGAATAAGCGGTGAAGCCCGGCATGCCTAGTACGCCCAAGCCGGTGGTGATCGGCGCCCGCTTTGGATCAAGTTTACGCAGCGCCGGGCCGGTCCATGCCGCGTGCGTGCGCCAGCCGGTGTGCGCCAAAACGATATCGCCGGCGGCGTAACCCGGGCGATCGGACGCGATGACTTCGCACACGCTCTCGCCGGTCATCACCTCGCCGACGCCGACTGGCTTGGCGTAGGATTTCGCATCGTCCATGCGGCCGCGCATGTACGGGTCGAGCGACAGATAGAGTACGCGCAGCAATAGCCCGCCTGTCGGCAAGGCCGGCATGGGTACTGTCTCCAGACGGAAATTTTCCGCAGTCGGCGGTCCCTTCGGCCGCGACGCCAGAACGATTTGTTTCATCATGGGCTCACTCATTTTGCTCTCCCGATGACGCCATGCGCCACTCTAATTTAGCGCACAGCGCTGCCGAAGAAATGCCGGAAAACGAAGTGAAGGGCTGAAAGGTCTTCTACGCCGCGCGAACGCGGGTGAAGAAGGTAGCGACCTTGGTTTCCAGGTCGTTGGCGCGCGCCGACAGCCGCGCCGTCCACGTGGTGATGTCGCCGACCGCTGCGACGCTGCGGGTAACAGCCTCGTCGACCGAATTGATCTCGACCGAAGCGCGCGCGGTGTGGCCGGCCGCGTTGTGAATGCTCTCGGCAATCCCGCGGGTGGTCATGCTCTGCTGTTGTACGGCGGACGCGATGCTGGTCGACACCGTGGTCAATTTGCCGATGACGCGCGCGATCGATGAGATTTCCTCCACCGACCGCTTGGTTGCTTCCTGAATGGCGGTCACCTGCTGCGAGATGTCGCCGGTGGCGCGGGAGGTTTGATTGGCGAGCGTTTTGACCTCGGCAGCTACCACGGCGAAGCCTTTGCCGGCTTCTCCGGCGCGGGCCGCCTCGATGGTCGCGTTTAGGGCGAGAAGGTTGGTTTGCGCCGCGATTGCGGAAATGGTGCCGACTACGGAACCGATGCGTTCGGCGGCGTCGTTCAGTGAGCCGATGACACTCTGAGTGCGCTCAGTATCGGCGACGGCGGATTGCGCCATTCCGAGCCCACTTGTGGCTTGCTGACCGATCTCCTGGATCGATCCGGACAGCTCTTCCGTTGCCGTCACCGTCGCATCCATGCGCTGCGCGGTCTCGGCGGATGCCGACGAAGCCAAAGCCATGCGACTAAGCGTGTCGTCGGCCACCCGCTTTAATGTGTCACCGGTCATCGCCAGCGAAGCCGATGCTTCCTTGATCGCCTCGATCACGGCGCCGATAGCGGCGTCGAAATCGGCAATGGCCGCATCAATTGCGTTCCGCCGCACCATTGCCGCTCGATCGGCGGCTTGCCGGTGCAACGTCATGGCGTTGGAAACGTCGAAGCTGATCACCTGCGCTACGGTCTTGCCACGCTCGGCAATCTTGGCAGGGGAGAAGCGGTGCTTGCGCGCCAGTACTTCCAGTGACATTTGCGCGACGTAACTTCCGGACGTACTGCGGATTCGGGCGTCGAGCCCCAGCTCGGCCTCTTTCTCCACAGTCTGGCGGCAGGATTCGGCATAGGCCCGATCGAGCTTCCCGCCCAGCAAAGCCTGGAAGTGCGAAACTTCGAGCCGTTTGACGGTCTCTTTGTTCTGCGCGACCACTTCGCCGATCACCGGCAATCCGGTGATGGCTATGACAACTGCATCGATCGTTCGCTCGAGATGCGGCGCCAGCACTGGCCACGTCTCCGCGAGAATCAAGCGAGTCCGCTCGTCGATCCTGTGCATCGCAAGGCGAGCTTCGTAGACAGGAATCGGTTCGAGTGGTTCCATCGGCAAACCAACCCGTTGCGGGAACGGGGGCATGGTGGCCGACAATGGTTGCTTGAGTGTGAACGGAGCCGGAGTTCGGCAAGACAACTCAGCAGACAGAATCGAAGCCGTGCCGGACGTCTGATTAGCGAATGCCGGTTAGTGAAAGCGGGAGACCGAAGCCTCCCGCTTTTATTAGTCGTATTAGTTGTGCCGTCAATCGAACCATCCGGCCAATAACGAGCCTTGCACTAAGGTGTTTTAAGAACCGCGAGCGTCACGGGTGCCAGTCCGCTGTTGACGGAAAAGCCTAATGCCCGCGCTGCCGCGACGGTAACGTCGATGATCCGGCCGCGCTTAAACGGGCCGCGATCGTTGATGCGAACAACGACCGAACGGCCGGTTCCCCGGTTGGTGACCCGCACCATGGTCCCCAACGGCAGGGTACGATGCGCTGCCGTTAACTCAGAGGACCGCACCCGCTCGCCGGAAGCGGTCCGTCCTCCCCAATAGATGGAGGCTATTCCGCTTTGCGCCGACGCCGCCATCGGCACACCTGCGATCGGCACGACAAGAGTTGCGGCAAGCACAAGTTTAGCCAGGCTATGACCAGCCATATCTGCCCTTTTGTTCAGTTGATGGGAACAGTGGATCGGCTCGTTCACTGGAGCCGGGCGGTCTGGTGACTACACATTGTGTAAATATTGCGACGCAAAAGCGCTAAATCTGACCGGCCGACTTAGCCGTGATGTGGCCAGTTGCTCAATGTTAACCGTAATAACTCGTGATTACGGTTGGGCTGCGCAGCGATGCTCATTGAATGCGACGTGTTGCGGCGCACCTAAAAGCAGTCGGGATTAGCCCAGCAAAACGGGGATGCTATTTATTCGGCGGCAACCGATGTCGGGAGTACGTAGTCCTTAAACTGCTCACGCAGTGTGATCTTCTGAATCTTGCCGGTCGCGGTATGCGGGATCGCAGCAACGAAGACGATATCGTCGGGCATCCACCATTTGGCGATCTTGCCTTCGAGGAAGCCAAGGATTTCCTGCTTGGTGGCCGATTGGCCCTCTTTGAGCACGATGACCAGCAACGGTCGCTCGTCCCATTTTGGATGATGCACCCCGATGACCGCCGCTTCCGCCACCTTTGGATGGCCGACCGCGAGGTTTTCCAGATCGATGGATGAAATCCATTCGCCGCCCGATTTGATGACGTCTTTAGATCGGTCGGTGATCTGCATGTAACCCAGCGGGTCCATAGTGCCGACGTCGCCGGTGTCGAAGAAACCCTGGTCGTCGACAACGCTGTGGCCTTCCTTGAAATAACCCTTGGCGACTGCGAAGCCGCGCACCTTGATGCGGCCGAAGGTCTTGCCGTCCCAAGGCATCGCACGTCCAGCGTCGTCGGTGATCTTCATCTCGACGCCGAACGGCGTGTAGCCTTGCTTCTGTTTGATGTCCAAGAGTGCTTCGCCCTTGAGAGACGCATACTCCGGCTTCATGGTGCCGACTGTGCCGAGCGGGCTCATCTCGGTCATGCCCCAGGCATGGAAGACCTTGACGTCATAGTTTTCCTCGAAGGTCTTGATCATGGCGCGCGGACACGCCGATCCGCCGATGATGACGCGCTCCAAGTAGGGGAGCTTGTCGCCGGTCTTCTCCAGATATTGCAGCAACAGCAGCCAAACCGTCGGCACCGCGCCGGTGCAAGTAACTTTGTAGTCATTCAGCAGTTCGTAAACCGAGGCGCCGTCAAGTTTGGCCCCCGGCATGACCATGGCTGCCCCGGCCATCGGCGCGGAGAATGCGAGCCCCCAACTGTTGGCATGAAACATCGGCACGATCGGCATAATGACATCGCGCGACGAAATTCCGATTGCGTCCGGCTGCAGCGACAGCATGGTGTGCAGCACGTTGGAACGGTGCGAATACACCACGCCCTTTGGGTTGCCGGTGGTGCCGGAGGTGTAACACATGCCTGCGGCGGTGTTCTCGTCGAACGTCTTCCAGGCAAAGTCGCCGTCGACCTCGGCAATCCAGTCTTCGTAGGCAACCGCGTTCCGCAGCGTCGTTGCCGGCATATGCGCGCGATCGGTGAAGATGATGTAACGCTCGATAGTCGGCAGCTTGTCGGCGATCTTTTCTAGGAGCGGAACGAAGGTGAGATCGGTCATCATCACGCGGTCTTCGGCGTGATTGATGATCCAGACGATTTGCTCGGGGAACAGCCGCGGATTGATGGTGTGATAGACGGCGCCGATCCCGAGAATGCCGTACCAGCTTTCCAGGTGCCGCCAGGTGTTCCAGGCGAGTGTTGCCACTCGGTCGCCAAGCTTGATGCCGTCGCGTTCGAGCCTTTGGGCCACGCGCAGGGCGCGGGCGCGGATTTCCCTGTAATTCGTGGTGTGGATCGGTCCTTCGATCGAGCGTGAGATCACCTGGCGGTTGCCGTGATTTAATGCGGCATGATCGATGATGCGGTGGCACAGGAGCGGCCAATCCTGCATAAGACCGAGCATGGTATTCCTCCAATGATTGTTGTTTTTGCCCTCGTCGCGCCGCCGCTCACGGCTGCCGACGCTGTGCCAATTTAGCCGGATGGCGCGAGGATGAAAATGCCGCTTTGGTTCACGATAGCCGCGCCGCCCCGGCCGCTCTTGAGCACAACAAAGCTCCGCTTAAGCTCTGGCGTGGTGTTAACCTCTGGGGGACGCGGGCGCAGCCGGAGGGGCTGCCGATTGAAGGGTTTCATTCTTCTCGTCATGCTGCTTGGCACAGCCGGAAATGCCGCGGCGCAATATGCCTTGTCGCCGTTGCCGCGCATCGCGACCGCCTGCCAGCTCGGTTTGGCGCAACTCGCCCAGTTCCAGCCGCTGCCGCCGATCGCCGCCGCCGACCGCTGCGTCGCCGCCGATGCGGTACTGCTGCAAGCCGTGATCCTCTCCGAAAAGACGAAGGTTGCCGTCGTCCCGCCGGCAACCCTACGCTGCTCGATGGCGGAGCAAGTCGCGCGCTGGGTACGCGACGACGTTGCTCCTGCCGCGAAAGCTATTGTCGGTGCGGTGCTACACCGGCTCGACGATCTGGATTCGTATGAATGCCGCAGCCAGAATCGCATTCGCGGCGCCAGACTGAGCGAGCACGGTCGTGCCAACGCTTTCGACGTCGGCGATTTCAGGGGGGCTGACGGAAAGGTGTTCGGCTTGACCGACGTCAAGGTTGCCAAGGCTTGGCGGGAGGCTTTGCGGGCAAGCGCCTGTGCGCGCTTTGCTACCGTGCTCGGTCCGGGTTCTGACGGCTATCACGAGGAGCACGTCCACCTCGATCTCGCCGAGCACCGCAACGGTTATAAGATGTGTCGGTGGGACGTGCGCGAGCCGGTCGTAGCGGCTCAGGCGCCGGCGCAATCGTCCGAACAAGCGGCGGTACGGATCGAAGATCCTGTGCCGCTGCCGCGCCCGCGTCCATTACTTGCAGCAGGCGTCAAGGCTACATGGCAGCCGATGAAGATCGACCCGCAGCTCAGGTAAGCTCGCCGCCGGGCAGCTAGTTCACGGCCGATGATTGATCGTTTTGACCCGCCAGCCGGAGCTTTGTCTGCCCTGATAGTGGTCGAGGCGCGTTAGCGAGCAATTATCGATCATGAAGGCGAACCCGCCGCGCGGTGCAAGCCCCAGAGCGATGGCGATGGCCGCACGGATCGTCCCGCCGTGCGCAACCGCGACGATGTCGTTGCCGCGATGGTTTTCGGTGGCACGCTCTATCGCGGCGCTGACGCGGGCCACCAGATCGAGGAAACTTTCGCCGTTTGGCGCGCGTTCTTCCGCCGTGGCGTACCAGAAAGAATCGGGCTCCTGCGTTCGGTTCATCAGAAACTCGCGGCGATCGAGTCCTTGCCAGTCGCCGAGATGCTGTTCGGCAAGATCTTTGTCTTGCCGAAATTCCGGCGATGGCTCGAAATTTCCCGCCGCCCAGATCGCTTGCGCGGTCTGATGGGTGCGGGACAGATGGCTGGTGATCCAGATCGCGTTGCGCGGCAACAGTGCCGCCAGACAGGAAAAAACCCGCGCATCGCTGCAATCGCATGGCAAATCGGTCTGGCCGTAAATACGGCCGTCGTCCGCGTGCACCGGCGCATGACGGATCCACCACCAGCGCGTGCGCATGAAGCCGTCTGCCGCGGCCTTGCTGGCGACGATCTGGTCTAGTGTTGCGCCTTCCGACAAACAACGCTCCTCATCCGATAAGGCGCTTGCTTACGGTTTGCCAGGTCGGGGTTCAAGCGCAGGTTTTCGGGCCCGGCAGGCTTTGACGGCCTGCTCTGGCCACAATAGACCTGCAAAGAACGGCCGGTTACCGCCAAGAGCGACTCTCCAAGAGAACTTTCCCGAGCCCTTTTTCAGAGACCTTCCATGCCGCCGCTCAGCAATCTCGCGACCCGCGACGTCGAAACGTTGGTGCATCCCTACATCAATCTCGCGAGCTTCCGCGAAACCGGGCCGCTCATTATCGAGCGCGCCCAAGGCGTCCACGTCTACGACACCGAGGGCAAGGGTTACATCGAGGGCATGGCCGGGCTTTGGTGTACCGCGCTCGGCTACGGCAACGAGGAATTGGTCGAGGCCGCCGCCACGCAGATGCGCAAGCTCTCCTTCGCGCATCTTTTCACCGGCCGCAGCCACGATCCGGCGATCGAGCTTGGGGAAAAGCTCAAAGAGATTGCGCCGGTGCCGATCTCGAAGGTGTTCTTCTGCAATTCCGGCTCGGAGGCAAATGACACTCAGATCAAGCTGGTGTGGTATCTGAACAATGCCCGCGGCCTGACGCAGAAAAAGAAGATCGTCAGCCGCGTGAAGGCTTATCATGGCGTGACCATCGCAGCCGCTTCGCTCACCGGCCTTGTCGGCAACCACCGCGACTTTGATCTGCCCCTGCCGGGCTTCCTGCACACTGCCTGTCCACATCACTACCGCTTCGCACAAGAGGGCGAGAGTGAGGAGGAGTTTGCTTCGCGCCTCGCCGACGAGCTTGATGCGCTGATCGTCAAGGAAGGTCCGGAAACCGTGGCGGCATTCATCGCCGAGCCGGTCATGGGCGCCGGCGGCGTTATCGTACCGCCCCGAACTTACTTCCAGAAAATCAACGCGGTCTGCGCCAAGCACGATGTGTTCGTGATCAGCGATGAGGTGATTTGCGGGTTCGGGCGGCTCGGCACGATGTTCGGCTGCGAGAAGCTCGGCTTTCGCCCGCAATCGATTTCGGTTGCGAAAGCGTTGTCGTCGGCTTACCTGCCGATCGCCGCGGTGATGATTCCGGACCTGATGTACGAGGCGCTGCTCGCCGAGAGCAAAAAGATCGGCGTATTCGGCCACGGCTTCACTTACGGCGGTCATCCGGTCTCGGCGGCGGTCGCATTGAAGGCGATCGAGATTTACCTGCGCGATCGCATCATCGAGAAGGCAGCCAAACGCGCTCCGCTATTTCAGGCGCGGCTCATGGCGCTCAATCAGCATCCGCTGGTCGGCGAAGCACGCGGACTTGGCCTGATCGGCGGTGTAGAGCTTGCCGCCGATAAGACCAGCAAGCGTTCGTTCGACCCGCGCCACGGCGTAGGTGCTCGGGTGGTTCGTTTCGCAGAAGACGAGGGCCTGATCGTGCGTTCGGTCGCAGGCGAGATACTGACGCTGTCGCCACCGCTCATTATCAATGCGGCACAGATCGAAGAATTATTCGATCGGCTCACGCGCGCGCTTGATAAGGCGCTCGATTGGGTTACGCGCGAGCGGCTCACGCAGGCGTGATGGTTAGCGTTGAGTGCGAAGCGCGCTCACGACCGCGGAAACCATAACAGCAAAAGGTACGGAAATAGCGCCGGAACAGCGTGCCGCAGCAGCTTGGGCACGCTAAGACCCAGCCCATGAAGGTCGTGCCGCGGGCGAAACTTGAAGACGATGCAAAAGCCGTTGTTTCAGCGCCTGTAACCAGGCGCCGGCTGCTCGCCGGGACGGCTGGACTCCTTGGCCTTTCCGCGATCGCTACCAGTGCCTACGCCGGCGGCGTCGAGCCGCATGGGCTTGTGGTGACGCGTTACACGCCTCGACCATCGGCCTGGCCTGCGGGCCGGAAGCTTTCGATCACCGTGATAGCCGATCTCCATGCCGGCGGCCCGGATATGACGCTGCCGCACATTCGACAGATTGTCGAAACCGCGAACGCGTTGAAATCCGATCTTGTCGTGTTGCTCGGCGACTATACGACCAGTTATCTGTTCGTGGACAAGCCGGTCCCGTACGCGGTATGGGCCGCCGAACTGGCGGAGATCAAAGCTCCGCTTGGGACCTGGGCGATCCTCGGCAATCACGATTGGTGGAACGGCGTTGCGGGTATCCGGCAAGCGCTCGCAGATGTCCGCATTCCCGTGCTCGAGAACCTTGCGGTGATGCTGGGCGAGGAGGGGAAGCGCTTCTGGCTTGCGGGTCTTGGCGATCAGCTCGCCTATCCGCTCGGGCACGGCCGCTTTCGCGGCGTCGATGACTTGCCGGGAACACTGGCCCAGGTCCAAACCGAAGACCCCGTCCTGCTTTTGGCACACGAGCCGGATATATTTCCGGGCGTTCCCGCGCGTGTCGCACTGACGCTATCCGGCCATACTCACGGCGGCCAAATTCGGTTGCCGCTGATCTGGCCGGCCTTCGTGCCGTCCAAATACGGTGCGCGCTTTGCCTACGGCCACATTGTCGAAGATGACCGGCATCTGATCGTGTCCGGCGGGCTCGGTACGAGCTTCGTCCCAGCGCGCCTTGGTGTGCCGCCCGAAATCGTGCACATCCAGCTCGGCGTTTGAGGGTTCTGAAACGATAATGCCCGGCACGAGGCCGGGCATTGGGAGTCAGAATTCAGAGGATGCAATCAGTTGGTGCGGCTGCCCGGTGCGAGCGCCAGCCGTGGACTGAAAGGCGCATCGCCTTGGTGCGGTCCAAGAACGATGACCAGAGTGCCCACCTTGACGTGATTGTACAGGTCGATGGCGTCCTCATTAGTCATGCGAATGCAGCCAGACGAAACCGCGCTGCCGATCAGCTCCGGCTGGTTGGTGCCGTGGATCCGGTAGAGGGTGTCCTTGTTCCCTGAGTACAGGTACATCCCACGGGCGCCCATGGGATTGTGCGGGCCGCCCGTGACGTAGGCTGGTAACGGACCTAGCCGCGCCTGCTCACCTGATGTTGGGATCCATGCCGGCCACTCTTCCATGCGGCCGATCTTGGCGATGCCGCTCCAGGCCTGCGCGTCTTCGCCGACGGCGATGCCGTAGCGAATGGCTTTGCCCTGCGGCAGCACGTAGTAGAGATATTTGGAATCGCTATCGACAAGGATCGTGCCGGGAGCTTCCTTGCGGTGATACTCGACGATGCTTCGGCGGTAGCCCTCTGGAACCGCCGCCTGGTTGTACGGCAGGTTGGACATCAAGTCCTTGTCTTTTTGCTTCCAGCCAACCTGGCTCGACGGCTCGAGCGTCCCGGTGTCCGGAATGCAGCCGCCAAGCGCAACGGCGGCAATCACGAATGCTAGCGCACGCATCATCATAACCTTACCTGCTCTTCCCACGCCCAGCCGAGAATCTGCCCCAGTATCTGCCACGCAAACCCCATAGCGAAGTTGTCGTAATCATTCCAGCGGCGCCGGCATGGATTGATCCATGTCAATGCGATGTGTTGCAGGAATGTCGCACTGTATCATGGGCTGTGAAGGCTAAGGCATCGTCACCAATATGTTTCGCACATGTTAACCGGGGGTTTACCGGGATTCATATCACCTACGTAACGGGCCGAAGATGGCGGCGGATGTCATGCCGGTGGACGAATTGCCGCCCATTTCCGCCCGACTCAGCGCTTAGAGCTGCAACATCTCTCACGAGAATGGGAACGGGGTTCGATAATGAAGAAGATCTCTGCCAAAACGGCCACTAACGTCGATAACCAGCCGGCTAAAAATTCGGGTCAAAACACCGCGCTTCACCTCTGCTACGGCCAAATCGGAATTTCGGCCGTCGCGGCGGCAGTGCGCTATCAGGGCGAGGCCAAGAATCCGGCTTATGCGCCGGCTGCGATCGGCTCGTACCAGGAGGAAGCGACGGTTGCCTGAACCTCCCGACTTTATCAGTCGGGATGCTACGACAAGCCTGACAAAGGGGACAGGGACGTCCCCTTTGTCATTTTTGCCCTCCATCGCGAGAGGACTGGCGGCTACGATAAGGCATGGCCGGTTTCATCCATCGGCCAATCCATGAGCACCGTGGCCGATTTTTCCAACGCCGAAATCGAAAGTGGCCGCCGCCTGTTTGCCGGCGAGTGGAGCTTTTTGTCGGCGGCTGGCTCGGTCGACTTGCTGCCGCGGCCAACTGGCCTCGAAGTCGCGTTCGCTGGGCGATCGAATGTCGGCAAATCGAGTCTGATCAATGCGCTCACCGGGCACCGTCGGCTGGCGCGCACCTCGAACACGCCCGGCCGAACTCAAGAACTGATCTTCTTCGGCGGAACCGATCGCCTGGTGCTGGTCGATCTGCCTGGCTACGGTTACGCGGCGGCCGCCAAGAGCAAAGTCACCGCCTGGACGCGTCTCATTCATGATTACCTGCACGGGCGCGCTGCGCTTGGTCGCGTCTATGTGTTGATTGACGCGCGCCATGGCCTGAAGGCCGTCGATGAGGCCATTCTGGACACGCTCGGCGAGGCCGCCGTCAGTTATCAAATCGTGCTGACGAAATGCGATCAGCTAGGCGAGGCCGAACTCGCAAAACGCCGAGAGTTGATGCAAGCGGATATGAGCAAGCGGCCGGCGGCTTTTCCCGATCTGATCACGACCTCGGCGAGAACCGGCACCGGCATCCCGCAACTGCGTGCGGCGATTGCCCGGCTATTGCTGGAACGTCGCCGGTAAACGCATTGTCGTTGAGCCGCCACGCGGCTACATACACTGCGCCAAACGCACTCCGCCGAACGCCGGAAGATTTATGCAATGAGCCAAAGCGATCCCGTCAGCCCCGAGGTGCAGGCCCGCATCCTGTCGGAAGCGCTGCCGTTCATGCAGCGCTACGACGAGGAGACCATCGTCATCAAATACGGCGGTCACGCCATGGGACAGGAAAGCCTGGCGCGTGAATTCGCCCGCGACATCGTGCTGCTGGAGCAAACCGCGATCAATCCGATCGTCGTGCACGGCGGCGGCCCGCAGATCGAAGCCATGCTCAAGCGGGTCGGAGTGCAGTCGTCTTATGCGGCCGGACTTCGCATCACCGACGAAAAGACTCTTGAAATTGTCGAGATGGTGCTGGCCGGCTCGATCAATAAGGAGCTGGTCGGCTACATCAATGCCGCCGGCGGCAAGGCGGTCGGACTGTGCGGCAAGGACGGCAACATGGTGGTTGCGCGCAAGCTGACGCGCACGGTCGTCGACCCGGATTCCCACATCGAGAAGGTGGTCGATCTCGGCTTCGTAGGCGAGCCGGATAAGGTCGACGTCACCGTGCTCAATCAAATTCTCGGCCGCGAACTCATTCCGGTTCTGGCGCCGGTCGCGGCTGCGGCAAACGGCGGAACTTTCAACGTCAACGCCGACACTTTTGCCGGCGCGATTGCCGGTGCGCTCAAAGCCAAGCGGCTGCTGTTGCTGACTGACGTACCAGGCGTGCTCGACAAATCGAAGAATCTCATCAAACAACTCTCGGCCGATGACGCGCGCCGCCTCATCGCCGACGGCACCATCTCCGCCGGAATGATTCCCAAGGTCGAAACTTGTATCGATGCGCTGGAGCGCGGCGTCGAGGGTGTCGTCATTCTCGACGGCAAGGTGCCTCACGCCGTGCTGCTCGAATTATTCACCGAGCTCGGTGCCGGCACGCTGATTTACAGCTAGCGCGATGGTTGCCGATAGACGCGGCGCGTGAGGCGCCGGTCGAGCTCATCACATAGCGCAACGAAATTCGTTCCGAAGCGCCGCGATAATTTCACCGCCAGGTCGTTGATCGGGCAGAATGCAATGGCGGAGAGAATGGCGATCGGCACAGTGGCCGCGCCGATGATCCACCGCTGCATGGCGGGCTCGATGCCGGACAAAGCCAAAAGATCAAGGCCGTGCAGGGAAAACACGTAGATGACGGCTGCTTGTACGAGGTAGAGCGGAAATGAAATCCGGCCGAGAAAACCGCTGAGCCGGGTTTCAAAGAACCGGCGTACCGGGGTGCAGAACACGACGCCCGCGGTCAGACACGTCGCGTCTGCGATATAGACCAGACCGAACCAGGCGTTCGACAGCAAAAGCAGAACAAGGCCGGCGGCGCACAGCGCAGCTCCGACCGGGCCGGCTGCCGCCGATCGCGCGCCTTGTCGGAACAGATCGGCGATGAGAATGCCGGCGACGAACAGCGCGAAGTAGGTCTGACAGGCGGCCAGCGCTATGAATAGCACGCCGAGAACCAGCATCCGCGATCGAGACGAACGCAGCCACGCGACGATTGCGAACACCATGAACGAGCCGAAGAATTCATAAGACATAGTCCAAAGCGGAGGATCGTAAGTCTCGGCGTTTGAATACCCGATAAACACCTTAACCAGGGAGAAGCTCAGCAATCGTTCGACGGTCGGCCGGAAAGTCAAAAACACGTCGAGCGGCGCCGGGCGCTGCAGCGCCGGAGGAATTATTCCCGCTACCAGCAATCCGTGCGTGACGGCGCAGATCGCGAATATCGGAAGCGCCAGCCTCAGGTATCGTCCGGCGGCAAGCCTCGCTAATGCCCGGTCGTCTCCGGTGTCGAGATACCGGATCGACAGAGAAATTCCTGAAATAACAAAAAAGATGCACACGGCGAGCGTGCCGTTGAGAAAGAAGACCTTGGCCCACAGCACCTGATCCGCCATGAGGGCGTTGGCAGGCAGGCCATCAATGAAAACGTGGTGCAGCAGAACAACGACTGCGGCCCAGCCACGCAGGCCATCGAGAAACCGCAGCCGTGTCGCCTCGTTTTCCACGCCCTCACCCGACTGCCAACGCCTTCACATTCCGCATTTCTGGCGGATCGCCGTTAAGGCGGCGAGAATCGTGATGGTTAACGTCGGGTTTGGACACGGTCTATCCGGCTATTAAGAACCTGCAACCAACGGCGACAACGCCGCCTTTACTAATCGCTGCGTAACACTCGCCGTAGTGACACGTTGCGGAGGGGCGCTTGGATTTCTCGCCGGGCATATGGTATTTTTTCGGCCGGCTGAGCAAAGCTTTCCTGTCGCCCGGCTCGCACATTTCGCTGCTGTCGTTGCTCAGTGCGCTTGGTGTCGCGCTCGTCGTCCTTGCTGCACGGCGATACAAAAAAGGACGGCGGATCCGCCTGAAAACGCTGTTCCGGGCGTTGTTTCCGAGGCGGATCGTGTTGAGCAAATCGAGTTTCGCTGACGTCGGCTATTTCTATTTCAACGTATTTGTCTTCGGCATCGTCTTCGGCTGGGCGCTGCTTTCCTACGACGCGCTCAGCCGCGGCATTGCCGATCTTCTGACAAATACATTCGGCGCGATGCCGCCGGCGCCGCTGCCGCCATTTGTCTCCAGATCGATCATCACGGTCACGCTGTTCCTGGCTTATGAGATAGGTTACTGGCTCAACCATTATCTGTCGCACCGCATACCGTTCCTCTGGGAATTCCACAAAGTTCACCATTCGGCGACGTCGCTGACCCCACTGACGAACTTTCGCGTCCATCCGATTTACATGTGCGTCTTCGTCAACATTCTCGCGGTCTCGATCGGACTTGCGAATGGCGTCGGCGATTACCTGCTCGGCCGGCCCGCGTCGCAATACGGTCTTTCCGAGACCAATATCATTCTCGTGTTCTTCATTTACGGTTACGTGCACCTGCAGCATTCGCAATTGTGGATCTCATTCACCGGCTGGCTCGGCCGGCTGTTGATGAGCCCCGCGCACCATCAAATTCATCACTCGCGAAATCCTGCTCACTTCAACAAAAATCTCGGCAGCTGTCTGGCGGTGTGGGATTGGATGTTCGGTACCCTGTACATTCCGGCCGCCGAAAATGAAATGCTCGAATTCGGCGTCGAGCCGGATCGCGAGCACGCCCACACCATCCGCGGCGAGCTGATTTTGCCGTTCGTCCGTGCGGCGCAACTGGTCAAAGAGCGTTTCGTACGCCGGACCGCGTCCGCAGCGCTGCCGGCGCCCGAACAGGAGCGGGTCTCCATCGAGCGGGCGTAGTCTCTGCCGAAAGCCGCCGGCTGTTCTTGCGGACGGGGCTCTGACCACATCCGGGTTGCGGCGTGCGCTGCCGCCGCGTATTCCCTCAGGCGGAATTCCACACGAGTTGTTCCGCTTGACCTCCCGCTGGGTTTTCTCGGTTGCGCCCGGTCTTGCCGCCGCGCTCTCGCTCGGCGTCGCCGATGTGCTCGCCAAGATCATTATCGCGTCGCACTGCGACGTGCTCACCATGCTGTTGTTTCGCAGCATGGTTGGGCTTGGCTTGATGGCTGTTTGGCTGCGGCTCGGCCCGAAGCCTGCACCGCTGAATGCGCGCGGCCGCCGGATCTCGATCGGGATTGGCGTGCTGTTCTCAGCACTGATCTTTTGCCTGTTCAAGGCGATCGAGGCGAACGACGTGCCGACGGCGGTGCTGACCTATTTTATCTATCCATTGCTGACTGGACTGGTCGCTTCAGCAACCGGCCTCGAACGGCTGCGATGGCAGGGTGTCCTGTGCGCACTTGCCGCTTTTGTTGGGCTGGCGATCATGATCGGCGCTCATCCAGCCGGTCTTGCGCTTGCCGGCATCGCCTACGCCATCGGCGCGGCCTGCTGCCGCACCGGCGTGCTGATTTTCACGCGGGCATTCCTTGTTGGCGCCGACGCCCGGCTGACGACGTGGTATTCGGTGGTCGCGCAGCTCGTGATATTCATGGTCGTGTCGCTTGCTACCCAGACGCTGAAGCCGCCGCAGACTGACGGCGGCTGGGTGGCGTTGATCGCGTTGAGCATCGCCACCACGGCCGCAATCCTGTTCGTGTTCGTTTCGACCGTTCGCATCGGGCCATTCCGCACCGCGCTCCTTACCAACTTCGAGCCAATGATCGCGATGGTTCTCAGCGCAATTGCTCTCGGTGAAGTGATCACGCCGATGCAGACCGTCGGCAGCGGTATCATGCTGGCGGCGCTGATCGCCTTTCAGTTATTCAAATGACCACATCAAACATTGGTGTGACCCGCGATGCCCGCTAGCGATGTGAATTTGTACGGAACACGGCGAGGCGCAATGACGCCATGCTTCACTAGCTATTCGTCACAAACTCGGCCAAGTTCGGGACGATGCTGCACCATTCCGTAATTCCGGTATCCGTACAATCGCGGTGAGGAACGGACCATGCGCGGGTTCCACAGCTCTTCGTTCGATCCTCAGACGCTCGTGGTTATCGAGACCGCCTTTGACGAGGCGTGGCTGACGCTCAAAGCGGTCGGCAACAGCACGGTACGGCCGGACGAATTGGCACGCTCGGTGCTGCGGCTGGCAATGGAGGGCGAGCGCGATCCGGTACGCCTGCATGATGGTGCGCTCAAGGGACTGGTGCCGGCGGCGGCGTGGCGCGAAGCGGTCTGAGCTGCGGCTAAACGTCCGTCAGGTGTGGGAAACCAGCATCGCCAATCCGGCAAGTGCCGCGGCGGCCAACGTACCCATGAGTGCCGCCTGAACAAACGGTATCGACCTGCGCAACACCTTTCGCATCATTGCTCCCGGCGGGCCGACTGCTAATACTGATTCGGCGTGGCTCAAAAGCCCCTCGCCCTGAAGTATGGCAACAACGAGTTGCCGGAATGATCGAGCGCCAGATGGAAGATCGGGTCCGCGAACAGGTTCGCGGCTTCGGCGCGGTCGAGACCTGGGTGTTCGATCTCGATAACACGCTCTATCCGCATCACCTCAATCTCTGGCAGCAGGTCGATGAGCGGATCCGCGATTACATTGCTAATTTCCTCCGCATCACCCCCGATGAGGCGTTCCGCGTGCAGAAGGATTATTACCGCCGCTACGGCACCAGCATGCGCGGACTAATGGAGGAGCACGGCCTTAACCCGGACGAGTTTCTGGAAGTCGTGCACCAAATCGATCATTCGCCGCTGACACCAAACCCGGCGCTTGGCGCGGCCATCGCGCAGCTTCCCGGGCGCAAGCTCATTCTCACCAACGGCACCCGTCGCCACGCCGAAGCGGTGTTGGGCAGACTGGAAATCGCCGAGCACTTCGAGGAAGTGTTCGACATTGCTGCCGCCGACCTCGAGCCGAAGCCGCGCGCGTCTGTCTATGATCGCTTCCTCGCCCGGCACAATGTCGACCCGGGGAAGGCGGCGATATTTGAAGACCTCTCCCGTAACCTCGAAGTGCCGCACGCGCTTGGCATGACCACGGTGCTGGTGGTGCCCGGCGGCACCCGAGAAGTATTTCGCGAGGAGTGGGAGCTTGCGGGGCGCGATGATCCGCATGTCGATCACGTTACCGACGACCTCACCGGCTTTTTGCGCGATGTTGCCGAAACGCGCGGTCTCGGCGTCGTTCAGAAGTAGCCGGCGAGTTCGCCGATATGCCAAATCACCGGAATGAGCACCGCAATGGTGAGGGCGGAGTTGCGGCGAAACAGCCACTGTCTTTGATTGTCGCCGCGCAGCACGTTCAAGCCGCCATAGACGATCGCGTACGTCAAAATCCAGAACGCCAGTTTGTACCAGCCCAGCCAATAAAACATGCCGGCAAGGACCGCTATACCCATCGTAATCATTTGACACCCTTCAATCGCATCATTTCCAATCGAATCATGCAAGAAAAGTTCCAATTTGCACGTCGGCGCGGCCCGGTAATGCCTCATGAGGCACAACCGCAGACCCGCAGTGCTTGACATCGATCAAGCGCACTCCGACAAAACCGCCGCAACGGGGGATTTTCTGTATGTCGGCCGCCGAATTCGCCAAAACCCACACAAATTCGCTGGCCGGGGCCATCGAGGCGGCATTTGAGCGGCGCGACGAGATCGGTCCAACGACGTCCGGCGCGGTCCGCGAAGCGGTTGAGGATGCGCTCGACCTTCTGGACCGGGGCCAGGCCCGGGTGGCGGACAAGACCGCCGATGGCGCCTGGCGCGTCAATCAATGGCTCAAAAAGGCGGTGCTGCTGTCGTTCCGCCTGAACGACATGAGCGTCATCGCCGGCGGGCCTGGCCGGGCGGTGTGGTGGGACAAGGTCCTATCGAAATTCGACGCGTGGGACGACAGGCGTTTTCGCGCCGCCGGATTTCGCGCCGTACCGGGCTGCGTTGTGAGGCGTTCTGCCTATATCGCGCCGGGTGTCGTGCTGATGCCGTCTTTCGTCAATCTCGGCGCTTACGTTGACAAGGGCACCATGATCGACACCTGGGCGACGGTCGGATCGTGCGCGCAGATTGGCAAGAACTGCCACATCTCCGGCGGCGCCGGCATCGGCGGCGTACTCGAGCCGCTGCAGGCGGAGCCGGTGATCGTCGAAGACAATTGCTTCATTGGTGCGCGCTCGGAAATCGCCGAGGGTGTAATCGTACGCGAGGGCGCGGTACTGTCGATGGGCGTTTTTATCGGCGCTTCCACCAAGATCGTCGACCGCGCCAGCGGCGAGATCTTTCAGGGTGAGGTGCCGCCCTATGCGGTGGTGGTGCCGGGCAGCCTGCCGAGCGCGGCGCGCCCGGACGGCAAGGCAAGCCCAAACCTCTCCTGTGCCGTCATTGTCAAGCGTGTCGACGAAAAGACGCGGGCCAAGACCAGCATCAACGAATTGCTGAGAGACTGAAAGTTCGCGTCGCACCGATGGATTGGGCTTACCTTCTTAACGGCTTTCATGGCCGCATCGGCCGCCAGACATTCTGGTTTGCGATGGGCGTGCTCGCAATCGCCGAGATTTTCGGTCATCTGATCGCCGAACAGATTCAGGGCGACCGGCTGAGCGCGATCGTTGATCTGGCCTTCACCTATCCGGAATTCGCCGTGGCGGTGAAGCGCGCCCATGATCGCAACATGCCGGCCTGGCTGTTGATGATTTTCTTCGGCGCCGGCGCTTTGCTCGATCTCTTCACGGTGCTCGGTGTAGCCGGTAATGACGAAGCGCCGAGCATGCTGTCGCTGGTGATCGCGGTGCCGTTCACCGTGTTTGGCCTTGCGTTGCTTGTCGAGCTTGGTTTTCGCAGAGGCACGGTGGGCCCGAACCAGAATGGTCCCGATCCGCTGGCTAAGGTTTAGCGGTCATGCCTGCCGATCCCGTCGCCATCGCGCGCGAACTTATTCGTTGCCGTTCAGTCACCCCGCACGAGGGTGGCGCGCTCGGTTATTTGCAGGGCGTGTTGGCCAAAGCGGGCTTCGGGGTTCATCGCATGACCTTTGCCGAACCTGGCACAACGCCGGTCGAAAACCTTTACGCCCGCATCGGCGACAAGAAGCCCAATCTGATGTTCGCCGGCCATACCGACGTCGTGCCGCCGGGTGACGAGGCCATCTGGCATTATCCGCCGTTTGCCGGCGAGTTGGCCGGCGACAAGATTTACGGCCGCGGCGCCGTTGACATGAAGGGCGGCATCGCTTGCTTCATCGCTGCGGCGCTGGACTATATCAACGCCGGCGGCGCGCCGAAGCAGGGTTCGATTTCGCTTCTGATCACCGGCGATGAAGAGGGTGTTGCGGTCAACGGCACGATCAAGCTGTTGCAGTGGGCGGCCGAACACGGCGAAAGCTTCGATCACTGCATCCTCGGCGAGCCGAGCAACGTCGAGGTTCTCGGCGACACCATCAAGGCGGGCCGGCGCGGCTCGCTCAGCGGCACGCTGATTGTCACCGGCCGTCAAGGTCACGTCGCCTATCCCCACCGCGCCGACAACCCGATCCGCGGGCTCGTCACTCTCATTACCGCGCTGCAGGCGCCGCTCGATGAAGGCAGCGCCCATTTCGACCCGTCGCATCTCGAATTCACCTCGGTCGATGTCGGCAACGAAACCGTCAATCTGATTCCGGGGCAGGCGCGGGCGCGTTTCAACATCCGCTATAACGATTGCCACAGCCCCATCGCGCTGAAGACGCTGATCGAGCGGCGCGCGCAGACCGCGGCCGCCGGCCGCGTGCACTATGCCTTCGAGTGGCAGCCATCGAACGCCGAAGTCTTTCTCACCAAGCCTGGACCGTTCACTGATCTCGCCGTCGCCGCCATTGCCGAAGTTACCGGCCGCAAACCGAAACTCTCCACTTCGGGGGGCACTTCGGATGCGCGCTTTATTACAAAATACTGCCCGGTGCTCGAATTCGGCCTGGTTGGGCAGACCATGCATCAGGTCGACGAATGCGCTCCGGTCGCGGACCTCGCGACCCTGACGGCGATCTACCGGCGGATCATCGAGAAGTATTTCGGCTGACCGCCGCTCAATACTCCACCCGCACCAGATAAAGCCCGTGCGGCGGGGCGACCTGGCCGCAGGCGGTGCGGTCGCAGGCGGCGAGCACTGCGGCAAGATCGTCGGCGCTCCACTTGCCTTCGCCGACATGGACGAGCGAGCCAACCATCGAGCGCACCTGGTGATGCAGGAACGAGCGCGCCGCGGTCGTGAACCGTATCTCGTCGCCCTCGCGCGCGACATCGAGACGGTCGAGCGTTTTCACCGGCGATTTAGCCTGGCATTCGGTGGCGCGGAAGGTGGTGAAATCGTGCCGGCCGACGAGCCGTTGCGCTGCCGTGTGCATCGCCGCGCTATCGAGCGGCCGCGGCACGCGCCACGCGCGGTTTAGCTCGAGCGCGAGGTCGGCACGCCGGTTGACGATGCGATAGAGATAATGCCGCTTGGTCGCCGAGAAGCGCGCTTCGAAAGTCTCGGGCACGCGTTCCGCCGCGAGCACCGCGACCGGCTGTGGACGAAGATGAAAGTTGATCGCGTCGCGCACATTGTCGACGTCCCAGTCCTTGGCCAGATCGACGTGCGCGACCTGACCGAGCGCGTGCACGCCGGCATCGGTGCGGCCTGCGCCGTGGAGTGCGACGCGTTCACCGGTAAATGCCGCGATCGCCTCGGTGATCACGCCCTGCACCGAGACGCCGTTGTTCTGCACCTGCCAGCCGACAAACGGCGTGCCGTCATATTCGATGGTGAGCTTGTAGCGCGGCATGATCGCGTTACCTCGGCGGGAACGCCCGGCGCGTCACGCCAGCACGCATTCGCGCCCGATCGGCGTCCCGCGCAAAAATTCGGCCGCCGGCATCGGCTGGCGGCCGGCGCGCTGCAATTCGATCAGGCGCACCGCGCCCTCGCCACAGGCGATGGTCAGACGCTCGTCGAGCACTTGTCCGGGCTTGCCGTGCCCGTCGCCCTTCGTCGTCCGCAACACCTTGACGCGGCCGGCGCCGCCGCTGACGGGAAACTCAAACCAGGCGCCGGGAAACGGCGACAGCCCGCGGCAATGGTCATGGACCCGCTGCCACGGCTTGGTCCAGTCGATCCGCGTCTCGTGCTTGTCGATCTTGCTGGCGTAAGTCACGCCGTTGTTCGCTTGCGGAGTGAGTTGCAGCGCGCCTTTCTCCAGCGCGGCGAGCGCGCGCAGCATGAGGTCGGCGCCGAGCCGCGCCAGCTTGTCGTGCATATCGCCCGCGGTCGCGTCGGGCGCGATGGCAATGCGTTCCGCCATCGCTACCGGGCCGGCATCGAGACCTTCCTCCATTTTCATCACCATCACGCCGGTCTCGCGGTCGCCGGCAATGATCGCCCGCTGGATCGGCGCGGCACCGCGCCAGCGCGGCAGCAGCGAGGCGTGCAGATTGAAACAGCCAAGCGGAAAAGCATCGAGGATCGGTTTCGGCAGAATCAGCCCGTAAGCAACGACCACGGCCGCATCAGCGCCGTGAGCGCGGATCGTCGCTTCGGGTACGGTTCCTTTTAGCGTTTTCGGGTTGAAGACGGGCAGCCCGAACCGCTCCGCTTCACGGGCGATCGGACTCGGCCGCAGCTCCATTCCGCGTCCGGCCGGCTGCGGCGCGCGGGTGTAAACCGCTACGACCTCATGCCCGGCGCCGACGATTTCCAGAAGCGTAGGCACGGCGAAATCGGGCGTGCCCATGAACATCAGGCGGAGCGCCAACTAGGCCTCCACCTTCGTCTTCGCTGTCTTGCCCGCTACCTTGGCTGCCTTGGTGAATTTCTTGACGACCCGATCGCGCTTGAGCTTGGAGATGTGGTCGATGAACAGCACGCCATTGATGTGATCGATCTCGTGCTGAAGACAGGTTGCGAACAACCCGCTCGCCTCGATCTCGTGTGTCTTGCCGTCAAGGTCGAGATACTTGACCTTGATCGCCGTCGGCCGCTCCACCTCCTCGTAGTAATCCGGGATTGACAGACACCCTTCCTCGTGGGTCGATTTTTCTTCCGACGTCCAGGTGATTTCCGGATTGATGAAGACCCGCGGCTTGTGCGCCTCGTCCTTCTTCGACAGGTCCATGACGACGACGCGCTTGGCGACGCCGACCTGAATGCCGGCGAGCCCGATGCCCGGCGCCGCATACATGGTCTCGAACATGTCCTCGACCAGCGCACGGACGCCGGCGTCGACGCGCTTAACCGGCTCGGAATTAAGCCGCAGCCGCTTATCGGGAAGTATCAGGATCTCGCGCACAGCCATAGCTCACCCAGTATTGGCGCGATGTAAGCGGTGCAGAAACCCCGGTCAATGTGGCCGGTTCTGTTGCCTTGACAGCCAATTCCGCGCTATAGATGTTCCCTCTTTGTTCTACGATCGCATGCCGGCCCTGACGAATCGCGTAGAAGCAATCCATGACCGACGCTTCCGAGACCGTCGCTGTTGTTGCCGTCGTTATCGCCGTTGCCGCTTTGGCGGCGATGGCCGTCGTGCTGTGGCGGTCCCGCCAGCCCGCGCCCACAGAAGACGCGGCAATGGCCGAGCTTTCGAAAGCACAGGCCGAAGCCGCCGCGCGCCTCGAAGGCGCCATCAGGCTACTGGCCAACGGCCAGTCGCAGCTCCAGCGGTCCGTCAACGAGCGGCTCGATTCGGTCTCGCATCGCCTCGGCGATTTGCTCGAAAAGACCAAGGTCAGCACGGCCGAGAACCTGCAGAAGCTCGCCGAGCGGCTTGCAGTGATCGACCGCGCGCAGAAAAACATCACCGACCTTGCTACCCAGGTGACCTCGCTACAGGGCGTGCTGGCCAACAAACAGTCGCGTGGCGCCTTTGGCCAATGGCGCATGGAAGCGATCATCCAGGATGGCCTGCCAAAAGGCTCGTACGCTTTCCAATACACGCTCGCCAACAAGACGCGCCCGGACTGCTGCATCTTCCTGCCCGACAGGCGCCCGCTGGCGATCGACGCCAAGTTCCCGCTGGAAGGCGTCACCGCCTATCGCGAGGCCAAGTCGGACGACGAGCGCAAGGCTGCGGCGCAGCGGCTGCGCGCCGATGTCGGCAAGCACGTCGCCGATATCGCCCAGAAATATTTGGTCCCCGGCGAGACCCAGGAGATCGCGTTCATGTTCGTGCCGTCGGAGTCGGTCTATGCCGAGCTGCATGACGGCTTCGACGATCTGGTGCAGAAGGCTTATCGAGCGCACGTCGTTGTGGTCTCGCCGTCGATCCTCATGCTCGCGATCCAGGTGGTGCAGCAGATCCAAAAGGATGCCCGCATGCGCGAAGCGGCCGACCAAATTCGCGACGAGGTCGGCCGCCTGGTGAAGGATGTGAGCCTCCTCGGCGACCGGGTTCGCAAGCTGCAAACCCATTTCGGCCAGTCGAATGAGGATATCCGGCAAGCCATAATCTCGATCGACAAGATCGAGGCGCACGGCGAGCGCATCCAGCAGGTCGAGCTTGGCGCGCCGGCGTCGGCCAATTCGAACGTCATTTCCGCGCCGGTATTCAAGCTGGAAGCCGGGGAGTAACCGACTTCCGAAGTTTCGGGCCGCCGCCGAATGGCGGATTGTGATATGGGCGTCCGTTCATGACCGACGCGCCGGCCCGCACCTCCATTGCCGACACCTTCGCCGTCTATCTGCAACGGCGAGTGCTGATCGTCATGTTTCTCGGCTTCTCGTCCGGCTTGCCGCTGGCGCTGTCCGGCTCGACGCTGCTGGTCTGGATGCGCGAGGCGGGAGTTGATCTCGGCACCATCGGCCTGTTCGCGCTGGTTGGTACGCCCTACACGATAAAATTCTTGTGGGCGCCGTTGATCGACGCGCTCGACGTGCCGTTTTTATCGCAGCGCTTTGGCCGCCGCCGCGGCTGGCTGCTCCTCTCGCAATTTCTGCTGATGGCGGCGATCGTGTTTCTGGGCGCCTGCGATCCGTCGGTATCGCCGCTGCTGGTCGCTATCGGTGCGCTGCTGGTCGCGACCACGTCGGCGACCCAGGACATTGTTGTCGATGCCTTCCGGGTCGAAAGCCTCGACGAGAGCGAGCAGGCGGCTGGCATGGCATCTTACGTCGCCGCCTATCGTATCGGCATGCTCGCGTCGACCGCGGGTGCGTTGTTTTTGGTAAGCGCTTTGCAGGGTGCGGGCCTCACTTATCACGGCGCCTGGACCGCGGGTTATGCTCTGATGGCGGTGCTGGTACTGATCGGCGTCGCAACGACGTTGTTTGCGGCAGAACCGGAAAAGTCGCGGGTGGCCAATGTGGCGCACGCGGGGGAAAATACACTGCAACGTGTCGGCGAAGCGGCGCTCGGCGCGTTTTCCGATTTTTTGGCGCGCGACCTGGCGTTCGTCGCGCTCGCTTTCGTGATCCTCTTCAAGTTCACCGACGCTTTGTCGGGTGCGATGACGGCGCCGTTCGTCATCGATCTCGGCTTTTCGCGGAACGAATACGCCGCCATCATCAAGGGCGTCGGACTTGCGGCAACGCTGATCGGCGGTTTCGCCGGAGGTTTTCTGGCCCGTTCCTGTTCGCTGCCCTTGAGTCTGCTGATTGGCGGCGTGTTGCAAGGCCTCGCCAACCTTGCGTTCTCATGGCAGGCGGTCTTGGGGCACGACATCGCGTGGCTGACGGTCGCGATAACTGCCGAGAACTTTACCAGCGCCATCGGGACCGTCATCTTTGTCGCCTATCTCTCGGCGCTGTGCCGCAACCCGCTGCACACGGCCACGCAATATGCGCTCCTCACCGCACTCGCGGCGGTCGGTCGGACCTATCTGTCGTCGGGCGCGGGCTTTATCGCCGCGGCGGCCGGCTGGGCCTGGTTCTTTGTCATCTGCGCGTTCGCCGGCCTGCCGGCGCTGATCTTGTTGGCGTGGCTGCAGAAGCGCCGTCATTTCGACGGATTGGAGCCGGCCAAGAAAAGCTAGGCGTCGCGCCGTTTTGGCCGGGCCCGGCAAAAAAATACCGCTCCGAGCGATCTCCGAGCGTGTCGGTGCGCGCTAAACGCGTCAGGAGAGCGCAACGAGCCGGCGGCACAAAAGGCCCGCAAAAAAGTCCTTTTGTAAGGATCACATCGCTATACTTGGCGTTATTGCTTTTGGCGTATCCGAGTTCGGTTGGGTCCCATCAGGTATCGGCATGATTCTGGTCAAGATTTTTGCGACTGCGCTAGCGTTGAGTGAGGTGATGACCCAGCCGCAGACGCTCAAGACCCATTTCGACCGGGTGCAAGATCAGGCGGAGGTGGTGCAGATTTTGCGCAATGGCTGTGCCCATATGCGCAAAGCTTTCGATATCGAATCGATCAACGTCGACGACTTGATTTCGACCGCGCTGGACGATCCGAAGGCGCTCGGCGGCGATATCAAGACGTTCCACGGCATCAATTTTGCCGACCTCAACGTCGCCTATCGGCAATTCTGCAAGAACGAGACCGTCGACAAACCGGTCGTCGATCTCGGCGAAGTGATCGACTTCTTCAATAACGCCGCCGCCGATCTGCCCGACCCGGCGCAGCTGAAGGGGCGGAAGCTTCCCAGTATGAGCACCGTGCTGGACGGCAAGGGCGCAAGCTTTGCCGAGGTGTTTGAACCCGGCAACCGGCGGATGTGGGTGTCCCTCGCCGACGTTCCCGACTTTGTGCAAAAAGCGTTCGTCGCCGCCGAGGACCGGCGCTTCTTTCGCACCACGGCGTTGACGAGCGCGGCATCATCCGCGCCTTCATCGGCAATCTCGCCGATCCCGGCCGGCCGCAGGGCGGTTCGACCATCACCCAGCAGGTGGTGAAGAATCTTCTGGTCGGCGAGGACGTCACCTACGAGCGCAAGATTCGCGAAATGATTGTCGCCTCGCGGCTCGAAAGCACGCTGAGCAAAAACGAAATTCTCGAGCTCTACCTCAACACCGCCTATTTCGGCCGCGGCTCGTGGGGTGTGGATATGGCGGCGCGCAGCTACTTTGGCGAACCCGCCAAGAACCTGACCCTCGCCGAGGGCGCCATGCTGGCGGGGCTGCTCAAGGGGCCGAGCTATTTCAATCCCGACCGTCATCCGGACCGCGCCAAGGAGCGGCTCGGCTATGTGCTCGGCCGCATGCAGGAGGATGGCGTCATCAGCGCCGCGCAGAAGGACAGCGCGTCCGCCGAGCTGCCAAAGCTCATCGCCTTCGACCGGCCGCGCCGCGATTCGGGTTTCGACTTTGTTGATTACGTCGGCCGCGAGGCGAAGTCGGATGGCGTCGACAGCCTCACCGCCCAACCCTACACGGTGCATTCGACCATCAACGCGGCCTTGCAGCGTGAGACTGAAGCCGCGCTGCAGGAAGGCCTGGCGCTCTATGAAATGCAATCCGGCCGGGCCCAATTTCACGGTGCCGAGACCAATATCGCCGACGCGGTGCAGAAACTTGGCGGCGTGAAGCAGATAGGCGCGCCGGCGAGCGCGCCGCCGACGATGCCCGCCTGGCAACAAGCGCTCAACGCCTTGCGTCTTCCGCTCTACGATGTGCATTGGCAGACGGCGGTTATTTTGGACAAGAAAGGCGCGATCCACGTCGGCCTGCCGGATGGCCGCGTCGTGCCGCTGAGCAGCCGGGTAAATTGGCGCGCCTTGAACCTCTACGACGTCGTCTATGTGCACCTGGTGGAAGGCAAGGGCAGGGGCGCGTCCGCGCAGGCGCAGTTGCGCGTGCGGCCGACAGTTCAAGGTGCGGCGCTGGTGCTGGAAAACAAGACCGGCCGAATTCTCGCCATGGCTGGCGGATTTTCCTATCCGCTGAGCCAGCTCAATCGGACGGTGCAGACCCAGCGCCAGCCGGGCTCGGCGATAAAGCCGCTGACCTATTTGACCGCGCTGCAGAAAGGCCTGCAACCTAATACGCTGGTCCCCGACGATCCGATCACACTGCCGCCAATCGGCAGCACCGGGACCGGCGGCGGCATTATTGCCCAAGAATATAACGGCAGGCTGCGCGAACAGGATTTCTGGTCGCCACGCAACGCCGACAACGGCTCGGGCGGCGCTCTCACGCTGCGCCGCGGCCTGGAATACTCGGTCAATATGGTGACCGCGCACCTTCTCGATGGCGGCATCGATGCGGACCCTGAAAAGAGCCTGGACGACGTTTGCGCCACTGCGATCGCGGCCAGGATCTACAACGAATGTGTGCGCTATTATCCGTTCGTGCTCGGCGCGCAACCGGTGCGGATGATCGATCTCGCCGCCTTCTACGCGGCGGTCGCCAATGAAGGTCAGCGGCCGCAGCCGCACAGCATCGACTCGATCGACCTCGACGGCCGCACCATCTATCAGTACCCGACCGCGGCGGCGCCGTGGATCGGCGCCGCCGACCGCACGTCGTTCTATCAGCTCAAGACCATATTGCAGGGTGTGGTCGAACGCGGCACTGCGCGGGCGATCAGTTCGTTGTCGCCCTACGTCGCCGGCAAGACCGGAACGACCGAGGACTCGGTCGACGGCTGGTTCATCGGCTTTACCAATGACGTCACGGTGGCGGTGTGGGTCGGCTACGACAACGGCGACGGCAAGCGCCGCTCGCTCGGCAACAGCGAAACCGGCGCACGAGTGGCGCTGCCGATCTTCAAGCCGATCATCGAAGCGATCTGGGCCCAGGGCATCGCTCCGAAAACGCCGCTCAACGGACCCTCACGTGAGGCCAAGCTTCATCTGATTGATTTGCCGATCGAATATACGACGGGGGATCGCGTCACCGGCGGCCGCGGCTTCATCGAGCACTTCCGGCTCGATCCGACCGGCCGTTTCGAGGAAACGCAGTATCAGCTGGTGTCGCGCGAAGATACCTATGGCTCAGGTGCCGGCACGGCGAGCGAGGGCTACTGGGCCGCGCAGGGCGATAACGGTTTCGTGCCGGGCCGCTCCTATTATCCCGCCCAGGGCTGGCAACAGGGACCGCCGCAACAGCCGGCTCCGCAGCCCCTATTGCCAGAACCATTGCGCGGCCTGTTCGCGCCGTTGTTCGGCGATTCCGAAGGCACATCTAATGGCGTTCGCCGCGACCCGGATTATTTCTGGGGCAGGCGGACCAACTGATTTTCAGCCGTTATAAAGAAAATTCCAAATGCGGACTCCCTGCACGATCGCGCTTTTCGGCTTGATCTCAATAGGCTCATTTTCTGCCGCCGCCGGCGCCCAGGACTTCCGCGTCGAGGATGTGGCGGGCGCCAGCAATTTAGGACTGGCAGAGCTGAAGCCCGGCACGATTGCGTTCAGCGATCAACAGAGCAGCGCTTCCGGCGGCGACCCGACGAAGCTGGTCGGCTTCGAGGAATGGGCGCACAAGCAGCCCGCCCAGAAGAAATTTTTGTCGCTGTTTCCCGGTTATACCGAGCCGACGGTCACCAAGGTAGCAAGCGCCGGCGCCACCGGCGCAAAGGTGACCGAAAAGCTCACCATGTACGTCGCGCAGGCGCGCTTTATTCTCGACCGCGCACCCGGCGCTATCGATCTATCGCGTTATGTGACGTTAGCCTTTCTTGAAAAGATCGACCCGGCGATCAAGCACAAGGAAATCGCCGCCGGAGACATAAGCCCGCTCAAAGACCGGCAGGGCAAGGGCAATGCCAATCCGGATCGTAAGTGGTGCACCGGACGCCCGACATTGGTCTGCATCGATTCGAACTACAAGCTTGAAGGTAAGATTCCAATGGGGATCATGCTGGTGAACAAGCTGCGCGACAGCGTCAAGAAAGTATCCGATCACATCGACTTCGAGAGCGAACTGTCACAGCCCGCGCCCACGGACCTCGATCAGGCCGGACTGAAGGACCTGACCGGTCTTGATGCACCGGTCGTCGGTTTGCTCGAGCAGAATATTTTTTACGTCAATCAGATCATGAAGTTCGGAAAATTCTTCGCAGTGTTTCAGAATTACCCGAACGATAGGGACAAAACCGTAGTGACCGCCTACATGGCGCTCGCGGTCGAAACCAGCGTGCTCGACAAGCAGAAAGAATTCGAGAATGTGCCGGTATTGCGCAATCTGGTGCCGGCGCAGGTATTGATGGGGCAATCATCATTCAACTCCGGCAACTCGATCAGCGCCGGATTGCCCAAATATGCCCGTAACGAGATCAGAACAGTCGCCGGGCTGTTGGCGCGCGACAAGTAGCTGACCAAAGGTCAGGCGGCGGCACGCGCCTTGTCGCCGCGTTCGAGCGACTGCACGATCTCGTCGACCGTCTGCACATCGGCGAACTGGCCGTAGAGTCCCGACAGCGAAGCGTTGTGTTCCTCGTCTGAACTGGCCGCGAGACTGTCGGCCACCATCACGGTCTTGAAATTGAGCATCATCGCATCACGCGCGGTGCTCTCGCAGCAGATATGGGTAGCTGTGCCGGTGATCAGGACCGTGTCGATGTTGCGCTCGCGCAAATGCGGCTCAGCGTCGGAGGACCCCTGGATGAAAGCGCTGTAGCGCTTTTTCGTCAGGCGTCCGTCTTCCGGCCGGATGTCGTTAAGGTGCCAGAACTCGAAGCCGTCGTTGCCTTCCTCCATGGATTCGTAGCGGCGCCGCATGCGCTCCGGCGTCAGCAGACATTCGTGGTAGGTCGACCAGCTCTGGCGCGTATCGGCGGTGCCATTGCAAATCCAGACGACATGACCGCCGCGCCGACGCAGTTCGGCAGCGAGCCGATTGATGTTCGGGACGATCTCGCGCGCCATTGGCGTTTCGGCCTGATGCCCGGGCTTGACGAAATAATTCTGCATGTCGATCACGAGGAGCGCGGTACGGCGCGGATCAATCGCCTCGAACGGATGCAACTTGCCGAATAGACGCTTACCACGGGCTAAGGCGGTTTCGGACAGCACGGTCTTATGCATTTCTTTCCTGATCCTGGGTTCAGTAAGCTTCGCGGCGGCTTTCCTTCGCCATATCTTCTCTCACCTTAGCCGCGGTCACAAGCATGGATCAATTGTCGCGAAGCTGGGAGTTCTGGATCGACCGGGGCGGCACTTTCACCGACGTGATCGGCCGGCGGCCGGACGGCAAGCTGATTACGTACAAGCTCCTTTCGGAAAATCCCGAGGCCTACGCTGACGCGGCGGTGGCGGGCATCCGCCGTCTGCTCGGGCTCGCGCCGGACGAGCCGGTACCGGCCGCGCGCATCGGCGCTGTGAAGATGGGCACGACGGTCGCCACCAATGCGCTGCTCGAACGCAAGGGCGAGCGTACGCTGCTTCTCATCACCAAGGGTTTTCGCGACGCGCTACGCATCGGCTACCAGGCGCGGACGAAAATCTTCGCGCGGCACATCATCAAACCCGACATGCTTTACGAGCGCGTCGCCGAAGTTGACGAGCGCGTACGCGCCGACGGCACGGTCGAGCGCGCGGTGGACATTGACGCGGTGCGCGCCGAACTTCTTCGCGCCCAGGCCGACGGCATCCGCGCCGTGGCCGTGGTGCTGATGCACGGCTACCGCTACAGCGAACATGAACAGCAGGTGGGGGTGCTCGCTCGTGAGCTCGGTTTCCCCCAAGTTTCCGCCAGCCACGAAGTTTCGCCGCTGATCAAGCTCGTCAGCCGCGGCGACACCACCGTGGTCGACAGCTACCTGTCTCCGATTTTGAGCCGTTATGTCGCGCAGGTCGCGGGGGATCTAAATCCGTCGGCGCAAGGGGAGGGCGCGCCGCGGCTGATGTTCATGATGTCGTCAGGCGGATTGACCGCCGCCGAACTATTCCGCGGCAAGGACGCGATCCTGTCGGGTCCGGCCGGCGGTGTCGTCGGCATGGCCGAGACCGGGCGCGAGGCTGGATTCAAGCGGCTGATCGGCTTCGACATGGGCGGCACCTCGACCGATGTGTCGCACTTCGCCGGCGAGTTCGAGCGCACATTCGAAACCGAAGTTGCCGGTGTGCGGATGCGCGCGCCGATGATGCTGATCCACACCGTGGCGGCCGGCGGCGGCTCGATCCTGCATTTCGACGGCGCGCGCTTTCGCGTCGGCCCGGACTCGGCCGGCGCCAATCCGGGGCCGAAGTGCTATCGGCGCGGCGGTCCGCTTGCGGTGACCGACGCCAATGTCGTGGTCGGCAAGCTCATTCCCGACTTCTTTCCTAAAATTTTCGGGCCGCAGCAGAACGCGCCGCTGGATGGCGCTGCCGTGCACGAAGCTTTCGCGGCGCTGGCGAAAGAGATCGACGACGGCCGTAGGCCGGAACAGGTCGCCGATGGCTTCATCAAGATCGCGGTTGAGAACATGGCCAACGCGATCAAGAAAATATCCGTGCAGCGCGGCTACGACGTGACCGGCTACGCGCTCAATTGCTTCGGCGGCGCCGGCGGGCAGCACGCCTGTCTCGTCGCCGATGCGCTCGGCATGACGACGGTCCTCATCCATCCGTTTTCGTCGTTGCTCTCGGCCTACGGCATGGGGCTCGCCGATATCCGCAGCGTGCGCCAACAGGCGATCGAGGAGCCGTTCGGCAATAAGGCGCGTTCGACCCTGCAAATCGCGGCGCTGAAGCTGACGGCGACCGCCATGCAGGAGGTCCTCAGCCAGGGTGTGGCCGCGACGGACACCACCGTGCACGCCCGGGCACACATCCGATACGCCGGCACCGATACACCGATCATAATCGGAATCTATTCAGTATCGCCCAAGGGTCGGAAGAAACCGAAGAGCGGCCAACCTACAGTATCGCTACAAAAAATGAAAATTGCCTTCGAGCGCGCCCACAAGGCGCGCTTCGGCTTCATCGATCGATCGAAGTCTCTGGTGATTGAAGCGGTTTCTGTCGAAGTGGTCGGCGGCGGGGTGCACTTTAAGGAAAAGGCGGGAAAGATAAAGCGGACAAGGGTTCCAACGCCGGCGCGCCGAACGCGCTTTTTCTCCGGCGGCAAATGGCACCCGTCGCTCGTTTACTCACGCGAGACGCTCGCACTGGGGCACAAGGTAAAAGGTCCGGCCATCATCATCGAGCCGCATCAGACCGTCGTGGTCGAGCAGGGCTGGCGGGCCGAAGTGACGGCGAAGAATCATCTGGTGTTGCGGCGTATCGTCAAGCTGGCGCGGCCGCGCGCCATCGGCACCCGCGCCGATCCGGTCATGCTCGAAGTGTTCAACAATCTGTTCATGTCGATTGCCGAGCAGATGGGCGTGGCGCTGCAAAACACCGCATACTCGGTCAACATCAAGGAACGGCTCGACTTCTCCTGCGCGGTTTTTGACGGCGACGGCTCGCTCGTCGCCAATGCGCCGCACATGCCGGTACATCTCGGCTCGATGGATCGTGCGGTGGAAACAATCATTCGCGAGAACCGGGGCAAAATCCGGCCAGGCGACGTTTACGCCATCAACGCCCCTTACAACGGCGGCACGCATCTGCCGGACATCACCGTTTGCACGCCGGTATTCGACGGACGGAAAATTCTCTTCTGGGTCGCTTCGCGCGGCCATCACGCCGACGTCGGCGGCATCTCTCCCGGTTCGATGTCGCCCAATGCGACAACGATCGAGCAGGAGGGAGTCTACATCGATAATTTCAAGCTGGTCGAACGCGGCCGGTTTCGCGAGCGGGAGGTCACCGCGCTCCTGATGGGCGCAGCCTATCCGGCGCGCAATCCAACGCAGAACATCAACGACCTGAAGGCGCAGGTCGCCGCTAATGAGATGGGCGTGCACGAGCTACGCAAGATGGTGCAGCATTTCACCTTGCCGGTGGTCAAGGCGTACATGAATCACGTGCAGGACAACGCCGCCGAGAGCGTCCGCCGCGTCATCGACCGGCTGCATGACAGCGAGTTCGCCGTTGAAATGGATCAGGGCACCGTCATCAAGGTGCAGATCAAAGTCGACAAAGCGCGGCGCGAAGCGACGGTCGATTTCACCGGAACGAGCTCGCAGCAGCCGAACAACTTCAACGCGCCCGGACCGGTGACCCGCGCCGCGGTACTCTACGTGTTCCGCGTCATGGTCGATGACGATATTCCGATGAATGCCGGCTGCCTGCGCCCGATCCGCATTGTCATTCCGAAGAAGTCGCTGCTGTCGCCGGAATTTCCCGCAGCCGTCGTCGCCGGCAATGTCGAGACTTCGCAGGAAGTGACCAATTGCCTGTTCGGTGCGCTCGGCGCGATGGCGGCGGCGCAGGGCACCATGAACAATCTCAATTTCGGCAACACGCGCTATCAATATTACGAAACAATTTGCTCCGGCTCGCCCGCGGGTCCCGGCTTTCCTGGCACTGATGCCGTACACACCCACATGACCAACACGCGGCTCACCGACCCGGAGATTCTGGAATTCCGCTATCCGGTTCTGCTCGAGGACTTCCACATCCGCAAAGGCTCCGGCGGCCGCGGCCGTTGGAGCGCCGGCGACGGCATTATCCGCACCATCCGATTTTTGGAGAAGATGGAATGCACGATTCTGTCCGGTCATCGCCGCGTCCGCCCGTTTGGGCTGGCGGGCGGTGAGGACGGTCAGATCGGGGAGAACGCGGTCCGGCGCGGCAATGGCCGTGTGGAGAAGCTTGCAGGTTGCGATGCCACGACCATCGGTGCCGGCGAGGCGATCATCATCCAGACGCCGACCGCGGGCGGTTACGGCAAGCTTAAGTCAAACTGACGAAGGCTTAGCGACATCAATGCGCGTCTGCCGGCGCGGCGCCAGTCATCGGTGCCGGCCGGCGCATGAACCACACCAACGGTGCAAACACCAGGAATAGGAGACCCAGCAGCAAAAAGACGTCGGCGAAGGCCATCACGATTCCCTGTTGGCGCGTGAACAGGAACAGGTACTTGAGCGCCATGTTCTGCGCGTCCGAGCCGGGCATGCGGGCGGCGAAATTCTGCAGGGCTTCCGTCACCGGCTGCCGCGACCAGGTGATGGAATCGTGCAGGCGTGCAAGATGCAGGTCGATGCGCTTGTCGAGGATGGTGTTGAGGCCTGCAAGGCCAACCGCGCCGCCGAGATTGCGCGTCAGATTGAACAGCCCGGAACCATTTTTCAACATGTCCGGCGACAGCGTCCCGAGCGAAATGCTGGTGATCGGTACGATCGCGAACATCATGCCGCAGCCGCGCAGGACCTGCGGCAGGAACAGCTCCCAGAAATCCCAGTTGCTGGTGACGTAGGTTGCCTGCCAGTTGCTGAGCGCGACGATGGCGAAGCCGGTCGCCAGCATCAGACGCGGGTCGATCTTGGTCATGAGCCGGCCGACGATCGGGGCGCAGATAAACATCGTCACGCCGGATACGAACATGGTCTTGCCGACCAGGAGCGCGTTGAAGCCGCGGATTTCGCCGAGAAACACCGGGTAGAGATAAGTCAGGCCGTAAAGGCCCATGCCGAGCACGAACGAGAACATGCTGCCGAGCGCGAAGTTGCGGTCGGCAAAGGCGCGCAGATCCACGATCGGCTGTCCCGCCGTCAGCACGCGGAGGAAAAAGATCACGGCGGAGCTGGCAGAGACCACCGCCGCCAGCGCAATGATGGGATCCTCGAACCAGTCGTAGCGCGGCCCGTCTTCGAGCACGTATTCCAGTGCGCCCAAAAACAGCGCCATGAAGATCAGGCCGATGAAATCGAACTTCTCAAACAACGCGAGATTGGGTTTATCGAAGTCGATCAGCGTGATTGCGGCGATCGTCACCATGATGCCAGGCACGATGTTGATGAAGAACAGCCAGTGCCATGACATCATGTCGGTCAGATAGCCGCCGACCGTCGGGCCGATGGTCGGCGCCAGCGTGGCGACGAGGCCGATCAGCGGCGTGATCACCGGCTGGCGCGAGCGTGGAAAAATCGCATACGCGGAGGCAAACACGGTCGGCACCATGCCGCCGCCGATGAAGCCTTGCAGCGCCCGCCAGATGATCATCTCGCTCATAGATGACGACAGTCCGCACATCAGGCTAGCGATGGTGAAGCCGGCGGCAGCGGTCGCGAACATGACCCGCGTACCAAGCGCGCGAGCGAGAAAGCCCGAAAGTGGAATGGCGACTACTTCGGCCATCAAATAGGAAGTCTGCACCCAGGTGATCTCGTCGCTGGAAGCGGCAAGGCCGGCCTGGATTTCCGACAGCGATGCCGACACCACCTGGATGTCGAGAAAAGCCATGAACATGCCGAAGCACATCGCCAGGAAGGCAACGAGGCGCAGTGGATCGACGCGTTCGGAGTCGGCCGGCAAGAGTGCCGGTATCGCGGCCGCGGTTAGAGTGCCGGCTTGGGCCATGGCGCGTCTCGACGCCTTAGCGTGCTGCGCTTTGCGCGGCCGGGCCAGTGTCAGCGACTTTAGTCGCCTTGGTGTTCACGCTGACGACGACTGACATGCCGGGGCGCAGCAAGCCCTCGCGGGCGATGTCAGCCGGAACGCGGATGCGCACCGGAAGCCGCTGCACGATCTTGGTGAAGTTGCCGGTGGCGTTGTCCGGTGGCAGCAGCGAAAACACCGAACCGGATGCGGGCGAGAAACTTTCCACCGTGCCCTGAATGGTGTGTTCGGGCAGCGCGTCGACCGCAATAGACGCGGTCTGGCCGGGGCGTAGATACGCGACCTGCGTCTCCTTGAAGTTGGCGTTGACGTAGACCTCGTTGAGCGGAACGAGGCTCGCGAGCCGCTGACCGGTCTGCACGTAATCGCCGGTCTGGATCGCGCGATTGCCGATAACGCCGTCGATCGGTGCCCGGATCACGGTGAACGACATATCGCGCTCGGCTTTGGCAAGCGCCGTCTTGAGTTCGTTGAGCGTGGAGATCGCTTCCTGCCGCTGGCCTTTGAGGACATCGACATTGGCGGCGGCCGAACTCGATTGCGGCCTGCGCACCCTCGACGCCGGCGACAGCCTGGTCGCGGTTGGCTTGCGCCTGCTCCAAAAGCTGCCGGCTCGAAGCGTCGCGCGCCACCAGCTGATTCTGGCGGGTCAGTTCGAGTTCCGTGCGCGTGGCTGCTGCTTTCGCGGAAACGAGCTGCGTCCTGGTTTGGACGACTACGGCTTCCTGCGCGGCGATCTGATGCACCATCCGGGCAATGGTGGCCTCCTGGGTCGCAACCTTCTCGCGCGCCGAATCGACCGCGAGCCGATAGTCGCCGTCGTCGATGGTGGCGATGACGTCGCCGGCGTGAACATAGGTGTTGTCGGTGACCGGAACGCTGGCGAGATAGCCCGACACCTTGGCGGCCAGCGTCGTGTTGTAAGCCTGCACATAGGCGTCATCGGTCGAAACCATGAACCGACCGACCGTCAAATAGTCGTAGCCGAACCAGCCGGCCGTCCCGACAGCGAGGATGGCGACCGCGCCTAGCCCGACGCGGCGGGTTAAAGGCCGCTTGCGCACCTTGCCGGCCATCGCCGGCGCCTCTGCCGGAGCTGGTGCCGGTCCACGAGCTTCGATCGATATGGGTTCCGCCTGCACCGCTTCGCGCTCCGCATGGACTTCCTGGGACACAATCTGGAAGGGGGAGAGGCTGCTTTCCTGGTTGCGATACATTCCTCGCACTCCTTTTAAGGCCCGGAACTAGGCTCGCATGACCGAACCGTTCGGTCATCAATAAGTGAGCGAAATGCAAAAGTCAATATTGACCGAACCGTTCGGTCAATATATATGGAGGTGATGATGTAGCAAACTTTTCGCGGTTAGGGCCGCGCAAATAGGCGAATAAGCAGAAGGGCCTAGAAAATGAGCGACCAAGCCACGTTGGAACGGCCTGCGACCGGCCACGCCGACGACGAGGGTGCCAAACGGCGGCAGATCGTGGATGGCGCTCGGGCGATGTTTCTTGCCCAAGGCTTTGACGCCGCCAGCATGAACGACATCGCTCGCGCTGCCGGCGTCTCCAAAGGGACGCTGTATGTTTATTTCAAGAACAAGGAAGAACTGTTCGAGGCGATCGTCGAGCAAGAATGCGAAGCGCAGGCCGAAGGAATTTTCGATATCGATCCGAACGATCACGATGTCGAAGCGGTGCTGACCGGGCTTGGCATTGCCTACGTCAAATTCCTCTGCCGACCGGAGAAGGCCTCGGCAATCCGCACTGTGATCGCCATTGCCGATCGCATGCCGGAGCTCGGCGGCAAATTTTACGCAACTGGCCCGGCCAGAGGGATTGCAAAACTCGCCGGCTATATCGAGGCCCAGGTTGCGGCCGGCGTACTGGTGGTCGAGGACTGCGAAATCGCGGCCGCGCAGCTCATGGAAGCCTGCCAGGCGATGATATTCAAATCGATGGTGTTCAATTTCGCTTCAGCGCCAAGCCCAGAGCGGATCGAGCACGTGGTGCGGATCGCGATCAAGACGTTCCTCGCCGCTTACCGCGGGCCGACAAAGGCTTAGCTTACTTCGAATGCGGCACCGAGACCGTGGAGCTTTGCGCCGGCTTACGCGATATCGAATATTTCATCTGCGCCGAACTTCCCTGCCAGAAGAAGCTGTAATCAATGTTCAAGTTGCCGCCGTCCGATAGCGGCAGCACGACGCTGCACCGAACCTGATTCTTGCTGTTCGAGACCGTTTTGATGGGTTCGTCACGGAGCGGCTCGACCTTGAGCTGCTTGAGCACGTCGGACAACGTGGATTTGGCGCGCGACGAATCGCATTCCGGCAGCGTCAGGCGTTCCTGCAAGCCGCGCCAGATCAGCACCCCGGCAAACGCGAGTGCGGGAATGCCGATGAGGCGCAACAACAACCGATTGGATGTGGGGCGCGCCGGCCGCTGCGAGGTCCAGCGTGAAATCCGGGGCACCGAAGTCCGCCCCTCTGGAGGTTTGTCCGCGCTCATGACTGGATAGATCAGCTTGCGCGCGGCTGACCGCAAGACGCTTCGCCTTATATCGCCTTGGCGATTGCTTCCGTCATCTTCTTGGCGTCGCCAAGGAGCATCATGGTGTTGTCGCGGTAGAACAACGGGTTGTCGATGCCGGCGTAGCCGGAGGCGAGCGAACGTTTGTTGAACATCACGGTGCCCGCCTTCCACACCTGCAGTACCGGCATGCCGTAGATCGGCGATTTGGGATCGTCTTCGGCGGCCGGATTGGTGACGTCGTTGGCGCCGATCACATAGGCGACGTCGGCCTGCGCGAATTCCGAGTTGATGTCCTCGAGCTCAAACACCTCGTCATAGGGCACGTTGGCTTCCGCCAGCAGCACGTTCATGTGGCCGGGCATGCGGCCGGCGACGGGATGGATCGCGTATTTGACCTCGACGCCCGCGGCTTTGAGCTTGTCGGCCATCTCATGCAGCGCATGTTGCGCCTGCGCCACGGCCATGCCGTAGCCGGGCACGATGATGACCTTCGAAGAGTTTTTCAGAAGATAGGCAGCATCTTCCGCGGAACCGAGTTTGACCGGCCGCTGCTCGGCACCGGCGGCGGGTCCCGCCACTTCGCCGCCAAAGCCGCCTAGGATCACGGAAATGAACGAGCGGTTCATGCCCTTGCACATGATGTAGGACAGGATCGCGCCCGAAGAGCCGACCAGCGCGCCGGTGATGATCAGCGCCGAATTTCCCAGCGTGAAGCCGATCCCGGCGGCCGCCCAGCCGGAATAGGAATTGAGCATCGAGATCACGACCGGCATATCGGCGCCGCCGATCGGGATGATGATCAGGACACCGAGCAGGAACGACGCCGCCACGATCAGCCAGAAGGCGAGGTAATGCTGCGCCTCGAAGAACCAGACGATGAGGGCGACAAGGGCGATCGCCAACGCAATGTTGATAACGTGTCGGCCGGGGAGCGTGATCGGCTTGCCGCTCATACGGCCGGAGAGTTTCAGGAACGCGATCACCGAGCCGGTGAAGGTGATGGCGCCGATGGCGACGCCGAGCGACATTTCGATCAGGCTCTGGCGGTGAATGGCGTGCTCGGTGCCGATATCGAAAGCAGCGGGGGCGTAGAGCGCTCCGGCTGCGACCAGCACCGCCGCCATGCCGACCAGCGAGTGGAAGGCAGCGACGAGTTCCGGCATTGAAGTCATCGGCACCCGCCGCGCAATGACCGCGCCAGTGCTGCCGCCGATCACCACTGCAAGCACCACCAGTCCCCAAGCGCCAAGTCCGGCGGGCGGATGGGCGGCAAGCGTAGTCGCCACTGCGATCAGCATGCCGATCATGCCGAACAGGTTGCCGCGCCGGCTCGAATCGGGATGCGACAGCCCGCGCAGCGCCAGAATGAAAAGGACGCCTGCGACGAGGTAGGCCAGCGCGGCCAGGTTGGCGCTCATAGTTATTTCTGTTTCCGTTGAAACATTGCCAGCATGCGCTGGGTCACCAGAAAGCCGCCGAAAATATTGACGCAGGCGAAGGTGAGCGCGACGAAGCCGAACGCGCGCGCCCAGATCGGGCCGGCATCATCCGCAACCAGCGCGACACCGACTGCCAGCAGTGCACCGACGACGATGACCGATGAAATGGCGTTCGTGACCGACATCAGCGGCGTGTGCAGCGCCGGCGTCACCGACCACACGACGTAGTAGCCGACGAAGACCGCGAGCACGAAGATCGAGAGGCGGAACACGAACGGGTCGACGACATCGCTCACCGCATGCATCGCGCCCCCGCTTGCCGCCGATAGAATATCGAGCTGAGCGAACACTGAGAGAGTCACCATGCCGAGCCTCCTCTTTCGCTACGCCGCGTGCGCCTAGGCAGCAGTTTTTGGCTTGAAGTTCGGATGAACAATGGCGCCGTCGCGGGTCAATACTGTCGCCTTGACGATGTCGTCGTCCCAGTTGACGGCCAGCGCCTTCGTCTTCTTGTCGATCAGGATTTCGAGGAACGCATAAAGGTTCTTGGCGTAGAGACTCGACGCCGTCGCCGCCAAACGGCCGGGCATATTGGCGTAGCCGATGATCTTGACGCCGCCGGTCTCGGTGACCGCGTCAGCCTTGACGCCTTCGACGTTGCCGCCGCGCTCCACCGCGAGATCGACGACCACCGAACCGGGCCGCATCGACGCCACCATCTCCTTCGACACCAGCCGTGGCGCCGGCCGGCCGGGAATAAGCGCGGTGGTGATGACGATGTCCTGCTTCTTGATGTGATCGGCGACCAGCGCCGCCTGCTTGGCCTGATAGTCCTTCGACATTTCCTTGGCGTAACCACCCGCCGTTTCCGCCGCCTTGAACTCCTCGTCCTCGACCGCGATGAACTTCGCGCCAAGGCTTTCGACCTGCTCCTTGGCCGCCGGACGCACGTCGGTCGCTGTGACGATGGCACCGAGGCGCCGCGCTGTGGCGATCGCCTGCAAACCGGCGACGCCTGCGCCCATGATGAAAACCTTGGTGGCCGGCACGGTGCCGGCCGCGGTCATCATCATCGGCAGCGCGCGGCCATATTCAGCCGCGGCATCGATGACGGCGCGGTAGCCGGCAAGGTTGGCTTGGCTCGACAACACGTCCATCACCTGTGCGCGCGTGATCCGTGGCAGAAGCTCCATCGCGAAGGCAGTGATTCCGGCGCTCGCCATGGCTTGCAGCGCGTCCTCATGGCCGTACGGATCCATGATGGCGATGACCATGGCGCCTTTCTTTAAGCGCGGCAGTTCGGAAGCTTGCGGCCGCCGTACCTTCAGCACGACGTCGGCGCCGGCTACGGCATCCTTGGTTAGGGTGGCGCCGACAGCGGAATAATCAGCGTCGAGGATTCCCGATTTCAGTCCGGCGCCCGGTTCGACGGCGACCTCGGCCCCGAGGCCGATGATTTTCTTGATGGTTTCGGGCGTGGCCGCGACCCGCGGCTCGTTCGCGTCGACCTCGGCGGCAACCGCGACCTTCATGATTCCTCCGACACCCGCCTACGCGTGCGGTCGGCTTTGAGACGACACGGTACAGGCTGCGAGCTACGCACAAGCCGAGCTCACGGCAGGACAGTCCGGATCAGGCGAGGAAAATCGCCATTAGGATTAGAATGACGACGACGACGCCGAGTACGCCCTTCACCAGGGTGATAAAATTGCGGTATGTCTGTTCGTGCGTGGGATAATCCATCCCGTCGGCAGTCGCGTATTCGACCTCACCGTGGTCGGCCATTGCATGCCTCCGATCTTGTCCGGTTGGCCGGGGACTTAGCGCAATTGTGTGCGCCGGGCAACGGGATGCGGCGCGAACTTTTGCGCGATAGCAGATTCGGGTTTCAGCCAACTCCCTCTGTCGCGGCGCTTCGCCCGGCGATGAAGCCTTGGCATACTGCACGGGGCAGACCGTGTAGGCTCAAGCCCCCCGCCGACTCGCCGCCGCAATAGAGCCCCGGGATCACAGCCCCATTGAGGTCGAGCACCTGGCAGCGCGCATTGATCCGCAACCCCGCACGTGTGTCGTGGATGACGGGTGTTGCCCACGCGGCGTAGAACGGCGGCTTTTCGATCTTGTAACGCGGCTTGGGCTTTTCGAAGTCGGAGTCGATACCGGTTTCGACAAAAGCATTGTAGCGCGACACGGTCCTCGCCAGGTGCTGCGGCGGCATCGGCAAACGCTGGTGCTTCATCACGATCTTGGCAGCCACCTCTTCGATACTATTGGCGCTGAAGAAGAAGCCGGCGTCGGTGTCCACATATGGCGGCGCCGGGTTCCATTGCTCGCGCGCAACAGCGTCAGCGTCGAAGATCGCCCAGATCGGCCCACCGCCGTTTCGGCCGTCGCCGATGCCCGCTAGCGCGGCATTGATGAAATTACTTGGATTGTATTTGATGTTCTTCGCGTTGCGATAGCTGCCTTGTTCGTAGGGCGTGAGGCTGCCGAAGATATTCGGCGTGAATTGGCGGCCGGTCTCATCATAGAATCGCCGACCCAGCATGTTGACGAGAATGACATCCTGCCAATCTACCACCGTGAGGCCGATCGCACGCGCTTTGTGGAAGACTGTGCTGCCGGGAAGCCAGCACAGATTTGCGTAGCCATACTGACAGCCGATCGAGCCTGGCTTGGTGATGCCGGTGCCGTATTCTCCGGCGAAGTGGGTCAATCCCCATAGCGACGCGCCGATGGCCATGGCGGCAAGTTCACCGCTGGCATCCTGGTCGGACCACGGCATGCCAGCCAGACCGCAATATTCTTCGGTAAGGCGCGGATCGAACATCCGGCGGAAATTCACGTTTCCAGACGATCCGCCAGTGCCGACGATAACGGCTTTCTGGGCGCGAAGGTTTCGTTCGGCGTCGTTGTGATCGACGGCGATGCCGATTACGCGACCGGAAGCCGGTGTCTCGCGATGAATGGCGGTCATCCGATGCTGGAGCAGGACTTTTACGCCGGCCTCAAGAGCGGCGGCGTAGAGCGGCTGCATCAGTCCGCTGCCGGACGACGTCGTTGTTCGCACGCTCGGATCCACAGGTTGGCCGGTCTGGACCAACGGCCAATTCATCGCTGCGCAGTGGAGCGTTCGCGGTGCCGACATTCCGATCTCGTGACCGCTCAGATTGTCCGGCGCCCGATCAACGATCTTCACGCCATGCGCGAGCAGGAAATCGAACGCCGCCACGCTGTTGTCCGCAAACGCGCGGGCGATCTCGTGGTCGTTGTACCGGTAAGGCGGAGCGCCGTTGGGTTCCACCACCGTCCAGTCGATCAAATCCCGGAATAGCAGGTCGGGCGAATCTTCCACGTCGTATTTCTTCTGGTAGCTGTTGCCGCCGCCAAGGGGAAGGTTGCCGCCACTGACAATGGCGTGTCCGCCGATATGGTTCTGCGCTTCAACGAGGATGACGGAAGCGCCTGCTTCGCCGGCGGCTATGGCGGCAGGCAGCCCGGTCGCGCCTGCTCCGACGACGACAATATCGGCTGCGTCATCCCAGTGCCGCGGCGCATCTATTTGTCCGGGCGATTTCAAATTCGCGCTAGCCAAAAGCGTTTAGACGGTCCGAAGCAGCCGTTGAGCGATCTCTACATGTCCAGAACGAGACGCTCGCTCTTGCAGCCGGCGCAGCAGATCATGACCTTCTCGTTTGACGCCTGCTCTTCCTCGCTGAGCACCGAATCGTGGTGCTCAGGAATGCCGGATATGACGCGCGTCACGCATTCCCCGCAGATGCCAAGTTCGCACGAATAATCGACGTCCACGCCGGCTTCGTACAGCACTTCGAGTATCTTCTTGCCTTCCGGGATAAAGTATTCCTCGCCGGAGCGCGCAAGTTCGACCCAGAAGCCGCCGAGCGTACCCGCCGCGGCATCGTCCTTCGGGGTGAAGTATTCAACGTGCACGTGATCACGCGGGCGGCTCGCGGCTGCCGCCTCGAACGCCTTCAGCATCGGATTGGGGCCGCAGCAATAAAAGTGCGCATTCGTCGACCCGTCACCCACTGCGGCCGTCAGATCTAGAAATTTGCCGTTAGCTTCGTCGTCGAAATGCAGGTGCGCGCGATCAGGTCCGAATTTCTCGATGGTAGAGAGAAAGGCCATGTCGGCGCGCGATTGACATGCGTAGTAGAGCTTCCACGTACGGTTCTGCGCCTGGAGCTGCTGCGCCATACACCAGATCGGCGTAATGCCGATGCCGCCTGCGAACAGAACGACCTCGGTGGCGTCTTCGACCAGGGGGAAATTATTGCGCGGTGCGCTGATCTTCAGCGCGTGTCCGACGCGCAGATCGTCGAAGATGTAGCGCGAGCCGCCGCGGCTTGCGGCATCGAGTTTGATGGCAACGACGTAACGCTCAGGATTGTCGTCGGGGTTGAGCAGCGAAAACTGGCGAATGAGCCCGTTGGGCAGATGGATATCGATGTGAGAGCCCGGCTTGTAAGCCGGCAGCCGGGCGCCATCGGGCCGCTCGAATGTGTAAACGTTGGTGTCGCGCGCGACCGACTCGATGGCGGCGACCCGCACGTCGATCAAAGTTCCGGCGCGAGGCGTTTCGGGCGCGGCCGCCGCCGCCGGGGTTATCGTCGCAGTGTCCATAGGGGTCATAGATAGGCGGCCGGGGCTATCTTTCGCAACAGCTTCTTATGCCCGTGTAACTACCGGTAAGAAGGAATTTTGCAGGGCGTTAAGGGTGTCACTATCCCGGTCCGTCGGCGCGGCGGAGGCCCGCGCGAGCCCGATCCGCGGCATAATCAGCAAACACACGGCCGATCATCAGCACAACGGGCCCATTCAGCGCTTCGGTGGACAGGAACACCGGTAGTTCGGCAATCGTCGCGCCGATGACACGTTCATCGGTTCGAGTCGCGTGCGCCACGGCTACTGCCGGCGTCGCCGGATCAAGCCCGGCGGCCAACGCCTTGGTGACGAGGTCGGGCAGGGTGCGCGTCGGCATGTAGACAACGGTCGTCGCAGCCGGGTCGGCGAGGCTTGCCCAATCGATATTATCCGGCAGCTTGCCGTCGCGGCCGTGGCCGGTGATGTACTGCACGCGGCGCGCTTCCGCGCGCCGGGTCAGCGACACTTGGAGGCGGGCCGCGGCACCCTGCGCGGTTGTCACACCTGGTACGACTTCGACAGCTAATCCTGCCGCGCGACACGCTGCGATCTCTTCGTCGGCTCGCCCGAAGATCATCGGGTCGCCACCCTTGAGCCGCACCACGCGGCGTCCGGCTTTGGCGAGCGACACCATGAGTGCATTGATGTCGTCTTGACGGCATGACGGAGCGTGGCCGGTTTTGCCGACGAGCATTTTCTTTGCCTCGCGCCGGGCGAAATCGAGGATCTCAGCCGACACCAAACCGTCGAACAAGATCACGTCGGCAGATTGCAGCGCACGCACCGCGCGCAGCGTCAATAATTCCGGATCGCCCGGGCCCGCGCCGACGAGCACCACTGAGCCGGTGTCCGGTGCCGCAGTCGGCTTGAGCAGCGCCTCGATATCGCCTTCAGTCGGCGCCCGATCGGGAGCAGCGATGGCGCTGTCGGTGAATTTTTCCCAGAAGGTTCGCCGGCCGCGGAACGACAGCGCCAGTGCCTGCACGCGCGGCCGCCAATTGTGCGCGGCGTCCGCCCACCGTGCGAAACCTTTTGGGATCAATGCTTCGATCTTTGAGCGGATCGCCTGACCGAATACTGGCGCTGCGCCGTCGGTCGAGATACCGATAACAAGAGGCGAGCGGTTAACGATAGCGCCGAAGGAAAAATCGCAAAAGGCCGGGCGGTCGATCACATTGACTGGGACGCCGGCTGCCCGCGCTGCGGCAGCAAAAAGTCCGGCTTCGGCGTCGTTAGCGCATTCAGCAACCGCGAGAGCTGCGCCGGCGAGATCGGCTGGGGTCCAGCGTCGCGGGTGGACAATCACCGCGCCCACCGGGGGAGCGGCGGCGAGAGCGTGTGGGCTTTCAGATCGGTCTGGAGCAAAAACATCGACGCGTGCGCCGGCTGCCGAAAGCAGCTCGGCTTTCCAAGTCGCCGCCTGGCCGCTGCCAGCGACAACGGTGCGCTTGCCTTCAAGCGCGAAGAACGCCGGCAGCCGGGCCAAAGGACCGATGCTGGGCGTTTGGATTTCGGTGGGCTTACGGTTCATGCCGGGACCCTGATGATAGGCAGTACATAGAATTTTCTACTCGCTTCGACAATATCAGAGCAGTGTTTTGGGATAAAATCTCAAGCTAGTTCACCTTCTTAGCATATTTGGGTGCCGAAAGCCGCGCGCCGGCTTGTTTTGCACCCGGGCGCTGCTACTGATTTTCATTCAATTGGCGTGCCAACGCACCGGTCTGCAAAGAATTGGTTTGGGCCGGACCAGGGCCCGGTGTCGAAGTCTGGGTCTGGGTCCACAAGACTTGGCGGGCGCCCGACGGGGTCTCCGGCGGGCGCCCTAAAGCTATCAGCCAGTCTATAAGCCGGGTTCTGGATGGCATGCGGACAAGTGATCCGCACACGTGACGGCCATTCCTCTTGGACGCCGGTTACCCGGCGCCTCCAGCAACCTACCCGGACGGCGGATCCAGACATTGACCTGAGTCTCGGCCGCGCTTGCGCGCGACCAAAACTCGTGCCGTCCCTATTCGGTCTTGCTCCCGGTGGGGTTTACCATGCCGCCGGCGTTGCCGTCGGCGCGGTGCGCTCTTACCGCACCTTTTCACCCTTACCGCGGGATACGCAACGCGCCGCGGCGGTATGTTCTCTGTGGCACTTTCCCTAGGCTCGCGCCCGCCGGATGTTATCCGGCACCGCTTGTCCATGGAGCCCGGACTTTCCTCCCCGGCAACGCGCCGGAGCGGCCGTCCGACCGACTGACACCATAGCGATGGGAATATCAGCGGTCGCCGTCAAGCGCGAAATGTCCAGGTCCTTAAGCGTTCAAAAGCCGGGCCGCGTGCCGGCGGCAATCGTCCGTACCCGCGTGCTGTGAGACAGCAAGTCACGCAGCGTTGTGCGGGTCGATTGATCGGCGAGGCCGTCGACTCGCTCCGGCCGAAAGTGACGCTGGAACCCCGCCACCACGTCGTGCGTGAGGGAGTCATAGGCCCCGTTCAGCGTCACGCCGTAGCCGTATTGGCCTAGTGATTCCTGCAATGCCGAAACCTTGTCGCCGCGGTCGCCAAGGGCGAGCACGCCGTTATCCTCGGAGATTCGAGCAGGCTGGACCCAATGTCCAATGCCGGAATCGTACAGCGTGCGCCACGGAAACTTCTCGCCCGGATCCCGCTTGCGTGAAGGCGCGATGTCTGAGTGCGCCAGCACGCGCGGCGGCGGGATGGTATTGCGGGTCGAGATGCCACGGCATAGCGCGGTTACGGCGGCGATCTGGCGTTTGGGAAAATCCGGATAGTCGTAATCGTGACCAGCATTGACGATTTCGATCCCGATTGAGCAGGAGTTCAGGTCGGTTTCGCCCGCCCAGGACGATTGGCCCGCATGCCAGGCGCGGCGGCTTTCTTGCACCATCTGCACGACACGGCCGTCCTCAAAAACCAGGTAATGGGCTGAGACTTTGCTCAACGGATCGCACAGGCGGTCGAGCGCGGCCTCGCCGTCCTGCATCCCGGTATAGTGTAGAACGATCATGTCGGGCCTTCGGCCGCCGGCCCGTTCGTCATGATTGGGCGACGGCCTGACTTCGGCGACGACCGACGAATTGGCCGAGAATACGCGGTTCAACATGAAGCGATTCTAAGCCAGGGCATTACGCGCACAACCACGATTTCTACGTGTCCGCGACTGCTCGCTGCGTTCGGTTAGCGGCAAGCGGCAAACTTCAACCTTTCCTTAAGCTTACCGCTCACTAATCAAATCCGAACGGAGTGGCCGCGCGGCAAGGGCTGTCACGTTGACGCCCATATTATCCCATGGTAGCCCAACTAATCCCAAGCGAACTGGCATGGCCTGAATTACGGCACAGCGAAGCTGCGGGCTCGACGAGGGAATGCCGATTGCATAGATCGCGGCCGCCGGGCCGGCCGCTCGGCGAGGGGCGAGATGGACCGGTTCGTGTCGCACCATGTGCTCCGTCTGGATGCCAAGGGCCGGGTATCGGTCCCGGCTCAATTCCGTGCGGTTTTGGCGCGCGACGGTTTCGATGGTCTTTATTGCTATCCCGCTTTCGATCGGCCCACACTCGATGCCGGGGGCAATGCGCTGCTCGCAGAAATCGAGACGCTGATCGCGGGATTTTCGCCGTTCTCCGAACAGCGCGAACAATTCTCGCTGGCGCTCTACGGCTCAGGCGAAACGCTGAAGCTCGACGGCGAAGGCCGCGTTGTTCTTTCGGAAGCTCACAAGAGCCACGCCGGCATCACCGAGGCCGCGGTGTTCGTTGGCCTTGGCCACAAATTTCGCATCTGGGAGCCCGGCCAATTTCGGACGGAACTGACCGAGGCCACCGACAAGGTACGCGCGTTCAAGCAGCGATTGGGGACCGGGACGGCGGGACAAAAACCGCCTGGAGCACGGGAATGATGACGGGCAGCGACAGCAACGCTGTCGCTGGCGGACTTGCTCGTCACATTCCCGTGCTCGCTCGCCACGCCGTCGAGTGGCTCGGCGTGCATGAAAGCGGCGTCTACGTCGACGGAACGTTTGGCGCCGGCGGCTATTCCCGCCTGATCCTAGCGACGCCAGGTGCGCGGGTGATCGGCATCGATCGCGATCAAAACGCCGTCGCTCAAGCCGCAGCGCTCGTCAGCGCGGCCGACGGCCGGCTGGAGTTGATCGAGGATCGCTTTTCCAATTTCGAAGCAGTTGTCGAAAGTTGCGGCGTCGCTTCTGTCGACGGTGTGGTGCTCGACCTTGGCGTCTCATCCATGCAGCTTGACGAGGCGTCCCGCGGATTTTCTTTCCGGCTCGACGGACCGCTGGACATGCGCATGGGAGGCGGGGGACCTAGCGCGGCTGATGTTGTCGCCCGCGCCAGCGAACGCGATCTTGCCGCGATCATCCGTACGCTCGGTGAAGAGCATCATGCGCGCGCGATTGCGCGCGCCATCGCCAAGGCGCGCGAAGCGCAACCGATTACAACGACGCGCGCGCTCGCGGACGTCGTCACCCGCGTGGTGCATGCACGCGAGGGCATGATTCATCCGGCTACCCGCACCTTTCAGGCGCTGCGGATTTTCATCAACGACGAGCTCCTGGAATTGGCGCATGGGCTTGTTGGCGCCGAACGCATTCTCAACCCCGGCGGCCGCCTCGTTGTGGTCGCTTTCCACTCGCTCGAGGATCGGATCGTCAAGACCTTCCTCACCGAGCGAAGCCGGCCGCCGGCGTCATCCCGCCATCGACCGGAACTCATATCCACGCCGCCGACATTCCGCGCGCTGACCAAAAAGCCTGAGACGGCCGACAAAACCGAGATCGCTGCCAATCCGCGCGCCCGTTCGGCTAAACTCCGTGCGGCGGAACGTACCGATGCTGTCGCCCGTCCCGCGGTGATCGAAGCACTGATGCCGCGCGTACCCTCGCTCAGCGACGTCATGCGGGGCCGAGCATGACGTTTCGCATCCTCAATCTCATTGTCATCGGCGCGCTGATACTCGCCGCAGCTTACGTCTACCGCATCAAATTCGATTCGACCGTGCAAGCTGAGCGGCTTGCGAAAATTCGGAGCGAAGTGCGTCGTGCGCGCGACACCATCGCCGAATTGCGCGCTGAGTGGACCCAGCTCGATAATCCTGCCCGCATCGAAAGACTGGCAAAGCACTATCTGCAGCTAAAGCCGATCACGCCGACGCAGTTCGACTCGCTCGACAAGTTGCCGGAGCGTCCGCCGCAATTTTTCAAGCACGATAGTCCCGATCCGATCGGCGCCGCGATCGAGTCCCTGGAAGAGCCCGACACGACCGGGAGTCTGGCCGCTCCGGTTGCGCCGTCAGCCGGTCATGACAGCCCGGTCGGCAATTCAGCCCCGACCGCAAATCCGGACCGGTGATGCGATGACCGCGATCGCGCAAACCGGAGGTCTTCGGCCGATGACGCGCTGGCGACGCCTCATGCTTCGGCTCCTGTACGACAACAAGATCGATCGCGCCGCCAAGGCGCGGGCGCGCATCGGTTTGGCAATCCTGCTGTTTGTGGCCGTCTATTCGATCATTGCGGTGCGGCTGGTGATGTTCGCGGCCGCATCCGACGGCCGCAATCCGCATCGCACGGTTAGCGGCGACGCTATTGCGACCGCACGGCCGGATATCCTAGACCGCAATGGCGAGATCCTGGCAACCGATGTGCGTGTGCCCTCGCTTTACGCCGAACCTCGCCGTCTGATCGACGTTGATGAGGCAGTGGAGCTTTTGAGCGCCGACCTGACCGACCTCGACGCTACCGAATTGCGCGAACGGCTGTCCTCCAAGCGTGGCTTTGTCTGGCTTAAGCGCGACATCACGCCGGAGCAGCAGCACGAAATCTATCGCCAAGGGCTCCCGGGCATCGGCTTCTTGAACGAAAACAAGCGCACCTACCCGAACGGTCCCGAGGTGTCGCATCTCATCGGCCACGTCAACATTGACAACCAGGGCATCGCCGGCATGGAAAAGTGGCTCGACGGCCACGGCCTTGCGGCGCTTCATATGGCCGGGCTCGCCACCGACCGGCTGCAAAATCCGGTAAATCTCGCTGTCGATCTCCGCGTGCAGCACGCGTTGCGCGCCGAGCTCGTCGCCGCGCACACCAAGTTCAAGACGCTTGCTGCCGCAGGCCTGGTCCTGGATGTGCGTTCCGGCGAAATCCTCGCCATGGTTTCGGAGCCGGATTACGACCCCAACAATCCGCACGAGGCGCTCGATCCGACACGCATCAATCGGCTGACCACCGGCGTGTTCGAGATGGGTTCAACCTTCAAGGCCTTTACCATCGCGATGGCGCTGGACTCCGGCAAGTTTACGCTCAAATCGTCATTCGATGCGCACGGGCCGATGCACGTCGGCAGGTTCCAGATCCACGATTTCGAGCCCGAGAACCGGATGCTGACCATTCCGGAAATTTTCACCTACTCGTCAAACATTGGCGCCGCCCGCACCGCGCTGGCGATGGGCGTCGATGCGCACAAGGCGTTCCTGAAAAAAATGGGGCAGCTCGATCGCCTGCGCACGGAATTGCCGGAAAGCGCCGAGCCGATCGTGCCCAGGCACTGGGGCGAGCTTAATACGATCACCATCGCCTTCGGTCATGGTCTTTCGGTGGCGCCGCTGCAGGCCTTGATGGGGGTGGGGGCGCTGATGAACGGCGGCTTTCTGATCCCGCCGACCTTCCTCAAGCGTACGGAAGAGGAAGCCCGCGCACTCGGCAAGCGCGTCATCAAGCCCGAAACCAGCGAGATGATGCGCTATCTGATGCGGCTGAACGTCGAAAAAGGCACCGCGCGCAAAGCTGACGTACCGGGCTACTATATTGGCGGTAAGACCGGCACCGCCGATAAGGTCATCAACGGCCACTATTCTAAGTCCAGCGTGCTCACCGATTTCATGGCCGTGATTCCGGCCGATAAGCCGCGCTACCTGCTGCTGATCATGCTCGATGACCCCAAGGCGCTGCCGGAGACCCACGGGTTCAGAACCTCCGGCTGGAACGCGGTTCCGGTCGGCGGCGCCGTGGTTGCGCGTATCGCCCCACTTTTGGGCGTCGAGCCGCGTCTCGATCTGCCGGACGCCGATCACCTGATACTGGCCTCGATGAAGGAAAGCCGATAAGGCGGGGGCCGCACGAGCGACCGCCATGAAACTTCGCGATATTCTACCCGCGGATGCCGCAATCGAGACGCAGAATGCCGACATCGAAGTCGGCGGCGTGTCGGCCGACACGCGCGCGATCAAGCGCGGCGACATTTTTGTCGCAATCGCGGGTGGCAAGGCGGACGGATTAAGCTTTGTCGCAGCAGCGATTGCCGCAGGTGCGATCGCCGTGGTGGCGGAGCGTTCGCCGGATGTGCCGCTGCCTGCGGACAACGGTTTCGTGAAAGTCGGCAACGCGCGGCGTGCACTTGCGCTTATGGCGGCGAGGTTTTTCCCCCGCCAGCCGCGGACGATTGCAGCGATCACCGGTACCAGCGGCAAAACCTCGGTCGCCGCGTTCACGCGTCAAATCTGGACGGCGCTGGGACATCGTGCTGCCAGCATCGGCACCATCGGCGTGGTGTCGCCGCGCGGCGAAACCCATGGCTCGCTGACCACGCCGGACCCTGTGGCGCTGCACCGTTCGCTGGATGAGCTTGCGGCCGACGGCGTGACGCACCTTGCTATCGAAGCGTCGTCGCATGGTCTCGATCAGTACCGTCTTGACGGCTTACGCATTGCCGCTGGAGCTTTCACCAACATTACGCGCGATCATCTCGACTATCATCCGAGCTTCGAAGCTTACTTTGCCGCCAAGCTGCGGCTGTTCGAAGCGCTTGTGGACCCGGGCGGCGCCGCGGTCGTCGAAGTCGATCACGATTACGCCGAAGCCGTCGTCGCTGTTGCGAAGGCGCGTGGTCTCAAGATCATCAGTGTCGGGCGCAAAGGCACCGGCATTCACCTCGTCGGATCGGCCGATGAGGGGGTCGTGCAAGCCTTGCAGATCGAACACGCTGGCAAGACTTTTCGCGTGCGCTTGCCGCTGGTCGGCGAATTCCAGGTCGAAAACGCGCTCGTTGCGGCTGGTCTCGCCATCGCAACGGGCGGCGAAGCGGCAGCGGTATTCGCGGCGCTGGAACATCTTACCGGCGCTAAGGGCCGGCTTGAGCTTGTCGGTGCCAATCGCGGTGCGCCGATCTTCATCGACTACGCCCACAAGCCCGACGCGCTTGCCAAAGCGCTCGACGCGTTGCGGTCCACGGCGACCGGGCGGCTTACTGTGGTATTCGGCGCCGGCGGCGACCGTGACCGCGGCAAGCGGCCATTGATGGGCGCCGTTGCTGGCGCCAAAGCTGACCGGGTGATCGTTACCGACGATAATCCGCGCAGCGAAAATCCGGCGGCGATCCGCGCGGCGATCATGGCGGGCGTACCCGGCGCTACCGAGATCGCCGATCGGCGCGAAGCGATTCGGTCCGCGATTTCCGCGCTTGGTGCCGGCGACGTGCTCCTGATCGCCGGCAAGGGCCATGAAACCGGCCAAATCATCGGCGACCGGGTTGTGCCGTTCAGCGATCATGAAGCAGTCGCCGCGGCGCTTAAGGAGCTTGCCGCGTGAGCGCGCCCGTGCTGTGGACCGTTGAGGAGATGGCGGCGGCCATGGGCGCCGCGCGACGCGGTCCGCTGCCGCAAACCGTTGCGGGCATCTCGATCGACAGTCGCACCATCGGTCGAGGCGATGCGTTCTTTGCCATTACCGACCGCCGTGACGGACACGAGTTCGTCGAGTCCGCGCTCGCAGCTAAAGCGGCGCTTGCGGTCGTCGCCACCAATCCGCCGGTGGAGCTGCCGCCGGACGCGCCGCTGCTCGTCGTGCCGGATGTGCTCGAAGGCTTGCGTGCGCTCGCAGCCGCGGCCCGGGCGCGCACGCAAGCCAAGGTGATTGGCGTTACCGGCTCGGTCGGTAAGACCGGCACCAAAGAGGCGTTGCGGCTCGCGCTGTCCAAGGACGGCGAGACGCACGCATCGGTCGCATCCTACAACAATCATTGGGGCGTTCCGCTCTCGCTCGCACGCTGTCCGGCGAGCGCAGATTATGCGGTACTGGAAATGGGGATGAATCACCCGGGTGAAATTGCGCCGCTGTCGCTGCTGGCGCGTCCGCACGTGGCGGTGATCACGACGATAGCGCCGGTGCACCTCGAATTCTTCGGCTCGCTCGCCAAGATCGCCGACGCCAAGGCGGAAATCTTTCTCGGGCTGGAACCGGGCGGTGCAGCCGTTCTCAATCGCGACAATTCGCAGTTCACGCACCTGAAGCGGCGCGCCAAAGAGGCGAGTGTTGCGCGCATTGTGTCGTTTGGCGAGCACGAGAAAGCCGACGCGCGTCTCATCAAATGCGCGTTGCATGCCGATTGCGCGACAGTGCAGGCGGAAATCCTCGGCACCGAGATAACTTATAAAATCGGCGCGCCGGGCCGCCATCTGGTGCTCAATTCGCTTGCAGTGTTGGCGACCGTCGTGCTGGCCGGCGCCGACCTCGCCTTGGCGGCGTTGGCGTTGTCCGAACTCGAGCCCGTGTCCGGACGCGGCGCGCTGATCGAGATCGAACTGCCCGGCGGTTCAGCCTTCATCATCGATGACAGCTACAACGCCAACCCGGTATCGGTTGCGGCCGCGCTCGCGTTACTTGGCCAGAGGCCGGTTGGTCCGCGTGGACGCCGCATCGCTGTGCTCGGCGACATGCTCGAACTTGGGCCGCGGGGCCGGGCGCTGCATCGCGGCCTGCTCGCCGCCGTTAGCACTAATTCGATCGATCTCGTTTTCTGCTGCGGTCCGCTGATGCGCGCGCTATGGCAGGCCCTTCCCGCCAGCCGCCGCGGCGGCTATGCAGAGAACTCCGCCGCGCTCGAAGCGCAAGTGCTGGCCGCAGTCCGCGCCGGCGACGTGGTCATGGTCAAGGGCTCGCTGGGCTCGCGCATGGCGCCGATCGTCAAGGCGCTGCAGCGGCTTTCCGCGCACCAAGAAGCTTTGGGGACCGACGTTCTCCAAACGGCGGGCGCATGAGGTTGATGTCGTAATGCTGTATTGGCTGATCGAATTTTCGGACAAGCTTTCAGTCCTCAACGTGTTTCGCTACATCACGTTCCGGACCGGCGGTGCCGTCATAACGGCGCTGCTGTTCGTATTTCTGTTTGGACAATTCATCATTGATCGCCTGCGGCGGCTGCAGGGCAAGGGCCAGCCGATCCGCGCCGACGGCCCGCAATCGCACATCATCACCAAGGCCGGCACGCCAACGATGGGCGGCCTGATGATTCTCTCCGGCATGCTGGTTTCGACTTTGTTGTGGGCCAATCCCGCCAACCCGTACGTCTGGGTAGTGCTGGGTGTTACGCTCGGCTTTGGGATGGTTGGCTTCTATGACGATTATCTGAAAGTGTCCAAGCAAACGCACAACGCGTTTCCCGGCCGCACGCGGGTCATCATTGAAGCGATCATCGCGGCGGTCGCGTGCCTGGGTATGGTCCAGCTTGGGCATTTGCCGTTTGCTACGTCGCTGGTGTTTCCGTTCTTCAAAGAGCTCGTGCTCAATCTCGGCTGGTTCTACGTATTATTTGCGACTTTCATCATTATCGGTGCGGGAAACGCGGTGAATTTGACCGACGGTCTCGACGGCCTCGCCATTGTGCCGGTGATGATCGCGGCGGCGAGCTTCGGTATGATTGCGTATCTCTGCGGCAACGCCGTGTTCGCCGATTATCTGCAAATCCACTATGTCGCCGGGACCGGCGAGCTCTCGGTGCTGTGCGGCGCGGTGCTTGGCGCCGGCCTTGGCTTTCTCTGGTTCAACGCACCGCCGGCTTCGATCTTCATGGGCGACACCGGTTCGCTGGCACTCGGCGGCATGATCGGCGCCATTGCGGTCGCCACCAAGCACGAGATCGTGCTCGCGGTGATCGGCGGATTGTTCGTGCTCGAAGCGGTTTCCGTTATCGTGCAGGTGGTGTCGTTCAAGCTGACCGGCAAGCGCGTGTTCAAGATGGCCCCGATCCACCATCATTTCGAGCAGCTCGGCTGGACCGAGCCGCAGATCGTCATTCGCTTCTGGATCGTCTCGGTCGTGCTCGCGCTGGCGGGGCTTTCGACCTTGAAGCTTCGGTAGCTTCGTCGTGATTCCGGTCACGGCCTTTGCCGGCAAAAAGGTCGTGGTATTTGGTCTTGGCGGCTCGGGGCTTGCGAGCGCGAAAGCGCTGGTGGGAGGCGGCGCCGACGTTATCGCCGCTGACGACGATGCGCAGAGCATCGCCAAGGCGCAGGCGGCCGGCATCGCCACTGCGGACTTGCGCAAAGCCGATTGGTCGAAATTCACCGCACTAGTTTTGGCGCCCGGCGTTCCGCTCACGCACCCGGCGCCGCACTGGACCGTGCAGCTCGCGCAACAGGCTGGCGTCGAAGTGATCGGCGACATCGAGCTGTTCTGTCGCGAGCGCCGCCGCGTTGCGCCGGACGCGCCGCTGGTTGCCATCACCGGCACCAACGGCAAGTCGACGACGACGGCGCTGGTTGCGCATCTCGCAGCTTCGGTCGGCATGGATGCGCAACTCGGCGGCAACATCGGCACCGCGATCCTGTCGCTCGCTCCGCCACAAGCCGGCCGGGTCTACGTCATCGAATGTTCGTCGTACCAAATTGATCTTGCGCCTTCACTAGATCCCTCGGTCGGCATTCTCATCAATCTCAGCGAGGATCACCTCGATCGTCACGGCACGATGGAACATTACGCGGCAGTCAAAGAACGTCTCGTCGCCGGCATTCCGCAGGGAGGGACCGCCATCGTCGGCGTCGATGACGAATGGTGCAGCGCAATCGCCGATCGTCTGGAGCAATCCGGCAAGCCCGTGGTGCGAATTTCAGTGCGGCACAAATTGGTCAACGGGATTTACGTCGAGCAGCAACGCATCATGCGCGCAGCCGACGGCAAGGCGTCTGCAATCGCGGGGATCGCCGGCATCGGTTCGCTGCGTGGGCAGCACAACGCGCAAAACGCGGCTTGCGCCACAGCTGCCGCGCTGGCGCTCGGACTTTCGCCGGCTGCGATCCAGTTGGGGCTTCGTTCGTTCCCCGGGCTCGCGCATCGGATGGAGGAAGTCGGCCGTCGCGGCGCGGTGTTGTTCGTCAATGACTCCAAGGCGACCAACGCCGATTCGACGGCTCAGGCGCTCGCCTGCTTCAGCGATGTTTTCTGGATCGCAGGCGGCAAGCGCAAAACCGGCGGGATCGAATCTCTGCGCTCGTTTTTTCCGCGGATTCGCAAAGCGTATCTGATTGGCGAGGCGGCGCGGGAGTTTGCTGCCACCCTGGATGCCGAGGTGCCGCACGAGATTACCGGAACGCTCGACAAGGCGCTGGAGGCGGCGGCGCGCGATGCCGAGAAATCGGCTGCCGCCGAGCCCGTCGTGCTGCTGTCGCCCGCTGGCGCGTCGTTCGACCAGTACCGCAACTTCGAGATTCGCGGCGATGCGTTCCGGACGCTGGTACGGGCGCTGCCCGGGGTCAAATGACCGGCGTTCTTAATCCCCTTTAAACCACCCCGGTGTCACCACTGAGCGGGGACCTTCTTTTTGGGGACGCCATGGCGTCGCGCGCGCAGCCTACGCCGTTGAGCGAGTGGTGGCGGACGATCGACCGGCTGACGCTGGCCGCGCTCGGCGCGCTGATGCTCGGCGGCATCGTTTTGTGCCTGGCCGCAAGCCCGCCGGTGGCGGCGCGGCTCGGCCTCGACCCGTTCCATTTCGTCAACCGGCAGGTCTTGTTCCTGATCCCTGCCGCCGCCGTCCTGATCGCGACCTCGTTTCTGTCGCCGCGCGAAATCCGCAAGCTCGCGCTCATTGTCTTCTTCGTCAGCCTCGTTCTGGTCGCGGCGACCCCTTATTTCGGCGCCGAGATCAAAGGCGCACGCCGTTGGCTGGTGATCCTCGGCATGAACATTCAACCGTCGGAGTTTCTGAAACCGGCCTTCGTCATCCTGATCGCCTGGCTGTTCGGTGAATCCGGCAAGCGCCCCGATATGCCGGCCAACGCCGTCGCGCTTGTGCTGCTCCTCGTCGTGGTTGCGTTGCTGGTACTACAGCCGGATTTCGGCCAGACCATGCTCGTTACGCTGGTGTGGAGTGCGCTGTTTTATATGGCCGGCATGCGGCTTATCTGGATGCTCGGGCTGGGCGTCACGGCAACTGCCGGCCTGATTACGGCCTTCTACACTGTTCCGCATGTGGCGCAGCGCATTAATCGATTCCTCGATCCGGCGTCCGGCGACACTTTCAACATCGATATCGCCACCGAGTCGTTTGTCCGCGGCGGCTGGTTCGGCCGCGGCCCCGGCGAAGGCACCATCAAGCGCATCCTGCCCGAAGGTCACACCGATTTCGTGTTTGCGGTGGCCGCGGAGGAATTCGGCGTCGTGCTCTGCCTCATCCTGGTGGCTTTATTTGCGTTCATTGTGATCCGCGCGCTGGGCAAGGCGATGCGCAACGAAGATCCGTTCATCCGTTTCGCCGCCGCCGGCCTCGCTATCCTGTTTGGATTGCAATCGGCCATCAACATGGCCGTCAACCTGCACCTGATGCCGGCCAAGGGCATGACGCTGCCGTTTATTTCCTATGGCGGCTCGTCTCTAATCTCTCTGGCGTACGGCATGGGCATGCTGATCGCGCTCACCCGTGAACGGCCGCAAGCGCGGTTGGCCGGCGAAGTGGTGTTCGCCGGGAGCCCGGTGTGATGGATAGGCCGCGCCGGGCGACGGTTCTCGTCGCGGCCGGCGGGACGGGCGGCCATTTGTTTCCGGCCGAAGCACTCGCGGCCGCGCTAACGAAGCGCGGCATCCCGGTCCATCTTGCCACCGACCGGCGGGCGGCTGGCATGGGCGGCGGCGCGTTTGCCGATGATGCAATTCACGTCGTTGCCAGTGCTACGCTTCGCGGACGCGGTCCGCTCGCGATGGCGAAAACCGCTGCGATGCTTGGCCTCGGCGTCGCGCAGGGTTGGGCGTTGATCGGCCGGCTCAAGCCCGCAGTGGTCGTCGGCTTTGGCGGCTATCCGACCATTCCACCGGTGCTGGCGGCAGCCTGGCGCCGCGTGCCGACACTGATTCACGACGCCAATGCGGTCATCGGCCGGGCCAATCGGCTTCTGGCTCCGCGCGTCACTGCGATCGCCACATCGTTCCCTGATTTATTCCGCAACGATCCGAAACTCGCGGCCAAGGCGACGCTGACCGGCAACCCGGTGCGGCCCTCGGTTGTGACCGCGGCGGCAACGCCCTATCCGGGTTCGGCCGATCCTTTGCGGCTCCTCATTTTCGGCGGCAGCCAGGGGGCGCGAGTGATGGCCGACGTGGCTCCGGCGGCAGTCGAATTGCTGGACCCGGCACTTCGTCCGCGCCTCGCCATCGTTCAGCAGGCGCGGGCCGAAGATTTGGACCGTGTGCGCGATGTTTACGGCAGACTGAAGGTTGCTTTCGAAGTCGCGCCGTTCTTCTCCGACCTGCCGGCGCGCATCGCGGCCTGCCATCTCGTTGTCGCCCGCTCCGGCGCCTCGACCGTTGCCGAGCTTTCGGCTATCGGCCGGCCGGCGATCCTCGTGCCGCTGCCGCATGCGCTCGATCAGGATCAATTCGCCAATGCCGGCGTACTGGAAAAAGCCGGTGGCGCCATACGGCTGGTGCAGGATAAATTTACGCCGCGACGGCTCGCCGACGAAATCGCCGCGCTGGCCGCGGCGCCGCAGCGGCTCGCCGGCATGGCGGTCGCGGCGCGGTCGTTGGGCAGGCTCGACGCCGCGGATCGGCTTGCCGACCTGGTTCTCAAAGTGGCTGGAATCGAATCAAACGGTCATGCCGCAAACTTATGATCGTCCGAAAACTTAGTAAGGCGAGCCGTCCTTGTGCGCGAACTGCCACTTGCCGTTCTTATCCATGACCGCCTGAATATCGTCGAGCGGGTAGGTTACTTCGTCGCCCGGTGTGCGGTCGCCGATCTCCAGAAAGACGCAATCGCGTTCGCTGGTATTTTCCAGATGATGCGCCATGCCGTTCTTGGCGAACCCGGCAACCATGCCGGGCTGGAGCTGTATTTGTCCTGCATCGGTGAAGAGCGTTGCTTCGCCTTCGAGAACATAGATGAACTCGTCCTGCCGAGAATGCCGGTGATGTAACGCGGACACGGCGCCCGGCGCTAATCGGGTCAGGTTCACGCCAAAATTGGTGAGGCCGAACAAATCACCAAGTGGCCGCTTGACCCGTCCCGCCACTCGCGAGGCGAACGGCTCAGGATAGTTGGTGCGCTTCGTTCGTGGCGGAACTTCAGCGGCAAACAACGCGGTTCGAGGAATAACGGACAATTCGGCCATGACACGCCTCCAGGGCTCTGGATTGCTTGAGCACAGACATGGCCGGCACTAATATTGACGTCAATCTTGATGCAATCGATCAACATGAATGTCCCGATGACGAAATGGATGACGGCGGAGCAGGCGCTGAAGTTCCTCGGCATTCGCGTGCAAACGCTTTATGCCAATGTGAGCCGCGGGCGGATTCGCGCCAAGCCTGATCCAGCCGATTCGCGCCGGAGCCTCTACAACGGAACTGATATTGCGCGCTTGGCTGAGCGCAGAAGCGGTCGCCGGAGGGCGGAAACTGTAGCGGCGCAGGCGATAGGCTGGGGCGAACCAGTCCTCGCGTCCAGTATTTCCACTGTTGCGGCCGGGCGGCTTTGGTATCGCGGCCTTGACGCCGTGCGACTCTCTGAGCGTGCGACATTGGAGGAAGTGGCCGGAATGCTCTGGCAAACCGAGACCATTCACTACCGGGGTAAGGCACCGGCTAAATCGAACGCAGCGACGTCCCTAAACCGCATGCTGGTCGCGACGGCTGAACGAGCGGCGATCGATCCGCCGTCGCGCGGGCGTTCGCCGGCAACTCTCAAGTGCGAGGCAGAAACTCTGTTTGATACCCTTCTCGCCGCAGCGGTGGGTGCTGGCGTTCGAGCCCGGCTCCCGGCGCACGCACGTGTTGCCGCAGCTTGGCGCAAGCCGGGAGCTGCAGACATCCTCCGACGCGCGCTCGTTCTTCTCGCCGACCACGAGCTCAACGCTTCTACGTTCGCGGTGCGCGTGGCGGCTTCGACCGGGGCTTCGCTGTCGGCTTGCGTGCTGGCCGGTGTGGCGACGTTGACCGGACCGCTCCATGGCGGCGCGGCGCGCGCCCTGCAATCGTTGCTAGGCGCTGCGCGTCAGGCGGGCGCCAAGGAGGCCGTCCGCGAATGGCTGGCCAGAGGCGAGCCATTGCCCGCGTTTGGCCACCCGCTCTATCCGCAAGGCGACCCGCGCGCGATCGCGCTGATGAACAACATCAAGCTATCCCGCATATTCACCGAGGTTCGGGCGGCGGCCGAAGATTTGACCGGAGACCCGCCTAATGTCGATTTTGCGCTGGCGGCATTGGCAGACGCGCATGTCTTGCCTAAACAGGCGCCGTTCGTGATCTTCGCGTTATCCCGGTCGGTCGGCTGGATCGGTCACGTGCTCGAGCAGGTCGCAACCGGCCAATTGATTCGTCCGCGTGCCCGCTATGTCGGCCCCGCGCTTGCCAGGGAGAACTCATGAAATTGCCGCGCGACATCGGCCCGGTGCATTTCGTCGGCATCGGCGGCATCGGCATGAGCGGTATCGCCGAGGTTATGGTGAACCTCGGCTACGCTGTGCAGGGTTCCGATCAGGCCGAAAGCGGCAACGTCAAACGGCTGCGCGAGAAAGGGGTGCGGATTGCAATTGGGCATTCAGCCGAGAATTTGAACGGCGCTGCAGTCGTTGTCGTCTCTTCGGCGATCAAGCCGGATAATCCGGAACTCATTTCGGCGCGCGCACAGCGGCTGCCGGTGGTCCGCCGCGCCGAAATGCTGGCCGAACTGATGCGGCTGAAAAGCTGCGTCGCCATCGCCGGCACGCACGGCAAGACCACGACCACGTCGATGGTGGCGGCGTTACTCGATGCCGGCGGCTTCGATCCGACCGTGATCAATGGCGGCATCATCAACGCCTACGGTACCAACGCCCGGCTGGGCGCCGGCGACTGGATGGTGGTCGAGGCTGATGAATCCGACGGCACCTTTCTCAAGCTCCCGGCAGATATCGCCATCGTTACCAATATTGACCCGGAGCACCTCGATCATTTTAAGACCTTCGATGCGGTGCAGGACGCGTTTGGCACGTTTGTCGAGAATGTGCCGTTCTACGGCTTCGCGGTGATGTGCACCGATCATCCGGTGGTGCAAACCCTGGTTGGCCGCATCGAGGATCAGGCGCGTCATCACCTATGGCGAAAATCCCCAGGCCGATGTGCGGCTGGTCGATGTCTCGCACGCCGGCGGAACTTCGCTGTTCAGCATTCTGTTCCGCGACCGGACGGGACACTCCGGGCAGGAGATCAAGAATGTCGCGCTACCGATGCCGGGATTGCACAACGCGCTCAACGCAACGGCGGCGATTACGGTCGCCCGCGAGCTCGGCGTCAGCGACTCTGTTATCAAGGAAGGGCTTGCAAATTTCGGTGGCGTGCGGCGGCGCTTCACCCGGACCGGGATGTGGAACGGTGTCACCATCATCGACGACTACGGGCATCACCCGGTCGAGATCGCCGCGGTGCTGAAAGCGGCGCGTGAATTGACCAAAGGACAAGTGATCGCCGTGGTGCAGCCTCATCGTTACACGCGGCTTGCCGCGCTGTTCGAGCAGTTCTGCACCTGCTTCAATGATGCCGATGCGGTGATTGTCGCGCACGTTTATCCGGCCGGCGAAGCCCCGATCAAAGGCGCCGATCGCGACTCGCTGGTGCAGGGCCTGCGCACGCACGGCCATCGCCATGTCATCGCGCTTGACGGTCCGGAGAAGCTCGCGGCGTTGGTCGCGGGGATAGCAAAGGCCGGTGATTACGTGGTCTGCCTCGGTGCCGGTTCGATTACGCAATGGGCCTACGCGCTGCCGGGAGAACTGGCAGCGGCTAAAGCTTGATCCGCAAACAAGGCCGTTCATGCTTCACAAAGCCAGCGCACGATGACCAAAATCTGCCTTGCGGTTCGTCATGTCGCGTTTGAGGATCTTGGCTTGCTCGGTCCGCTGGTCGCCTCGCGGGGCTATCGTGTTCGTTATCACGACGTAGGGGTCCAGCCGTTCGACGTCGAAACGCTGCTAGCGCCTGATCTGCTGATCGCGCTCGGCGGCCCGATTGGTGTCTACGAGCGCGACGCGTATCCGTTCATCGCCGACGAAGTCGCAGCGATTGCGGCCCGCCTTGCGGCAGACAAGCCGATGCTCGGCATCTGCCTCGGAGCGCAGATGATGGCGGCGGCGCTTGGCGCAGGCGTCGCGCCTGGTCCGGTCAAGGAGATCGGTTGGGCACCGCTGACGTTGTCGCCCGCTGGCCAGAAATCCGTGCTGGCGCCGCTCGATGCGAGTCCCGTATTGCATTGGCACGGCGACAACTGCGAACTGCCATCGGAGTGCACACAGCTTGCCTCAACGCAGCACTGCCCGGTGCAGGCATTTGTGCGCACGCCTTGGCAGCTCGGGCTGCAATTTCATTTGGAAACGGAGCCGGCGCGTTTCGAAAGCTGGCTGGTCGGCCACGCAGTAGAACTCAGCAAAGCCGGCCTCGATCCGCGCCAACTCCGCCAGCAAGCGCGCACGCTCGGGCCGGCGATGCGCGAACTCGGGCAGAAAGTATTGGCTGCGTGGCTAGACACGGCGGTGGAGGCGGCCGCTTGAACTTTCCCAACCTCACCGCAGACTTGCGGTCAAACATGCCGACGCTGCGGGGTAGGCTATTGCCAAACCAGCCGCTTGCCGAGCTGACCTGGTTTCGTGTCGGCGGACCGGCGCAAGTTTTGTTCATGCCGGAAGATGAACAAGACTTGGCCTATTTGCTCGGGCATGCTCCGGTGGACGTTCCCGTCACCGTCATCGGTCTTGGCTCTAATCTGATTGTGCGCGACGGCGGCGTCCCCGGAATTGTCGTCAGGTTAGGCCGCGGCTTCGGCGAGATCCTGATCGACGGCACGGATCTGCGCGTCGGCGCTGCGGTCCCTGACGTCAAGGTCGCGCGTGCGGCGCAGGAAGCCGGCATCGCCGGATTATCTTTCTTGCGCGGCATTCCCGGGAGCATCGGCGGCGCGCTGCGGATGAACGGCGGAGCCTACGGCCGGGAGACCAAGGACGCGCTAGTCGGGGCACGCGCTGTCGATCGCGCCGGGAATATTCACGCGCTGAACAACGGCGACATGAATTTCGCCTATCGACATTGCGGCGTGCCTGGCGACTACATTTTCACCGAGGCAACCTTTCGCGGCGAACGCGGCGATCCAATGGTCATCGCCGCGGAAATGGAAAAGATCACCGAATCCCGCGAAGCGACGCAGCCGATCAAAACCCGCACCGGCGGTTCGACATTCAAGAATCCACCCGGGCAGAAGGCGTGGCAACTTGTTGACGCCGCCGGCTGCCGCGGTTTGCGGTTCGGCGGCGCTCAGGTTTCCGAGATGCACACCAATTTTCTGATCAATCTCGGCAACGCGACGGCCTCCGAGATCGAGACGCTGGGCGAGACCGTACGCAAGCGGGTCAAGGAAAATTCCGGCGTCGAGCTTGAATGGGAGATCAAGCGGATCGGCGTGGCGAAATAGCGCCAAAGTGCTAGTCTCGCGGCGTGTCAACAAGTGACCCAATCCTCATAGTCGGCGGCGGGCTCGGCGGGCTCACCACGGCGCTTGCCTTGGCGCGTCGCGGACTGCCGGCGCGCGTCCTCGAAGGCGGTCCGCAATTCGGCGCCATCGGCTACGGCATCCAGTTCGGCCCCAATGTCTTCCACGTCTTCGATCGCCTCGGCTTGAGCGCGGAGGCGATGGCCATCGCGGATTTGCCGGTTGGCGTGGTGATGATGGACGCGCTCACCGGCAAGGAACTGATCCGCGTTCCCACTGGCGCGTCATTTCGCGCGCGCTTTAAGTATCCGTACATCGTCGTTCACCGCATCGACGTGCATAACGTCCTGCTCGATGCCTGCCGTCGCTGCGGCACAGTTGAGCTTGTTGCCGATGCGATGGTGACCGGCTTCGAGGAACACAGCGACAGTGTCTCGGTCAAAACCGCCGACGGCCGTGCCTTTTCCGGCGCCGCACTGGTCGCAGCGGATGGCTTTCGCTCGTTGTTCCGCGCCAAGTTGATCGGCGACGGCGAGCCGCGGCCGACCGGATACGTAGCATTCCGTACTATCGTGCCGATGGCGGACCTCAAAGCGGATGTCGCGCGCGATTGCGTCGCGTTATGGGGCGGCCCAGGCCTTCACATCGTGCACTATCCGCTTCGTCATGGGTCGGAGTTTAACCTGGTCGCGGTGTTCCGCACTGCAAGCCATGCGGAGAAAGGCGACCCCGCGTCCTATCGCGCGGAACTGGAAAACACCTACCGCGACATGCACCCCACCATGCGCGCGTTAATTGGCATGTTGGACTTGCGCTGGCGCCGCGCGGTCGCCGATCGCGATCCGGTTCGTCATTGGCACAAAGGCCGTATCGTGCTCCTGGGCGACGCTGCGCACGCGCCGCTGCAATCGTTGGCGCAGGGCGCCGGCATGGCGATCGAGGATGGCCTATGCCTGGGTGAACTGATCGCCGCGACCGGAGGCGATTTGGCCACCGCGTTCCGCCATTTTGAAGCAGCGCGGCTGTTACGGACCGCGCGCGTGCAGCTTGAATCCCGCGCGTTGTGGGATTTCTACCACCTTGACGAAGGCGTCGCCCGCGACGTCCGCAATGCGACGGTAGCCGATTGGGATGAGGCGCACCTGTTTGATTGCCTGTCCTGGCTCTACGACGGCGCTCCGGTGCCGGCCGAAGCGGGCCGCTGAAACTCTCGACCTTTCGCCATTTGTCGATTCTATTGCTGAGCCAGCGAATCAGCGATCCAGCCCGAGCGGGCTGGAGTGGGGCATTTGGCTGAACGATGGCCAAGCACGTTGCCGTTTTGATGGGGGGCTGGTCGGCGGAGCGCGAAGTTTCGTTGCGCTCTGGCAAAGCCTGCGCTGACGCGCTCAGCCGCGTTGGCTATCGCGTCAGCGCGATCGACGCTGGGCGTGACATCGCGACGGTGCTTGCCGAGACCAAGCCCGACGTTGCGCTCAACGTCCTCCACGGCCGGCCGGGCGAGGACGGCACGTTGCAGGGAGTGCTGGAAATCCTCGGCATTCCTTACAGCCATTCCGGTGTGCTCGCCTCCGCGCTCGCGATGCATAAGGTCTATGCGAAGGCGTTATTCCGCGCCGCCGACATTCCGGTCGCGGAAGACTTGGTGGCGTCGCGATTTGACGCCGGCAAACGCCACCTCATGCCGCCGCCCTATGTCGTCAAGCCGATCGCGGAAGGCTCGAGCGTCGGAGTTTTTATTGTCACGGAAGATCATCCGCACCCGCCGCAGGAACTTTATCGCGATGACTGGGCGTTCGGCGAACAGGTACTGATCGAGCGCTATATCCCGGGCAAGGAACTGACCTGCGCCGTCCTTGGCGACCGGGCGCTGGATGTCATCGAGATCGAGCCGGCGACGCGATTCTACGATTACGAGGCCAAATACGCCTCCGGCGGTTCCCGGCATGTGCTGCCGGCGCAAATTTTACCAAATGTTTACCAGGATGTCCGCAGACTCACTTTGGCTGCCCATAGCGCTCTTGGCTGCCGCGGCGTCAGCCGCGCGGATTTTCGCTACGACGATCGGGGGACGGGAAAGCTGGTCTGCCTTGAGATCAATACACAGCCTGGCATGACCGAAACGTCGCTCGTGCCCGAGCTCGCCGCCCATGCGGGCATTACTTTCGATGAGCTGGTGCGATGGATGGTGGAGGACGCCTCGATCAACCGCTGATGCGGTCGGGGCCAAAAGCGGCGGAAGGGGCCGGCCCGCTCGTTGACGAGCCGCGTCGTTCGCGCGCCGGAAATCGTTTTCGCCGCTTCCGCGCGCATCGATTTGCCTGGTCGGCGCCTCATCGCTGGGCGAGGCACCGTTTCGTCGGGCGTTTGGGTTCGCGCTTTGTGCGAGGGCTGCCGGCGCCCGGTGTCGGCATCGCGGCATCGATCGCATTGCTCGCTGCCACATTAGGTTACGGCGCCGTCGCCGGCGGTCACGTGGCGGATGTCATCAGTTGGCTGAAGGATGCTCGCGACGGCATCGCCAATACCGTCGGCTTCCGCATCGCGGCGGTTTCATTGACCGGCTCCAAGGAAGTCAGCCGCGAAGAGATACTCACCATTGCCGGCGTGACGGGTCGTGCCTCGCTGTTGTTCCTCGACGCCGATGCAGCACGAGCACGGCTGTTGGCGAATCCCTGGATCGCCGACGCTGCCGTGCTCAAGCTCTATCCCGACCGATTGCAGATCACCATTACCGAGCGCCTTGCCTTTGCACTTTGGCAAAAGGACAGGCACGTCTCTGTCATCGCCGAAGACGGCACCGTCCTCGAACCGTTCGTCGAGGATCGCTATCGCGGCCTGCCGATGGTCGTTGGCCGCGGCGCCGCGCGGCAGGCCAAGGATTTCCTCGCCGTCATTGCCCGTTATCCGGACGTCCAAACGCAATTACGAGCATCGATTTTCGTCGCCGAGCGGCGCTGGAATCTGCGACTCAACAACGGCATCGACGTGCGATTGCCCGAGGGCGATATCGACCAGGCGCTCGATCGTTTGGTGACTCTCGATCGTGAAAAAAAGCTCCTATCGCGCGACATTGTTGCAGTGGATCTGCGGCTGCCTGATCGCGTGAGCGTGCGATTATCAGATGCAGCGGCACAGGCCCGTGACGACGCTTTCAAAGACAAGAAGAAGAAAAAGGCGGGCGACGCATGAGCGCGCTGCATTATGGTTTGACGCCAAAGATGAAGCCGATCTCGCCGCGGCGCAGCGCGTTGGTCGCCGCGCTCGATATCGGATCGAGCAAGATCGCCTGCGTGATTGGGCGATTGCGGCCGCATCCGCCACAACAGGTGCTGCCGCGACGAAGCCACGCTGTCGAGGTGGTCGGCTTCGGCCATGCCGCCGCGCGCGGCACCAAATCAGGCGGCGTCGTCAATCTGGCGCAGGCCGAAGAAGCCATCCGGCAGGCGGTCGATGGCGCCGAGCGCATGGCATCCGTCGAGATTGAATTGGTCGTGCTCTCGATCTCGGCCGGCCGGCTTGCCAGCGAGTCATTTGCTGCGGAGGTGGAAATCCCGGGCTCCGCCGTTTCCGAAGGCGATATTGCGCGGGTCTTGGCGGCCGGTAATCGGCACTCAATGCGCGAAGGCCGTGCGGTACTGCATTCGCTGCCGATCGGCTATTCGATCGACGGCTGCAACGGCGTCCGCGATCCGCGCGGCATGTTGGGCGAGCGGTTCGGCGTCGACATGCATGTCGCGACGACCGAAACCGCGGCTGCGCGCAACCTGATGCTTGCGGTCGAGCGCTGTCATCTCGCCGTCGAGGCCATGGTTGCAAGTCCGTACGTTGCCGGCCTTTCCGTTCTTGCCGACGACGAAGCCGATCTTGGCGCCGCGGTCGTCGATATGGGTGCCGGTACGACGACGATGGCGGTGTTTCTCGGTGGCCGGTTCGTTCATGCCGAAGGGTTCGCGTTGGGCGGCCTCAATGTGACGTTGGACGTTGCGCGCGGGCTTAGTACCAGCGTCGCCGACGCCGAGCGAATCAAGACGTTCTATGGCAGTGTCCTGGCCGGTGGATCGGACGAACGCGACATGATCACAGTGCCGCCCGTAAGTACGGACGAGCGCGAACAGGCGCAATTCGTTCCACGATCGACACTCGTCGAAATCATCAAGCCACGCGTCGAGGAAATTCTGGAGATGGTGCGCGACCGGCTCGCGGCGACTTCGTTCGCCGCCGAAGCCCGCGGTCGCGTCATCCTCACCGGTGGCGCGAGCCAGATGACCGGGCTATCCGAACTCGCCGCACGCATTCTCGGCCGGCCGGTGCGCATTGGCCGGCCGCTCGGCATCGCCGGGCTGCCGGATGCAGCTAGAGGTGCGGCTTTCGCCGCCGCGACTGGGCTCTTGGTCTATCCGCAGGCAGCGCATCTCGAATACTTCGAAACACGCGGTAGCAGGCGGTACCGAATGAATGGCACGGGCGGCTATTTCGCCCGGGTCGGACAATGGCTTCGCGAGAGCTTCTGATGGCCCCCAGAATCGAAGCCAGCAAGTTGCGAGTCATATCAACACGGCCGGTGGCGGATCGGCCGGGGCAGGGCGTCGCTGACGTCCGCGCATGAAAGAAGAGGCAACCATGACGATCAATCTGAAAATCCCCGACATCCGTGAGCTCAAGCCGCGCATCACCGTGTTCGGAGTCGGCGGCGCCGGTGGAAACGCCGTCAACAACATGATCAGCGCCGGACTCCAGGGCGTCGATTTCGTCGTCGCCAATACCGACGCGCAGGCGCTCACCATGTCGAAAGCCGAGCGCATCGTTCAGATGGGCGCGCAGGTCACCGAGGGACTCGGCGCCGGATCGCAGCCTGATGTCGGCCGCGCCGCCGCCGAAGAAGTGATGGACGAGATTCGGGATCATCTGTCCGGCGCTCACATGGTGTTCGTCACCGCGGGCATGGGCGGCGGCACCGGCACCGGGGCCGCGCCGGTGGTCGCCAAAGTCGCGCAGGAGATGGGCATCCTCACTGTCGGCGTGGTCACCAAGCCGTTCCACTTCGAAGGCCAGCGCCGCATGCGCACCGCCGAAGGCGGCATCACCGAGTTGCACAAGTGCGTCGACACGCTGCTGATCATCCCGAATCAAAATCTGTTCCGAGTGGCGAATGAAAAGACGACGTTTGCCGATGCTTTCGCCATGGCTGACCAGGTGCTTTATTCCGGCGTCGCCTGCATCACCGACCTGATGGTCAAAGAGGGTCTGATCAATCTCGACTTTGCCGACGTGCGCGCGGTCATGCGCGAAATGGGCAAGGCGATGATGGGTACCGGCGAAGCCGAGGGCGACAAACGCGCGTTGACCGCCGCGGAAGCGGCGATCTCCAACCCGCTGATCGATGACGCTTCGATGAAAGGAGCAAGGGGCCTCCTCATCTCCATCACCGGCGGCCGCGACCTCACGCTCTACGAAGTCGACGAAGCTGCGACACGCATTCGCGAGGAAGTCGACCAGGATGCCAATATCATTGTCGGCGCGACCTTCGATGAAAATCTTGATGGCATCATTCGTGTGTCGGTCGTCGCGACCGGAATCGATCAGGCGCTTACGCAACGGCCATCAGTGTCGGTGGCCGAAGCCCGCATCGCCGAAGTCGCGCAGCGCTTGCGTGCGGACAACGAGCGGTTGACCGAACGTGTCGAACGCGCCGAGCCGATCCGGCCCGCCGCCTCGGCGCCGGCTTCACCGCCGCCCGCGCCAGTCAGCGACTCTATCGAATCGGCTAAGGCGGCAGTTGCCGCCGCTATACTCCCGCAGGCCAGCGGCCAAGACGTGACGATCCGTCCGCTCGGTCCAAAGCCTTCGCTGTTTATTGATCCGGCTGCCAGCGAGCCGGAAGCGGAGGAGCCCGAGGCGTTTATCCCACCCGTGCCGGAACGGGCGCCGCCGCGCGCGATGCGCATGCCGCGGATCGATGAGCTTCCAGTACCCGCGCAGAATGAGATTCGTGCGCGGCGCGGGGAATTGCCGCCGGAACAGCACCCCGAGAAGCGGCGGATGTCACTGTTGCAACGATTGGCCGCCGTAGGCCTTGGCCGCCACGAGGAGGAGGAGCAGGCACCGCCCGTGCCCGTGCGCAGATCGTCCGGTGCTCCGCAATTGGGTGCCGAGCGGCTCCCCGGGCGGCCGTCGCCGCGGCCGGATTCGCGACAAGAGCCGGTGTCGGAATACGCTAAGCGCTCATCACCGCAGGGATTGGACCAGCATGGCCGGCAGGCCTCTGTGCATAACCGGGCCGAGGAGGATCAGCTTGACATTCCGGCCTTCCTGCGTCGGCAGGCAAATTAATCGGCTGTTCGGCCACAATCGGGAGCGGCGAGTGAGCCCGCTATGGCGCTCACGGGCTGCACTGGTAGCGGTTAGTTAAGTTATTGAATATTAAAATTTATCCGCTGGACGTCGGGCCATTTGCCCGATCGGGATCGCCCGCCACGGGTGAAGCCAGAGGAGTGGCGTCTGTACGCTCATGTGGCCGCTTTCGGCATGAAATGGGGCCGGACCAAGGTAACACTCGGTAAGAAACCGTGTATTGGCCCGAAACGGTGTTCGCCGGTATGTTCTTGGTTGGACGAGGGGAGCGGTATCGGGGCATGGCTTTGGGGGCAGCGATATCGCTGACATTGTTCGCGGCTTGCGAACCTGGCCGTTTTTCCGGTTGGCTGCTTGGTCTGGATGGTGAACGCGGTTCAGGCCCTAGCTCTGGGACGATGGCATGACGAGGGGCATGCAATCCGGCAGGCAGACGACCCTGCGCGAGCGGGTGGCCGTTTCCGGGATCGGCATCCATTCGGGTTCGCCCGTAACCGTCACGCTTCATCCGGCCGAAGCCGATACCGGTGTGGTGTTTTGGCGCACTGGCATTGATGGCCAAAAAGATCGCGAACTTATCGCAAACTTCCGTTCGGTGACCGCGACGGAATTTGCCACCGTGCTTGGCGATCGCAGCGGCCCGGCCGTATCGACCACTGAACACGTGCTTGCCGCGCTCTGTGGCCTCGGCGTCGACAATGTCGTGGTCGAAGTCGATGGGCCCGAAGTACCGATTATGGACGGCAGCGCGGCGCCGTTCGTGGAAGCAATCGATCAGGCTGGCATCGTGAAACTGCCAGACCTGCGCTGCTGCATCAAAGTGCTGAAGCCGGTACGGGTCAACGCCGATGGCTGCTACGGCGAATTGCGGCCGCATCCTTATGGACTAAGAGTCGAAACCGAAATCGACTTCGATCATCCGCTGATCGGACGTCAGACTTTCGCCGTCGACGTGGCGCCGAACGTCTTCCGCCGCGAGCTGGCGCGAGCGCGAACCTTCGGTTTCATGCGTGACGTGACCAAGCTGTGGAGTGCCGGTTACGCGCTCGGCGCCTCGTTCGAGAACACCGTCGTGATCGCGGAAAACCGCATCCTCAATTCCGAGGGTACGCGCTTTCCTGATGAGTTCGTTCGTCACAAGGCGGTGGATGCGATCGGCGATCTGGCGCTCGCTGGCGCGCCGCTGATCGGCGCCTACCGGTCGGTGCGCGGCGGCCACAAGCTTAACCATGCGGTGGTCTCGGCATTGATGGCCGATGCAAGCGCTTGGACCTATTGCGAGCTCGAAGAGCCGGCGCATCGCCCTCGCGGCCACGCCGATGTCGCGGGCTTTGCACTCCCGGCCTACGCTCCCGATATTTCCTAATCCGCCCTGCTTGATTTATTTGGCTTTTCGGCCTTAATCCGGGCCGATTGTTTGACTATTCGGACCACTTCGCCGATCGTTCCATGCTGTACGCCTGGAGGCGCGGCCGGAAATTCAAGAATTCGGCGGGGCGGGATTTTCATTACCTCATGATGCCGCGGTTACAGCGATCGCAGGGATCCGGTCACAGGCTGCGCGCCTTGGCCGGGGTGGTGGCCATCGTGCTGTTGGCTGCGCCAAGCATGGGGTGCAGCGGGCTCGATATCTTCAAGAAGGAAGAGGACATCGTTCCGGAGGATCCGGCCGACAAGCTTTATAATGAGGGCCTCTTCCTTCTAAACAACAAGGAGCAATACGAAGACGCGGCGAAGAAATTCGACCAGGTCGACCGCCAAAATCCCTATTCCGATTGGGCCCGCAAAGCCCTGCTGATGTCGGCGTATGCCTATTACCAGGGCGGCAAATACGATGACTGCATCAACGCCGCCAAGCGTTACGTGACGCTGCATCCGGGAAGCTCGGACGCCGCCTACGCGCAATATCTGATTGGCGCTTCGTATTACGATCAGATTCTCGACGTCATGCACGATCAGGCGCGGGCAGATAAAGCCATCAGCGCGCTTGAAGAAGTGGTGCGCAAATATCCGGACACGGAATACGCCGTCAACGCCAAGAAGAAGATCAATCTGGCGCGAGACCAGCTCGCCGGCAAGGAAATGGATATCGGCCGCTTCTACATGAAGCGGCGCGACTTCACTGGCGCGATCAACCGCTTCAAGGTCGTGGTGACACAATACCAGACGACGCGCGAAGTCGAGGAAGCGCTGGAGCGGTTGACTGAGGCCTATGTCTCGCTCGGCATCCTTGACGAAGCGCAGACTGCGGCGGCCCTGCTCGGGCATAATTTCCCGGACAGCCCCTGGTATAAGGACGCTTACAGGCTGGTGAAATCCGCCGGCGGTGAGCCCAATGAAAACAAAAATTCCTGGATGAGCCGGGCCCTTCAAGGCCGGCTGGGCTGAGCGCCTGACAAGGCGACATACGGCGGAACCGGGAATCGAGTATCATCCGCCGTCCGTTTCCGTCACTTTGATTGCCACAGTGTCATGCTCGCGCGCCTTTCCATCCGCGATATTGTCCTGATCGATCGCCTGGATATCGATTTCGGTTCCGGGCTTGCCGCGCTTACGGGCGAAACCGGCGCCGGCAAATCGATCCTGCTCGATGCATTTGCGCTTGCGCTGGGCGCCCGCGGCGAATCGGCGCTGGTGCGTGAAGGCGCCGAGCAGGGCCAGGTGATTGCGGCTTTCGAGATCGCCAAGGATCATCCGGCGCGACGCATCCTGGCCGAGAACGATCTCTCCGCCGAGGACGAGGTGATCGTGCGGCGGGTGCAGTTGGCGGACGGCCGCACCCGCGCGTTCGTGAACGATCAGCCGGTCAGTGTGCAGATCATGCGCCAGCTCGGCGTGGCGCTGGTGGAAATCCACGGCCAGCACGACGACCGGGCCTTTGTCGATGCTTCAACGCACCGCGGGCTGGTCGACGCCTTTGGCGGCATCGAGCTTGACGCCGTCGAGGTGCGCCGGCTCTGGGATGAACGGCGCGCGCGAGAGGCTGCGGTCGCGGCCCATCGCGCCGAAGTCGAACGCGCCAGCCGCGAAGCGGAATGGCTGCGCTACGCCGTCGATGAACTCGGCAAGCTCGCCGCGGAAATTGGCGAGGAGACCGCACTTGCCGAACGGCGCACCGCCATGATGCAGGCGGAAAAGGCGACAGAAGATTTGCGTGCAACCCAGGAAGCCGTCGCCGGGCCGCAATCCGTGGTGCCGCCGCTTGCAACTGCGGTGCGGCGGCTGGAGCGCCGCGCCGCTCAGGCACCGGCGCTGATGGGGCCGGTCGTCAAAGCCATCGACTCGGCGCTCAACGCCTTGGACGAAGCGCGCATGCATCTCGAACATGCGTTGCGCGTGGCGCATTACGATCCGCAGGAGCTGGAGCGCATCGAGGAGCGGCTGTTCGCGCTCCGCGCCGCGTCGCGAAAGTACACCGTGCCGGTCGACCAACTTGCCGCGCTTCAACGCCGTTACGCCGACGATCTGGCGCTGATCGACGCCGGCGCCGAACGGCTTGCGGTGCTTGAGGCGGAGGCGCAAGCGACCACCGCGCGCTACCGTGAAGCGGCGCAGGCGCTCTCGGCCAACCGCCGCCGCGCCGCGCAAAAAATCGACAAGGCGGTCAACGCTGAACTGAAGCCGCTGAAGCTCGAGCGTGCGCAGTTTTCCACGCATATCGGATCCGAGAACGAGGGGCCCGATGGGCTCGACCGGATCGAGTTCTGGGTACGCACCAATCCGGGCACACGGCCCGGGCCGCTGATGAAGGTAGCGTCCGGCGGCGAGCTGGCGCGGTTCCTGCTGGCGCTCAAAGTGGTGCTTGCCGACCGCGGCTCGGCGCCGACTTTGGTCTTTGACGAGATCGACACCGGCGTTGGCGGCGCCACTGCCGATGCAATTGGCTTGCGTCTGGCGCGGCTTTCGTCCGGCGTACAGGTAATCGCCGTGACCCACGCGCCGCAGGTGGCGGCGCGCGCGGACCGGCATTACCTCATCGCCAAGGACGCGCTGGCCAAAGGCAAGCGCGTCGCCACCCGCGTCGTCGAGCTTGAAGCCGAACGCCGCCGCGAGGAGATCGCCCGCATGCTCGCCGGTGCCGAAATCACCGCCGAAGCCCGCGCCGCCGCCGAGCGACTGATCAGGGCGGCGGGCTAACACCCGGTCATGCCGCGTCGCGACAAGAACGAGGCTTCCGTCGAAGACCTCACGGAAAAACAGGCGAAGGCCGAACACGCGCGGCTTGCGGCGGAGATCGCCGAGCATGACCGGCGCTATTACCAGGAGGATGCGCCGACAGTCACGGATGCCGAGTATGACCGGTTGCGCCAGCGTTATGCGGCGATTGAAGCGCGTTTTCCGCACCTGCAAACGCGCGACAGTCTCACGCAACGCGTCGGCGCTGCGCCGTCGGCGCGTTTCGCCAAGGTTCGTCACGCCGTTCCGATGCTCTCGCTCGACAATGCGTTTGCCGACGAGGACGTGGTCGATTTTGTCGGCCGCATCCGGCGGTTCTTGCGGCTGCCCGAAGACGAGGCGATCGCATTTTCCGCCGAGCCGAAGATCGACGGCTTGTCGATGTCGCTTCGGTACGAAAACAGCGAACTTGTCACCGGCGCGACCCGTGGTGACGGCAGCGAGGGCGAGGACGTCACTGCGAATATCCGCACGCTGAAGGACGTGCCGCAGCGCCTCAGGGGCAAGCGCGTTCCGCCAGTCTGCGAAGTGCGCGGCGAGGTCTATATGACCAAGGCAGCGTTTCTCGAACTCAACCGCAAGCAGGCGGAGGCCGGCAAGCCGCTCTACGTTAATCCGCGAAACACCGCGGCCGGCTCGCTGCGTCAGCTCGATGCATCGATTACTGCATCGCGGCCGCTCGGCTTCTTCGCCTACGCCTGGGGGCAGATGAGCCAGATGCCGGCCGATACTCAGTCCGGCATGATCAAGTGGTTCGAGACCTGCGGCTTCACCACCAATCCGCTGACCAGGCTTTGCCACTCGGTCGAGGAACTACTCGCATTTCATCGCGAAATCGAAGCGCAACGCTCGCATCTCGACTACGACATCGACGGCGTCGTCTACAAAGTCGATCGCCTCGACTGGCAGGAGCGTCTTGGCTTTGTCTCACGGTCGCCGCGCTGGGCGATTGCGCACAAGTTTCCCGCTGAACGCGCCACCACCGTGCTCAAGGATATCGAAATCCAGGTCGGCCGCACCGGCGCGTTGACGCCGGTTGGCAAGCTCGAGCCGGTCGGCGTCGGTGGCGTCATCGTGCAGAACGTCACCCTGCATAACGAGGATTACATCAAGGGTATCGGTGGCGACGGCGAACCTTTACGCGACGGCCGCGATATCCGCATTGGCGACACCGTTATTATTCAGCGTGCCGGTGACGTCATTCCCCAGGTGGTGGATGTCGTCATCGACAAACGCCGGAAGGATTCCAAGCCGTATCCTTCCCGAAGAAATGTCCCTGTCCCCTGCACACCGACATTGTGCGTGAGGAGACCGCCGGCGGCGAAGAGGGCTCACGCGCGCATTGCACCGGAGAATTCGCCTGCCCCTATCAGAAGATCGAACACCTCAAGCTGTTCGTGTCGCGCCGCGCCTTCGACATTGATGGTTTCGGTGAGAAACAGATCGAGTTTTTCTTCGAGCAGGGCTGGGTCAAGGAGCCGGCCGACATCTTCACGCTGCCGGCGCGCAACGCGCGGATCAAGCTTGAGGATTATGAGGGCTACGGCGAAACCTCGGTGCGCAATCTGTTTGGCGCCATCGCAGCGCGGCGGGAGATTTCGCTCGATCGATTCATTTACGCGCTCGGTATCCGCCACGTCGGCGAGACCACGGCGCTGGCGCTGGCTCGCGGCTACGGCTCCTGGCTGGCGTTCCACGACGCTTGTTTGAAAGTGACGGAGGGCGACGAGGAGGCGATTGCCGAGATGGATGCGCTCGATCAGATCGGCGACACGGTGATCGAAAGCGTCAAGGAATATTTCCGCGAGAGCCACAACCGCGGCATCGTCGAGCGGCTGACCAAAGAGGTGAAGATCCTCGACGTCGAGAAACCGAAAACCGATTCCAAAATTGCCGGTAAGACCGTGGTGTTCACCGGCACGCTGGAGAAGATGACGCGCGACGAGGCGAAGGCGTCTGCGGAACGCCTCGGCGCCAAGGTTTCCGGCTCGGTTTCAAAAAAGACAGACTACGTCGTCGCCGGGTCCGGCGCCGGCTCCAAACTCGCCGAGGCCAAGAAGCATGGCGTTGCGGTTTTGACCGAGGACGAGTGGGCGAAGCTGATACGCTAAAATGGTGCCGTCGAGTACCCTATTTGTCATGCCCGGCCTTGTGCCGGGCATCCACGTCTTTCGGCAAGGCAAACCGGTAAGACGTGGATGGCCGGGACGGCCATGACGGCTCGCTGAAATCCAATACGTTCCACGTTGAGACGGTCGGCTAAATTCTTCCGACTAAGACCAAGACAATCACGATGATCAGGATGAGGCCCAAACCGCCGCCGGGATAGTAGCCCCAGCCGTTGCTATAAGGCCACGCCGGCAACGCGCCGATCAGCAACAAAATCAGAATAATAATCAGAATAGTCCCAAGCATAACGTTTCCTCGCTCATTCCCAACCCAGCGAGAAAACGTCGCTACCAAACAAAAGTTCCGTGAACCACGAACAGAAAAACGGCTCAGCTCGTTCGTGCCAGCGGCACCGTCGCCGCAAGCAGCCACGCGCGCGTCGTCACATCGACCAGTGGCGCAATCGTTTCGTGCACGCGCGCATGGTAGGCGTCAATCCATGCGGCTTCGTCGGCGGTCAAGAGCGACGGATCGATGAGGCGCTGATCGATCGGAACAAGCGTCAGCGTTTCAAAGGCGTTGAGCGCTTTTTCAGCACCGGGTACGGCGGCCGCTTCCTTCACCAGAATCAAATTCTCGATGCGGATGCCGTAAGCGTCGGTGCGGTAATAACCCGGCTCGTTGGACAGGATCATGCCGCGCTTGAGCGTGGCGGTGCCGAGTTTGGAAATGCGTGCCGGTCCCTCGTGCACCGACAGATAGCTGCCCACGCCATGGCCGGTGCCATGGTCGAAGTCGAGCCCGGCCTGCCAGAGAAATTGCCGCGCGAACGCGTCGAGCTGTGCGCCGCTGGTACCCTCGGGAAATACTGCGCGCGCGATGGCGATATGGCCCTTGAGCACCAGCGTGAAGTTGCGGCGCATTTCGGTGCTGGGCGAACCGACGGCGATGGTTCGGGTGATGTCGGTGGTGCCGTCCTCATATTGGCCGCCGGAATCGAGCAGAAAAAGCTCGTCGGGCGCGATGCGGCGATTGGTCTTGCGGGTGACGCGGTAATGCACGATCGCGCCGTCCGGTCCGGCGCCGGCGATGGTCGGAAACGACACGTCCTTGAGGAGCCCGGTTTCCCGGCGGAAAGTTTCAATCGCCTCGACGGCGTCGATCTCGGTCAACTCGCCGCGCGGCGCGTTGTGGTCGAACCAGGCGAGGAAGCGCGTCACCGCCGCGCCGTCGCGCTGTTGCGCGGCGCGGGCGCCGGCAATCTCGGTCGCGTTCTTGACCGCTTTCATCGGCGCGATCGGATCGGGAGCGCGCACGATCGCGCCGCCGTTTTCGACAACGAGCCGCGCGATCGCCTCAGCAGATGTGGCGGGATCGAGCTGCAACCGGCGCTGCTCCTTGCCGAGCGCGGCGAGATCGCGCTCGAAGGTGGCGTTCGGACGAACGTCGGCCAGCTCTTCCAGAAGCGAGCGGACTTCGTTGCTCAGCTTGCGCAGATCGATGAATAACGCTGGCCGGCCTTCTTTCGGCACAATGGCGAAGGCCAGCACTACGGGCGTGTGTGGAATGTCGCTGCCGCGGATGTTGAACAGCCAGGATACTGCATGCGGGTCCGCGACCAGAAGCGTGTCGGCGGCGCCTTTCTGCAAGTCGGCACGCACGCGCTCGAGCTTCGCTTTCGCATCTTCGCCGGCATAGCGCAGAGCATGCGGCACCACGGCGCCGAGCGGCGGCTGCGGCCGGTCGGTCCAGATCGCGTCGATCGGATTGTCCTCGACCGCGACAAGGCCCGCACCTGCTGAGGTGCAGGCCTTGCCGAGCCGCTCGGCGCCATCGACGGTGTGCAGCCACGGCGAATAGCCGAGCTTGGTGCCGGGGCGTACATTGGTCTCGATCCAGGCCGGCGGCGGATTCTCCACCAGATGCGCAATCGAAAAAATCGCGCCGTCGACTTCCTCGCGCACCTGCACCTGATAGCGGCCGTCGACGAACAGGACCGCGCTGTCGGCGAGCACAATGGCGAGGCCGGCCGAGCCGGTGAAGCCGGTAAGCCAGGCGAGACGCTCGGCACTCGGCGGCACGTATTCGTTCTGGAAGCGGTCGGCGCGGGGCACGATAAAGCCGTCGAGCCCGCGGTGCGTCAGTTCTGCGCGCAGGGCCGCAACGCGTGCCGCGCTCTCGCCGCGGTCGCTGCGATCGTCGAACGACTGAAACTGGGCCTCGAACATCTGCGGCAATCTATGAGCCTCGAACGCGGCGGGCAACGCCGGGGCCGCGTCGCGCGCGGCGCACGAAGACGAGCGTGGTCCAGCCATCCAGATCGAGCCGTTGTTCCAGCGCAAACGGCCGATAGGCCGCGATCACGGCGTTGGCCTGCGCCGGCACGATGCCGGACAGCACGATCCGGCCGCCCCGAGCGGTCAGCCGCCGGAGCGGCGCGGCCAGCCGCAGCAGCGGCCCGAGCAGGATGTTGGCGAGGATCAGGTCGAACGGCGCCTGCGCGCGCAGGCGCGGTGCCGCCACGTCGTCAGCTTGTACAATCTCGACCATGACGCCGGCGCGGTTGAGCCGCGCATTGGCGCGTGCGACCCGCACTGCGCTGATGTCGATGTCGGTTGCGAGTACGTGCCGGTGCAGCGCGCGGGCGGCGGCGATGGCAAGTACGCCGCTGCCGGTTCCGAGGTCGAGAATGTGCCGGGCGCCTCCTCGTGCATTCAATGCCTTGCAGAGCCGATCGAGCGCGAGAAGACAGCCTCGGGTCGTGCCGTGATGACCGGTGCCGAAGGCGAGCGCCGCCTCGATTTCGATGCCGATTCGGTTCGGCGGAATTCCGGCGCGGTCATGCGCGCCGTGCACGATGAACCGGCCGGCCGTGACCGGCTTAAGCCCGGAGAGGCTGTCGCGCACCCAATCCGCCGCCTCGACGACCTCAAAACGCAACGCTTTGGCCGCCGCTGAACCGGCGGCCGCGGCGATCAGCGCCCGCAGCGTTCTCCGGTCGGGCCGACTGCGAAAATAAATCGCGACGCGCCAGCGTCCGCCGCCGACATCCACAAGGGCCACCGCAACCTCGTCGCCGTCGAAAGTCTCGGCGGCGAGGGCCGCAATGCGGCGCGCAGCATCTTCACCGGTTATCAGCAGCGCGACCGGCGTCGCCTGAGGTTTGGATGGCATTGAGAGAATGGCTGTTTCCGCGATGATCCCCGCATTTCGCAGGCTGACGTGCAATGAGCGCGGCGCGGGCTTCACGGGTAATTGTTCGGAGTGTCTCAGTTCAATTGTGGCGACAATTGTTCCGAAATTTCGATGATTGCCTGCCGCTTTTCGACAAGGCGGCTCTGTTCTTCGGCATCCATCGCGCCAAGCAAATCGGTCATGAGCATTGGAGTTTGCGAAAGGCCAGCCGCCATCGCCGGTGTAACTCCAAGCGTCTTATGATTGCGCACCCAATTGTACCAGAAGAAATAAAGCGCCAAAGCATGACAATGATTTTCGAATTTCTTGCTGAAAGCATTTGTCAAACGCGTAAAGCGTCTCATCGACATTCTCATTGTCAAATTTTGGCGCTCAGCAAACGACGTGTTGATGAGATTCGGGTCCGGGTTGCCTTTGATCGTTTGCGTCTGGATGCCGACGCATGTGGGCGGGCTGTAGCGGCCGGGACCGGGATAATCATTGGCAAATATCTTGATGAGCATGGCGTAATCGGCATCGAAGTCCACTGCTTCTACCGCCTTCAGATACGCCTTGTGGCCGTCCGTGGTGAGTTGCACGCGATTAGCCAACCGCGCCCGGAGATCGCCCATAAACGAAGTGCCTGTGTACTGGCTGCGGTCGCCAACGTGCCACGACACGATCAGCTTGGAGTCGCCATCAATTCCGGTCCACGTCCAAACGTCGCCCGCGCCTTCCGGGGCAGCTTTGGCGGCGCGAACGTTCTTTTTCTTGGCGTAGCGAAAAACTCCAAATCTCGTCGCATTGAATGGTCTTGGCAGCGACGTTTCGGACCTTCTCATCATGGAAGGCGGCACAAAGCTTTCCAGCGTCTACCAGCAGCTTTGTGACGGTATTGATCGAAACCCCACACACGCGGGAGACCGAACGCATCGATGAACCCTCGACCAGCATGGAGAGGATTTGGACACGCTTTTCCAATGGGAGTTTGTTCATGCCCCACATGATATGAACTGTCTTGCTTAGCGTCAAGTAAAAAGTTCAGTTTAGCGGGGAAACATTAACCCCGCGAACCGAACGATCCGCGGGGTTAAAGGGGGTTACAAGCAAGTGGTACTAAGCAGCTTCCTTACGCCATTTGCCATCATCCCCTCCGCGGTCGCGACGTGGATTAATATCGCGCCGCTCGCGGATGAAGGAAAATGCAAGGTCTTTCCCGACGGCGAAAATGTTCTCGATTTTCATATCGAAGAACACGCTCTGAAACGCCGCAAACGCTTCCTTCATTTCTTCGGGATCGATTTCAGCGTTCTCTTTCTCCATCTTCTCCACCGCTTCTTGGACAGCCTTATCTTTGCAGCTGGCTTGCAAGAAAACTCGCATTCGGTAGAACTTCTCCGATGAAGTAGAAAAAGTCTTCGTGCCCGTCTCGCACCTACTGTAGTGCTCTGGCGAAACGTCAAGAATCTCCGCTACTTCAGCCGACCGCAAACGAAGAGCCACCCGGATAAACTTCAGATCGTCTCCGGACAGCTTCCGTGGATGCAAGACCCGCGCTTGCAAGATGCATGCGATAAGACCGGGAAGATCAGTGATCTCCGTCATGACCTTTCCAGTTTTCTCATCCACCTTCTCTACAACTCCATTCGCTAGAAACACCTTGAAAGGCGTTCCCAGCAGTTCGCCGTAGTCCTGCGCAACAGGACCGTCGGCATAGTCATGCTGCATTGTCTGGCTCACTTTTTATCTCCTTCACTTTACGCGCCCCTGTTATTTCCAACACCATTCCTCCAGCCTCAAACCACACAGTTACCTCGACCTCATCGTCGTCAAACTCGTGCGAAAGGACGCAGACCGTTCCTGGCCCGTCGCACTTTTCCGAGCTGACCTGGTCGCCGTACGTGAGCGCTTCAGCGATCCTTATCAGCGACACGCCGCCCAGATCATCCCGGCAGAACCGCGTGACATTCTCGGTGCCGTAAAATTCGAGAAATTCCCGAATCCATACCTGCTCCGGGGTCAGCGGCCGCCGGCGTTTCCGTTTCGGTGGATCATCGCCATTGTTGGCCATGTGGTATCCTCAGCTTTTGGGCCGGGAACGTATCAGAATGTTGATCTAAGATCAAGTGTTCCTTGATCCAAGATCAATCTTTCCCCACCTGGCCTTTGCGGCGTTTTTGGCAATTTCCTTGCGTTTTCTTTGGGTTAAGGCAGCCGCACGTGCCTTTCCGCCCATGCGTCCGAGCGTCACAGCGGCGGCGTTTTTGCCATCGTCCGTGGTCACATCTTCGATCTCGCCGGTCGCGATCTTACCGACTATGACGGCGCGGGCGTTCACGTCGGCGGGGCGGCGCTCGCCTTTGGGGCCTCGGGGCATAAATGCTACCTTGCGTTGCTTAGCGGCAAGCATATACTACTCCGCCGCTGCAGCCAAGGGGCACCAATGGATGTCAAAGATTATGCCACGGTCATCGCGCTAATCGCGGGCCCGGTGATTGCTGTACTTATCACGCTCTGGTTTCAACGTCGGAACAGTAAATATGAAGCGAAGCAGCGATTGTTCGCTGTTCTCATGGCCCATAGACGATCCATTCCAGTAACGATTGAGTGGGTACAGTCTTTGAATTTAACAGATGTTGTATTTCAGGACTGCACGGCTGTCGTGAGAAAATGGCGCGAATTGTACGATTTGATAAATCATCCGCAGGATCAAATAAATTGGAACCAAGTAGGCCATGTCCGGATCGAATTGTTATCGGAAATGGCGTTGGCTCTCGGTTATAAGCGGCTAAAGCAGATAGACATTGATCGGTTTTACATGCCTCAAAGTCTCGTTGACCAAGCAACGATGCAGGGCGAACTACAAACCGAATTTTTGCGCGTTTTAAAAGCCACGCAATCGCTTCACGGCACGCCTTTAATAGAAAACAAGGGCCCATGATCAAGCCCCGCCACAATTGAACTGAGACACTACCAATTGTTCGGGAGTGCCTCGGTTTCAGTTTGCACAGACTTGATCACAGGTCGTCCCCAGTGTTGTGCAGTGTATAATCGCTGATCCGGGTAGGCGGCCGAAGCCGGGAAGCGCGTAGGTGAAGTCAGTCGCCGTCTGCAGGAGCACGCGCCATGGTACCAGCAATGCGCATGCTGTTCGTCGTTGTCGTGTACGTAATGTGCCTGAGCGGGAATGCGATGGCGGAAGATGTAACGAAATGCGTGCAGCGCTGTCAGATGCTGTGCGGATATTTTCCGGACCACCCCGAATGTCTGCGCCAGGCCGACAGGTGCGTGTCGCGGTGTAAATTCCAACCTAAAAGTTCAAACTGAGACACTACCCATTATTCACACGCAATACACAGTTTGTCCGTCAGTTATCCACGACGACCTCATCAAGTTCTTCACAGCATATCCACGGCGGCGGTTGCAGGAGGAAAACAATGATCGGAAACAGCGCGCGCATTCAATCGGCCATATTGTTCGGCATCGTCGCCGGCCTCATCGCGTTCGACGCCGGCGGCGTCCAGGCGCAGCCGGCGCCGGACTATGCCGCCATCGTCGCCGCGCCGGATCGCAGCGATGCGGATCGGCAGGCCGACCAGCGCCGTAATCCGCTGCCGTTTTTGACGTTCGCTGGCCCGCGCCCCGGCATGAAAGTGCTCGATATGGGCGCCGGCGGCGGCTACTCGACCGAGCTGATGGCGCGCGCGGTGGCGCCCAACGGCGTCGTCTATGCGCAATACCCGGCCGACGGCAGCGAGCGGGCCAGGACCAACTTCGCCGCGCGGATGAAGAATCCGGCGATGAAGAACGTGACGCTGCTGTCGCGGCCGTTCGACGATCCGGTCCCGGCCGACCTGCACGATCTCGATCTGATCACCTTCCTGTTCTACTACCACGACACCACCTACATGGCCGTCGATCGCGCCGAAATGGACCGCAAGATGTTCGCCGCGCTGAAGCCCGGCGGCTATCTGGTGATCGCCGATCACTCCGCCAAGGACGGCGACGGCACCTCGGTCGGCAAGACGCTGCATCGCATCGAGGAGAGCGCGCTGCGCAAGGAAATCGAGGCGGCCGGCTTTCGCCTCGTAGCCGAAGGCAATTTCTGGCGCCACCCGGAAGACACGCGTGACTTTGTCAGCTTCAAGCCGGTCATGCCGGTCGACAATTTCGTGCTCAAGTTTCAGAAGCCGTAAAGCGGCCGCCGCTCAATACTGTGAGTACGGCCGGGCGTATTGCGGCTGGTAGCCGGGCTGCACGTAATAAAGCTGCCCATTGGAGGACCGCACGTAATACTGCTGCGGCTGGCCGTAACCGGGGGGCTGCGGCGGCTGGCCAAAAAACCCGGGTTGCGCCGCTGGTGGAGGCGGCTGCGGCCCGCCGAACAGCCGTTGTCCGAAGAATGTCGGCTGCTGCTGTTGGCCATAGGGCGCCTGTTGATCGGCATCTGGCTGCGCATTGCCGGGCGCGATCTCGATCGGCAGCCCCGCGGCGGCCTGGCGCTCCGCGGCGGCGCGCCGCGCCATTTCCGGATTCGATCCTGCTGGCGTCCGGCCGCTGACAATGACCGTCGTGTCCTTCATGCCCTGGGCTTCAACCAGGTTGTACAGGATGGTGGCGTTTTGCGGCGCCAGCCGCACGCAGCCGTGCGAGGCCGCGCTGCCGATGCGGCGGGTGTCGAGAAAGCCGTGAATGGCGTGACCGTGCAGATCGAAAAAGATGGTGTGCGGCATCGGTGCATTGTCCCACTCCTGGGACAGGTGGTCGGCGTCCATGCGGTTCGGCTTGAAGACGCCGCTCGGCGTGTCGTAGCCGGGCTTGCCGGTCGACACCGGCCAGACGTAGCGCGGCGCGCCGTCCACCGTGACCGTCATGCTCTGGGTGGTTTTGTCGATATTGACGACAATGGCCGCCGCTGCGGGGGAGGCAGACGCGAGCGCCAGCGCCAGCGCCGGCGCGGCGAGGAGGGCGGGACGGAACGCACCGGAACGCATTGAGACACCCGATCGGATGGGGATGTTATCGCCCAAACTGTTTAAGTTTCCCGTGTGCGATTGGTTCAAATCAAGCGATAAATAATACCTGCAGCGGCGAAAGCGGCGTAACGGCGATGTTAACGCTCTGGCTTTGACGCGACCATGACGCGAGCGCGGCAGCAACGCGGCGCGCATTTTGACGCGGCTGCCCTGTCCGCTAATGCCGTTTGAAATATTGCACCGCGCGCTCATGCTTTTCCGCCGCGGCGCGACTGTCGAAGGTGCCGAGATTGCGCCGCTTGCCGGTCTTCGGATTGATCTTGCGCGAATACAGCCGGTATTTGCCGGACGGAAGCTTGCGAATCATGACGTTCTCCCATCGGTCATTATTGCCTGATCAAGCGCCGGTTTGGCGGCCGGTTCCAGAGCTGTTTTCATCTCGCTGCTCTGCCTTCGCCAACGGACGAGAGAAGACCAACACATTCGCATTGTTCATCCCGCCCCGCGAAAGCGGGGAGGGGGGACCGCGCGAAGCGCGGTGGGTGGGGCGCGGGACTCAACGATAATTCCGTCGGCGCCAACAAATCTCTACCGCCGACGCCCCCTCCACCACACTTCGTGTGGTCCCCCTCCCCCGCTATCGCGGGGGCGGAAAAACGATTTCGTTCTCGCGGCGCGGCTGCGTCCGAGCTTTGCAAATAAAACGGAACGAATTTTTTGCCTCACGATAAAGGGAGGCGAAGCGCCGAAAGGCGCACCATCCATTGGCCGCGCTCGCGCAAACAAGTGTGCGCACTTTGCACCACTCATCTGCCTGCGCGGCAGCGGGCGTTACGGCGCCCGCTCGCCTTCCGGCGCTTCGCGGCGGCGCTTGTCGCAGCGAGCGAACGCCGCAACTCAGCCCAGGCCGTGCTTCGCGCGACCGACAAGCAACGCGGGCGTTACCCGCGCCGTCAATCGCGCTTAAGCCAGGCACCTGGCGCGCCGGTCGTACTGCCGGCGGGCATAGCAGTTTGCACTTGCGCAAACTGCGTACACTTGTTTGCGATGCCCAAGCCGCCCGGGAGCGGAGTTACAAGCCCCGCCCGCAGGAACCGCACTCGCCCCATCCAACGGCTGTCACCGGTAGACGTCCCTGAAGTGAGCGAGGTTACGGTGGGTAACACAACCGGGGACTATTGTCAATGATAGGGTGACGCCGTCCGTGCGGGTCCGGCTATTGGCACCGCCCATAGTGCGCAGCCAAAGCGACTTGCACCCGGTGGCGGCAGACATCGTCGGTGCATCGGCCGATTTGCTGGTAAAGCCGCGCCAGCTCGGCCTGGCACAGGGTGATCGCCAGCGGCGTCTGCGCTTGTACGCTCGAGGTAAAGGCCAGCGTGACAATGCAGATGGCGGCGGTGAAAACGACGCCGGCAAGCGTTGTCTTGATGATCATGGAGCGGGTCTCCTCAGCGGCGTTTCTTGCCTCCGCGGCGAGCATAGCAGCGAGACCCGGCCGCCGGCGCGGCGCCTTCGCGGACGCTTAACGGTTGGTTGCCGCCTGGCCGAAGCCGGCGCGCGTCAGCCGCACGATGGCCGCATCCAGCGCCGAGAGAAAGCTCGAGCGGTCGCGCGGCGAGAACGGTTTCGGCCCGCCGGTGATTTCGCCGGCGCTGCGCAGCGAGTCCATCAGGTTGCGCGTCGCCAGCGTCATGCCGATCGAGTCTCTGGTGAACGCCCGCCCGTTCGGCGCGATCACTTCCGCGCCGGCTTTGACGCAGCGGCTCGCCAGCGGCACATCCGCGGTGATGACGACATCGCCGGCGCGCGCCCGCTCCGCGATCCAGTTATCCGCCTCATCCATGCCGCCGCCCACCACGACGCGCTCGATCAGCGGATCGCGCGGCACGGCGATCGGGCTGTTGCTGACGACGAACACTTTCAGCGCGACGCCTTTGAGCGCATGGCGCTCGGCGACGCGATAGATTTCCTGCTTCACCGGGCAGGCATCGGCGTCGATGTAGATCGAGATCGCCTTCACGCGGCCGATTTGTTTTTCGCGATAGCCCGGCGAACGGCCTTCGGCTCGGCCTTGATGACCTCGATCAGGGTGCGTGCGGCGCCGGACGGCTGTCGCGTGCCCAGCTCCCACTTGCGCACGGTGCCGACCGCGGTGCCGATGAACGACGCGAATTCACGCTGCGACAGGCCGAGCTTGTGCCGGGCTTCGCGCGCATCGCTCTGGCTTGGGATAACATGGTGGACGACGGCGCCGGTTTTCTTGCCAGCGATGAAATCGCGCAACTCGTCCAAACTGGCCCGAATGTCGTCGGCCAGCCGACTTTTCACTTTTTTCGCCATGACCCCGTGATCTCCTTCAACGTGGCCGCAAACGCCTTCCTGTCCCGCGACGCCAAATCGGCCTTTTCGTTCTTCGCATAAAGCGCCATGAGCACGAGCGGAAAGTCCGCATTGTAGAAATAGTAGATCACCCGTGCGCCGCCGCGCTTGCCGCTGCTGCCGCGTCCGACGCGAACCTTGCGCAAGCCGCCGGTCCCCGGAATGAGATCGCCGCAGGTCGGCGCATAGGCGATCAGGTCAATCACCGCATCCTGCTCATCCACGGTGAGCAATTCGTCGGCCCGCTGCCGGTAGCCGGCGAGCTCGATCACCGAAACGGGACGCGGCGGCATGTTAAAGGTTTGTACCCCAAAGGGGTACTAAGTGTCAACTCAGGGGCGCGTGGGGCGAGACAGCCGCCAACGGGTCCGGCCCGAAGTGGCCGGCCCGATGACAAGCTCCGCGGCGTAACGCGCCGATGTGGCGTTGCTGCGCATCGCATCGGCGGTTTACGCTTCGCTCATCCGCCCTCGGCGCCGGACATCGAATCGGTGCTTGATGATCGGATGTTTGAATGCAGTTTTTTCTTTATGAGATCGTCGCCCGTATCGTTGCAATCTATTTCGGCATCGATTGCGGCCGCAAACTTTGGCGCGGCCTTGTCGAAAGAAAAATCGGGTATTTCCAACCTGATTTTCTGAGCTGGTGCAGTGGGCTTGCTGATAGGGATGCAACGCCGGTCCAGTACTGGATACAAATCGGCATCCGGATAATGACCCTGATTGCATGCTTCATTGTTGTGATATTCGGGTGGTGGCGGCCGAACACCTGAGCATCCACCGTGCCGTTCTGCCTCGGCGGATTACGCTTCGCTAATCCGTCCCACGTGCTACGTGCTTCAACAATAGCGACATAGTGAGTCATGGCGTCACAAGTGATGGCATGATCAATCGGCTGCCAGCCAGCCTGTTTATAGATATTACGAACCAAGCCGCACTCAAACCGTCATGGCCGGACTTGTTCCGGCCATCCACGTCTTGCTTTAATCCGTTGATGGCGGGCGGCTGGATTTATTTCATGATAAACCGGCGCGACGGCGTCCTGTATGTCGGCGTCACCAGCAACCTGCCGCGACGAGCCTATGAACATCGGGAGGGACTGGTCGACGGTTTCACGAAGCACCACGGCCTGAAGCGATTGGTCTACGTGGAACGCTTTGACGATATTCGCTACGCGATCCAGCGCGAAAAGACGATCAAGCACTGGCCGCGCGCCTGGAAGGTCCGTTTGATTCACGGCGCGAATCCGGAATGGGATGATTTGTACGATACGCTCATCTGACGACGCGACGCACTGGCGCTTGCGGCCGGGACGCGCCGCTGTTTGCGCGGCGAAGGAAGACGTGGATGGCTGGAACAAGTCCGGCCATGACGAGTGACGGCGACCGAATCTTTACGGCGCGGCACGGCGATTGAACGATGCGAATTCGCGCTGCGACAAGCTACGCTTGTGCCAGGCTCCCGGGCCGCTTCGATGCGCGGGCGGCTGCAGGTCATAGACCCAACCATTCCAAGACCACACCCACTCGCCCTCGTGTCTTCCTTCCAAATTGTCGCTCTATCGCCGGTCGGCAAATTGCCTCGATAGATTGTTTACTCTGCTCCAACTTTTCCAAAACGGTATCTCGTAAATCGGTCACCTCACTGTAACCGGCCCACACGTCCGTTCGAAATTTATCCCATGTTCTCTTGTTGTCCTCAGTTCTAACCTCGGGCACTGGGTCGCGTAAAAGCATTCCCGCCGAAACTTCGACTTCCCTCCGCGCCTTTTGCAGTAGAAGAAGAGCATCTTCAGCCTTTTCTCCAAACAAGGCCCCACACCTAATCTGTAGCTTCCAAGCCCGGTCAAAAAAATCGCGATGCCTCTCAATCCTCCTCAGAATAGCGTAAAACGATCCCCTGTTCCTCCTCCTATCGTCACTCTCTCCAGGCGCGTCGGGCATGTCCTTCCACTCATAGTCGAAGCTCATAGGGCTTCGAATATTTTCGAATACCCATTTCATCTCGCGGATCAAAACTAGCGCATCAACGGCCGTATCAATTCTCTTCTCCTCAATCTTCTCTTTTCTCCATCGTTCGAATGATCGAAAGCCCGCGATTGCGATTAAAATCGTGATGACGAGGCCAATAATCGTCAGGAGTTGCGTCCATCCGAATGCCCAAGGGTCGTTCATCGCTCTCACGTCGAAGGCAAGTCAGCACCCGGCCGCGATATATAATCGGTTGTCTGTAGTCTTTAGCCCAAGCAACTAACGATTTGCCTCACACGCGCTCCACCAAACTATCCACCACACGCTTCTCGCTGGCCTTGTCGAACACGCTGATCAGATTGTCGCCGTCGATAGCAAACGAGCCACCAAGCGTGTCGCTCAGATGATCTGAATGCGCCGCAGCAATCGGATGACATCTTCCAGAACCAGCCCAAAATTTCCCGAATCGAGACGGGCGCAGATGCTCCGAATTATTTCGGGCGCGATCTGATAGTCGATAGTTACAAGTTCAAGATCAGGGGTATACGCGAAGATTGTTAGTTTACTCCAATCGGCCGAAATCTCGGGCATCAGCACCGCATCTAGCGGCAAATGCCCGAAGTGAACTTTCAATACCTGGTTTTCGCGCTCCGCCAACACGTAACGACCCAGCATAAGGGTAATTCCAAGTGCTCTAAAAACTTTGTGGAGCTTCACGAGAGGCGTTTTGAATGCAGGAAAACAGAATTGACCCATAAAGAAAAGTGCCTCAGAGAAGTAGCTAAGATAGCTCTCGACGTCCGAGGCGCTTTCTTCGACCGCTCTCAATAGGGCATACCCATGCGCCGCATCGCGGTCGGCGTGAAGGTCAAACTCGCCGACGAGCATCTCAGATTGGTTTTTTAATCGTTGCACGTCCGCATAATTTGCAACTCCCTGCGAGAAGTGTCGCACTTCGTGCAGCAGGAACAATTCGATTGCTAAACGAACGAGCCGACCGACCTCCAGAGGATGAAGCTTATCGTCGGTCTGCTTTAAATCGGAGATTATCGCGTTCAAGATACCCACGGCGTGCCCGGTACTGACCGTCATTACGCGCGTTGTAGGATCAAATTCAAAAGCTGCGCCGGATGTAAATTTCGCGAAATCGATCCTCGTCAACGACTGAAAAGGCCTAACAAACCGGCGATCAAATCCGGGCGCGACGAGTTCAAACGTCGGTCCATGTCTCAAGACACGCTGGCGAAGGCTTGTTGCCATTCGCTCCAGCACGGAAACGAGGGCAACCTCGTCGCTCACAAGACGTTGAAGATCGGCGGTTGATCGGACGCCGGCCGAAGGCAGTTGACCCATCGGACGTTTCTCTCTTCGGGGGAACCCCGAATGTACTTTCCGGAGTATTAAGACGCCTCGGACACCGTTGCTGGAGCACGTTATTATCAATTCGGGGTCCTTGCAAGGGTGAAAAGGACCCCTACAAGGGTCCTCTTAGCTTGACAGCGAATCACCCGGAGTCCAAGATGTCAACTCATTGGGGGTCCGGCAGGAAGCCCCTGCCGAGAACCCGATTAGCCCAATGAATCGAAACCAGATTCCGCTGCTTGGAAAGGATCACCTGGTAGCTGAACGAACCACGCGAGGAGGGTTTCATATGTCGTTTGAGGACGTAGCAGCCATCGAGGGGGCCGCTCACGACCGTCGCCACGAAAGGAGCGGAGAACAAAGTGCCGAGTTACGGCGGCAATACACCATCAAAGGAATCGAAAATGAGACTCTCGACCTAATGCGTACGGCAGCGCGCAAACAAGGAATGCGCGTTGGAGCCTGGGTGTCGGCGAGGTTGCGAGAGGCCGCGGATCGCGCACTTCACGGGGAGGACAGCAAATGGAAGAACGAAATGGTGGAACTTCGTGATCACATTCGGCGCATTGAGGAAAGCCAAAAAGAGGAGGCTCAACGACTTCGTGCGATCCAGGATGAATTATCAGGAATGATCCGAGCGCAGCACTGTATCATGACGCGGATTTTGGGCGACGCATAGTATTGCTTGAGTACCAAGAAAGGGGGCGTCGCGCCCCCTTTTCCTTAAACCCGCTCCACGAAGCTATCCACCACGCGCTTCTCGCCGGCCTTGTCGAACGCGATCGTCAGCTTGTTGCCGTCGATGGCGGTGACGTTGCCGTTCGAATTTCTGGTGGAAGACGCGGTCGCCCAGCGTGAGGTCGGAGATCGTGCCGGTCGATTTGGCGACCAGCTCGCCTTCGATGGTGAGCGGCAGGCGGCGGGTGGGGCGGCGTTCGTCGCGGGCCCGGCCTACTCCGCAGCTTCCGCCTTCACGCGGAAAGGAACGGCCGCAACGACGGCTCCGGCAGCCGCATCCTGAAACTCGATATCGTCGCGCAACGCGTCGATCGAGCGCGGTGACGGAAACATATCTCCAGTGTGATCCGGCCAATCCCCTGCCGCAAACTCCAGAACGTCGCCGGCTTTTTGCATCGCTTCATCGATGGTATCAGCCGCTGTCGTCACGCCGGGAACGTCCGGAAACGAGACGCCGTAACAACTATCCGGTTGTTTATGGATCAACGCGATGTAGTACGGCATCGCTCTAGTCCTTCTTCCATCCCGCTTGCTTGTAAATGGCGCTGACCGTGCCGATCGGCAAGTCTGACTTCGGATGTGGCACAATCACGACGCGGCGCAGCGGGCGATGAACAAACTTATGATGCGACCCCCGAACCGATACCAGTTCAAAACCGTGCTCACGAAGTCGTCGAATAATATCCCGGCTGTTGCGCAGCATGCGAGAGCCTCGGGCGACCCGCCGCCCAGGCGGCGCTTTACACCCGCTCCACAAAGCTATCCACCACGCGCTTCTCTCCGGCCTTGTCGAACGCAATGGTCAGCTTGTTGCCGTCGATGGCGGTGACGTTGCCGTTGCCGAATTTCTGGTGGAAGACGCGGTCGCCCAGCGTGAAGGCGGAGATCGTGCCGGTCGATTTGGCCACCAGCTCGCCTTCGATGGTGAGCGGCAGGCGGCGGGTGGGGCGGCGTTCGTCGCGGGCCCGCCAGGGCGATGGGGACGGGCCGTCGTCGCTTGCGCTTCTGCTGGAGCCCCGTTCTCCCTCACCCGCACCGCGAGCTTCGCGTCGACTCGGGCAGCTCTCTCCCGCGAGGGGAGAGGTGGGATAGGTCTTCGTCGGCTTCGTAGTCCGCCTCGATATCGGAAAATCCGCCGCCGCCTTTCTTCGCCTGGGCGCGCTGCCAGCCGGGCGTGCTGTAATTGGAGCCGAACGAGGTCATGGCGTCGAAGCGCGAGGCGCCGTAGCCGCCATAACCGCCGAAGCCGCCCTTGGACTCGGTGACTTCGACATTGGCCTCCGGCAGCTCGTCCAGAAAGCGCGAGGGGATGTTGGTCTGCCACAGGCCGTGCATGCGGCGGTTGGTGGCGAAATAGATCTTCGCCCGCCGGCGCGCCCGGGTGATGCCGACATGCGCCAGCCGGCGCTCCTCTTCGAGGCCGGCGCGGCCCTGGTCGTCGAGCGTGCGCTGGTTCGGAAATACGCCTTCTTCCCAGCCGGGCAGGAACACGGTGTTGAATTCGAGGCCCTTGGCCGAATGCAGCGTCATGATGCTGACGGCGTCCTCGGCGGCGCCCTTCTCGTTGTCCATCACCAGCGAGATGTGTTCCAGAAAACCCTGCAGGTTCTCGAACTCCTCCATGGAGCGCACGAGTTCCTTCAGGTTTTCCAGCCGGCCGGCGGCGTCGGCGGAGCGGTCCTTCTGCCACATCTCGGTGTAGCCGGACTCGTCGAGCACGATTTCGGCGAGCTGGGTGTGGGGAATGTCGTCGCGCTGCTTGCGCCAGCGGTCGATCGCTTCGAGGAGGCCGCGCAGCGCGCCGCGCGGCTTTGGCTTGAGCTCATCGGTCTCGATCACGGCGCGGGCGGCTTCGGTGAGCGGCATCCGGCGTTTGCGGGCGTGGTCGTGGAGGAGCTGCACTGTTGCATCACCTAATCCGCGCTTGGGCACGTTGACGATGCGCTCGAAGGCGAGATCGTCGGCCGGCGAATTGATCACGCGCAGATAAGCGAGCGCGTCGCGGATTTCGGCGCGCTCGTAGAATCGAGGGCCGCCGATCACGCGGTAGGGCAGGCCGAGCGTGACGAAGCGGTCCTCGAATTCGCGCATCTGGAACGAGGCGCGCACCAGGATCGCGATCTCGTTGAGCGCGTGGCCGCTCGCGCTGCAATTGCTCGATGTCCTCGCCGATCGCGCGCGCCTCTTCCTCGGAATCCCAGGCGCCGGTGACGGAGACTTTTTCGCCCAGCACGTCGTCGGTGCGCAGCGTCTTGCCGAGCCGGCCTTCGTTATGGGCGATGATATGCGCGGCGGCGGCGAGGATGTGGCCGGTCGAGCGGTAATTGCGCTCGAGCCTGATCACAATGGCGCCGGGAAAATCGTGCTCGAAGCGCAGGATGTTGTCGACCTCGGCGCCGCGCCAGCCGTAGATCGATTGATCATCGTCGCCGACGCAGCAGATGTTTTTGGCGGCGTCAGCTGCTCCCTCTCCCCGCGTGCGGGGAGAGGGTCGGGGTGAGGGGGCCTCTCCGCTTGCTCAGGCAGCTGAAACGCCCCCTCACCCTCGCTTCGCTCGACCTCTCCCCGCACGCGGGGAGAGGTGATTTGCGTTCCCGCCCGCTGCGCCAAGAGCCGCAGCCACAGATACTGCGCGACGTTGGTGTCCTGATATTCGTCGACCAGAATGTAGCGGAAGCGTGCCTGGTATTGGCGCAGCACCTCGGGCTGCTCGCGGAACAGGCGGATGTTCTCCAGCAGCAGATCGCCGAAATCGGCGGCGTTGAGAATCTTCAGCCGCTCCTGATACGCCTTGTAAAGTTTGAGGCCCTTGCCATTGGCGAAGGCGGCGGCTTCGCCGGGCGGCACCTGCTCCGGCGTCAGCCCGCGATTCTTCCAGCCGTCGATCATGCCGGCGAGCACGCGCGCCGGCCAGCGCTTCTCGTCGATGTTCTCGGCTTCAAGGAGCTGCTTCATCAGCCGCACCTGATCGTCGACGTCGAGAATGGTGAAGTCGGTCTTGAGCCCGATCAGTTCGGCGTGGCGGCGCAGGATTTTCACGCCGATCGAATGGAAGGTGCCGAGCCAGGGCATGCCCTCGACCACATGGCCGACGATCTCGCCGACGCGGTGCTTCATCTCCCGCGCCGCTTTGTTGGTGAAGGTCACCGCCAGGATTTCGCTCGGCCGGGCGCGGCCGGTGGCGAGAATGTGGGCGATGCGCACGGTCAGCACCCGCGTTTTGCCGGTCCCGGCGCCGGCCAGCACCAGCACCGGCCCGTCGAGGGTCTCGACCGCAAGCCGCTGCTCCGGATTGAGCCCGGCGAGATAGGGAGGAGCCGCACCGCCCGGGCGCGCCCGCGCCGCAATGCCGCCCGGCGTGGGCGCCGGCGGGTCAAGCGGATGCCTCTCTCGCAAAGGGTCAGCCAAGGCCCGGTTTTTCCGTGATTCTCACGATTGGAAGATGGCACTTACCGGCGGCTTTTGCGAGGACGCGCAGTGCTGCCGATCGCCTCGTGGAATTGGCGGAGGGTGAAGGAATCGAACCCTTAACCCGAAGGTTAGCCCGGTTTTCGGGACCGGTTGCCCACCATTGAGCGCCACCCTCCGTTGGTGGAGGGGGCGAGAATCAAACTCGTGCGAGCTACGGCTTAGCAAGCCGACGCATTACCGCTCTGCCACCCCTCCAGTAATGGTTGATGAGCCGTCAGATGACATCGCGGTTGCTCCGAGTTTTGATGATGCTTTAGCTGCAATCAAATTACGGCTTCAGCAAGACGAGCGATGAGGTCGCTGCGGAATTTGGTCAAGCCTTTTTCGGCATGGCGATGTGCCGGCCGACGCCGTCGGGCACCGGCAAATGACCGTGCGCGGCCTTCATCCCGGCGAGCCGGGCGACAATAAAATCGGGAAACGGCGCGGTTTTCTTTGCGGTCATGTCGACGTGCAGCGTCATGTTCTCGGACGTCGCCGACAGCCAGCCTTCCTCGGCATGATGCAGCTCCTCGAAGTAGTGGATGCGCTTTAAGTCATAATCGAGCAGCTGAAAGCTCACCCGCACCGGGTCGTCGGCGTGAAGTTCCCGCAAGTACCGGATATGGACCTCCGCGGTGAACGTGGAATGCCGCGTCTGTTGCAGATAAGCGAGGCCGCAGCCGAGCAGTTCGTAAGCCTCGTCGACGCAACGGTCGAACAGCACGTTGTAATAGGCCATGTTGAGATGGCCGTTGTAGTCGATCCACGCCGGCTCGACGCGCATCACCGAAGAAACGAACGGAGCGGCAAAGACCGGTTCGGGATCGAGGCGATCGAGCATGTTTTGGCTTTAGGTCCGCGTTGACTGGCGGCAATGTGGCGGATTCCACGGCCGATGCAACAGCGGCGGCGTGACCCCTTGACCGGTCTTTAGGTCGCGGTCACCTTGCCTGAAATTGGATAGGCGAAGATGGTCATTACCGAAGCTTGGGCGGAGCTTAAGCACGATCGCAAGGCGGTCGATAAAGTCATCGCCGCGCTGGCGGCCATGGTCGGCAACCGGCTGGTCACGGCGCAGGCGGTTCGCGAGCAGCACGGCAACACGCTCACCTGGATCGGCAACCAGCCGCCGGACGCGGTGGTGTTCCCACAATCGACCGAGGAAGTGCAGCAGATCGTGCGGCTGTGTGCGGCCGAGCGCGTGCCGGTGATCGGCTTCGGCGCCGGCACTTCGCTGGAAGGCCAGATCAACGCACCGCACGGCGGCATCTGCCTCGACTTTCGCGACATGAACCGCGTGCTCGCGGTCCATGCCGAGGATCTCGACTGCGTGGTCCAACCGGGGATCACCCGCAAGCAACTCAACGAATACCTGCGCGATCAGGGCCTGTTTTTCCCGATCGATCCGGGCGCCGACGCCTCGCTCGGCGGCATGGCGTCGACCCGCGCCTCCGGCACCAACGCCGTGCGCTACGGCACCATGAAGGACAATGTGCTGTCGCTCAAAGTCGTGCTCGCCAACGGCGAGGTGATGACGACCGCGACGCGCGCCAAGAAATCGTCTTCGGGCTACGATCTCACCCGGCTGATCGTCGGCGCTGAAGGCACGCTGGGCATCATCACCGAGCTCACGCTGCGCCTCTCCGGCATTCCGGAAATGATTTCCGCCGGCACGTGTCCGTTTCCATCGGTCGAAGCCGCGTGCAAGGCGACCATCATGACCATCCAGTCCGGTATCCCGGTGGCGCGGATCGAATTGTTCGATGCGTTGCAGGTGCGCGCCGCCAATCTCTATTCGAAGCTGAACCTGCCCGAGACGCCGATGCTGTTTGTGGAGTTTCACGGCACCGAAGCCGGAGTCGCCGAGCAATCGCAGCGCTTCGGCGAGATCGCGCAGGAATTCGGCGGCGGCCCGTTCGACTGGGCGACGCGGGCTGAGGATCGGTCGCGGCTATGGCAGGCACGGCACGATGCGTATTGGGCGCAACGCGGCTTGCGTCCCGGTGCCGAGGCGCTGGCATCCGACGTCTGCGTGCCGATCTCGCGGCTCGCCGAATGCGTGGCCGAGACCCAGCGCGACATCGCCGAACATGATCTGCTCGCGCCAATTGTCGGCCATGTCGGCGACGGCAATTTTCACGTCGGGCTGCTGGTGGATCCTGCCGATAAAGCTGAGGTTGCAAGCATCGAAGCGTTTCTCGAACGCCTGGTGGAACGGGCGCTGGCGATGGGCGGGACCTGCACCGGCGAGCACGGCGTCGGCCAGGGCAAGATGAAATATCTGGCGGCCGAGCACGGGGAACCGGCGCTTGAAGCCATGCGCGCCATCAAACAGGCGCTCGATCCGCTCGACATCATGAACCCGGGCAAGATCGTTAACCTGTGAGCGGGCGGGCCGAGCACGCCTGAAAAAACGACACAGAATCGCCGGTAATTGTAACTACCGAGGCCGGCGGAAGCGTGCATTCCCACCGGCCTTGTTCTAGGCTTCGGTGGGCCCGCGCGGTGCGTCATCCAGGCGATTAAGGAAAGCTAGCCGTGCAGACGACACTGCTCGGAGTGGCACTTGCTATCATTCTGGCGCTGGTCTCGGCGCTGGTCGCTCCGCTTGTCGTCGACTGGAGTCACTACCGCTCAGCGTTTGAGCAGGAGGCGAGCCGCCTCGTCGGCCTCGATGTCCGCGTCAACGGCGCCATCGCCGCGCGCATCCTGCCGAGCCCGCGCATTGAACTGCGCGACGTAGAAGTCGGCCAGGCCGGACGGCCGCCGCAGGTGCAGGCCGCCGCGGTCGAACTCGAGCTCGGCCTCGGATCGCTGCTGCGCGGCAAAGTGCAGGCCACCGAACTGCATCTGATCGGGCCGCAGATCAACGTGGCGCTCGATCGCGCCGGGGCAGTTGAATGGCCGGCGCTGTCGTCGTCGTTTCGTCCGGATGCCCTCACCATATCGCGGCTGAATGTCGAGGATGGCCGCGTCACTCTTGCCGACGCCGCCTCCGGCGCCCGCGTTACGTTGCAGAAGCTTTGGTTCAGCGGCGACATCCGCTCCTTTGTCGGGCCGTTTCACGGCGAAGGCGCCTTTGTTGTCGGCGATGAACTGTACGGCTACCGGATTTCCGGCAACCGCTTCGACGAGGACGGCGGGCTTAAAGTGAAGCTCGGCGTCGATCCGTCCAATCATCCGCTGACCACCGAGATCGACGGCACACTCACGTTCGCCAGGGGCCTCCCGCAATTCGAGGGCACGCTGGCTTTGGCGCGGCCGGTCGGGGCCACGCTGGCGCGCGGCGAGCGGGTGATGAGCGATCCGTGGCAGTTGACCGGAAAGGTCCGTGCAACATCGTCTTCTGCATCACTGCAAGACCTCGCTTTGCAGTACGGACCCGAGGAGCGGGCGGTCAATCTCAGCGGCACGGCCGACCTGACCTTCGGCGAACATCCGCACGTCGTTGGCACCATCTCGGCGCAGCAAATCGATGTCGACCGCGCGCTCGCCGACCCCGACGTGACGCACCGTCCGCCGCTGATCATGATCAAGAGCTTCTTTGAGACGTTCGTTGCGATGGTAAAGCCTCCGTTGCCGGGCACAGTTGCCGTCGCCATCGATGCGGTGACGGTCGGCGGCACGATGCTGCAGTCGCTGCATGGTAATGTGCGCTTTGACGGGAAGAGCTGGGGTCTTAAGGACTTCGCCTTTCGCGCCCCGGGTTTCACCGAAGTCAATCTGAGCGGTCAGCTCGACGACGGGCCGCAAGGCCTCGCCTTCAGCGGCCCGGCCAAGCTTGAATTTGGCGATCTGAAAACGCTCGTGGCGTGGCTTGAGGACCGCAAGGAGCCGCTTGCCGGCCTAAGCGAGACGTTGAGCGCGCGAGGCGAGATCACGCTTGCGGCCGATCGCTTCGTCCTCGATCGGCTGTCGGCGGCTTTGGACCGGGAGAACCTGCAGGGCCGGCTCGCCTACACCTGGGCGACCGGCAACAAACCCGCAACGCTCGACGGCGAACTCCACGCCCCGGCGCTCGACGTCGATGCTTTGTCCGCGTTCGCGAAGGCGGCGCTATCAGACAGCGCGCTGGAGATTCCGCGCCAGGCGGCTCTCGTCCTCGACGTCGGTCAGGCGACATTCGCCGGTGTGGATGCGCGAATGATCAACGCCCGAGTCAAATTCGATTCCGGGATATTGCATATCGACCGGCTTTCGATCGGTGATCTCGGCGGCGCCGCACTCGACATCAGCGGACGCATCGACGAACTGTCGTCCCAGCCGCGCGGGCGGATCACGCTTGATCTCGATGCCAGAACGCTTGCCGGTCTGACCAACATCGTCGGCCGTCTGGCGCCGCAGGTCGCGGACGCGTTCCGTCCTTTCGAGGATCGTCTGGCGCCGGCGAAAGTGCATGCGGCGCTGACAGTTGATCGCGCCGGCGGTGGCAACTCAGCCGTCAAGTTCGAACTCGGCGGCGACTTGGGAGCGACGCGTCTCGCACTTAACGGCGATGCAACCGGCAGTCCGACGCATTTGGGTTCAGCCGTGGTGCGCATGACCAGCCGGCTTGATGCCGATGACGGCGGAGCGCTCGTGCGGCTGTTCAATCTCGACCGGATTCTGGCCGTTGATGAATTGCCGGGGCAACTGACGCTTTCAGCCAACGGACCACTCGATGGAGCCGTGCGCGTCAATGGCCTTGCCGCTGCTGGCGGATTTTCTGCGGCGATCAATGGTGCGCTGCATTTGAGTGGTGAGCAGGCGCCGACCGGCAGTTTGCAAATAAAACTGTCGGCGGCTGATCTGCGCCCCCTGCATCGCGCCATGACCGGACAGCCGGGAACGGCTGCCGCGACTTCAGCAAGCGCCATTGTCGGCTTTGCTGGCGCGGACGTGTCGCTCACCGATCTCGTCGTGGCCACCGGCAAATCGTCGCTACGTGGTCATCTTGATCTCAAACTGGGGAGACCGCTCGCCGTAAACGGCGACATCGCGGCCGATGACGTCGATGCTGCGGCGGTCTCGGCGATGTTGTTTGGGCTACCGAGCGCCGCGTCTCCAACCATCACCGCTTGGTCGCATGAGCCGATTGCTGCCGGTGCGTTCGGTCAGGCGAATGGGGCCGTCACCTTCAAGTTCGATCGCGCGACGCTCACGCCGGCTTGGGTGGCGCGTGACCTCAAGGGCATCGCCCGGTTTCAGCCTTCGCAGATCGCGCTGAGCGGCCTCGGCGGCGGCTTCGCCGGGGGACGCCTCACCGGAGAGCTCATTGTCAGCCACGATGCCGAGGACTTTGCGCTCCGGGGTAACCTTGAACTCGCCGGCGCGAACGTCGCGAAAGTGCTCGGACCCGGCAAGAGCACCGTCGATGGCGTCATCGCGGTAAAGCTTCACGGGGAAGGGTCGGGTGCAAACGCGGACGCGCTGGTCGGCTCCCTCCACGGCGGCGGGACAATCGCTCTCAGCAATGGAAGTCTCGCCGGTGTTGACCCGGCCGCATTCGATGCCGCGATCCGCGCCGCCGACCAGGGCAGCACCATCGAGGCGCCGGAGATCAGAGCCGCCGTCAGCGCCGTCCTGGATAATGGCCGCCTTGTAGTGCCGCAAGCCAACGCGGACGTCACAATCGCCGCCGGCCAAATTCATCTGGCCAATACGACGGTGAATGCGCAAGACGGCGCCAAGCTTTCGCTCGGTGGAATGCTCGATCTCAACAGCTTGGCGATTGATGCGCATATGACGCTGTCGGGGCAACCGGCCGCGAATGCCTTGATTCCCACCCGGCCGGAATTCGCGATCAACGTAAAGGGTCCGCTCGCGGCGCCCGAGAGACAACTCGATGTATCGACACTGGTGGCGTGGCTCACGCTTCGTGCGGCCGAATTGCAGACCCGCCGGCTGGAACTGATCGAAGCCAATCGGCGCGATGAAGTTGTGGGAGCCATTGCCCGTCCGGCATCGCCTGCCGTCCGGTTTATTCCGATGGGAACGGCACTGGAAACAAGCAACCACGTCAATGCTTTGCTGGGAGCGACGCTCGGGGCGCATTCCTTCGACCGCTTGCACCCCGAGGGTTCGACTACCATGCCGACGGCGGCTGCGTTACCGCCTTCGGCTATATCGAGGCAGCAACCGGGCGCAGACCACACCACAGCAACTGGCAGCACGGCTGAGTCTCCCCGTGGACGCGCCAAGGCGCTACCACCCGCGATCCACTCGCCGCTCGATTTGCTATTCGGCTCACAGAACTGACGCCATTGGTGCCAAAATGATCTCGGCGCCAGGCGAGCTCGTTGTCTCGCCATCGTGGTTCGTCCGCCCCTGGTAGTGGTCGAGAACGAACAACCGGATGGCTGAAGACAGGTTACCGTGCTGACGCTCGGAATCGATGGAGCCGACGAGATCGGACAAGGTTAGACGCTGCGTTATGGCGATTTCCTTTAGTGCTCTCCAGAACGCGTCTTCGAGGCTGACGCTTGTCTTGTGGCCCGCGATGACAATAGAGCGCTTAACGACTGGCGATTTCATTGCCCGTCTCCCGTTTTGATGCGGTGTTGTTCAAGATGGTTAAGGGCTTGGTCGCTCCGGGATCGCTCCAGTAACCGCTCCGCCTTCGAGCGTCCATGCTTAACGCGATTAGCCGCAGCCACTCGTTCTGCCTGCTGCCGTTTAGCGCGTTTTCGGACGGCCCGAAGATTAAGGAGGTCAGCCATGAGAGATCCGCACTCACCCTGGTTAACTTCGACCCTCCAAACCATTTCCAGGCTGGCCGAAGCATTTTGAGGGTGACGCCGATCACGCTAGCCCGCAGTGACGGTAATCACAGGTTTTACGATCTCCGAGGAAGCCGGCGATGGCTTCCCGCCGGGCGCAGCTTTCTGAGGTGTGCGGCGCGAGCGATGACATGGCGGCTTCGGTCGCTGGCATGTTTGCGATTAGACGTGGCCGACCGAAGGGAGGCACCGCCAATCAGCATGTCTCCTTTTACTCCATAAGGAGCCGTCCGGCGGGAAGGATCGGACGGTCAATAGCAGTCATCCACCTCCGCGGGCCGAGCTTTAGGCCCGTTGGCTTGATATGCGCGCGTGACGCCATTAGGGTTGCCATCGCGTCCGGTTTGGCCTCACCGCAACCAGCCCCTTTTCCACGCTCAACTGAGGGCCGGCATCCCGCTCGGGTACCGGTCATTCTTCGAGATCGCGAGGGCAACAGTAACTCCGGGCGGCCTGCGTTGTTTCCGAATCAATCGCTTTGCTCTGGCAATTCCCATGCAGCAGCTTCCTTCCCGAGGCCTTGGCCTGGCCGTCCTGGCGGCGATCGTTGCACTTGCTCTCGCGGGCTGCGACTCCAAAAACGCGTACGTCCCTCCACCGCCTCCGAAAGTTGTCGTCGCGCAGCCCGTGCAGAAGCCGGTGACCCTGTACCTCAACCTGACCGGCAACACCGCGCCGTTCGCGTCCGTGAATCTGGTCGCGCGCGTCCAAGGTTATCTGGAATCGATCGACTATAAGGATGGCGCCGCGGTCACGAAAGGAACGCAGCTCTTCGGTATCGAGCGCGACATCTATCAGGCGCAACTCGATCAAGCCAAAGGGCAATTAGCGCACGACCAGGCGGTGCTCGAAGACGCGCAAATGAATTTGACCCGCTACCAAACGTTGGAACAGCAGAAGTCAATTGCGGCGCAACAAGCGGAAGACCAGGTCTACGTGGTGCAGCAGGACAAAGGCACCGTTCTGCTTGATCAGGCCAACGTCGAAACGGCGACCATCAACCTTGGCTATACCAGGGTCCTCGCCCCCTTCGATGGCGTCGTCACCAATCATCAAGTCGATCTCGGCGCGCTCGTCGGCATGTCCGGACCAACCACGCTCGCAACTATCGTCCGGCTCGACCCGCTCTACGTCTATTTCACCGCGAGCGAGCCGCAAATTTTGTCGATCCGGCGAGGCCTTGCCAAGCGCGGCGAGAGCCTGCGCACGACAAACCTGTCCGCCATCCCGGTCGAGATCGGGCTGCAGGATGAGGAGGGCTATCCTCACAAGGGACACATGGACTACGTCTCGCCGCAGTTCGACACCTCGACCGGCACGCTGACGGGACGCGCCCTGTTTGACAATAAGGATCACGCGCTATTGCCGGGCATGTTCGTGCGAGTTCGGATCCCGATCGCTCGTCAGGACAAGGCGCTGCTGACGCGAGACGATGCGATCGGGACGAGCCAAGAAGGCAGCTACGTGCTGGTGGTCGGGCCGGACAATGTTGTTCAGCGCAAAATCGTCAAAACCGGACAAAGACAGGGTCAGCTGCGGATCATCGAATCCGGACTCGATCCTGGCGATTGGGTGGTGACTGAAGGCGTTCAGAAGGCGTTTCCCGGCGCCAAGGTTGAGCCGCAACGATCGGAGCTGGCGTCGATCGCCGCCGATCCCTCGGACGCCGCCAAGACGAGCGTTCCCGGCCCGACACCGAAATGAAACATCGCTGGTGACCGGTATGATCTCGCGCTTTTTCATCGATCGGCCGGTGCTCGCCAACGTGCTGGCGCTGGTCTTCGTCCTGATCGGGCTGGTCTCTCTCTTGCAATTGCCGACCGCCCAATATCCCAATGTCGTGCCGCCGACCATACAGGTGAAGACGCTGTATCCGGGCGCGAGCGCCCAGACCCTGATCGACACCGTCGCGCTGCCGATCGAACAGAGCGTCAACGGCGTCGAGGACATGCTCTACATGCAGTCGACGAGCGCGGACGACGGTAGCTATACCTTGGTCGTCACCTTCGCGATCGGCACTGACCCCGACAAGGCGCAGATTCTGGTCCAGAACCAGGTGGCTGCCGCCTTTGCGTCGCTGCCGCAGCAAGTCCAGGCCCAGGGCGTGACGACGGCGAAGAAGTCGACTTCGATTCTCGAAATCGTCACGCTGGTTTCGCCGGACAGCCGCTTCGACAGGCTGTTCCTGTCGAACTACGCCGTCATCAACGTGCAGAACGAGCTGGCTCGCCTCAAGGGCGTCGGCGACGTGACGATCCTCGGCGCCGCACAATACGCGATGCGCATCTGGATGGACCCGGACCTGCTTCAGTCGCGGGCCCTGACGCCACAGGACGTGATCAACGCCATCCAGCAGCAGAGCCAGGAAGTCGCGGCCGGCCAGGTCGGCGCGCCGCCTGCGCCAAGGGGTCAGGACTTCCAATATACGCTCAACCTCAAAGGCCGCTTGGACGACGCCGCCGAATTCGAGAACATCGTCGTCAAAGTTGATGCCGCAAATGGCGGACAAATCACCAGAATCCGCGACATCGGCCACGCCGAGCTCGGCGCCCAGACCTACAGCACGTCGTTTAATCTCGACGGCCGACCGGCATCCGGGATTCAAATCTCCCTGCTGCCAGACGCCAACGCGATTGCAGTCGCCGACAAAGTCCACGCCAAAATGGAGGAGCTCGCCAAGAGCTTCCCGGCAGGCCTCACCTATGTGACGCCCTTCGACACCACGAAATTCGTGAAAGCCGCGATCAACGAGGTCTACCTAACGCTGCTCGAGGCCGGGGTTCTGGTACTGATCGTCATTCTCGTCTTCCTGCAGGACTGGCGGGCGATGCTCGTCCCGGCGACGACCGTTCCGGTGACGATCATCGGCGCCTTCGCCGCGATGGCGGCGCTTGGGTTCTCCGTCAATCTCTCGACGCTGTTTGCCATCGTGCTCGCGATCGGCATCGTCGTTGACGACGCCATCGTCATCGTCGAGGGCGTCTCGCGCTATGTCGAGCAGGGCGTCCCCGGCCGCGAGGCGGCTGGCAGGGCGATGGACGACCTGATGGGTCCGGTCATCGGCATCACACTGGTGTTGATGTCGGTTTTCATTCCGGCCGCCTTCCTGCCGGGGCTGACCGGGCAGATCTTCCGGCAGTTCGCGCTCGTCATTGCCGCCACTGCGTTCATCAGCGCGATCAACGCCGTGACCTTGAAGCCTACGCAAAGCGCGCTGTGGCTGCGGCCGCCGATCCCGGGTGCGCGGCCCAACCTATTCTCTCGCGGCTTCAACGCCGTCTTCGGCGCCACCGAGCGGGCCTATGTGGGGCTCGTCGGCGCAATGACACGCCGAAGCGGTGCCATGGCGGTCCTTGCGCTCCTTCTGGTCGGTGTCGCGGTCTGGGGCCTGACGCGCGTGCCGACCGGATTCCTGCCGAACGAGGACCAAGGCTATCTGATCGTCAGCGCGCAACTGCCCGACGGCGCTTCGAAGGAGCGCACCGACGCGACCATGCAACAAATCTCAAAGATCGCGAAGACAATCCCCGGTGTCGACCATGTGGTCACCGTCAGCGGCGTTTCCATACTCGACAACATGGCAAGGCTCGCCAACGGGGGCGTCGCCTTTGTGGTCCTCAATGACTGGGATGTGCGCCTCAAACAGAAGGGACAGGATCTGCGCTCGATCTACCTGAATTTGAATCGCTCCCTGCAAGGCGTGACGCAGGCCATCGCGTTCGCGCTCCTGCCGCCCCCGATCCAGGGCATCGGCAACGTCGGCGGCTTCAGCATGCAAGTCGAGATCAAGAACGGCGATTTCGACTACGCACTGTTGCAGAGCCTGACGAACGCCGTGATCAGGGACGCTAGCGCCCAATCGGCACTGCAACGGGTGAGCACGACCTTCCGCGCCGGTGCCCCCCAGCTCAACGTCATCGTCGACCGCATCAAGGCCGAGACGCTCGGCATTACGGTCGGCAACGTCTTTTCCGCCCTGGCGGGCTACGTCGGATCGACCTACGCCGCCCAGTTCAACAAGTTCGGACATGTGTTCCAAGTCTACACGCAGGCGCTGCCCGACTACCGCGCGAGCGTTGACGAAATCGAGAACCTCAAGGTCAGAGCGGGCAACGGAACCATGACGCCGATCGGTACGGTGCTAGACATCAAGGAGGTCCAAGGTCCCCCGCTGATCAGTCTCTACAATCTTTATCCATCGGCGACGGTGGTCGGTAGCGCAGTCGCCGGCTTCAGTTCGGGCCAGGCTCTCGACATCATGGATCAGATTGGCGCGCAGGCGCTGCCGACCGGAACAGGCTACGAGTGGACCGCGATGTCCTACCAGGAGAAGGCGGTCGGCTCGCAGATCTATTTCGTTTTCGGGCTCGCAGTATTGCTGGTCTATTTCGTGCTCGCGGGCCAGTACGAGAGCTGGATCCTGCCGCTCTCTGTGATCCTCTGCGTGCCGCTCGCTCTGATCGGAACGGTTGGCGCGCTGACTGCTCTCGGCGCCGCCAACAATCTCTATACGCAGATCGGCCTCATCCTTCTGATCGCGCTCGGCGGCAAGAACGCGATCCTGGTCGTGGAATATGCGCGGCAAAAACGGGCCGAGGGGATGGAGATCGTCGAGGCGGCGGTCGAAGGGGCGCGTCTCAGGTTCCGTCCTATCCTCATGACCTCCTTCGCCTTCATCCTGGGCGTCTTCCCGCTCGTCATTGCGACCGGCGCGGGCGCCGGGGCGCGCCGTTCGATCGGCGTCGCGGTCTTCAGCGGCATGATCGCCTCGACTTGCCTCGTCGTCGTATTCGTTCCCTCATTCTATGTGGTGATGCAGCGCTTCGAGGAGCGAAGGACACGCCGCGCCAGGCGGAATGACGTGGCGACGCCTCCTTATCCGGACGTCACGGCCCCGTCGTCTTCGGCATAGGGCATCGGAATCGGCCAATGCACCTTCGCCGCCCGACAAGCGGCGCGCGGCCAGACGTCCCTCGGCACTAGACTAGTCCTGGCGCTGTGAAAAATGATCGCGAGTTTAAAACGATCGGTCCCGAAGGCCATGGCGTGCATCGGCTTGCCAAGACGATGTTTCCGTGAAACCCAGTCTGCTTGCCGGTCCTGGCAACTGGCATTTTAACGCCGAGTCTGCGAGACCTGCGTGTGCGAACAACGTGTCGACGGCAACAGCGACGCGCGCAACGTTCCGCCATCGACCCGAAGCGCTAAGACTTCGCATGCCACTCCCGCCAGTGAGTTGGATTCACCTCAATCACCAGCCCGGTTTTCGCATCGATCCATGCGCTATCGACGCGACGGCATGCGAAGGCAAGCGCATGCGGGCCGTCTCTCTCGATGACGGCCAGCTCAAGCTCGCGGTCGAACGGCGCGGTAGAGATGGGCTTCCACTCCATGAAATCAAAGTGTAGCGCCGCGATGACAGGAACCTTGATCTGGATCAAAGCTGACTCATCGACCGCTATTCCGCGTTGGCGATGGCCGAGAATGTTCCGCTCTTGTCGAAGGCAAACCTTTGCGCGTAGCACCTAGTCCAGCTTATAGTGTGCGAAGAACCAGCGCTTCACGACATAGACGAGGACGAGATAGGCGATGGTCACCAGTGCCAGTGCACCGATGAGCGGGGCCGGGAGCGGCACGAAGCCAAGCCACGGCGCCAGTGGCGAATAGGGCAGCGCCACGGCGACGGCGAAGGCCAGGAGCGTGCTTGCTATAAGCGCCGGATGCGGCGGATCCCGCAAGGGATAAGCCGTGCGGATAATGAAGATCACCAGAACTTGCGTCGAAAGCGACTCAACGAACCAGCCCGTCTGAAACAACTTCTCGTCCGCATGGAACACCCGGAGCAGCAGGCCGAACGTGACAAAGTCGAAGATCGAACTTAGCGGCCCGAACACGAACATGAACTTGCGGACGACGTCGAGGTCCCAGCGGCGCGGCTTCGCCACCATGGCGTCGCTCACGTTGTCGAGTGGGATCGTGGTCTCGGAGAAGTCATAAAGCAGATTGTTCAAAAGAATCTGGGTCGGCAGCATCGGCAGGAACGGCAGAAACAAAACGCCAGCCGCCATGGAGAACATGTTGCCGAAATTCGAGCTCGTCCCCATCATCATATATTTGAGGATGTTGCCGAACGTCTTGCGACCTTCGCGCACGCCGTCGGCGAGAACGCCGAGATCCTTGCGCAAAAGGATCATAGCGGCGGCTTCTTTGGCGACATCGCAGGCGGTGTCCACCGAAAAGCCGACATCGGCGGCATGAAGTGACGGCGCATCGTTGATGCCGTCGCCGAGATAGCCGACGACATGGCCCTTGCGCCGCAAGGCCCTGATGATGCGCGATTTCTGGGGCGGCGTTACGCGGCAGAACAAGGTCGTCTCGTCGACCCTGGCCAATAGCGCCTCGTCCGTCAGTGCTGCGACTTCCGGTCCGGTCAAAGTCCCGACAACATTCAGACCGAGCTCGCCGCACACATGCCGGGTGACCTGTTCATTGTCGCCGGTCACTACTTTCAAAGCGATTCCCAGATTGGTGAGAGCCGTTAGCGCTACCCGGGCTCCTTCCTTCGGTGGGTCGAGAAAGGCGAGGAAGCCGGCGAAGGTCAGACCCGCCTCGTCAGCGATACTCGCCTTTTCGTGGTCCGCTTTGACCTCTCGCCATGCGACTCCCAGAACGCGATAGCCCTCCGCGCCGAAGCGGTTGAATGTCGCCTCGGCGGTTTTACGCGCCACCGCGTCGAGCGGACGCGGCGGCGCTCCCTGCTGCTCATAAAAGGCGGCATGGCCAAGGATGTCTTCGGGCGCGCCCTTCACGATGATGAGACGCCGGCCTTCGCCTTCGACGAGGATCGACACTCGGCGCCGCTCGAAATCGAACGGTACTTCATCGATCTTGCGCCATGCCGCGAGGTCGATCTTGCCGGCGGCGAGGATTGCCTCGTCCAGCGGACTCTTTAGCCCGGTCTCAAACGCGGCGTTGAGCAGCGCCATCTGCATGACTGTGCCGCTGTCGTTCCCGCCGAAGTCCACTTCCCGGACCAGCTTGATGCGGGCTTCCGTCAGTGTCCCTGTTTTGTCGCTGCAAAGCACGTTCATGCTGCCGAGATCGTCGATGGCCGACTGGCGCTTCACGATCACCTGCTTGCGGGACATGCGCGTCGCGCCATGTGCAAGGGTGACCGATACGATCATCGGCAGAAGTTCGGGGGTTAGTCCGACCGCGAGCGCCAGCGCGAACAGGAAGGATTCGAGCAGCGTTCGATGAAACAGCACGTTGACGAGAACGACGAACAGGACGAGAAAGATCGTGGCCTGTACGATCATCATTCCGAATTTTTGAATGCCAATCGCAAATGCCGTCGGCGGCGGCTGCTTCTGCAGCGCGCCGGCGATCGAGCCCAGTTGCGCTCTACGCCCGGTCGCAAGAACCAGCGCCTTGGCGGTTCCGCTCACAACCGAGCTTCCCATGAACACCAGATTGAGCGGGAATGCGGTCTCGCCTGCGACCGCTCCGCTTGTCGGCGCCACATCCTTTTCGGCCGGATACGCCTCGCCGGTCAGAAGCGCTTCATCGACGTAGAGGTCGCGGGCTTCGATCAACCGCGAGTCGGCAGGTATGAGATCGCCAGCGGCGAGAAGAATGACATCGCCGGGAACGATGTCCGCCGCAGGAATGTCGATTGCGACGCCATCGCGAAGCACTTTGGCGGAAAGCGACACCTGCTCGCGCAGACGCTCTGCAGCATTTTGGGCTTGGCGCTCCTGTGTTACGTCGAGGATCACGGACATCAGCACGATGACCGCGATAATGACGAAACTCGGAACGTCCCCGGTGAACGCCGAGACCGCCGCTGCGAACAGCAGAATCAAGACCAGAGGATTGCCCAACCGTCCGATGAAAGCGAACAGCAGACCCTTGCGCCGAGCCGTGTCGATCCGGTTCGGGCCAACCGCTTCGAGGGCAGCGGCAGCGCTGGACGCACTCAGGCCGGTGCTTGTGGAATGCAGCCGTTGGAGGAGTTCGGGAAGCGGAACGGCGGCCAAATCCGATATTTCCGGCGCGGCTGACCCGCCGGCGTCATGAGTTGCGCGCTCCGCCGCGGATTGCGGGGCGCCGTCCTGAGGCGTAACGGAGAACGGTCGTTTCATATCACCGCCTGTTCAGCGTGCCGCTCCAAAAAGCCGCACCTACAGCCCAGCTACGGCCAAGCTGCGGACACTTTCGGGTGCATCGACGGCGGCTTACTTGACGCACATCAAAGTCGGTCTGGGCAGGTCGGATGACACTATAATGACATAACCTTTCGGATATCAGATGTACGAGCCAACGGGTCGTCAGTCAGCAAATTTGGCCTTTCTCTGGCCGGCATTTGTGGCCGCCTCAGCGAGCGATATGTCGGCGCTGATCGCCAAGCATTTTGCCAATCTCGCCGTCGGTCCCGCCGGGGCGCAGGCACCCGAGCCGAAATGGTCGACGCCGCACACCGTCGCGCTCCAGCTGAATAGCGTCCAGCTACGCGATTTTACGGTCGACGAAGACAGCTCGCCCGCGCTTTTGTGCACGCCGCTCGCGTTACACGGCGCCGCCGTCGCCGATCTTACACAAGGACATAGTCTGGTCGCCGCGCTGCGCGGCGCCGGGTTGCGGCGTTTGTTCGCAGCCGACTGGCGTTCTGCGACCCCTGAGATGCGGTTCCGCGGCATTGACGATTATCTCGCCGACCTCAACGTCCTGGTCGATCATATCGGCGCCCCAGTTGATTTGATTGGGCTTTGCCAGGGCGGCTGGATGGCGCTCACCTACGCAGCGCGGTTTCCGGCAAAGGTCCGCAAGCTGGTGCTCGCCGGCGCGCCGATCGACATCGCGGCCGCGCCGTCCGCTTTGTCGGATCTCGCCGGCACAAGCCCTCTAGCGGTCTTCGATGAACTCGTCCGGATTGGCGACGGCATCGTTCCCGGACGGAAAGTGCTGAAGTTCTGGGGGGTGGATACGGTGGCTGCAGAGGACTTGCAGCAAGTCCTGCAGACCGATGAGTTGCCCGGATCTGCAGATTTCGCCAGGCTCGAAGCGGAATTCCGGCAATGGTATGCGTGGACGACCGACCTGCCGGGAGCATATTTCCTCGAAGTCGTGGAAAAGCTCTACAAGCGCAACGAACTCGCCCGTGGAAAATTTGTTGCACTGGGGCAGCGGATCGATCTCGCGAAGATCAAAGCGCCGGTTTTTCTCCTTGCCGCGAGCGAGGACGAATTGGTGGCGCCGCTCCAATTGTTCGCCGCCGAACATCTGGTCGGCAGCCATCCAGGCGATATACGCAAGGAAACCGCGTCATGCCGCCACGTCGGCCTCTTTATGGGTAAATTGGTGCTTGAGCGCATATGGCCAGAGATCACCGATTGGCTCGGTGAACCGTTGCCGGTCGCGTCTGCCGCATAGAAAACCCGGATTGCGTCGGTATGACGCAATCCGGATTGCGCGTGAGGCGATTTTCAAGCCGCCTTAACCGCGATCTTTTTCGCCGATTTCTGCGCTTCGGGGCTCTTTGGCATGGTCACGGTGAGCACGCCATTTTTGAAAGTCGCCTCGATCTTGTCGGCATCGACGCTGTCGGGCACCTGGAATGCGCGCTGGAACGACCCGTAATTGCGCTCGCTCAGGTAATAATCCTTCTTCTTCTCTTCTTTTTCTTCCTGCTTCTCGCCCTTGATGGTCAGAACGCCGTCGGAAAATTTCACCTCGACGTTTTTCTCATCCATACCCGGCAGATCGGCCGAGATCTCGTAGGCCTTTTCGGTTTCTGCGACGTCGACGGCCGGTGCCGACCAAGTCGCTTCGCGTTGCCAGAAAGGCTGCATGTCGAACAGCGAACGTCCGAACGGCGAACGCCACATGCCGCCATTGAAATCTTCGAATACACGATCGATTTCGCGGCGTAGATTTTCAAAAGGTCGCCACGGCGTAAGAGCCGCAGCAGTCTTCTTCTCGTCAGTTTTGATTGGCAGTCTGGTGATGGATTCAGCCATGACACTCCTCCGGAAGAGTTGGAACTCTTCCATTAATGGTAACGTTGCTGCCCCTCACATTGATTTGCATCAAGGATGATGCCGCATCGCTTATCGCACCGATCCTTGGCAATTCGATGACCTGATCCATATCAATGATTCTCCGGCAGAAATTTCGGAGATGTTGTGCGGGAACTCGCAAGTTCGGAGTCAGACATGCAAACGCCGCCCAAAATCGAATTTCAAAATATAAATCCGACGCAAGAGATCAGGGACGCTATCGATAAACATATCGCAGAACTCGAGCAGCGCTGGGACCGCGTCACGGCTTGCCGGGTGGTGTTGAAAGGGCCCGGCCAGCATCACCACGTCGGCGGACTCTATGAGGTTCACATTCATCTTGCCCTACCTGAAGGTCGCGAAGTGCACGTGGAGCGGACGGCTACGGCGGACGAACGGCGTTCCGACTTGGCTTTTGCTGTCAACGATGCGTTCAAGCGTGCCCGGCGGCAACTTCAAGATCGCGTTCGCCGCGCCCAAGGGCAGATAAAAAGCCACGACGGGCCGCCCATCGGAACGGTGGCGCGGCTCGATCCCTCCGGCGAATTCGGATTCCTCACGACCGGGGACGGCCAGGAAATCTACTTTCACTGCAACAGCGTTGTCGGTGACGGGTATCCGCGTTTGCACGTCGGCTCGCGCGTAACGTTTGCCGAGGAAATGGGTGACAAGGGCGCGCAGGCGAGCACGGTCACGCCGCTCGGCAAGCATGCGCTGCGCTGACTAAGCTCTCCTGGCACGCTACGACTGGCCATCGGGGACGGTGGGATTGCGGCCGATGGCATCGATCTGGGCGTCAAGGCTCGACAGCACCATCGCCAGCTGTTCCGGTCCGATGGTCGACCAGTGCATGGTGCGGAGCGAGATGCTGCGCCGGGATTGGAAGGCCAAGAGGCTCGTGACCAGCAGCAGCGCTTGAATGCGGGCCGCCGGATCGCTGTGCGGACGGCCGAGGATGCGCGCGATCAATCGGGCGATGATTTCGATGCCGGGGCGCCAAAGGTTTTCGTAGAGAATCTCAAAGGCCGGGCCGGGGTCGCGTAATTCGCTGGCCACGAACTGAGCCCAGCGCTCGGCTTCCGTGGACCCGATGAGGACACCAGCCAGCGCTGCGATCAGCGCTTTCAATCGGGCTCGCGCCGTCTCGGCGGCGCCATCCTTGCTCACGGCTCGCGCCGCTTCCGCAGCGGCGCCGGTCGTGTGGCGGTAGCGCTCGACGATTGTCTCCGCGCAGGCGCGGTAGAGACCTTCCTTGTCGCCGAAGTAATATTGCAGCGTCGGCAGGCTGACGCCGGCCGCCTGCGCAATCCGGCGCGTCGTCACGGCCTTGAAAGAGGCCTCGCCAAACGCGTTGAGCGCCGCGTCTAGGATCCGCTGCCGGGTCTCTCCGCCCTTGCGATAGCCGGCGCTCGCGACCGCGCGCACCTTTGTGGTTTTGGGCGTAGCCGGCACGGTTTCCGACATTCTCTTGTCCATCGATAGGCACCCGCGACTCGCGGCGAGAGGAGGCCGAAGTCTCATCTTGCTCAGGGGCCTGACGCAAACCGCTGCCGCCGCTTGGTTTTTTCGCTCCTCGGGCCTCCGCCCAATTCGCAGTTGCCAAGAATACTATCATATGATAGGTATGTCCATAACCTATCGGTTGATAGAGATTTAAACCGGGCAAGCGCAAACGATCGCTGCCTTACCGGTCGCATCTTCAGGAGGCTTTAGCCATGGACACATCGATCGCGAACACATCGATCACGGAACTGACTGCGATGGACGCGGAGCAAGCCGCACAGCTTCCCGCAACGTATGGCGGCGTGGACTTTTCGATCACACCGGAGCGCTTCACGGTGGATCTTCGCGACCAGACCGAGCTTGCGCCGGAGTATGCGGAGCGGCGCCCGGAACTGCTCGCCAACAACGAGCGGGTCGCGCTGATAAAGGCCTACACCATGCATGGTGACCCGGTCGCCGACGCCTACGCCGCGCTTATTCCTCAATATGGATTCCAGCGGTTGGTGGCGATGCTGAAGGAGGCCTGCGATCATGGGCCGGAGAGCATGCCCTCCGCTCCACCTGAGCTCGTTCGGTTCATCAGGGAAATGGAGCAATTGCCCGCATGGCTGGACGCGAAATTGATCGAACAAGGCGCCCGGATCGAGCGCAACGCCTTCGCCCACCGCGCCCCTTTCATCATCCGGGGCGGTCTCATTGCAACGTTCATGAACAAGTACACCGCTTTGCCGATGGTGTTGACCGGCGCGCTGTCCAAGGAATCGGCCGCACACCGGGTGAACGAGACAGCAATTTTTTTCACGCAGACGGTCATGCCCGACATGCTCTATCGCCACGGCGCCTGCTTTAAGGCCGCCGCGATGGTCCGACTCATGCATTCGATGGTCCGGTTCAACATCCTGCGCCGCGGCGATCGCTGGGACGTCAGGACCTACGGCATTCCGATTCCGCAGGTCGACCAGATGCCGGCCGGCCTGATGTCGATTTTCATCATTGCGGGAAAGGCACTGCGCCAGGGCCGCACGGCGTTCACGCCCGCCGAGCGCGCGCACGCCGAACTCGCCCGCTACCGCTGCTTCCTGCTCGGGCTGCCCAGAGAGCTGCTCGCGGATACGCCGCAGAGCATTGTGGACATTCTGTTGACGCGCCACGCCACGCTCCGAAAAGGGTTCGACGACAATTGCGCCGCTCTCGTTCACGCCATGCTGACGGCCGACCTCACCTCGGACCATTCCTTGCCCGGCCGCCTTCACACCTGGCTCGAGCGCGGATTCGCCAAGGTGTATTTCGTCACAAAGTTGATGCGAGGCGGCAAAAGCGCCGCGGCCAAAGCCGGAGTCGAGGTCGGCTTGGCCGACTATATCGCCGCCGCGGCAGCGAGCATCCTGATCGCCTCAAGGATGGCGGCCTATGCGATCGCCGCGCACATACCGGTGATCAGTGACGCGGCCGACCGCTCGCTGGTCCGCAAGTTGACCAAACAGCTTAAGCGCTACGGCCACGCTGAATTCACGACCAATGCGGCAACATACCGGCCTGCACACGCCTAGAGACTGATGTCTGGGCGCCAAAAAAGACAGCGTCACCCACGACTTGATCTAAACGCCGCAGAAATGAGGGATCTGATGACCGGGGAAGTGAAGAGTTCTCATGGAGACCAAGCAACCGAATTTGGGGGCCGCTAACGCCCTCGGCCGGCTGATCGAGCCCCTGGGCTTGACGCTCGACGATGCCGGCGGCGGCGTGAATTTCTTTGGGTCCGATCCACTTTTCCCGAGTTGTGTCCGGCTGGGCGAGGCATTCTCAGTCGCGGCGATGGCTGCGGCGGTGGGCGCGGCCGCGATCTGGAGGGAAAGAACGGGCAAGGGTCAGAACCTCAGCATCGACATTCGGCAAGCAGCACATGGCATAAACCCGGAAATTCACATTCCATCCCACGATCAACGGGCATCCATATAACAATTGGATGGGCGGCCTGCACCCCTTCACCATATTCCCTTACAAGACGAAGGACGAGCGCTGGGTCTATCCCTCGGGCGTCTACCCGCATCAACACAATGATTGGAGCAATTTCTTCAACTGCGGCATCAGTCACAAGAACATCGCGACTTCAATCGCGAAATGGAACAGCGACGAACTGGAGGACACCGCAAACTCGAAAGGTCTTACGCTTTGCATCGCGAGATCGCCTGAAGAGTGGCTGGCTCATCCTCAGGGAACTTATTTGTCGCAGGAACCGGTCATCGCGGTAAGGAGAATTGGAGAAAGCTAACCGGAACCGTTCTCGCCCGCGAACCGGCCGCTTGGGGGAATAAAGGTATTAAGCCTCACTCACGCCGTTGCCGGGCCAGTCGTAGGTCGCACTCTCGCCGAACAGGGGGCTGACGTCCTTTCGGTCAATCACTACAACGATTTTGAGCATGACTGGGTTTTTGACGACGCCAATGTGGGACATCGATCGACTCGCCTTGATCTGGGCGATCGCCAAGACAACAAAATTTGCAAGAACCTGGTTGGGAGCGCGGACATAATCGTTGATAACTTCCGAGGTCGAAAGCTAGCGGGATACGGATTCTCTCTTGAGGAGCTTGCCGCTGTCCGCCCCGGAATAATTGTTGTCAGCGTCCGCTGCTACGGCTGGGGCGGTCCGTGGTTTGATCGGGGCGGCTTCGACATGCTGGGGACTGCCGCTTCTGGTCTGGCCATGCTCGAAGGTACAAATGGTATGCCCGCCATGCCACCAACCTGTTTGATCAATGATTACGTCACTGGCTACATGGGAGCCGCTGGAGCCACGGCCGCTATTTTAAAGCGGGCCAAAGAGGGTGGAAGCTATCACGTGACCGTAAGCTTGGCTCGGTGCGCGATGTGGTATCAAATCCTGGGCCTGGTACCCTACGCCGAGCGCGCATTCTCGAAAAATTTCAATCAGCAAATCTGGAACTTCTCCGATAAGGACCTGCCGATAATCATGCGAGAACTGAAGTCAAGGCTTGTCGAGCCAGCGGCGGTAATTCGGGATACGTCATTGGGGAGGGTGCGGCGTCTCGCGCCAGCCGTCACCTATTCGACTACGCCCGCTTATTGGAACGACCCGATCTTGGTGCCAAGAGGTTCTTCTGCGCCCGAGTGGCAGACCGCCACCAGACTAGGCGGCAGTTCGAACGGGAAGCGCAGCAGCGGGGGTCAAGCGATCAAGTAGTAAGGCCGCATTATGCGGCCTTACGCGCGGCCTCTTGCTGGTTTTCGTAGACCACCGTTGCCGCCGCGGTGTTGGAAATCGGAATGTGGTAGTTGCGATTAAGCTCGCTGACACGTCCGGTCAGCGCGCCGCGCATTGCCATCCAATTGAGGAACTCGACGCCCTGCGAACCGGTCTCCTTCACCCAGTCATGGATCGAATAGCGGGTGAGTGCTTCGGGCTCCGCGACGATCTTGTCGAGGCAAAGCAGATCGAATTCCTTGTTGATGAAGCCGGCTCGGGCGCCGTCGAGCTGATGGGACAGGCCGCCGGTGCCAATGACCACGACGCGCAAGTCCTGCTCGTAGGTCTCAAGGGCGCGACCGATCGAGCGGCCGAGCTTGAGACAACGTTCAAGTGACGGCAGCGGATGTTGCACGGTGTTGATCTCGACGGGCACGATCTTGATCGGCCAAACCGGGCCCGGCCACATCAGCGCCATGGGAATCGTGACCGCATGATCGATCAGCATTTCCTGGCACATAGTGACGTCGAATTCGTCGGCGACGAGTGCGTTGATCAGGTGCCATGACAGTGCTGCATCGCCCGGGATGGGGCGGGAAACCGGAATGCCCCAGCCTTCATCCTCGCTGCGATATTCGCTGGCGGCGCCCACTGCAAATGTCGGCAGCTTGTCGAGGAAGAAGTTGAGCCCGTGATCGTTGTAGAACACCACGGCGACGTCAGGTCTCGTTCGCGCCAGCCAATAGTGCACGTAATCGAAGCCTTTGAAGAACGGCTTCCAATAAGGATCGTTATGTTTTTTCTCCGCGATCGCTCTGCCGATGGCGGGGACATGGGTCGAGCCGACGCCGCCGACGATTGTGGCCATGGTTATGCTCCTGCTGACAGAAGTTTCGACTTGAATGCCTCGACGGTCATGCCGGTCTGTTGCGCGCCGATGTCCTGGACATTGAGGCCGAAGATGCCGGCGAGTTTGGCGAGGTAATAAACGTTGCCGCCGGCTTCGATCATCTTCAGCACGCTGCGGCTCTTGACCGCCGCGCGTTGCTCGGCGTTGAGGCTGTATTTGCGGCAATAGGCGTCCTCATCGTTGAGGAAAGCGGCGCGGTTTTCCGCGCTGTTGAACGAGAAGCACATGCGATTGAGCGCAAATCCTTTCTGCGCTTCCGTCCCGTCAAAAACGATCGTGCCAGGAATGTCCTGTTGCATTGGCGTGCTCCTATAGTGTGGCCACGAAGTTTTTTATTAAGCTAGGTGCTTGCCGGTGCGGCGGCTTTGATTTGTATCAAATGAAACCATTTGCCCGTGCGGCATACGGAAAAGCTCGAAACTGCAAGGATTGCCAATGCCGTACGCGATAAACGCCGATCTGCCGCCATCGGTCAGGAACCATCTGCCGGATCATGCTCAGGACATCTATCGCGAGGCCTTCAATCACGCTTATGCGGCGCACGAGGGTGATGTCAGGCAGGAGGAGGCCGCCCATCGGATTGCATGGGCCGCGGTCAAGCGTACCTATGTGAAATCGGGCGAAAGTTGGGTTCGGCGCTACCCGTAATACCCCTTAGGGCCATTCCCGGAATTTTTGCCGTTGTGCAGTGCGGTTAGTGTCGCCGCGCATCTACCGGGCGCTCATCGCGCTCAATGGCAATGGTTTCTGGACCCAAAAAATGACCCCCACCAGCGAAACTGAAGATATGCCCCGGCCAACATCGGCCGAGGCTAACGGGACCGCTCGGTCCAACATGCATGAGTTGGTGCCGGTGCGCCCTGCGGGCGTCCCTGTTCCAATCGTCGCCAAGCGTGTCCCCAATCGTACGTGGTGGTTTCGTATCGCGCTGGCAGTCGCCGTCTTGGCGGGCGGCGTCGGCGGCGGCGCATATTATTGGTGGCAGCGTCTCCATCCTCCATTGCCACCCGGGATCTATTTCGGCAACGGCCGGCTCGAAGCTGACGAAATCAACATCGACACCAAATACGCCGCCCGAATCGCCGAAATCCTGGTCGACGAGGGCGACTTGGTCAAAGCGGGGCAGGTTGTCGCGCGCATGGATACGCGCGATCTCGGTGCCTCGCTGAAAAAATCCGAAGCTCAAGTGAGCCAGGCACGCAGAGCGGTCGACGAAGCGAACGCCAACGTGGTCCAGCAGAAAACCCAGCTGGTCCTGGCAAAGCAGGAATTCGATCGCGCGATATATTTGGTGCAAAAAGGTTTCCAGACCCAGGAGGTCGTGGATCAGCGGCAACAACAACTTGACGGCGCCACGGCCGCGCTCGACGCGGCCAATGCGCGGGTGACAGAAACCGAGCACGCGCTGGAAGCAGCGACCCATGACGTCGAGCTCTATAGCGTCGAGATCAATGACGACACGCTGGTGGCGCCGCGCGACGGCCGCATCCAATACCGGGTGGCGAATGTCGGCGAGGTGTTGCCGGCCGGGGGCCATGTCTTCGCGATGCTCGATACTTCTTATGTCTACATGGACGTCTACCTGCCGACTCAGCAGGCCGGAAAAGTAAAATACGGCGCCAGTGCCCGCATCGTGGTGGATGCCTATCCGAAGGCCGCGATCCCGGCCAAGGTCATGTTCATTGCCACGCAGGCCCAGTTCACGCCCAAAACGGTCGAGACCCAGACCGAGCGCGAAAAGCTGATGTTTCGCGTCCGCGTGCGGATCGATCCCGATTGGCTCAAAGGGCGGAGCGATGCCGTCAGCAGCGGGCTTCCCGGCGTCGCTTACGTCTTGACCGAACCGGCGACGCCTTGGCCGGATCGGCTGCAGGCGACCGCCGCGCAATGAACGGGCCTGAAATGCCCGTCGCCCGCCTCGAAAATGTCACTCAGCGTTATCGGCACGCCATCGCGCTTGATGATGTCAGCGTAACGCTGCCGACCGGCTGCATGGTCGGACTGATCGGGGCCGACGGAGTTGGCAAGTCGACGCTGCTCAGCATCATCGCCGGGGCCCGGCAGGTGCAATCGGGCCGCGTTACCGTGCTCGGCGGCGACATTGCTAATTCCGCACACCGGGCCGCTGTTTGTCCCCGCATCGCCTACATGCCGCAGGGACTGGGAAAAAATCTCTACCCCGACCTCAGCATCCGCGAGAACATTGAATTCTTCGGCCGCGTGTTCGGGCAGTCGCGCTCGGAACGGGACTGGCGCATTGCCGAACTTTTGGACAGCACCGGCTTAGCGCCGTTCGCGGATCGTCAGGCAAAGAAACTATCAGGCGGGATGCGCCAGAAGCTGGGGCTGTGCTGCTCGCTCATTCATGACCCCGACCTTTTGATCCTCGACGAGCCTACGACTGGCGTTGATCCGCTGTCGCGACGTCAATTCTGGGAATTGATCGCGCGTATCCGGTCGCGCCAGGCCGGCATGAGCGTGGTGGTCGCGACCGCCTATATGGAAGAGGCCGAGCGGTTTGATTTGCTCATCGCCATGGACGATGGACGAATCCTGGCGGCCGGCTCGCCAGCTGAACTCAAGGCGCAGACGCGTACCAAGATCGTCGAGGACGCTTTCATCGCGCTGATGCCGGAAGAGCGCCGGGCAGGGCACAGGCAGCTGGAAATCCCGCAGCGCCGTATAGCCGATCACGAGACGGTCATCACCGCGCGCGACCTTACCTGCCGCTTCGGCGACTTCACCGCGGTTGACCGGGTCAGCTTCACCATCGAGCGCGGCGAGATTTTCGGCTTCGTCGGCTCGAACGGATGCGGCAAGACTACGACCATGAAGATGCTGACGGGATTGCTGGCGCCCAGCGGGGGCGAGGCGCTGCTGTTCGGCACTCCGGCCGACGCGCGTGACATCAATTCGCGCCGGCGCGTCGGATATATGTCACAGTCGTTTTCCCTCTATACCGAACTCACAGTGCGGCAGAACCTCACACTGCACGCGCGGCTTTTCCATCTGCCGGCGAAGAGAGCCGGGGCGCGGCTTGCTGATCTCATCGGTCACTTCGGCCTGGAGGATTATTTAGACCAGCTTGCTTCCGATCTGCCGCTAGGCATCCGTCAGCGGCTTTCGCTCGCCGTCGCCATCGTGCACGAGCCGGAAATGCTCATTCTCGACGAGCCGACTTCGGGTGTCGACCCGTTGGCGCGGGACGCCTTTTGGGAGCTGTTGATCGATCTTTCACGCCAGCAGGGCGTGACGATTTTCGTGTCTACACATTTCATGAACGAGGCCGAGCGCTGCGACCGTATCTCGCTCATGGATTCCGGCCGGGTGCTTGCCACCGATACTCCAGCGAATCTCATCAAAGCGCGCGGCGCCTCAACGCTTGAGGACGCGTTCATCGGTTATCTCGAAGAGGCGACCGGAGCCTCGGCGTCGCTGCCCGTCGATGCCCTCCGGGCTTCCGTCGCCGGGCCCGCCCGGCAATCGCCGCCGCGGCAGCGGGCATTCAGCCTGCAGCGGCTCTCCGCCTACACGATACGCGAATCAATCGAGCTTCTGCGCGATCCCATTCGGTTGACCTTCGCCTTTTTTGGAATGGCATTCCTGATGCTGGTGTTCGGGTTTGGGATCTCGAACGACGTCAACAACCTCACTTTCGCGGTCCTCGACCACGACCAGAGTCACGAAAGCCGCTCGTATCTGGAAGAACTGCGCGGCTCGACCTACTTCATCGAGAAGAGGCGGTTAACGGACTATGCCGACCTGCATAAGCGACTGCAGAGCGGCGACATCGATGCCGCTGTGGAAATTCCACCCGGCTTCGGCCGCGATCTCGAGCGCGGGCGTCCGGTCTGGGTCGGCGCCTGGGTCGACGGCGCCATGCCGTTCCGTGCCGAGACCATCCGCGGCTACTTGCAGGCCATGCACCAGCTCTATTTGAGCGATCCCGTCGTGACGACGACGAATCTGCTTGCGCCCAAGCCGCCCGCCAGAATCGAGATCAGATACAAGTACAATCAGAATTTCGACAGCGTCTACGCTATGGTGCCATCGACCATAGCCATACTGCTGGCGCTGTTTCCGGCGATCCTGATGGCACTCGCTGTTGTGCGCGAGAAAGAGCTGGGTTCGATTACCAATCTGTACGTGACGCCGGTCACTCGACTCGAATTTCTGATCGGCAAGCAGATTCCGTACGTTGCAGTCGCCGTGCTGAATTTTTTCGTGATGTTCCTCATGGCGCTGTTTGTTTTCCGGGTGCCACTCACAGGAAGCTTCTTGGCGCTGCTGCTCGGCGTGGTCGTCTATGTCACCACGACCACCGGCTATGGTATGCTGATTTCTTCATTTGCCAGCACCCAGATCGCCGCGCTGTTCGGCACTGCTATTATGACCTTTCTGCCGGCATCGCAGTTTTCTGGCCTGCAGGTGCCTGTCTCCTCGCTATCGCCGGTGGCACAGATCATGGGGCGGGTGTTCCCCATGACCTATTTTCGGCCAGTCGCCATCGGCACGTTCACCAAGGGGCTGGGCTTCGGCGACCTGGCGTTCAATATCGCGGAGCTCTCGGTCTTTATCCCCGCGCTGTTGTTGATCAGCCTCGTGCTGCTCCGCAGGCAGCAGCGCTAGCATGCAGACAATAGCTAACATTTTTTGGCTAGGGACCAAGGAGCTGCGCAGCTTCCTGCGCGATTACGTTTTGGTGGCGTTTGTCGTTTACGCATTTTCACTGCAAATTATGGCGCAGGCACAAAGCTATTCGCAGGAGGTGCACAATGCCGCGATTGCCGTGGTCGACGAGGATCACTCCGAACTATCGGATCGCATCGTCCACGCCTTCCAGCCGCCCTATTTTAAGCAGGCCCGGCTGGTCTCCGAGCGCGATATTGTGCCGCTGATGAACGCCGGCGAATATACCTTCGTGGTCGATATCCCGCCGAACTTTGAGCGCGATGTTTTGGGCCGGCGAAACCCCGCAATACAGCTCAATGTCGATGCCACCGTGATGGTCCAGGGTGGACTTGGCTCGGGCTATGCGCAAGAGATCATCGCGACCGAGATACAGGATTTTCTTTCCCGGGCCGAAGGTGCTCCGCTGTCGCCAGTCAACCTTAATGTCCGTGCGGTGTTCAATCCCAATGTCACGACTGCGTGGTTCACCAGCGTCATGGGCATCATCAACAGCGTCACCATGTTGGCGATTATACTCGCCGGTGCCGCTATCGTGCGCGAGCGCGAGCACGGCACAATGGATCATCTTCTGGTAATGCCGTTGACGCCGTTCGAGATTGCGATGTCCAAGGTGTTTGCGAATGGGCTGGTGATCACAGTCGCCGTCGGCCTCTCGTTGTATCTTGTCGTTCGCACATTGCTCGGCGTTCCAATCGCCGGCTCGATTCCACTGTTTTTGGTGGGGACTGCGGTGTACCTATTCTTCGCCTCGGCCGTCGGAATATTTCTTGGAACGGTTGCGCGGAGCATGCCGCAGCTTGGACTTCTCTTTTTCTTGGTGTTCCTGCCGATGAACATGCTGTCCGGCAGCAACACGCCGCTGGAAAGCATGCCGCCCTGGCTAGCTGACGCGATGCAAGCCTCGCCGTCGACGCATTTTGTGTCCTTCGCGCAAGCGATCCTCTATCGCGGCGCCGGCTTTGATGTGGTCTGGCCGCAATTTGCATTTGTTGGGATCGTCGGCAGCCTATTCTTCATGCTCGCCGTTCTGCGCTTTCGCTCCACCGCCGCCCAGGCGATATGAAGTAAGGGGCGCGGCGCCCCTTCAATTGCGCGGAGGATTCAACCGCGGTTGCAAATCCGGCGCATCGGGATCTTCCTCGGCCGGCTTCGGTTTGCCGAGACAGCCCAGGGAATCTGGGACGGCATTCTTCACTGATATGACGCTTTCGGAGAACCGCTCGCCGGCTGAGCCAACGTCAAGCGCAGATCACCGCATCCGCGACTTCAACCTGAGCGTTTTTCCGTCGACGACGAATTTGCCATACCCGTGATGGTGGATGGTCTTGGGATTCTTCTGTACCGGATCAATCCAGGCCTTAAGCACTTCGAGAATAAAGAGATTGTATTTGTTGACGAGCTGCGTGTCGGTCACCTTGCATTCGAGATTGGCAAAGCAGTCGGCGATAAGCGGCGGCTGGACGCGCGCCGCCGGCATTTTGGTCAGACCGAACGCCCTAAACTTTTCGAGGTCGCGACCTGATGTATTCCCGACCTTGACCGCTTTCGTCGCCAATTTGCGCGCCGGAATGGCGATGACACATTCCCGTGTGGCGCGCAGTGCGGCGAAGCTGTAATTGGCGTTGCTGACGACGCAGGCCACTTGTGGCGGCTCGAACTCGACCATCATGTGCCAGGACATGGTCATGACGTTGGCGCGGCCTTGGCGCGCGGTTGTCAGTAACACCACCGGCCCTGGTTCCAGCATTGGTAGACCTTGGATAAGGGCAGTTCTCTCATCGCGTTTGGCCCCGGCCAAGCTGCGGCGCTTGTGTCGCCGTCTTACGGACCGGCCCAACGGATTTCGGGCTGTTTTCTCGGCACCGGCGGAGGAGGTGATTTCGGATGCCCGACGATAATCGGGGCGATAGGCTTGTATGCGGCTGGCAGCTTCAGAACGGCCTTGCCTTCGGGCGTTCCCAGCCAGGATTGGGCAAATCCGATCCAGCAGGTGCCGAGCCCCGCGCCGCGTGCGGCGAGCATCAGGTTTTCCGCAGCCAGCGAGCAGTCTTCAACGGCCCACGGGACCTCCGCCGTCGTGCAAATCAAAATGAGAACCGGCGCGTGATAGAAAATGTCGAAATTCGCGTCGTTCAGTATTTCGCTAAAGTGATGCGACATGAGACCGATCGGGCTGGTTCTCACCATGTGCGCTTTTGCTTCCCGCGATATGGTCGCCAGCGTGGCTTTGTCGCGGACGACGCAGAACGAGTAGGGCTGCTGATTGACCGCGCTCGGCGCTTGGATGGCCGCATCGATGAGCTCGCGAATAACATTCTCGCTCACCGGTTCGGCCGTGAATTCTCGCACCGCACGGCGCGTGTAGATCGCGTCTTTGAGGTCCATGTTCTGTCCCTAAGTTGCCAGACGTTGTGGCGCTTCGAAATAAACGAAGCGCATTTTTGCCCCAACGGGGTTGATGCAAATCAACCGCGAATTCACGCCGCCGGCAGTTGAAAAAGCACCTTTAGGCCGTAACCGACCGCAAACGCCACCGCGGCAGCGCTCATGCCGATGATGAGGCTTTCGAGCCCGGACCTCCACCACGCCGTCAGCGACCACCGGCTCTTGATCGCGCCGACGCCGAAGAAGGTCGCGCCCGCCGCGGCGACGCAGGACGCGAGCCCGCCGGCCGAAAGGTAAGTGGCGAGCGGCACGAGGCCGCACATAATGAATGCAGCAAAGGTGCTGAGCGCGGCCAGGGCGGGTGATCGCGGCGTTGGGGAAAGTCCATACTCCTCCACCGCCATCGTCCTTGCCCAGAGAGCGCGATCGGATGTGATTACGGTGACGATGCGTTCGAGGTCCTCGCCGGAGAAGCCCTTGGCGGCGAAAATCTGTCTGATCTCTTCGCGTTCGCCATCCGGCACCAGCGCGATGTGCTTGCGTTCAACGCCAAGCACACGATCGTAATCATCACGCTCGGATTTGGTGGCGATATAGTTCGATGCCGCCATGGCAAAACCGTCGGCGAGGAGATTGGCGAAGCCGAGCACCAACACCACCGTCGTCGAAAGCTCAGCGCCGGCGACACCCGCAACGATGGCGAATGTCGTTACTGCGCCGTCGATTCCGCCATAAATCCAGTCGCGCAAATAATTGCTGCGCGGCCCGCGGGCGAGGCGCTCCCTGATTGCTTGTCGCGTATGGCTGTGTTCCAGCGCCTGCTGCATTTTGCTCTGTCTTGCGCGCCGCAAACCCGCTTCAACTAAAATCACGACTGACATTCACCAAGAGCCGCCCCGGCGTGTTGACTTGAATCAACGTCCCTTCCAGGCCGGCGAGTACGGGTGAAATAAATCGGTCAAGATAAATCCGTACCGTAATTGCGCGCAAAAATGCCGCACGGAACTTTGACAAAAGTCAATTTGCCGTCCGCCGGCAACACTAACAATCGAACCCTAGCGAAGAACAACCGGTGATTGTGTCGCGGACTTTCGCGCCGATGACCTTACAAAGACACGCGAGGACCCCATGACGACGCTTGTTGCCGAACCACCCGTCAGGCAAAAGAATGTGCGCTCAAAGATGAAGGCGCTGGTCTACCAAGGACCAGGCAAGAAGGCGGTCGAAGATCGTCCGATGCCGAAAATTACGGCGCCGGCCGACGCCATCGTGCGGATTACGAAGACGACCATCTGCGGAACCGATTTGCACATTCTCAAGGGCGATGTTCCGACCTGCAAACCGGGACGCATTCTCGGTCATGAAGGCGTCGGCGTGGTGGAGGACGTTGGCGCCGGTGTCACAACGTTCCATCCCGGCGACCGGGTACTGATCTCCTGCATTTCATCGTGCGGGCGATGCGAATATTGCCGCAGGGGCATGTACTCTCACTGCACAACCGGCGGCTGGATTCTCGGCAACGAGATCGACGGCACGCAAGCCGAATACGTGCGCATTCCGCACGCCGACACCAGCCTGTACCGGGTACCTGAAGGCGCCGAAGAGGATGCGCTGGTGATGCTGAGCGACATTTTGCCGACCGGGTTCGAGTGCGGAGTGCTCAACGGCAAGGTAAAGCCCGGGGACACTGTTGCCATTGTCGGCTCAGGTCTGATTGGGCTCGCAGCGTTGCTGACGGCGCAGTTTTATTCGCCAGCCGAAATCATCATGGTCGACCTTGACGACAACCGGCTTGAGGTCGCCAAGCGCTTCGGTGCCACGGCGACCGTCAATAGCGGCGACGGCAAGGCGGCCGAGAAGATCATGACAATGACCGGCGGCCGCGGTGTCGATACGGCGATCGAAGCGGTCGGCGTTCCGGCCACCTTTATAGTTTGCGAAGACATCGTCGCGCCGGGCGGGACCATCGCCAATGTCGGCGTTCATGGCGTCAAGGCCGATCTCCACCTCGAGCGATTGTGGTCGCACAACATCACCATCACGACGCGGCTGGTCGACACGGTGACGACGCCGATGCTGTTGAAGACGGTGCAGTCCGGCAAGATCGATCCAAAGCGTTTGATCACGCACCGTTTCAAGATGCAAAACATTCTCGACGCCTACGAGACATCCGGCAATGCCGCGAGCACGCGGGCGCTAAAGGTGTTGATCGAAGCTTAAGCATGAGGAGGTTTGCCCGCACATCAGCCTTATGACGGCGGCCCCGCCCACGGCCGCCGTTCGCGGTCGGTGGCTTTAAAGGCCGCGATCCGGTCGCGGTAGCTTCGGGTCATGTCGATATCATCCCAGCCGTTGAGCAGCTGATTGCGACTGACCGGATCGATGCTGAAGCTGTAGCTGCGATTGCCGCGTAAAATGATCTGCTGCTCAAGATCGACGGTGATCGGCAGCTCTGGATCGGCGGCAGTCGCTGTGCCGAGTTCCTCAACGTCCGCCTCGGGCAGCACGGCGGCCAGGAGTCCGTTCTTGACGGAATTCTGCGCAAAAATGTCGCCGAACGAGGACGCGATCACGCAGCGGATGCCGGCTTCGAAGAGCGCGTAGACGGCAGCCTCGCGCGAGGAACCGCCGCCGAAATTGCGGCCCGCGATGAGGATCTTGGCGTCGCGCCAGCGCGGCTGATTGAGCAGGAAGTCGGGCCGCTCGTTGCCGGCCGCGTCGCGGCGCAAATCGTAAAACAGCGTATCGCCGAGCTCCGGCGTCCGCGGCAGCTTTAAAAACCGCGCCGGCAAAATCATGTCGGTGTTGACGTTAGGCAACAGCAGCGGACAGGCTTTGTCCGTAAGCCGTATGAATTTTTCCATCGGCTGTCGTCCCTAAAGCTTTCGGTCTGCGAGCAACGGCCGCGCATCAGCGAGATGCCCGGTAACCGCCGCAGCGGCGACCATGGCCGGCGACATCAGATGCGTACGCGCTCCGGGGCCCTGCCGGCCGCGGAAATTGCGGTTAGTGGTTGAAGCGCAGCGCTCGCCGGCAGGCACGATATCGCCGTTGATGCCGACGCACATCGAGCAGCCGGAGTCGGCCCATTCCAGTCCGGCTTCGCGGAAGATGCGGTCGAGCCCTTCTTGTTCCGCCTGCCGCTTCACGACCGTCGAGCCCGGCGACACGAGGCCGGGCACTTTGCTGACCCGGCCGGCAAGGACTGCCGCAGCGGCGCGCAAGTCCTCGATGCGCGAATTCGTGCACGAGCCGATGAAGACGCGGTCGATGGTAATGTCGGTGAGTTTCTTGCCGGGCGTGATGCCCATATAGTCGAGCGCGTCGCGCACATATTTCGCGCGTACCGGATCGCGCTCGCGCGCCGGATCGGGCACGGTGCCGTCGATCGGCAAGGCGTCGTCGGGCGTCGTGCCCCAGGTGACGATCGGAGCGATAGCGCCGGCGTCGAGCGTAACCTCGCGGTCGAACATGGCGTTCTTGTCGGAGACCAGCGTCGACCAATCTTCGACCGCCCGGTCGAACGCCGTACCCTTGGGGGCGTAAGGGCGGCCTTTGAGGTATGCGAACGTAGTCGCATCCGCGGCAACCATGCCGCAGCGACCGCCGGCTTCAATCGACAGGTTGCACAACGTCAGGCGGCCTTCCATCGACAGCGCGGTGATGGTGCTGCCGGCATATTCGATGGCGTGGCCCTGCGCGCCGTCGGCGCCGATTTGGGCGATGATGGCGAGCGCAATGTCTTTGGCGGCGACGCCGGCGCTTGCCTTGCCGCTCACGGTGACACGCATCCGCTTCGGCTGCTTCTGCCAGATCGTCTGCGTCATCAGCACGTGAGCGACCTCCGACGCGCCGATGCCGAACGCGTAAGCGCCGAACGCCCCATGCGTCGAGGTGTGGCTGTCGCCGCATACAATCAGAAGCCCGGGAAGCGTTAGGCCCTGCTCAGGCCCGACGACGTGCACGATGCCCTGACGCGGATCGCCGAGACCGAAATTGCTGATGTGGTTGGCGGCGACGTTGGCCTCGAAATCGGTCACCATCGCCGCAATCGAGGGGTCGGCGATCGCACGATCACGCCGGGTCGGCACATAATGGTCGGCCGTGCCGAAGGTAAGCCCGGGCTCGGCGACCGATCCGCTGCGCTGTTTCATCTGCGTAAAGGCGAGGAATGAGCCTTCGTGCACATAGTGCCGGTCGACCCACAACAATGCGGCCCCATCCTCGCGCCGGATGATTTCGTGCGCCGACCAGAGCTTGTCGATCAGGGTCTGGGGTTCGCTCATGCGACACGCCTTGGGACGCGGGCTTGCGGAAGTTGCAGCCAATATTGTACGCTAAAGAATACCAAGTAAAGTGACCGCTGCCGGGCGGCCTCGAGCGGGAGAGCGGTGTGCGCGATTGGCTCGGCGAAGCGAAGGCAAAGCAAGTCTATCTCATCCTGCGTGACCGCATTCTCAGCGGCGCTTTCAGCTTTGGCACCAAGCTGCCGACCGAGCACGAGCTGGCTGAATATTACAGCGTGTCACGGGTGACTATACGCCGGGCGCTCGGTGAGCTTGCCCGCGAGCGGTTCATCGAGCGCCGCCGCAGCGCCGGCACCCGCGTGATTTACCGAGCAGCGCCGGCGCCGATCACCGCGGACATTTCCGGTGTGCTCGCCAACATTGCCGACATGGGTCGGCGCACGGCGGTCAAGCTTCTTTCATTCGACTATGTGCCCGCGGCGGGCGCGGTTGCGAAGGCGCTGGGCGTTGGACAGGATCAGCTGCTGCAGCGATCGGTGCGCGTGCGCGCCGTCGATCGGGTACCGTTTTCCTATCTGACCACGCACGTGCCTGAAAGCGTCGCGGTAACATTTACCAGGCAGGAACTGGCCTCACGTCCGCTGCTTGAATTGCTGGAACGGGCCGGCGTGAAGGTCGAACATGCGCGCCAGCGCATCAGCGCCGGGCTGGCAACGCCCGAGGTCGCGGAAGCACTCGATGTGCGCGCCGGATCGCCGCTGATCGAACTCGTTCGTGTGGTGTGTGATCAGTCGGGCCGCGCCGTCGAGCATCTGCATGCGCTCTACCGGCCCGACCGCTACGCCTTCGAGATGGATTTGGTGCGATCGGGCGCAAGCGAGGCGAAGGCTTGGTCGCCGGTGGTTACGAACGCCCGTGCCGGCACCCTGACGTCCGATGTGGGAATTTGAGCAAGAGGCAGCCAGCAAATCTGACGCCGAAGCGTGAAACGAGGAGAGGACACTCATGTCGGAGCAAAAAATGCCGTTCAGCCGCCGCCGGTTTCTCGCCACCACGACGCTCGGCGCCGCGGCTGCTGCGTCGGGAAGCCTGGCGATGCCATCGGTCCTGCGCGCGGAAGGCGCGACGGTAAAACTCGGGCTGTTGCATCCGATGACCGGCGCGCTGTCCTATTCGGGCCAGCAGGGCCGTATCGGCGCCACTATGGCGGTCGATGAGCTCAATGCCGCCGACGGTATCAAGGGCCTCGGCAAGATTGATCCGGTTCTCGGCGACGCGCAATCCACGCCCGAGGGCGGCGTAGCGGAAGTGGAAAAGATGAATGCCGCCGGCGTCGCCTGCGTCGTCGGCGGTTATGGTTCCTCGATCTGTCTTGCCACCACCCAGGCGGCGGCGCGTTATGATCTCCCGTACGTCGTTGACGTCGGGGTCGCCGAACTCGATCACGACCCGCGGCCTCAAGAATACGTTCCGCTTCGGGCCGAGTTTCAGCATCGTTGCCAAGAGCGCGCTCGGGAATTTGACGGCCATCAACGACGCCGCCGGCAAGCCGGCGAAGACCGTGATCATCGTCCACGAGGATTCGCTGTTCGGGTCAGGCGTTGCCAAGCTCCTCAACGCGCAATTACCGCCGAGGGGCTTTCAGATTTTGGAGACGATCGCGCACCCGACGCCGACACGCGACTTCAACAATGTCGTGCTCAAGATCAAGGCGCAAAACCCCGATCTCATCATTCCGGCCAATTATTATAACGAATACGTGCTTCTGGCCCGCACCCTCTTGGAACAGCACGTGCGGCCGAAAGGCATCTATTCGGTGCTGGGCGGAGCCGCGTCGTCCTATAAATTCGTCAAGGATTTCCCGGAAGCCGCCAAATACATCATGGACTGCAACAACTGGTTCAACCCGAAGAGCGCCAAGGCGCTGGAGCTGAAAAAGAAGGTCGAGGCCAAGGGCCAGTTCTTCACGTATGAAGTGTGCATGAATTACAGTGCCGTCCTCCTGGTCGCCGACGCGCTGCAGCGCGCCGCATCCGCTGATCGCGCCAAGCTCACGGCTGCGCTTGCGGACTCGACTTTCGCCGGTCACATCATGCCTTACGGGCCAACCAAGTTCGTCAACGGCCAGAACCAGGGCGCCGCGCCGGTCAATACCCAGGTGCTCGATGGCGACATCAAAGTGATCCTGCCGGCCGAGTTCGCGGACGCGAAAGCGGTCTTCCCGATCCCCGCGTAGGAGCCAAGGTGTCAGACGCGGGCGCTGTTGCGGTTAGGTTAGAACCGTCATTGCGAGGAGCGAAGCGACGAAGCAATCCAGCGTCCGCGCCCGGAGGCTGGATTGCTTCGTGGAGCCTGTCATCGGGCCGGCCACTTCGGGCCGGACCCGTTGGCTCGCAATGACATCGTGCTTTCACTCACCATCCTGACCACAGTGGTCATCAATGGACTGATGATCGGTGCGGTCTATGCGCTGGTCGCGTTGGGGTTGACGCTAATTTATGGCGTGTTGCACATCATCAACTTTGCGCACGGCGCGTTACTTAGCGCCGCGTTGTTTGCTGCGTTTCTTGCCTACCAGAAGCTCGGCCTCGATCCCTACCTTGCTGTATTCCTGCTTGCGCCCGGTTTCTTTGCTCTCGGTTACGCCTTGCAACGCTTTGTCATCGGCCCTGCGTCGCACGGCGACGACCGTAATATGCTTTTGGTGGCGCTCGGCCTCGCCGTGCTGATCGAGAACGCGCTGCTCTACGAGTTTCGCGCCGATACGCGCACCATCGACCTTGCATATTCGTTCAAGACCATCAATTTCGGCTTCACCTTCCTTTCGGTTCCGCGGCTGGTTTCGTTCGTTGCGGTGTTTGTCGTCGCGTTGGTGCTGTGGCTGATCATGACACTGACTGACACCGGCAAGGCGATCCGCGCCGTCGCCAAGGAGAAACTCGGCGCCGAGCTCGCCGGCATCGACGTTGCGCATATCTATGCCGTGACCTTCGGCCTCGGCACTGCGTGCGTCGCCGTTGCCGCGTGCCTGCTGATCCCGACCTATTACGTCAATCCAAGCGCCGGCAACGCGTTCGTGCTGGTCGCCTTCACCATCGTCGTCCTCGGCGGCATGGGTTCGGTGCCGGGCGCGCTGATTGGCGGTTTCGTCATCGGCGTCGTCGAAAGCCTCGGCGGATTTTTCTTCGGCGAGTCGCTCGGCCAGGTCGGCATTTTTCTGATCTTCATTGCGGTGTTGCTGTTCCGTCCGCGCGGCCTGTTTGGCGCCAGCGCATGAAGGGCTTTCTCGCTATCTTCGTCGTTGTCGCCGCGCTTGCGGCCGTGCCGCTGTTCGTACACTCGAATGTCGTTCTCAATTTTCTGGTCGTGACGCTGATGATCGGACTTGCCGGCCAGGGCTGGAACATCATCGGCGGTTATGGCGGGCAATATTCCTTCGGACACGCGGCGTTCTTCGGTACCGGCGCCTACGTAACCGCCATCTTGCAGGTCCATTACGGCGTCAATGCCTGGATCGGATTTCTTGCCGGGATCGTCGCGGGGGCCGCGGTCGGCGGCATCATCGGCGGACTTGCGTTTCGCGCCGGATTGCGCAGCTCCTATTTTGCGCTGGTGACGCTCGCCTTCGCCGAGGTGCTGCGCATTCTCGCCAGCGTCGCCCCGATCACCGGCGCCGGCGTCGGCCTTTTGGTCAAGCTCGACCTGCGCGCGCAGTCGTTTCAGTTTCAGAGCCGCGCGGTCTTCTATTATGTGGTGCTCGCGCTAGTCGCAATCGGGCTCCTGATCGCGCAATGGCTTGAGCGCTCGCGGTTCGGCGTCTGGCTGATCGCCGTGCGCGAGAACGAAGATGCCGCGATGGCGCTTGGCGTCAATGCGGCCGCGGTCAAGCTTATCGCCATGATCATCTCGGCCGCCATCACCGCCGCGGCCGGCTGCTTCTATGTGCAGTATTTTCTGTTCGTCGATTCCTCGATCGCCTATGGGACCTGGATTTCCATCGAAGCGCTGCTGACGCCGATCATCGGCGGCGTCGGCACCGTGTTCGGCGCGCTCCTCGGCGCGCTGGTGGTGAAATCGCTCGGCGAGGGCGCGAAATTTGTGACCGGCGATGTGCCGGGTCTCGATCTCATGATCTATGGCGTCATGCTTGTGCTGGTTATCGCCTTTGCGCCGCGCGGCCTTGTTGGCGCTCTTGCCGACGCGCGCGCCGGATTGACGCGGCGGTTCTGGGCGCCGCGCAAGACCGCGGAGATCGCCCATGGCTGAGGCGTTGCTGTCGGTCGAAGGCATATCGCGGCGCTTCGGCGGACTGCTCGCGGTCAACGCCGCATCATTATCGGCGCCGGCAGCGCGCATCACCGCGCTCATTGGTCCAAACGGTGCCGGCAAAACCACCTTGTTCGCAGTCATCTCCGGGTTCCTCAAACCCAGCGCCGGCCGCGTCCACTACGCCGGCGACGACATCACCGGCGAGCCGCCGCACCGGCTTGCCCGGTGCGGCATCGCCCGCACGTTCCAGATCGTGCAGCCGTTCGCCGGACTGACCGTGCGCGACAATATTTTGGTCGGCGCACATCTGCGCTACCGCGCCCGCGCTGACGCGCTCGCGGTTGCCGAAAGGGTCGGAGTGGAAGTCGGCCTCGGCGACAATCTCGACCGGCCGGCCCACACGCTCACCGTCGCCGGGCGAAAGCGCCTTGAACTCGCCCGCGCGCTCGCGACCGAACCAAAACTCCTCCTGCTCGACGAAGTGCTTGCCGGCTTAAATCCGTCGGAGATCCGCGACATCGTCCCGGTCATCCGTTCGTTGAGTGCGCGCGGCATCGCCATCGTCATGATCGAGCACGTGATGCAGGCGGTGATGAGCCTCGCCGAGCACGTTTTCGTGCTCGCGGAAGGCCGCATTATTGCCGAAGGCAGTCCGGCAGAGGTGGCGGACAATCCGGCCGTGGTCGAGGCCTATCTCGGCCACGGTGCGGCGGCAAAAGTGAGAGCCGGCCATGCCCACTGAAATGGCCGCAACCCCGCTCCTTGAAATCCACAAATTGTGCGCCGGCTACGGCGATACCGAAGTGTTGCGCAGCATTGATCTTGCCGTTGCGAGCGGCGAAATCGTTGCCGTCCTTGGCTCGAACGGCGTCGGCAAGTCGACGCTCAATCGCACCATCTCCGGCATTGTGCGCGCCCGCGCCGGAGCGATCCGCTTCGACGGCGCCGCTATCGAGCGCGAGAAGCCGGCGGCGATTGTCGCGCGCGGACTGATTCATGTACCCGAGGGCCGGCGAATTTTTCCCAATCTGTCGGTCGCCGAGAACCTCGATCTTGGCAGCTACCGCCGCGCCGCCGAGCGGCGGAGCGCCAACCGCGACCGTGTCTACGCCATTTTCCCGCGCCTTCACGAGCGCCGCGCGCAGCGGGCCGGCACTTTGTCCGGCGGGGAGCAGCAAATGCTCGCGATTGGCCGCGGCCTGATGGCCGAGCCGCGGTTGTTGATCCTCGACGAGCCTTCGCTGGGGCTATCGCCGCTTCTGGTCGAGGAACTGTTCGCGCTGATCGCGCGCATCCATGCCGAAGGCGTCGCCGTCCTCCTGGTTGAGCAGAATGTGATGCAGAGCCTGGAGATCGCCAGCCGTGCCTATATTCTCGCCGAGGGACAATGTGTCATGTCGGGCCTTGCCGCGGACATCGGCGCCGATCCGAAACTCAAACGTGCATATTTGGGACTGTAAAGCATGACCGAAACTTCATTGTTAGCGCGTCTGCATCGACAGCCGATCCTGGTCGCGCCTGGCATCTACGACGCGCTTACCGCACTGATCGCCGAGCGCGCGGGATTCGAAACACTTTATATTTCCGGCGCCGGCATCTCGCATTCGCGGCTGGGCCGGCCCGACATCGGCCTCGTCAGTATGAGCGAAGTGGTGCAAACCGTCGCGCTGATCCGCGATCGGGTCGGCACGCATCTCGTCGTTGATGCCGACACCGGCTACGGCAATGCGCTCAATGTCGAACGCACTGTGCGGCTTCTCGAACGAGCCGGCGCCAATGCGATCCAGCTTGAGGATCAGGATTTTCCCAAGCGCTGCGGACACCTCGACAACAAGTCGCTGATTTCCGCGCAGGAAATGGTCGGCAAAGTCAAAGCGGCCGTGGACGCGCGCACTTCAAAAGACACCGTCATCATCGCGCGGACTGACGCTGTCGCCGTCGAGGGCTTCGACCGGGCCATGGCCCGCGCCGCGCTCTATCGCGAGGCTGGCGCCGACATGCTGTTCGTCGAGGCGCCGCGGCAACGCGACGAACTCGGCCGCATCGCTGCGCAACTCGGCAAGTCCGTGCCGCTAATGGTGAACATGGTGGAAGGCGGCAAGACCCCGGTGCTCCCGGCAAGCGAGCTTGAGGCGCTAGGCTTTGCCTTCGTGATCTTCCCCGGCGCCATTGTGCGCACGCTCGCCAAGGCGGCCGAAGAATTTTATGGCTCACTGAAGGCACACGGCACTACCGAACCGTTCCGCGCCCGCATGTTCGACTTCGACGGGCTCAACCGCCTGATCGGGACGCCGGAAATGTTGGCGCGGGGCGAGCGCTACGCGGAGCTCGAGACGAAACCCACCCGCACCGCGGGGAAGCGATGACGCGGTCGCTTGATCCCGTGACATTGGCGGTGCTCAACGGCCGCCTGGTGCAGATCGCCGACGAGATGGACGCAACGCTCTATCGCTCGGCGTTTAATCCGATTATCGCCGAGGCTCACGACGCTTGCCACGGGCTTTATCACGCCGAGACCGGCGCCACTTTGGTGCAGGGCACTTCGGGCCTGCCGATTTTCGTCGGCGCCATGGCGTTTGCGGTCAAGGCGGTGATCGACAAGGTCGCGAAGGATGGCAATCTCGCCGAGGGCGACACTTATCTGTTCAACGATCCTTACGATGGCGGCACGCATCTGAACGATTTCCGTCTGGTGCGCCCGGTGATGCGCGGCGGCAAGGTGTTCGCCTGGCTCGCCTCGGTCGGGCACTGGCTCGATGTCGGCGGCAATGTGCCCGGCAACTACAACGCCAAGGCGACCGAAAGTTTTCAGGAAGGCTTTCGCGTGCCGCCGGTCAAGCTCATTAGTGGCGGCGTGTTCCAGCAGGACATTGTCGATATTCTTTCCGCCAATTCGCGCGTGCCGCTGTCGAACTGGGGTGATCTCAACGGCCAGCTCAACGCACTAGGGCTCGGCGAACAGCGCGTCCATGCGCTGCTCGACGAATATGGCGACGACACCGTTGCCTCAGCCATGGCCGTGCTCACCACGCGGGCGGAAGCGCTGATGCGCGCCAACATCGCTTCGCTGCCGGACGGCACTTACTCTTATGACGACTTTCTCGACAATGACGGCGTCACCGATGACCCGCTGCGCATCGCGCTTGATCTGACGATCGCCGGCGAAACCATGCGGCTCGATTTTTCGCGCTCCTCGCCCGCATGCCAGGGACCGCTCAACATCGCGCGGTCCACGGCGGTCGCATGCTGCTACGTGGCGCTCAAGCATATCTTCACCGATGTGCCGGCCAACGCCGGATGCCTGGCGCCGATCGAGTTCATTATCCCCGACACGACGCTGCTTGGCGTATCGGCGCCGAAACCGGTCGGCGGCTATACCGAAACCATCCTGCGGGTCATCGACACGGTATTCGGCGCGTTTGCTCAAGCGGCGCCGGAGCGGGCCAATGGCGGTCCCTATGCCACGATCAATGCGCTCTCGCTCGCCGGCTGGCGCGCCAACGGCGCACGCTGGGTGATGTTCTGCTTCTTCGGCGGCGGGCTCGGCGGCAATCCAGAAGGCGACGGCCTCAACCACGGCAACAATCCGATCTCGACCGCGACCATACCCCCGACCGAGATTCTGGAATCGCTTTATCCAGTGATGTTCACCCAATGGGCGCTTCGTCCCGACTCCGCGGGACCGGGTTTTCATCGCGGTGGGCTCGGCGCCATCTACGAAGTCGAGGCGCTGGCCGAGGGCGGCGCCGAAGTCTTTTTGCTCGGCGAGCGCGGCAAATTTCCACCGTTCGGCGTCAACGGCGGCAAGCCGGCGGCGCTCAACCGCTTTTTTTATCCGGCCGAGGGCGGCGAGCGCTCGCCGCCGCTGACGTCCAAAATCACCGACGTGCACATCCGGCGCGGCCAGCGCGTGCGGCTGGAGACGCCGGGCGGCGGCGGCTTCGGCGATCCGCGCACGCGCGATCCGGCGCGCGTCGCCCGCGACGTGGCGCTCGGCTACGTGTCGCCGCAAGCCGCGGCGCGCGATTACGGCGTTGCGGTTGGCGACGACGGCGGTATCGATGCGGCTGCGACTGCGCGCTTGCGCGGTGAGGCGCGCGCATGAGCGTGGGAAGTGGGTCGATCGTCGGCGTCGATGTCGGCGGCACGTTCACCGATCTGTTTTACTTCGATGACGTGGCGCGCGCCTTCCGCGTCGCTAAGGTGCCGTCGCAGCGCGGCGATGAAGCGGCCGGTTTTCTGCAGGGCCTGCTCGCGCTCGGCGCCATCGAGAGCTTCGGCTCGATCGTGCACGGCACCACCGTCGGCACCAATACGCTCCTTGAACGGCGCGGGCCGCGCATCGGCGTCATCACCACGCGCGGCTTTCGCGACGTGCTCGAAATGCGCCGCCGCGACCGCCGGCAGACCTGGGGCTTGTGGGGCGAGTTCGTCCCGATCGCCGATCGCGATCTGCGCATGGAAGTCGATGAACGCACGCTCGCCGACGGCACCATTCGCACGCCGGTCGACGAGGCCGGTGTCGCCGCGGCGGCGAAGACGCTGCGCGAGCGCGGCGCGCAGGCGCTGGCGATCATCTTCATCAACGCATACGCCAACGCCGAGAACGAGCGCCGCGCGTTCGCCGCTGCGGCAAAAGTCTGGCCGAACGAGCACCTTTCAGCCTCGCATCAGGTGCTGCCCGAAATCCGCGAGTTCGAACGCGCCTCGACGACCGCGCTGAACGCGTATCTGCAGCCTGTCGTCGGCGCTTATCTGGCCAAGCTCGAAGGCGCTTTGGCACAGCAGAAATTTGCCGGCACGTTCCACATCGTCCAGTCGAATGGCGGCGTGATGTCAACCGCGACCGCGCGCCGGCTGCCGGTTCGCACCGCGCTGTCCGGTCCGGCGGCGGGCGTGATCGCCGCGGCGGCGATCGCGCGCGCGAGCGGCACGGAAAATGTCATCACCTGTGATCTCGGCGGCACCTCGTTCGACGTTTCGGTGATCGCCGGAGCTGTGCCCTCGCTCGCGGCGCAGACGGTCGTCGACTTCGGTCTCGTGATCCGCACGCCGATGATCGAGATCACCACCATCGGCGCCGGCGGCGGTTCGATCGCCGCGGTGGATCGCGGCGGGCTTTTGCAAGTCGGACCGGAAAGCGCCGGCTCGGTGCCTGGACCCGCATGTTATAGGCAAGGCAACGAGCGGCCGACGCTGACCGACGCGCACGTGGTCCTCGGCCGCATCAACGCCGCGCGGCCGATCGGCGGCAAACTCGCGCAGCTTGACGTCGAAGCCGCAAAGCGCGCGATCCTTACCCACGTCGGCAAGCCGCTTGGGCTTGACGTGCAGGAGGCCGCCGAGGCGATCGTGCGCGTTGCCGATGCGCGCATGGCCGGGGCCATCCGGCTCGTGTCGATCGAGCGCGGCCACGATCCGGCGAAGTTTGCTGCGATGCCATTCGGCGGCGGCGGGGCGCTCCATGCCAGCGCTTTGATTAAGGAGATCGGCCTCAAATGCGCGATCGTGCCGCGCTTTCCCGGCGTCACGTCCGCGCTCGGCTGCGTGATCGCCGATTTGCGGCACGACCAGGTGCAGACGGTCAACCTCGCGCTCGACAATCTCGACGCTGCTGCGCTCGACGCCCGCATGGTCGCGGCGGGCGAGGAGGCGAGGGGGGTGGTGGCGGTCGCCGGCATCGCCGTCGAGCGCATCGATGTGCTCTACGAGCTCGACATGCACTATCTCGGCCAGACCCATACTGTCGCCGTGCCGTTGCCGGTCACGCTGGCGAATGGGCGTACCGGCATCACGGCAGCCGCGATCCGCGCCTCGTTCGACAAGGCTTACGCCGCGGCATTCGGCCGGCTGCTTCCCGGGATTCCGATCCGCATCGTGTCGCTGCGCACCGCCGCGGTCGGTCGGCGGCCGGCGTTCGATCTCACCGCGTTCGCCCCGCTTGCCGACGGCTCGTTGCAGAAGGCCGCGCGTGGCGAGCGGCCGGTATGGTTCGCCGGAAAATGGCACGCGACACGGGTGTGGTCGCGGCTCGATTTGCCCGCCAACGCAGTGGTCGAAGCGCCGGCGATCCTCGAGCAGCCGGATGCGACTATCTTCATCGAGCCGGGCCTGCAAGGCCGGGTGGACAAGCTGGGCAATGTTATCGTCGAGCGCAGCGCATGAGCGATTCCAGAAGCCTTGCAACCACGGCTCTCCTTCTCCTCGATCTTCAGAATGATTTTTTGCACCCGGACGGCGCTTATGCGCGTGCGGGACAAAACAGCGCGGCCATTGCGGCGCTGCCGGCGCGGCTCAAACCGCTGGCCGATGCGGTGCGGCGGCGCGGCGGGCTTGTCGCCGCGACTTTATTTACGCTCGTGCCCGGCCGCGGCGGCGAACCCATTGTCTCGCCGCATCTGAAAAAGCTGCGGCCGTTTCTCGCCAAGGGCGACTTCGCGCCGGGTTCGTGGGGCCAGCAGCTCGTCGACATACTCGCGCCCGCGGACGTCTCGGTCGAGAAGATCGCCTACTCGGCTTTCTATATGAGCCGTCTCGAATGGGTGCTGCGCAAGTGCGGCATCGAGCGCCTCTACGCGGCAGGCATCGTCACCAATGGCGGTGTCGCCTCAACCGTTCGCGACGCCCACGTGCGCGAATTCGCCTGCACGGTTCTGGAGGACGGCTGCGCCGCATTCTCCGACGAGGTCCATCGCGCCGCCATCGAAGGGCTGCGCCCGATCGTGCGCATCATGACGGTGGCGGAGGCGATCGAAGAAGTTGGGGCCGCGCCGGCGGCTTAAGCCGCCGACGATTTGTGCCGTGCCAGCACCTGATCGCGCAGGATGTGCCGGCGTATTTTCCCTGTGCCGGTCATGGGGAATTCGTCGAAGCGTTCGATGGTCTCCGGCAATTTGTAGTCGGCGATCTGCCCCTTGAGGAAAGTGACTGCCTCGTCCAGTGAAAGTTCGCGCCCCGATTTGGGGATGACGCACAGGCAGTTGCGCTCGCCGAGACGAGCGTCCGGCAGGCCGACCATGGCCGCGTGCATTACGCTCGGATGGGTGTAGAGAATTTCCTCGACCTCGCGAGGAAAGAATTTCTTGCCGCCGCGATTGATGATCTCCTTGCTGCGCCCGGATAGCTGAACATTCCCGGCGGCGTCGACAAAGCGGCCGAGATCGCCAGTGCGGAACCAGCCGTCATCGGTAAATGACGCGGCGTTGGCAGCCGGATTGTTGTGATAGCCGAGATGAACCGACGGTCCGCGCGCGGCGACTTCGCCGGTATCGCCGTAGGGCACGTCGTTGCCGGCGCTGTCGAGAATGCGAATTTCCATGTCGCCGACCAGGCGGCCGATGGTGCCGTTGACCTTCTCCGGATCGTCGGTGAACCGGGTGTAGGTGTGAAATCCGGTTTCCAGCATGCCGTAGAGTTCGATCAGATGGCCCTTGGCGCGCGCCTGATAATCGCGAATGGTTTCGATCGCGGCCGATGCGCCGCCGGTGATTACCACGCGCAGCGATGAAAGATCGAAGCGGCCAAGCTCGGGCTCGGCGAGCATGGAGACGATAGCCGCGGGCGCAGTCGGAATATAGCTGACGCGCTCGCGCTCGATGAGCTCCAGCGCCGCCTTGGCGGAAAAACGCTCCATCAGCACGGCGCGCGCGCCGGCCATGATGGTCTGCATCAGCGTGATGTAGCCCCAGTTTAGCCCGACCGGCAGATAGATCAGCAAAACGTCGCGCTCGGTAACTTCCATGTCGCGGTTCAACAGCCACGGCGCGTAGATCGTGGTGTTGAAGCTGTGCAGCACGCATTTCGGATCGCCGGTCGTGCCGGAAGTAAAGGCCATGCGGCAGACTTCGTTCGGGTCCATGTGCACGCGATGCTCGGCCGCAAGCGGCGGACAGGATCGCAACTCGTCGAGGCTGTGAATGCCGTCGGCCGCTTCGCCGGCGACGATCAGATGCGCAAGGTCCGGCACCGAGGCGCGCAGGCCTTTGGCCATCGACAGAAAGTCGAAGCCGCGAAACTCGCGCGGAAAGACGTAAGCCCGGCTGCCGGAGAACTTCAGGATGTAGTCGAGCTCGCGGGCGCGGAAGTCGGGATTGACCTTGTTGGCGATCGCGCCGATCAGTTCGAGCGCGAGGAAAGCGACCGCGAACTCGATCAAGTTCGGTAGTTGCATGGTGACTACGTCGCCGCGCTTGATGCCGATGCGGCGATAAAGCTCGGCGCAGCGCAGCACTTCGTCCCTGAGCGCGCCGTAGCTGATACGGCGCCGGGCGTCAGCGAAGACCTCGCGGTCGGGATACGCCGCCGCGCGCTCATCGACGAATTCAAAGAAGGTCTTGTTGGTCCACAAGCCCGACGCCGTATAGCGCTGCGCGAGTTCGGGCTTGACCATGTTCACATAGGTCATTGTGTTCCCCCTCAGCGAAGGCCGCCGAACAAGCCGCCGTCGACCTGAATCGCCGTCCCGGTAATGTAGTTGCCGCGCGGCGAGACCAGAAAGGCGACAATGTTCGCGATATCCTCGACGGTGCCGATGCGCTGCATCGCAATCTCGCCGGCAAGCTTTTCCCGCACGACTTTTGGATCCTGGCCGTCGGCGGCGAAGACCTTTTGCAGCCGTTCGGTTTCGATGTAGCCCGGGCAGATGGTGTTGACGTTGATGCCGTCGGCGGCGACCTCAAGCGACAGTGTCTTGGCGTATCCAATCACGGCGTCCCAGGTCGCCACCGAAAGTCCGAAGCCGGCTATCGGCTGGATCGCCGAGATCGCCGCGATGTTGAGTACGCTGCCGCCGCCCCGCGCCTTCATGTGCGGCACCGCGGCACGGCACATCCGCACCACATACATCAGATTGCGCTCGATCGCCTGATGCCACGCCGTGTCGTCGAAGCTGATCAGATCGCCGAGCGGCGGTGCGCCGTCATTGTTGACCAGAATGTCGAGGCCGCCGTAATGCGCGGTGGTCAGCATCACCACCGCGGCGCAATCTTCGGCGCGGCGGCAATCGGCCGGCAGCGCCAGTACTTCGCTGCCGGTCTCAGCCCGAATCTTCTCGGCAGCTTCATGCAAGGCCTTCTCACGGCGCGCGGTGATGGCGAGCTTGACGCCTTCGGCGGCAAGCGTTCGCGCAATGCCGAAGCCGATGCCCTGGCTCGCGCCGCCGACGATGGCGACCTTGTCCTTGAGTTTCAGGTCCACGACAGCCCCAGTGTTTGAGCGAATGCCTCGGCGTTGCGGTAAAACAGCTTCTCCAGCATCTCCGGCGCGTAGCCTTCGCCAATCCAGTCCTTCACCAGGCGCTCATAGCCGAACAACGGATAGTCGCCGCCGAACATGACGCGGTCTTTGAGCCGCCGCGGAATATCGTGCTTGAGATCGGCGGCGTGATATTTCGGCGACCAGCCGTGCAGCTCGTACCAAATGTTGCGCTTGTGCATCAGCACCGCAAGCGTTTCGGTCTGCCACGGCCAGCCCGGGCGCGCGGCCATGATTTTCAGCTCGGGATAATGCACCGCGACCAGATCGAGGTGGCGCGGATGGCAATTGTCGAGAATGACCCCGCCGCCGCCGGGAAGTCCGGCACCCAGCCCGGTGGTGCCGACGAAGAACAGGATCGGAATGCCGGCGTCGATACACAATTTGTAGAACGGAGCGTAGGACGGATCGCTACCCGGCGGCGACTTCGACGCCGATACCGCGTAGCCGACGAAACCGACGCGGTTGTCGATGCAGCGGCGCAGTTCCTTGACTCCGGTCGCGCCCATGCCGGGATCGATGTGAAACCAGTGACCCAAAATGACGTCGCGGTGGGCGCGCTCGGTAGCGAACGAATAATCGTGCAGGCTTTGCATTTCATCGAGCGGCAGGAATTTCGAGAAGCCGAGATCGAGAATGACGCGGACGTTGTTGGCACGGAAGTATGCCGCCATTTCGTCCTCGGTTTTGTAGTCCGGATCGGAATGCCAGGTGGCGCGCTGCTGGGCGAGTTCCTCGGGCGTTTGCAGCACGTAGCCGCGCTTGGTGCCCCAGTGCGAGTGCATGTCGATGATTTTCATTGTCACCCCATTCCCAGATAAGATGCGCGAATCCGATCGTCGGCCATCAGCTGTTCGCCCCCGCCTTCAAGCTCAATGCGGCCGGTTTCCAGCACGTAGACATAATCAGCAATCCGGAGAATGCGGCGCACATTCTGTTCGGCGATCAGGACCGGGATGCCTTCGGCGTTGATCTGCCGGATCGCCTCGATGATGGTCCCGAAGGCTTTGGGCGAAAGTCCGAGCGAGGGCTCGTCGAGCAACAGACAACGCGGCGACGACATCAGCGCGCGGGCGACGGCTAGCATCTGCTGCTCGCCGCCGGAGAGAAGCCCGGCCGGCTGGTGGGCGCGCTCGCGCAAAATCGGAAACAGCGCCTCGGCGCGCGACAATTGCGCGTCCCAGGTTTCTCGGCCAGCCACGGTAAAAGCGCCCATTTCCAGATTTTCGCGCACCGTCATATCGCCGAACAAGAGGCGCCCTTGCGGGACCAGCACCAGGCCGTCCCGCACCAAAGCTTCGGGCGCGCGGCCGGTCGTCGCCTCACCGGCCAAAGCGATAGTGCCCGCCTGAATTGAAGCGAGCCCGCAGATCGCCCGCATCAACGTGGTCTTGCCGGCCCCGTTGGCGCCGAGCAACGCAACGATCTTGCCGGCGGGGACGGTGAGCGATACGCCGCGCAGCACCCGTACGCGGCCATAACCGGCATCGAGGTTGCAAACTTCAAGCATGTTCGTCCGCTTCGCCGAGATAGGCGTCGACGACCTCGGGGTGCTCGCGAATTTCGGCCGGCGTACCTTCGGCAAGGACTTCGCCTTGGTGCATGACGGTGATGCGTTCGGCAAGATGCATCATCACCCGCATATTGTGTTCGACGACGAAGAGGGTGATGGCGCGTTCGCGCGCCAGGTTGCGAATGGTGGCGACTGCTGCGTCCGCTTCCGCCTCGCTCATGCCGGATATCGGCTCGTCGAGGAGGAGAAGCCGCGGCCGCACCGCGAGCGCGCGCGCCAGATCGACGCGCTTCTGAATGCCAAACGGCAAGTCTCGCACCGGCGCGGCGGCGAGCGGCGCAAGCTCGAAGGCTTCCAGCAGCACGAGTGCCTCGCGCCGCATCTCCTGCTCCGCTCGCCGGGCCCGGCCGAAACCGGCGATGGCGGCGCCAATGCCGTAAACATGATGGCGGTACAGACCGGTCAGAACGTTGTCGAGGATGGTGCCGTCGCGAAACAGCTCGACATGCTGAAAGGTGCGTCCAATGCCCCGCGCGGAAATCATGTCGGCGGGAAGGGCGGTGACGTCTTCGCCGCCGAACACGATTGTGCCCGCGTTCGGCCGGACGATGCCGGTGATTGCGTTGATGAGCGACGTCTTGCCCGCACCGTTCGGCCCGATCAGGCCGCGAATTTCGCCAGCTTCCACGTCAATCGTGACACCGCGCACTGCGGCGACGCCGCCAAAGCTGACCGAGACGGAATCCAGGCTGAGCAAGCTCATGGCAGGCCGCCCTTGGTGTCGGGCCGTTTGAGCAGCAACGCAACCGAGCCGACAATGCCTTTCGGCGCCAGCACCAGCGCGCCGAGCAGGATCACGCCATAAACAACGTCGCCATATTCCTTGGCACCACGGAGCGTTTCGGGGAGCAGCGTCAATACGACCGCGCCGACGACCGAACCGGCTACCGAGCCGAGACCGCCGACGACGATGAAGGTGATGTCGCGCAACGAGGCCGAGATGTCGAACTCGGTTGGATCGATGAAGCCGACCACCGCCGTGAATAATCCGCCGGCGAGGCCAGCAAACGCGGCGGCAAGGGAAAACGCCAACAGCTTGGTGCGCCCGGGCGGGATCGCGAGCGCCTGCGCCACGATGACGCTTTGCCGAACTGCATCGAAGGCGCGGCCATAGCGCGAACGTTGAATATTCCATCCGGCGTAGATGGCGAGGGCCGTCATGGTGAGGACGAAGAAGTACAGCGCATTGTCGCTCAATGGCCAACCGGCAAGCTCCGGCTTGGCCAGTTTGAGGCCGCGCACGCCGCCGGTCAGATCGGAAAATTCCTCAATCGCGATCGAGACCACTTCGAGAAAGCCGAGCGTCACCAGCGCGAGATAGAGACCCGAGAGCCGCCGCGCCGGATAGCCGAGGCTCGCACCGAGCAACGTGGTCACCGCCACCCCGGCGGGCAGTGCCAGCGCATAAGTCAGCCGCGTCGTCAGTAGCGCCGTCGCGTAGGCGCCAATCGCCATCAGGGAAGCGTGGCAGAGCGAAATCTGTCCGCAATTCCCGGTCAGCAGATTGAGACCGATGGCGGCCACGATATTGATCAGAATGAGTTCGGCGAGATAGACCTGATAGCTGCTGCCGAACAGCGGCAACGCGATCGAACAGACAGCGACGACGGCGATGGCGGCGAGGGAGAGGCGCATCGTGAGTTAGACGCGAACCTGCGTCGCGCCCCAAAGACCCTGCGGCCGCACCAGCAGAAAAGCGATCAGAATGGCGAACGGAATAATTTCTTTCAGCGCCGCGCCGAACAGCGCGCCGGCATAGGTTTCCAGCACGCCGAGCAGCAGTCCTCCGAACACGGCGCCGCCGAGACTGCCGAACCCGCCAATCACCGCCGCCACCAGCGCCTTGACGATCAAATGCCCGAGCTCGGGATTGATGCCGGCCACCGGCGCCAGCAGCAAACCGGCCACCGCGCCGATGGCTGCCGACAGCGCCCAGGCGGAGCCGAACACCCGGCCGACGCTGATCCCCATCAGCCGGGCGGCGGTTTGATTGAAGGCCACTGCGCGCATCGCCTTACCAAGCCGGGTCTGCTGAAAGAACAGGACCAGCAACGTCACCAGCGCTGCGGTGCTGGCGATGATGACCAGATAACTCGGGTTGACACGCAGCGGTCCGACGGCAAGCGCAGGCCCGGAGTAGGGCGCAGGCAGGAAGAAGACGTTGTCCTGCCAATGAATGCGAATAAGCGCCCTGATGATCAGACCGATGGCGAACGTCGCGATGACCAGCGTAAATTCCGGCGCGCCAACGATCGGACGGATGAACAGCCGCTCGATCAAAACGCCGAATATCGCGGCAATGACGAGCGTCGCCGGCACCATGACCGGATATGGCAGGCCGTACGAACTCAGCACCAGCGCTATGTAGGCGCCGAGCGTCACCAGTTCGCCCTGGGCGAAATTCAGCACTCGGCTCGCCTTAAACGGGATCGCCAGCGACAGCGCGACAATCGCGTAGATGCTGCCGACGCTGAGCCCGGACAGGGCGAGCTGCAACGCGATGCGCCAGGTCATAAGTGATCAAGTCACACGTGAGGCGGCGTGCCGGCGGCGTTTCATCTCAGCGCCAGCGGTGCCGCAACTAATGATAACGCTGCAAGATATCGCTCGGCCGTTTGCTTTCCCACGGCACCTGCACCCACTCGCCGTTCTTCACCTGCATCGGCTGTAGCCGCAAGTTTCCGATGTGATGGATCTTGCTAAAGGTGCGCGGGCTTGCGATCGGGCCGATGCGATAGTCGTGCAGATTCTCCAGCGCGTCGATCAGCCGATTGGTGGTCAGATCCTTGCTTGCGTTCCGCATCGCTTCAGCGACCACGTACATGTCGGAATAGGCCAGCACGTCGAAGATGTTTGGCCGGTTGGGTGGCAGGTTCGGATAGTCCGCGCTCCATTTGGCTCGCCAGGCCTTCATCGTGGGATTACTGGAACCCGGCAGGAGCGGGATCAGCGCGAAACCGCTCGCTCCTTCGGCGGCCGGACCGGCGGCATTGAGGAGCCCCTGATCCACCATGGTGGTGCCGACGAAGAATCGCTGATCAAGGCCAAGCTCTTTAGCCTGCCGGAGTGCGATCGCCGCCTCGGCCGGATTGCCGAAAAATGCGATCACTTGCGGGTTAGCCTGCTGCAGCTCCAGGAGCTGCGGGGTGAAGTCCTTGTCGCCGATATTGAACTCGGCACGCTTCACCGGCGCGATCTCGTACCATTTCTGCAATTGTTTGGTGAGGGCGTCGCCTTCGTTCTTCGGATATTCCTCGCGGCCGCTGAGGATGCCGATCTTCTGCGCCTTCAGGCCGTCGACGATGTATTCGGCATAAAGTTCGCCGTAGCGCGGCACTTCGGTGGTGCCGCCGCGGAACAGATTCTTGGCGAATGGCCAGGTCACGCCGGGAGCCGAGGCGAAGGAGACAAACATGATCACGCCCTTCTCCTTGACGTAATCGATGGTGCCGATAGTGCCGTTGCTGCCGGCGACGTTGAACAGCATGAACACTTTGTCTTCGTCGATCAGTTTCTTCACTGCGGCGAGCGCCTTGGCCGGCGAGTGGCCGTCGTCTTCGAAGATCATGTTGAGCTTGCGGCCATTGATGCCGCCGGCGGCGTTGATCTCCTTGATCGCCATGGCGGCGCCGTCGCGCCCGGCGAGGCCGATATAAGCCGCCGGCCCGGTGATCGGTCCGAAAGCGCCGATGGTGATCGAATCCGGCGTGACGCCCTGCTCGGCTACGGCCGGCATCGCCGCCGCCGCGACAGCCGCCACGATTGCCAGGAAAAGCCCTCTCCCACCCGACATGCCCGTTTCCTCCGTCCCCGTCTGCGTCTTGCGCGCAATTCTGACTGAGCGCTCAGTTTACGAACCGCGAAAACAAAGAGTCAAGGCGATTTCTGTCGCGGCTTATGGCATACCGGAAGCGAGTTTATGGGGAGACCCGAGCCTTGACCCTCGCATCCGAGATGGCGCCGCTGATCCGGCGATCCAAGAAAAGCCGGCTGATCGGCAAGTTGCCCGCGTACCGGGAAGTTAAGACCTCGACTAAGGATGCGGATTTGATCCGCGGTCGGCGCGAGCAACTTATTCGGGCGGCGATCAAGGTGTTCGGTGAGAAGGGATTTCATCAGACCACGGTCCGCGACATCGGACGTGCGGCACGTCTCACGCAAGGAACGATCTACAACTATGTGCGCCGCAAAGAGGACATTCTGTTCCTGGTTTGCGACCGGATCGTCACCGAATATCAGGACAGCGTGCAGCGCGCGCTCTCCGCGGACGGCAATGCGACGGTGCGGCTTGGCGTCGCGCTGCGCGGCATCGTCAAGGTGATGATCGAACGGCAGAGTACAATCCTGCTCCTGTATCATGAAAGCCATAATCTCGACCGGCGCTCTTTGCGCGTCATTCTGGCTCGCGTCAGCGAGTTCATCGAAAATTTCGAACGTCTGCTGGCGGAGGCGAGTAGGGACGCTGGGCTGCCGGCCCGTGATTTTCGCCTCAAGGCGAATATCGTGACGTTCCTGCCGACTATTGTCGCGCTGCGCCGTTGGGCGCTACCCCGCCTGTCGCGCGACATGCTGATTAAAGAGTTGGTCGAATTTATGCTGCGCGGCTTGGGGCTTCCGCCCACGATAGGCGGATGACGCCACCGCCGCGCAAAAGAAACTGCACTCCGCATTGTCGAACCTACCGAACCAGAGTATCTCAAAACTCTGATAGCCGGCCGCCGAGTGCGGCTTGCGCGCATCTGGGAGGCGTTCAAGATGTATCGCGGCACAAAAGACATCATGCTACCGACGACGATCACCGGCTCGCTGCCGCGACCGAGCTGGTACACGGAGAATCTCGGCACCCGCATGTTCCTCGATGCGATGGTGAGCCGGCGGTATCGCGAACAGTATGTCGATACGCTGTGCTGCTATCTACGCGAGCAGGAGCTGGCCGGACTCGATATCGTGACCGACGGCGACTGCCGGTTTGACGACGATGTCGGCGGCCAAAGCTGGACCAGCTATCCGCCGCACCACATGAGCGGCTACGAGCGCGGCGATCCGCGGCCGACGCCGGCCGGGCGCGGCGGCCTATGGTTTCCGCGCGGCCATATCCTGCACGACTATCTGGAGTCGCGGGTCATGCCGGTCATCATCGGCCCGGTCGGACGCGGCGATCTGCAATACACCACGCTCTGGAAAACGGCGCAGCGGCTGACCACGCGGCCGGTCAAATTCGGCGCGGTGTCGGCGGAGATCGTCGCGTTTGCGTCGCAAGACCGGTACTACAAAAGCGTGCCCGACCGCATGCTGGCGATCGCCGATGCGTTCAACGAAGAATACAACGAGCTCGCCGACGCCGGTTGCCCGGTGATCCAGATCGAGGAGCCGCAAATCCATCTCGCCGCCGCCCGCGGCATCCAGGACAAGGTGATCACGCCGGAATTGATGGTCGAGGTGTTCAACCGCACTGTGAAAGGCTTGCGCGCCAAGACGGAAGTGTGGGCGCATTCCTGCTGGGGCAACCCTTCGCAGCAACGCATGTTCGCCAAAGTGCAGAGCTACAAGCCGTCGCTCGAGACCTATAACAAGGTCGACGCCGACGTGATCACGTTTGAAATCTTCGAGCTCCGGCGGCATGGACCTGGAAGCGATCGGTAAGACTATCGCTGAGAAGAAGATTGCCATTGGCGTGATCGACCACCACACACTGCAGGTGGAGAGCCCCGACGAAGTCGCGGCGCAAATCCGCGCTGCGCTCAAATACATTCCACCGGAGCGGCTGGTGATCTCGTCCGATTGCGGCATGGGCCGCGAGGGCATGAGCCGCCGCCATGCCTACTACAAGATGGTCTCGCTGGTGCTCGGCACCAACATGGTGCGTAAGGAATTGGGCTTCCCCGAAGCTCAATGTCTGGCCGCCGACGAGCGTTATTCGCTGGTGACACCGGCGAAATAAGCTATGCTCTGCACGGAAGCGAGACAGGGCGGAACTCAAACCCGCTTCCGACGGTTGATTCGGCAGTTTGTTTTGGCTGGGATCTATTTGTCGTTAAGGCTGTGGAGCTTCTGTTATCCTCTGCATGGCTTGCGATCATCGCCTGGTTGATCGCCCGGGCCATCAAACAACGCGGGCTTCTGCCCCGCCTTCCCTCGGCATCGTGTCCATCCGCCGAGCATGGGCCGTTCATCACCATGATCATTCCAGCCCGGGATGAGGAGACCAATATCGGGCCGTGCCTGCTTTCGTTGCTGGCGCAGGATTATCCGCACAATCGTCTCCGCATTCTGGTGGTCGACGACCATTCGGCGGATGCTACTGCGGCAATTGTGCGAGAATTGGCCGAGCGGCATCCGCTCATCTCTTTGATTCAAACTCCATCGCTCCCGCCACGCTGGACCGGCAAGTCGCATGCTTGTTGGATAGGCGCGCGCTCGGCGGTGCCGCAAACCGAATGGCTTTGCTTCATCGATGCCGATGTGACGGCCCAGGCCGGCGCGTTGTCGAGCGCCGTACAAGCGGCTTGCATGCAGCATCTCGATCTTCTCTCGCTGGCGCCGCGCCAGGAACTGCAAAGCTTTGCCGAACGTCTCATCCTGCCGTGCGGCCTTATTGTGTTATCGTTCCTTCAGGACTTGCGACAAGCCCAGGCGCGCTCAGGTCATGACGTGACCGCGACCGGACAGTTCATGCTGGTCCGGCGCGAAGGTTACGAGGCCGCGGGTGGCCACGCTGCGGTCTGTCGCGCGATCTGTGAGGATCTTGAGTTCGCGCGCCGGCTCAAGCAGTCCGGCCGATCGGTCCTGCTGATGGGCGGCGAACAGTTTCTGTCGGCGCGCATGTATACCGGCTGGCGCACGCTGTGGCCGGGGCTCGCCAAGAATCTCGTCGATACATTGGGCGGGCAGACCGCGACATTGGTACTGGCGCTCGTGGGAGTGACCCTGGCGTGGGCGGCATGGGTCGTCCCGCTCGTCGACCTGGTGGGTTGGTGGCAACATGTGAAGCGATGCGACTCTGGCGTTGCCGCTCGCGCTTGCCGGCTCGGGCGCCGCGATCGGTTTGCATATCGCCGCCGCATTCTATTTTCGTATTCCGTTCTGGTACGGTCTGATCTTTCCACTGGGCTATACGGCCGGCGCGCTCATGGCGCTCGACAGCGTCCGCCGCCGCCGCAGTGGCCGGGTACGGTGGAAGGGCCGGATTTATTCATGAAGGCTGCACGGCGAATGAGCGACGAGGCGCGCCCCTCGGAGCGGGCCCGCGTTGCGGGGCCTCTCAACTCGGGCGAGACCCGCGCGATTATGATCGGGGCGGTCGTCCTCGCGATCTTCCTTTATTTCATAAAGCTGATTTTGCTGCCGTTCGTACTCGCCGGCATCGTCGCCTACATTTGTACGCCGATTTTGGACTGGGCCGCGAAGCGAACGGGATGGCCGCGTCTTCTGTTCGCGGTCGCGCTGTTTCTGGTGCTGTGCGGCGTTTCCGTTTTCGTCGGTGTCATTGCTGCCGAACGCCTTGCGGACGAGGCGCGGGCGACTGCCGCGGATTTGCAGGTTTTGTTGGAGAACTTTACCCGGCAGGCCATGGGCGAGCAGTCGATTACGGTGTTCGGCTACTCAATGAACGCCCGTGAAATCGCCCAGGCGGTGCTCGATCGGGTGCGCGATTGGGCCGGGCAGACCGACCAGGTCGCGGTGCTTGCCGGCTATAGCCTCGCGGCCGCGATGGGCGCATTTTTGACGATTGTGCTGTTGTTCTACTTTCTGGTGAGCGGCAGGCAGGTCGCGCACGGGATCTTTTGGATCGTGCCGCCGCATCGGCGTCCGCTCGCGGCGCGCATCTGGGCGCGGCTCGATCCGGTCCTGATGCACTATTTCATCGGCGTCATCGGCGTCGTGATTTATGCCACCGTCGCTGCTTACATCGGCCTTGGCGTTATTCTCGGCATCAAACACGCCGTGCTCCTGGCGCTGCTGACCGGCATTCTCGAAACCGTCCCGATGGTTGGGCCAACGGCGGCGGCAGTTCTCGCCGGCCTGGTTTCGCTGCGGACGGCAAATGGCATTATCAACATTATCGAGTATGCCGCCTACGCGACTGCCTTGCGCCTTTCGATTGATCAGATCGTCGGTCCGATCGTTCTGGGCCGAGCGGCGCACGTACACCCGGTGCTGATCATCTTTTGCTTTCTGGCCGGCGGCGTTGTGCTCGGAATTCCCGGCGTGATCCTGGCTGTGCCGGTCGCCCTGGTCGTTAAGAGCACATTGGCGACGATCTACGGCGACGAGGCCGCCTAAGGGGGCGGCGGTTCAAGGGGGGCAGTGTCCGGGAGGGGATTCTTCAGCCTCGCGTGTCGGGCGGAAATTCGGTTATAGTACGTCGCACGCCGGCAACTTTCTCCGGAACATAGAATTGTTGGCAGGGTTGAGAAAGGCGGAGACCCGCTAATGGCGGTGTGGGATTCCGCGGAACAAGCGACACGGTCGCCGCGCAGCCGTCGTTGGCTGGCTGAGGCGCTTGCCGTGCTTGACGCGCGGTTACGCCGCCGCCAAGCAGTATTTGAATACACCCAGAATCCGGCGTGCGTATTTCGCCTCGATATCGGCCCGGTCGCCCGGACGCTCGCGCTACGTGATGGTGCGTGCGTGCATGCCGGTCAGCGCATGGCGCGACTGCACTTCTGGAACGAGCAGATTCCCGCCGTACCCCGGGACGGAGCGACGATTGCATGGGCGCGCCGGATGCAGCGGGCGATAGCGACTTCACTCCACGAACTCGCGAGCTTTCTCGCGGTCCGGCCCGAGCTTGGCGATATCACGGTCATATGCGCCGTCGCCCCTTCCGGCACGAAAACCCAGCGCGAGCAGCTTGCCCGGATCATGGCCCGTTACGGCTTTGAGGCCGTCGCCGAGCTCGAGCCATTGTCGATCGGCGAGCGGCTGCACCGCTTTGGCGAAAACATCCTGATTTCGTTGATTATCCTTGCACATAATCCCGGCGCACTTCGCCCCGACACGCTCAAGCGCGTGCGGGTGCCGCTCTATCTGTCGCGCCGGATCCTGGAAAGAGAATTTGGGTGAGGTGGCTCCGGAGCGAAATTCGTCATGACTATTGCCGGGAGTATTCCCAACGCCGTGTCATTTGCGCTGTCGCTTAGCGACGTCTGTCTCGTCATTGCCGTCGTCGGGTGTCTCTTCACCCTGGCGACAACGGTGTGTGTGCTCGGCTTTCCTGACGTAGACACAGATCGTTTTGCCGCCGAGCAGCCGGTGACGGTCCTCAAACCGCTGCATGATCTAGAACCTGGCTTGTCGGCGCGCCTTATGACTTTCTGCCGGCAGAACTACGGCGCTTCTGTTCAGATTTTATGCGGCACGCGACATAACGACTCGCCGTCCGCCACGGCCGTGCGGGAGATGGAGCAAAGTTTCCCGGATACGGGAATCGAACTCGTTGTCGAATCGCGCGGCCATGGCGTCAATCGCAAGGTGTCGAATCTGATCAACATGATGCCACGTGCCCGCCATGGCACGTTGGTCCTGTCCGACAGCGATATCGTGGTCGGGTCAAATTATTTGCGAACGCTAACCGCGCTGCTGGCGTCGCCTGGAGTCGGCGCCGTGAGCTGCCTGTATTATGGCATCGGAGGTGAAGGGCTTTGGCCGCGTTTGTCGGCGCTGGCCATCAACGCGCACTTTCTGCCGCACGCGATAGCAGCGGTCAGTCTTGGGCTCGCAAAACCGTGTTGCGGCGCGACGATCGCGCTACGGCGATCGATGCTCGACCGGATTGGCGGCTTCGGCGTTCTCGCCGACGTGCTGGCCGACGACCATGCGATCGGTGTTGCCGTGCGCTCGGCGGGCTATGATGTGGTCACCGCGCCGTTCCTGGTCGGTCATCGATGCTTTGAGGAGAGCTTGCGCCAGCTCGTGCGGCATCAGATTCGGGTCGCCCGTACCATCAAGAGTATCTATCCGGTCGCTTATGCCGGCACCATCGTGACCCATCCTTGGCCGCTCGCTCTTCTCGCCATGCTCTCGGGCAGCCCAGCCGCGGTGATGGTCGCTCTCGCCGTGCTATTGGCGCGCGTGATGCTGTGTCGCAGCGTCGAATGGCGATTCGGGCTGCCGCGACAAAATTATTGGCTTATTCCGGTGCACGACCTCATAGCTTTCGCTGTTTACGTGACGAGCTTCTTTGGGGCGACGGTTCACTGGCGGGGCGCCGACTACCGCGTGGCGGCGGACGGCACCCTGATCGAAGGACAAGAGACCTGAGGCAAACATGATGCGAACGTTGTGTCTGCAGGCCCCGTCGTTCGATGGGTTCGACGGCGGGGCCGGCTCGCGCTATCAGGCGCGGCGCGAAATTCGCTCCTTCTGGTATCCGACATGGCTCGCGCAGGTCGCGGCCGTCGTTCCCGGCAGCAAGCTCATCGATGCGATTCCGCACCGGATTTCGCTTGCCGAGGTCTTGCGCGAAGCGTCGCATTACGACCTCGCGGTCCTGCACACCTCAACACCTTCATTTTCTTCCGACGTCCGTGTTGTCGAAGCGCTCAAAGCGGCGAATCCGGCGTTGAAGGCGGGATTTGTCGGCGCCAAGGTGGCGGTCGAGCCGCAAGCGAGCCTTGAGAGCTCCCGTGCGATCGATTTTGTTGCCGGCAACGAATTCGATTTCACGATCAAGGAAGTCGCCGAGGATCGTGATTGGAGCGCCATTTGCGGGCTTTCCTATCGCGACGCCGCCGGCGCGATCCGGCACAACCCGCCGCGCGCTATTCTCGGAAACATGGATGAGCTGCCGTTCGTCACGCCGGTGTATAAACGCGACCTGAAAATCGAAAATTATTTCATCGGTTATCTCAAGCACCCCTACATCTCGCTCTATGCCGGGCGGGGATGCAAATCGCGCTGCACGTTCTGCCTGTGGCCGCAAACCGTCGGCGGCCATCGCTATCGTACCCGCAGCGTCGGCAACGTCGTCGATGAGATCCGCTGGGCCAGGGCTGCGTTCCCGCAAGTGAAGGAGTTCTTCTTCGACGACGATACCTTCACCGACGACCGGCCGCGCACCGAGGCGATCGCGCGCGAACTCGGCAAGCTCGGCATCGTCTGGTCGTGCAACGCCAAGGCCAACGTGCCGCGGGACACGTTGAAGGTCATGCGCGACAATGGTCTGCGGCTCCTGCTCGTCGGCTATGAAAGCGGCAACCAGCAGATCCTGCACAACATCAGAAAGGGCATGCGTATCGACGTGGCGCGCCGGTTCACCAAAGATTGCCACGAGTTGGGCATAACGATTCACGGCACCTTTATTCTCGGGCTTCCCGGCGAGAGCCGGGAGACCATCGAGGAAACCATCCGCTTTGCCAGCGAGATCAATCCACACACCATTCAGGTTTCGCTTGCGGCGCCCTATCCCGGCACAGAACTCTATCGCGAGGCGGTCGAGCACGGCTGGTTCGATCAACAGCACGCCGAACTGGTCGACGGCAGTGGCGTGCAGATGGCCCCGCTGCATTATCCGCACCTGAGCCATACCGAGATTTTCGAATCCGTCGAGGATTTCTATCGCCGTTTTTACTTTCGTGCGCCCAAGATCGCGTCGATTATTTCGGAAATGGTGCGCAGTCCGGATGTGATGGTGCGGCGGCTACGCGAAGGCCTCGAGTTTTTTTCCTTCCTGCGCGAACGGCGGGAGCTGGCGCACTGAATCGCCTGATCGTTACGGCGGACGATTTCGGGCTCAGCGAGCCGGTCAACGCCGCCATCGAAGAAGCGCACCGCCGCGGCATCCTCAGCGCCGCGAGTCTGATGATCGGCGGTCCGGCGGCGGCGGACGCGATCAAGCGTGCGCGGGCCTTGCCGAACCTGCGCGTTGGACTGCATGTCGTTCTGGTCGATGGCAAACCGATGCTCGACGCTAAGGAGATTCCGGGTCTGGTCGATGGCAGCGGATGGCTGCGCAACGATCTCGCGGCCTATGGCGCGCAGATCGTTCTTAGCCCGTCGCTGCGGCGGCAAGTCGACAGGGAAATCGTCGCGCAGTTCGACGCCTACCGCGCCGCCGGATTGCCGCTCGACCACGTCAATACCCACCGGCACTTTCATCTTCATCCGGTGATTGCAGCCGCAATCGTCAAAGTCGGAAAACGCTACGGCATGCGGGCGCTGCGCGTCCCGTTCGAGCCCTGGCGCATCGTTGCCGACATCGATCCAAAGACGCAACGTCAGGCCGGCCGTATTGTAGCGCCGTGGGCGATGTGGCTGCGCCGGCGCATCCGGCGTGCCGGACTGATATCCGCGGACGCCGTGTTCGGACTGGCGTGGTCGGGCGCCATGACGCAACAGCGCCTCGCCGCGCTGCTTGGCCGGCTGCCCGGCGGCTTGGTTGAAATCTATCTGCACCCGGCGACGACCAACACCTTTGCCGGTGCAGCTCCGGGTTATCGGTACGCCGAGGAATTTGCTGCTTTGTGCGACAGCGCGTGCATCGCCGCGGCGCGTGCATCGGGTTACCCGAGCGGCGGTTATGCGGATGCCACCTGAAAGGCAATTTCCTCAACTTCTGCGCCTCGGCTTTTTATCCAGATAGCCGGCCGCGCCGAACCATTGGATCGCATCCGCGAGTGCCTCGCGATAAGGCCGCGCGCGGACGCCGAGGTCGCGTTCGGCCTTGGCGGCGGTGAAAAACATGCGGTGAGCGGCCATGCGGATTCCGTCTCGCGTTGTGAATGGCTCGCGGCCGGTGAGCCGGGCGGTTGCCTCGGCAATGTAGGCAACCGGAATGACCATGGCGGGGTGGAGCCGCAGCTTCGGCGGCCGGCGACCCACCATACGTGCGATCTCAGCGAGCATGTCGGCGAGCAAGACGTCTTCGCCGCCGAGAATGTAGCGTTCACCGATCACGCCGCGTTTGAGCGCGGCGATGTGGCCGGCGGCGACATCGTCGACGTGGACGAGATTGAGACCGGTATCGAGAAATCCCGGCACCCGCCCGCGCGCCGCCTCGACGATGATGCGCCCGGTCGGCGTCGGCTTTACGTCGCGGGGCCCGATCGGCGTCGATGGATTGACGATGACAGCCGGAAGCCCGTCGTTGGCGACCATCGCCTCGACCAGGCGCTCGGCGGCGATCTTGCTGCGCTTGTAGGGACCGATCCCCTCATCCACCGAGAGCGGGACGGTTTCGTCCGCCGGGCTGCCGTCGGCCGGCAGGCCCAAAGTGGCAACGCTGCTGGTGTAGACCACGCGTTCGACGCCGGCCCGTTTTGCCTCCTGCATGATGATGCGCGTGCCGTCCACATTGGCGGCAAAAATCTCGTTTGGGTCGCGGGCCCATAACCGGTAATCGGCGGCCACGTGAAAGACGTAACGGACGCCGGTCATGGCCCGGCGCACGGATTCGGCGTTGCGCATGTCGCCGGCGACAAACTCCAGATCGACCCCGTCCAATTGCGAACGCGGGCTGTCCGATCGAACCAGCGCCCGCACCGGGAAGCCCTCGGCGACGAGTTTTCGCGCCACGGCCGACCCGACCAGTCCCGTGGCTCCGGTGATCAGGGTGCGTGTCGTGCTATCCATGGCGATCCGTGCCGGCAAAGCGACGAGGAAGAAGCATTTTCGCGGTCAAAAAGCCATGGAAGAGTTCCACGACATGCCGCAATCGATTGGAGGCATTCGCATTTTGGCAATGGCAATGGCGACAGTTTGTGGTAGAATTTGATATAAACTCGGTGATTTGCCGGAATGAAGCCGAGGACGTCTGCGGGACACGCTGCCGGGGCGCGTGATCGGGGACTGGGCTATCTTGGGCTACAGACGCGGGGGTTAATGGCTTCGAATGGCATCCCAATTGGACTATGCCGGTGGTACTTTTGTAGATGATCTCGTAAGCGATGCGGACAGCACCTATCAGGTCCCTGACGCTGCAGTTGAAAATCCCAAACGCCTCGTCATCGCATTCGTCGGCTTGGCCTTCGAGGCGCGGATTGCTGCCGGGCCCGGCGTGCTGGTCGTTTGCCGTACGGCCGGTAGCGAGTTGGAAACCATAGCCGACGCCGCCGTCCGGCAGGGCTATCGCGGCATGATCAGCTTCGGCGTCGCCGGCGGGCTTGCCTCGCACCTGCGTGCCGGCGATTGGGTAGTCGCTTCCGCCATCCACGAGGCCGAGACCGTGCGCGAAACCGACGCGACCTGGTCGCGCAAGCTCTTTGGCAAGATCAAAGGCGCCATCCATGCCCCGATTCTCGGCGTCGATGTGCCGGTCGCCGACCCGGCGGAAAAGCGCGAGCTGTACCGGACCACCGGCGCTGTCGCCGTCGACATGGAATCCCACATGGTGGCGCGGGTTGCCGGCGAACATAAACTGGCCTTTGCCGCGGCGCGCGTTGTGGTCGATCCGGCGCACCGGACCGTTCCGCCCGCCGCGCTGATCAATATGCGGCCGGACGGACGCGCCAATATCTGGGCGGTGATGCGCGATCTCATGGTGCGGCCGTCGCAGCTTTCGCCGATGGCCCGTATCGCCGCTGATGCGTTTACCGCCCGCGCCGCGATGAACCGCGTTCGGCGGCGCCTCGGTCCGCATTTCGGGCTCCTCGATCACGCCTGAGTGTTGCTGACCTCATCCGCGTGACGTTGTGGCCGCGCAACGGCCCGTCAAGGATGCGTGGCTGAGGCGCTTCAACTGCCGCCCTTCGAGGCTCGGCGCTACACGCCGAGCACGCGGCCGGCGATGACGCAAATCCTTCTAACCCTGCGAGATGAACTTGGTGTTCAGATAGGCCTGCAATCCTTCGAGGCCGCCCTCGCTGCCGTAGCCGGATTCCTTGATGCCGCCGAACGGCGTCTCCGGCGTCGAAACGGCGATCGAGTTCACGCCGACCATGCCGGATTGTAATGCATCGCCGATCAGGTTCGCGGTCTGCGCGGAGCCAGTGAACGCGTACGCCGCAAGCCCGTAGGGCAACGAGTTGGCGCGTTCGACGACTTCGTCGAAGGTCTTGAATCTGACAATCGGCGCCAGCGGGCCGAACGGTTCCTGGGTCATGATCTTGGAGTCGTCCGGCACATCGGTGATCACCGTCGGCTCGTAGAAGTAGCCCTGATTGCCGCGACGCTGGCCGCCGGTGGCGATCTTGCCGCCGCGGTGTTTGGCGTCGTTGACGAACGATTCCATGGCGTCGATACGCCGTGCGTTGGCCAAGGGCCCCATGCCGACGCCTTTTTCCATGCCGTCGCCGAGCTTCAGTGACTTGGCGTATTCGGTGAAGCGGTTGAGGAAGCGGTCGTAGACGGGCTCCTGCACATAGAAGCGGGTCGGCGAGATGCACACCTGGCCGGCGTTGCGATACTTGTAGGCCGCGATCGTATCGGCGGATTTCTCCGGATCGGCATCGGCAAACACGACGACCGGCGAATGGCCGCCGAGTTCCATGGTCGCGCGTTTCATGCCCTTCGCCGCAAGCGCCGCCAGATGCTTGCCGACCGGAATTGAGCCGGTAAACGAAATCTTCCGCACTTCATCTTTGGCAATGAGATGTTCGGAGATGGTCGCCGGCACGCCGAACACGAGATTGAGCACGCCGGGCGGCAGGCCCGCGTCGGCAAAACAACGCACCATTTCGACGCAGGCGCCCGGCGTTTCCTCAGACGCCTTGAGAATGAGCGAACAGCCGGCGGCGAGCGCGCCGCCGATCTTGCGGGCTGGCGTCAGCGTCGGAAAATTCCACGGCGTGAACGCCGTGACGATACCGACCGGCTCCTGCACCACGATCTGACGGATACCCTTGAAGGCGCCGGGCACGATGCGGCCGTAGGCCCGACGGCCTTCTTCTGCGTACCACTCGATAATGTCGGCCGAGGTGCGCACCTCGGCGCGCGCTTCGGGATAGGCCTTGCCCTGTTCCTGCACCAGGATCTTGCTGATCGCGTCGTAGCGCTCGCGCATGAGATCGGCGGCCTTGCGAATGACTTTAGCCCGCTCGTACGCCGAGACCGCACGCCAGGTGGCGAAGCCCTTCTTGGCGGCTTCAAGCGCGCGGTCCAGATCGGCCGTGCTCGCATGCGGCAGTCGCGCGAGCGGCTTTTCCGTGGCCGGATTGATCACGTCCTCGCCGGCGCGGCCATCGCCGTTGAGCCACTGGCCGTCGATGAAGAGTTCGAGATTGGCGTACATGGGATCCCTCTCAAAAAGTGACGCCGACGTTTTCGTCTGGGCGTTGTTGTATGGCCCGGGCAATCTGGCTGCGAAGGAACTAGCAGATTTCCGGGTCGCGTTCATCCCCATGCGCCGTTATCGCCGAGCCCGGAAAGCAAAAGCCCCGGCGCTTGGCCGGGGCGAACGATGTAGGCAATGACGATCGGCAGATTACAATTGTCCGTACTTCCTGAGCACCGCGCGGCAATCGCTGCTGACGCGCCAGCTGTGGGCGGCAAGCGTCGCCCCGCAGCGGAGCAGATTATCCCAGGTCATACCGCCGGAATGGTTGCACAGCCTTGCTGCGGCGGGTTTGCATGGCGCCAATTCGGCAAGATCGACTGCACCAGCGCTCGTGGTCCAAACACCGGCAAGCGCGCACGCGGCTATGATCATTTTCATGCTGAGACAGGTCCCTCATTTTTGCTTGAAGGCGCCTGATTAGCGCGGACTTGAAGCAAAAGCTATCTATTTTGTACGCCGCACAAATGCCTCATTCAAAATAACCCTACCGCCATAAGACACTGAAATTAAGCTTGTTTTCAGTAGCGGGCGGCGATCGGCAGTTCTTCGGCCGGGAACAGCGAGATCACCGTGTGGCCTTTATCGGTGACCACGACCTCTTCCTCGATGCGCGCCGCCGAATAGCCGTCAGTCGCCGGGCAGTACGTCTCCAGCGCGAACACCATGCCTTCTTTGATCACAGTCGGGTGGTCCATCGAAATCACGCGGCTGATGATCGGCCGCTCGTGCAGATTCAAACCCAGGCCGTGGCCGAATTGCAGGCCGAATGCGGAAAGCTCGTCGGGGAAGCCGAACTCCTGCGCCTTTGGCCACACGCTGCACACCTCGTCGGTGGTCACGCCCGGCTTGATCAAGTCGATCGCCAGGTCGAGCCATTCGCGGCACTTCTTGTACGCATCGCGCTGTGACGGTGTGGCGCGGCCGACATTGAAGGTGCGGTAATAGCAGGTGCGGTAGCCCATGAAGCTTTGCAGAATGTCGAAGAACACCTGGTCGCCGGGGCGGACCATGCGGTCGGTGAAATTGTGCGGGTGCGGATTGCCGCGCTCGCCGGAAATGGCGTTGATGGCTTCGACGTCGTCGGAGCCGTGGCGATAGAGGAACTCGTTGACCAGCCCGACGATGTCGTTTTCGCGCACGCCGGGCTTCAGCTTTTCGTCGATCAGCTGATAGGCGCCGTCGACCATGGCGGCGGCGCGGTTCAACAGTGCGATCTCGTCGGCGGACTTTACTTCGCGCGCTTCGAGCATGATCTGCTGGCCGTCTTTCACTTTGAGGCCGGCCTTTTCCAGCTCGAACATCATCGGCGGTTCGATGATGTCGACGCCGATCGGCATTTTGGCAACGCCGGCGGATTTCAGAATCGAGGCCATCTCCTCGGCGTGATGCTTCATCAGGCCGAAGGCGGGATCAACGGTGCCACGCAAGCCGACCAGGCCAGCCTTGCAATTCTCCGGCTTCAGCCACGGCGAATAAAGCCGGTGATGGACCGCGGCCGAACCGAAATCCCACAGGATCGGATCGCCACCGCGGGGCAGCAGTGCCCAGCGCGAGAGCTTGTCGCGCGCCCACTCGCCGATCTTGGTCGAGGTGACGTAACGGACATTGTTGTCGTCGAACAGGAGCAGAGCGCCGAGGTCGGAGGCTTCGAGTGCGGCTCGCGCGCGGGCGAGGCGGTAACGGTGCATGCGCCGGTAATCGACGCGTTCCTCGAAATCGACGCCCATGGTGCCAAGGACGGGCAGATGCCGGCCCCAATTGTAGCGCGGGTTGACGTCTTCGGCGCGGATCGTCGTCGGGTCGCGGGTGATATCGTCCATGGCGTGCTCCTCCTCTAATTCCTCATCCTGAGGTGCCCGGCGCAGCCGGGCCTCGAAGGACGTTCGAGCATTGTCCTGCAAGTTGAAACCTGATTTATTGTAAGCGCAATGGGCGCATTTGTTTACATGCTTCATTGTAGCGACGGATCATACTACGTCGGTAGCGCTAGGGGCGATGATCTAACCCGACGCATCGCGGAACATCAGTCGGGTACTTTACCTGGATACACTTACTGGCGGCGGCCGGTCGAACTTGTCTGGTCGGAGCATTTCGATCGGATTGCCGATGCGATTGCCACCGAAAGAAAGTTGAAAGGCTGGAGCAGAGCAAAGAAGGAAGCACTTACCCACGGTGATTGGGGCAAGATTAGCAGTTGTCGCGACGGCAAAGCGGCTAGTGGGCACGGGTACCCGGGCCGGCGCCCTTCGAGGCTCCCCCCGATCAAGTCGGGGGTCGCACCTCAGGGCGAGGAAGATTGATTACGGCATTGGGATCTCGCCGACGTCCTTCGGAACCTTGTAACCGCGGCGCACGGCAGGCCGGTTGGCGATTGTCGTGTACCAGCGCTTGACGTTCGGATAGGCGTTGAGATCGATGGTCTGCCATTCGAACCGCGAAATCCACGGCCAGATGGCGATGTCGGCAATTGAATAAGCGTCGGCGACGAATTCTCGGTCCTTGAGCCTGCGGTCGAGTACGCCGTAGAGCCGGTGTCCTTCCTTGAGGTAACGCTCTTCGGCGTATGGTGCCTTGCCTTTGTTGTACTTCACGAAGTGATGGACTTGGCCCAGCATCGGGCCAGGGCCGCCCATCTGCCACATCAGCCATTCGATGACGCGATAACGGGCCTCGCCGGATTTCGGCATCAGCCGGCCGGTCTTGTCGGCGAGATAAATGAGGATGGCGCCCGACTCCATCAGGCTCATGCCGTTGTCGCGATCGACGATTGCCGGAATGCGATTGTTCGGGCTGATCTTGAGAAAATCAGGCGCGAACTGCTCGTCCTTGCTGATGTCGATCGCGTGTGCGGTATAAGGCAGCTCCAGCTCTTCGAGCGCGATGGAGGCCTTGCGGCCATTGGGCGTCGTCCAAGTGTAGAGATCGATCACGGGGTGAGGTCCTATGCTGAGTTGAAAATTAGAGGGGCGGGTACTTAAGCCGCTCGCAGAGCGGCGATGTGTGCGCCAATATCCCCGCGGATTTTTGGGCCATGAGTTCGCATCTCGGCGAGTTCGCTTTCGCTGATGAGATCGCGCAGTCCGGATTTAAAATTCGGCCACGCTTGCGCCTGCGTCCACCAGCCTCGCACGTGCGGCCTGGCCGCGGTCCAAAGATCAAGCAGACCGAGATATTCGAGGCGTGCAGCGTACGGCATCAGATTAATGTCGGCGAGCGTGGGATTGCCGCCGAGGATCCACGGCCCGCCGCTTTCGGCGAGCGCGTCCTCCAGCATCTTGAAGGCCCGTTCATAGGCGGCAACGCCGTGCAGCACGAACGGCGATTTTGCTCCGAGCTCGTAAGTTGACTTGAAGCGGTCCGTCCGCCGCGGATCGCCGACGTTGCGAAAGCGTTTCTCGCGGGTCTCCGGCGGCATATTTTTCATCCGCTCGCGGAACATCGCCGAGAAACTGATCTCGGTGACACCGTCGTGCAGTCCCTCATCGACCATTTTGCTCCATAGCCGCATGCGGCTTTGCAGCCACGGGTCCCCGGGAATGAGGTGCGGCGGCTCCGTGAACGTCTCGTCGATATATTCGCAGATTAGTGTCGACTCGATTACCGGTTTGCCGTCATGGACCAGCGTCGGCACCACGCCTTTGGGATTAAGTTTCAGGTATTTCGGGTCGTATTGGTCGGTCTTGAACAGATCGACTTTGACTGCTTCCCACTCCAGGCCCTTCGCGCGCAGCGTAATGCGCACCTTCTGGCAGCAAACCGAATTGCCAAAATCGTAGAGGACGAGCTTGGTCATGCGGCCCGCTTGCCCCACAGCCGCGCCGAGGCAATGTCGGCGCCGTCGCGGATCGCCTTGAGCTTGAGCCACACTGCCGGCTCGATCACCCATTCGCGCCGCGTGAAAGTGCCGAAGCCGCAATCGGTCGAGGCGACAACGCGCTCGCGGTCGCCGATCGTCGCGACGGCTTCCTCGATCCGCCGCGCTACCACTTCGGGATGCTCAACGAAGTTGGAGGTTGACTCGACGACGCCGGGGATGAGGATCATGTCCTTGGGGAACGGCACGCGTTTGAGCGCACTGTACTCGTGGGCGTGACGCGGGTTGGAAAATTCGATCGACAGCGCGCCGACGTTGGACTGATAGAGCGCGGGCAGGATTTTCTCCAGCGCGATGTCGTGAATGTGCGGGCCTTCCCAGTTGCCGTAACAAATATGCAGCCGCACGCGGTCGCGTGGAATGCCGGCAATGCCTTTGTTGATCATCGCCACATGCAGTTCGACCGCCTTGACGAAATCCGCATCCGATCCGTCGCGGTAGAACATGGTGCGGTCCATGGCGAGATCGGGCGCGTCGATCTGCAAAACCAGGCCGGCTTTGTGGATCGCCATGTACTCGTTGCTCATCTCGCGGGCGAGCGCGGCGAGGTAGGCTTCGTTGGTGTCATAGAAAGCGTTGAGCATGGTCGAGGCGATGATGCCGGGCGACGGCGCGGTCATGAAGCTTTCCATGAACGGCTCGCCTTCGCCGTCGATCTTTTTGAAACGCGCGATCTCGCGCTCGATCGCCGAGGTGTCGTGATAGTGCAGTTCGCCTTGCGCCTCCGGCGCGTTCTGCTGCCGGCTGACGTTCGGGAAGCGTCGCGTGAGATACTGCACCAGCTCGGGGAATTCCTCGAACTCTCGGCCGCGGCGGCGTTTGGATTCGCCGGCAAAGCCGGACATGCGCTGGGGCACGTAAGTCTGAAAGCCGACCCGCTGCTGCTCACCATCGTTGCCGCTGTCGATGCCGGCTTCCTTCTGCTTGGCGACCACATGCCGCACCGCCTTGTCCATCTCGGCGTCGAGGTGCGCCGGGTCATAGCTTTCGCCGGCTTCGCGCCGGACCAGAAGCTCGCTCAGCGCTTCGCTGCGCGGCAGGCTGCCGACATGGGTGGTGAGGATGCGGTCTCGACTGATAATCATGGTATTGGCTCCGGCCCTTGTCACTTTAGTTTCCAAGACACGGATGCCCGGCACAAGGCCGGGCATGCCGATTTGGAATGGTGCCGCAGCAGTATCGGATTGCGGCAAATGGCACCATCGGCATAATGGCTTGGCGTGGGCAAACAATGGGCAAAGCTCAAGGTTTGCCCGCTGAGGAAACGCCGCGATGAATGTCGCTCAGCCGCACCTGACGCCGCGCGCGCCCGCCGATACGATCCCGCGCGACTACAATTTCGCCGCCGACATCCTCAAGCGCAATCTCGAAGCCGGCCGCGCCGGCAAGCTCGCTTATGTCGATCAGCGCCAGGGTTGGACCTATGGCGATCTGGCAACGCGCGTCGACAAATTTGCCAATGTGCTGCGCTCGCTCGGCATCCGCCGCGAGGAACGCATTCTGATCTGTTTGCTCGACGGCATTGATTGGCCCACCGCATTCCTCGGTGCGATCAAGGCCGGAATCGTGCCGGTGCCGGTCAATACGCTGCTCACCCCGGACGACTACCGATTCATGCTCGATGACAGCCGGGCACGGCTGCTGGTCGTGTCCGAAGAGTTGTTTCCTAAATTCGCCAACCTGATCGGGCCGAGCGCCGATCTTGAGCACGTCGTTGTGTCCGGGGGCAACGGGTACGGTCATCCGCGCTTTGAGGACCTGCTTGCCGTCGCCAACGCCGAATCCGTGACCGTGCCGACGGTGCGCGACGACATTTGTTTCTGGCTCTACACGTCGGGTTCGACTGGCAAGCCCAAGGCCGCGGTGCACACCCACGCCGATCTGAAATTCACCGACGAGCTGTACGGCAAGCCCTTTCTCAGCATCACTGCAAGCGATGTGTGCTACTCGGTGGCGAAGCTGTTTTTCGCTTATGGGCTCGGCAACGCGCTCACATTTCCGATGTCGGCGGGCGCGACCATGGTGCTGTTGCCGGATCGGCCGACGCCGGAAGCGGTGGCCGGGATTCTCAAGAAACACCAGGTCACCGTGTTTTATGCGGTGCCGACCTTCTATGCCGCTTTTCTCGCCAGCACGGCAGCGCCGGAGCGCTCCGAACTGAAGATGCGGTGTTGCGTCTCGGCCGGCGAAGCGCTGCCGGCCGATGTCGGCCGGCGCTGGAGCGAACGTTACGGCGTCGACATTCTCGACGGCATCGGCTCGACCGAAATGCTGCACATCTTCGTTTCCAACCGGGCCGGCGAGGTGAAATACGGCACCACCGGCAAGCCGGTGCCGGGCTACGACGTGCGGCTGGTCGACGACGACGGCGCGATCGTCAAGACCCGCGGTGAAATGGGCGAGCTGCAGGTGCGCGGGCCGACCAGCGCCGTGATGTACTGGAACAATCGCGAGCAATCGCGCACCACGTTCCTCGGCGAATGGACGCGCTCGGGAGACAAATACGTTGAGGACGAGGACGGCTATTTCGTCTACTGCGGCCGGCGCGACGACATGCTCAAGGTCTCGGGCATGTACGTCTCGCCGTTCGAGGTCGAGGCGGCGCTGCAAAGCCATCCCGACGTGCTCGAGGCCGCGGTCGTGGGCTGGCCGGATGTCGACGCGCTGATCAAGCCGAAAGCCTTCGTGGTATTGAAGTCGCCGGCAAAAGCCTGCGACGACCTGGCGCGCACTCTGCAGGACTACTGCCGCGCCAAGCTCGCCCCGTTCAAATATCCCCGCTGGCTGGAATTTCGCAGCTGAACTCCCGAAAACCGCGACCGGAAAAATCCAGCGTTTCAAGCTGCGGGCGGAGGCGGAAAACGGCCGCCAGCGGTGACCAATGTTCCGTCACCCTGAGGCGCGAACGAAGTGAGCCTCGAAGGGCGACGGCCCGGGTATCGCGGCCGCATCCTTCGAGGGCCGCTGCGCGGCCGCCTCAGGATAACGGTTCCTTGGCTTGCGTTAATAGTTGGCGGGTATTACTACGACACCATTCCGTCGGCGCGCCGCGGTAGCTCAGCTGGTAGAGCACCGCATTCGTAATGCGGGGGTCGGGGGTTCGAATCCCTTCCGCGGCACCATCTTTTCTTACACACTCAGTCTGGCTATATTCTGGCCAGAATGCCCTACGCGATCGTCCTCGCGCCGGAAGCTGTCGACGATCTTGGGACGCTCACGGCAAATGTTCGCGCAATCGTGCGCACTGCGCTTGAAAAGCACCTAAGACACCAGCCGGGGAAGACAAGCCGCAGTCGCATCAAAAGGCTACGAGGGCTGCGCCGCCCGCAATATCGCCTGCGCGTCGGCGAGATTCGGGTCTTCTATGATGTTTCCGGCGCGACCGTCGAGGTGTTGGCGATCGTAGCCAAATCGGAGGCCGAGTCATGGCTCGCACAGTTCGCAAGTCCGGAATGAAGGAAGTTCCTCTGTCGGAAATCAAGGATGACCTCTCTCGATTTCTGCGCGAGGCAGAGACGCAAGAAATCGTCATTACCCGCCACGGTAAGCCGGCGGGCGTGTTGATTGGTTTCGAATCCGAGGACGCATGGTTCGATTACCGGCTCGAAAACGATCCCCGGTTTTTACAGCGGATCGAACAGGCGCGAAACAGTCTGCGCGAAGGGCGTGGGGTACGGCTCGAGGACATAGAAATCGAATAGGCGAGCGTGCTCGTTATCCAGGCGCTGCCGCAAACGCGATGGGCATGTCGGCGTAGATTTTGTACTTCTGCGCCCTCGGCTTGTCTTTGTCTTCGTCGCGAAGATATTCGACCGAGCTTCGCGCCAAATAGGCCATCGGAAGAATCATGACGCGAATAAAGCGTGTTGGCTGATCAGTGGCCTGGGCGAACACCGGTTCGGGTCCGCTCTCGTACCAAGGACTTCCCGGTCCATATGAGGTCGAGTGCCCGCGCGTGTCGATGCGGATGCCGCCTTCGAGGAGGCAGCGGATACCCGGTCCCTGATGCCGGTGCAGATAGGCGCAGCCGCCGGGCGGAAACGCGACGCTGTCTCCCCGCAACAAAAGCGCACCTTTCGGCAACGCGTCGAGCCGCACGGAAAGCTTTTCGTGCGAGATCGCGGATGGGCCGGACGCCACCGTCGCCGGCGAGTTCTCCGCCACAAGCTCCCAGCGCCAAATCGTCGCTCCTTCCGGGCCACCTTTGATCCCTGTCGCTGCGTCGCCGCCGAAGGCTTCGTCCCGATGCATCGGGCGGTCGGCAATCAGGATTGAGCCGTGGACCACGTAGACCATGTGCGGCGTGGCCGGCAATGCCAGCTCGCCACCGTCGTTCGCCAGTACATCTTCATAAAGCCGTAACACCGGCGCCATGGGCGTTTTCCTCCTGCGTTGCGCGCGGACGAGGCATGAGTTTCCGTGCGGATAGCCTTTCGCGCAATGGGTTTACACCCGCGCGCGCACCTTGCTAAATCGCGCCGACGGTCGCGTGGCTTCAAGTTTTAACAACAATAACGCGCCCGGCTGGAGGAAAACCGGATGCAGCGAACTACGCCACCGTTTCGAGCCGACCATGTGGGCAGCCTGCTGCGGCCCGCCGCCATCAAGGAGGCGCGGGCCAAACGTGCGCGCAATGAGATCACCGCGGACGCGCTACGCGCGGTCGAGGACCGCGAAATCGAACAGGCAATCCGCAAGCAGGAGGATATCGGGCTGAAGCTTGCCACCGACGGCGAGTTCCGGCGCTCCTGGTATCAGTTTGACTTTCTCAAGGACTTGCAGGGCGTCGAGCTTTACCAAGTTGCCGAAGGCATCACGTTTCATGGCGTGAAAACCAAGGCCGAAAGCGTCCGCACCGTCGGACGGGTTGATTTCACCACGCATCCTCACCTTGAAGATTTCTGCTTTCTCAAAGCGCACACCCGCGTCACGCCGAAAATGACCATTCCGGCGCCGAATATGCTGCATTTCCGGCCCGGGCGAAGTTCGATCAGCAAACAGGTCTATCCCGATCTCGAACCATTCTTCGAGGACGTCGCCAACGCCTCCCGCAAGGCGGTGCGCGCCTTCTACGATGCCGGCTGCCGCTACCTGCAGTTCGACGACACCACCTGGTCGATGATGTGCGACCGGCGCGAACTGGCGCACTCGCGCGAGCGCGGCGACGAGCCGGAAAAACTTCCCGCCGTCTATGCGCGCATGATCAACCGCGCGCTTGAGGGCAAGCCAGCCGATATGACCGTCACGATGCATTCCTGCCGCGGCAATTTTCGCTCCACCTTCATCGCGTCGGGCGGCTATGAGCCGTTTGCCGAACGGCTGTTCAACGAAGTCAACGTCGACGGTTATTTCCTTGAATACGACAACGAGCGTTCCGGCGGTTTCGAGCCGCTGCGGTTTTTCCCGAAGGGCAAGAAGCAGCTTGTGCTTGGGCTGATCACCTCCAAAAGCGGCGCCCTGGAAAAGAAAGACGACATCAAGCGCCGGATCGAGGAGGCCAGCAAATACGTGGCGCTCGATCAGCTCTGCCTGTCGCCGCAATGCGGCTTCGCCTCAACCGAGGAAGGCAACGTGCTCACCGAAGACGAGCAATGGGCGAAGCTGCGCCTGGTCGTCGAAATCGCCGACGAAGTGTGGGGCTGAGTTAAGCCATGCAGCGAACCAGGCCGCCGTTCCGCGCCGACCACGTTGGCAGTCTGCTGCGCCCTGCGGCGCTCAAGGAAGCGCGGGAAAAACGGGCTCGCGGCGAGATCAGCGTCGACGCGCTTGAAACAGGTCGAAGATCGCGAGGTCGATAACGTCATCCGCCATCAGGAAGCGGTCGGTCTTCACTCGGTGACCGACGGCGAGTTTCGGCGCGTCTCCTGGAATTACGATTTTCTCGAGCGGCTCGAAAACGTCGAGTCTTATGTCGGCGAACGCAAGATCAAGTTTACCAGCGGCGGCCCGCAACCGCGGCCGATCCTGCTGCGCGTCGTCGGCAAGCTCGGCGGCTACCAGCCGCATCCGATGATCGAGCATTTCAAATATCTGAAGGCCCACACCCGGCAAACGGCCAAGGTGACAATTCCGTCGCCGTCCTCGTTGCACTTCCGCTACGGCCGCGATGTGGTGCCGGAATCGATTTATCCATCGATGGACGATTTCTACCGCGACCTTGGCGAGAGCTATCGCAAGGTGGTGCGCGCGTTCGCCGACGCCGGCTGCCGCTATCTGCAGCTCGACGAAGTCAATCTCGCCTATTTGTGCGATCCGTCGTTGCGCGCGCACATCATGGCGCGCGGCGACGATCCGGCGGCGCTGCCGAAAATCTATGCCGACATGATCAACGCGGCGATCTCCGATATCCCCGCCGACATGACCATCACCATGCATCTGTGCCGCGGCAATTTTCGCTCAAGCTTTGCCGCTAGCGGCGGATACGAGCCGGTCGCCGAAGTGTTGTTCAACGCCATCAAGGTGCACGGCTACTTTATGGAATACGACAGCGACCGCGCCGGCGGCTTCGAGCCGCTGCGCTTCGTGCCGAAGGACAAGACCGTCGTGCTTGGGCTTGTCACCAGCAAAACCGGAAAGCTCGAGAGCGGTGACGAAATCAAACGCCGGATCGAGCAGGCAGCCAAGTTCGTGCCGCTCGATCAGCTGTGCCTGTCGCCACAGTGCGGATTTGCTTCAACCGAGGAAGGCAACGTACTCACTGAGGACGAACAGTGGGCGAAGCTGCGCATGATTGTCGAGATCGCCGAGAAAGTGTGGGGAAAATGACGCAACGAACCAAACCGCCATTCCGTGCCGACCATGTCGGCAGCCTGCTGCGGCCTGCGGCCTTGAAGGCAGCGCGCGAGCGCCGCGCCAAGGGCGAAATCACGGCTGACGCGCTCAAGGCCGTCGAGGACCGCGCAATCGAGGACATCATCAAAAAGCAGGAAGCGGTCGGCCTGCAAGCGATCAGCGACGGCGAATTCCGCCGCTCGTGGTGGCATCTGGATTTCTTGTGGGGCCTCGACGGCGTCGAACGCCATGTCATGGGCACCGGCATCGCCTTTGCGGCGGTCACCACCCGCAACGAAGGCGTGCGCGTCACCGGCAAAATCGGCTTTTCCGGCCATCCGATGCTGGAACACTTCAAGTTCCTCAAGGCGCATACCGGCCGGACTCCGAAGATGACCATCCCGGCTCCGTCCGCGCTCTATGGCCGTCCGGTGCCGACGCCGATCGACAAGAGCATTTACCCGAACCTCGATGCGTTCTTCGCCGATCTCGGGCAGGCTTACAGAAAGGCGGTGCGTGCTTTTGCCGACGCCGGCTGCCGCTACATTCAGCTCGACGAAGTGTTCATCGCCATGCTGTGCGACCCGAAATATTGTCAGCAGATGCGCGATCGCGGCGACGACCCCGATTATTTGGGCGGCGTCTATGCCGACCTCATCAATGAAGCGATGTCGGATATTCCGGCCGACATGACGGTAACAATGCATCTGTGCCGCGGCAACTACAAATCGACCTTCATGGGCAGCGGCGGATACGACGCGATGCAGGAGGTGCTGTTCGACCGCATCAAAGTTCACGGCTATTTCATGGAATACGACTCCGCCCGCGCCGGGGGATTCGAGCCGCTGCGGCGGCTGAAAAAGGGCCGTCTCGCGGTGCTCGGGCTGGTGACCACAAAAACCGGGACGCTCGAGAGCAAGGACGCAATCAAGCGCCGCATTGAGGAAGCGGCGAAGTTCACCGATCTCGATCAGCTTTGTCTGTCACCGCAATGCGGCTTCGCTTCGACCGAAGAAGGCAATACGCTTGCCGAAGAAGACCAATGGGCGAAGCTTAAGATGATCGTCGAAGTCGCCAAGGAGGTCTGGGGGTAGTCGCATGCCAGGCGTGGTGGAGGGCAAAGTCGCCATCGTGACCGGCGCCGGCCGCGGCATCGGCCGCGCCATCGCGCTGTTGATGGCGGAGGAGGGCGCCCGTGTCGTGGTCTGCGACATTGGCGCAAGCCTTGAAGGCGCCGGCACCGACGAAGGGCCGGCCCACGCCGTAGTCGAGGAAATCCAGAAGGCCGGCGGCAAGGCGATCGCCTCGACGCTGTCGATCAGCGAGCCGGCGAACGGCGACAAGATCGTGCAGGCGGCGCTCGACGCCTTCGGCCGCGTCGATATCCTGGTCAACAATGCCGGCATCCTGCGCGACCGGATTTTTCATCGCATGAGCTGGTCCGACTGGTCGGATGTGATCAACGTCCACCTCAACGGCAGTTTCATCATGAGCCGCGCCTGCGCGACGGCGTTCCGCGAGCAGAAGGGCGGCAGCTACGTGCACATGACGTCGACCTCGGGGCTGATCGGCAATTTCGGCCAGGCCAACTACATGGCGGCGAAGCTCGGCATTCTCGGGCTGTCGCGCGGGATTGCGCTCGACATGGCGCGCTTTAACGTGCGCTCGAATTGCGTGTCGCCGTTCGCCTGGACGCGGATGGTGCAATCGATCCCCGCCGAGACCGAAGACGAAAAAGCGCGCGTCGCCCGCGCCGCGCAGGTCACGCCGGAAAAAGTGGCGCCGCTGGTGGTCTATCTGGCGTCGGACAAGGCCGACGGCATCACCGGCCAGATTCTTTCGGCGCGCAACAACGAAATCTACCTGTTCAACCAGAACCGGCCGATCCGGACCTTGCACCGTTCCGACGGCTGGACGCCGCAAAGGCTGGCCGACCAGCTCAAAAGCGCGTTCGCCACATCGTTCACGCCGCTTGAACGATCGCCCGAAGTGTTTTCGTGGGATCCGATTTGAGATGACCATTGTCTACGACAAGCTGATGGCGCTCGACCTTGCGCCGGCGGAGCAGATCTACGACGCCAAGGACTGCATGCTCTACGCGCTCGGCTGTGGCCTCGGCCACGACCCGATGAACGAGGACGAACTCGCGTTCGTTTACGAGAAGAACCTGAAAGTCTTGCCGACCATGGCGACCGTGCTCGCTCACAGCGGCTCGCTGGCGCGGAACCCGCACAGCGGCATCAACTGGGTGATGGTGGTCAACGGCGAGCAGGGCTTTACGCTGGAACGCCCGCTTGCCGGCGAGGGCGTGCTGATCGGTCGAACCCGCATAGTTGAGGTCATCGACAAAGGCGCGGGCAAGGGCGCGCTACTTTTGACCGAACGCAAGATCACCGACAAGGCGACCGGTGCGCTGATCGGCACGGTGACGCAGACGATCTTCTGCCGCGGCGACGGCGGCTTCGGCGGTCCGCCGCGGCAATCGCCGCCGATCCATCCGATCCCGTCGCGGGCGCCGGATGCGGTGTGTGATTTCGGTACCCGGCCGGAAATGGCGCTGATCTACCGCTTGAGCGGCGACTACAATCCGTTGCACGCCGAGCCCGCGGCGGCGAAGGCCGCCGGTTACGAGCGGCCGATCCTCCATGGGTTGGGCACATTTGGAGTCTCCGGCCATGCGCTCCTGAAAACCATGTGCGGCTATGATCCCGCACGGCTCAAGTCGTTCGCCTGCCGATTTTCAGCTCCGGTGTTTCCCGGCGAAACCATCCGCACCGAGATGTGGCGCGATGGTCCGCTGGTGAGTTTTCGCGCGCGGGTGGTCGAGCGCGACGTGGTCGCCATCAACCACGGCCGCGCCGAGGTGACGTCGTGAACGAAGCCGCCGACCTCGCACCGATCCGCGAGGCGGTACGGGCGCTGTGCGCGAATTTCCCAGGCGAATACTGGCGGCGGCTCGATCGCGAGCGGGCGTATCCGGAAGAATTCGTCGCGGCATTGACCGAGGCCGGCTTTCTCGCCGCGCTTATCCCTGAAGAGTACGGCGGCAGCGGCCTCTCCATGACGGCGGCCGCCGCGATCATGGAGGAAATCCAGGCTGCGGGCTGCAACGGCGCCGGCTGTCACGCCCAGATGTATACGATGGGGACGGTGCTGCGGCACGGCAGCGCCGAGCAGAAGAAGCGCTATCTGCCCGGCATTGCCCGCGGCGAACTCCGTCTCCAGGCGTTCGGCGTCACCGAGCCGACCTCCGGCACCGACACGCTCAGTCTTCGCACCACCGCGACGCGCGACGGCGACAGCTACGTCATCAACGGCCAGAAAATCTGGACGTCGCGGGCCGAGTATTCCGATCTCATGCTGCTCCTTGCCCGCACCACACCGCGCGAGCAAGCGAAGTCGCGCACTGGCGGACTTTCCGTGTTCCTGCTCGACATGCGCGCGGTGAAGGGCAACGGACTGACCATCCGGCCGATCCGCACCATGATGAATCACGCCACCACCGAAGTGTTTTTTGAGAACATGCGGATACCGGCCGACAATCTGATCGGCGTCGAAGGCGAGGGCTTCCGCTACATCCTCTCCGGCATGAATGCCGAGCGTATTCTCATCGCCGCCGAATGCATCGGCGACGCCAAGTGGTTCATCGACAAAGCCGCGTCCTATGCGCGCGAGCGCGTGGTGTTCGGCCGGCCGATCGGCCAGAACCAGGGCGTGCAGTTTCCGATCGCGCGGTCCTACATCGATATGCGCGCGGCCGAGTTGATGGTGCGCGAGGCAGCGGCGCTTTACGAGGCCGGGAAAGATTGCGGCGCCGAGGCGAATATGGCGAAGCATCTCGCCGCCGAAGCCTCGTGGGCGGCCGCCGACATGTGCCTGCAGACCCACGGCGGCTTCGGTTTCGCCGAGGAATTCGACATCGAGCGAAAATTCCGCGAAACCAGGCTTTATACGGTGGCGCCGATCTCCACCAATCTCGTACTCTCGTACATCGCCGAGCACGTGCTCGGCTTGCCGCGGTCGTATTGAGCGTCATGGCCGGGCTTGTCCCGGCCATCTCGATTCGAGAAACTCAGCGTGTGCGGCAGTTCTATGTTTACATCCTCGCAAGTCGGCCCGGTGGCGCACTCTATGTTGGCGTCACGAATAATCTGGTACGTCGCGTATATGAGCATAAAAAGAAAATCGCCGACGGTCACACAAAGCGGTATGGAATTGATCGTCTCGTGCATTTCGAGATCTACGAAACGGCGTATCAGGCGATTCAACGTGAGAAAAATATCAAGCACTGGCCGCGAGTTTGGAAGACGCGACTTATTGCGAGAGAAAATGACACGTGGCGCGATTTGTATGATGATATTGCGCAGCCCTAGCCGACTTGTCGGGATCGCCGGGACGAGCCCGGCGATGACGTGTCAGCGTTTGGCGAGCGACGCATGACCCTTCCGCTTTCCGGCCTTCTGGTCGTGTCGCTCGAACAGGCAGTCGCCGCCCCGATGTGCACGTGCCGGCTCGCCGACGCCGGCGCGCGCGTGATCAAGATCGAGCGGCCCGAAGGCGATTTTGGCCGCTACTACGACGGCTTTGCCCACGGTGAGTGCAGCTATTTCGTCTGGCTCAACCGCGGCAAGGAATCGGTCGTGCTCGATCTTGGTAAGCCGGACGACAAGGTGCTGCTCGAAGCCATGCTCGAGCGCGCTGACATTTTCGTGCAGAATCTGAAACCGGGCACGATTGGCAAGCTCGGCTTTTCGATGGCGCGGCTGCGGCGTGACTATCCGCGGCTCATTTGTTGCTCGATCTCCGGCTTTGGCGAGAGCGGCCCGTTCGCCAAGCGCAAAGCCTACGACCTCTTGATCCAGGCGGAAGTCGGTTTGGCGTCCATCACCGGCACGACGGAGCCGTCGCGCGTCGGCGTATCGGTGGTCGATGTTTCAACCGGAATGAACGCCTACGAGGCGATTCTCGAAGCTTTGCTGGCGCGGCAGCGGACCGGCGCAGGCGCCGAACTCTCGGTGTCCATGTTCGACTCGATCGCAGACTGGATGGCGGTCCCGCTGATGCAACAGGAAGCCGGCAAGCCGCCGCAACGCGTCGGACTCACGCACTCAGCCATCGCGCCGTACGGCGCATTCCCGACGCGCGACGGCGCCCAAATCCTCATTGGCATTCAGAATGACCGCGAATGGCGCGTGCTGGCGGAAAAAGTCCTCGGCGATGCCGAGCTTGCCGCAGATCCCGACTTCGCCACCAATCTCGCCCGGGTAGAACGGCGCGACAAGACCGACGGTAAGGTTGCCGCCATCACCCGCACGCTTGATGCCGAGCTGCTGATGCAAAAGCTCGCCGCGGCCGATATTGCGTTTGCGCGCATCAACGACGTGGCCGCCCTCGCGCGCCATCCGCATCTTCGCCGCATCACAGTCGGCACGCCGAGCGGCCCGGTCTCATACCCGGCGCCTGCTGAATACAATGCCTCGACGTCGCGGCATTACGGTCCGGTGCCCGCTCTCGGCCAACACACCGCGAAGGCCCGCGCCGAATTCATGGCGTCGCCGGTCACAGCAAAATAGCCAACGGAGAAATGCAATGGACATCGGCTTCATTGGTCTCGGCAATATGGGCTCGCACATGGCGCGCCGGCTGGTCGAAGCCGGGCACCATGTCGTGGTCTACGACACCCGCCAGGAGGCGATCGGCAATCTGGCCGCGATCGGCGCGGTCGCGGCGCGCTCGCCGGCGGAAGTTGCCGACGCCGCCGAGACGGTGATGGCAAGCCTGCCGACGCCGGATATCGTGCTTGCCGTTGCTACCGGGCCGAACGGTGTCATCGAGGGCAAACGCGTCCGCCGCTTTGTCGATCTTTCGACAACGGGCGCGGTCATGGCCGAGCGCATCTTCAAGCTTCTCGCCAAACGCGACATCTTGCAGATCGATTGCCCGGTGAGCGGCGGCGTGCCGGGCGCCGAGAAAGGCACGCTCGCGCTGATGACTTCAGGCCCGCGCGACGAGATTGCGAAAATCGAACCGGCGCTGGCAGCGATCGGAAAGCTCTTCTATCTCGGCGAGCGGCCGGGCGCCGGCCAGACCATGAAGCTCGTCAACAATGTGCTGTCGGCGACCGCGATGGCGGCGACTTCGGAAGCGATGGTGGTGGGAGTGAAGGCGGGGCTCGATCCGCGTCTCATGCTCGACGTGATCAACGCCGGCACTGGACGCAACACCATGACCGAAGACAAAGTCGCCAAAGCCATCTTGCCCGGCACGTTTAATCTTGGCTTCACCGCCGGCCTGCTGCTGAAGGACGTCAACCTGTTTCTCGCCGAGCGCGAAGCGCTTGGCGTACCGACGGACGTGATTGCGACGGTGGCGCGGCTCCTCAAGCTTACCTGCGATGAACTCGGGCCCGAAGCCGATGTCAGCGCGGTCATCCAGCCGATCGAAAAGCGCGCGGGAGTTAAGGTGCGCGCGCCGCACGCTTGATCGTGCTTGCCGACGCCGCTGCGCAAACGGGCTACGCGAGGTCTGCTGATCGCCGCCTAGTGGACGGAGGCGACGATGAAGTCTCCGGGCTTGCTCGCGTCAAATCGCACCTTGGCCAATCCGTCGCCGTTCCATTCGGCCACATCGCTGAGCATGCCCCATTTCAGGGTTGCGATCTGGGTGTCGTCACGACGCACATAACGGCGCTTGGGATCGAGCCCGCGAAGCGAAAACGACGTTTCGTCTGCCCGCGGGGCTGCGGCTCACACAGGATAGTCGAGCAACCGGCCCGGCGTGGTTGCGCCGCACTCTATTTCCTCCCGCGCCCGGGTGCCGATCGCAATGTCGCCGTCGTATCCAAGATCGGTGCGGCGTAGATGGTCCATGACCAGCCACAGCAACTCCGCCATTTTGGCGCGGTGATAGAGCCCGGACGTGAGCGTTTGAGAAGCAACGCTCCTTGACGATCGCGTCGGCGCAGGAGAGGCGCCAAACAGGGTGTTCTTCGAAATGATGCGTTCTGTGATTTCGGTCACTTCGCTATCGCAGCAGTCCCGGTAGGGTACTTTTAACGAAGCGATTGGTTCGCCGGCGGTGCCGCGATCCCCCCGACCCCCCAGCGGGCCGGCGGCGACCACCAAGGGGTGTAAACTCGGTCCCCCCAAACACCCCTGCGGCCCTATACAGGGTCGACTGGAACCCGTCCGGATCGAAAGATCCGGGCGGGCTTTTATTGTCGCAAATTCTGCCGCATGCTTGAGTTAAGCGTGCCTGCGGAGGGGGCCATGGAGTCCGCGCCAAAAGTCAGCCGTCCAGGGCCAAGCCTGTTATCGGGCTTGCCCAAACGTCTCGCGACCGACCTGTTTGTCGGGGCGAAGCCGATGCGGCTTGCCGCCGACGAGGTGCTGTTTCTTGCCGGCGATCCCGGCGACGGCTGCTATCGCATCGAGGACGGCTTGCTCAAAGTGGCCATGGTCTCGCGCACCGGTAGCGAGCGGATTCTTGCGTTCCTCGGTGCGGGCGCCATTGTCGGCGAACTTTCCATGATCGACGGCCGGCCGCGCTCGGCGTCGGTGGTGGCGGTGCGTCCGGCGACGTTGAGTTTTCTCAGCCGCAGCGCGTTCGAGTCATTTGCTCAGAAGAATCCCGAGGTCTACAAATCGCTGGTCACGATTCTCTCGACACGCTTGCGGGAGACCGACGTGGTGATCGCCGCCGGGAGTTTTCTTCCTCTAAGAGGCCGCGTCGCCTCGACGTTACTCGAACTGGCGGAGAATTTCGGCCAGGACGTCGGCTCGGGCCGCATCGTGATCCGCCAGAAGATCGGGCAGAGCGATATCGCCGCCATGGCCGGTATCGCGCGCGAGAACGTGAGCCGCATTCTCAACGACTGGAAGCGCCGCAAGCTTGTCAGCCGATTGTCCGGTTATTATTGCCTTGAGAACAAGGCGCAACTGGAACAAGAAGCTGAGCTGTGACCACATCGGGAAGTCTTTCGACCCGGCCCGCTGCGACAAGGCCGAAGCTGGCTGACTTCCGACGGATCGTCGTGAAGGTTGGCTCTTCGCTGCTGGTCGATTCGCAGGCTGGCCGGCTCAAGGAATCCTGGTTGGTCTCGCTCGTTGCGGATCTCGCCGAACTTCATCGCGACAAGCGCGACATTTTGGTCGTCTCTTCCGGCGCCATTGCGCTTGGCCGCGCCGTACTCAAGCTTCCCGGCGGTCCACTCAAGCTCGAAGACAGCCAGGCCGCCGCCGCGGTGGGGCAGATCGCACTGGCGCGGACCTGGAACGAGGCGCTGTCGCGGCACGGGATCATTGCCGGCCAGGTGTTGGTGACGCTTGGCGATACCGAAGAGCGGCGGCGCTATCTCAACGCGCGCTCCACCATCGATACGCTGTTGGAGTGGCGCGCTCTGCCGGTGATCAACGAGAACGATACGGTGGCGACCAACGAAATTCGCTACGGCGACAATGATCGGCTCGCTGCGCGTGTCGCCACCATGGTCAGCGCTGATCTTCTGGTGCTGCTGTCGGACGTTAATGGTCTCTACAATGCCCCCCCCGATACGGTCGCGTCGGCGCAGCACGTTCCGTGTGTCGCCCGGATTACGCCCGAAATCGAGGCGATGGCCGGCGTGGCGCCGTCAGAACTGTCGCGCGGCGGCATGCAGACCAAGATCGAAGCGGCACGGATCGCTACGAACGCGGGCACGCATATGATCATCGCGTCGGGTCGTGTCGATCATCCGTTACGCGCCATCAAAGAAGGCGCGCCGTGCACGTGGTTTCTCACGGCGGCGAATCCTGTCACTGCCCGGAAGAAATGGATCGCCGGTGCACTCGAACCTAAGGGCGTGCTGGTCATCGATTCCGGGGCGGTCGCGGCGTTGCGGCGGGGCAAGAGCCTGTTGCCGGCCGGCGTTGTCGGCGTCGAAGGCGGCTTCACGCGCGGTGATGCGGTACTCATTCGCGGTCCCGACGGAGTGGAAATCGGCCGCGGGCTCTGCGCCTATGACATAGAAGATGCGCAGAAAATCAGGGGCCGCGCATCCGCAGATATCGCGGCGCTTCTCGGCTACAACGGCCGCGCGGAGATGATCCACCGTGACGACCTAGTCGTAAGTCCGCAATAACATGTCACTTTCACCTCAAAAATCACTTTCAGCTCAAAAGCAGAGAACCCCGGCCGCTGGAGCGACCGGGGTTCGACGCCGGGTGATTGAGGGTGAGGGGCTGGGGGGCTTCGCCCGGCGCCACCCAGTCAACGTTGGTATCGCTAGGCAGTTCCACGGCGGGTAGAGAATTTTTCTTGGTCCTTCGCGGAGCGCCGTTTTGGCCGGGCTCGCTTCGAGTTGGAGCGTCGCCTAACTGCTTGTGCCAGCGGCGAGGCGGGCCGGGAAAGTTCCCCTGGAACATTGATCCGGTTGCCGTCCGGCAAAAGCAGGTAGCGCGCAATGACGCGCAGTTTCCCCACGCCGCCGCCGTATCCCTCGACCACATATCTGGCACCGATCGGCAAGCGCCGCGGCAGAAGTGTAGGAGAATGTTGTAGTGGCATACCCATGGGACCCTCTCCTGCTGAACTTGGGCGAAACGCCGTCTGCTTCGGCCAGGTTCCCCGGAATCTGTGACCGCCCGACGAATGGTTGTGGAGCGCTGTGGACAACCTTGGGGTAAAGCCTCCTCGCCCGGCCTCACCGAACATGGTAGGAATTGTCCGAACATTAGACGGATCAAGGCCATGAATGCCCCGCTCAAGGCGGTGGATAGCGCCGGCAAGCTCGACGCGGCGATGCGCGAGATCGGCCGCGAGGCACGTCGAGCGGCCTACGTGCTGGCGTTGGCGCCGGCGGCACAGAAGAATCGCGCGCTTGCCGCTATGGCTAAGGTTATCCGCCGGACGCAACCGGCGATCCTCTCCGCCAATGCGGACGACGTGGTCGAGGCAAAGTCCAAGGGCGCGACTGCCGCGTTTCTTGATCGGCTTACGCTCGATGCGAAGCGCATCGAAGCCATGGCGGCCGGGCTCGACATCATCCGCAAGCTGAAAGATCCCGTCGGCGCCGTCATAGCGTCGTGGCGCCGACCCAACGGACTGCGGATCGAGCGGGTGCGGGTACCGCTCGGCGTCGTCGGCGTCATTTACGAGAGCCGGCCCAACGTCACCGCTGACGCGGCGGCGCTGTGCCTGAAGGCCGGGAACGCCGTCGTCTTGCGCGGCGGCTCCGAAAGCTTTCGCTCGGTGCGGGCGATCCATGCGGCGCTTGTCGAAGGATTGGCCGAAGCCGAACTGCCAACCGCCGCAATTTCGCTGGTGCCGACGCGCGACCGCGCTGCCGTCGGAATGTTGCTTGCCGGTCTCGACGGCGCGATCGATGTGATCGTTCCACGCGGCGGCAAGGATCTGGTTGAGAGGGTGCAGACGGAAGCGCGGGTGCCGGTTTTTGCGCATCTCGAAGGCGTGTGTCACGTCTATGTCGACGGCGCAGCCAAACTGCCGATGGCCAAATCAATCGTGCTCAACGCGAAGATGCGGCGCACCGGCGTGTGCGGGGCTGCCGAGACTTTGCTGATCGATCGCGCTGGCGCACCGAAATTGCTCAAGCCGCTCGTGACCATGCTCATCGATGCTGGCTGCGAGGTTCGCGGTGATGCAGCCGTGCAGGCGGCCGATTCTCGCGTGAAGCCGGCGAGCGAAGCGGACTGGAGCACCGAATATCTCGACGCCGTTCTGACCGCGGGCGTTGTCGACGGCGTCGATGGGGCGATCGCTCATATCGAGCGTTATGGCTCGCACCACACCGATGCCATCGTTACTGAAAACCGCGCTGCGGCGGAAAAGTTTTTGCGGCAAGTAAACTCGGCGATCGTCCTGCACAACGCGTCCACACAATTTGCCGATGGCGGGGAATTCGGCTTTGGCGGCGAAATCGGCATCGCCACCGGCAGACTGCATGCGCGCGGCCCGGTCGGCGTCGAGCAGCTAACAAGTTTCAAGTACCGCATCCATGGCAGTGGGCAGACGCGACCGTAAAGTTCGTCTCCTCCGCCGCGACTTGTCGGCAATGGCGGTCGGCGGATGACACGTGGGGAGGGGGTTGTTTCTGACGGCCATGAACCGTGAGTTCCCGCTTCCGCGCGCGGCGGCCGCTGTTCCCTCTGCCCCGAATGGGCGAGGGTCGGAAATGGCTGATGCGCGCGTAATCCTGCCGCCGAATGCGCCCGGTATGCGCATCGGGCTGTTCGGCGGCACATTCGATCCGGCGCACGCGGCACATCGCGCGGCCTGTCTGCTCGCCATGAACCGGATCGGCCTCGATCGGGTCTGGTGGCTGGTGACGCCCGGCAATCCGTTGAAGGACACGAGCCGCCTCGCGCCGCTTGCCGAGCGCCTCGCTGCCGCACGAGCGCTGGCGCATCATCCGCGCATCGACGTCACCGATCTCGAAGACCGGCTGGGCACCCGCTACACCTACGAGACGGTCGCTTATCTGGTCCGACGCTGCCCGCGGGTACACTTTGTCTGGATCATGGGCGCCGATAATCTCCGCAGCTTCCATCGTTGGCAGCGCTGGCGCGGCATTGCAGCGCTGGTGCCGATTGCAGTCGTCGATCGTCTCGGGCCGAGCCTGTACGCCAGGGCAGGCGTCGCCGGTCAGGCGCTGGCGCGGTCGCGTATACCTGAATTGGCCGCGCGGACGCTGCCGGAACGAACACCGCCGGCTTGGATTTACCTGCACGGGCTCAAGTCGCCCTTGTCCTCGACTGCGCTACGGGCGGCACGAGCCTTGCACGATCGGTGAGTGCGAGCGCGGTAAAACGTTGCAACAGTGTGACTGCGAGGAGTTGAAACTGTTAACCTGGCGTGCCTATCTTACTCATGGCCTCGGCATCGATGGCCGGGGCCGAAAAGGAGCGAAAGGATAAGGACCCCTGTCCACACCTGTAACTCTTCGGGCCGAACGTCGCGCGCCCGAACCGATCTCCAGAATGCGTCCTGACGCCGAGGAGATCCTCCGTTTAGTCCTTGCCCGCCTCGACGATATGAAGGCGGAGGACACCCTCACCATAGACCTTCGGGACAGATCGTCGATCGGCGACTACATGGTCGTAGCCTCCGGCCGGTCGCAGCGCCATGTCGGTTCAGTCGCCGACCGGGTCGTCGAGGACCTGCATAAAGTCGGCGTTGCGGCCCGGGTGGAAGGTGTTCCGCATTGCGACTGGGTCCTGATCGACGCGGGCGATGTGATCGTCCACGTCTTTCGTCCCGAAGTGCGGGCCTTCTACAATCTCGAGAAGATGTGGTCGGCTAGCCGGTCGGAGCGGCGCGCGAGTTAACGCGCTTGCGCCAGTGAGGGCGATGTGGTGGGGCCCGGAAGACGGGCCAGTATTGCCGTGCGCCCAAACTGTCGTTCGCGTGTCACATTATGCGCATTGTTGTCGCCGCTGTCGGCCGGCTCAAACAAGGACCTGAGCGCGAACTCGCAGCGTCCTACTGCAAGCGCGCGACAGCGACGGGACGCCCGCTCGGCTGGCGGGAAATCGAAATTGTAGAAATTCGTGAAAGCCGGGCACAGGATGCCGAGCGTCGGCGCACTGAGGAATCGATCGCGCTCGCCAACGTCATTCCCGATGGCGCGATCGTCGTTATTCTCGATCAGCGCGGCGAAAGTCTTGATAGTCCGGCGCTTGCCGCGCTGCTGCGCCAATGGCGGGCGGAAGACCGCGCAGCGGCATGTTTTATCATCGGCGGCGCCGACGGCCTCGCACCCAGCCTGGTGGAACGGGCCAAGGTCCGACTCGCCTTTGGCGCCGCCACTTGGCCGCATCAACTGGTGCGCATCATGTTGCTTGAACAGCTTTATCGCGCCGGTACCATCCTCGCCGGCCACCCCTATCATCGGGCATAAGAATAACGATCGTGCGGACCTGAATTCTTCTTAATCTTGCCTCACCGATTTGTGACGATCTGATCGGGATTTGCGTCTTATTCCGGACGCATCGCACCTGCTTTGCTTGTGGCCCGTGCTTATCTTGCGTTTCAGACCCTGGCGCCTACTCTTGGACAACATGATTCTCCGTTGGCCGCATCGCACGGATCCGCGCTTTGTGCTCGGGCCGGCTATGCTGTTGGCCTTGCCGCTCGGTGCCAATAGCGCGGCGATCGCGCAAACCGTGCCGGGCCAAACGCCCGCGGGCGCAGTCCAAGCCCCCATCCCGCAGCCTCCGGTGCCGTATCTTCCCTCGGCACCGGACGCCGCGCCGGCGACAACGGATGCCGACGCTCTCAAGCAGCACGATCAGGAACTCGATGCCGCGCGGGCCAAAGAGCGCGAGTTGGCAGAAAGCCAGGCAAAGCTGCGGCGGGAGATCGACGCGCTTGGTGACGATCGGCGTGCGCTCAATCAGCAACTCATCGACACCGCCGCGCGCGTGCGCACCGTCGAGGCCAGCATCGAAGCCACGCGTACCCGCTTGAAGCCGCTCGACGAACAGGAAGCTTTCATTCGTAAGTCGCTCGATGAGCGCCGCGCCGTGATCGTCGAAATCCTCGCCGTGCTGCAACGGGTAGGGCATCAGCCGCCGCCTGCACTCCTGGTGCAGCCGGAAGACGCCCTGCAAGCCGTGCGCACGGCGATTACGCTTAGCGCTATGCTTCCGGATATGCGGGTGCAGGCCGACGCGCTTGCCGGCGATCTCGCCGAACTCGTGCGCCTGCGCAAAACTATCGTCGGTGAAAATGAGCACCTGTCGCGCGATCTCGATTTGCTCGGGCGCGAGCAGTTGCGGTTGAACGTGCTGATTGACGAGCGGCAAAGCAAGCAAGCGGCTACCGAGCAGGCGCTTGAAGCGGAGCGTTCACGCGCCGCCGATTTGGCGCGCCAGGTCGACAGCCTTAAGGAACTCATCGCCAAACTCGAATCGGGCCTCGATTCGGCCGGCCGCACCGCCCATGCTGAGGCTCGCTCGATCGAGGAAGACGCAACGCGCCCCGATCTTGCCGCCCTTAAGGATCCCGGCCGTCTGGTGCCGGCGGTCGCCTTCGCCGCCACCCGAGGACACCTGCGTTTACCCGTTAACGGTGCGAAAATCCGCGAATTCGGCGCCCCTGACGGCCTCGGCGGAACACAAAAGGGCCTCACGATTGGCACCCACGCCGGTGCGCAGATCACATCTCCGTGCGACGGTTGGGTAGTTTACGCCGGCACGTTTCGCAGCTATGGGCAACTCTTGATCCTGAATGCCGGCGGCGGGTATCATGTGCTACTAGCGGGGATGGAACGGATTTCCGTCGATCTCGGCCAGTTTGTACTGACTGGTGAACCCGTAGCGGTGATGGGCGGCGGATCGCAGGTATCCGCAGCCGCGGCGCCCAAGTCCAAGCAGCCTGTGCTCTATGTGGAGTTCCGTAAAGACGGCACTCCTATTGATCCAAGCCCATGGTGGGCAACAAACGAAGGTGAAAAGGTTCGCGGATGATGCGCAAAACTTCCCTGATTTTCCTTGGCGTGGTCGCAGGTGCCGGTCTCACGCTCCTGGCGACACAGCCACACATCGCATTCGTCGGGTCGAGCGCAAAAGCGGCTTCGTCGGACACTTACCGCCAGCTTAATCTGTTCGGCGACGTGTTCGAGCGCGTGCGCGCCGACTATGTCGAAAAACCCGACGACAGCAAACTGGTCGAATTCGGCGATCAACGGCATGCTGGCCGGGCTCGATCCGCATTCGAGCTACATGGACCCGAAGAGCTTCCGCGACATGCAGGTGCAGACGCGTGGCGAATTCGGCGGGCTGGGCATCGAGGTCACGATGGAAGACGGCCTGGTGAAGGTCGTCGCCCCGATCGACGACACTCCGGCGGCCAAGGCCGGTGTCATGGCCAACGACATCATCACCAAGCTCGACGATGAGCAGGTGCAGGGCCTGACGCTGAACCAGGCGGTCGATAAGATGCGCGGCCCGGTAAATACCAAGATCAAGCTCACCATCATGCGCAAGGGGCAGGACAAGCCGATCGACGTAACCATTGTGCGCGACGTGATCCGGGTGAAATCGGTCCGTTCGCACAACGAGGGCGAAGATGTCGGCTATATCCGCATCACCCAGTTCAACGAGCAGACGACCGATGGTCTGAAGAAGGCGATCAACGACCTCAATTCGCAACTCGGCGCCGACAAGATCAAAGGCTACGTCGTCGATCTGCGGAACAATCCGGGCGGCCTGCTCGATCAGGCGATCTCGGTGTCGGACACGTTCCTGGACAAGGGCGAAATCGTCTCGACCCGTGGTCGTAACGCTGAGGAAACCCAGCGGTTCAATGCCCGGCCCGGCGATCTGACCAAGGGCAAGCCGGTGATTGTTCTGATCAACGGCGGTTCGGCCTCGGCGTCGGAAATCGTCGCCGGCGCGCTGCAGGACCACAAGCGCGCTACGCTGGTCGGCACGCGCTCGTTCGGCAAAGGCTCGGTGCAGACCATCATTCCGCTCGGCGCCGGCAACGGCGCGCTGCGGCTGACCACCGCGCGTTACTTCACGCCCTCGGGCCGCTCCATCCAGGCCAAGGGCATTACGCCCGACATCGAGGTGCTGCAGGACGTGCCGGACGATCTCAAGGCGCGGACCGACACCAAGGGCGAGGCATCGCTGCGCGGTCACCTCAAGGCTGAAGGCACCGAAGAGTCCGGGTCGCAGTCCTACGTGCCGCCGGATGAAAAGAACGACAAGGCGCTCAAGGAGGCGCTCGATCTCCTACGCGGCGCCATTAGCGATGCCGCCTTCCCCCCGAACCCCAAGACCGCCGTTCCCAACTAAGCGGCGTTACCTGATACGAATGCGGGGCGGCCACGAGCCGCCCCCTTTTTTGGCTTTCCACCACCGGCGGTCCGGAGCGCTGGGGAGCCCGGCGAGGCGGGCAAAAGCCCTCGGTTGCAGACGGGTGCTTTGGCTCCCGTGATAAGCTCTCGGCCATGATTCGCCCGTACATTATTTGGCGGACTAAGCCATGACGGCCGACGACCTGAGCGCGCCGCTCGGCCAGCAGCCGGCGAAGCGTCGTTGGCGACTGCCAGTTTCAGTGTCGCAGGTCATCGCCGGCGCGCTCGCACTCTTTTTCGCTGCGTTTGTTGTTTGGGCCATCGTCGGCGAGAATCCGCTCGGCGGCGAGCCGGTGGTTGCTGTGCCGATCAACCTGCACCCCGTTGTGGCCGCGAAGAAATCCGAAACGCCTTCCATGCCGGAAGCAGCTGCTCTCGGCGCGCAGCCTCCGGGCAGCGGTCCGGCAACCATGCCGGCGCCGCCAGCGCGAAACAGCGCTGCGGCTAGCAGCAAGACGGTCACCATTATCGACGGCAAGACCGGGGCGCGGCAGGAGGTGGTGATCCCCGATGGCGGGGATGGCGCCAGTCCGCCGAAAAGTCCCGCGGTCGATCAAGCGCTTGTCGAGATGACGCCGCGCGGCCCGATTCCGAAAATCGCCGCTGACGGCAGGCGCCCGGCGGAAGCCTTTGCCCGGTCGGTGACGCCACTGGCCGGCCGGCCCGATGCGCCCCGCGTTGCGCTCATCATCGGCGGTCTTGGTGTCAGCGAGAACGGCACGGCGGCGGCGATCGCCAAGATGCCGGGTGCGGTGACACTCGCCTTTATGCCTTATGGCTCAGACGTCGAGGGCTCGGTCGCGCGCGCACGGGGGGCAGGGCACGAGATTCTGCTGGAAGTGCCCCTGGAGCCGTTCAGCTATCCCGACAACGATTCCGGCCCGCAGACGCTGCTGACCTCGCTCACGCCGGAGCAAAATCTTGAGCGGCTACACTGGCTGATGAGCCGCATTCAAGGTTACGTCGGGATCATCGGCGCCATGGGGGCGCGCTTCACCGCTTCCGAGCAGTCGTTCGCTCCGGTCCTGCGCGAAACTGCCAAACGCGGGCTGATTTTTGTCGACGACGGCGCCAATGCGCGGAGCGTCGCCGGCCGGATCGCCGGAGCTAATAGTCTGCCGTTCGCCAAGGCCGACGTGATTATCGATGCGGTGCCTACGCCCGAAGAGATCGACCACGCTCTCGGTCGCCTGGAAATGGCGGCGCGCGAGCGCACCTTCGCCGTCGGCATCTCGTCCGCGCTGCCGGTATCGATCGAGCATATCTCAAAATGGGCCAAGGCGGCGGAAAGCCGCGGCCTGTTGCTGGTGCCGATCACCGCCGTCGCGGTGAAGGCGAAGCAGAGCTAAACAGACGGCAGATGACGGACGACAGAGGACAGACTATGTAGATTTTTCTATCATCCGTCGTCCGTGGTCCATCATCCATCGTCCGTCGTCTGAGCCCATGTCTTTCGAAGACCTCCCCTATCGTCCCTGTGCCGGCCTGATGGTGCTCAATCGCGCCGGGCTTGCCTTTATCGGCCGCCGCATCGATGGCCCCGAGCACGTCGATAATACGCATGTCTGGCAGCTGCCCCAGGGCGGCATTGATCCAGGTGAGGATCCGCGTCGGGCAGCTCTGCGTGAATTGCGTGAAGAGACCAACATCAGTTCCGTGGAACGTCTCGGCGAGATTGCGGAGTGGCTCAATTACGATATTCCGCCGGCGATCGCCGGGTACGCGTGGAGCGGCAAATACCGCGGCCAGACGCAAAAATGGTTTGCGCTGCGGTTTACCGGCGCGGAGAGCGAGATCGACATTGAGCATCCGGTCGGAGGGCACCAGCCGGAGTTTGTGGAGTGGCGCTGGGAAAAGCTGCAAAACCTTCCAGCTCTCGTGGTGCCATTCAAGCGCAAGGTCTACGAGCGGGTGGTTGCAGAATTTGCAAAATTTACTTGAAGCCTTGCTCGATCACTCCGCCGCGACGTGCTGCACACGCCACTGCATCATGAGGGCACGGAGCGAAGCAGGCTTCACCGGCTTGTTGAGGACCAGTACGCCGGCGGCGCGGGCCTCCTCGCGGACATGCACGGAACGATCGGCGGTGACCAGGATAACGCCGAGGTCGTGGCCGTAGCGGCGGCGCAGTTCGGTGATGGCGCCGAGACCATTGCCGCCGTCGAGGTGGTAGTCGACCAGAAGTCCGTCCGGTTCGAGACCGCTGCTCCCGATCGCTGCCAGCGCTTCGGCAAGATCCGCAGCCTTGAGCACGCGGCAACCCCAACCGCCGAGCAGCATCTGCATGCCGTCAAGGATGGTTCGGTCATTATCGATGCACAGCACAACGGTTCCCGCAAGATGCCCGGTGGCGGCTTTCGGAACGGCATGCAGCGCCGGCTCGACGATCGCGGTGGTCGCCCGGGCCACCTCGACGGAAAACCGCGAGCCGCGGCCGACGCTGGATTTGAGCGCCAGTTCACAGTCGAGCACGCGCGCGATGCGCTCGACGATCGACAGGCCCAACCCCACACCGCGCGCGACCCGCGCGCCTTGATCGAGGCGGTGGAATTCCTTGAACACCGCGCGGCGCTTGGCGTGTGGAATGCCGATGCCGGTATCATAAACGTCGACGCGCAGCCGGGCACCGCGGCGCCGGCAGCCGACCAGCACGCTGCCTTTGGGCGTGTATTTGATTGCGTTAGACACGAGGTTCTGTAAGAGCCGCCGCAGCAGCCGCCGGTCTGAGCGCACCGCGAGCGAGCAGGGCATGAAAATGAGATTGAGCCCCTTCTCGCGCGCGAGCGGCGCGAATTCCACTTCCAGCCGTTGCAGCAATTCGCTGATGCGGAAATCGGTCAGTTCCGGCGGCATCGCACCCGTGTCCAGCCGCGAAATATCGAGCAGGGCCGCGAATATCTCTTCGACAGCTTCCAGTGACGCGTCGATATTCTGCACCAGGTTCGCGTCTTCGCCGTCGTCCTGCCGCTCGATCAGGCTGGTAACGTAAAGACGCGCAGCGTTGAGCGGCTGCAAGATGTCATGGCTAGCCGCGGCGACGAAGCGGGTCTTCGAGACGTTGGCATCGTCGGCTTCGGCCTTGGCGCGTTCAAGCTCCGCGTTGAGCCGCGTCAACTCGCCGGTGCGTTCCCGGACGCGCCGCTCCAGTGTGGCATTGGCGCGCTCCAGCGCCTCGGCGGCCTTTACGCTCGGTGTGATATCGGTAAACGTCGTAACGAGACCGCCATCGGGCATGCGGTCGGCGCGGACTTCGATTACCAACCCGCGCTCGGCGATGCGCTCGAGAAACGGCTCGGCTTCCGAAGTGTACTTGGCGACACGTTGTGCGACCTCCTCTTCGAGATCGCGGACGTCGCCCGCGCCCTCCTTGGCGATATGGCGCAGGATCTCGTCGAGCGCGATACCTATGCGCGTGAGCGAATGCGGCAGATCGAAGATTTCACCGAACTGCCGGTTCCAGCAGACCAGGGCCAAGTCTTTGTCGAATACGGCGATCCCCTGGCGCACATGATCGAGCGCGGTCTGCAGGATCTCGCGGTTGTAGTGAATTGCCGCGTTGGCGTCGTCGAGCAGCTTGAGCGCCGCCTTGGTCGACACGGTGCGCTTGCGCAACAGGAGCGAAAGCACGAGCCGCGACGACGCGGCGCCGATCGCCGAAGCCAACAGATACTCGCCGTATTGCAGCAGCTGAAAGTCAGCCTCGACCTGCGGCGCCAGGCTGACGCGGCGCGAGGCGGCGAAGCTGGCGAAAGATTCGCGCGTGCGTTCCTCCCCGAGATAGCGGGCGATCGTCGCGATCAATTCCTCGGCGGTGACCGATGCACGACGCAGCCGGAAACTCGGTGCCATCGGGGCCAGCGACGAAGGCACAAATACATCGGCCTGCACGCGTTCGATCGCGGTCGGCCGTCGCGCTAGCGAGCAGGCGATATAAAGGACAATATTCGCAACAAGGCTGAGAACGACCCCGTGAACGAGCGGGGGCAGATCAAGACCAAACAACGCTTGCGGCCGGAGCCAGGCGAGACCGAGCGGACCGTCGCTGAGGAGTTCGCCGATAACGCCGGCGTCCGAGATGCTCGGCAGCAGCAGCGTGTAGGCCCAAACCAGAATACCCGCGGTCATGCCGGCGATTGCACCCTGTGCCGTGCCGCGCCGCCAAACCAGTCCGCCGAAGAACGCCGGCGTCAATTGGGTGACGGCGGCAAATGAAAGCAGACCGATAGAAGCGAGCTGCGCCGGTCCGGCGGAGCGGTAATAGATGTAGGCAAGAAACAGAATGGCGAAGATAGCGATACGGCGCACGGTCAGGAGTTGCGCGCCGGCGTCGCTCGGCCCGCCGGAACCCGCGGCGCGGCGCTTGAGAATCAGCGGTATCACGATGTCGTTCGACACCATGATCGCAAGCGCGACCGATTCGACGATCACCATCGCGGTCGCAGCCGACAGACCGCCGACGAAGGCGATCAGGGCCAACAGCTCGGAATGGGCTTTCAACGGCAATGCCAGCACGAACATGTCGCCGTCGGTGCCGCCGGCTGGAAACGTCAACAGGCCGGCCATGGCGATCGGCATCACGAACAGATTGATGAGCACGAGATAAACCGGAAACAGCCAGGCGGCACGGCGAACTTCGGCCTCGCTGTGGTTCTCGACCACGGCGACGTGGAATTGCCGCGGCAACAACACGATCGCAAACAGCGACAGTACGGTCATGGCGAGGAACGTAGCTGCCGAAGGCGGGTGAGTGAGCACAGCGGCCGTCTGCGGCTGTTGCAGCGCGGCCTGGAACAGCGCCAGCGGCCCTGGGAACATGACGAAGGTGACGAAGATTCCGACGGCGAGAAAGGCGACGAGCTTGATCACCAACTCGGTCGCGATCGCCAGCATCAGCCCGTCTTGATGTTCGGTGGCGTCGATGTGCCGGGTGCCGAACAGCACCGCGAACGCCGCCATCAGCATTGCGACAAACAGCGCGATGTCGCCGAGAAGCGGTTGCGCCGCGCTGCTTCCCGCTGAGGCCGCCGCGAGAATGGTGCCGACCGACGCCGATACCGCTTTGAGCTGGAGCGCGATGTAAGGGATCATGCCGACGATCGCGATCAGCGCCACGGTCGCCGCAACCGCCTGGCTCTTGCCGTAGCGCGCGGCGATGAAATCGGCGATCGAGGTGATGTTCTGGCCTTTCGCCAGCCGCACGATGCGGATGATAAGCGGATAGGCAAGTCCGACCATCAACACCGGGCCGATATAGATAGTGAGGAAATCAAAACCGGTGCGCGCGGCGACGCCGACCGAGCCGAAGAACGTCCATGATGTGCAGTAGATCGCGAGCGAAAGCGGATAGATCAGAAGTCGCGCGCGGTTGCCGCGCGTGACTTCATGTCGCCGGTCGCCGTAGCTCGCCACCAGGAACAAAAAGCCGATATAGGCGAGCGCGATAGCGACGACGACCCAGCCCTGCAGCATGGCGTTTCCCTGGTCGACCCCGGCGCTTTTGCAACTTCAGGTGCGCTTAATTTCGGTTAAATCACCATAGTTTAGCGGGGCTGTCCATTGGCCGGTATCGGCGGCCGTGCCCAATCGCTGCGCCATGCACCCGGCACATTGTGCGACTGCGGCAGCATCATTTGACGACGCTGGCGGCAGGCGGCATTGATGCCGGAGCCGATGTGGCCTGCCCTTCCTCCGCTACGCGCGCTGATCGCGCCCGCCGAAACGCTTCTGATCGCGACCGCCGGCGGGGTCATATTTACCTTGTTTGGTTTTCCCGCCGGCCTCGTTTCCGGATCGGTGATTGCGGTAACCATCGCGGCGTTGGTCGGGCGTCCGGTCAGAGTGCCGGTCGGGCTCGCGCGGGTCTGCTACGTCATCGTCGGCATCCTGCTTGGCGCCGTGGTCACGCCGCAGACGCTCAAGGGCTTCACCACCTACCCGGCGAGTGTTGCAATCCTGATGGTGGCTTCGGTCCTGATGATTGCGGCGACCATGACCTATCTGCGGGTGGTGCATCGCTGGGATCCGCTCTCGGCAATTATGGGTGCAAGTCCAGGTTCGCTCATCCAGGTGATCGCGCTCTCGACCGAGCTTGGCGCAGACCTGCGTGCCATCGCAATCGTGCAGACGATGCGCGTCCTGCTCTTGACCGTCGGCATACCCGGCGGGCTCGCTTTATTTGGATTGGTGGCGCCGGCCATACCGGTCGCGCGCGGGCCGGCCGGCCTTTCTGCGTTGCCGGAAATGCTGATTGTTGTGGTCGTGTCGATCGCCGCCGGCCTCGCTATGGCGCGCATCAGATTTCCAGGCGGGCTGCTGTTCGGCGCCATGGCCGGATCGGCGGTCCTGCACGGCACCGGTCTCGCCCAAGCCGCGTTGCCGTGGTGGGTCGGCAGCGCCGCGGTCGTCGTTCTTGGCGCGGTCGTCGGCTCGCGTTTCGCCAACACGACGCCGCGGTTGATCGTCAGCTATCTTGGCGCGGCGTTCGGTTCGTTCACCGTCTCGCTCTCGATCGCCACTTTGTTCGCGCTGATCGCAGCGCATTTCTTTCCGTTTCCGACTGCCAACGTCGTGGTTGCATTTTCGCCCGGCGCGCAAGACACGATGATGGTGCTGGCGCTCGCGCTCCATCTCGATCCGGTCTATGTCGGGGCGCACCACGTCGCCCGTTTTCTCGTCGTCACCTTCACGGTGGCGATTGCGGCGCGGCGGATCGTGAAGAAGAAGCGCTAGGGGCCGTCACTCCGCGGCGAGCGCGCGTTCTCTGAACGGCAACCCCAATTTGTGCCAGACATCAACGAGCGCCTCGGCAAGCGCATCGATCAGCCCGTCGTCGTGGTACGGGCTTGGCGTGATGCGCAACCGCTCCTTGCCTTTTGGCACCGTTGGATAGTTGATCGGCTGAAGGTAAACGCCGTGCTCAGCGAGCAGAAGATCACTCGCTTCCTTGCACAGTTCGGGATCGCCGACGAAGACCGGCACGATGTGCGTGGGGCTGGCCATCACCGGCAACGCCGCGGCCGCGAGCACGGCCTTGGTGCGCGCGGCGCGATCCTGATGGCGGTCGCGTTCCCATTGTGAGGTCTTCAGATGCCGGATTGCGGCGGTCGCCGCGGCGCAGACCGAAGGCGGCAGTGCGGTGGTGAAAATGAATCCCGGCGCATAGGAGCGCACGGTATCGATCACCGCAGACGATCCGGCGATATAGCCGCCCAGACAACCGAACGCTTTGGCGAGCGTGCCTTCGATCACGTCGACGCGGCCGGCGGCGCCGTCGCGCTCGCTGATGCCGCCGCCGCGCGGGCCATACATCCCGACCGCATGCACCTCGTCGATATAAGTCATGGCCCGGTATCGATCAGCGAGGTCGCAGATGCGGTTCACCGGCGCGACGTCGCCGTCCATCGAATAGAGGCTCTCGAACACGATCAGCTTAGGCCGCTCCGGATCGGCGGCGGTCAATAGCTCTTCGAGGTGAGCCAAATCGTTGTGACGGAAAATCTGCTTCTCGCAGTGCGCCTGGCGCACGCCCTCGATCATCGAATTGTGGTTCAAGGCGTCTGACAAAATCAGACAGTTTGGCATCAGCCGGGCGAGCGTCGAAATCCCGGTTTCATTGGAGACGTAGCCGGAAGTGAAAACCAGCGCTGCTTCCTTGCGGTGCAGATCGGCAAGTTCGCGCTCGAGTTCGACCAATGGGTGATTGTTGCCGGCAATGTTGCGGGTGCCGCCGGCGCCGGTGCCCATCCGGGTTGCAGTCTCGACCATGGCGCCGATCACTTTCGGATGCTGGCCCATGCCGAGATAGTCGTTCGAGCACCAGATCACGACGTTCTTCGGGCCCTGCGGCGAATGCCAGACCGCGTGCGGGAAGCGGCCGGCAATTCGTTCGAGATCGGCAAACACCCGATAGCGCCGCTCGTTGTGCAGGCGGGCGAGCGCGGCGGTAAAGTAGGCACTGTAATCCATGAATTTCCCTTCCGGGGACGGCAGGAGCCGGCCGCGGGCTCTTTTTAGAGTGGTTCTAGCATAATTGTCGAGGAGCTTATCGGCGTAAAATCGTCGCGTTGCCTTGCGGCAGATCAAATCCGGCACCGGTTGGTGAACGGTCCGTTGCAGCCGCCGGTTAGCGAGCGGCCGCCCGAATAAGAACGGGCAGGGCCCCTCTTATTCTTAGGGCCGCCCGGCCAAATATATAAACGACGCGCGAATGGCTTTGGTACGCGCGGTGCAATATGCACCACCGCGCGCGGGTACGAGTGCCAAGTGGGAGGACAGAGATGAAAGTTGGGATTCTTGGATCGGGTGACGTGGCGAAAGCTCTCGCCGGCGGATTTCTCAAGCATGGGCATCAGGTCATGCTCGGCACTCGCGACACGGGCAAGCTGAAGGACTTCGTCGGGCAAAATAAAGCCGCACAGACCGGCAGCTTTGCCGATGCCGCGAAGTTCGGCGAACTCGTGGTGCTTGCGGTCAAAGGCACCGGGGCGCTTGACGCGCTCAAGGCGGCAGGCGCGGCCAACATGGCCGGTAAGCCGGTCATCGACGCCACCAATCCGATTGCGGACGCGCCACCCGCCAACGGCGTGCTGAAGTTTTTCACCAATCTCGATCAATCATTGATGGAGCGGCTGCAGGCGGCGCTGCCCGAGGTGCATTTCGTCAAGGCTTTCAATTCCGTCGGCAACGCCGCGATGATCAACCCGAAATTTCCCGGCGGCAAGCCGACCATGTTCATCTGCGGCAACGACGACAACGCCAAGGCGATTGTGCGCGGCATCTGCGATCAGTTCGGCTGGGAGACCGCCGATATGGGCAAGGCCGAAGCCGCCCGCGCGATCGAGCCATTGTGCATGCTGTGGTGCATTCCGGGCTTTATCCGCAACGACTGGTTCCACGCTTTCAAGCTGCTGCAGCCGGCGTGAAGCGGCGTGGCGCGCGCGCATGATGCCCCGGTTGTTGTCGTCACCGGCGGTAATCGGGGCATCGGCTTCGAGATCTGCCGTCAGCTTGCCGCCCGCGGCGCCAACGTCATTCTGACCGCGCGGAAACCCGCTGCCGGCGCGGCCGCGATCAAAAAACTCGCCGCGGAGCAACTTGCCGCCTCGTTTGTGCCGCTCGATGTCACCGATGCGCAAAGCATTGCCGCGTTGCGCGACGCACTGAAGGACCAGCACGGCCGGCTCGACGTGCTGATCAACAACGCCGGGATCATTGCCAAGGGCGAAGCGCCGGCGCTCCAGGTCGAACTCGCAACGGTCCGGACCACACTGGAAACCAACACGCTCGGGCCGCTGCATCTGGCGCAGGCGCTCGCCCCTTTGCTCAAGCGCAGCAAATCCGCGCGCATCGTCAACATGTCGAGCGGTATGGGCGCGCTCAACGCCAATGACGGCGGTTATGCCGCCTATCGCATTTCAAAAACCGCGCTCAATGCGGTGACGGTGATTTTAGCGGCGGAACTGCGCGGCGCCGTCGCCGTCAACGCGGTTTGTCCGGGCTGGGTGAAGACCGACATGGGCGGAGCGCATGCGACGCGCGACGTCGCAGAAGGCGCGGACACTGCCGTCTGGCTTGCGCTCGATGCGCCCCAAAGCCTCACCGGCAAGTTCGTACGCGATCGCAAGGTTATTTCGTGGTGAGGCCGCGAAAGTCGACAAAGTCAGCTAAATTGTAACGCCGAGGATGAGCATGCGCTTCTGCACCATGTTATATACGTTGGTCCTCGGTGCAGGCACCGCATCAGGCGCGCTCTCTCACGCAATGGCCGCTAACGACTATCCGTCTTATGGGCCACAATTGGAAGGCTTCGACTATCCCTGGCCGGTATCGCATTTCACCTTCACGTCCCAGGGCGAGACCCTGGAAATGGCTTACATGGACGTGAAACCGGCGGCGCCGAACGGCAAGACGGCTATCCTGCTCCACGGCAAGAACTTTTGTTCCGCGACGTGGCAAGACACCATCGCTGTCTTGCGCGACGCAGGATATCGCGTGATTGCGCCCGATCAGATCGGCTTCTGCAAATCGAGCAAACCCAAGCATTACCAGTACAGTTTCCAGCAACTCGCGGGCAACACCCGTGCGCTCATCGCCTCCCTTGGACTGAACCGCGTCACGATGATCGGGCATTCGACTGGGGGTATGATCGGCGTGCGTTATGCGCTGATGTATCCCGACGACGTGGAACAACTTGTCCTCGTCGATCCGATCGGGCTTGAGGACTGGAAAGCAAAAGGCGTTCCCTGGCAAAGCGTCGACGCGTGGTATCGGCAGGAACTCAAAACCACCGCCGACAGCATTCGCGACTATGAGCGCACGACCTATTACGCCGGAAAATGGGATCAAAGTTATGAGCGCTGGGTGCAAATGCTGGCGGGGATGTATCGCGGACCCGGGCGCGACATTGTAGCGTGGAATTCGGCGCTGCTCTACGACATGATCTACACCCAGCCTGTGTTCTATGAGTTCGAAAAGATTTCAGTGCCGGTGCTGCTGATGATCGGCGACAAGGACACGACGGCGATCGGCAAGAACTTTGCGCCGCCCGATGTCCGCGCCACGCTGGGAAATTATCCGGTATTGGGGAAGGCGGCAGCGGCGCGCATGCCGCGAGCGCGGCTGGTCGAGTTCCCGGATTTGGGGCATGCCCCGCAAATCCAGGCTCCGGACGATTTTCACAAAGCCTTGTTGGACGGCCTGCGGAAATAAGTGGCTCGTCCCGCCAGTTCGCTTACTAAGGGCGCGCATTTCGCATTCGCTTAACCTTTGGCAACCGTACTCAGGGCTTCACCATGACTTTGATTGCCTTGCGCTCGTCCATAGCTCGGTAACCGTCGGGGACCTCGTCGAGGCTGACGACCCGGTCGAAAACGCGGCCGGGTTCGATCTTCCCCTCAAGGACGTCCGGGAGCAGCTCCTTGATATAGGCGCGGACCGGAGCGGGGCCGCCGCCGACGCTGACGTTGTTGTAGAACATCTCCTCCGAGGCGGGGATGGCTCCGTAATGAGGAACACCGACACGGCCCACGGCGCCGCCCGGACGGGCGATGTCGACCGCGGTGCGCATCGCTTGCTCGGTGCCGACGCATTCGAGGACGGAGTGGACGCCAAAGCCGCCGGTCAGTGCGCGCACACGTTCCACGGCCTCGTCGCCGCGCTCGCTCACGACGTCCGTTGCGCCGAACGCTTTCACTAGCACAATTCGGTCGGAATGGCGGCCCAGGATGATGATCTGCTCGGCGCCAAGGCGCTTGGCAGCGATGACGCCGCACAAGCCGACCGCGCCGTCGCCAACCACCGCCGCCTTCTTGCCTCGGCCGACCCTTGCCGTCCGGGCCGCGTGATGACCGGTTCCCATCACGTCCGAAAGGGTAAGCAGCGACGGCATTAAGGCGTCGTCGGCGCCGACTGGCAGGACAAAGAGTGTTCCGTCCGCCTGAGGGATGCGCAATGCCTCTGCTTGCGCTCCACCGGCCTCACCCCCCGTGCCGAAGAAGCCGCCGTGGATGCACGAGGTTTGCAGCGCCTCATCACAGAACATGCAGGTGCCGTCGGAGTAAGCAAACGGCATCACGACCACATCGCCGCGCTTGACGGTGCGTACATCGGTGCCGACAGCCTCGACCACGCCGATCGCCTCGTGCCCCATCCGGCGACCGGTTTCGGTCGGTGCCAGCTCGTGGTACGGCCAGAGATCGCTGCCACAAATACAGGCGCGGGTGATGCGGATAACCGCGTCGGTCGGATGCACAAGAGCGGCATCGGGGATGTTTTCGATTCGGACATCGCCGGCACGGTACATGACAGTTGCACGCATCGATCCATCTTCCGTTTCTGATGGACTGCATTGTCTTCCAATCCGGCGGAGAAATTTCACCAGGCTCACTTCGGAGCGAGTTCGCCGTACCAATAGGCAGCGGTTACGCCTCCATCCATCAGGAAGTCGCTGCCGGTGATAAACCCGCCATCGGGACCCATGAGCAGCGCGCCGACAGTTGCCACCTCGTCCGGAGTGCCGGCGCGCCCGGCAGCAGACAGCTCGATCATGCGCCGGTACCCTTCACCTCGCGGCCCGGTGAGTTCGTCCTTGGCGAGCGGGGTCATAATAATGCCCGGACTGATGGTGTTGATCCGCGCACCACGCCTGCCCCAGCGCACGGCCTCGGCCATCACACGCAGCGAATTCCCGCGCTTCGAGATTTGGTACGCGTGAAGAGAATCCGTCACCTGGTCGGGCTGAAGGAAGGGAAGATTGAGCAACTCTTCCACGGGTGTCGTGGCCAACGCCTTGTTTTGTTGGACGGTGAGCGGGGGAAGGCGATGCCCGGACTGCGATGCAATGACGACGCCCGCCCCGCCGCGGGCGATGACGTTGCCGAACTCTTCCAGCACGAGTGCCGTACCATACAGATCGACTTTGAGGATCGTTTCCGGTGACGCCTGGGTCGGGGAAACACCGGCAGCATGGATCAGACCGGCGACGTCGCCCAAACCCGCGGCCGTCTCGACAAGCGCATGCACGGCCTCGCGCGAGGACGCGTCGACCGCAGCGACGCTCACCTCGTAGCCGGCGTTCGCTAGGATCTCTGCCGCCGCATTCGCATTGTCATGGCGCATATCGGCCAGCAGGATATGCTTACCGAACCCGACCCGCCGCGCGATTGCTTGCCCGATCTGACCAGCGCCGATGACGACAATGACATCTCTCACCGCTTTTCCCTTTGGTGCGCGACTCGACCCGTGGCGCTCAGCGGCCGGTCATTTGCTCCAGCTTTTCGGGGTAGCGCGCGCCCTGCACTGTGATCTTCGCGGCAGCGCTTTCAATGTCGCGAAGGTCGTCCACCGTTAGCTCAATAGCAGCGGCGCCGATGTTCTCATCCAGGCGTGAGAGCTTCGTGGTACCCGGGATGGGCACGATCCAGGGCTTCTGCGCCAACAGCCAGGCGAGTGCGATCTGAGCGGGCGTCGCCTTCTTTCGTACCGAGATTTTGCCGAGGAGATCGATCAGAGCCTGGTTCGCTCTCAGCGCCTCCGGCGTAAATCGAGGCAGCATGCTGCGAAAATCGGAGCTTTCGAACCTGGTGTTTTCGTTCATCTTGCCGGTGAGGAACCCCTTGCCGAGTGGGCTGTACGGAACAAAGCCGATGCCGAGTTCCTCGACCGTCGGCAGCACTTCCTTTTCAGGAGTTCGGGTCCACAACGAGTATTCGCTCTGCAGTGCTGCAACCGGCTGGACAGCGTGGGCGCGACGGATGGTCCGCACACCGGCTTCGGAAAGACCGAAGTGTCTGACCTTGCCTTCCTTGATCAGGTCTTTCACCGCTCCGGCGACATCTTCGATACGCACATCCGGGTCGACGCGGTGCTGATAAAACAGATCAACGGCATCGACCTTGAGCCGCTTGAGCGAGCCCTCGGCGGCTTGTTTGATGTGCTCCGGCCGACTGTTGAGACCCACCCATTGCGGCCCGCCCTTGGGATCAAGCTCAAACCCGAACTTGGTAGCGATCACCACTTTGCCCTTGAATGGGCCAAGGGCTTCGCCCACGAGTTCTTCGTTGTTCAAAGGGCCGTACACTTCGGCCGTATCGAAGAATGTGACGCCGCGTTCGACGGCCGTGCGAATGAGCGAAATCATCTCGCTTTTGTTTGCTGGCGGTCCGTAGGAAAACGTCATACCCATGCAGCCAAGGCCGATGGCCGATACTTCCAGGCCACTTTTTCCGAGTTTGCGCTTTTGCATTTTTTTGAGTTCCTATTTCTCAAGCAATCGAACTGCCGTATCCGGCATCAGGGCCGATATTGTTCGTCAGTGACTTTTTCCATCCAGTCGACGACTTTGCCGTTCAATGCTTCCTGGATGGCGAGATGCGTCATCGCCGTCGTCGGCGAGGCACCGTGCCAATGCTTTTCACCGGGCGAGAACCAGATCACGTCGCCGGGCCGGATTTCCTCGACCGGACCGCCCCAACGCTGCACGCGACCAAGGCCTGACGTGACGATCAAGGTCTGACCGAGCGGATGGGTGTGCCAGGCGGTCCGGGAGCCCGGCTCAAAGGTGACGCTGGCGCCGCGAGCGCGCGCCGGTTCGGGCGCCTCGAACTGCGGATCTATGCGGACCGTACCGGTGAAATAGTCTGCCGGCCCTTTGCCGGACGGCCGCGAGCCGTTTCGTTTGATCTCCATGATTGCGCTCCTTCGTTCGGTTGAGACGGATCGAGCCGGGTTGTCTGCGGCGGCCGGTCCGGCTGCAGCGACAGCGAAGCCGCCGGCGGCGGTGAGCATGCGTCGGCGCGTGATCATGGCGTCTCCCGGCGAGTTGCTTGACCAGAATGTAGCGCGCGCGGCCGTTGCGACTAGACGCTATAATCCGCATAGACTTATGAGCAGGCGCCATAAATGCAACGCGGACATCTGGATGACCTCCTGGTCTTTGTCGCCGTAGGGCGAGAACGCAGTTTCACGAAAGCCGCAGCGAAGCTCGGCGTTTCGCAATCGGCGCTGAGCCACACCATTCGCGAACTTGAGACACGCCTGGGCGTTCGGCTCCTGACCCGCACCACGCGCAGCGTCGCGCCGACAGAAGCTGGCGAACGCTTGCTTCACACGCTCGGTCCGCGGTTTGAGGAGATCGAGGCTGAACTCACCGCTGTGAGCGAGCTTCGGGAGAAGCCCGCCGGCACCATTCGGATCACGGCGACTGAGTATGCTCTCGAGACGATCCTCTGGCCGAGACTGATAAAATTCCTCCGGCTTTATCGTGACATCAAGGTCGAAGTCTTCATCGACAACGGCCTGACCGACATTGTCGCCCAGCGTTTTGACGCGGGCGTGCGCGCCGGCGAGCAAGTGGCGAAAGACATGATCGCGGTGCGTATCGGACCCGCCATGCGCATGGCGGTTGTGGGCGCGCCGTCTTATTTCCGGGGACGATCAGAACCCAAAAGACCGCAGGACCTGATCGGCCACGACTGCATCAATCTGCGCCTATCGACGCACGGCGGCTTATACGCCTGGGAATTCGAAAAAGGCGGCCGCGAACTTAAAGTCCGCGTCGAAGGTCAGCTCATCTTCAACGGCACATTCCAGATGCTCAATGCGGCGCTTGCCGGATTCGGCCTGGCCTATGTGCCGGAGGATCTGGCGCGGCCGCATCTCGCCAAGGGCCGTCTTAAGCGGGTGCTGGAGGATTGGTGCCCTCCCTACGCGGGCTATCACCTCTACTACCCCAGCCGGCGCCAGTCGTCGGCGGCCTTTGCCTTGTTAGTGGACGCGCTACGCCATGGCAGTTAGGCGATGACGTTTTCGAAGATGCCCTTACGACCGGCAGCAGCCGGCGAGCACCTTGTGACGCCGAGATCTGACCGTGCGCCTGCGGCCGAAGCAAAGAGCCGCCCCCTATTCGTTAAGCAGCGTTTGCCAGTGCGAAGGCACCGCGCCGGACGGTCCGGGCACAGGTTGCTCCAACGGATGACAGTGAGGAGCGTGAAGCTTCGGGCCGGCGAAGGTTTGTTCTGTACGATAGTCGTAAAACCACTCCTCGCCGGGCTCGAAGCTTGTGATGATCGGATGACCCGTAGCGGCGTTATGTTTCGATGCATGCTGACTTGGCGAGGTGTCGCAACAGCCGATGTGACCGCATTCGGCGCATCTGCGAAGATGCAGCCACCAGCCGCCCTGAGCCAGACATTCGACGCAACCTGTTCCGCTCGGCTTGGCCGCCGGGTTGATACCGTCCCTCTCGGACTTCATAGGCGCCTCTCTGAGTTCTGTTTGTTTCAGTTCAACGCTGCCTCGAAATCATTCCACGACGTGTGCGTGAACGCCCCGACCATTGCAGTCCCTCATCGCCCAGATACCGGAAATGTTGGTGCGCAATTGATCATCCACCAGCATATACCTGCTCGCGTCGGTGGCGATACCCACCCTGTCGAGGCCAAGGTCATGAGTATTTGGCCGCCGACCGGTCGCAATCAGCAGATGAGTTCCGGCAATCTGTGAGACCCTCCCGCTCAATTCGACTTTCGCGATGCTGGATGGACTTTCCCGCGTGTTCGGGAGAGAATTGAAATAGCTTTGAAACCCCGTTTACTCGATGGCCCCCATGGTCGAGAAACAAGACGCGGGCAAAGATCAGTCAAGTCGTCACGACGCCGCCCCGACTGCCGACGAAAGCGTTTCGGCTGAGCGGGCGACTGAGCCTGCGCAGAAAGGACCAGCCACACCGGAACAACATCGGCCTAGGCGGAACCAAAGGTTAGCCATGGGAGTGGTGGCCGCTTTGGTGCTGGCGGCCATCGGGATATTCGGCGTTCCCTGGATCCAATTGACCCTCAACACCGTCTCGACGGACGACGCCTACGTGAACGGGCACGTCACGTTCGTTGCCGCTCGCGTCAGCGGCCAAATATCCCGGGTTTTTGTCGACGATAACAACCGTGTTCACAAGGGAGACGTTCTCGCCCAGTTGGATAAGGAGCCGTATGAAGATGAAGTCGCCCTGAAACGGGCGGCCGTCGACACCGCAAAGGCAGACCTGCAGGTCGCGACGGCCTCGGTGCGCGGGCTTGAAGCACAAGCCAGGAGCTTACGCTGGAAATTGCAGTACGCCATTGAGGACGTCGACGATCGGGTCGCCGTGCTGCATGCCCGCGTTGCCGCCCTTGAAAAAAGCAAAGCCACACTCAAGCTCGCGCAACTTGACTTTGCCCGCGCGAAGCAATTGCTGCCGTCGGGGACTATAACCCAGCAGGACTATGATCGACGGCAAGCCGCTTTATCGGTTGCACAGGCGGAAGTGACGCAAGCGATCGCGGATGTCCATCAAATACGTGTCTCGTTGGGCTTGGCGGCACAGCCGACGAGCGGTGATCTCGGTGAGGTCCCGCCCGATCTCGATCAGACTTTCTCTTCCGTCCGGGAGGCGCAGGCAGCTCTCATTCAGACAGCGGCGCAGCTCGGCGTTGTCCGTTCGTATGAACAACTCCCGAAAAAGATGGTCGAGCAGTTCGAGAAACTGGATCGGGGCGATGTCGACCGTACGCTTGCTGGACTGACGGCGAACGCCCCGGCCGTCAAGGAGGCGGAAGCCAAGCTTGAGACCGCCAATCGCGATCTCATTCAGGCCGAACTCAACCTTCGCTACTGTGACATTGTCGCTGAGATTGACGGTGTGGTGACCCGCCGAAATGTCAATCCGGGCAATAACGTCCAGGTCGGGCAGAGTCTGATGGCAATCCGCTCACTCCGCGACATCTGGGTCGATGCCAATTTCAAGGAGACGCAGCTGCGTGATTTGCGCATCGGTCAGCCTGTCGATCTGTATGTCGACATGTACGGAGGCCGACACGTATTCAAGGGACGGGTCTCCGGGTTCACAATGGGGACCGGATCGACGTTGGCGCTGCTGCCGCCTGAGAATGCCACCGGCAATTTCATCAAAGTGGTCCAGCGGCTGCCGGTCCGAATCGACATCGAAGGATACGATCCAAACGACAATACCTTGTTCAACGGTACTTCCGTTGTTCCTTACGTCTACGTGAACAAGCCCCCGACCGGGCCCGATGCCGGGAAGTTTCTGCAAGCCTATAGGCCTTCCTCGCCAACCCTTGGTCGATCGCAAATCTCGGTTGGTCCTGACAAATGACGGACGCGGCGCTTTCGCCCGCACGAGCTTCGGCGGCGGCGAACCCGTGGCTGGTGGCCGCCGTCGTCGTGGTGCCGACCTTCATGGAGGTGCTCGACACCACAATCGCGGTGGTGGCGCTGCGTTATATCGCCGGCGGTCTATCGGCGACGGTTGACGACGGCGAATGGGTTCTTACCAGCTATCTTGCTGCCAACGCCGTTATCCTGCCGATCACCGGGTGGTTGAGCGCGCACCTCGGTCGCCGCAACTACTTCCTCGTATCGATTGCCGTTTTTACTCTCAGCTCCGGATTATGTGGAATGGCCGGCAGTCTCGGTCAGCTGATCCTGTTCCGCATCATTCAGGGTCTGGCTGGTGGCGGTCTGCAGCCCTCAAGCCAGGCCGTTCTGCTCGACGCCTTTCCGCGAGAAAAGCAGGGCGTGGCGATGACGCTGTTCGGCCTGGCAGCCCTGCTCGCGCCGGTCGCCGGTCCGACGCTCGGCGGCTGGCTGACGGACCAGTACCAATGGCGGTGGGTCTTTTTCATCAATGTGCCTGTCGGTCTTCTGGCGTTTGGCGGATGTTACGCCCTGCTTCGCGACCCGGAATATCTTGTGAAAGAGCGCACGGAGCTGAGGAGGCGGCCATTTCATTTCGAACTCGATCGGTTTGTCGTTGCTGGTCATCGTCATGGTCTGTTGGGAAGTGATGCTCAGCAAAGGCCAGGAGTGGGACTGGCTCGGCGATCCATTCTGGCGTGTTCAGACGTTGGCCATTCTCTGTGCGACCGGCCTGATTGCGTTGATCTTCTGGGAGCTGCGCAGCCCTAATCCGGTGGTCAATTTCCGACCGCTGGCCGAACGTAACTTCAGCGCCTGCTGCATCATTGTCTTTTGTGCCTATGCCGTGCTCTACGGCGCCAGCACGTCTTTGCCCGGCCTGCTTCAATCGTTATTTGGTTATGACGCCTTGGCCGCAGGGCTCGTCATGTCGCCCGCCGGGTTCTTTGCAGTGCTGGCAATGCCGGTCGTGAGCCGGCTGCTCGGCAAACAGACGGATGCCCGATGGCTGATTGGCGCGGGATTGCTGGTCATCGCTGTCAGCAATTATTGGATGTCGCAGATGAACCTCGATATCAGTCCGGACCAAGTCATCTGGCCTCGGGCCGGCTTGGTCGTGGGACTAGCGATCGTTTTTGCGCCCGTAAATGTGGCCGCCTATCTCTACACGCCTCCCTTGTTACGGGGGGCGGCAGTGGGCCTGCTGAGCCTTCTGCGCAATGAAGGAGGCAGTGTTGGAACATCGATGGCGCAGACCCTCCAAGAACGGCGGGATCAATTCCATACGCTGCGGCTGGGCGAGTCCCTGGACCCTTTTAACCCGGCGGTACATTCGTTCCTCGAGCAGGCGCAGGCGCGTTTCCTCCAACAGACCGGAGATCCGGCTGCTGCACAGCAGCTAGCGTGGCAGGCGCTGGAAAACCTGCGCCACCAGCAGGCATCGGCGCTGGCTTATTTTGATTGTTTTTGGCTATTCGCCGTCGTGATACTCGCGGTGACGCTCGTCGTCTTTTTGATGAAACGTTCGGTGGCCGAAAAAGGGGCGCGCATCGGTGGCGAATGAACCAAATATTTTGTTCACCCGGCGCGTCGTTTAGCCGTAAGCGATGCCCGGGTTACTTTGCCCAACTTCTATAATATAGCCATCGGGATCACGAATGTAGCAGCGAGTCTCGCCGTATTTGGGCTTTGGCTCGGTGATAAACTCGGCTCCGCGGCTTCGCCACAATTTATAGCACGCCTGAATATCTGCAACGCGGATATTCATAAAGCTGCTGACTAAATCGGGGTCGGCGGGGACGTGCAGCGTTACCGTTGGTTTGTCGGGTGTCGGACCGCCCCCGACGTTGACGATGAGCCACGTGTTGGCGATCTGGATGTAGCCCGGCGCGCCTTTGCTGTCGCCGCTGCTCGCAATGCGACCTCCAAACACCGTTTCGTAAAATCGAAGCGATCGTTCGACGTCGGCGACGGTGAGAAAGTGCGCGACAGTAATGCCGTCCTTCGGCGGCATCTGATAGCTTTTCTGCTCGACTTGTACTTGGCTGGTAGAAGACTTAGATTCGGACATTGTATTTCTCCGTGATCACAAGAAAATCTCGAGGAAATGCCTTCGCGCGACGTGCGGTTTAGCCGTATGCGAAGTCCGGCTTGCTTTGCCCGACTTCTATGATGTAGCCGTCAGGATCGCGAATGTAGCAGCGCGTTTCGCCGTACTTGTCCTTCGGCTCAGTGAGAAACTCGGCTCCCCGGCTCCGCCAGAGTTCATAGCTCGCCTGAATATCGGCAACGCGGATATTCATAAAGCTGCTGACGGAATCGGGATCGGCGGGGACGCTGAGCGTTACCGTTGGTTTGTCGGGTGTCGGACCGCCCCCGAAGTAGACAATGAGCCACGTGTTCGCGATCTGGATGAAACCCGGCGCGCCCTCGCTGTTGCCTAAGGTCATGATGCGGCCGCCGAAGACCGTTTCGTAAAATCGAGCCGACCGTTCGACGTCGGCAACGGTGATAAAGTGTGCGACGGTAAATCCGTCCTGCGGCGGCATCTGATAGGTTTTCTGCCCGACTTGCACTTGGCTCATGGACAACTCCTTTCATTGTGGCCCGGCGCAAAAGCTCCGTGATAGAGAGCAAAGAACGATGACGGTCGTTATGGCGCGGCAATGCCGCACAAGACATCGATCGAATATCTTCCCGCACCGGTAACGTACAACAGCAGGAAACCGCCCATAATGCTGAGATTTTTGTAAAAGCTGTCCATACCGTCAACGTAACCAGCACCCGTTATTGCCCAATAACGATGCCCGATCAGCGCGGTTCCCAGCGTGTAGAAAAACATAAGTAAAGCCGATGGACGTGTGAACGCGCCAACGGCGACCGCAAACGCAACCGGAAGCTCCATGAACGTCGCCACGGCTGCGGCCAGTACCGGCACCGGAACGCCAAGCTCGCCCATCTGACTGACCGTGCCCGAAAAGTCCCTCAGCTTTCTCCATGCCGAAAATCAGAAACAGCGTCGCGAGAAGAAGACGCGCCGCGAGAATGAGCTCATTGTTGATGCCGTTTACGATCATGAGAAATCTCGAGGAACAGAGCGATCCCAGTCGCGACGACACACTTCGTTCGCGCCGTCCCAGGCGCGCAAACTTCCCTGCAGCCGGAAGGCATCGCGCGAGGATGACATCCGCAGTTGCGTCTCGACCCGGATTTGCCATTCGTCTCGCGACAAAGTCTGGGTATGGCGCAGTTCAGCAACGGCACTGAGCGGATCGTTGTCCTCGACACGATACTCCGTCTTGTCCTGTGTGCCCGATTCCAGATCAATGCGGTCGATGCGCTCGATACGCATATCGCCGCGACGGAGCCTCGTCGGCGTCTCGGGTGGCGCCGTCTCCGGTTCAGGAAAAGGCGGGAGCCCGGCGTCTGCGGCGTTGGGCGGGCGTTGCGGCAGATCGAGCGTGCCGGCAACGATCTGCAGCGTCGCCGTCTCCGGGCTGGGCCAGATCATCGGCCAGTAAGCCGTAGATATCGCAAGCCTCACCTTGTGGCCGGCTGGAAATACCGAGCCTGCATCATTGAGCTTTATGCGCACGCGGTAGCGTTCACCCGGCGTCAGCAGGGCTGGCTGTTCGTGGCTCTCGCGATGCGTAAGGTTGAGCACACCGTAGCTGACACGCAGCGATTCACTGGACGGGTGCACATCGCATAACCGGACCACCAAATTCGCAATCGGCCGGTCGGACGCCACATCGAGCGTGACGATCGGAGCGCCAAGGATCTCGATCGGCTCATCGAGTGGCGGCGTCTCGAAAGTCAGCGAGCGGGCGTCGTCTTCTTGCTGGTCGCCGGCCTGATCATGCCCACGACCGAATGGAACCCAATAGCCCCCACACTTGCCAACCGTCTGCGGCGAGCATACGGCCCGAGCCGTCAAAGGTGCCGCGGCGTCTCGCAGCCCATCATCGGTCAAGAACAGCCGCCGCAGCTTTACCCCTTGCGGCGGCCATGAAGCTTCTGCAATCCACCGGCCCGGCAACGTGTCATGGTGGGTCGCCGGCTTCACACTTTCCGTCATCCACGCCCGCAGCATCGGTTCATCCATCACGCCCGTATCGATGCCTTTCAGCCAATGATCCCACCAACGCAGGATTTCCTGGAGGAATCCGATCTGGGGGCCGGGAAATGCGAAGTGCGGATAGGCATGTCCCCATGGCCCGATGAGACCCTTGCGGGGCACCTTCAGTCGCTCGAGCAGCCGCGGGATTGCATTCTTATAACCATCGGTCCAGCCACCGACCGCATAGACCGGGCATTGGATTGCTGCGTAGTCCTCGCATACCGAGCCGTGCTTCCAATACGCATCGCGCCGCTGGTGCCGCAGCCAATTGTCCTGGAACAGCGGTATGTTCAGCAGGCGCTCGAGCCACATCGCTCGCCAGCTATCGCCGACCAGCTCAGGATCGGGTGGAAGGCACATCAAGCTGAAAAAGAAAAACGCCCACTCAAGTCCGGCGGTCGTAAGAAACGTGCCGCCCATGTAGTGGGCGTCGTCGGCGTACCGGTCGTCGGTTGAACAAATGGTGACGATTGCCTTGAGTGCCGGGGGACGGCGCGCCGCGATCTGAAGTCCGTTGAACCCACCCCAGGAGATTCCCATCATGCCGACGGCGCCGTTGCACCAGGGTTGTGCCGCGAGCCAGGCGATGAGCTCCACGCCATCGTCTTGTTCCTGCTGGGCGTACTCGTCGAACAGCAAGCCCGTCGATTCACCGCTGCCTCGAAGGTCGACGCGGACGCCCGCGTAGCCGTGACCTGCGAGATAGGGATGAGTGAGCGCGTCTCGTTCGTAAGTCCCGTCGCGCTTGCGATAAGGCAGATACTCCAGGATGGCAGGAACCGGATTCTGCTCGGCATCCTCCGGCAGCCAGATGCGAGCCGCCAGGGTCGTGCCGTCTTTCAACGGTATCAACGTGTGCTCGATGACCCGCACAGCTCTGGGGAAGGTCGTGACAATCACAGGCACACTCCCGTTGGCGACGATGACCGACCCGCCGAGGCGGTCAACCAGTGCGCTCAGTAAAACCCAATTTCTTCAACCGTCGCGGGTCCCGTATTTCCTGTTGTTTGCACGCGCGAACTTGGCCGATGCCGCGCATTTTTAGGCCGTGAACCCACAAATCCGCCGGGCCGTCGGCTCGCCGAGTCCGCCATGGCCCGACAACAGAACAATTCCGCATCGCAGCGAACTGACGCTAAGTGCCGCCGGCAGCAGACATATAAGGTCCGGATGATCCGTAAGACTACGCTGACCTGACTACTTTGGGACGCCTTCCGGATGCGCCTCGGCATATTTTTTTACCGCGTCCATCGTTCGAACATTCTCCTTCTCGAAGGGTTCGGTAATTAGACGTCGGAGCGGGCGAAGGATTCCAGGCATAGTGATGTCAAGAACAAGCCAGCGATTGACAAGCGTGCTTTGCCCCTCCCATTTTTCGAGGGAATAGTGAATGTGGACGTCAACTGTCGCCCGCAACCGACCTACGTGGATGACGTGGTGGAAATCAATCGAGCCTGGAGGTTGAAACCCGGTCACGGTACCCCACCAGTCTTTTCCGGGCTCGGCGGGTTTACCGTCATGATACTTACTGCCCAGTTGGACGGGGTATGGCACGACATCCGTGGTCTCTCCGAACGCGTCGGATTGAGGCAGCCAACGTCCATAATTCGGCATGTCCGACAGCAATTCGAAGAGCACTGCGGGCTGAGCGGCTACAGTCGCATTGTAAAATCTGTGCCACTGCGATCTTGCCATTTTGAACTCCTGTCGGATGGCATCGATGACACGGGCTGAAGAACATAGCCATTCACCGCTCACCGACGGGCGAAAACCCGGTGCAATCAGCCCGTTGAGAACTCACGCGCCGCCGCTGCCGATCAGGCCCAGGATCAAGGCATCAAAGCTGTAGGGTCCGGCGCCGGCCGAGACGACCGTGATCAGCATGAAGACATACAGGAGCTCGGGCAGATAGAGCCAATTGTCGATCCGGTCTGCCTTATCGATCGGATGCATGACTTTGATACGCTGCGGTCCCGACGTGACGATGGCGACGAGACTGATGAAAAGCAGGCCAAGCGCGGCCAGCGGCGCAAGGAGCCCGATGACGACAGCGGCGCCGGCGGCGAACTCGACACTCGGTACCCACCATTGGTTAAAGCCCACTGCGTGAATGCCGAGTCCCTTAAGTTCATCGGCCAGGACGCGATGGCGCTGCGCGTTGAACAGCTTGTGATAGCCCGAGATCATAAAGAACAGTCCAACCGCGATGCGGTTGAGGGTCAGTGCGACGTCGGTCCATCCGATACCATTGAACAGTATATCTATCATTGTTGCTGTTCTTTCTCGCGCCGCAATGTCAGCCCCGGTGCGCCGGCCCGAGTTGGCAGCCGGGGATCACGAAGAGACGCCGAAGCCACGTACTTGGTGGCCTCGATCTGATAGCGAACATTTCAGCGCATCCGCTCGACCCATTGCGCGCGCGAGGGCCCCGGCTCGAAGGGATCGCCGAAGTACTGGGTCTCGCGGGCAACCTTCCCGTCTCTGAACTCCATGATACTCACTGTGTAGGTCGGCGCGCCATCGTATGTAAGGATAAGTTCAGTAACCCAAAGGTCGGCAGCGCCGAGTACGCGCTGCACCGTAAAGCGCTTCTTGCTCGGCTGCGCAAAACGGGACGCTTGAATATTGCGCCGGCCGCGGATCCGCTCCCCGGACTGCGGGTACTCAAGCACTGCATCGTCCTGGTAAATCTCGTGCTCTGCCTCGAAATCATTCGCGTCTGAGGCTGCCCAGTGGCCGTCCAAAGCCGCTCGAATGTTCTGGTCTTCATTCATTGTCTTCTCTCACACCGCTGTGCAGGGCATTCCATTTATACCGCGGGCTGAACGGCGGCCGCTTCGATCCGAATGCAGGCAGCTCGGACCTTATCTCGTGCGCTCCAATTTTCCGGTAAGTAGGGCGTCCATCAGACTTGGTGCTTAGCCAAGAATTCGAGAATGAAGTTTGCGATCTCATCGTTCTTTTCATCCAAGGCGAAATGGCCGGCATCGAGCAGATGGATTTCGGCGTCCGGCAGATCGCGTTTAAACGCCTCCCCCCCGGGTGCGATGAACGAGGGATCGTTCCGTCCCCACACCACCAAGGTCGGAGGCTTGTGTTCACGCAGCCATGCTTGCCACGCGGGATACGATGCAACGTTCGTCCGGTAATCATAGAGCAGTTTCGCCTGGATCTCGCGTTGTCCGGGTAGCAATAGGTGAGCGTACTCGTCAGTCCAGGTGTCCGGATTATAACGTTCGGGATGCGAGGTGCCGAGGGTGTGACGCTGTTTCGTCGCTGCGAGCGACACGAACGCATCGAACACTTCAGGATGTGCTTTCGGATCGGCCCAATATTGCGCAATGCCGGCCCACTTGGCGCCCAGGCCTTCCTGATAGGCATTGGCATTCTGGATGATAAGCGCCTGCAGCCGCTCCGGATGCGCCGAGATGATACGAAAGCCGGCCGGCCCGCCATAGTCATGAAGGTAGAAGCTGTATTTGTTGATCTTGAGTTGCTCGAGAAGATCGTTGGTCGTCTTGGCTAAGTTGTCGAAGGTGTACGCATACGACGATGGTGGCGGGGCGTCACTCTGACCGAATCCTGGAAAATCCGGTGCTATCAGATGATAGCGCGTGGCGAGCAAGGGGATGAGCGTATCGAACTCGCGCGAAGAAGAGGGGAAACCGTGCAGGAGCACCATCGTCGGCGCGTCCTTCGGACCAGCTTCGCGATAGAAAACTCCGACACCACCAACCGTCATGCGGTGATAGGTCGTTGTCGCGGATGTCGACAGCAGCGAACCTGTCTGCGTAGGATGGTCAACGACCGGCGCCGAAGTAGCTTTTGGAGACGTTCTGCTTGTCATACTTCCGCTCCGTGCCTGGCCGGGCGCTTAGTCATTCCGCTCGGGCCAACCTTCTTCTGTCGTCATCTATGTGATCGACGCAGACATCAGTCGTAGAAAGCGGGGAGCAGCCTGAGTGTGTCAGTTTCCGCCTTGTCATGATTGATAAAAAACTTGGCCTTGTATGTTGCGATCATCCCCCTGATCCGTTCCATGGAGGCGATCGACGCGGCCTTATCCGTGTTCAAGGAAGGCACCGTGTCTTTTTCAAAATTCTCTTCCAGATGCACCACGTCGCCGGACAAGATAATGAAGCCCGAATTTTTCAGACGGACTAACAGCGACTGACTGCCGGGAGTGTGTCCCGGCGTGGACACCAAGGTGACGCTCCCATCGCCGAATACATCCGAATCCCCATCGAGGAGCGTGAGATGCTTTGGTGCGCCCAAAAGCTTGCGGGCGAGGGCCTTCAATTGATTGACGTTGTTGTTCGGGCCATCGGGAGAACTGATCCAGGCGTACTCGGCGCGCTGCATCAGAACCGTTGAATCCGGAAACAGGCGAACGTTTCCGATGTGGTCCCCGTGAGTATGGGATATCGCAACATAGGTAATGTCGGCTGTCTTAAGTCCGATCTCCGCGAGTTGATTAGTGAGTGCCTTATCGAGATGGTAGACGATCAATTTTGGCAGCGTTGACCAGCCTTCGGGGTCATGCAGCGCGGATTGTGGGACACCGGTATCCCACAGCAGCCATTGGTCTCCCCGCTTTATCAGCCAACACGTCGACGAAAACTCGATGCTCCGCCCGACATTCTCCCCGGGGGTCCAGACCGACTCGTCGTTGGCACGGGAGTGCCCGCCATCCAGCCGATACAGCTTATCGGCGAGGCCGGCCCGCGTCGGGTCCGGCAGCCTCGACTCTGCGCCTTCAGTCGGCGTGTGCTCTGGTGTGGCTTTTAACATGTCCGATTCTCCGGTCACAAACCTCAATGCCGGCCCGTCCGATCAGCGCCGGCGCGATCTGTTTTTGCATCAGGCATCCCGGAGCGCCGATTTAAGGATGGCCACGTCTTGATCGACCGTGCAGCTGCTTACGCCAACGCCCGCGATCATTTCGCCCCCGCTTTTGAGCGGCGCTCCTCCGCCCATTGAGCAATACCTTCCGTCCGACAGTCCCGTCAGGGGGAAGAGTGGCTGACCAGGTTGAACGAGCGGAGAGAGTTCGGCCGTTCGGAGTTCCACCAGCGGGGACGTGTATGCTTTTCGCTCCGACAGCTCGATCGAAAAGGTTGGCGCTCCGCTCATACGGTGCTTGAGAATGATATTGCCGTGAATGTCGATAACACAAACGGCAACCGGTACCTTGGCCCGCGCCGACGGCGCTTCGACGCGGTCTGCAATATTCTTCGCAAAGGCAAGCAAATGCATGTCCGATGTCCTCTCTGATGCCCCTTTCACGGAAGGGAAAATTAAGGTTCGCGTCCTTCGAGCACGTCGGCCTCAGTGGTCAAGGCGGCCCAAATAGGACCCCAGGTGATTTTCTGCGTCTCCGGGCCGGTGAAACCCCAGCTCAAACAAAGCCTTGATTTTGTCTTGCGCGGCCGGCCGGCCGATCGAGGTCATGCAGGTGTCCCAACCGGCAGCGATCTCGACGTCTTGCGGCAGGCTCGCGGCATTCACGAGGCGCTTCGTGTTCGCTATCGCCCACTTGTCAAACGACGCGAGAGACGACCGCAGCCATAGAAAATCAGCAGTCGCCCAATGCATATTCCATCTATGACGCCCGAGCGGTCGGAGCCGGTTTGGCCTTTTGCTTCACCGCTGCCGCGAGCGTCTTCGCGGCAGGACCGGAGGAAGCTGGATTCTGTCCGGTGATCAGCAAGCCGTCGGTGACCACGTGAACCCCCCAGTCCTTTACCTTCGAGAAGACGGCGCCCAGTTTCAACATCTCATCTTCGACAAGGAAGGGCACAACTTTGGTGAGACCCATCTCTTCCTCCTCGCCGTTGGTGAAGCCCGTTACTTCCTTGCCTTGAACCAGAAACGCGCCATCCGGCGCCTTGACGTGGCGCAGCGCCCCTATGGAATGGCACACGATGGCGATTGGCTTGCCGGCGGCAAGGAAAGACTCGATCAGCCTGATGGAATTCTTGTCTTCGGCAAGATCCCACATCGGCCCATGGCCACCTGGGTAGAAAACGGTGTCAAAGTCTTTTTGCTTGACGCTGTCGAGGCGAACGGTCTTCCCGAGCTGAGCTTCCGCAGCTGCGTCCTTTTCGAACCGGATCGTGAGATCGGTACGGGATTTGGGCTCGTCGCTCTTGGGATCAAGTGGCGGACGGCCGCCTTTCGGCGATGCAAGCGTGATCTCGACGCCGGCGTCCTTGAAAACGTAGTAGGGGGCTGCAAGCTCTTCGAGCCAGAATCCGGTCTTTCGTCCGGTGTTACCCAGTTGGTTGTGGGATGTGATGACCATCAGCACTTTCATGACTTTCTCCTTTGTTATAGCCCTTCTCCAGGCTGAAAATACGGCAAGGCCGGGAGCCAGATTGACGGCGTTCGCGGCGACGAGCACTGACCGACCGTAGCGCGAGCCACAAGATCGCAATCACGATCACGTCTGTCACAACGCCGTTGAGCGTGAAGCCCGGCTTGACTGATGATCTCGCGGATCGCGACAGTCGCTTATGGCCGGGTTCGATTACACCGTGATGATCAAGAACCGGCCAAACTTCGACGATCCGGTGGGGGTCTGAAGAATGCGGTGATTGACACGACCTTTCTCCTTTTCACGAGATAGATCCAATCGTCTTTTAGGCTGCGACGCTTTGCCGACCGTCTATGGTGACTTCCCAAAGCATGATCTCCCTCGACCCCAAAACTCCCGTCGAAGCGAAAAGTTCCGCCAGTACCTTCAGCCGATGACCGATAAGGCTCGTCATGTCCGCGCGCCAGCGGCGATCGCCGGACGCCCAATTCAACCGCGACCCGCGCAAATCGAGCTGCGGTCTGCGCGGTCCGAGTCAAAAAGTGCCGCGAGGTGAACGTTTAGTCCGCTATCGGGCAAAGCCGTCATGACTCGGAAATCGCCCAAGGGGGTGAAGGAGACATCAGAATTAAAACAGTCGGGTCTGCTTTCGACCCGAAGCGACATTGGCGCACCGCGCCGATCTCCATTCAACGCGTCGCCAGCGAATTCGAATTGAAATACTAGACTAGGTCCACGATGCTGCTTCCGCGAGGCCGAAGTCGTGATCCAGACGATCGGCTATGTGAAAAGTGCGCATAACTTTAGCTATTAGCTTACGAGTGTTCACAAAACCGATATAAGGCGAGCGACTCACCCGGCACCGTTTATGCGTCCCGACTTAAGACTATTCACCGTCCGGTAATGCTTGCAGCAAAACCTCGCACTCAACCCTCGAGGCGCGGCGTCGTGAATGCTCCTAACCCTCTCGACAACTTTCCGCTCATTCGCTCCAGCGACATGGAGGAGGTGTGCGACGCAATCGGAGGTGTTTATGCCAGACCGGTCTTGACGTGCTGCACTACGCCGGCTGTTGCAGCCATCAACAATTGCCGGCTTCAACATATCTCGCTGGCGTACGGCACCTACGGCGCTCCGACGGCGCTTGAGTATCCCGGAGCCGATGTCTGCGTACAGATGTTTCCGATCAGTGGAGCGGCCGAGGTCGCCAGCGGCGGCACTTCGCATACATTGATTCCACACGCCTCCGCCGTGATTTCACCCGGGGCGCCCTACAGTGTCGCCTACACTTCCGATTATGCGCATCTGGTGTGGCGAATTGACGTCAAGGCTTTGACCGAAAGG
>CAWJOX010000025.1:0-141619 GCA_963844545.1 uncultured Alphaproteobacteria bacterium | reverse complement strand
CTACAGCGCCCACCAGAAAGCCATTGAAAATTAAGCACTTCTGAAAGAGTTACCTGCCGCTACTGACTGCCGCTAATCTCTGACCCTAATGTCTGCCGCCATGCGGCGCAAAACCGATTACCTGTTCCTGCGGCCGGAGTTGCGGAACTGGCACGTCAAGTTGCAGTCCCCCCGGCGAACGTATTGAGAAGTCCCTAGGCACGCTTGCTCACGGCATTCCGACCCTTATGTAGGAAGCACTTTCCGGCAACCTTGACCGGCGTATTGGCGATTTATGAACTTCAACTTCAACCATCTCTAGCCGAGATGACCGCGATCTTCTTCGATCTCGACGGAACGCTCACTGATCCAAAACTGGGAATTACGCGCTCTATTCAATATGCCCTAAATAAGCTTAATCGTACCACGCCCGCGGAAAATGAATTGACTTGGTGTATAGGTCCGCCGCTTCTCGCAAGTTTGAAGAAGTTGCTGGGCAACGACGATCTGGCCGATATCGCACTGTCGCTTTATCGAGAGCGTTTTGCGGACATCGGCATCTTCGAAAATGATGTCTACCCTGGCATTGAGGACACATTATCGTTGCTCGCCAAATCGGGGCACCGTCTGTTTGTCGCGACAAGCAAACCGGGTGTCTATGCGCAGCGCATTATCGATCATTTCAAAATGACAGCCTATTTTGATCGCGTATTTGGTTCTGAGATGGATGGCACACGCTCGGACAAGACTGAACTCCTAAAATATGCTCTTCAAACGACAAGTGTTGAACCGTTTCACGCCATCATGATCGGAGATCGGAGTCACGACATGATCGGCGCACGAAAAAACAAAATGACCGCTATCGGCGTCCTTTATGGTTACGGCACCAAGGAGGAATTGGTTGAGGCGGGAGCTCATCACGTCTGCGCCACGCCTCAAGGACTGCTCGACCACACCGACTAAGTCCGGTCGCGAGCGTCAACCGTCGACCATCGCCACGATTTCGATCTCCAGCAGGAAGCCGGGATTGGACAACGCTGTGACCCCGATCAGCGTGCTCGGCGAGGGCCGGTCCGGATGCCAGGGAAGAGGAAAGGTCGGATCGAGGACGATTTTCATGAATGCTGGCACGTCGAGGGCATACATGCGTCTGAACACGACGTCGTCCCAGGTCGCGCCGGCTTCCTTCAGCTGGAAAGTGAGCGCATCCAAAATAGCTTTGTATTGCCCGCGAAGGTCGCCTGGATGAAGGGGCTGGTAGTTCTCGTCCGCAGGCGTGTGTCCGGCCATGAAAATAACCGTGGCTGGGTTCTTCACTTTCAAGATACGAGTGAAGTAAGGATGTTTGAATAAACCCGACGGATTAATACGCTCTCTGGTCATCAGTGTCGCTCCTTTGGTCAGACTGAATCAACGAGGTCGCAATAACCAAGCCGCGTGGGCTTGGTCGTTAGCCATAGAAGCCGGGAAGCACACCCCGAAAGTTGTCACGCGTGCTCCCGCGCGATTGGTAAAGGCCTCAAAGCATTTTGTTGATGCGGAACACGTTGTCCTCGGGATCAAAAAGCACGGACTGGTACCAATTATAGTACGTTTGATAGGGCTCTTTGATCAATCGCGCGCCGTAGCTAACTGCCAGCGGCGTCATGCGGTCGACTTCGCTTGAAGAGTCAACGTCGAAGTTGAGAAGGAACTTGACGCCGGTCGGGTTGGCATAGTCGGACAGCTTCAGGAGATCGTAGGCGTCCTGAGCGTTGAATCCCAGACAGCTCTGACCCGTGCGCAGGCCCACGAAGATAGGAGATCGAATTTCCAGGATCTCCTCGAAGCCAAACACGTCACGATAGAAACCGGACAGTTTCACGATATCCTTGGAAAAAATGTTGACATACGAGAGCATCTGAAAACTTCCTGTGCATGGATTTCTACCGCCCGCGCTAGTTAATCTGCGGGAACGACCGCGCCCGCCTGGTGACGCGAGGCAAGGCCACGTTCGCCGGCAGCGGCACTGCGATATCAGGCGCCCTTCCCGAAGGTCGTCTGCTTGACGAACTTGCTGCGCAGGTGGTCGCCCGAGCTGATCGACGCGTATTTAGCCGGATTTTCGGGTGTCTTACAGCCTGGCAAGCACTCGACCAACGCATCATAATTCGGCTGGTGGAAGAACACGATCGACATCCGATCCTTATTCTCCTCAGATTCGAGCGGCGGATTGACGACGCGATGCACCGTCGAGATCCACGTGTCGTTGGTCCATTGCTGCATCAGGTCGCCGATGTTGACGATGAACGATCTTTCGATAACCGGCACGCTGACCCACTCGCCGGCTTTGTTCTTCACTTGCAGACTGCCGTCCGAAAGCTCCTTGCGCAGGATGGTCATGCTGCCGTAGTCGGAATGGGCGCCCGCGCGCAGCTGTCCGGGCAGCGGGGGCGTCGTCTGCTTGGGATACCGCAGCACCCGCATCATCGAGATGTTCTTGTCGATCGTGTTGTCGAAGTAGTGCTCGTCGAGCTTCAACGCCAGCGCGAACAGCCGCATGAGATCCGTAGCCAAGGAGTTGATAGCCCGAAAGTATTCGGTCCAGACCGGCTTGAGCTCCGCTGGCTTAGCCGGCCAGACGTTCCTGGCGAAATGCGGCCCAGCTTCTTCGCTGGTGAAATAAGGATCGTCGGCCGGCACGTCGACCGGACCGATCGACAGCGACTCCTTGATATCGGGCGGCGTCGGCTCGTCCAAGCTATATGAAAGACCTTCCCCGCCGACCGCGCTGTAGCCACGGACCTGATCAGGCGCCGGACGATCAGCCTTAACCTTTTCCGCATGCGGAAGTTCGAAAAATTCTTTGGAGAGGTCATAGGTCTTGCGAATGAGAGGTTCGGGAATGCCGTGACCGGACACGACAAGGAAGCCGATATCTCGGCACGCCTGACCGATCTGTTCGGCAACGGCCGCCTTTCCTTCAGGCTTTCCTTCCCGATAGGGCGAGAGGTCAATCACGGGAACATGCAGAAGTGTCATACGTTCGATCTCCGTTTTAGGTTCGCGACATGAATACGCAGCCGCGTAACCACCAAAATTCCCAGCGCAAATGGCCATCTGCGAGAAAAATACCCCTCAAGCAGCATTCCGTGCAACGCTGCGGCGCTTCCACTCGGCGAGGATGTCGGTTGCATCCGCCACCAGCCCGAGATGCAACGACACCATCGCCAGAGCAGCGTTCTCGAGATGATCGTCGGTTCCTCGTACTAAATCGCGCGCCACAATGACGCGATAATTATGATTGCTGGCGTCGAACGCGGCATTGAGAATGCAGCAGTCCGTAAAACCGCCGTTCAACACGAGTGACTCGATCCGCATATTGCGCAGCAGAAAATCAAGATCGGTCGGATAGAAAGCCGAGAGCCGCCTTTTTGTTTCCACGATCAGATCGTTGGGTTCCACGCGCGTGACGAATTCGGTCCAGGGCGACCCTTCGATTGCGTGGGCATCGCTATTAGGGATCTCGCCGACATAAAGAGGGAATGTCCGGCGCCACGCCGAACTGATACCACGAACATCGTCTTCGCCGCCGCGCCGAACCACCGATCGCACGTGGATGATCGGAACTCCGAGACTGCGTGCACCGTCGTGAAACGCATCTATCGGCGCCACAATTTCGCGAGCTCGCGGCGCTGGACAGGGGCATTGCGGAGAAGGATCAAGATGGCCCCGGTGCATATCGATCGATACAACCGCGGTCTTGCCGGGATTGAGGTAGTCCTCAAACGCGTCCCGCGTATCCTGTGGCTTATTGTAAACGTAGGTCCGCATATGAATTTTCCTTTGATTCACAAGTTGCCGACGTCCACTGCTTCGAGGTTGTCAAAGCCTCGGCAAGACCTCGCGGCCGATGAAAGCGATCTGCTCGGCGAGCCCTTCGCCCGGAGCAACGCAGAGCACAACCGAGGTCGAGCCGGCGTCGAATAGCTTACTGATCGCTCGCGCCGCCTCCGCGGGGTCACCGACGACGGAGAGCCAGTCCAGCCAGTCCTCCGGTATCGCACTTTCCATAGTCTGAGCGCCGCCCGCCTTGATCATCGCTTCCACTTTGTCATTGACCCCGTAAACGCCGGTCATCGGCGTCGGGCCCATGGCATGCAGATAAAACGCGGTGGAAACGCGCACGTTTCGCCGCGCCGTCGCACGATCGCGCTCGACGCAAGCGAGCGCATAAGTGACGATCTGGAAGCCAGGCGGCGGCCCGGCCGCAGGCCAGTGCGCGGCGAGCTGTTTGACCACGGAACGCACATAGTCGGGACCGGCCAGTACCGACAGAATGAGTTCGTCGGCAATCTGAGCAGTAAGCTCCATCGATTTCGCTTGTACGACGGCAGTAAGGATTTTCAGATCAGGTGCTGGATGAACCAGCTTTACTTGGTCATAACTGTAATACTCGCCATTCTCGGTGAGCGTCTCGCCCCGTGCCAGTCGTCTGATGCCGATCACCGCTTCGCGCAGCGACGTCAGAACCGATTTCGGGTAAAGCTTCATCTGACGCATCCAGAATGGCAAACCGTGGCCGACCCCCAAACTATCGAAGCGCCCTGGAAAAGCGCCAGCGAGGGTCGTCGCTTCCATGGCCGTCACCGCCGGATGACGAACGCGATTTGCGACCGCGCCGATCCCTACTTTGATGCGAGTGGTCGCCTGCAGTGCGATGGCAGCGCTGGCAAAGCCCGACAGAAAGAAATAGTCTTCGGCCAGCCAAAGCTCGGAAAAGCCCGCAGCCTCGACGTGCCGGCTAAACTCCGCGAGCCGTCCCGGCGGCAAATCGCCGAGCAGAAGAATTCCGATCCGTCGCGCGGTATTCGCCATATTCGACCTCTTGTGCCGTCACGAAACGTTTGTCGTCCTAAATAAAGATGAGAACTGCCATCACTCACTCTGCAATGCGGCCAGCACGTCTTCGGGTGTGATGGGAATTTTACGGATCGGCTTGCCGATGGCATCGCTCACCGCTGCGGCGATGACCGCAGCCGGGAGTAAAATCGGCGGCTCGGCGGCACCCTTGGCGCCGAATGGCCCTTCGGAATCTGGATGTTCGGAGATGATGGCCTCGACTCTGGGAACATCGACAGCCAGCGGAAGCCTGTAGGCCTTAAACGTCTTCTCCAACGTTTCGCCAACTTCGTTGATACGAAGGCTCTCGTACAGAGCAAAACCGATGCCTTGTGTGACGCCGCCTTGTATTTGACCCATCAGGCTCATCGGATTGATGGCTTTGCCGACTTCCTGCGCCACCACATAGCGCAGGACGCGGACATTGCCGGTTGCGGGATCAACTTCAACTTCGGCGAAGTGCACGTGGTAAGTAGGCGAAGCCAAATAAGCGAAAAGCAGACCACTGGCGCAGCTCGGATTATGCGGCACAGGAGGCAGGATAGCGCGCCCGGTTCCCTGGATCGTACCGGCGCCGAAGGTTGTGACGGAGCCGATCTCGGCCATCGAGATGCGCGTGCCCGGCTTGGATTTAATGCAAACGTATCCATCTGCCAGATCGAGTTCGGTCGGCGACGCCTGCAAAAGTGGCGCGGCTGCATCGAGCACCTTTTGGCGAACTTCGCGCGCGGCATCGAGGGCAGCGCGACCCGCGACCGGTGTGTTGCGGCTACCCTGAGAGCCACCGTCAAAGCCGCCGATATCGGTGTCGGGATCTGTCACCAGTACTTGATCGGGCGAGATGCCCAGTTCGTCCGCAACGATTTGCCGGACCGCTGTTGTCATCGAGCCAGTGCCGTTGTCGTTGGCGCCGCTAATTACCACGACTGAACCGTCTTCTTGAAGTTTGACAGTCGCCGATCCGGGCAGCGGATTCGTCAGCCAGACTGCCGGCGAAATGCCTACGCCGCGCATTGGCCTTCTGCGCGAGACCTCGGCCCAAGGCACGACGTTTTCGATCGCGGCAAAATGCTTTTGAAGAATATCAGCTTCATGCAGAGTCTGGCCATTCGACATCACGTCGCCACTGCGAAATAGATGCCGCAACCGATATTCCCGGCGGTCAACGCCGAGCTCGCGCGCAATATGATCCATGTGGAGCTCTAATGCCGCATAAAGTGGTACGGCCGTGACGCCGCGCATCGCTGCGGTCGGTGGAGCGTTGGTGTAAACAAGCCGGCCGACCGCACGCAGCGCCCCAACCCGGTAGCTCATCGCCGAGAAATGAAAGGGAAAGCAGGCGAGAAATGCCATCTCGCCGGTATAGGCACCGTTGTCCATGTAGCATTCAAGATCGCGCGCCATTATCGTGCCGTCGGCGGCGACGGCGGAGCGGATGCGGATCAGCGTCGCTTCTCGGCTCGACGCCGTTATTATATCCTCGCCGCGTGTGTTCACGATTTTGACCGGCCGGCCGCCGGCGGCGCGCGAGAGGGCTAGTGCGTGTGGCTCGACGCCGAAATCAAGTTTTCCGCCAAACCCCCCGCCATACGGATGGCCTATCACCCTAACGTTCGACGGCGGCACATCGAAGAACTGCCCGATACGCGTCCTCACATTGTAGGGCCATTGCGATCCGCAGTGCACGGTAAAGCGACCACCGCGATAGATGCCAATCGCGTTCTTCGGTTCAAGGTAAGCCTGATACTGACGCTGTGTTGTCAATTCGTCGGTAATAACGTGGGGAGCCCTCGCGAATGCCGCTTCGACCGGCCGCGGATCGGCCAGCGAAGCAGATTCGGCCGCGATGTTGCCGTACCGCGGATAGCTCCCAGCCTCCCCGATCGCCAACACATAGGACTTTAAATTCGGGTGCAGCAGCGGAGCGCCCGGTGAAATCGCCTCAGTAATTGTGCCCGCCGGCCGCGTCGGCTCAATTTCCAACTCGATCGCATCCAGTGCATGACGCGCTTGGTCGAGCGTGTCGGCTGCGACTGCCGCAATCGGCTCGCCGATGTAGCGCACTACAGACGACGCGAACATCGGCGTATCGCGGATGATCCATCCGGCGAGGACCGGCGGCACGTCGGCCGCGGTAACAATCGCTCGTATCCCCGGCATGGCGCGGGCGCGCGTTGTATCGAGCCGCACGATGGTCCCGGCCCCAACCGGCGAACGCAGTATTTTGCCAAACAACGTCCCCGGTTCCTCATAGTCCACGGAGTAAATCGTCTGGCCGGCAGCCTTGGCCATGCCGTCAGATCGAGGAACATTGGCGCCCACAAAGCTCATGCCGCGACCACGCCGTTGGCAGCAGCTGCTATGGTTGCGTCGATGATCTGGGTGTACCCGGTACACCGACAAAGATGACCAGCCAGAATGTTGCGGATTAGTGTCTCACTCGGCGACGGGTGCCGTCGCAACAAGCTCACCAACGTGACGACGATGCCAGGGGTACAATAGCCGCATTGCACCGCGCCGGCGTTTACCAGAGCGTACTTCAACCGCTCCGCCAATTCGTCGTGGAGGCCTTCGATTGTTTCAACGGTGCGGCCGGCGATCGCCTCAACCGGATAAATGCAGGACAAGACTGGTTTGCCGTCGACCAGAACGGTACAGGCGCCGCATTCGCCCTCACGACAACCATCCTTAGTGCCGCGAAGAAATAGACGATCCCGCAGCGAATCAAGCAGCGTCTCAAGCGGCCGCGCGTAAACGGCTTCAACGCGTCCGTTAATCAGCGCTGTCACCTGCGTCATACCTCTTCCTCCGTCGATTTTTCTCCGGCAAGACCGCGGGCGCGCTCGATGCAAGTGCGCACGGCACGCGAAAAAATTCGAGGGAGCACGCCGGATCGATAACTGGCGGTGGCCAGACCGTCGGTGACCGGTGCGGCTTGCAGATGCAGCGCGGCGGCGGCTTGACCAATCAGCTCATCGGCTGGCGATTCGCCACGCAAAATTTCCTCGGCTTCGGTGGCTCGAAAGGCTTTAGGGTTGACGGCTCCGAGGGCAATTCGGATATCGTCCAAGGTCTGCCCAGTAGACGACAGAGTCACTCTCACAGCTAAGCTGGCGATAGCTGTTTCCATCGCACCCCGCCGACCGACCTTTATGTAAGTCTCGGCACTACGTCGCGGCACCACCTCAAGGTCGAGCCCAATCAGTAACTCGTCGGGCAAGCGCGCGATCGAACCCGGACCGAGCACAAATTCGGAGAGCGCCATTGTCCTCACTCCGCGCTCGGCGCTTTCTAATGTCACGACAGCGTCGTGCACCAGCAGCGCGGGGACGAGGTCAGCTTGCGGCGCGCCATTGCACAAATTTCCACCAACAGTCGCGACATTGCGGCTTTGCCAACTGCCGCAAGACGCCGCGGCCTGGCGTAAGGCCTCGTAGTCTCCGTTGAATATCTTTGACTCGGCAAGATCCGCTTGCGTCGCCAGCGCACCAATGCGCCGGCCACCTCGGTCTTTGTGCTCCACAAAGCGAAGGTCTTGCAATGACCCCATGTAGAGCACACTTTCCGGCGTGCAACTGCCGCGAGCTATCTGCCGCATAAGGTCGGTGCCGCCCGCCAAGACCGCCACGGCCGCACCGCGCTGCGCCAGATACTCGAGCGCTGCCGTCTTGTCTTTGGCCCGCACAAATTCCATCGTAATCTTCTGCTCTCCATTATGCTCCCAATGGTATGCAAATTACCCGCCATATTCTGCAGTGGCTAATACTTGTTCGGTTGTGCTTCATTCAGTGCAAGCATGAAATATATCTAAGCGGTCTAAGCCATTAATGGCTCGGTGGCATTGATGCTTCGTCATTTGGCATTTGTCGCTGCCTTGCCGTCCCGATACGATTATCATCGATCCACTACGACGGGCGAAGCGGCTAACCGTGGCTGAGAAGCCCGCCGTTCCTGAGTATTCAAACGATGGCCAAACTCGATAACAAGTCTTCCGTTCTCACCAGCATCGAACTTGAGATCATTCGTGGCAAGCTGGCCGCCACCTCCGAAGAAATGGGCGTCGTGCTGGCGCGCGCCAGCATGAGCCCGGTGATCTATGAAATTCTGGATTTCGCCTGCGGCGTGTGCGACGCCGAAGGCCAGCTGATCTCACAAACCAACGGTATAACCGTCTTTACCGGCACATTCTCCGCTCAAGTCCAAGCCATCAAACGCAAACACGGCGCCACGATCCGCCCCGGCGATATCTTCATCAGCAACGACCCGTTCGAAGGCAACACGCATACGGCGGATGTCGCCATCGTCAAACCGGTTTTCTTCGAAGGCGAGCTCATTGCTTTTGCAATTGCCATGGCCCACTGGACCGAGCTCGGCGGTATGGTCGCTGGAACTCTCTCGCCGCAGGCGACGGAGATCTATCAGGAAGGCTTGCGACTCACAGGACTGCGCATTTTTCGCGAAGGAGTCCGCCAGGACGATCTCTTCGAGCTCATTGCCGAGAACGTCCGGTTGCCGACGATGTCGTTAGGCGACCTCAACGCAGAACTTGCCGCCGCGCGAATTGGCGACCTCAGGATTCGGGAAATCTGTACCGCCTACGGCGAGGCGACGTTAAAAGCCGCTTTCAATCGGATTCTCGAGACCGGCGAAGCCGCAAGCCGCAAGGCGATCACCGCTCTGCCTGACGGTGTCTACGAAGCGCACGACCGAATCGATGGCGACGGCGTCAGCAACGAGGCGATCCCTATTCAGGTCAAGGTCACAATCGCAGGCGACGAGATCACCTTCGATTTCAGCGGATCGAGCGCGCAGCGCGATGCCCCAATCAATTGTTCGCGGGGCGCACTGTATTCCGCTAGCAAGACGATCCTCAAGGCCATGGTCGATCCCGGCGCGCCCTCCAATGAGGGCTGGTTTCGGCCGATGAACATCGTAGCGCCGGACGGGACCGTGTTCACTGCAATGAAGCCCGCCGCTACGGGCTGGTATTTCGAGGTGACCGCGCATGCGACCGAGCTGATTTGGAAGGCGCTGGCCGAGCTGGTGCCCGAGCGGCTCAGCGCCGGGAGCTATATGAGTCTCTGCGGCACTTATCTGGGCGGCAAAGACCCCACAACGGGGCAGCCTTTCGTCGTCGTGGAGCCGCATATGGGCGGCTGGGGAGCCATGCGCGATGCTGACGGTGCGAGCGCCCTCATCGCTACGCCCGACGGCGACACGTATAATTACTCAATCGAACTTTTCGAGGCGAAATTCCCCATCCGCGTGAACCAATACTGCCTCAACGTCAAGGATGGCGCTGGTGCTGGTCGGTACCGCGGCGGCTTCGGCACCATCCGCGAATACGAAATTCTTGCCGATAAGGCGTTCATGTATTCGAGCCTTGGCCGCTCTGTCGAAAAACCCTGGGGCGTTGCAGGTGGTGGGAGCGGTACAACCAACGCTATCGAACTGACGCAGCAAGGCCGCACCGTGCGCGGCGCCCGATTTCCTTACACTAATTTGAAGAAAGGCGATCGGATGCGCGTCATTACAGGCGGTGGTGGCGGCTACGGCTCGCCGACCGCACGTTCTCCTCGGGATGTCCTTGCCGACGTCCGCGGCGGCTACATTGATCGTGAGACTGCCCGTTCGGTCTACAAAGTCTCGATAACGGCGGATTTTCAAATCGAAGACGCTGGGACCAACCACCTGCAGAGGGTTTGAAGAGCCACATGGGACGTTTGGCGATCGATATTGGGGGTACCTTCACCGATCTCTTTTATTATGACGACAAGACGGAGGAAGTCAGAGCTGAAAAAGCGCTGACTACGCCTCGTGACTTGACAGAGGGCGTTCTGCGCACGATCGAAATGGCCGGGATCGATCCCACGAAAGTCAGTTTTTTCGTCCACGGCGGCACAACCGTTATTAACGCGATCACCGAGCGCAAGGGCGTCAAGACCGCGCTCGTGACAACAGCCGGCTTTCGCGACATACTGGAAATCGGGCGCGGTAACAGGCCGGATCTCTACAATTTCGGCTTCCGCAAGCCGGTGCCCTTTGTGCCTCGCCATCTACGCTTTGATGTTCGCGAGCGCGTCGACGCCAAGGGTCAAATCATCCTGCCGCTCGAGATTGCAGATTTGGACCCGCTGATCGCGGAGTGCCGCGCACAGAAAGTCCAGGCGATCGCAATTCAATTTCTGCACAGTTACGTCACGCCGGAACACGAACGCGCTTGCGCGGCGTATTTGCGTAAGCATATGCCCGAGGTCGCCATCACTGCTTCACATGAAGTGACGCGCGAGTGGCGCGAGTACGAGCGCGCTAATACCGCTGTACTCAATGCTTACGTCCAACCGATCGTGCAGTCCTACCTCAGACGGCTTGATGAGACCCTGCACAAACGCGGTCTGAACTGTCCCTTCCTCGCCATGCAGTCGAACGGCGGCACCACAACCTTCAAATGGGCAATGGAGCACCCCATCACGCTGTTGGAATCAGGACCCTCAGCAGGCGTGAACGGCGCAGCAATCATCGGCGAGATGTGTGAGGAGCCGGACGTCATTTTCCTCGACATTGGTGGGACTACGGCGAAATGTTCCGTGATAGAAGGCTACCAGTCTAAAGTGACCACCGACCACAAGATCGAGTGGTCGCGCGTCAGCCCGGGATATCCGGTCAAGGTGCCGGTGGTGGACATCGTCGAGGTCGGCACCGGCGGCGGCTCGATTGCCTCGATCGATGATGCGGGTTCGCTGCATGTCGGACCTCAAAGCGCCGGCGCGGACCCCGGTCCAGCGTGCTACGACCGTGGTGGCCAAGAACCGACGATCACCGACGCCAAGTTGCTAACGGGTGTGTTGGATCCCGAGTATTTCGCCGGCGGACGGATAAAGCTGAGCACGGAAAAGGCCAGGCTCGCCATGGCTAAAATCGCCGATGGTCTAGGCTCGACGATCGAGGAAGCGGCGGTCGCCGTGCTTCGGGTCGGCGACGCCGCAATGGTCAACGCCTTGAAGCTTATATCCGTACAGCGCGGTCATGATCCACGGAATTTCGTACTAGTCGCCACCGGCGGGGGCGGTCCGATGCACGCCGCCACACTCGGTCAAGAGATTGGCGTGCGTGAAATCATTATCCCGCGATATCCGGGCTACGCCTCGGCCTGGGGTATGCTCGTGACCGAGCCGCGCAGGGATTTTGTGCAAACTTCCTTGCGGCCTGCCGAGGATATCACGATTGGGTTCGTGCGTTCGATGTTTGCCGACCTCGAAGCCGACGCAATCGACTATTTCCGCGCCGACCAAGAATTGCAGGCGCAGAATGTGACTTTTGAGCATCTCGTCGATATGCGCTACAGCGGCCAAGAGCACTGGGTCACACTGCGGGTCGATCTCGATGTCCGTTCGATTGAGGACATCGTCGAGGATTTCCATGAAGCTCACGAGCGAGCTTATACTTTTCAGCTGCCGGGAACGCCGATCGAGTTCGTCAATTATCGCCTGACCGCGACGGCGGCCGCGCCGCGGGCGCGGCTTCAGCCAATCGACAATCGCGGCCGATCGTTGCAAAGCGCGCTCAAAGGGGAAAGATCCATCAATTTTGGTCTCGATGGCATTATTAATTCGCGCGTGTTCGAGCGCGATTTGATGCCAAGCGAATTCGACATCGGCGGTCCGCTAGTTATCGAAGAAATGTCGTCGACGACGGTGGTCTTACCGGCGCAGCGCGTGTTCGTGGACAAGTTCGGGCTGCTTCACATCACTCAGACGCCCTAGCTCGGCGATGCGCGCCGGGTCGACCCGCCGCGCATCGCGGGCGAAGCGACTAACCAGCCCACCGAAATTGGCCAACAACGACGATACGGCCTCTTTGTGCCAGGTGAAATGAATCTCAAACAGCAGCTGCGTTCCGACCAAGGGAGACGACACGATACCGCTTCGCCGCGCGACGCCGATCGATGCCGGACAAACGGCGATGCCAACTTCCGCCGCGACCAGAGCAAGCAACGCATCCACGTGTTGAACTTCCTGTGCGATTTGCGGCACGAAGCCCGATTTGACGCTGAGCTTCTCAAATCCGCGGTAAAACGGCCGCCAACCGTTGCGGGTTGGCAGCACGAAACCCTCTTCAGCGAGATCTGCTAATCGAATCTTGGAGCGCAAGGCGAGCCGGTGCGAAACGGGCATCACCACAATCGGCGATTCCGATTGGATGCACCGCGTATCGAGTTGGACGTCGCGCACCGGCCCCAACACGAAGGCACAGTCGAGCTGCTTGTCGATCAAACCCGAAATTAGCCTCTCGGGAGAATCGGGAACGAGTTCGACATCCACGTTAGGATAGGCACGCTTGAATTTACCCAAGAGCGAAGGCATCGGCCCGTTCAACGCAAAGTCTACATAGCCAACGGCCAAATGGCCGGAGTCACCGTCATCATAACGCTGGGTAGATTGTATAGCCTGGTTTAGTTCCTGAAGAATTCTCGTCCCATGCCCACAAAATGTGCGACCTGCTTCCGTCAATTGCACAGTACGCGTCGTCCGCTCAAGAAGCTGCACGCCGAGCATGACTTCCAAGTGCTGGATTGTGCGCGTTAGCGCCGGTTGAGCAATGTTGAGGCGGGCAGCCGCTTTGCCAAAATGCAAATCGCGCGCGACGGCAAGGAAGGCTTTGATGTGGCGGATTTGGATATGCATCGTCCGGCACCCACTCCTTCAAGCATCAACCCTCAAATGTGCAAATTCCAGGCCAAAAATGCCCCATTGCGGCGGCACGGATCGACGGCGGCCATCCATACCACCTTGATATCAGTCTTCGTCGATTTAGTATTTGCCGCCGTGAGGACCGCATGGCTAACATTACAAGCAGCAAGTGGGCTGCGTCGCTCTCTCAAGCGATACGACGGGGATTATCGATGGCGGGCCAGAAGCCGACCCCCGAAGAGGTGGTAAGGAGTTATCTGAAGTGCCTCGCCACCGGCGACGTAGCCGGCATTCTGGAGCTGCATACAGACGACTCCGTCATAGACATGCCCGGTACTCCGGCTCTGCCCTGGGCTGGCCGGTGGGTCGGAACCAAGAAGATACGCGAATATTTTCAGGTGCTGCCCAGCGTTATGGAAATCCGCAGTCACACGCAGCGACTTTGGGTTGTCGAAGACAATAAAGTCGCGGTAACCGGCAATGAGACTGCCGCCTGCCGCAAGACCGGCAAAGAATACACGTCGAAATGGTGCTGGGTGTTTGAGGTTCGCGACGGAAAAATTGCGGTCTGGGATGCCTATGAAGATACCGAGGCGATGTTCAACTGCGGGCCTTGGCAATGAGCGTGCGTTAGCCTTTCTTGACGGCATGCAATTTGCATCATGCGCTGCGGGCGAAACCTACCAGAAGGTTGTCGGGAGACTGCCGCGTTTCGACCAAAGCCCGTAAATCAGAAACAGTACGGCGAAAAGGAGAACAGCAGATGCGCATGGGATTGTTGATCGGCTTGGCAGTCGGCGTGGGATTAACAAGCGCAGTTGCCGCCGCCGGAGATGGGTTCACGCTGAAGGGATCGCCGAAGATCGCCGTTCTTTACTTCGACGCCAAGAATGACGGCGGCTGGACTCAGTCCATGCACGAGGCGCGCCAAAGAATGGAAAAGGCGCTCAATCTAAAAATCGCCTACGTCGAAAAGATTCCTGAAACTGCTTCGATCATTATTCCGGCCGCCGAGAAGTTCATCCAACGCGGCTACAATATCATTATCGGAGACGCATACGGACATTCTGATGCGTTTAAGGAATTGTCGGAGAAACATCCCGATATTGCCTTCCTGAACGCAGGTGGGACGACCAATGGGCCCAATCTCAAATCGATCTATGGCCGTACGTATGAGAGCCAATATCTCTGCGGCATGGTCGCTGGCGCGATGTCGAAGACTGGAAAACTCGGCTTTGTTGCCGCTAATCCATTCGGCTTGGTTAATTGGACGATTAACGGTTACGAACTTGGTGCGAAGAAGATGAATCCCAAGGCGACCGTGACTGCGGTCTTTACCGGTGCGTGGAATGATCCGGTGAAGGAGCGCGCAGCAGCTACAGCACTCATTGACCAGGGTGCAGACGTCATCGGACAACACGTCGACACGCCAACGCCGCAGATCGTCGCGCAGGAACGTGGCGTTTATTCCACGGGTCATCATCGCGACATGCGCGAGTTCGCGCCCAAGGCGACGGTGTGCTCATCTGTGTGGGTGTGGGATAAATTCTTCGTTCCCGAGATCAAAAAGATCGAGGCCGGCGGCTGGAAGCCCCCGGCTCACGGCGCCTTCGTCGGCATCTCCGGTGGCGGCACCGACATCTCGTGCTGTAACACCGTGGTCCCAAAAGACGTGGTGGATAAGGTTATGGCCGAGCGGGATGCTATCATCCATGGCAAGCATGTATTTGCCGGACCCCTTACCGACCGCGACGGTAAAGAGCGGGTCGCAGCCGGCCAAGTGCTAAGCGATGCCGACCTCTGGAAGATGGATTGGTACGTCCCGGGCGTCATCACTCAGAAGTAACCGTGATCGGCGCGGGCTGCGCGTGGAACGCAGCCCCTGCGCCTGCCTGTTGAAAGCATCAACGAGTGATGACTGCGGCGATCGAGCTGCATCGAATAAGGAAATCTTTCGACGGCTTTCGGGCACTGGACGATGCTGAGTTCACTGCTATGCGGGGAGAGGTACACGCTCTTCTCGGCGAGAATGGCGCCGGCAAATCCTCGCTCATGAACGTCGCCGCGGGGCTCTATGCAGCCGACGCCGGTGAGATGCGGCTGGACGGTGTGCCAGTTCGGCTTTCAGGACCGAGCGACGCCGCCGCACATCATATTGGCATGGTGCATCAGCACTTCAAGCTGGTAAAGCCTTTCACCGTCGCTGAGAATGTTCTCCTGGCCAATAGGCGGCGCAATTTCGTAAAGGGCTTGCGCCAAATCGAGGGTGAAATCCGCCGCCATTCAGATGCTCTCGGGTTCGCCGTGGACCCTGCTCGCCGTGTCGACAGCCTCTCCATTGCCGAACAGCAGCGCGTGGAGATTATCAAGGTGCTTGTCGCGGGTGCTGAAATCCTCATCCTCGACGAGCCGACAGCAGTGCTGACTGACGAAGAAGCGGTGCGATTGCTCACTACCGCCCGAGAGATCGCTCGGCGCGGATCCGCCGTGATCCTGGTCACCCATAAGCTGTCCGACGTCAAGAACTTTGCGGATCAGGTCACCATCATGCGGGGTGGCCGCACCGTGGCAACTGTCGATCCGCGAGCGGTCAGCACTGCGGAACTGACGACACTGATTGTCGGGTCCTCCATCACCTCGGCTTCGCACGAACCAAGTCAGCCGGGCCCCCTCCGGCTCAACGTTGTGAAACTCCAATGTGCCCGCGCCGATGGACACGTTATGGTGTCGGACGTCAGCTTCGCGGTCCGTGGCGGGGAGGTCTACGGTATCGCCGGCGTCGGCGGCAACGGTCAAACCGAGCTGGCCGAAGCTTTCATGGGTATTCGCCCGCCGCTTAAGGGCGCGATTGAAATCGATGAGGGCGGTCACTTCGTTGTTGCCGAACCGGGCGGCTATCGCGATCTTGGTGTAGGCTCGATACCAGCTGACCGGCACTCCTACGGTCTCGCCGGATCGCTGCCGATCGTTGACAATTTTGCCATCGGCCAAGTCCACACCGGCCGATACGGCTCCTGGGCCCGCGTCCAACGGAAGGCCATGCGTTCGGCCGCGGAGACAGCTATCCGCGAGTTCGACGTGCAAGGCGTTCAGCGGCTACGGCAAAAGGCGGCGCTCCTCTCCGGCGGCAACGCCCAAAAGCTGGTGATCGCTCGAGAGTTCAGCCGTCATCCTTCGGTCATTGTCGCGCACAGCCCAAGCCGCGGACTCGACGTGCGCGCCACAGCGGCCGTTCACGCGCGGCTTTTGGCGGCGCGGAAGGCGGGTGCCGCAGTGGTCCTCATCAGCGATGACCTCGACGAAGTGCTTAGCCTCGCCGATCGCGTCGGTGTCATGACACGGGGCCGCATCGTCGCTGAATTCACCGCGCCGGCCGACCGGCAAGCCGTGGGAAAAGCGATGGTCGACCATGCTTGACGTCAACGCACAGACCGAGGCTGCAGCTGCGGCGATCGGACCGGCGCCGCCGCCGCAGACACGCTTCCGCTTCGGTCGGCTCAACCTGGAAATTCGTCAGCAACTTCCGGCCTGGCAACAGGCGATAGTCCTAGCTGCCGCAGTGCTGGTGGGCCTGTTGCTCTCCGGCATTATTTTGATAATCGCGGGCGTTTCAGCGGCTGATTTGTTTGAGGAGTTTATAGTCGATACGTTGTTCGATGGACAGAACCTGCGAGCCGTTCTCTTCCAAGCGTCGCCATTGATCCTTGTCGGCGTCGGTGCGGCGACTGCCTTACGAGTCCGCTTCTGGAATCTTGGCATCGAGGGCCAGATGATCTGCGGCGGCATTGCTGCTACCTGCATCTCCTTATTTCAGATTGGTCCCGAAGCGACACGACTGCCGCTAATGCTGCTTGTGGCGGCGGCTGCCGGCTTAATGTGGGTGCTGATTGCAATGTTCTTGAAGCTGCGTTTTGGCGTCAACGAGATCATTTCCACGCTGCTGATGAACTATGTCGCCATGTATTTCCTCCTGCATCTCGTCTATGGCGCGTGGAAAGATCCGGTTGACGGCTTCCCGCACTCGCCGGCGTTCGCGACCTACGAGCGCCTGCCCGATTTGGTGGCGGGCTTCAGCAGCGCGCTGTTACTTGCTGCGGTGTTGACGGCGGCCGTCTGGTGGCTCGTGCACCTCAGCCGAGCCGGCTTTTACATGAACTTCCTCGATGCCAACGATCGGATGGCGCTGGCCATGGGCGTCCCAATCCGAGCGATCGCATTGATGGCGGTGCTGCTGTCCGGCGCCCTCTCGGGCATCGCCGGCTTTGCCGTTAGCGCCGGACAGGAAGGTCGTCTCACGCAGAACTTTTTCGAAGGTTACGGCTTCTCGGGTATCCTTATCGCTTTCCTTGGTCGTAGCGATCCACTGGCCGCAGCGGTCGTTGCGATACTGGTGGCGATGTTGTTCATCACCGGCCAGAGTCTGCAGGTGTTCTATCAAATTCCGTTTGCCATGGTGCAACTTATCCAGGCGATTATTGTGATCTGCGTCGCTGCTTCAGAATTCATTGTGCGCCATCGCATTCACTGGGTGCGGTGATGGGAAGTGCTGTACTGCATTTTTTCACCAACTGGATAGCCAACGCACCCGGAACCGCGGCGCCGTACGCTTTAGCGGCATTGGGCCTCATCATCAGCGAACGCGCGGGTGTGCTTTCGCTTGCGGCTGAAGGACTTATGCTGGTCGGGGCGTTGAGCGGTATCGCTGCCTGTTTGAGCATCGTCAACAATCCGGCTTTAGCGATCGTCACCGCAATGATCGTCACAGCTGTGTTTTCGCTGCTCTTCGCACTGCTGGTGGTCGTGCTGAGGGTCAATCAGGTGATTGCCGGCCTGGCGATGGTATTCTTTTGTCAAGGCCTCACCAATCTCGTCGGCACTATTGCCGGTTGGACCAATCGCGTCGTTCCAGGTCTACCCAAACTCTATCTCTGGCCGCTGACGGAGATCCCGGTTGCTGGCCGAATATTTGCCAACCAAGATTTGATCGTGCTGCTCGTCATCCCGATCTTTTTTGTCGTTTCTCGTGTCATTGCGCGTTCGACGGTGGGATTACGTTTGCGCGCGGTCGGCGAGAACCCGGAGGCCGCCGATACCGCCGGAGTCAACGTCACCTTCTATCGAATTGCCGCCGTTGTCGTCGGATCGGCTTTGGTCGGACTTGCCGGAGCATATCTGTCAGTCGTAAGCACCAAAATCTGGATTCCGGGAATGGCCGGCGGTCGCGGCTGGATTGCCATCGCTCTGGTCATCTTCGCGCGCTGGCGACCGTGGCGAGCCTTGGCCGGTGCTCTGCTCTTCGGGTCGATCGAAGCGCTTATCCCGCAGATCGCCGCCGCCGGTCTGCCGCTGCCCCAATATTTTATGCTTATGACGCCCTATCTCGCAACGATCGCGGTGATGATCTGGGTTGGCGTCAACAAACGTGACTTTACCGACCAGCCGGGCGCACTTGGCGAACCACACGTCCGCGAGGAGCGACGGTAGCACTCGCCTGATGTCGCCGAGCACGAGCAGGAGCGGGTGTATGACAAAGCTAACTCACTAGATCGGGGGGCTAATGTTCGACTTGCTCATCAAGAACGCGAACCTCCAGGATGGCACCAAGGGTGTGGACGTTGCATGTCACGGCGGGATAATCGTCGAAGTTGCTCCGAGAGTCGCTGGGGAAGCAAAAGAGGTCATTGACGCGCAAGGTTATCTGGTTACGCCGCCATTCGTCGATGCACACTTCCACGTCGACTGTGCTCTCCTGCATGGTAATCCGTATGTCAATGAGAGCGGCGAACTTTATGAAGGCATCGACCACTGGCTCAAAATCAAGGAGACGCTGACTGTCGATGACGTGAAGCAGCGCGCGCGCAGAATCTGCGCCTGGGCGATCGCAAACGGGACGCTTTATATCCGCGCCCAGACGGATATCTGCGATCCGCAACTGCGCGCAGCGCAGGCGTTGATCGAGGTCCGCGAAGAGATGAAACCTTACCTCGATCTTCAGGTCGTGGCTTTCCCCCAAGACGGCTATTTGCGCGATCCGAGCGCGGTGCCGCTGATGACGCGGACCCTCGACATGGGCGCCGACGTTATTGGCGGCATTCCGGATTACGAACTCACGGCGGGGCTCGGGCATGAGTTGATCCGTCAGCTATGCGAGCTTGCAGTGAAGCGGGAGCTCCTGGTTGATATGCACGTTGACCAAACCCCTGATCCGCAATCGCGGCAGGTCGAAGCCATCACCGCGGAGATAATTCGCCTCCAGCTTGGCGCGCGCGCCAGCGCGTCTCACTGCCCGTCGATGACCAATTTCCATGACTATTATGCCAACAAACTGATCGCACAGATGGCGCAGGCCGGCATGAACGTAGTCGTGCAACCGATGACGGCGGCAACATGTTGGGGCGTTATGACGCGAGTCGGCCAACTTTACGACGCTGGCGTTAACATCGCTTTCGGCCAGGACTGCGTCTCCGATCCTTGGTACCCGCTGGGCAAATGTGAAATGCTCGACATCGCGCATATGGCGATCGTCTACGGAAGGCTGTTGAGCGAAAAAAAGAAGCACATGGTGTTCAACAGTATCACCTACGGCGGAGCCCGAGCGCTCAACATCGACGGCTACGGAATTGCAAAAGGCAAGAAGGCCGATTTAGTGGTTCTGCAGGCCACCGATCCAATGGAGGCGATCCGGATCAGACCCGCTCGTCTCGCGGTGGTCAGACGTGGGCAAATCATCGCGCGGCAAGAAAAACAGATTTCTCGAATAACGCTCGGTCAGCGCCGGTTCGAACTGGATTTCACCGTCGAAAACATCATGGCCGTTACTTAGATCACGCCCGATAAGGAAGTGGACTGGTTTGTGCCTTTTACGATCTGCAGGGACAGAACTTGTCATCGTAGTCCTGTGAGATGCCCGGGACGAGCAGTGCGAAATGCAACCGGCCTTTTCAGTCGGTCAGAGATGGAGTGTGCGCCATGAACATTGATGCGGGTGGTGCCAGGCGAATGCATATAGCGATTGGTCTGGATACGGTCACACTTGAGATTATCCGCGGCAAGCTCATCGCCGTTGCCGATGAGATGGGCCTGGTGCTAGCGCGAAGCAGTATGAGCCCCGTGATTTACGAGGTTCTCGATTTTGCTTGCGGAATCTGCGACGCGGACGGTCAGTTGATCTCCCAGACCAATGGGATCACAGTGTTTACCGGGATTTTCAATACCCAGATTCAAGCAGTGTTGCGGAAATTCAGCGGCAATATCAATTCGGGCGACGTCTTTCTTATGAACAACCCGTTCGAGGGGGGCACGCACCTTTGTGACGTTTGTATCATCCGTCCGATCTTCGTAGACGAACAAATCGTCGCTTTTGGCATCGCGGTCGCGCATTGGAGTGAAGTTGGCGGAAAAACCGCCGGGTCGCTGCCTCCGGATGCGACCGATGTCTTCCAGGAAGGAATTCGTTTCCCGGCGCTCAAACTTTACGATCGGGGCGTCCGCCAGGAGACGATTATTGAAATCATCGTGGCTAACGGGCGCCTGCCGAAGATGTCGATGGGCGACTTAAACGCCCAACTGGCTTCCGTGAAGATAGCCGAAATTCGTTTAATGGAAGTCGCGCGAAAGTACGGAGTTGGCAGTCTGATCGACGCCTTCACGCACATTCTTACGGCAAGCGAGAGAGAAAGCCGGGCCGCCATCGCCGCTATGCCAAAAGGCGCGTTCAGTGCGACCGATTGGGTGGATGGCGACGGAATCGTTGACGTGCGCTTTCCCGTTCAAGTCACCGTCACCATCGCCGACGACAGCATCACCGTGGATTTCTCCGGCTCATCGCCGCAGGTTCAGGGCCCGGTGAACTGTGCGGAAGGCGCGATGGTCTCCGCGGTGAAGACAGTGTTTAAGGCACTCGTCAGTCCTCGCGCACCCTCGAATGACGGTTGGTTTCGTCCGCTCACAGTCATATGCCCTCCCAAAACAATTTTTACCGCTGAACCGCCGGCAGCTGTCGGTTGGTATTACGAAGGAACCGGACACGTCTCGGAGCTGGTTTGGAAAGCCCTCGCGCCCGTGATGCAGGACCGTGTCAGCGCCGGCAGCAGCAACAGCCTGTGCGTCACGGTTCTCGCGGGACAAGGGCTCGATGGCGAACCCTTCGTTCTCGTCGAACCCGGCATGGTGGGATGGGGCGGCACCGCCAACAGGGACGGCGCCAGCGTGGTCTCAGCGATCACCAATGGAGATACCTTTAATTACTCGATCGAACTGTTGGAGGCCAAATTTCCTCTAATGCTCCATCAATATGCGCTCAACATCGAGGGCGGAGCCGGCCCCGGCGAGTACCGGGGCGGGTTCGGCGCAGTCCGCGAATATGAAATTCTTTCTTCGAGCGCATCGCTAAGCGCCAGCTTCGGCCGGTCGATCGAACGTCCCTGGGGTCTTGCTGAGGGTGGTAAAGGCTCTTGTAACAAAGTCGAGGTGACGCGCGGCGGCGAGGTCATCCGCGGCGCGCGCCTTCCGACCTTGACGTTGTCTGCGGGCGATCGCGTGAAACTTGTCACTGGCGGCGGCGGCGGCTTTGGTGATCCGCTGGATCGGCCGCCGGCGGATGTCGTTGCCGACGTGCGCAACGGTTACATCACCGCTGAGCAAGCCAAGCAGCAATATTCCGTTGTCCTCTCCGGCTCCGGCGACCTCGATGAAGCCACTACAGAATTACTGCGCGCGCGGGAGATTGCCTGATGGGACAGATGGCGACCGATATCGGCGGCACTTTCACCGATCTCGTCTTTTTTGACGACTCTACCGGTGGGCTCAAGACCGCCAAATCGCTGACGACGCCTGCCGATTTGACCAAAGGTCTGGTAAACACGATTGGTCATAGCGGCGTCGATAGCCGCAACGTTGACATCTTCGTTCACGGCGGGACGACCGTGATCAACGCCATCACGGAGCGCAAAGGGGTCAAGACCGCGCTTGTTACAACCGCCGGATTTCGTGACGTTCTTGAAATCGCGCGAGGTAATCGTCCAGATCTATATAATTTGCGCTTCATCAAAGAAACGCCCTTTGTGCCGCGGGCGCTAAGGTTCGAGGTTCGCGAGCGAGTTGGCGCAAACGGCAAGGTGATCGTGCCGATCCATCTTGAGGACCTGGATCAGATCGCTGAAACGTGCGCCCGGGAAAGGGTCGAAGCCGTCGCGATTTTATTTTTGCACAGTTATGTTGCGCCCAACCACGAGGCGCAATGCGCCGCGTATCTCGCCGAACGGCTACCGGGCATCCCAATCACGCCGTCGCATACGATTACCAGAGAATGGCGTGAGTACGAGCGTGCCAATACGACCGTGCTCAGCTCCTATGTGCAGCCGATCATCATGCGATATCTTGATCGGCTGGAAAGCCAGCTGAACGATCTTCAGTATGACTGCCCGCTGTTTGCTATGCAGTCTAATGGCGGCACTGCAAGCTTCGAATCTGCGAAGCGGCATCCGATCACGCTCATCGAATCCGGCCCTGCTGCGGGTGTCAATGGCGCGGCTTTGATCAGCAAGCTCTGCAAAGAGCCGAACGTCATTTACCTGGATATCGGCGGGACCACCGCGAAGTGCTCGACCATCCAGAACTACCAAGTCAAGATTACGACGGAATACAAGCTCGAATGGACGCGCTTGAACTTTGGTTATCCGGTCCGCTGCCCGGTTGTAGACATAGTCGAGATCGGAGCCGGCGGCGGCTCGATTGCATGGTTCAACCCGGCAGGTCTGCTCCAGGTAGGTCCGGTCAGCGCGGGCGGGGATCCCGGTCCTGCATGCTATGGCCTTGGGGGAACCGAGCCGACAGTGACCGACGCTAAGCTGCTCACCGGTGTGATCAATCCGGACAGCTTTGCCGGCGGCCAATTCCGCCTCAATACAAAAGAGGCCGAGCACGCAATGCAGAAGATTGCTCGTCGGCTGAACTGCTCAGTCGAGGAAGCGGCAGTATCGGTCATTCGCATGGTCGACGCAAATATGATCAATGCGCTCAAGCTGGTTTCGATCCAGCGCGGTCACGATCCTCGTGAATTCTCGCTGGTGGTTGGCGGCGGCGGCGGCCCCATGCATGCGGCTCAGCTCGCCCGGGAGCTGGGAGTCAAGGAGGTGATTGTCCCGCTCTATCCGGGTCTGTTCTCCGCATGGGGCATGCTGGCAACCGAACAAAGAAGGGACTTCGTTCGTAGCAGGTTGTCGCTTCTACGCGATACGTCGATGGCGGAGGTTGCGAGGATATTCGCCGAACTTGAAGCGGAGGCGGTAGACTATTTTGCCGCCGAAGAGGGATCTTCGACGGACCGCCTGGTCATGAGTATGAGCTGTGATCTTCGCTACTTTGGCCAGGAACATACCGTGACGGTGCCTGTCGATCTGAATGGCTCAAGCCGCGATAACGTCCTCGCCGACTTCCACGACATGCACGAGAAAACATACACGTTCCGCCTGGCTGACACCGAAGTTGAGTTTGTGACTTACCGGCTGAAGGCCGAGGCGCGGGTTCCGCGACCTGAAATCGAGCCGCTGTCGGCGGAAGGGCGTTCTGCGGACGATGCGCGGAAGCCCAGCAGGCGGGTGAATTTCGGGGAAGCCGGCGATTACGAGACGGAGATATTCGACCGTGACCTGTTGCCGCCCGGCTTCGCCGCATCAGGGCCGATGGTTATTGAAGAACCGACATCAACAACGATCGTTCTTCCCGGACAGAAAATCCGCGTCGATAAGTTTGGATTTCTCCGCATCACGGAAAGTTCGCTGCCCGGCCACGCGTCTGAAGGAATCTGATCGTGGCCGTGAACAGCGTGCAGCTCGCACAGGAGCTTATCCGATTTCGTTCAGTCAATCCGCCGGGTGATGAAGCCGCCTGTATCGAATTTTTGGCTGATACCCTATCAGCTGCCGGGATTGCCGTCGAAACTCACGAATTTGCTCCAGGCCGGCCCTCGATCGTAGCTCGTGCGGCCGGCAGCGGCAATCAGGCGCCTCTTTGCTTCACCGGGCACGTCGACGTCGTTCCGCTTGGCGAACATCGATGGAGCGTGCCGCCCTACGCCGGCGACATCGTCGGCGACAGACTTTTTGGCCGCGGCAGCAGTGATATGAAGACCGGTATTGCGGCATTTGTGGCTGCCACGCTGTCTCAGCTTGAAAAGAGCAAGGCGTTGCGGCGCGGCATCACCCTCGTGATCACATCGGGGGAAGAGACTGGCTGCGAAGGTGCATTCCATCTCGCTCGCGCTGGTGTGCTCGGATCGGCGGATCTCCTCATTGTCGCAGAGCCAACCTCCAACCAGCCGATCATCGCTCATAAAGGCTCGATGCGTATTTGCGTCAGGACGAAAGGAAGGACTGCGCATTCGTCGATGCCGCAATTGGGAGACAATGCGATCGAGAAAATGGCTGAATTGATCTGTCGGCTTCGTGCGTACCGTTTCAGTGTGCCCGCGGATCCCTTTCTCGGATCGACCACGGCGACTGTAACAACCGTAACGGGCGGGCTTAACATCAATTCCGTACCGGATGCGGCAAGTTTTACCGTGGATATCAGGACGATCCCCAGCCAATGCCACCGAGATGTTCTACGCGAGTTCCAGGAGCTGTTCGGACCCGAAGCGGAAATAACGGTGGTAACGGACTTCCGCGGTTTCGCGACCGATGTCAACGACTCGGCAATCGCGCCCCTGGTTGATACTCTTACCAAACGAACAGGTCTTCCTCCGGTATTCAAAGGTGCTCCGTATTTCACCGACGCGTCGGCATTGGTACCGGCGTTTGGTCACGTTGCCACGGTAGTTATTGGACCGGGTGAAGCGGAGCAAAGCCATCAAACCGACGAATTTTGCTACGTTCACAGGATTGAGGAAGCGACGGAAATATATCGGGAACTGATTGAGGTCATGTGCCGGTAGCGGCACATAGAAAACGCAAAGACGAACGAGTTGGCTGCAAACTATCGGTTCTTATCGCGGAAGCGGTCCATCAGCGGCTTGTCCTGACCGCCGTCGATCTCGATCATGGTGCCGTTGACCATTTCCATCAGCGGCGAGGCCAACATGACCACCAGGTTGGCGACCTCGTCGACTTCCGCAATGCGGCCCATGGGGATCGACGCAGGCGCGAGTGTGTCCGCCTCTTCGTACGAGATCTTCATGTCGCGCGACATGGCCTTGACCAGCCCGGCCCAGCGCTCGGTGCGTACCGGGCCGGGATTGACCGCGACGAAGCTGATGCCGCTCTTGCCGTATTGGCCGGCAAGTGAGAGCGTGAGGTTCTGCCCTGCGGCGTTGGCCGCGCCCGGGCAAATTTCCCAATAAGACGGCTTCACACCGTCATTGCCGATCAGGTTGACGACGCGGCCGCCGCCCTGCTTGACCATGATCGGCAGCGCATAGCGCAGGCACCGCACATAGCCCATGAACTTGAGCTGAAGGCCCTTTTCCCAGTCGTCCTCGGAGAGATGCTCGATCACGCCGCCAGCAGCCGATCCGGCATTGTTGACCAAAATATCGACGCGGCCGAGCGCCTTGTGCCCTTGCTCGATGAAGGCTTTGGCGTCGGCGTCTTTGCGCAGATCGGCAGTGATAGGGACGATCTTCCGATTGGTCGCCCGCGCAATGTCCTTGGCGGCGGCTTCCAGCGGCTCCTTGCGGCGCGCGCAAATGGCGACGTCAACGCCTTCCTTCGCCAGCGCCAGCGTGATGCCCTTGCCGATGCCTTCGCTGCCGCCGGTCACCAGCGCCGTCTTGCCTTGAAGCTTGAGGTCCATGGGTGGCTTCTCCTTACGAGCTGCACAAATCGAACCGCCGATCGGTCGGCTATTGACTACCGGGACCTGTTCGAACGGCCCAGCAGGTCCGCTTTCCCCGAGAGACTTTGATCCACCATCGCCCGCCGTATGAGCCGCCTGAGCCGCTGCGGCGTGATCGGCAGCTCGGTGACGGCGTTAGGCAGGCCCAGCGCGTCGTCGATCGCCGCGGCGACAGCCGCCCCGACCGCATTCGCGCCTCCTTCGCCCGCTCCTTTCAAGCCCATGGGATTGAGCGGGCTTGGCGCATCTTCGCAAATAATGACCTCGACGGGCGGCATCTCGCGAACGGTCGGCATGAGGTAGTCGGCCAACGTCACCGACAACGGTTCACCGCGCTCGTCATACAAAAATTCCTCGAGCAATGTTCCGCCAATGCCCTGCGCACAGCCGCCGACGATCTGTCCTTCGATCAGCATCGGATTGACCGCCCGCCCGACATCGTAAGCGACAAGGTAACGCTCGATCACGACGGCACCGGTGTCCCGGTCCACGCGCGTCACCGCAATATGCACGCCGTATGGGTAGTTCATGTGATTGGTATGGAACCAACCCTCCGCCGAAAGCCCTGGCTCACGACCGTGACGCAAATTCGATCTAGTCGATCAGCGCGACGGGCGACCGCGCCGAGGCCGATCGACGGTCCTGCCGCCGCATCGGTGCGAACGACCTCGCCGTCCACCACTTCGAGGCACGGCCGCGGGCGTCTGCAGCAATTCGGACAGCCGCCTCGATCGCCCTGGCCTTTAAGTGCGGACGCCGCAATCCGCGTCGCCTCCCCGGTCATCACGGTGACGCGCGAAGCAAATGCGCCCATTCCGTGCTCGATGCGGTCGGTTTGTCCGTGGGTGACCCGAACTCTGCGGTAGTCGACGCCAAGCGTGTCGGCGCAAATCTGCGCGATCGCGGTCTCCATGCCCTGCCCGACCGAGGCAGAACCGCTGACGACCTCCACCATGCCGTCGCCGTCGATGCCGATCTTCACCTGATCGAACGGCCCCAATCCGCTTTTTTCTACGAAAAGCCCGATACCCGCACCGACGAGTTCGCCAGCGGCGCGGCGCGCAGCCAGCTTTTCCCGCAGTCGCGGCCATTCAATTGCGGCCAATGCCTTGTCTAGCAGTCCCGCATAGTCGCCGGAATCGAGCACGACGTCGGTGCCGAGCGTATCGAGCGCACGCACATACGGCATTTCATGGGTGGCGATCAAATTACGCCGGCGGACCTCGACGCGATCCAAATCCAGCTTGTCGGCGATGGCATCGAGCAGTCGCTCGCGTACGAACGTGGTCTCAAACCGCCCGGGTGCGCGGTAGGTTCCGCAAGGTGTCTTATTGGTCAGCCGGATATGCACCGAGGCCCGATAGGATGGAACGCGATATGGACCCGGTAGCATCGCCGCGGTGAGATCGGGGACAGTCGCCGCGTGGGTGCGCACGTAGGCGCCCTGATCGTGAAATATTTCATCCTCGAGGGCGAGAATGCGACCGTCACGATCGACGGCGGCCCGAACGTGATGATCCTGCTGGCGAGAATGATTGGCGGCGATAAGGTGCTCGCGGCGATCCTCTATCCACTTGACTGGCCGCCGCATGCGCAAAGCCGCGGCGCATACCAGAATGTCCTCCGGATAGAGTTCGCCGCGAATGCCGAAACCGCCGCCGACATGACCTTCGTAGAGGTGAACGGTAGTTGCGGCGCGTCCGAGCATGCGGGCGATCTGGTCCCGATTCGAATGCGGCACCTTGGCAGCGCCATGCAGCTCGAGCATGTCGCGAACCGCATCGTATCGGGCAATCGCGCCGCGGGTTTCCAACGGGACCCCGGAATGCCGCCCGATCGACAGCGTCGCGGCGATCACGGCGTGCGCGGAACGAAAAGCTGCATCGACGTCGCCATAGCCCTTGCGGACGATTGCAGGCTCGGTCGTTAGGCCCGGTTCGAATTCACCAGGCTGCTCGTCGGCACGCAGAATTGCCGGCAGTTCCCCAACGTCGAGCATGACGAGTTCGGCGGCATCCTCGGCGAGATACGGATCGTCCGCGAACACCGCCGCAACAGGCTCGCCGACATAACGAACCTTACCGCTAGCAAAGAGCCGCTGGCGGTAAGGTTCGAGCCCCTCGATCCGGCTCATTCGAAAATCGATGGGCGGAATATCCGCGACGTCGGCAGCCGTCCACACCGCCTGCACGCCTTGTTTCGCCAGAGCCGCGCTGGCGTCGATCGAGCGCAGCCGGCCGTGCGCAAAATTCGAGCGGACGATGCGCATGTGCAATTGCCGCGGGAAGGAGACATCGGCGGCGAAGCGACCGCGGCCCATCAGCAGCGGCGGATCCTCCAGACGCGGCAGCGATCGGCCGATAAATTTTGCCTTGGGCCTTGCGTTTGGCATGCTCGTCGGTCGATTTGTCAGATCCCTCTCCACGCCTTTCAGCGATGCCGTAGTTCGGCGGCGGCCGAACGCGCGGCCTTTACGATGTTCTGATAGCCGGTGCAGCGACAGAGATTGGACGACAGCACCTCGACGAGACCCTCGTCGCTGATATCAGGGTCGTGCTCAAGCACGCCGGTGATCAGCATCAGAAAGCCCGGCGTACAGAAACCGCACTGCAAGCCGTGATGCTCCATGAATGCGCGCTGCAGCGGATTGAGCTCGTCGCCGTTCGCCAGCCCCTCGACGGTGCGGATCTTTTTGCCGTGCGCCTGTACCGCGAACATCAGACACGACCGGACGGGTTCGCCGTCGACGAGCACCGTGCACGCGCCGCACACGCCGTGCTCGCAACCGATATGTGTGCCGGTCTGACCGCAATCCTCGCGAATCGCGTCAACGAGCGTGCGGCGCGGCTCGACGCGAATGGAATGGGCTTGTCCGTTGATTGTCAGAGTAATCTCGCTTCGCTCGCTCATGCATGCTTCTTTCCCGCTTGGCGCAACGCCGCGCGGATGCGCTGCGGCGTTGCTGGCATTTCGTTGATCATCACACCGAAAGGCGCAAGCGCATCATTGATTGCATTGAGGATTGCCGCCGGCGCTCCGATTGCGCCCCCCTCCCCCAAGCCTTTGGCCTGGGTGATAGTCGTCCCGTTCAACGTTTGCAGATGCAAAAGCTCAATCGGGGGGATTTCACCGCTCGTCGGCGGTAGAAAGTCCGCGAGCGTCGCCGTCAGGATGTTGCCCGCCTCGTCGTACACGATTTCCTCTAACAGCGCATTGCCGATCCCCTGCACGACGCCGCCGACGATTTGGCCGTCGACGATCATCGGATTGACGAGGCGGCCAGCATCCTCGGCCACGACGAACCTCTCGATCGTGACCCTCCCCGTCTCCGGATCGACCTCGACGATGCAGGCATGACAAGCGTTCGAGAACGTGCCAGGCGGGTCGTAAGTTGCGGCTTCCGAAATCCCCGGATCGATTTCGCCGTTGAAGAGGTGAACCTGGTGGTAAGCGGCGCGCGCCAAGGTTTCGATCGGGATCGCGCGATCAGTTCCGGCGACGCGTGCGACACCATCCGCCAGCACGATGTCGTCCGCGGCGGCTTCCAGGAGGCGGCTCGCCATCTTCACCAGCTTCGCATGCACCTTGCGCGCCGCCAGAACGCTGGCACCGCCGGCGATGACCAGGGATCGGCTGGCGAACGTGCCCCATCCATAGGGCGTCCGGTCGGTGTCGCCGTGGACGACCTTGATTCGGTCGGGAGCAAGACCGAGTTCGTCGGCAACGAGTTGGGCGAGCGTGGTGCGCAGGCCTTGGCCGTGTGGACTGGCGCCGATCCGCAGCTCCACGAAGCCCGACGGATCCATCGTCAGCTCGACGGTCTCCCATCCCAACGTCACTTCCATGCCGCGCGCGGCGAAGGCTGGTGTGCCATAGCCGGTCCGTTCGGAAAACGTCGCGAAGCCGATGCCGATGTAACGTCCATCCGCCCTGGCACGTTGCTGGCGCTGGCGGAAAGCCGGCAAATCCAGGGCCTCGACGGTCATATCCAGCGTCTGCCGATATGTCCCCTCGTCAAAAACCAGACCGGTAGCCGAGGTATAGGGGAACTTGTTGATCAGATTGCGCTGGCGGATTTCGACGGGGTTCAAACCGAATTGTGCCGCCGCGAGATCCATCAGCCGCTCAAACGCCATGGTGATCACCGGACGCGACACGCCGCGATACGGCGCCATCGGACAGGTATTGGTGAGTACGCCGCGGGCGACGCAGGCATAGGCGCGCACATCGTACGGGCCGGGCAATTCCGCCATCGCCATCAGCGGCTCCACTGCACCGGTCGTCGGATAACAGGAATAGGCGCCGATATTGGCAATGACCTCGGCGGAAAGTGCGACGATTTTTGCGCCGGCGTCGAAGCTGCCTTGAAGTCGGATGTATTGATCCCGACTGTGAAACGAAGCAACCAGATTCTCGCGGCGATCTTCGATCCAGGCAACGGAGCTGCGCAGCTTGCGCGCCAGCCAAACCAGAACGACGTATTCGGGAACGAGTGACATTTTTTGACCAAAACCGCCGCCGACATCTGGCGCGATGACGCGGAGTTCGCTTTCCGGCATGCCGATCAGGTCCGCGATCGCGGTGCGCATCAGGTGCGGCATCTGGGTGGCGCAGGTCAGCGTGACGCGTCCTGAGGCCAGGTCAAAAGCGGCATGGCCCGCGCGCGCCTCGAGTGGCGTCGCGTTCTGACGCCGCGAGCGCACTTCGAGCGTCACCTGACGATGTGCCGCCTTTTGCGCGGCGGCAAATCCAGGCGTTTCGATCTTTCCCTCGACAATGATGTTGCACGCCACGTGCTCATGAACCAAGGGCGCGCCATCGGCGAGCGCCGCGCGCGCGTCGACAAGGGGCGGGCCCTCGACGATTTCAACCGACACGCCGTCGGCACTATCTTCGGCCTCCGCTTCGCTTGGCGCCACGACCGCCGCGATCGGCTCGCCGACGAATCTCACGACGTCGGACGCTAGAACCGGTTGCGCGACCGGCACGTAGCCAAACTTGTGCAGGACTGGAACGATCGACTTCACCGCTTTCAGATCGCTTGCGGTCACGACCGTCACTTTGTCGGGTGCGGTGATCTTCACGATACGACCCGCAGCAACTGCGCTGCGCACAAATCGAACTTGATGCGCCGCTGGCAGGTCGGCGGTAAAGCGGCCGCGACCGGTGAGCAGCGCCGGATCCTCCAGCCGGCGGATAGAGCGCCCTACCCACGCCGAACCCGCCGCCCTTGGTTGCGGCGCTCATGCAATAGCCCGTTCAAGTGCACGCCGGATCACAGCGCGCACCAGATCGAGCCGAAACTCGGCATCCGCATGAACGTCTTCCAATGGCTCTACCGCCGCCGCCGCGGCATCCGCCGCAGCTCGGAAGCTTTCGCTGCCGGGCTTGCGGCCGGCAAGGATCGCTTCTGCTGCGGAAATCCGCCGCGGTCGTCCTTCAACGCCGCCGACGCCGACGCGCGGATCCAAGATCAAGCCGTCCCGCAGCTGGAACGTAGCCAGCGCCATTGCGATCGCATAGTCGCCGGCACGACGGCTGAATTCATAGAACCCGAAGCGCGTATCCGGAGCGAGCAACGGCAGTCGAGCCTCGAACAACAATTCATCTTCCGCAAGCTTGGTCGCCATCATGCCCTCGAAATAATCGTCGGCTGCGATGACGCGGTTGCCGCGCTCACTCGCCGCGATGATGTCGCTACCGAGCGTCACAGCGGTGAGGCACCATTCTGAGGCCGGATCCGCATGAGCGAGACTGCCACAAAACGTGCCGCGCAACCGGATCGGGTAATGCGCGATGTTCGACGCGACGACGGAAAGGAGCGCTCCTGTCGGTCCCGGAACGACCGGACGATGAAACGCGGCATGACGCACGCACGCCGCGATCGAGAGCATGTTTCCGTCGACAGTGAGACGATCAAGACCAGTCACCGAATTGATGTCGATCAGATGCGCGGGCCGCGCCATGCGGAAAGCCATCATCGGCACCAGGCTTTGACCGCCGGCCAAAATCCGACCATCGAGCGGGCCCAGCTCAGCCAGTTTCGCTACCACCTCGTCGACGGTCTGCGGTGCGTGATAGACGAACGGCGCGGGCTTCACCGGGCAAATTTCCTCTGTCGAAACAAAAAATCACGACCGCTCGCATGCTAGGAACGATCGTCCACTCAAGTCAACGCGAGGCTCGCAATCCTCGGACTAAGCCCTTTAGATAGTAACTGTAGACGTGCTCCAGCATTGCGGACGGCGTCCGCCAGCAGCGCAGCGGATCGATGCCTTCGTGCCGGAAACAGATATTGCACGACACGCAATCGACCGCGCCACGACGACCTTGCGCAATCTTGTTCACAAGACCAGGCTCCCGCACGAAAGGGCGCGCCAACGCCAGAAAATCGGCGTCACCGGAACGAACAACGTCATCCATCATTTGCGTCGACCGCAAGCCACCGACCAGGATTACGGGGATATCAACGGCTGCCTTTGTGGCACGGGCAAACGGTCGATAATAGGCTTCCGCAACGGGACGCGAAAAACTCCGATGCAGCATGCCGTCGGCGATTGCGCGCCGGCGGCCGACACCAACGTGGGGCCTGATGTTCTCACGATAGGATGTCATCACCCCGTAGGTGACTTCGAGACCGTCAAGACCTTCGGCCGCGAGTTGCCGAGCAATGGAAAGACCCTCACTGAGTGCAAGCCCCCCGGCGATCGCGTCGGCTACTCCCAGCCGCGCGGTGACAGGCATATCGTTACCCGCTGCCCGTCGCACTGCACGGTAGACTTCAAGAATGAACCGCACGCGCCTCAGCGCGTCGCCGCCCCAGCGATCCTTGCGCCGGTTGGCGAACGGCGAGTTGAACTGCGAAAGAAGATAGCCGTTGCCGGAATGCAGATGAATGCCGTCAAAGCCTGCCCGCTTGGCGCGCCCGGCCGCGGCGCCGAAATCGTTAATGACCTTTTCCACATCCGCGTCGGTCATTTCCGTCGGCGGCCGGGCGAAAATAGCGTTGGGAACGATAGACGGGGCCAACGGTACGATTTGGGGCATTAACGATTGACTGCCCGCATGGCTCAGTTCCGCAAAAATGCGGCCGCCGTGGCGATGGACCGCCGCCGTAACAAGCGCAAGTGGAGCGATACGACTGTCGTCGTCGAGACCGAGCTGGCGAGGCTCGTATTGGCCGCGCGCGTCCACGTAAATGTGTCCGGTGATGATGAGGCCGGGACCGCCACGGGCGAGATCTGAATAGAGCCGGATGAGGTCCCTCGTCGATTCACCCTTTTCCGTCGCCATGGTCTCGGACGTCGCCGCCCGGATGAGCCGGTTCTTAAGCACCAGCTGTCCGATCCTGCCCGCGGTCATGAAAGCGACCGGTTCAACTGACACGTTGGAGGATCGCCTTAGGTTCGTTCTGCTCAAACGCGACTGAGCCAACGTCGCTTGCTCGATAAAGCGATCCGCGCCCAAAGTCATATTTTATTGAAATCGCACAGGTCGCGTTATAGGACATTGTTGTCGAGCTTCACTTCCCCGTAGTCCTCAACTTTAGTTCATTGGCATACCAAAATGAAGATCGTCGATCTCTCTCATCTGATGAATGTGCATACGCCGGGCTGGGTCGGCTACGCCGGCAATCAGATGTATTACGCGCAAAATCTGCAAACCAAGATGATCGTGGCGCAAAGGATCGATACCGCGCTTCACGTCGGCACCCATATCGACGGCGCCATGCACGGTACAGACGGCATGGGTGACATGGCCTCCTATCCACTGGATTTCCTAGTCGGGCCCGGCGCGGTTGTCGACGTCTCGCAGCATATGGACGACTGGGCCGTGATCACCCCCGAAATGATCGAAGCAGCGCCCGTGGAGGTTAGGGACGGAGACATCCTCATCATCCGCACCGGTTGGAATCGTTATTGGGAAGGCCAGCCCCAGCAAGACCTGGTGCGCTATTTCTGCATGCATCCCGGCGGGAAGATCGAACTGCTCGAATGGATGCTGAGAAAGAAGATCAAATGGTTCGGCATCGATTGCGGTTCCGCCGATCATTCGATGAATACGTCGATCCGGCACATGCGGCCCGACATCGCCAAGCGCTTCGAGCAAAGAGTCGGAAAGAGCTGCGAAGAGTTCTTCGGCGAATTCCATTACGTCCACAAGAAATCGGGCCGCCACGTCACCGAGAACATCTTTCCCTTCCATAGTTACGCGTTTTCGGAAGGTTTGATCCATGCCGAGAATATTGGAGGCGACGTAGAAAAAGTACTGAACCAGCGCTTTATCATAGGCGCCTTTCCCTGGCGTTACGAGGGCCTGGAAGCGTGCCCCTGCCGGATCGTATGTTTCGCCGACTGTGGCGACTCGGTTGAGGCCGTCGGCGACGTCGCTAAAGCGATTTTCTCCCGTCGCGCTTGATCCAACACTACCCGTTTTATTCGGTATTCGCGCGCGAGCGAGGGCAAGCGCCCGGGGTCACCGCCGTAGACTTTCCGATCTGTTGTCGATGACCCCATTGGTGATTTCTGTCCAGCGCCTAGGGCGCATCATTATCATTCGCCCCGATCGCCCGGACTCCATCGTCGCCCCGGACCCGAATCGCGAACAACAATCCGCCAAAAGAAAATTGTGACGTCGACCAGTAGCTGCAGCCCAGGGCCTCGTACCGGTCGGTCTGCGCAGCGCCGCCGCGGGTCGGCCCTGCCGGCGCGAGAGGGGCGATATTTCGGTTCGAATGAGCTACGCGAATTGTCCAGACTCGATCGTTGCCGAATTTTGTTGCGCTATGATGGACTTTTCATGGTGTATTTGAAAGTCATCGAAGCGTATTCCGCTGAGCCTCGGAAAGTATACCTGCGGCTACGAGTTTGTCGGCAAGCTGTGAAAGCGCCGGCACGACTCTCGTCGCGGCTTTGAACAGAATACGAGCCTCATCGCCGCGTCCTGCGCGCGCGAGCAGTACGGCATGCCAGAACCGAGCTTCCTGGTTGTCGCCGATGATGGCAGCGGAGTTGGTCAGCGCGGCGGCTGCGCGATCTAGATCGCCGGGCATGGGTTCGTGAAACTCGCCGACCATGAGCCCCGGCGTGAAGATGGTCGCGTAGACCGGGTCGAACGCCTGGCGCAACATCAAAAGTCGTTGCAATTCCCCGATCGGATCCCTTGCGTCGTCAACGCGCAAATCGACGGGGGTGTGAGCCCAGGGCTCGGCGGTGGGCTCTCCGTCCACCACGACGAGAACCGCTCCCTGGCTGCCACGTACATCGCCGCCCGCGTCCTCCGCGGCACGCATCGCTCGAAGGATCCGTTCGCCTAGTCCCGTTGGGCCACTCGCCGGAGGTGATGATTGATAGGCTGCGAGCATGGCAGGAATGACGTCGGCGTTAGCCAACATATTCCCAGCGACGGCTACTGGACCCGCCGAAATACTCGCAGCATATCCGATGCAGCTTTCGCCGGTCCATGCCGCCGCGTCTCCGGTGGCGCCCACCAGCGCGACCTGCCTCACCTGCGGGTTAGGGTCGTTCGCGCGCAAATCGGCTAGGATGTCCGCACCACGACGGCCCTCTCGCAGTCCAGCGAGTCCAAGCTGACCATACCGCGGGTCCAAAAAGGCCTGAGTGGCGACCACGCCCACTCCAGGCTCGGCCCACGTAGCCGAGGCGCCGGGCGCGAAAAAATGTGACTCAAGGCCAATGCCAATCGCGCCACTGACATCATCGCGCGCAACCACGCTGTATGTCATCTACCTGCTCTCCGACTGCCGACACAGCCCTGATATGAGGGACGCCACCTGTTGAGGATCTTCCAGCATGGGAAGGTGCCCGATACCGTCTAGAATTAGCGGCGCGGGAGCGTGCAGGGCCGCAGCGAGTTCTTCGGCCATCACGAGTGGGCATGTAGGATCATGCGTACCGACCGCCACTACGGCAGGCGGCCGTCGGTCTGCGAGGCGGCCAACAGTTGGCCGCGAGTTCGCTTCACCAAATGTCTCCCGAATGACGTCGGTGACCAGCGATACTTCCCGCCCGTGACCCACTGCGAGACGCGTTAATTCGGCGGCGGCATTTAACTGGGCATTGGGACCGAGTATCCGGTGACCGTGCTCGTCGAACCATCGCCGCACGCCCATTTCACGCAGTGACTTCGCCATCGCTTCCAGGTCGTCGACTCCGAGCCCTATCTTCATCGTCGCCCCGAACGCGGCCACGCTTAAGATGCGGCTTGGAGCGGCGGCAAGCATCTCGATCGCCACCGCTCCACCAATCGATCCCGCAGCCAGATTAGCACGGGCGATTCCAATGTGATCCAGTACAGCGAGTCCATCCGCCGCATAATGGGCGGCACCGAACGGACCGCTCATCACAGAGTTCCCGTGACCTCGGTAGTCGAAAGCGATTACTGTGCGTTCCTCGCTCAGAACTGCCGAAACTTCAGCCCAGATCTCCGCTCCGGTATTTATCGGATGAAGACACAATAAAGGCTGGTGGCCGGAACCGGCCGGACCTTCCCAGACCACGTAGGAGATGGCTCCGGCAGGCCCTCGCGCTGTGCTGCGCCTCATGGATCATTCTTCCAACATCAACCTGAACGCCTATTAATTACCGCGTACTGGGAAGCCGGACTGTTCGGAGGCGCGATGGGGAGGCGTGAAAATGCCAGATCTTCCAGACAGGGTTTCCGCGTCCATCATCGCGTCAACAGACTCGGCTACGCGAAATACGAGGGGGCTCTTTCCGCGGCTCCATATAGCCGGTACCCTTAATAATAGCCCGCCTCCGTTCGTTGCGACACAGCACACCTCCCTGTCAGAACAGCCGTCAGTCGCGATTTAATCGGTTTTTGACGCGGCCGGCTGACGGCTCAAGTTCCACTAGCGAGTGTACCGAGCGGCGGCGGCGCATGGCTAATACCGTCTGACCGATGACTGAGAGCAATGAGTTATGAATGAAAGTCGACCAATCGCACTTGTACGTGGCCTTCCCAATTCAGTAGGACATCGGACGGCCGCAGACCTCATACGTCCTAAGAGTGTCGATGCGGACGGTTTCGTGCGTGGGGATGATTGGTCGCTCCCGGGGGCCCAACGTCCGGTAGCGTCCCCAGCGCCAGTTTAATGCCGCCACACAGCGCAAGGACGTGGCTGGGTCTCTGTTGCTCGTTCATGCTCAAGCGCCTCGGTGCGCTACCGAACGAAAGTTGTGGTGTCTTCAAGCAAAAGCGCTGGCATCCGCGGAGACAACGCCTTCGGCGGCCGTCGCACAATGTCGCATCCAAGGAGTTGGTTTATCGCGCTCCGTCGAAAGGCGCCATCAATTGGCCGGCAGCGCTCTCGGCCGATCGCAACGTCACTTTTAATCCTCTCGGCGTTGCCGCGTTAGGAGAAAGCCGCTCTCAATCGAGGAACCACTTTTTCGGAATAGAGCTTGAGAAAGCGTCGCTGGTCCGCGCCCGGAGCGTGAAAGACCAGATGACGGAAACCCATTTCCACGTAGGGGCGAATTCGTTCGACCTGTTCTTCGGGGTCCGTCGAGACGATCCATCGACTTGCCGCCCGTTCAATCGGAAGGGCGTCTGCCAGTTTCTCCATATCAAGAGGATCTTCCACGGTCACCTTTTCCTCGGCCGTCAATGCCAGCGCCGCCCAAGCGCGCGTGTCCTGAACCGCTCGAGTTCTATCGGTGTCGAAGGAGACCTTCATTTCGATCATCCGATCAATGGCGTCTGGTTCGCGTGTTGCTGCAGCCAGGCCGGCCGCGAGGTTTGGCAGCAATGTCTCACGGTAAAGCCCGAATGGCTTGCCAGAGGTGCAGATAAAACCATCGGCGGTCCGGCCAGCATATTTGGTGATGACCGGACCGGCGCCCGCGATGTAGATGGGAACCGGCGTCTCAGGCCGATCATAAATGGTGGCATTCCGAACTTTGTAGTATGCGCCGTCGAATGTCACACGATCTTCGGTCCACAGTCGTCTGATCAGTTCGATCGCCTCTCTCAGCCGCGCCAAGCGTTCCTTCGGCTCCGGCCACTCCATGCCCGTAGAAGGCGTCTCGTTGAGGGCTTCTCCGGTACCAACCCCGAGGATGATGCGGCCTGGGAAAAGAGCACCAAGCGTCCCGAAGGCATGCGCAACCACCGACGGATGATACCGGAACGTTGGTGTCAAAACGCTCGTTCCAATGGCGACACGCGACGTCCGCGCGCCTAACGCGCCCATCCAGGCGACCGAGAACGGAGCGTGGCCGTCCGTATGCCGCCAGGGTTGGAAATGATCGCTGACGAAAACGGAATCGAAGCCTGCTTCTTCGGCCGCGATGGCAAAGTCGAGGAGATCGCGCGGACCGAATTGCTCCGCTGATGCTTTGTAACCCAACCTTAACATCATGCAGCCTCTCGAATGATGAGTTGCCCGGTAGGGTGCGTCTCGGAACTCTGACCTGGCAACACAAGGGTCGTTGTCGGGGCCTCCTCGATAAGAGCGGGGCCGTGCCTGGTCATATTCGCCGCAAGTGCCTCACGCCGATATACCTCGCAATCGATCCACGCATTCGCCGAACTCAACAAGATTCGACGACGGCGATCGGGAACGATGGGGCGAGTAGGAGCCGTTTCCAGGCGTGAAAGCGGAAACGTTTCGACCGGGGCCTCAGCCTGTAGATGGACCGATGTCAATTCGACGGCAGCGTCCGGGAGATCGAAGGTGAAAGCCATCTTGTGGGCAGCATGCATGCGCCTTGCGATTTCCGTCGCCTTTACTCCCAGCGGACATTCAAAGGCTACGCCGTGCTCCTGATTCCTGTATCGCGCCTCAACCATGTGCGTTAGCGTCAGAATGCCCGGCATTCCTCGGCCGGCACGCTTCTTGCTAAAGTTGCTAGACATTCCATGTGAGGGGCACAGCTGGTCCAATCCGGGCACCTGCCCCGACAGATAGACGGAGGAGCACCATGTCCACATCGGCGAGCCCGGAGCGTGTCCAGGTCGAACAGGACCGAAAGGACATCCTGAAGCTGCACACAGACTGGTGGGAAGCGAACAACGGTCTCGACATTCCTCGTATGGCCTCGGTGTTTCCGACCGGGATGAATTATCTGATGTTCAACCTCAACGGACATCCGTACTTCGGGATCGAGGAGAAGATCAAGCTCTGGGAATGGTACCAGAAGGAGCTGGACATTCCGGAGAAGCCCGACATCCGGATCATGAAGCTCACCATCGACCGGGACACGGCTTGGCTGGGGTGCGAGGGCATCTTCCCCCTGCGTTCTATTGGCGCGAGCGGCACCGGCTCCGAGACCTGGAGGCTGGACGCGGATGCGCCTATCGACCGGTTCCGTCTTCGGGCGACGGAGATCTATCAACGAGACGACGGCGAGGGACGGCCGGTATGGAAGATGTGGCATTTCCACTGCTCGCCGCTTCCGCCCGCGACAGAGACCCGTCCGGCGTTCGCGGACACCCCGGAGGAGCGCGGCCTTGGCGGAAATCCCTGGTCCGATCCGCTTCGCGTCGTCGGGAGGTAAATGACAATGGCGGGTCGCGATGGCGAGACGGACACCGCTGTTTCACGTCGGTTCGCGACTGACGGGGCCTCAGTGCCGCCGTGCCGATACCGATCAATCTGGCACCGATGCGCGAACAGATCTCGCGTTTGGCTGGCTGAATTGCAGACGGTACGGTGCTGTCGGCGGGAATCTCAGCGATGTATGCGCGGCGTTCGCTCTCGCTCGTCGTCGATAGCGCCAAGGGATCCACGCGCGTTCCTGCCGCGCTTTATACAGCCGGATATATGTTTCTGCCGGCGTCCAACAACAAACGGCGAGCGATCGAGGCGGTACGGCGCAAGCTTGCCTTCGTATTGCTCAACCGATTCCTGGATGAGAATATAACCTTCACGGGAATTCCGGTCGACCAGAACGCGATCATCGCCGCAATTTCGAATAGAGACTTGACGCAGTAGCTCGATTGGTTTCGGACGGGCGGTTGACGCATTCGGCGTCGCCGGGGACGTGTCGGCTTGCTGCCAAAAGCTCACCCCATTCATTGATGCGGGTATCCAGGAAACCGGTCCTCCTGCTGTCGGGCGATCCCGAGGATCGCCAAACGAGCCTCGATGTTATTCGGGAAATGAAGGCCACGCCGGTCCAAGTAGGGGGCTTCATGCGCCGCTGTTCCGGATTTCGTTTTACCGGTATCTTCCGCCGGTGAACGAGAGCGCGCGTGAAACGATACCTGTAATTGCTGCCGCCCCGACGGCAGCAAAGTTTATCGCGCTTGCCGGCGTTCCGCTCATCAAGCCCGGCGACGATCTCGCCGGCATCATTCTCGCGGCGCTGGCCGCCTCCGGCGAAAAGCTTCGCGATGGCGATATCCTGATCCTGGCGCAAAAGATTGTATCCAAAGCACAGGACCGCTTTGTGCGGCTCTCGTCTGTGGAACCCTCGAGCCGAGCGAAAGAGTTGGCGCGCGAAGTGAACAAGGATCCGCGCTTGGTCGAACTTATTCTGCGCGAGTCAACGGAAGTGGTGCGGCATCAGCGCAACGTTATCATCGTGGCGCACAAGCTCGGCCTTGTCATGGCCAACGCCGGCATTGATTTTTCCAATATCGAGCAAGAGTTGGGTGACGAAACGGCCTTGCTCCTGCCGCAGAATCCGGACCAGGCGTGCGCGCAACTACGCGCGGATATGTTCAAGCTTACGGGTGTGGATATCGCCGTCATCATCAATGATAGCCATGGGCGTCCCTTCCGCAGCGGCACGGTTGGAGTGGCCATCGGTGCGAGCGGGCTGCCAGCGTTGGCCGACATGCGTGGCAACCCCGATCTGTTCGGCCGCCAGCTGCAAAGCACCGAAATCGGGCTGGCCGACGAAATCGCTTCGGCGGCCTCACTGCTGATGGGACAGGCCGACGAAGGCAGGCCGCTCGTTCTTGCCCGAGGGATACCAATGACGCGGCGCGAGGGACGTGCCGCCGAATTGGTACGCGATCGGAAGATGGATCTCTTTCGGACTGCTACTTCGGCGCCGCAATCCGACATGGAGGAGCTTCTGCTCAGCCGCCGTTCTATCCGTCGTTACAGCTCCGAACCGGTCACGGACAACGTCGTTGAGAAGCTTATTTATGCGGCGACGTGCGCGCCCTCCGCCCATAACAGCCAGCCCTGGCGGTTTGTTGTGTTGAAGAAACCATCGACAAAGCAGCGGCTGGCGCGCGCCATGGGCGAGCAGCTGCGTGCAGATCGCACCCGCGACGGCGATCCGCCGGATGCGATCGAAAGCGATGTTGCGCGCTCCTTCGCACGTATTACCACTGCCCCGGTCGTGGTCATTGTCTGTTTGACCATGGAGGACACGGATTTCTACCCCGACGAGCGGCGCCGCAATGCCGAGCATCAGATGGCGGTACAAGGTACGTCGATGGCCATGCAAAACATGCAGCTTGCCGCGCGTGCCGCCGGGCTTGGTGCGGGCGTGATGTGCGCACCGCTTTTTTGTCCGGAAACCGTTCGGCAGGTTTGCGGCCTTCCCGTGCAGTGGGAACCTCAAGGGCTGATCACGATCGGCTATCCCGCCAATGCCGGCAAGCCGTTCAAGCGACGGACGCCGCGTCACGTCATCCGCAACCTGGACGACGAGCCGTGATCCTGGCGCTCGCTGGTGGCGTCGGCGGTGCCAAGCTGGCCGACGGATTGGCGATGCAACTCCCCCCAGGCGATTTGCTCGTCGTGGTGAATACCGGCGATGACTTCGCGCACCTCGGTCTGCGCATATCGCCGGACCTCGACACAGTGATGTATTGGCTAGCAGGTCTTAACGACGCCGCGCGTGGTTGGGGACTTGCCGACGAGACCTGGAATTTCATGACCGGAATCGAACGGCTAGGCGGGCCGACGTGGTTCAATCTTGGCGATCGTGACCTGGCTACCCATGTCGAGCGTACGCGCCGGCTGGCGGGCGGTGAAAGCCTGTCGATGGTGACGCGCCACCTCTGCGAACAACTGGGAATCAAACACGGCGTCGCGCCGATGACCGACGAAGACGTTCGCACCATTGTCCACACTGACGAAGGCACGCTCGAGTTCCAGCATTATTTCGTGCGGCGGCGTTGCGAGCCGCGGCTCTTGCACGTTGAATTCGCCAACGCGCAAAACGCTTCGCCGAGTCCGTCCTTTGACGCGACCCTTTCAGATGGCCGGCTGGACGCGATTGTGATCTGTCCGTCGAACCCATTTCTAAGTGTCGAGCCGATTTTACAGCTCAAATGGGTCCGCGAACGGATCGCGCAAAGCAAAGCACCAGTTGTTGCAGTCTCGCCCATCGTCGGCGGCGAGGCAATAAAGGGACCCGCCGCCAAGATTTTGCGCGAGATGGGACGCGAAGTGTCAGCCCTCGAAATCGCCCGCCACTATCGCGCGCTCGTGGACGGTATCGTCATCGACGATCTCGACGCCGCGCTCAAGCGGCAGATCGAAGCGCTCGGCCTCAATGTCGTCGTCACGAATACCATCATGAGAAGCCGCGCCGATCGTTCGCAACTTGCGGAGGCGGTAATTGGATTTGCCGCGGATCTGGCGGAATCGCCGCGTGCCTGACTGGTGCGCGCGCTTGACGACCTCGGCAATTCTTGCTTGCTGTTGACATCGGAAGCGTCGGCGCAAGCGGCCCTGACGATCCGCATCGAGAGCGTTACGCGTTCTGCATATACGACGCTGGAGCTGCTACTTGGCGAATTTCAATCGCTACATACCCGATGCAGCCGAGGTCAGCACCTGGCTGTCCGCACTGGAACGCACACCATTACCTTTGCTCATGCACCAGGCATGCGCCTCCCGGCGGGAAGGCCACGGCGACGTCATTTCATTTTCCCCGAAGGTTTTTGTTCCGGTGACGCGTCTGTGCCGAGACGCCTGCGGCTACTGCACTTTCGCAAAATCGCCGCGTGAAGTGGATGGCGCGTTTTTATCGCCCGACGAGATATTGAATGTTGCGCACGAAGGAGCCCAAGCCGGCTGTAGCGAAGCGTTGTTCACGCTAGGGGATCACCCCGAGCAGCGTTATCGAGTGGCGATGACTGCCCTCAAAGAGCGCGGCCACAAGTCGACGGTCGATTACTTGGCCGACGTCGCCGGGCTCGTCCAAAAGAAGACCGGTCTCCTTGTCCACATCAATGCGGGAATCCTTTCCGCGGACGAGATCGCGCTCATGCGCCGCGTCAGCGTTTCGCAAGGATTAATGCTCGAAAGCGCTTCCACGCGTTTGTGCCAAAAGGGTGGCCCGCATTACGGTTGCTCCAGCAAGCAACCGCACGTCCGCGTCGAGATGATCGCAGCAGCGGGCGAACAGGCGGTGCCATTCACCACCGGCATCCTCTTCGGCATCGGTGAAACGCGCTTTGAACGTGTCGAAGCGCTACTGACCATCAAGAAGCTGCACGACGCCTTCGGCCATATTCAAGAAGTCATTATTCAGAATTTCCTCCCTAAGCCCGGAACGCCGATGGCGCGCACGCAGGAGCCGGCATTCGAGGATCTTCTCTGGACCGTTGCTGCGGCACGGCGCGTGCTTGGCCCGGCCATGCACATCCAGGCGCCGCCCAACCTCAGCTTCGAGCGGTTTCCAGAAATCCTTGCCGCCGGTATCGACGATTGGGGGGGCATCTCGCCGGTCACGCCCGATTTCGTCAATCCGGAGGCACCCTGGCCTGAGGTGGCACGGTTGCGTGCGGCGACAGAGCGGTTCGGCTGCCATCTGGTGGCGCGGCTGCCGATCTATCCAGAATATCTCCGCGACTTAGCGCGGTGGATCGACGCTTCAGTTCTACCGACCGCGATCCGAGCAGCAGACGCCGACGGCTGGGCGCGCTCCGACACTTGGTCGCCGGGGCTGGCCAAAGTTTCCATGCAGGGCTTCCCGGCGGTTATCACACAACGCAACGGAGAGATTGCACCCGTCGTCGACCGTGCTTGCCGTGGCGAAAGGCTCGACGTTGCGTCTATCGAGCGGCTTTTTCGTGCGCGCGGCGGTGAGGTGGGTGAGATCATTGGCGCTGCCGACGCGTTGCGGCAAAAGGCCAGCGGCACCACGGTGCGGTACGTGGTCAACCGCAATATCAATTATACCAACATTTGCGAATATAAATGCACCTTCTGCGCATTTTCCAAGGGCAAAACTTCCGACACCCTCCGCGGCAAGCCATATAATCTCTCGCTCGAGGAAGTCAGCCGCCGCGCTGCCGAAGCGTGGACACGCGGAGCCACCGAAGTCTGCATGCAGGGCGGAATCCATCCGGCCTTCAATGCAACGACGTACCTTTCGCTATTGCGCGCGGTGAAGGACGCGACGCCCGGCATCCACGTCCATGCGTTTTCTCCGCTTGAGATCATGCACGGAGCGGCGAGCCTCGATATTCCGCCAGTCCGCTTTCTGGAAATGCTGCGCGATGCCGGGCTCGGCTCGCTTCCTGGAACGGCCGCCGAGATTCTGGACGATTCCGTTCGCGCTCAGCTCTGCCCCGACAAGCTGAAGACGCACGAGTGGCTTGCGGTCATCGAAGCTGCGCACAGCGTCGGGTTGCCGACCACAGCGACGATCATGTTTGGCCATATGGAAGCGCCGGACGACTGGGCGCGGCATCTCCTGCATATCCGCGACTTGCAGGAACGCACGGGCGGCTTCACCGAATTCGTGCCCCTGCCGTTCGTGCACATCGAGGCTCCGGCCTACTATCGCGGCCATGCACGCAAAGGGCCGACATCGCGCGAAACTATTCTGATGCACGCGGTGAGTTGGCTGGTATTGCATCCGCTCGTGACCAACATCCAAGCCTCCTGGGTAAAGCTTGGTGCAAATGGCGTTCGCGCCTGCCTGGCCTCGGGAGTTAACGATCTTGGCGGCACTTTGATGAACGAGAGCATTTCCCGCGCCGCCGGCACCGAACACGGGCAGGAGTTACCGCCGGAGGATATGGATCGTCTGATCGCCTCGGCGGATCGCGCGCCTGAGCAGCGGACAACGCTGTATCGCGCCGTTCCGCCGGAACAAAGAAAGGCGTCCTACAACGCCGCGCCGCTTGACCCGCTGTCGTTCGCCCAGACACATAATTCGGCGACGGCTGCACTCGCACATTAGCGGGGAGGCATGAGACAGTGACACGTGGATGTCTGCCCGCCATGCCCCCCTTTGAAATTCTCATTCCGTGCAAGCCCCTCGCCGAGGGAAAGTCGCGCCTGGCGCCGGTAATGTCTGGGCAAGATCGTCACAAGTTGTGCGCGGCAATGCTGCGCCAGACGATCACAATCGTGATGCAAATCGTGCGGCCCGAACACATTTGGCTTACGACGTCCGACGAGCTGGCCGCGGCAATGGTGCGTGAGTGCGGCGTCACCGTCATTCCAGAAAGCGGCAGCGATCTCAATAGCGCTTTGGAATTGGCCCGCAGGCACATTCAGACGCGGGCCCGTGCCGGCCTGCATGGCTTGATGGTGCTGCCAATCGATTTGCCGTTGGTCGATGTCGCGGCAGTGAAACGCCCGGTTGTCGACGGCGCCGAGGTTGTGGTGGCGAGTAACCGGGCTAAGACCGGAACCAATCTTTTGTACTTGACTGGCGCGGCAGTGGCCAAATTCCCCTTCAGCTACGGCAAGAACAGCTTTCCGCGACATTGCGAACTGGCACGCCGCGGCCGATACACACTCAGCATTATCAACGATTCGGTCCTCGCTTTCGATCTCGACGAACCGAGCGACCTTCTGCATTTACCGCGCTCGGTTACACTATCGCAGACGGTCGAAGAGCACGTCGGAAGGTGAGCGCGGCGCAATGGTGCTCAACGAGAACGTTGGGAGGGCAGATGCAGATCGGCATGGTGGGCCTTGGCCGTATGGGGGGAAACATTGTTCGCCGCCTGATGCGCAACGGCCACCAATGCGTCGTCTTCGATCAAAGTCCGGCGTCGATTAAGACACTCGCCGATGAGGGCGCGAGCGGCAGCGGCGATCTCAAGGCTCTCGCGACACAACTCGAAAAGCCGCGGACCGTGTGGATCATGCTGCCGGCGGGCGATATCACCGAGCAGACGGTCGCCCAACTCGGCGAGCTTTTGGATGCGGGCGACATTATTGTCGACGGCGGCAACTCTTTCTACAAAGATGACATCCGGCGTGCCCAAGCGCTTCGGGCAAAGGCCATTCACTACGTCGATTGCGGCACCAGCGGCGGCGTCTGGGGCCTGGAGCGCGGATACTGCATGATGATCGGCGGCGAAAGGGAAACCGTTGACTATCTCGATCCGATTTTCACCACGTTGGCACCGGGCCCGGGAACCATTCCGGTCACTCCAGGTCGTCAGGGCCGCGACGCTCGCGCTGAGCGTGGTTATCTTCACTGCGGCCCAAATGGTGCTGGGCATTTCGTCAAGATGATCCACAACGGGATCGAGTATGGCCTCATGCAAGCCTACGCCGAAGGTTTTAACATCCTGCGCGGCGCCGCCTCGGACGCTTTACCGCAGAGCTATCACTTCGATCTGCCGGACATCGCCGAGGTCTGGCGCCGCGGCAGCGTCATCAGCTCGTGGCTCCTCGATCTCACCGCCATAGCGTTGGCAGAAGATCCGGGTCTGGCGCACTACTCGGGATACGTGGGGGATACCGGAGAAGGCCGTTGGACAATCATGGCCGCGATCGAGGAAGCCGTGCCGGCGAATGTCCTTACAGCCGCTCTCTATGCACGCTTTCGATCGCGTGAAAATGAAAGTTTCTCCGATAAAATACTATCGGCGATGCGACAAAAATTCGGAGGTCACATCGAACCCAAGCCGACGGGCTGAGATGGCAAGCCCGAATTGCACCTCCCGCGAAATCCATGTCTATCGCGACTCCGAGGAAGTGGCGACCGAGGTTGCGGCCTGGCTGCATCAAAGCGTGTTCTATGGCGCGATACCTTTCGCGATCTTTGCCGCTGTGGTCGCCGGCGGTTTATCGTGCCTTGCGGGCGAGGCGCCGGCGCAAGAAGAGCAACTATCGCAGACCGGCAAAGTCGATCATCAGATTGTTATTCGTGAACATGCCGGATGGAATCAAGACTGCGATGCCATCGCGCATCCCACGCTTTATCTGGATGAGCCACCGCGACATGGCCGTGTTTGCACGCGCATCGAAAATATCAAAATACACTCCATGTACGTTGGCACCGAGTTGCAATGCATTGGACACGTAGTTCGAGGCATTCAGTTGATTTACCGTCCGGACGCGGGCTACACCGGCCGCGACGGCCTGCGGTACATCGCTCAATACCCTTCGGTTCTCAGAGCAGTTTCGGTGTTTGTCACTATGACGGCGCATGCACCGGGCGGCCCAACCGCGGCGCCTTCCGGCATCACCGCACCGATACCACAAACACGACAGTCGCCGGGGCCGGTTCCCGTCTGCGAAGAACTGATCTTCTAGGCCACCCGCGCACATGAGCGACCGCGCGCCTCACTAAGCCGCCTTGCAATGGACGGCATGTGGGCGATCGGTGGCTGCGACATAATCCGCACAGTCGATACCGTCGAACTTCAGTGGGCTCTCTATCAATGCGAAATCATCCAGGGCCGGCGCGTCGGAAAGCCTTTGGTGCCGCTGCGGCTCCCGCCGCCTCGCGCGCTTTTTTCATAGCGGAGCGATTTTCCCGAACAACAGCCACACCCGCTAGCATGAGCTCGTTTCGAAGCGGACAGAACCTGCGGCGACGATGCACTGCGCTCATTGGTCGCGTGCGCGAGCCGGCGCTCGGCCGACATCGCCGCAAAATACGGCGCGGTCAGAAACGCCCGCGGCGCATCCTTCCCACACCCCGGACATTCACGCGGCAGACCGGAATCGGCCATCGGCCTCATGTCGGTAAAAGGCCCGCACCGGTCACAGAGATAGTCATAGACTGGCATCAGTTTTCCTCGTCAGCTGTCGCGCCCGCGTCTTGGGGCAGCGAAGCCGGCGGCGCCGTGCGCGTCGCCGGTCACACATCGCCGGTCCGGCGGGCCTTACTTGTCGGGCGACATGGGAATGTCGATGCCGCCCTTGACGTGTTTGGTTGGCCCGTCGGCGCCGGGCATCACGTCGAAGGCAAATATCTCTGTCGGAAGATAGAGCGTGGCGCACGCATTCGGAATATCAACGACGCCGGAGATATGGCCCTGGCAGGGCGCTGTTCCAAGAATCGCGTAGGCCTGGGCGCGCGAATAACCGAACTTGGTCAGGTATTCGATGGCGTTGAGGCAGGCCTGCTGATAGGCGATGTGGATGTTGAGGTAGTGCTGTTTGCCGGCATCGTCGACCGAGATGCCCTCGAAGATGAGGTAGTCCTTGTAATTCGGCACGATCGGTGACGGCTTGAAGATCGGGTTCTTGATGCCGTACTTGGCCATCCCGCCTTTGATGAGCTCGACCTTCAGGTGCAGCCAGCCGGCCATCTCGATGGCACCGCAGAAGGTGATCTCGCCGTCACCCTGGCTGAAGTGCAGGTCCCCCATCGAGAGGCCGGCGCCCTTAACATAGACGGGGAAATAAACTCTCGACCCGCGCGACAAGTCCTTGATGTCGGCGTTGCCGCCGTGTTCACGAGGCGGAACTGTGCGCGCGCCCTCGGCGGCGATTTTGTTTTTCACGTCGCCCTTGGCGGTGCCGCAATGCGCCGTGGCCGCGAATGGCGGATTGGCCAACGGCGGCACGCGGGTCGGGTTGGTGTCTATGAGTGCCTGTTCGCGGGCGTTCCACGTTTCAAGCAATTTCTGGTCAGGCAGACAGCCAATCAGACCGGGATGGACGAGGCCGGCGAACCTGACTCCGGGGACGTGACGGGAATGCGTGTAGAGGCCCGAAATGTCCCAGATCGACTTTTGCGCCAGCGGAAAATGGTCGGTCAGAAAACCGCCGCCGTTTTTCTTGGAGAAGAAGCCGTTGAAGCCCCACGGACTCTCGGGAAGGATGCCGATGTCGAGAATATCGACAACAAGGAGATCGCCCGGCTCGGCGCCGTGCACGCCGATCGGTCCGGACAGAAAGTGCACAATGCTCAGATCAATGTCGCGCACATCGTCGGCCAACTCATTGTTCTTGATGAAACCTCCGGTCCAATCGTAGGTCTCCATCACGAAGTCTTCACCCGGCTTGACCCACTCGATAATGGGAACGTCCGGGTGCCACCGATTGTGGATCATTTCGTTTTTGTAGGGAGATTCCGAAAGGTCAATCTTCACGATCGTCTTGGACATTTCTGCTCCTTTCGCAAACGCTGGTTGACTTCAGGCATCTTGGCGCCGGAAATTTACACGGCGAGGTAGCGAGCGACCGCCGCTTCATCGACTTGGTCCCGCGTGTTGGCGTGGACGATGCGGCCGCCTTCCATGACCAGAATGCGATCGGCGATATCCATCACGAAGCTCAGCACCTGCTCGCAGACCACGATGCAGATGTTGCGGATCTTGCGGATTTCACGCAAAAGGCGCGCCATGTCTTTGATGATCGACGGCTGGATTCCCTCCGTCGGCTCGTCCAGCAGCAGCACCTTCGGGTCGCTGGCCAGCGCGCGCGCGATCGCCAGTTGCTGCTGTTGGCCGCCTGAAAGGTTGCCGCCGCGGCGCTTGGCGAAATCGGCCAATACCGGAAACAATTCATAGATTTCCTTGGGGATATCGGTTTTGCCTGTGACCACCCTGCCGGTCTCGATATTTTCCTTGACCGTCATGGTGCCGAAAATCTGCCGCCCTTGCGGCACATAAGCGAGGCCGTGCGCGACCCGCTGGTAGCTGGGCAACCCCGCGACGTCGACCCCATCGACCATGATCTGTCCCGAGCGCGTCGGCATGACGCCAATGAGCGATTTCATCAAAGTGGATTTTCCCATGCCGTTGAGCCCCACGAGCGCAACGATTTCACCGGCGCGTGCCGAAAGATCAATCGCATGCAGGACCTCGCTTTGCCCGTAGGCTGCGGAGAGATTATGAACTTCAAGCATCTGATCCATCCTCAGTGTCCGAGATAAACTTCCTTGACCTTCGGATTGTTCTGAACCATTTGCATGTCGCCCTCAGCCAGGACTTTGCCCTGGTGCAGCACCGTCACACGATGGGCGATGCTTTCGACGAATTTCATGTCGTGCTCGATAACGATCACCGAACGGTTCTTGATGATCTCCTTGAGGAGTTCAGCGGTTCTGGCGCGCTCGGATACGCTCATTCCGGCAACCGGCTCGTCGAGCATAAGAAGCTCCGGGTCCTGGATCAGCAGCATGCCGATCTCCAGCCATTGTTTTTGCCCGTGGCTCAGCGTTTCGGCCGGCCGCTCGAGCTGATCCTGCAAATAGATCATGGCGGCGATCTCGCGAACCCGCGCGATAACTTCGTCGGTGCGTTTCCAGAACAACGCGCCGGCGACGTCGCGGCCGCGCGGCACCGACAATTCGAGATTTTCGAATACCGTGAGGTCTTCGTAGATTGTCGGCGTCTGGAACTTACGACCGATGCCGCGCCGCACGATCTCCTGTTCCTTGCAGCCGGTGATTTCCTGATTTTTGAATTTGATCGAGCCCTCGGAGACCCGCGTACGCCCGCAAATCAGGTCGAGCACGGTGGTCTTCCCGGCGCCATTCGGCCCGATGATCACGCGCAACTCGCCGTAGTCAATGTAAAGGTTGAGGTCGTCGACCGCCTTAAACCCGTCGAACGAGACGCCGACATTTTCGAGCGCCAAAAGGAAATCGGTGTTTGAGGACATTGTCAGCTCTCTATTCAGCAGGCGCCGGCGTCGCGCTCGGGTGGCCGCGATTGAGCTGTTTCAAGAATCCGAGTTTTTTCCACCATCCGAGATTGGGAATGATCTGGTCGGTCATCACGCCCGCGAGGCCGCGGGGGAAGGCGACGACCACGGCAATGAACAAGCCGCCCATCGCGAACAGCCAAAGCTGCGGGAATTGCTCGGAAAACATGGTCTTGCCCCAGTTCACCAGTAGCGTTCCGGCGACCGCACCGACAATGGAGTGCCGACCGCCGACGGCGCAAAAGATCACCATCTCGATTGACGGCACGATGCCGACGAAGGACGGCGACATAAACCCGACCTGAAGCGTAAACATCGCGCCACCGACCGCCGCCATCGCCGAAGCCAGGCAAAACACGAAGATCTTGTAGTTGGCGACGTCGTAGCCGGAAAACCGAACGCGGTCCTCCTGGTCGCGCGTGGCGACGAGGATGCGGCCGAGCTTGCTGGCAAGCACGAAACGCGCCATGAACATGGTGCCCAGGAGCAGCGCGCAACAGACGAAATAAAGGATATATTTCGCGCTGTCGGTGCGGATATCCCAACCCAGCAACGTGCGCAGGTCGGTGATGCCGTTGATCCCGCCGGTATAGCCTTGTTGGCCGACGATGAGGATGGTCATCACCGCAGCCAGCGCTTGCGTGATGATCGCAAAGTAAACACCGCCGACCCGCCGTTTGAACATCGCCACGCCGACGATCAGCGCGGCAATTGTCGGTACCGCGATCACCGCAACGAGCGCGAAAGGCAGCGATTTGAACGGCACCCAGAAAAACGGCAGCGCGTGCAGTTGGTTCCAGTCCATAAAATCCGGAATGCCCGGCGTCGATTGAATCTTGGTGTTGGCCACGCTCGAGGCTTCGAGCTTGAGAAACATCGCCATGCAATAGCCGCCGAGGCCAAAAAAGACTCCTTGTCCGAGGCTGAGAATTCCGGTGTAGCCCCAGCACAGCACCAGCCCGACGGCGACGAAGGCGTAGGTCAGATATTTGCCGACCAGATTGAGGCGGAAGATGTCGAGAGTGAGCGGCAGGATGACGACGATTATCGCCGCTATTAGCGCAATGCCGATGAGCTCTAGATTGCGACTTTGAGTGACGGATTTCGACATCGCTTTGCCGCCTTGCCTTTTGATCGGGTTCGCTTCATCGCCGCGTCATTTGCGCACTTTGAGCGCGAACAAACCCTGCGGACGCAGCATCAGGATGCCGATGACGAACAACAGCGTCAGCACCTTTGCCATCGAGCCGCTGGTGAAGAACTCCAGCGCCGACTGCGACTGCGAGATGGTGAAGGCGGACGCGATGGTGCCGAGCAGGCTTTGCGCGCCGCCGAATACGACCACGAGGAAGGTATCGACGATGTATTGCTGTCCCGCGGTCGGTCCGGTTGAGCCGATCATGGTGAAGGCGGCGCCGGCGATCCCGGCAATTCCGCAGCCCAGCCCGAAAGTCAGCCGATCGATGCGCCTTGTGTCGACTCCGACCGCGTCGCTCATGGTCCGATTGATGACGGTCGCGCGTACCTGAAGGCCCCAGCGCGAGCGGAACATCAGCAAGGCCACCGCCGCGGTGATCACCAGGGTGATCGCCATTACGATAAGGCCGTTGATCTGCACGTCGATGGTGTCGGAAGCATGCAGCGATCCCATCATCCAATTGGGTAATTCGACGCCGACCTCGCGGGCGCCGAAGGTCGAGCGAAAGGCCTGCTGCATGATCAGGCTTAGCCCCCAGGTCGCCAGCAACGTGTCCAGCGGACGCGCATAAAGACGGCGGATCAGCAGCCATTCAACCGCCAGGCCAAGTGCGCCCGAAACGGCGAAGGCCACGATCATCGCTGCGAAAAAATAAATGCCAAAGAGCCCCGGCACATAGCTCTGAAACAGATGCTCGGTGAGATAGGTCATGTAGGCGCCGAGGATCATGAACTCCCCGTGCGCCATGTTGATCACGCCCATCTGGCCGAAAATGATGGCGAGGCCCAGCGCCATCAAGACAAACACGGAGAACAAGATCAGCCCGGCAAACCCCTGCATCGCCAGGATGGAGCCAAGTTCGCCGAACGAATAGCCGAACAGCATTGCGATTCTCCGCCGGGCTCCCGGACTTTGGGGCTTAACGGGTCGGCTGCTCCGGCAGAAAGCGCCGGAGCAACGCGACAACGACTCATTGATATCCCTTCGGGAACGGATTTGGCTCGACCAGATCCGCGGTTTCGTAGACCAAGTCGTACTGGCCGTCGGCGCGCGCGCGGCCGACCCGCGTCCTACTCCACAGATGATGGTTCTCGTGGATGCGGACATAGCCTTCCGGCGCGCCCTTGAACTCGACCCCGGGCGAGGCCGCCGCGATCTTGTCGATGTCAAAACTGCCGGCTTTTTCCGCCGTCAACTTCCACAGCCAGGCGCCGAGATAGGCGGCTTGCGTCACGTCGCCGATGACGGACTTCTCGCCCCACATCTTTTTGAACGCCGGAACGAACGCCGCGTTGTTCGGATTCTTGAGCGACTGGAAGTATTTCATACAGGCATAGGCGCCGACGATGTTCTCACCGCCGATGCCGAGGATTTCGTCCTCGGTGACCGAGATCGTCAGCAGCGTCTGCTTGTTGACCATGTCGATGCCGGCCGCCTTGAGCTGCTTGTAGAAGGCGACGTTGGAACCGCCGACGATGATCGCGTAGATCACATCAGGTCTCTTCAGCTTGATTTTGTTGATCACGGTGTTGAACTCGGTACTGCCGAGCGGGAAGTATTCCTCGCCGACGACATTGAGTCCGAGCATCTTGGTGATGTGGATGCGCGCGATCTTGTTGGATGTGCGCGGCCAGATGTAATCGGAGCCGAGCAGGTAGAAGGTCTTGGCTCCCTTCTCCTTGGTGACCCAGTTCAATCCGGCAAGAATCTGCTGCGTTGCTTCCTGTCCGGTATAGATGACGTTCTTCGACTGCTCGAGACCTTCGTAGAAGGTCGGATAATAGAGCATGCCGTTATATTGCTCGAACACCGGCAGCACCGCCTTGCGCGAGGCCGAAGTCCAGCAGCCGAACACGGCCGCGCACTTGTCCTGCACCAGGAGTTTCTTCGCCTTCTCGGCAAAGGTCGGCCAATCGCTGGCGCCGTCTTCCTGGATGAATTTGATTTTGCGGCCGAGTACGCCGCCTTGGGCATTGATCTGCTCGATAGCGAGTTTCTCAGCTTCGACCGATCCGGTCTCGCTGATCGCCATCGTGCCGGTAATGGAGTGCAAGATACCCACCGTGACCTCGGTGTCGGTGACGGCCAGACCAGTCGTGTTCACTTGCGCAGTCGGGGGCGCCTCGGCGTACGCCAATGGCGGCAGCAACGTCGCGGCGGACAGAGTGGCCGCGCCGGCCAGAAGGCCGCGGCGGGTCGGTGTGAGGAGATTTCCAGTGCGCTTTTCCGAAGACATGCGACGCCTCGATTCAGCAATGGTTGGTGGCCATCGGCGCGAGCGGAACTCGCTCCTTGAATCGAAGACTGCGCTGATTTATTGCAGTGCAGCATACGTCGATTGACGTATATGCCTACGTTGAATGCCGTATCATAATCAAAATTAACGAGGGAAACTGGGTAATACGGCCAAAAGAGCAAAGTTGCCCGGTATTTGTTCTATTGCATCGCACACTGCCCGCTCTTTCGCCATTGGCGGGCCGGTGCCGAGCGTTAGACTTTGTTGCGGAGCGTGCGGCAATGCGAAAAAAGGCGATGGGCTAGGGAAGAACAAAGCACAAGGGGAGCGCGGATCGTTAGAGCACGAATTCGGGGTGGTGTAGCTCATGACTGCGCAACAACGCATCGTTCGCGTTCGGCGTAATTACAATCAATGGGTCGCGAACCAGACGCTCGAGGATTACGCGCTTCGTTTCACCGCCAAGACCGCACGCCGCTGGTCGAGCCTCCGGGTTGCCAATACCGCGATTGGAGCAGTCTCTTTCCTGGCACTGGAGGCGATCGGCGGTTCGATCACAGTCAATTACGGCTTCGTCAACAGCAGTGCCGCCATTCTCGTGGTCGGCGTGCTGATCCTGCTCACTGCCCTCCCGATAGCGTATTACGCATCCACTTACGGGGTCGACATCGATCTGCTCACGCGCGGCGCCGGCTTTGGCTATCTCGGATCGACGATCACTTCCCTCATCTACGCCTCGTTTACCTTCCTGTTCTTCGCCATCGAGGCGGCGATCATGTCGCTTGCGTTCGAAATGTGTTTCGGCATCCCGCTGTTCCTGGGTTACGTGTTGAGCTCCTTGATCGTTATTCCGCTGGTGACGCACGGCATTACTTTCATCAGCCGTTTTCAGTTTTGGACGCAGCCGGTGTGGATCGTGCTGCATCTCATTCCTTTCTTCTACATCGCGTCGGCCGACAGCGCATCGTTCGAGCGCTGGACGAATTTCTCCGGATTCGCGGGCGCCGAGGGACGCTCGTTCAATCTCATCCTGTTCGGGACCGCCGCAACGGTCGTGTTCTCGCTCATCGCGCAAATCGGCGAGCAGGTCGATTTCCTGCGGTTTCTGCCGGCGCGCGGCGCGCAGGGAAAGCGTGCCTGGTGGGCCGCCTATCTAGCGGCGGGTCCGGGCTGGATCATTCCCGGCGTGTTGAAGTTGCTCGCCGGATCGTTCTTGGCGTTCCTCGCTATTGAGCACATGGTGCCGTTGCCGCACGCGGTCGAGCCGCCGCGGATGTATCTCGTCGCCTTTGAATACGTGTTCTCCTCGCCGCAGATGGCGCTGGCGTTTACCGGCGCATTCGTCGTCATTTCACAGCTCAAAATCAACGTAACGAACGCCTATGCGGGCTCCATCGCGTGGTCGAACTTTTTCTCGCGGCTGACCCACAGCCATCCGGGTCGAGTGGTCTGGCTGGTGTTCAACGTCACCATTGCGCTCATGCTGATGGAGCTCGGCATTTTCAAGATGCTCGAGCACGCGCTTGGGCTCTACTCGATCGTTGCGGTTTCGTGGGTCAGTGCGTTGGTCGCCGATCTTGTCGTCAATAAGCCGCTGGGACTGAGCCCTCCCGGGATCGAGTTCAAGCGCGCACACCTTTATGACATCAATCCCGTCGGCGTGGGCGCCATGCTGGCGGCGACAGTCGCCGGCATCGCAACGTTCGGCGGCGTCTTTGGAGCGACGATGCAGTCGCTCTCGGCTTTCGTGGCGCTGCTCGTTGCCTTCATCATGGCTCCCGTCATCGCATGGGCGACCGGCGGCCGATTTTATACCGCGCGCACGCCACGGCACACCTGGAACGGCCAAGATGTGATCCGCTGCTCGATTTGCGAGCACCATTTCGAGGCCGAGGACATGGCACATTGCCCAGCCTATTCCGGGGCGATCTGCTCGCTGTGTTGCTCGCTGGAGACGCGCTGCCGCGATTTCTGCAAACCGCAGGGACGAATTTCGAACCAGCTCCTGGCTTCGTTCGGCCAAGCGCTGCCGGAGCGGATCGTCGGACTGCTCAATACCCATGTAGGTCGCTATCTCGGGGTATTGCTGCTCTTCGTCGGCGTGATCGGCGCCGCCCTTTCGCTGGTTTATTTCCTGATTTCGCTCCAAACGGCGGGCCCGCGGGATGTGCTGGCGTCGACGTTGTGGACTGTGTTCTTCATCCTCATCATCATTGCCGGTGTGGCGGCGTGGCTGTTCGTTCTCGCGCAGGAGAGCCGCCGTGTCGCCGAGGAGGAAACGCGCCGCCAGACCGATCTGTTGATGAACGAGATCGAGGCGCACAAACGCACCGATGCCAAACTGCAGAAGGCCAAGGAAGCTGCCGAAGCGGCGAACAAGGCCAAGAGCCGCCACGTCGTCGGCCTTAGCCACGAATTACGCACGCCGCTTAACGCCATCCTTGGCTACGCCCAACTCCTCGAGCGCGACCCGGCCATTCCACAACCGCGTATCAATGCGCTGAAGGTCGTGCGGCGCAGCGCCGAGCATCTGTCCGGCCTGATCGATGGACTGCTCGATATCTCAAAAATCGAGGCGGGCCGCTTCCATCTCAGCCGCAACGAGGTGCAACTATCGGATTTCCTCGATGAGATTGTCGCCATGTTCCGCCTGCAAGCGGCGGCCAAGGGCGTCGAATTCCACGTCCGGATTTGCCGGTTGCCGGCCGTGGTGCAAACCGATGAAAACCGTTTGCGCCAGATCCTGATCAATCTGCTGTCCAACGCAATCAAATTTACCGACACAGGGCATGTGACCTTCCAAGTCTTCTATCGTCATCAGGTCGCCGAGTTTACGTTCGAGGATACTGGGGTCGGCATTCACAAAGGCGATCTGGAACGGATTTTCCAGCCGTTCGAGCGCGCCCGCACTGTCGGCGCCAAAGCCACGATCGGGACGGGACTGGGACTGACGATCACCAGCTTGCTCATCAAGATCATGGGCGGTGACATCAGCGTTCGCAGCGAAGTCGGAAAAGGCAGCACATTCCGCGTTAAACTCTTTCTATCGGAAGTATCGCGTCCGCGTATCGCATCAACGATGGAACACCACGTGCGCGGCTATGCCGGGCCGCGGCAGACAGTTCTGGTGGTCGATGACAACGAAGTGCAACGCGAGCTAATCCGCGACCTGCTTGCGCCGCTGGGATTCGTGGTCATAGGCGCAGGCACTGGGCGGGAATGCCTGCAACTCGTTGAGCAAACCAATCCGAACCTCATCCTGCTCGACATCGCCATGCCCGAGATGGACGGCTGGGAGGTTGCGCAGCGCCTTCGCAGCCAGCGGGGAAAACGCGCGGCGATCCTTATGCTTTCGGCCAATGCCATCGATCCGCATCACATGCTGGAAGCGGAGCGGCTCTATGACGACGCGTTGATGAAGCCGGTTGACGTACGTCAGTTGCTCAAAAAGATCCATTCATTAGTCAACATAGAATGGCTCTACGAGACGGAGGCGCCGTCGTCTGGGGTACCCGCGGCGCAACTGCCCGGTATTTCCACACTTCCCGTCGATTGCGATATCGACGAACTGATCAATCTCGGTGAAATCGGGCACATCACGCGGATCCTCGAGCGATTGACCGAGATCGAAAGCGGCTCGCCGGAATGCCGGGAGTTTGTTGCCCGAATGCGCGTGATGGTTAACGCTTTTGATTTCAAGCGATACGCGTCGGCGCTGGAACAGGTTCGTGGTGCTCATGCGCAGGAGTGAGACCCGCGACATCGTGCTCGTGGTCGACGACTCGCCCGAGACGTTGCGATTGCTGACCGACGCGATCGAGGATGCCGGCATGACTGTGCTGGTTGCGCGCGAAGGCGAGCATGCGCTGTCGATTGTCGAAAAGGTCGTTCCGGATGTTATTCTCATGGACGCGCTGATGCCCGGCACCGACGGTTTTGCAACCTGCCGCAAGCTGAAACAAAACCGGGCGCTCGCGCATGTGCCGATCATATTCATGACCGGCCTCACCGACACCGAGCACATCATTGAAGGGCTGGAGGCCGGCGGCGTCGACTATATCAGCAAGCCTATCGTCCCTGGCGAGCTGTTGGCGAGAATTCGCGTGCATCTCGCCAATGCCCGCATGGCGCATAGCGCCCGCACCGCGCTTGATGCGTTCGGCAAATTCCTGCTGGCGGCAAGTCACACCGGCCACGTGCTTTGGTATACGCCGCAGGCGGCAAAACTGCTTGGCGACGCGTTCACGAATTTCGACCGGGAGGACTACGTTCTGCCGCAAGACGTCCAAGCATGGCTGCACCAATGCGCCGCCGCGCAGCGCGGTGCGGAACCGGTATCCTTCAATCTGAAGGCCCGCAATTCATCGCTCGGAATGCGGCTTCTCTATATCGCGCAGATCGGGCCGGACGAGTATCTGCTGCGGCTCCTACAAGGTGAGATCGACGACGATCGGACGTTGCTCAAGCAAAAGCTTACGGTCACCGAGCGCGAGGCGGAGGTACTGTTGTGGATCGCGCGGGGCAAATCGAACCGCGACATCGCCGAAATTCTCGATCTTAGTCCACGCACCGTCAACAAGCACCTCGAGCAGATTTATGCCAAGCTGGGAGTGGAGAACCGCACCTCCGCCGCTGCTCTTGCAGTCAGGACGATCGGCATTCGCTGATGCACTGGCTTCGCCGCCGACAAGCTGAACCATACGTCATTCGGCGTATTTGCTGTGCTAAGGCGCGGTATCAACGCAATTTTCAGGATTACACCACCGACGAGTTAGAGATTCTCCTTGGTTTCGGCACCCCGGCAATCGGGTCGCTGCCGCAAGGCTATGTGCAGAACGCCGCAAACACCGTGGCCTACGCCAAGCGATCTCGGCTGGCAGGCTTGCCACCGTGCGCGGCCGCGTGCTTTCCGCCGAGAATCGCATCCGGCGCGGCATCATCGCAAGCCCGCATTCGGAGTGTGATTGTGTTGCAAAACTCTGATTGAGACGATTTGCGAATGGTGATTCCGTTGGATTGAAGCGGGCATCAGGAGCGGATCATGATGGGTCGGCGGGAAGGTGGACAAGGGCAGTTCTTTCATTCCTTTAATGTCGACTAGGTGGTGCCAGCGGATCATTTGGTCCGCCAGATCGACGGCGTTCTCGACGCCGAGGGCACGCGCATAAACCGCATAGCGGAAATTGCCGGCACCCGGACGATAGTGGAGCGGGTCCGCCCGCCGCTTCGATCTTCAACCGCAACGGCTTGCCGTTTATGGCGCGGTCAGGCTGCTCAAGTGGCTGATGGATCGCAAGATCACACCGCACGTTCCGGTGTGGGACAAGTCGGCGCGCCCCGACGGCACCTTCAGCCGCGCCGACTTTGTCTTCGTGTTCAATCGGCGTTCAAATTTGCACGCCGGATGATACCAAATCAGGGCGTTTCTGATTCACCATGCTGGCTGGAGTGGAGGCCAGCATCGATGGGCAAGCTTTACTCTGAGGATCTTCGGAAGCGCAGGCGGCCAAACAGTTCGGGGTTGCGATCAGCACGGCCATTGGATGGGTGCGATGGTTGCGAGAGACCGGCAGCGTGGCGCCGGGCAAGATGGGCGGTCACCGCGCCCTGGTAATGACCGGGATGATGCCACAGCGGCTGCATGCGATCGCGTCAACCAGTGCCATTGATGGCATCGTGCGCCGGGATCAGCCCGGCAGCCCGCTCGAATCGCTTCCAGCGCTTGGTTTGGTTGAACCGTCCCGCCGATCGTTTGGAGGTGCGGTATGGTCGCCACGATAATAATCCGATCGAAGCATGCGCAGGGTGTAACCGACCGGAAGGAGCCGAATCCCAAACTTATCTTCGATGCTTCCCCATAATCCGCGCGGAAGAAATAGTGCAAAGACAATAGCCGCCGCACCCAGCCCGACCAGATACCACACGCCGGTTTGGCCAAAGAGATATTCGATCAGGAAGAAAATGATGCCGCCTATAATCGGTCCTTCGAAGGTTCCGAGCCCGCCGACCAACACCATGAAGATCATGTAGGCCGTCCACTGGATACCGAAATAAGTCCTCGGTTGGAACGAGATCGACGTGGCGAGCCAGAGGCTTCCAGCCAGCGCACATCCAAACGCAGCAAGAAAGAAAATCGTCCGCTTTCCCGCCAGCACGCGCACGCCGACGGATTGAGCCGCGTCCTCGTCATCGCGAATTGCCTGCACCGAGGCGCCAAGCCGTCCGCGCAACAGCACGAACACGGCGCCGAGCAGAACGACCATCGCCGCCAGCGTCATCCAATAATTGTAGGCGCGACGATCGTCGGCGCTGTAAGCATTCAGCGCTATGAGCGAGACGCCCGTCTCGCCGTTAATGAGCGGATCGAGAGCGACCAGAAGATGTGCGAGCTCGGCCACTACCCACATGCCGATGGCAAATTCGCCGGCGCGCAGGCGCAGCATAAGTACCGAGATAGGTAGTGAAAGCGCGCTGGCGATGATGGCCCCGACCAGCAGAGCCGGATAGACGTTCATTCCGTGATAGGACAGTTGAATTGCAAAATACGCACCGAGACCAAAAAAGGCTTGCTGCCCGACCGACACGAGGCCCGCATAGCCCGCCAGCGCGTTCCACATCACCGAGAGAATGAGATAAATGAACAACGTGGTGAGGCTATCGACGATATTGGCGTCAAACAGAAGCGGTACCACAGCGAGGACAACCAAGACTGCAGCGGCTGTTACGCTTGCGGCGGCCGACAACCGTGTCCAGCGTTCAACAATGAATCTGCGATCTGTGTTCATGATGGGCGCGAAAAAACTCCGCGGATACCGCCACGTGCACGCAATGCGTTGAGCGCCAGGCGCGCAGCAAGCACGGCCAGAAACACCACGTGGCCGGAAATCAGAAAGCCTTGAGGATTAATCTGAGCGCCCAATGTTTGGGCAACACCGAGGACGATGCCGCCGATGAGCGTGCCCGATAATGAGCCGATGCCGCCTATCACCACGGCCTCGAACGCAAAGATCAGCTGCTCCGGTCCGGAGAAAGGCGTGAACACGGCGCGCATTGCCAGAAATACGCCGGCTAAACCTGCGGTGGCGACGGCGATAGCAGCCGCGATAGCGTAAACGGCGTGCGCGTTGATGCCGACAAGCGCGGCGGTGTCGGCGTCCTCCGCAGTGGCCCGTATCGCGCGGCCGAGCGGCGTGTAGGTCAGAAACAACTTCAACCCGCCCAGCAGCAACACGGCGAGCGCAAAGATCAGCGCTGCCAATGAGCCGACATAAACGTTGTTGGTGATTTCCCAGCTGTCATACGCAAAGTCGCCGATATAAGGGGCAAGCGACCGCGTGTCCGCTCCGAAATATTCGAACAGTCCGTTTTCGATGACAATGGCGAGACCAAAGGTCGTCAGCAGCGGCACCAGAACTCCGGCGCGGAGGCTGCGTTCCAGCATCCAGCGTTGCAGGCCCCAGCCGACCAGCCCCATGACCGGCAACACCGCTACCAGCGCAATGAACGGCGACATGCCCGTCGTGTCCGAGATCAGAAAAACCAGGCAGGCGCTCAGAACGGCGAGGTCGCCATGGGCAAGATTGATGATCCGCATCACCCCGAACATGAACGAAAGGCCGCAAGCAAGCAGCGCGTAATAACCGCCGAGCAGCACGCCATTGAGGAGTTGCGTCACCCAGGTCACGACGTTGCCCCTTTGGTCCGCCGCAAACCGAAATAGGCCTGCGTCACCTGCTCGCGGGTCACGTCGTTGGCACGCCCTTGAAGAATGATCCGGCCTTCCAGCATGCAGGCGACGCGCGTCGCCACGCCGAGCGCGCGGCCGATGTCCTGCTCCACCAGAACAATAGTGGTGCCGCTCGAAATCAGCGCGGCCAATGAACGATAGACTGCTTCCACGGCGATGGGCGCGAGCCCGAGCGAAACCTCGTCGAGCAACAGGAGCTTTGGATTGGCCATCAAGGCGCGGCCGATCGCGGTGGCTTGTTGTTCGCCGCCGGACAGATTAGCGGCGCGGCTGTTGAGCCTTGCCGCCAGCATCGGAAAGGCCTCGATCACGGTCTCGACGTTCCAGGGCCCCGGCCGGCCATGCCTGCCAGCCACCATCAGGTTTTCCTTCACCGTCATCCCGGCAAACAGCCGCCGGCCTTCCGGGACGAGAGCTATGCCCCTGCGCAGGCGCGCATAGGCGGGAACGGCGGTCAAATCGGCGTCCTCGAACAAGATGCGGCCTGTCGAAGGCCTGTGAGCGCCGGCAATTGCACGCAGCAAAGTCGTCTTTCCAGCCCCATTCGCTCCGACCAGCGCCAGAGTTTCGCCGGCCGCGACCTCGAAGGTCACGCCGCGGACGGCCTGAAGGAGACCGTGCCTCGCCTCCAATTGTTCGACGGCAAGCAGGCTCACGACGCGCTTGTGCCCCCGACATAAGCATCGATCACCGCAGCGTTGGCGATGACCGTCTCGGGCTTGCCATCGGCGATGATGCGGCCGGCGTCCATGCAAATCATGCGCTCGACCACGCGGACAAGCACGTGCACGATGTGCTCGATCCAGACGATCGCCAGTCCGCGCCCACGCAGCGCCTGGATCGTTTCGACCAGCTCGTTCGCTTCCTCGTCGGTGAGCCCGCCGCCAATCTCGTCGAGCAACAGCACGCGCGGCTCTGTGGCGACCACTCGAGCAAGTTCGAGACGCTTACGATCGAGCAATCCGAGTGTCTCGGCCCGGCGGTTGGCGATGTGCAGCATTCGGCAAAGTTCCAGCGAGTCAACGCAAGTTTGGTAAGCTCCTTGGCCCGAAAGGCCGCCGCCGGTCGTCGCGGCGACAATGCAGTTCTCGAAAACAGTCATGCCGCCAAACGGGCGTGGAATTTGATGCGAGCGAGCAATGCCCAGCCGGCAACGTTGCGCGGCGTCGAAACTGGTTACGTCGGCTCCGTTGAAATACACGGCGCCGCCGGATGGCGGATAAGCCCCGGCAAGCACGCTCAGCAATGTGGTTTTGCCGGCCCCGTTCGGGCCAACAATGCCGACGGCCTCGTTGGCCGCCAGCTTGAAGTTGACGCCGTCCAGGACCGTCAATGCCCCAAAACGTTTGTAGATATCGGCGCCGACGAGCAGGCCGCCGTCAACGCTGCTCGCGGCCGTGTCCTGCAATCTCCCCCCTCGGCTCAGCTATAGGGCCGGAGCTTAGCACCAATCGGTACGTTGGGGTCATCAGCATTGTCGACGACCACCAGGTCGAGCTTATACTTGCTGCCCGGCTTGGCCTGGATCCACTGGGCACCGATCAGCGGCGTTGGGCAGACATTGGCGATCGGGAATTTGCCCCACTCGACGACGCCGACCGCGGTCGTGACCTTGAGATGGCCGAGCGCCTTGGCCACGTCCGCCTTGTTCTTGGCGTTGGCGGCTTTGAGCAGTTCGGTTCCGACATCGAGCAACGATTGCGTGGCGCCGAGCTGCTGGTTCCATTGCCGTCCGCTGCTCTTTTGATAACCGTCGGCGAGTTCCTGCGACGTTCCCCCGGTCAACGGCGACTTATAGGGGAAGGTCGGATGCCAGTAGCACAGGCTGGCGATGTTATAAGCGAGCGGGCCGAGCGCTTCCATTTGCGACGGGAACAGCCCGGTCTTAGCGATGCTTTGGATCTTTATAGTCTTGGCCAAGCCGAGTTGAGCGGCTTGCCGCCAGAAGGTGGCGAAGTCCGGCGGTATCGGCACGCCGGTAAAGATCTGCACGCCGGCCCCTTTGTATTTGCCGATCTGTGAAGAATAGTCGGTGGTACCGTCTTCGTATCCGCCTGGATCGAACACGGTGAAGCCGGCCTTTTCGATGATCGGCACCATATGCGCGCGCAGCGCATTGCCGTCGGCGTCGTTCGGGAACATGACGCCGACCTTCTTGTTGGTCGGTACCTGTCCGTTGCTCCATTCCGAAATGTACGCCTTTGCGAATTCCGCAACGCCGAACGAGAAATGATACGTCCACTTGAACGGCGAAGGCTCACCCGGCTTGGCACCGCGGCCGAAATACCACGCCTCCCACGGTAGAACGGTGGAGACGCAGGGCACGCCCGCTGCTTCGCACGCATCGGAAACCGGATTGACGACTTCCGGCGTCGAAGTGGTCAGCATCAGGTCAACGTTATCGGTATTGATCAACGCCTTCGCCAATTGACTCGCGCGGGCCGGATCGGATTGCGAATCCCGGTCGATGATCTCCACCTTATATTTCTTGCCTCCGGACGTCAGGCCGTTCACCAGCGCCTTGCGCGCAAGGCCGAGAACGTAGGGGTCGCCTTCGCCAAAGCCGCCCAACGGGCCGGTTCGCGGGCTGACGAAGCCGATTTTGATGGTGCCGCCGGCTTGCGCAAAAGCCGACGATACTTTTCCGGCGAGCGCTAGCCCTCCGGCGCCGGCGGCGGCGCGCTTAACAAAATCACGTCGTGATATGCTGGCGACGTCAAATGTCGTCTGCTCTGTGTTCTGATTGCTAGTCCGTTTTCTGGATAGCATTTCCGTCCTCCCGAGGTAGAAGTTCTCTGGTCCAAAAGTCTGCGTCGTCCACTCCCGGACACGTCATCGTTTGGCAATACTTGCGACGTGCCTTGACTTGCGACGTGCCTTGACTTGCGACGTGCCTTGCAATTTTTGTATTTGCGAGTTGGGGCAGCCCGAGAAAGTGGCCGACCAGCAATGCCTTCTATGTGCCATAACTATTCCCTCGATTTGAGTCCAGCGCGGTGCGTGCGACTCGTTGATCTTGCGGTCGACGAGGCACGAAAAAACCTTCCAACCGGATTTTTCGGCGTGCGACACCCGGCAGTGGCACCATCGCCAGAAGTTTCTAGGGCGAGACCCGCGGCTAAATAGTATGAATACGGGGGGACGGTTCGCATATCGTACAACTGCGTGATCGCGTTCACGGCGGCGCAAATATCGCTGGATTGAAGTCGCGAAGGACGCAGAGTTAACGGTGCCGCCGAAGAACGGCATTCGCCTGGGAGGAAAATCATGGCTGTTTCAGTGACGGCAAATGCCGTGAGCGCCGCGGTCGTCCGCAAGAAGGGCGGTCCTTTCACCATTGAGCAACTCCGGCTTGAGGAGCCGCGCGCCGACGAAGTCCTTGTCCGCATCGTCGCCACCGGCATGTGTCACACTGATATGGTGGTGCGCGATCAGGTCTATCCGGTGCCACAACCGATCGTGCTTGGCCACGAAGGTGCCGGTGTCGTCGAGACAGTCGGTTCGGGCGTAGTCAAAGTACGGCCGGGCGATCATGTAGTGCTGACATTCATGTCCTGCGGCCGCTGCCGCCTCTGCGAGCAGGGACGGCCGGCCAATTGCGTGAACTTCAACGCGCATAATTTCAGCGGCGGTCGGGCGGACGGGACCGGCAGTCTGCGCGACGACCACGGACGCGTGCATGATCACTTCTTCGGCCAGTCATCGTTCAGCACGTTTGCGGTCGCCAATGAACGCAATGTCGTGAAGGTGCCGAAGGACGCGCCGCTGGAACTGCTTGGTCCGCTCGGTTGTGGCATTCAGACCGGTGCTGGCGCCGTGATGAACGCACTGAAAGTCGGCCCCGGCGCCAGCTTCGCGGCGTTCGGCGCCGGTGCCGTGGGGTTAAGCGCGGTGATGGCTGCCCGCGCCGTCGGCGCGACCATAATCATAGCGGTCGACGTCGTTCCCGCCCGCCTGGCGCTGGCCAAGGAGATCGGCGCGACCCACACGATCGACGCCACTAAGCACGATCCGGTCGCTGCGGTGAAGGCCGTTACCGATGGCGGCGTGCAGTTCAGCCTGGAGACCACCGCGCTGTCTGCGGTCGTGCGTCAGGCGGTTGACGCTCTCGGCGTGCGGGGAACATGCGGTATTGTCGGTGCAGCGCCGCCCGGGACTGAGATCAAAATCGACGTCATCGAGTTCATGCAAATGTCGAAAACAATCTACGGCATCATCGAGGGCGACAGCGTGCCCGATATCTTCATCCTACAGCTCCTGGATTTGTTCATGCAGGGGCGTTTTCCCTTCGACAAACTGACCAAAATGTACCCGTTCGATCGCATCAATGAAGCGGCGAGCGACAGCGAACGCGGTATCACGGTCAAGCCGATCATCAAGATCGGCACAAACTAAGCTCCATGCTACGAAATCGAATCGACATCCATCGCCATCGCCCGCTCGTTCCGCGCAAGCGCATGGATCCGGCGGGGATGCCGGCAATGGCCCATCTGTTGATCGATTACTCAGAACGGGTGGGGTTTGGTTTTTCCGTGATCGTCAACCACTACCTCCGAGTGAGTCCTTCCCGGTCCGCCGGACCGCGATGCGCCTGCGCGCGTTGACTCCATTTTGAGGCAGAAAACTGCGCGCCGCGTGAATCGTGGATGCATCGCTCGCCGCTCGTAAGCAGTGGATCACAGGCCCAGGAGGTCGCGTGCTTCGGCAATGCAAGCGCAATGGTTCGTTATGTCCAAGTGAAGGCTGCGTATTCCTGCTGCTTCGCCTCCGTCGACGTTTCGTCGTTGGTCATCGATAAATACAACTTCGTTCGCCGCGAGATCGAGCGCTTTCAACGCGAGTTCATAAGCGCGCGGATCGGGTTTTAGAATCTTCGTATGCGTGGCGTCAACGATGCCGTCCACCTGATCGGCGAACGGCATGGTGGCCAACCATTCCTTGCCGTGAAACAGCTCCAGCTCGTTGGTTAAAATGCCCAATTTGAGTCCCGCAGATTTCGCGTCGGAGATCAATTCAAGCATTTCAGGACGCAAGGTGACGTCGAACGGAAGCTCATTGTGTCTTACGCAGAATTCCCGGATCTCCCATTCTTGTCCGACCAACCGGCCCACATCTCCCGCCCGCTTGCCCCAATAATCCCGCTCCGAAATCTTGCCGGTGAGCATCTGTTGCCACAGTTCATCAGACGCGGGATCGAATGGTCCTGCCCAGTCCAGCTTTCCCTTCGGCAACTTCAACAGACGTTCCAACGCTTCTCGTGTTTCGAAGAAGCTCTTTAGAATGACACCGCCAAAATCAAGCAACAGGCCCTTGTACTGACGACCCTTGTTTTTCGTCGGATTGATCCGCTCCAGCGCGCTCATTTACCCTGCCGTGGTAGTGTCGATGCAAAGTCGCGCGCTTCCCGACCGACTCCCGGACAGGATTGCCGGCGTCGATTGAGAAGCCGCACCGCCAAACACGATCGGCGTACCGAACCGTCTGCGGTGGGGCCTACTCGTTAGCTGTTATAAGGTACGAGTTTGGCCCCGATCGGAATATTGGGATCGTCCGCATTGTCGGTGACGACCATGTTGAGCTTGAACTTGCTGCCCGGCTTCGCTGTTACCCATTGGGTACCGGCGAAGACCATCGGATAGACGTTGGGGAAAGGTCCCTTGGTAAAATCAAGCTGCCCGACCGGGGTCATCACCTTGAGGGCGCTTAAGGCCTTCGCGACGGATTGGCGCTTCTTCGGATTATCGCTGCTCTTGAGCGCCGCGACCCCGGCGTCAATCAGCGCAGTATTGTCGCCGAGCATCTGGTTCCATTGCTTGCCGGTTTCCTTCTCGTAACTGTCCGCGAGCTGCTGCGACGTCAGCCCCGTCAATGACGACTTATACGGGAAGGTCGGGTGCCAGAAGGCGACCGTGGCGAGCTTCGGTCCGAGCGAGCCCAGTGTTTCGACCTGCGACGGAAACAGCCCGGTCTTGGCGATTTGCGCGATTTTGACCATGCGCGTGTAGCCCTGTTGGGCGGCCTGACGCCAGAACACCGCGAAGTCCGGCGGAATAGGGCCGGTAGTAAAGATCTCGCAGTTCTCAGCCTTAAACTTCGCAATCTGGGCGGAATAGTCGGTGGTGCCGTCTTCATAGCCGCCTGGATCGATCACCGTGAACCCGGCTTTTTCCAGGATCGGCTTAAAGATGTTACGTAATGCATTGCCGTCGGCGTCATTCGGCATCAAGAAGGCCACGCGGTTATTGGTCTTCACCGGCCCGTTCCACTGCGAGATATACGCCTTGGAAAAGTTGGCAACACCGAATCCGAAGTGATAGGTCCATTTGAACGGCGACGGTTGACCAGGCTTGCCGCCGCGGCCGAAATACCATGGCTCCCACGGCATGCCGGTCGACAGGCACGGTACGCCGGCGGCCTCGCAAGCGTCAGCCACCGGGTTGACAGTTTCCGGCGTCGAGGTCGTCAACATGAAGTCGATGGCGTCGCTGTTGATCAGCGCTTTGGCTAGCTGCCCGGCGCGGCTCGGGTCCGACTGGGTATCGCGGTCGAGGATTTCGACTTTGTAGGTCTTGCCGCCGGCCGAGAGTCCGCCAGACAACGCTTTTCGCGCCAACTCGAAAACGAACGGATCGGGTTCTCCGAACCCCGCGAGCGCTCCCGTGCGCGGGCTGATGAAGCCGACTTTGATCACATCGCCGGATTGCGTCCAGCCCGCGCGGCCGGACACAACCAAGGCAGCCGCGCCCGTGATCGCCGTTTTGACAAAGCCGCGCCGAGACACAGTCGCAGCCAACTGTTTGCCCATTTTGGGCGACTTCGTCACCTTGTTCGAGCTCACGTTATTCCTCCCTTGCTGTACGATTTTATCGGCCTGGTTGCGAATTGCTTTCGGCGACGTTGTTCGTCTGCGGTAACAGATCGCTCCTTGGATCAAGCGGCCCGGTGTACGGTCACGAGACCTTTGTCGCCATCGACAGTGACGTCGTCGCCGTCCCTGATTGTTTGGGTCGCAAGGCCGGTTCCGACCACGCATGGCACGCGGTATTCGCGGCTAACGACGGAAGCGTGAGTGAGCGTGCCGCCGCCGTCGCACACGCAAGCAGAAATCTTGGTGAAGGCCGGCGTCCAAGTCGGCGTTGTCCCGACGCAAACCAGGACTTCACCTTGCCGCAGCAGATGTAGTTGATCCGGCGATCGGAGGACGCGCGCCGTGCCACGCGCTACACCCGACGACGCCGGAATGCCCGACAGTTGTTTCGCGTTGCCGGCCCCGGTTTTCATCCGGTCGAGGAACTCGTTGGTGATGCCGAAGATTTCGATCACTACCGGGTCGGCGATGGTCTCGGGCGGGGTGCCGAGCACGATCGGCATTTCCTCGATCCGCTTGTTCCATTCGTTGAAGTACGCCTTGCGATCGGCGATCAGCGGTTCGAAAGACTTGCGATTCTGCTTGCCGTTGGCGAGCGCGCTCAGTTCGGAGTAGAAGAGGAAGTTGATGTCTTCCGGATCGTTGAAATCGACAGCTTTGGCGATGGCTTGTGCGGCCTTGCGGATAGGCAGCGTGCAGCGCATGTCGACGTACCAATTATGGTCGTCGTTCCACCAAGCGAAATTGGCATGCTGGCACGACGCGAGCGCCGGATCGAAGGCCTCGCGCTCCTTCGTCGTCATCTTGGCGCGTGAGCGCTCGATCAGACTTTCCCGTTCATCGACCGCCGCTTTCATGCTTTTCTCGAATGCATAGGGGTCGTTGCTCTGCAGCAGCGACTTTACGATGCCGAGACAATTGTTTGGTTGCTCAATCCAGGCCGGCGAACTGACATCGACCACACTGTCGCTGCGCCAGCCGTATTCCTGTAGAAATGCATCGAAAGCGGCGACCCAGTCAGAGGCGGCGGGCGCTTTCTTAAGCGCCTGATAAATTCCCGCGGGCAGGGTATCGGCGATGATCTTGTGAACCTGCGTGCCGCGGGCTTTATTGGCCAATTCCCACAAGACACGGTCCGATTTCATCGGTTGCGTTTCGTAACCCTGCAAGAATTTCGGAATATCGGCCGCTGCAATCCCCAATTCCTTACACAGCCCGTAGAAGCCGAGATAATTGGCCGTGAGCGGGTACATCAAGTCGAAGTGGATCTCCCATGCGCGAACGTGGAACGCACGCGCATCGATCATGAATTGCCAAATTTCCGCCGGTGATTTGCCGGAGAGATCGTAGGTCTCCAGGTGACGAAGACCTTTCACGATCTCGCCGCGACGCTCGTCCCAGATGGCGGGAAAATTCTGCAGAAAGGGAGGTAACATCGAGCCGACGCGCTCGGCGCGGCTCCCGATGATCCAGGGCGTGACCGGGATGTCGGAACCGTAAACAAAAATGCCGGCGACGCGTGGTGCCAATCCATCGCTCGGCGGCAATGGCATGTTGCGCGCAGCCGATTGCGTGCCCCAAGCGAATCCATCCTCCAGCCAGACGAAATTAAGCGGATAGGCCCGCGGCCATTGGAAGCCCTTGAACCAGAACCGCGCTTCGTCCTCAGGTTTGAACAGGGAAAGCCGGTCGCTCACCCAAGGGGCGTCAACGTGCTTGACCGGATCGAACCCCGGGTAGCCTTTGTCTTTCAGGATCTCTGCAAAGGTGATCACGCCGCGTTCCTCCCCTGGCCGCCGCTTGGTTGGCGAACGCCCTGCGGCGGTGGGCGGTTGCTGCCTCCGGCGGACCGGTCTTTGAACGGCAGCCCCAGGGGCGTTTTAATGCGCAAAGCTACGGACGCATGTCCCTTTTATATTCGACGATGCTATGTGGCCGCCTGTACCGTTAAAAGGCACAGAATCCTGTTGTTTTCATCAGCACAGTTGAGTGTCGCCAAAGCATCGCCATTGCACTCCTCCAGACAAAGTAGACGCCGGCCAAAACGCCGGCGCGTTCGTTGCGCTCGCAGAAATCGCATTGGCCGGGTGTCGTATTCACGCCAACGCGAAAACGCCCTGCACACTTGCCTCTGGCGTGCTTCGAGCGCCAAGCTATAATTTCTGTTCGACCGCCGCCGGTGACTTCACCGAGCGACGACGCCGCGCAGGACGATAAGCTCGTGCGGGCCAAGAACAAGTCGCGCGGTCCGGAGGGAGAGTGACATGAAGCGATCCGAAGGGGTCGTGAACCTTGTTCGCCAGTGGGTCGATAGCGGTACGCTTGCGCCCGGTGCCAAGGCGCCGTCGGTTCGGCAGATGAGCCGGATCGCGGGCTGCAGCATGTCGACCGTGCACCAAGCCTACGGGCTGCTGGAAAACGCGGGCGTTTTCGTCGCGCTGCCGCGGTCGGGCTTCTATGTCGAAGAAAGGGTCGGCCGCTCTCGCAAGCCGGACGTCCCGGACGGCGGTTCATCCGAGATCGCTCGCGAGATTTCGATCAACGAGTTGACGCTCCGCCTGTTCGCATCGTGGAGCAACAGTGAAATCCAGCAATTCGGTGCGATCTACGCCAGCGCCGACCTGTTCCCGGTCGAGGATATCAATCGGCACTTTCGCCGAGTTCTGCGCAACTGCCACGGCTCCAAGGGAGCGGATACGGCCAGCTCGACCCAGGGCGATCCGGCGCTGCGAGAAGCTGTCGCGCTGCGCTATGTCGAGCACGGCATTGCGCTGTCCGCCAACGACATTGTGCTCACCGCCGGCGGAATGCATGCGCTCAATCTCTGCATCAACATTCTGACCAAGCCCGGCGACATCGTCCTGATCGAGTCGCCGACGATGTTCCCGGTCTTCACCGCCTTGGAGCATCGCGGCCTGCGGGCCGTCGAGATCCCCTACTCGGCTAAGCACGGCCTTGATCCCGACCAGTTCGAATACTTGACCGATCGGCACAACATTCGCGCCTGCGTATTGATGCCGACGCATCAGTATCCGACCGGCGTTTCGACGCGGGAGGACTCGGTAGGAAAGATCGTCGAGATCGCCCGCCGTAAGAATCTACCGATCATTGAGAACGGCGGCTACATGGACCTGCAATACGGGAAAAGTTGCGTGCCGACTCTCAAGCGCTTCGACGAGGCCGGATTGGTGTTGCAGGTCGGCAGCTTCTCCAACACGCTGGCACCGGGCTACGGGATCGGGTGGCTGGTACCGGGCCGCTATCGCGAAAAGTTCATGCAGATGAAATTCGCCAGCAACCTGATCAGCGGCGGGATCTTCCAGCGCGCCGTCGCCGACTATATGCGGAGCGGTAATTTCAATCGTCACCTTCGCAACCTGCGCAGCAAACTCTTAGCGCGCATGGAGCACGGCATCGGCCTGATGGACAGATATTTTCCGCCGGGATGCACGGTGACGAAGCCATCCGGTGGCTTCATGTGCTGGGTCGAAGGGCCGCCGGGATTCAACTCGGTTGCCGCATGCCGGGATGCGTTGGCGCGCGGCGTCGGTTTGCCGCCAGGTCCACTGTTCTCGGTTCGCGAGGCGTTCCGCAATTGTATCGGGCTGAACTTGTCGTTTCCCTGGACGGCAGAGGCTGAGGCACGCCTCGAGGCGATCGGCGAGCTTATCCGCGAGCATTCGTAACGCCTTCGCGGCGATTAAACTTCCGAAGCTCGGCCCCAAAGCTCTGCCGTCGCGAGCCGCCCGCCTTCGGCGAGTGCCTCCAACTTCGCCCACATGATGGAGGGATGAACGCGCTGATAGAAGACGCCTTGGGCGAATCCGCAATCGGTGCTGCCGATGACGCGTTCGCGGCCGACGAGCTTGGCAAGGCGCACCAACCGCTCCGCCACCAGCTCGGGATGTTCGACTACGTTGGTGGTGTGGCTGATGACACCCGGCAATAGGACCCGCTGCGGCGGTAGTTTGGCACTTTCCCACACCCGCCACTCGTGCTCGTGGCGTGGATTTGCCATCTCCAACGAGTACCCGCCAACCTTAACGCTGAGGATGAGATCGATAATATCTTCTGCGGCGACGTCGTTAGTGTGCGGTCCATTCCAGCTTCCCCAGCACACGTGGTATCGGCTCTGCTGTTCGGGGACCCCTTCAAGCGCGTGGTTAAGCGCGGCGACCTTCTGCTCCGCCCAGGCGTAATAGTCCGCAAAGCGCGCCGGTGGAACCATGACGTCGTATTTTGCGGCGAGCCAAGCGTCGTCGATCTGCACAATCAAACCCGCCTCGGCGATCGCCTTGTATTCGGTACGTAACGCCTCTCCGAGCGCCAGGCTCAGTTTTTCTTCGGTGCCGTAATATTCATCGCGCAGCCCCGCCAGGACGCTCGCCGGCGCGACCACCGGTAGAAAACCGGCGACACCGGGGTTGGTACGTAACGCCGCCTTGAGATTGGCGATATCACGCTGCACCTGTGCCTGGCCGCGGTACCTGATGGGACCGGTCACTACCCAGTAGCCGGCCGAACCGCTGGCTTGCTGGCCGCGATGATATTCGGTGTAGAAGTCGCGGAAGCGTTCAAAATCCCGGCCGGCTGACGGCGTTGGCCTCGGACGCTCGCTCGGAGCCGAGCGAAATTCTAGGCCATCCAGACGCTCTGTCACATAGCGGTACCACGAGCTCTTGGAATATTCGCCGTCGTTAACGACCGTGAGGCCAGCCGTGACCTGCCGCCCGACTACCGTGGACACGGCTTCTCGTAAGTACCGTTCATAAGCAACGTCGTCGATCGCCTCTCGCTCCAGCCGCTTGCGCATATAAGCGACCAGCTCAGGCGGCCGGACGAGACTTCCAACGTGAGTCGTCTGGATCCGGTCAGTGTTGGCTTGCATCCGTCAATTCTCAGGAAGATTCAGGAACGTCCCCAAATTTCCTCGGCGACCTCGACCACCAGAGACAGCTTGGCCCATTGCTCATCCTCGGTCAGCAGATTGCCCTCTTCTGTGCTGGCAAAGCCACATTGCGGGCTGAGGCAAAGCTGGTCGATATCGATGAACTTTGTGGCCGCCTCGACGCCTCGTTTGATCTCGTCTTTGGATTCGAGCTGGCCAGTCTTCGACGTCACGAGCCCCAGCACGACCTTTTTGCCCTTGGGGACGAGCCGCAACGGCTCGAAGCCGCCGGCGCGTTCGGTGTCGTATTCCATGAAATAAACATCGATGTTCGTCTTGTTAAACAGAATGTCGGCAATCGCATCGTAGCCGCCCGAACCCTGATAGGTTGAGCGGAAATTGCCGCGACAGAGATGCATGCCGGTCACCATGTCCGCGGGCTTGTCGGACAATGCGACATTTGTCGCCTGCGAATAGAGCTCCGGCAACTTCTCCACGTCGTTGCCATGCTCGATGAAAAACTGGCGCTGTTTCGGGTCGACCAAAACGATCATGTAGACTTCGTCAAGCTGCAAGTAACGGCAACCGGCATCGCCAAAGGCCCGCACGATCTGCCGGTAAGTCCCCGCCAAATCGGCATAGAACTCCTCGAACGAGCTATAGACCGACCCGTCAAGTATCGTCTTGCCGCGATGCGCGAGAAAGGCGCTTGGCGCCGGAATCGTCATCTTCGGAATCGAGCCCGGCCCGGCAACCGATTTGAGAAAACGGAAGTGATCGATCATCGGGTGGTTGGTGAAACTGCCGAGCCGTGCGGTCGGTCGATGCGCCAACGTCTTCGGCTGACTGCCCTGGAAGCGTTTGACGTCGGGCGTTGAGAAGGTCTCCACATTGTCGAGATGGCGAAAAAAGTCGCGGCTCCAGAAACTGCGTCGGTACTCGCCATCGGTCACCGTTTTGAGACCAAGCGCCTCCTGCCTGGCAACAGCGCGGCGGATCGCTTGGTCCTCGATTGCCCTAAGGTCGGCCCCCGTTATCTCGCCGCGCTCAAGCCTTGCTCGCGCATCCTTAACGACAGGGGGGCGCAACAGGCTGCCGACATGTTCGGCGCGGGCGGGCGGCTGAGCTTTCATCATCGGGATTCCATCATTTTTGGCCGAGCCATTTCAGGCGTCGTTGTGATTTAACAAATCCGCTCTGCGCAAGATTGGTTCGGGTGCTAACATTGGTGCCGGATCGTCTCAAGATCAAACGCCGGCCGCGCTCGTCTATTTTTGCACAGAGCTCGCGTTTTTCATTCTGTGCTGCACGAATGGCGGCGAAACTGTTCCGATGAATAGACTGTGCTGGTCGAAATGAAAAAAACTGTTCACTTTCGGCGGTAACCGCGCCAACGAAGATGATGCAGTCCAGAACATGATGTAACCTAACGGACAAAAGCGCGTGCAGTCACCGGATCGCGCGTTTCGAATCCGGAACCACCTGGGACAGTTGATGCTTCGCTGGCTGAACGAACTAACTGCGGATGACGGCGTAACAGTGGGGCCGAAGATTGCCCGGCTTGCCACGCTCCGCGAACTCGGGGTCGAGATCCCCGATGGCTTCGCGGTCACCACCGCTGCATTTCAAATGTTTCTTGGAAACAACTCCTTAGAAGCTATCATTGATCGCGAACTGGCGTCGGTAATTGACATCGACGATTTTGCCGCGGCTGCAAATGTTTCGCGGCGTTTGCGTGCTGTTATCGAACAAGCGCCGCTCGAAGCTTCGTTCGAAGCGGCCTTGCGAGAAGCCTATGATGAGCTGTGCTATCGTTGTGGCGATGTCGCTCTCCCGGTCGCCGTGCGCAGCTCCGCGGCTGGCGAAGATGCCGATACGGCGAGCTTTGCCGGCCAATATGAAAGCTATCTCGGCATCATCGGGGCGGCAGCTGTTGTGACCGCCGTGCGCCAGGCCTGGAGCAGCCTATTCGTGGCCCATGCGCTGAGCTACCGGCTGCGTCAAAAGCTACACTATCGTGACACGCCGATGGGAGTCGGCGTGTTGCGTCTTGTGCAGGCGCGCTGCGCAGGTGTCGCCTTCTCGGCGGATCCGGTGAGCAAAAGGCGCGATCGCTTTGTCATCGAAGGCTCTTGGGGCTGGGGAGAAGCCGTCGTCCAAGGCACGGTCGAGCCGGATCATGTCGAGATCGATCGAACTGACGGCCGGATCATCGGGTATCGGGTCGGCGACAAACGGCTGGCGTCAATTTTTGATCGAATTCGCGGTGGCGTCACCGAGCAGGAATTACCGCCGCGCTTTCGCTTGGCACGATGTCTCACGGATGAGATGGTTCGCGCGTTATGGATGACCGTTGCGCAGATCGAGCGGCAATTCGGCAAGCCGGTCGATATCGAATGGGTGATCGAGCCGAACTGGCGGCCCGGTATTGCGGTTTCAGTGGTACAGGTGCGCCCTATAAGTACCTTGGATGCAGAGGCCGCTGGTTCGTCACCGCCGAAGTGGGACGCGCTGGGCTACGCCGCGAAATATGGCCTGGGTATCAAGCCGGCTGCTGCACCAACGAAATCGGTACCTCGGAGATGACACCTGAAGAAGATATCTTGTTGCATATCGAGTCTGCTTTGATCCCTCGGCTCCGGACAGATCGCTGCACCGCACGAAGTGACGGCAAGGGTACCCCAACGGACTTAATGGAATTGCAGCAAACCCATCTAAGCAATTAAGTCTGGCCATTGTCCGCGACATTTGTTCCCGATCAAGGAAAAGTTCGGACAAGCGGAGCTACATTCACAATGTTATTCGCTTGGTTGCGATAGGGTCGCTGACAATTCCGTCAACCGAAGGTTCGAGGGACAAACATGCGCTTAAAGGACAAGGTCGCAATCATTACCGGGGCTGGCACCGGTATCGGCGAGGCGATCGCGCATAAGTTTGCCCGCGAAGGCGCACGGCTTGTTGTGAGCGGTCTCCCGACCGACCCCGTCCGTGATGTCGCCGACGCGATCACAAGCGGGGGTGGCTTTGTCGAGTCGCATCTTGGCGACCTTGCCGACGAGCTGCACGCTCTAACACATGTGTCGAGCTTGCGCTACGAAGTTTCGGGTCGCTCGACGTACTGGTAAACAACGCGGGCGTCTTGATCGCCAGCGCGGAAACAGATGCATATCGCGTGGAAGATTTCGACCGCACCATCAGGAACAATATTCGAACTGCGTTCCTAATGACCAAGTTCGCCCTACCGCATCTTCAGGCAAGCCGGGGCAATATTATTTTCACCGGCTCGGAGGCCGGACTCAACGGTTCAGCCAGTTTTACGCCTTACGGCGGGAGCAAAGGCTTCCTTCACGCCTTCATGAAAGGCGTCGCATTGGAGCAGGCACCGTACGGCGTGCGCGCCAATTGCGTCTGCCCGGGTCCTATTGATACCGCCTGGACCCGCGGCGTCGACAGTCCAATCGACCCGGCAGCGCAGAAAGCGATCGATGCTATGGTACCACTCGGCCGCCGGGGAACGCCTGAGGAGATTGCCAATATCTTCGCGTTTCTCGCATCTGATGAAGCGAGCTATGTAACCGGTGCGCTGTGGCTGGCTGACGGTGGCGTGACACCGGCCAAAGGCGATATGGGCAGGGAAATGCGCGCCGATCTACGGCGTGCGCCAGACGGCGTACTCAAACTTCAACATTCGCACGACGGCCTCCGCGGCAAGGAGGTTTATCGCGCGGCTGACGTCGCTTAAGCTCCGCCAGGCGACATTAGACAAGCATCTTCGAAGACTACGCACGATCCCGCTGCGGCTCGGGAGCCGAGCCGAAGTCGCTGGGAATCGTGCTCCCGAGAAACCCGAGTTCGCCAATGCGGCCGCGCGCGGTGCCTTCGCAAAGGGCTTGAATTCGGCGTCCATTAGTGGCTCCGGGAGATGGCATGAAGTTTCGCGCCATTGCATCACAAGCGGCCAGCGCCGGTCCTGAGCTTCCCCAAGCCACTGCGTTTTGAGGCTCACCACAATCTTGCTGAGGGGCCGGCAGGCGCTTCCATTGCGCCCTTCACTGACGACCTTGCCGCGGAGCGCTCGCGGTATCGCAGCGACGAAATACCAGCTCTGATGTCGTCGCTTGAGATATCGGGTATCGGCCATGCCCATGTCCTGTGATGTTACAGGTTGATGGTACAGCATCCTCACAAAAGCACAGTAAATCAGACATAGTCTGCATTTCTGCTAGAGCGCCCACCATTCGCCCCGTTCCAAATCAAGCCGCGGTCATAATTCCATACCGGCGTCCGTACCAAGGGCCTAAACTTCTCCCACCGCCAGCAAATCAATGCAGCGCAGCGGCCAGTTCTTTTGCTCCCGGTTTTCTCGCCTCTTCATCCATGCGCGCGTCGGTTACCGCCAGTAATTTCGCCACCACGTTGTTGCGCCGCGCGACCGGGTTGTCCTGATAGCCGCTGCGCTGAAAGAAATTCGAGGTCGGCACCTGGTCGCGCCAGACCAACGGCATCGTGATCATATCGTAGCCATTGCCGTCGCCGGTCAGGTTCATCATTTCCAGCTCGGCGGCGCTGAGCGTCCGATCCAATCCTCTGCGCCGCGCGAACACAACCGAATCAAGCAGCTTCTGGGTTTGCAGCAACGGTCCGACGTCTAAATCCAAATTCATGGCGTGGACAGCGAAACCCCTCGGCGTGTTCGCCAACACTTCATGTTGGTTCCAGTCGTCAGGAACGCTGGTCGCGAAGTTGACCATCTTGCGCATGACGGCAATCTTGCCTTCCAAAACTTGCTTCTCGGCGGCCGATGACAGGGCGGCGCGCGCCATCAAACTCTTGATAAAGTGGCTGCCGTTCTCGGCAATGATCTCGACCGTGTTGGTCGACAGCAGCTGGTTATAACCCAGCGCCGTGGTGATCGCCCGCGCTCGCTTGTTGTATTCAAGCCCGGCTTGAACATCGTAATCGCCGTTTCCCCCCGCCTCAAAGCCGTAGATGCGGACTATCTGTTCTCTGGTCAGGCCTGCCGCCAATGCCGTCCTGGCGTAAGCGCGTTTGAACTCGCTCTCGCTTTGCGGCATCTGCGGGACAAATTTGAATTCCCGCTGCGCTGCGCCGAGAAAATCGGCCACCACAGGCACATAGGGTGGTGGCGTCGGCGCCTCTGCCGGCTTTGAAGGATCGCGCGGCTTCGGCGGGCCGGTATAAACCGGCGGCTGCGTCAGCACATAATCGTCGAGCGAAATCAACTCGTGGTTCGCGCGCTTTGCGCTTCGCACGTGCCGCTTTTCCGATATCGATCGCCAGTACGCCTCGGCCACGGAATTGTAGGTCGCCCAGGCGCTCCGGTATTCGGCCAAAGCGCGGCGGTACTGCGCCATGGCGTCGGACAGCGCCGCTGCCAGCAACGCGTATTCAGCCTCATCGGCTGCTTGGGCGCGAAGTCCCGGCGGCGAGAAGACGATCGATACCACCAGCAACGCGGCAAGGCGGCTACCTCGTAGAACAATCATCGTGCCCGAATCGGTGTCCTGCCGGCCGCCTTCATAGCAAACAACGCGGCCGGGTGGCGACGGCGGCTAGTTTCGCTAGTTGCGCCCGCGGCCCCGTCCGGACGGGTGCGGGTTTCTGCCGCGCGGCGGGCCGGGTTGCCGCCGATTGTTCCGATGCTGATTGGTCCTGCGATGCCGTTCGAGCGTCTTGCGACGGCCGATATTGTGCGAGGCGAACAAGCGTCGCAGCACGCCGCGGTCCCGCGCCGCCTCTTGCGGCGGAATCTGATACGGCACCGCCTCCAACCGCCCGCCGGCCCCCGGCCGGAAAACAAACGCACTCGCACCTTGTGTCAACGCGCCGAGCCGCACGCCTTGGGGGTTAAATACTTCGATCTGGCCGACATATCCGTCCGCGTCGGCGTAGAGCTTAATCCTCGGTTCGTCGGCTGCGTTACCAGGAGCAGCTGCGCTACCTTGTTCCGGGACGTCGATCACACCGGTCGTGCCGCGGATACCGAGCGTGGCGACGGGCGTCGTAATTTTCATGTTGCCGGTTTTGGCGACAAGGCTTGCAACAAAGGCGGCCGTCCCGGCCACAACGTTGAAGGAGGCTGCGTTGGCGGCGCCGCCCTCCTGATAGACGAATTCGTCGACAACGATCCGCGTGTTGGCGGACAGGCTGAACGTCGTCTGGTCGTCAAATGTGACACCGAGCGTGGAATCGGCGGCCGTTGCAAGCGTATCGTTCTTGAAGACGGGGTCATTGACCCGCAGCGCCATGGCGGTCACCGCCTTGGCGCGGGTCACGGTCGCACTACCCTGCAGCGTGGCAACCTGCCCGATTTGATTGGCCGCGGCCTGATCCGGCGGCGCCGGATCTTGTGCACGCGCCGAACGCATCCAGGGAAACAGCCAACCTGATGCGCCGGCGATGAGCACGAGGAATTCGCGCCGCTTCATCTCTGCAACCCCCGTCTGTGCCGGTTTGCCTGTTTTGGTCGGCGTTACCGCCACGCGCACCGCGTCTGAAACTAGTCGAGCGGTTCTGGGGGCGATAGGGCAATCACATAGTTAGCAACACTTTATCAACCATGGACGGTAAAATCGTAGCAAACGCATGCTGTCGCCGCGCAGCCCGCGATCGAACTCTGTCGTTAAAATCAGCGGGAGAATTTGCGTGGGCGTTAAAAGCGGACGGCCGCCGCCCCGAGGGAGAGGAGCTGCGGCCGTCCTGATGCCGGAAGGCGTCCCATCATACGCCCCTCCCCGACACTGCGGTGATGATGCCGGACCGAAGTTGACCGATGGTTACGAACAGCAACCTGGCGGGAAGCGGCGCGCCGGCTAGTTTAAAGCGCTTGAGACGCTCGAATAAGTAGCGGTGAGATTGGTGCCAAGGCCGAACACGATCGCAATAATCGCGCCCGCGATGCCGACCGCCAACAGGCTATATTCAATTGCGGTAGCGCCACGCTCATTGGCGAGAAAATTTCTATACAGATTGCCCATGACGAAGCCCCTTCAAAAGCTCACCCGACCCGCACTATGGCTTGGTGCGGGTGGTTATGTGCGTATCCGCACGGCTTGAAGCAAACCTTTCGTCACAACGCACAGATTTCCTAAAAGTGAGCGGATCGCATCTCCGGATTACTTTGCCGCCGGATCGCGCGACTGCTGCTTGTCCTTCAGCTCACCGAGATATTCACGCCAGTAGGTTTCCCGATTGCGGCCAAGCTCCAAAAGATAATCCCAGCTGAAGATCCCGGTCGAATGCAGATCGTCGAACACGGGTCGAACCGCATAATTGCCGACCGGTTCCAACTCTAGAATTTTCACATCGCGCTTGCCGGCGACGAGGCGGCGCTCGGCGGGCGAATGGCCCTGCACTTCGGCGCTTGGACTGCGCACGCGCAAGTATTCGGCCGGCAGCTCGAAGTTCTCGCCATTGTCAAACTTAACCGCGAGAGTTTTGCGGTCCTTGTGCAGGCGTAGTTCGATCGGCCATGGACTGGTCATTGAAGCCCGCCAGCGCTAGCTGCAGAAGCCCCGGCGATTCTGCCGAATACCGCGCCAGACATTAGCCCGGTGCCGCCCGGATAGTTGAAATAAAACAAGCCGCCGACGAGTTCGCCGGCGGCATAGAGGCCGCGGATCGGCTGGTAATCGGTATTAAGCACTGCACCATCGGCGTTGATGCGTAACCCGCCGAAAGTAAAGGTGACGCCGCAGGTGACCGCATACCCTTCAAAAGGCGGCGCATCGATTGTGTTCGCCCAATTGCTTTTGTCGATGACAAGGCCCTGTGTGCAACGCCCGTCTTTGATGTTCGGATTGAACGGAATATCGGTGCGTACCGCCGCGTTCCACTCTTTGATGGTTTGAAGAAAGGCGGCCGCGTTCACGCCTTCGAGCTTTTGCGCAAACTCCTCGATGGTGTTCGCCCTTACTTTGGTGATTTGCCGTATTTTGTATTCGTCGCGAAGCAGATGCTTCACTTTCTGGTCAAAAACCTGCCAGGCAAACTGACCCGGCTGCTCCAGCACCACGCGGCCGTATTTGGCGTAAGTGTAGTTGCGAAAATCCGCGCCCTCGTCAACGAAACGCTTGCCCGTTGCATTAATCAGGATGCCGAACGGATAAGAGTGCTTCTGGAATTGATCGCCGACCGCGAGATCGCCGAATTCCGGTGCGTTCATCTCCCATTGCACGGCATGACAGCCCGACCAGTTGCCGCGCGGGCTGCCGCCAATTGCGAGCGCCATGCGGATACCGTCGCCGGTGTTAAATCGTGAGCCGCGCACTTTGGCAAGGTCCCATCCCGGTCCAAGATAGCGGGTGCGCCACTCGGAATTGGCTTCGAAACCGCCGCACGCGAGCACCACGGCGCTTGCCCGCAATTCCTGGATGACGCCGTCGCCGCGAACCAGAACGCCTTCGATCCGAGTACCGTCGTAGAGAAGGTCAAGCGCGCGTGTCTGGTAGCGGATCTCGATGCCGCGTTGTTTCGCGGCAGCCGTGAGCATCGCGACAAGACCCGGTCCGCCCCCGACTGCCTCCACGGTCAGGCCGCCCCAGAACTTGAACCTGCCCTCGACCTTGAAGGCTTGCCGCCCGTAGATCGGGATCAAGCGGACGCCCTTTTCGCGCATCCAGTTGAGCGTCGCGAAGCTGCGCGTGACCAGGAGTTCAACAAGGTCGGGATCGGCGCGATGTTGCGTGACGCGCGCCATGTCATCGAAGAACTGATCGGCGGTGTAGGTGCCGAAATCCGTGCTTTCGACTTCCGCCGGCGTGAGATCGGGCACGAGGGTTTTGATGTCGTTTGTGCCGTTATAGACAACGCGGATCGAGCCAGCGGTGAAGCGGCTGTTGCCGCCGGATTCTTCTTCCGGCGCAGCTTCCAGCATCAACACATCTGCGCCGCGCTCTTGTGCCGCGAGCGCCGCGCAAAACGCGGCATTACCGGCGCCGACAACAATGACATCAGCGATTTGATCGGGCATTGCTTGCGTCCGTCATGGCCGGACTTGTTCGAGCCCGTCCAAGTCTCGTGGTGCAAAAGCGTGGCGACTACTCAGTGGCCTGGGCGACGCCGCCATGAGCCTTCGACCAGCCCGCGGGATCCTTCATGAATTTCTCGGCTTCTTTCAGCTTGGCCTTGTCAAATTGACCGCTTTTCTTTGCAGCCTCCAGCACGTCCCACCAGGTCGCGAGCGAGTGCAGCGTGACGCCGAGATCAGTCAGGATTTTCTTTCCCTCGGGAAAGATGTCGTAGAAGAAAACGACGAAGCAGTGTTCGACGCTGGCGCCGGCTTCGCGCAGCGCTTTGCAGAAATTGACCTTGCTGCGGCCGTCGCTGGTCATATCTTCGACCAGAAGCACACGGTCGCCGGCCTCGAGATGTCCTTCGATCTGGGCGTTTCGGCCGAAGCCCTTCGGCTTCTTGCGAACATACTGCATCGGCAGCATCAGGCGGTCAGCCATCCAGGCGGCAAATGGAATCCCGGCAGTTTCGCCCCCGGCTACCGCGTCGAACTGCTCGAAGCCGACTTCGCGTTCAATTGTCGTCACGCCGAAATCGATCAGTGTTTGCCGCACGCGTGGAAACGAAATCAGCCGCCGACAATCGGTATAAACCGGACTGGCCCAGCCCGAGGTGAAAATGAAAGGCTTGTCGGTCATGAACCGGACCGCCTCCACCTCGATCAGCATCTTCGCCGTCAGTTCGGCGATCACCTTTTTGTCGGCAAAGCCGCTCATTACGCTCTCTTCATTCTGCTGCGTCGCCGTGCCTTTCGGAGAAAATCTATCCGACCACCTTCCATTCGATGGTCTCGCCGCCGCGATAAAGCAGCGTCCGCTCATCGGGGCCCGCGACTTTGACCTCGACCGGTGCCGTCCAGGGCGACTTCTCGAGCACGATGTTATCCTCGTTCGGCGGCAGCCGATAATGCTTCGGTCCGTTGAGCGACGCAAAGGCTTCGAGTTTGTTGAGCGCGCCCTCCTCCTCAAACACCTTGGCGTACGTCGAAAGCGCTACGGGCGCGTTGAAGATACCTGGGACGCCGTTGATCGCAACCTTGCGCGCAAATGGATGCGGCGCGGAATCGGTGCCGAGGAAATAGCAGGCAGCTCCTGAAGTCGCGGCTTTGCGCAACGCGGTGCGATCGTCCGCAGTCTTGATCACCGGCATTGCATACATCATCGGCTTTAATCCGGCGCCGAGCCAGTCGGTTCGGGTCAGGTTCAGATGGTAGGGCGTGATGGTGCCGCCGACCTGTGGAGCAGCGCTTGCAACAAAATCAACGCCGTCCTTCGACGAAAGATGCTCAAGCGTCATCCGCAAACCGGGGAATTCCTTCACCCATTTCGACAGCCGGCGGTCGATGAATGCCGCCTCGCGGTCAAAAATATCGATCTCAGGGCCGACCTCCTCGCCGTGCATGAGGAACGGCATGCCGATCTTCTCCATGCGCTCCAGCACGGGCGTGATATTGCGATAGTCGGAAACGCCCGCGGCCGAATTCGTGGTCGCGTTCGCCGGATAAAGCTTCACGCCGGTGAAAACACCGTCACGAAACCCGCGTTCGACGTCGTCGGGATCGGTTTCGTCGGTGAGATAACAGGTCATCAGCGGGGTAAAACGCGACCCGGCCGGCAGCGCCGCCTTGACGCGTTCACGATAGGCGATCCCCTCCTCCCGAGACCGGATCGGAGGCACGAGGTTGGGCATTAGAATTGCCCGGCCGAACTCGCTTGCCGTGTAGGGCAGGACGGCCTTGAGCATTTCGCCGTCGCGAACGTGAAGATGCCAGTCGTCGGGGCGGCGGATGGTTATACGCGTCGGCATGACGGCAGCCAGTAACCACTGAATTTAAGGCTCGGCAATCCTGCACGCGGCGATGCACACAGGCGCTCAGTTCGACCCGTCATCGTGATCGACCGCCAACCGATCCTTGGGGTCGTCAACTGCGCCGTCGGCGAGAGCACCGCGTGGAAACGCGACTGCGGTGCCGACCAAGGCCATAGCGCAACCCAGCAGCATGTCGATGACGCGTTCCGGGAGCAGCTTGGCAATACCCTCCGCATGGAGTTCCGCCAGGTCGTAAGCCAACAATACGAGAAGCGCGATCAGTGCGGTGTGCAGCCAGTACCGGTTGGCCACATGGTGCGGGATCAGCGGCGCTATCAGCAGGATGCACGCGCAAATGACCGCGGCCGAGTGAAATCCGACGGTGATCAGCCAGGCCACCAGCACCCCGGCAAAAGTACCAGCCACACGTTCGACGATACGGCGATAGCTGGCGCGCGCGTCGGGCGCCATGACCACCAGCGTCGTGGTAACGACCCAGATGGTGTGAACCTTGTCCAGCGTGCCGCCAAGCCAAAGCGCCGCGGTGGCAGCGCCGGCAAAGGCAACGGCAAACCGGAGCCAGCCGGCCCGCCCGGACGGCATTTGCATCGGCGGCGCGGGCTGGCGCGGTAACGGCCCGGCGATCAAGTAATCGACCGTCCGCGATGCCGCGGCGAGGACCACCACGCCGACGAGATACCAAACTTCCAGAAGGCTGAATGATGGTACGGCAGCAGCAACGACAAAGGCCATGGCGGTATGCCGCCCGGCGAGCAACCATTCGCGGCCGGTTCGCGCCGCCAGGCCGACGGCAAACGTGATGGTCACGAACAACGGCCAGAGGACGGCGGCATCGCTTCTGGAGAAATATCCGACCAGGCCGCCGACCGCGATGCAGCCCGCGTCCAACAGCAGAAGGCGCAGTCGGCCTAACAGCGGCCCATCGTTATCGGCGAATGCGAACAGCATTCCGACGATGACCGCGGCGAGCGCCGCCTGGGATTGCCCGCTGATGGCTCCGATCAGAAGCGGAACGCCGACATTGACCAAAAACAGCGCGCCGCGGCGGACTTGCCCTGCATTGAATGCGGGCCGGCCGGCCACGATGCTGGAAAGGATTTGCGGCACAGCGCCGGGTATTTTGCCGACCATGTTGTTAGAATATCTGAGTTGAACAGGTCGAACGGACGCCCGGGACGGCGCCGCTGCTCATTACGCTCAAAACCACCAACAGGATTGAGGAATTAACGTCTCCAGCTTATGCGGTAACGAATTATTCCAGCTCCGACCCTATGATTTTCCTGAAAAGCAGGTTTGACGCGGTGCGGTTCACATTCATATCATATTGACGTTAGCGGGGCGCGTGCGTCTATGGCGCTTGTCGCGGCCGCTGCCACATGGCGGAAAAGCTCGTTGGCCGGTCGAAGGCTGCCATAATGGGAAAGCGTCTCAGCCAATAATAACCGCAGCGCCCGTTTAGGGGGGAAACATGACCGCGCAGCCTAAGTCCGCCGACATCCAGGCGAGCACGCCGATGACCGGCCAGAAGATGATCAACCTGGCGCTCCAGGGCGGCGGCAGTCACGGTGCTTTCACCTGGGGCGTGCTCGACCGCCTGCTCGAGGACGACCGCATCGGCTTCGACGGCATCACGGCAACCAGCGCCGGCGGCGTCAATGCGGTTTTGCTGGCCGACGGTCTGGCAGCCGGCGGCCGCGAAGGCGCCCGAAAGATCATGCGCACGTTCTGGAAAAAGATGTCGGACACGACATCCGCCAGCATCATCGCGCCGTCTTTCGTGGACAAGATGAACCCGACCTTCGGGCTCGACCACTCGCCCGGCTATGTGATGGTGGACATCATCAGCCGCTTCATGTCGCCCTATCAGCTTAATCCGATGGATGCCAATCCGATGCGCGACCTGCTCAACGAGGTCGTCGACTTCGAGCGGGTGCGCACCCAACAGGTGGTGAAGCTGTTCCTGAGCGCGACCAACGTGCGCACCGGCAAGGTGGCGGTGTTCCCCAACAAAGAGATCACCGCCGAGCATGTGCTCGCTTCGGCCTGCCTGCCCTTCATGATGCGCTCACCCGTGATCGACGGCGAGGCCTACTGGGACGGCGGCTTCATGGGCAATCCGGCAATCTTTCCGGTGATCTACGCCTGCAAGTCGTGCGACGTCCTTCTCGTCCACCTGACACCGACCGAACGTGCCGAACTGCCGACCAACTCGCGCGCCATCCTCAATCGCATGCAGGAGATCAGCTTCAATTCATCGCTGATGCGGGAAATGCGGGCCATCGCTTTCGTCACGCAGATGATCGACGAAGGCAAGCTGACCGGCGGCAAACGCATGTTCATCCACCTCATCGAAGCCGAGGACATCATCAGAGAACTGGCGGGTTCCAGCAAAATGAACGCCGACTGGAAATTCCTGATGCATCTTTTCGAGATCGGCCGCGAACGCGCCGATAAATGGATCGCCGCCAACTTCGAGCATCTCGGCGCCGAGACAACAGTCGATCTCAAGGCAAGATATCTGTAAGCGCCCGGCGCCAGAACGCGCGCGGCACTTGTTGCGGCAGCACTCGGGAAGCCGACGGGCTGGTGCAATAGTGCATCGGAGCGGTTTTTAATTTGGCGACGCGACCACTACCGGGCTACCGCAACACATAACCCGTATCGTCGTTGTCTTCCGCATAGTCGACAGGCTCGGCAGCAGACGTAAATTCGTTTTCCGCACCCAACCATCCCGCGTCGCGCAATTGCTCGATGTGCTGCAGCAATTCTCTTTCTAATCTATCAAACGCTTCAAAAACGTCTCGCAATCGCGTTTCGGTGCTTTCCGAAAAAACCGCATCATAGCATTTGCGTTCAGCCTGGGCGCTCATTCGAAGACATACCGCAGCGAATCAGTTTCCAGCACTGAATCAGTGACTTCTCTGACTGTTCAAGCATCAATGCGGGCGAGCTCGTTTTTTCGATCTTGAAATGCGGCGGCACCGCGATGCCGCCGGCGCGCCACCGCGAAACCCGAGCCGATCGTTCCATCCGCCCCAGGATTCATACCTGGGGCAATTGGGCCGAACTATTTGCTGGAAAAGGCCGGTTGATGGTCGGAGTGGCAGGATTTGAACCTGCGACCCCCTCGTCCCGAACGAGGTGCGCTACCAGACTGCGCTACACTCCGCCACACGGCGGCGCTTATACAGTCGGCCCGGCGGGGCTGCAAGCGGCAGCCGTTTCGGCTATCTAGGCAGCGGAGGACTCAAATGACAGCCCCGCTGACGACGCGCGTTTTGAAGGCCGATGCGGCTGCCGTCGCCGAGGCCGCGCGCGTGCTAACGGCCGGCGGATTGGTGGCGTTTCCGACCGAAACCGTCTACGGCCTTGGCGCCGACGCCACCGATGGCCGGGCGGTCGCCCGCCTCTACGCGGCCAAGGGCCGCCCGGCGTTTAATCCCCTCATTGCTCACGTCGTTGATCTCAAGGCGGCGCAGGCGTTGGCCCGCTTTAATCCGAAGGCGGCCAAGCTTGCTAAAGCGTTCTGGCCAGGTCCGCTGACGTTGGTTCTGCCCAAAACCGCCAGATGCCACGTTGCCGACCTGGCGACTGCCGGGCTCGACACCATCGCCGTGCGCATTCCCAACCACGGAGTCGCCCGCGATATCCTGGCGGCGTTCGGGAAACCGGTGGTCGCACCTTCCGCCAACCGGTCCGGTCACGTTTCGCCGACCCGCGCCGAACACGTGCAGGCCGATCTGGCCGGCCGTATCGAACTCATTATTGACGGCGATGCGGCGCCAGTCGGCGTCGAAGTCGACGATCATCGCCTGCCTTGACGAGCCGGTCCTGCTCCGGCCGGGCGGCCTGCCGCGCGCCGCGATCGAGGGCGTGCTCGAGCAAAAACTTGCTTATGCGCCGTCCGGTTCGCCGCGTGCCGAGGACGCGCCGCTGGCTCCCGGCATGCTCGCTTCCCATTATGCGCCTCGCACGCGGCTGCGGCTCGATGTCGGCCGGGTAGAGCCCGGCGAGGCGCTGCTTGCGTTCGGGCGCAGACCCGCCGAAGGCGCCAGCGGCGCCCGGAAGGTGCTCAACCTGTCGGCGCGGGGCGACCTTATCGAGGCGGCCGCCAATCTGTTTTCGCACCTGCGGGTGCTTGATGCTGCGGGCGCACCGGCGATCGCCGTGATGCCGGTACCCCATGAAGGGCTGGGCGAAGCGATCAACGACCGCCTATACCGCGCAGCCGCGCGTTAAGCGAAACGTGGCGCAAGGAAGTCATGGATTATAGCGTTCATTTGCTGTGCACGGTATTCGCTACTGCTCTGGTTTTTGCCGCAGCTCCATCAGCACGGAGGTGAAATAAATTTGTACCCGTGTGAGGCGGGCAACGGCGTTCTTGCCTGCCAATGAGACGACTGCCATCTTTGTGGCAGGTGATCACCTACCAACCGGAAACGCCGGATGCTTGATAAACCCCCGAAAAGCAGCGGAACCGATCCTGCCCTGCTCGCGCGCTTCGGCGCCATCGTCGGCGAGAAATACGCCATCACCGATCCGCAGGCGCAGCTGCCCTACCTCGTCGAGATGCGCGACCTTTATCGCGGGCGCTCGCCAATGGTGCTGCGGCCCGGTAGCGTCGCCGAGGTCGCGGAGATTCTCAAACTCGCCAATGCGACCGGCACTGCGATCGTGCCCCAAGGCGGCAATACCGGGCTGGTCGGCGGCCAGACACCGCACAACGACGAGATCGTACTGTCGCTGACGCGGCTTGATCGCATCCGCGAGGTCGACCCGATCTCCAACACCATGACCTGCGAGGCGGGCGTCACTTTGCAGCACGCCCGCGAAGCCGCCGCAGCAGTCGATCGTCTCTATCCGCAATTACTGCCCTCGGAAGGCACGTGCACGATCGGCGGCAACCTTTCCAGCAATGCCGGCGGTGTCGCCGCGCTTGCCTACGGCATTGCGCGCTCGCACGCGCTCGGCGTCGAAGTCGTACTGGCCGATGGTCGTGTCCTCAACAACCTCAACAAGCTGAAGAAGGATAACACCGGCTACGATTTGAAGAACCTGTTCATCGGCGCCGAAGGCACGCTGGGTGTCATCACCGCAGCGGTGTTGCGTCTGGTGCCGCGACCGCGCGCCATCGAGACCGCTTTTGTCGGCGTGCGTTCGCCTGAAGCCGCGCTCGCGCTGCTCACACTCGCCATGGAGCGTGCCGGCGCCGGTGTCACGAGCTATGAGCTGATGTCGCGTGCCGGCCTAGGATTTGTGCTGCAACATGACGCCGGCAGTCGCGATCCTCTCGCCGCTCCCCACCCCTGGTACGTCCTCATCGAGCTCTCCTCGCAAGCCGAAAGCGGATTGCGCGAAGTGATGGAAGATGTTCTGGCGCAGGGACTGCAGCGCGACCTGATCGCCGACGCCACCATCGCCGACAGCCTCGAACAGGCCAAGGCTTTCTGGCGCATCCGCGAAATGTTCGGCGAGGTGCAACGTCACGTCGGCGGCTCAATCAAGCATGACATCTCGGTACCGGTCGCCGCTGTGCCGGCATTTCTGAAGGAGGCCGACGCGGCCGTGACGGTGCTCATTCCCGGCGCGCGTCCGCTGTCATTCGGCCATCTCGGCGACGGCAATATCCATTACAACGTGATGCAGCCGCCGGAGGCCGACAAGGCAGCTTTCCTGAAGCGGTGGGACGACGTGAATGCAGCGGTTTTTGCGGTCGTGAAGAAATACGGCGGATCGATCTCGGCCGAACACGGCATTGGTGTCATGAAACGCGATCTGCTGCCGACGGTAAAAGACCCGGTCGCCCTCGAACTGATGCGCGAGCTCAAGCGCATGCTCGATCCCAACGGTATCCTCAATCCCGGCAAGGTCCTGTAGCCCAGAAAGGCAAAAACGCCCTCGACCGGGATCAGTCGGTCGAGGACTTTTGCCTTATGCGGAAGCCGGCTGACCGCAATCAGCCGGCTCGATTGCCGTTACCACCAGCAGCGGCGCCAGCCGCAGCGGCGCCACCCATACCCATAAGCGTACGGACGGCCCCAGTAGGGGCGGCCCCAATAGGGACCGGGGCCCCATCGGCGGTAACCATAACCCCATCGGCCATAACCCCAGCGGCGGTAACCCCATCCACGGTAACCCCATCGGCCGCCGCGCCAGCCTCGGCAGCACCAGACTTTGTCAACGCTGCTGATTTGTTGGCTGGCTTCCGCCAAGCCGTTTACCGGCATAGCCGCCGATGCTTGCCCGACCAGCAGGCTCGAACCGAGCAGGGCCAAAGCAAAAGCAGCAATTCTCAGGCTGGCCATAGCAACTCCTCCTTCTTGTCGTTCGCCGTTACGAAATCGCCGCCCGGCCAAAAGTTCCACACACGGGATGTAAGGAAGCTGAAGGCGTTGTTGGCAATTGTTAATCTCGCGGCAAGCGGCCGTGCTCGAATACCTCCAATTGGTTGCCGAACCATTATGCCGGGAGCCGACCGGCTTGGTTTCGATTACGCGTGGGAAGTCGAGCGGAAAAAGCGCAGTTTTCGCGCGGCGCACGCTAGGCCGAGGTGCGCTCTTAAAAGAGCGACAATTGTTCGCCAGGCTTCTTAACCGGCAGCGGCTGCTGGGCTGGTTCGGACCGGTCAGGTTTTGTCCCCGTCACCGGCTCGATCAGATGAGCCGCATCATTCACCGCACGGTTCACGGCGGTTGAGACCTCGTAACATTCGAGCAGCGCTTCGGGCGCCGGCGCGATCAGCGCCGCCGCGGCCGCCGCGTCATCACCTGCGCAATCGAGCCAAAGATCGAAGGCTTCCGCCGGTACGATGATCGGCATGCGGTCATGGATGGCAGCGAGCGTTTTGTTAGCTCGCGTCGTGACGATGGCGGCGGTATCAAGCTCTTCGCCGTTCGGGCCCGTCCAGGTTTCCCACAGTCCGGCAAAGGCCATCGGTTCGTCAGAGTTCTTTCGGCGCACGAAATAAGGGCGTCTCGGCACGCCGTCGCGCCAATCGTAGAAACCGTCCGCCGGAATGAGACAACGCCGCCGCCGCATCGCATTGCGGAACGCGGGCTTCTCAAGTGCCAATTCACCCCGCGCATTCACGAGCAGTGAAAACTTCTTCGGGTCTTTCACCCATGCGGGAATGAACCCCCACCGCACCAGCGCGAACTGCCGCTTGCCATCGACAAGCCGCACGATCGGAATCGGCTGGGTCGGCGCCACGTTGTAACGAGGCGGAAAATTCGGCAACTCGCTGTAGCCGAACAGCGCCCTGATCGCCCCCGGCGGCGAGGTGATGACATAACGTGCGCACATTGCGATAAACGTAGGCCTTGTTTGGCACATCAGCGGCGATGGGCTCGATAGTAACTTAAATGGATCGGGCTTTTGACCAGTAACAGTACCGAAGCGCGAATTTATCCAACGCACCCCTATCTTGCGGTCAGCGCCGCCATTTTTCGGGACGGCCGCGTGCTGATCGTTCGCCGGGCTCTGCCGCCGGCAAACGGCCTTTACACCCTTCCAGGCGGTGTTGTCGAAATAGGTGAAACGCTCGTCGGGGCGGTCATGCGCGAGGTCCGAGAAGAGACCGGCCTCGAAATCGAACCGCACGGCCTCGCCGGCTATCGCCAGGTGATCGCGCGTGACGACAGCGGACGGATCGAGCGGCATTTTGTGATCCTACCCTTCGCCGCGCGCTGGCTCGCGGGCGAGATTTCACTCAATGACGAATTGGCCGAGGGTCAGTGGCTGGCATCCACCGAGCTTTCCGGGCTCAAGACCACCGAAGGACTTGCGGACATCGTCGCTGCAGCAGCCGAGCTGATCGCCGCGTTGCGCTAACTCGAACCACCTCAACCACGCCGACGGGTGCTGCTTGCTGTCGGGTTGGTTGAAGCCATATGTTCGCTCCACCGATGCTGCGCTCCCTTAGTTTGCTCCTACTGCTTCTTTGCCTCGGCGCGGCGACCGCCCGCGCACAAATCTTTTCGCCGCAACCTCAGCCGCAAGCGCAGCCCAAACCGCAGCCGCCGCCTCGGCCAAGGGCACAGCCGCAGGCGCAGTCTCAGCCTCAGCCTCAGGCTCCGCCCCCGCCGCGGACCGCCCCTTATGACCGCGACATGCAGCGGCTTTCCGAAATTCTTGGCGCGCTGCACTTCCTGCGCGGCATTTGCGGTACGAACGAGGGTCAGAAATGGCGCAACGAAGCGCAAGCGCTGATCGAAGCCGAGGCGCCTTCCGGCGAACGTCACGACCAGATGGTCTCGAGCTTCAACCGCGGCTATCGTTCGTTCCAACAAAGCTACCGTACATGCACGCCGGCGGCGAACTTCGCTATTCGCCGCTACCTCGACGAAGGCGCAAAAATCGCCCGCGAGATCACCGCCCGCTACGCCAATTAGCCGCTTGCCGGCGGTATTAACCCTGCCTCAAGGTTCGGTCTGACGCCTGATTGGGCCGTGCTAACTTCTTTTGAGGCAGGGACGTTGCCGGGGTGCGGCAACAATCAACAGTAATGACCACGGCGACGCGTATCTTAGCGGCACGGGAAAACGTGGCCGATCACGAACAAAAGCGGCGGGCACTGGGCTATTTGCAAGAGGCCTGGGCCGAGGCGCATCACGACGGCATCGAGGGCGATTGCCTCGCTCAAACCGCACTTTTCCTCGCGCTGGTGGAACTGATTTCAACTTATGGCGAGGAACCGGCCGCCTGCTACGCGGAACGGCTCGCGCCGCGAATTCGCAACGGCGAATTCTCCGTGGAATTGCCACGACAATAAACCAATCCGCCGTCAGATTTTCCGCTCGCGTTCCCGCTCTGGTCGCGGGCATTTGCGTCTGCGTCTTGAGACTCTACGCCCGCTGCGGATTAAGCGCTCGCGTCCGTAATAGCCACGCATGGCTTCCAGGCTCGCCCCGCCCGGTCCGATGCGCCGGCCCGCGCACTATCTGCGATTCACGGGCGGTCTATATGTTCAGCTTTGAACGCCAAGAAGGTGATATTCAGCCGTCCACAACTCCGCATTCGCCGGGCGTAAGCTCTTGAGGCCGATGCCGCTGCACCCTAGTTTGAGTCGATGGCCCGAAGGTTCCCCCGATGAAGGCCGCCCTGCTTTCCGGCCGCGGCGTGGTTAAGGTTGCGGGCGATGACGCGCGCGGTTTTCTGCATGGCCTTGTTAGTGCGGATATCCTGAAGCTCGCACCGGGGGCGGCGCGCTTCTGTGCGCTGTTAACACCGCAGGGCAAGATCATTGCGGACTTCTTTGTCGTCGAGGCGCCGGCGCAGGATGGTGGCGGCTTCTTCCTGGACCTGCCGAGGACCCTCGCCGCGGCCGTAGTCGGCAAGCTCAACCTCTACAAGCTGCGCGCTCGCGTCATGGTCGAAGATTTGTCCGAGGTCCTTGGCGTCCTGGCCGCATGGGATGGACAAGGAACGGCCAGCATCGGCCTTTGGTATCCGGATCCTCGCCTGCCGGCGCTCGGGCTTCGAGCCATGCTGGCGCCGCAACGCGCCGCAGACGCAGCCTTAGAGGTTGACGCTGCCATGGTTGGCCCGGCCGAATACGAAACGCACCGTATTGCCCTTGGCATCCCGGAGGGGGGTATCGACTTCCGTTACAACGACGCCTTTCCGCACGAAGCCAACATGGATCAGCTTGGCGGCATCGATTTCGACAAGGGTTGCTATGTCGGCCAGGAGGTGGTTTCGCGCATGGAGCACCGCGGCATCGCCCGCACCCGCGCCTTATCGGTGCGCTTCGACGGCACGGCACCAGCCCCCGGCGCTGCCGTCATGGCCGGCGATCGACAGGTCGGCACCATGGGTTCGAGCGCGGCGGGACACGGGCTTGCCCTTGTGCGCCTCGATCGGGCAGCGGAAGCTCTGCCGCGCGGCGAGTTGCTCGTTGCTGGCGGCGTTCCGATCCGGCTCAGCAAACCGGATTGGGCCCGCTTTGCGTTTCCTGAAGGATCGAAGGCCGCCGAATGACCTCATCTGCGCCCGCCCAATCCATCGTGCGCTGCCCCTGGCCCAAGGACGATCCGCTCTATCTCGCGTACCACGATGACGAATGGGGCGTCCCGGAATACGACGACCGCGCGCTCTACGAAAAGCTTGTGCTCGACGGTTTCCAGGCCGGCCTGTCGTGGATCACGATCCTTCGCAAGCGTGAGAATTTCCGCCGCGCCTTTGATGGCTTCATCCCCGAGAAAATCGCGCGCTACACACCGAAAAAGGTCGAGCGCCTGATGCAGGATGCCGGCATCGTCCGCAACCGCGCCAAGATCGAAGGTGCCGTTCTTTCGGCCCGCGGCTGGATCGAGATTATGGAAAAGGGACCGGGCTTCTCCAAGCTGTTGTGGGACTTCGTCGACGGGAAGCCGAAGGTGAACCGCTTCCGCACCATGCGGCAAATTCCGGCCGACACGGCGATCTCCCGGGCGATGTCAAAGGAGTTGGCGGAGCGCGGCTTTAAGTTCTGCGGGCCGACGATCGTCTATGCTTTCATGCAGGCGGTCGGCATGGTCAACGACCATATGATCACTTGCTACCGCCACGAAGCCGTACAGAAACTCAAACCGTAACCGTTCATTGCCAGAGGCGAGGCGCACAACGCTCCTACCTCGCTCGGCTCAATTTACAATGTTCGCTGCTAAGCCGTTCGGCTGTGCCGCCGACCTAGTCTGGTCTCCCGCTGGCGGGGCGGCGGCGAGCAATGCTGAAGAAGATCGCAGCCAACAACGTCAAACCGCCGATAACGGTGTAATGCACCGACGAATTGGCGTTGATGTAAGACGACGCGCTTGATGTCGCTTGCACCAAAGCAGCGCCAAGAAGGATGCTTATGAACGAGCCGCGGCCGCCGGCAACGCTGGCACCCCCCAGCACCACCACGGTTATGGTCATCAGTGTGTAGTCGGAGCCGGTCGAAGGCGAGCCGATTCCGACCTGGCCGGCGAGCATCAGCCCGCCGATGCCAGTCAAAAGCCCCGAGATGACGAAAGCGAGCCAGGTCAGGCGCTGACTGTCGATGCCAAGCCGATGGCTCGCCAGCGGGCTTGAGCCGACGGCGCGGAAGCTCCTGCCGAATGCAGTCCGATACAGCAACCATTCGGCAACGCCCACCATCACCAAAGCCAACGCGAGTCCGGCCGGCAGAATCCACAGCGGAAACTGCGCGGCATCGGAGACGGCGTCGTCGATGGAGCCGGCGGCGACCGGCCGCAGCAGCAGCGAGACGCCCTGCAGCCCGATGAAAGTCGCGATCGTGACGACGATCGCCGGCAAGCGGAGCGACGTAATCAGCAGGCCCTGCAACAAACCGAAGCCGGTCGTGAATAGGAGAATCAGGATGAGCCCGGCCGCGAGCGGCCCGGCGGCGACGCCGTCGGGCGCCAGAAACGAGGCGAGCACCACGCAAAGGCCGGCCAGCGGGCCGATCGAAAGATCGATGGCCCCGACCAGGACCGTCGCCAATTGCGCGCTCGAGACAAACGCCAGGATGCTGAGAAACGACAGAATGCTTTTGATGCTGAAGGGCGACAGAAAGTACTGGTTCAAAGCCTGCGTACCGCCGAGAATGATGAGCGTGAGAACGGTCAGCACCAGGGCCGGAAAATGATCGCTGGCGGCAAACTCGCGCCAGCGCCGGCTTTGGATGCCGCCGGATGCCCTGCTGGTACGCGACACCGTCGCGGTCAGATTGGCCTCAGTGATCGCGGCGTCGGTAACGGCCTTGCCGGTCAATTCGTGGACAACGCGGCCGCGGGCGAAAATCAGCACCCGATCGCAAAGACCCTCGAGCTCGATGCCGTCGGAGGATGACACCAGCACCCCTACGCCCTGGTCGGCGATCGCGCGCAGCCGCTGGTAGATTTCACTGCGGGCGCCGATGTCGACACCCTTGGTTGGCTCGTCGACCAACAGCGCCGTCGGCTTTGCCGAGATTTCGCGCCCAAACAGCGCCTTTTGCTGGTTGCCGCCGGACAGTTCGTTGAGCTTGGATTCGATGGAGGCAGCCCGGATGCGCAAATCCTCAGTGATCTTTTTGGCGCGCTCCGCTTCTCCCGCCCGGTCGATCACGAAATATCGCGAAATCGATTCCAGGAAACCGAGACTGAGGTTCTCACGCAAGGTCAGATTGAGAAACACGCCTTCGTTGTGGCGGTCGTCGCTGATGAAGCCGACGCCGGCCTTGCGAAATGCATCCGGCGTGTCGCCGGAAATCCTGACACGTGCGACTCGCACTTCGCCCCCGGTGCGGCGGTCGATGCCGGCGGCGGCTCGGATGAATTCACGCTGGCCCTCACCTTCAATGCCGGCCAGTCCGACGATCTCGCCGGCGTGCACAACAAGGTCGACCTGATCGAAGCCGCGGCCACTGAGCCCGCTGACGGCGAACAGCGGGGCCCCAACCACCTTCGCCTTGGCAGGGAAAATCTGGCCAAGCGGTCGGCCGGCGATCAGCGCCACAATTTCCGCCGGGGTAATTGCATCGGCAAGGCGGCTGTCGATGATCTCGCCGTCGCGCATCACCGAAATGCGGTCGGCAAGTTCATCGACTTCGTGCAGGCGATGCGACACGTAAACGATGCCGACGCCGTCGCGCTTTAACTCGCCGATCAGGCCGAACAGTTTGCGCACATCGGCGTGCTGTAGAGGCTCGGTCGGCTCGTCCAGAAACAAAACTTCCGGGTTGGTGGCGAGAGCACGCGCGATCTCCACGATATGCAGCTGTGCCAACGACAGCTCCGCGACGCGCTTCCCGACTGGCATGCGCAATTCGTCGGTTGCGATTCGCGCCAAAATGCGCTCCGCCTCGGCGGCGCCCCCCGGTCCGGCGAGCGAGGGTTCGGCGAGCTGCAGATTTTCCAGCACGGTGAGATCGGGCGCCAAAGCCGGATGCTGATAGACAACCGAGACGCCGTCCTCGCGCATTTGGCGCGGGTCAGGCCTCGCGATGTGCTTGCCTCCATAATAGATGCTGCCAGCGTCGGCGCGGAGCACGCCGGCGGCAATGCCGATCAGGGTCGATTTGCCGGCGCCATTCTCGCCGACGACGGCATGAACCTCGCCCGGCATGATCAGGACATCGACGCCTTTCAGCGCCTGGACGGGGCCGAAACTCTTGCGCATGCCGAAAAGCGTCATGATCGGCACATGCGCCGTGACCGGCAACGCGGTTGCACGAACAACGCTATGCATGGCGGAGCCGCCGTGTGATCTCGGGAAGCGCTACGCCGCTCAGCACAATGATCGCGTCGGCCAAATCTTCGGCTGATCCCCCAAAACCCAGCGCGGTCACGAGCTGGGCGAGATAGGTCAGAAAGAAGGCGCCCACTACCGTGGCAATGACGCTTCCCTTGGTCAGGCCGCCCAGCGGATTGCCGCCGATCACGACGGCGGCAATCGTGCCGAGCAAATAAGGCAGCCCGCACAAAACAGTCGGCGATACCAGATATCCGGACAGCATGATCGCCGCGATGGCGTACATAAGGCCGGCGACCGTGTAAGTCAGAATTCGATAGGTCTTGAGCGGCACGCCTACAGCATGCGCTGCCGGAGGATTGACGCTGACCGCGATAAAGCGACGCCCGACCGTCGTGAACATAAGGACGAACACCGTCGCCGCCGCCACCAGCAGCAACACCCAAATCGTCGCCGGCACAAAGAGAAACTCTCCAACAAAAAAGCTCACCATCATCGGCGGCGATTGCACCGACGCCCCGGTCGAAACGAAATAGGTCAGGCCGAACAGAACGGCATTGACGCCGATGGTCGTGACAAGCGGCGGAACCCGCAACAAAGTGACGATCAGGCCCGTGAATGCACCGATTGCCGCCCCGACCAGTAGTCCCGCCGCAATATAGAAAAGGACGACGCCGGGATCGGTAGAAGAGTCGGGCAGCTTGGTAACAACCACCGCAACAAACGACATGATGCCGGCGGTCGACAGATCGAGCCCACGCTGCTGGATCACGAGGTGCTGACCGATAGAGGCGACGGCGAGGATAGCGAAGTAAGGCAACGTGGAAAGAATAGCCGCGACGCTGATGGTGCTGGGCGCGGCAATACCGCCGATTAAGACCAGAAGCGCTGTGGCGACGAAGGCTTTTCCCGCCAGCGGGAGTTCGGGCAGATCTCTGCCGGGCCATGGCACCCGCAGGCTAATCGTCCGATACTCAATCCATGTCGTCATTCCCGCCCCTACTCAAGCGCGGTTGCGGCAACCCGCCGCCGGTCCCGCACCGCGCGTGCCGCGCGGCTGCCCGAACTTCCGCCGGCTTTAGTCCGGCTTGAACTTCGCCGAACCCCGTCCGCGCGGCGGAAAGGAATATGCAGTAGCGAAACCTTGGGCATCAAACAACAGCACGCCGCGCGTAGATGCACTACAGTGCCAAAAGATCGCCCGGACCCCATGGGGGACCGGGCGATCACAAGACAAACAGCGGGACGAATTACTTGCCGCCCAGCGCCTTGACCTGCTGCGGCTTGCTCAGCATCGACGACGGAATCGAATCCATCGGCATCGACTTGTCGCACTTCAGTGCGAGCTTTGGATCCTTCGACGTCGTGTCCTCGGAGTATGGCAGCTTGATCAGGCTAGGCTCGTTGTTGTCCATGCCATTGGCGGCGGCAAGACCCTTGCGCAGCGCGTTACGCACCATCCAGGTGTGAGCATCGATGCTCATCATCTTCATCTCCGGATGCTCGGCCGTGATGCAGCTCAAATCCATGAGCGACTGGCCGACATAAGCGGGAATGGGCCGGCCGGCGGCGACGAAGGCGCGGATCGGGCCTACCGTCTCACTATAGATACCGTCGATCTGCGGATATTTGGCGATAAGCGCAGCGGTCTTCTGTTGCGCTACGGCCGGATCCCACATGGTCGGTACCGGTTCGGCTTCAAGGACTTTGATGCCCGGATACTTGGCGAAGACCGGCCTCCAGCCAACGACTTGCGCCGCCGTCATCGGATTGCCCGGCGTGCCGCCGAACATGATGATATTGCCTTTTCCGTGGAGCGTCTTCACCAGCCATTCGGCGGCCTGTGCACCGACCTCGCTCTGGCTTTCGGTCACGCGGTCGATGTAGTCCTTGCCCAATCCGGGGAAACTTTCACCGGTCGAGAACGGAATGGTCGCTATGCCTGCCTTGGTGGCTTCACGCGTCGCTTTCAAAATCGCCGCGCCGGTATCGAGGAAGGCGACGATCACATCGTACTTCTGTGCGATCAGGCCTTCGATATCGGCGATCTGCTTCTCTGGCTTGAACTCGCCGTCGGTGTAACGGACCTCGGCGATATTCTTGCACTTCGACGCTTCATCCTCGAATTCGGCGCGTTGGATATGGCGCCAATAATTGCCGCCCCAACCGTCCGACAGTGCGACCTTAAGCGGCTTTGTGCCGCAGAACTTGGATATCGGCTGGAAGTCGGCGACGCTCCCTTTCTTTTCCGGATAAAGCTTCACTTTCATGATGTCGGCATAGCCGACCGTGGCTACGGCAAATGCCAAGCCCAGTGCGGACACGCCGACTCCTAAACTGCGTGATGACAACATGAACTCCTCCCCTGCTGCATCTGATTTGACCGAGTCTGACCGAACACTTAACCGTGGCAGCGCCGCAGCTTTTAACGTTCGTGGCAGCTGGAAATTCCCAGATGACCTTGTGCGGCTGAACAATACTCTGGTTTTGCAGCCGGTGCCAAGCTCTGCCGCAGAAATCTACCGTACCGGTCGCAGAATTAATCTTTACATTTGACCGTGGGATGTGGCCCTTGAGCTTGTGGGCTTGGCCCACCTCACGTCAGTTTTGCTCATTCAGCGTACCGCACCTGGTCGCATCAAAAAACGCGCTTTCGTTCAGGCGCGTTACTCGTCTTAACCATCGTCTTGCGCCTCGCTGCGATTGGCTGGCATAATCCGCGAGACAGTTTTGGCAGCAGAATGCTTTGCTCGCCGAACAAACTTGAATCATTGGGAGGAAATTGATGAAGAAGAGCGCCGAGTACATCCTGACTACGCACACCGGCAGCTTGCCGCGCGGCAAAGACCTTAACGACGCCCTGATCGCCGACGAGGCCGGGGAGAAGGTCGATCAAGCCAAGCTGACCGACATGATCGAAAAACGCGTCGCTCACGTGATGGAGAAGCAGCGCTGGGCCGGCGTCGACGTCGCCAATGATGGCGAGCAGGGCCGGGTGGGTTTCCAGACCTACGTGCCGAAGCGGATGTCCGGTTTCGGCGGTGAATCAAAGCGCCCCTTCGGGCAGGAATGGATTCAGCTACCGCTGTTTACGGAAAAGTTCATGGCGCGCATTCCTAAAACCGGCAAGGTTTTCGGGTGTCCGGAATGCGTCGGCGAGCTCAAGTATCACGACAAGGAAGCGATCAAGACCGAACTTGCTCGCGTTAAGCGCCATGCCGCCGCAATCAAGCCGCCGTTCCCGGAAATCTTCTTTGCCGAGCCGTCGCCGGGCATTATCGCGACCACGATGCTTAACGCGCACTATGCGACCTACGAGGCATACCTCGATGCAATCGCGCGCGAGATGCACTACGAATATAAATCGGTGGTCGACGCCGGATACGTCCTTCAGATCGACGCGCCCGATCTGGCCATGGAACGGGTGCTGCTGTTCCAGGACAAGTCGGAAGCCGATTACGTCAAGATCGTCGAGACCCACATCGCCACGCTGAACAAGGCGCTGGAGGGTATCCCACGCGACCGGGTGCGCCTGCATGTCTGCTGGGGCAACTGGGAGGGGCCGCACATCTTCGATATCGGCCTCGAGCCGCTGCTGCAGGCGTTCTATCAGGCCAAGGTCGGTGCGCTCGGTATCGAGTTCGCCAACGCGCGTCGCCAGCACGAATATGCGGCGCTGAAGAAGCACAAATTCCCTGACAACATGATCCTGATTCCGGGGGTCATCGACTCGAAGATCAATCTGGTCGAGCATCCGGAAGTCGTGGCGCAGCGCATCGAGTCTGCGGTCGCGGCGATCGGCGATCGCGAGCGCGTCATCGCCGGCGTCGACTGCGGCTTCGGCACCTTCGCCGGCTGGGAATGGGTCGCGGAAGATGTGGTGTGGCTGAAGCTCAAGACGCTACGCGAAGGCGCCGACATCGCCTCCAAGCGTCTGTGGGGCAAGAAGGCTGCGGCTTAGCCGTTCACGCCAAGCCTGTTGCGAATGATCGGGAGGCCGTTAGCCTCCTGATCATGGTCAAGCGGTCTCGCCCGGATTCGCCTCGCGCCTGGCAACGCATGTTGTCCGGGCGGCGGCTTGACCTGCTCGATCCTTCAGCACTCGATATTGAGATCGAAGACATCGCGCATGGGCTCGCCCGCGTTGCCCGCTGGAACGGGCAGACCGTCGGACCAAATATTTTTTCCGTCGCTCAGCACTGCCTGCTGGTGGAAACGCTGGCGCGGGCGCGCGTGCCGCGGCTTGAGCGCAGTTGGCGGCTGGTGGTACTGCTGCACGATGCGCCTGAATACGTCATCGGCGACATGATCTCGCCGTTCAAGGCGATCATCGGCGGCGACTACAAGGCGGTCGAGCGGCGGCTGCTCGCGGCAATCCACCGCCGCTTCAGCTTGCCGATAAACTCCGCGCCGGAGCTTGATGCCCTGATCAAGGCCGCTGATCGTGCGGCGGCGTACCTGGAATCAACCCGCCTCGCCGGTTTTGATGCCAAGGAGGCGCGGCGATTCTTCGGGCGCGAACCGGCGATTTCTGCAGCGATCGAGCGCGACTATTTAAAACCCTGGCCGGCAGAGACGGCGCAAGCGCGCTACCTCGGAAGATTCAATAAGCTATTTGTCAAAGGTGAATAGCAACCTTCGCAACGCTCCGGCGCCATCGGCGTGCCAGAGTAAGCGTCATACTTGTGCCGCGCGCGGTACCTATACGACACTACGCAATGCGTGACGCGATTCCATCATCCGAACCCCGGCTGCCCTCGCCTTCCATGATTCACGTCTGCCCGCTTTCGCTGCTGCACCAGACGGTCGAAGACACCGGCGCCCGTCACGTCGTATCGCTGATCGGCGACGAGGTTGTCATCGAGCGCCCGAACGCGGTGGTGGAGGAAAATTACCTGCGGCTGCGGCTGCACGACATCAGCTCGCCGCTCGACGGCTACATCATGCCGGATGAGGAGCACATTGCCGATCTGCTCAAATTCGTGCGCCGCTGGGACCGGCGGGCGCCGATGGTCGTGCACTGCTACGCCGGCATCAGCCGCTCGACGGCGAGCGCGTTTGCGAGCGTCTGCGCGCTCAATCCGCACCGCGACGAAGAAAGCATTGCGCGCGCGCTGCGGCGCGCTTCGCCGACAGCCACGCCGAACATCCGCATCGTATCGCTAGCCGACCGGCTGCTAGGCCGCGATGGCCGAATGGTAACGGCGATTGAAATGATCGGCCGCGGGGTCATGGCCACCGAAGCGACCCCGTTCCGGCTCGAGCTGGAATAACGGCGCCGCTACTCTTCGATCGCCGGCCGTAATGTCGCGATCGGCAACGACCGCGGCGACGCCGACGCCCGGGTTATCACGTGAGCGCGCGGATTGTGCTGCCGGAAGTCACAATAGGCGAAGCCAAGGCCGGAGATTGAACCGCGAAAACTCCGGTAGTCGATCCGCTGCACGTTGAAACACGGCTCAATCGGCAGGCCCGAGAGGTGCGCGCACATCGAACTGCCCTCGACCTTAATGGTGCCAGCTGGTAGCGAAGCGAAACGGGTCTCGCCGCGACCGCCGGGGCGGATGGTTCCGACGACAGAGCCGTCGGAGAAGATACGGCCCATCCCGGCGGTGCCGTCGAAGCACGTGTAGGCGAACAGCTTGCCGACGACGAACGCTCTAGCCTGCTCCGGAGCGAGGTCCTCGGCGATGGCCGGGGCAGTTCCCAAAACACAAGCGCAAATAACCGCAACGCGCAGCAACATGTACGACTCCACCTTGAACTTGAGCCTTATGTTAACGCCATTTCTTAACCGACCCCTTACCATAACGTCCCCGCCGCCCAATGAAATATTCTGCATCGTTTATCGAATTTTTACCACAATGCGTCCGCGGACTTCACCCGCTAGAATGCGCGTGCCCGCGTCGATCACACCACCGAGTCCGATTTCCGAGGTCATCGCCGCAATCTTACCCGGATCGAGGTCAGTTTCCAGTCGGCGCCAAGCCTCTTGCCGCCGCGGCAGCGGGCACATGACTGAGTCGATGCCGATCAACGACACGCCGCGCAGAATGAAAGGCGCCACACTGGTCGGCAGATCCATGCCGCCGGCCAGGCCGCAGGCGGCAACCGCCCCGCCATAGCGTGTCATTGACAGAACATTGGCGAGCGTGGTCGAGCCGACGGCGTCGACGCCACCGGCCCAGCGCTCCTTGCCGAGCATCCGCGGAGCGCCGGTCAATTCCTTGCGCTCAATGATCTCGGCAGCGCCCAGGCCCTTCAGATAGTCAGCCTCCGTCGGCCGCCCGGTCGAGGCGATAACGGTGTAGCCGAGTTTCGCCAGGATCGCGATTGCGACCGAACCGACTCCCCCGGCTGCGCCGGTCACGATCACCGGCCCTCGTGCCGGCACAACGCCGGCCCGCTCCAACGCGATCACCGCCAGCATGGCGGTGTAACCCGCGGTGCCGATCGCCATGGCGTCGCGTGCGCTTATTTTCTCCGGCAGGCGCACCAGCCAGTCGCCTTTGACGCGCGCCTTTTGCGCGAAGGCGCCAAGATGTGTCTCGCCCAATCCCCAGCCGTTGAGGATCACCCTGTCGCCCGCCTTCCATGCCGGATGCGAAGAGTTTTCGACCGTGCCGGCGAAATCAATGCCAGCAATCATTGGAAAGCGGCGCACCACCGGCGACTTGCCGGTGAGCGCGAGCCCGTCTTTGTAGTTCAGCGTCGACCATTCCACGGCAACGGTGACGTCGCCGTCCATTAAATCCTTCTCGTCGAAATCGGTAAGCCGGACCGTCTGGCCGCCTTCCGTCTTGTCGATGACGATTGCCTTGAACGCCGCCATGCTTCCGTCCCTCATTTCCTGGCCGTGCTGAAGCATGCGCGGATCGCGGCGGCGCGGCAAGCGCGCAACCTATAGAACCGCAAATCGGCAAACCGGAATGAGACGCCGGAAAACGGCGGGCCTTAGAGCCTCGCAGTTTTGCGTCCTCTTAGTAGGCGAACAGCCGGCGAAGCGTCCGCTTCCGGGGTCTTGACCGCGGACGCCGGTTGCTTTACCGGCCCCCAGATCGGCGCGTCCGAGCCGTCACCCCATGCCCGCGGCCGGTAGAATGTGTGCACGCCGAGCTTATAGAGCTTCGCCATTTCGTTCACCCAACTCGGGTGCACCCAATAGGCGTGATAGTGAGTGGCGTGACCGACTTCGCCGAGCCAGAATTTGCCGTCGAGCACGTCTCTAGCGATGCGTTTGGCCTGCTCCCACATGTCTGGCTCGTCGATGCGGCTCAGATCCTTGCCTTCGCAGGCGAAGGTAAACTGACAGGCGAGATGACGGTTGGCGTTCTGATAGACCACGCCGCAGACGTTGCTTGGATAGCGCCCCGAGAACACGCGGTTCATCACCACCTGCGCCACCGCCATCTGTCCGCGCAACGGCTCGCCACGCGCCTCGAAATAAACCGCGTCGGCGATGCACTTCTCCGCCTTCGCGCGCCGTTTGCCGGCGAGACCGAGACGAGCAGCCGGGCTTTCGAACCTGCTGGTGTTGCCCTTCCCGGCCACGGTTTCCCCACCGCGCCCGGCGCCGGCCGACGGCGCGAGAGCAGATAGTTTCATCTCCGGATCGACAACCGGCGATACCGGCACCGGCGCCGCACCGGGCGCCCATTGTTGCAGTCCGTCGCGCGGGCCCATCGTGGCAATGCCAAAATAGATCTGCGTGTCGCGTTCCGCTGCATCTTCGTTCAGGTAGGAAAGCGACACCGATTCCGGCCCGGGCGAATTATTCTCGTCGGCGGTTGTGATGTCCGGCGGCGAATCTGCCAGGGCGCTATCATCACCGGCGTTCGCATCACCGGCGTCTTCGTGCTGTTCCATGGCACTCGTTTGCGCCGCGCTGGTCGACTCCTCGGCGCGCAGCTCTGACGGTCGCTGATCAATCACGTCACTTGTCGCATCTGGCTGCGACGGATCGAGTTGTTCCGCGCTCTTCGGCCGCTTCATCGATATGGGTGGGCGGCCGGCCGGCGGCGTCGACGGTGCATTGACTGGCTGGAGCGCCGGCAAGCTCTCGGGTTCGTTCGGAACCGGAGCCCTTTGCGGCAGCGGCATACGATCGCCCTTGAGGCGGCGATTGACGGTCGGATACGCGATTTCCTGGGCTTGTGGAGCAATCAGCAGATCGTCGCCGGACCATGCTTTCACGTCGAAGGCGCGCGGGTCGAAATTGACGGGCTGCGGGCCGATCGGTTCGGGCATCGCCGTTCCGATTGGCCGGGTAAAGCTGAAAGTCGCGGCGTGGATCGTGCCAAACGGTGAGGCGATCAGATGATCGCGCCAGCGCTGGGAGACACCCGGCTGGCGCGCAAAGAATGCAGCAAGGTCCTGATAGCCGATCGAGGTCGGCATCAATGCCGTGCAGACTGCACTGAGCCAGAACAGCCCGGAGAACCCGTTCGCCGGCCGCTTACGCAACGCTAACGCTACCATCACCCCTCGCGCACGCTCAAACGAAGCGACGCTTCCCACTCTGAGCAAACGCTACCGCAGTGGCGCGAATGCGACACATTCGGATATTGTCCGGTTAACCTTGCAGACCCGTTAATCGCGATAGAATCTGCCGCCGAGCGTTGCCGCCGTCGCGGAACTTCTTGACGGAGCGGAATTCCAGCCGCCGTTTGTTGTTATTTGTTAACCAGACAGCAATTCACATCCGGAATACTTGGCGCCAAGTCGAACCCGCGAGACCATGTCCGACACGCTCTTTCCTAACCTGCCGGACTGGCAAACCGCCGGCCTCGCCGTCGCATTGCTGTTATTGGTCATTGCCATGTTTGCTGGCCGGCGCATGGCCGTCAAAATTCAGCGGCTCACTGACGCATTGAACTATATGTCGCAGGGTTTGTGCATGTTCGATGCCGCCACGCGCATCGTGGTCTGCAATCAGCAATACCTGCGTATGTACAAACTCTCGCCAGAAGTGGTGAAGCCAGGCTGTACCCTGCTTGCGCTCATGGAACACCGCAAACAAACCGGCTTCCTGACCCGCGATCCGCATCAATATGTCAAGGAAATCACCGACAGCATCGCCGCGGGCAAGACCTCGAAGTGGGTGATCGAAGCGAGCGACGGGCGCAAGGTCCATGCCATTAACGAGCCGATGCCCGGCGGCGGCTGGGTATCGACACACGAAGACGTCACCGAACAATTGCTGCTGCGGCAGCAGCATGACTCCATGGCCGAGCAGCAAAAGCGGCGCAACGTGATCGACGCGGTGATCGCTGCATTCCGCGGCGAAATGGAAACGCTGCTCAAAACCTTCGGCGATAGCGCGGCGGCAATGAAATCGACGGCGGTCGTTCTTTCATCCGCTTCCAATCATAATTCGCTATGTGCCGATGGCGCGGTGGCGGCATCGAACGAGGCGGCAAAAGGCGTGAACACTGCGGCGATCGCGACCGATGAATTGTCGAGCTCAATCGGTGAAATCGCCCGCCAGATCACCCAAACCAACAACGTCGTGCACATGGCGGTCAAGGAAGCGCAGAGCACCAACGGCGAGATGACGACGCTTGCTGAATCCGCGCAGAAGATCGGCGATATCGTCAAGCTCATTCGGACCATTGCCGAACAGACCAATCTGCTGGCGCTCAATGCCACAATCGAGGCGGCACGCGCCGGCGAAGCCGGCCGCGGCTTTGCCGTCGTCGCCTCTGAAGTTAAATCGCTGGCCGTGCAAACGGCCAAAGCCACCGAGGCGATCGCCGGACAGATCCTCGCGGTACAGGGCTCGACCACAAGCGCCGTCGAATCGATCCGCCGCATTACCCAGCGCATGCAGGAAATTCAGCACTATGCCTCCGGGGTTGCAGCCTCGATCGAACAACAAAGCGCGGCCACAAGTAACATCTCGTCCAATGTGGCAAGCGCGGCTCATGCCACGCAAACTATGGCTCACCTGCTCACCGACGTCGCCGGTGCCGCCACCCAAACCCACACTTCGGCGGAAGTGGCGCTTGATGCCTCGAAATCCGTGGAAACTGCCGTCGCACAGCTTCGCCGGCACATCGAGGATTTCCTCGCCGGCGTAGCGGTATAGCGTCGGTCAGCTCTCAGCGCGGACGACCTTGCCCAGTGCCGCCTGTGCCGCGGCCAATCGCGCGATCGGCACGCGGAACGGCGAGCAAGACACGTAGTCGAGCCCGATCTCGTGGCAAAACTCCACCGAAGCAGGATCGCCGCCGTGCTCGCCGCAAATGCCGAGCTTGATCTTGGGCCGGACCTTGCGGCCGCGCTCGGCAGCCATCCGCACCAGCTCGCCGACGCCTTCGCGGTCAATCGACACGAAAGGATCGGCCGGCAGAATGCCTTTCGACGTGTAAATTCCAAGAAAGCTTGCCGCGTCATCGCGGCTGATGCCGAAGGCGGTCTGCGTCAGGTCATTGGTACCGAAGGAGAAGAACTCGGCGGTCGCCGCGATCTCGCCTGCTTTGAGCGCGGCGCGCGGCAGCTCGATCATGGTCCCGACCTGATACTTGACGGCGGCCTTCGCTTCGCTGGCGACCGTTTTGGCCGTGGCGTCGATGCGCTCTTTGACCAGATCAAGTTCGGCTTTGCTGGCGATCAGGGGAACCATGATCTCCGGCACCACGGTCTTGCCGGTTGCCCGGCCAGCCTCGATTGCGGCCTCGAAAATGGCGCGCGCCTGCATTTCGGCGATTTCCGGATAGGCGATGGCAAGGCGGCAGCCGCGGAAGCCGAGCATCGGATTGAATTCGTGCAGCTCGCGGGCGCGGTCAGCGAGTTTCTTCGGATCGGCGCCCATGGCCGCCGCCACTTCCGCGATCTCCGCCTCGGTCTGTGGCAGAAACTCATGCAGCGGCGGATCCAGCAGACGAATGGTCACCGGCAGGCCGCCCATGATCTTGAACAGCTCGACGAAATCGGCACGCTGCATTGGCAGCAATTTGGCGAGCGCAAGCCGGCGCGCCTTCTCATCCTCCGCCAAAATCATCTCGCGCACGGCGCGGATTCGATCCTCCTCGAAGAACATGTGCTCGGTGCGGCAAAGCCCGATTCCCTCGGCACCAAATTTGATGGCAGCGCGTGCGTCCGCAGGCGTATCGGCATTGGCGCGCACTTTGAGCTTGCGCGCGGCATCGGCCCACTTCATCAGGATTCCGAACTCTCCGGCGAGCGCGGGCTCGCGCATCGGCACTTTTCCCAGCAGCACCTGGCCGGTCGAGCCGTCGATGGTCAGGGCATCTCCCTTCGTTAGCGTCGTGCCGCCGGCCGTCATCGTTTGCGCACGGTAATCGACGCGGAGCGCGCCGGCACCGGAAACGCACGGCTTGCCCATGCCGCGCGCAACCACCGCCGCATGTGAGGTCATGCCGCCGCGTGTCGTCAAAATTCCTTCCGCGGCGTGCATGCCGTGAATGTCCTCCGGCGAGGTCTCCACGCGCACCAGGATCACTTTATGACCCTGGCTCTTGAGCAATTCGGCATCTTCGGACGAAAACACGATCTGCCCGGTGGCGGCGCCGGGCGAAGCCGGTAGACCGGTCGCGAGTACCTTGCGTTCGGCTGCGGGATCGATGGTCGGGTGCAGAAGCTGGTCGAGCGCGGCAGGATCAATGCGCGACACCGCCTCCTGGCGGCTGATCAATTTCTCCTTCGCCAGCTCGACGGCGATCCGCAACGCGGCCTTCGCAGTGCGCTTGCCGCTCCGCGTCTGCAGCATCCACAGTTTGCCCTGCTCCACCGTGAACTCGAGGTCCTGCATGTCGCGGTAGTGCTTTTCGAGTGCGGCCTGGATGCTCTTGAGTTCGGCAAAAGCGTGCGGCAGCGCCTTCTCCATGGATGGCTTGTCGGAGCCGGCTCCTTTCCGCGCCTCCTCGGTGATTTCCTGCGGTGTGCGGATGCCAGCGACCACGTCCTCGCCCTGTGCGTTGATCAGAAACTCGCCGTAGAGCTTGCGTTCGCCGGTTGAAGGATTTCGGGTAAAGGCGACGCCGGTCGCCGATGTGTCGCCCATATTGCCGAACACCATGGCCTGCACATTGACCGCGGTGCCCCAACTCTCCGGAATGCTGTGCAAACGGCGATAGGTGATGGCGCGCTGGTTCATCCACGAGCCGAAAACGGCGCCCACGGCGCCCCACAATTGCGCGTGGGCGTCCTGCGGAAACGGCCTGCCGGTTTCCTGCTCGACCCGCTGCTTGAACAGATTGGCAAGCTGCTCCCAATCGTCCGCCTCGAGATCGGTGTCGAGCATGTAGCCATTGCGGTCTTTGTGCTCGTCGAGGATTTCCTCGAAGTGATGGTGCGGGATGCCGAGCACGACGTCCGCGTACATGGTGATGAAGCGCCGGTAGCTGTCATAGGCAAAGCGCCGGTCGCCCGATTTTTCCGCCAGTGCCGCGACGGTGGTGTCGTTGAGGCCGAGATTGAGCACGGTATCCATCATGCCCGGCATGGAAGCGCGCGCGCCGGAACGCACCGACACGAGCAGCGGATTTGTACCTTCGCCGAACGTTTTGCCGGTGATGCGGCCGATCTCGGCAAGCGCAGCTTCAACTTGGGGCTTTAGATCCTTCGGATAGTTTTTGCCGTTAGCGTAGAAATACGTGCAGACCTCGGTCGTGATGGTGAAGCCGGGGGGCACCGGCAAACCGAGATGCGCCATTTCGGCAAGGCCCGCGCCTTTGCCGCCGAGGAGATTTTTCATGTTGGCGCGTCCGGCCGCCTTGCCGCCGCCGAACGCATAGACCCATTTCTTTTTGGCGGACGCGGCGAACCGTCCTGCTGCGGATTTCGCCGCAGCATGCGGCTTTGATTTCTTTATCGCCAGACGGCTGTTTTTGGAGCGCGATTTGGCCATGAAGTCTGATTTGCTTATGCGTATCGCATCCTTAATGCAGAAGCCGGCACCCAACGCAACGCCGGTAAGCGCAAGCCTTCAATGAAACCAATGATGGACGCCATTGAGCTCCACCAGACCGACGAAAATCAGATAGATCGCGACAATGTAGCTCAGCAACCGCGGCACCAGGAGAATGAGTATCCCGGCAATGATAGCGACAAACGGGGTGATATGGGCAGCGGTAATGACCATTGGTGTTCCTCGAGGTTGAAGGGGACGCTGGGGCTAAATACGTGGCTGGCGCAAAAACCGGCAAAAGCCGGCAGACTTAAGAACGCATCAGGAGGCGTTCGGTTCTATGCGACAAAAGGGGTTTTGCGCAATCACCCCTCGATCCGGGAGAAATCGGCCACGGCACGGGTCGCTTCACGGATTTCGTTGAGGAGCTTTAGGCGGTTCTCACGAAGCGGCTTGTCGTCGACATTGACCGTCACCTTGTCGAAGAAGGCATCGACGCTGGACCGCAGCCTCGCCATAGGACGCATGGCACCTTCAAAATCTTCCGTCTCAGTGGCTCTCGCGGCTACGGCCTTGGCTAGGTCGATTTCTCGCGCCAGCGTCTCCTCTTCGATCAGCTCGTAAAGCTTCGGGTCTGGCGCACCGGTATATTCGCGGCCATCCTTCTTCTCCTCGATGCGGATGATGTTGGTCGCTCGCTTGTAGCCGGCGAGCAGATTCTTGCCGTCTTCGGTATCAAGGAATTTCCCTAACGCCTCGACGCGGCGAACGATAAGAAAAAGATCATCTTGTCCGTCGAGCGCAAACACCGCGTCGACAAGATCGTGCCGCGCGCCCTGTTCGCGGAGCAGCACCTTGAGACGCTCGGCAAAGAACGACAACAGCCCCTCGCGAAACGCGGCATTCCCCGCGGGGTAATGCGTGGCCACAACATAGAGCAGCTGCAATCGCAAAGAATTACTCAAGGCAATTCGAATGACTCCCAATGCTGCCCTGCGTAGCGCGTAGGGGTCTTTACTTCCTGTCGGCTTTTCATCAATTGCCCAAAAGCCGACCAACGTGTCGATCTTGTCAGCAAGCGCGACGGCAATCGACACCGGATCGGCCGGCACAAAATCGTCAGGCCCCTTCGGCTTGTAGTGATCCTCGCACGCATGCGCGACAGCTTCGTCTTCGCCTTGCGCCTCCGCGTAGTACTTCCCCATAAGTCCTTGCAGCTCAGGGAATTCGCCGACGGCTTCGGTGAGCAGATCGGCTTTGCACAGCCGCGCGGCTCTTTTTGCTTTCGCAACATCGGCGCCCACCAGCGGCGCCAGTTCTGCCGCGAGCCGCTCAATGCGTTCAATGCGCTCCCACTGGGTACCGAGTTTCTCGTGAAAAACGATGTTCTTGAATTTCGGCAGGCGGTCTTCGAGCGGTGTCTTCAGGTCGGTCTCATAGAAGAACTTTGCATCCGAAAGCCGCGCGCGGATCACGCGCTCGTTGCCGGCGACGATAGCCTTGCCGCCATCCTCCGCCTCGATATTGGACACCAGGATGAACTTGTTGACGAGCTTGGCGTGGGCTGAGTTGCGCAGCACGAAGCATTTCTGGTTGTTGCGGATGGTGGCGCGGATCACCTCCTCTGGAATTCGCAAAAATCCGGGATCGAATTCGCCCATCAGCACCACCGGCCATTCGACGAGGCCGGAGACCTCTGCCAACAGGCCTTCGTCCTCGACCAGTTCGAGCCCCTGCGCGAACGCAAGCTGCTTTGCTTCGGTAAGAATAATGTCGCGCCGCCGCCCGGCGTCGAGCACCACCTTGGCCTTGTCGAGTTTTTGCTGATAGTCCGCGAGCCGGCGCACCGTGAACGGCTCGGGCGCAAGAAAGCGATGGCCGCGCGTCGCGTTGCCGGCGGCAATGCCGTGGACCGAGAACGGCACAATATCAGGATCTTCGGTCTCCGGGCCAAAGGTCGCCACGATGGAATGCAGCGGCCGCACCCAACCAAGCGAGCCAGGCTCTTTCGATTGCACGCCCCAGCGCATGGATTTCGGCCAGGGGAATTTCTCGATGACGTCCGGCAGGATTTCGCCGATCACTTCAATCGCGCCGCGGCCCGGCTTCTCGATCACGGCAACGTAGAAATCACCCTTCTTGTCGGGCTGCACCTTGGCTTCGCCGATTGATTTCAACCCGGCGGCTTTCAGAAATCCGGCGATGGCGTTCTCCGGCGCGCCCACCCGCGGGCCCTTTTTCTCCTCGCGGACATCGGCCTGGCGCGCCGGCACGCCGTGCACCGAAAGCGCCAGCCGCCGCGGCGTCACAAAAGCCTTGGCGCCCTCGTAGACGAGACCGGCGTCGACCAGCCGGTCGGTCACGAGCTTGCGCAAATCCTCCGCCGCCCGCGCCTGCATGCGCGCCGGAATTTCCTCGGAGAACAGCTCGAGCAGCAGGTCGGGCATTGGTGGCAGCGCTGCGTTCAAAAATAGAGAGGCCGGGTTTATTCGATGTGGTCAATCGTGTCATTCGCCAATTGACTACAATGTATTCACGTAATACATGTAGATAAGATAGACGATGCACTAGGATCACTGAAATGCGGGCAACAATGGTCACATCCTTTGCCGAAGCTGCTGACAACATTGCGAAGTATCAAGAAGCGATTCGCCAAAACCCTGAAATGCGCAGGCGTGTCGGTATGGTCTGGTCTTGGTATGCCGCGCGGGATGAACGCTCGGGCAGCTGGAAGTTCGCTCCGAGCAAGTTCATCGGCTACCGCGATCCCAGTGCCAAGCGTTACTTGGCGGAATCAGGAATGGAAGGAGATTTCGACGGTCGCATCACCGAGCGCATTCTCTCGGAATGGTTCGAGACTCCCGACAAGAATTCTAAACTCGAACGTGAACTTGCCGATGACTTGCGCGCGTTTCTTGCCGAATTTGGCAAGGCGCCCGGCGCGCGCGCGCGCATCAGTGTGCCGAAGGACGAAAATCCGGCCACAATGCGTAAGTCCGTCTCCGTCAACGAGGCGAGACTCCTAAGCCGGATCACGTCTGACCCGGGAATTTGCGGCGGGCGGCCATGCATCAAAGGCACCCGCATGCGCGTGGCCGACATTGTCGAAGCGCTTGCGCATGGGGCGAGCCAAAAAGAATTGCTGGCAGATTTTGACTATCTTACCGCAGACGACATTGCAGCAGCCCTGCTCTATGCCGCTCACGCCACAGACCACCGGGTTGTGCGTACGGCCTGATGGTGCGCTTCCTCGTCGATGCGCAACTGCCACCTGATCTCGCGCGCCGACTGACGGCGTGCGGCTTCCCAGCCGCACACGTCAATCGCGTCGGCCTCGGAGTCGCCAGCGATACCGCCATCTGGCGCCACGCCGCCCGCACCAAGGCGGCGTTGCTCACCAAAGATGAAGACTTTGTCATCCTCGCCCGTAACGAACCGAACGGCCCGCAAGTCGTGTGGATTCGCGTGGGTAATATCAGCAATGACGCCTTATGGCGCGCGATCAATCCGCAGTTGGACGAAATCATTCAAGCACTAAAGGCCGGCGAGAGAATCGTCGAGGTTCTCTGAACCCTCGCCCATTACACCGTCAGCGTCTTATGGGTACCGTCGCACATCGGCTTCTTCGAGGAACGCTTGCATGCGCAGAACCACGTCTCGCCGGCGGCTTCGGGCTTGTATTCGACGGGCGTGAACGCGGTGACTTTGTGCGAGCCGTCGCAGAACGGCTGCTTCTTGGAAAGACCGCACGCGCACCACCAATAGCTCTTTCCGGCCTCGACTTTGACCGGGATCGGTTGCCGTCCGCCGATTGCAGGCATCTCGCTCATTAGGTTCTACCTCCGCCTGCTGTTGCCAGCCACGCCTCGCCGCAGGCTTTGGCGAGTTCGCGTACCCGCAGAATATAACTCTGACGCTCGGTTACCGAGATTACGCCACGCGCATCAAGCAAATTGAACACATGGCTCGCCTTGATGCACTGATCATATGCCGGCAACGCCATCAGATGACGACCTCGATTTGTGCGCTCTTTGCTTAAATCGTCGCCACCGCCCTGCCAGCCCGCCTCCAGATATTTCTTACAAGCCCCTTCCGCCATCCGAAACTGTTCGAACAGCATGTCAGTGTCGGCAAATTCGAAATTGTGCCGCGAGTATTCCTGCTCGGCCTGCAGGAAAACGTCACTGTAGGTCACCTTCTGCGCCCCCTCGCGGCCGTTGAAGTTAAGCGCGAAAACATTATCGACGCCCTGCACATACATGGCGAGCCGTTCCAGCCCATAGGTCAGTTCGCCGGAGACCGGCGCGCATTCGAAGCCCGCGACCTGCTGGAAATAGGTGAACTGGGAAACTTCCATGCCATCGCACCAGCACTCCCAGCCGAGCCCCCAGGCGCCGAGCGTCGGACTTTCCCAGTCGTCCTCGACGAAGCGGATGTCGTGGAGCTTCGGATCGATGCCGATGGCATAGAGCGATCGCAGGTAAAGCTCCTGCAGATCGTCCGGCGACGGTTTGAGGATCACTTGCAGCTGATAGTAATGTTGCAGGCGGTTGGGATTCTCGCCATAGCGGCCATCCTTGGGGCGCCGCGAAGGCTGCACGTAGGCGGCATTCCACGGCTTCGGCCCCAGCGCGCGCAACGTTGTCGCCGGATGAAAGGTGCCGGCCCCGACCTCCATATCGTAAGGCTGGAGGATAACGCAGCCCCAATCCGCCCAATAGCGCTGCAATGCCAGGATCAGCCCCTGAAACGAGCGCTCGGGGCGCATGTATGCCGGCAAATTGCTGGAAGCCGAGTTCATTGGGACGTTGTTGGGGAAACGTCCGCTCGCGGTCAAGTGTCGCCGGTTATCCCGGCCGGTATTCGCCGGAATTGGGATCGCGTTTTAGTGTCGGCAACGTGCCGCGGTCGATTGGCTCGACGGCGGACGTTGCGCGGACGTCCTCGAGGTCGGCGTTCACGCGCTGTACCTCCTTGACGCACCAGCGCACCAAAGCCGCTGCTCCCATCAGTCCAAGCGCCAAGGCGAAAACCGGCGGCATGTCCTGAACCTCCTGTCTAGAGCCCGTAACGCGCCCATAAGGCGCGGGTTTCAAGCGCCGATATTATGTCTTCGGCAAGGCCGCCTGGCATCAATTCACTGCGACTGACACCAAAAGCCCGCCGGCGGAACAGGCCGCGCTCGGCAGAAATCAGCGGGGTCAATACCTTATCGCCGAACCGCTCGCGGAGCGTGGTACGGAGTTCACCAATGGAATCCACAAGGCCCAAATCGAGCGCCCGCCTGCCGGTCCAATATTCGCCGGAGAACAAGTCGCCTTCCGAACCGCGCAATTTGTCGCCGCGCCGTGATTTCACCAGGGCAATAAAATCACCGTGGATCTCGCGCTGCAATTGCTTAAGCCGCTCGACGTCTTCCGGGTTCTCCGGCAGGAACGGGTCGAGCGCTCCCTTGTGTTCGCCGGCAGTGTAGAGACGGCGCTCGACGCCGATCTTGCTGAGCAACTTGTCGAAGCCAAAGGAGCCGCCAACCACGCCGATCGAACCGACGATCGAACTGGGATCCGCGATGATCTCGTCCGCTGCGCAAGCAAGCATGTAGCCGCCGGAGGCGGCGGCGTCTTCCACGAACGCGATCACGCGGCGATTTTTCTCTTTCGCAAGTTCGCGAATGCGCTGGAAGATCAGGTGCGACTGCACTGGCGAACCGCCGGGCGAGTTGATGGCAAGCGCGACCGCTGCCGCGTTGCGCACCGCAAACACCCGGTCAAGCATGCGCGCGATACCGGTGAGTGTCAGGCCAGGCCGAAGCGGCGACGAGAAACCGATGATGCCGGTGAGGCGGACGACCGGCACAATTGTCTGATCTCCGCGGAAACGTTGCGGAAGCCATCCGCGTACTCTGGCAAGCATGCCCATTTAGCCTTCTCTTATCCCGTTGCGATTTTTAGTCATCAAATTCACATAGGCTCGCCCTCCGAAAGCCTCAAGTAACTGTTTCTTAACGCGCCAAGCCGTTTTGTTCGTTAGGGCGAAGGCGGGAGTGTGCCGGCAATGAAGATTTTTAGGGCGAAGGCGGGAGCGTGCCGGCAATGAAGATTTTTTTGCTGTTGATGCTGATCAGCGTCATTGTTGGGGTTTCCCAGTTTCCCAACCGTCGCCAGGCACAGCAAGCGGCTCCGGCAGCGCCCGAGCCGGCACCCGCTAACGCCTAACCCCTGAACTGCAGCCCCTCTCAATTTTCAGCTAGGGGCAGCGCGGCGCCTTCACGCAGCACTGTCTCCGCTTTTGACGTTGGCCTTCCTGTGGCGTCAGCGAGGATAAGGCCCGGTAACAGCGACAGCGGGCCTCGGCTTGCCTTGACGGCGCGGATCAGCACCCGGATCGCCGCGGCGTCGGGCCTGGGATAAACCGGCAAGATCGTAACCGCACCAAAGTCGGCCGTGAGCGCCGCCAGCACTTCACTGAGACCGTCCGCGCGCCAGATCAATGTCAGGGTGCCAGCGGGGCGAAGGAGTCGCGCCGCCGCCCGCAGCCATAGGCCAAGCGTGTCATCCGCAGCGGCATGGGCGAGCCGGCGGCCGCTGTCGGGCGAAGGATTTTGGGCAGCATTAAATGGCGGATTCATCAAAACGTGATCCGCACCGCCGGGCGCGAGCTCCACGGCAACGAAGGCTGCCGGCGTCGCTCCGACGTCGAGCTGCACCGCGCGCGTACGCTCGGCGAGGCCGTTGCTGGCGGCGTTCTCGCGCGCGAGCGCCACCAGCGCCGGGTCGATCTCGACCATGGTGACGACGACGTCCTCGACGCGTCGCGCAACGGCCAGTCCTGCCGCGCCAACGCCCGCACCTAGATCGACCAGGCGATCGCCGGGACGCACCGAACACGCAGCCGCGAGCAGAATGGCGTCGTGGCCGAATCGGTGACCCTTTAGTGGTTGACGCAGCACGAGCCGGCCGCCGAGGACACTGTCCTCGCTCGTCTGCAGTGGCTCAACGGCCATCTCGACGAAGCTCATTGGCGAACCCGGCGTCCGCAAGGAGCCGCCGCGCCGCGTCGATTTCATCATCGCCCACCAGGATGCGACGCGGGAAAATTCCGATCGAACCTTCAAGCACGCTCATGTTCTGATCGACCACCATATGAGTGATATCGGCGCCCTTGAGCAGTGCCTCGATTGCCGAGATCAGCACCGCATCGTTGGTACGGACAAGCTCACGCATACTTCAGCTCCGGCGCCGCTCCTCGCCTGGCGCGCGTAAAGCGAGATAGGCGAGGAGTTTGAGTTCGCGCCGGCCGCGCGTGACGGTGTCGAGGATCAGCCCACAGGCGATCGACAAAAAGCCCAGCAGCATCAAGCCGGTCGAAAGCACTGCGGTCGGCAGCCGGGGGACGAGACCTTCCTGCACGTAGGTGATGACAATCGGGATCGCGAGGCCGATCGACATGATGCCGAGCGCAAGCCCGAATGCGCCGAACAGCGATAGCGGCCGCTCGGCGCGGTAGAGCTTCAAGACCGTCCACAGGATGCGAAAGCCGTCGCCATACGTGGAGAGCTTCGAAGCCGATCCGATTGGTCGCGAATAGTAGGGCGTTGCGACCTCGCCGACCGGCAATTCAAGCTCGAGGGCGTGGATGGTTAGCTCCGTCTCGATCTCGAAACCACCGGACAGAATCGGAAACGATTTCACGAAGCGGCGGGAAAATGCCCGATAGCCGGACAGGATGTCGGTGAAGGAGCGCCCGAACATGTGGGCAACGAAGCCTGTGAGCAGCCGGTTGCCGGCGCGATGGCCGCGACGATAAGCCGCTACTTCCTGATCGATACGAGCGGCGACCACCATGTCGAGCCGCTCTTCAAGGAGTTTGGCGATCATCGCCGGCGCACTCGGCGCGTCGTAGGTCGCATCACCATCGACCAGCACGTAGATGTCGGCCTCGACGTCATTGAACATGCGCCGCACCACGTGGCCTTTGCCCTGATAGGTTTCGCGGCGAACCACGGCGCCGGCGCCGCGCGCAGCTTCGACGGTGCGATCGGTGGAATTATTATCGTAGACATAGACTGCCGCATCGGGCAGGGCGGCGCGAAAATCGGCAACGACATTGGCGATGGCGCGCTCTTCGTTGTAACACGGCACCAGAACCGCGACCGCGACCTGATACGGGGTTTCCCTCATGGTCCCCGCCTCCGGCCCATTGCTTGACATTCCTCCTCTCCGTCGCCACGTCAAAAAAATTTCCGCGCTAGCGCGCTTGCCGCCTAACCATAGCGTTTCTATGCTCGCGCGTCCCGCAGAGAGAGAGCTCAAGTGGCCGTCGTCGTCCCCTTCGAAACTCCGGGTGGCCCCTCGGTCGACCCTTTGGTCGAACTGGTCACTCCCGACATGGAGCGTGTCAACGGCGTCATTCTTTCGCGCACCGGGTCCGAAGTGACGATGATTCCGGAAGTCGCCAACCATCTAATCAATTCAGGCGGTAAGCGGCTACGGCCGATGCTTACGCTCGCGCTGGCGCGGCTCACCCGCTACGCCGGCGACGGCCATATCAAGCTGGCCGCAGCGGTCGAATTCATGCACACGGCGACGCTGCTGCACGACGATGTCGTCGACGAAAGCGAGCTGCGCCGCGGGCGGCTCGCCGCCCGGATGCTTTGGGGCAACGAGGCGAGCGTTCTGGTCGGCGATTTCCTGCTCGGCCAAGCGTTCAAGATGATGGTCGAAGTCGGCAGCCTCAAAGCACTTGAGATTCTTTCTTCCGCGGCCGCTGTCATCGCCGAAGGCGAAGTCATGCAGCTTGCGGCGGCGAAGAACACCGCGACCACGGAGGACGAGTATATTGCCGTCATCCGCGCCAAGACCGCCGAGTTGTTCGCGGCCGCCTGCGAGGTCGGGCCGGCGTTGTCATCGCGCGAGCGGGCCGAGCAGGCGGCGTGCCGCTCGTTCGGGATGAACCTCGGTATCACCTTCCAGCTGGTCGACGACGTCCTCGATTATGGGGGAGCGGCCGCGAAGCTCGGCAAAAACGTCGGTGACGATTTCCGGGAAGGCAAGATCACGCTCCCGGTCGTGCTCGCGTTCCGCCGCGGCGGCGACAGCGAGCGCGAATTCTGGCGCCGCACGCTGGAACGGGGCGAAGCAACCGATACCGACCTCGAACACGCCATCGGGCTCATGACCAAGCATCGCGCGCTCGAGGACACCATCGGCCGCGCGCACCATTACGGTGCCATCGCCCGCGACGCGCTCGCCTTGTTCCCCAATTCGCAGATGAAATCGGCGCTGGCCGAAACGGTCGATTTCTGCATTGCGCGGACGCATTAGAGCGTGGCCGCTCTTTTCTGAATCGAGGGGATTCCCGGTTCAGTGCGAATATGATTTAAGATGCTGGCTGGATTGGAGGCCAGCATCGGATGGCCCGAGCCTATTCGCTTGATCTGCGTGAGCGGGTTGTGGCTGCGGTGGCGGCGGGCGAGAGCTGCCGCGCAGTGGCGGCGACGTTCAAGGTGAGCGTTGCGAGCGTGGTGAAGTGGTCACAGCGGTACCGGGCGACCGGCAGCGCTGCGGCCTACAAGGTGGGCGGCCGGCGCCCCTATGCGTTGCAGGGCGAACGGGAGTGGCTGCTGGCTCGTCTGGCCGAGAAACCTGACCTCACATTGCGCGCGATCGGAACGGAGCTTGCCGCGCGCGGGATCAAGGTGAGCCACTTCGCGGTTTGGCACTTCTTCGTGCACGAGGGCATCACTTTCAAAAAAAAGCCTGCACGCCAGCGAGCAAGATCGGCCCGACGTCGCCAGGCGGCGGAGCCAATGGAAAAAATACCAAGGACGGCTTGATCCATCTCGCCTGGTCTTTATCGACGAGACCTGGGCCAAGACCAACATGACGCGAACCCACGGCCGCGCGCGGCGCGGCGAGCGGCTGGTTGCCAAGGTCCCGCACGGTCGCTGGCGGACACTGACCTTCCTGGCCGCCCTGCGCCACGATCGCATCGAAGCGCCTTGCGTGATCGACGGACCGATCAACGGCGAAAGCTTCCTGGCCTACGTCGAACAGATGCTGGTGCCGACGCTCCGATCCGGCGACATCGTCATCATCGATAATCTCGGTAGCCACAAGGGCATGGCAGTGCGACGTGCCATCCGGGCCGCCGGCGCCAAGCTGTTCTTCCTGCCGCCCTACAGCCCGGACTTCAATCCGATCGAGCAGCTATTTGCCAAGCTTAAAACTCTGTTGCGCAAGGCCGCCGAGCGAACCGTCGATGCCACCTGGCGACGCATCGGGGCATTGCTCCAGGCCTTCGGCCCGGCCGAGTGCGCCAACTACTTCGCCAACGCCGGATATGCTTCAGAATAAAACTGCCGTGCTCTAGTTCAGAGTCGTCGCCTTCACCCACCAAAGCGGAAATTTGCCAGACATTATTTTCGCCGCTTCACGTGCCGCCGCGGTCGCGGCGAAGAGAGCAAAGCAAGTCGCGCCTGATCCGGACATACGGGCGAGCTTGCATCCTGGGAGTTCGCGCAACGCCGCGAGCACTCCGGCGATGACCGGCTGAAGCGCGACCGCCGGCGGTTCGAGATCGTTCGATTGCGCGCCGAGAAACTGCAAAACTTGATCGCGGCTAGAAAGCTTTGCAATCGCATCGAGATGAGCGGCAGTCCCATGCTCGGCGGTTGGCGTCCATTGGGCAAAGACCGCTTTGGTTGGTAAGGCGACACCCGGGTTGACAAGCAGCGCTGGCAGCTTGGGCAAAGCCAGCGGGGCGGAAAGCATCTCGCCGATACCCCGCATGATCCGAGGACGCGGGTCGAGGCAGACCGGCACATCGGCGCCGATGGCGCGTGCCGCGGCGTAGAGGTTCGGATCGTCGCTTGGGAGGCCGTTCGCCTGGGCAACGAGCCGTAGCGCCGCACCCGCGTCGGCCGACCCACCTCCCAATCCGGCCGCGACCGGCACTTTCTTGTCGAGACGAAAGGCGCCAAGGATGGTCGCCGGCCGGCGCTTAGCAAGCGCGCGCGCCGCCTTGAGCACGAGATTGTCTTCGCCCTCACCTGCCTGCGCCGCGCCCGGGCCGTGCACTGTCAGCCTGAGATCGCCGCCGCGCGAAAAGCTTAGTCGGTCGCCGAAGTCGGCGAACGCCACCAGGCTTTCGAGCTCGTGATAGCCATCATCGCGGCGGCGCAATACCCGCAGCGTCAGATTGACCTTGGCCGGCGCCTTTTCGACCAGCGAAACAGGCAAGCAGTATCCTTAGCCGCCGTTGCCGGCCTTCTTGGGCTTGGCCGCGTCGGCCGCCGAGGACGTATCGTCCGGCAAACCGACTTTGAGCTTTTGCTCGATCTTCGGCAGGTCCTCGGGCTCTGGCTTCAAGTCCTTGGCGTGGGACCACTGGAAGCGCGCTTCCAGGGCCCGGCCGACGCGCCAATACGCATCACCGAGATGATCGTTGATGGTTGGATCGTCGGGCTTGAGCTCGACGGCGCGGTCGAGCTCCTTCACCGCCTCGTCGTAATTCCCGATGCGGAAATTTGCCCAGCCCAGCGAGTCGACGATGTACCCATCGTCCGGCCGTTGCTCGACGGCGCGACGGATCATCTTCATGCCCTCGTCGAGATTGGTGCCCTGGTCGACCCAGGAGTAACCGAGGTAATTCAGCACGAGCGGCTGGTCGGGATAGAGCTCCAGAGCTTTCTTCAGATCAGCCTCGGCTTTGGGCCACTGCTTTGAACGTTCGAAACAGATGCCCCGGAAATAGAACATCACCCAGTTGGCTTTCTCGGGCGTCGCGAGGTTGCCGATGGCCTTGCTGTAGACGTCGGCGCAGCCAGCGAAATCCTTACGGCCGCGCAGGATATTGCCGAGCGCCATGATCGCTTCGGTATCTTTGGGATGATCGCTGATCAGACGCTCGAGCCGCTTCTTGGCCTCGTCGGTGCGATCGAGAGAATCGAGATCAGAGGCGACCTGAATGTCCGCGTTGCGCCGAAGAGCCGACGACGGCGCGATGCGATCGTACACTTTGATCGCAAGCTCGGGCTTCTTGAGCGACTCGTAGAGGTCGGCGAGCGAAAGCAGCGCCATCGCGTGGGTCGGCTCGAGATAGAGCGCGAGCTGCAAGTAGATCAGCGCCAGATCTTCGCCGCCGCGGCGGCCGATCGAAGCACCAAGCCCGTAGAGTGCTTCAGCGGCGCCGGCCTGCGCCGAACCCGCGAGCGGAGGAAGTTTGTCACCGGCGGAGATTTCCTTCATCTCCTGCACGATCACCGGGTGATCGGGAACGGCTTTGTTGAACTCCTGATAAATCTTCAGCGCGTCGTCTTTGCCGGCGGTTCGTGACAGATACCGGCCGTAGGCCTGCACGGTCCGCAGCGCCATCGGGTCGGCCTTGTAGGCGCGTTCGTAGCGCTTGCCGGCGTCTTTCTTGTTGGCCAAATCGAGGATCATGCCGGCGTGCAGATCCCTGAAAATGGCATACCAATCCGGGCCAGCGAGCCGATCCAAGGTGTCCGTCGCGGCGCGGCTGTCGCCGCTGCCCGACAGCGCCCAAGCCGACAGAAGCGCCGCCGTAAGGTCGGTAACCGGCCCGCGCACCGATTGGGTCAAGTTCTGCCGGGCGGAGCCGTATTGCCTTTGCTTGAGCGCCCGCACCCCGATTACCAGCCGCGCGATGCGATCGTTGCGGTCGATCTGGATCAGCCGATCGGCGAGCCGGCCGGCCTCATCAATGTCGCCCTCACTGAGGACTGAAAGAAAAGTGCGGTTGAGCAGGTCCGCGTTGCGCGGATCTGCTTTGAGAACGTTGAGGTAGTAAGCCGCCGCCGTGCCGGAGTCGCGCTCGACACCGGCGTGCCGTGCCGCCAGATAACTGCCGGAGACCGTCGCGTGGGCGATCTCCTGCGGGGTGGGGGTCTCGGCGGCGAACGCCGATGTCAGGCTCAACAAGACAACGGCGCCAGCGATGGCGGCGTGCCGGGGCAGCAGCGAATAAATCACGATAGCTCCATGAACAATCCAGGCCGACAAACAGGGAATCAGGCGGCCGCACCCCAACCGCCGCGCGAGAATGACCTTTTTGCCATGCCCTCGCAAGGACGCCACGTCGTTAGGCCCGAAGGGCGGCGAAATCACGGCAAACACCAGTGGGTTAATTCGACGCAAGACCAAGCGGCGGATGCCGGCGACGGTCACATATTCGGATAATTCGGGCCACCGCCGCCTTCGGGCGGAACCCAATTGATGTTTCGATTGGGATCCTTGATGTCACAGGTTTTGCAGTGGACGCAGTTTTGCGCGTTGATCACGTAACGCGGCTGGCCTGCATCCTCCACCCATTCGTAAACGCCCGCCGGACAATAACGCGCCGACGGTCCGGCATAGACATCGTGCTCGGATGCCTTTTGCAGCGCCGGATCGCGCACGATGAGATGAACCGGCTGGTCTTCCTCGTGATTGGTATTGGACAAATACACTGAGGAGAGCCGGTCGAAAGTGAGTTTGCCGTCAGGTTTTGGATAGGCGATCGGACGGCAGTCAGCCGCCGGTTTCAATGTCGCGAAATCGGGCTTGCCGTGCTTGAGTGTGCCGAGCAACGAAAAGCCGAACGTATTCGTCCACATATCGAAACCACCGAGCGCCACTCCCGCGACCGTTCCAAGTCTCGACCAAAGCGGCTTGGCATTACGCACCCGCCAAAGATCGTGCCCGATCGGTGAACCGCGCCACGCGGTTTCGTAGCCGGCAAGCTCATCGTGCGCGCGACCGGCGGCTAGCGCGGTCGTGACGTGCTCGGCCGCCAGCATCCCGGAGAGTATGGCGTTGTGGCTACCTTTGATGCGCGGCACGTTCATGAAGCCGGCGGCGCAACCGATCAGCGCCCCGCCGGCGAAGGCGAGCTTCGGCACCGACTGCCAGCCGCCTTCGGTGATTGCACGAGCGCCGTAGCAAATCCGCTTGCCACCGATGAAGGTGTCGCGCACGAGCGGATGGGTCTTGAATCGCTGGAATTCTTCGAACGGCGAAAGGTAGGGGTTTTGGTAGTTCAGGTGGACGACGAAGCCCACCGAAACAAGGTTGTCGCCGAAGTGATAGAGAAACGAACCGCCGCCGGTGTTGTTGGCCAGCGGCCAACCCATGGTGTGCTGGACGAGCCCCTTACGGAAATTATCCGGCGTGACCTGCCACAGCTCCTTCAAGCCAATGCCGTACTTCTGCGGTTGCCGGTTCTGGTGGAGCCCGAAACGCTCGATCAGCATTTTGGAAAGACTGCCGCGCGCACCCTCAGCAAATAGAGTGTACTTGGCGCGCAGCTCCATGCCGCGGGTGAAACTTGCCTTGTGATGTCCGTCCTTGCCGACGCCCATATCGCCAGTGGCAACGCCCGCAACCGCATTGTTCTCGAACAGCACCTCGGCTGCGGCAAAGCCCGGATAGATTTCGACGCCAAGCGCCTCCGCCTTCCGCGCCAGATACCGGCAGACATCGCCGAGCGAGGCGATGAAATTGCCGTGATTGTTCATCAGCGGCGGCAGCAACAGGTTCGGCAGGCGTACCGCACCAGAGGACCCCAGTACGTAGAAACGGTCCGAGGTGACGGCAGTGCCGAGCGGCGTTTCCTCTTGGCGCCATTCGGGAGTCAGGCGGTCGAGCCCGATCGGATCAATGACGGCTCCGGAGAGGATGTGGGCGCCGACTTCGGAGCCCTTTTCAACGACGACGACGGATGTATCCGGTGCGAGCTGCTTGAGCCTGATCGCAGCGGCAAGGCCGGCGGGCCCGGCGCCGACAATGACGACATCGAATTCCATCGCCTCGCGGGCCGGAAGATCCGCTGCATTCATGGCCTGTTCCCCAGTCCGACAGAAACGCCGTATTTCATGCTTTCATCCCTCGCATAGACTAAATGGATCGTCCATAAATCCAGTTCCAGCATGAATTCCGCAGCCAAAAGCGCACGCGAGCTTGTCGACTTTTACCTCGACGCTGGGGTCGACACCCTAGTCGGCGAGGAGCCCGTCGACCGCTTCGCGGACGAGGTTGTTGCGCCGCCGCAGTCTGCTGCGGCACCCGCCGCTTCGCCGTCCGCGGCCCGCAAAGGGGCGAGAGATAGCGTCGGCGAAACGCCCACACCGCCTGTTGCCGCTATCCCGGCTTCCCCGGAAACAGCGATCATGGCAGCGCGCGATGCCGCCAAAAGCGCTCAGACCCTCGATGAGTTACGCGCCCTGCTCGAAATTTTCGAGGGCTGCATGCTGCGCGCCACCGCTACCCAACTGGTATTTGCCGCCGGCAACCCCGAAGCGCGTGTCATGTTCGTGGGCGAGGCACCGGGCCGGGATGAGGACATCTCCGGGGTTCCGTTCGTCGGCCGGTCGGGACAATTACTCGACCGGATGATGATGGCGATCGGACTTGATCGTACCGGCGCGTATATCGCCAACGTCGTGCCATGGCGGCCGCCCGGCAATCGAACACCGACGCCGCAGGAGACGGCGATCTGCCTGCCCTTCATCCGCCGCCAGATCGAGCTTGCGGACCCGGATATCCTTGTCTGCCTCGGCCAGCCGGCAACCCAGACGCTGCTTGGAACCAGGGAAGGCATCACACGAACGCGCGGCCGATGGTTCAAATTCGACACCGGAACCCGGGAAATCCGCGCCATCGCGACGTACCATCCGGCGTTCTTGCTGCGAAGCCCGCTGCAGAAGCGGCTTGCCTGGCGGGATTTTCTGGCGCTGAAAAAAGCATTGGCCGGATAAAGCTACGTTCGAAACGCCTGCGCCGAGGCAACGGCGAACCGGTCACCGCGGCGCCGAAAGCGCCGATGCGGAGGTGTTGGCGGGCCGGATCATACCCCAACCGATCAGCAACGGTGGCAGGCGGCCTCGCACCTGTCGTTCGAACGTTTGCGGCACTTCGGGAACGAGGTCAGGAAACTGTGTCTTGATCTCGGTTGGCGGAGCAGGGTCGGTGTTGGCTGCCGGCCAGACAATGATGGCGCCCCTTTCGCGGATCTCGGCCGCGGTCACCCACGGCGAGTGCAGCGGTTCGCTAGCAAAATACACACTTGGCCGACTTCGTGCCGACAACGCCACCAGCGCCGCGGTGCGCGTGTCACCGCTGACGATCGCAAGCGGGTGGCCGGTCCGGCGTTCGAAAGTTTCTGCGAAGAAGCGGCCCATGGCGGCGGCCGGCTGCGCCACTCTCAAATCGGTGCCGGTCGCCCAAGGCAGAAATATAATCGCAACCGGCACCAACAAAGCGGGCACCAGTAACAGGCCGGTCCAGGCAAAGCCAAGATTGCGCTGATGATGCAGCGCGATGCTGTCGCCGGCGGCGACAATAATCGCAAGGCCAGACAGTATCAGTACCGGCGCTGCGCCGCCGACCGGCGCCCGATCGCCGACCAGCACGGCAACGATTGTGACCAGCAAAGCCGGTAGTGAGGCAAAAACCTTGACGTAAGTGACCGCCGCAGACGCGATCGGCGCGCGCGCAATGGCAGGAGCCGGACTGGTCCGAGTTCGCGGCCAGCCGCTCGCCAGCACGATCATCACCGCCAAGCCGGCGTGGGCGATAATGAGCGCGCCGAGAAGGCGCAACCAGGCCGATGTATTCGCACCGGCAATGCTGGCGTCGCGCAAGCGCTCCAATGTCGGCATCAGCCCGGCGACGCGTTCGAGCCAGAAGACGTGGGCAAACACCGCGAAGATAAGCACCGTCAGTACGATCCACGCGGCGATCGTGGCAAGCGCCGTACGGCCTCGCTTAGTCATTGCCGTAAACAAAGCGAGCGCGCCGAGAAGAACCAGCGCAGCGTCGCTGGTGAAGAGGAGCAGCGCCGCCGCGGCGCCAAGCGCGAACCAGTATCGCTGCCGGCCCTCCATCACCGCGTGCCAATAGAACAGCAGCGCGGCGGCCCATAACGCCATCGCCAGGATCGGCGGGCCAAAATCCGGCGTCGGCACCGTGAACACGGAAATGCCGACCATCAGCAGTACGGCCATGATGGCGTGCGTTGGCCCGACGATTGCGCGGCCGAGGGCAAACACGCACCAATACGTCGCGATCAGACAAATCTGCGATAGCGCATAAACGCCGAACAAACCCGCGGCGCGGAACGCGATCTCTGCGAGCCAGTAAGCCAGCGGCGGTCCGAAATTGCCATCGACGGGAAACTCGTGACCGATGGCGAGCAGCTCCACGAGATCGCCGGGCGGCGCCGAGTAAAACAACAGCGGCACTACAATCCACACCGCCGCCTGCGCCAGCGTGACCAGCCAGAACAGGAGAACCGGACGCGTGCGCAGCGCTTCAAAATAAAGTGGGACGTGAAACATCGGACTCCGCGCGATGCTGTTCGCCGCCAATCGGCAATCCGATCCGCGAAATCAGGCGCCGGCCGGCCTTACCGGGCGGCGGTGCCGTATAAAGCTGGACACCTAGAGAGGCAATATGTCGGCGGCGAGATCGTCCCCGTCGCCCGCGAGTTCGCCGAGCGCATCGGCGACCGGCGCAAACGACCGCCGATGATGAACCGTCGGACCAAGCCGGTCGAGGGCAGCGAAATGCTCGGGGACGCTGTAGCCCATGTGGCGCTCGAAGCCGTAGCCCGGATGGGCTGCACCGAGACGGGTCATAAGGCGGTCGCGCGTCACCTTGGCGACGATCGAAGCGGCCGCGATCGAAGCCACGAGCCCATCGCCGCCGATAACCGCCTGACAGTCGCAGCCTGCATCAATGCGATCGCGGCCATCGACGAAAACCAGGCGCGGCTTTACCGGCAGCGACGCCACCGCCCGCGCCAGCGCCCAGAGCGAGGCTCGCAAAATGTTGTCGCGATCGATGCGCCACGGCGGCGCCATCGCAACCGCAACCTGGGCGCGGGCGCAGATGCGCTCGTAGAGGACCTCTCGGCGCTCTGGTGTGAGCCTCTTCGAGTCGTCAAGGCCGCGGGGGACGTTATCGGGATCGAGAATAACGGCCGCGGCGACCACGGGTCCGGCAAGCGGGCCGCGCCCAGCCTCGTCGCACCCGGCGACCGGCCACACTCCACGCTTGAGCGCCGTACGCTCGCGGCGGAACGTCGGCCGAACGATTTCTTCGTCGAGCGGCAGGCGAAGCGCCGCGCTTTCCTTGCGACTCATGCCGCATGATGACCACGGCAGAGCCCGGTCCGCAATGCGAATGGCTTAGGCAGAAGAATTGCGGGGACAGCGGGGTCGCCCAGGGTCGGTTACATCATCACCCGAACAGATTGAGCTGCGCCGGTGCCGCCTGTGCAGGACGGAAATGCGCGGTCGTCGTCGACACCTTGGTCGTGTTCAAGCCAAGCCGCTCACAGGCGACTTCGAAGCGGCGGCCGATCATCCAGGCAATAGGACCGGTTCCGGTCATACGCTTGCCGAAGGTGGAGTCGTAATCCTTGCCGCCGCGCATATCGCGGATCAGCTTGAAGACGTGACGATAACGGTCGGGAAAATTTGCCATCAGCCATTCACGAAACAGGTCGCGTACTTCGAGCGGCAGGCGCAGCAATACGTAGCCGGCGTGACGCACGCCGGTTGCCGCGACGGCTTCAAGAATGCGCTCGATCTCGGCATCGTTGATCGCCGGGATGACCGGGGCGACGAGCGTCGAGGCCGGCACGCCTGCCTTCACCAATTGCCGCAGCGCTTCAAGCCGCCGGGGCGGCGTTGAGGCCCGCGGCTCCATGGTCCGCGCCAGTTTGGCGTCCAGAGTCGTGACCGAAATGGCGACCTTGACGAGATCGCGTTGCGCCATCCGCGCCAGAATGTCGAGGTCGCGCAGCACCAATGCCGATTTGGTGACGATGCCCACGGGATGACCGGCTCGTTCCAAGACTTCGAGGATGCCGCGCATGATTTTGTATTGGCGCTCGATCGGCTGGTACGGATCGGTGTTGGTGCCGATGGCGATGACTTTCGGGACGTAGCCGGGTGCCGACAATTCGCGCTCGAGCAATTCAGGCGCGTCCGGCTTCATGAACAGCTTCGATTCGAAATCCAGTCCGGGCGAGAGACCAAGATAGGCGTGCGTCGGCCGCGCGAAGCAATAGACGCAACCGTGCTCGCAGCCGCGATAGGGATTGATTGAACGATCGAACGAAATGTCAGGCGAGTCGTTGCGGGTGATGACCTTTCGAGAGGCGTCGACGGTCACGCTGGTTTTGAACGGCGGCAATTCGTCGAGGCTTTGCCAGCCATCGTCGAAGGCAACACGCGCCAGCGGTTCATAGCGCCCGGACGCATTCGAATGTGCGCCGCGCCCGCGCCGGCGTTCGCGGTCGACGGTGCTTCCCGGCTCGCCCGCCGGCGCGGAGGGCAGCGGCGCCGGCGGGCGTTTCAATGCGGACGATCGAGTCATGCGTCGTAAGCTAATGCAGCTAAGTGAACAAAACAAGAACAAACCTCGACAAGTAACTCCAATGTGTTGGAAACCATCCGGGGACGCCTTAAGCCTGCGAAAGAACTGTCAATTTGTGCCACCGCCGGGCGGACGCAATTGGTCAGGGGATGCTGAGCGTCGTCATTGCCACACGCGATTCCGAGCGGGCCTTAGTGCGCACCCTTGCGGCCCTCGTCCCGGGGGCTACCGCCGGACTGATCAGCGAAGTTTTGGTTGTCGACGGCGGTTCGCGTGACGATACTGCGACCGTCGCGGACGTTGCTGGTTGCGTGTTTATGAACGTCGCCGGCTCGGTTGGCCAACGCTTGAAGGCCGCGGCGGCGGCGGCGCGATCGCCTTGGTTGCTGTTTCTGCGGCCGGGCATCGTCCTTGACGCGCCCTGGATCAGCGAGGCGAGCCATTTCAGCCAGGAACCGGCAAAGGGCTGGCACGCCGCCGCGTTTCAGCGTGGCGGCACCGGGCGGTCGACAGCGCAACAGGCCTGGCGGCTGCTCACGGACGCTCTGGGGGGCGGCCCGCATCCTGAGCAAGGCCTGATGATCTCAAAGCCGTTCTACGTGGAACTTGGCGGCCATTCCGAGTTTGCCGCCGATGCCGAGACCGATCTTCTCCGCCGCATTGGCCGGCGGCAGATCGTCATCCTGTCCGCGGCCGCATTTCCGTCACGCTAGATACTTGACTTAGTCAAGTATCTAGCCGACGCTTGGTTGATGACCGCCCGCGACCAGCAACACAGCATTTCTCGACACCACACCGCGGAAGACCGCGTTGCCGCAGTGCGCCGTTTCAACCGGTTCTACACCAGACAGCTCGGCGTGCTGCGCAAGACCTATCTCGACAGCCCGTATTCGCTCGGCGAGGCTCGGCTCCTCTACGAGATCGCGCGGCGCGGTTCGCCGACTGCGAGCGAGATTGTCCGTGCTCTCGATCTCGACGCCGGCTACTTGAGCCGGACGCTGCGCAATTTCGAAAAACGCGGGCTGATCCAGCGAAAAGTCTCTGCGCGCGATACCCGGCAAAGCCACATCGCGCTGTCGGCGTCGGGGCGAAAGGCCTTCGCGCCGCTCGATCGCCGTTCGCAGCGCGACGCCGGCGCGACCCTCGAAAAACTCAAGCCGGAAGAGCAAGCTCGACTGGTTGCCGCCATGAACACCATTGAAACGCTGCTCGATAACCGGGCGGAGGCGCGGCCGACCAAGGCTTCCGTAGTCAAGCTACGCGCGCCGGTGCCGGGCGATTTCGGCTGGATCATCAAACGCCACGCCGAGCTTTATGCGCAGGAGTACGGTTGGGGCGCACCGTTCGAAGGAGTGTGCGCGCAAATCGTCGCCGACTTCGTCAACAAACACGATCGAAAGCGCGAGCGTTGCTGGATCGCCGAAATCGACGGCGAGCACGCCGGCACCGTCATGCTGGTCAAAGATTCGGCGAAGGTGGCCCGCATTCGGTTGCTGTTGCTAGAGCCGAGCGCGCGCGGGATTGGCCTCGGCGCACGGCTGGTCGACGAATGCATAAGTTTCGCGCGGCGCGCCGGCTACCAGAAGATCACGCTGTGGACCCACAGCGTACTGACCGCAGCACGGCACATTTATCAGAAAGCCGGCTTCAAACTCATGCGCACCGAGCGGCACCGCAGTTGGGGTCGGCCTGTGGTCAGCGAGTACTGGGATTTAGATCTGTAATCCTCGGTGGCGCGTACGGTTCAAACCGTCGCGCCCCTCGCCTTCGGGCGGCGCAAATGCTCATCGAGCCGCGGCATGATCTCGACGAAATTGCACGGCTGATAGCGATTATCGAGCTGATGCACCAAAATTTCGTCCCAGGCGTCCTTACAGGCGCCAGGCGAGCCGGGCAGGCAAAAAATGTAAGTCGAGCCCGCGATACCGGCCGTAGCACGCGACTGAATCGCCGACGTCCCGATTTTCGGGAAGCTCACGACCAGAAACAGCGCCGAGAAGGCGTCCATCTTCTTTTCAAACAACGGCTCGACCGCTTCCGGCGTAACATCGCGGCCGGTAAAACCGGTGCCGCCCGTGGTGATGATCACATCGATCGCGGGATCGGCGATCCACTGTTTGACGCGTCCACGGATCGCCTCGATATCGTCGGGCACGAGGCTGCGTTCGGTGGCGAGGTGGCCGGCGGCGACAATGCGTTGCACCAGGAGCGCACCCGATTTGTCGTCCTTAAGATTGCGGGTGTCGGATATTGTCAGCACCGCGATCTTCAGCGGCACAAACTCTCTATTCTCATCGACGCCGGGCATCGGCAGACCTTACGCAATCCGAACCACGCAGGAATAATACACTCAGGAATAACACACTAGAGCGCGCTCGCCGACAGGGTATCGCACGCCGAGACTTTGCCTTGTGTAAAGCCGTTTGAGAACCAGCGTTTGCGCTGCTCCGAAGTGCCGTGGGTGAAGGAGTTGGGGACGATGTAGCCCTGCGCCTGCTTTTCCAGTCGGTCATCGCCGATCGCGGATGCAGTCTGGAGAGCCTGGTCGACATCGCCCGGATCGAGGAAGCGGTGCTTCTGCTCCGCCCGGTTCGCCCATACGCCGGCCAGACAATCGGCCTGCAGCTCGATGCGGACTTGCAGGCGGTTCGCCTCAGCGCGGCTCGCCGAAGCCTGCTGCATCTGCGTCACCCGCGGAAGAATGCCGAGCTGGTTCTGCACATGATGACCGACCTCGTGGGCGATGACGTATGCTTCGGAAAACTTGCAGGCGTTGCTGTTCGAACAGCCGCCGAACTTGTGCTGCAGGTCGTCAAAGAACGAGGTGTCGAGATAAATGCGCTGATCGCGGGGGCAGTAGAACGGCCCCATGGCCGACTGCGCGAAGGCGCAAGGCGTCGGCTCCGAGCGCGCAAACAAGCGCAGCTTCGGCGGGTGATAGGTTTGCCCGCCGGCGGCGAAAATCTCGGTCCAGCGGTCCTCGGTGTCGCCGAGCACGAGGGCAACGAACTTGCCGGTCGGATCGTTCGGCGTCCCTGAGGCGACAGGCGGGGCCGGGCTGGTCTGCTCCGACTGCGTTCCGCCGGTGAGAATCTGGGCGCCGTTGAGGAGCACGCTCGGATCGATGCCGAAGTACCAGCTGATCAGCCCGACGATAATGATCGTGCCGATACCGAGGCCGCCTGCTCCGCCGGCCGATATCCCGCCGCGTGACGCGCTCACTTCGCGATCGTCTTCGACGTTATCGCTGGGGCGAAAATCATCGGTACGCATTGTCATTCTCCTTCACAAAGCGCTGCTCCGACCAGCCTGATTAGATCATTTCGGAGCAAAAACTTGTCAGCAAGCGCACGCAATTAACCAAGTGTTTCCCGGCATTTATTGCCTAGTTGCGGCGCCTGGCAAGTAACCTGATTTTTACCTTGCGGCGGCATGATGCCTTTGTCGGTTGCAGGTCCCGCGTCGCCGATTTCGACGTCGCCTGATGTCAGAGTTCTGAGTCATGGTAGTGTCGCGTCGCGGGGCGTCCGTAAGGGCGCCCCGCGTGAGTTTTCAGTCCGCCGCTTCCGCGCGCATTCTAGTCGGCGATTGCGTTGCCGAAATGGCAAAGCTGCCGGCCGGTTCCGTCGACCTGGTTTTCGCCGATCCGCCATACAATCTGCAGCTCCAGGGCGATCTCAAGCGCCCTGACGATTTGCGCGTCGACGCGGTCGACGACGATTGGGATAAATTCGCAAGTTTCTCCGTCTATGACGATTTCACCCGCGCCTGGCTCATCTCATGTCGGCGACTGATGAAGCCGAGCGCGACGCTCTGGGTGATCGGCTCCTATCATAACATTTTCCGCGTCGGCGCGATCCTTCAGGACCTCGGATTCTGGATCCTTAACGATATCGTCTGGCGCAAATCGAACCCGATGCCGAATTTTCGCGGCCGGCGCTTCACCAACGCGCACGAAACGCTGATCTGGGCGGCGCGGGACGCGGCCAAGCGGAATTACACTTTCAATTACGAAGCGCTCAAAGCCGGCAACGAGGACATCCAGACCCGATCCGACTGGTTCATACCGCTATGTACCGGCGAGGAACGGCTCAAGGACAACGACGGCAAAAAGCTGCATCCGACGCAAAAGCCGGAAGCACTGCTCGCCCGCGTCATTCTGGCAGCATCGCGGCCCGATGATCTTGTGCTCGACCCGTTTTGCGGCACCGGCACGACCGGCGCGGTCGCGCGCCGGCTGCGCCGGCGCTTCATTGGCGTCGAACGTCAGGCGGACTACGCGGCAGCCGCAGAACGGCGAATCGCCGCCATCGAGCCGCTGCCGGAACCGGCGCTCGCCTCGTTTATGACGGCGCGCGAAGCGCCGCGGGTGCCGTTCTCGGCGTTGATCGAACGCGGCCTGGTGACCCCGGGCATCAAACTCGTCGACGCCAAAAGGCGCCATCGGGCGCTGGTTCGTGCCGACGGCGCGGTCGCGCTCGGCGAGGCGGTTGGCTCGATCCATCGCATTGGCGCTCTGGCGCAGGGACTGGAAGCCTGCAACGGTTGGACCTTCTGGCACGTCGAGACGGCGCAAGGCTTGATGGTGATCGATACCCTGCGCGCGCAGGTGCGCGCCGAGATGAGCTAGCCGGCTATCGCCGGCGATATTTTTTTGCGCATGATCTTCCCGAAAACCGGCGTCCACTTTTCGGGATCATGCTTTAGCGCGCCGCCACCACCATGATTTCGACCTTGTAGTCGGGCGAGGCGAGCTTGGCCTCGACGGTTGCGCGCGCCGGAGCATTGCCGGGCGACAGCCACGCGTCCCACACTCCATTCATCTCGGCGAAGTTCGCCATATCGGTGATCCAGATATTCGCGGACAGCACTTTGCTCTTGTCGGTTCCGGCCCTGGCCAGGAAGCCATCGATCTGCGACAGGATGTTTTTGGTCTGCTCGGCGGTGCTCTTGCCCTTGGGCGCATCGGCGACGATGCCGGCAAGATAGACAGTGTCACCATGGACCACGGCCTTGCTCATGCGCGGGCCGGTTTCGTGACGTTCAATTTTCATCGCTGACTGTCCTCCTGCCTGGAATGTTCAAAAGTCTTAATAGGGTTCTCATGCGACGCCATTACAATAAATTATCACCCGGATCATGCAGACGTTGCCATTCTCGCAGCGCCAGCGGAAGGCCGCGGCGTTTCAATAGGACGCGTGCGCGAAATCGTTCCCTGTCCGGCCCCGTCCTTGGATAACGCACATTCCAGCACTTTCCCGAGCGATCGAGGCAACGCCGCGAACGCCGGCATTGTTTGTTCGCGCATATGGTCCAGAACCGGAGAATGTCGCTGTAGCAGCGCGCCAGCGTAACCCACTTTCTGATCACGAATGTTCAGCCTCTTTGCTCTTTGTTGACGGCATGCGCAGCCGTTCTCGCGGCGCCGCGGCGCCCGAGTTGTAAAACGACCGGGTTTTAGAAACCACGAACAACCACGCTGAGCTGAGGCCTCCCAAAAAACTGAGGGAGGCGAAGCGCCGAAAGGCGCATGCCAACCATTGTCCGCGCAGAGCGCGGCGGCGCATCCGTGCGGGATGCGCCCGCCTTCCGGCGCCTCGCCGCGGCTTTGCCATTGGCGGGATTGCCGCCAACCGGCTTCAACTCCGGGCCGCGCTTCCTGGGACGGCGACCTGACGCAGAGCAACCTGCGTTCCCCATCCTCCAGTCCAGCGAGCTCCTCGCAGGCCGGTCTTTATGCCGGCCGGGCGGTGTCCGGGTCGCCCGAGAGCGGATTGCAAATCCGCGCGCGGGAACCGCACTCGCTCCGCTTTCAGGAGTGCCCTCGCGAAGGCGTCCCTCAATGAGCGAGATTCGTCATCGTGTACCGGAAATAGGGACCAATGTCAATGAAAAAGCGACATGGCGCGGCGAAGCGAGAGTCGAAATTACTCACTTCGCTCACGGGGCATAACGGACATCGGCCGCATCGGTCCTGGATGGCCTGGTCGCGTTTTGACCCTAGAACGGACATCTGCAGCAACGCCGGCGACGGCACCGCGATTTATCTGTCAGCCCCCGGGGCCGTCCGTCATGATGTAGCCCATCAGGTCGCCCACGTTGTGCTCCAAATTTCGGATGATGTCCTTGACGACGTCTCCAATCGAGATCACGCCCACGACCTTGCCCGCGTCCAGCACTGGTAGATGGCGAAAGCCGCGCGCAGCCATCATTGCCATGCAGCCTTCCAGTTGGTCGTCCGGCTTGACCGTCACCGGGTCGCCCGTCATCACTTGGCCCACCGGAGTCTGCTTTGCATCGAGCCCGGGCAGCAGCACTTTTATGGCGCAGTCACCCTGGGTCACGATACCGACCAGTACGTCGTCGTCGATGACCAACACCGACCGGACCCGGTTGTCGCGCATCTGGCGCAAGGCTTCGACGACCATGTCGCCCGAACGAACATGGATCAGGGCGCCACTCTTCTGGGCCAGAGCGTCTTTGACTGTGTTCATCGAGTCTCCTCTCCTGGTCCCTGTCCTAGCCCGCCTAAGTGGTACGCATTGAAGGTTAGAGCCAGCTCGTTCAGCATCGACCATAATCTAGCTCACTACGCGGCTATCAATCGAGGGGCTGGGCTCGTTCGCGTCGCATCTCTTCCTTTGCTGACCCGGTGCGAATTGTCTGCTGCACCTATCTCGTAGCTAGTCGTCATTCAGCGCATTTGCGCCCACGGGGCCAGCACCGCGACAATTAAGCATGCTCACCGGTTCGGTCTATCTCTGTCATATCGCCTACGCCGCCGCCGGCCTCATCAAATAGCGAAGCGAACTTTGCTGCGGTGCGTCGAGAGGTCGAGACGCAAATCGGACGTTAATGGCACTTCGCTGCAGCTCGGGCATCACACCTCTTTGGGAGCGATCGGAGCAATAACGGACATGTCGTCGACACAGCTGAGACGCAGATGACCCTCTTCAGACATCGGCCTTTGAGACTTGCTGCTCCGCAAAATAACCATTGAACCCCATTCCGCCTGTCGCAAATCCCTGCTGTAATTGCACCGTTGTAAATCCTCGGCCGTGCCGACGAGGTGATTGAGTGAGCCGACGCGAGTTCATCAAGCTGTTCGGCGTCATCGCCGCCGCTTGGCCAGTCGCAGCGTGGGCGCAGCATTCGAAAATCCTGCAGATTGGATTTTTGTACCCAGGCGCAGATTCCGGGGTACCGCCGCGCGTGGCCGCTCTTCTGTCCGGAATGGAGGCCGCCGGATTGCGCGAGGATCAAGTCGCGTTTGTTACTCGCGGCTCAGGAGGCGACGCTAACAAACTCGCGGCAATGGCATCCGATCTTGTCAAGCGGAAGGTCGATCTGATTTTGGTAGAGAGCCCGCCCGCGGAACGGGCCCTTCAGGCCGCGACCGCCACAATACCCATCGTAGTTGGCGATTTGGAAAGCGATCCAGTCGCGGACAGATTTGTTGCGAGCATCGCGCGACCTGGCGGCAACCTGACCGGCGTGTTTTTGGATTTTCCGGATTTCGGCCAAAAATGGCTTGAGTTTTTGAAAGTAATGCTTCCGCAACTCACCAAAGTCGCTGTCTTTTGGGATCCCACAACCGTCAAACGGCAACTTGACGCGGTCAAATCAGCGGCCGATGTGCTCGGTCTCGTCGTCGACACGATTGAGATTCGGGATATTGCCGATGCCCAAGCCGCATTTTCCACAGCTGCGCAGCAGGGTGCGGGCGCCGCGATCATGCTGCCACGGCCATTCATTGGAAGTCATACAAAAACGCTCGCCGACCTGGCTCTGGCTCACCGCTTGCCAGCAATAACCTTGTTCACGGACTTTGCCCGTGACGGAGGTCTAATGGCCTATGGGCCAAATCTTCTTGCATTCCTTCGCCAGCAAGGCGTCATGGCTGGCAAAATCCTACAAGGGGCGACACCGGGTGACCTTCCGGTGGAAGCGCCGACTAAATTTGAGTTCGTGTTGAATCTCAAAACTGCAAAGCAGCTCAATGTCAAAGTTCCACCTTCAATTCTGCTTCGCGCCGACGATGTGATTGAATAGCCCCTCTTGTGCAACGCACTTGGTCTGTGTTTGGCCCATCGCGACATTTCGCGGCGACTCAGCATTTCAGTCGCTTTCGGGGAGCGAAGCGGACATCCCACAGGCTGTGCTTACAGAACCGACTTATGAGGACGCGCCCCACGTCCTGTCACTCCTAAGTCTTGCCGCTCTTCGCCGCCATCACCCGGACCAAATCTCCAACGTTGGCCATGCTGTCGCGTTCACGCGTGCTAGCTGCATGTTGACGACGTCCTGCGCTAGCATGACAATTTCGACTTGCCGGAAGGGAGTACCAGCCGGCCACGCCCCTGCCCACTCGATCAAAAGCGCACTAGCAGTCTGCGGAAAAACCCTGGAAATTGAAGTTTTTCTCTCTCTTGAGGGTCATTACTTCTGGTGTGTGTTCAATCCTGTTCCAGGCGCTTTTGGTGGTCTGAGCGGACACCGGCCTATGCCGCCAGCAGTTTTGGAATGCGGATCAGGTTGTAGGCGATCAAATTGAGCAGGAAGTCAGTGGCGACGCCGGCGATGCCGCGATGTTTGGTCTTGCGCATCGTGCCGTGCTGTTTGCCCCAGCCGAAGATGCATTCGGTCATCGCCCGGCGCGATTGCGACAGACCGTAGCCTTCGTGCCGCGTGGTGCGTCCGTCGATGGCGCTCTGACGGCGCTTGCCGGTTGCGGTGATGCTGTCGTTCTGCGTCACATGCGGCGTGACGTTGATGGCGCGCAGATTGGCCACATGATCGGCGGTGTCGTAGGCCTTGTCTTCGCCCACCGTGACGCGGCGGCCAGCCTCCTTGGCTTTGGTCTTGAGCATTGTCTCTGAAGCGCGGCGCTCGGCAGTGCCGTTGGCAAGCGTGACCATGCCGGAAACCGCCAGCCCATGCCGGTTTTCCATGGTGGCGTGGCCCATGTAGCAGAGCTTCGCCTCGCGCCCGGCAGCCTTGCGGTAAAGACGGCTGTCGGGATCGCTGGTGCTCGCATGCGTGTCGTTCTTGCGCTGCTGTCCGTGGAAGTTGGCCCCGCCGTCTTCGTCGCCGCTACCGTCCTTGGGGCGGAAACTCTTGTGCGAGGCCCACGCCTCGATCAGCGTTCCGTCCACCGAAAAATGCTCGTCCGACAACAGCGGCTTGACCTGCTCATGGTTCAGAAGCTTGGTCATAAACTTGGCAAATACCCTACCGTTCTGCAGCCGATCGCGATTCTTGGTGAAGGTGGTCGGGTCCCAGATCGGGTCGTCGGGCGAAAGCCCCACGAACCAGCGGTATAAGAGATTGTAGTCCAACTGCTCCATCAGCTGCCGTTCCGACCGGATGCCGTAGAACACCTGTAGCAGCAGCGCGCTCAGTAATTGCTCCGGAGGAATCGAAGGACGGCCTTCGCTTGCGTAGAGATTCCCCAGACTTCGGTTCAACTCGCCCAGCACGTCGCGCACAAGTTCCCGGATCTTCCTCAGCGGATGGTCCGCCGGCACCCGCGCCTCGGGCGCGATGTACGAAAACAGCCCGCCCTGATCCACAAATGCGCCCCGCATGCCAGCCTCCGCCGATTTGTGACACAAAACTGAATCACGATACTCCTCACCATGGCGAGGAGGTTTTTCAGCGAACTGCTAGTCTTACTGCGTCATGAATTTCTGCGCCGTGACGATTTTGCGATTACAGATTTGCAGCATGGACATCGTGGCAGGCTTCTGACGAGCGCGCCGATCAATCGTCGACGCATGGTTGCGATCGAGTTTGGGATGTGACGCTCGGGCCGTAGCGGCGGATCCTCTGGGTCGGTAACCGTCGGGTACGGCAAGTTCCGGGAACAGCGTGGCGGAACGAGGTCCACAGGGGGGAATCGTCTCCCGCTCGGAGATCAGGAAGCCGTAGGCTGCGATGCACAGCGTGGCGTGGTGATGGAAGCCGCGCCATCCGCGCCCTTCGAAATGCCCGAGCCCGACCTCCTGCTTGAGTTCCTGATAGTCGCGTTCGATGCGCCAGCGCAGCTTGGCGATGTCGACCAGACGATGGAAGGCGATGCCTTCGGGAAGGGTCGAGAGCCAATATTTGGTCGGCTCTTTCTCTCCCTCGGGCCACTCGATCAGCAGCCATTGTTCCGGTCGGCTCTCGGTGAGATTGTAATCACGATGCGCAACTCGAACTCGCAGGCGCGCAAAGCGTGAGGATAGCCAATCGGCCGAGCCTTCGCGCCATTTGATCGTGCGCCAAGCGTTCGCAGGCAAGGCAAGCGCGAGTGCCTTGACCGAGTTTGGCCGGTGTCGTGCGTCACGACGGATCAGCTTCGGCGGTCGTCCCTGACCCGACCACTTCTTCGGCGGCAGCGGCCCCGTGCCTGGCGCCCAAACCGTCGTGTTCGGCATAATGCCGGCTACGTACGACAATCCCAGCGTCGTGATGTTCGCACGCACATCGGTGTCGGCGCCATAGCCGGCGTCCATCAGCACCACGCCCCGCGGCAGGCCGGCCTCGCACGCCCAGCGCAGCTGCTCGAGCGCGATCTCCGGCTTGGTCTTGAAGCCGATCTCCTTGGGCACACCCGCCTTGCGCCGACGGCTGCGGTCCTTCGCCCAGTCTTGCGGCAGATACAGCTGATAGGCCACCGGCAGGCTCGCATGATGATTGGCAACCGACAGCGACACCGCGACCTGACAATTGTCCTGCTTGCCAAGTTGGCCGCAGTATTGCCGCGCCACCCCAACCGAGTGTCGCCCCTGCTTGGGAAAGCCGGTGTCGTCGATGATCCACGCTTCGATCGGCCCGTGACGCTCGACCTCCGGCAGCACCATCTCGCGCACCTTGGCCAACACTTTCTCGTCCGACCACCCTGCATTGCCGACAAAATGCAACAGCGACTGGTGCTGCGCCGCCGTTCGATCAGGCGCCGTCACCGCCGCCATCGGCTCGACGCTCTTGCGCTCGCACGGCATCATCAGGCCGACGCAATAGTCCCGCAACGGTCCCGCACGGTCCGCATGGCCAATCACGCTCACAAGCCCCTCGACATACGCCGCAAACCGCAATTCACTGTCGTTTGCTGCTCGGAGATCCATCTCAGCCCTCATATGCTGAACTGTGATTCCTCAATAACCGATTCCAAATGGCAATCGCCCGCGACTTTCTGACTTAGTAAG
>CAWJOX010000024.1:0-25440 GCA_963844545.1 uncultured Alphaproteobacteria bacterium | reverse complement strand
TGTCGAGCGAAAAAGCCGAACTCTGTAGCAGCGATTGTTGAACCGCGCTGCTGGAGCTGCCGAGCTGCGTCAGCACCGATTGGGCAAGGGTCAGCGTGGTGCCGACGGTGGTGGCGGTGCTGCTGTAACCGCTGATGTCGGCAAGCTGCGCGGTTAGCTGCAGCGCCAACCCCGCTTGCGACTGAAGCCCGGAATAGGTGGTGGCGGCCTGGCCGGTGCCGAGCTCCTGAACTCAGCGTATTGAGCTGATTGCTCATGTTGTTCTGCGCCAGCAGGATAGTGGCAGTGATCGATCCAGGCCCGGTAATACTGATTACTGCACCACCGTCAGCAAGGTCGCCATCATCTGCTGGATTGTCGTCATCACCCGCGCGTTGGCGCCGTAAGCGTTCTGCAGGGCAATGAGGTTTGACATTTCAGTATCGATGTTGACGCCGGAACTGTCGTTAAAGCGCTGTTGCAAGGCGCTCAGGACGGTGTCCTGGCCCTGCTGCAGATTGGTCGCCGCGTTCGCCGCCTGACTTTGCTGGCTGACGATCTGGCTCATGTAGTCGGTCAGGGTGCCGGTGAACGGCGTGCTCTGGGTGCCGATACCGGTGGCCGGAGAAAAGGGCAGCGAAGCGGCGGTCATTTGATTGACCAAAAAATCCGGCCGGGTCGAGTCACCGCTGGTGGTATTGGCGGCGTAGGCAACAAGACTTGTCGGTGACGCAACGAGAGCGGGATTGACTTCGATGCGTCCCGCGAGGCCGGTTGTTTGCTGGCCGCTCGCATTGCTTGCGCCGGTAATGGGCTGGTTTCCATTTCCGTCAGTGAACAGCGGCAGCTGCGGGCTACCACTTGTGAGCGAAGTGGCCGTCGATGTGGCCGAGAGCGAATTGACGACATTGCTGCTGCCGTTCTTGTTGATCACCTGCAGCACGGTGCCCGATGGATTAGAAAATTGCAGGTTCGCCCCAAGTGCAGCGTTAAGCTGAGACACCACCGAAGCCATGCCGCCAGAGAAGTCGATACCGACAACCTGATTGTTCGGATTGGCGGGCGTGTCCTGCGGTGGCAGCGTGCCGCCGGTGCCGAGCGATACGATCGTAATCGTGTGCTGGGTATTAGTCCCGTCCGTATAGGTGAGCTGGACGCTATTGCCCGGCAATACAGAGCCGACGTCGACGTTGAAGCCGGACTGAGCGCCAACTGTGACCGCAGTCCCGTTTGTCGTCTGATTCGACAGCGCCTGGGACATCTGGTTGGCTAGTTCGTCAAGCTGGGTCTGCGCCTGGGGCAGAACGCTATCGCGCATCTGCACATAGGCTCCAAGCTGGCCCGATTGCAGCGCGTTGGTCGCGATCAGGTCGGTCGTAGCGCCGCTGGGCGAAACGAGTGTGACCGTACCAGTTCCGTCCTCGCTCGGATTTGCACTCCATAAGGCGGTGGCGGTGAGGCTTCCCACATCGCTAAATTGCAGCTGCGAGGCCTGCGGACCGGCCACAAGCTGCTGGCCCGTTCCGGTGAAGACTGAAATCTGATTGTTCGGGTTCTGGACCACGGTGACGTTCATCAGCTGACTGAGCTGAGTGACATCCTGATCACGCTGGTCCTCGAGCGTTGCCGTGGTGCCGTCAGTGGGACTCGCTCCCTCAAGCTGCAGATTGATCTGGGCAATCTGTTGCAACGCATTGTTCGCCGTTTGCACGCCGTTGGCGATACCCTGCTCCGCCTCCGTGCGCAGCTGCTGAATACTGGTGGTCATCGAATTGAGATTTTGCGCCAGCTCTTGCGCGGCGCCGATCACGGCGGATTGCTGCGACGACGAACTCGGATTGGACGCCAACGATTGCAGCGCGGTGGTGAAATTGTTGTAGATGGCATCAAAAGATGTCGAGGATCCGGGCGTGCCGTACACCTGCTGAAGCTGCTGATAAAGCTGCGAGGTAGTGTCCGCGTAGGAGTTGCCGGAGGTCTCCGTCCATAGCTGGCTCTGCACCAAGGTGTTGAGATCGCGATTGATCCCGGTCGTATCGACACTGGCTCCGGCCTGGCCGGCCACCACCAGCTCGTTCTGGCTGGCACTCTCGTCGACATAGCCGGGAGTGTCGGCGTTCGCCACGTTTCCGGCGATCACCGAGAGGCTTTGCTGGGTGACGTTCACGCCGGCCAGGGCCGCGGATAACGCCTGCGAAAGACCCATTTCGCCAGCTCTCCAAGGAGCCTATCGAGCGCGCCCGGTGCCGCTCATCGTTACTGGATGACCTGCAGTAGGGCCTGAATCATCTGATCGGCGGTCTGCATGACCTTGGCGTTCGCAGAGTAAGCCTGCTGCGCGACGATCAGCTGGCTGAACTGGGTCGCGATGTCGACGTTTGAGGCTTCGAGCGAACTGCCGACCACCGTGCCGGTGGAGTTAAGGAGCGGCGGGCCGGAATTGGCCGTTTGGGCATAAGCTTCACCGTTTAGCGGCTGCAAGGCGTTCTGACCATTGAACGTTGCCAGCGTGATCTGCGCCAGCGGAATGGTCTGCCCGTTTGAGAATGTGCCGGTGATTTGGTTCTGGCTGTCGACCGCAACCAATTCAAGTTCGCCGGAGGCGAACCCATTTTGTTGCAGCTGGCTTACCTGCGTCGTGCCGCTGGTGTTGGCGAACTGCGTCAGACCGGTGCCGAAATTGAGTGCGACGTTGCCGAGCGAGTCGCCGTTCACAGTGAGGTTTTGCAGCGTCACACTGGAAATGGGTGGTTGCAACTGGCCGCTCGAATTGAAGTTGAACACGGTGCCGACGTTTTGCCACGCAGCTTCGGTCCCGGTTGCGTTGGAATTGCTCTGATAGAACAGCTGCCACGAACCCGTGCTGGTCTCGGCCCAGCGGAATTGGACATTCACCGGATTTCCGAGCGTGTCATAGGCGGTGATCGAGCCACCATCGACCGACTGGTTGGTAAAAGTCGTTTCGTCGTTGGCAATCACGGTATCATTGGCCGGATAGGCTGCATCGTTCTGGATGCCGAACTCCGACAACAGCGCAGTCGGTGTGCTGTCGAGCACGATCTGGCTGTTGGACGTCAACGTGACATCGCCATTGGAGGTGTTCACTGTTCCCGTGACGCCGCTGAGACCTGTGATAGCCGCCTGCAACTGGGCGAGCGTCGCAACCTGACCGACCCCGGTACCGAAGGTGATGATCTGCGGCGTGCCGTTCCCGACGGTGATGGTCATCGTATCGCCCTGCGATACCGCGCCTTGCGTCAGCAGGTTAGTCGGCTCGGCCGCGTTCGCCCCGGCTGGAAATCCAAGGTCGGTGGCATCACTGCCGGTCGCGGTGACCGTAACCGAGGCGGTCCCGTTCGCGCCGCTGAGAACCAGATCGCCACCGCCGTTCAGTGCCGCGGTAACGTCCAACGTACCGCCGGTATGCGCATTGTTGATCGCGGTGATCAGATCAGTAACTGTCGCCCCTCCCGGCACGGTGTAGGTCGTCGGCGTATTGGTTCCGTCGTTGATCGTTATCTGGTCGCCCGTGGTTATGCCGAGCGATGACAACGTGGTTGCGCCAGTGAGACTGACATTTCCCGTGAGCTGCGCGATGGCGTCCGGCTGCAAGGTGGCGCCGGTGCCTGTTACCACTGCCGCGGCCGGAGCGCCGGCGAGCGGATTTGCTTCAAAATCGGTCCCAACGATCATTCCCGAACTTGGCGTGCTTGGCAGATTGGCCTGGTACTGGATCGCCGTGGTTGCTTGCGCGGGTATAAAGTCGTTGTTGAACTGTAGAACCTGAGGCGAACTGCCGACCGGATTTCCTGTCGCCGCGTCGATCGGAATGCCCATCAGATAATAGCCGGCGCCGTTGACCAGATATCCGCCCGAATTGAGCTGGAAATCGCCTGCCCGGGTGTAGTCACTGACCCCGCTGAACACCGGCTGGTTGTCCTCTGACCCGGTTGGCTGGGCCACGACGAAATAGCCGTTACCGTTGATCGCCATGTCGGTCGAGACTTGGGTACTTTGAATTGTCCCTTGCACCGAGTTGGTGGCGACCGAATTCGCAATAACGCCGTTGGCGTACGTCTGCGCCACCGAGGCGGCAGAAACCATGTCCTCGAAACTGGTGTCGGTTTCTTTGTAGCCGGTGGTCTGGGAGTTGGCGATGTTGCCAGAGATGTTTTGGAGCGCAAACGACTGCGCCTGCAGACCAGCCACGGAGGTGGTCAATGCGTCGAAGATACCCATGACTGCGTCTCCACTCGATCCTCAACCCGAACAGCGATGGGGCTTGACTGGCCATCCACCACGCACGCGCAGCTAACAGCAAGCTCTGTGCCATTAGATTTATCGCACAATCTCAAATGCTTACGGCACAGGCGCAATTTTGACCTGGTACGGATATGCCGGGGCAGCAGGCAGAAATTGCCGGGCAGCCGGACGGCTTTTGCGTCTGCGGAGCTGCAGTGGCGCCTTGTGAGCAACAAGTCTGTCGTGCTTAATGCGACAGTGAGTACGATTGTGCTGCGCCACTAGAATTCCAGCGGGATCCGCATGCGTTTCGAAGGCACCAACGCCTACGTCGCCACCGACGATCTTAAAGTTGCGGTCAATGCCGCGATCGCGCTGGAGCGGCCGCTTCTCGTCAAAGGCGAGCCTGGCACCGGTAAGACGGTGCTCGCGATCGAGATCGCCAGGGCACTCGGCGCACCGCTGATCGAGTGGCACATCAAGTCAACCACCAAGGCGCAGCAGGGACTCTACGAATATGACGCAGTGACACGGCTGCGCGACAGCCAACTGGGCGACGCGCGTGTCAAAGACATCCGCAACTACATCAGGCGCGGCAAGCTATGGGATGCGTTTGTCGCCGACGAGCGCCCGGTACTGCTGATCGACGAGATTGACAAGGCCGACATCGAGTTCCCGAACGACCTGCTGCAGGAACTCGATCGCATGGAGTTCTTCGTCTACGAGACTGGAGAAACTATCCATGCCCGGCGGCGACCGATTGTCGTCATCACTTCAAACAACGAGAAGGAATTACCGGACGCATTTCTGCGCCGCTGTTTCTTTCACTACATCCGCTTCCCGGATGCCGACACGATGCGCGCGATCATCGAAGTGCACTTTCCCGGCATCAAGCATCGGCTGGTGGCCGAAGCGCTGCGGCTGTTTTACGAGATCCGAGACGTGCCGGGCATGAAGAAGAAGCCTTCGACTTCCGAATTGCTCGACTGGCTCAAGCTGCTGATGGTCGAGGACATTTCAGTGGAAACATTACGCGAGCGCGATCCAAAGAAGTTGATTCCGCCGCTGCATGGTGCGCTGCTCAAAAACGAGCAGGACGTCCATCTGTTCGAGCGGCTGGCGTTCATGGCGAGACGCGAGAGCCGCTAAAACTGCTCACCACAGCGAGTGCAAGTTGAATAACGGATGCATGGCGAAGGTGTAGGTCGCGCCAACCCCAATGGTGAATTGGTTCGGCGAACCGCGCATCGTCACGAGTGGAGAATCGGCGGCGGAGCCGCTGATTCGTTCGTATTCTACAAGCGCGTGGGTCGACCATTGCCGGTTCCAGAAATATTCGATCTGTCCGCCGGCCCCGTAGGAGTAAAACCCTCCGGTCGCATTGTAGACCGGCAGCGCCGGGAGACCCGAAACAGTAGAGCTGGCCGACTGAGCCGCCGTGATGCTGAAATAGGGTGACACCGCAGCACTTGACTGCAGCGTCATGCGCGGTCCGGCCGACAGGCGGAATTGCCCGATCGGCACGACCACATCAGCAAACAGGTCGCCGATGACACCGGTCTCAGCGCCGATCCCCTGGCGCACTTCGCCGCGCAAGCGCAGCCACGACACCGGCCAGTATTGGGCGTAGCCGCCAAGCTGTAGCGCCCAACCCACGTCGCCCAGACCGTTGAGCTGGGTATAGGATGAGGAATAGCGCGGCCAATTTATTTTGCCTACAGGGCCGATCTGCAACGAGCCAAAATCGAAAATCGGCACCCCGAAGCCGTCGCGGGCGCCGAAAAAGAAGGGCGGATCACCGGGTTTTTGAAGGGCGAAAAGTGGGACGCCGATAAACTGATATTTATTTGCCGGGGCACCCGGCCAAGCCGGAATCGCCCGGCCTTCACCACCTATGGTGATGAGCCAGTCGGGTACAGGCGTCACATATGCTGAGGGAGCCGATGCTGGCGGTGGCAGCGGCAGATCAGCTGCGGCGGCAATGCCGGGAATCGACAGAAGAAGCACCGCAACGGCAAATCGCCACCCGCTTAGCGCCATTCTGGTGTGCCCCCGCTCCGCCCCGCATGCTACGAAGCCGATGACTTAGTGTAGAGCAAATTCAGTTTACGTGCGACTAGGGCAAAGGGTTTCCAAAGAATAAATAAGCCGAGTGTGGCATTCTTGTTCACGCTTTGGCTCCTTGGCGGCGCTTGCGACGGCGCGGGCGATTTGCAGCGACATCCTGCCCAGTCAGATCGGCGTCAGGTTGCGTCTGGATATCGGCAGCCAAAGCTACGATAGAACCCGACTCGGCCGCGGACCGCTCTCGGATCACAGCGCTAGCCGCTGCGGCGTCGCGCGCACGTCGACGTGCCGTCTCGGCCGCTCGGCTTCGGCGCTCGGCCATGGCGTCACGCGCTCGCCTCACCCAATAATACATTTGCGCGGACGCGCGGCCGAAAATCCCGCCTGCCCAAACCAGCTCAAACGGCGTGAATTGCCGCCAAGTTTGATCGCCATCGGCGATGGCGCGGGCGATGAGGGTACCGGCCATCGCCGTGGTGTTGAGACCATGACCGCCAAAGCCGCTCGCCAGCCACAGTCCAGGCGCAAGCTCCCCGATCTGCGGCATGCGATGGATTGAGTTACCCAACGTGCCCGACCATGCATAATCGACGGCGATCTCGCCGAGCTGAGGGTAGGTTTTCTTGATGTCGGCGGTCAGCGCGCTCCGGTAGCGGTTTGGATCGCGCGGCCACATTGTAACCCGGCCCGACCACATCAGCCGCTCGCCGTCGACCACACGGTAATGATTGTCGGCGAGTTCGCTATCGCTGACGGCACCGCGATAGCTGAGCGCTTCCGCAAGGCGCGGCCCGAGTGGAGCGGTGGTGATGACGTAAGTCGTGACGGAAATGAGGGCAGATGCGATCTTTGGCAGCAGCGTTCCGAGCTGCACGTTCCCACACAGCACCACATGATGGGCGCGCAACCGCGCGGCCGGGGTAACGATGCGCTTACGCACGCCCGCCGGATCAATGGACAGCGCCGGAGTTTGTTCAAAGATGCGGGCGCCGGCGCGTTCGGCAGCAGCGGCCAAGCCCAGTGCATAGTTCAGCGGGTGGACATGGAATGCCTGCGGAAAGTGGATGGCATGAAAGTAACGCTCACTATGCAATACGGTGCGCACGCGTTCGATCGGCCAGCCCTCGACCTCGCCGCCAAATTCGCCGATGAGGCCAACATGCCGCGTAAATGCGTCGCCGTTGTCGGTCTTGGAGACGCAGAGCCAGCCATCCTGGAGAGCGATTCCCGGCATGGCATCGTCGCGGATTGCGTTGCGAACGTATTCGAGTCCGCTTTGCGAAAAACTCCAGAGGTCCTTGGCCCGCTCAAATCCGACGCGGCTGACGATGCTCTCGGGTGCTGCGGCGAAACCTGGAAGCACGAAGCCGGTGCTGCGTCCCGACGCGGCGGCCGCGATACGGCCTGCTTCGATGAGCGCGACGGAGCGCCCATCGCGTGCCAGCTCGCGCGCAACGGTCAAGCCGGCAAGGCCGCCGCCGATCACGCAGATATCGACGTCGAGGTCGAGATGAAGCGGCGGCCGCGGTGGCGCGTCCACTTTTGTCGTGGCGTACCAGGTTCCGTCATAGGCAGCAGTGGTTTCGGCTTGGTCCATCACTGCGTTTTGCAGCGCCGCAACGATACGGCGATGCAACCGTTCACATCCTGCGGGATACAAAATTTCTGTGCGTTGGCGCGGACACTATAGGAAGTTCGTATTCATCGCACTAGCCTGCCGCATTTGAAGTTTCGCCGAGACGCGCGGGAACTTCGAAGCGTACTAAATTTGTTGGATTTTCCTTCCGGTATGCGACTACGGACACAGAGTGTTGATATGCGTCGTTTGCTGCTGCTACGTCATGCCAAGACCGAACGCGGCGCGGCGGGAGAGCGCGACCGCGATCGTAAACTTACGGCGCGCGGCCGAACCGATGCGCCAATCATCGGGGCTTACTTGGTTCGCCATCAGTTCATCCCTGACCTCGCGCTGGTCTCGCCGGCAACGCGGGCTGCCGAGACCTGGGCGCTGGTCGCCGCTGCGTTGCCCGACGGTTCAACGCGGGTTGAACAGGACGAGCGCATCTATAACGCAGTTCCCGAGACGCTGATTGACCTGATCCGCGAGACCACAAAGGCGCGATCGCTCATTGTCGTTGGTCACAATCCGGGCTTGCACGATCTTGCGGTGGAATTGATTGCCTCGGGCGAGGTCGAAGCGCGCGAGCGCATCAATGAAAAGTTGCCGACATGCGGCCTCGTCATCATTGATTTTCCGTTCAATGACTGGTCGCGGCTGCATGTCAATTCCGGTCGGCTTGAGCGCTTCGTCAGTCCGCGTACCATCGCCGAGGCGACGGACTAAACACCAATTGGATGTTTTGATCAAAAACGCAGCGGCGTGAAAAGCAAAAGGATAAACGCCTATTCGTAGAACTCCGGCGAGTGCTTCTGCCCGTCGCTTTGCGGCTTATCGTGATTGATCCAAAGCTGCGCGTGTTCTTTCGCAAGGATATCGGCGATGCGCTGCATCGAAGCGAGCGTCTGCTCTTTGCTGGTATTCATCGACGGCACCCGGCGGTGGTCCCAATTGTCCCTGAAATGAACGGCGTCGCCCGAGAGAACAACGGCGCCGGTCTTCGGCAGCCGCACGAGTAACGATTGATGACCGGGCGTGTGCCCCGGCGTCGAAATGATCACAATGGAGCCGTCGCCGAACACATCGCGATCGCCTTCGAGTTTGGTCACCGGATGATTAGGATTGAAACGCGGCGCACCGTTGGCGCCCGGCCAATCATATTCGGCCTTCTGTACGTAAAGCATGGTCTGCGGAAATTCTTCCACGTTGCCGATGTGATCGGGATGCGTATGCGAAATCGCCATGGCCTTGATGTCGGCGGGCTTGACGCCGAGCTCATGGAGCTGCGCGGCAAGCGTCTTGGTCCGCTTCACGTCCAGTCCACCGTTGCTACCCTTGATGCCTCCCGGTATTGCGGCGAGCGCGTCGGGAAGACCGGTGTCCCACAGAAACCAGCCCCGCGCATGGTGGATGAGATAACAGTTGTCGGACACAGCGAGCGGCACGCCGACATTGACGCCAGGCGACCAGCGCGACTGATCGGGGCCGACGGCTTCACCGCAGTAGAGAACGTATAGCCGGTCGACGCCCGCGGCCGCGGCCGGCAGCGGGCCGAGCGTCGCCGCAAATGCTGCGATCGCAAGAACTGCGAGCCTCATAAGCTCCTCCCTCAACTCGCCAGCGCCGCCAAAATGCGCGCCCAACTACGAATGCCTTTGTGGAAGCACCGCAGATCATACTTCTCGTTCGGCGAATGCACCCGATCATCGTCGAGCGCGAAGCCGACCATCAACGTGTCCATACCGAGCACGGTCTTGAAGTCGCCGACGATGGGGATCGAGCCGCCGGCGCCGACCGTCACCGCCTTCTTACCCCACTCCTCCGCCAGTGCGGCACGCGCCTTGGCGAGCGCCGGATTGTCAAACGCCACGTCGAACGCCGGAGCGCTGGTGAAGTTGCCGAATTCGACCGAGCAATCTGATGGCACGCGGGCGCGGACGAATTCGCGAAAGGCGCTGCGGATCTTATCCGGGTCCTGCGCGCCGACCAGCCGAAATGAGACTTTAGCCATCGCCTTGCCGGGAATAACGGTCTTCGCACCTTCCCCGGTGTAACCGCCGATGATGCCGTTGACTTCAGCCGTCGGCCGCGTGGAAATCTGCTCGATCAGCATGCGGTCCGTTTCGCCGGCCGGAATCTTCAGCCCAATCGGTCCGAGAAACTTTTCCGCTGTCAGATCAAGTCCCTTGAGGTCGGCTTTGATATCGGGCGGCAAATCGTGAACGCCGTCATAGAAGCCGGGAATCGCAACCGAGCCGTCCGGCTTGTGCATTGCCGACAGGATATCGGCCAGCACATGGATCGGATTGCGTGCGGCGCCGCCGAACAGGCCGGAATGCAGGTCGCGGTCGGCGCATGTAAGCCTGACTTCTTCGTACACCAGACCGCGCAGCGAGGTTGTGATCGAGGGGGTCTGCGCGTCCCACATGCCGGTGTCGCATACCAGAGCAAGATCGCGTTTGAATTCCGCGGCATTATCGCGCACGAAACCAAACAGGTGTTTTGAGCCGCACTCCTCTTCGCCTTCGATCATCATGGTAATATCGAGCGGAAGCTTGCCGGTCACGTGCTTGAACGCGCGGCAAGCCTCGACGAAGGTCATAGCCTGCCCCTTGTCGTCGCAGGCGCCGCGGGCGACGATGATCTTCCGTCCGCGGTCGAGCGTTTCGATACGGGGCTCAAATGGCGGCGTTTGCCACTGATCCAGCGGATCGACCGGCTGCACATCGTAATGGCCATAGAACAGGACGCGCGGTGCCCTGCCGTTGGCGTGGCCGTTGCCGGTTTGGTCCGCAGGAGTCTTGCCGATGACGACGGGATGGCCCTCGGTCGGACGGACGCTCGCTTCCAAGCCGAGGCTGCGCAAGTCGGTCGCAACGTACTGCGCTGCGGTGCGACAGTGCGCCGCAAATGCCGGATCGGTTGACACCGACTGGATGCGCAACAGCGCGAACAAGCGATCGAGGCTCGCATCCAGATCGCGATCGATGCGATCGAGCACCGCCGGAAGAGATTCGTGTGCTGTCATTGGTTGGTCACCGCGCCTTTGCCAAGAAGAACCGTCTCACCTTAGTTCGATTTCGTCACGGTTTTCTCTTTTGCGCACGCCAGCGGCACCAACCGCCGGGCAACCCGCTGGCACCCACAAATTTTATAGTGCGCCGCGAAAATTATTTCCACCGCACGAGGCGAACGCGTGATCCGCCGAACTCATGCTTGTCATGCCGCATGCGAATGTACATTATGGCAAGAACGCGACGAAATACGGGCTGGCGAGGGGTACATGGACGAGTTGATCGGGCGTCTCGTCGCCGATACCGGCGTCGATCGGAACGCCGCCGAGACGGCTGTTGGCATCATTCTCGACTTCCTGGCTAAGGAAGGACCCGCCGACAAAATGCAGTCGCTCTTGGCAAAGCTCCCCGGAGCGGAAGCCCTGATGCAAAAAGCTGCAGCCGAAGGCGGCGGCGGCGGCATGGGCGGCGTGATGGGTGCAGGTATGCGCATGATGGGCGCGGGGTTGAACATGGGTCAGGTGCAAGATGTCACCCGGCAGTTCATCGCTTTTGCCCGCGAGAAAGTCGGCGAGGACGAGGTGGGCCAGATTGTCGGTGCCATTCCGGGTCTCTCACAGTTTATTTGAGTAGGCGTGGACGCGGCGGCGCTATGGCGGGGTTAAGGGGAGGCAGTGATGGCGTATCCCATCACCGATATTCGGGGCATCGGGGCGGATACGGCTGCGATCCTCAAGTCGGAGGGGATTCGCACGACTGTCGGCCTATTGCGCTCGGCTAAGACGCCGAAACAGCGGCTCAAGATCGCGGAAAAGGTCGGCATCGACGACAAAGACGTGCTGGACTGGGTGACTGCGGCCGATCGCATGCGGGTTAAAGGCGTTGGCTGGGAATATTCCGAATTGTTGCGCGCCGTCGGCGTCAAGACGGTCAATGAGCTGAAGTACCGCAACCCGCAGAAGCTCGTCGACCAAATGTCGGAAGCCAACACCAAACGCAAGCTAGTCCAGCTTCTCCCATCGGTGACCATGGTCAAGCGCTGGATCGAAAACGCCAAAAAACTGCCGCCGGTCATCCGCTATTGATGCGGTGCAAGCATCCCACCTTCCTCGCTTGACTCGCCAGGGCCACAAGCGTCATTGCGAACACCGAAAATAAAGACGCTATCGAGCAACCCTGTTGTTCTGCTTCTTCGCAACGGCTACCCGCGCTCATCAGCATGGCGACGAGATTGCATCCTGGTGGTCCTTCCACGACCGGCGTCCCGTCCGGCGACAACGTGCTGTCGCAACTCCTTGCCAAGAAGCGCCCGCTCGTCATGGGTGTTCTTAACATCACTCCGGATTCTTTTTCCGACGGTGGCCATTTTTTCGATGCGCAGACAGCCTTGGCGCACGCCCGTCGCCTGGCCGCTGAGGGCGCCGATATCCTCGATATCGGCGCCGAATCTACACGCCCCTATGGCGGCGCCGTTCGTGTCTCACTTGAACAGGAGCGCGCACGGCTGGCGCCGGTTTTATCCGACGTGATTTCGCTCGGCGTCCCGGTCTCGATTGATACGCTGAAAGCGCCCATCGCCGACTGGGCCCTTGATCTCGGCGTGACGATCGTCAACGACGTGTGGGGCCTGCAGCATGATGCCGACATGGCCGGCGTGGTCGCGGACCACGGTGCCCCGGTCATCATCATGCACAATCGCCAGAGCGCCGATCCCGCAATCGACATCATCGCCGACGTCACTTCGTTCTTTCAATGCTCGCTCGCCATAGCAGCGCGCGCCGGCATTCGCCCTGAGCAGATCGTGCTCGATCCCGGGATCGGCTTTGGCAAGACTCCGGAGCAATCATTGACCTGCATCGCGCGGCTCGACGCGTGGCACCACTTCGATCTGCCGATACTCATTGGAGCTTCACGCAAGCGCTTCATCAACTCGGTTGCGCCTTCCGAACCATCGGAACGGCTTGCCGGCTCGCTGGCTGCGGTCCTTTTGGCCGTCGAGCGCGGCGCGGCGATCGTTCGCGTGCACGATGTGGCATCGACCGTCCAGGCGCTCGCGGTCGCCGACGCCATCAGGAACGCGCGATGAGCGACGCGATCTTTGTCAATGGGCTCATCATTCACGCCTATCACGGCGTGATGCCGCACGAAGCGAAGGTCGGGCAACCGTTCGAACTCGATCTCGTCCTCGACATCGATCTCAGCTGAGGCTTCGCGCTCCGACAAGCTCAAAGCGACAGTATCGTATGAAGCGCTGGTGAAGACCGCGACGGAGGCGTTCTCCGCACGCCGCTACCGCCTCGTCGAGGCCGCCGCGGGCGCCGTCGCCGACGCGGTGCTTGTTCACTATCCGCAAGTCCGCGGCGTCCGGGTCACCGTGCGCAAGCCGCACGCACCGATCGCTGCGACCTTTGACGACGTTGGCGTCATCGTTACGCGCACCCGGCAAAATCGTAACAGTGACCGTAGCCATGGCTGAGGCGTTCGTCGCGCTTGGCGGCAATGTGGGTGAGGTACGCTCGACCTTCGATCAGGCCATTGCGATGTTCTGCGACGGCGAGGCGGTGCGGTTGACGGCGCGCTCGTCCGATTACCGAACCCCGCCATGGGGCGTCACCGACCAGCCGCCATTCGTCAACGCCGTCATCGCCGTAACGACGACGCTTGCCCCCCACGATCTGCTGACGCGCGCGGTTGAGTGCGAACGCAAGCTCGGCCGTAATCGGGCTCACGAACGGCGCTGGGGACCCCGGAAGATCGACCTCGACCTTCTCACCTATGACGATCTGGTACTGATCGATCGCGACTTGATTTTGCCGCATCCGCATCTGTTTGAGCGCGCGTTCGTGCTCGTGCCGCTCGCCGAAATTGCGCCAGACCAGATAATCGCCGGCATTCGGGTGCGTGACGCGCTTGAACGCCTGAATGTCAGCGGCATCGAAAAGCTGCCGCCGCGTTAGGCGATTAATGCCGCGGCATGCCAATTGCACGACCCGACATATGAAAAAGCGTGATCTTTTTGGAAGGCCGACTTCCGCTTTTCGGGATCATGTTGTGTTGGCCGTTCCGGTTTCCCGTGGCATTTTGCGACCATGACGGATCCAGAGCCCCTGCAGTTCGCTGCCGATTTTCCTGCGGCAAACCGTGAGGAATGGCGGAAGCTTGTCGATGCGGTACTCAAGGGGACGCCGTTCGAGCGCCTCGTCAGCCACACTTACGATGGCCTCGCCATCGAGCCGCTCGCCGCGCGGCGCTCCAATGTACGACCCGTCACGGCCCGGCCCGGCGCGACGACCTGGGAGATAATGTCGCGGATCGACCATCCAGATCCGGCACTCGCCAACGAGATTGCGTTGCGGGAACTCGGCAACGGTGCGACTGGCCTAACGCTGGTGTTCGCCGGTTCGCGCGGCGATCACGGCTTCGGCCTGCCGGCAACCGAGGCGGCGCTCGAACGCGCGCTTGAAGGCGTCGACCTCGAGTGCCGGCATCAGCATTGAAGTCGACCTCTCGCCGCCTGCCGTGGCGGTGATCGACGCGATGCTGGCGCGAGGCCGTCCGTTCCCGCCGCCGGCAACCGAAGCTCCGGCTTGGGCACGATCCGCTCGGCGCAAAAGCAGTCGCGGGTGTCGCGACGAGGCCGTGGAACGAGCACGCGCCGCATTTTGCCCGCCGCTTCGCCGCCCTGGCTCGCGCCGGCTTCCAGGGAAAGCTCGCCGCCGCCGACGGTCGCGTGATCCACAATTCCGGCGGGTCCGAAGCGCAGGAATTGGCCTTCACGGTTTCGATCGCGCTGGCGTATCTGCGCGCGCTCGAAACCGAGGGCGTTGCGCTTGAAGCGGCGCGGCGCATGATCTTCTTCCGGTTGTCGGCCGACGCAGATCAGTTTCTCACCATCGCTAAATTCCGCGCGCTGCGAAAAGTGTGGGCGCGAGTAGAGGTCTCGTGCGGGCTCGCGGCGGAGCCATGCTTCATCTCTGCCGAAACGGCATGGCGCATGATGGCGCGGTGCGATCCCCACGTGAACATTTTGCGCGCGACCATCGCGACGTTTGCCGCTGCGCTCGGCGGCGCCGACGCAATCGCGGTGCTGCCGTTTACCGCCGCGTGCGGGCTCCCCGATCGGTTCGCGCGGAGGATCGCGCGCAATACCCAACTCCTCCTCAGCGAAGAATCGCATCTCGACAAAGTCGCCGATCCAGCGGCGGGCTCCGGTGCGGTCGAAAATCTGACCGATGAAATTTGCCAGGCGGCATGGGCTCTGTTCCGTGAGATCGAAACCGCAGGCGGAATTGCCGTTGCGCTCGAAGCCGGCCTCATTCAGCGCAAGGTCAGCGCAGTGCGGGCCGAGCGTGCCGCCGCCGCCGCAAGACGAAAAGATGCGCTGACTGGCGTGAGCATATTTCCCAACCTCACCGAGGCCGATGCCCGGGTCGATCTGCCGACTCCGCCGCGCAAACCATCCACAGACGGGCTGCAGCCGGTTCGCCTTGCCGAACCGTTCGAGGTGATGCGCGACGCCTCCGACCGTGTGCTCGCTGAGACGGGCAGCTAGACCAAAAATCTTGCTCGCCAATCTCGGCACGCTGGCCGAATTCACCGCGCGCTCGACTTTTGCGAAGAATTTCTTCGAGGCTGGCGGCATCGAAACAGTCGATGGCGACGGCGCCGACGCCCCTGCGGTTGCGGCGGCGTTTAAGACCTCCGGCGCTTCACTCGTCTGTCTCTGCTCGACCGACAAGGTTTACGAGAACAAAGCCGTCGCGGCAGCGCAGGAGCTTAAAGCCGCCGGAGCCCGGCAAATCTATCTGGCTGGCCGGCCGCGCGAGCAGGAAGCCGCGCTGCGGGCGGCCGGCGTTCAATCATTCATTTACGAGGGTTGCGACGCCCTAGCGACACTGCAAGCCGCCTACGATATCCTTGGCATCGAGATCGGATGATAGCGATGAGCCGTATCCCGAATTTCGCGCAGATCGATTTCGCCGATGCGCCCGGCGCGCCGATGGCGCAGGGCGCACCGTGGCTGACGCCTGAAGGCGTCACGGTCAAAGCCACTTATGGATCAGACGACCTCAAGGGTCTCGATGGCCTCGATACCTTTCCGGGCATCGCGCCGTTCCTGCGGGGTCCCTACCCGACCATGTACGTCACCCAACCGTGGACCATCCGGCAATATGCCGGCTTCTCCACGGCCGAGGATTTCGAACGCCTTTTATCGTCGCAATCTCGCTGCCGGGCAAAAGGGCCTCTCGATCGCCTTCGATCTTGCCACCCACCGCGGTTACGACAGCGACCATCCCCGCGTCTCGGGCGATGTCGGCATGGCGGGCGTCGCCATCAACTCGATCTACGATATGCGCACGCTGTTTGCCGGCATCCCGCTCGACCAGATGTCGGTGTCGATGACCATGAACGGCGCCGTACTGCCGGTGATGGCGCTGTACATCGTCGCCGCTGAAGAACAAGGCGTTCCGCCGGAAAAACTCGCCGGCACGATCCAGAACGACATCCTCAAAGAATTCATGGTGCGCAACACCTACATTTACCCGCCGAAGCCGTCGCTGCGCATCATCTCCGACATTTTCGCCTACACCTCGGCGCACATGCCGAAGTTCAATTCGATCTCGATCTCCGGCTACCACATGCAGGAAGCCGGAGCGACGGCGGATCTGGAGCTCGCTTATACGCTCGCCGACGGCGTCGAATACGCGCGCGCCGGCCTTGCGGCTTCGCTTGACATCGACCGGTTCGCGCCGCGGCTTTCGTTCTTCTTCGGCATCGGGATGAACTTTTTCATGGAAGTAGCAAAGCTTCGCGCCGCGCGTGTGCTGTGGGCGAAGCTGATGACGGAGTTCAATCCGAAGGACGCCCGTTCGCTGTCGCTGCGCACCCACTGCCAGACTTCGGGCTGGTCGCTGGCCGCGCAGGACGTGTTTAACAATGTTGCGCGCACCTGTGTTGAAGCGATGGCGGCAACGCAAGGCGGTACCCAATCGCTGCACACCAACGCGCTGGACGAAGCGCTGGCGCTGCCGACCGACTTTTCCGCCCGCATTGCTCGCAACACCCAGATCGTCCTGCAGCGCGAGAGCGGCACGACGCGGATGATCGATCCGTGGGGCGGATCGTTCTACGTCGAACGCCTCACCCACGACCTCGCGACCAAGGCCTGGGGTCATATCCGCGAAGTCGAAGAGCTTGGCGGCATGACCCGCGCCATTGAGGCGGCGCTGCCGAAGCTCCGCATCGAGGAAGCCGCCGCGCGCACCCAGGCGCGCATCGACTCGGGTGCGCAAGCAGTGATCGGCGTCAACAAATACCGCCCGCAGGACGAGGCGCACATCGATATCCTCAAGGTCGACAATGGCGCGGTGCGGCAATTGCAGATCGACAAGCTGTCGCGACTAAAGCGCGAACGCGACCCGCAGGCCGTCGCCGAAGCGCTCGGCGCGCTGACCCGCAATGCTGCCGGCGGCAACGGCAATTTGTTGGCGCTTGCCATCGATGCGGCGCGGGCCAAAGCGACTGTCGGCGAGATATCGTTGGCGCTCGAGCAGGTTTTCGGGCGCCACCGGGCGGAGATCAAGGCGATCTCCGGCGTCTACAGGCGGGAGGCCGGCATGACCGACGCCGTCGAACGGGTACAGAAGCGCGTCGCTGAATTCGAGGAGAACGAAGGCCGCCGCCCGCGCATCCTGGTCGCCAAGATCGGGCAGGACGGCCACGACCGCGGCCAGAAAGTGATCGCGTCCGCGTTTGCCGATCTCGGTTTCGACGTCGATATCGGCCCGCTGTTTGCCACGCCGGCGGAAGCGGCGCGGCAGGCGGTCGAAAACGACGTGCACATTCTCGGCATCTCCTCGCTCGCGGGCGCTCACCTGACGCTGGTGCCGGAGCTCAAGGCTGAGCTCGAAAACAACGGCCGCCCGGACATTATGGTGGTGGTCGGCGGCGTGGTTCCACCGCAGGACTACGATGCGCTGAAAACCGCCGGCGCCGAGGCGATCTTCCCGCCCGGCACGGTAATCGCCGCAGCGGCCGAAGGATTACTGGATGCGCTCAACCGCCGGCTCGGCCATACCAAGGCGGCTGCAGAGTGAGCTGTTATGCCGATTGGTAGGAATGCTGAGAGCCAGGCGACAACTAGCGTCTAGCTGCATGACCCGCGACGAGATCATCGCCAAGCTTAAGGAAACTGCACCCGCGCTGCGCGCCGAAGGGGTGATACGGCTTGCGATTTTCGGTTCGCGCGCCCGCGGCGACGCGCGCGAGGACAGCGACCTCGACGTACTGATCGATGTCGACTCGGGAGCCGGATTCGAAGGGCTTCGCCTCGTCGGCGTCCTTGCCGACGCCGAACGGACGGTCACCGCTGCGACGGACATCCCGACCCAGGCGACCATGCGCGCTTGGCTAGAACCCCGCGTTGCCGAACGGATCGCGGACGACGTGATCGAGGTGTTCTGAGAAAATGCCTCCGACGGTCGCCGATCGGTTGACTTACATTCTCACCGCGATCGAGACGATCGAGACCATGTTGGCCGGTAAGACGATCGGAGATGTCACGGCGGATTTGCCGTTGCGCCTGGAGATCATCTGCGAAGCCTCCTACCGCCTGCCGGAGAATATCAAGGCTCGGGAGACAAGCATTGACTGGAAACGCATGATCGATTTCGGCAACCTGCTCCGCCACGCCTATCATCGGGTCGATCCGAAGTTGGTGTCCGAGATCGCATCGCGTGACCTGCCGCCGCTAAAAGCGTTCGTCGAGCGCGTTATTCGCGAATTGGAACAATAGACCGGCCGGCCGGCTTGGCCGGACCGCACACTGGATTTGATCGGCATCAATGCCCTCAATCCGCTTCTGCGGCGTTGATGATGCACCTAAGCGGCCGCCATGCGTGTCGCTGTCAGTCAGGAGTAAAACGTGAAAAAACTCGCCATACCGCACGACGCCTTCATTTTCGTCGGCGATGGACGCAAGGCCTTGTTCCTGCGCAACGAGGGCGACGACAAGTTCCCCAACTTGAAGACCGAGCAGGTCTTCGCCGAGGAGAACCCGCCGACCCATGAGCAAGGCGCCGACCGGCCCGGGCGGGGCGCCGAGAGTTCGGGAACGCATCGCCGCAGCAGCGTGGAACAGACCGACTGGCATCATCTGGAAGAGCACCGCTTCACCCAGCGGGTCGCGTCCGCTCTGGAGGCGCTGGTGCGTAGCCGCCACGTACCGGCGCTGGTCGTTGTTGCGCCGCCACGCACGCTTGCCGATTTGCGCCGCGACTTCCACGCTGACGTGAAGAAGCTGATCGTGGCCGAAGTCGGCAAAGATCTGACCAAGCATCCTGTATCAGAAATCGAAACTCACCTGCTGAGCTGACGACCCTCAGCGATCTCGCCGGCGCGACCTTATTGCGCCAGCGCCTCTTGCGGGCCCGGCGCCGAAGATACCAGCGGCCGGCCCCGTGCCCGCAGCGGCCGCGCCCCCGGCGCGCCCATTGAGTTCAAGAAGGCGTTGAAAACGTTACTGCCTTTGACCGCGTCGTGGCCAGCCGCGATCAGCATGTCAACCTGGTCCGGCGGCAACTTGAAAGCCGTCACCACGGCGTTGAGTTTCGCCGCGCGCGCCTCGTCGAATTGGTCGAAGGCGACGCGTCCCACGAAGATTTTGACGTCGCGGCAATTCCACCCGGCCGGCGCGCCGTACCGGCGCCGCTCGGTTGCCGAAAGCTTGCAGCGCCAGTTGATCAACGATTGCTGCCATTGCGCCATCGTGTCCTGGAACGCCGAGTAGCTGCCGACCGCGCCGGATCCGGTCGCGGTATCGGACGAGGCGGTAATCAGATTCGCGCCGGAGGGCCCCGCCACGGTCTTCACCCAGTCACCCGCCGGCGCGCGCCCGGCGTCGGCGACCAGAAACAACAGCCGTCGCAATTTGACGCCCTCTTCCGGCTCGAGCGGCCCGTAAGGCGTGTCTGAGGCAAGACGCGCGATGGTGAAGCCGGCCAGCCCGTAATTGTCGACCATGCCGCCGTCGAGCAGCTTGACGTAGCGAACTTCGCCGGAGTGATAGCGGTACATGGCATCGGCGAAAAACTTCAATAGCGGCGGCGCGTCCTGATTACGGCGCACGCGCTCGACCCATGCCGGCAATGGGATCGGACAACGGCCCGGATAGCCTTCGATAACCACGGGGGCGAAGACAACGGGCACGGCGGCCGAAGCCGCCACCGCCATCGAAATCGGATAGGTGGTGATGTCGCTGCACAGCGCCTTGAAAAGGACCGGACCAAACACGAACGGAGTCCGGTCGTAGATATCGGAGGCGTTGATCCAAACGTACGGCCGCCGCTGCGTGAGCAAGGATTTAAAGGTCGCGTGCCCGTACAGGTTGTCGTCAAGCCAGCGCGGAAACACAGTTGGGTCGTTGATGCCGCCCTGCAAACCTTTGGCGATATTCAGCAGGCTGAGATCCATTTTCAGATTCTCCTGCGCATTGCGCAGGAGGAAACGCTGCTTGAAATCGGTCAACGCCTTGCGCTTTTTCAGCCCATAATAGGCCGCCAAGATCGATCCGCCCGACACGCCGGTAACGAAGTCGACGCGGTCGAGCAGCGACGTCGAGTGGCCCGGAAGCGGGGTCTCATCGAGCGCGGTGAGCACCCCGTAAGAGAACGCCGCGGCGCGGGTACCGCCGCCGGAGAACGACAGCGCCACGACGGTATCGTCGTAATAGGTCTCAACCTGGCCGCCGAGTTCAGTCGATTGTTGAAGCCCGCCGACCAGCGGCTGATTGATCGGGTCGTTGTGAATTTGGGCGCACGCCACCATGAGGGCGGAACACGCAATGACACGCCCGCCGCGGACTAAACGCTGCAACAGCACGCCCCTCACCATTAACCAAAGTTATCGAGTCCGGGTCCAGTCGCGTCAAGCAAACGCCAGCATCATGAGACAGCAGGATTCTTTTGAGGTTAATGCGGGGCGCAACTTGGACATTTTTGCTGGCCAAGCGGGCGACCACGCCGCTGCCGCTCGCGTTCTACGTTGCAACGCTCACCGTACCAGGCGCAGCGGCGCGAGCGCGAGTTGGCGCGTCGGATTTGCCTTCCAATTCAATAGGCTAGAGCGAGTCCGGCGGTTGCCGATAGGCAAAAAGGCCGATTTTCCGCATCGTTTCACTCAGAATCGGGAAGAAAGGCGCGTCGTTGCGTGACAGAAGCATGAACACGATGCCTCCGCCGAACTCTTGGCCGCCTCGCCTTCCCGTCCCGCCGGGCTTCGGATCGTCGCCGCCAAGTCGACTTTTGGGCATTCCGGACGGGAAAAAGCCGGAGCTATTCAGCGGAGCCGCTTTCGAATCCTGCCCAGATATCCGATACTTGCTCGTCCCCCTCACGATTCGTCCCCGCTATCCCCACATTTAGTGGTTGATTCAGATTTTCATACTAAGTCTTGACGCGCGCGACCTCCTTGGCCTAGCTTTTCCAAGTTCGGCGCGCGGGTAACGAAGTCGGCCGGGCTCTCCAAAAAGGGTTTGCGGGAATGCTCCGCGCCGCGTGGGCGCGAGGCATGGGCGGTTTTGCCTCACACGAACGGGGCACCCGAAAGTTGCGTAACAAGTCCCGGCTCAAGCCGGCAGGGTTGGGGTGGCAGACAGAAACAGGGGTCAAGCCGGACGCGGGGAAAGTGTTGTTCCTCCGCGTGCCGGGACACCGTCGGCGGCATATATTAAGCGGACATTTCCGCATGACGCCGGTGAAAAAGCAGATTTGAAATTAAAGGGGCAGAGAATGCGGATCGAGCGGCGCTACACCAAAGAGGGACAATCGCCTTACGCGGACATCGCTTTTCGTCTGACCGTCAGCGAGATCCGTAATCCGGACGGCTCTATCGTCTTCCACGCCGACGACGTGGAAGTGCCGGAGCAATGGTCGCAAGTCGCCTCCGACGTGCTGGCGCAGAAGTATTTCCGCAAGGCCGGCGTTCCCGCACGGCTGAAGAAGGTCGAGGAGGAAACCATTCCCTCCTGGCTGTGGCGGAGCATTGCCGACGAGGCCGCGCTCAAGGAACTGCCGGAAAAGGATTGCTACGTCGGCGAGACCTCATGCAAGCAGGTGTTCGACCGGCTGGCCGGCACCTGGACCTATTGGGGTTGGAAGGGCGGCTACTTTACCTCAGAGGCCGATGCGCAAGCCTTCTTCGACGAGCACCGCTACATGCTGGCGATGCAGATGGCGGCGCCGAATTCGCCGCAATGGTTCAACACCGGGCTGCACTGGGCCTACGGCATTGACGGCCCGAGCCAGGGCCACTTCTACGTCGACTTCAAGACCGGCGAACTCACGCAATCCGCCACCGCTTACGAGCATCCGCAGCCGCACGCCTGCTTCATCCAGTCGATCGCCGACGACCTCGTCAACGAGGGCGGCATTATGGATTTGTGGGTGCGCGAGGCGCGGCTGTTCAAGTATGGCTCCGGCACCGGCACGAATTTCTCCAAGCTGCGCGGCGCCGGCGAGAAGCTCTCCGGCGGCGGCAAGTCGTCGGGTCTGATGAGCTTTTTGAAAATCGGCGACCGCGCCGCGGGCGCGATCAAGTCGGGCGGCACCACGCGCCGCGCCGCCAAGATGGTGATTCTCGACGCCGATCATCCGGATATCGAGGCGTTCACCGAGTGGAAGGTGATCGAGGAGCAAAAAGTCGCCAACCTCGTCACCGGCTCCAAGATCAACCAGCGGCACCTGCGCGCGATCCTCAAAGCGTGCGTGAACTGCGAGGGCTCGGGCGACGACTGCTTTACGCCGGAAAAAAACCCGGTGCTCCGCCGCGAAATCAAAGCGGCGCGCAAGAATCACGTGCCGGACAACTACATCCGCCGCGTCATTCAGTTCGCCAAGCAGGGCTACAAGGACATTGAATTTCCGATCTACGACACCGATTGGGATTCGGAGGCCTATCTCACCGTCTCGGGCCAGAATTCCAACAACACGGTGCGGGTGACGGATGAATTCCTCAAAGCCGTCGAAGCCGATCGCGACTGGGATTTGTTCTGGCGCACCAAGCCGGGCAAGATTTCCAAGACCGTGAAGGCGCGCGATTTGTGGGAGAAGATCGGCTACGCCGCCTGGGCCAGCGCCGATCCCGGCCTGCAATTCCACACCACTATCAACGACTGGCACACCTGCCCGGCTTCAGGCCCGATCGTCGCCTCGAATCCGTGCTCGGAATACATGTTCCTCGACGACACGGCGTGCAATCTCGCCTCGTTGAACCTTCTCGCCTTCCACGCCGCCTCCCTCCCCGGCGGCGGGCGGCGAATGAACTGTTCGATGTCGAGGGCTACGAGCACGCGGTGCGGCTGTGGACCATCGTGCTCGAAATCTCGGTGCTGATGGCGCAATTTCCCTCGCGCGAGATCGCGCAGCGCTCCTACGACTTCCGCACGCTGGGCTTGGGCTACGCCAATGTCGGCGGGCTCCTGATGTCGTCGGGCATCCCCTACGATTTGGAAGCCGGCCGCGGCATCTGCGCGGCGCTCTCCGCAATCATGACCGGCATCTCGTATGCCACCTCGGCCGAAATGGCCGGCGAGCTTGGCCCTTCCCGCGCTACGAAGAAAACGCGGCGCGATGCTGCGCGTCATGCGCAACCATCGCCGCGCGGCTTACGGCGAACGCACTGGCTACGAGCAGGTCACGACGCCGCCGGTGCCGCTCGACCACACCGCACTGACGAATGGCGCGCGCAATTACCTCGCGTTGTCCGAACACGCCAAGCGCGCCTGGGACCGCGCCATCGCGCTCGGCGAAGCTCACGGCTATCGCAATGCGCAAGCAAGTGTGGTGGCGCCGACCGGCACGATCGGGCTCGTGATGGATTGCGACACCACCGGCATTGAGCCCGACTTCGCGCTGGTTAAGTTCAAGAAGCTTGCCGGCGGCGGCTACTTCAAGATCATCAACCGCGCCGTGCCGGAAGCGCTGCGCGTCCTCGGCTATGCCGAAAACGAAATCGCCGAGATCGTGACCTACGCGGTCGGCCACGGCGATCTGGCGCAGGCGCCGGGGATCAACCACGCCACGCTCAAAGCCAAGGGCTTTACGCCTGAGGCGATCGAGAAGGTGGAAAAAGCGCTGCCGACCGCCTTCGACATCAAATTCGCCTTCAACAAATGGACTCTGGGCGCCGAGTTTCTGCATGACGAACTCGGCGTGGACGCCGAAGATTTGGCGGCTCCAAGCTTCGACCTGCTTTCACACCTCGGCTTTACCCGCCGCGAGATCGAGGCGGCGAACATCTATGTCTGCGGCGCCATGACGATCGAGGGCGCCCCGCACTTGAAGCCCGAGCATTATGCCGTGTTCGACTGCGCCAATCCGTGCGGCCGCACCGGCAAGCGCTACCTCTCGGTCGAGAGCCACATCCGCATGCTGGCGGCGGCGCAGCCTTTGATCTCCGGCGCCATCTCCAAGACCATTAACATGCCGAACGAGGCGACCGTCGCCGACTGCAAGGCGGCGTACCTCCTGTCCTGGAAGCTCGGGCTGAAAGCCAACGCGCTCTACCGCGACGGCTCGAAGCTGTCGCAGCCGCTGCAAAGCCAGCTCATCGCCGACGAGGAAGAGGACGACGATGTCATCGAGGCATTCATCGACAAGCCAGCCACCTCGCGCGTGGCCGCGCTGGCGGAAAAGGTGGTCGAGAAAGTCGTCGAGCGCATCGTGGTGATGCGCGAGCGCGAGCGCATGCCCGATCGGCGCAAGGGCTACACGCAAAAGGCCGTGGTCGGCGGCCACAAGGTCTATCGGCGCACCGGCGAATACGACGACGGCCGGCTCGGCGAGATCTTCATCGACATGCACAAGGAGGGCGCGGCGCTCCGTTCGCTCCTGAACAACTTCGCCATCGCGGTGTCGCTCGGCCTGCAATATGGCGTGCCGCTTGACGAGGATGTCGATGCCTTCACCTTCACGCGCTTCGAACCGTCCGGCCCGGTGCAGGGCAACGACTTCGATCAAATACGCCACCTCGATCCTCGACTACGTGTTCCGCGAGCTCGCGGTGTCCTACATGGAACGCTTCGACCTCGCTCACGTCGACCCGAGCCGGCGAAGGTTTTGACGCGCTCGGCAAGGGCGTCGAAGAAGGCCGGCCCGTCGTCCGAGACGCGCTACGTGTCGAAGGGCCTGACCCGCTCGCGCACCGACCGCCTCAAGGTGATGCAGGGCGGTCCCATGGGCGCGAGTTATCCGCTCCTCTCGCCGCAAGGCCGGAGACACAGCCGTGGCGAAGGCGGACCTTCGGCTCAAAGGTCACCGCCCTCGCCTCCTCCGGCCCCGCGCGCCGAAATCGCCGGCAGTGCCCGCGCTGAAATCCGAGCCCGAAGCAAAAACTCTCGCCGACGCAGGCGCTGGAGCAAATGCAATGGACAGCATCGCGACGCCCGCTCCCCCTCCCCGCCGCGGCCGAAAAGCGCGCCGAAGCGAAAGCTAAGGGCTACGAAGGCGAAGCCTGCGGCGAGTG
>CAWJOX010000023.1:0-27956 GCA_963844545.1 uncultured Alphaproteobacteria bacterium | reverse complement strand
TCGTTGAATTAGACGCCACGGCATTGAGCGGCGCCCAGACGGTGGCCTGCGGCGTCACTTCTGCCGTCTTCACCGGCGACCGCCGATACTGCGCGCCGTTGGTCGCGGTGTGAGTGATTTTCCTCTCGGCCATTTTGACGCGAGGCCTCGACTTCGGCCCGCTTGATCGCGCGGTCGTGTGCGACCATTGCAGGAGCTGCAGCGGTTTTCCGGGAGCTTGATCGGTCGCGGTTTGTGCCAATGCCCCGCCGCCCGTCAGGCTTGAAAGCAGCATCAGCGCCCCACCAGCGGCGATCAAGCGGATACTCGACATTACGCCCTCCATTGCCGGACTGTCCGTTGCATTTGGGACAGGCCGGCGTGACCTGAGAGTGACGCAATTGGGGATTTTTTCGCGCAAAGCGTGGCACAAATAGGTCGCTCTTTACTTTTGTCCCAGGCGATATGCCCTACCACTCCCACACGCCGTGCGGTATTGGTTCGGCGGCTTATGCGCGTACAGCGAGTGGATCATGATTGATCTCAAAAACGACGGCGACGTCGCAATTGTCACCATCAAGCACGGCAAGGCCAACGCGCTCGACATCGAGCTGTGCGAGGGACTGGCGAAATGCTTCGACGAACTTCGGCGCTCGGACGCGCGCGCGATCGTGCTGACCGGGCAGGGGCGGATGTTTTCCGCCGGCGTTGATCTCATTCGCGTGGGTTCCGGTGGCACGGACTATGTGCGCGGGTTTCTCCCGTCGTTGCACCGGCTCTATGATGCAGTGTTTTTTCATCCGAAGCCGGTTGTGGCGGCGATCAACGGTCACGCGATTGCCGGCGGTTGTGTACTCGCCTGCTGCGCCGACCGCCGGATTATGGCAGCTGCCAGCGGCCGCATTGGCGTGACCGAGCTTCTGGTCGGCGTGCCGTTTCCGGCGCTCGCTTTCGAGATTATCCGGTTCGCGGCGCCGGCCCGCTATCTGACCGAGTTCACGTTCGGCGCGGCCACCTACGATACCGACGCGGCTTTGCAGCGCGGCTGGGTCGATGCGGTGGTGCCGGCCGAAACCCTGATGACGAGTGCCATGGCCGCGGCCCGGCAAATGGCGCAGCTATCGCCCGCGGCGTTCGGCCAAGCCAAGAAGCAAATCCGCCAGCACGTCAGCGACAGCGTTGCTCGTAGTGGCGCGGCAACCGATAAAGTCGTCACCGACATCTGGGCCGCGCCGGAATTCGCTCGGCTATATCCGGGCGTACGTTGCCCGCACGTTGAAGAAATCTTAGTCCGACTTCCGGGCGCTACGCCGCCAAAGACTTGAGATACTTGTCGGCTTCTTCGGGCACGGCGAACCACGGAAACAAATCCAGCGGCTCGCTGAAGCAATTGGCGAAGCGGCGAGCTATGGTGGGAGACGTCTGCGCAGCCGCGAAGATTTTGAGAACGTGCGGCGGTGGCGGCTGCATCAAGGCATTGGTCCAGCCGGTCACGTACTGCACGTAGTCCCAGAAGCGATCGAAAGTCGCCTGCATCCAGGCCTGGTCGAACGGCTTGTCGCCCTGCGCGATAATGGCGTCGAGATAGATCTTCGCGCACTTCGATGCGTTGTTCGATCCTTGTCCGGTGATCGGATCGTTGAGCACGACAACATCAGCCATGCCGAATACTGTCTTGCCGGAGGGCAGATACGCGATCGGTTTGCGCACGGTCGGCGTCACTCGGCCGGCAAGGATGCCGTTGGTGTCGGTGAGTTCAACGTTTTTCGCGCGTTCGGCTTCCCAGGGCCAGAACTTGTCGAGGATCCATTTCGATTTCGCCAGATGCTCATCTGGTGACGAGATGTTGTCCCAGCAGTCCATCGGGCCGGCGGGAATTCCTTCGAACACCATGATTTCGCAGGGGCCGGTCGTGGTCAGCGACGGAAAAACGAAATATTCCCCAACGCCGGGGGCGATGTTGAAGTTCACTCCGGAATGCGGCTGCCGCGGAGTCAGTCCCTTGACATAAGTGAGCGCGAGGGCGCGCTGCGGTGCGTCGTATTGGCTCTTTTGCGCGTCGCGCTCGAACAGGCGGGCGATGTCGCCCTTGCCTGCGGCGACGATGACGAGGTCGGATTGAGCGGCGTATTTTTCGAGGTCGGCAGGGGTGGCGGCCTTGTACTCAATCGTGCCGCCCCGCTTTTCAAGTTCCTGCATCCAGCGCGGGAATTTCACGCGCTGATCGACTGCCTGTGCCGGCTTGTCGAGCAATCCGTTAAATTCGAGTACCTTCTTGCCGGATCCGTCAGGTGCGGCGATCGCCACGCCGAGTGAATTGACCGTCGGGCATTCCTTGTCCCAGAAATTCAGGCCCAGTTCGCGCTCGTAACCGAGCGCTTTGTCGAACATGCACTGGCTCGACATGACTTTGCCGGTGCGGATGTCCTCGCCTTTGCGGTCCTGCACCAGGCGGACGTCATAGCCGGCCGAAAGCAGGCCGTTGCCGAGCTGCAGGCCGGATTGGCCGCCGCCGACGATCGTGATCACTCTTTTAGCCATTTTGCGCTCCCAAAAATCAGCGACGGGTTATTGCTGCGCCGATGTTCATTCCATCAGCAAAGGTATTGCCGGATCGGCACGCTCCGGTCCCATGGCGGTGTAGCCGCCGTCGACCCGGATGTCGGTGCCGGTGATGAAGCTCGCGTTATCCGACAACAAGAACGCCACGGCTTCCGCCACTTCAGCGGGGTTGCCGGTGCGGCCGAGCAGATGGAACGGCTTGGCTACTGCGTCGGTCTTGGCCCGGTCGTTTTTGGTCAGTTCGACCATGATGTTACTCCAGGTCCAGCCTGGCGAGACCGCGTTGACGCGAATGCCGTCAGGCGCAAGGTCCATCGCCTGATTGCGGGTCAGTTGCAGGATTGCGGCCTTGGATACCGGATAAACCCAGCGCCCGGTCTGGGCGACACGCCCGGAGATCGATCCGAAATTGACAATGGCGCCTTTGTTCTTTTTCAGATGCGGCCGCGCCGCCTGCATCAGCATGACCGAGCCGACGATGTTGACGTCGAACGCCTTCAACCAGTCGGCGCGGGTGGTCTCTGCGCCGTTATCGAGGTAGGTGCAGGCGACGTTGACCAGATAATCAAGCCGGCCGTTTGCCTCGACTGTCGCTTTGACGAGCGCGGCAATATCCGCATCGCTGCACAAATCGCAACGGATAAAGCGCGCTTTGCTGCCGAGTTTTTTGGCGGCCGCTTCGCCGTCCGGAACGTTGATATCGGCGATGACGACGTTGGTGCCGCAGCTTACGAGCTTCTCCGCGACAGCCTGTCCGATTAGCGTCGAGCCGCCGGCGACGATCGCCGTCTTTCCGTCTAATCCCCGCATATCGGCGTCCCGACCCTTCCCGCTACTAACGAACGCCATTCTGCGAAACTCCGCCAGCCGCGCCAACCCCCTTTGTGCCGGCGATCAGCCCAGTTCGGTGATGATTTCCGGCAAATGGTGCAGCCGCTCGGAGGGACCGTTGGTCTCGATCAGGTAATTGTCGCACACCCAGGACAGCACGTGGCCGCGAATGTAGGTCGGGTGCACCACGATGTTCATGTCCTTCTCGATGCTCATCGGCTCGTCGTTGCGGATAAGCGGCCGTTCGACCAGATCGTAGCCCTGACCGTGACAATGCAACCGTTTTTCCTCGGGACGGCCGTTCTTCTGCATGAAGTTGTTGTACGCGGCGAAAATCTCTGCGCACGGCGTGCCCGGCTTGAGCAGGTTGAGATTGAACTTGCGTGCTTCGAGCGCAAACGCGAACTCATCTTTGATTTCCTGCGAGGCTTTGCCGATGACGCAGGTGCGGCCCAGCTCGGTGTACATGCCGCCAGGGCCGGAATCTTCGACCAGTAGGGCAACCGTGTCGCCTTTCTCAATGACGCGATTTTGAAAGTGACGCTGGCTGAACTGTGCCGGCTTATCCGCCGGCATTGATGCACAAAGATAGATGCCGTTTTCGCTGCCATGGCGCTGGCTGTAGCACTGCGCGATCGCGGCAATGTCGCGGTCGCGCATCCCCGGCTCGACTGCGGCGAAGGCGGCGCGCATGGCGCCGTCCTGCATCGCCGCCGCGCGCCGGACCAGTTCGCGTTCCTCGGCGCTCTTAATGACTTTGATGCGGTCGACCAGGTCTGAGGCGTCGACAAAGCGCGAATTTGAGAAGCGGCCCTTCTGCAGATAATCGACCAGCGCGAACGACATCTGATAGGTGCCGAGAAGGCCGATAGTACCGCCGGCGTAGGGCGCGAGCGCTTTTGCCGCGAGTTCCGGGTCATAGTTCGCGGTATAGACGCAAGATGCGTAGCTCGGCGTCGTGAGCCATTGCTTGACGCCGCGGGCGACACCGTCGCCGCTCGCGGTCGGATTGCCGCCACTGAACGGGCCCTGACTTACCATGGTCATGAGGTCGTCGCGGGGGAATACGACCGTAAGCGGGTAGCCGTTGGTCGCCGGCAGGTCGGTGAAGTATTTGACGTAGCCGCCCATGTAATCGTTGTTGTTCTGCATCAGCAGGACATCGATCTTGTCGCGCTCCATGGCGGCGCGAACCGCCGCCCAGCGCCGTTCGAGCTCGGCCGTCGAGATTGGCGTCTGCAGGCGCTCGGAAAGCTGCTCCATGTCGGTGTTTCTCCTGCTAGGTCTGCCTGATCAATGAATTCGCGGCCACATTGTTACTCCTACCCATCCTGAGTGGTGGGAGCAAAGGGGCCATATCTTCTTGTGCGAAGGCTTGGCAAGGCGTCGCGCGGCGCGCGGGGGTGGGCTAGTCTAGGAGCGGATCGCTTTTCGCAAAAATCGGGAGAATGCCATGCCTATTGATTTGTCGGCAGTGAATTGGGCCTTTGTCGGCTTAATGACTTTGTTGGCGTTCGTCTCGGCTTTGCTGGGCAGCCTCATTGCGTTTCGAAACCGCTTCCTCGGCGCTATCATTGCGGCGATCCTGTTCGCCGCGGGCTTTATTGCCTGGAATTACTATCCGCATGCGTTCGGCTACCCCATTATCAAGACTATTGGAATGGATGGCGTAGCGGGCTAATTGACGTTTGCGCCGGCGACGTTATGCGTAGTTGAGAATTTGCCGGGAGAACGGGAGTAGATATGAACAAGGTCTATGCGGACGCGAAATCCGCGTTGGCCGGGTTGCTCAAGGACGGAATGATGGTCATGGCCGGCGGGTTCGGCCTATGCGGCATTCCCGAAACCTTGATTCTGGCGATCCGCGATTTCGGGGTTAAAAATCTGACCGTCGTCTCCAACAATTGCGGGGTCGACGGCAAGGGTCTGGGCGTCCTTCTCGACACCCGGCAGATCAAGAAAATGATCGCCTCCTATGTGGGCGAGAACAAGACCTTCGCGCAGCAATACCTGGCGAACGAGCTCGAAATCGAATTCAACCCGCAGGGCACGCTCGCCGAGCGCATTCGCGCCGGCGGCGCCGGCGTTCCGGCGTTCTTCACCAAGACCGGGGTCGGCACGCTGATCGCGAAGGGCAAGGACGAACGCGAGTTCGACGGTGAGCGCTACGTGATGGAGCGCGGCCTCGTCGCCGATCTTTCCATCGTCCACGCGTTCATAGCCGATACCGAAGGAAATCTTGTCTACCGCAAGACTGCGCGTAACTTTAATCCGGTGATGGCGACGGCAGGGAAGGTGACGGTCGCCGAGGTCGAACACCTCGTGCAGCCGGGGGATATCGAACCCGACCACATCATCACGCCCGGTATCTACGTGCAGCGCATTGTGCACGTATCCGACCCGACCAAACACATCGAGCAACGTACGGTCCGCAAGCGCGAAAAATCCGACGCGCCGGCCGGAGCAGGAGTGGAAATTTAATGCCTTGGACCCGCGATCAGATGGCGGCGCGCGCCGCCAAAGAACTGCGTGACGGCTTCTACGTCAATCTCGGCATCGGCATCCCGACATTGGTGTCGAATTTCATCCCGGACGGAATGAGCGTGCAGCTGCAATCCGAAAACGGCATGCTCGGCACCGGGCCGTTCCCGTTCGAGGGCGAAGAGGACGCCGATCTGATCAATGCCGGCAAGCAGACCGTGACCGAACTGCCGACCACCAGCTATTTCAACTCGGCGGATTTGTTTGCCATGATCCGCGGCGGCCACATCGATATCGCGATCCTCGGCGCCATGCAGGTGGCGGAAAACGGCGATCTCGCCAACTGGATGATCCCGGGAAAGATGGTCAAGGGCATGGGCGGCGCCATGGATCTGGTCGGCGGCGTCAAGAAGGTCGTCGTCGTCATGGAGCACTCGGCCAAGAACGAGGCCAAGCTGCTGCATCAGTGCACGCTGCCGCTCACCGGCGCCGGCGTGGTCGACATGGTGATCACCGACCTCGGCGTGTTCGCCATCGATCGCAAGGGCGGCGGCATGACGCTGATCGAGCTTGCTCCCGACGTGACGCTCGATGACATCAAGGCCAAAACCGAGGCGAGCTACAAAGTCGCCAATACCATCAAACATTGAGGAACTAGCGTGCCGACCGGGGCCAACAACACGCCCCAGCCGGCCACGAAGAAATCCGGCAATGTTTCGGCGACGGTGGGCAGGCTCTCCATCCCGGGCGCCCGCTCCGATCAGGTCGAGGCGAGCATTTTGATGATGCCTCCCCGCATTGCCGACGACCTGCTGGCCCCAGATCTTGCCGAGCTTGTCGGCAACGATGCGAGCGGTGACGTCATTGGCGCTGCCGACCGGCGAATCCGATACGATCCTGACCGGTTATTTGGATAGCCGGTTTGTGCGGGCGAAGTTTCGGGCGGGAAGACGGTGAAACGCGAGCGTTGCCAGCAACGCGAGCGAAGACAGCCAGACTAAAGCGCGTCTTTTCATCGGCTCCTGCGACGCGATCGAGCAGCCGCTTCGAGCACGTTCAAACGTCTGGGACTCTTTCAGTCTCCACTAATCGCAACGCCGATTGAATTGGTCGCGACATTGCTAAGCTGAATAGTGAACGGCTCCGCCTTCAAATCGAATTTGACACTCTTGCGAATGCCCGCGCAACCGGTCGCGCCGCTGAAGGCCACTGATTTCAGCAAGTGGCCGCCTTGCACGACATCGATCCATGCTTCGGACGATAAACTGATTTTGTAAGTACCGTCATGCCCGGGGGCGCCAATCTGTAAAAAGCCGGCGAACGATGTCGGCAGGCGCGGCGCGCGCTCCGGCGCCGTCGGAAGCTTGGCGTCCGCGAACGGGACGAGACTGACAGTTACCGCCACAGGCAGCGAAGATTTTAGGCTGCTCCCGGAGACGACCGCGATCGCCTTGCCGCTCGTGAGTAGGGTGCGTTCTTGGTCCAGCGGCCATTTGAATTTGTCGCAGCCTACCGGTTCCTGCGCGTGCGCCGCCGCAGCAAATATGCAGCCCAGAATGACAACGATCGTGAGCCTCATGATGAATTACTAGTCGATTGCGATCATGACATCGGAGGCTTTGATGACGGCGGTAGCGGCATCGCCGGTCTTGAGTTTCAGCTCGTCTATCGCTTCGTTGGTGATCGAAGCGGTGATAATGCGGCCTGGAGCGATCTCAAGCCGGACATGGGCCGTGGTGGCGCCTTTGTGAACCTCGACCACCTTGCCTTTGATCTGGTTGCGCGCGCTAATCTTCATTGCGATGCTCCGCTGTGCTGCGCTATGCGGCTCTACCGCCAGCAAGTAAACGATCCTTAAAAAGCGACAAATCGGAAGGGCGTTCCGAATATTGAATGCGCTTACGGCGCTTCTGTGTCAGTTAGATTATAGCAAATGCGCTATGTCGGACAAACCCGTGCCAGGCAGCCAAAAGCGCTTGTAATGATGGCTCAAGTCCAGCATTCCCGGCCTTTACGCTTGGCGTGACAGTTGGGAGAATGGGCCAAGGGGAGTGTGGGTTGCCTGAAAGTCCAATTCTCGAAACTGAAGATCTGACCAAGGAGTTTGCCGGATTCCTGGCGGTGCGGTCCGTCAATCTGCGCGTCAGCCGCGGCAGCATTCACGCCCTGATCGGACCGAACGGGGCCGGAAAGACGACATGCTTTAATCTTCTGACCAAATTCCTCGCGCCGACCCGCGGCCGCATCGTCTTCGACGGCCGCGACATCACTGCGCTGAAGCCTGCTGACGTGGCGCGCCTCGGCATCGGCCGCTCGTTCCAGATCTCGGCGGTCTTTCCGCATCTGACCGTGCTGGAAAATGTGCGGATCGCACTGCAGCGCCGCCGCGGCAACTCATTTGATTTCTGGCGCTCGAAACGCGTGCTCGGCGTTCTCGATGATCGGGCTAACGGGCTTATCACCGATGTCGGGCTGGCCCGGTACGTGGATGCGCTCGCGGTCGAACTCCCATACGGGCGCAAGCGCGCGCTTGAAATCGCCACCACTCTGGCGCTCGAGCCCGCGCTTCTTCTGCTTGACGAGCCGATGGCGGGCATGGGCCGCGAAGACATCGAGCGCATCAGCGCGCTGATCAAAACAGTTGCGGCCGACCGCACCGTACTCATGGTCGAACATAATCTTAGCGTTGTCGCAGATCTTTGCGACCGCATTACCGTCCTCACCCGCGGGCAGGTGTTGGCCGAGGGCGATTATAAAACGGTGTCGGCCGATCCGGCCGTTCGCGAGGCCTATCTGGGGACCGGCCATGCCTGAGACCGACGCGCTCCTTACGGTCAACGAGCTTGAAGCATGGTACGGCGAGTTGCACGTGCTCCACGGGGTAACTTTCGATGTGCGGCCGGGAGAAGTAGTGACGCTTCTGGGCCGCAACGGCGTCGGCAAGACGACGACGCTCAAGGCCATCATGGGCATTATCGAAAGCCGCACCGGTTCGGTTCGCTTCGAGGGACGCGAGCTGATCAAACGGCCATCCGATGCTATCGCGCGCGCCGGCATCGCCTTCTGTCCAGAGGAGCGCGGCATTTTCTCCAGCCTCGACGTCAAGGAGAACTTGTTGTTGCCGCTGCAGGTGCGTCCCGGCGGACTTGGTCTCGACCAGATTTTTGAGCTGTTCCCAAATTTGCGCGAGCGGCTCAGCAGTCAGGGCACGAAACTATCCGGCGGCGAGCAGCAGATGTTGGCGATCGGCCGCATCCTGCGGACTGGCGCGCGGCTTTTGCTTTTGGACGAACCGACCGAGGGTCTTGCTCCTGTCATTATCCAGCAAATCGGGCATACAATCGGAATGCTCAAGGCCCGGGGTTTCACGATTTTGCTGGTCGAACAGAATTTCCACTTCGCCGCGACGCTAGCCGATCGCTATTACGTCATGGAGCATGGGCGAATCATCGACCATTTTGTCGCAGCCGAACTAAAGGCCAATACCGAAAAGCTGCAAGAATATCTCGGAGTTCTGATATCAAGAACGATACGAGGGCTTAAACCCGCGGAATGGGAGAGGTCGTCAATGACTCTCGGATCAAGATTGGTCTTGGCGGTCGCCGCTCTGATGTGCACGGCCGCGGCGGCGCGTGCGCAGGACGTGTTGGTCAAGATCGGCGTGCTCACCGACATGTCGAGTCTCTATTCGGACATCGGCGGGGCCGGCTCAGTCGCCGCCGCGAAGCTCGCAGTCGAAGATTTCAATCCCGCCGCCCATGGCCTCAAGGTCGAGGTTGTTGCCGCCGATCACCAGAATAAGCCGGATGTAGGCGCCGCCATCGCCCGGCAGTGGTATGACGTCGATCATGTTGACGTTATTGTTGACGTACCGACATCAAGCGTCGCTATGGCGATAAGCGACGTTACGCGCGAGAAGAACAAAGTATTTTTAGCCTCAGGACCGGCAAGCTCCGATCTTACCGGACCGAAATGCTCACCTAACACCATCCAGTGGACTTACGACACCTGGATGCTCGCCCATGGCACCGGCAAGGCTGTGGTTAAAACCGGCGGCGACACCTGGTTCTTCATCACCGCCGATTACGCCTTCGGACAAGCGCTCGAACGCGATACCACGGCGGTCATTGTTGCCAACGGCGGCAAGGTTCTTGGCAGTGTGCGCCATCCGCTGAACAACAGCGACTTCTCCTCGTTCCTGCTGCAGGCGCAGGCCTCGAAAGCGAAAATCATCGGCCTTGCCAACGCCGGCGGCGACACCGTCAACGCGATCAAACAAGGCTCCGAATTCGGCGTCACCGCCCGTGGTCAGCATTTTGCCGGCATGCTGGTGTTCATCAGTGACGTTCAGGCGCTGGGGCTGAAAGTCGCCCAAGGCCTGGTTCTTACCGAGACCTGGTATTGGGACATGACCGACGCCAACCGTGAATTCACCAAGCGCTGGCAGGCCGCGCGGCCCGGCAAGTTCCCGAGCATGGTGCATGCCGGAGTTTACTCTTCGGTCATTCACTACCTGAAAGCAGTCGCGGAGCTTAAGAGCACCGCCGACGGTCGGGCCGTCGTCGCCAAGATGAAAGAGATGCCGACCGACGATCCGCTGTTCGGCAAAGGCTCGATCCGTATCGACGGTCGCAAGCTGCATAATGCGTATTTGTTCGAAGTGAAGAAGCCGGGAGAATCGAAGTACCCGGGCGACGACTACAAGGTGCGCGCCACAATCCCGGCGACCGAGGCGTTTCGGCCGCTTAAGGACGGCGGCTGTCCGCTGGTGAACGGCTAGACGCGAAGTTCGATAAAGTACCGCCGGGCTCGGCTCGCCACGCGGCCGAGCCGGCAATGACGGGTTGAGGGGGGCGATCCGCCGAGATGTTCGAGATTTTCGGCATTCCTTCGCAGGCGCTGTTCGGGCAATTGCTGCTCGGCCTGATCAACGGCTCATTCTACGCGCTGTTGAGTTTCGGGCTTGCCGTCATCTTCGGCATGCTCAACATCATCAACTTCACCCACGGCGCGCAGTATATGATGGGCGCGTTCGCCGCCTATCTGCTGCTTCAGCACGTCGGCATCGGCTATTGGGAAGCGCTGGTCATCGCCCCGATTATCATCGGCGCAACCGGCATCGTGATCGAGCGATTGTTTCTCCAGCACCTGCGCAAGCTCGATCCGCTCTACGGGCTCCTGCTCACGTTCGGGCTTGGGTTGGTCATCGAGGGATTGTTTCGCAACTATTACGGCTCGTCGGGCCTGCCATATCAGGTGCCAGACGCGTTACGGGGCGGCCGCAATCTCGGATTTATGTTCCTGCCCAATTATCGCGCCTGGGTGATCGTGCTTTCGCTGGCGGTGTGCCTGGCGACCTGGTTTGCCATCGAGCGTACGCGGCTTGGCTCGTATCTCCGCGCTGCTACGGAAAATCCGGTCCTCGTGCGCGCTTTCGGCATCAACGTGCCGCGCATGGTGACGCTCACTTACGGTTTTGGCGTCGGACTTGCGGCGCTGGCGGGTGTGATGGCGGCGCCGATCTACAACGTGTCGCCGCAGATGGGCTCTGATCTGATTATCGTCGTGTTCGCGGTTGTTGTGATCGGCGGCATGGGCTCGATCATGGGGGCGATCGTCACCGGCTTTTTGCTCGGGATCATCGAAGGCCTGACCAAAGTCTTTTATCCCGAAGCCTCTAACACCGTCATCTTCGTCATTATGGCCATTGTACTGCTCCTGCGCCCGGCCGGGCTGTTTGGGCGGAACGCCTGATGGAGCGCGTCCTCGATCCGCCGGTTCTGCGACGCCATCGGGACACGCCGCTCAGTCTTGGCATCGCGTTCGTGGTGATGGTGGCGCTGTTGATCGTGGCGCCGTTCGTGGTCTACCCGGTTTTTCTCATGAAGGCGTTGTGTTTTGCCCTGTTCGCCTGCGCCTTCAATCTCCTCATCGGCTATGTTGGCCTGATCTCGTTCGGCCATGCCATGTTCTTTGGCTGGGCCAGCTACCTCACCGCCTACACGGCCAAGGTGGGGTCGCTGAGCATTCCATATTGGTTCGGCCACACCATGTGGCTTGTGATTTCGTTTCCGCCGCAGTCTCCGGCAATTGCAATTCTGATCGGCACCGCGATTGCTGCGATTCTTGGTTACATCGTCGGCGTTGTCGCGATTCGCCGGCAGGGCATCTATTTCGCCATGATCACGCTGGCGCTGTCGCAGATGCTGTATTTCTTCGCGCTGCAGGCGAAGTTCACCGGCGGCGAAGATGGCATCCAGGGGGTGCCGCGCGGCCGGCTGTTCGGCATCGTCGACCTTTCCGGCGAATTGACGATGTATTCATTTGTTCTGATCGTCGTTCTCGCCTGCTTTGTACTCATCTTCCGGATCATCAATTCGCCGTTCGGTGAGGTGCTCAAGGCAATCCGCGAAAACGAACCGCGTGCGATCTCGCTTGGCTATAAAACCGAGCGCTACAAGCTGGTCGCCTTCGTCCTTTCGGCGACGCTGGCCGGGCTCGCGGGATCGATGAAGGCGCTGGTCTTTCAGCTCGCTTCGCTGACTGACGTGCACTGGACCATGTCAGGCGATGTGGTTCTGATGACGCTACTCGGCGGTCTCGGTACGATCTTTGGACCGGTGGTCGGCGCCTTTGTGGTCATTGCGATGCAGAACTATCTCGCGCCATTCGGCCAATGGGTGCTGGTGATTCAGGGCACGATTTTCGTGGTCTGCGTGCTGGTTTTCCGTCGCGGCATCGTCGGCGAATTGGCGCAGATCCTGCGCGTACGGCTGTGAGCCGTCAGTTTTTCCCCACACTTATCAACAGAATCAGTTTATCAGTCAGATGTGGTGCACAGGGCCAACGCGTAAACGCCAGCATTTTCGTTGCCTGACACCGGGTTGCTGGTGAGTTTGAGTTTGGGTGAACTGGGGTCGTCGGCTGATGATTCGTTTGCAAGGCCGGTCGATCGCCCACACGGCATTTGTAGTTCCATCGAGAATTTGTGTTGCCTCGTAAGCGTGTGTTCTGCGTGCACGCGTTCCCAACAATCATTTTCCGCCTCGCTTGGATGGGCATCACTGGCCTTATTATGTCGGCACGGCAGACAAGCCCGTACGACAGCGTTGCGCGCAAATGGCTAGCGCTGGCGGAGCGTCGCCGGGCTCATGTTTTCGAGCTGCGCGACAGCGGCCGATGGAAGCATTACTACACCCCGGAGCAGTTGCTCGAAGCGATCCGGGAGGCGATCCGCAGCCGGGATCGATGGGCCAGAATCGCGGGTATCGAACTCGGTGAAGCCTAGACCGCGACCTAAGGCGCGTTAGCCTAGCGCCTGCTTGCTTCCCAAATCGCGCCTGCGTGCTATCTGATCGTCATGACAAGTGCGCTGTTTTCGCCGCTGCGGCTCGCGGATCTGAATCTGGCGAACCGCATTGTGGTCTCGCCGATGTGCCAGTACAGCGCCAACGACGGCGTTGCTTCCGATTGGCACATGACCCACCTCGGTATGCTGGCCAATTCGGGCGCCGCTTTGCTCGTGATCGAAGCGACCCATGTCGAGCGTTCTGGCCGCATCACCCACGGTTGCCTCGGTCTTTATTCCGACGCCTGCGAGGCAGCTCTGGAGCGGGTCGTGGCGCATTGCCGGCACATCGGCAGCGCCAAGCTCGCCATCCAGCTTTCCCACGCCGGCCGCAAAGCTTCCGCACAACGGCCTTGGGAAGGCGGCAAGGCGCTGCCGGTGCTGGAAGATCCGTGGCCGACCATTGCACCCTCAGCGATCCCGTTCGGTCCCGGCTGGCATGTGCCGCGCGCCATGACCGAGGACGATATGGCGCGGGTGCGTTCGGCGTTTGTCGAGGCGGCCAAGCGTGCCGTGCGCATTGGCTTCGACGCCATCGAACTGCACCTGGCGCACGGCTATCTCTTGCACGGCTTCGTTTCGCCAATTTCGAATACGCGTAACGATGATTGGGGCGGCTCGCTCGAAGGCCGCATGCGATTTCCGCTCGAAGTTGCCCGCGCCGTTCGCGCCGTCATTCCGCCCGGCACGCCATTTGGCGCACGCCTCACCGGAAGCGATTGGCTTGATGGCGGCCTCACCGTCGCTGATGCGGTCGCGCTCGCCAAGGCACTGAAAAAAGCCGGCCTCGACTATGTCGACGTCTCCTCCGGCGGCGTCAGTACCCAAGGGCAAGCCAGCGTGCCGAGGGGTGCCGGCTATAACGTTCCGCTCGCAGAGCGGATTCGCCAGGAGGCCGAGATTTCGACGCGCGTCGTTGGAATGATTGCAAGCCCGAAGCAGGCGGAGGCGATCGTGGCCAGCGGCCAGGCTGACATGGTGGCGCTGGCGCGCGCCTTCCTCGACGATCCGCATTGGGCTTGGCACGCGGCTCAAGCTCTCGGCGGTGAAGTTACTCACCCGCCGCAATATCAACGCGCCGAGCCTGCAGTTTGGCCGGGAGCGGCGTTACGCGTCTAAACACCTGCTTTGGCGCCAGGGAGTGCTTGACGTCGGCTGCTAAGGGGAGGGCGATGACCGATCGAGTTACCGTGAATATTGCGGGTGGCGTTGCCGATGTTCGGTTGTCCCGCGCCGACAAGCTGAACGCGCTCGACCCGGCGATGTTCGAGGCGCTGATCGCCGCGTCCGAGCGGCTCGGCAAGGAACGGAGCCTCCGCGCGGTGGTTCTGTCCGGCGAAGGACGCGGGTTTTGCGCGGGCCTCGATGTGAACAGTTTCGCCGCCATGAAAGAGGGCGGCATCCGCAATCTCGAAGCGCGGACCCATGGCATTTCCAACCGGTTTCAATATGCCGTGCTGTGCTGGCGCGAACTCGGTGTTCCGGTAATCGCGGCCGTGCATGGTGTCGCCTTCGGCGGCGGCTTTCAGCTCGCGCTTGGTGCTGACGTGCGCCTGGTTGCACACGACACCCGCATGTCGATCATGGAGATAAAGTGGGGCATCGTTCCCGATATGGGCGGCACAGTCCTGATGCGGCATTTGGCGCGAGAAGATGTGATCCGCGAATTGACCTATAGCGGGCGGATATTTTCGGCCGAGGAGGCGCGCGCTTATGGCTTTGCCACGCGCGTCTGTCCCGATCCGCACAGCGAAGCCCTCGCTCTTGCGCGCGACATTGCGGAGAAAAATCCCGAAGCCATCAGGGCCGCCAAGCGCCTTTTCAATATTGCCGCCGCGGGGACCGACGCCGCCACCTGCCTCCTCGCCGAATCGCGCGAGCAGGCGCAGCTGATCGGGTCACCCAATCAAACCGAAGCGGTGATGGCTAATCTTGAAAAGCGCTCGCCGCGATTTTCCGACTGAGCAGTGAGCAATCCGGTCCTCGTCGAAGTGCATCGTGGCGGCCTGATTGAGAGCCGCCATCGCGGCGCAGTCGCTATCGTCGATGCCGACGGGGCAACGGTGCTTGCGGTCGGCGACGTCGCGAAACCGGTATTCCCGCGTTCTGCAGTCAAGCCGCTGCAGGCGCTGCCGCTGGTAGAGTCCGGCGCCGCCGAACGTTACGCGCTGGGTGACGAAGAGCTTGCACTTGCGTGCGCTTCACACAGCGGCGAGCCGGCGCATGTGGAAGTCGTTAGCCGCATGTTGAACAGGGCAGGCCTCGACGTATCCGCACTCGCTTGTGGGACCCACTGGCCGAGCTCGCAGGCGGCGGCGTTTGCGCTGGCGCGCACGGGGGCCGCGCCTTCGGCACTGCATAACAACTGTTCCGGGAAGCACGCTGGCTTCCTTTGCCTCGCTTGCGCGCTGGGTATCGCGCATGCCGGCTACTGGCGGCCGGACCATGCCGTGCAACGCAGCGTCCGCACTGTACTTGAGGATTTGACTGGCGCCGCTCTCTCGGACGATTGCCGCGCGGTCGACGGCTGCTCGGTGCCGACGTGGGCCATACCGCTCGCCAATCTGGCTCTCGCTTTCGCCAGGTTTGGCACCGGTCACGGGCTGGAACCGGAGCGTGCGCGCGCCGCATCGCAGCTACGAGCGGCGTGCGCGCGGAAGCCGTGGTACGTCGCCGGCACCGGACGGTTCTGTTCCGAAATCATGGGCTTGTTGGGTCCGCGCGTATTGGTCAAAACCGGCGCTGAAGGTGTCTTCTGCGGCTCGCTGCCGCAGCTTGGTCTGGGGATCGCGATCAAGTGCGATGACGGGGCCGGCCGCGCCGCCGAAGCGATTACGGCGGCTTTGATCGCGCGCTTTCTACCGCTCGACGATACCGAGCGCACCGTCCTCGCAAACTTCGCTTGCCCGATCCTGCGCAATTGGAACGGCATCGAGGTTGGATCGCTGCAGGTCAGCGAAGCGATTGCCGGCGTTTTGCCGCGATAAGCGCCAGCAGCAGCCGCTCGGCAGCAAGTACCAGCGGGCGAAAAGCGACCGAACGGCTTTGGTGCCGCTGGCGCGAATTGAATCTGACCCACGGAATGTGGATGAACTGAACCAGAACTGAGTCGCCGTCAGCGCGTTCCAGCGCGCGCCAGTACAAGTAGTTGCACAGATACCGACCGGCGTCGCGGGACAGCCGGCTGGGAATTCCACGACCGCGCAGCGCGCCGAGCAAATCGGCGAACGGCGCGTTTCCGCGCATGCCACTTTGCCCGCGCGGCACAATGAGGCCGCGTTCCGCACGATGCCCGCTTGCGTCCGGAAACAAGAGTGAAACCGCATTACGCGCCCGCGTCTCGATGCAGACTTGCCGTCGGCTTCCCGCGAGTCCGAACATGAGCACGATGTCGGGCTTTCGCGCGAAAAGCTCGGGAAGATCGTGATCGACGGCCTTATAGGTCGTAGCAAATATGTGCGTGGTGCGGGTGATGCCGGCGAAGGCCGGACGCTGCCGGCGGGCCAGGGCTTTCACCAGGACTGCACTGGGATTGAACGGTACGCCGGCGAAGGGGCCGAAGCCGGTAAGAAGGACGCGCATCTTCAGCGACCGAGCATCCCAACAATTTCCTCGACGGCCGTCGCGGGTGCAAGCTTACCCGCAGCGACTTCGGCCTCAATCCGCGGCAGCGCTGCCTTGAGCGTTCGATCGGAGCGCAAGGGTGCGAATAAGCGCTCCTCAAGCATCGCCCACATCCATTTGACCTGCTGCTCGCCGCGCCGCGTTGTGAGTTCGCCAGAAGCGGTCAGCCGTTCGCGATGGTCGAGGACCTTCGCCCACAGTTCGGGAATGCCCTCGCCGGTCAGCGCTGAATAGGTCACTACCGGGGGCGACCAGTTCGCCGACCGCGGGGAGAGAATGTGCAGCGCGGCGCGATATTCGGCGGCTGCTGCCTTGGCGCGGGGCACATTGTCGCCGTCGGCCTTGTTAATGGCGATCATGTCGGCAAGTTCAACCACGCCCTTCTTTAATCCCTGCAACTCGTCGCCGGCGCCGGGCAGCATGAGCACGAGGAAAAAATCGGTCATGTCTGCGACGGCAATTTCCGACTGGCCGACGCCAACGGTTTCGACCAGCACGACGTCGTAGCCCGCGGCCTCGCACAGCAGCATGGTCTCGCGCGTCTTTGCCGCCACGCCGCCGAGCGTGCCGGAAGCGGGCGAGGGACGGATGAACGCGTTGACGTCGTTCGCAAGCCTTGCCATGCGGGTTTTGTCGGCGAGGATCGATCCGCCGGTGCGCCGCGACGACGGATCAACGGCGAGCACGGCGACTTTTCGGCCTTGACCGGTCAGCATGCTGCCGAGCGCATCGATCGTGGTGGATTTGCCGACTCCCGGCGCGCCAGTGATGCCGACGCGCACCGCTCGGCCGGTTGCGCCGAGCAGCGCTTGCGTGAGCGCAGCAGCGCTTCGGCGGTGATCCGCGCGCTTACTCTCGATCAGCGTAATCGCCCGCGACAGCACGGTGCGGTCGCCGGCGCGCAGGTCGCGGGTCAGACGCCCAACGTCCAAAGGCGGGGCGGAAGCAGCCATGGTGTCTCTTCGGCGAGCGCGCTCAAGCCGTCAAGCTAGTCGCCAGGAGTACCGCGAGGCCGCGCCCTCAGCGTGTGGCATGGCGCCGGTGGCACGGGCAAAAGCGATGACTGCGCCACTGGTCGCGACACGGCATGAGGCGCCGCTCTCCCTGCTGCAGAACTCCTTGCGGATCGATTCATCGGCATCGGTTTCATCGATCGGAACGACCAGATACGTGCCGTCTGCGAACTTGCGTGCGATGGCGTATTCGGCGGCGAGGTCGGGCCGTATGCTTTGTACGATCAGATCCGGGCCTTCGAAGCGGTGGATTGTAATGTCTCCGAAGCCCTCTCCGCCGCGGCTGGTCAGGGCATAGCGGCCATTGCGCCACACGAACGAGGCGACGATCGGGTCATGCGCGGCACCTTGGCGTAGCGCGTGCGCCGGGATGAATGAGCGTTCATGGCGATTGTCATGGCGATTGTTTTGTTAGCCATTCCGGGCGTGGCGTGCGCCGCAGTTTTTGTCGAAGGCCGATGTTTCGCGAATGCGGTTTAGCAATTTGCAACCAGCTTGCACGCAAGACAATGCCGACGATCCGTCACAGCCGCTTTTTAATTTGACAATCGCATTCCGCCAGAACGGCGCCAACATTCATCTCGGAAACACCCCCTTATCGTCGAATTCAGGCCGCATCGCGCCGCTGACATTGGGCGCTTCCATCGGCGCAACGGACACGTCGCGCGTCCAACGTTGGCAGGGAGATGACGATGAACTGGGATCAGATTGAAACCAACTGGCTCGTCTTCAAGGGTGAGCTCCGGCATAACTGGATCAAGCTGACCGACGAGGATGTCACGCGCGTCAACGGCCGGCGCGAGGAATTGGCGGCGAGGCTTCGGGACCGGTATGGATTCGGCAAGGCCGAGGCCGAGCGCGAGATCAACGCCTGGATACGCGCCCAAAAATTTGCAGCGTGACTAGGCAAGCGGGCTGGGGTGCGGGGCTGCGTGCGCCCTGGGCGCTCAGCCCCATAGCTGGCGGCTCGCTAATGCCGCTCCCTGAGCGAGTGCTTCGAGCTTGGCCCACGCGATCATCGGGTGTACCCGACCGCCGAGCCCGCAATCGGTTGCGGCAATAACACGTTCCCGACCAACGCTTTTGGTAAAGCGCAGAATGCGCTGGGCAACAAGCTCGGGGTGTTCCACGACATTGGTGGCGTGACTGACCACGCCGGGCAGGATGATCTTGCCGTCGGGAAGTTTGACGTCCTCCCAAACGGTCCACTCGTGCTCATGGCGCACGTTACCGGCTTCGAACGAATAGGCTTGGCATTTCACCGCCAGCATGACGTCGACAATATCCTGCATCGGAATATCGGTGGTGTGCGGCCCGTGCCACGAGCCCCAGCACAGATGGAAGCGGATGCGGTCCTCAGGCAGGCCGCGGATGGCATGGTTGAGCGCCTCGATCCGCACCATGGTGAATTTCTGATAACCCTCGACCGAGGGCTCCGGATTGATCATGTCCCAATTCTCGGCGATCGCCGGGTCGTCGAGCTGAAGGATCAAGCCCGCGTCGACGATGGCTTTGTATTCCTCGCGCATGGCCTCGCCGACGGCGTACATGAATTCTTCGTCGGTCTTGTAATAGACGTTCTTGAATCGCGCCGCGCTTGCCGGAGCGACCGAGGTCATAAAGCCCTCTTCGACGCCAGACGCTTTCAGCGCGGCCTTGAAGTGGGCGATGTCGGCTTTGATTGCTTCCTGGCCTTTGTACGAAACCGGCGCGGTACACACCGGCCATTTGGCCATCGCCGGTCCGGTCGTCACCTCATCCTTGTAGACTGGCAAGAACTTGGTCCGATCCCGACGGTCGGCGAAGCTGGTCAGCACGACTTCGCCGGGGTTGGCTCGTTTGGGCGCACCTTCGTACAGGCCGGGCCCGCTCAGATCGAGGCCGCCGAGGCGATTGAAGCAATAGCTCCACCACGCCCGGTAGTTGACCTTATGCCCCATCGCCTTGCCGAACTCGCCGTCACCGGGCACGTCGATGCCGATCTCTTTCTGCCGGCGCACGACGTCAACCACGGCGGCTTGCAGCGTGTCTTGGTAACGGCGCTCGTCGGTAGTTTCGCCGGCTTCGCGCGCGCGGTTGGCTTCGATCAGATCGTCCGGGCGCGGCAGGCTACCCGCCTGACTGGTCAAAATGTGGTCGCGGCTCATTCGCATGGCGTTTATTCGGGCGACGCGGGAGTGATGAACGAGGGCGGAAAAAATCCGTCCTCATTCATCCGCCGGCTATCGTCCGTCCCCTGTCTCTGCTCAACGGATCAGATTGCGTGGAACGGCTGCTCTTTCACCGAAGCCACCAGGCCATGGAAAACTTCATTGACCGGGCCCCAGCTTGGCAGCTTCTTCATGTTGTTGAGCCAGCGCTGCACATTGGGATAGGCCGAAAGATCGCAGCGAATGACTTCGCCCAGCGTCACCAAAGCGGCGCCGAAATAGTCGGCGATCGTGATCTGGTCGCCGCACAGATATTGGTTCTTCGGGCCGATCCAGTAGTCGTTGAGGATCTTCAGCCACCTCTTGGCGTTCTGCTGGCCGAGTTCGATGGTGGCCGCCTGGGCCTCGTCGCTGCGGCGCTTTTGATTGGGGAACAGCTGCGGATAGGCGAGATTGTAGGCCCAATCGCGATAGAAATTGGTGTTGAGCCAATCCATCATCTCGTTGACTTTGGCGCGCTGCTTTAAATCCTTCGGATAAGCCGGCGAGCCGATCTTGTCGGCGAGGTATTTCAGGATCGCCGAGCTTTCGGTCAGGCGCAGGTCGCCGTCCTCGATCATCGGGACGAGGTTGTTCGGGTTCAGCTGCCGTATAGGGCGGCTTGTAGTGCTCGCCGGTAAACAGATCGACCGTCACCTCTTCGACCGGAATTTTGTTCTCGGCGATGAACAGCCGCACCGGGCGGCTCGTCATCGAAACCGGGTGCATGTAGAGCTTCATGGCAATTTCCTCCCAAGACTTAAACTATCCGCGAGGCTTATAGAGCATCTTTGCGACCGGTGAAATGCGGACTTCCTGCCCACTAGAGGGCCGGCAACGAGATGGGCAGTATCCGCCGAACCGTCTTGGCCGGCCCTTATCCTGCCCCGCTACGCCCGCGCGCGACCGTGTTGGCAATGAAGCGCGGCAGCGCGAAGGCTGCGGCATGGACCTGCGGCGTCCAATATTTGGTCGCAAAGCTGCCAGCTTTGCGATAGCGCGCGCTGATGGTCGCGGCGGGCGTCCGTCGCAAGCGCGCGTCGTCGGTGGCAAAACCCATCGCCATGTGACCGCCGACATAGGTGGGAATCGCGGCGATGTAGCAAGTAGCGTCATTAAACAGCCGGCGGAGTTTTCCGATGCTGGATGCGAGTTCGCGCGGCTGCAACATCGGCACCCCATTCTGTGTCACCAGCAGGCCCCCCTTGTTCAGGCAACGTTTGCAGGCGCGGTAGAATTTTTGGCTGAATAGGATTTTGCCTGGGCCCTGCGGGTCGGTGGAATTGACGATGATGACGTCGAAGCGCCGCACGGTTCGCGCGACGTATTTCGCGCCGTCGTCGATTACGCTCTCGAAGCGCCGGTCGGCAAATACCGGCTTGGTGATTTCCGGGAAATGCTCTTTGGCGAATTCGACCACCTTGGCGTCGATTTCGACTTGGGTGACGCGCGTGATCGCCTTGTGCTTGAGGACCTCTTCGGCAATACCGCAATCGCCGCCGCCGATGATGAGTACTTCGCGCGCCTTGCCGTGAGCAAACAGCGGCACGTGCGACATCATCTCCTGATAGATGAATTCGTCTTTTGCCGAAATCTGGGTCGCGCCGTCGATCATCAGCATCTTGCCGAAGAACGGCTGCTCGAACAGCACCAGATGCTGGTGCTCGGGTCTGTGTCTCGTAAAGGAGCTTGTCGACGCGATAGCTGATGCGAAAGCCGAGGTCGTCGAATAGCGTCTCGGCGATCCAGCGCTTTTCGGCCATGACACCTCCGCAGCTCAGTGAGTGAAAGAAAAACGGCCGGGACCAGGGCCCGGCCGCTCAAGCCCGGACAGGGTAAGCCGGCCTAAGCGTCTTGCCCGCGCAAAATCTCATTCACGCCGATATGCTTTGCGGAAAACGCCTCGCGCAACACCGGAATACATGCGTCGGGATCCGCGGAGCCGCACATGAAAACATCGAGCGCGGCATAGCCCGCGTCCGGCCAAGTGTGGATCGAGATGTGGCTTTCCGCCAGCACTGCCACACCGGATACGCCATTGGGCTGAAAATGATGCACATGGATGTGCAACAGCGTCGCCCGCGCCGCTTCGACGCAGCGCCGCAGCGTCGCCTCGATGTGGCCGATATCATCCAGCCGCTTGGCGTCGTGCAGATCAACGATCAGATGCACGCCGGCGCAGCGCACGCCATTGCGAACGGCAAAGTGGCCGACGCCGTCTCCAACCAGCGTTGGGGGCGGCGCCACTTTCAGTTTGATCTTGCTGCCGTTCGTTCGGGCGGTGCCTGGGATCCCCAAGCCCTTCCCCGATCGCAAGAGGGCGTTCCGGCTCATGCCGTCCTCCCCAACCAGAGGTAAGAACCCGAGATGCCGGCGAGCCGGCGCCACGGAAAGTGAAAGCCGCTCGATCGCGTCCACGCGGGCCGGTGAGCAGCGGCGGAATCCCCAAATAAATGCAAACCCCTCGGAGTCAAGCAAATTTTGCCAAAAACTCCGTGAGGTTTTGATCGTACAACGATCAGCAAAGTTTGAAGTTTCGGGAGCGCGTGTTTTGAGTTTGGGGCAACGCCGCGCACCTAGCCGCTGACGGCGACCGCGGGAGGGACCATCGGCTGCGCCGGCTTTTTCACGCGGGTGCGAAAGAAGCCGAGCACGCGGCGGGCAGTGTCGGGCTGTAGATGGTTGAAGCTTACCAGCGCGTTGTCGAGGTCTTTCGCCGACATGCCGCGATCGGCTGCGCGCAACAGCAAGATCGCTTTCGTGGTGGTCGACGACAACCCGGCGACCTTGGCGAGGATCAGCACGATCTCAGCGCCCGGATCCAGCAGCGCCCGTTCGACGACGTCGATTGGCGTATCGCACAAGATCGAAAGCGCGATCGCGGTCTCCTCGAACTTTCGGTCGCGCGCATATTGGTAGATTTCGGCTTCGCCGATACGGCGGATACGATTGAGCCGCTCCACGGCTGCCTGCGCCGCGGCAAAGTCCGGAGACGCATTGCGAGCATCGTTACGAATGCCGCCGACGACCTCGGCGACCACGCCGTCGATGGCGGTGCCGGCCTGCGGGTTCTCGGCGGCCAGCCGCGCGCGCACCGCGCCCGAGGCCTTTTCCAGCAATACGAGAAAATGCGTACGGGGAATGTCGCTGCGCATACCGACGATGGTCGCAAGATCGTCGTCGCCGGCCGAGCGCTTTACCAGCATGCGAAAACCGGCGTCGGAAAACCGGGCGCCGGCGTTCTTGACCACCGCATGGACGACCTCACGGTCGCCGCGTTCGACCAGCACGTCCGTGACGGCTTCGCTCAAAATTCGGCGCTGCGAAATGGCGAACAGGTGCTGCTGGCTTTTGGTGTTGGCGTTGGCGAGCAGCGCGGGATCTTCGAGCCGTTCCGATTGTCTGAGGATGGGGCGCGCGACTTCGATGTCGTCGTCAAACGCCAGCATGTGAACTACGCTCGCAGGAGCGTTGGCGATCGGCGCCAGCCGGTTCGCGAGCTTGGCGCGCGCCTTGGCCTCAATCGTGCTCATGAGGCGCACCATCACGTCATCAAACACGCCGATCTGATCTTCCGAGTAACGCGGCGCGCCGCCAACGAACAGATCGGTGATGCGGGTCAGCATCTCGATCCGGCGCGTATTGGTGCCGGAGCTCAACGCGGCCTCGAGTTCGTCAATGAGGGGTAGACTACGCATCATGATGCTACGGGCACGGTCCCGCTGAAACAGCGAGGACAATGCCGCGATAAGGGTGAACAAAGGCTTGCGCCGAAAACACCCGCTGCCGACAGCAACGCATCAAGGGGACGGCTAGGCGGCCTACCTTTGGTTGTGTAGCACCACTGAGGTCACGAATTTCGGGTCGTAGTCGCCGCTTCGCGCGTCCACGTCGTCAGTGTAACCCCGGCTGCCGCGTCAATATCCCGTGTGGTGCCGGGCTTAAGGCCGTGGGCCGCGAGTGCATCTTCAGGCGTCGGATGTGTGCCGATCGCTTGGAAACAGCGGTCGTCCACCCGGAATTTTGGCAAAGGCGGCGCGCGTGAGGTGGAAGGCGTCGTAGAGCGGCAAAAACATGCCGAAAACTTCAGTACCACCGATGATGGCGGCGGTACCGGCACCGACGTTGAGTTCGGCGAGCGCCTCCTGGAGCGTCGCCCCGGCCGGGTTCCACAACAGCGCATTGGGGTGCGATGGGTCCGGCGCCACGGATGCAATCCGCCGTGTCACGATCAGACGCTTGCGGCGAGCGGCGCGCGGTCCGCCTTCATGTGAATGGCGGCCATGCACGACGACGGCAGCGTGGTCGAGCTCGGTCTGCAGGAACTTCTGGTCGGCGTCGTTGCGAATGCTGCCCGGGATCGCTCCATCGCCATCGGCAATCATGCCGTCGGCGGAGACAATGGCGTAGCCTTCGATTCGGTAAGGCCCAATCATCAGCCACGACGATAGCGGAGGCCATGCGGCAAGTCATTTGAGCAGCAGGCCGCAGCCTCCAAGCGCGGCCTTCTGGGTCCGGGCGCCTGGTTCGGAAGGGGCGGTCTAAAGCGCTAACGGCCGCCGGGACGTTGCAAGAGCGCCGCTAAACCGATATTTGGAATTCGAACAAGAGTTTGAAAAACGCCCAAAGGCGCCCAAGGCCATGACGCGACCGTCCGAAATCACGCGCGAGCGCATCCTCAAAGCCGCCGAGCGGCTGTTTGCCGAACGCGGCTACGACGCGACTAGCGTGCGCGCCATTGTCGCCAAGGCACGCGTGAACCAGGCCGCCATCAATTACCACTTTGCCGGCAAGGAAGGACTCTACGGCGAAGTGCTGCGGACGGCATTTCACGCCCTTACGGAAGACCAGCTCGGGCATGCCGAAGAAGCCAAAGCAATGTCCCGCGAGGCGGCGCTCGGCGCATTTGTTCGCCGCCAGCTGCAACCGATTACGGCGCGCGACGAGGTCAGCCGTTACATGCGGATTTTCAACTGGGAAACGGCGCGTCCGACCGCGGTCTTTCGCAAGCTTATGCGCGAGGAAGCGGCTCCGTTCATGGGGCTGGCGATCGATCTGGTGCGCCGCTTTATGCCCGAAGCCGACCAGCGCACGCTGGTCCTCGCTGCCGTCTGGCTGATCGGTCAATGCGGCGTATTCATCCGCAATCGCGAGCAGCTTGCCGAGCTTCCGATCGCAGTTTCGCTCGACGAATCAGCGGTCAAGCAACTTGCTGAACTCGTCAGCGGTTGGGCGATCGGCGGCTTGGGACGGCTGGCGTAGAGGCCGTTTGGCGTTTTAAAATCGCGTGGTGCCGCAAAAAATCCTTTTTCCGGGCCCTCCGCCGCCTATAACGCATGTTTGAAATTCAACCGCTCGTTTGAAAAATACCGGTCTCGGGAGATCAGTCTGATGCGCTACGAAATGCCGTTGCTAAAGCGCCTTCTGACCAAGGTCGTCCATGACGTTCTGCCGGCGGCGCTGGCAAGCATCATCGGCGGCTTCCTTTTTACCCATCTGCAGTTGGGTTGGGGGCAGGAGCGGGTTGCTGCGCCGGCCGCTCCCGCCTCCGCGGAGATGATGCAGCTTCTCCGCGACGAGCACGGCCTGATTGTGAGCTTCGTCCAGGCGCGCATTGCCGACGAAAAGAAGCAGCTGACGGCGAATACAAACGCCGGAGACAGTGCGGCTGAGCTGCAGCCGGGAGCAGGCACCGCCGGTTTGCGGCCGTCCGCGGTCGCGATAGCTGCGGCTAAAGCGCATGGCAGGCATCCGCTCATTGGCGCAGCGCTTCCACTGCTTCTGATCGCGCGCGTGCAGCAGCACGAAGAACATAAATCGGCCGTGCAAGACCATTCGCTGCTCGCCAAGACGATCGGGATCAAAGATCACGTCGTCGCCGTCACCCAACGGGTCGTTTCGGCGATCGGCGGGATCCCGACGTGGATCGGCGCGATTGGCGACCGGATCGGCGGCGAGGATCCCAGTCCGCGTCCGCCGGCCAACTTGGTTAGCGCGTCTTAAGCGTTTACAGCGCGGGCGAACTGCCGACGAATTACGGTGGAATTTGGCGGCCGAAGCCGGTGAACCGCCGATCACCTTGCCGCGACATACAGGAACCGACTTCGTTTCGGTGCGTTCCCACATCGGCGGCGGCTGGGCAGGGAAGCGGTTAGCTTGCCTCGGAGGTCCAGATGCGTTTTGCCGATAACTTTAATCCGGAATGGGGGTATCTCGCCCCGGCACCCAGCTTTATCCGCACGGCACGAGTAGCCCTGGTGGCGGCTGCAATTGGCGCAACTTCGGGTGCCGCGGTCGTACTTACATTGATCGATTATCCGGCCGCCGAAGAAACCTCGGTTGCGGCGCGCACGTTGGTGCAGCGGGGCGACTCGGCATTTGTCGTTGATCCTGCGGTGGCACAGCTGCAAGCGCCACACGAAGTCGGCATCGTGACCGATCACCGGGGAGGGCCTCCTTTACCGGACCTTGCGGCTTCCGACGCAGGCCCTCGTTCCAGTCCTCAAAATCTGGCTAAGGTTTCGGCACTAGCCGAGGCGGCGGTCGCGTCGACGCCACCCGCCAATGGTCCTGTCGTAACTGCCGATGCAGTGCCAGCGCGGAAGAAAGCTGCCAAGAAACAGCCGCAACGGCAGCAGCGTCTCACCTGGCGCGCCCCGCGCGAGCAAGTTTATGGCGCCGCGCGTGAACGGGCTTATGGCAGCGCGAGAACGCCGTTAGCGTTTCTACCCAACGGCGCGTCCTGGATGCGCGGCCAGGATTTCGGCCCATTCCAGGCACGGGGTGATTTCTAGCCGCTTGAGCTCTACTGCCGCATAGACGCCGGCGCCGTGTAACAGGCGCCAGGACAGCGTCATCGTCAGCTGTCATTTCAGACCGCCGTTAGCGACAAGCACCTTGGATGATGGCGCGATCGAGCATAGCCCGCGCAACCTCGTGGTCCGGTAGGCCGATGGCAAGTTTGGTCCAGCCGATGCCCCACGGCGTACCGGCGCTGTCCCACCAGATCCGGCAAAAGCCGTCACCAAATTGAACCACGGCGTAGTCTGCCCGAGCGGGCGAAGCGGCGGTCAGAGCTACCGCCAACAAGCCGACTGCGAATGCCAATTGTTTCATGATGCGCTCCCTGGCTGACAGGCAACCACGGCAGCCTGCGGTATGTTCCAGGCGACAGATCACCGCGTCTCAGTGGAACGCAAAACCAATCCGCCCGCAACTTCCGTGGCGGGCGGCAAAAGCGGCGACTGACCGAAAGCTTGGTTAGGACCAGCTCTTGCACTTCTTGTGCTTCATAGCCCGAGCGCCTTTTTTAGCGGCGGCTTCCTTGGTCTTCACGGGCTTGCCGACCCACCACCAATCCTTGCCCTTCATCCCCATGGGGGCCATCTTGGTGTCACTCCAAACTCGGCAAGCACCATCCTTGTATTTGATCACAGCGAAATCAGCGCGAGCTGCGGTCGAAGCGGCAAAACCAAACGCCAAGATGGCAACTCCAAAAGCCAAACGTTTCATCGTCCCCTCCCTTGTGGCAACCGGCGACGTTGGGTAGTACGGAACCCGATCTTTGCACAAGTGCACACCGGCCTTCGCGCGCGACTTATGCGCGACTATGGCCGGCAAACAACACGGAGGAGTCCATGCCGGAAATCGTCGTCTATCTCATTGAGGGCCGCTCGATGGATGAGAAGCGTGGCCTCGTCAAAGACGTCACCGCCGCCGTCGTAAAGAATATCGGCGTGCCGCCGGAAGCGGTTGTGATCTCATTGGTCGAACAGCCGAAGACCACAAAGGGCAAGGGCGGTGTCCTATTTAGTGACATGCCCCCCCGTTAGCGCCTCAGCACAGCGGCAACGCTAGCCACACGGCACTTCGTGCGTGTGGCCCTAGCTCAAAGACGCCATCGGTTCAACTCCTGAGGCGTCGTAAATT
>CAWJOX010000022.1:0-18713 GCA_963844545.1 uncultured Alphaproteobacteria bacterium | reverse complement strand
CGGAGCCGGAGTTGCGGACGTCGCTTTCGCTGCGGCTGGGATCACCGGCCGCGATTTGCGGGTCGATCGCACAGCGCTGGCGGCGCCGCGAATAGGCTTCGCCCGGACGCATCTCTGGCCGCAAGCAAGCGCCGCGATGCAGGCAGCGGTCGAAACTGCGGCCCGCGCGGCGCAGCGAGCCGGCGCTTCGGTGAGCGAACTGACGCTGCCGCCAATTCTTGAAGAAGCTTATCGCGCGCAGTTCATCATTCAGGACTACGAAGCTTTTCGCGCGCTGGCCTTTGAGTATGACCGCCATCGTGACGAAGTGGCGCAGCAATTGCGCGAGCACCTCGATCGCGCCGCGGCGATCAAAGTTGAAGATTACGATGCGGCTCGCCGGACGGCTTCGCGCGGGCGGCGGGCGCTTGCGGACGCCACGAGCGCGATAGATGTATTGCTGGTGCCGTCGGCGCCCGGCGCAGCGCCGCAGGGGCTCGGCTCGACTGGCGACGCGGCGTTCAATCGGCTGTGGACGCTGATGGGCACACCCTGCGTCAACGTCCCGGGATTGGACGACGGCAACTTGCCGCTGGGCGTTCAGATCGTCGGTAGCTTCGGCGGCGATCGCGAAGCGCTGGAGGCGGCGCTGTTTGTCGAGCGCGCCATCGCGAAACCGTAACGTGCCGAGCCGCTATTCCGCGGCGCTCCGGACGGCGGCGAGCGGGTCGTAATTGACGATCGGCGCCAGCCATCTCTCGGCTTGCGTGACAGTCCAGCCCTTACGCTTCGCGTAATCCTCGACCTGATCGCGTTCGATCTTGCCGACGCCGAAGTAATAGCTGTCCGGGTGGCTGAAATAGAAGCCGCACACTGAAGCGCCGGGCCACATCGCGAAGCTTTCGGTCAGCTGCATGCCGGTATGCCGCTCGCCATCAAGCAGCGTGAATAACATCGCTTTTTCTGTATGATCGGGTTGCGCTGGATAGCCAGGTGCCGGACGAATGCCGCGATATTTTTCGGCGATCAAATCGCCACTCGCGAATTCCTCGTCCGGTGCGTAGGCCCAGAACTCCTTTCGGACGCGCTGGTGCAGATATTCGGCCAGCGCTTCCGCAAGCCGATCGGCGAGCGCTTTGGCCATGATCGCCGAATAGTCATCGTTAGCGTGTTTGAACCGTTCAACGACCGCTTCTTCGCCGATGCCCGCAGTGACGGCGAAGGCGCCGATATAGTCGGCAAGCCCGCTCGCACGCGGAGCGACGAAGTCGGCGAGCGCGACGTTGGCGCGACCCTCGCGGCGCGGCAGCTGCTGGCGGAGCGTATGCAGAACGGCAATCGGCACGCTCCGCGCTTCGTTGTTGAACACGAGGATATCGTCGCCCTCGCTGTTTGCCGGCCATAAGCCGATCACTGCATTTGCCCGGAACCAGCGCTCGGCAACGATCCGCCGCAGCATCTCCTGGGCGTCGGCGAACAGGCTGCGTGCGGCGTCGCCGACAGTGGCGTCGTCAAGGATGGCCGGGAACTTGCCGTTGAGTTCCCACGTCGCAAAGAAGGGCGTCCAGTCAATGAAATCCGTGAGTCCGGAAATTGGAATGTCTTGAAGCGGATGCATGCCAAGCTGGCGCGGCACCGGAGGGAGGTAAACCCCGGACCAATTGAGCTTCAAAGCATTCTGGCGCGCATCGGCGAACGGGAGGCGATTTTTGGTCTGTTCGCCGCGGGCGTGTGCTGCGGCAATGCGGGCATATTCGGCGCGGACTTCGGTGACGGTGTGCCCCCGGGTTTCGGGCGAGAGCAACGCTGCGACCACGCCGACTGCGCGGCTTGCATCATTGACGTAGACGGTTTGCCCACGCCGATAGTTCGGATGGATCTTGACCGCGGTGTGGACGCGGCTCGTGGTCGCGCCGCCGATCAGCAACGGCACTTCGAAACCTTGGCGCTCAAGTTCAGAGGCGACATGACACATTTCGTCCAGAGACGGCGTGATCAGGCCCGACAGGCCGATGATGTCGGCTCGTTCGGCGATGGCCGCTTGCAGGATTTTCTCCGCCGGCACCATTACGCCGAGGTCGACGATGTCGTAATTATTGCAGGCAAGGACGACGCCGACGATGTTCTTGCCGATGTCATGCACGTCGCCCTTGACGGTGGCGAGCACGATCTTGCCGTTCGACGACGAATGCGTCCGGCCATCCCTCTGCTGCTCCATGTAGGGCATCAAATGAGCGACGGCCTGCTTCATCACCCGCGCCGATTTCACGACCTGCGGCAGGAACATGCGGCCAGAGCCGAACAGATCGCCGACGACATTCATGCCGTCCATGAGCGGGCCTTCGATCACGGCGAGCGGGCGGGGCGCTCTCAGGCGCGCCTCTTCAACATCAGCGGCGATAAAATCAGTGATGCCATGGACGAGGGCATGCGACAGGCGTCGCTCCACCGGCCATTCGCGCCACGCCAGATCGGCTTCCTTCTTCTCCTTACCGTGCCCGCGGTGGCGCTCAGCGAGCGCAAGCAGCTTTTCGGCCGCGTCGGGGCGGCGATTGAGCACAACGTCCTCGCACGCAGTTCGCAATTCCGGATCGAGATCGTCATAGACGGCGAGCTGGCCGGCATTGACGATGCCCATGTCCATTCCGGCGGCGATGGCGTGATAGAGAAATACCGCGTGCATCGCCTCACGGACCAGTTCATTGCCGCGAAATGAGAACGACAGATTCGACACGCCGCCGGAAACGTGGGTGTGCGGCAGGTTCTGCCTGATCCAGCGCGCCGCTTCGATGAAGGCGACGCCGTAGCCGTTGTGCTCTTCCATTCCAGTCGCCACAGCGAAGATGTTCGGGTCAAAGATGATGTCCTGCGGCGGAAAGCCGACCCGGTTGACGAGAATGGCGTAGGCGCGCGCGGCGACGGCAGTCTTGCGCTCGAGCGTGTCGGCTTGGCCGGCCTCGTCGAACGCCATCACGACGACCGCGGCGCCATAACGGCGGACGATCTCGGCGTGGCGGATGAAGGCCTCTTCGCCCTCCTTAAGCGAGATCGAGTTCACCACCGATTTGCCCTGCACGCATTTCAATCCGGCCTCGATCACGGAGAACTTCGAGGAGTTGATCATCACCGGAACCCGCGCGATGTCCGGCTCGGCGGCAATAAGATTGAGAAAAGTGGTCATCGCCTGCTCGGAATTGAGCAGGCCTTCATCCATGTTGACGTCGAGAATTTGCGCGCCGTTTTCCACTTGGTCGCGGGCGACCGTGAGCGCTGCGGCATAGTCGCCCGCGGTGATGAGTTTTCGAAACCGCGCCGAACCGGTGACGTTGGTCCGTTCGCCGACATTCACGAACGGGATCGCCGGCGTCAGCGTGAAGGCTTCGAGCCCAGAGAGCCGCAAGCGCGGTGGGATCGCCGGAATGGGTCGCGGTTTCTTGCCTACGACAGCCGCGGCGATGGCCCGAATGTGATCTGGCGTGGTGCCGCAACAGCCGCCGACGATGTTGACGAGCCCGGCGGCGGCGAACTCGGCAAGTTGGCCGGCCATGGTCTGCGGGCTTTCATCGTAGTGGCCGAATTCGTTGGGCAAGCCGGCGTTAGGATAGGCGCAGATCAGCGTGTCGGCGACCCGGCCCAGTTCGGCGATATGCGCTCGCATCTGGCTGGCGCCAAGGGCGCAGTTCAGTCCGATCGAAAGCGGTAGCGCGTGAGCGACGGAATTCCAGAATGCCTCTGGCGTTTGTCCGGAGAGGAGCCGTCCGGCGCGATCGGTGATGGTGCCGGAAATCATCACCGGCAAGGCAATGCCGCGCGCGTTCAAGACTTCGGCGCATGCGAAAATCGCAGCCTTGGCGTTAAGCGTGTCGAAGATCGTTTCGATCAAGAGAATATCGACGCCGCCGTCAATCAGGCCGCCAACCTGCTCAGCGTATGCGATGCGCAGCTCATCAAAGGTGACGGCGCGAAAGCTCGGATTTAACACATCTGGCGAGATCGACGCGGTGCGGTTGGTTGGGCCGATGGCGCCGGCGACGAAACGCGGCCGTCCGTCCTCGTCCTGCGCGATGCGGGCAGCTTCGCGGGCGAGCCGCGCGCCTTCCACGTTCAGTTCGCGGGCGATCTCCGCCATCCCGTAGTCGGCTTGTGCGATGCGGGTAGAGGAGAACGTGTTGGTGGAGACGATGTCGGCGCCGGCGCGGAAGTAGGCGAGGTGGATCGCGCGTACCGCATCCGGTCGGCTCAGATTGAGGAGATCGTTATTGCCGCGCACCTCGCGGTTCCAGGCGTCGAAACGGGCGCCGCGATAACCTTCTTCATCAAGGCCGAGCGCCTGGATCATGGTGCCCATCGCACCGTCAAGGACGAGAATTCGCTCCGCCGCGAGCCGCCGAAGCGTCGTTTCTCTTGTCAGTTCGGTCACCGACGGGTTCACCATTGACCTTAAGCTCGTTCGTTTTCGACATCAGAAAGAGCGCCCGTGGATTGCTCCTTGCCTGGGCGCAGCCCGAGCAAATGACAGATTGCGTAGACCAGGTCGGCGCGATTTATGGTGTAGAAGTGAAAGTCGGTGACGCCGTGGTCGACCAGATCGAGCACCTGCTCGGCAGCGACCGCGGCGGCGATCAACTTGCGCGTCGCCGCATCGTCATCAAGGCCGTCGAAACGCGCAGCGAGCCAGTCAGGGACTGAAGCACCGGCGCGTGCCGCGAAACTTTTAGTTTGCTTGAAATTTTGCACCGGGAGAATGCCCGGCACGATCGGGATGTTGATGCCGGCTGCCTGCACGCGATCGAGATAACGCAGATACAGGCTGTTCTCGAAAAAGAACTGGGTAATCGCGCGCGTCGCACCGGCATCCACTTTGGCCTTGAGCATATCGATGTCGGCGGCGACACTGGCGCTGTCGGGGTGCCTTTCCGGATAAGCCGAAACCGAAACCTCGATCTCGGCGACGCGCTTAATCCCGGCGACGAGATCGGCGGCATTGCGATAGCCGCCCGGATGCGGCGCATAGCTGTCGCCAATACCGCCAAGCGGATCGCCGCGCAGCGCGACGATATGCCGTACGCCTGCCTGTGCATATGCCTCGATCACCGCGTCGACCTCGGTGCGGGTGGCGGCGACGCAAGTCAGATGGGCCGCCGGCGTCAACATTGTCTCAGTGAGAATGCGCTTGACCGTCGCGTGGGTGCGCTCACGCGTCGACCCGCCGGCGCCGTAGGTAACGGAAACGAAGTACGGCAGAAGCGGCGCCAAGCGGCCGATCGCCTCCCAAAGACTGCGCTCCATGTCCGCAGTCTTGGGCGGAAAAAATTCAAACGAGACGCGGATGGCGCGCTCTGAGCTCGCGTGCGTGAAGCGGCTTAGTCGGCTGTCCATTAAGCCACCTCGCGCGACTCTTGTGTGGCGATGGCGATGCGCGGGTCACGCCCCAGCCAAAGCGAAACCGCGATTTTGCCCTCCGGTCCCGGTGGCAGCGTTTGCTGGCGGACGAAATCCAGTCCGGCGGCTTCGAGCCACTGCGTCACGGTCTCGGCGGCGAAGCCAAGGCGGCGATGCGCGTGTACGTCGCGCAGGAATTCGAGATCGTGCGGTGCAAAATCAATCACCAGCAGGCGTCCCCCCGGACGCAGCACCCGCGCGGCTTCACGGATCGCGCGACCGCTATCGTCGAGGAAGTGCAGAACCTGATGAATAATGACGACGTCGAATGAATCTCGCGGCAAGGCGAGATCGTAAATGTCGCCGTAGCGCACACTGCAGTTCTTGAGACCCGCGCGGTCGAGATGCTCGCGGGCCAGCGCCAGCATGTCCAACGACAGATCAAGGCCCAGGCCGCGCTCAATCTTGGCGGCGAAAAGCTCAAGCATACGCCCGGTGCCGGTGCCGAGATCGAGTAGCGAACGGATCGGTGCACCGTCGAGCGCCGTGCAAATCGCTTCCTCGACTGCGACCTCGGCGACGTGCAGTTTGCGGATACGATCCCACTCTGCGGCGTGGCGGCGGAAATAGTTCTGCGCCGCCGCAGCACGGGCAGCCCGCACGGCTGCCAGCCGCTCGCGATCCCGCGCAATGATCGGATCGTTCGGGTCGAGGCGCGCAATCAGGGCCCGCGCAATGTCGGCGGCGCCGCCGCGCTCACCGAGGCGAAAAAATGCCCACGATCCTTCGCGATGCCGCTCCACCAGCCCGGCTTCGGCTAGAAGCCGCAAATGGCGTGAAAGCCGCGGTTGCGATTGGCGCAGGATAGCTGTGAGATCGGTGACGGTCAGCTCGGCCTCGGCAATCAGCATCAGCAGCCGCAGCCGGGTTGCTTCCGCCGCCGCCTTGAGCGTTGCTGTGAGGGCCGAAAAACCGAGTTGGGCAGTGTCCATCTCGCAAGCCTTACCGTACGTTTCGTCGCGACATAAAGATATCTTTATGCGGATAAGATGGCAAGGCTTGTTGGGATAAATCCCACAAAGGGCGCAAAGCGACTGGCTTGCGAAGACCTTGGCGCGCCGGCAAGCAGCGTGCGAATCTCCGCTCATGTCTGAAGTCAAAGCTAGCGACGAAAGCGACCTGCGCGACGGCGAAATCGCAGTCGAACTGCCGGACCGGTTTGACGCTTCGCTCTATTACATCGGGCGCATTCGCACGCCATGGAAACGGCGGGAAGACTGCCCAAAGAATCCGCGCGAAACCGACGCAGAATGCACAATCGTGCTCGATCCGCGCTGGCTCGAGGGGCTTTCCGGGCTCGAAACCGTCAGCCACGTGGTCGTACTCTACTGGATGGACCACGCCCGGCGCGACCTCGTCTTGCAGGCGCCCCGGCACTACGCCGAGCGGCGCGGTACGTTCGCGCTACGCTCGCCAGTGCGCCCCAATCCGATTGCGGTATCGGTCGCGCGGCTGGTTCGGATCGAAGGCAACAAACTCGCAGTGGTCGGTCTGGATTGCGTCGACGACACGCCGCTGCTCGATCTCAAGCCGTATTTCGCCTCGACGGACTCCGTGCCTGACGCTTCCGTCGGCTGGCACGCAGGACGAAAAGATTAGCCTCAAAACAGCGGCGGCACCTCGCCAACCCGCAGCATGCCGAGGTAAATGGAGCCGTCGGCGAACCGCAACGGCAGAACGATCGCCGGCTGTTGGTCGATCGATGATGGCTGCCCCATTTTTTTGAGGTTTTCGACCACGCTGGCATTTGCGGTTTGGCGAAGAGCCCCGCCCAATCCTGGCATCAGGCGATCGAGTGCAGCGGCTCCTTGAGCGGCGGCACCGTTCGTACCCGCCAGGCGGTCAATACCTTGGCCGATCAGCCGATCGACGCCGAGCTGCGGTACGAGATATTCGATGCCGGCGATAGCGACGCGGACGAGACCGTCGAGCTTACCCTGTGCATTCAGGCTGAGCTTTCCAGCACCGACGACGATGACGTTGGTTTTCGCCAGCCGCAGCGACTTGATTTCGATCCCGCCGTCTGCGGCAGCCTGCATCTCGCGCAACCGCTCCGCCCACGGTTTCGGCGATAAATCCTTAAAGCCACGGAGCTCGGCATCGATTTCACCCTCGATGGGCTCGGCAAGCAAGGGATGGAGCATGGGCGCTGTCGCTCCAACCACACGCAAGGTGATTGCGATCACCGGATGGTCGTGCGGCGAACCGCCGGTAACACGCCCTTGGAGGTCTACAGTTTTGGCGCCGAATAGCGTACCGGCGTTAGCCCCGGTGCGGTCGACATGCGATCCGTCCAGCCGAATTGAGACGCCTTCGGGATCTTGTGGCAGCCCATGTACCGTCAGCCGCGCAAGCCTCCAGTCTGCGATCCAATTCGGCGGTTGGCCGGGAATTGCCACTGTCGCAGGGCCGCTGATTTCGCCGACCAGCCGAGTCGGATGCCAGACCGCCGCCGCAAAGCTGATGAGCTTCGCCTTGATGGCGTACAGCGGCTGTTTGGTTCCGATCTGGGCGGCGGCGTCCACGCAATTCGCTTCGATACGGAACGGAAATCCGCCGATGGATTGTGAGCCGCAGGAGTAGATTCTTCCGGCCGCGGCTTCGCGTTCGACCCAGCCGGCCAGCGTCCGATCGGCGATGGAGGAGGCATAGTACCAGAGCCAGACCCATACGAACGCGAACGCAATAACAATCGCGATGGGCGCCAGAATCGGCCACCACCGACGCCGGACGCGGCGCATGGCAGGCTTGCCCGCCCGCCGTTCCAGCGAGTGCATCATGCTCAGCGGAGATTCACCTGGCATTGTTTCTCTTCGCCTGCCGAGTGCGGCGTTTCAAAGACCGGCCATTGCGCCGCCATGAGCGGATTGTTATGCGCAATCCCGTCAGCAGGCGAGCGGAACTTCCAGGCGGAGTCAACGACAGCGATGCAAGGGGTCGACGCGGATAACGGAGAAGACCTCTGGGTGTTCGGTTATGGTTCCCTGATGTGGCGTCCGGGGTTCGAGTTCGTCGAGCGGGTGCCGGCGCGGCTGATCGGACTGCACCGCGCGCTCTGCGTTTATTCGTTTGTTCATCGCGGTACGCCGGAGCGGCCGGGGCTGGTGCTGGGGCTTGACCGCGGCGGAATGTGCCGCGGGATCGCGTTTCGGGTCACCGCCGCGGCGCGCGCCGCAACGATAGCTTACTTGCGCGCACGCGAGCAGGTTACCACCGTTTATCTGGAAACCGTGCGGCGCATCGAGCTTGAGGAAACCGCCCGGCGCCAGGTGAGGGCGCTCTGCTTCATCGTTGATCGCAGTCACGTACAATATGCCGGACGGTTGACCCTTGATGAATGTCTGCATCACGTTCGTGCGGGTCACGGCAGTTCCGGCCCGAATCGCGACTACGTCATTGAAACCGTTCGCGCACTGGAAGCGCTGGGCTATCGCGAAGGCGATCTGCACCTCATCGCCGAACGGCTCGGCAATCAGGTCGGCGGAAAATCCGGCATCGGCTGGCAGGCATCAGTGCCGCTAAATTCTTGATTGCTGACCCTCCGCGACGAGCCGTGCGGTGGCTTCCTCCAGAACGGCTTGGAGGCGTGCCAGGAACGCACGTTTGTCGAGACCGGGTTCGATTGGGTCCAGGACCTCCACCAAGACCGTGCCGGGATAGCGGTGCAATGTGCGGCGCGGCCAGAACAATCCGGAATTGAGCGCAATCGGCACGCAGGGCAAACCCATTTTATCATAGAGAAACGCGACACCAGGCAGATAACGCGGCTCAGCGCCAGGGGGACGCCGCGTGCCCTCGGGAAAGATGACGATCTGACGCGCGAGCCGGATCTCCTCTCGCGCCCGCGCCGCCATGCGCGCCATCGCCGCAGCGCGCGCACCCCTGTTGATAGGGATCATGCGTGCTTTGGACGCAAGCCATCCGAACAGAGGAATCCACATCAGTTCGCGCTTAAGAATGTAGGTCGGATCAGGAAGTAGCATGAACAGCGCGAATGTCTCCCACAGCGATTGATGCTTGCAGGCGACGAGATACGCGCCTTGCGGCAGTTTCTCCCGACCGCGCCACTCGACATCGACCTCGCAGACGACCCGCAGCAGCCAGAGAGTGCTGCGGCTATAGCGCCGCAGAACGCCCAGCATGAAGCGTCGCGGCAGCGCGAGCGTCGGCAGCGCGACGATCATCCGAACGATGATGTTTACATAAAACAGCGCATTAAAGACGAGCGAGCGAACCGATACTGCGGGAGAGCGGGACAAAGCGGCTTGGCTCAATACAACCGGTCGAGCGAACGAGCGTCGGCAATCCGCGTGATGCTGGCTTCGGCCATCACCGAGTCAAAGCGCATGCGGAGCTTGGCGAAAAGGTATTTGAAATATTCCGATAGCACCAGTTTCGTGGTGCTGCCATTCGCCCACCACGGCTCGACGCGCAGGCGGTCCGATACAACAGGGAACGGAATAAGCGTGACGTCCGGAAGTTGGTGCGCGATTTCCGCAAGCGCACGCGGCATGTGATAGGCGGACGTCACGATGATGAGCGAGTGGAAACCGCGATTGATCGCCCAGTGGCGTGTTTGCACCGCATTGCCGAGTGTATTGATCGCCGAATAATCGAGGTCGACGCAGCAGGCGAGAATGCGGCCGTAGTCGGAGATCTGGCGGGCGATGTCGTTGGTCGTGGTGCCGGGATTGACGCCGGTGATGAGCAGACGCTTGCCGCGATGGGCAGCAAGAAGCTCGAGCGCATCGGACACGCGGGAGGTGCCGCCCGTCAACACCACGATGCCGTCGGCGTTTCGGCTCAGTGCAACTTCCTCGCTCGGCAATAATCGGAGGAAGAACCCGAAGCCAATAACGATTGCGATGCCGGCGAGGATGGCAAGTCTGACGGCAAAATAGGTAATCCGCCGCGTTTCGACCGCGGCCTTAAGGCTAAGCATCGCCGCGCGCGTCCCCCGCGCCAAGTGTCGTTGTGCCGGTCCCCATCGGCCCGTATCATAACAATTCGGGCGGCAAATTGATCCGGTTTCTGCGTTAGTCGATGGCCTTCAAGGTGCGGTTGACGGTGTGACGCGAGGCGAAAGCCGTGACCAGCGCCATAAGCACGATCAAGAGAAGGATGGCAAAATAGCCGGAAACTCCGGTAGTGAGACTCCCGAATAACGCGGCGATTTCGTCACCGCCAGCGGTTCCCGCCAGCCAGGAATTGGCCGTCTCGACGATGGCGAACAGCAGGATCGCCGCCCCGCCCCCGATGGCACCGCCCTTGAAGCCCAAGACCAGAAAATGACGCTGGAATTGATCGGCAATGAACGCATCAGTCGCGCCCACGTAATGCAGCACTTCGACGATCGGCCGGTTGGCCGCCATGGTGCCGCGCGTGGCAAACGTTACAGATAGGACGGTTGCCGCCAGCACCAGCGCCAGCACCGCCAGGCCGCCGCCGACAGCGGTCTCGGCCATGGTCCGCATGCGGCTGATCCAGCGGCGATGATCGTCAAGGCTCGCGGTCACCACTTGAGCTGCGAGCGACTGCCGCAACGCCGCCAGATCAGGCCGGGCGCCGGTGCCGAGCTTGATGACAATCAAGCGCGGAATTGGGAGGTCGTCCAGCGCAAAACCCGAACCAAGCCAAGGTTCGACCAAGCGCGCGGATTCCTCCTTGGTGTAAACCCGCACCTCGGCGGTGCCGACCGTCGCGCGCGCGAGGTCGGCTGCCTTGCGCAAATCAGCCTCGACGTCGCGTCCGGGGGTAGGGCGCACCTGAATAGTGACCTCACGACCCACTTCCGACTGCCAGTCGCTCGCCGCGTTGAGCACAACCATCCCGGCGCCGGTTGTCAGTGCGGCGAGGAAGGTCATGATGGCGACAACGGCGGTCAGAGACCGCCCGGCGATCGAGTTCTTGGGCACGATCGGCGCTACCGCCGGCATGGAGCGCACAAGTGCGGGAGACGCGTCCAGGTCGTCCCACGGCTCCGCCATGGTTTCGACTGGCTCAATCATAGACATGCAGGCGTCCCTCATGCAGAACCAGCCGGCGCGCGTCGTACTCGTCCATCAGCGCAATGTCGTGGGTGGCGATGACGACTGCGGTGCCGGACTTGTTGAGTTCGATGAACAGCCGGAGCAACCGCTGGCCGAGATTGGGATCGACATTGCCGGTCGGCTCGTCGGCAAGCAAAAGCTGAGGCCGCGCGATCACGGCGCGCGCTATGGCCGCGCGCTGCTTTTCACCGCCTGAGAGGATGGCCGGCAAAGCTTCCAACCGCTCGCCAAGCCCCACCCATTGCAGCAGTTCGACGACTTCCGCCCGATAGTCGGCCTCCTCCTTGCCGAGAACACGAAGCGGCAAAGCCACGTTTTCATACGTTGTCATGTGATCGAGGAGTCGAAAATCCTGGAACACGATTCCGATACGCCGCCGCAGATTGGCGCGATCATTCTTGCTTAGCGTCGCGGTGTCCTGATCGAACATACTGATGAGGCCGCGCGTCGGTCGCAGCGACAACAGCATCAAACGCAGCAGCGAGGTCTTGCCGGCGCCCGACGGTCCGGTCAGGAACTGGAACGAGTGCCACTCGATGCCGAAGTTGAGGTCGCGCAACACCTCCGAGCCAAGCCCGTAACGCAAGCCGACATTCTCGAACCGGATCACGCCATCCTCCGAACGTCCCGGGATACTGGCAAATCTATGATCTAGTGTGGTTTTTTGATGTGAGCTTATCGTGTGAGCTTCCTGGCACGGGTCGCACTGATTCGCCGCCGTCCAGTCTGCCTCATAGCACGATGCCCAGCGACGGCCGGTATGGTTTCCAATGCGTTAACGGATCGGGCGCTAGGATCGCAGCGGTGAAGCGCGCTTCCTGATTTGTACTATGCTTATTGTCTGCCCATCTTGCGGTACGTCCTATGACGTGAAGTCGGCAAACATGCCGCCGACTGGGCGGCAGGTGCGCTGTCTGCGTTGCCGCGCGGTTTGGCACGCGGAGCCGAGCCGCGCGGATAGGGTTCTTGCTGCTGCCGCGGCCATCGGTCCAGACAATGGTGTCGCGGGGGAGGCCTCAGGTCTCGTTGCCGAGCGGGCGGCGTCTCAGGTTGCCTCAGATTCGCGTGCGTCAGCTGCGGGTGACAACACGCAACCAGCAGAAGATGAACCGTTCGCTTCGGCAACGACTGGCGAGGGCGACCCGGAAGGGTTTCCAGATGAGCCGGACGATGCTGCGGAAGTCCAAGCACCACCGATCGCACCCAACGATTTCGAGGGCCGTCCCCCAATCGACGTTGACGACGATGATCACGCCGACCACCGTGCCGCACCGCCGGAAGACATCGAAACAGTCGCTGCGCGGCAGCAGCGGCGCAGCGCAGCGCCTACCGTGCCGCGTTGGCCGCTGTCGCTCTTGCAGACCGGAATTCTGGCGCTGGTCCTTGTCGACGTCATTCTTATTGGTTGGCGCCATGACATTGTGCGCCTGCTACCGCAAACTGCCTCCTTCTACGCTTTGCTTGGAATGCCGGTGAACCTGCGCGGTCTCACCTTTGATGGCATCGCCACGTCGACGGAACATCACGATGGCGTGCCGATCCTCGTGGTCGAAGGAAACGTCGTCAACACGGCGCGCAAAGTTGTCGAAATCCCGCGACTGAAGTTCATCGTTCGCAACGCCGCCCGGCAGGAGATTTATTCCTGGATCGCTGTTCCATCGCGCCCGTCGTTGACGCCGGGCGAAGCCGTCGCGTTCCATAGCCGTCTTGCATCGCCGCCACCCGAGGCACGTGACGTCATCGTCCGCTTCGTCAACCGCCGCGACATCGTCGCCGGAGCGCGCTAACGCCATGGCGCGAATACTTATCGCCGAAGACGAGGAAGCGCTGCGAGCGCTGTGTGCGCGTGCGCTTATGACCGACGGTCACGAGGTCAAGACCGCGTGCGACGGCATCGACGCGATCGACCTGCTAGCACGCGACAATGGCCGTTTTGATCTCTTGCTTACGGATATCCGCATGCCGATGATGGACGGCATCGCGCTCGCGCTCAGTGCTGCCCGTGATCATCCCGACATTACGATCCTGATGATGACCGGTTACGCCGACCAAAGAGAGCGCGCCCATGGCCTCGACGCCATTATCCACGACGTCATCTCCAAGCCGTTTACGGTTGCGGAGCTGCGCGCCGCGATCAACGAAGCGCTGACGGTTCGCGCGCGCTAGTCGTCGCTGGAGACGGCGTACGGCCGTGGCAGCGGCTCGACCGGAAGGTCGGAATGCGGCCGGCCGAAATCGGGGACCGGCGAATCCTGCCCAATCTGCACAATGCCGCGGCGAATAGCGCGTGTACGCGTGAAATGCGCGAACAGGGCTTCGCCGTCGCCGCGGCGAATGGCGCGGGTCAACTGCGAAAGGTCTTCATTGAAGGTGCCCAGCATCTCCAGCACCGCGTCCTTGTTGGCGAGGAAGACATCGCGCCACATGGTCGGATCGGATGCGGCGATCCGGGTGAAATCGCGGAAACCGCCGGCGGAGAATTTGAGCACTTCCGAACGCGTCACTTCGGCGAGTTCGTCGGCGGTGCCGACGATCGTGTAGGCAATGAGGTGCGGCAGGTGACTCGTGATCGCCAGGACTAGGTCGTGATGGGCCGCCGGCATAGTTTCGACATTGGCGCCGAGCGCGCTCCAGAACGCGGCGAGCCGTTCCACGGCAGCCGTATCGGCGCCTTCGGGCGGCGTCAGGATACACCAGCGGCCAACGAACAGAGTCGCAAAGCCCGCATCGGGACCCGAATGCTCGGTTCCAGCGACCGGATGGGCCGGCACAAAATGGATTCCCTTGGGTAGATGCGGACCCATCTCCCGCACCACCGCTCCCTTTACTGAGCCGACATCGGAAACGATCGTTCCGGGTGACAGGTGCGGGCCGATTTCGGCGGCGACTGCGCCGCAAACACCGACCGGAACGCAGACGATGACGAGATCCGCGCCCGCGACCGCGGCAGCATTGCCTTCGACCACCTGATCGGCGAGGCCAAGTTCGGCGACGCGCCGGCGGGTTGCGGCCGACTGAGCGGTGGCCACGATCTCGCGCACGGCGTTCTGGGCACGCGCGGCGCGAGCGATCGAAGAGCCGATCAGGCCCGCGCCGATCAGCGCGAGGCGATTAAACAAAGGTGCCGATTGCGCCACAACTTCACGCCGCTTTAGCCAAAAATTCGCCGAGCGCAGCGACGACGAGGCGATTGGCTTCCTCAGTGCCGACACTCATTCGCAGCGCGTTCGGCAGCTTGTAGACGCTGACCTGACGCAGAATAAGCCCTCGCGCGGTGAGGAAAGCGTCGGCCTCCTTGGCGGAACGCTCTTTGGCTTCGGGGAAATAAATCAGCAAAAAATTCGCGACACTCGGCGTTACTTTAAGGCCGAGTTTCTCGATCTCCTGAGTTAGCCAGGCGAGCCAGCGGATATTGTGTTCTCGCGAACGTTGCTGATGCTCAAAATCTTCGATCGCAGCAACACCTGCAGCGATCGCCGGGGCGTTGACGTTGAAAGGCCCGCGAATGCGATTGATCGCGGCGACCACGTGGGCAGGGCCGAACATCCAACCTAGACGCACCGCCGCCAACCCGTGAATTTTCGAGAAAGTACGGGTCATGACGACATTGTCGCTGGTGGCGACCAGCTCGATGCCGGACTCGTAATCGTTCCGCTGCACGTATTCTGCGTAAGCGGCGTCGAGCACGAGGAGCACCTGCGGCGGCAGCCCGCGATGCAGCCGCTTGACCTCGTCGAACGAAATGTAGGTTCCGGTCGGATTGTTCGGATTGGCGAGGAAGACCATTTTAGTCTTTTTCGTTACTGCCGCGAGGATCGCATCGACGTTGGCGGTGTGGTTGGTCTCCGCCGCGACTACCGGCCGTGCACCGGTGCCCAGCGTGGCGATCGGGTAGACAACAAAGCCGTGTGTGGTGTGGATCGCTTCGTCGCCGTCGGCGAGATAGGCACGCGCTAACAGATTCAATAGATCGTCGGAGCCGGCGCCACAAACAATACGGTCCGGGTCGAGTCCAAAGACACGTCCGATCGCCTCGCGCAATTCGCTGGCGGATCCATCCGGGTAATCCTGTAAATGCGTGGCGACCGATTGATACGCCGCGATCGCACGCGGGCTCGGCCCAAGCGGTGTTTCGTTCGAGGATAGCTTGAACACCTTGGCTATGCCGGGCGCGGTGCTCTTGCCGGGCACATAAGCCTCGATATCGAGCACGCCGGCCCGCGGTTGGGGCTGCATGGCTGTCATTGCTTACTCAGTGGTTTCTCACTCGCCCGAGGACGGTTAGCTCTTAAGCGGAACCGTATAGCGGGTCGCGTGGCTGCCGACGAGGGCCTTCGAGCGGATCGAGGCGCCGACGCCAAGCAAAGCGTCGGCGACCGCACCGATGCGGTCGCGCTCGACGGAAATAAGCAGCGCGGCGCCATCGAAGGCGCGATCGGGGACGGCGATGGCTTCAGCAAGCCCGGCGAGCTTGTCTACATATGACGCGCTCCATCCGGACACCCGCAAGCTCCATACCTCAGTTTCGGTCACCATGGCGTCCGCCGCCACCCGCGAGACGACGAAAACCGGCATACCGGCGGGATGATCGGCGCGCTCGACAAAGGGCAGCCGCGCGATGATCTTCGGAGCCGCTTCAAATTCAAGTGCCGTCCACCATGGGCCGGCACCCGCGGTGGCGAAGGCGGGAACGAGGCCGAGATCGCCTTTTGATGCAGTCACCGCCTGGACCACATTCGCCGCTCCCATATGCGGTACGAACGGCACGGTGAAGCCGAAATGGAAACGCGCGGAATCGCGCATCAGCGCATCGCCCGCGGAAAGATCGGCGTGCACCGCGAACGGCGCCTGCACATAAGTGAAGGTCGAAATGATCACGCGCCAGATGCTCTCGGCGGTATCGAGCGGAAGATTACCGTGATGACGCTTGACGAGCCGGCGCATCATGTCCGCCTCGCGCGCCGGGCGGAACGCCGAGCCGGATTCTTCGGTCTTTTTTACCGCGATCAGCCGGTCGATGATCTCGCCGCGCTCGATCAGGAGCGCGTGCATGGCCTCGTCAATGCGATCGATCTCGCGGCGTAGCTCGGTGAGCGAAGGCTCTGGGCGGTGCGGCGGTTTCATGCTTTGCCCGGAATAATGCGTGAATTGATAGGTGCGGCCGGGGCTGAAAGCAAAGAAAAATCAAACATCAAGCTAAGAAAACATTGACTCCTTTAGCCAGCGGCCTATTTACGCGCCTTTGACCGCCCTTGAGGCGGGCGCAAGAACGTTAAAGTATTAGTCCGGGACGTAACTTATGGCCGAGGCCAGCGCCACGCTCGATCGCGCCGACCGTGCGCGCGAGGCGGATCACCCGCACTCGCTGGTCGTGCGCTTTTCTGCAAACAATCCGTTGCGACTTGATGCCGGGATTGACTTCAGTCCGTTGCAGATTGCCTACCAGACTTACGGCACGCTCAACGCCGAGCGCGACAATGCCATTCTGATCTGCCATGCGCTGACCGGCGATCAGCACGCGGTCAACGATCATCCGATAACCGGCAAGCCAGGCTGGTGGGAGACCATGGTTGGGCCGGGCCGGCCGATCAACACGGATCGCTATTTCATCATTTGCCCCAATGTCGTCGGCGGCTGCATGGGGACGTCCGGGCCGGCCTCAACCAATCCCGCGACCGGCATGCCGTGGGGCCTCGACTTTCCGGTCATCACCGTGCGCGACATGGTGCGCGCCCAGGCGATGCTGCTGGATTATCTAGGCATTAAATCGCTGTTTGCGGTGGCCGGCGGCTCGATGGGCGGCATGCAGGCACTGCAATGGGCGGCAAGCTATCCGCACCGCGTGTTCGCGGCGCTTCCGATCGCCGCATCGATGCGCCATTCGGCACAAAACATCGCCTTCCACGAAGTCGGCCGCCAGGCGGTAATGGCGGATCCCGAATGGCGCGGCGGCCGCTATTTTGCCGAAAGCACCAATCCGCGGCGTGGGCTCGCGGTCGCGCGCATGGGCGCACACATCACTTATTTGTCCGATGCCGCGCTGCACCGAAAGTTCGGCCGCCGGTTTCAGGATCGCGAGAACCCGACATTCTCGTTTGATGCCGATTTTCAGGTCGAGTCCTACCTGCGCCACCAGGGCATCACTTTCGTCGAACGTTTCGATGCCAATTCCTATCTGTATCTGACCCGAGCGATGGACTATTTTGATCTTGCCGCCGATTACGACGGCGTCGCCGCCAACGCCTTCCGCGGCGCGCCGACGCGCTTCGGCGTGATTTCTTTCACCAGCGACTGGCTGTTCCCGACGCCGGAATTGCGCGCTACGGTGCATGCGCTGAATGCGGCAGGCGCCCGGGTCTCGTTCGCCGAAATCACGACGGACAAGGGCCACGACGCCTTCCTGCTCGACGAGCCGGAATTGTTTACAATCGTCCGCGGCTTCCTCGATGGCGCGGCGACAGCGCGTGGCTTGCCGCCGGCGCGGAGATAGCGATGCTGACCCGGCTCAAGCACGACCTGACCATGGCCGAAGCCGCGCGCGGGCCAGGCGGCTCGCGCGTCGACCTCTTGGTTGTCGCCGCCATGGTGGAGCCCGGTGCGCGGGTGCTCGACGTCGGTTGCGGCGATGGCGAACTGTTGCGTCTGCTGGAGACGCGCGGCGTCGACGGCCGTGGCATCGAACTGTCACGTGAGGGCGTGAACGAATGCGTCGCCAAGGGCCTCGCGGTGGTACAGGGCGACGCCGACACGGACCTCGTGGACTATCCCGACGATGCCTTCGACTTCGTCATCCTGTCGCAGACCTTGCAGGCGACCCGTCAGCCGCGCGTCGTGCTCGAACACATGCTGCGCATCGGCCGATACGCGATCGTCTCGTTTCCGAATTTCGGGCACTGGCGAATCCGGCTGCAAGTCGCCCTCGGCGGTCACATGCCGCACACCGACAATTTGCCCTATGCCTGGTACGAGACGCCCAACATCCACTTCTGCAGCATCAAAGATTTCCGCCAGCTGTGCCGCGTCGCCGGCGCCAAGATTGAAGAAGCGGTATCACTTAACGCCTGGGGCAGCCGGATGCGGCTGAAAATGCCGTGGTGGTTCTGGAATCTTTTCGGCGAGCAGGCGGTGTTCTTGCTCAGTCGCCGAGGGTAATCTCGGTATTGGCAGGGCCCGTAGCTCAATGGTCAGAGCTAGCGGCTCATAACCGCTTGGTTGGAGGTTCGAGTCCTCCCGGGCCCACCA
>CAWJOX010000021.1:0-38313 GCA_963844545.1 uncultured Alphaproteobacteria bacterium | reverse complement strand
TTTTGTTGAAGAAGTCGGTGAGTTGTTCGAGCTGAACCAGGCCTCCTATTTGAAGGACGTCGATTTCGCGCCGCTGATAGTCTCAGGCTGGTTGAGGGCTTGGCATCGGTATCAGCTTCGCCAGCTTTCGGAGGTTTTGGGCGGTTGCGGCGAGTAGGAACTCATCGTGCGCACCATTCGGCCCTCTTAGTCTGAGCCGATCGAGCCTGAGGATGCGTTTGAGATGGGCGAACAGCATTTCAACTTTCTTGCGCAATCGCCGTGCGGTACGGCCTTGCCACGAGCCTGCGATCTGGCGTGCCATGTCGCGGGCGCCTTCATAGATCGATCGCGGCACGTAGCGGGCCGGTTCCTTCGGACAGCATCGGGACTTTAGACGGCAGGCCTGGCAGTCATACTTGCTGGCGCGGTAGCGTAATGTCGCTCCGTCATTCACCCGTGAGCCGGTCGTCGTCAGCATCTTGCCGGCGGGGCAAGAATAAACGTCGCCGACATGGTCGTAGGTGAAGTCGTCACGTGAGAAGGTGCCGTCCTGACGGGTGGACTTATCGAACACGGTCACGTGTGGCTCGATGCCGTGCTCGTAGACCAGCCATCCGATCATCTCGGCAGAGCCGTAGGCGCTGTCCCCCAGAAGTCGTGCGGGATAAAGATCGAAGCGCTCGAGCGAGCGTTCTATCATGCGTTTTGCGGCCAGGACCTCGGCCTGCCGGATCGCGGTTGTGGCTTCGACATCAACGATGATCGCGTTGTCGACATCGATCAGATAGTTGGTGGAATAGGCGAAGAAGGCTTGCCCGCCGTGGGCTCCGGTCCATCGCGCTGCCGGATCGGCCGGTGAGACGAACTTGGGCACGACATCGGTCGCAGCGCCGAAGGCCGCATCGTCGAGCGCAGCCATATATTCTTCGACCGCCCGGCCAGTCGCTTCCGGGGGCAGCCCCTTCTCACCCTCGATCCCTTTCTGCCGATTGGCATCCGCCTTGATCAGACTGGCATCGATCGCAAAGGCTTCCCCGCCGACCAGTCCCTCGCCGATACAGCGCTGCAGGACCGTTTCGAAGACGCGCCGAAGAAGATCGCTCTCCCGGAAACGGCCATGCCGGTTCTTCGAGAAGGTGGAATGATCAGGGACATCACCGTCGAGCCCGAGCCGGCAGAACCACCGGTACGCCAGATTGAGGTGGACCTCTTCGCAGAGGCGCCGCTCGGAGCGGATGCCAAAGCAATAACCGATGACCAACATCCTAATCATCAGCTCGGGATCAATCGATGGCCGTCCTATCGTGCTGTAGAACGGCGCGAGTTCGCGGCGCAGTTCCGACAGCTCGACAAAGCGGTCGATCGACCTCAGCAAATGATCGGACGGTACATGTGCATCGAGCGAGAAGTTGTAGAACAGCACACCCTGTTCGATTTGCCGTGATCCCATCATCGACTCAGTTCCTGTTTCTCAACAGCACTGAATCAGTGAGCTCTCACAGTTTCAACTAGCGAATTTTTCAACAAAATCGGCCCTTTTCTACCGTTCGCCGTGACGCATCATTCGACCGCTGTTGGGGGTTTAGCGGACATGCCACCGACATCGCGAATGTGACGCGATTGACCAAGAGAGACATTATGCCGGGATCGAAATTTCCTCATGCAGACATTTGCAGCGGCTTGCCCTCGAGCCAAGCGGCGCCCCGTGCGTAGACGGCGTCAAGCGCGGGGCCGTCCAAGCCCGGCACGTCTGTCCGAACTTTCTGTCCGGCGCGCACCAGCGAGTAGGCAAGGTGGCGATATCCTTCCGGGTAACGTGCCAGCAATTCACCGTCGAGCTTCAAGGTCGCCGACGGATCGACAGGATCGAGGCGATCCTTCTCCAGGATAGGCTGGAACAGCACGATCCCCCAGCGGCCTTTGCGCTTCTCCAGAAAGAAATAGAAGCGTCCGGTGCAGACCACGTTGCATAGCACGCCGTCGATCTTGACCCGAGACGAGATCATCTGCTTCGTCTGAGCGATGGTGCGATTGCGTTTGAGGTCGATGGTGGTGCCGCCGAGGAAGTGCAGGAAGCGGACACCTTTGTCGTAGCCAGCTTGGCTCGCCCTGGCGAATTCCTCGAAACTGCCCTCGATCCACGTGGTGATCATCCGGCCTTCTTCGTGCCACAGCTCTCGAAAGCGATCCCACCTGCGCGAATCGCGCAGCAACGCCCAGTTCTCAACGATTTCGCGGATTGTCAGTCGTTCCAAAAGCTCTTTTGCGCTTGCCATTGCTTCGCCTCCCATTAGATAGGAAAACGCCGATCAAGTTCGCACTTCTGCCAAAGGCGTGGACAACAAATAAATGCCACGACCCGGCGCATCTCTCCTCATCAGATTATCGTGGCTCTGCATGCATAGGTAAGGGGCAATGTCGCTTATTGGCCCATCGCGACATTTCGCGGCGACTCAGCATTTCAGTCGCTTTCGGGGAGCGAAGCGGACATCCCACAGGCTGTGCTTACAGAACCGACTTATGAGGACGCGCCCCACGTCCTGTCACTCCTAAGTCTTGCCGCTCTTCGCCGCCATCACCCGGACCAAATCTCCAACGTTGGCCATGCTGTCGCGTTCACCGTGCTAGCTGCATGTTGACGACGTCCTGCGCTAGCATGACAATTTCGACTTGCCGGAAGGGAGTACCAGCCGGCCACGCCCCTGCCCACTCGATCAAAAGCGCACTAGGGGCCATATTTCCGTCCGGTCGCATTTGCTCGCCACCATAGAAGAAGCCAGATCAGCGCGACGATCACGGCGATCCCGCGCCAGATAGCGAGCAAAACACTCCCGACCGGAATCGTCGCGAGGTTCAGAAAAACCGATCAAAAGCGCTACCGCTATCGGGCCAGAAGGATCGACGCCCCCGGCTCGTTGCTTTCTTAATCCGCAACGTTGCCGTTTCGGCGGCCAACCGAGACGTCCCTGCCGCGTATCAAAGCGACGTATGACCCGATGTCCGCTTCAATCTAAAGCGACCGAATAGTCGCGCCGCAACGAAACAACGCGAAGGGCCAGAACCAGACTTGATCAGTGGCTCTGGGCTGAGGAAAAGCGCTAATCTGTGAGGCGAGCGCAAATCGTTGGACAACGATTCCTCTGTGATTCAGCCCGCTTGCGCCATCGCCGTTTCGCTCGCGTCGGGTCCGGCTTAATGGGTCAGCAAAAATGGGTTAAGGCCGCCTGTGCTTGACCCTCCCGGGGCCTCGTGAATGTTGCTCAACACACCAGAAGCCGAGACACTGCCTTCCCAGAGTTGGGTGGTATTGTGGTTGCCGGGACCGTTGGCAGCAAAATAGAGGGTGCCGTTGTCCGAACTGCCGGCGATATAAGTAACCGTGTTCGGATTGAGATTGCCCCAATTGTCGTTATAAGGCGCGCCTGTGTTGCCGAAGTTGTAGTCATCGGATGTCAGAATCTCATGGTAAGAATCGCTGCCGGCGTACACTTCGAACAGGCCGCGCCCCCCGAGACCATCATTGCCGGTGAAGAAAAGGTCGCCTCGGGAATCGAGGATGAGGTCATATGGGTCCAGGTTCGCCGGGGCTTCCCCGCTCGAAGGTGTGAGCTGCGAATCGCTGGTGTAGTGTCCGACATTCGCAAAAAAGAGGCCGCGGTCGCCATGTCGGTCAGTTACCCCGGAATAGTAAACGACACTCTGACTCTTATAGCCCAAGCCGGAATACGTGATATCCAGGGGGTCACGGCCGCGGTTTCCCTGCGCGTCGCGGTATGAACTGGAGCCGGAATCGACCTTTTCAAGCACATACGAACCATTGGCGGATTTGTAATACGCGTACAGCGCGTTCTTGCCGCTTAAGTCGAGGCCGTTGAAGACCAGATCGTTGCCGGCCACGGTAAGGTCAGTCGGATTAAGGCCCGTGGCGGCGCTGATCTTAGTAAAAGAGCTGCCGTTATAGCTGAACAGATCGTAGTTGTTGTTGCTGTCCTGCCCATCCATGAAGAGCTCGCCGTCAAATACGACCATGGAGGACGGATTGGCCGGCGCGCCTGACACCTCATTTGCAACCAAAGTCGTTCCGCTCGGTGATACTTCGTGGACAACCTCATAGAGTGCGCCTACCGCGCCGGATAGGGCGCGAGGCGGAACAGCATAATTGTCGAAATAGATTTGGCCGCCGTATGAAACGAGGTCCGACGCCTGGTTTTGTGATTGCCCGCTGTTGATTTGTATTCGCGATGACGTGTCGTTGGACGTATCGTAAACAAACAGGCCAAAATAGCCGTTGGTTGCATTTGCCTTGAGGTAGACGTCGCCATTGTAATCCAACAGGTCCGGACCGCTGATGTAAGTTTCTCCTTGCGTGCCTTGTCCGACGACCCCTTGCTCACCGTAATTCTGCAGATAGTTGGACCCGGCCCCTGTAAGCGATACCGGTTCATAGGCATTCGTGTGCGAGTTCCAGACGAAAAGCGCGTAGTTGTGGTCGCGGTAGCCCTCGAAAACTAGTTTGCTGCTGCTCATGACAAGGTCTCCTCTGCGAAGCATCGGCGCACGCAATCGTGCGCGTGTGTTGTAAGCGCCCCGAGCGCGACGGTTCATTCGCCCTCAAACCGGCAGTTCCGCTATCGACCGGCCAAACAAATGATATTCGCGCCGCCCGTATCGGTCTTGACCCAAATGGGCTAAAGTTGGCCCGGCGCGATGCGGAGCATGGTCGGTTCCCATGCGAAATTTCGCTTTGAATCCAGAGCGATTGGTTGCCGTCTGCAACAATCTGGGCGACGCGGTCGCCGATCCGACGCTATGGCCGCAGATCATGGACGATATCTGCGCTGCCGCAGGCGCCACAGGCGGCGCGCTGCTGCAGAGCGACATTCGCACGCCCGATATCCCGCGCACTGCGAGCGTCGACGATTGTTTCAAATATTATTTTGCAACAGGATGGCCGGCGCGCGACACGCGAGCCGAGCGCAGCGTGCCTTTGCTGATGCGCGGCCAGCCGGTCGTCACTGATCAGGACATCGTCACGCCTGAGGAAATGCGCCGGCTCGACTTTTATAACGAATGTGCATTGCCTTTCGGTCTGCCGTGGTTTGCCGGCATCGGGTTGCAAGCCGGTCCGGCGCTCTGGGCGATGGTCATTCAGCGCACGGCGCGGCAAGGGCCGTTCGAGCCGCACGAAGTGCGCGCTCTCGCCTGTCTTGCGCCGCGGCTGACCGAGACGGCGACCTTGTCCAAAGCCGTCGGACAGAGGGCGCTTGCGGGCATCAGCAATGCGCTGCACCTTGTCGGCCGGCCCGTGCTTGCGCTCGATCGGTTGGGTTGCGTGCTCGACGCCAACGCAGCCGCCCAACAGATTTTCGACGATGAGTTTTTTGTCCGCAACCGCCGACTGGCGGTGCGCGACCAACAGGCAAGCCTCGCGCTCGATGCGCTTACCAACAAGATGCGAACGACATCAGATACCGCTCCATTAGCCGCCACGCCCATCGTGGTACGGCGTGTCGCCAGGCAGCCGCTCGTGATCCGCGTTCTGCCTGTCGCCGGCCCGGCGCGCACACCGTTCCTCGGCGCCCGCGTCCTGCTCGTCATCTCTGATTTGCACGATCGACCTCAACCGCAGGCATCTGTTCTGGCTGAGGCGTTCGGCCTGACGCCTGCGGAGTCGCGACTTGCCTCCCTCCTCGCGATGGGAATTTCCATAGAACGTGCTGCCGATCGGCTTGGTCTGTCGCAGGCAACGGTTCGCAACCAATTGAAGTCGGTCTTTACAAAAACAGCGACCCATCGTCAGAGCGAGTTGGTCGCTCTACTGTCGCGACTTTGACTATTGCGAAATCGATATCGCTAGGTGCCTGCGCGCGACCCATTACCTATCTGCCCGAGCAGCCTACCTGTTACTCTACCACACCCAGAAAGGGGCTGTTGGGCATCGTAGCAACTACGGCGCTTGACTTCCCACATGGGTCATTAGCGCCCGATTGAAGGACTTTGCTGCAAGTCCGTTACAGGCCCAAAATCGGACGTGACAGCGAACGCACACTCGCTCACGCATTTGCTCGCCACCATAGAAGAAACCAAATCCGCGTGACGATCACTGCGATCCCGAGCCAGATCGAGCGTAAAACGCCGCAAATTATTTAGTCACCCAGAAATTATCCAAAGGTATCGCCGACACTAAGGTCTAGTTGGATTGGCGATGAGAACGGAACATTTGCTGGCCAGTGATGATTGTTGCGGGAGAAAGGCCATCGCCGGTGAGCGGCCAAAGCTTGCTGAGTGTGCCCGAGGCCGAGCTCCGGCAAACCCGTCTGCTCTGCGCGAGCCAAGATCTCGGAAAACAGATGCAATTTCAGAGAGGAGAGCACAATGACAGCAAAAGGAAAAGTGTTGGTGCTGGTCTCGAGCGGTCGCGGCCTGCCCTTGAAAGATGGCAAGGTTTATACCGGCGCTGGCTATTACCTCAATGAGCTGACGGTTCCGGTTCGCGCCCTGATGGGGGAAGGCTACGAAATCACCTTTGCCAACCCCAAAGCCAACACGCCACAAATGGACGTCCATTCAGCCGTCCCCGATTTCTTCGGCGGGGACGAGGCCAGGCTTCAGGACTATCTGAAATTCCGCGACAGCCTGACTGGGCTCAAAAATCCAACTCGCATCTCGGACGTCATCGCGTCGGGCCTGGATCAATATGACGCCGTTTTCGTCCCCGGCGGCCACGGCCCGATGATGGATCTTCTCGACGATCCCGACGCCGGCACCGTGATGAGACACTTCCATAAAGCATCGAAGCCTACGGCGGTGCTTTGCCATGGTCCGATTTCACTTCTCTCGGCTCTGCCAAATTCGACAGAGGTCGTCGCAGCGCTGGCGGCGGGCGATGCCGCCGGAGCGCGGGCAAAGGCTCAAGGATGGATTTATACCGGATACAAGATGACCATCTTTTCAACGGCGGAAGAGCAGCAGCGGGAGCCGCTTGAAATTGGCGGTAAGGTTCTGTTTTACCCGGACTTCGCCTTGCGCACCGCGGGCGGCGACGTCAGTGTGGCCGCTCCATGGCAGAGCTACGTTCTTCAAGATCGCGAGCTGATCTCAGGTCAGAACCCGTTCTCGGACCAAGCGCTTCTGAAACTTCTTCTACCCGCGCTCAACGCGAAGAAGAAGTGAGAGAGCTGGCGTCGGCTGTCCAGCTTTCCGGTTACACCACTTCTTCGTCCAATGGCGCTGGAGGGTTTTCAACTTCACCGAACTGCATGCGCAATCACTTTGCGCATCAGACTCGGTAGCGCCTCGCCGGCAATGTCCGCCATCGGGATCCAGCGCATGCCCTCCGGCGCCTGCACGTCCGCCGGAAGCTCGGTGGCGTATACGCTCAGTTCGAGCGGAAAATGTGTGAAGACATGGCGCACTATCCCAGCGACGCGGCGCCACGCAACGACCTTGCGCCGCTTTGATGAGCCGAAACGCGGCGCCTGCTGTCGCGCCGATACTTCATCGAAATCGGGCGTCCACTCGGTCGTCGGCACCTCAGTCATGCCGCCGAGAAGCCCTTTCGCCGGCCGGGTACGCACCAATACGAAGCCGTCGGCGCGCTGAACCACAAAGGCGGCGCCCCGGCGGACCGTGCCTTCGCGTTTGGGTATTCGGTGCGGCAAGGTCTCGGCTTGGCCGCGTGCGCGGCCGGCGCAGCTTTCGTCCCACGGGCAAAAGACGCAAGCTGGTTTCTTTGGTGTGCAGATCGTGGCGCCGAGATCCATCATCGCTTGCGCGAAATCACCGGCGCGCCGTTGTGGGGTGAGTTCGCGCGCCAGCTGGCGCAACTCGGGTTTTGCGTTGGGCAGCGACTCGGTGACGGCAAAGAGCCGGGCAATCACGCGCTCAATATTCCCATCGACGGGGCTTGCCGGCGCGTCAAACGCTATCGCGGCAATGGCGGCGGCCGTGTAGGCGCCGATGCCCGGAAGGTCGCGCAGCGCCGCCTCGGTTTGCGGAAATTTACCGTCGTGCCGCACGACCACGGCACGCGCGCAGGCATGCAGGTTACGGGCGCGCGCGTAGTAGCCAAGTCCCGCCCAGGCCTTGAGGACTTCGTCGAGCGGTGCGGCTGCGAGCGCCTGCACGTCGCCCCAGCGAGCGAGAAAGCGGGCGTAATACGGCGCCACTGCCCTCACCGTCGTCTGTTGCAGCATGATTTCGGAGAGCCAGACTCGGTACGGATCGGCACGCTCGCCCGGCGGCGCGCGCCACGGCAATTTTCGGCGATGACGATCGTACCAGGCGAGCAAAGCGGTGGGTTGCGGGCATGGAATCGCAGCAGGACGCTTCGCGCGTTGTCGCACCGCCGCTTTGGCTGCTACCGTCATGGTCGAGGGATGACAGAGCACCCCATTATGAACAACCCCTCCCGCTCCTTCGCCAAGCCGTTGCGCGACCTCCTCGGGAAGGTCGTTGGCGAGACATTTACGCGACAGGGCTTTGCCTCAGCCGAATTGGTGACGCGGTGGACTGAAATCGTCGGTGGCGAAATCGCCGCGCACAGCGAGCCGATAAAAATACAATGGCCGCGGCCCGTTTCCCCTTCGGGGCGAGCAAGCGACGATGGGTTGGCGTTGGGGCGCCCCGCTGGCACGCTTGTGTTGCGCGTTGAAGGACCGGCGGCGATTGAGATCCAGCATCTCGTCAACGTGATCTGCGAACGCGTCAATCGCTTCCTCGGCTGGCGTGCGGTAGAGCGCATTGCGTTCCGGCAGGCTCCGCTACGGCGTGCGTCGCGCCGGTCGGCCGCCGCTCCCGATCCCGCTGCGACCGCGTGCATCGCCGCGAACATGCCGGAAGTCGCGGACGACGATTTGCGGCAAGCGCTGGCGCGGCTCGGCGCAGCGGTCAAGCGCCGCTGACACCGTTGCCCAATTACCCTCAAGCGACCGTGAATGCTGAGGTGGGACGGGGCCTTGGCGGACGGGCGCGGTGGTGCCACATTGGTACGGCACGAGTTCGCAAATACCGTCGGAACGTAGGAGCTGACCTTGACGCTGACCCGCCGCCAAGTTTTCGCAACAATGTCCACAATGGCTGGTGCCGGCGTCGCGGGTGCTCTGCTGTTGCACCCGTCTGGTGCTCTAGCTGCTGCCGAAATCGACCAGGCCGACCTGGCGAAAGCCGGACCGGACGGCGACATCATCCTCGGCTCCGAAAAAGCGCCGGTGACGATCATCGAATACGCTTCGATGACGTGTCCGCACTGTGCGCATTTCTCGACGGCGACCTTTCCCGAACTGCAGAAACGCTACATCGATACCGGAAAGGTCCGCTTTATCTTCCGCGAGTTCCCGTTTGATGCGCTTGCCGCCGCCGGCTTCATGCTGGCGCGCTGTGCGGGCAAGGACAAATTCATGCCCGTTGTAGAGACCTTGTTCGCTAAGCAATCGGAATGGATGGTGCAGAAGCCCGTCCCGGCATTGATGGAGATTGCCAAGCAATTCGGCTTCACCCAGGTGTCGTTCGATAAGTGTCTGGCGAATCAGCAGGTGCTCAACGGTATCCAGGACGTCCGCGACCGGGCCGCCGAAAAGCTTGGGGTCAACTCGACGCCGACCTTTTTCGTCAACGGCAAGAAGCTCGTTGGCGATCAGTCGATCGATGCCATGGCTAAGGAGATCGAGCCCTATCTCAAGGAAGGATAAGGGTTTTTCACCCAGCCCAAGGCGTTGGCAGCTCGTCTGCCGAGTTCGGCAGGTCGACGTGTTCGCATGAGAAAATCTGGATAACCAGGCAGGCCTGTTGCGCTTCCGAGTGTGACGATTTATTCTCCGCGGCGATGCGGCGGCCTCCGACTCAAAGCTCGCTAAGGGCATGAGTTATCAGCGATTCCGCTTGCGGCCGCAGCGGGGCAACAAGAAGGATTAAAAACGCGAATGAAGCTCACGCGGCTGCGCTTGATCGGCTTCAAGTCCTTCGTCGAACCCACAGACCTTGAGATCGAACCGGGACTGACCGGCGTGGTCGGTCCGAACGGCTGCGGCAAGTCCAATCTCGTCGAAGCCGTGCGCTGGGTCATGGGTGAAGCCTCGCATAAGGCCATGCGCGCGTCCGAGATGGACGACGTAATCTTCTCCGGCAACACCGGCCGCCCAGCGCGCAATCATGCCGAGGTTTCGGTTCTGGTCGACAACAGTGATCGCACCGCGCCGGCGACCTTCAATGATACCGATACGCTTGAAGTCTCCCGCCGCATCATGCGCGAGCAGGGCTCGGTGTTTCGCGTCAATAGCCGCGAGGTGCGAGCACGCGACGTCACCGTGCTGTTCGCCGACGCCTCCACCGGCTCGCGCTCGCCGGCATTGGTGCACCAGGGCCGCATCGGCGAAATCATTCAGGCGCGCCCCGACCAGCGCCGCCGCGTTCTCGAGGAGGCGGCCGGTATTTCCGGACTGCACGCGCGCCGCCATGAAGCCGAACTGCGGCTCAAGGCCGCCGAGCACAATTTGGCGCGCGTCGAAGATGTGATCGGCCAGCTTGCCGCTCAACTCGCGTCGCTAAAGACCCAAGCGCGGCAGGCGGTGCGCTACCGCAATATTTCCGGACAAGTGCGCCGCACCGAAGCGCTGCTGTTGCACCTGCGGTGGACGGCGGCACAAACCGAAGTCGCCGATGCGGAGCGCACTAAGGACGAAGCCGTCCGTATCGTTGCCGCGCGCACTGGTGAGCAAACCGTGGCGACGACGCGGCAAGCGGAGGTCGCGGCCGGCTTGCCTGCATTGCGCGAAGCGGAAGCCAAAGCCGCGGCGGCGCTGCAACGTTTGCTCCTTGCCCGAGACGGACTGGAGCGCGAGGAGGCCCGCGCCAAGGAACGTCTTGGCGAACTCGACCGCCGCCTGGAACAGTTCGCAGCCGATCTGGAACGGGAGCGCACGCTCGCGGCCGACGCCGCAAACGCGCTCGTCCGATTGGACACCGAAGAGAAACACTTAAAGGCCCAGGCGCAGGCCAGCGCCGAGCGGCTCACCGGCATCAACAGCCGCGTCGCCGCCGCGGATGAAACGCTGGCGGGATCGGAGAAGTCTTTCGGCGAACTGACCAGCGCCCTCGCTGATCTTACCGCTCGCCGCCATCAGCTCGAGACCGCTTTACGCGATCACGAGCAGCGAGCGGCGCGGCTGGAAGCTGAACTCGCCAACATCGACGCCGGCTTTGCAGCGACCGACAGCGGTCAGCCCGATCTGTCAGCGCTCTCAGCGGCACTTGCGGCGGCGCAGACGGCCCTCGCTGAAGCCGAAGCCGCTGCGCGGAAGACCGAGATCAACCATAACACCGCGAGAGAGACTATCGATGCCGCTCGCGTGCCGCTCGACACGGCCGAACGTCGGGTGCAACGGCTGGAAACCGAAGCAAAAACTATCGGCAAGCTCCTTGCCGTCGAGAATAAGAACCTATGGCCGCCGGTGATGGACGCGCTCACCGTCACCAAAGGCTACGAAAAGGCGATCGGCGCCGCGCTCGGCGATGATCTCGATGCGCCGGTCGATCAGTCCGCACCGATGCGCTGGGCTGGAGCGGCGATCGATCCGTCCGATCCCGCTTTGCCGGACGGCGTTGCGGCACTGTCTCAGTTTGTGCAGGCTCCGCCGGAACTTGCGCGCCGCCTTGCCCAAATCGGCGTAGTGGAGCGAAGCGACGGCCCCCGCCTCGCGGCGATGCTCAAGCCCGGCCAGCGGCTGGTCTCGCGCGATGGCGACTTTTGGCGCTGGGATGGTTTTGCCGCCGCTGCACATGCGCCGACCGGCGCAGCGCGGCGCCTCGCAGAGCGCGGCCGCCTGCAGGCGATCGAAGGCGAGCTCGCGGCCGCGCGCAGTGAAGTGGAGACGCAGCAGCACCGCGTTGACGCCGCAGAGGCCGCCCGCGCCGCAGCGGCAGCGGCTGAGGCCGAAGCGCGCGCGCAATGGCGTGCCGCCCAGCATGCAACCGATGCGGTACGCGAGGAGCATGCGGCGGCCGAGCGCGAGATCAGCCGCAACGCCGCGCGCATATCGGCTTTAAAGGAAGCCAAGCAGCGGATCGGCGCCGATCGTGACGAAGCCGAAGCCGCGAGACGCGACGCGCAAAAAGCGCTCGCCGAATTGCCGGACGCGGCCGATTTCGAGTCTAAGCTTGCCAAGGTCAACGATGAGATCGCCAGAGATCGCGGCGCGCTCGCCGAAGTGCGCGTCGAAGCACAAGCCATTGCCCGCGAAGCCGAGCTTGCCGACCGTCGGCTGCAGGCGATTGCGATCGAGCGCAAGGACTGGAATGAGCGGAAGGACAAAGCCGAGACGCAAATCGCCACGATCGCCGAGCGCACCGCGGAGGCAAAACGCGAGCGCGGCGAACTCAGCAACGCGCCGCAGCAATTCGCCGAACAGCGTCAGACCCTGATCGGTGAGGTCGAGACCGCGACCGGCGCACGCCGCACCGCTGCCGATGGGCTCGCCGAAGCCGAGACGGACCTTGCCGCCGCCGACAAGGCCGCGCGCTCCGCGCTTGAAGCAGTCGGCGAAGCCCGCGCCGAGGCCGCGCGAGCGGAGGAACGCCGCGACGGCGCCAAGCGTCGCCTTGCCGACGTCGAACACGAAATCCGCGATCTCCTCGACGTCGAACCGGCGGAAGCAGCCGAGATCGCCGAACTCAAGACCGATGCCGAACTCCCGGCGATCGGCGAAGTCGAAGAAAAACTTGATCGCATACGTCGCGAGCGCGAGCGCCTCGGCTCGGTGAACCTGCTCGCGGAACAGGAGTTACGCGAGGTTGAGGCGCAGCACGACAAGCTCATTGCCGACCGCGACGATCTGGTCGAGGCGATCAGACGGCTGCGGCAGGGCATCCACAGCCTCAACCATGAGGCGCGCGAGCGATTGCTTGCATCGTTCGCGACGGTCAACGAGCACTTCAAAAAGCTTTTTGCCGAGCTGTTCGGCGGCGGCAACGCCGAACTGCAGCTGATCGAGAGCGAAGACCCGCTCGAAGCCGGTCTTGAAATCATGGCAAAGCCGCCGGGCAAGAAGCCGGTGACGCTGTCGCTGCTTTCCGGCGGCGAACAGGCGCTCACGGCGCTGGCGCTGATCTTTGCGGTGTTTCTGACCAACCCGGCGCCGATCTGCGTGCTCGACGAGGTTGACGCGCCGCTCGACGACTACAATGTCGAGCGGTTCTGCGATCTGCTTGACGAGATGACGCGTGCGACCGACACGCGCTTCATCATCATCACCCATAATCCGATCACCATGGCGCGCATGAACCGTCTCTACGGCGTCACCATGGCTGAACGCGGCGTCTCCCAGCTCGTTTCCGTCGATCTGGAAGGAGCCGTGAAGCTGCGGGAAGCCAGCTAGATTTCCTCTGCCGTCTACGCGTTCCCCAGCTTGAACAGCCGCCGCGCATTGGTGCGGCCGATTTTGAGACGGTCGTTCTCGCTGATCGGGCAGGCATCGAACCAGTTCGCGGCGTGGTCGATGTTTTCAAACGGCCAGTCGGTCGAGAACATGATCCGGTCGGCGCTGACTTCGAGCATGGCGTTGAGCAGCGCCGGGGTGTGGAAATTGCCCGACGTCGTGACATGGAAATTTTCGCGGAAATATTCGCGAATGGGTTTTTTCGCAGGATATTTGTTCCGGTCGGCGATCCAGCCGTTGGCATTGTCAACCCGCCACAACGCAAAGGGCAGATTTTCGCCCATGTGGCCAAGAATGATCTGCAAGCGTGGATGGGCGTCGAACAGGCCGGAGCCCATCAGCCGCAGCGCGTGCACCGCCGTTTCCTGTGCAAAGGCCCAGATCGGGCCAAGCAGCCATGGGTGACCATCGTAGATTTTAGCGTCGCGCGGCAGCGGATTACGCGGGTGCAAGTAAAACGGCACATCGAGGCGCTCCATCGCCGCCCAGAACGGCCGGAATTGCGGCAGGTCGTAATAGACTGCTGTTTCAGCGTCGTTGACCTGCGAAAAGCCATTGACCAGCGCGCCGCGAAAACCGAGTTCCTTCACGCAGCGTTCGAGTTCACCCGTCGCGCGCGCCGGATCCTGCATCGGCAGCGCCGCGAGTCCCTGAAACCGGTCCGGCCGCTTGCGCACCTGCTCGGCGAGATAATCGTTCGATCGCCGGGCAATTTCATCCGCTTTCGCCGGATCGGGAATGGCCTGGACCGCGGGCGCGTTGAGCGACAAAAGCATGGTTTCGATGCCGTACTCGTCCATCAGCGATAGCCGCCGGTCGTGCAGATCGAGCACACGGCTTTTCACCTCCTCCCAGACCTGGTCAGGAAAATAGCCGCGGGAATCGGCAACCGTTTCCGGGATGGCGAAATGTTCTTCGAGTGCGATCTTGCCCTTCATGCTGCTCCTCCGGCGTCACCGGCCGCGCGCCGGCGCGTTAGTCTTAACACGCCAATGACTTGGCGCCAGTTTCGCCATGGCTCTGCTGGCATGTTTTTGGCGACGGAAAGGCTAGTTCCTCGCCGTTGTCCCATTTCGGGGCAATCGGAAAATGCATTTCGCGGCAAGCATGAATACGCATCATCAGAGCTACACGCTGACCTCGAAACCGCAGACCAACCCTGTTCTGCGCGCCTGGGCGGTGCTTTGCCGCGGCACCTTTTCCGCCGCGATCTTTGCAGCCGACGTCGCGCTGATCGTGGCGATGTCGTGCCTCACCGGCGTTGTCTATTACCGCATCGCTTTTGGCTATCCCGGAAGCCTTCCATCCTTCATCCAGATTGGTGTTCTGGCAGCGAGCATTTTTACCATCTCCAACCTGTTTCGACGCGAATATCGGCTGCCGAATTTCTTTTCATTCAAACGCCATGCCCGGCGCACGATCCAGCTGTGGAACGTGACGCTCATTTGCCTGCTTGGACTTGGCTTTCTGGCGCAGATCAGTGTCGCGTATTCGCGCGGCTCGATGATCCTGTTTTATGTCGTCACGCTCGCCGCCTTGATCCTGCTGCGTTACAGCATTGTCCGCATCAGCACGCGGGCGCGTGCGGCGGGCCTGCTTTCCGCGCAGCGCATCTTCCTGATCGGCACCGGCGAACATGTCGGCGCCTTTATCAACCGCTACGAGCCTTGGGCGCTTGGCATCGATATCGTCGGCTGCAGATTTTTGACGCCGGTCATTTCAACCGCATCCGCCCGGGTTCGCCGCACTATCCTTGATCGCGATCTCGCCGAGGCGGCCGCCGGCGTCCGCAGCATTGCGCCGGACGCGATCTTCGTGCTGCTGCCATGGTCGGCAACCGCGACCATCGAGCGCTGCGCCGAAACATTCCAGACCCTCCCGGTCGAACTTCATCTCGGCCCGGAGGAGGTCCTGCACAAGTTCGACGACGCCAAACTGTCCACGCTTGGGCCGGTCATCACTTTGCAGCTCACGCGCAGGCCGCTGTCGCGCTTTGAGATCTTGCAGAAGCGATTATTTGATCTTGTTGTCGCCGCGGCGGCGCTCATTGTGACGACGCCGCTGCTTCTGCTTGTCGCGGTTCTGATCAGGATCGACAGTCCGGGACCGATCTTTTTCGTGCAACGCCGCTATGGCTTCAACCAGCAGCCATTTCCCATCATTAAGTTTCGCACCATGCACACGTTCGATGACGGCGGTCGGCAGGCGACCCGGCACGATCCGCGCCTGACCCGCATCGGCCGCTGGTTGCGCCGCGGGAACATCGACGAGATTCCGCAACTCTTCAACGTGCTCACCGGCGACATGTCGCTTGTCGGCCCGCGCCCGCACCCGCTGCCGCTCGACCACGAATATCAGCGCCGTATTTCGCTCTATGCGCGCCGGAGCAACGTCAAACCGGGCATTACCGGCTGGGCGCAGATCCATGGCTATCGCGGTGAGACCGATACCGAAGAGAAAATGCGCAACCGGGTCGCCTACGACCTGTTCTACATCGACAATTGGTCGCTGTGGCTTGATTTGAAGATCATCGCCCGGACAGTTCTGTCGCCGACCGCCTACCGGAACGCGTACTGAAGATTCACTCCAGACGTTTTTGCGCTATCAGCCTACGAGCGCGGAGATGGCGTAGACCGCGCCGAGCGTGACGAGAGCGGTCGAAACCCACAACGCCCCGATCAGCGGCCAGACCGTATGCGCGCTCTGCCCGATCGTCGCGGCTGTCGCCGGCGGTTCAGACCATGATTGCAGCGCCGGCTCCATTCGGCGTAGGAGGGCGGTAGCGCGCTCGATCGCGGCGATATCGCGCGCGAGCTGCTTGCGATCGGCCGCTGCGTCCAGGTCGAACTCATCATCGGCACCCGTGCTTATGTTGTCCTGCCGGACGGTGTCGAGATTGCGGATTTGCTCCAGGATGGCGTTGCCTTGCGCGCCGTCGGAGGAAAGAAAGCCAAGAGACTTCGGCATGACGCTCACCCTGTTTTCGTCAGCCAATCCCTAGCCGAGGGGCGACGGGCGAGCGATATTCATCGCTGGCTAACCTTAACGGCATCGACGAATTATCCTATTTAAGGAAGCCAGCGCGGGGGGCCCGGCGGCCGTTTGTGTGCAGACCGCCGCGGTCTTACCTATTTTGTGTCCGCCAAGGCTTTTTGTTGCCAGTCATACGGGAGGATTGCCGCCGATGGGCACTTCAACACTGATCGTCCTTGCCGTGATCGTCGTTTTGGTGGTGTGGGTGATCTCGGTCTACAACGGTCTCGTCACCATGCGACAGCGGGTGAACCAGGCCTTTGCCGATGTCGACGTGCAATTGCGCCAGCGCCACGACCTCGTCCCCAACCTGGTCGAGACCGTGAAGGGCTACGCCGCACATGAACGCGGTACGCTCGACGAGGTGGTAAAGGCGCGCAACGCCGCGGTGGCGGCCCAAGGTCCGGCGCAGCAGGCGGCGGCCGAGAACATGTTATCCGGCGCGCTCCGGCAGCTCTTCGCGCTCTCCGAGGCTTATCCTGACCTTAAGGCCAACGCCAATTTCCAGGCACTACAGGCGGAGTTGACCGACATCGAGAACAAGATTGCCGCAGCGCGGCGCTTCTTCAACAATGCGGTGCAGGAATACAATACCGGCATCCAGAGGTTCCCCGCCGCACTGTTCGCCTCGTCTTTCGGTTTCGCGTCGAAAGACTTCTTCGACCTCGGCGACGAGCGCAAAACTTTGGGCGAAGCGCCGCAAGTGAAATTCTGACCAGGCGAGCGCGCCGGACAATTGGCCATGGCCGCCTACGGTCTATATAGCCATATCCAGTCGAACCGGCGGCGTTCGATCGCGCTCCTTATCGGCCTGTTTTTTCTCGTCTACCTGATGGTCTATGCCGGCGCGTTGACTGCCGAGGCGTTGTCAGTCGACGCCGACCTCAATACGCTGATGCAGCGCGCATTGAACGACCTGATCAGCGCGGCGCCGCTGGCTACAATCGGCACGGCGCTGTGGATAGTGATCGCGTATTTCTTCCATCAGAGCATGATCGACGCCATAACCGGCGGCCGTGAGATCACACGCACCGAAGAACCGCGGCTCTACAACATTCTGGAAAATCTTTGCATCTCGCGCGGCATCACCATGCCTAAACTCAAGGTGATGGACTCCGACGCGTTAAACGCGTTCGCCACCGGGATGAACCAGAAACAGTATTCCGTCACCATCACCTCGGGCCTGCTCGCCCGGCTCAACGATGCCGAAGTCGAATTGGTACTCGGCCACGAACTGACGCATATCCGCAACGGTGACGTTCGCATGATGGTGATCGCGGTCATCATTGCCGGCGCGATCTCGTTTTTCGCGGAATTGTTCTTTCGGCTGTGGTTTTATGGTGGTTTCCGTGGCCCACGATCGTCGGACGACCGTCGCGGCGGCGGCGCCGGCCTGGCCATACTGATTGCCATCGTCCTGATCGTCGTCGCCTATCTGCTCTCGTTCGTCATCCGTCTTGCGCTATCGCGCTCCCGCGAATTCCTCGCCGATGCCGGCTCCGTGGAGTTGACCAAAAATCCCGATGCCATGATCTCGGCGCTGCGCAAGATCGAGGGTCGTGGCGAGTTGCCCCGCGCAACTTCGGCTGTCATGGAAATGTGCATCGATAATCCGCGCGCGGGCTTTGGCGAGCTGTTCGACACCCACCCGTCAGTCGACAACCGGGTAGCGGCTTTGGTCAAATTTGCCGGCGGCCACGATCCCGGCCCGCTCGCTTTGCCAGAGCAAGAAACACAAGCGATTACCGAACAGCCGGCGGCCGCCGGACCGTGGGATCAACCACCGTCGCCGGGCCCCTGGGGCGCAGCCACCGAAAGTGGGGTGAGTGACGCGTCAGCGACGGAAACCGGCGATGCCTCCGGACCTTGGGGGCCGCACGACCGCCGCTAGTCGCAATGCGGTCACAATTAACCATATCGGATGCCAAACCGCTCTGAACCCTGCGTGGGAAAGCACGCCATCCATCTTGAGGCTTCCAAACCGTAAACGGGGTGTGTAGAATCTTTTTCAAGGGGAAAATGCGTGACGCGCTCCATTTGGCCGCGGTCATCCCGAAAGCCGGACCCATCGAGTCTCACGGCGGCTGGGCGCCACTGAAGGATCGACTATGGCAAAGCCAACCGTAATCGTCGTAGGGGCGGACAAGGGCGGCGTCGGCAAGACTACGGTTTCCCGCACGCTGCTCGATTATTTTACCGCGCACCATGTGCCGACGCGCGCCTTCGATACCGAATCGCCCAAGGGCACCCTGAAGCGCTTTCATCCGGATAACAGCGATATCGTCGACGTTACCTCGGTCTCCGACCAGATGCGGATTTTCGACACTTTGTCGAGCACAGACTCGAGCGTAACGGTGATCGACGTGCGCGCCGGGCTGTTATCGCCGACATTGCGTTCATTGCGCGACATCGGTTTTCTCGACGCGGTGAAAAAAGGACAGCTCACCTTCGTCGTCTTCCACATCCTCGGCTCCTCGATCGCCTCGCTCAACGAGATCGAGGAAACGTCCACCTTCGTGGGCGACAGCAAATATTTTCTGGTCAAGAACTTCATCAACAACACCAGCTTCTTCGAATGGGACCAGGCCACGCACTCCTCCTACTTCAAGAAGTTCAAGGACGCCGTCGAGATCACCATTCCCAAGCTCAACGAGATGGCCTACGAGCAGGTCGAACTTGCATCGGTTCCGTTCCTCACTTTTGTGGCCAACAAGGGCACCAAGGGTGAGGCGGCAAATTATTCGTTTGTGCTGCGTGGCTATGTCCGGCATTGGCTCGGCAACGTCTGGGCCGAGTATGATCGCATCAAGCTCAATGACATCGTTGCCACCGGTGGCACCGCGCCGGCAAACAGCCCGCGGGTTCAGGTCGTCAGCCGCTCCTAAACGGGCTGCGGGCCGGCCTTTGCCGCGGCGGCTCCGCGGCAGGACATAACATGCTGCCGGCACCGCTCTACATTATCGCATCGCCGCGTCCGCGGACGGGCAAAACGCTGATCGCGCGGCTGATGATTGAATTTTTTCGCGCCGGCGGCCGGTCGCTGGTGGGATATGATCTCAATCCGCGCGAGCAGGCGCTGGCGACCCGCTTCCCAAAGCTGGTCTGGCCCGTGGATATCATCACTACACTCGGCCAGATGGAGCTGTTCGACCGGCTGATCGCGGACACCGCAAGCACGAAGATCGTCGATCTCGGCTACGGCTCCTTCGATCAGTTCTTTGCGGTCACGGCGGAGATCGGCTTCCTCCCTGAAGCGCGGCGGCGGATGATCGAGCCGATTGTGCTGTTCATCAGCGATCCTTCGGCCACGACGGCGCGCAGCTATGCCGAATTGCGGAACCGGCTGAGGGCGACTTTCGTGCCGGTGCACAACGAGTTGGTCTCGCTGATGTTCGCCAAGCAGGACTACCCGGCGACCCGGCCCGAATGCGGCTTGATCCGCATTCCGCGTCTTTCCCCGATCGTGCGTGGCGTCATCGACCGGCCGAATTTCTCTTTCGCTGCTTACTTGGGCGAGCAGCCCGGCGGCCCGACCGAGGTCCATCAATGGGTCGGCGAGATTTTTGCGGAATTTCGCCAACTCGAATTGCGGCTGCTCATGGGCCGGCTCACCTCGTCGCTGGCGGGCCCTCCGGCTGTACGGCGCAAAGCGTAAGAAGCCGCGCGACTCGACCCGGTTTAATGCCCCTCGAAGCTCACGAGGGTGCGCACCGGCACGCCGAGCTTTCTGATTTTTGCGGCACCGCCTAATTCCGGCAGATCGATGATGAAGCATGCCGCCAACACTTCGGCACCCATCTGCATAAGGAGCTTGCAAGCGGCCTCCGCCGTGCCGCCGGTTGCGACCAGATCGTCGACCAGGATCACGCGCTCGCCCCTGATCACCGCGTCCTCGTGTATCTCCATCTCATCGATGCCGTATTCGAGCGAATAGCCGATAGTCACCCGTTTGAACGGCAGCTTGCCCTTCTTGCGAATAGGCACGAAACCCGCCGAAACCTGATGGGCGACGGCACCGCCGAGGATGAAGCCGCGGGCCTCGATTCCCGCGACCTTGTCGATTTTGCTGCCGGCCCAGGGATGCACCAGTTCGTCGACGGCGCGACGGAAGGCCCGCGCGTCGCCGAGGAGCGTGGTGATGTCGCGAAACATGATGCCCGGTTTGGGATAATCCGGGATGCTGCGGATCGCCGATTTCAGGTCATTGTCCAACGCCACTGTCGTCATGGTCGATGCCTCGCCTCGCCTGCCCCGCACCCTTTAGCACACCAGTGAGGCTCGGCCAGCCAGCGAAAGCTTGCGGCAAGGTCAAGCCTGGCGAACCATAGCGGCCGAAACAACCGGAGCCCCCGTTATGAGTGAAGTGCTCAGCGCTTTGTCATTGTCAACCTGCGTATCCCGTTTGTCCGTTTGGTCATTTTTTTCGTCAAAGCCGTGCTTGCGGCCATTTCGGCCGCGATCATCGTCAGGCTTCCTGATCATGGTAGTGACGGCGCTTATCGCCGCACTTGTCGGCGAAGGTGGCGTGGTGATGATGCGGCGCTGGTCTTTCTAGCGCCGCTCTCGTTCATCGTTCTTGGAATCTGCGCAAGCACCACGTCATGGGTGCCCGCATGAATGGCGCGGGCAGCCACGCTTCACTTCGGGCCGAAAGCCCCCAGCAACCCGCCGACCGCGCTGCCTACGGCACCGCCGACTGCATCGTTCACGGCGCCACTCACCACGTCGGTTGGAGAGCCAGAATGCCCCCCGCCCTTTGAGCCGCCGCCGCTCTTTCCGCCGGTATTGGTGGCGCTCTTCGAATGGCTCCCAGAAGTCGACTTCTTGTCGCTAGCCAGCGCCCCCGATAGCGAAGAGGCGGTGAAAATTGCCAGCAATGGCACTATCAGCGGAAGGCGCGTGAATTTGGTCATGATCGTCGCTCCCTGTCCTCACGGTGCGCGATTGTAGCTTCTTTCAGACCGTTTCGCCACGCCTCGATGAACCTCGGCTCGCTGCTGGCAAAAATATTCAACTCGCGCCTGCACACGCGCAGGCGGGCCACGGCCGAACGCGGCAGTGCGATGCTGAGGTATACGGGTATTCGGTTGGGGCGCGCCGCCAAATGCTTATGACTGGTGCAACACGTCGTACCACACCTTCTTCTTGGTGAAATAGAGAAGGCCGGTGAGCACAATCAGGAATACAAAGACCTGAAAACCAAGCCGTTTACGTTCATCGAGCTTCGGTTCGGCCGCCCACATCAGGAAGGCGGCGATATCGCGGCCATATTGGTCCACGGTCGTCGGCGTCCCGTCGGTATATTCAACCTGCCCGTCGCTCAGCGGCTTCGGCATGCCGATAGCGTGACCGGGAAAATATTTATTGTATTGCGCCCCCGGCGGCAGCGTAAAGCCGGCAGGCGGGTCCTCGTAGCCGTTGAGGATGGCGTGGATATAGTCGGGACCATCCTCCTGGTACTGCGTGAAAGCATCAAATATGAACCACGGGAAGCCGCGCTCGACGCTGCGCGCCTTGGCGAGCACCGACATGTCCGGCGGCAGCGCCCCGCCGTTGGCGTTCCGCGCCGCCCGATCGTTCGCGAACGGCGGCGGGAAATAATCCGCGATCTTTCCCGGGCGCTGGAACATTTCGCCCTGATCGTTCGGACCGGCAGTCACCTGGAAGGTGGCCGCTATCGTAGCCGCCTGCGGCTCGGTGAATCCCGGACCGCCGGGATCGGCAAGGTTACGGAACGCCAACAGCTTTAAGCTGTGACAGTTGGAACAGACCTCGCGATAGATTTTGAAGCCGCGCTGCAGCTGCTCCGGGTCGTACAGCCCGAACGGCCCGGCGAACGACCAGCGTTGCTTCGGCGGTATCTCCTGCTCTTGCGCCGAGGCCATCGTGGCGCCGAGTGCTACTGCAAACGCCGAAAGCGTAATGGCAAGCACGACCTTGCGACGAAAGTTCATGGCCGGCCCCCTACGCCTTGACGCCCAACTCTGCGCCGGCAGGTACGCCTTCGCGCAGCACCGATTCAGAGATCGAATTCGGCAACGGCTTCGTCGTCTCAAATAACCCGAGCAGCGGCAGGATAATGAGCAGGAATACGAAATAGTAGGCGGTAAGGATTCGGGCGGCGATCACGTAGCCGCCTTCCGGTGGCTGCGAGCCGAGATAGCCGAGGCCGACCACGACAAGGAAGAAGACGATCAGGAACTGCCGATACAGCGGCCGATAGTTGGCCGAGCGCACCCGCGAGGTATCGAGCCACGGCAGAAAGGCAAGCAGCACGATTGAAGCCAGCAGCGCGATAACGCCGAGCAGCTTGCTCGGGATCGCGCGCAGGATGGCGTAGAATGGCAGGTAGTACCACTCCGGCACGATATGGGTCGGCGTCTGGCCGGGGTTGGCCGGTATGTAATTGTCGGAATGGCCGAGATAGTTGGGGATGTAGAAGACGAACCAGGCGAAGAACAGACAGAACACGCCGATGAAGAAGCCGTCCTTGATGGTCGCATAAGGCGTGAACGCAACCGTATCCTTCTCGGTCTTCGGCTCGACGCCGGTTGGGTTGTTTTGCCCGACCATGTGCAGCGCCCAGACATGTAGGACCACCACACCGGCGATGACGAACGGCAACAGATAGTGCAGCGAATAGAAACGGTTCAGCGTCGGATTGCCGACCGCATAGCCGCCCCACAGCCAAGTTACGATCGGATCGCCCACGCCGGGGATAGCCGAGAACAAGTTGGTGATGACGGTCGCCGCCCAAAAGCTCATCTGCCCCCACGGCAGCACGTAGCCCATGAAGCCGGTGACGACCATCAGCAGGAACAGGATGACGCCGAGGATCCACAACACCTCGCGCGGATCCTTGTAGGAGCCGTAATACATGCCGCGCGCGATGTGAGCATAAACCGCGACAAAGAAGAACGCCGCGCCGTTGGCGTGCAGGTAGCGCAGCAACCACCCGTAATTGACGTCGCGCATGATCGCCTCGACGGAATTAAACGCGAGATCGACATGCGGCGTGTAGTGCATGGCCAGCACGATGCCGGTGACCATCTGCACGCCCAGCATGAACGTGAGGATGCCGCCGAACGTCCACCAATAGTTGAGGTTGCGCGGTGTCGGATAGACGATGAATGACGAATAGACGAGGCTCGCGATCGGCAGCCGCCGTTCCAGCCATTGCATAAAGGGATGTTGCGGCTTGTAGACCGAATGTGCGCTCATGGTCGAACCTTATGCATGATCTGGAGCATTATTTCCGCGCAGTTTCGCCGAACCGGATCGTAGCACTGCCAGCGAATTGGTTGAGGTCACGCCGCGATGGCTTCGCTGCGGAGATTGTTGTCACCGTCCCAACCTCTTCCGTCTTGCCGGCTTTCCATCCGAGCTGCGAACCGCCCCCGAAGGGTCCGTGCGGCGGCGAAAGGTTTGGCCTCATCCGATCTGGGGGAGATCAGAGGCGACCCAATCCGGCGGCGTTTTATTGGCACCCTTACCGCGAGAGTGCAAGTGTGCCGGTGAAGGCCCATTAAAAAGGCTGGTCGCGCGTTCCCTATGCCTGCGCTAGGGCAAGCGGGCAGCTAGAATCGGCAGCCAATCGCCATCCTATAGCTGTTCGAACTTGCAAATGCGCATCGCACTGTACCAGCCCGACATCCCGCAGAACACCGGAACGATTTTGCGCCTGTGCGCCTGCTGCGGCATCGAGGCGCACGTCATCGGCCCGGCCGGCTTCCCTACGACTGACCGCGCCTTTCGCCGCGCCGGCATGGATTATCTCGACGCGGTGGCGATCACTCGGCATCGCTCGTGGCTCGGCTTCGAAGCTTGGCGGCGCAGCGAGCAGCATCGGCTCGTATTGTTTACGACCACAGCCTCCCGCTCCTATCTCGACTACCGCTACCGGACCGGCGATGTCCTGCTGTTCGGACGCGAATCGGCCGGAGTGCCGGAAGAAGTCCACGCCGCGGCTGACGCCCGCGTGGTGATCCCCATTTGCCCTGGCTTGCGCTCACTCAATGTCGCGCTCGCGGCGGCGATGGCCGTCGGCGAGGCGCTAAGACAGACTGGCGGCTTCGACGTTCTGTAGCGCTCGCGCCTAGGCCGCGACCACGCCGGGACGACCCGCCTCAACCGCAAATGTCTTCAGCGTCGCGATTTCAGCTTTAGGGTCGGTCGCGTCCGAGACTGCCTGCATGCGCACCTGCATGTGCGCACGTTCCAGATCAACGCAGACATAGCCACGCCGCCGGCTTTCGAAGAAATGGATGTGCGGATTGTCCGGCAGCGCTCGCGCGATCATTTCGTAAGGCGGACCGAAGGACGATATCGAGGTGCCGACGAATTCAGTCGCCACCACCGCGGACGCCGGATCGTCGAAATCGAGCCTCAGGTCGTTGGCGAAGAACGAATGCGCGTCACCCCCAACCACGACAGGATTGGCGACCTGGCTGTCGTGGATGCGCTTGAGAAGGCGCGCGCGATTGGCCGGATAACCATCCCAATCGTCGGTGGAGAAACCGAACCCGCTATCCTGCTTGATCCCAAGCTGCGCCATCAGCACATCCTGCGCGATCAAATTCCATTGCGCTTTAGAATGCGCGAGGTTGGAGTGCAGCCACGCTTCCTGGGCAAAGCCCAGCATGGTCCTGCCGGCGTCACGCCGCTCCGAACAGCTCGCATTTGACTCCAGGTGTGTGCCGCCCTTGCTCGGCGGCGCATAACAGGCCTCGCGCGAACGATACTGCCGTCCGTCGATCATCGAGATCTCGATAAGATCGCCGAAGCTGAAGCGATCATAGATCCGCATCAGCGGTCCTTCGGGCCGCGACAGGATTGGCCGCACCGGCATGTGCTCGTAAAATGCCCGGTACGCCGCCGCGCGGCGAATGAGGAACTGTTCCGGATCGTCGAAAAATTTGTCCCACTTGTCGGCGTAGTCGTCCTGCACCTCATGATCATCCCAGGTAACCAACGCCGGCACCTCGGCGTGGAGGCGTTGCAGGTCGGGATCGAGTTTGTATTGCGCGTAGCGATTGCGGTAGGTCGGCAGCGTCGCCGCCTCGATGCCGTCGGAGTGACGCCGCACGACCGGCCGTCGCTCCTCAATGTACTCGTAGATATAGTCGCCGAGAAAGAGCACAAATTCCGGATTCGCGTCGGCGAGATGGCGGTAGCCGGAAAAATAGCCATGCTCGTAGTTGGAGCACGACACGAAGCCAAAGCGCAGCCGATCGAGTGGCGTTCCCGGCGCCGGCAACGTGACGGCGCGACCGATACGGCTAACGGCGTCGCCGCTCATGAAGCGATACCAGTATGGCCGTCCGGGCTGCAGCCCGGCGACATCGAGATGCACCGAATAAGCGAAAGCCTGCTCGGCGGCTGCCTCACCGCGCCGGACAATTTCGTGCATGGCAGGATCGGTCGCGATCTCGTAGGCGACCGGAACATCGCCGCCGCGCATTCCGCCCGGTGTCTCCGGATCGCTGGAGAGCGGTTCGGGCGCAAGCCGCGTCCACAGCACAAACCCATCTGGCCGCGGAGCGCCGGCCGCAACACCAAGGCTGAAAGGATCGCCGGCGCGCCAGCTCTGCGCGGCAGCCTGGCGCAACAAGGCACGTGCGGTGATCAAAGCAAGGCCGGCACCCGCCGCACCTCGGAGAAGGCGGCGCCGCGTGGGGAGATGAAGAAGTGGTCCGCTTGACATAGCGCGTTTCGGCATACGGTTGTGACGTATCAACATATTCGCGCACTAATGTGACATTCTAGCCAACGTTTCCAGGCGACTGTCATTGTATTGTGTATCGGCGCAACGCTGTCGAAAGGTCAAATTCGGACCCATCATGGACGTTAACTTAATCGAAGCACGCAAAAGCCGAGCCCGCGCCTGGTTTGAGACGCTGCGCGACCGCATCGTCGCGGCGTTCGAAGAACTCGAAGACGCCCTCCCCGCCGGCGCGCCACTTTCGGATCGCGCTGCCGGCCGCTTCCAACGCACGCCGTGGAGCCGCACCGACCATGCCGGAGCTGCAGGAGGCGGCGGCGTGATGGCGATGATGAAGGGTCGCGTATTCGAGAAGGTCGGTGTGCACGTCTCGACGGTTTTCGGCGAGTTCGCGCCGGAATTCCGCAAGGACATTCCCGGTGCCGCCGACGATCCGCGTTTCTTTGCCAGCGGCATTTCGCTGATCGCCCACATGCACAATCCTCATGTGCCGGCGATTCACATGAACACCCGCTTTGTCGTCACCACCAAATCGTGGTTCGGCGGCGGCGCCGATTTGACGCCGGTGCTCGACCGCCGGCGTAGGCAGGACGACCCGGACACCATCTCGTTCCACGCCGCCATGAAAGCCGCCTGCGATGCCCATCCCGCGGTCGCGCCCTACGACAAATTCAAGGCGTGGTGCGACGAATATTTCTTTCTGAAACATCGCAATGAAGCGCGCGGCATCGGCGGCATCTTCTACGACTGGCTCGACAGCGGCGACTGGGACGCCGATTTCGCCTTCACGCAGGAGGTCGGCCGCGCGTTTCACTCCATCTACCCGGAACTGGTGCGAAGAAATTTTACCAAGCCCTGGACCGAAGCCGAACGCGATGAGCAACTCATCCGGCGCGGCCGCTATGTCGAGTTCAACCTGCTCTACGACCGCGGTACGATTTTCGGCCTGCGCACCGGCGGCAATGTCGATTCCATTCTGTCGTCGCTGCCGCCAGTCGTGAAGTGGCCCTGAGAACGATTGAACGGCGGATACGAGAAGATAATTCTCCTCCAAAACTGGAGCCTTAACCATGGATCTCGGCATCGCCGGCCGCAAAGCGATCGTCTGCGCCTCGAGCCGCGGGCTTGGCCGCGCCTGCGCCAAAGCATTGGCTGAAGCCGGCTGCGAAGTCATCATCAACGGCCGCGATCACGAACGGCTTACCGCAACCGCAGCCGAACTCCGTAACACTACCGGCGCCAAAATTATCGCGGTCGCGGCCGACGTCGCGACCGCCGGCGGGCAGAAGGCGCTGTTCGACGCCTGTCCCGAGCCGGATATTCTCATCAACAACAATGCCGGCCCGCCGTTTCGCGACTTCCGCGAGCTCGACCGGCAAAAAATGATCGACGGCGTCGTTGCCAATATGGTCGTGGCGATCGAACTCATTCAGAAGGCGATCGATCCAATGATCGCCAAAAAATTCGGCCGCATTGTCAACATCACCTCCGGATCGGTGAAAATGCCGCTGGTCGGCCTTGACCTTTCTTCCGGCGCGCGGGCGGGTTTGACCGCATTCCTCGCCGGCGTGGCCCGCTCGGTCGCCGCTTCGAACGTCACCATCAATTTCATGCTGCCCGGCATCTTCGCGACCGACCGGCTGCGCTCTTACGTTGCAACGACAGCGAAGAACAAAGGCATCAGCGAGGATGCCGCGCTTGCCGAACGCATCGCCACCGTTCCGGCGCGACGCGCGGGCGACCCGGAAGAATTCGGCGCGGCTTGCGCGTTTCTCTGCTCGGCGCATGCCGGCTATATCACCGGCCAAAATCTGCTGATGGACGGCGGCGTTTTTCCGGGCGCGTTCTAACCGCAGCTCCGCATTAGCCCTCCCGCGTCGCCAGAATCGCCTGCAGCGAAATGCGCGACCAGGGCGCGACTTTGCCCCGGAACGCGACATAGGAATCATGCACCTTGCGCGCGGCGGCGCTCTTGTTCGCAACTTCGGCGAGGACGTCGGTCGCGATGCCCCGCGCCGCAACGATGAGGTCGGCGGGAAATGTGCGCAGTTGCGCGTTGTCGCGCGTGGTCAGGGTGACCAGCGCCTCGATATTCAGTCGCTCCATTTCGGCGAGCGCAAAAGCTGCTTCCGCAGCACAGGCGCGCGCGACGATGGCCTGCAGCTCCGCGTCGAGCGACTGCCAGGCTTTCAGCGACACGATGCATTCGCCGGTGCCGTTCGGCTTGTTGAAGCCGGGGCTGTAATAGAAGTGGGCGAAGCGATAGAGGCCGAGCGCAATGTCGGAGCCGGGACCGACGAATTCGGCGCCGTCAATGACGCCCGATTGCAGCGCCACCAGAATTTCAGCGGGCGACGTGGTCTGCGGGATCGCGCCGAGCCGGCGGTAGACCTCGCCGCCAAGCCCGAGCGAGCGCACCTTAAGACCGCGCACGTCGTCGCGGCTCCTGATCTCGCGGCGGAACCAGCCGCCCATGCACACGCCGGTATTGCCGCCCATGAATGGTTTCACCCCGAACGGCGCATAAATCTCGTCCCACAGCGCCTGCCCGCCGCCGGCATCGATCCAGGCGACATGCTCGTTCGGCAACAGCCCGAACGGCACGGTGGTAAAGAACGCCGCCGCCGGCTCCTTGCCCTGCCAGTAGAACGCGGCAGTGTGACCCATCTCGGCGACGCCCGAGCCGACCGCGTCGAGCACTTCGAAGGCCGGCACGATCTCGCCCGCCGCCGATACGGTGATTTCGAGCCGGCCTCCAGACATCGCGCCGATGCTGGCGGCGACCCGCTCCGCCGACAGGCCCGGCCCGGGCAATCGCTTCGGCCATGACGTGACCATGCGCCAGCGCCGGGTTTCGGCGCGCGCTACCGCCGGCGCGCGCGATCGCGCCCGCTAGCGACAAAGCACCGCCGCGTGCCAGATTGCGTCGGGTGATTTTGCTCATGATGTCCGAAGCCAAAATGTGCTGGCAAAATAGACCAAGAAGCCGGACATAACTACCGCGACTCGCAGTTCAACGCCGGCCGGCGCGACGAAGGGACCCAAAACGAAATGAAGCTCGGTTTTTTCACCATGCCGATCCATCCGCTGGATAAGGATTGGCGGACCTCGCTGCGCGAGGACCGCGAGGCGTTCCTGCTCGCCGACCAGCTCGGCTTCGTCGAGGGTTATGTCGGCGAGCATGCCACCGACCGCGCGGAGAACATCACCTCGTGCGCGATGTTCATTTCGAGCCTGATCGACGCCACCAAGACGATGAAGCTCGGCACTGGCACGATCAACATGCCGAACACGCACCCTGCTGCAACCGCGTCGCAGATTGCCATGCTCGACCACATGCTCGACGGCCGCTTCATCTTCGGCATCAGTCCGGGCGGCCTGCTCTCCGACGCGGAAGCCTTCGGCAATCTCGATGCCGACCGCAACGCCATGTTCCTCGAAGCGATCAACGCCGTGCTGAAGATCTGGGCGGGCGAGCCGCCGTACAACATCGAGGGCAAATACTGGAACATCAAAATCGAGCGACAGGCGATGCTCGAGATCGGCCAGGGCTTTCTGCCGAAACCGCTGCAACACCCGCATCCGCCGATCGTGGTGACGGCGGTCGCGCCGTTCTCCAAGGGCGTCACCGAAGCGGCGGCGCGCGGCTGGGATCCGATTTCGGCGAATTTTTTGATGCCGCAATGGGTCAAGAGCCACTGGCCGAAATACGTCGAAGGCTGCGAGCGCGCCGGCCGCAAGGCCGATCCGGTGAACTGGCGCGTGGCCAAAAGCATTTTCGTCGCCGACGACGACAACACCGCAAAGGCCTACGCCACCGACCCCAGCAGCCCGTACCGCTATTATTACAGCCAGCTCTACACCAAGCTGAAGAAAGGCGGCCGCATCGAGCTGTTCAAGGCGCGCCGCGACCAGCCCGACGACGAAGTGACGCTCGACGGCATCTGCAATGAGCTGATCATCTACGGCTCGCCGGACAAAGTCGCCGACGAGATTTTGCAATTCCGCGATCGCGTCGGCGACTTCGGCACGCTCCTTTACGCCGGCAAGGACTGGCGCGATCCGGCGCTCGCCAGGCGTTCGATGACCCTGCTGGCCGAGAAGGTGCTGCCCGAAGGTCAACGCCGCGATCAAGGCGAAGTAGCCGCCGCGCATTTTCGTGACGGAAGCTTATGCGCCGCCAGTCATGCGCAATCGTTCTCGCGACGCGCTCCGCGCCCGAGGCTTGCGAAAATGGAGGGTGGGTTAGACGCCGACGGGTCCGGCCCGAAGTGGCCGGCCCGATGACAAGCTCAGCGTCGTAACCCACCATGCTGAGCGGTGGGTTTCGCTTCGCTCTACCCACCCTACGAAGCGCAATGACAAAAGAAAAAAGGAAGCGGAACGCCGACAGACGTGTTCAGCCAACCTCCGCGCCTTGCGAGCGCGGCGCGCGTGCGTCGGCACGCGCTCGCCTATCGGCGTTCCACCGCGGCTCTTGCTGCAGCGAACGAACGCCGCAGCTCAGCTCCAGCTACGCACTTCCTGGGACTTGGTCGGACGCAGCGATCCCAAAGCTTCGAACAACCGGGTTCGAAAAACCGCGCGCTTTTTTAGCGCATGATCCGGAAGAAGCCTGCCCTCGGACTTGATCCGTGGGTGGTTACCGGTTTTCCGGTAAGATCATGCGCCGCTAAACGGGCGTTACCCGCTCCTTCCTGTCCCAGTCCAGCGAGGGTTATCTCGCAGACCGGTCATAATGCCGGCCGGGCGTAGTTTCCCGAAGCCGCCCGGGAGCGGAGTGTATCGTTCCGCCCGCGGGTACCGCACTCGCTCCGCATCGGTGAGTACCCTCGGCCGAAGGCGTCCTCGATGAGCGAGATTCTTTGCCATGTACCCGATAACGTGACCATTGTCAACATAAAAGAGACGCCACTTCGTCATCAGCGACAGGCCGGCCGCGGTGACGCTCTGTTAAAAACGCAGCCGCCTTCTATCGTCATGGCCGGACTTGTTCCGGCCATCCACGTCTTTGCTTTCGGCCGGGTCGTTAAGACGTGGATGCCCGCAACAAGTGCGGGCGTGACGGGGTTGGACTCTCAAAATCGACATCGCCGGCTATGGGGGCCTCTCACGTTGTCGCGCGAGGCGGGCTTAGCAAAGACCGTTGCGCCACCGGAATGACATCTCTCGCCCTTACTCTCCGGCATGGATCGCAGCAGCAAGTGGTAGTAAATTTTCCCGGCATCCCAAATCCAATTTTCGATCCGCTCCGGGTGCGTTCGGAATGAGCAATGACAACCTATGCGGTGAAACATAGCGGCGGCTATTGGCGGGTTCAGACCGGCGCGGAAACCTTGCCGCTGCGCATGGCGGGGCGGCCGGTTGCGGAGTTCGCCACCGGCTGGACCGCCAGATTTGTCTATGCGGGGTTCGCTCCGATTTATCTGCTGGAACTGGCGCGCGACGACGGCGATGCGGCGACCTGGTATCTAGATGCGACCATGAACCGGCTTGGCGGCGAGCTGAAAGAACTCTCCGCCGATACCAGGTCTCTGCTGGCGCAGAAATATCTCGAAGTCATCGGCGCGCCCTGGCGGTCCCTGATGGTCTCGCCCGAGCCGGCCTGGCCTGCTACCGTCGACGGTCTTGCCGACGTCAACTCACGCACTTTGTACGGCCTCGACAAACTGGCTCGATCCGGAGGCGGGACGGACATCAGCTGGCACGACGCCTCCGCTGCGGACAGCGCTGCGCTGCTCATCGAGAACGGCGACGCCGCGCCCGTGCAGGTGTCGCCGCAACATCTCAAATCGCTGCTTTCAGTCGATGTACAGCGGAACTACCTCGCCGCACTGAGGGCCAGGGAATTGTCGTGGCCGTCGCCGATAACCGGCAAGCCGGCGACCCGCGTCCACGGCCTCTACATCGACAACATGATCACACTGTACCGCTGCGTCGATGAAGACGCGCGGCTGGTATTTTACGTGTGTTGCGCCGGTCATGATCTGCAAACCGTCGGCGTGCTGTTTCCGACGGCTTACCGCGCGTACTACCTCACCGGAATACAGCGGCACCTTGCCGAGAGCGTTTGTACGAACCTGATGCCGCGAATCATGCTGTACCTCACCCGATCCGGACGCTTGCTGCCGGACTATTTCACGCGGCGGCTGGACGGGTTTGCGACGCCGCTGTGGGGCGGCGCGGCATTCCACGTCGGGCATCACCTGTGGAACGAGCTTTCGGGATTGATGTCCGTCGTGAGCTCCGTTCCGTCGGTCGACTATCCGTGGGTCATTGTTCTCGGCAAACCGGGCGACGGCGAAGCCTATGGGGCCGTCGACGCATTGTTCCCGGAGCTCTCGCGGTCGGTCATCAGAGGCATCGAAGAAGACGCCGGCATGGTGGAATTCTGCTGCGAGAGAGGCGTCCAGATCATCCGCATAACCGGCAGCTATGTCTCGAAATCCTTGCGTGATCGAATCAACGTTTTGGTTCGCGGAGCCCGCAGCCTCAATGATGAACGAGCCCTGGCGCGCCGGCTCAAGGAAGAGAAAGTTCCGATTGTGGTGCTTGGGCTCCGGGTTGAGAACCGGACCAGTCGCCGACCCTGAGGCGTTTTGCACCCGGGTCATCGAGCATTTGCAGGAGCGTCTCGCTCGCGTGGCGGTCATTATCGATGGCCATAATTCGCGGCCGCTCGAACGTGGCGACCGAGAGCTATCCGAGCTTCACCGAATCGCGCGCCGCGGAGCCGCCGATCGAGGTGGAAAGGCGGATTGCCCGATCGTTGCAGGCGGCGTTTTATGGCGAGCAATGTTACGATCGTGAACAATATCGGCGGCACGATGAATGCGAGCTTGTTCTGGCTCGATCAGGCGGACTTCTTCATCGCTCCCTGGGGTGCCGGTCTGGCGAAATACCGATGGGCCGCGAATAAGCCGGGCGTCGTGGTATCGAGCAAATGGGTGCTGGAGAACAAGGGCGATCTCCATATCTATGACGACAAGAAATATATGGAGGAGCCGTCGGCGATTCGGTTCATCGCCTCCAAGAATGTCTTTGATTTCGCCGACGAACCTGTCCTCGTCCAGGTCTTTCAACCGCATCACCCCATGTACTTTAACTTTAAGGTGAACATGAACGCCCTGTATAAGGACATCGACCAAATCATCGACGGCAGCGGCGCGGTCGCAAGTCGCGAGGGTGAGCTGGCGGCGTCCTAGTTCTCGGCAATGGATTCTGCTGCCGGGTGCAGCTCTTGCAGATCGTGCTTCCTGAGAAAATCAAAATACGGCGGCCGGCCGTAGCTTAACACCGCCGCCAGCGCCTCCGCGAACGCCTTGTCGGGGGCGTAATTCAACTCGTTAAGGTACGGATACAAAAGAAATGGCGGCCTCGCCTCGTCGCTATCTACGCGGCTGAGATAGCGCTCGACGTTGCTGGTTATCAAGAAATCAGGCTTGATCTGCTCAAACATTTCGTCGTGAAAGAAGCGGGTACGGAGAAAGACGACTTCCATAAAAAAATAGGACAGGACGCTGGCAAGATTCCGGCTGAAGGAATCCCCGAATACCAGGATCCTCTTTCTGTAGATCGCTTGCGGGCTGAACAATAGATCAACGATGCCGTCGTTGCCTCCGGTCATGTCGTTGTGGAACCACTTGGACGGCCAGCGTTCGCGCAGCACCCGTTGCCGCTCCGAGAGCTTCGGATCGAATCGTCCGCCCAGGTCGCCGGTCCAAACGCTTTCCCCCCATTTGTAAAATGTAAGACAGGCGGTGCACGTGTTCAGTCTGGCTTTCGCCGATCAGCCGTTGGACGATGGCTCCCGTAGCCAAAACATTTGCCATCTCGGTGAGATGGGTGTCGGTTTTCAGAAAAGCCGCCGGCTTGACCTGCTGGAGAAGAGGACGCGGATAAAACACCCGTTCGCGCAGTTCCGCACTCCTATCGAGATACGATTCTGCGAGCCGAAACGCATCCGTGACCGGGAATTGCTCAGTGAGGACGGCGTGCTTGTCCGGGTAAATGACGTGAACATAGCCGACTCCCGCCCTCTGGCAGATCGCGGCCCGACGGCTGATGTTATCCGCGAAATTGGTGTAGGACTGGTCGGTCACCTTGCGCAGGCCGAGCAGCAGATCGAACACGTGATGGCCGCCGTCAAGCAGGAACAGATAGCCGTCGCGGCCGAACATGACGCCTTTTTCGATGTGCCCCGCCGGCCGCATTTCGATTGTCATCAGGTCGCCTAATCTACAAGCGCGTTAAGCCGGTATTGCCGCGGAGCATCACCTCTGCATCGGATCCAACATCGATGCGAACCGGCGCCGCAGGCGCGCAAACGTTATTTGCAACGATAGTATTTCGGACATTTGAAAGCACGATGGCAGCGCTGGCAGGCTTCTCGATCCGATTGTCTTGGATGGTAAGACCGTCGGTGGCCTCGACCTGGATCGCATTGCTTCGGGGCATGACAATATGGTTGTCCGCGATCAGATCATCGTGGTTGACCATTGCCGGACTGGGGCGCGCGGGCTGACCCGGCTCTTGAATCAAGGCGCCGAGTCGTATGGCCCCGCTGGGATAGCAGGCGCGGTCGCTGTCAAGAATCTCATTGTTGCGCACGATGGTGTGGTCCGAGCCAGGTCCTTCCGTTCCGGCGGTGCTCTCCAGCATCAGAACGGCTTCCTCGAACTGGTGCGCGAACTGGCAATGCTCAATCAACGCATTGCGGTGCGCGAGCACACCGCGGGCCCGGTTACCCCAGAAGCGGCAATTCGCCACCGTCAGCTTCGGATTGTTGTCCCGGTCAAACAGCAAATCACCGGCACCCACCGAGGCGGGAATATCATCGGCAAAATGCATGACCGCGTTTGCCCCAGGATCTACACCGGACAACTGATCGTCACCAAGCGGGCCCAACGTACGACCCGCTACGAACACGAAATGGTCGCCGCACGGCGGCAGTTCAACAGGCCTGAAAGGTATATCTCCGGGCTGCGCAACAACGGCAGTCTTTGCGTCGATGCGTCGGACGACATGGAGGTAATTGCCGTGGACGTTTACCCCGTCGTCGCCCATGCCCTCCATGGAGCAGTCACGTATCTCGACAACTCCGGAGCAGGCGCTGAGATGAATCCCGTCAGCGCATGTCGTCATGAGCCGGTTGCTGCCGGGTGGCGGGATGATCGTCATTCGTTCGATCGTCGCATTGCGGCAATTGACTCCGAGGAGAGCCATGCCCGGCCCGGCATGAATCGTGACGTCCTCCAGCCGAACGTCCGCGCAGTCGGTAATAAAGAAAACGTTCGCCGCATGGACCTGATGGCGAAGCACGACCGTATCCCCCGGTTTGAGAGGCAGCGGGCGCGTGAAACTCAGCCGCAACAGTTGCCTGCCAACGAGGCTGACCTTGGCGACGACGTTGTAGGCGTCCAATCCCTTGACCGCCATGAGGCGAGTGTTGCGATCGTATGTTGCAATCGCCTGCACTGTTTCAGCGCCGTCGACCGGGAATTCGGGATCGATGCGAACGTCGGCCGAGCGTGCGTCGGCGGCGACTGCAATGATATCGCCTTGCGAGAACGGCGGCCGGCCCCAGTCGATTGAAAGGCCACGTACCAAGGGAGATGTGCAATTTTTGATGAAGAAGGGATGGGTTTTGCCATCAAATACGAGCTTGGCACCTGACCCATTGACGGTCAGATCGCCGATACCGTCCAGGATGAAGGCGAAGTCATCCCGCTTGGTAACGTGATAGGTGCCCGGCGGAAACGTAAGAATGGCGCCACCCCGCTTGGGTAGCCTAGCAATCGCTTGGCGAATCCCCCGCGTCGCATCCGTCCCATTCGGCAGCGCGCCGTAATCGGCTACGGAAATTTCGGATTGACCGGCGCCCGCTATCGCCCGTGCGTAAGGCGCACAGAGCGCACTACCGCCAATCCCCAAAACACTACGGCGCGTCAGTCCGCGAGATAGACCCATTGTCATTTCACGTCGCGATCAGGGCCGATCCCGGTACATCGCCTTGAGTTGCATCAAGTATGCATCGCTGAAGGTATTGAACTTCATCGGGTGGATGAAAACATCGCCCTGGCCGAACCGATCTGCAACCCAATTGATGTCATCGATAGTGCCGCGCTCGTTCCCCCAGAGCATTTGTCCCGACCGACCAAGGTCTCGCAGTGAAATCATCCGTTTCGCCGTCAAGACGTGCGCCGTCGGAATTGCCACCTCCGCGAAAATCAGCATCGCGGAGAGCGGGCCGAGACTGTCAAACCACTCGGCCAGCATCGGAACCGGAATGGCGAAGAAATCGCTGTAACCGGTAAACAGCGGATAGGCCAAGTCGACGGGTTGCGGACCGCCATCCGCGGCTTGAACGGTAAAAATACTCTCATGAACGGTTCGAAACAACGGCGGAAGCTTCGCCAATTCTGCCTCCGACGCCGGGAGAAGAGTGGTCGTGTCGCTGAGACCAAGAGCCCTCGCCCTTGCTTGCGCCTCATCGCGTGAAGGCAGGAACGATTTTGCCAGCTCCGCGCCGCCGGCAAATAGCGACCGCGGTGTCAGCCAGTTCGACGCTGCGCGGAAACCCCAGCTCCAGGTATTCAGCGCCGAAGACAACGAAGCGACCCCGGCAGTGAGAATAGTCCCGGGCTCGACCCGGTAGCATTTCGAAAAAGTCTTGGCTGAAATTTCAGGGTTGAGGAGCAAATCGTTATGGGCGAATAGAACGAAATCGCAATCAGCAAACGCCTGAAGAATTCGCGCGCGGGCGCCAACAATCATGGCATCGAAGGTAAAACCACCGCCATAGGCAACATGGACATCGGGAGCGTCGGCAGTCCGATCGAGCGGATGCAGAAAAAGTAATTTTTCGAACCGCTGGCCGTACAATTCGCGAAGGAGCGGGATTTGCCCCTTGAACGGGTGATTGAAAATAACGCAAAGGCCTGTCGTCATCGGGCGCCTTCTTCGGAAATTGACCGTCCAAAGTTAAGAAGCCGGAACTTTCGCGGCGGTCACTGGACGCCAGATTTCACGAATGAACGGAACTCCGGCCTGCGCCATCTCAGCTTGCCATCGCATCCACGCGATCGAGCATCTGCCGACCGATGGCAAAGGCACGGGCATCGCCGCGGTCGATCATCGCGCGGGCGACCACGGCCGCACGCGAACGCAGGTCCGGAAGCCGGTCCAGATCGACATTGTCGAGGATGCGCGTACCGTAGAAGCGAAGCGCGTTGTCATAGAGCGACCTGAGCTCCTTGTTGCCCCGATGTTCGGCGCGCAACCGGGCAGCAATTGCCAGAATCTCTTTGCGGGCCGACGGCGGGACAAGCACCTCGACCCGGGCAAGGTCGGCTGCTCCGCCTTCGCTGCGATACTTCTTCACGCGCTTGCGGGCGGCGATCATTTAGCTGGAATCCTTCTTTCCTACCATACAGATAGCACGCGTATCTCGGTTACGATATACGCAGCACTTCTCGTCGCCACCGGACCTGATCCGATTGTACATGCGGACAGCAATTCTGAAAAACCCATCGCCAAATCCGATTGAACCTTCCTTTCGCATGGATTGCTGGGCCTCCTACCTTGACCGAACTTACGCTCCTTAGCTGATCGACGTTGTCGACAAAATCAAAGGCGGCGCGGTCGTATTCGTCCTTCGCGGCCATGATGTGTCCTCCAAGAGCACACTCAAGTAGCGCTCTATCAAGCCATAACCGGGGGCCGTATAGAAAGAGGCTTTGCTAGTCAGCGCGATTGGACCGAGCCGATGGCCGTTCTAGTTGTTCGGAGGTACAACATCTTTGGCACAGCCATAGGCGCCGTTTGCGCGGATAACTAGCTCGCGACGATCAGGGCAGCGCTTGATTATTGTTATCGTCACGGCCTTGCCGCCGCCGACCGGCCGACCCTCGGCATCAGATTGCCGCTGGGAGGCTTGGTCAGGTGTCGCTTCTTTGGCCGAACCGCTCGTGTAGCTCAGCGTCGAAAGCGCAATCGCAAGAACCAGTGCGCGGCCGGTGTTCAGCATTTGTAAACAACGGATACCTTCGCGAAACTGCGAAATTGCAAACAATCACTGCGAATAAAGATAGTCAGGATCAAGACCCCGCTTGACGACGTACCGAAGGCTCAAGTGATTTTTGTTGT
>CAWJOX010000020.1:0-152347 GCA_963844545.1 uncultured Alphaproteobacteria bacterium | reverse complement strand
CTGCCCAGCAACAATACAACTGACGAGGCGTGTCGCGCCTTAGATTCAGACCTCGAAGGTTGGGCGCTACCTCCTGCGTCGGAATCATTGGGGCAACTGATTAGCTCTTATCCAAATAGGTTTGGCGACGCATTGCTGACTACAAACTTCGACCCACTCCTTGAAGTAGCGATAAGGAAGTCAGGGGGGCAATTCTTTCGAACAATCTTGCACCGCGACGGCAACTTGCAACAAACGGAAGGTAACGGATGTCATATCATTCATCTTCACGGTTACTGGTATGGCGCTGACACGCTGCACACACCGCGCCAACTTAACCAACCTCGACCGCGACTGAAGGCGTCGTTGGCCGCGTTACTTAAATCCAAGACTTTAGTTGTGATGGGATACGGTGGATGGGACGATACATTTACTTCAGCTTTGATGGAGTTGGTCGTCGACGATACGGCGTTCCCAGAGTTGATTTGGACTTTTCGGTCTCAAGACAGCGTTCCGAATGCGCTAATCGAGAAATTAGCGCCTGCACTAGATCGCGGGCGGCTGAATATGTACGTTGGAATTGAATGTCATTCCTTTCTGCCCGAATTATTTGCCAAATGGAAAACAATTGAAGAACCACCCGTTTTGGTGAAACCCTCCCTCGGGTCCACTAGGATACGTTCCTATATCAACGCACCGCTGGCAGCAGTCGCTACTGATACAAGCCAGGACGGAATTCCCGAAGGTGACGAAGCGGATCGTGCGCCGCTGGTGGATATCTGCGTCGGCCGAGACACAGAAATAAAACTACTGACGGACACTGCGCATCGCATGTGCTTCGTGACTGGCTTTGGGGGTCAAGGAAAGTCCACGGTGGCGGCGCGATATTTTTCACATGCCAAGAAAAACAACTCCTTTGATTACTTCATCTGGAGAGACTGCAAGGAGGAGGCGGAGCGATTTGAAAACCAACTAATATCCGTTATTGCGCGCCTATCGAAAAAGGCCGTAACGGCCAACGAACTCTCTCATCAAAGTATTGATGCCTTGACGGACCTCTTGATCAAATTCACTCAAGATCAGAGAATTTTATTCGTCTTCGATAATATCGATCACTACGTGGATTTGGAGAACAATAAACTTAGCGGAAACGCGGAGGTGTTTCTGAAGGCGTTTTTGAACAAACGATCAAATTGTCGGGTCATTCTAACATGCCGCCCGCTGGTAAAGTATTCGGAATATGATGTTTTAACTATAAAGTTGGACGGCTTGAAAAGCGAGGATGCCATCGAGCTATTCGCTAAGCGCGGGGCTGTAGCAGAAAAATCAGAAATTGTGGAAGCGCATGAACTTACTAAAGGGCATGCATTCTGGCTGGATCTTATGGCGGCCCAAATCGCCAAGCATGGCTCTAATCTAAAATTGGGCGACATCCTTAACGAAATTGGTCGCGGGTCGGGAGAAATACCCACGCTAACCCTCAGATCGATTTGGGAGACCCTCAACGAGAAACAACGCACGGTACTCCGCGCAATGGCCGAAACAGTAAAATCAGAAGCCGAAAGCGAAATCGCATCTTATCTGAGCGGGAGGATGAATTTTCAACAAGTGATGCGAGCACTTCGTTCCCTGAGGAGTTTAAATCTAATTGTTGTTAAGCCCCGTGCCGGCTCGGTCGACGTACTCGAATTGCACCCGCTCGTGCGTGAGTTCATTCGTCGGACGTTTCCAAAACAAGAGCGCCTTAAGTTCATCAATGCGATCATCTCGGTTTATAAGCATTACATGGGGGCACACAAGGTCGAAGTTAAGGAGCGCGCGTCCTTACCGGTTCTGCAGCACTGGGCCGAAAGTGCAGAGCTATGTGTGATGGCTGGCAAACTACAGGACGCTTTTGAATATTTGTCTGAGGTTAGAAATGAATTTGAGGCAAGCGGTCGTCCAGGCGAGTTCGCTCGCGTGACCGGATTGCTCTTAAACCAAGTAGATTTGCAAAAGCATGATAAGTATTCTCACTTTGACGATGTGATGCGGACCCATATTCGCATTCTGGCGAATTTAGGCCGAGACGGCGAATGCCGAAGACGTTTGGATGATTATGCTGCAACAGCCCGACAGCGGGACGCGCGGTACATCAGTTATTGTGAGTTGGAGTGTTATGTTCACTGGGTGAACGGTGATTACGCAAAAGCTATTGAATGGGGCACGCGCGGTAAAAACTTAAAGGGGAAAGCCGGTGCAGATATACGTTACGACACCGAACATCATTTAGCATTAGCAAGGCGCGACTCGGGCGATATCGATCCAGCCCTTGAATATTTCCTTCATGGCGAAAAACTTGAAACGATAGTGGATCCGGACGAGTTCGACGAAGATCGCGGCGGGCCTTTCTATGGAAATATTGGCAGATGCTTACATCTTATGGGGCAAGTTGATCCTGCCATAATTTGCTACCGCAAGTCTGCGATTTCCTTGCAAACTGCGGGAGATGAGCACGTTGAGAACCAAGGCTTTATTAGAAAGTGGATCGGCGAGTTGCTCGTTGTGAAAGGAGAGTTTTGTTCTGCCAAAATCTTTCTAGATGCGGCTCGCGCGAAATGGGAAGCCGTCTGTCCGAGACGCGTTTCCGAAATCGAGCGATCTTTGGAACGAATTGCGCCGCAAAGTCAAAATTGTCCTGCATTGTTTGGATCGAATATTGAACGCTATTGCATCGCCTGGATTTATGGGCGCGAATCAGATTTCGCAGCGATTTGACAAGGTCCACCGGCCACTAGCGATTACCTACCAGAATGCTATTACTGCCCGTGACTTCGCTCAAACTATCCTGCGAAAGTGTCAGATGTCGCTTAGCAGAATCGGGCACTTTTGGCTTGATCTCCCACGAGATAAACTGCCAACGAATTGAGTGTCCCTAGAGACGCAAGCCGGAACAGCGAAACAGCTGCCACAGCACAATGAACGTTCTCCTCAAGACATTCGCCGCGGCGTTGGTGATTTCAGCTTTGCTGACGCAAGCTTGCTATGCGCAGGAACAGTTCCCGATGTCCGACCGGCAGAAGGCCGAGATCGAAAGACACAAGGTGGATGAGAAGGCGACCGACGAGGCGTACAAGGCCATGCTCAAGCGCACGCAGGACGCCAAGCCAAAGGCCGATCCGTGGGGCAATTTAAGGGCGGCCCCGGCCGGCGGCGGCAAGTAGCGCCGCGCCGGCGGAGCGATGCGCGGATATGACCCGAATCGCCTAAATACGGATCCCGGTTTTCGCCACGCCTTGCCCGACTTGTGATATTTGTGAGGTGATGCGTTGGCTACCGGAGGCGCCAATGGCCTACGAACGGATCGAGATCAACCCCGCGATCATGGGCGGCAAGCCCGTGATTCGAGGCACGCGCATTCCTGTTGAAACGATCCTGCGAAAACTCGGCGCAGGCATGAATGCGGCCGCGATTCTGGCCGATCACCCGCGGCTTACCCACGACGACATCCTGGCCGCTCAATCCTTTGCCGCCGATTATCTGGCTGACGAAGACCTGATCTATGGCTAGCTGTGCGCTGGCTCGTCGATGAATGTGTGGCCGCCGGTCTGGTATCGCGCCTTCGCGCTACGGGACACGACGTGGTCTACATGGCGGAGATTGCGCCTGCGGCGAGTGACGCGGAAGTTTTGACGCGTGCGCAAATCGAAGGGCGCGTCTTGCTCACCGAAGACAAGGACTTCGGCGATTTGGTATTTCGACGTCACCAATCAATGCCGGGCGTCGTCCTGCTTCGCATCGATCCGGCGATGCACGAGCTAAAGAGTGCCCGGCTCGACGCGGCGATCAGTCGTTTTGGCGAGAAGCTGCTGGGTCGTTATACAACTGTTGAAGCGGCAAGGTTTCGAGCGCGATCCATGCCGCCATGATTATTTTCGTCGCGCCGCACGCGGAGCCGATCGAGCCGCGGCATCGTTGCGCCCTCGCCCCTTGCGGGAGAGGGCTGCCCGGCGGTGCGACGACAAGAATGGGTGAGGGGTCGGGCCGCACCCCCTCACCGAACGGTGCCGGCTCAACTTCCTGCGTCGCCCTCTCCCGCAAGGGGCGAGGGCGTGCCCACGGCGCCCCGATTTCCTGACGCCCGCGCGCGTCACCGCTTCGTGACGGTCAAAGCATCAACTTAAGCCGATTTTGTTTGGTTTGCGTACATCGCGGCGGTCTAACGTCGGCGGCTTCGCGGGCGGGGCGTCGCCGGATCGATCGCGCCCGCCGAAATCCATCAAAACGACGGACGATACCGGGAGGTTTGAGCCATGCTGAGTTCGAAAACCCGTCTACGGCGCGCTTGCGGCCGCGGCGATCGTGCTGGGTGCCGCTCCAATCGCCGATGCCTGCACCCGCGTGTTGTGGAACGACAACAAGCTCGCGGTCATCGTCGGGCGGACCATGGACTGGCCGGAATTGACCGATCCGATCCTCACGGCGTTTCCGCGCGGCATGAGCCGCGACGGCGGCCGTGCCGCAGGCGCGATTGTGGTTGAGAAAAACCCGGCGAAGTGGACCTCCAAGTACGGCAGCATGGTGACGACGATCTACGGCATCGGCACCGCCGACGGCTTCAACGAGCGCGGGCTCGGCGCGCACATGCTTTATCTGACCGCGACCGATTTCGGCCCGCGCGATGCGGGCAAGCCCGGCGTGCAGGCCGGATTGTGGGCGCAGTACGCGCTCGACAACGCCGCGACCGTGAGCGAAGCGCTCGACATTCTGGATAAGGTCCAGGTGGTGATGGTCTCGGCGCGCGGCCACGACGCCAACGTCCATCTGGCGCTGGAGGATGCCAGCGGCGATTCCGCCATCATCGAATATATCGGCGGCAAGCCGGTCATCCATCACGGCCGCCAGTACACCATCATGACCAACGATCCGGCCTATGACCAGCAGCTGGCGCTCTTAAAGACGCTCGACTTCTCGCATCCGTCGAGCGACATGCCGCTGCCGGGCAACGTCAATCCCCGCGACCGCTTCCAGCGCGCCGACTATTTCCTGTCGATGCTGCCGGCGCCCACGGACGAGCGCGAAGCCATCGCCGGCATGCTTGCCATCGCCCGCAACGTCTCGGTGCCGTTCGGCGCGCCGTACAAGAATTTCGGCATCTACAACACCGAATACCGCACGGTGATGAACCTCACCGACAAGCGTTATTATTTCGAGCTCGCCACCGCGCCGAACGTGATCTGGGCCGATCTCCTGAAGCTCAATCTTTCCCCCGGCTCGCCGGCGATGATCCTGAACCCGGACGACATCGCGCTGTCGGGCAACGTCACCGACAAGTTCAAGCCGGCGAAGGCGGCGTTCTGAACGCGCTCTCCGACGTCGTCACCACCGGGCTTGACCCGGTGGTCCATGCTGACATGCAATAAGCCAAACTGAGCGGCTGAATACGCAAGCCGGCAATCTGCATGGATTGCCGGGTCAAGCCCGGCAATGACGGTTTAGAGTCCTACCCTTGCTTGTCTGAGGCCTGCGGAACTTGCTTCCCGCCGGTGAGCGCTTATCCTTAGGGCGTTGGATAGGAGCGCCGACGTGAAGATCAAAGTGGTGGTGCACGACGCCGAGGAAGGCGGATTCTGGGCCGAGGTTCCAGCCATTCCGGGTTGCGCGACGCAGGGCGAGACGATGGACGAACTGTTGCGCAACATACATGAGGCGATCGAGGGCTGCCTGTCGGTCGATCTCGCCGAACCTAAACCTGACGACAAAAGGCGCATCCTGGAAATCGCTGTATGAAAGCTATTTCCGGCCGCGACTTCGCTCGGCTTATCGAGCGGCGCGGCTGGAGACTACTGCGGATTGCCGGCAGTCATCATATCTACGGCAAGGTCGGCAGCGTGGTGCGGCTTTCGATTCCGATCCACGGCAACCGGCCGCTTAAGGTCGGTTTGTTGCGCCATTTGGCGAAACTCGCTGAAATCTCAGACGAGGACCTGCGCTAGCCTCAATCCCAGCGATAGGCGCGCGCGGTTTTGCGGCCTTCGCCGGCGAGGATAAGCGCCCAGAACAGTTTGTACTTCGAGTTCGGCGCGTAGGCGGCGGCGATGCCGATGCGGGTGACGTTTTTGTTGAGCATGTTGGCGCGGTGCGGCGGCGAATCGCGCCAGCCGGAAAATGCTTCAGCCAAAGTGTGGTAGCCGGCGGAAATGTTCTCGACCGCGATAGTGCCGGAAAACGGCGAATTGCGGATCCGGTCCTGGAACGGACGGCCGATGTCGTGATCCATCTTGTCGTGCGCGGCCATGGCGCGGGCCTGTTCGCCCGCCATCCGCATCAGCTCGGGATCGACGCTGACCGGGCCAAGGCCGTTGTTGCTGCGATAGCCGGAGATCATCGAGGCAGCGGCGGCGGGGTCGATCGCGGTGTCGGGCTTTGACAGGTCTTGATAGAACGTCGGCTCGGCCGGCGGCGGCGCGTCCTTGCTGCAGCCGGCGAGGGCGGCGACGGCGAGTGCGACGGCGCAGAGGAGTAGCGGGGAGGCGAAACGCTTCATCCTGCCCCGCGCAGCGGGGAAGGGGGACCGCCCGAAGGGCGGTGGAAGGGGCGTCGGCGGCGAGGCGAACCTCCTCACTGCACGCCCCCTCCACCATGCTTCGCATGGTCCCCCTCCCCCGCTGCGCTTCGCTTCGCGGGGGCGGAAGATGCGCGCGGCGCGAGCGCAGTCATTCCGCTCCATCCAGCAATCATTTGGTCATCGCCTTCTCGTACGGATAGATGACCTCGCCGCTCTTGAGGTCCGGCGGATAGATCACGATTTCGGTTTTCAGATCGCGGAATTCGTCGACGCTGTTGCTCTTGATGTTCTGGAACTGCGCGGCCAGCATGCGTTCCTCGGCCCATTCGCCGTCCGGGCCGAAGCGGAGCTTGCCGACCACGGTGTCGAACGCGGACTTGTGAATGTAGGCGGCGAGCACGTCGTCCTTGAGGCTCTTGGTCGCGGCGACCGCTTCGCCGAGCACTTGCAGGTCGGCATACGCCATCACCGGAAAGTAAGCCATGGCGTCGGCGCCGGCGGGCTTGGCGCGCTTCTGATATTTGCCGAGGAATTCGACCGCGGCGGGCGTTTTCAGCGAGCCGACCGGCAGCCAGGTTTCGAAATTGACAATGCCGTTAAGGAGCGGCCCGAGCTGGGTCTTGAGCGCGGTCGATTGCAGGCCGACCATGGCGCCGCCCCACATTTTCGGTTTGAAGCCGATTTCGTGCACCGCCTTGATGATGCCGACGGTGTCGAGCGGATAGGAGCAGACCACGAACAGATCAGGGTCGGCCGCCTGGACCGCGCGCACGATCGGCGCGAAGTCAACCGTCGCCGGCGGATAGTTCTTGTCGTAGACGATCTTGAAGCCGGACGCCTTGGCGTTGGCGCGCGCGCCTTCGCAGGTGTTGTGGCCGAACTCGGCGTCGGCATAGGCAAGCGCAATGGTCCGCGGCCTGGGTGTTTGCGCTTCCGCCACCTTGAAGAAGCCGTGGGTGAAGGCCGGCTTGGTGGCCGGGCCGTTCGGCACCATGGCGAAATACATCGGGTAGTGGAATTCGTCGTTGATCGCGGTGCCGGAGAGGCCGATCAAGAGCTTCTTGCGCTCGATCGCGATCGGCATCGCGGCAGCGATCTGGGTCGAGGCATAGCCGGAGACGATCAGGTCGACTTTGTCGACGTCAAGGAGCTTGGTGTAGATGCCGGGCACCTGCGCCGGATTGCTCTGATCGTCGTAATAAACGAGCTTGACCGGACGGCCGAGCAGGCCGCCGCGGGCGTTGGTGTCGTCCTCCCAGATTTGCATCCCGAGCAGCGCCATTTTGCCGTTGTTGGCGAGCTTGCCGGTGAGCGACATGCCGAGACCGATTTTAATCGGATCTGCGGCATACGCGGGAACTGCCGCGAGAATGAGCAGTGCAGCCGCGGCCACATAGGCCGCGGCCGCGCTTAGCCGATACGATTGCAAAAACATAAAGTGACTTTCCTCTTCCTGGAGCCAGGGTAGCAGCTTGTTCCACCAGCGCTATCCTAGCTATTCATCTGCGTTTTGACGCGGCCCTTAGCCGCATTGAGCTTTGATCCCGGTCAAAGCTGCAATGTCCGAATGTCATAGGCTTGTATCAATCGCGGATGTAGAGTGCCGACCATGCCTTCATCCTCCACTTCACGCTTCGATTGTCCCAAGTGCGGCACGCCGTATACGCTGCTTCGCGTCGAGGCGGACGCGACCTCGGAAGACGGCGACATCGCCTGCACCGTCTGCGGCGAACCGCTGCGCGCACGCGAGGATCAATTCGTCCTCAAATATTTTCTGATGCGCCGCAACGGCACGCGCGAAAGCGCCCGTTATAGCGTGGTGTGACCGCTTGAGTTTGCGGTGAGCGCCCGCTGCGCCACCAGCGCGAGCACGATCAATGCCGCGCCGAGGCCGACCTGCGTTTTCACGTAAGGGAACGCGAGGATCAGCGCGCCGGCAATCGGCAGCCCGACGATTTCGCTTAAAGTAAAGCCGCGCCTCAGCGCCAGCCGCAGCAGGAAGGCGATGGCGACGGCGAGCACGACGAAGTCGTAGATATAGAGATACGGCGTGGCGATGAGCGCGCCGGCGGCGAGCGCCGCGGCTTTTAGCTCGTAGGCGACGCGGCTTCGCCACAGCACGACGAGACCCGCGGCCAGCGCGAGCGCGCCGCTCGCCTGCACCGTCCAGGCCAGCGCTTCGCCGCCGCCATGGGTGCGCACCAAGCCGAACAGGCTTTGCAGCCGCGCGAATTCCGCGCCGCCTTCGCCGAGCACGATGTGGCTGGTCAGCGGCGTCGCCTGCGCGAACGCTTCCCAGGTCGTGGTGCCAAAGGCGAGCCACGACAGCCCGGCGAGCGCGACTGCGACGACGGCGGCGATGATGAGCGTGCGCCAGCGCCGGTCGGCGATCAGCACGATCGGGAACAGCAAACCGAAGTGTGGCTTGTAGGACAGCAGCCCGAGGCAAATTCCGGCGAGCGCCGGCCGCCGCTCCAGCAATCCGAGCGTGCCGCCGATCAGCGCCGCGGTGAGGAAGCCGTTCTGTCCGGCGGTGATGTTCCAGAGCGCCGCCGGGAATCCGAGCGCGACCAAGACGCCGGCGCGTCCGCCGAGAATGCTTTGAAGCGTTGCCGCGTAGGCCGCGAGCGTGGCCGCGAGCCAAAGCATCAACGCGACCAGATACGGCAGCATCGCCAGCGCCGCGGCGACAAACAAAAATGTCGGCGGATAGTGCCAGCCGTAATAGTTCGCGAAGGCGTGGCCGACGGCGCGCTCCTCGGCGGCCTTGTGCTTTGGCCAGTCGTAAGCGGCGGCCGGATCACGGTCGAGGGTGAGCTGCCCCGCCGCCCAGACGTTGACGAAGTCGTTGGCGATCGGCCGGCCTTGTTTGTCGGCGAGGAAATTGCCGTCGAGATAAGCGCCGCCGAGCAGGACGAGATAGGCCAGCGTCAGCATCAGGCCGATCAGCATAGCAACGATGCGCGCCCGGCCGCTTTCATTCGCCGGCATTCCTGCTTGCCCGGGAATGAGCGGAGAGCGTGTTGGCTTGCCCGCTCATGCGGCAACGCTCTGACGGACGATTGCGCGCCGCGTGATCAGTGCCGCGACGACGAGCACGGCGGCGAAGCCGACCGGCGCCTTCACGAACGGGAAAATCAGGATCAGCAGGCAGGCAATACCAATGCCGGTCATTTCATGCGGCAGGAATCCGCGCTTACGGCCGAGGCTAAACAGAAAGGCGAGCGGCACCGCCAACACCACGAGGTCATATGTATAAAGATAAGGCGTCGCCAGCATGGCGCCGGCGCCGAGCGCGGCGGCCTTGATTTCGTAGGCGGCACGGTTTCGCCACAGCACCGCGATCGCCGCCGCCGCGATCAGCGCCACCGCGGCTTGCACGCTCCACGCCAGCGCCTCACTGCCGCCGAGCGTGCGGGTCAGCCCGAAAGCGGTTTGCAGCTTGCTCCAGTCGGCGAAGCCCTGGGACAGGAACGCCTGCGAGGTGTGGCCGATATTGGCGACGAACGCCTGCCAGGCCTCGCCGCCGAAGGCTAGCCACGCCGCAGCGGCCATCAACGCTGCAACCATCGCGGCGGTGAAAAATGTCCGCCAGTAGCCGCCCGCGATCAGCGCGATCGGAAACAGCAAACCGAGATGCGGCTTGTAGGTCAGTAGTCCGAGCAACACGCCGGCCCAGATCGGTTGACGTTCCAGCAGAACCAGTGCGCCGCCGATCAGGCCGGCGGTCAGAAATCCATTCTGGCCGACAATGAAATTCGACAACACGGCGGGAAACGCCGCGGCGAGCAAATAACCAATGCGGCCGCCGATAATCGCGCGGATGGCGGCGAGATAGGCTGGGAAGGTGGCGGAGACCCAGAAGACATAGGCGATCGCGTAAGGCAGCAGCGACAACGCCGCGGCGACAAACAAAAACGTCGGCGGGTAGTGCCAGCCGAAATACCCGTCGAACGGATGGCCGATAGCGCTTACTTCGACGAGCTTGTGCGCCGGCCAGTCGTAGACGGAGGCGGCGTGGCCCGCGAGCACCATGCGCCCGGCAGCCCAGACATTGACGAAGTCCGACGGCACGCCGCTGCCGTCCGGCGCCACCAGCCAGACGCCTTGTAGATAAGCAGTTAAGAGATAGGTCGCGTGCGCGACCACGAGCGCGAAGCAGATAAGCTCGACCGGCCGCGCCAGCCGTGCGCCGGCGCCGTGCGCGGGAGACATTTGATAAAGCGCCATCGCTGGCCGCGCCTCGCGTGATATCGCGGCGAAGCTAGGCCGGGCGGCCTTGAGGAACCCTTAAATGCGGCGCCGGCGGCGGTGATGGCGCGCTAGCGCCGCACCAGCCGTAGAATGATCAGCAGGATCACCGCGCCGATGAAGGCATCGACAATCGCGGCGATAAAGCCGGCGCCGATGTAGATTCCGAGCCGGGGCAGGAGCCAGCCGGCAATCACGGCGCCGATGATGCCGACAATGATGTCGCCAATCAGCCCATAGCCGCTGCCCTTAACGACCTGGCCGGCAAGCCAGCCGGCGATCGCGCCGACAATCAGCCAAATAATAATGGTTTCCACCCGCATGAATTTCCCCTGTGCGCCGCCCTAGCAGGGACCATCCCTGTTTCGTCTCCTGTACCCCGACCTTAACTGCGCCCCGGCCCTGTGTCAGCACCATGCACTCCGAAGTGCTTATTGCGCTGCAACATCAACTGCGGCACACTACAGTCGAAAGCGAATTCAGCGAGCTCGACTGGAGCACATCATGGCCGTCGCGCAGAAGAAACCATCGGCTGCGGCGCTGAAAGACCTCTACGCTATTGGCGAAATTCCGCCGCTCGGTCACGTGCCGGCGACCATGCACGCCTGGGCGATCCGCAAGGAGCGTCACGGTCCGCCGGAAAAATCCATGCAGCAGGAAGTGCTGCCGACCTGGCCGATCGGGGACGATGAGGCGCTGGTCTACGTCATGGCCGGCGGCGTCAACTACAACGGCGTCTGGGCCGGGCTTGGCATTCCGGTGTCGCCGCTCGACGGGCACAAAAATCCGTTTCACATCGCCGGCTCGGATGCGTCAGGCGTGGTGTGGGCCGTCGGCTCCAAAGTCAAACGGTGGAAAGTCGGCGACGAAGTCATCGTCCACTGTAATCAGGACGACGGTGACGATGAAGATTGCAATGGCGGCGATCCGCTGCTCTCGCCGTCGCAGCGCATCTGGGGTTACGAGACGCCGGACGGCTCGTTCGCGCAATTCTGCCGCGTGCAGTCGCGCCAGCTGATGCAGAAGCCGGCGCATCTGACCTGGGAAGAGGCGGCCTGCTACACGCTCACGCTCGCCACCGCCTATCGCATGCTGTTCGGCCATCCGCCGCACATCCTCAAGCCCGGCGACAACGTCCTGGTCTGGGGCGCTTCCGGCGGCCTCGGCGTGTTCGGCGTTCAGCTCGTCGCCGCCTCGGGCGCCAACGCCATCGGCATCGTCTCCGATGAGTCGAAATCCGAATACGTCTTCAATCTTGGCGCCAAGGGCGTGATCAACAGAAGCGAGTTCAAATGCTGGGGCCAGATGCCGAAAGTCGGCACGCCCGAATACGACACCTGGACCAAAGAGGCGCGCCGCTTCGGCAAGGCGATCTGGGATATCACCGGCAAGCGCGACGTCGACATCGTGTTCGAGCATCCGGGTGAAGCGACTTTTCCGGTCTCCTGTCTGGTGGTCAAGCGCGGCGGCATGGTGGTGTTTTGCGCCGGCACGTCCGGCTACAACATCACCTTCGACGCGCGCTATGTCTGGATGCGGCAGAAGCGGGTGCAGGGCTCGCACTTCGCCCACCTGAAACAGGCCAGCGCCGCCAACCGGTTCGTCATCGACCGCCGCATCGATCCGTGCATGAGCGACGTGTTTCCGTGGGAGAAGATCCCGCACGCGCACGAACTGATGCGCACCAACCGGCACAAGCCGGGCAACATGGCGGTGCTGGTCAACGCGCCGCGCCCCGGCCTACGGAATTTCGACGACGCGCTTGAGGCGGCGTCGACGCCGCAGCTGAACCGCGAGTTGGGGCGGGGATAGCGGCAATCGTCATTGCGACTGACGCGCGGCGATGGCAATGTCGAGGCGCTTGTGGGTAGGCGCCGGGGAGTTGCATGGCAGTCGTGTTAATTGTCGAGGACGAGGCCCAAGTACTCGTACTGGCGGAATCGTATCTGCAAGAGCACGGACATCAGACATTCTCGGCCAGCACTCTTGCCGAGGCATCAGCTGTTCTTGAACGTCCCGACAAGATCGATGTCTTGTTCACCGACATAGGACTGCGGGACGATCAGCAAGCCGGTCTCGAACTGGCAAAATTGGCGGCGGACCGTCACCCCGGTGTGAAGGTACTTTATGCGACCGGCCAGACAGTGACGGACGGCATGAAGGCACTTTTGGTCGACAACTCGGCGACGCTGGCGAAGCCCTACACAGTCGAGCAGCTGCTTACGAGCTTTTCCATGCTCGGCGTCAATCATCCGCCGCGAGGCTAGCGCGCGAACTCCTACATTGCGCTTGGTTGGTGCGGTCTAGGCGATGTCTGGTGTGCCCCAATAGCAACCAAATGCCGCAGCGCGGGGAAATGTCGCGAAGGGCCAACAGCCGACATCAAACTGGGCCGCTTCCTGCTGCGGCCCGCGCCCACTTTGACAACAAAAAAATTAGTTCAGCCTACCTTGACCACCGCCGGAATTTTCCAGCTTCCGTTCAAGATCGAAGGCGAACCTTCCGCTGGATAGTACATCCGCAGCATAGGTAAGAAATCGCCCTTCGGAGCTGGCAGCCAGTTCGCTTCCTTGTCCGGACCCGGCGACTCGTTCTGGAAATAAAGCGTGAGCGAACCATCGGCGTTTGGCTTCGGATTATTGCGAGGGCTGACAGTGAACTTGTTCAATGGATTGGGAACGAACCACCAGCCGTTATCGATCATGTACATGGTGATTGACCAGAAGCCTTTGACCGGAGGCGTGGCGCCCTTGGTGAAGGTCAATGTGTACTTGTTAGCGCCCGTCAGCTGCTGTCCTTTTGAGTCGACCTCGGTATAGGGATAGACCGCATCGTCCTGTTGGTTCGCGGGCCAACCAAATGCCGCGACCACAGCTCGTTTCAGGTAGTCGCCGGGGCCATATGTACCCAGTCCCTTCGTCACGACCCAACCGCCGACCATCTCGCCCAAGGCGCCTTTGTTAGCTTCAATCTTCTTGAGGGCGGATTGCGGGATGTCCTTCAACGCCGCCTGCACAGCCGGGTCGAGCTTGCTCATCTCGAACGGTTTGCCGGGCACAATGCCGATCCTGGCCATGCGCGCGACCATCGGCGCATCCCCCGTTGCCGGAGGCGCGGCTCCTGCCATGAGCTTGGCCATCAGTCTGAAATAGCCCTCCGTTCCCATCGCGAGAATGACCGCCTGCGGCTTATCGGTCATGCTGAAACCTGGGTTCGGGTTTACTGGAGGTGCTACGGGGGTGTAGGGCTTTCCCCATGAGAATAGTGGTGTGAACTTGTACTGCGCCTGCAAAGCGTTGACGGTCTTGTAATCTTGATCGGTACCGTCAGCGTAGGTGCGGCCGAGAATGACCATGTAGCGCGTCGCCATCGGGAAATGCTTCATCCCCGCCGGCACGTCACCTTTCCAGCCCGGGCCAGTAAACAAGAAGTTGGCGGCCTTTCCGTCGGCAGTGCGCGGGCTCGGCGATGATTTGCTGTCCGACATCCATAGATCGACAACCTCGAACAGGTAGTAGCGGCTCCCCATGTCGGGATGGCTGAAAACTTGCGGCTCTGACAGATCGAGCCAGCCAACCGAATACAGCGTGTCGGCATTAGGTGCCGAAACGCCACGGTAGTCCGCCGGAGGATATTTTGGGACGTTGAAGAATTGCCCCATCGGCGCATGGAGGCCATCAACCGTCGGCACGTTGCTCATCTGAACGCGCGTGACTTCGGTCGTGATGAGCGAATAGCCGTAGATGTAGGCGTCTTCCGCAATCCGCTGCGCTTCCGTCGGCGATAGCGATTGGGCTTTTGCAGGAACGGTGATTGACACGCCGGACGCCGCAGCGAAGCCAGCGGCAATCGTCCCGCTTGTGAAAGTGCGTCTAGTCGCTTTCATCGGGATACCTTTCGCGTTTTGAAACTGGTCGTGTTCCGGGCCCGCGGTCCAGAAGCCGCCAGATTAGTTGGTTATGGACCGAACGGTAGGTCCCTTGACGCAGAGCTGATGTCCGCTGTGGGTCAATCGCTACAGAGATTAGCGAACAGCAAGTCTCATCATGTCGGCTATGCCGCCGAAAGCAGAATTCGATTCAGGGCATTAAGAGCTCCGCGGAGGCGCGATTCCAGCTTGGTCCGGTCTTTCATGACGAAGACGGGTTTCCTTAGAATTCTCAAAGGGCTTGATGTCGGTTAGCCGGTCGCCATCGACAGGTAGTAAATTGGCCGGACTAATTGCGAACTCGGCCCGAGCCGATATTCAGGCACGAAGCTTGACAGTTTGTGGAAAAGTGGGGGGACGTTCTGCCCACTAGCTTCGTGGACCTTCGCGCAGCGCCGCACGCGAAGCCACTCCTGCTAGTCAGGCTCGAACATCAACAAGTGCGTGCCGTTCGGCAGCGGCACCCAGAACGGCTTGACGCGCAGACCGATCTTCAGCCGGTCGCGGCCGCAATGCACGATATTGGCCATCACGTTCACACCTTCATCGAGCGTGACGAGACCGATCGCAAACGGCTCATGACCCTGGAATGGCGGTCGCGCGCGATACGCGATCGTGTAGGAAAACACCTCGCCCTTGCCGGAGACCTCGCGCCACTCAAGATCCCTGTGGCCGTCATAGATGCTCGTGGCACGCGGGAAGAATTGATACTTTCCGCTGCGCTTGTCGTACTGGACGATCAATCGCTTCTGGCGCGTGGCATCCCAATAGGCCTTTGAGAAGCTGCGCGGCCGGGGCGGCTCGCGCTCGATAGTCAGGGTGTCGTTCAAGGCGTTCATCATCGCCACTCACGCGTCGGGGGTCAGGATCATGACCACGCTGCTGCTCCAGTTCCGTCCATAGGGAATGCCGCCAATTCCCGTGACCAGGGCATTGTTGGTGTTCTTCACTTGCCGCTTGCCGCCTTCGCCAAAGAGCTGTCTGACCGCCTCAACGACGTTGGTGCCGCCGCCGGCGAGTCCGCACTGACCTGCCGAAATCTGCCCGCCGCCGGTGTTGAGCGGCAGGTCGCCGGAATGGGTGAAATCGTGCTCGCTGATAAAACCGCAGCCCTGCCCGCGCTTGCAGAACCCGAGCATCTCCAGCTGTAGCATGATGGCGATGATGAAATCGTCATAGGGATGGAACGAGGCGATGTCAGCCGGTTTCAGGCCGGATTGCGCGAACGCGCGCTGACCGGCGACGTAGTGTCCGCTCTCGGTTACGTCGACGATCGCCTCGCCGGCGCGGTAATTGGTGCGCTCGCCATAGCCGATCGGTACGACGATCTTCGAAAATCCTCTTTTCTCCGCCGCATTGCGGCCGGTCACGAGCAGTCCGGTCGCGCCGTCGCAAACCATCACGCTGTCGAGCAATCGGACGGGATCAGCGATCATGCGCGAATTGAGATAGTCGTCGACGCTGATCGGTTTGCGCAATTTCTCGACCGCAAGCTCGTTGAGAACAGCGTGGCCGCGCTGCGCCACTGCGAGCTTGCCGAGCGAGGCGTAGTCGAGGCCGAATTGGTGCTCGTAGCGCCGGGTGAGGAGTCCAAAGGCCGCCGGCGGACCAATATACCCTAACGGTGCCGTCCACTCGTTCTGGAACGACCGCATGCGCTGGTTGTTTTCCGCAGCCTGGGTATCGGCGTACAGACACAGCACCGTGCTGCACAGGCCGGCATCGATCGCTGCCGCCGCGCGCGCGATCGCGCCAAGCGGCGAACAGCCGCCAATATCAACAGTCTGGCAGTGATCCACCTCCAGCGCGAGCTGATCCGCCGTCGTTTGCGACCAGAAGCAATTGCCGGCACCGGTCATGGATGAGGACAGAATGAGCCCGTCGATTTCGTCTTTTTCGAAACCGGTCTTGTCGAGGAGGGTCTCGAGGATTTCGGCACCGAGTTCCCACACGTCCCGGTCGCTTTTTTCGACAATCTTGGTTTCGGCGTAGCCGACGATCGCCGCGTCACTCAATGCCATGCTCGGTGCTCCTGCCGTCCGAACGCCTTGTAGCGCGTGCGCACTTTGTTGTCTCTCGGTGCTCGTCAAGCCGGGCGCACCGCGAGTTGCACATCTGCAGTCAGAGAGGCCGTGAAATCGTCCAAGCCATCACCGAAGACTACGATTACCGTTAGGCTGCATCGCGCCTTGTCGCATGGAACACGCGCTGCTGCGAAAGCTCGGTGCAGAAACCCTGGCCGCAAGCACTCTTAACAATACGGCCGTCATGCTCATGAATGCCGGAAGATTCCATGCGGCGGTGACACGGTTGAGTTTCGACGAAGGGCATCTTATCGGTGGGCTCGACCGACAATCGCAGCTTGAACGGAACGACAGCGAGTGATCGCGGAACGGACTATTGCTGCCTCGATAGACATGTCGCGATCGTTTGGGCGAGTGTTTCGTCTATCTTTGCCCCAGTTTCTCGACTCGCTCGCGAGCCGTTTGCTGCCTTTGTCGGTCGAGTTCGGTCGTGGCCTTCAATTCGAGGCACTTCCTGTAATCCGCCAGAGCTCGATCCAGGTCACCTTTTTCCTCGTATGATCCTCCGCGGCCGAAATAGGCCCCCAGCCAACCAGGGCCAAGCGCGATTGCCCTGTCAAAGGCCGCGATCGCACTGTCGTATTGACGGGAATCTCCTAGTGCATAGCCACGTTGCATATAGAGTGCCGCGACAAGATTGCGGTCAAGCTCCGTGGCCCTATTCAAATCTGCGGTTGACAGATCGAGTTGGCCCTCGGCTTGGTAAGCTATGGCCCGACCAAAGTAAGCTTGAACAAGGCTGGAGTTGCGCCGAAGTGCCTCACTGAAATCGGCGATTGCACGTTCATGGTCGCTGCCGCCGTCATGCGCCAGGCCCCGCTCAAGGTAGAGACCAGCGATATTTGGATTCAGACTTATTGCTTTATTGAGGTCGACGAGAGCGCTGTCGTATTTGCCTATCATCCTGTAAGACATGCCACGATTGCCTAGAGTGACGAAGTCCGGGGGATTGTCGTCCAGTATCTTGGTGCATGCGGCAATTCGCAGATCTAAACTTCCATATGCGCAGTCATGCCTGTCATCAGCCATCGTCGGTGTCGCTAACAACGCCAGCATGGCGACGGCGGGAATTACAAAGCTCATACTCTTCGCCGAGGACATGGCCGTTCACCTCCGATTTGTGCTGGAAATATATTCCGCCCGATTGTCCGATGATCAGAAGTGTTGGCGACCGCCTGGGGATCAGGATACGCGACAATGGCAACGGCCAGTTCCCGGCAGATGCTACCAGACGCTACCGTTGCAAACTATCAGACCAATGTCAGCTCATCACCGTCTAAGCAGGCAGGCATTTTAGTTCGTCGTGCCCGCAGATCGAACTTACGAGCGGAAAACAGGGAGTGCCGAGAGGCAACCGATCCGATCTACGTGGCGTATGTTCCGTCAGCCACCTCATCGAGGACAGCCGCGGGGCTGTGTCGATAGCAATTGGATAGCCATCATGATCGTCGTCCGCATCGCCAAGGTTATAATGATTGCTGCGCTCGCGGCGTTCGCACTGATCGTCGCCTATGACAATATCACCGACTACGGCGCGAACTATGAGTTCGTGAAACACGTCTTGAGCATGGATACGACCTTCGCCGGCAGCGTCCTAAAATATCGTGCAATCACCGATGAAACGATGTGGCATACGGCGTACGCGCTGATAATAGCCGCAGAAGGGGTCACCGGCCTTTTGCTCGCGTTCGGCGCACTGGCGTTACTGGGCCGGCTAGGGTCATCCGCCGTGATCTTCAACCGCGCCAAGATGTGGGCAATCGCCGGATTGGCTATCGGCTTCGGCCTCTGGTTTTTCGGCTTCCTGGTGGTGGCAGGCGAGTATTTTGCCATGTGGCAGTCGAAAGTCTGGAACGGCCAGGAGACGGCGTTCCGTATCACCGCAGTCATTCTCGGAGTATTGATTTACGTCAGCTTGCCCGATGATGACCTATCCTGACCGATGTGGCGGTTGTGGCGCAAAATGTCGGGAAGCGGATTTTTTGTGCTTACGTCCGGTTTCGAGGCATAGCGGGATCGCTCGTGCGCTAAGTCAGCCGGGACGCGATTGACCCCATCAGGGAATTACGCCGATTGAAACGATATAAGCAAGATTTTGATGTATATCGACAGCATGCCAAGCAGAAGGCCTCCGAAGACCTGCAAGGCCGGATGGCCGGGCGTGCTTCCGTAGCGCAAATACCCGATCGTGAAGATCAATATCGACGCGACAAGGATACCGATCACGTACGAGCTGTTTTGCGGCGTTCCGTAGAGACGTGTCGCGACATACATGGACAGCATGCCGAGCAGAAAGCCTCCGAAGACATGCAAAGCCGGATGGCCGGGCGTGCTGCCGTAGCGGAAATACCCGATCGCGAAGAACAATATCCACGCGACAAAGACACCAATCACGTAAATGCCAAGCCGTGACGCGAAAAAGTGCGAAATTAGGGTCATCGTCAGGTCCTTTCCTATCAGCAGCCAGAGTGCCGTCTTCGACGCCGCCGTGTCTTCGAGATCGGCGAAGTTTTGCAGCATCTCCGCGCGATGCCGTTGCAGGAATGCCGACGGGTAGAGTTCCAGCAGCCGCGCGTAGAGGCGTAACGACCGGGACTCCTTCTGCTGCTCGGGGCGCGTCATGGCGTCACGCGCTCCCCAGCTGGCGGCGCGCGACGAGGGCCACGCGCGACAGCCGTTCCGTTTCCGCACGCAACGTGGTTTGGCCAAGCGCCGTGAGCCGGTAGTAAATACGGCGTGGATCTTTGGTGCTGCCCTTGGCAACCAAGCCCGCCTCGATCATGCGGTCGAGCGAGCCATACAGCGTCCCCGGACCCATTTTCACTGCATCTGCCAAATCCGCCTTGACCTGCTGCATGATGTCGTAACCGTGGCGCTCCTTGCCGAACAAGGCGAGCAGGATGTGGAACACGGCGGGTGTTAGCGGCAGTGGCGGTTTCCACTCGCTCATACAGCCATGATATATCCGTAACGGATATAGTCAAGCGGCGACGAACTTGCACCATTACTTTAATGTCGGCACTTGGCCCGAAACCGAAGTGATGAGCCGCCTACGATTTCGTCGCTATCGGGGGTGCAAAGCAAACATCGCGCGGACATCGCAAATGTGCAGCGTTTGACCCATCGCGTTATTTCGCCGCTGCGCGACAAGACTCGCGCGGCCCTCAACGTGCTTTTTCATAGATCAGGTAGTACTACCGGGGTCGAGGCCGTATTTTTGGCACATCTTGCGGACGATCCCGACGTCCTTGCCGCCGGCGATCAGGCCGACCACCGCCGATGTCATCTTGCCGCCGGAAATCTTGCCTTCGACGATATACGCTTGCCAGCCGCTATAGGCCGGGTATGCGCTCTTGGCGTTGACCATCCCGCAGTAGTTGGTCGGGCCGTCTTCGGTATCAGCGATCTGCGGCCAACGGAATTGCGCCGTGTTGGGATTGAGAACCGACAGGCCCACGGCATGGCTGATCACCGCCTTTTCCTCCGGCAGAAGCTCCCGCGTACGGATGCCACTAGCGTCCTGCATGTGGTTCAACCCCAGGAGGCCTTGGGCCGTTGAGTCCCCGCCACCGCCCGTACAGGCCGCAAGCGATAGCCCAGCTGTCAATGTGACTGACGCCGCTATCACTCCGCAACGGATCATTGCCGCGATGTCCCACCCACCCTGCGCCGCATCTTAGCCCTTGTGCGGCCGCCAGAACAATCCGTCTGACATCGGGGTGGTTAACACTGGGCTGGTGATTGTTTGATCCGAAAAGCTTCATTGTCGGCCCGCGCGATGACCGGCTATGGCACAAAGCGTCGGGAGCGGATTTTGATGCCTCGGTCCGGTTTCGGGGCATAGCGGAATGTGATCGCCTGCGCGCCGGGCTTGTCGCGTTCCTGTGGTCGCTGAAGAGCGGCCAACACGACGACCTTGACGGCGCCGCCGTCCGCATTCTGCCCGATGACGACGTATAAAGTGGCACACCACCGGCGAGGTATCGCCGAATCCCGGGAACTTTGGCCCGACAAAGCTGCCCCATAGTGTTAATTTTAAGTCTAACATTCAGGTTAGCTTCATGTGATTGGGGCAGGCTTCGCAATCTGCCGCGGGGACATTCGGTCATCGGAATTTTCGATCACGGAATAAACGCAACTGGCGCTGTTGGATAACTTCGACGTCGATCTGTCCGAGGTCAACCTTAGCCCAAGCTTCGCAAGCCCGATTCAGAAATGCCGCCCGCACAAAGATGGCTACAACGTCCGGGGGACTGTCACGCAGACATCGCACGATGTCGCAGTTTGAATCCGCTCGAGACGATGGCTGGTAACAGCACTGTCAAATTTCTAGCGAATCCACCTCCGAAACATCCGAGTGTGATGGGCATCACGCCTTCAGTTTCCAAATTGCGATAACACCCCAATCCCAGGAACACGCATTACGGAATCGGGGAGCTGAGACAATGTCGCCCGCTTCCAGGGTTTCAAAAATTGATGCATCTCAAATTGAGGGGGGATTATGCAATGACACTCGTCGTGAATGGAGTGACATTTACAGTAAGCAACGGGCAAACTGTCACTAGCGCTACCGTGGTCAACGATGGCGAGATCTATGTAATGAGCGGCGGCACCATCGTCGACACGGTTGTAGAGGACAGTAGCGTAGCGCTTGTAGATGCCGGCGGCACTGCCGTGGCCACAACGTTAGCAAATAACGGGTATCAAGACGTCTACGGTACAGCGAACTCCACTGTGGTGGAGCCGGGCGGCACGGAATATGTCTTTGGCGCGAGCTTTGGCGCGGTCGTGGCAGGCGGCGTGCAATACTTGGGGGATAGCTATGCCCCATATTCCGATGGGACGGTCGTTGACGACCAGGGCACTCAAGTTGTCTACGTCAGTGGAGTCGCGGCTGTAACAGAGGTCAACAGTGGTGGTACGCAGACCGTCGACGCCGGCGGTTTAGCTGTGGGAACGACGCTGTCGGGTGGCAGCGAAACCGTCGAGCTGGGCGGCACGGCCAACGGCACGGTAATTTACGAGGGCACGCTGCTCATGTCCGGCGGCGTCGCCAGCGGCACCGTGGTCGGTAATGGCTTGTTTGTTGCGTATGGCGGCACGGCCAGCAACACCACAGTAGACCGCGGCGGCACGTTTCAGGTGTCTGATGGCGGCGTGGCTCGCGGTGTGACAGTGGACCACGGCGGCACGCTTGAGGTTTCAGCCGGCGGCACGGTCAGCGGTGCCAACCTCGACGGCGGCGTGCTGACGATGAGCGGCGGCGCAGTTTTTGAAGATTATACCAGGCTGTGGATGACGAGGGCCGCAGAATTGATACTGGGTCGGGACTCGCTCGAACTCGTTCCAAGGCACGATCAGAGACTTCGGCGGCCAGGACTTCATCGATCTGACCAAAATCACATTCACACGTGCGACTGAGAGCTTCACCAAAGGAATCGGGGCCAGCGGCATTCTGCAGATTGAGAACGGTAGCAAAGTTGTCGATCTGAACTTTGCGGGTACCTACACGACGGCGAACTTTGCTCTACAGAGCGATGGTGCACACGGCACGTTGGTAACGTTCGTTCCCTAATGCCTGGCTGCACGGATCACCGAGCGAACGGAGCATCCCACCTTCCGTTCGCTCGTTGCCGTCTGCCGAAGCACGAAATCCGCGAGATAGCCCCCAAAGGTAAGCCCGCAGGTGAGCCACAACACCAAAGTCACGAGAATGCCCGGCCACACCTGCTCGAGCTGTCAACGTCCAGCCGGCAGCCATGCGCACCAACCGGCACAAGCCCGGCAACATGGCGGTGCTGGTCAACGCGCCGCGCCCCCGGCTTGCGGAATTTCGACGACGCGCTTGAGGCGGCGTTGCTGCCGCAGCTGAACTGCGAATCCGACCGGGGCTGACGCGTCTGATCTCGCTGGTTCGCGGCCGGCGTTGATGCTCGTTTGCTGCGGCGTATTGCCCGAATTCGCCCATCGCTTCAGTCGGTGCAGCGCGGCGATACGTCCGGCGCGGACGAAGAGCGGAAGTGTTGGGATTGCGCTCGTTTCGACGCTGCCGAGACCCAAAGGCAGACATCGCGATTGAATTGGGCTTTATGTGCGGCCTCGCCACGGCTGACGTTCGCGTCGAGGTCGCTGACCCGATTCCCCGCGCGCCCAGCGGCCCGTAATGGAGGCTTGAGCATCGCACACGCGCCATAAAAACTCCTATAAAATGCTAGAATGTCTGTTGTTTCGTGAAACCGTAAGGAAAGTCATTTGAAGGAGCGTCATTGGATGGAGACGAGCCCCGTTCGCTCGCCAGAATGTCGCAGCTTCGGTTCCGTCGGGGTTGCTTGGCGCTCGCTTGCTCCAGCGTATTGGATGTGGGCGGCCTTCGTCATCGCGTTTGTGCTGGCGGCAGGGGTACTTATCATTTTCGGCGTCGGAGAGCGAGGTACGGCAATCGCCTTGCGGGCGACGGCGAGATGGTCCTTTCTCCTGTTCTGGTTCGCCTACGTTGGGGGTTCAATCGCCTGGCTGTGCGGGCCGCGTTTTGACGGATTGGCGCGCCGCGGGCGGGACTTGGGCCTTGCCTACGCTTCGGCGCAACTCGTTCATGTTGGGCTCGTCCTTTGGATCATTCACATCGCGACCGGACCGGGCGGCGCCATGGTGTTCTTCTGGATCGGGATATTCTGCACCTATCTCCTCGCGCTTTTCTCCTGGCCGCGGCTTCGTGACGCACTCGGGCCGCGTCTCTGGCGGATCTTCCGCACGATTGCGCTTGAATACATTGCCATCGCCTTCGCGGCCGATTTTATCGTCGGCCCGCTACACGCGGAGGGTCTCGGTAAATTTCGGCCGCTCTACCTGCCGTTTGCGCTGATGCTTGTTGTCGGAGCGGGTCTGCGCGTCGCCAGATTTTCTTATGAAAAACTGCAGCGTCCACGGGAGACACTTCCCCTAACGGTCGGCGGTTCTCCCGTAGCGGCTCGACTCGGCAGCAAGCCTGGCGAAGATCGTTTGATCGTCTGGCCGGTGTTTGTGTTCCTTGCGGCTATTATGGTTCTGCTGGCCCTTGACGACGCGATATGGGGGCTTTTTGCGTCGGCATTGGCGCTGTACGGACCTGCTCTGGCGATACTCGGCGTGTATTTTTTGTTGAAGTCAGCGGTTCGCGGCCGCGGGTTCATCTGGAGTTAGTTCGAGGACACTGCAGCGCTGCGTGATCTGGGACGAACAAAGACCCGCCTTGTTCGAATGGTGGCTGAAAAGCCGTCGTAAATGCACTCGTGTAGATCGCTCGACGTTTCTTCGAGAAGGCGCGTATCGGCGGCGACTTCTGCTATGGGTTTCCAATAGCAAGTTTGTACGGATGTGACAGCCCAACCCTCTCGCGGCTGATCTTTTAGCTGTCAAAATACTCGTCTATGATTGGTTCAGCTGCCGAGCGAGAGTGCCGAGACTCGCCATGAAGCCAGCAGCGCGCCCTGCCGTCGGCAGGCTTTACCTTGGCCATCTGTTTTTTTGGTCGCTGGATCGTATGAGCCCGCGCACACCATCGCGCGCTTTCCATCACAGAGGAAAACATCATGATGACATTCATTTGTTTCCTAAACTGGACTGACCAAGGTGCCAAGAGCGCGAAAGACGCAGTCAAACGTTCGCATGCCGCCAAAGCCATGATCGAAAAATTGGGCGGTCGGCTGCTGAGCGTCTACATCTCGACCGGAGACTATGACGTTGTTGCTACAATCGAAATGCCCAATGGCGAGGCAATGGTGAAATATGTGACGGCCATTTCGGCATCCGGAAACGCCCGTACGACTACAGTGCGTGCATTTACACCGGAGGAGTTTTCTAAGCTCGCGGCTGAAGCGCCGACGATGTAGGGCGCTAAAAAACCCACGGCGCGGTGAGAGGGCACCGCGACAATCCGCGGTGCCCTTTTTATCTTTCCTAAACTATTGAAGGACGGGTTTCTCATTTTACTCATGGATTAGGAACACACGTGGTGGCCCCATTTTCGGTGTCTCCTCTACCCCCTGGAAGCCGGACATCGGCACGCGAATTCGCTTTCTAAAGGAAATAGGAGAGAACCGGCGATCGTGTTGTATATGCGTCAGTAGATTGACGCGCGCTGTCCCCGATGCGCTTCATCGCCAGGTTCACTGTTTTCAGGATGACCAGATATCCGCCACCACGCTCCGCTTCGCGAGCTGCAAGATCTCGGTGACGGTGGGTTCTGCCGACACACGAGATATTAGGATTTTTGCCATTACTTCTCAAAGGAACTGACACCTACGCGCGTTGGCGTTATGCGTGTGCTGTTACTCATTTCGATCTTGATGCTCGGCGGTTGTGCCAAACCGCTGGCGCTGCCGGCGGCGTGGGCTCGTGCCGACGGCCAGCCAGTCAACTCCGGATTATTGGATATCGACAGTCTCGATTGCAAAGACGGCGTGCAGAGGCCTGATGGGGCGGCCCGCGGCAAGACGGATAAGGGCAGCTATAGCCAGGCCGTGGTCGACGATTTCGTTAGCTGCATGAGAGAGCATGGCTACGTGCAGATCAAAAGTTAAGCTGGCGTCCCTTGGATCGTCGCGCCCTTCCCACCGCCGTCAATGATTTACTTTACGCCGAACTATGTCCCTGATGGGGTCATCAAGGGCCGTTTCGCGATATCAGCTATTAGTCCATTGATACCCTTGAGCGCAGACTTGAAGTTGACATTACTCCACTTCGCATTTGGGCCCACAAACAGACTTGCCGTCGGCGTCCTGACGAGCCCTACTATACTCAACTTTCGGCGCAGTCCGGAGCACGCCTTTCACGTCGCTATTTTCGATTGCCCCGGATGCTGGCCCGCCCGCTGGGGCAGAACCATGATGCAAACGATGACGAAGGCGCCGAGGACGACGGATGCGATAGGCCGGCTCAAGGCCAGACCGCCGTCACTCACCGGTTTGTCGAGGAAGTCGCCTACCGTCGCGCCGAGCGGCCGCGTCAGGATGAAGGCTGCCCAAAACAAAAGGACCCGCGAGGTGTTGGTGAGGAAGTAGGCTGCGGCCAAGATTGCCAATCCGGCAGCGAAGACCAAGGCGCCGCCGTCATATCCAAGTCCGGTATCATCGGCCGTCCAATCGCCCAGCGCCGTTCCTAACGTCTGCGACAAGGTAACGGCGACCCAATAAAATGCTTCTAGCTTCGGCGCATTGACGGTGGCGACTGCGATCGAACCCTGTGACCAATACCAGGCGCCGAGCGTGCCGATCAGGCACGCGAACAGAACCGACGAGCCACCAGCATAGCCGATGCCGAGCGAGCGGTCGGCAAAGTCGGCCAAGGTGGTGCCAGCGGTGGTGGAGGCGACGATCGTTGCCCAATAGAGCCAGGGATAAAATTTCTTTGCCCTGATCTGCAAGGCGGCAAGTACAAAGAGAAGCGACAGAAACAATACTGTTCCGGCAAGGTAGCCCCAGTTCAATGTCATCGTCGCGGTGTCGCCTCCAGTCTCGCCCAGCGTCGTTGCCGCGATCTTGATGATCCAGAACCCGAGCGTGATTTCGGGAACCTTGCTCTCAGATCGCTCGAGTGCGCCTGTCATGTTGCCTCGGTCCTCTCCGGCCCGCTCATCAACTTGTGCTACACACACAGCCTGTCGATGTCATTTTTGGGTCATTCAGGCCATTTCGAGCGCGAGCTACAATTGGAGGTACTATGCCGGAGATGCGCCACGTCGACGTCGCCGACAATCCGGCGCCCCATTCTCCCTACTCACATGCTGTTGTCGCAAATGGGTTCGTATTTGTATCGGGCCAGATACCCGTGGCGGACCCACCGACATCGTTGGCGGCAAAATACAGGAGCAGACGCGTCAGGCTCTGCGCAACGTCGAAACTATCCTGAAGGCCGCCGGCAGCTCGCTCGACCGGACCGCGTGGTGAAGGTCACAGTGCTGCTCGCGCGGCCTGACCTCTATAGAGAGATGAATGAAGCATATGGGGAATTCTTCGCCGACGCCAAGCCAGCGCGATCCATGGTGCGCTTCGGCGCTGACATCCCTAGAGTCCTCATTGCAATCGAGGCGATCCGCCAGAATCGGACGATCCGGGCTACCCTGTGCGACATCCGCCCCATCGTTGCCGTAGGGGACGGCAACGTCAGCGGTCATTGGCCCGGAGACAGCGGACTTTCACCGGCCGCACCGGTAGCGGATTCATGTTCCGCTACTTCACATGCGGCGTGCCCAGGTAGGGGAACTCCTTGAGGACATCGGTGTGAGGCTTAAGGCCTGTCGGAGGGCACTCATTTTTCGTCAGGAAGGCGAGCCGGTAATTGATCACGTCGTCAGTAAAGACCCGACCGTTCGGATACTGTGCGGGCTTCGATGGATCGAAACTCAGCACGTCGGGCAGCGTGCGCTCCGTGTCTATCGCCGCAATCGCTTCCTCGCGCGTGTAATTGCCGGTATGCCCCATCAGATGAATAAACTGCTCGAGCCACCGATTGCGGTCGTTGACGGGTTCACTCGCGTTGTACTCTTCTTTGGTGTCGTCGGTGTTGAAGAAGCTGCTGACGCTCGGATGGCCCGCGCGATCGACGTGAAGCAGCTTGCCGTCGCGGCGCAAACTGCACCGCCCCCAGATGTGCGTCTCGGGCTTGGGATTAAGTTCACTCGTCGGCAGTTCGATCACGGTCGAGAACACGTTCGCTTGCGTATTTGAATCCACCCCGGTCCATGGCGACTTGCCCCCGAGATGCGGTTCGGTGAAATTGCGTTTACCCCTGGTGTCGAACAGGTTCTTGATTCCGTCGAAGTCGAAAAAGAACGCGTCGCTGCGGCTGCCTGCGAAAAATGTGTGGTGGCCCGCCGTAACGATGTTCGGCTTCGTTCCGAAAGAGACTTCGGCATCGGAGACAATCTTGGTGCCGACTGCTTCGGCGGATCGTGACTCCGCGCCCTCCGCCATGAATACGCTGAAGGTCTGCCTGCCGTTCTGCGGCTTCGAGAACACATAGCTGAACGCGATGTCGGTCAAATAATCGCCGTCGGTGTCGATGTTGAGGCGATAGATCGCATCGGGATGAAGCGCATCCGCGTTCGGATTTGCGTTCAGGATGATCGCGGTCCTGTTCCTGTCGCCGGGTGACTGGAAGGCGTACAGGTCGCAAAGATCGAGCCGTTGATCGCCCAGTGGCGGGCCGAGACTGAGTCCAGTGAAATGATTTGACATTGCGCTCTCCTGTGAACCCAAGAATAGTTCCATTCGGGGCCGGTCACGAAAGCCAAGCTTGCGAAAACGCTAATTGTTGATTGCCGTATTGCCAGTTTCTTGAATGATACGCTGGGCAGTGTACCACTGTACGAACGATATCCTATGCGACGTTTGACGGAGCATCACAAAGACGCGAGGAAGGCGTCGCACACTGTGTCAAAAATAATTCAATTTCGATTACCAGTACCCCGCGTCACGCGGGCAACGAAATGAACGGCCCTCAGCGCTTCGCTCTTGGCCGGGGCGAAGTCGCCTTTGAGATCATCAATGGCCGTTTCGCGATATCAGCTATTAGCCCGTCGGTATCCTGAGAGCAGACTTAAAGTTGACATTACTCCGCTTCGCACTTGGGCCATCAGCGGACATCAAATCCGATCATTTCCAACGTTTCCGAAGCATTTTTAGGCGTGTGGCTGATTTGGTTTGCGCGCCGCTGCGAGCACGGCTGGCCAAGCCATCTCATAAGCCCCGTCGCGCATGAAGCGCTCAGCACCTTCGCGAATCGCGCGATGAATGCGGTCCAGCGCATCGGGCGTCTGGCGCTCAAGCACCGCCGCAGTGCGCACGGTGCTCTTGTAAATGCCGTCTAGGATCGCCTCAATCGATGGCGCACGCCATTTAAGCGGCAGCTCGACGACAGAGGCGTCGACGAAGCCAGCCTGCGTCAGCACATTTCGGCATTCCGCCTGGTCGCTGAAACGGAAGATCGGCGGCGCCGGCGGCAGCGATACTTGCATGTTGCCGTGTGCTTGAAGGGCCTTCAGCACAATCGCGAAAAAATCATGCCGATCGGGGCCCGACCAAACTGTGAATGCAAAGGCCCCATCTGGACGCAAAACCCGATACGCCTCTGCAATCGCTTTGTCTGGGTCTGCCATGTGGAGAATACCGAAGGCACAGACGACTGCGTCGAAGGCCGCCGCATCAAACGCAAGGTTTTCTGCATCGCCCTCGTGGAATTCTATGCTTGGGTGGCGTCGTCGCGCCTCCGCGACCATGTCCGCCGCGAAATCGACTCCGACCGCGTGTGCGCCGCGCGCGTCAGCGCCGGCCGCGACGTATCCCGGTCCCGCGGCCACATCGAGGACGCGCATGCCAGCGCGAACTCCAGTTGCGTCAAGAAGTGGTGCAACGGCGCCGACAGTAATCTGCCCGGCGAACGCGTTGTAATTTTCAGCCTTGGCTCCCCAGCCTTGCCGCTCAAGTTCCTTAAAGCTTGGTGCGTCCGACAATTCCCGCTCCCCCGGCGGCTTGGCCCCCTATCTCAAAAGCATCATACAGCCAATCAGCCCCTTTGGGCATTAATCCCGCCTTGAAGGGCGGCGAGTCCGTTAGGAGGGTCATCAACGTCATTTCGGGGGTGGGCTGGTCACATCAGCCTTGCCCTCAATTCCAGACGTATTGCTGTCTCGCAACAAATGACGTTCAGCGCACCCAGATGGGCATTACGCCTGAAGGGTGATTTCGCAAACGAGGCCGTCGGCATGCCAGTCGAAACGCACTTTGCCTTTTTGTTGGTCAATCATTCGTTCAATAATTCGCGTGCCGAAGCCCCGGTGCGTTGGCGCCTGCGCTGCCGGACCGCCCATCTCCCTCCAGCGGAGGATTAGCCGCCCGTCTGCCTCGTGCAGCGATGTCAGATCGATATGCCCGTCGGGCACGGACAGAGCCCCGTACTTGACGGCGTTGGTCGCCAGCTCGTGCAAGGTTACAGCGACGGCCTGAGCGGCGTTTGGCTCCAATAGAACCGGCGTACCTTCTATTCGCACGCGCCTCTGGTCCTTCTCGGAATAAGGCGCAAGCTCCTGTTTCGCGATAGTCAATAACTCGGCACCTAGCCACCGCGATTCGACGAACAGTGAGTGAACATTCGCGAGCGCCAGAATGCGTCCTTCAATTGCCTGTTTCAGACCTTCGGGCGTGTCGGACTGCGAAAGATTTACGGTTGCTTGTACGGTCGCGAGCAGGTTCTTGCTTCGGTGCTCTGCCTCCCGAGCCAAGGTGGCGATCTGCTCCTGTGACCGCTTCTGTTCGGTGATATCCCTCGCGTTCTTTGAAGCGCCAACAATGATACCTTCGGCATTTTTAACGGGAGAAACGGTCAGCGAAACGTCGATTAAGCTGCCATGTTTGCGTTGCCGAACTGTCGCGAAATGGTCGATACGCTCTCCTCGTCTGATGCGCGTCAGGATTGACCGCTCTTCATCGCGCCGGTCTTGCGGAATAACAATTGTGATGGGCTGGCCAATAGCTTCTTCGGCAGTATAGCCAAAGACACGTTCCGCACCGCTGTTCCAGCTCGTGATAATGCCATCGAGGTTCTTGCTGATAATTGCGTCGTCACTGGACTCGACGATAGACGCCAGCCAACGCAAGCGTTGTTCGCTGTCGCGAAGCGCAGCTTCGGCCTGTTTGTGCCCGGTAATGTCGATACCCGTCGGATGCAGGAACATTATTGCTCCCGACTGGTCGCGAATGGGGTGCATCGCAAAGTCCACGATACGCTCGCTGCCGTCGGCAACCCAGTACTGAAGCTGTTCGCGGAAGACCGACCCGGAAGCAGCCTGATCGGTCGCGAAACGAATCCTCGCCTTCACCTCTTCTGACCCGCGCCACCAAGGGGTGTCCCAGAATGGTTGGTTCAGGACCTGCTCCTTCGTGTACCCGCACGCGTCAACGGACAGTTTGTTCACTTCGCGCACGCATCCTTGCAGGTCCAATATGCCGGCGAAAATGCCGGATTGGTTGAAAAGCGCTTCAAATTTGGCGGTAGTAGCGGTCAGTTCCCGCAGCAGCGCTGCTTGCTGAATATTGAGAAGTTTGAGTTGCGTAACGTCGCGGTTGACCTCAAGCACGGTGTCATCACCGAGCAACTGCATGCGGCTGTCTACGGTGACTTCGTGGCCATCCTTGCAGACATGGCGTAGCTCGCCCGACCAGTAACGCTCATTCAGCAGCTCTGATCGTAGCGTGGTAATTTCGACTGGGAATTTGGTTTGCAAGAGAATGTGGCTGGACCGCCCGACTGCCTCGTCCGGTGTAAAACCGTAAAGCCGTTCGGCCCCTGCGTTCCAGAACTCGACCGGTCCATGCAGACGCCACGCAAACATCGGTTCATAGGACAATGTAAGCAGATTAGCTAAACGCTCTGCGCGTCCCGAAGCCGCTTCTGCCTCGGCAAATTCGCGTTCCGGCCCTAACCCAACATCGCACCGCACTATTGGACCCTTCAGCCCCGGGGCTTGGGTAGATCCCGCGCCGGCAGCGGTAAGACCCTACACCGTTTAGACCCTGTCGTCGCCGAGGCTTTGAAGGCCCTTTCGGGTCAGCAACGTCGTTTGAAGCATCTAGCAGCGAGCGTAGGCGGGCCGCTCCCTCGCAATAACGAGGGCTAGGTCTTGCCGTCTCGCTCGCGCGCGATCGCGGCGTTGAGTTCGCCGCCGAAGATGAAAATCCAGGCGCTGTAATAGAGAAACACCAGCGCGATCATCGCCGAGGCGAGCCCGGCGTAATAGGTGACGTAGGCTTGGGAAAAGTCGGCGAGATAGCGCCCGAAGGTAAACCCGCAGGCGAGCCACAGTACCAATGTCGCGACGATGCCGGGCCACACGTTACCGAGTTGCCGCCGGCCGGCCGGCAGCCACAGGTGCAGGATCACGAGCGAACCAGCGATCACCAGGCCGCCGATGCCGAAGCGGGCGATGTCATAGTGGGCTTTGAGCGGCTCCATCCACGGTGCGTAGGCGACGGCGGCCTGAAAGATCAGCGGGCCGAGCACCACCAGAAACGCCAGCGCCAGAAATGCGATCGCGCTGACCAGCACGTAGCCGATCGATTCAAGCCGCAACAGCCACCAGCTGCGCTGCTCGGTGAGGCCGTAGGCGCGGTTTAATCCGATGCGCAGGCTTTCGACGCCGCTGGAAGCGAAATAGACCGCGAATACTGCGCCCAATGTCAGCACCCCGCCGCGCGTGGTGGTGAGCACGTTGTGAATCTCGCTAGCGAGCGGCCCGGCCACCTGCTTCGGCCAGACCGCGAAGATCAGGCGCGCAACTTCGTTGGCCAGGTTGGCGGAGTTGATGAAGCCGGCGAGCGCCGTCACCACGATCAGGAACGGAAACATCGCCATCAGGATCGACAGCGAGATGTGGCTCGCGATCGCCCAGCCGTCATCGCGGCTGAAGCGAAGGAAGGCCTCGGTGACGACGCGAAGGCACAGGCGGGCGGTGTGCAATGCGAGCGGCCTCTGCGGCGGTTGCGGGCGCGATCTGAATACGCGATTCCGCGCTGCCCGCGCAAAGGCTCAGGTAAGGTCGCCGCCGGTGATTTTCACGCCGTTACCGCGTTCTTTGCCGGCAGCGGCGACAGCGCGGCTATTTGGCCTTTTCGTATGGATAAATCGCGTCGCCGGTTTTCTGGTCGGGAGGATACACCACGGTCTGATAGCTCATGCCTCGCCAGGTTTCGAGGTTCGCCGCATCGGTGATGCCGTGGTATTGAACCTGAAAGAGTCCGGGCTTGGTCCACTCGCCTTCCGGGCCGAAGCTGATGTCGCCGATGACGGTGTGAACCTCGTTGTGGTGCAGCCAGTCGGCGATCTTGGAATTGTCCAGACTTTTTGCGCCCTCAACGCCCGCGCCGAGCACCTGGTAGACGGCGTAACCCCAACCGCCGAGATAATAGCCGAGCGGATCGACGCCTTGGGCCTTGGCGCGCTCCTGGTACTTGGTGAAGAACGCCTGCGCGCGCGGCATCATTTTCGGCGACGGCACCCAGGTTTCGTAATTGATAAAGCCGTTCAGCTTCGATTTGAGCCGGTCCTTGAAAACGGTCGCCTGCAGGCCGACCATTTCACCGCCAATCATCTTTGGTTTGAAGCCGAGCTCGTTGACCGATTGCACAATGCCGACCGAGCTGAGCGGATAGGAGCACACCACTACGATGTCGGGGTTGCTCGCGGCGACGGCGCGAATAACCGGCGCAAAGTCCGTCGTGCCGGGCGGAAAGCTCTTGTTGTAGACGACCTTCATGCCCTTCTTCTTGGCATTGATCTCGGCGCTGTCGGCGCCGTTGTGGCCGAACTCGCTGTCTTCCGAAATGATCGCCACGGTCTGCGGCTTTGGGTTCTGCGCCGCCGCGACATCGAAGAAACCCTCGGCGGATGATACCTTTGGGTCCGGTCCGTACGGCACCATCGAGAAATATTTCGGATAGTGAAAGTGGCTGTTCACTTCGAGCGCGAACAGACCGATCATCAGTTTTCCCTTTTGCATGGCGACGGGAATCGCCGGCGCCACCAGGTTGGTGCCGTAAGGACCCATGATGAGATCGACTTTGTCGACGTCGAGCAGCTTGGCGTAAATGCCGGGCACATTCGAGGGGTTCGACTGGTCGTCATAACCGATCAGGTTGACTTTGCGGCCAAGGAGCCCGCCCTTGGCATTGACTTCCTCTTCCCAGATCTTGGCGCCGAGCAGCGCCTGCTTGCCGTTGGGCGCGAGCGGTCCGGTCTGGGACAGGTCGAAACCGATCTTGATCGGATCCTCGGCCATGGCGGGTCCGGCAACGACAAGTCCGGCCAGCAGGAGTGCACTCAGTCCGCCGAGGGTGTAAGCCGAAAATCTTTCCAGTCTCTCTTGCATCGTTAGCTCCCTGGGTAGTGTTGGTACGGCCTTCTTAAACACGGCCGATGTATCAAGCGTGCCGATGGGCGTGAGCATGGGTTTGGCCGCGCTGCCGGTCGCGGAAGTCTGACATCATCTCGAACAGCGCGAAAATGTCCGGCTCGGTGTGCTCGTCCTTGAACTCCCGGAACAAATTCCACACGGTCACGACGATGCGCTCCGCGTCCGCCCAATCGGCATAGCGTCCGAGCGGAATGTCGAACGCGGCGTCACGTGCATTCATGCCCTTGTCATAGCGCTTGCGTGCTTCGTCGATGACGAATTGCAAATAGCCGCGCATGTCCCGCACGGCCTCTTTGTCGGCGATCGGCCCATGGCCCGGCACGACGACGTCGACATCCATCGTCAGGATGCGGTCGCACGCGCGCACCCAGTTGGACACCGGGCCGGCCCAGGCGATCGGCGTTCCCTGGTTGAACAGAATATCGCCGGTGTAGACGACGCGGTCCTTGGGGACATGAACCAACGTGTCGCCGCGGGTGTGTGCCGGACCGACCTCGATCAGATGCACGATTTTATCACCGACTTTTAGATCGTATTCGCCGCTGAAAGTCTTGTCCGGCATGCGCATGTCGATGCCGGAAAAGTCGAATGGACGGAACAGCTCTGAGATGAACGCGCCGCCCGGCCCAAGTTTCCCGGCCTCGGCCTTGATGTGCTGATAGTGCGCCGGCTCCTCGGGTTTCATGTCGGCCTTGGTGGCGTTCGACGCGACGATGACGGCGCCCTCGACCAGCTGATTGCCGAACGTGTGGTCGCCGTTGTGGTGGGTGTTGACCAGCGTGCCGATACGGGCGGCGGCCGGGATCGAGCGCCGCATCTCGGCCAGCATCTCCGCGGTCAGCTTCAGATCGAACAGGGTATCGACCAGCAGTGTTTGATCGCCATCGACGATGAGGCCCGCATTGCTCCAGCCCCACGAGCCGTCGGGCAAGAGATACGCCCAGAGGCCGTCACCGAGATCCTTTAGGCCACGGGTGAATTGCCATTTCGGCACGGTTTCGCTCCCTGCATGTCCAGCGACGCTCTTTTAGTAGCGCTCTTGGCGGCGGCGGAGCTTGTTCGGCTCCGGCGTCGGCATCATTGGACCAACGCTAAAATGCTTTGATCGAATTGACAAGTATCTTGAACGATCGTTCAAACGCGATAAAATAGCGCAATGGTATGCGCCGCATTAAGCCTGCAAAGGCGATGACTCTGAACCTGGCGGAGCGCGACAAAACCGTGGCTGGCCTTGCCGGCGACGCTGCCGGCGCGTCGACGCCGGAGCGGATATTGCAGAAGGCGGAGCAGGTCTTCGGCAGATTCGGTTATGACGGCGCTTCGCTGCGGCAGATCGCCGAAGCGGCGGGCGTCCCGGTCGCGCTGGTGAGCTATCACTTCGGCTCGAAGGACGGGCTGTATCGTGCGGTGTTCAATCGCCGCGCGCCGACGGTCGTCGAGCAACGCCAGGCGGGACTCGCGATCGCGATGAGTGAGCCAGACCTCAATCGCAGGCTCGAACTCATCGTCAAATCGCTGGTGATGCCGATGCTGCGCCTTCGCGCCCGGGACAATGATCCGAGCTTCGGACGTCTCGTGGCGCAAGAGTCGATTGATCCGAATTCCGGGCCGCGCGGCATCGTTCGCCACCTGTTCGATCCGGTCGCACGCAAGATATTGGCAGCGCTGGCCACTGCGCTTCCCGATCGATCAGCGCGGGATATCCAATGGGCCTATCAGTTCATGCTGGGTGCGATGGTGTTCGTGATGGCCGACACCGGCCGTATCGCGCGGCTGAGCAGAGGCCTCTGTCGTCCTGACGACGAGGACGCGGCGGTCGCGCACATGGTCGCATTTCTGACCGCCGGGATACGTTTCGGCACGCCTGTTGCATCACCGGCTTCGCTCGGGAACGAGTCCCGGCGGCAATCGAGAGGCAAAACGGCAAAACGCAAGAAGGCATAGTCCGCGCTCCGGGGCGTTCGCTATTTTTTTGATATTTTTTGAAGGCGATAGGAAAGGTACTATGGAAATCGCCGTGGTTGGACTGGGTGCGATCGGCTCGTCCATCGCGTTGCATTTGCTGCGCGCTAACCACAAGGTTGTGGTGTGGAATCGTTCCGCTGAACCGGTTCGGCGACTGGTCGGCGAGGGCGCCCGGGAAGCGCGACGGTTGCGGAGGCGTTCCGGTCGGAAGTCGTCATCTCGGTGTTGTTTGACGATGAGGCGGTCCGCGAACGGCTGCTTGATGATGCGCTGTTGAGCGAGGCGCGGCCGAGGCCTGCTGCACATCTGCATGTCGACAATTTCGCCTGAGCTCGCCACCGAGCTCGCAGCCGCCTGCAAGCGCCACGGCATCAGCTATGTCGCCGCGCCGCTGTTCGGCCGTCCTGAGGCCGCGGCCAAAGCGCAATTGCAAATTCTCGTCGCCGGTGAGCCGGAAGCGACGCAGCGGGCCGATCCGATACTGCGCCTGTTCGGGCAAACCTGGCCCATGGGCAATGAGCCGCGTCACGCCAATGTCGCGAAGCTTGCCGGAAATTTCCTGATTGGCTGCGCGGTCGAGGCGATGGCCGAATGCTCCGGCCTGTTGCGCGCGCACGGTGCCGATGACGCCGCGTTCCTGGACATGATGTCGAAGACTTTATTTACGTCGCCCATCTACCGGTCCTATGCGCCTTCTGTCGCCGACGTCGCGCCGTTGCCGGCACTCGGTTTGAGCATGCCGCTGAAAGACATGGGTTGGCGCTGCTTGCCGCGGAGCGGTGCCACGTTGACCTTGCCTACGGCAGAGTGCTGCTGGAGCGGCTGACGATCGGGCGTGCAGTGGGCTTCGGCGCCGACGATTGGTCCACCGCACTCGGGAAATTGGCGCGAAGGCCGGTTGCAGTCACCGCAAGCCAGCCTGCAGCAGTAGCGGATAGGTCACGTCCTTGAATTCCCGCATGCCTTCTTCGTAGCGCGGCCATGACAGCAGCACGCCGTCGAGTCCCATGGCGGAGAGCATCTTGAGCCCGTCGATGACCTGCTCCTTGGTGCCGATCAGCGGATAGCCGCCCCAGCCGGCGATGAAAAGTCCTTTGAGATGCTGCAAGGCCTCGGGCGCAAAGGTCTGGGCATTGAGGCCCATGGTCCCGAGCGCGAACGTCACCGCTTCCCAGTCGCCTTTCTCGTTGACGATATATTCGTCGTAACGCCGCGCTTCGGCTTCGGTCGCGGCCTGAATGATGTTCGCCGATGTCCAGATTTCGATATCGCGGCCGTATTCCTCGCGCGCCAGCCGGCGATAGCCTTCCACCTGCGCTTTGTTCTGCTCGAAGTCGGGCGCACCGAGCGCGGTGAACACGAGGTCGCAATATTTGGCGGCGAAGTGGCGGCCGCGCTCCGAGCCGCCGGCATTCATCACCGCGGGATAGGGCTGCTGGATCGGTTTCGGCTGCAAATAGCCCTTCGCGATCTTGTAGAACTTGCCCTCGTGGTCGAACTCTTCGTCCTCGGTCCACAGCCGTTTGACGATGCCGAGCCATTCCTCGGCCATGTCGTAGCGGTCGGCGTGGGCTTTCATCTCGACGCCGAACATGTCGATCTCCGGCTTGTTCCAGCCGGTGACGATGTTGAGGATCATCCGTCCGTTGGAGATATGATCGATCACCGTCGACTGCTTCGCCGCAATGATCGGATGATTGATCGAGCAATGCGAGGTGGCGACGACGCCGGCTTTCTCGGTCGAGGCGGCGATGCCCGAGGCCCAGGTGTAGGTCTCAAAGCCGGGGCCCTGCGGATTGAGCTTGCCGCCGAAGCCGCGCCAGCGCGCGACCGGCACCAGTGCTTCGAACTCCATCGCGTCGGCGAGCCTGGCCAGCGCCACGGTATTCGGCCAGCTGATTTCCAGCCGCCCCTCGACGTCGGCCATCAGGCAGCCGTAGTCGAGATTGGACTGGAACGTGCCGAGTTTCAGCTTGCGGCGGTTGAACGCCGGATTGAGCGCGCGACGATCGCCGCGGAAAGTTGCGCCTTGAGCCAACGACGTCTCCCTTAAGTTTTTTGGATCGTGTTCAGGACGGGCGCAAGACAAGGGCAGGGAATTGAACCTGTCAACGTGGTTTAATTTGCCCGGATTATCGGGAGGGTGACATGGCGAGCGCAGAAGAGACGGAAATCCGCGAAATGCTGGACGAGATGACTGACGCTTGGGCGCGAGGCGACGCGACGGCTTACGGCGCGCACTATCAGGCCGACGGCACTTTCACCAACGTGTTCGGCACGTTTCACGTCGGACACGAAGAATTCGATCTTCGCCACGACGAAGTATTTCGCGGCATCTTCAAGGGCACCCGGCTGACCATGGACATCCGGATGCTTCGCTTCCTTCGTCGCGACGTTGCCGCGGTCGATGTCGACGCTGGCCTGTTTGGCGCGCAGATCGAGCGGCCAGGCGTTACCGCCTGGCCGGACGGTTCGTTTCGCACCTGCCTGCTCATGGTGCTGACCAAGGAGCGGGGCCGGTGGGAAATCGCCGCCTATCATAATGTGTGGCGGCCGCCAGGCCGCTGAATGCAGACCGGGAATTGGCTTTTGTGCACTGCACGCGTAAGCTTGGGTTGGACGGTCCGGGGCGTCCAAAGCTAATCATTGGAGCCGTCTATGTCGGTAGCCGAGTCCCATGCGCCTGCCAGCGACGAACTGATCGCTACGCTGTATCAGGCGGTGCAAGCCGTCGAAGCCCTGTTCGCCGACGCGCGCCGGATCGTGGCCGAGCGGGTGACGCGCGACGGCCGCGTGGCGCCGCGCGCGCTCGATCGCGAACAGCGCGCCGCCCACGGTCTGGCCTGGCTCGGGACCTATGTCGAGGCGATCCGCCAGCTTGCCGCCTATACCGAGCACCTGACGGAGGCGGACCATTTCGGCGAGGTCGAAGACCACATCGTGCGGATCGGCGCCGGCGAATATCTGGCGCAGATCCTGGGCGGGATTCCGATGAGTCAGGGCGAGATCGTGCGTCTCGCGGACCTTGGGCTTACTCCCGCGGCGGTCGCGGCGCGGGTCACGCCCGCGGTCGAGCAGCTGATCGCCCAGGGCAATACCGTCGCCGCGCCGCGCACGTCTCGTCGAACTGATGAAGTTCGGACATGACGCGACCGTCGGCGCCAGCGGTCTCGACGACACGCTCGAATCCATTCGCGAGGAGATGCGCAAGTTCGCCGAAGGCCAGGTGGTGCCGCATGCGCAGCAATGGCATCTGCGCAACCAGTACATCCCGCTCGATGTCATCGCGCAAATGTCCGAGCTCGGGGTGTTCTCGCTCACCATCCCCGAGGATTACGGCGGCATGGGGCTGGGCAAGGAATCGATGTGCGTCGTCTCCGAGGAGCTGTCGCGCGGCTATATCGGCGTCGGCAGCCTCGGCACCCGCTCGGAGATCGCCGCCGAGCTTATTCTTGGCAGCGGCACCGAAGAACAAAAGCGCAAATGGCTGCCGAAGATCGCCTCCGGCGAAGTGCTGCCGACGGCGGTGTTCACCGAGCCGAATACCGGCTCCGATCTGGCTTCGTTGAAGACCCGGGCGGCACGTGACGGCGACGTCTATAAGGTGCACGGCAACAAAACCTGGATCACCCATCCGGTGCGTGCTGATCTGATGACGCTCCTGGTGCGCACCAATCCGAACGAGAAAGGCTATCGCGGCCTCTCCATGCTGCTCGCGGAAAAGCCGCGCGGCACCGACCAGGACCCGTTTCCGGCCCCCGGCATGACGGGCACCGAAATCGAAGTGCTCGGCTATCGCGGGATGAAGGAATACGAGATCGCTTTCGACGGCTTCGAGGTGAAGGCCGAAAACCTGCTGGGCGGCGTCGAAGGCCTCGGCTTCAAGCAGCTGATGGCGACGTTCGAATCCGCGCGCATCCAGACCGCGGCGCGCGCCGTCGGCGTGGCCCAGGCGGCGCTCGAGCAAGCGCGCAGCTATGCGCTCACGCGCGTGCAGTTCTCCGAGCCGATCGCCAATTTCCCCCGGGTCGCCGACAAGCTCGCGATGATGGCGGTCGAGATCATGATCGCGCGCCAGCTCACATACTATGCCGCCCGGCAGAAGGATTCCGGCCGCCGCTGCGATCTCGAAGCCGGAATGGCGAAGCTGCTCGCCGCCCGGGTCGCGTGGGCGGCCGCCGACAACGCCGTGCAGATTCACGGCGGCAACGGCTTTGCGCTCGAATTCCCGATTTCGCGGATTCTGTGCGACGCCCGCATTCTCAACATTTTCGAAGGCGCCGCCGAAATCCAGGCGCACGTGATCGCCCGCCGCCTGCTGGATGGCAGCAACTAAGCCTGACCGCCAGGCGAATGCTGGAACAACGTTATCAGGTTCGGAGCTCGGCCGGCACCTTGCCGCCATTCTCAGCGAGCTTGATCATGACCTGTTTGTGCAACCAGATGTTCATAGTCGCGGAATCGTTCGTATCCCCAGTATAGCGCAATTCCTTTGCCAGCTCTTTGCGCGCTGGAAGGCTGCTGTCGAGATCGAGAAGCTTCATCAGGTCTACGATCGATTTACGCCAGTCGAGTTTCTCTTTGTTCCGGCTTGCGAGCTGCACCAGCACCGATTCGACATCAACTTGAGACAGCGGCGAAACCGAAGGCGCCGCGGGACTGGCACTTGAGCCGGGTACGCCTGAACCGGCGGCGGCACCTGCTGTGGCCGGCGCCGGCTCCGCCTTGGCTGCGTGACCAAAAATGGCGGATACGATATTTCCGAAGACACTCATGGCTTGCTCCTTTTGTCCCGCAAATGTTTCCCCTGAGGCTGCCGTGGCACGGCACGGCAGCCATCGAGAGCTTGCGCGAGATCAGCTTCGCGGGCCGCCGCCGGCGTCAGGGATGACTCGCGCGGCAACCAGCCGGTTCCACACGAAGAGCACGATCACGGCGCCCACTGTTGCGCCAATAAATCCGGCTCCCTGATCGGGACGGTACCAGCCGATCATCTGGCCGATGAATGTCGCTAGAAACGCACCCGCTATGCCGAGAACAGCGGTGAGAATAAAACCCGATGGATTGTTGGGACCAGGAGACAGCAGGCGCGCTACGATACCGGCAACCAACCCGATCACGATAATCCAGATGATACCCACGGTTTGGACTCGCTTGCGCGGCAGCGCCGCAGCCGCGGAGATGTACCCGCGGGCATTCTCGAATGGTCTTCCGGCGCGGGGCGTTCTCGCGCAGGAAGACTGCTTCAATCCACGTTAGACCAGACGCGCGGCTTCCTGCTCCGATGGCAGCCGTCCGTTTGGTGTCAATTGATCGATGACGCCGGGTAACTGCTGGCTGAGGCCATTGAGCAAATCGTCGCGCGACATCCCGGAATATGACATGAGAGTGTTGATCCGGTCCGCGCCAAGCGCGCTCGCCAGATCGTTCGGCGAAATTGCCTTATTCGGCCCGGAACCGATCCAGGAATGAGCGACGTCACTTTGGCCGGTCTGCTGAAATTGTTTGAGCAGATCGTTCAACCCGCCGCTCAAGACGCCGCCGGCAGCACCGCCGGCAAGCAGACCGCCCAGTCCGCCTTTCAGTAGATCGCCGAGACCGCCGCCGCCCGGACTGGTGCCTTGCGTCCCGGCGTTCGTACCTGGAGAAGCGCCTGCACCAGCCGGGGCGCTCGCCTGGCCGCCACTGAAGCTCTTGATGGCCTTGTAGGCTATCAGTCCGAGCAGCGCCATGGTGATCGGAGACATACCGCTACTGCCGCTGCCGGGCGTGCGTTGCCCGTGTGGTCCGTTTTGCATGCCGTTGAGAACGTCGAGCAAACCCATGTTTGCCTCCTGTTCAATCCAGATTTTACTTTATCGTCGCTCCGCAGTATTTCAGTTATAAGGCAAGCATCTTCACTTTCTCGTGTGCCCGAGCCGGCAGTTCTTTCTCAATGTATGAAAATACGGATCATTTTTGATTGTGTTGGCGGATGTAACGAAATCCTCTGGACCTTTGAGCAGTGCGGCGTCTGGAAGTTTTTTGCCAGCTTGCTGAATTGGCGCGTCCGCCAAACGACAAGCAGCCCTCCGCCACGTTGACGCGCGGAAGCACTTTCCGATCAGCGAAATCAGAGCGGTGGGAAGTTTAAGCCGTCGCAGCGACCTTTTCCTGATCGCGCCTTCGTCCACTAGACCGACCAATCCGCGCCAAGGAACGGCGCGCACCAATCTTGTCGAACGCTGGCAAGCGCGCCTGGATGGGTCTAATTGAAATCTGGCTGCAGGCCCGGCACCTGATCTTGCTCCACCGTGCTCCGAAGCCTTGCCGCGTCGAGAACCGTCAGCGATCGCTTGTCGAATTTGATCAGGTGTTTCTTGCGGAATGCCTTCAGCACCAGATTGACGTATGGCGCCGTTACGCCCAACGCGTCAGCGATGTGAGTTTGCCGCAGGGGAATATCGACGGTTTGATTGCGCGCGGCGCGATGCTTCGTGAGCCTGTCAATCAATTCCAGGATCAAACGGGCGACGCGTTGATCGGCCTTGCGCCGGCCAAGGTCGAGGATCAGATGGTCGAGTCGATGCCTCTCCTCGACGCAGCGCTTTAAAAAGCTTTCACGCGCGTCTGGGCATTCGACCAGCGCTTCCCATAATCCAGCGCGGTCAAACGTCCGGTAGCGAACCGGTGTTACAGCTTCCACATCATCATTGATGCGGTTCTCGAAAAGTACGTTGGTGGACACCAGATCACCTGGCAACAGGAATGAATGAATTTGACGCCGGCCGCTGGGCGAGTACTCGACGGCTGCGGCCCAGCCGTCGCAGATAATCGGCACGCTGTCGGTAGGCTCTTTCGAACGGAACATGCGTCGTCGGGCAGTGGTGCTTTTCTCAAACTGCACAAGCGGCTGCCGATTTGAAATTGGCGCTTCAATGCCCGCGTCAACCGAGACGCGACACAGGCCCAACCCGCGCATTGCGCAATCTCGACATCCCGATTTTCGCTTAGTTGGAAAATCGGAGCCAGGGGCGGAGGGTGGGACGACCTTCATGGATTTTGGGATTTCGATGCTCATGAGGTGACACGGCAGCGCCCATGCCGCGGAGGGCTCCGAATGTCGAAGCTGTCTGGATAACGTCAAAGCCGCTAAGGAGAGCGCGAATCATTGACCAGTTGGTTATTTTAACGCGCCGATCATTTAGGCTGCAAATTCAAATTCGTAATGCGCTGCGACACCGGCCGGTCATCCGCAGGTATTTAGATCGTCGCAGCTTCGGAACGGACATTTGCATTTCAGGCCTGTGTCCGAACACTGGGGACACCCGCACGGGAAGGACGCCTTGCGATCCGGGCAGGATTTCGCCTGACGCCTGCGCCGCGTGCTTGCGGTGTCTGATGCCCGCCGGAATCGAGAAATCCGGCGTAGCCGGGTCGCTCAATCGGGGCTACAACAGCGCTTATGTCCGGGTTCCTCTCTCACGGCCTTGTCCCGATCGCCATCGGCGCGGTTGCCGTCGTTTTGCTGCTGGGCCTCATCAACATGATGCGCGGCGGGTCTGGCAACACCTCGCAGAAGCTGATGCGGTTGCGCGTATTGCTGCAATTCGTCGCCATCGTCATTATCATGTTCACCATCTGGGTAATGGCGAAATAGGCCATGGTCGTCCTCAATAAAATCTATACCCGCACCGGAGACGATGGCACAACCGCGCTCGGCACCGGCGCGCGGCGCAAGAAATACGATCTGCGGGTCGCCGCCTACGGCTCGCTCGACGAGGCCAATGCCGCGATCGGAATCGCGCGGCTGCATACCAGCGGCGAGCACGCGATCCATAATGCGCTGTCGCGCATTCAGAATGATCTGTTCGACCTTGGCGCTGACCTTGCCACGCCGGACAAGGGTAAGGGGCCGGGCGGCGCACGGCTCACGGCGACTGCGGCGCAGGTGACGTGGCTCGAGAACCAAATCGACCGGCTCAATGCCGAACTCGCGCCACTGCGAACGTTCGTCCTGCCGGGCGGCTTTCCGGCGGCGGCATACCTGCATCTCGCCCGCACCATATGCCGGCGCGCCGAGCGGCTGATTGCCGAACTGATGGACCAGCCGGGCGAAAGCGTCACGCCCGAGGTTTTGCAATACGTCAATCGGTTGTCGGATTATTTGTTCGTTGCCGCCCGTTACGCTAACGACAAGGGCGCGCGCGACGAGCTTTGGCAGCCGGGCCAGAACCGGTAATTCAAAATAAAAAATAGCAGCTAGGGGAGGGGGTCGATGAGCCGGCTCGAAGGCAAGGTTGCGATTGTCACCGGTGCAGCAAGCGGCATCGGCCGCGCCAGCGCGATTTTGTTTGCGCGCGAGGGCGCCCGGATCGTCATCGTCGATCAAAAAGCCGAAGCCTTGAACGACACCGCGAAAGCGATGGCGCGATATGGCAGCGACGTGCAGACCGTCGCCGCCGACACCAGCAACGAAGACGACGTCAAGGCTTACATCGACCGCGCGGTTACGAGCTTTGGCGGGCTCGATGTCGTTTATGCGAACGCCGGAATAAGCGGCGGCCTTGTTCCGCCGCCGCTTCTCGAACAGACCGCGGAGAATTGGCTGCGCGTCCTGCAAGTCAATCTAGTCGGCACCTTTCTCGCGATCAAACATGCCGCCCCGCACATGGTCGCCAAGGGCCGCGGCTCGATCATTCTCACCGCCTCGGTCGCGGGCTTGCGCGCCAATGCCGGCGGCGCGCCCTATAGCGCGAGCAAGGCTGGCGTCGTCAGTCTGGCGCAGACGGCGGCGAACGCGCTCCTTGGCACCGGCGTCCGCGTCAATGCGATCTGTCCCGGTCTGATCGAAACCGGCATGACGCGCGAATTGTTCGAGCGGGCGCATGAGCGCGGCACCCAGAACAAGATCGGTCAGCTCAATCCGTTGCAGCGTCCCGGCCGGCCTGAGGAGATCGCCGCCATGGCGCTGTTTCTGGCCAGCGACGAGTCGTCCTACGTCAATGGCATGGCCTTTCCGGTGGACGGCGGGCTCTCGAGCACACTTCCTTTCACCCGGCCGATCCGTTGACCGCAAGCGCGACCACCGGTACTTTCTCGCACCGCAGCATCGCCGGGATTTAAAGCAGCGGAAATACGAAACAAATCGAAATTGGCCATGAAGATTCTTGTGCCCGTGAAACGGGCTATCGATAAGGACGTGAAAATCCGGGTCAAATCTGACGGCTCGGGCGTCGAGCTTGCCAACGTCAAAATGTCGATGAATCCGTTCGACGAGATCGCAGTCGAAGAATCGCTGCGGTTGAAGGAAGCAGGCAAAGCAACCGAGATCGTGGCGATTTCAATCGGCCCCGCGCAGGCGGCCGAGACCATCCGCACCGCGCTCGCCATGGGCGCCGACCGCGGCATTCTGGTTAAGGCCGACGGCGTCGTCGAGCCGCTGGCGGTGGCGAAAATCCTCAAGGCGGTCGCCGACGCGGAACAGCCTGGCCTCATTATTATGGGCAAGCAGGCGATCGATGACGACAGCAATCAAACCGGCCAGATGCTGGCCGCGCTGCTCGGCTGGCCGCAAGGCACCTTCGCGTCGAAGGTGGTAATCGAAGGCGATGCGCTGATGGTGACGCGAGAGGTCGACGGCGGCCTGCAGACCGTGAAGCTGAAAATGCCGGCGATCGTGACCACCGATCTGCGCCTGAATGAGCCGCGCTACGCGTCGCTGCCCAACATCATGAAGGCGAAGAAAAAGCCGATCGAAGACAAGACCGCGGCCGATTATGGCGTCGACATCAAGCCGCGGCTTGAAGTCGTCAAAACCACCGAACCGCCGGTGCGCAAGGCCGGCGTCAAGGTGAAGAGCGTCGCCGAGCTCGTCGATAAATTAAAGAACGAGACGGGGGCGATCTGATGCCGACACTTCTTCTCGCCGAACACGACAACAAATCCCTGAAGGACGCAACCAGCAAGGCGTTAACCGCCGCCAGGGCGATCGGCGCCGACGTGCACATCCTCGTCGCCGGTCATAACTGCAAGCCGGTCGCCGATGCCGCGGCCAAACTCGACGGCGTGAAGAAAGTGTTGCTCGCAGACGCGCCGGCTTACGAGCACATGCTGGCCGAGCCGACCGCCGCGCTGATCATTTCGCTGGCGGGCCCCTACGAAACCATCATGGCGCCGGCGACCACGAGCGGAAAGAACATCATGCCGCGCGTCGCCGCGCTGCTCGACGTGATGCAAATCTCCGAAGTCACCAAGGTCGTGGCTCCGGACACGTTCGAGCGGCCGATCTACGCCGGCAACGCCATCCAGACCGTGCGCTCGCAGGATGCCAAGAAGGTCCTCACGGTGCGCACCGCCGCGTTCCAGGCGACCGGCCAAGGCGGCGCTGCGGCGCCCGTCGAGTTGGTGGCTGCTGCGGTCGACCCCGGCATTTCCGGCTTCGTCGGCGAGGAACTGTCGAAGTCGGAGCGGCCGGAACTGACCTCCGCCAAGATCATCATTTCCGGCGGCCGGGCGATGCAAAACCGTGAGAACTTCACCAAATATATAGAGCCGGTCGCCGACAAGCTCGGCGCGGCGATGGGCGCATCGCGCGCGGCGGTCGACGCCGGCTACGCGCCGAATGACTGGCAGGTGGGCCAGACCGGCAAGGTGGTGGCCCCCGACCTCTATATCGCTGTAGGCATTTCAGGTGCTATTCAGCATCTGGCCGGGATGAAGGATTCGAAAGTCATTGTCGCTATCAACAAGGACGAAGAAGCGCCGATCTTTCAAGTTGCCGATTATGGACTGGTGGCGGACCTCTATCAGGCCTTGCCGGAGCTGGCCCAGGAGTTGGATAAGCGCGGTCGTTGACCCGGTGGGCGCGAGGTAACCGCATGATCCTTCGCAGAAGGTAAGCCAAGATGGTCGAAGTAAAGGAGCGGCCGAAGACGCGCAGCGATCACAGCGGAGGCACAGCTCACGCCATCCGCAAGGTCGGCGTAATCGGCGCCGGTCAGATGGGCAACGGCATCGCCCATGTTTGCGCGCTGTCAGGCCTGCACGTGCTGCTCAACGACATTGTCGCCGAACGCATTTCCGAAGGGCTCGCCACCATCAGCGGCAACCTGGCGCGCCAGGTCAGCCGGCAGCGCATTACCGACGATGAGCGCGAGGCTGCGCTCAAGCGCATCAGCCCGGCAAAAACGCTGGAGGACCTCGGCGATTGCGATCTGGTGATCGAGGCGGCGACCGAGAAAGAAGAGGTCAAGCGCAAGATTTTCGCCGCGCTGTGCCCGACACTCAAACCCGAGACCATCGTCGGCACCAACACCTCTTCGATTTCGATCACGCGGCTTGCCGCCTCGACCGACCGGCCGGAGCGCTTCATCGGCATTCATTTCATGAATCCGGTGCCGCTGATGGAACTGGTCGAGGTGATCCGCGGCATCGCTACCGACGATGAAACCTTCGTCACGGTCAAGCAGTTCATCAGCAAGCTCGGCAAGCAGATCGCGGTATCGGAGGATTTCCCCGCTTTCATCGTCAACCGCATCCTGTTGCCGATGATCAACGAGGCGATCTACACGCTGTACGAAGGCGTCGGCAATGTCGAGGCGATCGATAACGCAATGCGGCTTGGCGCCCATCATCCGATGGGGCCGTTGGAGCTAGCCGACTTCATCGGTCTCGACGTTTGTCTCTCGGTCATGCAGGTGCTGCACGAGGGGCTTGCGGATTCCAAATACCGGCCATGCCCGCTGTTGGTGAAATACGTCGAGGCCGGCTGGCTCGGCCGCAAGACCCAGCGCGGCTTTTACGACTATCGCGGCGATAAGCCGGTACCGACCCGCTAAATCGGCAAGTTGAACGATCGTCAGCTCTTCGTTATTGGAGCGCCAGCGATCGCGTCCCCGGCGGCCGATAACAACACCGCGCGAACTTTTAGAGCATGATCCGGAAAAGTGGCAGCCGGTTTTCCGAAAAAGATCATGCTCCACCAAAATGATAGAGCGCCAATCGATTCAATCTGAAGCGATTGCGCTCTAGTGCAGGCCCCAGCCCGAGCCCCAGCCTCCAAGTTTTACGTTGAGGCCGATCTTGACGGTCTGGAACGTCGCCTTTTCGCTGATGGAGAACGGCACGCCCAAGGCCGTTCCGCTGGCCAGGCCTGCCGTGCCGAGATTGAGATACAAATACTCGGTTTTGAAGGAGAGCCAAGGGTTAAAGGCGTATTCCAGCCCACCGCCGACAGTCCAGCCGTTTTGTTCGGCCCCAAGCGAAGTGGCAGCGCTTCCCACGCCGGTCAGGCTGGCGGTGGCTGACGTGGTGGTGTGGCCATAGGCCCATCCGCCGGTGCCGTAGAGCAACGCGCTGGGGGTTACGAGGAAACCCGCTCGGCCGCGCACCGTACCGAACCAGTCGAGTTTGGTGCCCGCGGTCGCCGTGGCACCCACGGTCGCCGCCGCAGTCGCGTTACCTGTAATGTCGGCGCCGTCGAAGTCGGTTTCTACGCCAATGACCCAGGCCGGCGCCATCTGCCAATTGAAGCCGACCTGGCCACCGCCAAAAAATCCACTGGAATTCAAGCTTGCGGTGCCGGCGGTCGATCCAACCGTGACCGGATATTGAAACTGATCGCCACCGAAGCCGCCGTTGCCGCCGAAATAAAACCCGGTCCAGGTGTAGAGCGGAGGCGGTGGGGGCGGCGGGTAGTAGACCGGCTGTGGAGCAAGATCAGCTGCGTAGCCCGGCGAGCCGCCCAACGCGACGGCTACGCACGCGAATAGCAAGCAAACAATGCGCATCATTGCCGGCCTCCTTTGAGGTTGCCTCACACGGAACGCATAGATTTCGCAACGACCGGTTAAAGCGGCGGCCGGACATAAAAAAGAGTCAGCATGTTGCGGTTGTGCAACAGGCGCTTCGACCACGCCGACGCTCAGGGCGCAGGACTACCAGTCAGCTTCGATCTTCGACATGGAGATCAAGGACCACTGAGCAGTCGAATCGCTCGATTTCTCATCTACATCGTTTGCGTGTAGCGTTGTGGTCGGAAGATTTGGCGTAAACGCACCGCCGAATCCACGTCTTATGAGCAAGGCCGGAAAGAGCTTAAACACCGGCCGAACACATCGGGGGAGCGCGGCGGGTGTCTGTAATCGATACGATTTCTCATCGGCGCACGCGAGTCGGCATCACGGTAGCATTGGCCGCAGCCGCCGGCTTTGCGCTCGCCAATACTTCGGCGAGCGTCGCCTATCAGGGCGGCAGCAACCCACTCACGCTGGCAGCGACGCGGTTTCTTGTGCCGACGGCTGCTCTAATCGTTTGGTTGCGTGTCAGTGGCGTTTCACTCGTTCTTCCGAAACGCGACGCATTTGCTGCTGCTGCGCTCGGGGTCGTAACCGCGCTCTACACTTGGGCGCTGCTTCGATCGTTCGGTTCGATTCCGTTCGCTTTGGCGATACTGATTTTCTATTTGTTCCCGCTGATGGCCGCCGTCATCGTCGCCGGCTTTGGCTGGGAGAAATTTGCCTGGAAAACCGGGGTAGCGATTTTGGTTGCCCTTGCCGGGCTGGCGCTGGCACTCGACGTGCGCGGCGGCAACCTCAACATCGGCGGCGTGGCATTGGCTTTTTGTGCCGCGATTGGATTAGCCGTCGTCATCGTTGTTTCCAGCCGCGTGTTTGGCAAGGGCGATGCGCGGCCGCTGACACTCTATATGGCGGCGGCTGCCAGCGTTCTGCTGTTAATACTCTGTGCCGTGAGTGGCGACTTCGCGCCGCCGCAGACAGCTTCCGCGTGGATCGGTTTCCTGGCCGCCTCTACGCTGTACGGCTTCGCAATGATTGCCTTTTTTATTGCCGTGTCGATGATCGGACCCGTGCGCACGTCGCTACTTTCCTACGCCGATGCAGTGATATCCGCCGGTCTTGGCGTCGTTGTGCTTGGACAGGCGCTGACGCTCATTCAGATTGCCGGGATCGCGCTCGTCATCGGTGCATTGATCGGCGCGACGCAAACCAAGTTGGCGCTGTAAGCGGCCGATGCTGGCGGCAACCGCGTTACGTTTGATACTGACCCGAGTCGAGCCGCGGGTTCTGCCCCCCCGATTGGGATATCTGTTCAAGGATTAGCGCTTGCTTCGATCGCGCAGCTTCACTACTAAACCCACCCTACCGGAGAATCCACGGAGCAATGCGATGAAATCGATTTTGGTGGCCCTCGCGATCACACTCACCGTCGGGATCGGACCGACACTGGCGCAGACCGATACAAAGACGGATACGAAGATGCAGACGGGCACAAAGGCAAAGCCCAGCGACGCTGCCAAGGCGGCGATCTCCAAATCCTGCACGGATCAGGCGAATGCCAAGGGTCTGCACGGCGTTGCCCGCAAGAAGTTCAGATCAAAGTGCAAAAAAGCCGGCGGCAAGCCCGCCTGAACGGTCGCGAAGAATATTCAGCGCCATCGACGCGACCGGTGTTCAGTTGACGGGTTGAGTTGCGCGGTGGAGGATTTCTCGCAAAATCTACCGCGTCCTCTACGAATCTAAGTACCTGCGCTAATGCGCGGATTTCAAGCTTGAGTCGCTGGCGGGGTCACCAACCGGGAGCGATCGATTGCCGCTGTCACAGATTTTCCGGTATTGCGTATCGGACGGTGTGCCCCGGCGCTCCTTTTTCCTTGCCGTGATCGTCGGTACGATTCTCAATTTGATCAATCAGGGCGATGCCGTCTTCGGGCCCGGTCACGTCAATCTAATAAAGATTGTCCTGACCTATGCGGTTCCATATTGCGTTGCGACCTATGGTGCAGTCTCGTACCGGGTGAGCGTCGCGCGACGCGCCGGCGGCGCGTTCAAGTAGAAACGAGAGTTGCACGGTGCCCCCTGACCTGATGCACTGCGTCGTTTGGGCCGCAATACCTGAAGTTTCAGCCGCGCGGTACTCAGTATCATTGCCGATCCGTCGATGCCCGGAGGGGGTCGCGTGTAATGCCGGGGCTGAGGCAAAGTTGAGCTATGTCCGCGAGGCTTGCCGGCGTTCCATCGTGTCTCTGGTGAACAGCGAATGCGGCTTACTCTCTTCGGGGCGATCCGCCCTCTCAACCTCCGCAAGGCGGCGCGGGATATTCTGGCGGGCGTAACGCTCGCGTCCATGAACGTCCCGCAGGTGCTGGGTTATGCCCGCATCGCCGGCACGCCTGTCGTGACCGGGCTTTATACCGTGCTGCTGCCGCTCGTTGCGTTCGCAATATTCGGCTCGTCCCGCCACCTCGTGGTGGCTGCCGACTCGGCAACGGCTGTCATCTTCTCCAGTCCGTTATCGCGCATGGCGGCGCCGGCCGGCGAGAAGTACATGGCACTGGTCGGCATGGTGGCGCTGCTGACGGCGGGGCTTTTGTTTCTGGCATGGATCTTCAGATTGGGATTCCTCGCCGACTTCCTGTCACGCACGGTGCTGGTCGGGTTTCTCACCGGCGTCGGATTTCAGGTCGGCATTGCCATGCTCGGCGACATGATTGGTGTCGCGATCAACTCGCACCGGACTTTGCTCCAGACTTGGGAGATCCTGCACAGATTGCCGGAGTTGGACCTTCCGACAGTGGCGTTGTCCGCGCTCGTGGCGGCGGGCATCCTGCTCGGCAAACGTTTCGTTCCGCGATTGCCGATTTCGTTGTTCGCCGCTGTCGGAACCATCGCGGCGAGCGCCGCGTTTGGCTTCGCCGAGCATGGCATCGCGATCATTGGTCCGGTCCCCGGCGGGCTGCCGCGGCTTGCCTGGCCCGACGTGACCTGGAGCGAAAGCCTGGCCGTGCTCCCGGTAGCGGCTTCGTGTTTCGTGATGATCATCGCGCAAAGCGCAGCGACCTCGCGCGCGTTTGCACTGCGTTACCGCGAACGGGTTGATGGCGACGCGGACATTCTCGGGCTTGCAGCCGCGAACGCCGCTGCCGCGGTCAGCGGAACGTTCGTGGTCAATGGCAGCCCGACGCAGACCGCAATGGCCGATCGCGCGGGGTCGCGCAGCCAAATCGCCCAGCTGGTTTTTGCCGGCGTTGTGCTTCTGGTGCTGCTGTTCCTGACCGGGCCGCTTCAGTACCTGCCGCGCTGCGTGCTGGCCAGCATCGTGTTCACGATTGCGGTCGGTATGATCGACGTGAGCGGGCTGCGCGACATTCGCCGCGAAAGCCCGGGCGAGTTTTATCTTGCCGTCATCACTGCGGCAGCGGTTGTCGCGGTCGGTGTCGAGCAGGGCATCCTGCTGGCGATCGCGTTATCGCTGTTCCGGCATGTTCGCCACAGCTACAGTCCGCACCGGATGATGCTTGCGCCGGACCCGACCGGCCGCTGGGTGCCGGTGCCGGCGACGCCTGGCGAGGAGACCGAACCGGGGCTCATTGTCTATCGCTTCGGTTCGGATTTGTTTTACGCCAACGCCAACCTCTTTGCCGACCAGGTACGCGATCTCGTCGACCGCGCGCCTGTGCCGGTCCGCTGGTTCATCGTCGATGCCGGCGCGATCACCGACATCGACTACTCGGCGGCGCAAACCCTGCGCGACCTGCTCGACGAACTCGCACACCGAAAAGTCGGCGTCATGTTCGCGCGTGTCACGCCATATCTTCGATCGGACATGGAGCGGCATCGCATCGCGGGCGCGATCGGTGAGAAGCGGATTTTCGCCACGCTTCACGAAGCGATAGCGGCTGCGCGCGGCGATACGGTTGGTGCAGCCGCGGATCAGCGTGGGGAGCCGGTATGAAACGAGGTCATTCCGCAGCGGCAGAGGTAGTGTCGTTCGCCTCGAGCATGGCCGCGAGGCTTTCCGCGTCGGCGATGGTTCGCACGGCGATCGGAGCGGCGCGGCCGCGAACTGCGATCTCCCTTGCTGGCGCTGCGTCGTCGGGTAATCCGGCGGTCACATACACCTCGTCGGAGACGACGACCTGGCAGGCCAGTTCCTTGGTCAGGTCTTGAAGCCGCGCGGCGACGTTCACCGCGTCGCCAAGCGCCGTGAACGAGATGTGGTCGCCGTAGCCGATATCGCCAACAATGACTTCACCGCCGTTGATGCCGATTCCGAATCTGATGGCGTCGCGCCCGGCTTCGGCGAACTGCCGGTTCAGATGCGCGATGTTTTCAGCCACCATCGCGGCGGCGTTGAGAGCCTGCCGGCACGCAGTTGGCGGATCGGTGTCGACGCCAAACAAGGCCAGCATGCCATCGCCGAGGTACTGGTTCACCTTGCCGCCGGCTTGCATCACTGCCCGTGACGCTGCGCCGAGGAAACGATTGACGACGAACACGGTGTCGAACGGCAGCTGGTCAGCCGCCATCTGCGTAGAGCCGCGCATGTCCACGAACACGCTCACCACATAGCGTTCCTCGCCGGGGTGACCGTGGCCTTTGGCGTGCACGAATGCGGTGCCGACGTGCGGCGGCAGCAGCGGGACGATCGCGAGGTCCGTCGCCGGCCGCAATTGGCAGGCGAGCCTCACGGAGGGATCTGTGGCGGCGCCAATGCGCCCGAGCACGTACGCTTCCCGCGCGGAAGGCGGCGGCAAGCCGTCGTGATCGCCGAGGATGCGAATCCGGCAGGTCGAGCAGCGGCCCTTGCCGCCGCAAACGTTGGCGTGCGGTACGTGGTGACGGTAGCTCGCTTCCAGCACCGACAGGCCCTTCGGCACCCGGATCGTCCGGTCCGGATAAGTGATGCGGATCATGCCGCGCCGCCGCTCGTTGATGCGGCGAATGCCGCGAGCCGCGAACACCGCGACGATCGCTCCGGCATAAGCCCATAAGAAATAGTTCCGCAGCCGTTCGAGGTTGGCGCGCTCGGCGGCCGTGCCAATCCGCGCGGGAGACTGGATGTCGGCGCTCCACGCCGGCTCAAGCGCCAGACGCTCCACGGTCTTGGCCTGCTGGTAAAAGCCGAGGAGTGCGAGCACGGGCAACAGCACGGCGAGCCCAAGCAGGACCGGCGCAATTTTCGGAAAGAACCGCTGCAAGCGCAGCCAGAAATAAATGCCGATACAGCCATGGATCCAGGCGACGACAACCACGGCGGTCTGCATCGCGCCCAGGTCCGGGCGTGCGATCCACAGAGCGTAGATCGCTTGCGCGTAGCCCCGCTGGAGATCGTATAACGTGACGCCGAGGCGCTCGCCGATCACATGCGTGCACAGCAATGCCGGTATGCTCAGTCCCAGCGCGAGCTGAGTGACCTCGGCAATTTTCCAGCGAAAATACCGGCGCTGATAGAGCGCCCACAATCCGAGCGCGCCGTGGATGGCGAACGATGGGTAAAGAAGCAGCGTTCCAATCCAGCTTTGCCAGAAAGTGATGTGGAACCAGAGCCCGTATTCCATGGCGTCGAGCGAAATATTGCCCAGCGCATGATTGATGTAATGCGACAGCAGATAACAAAACAGAACCAATCCGCAGCCGAGCCGAACCTGCCGCACGCCGATGCCGCGGGTGAGATGAAACGGTCGCAAGTCGATCTGGCTCAACGTCGTCACGCGTTTTTTCCGGCGCTTGAGGCTTATCTCGACTTTATTCCGTACGCGACGCGGGACCCGGCGGCGGATATTACCGAGTTTTAATTCCGCCGACAGCGCACCGTAGGGCGGCTATCTGACATTTGTCGGTACTAGTTGAGTGCTAGTGATATCGAGAAGTGGTGAGCAAATGACAAAAAGGTGCGGGGAATAGAACATGGTGCGCAATTCGATCAGCGCATGGGGCTGGCCTTCCGTTGTCCTGCATTGGCTGGGTGCGGCGATCATTTTCGTCCTGCTGGTCCACGGCTGGTGGATGACTCATCTGGCGCCCGGCCCCGGCCCGGCGCGCTTGGCCAATTTTACCTGGCATGGCGCGCTGGGCTACGACTTCCTGGTTCTGCTGGTGGTGCGGCTGGTATGGCGCTGGCTCAATCCGGTGCCGGCGTTGCCTGCCGACCTCAAACGCTGGGAGCGCTATGCCGCGCATGTCGGCCACGCCGGGCTCTATGTGATGATGTTTGCAGCCACCCTCGTCGGCTGGGCGCTTGCCGGCACCATGCGCACGCCGTTGCAGAAGGACCTGTTCGGCTTCACGGTGCCGCTGATCTACACGAGTCACGACAGGGCGGTGCACGAAACGCTTGAGGACACCCATCGCATTCTCGCTTACCTGCTTGCCGCACTCGTCGTCGTGCACATCCTCGGCGCACTCCGCCACCATTTTTTCAAGCGCACCAACGTTCTGACGCGCATGGTCACCATCGGCCGGCCAAGCTGATTTATGCGAAAACAGCGAAGCAACCCAGTGCGAACGTGCCGCCCTGGATTGCTTCATTGCATTTGCTTATCGCGATAACGCGAGCAGCTACTTCATCAATTCGACGAACAGGCCGATGACGCACACATAGCCGAGCACGAAAATGAGTGTGCGGATATAGGGAAGGCCGATCAGGTACACGACGGCGTGCGCGACCCGGAGCCAGAAGTAGCTCATCGCCCAGAACGCGGTCATTGAGTCATTTTTTCCAGCGATCTGAATGATGACCACAAGCGCGGCGAACGGCGCAAATGTTTCCACGGCGTTGATGTAGGTACGGTCCGCGCGTTTGCCCCAGTTCGGCAGCGGGCGCGGCTCCGGATCGACATAATTCGGCGGTGTGAGGAAGCCGTTGGTGACGACTTGCGCGATGACGAAGGGAATCCACAGCGACCCCGTGAGCAAAGCCGTCAGCGCCAGGTATTTCAGTTCAGGCGACATCTAAATTTCCCTTCCCTCAAAAGTGGTTTATTTCCTTAAAGCACGACACTTGTAGCCCGCATCGCCGGTTTCCGGGATCACCTTTTCAAATCGTGCGGCGGGTTTAGCCGGGTTCGCTCGGGCCCGACGTTGGCTGGATCCGACGACACGCCGACCGTTCAGTCACAACAGGAGTCCGACGTTTTCGGCTGCTGGTAGGTCTCGTTGGGACTGACAGCAGCGCCGTCATACCTGTCGTGATGACGCACCCACGCCATGCCGTAGGCCAAGCCCGCTTCGTCGCGTCCTTTGGGGGCGATATCGAGGAAGTGATAGGCGCCGATCAGCATATCGAGGCCGCGGCCATAGGATGAATAGGTGTGGAAGACCTCGCCGGCGGCGCTCTTGTAGAACACGCTAGCGCCGGGGCGCTCCTCGCTCGGGAATTCGGTCACTGCGTAATTGTAGTTGGCGATCCCCTTCGCCTTCTCCTCCGGTGTCGCGGACACCTGGTAGTCGACGTTGAAGTCATTGCCGAATGACGACACCCATTTGAAGTGCCAGCCCATGCGCTGTTTGAACTTCTCGATTTGCGCAAGCGGCGCTCGTGACACCACGACGAAAGCGACGTCGCGCTGCGCAAGATGGATGATCGAGCCGTCAAAGTGATCGGCAAGGAGCGAACAGCTTTTGCAGCCTTCCTCCCAATCGGGACCGAGCATAAAGTGATAGACGATCAGCTGGCTTTTGCCGCCGAACAGATCGGCCAACGTCTCCTTGCCGTTCGGGCCGTCGAAGAGGTAACTCTTTTCGATCTTCTCCCAGGGCAGCTCGCGCCGCTTGCGGCTCAGCGCGTCGCGCGCGCGGGTGAAAGCCTTCTCGTCGGCGAGATGCGCCTTGCGCGCCGCGATCCATTCCTCGTGCGGGACGATTTTGTGCGGTTCCATCATGACCTCGGCTGGCAAAAGGACGGATTAGCCACGCGCAAATCCGCCCTCGGTTCGGGGACCCAGTGATCAAGACGCCGGCGTCATCCAGCCGATGCCGGCGCCGCCCGGCTCGAGCAGGATAGCGATGCGGCCGACGTTGGGGATATCAAACGCCGGCTTCATTACCTTGGCGCCGGCCTTGACCGCCTTCTTCACCCGCTCGTCGACATTATCGACGGCGATGTAAGGCATCCAGCTTTCCGGCACGCCTTTGTAGTCGGGTCCGCTGATGTCGAAGATGCCGCCGGCCGGCGCGCTTCCAGCCATGGCGATTGTGTAGGTGGCGCCGCCCGGCATCGGCATGGCGTCATATGTCCAGCCCATTGTTTCGGCATAGAACTTCTTCGCCTTTTCGACATCACGCGTCATCAGTTCGTTCCAGTGAAATTGGCCGTGTGTAGTCATCACATTTACTCCTGCGTTGTTGATGGGGTCGTATTGCAGTCTCGTATTCCCTTATTGTGTCGTTTAGGCGACGAATTTTTCCAGTTTGTCGAGCGCGCCGATCCAGCCGTGCTGGTGACCGTTGCGCGACTCTTCGTCGAACAGTTTCTCGTGCGTAATGGTCAGCAGCGTGCCGCCGGCTTCCGGTTTGAACATAACCGTGACCAAAAACTCGTACGGCTCGTCGGGCGGTGCTGCATCCCAGGCCCAGGTGAACACCAGCTTTTCGTTCGCAACCACCTCGCGGTAGACGCCACCGACATTGTGCGGCTTGCCGTCCGGCGAGCGCATCTCGATGCGGTAGCGGCCGCCGACGCGCGGGTCACTCTCGGCCCGCACCGTTACGATCTCGCCTGGTCCCATCCAGCGCTTTATTTTTTCCGGGTCGGTCCAGGCGGCGAAGACTTTGGCTGGCGGCGCCTGGAGGCGTCGTTTGAGGGTGAGGCTTGGTTTGACTGCGGTGTCGACGTCCATGAATCTTCCTCCTCAAGAAAAGCGGCTAGGCGCTGCAGGGCCCCAGACCAGAAACGTTCGTAGCGGTTGAGCCAGGCCATAGCGTTCTGCATCGGTGCGGCGTTGAGTCGGCAGGTGACGGTACGGCCCGATTTGGTGCGCTTGACCAGTCCGGCATCGGACAACACGTCCAGGTGCTTCATGATCGCGGGTAGCGATACCTTGAACGGTTCGGCGAGCACGCTGACGGAAAGATCCGGTTGCTCAGCCAGCCGCGCCACCAAGGCCCGCCGCGTCGGGTCGGCAAGCGCGGCGAAGGTGCGATCAAGCGGTTCGGAACTTAACTTAACCATTTGGTTAAGTATAGAAGCGTGCCGACCGCTGTCAAGTCCTCGCGCGCCGAAAAAGATCGGCGCGCAGCGCGCATCCGCCTCTGATACTTTTGTGCGACAGTCCGAGCGTATGACGTCGAGAAGACGTGCGTGCTACTTCGTTGTCGTCGATGAGCGAACACGCTCGCGGCCGAGAGGTTTCGTAAGGGAAGACGCATGACCGCTGCACAAATCTTCGATCTCACCGGCAAGGTGGCGCTGGTAACGGGTGCGTCGAGCGGGCTCGGCGTGCGTTTTGCGCAAGTGCTGGCGGAAAATGGCGCTGAAGTAGTGCTGGTGGCGCGGCGCGCCGATCGCCTCGACGCCGTCAAGGCGCGGATCGAACAATCGGGCGGCCGTGCGCTGGTGGTCGAGGCCGATGTTCGCGATCGCGCCGCGATGCAGCGGGCTTTCGATGCCGCCGAAAAAATCTTCGGCACGGTCACCATCCTGGTCAACAATGCAGGCATCGTGCAGTCGAAGCGCGCGGTCGAAATTACCGAGGAGGACTGGCGGCAGGTGTTGGCGACCAATCTCGACGCCGTGTTCTACTGGGCGCAGGAGGCCGCGCGCCGCATGCTCGCCGCCGGCAAAGGCGGCGCCATCATCAACATCGCTTCGATCCTCGGCATGAATCCCGACAACGGGGTAGCGAGCTATGCCACGGCCAAGGCCGGCGTGATCCAGCTCACCAAGGCGCTGGCCATCGAGCTTGCTTTCAAAGGCATTCGCGTCAACGCTATCGCGCCGGGCTGGATCGTCACCGAAATCAATCGCGACTATCTCGCCAGCGAACGCGGAGCGGCGATGAAACGGCAAATCCCCATGGGCCGCTTCGGCGAGGACCGCGACCTTGACGGGCCGCTGCTGCTGCTGGCGTCCGACGCCGGCCGTTTCATGACCGGCGCGACCGTCGTCGCTGACGGCGGTCAGGTGGTGGCGCTGCGCGTCTGACGGAAAAACGAGGCCCCATGCGATCCGCGCGGGTATCTTCAAAGTGTCTTCCGCCAAATAGTTTGTGGTCTAAAGCGTCAGGCGCAATGCTGGCAGGCTTGAACGTGTCCTTGACGGCGCACTCGCCGAGTCTGTTAGATGCGAGCTTCTCAGCGGCGCCGGGAGGATGAAACAAGCGCAATGCAGAGGCACGTACGACGCATCGTCACCAGCCACGAGGCGGACGGCAAAGCGGTGGTGCTGTTCGACGGCGCGCCGGCCAAGATCGGGGAGCGGCCCGAGAGTGGGACAAAGTCGTGGCTCCTATGGGCCACCGATGGGACGCCCGCCGACATCAGCGGATCGCAGGACCGCGGCGATCGCACCATCGGGATTCCGCCGCCGCCCGGGGGCAGCGTCTTCCGGATCGTCGAGTTTCATCCGTTCGACGCGACGAAATTGCCGGTGGACTACATGACGCGCAGCATCGGCGCCGACCACGCACCATCAAAAGGCTGGGCGCCAAGCCATCCGGCGATGCATCGCACCCGCAGCATCGACTATGCGATCGTCATGTCCGGCGAGATCGACATGCTGCTCGATGATTCGGAAGTTCACCTCAAAGCCGGAGATGTTCTGGTTCAGCAAGGCACCAATCATGCCTGGGTCAATCGCGGCACCGAGCCGTGCCGCATCGCCTTCGTGCTGATCGACGCGCAGGAATCCTGAACGGCGCCAGTCAAAACAGAAACGAGCATCCGCATGGCCGTCGAATTTGGCGTGGTCGATCACCTGGATCGGCAGAACGTGCCGGTCCACGAAACTTACGACCGCCGGCTCAAGCTGATGGAGCTTTTCGACCAGGCGGGCTTCAGCACCTTCCACATTACCGAACATCATTTCACGCCGCTTGGGCTCGCGCCGTCGCCGCTGATTTTTCTGTCGGCGGCCTCGCGGATCACGAAATCCATTCGGCTGGCGCCTCTGGTGCTGATTCTGCCGCTCTATAATCCACTGCGGCTCGCAGCCGAGCTGTGCATGGTCGATCACCTGAGCAAGGGCCGCCTCGACATCGGAACCGGGCGCGGCATATCGCCGTATGAATTGGCGTTCCACAACATCAATCACCTCGAATCACAGTCGATCTACAACGAAGCCTTCGACGTGCTGATGATGGCGCTGACGCGTGACACCGTCGACTTTCGCGGTCACTATTTCAAATATTTCAATGTGCCGATGGAGATGCGGCCGTATCAGAAGCCGCACCCGCCGCTGTGGTACGCGACCGGCTCGGAAGAGGGCGCGGCTTGGGCTGGAAGCCAGAACCACAACGTGGCCTTTCTTGCGCCTGCGCCGCGAGCCAAGGTGCTCGTCGATGCTTACAAGAAGGGCCGCGCTTCCAACAAAGAAAACGCGTCGCGGCCGATCGCCAAAGTCGGCATCGCCCGGCATCTGTATCTCGCCGACACCGATGCGATCGCGCACGCGGAAGGGACCGAAGGCTACAAGGCCTGGTTCGAAAAGTACGCCTGGCTCTGGCAGAAATATGACCCGCGGCCGCCGCCCGCGATCGAGGATGTGCTGCGCCGCGACGCCGGGCGCATCATCACCGGCTCGCCGCAGACCATGCGCGAGGAGATTGCGCGTCAGCTTGAACTGACGGGCGCCAACTACTTCATTACCCGCTTTGCCTATGGCAATCTAACCTTCGAGCAGAGTGCGCGCTCGCTCGACCTGTTTGTCTCTGAGGTGATGCCGCACTTCCGGAGCAAATAGGTCACAAGATTTGGGCAGACCGCCGCCTGCGCATAAGGCATTGATTCCCGTCCAAGCGGTTAAAGAATCTCTCGGCCGGGCGGCACGGGCGAAAACTGCCCACGTATGTTCGGCGCTGATTAAGAACTAGGCCCCAGTCGCTGTCGCCTGCGGCATGCAAGTGTCGGCGCGTCGATAACGCGAACCAGCCTCTGATTTGGCACGAAGTATGCGAGCGGAGTTTACCGCGTCGCCGGCCAAACGGAGTCAAGCTGCTATGGATATGGGCGTCTTCATACCAATCGGGAACAACGGTTGGATCATTTCGAGCAACTCCCCGCAATACAAGCCGACGTTTGATTTGAACAAAGAAGTCGTGCAGCGGGCTGAGCGCTACGGCTTCGACTTCGTGCTCTCGATGATCAAGTTGCGCGGCTTTGGCGGCAAGACCGAATTTTGGGACTACAACCTCGAATCCTTCACGCTGATGGCCGGGCTTGCGGCGGTCACCTCGAAGATCAGGCTGTTTGCATCGACCGCCATTCTGACGCTGCCGCCGGCAATCGTAGCGCGCATGGCGGCAACCATCGATTCGATCTCCGGCGGCAGGTTCGGCGTCAACATCGTCAGCGGCTGGCACAAGGCCGAATACGATCAGATGGGTCTTTGGCCTGGCGACGAATATTTCGGCTACCGCTACGAATATGCGGCGGAGTACGTCCGGATCCTGAAAGAGCTGTGGGCGAAAGGCGTGTCCAATTTCAAGGGCAAGTATTTCACCATGAACGATTGCCGGATGCAGCCGCGGCCGACCGGGACGGTGAAGATCGTTGCCGCCGGCCAGAGCCCGGTAGGCATGAATTTCGCCGCGGAACATACCGACTACAACTTTTTGCTCGCCACCGGCGTCAACACGCCGTCGGCCCATGCCGCCGGTAATCAGCGGCTGGTCGCGGCAGCACAAAAGACCGGCCGCGACGTCGGCGCCTATGTGCTGTTCATGGTGATTGCCGATGAGAGCGACGATGCGGCATTTGCGAAATGGCAAAAATACAAAGACGGTGTGGATGTCGATGCGCTCGCCTGGATGGCCGATCAGGGCGGCAAGGATAAGACCGCTGACGCCAGCTCGACCGCGGCGACGATCAATCTCCCCGAGCAGGCCGTTAATTTCAACATGGGCACGCTGGTCGGTTCATACGCCACCGTTGCGCGACTGCTCGACGAGGCGGCGCGAGTGCCGGGCACGAAGGGTCTGATGCTGACCTTCGACGACTTCATCGTCGGCATCGAGCAATTCGGCAGGTTCATTCAGCCGCTGATGCAGACGCGGGCCGACCGCCTGATGGCGGCGGCGTGATTTAACGGCGTGAACTGACGACTACCCGTCAGCCGCGCTCGCGTGCGCGAGCGTATGCGCGGCAGGCGCTGAACTGCGCGCCTGCCAGAAATTATGCGCCGCCATGCCGATCGCCATCGCCACGACGAATACGATCACGGCGGGAGACAAAGTCGCCAGATTTTCGATTGCAGGTCCGGGGCAGAGCCCGGCCAAGCCCCAGCCGGTGCCGAACAGAACGGAACCGGCGACCAGCGGCGTATCGATGGCGGTTTGTGTCGGCCACTGGTTTTGCAATTCAAACAGCGGCGTGCGCGGCCGCAGCAGCGCGTAGCCGGCAACGGTCACTGCCAGACCAGCCGCCATGACCACGGCGAGGCTCGGATCCCAATTGCCGCTCGGAATGGCGAGGAAATCGAGGAAGCCCAGGACTTTGGTCGGCAGCAGCATGCCGGAGATGAAAAGTCCCCAGCCGAAGACGAAGCCGCAAATAAGACTTGCCAGCGCGCGCATGGTTCAGCCTCCAAAGCCGTGTCGTGTTATGGCGACGACGACAATTGCTGCAACCATGAAAATGCCGGTAGCAACGATCGATCGCGGCGACAGCCGCGCTATGCCGCAGATGCCGTGGCCCGACGTACAGCCATTACTGAGCCGGGTGCCAAACCCGACGAGGAGACCGGCGATGGCAATGGTGACGTAGCTCGCCGGCATCTGCACGATCGGCAGGGAATAGCCGAGAAGCACGGCCGAGAGTGGCGCGGCAATGAGACCGACGACAAACGTCGCGCGCCAACCGCGGTCGCTGCTCAGCGGATCGAGTATGCCAGCGGCGATACCCGTAACACCGGCGATGCGGCCGTTGAACAGCATCAGCAATACCGCCGAAAGCCCGATCAGCGCGCCACCAATGGCTGCGGAGATCGGTGTAAAATTGGCCATGACATTGCCTCGTGGCTCATTTCAGTTTGCGGGCGATGGATTCGTCGTCCGCCGCGACTGAAACAATAGGTTCTCGTGCCCTATGCCGCAATGAATTGCATCGCTTGGACGTTACAGAAGAATTGCGTATGCGCCACTTTGCTTTTATCGATAAGAATGTGCTTTCGGATGGAGCCGCGCCGGAAAGATTTTCCGGTACGAAAATGCCATTAACGCAACCAAGCGCAGCCGGGACTGATGATGCACAACGGCGAGGCACCAGCAAGTAATACCCACCACGCAGTATTGGCGCGCGTGCGCGAACTGACTGCCGGCTTTCACGACCGCGCTGCCGTGGCCGAGGAAGCGCGCACGCTGCCGCGGGAATCGGTCGATGCGCTTCTCGGCGCCGGAATTACCCGCATTCTTATCCCGCCGCGGTTCGGCGGTTACGGCCTCGGCCTCGACACCTGGTTCGAGGTGGTGCGCGAGATCGCCAAGGCCGACGCCTCGCACGGCTGGTGCGCGAGCCTGATGATTCATCACCCGCATTATCTCAGCCAGTTTCCGGAACCGGCGCAGCAAGCGGTGTGGACGGATGAACTTGATGTTTCGATCGCGGCTTCGATCCAGCCGACAGGCCGCGTGGCGACGGTTGACGGCGGCTACCGTATCTCGGGCGAATTTCCTTTCGCCAGCGGCGTCAATCACAGCCGATGGGTCATCGTCGGCTGTCTGGTCGAGGCGACCGGCGGCGGCATGGTAGCGAAATTCTTTCTCGTTGGACCGAAGGATTTCACGATCAAGGACACCTGGTTCACCTCGGCGATGCGAGCGACCGGCAGCAACACCATCGTGTGCGACGATGTCTTTGTTCCTGAAAGTCATACGCTGGCTCTGTCTGACGTTCGGGAAGGCAAGACGCCGGGCGGCAAGCTGCACTCGCACCCGATCTACCGAGCGCCATGGATCAGCTATGCACCGCTGACGTTTGCAACGCCGATGCTGGGCGCCGCGCGAGGCGCGTACGAGGTGTTTCGCGACTGGACCAAGAGCCGGCGTGCCGGCCGCGGCGGCGGCGCCCTCGCCGAACTCACCAGCGTCCAGGTGCGCATGGCCCGCGCCGCCGCCGATCTCGATGCCGCCGAACTCCTGTTGCGCCGCGCGATTGACACAGCGCAAGCGCCGGTGCCGCCTTCTCTGGACGTCCGCGCGCGCACTATGCGCGATTGCACGCGCGCCGCCGAGTTTTGCGTCGACGTGATCGATACGCTCATGGCCATGAGCGGCACTGCCGGCTTTGCGGCTTCGCATCCGATCCAGCGCGCGTGGCGCGACATTCACTTCGCCGGCATGCATGTGGCGCTAAATCCGGAACAGAATTTTTCCCATTTCGGGCGGCTCGAATTTGGCCTGCCGCGCGATCCGCACCTGCCGTTCTTCTGATCGCGCGCGGCCCGTTCCACGCAAAGGAACAGTTACAATGAAGTTCTACGACTGCACCACCGCTCCGAGCCCTCGCCGCGTTCGCATTTTTCTGGCTGAGAAAGGCATCAGCGTGCCGACCGTCCAGGTCGATTTGCGCAACAACGAGCAACTAACGCCCGCGTTTCGCGCCATCAATCCCGATGCCACGGTGCCGGTGCTTGAACTCGACAACGGCACGCGGATCACCGACGCCATCGGCATCTGCATTTACTTCGAGGCGATCCATCCGCAGCCGTCGTTGATGGGCGAGAGCGCTGAAGAAAAAGCGGTCATCGCCACGTGGCAGCGTACGGCGGAGCGCAATGGCTTTTATGCAGGCATGGAAGCATTACGCAACGCGACGCCCGGGCTTAAAGGGCGCGCGCTGCCAGGGCCGGACGACTACGAGCAGATCCCGGCGCTGGCCGAGCGCGGGCGCACCCGGATCATGCGGTTCTTCGAGCAGATGGACGGGCGTCTGGCGCACAACGAGTTTGTCGCCGGCGCGCGCTACAGCGTCGCCGATATCACCACATTGATTGCGGTCGACTTCGCGCGCTGGGTCAAACTCTCGGTTCCCGAAACGTGCGGCGACTTGCGGCGCTGGCACGCACAGGTGTCGGCGCGTCCCAGCGCCAAGGCATAAGCTGCGATGAAGGATATTCGATCGGCGCTCGATTGGCTCGCGGGCGGCGCGATCTCCGGCGCCAATTCCGATGATGTGTTGGCCGAATTGTGCCAGCGGATGGTTGAATGTGGCATACCGCTATGGCGCGTTGCCGTGTTCGTCACGACGCTCCATCCCGACATCATGGGCCGCAGATTCCTGTGGCAGGCCAGTTCGGGCGTGACGACATCGAACGCGCTGTTCGCCATTATGGAGACGGACGATTATCGCAAGAGCCCGTTCACGACCGTCTATGCGACCCGTGAGCCGCTTCGGCGGCGCCTGGCCGATCCTGATTGCCCGATGGACTTTGCGATCCTGCACGATATTCGCGCCGAAGGCGCGACCGACTACGCCGCGTTCCCGCTGACGTTCACCGATGGCACGATCCATGTGGCGACGTGGTCCACGCAACGGCCGGGCGGGTTCACGCCTAAACAGTTTGCCGATCTCGAAGCGGTCATTGCGCCACTGGCGCGGGTCGCGGAAATCCGCGCGCTGCGGCGCACGGCCGGGAACCTGATCGACACCTATGTCGGGCATCAGACCGGCGAGCGGATTCTGTCCGGAAAGATCCGCCGCGGTTACGTGGAAGCGATCCGCGCAGCGATCTGGCTGTCGGACATGCGCGGATTTACCACGCTATCTGAGCAATTGCCGCCGCAGGATCTGATCGACCGGCTGAACCGCTATTTCGAATGCCAGGTGCCGGCGATTCTCGAACACGGCGGCGAGGTGCTCAAATTCATGGGCGACGGCCTGTTGGCGATTTTCCCGATCGCCGGCGATAATGACGCCCGAGCGGTGTGCCATCGTGCGCTGTCGGGCGCGCTCGATGTGCGAAAACGCGTCACTGAACTCCCGCGCAAAAACGAGAACGAAGAGCCTATCCGCTTCGGGTTGGCGCTTCATGTCGGCGAAGTGATGTACGGCAATATTGGCGGCGGCAACCGCCTCGATTTCACCTGCATCGGCCCGGCAGTGAACCTGGCGGCGCGGCTGGAGAAGGTCGCATCCAAGCTCGGCGAAACCGTGGTTGCGTCCGCGGATTTTGCCGCCCATTTCCCGGACGAATTCCGCCGCTTGGGCGAGCACACGGTCGCAGGTTTCGCCGCGCCGCAGGTTGTGTTCGGGCTCGCGGCGTAACGACCGGCGGGCTTGAGCCCGCATTGCTCCGAGGGCCGCAAGTCCTATATCTCATGGTAATCCCCAGCCCTCTGGCGGAATCGCGATTTGGAGGGCAGACTACCCCCGGAGATTGCCCCCGATGGCGTTGCGCGACGTCAAGCTCAACGACAAATACGACCTCGGCCACCGCCACGTCTTCGTCACCGGATTCCAGGCGCTGGTGCGGCTGTGCCTGATGCAGAAAGAGCTGGACCGGCGCAACGGCCTCAACACAGCCGGCTACGTCACCGGCTACCGCGGCTCGCCGCTGGGCGGGCTCGACAGCCAGTTTCAGCGCGCCGCGCCATTCCTTGGCAAGAGCGACATCCGCTTTCAGGGCGGCATCAACGAGGACCTCGCAGCGACCGCGATCTGGGGCACGCAACAGGCCGAGCTGCGCGGCGAGGGCAAGTTCGATGGCGTGTTTGCCATGTGGTACGGCAAGGGCCCAGGCGTCGACCGCACCGGCGACGTGTTCCGCCATGCCAATCTGGCCGGCACCGCAAAGCATGGCGGCGTGCTGGCGCTGATGGGCGACGACCACACCGCGGAATCTTCCACCACCGCGCATCAGTCCGAATACCACTTCATCGACGTGATGATCCCGATCCTGAACCCGGCCGGCGTTCAGGAGGTTCTCGACTACGGCCTCTACGGCTGGGCGATGTCGCGCTTCACCGGCTCGTGGGTGGCGCTGAAAACCATGCACGAGACAATCGAGTCGACGGCGGCGATCGACGCGAGCTTCGATCGGGTCAACATCGTTACGCCGACCGATTTCGTCATGCCGCAAGGCGGCCTCAATATCCGCCTCAACGATCCGATCCTCGCCCAGGAAGCGCGGCTGCACGATTACAAGCGCGACGCCATGCTGGCATTTCTGCGCGCCAACAAGATCAACCACACCATTACCTCGGGCGGGCGCGATCCGAAGATCGGCATTATCACCACCGGCAAGAGCTATCTCGACGTCCGCCAGGCGTTCGACGAGCTCGGCATCGACGAGATCAAATGCAATGAGCTGGGCATCCGGCTTTACAAGGTCGGATGCCCGTGGCCGATCAGCCGGCGCGAGCTTGCCGAGTTCGCCGCCGGGCTCGACCTCATCATTGTCGTCGAGGAGAAACGTTCGCTGATCGAAGTCCAGGTGCGCGAAGAACTGTACGGCACCGCCAATCAGCCGGTCTGCATCGGCAAGCGCGACGAAGAGGGCAATTGGCTGTTTCCGGTCAAAGGCGCGCTTGACTCCAACGATGTCGCGATCTGTATCGGCGAGCGGCTGCTCAAGTATCATCGCAACGACGACGTCGCGCAGCGCGTGGCGCGCTTGAAGGAACTCCAGCGCATTGCCGCGGAAACCCGCGACATCGCCCAACGCATTCCCTATTTCTGTTCGGGCTGCCCGCACAATACATCGACGGTGGTGCCGGAAGGCATGCGCGCCTATGCCGGCATCGGCTGCCATTTCATGGCGCAGTGGATGGACCGCTCAACGCTCGGCTACACGCAAATGGGCGGCGAGGGTGCCAACTGGGTCGGCGAGGCGCCGTTCTCCACGCGCAATCACGTTTTCCAGAATCTCGGCGACGGCACCTACAATCATTCCGGTTACATGGCGATCCGCGCGGCTATCGCGTCCAAGACCAACATCACTTACAAGATCCTGTTCAACGACGCGGTGGCGATGACCGGCGGGCAGGCTAACGATGGCGGGCTCACCGTGCCGCAGGTCGCCCGTCAGGTCGCCGCCGAAGGCGCCAAACGTGTGGTCGTCGTCACCGACGAGCCTGACAAATATGCGCCGGACACGTCGTGGCCGGCCGGTCTGACTGTCCATCATCGCGACGACCTGATCGAAGTGCAGAAATCGCTCGCCGAAATCCCGGGCGTTACGGTCATGATCTACGACCAGACCTGCGCCGCGGAAAAGCGCCGCCGCAGGAAGCGCCACACATTTCCCGATCCCGACAAGCGCGTCATTATCAACGAGCTGGTGTGCGAAGGCTGCGGTGATTGCGGCGTGAAGTCGAACTGCGTGTCGGTGCAGCCGCTCGAGACCGAATGGGGCCGCAAACGTACTATTGATCAGTCAAGCTGCAACAAGGACTTTTCCTGCGTTAAGGGCTTCTGCCCCTCCTTTGTTACCGTGCATGGCGCGCAACTGAAAAAGGGCACCGGCGTCGCCCGCGATCATGACATGCCGATCCTGCCGGACCCGAAACTGCCGGCGATCGCGCAGACCTATAACATCATCGTCACCGGCGTCGGCGGCACCGGCATTGTCACCATCGGCGGCATCTTGGGCATGGCCGCGCATCTCGAAGGCCGCGGCGTCGGCGTGCTCGACATGGCTGGCCTCGCGCAAAAAGGCGGCGCGGTGTTCAGCTACATCCGCTTCGCCGAAAAATCCGAGGACATTCATGCGATCCGGGTCGCGGCCGGCCGCGCCGATCTGGTGCTTGGCGGCGATATCGTGGTGGCGGGCACGCGCAAGATCCTGGCCGCGGTCAAGCGCGGCGCGACCGAAATGGTCGTCAACACCGCTGAATTTCTGCCCGGCGAATTCACCCGCAACGCCGATTTCTCGCTGCCGAGCGAGCGTCTGAAGCGGGTCATCACGGCCGATGCCGGGTTCGACAAGACCCATTTCATCGACGCCTCGCGCATCGCGACCGCATTGTTCGGGCAATCGCTCGGCGCCAACATGTTCATGGTCGGCTATGCCTACCAGATCGGCGCCATCCCGCTGTCGGCTGCCGCCATCGAGAAGGCGATCGAGCTCAACGGCGAGGCGGTCGCGATGAACCAGGCGGCGTTCCACTGGGGACGCCGTATGGCGGTTGATCGCGCGGCCGTCGGAAAGCTCGCTCAACCCGCAGCCGCGGTGACGAGCGATGCGCAGCATCTGTCGGAATCTTTCGCCGAGACCGTCGAGCGGCGGGTGAAGTTCCTCACTGATTATCAGGATGCCGCCTATGCGGCGCGCTATCGCAATCTGGTCGAGAAGGCGAAGGCGGCGGAGGCTGCGCGCGCCCCCGGCAAAGACGGGCTTGGCGACGCGGTCGCCCGTTATTTGTTCAAGCTGATGGCCTACAAGGACGAGTACGAAGTTGCGCGGCTCTACACCGACGGCTCGTTCCTCCGCCAGGTCGAAAGCTCATTTTCAGGCGACAAGCTGCGGCTCGAATTTCATCTGGCGCCGCCGCTCCTTGCCCGCCGCGACAAGACCACCGGCCTGCCGCGCAAAATGAGCTTCGGTCCGTGGCTGATGCCGGCGTTCCGGTTGCTGGCGAGGCTGAAATTCCTGCGCGGCACGGCGTTCGATCCGTTCGGTCGTTCGGCCGAGCGCCGCACCGAGCGCAAGCTGATCGAAGATTACCAAGCGATGCTCGATCACGTGCTCGCCGCGCTGACGCCGGACAATCACCACCTTGCCGTCGGTCTTGCCGCGATTCCGGAAAAAATCCGCGGCTTCGGCCACGTCAAACAGCGCCATCTCGCCGCCGCCAAGGCGGACGAAGCGGCTTTGCTCGAACAGTTCGACACCGGATCATCGGCGCTGCTCAAAGCCGCCGAATGACGCCTCACATGCCGTGGCTTTCCAGCATCGCTCGGCAAGCGCGGCTGATCTTTTCGCGATGCTCGATCAGGCAAGACGCTATGCGAAATTCGTCGCCGATCGCTTCCCGGCAGAATTGGTGCGCGTCACCGTGACAGGCTCGTGCCTCAGCCGAATTGTCGTTTTGCGGCGATTGGCCGTTATCCGCCCAGCCGGCCGTGGAGAGAAAAAACAAGGCTGAGGCGAGGCAAAGACTACGAACCATGATTTTGTTCCTTATTAAAACGCCCAGGATTTATGCTGTGAGCCGGTCACAGATGTGTGGAATGCGGCGGTATTGAGACTCGGCCTCCGATGTCCGGCGGCAGTAAGGGTCCCCGCGTAATCCCGATCCGCGGCCCGCGGACGTTTAACGATGTGACGCTTGCCCGCATGCAAGCCAACCCCTAAACGCATATGTTGGAACAATGAACGATAAGCCTTCGATTCCAGGGGCCGGCAGCGGGCCCGCCGACGAGTTGGCGAAGCTGCCGCAACGGGTTGAAAGTCCGACTGTTGCGCCGTCCACCGCGCCGCCGGGTGCTCTCGGCGCAGACTTGCTAAACTCGACGCTGCCGGCTGTGACCGACGCGCCGGCTGAGCTTTCGGCTTTTCTGCCGATCGAGGCTCCGATGAAGGTTCCAGCACCGATCCCGGCTGAGCCGCCGACGGACCCTGTCCCAAAAACCGGTGCGTTTGCCGAGGCGATGCCGACCACGTCCGGAATCGGCGTGCTGCTCGTCAATCTCGGCACGCCCGATGCTGCCGAGCCGCGGGCGGTGCGCCGCTATCTGAAAGAATTCCTGACCGATCCCCGCGTGATCGAGAACAACTCCTTGCTCTGGAAGGTAGTGCTTCACGGTATCATCCTGCCGCTGCGCTCGCGGCGCAAAGCCGGCGATTACAGGAAAATCTGGAACAACGACAGGGACGAGTTGCCGCTCAAGACCATCACCCGCTCGCAGGCCGAAAAACTCTCCGGCATTCTCGAGCCGCTCGGCAAACATGTCATCGTCGATTGGGCGATGCGTTACCAGCAGCCCTCGATCGCTTCGCGGCTTGAAGCGCTGGTCGGCCGCGGCTGCGACCGCATTCTGGTGATGCCGCTCTATCCGCAGTATGCGGCGCCGACGACGGCGACGGTCTGCGACGAGGTGTTCCGTTTTCTGATGGGGCTGCGCCGGCAGCCGGCGCTGCGCATCATGCCGGCGTACCATGACGATCCCTATTACATCGAGGTGCTCGCCTCCTCGCTCAAGGCGGAGCTGAAAGGGCTGCCGTTCGAACCTGAGGTCATTGTCGCCTCCTATCACGGCATGCCGCAGGACTATGTGAATAAGGGTGATCCGTACGAGAGCCAATGCGTGAGGACCACGCAGCTCCTGCGCGAGCAGCTCAAGCTCGACGAAGCCAAGCTGATGATGACTTATCAGTCGCGCTTCGGGCGCAGCCGCTGGCTCAAGCCGTACACGATCCAGACGGTGAAGGCGCTGGCCAAGAAGGGCGTCAAGAACCTGGTCGTGATCACGCCCGGTTTCTCCGCCGATTGCCTCGAAACGCTGGAAGAGATCGCGGTCGAGAACGCCAAGGTGTTCAAGCGCTATGGCGGTCAGAACTTCGCCGCCATACCCTGCCTCAACGACAGCGAGGCCGGCATGCTGATGATCTGGCAACTCGCCATGCGCGAACTCAAGGGCTGGGTGTGATTGCCGGGCTAGCTCGTCAACCATTCATTCCCGCGTAAGCGGGAATCCAGGTCCGGCCGTTGAAGCCGGATCCCCGCTTTCGCGGGGAAGAGCGGGTGGCGGGGCTGTCATCAACCTCTCGTTAACCATAGCCGTTTTAATTCCGTTAACCATTCGGGGCGCCGCTGGGCGGTCCGTGCTGGTCATCGCGCGGCCGCTGCACGGGATAATCCGCGCGCCGGCTTGCTCCCTGACGGTGGTTGGCTTTGACAGCTTCCGAGGTGAGGCGGACGGCGGAGATGGCGCGCGCCTTGGCGGCGTGGCGGTCGCTCGCGGTGACCAATCGAGCGGCGTTCGGCGCCACCGGTTTCGTCCTCGCATTCGCCGTCACGTTCCTGCCGGCGCCGGGGCTGGCGCAAACGACGACTGCCACGACCGATCTCCTTCAGCCATCGCTGCAAGGCAACCCGGTAACGCCGCCGCGTTTTCAACAACTCGGCCAGGCGGCACCGCCCGGAAATCAGGCGCCGCCGACCAACGCTTTTGTTGCGCCTTCGCGCATCGGTGCGACGCCCAACTACGGGAGTCCCTCGGGCCTCGGCGAAGGCGACACCGGCTACGACTCGATGAACACGCCGAAGAGCAAGAGAAAGAAGCGCGCGGCGCAGCGCGCTGCCGCCGGTTCGCAATCGACCACGACGTTCGCGCCGGTGCCGAACTACGTCCTGCCGCCGCCGTTGCCGCCGCCTTTGCCGCTGCAAACGCCGCTGCCGGAGGTCTATCCGAAGAACGCCGCGCGGCGTCCGGGCGCCATCATCGGGCCGCCGCCCGAGGACCTGCCGATCAACAATCCGCCGGCTGAAGTGCATCCCCTGTCGGCGGCAAATCGGCCCGGCGCCGCGCTAACCGTTCCGCCGATCCAATACTTCGACTATTCCGCGGCCACGCCGGCGCCGACGCTGCTGCCGCTCAACACCTTCGCGCCGGGAACGCTACCGCAGCGGCCGCTGCCGTTTGCCAGCAACGATCCGTTTGCGCCGGTCGGTGTCCGCGCCGGATCGTTCGTCCTGCTGCCGTCGGTCGATCTGTCCGGCGGTTACAGCACCAATCCAGGACATGGCTCGCCGACCGGGCCGCCGTCCGCGTATTTCGTCGCAGCGCCGGAACTGCAGGTCGCCTCCGATTGGGAACGCCACGCGCTCACCGCCGATATCCTCGGCTCCTATAGCGAGTATGCCTCCGGCAGCCTGGTGCCCTCGCTCAACGTCCCGTTTCTCAATTCCAAGATCGACGGCCGCATCGACGTCACCCGCGATACCCAGATCCTGCTCGAGAACCGCTTCATCGTTGCGACCGACAACCCCGGCAGCCCGAACCTGCAAACCGAGCTCGCGAAGCTGCCGATCAACCAGGACGTTGGCGGCACGCTCGGGCTGGCGCAGGAAATCAACCGGCTGACGTTTACGCTCAAGGGCACGATCGATCGCGCCACGTACGACCCCTCGCTGCTGACGAACGGCCAGTATTCGACCAACGCCGACCGCAACTTCGATCAGTATGCCGCAATCATGCGGGTCGGTTATGAAATCGATCCCGGCATGAAGCCGTTCCTGGAAGTCCAGGAGGACCAGCGGATTCACGATGAAGAGTTCGATCGCAACGACTTGCAGCGCGACTCCACCGGCACTTCGGTGAAAGTCGGCAGCGTGGTCGATCTGTTCGGCACGCTGACCGGCGAAATGGCGATCGGCTATCTTGAACGCAGGTATCAGGATCCGACGCTGCCAAACATCACCGGGCCGATCGCCGCCGGCGCGCTGATCTGGCAGGCGACAGCGCTGACCACCGCCAAACTCACCGCCGCGTCACAGGTATACGAAACCACCGTGGACAACGCGTCCGGCGATTTCACCCATGACTTCAACCTTGAAGTCGATCACGCGTTTCGGACCTGGCTCATCGGCGTCCTAAAGCTCGGCTATGGCACCGATGATTATGCCGGCTCAGGTCTCACCGACAATCGCTACTTTGTTTCGATCGGCGCGACCTACAAATTAAATCGCGAGTGGTGGCTGCGGACGGAATTGCGGCAGGATTGGCAGACCGCTTCGCAACCAGGCAACTCCTACACCGCGACATCGATTTTGCTTGGTCTGCGCTGGCAGCGCTAGCCGAGGATTTTCTTGATCTCTTCGCGAAAGCCCGGTGCGATGTCGTCGCGCGCCAGTGCGTACGACACGTTGGCGGCGAGGAAGCCGACCTTCGAGCCGCAGTCGAAGCTGCGGCCGTCGAACTTTAAGCCGTAAAACGGTTGGGTTCGCGACAGCGCGATCATCGCGTCGGTGAGCTGAATTTCGCCGCCGGCGCCGCGGTCTTGGGTCGCCAGCAGATCGAGGATTTCGGGCTGCAGGATGTAGCGGCCGGTAAGGATGAGGTTCGACGGCGCCCGTTCCCGCGGCGGTTTCTCCACCATGCTGGTGATCGAGAACAGCTTGCCCTTGGACGCGCCGACGCCGACCACGCCATATTGGTCGACCCGATCGAGCGGTACTTCTTCGACGGCAACGATGTTGGCGCGCTCGCCGATCTCACGCGCTGCGTCGATCATTTGCGCCAGACACCCGCGCTCGTGCTGCACCAGCACATCCGGCAGCAGCAGCGCGAACGGTTCGTTGCCGAGCAGCTCCCGCGCGCACCATACCGCGTGGCCGAGCCCGAGCGGCTCCTGCTGGCGCGTGAAACTGGTCGTTCCCGGCGCCGGCAGATCATGCCGCAGCTGATCGAGCGCTTTTTGTTTCTGCCGCTCCGACAGCGTCATTTCCAGTTCGACCTGGCGGTCGAAATGATCCTCGATGACGCCCTTGTTTCGGCCGGTGACAAAGATGAAATGCTCGATGCCGGCCTCGCGGGCTTCATCGACGACGTGCTGAATGAGCGGCCGGTCGACCACCGGCAGCATTTCCTTCGGCATGGCTTTGGTCGCGGGCAGGAAGCGGGTGCCGAGCCCGGCGACGGGAAAGACGGCTTTGCGGACGAGTTTCATGTTTTGCTGTTGGCGATCAAAAGGGCAGGAGGGGGTGAGACGCTTTATTGCCTAAATCGTTGTGCAAGCGAAAAGCAAACCTGCATTGGAACACTCTTGAAGTCGCGTCCATCTTCTACCGCAGGCAGGTTGCCGTTCCATGAACGGCACCTGTCGCGGTCCGGTTGCAGAGGATTGGACGTTAAAGTGGCGGTAACATAAGCGATGTCCATTGCTGCGCCCGCAGGGCGAACTCGACCTTGGGCGAGACGATCAGAGTCACTTATGGCAATTTTTGCGCCACTCTTTTGCCTTATCGCGGCAGCGCTGATTACAATTGGCATGGCTGATGCCGCATCTGCGCAGGACAAACCCGATAACTGGCTAATGCGGTTACTCCAATCGCCGACAACCGCCGCAGTTCCGGCTCCGGCGCCTGGAATGCGAGAATGGAGCGGCCAATCGGGCGCATCGGGCAACCCGCTAATGACAGCCGACGCGATTCGCGCCGCTGCCGCCGATTTCAGCAATTGCCTCGCCGGATTGTGGCCGCAGGCGGAGCGGCGAGGCGTCAGCCGCGCCAATTTCGAACGCTATACATCCGGACTGACGCCCGACCTCAGCATTATGGACCTGCTCGATGCCCAGCCGGAATTCAACAAATCGACCTGGGACTATCTCGATTTGCTGGTAAGCGACGATCGCATCGCGCGCGGGCGCGAGCTATTGACGCAGTACGCGCAGGTTTTTGCCGCGGCCGAGCGCACCTTTGGCGTCGATCGTCATATCGTCGCTGCGATCTGGGGCGTCGAATTGAATTACGGCACCATGGGCGGCGACCGCTCGGTGCTGCGCTCGACTGCTACGCTAGCCTGCGTCGGCCGCCGCCGCGATTATTTCCGCGACGAGTTCCTGTCGGCGCTGGATATCCTGCAGCGCGGCGACGTTGCGCCCGATCGTCTCGTTGGTTCCTGGGCCGGTGCTTTCGGACCGACCCAGTTCATGCCGACGTCGTTCAAACGCTTTGCGATCGATTTCGACGGCGACGGCCGGCGCGATGTGGTCGACTCGATTCCCGACGTCATCGGTTCGACGGCGAACAATCTGAAAACGGACGGCTGGGCGAGCGGGCAGAGCTGGGGATATGAGGTCGTCCTGCCGCCGAACTTCGATTATTTGCTCGCCGACCGGTCGCGGCAGTTGTCGGTCGGGCAATGGCAAGCGCTAGGAATCCGCCGGGCGAACCCCCACCCTCCCCCGCACGCGAGGGAGGGGAGGGAGGGGGTCCCGCACCTTTCAGATCGCGCCGATGTCTTCCTGCCGGCCGGTGCGCGCGGGCCGGCCTTTCTGCTGTTGCCGAATTTCCGCGTCATTATGAAATACAACCCGGCCGAGGCCTATGCGCTTGCCATCGGCCATCTCGCCGACCGGCTCGCCGGCGGCGGGCCATTCATCGCGAGCTGGCCGCGCGACGAGCGCGCACTCTCCATCGCCGAGCGCTATGAGATGCAGCAGCTGCTGGCGCGCCGCGGCTTCGATGTCGGTGCGCCCGACGGCCTGCTCGGACCGCGTACGCGCGTCGCCATCCGCAATTTCCAGGTCGCGACCGGCCAGATTCCGGACGGCTTTGCCTCTAGCTCAATCCTCGATCGCCTGCGCCAACCGTAAGTGATCCGCCAGCGCGAACCCGGCGTCGGATCAAAGGCCTGCCATCGGTCCTATTAGGACGCCTATTCAAAAATCGAGCCTCATGGTGCGCCTGATTGATGTCCGGCATACTCCTCCGATAGCGACTAAATTCCGCGGCTCAACAGATTGTTGCGATGACCCAATAGGCGACATCGAGCCTCACGCGCTGGACGGCTTAATTTGCTGGTTTGGCGGCGACTACGTTGTAAGCCGCCAAGGGACGGCGGATGCCTTTAAGCTCGAACTCGCCAACCGGATCGACGGTCACGGCATTCTCGACTTTCGTCAGAACGCGGGGACTGATCAGAATTTGCCCAGGCTTCGCCTCATCGCATAACCGCGAGGCAACATTGGACACCGTGCCAATGGCAGCATAGTCGAAACGTCCTTCAAAGCCGATGGTGCCGAGTGTGGCAAAGCCATGCGCTATGCCGATACCAAATCCGATCTCGTGCCCCCACCGACGCCAAGTTTCGGTCAGGCTCCCAATGGCATCTCGCACTTCAAGCGCCATCAGCACAGCTTGGAGCGCCGGGTTCTCTACAGGCACTGGATCGTTGAAGATCACCATCACTCCGTCGCCAGCGTACCGTTCCAGAGTGCCATTGTACTTGATAACGATTTGCCCAATTGCCGCGTGATAGTCGCGCAATAGCGCCATCACATCTTCCGCATCCGCGCTTTCAGTGAATCCGGTAAAGCCCCGAAGATCACAGAAAAGCGCGGTTATCTCTCGGCGATGGCTTTCGAGCTGCTTCTCTGAACCTGACGCGACGATTAGATCGGCCACTTGCGGAGGTAGGAAGCGCCGCAGTCGGCCCATGCGTTCGATTTCGCCTACTTGGTCGGCGACGCGTTGTTCGAGTTGTTGGTTTAGCTTGATGACCTCGTTTGTCGTCGCGCGGAGTTCATTCAGCAACCGCGCGTTCTCGATGGCGATAACCGCCTGATCGGCGAAGATGGCCACCAAAGTAATCTGCTTATCCGTAAACGGGCGCACCTCGGTGCGACGGACTGTTAGACAGCCGATGGTTTCGTCTCCACGCAATAGCGGTACAGATAGGATTGTCCGGTGACCCATGCGTAAAGCCATCGCGTGCCCTTCCGGGAACTCCTCACCTTCCGCAATGAGGTCATGAACATGAACAGCCTTTCCATCGACGGTGGCACGTCCAGCTACCTAGGTCCTTGTGAGCGGCCATTTTCTGAAATCTTGCGGGATCGATCCATTGTGCGCCCTGACAACGAGGGAGTCGCCTTCCCGCAGGAGGATTACCGCGTCGTAGCTATCACTTAGTCTAACTGCCGATTCCACAAGTGTGTTAAACACTATTTGCAGATCAAAGGTTGAGCGGCTGATGACCTTGAGCACGTCGGCAGTTGCGGTCTGTTGCTGCAGGGACTCGCGAAGCTCGCTGAGCAACCGCGTGTTCTCGATGGCGATGACGGCTTGGTTGGCGAAGTTCTTGGCTAACTCGATTTGCTTGTCGGTGAATGTACGGACTTCCTGCCGGAAAATGACAAACGCTCCGACTAAAGCCTGCTCCCTCAGCATCGGTACGCCTAAGAGACTAAGTGCGCCGTCTTGTTCAACGCCAGCAACGAACAATGGATGGCGTTCAAGATAAAGGCGTTCCTTCCTGGTATCTTCAATCTCAACAACGTCCTTCGAGGCGACGATGCGACCAAGAACAGTGTTGGGGTGCGGGCTTAGCGGACCACGCTTCATCAGTTCAACGAGTTTGGAGCCGGCGCCAATGTGCGTCGCCAACCTGAAGTGTTGCCCGTCGCACAGATAGAGGACGCCGAACTTAGCCTCGCAGATGCGCGTTGCATTCTCCAACATCGCTCGGAAAACGGGCTCCAGATCGCCCTGTGAAGAACTGATAACTTGCAGCACTTCCGAGGTCGCCGTCTGCCGCTCTAGCGCCTCCTTCAGTTCGTGAGTGAGCCGTGCGACCTCGGCCCCATCGCCGCTAGGTGTTGACTGGGAGCGAACAGGGGCCTTGAGCACATCGCTGCGCCTCGGCTTCGCCGCCTGCGGGCGCCGTGTCTTGGCGCGTGCGCCGCTAGCCTTGGAGCGCCGCTTCATTGGCTCCCCCCGTGATGTCTATGAGAGGCATCCTAAACTGTCAGACGAGCGTACCGGAAGTGGCGACTTTCCCCGGGGTGGAGGGAGCACGACACGAGGGTGCCGCGGGGGTACAACGTCTGATATGGGGATCAAACGCTACGGAGCCATTAGGCACCGGTGGCGAATCAATGTCTCCTGTTCCCGGCAAGCAATCAAATCGGGGACAGGTCGCGCATGTCGCTAAAGGGCCCACTAACGGACATCTGTTGTCAGCTGAAACGGTTAGTTGGAGAGGACATCGTGAGATTGGAAATTTCGACTGCTCTTTTAGCGTAGAAGTAGCGCACGATGCGCTCTGCGGTAGGACGCCGAATAGCTATGAATTCCGCCTTCGTCTGTACGAGATCGTTACGCACCGGTTCGTGGTCCGGCAGACGCGAACGATAAATAATCTCAAGTGTAGGCAAATGGAAGCCGATCGCCTTGAAAATGACGGCCACCGGACTTGTCCAGGTATTCATGATCAGTCGTTCAATCTCATCAACGGAAAGATTGCATAGCTGCGCAATAGAGACGATGACCTCGCCAATTTTATTTTGCGTGGCAAACTCCTTCACCGCCTCCTCCGTTATTTCTCGCGATTTAACCGTTCGCTCGGCCGCCTTGTAGTCTATCGACCGAGTTGTCGTCGTTGAAGACGTCGGAGAAGGAAAAATCTCCTGAATTGCATCGCGCAGTCCCGGGTGGGCGGTCATCAATCGTTGCCGCACAATTTCCGAAGCCCTGAACAGAAGTTCGCGAAGGTGATGCTGTGGAATGTCGCTTCTTCCAGCGAGACATTGCGAGAGCCAATCATCGTCGGCACTCTTTAGGACCAATATCCCGAAACTCGGATCGGATATGGCTGCGCCGGGATTGCCAGCCAGCGTACCCAGAACCTTCCTGTCGCCGCTTGCTATCAACTGACTGCTGATTGTTTCGCTGATCCTATCTCGGGTTGCGATGGCAAGCAGATAGTCTTGGCCTTTTAGGGATATACAATGCGTAAGGGTGTCGTCGTCGAGCGCATTTGATTGCGAGAGAACCGGCTCCGCGACCTCAATCGCATCGTCGAGTGCAAGTGAACGGATGGTTTTGGCAGGAGCGCCGTCGATCGGCGCCAGTCGCCGGGCGAGTTTTATGCGGGCGGCGACTTCGACCCTTTTGACGAGTTCATCAAAGATGCCATCGTATAAGTCCAATTGATCAGCAGAATAGTGCCCGACATTCACCAGAAAAAGTTCAGTCAGCTGATGCAGCATTGCACCGGCTTCGGTTGAGCGAGTTGTAAGCGCCCTTTCGAGATCGGAGATGAGGTTGGTGGATGTCACGTGACAGTCGTCGCTGTGTCGCCTCTGACAGGCGCCCGAAATGACAATATCCCTTAGATGTAAAATCTGCCGTAACGGAAAGGCCTAACGGGTCGTTAAGTTGGCGACCGAAGATCGGGTTGATCGCAGCGATCAAGGTTGTTTCCGCGCGTTGGGCATTTCACCAAATTGTGCCGAATCGGCTTCCGTTATGGGTCATTCGCTACAGTCCGTTGGACGCCGAAAAACATTCCGTGTTCGCGATGTCCCAAAGGCGGAAGTAAAATCATGATATTGGTATTTGCCGCGATGGACCCTTGCTGATCCGGCGACAGCGAAAATCGGGCCGAGATATGAACAAGCGCATCCAGAATTTGCGAGAGCGGTGGCGCGATCCGCTTCTGACCACCCTCACGGTCCTGATTATATTTTTGATGTTCGTCGTAGCCCCGCTTCAAGCCATGGGGGCGTTCGTCTTTACAGCGTTCGGATTCGTTTTCGCGTTGGTGCTCGTGGCCGGCGTTTTTGTCATGTCGGGAAGCTTAGCGGCAGTTATTTTGATGCTGATCGCCGTCAGCATGGCTGGCACGGGCGTTGTGTTTCGTTTGAGGGCGCCGTCAATTCACGATATCTATCTGTTTTCCGGTGCGTGGCTGATACTGGGAATTACATTGGGCTGGGTAGTTGCCCGGGCAGTTTTTGCGCGCGGGCGCGTCACCTATCACCGGGTCGTCGGCGCCATCCTGCTGTATCTGTCCATCGCCATCACATTTGTCGCTATATTTGCGCTGGTCAGCTTGCTCGTTCCCAATGGATTTTCCGGCCTGTCGTTTGAAGACAGTCCAGCGCTCGCCAGTAAGTTGATCTATTTTAGTTTCGTGACGCTGACATCGACCGGTTACGGCGACATCGTGCCGGTGCATCCGCTGGCACGCAGTCTTTGCAATATTGAGATGATCATCGGCCAGCTTTATCCGGCGACCTTGCTGGCAAGACTGGTGACGCTCGAACTTGCGGGCCGGGCCTGATACTCGCGCCTACTGAGAGACCGCAAGCAAGTTCGCCACGGTGACTTCACCGTCCGTCATGTAGTGGTTGACGCGTTCGATGGGCAGATGTTGGCCGGATCGAACTGAACTCACGGTCCCGATGACTCGATGGTTCTGCAACTCGGCAATGATGTAGTCCCGTTCAGCATTGGTGTCGGAATCGGTGGCGTGGGTGATCTGAAATGTGAGCCGGGTTAAGGAGAAGCCGGTATCTTTGGTGCCGGCGCCGACCCAAAGAACATGCTCGCTGTCCGGCGGTCGGTCGGTGTTCAGCCAGAAGTCGGCGCCGCCTAGTGCGTCCTCGGCGCGCGCCAGACTTAAAGCCCAAAACCGAATGTGGTGGCGCTTTCGCGGGCTGTTATCGATTGCCTTCTGAAAACCGATGTCCTGGCCGCGGCCGTAAAGATAGAGGGTGCTGAACGGGGCGGTGGGATAGGGCGAATTCAACAAGAACGCGCGGACCATGCGCCACGAGCTGGACACGTTCAGCCGGTCGGCGACCGACCAGCCGGCGGTCGCGAAGGCGGCCTGCAACTGTTGCATCGTTCCGATCAGCACGACATTGATGGGGTCGCCGGGCAACCCGTCGCCGGTGATGGTGAACCGCGGCACGCGCTTGCGCTGCAGGACCTTAAGGCCCATCCGGACCGCGCGCGGCAGGATGAGATACGCCGCGATTCCATAAGTGACGGCCAAAGCCAGAACTGTCGGCAGCCTGCTGTCGGTCAATCTAAAGACGAAGACGATCAGCCATACGCAAAGGATGCCCAGCGCCACGATGAGCAAACGCCGGAGCAGACGGATCAGCATTCTCACGATCGAGTCACCATACCGCGAGCCATCTGCATTGCTTCTATTCTACGCCGGCCCACGTCGCCAGCGTGGATAACCGCCTTCACGGTGGTCCGGCGCGTCACTCTGTTTCGAGCCCCGGACGGTCGTGTCTGGATGTGATATCGTCACGCTCAGAGTGGCGTGCCCGAAAGGAGGCATTGGTGAAACGGCGTGAGTTCATCGCCTTTCTTGGCGGCATGGCAATCATCGCGCCGCGCGCGGGTATCGCCGAAACCTCCAAGATCTATCGCCTCGGTACGCTCACCGTCGGCCCGCCGATCCTGGCCACTGCCGGCCAGGGAGCGATTCTCACCGCCGGGCTGGCGAAGCGCGGCTACACGCTCGGACAAAACCTCGCATACGAGCCTCGTGGCGCTGCTGGCAAGATCGGCCAGATGCCAAATCTGATGCAGGAGCTGAAGGCAGCCAATATCGACGTGGTCGTGACCATCGGCTACCCGGCCGCAGCGGCCGCCAAGGCATCGGGGGTTCCAACCGTGATCGCGGCTGGCTCGGGCGATCCGGTCAGGACCGGGCTGGTCGCGAGCCTGGCGCGGCCGGGCGGCAACGTCACCGGAATATCCGACGACGCCGCGGCGCTTTCCACCAAACGCCTTGGGATCCTGAAGGCGATGTCGCCTCAGCTTCGCCGGGTCGCCATGTTGTGGAACAAGGACGACCTCGGTATGTCGCAGCGTTACGACGCATCGGCGAAGGCTGCCGAGGAGATCGGCGTCACGGTGCAAGCGCTTGGCGTGCGCGCGCCCGACGATTTCAACGAGGCCTTCGAGGCAATGGACCGCGCTCCCCCGGACGCCATTCTGATGGTGACCGACTCGCTTACGCTGCTTAATCGCAAGCGCGTGTTTGATTACGCGCTCGAGCACCGGCTGCCGGCGATCTATGAACAGGACTTCATGGCTCGCGATGGCGGCTTGATATCGTACGGGGCGGACGCGCGCGAATCCTTCGATCGCGCCGCCGCGCTCGCTGCGCGTATTTTCCAGGGCGCCAAGCCCGCCGACCTGCCGTTCGAGCTGCCGACGCGCTATCTGCTCGTGATCAACATGAAAACCGCCAAAGCGATGAATCTCACCGTTCCGAACACGCTGCTGGCGACCGCGGACGAAGTGATCGAGTAAGCGCTGCTGGCCCGCGGCGTCTGAATTATGACACGAGCGACGGCTTCGTTCGCGAATGGCGCGTGCCGCGCTCTGGTCGTCAAGGCACCAAGCTGGCGGCGGTTCCTTTTGCGGCGAATACAGTGCGGTGCAACAATCGCGTCGATTGCGTCGCGTCTCCAGTATTTGAAGCCGCTTTTGGACAGAGACCAACTGGACGTTCGTCACGGTGGTCAGTTAAAGATTTGATGCACTTCTTTCGTGTCGTCCTAGACTATTGGCAATCGTGTAATCGTTTCCCCACGACGTTCGAAAGGACACTTGCAATGTTTATTCGTCTTCTCGCAGGCGCCCTGCTGGTGTTCCTGTTCGCAGCCGTGAGTGTGCCGCTGCCTATGCCCCATCGGTATCCCTCCGTTGCAGGGTTGTTGGCTCCCACTGCGCAGGCGAAATCGAAAATCCGCAGTCTGCTCGACCGCGTGCTCGGCAAAACGATGCCGGCGGGGATCGTAAAGACCAATGGCCGCATTGAAGCGACACAGGTCGACGTCGCGGCGAAATATCCGGGCCGGCTGGTCGATATCACCGTAGAGGAAGGCAGCGAAGTTAAAGCGGGACAGGTCGTCGGCCGCGTATCGTCGCCGGAATACGAAGCCCAGCTTAGGGCGGCGCAGTCCAACGTGGAGCGCGCCAAGCAATCGATGGCTGAGGCACAGTCGCTTATCGACCAGCGTAACGCCACCCTGGCGGCGGCCAAATCCGATTTCGAACGCGGGGAACAACTGGTCCAAAAGCAGATTATCACCCAACAGACCTTCGATCAGCGGCGCCGCAATTACGAAGGCTCCCAGGCAAGCGTTCAGGGAGCGACCGCACAACGGGACCAAGCCGACGCGGCTATCAAGAGCGCGCAAGCTGAGGTCGAGCGTATCGAGTTGGTGTTGCACGACCTGGTTCTCGTCTCGCCTAGAACGGGACGGGTCCAATACCAACTCGCACGGAATGGCGAGGTTGTTGCCGCCGGCGGCAAGGTTTTGACCGTTCTCGACCTGCAGGACGTCTACATGACGATCTTTTTGCCAGCGGCGACTGCCGGCAAGCTCGAGATCGGCGGAGAGGCCCGCATCATTTTGGACCCGGCTCCTCAGTATGTGATTCCTGCATCAGTCAGTTTCGTCGCGGCGGACGCACAGTTTACGCCGAAGACCGTGGAGACTGCCGAGGAGCGCGAAAAGCTGATGTTTCGCGTCAAGCTCAGACTAGACGCCGAACTTCTGAAGGCTTTCTCGCGCAAGGTGAAGACTGGCGTGCGTGGACTTGGGATCGTGCGCACGAATGCTGCGACGGCGTGGCCGGATGACCTTCAAGTCAAGCTGCCGCAATGACCGACGCCGTCGTCGCTCGGCTCACCAATGTCTCGCACCATTATGGAGCGACGATTGCGCTCGACGACGTCACGATTGAAATCCCCGCACGCAAGATGGTGGGGGTGATCGGGCCTGACGGGGTCGGCAAATCCACTTTGCTGGCGCTGATTTCAGGCGTGCGCATTATACAGAGCGGCGAGGTTGTCGTGTTCGACGGCAATCTTGCGAACGCGACCCACCTCAAAACCCTCCGCGCCCGTGTGGCCTACATGCCGCAAGGGCTCGGCCGCAATCTCTATCCGACGCTTAGCGTCTTCGAGAATATCGACTTCTTCGGCCGGCTGTTCGGGCAATCGGCGTCAGAGCGGCGTGCCCGCATTACCGAACTTTTGACCGCCACGGCACTTGACCCGTTCGAGGCTCGCCCGGCCGGCAAGCTGTCCGGCGGTATGAAGCAGAAGCTCAGTCTTTGCTGTGCACTCATCAACGATCCGGATTTGCTCATCCTCGACGAGCCCACCACCGGCGTCGACCCGTTGTCGCGGGGCCAATTCTGGGACCTCATCAACACGATCAGAGCGCGTCGCCCGCAGATGAGTGTCGTGGTGGCGACGGCCTATATGGACGAAGCGCAGCGCTTCGACTGGCTGATGGCGATGGATGACGGAAAGATCATCGCTGACGGCACGCTGAAGGAATTACTGGAACGAACGGGAGAACCTACGCTCGACGATGCATTTATTGCATTGATGCCGGAGGAAAAGCGCGCGCTTCATCAAAAGGTGATCGTGCGGCCGCGGGTTGCTTCGGCGGACGAAGTGCCGGCGATCGAAGCCGAGGGACTGACGCGGCGGTTCGGCGATTTCGTCGCCGTAGATCACGTCAACTTTAAGATCGCGCCCGGCGAAATCTTTGGCTTCCTCGGCTCCAACGGTTGCGGCAAATCGACCACAATGAAGATGTTGACCGGGTTCCTGCCCGCCACAGAGGGCTGGGCGAAGCTCTTCGGCAGGCCGATGGGCTCGAACGACATGGAGATGCGCCGCAACGTCGGTTACATGACGCAGGCGTTCTCTCTGTATGGCGAACTCACCGTCCGGCAGAATCTCGATCTGCACGCTCAGCTTTACCACTTGCCCCCGGACAAGGTCGAAGGCCGCATCCAGGAGCTTCTGAAACGCTACGATCTGGCAAGCGTCGCCAACGCCAAACCCGAGAGCCTGCCGCTCGGCATCAAGCAGCGGCTTCAGCTCGCTGTGGCGGTGCTGCACGAGCCGGCCATTCTCATCCTTGACGAGCCGACTTCGGGCGTCGATCCGATCGCGCGCGATGCGTTTTGGCGCACATTGATCGATCTGTCCCGCGACGACAGCGTCACGATCTTTCTTTCAACCCACTTCATGAATGAGGCCGAGCGGTGCGACCGCATCTCCCTGATGCATGCGGGCAAGGTGCTGGCGGTCGGCGCGCCGCTCGAACTGGTCAAGGAGCGCGGCAGCGACTCGCTGGAAGACACTTTCGTCGGCTATCTCGCTGACGCAGCGGGAATTGACCGCTCGAAGAAAGTTGAGGCTCCGGTGCCAGCGGCGGTACCAGCCGAGGCGGAAGCGGCGCGGATACCGAAGCGGTTCGATTTGGGCCGCCTGTGGGCATATGCGCGCCGCGAGACCGTCGAGCTGTTGCGCGATCCGATTCGGCTGGCCTTCGCCGTCTTTGGCCCCATCATCCTGATGCTGGCCTTCGGCTACGGCATCTCGTTCGATATCGAGAACCTGCAGACGGCGGCGTTCGATCAGGACAACACGCCGGAAAGCCGGCAACTGCTCGATGGCTTTTCCGGCTCCCGATATTTCTCGATGCAACCGCCAATCACCTCGGCAGCCGAGGGGGAGCGGCGGTTGAGAAGCGGCAACACCCAAATCGTCGTCGAAATCCCCAGCGGGTTTGGCCGCGATTTGTTGAACGGCTCGCGGCCCGAGGTCGATGCGTCGGTCGATGGCGCCATGACGTTCCGCGGGGAAACCTCGAGAAGTTATGTCACCGGCGTCGTCAGGAAGCAGGGCGAGGAGCTCCAGAAGCAGTTGCGGCGTGCCGGAAGCCCGAATGCCTGGAGCGACGGCGATATCCAGACTCGCTTTCGCTACAACCAGGCCTTTCTCAGCGTCAACGCCATGGTGCCAAGCGTATTCATGCTGATGCTTTGTCTGATCCCCGCCATCATGTCGGCGATTGCGGTGGTAAGGGAGAAAGAAACCGGCTCCATTGCTAATTTCCGCTCTACTCCCATTACCAGGCTCGAGTTCCTGCTCGGCAAGCAGCTCCCTTACGCCGGGGTCGCCATGGTGAATTTTGTTTTCTTGTTCTTGATGGCGATTTTCTTGTTCGCCGTGCCGATCAAGGGCTCGTTTCTTACGCTGCTGATCGGAACAATTATCTACGTCGTGTCGACAACCGGTTTCGGCCAGTTGATTTCGTCCTTCACCCGCACGCAGGTCGCGGCGGTGTTTGCGACCGCGATCCTTTCGATTGTGCCCGCCGTGAATTTCTCGGGACTGTTTGCGCCGGTTTCTTCCCTCTCAGGCGGAGCGAAAATTCTCGGCCTGACGTTTCCGTCGGCCTGGTACCAGCCGGTCACCGTCGGGGTTTTCGCCAAGGCGCTCGGCATGCCCGACCTTTGGCGAAATATCGCGGCAATCGCGATCATCGCGCTGGCCTATCTCGTCCTGTCGCTCGTACTCCTTCGCAAGCAGGAGGCGTAACGTGTCCTCACCCCACACCCAAGCCCGTCCACAATTGGCCAAGGCAAGAACGCTCACGCTGCGCGATCATATTTTCAACATCCTGCGCCTTGTGATCAAGGAGCTGAGGAGTATCCGGGCGGACCCGACAATGCTTGTGCTTGTCGCCTATGCCTTCAGCATTTCGGTCAACACCGTCGCGACCGGCGCCGTGACTGAGGCGACCAATCTCTCGGTGGGGATCGTGGACGAGGACGGTTCGGACCTGTCGAGAGAGATTGCCGAAGGGCTGGCTCCGCCGACATTCCAGCGCGCCGTGCACATCAGGGCGTCCGAGATCGACGCGAAAATGGATAAAGGCGAACTGTTGTTCGCCGTCGAGATTCCTCCCAATTTCCAGGCCAATGTGCTCGCCCAGCGAAAGACCGAGGTCCAGATCAACGTCGACGCGACGGCGGTGGCCCAGGCCGGCAACGGCGCCAGCTATCTCAGGACTGCGATATTCAATGAGGTGCAGAATTTCATCTCAAAACGCGGCGATCCGTTAAGCGACCCGATCAATCTTGTCGTCCGCGCGAAATTCAATCCAAACCTCAAGACCTCCTGGTTCTCGGCAATGACCCAGGTGATCAATCAGATCACGCTCCTGACCGTAATCCTGACTGGCGCTGCACTGATCCGCGAGCGTGAGCAAGGCACAGTGGAGCACCTGCTGGTCATGCCCGTCGTGCCCGCCGAGATCATGCTGGCGAAGATGTTCGCCAACGGCCTGGTTATTCTTGTGGCGGCGATGCTGTCGCTCGAATTCGTCGTCCATCTGTGGATTGGCGCGCCGATCGCGGGGTCGATTGCATTGTTCCTGCTGGGCGCTGCGCTCTACGCTCTGGTGGTGGCCGCTCTCGGCATCCTGCTCGGCACACTGTCGACGACGATGGGCCAGTTCGGTTTGCTCGCCATGCCGGTGCTGATCGTCACGCAACTGCTTTCGGGCAGCAGTACGCCGATGGAGAGCATGCCGGTCTGGCTGCAATATGTCATGAAGACGATCAGCCCGACGCCGCATTTCGTCGCCTTCGCTCAGGCAGTGCTGTTCCGCGGCGCCGATCTTTCGCTGGTCTGGCGTCCGCTGCTGGCAATGCTGATCATCGGCTCAGTGTACTTCGCTGTTGCCATGAGCCGCTTTCGGCGCGTCATTTTCGGGAGCTAAGTCACATGACGCGGGTCAAAAACGTCGACAACGGCAAGATGAAGCGACAGCTCTATGAGAAGGAGCTGCGCAAGCTCCAGGTCGAGCTTTGTTACGTGCAGGATTGGGTGAAAGCGAAGGGGCAGCGCGTCATCATTCTGTTCGAAGGCCGTGATGCCGCCGGCAAGGGTGGCACGATCAAAGCCATAACCGAAAGAGTGAGCCCGCGCGTGTTCAGGGTCGTGGCGCTGCCGGCCCCGTCCGATCGCGAAAAGACGCAGATGTATATCCAGCGCTATGTCGAGCAGTTTCCCGCCGCCGGCGAAATCGTCATTTTCGACCGGAGCTGGTACAACCGGGCGGGCGTTGAAAACGTGATGGGATTTGCCGGCGCCAAGGAGGTGGAGCGCTTTCTGAGCCTCTGTCCGGAAGTCGAGAAATATATAACCGACGCCGGCATCATTCTCATCAAATTCTGGCTCGAGGTGGGGCAAGAAGAACAGGAGCGGCGCTTTCTCGCCCGCATCAACGATCCGCTTCGCCAGTGGAAGCTAAGTCCCATGGACCTGGAATCGTTCGAGCGCTGGTACGATTATTCGCGAGCGCGCGATGCCATGCTGCAGGCCAGCGACGTCGACTATGCGCCCTGGTATATCGTGAGATCGGATGACAAAAGGCGGGCACGCCTGAATTGCATCGCCCAAATCCTCGAACTCATTCCTTATAAGGAAGTGTCGCGACCCAAGGTCAAATTGCCAAAGCGATCCACTCGAACCAAATACGACGACCAGAGGTCATTAACGGGGCGAAAATTCGTTCCCGAGAAATTCTGACACGGCGGTTTGGCACTGGCGCCTAACGCACCAGGCTTGCGGTGGTCCTTTTGCCGCGCAATTCGGTGTGGCGCAAGCCGGCGCGGGTGCGCACGAGGTTGAGGTGGGATTTCAACGTGAAATACAGATCCGAGTGTTTCATCGGCACGCCGAGACCATGGATCGCTCGGTCGAGGCTCTCGACCTCGCCTTCGAGCGCCGCGATCTCCGGTGCGGTCGCGGCGGTTTGCAAGGTTGCTTCGATCACCCTGAGGCGGCGGTACAGGGCGCGCATGCGATATTGTACCAGCCAACGATAAAGGTTCGGACCATAGCTGAACATCGGGATGATAATCGCGATGACCGCGACGAGTAGCGCAATACCCCGCTTCACGTAGTTGGTGATCCAGAAGGGCAGGTAGCGGTTAAGCAGCGACGGGCCGTTTCTGTAAAAATCCCGAGCTTCCTCCGCCATCGGATATTCCGGATCGACTTGCGTCGGAAATTCACCGATCCGGTGAAAAATTCCCGGCGAACTGTGCACCTCCATAATCGTCTGTGCCAGAAGGTCGATGATTGCCGGATGAATTTCCTTGCGCACCAGCACAGCGTTGGTAGTCGCGATCAGGATGACGTCGGCAGCTGGAACCTTGTTCTGGTAATCGATCACGCCCCGCGGCATCACCAATCGGACCAGGAATGGAAAAATCCGGGTAAGAGCCTCCGCGTCCGAAAAGCTCATGGGACGGAATTTGGGGTTCTTCAGCAACCCATCGAGGATCGGCGAATCGGGCGAAAAGTTGAGAAACACCGCCTCGATCGATCCGTCGCTCAACGCTTCGGCCGCGCGCTGCGGAGTGAGGTTCACCAGTGTCGTATTTTCGGACGTGACACCGGCGACTTCAAGAATCTTTTGCGATACGATTCGCGTCCCGCTGCCCAGCGGCCCCACCGCGATGCGCTTGCCTCTTAGCTCGGTCAGATCGCGCAACGTTTGATCGGCGTGATAAAACAGCCAGAAAACCTGGTAGTCGATGCGCCCCAACGACAGCAGGTCGGGCGCTTGATCGCCGTTCGCGACACCGCCCTGCACGAAGGCGATTTGAATTCCGGAATTGCGATCGTTCAGAAGCTTGAGGTTTTCCATGGCGCCGCCGGTCGTGCGTACGTCTACCGCCACGTGGGCCCGCGCGAGGATGGCTTTGTAACGAAGGGCGAGTGACTGGTAGTGACCGCCTTTGAAAGATCCGGCGATGGTAATCTTTGACGGTGGTGCGGGAATCAAGATCGCCAGTGCGAGCCAGACGATGCCCACAACACACACGGTCACGGCCAATGCCACGAACAGATGCCGTCGCGTATACCCCAGCATGACTCTCCCCCCATGGCGCCATTGGTCGGCAAGTGAGGGCCACGCGCCGAATGTATATTGAGGGGTGCTCCAACCCTAGACAAATTGTCTTGGCAAATTGTCCTGGCATGTTGTCTTTGGCCTGCCGAATGCCGGAAAAATGGCGAGACTCCCAAACCGCCAAATTTCCGTCCGGATCCGGCGAACGCTCATGATCGCCGACGCAGCTCGACTGGTTCCCTTGGTCCCACCAGGCTCACTGCCCGTTCGCCGGCCGCACGAACTCCATGAATGAAACGTAATGCGGCAGACATCAAACGTTCAGCTAGCGGGCAGTACGCTTGGTGGGCTTCCTCCGGGAGGTGGAGCCGACGAATCCAGGCGCACCATGACGGACCGACGAATTGCGGAACTCAGAATCGGGCAATACCGACGCCAGTTGGCGATTGAGAGATTCTGGAAGCAGCGGCGTAAGCTTATTCGCTTGCTGGCGGCGGAAGAAGCAAAATTGAAGAGGTTTGACGGCCGCTCAAGAAAAGAAAGGGGAAGCTCGCAAGACAGTCTCCGTCTCGCAGATTGAACCGGCAGCATGGCCGATTTCGTGGCGTCTGCTATTGCTCGCGCCGGTCGGCTGGGCCGTCACAGTTGAAGATTTTATCGCGGCTATCGATATTTCTCCCGGTCGCGGGACCAGAATTCGGTTCAACCAGACCAGCCAGAACCGTAAGATGATCCTATGAAAGCCCGCTGCGCCTTTCTACTGGCTACTGGAATAGGTTGTGCAGTCATTGCCGACGTTTCTCGATCGCCGGCTCAAGATTTAATACGCGTTGGCTATACCTCAACGCCGTCCTGTTCTGTGGCCCACAGCGCCTGTTTTTCCGGCCGCGGGTCGTCACCATCTGCGGACATCAAAGTAACCGATGATTATTGCAATACGCGCTGCGATCAGCAGTTCAATTATTGCCGATACCGCGACAGGTCGTTTGACTACTGCCTCGAACGCCTCAAAACATGCCGCGCAAGGTGTTAATTGCGACACTTTATTGCCGCGTACCGAACGCATCGCATGAGCGGCGTTGGGAGGGACGGAAAGGTACAAACGCCGTCGGCTAAACCGCCTTGTCTACCAATCGGCCGGCGCCGGACGGGAGCAGCGGAGGTGAGGCTTGATCGGATTCAGCCCGGGCGTTTTCAGTGTTGCGCTTGTTTTCAGCGTTGCGCTTATCGTCAAGCTCGCGCTTGCTGACCCGCCGTGACGTTGCCGGCGTCGGCATGATGCCTTGGACGCCGAAAGTTGCACTGCCAATCGGGTCTTGTGTCGCCGACATAACGCCACACGGTGGCGCGGCAACTCTCAACATTGCGCAATTGTTTTGCGCGCAATCTTAAACAGTGGCGAGAGCTTCTACTAACCAGAAACAATTCCGCCGCTCCGCATGGATCATCCGCCAGTCGGTGTTTTGACTTCCCCAACCTTGTCCTGGGTCTTGGTTTCGAAATCGCTGGCGTCATGGCGTTCGTGCAATTGATCTGAAGGTTCGCCCCAGGCGCAGTTGACCTTGCGGCCTCGCTGCACCGCGGGGCGCTTGCCGATCGCGTCGGTCCAGCGCTGCACATTGGCGTAGTCCTGCACCTGCAGGAATTCGCCGGCGCCGTAGAGCAGGCCCTTCGCCAGGCCGCCATACCAGGGCCAGACGGCGATATCGGCAATCGTATAGTCGGGTCCGGCCAGATACTCCGACTGCGCCAGCCGCCGGTCGAGAACATCGAGCTGGCGTTTCACCTCCATGGCAAAGCGATCGATGGCGTACTCGATCTTGATCGGCGCGTAGGCGTAGAAGTGGCCGAAGCCGCCGCCAAGGTACGGTGCGCTGCCCATCTGCCAGAACAGCCACGACAGGCATTCGGCGCGTGTCGATGCGTCGGTCGGCAGCAGCGCGCCGAACTTCTCGGCGAGGTAGAGCAAAATTGCCCCGGACTCGAATACCCGGATCGGCTTTGGTCCGCTGCGGTCCATCAGCGCCGGGATTTTCGAGTTCGGATTGACGGCCACGAACCCGCTGCCGAATTGATCGCCCTCCATGATCCGGATCAACCAGGCATCGTACTCGGCGCCGTGATGGCCAAGCGCCAGCAGTTCTTCCAGCATGACCGTGACCTTCACGCCGTTCGGCGTGGCCAGCGAATAGAGTTGCAGCGGATGGCGCCCGACCGGCAGCTCCTTGTCATGGGTCGGTCCCGCGATCGGGCGATTGATGCTCGCGAACCGGCCGCCACTTTCCTTGTTCCATGTCCAGACTGTCGGCGGCACATATGCGGGCGAGTCGTTCATTCCTCAAGCTCCTGGTGTCTTTGCGTTTGCGATCTGCCTCTGCGCAGAGCCTAGTCGATGTTATGATCCGGCGCGATCTATTTTGGTCATTGTCGCGCGTGGAAGGGAAACGTCATGCCGCGAAAATATATAAATCCTCCGGGCCTGTTTAAGCATCCGAACTACACGCGCGTCCTGACGATCGAGAGGCCGTCGAAACTGATCTACATCGCCGGCCAGACGCCCTCGGATGAGAATTACCAGCCGGTTCATTCTGGGGATTTGCAGGGGCAATATCTGGCGGTGCTCGACGGGCTGACGCTTCAGCTCGAGGCCGCCGGAGCGACCTGGGACGACGTCGTGTTCCGGCGCATGTACGTCGTCGGCGTGCCAGAGTTCATGAAAGTCCTCAACGACCGGACGCTGCCGGTCCCATGGGATCCGGGTCGGCCGTCGCCGAGCACGCTCATCGGCGTCACGGCGCTGTCGAACCCGGGCTTTCTGGTCGAGGTCGAAATCGTCGCGGTCGTGGAAGATTAGGCTACGCAGTCAAACCAAGGAGGCCGCACTCGGGCAAAAGTGGCCCGCTGCACCTGCCGGGGGCGTGGCGCGATCATTGTTCTAAGTCAAAGCGATCGATCGGAGTTGGGGCGAACAAATCGTTGGAGAACAGGTAGGCTCTTGCGCCGCAATGCCGGACCAACATCATTTGGCCGATAGCGGCATAGCATAGGTGTGGTCGTTGCCATGACGCAGCCTACTGAGCTTAGCGGAAAGGTTCTGGCCGTGCGCGGAGCGGTGGTCGATGTCGCCTTTGCGGGCGCCAAACTGCCGCGAATCGACGAAGCCCTGATCGTCGCGTGGGACCAGCCCGAGACCCTCATCATTGAGGTTCAGGCGCATCTCGACGCCAGCACGGTCCGTGGTGTCGCTCTTCAGGCGACCGCAGGGCTCAAGCGCGGAGTAACGGTGCGCGCCACCGGAGGCCCGATCACCATTCCTGTCGGCGACGCCGTTCTCGGTCGTCTGCTCGATGTTACCGGCCATGTCCGCGACAACGGTCCGCCGCTGCCGGCTAATTTGCCGCATGCGCCGATCCATCGCCCCGCCCCGCCTCTGCAAGACCGGACGCCGGCCACTACCATATTCGAGACCGGCATCAAGGTCATCGATCTGCTCGCTCCGCTGGCTCAGGGCGGCAAGGCCGCTATGTTCGGCGGCGCCGGGGTCGGCAAGACCGTCGTGATCATGGAACTGATCCACGCGATGGTTGAAAGCTACCAGGGCATCTCCGTCTTTGCCGGCATCGGTGAGCGGTCCCGGGAAGGCCACGAACTCCTGAGCGAAATGCGCCGATCCGGCGTGCTCGATCGCAGCGTGCTGGTATACGGCCAGATGAATGAGCCGCCCGGTGCACGCTGGCGCATCGGGTTTACTGCGCTCACGATCGCGGAATACTTCCGTGACCAGAAACGGCAAAACGTTTTGCTGCTGATGGATAACGTGTTTCGCTTCGTCCAGGCAGGCAGCGAAGTTTCCGGCCTGCTCGGGCGCTTGCCGTCACGCGTCGGCTATCAGCCGACGCTCACCACCGAAGTCGCTGCTCTGCACGAGCGTATCGCATCAATTTCCGGGGTTTCCGTCACGGCGATCGAGGCCGTTTATGTGCCGGCGGACGATTTCACGGATCCGGCGGTAACCGCAATTTCAAGCCATCTCGACAGCGCGATTGTGCTGTCTCGATCGATGGCCGCCGAAGGCATGTACCCTGCCGTCGATCCGTTGACCTCATCATCGATTCTGCTCGATCCAACAATTGTCGGTGAGGAGCATTACCGCATCGCCGAACAAGTGCGTGAGGCGATCGCGCATTATAAAGAGCTCCAAGATATCATCTCGCTTCTTGGCATCGAGGAACTGAGCGCCCGCGATCGCCTGATCGTCGGGCGCGCGCGGCGGCTGCAACGCTTCCTCACCCAGCCGTTTGCAGTCACCGAAGCCTTTACCGGCAAGCCCGGCCGCTCGGTGTCGTTGGTCGGGACGCTCAAGGGCTGCCGGGCGATCCTCGACGGTGTCAGCGACAAGTGGGACGAGAGCTCGCTCTATATGGTCGGCACCATCGACGAGGCCCGCGATAAAGAAAACGCCTCGAAGTCCCGGTCAAAACAGTCATGAGATTATTGATCACGACCCCCACAGATGTGGTCATCGACGATCCGGATGTCGTTGCGGTGCGGGCCGAAGACGAGAGCGGCGGCTTCGGCATTTTGCAGGGCCATGCCGATTTCCTCACCGCATTGACCGTGTCGGTCGTAAGTTGGCACCGTGCGGACGATCGGCAACGCTTCTGTGCCGTGCGCCGCGGCGTCCTGTCGGTGACCAAGGGAAACGACGTGGCGATCGCGACGCGCCAGGCGGTGCCGGGCGAAGATCTCGATCGGCTCGAGCAGGTGGTTTTGGCGCAATTCCTGGAAGCCGCTGAATCAGAGCGGATCGCGCGCACCGAAAGTCTGCAACTGCAGATGAAGGCCATCAGGCAGATCGTGCGCTACATGCGGCCGCAACGGCCGAGCATATTCGGAGACGGATCGTGAATACCAAGACCGTCGAGCCCGAGCCGAACGCGCCGGACGGCATGGCCGATGCGGTCAAAACGCAACGCGAACGCAAACGCTGGGCGAAGGAAGGCGAACCGTCGGCAATGCGGTTTGTCGGCCAGATCGGCGTTCTTGGCTGGATCATTGTCACGCCGACGCTGATCGGACTGTTCATCGGGCGATGGTTAGACCACAAGCTCGGCACCGGAATTTTCTGGAGTGCGCCGTTACTGCTGGTGGGCGTGGTCATCGGCTACTGGTCCGCCTGGCGATGGATGCATAGGCAATGACGAATTCGTATGTCGCCGGACACGACCTGCTTTTGCACGTCCTCGATGCAGGCGCCTGGCTCGCCGTCGGAGCACTCATCGGCGTCTTCCACTTCATGACGCTGCGATGGAACGTGCAAATGTTCACGGGCGGCGGATCGCTCCTCCTTGCGTCGCTGAGTCAACTCGTCCGCTTCGCGTTTGTTGCCTGCTTGCTTACCGTTATCGCCAGCCAGTTCGGTGCGTTGCCGCTGCTCGCCGCCGCCGCCGGCATCCTGGCGGCGCGGTCCGCGGTTCTTCGGCTTGGAGTCCGATGATGATCGAATCGCCCCTTGCCACCAAAACATTGTTCACGATCGGACCGGTCCCGATCACCGAGCCGGTCGTCGTGACCTGGGGTCTCATGGTGGCGCTCGGTCTTGTCGGCTTTCTTGCCACGCGTTCTCTGACGCTCGTGCCATCCCGTTATCAAGCCGTGCTTGAGCTGATCGTCGGCACCATCGAGGATCAGATCAGAAGCACGATGCGTGTGACACCAAAGCCGTACGTTCCCATGATCGGAACGCTGTTCCTTTTCATCCTGGCGGCAAATTGGTCGTCATTGATCCCGGGGATCGATCCGCCGACGGCTCACCTCGAGACCGACGCGGCGCTGGGCCTGATCGTGTTCTTCGCCATTATCTATTTTGGCGTTCGCGCGCGGGGCGTCGGCGGCTACCTGAAAACCTTTGCCGATCCGACGATCATCATGATCCCGCTCAATGTGATCGAGACATTTACCCGCACGTTTTCTCTGATCGTGCGTTTGTTCGGCAACATCATGAGCGGCGTTTTTCTCATCGGCATCGTGCTTTCGCTTGCGGGCCTTCTGGTGCCGATCCCGCTAATGGCGCTCGACCTGCTCACCGGAACGGTCCAGGCCTACATTTTCACAGTGCTCGCCATGGTCTTTATCGGCAGTGCCGCGAGCGAAGGACCGGCTGGCGGCAACAGGCAAAGGGAGACATCATGAACTATATCGAGATAATCAGCATCTTCGCGGCTGCGATGGCGGTATCGTTCGGAGCCATCGGACCTGCGCTCGGCGAGGGGCGCGCGGTCGCGGCCGCAATGGATGCCATCGCCCGGCAGCCGGAGGCCGCGGGCACCATATCGCGGACGCTGTTCGTCGGCCTCGCGATGATCGAGACGATGGCGATCTATTGTCTGGTGGTCGCGCTGCTGCTGCTGTTCGCCAACCCGTTCATCCATTGAGGCCATGCATATCGATTGGTGGACGCTGGCGTTCCAGACCGTCAATGTCCTTGTGCTCATCTGGATTCTTGCCCGGTTCTTCTTTCGGCCGGTCGCCGACATCGTCGCTAAGCGGCAAGCGCAGGCGAACAAGGTCTTGGCCGACGCGGTCGCGGCGCGTCAACAGGCCGCCGATGCGCGCACCGATGCCGACAAGGCGTTGGCCGAGATCAGCGCAGAGCGCGAGCGGTTGATCGCGGAGGCGCACAAAGCTGCGGCCGCGGAGAAGGCAAGTCTGCTGGCGCAATCGTCGGACGAGATCGCCAAACAGCGCCTCGCCGCCGAAGCGGCCAACGCCCGCGAACTGAGCGCGGCCAAACAAGCGATCGTGGCGCGAGCGAGCGAACTTTCCGTAGACATCGCCCAGCGCCTGCTTGAGCGCCTGCCGCCGAACGTTGCTCTCTCCGCGTTCCTCGAAGGGCTCTGTCGCGAGCTGCGCACACTGTCGTCCGATGCAAGAGCAAGCTTTGCGTCGACGACCTCGGCCGAGCATCCGATCGAAGTGGTGACTGCGGTGCCCCTTTCGCAAGACGAGATGGAACACGTTCGTGACGCGCTCATGGCGGCGTTCGGTTTGCAGTTGCTGTTCGCATTTCGCGCCGATCCGGCGCTGCTTGCCGGCATCGAGCTTCGCAGCCCCAACACCATCCTGCGCAATTGCTGGCGCGCGGATCTCGATCAAATCCGCAAGGAATTGGACCGTGACAAACCCCGCGGATCTTGATCTCTGGCTGAAGGACGCAAGGGAGCGCGTCAAGGCGGCGACGTTCGCGCCATCCACCGAGCAGGTGGGTCGTGTCGTGGCGATCGCCGACGGCATCGCGCACGTCTCCGGCCTGCCCGATGTTCGGCTTGATGAAGTTGTGCGCTTCGAACGCGGTCAGGTCGGCTTCGCGCTCACGCTCGACCGCGACGTTCTCGGCTGTGTGCTGCTCGACAACGCCGAGGGAGTTGAGGCGGGTGACCGCGTCAACAATAGCGGCGAAGTGGTGCGCGTGCCGGTGGGGCCGGCCTTGCTCGGTCGCACCGTCGATCCACTTGGTCGTCCGCTCGACGGTGGCGCGATCGTCGATGCCGAAGGCCACGACCCCGTGGAGCGACCTGCGCCCGCAATCATCGACCGCGATTTCGTCAGCGAACCCGTGCAGACCGGTTTACTCGTCGTCGATGCCATGTTTGCCCTGGGGCGCGGCCAGCGCGAGCTGATTATCGGGGACCGCGCCATCGGCAAGACGGCGGTTGCGGTCGACTGCATCATCAATCAGAAGACCAGCGACATTGTTTGTGTTTACGTTGCGATCGGTCAGAAGTCCTCTACGGTCAGACGGGTCATCGACGCTGTTCAGGCTCATGGCGCTCCCGAACGCTGCATCTTCGTCGTCGCCAGTGCCTCGGCCGCTCCCGGGCTGCAATGGCTCGCACCGTTCTCCGGCTTCACCATGGCGGAATATTTCCGCGATCGCGGCCAACATGCGCTGGTCGTCATCGACGACATGACCAAACATGCTGCGACGCACCGGGAAATCGCGCTGTTGACGCGGCAACCGCCGGGGCGCGAGGCCTACCCGGGTGACGTGTTTTATGTACACGCACGGTTGCTCGAACGCGCTGCCAAGCTTTCGAAAGCAGCCGGCGGCGGGTCGCTGACCGCGCTTCCGATCGCGGAACTGGATGCCGGCAATCTCAGCGCCTACATTCCGACCAATCTGATCTCGATCACCGACGGCCAGCTCGTTCTCGACTCGCGGCTGTTCTACGAAGGTCACAAGCCGGCGGTCGATGTCGGGACCAGCGTCAGCCGTGTCGGTGGCAAGACCCAGGCGCCGGCCTTGCGGGATGCGGCGGAAATGCTGCGGCTCGATTACGCCCAGTTTTTGGAACTCGAAATTTTTACGCGCTTCGGCGGCATCACCGATCTGCAGGTCAAAAGCAAGATCGCACGCGGTCAGCGTATCCGCGCCGTCCTGTCGCAACCCCAATACGCGCCGCTGCGGCTTGCAGACGAAGTTGCGCTGGCCCTCGCATTGCAGGGCGGCATGCTCGATCGTTTGCCGCTGGAGGACATTGGCAAGTTCCGCTCCGCGCTGCCGGGCTGGCTCGATCGGTCTGCGGCATCGATGGTCGCCGGAATTGAGCGCACCGGACGCCTCGACGATGCGAGCAGCGCCTTGTTGAAGACGAGCGTTTCCGGGCTGGTCACGCAGCTCGCGCCGCCACCTGTCGCGGCCGAGCCGGGGACTGTGTGATGGCTGAGCGGCTTGCCGACGTCGTCACCCAACTTCACAACGTGCGCCAACTTGAGGCGGTGGTGACAGCGATGCGCGGAATTGCAGCCTCGCGAGCGCAACAGAGCCGATCGCTCCTTGCCGGCGTCGAAGCCTATACGGAGGTCATTTCACGCGCCATCGGACAGGCATTGAGTTTGCTGCCGCAAGATGTATCGGCCGCCACGCCGCAGCGGCGGGCGAGGCGCGGACTTATTCTGTTTTGTGCCGAGCAGGGCTTTGCCGGGGCCTTCAGCGAACGAGTTCTGGACGCAGCAGCGGGCGACATCGACGACGCGACGAGCCTCATTATTGGAACGCGCGGTGCAGCGGTCGCCGGCGAGCGCGGCGTCAAGGCGGCGTGGTCGGCGCCGATGGCTGCCAATGTCGATGCCCTTCCAAGCTTTGCCAATCGGCTTGCCGACGCGCTCTATGCATACGTCGCAAGCGGCGCCGTCGCGGAGGTCGACGTTATCTTTCCTCGCTCGGTATCCGGTAGCGGTATCCAAATCGACCGGCATTCCCTGCTTCCGATCGAATTCCAGCGCTTTGCGCGGCCGGTCGAGCAGCAGGCACCGCTGACCACTCTCGCGCCTCAGCCATTGTTGGAACGGCTTGCCGCGGAATACGTCTACGCCCAGCTCTGCGAAGCCGCTATGCTCGCATTCGAAGCGGAGAACGAAGCTCGCATGATGGCCATGACATCGGCCAAGGCCAACATCGCAACCAAGCTCAATACTCTTTCAATGCGGGAGCGTCAGCTCCGGCAAGAAGAAATCACCACGGAAATTATCGAGCTTGCGGCGGGCAGCGAGGCGCTGACGAACGCACAATAACGAGACGTGAAGACTTCGATTGGAACGTCTATTCCGCGGCAGTTCACCAGCCATTTTCACGACGTCAATCGCCGTTCAACTTTCGATATCGACGCGCTGCTCTTGGGTGCCGGCTCGAAATCGACGCCGTTGTTGAAAGAGAGCCGCGGTCCCGGACGTCGCGTCGCGCCGTCCGGGCACCCTGCGTCAGAGCGGTGGAGCGTCAGAGCATGCGAGCCGCCTCGACCATGTTTTCCACCTTCGCCCGCAGCACCGGATTGTTGCGAGAGGGGTGGCGGCCAAAGCCGCAGGACGGCGAAACCCAAAGCCGCTCTTCGCCGACAACGCGCGCCCAATCGGCAATGCGCTCGCGGATTTTCTTGGGCGTCTCGATCCAGTAGCTGCCTTCGTCGACAATGCCGGCGGCGAGCTGCATATTCTTCGGCATTCGTTTGAAGGAGTCACGTTCGATCCACTGGAAAAAGTATTTGACTTCGAAGGCGGCGATGTCGACGACGCCGTCGAGGCGCTCCAAAATGTCCACCCATGGCGCGCAATGCAGTGCGTGCGAAATCGGCCGGCCGCGCAGATTGCCGTTGCAGAAATGCAGCGACTTCTTCGCCTTGACGCCCTCGAAGCACGGCGCGATCAGGTCGGCCGCCTGTTGCGCCGTCATCATCCCCATATTGACTTCGCCACCGAAGATCGGCGCGTCGAGCTGCACGTTCGCACAGCCTTCGTCCGCCATCGCCCGCAATTCCTGATTGACGATCTTGGTTATCGCCGGCACTTGCGAAGCTAGGCTCTCGAATTGGTCTCGGCCCGCCACGATGACCTCGTAGGGCGCGACGACTGCCGCCTTGCGCACGCCGCCCGGCAGCTTTTTTTCACGCCGGAAGGCTTCCAGATAGCCGAGTCCGTTCGGCGCTGTAACCTTGCCGACCACTTTGGCATGGGTCATGTCGTCGTAATCAAACAGATCGTCGGCCCGCGGCTTGTCGACTTCCAAGCCGGTCAGACACTTGTGCATGTGTTCGATAAAATCGTCGGTGTGATACTCGCCGCCGGTCCATTCATCGAGACCGAGATCGCGCTGCTCCTGGATCGCTTTCGCGGCGGCGCGATTAAGGATCGCTTCGCTTTCCTGCGGCGTGCACGTGCCGGCATGATGGCGGGCCAGATCTTTTTCCATTTCGGGGTGAAGCCACCACGACCCGACGACAGTAGTACGAACGGGCATTTCAATTTCTCCCTGTGCGGTTTTGAGTTTGCAGTTTGTGATTTGCAGGTTTGCAGACGTGTTGGTGTTGCGGACGTGTTGTCCCCGGCCCATCGCCGGCCGGGGACAATCGCCGCAACGGATTTCGGCTCAGCAAACGGACGTCAGTCCGCCGCTGGAACCTTGAGCATGACTTCATGCCCAGCTGGTCTTCAGCTTGACCGGCACGTAGTCGGAGTTGGGATAGCCGACGCCGCCGACCGCGTGGAACCACGGGCCCTGCCACTGGCCGACCGTGTAGAGCCTGTTGAGCAGTTGATTGCGCATGTCGTACTCACCCAGCAAGGTCTTGTAGGTATGGCTCTTGATGTGGGCGGCGATCGCCTCGCGATCCATGGAGCCGACGCCTTCAATAGCCTGCGTGAGCAGCTGGTTGTTCGCGTAGTACAACGGGCTGCCGTTGAAGTCGGCATCGACGCCCGTGACCTCCTTGTGCAGCTTGTAGAATGCGCGGACCTCCGGGTTGTCAGGGACGCCGCCCCAGCCGATGATGTTCTCCGCGGCGGCGGCGAATTTTCCATAGTAACCCGGGAACGCGCAGCCGATGCCGTTGAAATACACCCTCACATTGAAGGCTTCGATCTTGGCCTGCTCGGTCAAGCCGAATGTGTCCGGCGGATAGGACCAGGCGATGAACGCGTCCGGATTGGTCGCCTTGGCGCCCTTGATGACCGGCGACAGATCCTGGGTGCCGAGCGGGTAGGATTTGTTATACACGATTTCGAAGCCGGCCGCCGGGAACTGCGTCTTGCTGATGTTGGAGATTTCGATGCCGTACTCGTCGGCGATATTGACCATGGCGACCTTGTTGCCGATCTGGCCGCTCTCGCGGAACTTCTTGAGGATATTGATCGTGGTCGTGGAATAGTCGGTGAGCGTGCCGTTGCCGAAGAACAGCAGCGGATATTTCTTGACCAGTTGTGGACCGAGTTCGGTGACGCAGGCGACCGGGATCTGCGGGTAGCCGAGCCTGGCAAAAGTCGGCACCGCGGCCACGTTGAAGCCGGTGCCGTATAGTCCCGCGATCCAATCGACCTTGTCCACGGCGGCCAGGCGCTCGATGGCCTTGATGGCTTCGGGCGGCTGGGTGCGGTCGTCGTATTCGATCAGCTCAACCTTGTGAGGACCGTTCTTGAGTTTGAGACCGCCAGCCGCATTGACCTGATGGGCCCACAGCTTCCACGGCGGGAAGTGTGTGACTGCAGCACCCGGAGCCAGCGGACCGGTTTTTGCACCGACCACGCCGACTTTGACGATTCCCGTGTCTGCTCTCGCAGCGCGCACAAACGGTGCGGCCAGCACCGTTGCGCCGGCGTATTTCAGCAATTCGCGTCGTCGCATAAGTTCCTCCCAGATTTTGAATTTTTGTCGTGGGCTTGTGCCCGCGTTTTTTTGGTGCACCGTGAGGCGCGCGCGAATTAAGCTGCGGGCACCTGAGTGTACGCAAAAAAAATCGTACCATACATTGCGTTTGTTGGCACAGATGTTTTCAGAAGCGAGATTCGGACCATACCGCCCGCGTCGTTACGTCGACGATCGCGCCAGCCGACGATCGGCAAAGGTTCAAATCATTTGCTGAAATCTGAAATGATGCACGCACAAAGCGCATATCGTAGATGCGAAAACAACCGCGGCGCGCGCCACTTCGACACGCCGGTTATTCATAAGGCTCTTTGATTTGAGGCGCGCGAGAAGCGCGGCGAGAGTACGGTGCCATCCTTACATTGACATTTTTGACTATTATGTGCGTGGCTTGGGCCCACAAATCGGAAGAGGCCGAATTGCATCGGCGTTCGTGGGCAGCCTCAACAGGCTTGTTTGATGATACATAGGAACCGGGTTTTTGCGATCGGGCTCGGTGGTGCAGCGGCGGCCGTGATGCTGGCTGCGCCCGCCGGCGCGCAGTTCTCCGGCAGCCATTCGGCATATGACGACCGGCCCACCGCCGAGCTGATCCAGTTTCGCGATTTCTTCCAGTTCCCGTTTGGCGGCGGTGGCGGCGGCCGCGGGCAGGGCAGCTTCTTCAATCCCAGCCCGTCCAATCCGCAGCGCGCGCCGCAGGCCTACGAAGCCACCAAGCCGCCGCCGCCGCACAAGGTGGAGACGCCGCCGACCTCGACCGTCGTTGTTATCGGCGACGGGCTCGCGGATTGGCTCAGCTACGGGCTTGAGGAAGCGTTCGCCGACACGCCGGAAGTGGGCATCGTGCGCAGGATCAAGCCGTATTCGGGCCTGATACGCTACGAGGCGGCGCGCGGGGAAGTGCAGGAGTGGTCGCAGGCTGTCAAGGATCTGATCGGGCCGGAAAAGCCCGCTGCCATTGTTGTCATGCTTGGCCTGAACGACCGCCTTCCGTTGCGCGATCGCCCGCCGCCGGCAAAAGCCGCAACGACATCGCCTCAAGGTCAGGACGCAAAAACTTCTGCTCAATCCCAGGCGGATGCGGCCCGTCATGACCGCGAGCAGCCGGCCGCGGCGCCCGAGCGGCGGCCGCCGGGCGGGATCTATGAATTTCACACCGACAAATGGGCCGAGCTTTACGACAAGCGCATCGAAGAGATGATTGCTGCGCTCAAATCGATCGGCGCGCCGGTACTCTGGGTCGGATTGCCGGCGGTCCGCGGGACCCGTTCGACCAGCGACATGAGCTATCTCGACGAGCTGTTCCGGACGCGCGCCGAAAAGTCGGGCATCACCTATGTCGATGTCTGGGACGGTTTCGTCGACGACAAAGGTAATTTCGCCGCGCAGGGTCCGGATTTTGAAGGCCAGACCCGTCGGCTGCGCACCTACGACGGCGTCAATTTCACCAAAGCGGGCGCGGAGAAGCTTGCGCATTACGTGGAGCACGAATTGCGCCGCGTGATGACCAATCCCGTTGTGCCGGTGGCGCTGCCTGGTCCCGAAGAGCAGCCGAAAGGCAATGTGCGGCCGGAAATCGGACCGGTCGTTCCGCTCACCGCGACTGGAGGCGGCGAGGGCGGCGATCTCCTTGGCGCAGGCAATCATCCGGCGCAGCACGAGCCCGATCCGGTTGCGACGCGGGTGCTCACCAATGGCGAAGCGCTCGCGGCGCCGTCTGGCCGTGCCGACGATTTTTCCTGGCCCCGCACCGACGTCAACGCGTCGGCGCCCGATGCAACGCCGAACCCGCCGCCCGAAATTTCGCGGCAGCCGGCAGCGAAGCCCGCTGCCAAGAGTGATGGCGGCAAAAACGAAACCAACAAAACCGAGCCAAACAAGAGCGACGCCAGGAAGCCGGGCGCCGCGCGGACGCAGGTTACACCAGGCGCCGCGCCGCCGCCCGCGCGTGCTGGACAGCCGCGCGCCGCGCTCGATGGCGCTCCGCCACGGCCTCCTATGCCGCTCGCACCGAGCCGAGATTAGCTTTGCTCGAAATACCGGACCAGCGAAGCCGCTATCGCGGCAGCAGGCTCGCGCCCATCAGGAACTCATCGACCGCGTAGGCGGCCTGGCGGCCTTCACGGATCGCCCACACCACCAGCGACTGGCCGCGGCGCATGTCGCCGGCGCTGAACACCTTATCGACTGAGGTGCGATAGTCGTCGGTGGAGGCGGAAACGTTGCCGCGCCGGTCCAGTGCCAGATCGAGATCCCTAAGCATCCCTTCGTGCAGCGGATGAACGAAGCCCATCGCTAGCAGCACCAGCTCGGCGTCGATCTCGAACTCGCTGCCGGGAACGGTGTTCAATTTGGCGTCGACGTGGACGCAGTGCAGCTTCTTCACAAAGCCGTTGGCGCCGGAGAAGCGTGTCGTCATAACCGCGAAATCACGCTCGGCACCTTCTTCATGGCTCGATGACGTGCGCAGCTTCAACGGCCAGTTCGGCCAGGTCAGTGCCTTGTTCTCGTGCGCCGGCGGTGCCGGAAGAATTTCGAAGTTGGTCACCGACAGCGCACCCTGGCGGATCGCGGTGCCGATGCAGTCGGAGCCGGTGTCGCCGCCGCCGATGACGACGACGTGTTTGCCGCCGGCCAGAATCGGTTCGGCCCCGCCGACCGGCTCGCCGCTGACACGCCGGTTCTGCTGCGGCAGAAACTCCATCGCAAAATGGACGCCGTTGAGTTCGCGACCCGGAACCGGCAGGTCGCGCGGCTTCTCCGAGCCGCCGGTGAGCACCATGGCATCGTACTCGTCGAGCAGCTTTCGCGCCGCGACATTGACGCCGACATCGGCGCCGTAATGAAACACCACGCCCTCGGCCTGCATCTGCGCGACGCGGCGGTCAATGTGGCCTTTCTCCATCTTGAAGTCGGGAATGCCGTAGCGCAAAAGGCCGCCAGCCTTCGCCCAGCGCTCATAGACATGCACATCATGGCCAACGCGGGCGAGTTGCTGCGCGCAGGCGAGTCCCGCCGGCCCCGATCCGACGATCGCGACTTTCTTGCCGGTCCGCACCGTTGGCGGCTCGGGCCTAAGTCCTTTCGCTATTGCGCGGTCGGCGATCTCGCATTCGATCGATTTGATGGTAACCGGGTTCTCGTCGATGTTGAGCGTGCACGAGGCTTCGCACGGCGCCGGGCATACCCGACCGGTGACTTCCGGAAAATTGTTGGTTGAATGCAGATTGCGCGCTGCTTCGTCCCAGTTGCCGGCATAAACGAGATCGTTCCAGTCCGGGATCTGGTTGTTGACCGGGCAGCCCGGCGTGCCGGGCGTGAGCGAGCCGGTGCCCTGGCAATAGGGCACGCCGCAATTCATGCAACGCGCTGCCTGGGTGCGGTAATCCGCCTCGGGCAGCGGCTGCACAAATTCGTGCCAATGGCGAATCCGCTGCTCGACCGGCTCATAGTCGCGGTCTTCGCGTTGGTATTCAAGAAAGCCGGTTACCTTGCCCACTTCGCTCTCTATCGCGCGCCTACTCGGCGGCCTGCATGGCGGTGGCTTGCGCCTTGAGTTCGTTGAGAGCGCGACGGTACTCGACCGGCATGACTTTGCGGAATTTTGGATACCATGTCGACCATTCGCCGAGGATTTTGGCCGCGACGGTCGAATGCGTAAAGCGGGCGTGGCGCGATATCAGCAAATAAAGCCGCGCGGCGTCGAACTGGCTCATATCGCTCATGACTTCGACCAGCCCATGCGCTTCGAGATCGCGGCTCTGATGGTAGATCCGCTCGTTCAGCACTTCCTCCTGCGGCATCGGCTCAAGCTCGACCATCGCAAGATTGCAGCGCGAAGCAAAGCTGTCGTCTTCGTCGAGCACATAGGCAATGCCGCCCGACATGCCGGCGGCGAAATTGCGCCCGGTGCGGCCGAGCACGACCACCACGCCTCCGGTCATATACTCGCAGCAATGGTCGCCGGCGCCCTCGATGACGGCCATCACGCCTGAATTACGCACGGCAAAGCGTTCACCGGCGACGCCGCGGAAGTAACACTCACCCTCGATGGCGCCATAGAGCACGGTGTTGCCGATGATGATGGATTCTTCCGGCACAATGCTGGCCTCCGCCGGCGGCCGCACCACAATGCGCCCGCCGGAAAGCCCCTTGCCGACATAGTCGTTGGCGTCGCCCTCAAGTTCGAACGTCACACCCCGCGCTAGGAACGCGCCAAAGCTCTGTCCGGCGTGACCCTTGAAGCGCGCCACGATGGTGTCGTGCGGCAAGCCGTTGTGGCCGTAGCGTTTGGCGATTTCGCCCGACAGCATGGCGCCGGTGGTGCGGTCGGTGTTGGTGATCGGCAGGCTCAACCGCACCAACTCACCGTTCTCCAGTGCCGCCTGCGACTGCGCGATCAGCTTGCGGTCGATAATGTCGTGGATCTTGTGGTCCTGCTGCTCGCAATTGTAGATCGCGACCGAAGCCGGCACGTCCGGCTTGGTGAACAGCCGGGAGAAGTCGAGCCCGCGCGCCTTCCAGTGATCGACCATCTGATGCACGTCGAGCATCTGCATCTGTCCGATCATCTCGGAGAAGGTGCGAAAGCCCATTGCCGCCATCAGCTCGCGAACCTCTTCGGCGACGAAGAAGAAGAAATTGATGACATGCTCGGGCTGGCCGGTGAAGCGCTTGCGCAGCACAGGGTCCTGGGTGGCGACCCCGACCGGGCAGGTATTGAGATGGCACTTCCGCATCATGATGCAGCCGGCCGCGATCAACGGCGCCGTGGCGAAGCCGAACTGGTCGGCGCCGAGCAGCGCGCCGATAACGACGTCGCGGCCGGTGCGGATGCCACCATCAACCTGCACGGCGATGCGCCCGCGCAGCCGGTTGGCGACCAGCGTCTGATGGGTCTCAGCAAGCCCGATCTCCCACGGCGAGCCAGCGTGCTTGATCGAGGTCAGCGGCGAGGCGCCGGTGCCGCCCTCGAAGCCGGCGATGGTGACGTGATCGGAGCGCGCCTTCGATACGCCGGCCGCGACCGTGCCGACGCCGACCTCGGAGACGAGCTTGACCGAAACGTCGCCGTCTGGATTGACGTTTTTCAGATCGAAGATGAGCTGCGCCAGATCTTCGATCGAATAAATGTCGTGATGCGGCGGCGGCGAGATCAGGCCGACGCCCGGCGTCGAATGCCGCACCTTGGCGATGGTCTTGTCGACCTTGTGGCCCGGCAGCTGGCCGCCTTCGCCGGGCTTGGCGCCCTGAGCAATCTTGATCTGCATCATATCCGAATTGACGAGGTATTCGGCGGTGACGCCAAAGCGGCCGGATGCGACCTGCTTGATCGCCGAGCGCATGGAATTGCCGTTCGGCAGCGGCTTATAGCGGTCGGATTCCTCGCCGCCCTCGCCGGTATTCGACTTGCCGCCGATCCGGTTCATGGCGATGGCGAGCGTGGTGTGCGCCTCGCGCGAGATCGAGCCGTATGACATCGCGCCGGTGGCGAAGCGCTTGACGATCTCCACCGCCGGCTCGACTTCCTCGGTTGCCACTGCCTCACGGCCGTCGTCGCCGGCCGACTTGAGCCGGAACAAGCCGCGGATGGTATAGAGCCGCTCTGACTGCTCGTTGATGATCTCGGCGTATTGCCGGTATTTTTCGCGGGAATTGCCGCGCACCGCGTGCTGCAACGCCGAAACCGTCGCGGCGTTCCAGACGTGATCTTCGCCGCGCACCCGGAAGGCATATTCGCCGCCGACGTCGAGCATGGCGCGGTAGATCGGCGCGTCCGAAAATGCGTCGCGGTGCCGGCGTACGGTCTCTTCGGCGATTTCGTCGACCCCGACGCCCTCGATTCGGGTCGCCGTGCCGGTGAAGTATTTGGCGACGAATTCGGTTCGCAAACCGACCGCATCGAAAATCTGCGCGCCGCAATAGGACTGATAGGTGGAGATGCCCATCTTCGACATCACCTTGAGCAGTCCTTTGTCGATCGACTTGATGTAGCGCTTGATGATTTCCTTATCGTCGAGCTTCTGCGGCAACTGGTCCTTCATCGCCACGATGGTTTCGAAGGCGAGATAAGGATTGATCGCCTCGGCGCCGTAGCCGGCGAGGCAGGCAAAATGGTGGACTTCGCGCGGCTCACCGGATTCCACGACCAGCCCGACCGAAGTGCGCAAACCGACGCGGATCAGATGATGGTGCACGGCTGCGCAGGCGAGCAGCGACGGAATTGGGACGCGGTCGGCGCCGGCGCGGCGATCCGAGAGGATGATGATGTTGATGCCGTCGCGCACGGCCGCGTCCGCCTGGCTGCACAGAGCCGAAATGGCGTCTTCCATGCCAGGGGCGCCGGTTTCGGCCGGCCACGTGGTGTCGAGCGTGATCGACTTGAAATGATCGTGGCCGACCTCGGCGATGGCGCGGATCTTTTCCAAATTCGCGTTGGTCAGGATCGGCTGATGGACTTCCAGGCGCTTGGTCTTTGAGGTGCCTTCGAGATCGAACAGGTTCGGCCGCGGCCCGATGATCGAGACCAGACTCATCACCAGTTCCTCACGGATCGGGTCGATCGGCGGGTTGGTGACCTGGGCGAAGTTCTGTTTGAAATACGTGAACAGCAGCTTCGGCTTTTCCGACAGCGCCGAGATCGGCGTGTCGTTGCCCATGGAGCCGACCGCTTCTTCACCGGTCGTCGCCATCGGCGTCATTAGTATTTTCAGATCCTCCTGGGTGTAGCCGAAAGCTTGCTGCCGATCGAGCAGCGCAAGGTTCGAGATCGGGGCCGCTTCGGAAGCCGAAGGCAGGTCCTCAAGCACGATCTGCGTTCGCTCGAGCCATTCCCGGTAGGGGTGGCTCTTTGCCAGCGTGCTTTTCAGCTCTTCGTCGGGAATGAGCCGGCCTTCCTCGAGGTCGACCAGCAGCATCTTGCCCGGCTGCAGCCGCCACTTGGTGACGATGTCCTCTTCGGGAATTGGCAGCACGCCGACTTCCGAGGCCATGATGATGCGGTCGTCGCGGGTGACAATGTAACGCGCCGGCCGCAAGCCGTTGCGGTCGAGCGTGGCGCCGATCTGCCGGCCATTGGTGAACGCGATCGCCGCCGGGCCGTCCCACGGCTCCATCAGCGCGGCGTTGTATTCGTAGAAGTCGCGGCGCTCCTCGTTCATCAGCGGATTGCCGGCCCACGCTTCCGGAATCAGCATCATCATCGCGTGCGCAAGCGGGTAGCCGCCCATGGTGAGGAATTCGAGCGCGTTGTCGAAGCAGGCGGTGTCGGATTGTCCTTCGTAGGAAATCGGCCACAGCTTCTCGATGTCATTGCCGAACTTCGGCGACGACACCGAGGCCTGCCGCGCCGCCATCCAGTTGTTGTTGCCGCGCAGCGTGTTGATCTCGCCGTTATGGGCGACCATCCGGTAGGGGTGCGCCAGCGACCAGGCCGGGAAGGTGTTGGTGGAGAAGCGCTGGTGGACCAGCGCGATCGCGCTCTCGAAATCCGGATCGTGCAGATCGGGGTAATAGGTGCCGAGCTGGTCGGCGAGGAACATGCCCTTGTAGATCAGCGTCCGGCAGGAGATCGACACCGGGTAATAGTGCGACGTCTGCCGCTCGCGCGTGGTGTAAAGCTTGCGCGAGATGGTCTTGCGCAGGATGTAAAGCCGACGCTCGAAGTCGTCCTCCGATTTGATGTTCGGCCCGCGCCCGAGAAAGACCTGCATGTGAAACGGCTCGGTCGGCTTGACCGATTCGCCGAGCGTCGAATTGTCGGTCGGCACGTCGCGCCAGCCGATCAGCGTCATGCCTTCCTGCGCGGCCGCCGCCGCGTAACTGTCCATGATCTCCTGCCGCCATTCCTTGTCGTGCGGCAAAAATAGCGCGCCAACGGCATAATGGCCGGGCGGCGGCAAGCGAAAGCCGAGTTCAGCGGCCTTCTTGGCAAAGAATTTGTGCGGCGTCTGCACCAGGATGCCGGCGCCATCGCCGGCGCGCGGATCGGCGCCGACCGCACCGCGATGCTCGAGATTGACCAGGATGGTCAGCCCATCCTCGACGATCTGATGGGTTTTGCGGCCCTTGATGTCGGCAATGAATCCGACGCCGCAGGAATCTTTTTCCTGCGCCGGATCGAACAGGCCGAACGCTTGCGCGCCCATCGTCATTCTCGCGCTCCCCGGCGGCGCCGCGATTGGCCCGCGAAGGTTTTGTTCCTCGCGCCGGCTCCTCCTGCCCCAAGCGAAGCAGCAAGAGTTGCGCCCGAGGGCGACCGTTTGTTCTTGGAGGCAACCTTCATGCCGCTAGCCGGCCTTGGCTGCTTTGTGCCGCCTTCCGACGCGCCCTCGCCTTCGGCGGCTGGCCCCCGCGCATCTTTCCCCGCCGTTTTCCTCCCCCGCATGCGGGTGGAGGGTAGGGAGGGGGCGCGCGCGCTCTGGCCACCAATTAGGACAGCAATACTGTCCTATGCTGAACATGGCAAATTCCGGGCGCAAACACAAGTGCGCACCGCTCCCCGCGGGCGGTGAAGGTGCCGTGCTGCGCCGTTCGGCTCGGATTTTTCGCAACGTCCTGCTCGGCAAGTGGACCACGGGATGCGCGCGGGCGCAATGGTCCACTCGCGTTGGCTTCACGTGGCTCGGTGTGGTGGCCGCACAGCCAAGGCAATTTCGAAGTATCCCCTCGAAGCCAACCCCGCATCTCGGTACCGTGTCGAGAGCGATCCGATCCTTCAGTGGCTTTCCGACGTGAATTTCGCCAGCGACAACACGGCGCCGGTGGCGCCCGCCATTCTCGATGCCATCGCGCAGGCCAACCATGGCTACGCGCGTGGTTATGGCAACGATGACTTGACCCAAAGCGTCGAGCAGCGTCTGGCGGAAATTTTCCAGCACGATGTCGCGGTATTCATGGTGTCCACCGGCACAGCGTCGAATGCGCTGGGACTCGCACAGATTACGCCGCCCTGGGGCGTCGTGTTCTGCCATGTCGAATCTCACATCGCGACCGACGAGTGCGGCGCACCGGAATTTTTCGGTGGCGGTCTGAAACTCGCGGGCCTGCCGGGCGATGCCGGCAAGATCGCGCCGGATACGCTGGAAAAGGCGCTGGCCGGCTACGGCGATCTCGCGCCGCATCAGATGATTCCGGCGGCGCTGTCGCTGACCCAGGCGAGCGAAGCCGGCACGATTTATCGGCCCGACGAGATCGCAGCGCTTGCCGCGATCGCGCATCGTTGCTCGCTCGCGGTGCACATGGATGGCGCGCGTTTCGCCAACGCGCTAGTCCGCCTCAATGCGACGCCGGCGCAGCTGACCTGGCAGTCCGGCGTCGATGTACTCTCGTTCGGCGCAACCAAAGGCGGCGCGCTCGCCGCCGAAGCGGTCGTGGTGTTCGATCCGGCGCGCGCGGCCTTCATGGCGGAGCGCCGCAAGCGCGGCGGTCATTTGCTCTCGAAGCACCGCTTCCTCGCCGCACAGTTCTCAGCGTATCTCGCCGACGACCTGTGGCTCACGCTGGCGCGCCACGCCAACGCCATGGCCGATCGGCTGGCGCAAAGACTGCAAGCACTCGGCCTTCCTCCGGTCTGGCCTGTCGAGGCCAATCTCGTCTTCATGCTGTTGCCTCGTGCGCTCGACGCCCGGCTCAAGGCTGCCGGCGCGAACTATTATCTGCGGCCAAGCGAGACTCTCCGTATCGGTGCCGATCAGGTTCTGGCGCGGCTCGTCACTTCGTTCGCAACGCAGGACGACGAGGTGGAAAGCTTTCTCCGCGTGTGCGAGGATTTCCAGCAAGGAAAATCCGGCTATGACGATCGATGAATCTTACGGCTATGCGACCCACGACGTGCTGAACCAGCCGCCGGCGCTGGCCGATTACGATGTTTACGATACCGATCCGGCATTGCCGTCGGTAACGAAAACCTTTGGCGCGGACTGGGCCGAGCAACGCCTGCACGACACCGGACGAACCGTCGGCTCGGCGCGCGTGCAGGAGCTGGCGCGGCAAGCCAACCGTTATTTGCCCGAGCTGCGAACCCACGACCGCTTCGGCAACCGGATCGACGGCATTGATTTTCATCCCGCATGGCACGAGCTGATGACGCTCGCGATCGGGCAGGAGACCCACGCGCTGAGCTGGACCGCCGAGCGTCCCGGCGCGCAGGTTGCCCGCGCGGCTTTGTCTTACATGTGGAACCAGGGCGAGAACGGAATTTGCTGTCCGATCGGCATGACCTATTCCGCCATTCCGGTTTTGCGCCGCGACCCGGCGTGCTGGGCGCAATGGGGCAAGTTGATCACGTCGACGCAGTATGACCGCAGGCAAGTCGGCGCTGCGGCCAAGACCGGCGCCACTGTCGGCATGGCGATGACCGAGAAACAGGGCGGGTCGGACCTTCGCCAAACCCAGACCCATGCCAGCCCGAACGGCGACGGCACCTGGTCGATCGTCGGGCACAAATGGTTTTTCTCGGTTCCGCACTCCGACGTCTTTCTTACGCTCGCCCGGACCGACGAAGGCGTGTCGTGTTTTGTTGTCGCCGGCTGGCTGCCGGACGGCTCGCGCAATCGCCTGCAGGTCCAGCGGCTCAAGGATAAATGCGGCAACAAGTCGAACGCTTCGTCGGAGGTCGAATTCCGCGGCGCCATCGGTCATCTGATCGGCGAGCCCGGACACGGCATCCGCACCGGCATCGAAATGAACCACTACACCCGGCTCGACTTCGCGGTCGGCTCCGCCGGCCTGATGCGGCAGGCGCTGGCGCAGGCGGCGCATCACGCCGCGCATCGGCGGGCGTTCCAGCGCAGCCTCATCGATCAGCCGATGATGGCGAACGTTATCGCCGACATGGCGCTCGAGGTTGAGGCTGCGACCTGGCTGGCGTTCCGCTTCGTCGCCGCGCTCGACCGCGAGAAGGAGAGCGAAGCCGAGCGGCTGTTGTCGCGCATCGGCGCTCCCATTGCGAAGTACTGGATTTGCAAACGCGCGCCAGCGGTCGCCGCCGAAGCGGTCGAATGTCATGGCGGCAACGGCTTCATCGAGGATCATTTGATGGCGCGACTCTATCGCGAGGCGCCGCTCAACGGTATCTGGGAGGGCACCGGCAACGTGATCTGCCTCGATGTGCTTCGCTCGATGACGCGCGAGCCCGATTGCATTTCGGCGTTGTTTGATGAGCTGAACACCACGAAGGGATCCGATCGGATTCTGGATGCCGCGGTTGCGGCTCTGCAGCAAGACCTCTCCGATCTGCGCAAGCACGAAGGCCAGGCGAGACGTATGGTCGAGCGTCTGGCGCTGGTGTTGTCGGCATCGCTGTTGCTGCGCTACGCGCCGGAGAACATTGCCGACGCATTCATCGCCACGCGCCTTGGCGGCGGCTGGGCCGGCCAGTTCGGCGAGCTTGCCGCCGATCTCGATGCCGGCCGGATCGCCCGCCGCGCTGTGCCGGAGACGGCGGCGGCGTAAAGGCGACTGGCACGGAACGGTCGCTCGCGCCGTGAGTTTCTGTGAGTGGCTTAGGATATTTCACAATTGGATTTCGCGATGCTGCGGCGCGAAGCGGCATTATTTGCTCTGACGATGCCGCTCCTGTTGGCGGTTGGCGCTAGCGCGCAAGTACCGCCGCCGGTTCCGGTGCCGAGGCCGCAATTTAATCCCAGCACCCCGCTCGTCATCCCGTCGGCGCCGGAGGTTCCGGTGTCACCTGGCTTCGGCAACGGCATTGTTGCGCCGGGAACTGGAATCGGCGGTCTTCCTGGTTCATCGTATTCAATTATCGCGCCCGAGACTGCTGAAAAGCCGCCGGTCAAACACAAGCGCAAGCATCATCCGGCAGTTCATCATCCGCAGTGAATTCGCCGCGTCTAGAGCGCGATCTCGTACTCAATCCTTTGGTCCCCGAAATGGGCCGATCTCGACTTATGCGGGTAGGAGCGCTGCCCCAGGTGTTCCGGCAAATCGTCACAATCGAAACCCATTGCAGCCCAAATCCGCTGTGACCCTCGCTGGCAATCAAAACAATCGACAGGCGTCATCATGGACAGCGACAGAGGGACCGATGTTTGTACAGAGAATCTTGCCGGCCATTCTTGTCGTCATACTACCCGCGGCTATCGCCGCCACGGCGCAGGCGAGCAAAAGCGCGCCCGCGGTTAAGGAATGCAAGACCAAGCCGGGCTTGTCTGCGGCCCGGGGCACTCACTGGTACTACCGCTTCGACCACGTAGCCAAGCGGCGCTGCTGGTATTTGGGTTTAGCGAGCGCAGGCCAACGCGCCGGCGCAAATACAAACACATCTGATACATCTGATACATCTGATATAATCTAACTTCTGATACATCTGAAACTTCGGCAGTTGCTTCAGCGCCCGCCGTTCCGCCACAGCAGCCGGTCGCGCTGCAAACACCGCAAGCGCCGCCGGGGCAAGTTGCAAACGTGCAGCCGCCGCAGCTAGCATCAACCGCGGCGGTGCCGCACGTCGAACTATCGGTTCGCGACGAAGGCAACGCCGCGGATTTCGCCGCGCGCTGGTCCGATCTCCCCAAACTTCAGGACGTAAGCTCCGGAGTCGCCCCGTCTGCGGATCTGAGCGGGCCGGAGCTTTCGGGATTACGTAGCAGCTATGCTGATAACAGTGCCGATGAAGAAGAACGCCCGCAAATACCAGTGACGTGGCCAGTCGTCGAAGCGGTCAGCGCGCCACCGGACTCATCGGTATTCGCGCTCCCGTCGGCGTTTCTGGTCGGAGGGGCCGCAATCGCGCTTGTCTTCATGGCTGGTTGGGTATTCCGACATATCCGTGCTCGTCACATCTACATTGTCCCGTCGTATGCCGAAGCTGTCAGCGGACATTCCCCGCAAGGCAACAATGCAGGCACGATCGGAAGCAGCGGTGCGTCGGCAAGGCGCGCGGCGGCTCGCCGCCGGCCGACACCGACCGATCCCGCTCGCGACCTCAAGACGAGTCTCGGCGAACTTATGCAGGATCTGCAGCGAGCCGGGGCGGCCGCGGAAGCACCCGCATCGCCGATCGGCAAGCCAAAGCGTCGAATTGCCGCCGGGCAAAAAGTCCGGCTCATGGAAGTCGTCGATTGAAGGCGGCTGAAAGCGACCGTAAGTGTTGGTAACCTCGAGCGTTCTGTGAGGGCGATTGGCCCGCTTGAGCCCTTCAATCGCACCCGACAAATCGCTACGATTGGGGAGAAAAAATTCGGGCCAAGGCGGAGCCGGACTCATGAACGAGATTCACCGACAAGATCACACGTCCGATGACGATGCTGATCGGTGGAAGCACGACGGCGTCCGCGTCATTCCCGGCAACCAATTGGACCCGAACGTGCCTTCGACCCCCGGCATGGACCGGAAGGCGGCCATCAATTTCGCCCGGGTCGGTGCGCAGAAGCTATGGGCCGGAACGGTGACAATCAAGCCGGACGCCAAGACCGGCGCTCATCATCACGGCCACCTCGAAAGCATCATCTACGTGGTCCGCGGCAAGGCGCGGATGCGCTGGGGCGAGCACCTGCAGTTCACCGCCGAAGCCAATCCCGGCGATTTCATCTTTATCCCGCCTTACGTGCCGCATCAGGAGATCAACGCCAGCCCGGATCAGATCCTGGAATGCGTACTGGTGCGCAGCGACGGCGAAGCCATTGCCATCAACCTCGACATCGAGCCGGTCGAGAAGCCCCAAACCGTACTGTGGGTTGATCCGATCCATCGCGATCCGGCCGCGCATAAATAGCCGCGCCAGCCGCGGAGGCTGCGATGAAACTGGAGCGTCAGGATCAGGTCGGCGTTCTTTATATCGATGCCGGGCGCAATAATGCCATCAACGACGACTTTATCCGTGAAGCGCATGAGCTGATGGACAAGGCTGAGGCCGATCCGGCCATCCGGGCACTCGTTGTTACGTCATCGCACAAGTCGATCTTCTGTCCCGGCGTCGATCTGCCGTCGCTGATGGGCCGTTCGGGGCCGCAGATGCGAACGTTCTACGAGGCGCTCACCGGCATCGTCCGGCGCAAGGTCGCTTACCCCAAGCCCGAGGTGTACGCCCTGAACGGCCACACCATTGCCGGCGGTTGCATGATGGCGCTCGCCGGCGATTACCGCGTGATGGCGAACGGGAGCTTTGCTTTCGGCATGATGGAGATCGACGTTGGCCTCGCGGCGCCGATCGGGGTGGTGGAAATGCTGCAGCACTTTCTCGGCGGCCGGCTCACTGAGCGCGTCCTGTTCACGGGCGAGAGGTTTTCGCCGCAGGACGCGTTGGCGTTGAGATTTGGTGGATGAAGTGGCCGAGCCGGACGAGTTGATGGAGCGCGCATTTGCACGGGCCCGGACACTGGCCGGAAAACCTGCAACCGGCTATCGCCGGCTCAAACGCTATTCGCGGCAGGCGCTGGCGTCCCGAATGCATGCCCTTGACGACGCCTCATCTCGACGAACTCGTCGACCAATGGTTCTCGGAGGAGACCCAACGCCTCGTCACCGTGGCAGTTGAGCGCATGAAGAAGCCCGCCCCGGCTCACGCCTGAGAACTTTCTCCTGCCGCAAGCTGCGTCATCGACCGCGTCGCGAATTTGTGCAAAAATTTTAACCGGCGTCAAAGCGCTGCCTGAATTTGCCTGCATCCCTATGTTCGGCGTTCGGCGTTCGGCGTTCGGCGTGCGACGCGAGGAGGTCCTCTCGTGAGGGCAGGCGTACTTGCACTGGTGCCTGATCGAATACTTCGCGCCGCTTTATCATTGACTGTGCTGCTGTTGGCCCTTGGACCGGGACGGACGCAGACAGCACCGCCCCCGCCGCTGCCCGGATTTGTGCCGCCGTACGAAATTACCCGGATCGTGCGGTTGGCCGGCTTCGATCCGCTGGCGCCGCCGCTCCGGGAGGGCACCACCTACGTGATCCGGGCTACCGATTTTCGCGGCATCCTGATGCGCGTGGTGGTCGATGCCCGCAGCGGCGCCGTCCGCGCCGTCAATCGGATCGTCTCCGATGCGGGCACTTACGGTGCGCTCGGCATGCTGCCGCCGCCCTATGGTGTCCCACCGCCCTTTGGTGCTTTGGTGCCTTACACCGGGCCGCCAGCATACGCGCCGCCGGAATTCGAGCTACCTGAAATGGTGCCGGGCGAGGAAGCTGACTTGCCGGTCGTACCGGCTCCCGCTGCTGCGTATCCCGCAACGCGTTCCTTGCTGTGGAAGCCGCCATTGCCGCGGCCACGTCCGGCCGCCATTGCCGCGCGCAAAGGCGCCGCCGACGCTAGGTCCGCAGACAAGACAACATCGCCGGCAACCACTGCTGCGCCGGCCGCGCCAACAGCGCCGAAACAGCCGCCGCCTCAGCTTCCCGACTAAACGGTCCGCTCGGCCGCCGGGCTCGATTTGCTTCGCTCCGCGCCCAATGACACTGTGCACCCGAATGATGATGTGGGACGTTCAAGTCCCGCCACGTCCCATTGCGGACGGTTCTGGGGAGAAACAACATGGCTGGCGATGCTGCGGTCACGGTGGCGGCGCGTCTCGATCGCCTGCCGCCGTTGCGCCATACGCGCAAGCTCGTAACGCTCCTGTCGCTCGGCGGCTGGTTTGAATTCTACGATCTGTTTTTCACGGCCTATGTGGCGATCGGTCTTTTTAGGGAAGGCCTGTTCAAGCCGACGACGCAGGGCCTGTTCGATCTGCACGGCTTCGCCAGTTTCGTCGCAGCGCTGTTCGCCGGCATGTTCATCGGCACGCTGGCGTTCAGCTGGCTGTCGGACCGTTTCGGCCGCCGCTCGATCTTCACCTTCGCGCTGCTCTGGTATTCGGTCGGCGCGTTCATCATGGCGCTACAGAAGTCGCCGGAGATGATCGATCTCTGGCGGCTGATTGCGAGCATCGGGCTTGGCGTCGAACTGGTGAACGTCGACGCTTATCTGTCGGAGCTGGTGCCGAAGGAGCAGCGCGGGCCCGCATTCGCATACAACCAGTTCATCATGTACACCGCCGTGCCGATTGTCGCGTTCCTCTCCTGGCAACTGGTGCCGCACACCATCCTCGGCCTCGACGGCTGGAGGTGGGTCGTCATCATCGGCTCGGTCGGCGCGTTCGTGATCTGGTGGATCCGCCGCAATCTGCCGGAATCGCCGCGCTGGCTCGCCCAGCACGGACGCATTGCCGAAGCGGAACGCATCGTCGAGGACATGGAGAAGCACGCGCGCGCGGAAATCGGCCACGACTTGCCGCTGCCGGAAACCGTGGCCGGCGAAATCGAGAGTAAGACCGGCGCCTGGGTTGAGATCTGGAGTCCCGCCTACCGCGGCCGCACCATCATGCTGGTGATCTTCAATCTGTTCCAGACTATCGGCTTTTATGGTTTTTCCAGCTGGGTGCCGTCGCTGTTGATCTCGCAAGGCATCGGGGTCACCAGATCGCTTGCCTACACCTTCATCATCGCCGTGGCGGCTCCGGTCGCTCCGCTGATCGCGGTTTATTTCGCCGAGCGTTTCGAACGCAAATGGCAGATTTCCTGGGCCGCGATAGGCATCGCCGCGTTCGGCCTGTTGTTTGCCCAGCAGAGCACCGCAGTCGGCGTGATCGTCTGCGGTCTTCTGATTACGCTGTGCGCTAACTGGCTGTCGTTTGCTTTCCACGCCTATCAGGCGGAGCTTTACCCGACCCGCATTCGCGCCCAGGCCGTGGGCTTCGTTTATTCGTGGAGTTGGTTCAGCGCGATCTTCTCCGGCTTCATCATCGCGTTCTTCCTCGGCCGGTACGGCACCATTGGTGTATTCGGCTTTATCGCCGGCGCCATGGTGATCGTGTTCATCGTGATCGGTGGCTTTGGACCCGCAGTCACCAAACGGCGCCTCGAAGCCATCGCCAGCTGATCACGGCCAAACAAAAAGCGCCCCGGAAATCCGGGGCGCTGAAGTCCAAAAGCCGATTGCAGGATATGGGGCTACTTACGCAGCCTGTTTCTCCTCGAGGGTCTTGCCGTTGCCAATCGGGATCGCGCGGGGCTTCTTAGCCTCGGGAATCTCGCGCACCAAGTCGACATGGAGCAAGCCGTTCTCGAGTTTTGCGCCCTTCACCTGGACGAAGTCCGCAAGCTGGAATACGCGCTCGAACGCGCGCGCGGCGATGCCCTGGTAGAGCACTTCACCACGCTTCTCCTGCTCCTTGGCTTTCTTTTCGCCGCGGATGGTCAGGGTGTTTTCCTTCGCTACGACTGAAAGCTCGTCCTCGCCAAAGCCTGCGGCGGCCACGGTGACGCGATAATCGTTGTCTCCGGTCCGCTCAATGTTGTACGGCGGATAACCGGGAGCGCCGCCCTCGATGCCTTGGTCAAGCAACGAAAACAGCCGGTCAAAGCCGACGGTCGAACGATATAGAGGTGCTAGATCGAAAGTTCGCATGGCATATCCTCCTTCTGAAGCGACATGCGGGGGCCTGCCTTTAGGGCCAGGCCTATGGAAGAAACGCAGCCTTCTCTGGCCTGCGCAGATGTCACATGGGGATGCCCCACGATCGCTGCAAGAGGGGCTAAAACCCCGGCAAACAAGGGCTTATGAGACTCATCTCGATTCCGGCCAATCCGGTTCCTGACAACGCTGTCACCGGCATGTTGAAAACGCCCGATGGCGTTTCGCTGCGGTTTGCGCGCTTTGCGCCGCCTGCTGGCCGGCGCGGCACGGTGTGTATCTTCCCCGGCCGCACCGAATGGATCGAGAAATATTTCGAGACCGTTCGCGACCTGCGCAATCGCGGATTTGCCGTCGCGGTGCTAGATTGGCGCGGTCAGGGCCTGTCGGATCGTGCGCTGAGCGATCGCCTCAAAGGTTACGTCGGGAGCTTCTCGGAGTTCGACATCGATCTTGAGACTTTCGTGCGCGAGGTGGTGCTGCCGGATTGTCCGCCGCCGATCTTCGCGCTCGGCCATTCGATGGGCGCGGCCGTTCTGATCCGCGCGGTGCAGCGCGGTCACCGCTGGTTCGATCGCATCGTTCTCTCCGCACCGATGATCGGCATTGCCGCAGTCAATTCGATGGCGGTTGCGGGTATGCTGTTGAAGCTGGCGCGGTTCGCCGGCTTCGGCGACGCTTATGTGCCGGGTCGCTATCGAGGCGTGCTCGATCTGCGCCCTTTCCCCGGCAACATTCTGACCAGCGATCCCGTGCGCTATGCCCGCAATGCCGCGGTTCTGGAAGCTGACCTCGAGCTTGGTTTAGGCGGACCGACCGTGACCTGGTGCGACGCGGCGTTCCGCGCCATGCGGGCGTTCCATGATCCGGGCTATCCTGCGCGCATCCGTCAGCCGATCCTCATTGTTGCCGCCGGACGCGATGCCATTGCGTCGAATACCGCGATCGAAGAGTTCGCCATGCTGTTGCGCGCCGGCTCGCACCTGGTCGTGACCGGCGCCCAGCATGAGATTCTCATGGAGCAGGATCGCTACCGCTCGCAGTTTTGGGCAGCCTTCGACGCGTTCGTCCCCGGCACGCCGCTGTATTGAAAAAGACTGGATTGCTTCGCTTCGCTCGCAATGGCGAGCTTAACCTTTCAACATCTCCAGCGCTTTCGTGTGCACGCGGCGGTCGCCGGCGGCGATGACGCGGCCGCCTTGGTTCGGACTGTCGTTATCCCACGTCGTGACCACGCCGCCGGCGCCCTCGATGATCGGAATAAGCGGCAGCACGTCATATGGCTTGAGCTCGGTCTCGATGACGAGGTCGACATGGCCGGCGGCGAGCATGCAATAGGCGTAGCAGTCGCCGCCGTAGCGCGACAGCCGCACCGCTTGTTCGACGCGCTGAAAGATCTTCCGGTCAGTCTCGCGCATCAAGAGCGGGCTGGTGGTCAGCAGCACCGCATCTTTCAGATCGGCGCATGGCCGCACGCGCAATTCGCGATCGCCGGCTGGGCCGCGATAGCTCGCCGCACTGCCGTCGCCGGAAAAATGCTCGCGGGTGAACGGCTGGTACATCATGCCGTAGATCGGCTCGCCGCGCCGTGTCAGCGCGATGAGCGTGCCCCACGCCGGCATGCCGCAGATGAACGATTTGGTGCCGTCGATCGGATCGAGCACCCAGACATATTCGGCGTCGGGGCGGTCGGAAGCGAATTCCTCGCCGAGGATGCCATGCTCGGGAAATGTCCTTTTGATCAAAGCGCGCATAACGGTCTCCGCGGCGCGGTCGGCCGCGGTAACCGGATCGAAGCCGCCGGAGAGGCTCTTGTTCTCGACGCCAAGCGCGGTGCGAAAGAACGGACGGATGGTTTCGCCTGCGACATTGGCCAGTTCGTCGACGAACACTGCGAAGTCGATCGCCGTCATCTCGTCTCCGGGTATCGAAGTAACGTGGCTGCGGCAATCCATGTGTTGCCGAGCGGATACAGTCCCACAGAAAGGCGCTTTGATCCGGCGAGGCCCGGGTAAATTGGGATGCCGCTGCCTGAATTTTGCGCATCGACAAACCGTGCTGCTTGACCATTGTAACGCATTGGCGAAAAGAGGTTTTCTAGATTTGCTGAACTGATGGTTCCAGTATCATCTGATATGGAAAACCTGCTCTGCACATTTTGCAGGACGTTCTGGGGAAAATGGAAGGGAAATAGGTCAACAGCACTTGCGTTTTGTGCGACGCGGTGTATGTTGTTGCAGTGCGGTAGCGGAAGAGTTCCTCTTACGTTACCGTCGCCCTCCTTGGGCGTTTCCTCCCTAGACTTGGGCCGCTTGCATCGCGAGCGGCCCTTTTTCTTTTTCAGTTTCTTTTACTTTTTCGTCGCGCGGGTGTCGCTGCGTGGTCGCAAGTTTATTCTGCAGCAGCCCGATAAGGTCGCAACTCTTCCAGCGGGATCGCCGCCAGACGGTCGGCCAGGAATTCGAACTGGTTCGCGAGCTTGGCGAACGACGACGTGCGCTGGTAGCGCCGCTCATCCATATACAGCGCCCGGTTGATTTCGAGCTGGATGGCGTGAAGGCCCGCGGTCGGATTGCCGTAGTGCTCGGTGATGAAGCCGCCCGCGTAAGGCTTGTTGCGGCTGACCACATAGCCGAACTCGCGCATGGTCGCTTCGATGGTCTCGGCAATCACCGGCACGCAGCTGGTGCCGTAGCGGTCGCCGAGCACCAGATCGGCGCGCGGACGCTCGTCTCTCGCGCCGGTCGCCGAGGGCATGGAGTGACAATCGATCAGCATGGCGAAGCCGAAATCGCGATGCAGGCGCATGAACACGCGCCGCAATGTCCGATGGTAGGGCTTGTAGAGGCTCTCAATGCGCCGCAACGCTTCCGCGACCGAAATGCGCTGATCGTAGATTTCCTGGGCGTCGCCGACCACGCGCGCGACTGTACCCAAGCCCCCGGCAACCCGCATCGAGCGCGTATTGGCGAATGAAGGCAGACGGCCGTCGAACATCCGCGGATCGAGTTCGTAAGGCTCGCGATTGACGTCGACGTAGCACCGCGGGAAGTGCGCCCGCACCAGCGGGTGGCCGCGGGCGACGACGCCTGCAATCAACTCGTCGACGAACGAGTCTTCGGAACGTCGCAAGGTAGCGAGATCGAGCCGCGACGCCAGCAAGAACTCGCGCGGATAGATCCGGCCGCTGTGCGGTGAATTGAACAGGACGGGACCACGGCACTCGACTGGCTCATGGGCCTCGAACGGCGGATCGAGTTCATCCTGGATTTCCGGCATGGTGCCTGGGGGTTGTGGCGCCTTGACGCTTCGTCAACCGAGCATCAAATCCCTAGCGTGTGCCGACGGTCATTGTCCAGAGCGCGATACCACCTCCGGAGCGCGATACCTCAGGCGGCCGCGCCCTTCACCTCATATTTACCCGCAATGCGGCTTATGGAATGAAGGGGGCCGGCGCTGGGCCGGAATCGACTGGCATGCCCAAAATCCTGCTCGCGGAAGACGACATCGACATGCGCCGATTCCTGGTGAAGGCGCTGCAGAACGCCGGCCACGAAGTAAAATCGTACGACAATGGCCTGGCGGCCTATCAGCGTCTGCGCGAGGAGCCGTTCGAACTTCTGCTCACCGACATCGTCATGCCGGAGATGGACGGCATCGAGTTGGCGCGGCGCGCGGCCGAGCTTGATCCCGACATCAAGATCATGTTCATCACCGGTTTTGCCGCTGTGGCGCTCAATTCCGATTCGAGCGCGCCCAAGCACGCCAAGGTGCTGTCGAAGCCGATCCACCTGCGCGAACTGGTCAGCGAAGTACAGAAACTCCTGGCGGCGTAAGTCCAATATTTTTTTCAGGCATATATTAAGCGCACCCTTCATTCTCGCTTCGTCACGCGCGGGCATTTTCCGCGTGGCGTCGAGCCGCGATTTCGCCATAGCAGGGCCGCGCTCATTCGTGCTGAGATGCGCGGGTCTGCGGCTCAATGTCTGTTCTAAGTCGCAAGTCAGATGAATGGCCGGATCAGGTCCGGTGCTGACGATCATGGGGAAGAAGCACAATGAAGTCCGAAGTGATGACGTATTCCATGGGCCATCTCACCGCCGAGGGTGTGCTGGTCTATGACGAAAAAATCACGCGCAAGCGTCCGGCGGTGCTGATGGCGCCGAACTGGCTGGGCTTGACCGATCTGGCAATCGACCGTGCGAAGCTGGTGGCCGGCGATCGCTACGTGGTGTTTGTCGCCGACATGTACGGAAAGGGGAAGCGGCCAGCGGATTTCAATGAAGCTGCGGCACTCGCCAATCCGCTGCGGGAGAACGCCGCTGAGCAGCGGCAACGCATCCGCTCTGCCTATGCGGCGATGCTCGACAAAGCCGGCAAGCTCGATCTGATCGACCACCGCCGTGCCGCCATCGGTTTCTGCTTTGGCGGCGGCAATGTTCTGGAGCTGGCGCGCGACGGCGCTGACATCGCCGCTGCGGTCTCGATCCACGGCGATCTCAAGACCGCCGAAGCGGCAAAGCCCGGAGCAATCAAGGCGGCGCTGCTGGTAACCCATGGCGCGCCCGATCGGGTGGTGCCAAAGGCCGACCGCGATGCCTTCGAGGAGGAGATGGAAGCGGCCGGCGCCAAATGGCAGATGCTGGTTTTCTCCGGCGTCTTGCACGCCTATACCGACGAAGGCGTACACATCCCGGGCATTGCCGCATGGAACGAGCCGGCAACGCAGCTCACCTACGCCCTGACGCAACGGTTCATCGCCGACGCGTTCGCCGGGAAACTGTAGGTCGGCTGACTCTACCGTTTGAGGGCCAACAATTCGACGATGTGCTCCGGCGTAATCGGCTGCCGCTTGACCTGGATGTCGAGCGGCCGGAGTGCGTCGTTTACGGCGGTCCAGATCGCCCCCGGTGCGCCGACGGTTCCGGCTTCGCCGACGCCTTTGGCGCCCAGCAGTGTCGTCCGCGTGGGCGTCGCCACGTGGGCGACGTCGATGTCGGGCATTTCCGCCGCCATCGGGACGATGTAGTCCGCCAAGCTGCCGTTGAGGAGCTGCCCCTCCGCCGAATAGGCGCAGTGCTCGTACAGCGCAGCGCCGATCCCCTGCACAGCGCCGCCGCGAAGCTGCTCATCAACTAAAAGCGGGTTGATGACACGTCCGCAGTCTTCCACGATCCAGAAATTGAGGATCTTGACTGCGCCGGTACCTGCATCGACCTCTACCGACGCGGCCTGCACGCCGTTGGCCACGACGTAAGGCACGGATTGCGGAACGTAGCTTGCCAAAACTTCCAGCGGCGGAATGTCGTCGAGCGGAATGGTGTGCGGGCGGTAGCGCGTGGCGGCAGCGATCTCAGCGAGCGATATCTGTTCGGCTCCGGCCGCGTTGATCACCGATCCGTCGCGGATGGCGAGCGCGGATGCAGGCTGCTGCAACAGCGAAGCGGCGATCTTCAGCGCGTTGTCCCTCAACAACAGTGCCGCGCGACGCGTAGCCTCGCCGCCAAGCGTGATGCCGCGCGAAGCCCACGCGCCGCCGCCATAGGGGACGACAGCAGTGTCTCCCGTCACCACTTTGACGGCTTCGATCGCCACACCCAATTGGTCGGCCACGATCTGGGCGATGCCGGTCGACGTGCCCTGGCCCTGATCGGTGATGCTGGTTTCGCAGCACACCCCGCCCGATCCATCGAGCGTCAAGCGGCAGCTTTCGTTGGCGGCGACCCGCAAGCCTTGGGAACCGTACAGCGCCGAGCCGACGCCGGTTATTTCGATGAAGGCCGATAAACCGATACCGCGCAAAATACCGCGCTTGCGCAAATTCTGTTGCTGTTGGCGCAGCTCGCCGTAGTTCATGCGCCGCAGCATTGTTTCCATGCAGGCATCAAGCGACAAATCTGCGACGACGATGCTGTTGAGCGTCTTGCCAACCTCGGCGCCGGTCCGCCGGTAGTTGCGACGGCGCAGTTCGGCCGGATCGATGTGCAGCGCGGCGGCGCCGAGATCGACCAATTGTTCCGTGATCGTGCATGCGAACGGCTGGCCGACGCCCCGATAAGCGCCGGTCGGCGGCTTGTTCTGGAAAACGCCGCGAACACGTCCACGGTAGGCGCCGATCTCGTACGGCGCGCCGATCATCTGCAGCGTCTGGATGACTTCGCCGACGCTGCCGCGCGGATAAATCGAATAGGCGCCAAAACCGGCGAGCATGTCGATCTCGATGCCGAGAATCTTTCCGTCGGCGCTCAAGGCCATGCGGCCGCGAACATTGGCCTCACGGGTATGCGCGTCGCTGACAAATGCCTCCAGGCGATCGGCGGTAAACTTGACCGGGACCGGCACCAGCGTGGCGATCGCCGCAACCGCCATCTCATCGGCAAACGCGTGCAGCTTCAAGCCGAAGCCGCCGCCGACGTCCTTGACGACAATCCTGACGTCTTCCGGATTGAGTCCGAGTTGCTCGGCAAACACCTCCCGCATCTGAAACGGCGCCTGGTGGGAATGATAGATGGTCAGCTCGCCCAGATTGCGATCGAACGATGCAAGGATGCAGCGCGGCTCAAGGCTCACCGCCGTCTGCCGTTCAAACCGGAAGTTGTGTTCGACGACGGCGGCCGCTTCGGAGAATTGCTTCTCGGTATCACCGCCGGCGATGCTGTGGTCGATCGCGAGATTATTGGCCATCGCGGAGTGGACGAGCGGGGCATCCGGCGCGAGCGCTTCCGGCAAGCCGGCGACCGCGCCAAGAACGCCCCACTGAACCTCGATGAGTTCCGCGGCATCTTCCGCTTCCCGCCGTGTGACGGCGACAACGGCGGCAACGGCTTCGCCCTGCCAGCAGACTTCGTCGACCGCAAGCGGCGGCTGCGGCGCGGAGTGATGCGAGGGCATCATGGCAAGTCGCGTCTGCCACGCCGGACAGACCGCAGCCAGCTCGGCTCCCGTGAACACTGCGATCACCCCGCGTGCAGATCGCGCCGCGGCTGCATCGATGGAAGCAATGCGGGCGTGCGCGTGCGGGCTCCGCAGAAACACGACATGCGCCATGCCCGGCAGCACCACATCGTCGGTATAGGTGCCGCGGCCTTCGGCCAGACGAGCCGCGTTCGGCCGCGCGTGGGATGCGCCGATCACGGAGCGCGTATCGGCCGGCGGCGCCGTGGCATTCCGGCCGCTTCGTTGCGCTGCGACCGTCTCTATGGCGTCGACAATCGCCTGGTAGCCGGTACAGCGGCAATAATTGCCACCGATTTCGTCGCGGATCTGCTCGCGAGAGGGAGTGCGATCGCGCGCCAGCAATTCCGAGGCCGTCATCAGCATGCCGGGCGTGCAAAAGCCGCATTGCAGCGCGTTTCGCTGCACGAATGCTTCCTGCAAGTCGTGGATTTGCTGGTTCGCGGTCAGTCCTTCTATCGTGACGACGTCGCGGCCGTGCGCCTGAACTGCGAACGTCAGGCAGCCGCGAACGACGGCGCCGTCGAGCATGACGTTGCACGCGCCGCACACGCCATGCTCGCAACCGACATGCGAGCCGGTCAGCCGAAATTCGGTGCGCAGCAGATCGACCAGGTTCAGCCGGGGCGGGACGCGCACCGACACTGGCTTGCCGTTGAGTTCGAAACGAAATCTGGACCCTGGCTTCTTCGTCGGACATCGCCGGTCAAATTGCCTGCGCGGTCGCCGCGATACTGGGGGTAAGCGTTCCCGCGCGCATGTCGCAGATCGTGTCGGCGAGTTCGTCGAGAAACGCGCGATTTTGTTCGACGACGATGATGGATATTTTGCCGCGAAGCGCCAAAAGCGCCGCCAGCACCTGCCGCACCATAATCGGCGCTAACCCTTGCGTCGGCTCGTCCAACATCAACACTTTGGGATCAAGCAGCAGCGCCCGGCCGATAGCCAGCATCTGCTGTTCGCCGCCGCTGAGCGCGCCGCCGGACTGATCGAGGCGCTCACGCAACTTCGGAAACAGCGACAGCACTTCGTCGAACCGCCGCGGATAGGACGCCGTGTCGATGCGCCGCGCCGCGCGGCTGAGTTCGAGATTTTGCCTGACCGTCAGTGACGCAAAGATCTGCCGTCCTTCCGGCACCAGGACGAGGCCGGCGTGGGTCCGCGCGTACGCCTTCGCCGCGCCGAGCTTTTGCGCCTCGAACGCGACATGCCCGGCGAGCGGAGGCAGGAGGCCGGCGATCGTCTTTAACAACGTTGTTTTGCCGGCGCCGTTGGGGCCGCAGACGCCGATAGTCTCGCCGGCATGCAGGCTCAAGCGCACATCGCGGAACACCGGCAGCTTCGAATAGCCGCCGCTCAAACCTTCGATGCTCAGGATAGGCCCCGTCATGCGAGCGCACCGAAATACGCTTCGCGGACTTTCTCGTCGGCCAGGATTTCCCTGGTCGCTCCGAACGCGATTTGCCGGCCGCCATCGAGCACAATGCCTCGCGTGGCGACTTCAGCAACAAAATCGATGTTGTGTTCGACGATGACCACTGCGGAACCGCGCGCCTGCAGCTTATACAAGAGCGACTTGAGGTGATCGAGTTCGTCGGCAGCAAGTCCGACGGCCGGTTCGTCGAGCAGTACCAGAGGCGGATTGCCGACGGCTGCCCGGGTCAGATCGACGAGCTTGTGCTGGCCGGCGGACAGCGTGCTCACCAAAGTGTCGGCGACGCCGGCCAGCCCGAAAGCGGCAATCTGCTCGTGCGCAACGCTCAAGCGCTGGCCTTCCGTCAGGTTCGGCGCGATCTGATCGAGACGCACCAAGATGTTTTCCACGACAGTCAGATCGGGGACGAGCCGCGCGATCTGAAATGACCGGCCGATGAAACGCGCGCGCTCGGAGATTGAGAACGAGCCGAGATCCTTGGCGGCGACTTTCACCGCGCCGCCGCTCGGCGTTTCGATACCGGACACGATGTTGAACAACGTGGACTTCCCGGCTCCGTTCGGGCCGACGATAGTGAATATCTCGCCGAAATCGACGCCGAAGCTGACGCAATCGAGCGCCAGCACGCCTCTAAAGCGTTTGGAGACGTCGACCACGGCGAGACAGGTCCCGATGCGTTGCAGGTCGCCGGTCGCAATGAGATGCGCGGCAACTGGCTCCGTGGGGCCCCCAACAGGTTTTGCAGGCGTGGCTCCGTCGAGCAACCGCTCGAGTTGATGCCAGCCTTTGGCTACCCAGCCGGCGATGCCGTCCTTCAGGTAAAGCACTGCCGCCAGAAACACCGCGCCGTAGACCAGGAGCACGTAGCTCTTGGCATAGCCGGTAACGACGAACAGCCATTGCAGCGCGGCGGTGCCGAAGATCGGACCAAAGAGATGGCCGGCGCCGCCAATCATCACCGTAGCCAGTTGCTCCAGCGAATGGTCGACGCCGCCGTCTTCCGGAATTGCCAGCCCGATGTAATACGCCCGGAGCAGACCGGCCACCGCGGCAAACGCGGCGCCGATCAGAAACGCCTGCTCCTTGCTTCTGCCGACATGGATGCCGAGCACAGCGGCGGCGAGCTCGTCGTGATTGATTGTGCGCAGCCGCCGCCAGAACGCACCCCGGACCAGCCACCGGTAGACAGCCATGCCGGCGATCAGTGCTATTGAGGCGATCGCATACCAGGCGTGATCGCCAATTCCCCGGCCGCGTTCCAGGAGCAAGCCCGACGCGCCGCCGGAGAACGACGGAAAGGCCCGCGCCACGCCTTCAACGAAGTAGCCGAAACCTAAAGTGCCGACGGCTAGGTAGATGCCGGGCAATCTGACGAAAACGCGCCCGGTATATTTTGCGAGCACCAGAGTGACGGCGAGGCCCGCGGCGAGACTGAGGTAAAACGGGATGCCGAAGTTATCGAAGATTCCCGCACAGTACGCCGGCACCACCATGAAGGCCGCCTGGCCGAGCGCGAGCATGCCGGTAACGCCGAAGATCAGGTTCAGACCGATCGCCGCCAACGCGTTGAAATAGACCGCCGTTGCCAGCGGCACGGTCCAGCCCGGGATCAGCTCGGTGATCGGCGCGGCAATTCCGGCAAGTGACGAGCACGGCCAAAACAACGCGACTCGGCCTCATGCGCGCCGGGTCCCGCCGAAGCGAATGTTTCTGCTGCGCCACACGGCGATGCCGATGAGGATGAAGAACACCACCGGGTCTTTGGCCAGCGTGCCGAAATAGGTGGTCACGAACGCTTCGCCCAACCCAAGAAGCAGGCTGCACAATATCGCCCAGAGCGGCACCATTCCAGCGAGCGCGGCGGCGATAAAGCCGCGCATGGTCATGTCGAGGCCGGCATGGAAATCAACCGAAACCAGCGGCACCAGCAGAACCGCGCCGATGGCGCCATAGGCGCCGGCGATGGCAAAGGCGAGAACGCGGGCGCGGTCGACGTTGATGCCCATGAGCTGGGCCGCGTCGGGATTTTCGGCGGCCGCCCGCAACTGCCGGCCGAGCCGGGTTCCTGAAAGAAACAACGGAACTGCCAGCGCCAGAGCAAAGCCAACGACGATGAGGAGGAGACCCTGCGGCGGCAGCGCGCCGCCGGCAATGCGAAACGGCCTGCCCGAAACCAGACGCGGAAACGAGACGGCGTCAGAACCGATCAAAGTGTAGAGAACGCCGCGCATGAAAACCGCCGCGGCGAGCGTCACCAGAATCAGCGCATTGTGCGACCAGGCTCGGCGCGGCCGCAGCAAAAACCGCTCGACACCGACTGAAAACACAACGGCGGCGGCGGTTGCCGCGCAAACCGCAAGCCAGATCGGCAGCGCTTCCGAGGCGGCGATTGTCGCAACGACGCTGCCGGCGATCGCGTAGGCTTCGCCGTGCGCGAGATTGATGACGTGCGCGGTCTGGTAGACGATCACCAGCCCGATCGCCAGCATGGCGTAAACGGCACCCATCATGAGTCCGCTCATGATGGCTTGAGTGAGCGGATTCATCGGTCACTACGACCGTGTCAGACGTTACTTGATCGGGTCGGCTTTGGCCCAGTGACCATTTTTGTATTCAACGACCGAAATGGTGCTGGCGCCCGCACCGACGTGACTCTCGGGCGTAAACCGGATCGTCGCGATGCTCTTGATCGTTGCCGATTCAAGATATTTTTTCACCGCAGCGGCGTCACTGGTGTCTTCGACGTTGCGCAGCACGGATTCGGCCGTGTCGGCAAGGGTGACGCCCATCAACCCCAGCAGGCTTGGCTGGACCTTCTTGGCTTCCTGGAACGCGGTCCTGAATTTCAGCAGGCGTGCCCGCTGGTCGGCGTCGTCGATCAGTTCAGGCAACATGAAATTGAGGCCGAGGCCGAGAAGCCGCGGCGGCATGTCGTTTTTGATCAACGCCATGAACGCATCCGACAGATTGGCGTTGCTGAGAACGAACGGGATGGTGAGACCGAGATTGTTGAAGCTTTTGACCACGGTCGCCGCGCCGGCACCCGAATAGGCGGAGTAGATGATCGGATTGTCCTTGACGACGTTGGCGAGCTGAATCGAGGCGTCGTTCGACTTCAGATCGATCCGCGCCAGCGACATCGCAACTCCGGCCGGCGGGAACACTTTCAGCGCATGGTCGGCATTGGCTTCGCCGGTCGTATCGGTCGAGGCGATCATCGCCAGCTTGTTGATCTTGTTTGCCTGCAGGTACGCGAGCAAGGCCCTGGTGATCTCCAGGTCCGATGCGCTGGTCTGGAATACGTAACTCTTCGGATCCGGGTCGATGATCGGAGACACCACAACCATTACCGGCCCATCTTTCAGGAGCGGCGTGATGGCGCGAATGGTCGAGCTGATGGAATTATCGAGAATGAGGGCGACCCGCCGCTCGATGTGGCGACGGGCGCAGGTGACGGCGTTCTCCGGCGTGCCTTGGTCGTCGCAGATGTCGAGTTCGATCTGGCGGCCCTTGATGCCGCCCGCGGCATTCAAACCCTGCGCCCATAATTGCAGACCGGAGGTGCTTTGCGCACCGACTGTCGCCATCGGTCCAGTCAGCGGCGAAATCACGCCGACGACGAACGGATCGGCCGCAAACGCGGAGACGCCGAACGACGCCGCCGCCAATAGACCGCAGCACAGACCCTTCAGATAGACGTGCAGTTTCATCGAACGTCCCCTGTCAACTTTGCTGTAAGCCCGAGATCGAGATCAGAACCCGAAATTCATGCAAACAGGCGTCTTCCAACGGTCGCTGCACTGTCTACGCCAAATTTCGCTGTGTGGAGTGGCAAAAGACATGCCACCACTCACGTGAGCGGGGCATCCTACGTAAATTGTCCGCCGAGGAAAACCGTAGCCGGCGCGACCATTTGACGATGAACCGGACCGAGTCATAATCGAAATGGCGCCGCTGTTTCAGCAATCGCAAATGGCAGTTGCCGCTCAATACTCGTTCAGGAACGTGCTGACGTGAACATTGCATTGGACATGGCGGGCACGTCCTCCGCTGTTCCTCCGCCTTTATCGGCGCCGCTCTATCGGCTCGACCGGACCTTTGAACAGAACGCCGCCGCGGGACCAGACTTCGGCGGGTCTTATCCGGATGTTCCTTCGACGCCTATGAAGGATTTTCTCGGCTACCGCGTCGCCTCCCGGTTCGGGATTGCGGCGAGCCTGGTGTTGAACGAGCGCTGGTTCGAGCTTTACAGCCGGCTTGGGTTTGATCTCCTGACCTACAAGACGATTCGCAGCCGCGAACGCCGGGCCCATCTGCCGCCGAACTGGCTTTATCTCGATGAGCCAAATCTTGCGGACACCGATGCGGCTGTCGTGGCAGTCGGCGATCTTCCCGCAACGCCCCTGACCGCGACCGCCGCAGGGTCGATCGGCATGCCGTCAAGCGCGCCGGAAGTTTGGCGCCGCGACATTCGTAATTGCCGGGCGCGGTTGCGGCTTGGGCAGGTGCTGATCGTGTCGGTCGTCGGCACGGCCGATGCCGGCACCAGCGAGGCGGATTTCATCGCCGACTTCGGCGCGCTTGCGGCGGAGGCGAAGGAATCCGGCGCGCAGGTCGTGGAATTGAATTTCTCTTGTCCCAATGTCGGCCGGCGGGAGAGCGAAGTTTACGGTGACATCGACAGTGCAGTGAAAATCGCGCAAGCGGCCCGGGCTGCGATCGGATCGCTCCCGCTATTGGTCAAGATCGGCGTGATCGAACAGCACGGACAAATGTCCGCATTGCTGCAAAGCCTGTCCGGCATTGTCGACGGCGTCGTGATGATCAATGCGCCGCGTCGCATGATCGTGGACAAAGCCGGCGCTCCCGCCTTCGGCAGTAATCGCGCGTATGCCGGCATGATGGGAGGCGCGACCTTCGAAGTGGCAATGCAATGCGTGCGCAGCGCCGTGAACATCGTTCAGCGCGACGGGCTCGATCTCCACGTGCTTGCGGTTGGCGGCGTGCACTCGGTGGAACGCATGAGCGCGTTTTTCGATGCCGGAGCCTATGCGGTCTTGGCGGCTTCGGCCTGTGCCTGGGATCCGTACCTCGCGATCCGCGCCAAGCATCATGATCCGTCGCGATGAGGCGCCGGTTCGAAATCAGCGCGGTTTGATCTCGACCAGAATATTCCGATAAGTCGCGTTACCGACGTTACGGAGATCGTGCACTTCGCCGGCGTCGCGCCAGATCGGCTCGCCGATCTTGCCCTTGGGCCGCTCGATGTCTCCGGTCAGCGCGGATTCGAGTTCGATGTCGCCGTCGGTCATCGGAATGATCACATAGGGCAGTTCATGCCGGTGCCAGCCCTTGCTCTTGCCCGGCTCGACCACAAAGTCCCAGACGCGAATGAGTTCGTTTTCGTACATGACCCGGTCGCCGATCGGGCCGAGGTTGAGCTTGCTGATATCCGTCGCCGTCATTTCATCCTCCGCTGTAATCTCCGACCCCTCTCAAATCGGTATAGTCATGGGTGAGTGCTTGCCGTCGCAGTCGATGAGTTCCACGCGCTTAAGTGTAATGCGATACGAGCCGTTGTGCCGGACCAGCCGATGGCTGTGCCTGCCGGAATAAAGCCGCTGCTGGTCGCCCTGATATTCGATGCAAATAAAGGCCGCTTCCGCGGAGAACTCGTCTGCGGCGCCCTTCGTCACTTCGATATTGCTGACGAGGTGTGTCGTCCGCGGCATCGGCGTCAGCACCAGCGCGCGCGCCTCAAGCAGACGCCGGACCCGGATGGCGAGGATGGCGTAATCCTCGTAGATGATCGAAGCGACGCCCTTGGCGTCGGTCTGGCCGGGCTGGCTCGGCATCCAATAGATGCCATCGGGGGCGTAGAGCGCGAGCCAGGCCTCGAACTCGCCGGTATCGAGCAACTTGGCTTCGCGCAGCAGGAACAGCTCGATTTCGCGCTGGGTTTCATACGGCAACATCATGCTGTTATTGGGTCAGGTAATTGACCCAGGCCTCAAATTGCACCCGCATCGGCAATTCGCTCGCCACGCTGCCGATGCTGCCATCCCCCTCGCGCCGGTCGTTGTCGAGACCGCGCGCGAAATTCACCCACGGCCCGGCCTGCTTGACCAGTCCCTGCTGACACCGTTCCAGCATTTCCACATCGTCGGAAAAGATCATCGAAGCGGGCGAGCCGATCGTGGTCAAAAACCGGATGGCGCGGTGAAACATTTCCTCCGGCGCGCCCTTGAGCCGGAAGCAGTGCACATGGACCTGCGTCAGATCGACGGCGAGCGGAATGGTGACGCGCATCTGCTGCTGCTGTGCGTTGATAATGAGATTCGGATAAATGATGTTGTTGAAACGATTCAGGGCCAGCACGGCCGCGGCCCGCTCGCCGCCAAGCCGCCGCGCTAGTGCGGTCCGGTAGCGCACGACGACCGGGTCCTGCTCTTCGTTCACCAGCACGCCCTTCTTGTAGAAGCTGGTCATGAAGGTGTGGCCGGCGGCGAGCCCGTTGAGCTTGATGCCTTCCCATTCGGCCTGGCCGAAGCCGTTAGCGAGCAGCATTTCCCGCGTCTGATCCTGGTCGAGGATCGAGGCGTTCGCCGGGGCCGCGCGCGCCGGCGCCACCGAGGAACTGTGCACGAAGCTTGGATGGAAAATGTCATTGGCGTTTTCCATGTGCAGCTTCCAGTTGCCGTGGTACTCGAGCGTGAAGCTCGAATCCGCAATTTCGATTTCGCCGTCCGGCGCCCGCTCGATCAGATTGTCGATCACTTCCCGCATCGGCCCGAGATGCTCGGCGAGCGGCGGCGCGTTGTCAGAAAGGTTTGCAAACACAAAGCCGCGATAGCTCTCGACGCGGTTGACCCGCTGCATGTGGTTCTGCGGATCGGCGAGACTGAAGCTTGCCGGATAGCTTTTCGGGTGCGGCACCGCCGACAAGGTGCCGTCGGGGCGGAACGCCCAGGCGTGATAGGGGCAGGTCAAGAGGCGGCTTGAGCCGCGGTCGACCATGCAGAGCCTGGCGCCGCGATGCGGGCAACGGTTATGCAGGACGTAGATCTTGCCGTCCTGGTGGCGGGTCACCAGCACTTCGTGCTGGGCGAGGCGGGTTCGGACAAAGTCACCCGGCTTTTGCAACTGGCTTTCGTGGGCGACGTAAAGCCACAGCCGGCCGAAAATCCGCTCCTGCTCTAGCGCGAACACTTCCGGGTCGGCATAGGCGCGGCGATGAACGTGATCGGGCTGAACCAGCGTTCGGATCTCGTGTCGGCTCAGCGGCTGATCGGGCGCGCCGGTCATCTGCATTCTCCATCGTGCCTTGGTCCGAATTCCGGCGGGCTCAATTCACTAGCCCTCCGAAAATCTCGGCGTATGCCGGCGATACCTCAAGTCCTGCTCCCGGAGCTTCGGGCAGGGTCGCCTTTCCCTCGCACACTTTAACGTGGGAAGTGAGTTTGCCGAACAGCGTGGTGGTGTCCATTGCAAGTTCCGCGAGGCCAAGGCCTAGTCCTGCAACCGCACTGAGTGCGAGAACGTGCCCGGCATGCGGAGCGCAACGGCTTCTGCTCCATCCCCGCTTGGACAGATCGTCAAGAATGCGGCGATATTCGACGATCCCGTAGCTCAACGAAATATCGAACTGCAACATGTCGCGGTCGCGTCGCAGACCGCCATAGCGCAGCAAATTGCGCGCATCGTCGGCCGAGAACAGGTTCTCGCCGACCGCGAGCGGCAGGCTCGATTGTTCGGAAACGATCCGGTGGCTCTCGTAGTCGAGAGGATTTACCGGCTCCTCGAGCCACATCAGCGGATAGGCGCCGAGCGCCTGGACGTAATTCAGCGCGGTTGCGAGATCGAAGCCGTTGTTGCCGTCGACCGCGAGACTCATTTGCGGATCGAGAGTTTGCAGCACTGCCTCGATGCGTTTGAGGTCAGTACCGAGCGCAGCGCCGCCGATCTTGATCTTGAACCGCCGGTGTCCGTCGGCCATGGCGCGCCTGACGTCGTCGCAAAGGCTCTCGACGTCGTTGTGCGGGCGATAGTGGCCGCCGCTGGCGTAGACATCGGCCACGCCGCTGCCGTTGTTTTTAGAGGGCTCAACCTTGGACAGGTAGCGCCATAGCGGCAATTCCACGCGCTTGGCTGCGAGATCCCATATGGCCGTATCGACGAGGCCGACCGCTCCACAGCGCTCGCCGTGGCCGCCGGGTTTTTCATTCTTCATCAGGACAGCCCAGACCCGGGACGGATCGATGCCGCCGTCCTCGTCGGCGTAGTCTTTGGGGTCTGCGGCGAGCAGGCGCGGGATGAAGCGGTCATTGAGGAGGCCGCTGTGGTCGTAGCGGCCGATCGAGTTGAATGCCAGGCCGACAAGCGCCTTACCGTCGCGGCTCGCGTCGGTATGGATCGCGAGCGCCGTCGCCGTCATGTTCTCGAAGCTGATACTCGAGCTTCGTGCCGCCGCGCCGAGCCGAACCGTTTGCGCCTTAGCGGCGACGATGCGCATCAGCTGTGGTGCGATTGCCGCCAGTCATGCTCCGCAACATCGAACACGATGCCGTTCGGATCCTTGAACTTCTTTTCGGCATCGACGCCCGGATAGTTCGGCAACTCCATGAAGAACTCGCCGCCCAGATGCTCGATCTTTTCGGCCGTCTTCTTTTCGTCATCGACGATGAAGCCGATGTGATGCAGACCCGCCCAGTCCGGGCCGCCTTTGCCGCCCTTGGTGCCTTCGGGAAAGTGCAGCAGCGTCAAATTTACGATGCCGTCGGACAGCGCGATGGCGTTGCCAATTGGGCTATCGACCTTGTTGACGCGCTTGAGATCGAACGCCCCTTCATAGAACGCGGCCGCCTTTTCCAGGTCGGGAACCTGGATCGCGATATGCCGAAGCTTGGCCATGAGGCTTTCTCCGTATTTTCGTCTGACAAATGATAAGCGAGGACCACCAGAAGCGCCAGCCCGCGTGATCAGCGGCCGGCCTGCTTGATCGCCTGCCAGATGCGCTCGGGCGTGACCGGCATTTCGATGTGGGTGACGCCGAACTCGGCGAGTGCATCGACCACGGCGTTGACGACGGCGCCTAGCGCGCCCGTGGTGCCGCCTTCGCCGGCGCCACGCACGCCAAGTTTATTCTTCGGGGTGAGCACCTGGCTGATGTCGGTGGTAAACGACGGCAGCATGTCCGCCCGCGGCATGGCGTAGTCCATGAACGAGGCAGAGAGCAATTGTCCCTCTGCGTCATAGGTGCAAGCTTCCCACAGCGCTTGTCCAATACCCTGCGCGGCGCCGCCATGGGTCTGGCCATCCACGACCATCGGGTTGATGGCGCGGCCGACGTCGTCGACCGCCGTGTAGCGCACAATCGAAAGCGCTCCGGTCTCCGGATCGATTTCGACCTCGCAGACATGAGCGCCGTAGGGGAAGCCGAGCTGCCGGATGGTTTCGTCGCACGTTGCTGCAAGCACGCCTTGTAAATCCTCCGGCATGGATTTGTCGTTTGCTGCGGCGCGGGCGACTTCGAAAATTCCGATTGAGCGGTCGGTGCCCTTCACCGTGAAGCGGCCGTCGGCAAAGCCGATGTCGTCCTCGGCGGTTTCCAGCATGTGCGCAGCGATCTTCTTGCCTTTCTCGATCACGAGATCGGAAGCCTTGCCCATGACGATGCCCGCCAGCCGCATGGAACGCGCGGAATGTGAGCCGCCGCCTTCTTTCACGATGTCGGTATCGCTTTCGAAGATGTGCACGTCGTCGAACGACACCCCCAGCCATTCCGCCACGCATTGCGCAAACGTCGTTTCGTGACTTTGTCCGCTCGACAGGGTGCCGACGACAACATCGACCCGGCCTTCCGGATTAACGGTGACATCGGCGCGCTCGCGCGGATAACCGCCGGTCGTTTCGAGATAGTTGCACAGGCCGATGCCGCGCAGGCGTTTGCGGCGGCGCGCTTCGGCGCGGCGGCGTCTGAAGCCCTTCCACTCGCCAAGCTCCATGGCGCGATCCATTACTGTGCGATAGGTGCCGTTGTCGTAGGTGATGCCTTGCGGGTTGGTGTAGGGCAGCGCCGACGGCGGGATCAGATTGCGCCGGCGCAGCGCCAGCCGATCGAAGCCGTGTTCTTGGGCGGCTTTATCGATCAGGCGTTCGATGACGTAGATCACCTCGGGCCGCCCGGCGCTGCGATAGGGCGTGGTGCACATTGTCGTCGACAGTACGGCGCGCGCTTTGATTTCCGCGTGCGGGATGCGATAGCCGGCCGTCGCCAATCCCACGCCTTTGACCAGCGGCACATAAGATCCGCTGTGCGCGCCGACATTGCTGAGATTTGAGCTGCGCAGTGCGAGGAAGTGGCCTTCGGCATCGAGCGCGAGTTCGGCCGAGACCGTAAGATCGCGCCCCATATAATCGCTGATAAATGCTTCCTGGCGTTCGCAGGTCCACTTCACCGGGCGCCCAATGAGTTGTGAGCCCCAGGCGACCAGCGCGAATTCGGGAAAGAAACTGTTACGCGTGCCGAAATTGCCGCCGATGTCGCGGGCGATGACGCGTACCGCTTCTTCGGGTACGCCCAGGATCGCGGCCAGCTCGCGCTTTTGGCGGACGATGCCGCCGGAGCCGGCGTAAAGCGTGTATCGCCCGCTTTCGGGGTCATAGCTGCCGACGGCGGCGCGCGGCTCCATCGGCACGCCGGTGACACGATTGATCCGGGTTTCGAGCCGGGTGATGTAAGCCGCTCGCGCAAAGGCTACCCCGGTCGCGGTGGTGTCGCCGACTTCGGCGTCGATCATGATGTTCGGCAACCCGTCGTAAAGCCGCGGCGCGCTGTTCTCGACCGCGGCCTTGGCGTCGATCACCGCCGGCAGCGGGTCGTAGTCGACGACGATGCTCTCAGCCGCATCCTTCGCCGCGGCTATCGTGTCGGCGATGACGAAGGCGACGGCGGTGCCGACGTGACGGACGCGATCGGCCGGCAATACGTGATGTGGAGCTGCCACAATGGGGGAGCCATCGCGGTTTTTCAGCACGATGTCGGGCGCCGTGCCGGGGGCGCAAGGATGCGGGATTGCTTTTAGTCCCGCGGCAAGCGCGTCATGTCCGGTCAGCACCGCGAGCACGCCCGGCATGGCGCGTGCGGCCCCGACATCGATGGCGCGGATCAGTGCGTGCGCGTGCGGCGCGCGCAGTACGGCTGCGCAGGCCTGGTTCGGGAGATTAACATCGTCGCTGTAGCACCCGCGACCGGTAACGAGCCGCGCGTCCTCCTTGCGGCGTACCGCGTCTCCGATCTTTGCATGCATTGCGGTCTTGGCCAGAACTCGGCGGGAGCAGAGGCTATATTCTCACGCCAGTAAAGGCACCGCTAGTCGTCGGCAAAGTGGCGGTCGGTGGCCGCTGCGATTGAGAGCTTCACGCCACCTTACGCCTCTCATGCGGTCCGTGCTGAGGCCGGATTGCCTCGTGCTTGCCTGAGTGGAAGTTGCGGCCCGAGTGGGCAACCTTCGGCTCCTCAGTGAGATGGTGGCCGGCCGGAAGCCTCTTCTCATTTTTTAATGCGGCGTTCTCGGTCAACAGTGCGACCTTTACGGTCTTCCGGGAGGTCTTCTCGGCTTTTTGTATGACCTTCGACGAGATCGTCTTTGTGGATCGCTTTGCGATCTTTTTGACAACCGTCACCGCCCGTGCGTGGCCCGGCGAGATTGTTTCAGATTGCGGTTGCGACGGTTCGAGCGCCGGCTCCACAAGGGCCTGTTCCCTTTGCGCCTGCTCCAGGTCGGCGAAAGCCGGCAAGCGCCGGCAAGGCATCGGCTTCGCCAATGTCAGCTGCGAATCATCCAACGGCGATTGTCGCCACGCCTCCGCGGAACGACCGGTGACGCGGAGCACGTAGGTCTTGGTTTCTTGCGGCAGAGCGCGGCCGTGATCGAGCCAGTCAGTAACGCGATGCGCGCCGGCATTGTAGGCGGCAGCCACAAATCCGAGATTGCCGAATTGCTGGCGTAGATCATGGAGCAAACGTGCCGAGGCGGGAAGCGCCTGCTGCGGATCGAACGGATCGTGCAGACCAACCTCGACTGCTACCTCCGGCATGAACTGCGCGATGCCCAACGCACCCGCCCGGCTTACGGAGTCGAGCTGCAGCCGGCTCTCCTGCCAGATCAGATTGGCGAAAAACGGCACTGGCAGATCGTTATCTTCGGCTGATGTATAGAGCGTGTTACACAGATCGCCCACCGAATGGCTGACGTGCCGCTCAGCATTCAAATCCGCATTCGCCGGAGCGGGCGATTGCGGCTCGGCTGCCTCTTCTCCCTGATGATGCGGTTCGTCCGATGTTTCGGCGGGTACAGCCGAAGCGAATGCGTCGTCGGTGTCGCCGATCGAAATGGCGTTTTCGAGAGACGACGCCAAAGAGTTCTGAACTGCGTCTGAGACCGAGCCCTGATATTTCGTTTCGGCGTTCACCGCGGTGAGGCTGAGCAAACAGATTGCCGACGCAAGCAGAGGCGCAAAATATTGACGCATCCCCGTTCCCCTCAAATGCATGCGTTCGGCGCCTTGCGACGCCGCGCATTGATGGATTGAGAGATTTCCCCTCGACGAACGCTGCGGATGCCGGCCCAAACGGGCGCTTTTTTGGAGATATTACGGACTCGTTAAGATCGTTCGGGGCGTTTGCTGAGCCGGTCTGTGGCCCTGCCGTGGTGTTGAAACTTTGCGGCATCGGGCTGTGGAACCGGCCGATCTGGTCATCTTGCGCCAGGCCGTTGAAAGGCGGATATTAGTTACGTTCGCGACCAATTTCCCAAGGTTCCACCGCCATTCTTCTTTTGGGGAGGCCCCGATGACGCAAATCGTGAAACAAAACGCGAAACTCGACTCCAAGGCGCGAAGGCCCGAAATTAAGGTTGATTCGAACGAAGCATTGCTCGACTACCAGCCCGGCTTCGGCAATCAGTTCGTCACCGAGGCAGTTGCCGGGGCGTTGCCCGTCGGCCGGAATTCGCCGCAGCGGCCGCCGTTCGGGCTTTATGCTGAGCAACTTTCGGGAACCTCCTTCACTACCGCGCGGGCGGAAAATCGGCGCACCTGGACCTACCGCATTCAGCCCTCGGTCGTGCACCGGCCTTACGCACGCATCGACAACGGCCTGATCCGCAGCGCGCCGTTCAACGAGGCCGAAGCGACGCCGACGCAACTGCGCTGGTCGCCATTCCCGATTCCGCGAACGCCGACGGATTTCGTCGAAGGCATTGTGACGCTCGGCGGCAACGGCGACACTGCCACCCAAGTCGGCATGGCGGTGCATGTCTATGCTGCCAACACCTCGATGACCGACCGGGTCTTCTACGACGCCGACGGCGAGATGCTGATCGTGCCGCAGCTAGGCCGCGTGCGTTTTGTTACCGAGTTGGGCATCGTCGAAGCCGCTTGCGGCGAGATCGTCATCATGCCGCGCGGCCTGCGGTTCCGGGTCGAACTGCCGGACGGTCCGTCGCGCGGCTATATCTGCGAAAACTACGGTCCGATGCTGAGGCTGCCTGAGCTCGGTCCCCTCGGTGCCAATGGGCTGGCCAATCCGCGCGACTTCCTCGCGCCGGTTGCGGCGTATGAGGACGTTGCAGGACCGTTCAAGCTGGTCGCCAAATTTCAGGGCAATCTCTGGGCGGCCGACATGAAGCACTCGCCGCTCAACGTCGTCGCCTGGCACGGCAACTTCGCGCCCTACAAATACGATCTCGCGCGCTTCAACGTGATCGGCAGCGTCAGCTTCGACCACCCCGACCCATCGATCTTCTCCGTGCTCACGGCACCATCCGACCTGCCGGGCGCAGCGACCGTCGATTTCGCGATTTTCCCGCCGCGCTGGCTCGTCGGCGAGGATACGTTCCGGCCGCCGTGGTATCACCGCAACGTCATGACCGAGTTCATGGGCCTGCTGTACGGCGAATATGACGCCAAGGCGGAAGGCTTTCTGCCGGGCGGCGCCAGCCTGCACAATTGCATGACCGCGCATGGGCCCGACGCCGAGAGCTGGAGGAAGGCGTCGCATGCGGAACTGAAGCCGCAGAAGATTGATAACACCATGGCGTTCATGTTCGAAAGCCGGTTCGCCATGCGGCTGACGCGCTACGCCGTCGAATCCTCCGAGCTTCAGCACGACTACTTTGAAGGCTGGCAGGGACTGGAGAAACATTTTTCCGGGAATTAAGTAAGGAGTTGGCCGCGCGCTCGCCCCACTCGCGGGAGAATCAGGAGCAGATATGAGCAGACTCCCTACGCTTTTTATCCCGCATGGCGGCGGGCCTTGTTTCTTTATGGAGTGGGATCCGCCCGATACCTGGGCGCGGATGGCCGAGTATTTACGGCACGTGCCGGAAGAAGCCGGATCGCGGCCGAAAGCGCTGGTGGTGATTTCCGGCCACTGGGAAGAGGACGTCGTCACCATCCAGAACAATCCGGCGCCGCCGCTGCTCTACGATTATCACGGCTTTCCGCCGAACACCTACGAGATCAAGTTTCCGGCGCCTGGAGCACCGGAGGTTTCCGCGCGCATCGCCGAATTGCTCGGCGCCGCGGGCATTCCGTGGAAATATGATCGTGAGCGCGGCTTCGATCATGGCGTATTCATTCCGCTGAAGGTCGCCTTTCCGCACGCCGATGTGCCGATCGTGCAGGTCTCGCTGTTGGCCAGCATGGACCCTGCGGAGCACATCCGGATTGGCCGGGCACTGATACCGCTCCGCGACGAGGGAGTGCTGATCGTCGGCAGCGGGATGACCTATCACAACATGCGCACGTTGATGGCCAGCATGCGCGGCGGCGCCAACGGCAAACATGCCGATGCCGGATCGGAAGGCTTCGACGATTGGCTGGAACGGGTTTTGACCAAAGCGCCGCCGGAAACCCGCGCCGATGCGCTAGGCGCCTGGGCCAAGGCGCCGTTCGCTCGCGCCGCGCATCCGCGCGAGGAGCACCTGTTGCCGCTTCACGTCGCCGTTGGCGCGGCCGGAAACGATCCGGGACGCCGCACGCTGAAGGACGTCGTGATGGGCGCGGTGGAGTCGGCGTTTCGCTTCGGCTAGCCCTCCACCCGCTACGTGGTTGCGGCCACAATACAAAGACGGACCATCCAAACAGTAGCGAGCGCGCTCGCGGTTGGCTCGCTGCGGAAAATGAAGAAGCCGCCGCCGTGGTCGCCCCGGCGGCGGCTTTGAGCGAGCCAAACCCGGTCTAGGCTGCTCTCTTGATGAGATCCGGCGTGGCGCGCTCTTCGGTGCCGCCGTCCGCGACAATCCGGCTCCGCAGTGCGCCGACTTCCTGCTGCAATCGCGAAACATCCTTGCGGGCGGTCTCCAGAGCGCCCTCGGCCATCGAGCGCTCGAGCTGCTCGCGCTGGAGTTGGGCGGCGAGGCTCTCGATCTGCATCTCGTGGGTGCTGCGCGCCGCGGTGATCTGCTCTTCGAGCAGGTCCACGAGGTCGTTCTTCTCCCTGATGCTCTCTTGGGCGCCCCGGTAGGTGCGTTCGCGCGACGTGGCCGCCTGGATCAGCTTGTGCGCTTCTTCAGCGAGCAGGGTGCGAGCTTGCTCGAGATCCCTGATTTGCAGTTCACGTTCGGCGAGCAGCGCCTCCACCGAGCTGAGCCGCTCAGCCAAGGTATCGTTCGTGGTGCTGGCATCGGTCACGCGCCGGTCAAAGGTGCGCATTTCCTCGGCGCGCGCCACCAGCGCCTGGCGGGCTTCTTCGAGCAGGTTTTCCGTCAGGGTCCCGCGGGCTTGCAGGGCCTCAAGACGCGAGTTCAGCAGATTCACTTCGTCGCGGTGCGCGTGGTTGGCCTCGTCAAGGGCCGCTGACAGCCGCGCACGCTCCGCCTGCACTTCGGCGAGATTGATTTCCGTGGCCTTCAGCCGCGCTTGGGTCGAAGCGACTGCTTTGTCGGCTTCGCTCAGGCGGCGCATGGTCTGCGCCAGTTCGCCGAGGGTCTTTTCGAGCGAGGCTTGGATGACGGCCCGCTCTTCCTTGACCTGCCGTGCTTCTTGCTGTGCCGTTCGGGCTTCGCCTTCGAGCTGGACTATTCGTTGGTCGGTGCCGACGACGCGCTCACTGAGCCGAACGTTTTCGTCGCGCGTCAGCCGCAGGTCGGATGCCTGCTGCTGCGTCACGCCCTGCAACTCGGAGACGTGGGCGCGGTGCACATTCAGCTCGGCCAGTTGCTCGGTCTTGGTCCGCTCCAGCCCCGCGATGGTTTGCTTGGCGAGCGTCGCGATTTCCTGCAAGCGGGTGCATTCGATCTTGAATTTCGTGGCCTTTTTCTCGGCCGCACTGAGATCGTCACGAAGCTTGTTGCAGACCTCGCGCGTGCCATTGAGGGCGCGTTGCAGGATCAGCTTTTCGCTCTGGGTCTCTTCATAGCCGCGGAGCGTATTGCAGACGGGGTCGACCAGCTTGGCGATCGAGACCTTGATGCTCTCGAGTTCGCCGATCTTGTGCTCGGCGTCCATCAGGAGATTGCGGACTGCCTCGTTCTCCTGGCCGAGCTGGGTGGCGATCGGAAAGAACAGCTCATTGTCGAGTTCGATCTCGGGCTCGCTTGCCGCTGTGTCGGCGGTTTCGACCGGGATCATTGGGGTTGGCTCAAGCTGCGCGGCGGGCTCTAGTTGCGCGGCGAGTGGCATCTGCACGGGGGGCGGCTCGACGGCGGGCGGTACCTGGACGATCGGCGGCTGGTGTACCGCGAGCGGCCGCTGCATGGTCGAGGATTTGGCGCTCCCCGTCTCGGATCTCCGGCCGAGTAAGGTCACAAATTTGCTCATGAATTAGCTCCCCTGCACCGATGCGCCCGGTGGAGGCGACGCTTGAATCACTAGTTTCTAAGAGGTTAAATAATTGATTTAGAAAGGTTAACGGAGCGTTAATCGCCCCGCGGCGTAAGGGTTTTTCCCCGCTATTGCGCCAGTCCGCTACCGCTGACGGTCCCAAGTCCGCGCATGAAATTCTCGCGGATCAGTACCGGATCGCGCATCGGCGTGCCCTTGCCGGGCTGATCGTCGATTTTGGCTGCCAGCAGGCACGGCCCGCCTTGCTCGAAACGGCGGCCGATCAGCGTGTCAAAATGGGCCTCATCGCGCACCCATTCGCTCTGCGCGATGCCGGCGCCGCGGGCCACCGCCACGATGTCGGTTGCGCCGCTGGTCGCCGCCGCCTGTTTGCCGGTGATTTGGTACATGCCGTTATCCCAGATGACGATCGTGAGATTGCGCGGCTGTACATTGCCGATGGTGGCGAGACAGCCGAGCGCCATCAGGATCGAGCCGTCGCCTTCCAGCGCGATCACCCCGCGTGCCGGTTGCGCCAGCGCCACCCCAAGCGCGATCGGGCAGGCGAGCCCCATGCTGCCGAGCATGTAGAAATTCTGCGGGCGATGGCCGGCGGCAATGAGATCGAAATTGGTGTTGCCGAGGCCGGCGATGACCGCCTCCTCGTGCTCGAGCCGCTGCACCAGCCGCCGTGTCAGCGCGGCGCGGTTAAGTGTTTTTGCCGACGCTCTTTCGTTGTTCACGGCTCGATCCCGGTTCCGTCTTGCTAGATCAGTTGCCCTTGCGCCGCGGGATTGCCGCCGCTCAAGAGTGGCGAGAGGATGAACACGACCGGCGCCCGCGTCGTGAACGCCTGCTTGATCGATCGATCGAGGATGAAATGCAGCGTCGATAAATCGGTCAGCGTGTGATGCATGACGCCGAGCGCATCGAGTGTCGGCCGCATCGTGCGCGCGACCAGTGTCTGGCCGATGTTGAACTCGCCCATGATACCCCGCTCCGACACAATGAGGATCGCCGGTATCTGAAACGGCACAACGAGGGAACCGAGTGCATTGGCGATCAGCGCAAAGCCGCTGGTCTGCATCATGACCACGGCGCGCAGCCCCGCCATATAGGCACCGGTCGCCACGCCAACGGCCTCGTCCTCCCGCGTGGCTCCGACGCAAACAAAATCCCGGTCCGCCGCTGCGCCGGCCAAAAGCGGCGTCAGGATGTTATCGGGCACATAGGCGACGACGCGGACGCCGTTCTCCTTTAGGGCGGCAAGGATTGTTCCAGACCAGGTCATCGCGTTCCCGGAGGGGCGAGCAGACAGCGGATTTTATCGCGGGCCAATATCCGCCAGCCGCGGCGGACGCGGCAACCTAAAAAGCATGCGATCCCAGGCTCGTTGCAGCGGTTCCGGGGTAAGCTCGCGACCATTGGGCCAGGGTAGCGTTGCGGACCAAAGCCCGGTATTGGAAGGCACGGGATATTCCGCCACCACGGTCACCGAGAATGCTCGGACTTTTTACCAGCCCGCGCAAAGCGCTGGTCGTAGCGCACGACCTCCTCATGACCGCCGCGGCGGTGCTGGCGAGCTTCTATATTCGTTTCGAGGCAGCCGGCCTCATGGAGCGGCGCGACGGACTATACGTGTTCCTGCCCTGCTTCGTCGTTTATGCCGGATTCGTTTACTTCTTCTTCCACCTGTACGAGTCGAAGTGGCGCTTCGCGTCGCTCCCCGACCTGATGAACATTCTTCGCGCCGCAACAGTACTGGCGGTGTCGTTGTTGGTGCTCGATTACGTGTTGGTCGCACCAAACGTTTTCGGTCAGTTCTTCTTCGGCAAGATCACTATCGCACTCTACTGGCTGCTGCAGATGGTGTTCCTCGGCGCGGGACGGATTGGCTATCGTTATTTCCGCTATACCCGCACCAGGCACCACTCCCGCTCGCCGGAGTCGAACCCGACGCTGGTGCTGGGACGCGCCGCGGACGCTGAAGTCCTGCTCCGGGCGATCGAAAGCGGCGCAGTCAAGAAAATCTGGCCGGTTGGCATCCTGTCGCCGTCACCTGCCGACCGCGGACAAGCCATCCGCGGCATTCCGGTCCTCGGTAACTTCGACGCGCTCGATGCGGTCGTCAACGACCTCGGGCAGCGCGACAAGACGATTACCCGGGTGATCTTTACGCCGTCCGCCCTCGACCCAGAGGCCAAGCCCGAAGCGACCTTGATGCACGCGCGCCGCCTGGGTCTGACCGTGGTCAGGCTGCCCTCGCTCGACGATGCCGGCGAGGCGCCGCGGCTGGCGCCGGTCAATGTCGAGGATCTTTTGCTACGGCCGACAGTCAAGATCGACTATGCGCGGCTCGAGAGCTTTCTCAAGGGCCGGTCGATCGTGGTGACAGGAGGCGGCGGCTCGATTGGCGCGGAGATCTGCGACCGCGTAGTCACGTTCGGCGCCGAGCGCGTGCTGATCATCGAGAATTCCGAACCGGCGCTGCACGCGGTTCTCGAAATTCTCGCGACCAAACAATCGCGGCCCGAGATCATTGGGCGCATTGCCGACGTGCGCGATCGCGCGCGGCTGTTTCGGCTGATGGGCGACTTCAAGCCGGATATCGTGTTTCACGCCGCCGCGCTCAAGCATGTGCCGCTGCTTGAGCAGAATTGGGAGGAGGGGGTCAAGACCAACGTCTTCGGCTCGGTCAACGTCGCCGATGCGGCGGCTGCGTCCGGCGCCGCGGCGATGGTGATGATCTCGACCGACAAAGCCATCGAGCCGGTCTCGGTGCTCGGCGCGACCAAGCGTTTTGCCGAGATGTACTGCCAGGCGCTTGACGCCGATCTCGCGCGCCGCATTCCGGCAGGACGGCCATCGATGCGGTTGATTGCGGTGCGCTTTGGCAACGTGCTCGCCTCCAACGGCTCAGTCGTTCCGAAGTTCAAGGCGCAGATCGATGCCGGCGGACCAGTGACGGTCACGCACCCGGACATGGTGCGCTACTTCATGACCATTCGCGAAGCCTGTGACCTCGTCGTCACCGCCGCGAGCCACGCGCTTGGGCCGGCGCGCTCCGACGTGTCGGTCTATGTGCTCAACATGGGTCAGCCGGTAAAGATCGTGGATCTTGCCGAACGCATGATCCGGCTCGCCGGCCTCGAACCCGGCCGCGACATCGATATCGTTTTCACCGGCGCGCGCCCGGGCGAACGCATGCAGGAAGTCCTCTTTGCCCAGGGCGAGCCGACGATGGAAATCGGGGTCGTCGGCGTCGTCGCCGCCCGTCCGGCTCAGCCCTCGGTCGAGGTGATGCGCCGTTGGCTTGCCATGCTGGAACAGGGTTTGCAACGCGAAGAGCGCGAGGCCATCTACCGCGTGCTGCGTGACGCTGTGCCCGATTTCCAGGGCGCAGCGGCTTAAGCGGCCAAGCGGCCAGCGAGGCCATAGCGGATGTCCGGACAGCCGTAGAATTTCTCCCACGAGCACCATTTCTTCAGGTTCAATCGGGCAGACGCACTTTGATTTCGGCAGAGCGTGATCTGTTTGGAGCGGCGCTTCGGCGCTTCGGCGCGGAAGCTGCTTATTTTTTGCCTTTTGCAAATGCAGCAAGCAGCCAAGCTACCAAGAGCGCACCGGCAATGAGCGCGCCGAGATCGCTCAGCTTGCCGGGCACGATGATGGTGATGGCTGCCAGCACGCCGAGGCAGACATTCACCACGAAGACCCGCGCAACAACGCCAAGAACGGAAAAGCCCCGGTCAGTCGCGATCTGGTAAAAATGCGTACGGTGCGCCTGCCAGATCCGTTCGCCGCTCGCGAGGCGGCTGATCAAAGTGATTGAGGCGTCGGCGAGATAATATAACGGCAGCAACAAAGCTGCGGCGACGTTGCCGTTGCCGGCGAGAAGGACCAGGAGCCAGCCGAGCAGGAGGCCGATCGGCAGACTGCCGACATCGCCGAGGAAAAGCCTGGCGACCGGCCGGTTGAAATAAGCGAATCCGATCATGGCGCCGCCGAGCGCCAGCGCCACGATAACGCCGTCAGGCGGTAGCGCGCCCAAATAGCCGATCGCGACCAGGGCCGCTGCGATCGGCACGACTTCCGCGACGGTCATCCAATCGATGCCGTCCATGAAATTCACCAGATTGACGAACCACAATCCGGCCAAAAACAAAACGACGCGCTCGAGCCACCACGGCAGGACGGGGAGGGGACGCAGCTCATTCGGCAGCGCATAGATCACCGCGGCGATGGCCAGCGCCTGCAACAAGAGCCGTGGAATAACCTCAAGCGGGCGGATGTCGTCGACAGCGCCGACGCATGCGATCAGCAAAATGGCGGCAAGCACTGTTGCCGGCGGCGGTGCGATGGACGCGCCGAGGCCGAATATGCCGAGACCGGTCGCAGCGATGGTTGCGGCGATGACGGCAATGCCGCCGCCTTGCGGCGTCGGCTCATAATGCGAGGAACGGGCATTGGGTCTTGCCAGCGCATAGCGCCGCAGCGCGGGGCGCAACAGCACAACCAGACCGGCACACAACACCGCGGAAAAGGCCGCCGTCGCTAGGTCGCGAACGGCCCACATCGCGGTCATGAGCTAGTCCGCTCCCTGGCCGATCATGCCTCGCGTTACCAACAGATCGACCACACGATTTGCCAGCTCCTCCGGCCCGGCGCTCGCCGTGTCGAGCACCAGATCGGCGTGTTCCGGCGGCTCGTACGGCGAGTTGATGCCGGTAAAGGACGGCAGCGCGCCGCTGCGGGCTTTGGCGTAGAGCCCCTTGGGGTCGCGCGCTTCGCAGAGCGCAAGCGGGGTAGAGACGAATATTTCGATGAACTCGCCGGGTTCGAGGATTTGCCGGATTGCCGCGCGCTCGGCACGGAACGGCGAGATGAATGAGCACAGCACGATCAGCCCGGCGTCGACGAACAGCTTGGCAACCTCGCCGACACGCCGAATGTTCTCCACCCGGTCGGCATCGGTGAAGCCGATGTCCTTGTTCAGGCCGTGGCGCACGTTGTCGCCGTCGAGCATGTAGGTGTGCCGCTTTCGCTCCGCGAGCTTGGCCTCGACGATATTGGCGATGGTCGATTTGCCGGCCCCGGAAAGTCCGGTGAACCAAAGCACGCACGGCCGCTGCGCTTTAAGCGCCGCGCGGTTGTGTTTGGCCACCGTCAGCGCCTGCTGCCTGACGTTCATGCCACGCCGCAGCGCGAAGTCTACGGTGCCGGCCGCCACCGTGGCGTTGCTGTAGCGGTCGATCAGGATGAAGCAGCCGGTCTGCGGAATTTCAGTAAAGTTGTCGAGCGCAAGGGGAACCGCGGTGGCGATATCGCAAATGCCGATCTCGTTGAGGGCCAGCGTATGGACCGGCTCGCGATGCAGCGTTTCGATGTCGACGCGATGTTTGACGCCGGTCACGCTCGCCGAGACCGAGCGAACGCCGACCTTGAGAATATATTCGCGGCCAGGCAGCAGCGGCTGCTCGCTCATCCAGATCAGGTGCGCTTCGAACTGATCGGTGACTTGCGGCCGACGATCCGGCGCGACGAGCGTGTCGCCCCGCGCCACGTCGATATGGCGGTCAAGACCGACCGCGACCGACTCGCCTGAGCTCGCCCGGTCACGTTCTTCGCCGGCGACGACGATGCGGGTGATTTTGCCACTGACGCCGGAAGGCGCCACTTGCACGGGATCGCCTTGCCGCAAGCTGCCGCCGGCAATGATGCCGGCGTAGAGCCGGCTGTCGCGGTCGGGCCGCAAGACGTTTTGCACCAGCACGCGCAGCGGCGTTGCCGATTGGTCGGCTTCGACGTCGATCGTTTCCAGATGTCCGAGCAGGCTCGGTCCGTCATACCAGGGCGTGTTGGTGCCTGCCGAGGAGACGTTGTCGCCGGTAAGCGCGGATAACGGAATCGGAACCAGCGAGGCAAAATTGAGCGGTTTGGCGAAGTCGCGGAAACCTTCGACGATGCGGTCGTAGACCGCACGGTCCCAGTTGACGAGGTCGAGTTTGTTCACCGCCAGCACGAAGTGGCGTACGCCGACCATGTGCGCGATCATGGCGTGCCGGCGGGTCTGCGGCAGCAGTCCCCGCCGCGCATCGACGAGAATGATGGCGAGATCGGCGTTGGAGGCGCCGCTGGCGGTGTTGCGCGTATAGCTTTCGTGGCCCGGCGTATCGGCGACGATGAAGGCGCGGCGCGGCGACGAAAAATAGCGATGGGCAACGTCGATGGTGATGCCCTGTTCGCGCTCGTCCTCCAGGCCATCGACCAGGAGCGCAAAATCGATCGCCTGGCCGCTGTTGCCGAAGCGCGCCGAATTCCGCGTCAGCGCCGCGAGTTCATCGTCGGCGACCGAGCCGGTTTCATGCAGCAGGCGGCCGATCAGCGTCGACTTGCCGTCGTCGACCGAGCCGCCCATGAAGAAGCGGAGCAGGCTTTTCTGCCGAAGCGGCGTCGCCCCGTGCATCAAAAGTACCCCTCCTTCTTCTTTCGCTCCATCGAGGCGGTGCTGTCATGATCGATCAGGCGGCCTTGCCGTTCTGAAAAGCGGCTGCTGCGCAACTCGGCGATGATGTCCTCGACGGTGCCGGCATCGGATTCGATGCCGCCGGATAACGGATAGCAGCCGAGCGTCCGGAAGCGGATGCGGCGCATCTGCGGCTGCTCGCCGGGCGCCAGCGGCAAACGGTCGTCGTCGACCATGATCCAGGTGCCGTTACGTTCAACCACCGGCCGCTCGGCGGCAAAATAAAGCGGCACGACCGGGATATTCTCTGCGGCGATGTACTCCCAGACGTCGAGTTCGGTCCAGTCGGACAGCGGAAATACCCGCATGCTTTCGCCCGGGCCGAGGCGAGTGTTGAAGACGTTCCAGAGTTCCGGACGCTGCGCGCGCGGGTTCCAGCCGTGACCGGCGGAGCGAAGCGAAAACACTCGCTCCTTGGCGCGGCTTTTTTCCTCATCGCGGCGCGCGCCGCCGATCGCGGCATCGATGCCATGCCGATCGAGCGCCTGCTTGAGCGCCAGGGTCTTCATCACGTGGGTGTGGAGCGCCGAGCCGGACGTGATCGGATTGATGCCTTCCTTGAGACCTTCCTCATTGATATGGACGATCAGGTCGAGTCCAAGCCGGGCCGCGGTGGCGTCGCGGAAGTGATCATTTCGCGGAACTTCCACGTCGTGTCGACGTGCAGCAGCGAAAACGGCAGCCGGCAGGGGCTGAACGCCTTGATCGCCAGATGCAGCAGGACGCTCGAATCCCTGCCGATCGAATAGAGGATCGTCGGGCGCTCGAATTCCGCCGCGGCCTCGCGCAGAATGTAGATCGATTTCGGCCTCGAGCCGCGCCAGGTGCGCGGTGAGGGCTGAGCGGGAGCGCCCCGGTATGGTCTGGTCCTCGGTCACTGTATGCGGCACAGAATGGCTCATGGTTGTGGTTTGGGCTGGGTATCAGCCGCGCGGCGGACGAGTACGATCATTATTGAATTATGCCGCTTGCGGCGCGAAAACAATGTAATGGGAGATACCATTATGGCGCGCATTGGGTTCCGAAAAGCGTTACGGGTTTGTCCGCCCGCCTATCATAGTCGGCCTTGTTCGACAGCCCTAAACGCGCCCGTCAGCGGCATCCGCCAAAACCAATTTTGGCTTCGTTTTGCCAAACGGCAACTGATAATACACATATTCGATTATGCAATTGATGATTGCATAAAGTGGGTGGCCACAAAATAGCAAAATCGCGCTGCTGCTCT
>CAWJOX010000019.1:0-15050 GCA_963844545.1 uncultured Alphaproteobacteria bacterium | reverse complement strand
CTAAAGTCCGCGACTCGCTTTCTGGATTTATAGCGTAGATGCGCCAATTGGCGCACCCCCGTCACGGTGACGGCGCCGTCACCGCTATCGCATCGGCCGCTCGCCGTCATGCCCAGCCTCGGCGCGTTGCATCGTTGATCCGCTGCCGACCGAAAGCAGTCTGTTTCCAGAACAAGGCGCACCTCTGTGTAGCCGGCGACGGTGCCTGTGCGATCCCTCCGTCATAAGACAACGTCCCCCCCCCGCGCGCGTGCGAGCGCCGCACAATGGTCGAAACCGTCGTTCGGGTTGTCGCAAGAAATCACCGGCGGCGCATGGCGGTCTCCCTTTGAAGTCGAAGCCTTTGTAGCGCACGTAAATCTGCACGCATTACTGAGGCGGCAGCGTGGGGCGAGCCGCCGGGGCGGCCCGCCTGGCTTCGGCGTACCGGCCTTTTCGATTGGTGCAATTGGGAGCCAATCACAGCAACACGAGCACAGCGATCGCGCTGAGGCTACCCTTATAGGATGAGACATCAGGAGTTTGGAAAGCGCGGATGAATGTTACCGCCGATTCTCTAGTCGGCTCTATCGTGACCGAATTCGGTTAAAACATCTGTAGATAGGAAAAGGCAGGATATGACTGAAACAAAGCTAGATCGCGGCGTCATCTTCGCCCTGCGTGGGCTCGTCGGCTGGACATTCCTGTATGCAGGCACTTGGCAAATCCTACAGAACTATAGCGTCGCCGCGTTCCTCAATCGTGTTGTGACCCTTCCACGAGTTTTTCGCGCGTTTAGCCGAGCCGGCCGTACTGCCCTATACAGATTTCCTGGTGAAATGGGGGCAGTTGTTGATCGGACTATCGCTAGTGTCGGGGCTTTTGGTTCGGTTAAGCGGCCCGTTCGGCATTTTGCTCATGGTCACGTACTATTTCGCCCATATGAATTGGCCGTTTATAGAGAACCATCTCAACCTCTTTGCAGATTTCCACATCGTCTACGCGATTGTGATCGTTTACCTCATTGCGCATCATGCCGGCCGTGTTTCGGGCCTGGACGGCGCGGTCGAGCGGCTGCCGGTGATCGCGCATAATCAAATTCCAAAATTATTGTTCCTGACACCGTCGTGGGGGGCACCGCCGCGGTAGGGGCAAGGCGTCGGCACCGGCAGCACCGTGGATACGCGCGGCCTTCGCGAGAATGCGTACGTCCAAAATCATCCAGCAGGATAAGCGCATGCCAATTGCGGTCGAAAGACTTTCACAGCCAGATTGCTCGTGTACGACAACGAGATGATCGAACTGAAGAGTGCAACTTTCGCTCTGGAGACAGCAATGCATCAGATACATCAGGATCGTCGCCTCGCTGGTTTTGCTCGCGAGTACAGCTGACTTTGGTCTCGCCGCTGAACAGGGCGTCCCGGTGCAACCGGAGTGGGCCAGCGCTGGGCAGAACAATCACAACACCCGCCACGCCGCGACCGAGCACACCATCAATGCCGACAACGTCGGCAGCTTGAAGCCGAAGTGGACCTTCACCACCGCCGGCGACGTCTCAGCGACGGCGACGGTGGTCAACGGTGTCGCCTATGTACCTGACTGGGGTGGCAAGCTCTGGGCCATCGACACCAAAACCGGGAAGGCGATCTGGTCCCACGATATCAGCGACTACACCGGAACTGCCGGCTCGGTCTCGCGGACGAGCCCCGCATACTGGGATGGCGAACTGGTCATCGGCACCGGAAACCTCATGACCCCTGACCTTGGCGGAGCATTCGAAATCGGCGTCGATGCCCGTACTGGCGCGATGCTCTGGCGTACGAAGACCGACCCCAGCAGCGCGGCCCTCATGACCGGATCCGCGACGATCGACAACGGAATCGTCTACACCGGTGTCTCCTCTAAAACCGAGCACATCAACGTCACCCCGACGTTTCGCGGCTCTGTCGAAGCGCTCGACGCCCGCACCGGCAAGATCCTGTGGAAGACCTACATGGTCCCGGAGGGTTTTAATGGCGGCGCCGTGTGGATGAGTCAGCCGGTCGTCGACCACAAGACCGGCATGGTGTACGTGACCACCGGCAACAGTTACTCGGTCCCGAACGGGTACTGCGTCAACCCAGGGCAGACTCAACTGCAAAGCGCTCCCGCCCGACGCCCATATTGACAGCATCGTGGCGCTTAGCTTAACGACCGGCAAGGTCGCCTGGGCCCATCACACCCTGAACGCCGACACCTGGACGATGTCAGACCCCAACGCCTCTCCCGACTTCGACTTCGGTGCCGGCCCGAACCTCTACACCACGACAATCCAAGACAAGCAGACGGACGTGTTGGGTGCGGGCCAGAAGGACGGCATGTACTATGCGCTGGACCCGGCCACCGGCAAACTGATCTGGGAAACGCAAGCCGGCCCGGGTGGAGTCCTCGGGGGCATCGAGTGGGGCACCTCCACCGACGGTGAGCGGATTTACGCTGCCATCACCAACGGCAGCCACAAGACGTACACCTACTCGACCTACGACGGGCAAGAGAAGACCACGACAGGCGGCCTATGGACAGCGCTCGATGCAGCCACCGGCAAGATCATCTGGCAGACCGCCGCCCCGGAAAGTCCCGAGTACATTACGGACGGCTTTGTCTCCAGCGCTAACGGTGTGGTTTACGCCGGCTCCTCGGGCGGCAATTTCTACGCTATGAACGCCAGGACCGGTCAGATTGAGTGGACCTTTCCAAGCGGCGGAGCGGTTTGGTCGGGCGCGGCGATCGTAGACGGCACCGTCTATTGGGGCAGCGGCTACGATACGCTGGCCCGCAAACTCCCCTGCAACGGCAACAACAACAAATTCTACGCCTTCTCCCTGAACGGCCGCTGACCGCGGCAGATCTGATCGCGCCGAGAACTATTCGCAATGCTCGCTAATTGTCACGGCGCAACCGCGTAAAGGCTGATACGCAGGACCGAAACTTTCCCTGTTCGACCAGAAATATTCCCTGCATCACGTGGAAAATTCCCGGTTCCGTTGCATGCGGAATGGGCCGGTGAGTGTTTGACTTCACCCGATCTGAGCAACAGAAGCCGATTACAGCAATATGATGCACGGCCCCGAGTGAGGCCCGCCTTTGGTCAAGAAGCGGTCGCGATCAGCTCAGCACTCATCACCCACTCAAGCGGGTAAGATTAGTGCGTGGGGATGCGGCATCGTCACTCCGCTTTCTACTTGGGGATCTTGGGTGCACTGATGTCGCAAAGTATACAGAAGAAATCCGCATGCTGCACTGCTCGGATCATGAGGAGCGAGTGTGACTGCGCAAATTTAGCCGCAAAAATGAGGGCTTGACTTCATACTCCTCGCAAGTAGATTAACGTTCACGAAATGTCCTGCGGGTGGGAGGCGAAAATCCATTCTCGCGGAGGTCCATCATGAGAGGCAATGAATGTCCCATCCACGTAGCTGATGGCGTGCTTGGCAAGCAGTGTCACATTTGCGCTTTTTTCAATGGCTTCGACGAGCAGCACAGGGTGCTTCGCTCGTTCATCAAAGAGGGGTTCGAGCGGGGCGACAAGGCTTTTCATATCGTGGATCCCGAGCTGCGGGAGGATCATCTGAAGCGGCTCGCCGAAGCTGGCATAGACGTGGAGCAGGCGATAGCAACCGGTCAGCTGGAGCTGCGGCGCTGGCAGGACGCTTACCTGCGCGACGATCGCTTCGATCAGGATGGGATGCTCGCCTTGCTCGAAGAGGTGCTCGGATCAGGGGCGGCAGCCGGTAATCCCCTCATCAGATTTGTGTCGCGCGTGGAACCGTCCCTGGTGGACAAAGCAGGCGAAGATAACTGGCTGGAATACGAGACGCGCGTCAACTACGCGGTCTCCAAATACAACGATCCGGTAATCTGCACCTACGATCTGACGAACTTCCGCGCCAGCTTGGTGATGGACATGTTGCGGGTTCATCCCGTCGTGATTGTCGGAGGGGTGCTCCAGGAGAACCCGTTCTTTGTTCCTCCGGACCAGTTCCTCCTTGAACTGCGAGAGAGAAAATCGGCTCGGAGCAGCGCGATCCAAGCACACTGATAGTGATGGCTGACGAGAATCTCCGGCTGCGAGCAGCGCTTCGGGATTTAGTCGCGCTTTCGACCATCCCGGCGGGGTGGATCGGGATCGAACCGCGCACGATTGCCGCCGGACTGGCCGACATCCTGGCGGGGTCGTTGGGTTTTGATTTTGCGTTCGTACGCTTGCTCGATCCCACCGGAGGGGTAACGATCGACGTCACGAGTGGATGCGCCACCAGGGAATTTTTAGACTGGCTGCAGGCCCAACTTTCTACTCTCGATGGGTCTTTGCGTAAGCAGATCATTCCAAATGTCGTTGGCTTTGATGACAGACTGAAATCGCTCCGCGGTATTATTATTCCTATTGGGTTCAACGCGTACGCTGGTCTGGTAGCCGTCGGCTGTGAGCGTAGCGACTTCCCAACCGAAACTGACAGGATGCTGCTTACAGTGGCTGCAAATCATGCGGCGACAGCCTTCCGCAGCGCGAACTTGATTCATGAACGGCGCCGGGCTGAGGAGGAAGTTCGCAAAGCCCGCGACGAACTTGAGATGAAGGTGATGGAAAGGACGGCCGAATTGCAGCGGACAATGGCTGAGCTGACCCGCATAAATCGCGTAGCGACAGCGGGCGTCCTTTCAGCGTCCATTGCTCATGAGATCAATCAGCCACTAACCGGGATTGTAATGGCAGCCAGTGCCGCCCGACGATGGCTTGCATTGAGAGAGCCAAACATAGAAGAGGCGCGAGACGCGCTGGATCAAATCGAAATTAACGGTCACCGTGCAGGTGAAATCATCACAAGCCTTCGCGGAATGTTCAAAAAGGAAACGCAGGCGAGAAACCCAATCGAGATTAACAAGCTGATCTTCACGGTTCTTGCTATTGTGCGCCACGAGTTGGAGAAGCATAGAGTGGAGCTGCGCACAGAACTCGATGAATCACTCCCGGCCTTGGAAGGCGACAGAGTTCAATTGCAGCAAGTCGTTTTAAACTTGGTCATGAACGCCATTGAGGCGATGCAGTCGGTAGCGCCGCGGACATTGAGCATACGATCCTGCGTCAGCAAACCAAATTTTGTTCGCGTGGCCGTCGAGGATACTGGCACGGGTATCGATCCATCCAACCGCGATCATATTTTCAACCCGATGGTCACGACCAAAGAGCGTGGTATGGGAATTGGCCTTTCCATCTGCCATTCCATTATCAAAAGCCATAACGGTCGTATTTGGATGACGCCAGGGAGCGACAAAGGCTCGATTTTCCAATTTGAGTTGCCCACGAACGTGGGCCAATGTGATCAAGTTCGCCAACATCAAGCCGTAAAAGCGGCATTCCGTGACGTGCCGAGTACGCGAATCTAGCCATGTCGCTGATGGGGTGAGTTTTGAAACCAGTCCGCTGAATGTGGATTGTCACAATCATACCAGCGAGGGATGCCGTGCCCGCCGCGTTTGCAGAGCCGTCCTATTGCCATGAGCGGGCGCCTAGTATGCGTGGCGCGCCGAGCAAGCAATCTCGCAGGGCCGCCGCCAACTTCCGGAATTGGGACGAAGGTGCGTGAGGCCAGAGAAGCGGCCGCCAATTCAAAAAAGTTTCGACAACAGGCGTAAGCCGCCTAGGTCGCATCACCGCAATTGTCGGCTTCGTATATTGTCGAATTAATTGAAGTGTAAAATGGTAAGCGTGCTGATTGCTATCGCTGCATTTGCAAGCTTGGCCCTTGTCTACATGCTGGCAACCGCTGGAACAAATCCGGCATTTGACGACCCTGACCAACAAAAGCTCGTTGACCTACTCATTGCTGATGCGACTGGAACAGATACGTACGGCCTCGCAGATTTCATCAGCAAGCAACGTTTGGGGCGGTACCGAGCTACGAAATCGCCTAATCCATGCTCGAAATAGAATACGGCTAATTGCCGAGCCGGCCGTGTTCCAGCATGCAAAGCAAACGGTTCGTCGCATCATCTTGAAATCTTTTATATGGGGTATGGCGTATTAGGACGATCCCTGACAGCTAAAGACGCCGTAGCGCGCGATCCCGTCACGCATCAAACGATGCGGCTTAATTGGCGCCATGACAGCGGCCACTTCGCCGGCTCATTGCCCTGCAACCAAACCGCTAGTCCCACGTTTCGGGAATGATGCGTCTTGCGCTTTGGTCACCCGCCCGGCTTGTTGGGGAACAAGAGGAACTTCATCCGTGGTGGTTTCGCGTCGTCGGCTCCTTGTTTCCGCAGCCTCGCTCACACTACTTCACGACAACCAAATAGTTGGTGTCGTCGAAACCAAGCTTTAGGCGCTGAAGCCCGATGCACGAGTCCAGTCTTGGACGCGAGTTTGGGAATCGAAAACCTTACATCTTAAACTTCACGATCTTCTGCCGTTGCTCGCCCAAGCCTTCGATGCCGAGCGTGACTACGTCGCCGGCCTTGAGGAATTTTGGTTCGGGCTTGATGCCGAGCCCGACGCCCGGTGGCGTGCCGGTGATAATGACATCGCCGGGCTCCAATACGAAATATTGCGAGCAGGCCCAGACGATGTGTCGGCAGTCGAAGATCATGGTCCAAGTGTTGCCGCGCTGGCGTTTCTCGCCATTGACGTCGAGCCACATATCGAGGTTTTGCGGATTCTCGATCTCGTCCTTGGTAACAAGCCAGGGACCAAGTGGGCCGAACGTCTCGCAGCCCTTGCCTTTGGTCCACTGACCGGCGCGCTCGATCTGAAAAAGCCGCTCGGACACGTCGTTGGCAAGACAATAGCCGGCAACGACGTCCATAGCCTCGTTCTTGGCGAGATAGCGCGCCCGGCTGCCAATGATGATGCCAAGCTCGATTTCATAGTCGAGCTTGGTCGACCCCTTGGGGATCATGGTGTCGTCGTTCGGTCCGCAAATGCAGCTCGGCGCCTTGTTGAAGACGATCGGCTCTTTTGGGATCGGCATCTCGGCTTCGGCGGCGTGATCGGAATAATTGAGGCCGATGGCGATGAAATTGCCGACCTTGCCGACGCACGGGCCAAGCCGTCGGATGCCACGGACGAGTGGCAGTTTGTCGGGCTTAAGCTCACGCAGCTTGGCCAAGCCCTTCGGCGACAACACGTCGCCGGCAATGTCGTGCACGATTTTCGATAGATCGCGGATGCGGCCCTGTGCATCGACTAGGCCGGGCTTTTCCCGCCCGGGAGAGCCGAAACGAAGCAATTTCATAGAAAATCTCCTCGTATAATAGGCCGATGAATTCGAATGATCCCACCTATCCAGTCCGGTCTTGCGGTGAAGCGGAAATGAGGTGGCTTTCGCTTACTGGCCCTGGCGAGGGCCTTCATCCGCGCCTTCTCGCTCCGTACGCCGCCCTTCCGGCCCACCTTTCGACCGGATCCGTGAGCGAATTAGATTTCACCTAGCCAAGCCCGGTACCAACGGCAAACACGTCTCCCTCTAGTGCTATTGACGTCTCCGCTTGGCGACCTCCTCGGGCGTGACGCGGCCCGTCTTGCCGCCAAAGTGCCCGATCACGTAATTTGCGACCGCCGCAAGCTCGGCATCCGAATAGGCCGGGCCGAACGGCGGCATGTAGATGTTTTAATCTTTGAAACGATATTTCGCGCCCTTTAGCATGACCTGTGTCATATTTGCGCCGTCAGGATCGTTCACCGAGCCGAACCAAGTTTCTTTGTTGCGCGGGGTAGCCGTCGCAATCGCCGCCACATCGCTTTCGCTATCCATGCTGTCGGTCTCTAAAGGCGATCTACAAGACGCCGCTGTCAATTTCGCGAAGAGAAATCGATGGCGGTCCGGCCCGACAGCTCGGGCCGGATTTGCCGCGGCGCTCAGCTCGGCCTTGCGCGCATAAAGCGGACTGAGATCGAAGAGCGCTCCTGCCACCTTCGACTTCGCGATGCTATCGAGTGTGAGACTCGTCGAAGTTGAGGCAATGCTGGCCCAACCACGGCAATAGCGTGCAAGTCGGATTTGGGCAGGTGGACTACATCCGCTTAGGTCTAATATGCAATAGGCATTTGCCATGCAAAGAATACTTCCGTTTCTCTCACTGTTCTCACGGCGGTGCTTTCTGCGAACCGCCGGCGCAGCGACGTTGGCCATGGCTTCACGGCCGGCGTCAACAGAGGCCTTGGCATCGCCGGTACCGACGCACAGCGAGAACGTGGTGTTGACCGTTAATAGACAGCGCCACGCTCTCGATCTGGATCCTCGAGTAACGTTGCTCGACGCGCTGCGTGAGCATCTCGCGCTCACCGGCACGAAGAAGGGCTGCGACCAAGGGCAATGCGGCGCCTGCACGGTGATCGTCAATGGGCAACGCATCAACAGCTGCCTGACGCTCGCGGTGATGCATGCGGGCGATGAGATCACGACCATCGAAGGTTTGGCAAGAAGACGGCGATCTCCATCCGATGCAGGCCGCATTTGTGCGCCATGACGGATTGCAATGCGGCTATTGCACGCCCGGCCAGATTTGTTCGGCGGTCGCGCTGTCTGGCTGAACACAAGGCGGGCTGGCCAAGCTACGCGACGGCGGACGTCGCGACCGCGCCGGTTCTCACCAATGCCGAGATCGCGGAGCGGATGAGCGGCAATATCTGCCGATGCTCCGCTTATCCCAACATTGTTGCGGCCATCCGCGACGTGGCCGATGGAGGCCGCACATGAAGCCGTTTCGCTACGAACGGGCCAGCGAGCCTCGCATCCGCCTGCGCATCGGCGGCGGAGCCAGCGGCCAAGTTCATTGCTGGCGGCACCAACCTGCTCGATCTCATGAAGCTGCAGATCGAGACGCCGACGCGTCTCGTCGACATCGCCGCGCTGCCGCTCGCGCGAGATCGAAGAGACCGCGGAGGGCGGCCTGCGCATCGGCGCGCTGGTCACGAACAGCGCGCTGGCGGCCGACATGCGGGTGCGCCGCCGCTATCCGCTGCTGTCGCAGGCGATCCTGGCCGGCGCGTCGACGCAGCTTCGCAACAAGGCGACGACCGGCGGCAATCTGCTCCAGCGCACGCGTTGTCCGTACTTCTATGATACCACCAAGCCCTGCAACAAACGCGCGCCGGGCTCCGGCTGCGCGGCACTCGGCGGCCTCAACCGCATGAACGCCGTGCTGGGCGTGAGCGATCAATTGCATTGCCGCGCACCCGTCCGACATGGCCGTCGCGATGACTGCGCTCGACGCGCGCGTAGAGACTGTCGCGCCCGACGGCGCGACGCGCACGATCCCGATCGACGCGCTCTATCGCGCGCCCGGCGATACGCCGAATATCGAAACGGTGCTGGCGCCGGGCGAGCTGATCCGATCGGTGTTGCTGCCGCCGCCGCCGCCGGGCCGGCAGATCTATCGCAAGGTGCGCGACCGCGCTTCCTACGCATTTGCGCTTGGTTTCGGTCGCCGCCATCGTCGCGCACGACAACAACCATGTGCGAGGCGCGCGCGTTGCCTTCGGCGGCCTCTCCTACAAGCCGTGGCGATCGGCAGACGCCGAAGCGACGCTCTCCGGCGCCACGCTCGACGCGCGCGTCCTACGACGCCGCCGGCGCAGCCGCGCTGAAAAACGCGCACGGCTATGGCCATAATGACTTCAAGATCCCGCTCGCGCGCCGCACGCTGCGCGCCACCTTGACCGAAGCGGCCGGACCATCTGAGGAGAAAGCAAACATGGCAGAAAGCAAGCTCGCCGCTCCGGTCGGGCTTCCCGCTCGATCGCGTCGATGGCCGCGCTCAAGGTGACGGGCAAGGCGCACTTACGCCTACGAATACGCGGCGCAAGGCGCCGTCGCTCTATGGCGTCATCGTTACCGCGTCGATCGCCAAAGGCCGCGTCGCCGGGGTCGATGTGAGCGACGCCCAGAGCGCGCCCGGCGTGCGGCTGGTGCTGACCAAAGACAACGCGCCTCCGCAGCACCCGTTCGGCCCGGTCGACCTGCCGGACCGCTTCGCGCGCGCGATGCCCGCACTCAATAACGACGAGGTGCCGTATTTCGGTTTTCCTGTCGCCTTCGTCGTCGCCGATACGTTCGAGCAGGCCACCGCGGCGGCCGCGATGGTGCGCGTCCACTATGCCGCCGTGCGCGGCACTTATGATCTGCACGCGGCTGGTCCCACCGCCACCAATCACAGCCCGATCGACGGCGGCGCGCCGGCCGACAGCGCCATTGGCGATTTCGACAGCGCCTTCGCCACCGCCCCGGTGAAGATCGACGCGATCTACACCACGCCCTATCAGAATCAGGCGCCGATGGAGCCGCATGCGACGATGGCGATGTGGGATGGCCCGAAGCTCACCGTGCACACGGCGGCGCAGTTGACGACAAGCCCGCAGGAAGGTCTTGCCCGCACCTTCAACATGCACAAGGAGGATGTGCGCATCATCACTCGCTATATCGGCGGTGGCTTCGGCAACAAGTTGCCGTACTACTTCGAGGCGACGCTTGCCGCGATTGGTGCCCGCATGCTGAAGCGGCCGGTGAAAGTGGCGATGACGCGCCCGCAGGTCTTCCATATGACGACCCATCGCTCCGCGTCGGAGCAGCACTTGCGCCTCGGCGCGAACCGCGACGGCCGGTTGACCGCCTATGGCCAGGACGCGTTGGTGCAGGCCGCGAGCTTCGATGACTACGTCGAGCCAGTGATGCTGGCGGCGCGCCAGCTTTATGCCGCGCCCAACCGGCTTACGCGCCATCGCTTGGCCAAACTCGACTTGCCGCGCTCGGATTCGATGCGGGCGCCAGGCGACGCGATAGGCCTTCTAGCGCTCGAATGTGCGATGGATGAGCTAGCCGAACGTCTCAGACTTGATCCTGTGGAACTGCGCCTGCGCAACGACACGCAGACCGACCCGGAACACGACCTGCCTTTCTCGTCGCGCCATCTCGGCGAATGCTTGCGCGAAGGCGCGGCCCGCTTCGGCTGGAGCAAGCGCGTCGCCAAGCCCGCAAGCGTGACCGATGGCCGCTGGCTCATCGGTCTCGGAGTGGCGTCGGCAATCCGCGGTGACGTGCTGCGCAACGCGACCGCGCGTGCGCGCCTGCAGCCCGATGGTCGGCTCGTGGTCGAGTTGGCGATGACCGACATCGGCACCGGCACCTACACCATCCTCACCCAGATCGCCGCCGAGGCAATGGAGCTGCCGGTCGAGAGCGTTACCGTCCTGATGGGCGATACGAATTATCCGCCGACCGATGGCTCAGGCGGCTCGTGGGGCGCGTCCACCTCGGGCGCGGCCGTTCTCGCCGCGTGTCGAAAGCTCAAGGTCGGGCTCGCCTCCGGCATGACGGAGGCGGAAGGCTCGGTCACGCCTGCCGAGCTTAGCGAGCGCTATTCGCATGCCAGCTTCGGCGCGCACTTCGTCGAAGCGGCGGTGCATCGCGACACCGGCGAGGTGCGTGTGCGACGCATGCTCGGTGTATTCGCGGCCGGTCGCATTCTCAACGCGAAAACAGCGCGCTCGCAGATGATCGGCGGCATGATTTGGGGCATCGGATCGGCGCTGATCGAGGAGAACCATGTTGACCCGCGCTACGGATCGTTCCTGACCCAGGATCTGGCGAGTTATCATGTCGCGGTCAATGCCGACGTCGGCGAAATGGATGTCGTGTTTCTAGACGAGGCACGATCCCGAACGGCAGCCCGCTCGGCAGCAAAGGCTTGGGCGAGCTAGGAATTTGCGGCGCGGGCGCCGCGGTCATCAATGCCATCCATAACGCAACCGGCGCTCGGATCCGCGACATACCCGCCACCCCGGACAAGCTGCTGGCCACGCTCGCATCGCTGGACGCTTAGAACACGAATTGCAGTAGTCGAACACGCGATGCAGCTCCTCCGCGATTTCCTTGCACTCGAGAGCGGGACTGCCCTGACCTCAAGGAATTGGCGCGATAAATTTTGCCGAAGATCAAAGATCAAAGATCAAAGATCATACGCACCGAGTGCTCGCCCCGGCAAAAGGTATGGATCGCAAGACCGATAGACGCGGTTAAAGCTCCTTGCCTCGGACTGCGCTTCGACAGACTAATGGATCCGATGTTTCGGCCCCTTAATTTCTGAAGCGTCATCAGGGACTCGGCCTGAGCGCGCGAGAGCGTCCGGATTTGATACCATCCGGCGGGTACCGGCAAAGCCGGGCCACCTTTAGTGCGGTTGTTTACGGAAATGCGGAGTGCTCGTTTTATTGTGCGGTGCTCGGCCACCCTTTGCTGGCGGCGTGAGCGCAGGGAGCTGTCTTGACGACCAAACAACGGGCATGCGCGTTGTTTGCGCGAGATACCGGAGAAGGCAGCGTCTCCAACTAAACCAGCCCCAAAAGTCTTACTACTAGTGGACCAAATCTGACATTCGATTCCGGTGAAGATTCCCTTGCAGACTTGCTTGTGCGAGTTTGAGGAATGCGCGGGCGAACCGATATTCGATTGAACGCTGCCGCCCGCCGCGAACTCAAGGCGGTGATGGTCAACCGTAACAGCCCGCAGAAGCATGCTTGGCGGGCAAAGATCGTCCTTCTGACTGCCGATGGCCATGGCACCGCTGAAATTATGCGGGCCACCGGCAAAGCCAAGACGGTGATCTGGCGCTGGCAGCAGCGGTTTCGGGACGAAGGAGCGGCGGGGCTCTGGCGTGACAAGACGCGGCCGTCGCGCATTGCACCGTTGAGCCCGGAAGTGGCCGAGCGGGTTGTCGCCCTGACATTGGCGGGACCGCCGCCGGCCGGGAGCCATTGGACCGGTTCTGCGATGGCGAAGGCGGCGGGGATCAGTGTCAGTTCCGTGCAGCGGATATGGCGCGTGCATGGCCTGCGGCCGCATCTGGTGCGTCAGTTCAAGCTGTCCAACGATCGGCAATTCGCAGCCAAGCTCAAGGACATCGTCGGGCTCTATGTCAATCCGCCCGACCACGCCCTCGTGCTCTCGGTCGATGAGAAAAGCCAAATCCAGGCGCTGGATCGCACCCAGCCGGGGCTGCCGATGAAGAAGGGGCGGGCCGGCACCATGACGCACGACTACAAGCGTCATGGCGTCACCACCCTGTTCGCGGCACTCGACGTGCTCGAAGGCAGGATCATCGGCCAATGCATGCAGCGCCATCGCCATCAGGAGTTTATCCGCTTCCTCAATGTCATCGATGCCAGGACGCCGAAGAAGAAAGCGGTCCACGTCATCATCGACAACTATGCTGCCCACAAGCATCCCAAGGTGCTCGAATGGCTCGACAATCATCCCCGGTTCGTCTTCCACTTCACGCCGACATCAGCCTCATGGCTCAACGCCGTCGAGGGGTTCTTCGCCCAGCTCACCAAAAAACGCCTCAAACGCGGCGTGTTCCGGTCCCTGCAGGAACTCAAAAATGCTATCCACCGCTACCTCGACGCCATCAACGCAAACCCAAAGCCCTTTACCTGGACCAAAGATCCCAACAAAATCATCGCCGCCGTCAAACGCGGGCACCAAGCGTTAGATTCGATCCACTCTCATGATTGCCGACAAGGGCCTTTGACATAGGACTTGGCCCGCCGTTTCCGATCGACGGCAGAGGCATTTGTACGACGGATATGCGGTGCAGGAGGCGGGACTTAAACGTCGGTCAACAATCTCTCATCCGCGGGTCGAGCCGCATGACCTTGTTTCGTTTGGGGCTGCCTCTGTCTAGGTGGCGAGCGTCAAAGGCTCATAGTGGAGACGAGGGCTCCCCGGCATTGTCCCACCCCCAGCGCCGCATACCACGCCGAGGCTGATCTTGTGTTTGCTATCTCCTCTTCTGGCTGTCCGTTAAAGTAAGAGTCATGCCGTCTTTGGCGCGGATTGAATTGTGCAGGCGATCGACCAGATGAAACCCACCATCTCGCGTGCGATGGCGACATTGACGACGTTGGCGGTCTTGCCGCGGGCACGCAGCCGCCGATATCGAGTGCAGAGCCGAACTTGCGCTTTCCAGCCGATGTCGCGAACGACTTTTGGCAGCGCCTCGATCCGATCGACCTTGTGACGACCGATGCGCGCCTTCATTCGGTAAGCCCAGGCGCCTTCAACCAGCGCACGTCGGGCATGGGCATTGCCGGTCTTGGTAATGCCGCCGCGTCGGATGGTCTCGCCGCTCGATCGCTCGCCCGGGACCAGGCCGAAATAGGCCATGAGCTGGCGCGGGCTTGCAAAGCGTGTGAAATCGCCAACTTCAGCGACCAGCACCACGGCTGTGATCAAAGCGATACCCCGCATCGCCTGCAAGGCGTCAACAACTGGGCGCAGATTCCATTCGGGAAGGAGACCGGATATCTGCTCCTCGACTCGCTGAAGGCGCCGCTCCGCATCCATGACGGCATCGACATAGTCCTGAAATGCGACCTGCTGCGCGGGATGTTCGAAGGCCAAAGTCGATAGCCATCGCCGGTAAGCCATTCGCCATGCTGTCCCACGCCCGTGCTTGCGGCCGTGCCGCAGCAGAAAACCTTGAAGATGCTGACGCGCTCGGGTCACGATTTGTCGGACCACACTACGCAGACGGATCAAATCGCGCATGGCTTCGTGATCGGCGTCAGGTACCCAGACGGGCGTCAACTCGCCGGCTCGGTGAAGACGCGCAAGCATGGTGGCGTCACGACGATTCGTCTTCACCCGATCGCCCGACCTGTGTCGGTATCAATGACGGCGCCACTACATCGCAGCGATGGCCGAGGCTGGTGAGTTGACGATGAACACCATAGCCGCACGGGCCGGCCTCGTAGCAAAATGCCAGCGTCTTGCCCGGACGCTCGAGGCGGTCGCACAGCTTGCCGATCGCAACGGGATCGTTGGAAATCTCACCGAAGTATTCCACCGCGCCAGAGCGTCCGCTCTCCGCCACCGCGATTGAGATCCGTTCTTTGTGAATATCCAAGCCAATAAATCGCGTATGTTCCATTAGGCCCGTCTCCTATGCATGAGGCTCTGTGCCGGCCAGCCGGCTTAATCCTCGTACCGTTGCATATCGGATGACGGGCCACCTTTAGGCCCAGCAATCATAGGGAC
>CAWJOX010000018.1:0-61341 GCA_963844545.1 uncultured Alphaproteobacteria bacterium | reverse complement strand
GTTCACAATTCGCAAGGGCGGCTTTGGGTCAGGCACGACCGAGACCAAGGCCTCGGCAGGTCACGCCACGTCGGTTATGCGCCTGAAAGTCGCGGTATTGGCATCTGCCGCGATCGGCCTTTGTGAGTTGATGGAGTTGCCCGGCACGTGATTCAGCCTCCCGCCTCGAATCATGCGCTGCGAACATGCGAAGGACAGGCGCGATCGAGACACGGGCCCGGGTAACTAGGTTGCCGCGTAAATATCGATGGCTTTCCGAAACGTTTTTCTGTGTCTTGCTGTCGAGATAAAGTTTTGATCGCGCGGGCGCTCACGCCGCGACGTACTCGTCAGCGTGCGTCAACCGCCACTCACTGCTGAAGCAATGCTCGCGGTGGCTCCAACAGTATGAAATTACCGCCCCCCGCCGGGTATTGTTCAGTTTTTTGAACCAATTTGAGAAAGTTGATATCCAAATTCATTTTAATAAGACTCTATTACGAAGGCATAGGGGCTGGTGGCGAAGTAGATTAGGTATCTCTCGTATCGATTAGGATTTGGGTTAGCAGTCTCCAGTAGACGGATAGGGCGAAGCTGCGCCAATGGATCCGGCGAAATGACGCAAACCTGAGGTATCGATGAGACGCCTGACCGCGCAGGATATTGCTTCTGCTTTGCTGGACGGACGGTATAGCGAAGAATGGCAAGCATTGGTGGCGTCCGTAAGCGAAGCACAGCAACCCCTGCCTAACGCTATCAAGGCCGATGTGATCCAAGATGTGGGCGACCGGCCTGTGTTGGATCATTTTATTGGATGGCTTTTCGGCGAAGACACGCCACCCGCGGTGCAAAATGCATCGGTTGTTGAAAACGGCTCGGTCGCAATTTCCGCTCTCGTCTCGCCAAGCTCAGGCCACGACGAGTTTCTTCGCTTTACTTTCTATGATGCAGGAGGCGGCAGCGGCTACTTGACGGTGAATGGCGTGGCCCAACCGGACGGCCACTTGATTTATGTGTCGGCGAGCGAATTGAGCGATGTCGGCTATATCGGCGGCTCCGCCTCTGGAACCGACATGCTCTACGTCAAAGCCTACAACGGCCATACGGCAAGTTGGTCGGCCAGCACCTCATTCACGGTCACCACTTACATCGTACCAACGGTGAATGTCCAAAACGCCGCCGTCGCTGAAAACAAGGCGATCGCCATCTCTTCACTTATCACATCCATATCCAATCCGAGCAATGACACCATCAGCGAATATGCGTTCTACGATGCAGGCGGCGGCAAGGGCCATTTCACGGTCAACGGCGTGACCGAGCCGGACGGCCAGTGGATCTATGTCGCCGCGGGCAATCTGAGCAACGTCGCCTACATAGGCGGCTCCTCACCGGGGAGCGACACGCTCTATGTCGAGGTTTACGACGCCACGGGGTCGACCTGGTCTGCGCACAGTACGCTCACCGCCACCACGTATGACATACCGCCAACGGTGAATGTTCAAAACGTCACCGTCGCCGAGAATGCAGCGATCCCGGTCGCTTCACTCATCACATCCGTATCGAATCCGAGCGACGACAGCATTACCGAGTATGGGTTCTACGATGCGGGTGGCGGCAATGGCCATTTCACCGTCAACGGCGCGTCCGAGCCGGATAGCCAGTGGATCTATGTCGCCGCGAGCAATCTAGGCAACGTCGCTTATGTCGGCGGCTCCTCGCCGGGGAGCGACACCCTCTATGTCGAGGTTTACGACGCCACGGGATCGACCTGGTCTGCGCACAGTACGCTCGCCGCCACCACGTATGACATACCGCCAACGGTGAATGTTCAAAACGTCACCGTCGCCGAGAATGCAGCGATCCCGGTCGCTTCACTCATCACATCCGTATCGAATCCGAGCGACGACAGCATTACTGAGTATGGGTTCTACGATGCGGGCAGCGGCAGTGGCCACTTCACGGTCGATGGCACGTCCGAGCCGGATGACCAATGGATTTATGTGGCCGCGAGCGACCTGAGCAATGTCGCCTATGTCGGCGGCTCCGCGCCAGGTAGCGACACGCTCTACGTCGAGATTTACAACGCCACGACGTCGACTTGGTCGTCCCCAAGCCCGCTCACCGCGACAACGACAGCTGGCAATGCGTTATCGTTGCAATACAAGGGCTTTGATTACGTCGCCTTCTATAACGGAGCCTACGAGAATTCCGATTCGCTCGCCAGTCTGGCGCAGACTGGTGCCAATTCGATCGAAGCGACGCTCGACTACGGTATTGATGCGCAAACGTCGAAGGTTGTGGCTGATCCGAACTACACCGACAGTCTCACAGCGCTCGGCGACACGATTGCACAGGCCGAAGCACTCGGCCTCTCCGTCATGGTCAGGCCTTTGATCGATTTCCTCAATCCGACCGAGAGTGCCCCCTACAGTGTAGGCGACTGGCGCCAGGACTATTACCCGACCAGCGTCGCCACGTTTTTCGCCAGCTATCAGCAGATGATTGTCACCGAAGCGGAGGTTGCTCAGGCGAACGGCGCTCAAATGTTGTCGATTGGCGCTGAGCTCGATCAACTGACCGGTCCTCAATATTTGCCCTATTGGACCAGCATTATTGATGCCGTGCGCGAGGTATTTAGCGGTGCCCTGACCTATTCGGCGTCGTGGAACACGGCGAGCGAGGTGAGCTTCTGGAACCAGCTCAACTATGAAGGTATTGACTGCTACGTGCCGCTGTCGAATGCAACAAGCCCGACGCTGCAGCAACTCGTAAACGGCTGGCTCAACCCGGCGACGCCATCCGCCAATCCCGGCGCTTACGCGGTGATCGGTAATCAGTCGCCGATCCAATATTTCGAAACTCTCGCGCAGCAATCCGGTAAGCCGCTGATCTTCACCGAGCTCGGGTACGCTAACGACGCTGGAGCTGCCGCGGATCCAGCCGCATCAGGCAACAGTCCGGATCCGGCGCTACAGGCCGAGCTTTACCAGGCGTTCTTTCAGGCATGGGCCCAATCCGGCAGCGCTTCATTGCTTGGAACCTACTTCTGGGAGTGGGATCCAGACGGCAGCACGTCAAATGTCGGTCCTAATATCGACAGCTTCAGTCCGCAGAACAGTCCGGCGCAGGCACAGGCAATCGCCGGTTTCGAAGCAGCAGAGACAATCTCTACTGGCGCGACGATCGAAATAGGCGGCGCGGACTCAGGAACCGTAACCTTCGAAGGCGCCACTGGTACCTTGAAGCTTGATGACGCCCCGGCCTTTAGCGGGCAAATTTTCAATTTCACCGGCACTGGCAGCTTGTCCAGCTCGGACCAAATCGATCTGAAAGATATCTTATATGGGCCAGATACAACGGCTTCGTATACCGGCAATGCTAATAGCGGCACCCTGACGATCGGTGATGCCCAACATCATACCGCTCAGATCGCGCTTGTTGGCAATTATGAAAATTCCACGTTCACGCTTTTTAACGACGGAAGTGGCGGAACATCGGTTGTTGATCCGCCCGTGACGCAGGCACTTGTCCGGGGCAACCTTTCATTCCAAGACCCGTACTCGGCGGGCGCTCCTGAAGTAACAATTACACCGCACAACGCCGGTGTCGGCTATGTCGGAACCTTTACGGCCAATGCAAGAGATGCGGTAAACGGGCAAGTATCGGTGGGATGGCACTTCGACCTCGGCACTCACGCGGTCACTCAGACTATTACCCAATCGTACGATGTGACCGTTGACGAGGCTGAGCAGGACGGCATGAGCACCGCAGCGGCCAAGTCGCTCACTGTATCCGTCGGCGGACCAGGCAATGATACTTTCGCCTTTAAACCGGGCTTTGGCTTGGATGTTATTACAAATATGACGGGCGCTGACACGATCGAGCTCAAAGGATTCTCGTCGGTCCCTGATATTGAACAACTACAAGCGCTTTTGAACGAAGCGCAGGCAGGTCAACGGCAGTCAGTGTTTCATGCGACCCACGGCGGTCAGGATACAGTGATCGACCTCGGCCTGCACGACAGGATTACGTTGGCGAATTTCCATCTGGCGGATCTACACGCCAGCACTTTTATCATTCACTGATAATATAGCCTGTTGTATATCTCAAACTGGCTGTGACGCTCCTGGAGCAAGGAACCGCTATGCCGGCCCCCCGCCGACGGCCCAGCTGCCGCCATCAGGGATTCTAGTATGCAATGGACATGCTCAGAGACAAACGCTATTTAGACGGCCTTTGCTCGGGATCGCGACCGCCGCCGTGGAAACGCATCTAGAGTTTGCAAGGCCGCTCGCCAAAGCGCATTTTATTGCCGACGAGGCGAGCGTGAGCCAGTCGCCGTTTGTCGAACACTATCGTTGCCGGTCTTGTCTGCATCGCGACCTGCACCTGATCGTAGATCTCGGCTCCCAACCGCTCGCCAATTCCTTCCTCAGCCGCGACGCGCTGACGCGGATGGAGCCGACGTATCCGTTACCGCTTCTCTATTGCGCCAACTGTCATCTGGTCCAGATCCCCCCTGCGGCGCAGGCCCACGAGATTTTCAGCGACTACCTCTACATGTCGTCGTACTCGCGAAGCTGGCTCGATCATGCGCGGGTCTTCGTGGAGGAGGTCTCGCAACGGTTCAATCTCGGCCCCCGATCGCGCGTCATCGAGATCGCCAGCAATGACGGCTATTTGTTGCAATTCGTCTGTCAGAAGGGGATACCTGCACTGGGCATTGAGCCCGCAGCAAACGTCGCCAAGCTCGCCGAGGAGAAGGGGGTTCCGACGCGGGTCGCGTTTTTCGGCAAGGACACGGCCGATGCGCTGCTCGCAGAAGGCTTCGCCGCGGACCTCACGGTCGCCAATAATGTGCTGGCGCACGTGCCGGACTTGGACGATTTTGTCGGCGGCTTTGCCGTAATTCTGAAAAGCGAGGGTGTCGCCACGTTCGAATTTCCTCATCTGGCAAATCTGATTGGTCAGACACAATTCGACACGATTTATCACGAGCACTTCAGCTACATTTCGCTGATTGCGGCTCGGACCTTCTTTTCCCGGCATTCGCTCCGCGTCTTCGACATCGAAAAGCTGCCGACACATGGCGGGTCATTGCGGCTGTATGTGTGTCGCGACAACGCCGGCTACGCGACGACGTCTGCGGTCGATGCGCTCATCGAGGAAGAAGAGAAACTCGGCCTCGACCGGCTGGAGACATTTCAGAATTTTGCCGGCGCTTGCCGGCGTATCAAAAATGATCTGCTGAAGTTTCTCATTACCGCTGCCGAGAACCGTAAGTTGGTATGCGGCTATGGCGCGCCGGCGAAGGGCAACACGCTGTTGAATTTCTGCGGCGCCAGGGCGGATCTGATCGCTTTTACGGTCGATACCAATCCTTACAAGCAGGATCGATTTCTTCCAGGAACGCATATTCCCATCCTTCCCCCCGACGAAATTGCCGCAAAGAAGCCGGACTACGTGCTGATTTTACCGTGGAATATCAAAGCCGAGATTTGCGAGCAGATGAACCATATCCGCAGCTGGGGCGGGAAATTTGTTATCGCAGTGCCGACGTTGAATCTGTTCTGACGCGCCAAGATATCGAGAGATGCGATTTAACGATACGGGCTTTGCCGGTCTTTTCCTGATAGAGCTCGATCTCGCCCGGGACGAGCGCGGCTATTTCGCGAGAACATTTTGCGTCGACACTTTCAATAAGCACGGACTGCAATCAAATTACCCGCAGAGCGGTACCTCGTTTAACGCCAGATCCGGCACGGTTCGCGGCATGCATTTCCGGAGACCGCCGCATGGCGAAGTCAAGCTGATTCGATGTACGCGCGGCGCCATCCACGACGTGGTTATCGATATTCGGCCCGGTTCCGCGACGTATCTGAAACACCATGGTGTTGAGCTTGTGGAAGGCGACGGCCGCGAGCTTTACGTACCTGACGGGTTTGCCCACGGCTTCCAGACATTGCGAGATGCGAGCGAAGTTCATTACATGCTGTCGACGCGATACGTGCCGGAGGCGGCAGGCGGCTATCGCTGGGACGATCCGGCTTTCACGCTGTCATGGCCGCGGCCCATCACCGTCATTTCCGACCGGGACCGGAAGTGGCCATTGTTCAGTGGAAGCGCCAGCGCATGAAGCTCCTGCTATTTGGAGCCTATGGACAGGCGGGCTCGTCCTTGCGGCCGCTCGCCGAAGCGCGGGGTTTCGTTATCGACGCGCCGCGGCGCGCGGAATTAGATGTGCGCAATAAGCTTGACCTCGAGCGATATATCAATGTGGCGCGCCCCGATTGGGTAGTGAACTTTAGCGCCTTCCATGTCCTCGAAGCCTGCGAGGATGATTTTGCCGAGGCGATGCTGGTCAACGCCGTCGCGGTTCACATCATGGCGGTGGCTTCACGGTCGATCGGGGCCCGGTTCCTTACGGTCAGTACTGATTATGTCTTCGACGGGCAGGGAACCGAGCCTCGGCGCGAGGACGACAAAGCGGGCCCGCTGCAGGCTTACGGCGTGTCCAAGTGCGCCGGCGAGTTCGCCGCAATCGCGGCCGCTGCCGACCATTCCTTTATCGTCCGCACATGCGGGTTGTACGGTCAAAGCGGCAGCCGCGACCGTGGCGGCAATTTTATCGAGAAGAGGTTAGCCGAGGCGCGGACCAGGGAACACCTGGAGGTCGGTGCCGACATTGTCTGCACTCCGACCTCGGCGGATGCTTTCGCAAACGCGGTACTGGGTCTATTGACCGCGGCGCAGCCAAGTCCCGGCATTTATCATTTGACTGCTGAAGGAGCCTGCTCGTGGGCGGAATTCACCGCCGAGGCTTTTGCGCGCTCAGGCGTGGCCTGCCGGGTCGTTGCCGTTGACAGAAAGGGCGACTATGGCCGCATCCGCCGCCCCGCCTACTCGGTGCTTGCCAACATTCGCGGGCGTGCGCTTGGAATCACGCTGCCGCACTGGAAAGATGATCTGGCACGATACCTGCGAAAGCGTGGAATTTCGTCGGACATTAAATCGAAAGCGTCGACATGACCCCGCCGCTCCATCCGCCCAATTGCGGCGCTGCGGACTGCAAGCTCGATAATGCCACGCGCGTGACTGATGCAGGCATGGAGTTTATCCGCTGCCCAGTATGCCGGGCGCTGCGCATAGTCCCGGAAAATCTGATTCATTCGGCGGTGTTGCCCGATCCGGTGGGACGATTGTCGATTGTTATGAAGCTATTGATGTCGATGCGCATGCGATGGCTGGGGCGGGAATTGCCGCAGCTGAATGATCGACACGTCCGAATTGCCGATATTGGATGCGGTGACGGTCAATTCCTCGAACTTCTCAAAGCCCGTGGTTACGATCATGTCGTCGGCATTGAGCCGGACTTGTTGAGGGCACGCAACGCTCGAACACGGGGGGTACCGCTGTATGCTTCCCGCGATGAGGCAGAAGCCGCCGGGCTGCTCAAGGAGGCGGCGGAGGTTCTGTTTGTCTGGCAGGTCTTGGAGCATATCGAACGGCCTGCCGACTTTGTCGAGGAGTACGCGCGCTGGCTCGCGCCATCCGGTGTCATGGTGATCAGCGTGCCCAATCAAGCCAGCGCGCAGACTCGTCTGTTTGGCTACTTGTCCGCTTATCCCGATTATGGACGCCATATTTGGTATCACACCAAGGATTATCTCAACTGGTTCGCGCGCAACGTGCCGGCACTCGAGGCGAGGGTTTTGCGCGACGGTAACTACGAGTACGAAATCTTTTCCTGGGTGGACTCGATCGCATCTGCAATAACACGGCAGCAAAATTTCGTTCACCGGGCGCTGAAGAAGGGCGAGGGCGGTCCAATGCGACGCCTTGGGGCAGCCTTCATGGCTATGGGCTTGTTGCCGCTGGCGGTACTGCTCGCCCCCTTGAGCATACATGCCGGGCGTGGAAGCACGCTGACATTTGTGCTGCAGCCTGTCGGAAAGCCTTCGGCCAAAATAAAAGCCGCGCCAACCAATGAGCGACAAACCGCCGATGCTTGAGGCCGATCGGCGGGGCTTTTCGCAGGGACCGTGATCTAAAGCTCTGCGCCTGCCCCTTCCCAAAATATCGCCCTTCTTGAAGCCACCAAGTGTCAGGCAAAATGCGAATCGTCCAATTTTTGAAAAAAGACGATTTCTAACTGGCGGCTGGTCCGCACTCATATGTGCTCAAGTCTGATACAAGAAACGCTGACGCGCCGGTGGAGAAGATCGTACGGGCTGCTGTCATCGCGCTTTCGCGCGTCGTCTGGTGCAGCGCGAATTGATTCTCGGCTCGGCGGCGCCGGCATCGAGGTAGTGATCCTTGCTTACTATACTTTGCTCAGAGTAAGATATTTTGGTGTAAGTCAAGGCACCTTGCATGCGTATCAGCCCCGATAAGTCGAGGGCGACTTCGGTTATGTTTTTCAAACACAATGATAAGCGGCAGTTGGAGGTGGACTTGACCGACTCCAGGGAGTTCGGGTCTTCTTTGTTATCTGCGCGAGCGATGCAGCGCGGCTCTCTGGAAGCAATGTTCACTGAGGTCCGGTCAGCAGCGCCGGTGTTTCACCCCTCCAAGTTGTGGGAGCGCTTTGCCAAGACACACGCCAGCGAGATCGATCGCTACGGCTTCGCGCAGCTAAAAAAAACTCTCGCTATGAACTACTTCAACTTTGCATTGGTAGGCATCCTTGCTCAATCGCTGTTGCCGGCGCTCTGGGAGTGGATAAAGCATCCCACGGGACACCCGCTCGCCGCTCGGATGGCGGATGATCCGAATGCTCCGCATGAGCTGAAGTACAAAGGACTGCCCGGCAAGATATACGCTATCTACGTTGCTCTGTTGTACAATCAGACCCGGCGTCGCGATGGCGATGGTCTTTTAGGCAAGATCGAGGAACCGCCGTTTGGTGGTCCGCATCTTGTGCGATTATCGAACGGCTGGACCACGACGCAGGACCTGTGCAACTCGATCTTTGAATTTCATTCGATCACGCGAGGAATTGGCAAGGCCGGCGCTGGCCGCCTCTTCATCGAGCTTGGAGCCGGCTACGGTCGACTGGCCTACGTCTTCCTGAAAGCGCATCCGGGGTGCAAATACTGGATCATCGATCTTCCGCCCGCACTCTACGTATCGCAAGAATATCTTTCGGCGGTATTCCCCGACTTGAAGGTGTTCCGGTTTCGGCATTTCAATAGCTTCGATGAGGTCGCAGCTGAGGTCGAGGCGTGCGATATTGGTTTTTTCAGCGCCAATCAAATACGATTGCTGCCGGATAAAGTCGCAGACGTTTTCATCGCTATCAGCAATCTTCATGAGATGACGCGTGAACAGATAGATCTGTATTTCCAGGAGATCGATCGATTAACGCGCGGTATCTTCTATACTAAGCAATGGTTGAGTTCTCGAACCACGACCGAAGAGGGCTTCGTGGTGCGGCGCGGCGAATATCCGGTCAAGGCGGAATGGGAGCAGCTCTATGATGAGCGCCATCCCCTCCAGAGTTGGTTTTTTCACGCTCTATATGCTATCCGCTAGCCCATCTAAAACCCTGAATCACATGATCCTGCCTCCGTCAAAGAGACATTGGACCACGCATCCCTCGTCGGCGATTGGGCTCGATATTTGGCGATCGACGAATTTGTGGTGCTGTCCAACTCGCATGCGACACGTCTCAGCAGCGCCATGATAGACGAGCGGATATGCCCGTCTATCGAGCGTGGCGACGGTCCTGATGAGACCATGCTCGAGTTGACGCGCAACGATGGACCTCGATATTCATTTGCGGTCAACTGGCGCGCCATTGGGCTGCCAGCGAACGCTATTTTGAGGCCCTGGTAGGGATCGGATGCATCGAGGAATTGATGACAAAAAGTTCCGGGCAAAGCGCTAAAATCACATCCCGTAGGGCGGCGGTTTCCGGACCGCAAATGGCGTCGACGGTTGAGCCATTGGGTGCGTGTCGGTGAGTTATCCACTCGTACTGCTGGCGGATAACCGTGATATTTCGCAGCCGGCCTTCCAGCAAGCGCAAAAACTGCGTCGGAAGATCGCGCAGGCGGTCGAGAATCGCGCCGAATACGTCGCCGGCCGCGGCCTTGATCCGTCGTTCTGTTTGCCAGCCGGTAACTGGGGAGAGGACTCCGGCAATGATTTCCTGGCAGTTTATCAGCGTGTGCGCGATGGCGGCTTCGATCTGCTCAATCGCCTGCGGTTTTGGACCGGCGTTTTCTCTGGCTATAATCTTATGTGGCTCACGCACGAGCACGTCCGATCCTTGATCTGGCCTATCCCGCCCGATTATGACCAGTGGATTACGACGAACCGCGCCGAGCCAGATGAGTGGGTGCGGCTTTGGGTAAAGTTCACCCAGAAAATTCCTCCTCAGTTGCGATTTTCGCCTCCAGCGATGCTTGGCGAGATCGGCTGGTGCGTCGACGGTGTCGTGGTGAATCACGACACCTATGTTTACCAGGAGCGCATCAATATCCTTCACGAGGCAGGGATCATCGATTGGTTGCAGGGGCTGGGCCGCGCGCCGCGGATCCTGGAGATCGGCGGCGGCTATGGAGCTGTCGGCTTTGCGTTGCGCCGCATTCTTCCCTCCTGCGCATATATGATCTGCGATCTTCCGGAATCTCTCATATTCTCGGGCCTTTATCTAACGCTCTGCGAGCAAGATGATACTTGGCTGGTAGAGCCCGACGACGATATGTCGAACCATGTGTCAAAGGCCGGGGTTAAGTTGCTGCCAAACTACATGCTGCATCTATTAGTCGATCAGGGACTACACTTCGACCTCGTTATCAACACTCTGTCGATGTCGGAAATGACCGCAGCTCAGGTCCATGTCTATTCAACAGCGATTGGGCGATTGATCGGAGAAACCGGTACTTTTTTTGAACAGAATCAAAATAATACGCACATCGGATTAATCGACTGCAAGGATCATATCCGCGGGCACTTTTCCTGGTCTCATCGCTTGTGGCCGCGTTCGGCCGCGATGACAGAGGGGCGAGTCGATCTTTGGGCAAACGCCAAGCCGCCGTTTGCGCAGGACTGGACGGAGAGGCAGTGGGCGGACGGCCTGAGCGACGGGACTGCTCAGTTCAGGACGCGACTCGAAGATCTCGAGCAATCGCTCGAGGAGCGAACGATACGTCTTGACGCGCTTACCAAAACCATCGAGGAACGCACCGCCCGTTTGCTGGCGCTGGAGAAAGCGCTTGACGAAAGAACTCAACGTCTTTTGTCGCTCGAAGCAACCATTGAGCAACGTACCCGACGGATCGTTGAGTTGGAAAAATACAGTGTTGTGATAATCCCTATAGCTTGTCGGCGAATCTGGCGCCGGATCCGCTCGGCCGTCGGTCGATAGAGTTAGTCGGCATACATCCGCGCCCGGCACATTACTGAAAGGCGGCTCTTTCCAGATTTTTCAAACTATCGCGGAACCCGTTTCTTCGGAAACTTTATCGTATGGATCCTACGCCATCGTAAAAATGGGCAGCGTCGCAGCATCGGTAATCGATCGTCCCAGTCGAACCTCGAAATTCGCTGTGGTCAACGCCGTTGAGTGCTTCCACTGCGCGGCGCCATATCCGGTCATCACTTGTAGGGCGCCGGCCAGGCCGGCGCGGCGTGCGGCCTCAATGTCGACGGTCTTGTCACCGACCAGCCAGGATGTTTGCAGGTCCAGATCCAAATCGGCTGCCGCCCGCAAGATCATCCCGGGATTTGGCTTCCGCGCCGGGTGATCGGGATGCAGAAACTCTCCCTTGCCGTCAGGATGGTGGGGGCAAGCATAGATGGCGTCGAGCCGCGCGCCCGCAGCCTCAAGCAACAACACGATCGCCTGTTGCACCGCTATGAAATCATTCCAGCCATAACGGCCCTGACCAATACCCGACTGGTTGGTCACCAGTGTCACTGGAATGCCCAGCCGGTTCGCGGCGCCGATCACGTCGGCCGCCCCGGGTATCATCGCGATATCTTCAACCCGGCACAGGTAGTCGACCTCTTCAACGACGACACCGTCGCGATCGAGGAACAACGCCGGGCCGCCGCGAGCCGCGTCGGCGCGAACCTCGCACCAGACGCCTTCGTGATCAATGGCGCTGGAGATTGGGGCGACGCGCGAGGATATCATCGCAACGACTCGCAAAAGCGGTAGTAGAGGAGTTGCGTGGCGCCATGAGCGATTTCGCCTGCGGCGATGAGGTCTGCCACCTCCTTGCGGTCGAACAAGGCGAAGGCGCTGTGTCCCAGTTCGTCATGCAGCCGCCGCGGTGTGCCTTCGCAGCGGGTTGCTGCGAACAGCGCGCCGTATGCAGCCATTGTCCCGGGCTCCGGTGCGTAGGTGCCGAACCCGACCAGATCGCTTGGTGCGCAGCTAAGACCTGTCTCCTCACTTAATTCCCGTAAGGCCGCGTCCGCAGGGGTCTCGTTCGCGTCGATGAACCCGCGTGGCACCTCCCAAAGCTCGCGGGCGATCGGATGGCGGTAAACGCGAAGCAGCAGAAGCTTGTCGTCAATTACGGGAAGCACGTCGACGCCGGCGACCTCGGCCCGGGCGCGGAGGATATCCTTCGAGGACCAGATAATCTTCGACTTCGTTGCCGCCATCGTCGACTAGATGGTCGAAATAGACCCGCCAGCGGCTATTTTGCGCCGCTACCCGCCGCTGTTTAAGGACGACGCGGGCCACATTACAGTCCGGTTGGCTGATAAAGCACGATTTTGCTGCCGTCATTGTCGAAGCCGACATTGACGTGAATCAGATTCTTCAATCGTTCGCGGACCTGCTCGCGCTTTTCAGGCTCCACAAAGAACACCATGAAACCGCCGCCGCCCGCTCCGAGAAGCTTGCCGCCAACCGCACCGGCTTCGCGTCCGGCTTCGTAGATCTCGTCGATCTGATTGTTGGATACACGGTCCGCGAGTTCACGCTTAAGACGCCATGATTCGTGCAGCAACTCGCCGAGTTCGCGAAGCGGCGCATTCTTGTCGAGCAGAACGTCGACGGCGCTGTCCACCATGCTTCGGATCGTGCGCAATTGGCTCTTGCGATTGTTCATGTTCTGGATCTTGTCGTGGGCGAAATCGGATGCGAAGCGCGAGAAGCCGGTGAAGAACAGCATAATGGAGCGCCCGAGCTCTTCGCGCCGCTCCTGGGCGAGAATGATCGGCGCCACCGCAAATGTCCCGTCGGAATAGAAGTCGATACGGTTGAAGCCGCCATAGGCCGCCCACAACTGGTCTTGCGAGCCGACATTTTCCTTCAGCACATCCTGCTCGATACGGATCGCTTCACGGGCAAGATCGCGCTTCGAGATCATTTTGCTGTCGAGCGCGTGCAGCGCGTGCAGCAGCCCGACGGTAAACGAGCTGCTGGAGCCTAATCCGGAACGCGCCGGGAGGTCGGCGTCGTGATGGATTTCGAGACCTTCCTTGATGCCCAGCTCGGACAGGATTCCGCGGACCGCCGGATGCTTGATATCCGAGACCGCGTTGACCAACTCGACCTGCGAATAGACGATTCGGGATTTGTGTTCGAAGAACGGCGGCAACTTGCGCACGCTGATGTAACAATATTTGTCGATGGCGGTGCCAATGACCGAGCCGCCGTGTTCGCGGAACCAGGTGGGGTAGTCAGTTCCGCCGCCAAACAGCGAAATTCGAAACGGGGTGCGGCTGATGATCATGAACCCCCACTCCTTACTTCAGTTCACACTGCCGGTGTCAAAGATACTGGCGGCGAGTGCCAGCAAGTCGGGCGTGCCAATGTCGATGAAGCGAAACCGGCCGGCAAAGGCGGCAAGCGATCCCGATGGCAGGCGTTCAAAGACGTCCCGCTCAATCGAAGCGGCGTCACCGGCAGCGATATCGTCGAGCAAACTCGCCGACAGCAGGTAAACTCCGGTGCTTATCAGGGCAGTGCCGTGAAAATTCGTGTCCTTCTCGATAAATCCACCGATGCGGCCACTTTGATCGAGCTCCACGCGCCCGTAGCGGCCAGCATCCTCTACTTCGGCGCACAGCATGGTACCGACGGTTTTGGCGGCGCGGTGGCGGTCGACGAACGCGCAAAGGTCGGCGTCGGTGAAGCTATCACCATTCATGACCAATACCGGATCACTTCGCAGCGTGCCGCGCGCGAAGCGGATTGCGCCAGCCGTGCCAAGTGGCGATGGCTCGACCACGGTCGTGACCTCGATGCCGGTAGATGGTTGCGTGTCCCCCAGGTACTCGATGACCGCCTGCGCCCGATGACCTAGTCCGAGAACGACCCGCCGGGCGCCGAAGCGCTCCAGCCAGTCGAGCAGATAGGCGAGATAGGGGCGGCCCAATATCGGTGCCATGATCTTGGGCAGGTCACCAAGCACCGGCCGAATGCGCGTCCCAAGCCCGCCCGCAAGGACGAAAATATCGAGCGCCTCCAGACACCTCCCGCGCGTCGAAACGCTCACGCGGCAGGCTGTGCGTCGGACATTTCCATGTCTTCGACAATCTTACGCCGCAACTTGTGGCGGGTCATCTTGTCGATGTGCTTCCGGGTCTCCCAACCGAATTTCTGGGTGACCGAATCGAGGTAACGCTTCTTGGTGAAATACTGGTCGAAGGCCGTGTCGCGGAATTTGAGCACCTCGGCAGCCGAAACCTTCTCGGTCGGCAACGGCAAGCAGTCGTAACTGTGCTGGGAGAAGCCGCTCCACGTGTTCGGGAGCGCCCAGCCGTTGTCGACCGCCATCCCGTAGAGTGGTGAACCGGGATAGGCCATCGCCGAATAGAAGTTGGCGAACTCGCAGTTAAGTTCGGTGGCGAGTTCCAGCGTCTGCCGCATGGATTCGAGATCGTCGTCAGGCAGACCGAAGATGAAATTACCGATGACGCTGATGCCGGCCTTCTGGATTTCGCGGACGATGTCGATGATCTCGTTCTGCGAGAACGACTTCTCGGCGCCGTCGCGGACGTGCTCGCTGCCGGATTCGATGCCGAGCGCGAGCCATCGCACCCCGGCTTTCCGGAGTTTCTCCAGCATGTGCGAGCGCACGGTATCGACCCGCGCGTAGGCCCAGATGTTGAGACCGTAATTGCGCGCGATCAGTTCGTCGCAGATGGCCATGACGTGGCGCTCGTTGAGCACGAACATCTCGTCGATGATCTTGTAGGTCTTGACGCCGTAGGTGTTGTGCAAATGATCGATTTCCGCGGCTACGGCCTTTGGCGACCGCATGCGGTAGCGGTTGGTTCCGAACGGCGCGTTGATGCAGCAGAACGTGCACTTATACGGGCAACCCAGCGACGTGTAGATCGAGGCGTAGGGCTTGCGTGATTCAAGATCGCCGAAGCACTGCCAGTTGTGCGCGCGGTACTTGTCCATGGGCAGAAGCTCCCAGACATTCCCGTGCAGGTCCTTTTCCAGATCCTTGATCAGCGGCGGCGAGAGGTTGTTGCGGACATTGCCGTTGTCCCACCACACCAAGCCCTGAACCTTGGTGAAATCATGGGGTGCGTCCGCGCGCAAAACGTCGAGCAGTTCCTGGATCGTCACCGGTCCTTCGCTGTTGCAGACAAAATCGACGGCTTCCTCGCGCAGCGTGCGGTCGGGCAGGGCGGCGACATGGCCGCCGACAATGATGATGGGCTGATCGGCGTCGCGGTGCTTGATCGCGCGGCAGGTGGGGCTCGCCGCCGCCATCTGCTGGGTGGACGCGGAAGGCTGATGGCCGAATGCGATCATGCCGGTCAGCCGGGGCCGGCGAGCGGCCACCTTATCGGCAACGGTTTCCGGGCCAAAGCCTTCAGCTTCCGCGTCGATAATTTCGACCGAGTAACCGCGATCGCGCACATAGCCAGCGATCAGCCGGCACCACAACGGCGGCTCGACCGCGGTCAGTTCCTCGCCAAGCTCCTGATATATACGATCCCGCCCATTTGGATTAATGAGCAGCAGGTCTAGATCGGAACCCATGGAGACGACCCCTTATCACCCGTCGGATTGCCACTTTATTTAGCCAGATGGGGGCAATTGCAAGGGAAAATGTCTGGCAGTTTCCACTGGAACTTCAATGGGGTAATGCTGGCGGCGGGACGTGCGCAAGCCTTTGAGAGGCCAGCGCATTACCGCGTGAAAGTACCTCGCAGCGCTGATGAGAGAGATTGGATGGCCGACGAAAACGATACCGTTGCCGCGCATTTTCGCCGCTCATGCGAAACGCTGGACCGCGCTGCGCAGGATGCGGGGTTGCGGCACGCGATCTACGCCATCGCCGAAACGATCACGCAAGCGTTCCGCAAGGGTGGGAAACTCCTGATTGCCGGCAACGGCGGCAGTGCGGCCGACGCGCAGCATATCGCCGGCGAGTTCCTGTCACGGCTCAATTTCGATCGCAATCCGCTCCCGGCCATCGCGCTCACGACCGATAGTTCGGTACTCACGGCGATTGGCAACGACTACGGTTTCGATCGCGCATTCGAGCGCCAGGTGCGCGGGCTCGGCCGTTCCGGCGACGTGTTTCTCGCGATATCGACTTCAGGGCGCTCGCCCAATGTGCTTGCGGCGCTTAAGGCGGCCCGTGAGATCGGCATCACGACAATTGGGTTCACCGGCGACGGGCAGCGGGATATGTCGGCGGATTGCGATCATTGTCTTGCCGCGCCGTCGGGCGAGACGCCGCTAATCCAGCAAATCCACATTGTCGCGGCGCACGCCATTTGCGGGCTGGTCGAACGCGATTTGTTCGGCGGCCCGATGCGCCAGTCAGCGAGCTAGATGATGAGCGACACCGTTCGCGTAATCTTCCCGCTTGCAGGCAAGCGGGTCTGGGTTGCCGGTCATCGCGGCATGGTCGGCTCGGCGCTGGTTCGCCGCCTCGAGCGCGAGGCTTGTACGGTGTTGACAGTGCCGCGCGAAACCCTCGATCTGCGCCGTCAGGGGGACGTTGAAGCCTGGCTTCTGGAAAACCGTCCGGAAGCGATCTTTATCGCCGCCGCGACTGTCGGCGGCATTCTGGCAAATTCAACCCGGCCAGCCGAGTTCCTCTACGATAACCTTGCGATCGCTGCGAATATCATCCACGGCGCGGTCAAGGCCAACGTCGCCAAGCTGATGTTCCTCGGCGCCGCTTGCCTTTATCCACGGCTTGCGCCGCAGCCGATGTCCGAAGATTCGCTGCTGACCGGGCCGCCCGAACCGACCAACGAATGGTACACGGTGGCGAAAATCGCCGGCGTCAAGCTTTGTCAAGCGTATCGCCAACAGCACGGCCGCGATTTCATTGTGGCGGTGCCGGCCAACCTCTACGGTCCTGGGGATAATTTCGACGCGACGGCCGGTCACGTGGTGCCTGGCCTGATTATGAGGGCGCATGAAGCCAGTGCCAGCGGCGCGCCGTCCTTATCGATCTGGGGCACCGGAAAGGCGCGTCGTGAATTCATGCACGTCGACGATTGCGCGGACGCGCTGGTCTTCTTGATGAAAACTTACTCCGACGCGCGCATGATCAATGTCGGAACCGGCGAGGAGGTTTCCATCGGCGAACTGGCGCGGAAGGTGTGCGGCGTCGTCGGATATGCGGGCCAACTTGCCTTCGATACCAGCAAGCCCGATGGAATGCCGCGCAAACTTTTGGATTCTTCAAGGGTCCTGGCAATGGGATGGCGCGGCAGCATTGCGCTCGACGATGGTCTGCGGCAGACCTACCGGTGGTATTTGGAAGGCCAGCGCGTTCGCAGCGGCGCACTGACGGCCTAAGCTACCGCATGAACGATTTGCACCCGGACGTGAGGCCCTTGGCAGTGCGGGCAGCCGGCGAAAGCCAAGTTTTGCCTCGGATCAGCATCATTACCCCTTGCCTGAACGGCGAACGTTACATCGTCGATGCAGTCGACAGCGTTCTGCGACAAGGTTACCCGAACTGTGAGCATATCGTCGTCGATGGCGCATCCACAGATGCGACGATCGCGCTGCTTAATCGATATGCCCATTTGAGAGTCATCTCGGAACCGGATCGAGGCTCGCACGAGGCGATGAACAAGGGGGTCCGCGCAGCAACCGGGGACATTATCGGGTTCCTCAACGTTGACGACAGCTACCCTGAAGGTATGCTGACGAAGGTTGGCACCGCCTTTGCGGCCAACCCTAACGTCGACATCCTGGTTGGCGACACCGTCGTCTTTGAGGACGCAGGGCCCGGCCGTCGTACCATTCGGTTCGTGTTCAATCACCCACATGGTATCTGGCTTGCCGAATGCCTGTTCGGCAATCCGGGAATCAACGGCTGTTTCTTCCGTCGCGGAGTGTTCGACAAGGTCGGACTGTTCGACAACGAGTACCACATTTGTGCCGACCGCGATTTCCTTACCCGTGCGGCATTGGCCGACGTGGCGTCCGTTTCATTAAATACGCCAATTGTCTGGTATCGAGCACATAGCGGCTCGCAGACGATCAACCGGACACGATCAAACATTTTGCCGATCTCGATCGAATTGTTTCGCATGGCGTCGCGCTTCCTCGAATCCGACAACAGGAAGCCCGTCGATACGCGGCTGGCCCGCGCCTGGCACGCATTCGAAGGCGCCAGGCTTCTATTGGTTCAACTCCGTTGCGGGCAATTGGCCGGAGCTGCGAAGCTGTTCGTCCGTTACAGCTTTCAGAACCCATACTGGCCGCTGCACTTCGTGCAGGCGATGCTTCTGCGCCGGACGGTTAGGCAGCACTACCGCGGCGGATGGAATGCGGATCTATCCTAAAGCCATGGCAGTGACCGCAATTGAGTTCGGTACGGGCCAACCGAAGGCGCGCGGTCATAGTTCACAGTGGTGTGTGCAAGTTGGGCGCGGGCCGCTGGCCAAGCCTGACGTCTTCCGCGCCGGTCCGCGGACTTGCCGAATAAGTCGAATTGGAAGTCAGTGCGGCATAGTAGGTCTTGTGTGAAGGCTGCGCCAACGCCGCTCGTCAATCCTAGTGTGGCATCAGAGGGACCTTGCGACTGTGTTTCGTTGGGGGACTTCACATCCTGTTGGAGCGCCGGTATTAAGGCGGCCCCGACTGCGGTTTCATCGGGCGGATGAGGCATCCGCCAGGGAGACCGCGTCACCACGGAACCTGCGAGTTGGCATTTTGGCACTAACTTGGGCACAACTAGATTCAGCCGCCCTCGACATGCGTAACGGGCTATTGTCCTGGCGTCTGGGTAGCCAGCTTGCGTGGCAAGACGTCAAGCAGCGCTATCGGCGCTCGACGCTTGGGCCGATCTGGATCACTCTCACTTCCGGCGTGCAGATTTTTACAATAACTTTTGTAAGCTCTTTTTTGTTCGGTTCTCCCTTCCAAAAGGTGCTGCCGTTTGTTTGCGCTGGGCTGCTATTTTGGAACTTCATCACTCAGTCGCTTAATGAGGGGGCGGCGGTTTTTATTTCGGCATCGTCCTACATGACCCAGATCAAACGACCAATGACGATCTTTCTCATTCAAGCGATCTGGCGTAACGTGATTATGTTAGGCCACAACGCAATCGTTTACGTCGTCGTCGCCGTCGCCCTTGGCGTCGTACCTGGCGCAAGCATATTTCTCTGGCCACTCGGATTTGTTCTGGTTGTGGCTTGCGTGTCGTGGATGGCATTGATTTGCGGTGTCATATCGGCTCGTTATCGCGATGTTCCGGTGATCATCGCCAACATACTCAACATCCTTTTTTGGTTTACTCCCCTGATGTATTTTCCTTCGCAACTCGGCTCCAAACAGTACATAGCGGATTATAATCCGTTCACTCACATTATGGCGCTGGTACGGGAGCCGTTACTCGGCGGCGCACCCACGCTCGACGACTGGCTAATAGTGCTTGTTGTGACGATTGTCGGGTGGGCCTGTACGTTTTTGTTTTTTGCCCGTTTCCGCGCCCGGATCGTCTACTGGCTATAATCGGATGCCGTCAATCTCAGCCCAAGATATTCACGTCGAGTTCCCTCTCTACGACAGTTATGCGCGCTCGTTGCGCCACACGCTTGGACTCGGTCGAATCGCGAAAGGCATTAATCGGATTGCGAGCAGGAGTTTGAACGTTGGTGGGCAAATCGGCAAAGGCGAGGCCGGCAGAATCGTGGTCAAAGCCTTGGATGGGGTGAGTTTGGATATTCGTGAAGGCGATCGCATCGCCATCGTCGGTCATAACGGTTCCGGCAAGACGACATTTTTGCGAACGCTAGCGGGGATCTATGAGCCAATCAGAGGAACTATTGACATCAACGGTCGGATTATTCCGCTGTTTGAGCTATCGCTCGGCATGGATCTTGATGCAACGGGGATAGAAAATATTTGGCTGCGCGGAAAAATGCTTGATCTGACTACGCGACAGATTAAAGACGCGCTGGACGATATCGCAAACTTCACCGAGCTCGCAGACTACCTCTACATGCCCATTCGCACTTATTCGGCGGGAATGTTTGTACGGCTGGCTTTTGGAATTTCGACTGCTATCACTCCGGATATTCTCATTCTCGATGAGATGATTGGTGCCGGCGATGCGTCGTTTAAAGACCGCGCTATCGCGCGCTTGAAGGAGTTCATTGCCAAGGCCGGAATACTCGTCATCGCGAGTCACGACACCTCTATGCTTTATCAGTGGTGCAACAGGGCCGTTTTGCTCGAACACGGTAAGTTGCTGGCGGACGGTCCGGTTGATCAGATTGTGACTCATTACCGGCGAACAATTGCAGGTTAGAGTTTAGGGCGTACGCGCCCCGGCGCTGACAGATGATGAAATGATATGGAGACCTTCAAATTGCAGACATCCACATGTCTCAAGGAGCGACTGTGGGTCACGTGTTAATCACGGGCGCCGGAGGCTTTAGCGGATCGTCTCTGGTGGAAGCGCTACTGGAACGCAACCACGACGTCTCGGCTGTCATGAGAAGGTCCCATGGCACGCTACCCCCTGTAAGCGGCGGCAATAAGCGCCTCAACGTCATCACGGCTGACCTTGCGCAACCGTCCTTTCTTCCGGAGCGGGTCGATGCCATCGTTCACACCGCCGCAACGTCGCCGGGACCGGGTGTGTCGGTCGCGGATATGGTTCGCGACAACGTAATTGCGACCACTCAGCTTTCAGCTTATGCGCGGCTTTGCGGGGCGGGCCGCGTCGTGTTCTTCTCGAGCCTGTCGATTTACGGACGCATACGCCAGCCGCAAGTCGACGAGACTACGCCAATCAGCGATCCCGATGTTTACGGTTCAACCAAGTTCATCGGCGAAGCCCTGTTGCGGGAACTGGCAGATCAGGGCCATTGCAACACACTGATGTTGCGGCTGCCGGGGGTAGTCGGGCCGGCCTCGGATCGGAATTGGTTGAGCGGTGTCGTCAAAGCCGCGAAAGAAGGGCGCGAAATCGCCATCTACAATCCCGACGCGCCCTTCAACAATGCGGTGCATGTCACCGATTTATGTCGCTTCGTCGTTCATCTCCTGGAGCATGGGTGGACCGGTAGCGACGCCGTTACTTTGGGCGCCGGCGGCATGACAACGATCCGAGGGGCCGTAGAAACTCTCATACGAGCGCTCAAGTCGACATCGACGATCCGGGTCCGCGGCGATGCCGAATACTCAAGCTTCACGATTTCCAGCAAGCGAGCTGTCGAACGATACGGCTATCAGGCGCTCAACATCGACACGATGCTGTTGACGTTTGCGGCGGAGAACCTTGGTGGATGATTTATCTGGGTGGGGCACAGTTAGTCCCAAATATGCGGGCATGGAGGGCAGCAGTTGAATAAGGCACTGGTCGTTGGCGGCGGGGTCGCGGGATGCGCCGCTACACATCAGCTCATGTTGATGGGAGGCTGGGACGTCACGTTGGTGGAGGCCGCGCCCTTTCTCGGCGCGGGTGTGCGCACCTTTAGGTTCGGCGGGCATCCATACACTTTTGGCCCCAGACATTTTCTGACGCAAAACACGAAAGTCTATGAATATCTCAACGCCATAATCCCGCTGCGTTCCTGCGGCGACCACGAGTTCATCACCTACGTAGAGCGCGACAACGCGTTTTACAATTACCCGATCCACTATGACGACGTCGCCCGAATGCCTGACAAAGACGAAGTCTATAAACAGATGGCGGCGGTTAAAGGCGTCGCCAATGCCAAGAACCTCGAGGAATATTGGATCGGTTCGGTTGGTCAAATTCTGTATGACAAGTTCATCGACAAATACAACAAGAAGATGTGGCTGGTCGACGATAACCGCGTCATTGACACTTTCAATTGGTCGCCCAAGGGAGTGGCCCTGAAAACCGGCCCGCGCGCCGCGTGGGACACGGCGCTGTCCGCTTACCCCTACGCACCGGATGGTTACAACAAGTGGTTCGACGTAGCCACCGCGGGCGCCAAAGTACTGCTCAACACCTCGATCGAAAAATACGATTATCCGCGAAAAACCGTGGTGCTGGGCGGGGAGAAGCGCACTTTCGATCTCATCATCAACACCATATCGCCTGACATTCCCTTCGAGTTTTGCTACGGTGAGTTGCCGTACATTGGACGAGATTTTCACAAGATCGTGTTTCCCACCGAGCATGTGTTTCCGGAGCACGTCTACTTCCTCTACTACGCGAACGAAGAGAAGTTCACCCGCCTGGTGGAATACAAGAAGTTCACCCATCACAAGTCGCCTACGACCCTGATCGGGATGGAGATCCCCTCGAAGAACGGCCGTCATTATCCGGTTCCGTTCCAGTCGGAGATCGCGCGCGCGCGGCGCTATTACGAAAACATGCCCGATGGCGTCTATTCCATTGGGCGCAGCGGCAGCTATCGCTACGGCCTCGACATCGACGATTGCATCGAACAAGCTTTTGAAATGGCTCGCCAGATCAAAGAGGGTGGCCGGGATTATGCTGTGCCCTTGCCGCAGTGGCGATAGGCGGTAGCGCTAATTCGCGCGCAATGAGACAGCTCTCCCAAGCGTCACTCGGGCACGGCATCGGCGATATTCGCGACGCGTGCTTGTACATCCGCATGTTGCCCGGAATAACGCGGCCGCATCGCCAGGATCGGACGCTCGAAATACCAGAAGAAGAGCGAGCAGAATACGACGATGACGACGATATAAACGCCCAACCTGGCCGCGAGCGGCAGTCCCGCGCCATAGGGAAACAAGAGCTGTGCGGCTATGATGTGGAACAGGTAGATCGAATATGAAATGCGGCCGAGATATATCGAAAGCCGTTCTAGCGGGCTGATGCGTTGGATGATTGGGGCAATCAGATAAAAGAACGAAAGCACCGAGCAGCCAAACAGTGCTGCCAGGAAGGGAAAAAGCTGCTCGCTATAGGCAGCGCCGGTTGCCCCGACGACCGTAATATCGCGAAATGCCAGAAAGGTACCGGCCATGGCGACCAGCAACGCCGGAACGATATAGTGCACACCCCCTTTCGCCAGCGGTAGGTACTTGGCCAGTAGGATCGCCAGCACAAAACCGTAAGCGATGGAATCGACGCGGAAAGCGACCACGCGCCGCACCTTTTCGCCCCAATCCGTGACCGGGCCAAAGGCCAGACGCCCCAGCGTTATCAGCGCGATGAATCCGATGGCCGTCCAGATGAACGCGCTGTTGCCGGGCTTCGAGGCGTGCCACAGCACGAGCATCATGCTGATCGGGAACAGCACATAAAACCATTCCTCGACTGCCAGGCTCCACGCCACCGAATAGTAATCGCTCGCATTGGCCTGGAAGAAAAGGTTTTGCAAATAAAGAGCGTAGCGGACGAAATCCGCCGTCCACAACCGGTCGACCAGGAACGAGATAGCCACGAGAGCGAACAAATAGGGCGGGATAGTCCGCATCCAGCGGCGGATCAGGAAGATTTTCAGTCGGCCGAAACTCCTGGCCCGCACGCAATCGATGATCTGCGGAGCTAGCACGAAGCCCGACAGCACAAAGAACACCTCGACGCTTAGAACCGATGTGGCCTCGGCGGTCTCGGGCGCGATCGAGTTGAGGACCAAGTAGTGCGGAATCGCAACGGCGAATGCCGCCAAGCCGCGCAACAGATCGAGTGATGCGATCCGTTGATGATCGGTCATCAAAAGATCTTATAAACGAACTGAACTGCTTGCTTGCCGGGACCGAACAGGATGAGGCCGACGAAAACGATCGCGGTCAGGATCACCGGCGGAAGCCACAGCTTGCGGTTTATGGCAAGGAATTTGCTAACGTCGCGGAACACTACTGACTGGCTCCTATGAGGGTGGGCGGTAAGCCGTCGCGATCTGCCCGCCCTCGACTTGAACGGACTTTAATTCGATCGACTCACCGTTGCCAACGAAGATAGCGGCCGCCTTATTGTCGAGAAGCTCGATTCGGGCGCGCGGATCTTTCGCGGGCAGTAGTGCGGTGACCGTCAGACTGTACCATCCGTCCGCAAGCGGTTTGCTGGTTGCACCGAGGCTGCGTGCCGTTCCGAGTCTTTGAGTGGCCGCGGTATTCTGTTCGAAATCGAAATCGACCATGGCGCCGTTGCCCTCGCTGTCGTGAAGGATCAGCCGCAAGTGGGCTACCCCACCGGGAAGGGGACGGACCAAGAGGGAAAAAACATAAGGGCCGGGAGCGTCTGGCTGAACGGGAAGATAGATGAAATGTTCGCCGTCCTTACCGATCGCTGCAAGTCTGTACACTTCGGCCCCTGCAGCTGACGAAATGGCTTTAAATTCGGCGACGTCGCTCCCTTGAGATTCAAGCGTTTCTGAGGATGCTAAGCGGTTGCGCCCGTCCCCCTTTTGCTTTGTGTTTATTGTATAATTCACGGCTCCGATTGGCGCAGGCGGCTCGTGCTGAACGACTTTCGCGATCAGGTCGGCGACGAATGCGTTGCCACGGGTTGACATGTGGCCGAGCACCCCATTTTCCAGGTTATAGAACGACCGTAATTCGGCCTCATCCGTCTCGCTGATACGATGCAGCGGTTCGAATGTATCCACAACCTCGAGCCCGATCTTGCGGGCACAACTGCTGACAAACTCGGCGGAAGCGGTCTTCCCCGTTTTCGTCACGGTATCGTGCGAATACTGCAACAGAAATATAGTCCTGATGCCGTCCGCGTCGTTTTCTTTTTTCAACCGGTCAAGCAGAGCGCACGATACATCGACCTCGTCGACCGGCACGGGCCGAAATTGCGCGGTGTTCTGCGAGTACCAGTAATTCGGGTCCATTGCGCCCATAAGCTCGGCGGCTACATAGGAATAACTGAGCGCGTCCACGATATAGGAGTGTTGATCTTCGGTCTGTTGTCCTTTCGGTACCGGTTGATTGTGAGCGACGAGCGCACCGTTTTCAATCGCAAAGTAAGGCTTAGGGGCGCCGTAGGTAGCAAACGACGCATGGGGAATACCTTCGGCCTCTATGCCGAGAACAACGATTTTTGGTTTCAGTAATGGTTTGAGCTGTTCGGCTCGCAATACCATCTGATCGATACCCCAGCCGCCTACAGCAGCGTTGAGGACAGCCTTTTGCAGCGTCTTCTCCAATTGGGCAGGCCAACTTTGATTATCCGGGACGCCACTTCCCGCAGTAAACGAATCCCCGACGGCAAGGATGCCGCCGGGTCTGGGAGCGGTATCCCACGCGCCATTCTTACGAATGCCGTATTGCATCGTGTTAAACCAGTTGGAGGTGATATTGGGCTTAGCCACCCACCCCACGACAAAATCATAATCACAAATGCTGAGTCCGCCCTGCACAAATCTGGCGGCGCGCCAGTCGCCGAAGCGGAGTACTTCGACGCCTGAGAAGGCACGATAGCCAAGCTCCAACGTCAGCAAGCATGTGACAGTCACCACAATGAAAAACGCCGCCCCCGCCGAAGCCGACAGCCGTCGCTTGTTTGGCGACATCAGGATCCCCACTGCATCACACCCAATACTCTGACACTATGTTCTGAAAAGACTGGGAGGTGCCGTACGACCGGCTTCCTCATCTGAACGTAAAGTTAGAATTGCTCCGCGATAACCAAGCTGCCCTAAGCCTCTCAGCTATTGGACGGTCGTGCAGATAGGATGTGATGATAACGCTATGAATTTCCTTCAATGCTTCGGTAGAGGGCGGGACGACAGGCTTGCGCCACGCGCGATGATAGAGTTCTTGATCGTGATAACCTACCGTATCGTCGAACGCAGCAGCGGGCGCCGGCATTTTTGGATACAGGCCGAGAAGTGATTGCGAATAGGCACAAGCCCCGTAGATAGCAAATTCACTGCCCAACGCCTGGAGTCTCTGGCTGCCGGCGGCGCGGTGAGCCTCCAGGCGCCCGCGCAGTCCGTTGAGGCCAGTGCTCGACTGTTCCGTGAGTTCCGTATTTGGCGGCGCAAGTGTCAGCATGTAGCCCATGTCGTGACCACCCTTCAGAGACCATGAGCGCAGGATGCGAAAGCCGACGCGTGCCAGTAATCGCTCGAACGTCTTCGCCGTGAAGTATTGAACGTGCATGTAGTGAAGGTCGACGATCGAAGCATTGTCGACGATGTAGTCGGCGCGCGGAATCTCTATATAGGCCTCGCCGGCAGGCGTCAGGTGCGAACGTATCGCTTCGAGAAACTGTACCGGCTGGTCGATGTGCTCGAGTACCTGACGACAAACAATGAGATCGTAACGTTGTCCGTGGCTCGCTGCCGGAAAAAATCCAGGCAGAAATTTGATACGAGCGTCGTCGAAAGTGGCATTTGAAACACTCAAGTTCGGTTCGATAAGATCGACGCATTCGGCGCGTTCCGCCATAAGTCTGGCCAAAGTCCCGACGCCACAGCCGATCTCGAGAATTTTCGGCTGGTCGGTTCGGGTTCCAAAAATGAAAGCGGCAATCTCCTGTACGCCACGGAGCATCGCGTCGCTGACCGGTGCATTTGTCGTTGCGTGGATTTCGTACAGGTCCTTCGACGTCGAGGCGTCAAACGCGGCATTAAAGATATGGCCGCAATCGGTACAAGCGACGATGGCTACATCCCCGAAATCTCCGTTCCTCTGGGCGAGGTGAAGGGGGCGCACGTGGTGCTTAGGCGTCTGCCGGGCCTCCAACAGTTGTGTGGTTGACGCGCCTTCACACAATGGGCACAGGTTCATGGCAAAAGCCGACGAAATCAAGACTTCACGGAACGGAGCTTGCGGATTGCAACGGCTAGCGGCCGCATTAGCTCAATCAAGGGCTTATTACGCTGAAGGAGTGCCTTAGTCTCGCGAAATGAAGCGACTTCATCGGTCACCGCTTCGACGCGCGATTTCAGCATGGACACTTCATCCCTCGTTGTGGTGACGAGCGCCTCCAACTTGGCCAAGGCCGCGATTTCATCCGTCATTGCCGTGACGCGCGTTTTCAGCATGGCAAGTTCATCTGCTGTCGCTGCAACGCGCGCACCCAAGCTTGTTAATTGTTTCTCGATTCGGTCAAATTTTTCGCCTTGGTAAAGACCACTGCGACGCCGTACACTGTTGTAGAATTCACGATCGGCCTCGGTCTTCCGTTTCAACATTGCCTGGATATGACCCGGGAGATCTTCCGTTTTGGGCTTCCATTTTGTCTGATGCACGGCCGCATCGAGGCTGACGTTCAACCCAAAATCCTCACTGAGGTAGGCGACGGTTTCATCGAGCCGGTCGAAGAATCCGATGAAATGCATCGCGTGAACGTTGTTGGAGGCCTTTCGGAATGCATCGTTGATATCGACGCGCTGAAAAGGAATGTTATCGGAAAGAAAGCCGAATCTTTCATTACGCCGACGAAGCAGATCGAAAGCAGTATCAATGCTGCCATCCCAGGTCCCCTGGCCGGCCTCGATGCTTTCCTTGGCGAAACAATAGTCGGAAAACATGTAGGTGTAGGCGTTGAGGTGCGGGGCGGCCTCGACGTGACGGACGAACGCCGGAATAATCTCATCGTCCGGGATGAACATGCCGGGCAAGTTGTGTTCGTGGTGATAGAAGAACTCGGTGATAAGGCGCTCCACCGGCTCGCGCAGGATCGTGATGTAGGTAGGCTCGGCGTTGTAGAGGAGATGGAGCCCGAAAGCAGAGTGGCCGCCGAGCCAGACTTGAGCCGCAGGGGAGAGTGCAGGCAGCGCCAGCGGTCTCGGATAGTGCGGATCGAGCGGCCATTTCACCTGAGCGTTGCGCATGATGCCGCGCACCAAGGTGCCGCCGGCCGTTTTCGGCATGTGGAAGAAGAACCGCATGTCCGAGCGAGGACGCGATTGAACCGATTCCTCCCCGACTGCCGCTGTGGCTTGTGTTTGTGGCGGCACCGTTTGCCTTTCACGTATCCGTATGTCGGCGGCCTCGTATGGGCGCGATCCAACTATCGTGGTTCAAGTCTCGTGGTTAAGTCTAGGGGTTAAGTCTCGTGGTTCAAGTATCGTGACCGGCTTGCGTATTGGCAAGCCTCCTGGGGTTGCTCAGGTCGTTTTTGCGAGGGTCGCGCCATGTTGCCTGGCTGGATAGCCGTTCTCGCAGCCGCCGGCCACAATCGAAAAAAATTACGTGGCAAAACCGCGCCTAGCGGCGGATCGCCACCGGCGGCGCTGTGCGCGTAACTCAAAATTGGAAGTACAAGAACGGCGTGCTGTTGCCGACCGCGAGGATTGCCACCACGGCGGCAGTAAAGAGTGTCGCCGCGGCGACCGCCCAGGGCACGCTCATGGTCCAGTGCAGACGCGGCAGGCTCCACGGTCGCGGCAATTGGTAAGTATCGAGGCCGACATTGTTGGAGCGGAACACCTCGTTCACGTTGGGCGCGACCAGGCACCCAACGTAGGCGGCAGCGATAACGCCGAAACTGGCGGTGGAGGCAAAAATCGCAGGAACCGGCGGCGCCGCCGCAAGACCGCACATGGCGGCGATGACGCGATGCGCCGTCGCTAATAAATCGGCACGGAAAAAGACCCACGCGACGGCGACGCAAAGTTGCGTCAAGGCGAGGCTGATCCCGGCATAAGCCGGCGTTTTGCTGGCGCGCGCGAGCGCCGGCTGGCGTTCCTTCAATTTGAGCCAACCGTGATTGATGATCAGAAACAGTCCGTGCAAGCCGCCCCAGACGATGAAGGTCCAGCCGGCGCCGTGCCACAATCCGCCCACCAGCATGGTGACGGCGAGGTTATAGTTACGCCGCGCCTCGCCGCGACGGTTGCCGCCCAGCGGGATGTAAAGATAGTCGCGCAGAAACCGCGACAAAGTGATGTGCCAGCGATGCCAGAACTCGGCGATGCTTCGTGACTTGTAGGGCGCATCGAAATTGAACGGCAGTACGATGCCGAACAGGAACGACATGCCGATGGCCATGTCGCAATAGCCTGAAAAGTCGAAATAAATCTGGAGCGAATACGCGAGCGTGCCACCCCAGGCGTCGAGAGTGGAGATTGCGCCTTTAGCCGCCGCTGCGAAAACCGGATTGACGATAGTCGCGAGGTAGTCGGCGATTACCGCCTTCTTAAACAAGCCGATGGCGAATATGGTCAAGCCGATTGCCAGCCGGTCCGGCTTCAGGCGTGGCTTCGCGGCCGCGAATTGCGGCATCATCTCGCGGTGATGCATGATCGGGCCGGCGATCAGGTGCGGGAAGTAGGTGACGAACAGGACATACTTGATGAAATTGCGTTCGTTGGTTCGGCCGAGCGTCACGTCGGACAAATAGGCGATCTGGGTGAATGTAAAAAATGAAATGCCGAGCGGGAGCGTCACCGACAGAGGCTGTAGCGGATGCGGCCAAACCGTGTCGAATATCTCGATCCCGAAGTTGATGTATTTGTAGAACCCCAGCGCCGCGAGATTTGCCACCACCGCCACAATGAGAATGCCGCGCGACCGCTTGTGGTACCGGGTGATCGCTACAGCAAACGCAAAATTGGCGACGATCGAAATGCAGATGACCGGCAGGAAATCGACGTTCCAGTAACCGTAGAATGCCAGCGAGGCCAAAGCCAGCCAGACCATGCGGGCAACCGGTGTCTCGACCGCCTTCCCAATTGTGAGGAAGCCTGCCAGGGTAATCGGCAGAAATACGAAGATGAATTCGAGCGAGTTGAACAGCATGTCGAGGTCTTATGCCGTGATGGAGCGGCATGGTGCGGACGGATCGGAATGGCCGCAAGTTCCCACGCCGCAGCAGGCTTCAAGGTACTGGCTCGGTTTTGGCGCGACGCTTGCTTTGCTCTTCTTGCTGATTGGTTGGTGGGTCCACGATCCGGGCCAGGACCACATCGCCTCGATTCCCCTCAATGGCGATGGCACATGGTATCATAATTACGAACTTGGCTATGAAATTCAGGACCACGATATCTTTTATCACGGTATCGGCAATTCGATTCATAACGCGCAACAAGCCGATATCATTCTCCTTGGCTCGTCCCACGCCGTTTTCGCGGCCGATTGGCGATTGTTCGACGCGTTCGCGCGCAAGTATCACCTTAAGATTTTCAACCTGGCGTTCGCCGGCATACCGAACGGCGAGTTTGCCTTGCGCATCATCCGCAAGTGGGACCTGCAGCCGAAGATGTGGATCATCGACCTGCTGGCACTGCCGGGCGATATCAAGACCAGCTTCTTTTACCCGTCGTTGCAAAGCCCGGCTTTTCGGACAAGCGTGCTGGCGCCGGTCGTCAGCTACAGCAGGCTCCACGCGTTCAAGAACGTCGTCGGCCTCAACATAAAATGGCGCTTGAAGAGAGCCCTCGGCTTGCAAAACCCGATGAGTGCCTACCGGTCGGCCGTGACCGGAAATTGGTACCTGGACGATTGGCTGGGCTACGGATCGGACAAGAACCCGCGTATCAAAGTGACCGTTAATCAGGTATGTCCGGCGCCGGCCGGCGAGGTGGACGACGCCAAACGGTATGTTCGGGCGCTTGGTGGCGGCGCACTCGTTCTTACCCAGGTGCCGAGCAGGGTTTCCTGCGACCAGCGGGTTTACGAACTCGCATCGGCTCTCAACGTGCCCGCCTTCACCGTGGACGCGACCCAATTCAGCTCATGGGATGGCGGCGGCCATCTCGATGGCGTCAGTGCGCGCAAATACACAACGATGTTCTTCGCGTGGCTGGAGCAGCGCCCCGAATTCAGAGACCGCTTTTCCAAATGATTTGGATTAGTGGCAGTCTCTGTCGTCCGGTCTCGGCGCGCTTAGAAGCACTCGATCGTCCAACCCGGTAAATCTCGAGATCCTGCAGGCCAGCAAGGCGACGGACTGCCGCGCACTGGATTCAAACGCGACTGAACGCCAAATTAGCACGTTCGGCTGCGCTTGTTAGGTTTGCTGACTGCCGCCGTCCCAAGCCCTGTACGGCTACCACGCCGCCTTGACGTAGTCGAAGAACGCGTAGCTCTCGAGCAGTTTCGCAGCGTCGATAGGTAAAAACTGATCGGCAGTTCGCAATGCGCCGTGTCCGATCGGGGGCGCCTCATCCGTCAGCCCCAAGTCACGCAGCGAATGGACTACGACGGGGCCAAGTTGAGCCCGGCGAAATCCCATTTTAGCGAAACGGGCCTCGACATGGTCCATGGTATTAACCCGTTGTTCGCCGATATGACGGAACAGGAAAGCACCGACACTCGAATCCGCGAGCATGCCGGCGGCGAGACGAACGATGTAGTTCACCGCGAATGGATCCATCTCACCCATTGCGGCGTCGCAGACGATCACGTCGACCTGAGGCGGCGGAGACGATCTAAAAAGCTCGGCAAACTGCCACCACGGCATTAAAGTCACCCGTTTATCAATTGCAGCATCGGCCGCCAGATTGGCGAAGTCGGCGGGCGCGATATGCGCAAAGAACCGGTCCTGCCAAAGATAAAGCGATTGCGTGTTATCCGTTGCAAAATACGTGTGACCGGATTTGATGAGGTAGGCTCCGAGATAGCCGGAGCCAGGCCCGATCTCCAGAATCCGCAACGGGTTTCCCCGCGATAATGCGCTCACGGTTCGCCATACCGGGACCGGGGGAAACAAACACATGAATGGGCGGATACCGCGATCGAATGCTTGCCGCGTCAGCGCTTCGACCGCGTCGGAGATCGCAATCATCATGTCGGCCTCGTCCGGCGAGTAGCCTATGCCCCGATACCAAAGGCTTCGATCGGCCAGCTCGTGCATGATGTCTGCGAAGCGGATGAGTTCCTGCTCGCGTTGTACCCGGGTCGGGAAATTCGTCATCCTGAAGGCGACCGGACTGAAGGAGCGGATAGCAGGATAGGAAGCTTTGATGACCGCTTCGTCTTCGGCGTGATTATAGTCGGCGATGGACAGCAATCTCGTCGGCCTCACATGTTTTTTTATCCTAGCATTGCCTTGGTCGAGCGCCAACCGACTGTGGTACATCGTGCGTGCTCTATGCGGCACTGCCGACGCAGGAGCGAATCGGCCTTGAGGAGACATCGATCATGGCGCGGCGTTTGCGTCGAGATTTGAAAACCGCTAGGCTTTTTGCGACAATCGCGCTTCGCGCAACACACAGATCTTTTGATTTTGCGGTAGCTTCCCGACGAGATGTCACAAGCTTCGGCGACTGAAGTGCAGGCCCCGCCGAACCCGCGGCATGGCCTCGTAAGATTCTTCGGCAGCAAACTGCCGATCTTTCACATCCATATCATCCATCTGGGAGCGGGAAGCGGCCAAGGGGAGATACCTCCACTCAAGGAGTTCCCGGCCGAGTTCAGCAGGATTTACAGCAGCGAAGCCAACGACGACGCCCGAAGTGACAGTTCGCAATCGAATATTACTACGATACCCTACGCCATTTCTGATCGCGACGGCGAGCGGCCGCTGTACATGTGCCGGCATGCCGGTTCAACAAGTTTTTATCAACCAAACATCGATTTGGTGCGGCGGTGGTACTATGGAGACCGAAATCTATTAGAATTCCTTGAGGTCATCGAGACGAAGACGGTCAAAACGCGATCGCTCGACAGTTTGATGGCGGAAGGAGTAATTCGCGGCGCCGATTTTCTTCGGCTGAACATACAGGGTGCCGAGCTTGACGCTCTACATGGCGGACAAAGAGCGCTCGATGAAGCGGTAGCAATTCAAATTGAATTGAGTTTTGACCAGACGTACCGCGATGCTCCGCTTTTTTCGGACATAGAACCTTTACTTCGGGCTAACGGATTTGTCTTGTTCGATTTTATCGCTCCAAACGAAGTTTCCTATTCGAGTAGATTTATTGCGGGGGGCAGAAACGAACGCTATTGGCGGTTTCCGGGCACCAGGGTTTTCGAATCTCACTGCTTGTTCTTAAGGGATTACGGCCGCAGTGCAAGTGAGACTAAAGACGTTCTTAAGGTTCTCAAGCTTGCTGCTATAGCCGAGATGTACGGACAGCTTCACTTTTCACTGGAAATGCTCAATCTCTCTGCCTCTTTGTCCATGGAGGGACCAGAGAAGAGTGTTATCCAAGATGCTACAGCTGACTTTGTGCACCGCTGGCACGACTGCTTCGCGAAAGTGTGAAACAGGGGCAGGAGGCGGATCGCACCATCCGTTTGCAAATGCCACCTTTCGTTACCCGACACACGAATGAATATCCGCTGCGATGAACAGCCAAGCCGTGCGCGGCCAGTCGGCATAAGCCTGCATGGAGCAGGCTGCCCAATAATTACATAAACGGCAGTACGGTGTGGCACTTGAGTCGATAATCGCACGCATGCTAAAAATTTTATGATCATTAGGGTAGTGTTGTTTCCGCCGTGGTGCGCTGCAATCGCCCGATGAGGAGGGGCGCGTGACGGGGCATAGTTTCGAAGACGGCGCGGTCCTCCTCCCGTATGAATTCGATGCGGCAACGACCCTCTACGGCGACATCCGTAGCGTTGTCAATCATCACGACCGAAGTAAATCGCAATGCTCATCCTACCTCCGCGCGCTCTACGACCTTCGTTCAGGCGTCGTCCTGCACATGGCGTGGATCATCTCAAAGGTAATGAATCGCTATGTCGCAGCGGTAGGGCTGCCGGCTGAAGATTTCAAGCCGCTTGGGGCTCTCAGGGCATCGCTCGGCGGTTTGGATCCGGTTACGGATGCGGTCGGGTATCTCAATTCCGCGCTGGTAGAGAACCCCGAGCTGGCGGAAGCACTTTATCACAAAGGGCTGATTCTCGCCGCACTTGGCGATCACGGCTCAGCGATCACGGTTTTCCAAGCTGCGAGCAGCCTACTTCCGGCGATTATACCGAGCATCCACGATATTTTCTTCGAGAGTCGCGTACTTTTCGATTGCGGCAGATCGCTTGAAGCGTGTGAACGATTTGAGGAAGCGAGTGCCTGCTACGAACGCGCGATCGAATTTGTGCCGCTTTTTCCAGACGCGCAAAAGAGGTTCGCTGCGTGTCTGCAACGTTCGGGAAAATGGGGAGCGGCGGCGGAGCATCTCAATCGCGCCATGGTCCATCGCGCGATCTTACCCACGCTTCCCAAATTGCCCACACCGATCAACTTGGGGTCCGGAGAAATTCTACATCCGCCGCGATTTCGCGAGGACCTTGGCGGTGGACCTCGGAGGGACGCTGGCCGGTTTATTGGCGCCTATTGTGGCTTTCGCATTTTCTGGACGACTGACGCGTTCCACGCTGTTCCAATGAGCGAACTTGCATTTGACCGGCGACGTGCGCAAGCCGGCGATTACGCCGCGTGGTGTGTAGCCGACACCTACGAAGGGGTACAATCCCAAATTGACGCCCTACCCAGCCTTGTTGAGGAAGGGTATCGCGGCTTCAATATCCTGCTGGCATCGGGGGCGTACCATGCCATCCCCCAAGGCGAAGGGGCGTTCGAAATGCAACGTGCCCTGACCGGCCAGTATTCTCGTTGGTTTACTCATAGCGATTTGAACTGCGTGCGGTCGAAAATTGACGCTGTCGTCAACTCCGCCTCTTCGACTGAATTTGTCGAGCAGGAGTATCGCGGGCACAGTGCAGACATGGCTTCGGAGCAATATCACGCCATCACCCCGGGCGAGGGCTCATTCGAGCTACGACACTCAGAAGCTGGCGGAAACAGCTTGATTTCGATACTCCGCCGTCTTACGCCGCCACAGGTCAAGCGTGTTATTCGACCGGTTTTCTCGGCATTCAGCCGCAAGGTCTAAATGGAAAGGGTTCAGTTCACCACTGTCGTCTGGGGTACGTGGCATGTGGACGCCTTCCTGTCATTCGCCATCCCGTCGCTGCTTGCACCAAATAATCTGCCGGCTTTCGTCAACAGGCATCATTCACTCTATCACATCGTTACCTCGGAAAGCGATGCCGACAGGTTTCGAGAAAGTGAAGTCTTCAGCAGCCTGCAGTCGGCCATGCCGGTTAGACTTGTCGTACTGGAGGCGGAAGCTTTTGTAGGCGACACGCTTGATTCTCATATCCGTAACCAACAACAGCGGTCACAGGAAGCGATAGCAGCCGCGCGAGTCGACGACGCATTGCCCATCCTGATCCCGCCGGACGTTTGCTGGGGCGATGGCTCATTTGCGAAGCTGTCGGAGCTAATCGGGCCTTTCGAAGCTGTTGTTTATACAAAATACGCCCGTGTGGTTGACGAAACGGTGAGATCGGCCATCGTGGCGAAGTGCGCAGGACGAGAGCGCGGTACCATCCGTTTGACGCATTGCGAGATAGCCGATTTGGCCGTCCAACATCTTCATCCGCTCTACTCCATGTATTTGCCGGACAGTGAGAATTGGCCACATCACGCTGAACTTTCGGTTTGGCCGGTACCACGAGAAGGTTTTCAAATGCGCATTCTCGCGACCGACGGTTTTGTCCTGGATCAACGCGCCGAATATCATCATGGATTGAATTCGCAAGAAACTAGTCCGACAGCACGTGTATTTTTTCCAGATGCAGATGAGATATCCGGCCTGAGCCTGACGCCGCTGTGTAAGGATGTAGATTGGTACTTCACGAAGCAGGCGGCGGATACGCTAAGTACAGGCCTGTGGTGGCAGGTATTCCATCTGTCGCACGCCGAATTTATTTCCGCCAAGCATGTCAACTTTGCCGCATGTGAACCCTCCGAGCGACTTTGGCGCGCAGCAGAGCGGCGATCCGACCGCTGGGTTAGCCGCGCACGCGCCAGCCTGCGCCTCGTGCACATCCATCGAAAATTGGGCGAAAATCCGCTGTGCAGTCGCGCAGCATTGCTTGCGTCGGCGGCTGTCCGTTGTCCCATTCTATATCGGCTGGCTGCTGACGAAGCGCGGATGACGATCTTCGTGCCGACAAATGCAGTCTGGGAGGGTTTGCCGACCTGGTTTTGGGACAGCCTAATGGATTATCGGGATTCTTCCGATCTCGTGCATCTTATCAGACGTCATGTCGTCCACGGTTTCGCTCCAGTCGATGTGGAGTCGATGGAGTTAAAAATCCTCGATACGATGACAACCGCCAGCGGCGATCAAATCTGTGTCGTTGATCGGGCGTTCCCATTTTTACATGATGACAGATTAGGGGCGGTGTCGAGGCAGGGCCTTGTCGGAGAACCCGACGTCTAAATCTGGTATTGGTCCTGGCTCGTCTGAGCCGCCAATCACAGTTTTTCTTCTGTCCCATCCTCCGAATAGGCAATGTAAGAACGGCCCCACCAACCGACGTCCAAGTGTCGTTCGAATTTCCATCGCGATCGTTTCGTCCATTCGCGGAATGCTCGGGAGACGCCCTTTTGCGGGTTACCTTTGTAGCCAGCAAACAAATCATCTATATAAACGACGGAACCATCCTGCATCAGTGGCTCGATGAATTCGAATACCGGGACCGCTAAATCGTAGAAATCGCAGTCAACGTTTACAAGTGCAATTTTATGTCCGGCCTCGACGTAGGCGCGTTGCAGCGCCGGCGAGAGGCTTTCGGAATAGAATCCTTTGATCGTTTTGGTGCGATCTACGTAGATTCCGTGCGCTCTTACGAGGTCTAGGAATGCCGACTCGGATGTGGCTAGTGCACCGCGTTTCCAGATTTCGATGGACGTGTCTGTCGTTGGGTCCGGCAGGCCCTCAAAAGAATCGAAAGCGTGGAATTGCATGCTCTCCAGATTAGAGCGACGTGCCTCTGTCAGCGCCATACGGAAGGTGCGGCAGCGGTGGCAGCCAAATTCAAAATAATCCCCGCGGACGCGGTTTTCGATCAGGAAATCGAAAGTGCGTCGGAAAAATAGCGCCTTTTCCGCCTGACGATTGATCTGCTTGTAGGCGATCTCGTCGTCGCGTCCCCATCCCTGCAAATCGGCGCCATTGGGCAGTACTACCCAAGGCTCGCCGTTAGTCGCCTCTATTCCCAAGAGCGAGCCTGGCGTATTTGCCGCGGGGCCTTCGGCGCCTCTTGCAAGATTCGAAGAACGTTTTTCGATCATCTCTTTGACCTCACGAATGCTCTAGTCCCCAACTCAGGGCCTGTCGCAAACCACACCTTGTGCCGCCTTTTGTCAAACCGATCAAAGGTCTTTCTCCAGAACGGTATTCATTCCGCGCTGCGTGGAAATGGGCGGAGACCAGTCGTCCAAGGCGCTGGTGAACCGCAAATCGAGCGGCTTCTGATTTGACGGCAAATAGAGAAAGTCCCCAGCGGCGAGCAGCTTCGCGTTCTTGGAAGGATTGTAAAGCGGGATGTCTCTCTCGAGAAAGGCTGTACTTGCGCGCGGAAGTTTTCCTTTTAATGTAAAGCCGGAAAATTTGCTTTGGAATACGCGATAAAAACCGACGCGATCGAATTCCGCTTCAATCTGCGACGGATCGGCCCACCGGGATTCGTTCATTTTGGAAAACAAGAACATTCCGAGTTTCGAGTTGCGTAGCATTCGTAAAGAGATCCGCATCAGAAATTTCCGGGCGTCATCCAGCATTTCTGACGAATTGGCATTCCAGATCACTAAGTCGGCATCGAACGGGCAAGCGTCCCAGAATTGCAAAAATTTCCACCAAGGCAAATGAACTACCCGGGTGATTTTCCCGCTATCAGGAACTGCTGCCAAATCGGCCCAATCACTGAGATCGTCACGGGCTACATGGCCCAACAATCGATTTTGCCAGAGATAGAAGGCTTGCGCATGGTCCATTGCCGCGTAACCGTGTCCGGCGTTGATTAAATAGGCGCCGAGATATCCACCCCCGGGCCGACTTCAAAAATGCGTAGGTGCCGCTGGTAGATGTCCGCCAACGCACTCACGACCCGGAAGAGCCCGACTTGGGCAAGTGGAGCGCATACCGGCCGGACCGCGCGGCCGATCTCTGCACTTGTCATGGCTACAGTTTGATCGCAGACACGATTGATGAGTTCGGCTTCGTCATAGGTGAAGTCGGTCCGCATGCATCGTCCCGGCAGGAAACGTCCCGGACAGAAATACTCTCGGTTGGCGGGATCGCCGTTCCAATCCGCATAACGCGCCAGTTCAAGGTCGGTTTTAACTCGTGACGGAAATCCAGAATGCGTGAACGTGCGAGTTGAAAACGCTCTAATTTCCCTGAACGACAGGGAGGCCTTGGCAACCTCTTCGTTAGCATCGTACTGCCCGATCGACACAACCCCAGACGCCGGCGGGTGCTTCGGAGGTACAACCGAGGCCTCATTCAAGGCACCGCTTTCTGCATCGGAGGGATGTTTGCTCTTCATGTTCCATTAATTGCACAGTGCTTGCGTTTGCGCTTTTCCGTGCTGTGTTGGTCCATGCCGATGCGTAGTAGCCCATTCTGCTGCGAGCTTCATGCGATAATCAGAAGCACCGCAAGTCCGTTCGTATCCGGCGAAATTGTCGAAATCTATTGCTTGGCTGAATTTTGATAACAAACTTGGCAGACTTTGGGGATTTTTCGGTCGAGGTGGGCTTGCCGAAATAGCTTGTATTCCTCGCTTTGCCAGATGGCAGTAAAGCTTTCGTTGGAGCCGCGGCCGATTTCGTACGCGTCGGGATTGCCGATTGTACAGCAAGGAACAACGCGCAGGTCGGACGTCACGACGGCGCGCTCGAAGGGCCAAGGGCAAAGGGTCTCTTCGGAATCGATGCTGTATTTATCCGTGGAGTTCCAGAAGCTCACTCGTATTCCCATCGCCTGACCCTTCGCTATCAATTCTTGAGCGAGACTAATGGTCAGGCTTCCTTCGACCGTAACGTCGTCATTCTTTTCACGCCAGCCGTCGGAGCCCCAGTTTGCCAGACTGAAGGCGAAAGTCATGTCCCGGAAACCGAGATCGTTCGCCAGATCGACGAAGTCGAATAGCTGGTTCCTATTGCCCTTCTGAACGAGTGTCCACATTTTGGTTACGCGGCGGCCCCGCTCGCGCGCATAATTGTTGATGAGCTGACAATTTTTTACGACATGCTCGAAGCGTGAGCCCCGTCTTATCGATTCGAATACTTCTTTCGTTGCGCCGTCGATCGAAATCTGGATCTCGTTCACGCCAGAATCGATCATTTTTTTGTACCGATCCTTTAGATGCAGCAGTGAAGCGTTCGTCGTGCTGCGGACCCAAATATGCTTGCTCCGGGCGTACTTGATCATCTCAAAATAGGGGTCGCCCTGCATGGTGGGTTCGCCGATGCCCTGCAGCTTGATGACCACGAGGCCAAATTGGTCGTCAATCATCCGCTTGAAATCTGCAAGCTGCATGTCCGGCCCGCGTTTGCCTTTGGGCCAGTCGCTCACCACACACATCGTGCAGCGGAAATTGCAGCGGCTGACGTTTTCGATGTCGAGAGTGATCGGCAGATAATCGACAACGGCGCTGCGACGCCGAGAGGCGAGATAGCGCTCATAGTTCGCCTTTTTTCTGGGGTCGGCCGCGAGCGCAAGTTCCAGTTCAGCTTTGAGTGCGGCCATGCCGGCGGAGGGTTCCGGTTTCGGTAAATCGCGCAACTCCAGCCGACGTTCGGTATATCTCTCCGGGGCGTCGGCGAGAGCCAATGCGTCGACTTCTTCCATTATCCCGTCTCCGCTTTCAAACCGCAGTTCACGCCCGGTTCAACAGACTTTCGCGCACTCTCGCAAGCAAATCCGTCGAGAGAGACATATCATATTGCAACTGCGAATGAAAAGGTTATCGTGCGAACGCCCTGCAGGTGCCGCGAGCAAATGTGTGCGGCAATGACGAGCCGTCACAATGCGCCCTTACCTCGATTTCTACAGAGCGAACGCAATATCCCCGGTTCGCCAGGATATCTCTGAACTGAAGAAGCATTTTGATCGGCGGGAAGCTTTATACCGGCACCTGCGCATCTCTCCGGGGCTTTTGAAAGGGCATTCGGTCATCGAATTTGGGCCGGGTTCCGGTCACAATGCCATATACACAAGCAGTCTCGAACCCAAGCACTATGTCCTCGTGGACGGCAACGAGGTCGGTCTCAAGGATGTTAAAAAGACCCTGGAGGCTCATCGCGGCGGAACGACCCATTACGAAGTTCACGCGTCGCTGATCGAAGAATATGATTCGAATCAGCGTTACGATCTGGTGCTGTGCGAGGGCGTGATTCCCTTCCAGATACAGCCGAAAGAGTTCGCCAGACATGTCGCCAAATTCGTGAAGCCGGGTGGCCTTCTCGTCATCACCACGATCGACGGTGTTTCATTTCTCGGCGAGGCGACGCGGCGCCTGATCGCGTCATCCTTGATCGAGTTCGAAGCCCCCGCGCAAGAGCGGTTGAAGGTGCTGCGGCCGGTGTTTGCGCCCCATTTGGCGACGCTCCCCGGCATGAGCCGCTCCGTTGATGACTGGATCTACGACAATATTCTTATCCCCTACGGCGGCCATCTGTTCTCGATCGAGGACGCAATTACCGCGCTGGACGATTTATTTGATGCCTATGGCGTATCCCCGAGTTTCTTCACCGATTGGCGCTGGTACAAGAATGTTCACGGCGAAAGTCGCGACTATAATAGGCGTGCGGTCGACCAGTATATTCAGAATGTAGCGACTTTGATCGATTACCGCGTTGAAATTCCGCCAATGCCTCGCAATGTTGGCAGGCGTATCCTTTCGCTGGCGGAGAAGACCTTCTACACGATGTCGAAGGCGGAAAATTCCAACTCGACCAAGCCTTATCCGCAGATTGCAAATTGGCTACGCGATATTGCCACGCTGGTTGGCGACGAATCAAAGATTACCGCCGCTTCCCTGGCGGAGGTTGCGGACTTTATTGAGCGGCCGGCGCGGGCGTCGCGCCTTCCATCATTTCGGAATTTCAAATCATTCTTCGGCCGCGGCCAACAATATCTTAGTTTCATCAGGCGCGCCTGATCAGGCGCGCAACAATATTCACCCGATGGCGTGCCAGGTGCCTTCGCCGAGGATCAGGCGGTGTCTCGGCACGGATCGATTGAAGTTTAACTGATGCGGCCCTTACCACGTCAACTTGCATCTCGGTCACTCAAGTATGTCGCCCGTGTGTAGACCTTATCCGGCCCATCCAGACCTGGCAATTGAAGTGAGGCCAAACGATCATTTGTCAGGTTTAATCCGCGTCATGCGCTTTTGCTTGCGAATGTTTGAGGCCATGTGGCTTGTGGATTGCGGGTGCAACCGTAAGGTTTCGGCAATTTTGTGATATCGCAACGAAGCGATCAGCCGACCCGGCTCGCCACATTCAACAGCACACGGCCCGCGGTTCCGCTTCGAACCAGATCGAGCGCGGCGTTGATCTCGCTGAGCGGAAACTCGTGGGTAATGATTCCGTCAAATGAGATCCGGCCCGCCTTTACGAGGCGGATGATGCGCGGGATGTCGATTTGGGGAACGGCATCACCACCGTGGGACCCGGTGAGCACCTTGTTGAAATGGATCGGCAGGGTATAGATCGAGACCTTCTCGTTGGGTACGCCAACCAGTACGCAGGTGCCGTCAGCGTGTGTGAGGTCATAGGCAAGTTCGATAACCGACTTGACACCGGTCGTGTCAATCACCTTGTCCGGCCCGTCAGCGCCAAGGATCGCGCGGATAGCGCTGCCGACATCGGCTTCGCTCTTTGAATTGAGGCAGTGCGTGGCGCCACGTTGCCGCGCCATGTCGAGCTTGTTGTCGAGAATATCGATGGCGACGATAGGGTAGGCGCCCGCCAAATCCGCAAATTGCACGATGTTGAGCCCAACACCTCCGACGCCAAAGATCGCGACTGACTCGCCGACCTTGATCCCGGCGTCGTTGCTGACGACGCCGGCTGCCGTGGTCACGGCGCAACCGAGCAGCGGAGCCACTTTCAGGTCGAAGTCAGCCGGGATTGCCGTCATCCGGTTTTCCGAAACCACCGCGTAGTCGTTGAAGGTTGTGACCCAACCAGCATTGAGCTTGGCGCCACGCCATTGATACGCCGGGGGCTGGCATTGAATGCCCCGGCTCGGCCGCCAGTGCAGCACCACGGTGTCGCTCGGTTTGACTGTCGTGACCCCCGGGCCGGTTTCGATCACCGTCGCTGACGCCTCGTGTCCTAACAGATGCGGCAGGAACTTGTCCGGCCCCTTTGCAGCGGCGATTTCGTTCAGCTGCGCGCCGCAAATCGACGTGTGCAGCACCTTGACCAATACCTGGCCGACGCCAAGGTCGTCGGGCAGTGTGATCTCATCAACGACAAGCGACTTACGGGACTCGGCAAGGATCGCTGCACGGCTGGTCTTTATTTGCATGGCTGCAGACGATCACTCGAAATAAATGAATCCGTAATCACCCGTGTAGCCCCAATCCTTGTAAAGCCAGGTCCAGGCCTCGGGCGTGTAGAAGCTCATGCAGGTCAACTGCCAATACAGCAAGTTCGCCTTTTCACGCTCATTGCGGAACGATTCGACGCAGATCCATTTTTTGGTACCTTTGCCTACCCGCTCCACTTCCTGCACCGCTTTCTTCAGATCGAAAATCTCCAGATTGTGGAAGGTGTTGATGCTGAAGATGTAGTCGAAGCTATTGGAATCGAAGGGCAGCTCACGGCAATGGCCAAGCTTGAGGAATGGCTTGATCTCTTCCCTGGCGTGTTCGATTCCATACTTTGAGATATCGACTCCAGCCACCTGAAGGCCCGGCACGGCCTGGGTCAGCTCGTAGAGCAGGAAGGCCTTGCCGCAGCCGACGTCGAGCACGCGGTCGCCGGCCTTGAGGCCATAATGCTCCGCCATCGCTCGAGCCACCGGAAGCCAATAGCCGGGCCTATACGTATAGCCGCCATAGCCGTATTGGCGCGGTCCATCCCAATAATCCTGTCCCCATTGCTTGGCGACCGTGGCGCATTCCGCCTTGTCGTGCTCGGTGACCCGGCCAATGTAGTCGCGCTTGGTCGCCTTCTGATGCGTTGCGAGAAAATCAACGTCTTGCATAAACGGTCCTTCTATTTTGTCCGGAGACGCATCAGGCCAAGGCCATCTCTTTGAGCGCCCCGCGTACTGCGATCGCGATTTGAGAGGGCTGAAGCCCATAGAGCTCCATCAGATCATCCTGGCTGCCGTAATTATGCGTGAAGCTGTCAGGCAGCCCGATGCGTTTGATGAGCGGGACCGCTCGGCCCATGGTTTCAACCAATGCATCGGTAACGGCGCTCCCCAATCCCCCGATGACCGTATGTTCCTCGAGCGTTACGACCAGCGATGATGCGTTGGCATGACGGCAGATGGCATCGGTGTCGAGCGGCTTGACCGTGTGCACGTGGAGCACAGTTACGTCGACGTCTTGCCTGGTCAGTAAATCCGCGGCTTCCAGAGCGCGCGTTGTCATCACGCCGGTCGAAACCATAAGCACGTGTCCGCGTTCAGACGTTGCTTTGCGCATCGCGATCGCTTCGCCGATCTTAAATGTCTTCTCCGCACTGCTGACGATTGGGTCGAAGCCTTTCGCCAAACGGATGTAGATCGGCCCGGGCCAATCGAGCGTCTGCAGCATGAAGCGGCGCATTTCGTCGGCGTCGCAAACCGCGACCACCGTCATGTTCGGCAGCGCGCGCATGATCGCCATGTCCTCGATCGCGAGATGCGTCGGGCCAAGCGGGGCATAGACAAGACCGCCGCCGTTGCCGATCAACCGAACCGGAAGATTGTGCAGGCAGAGATCGATCGCTACTTGCTCAAAGCAACGCCGCGTAATGAAAGTTGCGATGGTATGAACGAAGGGAATGTAGCCTTCCATCGCCAGACCCGCGGCCATGCCGATGACGTGGGCTTCGCTGACGCCCTCCATGAAGGCGCGGCCGGGCAATTCCTTCTTCATGCGTTCAACGAGATCGGGACTGAGGTCCGATCCAATGTAGACCACGCGCGGATCGCGCTTGGCGAGTTCGAACACCATGTCAACGCAGGCAGGCCTCACTGGCCGGTCTCGACAGCCTGGTAGAGCTTGGCGATCACATCGGTCTTGAGGCTCGATTTGTGATGCCAGTTCGCATCGTGTTCGGCGAACGGAATGCCTTTGCCCTTCACGGTGTGGCAGATGATGGCAGTCGGCCGGTCAGTAACAAGTGGTAGGCGCCGCAATACGCGCCGCAGTTCCTCCACATCGTGGCCGTCGACCTCCGCGACACCGAAACCGAATGCCCGCCACTTATCGGCCAGCGGCTCAAGGTCGAGAATCTCGGCAACCGGCCCGGCCGATTGGATCTTATTGTAGTCCACCATGACCGTCAGGTTGCTGAGCCGATGCTTGTGCGCCGACAACGCCGCTTCCCACACCGATCCCTCGTTGATCTCGCCATCGCCGACTACGACGAATACCCGAGACCTCGCCGCGCGCATCCGCAAACCAATGGCGATGCCAACACCGATCGACAGCCCATGGCCGAGCGCGCCGGTCGAAGCCTCGATACCGGGAACTTTTCCGGCCTCGGGGTGCCCGCCCAAGATCGAATCACGAAGGCAGAAGCCGTCTAGTTCATCGGCTGGGAAAAAGCTTTTGTCGGCGAGGAGCACGTAGAGCGCCAAACATCCATGACCTTTGCTGAGAATACAGCGGTCACGGTCAGGCCAACGTGGCTCGGCGGGGCGGTAAGCTAATATATCGTCGTATAGAACGCGGAAAATCTCGATTAGCGACATCGACGAACCGATGTGACCGCGCTTGCCGCCGGCAAGCGCGCGGATCACCATCTGCCGTAATTCCAGTGATCGACGATCGAGCGCCGGCGATACCGCACGAATTGCTGGGGCAATCTCATTCATCGTAGGGAAATCCGGCGATACCCTTTGTCACTACCGTCAGCATGGCTTGAGCCTTGGCCAGTTGCTGACAAAACACGGTGTTACGGTCAAGACCCACTCCCGCCTGGACACGCCGCGCCCAGCGTTCAGGTAAGAACTCGTTGAGCAGAATGAGGCACCAGCGCAACCCAAACAGGGGATAAAGCGCTCGCAACCGTACTTGGTAAGTCTCGTCGGCGCCATATATTTCGGCCGCTCCGGCAATGAACCCTCGACGCTGTGCCTCCGACATTGTCATGCCCGGATGAAGTACGAAGTCGCTGACTGGCTTCACCGGGTCATCCCAGCCGAAATATTCAAAATCGTAAAAGATCAGGCTACGATCGGCGCGACGGCGTGCGTTGTGGAAGCCAAAATCGGACGGGCTGAGGGTGCGGCGAGATGGATCGATCGGCGCGGCAAAATTCAAGCCAGCCTCGTTGTACTGACCTTCCGCCCGAACTTTGGCTTTTTCAAAAGCCGGCAAGATTCCTCGGGCCAGAACGGCGCAAAGGTTGGGCTGTTCGGTCGCGACCGTTTGAAGCCGCTGAAGTCGATGCTCGATCTGGGCGACGACCTCGGAGCCTGCGAGACAGGCCTCGGACGCGTGTGGCAATTCGGTTGCGGCCGCTGATAATCGCAGCGGATGCAGGGTCGCAAGGAGCCTCAACGCAGTCGCAATATCTGCATCGCTCGCCGGTCCTACAGCCTCTCCATCAATCCACTCGTAAAGGCCGATTCGACGGGTGCGGTCGGCGCCGACAAGCGCCGGAACAATTCGGACGCCGTGATTCCGCATGAAGGAAATTGCCGCAGTCTCGGCGCCAAAGCGATCACGGGTGTCACCCTCGGTGGCTGGATAGAGCTTAAGCGCGTAGTCGTTGCGTCCGGCCCGAACGCGATACACGCGGTTATTGGCACCGCCCGCAGCCTTTTGAATATCGACTACGGGTTCGCCCAGCATGTGGGCAGTGGACGAAAGAACATCGGCGGGGATTTGCTCAAGCGAAGATTGCATGGCAAATCTCGTTCCAATTTCGATAGGCTTTGAACGGGCCGCTCGGCAGGTCGCCGTCACGCCGGCTGAGGAGATACCGCTCGACTGCCTCTGGAAAGCTGGGTTCGCGAAACACTTCCTCCAGGTCGTCGATGAAATGCGAGCAACGTAGTTCCTTGATGCGCTCGATTTTTTCGCCGCGGGTCGCTTCGAAGAATACGTGCGATTCGGGCAAACCGTTAGGCCCCGATACGCCGTTGTCGCGAAGCCAGCGCCGCGCCGCTTTGCGCAAGTCGATCTGCTCTTCGTCGAAGTGGCCGCGTTCGGTCTTGTGACTGACGATATAAACGGGAATACCGGCCGTGCGACTTGCCTCAAGGAAGCTGACGAAGCCTTCGACCATGCGCGCTTTCGACATCAGTGCGCCATATACTTTTCCTTGCAGACGCATCCACTTTACTTCGCCGTCCGGGAGTGCTCGCACGGCCTTTCGCACAGCCTCCTTGCCGCCGCTACAATTTTCGTCGACTAGGTTCGCGCGCCGCGCCGCAAGTGCAAACACGTTGTCGTAATCGACTATCGTGTTGTCAAAATCGACGCCGATTCGCATTTCGCCGCCACTTTTGGCACTAGACCGTCGCCATCGCCTGTTGCAGCTCTGTGTCGGGTTTCCATCCCATCAGTATATCCAACACGGCGTGGCAAATCGTGAGATGGACGATCTCGACGAAGCCGTATTGCCCGGACGCGACATAAAAGTTGACGTCTCCTTCGCAGCGAAGAGGGTTGGTAGACTTAAATCCGCTAAGTGTGACCACCGCGCAACCGGCTTTTCGCGCCGCGGCAACGCCCTTGAGGATGCTGGGTGACTGGCCGGAGCTGCTAATGGCAATGAGGAGGTCGCCGGCCCGTGCAAACATCTCGATTTGTTTGGCAAAGACGTTCTCGTAGCCGAGGTCGTTACCGAGGCAGGTCAGCATCGAGCCGTCGTTGAAAGCCTGGGTCCGAAGCCCGCCGTTCTTGGTATAATCGGTTGCGAGATGGCTGGCGATCGCGGCGCTGCCGCCATTGCCGATAACCATGATTTTATTGCCGCGGGCATTGGCGGCGCGGGCCGCCTCGATGGTTCGGTCAATTCCGCCGGATAGGCCAAGTTCGCCGCCATGCGTGTCGCTGACGCGGGTTGCAGTCGAGAGTCCATTGATTCGGCCGAAGTAATCCAGGATCAGCTCGGACATGATTAGCCCCTACGCCACCACTATTTCAGCAGGGCCGTCACCGCCTTGATCAAGGACGCCTTCTCGATCGACTGCCGGTGGCCAACGATATTCACCTTCAGCGCGCCGGCCACATTGCCGATAAAGGCGACGTGACGCATAGCGCCACCGTTAGCGACCAGCGGCGCTGTCATCGCCAGAAAGGCGTCACCGGCGCCCACCGTGTCGACCGCCTTGTCGGCAAAGGCTGGAACCTGACACGGCGGCTCGTCACGCGAGTAGGCGATGCAGCCGTGCTGGCCTTGGGTAACGATAATCTTTGGACAGCCGATGATCTGCGGGACTTCTTCGGTAATGATGTGCTCGATCGAGCTGTACTTATCACCGACCGAAAGCCGCGCTTCAGGTCCGTCGATGCAGATGTAATCGGCGCTTTTGTACTTCGAAACTAAATTGTACCCAAAATTCGCGCTGTTGGTCTGGGTATTGAGCGCTATAAAACGCGAACTATTGGTGAGTGTCTCAATCGACGAACCGTGAATAAGGCCGTGGCCGAAATCGTTGACGATGACTAGGTCGTAGTCGGGGGCGAGGCGACGGATGTTGCGATTAAACTCATCCTGGAGCGGCGTCGAAATCGGCGAATCGTCCATGTGGTAGACTTCGAACAGTTTCCGCATTTGGTTGGGATCGACAAACCGAATCTTCAGCGTCGATGGGCCCTTGTCGCGGCGCAACAGGTGCAGATTTACGTTCGGCTTGATGCTTGCACGGATCTGCTCCTCGTGATCGTCTTCCGCGCCGAGCATCGTCACCACGTCGACCTCGCCGCAAATGCCAGCGACGTGATTGGCGGTCGCGATGGCGCCGCCGGCAAACATTTCGCGCGACTGGTATAGCGTCGCGATCAGATTTTCCTTCGGCGTCTTGCTCATCGGCAGCACGTATCGATACTCATCGATGATGGCGTCGCCGACGATCAATACCCGCAGCTTGCTCGCATGCTCTATCAGATTGATCACGGCGTCGCGCTCGCCGTTCTTGCGCATGGCGTCCAGGAAGGCGCGAACTGCCGGATTGAACGGATTAAAATAGCGATTGATCAATTCAGAAGAGCTGAAGGTCACGTCGTCGGTAAACAGGATCCGGCCGCCGTTGCGTTCCACGACGTTGCGTTCGGCCGTGATCTTGCCGGTGACATCCTGGCTGGCGTCGGCGTAATCTGAGCCCTTAGCGTAGATGTGAGGCTTGATTGCTGCAATAACCGGTTCAGCGGTCGGCGCTACGTTGATGGCTACCCAGTCGACGCAGCCCAGCGCGGCCAACATTTCCGCGCGCATGACTTCATTAAAAACCGGCCGCCCCGGTCCCTTATTGACGAAACGGTCGGGCGTGACAGAAACGATGAGCCTAGTCGCGTGCCGGCGAACCTCTTCGAGATGCCTGACATGACCCATGTGCAGAAGATCGAACACGCCGTGCGCCAAGCCGATTGTTTCGCCGTTCGCGCGCAACTGCGCCGCCAGTTCGGCCACCTCGTCCAATGTTCGTATCTTTTGCCGGGCTAGTGCGGGCGGCTCGGCGCGGCCACCGAGATGCGAGACGCCTTCGTGAAACGTCGGCGGCGCGATTGGATTATGCATACGCCTTGTCCCCCGATCCGAGGTACTTAAACCACATCGAGGTTGCGCGCTCAATTGTTTCTGGCGTCCAGAGTGGAGCATCCTTCCAATACGCGATATTCTTCATCACGTTAGCAACGCCCTCTTCGAAGCTGACCTGTGGCTGCCAGCCCAAATCGCGCGTTATCTTTGTGGTATCCGCCCAGGTGCAATCAGGCTCCCCTGGCCGCTTTGCGATGTGGACCTTTTCGCCCCCAAGAAGTTCCACCAAATAGTTCACCGATTGGGGTTTGCCCGCGGCCAAATTGTAGACTTGACCGGATATCGGCGTTTCGGCAGCCGCAAGGAATGCGCGGGCCACATCACTCGCGTACAGAAAGTCCCGGGTCTGCGTGCCATCACCGACGACGGTGAAGGGTTTGCCGGCGAGTTTTTGCCGCAGAAACACGCCGAATACTGCGCCGTAGGCGCCGGACGTGCGCGAGCGTGTGCCGTAGGCGTTGAAGATGCGCAAAGAATTGACAGGCAGCCGATAAACCTTGTGCCAATGAAAGGCGGCCTGTTCGCCAACGTATTTGCTGAGCGCGTAAGGGTATTTCGGATCGATCGGATGGTCTTCCCGGGTCGGCACCGAAGCCAGGCCGTAACAGGTCGAAGACGCCGCATAGACAAACTTCTCGATTCCGGCCTGTCGGGCACCCTCGAGCATTCGCACGGTGCCCATCACATTGGTGTCCATATAGTCGATCGGCATTTCGATCGAAGGCACGATGTCCCCGATGCCAGCAAAGTGGAACAACCAGCGAGCACCGGAGAAGATCGAGTCGTCCGGGGAAAACGACCGGATGTCGCGCTGGTCGAGCGTCACTGCGCCGCTCGAGGCGTGATGCGCGATGTTGGCTTCGCGCCCGCCGACGAGATTGTCGATAACCCGGACCCAGTAGCCGCGTTCGCGCAGCACGTCGACCATGTGGCTGCCGATAAATCCGGCGCCCCCGGTGACGATCGCAATCGGCGTCGTTGCAGTCATTGGGCGTGCAGAGCTTTCAGCGTCTTCACATTGTAGTAGCGGTCGTCCGTAAGGCTGTTGGGAATAAGGCCTTTCCGGAACGCGTGACAAAGATCGCGCACCGCATCTTCGACCGACCGCTTGGGTACAAAGCCCAGCTCACGCCGGATCTTGTCGGAGTTGACATGATATGACCGTAGGTCATTGGACGGCGTAGTCACAATCTCGATCTCGCCGAGGTCGGGGAATTCCTCCTGCACCACCTTGCGTACGACGCTCGCGATCTCGCTCACTTTGAGATTGCGATAGCCGGCATTGAACGTCTTGCCCGCGATCTTTTCCTTCGGAATGGTCAACAGCAACTCATAAAGATCGCACATGTCATCGATGTGCAGATTAGGCCGCATCTGCTCACCGCCGAATACCGTGATCTTGCGATTATGGATGGCGAGATTAGTCAGGATGTTGACGGTGAGATCGAGCCTTTGCCGCGGAGCGTAGCCGCAGATCGTTGACGGCCGGATCGTGACGCAAGTGAAATCGTCGGATTGGTGCTTGAACAACAGCGGTTCGCACATGCCCTTGTATTTGTTGTAAAGCGTAATCGGCACCAGAGGGTGGTCTTCGGTGACGTCGGGGGCTTCGCTGACACCATAGACCGAGCTGGTCGATGCATAGATGAAGCGTTTGACGCCGGCGTTTTTGGCGGCAACGACCAACGATTCGAAGCAATCGTAATTGATCGTGGTCGAAAGCCGCTCATCGAGTTCGAAGCTCGGATCATTGGAAATGCAGGCCAAATGAATGACCGCGTCGATGCCCTCGCAGGCGTTGCCAAACTTCACGCTGTCGCGGATGTCTCCCTCGATGAGCTTGAGTTTGGAATTGCTAGTCGGAAAAAAGTCCGAACCAAAGCACATCCAATCGTAAACCGCGACGCCGTAGCCGGCACTGAGCAATCGTGGCGTCAAAGCACTGCCAACATAGCCAGCGCCGCCAGTGATGATAACGCTCGCCACGGCTTTGCACCCCCGGTTCAGTGGTCCCGAAAACTTTCGTTGTATAGATTGCGACTCTGGATAAAACAAGCATTAGCTAGATGGCCTAGCGCATGTGCATAGTCGGGGCGGTTCCAAGTGCAAATTCTTGATCATGCGGAGGAAAGCGCGGCAGGGCTTACCGCCTTCTATGATCTAAGCGTGTCACCGACCGGCTTCGACTTTGCGGTCTTTCTGACCCTCGCCGAGCTGGCGAGGCGGCGTGCTGGGCAGCGTCAATTTCGCGTGGTCTTTGTACCCGCGGAAGGAACCGGCTTTTGGTCAAATGAGAATTACGATGATCAATACAAAACGTGGCGACTGTATCACTTACTTGTTCCTCTGACGACACTGTTTCCGGCTTGCAGCGGAGTAACCGTCTGTCGCTCTCGCGACGACGCCCGGCCGATCCTGCGTTCCGCGGCCCGCTTGGTCTTCCCGGACGGCTACTTGCTTGAGAAACCGCAGTCCGAGGCGTACCAGTGGTTCGAGTTGATTGCGGCGTCGGCATGTGGGGAGGAGCTGCCGGGCTGGCGCATACCACCTGCCGCCGAGGCGTTTGTTGACCACTGGCTTGCGCCACGCGCGCGTGGCCGCAAGGTGGTCACTATTACGCTGCGCGAGGCGCGTTATCACACGGAACAGAACAGCAATTTAAAGGAATGGGCCGCGTTTGCGCGCTCACTGGACACCGGCACTTTTTTCCCGGTCTTCGTTCGCGACACGGAGCGTGCTCTGGAACCGGTTCCCGAGGAAATCCGGAATTTCGATGTCTTCGAAGCCGCAGCTTTCAACGTGGCGCTGAGAGCGGCGCTGTATCTTAAAAGCTTCCTCAACCTGATATCTGCGAACGGGTCAATGACTTTAACCTGGCTCAATCCGGATTGTAGGGTGCTGGTCTTTAAGTTTCTAAACTTTCGGGATTTCCGTGGATCGCCGACCTCGATACGGGGCCTGGGCTTCGAACCTGGATGTCAGCCGGATTTCTTCTCGCCCGGGCAACGCATCGTTTGGCAAGACGATGAAAGTCAGGTGATCGAACAGGCATTTGCCGAAGCAGCCCAAATTCCGATGTACTCTTTGCACAGTCGAAACATGGCTCATCGTGTCGCATATGCAGCAAGCGATCTGTGGCGTCGCGCCTTTCGATCAAAACAATTACTAACCGTTCCGGTTCGAGGCGCACTCAAACGGACCACTGACATCGGTTTAGCGGCGTCGGACTCCTCACAGCTTAAGCAACGGCGAGCCGCTTTTTCGACGGCGCGCCGTTTGCGTTCAATGGGACGAAGAAAAGCCGCACGAAAAATTTACGAACATCTGCGGACGACACTGACCGATGAGGTAGCACTCGTCGCGGTAAACTGCGGCATCTCTCTGATCGAGTTCGTCGAAAACCGCGGCGACGCTTTAATCGCGCCTTCTGCAGTTGACATTCCCGACACGCTTTTCCAGTTGCCGGAGGCGAGTTTGCGTCTGAAGCTTACAACCGTTCCAGCCGACGCATTTGTCGAGATTGCCGATTGGTGCATGCTCGCCGGGCGATTTGACCGCGCTCGAGAAGTCTGCGCGGTTCTTGTGGCGCTTCATCCAAATCACGCCGAGGGTTTTGTCGTCGCCGGCGAGCTTGATCTCCGCCAGGGCCGAATGGCGGAGGCATTGACGCGGCTCAGCCGCGCAGTCGAGCTGAATCCTTGGTTGGCTTCCGGAAGATACCTCCATGGGGTAGCGTTGCTGATGCATGCCCGAGACAGCGAAGCGAAAGCGGAATTTGTAGCTGCCGCCCTGGATGACCCCTCGCATGAGGCAACGCGGCTGCGTATCGCAGAGTTGGACCCAGATCAGCAGTTGCCTCCCGGATTCAGCTATCAGGACGCGGTCTCGCGTCGGCCAGCGACAACGGTCGGCGTAGTCGGCGAACTCGGATACCCGATTGAGCTGCCGGACCGGTGGAGGAATCACAGAATCATTTATTACTTCGGCAAATTTCACGCCATTCCCGAGACGGCCGAGCGGTGGGATTTCGCCGTGCCGCGTATTCAAATCAAAGGTGAAGGGGGATCGCCTATCGTTGTACCTGCTGCATCGACGCTGAGAGAGCTGGACCGCGTTCTGGATCGGTAGCGTTCTTGGTGTCGCCCATGGCGCCTATTTGGGCGTTTGGTTGGGAGGCAGGTGGATTATCATGCTCAGCTCTAGCCAAAGAGGTTATCGCACTAACGAACGGCCGGTTCCTCGCGCGCGCCTCGCGGTCGTACGCTTCGATGGAGCGCGTGTAATCGGTCAGCCGAACCCGCCGATCCAATATCTGCCACGTCCCTAACCGCATGGCGGTTTCCATCTTGCCATCCCATACCGTCGCAACATCCTCCAAAATGTGGTCTTGGAATTTCTGCGTGATCACGGGGATCTGTCCGAGCAAGATGGCGCGCAGGATGCGCATTGGACTTGAATACGGCCAATGTGCTGTCTGCGGGGGGTTTAAATTGAAAAGAAATTCCGGGGATGCTGAACTGTATTGAGCGCGTAGATAGGGCGGGAAATTTGGGTCGTCCGGAGCGGCCGAATTGCGCACCGCCTGTGCGCCATTTGCAATTGAAACTGTGGCTAGCGGAATTTCAAAAGGAAGGAGTTTATAGACCGGGGCATACCACCCAAAGCGATTAAACAATTTTGCTAGGTCGCGAAGAATTCTTGATCGGTAGCGGGTTTGTGTTCCCGTCATGGTAAATCCAACAGGCAATTCGGCAAGGCGACTTTGTTGTACGGTCGATAGCGCTATCCGTGGGTAGACCATAAGCGGCGCTGAAAGATGCGGCGCCGTTTCGGCTACCGCGTCGGCAACGGTTGGCAAAATAGCTTGGTGTACTCCAGTCAGAAGGTCGCAATATTTCAGCGCGCGAACAAAGCCGAGATAACGTGAACGCATGTATGGTGGCATACCGCCAACCCGTGATCGAAGCGAGCCGCCCACCAGTACGCGCCAATCTCGGAAGTTGCCAAAAAAATTGAATGTTCTAATCAATTCGACGCCGAATATGGTGACCGGCGTGACAAATTCCGTGGCAACCACCACTATCTTGGTGCTCGGATAGAGCTTTTTTGTCTGTTCTATCGCTAGGAGGTCAGCGGAGCTCGCAAACTCGTCGATGACGATGTTGACGGCATCTGCTTTGAGGCTTCTGCTAAGCTTGACCGAAAGATTCTCGGAAAGAGCGCTGTACAGTGTGTAGATAATCTCATTGATACCCACTAAGGACTTGTGATTGCCCACCGTAATGTAGACTTGTTTCGGCATTTGCCCTCTCAGAAGCAGGGATAATCCGAGGCCTTCACTGAAGCCCTGGATCGGCGTGACTTTGCCCGCATGCGCGGACGCCAACGGATAGCTGCTCACAAAAACTCAGGCCGCAGATGTGTACAGTCTCTCATGGTAGAGCGCAACCCGAGGACCTCGGATAATAGGCTCCTCGCAACCTCACGAGCGACCCAAAACCCGCTATTCCAAAATGGTTCGGACCGCCTGGATGACCTGTTCAGGTTCGTCGACCATGCCATACCACAGCGGCAGGCGCAGAACTCGGGCCGCCAAATCTTCGGTGTTTTTGAGACGCCCCGCGGTCCGCCCAAAACGCAGGCCCGCGGGTGAATTGTGCAGCGGCACGTAGTGGAATGGGGCGCGGATGCCCATTGTCCGTAATTTCGCTATGACAGCGTCGCGCGTTTTGCCGTCGCGAAGCAACAGATAATAAATGTGGGCGTTGTGATCGCAGTCTTCCGGCACGATCGGCCGGCGGCAGCACCCGCTCTTCTCAAGCTCGGCTAGGCCCTGGTGGTAGCACTGCCAAACCGCGCGGCGCTCCGACAACAGACGGTCGGCCTGTTCCAGCTGCGCCAGGAGAAAGGCCGCCAAAATGTCGCTCGGCAAATAGGAAGAGCCGACATCGACCCAGGTATACTTGTCGACTTCGCCGCGAAGGAAAAGGCTTCGGTTGGTGCCTTTCTCGCGGATGATCTCGGCACGCTCGATAAAGCGACGATCGTTGATGATTAAGGCGCCGCCTTCGCCTGAGATGACGTTCTTGGTCTCGTGAAAGCTGATGGCGCCGAGATGGCCGATGGCGCCGAGTGGCCGACCTTGATAACTTGCCAACAGGCCCTGCGCAGCGTCTTCGGCGACCAATAATCCGCGCCGACGCGCGATGTCCATGATTGGGTCCATTGCACAGCCGACACCGGCGTAATGCACAACGAAGATTGCTTTGGTGCGTGGGGTTATCGCCGCCTCAATCAAGGTTTCGTCGAGATTGAGCGTGTCGGCGCGAATGTCGACGAACACCGGTACGGCACCACGCAGCACGACGGCGTTTGCGGTCGAGACGAAGGTGAATGACGGCATGATGACCTCGTCGCCCGGCTGAAGGTCGAAAAGCAGCGCGGCCATCTCGAGTGCGGCGGTGCACGAGTGGGTCAGCAATGCCTTGGGCGTATTCAGGCGCGCTTCCAGCCACGCGTTGCAGCGCCGGGTAAAATCGCCGTCACCGGCGGTATGCTCGCTGGCGATTGCTTGCCGGATATTGTCAAGCTCATTACCGGCTGTTTTTGGGCGATTGAAGTCGATAGTCATCAGAGCGTGTTTCCGGCCCGATCCGCCGGATCACCATGAACGCGGCAACGAGGCGAGTTTCAGGGAGCTCACGCCGAGTACACGGAGAAACGTAGACCGTATCAGGCCTTAACCGTGGCCTCGGCCGGCGGCTTATAGCTCGTCATGCTTGACTAGGGTAGCGCAAACTTTACCATGCGTGCCGTGCAAAATCCGGGATGCGGTGTGCATGCTCCGTGATCAACGGACAGCGGCGCGATGCGGTCCGCCTGGGAGTTTTACCAATCGTGGATCGCCGCATTCCCGACATCTCGGTCGTGGTTCCGGTATATCGGAGCGAGGCAAGCCTCCCGGCGCTCGCCGCTGCGGTGGACAAGGCGCTCAACGCTGCGAAATTGAGCTACGAGCTGATCCTGGTAAACGACGGTTCGCCCGACCGCTCTTGGCTGGTCATCAAACAACTGGCAACCCGCTACCCGACGATCATCGGGTTCTGCCATCGGCGGAACTTTGGGCAGGACAACGCCATCCTGACCGGTATCCGCAATGCCAGCGGCCGTGCCGTCGTCATCATGGATGATGACTTGCAGCATTCACCCGACGACATCCCAAAGCTTTATGAGGAAATGAACCGCAGCAGCGCTGACGTTGTCTACGCCCATTTCATTGAAAAAAAACAAAAGGCGTGGAAGCGGCTCGGGAGCTGGATCAACGGCAAGTTTGCCGAATGGCTGATCGATAAGCCGGCAAACATCTACATGTCGCCCTTCAAGATCGTCCGCGGTGAAGTCGCTGAGCTCATTGGCGCCTTCGACGGACCGTTTCCTTATGTCGACAGCCTGCTCTTTCAGGTGACCAATCGCTTTTCGTTTATCCGGACCGAGCATCACGCCAGGTTAGCCGGACCAAGCACGTACACTTTCGTAAAATCCCTCAGTGTCTGGAGCCGTCTCGCGTTCTCGTTCTCGGTTAAGCCGCTGCGGCTGGTGAGCTGGGTCGGTATTGCGGCATTGCTGATCAGCATGGTGGCGGCCCTGATCATCATCATCGCGCGTCTAGCCTACCCGCACGATTTTGGCGAGACCGCCGCGGGCTGGGCTTCACTGACGGTGATGGTGCTCGTCATCGGCGGACTACAAATGCTGTTCCTTGGTATTCTCGGCGAATACGTCGGACGTACGCACATCAATATTAACAAGAAACCGCAGGCCGTGGTCGCCGAGACCACAAGCGGCGAAGTCAATCATGTTCAGCAAGTGGCGGTTCGGTGATGACGCCAGGCCACCGCGCCATGATCTATGACTGATCCGGCGTATCAATTCCCGAATGAGTTCTTCGACTATATGGATCCCGGCTCCCGGCGGTCCGCGGCGTCCATCGTTGCCCTGCTCGCACCGAAGCTAAAACCTGAAAGTGTGCTCGACGTCGGCTGCGGGCGCGGCGTTTGGCCGAGTGAATGGAGGCGGGCAGGGGTACTCGACAGCATCGGCGTCGACGGGCCGTATGTCGATCGGGCGAGCCTCGCCATACCCTCCGAAGCCTTCATCGCGTGGGATCTGTCGCAGCCTTTGCAGCTCAATCGTCATTTCGATCTCGTCCAGTCGCTCGAGGTGGCACAATGTATCGACGGTGCCCATGCCGACGTATTCGTCGACAGCCTGTGCCGCCACGGCGAACTGATCATGTTCTCGGCGGCTGTCCCCGGCCAAGGCGGCGAACGACATGTGAATGAACAACCGTTGGAATATTGGCGTGAAAAATTTGCAGCCCGAGGCTACGCCACATTTGATTGGATTCGGCCGGCTATCTCGGCCTTACCGAAAATCGAGCCTTGGTATCGTTACAACTGCCTCTTATACGCGACCGCTCGGATTGCTGCTGGGCTCGCACCAGAAATCCAAGCCGCGAGAATACCGACCGACGCCAAGGTGGCGGAACTTGCGCCTGCGCTGTGGCGCATGCGAAATGCTGTTTTGCGCGCCTTGCCGGCGGGTGTTGTTCAGCAACTCGCGCTTCTCAAGCACAAGCTGCACAATTTGATGGGACATTAGTACCAGCGTTTGCCTTTTAGTTCCGCCGCGCCACCACGACGCGGCTGCCACCGGCCGGAAAGCGCACGCCGACGCTGATGGCGTATCGTTCAACGTCGAGCACGCGTTCAAACAGCCAATCGACCGGCCGCGGCAATGCATATTCGACGTCTGGGTAGTAGGTACTGCTGCGGTTGGCGACGAGACGTTGTGCCATCATCGCCGGTAGCAGAAAGAACATAAACGAAGTATCGCACAGGACCGAAAAGCCGCTGTCGCGCAGCCTCGCCGCGAGTTCGCTGCGTCGATAGCGGCGCTTATGGTCGTCTATTTCGTCAACGCGGCTCCATAACCATGGATGCTGCGGAACGGTGAGGAAAATCACGCCGTCGGGTGCTAGCGCGCGCCGCATCTCGGCGATGGCGTCTGCCTCGCGGTCGATATGCTCAATGACGTCGAAGGCGCCTACCGCGTCGAACTCCCGGTCGTACGGTAGCGCCAGACAGTCGGCCTGGATGAACTCTACCGGCGGAGATACGCGGCGCGCGGCGTAAGGCAGGCCGTGGAGGTAGATCTCAGAAGCCACCAGCTTTGCCTCCGGCAACACCTCACGAAGACCGGCAAGGACGAAGCCGGGGCCGCAGCCAACCTCGAGAAATGACCTGGCGTTCGGACAGTAGCGCGCCACCAGCGACTGGATGATCCGCCGGCGGCCACGGAACCAAAAGCTGCGCTCCTGGCGAGAGTTCGAAGTAGTGGTGCACTCCCTCGGGGGAGCCCTCGTTGCTTTGGGCGAGTTGGGGCGCGAAGCTCAGAAAGCCGTCATGGCGCGTCGGTCGCACGCCGCAATTCGGACAAGTCCAGTCGTCACCTTCGAAGGCAGTCCGGCAGGACGGGCACAGCTTCATGGCAGCGCGGTCGCGTGCCGTTTCAGCGAAATTCTGATCCGGCCAAGCATGCCGTAAGCGAATCCGCCCGCAAAGGCAAAATAAACACCCTGACCAGGCAAGTCGGCCAAAACTTCAAGACGGGTCCGGGCATCCGTAGAGCTGGTTGGTAAAATAGCGGGGAGTTGGATCGACATAGTCGCAGAAGCCGATACCAGTCAATAGCGGCCAATCTGCGCTTTCGCTACGTGGTCGCTGGTCGACGAGCAACGCGATGACAGCACATACGGTCACCCACGCCGGCGATATTGGACCGGCGCCGCAACAGCCAGATGCGCTGGCCGCATCATTCCAATTACGGCAGCCAAGGCGACATGGGAAAGATCGCCCGGATAAAAGCCAAGGTAGAAAAGTGTCTCAATACCTCGTTGCGAATGCTCTGTCGGTACAATCACCGACAAGCGCAAATTGCAAAATTAGCCGTCGCTTGACCGCAAATGCCTTGAATGCGCTATTATAAAAGTGAACCCAGACGCCCGGCGCGCCCTCCGCGCATGGAGATACCAGTGGAAGGCGATTTGCATTTCAAGGAGCGGACGCGTCGGCGATGCTGAAGGGGAACGAGGTGGCCACGTCCCAGTTGCGCAGCCGCGTGACCCGGGCAGTGGAGAAGCTGCGCGGTTTGGATTGGCCGCGCCTCGTTCTTTTCGACGCGAATCAGCGCGAACCGGCCTATTGCATCCATCTCGTCTTGGCGGCCCTGTTCTTTTCTCCTTTTCTTCTATTCGGCCACGTTGTCGCCGCCAGCACTGATTCGCTGCTCGAGAGCTATCCGTCTCTGCTTCTGGCTAGGCAAAACTTTTTGCACGGCTCGCTCGGTCTCTGGAATCCGTATGTTTTCTCAGGTATGCCCCGCGCCGCCGAAGCTGTACCGACGCTGTTCTACCCCGAGCACTGGATTTTGTTCCTTGTCCCGTTGCGGTATCTGTTTTCGACGATAACGTTTTTTGCATTCATCAAAGTCTGGCTTGTGGGCGTTTCCGCCTACCACTTTTATTGTGCGGAGCTCTTGCAGCGCCGCTGGGCTCTGTTCGCGTCGATTGCCTTCCAGCTCAGCGGTATGACGATTTGGCTTCTCGGCGTCTACGTGAGCGGTCTCTCGCTCATGCTGTTTTATCTTATTCTATTAGCGCTGATTTGGACCTCAGGCCGACGCAGCAGCCTCGCGAACTATCTACTTTGGTCGCTTGTCACGACATTGATGCTGATGGCGGGTGACATCGCCCTCTCGTCATACGCCCTTCTCGCCGCGGGCATTCTCTTTCTTTATCGGACGCTATCGCGATACGACATTGAACCCGTACTCGGCCGGTTCGCGTTATTTGCAGCAAGCTCACTGACGGCGTTGGCGATCTTTGGTATTCGCCTGTTTCCGACCCTCGCCGCCCTGCAGACGTCATCGGCTGAAAGCTGCTGTCTGCCGGCGTTCAACAACTCCACCTTCCTCATTGCACGATATTTCGATACTGAAATACTCGGGGTCCATTTTGACGCATCGATCAAATTTTTTCGAAATATTTCGCATCTGTTTGAGGGCTATCATTTGCATTTTGCCGCGCCACAATTTTTTGGCATAGCTGCGGCGCTTCTCGCGCTTTGGATGTTGTCGTCCGAAAAAACGCCGAAGGCGGTATTCTGGAGCATTTACGTAATTGTTGGGCTCGCTTCGGTTACACACGCGCAGCCGTTCGAGTTTTTTTTGCAATATTTGCTTTATCCAGTCGGAGCTGTCGTCGGCGTCCAAATCCTGTTCATGGTCGGCCTTCCGGCGCTGGCGGCGCTTGGCGGCATGTCGCTGGAGCGATGCGTGCGTCGAGCGAGGTTCCCAAGTTTAACTTTTCAATTGCTTGGATTCGCGCTCGTCGTGATTGCGATGTTTATTCTTATGATTTTAATTGGAAACATCTATCCGGCGGAGGGCGCCGAGCATAATTGGCCGCGCGCTGTCGTGATCGGCTTGCTGCTGTTCGCCGCTCTGATCCTGTGGGCGAACCATGCCTACCCGGTGCTGGTCGAGCGTCCGCCCTGCCCATCCTCACCGGCATTGCCGCGGCCGCTCTCTTCGTAATCCTATTCTGGACCGACAGTAACCCGACATTTCTTTCGCATCTGAAAAATATCGCGGTACAACTTCTTCTGTTCTCCGCTGTTGCCCTGGTCCTAACCCTGATCTGGCGCGATCACCTAGACCAGGTGAGGCGGTTCGGGTTTTGGGCTGGGGTTATCCTCGTTCCGCTTTGTCTTTTCGTCACGCTTTATCCGTGGACCGAAATCTTCAAACTCACGGTGCCGCACGAGGAAGGCCTGATTTTAGCAGGCTTGGGTGCGCTGCGCTTCACCTTAGGTGTTGCGATACTGTTTCTGGTCGTACGCCTCGCGCAATCGCGCCAACTACCTCCGCGCGGCGTCTACATTGTATTCGTGGCATTGTTGGTCGCGGAACAGGTGCCGGCCGGCAAGATCGACAGCCACATCGGCGACAATCCGTTCTATCCAAGCGCGCTGTTGTATCCACGCTTGCCGCCCCTGAGAGATGCCGACAGCAAAACTGTCGATTTGGCGGACTACCGCATAAATTCTCCCAACTCCTTGCTTCGGTTGCAATTCATCATCGAAACCTTCGGGCCGACCGGGGAGCCATGCGCGAACATCAACGCAGCTTATGGTATCCGCTCATACGGAGGTTATATCGATGTCGTGCCTGATCGGCTCGTGCAATTCATCAGGAATTGGACCGCCTTACCGGGAAGCTTGTGCATCTG
>CAWJOX010000017.1:0-7487 GCA_963844545.1 uncultured Alphaproteobacteria bacterium | reverse complement strand
ATGACGAAAGTCCACGATCGTTGAGCGCCGAGCTGTGTTGGCAGCGCGGGTAAACATTGGAATCTCAACCCGCGCAGCGTCTTCTGTGCAGGCCGCAGCGACTTAAACGGGCAATTATCCGAGACGCACGCGCTGGAGTCTGAGTGATGCGCCTTACCAGCCAAGGGCGAACCGTTCCACCGGCGCAATTCGCGCAATGAACAAATGCAAATCAGCGGCTGTGTGTTCGTCTCGCAATACGGCGACATTGACCGGCAGCGCGTATGATTGCCGGCTCCTTGACCGCCAAAAAAGAAACACGCTCGTATCTACAGATAACATTTGAACAAGCGCTCCAGGGTTGGCTGTAGCAGGGGCTGATATTGATGGACTGGGACGTCGGCTGCAACGATCTCATGACGGTGGCGTGGAAGTTATATGACCAGGGTGACTTCCCGAAGGCATTGCACGTCTGGAAATCGCTTCACAAGCTCTTTCCGAACGAACCCGAAGTGTACCGTGCTTCGGCGTTGGCGTTTAAGCGAATGGAGGATTACGACAGCGCCGAAATGGCATTGAGCGAAGGCAAGGAACTGCATCCGAATAACCGGACGCTGTTTTCTGATTACGCCTATCTGGCGCAGGACCAAAAGAATTGGGCGGCAGCAGTTGAAAGGTGGGAGGACTATCATAGTCGCTTTCCGAATGATGCCCTCGGATTTCTAGGCGCGTCCATCGCTCTGCGCGAGTTGCGGCGCTACGATGATGCCGAGCAAATATTGCAGACAGCATTGGAAGCGTATCCCGACAATTCGCAGCTACTGGCCAGCCGCGCCTACGTCGCCCAGCAGCGAAACGATTGGGAAGGCGCTTTGCACATATGGAACGTTTTCCGCGGCAAATTCCCGGACGATCCCATAGGTTACGCCAGCAAAGGTGCGGCCTTGCTCACGTTGCAGCGCTTTAGGGAAGCGGACGCGGTCCTCGAAGAGGGATTAAAGCGCTTTCCAAATCATCCCCAACTGGTCGGCAATTACGCCTGGGTCGCCTCGCGATCGCGCGACTGGCCGGAAGCCCTGAAAAGGTGGAGCAAGTATCGCGATCAATTTCCGACCGATCCGCTCGGTCACAGTCAAACGGTACTGGTGCTGGGCGAGCTCGGCCGCTTCGAGGAGGCGAGGCTGCTCGAAAGCGGCACGATCAAACAGGACGAGCAAAATCCCGAAGTCGGACGATTGATGGTCGGGTTCGAATCGCTGGGCGATAATTGCGAATTCGGCGTCGTGCAGCGACACTACGGGGCAGAGCCGCTGGGGCTGCTCAGATTCACCTCGACGCCGTCGAAGTTGCTGATGGCGGCGCTCGACGCCGGATTTGTTGGCGTTGGCGATGCCGAAAATACGACACTGACAACGTTCAACGGAGAATATGTCACCGGTGACAAGCGCTATCACATGTCCATGCACACGTTCATACAGGACAACGGCGATGACCGGGAAAAGCGGTTCGTCGGTGTATGCCGGCGAATACGCTTTTTGCGCGACAAGCTGCTGCAGGATCTGAAGGATGCCGAAAAAATCTTTGTCTATTCCTGTCGCGAGACGGTGAACGACGGCGAGATCCGTGAGCTGTGGAGTGCGCTGCGCCGGTACGGCGACAACCGGTTGCTGTTCGTGAGGTCGGGCACGGATCGAAATGCTGTCGGCTCGGTGCGGCTCCTTGAAACCACCTTGGTTGTCGGTTTTATCGACAAATTGTCGGTGGACGGCCCGTCGTTCGAACTCTGGCTGCAGCTGTGCCGGCAAGCGAGTTTGCTGCTCGGCCAGCATTCGAAACAGGTTGTCGAACCGGCTCATGCGTAAATCGAGGTACTGGTGACGCAACTGCATTGGCTGCCGGCACTTCCGGACTGGAAACAGCGGCTGAAAGCCTTGCCGGCCGACCCGGCCGCCGCTTGGGATGCCGCCGTCGGTCTTGCAAATACCGCGCTCAATTTTGTCCAAACCAACGCCTTGGACGAAGCTGTGCGCCGAATAGTCCCGACGCCGCCATCACAGGTCGGCGCCAAATCGGTGCGGCTCGCGATGCTGGGCTCGGCGACGCTGCGCCACCTCCAAGCGGCGATCCGTGTCGGCGGATTGCGGCGCGGAATTTTCATCGACGTTTACGAGAACGAATACGGCCAATATCTGCAGGAACTTTCGGACAGGGATTCAGCCCTTTACGAATTCAAACCCAACTACATCCTGCTGAGCCTCGACGCCTATCACCTCACGGCCGGCGTCCATGCCGCGCTGGACAAAGCCGACGCCGATCGCCTGCTGGCGGATGCCAAGGCGCGCATTCGCGCGCTTTGGCGGCTTGCAAGGGAAAATTTTCGTTGTCCGATCATTCAGCAGACCGCGCTGCCGGTGCACCTTCCCCTGCTCGGACAAAACGAATATCGCTTGCCCGGCTCCCGGGCTAACTTCATTACCCGTCTGAACGCGGATTTGCGGGTGATGGCCGATGAAGAAAGCATCGATCTTCTGGCCGTGGACGCCGAGGCTGCGCGCGACGGTATCGATGCCTGGCATAATCCCGCGCTGTGGCACCGCTCCAAACAGGAGATTGCGGTCGCCGCCGGCCCGCTCTACGGCGACCTCGTCGCCCGTCTGATCGCGGCGAAGAAAGGTTACTCCTACAAATGTCTGGTTCTCGATCTCGACAATACCGTGTGGGGCGGCGTCGTCGGCGATGACGGCATGGAGGGCATCGTGATCGGGCAGGGCACCGCGCTCGGCGAAGCCTTTGTCCAGTTCCAGGACTATTGCCGGGAACTGTCACGGCGCGGCGTCATTCTTGCTGTTTGCTCGAAGAACGATGAGGCCAATGCATTGGAGCCGTTCGATGCCCATCCCGACATGGTGCTCAAACGCGGCGATATTTCCTGCTTTGTCGCGAACTGGTCGGACAAGGCCAATAACATCCGGGCGATCGCGGAGAAGCTGAATATCGGCCTCGACAGCCTGGTGTTCGTCGACGACAACCCGTTCGAACGCAATCTGATCCGCAAGGAGCTGCCGATAGTGGCGGTGCCGGAGGTCGACGAAGACCCGGCCAACTACGCACGCGCCATCGCCGCCGCCGGCTATTTCGAGGGCCTCTACGTCACCGATGAGGATCGCGAGCGCACCGGCCAATATCGCGGCAACGCACAGCGCGATGCGCTCAAGGAGTCCGCGACCGATCTTGAGGCTTATCTCCGCGAACTCGACATGCGGCTGGTGTGGGGCGATTTCGACAAGCTGAATTTGCCGCGCATCGTTCAGCTCATCGCCAGGTCAAACCAGTTCAACCTCACCACCCGCCGCTATACCGAAGAGGACATTCTCGCCATCATCGGCGACCCGGACGCGTTCGGGCTGCATTTGCGCCTGGTCGACCGGTTTGGCGACAACGGCATCATCGCCATTATCATCGGCAGATTGCGGGACAATACCGATCTCGAGATCGACACCTGGCTGATGAGCTGCCGGGTGCTGGGGCGGCAGGTCGAACCGACGACGCTAAACCTCATCGCCGAACGCGCCAAGGCAATGGGCGCACGACGTCTGCTGGGCAAATACATTCCGACCAAAAAGAACGGGATGGTCAAGGAACACTATGCCAAGCTCGGCTTCACGACCTTGCAGTCCGATCAGGACAGCGGCAGCAGTAATGTTCTCGATCTCGCCTCGTTCGTGCCGATCGAAACCTTCATCCAGGTGGCGAAAGTTTGAACAATGCCGTCCGAAACCGAGCTTTACCAGCGCCTGACCGAGATCTTCCATGACGTTTTTTCGCGCGATGACATCACGCTGCGGCCGGATTTGACGGCAAAGGATGTGGCCGGCTGGGATTTGTTCCGGCAGGTCGAGATCCTCATGGCGGTCCAGGAGGTATTCAACGTGAAATTCAGCACGCGCGAAATGGACGGATTGGCCAACGTTGGAGATCTGGTCAAAGTGATTGCCGCGAAAGTTTCTGGTTCTTAGCTTCGTGCCCAGAACTCGACGCATAAAATAATGATATTAATATCAATATGATATAACGTAACCGGGATATGATATTGCGTAACCGGGATACGCGTACTATTGGTGTATCTCGTCTGTATGGCAGGAAAGAAGGATCCCAGCTAAATGATCGCCGCCCGCAAGCGGGTGAAGAAGTATCGCAGCGAAGGCGGAGCGGCGGACCTTGCTCGGGTCGAGGTGCTTGTCCCGCCGGCGGCCCGCAAAGAGATTCTGGCAATTGCCGCCCGGTTGCGCGCCGAACATCGGGGCAACAAGGAGCTGAGGTCGCTCTATGACAACGCGCTTCGCTGCTACGGTACGCGCATCCTCGACAATGTCGATCTGGACCGGCTTCCCGACCTGCGTTCGCGTGCCGCCGTGGTCGCCCGCGCCATGATCGACCGCGGCGATGCCCGTGCCTTTGCCATCGGTCGGCAGATGCTCGATCGCTTGGATGCAATGGCAAGCTGAGATGGCGCTGACGCAGCTCCAGAGTGACATTCTTCGCCGCCTCGCCAACAACCGCTCGGAAACGAGCTACCTGGCGGGCGGTTTGATGCTCACCAAGGACTGGCAAAGACGCTCCGATGACATCGATATCTTCCACGACACCGACGAGGAAGTAACCGATGCCGCGAAAGCAGACCTCGCCGTTCTCGATGCGGCGGGATACAAGACCCACACCGACTTCATCGTCTATGGCTGTGTCGACGCGACGGTCTCCGACAGAACGTCGTCCACAATCATCCAGTGGTTTGCCGAGACGAAGCGGCGCTTTTTTCCCCTTGTGAAAGACCCGGAGTGGGGTGCCCGCCTCCATCAGGCCGACTTGGCCGTGAATAAGATACTCGCTGCCTCCGGGCGTTCAAAAGCCCGCGATATCGCGGACCTGGTTGCCATCGGGCGTAACTATTGTCCGCTCGGTCCTCTGGTACTCGCCGCGGCCGGCAAGCCGCCGAATTTTTCGCCACGACGGACCATCGACGAGATACGCCGACACGCGCTTTCGATTCCTGCCGAAGAATTCGCTGCAGTGAAGGGTCTTCCCGCAGACTGGTCCGCCGAATTCATACGCGATGAGGCACTCGGCCTGATCGAATCGGCAGATAAATACATAATGAGTGTCGCTCCCGATCTGCTTGGGGTTCTGGTGACGAACAAAGACGACGTTCCGATCGAAGTGACGGATGCAAAGCGCGGCGTCGTCGTCATGAGAAAGGCAACGGACGAGCCGGAAGTGATGCCCGCTCCCGCGGAATTCAATGCGGTAGGCTGGAGTTCCGCTCATTCGTGAAATCAGGCCTGCGCGCTGAAACCGGCGCAGGCCTGATCTTGGCTATTCTCCCAGCTCACATGAACGGTATTGACATGAAACCTTCACAAGGAAAGCCGCTGGACCGCATCTCTCCTCGCCTGTTCTCGCGCAGAAAGGTGACTGCCGCGCCCGCGTCGCTTGCCGCGCTTGGATTGATCGGTGGGCAGGCCATTGCCGCAGATAACAACAACAGCGGAACGCCTGCAGTACAAATGATTGTTGACGTCCGAAACCACGGCGCCAAGGCCGATGGAGTGACGAACGACGCGCCCGCTTTCAACGCCGCCATCAGATATATCCGGGACCATCAGACGCCGGCGGGTGTCGAGGATATCAAATTCGGACCCATTCTGAAGATACCGTCTGGCGTCTACGCGGTTTCCGACAGCATCGACCTCACTCAGCTGCGCGACATCAATCTGCTGATAGACGGCGACGGCTCGGTAATCTTAGGCAAATGTACCGGCGAGCCGGTGATCGACGCGCTTGGCTCGCGCTGGCTGACGTTCCGCAACCTCACGATCATCGGAGACAAGACCCAGACGCCGAAGCTGGGCATCCAGCTCGGGCGTCTCTCGGCCTGGGTGGTGGCGGACGATCATCTGTTCGATGACGTTAAGGTCATCGGCTATTATTCGCTGGCCTGCCTGCTGAACCTTGCTGCGGAAACCACCGGCTTCCACCATGTCCTGCTCTGGAACGATCGCGCCGATCCGCAAAGCTATTGTCTGATTCAAGACGGCGTGAACCATTTTGACACCAAATCGAAATTTGTGCCCGGCCAGGCCGAGAACGGTGAACAGGCTAATAGCTTCAATGAAAACGAATTCATCAATTGCGATTTTCGCCATGCCGGCGGCGGCGTGCCGGTGTGGCTCGGCGATACCGCGCGCCACCGCTTTATCCGCTGCTATGCCGTTGGCATCGGCGAGGCCGCATTTGTCGTGTATTGCGGGCAGGTCAGTCACACCATGCTCGACATTGACTGTCACTGCGAAGCCAAAGGGCTGAAGTCGGCATTCCTTTTTACTGGAACGCGGCCGGTGCAGACGATCTACGGCTTCCGTTACACCGACCATTCATGCTGGGCGTCGGACACGGTTTTCCGTTCGGATAGCCATATCAGCAAGATCGCTCTGCAAAATGTGGACATTGATATAGGCTATTTTCCCTTTTATTCTTCCTGCAAGATATTCGACGATCCGGCCAAATGGTTTGTTGTCGGCCGCTATGCCAGCCGCACCGACCAACAGTGGAACGGCGGTACTTGCTTCAACGGCGAAATGCGCATCGGCGACACCTTTGGCTTTGCCGGTGACGTCGGACTGAAGGTCGCCGCCGGTGGCGGTGCCAAGCGCCCAGACGGACTTCAACTTCTTGATGCCGGCCGGCTGTTTTTCGATACGAGCCTTGGGAAGCTAATCGTCTGGTCCGGTGCCGCTTGGGTCGATATGATTGGCAATAGGCTATGAAGGAGCTTCACGCCCAACCAAAGGCACCGAGTTTAGTTGATTGGGAGATCGGCCCCAACGATCTCATGGCGGCTGCGTGGAAGTTATATGACCATGGTGATTTTCAACAAGCACTGCACGTTTGGAAATCGATCCGCAAGCTTTTTCCGAGCGAGTCGGAGGCCTACCGCGGCGCTGCGCTGGCTCACAAAAGATTGGCGGATTATGCAAGCGCTAACGCCGCCTTGTGTGAGGGTCTGAAGCTGCATCCGCGCAGCCGGCCGCTGTTGGGCGATTACGCTCAATTGGCACAAGAGCAGAAGAATTGGGCTGACGCGTTGGAACGCTGGGTAACCTACATCAACCTCTCTCCGGAGGATTTTGTCGGACCCTTGGGGGCTTCCGTCGCCTTGCGTGAATTAGAGCGCTACGATGAGGCGGAAGACATTTTGCGGGCAGCGCTACAAGAGCATCCCGACAACTCCCAGCTCATTGCAGGGCGCGCCTACGTCGCTCAGCAGAGGAACGATTGGGAGCGTGCCATCAAATATTGGAACGTCTTCCGAGAGAAATTCCCCGATGATCCGATCGGCTATTCCAGTATCGGGGTGGCGCTGATGACGTTGCAGCGTTTTAAGGAAGCCGATGCGGTCTTGGAAAAGGTCTAAAGCGCTTTCCCAATCACCCTCAGCTGATAGGCAATTATGC
>CAWJOX010000016.1:0-82158 GCA_963844545.1 uncultured Alphaproteobacteria bacterium | reverse complement strand
GTGCGCCGTGACAAGGCGGCGCTTTCCAGTGGGTGCAAGCCCCACCCGGCAACCGCTCCAGCCGGAAGCAATCGGAGCAGTCATGGAGGTAACGAAGTGGCTGAAGCCTTCGATTAGCGTGTCACGAATTGGTGGCAGCGCGAGTGTGCAGGCCGCAACGCGAGTGAACGCCGAGCAAGCCTCGAAAAGGACAATGCGCAGGCCGACCCGACAACCCTTTCGGGGAAGGCTGCCACGTCTGGATAAAATGAGCGAAGTGATACGTCCAGACGCTGCGCCGGGGTAGTGGCGGCAGCATGTACACAAGGAAAGCGCACGAAACACGGGAAGCTCCAAAGCGCGGTCAGCGACGACCAACCGGAGGCCCGTGAGGGACAGGCCGGGCGCCTTGGGGTGGCGGAGAGGTTCGTAGTACCGCTGAAGCCGGGTAATGCCGGTGGAGGGAAGGGACCTCAGTTCAAGACAGACGCACTACGCGGTGAAGGCCCTGGAGATTGGGCAACCTATAAACTCCACTGAGTGTTCAGAAGCTGCAGATGGCGTCGCACGCGAAAGCAAAGGCGTGAAGTCTTGTCCGAGAGCCGGATGCGGGAGATCTGCCTGTCCGGTTCGATGAGCGGGATGTGAAAACGGAGTCATGGCTGAACTACTAAGGCACCGCCAGACGAAAGAGGCGGCAACAGATATGTTCACCCTACAACCACCGCGTCACATTCCGACTCTACCAATCGCTGCTGAGCCAGCCAAGCCCTACTGCGCAGTTTGTCCGCTGTTGATCCGATAGCGACCACACTTTTGAAGCGCCGTGAATGACGTTAAGGGCCCAGAAGGCGACATCCCTGGTCGGCTCTAAGCGCCCCGAATTTGGGTCGCAGAACTCGGTATTCAGGCATGGTATCCTTCCCCACATTTCGGCGGGCAAAAACTCGTCGTTGCGCTACTGTATGGTGGGAAGTCATGGCCGAATCTCGGAAACTTGCGGCGATCCTGGCGGCGGATGTGGTTGGGTATAGCCGGCTGGCAGGCGCCGATGAGGATCGCACACTGGCGCGACTGCGGGCGCTCCGAAGCGACCTGATTGATCCGACCATCGCCGTGCATCATGGGCGCGTCGTGAAGCGGACAGGCGATGGCGCGCTTGTCGAATTTCGTAGCGTGGTCGACGCCGTGCGCTGCGCCATCGAGGTGCAGAACGGCATGGTCGAGCGCAATGCCGGGCTGCCGGCCGAGCGGCGCATCGAGTTCCGCATCGGCGTCCATCTAGGTGATGTCGTCGAGGAGAGCGACGGCGATCTAATGGGCGACGGCGTGAATATTGCGGCGCGACTGGAAGGAATTGCCAAGCCCGGCACCATCTGCTTATCCGAAGATGCCTATCGCCAGGTGAGGGCGCGGCTCGATTTGGCGGTTAGCGATCTCGGACAGACTCAACTCAAAAACATCAACGAGCTGGTCCGCGTTTATTCGCTCGAGGTTGGCGTTCCCGCTGGGCGGGAGCAGTCGAGCCGGCCTCTGATATTGGGTTCGGCGCTTGTCGCCGTCGTCATCCTCATCGGCGGGGGCGTCCTCTACATGCGGCCCTCTGCGCGAATCTCGCCGCCCGAACCGCGCCCCGCCTCACAAACCGTGGTACAAACGCCGTCGCGCCAATCGGCCCCGCCGCAACAAATAGCTAATCAACCGCCGGCGCCGCCCCCGCTACCCCAAACAGCCACGCCAACGCTGCCGCCCGAACCGCCCCCCGCCTCACAAACCGTGGTACAAACGCCGTCGCGCCAATCGGCCCCGCCGCAACAAATAGCTAATCAACCGCCGGCGCCGCCCCCGCTACCCCAAACAGCCACGCCAACGCTGCCGCCCGAACCGCCCCCCGCCTCACAAACCGTGGTACAAACGCCGTCGCGCCAATCGGCCCCGCCGCAACAAATAGCTAATCAACCGTCAGCGCCGCCCCCGCTACCCCAAACAGCCACGCCAACGCTGCCGCCCGAACCGCCCCCCGCCTCACAACCAAGCCCCGACGAAACGGCGTGGCAGAATGCGACAGCCGCGGCCACGCGTGCGTCGTTCGGTGAATATCTGAAACAGTTTTCTGCCGGCGTCCACGTGCAGGAGGCGCAATTGCGGATCGCTGACCTGATCATCAACGCGCCGGCAACGGCGAAGAAATTCGACGGAGCGTGGCAGACGACGTGGACCTGCCCGAACCTGGGCCAATATCCGGGCTACAGTTATCGGTTTAGGGGTCGGGTCGAGGACGGTGCGTTTCATGGTCTGAAAGGCGTCAAAGGCGAGCCCGGTTCGATGGTCCTTGATGGCAAGATCGAGTCCGACGGGACCGCGGCGTTCTTTGGCGAAATCATCGTCGGCTCCAGTCTCGTTGCTCTGGGCGCCGCCAGGGGAACCCCGAGCGACTATCACGCATTGGCTCAGTTCGAGCGCACGAGCGGCACTGGAAAACGCATCGAGGGCCGCCCCTGCAGTCTCACCTTCGAAAAGCAGTGAGATCGGTGTCTTCGTTGCTTCGTCCCCACCCGATGCGACCATCCCCGGATTACAGGAACCGACCGCCGCACCTGCTGCTGCCAACCTCATCAACCCCAGCCCCGCGGCTAAATCCCCATAGCGCACGCCGCCGCTGAACTACCGGCCGCGATTTCCTGCCTAGGCGCTTTTCTGACGCCGGCCGCCCAAAGGGTGTCGATTGATCCGCGATTGCCGGCGTCCGAAAATCTGCACATCAAATCTGCACATCAGCGAACTTGTGCGCCGCAATAAAGTCGGGCCTACGCGTTCTTTCTCAATCGTGCTCGATGCGACGGACCCCAAGCTTCAACGATTGGGGGACACAAGCAGTAAATGTTCGGGTATCGCTTCACGTCTGCGGCGCCCCGGACACACCGAAGCCAAAAATGCCGCGCCCAGGCTTTTGCCCACCTTGGGCCCTTGACTCCTGCAATGTAAAGAAGGTGAACTCGGCTGTGCCGATCTCCGGGAATTGTTCGCAGTTGTAACGTCTGCGAGTGCTAGCGCTGCATTGCGTCAGGGGGGCATGCGGGCATCGCTAGCCGCTTGGGTGGGCAGTGCGCTCCAGCGTATTGCTTTGCGGATACATTGCCTGGTGAATTTTTTTTGTCCGGCACTCGTCGACGGCGTCTTCGGACGCGCGAACTTCGTCAGCATCATTTCTCCGCAATCGGAGGGGGACACGCAGTACTGTAATGCAATGACGACGGGACCAACCGAGGGGCGCGGTGATGAGACGAAAATTACGGGCGATGGCCGCGGCTTGCTTTATTCTCGGGGCGCAAGCGCTGAGCGTCGGACAAGCGGTGGCGACTTGCGCGAGCGGGGACGGCAATGTCGAACCGGGCACCTGCACGAATCCGCAAAACCTGAGTGGAACGAGCGGAACGGTCTCGACTGGCGCGACGCTGACGACAGGCGCAACAAGCGCCTACAAGATCTCGGGGACCAACGCGACACTGACCAATTTGGGAACAATTACCGACGCGACAGTCCCCAACACGACCGTCTTCGCCATCGGGCCGGGCGCCACGATAATCAACTCCGGCCTCATATCCAATACTTCGCCTACAGGTAACAGCCAAGGGGGTGCCGTCACCGACGCCGTGGGCGTCACCCTGAACACCATCAACAATTCCGGTACGATCAGCTCGGCCACAGGCAACGGTATCGGTGTGGGGAACGTAACGGGGAGTTTGATTAACTCAGGCACCGTCAATGCGCCGCAGGACGCCGCCGTTTTTGCCAGTAGGGTTTCCGGCAACGTGACAAACACCGGAAATATGATCAGCAGTTTCGGGGTCTCGATTTCGGGAGGGGTGGGTGGATCGGTCAAGAACACCGGGACCATCGCCTCCACGCTAGCCACCGGTGTCGGCGCGGCTGGCCTAGACGTAGAAGGTAACATCCTCGGCAGCGTTACCAATTCCGGAACCATTACCTCGGCCCGGTACGAAGCGCTGACCTTCTTTGGGCCGTTGGGCTTTACCAACCCGCCAACGTCGTTTGTTGCCGGCAATGTGGTCAATAGCGGTACCCTGAGCGGGGGTGAAGGTCTGGTAACCGCGGTCATCAATGGTTCGCTCACCAACAGCGGGACGATGCAAGGCCACGGCGGCGCTGCGCTCGACCTGCTAGGTACCGTGCAAGGCGGGATCTTCAATAAAGCGTCCGGTAAGTTAGAAGGCCTACCCCCGGCGCCCGGTCAGGTCTTTTTCACAGGTCAGGGCAGCGGTGTTTCCGTTGGAGCGTTGGAACCCGCAGGCCTGACCAACGCCGGCCTTATTAGTTCACAAGGCGGCACCGCTATCGTAGTGACCAGCTTCGCCGCATCGCAGTTTAACCCGGCTTTCCCAGCAAACCTGAACCTGACCAATACCGGCACCATCATCGGCCGTGGCGGGACGGCCCTTGATTATAGCAGAGCGAGCACATCCTCGACGATTAATCAGGCCGGCGGAGCCATCGTTGGCGATATTCTTCTTTCGCCGTTCGGCGATACGGTCAACGTCACCGGCGGTACAATTGCCGGCAACATCAACGGCAACACTGCCGTCAACGGAGCGAATGCGGGAACAGTCAACTTTGCGCTCGGCAATGGCACCTTCACGACCGGCGGTACCATTAACGCTGCCAATATCAATATCAACAGCGGCACTGTCGCACTCGCCAACGATGTGACTGTATCCAATGCGCTGACCAACAATGCCACCTTGCAGCTCAATACTACCGGCACGCGCAAGATAACTGGAAGTTTTGTTCAGAACGGCAGCGGCACATTTGGGATTACGGTCACACCGACCAACTCATCGCGCCTTGACGTCACCAATACGGCCACGCTCAACGGCGGTAACGTGCAGGTTCTCGCGCAAAGCGGCAGCTATTCGCCGCAGACCAAATATACGATCCTCGCTGCGAGCGGCGGCGTAAGCGGCGCGTTTTCTGGGGTCTCCACTAATTTTGCCTTTCTCGATCCGTCGTTGAGCTATGGTGCGAACGACGTTTTCCTGAACTTGAACGCGACGTCGTTCTCGACTCAATGCCGCACCGCCAATCAATGTGGTGTGAGTGGAGCTTTGAATGCAAGTCCGATTAGCAGCCCACTGGTACAGGCAGTAGTGGACCAGAACGTGACGAGCGCGGCACAGGCCTTAGACGCGCTGTCGGGCGAGGTGTACGCCACGGCGCAAACGGTGATGTTGGACGATAGCTTGTTCTTTCGCCAGGCGGTGCTCGATCGGCTGCGGCAATCGGCCTACAACGGCGAAAGCGGTCCGATCGCGGCGCTCGGCACCGGTGGGCCGGCGTTAGCCTACGCCGACGGCTCCGACGCCTCTGTTGCGCCGCTCGGCTATGCTGACGACCGTTCCGAGAGCTCTGCTATTCCGCTTGCTTATGCCGACAGCCGCTCCGCTTTTCCGATCAAGGCGCCGCCGGTCGAGCCCCAGACGGTATTCTGGGCGCAAGGCATCGGTGCTTTCGGCAAGATCACGAGCGACGGCAATGCCGCGACGGTCAACCCCAATCTCTCCGGCATTTTCACCGGCGCCGACCGCCGCTTCGGCGCCAATTGGCTTGCCGGCATCGCGACCGGCTACACCAATTCTAACTTTAGCATCGCCGACAATCGTGGAAGTTCGGCCAACATCGACACAGGCCATCTCGCCGGCTATGTCGGCGCCAACTACGGCAACTGGAATCTGCGCGGTGCGGCTGCGGCGAGCCTGAGCGCGCTCGACATCAGCCGCAGCATCGCCTTTCCCGGTTTCTCCGACACCGCGAGCACCCGCTACAACGCGCTCACCGCCCAAACCTTCGGCGAGATCGGCTACGGCATGACGCTCGGTCGTGTCGCCACCGAGCCGTTCGCCGGATTGGCTTGGGTGCATTTGAGCACCCAAAGCTTTGCAGAGGGCGGGGGGACGGGGATTGTGGCATTGAACGGCGCCGGAGGCAGTGACGATATCGGCTATTCAACGCTCGGCGCCCGCGCTGCCCTCAATTACCTCCTGACCAACAACATGGTGCTGATGCCGCGCGCCACCGCCGCTTGGCAGCACGCCTTCGGCTCCGTTACGCCGACCGAGGCGCTCACCTTCCAGAGCACCGGCGCGCCGTTCGTCGTCGCCGGCGTACCGCTGGCGCGCGATGCCGCCCTCGTCCAAGCCGGCTTCGATCTGCGCATCACGCCGAGGATTAGCGTCGGCCTCTTTTATTTCGGCGAACTCGCCAGCAACGTTCAAGATAACGCCGTCCAGGGAAATTTCACCTGGCGGTTCTGAAGACGCAGCAGCTCCGCGCCGTCCCCGAAGTTGCTGCGCTGTATCAACCCTTCACATTGAACTGGTTGAACGTAGTGCAGCAATGATGACGCTGCCATCGTTACAGCAGATCGTCTGGCGACGGCTTCAACAGTACTTAACCGGCCTCACGGCGCAGCCACGACTCAAAGTCTTTCTCGGCGAGTATGACCGGCATGCGATCGTGGTACCTCCGCAACGAAAGCGTTCGGCTCAGTGAGGATCAGTTTCAACATCCCGCCGCTCGCTCGGTCCTTCCATTCGGTCCCACAGTCCGGCGAACGTCAACGCAGGCGAACCATCGCGGGCCGTAAAATACCCTGGCTGCTTGTCGCCTGGGGTGCTCCGCCATTCGTAGTAGGCCGACGCCGGGATCAGGCAGCGACGATTTCCGCCCAAGTCGGTTTGTTGGTGAAGCGCCCACACACTATCTCGATCCGGCTCGAAGCTTGCTCGGAGCCGAGATGACATCCGACCGGGTTCTCTTGGCTGCAATATTACCACTGCCGCACTTACTGCATCTGAGCCGTTTCACGAATGCCGAGATCGCCGCATTCACAGGAAACCCAGAACATTCCAGAGCGGAAGAAGCCAAGCTGCCTTCATGTCGGCAGCGTAGACAGGTAACTAGATTGGAGAGCGGATCATTGCCACTCCTCCTCGGCTTCTCGTTTTGCGGCCGGCGCCTCCGGGTTCTTGATCTTCAGCCAATGATCGACACGGCCAGCGCGGTACGGCGATCCGAGCCGTTTGGATACGATGCCCTAGCACCCAAGCGCGCAGGCGTGCTTGTAAATGATGGCGCCATCGCCCTCGTAATGCTGGTTGAGCGCGGTCCCGGGATGAGCGCGGCGCAATAGCCCTGCCAACAGTCGCTTGCGCTCCTCAATCGCCTTCCGGCGTATGTCCCTACCGTCGAGTTCGATCACATCGAACGGCAGGCCGTCGGTCCAACCGCTGCTGCGATAAAGCTCCTGCGCGGCGGCAAAATCCTCCATCTCGTAGTTTTTGGACGTAAGCGTAATCTGGTTCGACTGCTGCATGGCGTTCCGTTCCGATCAGCAGAGCAAAAGTGTCACGCTTGCACGAAGCGCAATCAAGCCAGTATTGGCCGCAAAGCTGGACGGGAACGCGACAATTTTTGGCGAGATTCAAACTAAACGTACCGCCGCCCAAAAAAGCAACATTCTTGTCGCTTCGCGGGCTGCTATACAAATGTCGAAGCCAATGCTTCCCGAAAGAAGCAGCATCGTGCATCACAGCAATTCTGGTGCACTCGTGTCGGCTCACATCCGTTCTGCACACCTGGGGCTCGACGCTCACCCACCATCCCCATGTCCACATGATCGTGCCGGGCGGCGGCATCGCGCTCGACGGCTCACGGTGGGTGTCGTGCCGGTCCCGGTTCTTTCTGCCATGGCGTGTGCTCGCAAAATTATTCCGCCGACTGATGCTGGAAAAGCTTTTCGCTGCGCACGCAGCCGGTCAATTGCAGTTCTTCGGCCAGCATCGTCATCTCGCCGAACCCGCCGCCTTACCGCTTTCCTGACGCCGCTGCGCAAGATCAGATGGTACGTCTACGGCAAACGGCCCTTCGCCGGACCCGAGGCGGTATTGGCTTATCTGTCCCGCTACACCCACCGCGTCGCCATCGCCAACAGCCGGCTGATCGCGTTCGACAACAACAGTGTCAGCTTCAAATACAAGGACTATCGGCTCGAAGGCCCCGATCGCTACAAAGTGATGACGCTCGCAACAGACGAGTTCATCCGCCGCTTCCTCATCCACGTCCTGCCCAAGAGCTTCCACCGCATCCGCCACTACGGCCTGTTCGCCAAGGCCGCCTGCGCCGACAACATCGCACGCGCCCGCCAACTGCTCGGTAGCCAAAAGTCCCAAGGCGAGGCTGTCGATACCGATGATAATGATGGCAACGACACCTCCACTCTCTCACGCCTTTGTCCATGCTGCGGCGGACGCATGGTCATCATCGAGATCTTCGAGCGCGGCTCAACGCCCCGGCATCGACCGACAGCTCCAATCATCGCAATCAGGATCGATACTTCATGAGCCAGCCCAAGCCGCAAGCCCGCAAATCCACTCGCTTGCTTCGCTGGTCGTCGACCGGCCGGCGCAGCACTCGCTCAAAAAGCCAGTCCTCAACTCAAACTGCGCAGCTATCGTCAGAAACCAGTGCCGGCAGACGCCTACTCGTGAGCCGTATCCTCGTCGGCCAACGCCCGGCATCGCTCCGCCGTCCTCCAGTCGCATCGACCGCGGCACTCAAATCCCCATAGTGCAAGCCGCCCCGCAAACCTTCTCCCATCGCGGGTTTCTTTCATTGAAGGCTTTCGGACGCCGGCCCCCGTGCAAGCCGCTTCATCGCCATGGGCCGGCATCCGAAACCCTCAACAAAAGCGGACATCAGAGGCCGCCGGCGCCAGAAGCTGTCGTGTGGTCCGCAGCAAAACCTTTGGTGCCAATCGCGGCGCTAAACTAACATTCCACTTGGATCACTCGATGAGGCCCGGTCATCTAAGCATCAATTCACGTCTGCCGGAAACACCGGCCTATAACTCAATCAGCGGAAATTCTCCAAGGAGGAAGTTTGATAGTGGCAAACTACAATCAATGGCCAGACTATACTGGCCCTGACGCTGTCGCCCAAGTCGAGGCGGAACCGCTCGAACACTGGCTTCGAGGGCGCACGATGGTCGAAGTTCTCGACCAAGCCGCGGCGGACGCCGGGACCGGACTGGCCGTGAGGTTCCTCGCGACGCCGGACGCCCCGCCAATCAACTTCACCTACAGTGAACTTGCCGAGCGTGCTGGTCGTTACGCGGCTGCCTTTGCTTCAATTGCACTTCAGCCGGTTGTCGCCAGTTTGCTTCCCACGCTTCCAGAGACTACGGCTGTCGCATTTGGTGCCATGAGGGCTGGCATCCTGATGCCGATCAATCCGTTTTTGGAAGCGGATGCGATTGCTTCAATGCTTAAAGCGGCCCGCGCTACCGTGTTGCTTGTTGAGGGTTCATCAGGTGTTCAAGGCGTCGCTCAAAAGCTTCCCACCATTCGGGCCGCACTTCCAAATTTGCGTGTGTTCGTTTGCGGAGAGGGTGAAGTTGAAGATGGGCTGGATGCTTTCGCTGATGGAAGCCAAGCAACCCCTTCCGCCCCCAGCCCCGATGATGTCGCCGGTTATTTTCACACAGGCGGGACTACAGGTGATCCAAAAATCGCTCGGCTAACCCATGCAAACCTCGCCTTCATGTCATTTTTAGTTGGGTTTGGTAGTGGCCTGCGGGCAGGTGATGTCATCCCCTGCGGGATGCCGACTTTCCATGTGGGAGGACTAATTTTAGGCACTTTTGCTCCAGTGGCTGCTCGCGCCACCGTCGTTCTCTTGGGGCGAATGGGTTTTCGCGATCGGGAAATGGTTGCTGCATTCTGGCAAATTGTTGAACGTGAAGCCGGTACCATTTTGTTTGGTCCGCCGACAGTTGCGCAAATGGTGATGGACAATGTCGGGACGCCCCCGCCCAGTGTTCGAAACTGGGTATCGTCGGCTTCTGCGCTTCCGGCGGAGACTTTTCGCCGGTTCCGCGAGCGCACGGGCCTGGAGGCCAAAGAGGCTTGGGGTCTTACCGAAGCGACCCTTGCGCTTACCTTCACTCCCACGTCTGGCCGAAGCCGCGCGGGCTCTTGCGGTCAGCGACTGCCATACTGTGAGATCGCGGTGATGCGCCGCGATGGCGATAAACTCATGGGTAAAGCTGAGGCGTGTGAAGCTGGAGTGATCTTGGCGCGCTCGCCGGGCCTGTTTGCTGGCTATCTTGGTCAGCGTGGACCATCTTTGATCGAGAGCAGACATCTAGGCGCAGGCGGTTGGCTCGATACCGGGGATTTGGGATATCTCGACGCTGAAGGCTGGCTCCATGTGACAGGACGAGCAAAGGATATCATTCTGCGGGGCGGGCATAACATCGACCCGCTTCCCATTGAAATGGCCTTTGCTGCCCTACCCGAGGTAACAGCCGTGGCGGCTGTTGGACGGCCCGATCAACGTCTCGGTGAGTTGCCCGTTGTGTTCCTCACTTTAAACCGAGACGCCGATCCTGATGCTCTAAAGAAGAAAGCCAATCTAGCAATTCCCGAACGCGCCGCTCGGCCGGTTACAGTAACGATCCTGCCTGAAATGCCACTGACCCGCATCGGCAAAATCGACAAGGCGGCGCTCCGCCTAATGGCGGCGAAAGCAGTACTTGAGGAAGCATTTGGCGAAGAAATAGCCGTCAACGTCTTTACGACGCCCGGCGGCGGGATCACGGCTACGCTCACGCCCTGTCCGGATGGCGCGGAAGCCACGCTGTCCGCCTATGGCCTTGCTCTTGGGTCAAGCGATAGGGCACGTTGATGAAGCGATACCAGTGCACCGTACACTTCCTTACGTCAGTCGCAGAAAGTTATGCCACGCCTGGTTTTGTAGCTACGGAGGCATAGCGCCGATTTTAAAACAGCTGAGCTGCGATCTGATATGTCTAGGGACCGCCACTTTGCATTGCCTAGAAGTGGCACCAGTTGCGCAGCCATTTTCTAAGCACTTTCGCTGACGACAAGGGTTAGAATACGCTGCGGAAGCTACGGTTATAGCGCTTATACGCTTTTTCCCAGCACCAACATTCGCGCTCGATTCCGTAAGCGAAATGAGGAGTTATTGATGAAGGATGACGTTGTCGAATACCAAACGGATGGACCCGTGGGGATCATCTGTATGAATCGACCGGACAAACTAAATGCTTTCAACGCGGCGCTGCTAGGCGGATTAGTGGCGAGCTTTCGGCGGGCAGAGCAGGATCAAGCGGTTTCGGTCGTACTCCTGCGAGCAAACGGACGTTCATTCAGCGTCGGCATGGACATTGAACTCAATTATCCGCAAGACGAAGCAGAACGACATGATCCATTGCGCTGGCGAGAGGCCTTGCGGGAGGTCGTTGACACGTTGATCATGCCTTGGAGTATGAAAAAGCCCGTCATCGCTGAAGTCCAAGGGCACGCTCTCGGCGCCGCGTGCGAACTTGCTATGATGTGTGATCTGACTTTAGCAGGCGAGGATGCTATTTTCGGTGAGCCGGAGGCGCGCTTGTCAGTCTTTGGCCCAGCTGTGGTCATGCCACGGTTCGTTGGACTCAAGAAGGCCCGGGAATTACTTTATTTTGGCGATACGATTGACGCAGCGACCGCGCTTCGTTTTGGGATGATCAATCGTGTCATACCCGCGGCGGAACTACGATCAGAGGCACTGAAATATGCGCATCGCCTAACGCTAATTTCTCCGCAAACACTAAAATCAGCAAAACTTTCGATTAATCGCACTGTCGAAGTGGGCGGTATTTGCGAAGGAATAATTGCTGGACTCGACGTGGCCGCGCCACTTTATGCCGCCAAAACTGATGCGGGTGTAAAATTCAGAGAGTTTGTCGCTGAGCGAGGGCTCGGGGCTGCTTTGAGATGGCGCAACGACCAGTTCAAGGATGAGTAGAAGTCGAGGTTCCTGCCCACCAACAAAACAGGTCGGCCAACTGCGATGAGGTGCTTGATGTCGCTGTTGGGTCAATCGCTGCACATTCACGATGTCTGCGCAACTTCCGCTTTGCCCCCGATAGCTACCGTTATAATGGACGTGTTCAGTGTCGCTCCGTCACTCTCGACGCAGCAGCTCCGGCAGCTTGGCGAAGTTCGCCGCCATGCGCCCGCCGGGCCTCGTCCATGGTCAGTGAATAGAAACACGGCCCTAAACCAGGACGGGGGGCTCCCGGTCAGGGCCGTTAGTATCTACTTCCCGTATTGCTGACCGGCCTTGGTAATCGATGGACTTGCCGTGGCTAGGTCTTGGGGGTTCATAACAGGTCGCAAAGAGATTTTTGCGTTGAACGCGAGAAACCACGGCTCAGAAATTGCCGGAATCTGCGATGAGTCTTTCATGTCGAACACGATGGAACCCGAGCGTTGGCCGTTATCATCCGGAAAGAAATAGGCGGCTTCCGGCTTGAGGTCGGCCAAAATCTTCTCGACGGTAGAACCTAAGGTCCCAGCTTTGGCAGCGGCATTTCCCGCCTCTACAGGAATTGATACTCTGAGTAACATTCGCATTTGCTTTCCTCTCTTTGGGCTTTAGGTGAGCGCACGTCCCCCGCGCTAATGGTCGTTGACCGTTAGGCGTCGCTCCCCTGTCGCGACTATCGTCTCTATCGAGAGCGCCGCATAGGGCAGCAGCGTTGACTTAAGTTCGATTTAGCCCGCGCTACAACGGTGGTGGGTATGCGACGAAAGCCGCCTCGGCTTGCTAGTTGCGCGGATTGCTCAAGATCAAGACGAGCGTCACAAACGCTCCTATGGCCGAACCTCACAAGGGGCTAAGGTCTCGTTCTCTACCGCTGCCCCAGAACTGGCCAACAGGTTCAGAGCTTCGTCGCCGAGGGCGATTTGGACGCGACCGAATTTGAGGCCATTGTTTGTACCGCGTGCGCTGGGCTGCACTGGGTCAGTCTAAAAACGGGCAGAGTGCTTGGGGTCGATGAGGAATAGGACGCGGCCAGAAAAAGAAGGCCCCAGCGCGGCGCCGCAGCCTCCACAATCGGCCGGCTCAGACAGTGCAACCGGCAGCACCATCGTTAGCGCCGAGCGGTTACCGAACGATTGTCGGGCCGCCTCATTCTGAATCGATTACCGGGCCGGCCTGAGCGCAGCCGCGCGGCATTGTGTATCTGCGCTGTTCGGCTAGAGTGACGCCCGGACGGTTCCTGTGGGGCCGTTTCCCTAACCCTACTTAGCCCCGACAGTTCCCATGGCTGGCCGGGGCTTTTTCTTTTGTGCGGGCAGGCGTCCGGCCTTGGCTTGCAATCAGGGCCGAACAGAGCGAACCTAACGGTGGAAGCTCGGTGCTAGGTCTGATTTCCCCCTAAACGCCTAGCTTCCACCTTCTGGTCGTTGACACGGAAGAGCCTCGGGTGTCCGCAATCGCCCGGGGCTCTTCTCATCGTCGTGGGGGTGCCGAAATACCCCTTTATTTTTTTGTTTTCGCAATACCCCGATGGCGAACTCGACGATCCGGATGGCACGGATTTGCCGACCGCCGGCGCGGCCTTCGAGGACGCCCAGCGCATCGTCCGAAATCTCAAAAAGGAGGGCCGGTACGACCATCCGGGCATCGTATGGTCGTCAAAGACGACGCGCAGAGGATCGTTTTTTCCGTTCCGTTTTAGCTCCGATCGGACATCGTCCGTTCGCGGCAGCATCACCCAACTTGTCACTCCGGCGAAAAGGCGCATAGTCGGTGCCGTGGGAAATCTTTCGGCTGGCCGCGTTCAAATCGTAGCTGCGACCAAGGACGGCGAGACGGTCTATTGGGCCCTCGCTGTTCCCCGCGAGCGCGCGGTGGAGGCTATGCAACGTTTGCTGGCGCCCGGCTGGTCCGTCGCTTTGACCGGCCTCGGCATTTCGCCAAGCCGTGTTGCAGCCTTGGATCTGCGTCCAAACGGCATTCGCGAATTGGGACCTACGCTTTGACCGCGCAGACCCTAACCCTGGAATAGTCTACAAGACGACATTCTCGCCGGGGGGAGCCAAGTGGAAAACGCGCCGACGGAAACGCCGATCTGCCCGAAATGCAAAAAGCCAATGGAGCCTGGTCGCGTAAAGGTGGACGGGTATCCATACGTGCCAAGCTTTGAATGCTGGCGATGCCTTGAGGTGACGACCGAGACTGCTGAGGATCAGTAGGTCGCCTCCATGCTGCCGTTTCTATATCGCTGCCCCAAAACCGGCCAACAGGTTCAGAGTTTCGTCGCCGAAGGCGATTTGGACGCGACCGAATTTGAGGCCATTGTTTGTACCGCGTGCGCTGGACTGCACTGGGTCAGTCTAAAAACGGGCAAAGTCTTGGGCGGTGACGAGGAATAGGCGATGGGTCGTCGGGTCGCGTTTACGGCGGCATCGTTTCCGGTCAGTCACTCCGGGCGAGTACGCGGGCGCGATCGCACAGCTTTCATTATGCGACGAAAGCCGCCTCGGCTTGCCAGTTGTGCGGATCGATCGAGATCATCTTAATTTGGCACCTCGCCAGGTCCTAATTCGCTGACGGTGGTTTGGTGCTTTCTGGCGCTAACGTCAGCTCTAACTATGGCTTCCTGTGCCTCAAGATGCTTGAGCGCGCTCATACCTTTCAACTAAATCGGTGAGCGAGGAGATTTCGCCGTAGGCCGCGGCCCCCGCCCATTTCGAAATGGCAAAGCCGGTGGAGAACGCGCGGACGAACACCGCCCGATCGCCAATCGTCGGACTGACGTGTTCACCGAACGCGGTTAGCTCGTCGATGAATTCAGCGGGAATCTCGGGAAGGTGCGCGGGCCGTTCTGAGCGTTGAGATATGCCGCCAAGTTCTCATAATTTGCATTGCGCCCGTGTATGATCTTAGCTTTTCCGACGAGCCGACCCGGAAAGATGCTGCGATAATTATATTCCGGAGTTAGCACATAGAAGGCGAGCGAGCTTTCCCAAAGAGCGCGGCGAAATGGTGGTTGATCCTCAATCCCTGCTATGTGGAATGGAGGTGATTTCAGCCAGTGTTCGCAGAGCTGAGCCCAATTCGCCAGAAACTTAGTGACGGCATCTGCTCTTCGGTAAGGGATTACTCCGGTATTGAAGTCGTAAAACGCTTCGGATTGGCCCTGATCGTCGCATTTCGTATAACCAGGCGCGTGAGCTGCCGCTATGTCGAAACGTTGCAGCAGATCGAACAGTTCTCCGATATTCGCGATCACGCAGGTATCCGTATCAAGGAAGATCGTCTGCTCAAAAGGTGTCTGGGAGATGTTGCGGATCTTATCGAGAAAAGCATTCCCGCAGGTCTCGAACTTAACAAAATCGATGCCCTCGACCTTCTCGCTTTGGATCTGATCATTGAATATTAGGTGAGGAACGCGATTGAACCGCAGGGATGATTGAGCCGAACTAATCGCCTCGGTGACATAGCGACGACCGGTTGCCGAATAGATTATGCCGCGGGACCGGTCGTTCATTGGTCCGCCTTAGTCGTCTCACCGCGCTTCGGCTGGCACGGAAGTAAGGAACCTTTCAACTAAATCGGTAAGGGAACGGATTTCGCCGTAGGCCGGCTCTCCCGCCCAGTTGGAAACGGCAAAGCCGCTCGAGAAAGCGCGAATGAAGGCCGTCCGGTAGCCGATCGGTATGCTCACATGTTCGCCGAAGGCGGTCAATTCATCGACGAGTTGCTGGCCTTCAAGCGTGCGCCGGTCGACACGGTTTGGAACCAAGATCAGCCGTGGCACCCCATCCGGACGAATGCGTAACGCGTCGACGATCTCGAGTGTGCGCACGGTTGCGTCGAGGTCCAAGCGAGAACGCGGGGCCGAGCACGAGCCTCCTGCAGGATCTCCGACATTCAATGCCGTCGGGGCTCACTCGGCCGATCGGGGTCAAACGCGAGGGAAGCAAGGCGGACCGGATGACGGCCCAATCGGCCAAGATTGAGGCCGGCCACGTCTACCCGCCAACAGCCGCCCCCTGGCTCGCCGACTTCCTTTTTGAACTGCTCGCCTTTCCGCACGGACGCCATGACGATCAAGTGGACAGCGTCTCGCAATTCCTCCTTTGGTGGCAGAACCACCGGGCCTACAACGACGTTCCGATGGTTGCGCCAGTCATAGCGTCGAGGCCGAGGCTGTTTCCGTGATGAACGGCTCGGCCGGCGGCTGCGGATGGTAGATTATTGATGTAGCGGTTCGATGATGATCTGATCAGAACGGCATTAATATAAGGGCCAAATTGGTGTTGAACAGAACGCCGAAATTCCCGGAAAGGTCTCCGACAAGCTCGATGTTACGGCTCTTTTGATCCTGCGCTCGACCGGCCGCGTGTCCAAAATTCCATCGAGGCCATCGACCGCGCCGTTGCTCACGAGACTCTCGTGGCAGATCTGAATTCCGGCGAGCTCGTCGAATGGACCGCCTCGTGATTGTGAGTTCCTCGCACGAAGCGAAGGCATTCTAGTGGGAGGACTTTGACTGCGACTGATTCGTGCCGCGCTCGCGTTCTTCGGCGGCAAAGTCCTCTCGTTCAGCATGACCGATCATGCCAAGCCACGACACTGACATGTCACGCCACATGTGCTTCTCCAGCGCATTTTTTGTGATGTTGGCCATACGGCGGCAATCTGCCGCGTTGGCTCGGTACTCATTCACCTTACTCGTGACCTGTGCATTACGCGCAACCGGCAAGGAACGGCAACGACAGCACCGTTTCGCGCATCTCGTTTCTGACGATCATCATCAATCCTGGGTCACTGTGTTTGCCGCCTCGCTGGAGTTCTCCAACCATCCGAATGGCATGATCGAGGGCGGCAGCATGGTCTGGCAACGATGTGCCGAGCCGATCACTGTCCTCACGGTCGGGCCACCGAATGGTGAAGAAATATTGAGACATCGTGCACCCCGCAACATCCCATTCATGTGGGAAATTAAGGCGCAGTTACAATAGCTTTTTATGCCCGTGAATTTTTTAAGGACATGTGCGGGCTGGAAATGACCGCCGCGCGCGCCCCGCATAAGCTTGTTGGTTTGAATCGTCCGCGGTCACCGTGCCCGACTTTGCAGTCGTCCGCCATCTCGCCATTTTAAGAGGCAGCCGGTCTAACAGTTTACTCGGCCTCCCTTGCTAAAGACACGATTGCCGCTCGGTGCGCACACTATTGGGGCGCTGGTGGTGACAGCCGCGATTTCGCGGCTGACGGACAGGATTTAAAATGAAAGACGCACACAACAAGGCGGCGGAACTCCACGAGTTTGCTGCAAAGTCGCATCGTGCCGCTATCGAGTTGCATGGCAAGAATGACCACGTTAAGGGTAAGGAGCATGCGACCCAAGCCCAGCAGCACGCGCAGAACGCAAACGAGCAATTTAAGACGGCGAACGCGAAGAGCGCTGAACAGAAGTGAAAAACCTCCACCGTGACGCCGACCATCACGTCGGCCTCACGGTGGACTAATTCGTAGAAAGCTGACCGGTCGGCCCATAGCTTTTCCGTGGACGCCGGCCGCTCCAGTCGAGACTCATGGCGCCCATAGCGCTGCGGTGGTAGCGCCGCCTCCCGCGACGACGGACTATCGTCCGTGGTGCTTAGTTCCGCAAGCGGTGCGGCCGCCGGTCCGGCATTCCGCTGAGCTTGCGAATGAGGGACTTATTTCCGCGCAATCAATGCTTACATACGGACATATTCTTCGATCAAACGCAACGTTGATCAGTCCAACAAATGACCGAGCATATTGTGGCATGAATAGCTAACAGGAGATATTCACCGATGAATTCCGATCAGGCCCGACAACGGGCAGAAAGAAGTTTCAAACAGGAAGAGCGCGCGCACGACGCTCGAAAGGCAATGACGGAATATGAATGTCAAGCCTTCGCCAATCGTGCAAAGACCGCACGTTTGAAAGAGCTGCGATTAGCAAAGGAAGCCCAGGCGCGATCGGTAATAACTCTTTGAACCTCGGAGTTCTGCATCCGAGTATGTTACCAACTTGAGCTCTGCGGCTGCTTGCGCGGGCTTTTTCATTAAAGCGTTAAAGCAAGCCGGAAAAGCTGTTCGAGCGCACAAGAAAAAGGCCCGGAATAAGTTCCGGGCCTTCACCATTTTGGTTGCGGGTGGCCTCAATAGTCCATACCGCCCATGCCACCGCCAGGCATAGCCGGTGTCCCACCGTCCTTCTTCGGCCTTTCAGCGACCATGGCTTCCGTGGTGATTAGTAGCCCGGCGACCGACGCGGCATTCTGAAGGGCCGCCCGAACGACCTTGGTCGGGTCAATGATGCCCTTGGAAACGAGGTTTGCGTACTCGCCATTCTGGGCGTCGAAACCGTAGGCGTACTGATCCTTCTCAAAGATTTTGCCGACGATGACCGAGCCATCCTCGCCGGCATTGGACGCGATCTGGCGCGCCGGAGCGGAGAGGGCCTTGCGGACGATCTCGACGCCGGTCTTTTGGTCGTCGTTGTGTGTGCGCACCTTTTTCAGCACCTCACTGGCGCGCAGGAGAGCAACGCCGCCGCCCGGAAGGATACCCTCCTCGACCGCGGCTCGGGTAGCGTGCATCGCGTCGTCAACGCGATCCTTGCGCTCCTTGACCTCAACCTCGGTCGCGCCGCCGACGCGGATCACTGCGACGCCGCCCGCAAGCTTGGCGAGACGTTCCTGCAGCTTCTCCTTGTCGTAGTCCGAAGTGGTTTCCTCGATCTGCACTTTGATCTGGTTTATCCGAGCTTCGATGTCGGACTTCTTGCCGGCGCCGTCGACAATCGTGGTGTTCTCCTTCTCGATCGTCACCTTCTTGGCGCGGCCGAGCATGCTCACCGTGACCTTGTCGAGTTTGATGCCGAGGTCCTCGCTGATTGCCTGAGCGCCGGTGAGAATCGCGATGTCTTCAAGCATAGCCTTGCGGCGATCGCCGAAGCCTGGTGCCTTCACCGCCGCAACCTTCAGGCCACCGCGCAGCTTGTTGACGACGAGCGTCGCCAAAGCCTCGCCCTCGATATCCTCGGCGACGATGACGAGCGGCTTGCCGGTCTGCACCACCGCCTCAAGTAGCGGCAACAATTCCTGTAGGGCCGAGAGCTTCTTATCGTAGATCAGGAGATAGGGGTCATCCATCTCTACGCGCATCTTTTCCGCGTTGGTGATGAAGTACGGAGAGATGTAACCGCGATCAAATTGCATACCTTCGACGACGTCCAGTTCGGTTTCGAGGCTCTTGGCCTCTTCAACCGTGATGACGCCCTCGTTGCCGACTTTCTTCATCGCGTCGGCGAGGAACTTGCCGATTTCTGAGTCTCCGTTGGCAGAAATCGTGCCGACCTGGGCGATTTCCTCATTCGAGGTCACCTTCTTCGAATTCCTTTTCAGGTCCTCGACCACCGCTTCGACTGCAAGATCGATGCCGCGTCTAAGATCCATCGGGTTCATGCCGGCGGCTACGGACTTGACGCCTTCCCGTACGATCGCATGCGCCAGAACCGTCGCGGTCGTCGTGCCATCACCAGCGTAATCGGACGACTTCGAGGCCACTTCGCGCACCATCTGCGCGCCCATATTTTCGAACTTGTCTTCGAGCTCGATCTCCTTGGCGACGGTAACGCCATCTTTGGTGATGCGGGGTGCCCCGTACGACTTGTCAAGCACCACATTGCGACCCTTCGGGCCGAGCGTCACCTTCACTGCATTGTTGAGGATGTCGATCCCGCGCAGCATTCGGTCGCGCGCATCAACTGCGAATCTAACTTCCTTGGCAGACATTTTACTACTCCGTAAATTTCTGTTTTGTGGATGGGAACGTTCAAGCGGCCTTCTTATGGGCAGCCGTGTCCTGGAGTACGCCCATGATGTCGCTCTCGTTCATGATCAAGTAGTCGACGCCGTCGAGCTTGACCTCGGTGCCCGACCATTTGCCGAACAGCACGCGATCGCCATTCTTCAAGTCGATCGGAATAAGCTTGCCGGCTTCGTCGCGGCCACCCGGGCCGACGGCGATGATCTCGCCCTGAGAGGGCTTCTCCTGGGCGGTGTCGGGGATAATAATGCCGCCGGCGGACTTGGCCTCCGGATCAATGCGGGTGACTACGACACGATCGTGTAGTGGGCGGAATTTCATGCGTTCCTCCTAGATTTCTAATTTTTCGGACGATAAAGCGAGGCTCACTAAGTGCCTAAGCACGAAAGCGGTCTCTTCTTCTTTCAGTTGGTGTGCATTTAGCGCTCTTCAAGTGAGACTGCCAATTCGCAGACAGTTAGTCGTCCGAAATGCTGCTAACGCACTGAATCCAAGTGCAACTTTATTTCTAAGTTTGTCATGTCCGGGGTTAGACGCAACACGTTGACTGCAGTGGCGGAGCCGGAGCCCTCGTGAATGAATGAATTGTCGCAGGCTTTCGGCCCCGCGGGCTAATATTGCAGCTTCGGGTAAATCGACTGGTCGTACCGCACACTCTCGAACCTGACGTCTCTTGATGTCGCTCATCCGAATCTATGCGGAACGTGATCCACAGCCAAAGACGACAAGACGACTGCTAACCGGCTCGATTTGCCGGTGCAGCTTGAAGACGATGCCACCAACTGAGACTGGCTCATGTGGCGCTGAGCGCACCGCGGCTGTTGCGATCACTAACGGCTGCTCGCTCCAGTAACGCCGCTTGCGTCCAGTTCGCGCAAGGTGAAACAGACCTGCTTGTCCTCGTCGACTTCGGCGTTGCAGGCCAGCAGGATTGCCTCTCTCGCGAATTCCCAGAATTCATCTGTTTTCGACATGGCACCCTCATGCTGTGCCCGGCATTCCGAACCCTGCATGCGCTCATTAGTAGATGCAATCCGGTCAAAATTGCTCAACTAGGTAGTTCGGTTCAAACCTCTCCGAATTAGAACGTGCCACTCTCCAATTCAAAGAACGGTGTACGCAGAAGCCCGCCGCAGGTTACGCTCAAAATCAAATCCAATGATCTGATAAAGAAGCGAAAACGATCAGTCGATTTCGCGCACTACTCGCACGAGCGGCATATTCAGGGGGTATTCCCCTTGTCCACCGTCGAGGAGAAGTGAGCTGTTTTATACAGACATGGAAAAGGCTCATGGTGATTGCTGCCGGGCGCTTTAACCCCGGCCCCCAAAGCCCCGAAGCGCCCCGAGTCTGTGTGTATGCGTTGTGTATGCGGAATCCCCAGCCTGTGGCCACGGGCTGGGGCCTTGTCAGCCATTCACCCCGCGACGTTTGGCAACGCCTCCGTGAGGCTCCCGTGGCAGCATGATAAGGGATCTCCGATGTTGAATGTTAAGCCAGGTCAGACTTGGGAACGCAGATCAATCCCAGGTGCGCCGTGGCGCCGGGTTCGGGTCGAAACTGTGCGACGGGACAACGTCGAGCTTCGTTATTTGGACTTGCCCGGTGCACCTGAACTCGAACAAGTGCTTTCCGGATCACGGACGCGGATGCTCTCCACGGAACCGTCCGAACATCGTCCCGCAAGCTACAAATTCGTTGCCGATTAGATAGCGGACGCCCGGTCTTTGGGAACGCTGATGAGTGGCGAATACAAAATCTATATCGATGCCGGGCAACCCGCGACCCTCAACAACGGAGCCGGCGTTCAGACTGATTGCGCCACATTGCAAGAAGCTGTTTTGGCCTGGCACAGGCTGGCGCCTGAGCAGAAGATACGGGCGACCGTCAAGATAATCGGCGGACCGGTCTACAGGGCACATGAGATTGGGCGGTTCCACTACGAACCGAAGCCAGCGTGACAGTACGCCGATTCCCACCGCCTTGGTCGATTGGACCTCGCGCAGTCGTTCACCGTGAAGGACTAGACCGGGTTTGCTGCTTTAAGTTTTCGGGGCGCCCGGCGAATGTCACGGATTGCTAGCCGGAAGCGGTGGTCGCAAAGGGGGCAACCGTCAATTCACTGATTCAATTCACTGAGTATGCCCGCAACCAACCCTCCCGGGGGAAACGTACCCTAGCTCCGTCGTTCGCCCAATCGCTGACTTCGCGCTGCACCGAGCGATGAAGTCCTGTTCATAGCGGGCGGATTTTCCTCGGCCGATTACCGCGCGAAACAAAAATCTCCAAAAGTCGATTTGACCACCAAAAAAGATCCGAGGCCCCTGAAGCAAGATAGCTCTTCAGGCGATCGAGTTCTGAGTTTGGAACGGTAGTTCGCCGCCACGGCGTCAACGCCTCTCGGCGTTACACGCCGCCTGACAAGGCCGGTGGACATCGTGCGTTGCTGTCCCTCAATGCCGGCGGGCCATTTTGCCGAAGTGCGGGCAGGTCGGCGAGGCTCCTACGGTTTATTGGCTGAGCTCAGTTCCATCTAAGTGCGAGGTAAGCCTGTACAGTCGACGCTGCATCGGCGCGTTGACAAATGTCTTTGGAGTGCTCGGCCATTTGTCTCATTGCGCTTTGGCTGGCGCGGAGTAAGGAACCTTTCAACTAAATCGGTGAGCGAACAGATTTCGCCATAGGCCAGGGCTCCGGCCCACGTCGAGATGGCAAAGCCGGTGGCGAACGCGCGGACGAACACCGCCCGATCGCCAATCGCGACGCGATCCTTGATAATGGCATCACTGAGCCTCTGCGCCCGGACTCAATCGACGACGCCGTTGCGCGATTAAGAACAGGGCTCCGTAGCATGTTACCACCACCCCGCGCGTATCTGTCGGCAAATTTCTTTTGGAGCTACTTCTGCGAGCTGTCATGGAACTGCCAACGTAGCTTCGTGGCGATATTCTTTACGGTCGTGATCGGCGATGTTATTGTTTGTTTAGGGGCGTCTCTGGGTTGGAGTAATAACACCAACATCCAAAACAAGGATGTCGCACCGATCAGGCGTGCCGATCTGCCACAGTATTGATGTCTGATACCCGCAATGCGGGAACATCAATCGGCGCAATGACGCACACTCGCGGCTGATCGCCGTGTTTCGCGAGGCCGCGCGGAACTGATCGCACCATTCTTCTGATCTTGTCTCATGCGTTCGACGGCGCGCGACATAGTTTCGCGCCGCGGGAGCTACGAGTTTTAGATGTTAGTACGGAGCAAAGTTCGGCCCGCCCAAGCTTCTAGACAAAGATAGAGGGGATTTGCCGTGGCAGATGAATATTCGTGGACCGGCAACGGTGCCGCTGGAGATTGGAACGATCCGAATAACTGGACCGATATCACTAATCCGTCGAACACCGGCGGTGTTCCTGGCGCCGGCGATTATGTCGAGTTCGACACTGACGCCCAGCTCAATGCCCCGGGCGCCGTGGGACAATGGATTGATATCGAGGCTAATGTCAGTCTGAACGGCGGCAGCATCACGCCGACGGAGCAGGTCGGCTCGCCACTGATTATTGGCGAGAGCGGGACGGGATCGCTGACGCTTACCGGCGGCGCGACTGGCAATATCGTTTCCAGCAACGGAAACGGGATTGTCTGGGACGGCGTGGCTATTGCGGTCCTTGGTGGGTCGGCCGGAACGCTCATCTTGACTGGCGCTTCGACACTCACGACCACCGGCGCTTTTGCCGGCGACGGGACCAGTGTGATCACCATCAGCGGCGGCGCGCAGCTTACCGTCAACAGCGCGCCGACTGATCCGACGGCCTACGCCTTAAGCCTTGACGCCCCCGGTACGGCATACGTCCCCAGTCAGACCGCAATCAACGGGACCGGGACAGGACTGATGACCGTCGGCAGCGGTTCTTCCTTGATTGTCAATGCCGGTGGCCTTGGTATCGGCGGCTCTGGCGCCGGCTACCAATTGCTGGTGACGGCCGGGGGCACTGTGACCGTCAATGATACCAACAACGGTATCATTATGGCCCCGCAATCTTACGAGACCAGCTTAATCACCGTCACCGGCCAGGGCGCGACGCTCACCGACACGGGCATTTTGGACGCTGGCTATGCGGGTAACGCGATAGTCACAGTGTCGCAGGGCGCGACGGTCTCCATCGGCGCGCAAAATTCCAATCTTGCTCAGGATGCAAGCGTGCTGCTCGGTGATGCGACCGGCAGCACCGGATACATGTTTGTCACCGACGCCAACACCACTGTAACGGTGAACGGCCAGGTCGATATCGGGGCTGACGGAACCGGCATTCTCATCGAAAGCAACGGCGCAAGCATGACGACCGGCGATCCGACCGGCGGCACGATCAGCGGCATTGACATCGGATATGATGATAACAGCATCGGCGCGCTGATCGTTCAAGGGAGCAGCACTACACTTACCAACACCGGCCAATTTACCGTCGGCGATGACGGTAATGGCCTGTTCATTGCCGCCAGCGGCGCGCAGGTCACGACGTCGATCAATTCAAATCTTGACGAATCCGGTTTTGAGGTCGCTTCCGGGAACGGCAGCACCGGCACGGTCTACATTACCGGCCAGGGCACCTCGCTGACCGCAAGCGATATCGATCTCATCTCGGACGGCACCGCGACAGTCACAGTCTCGGCCGGTGCACAGGTCACTGACAGCGGCGACTTCAACCTCGACCCGTTGGCCGATGGCACCGTCAATTTCACGGTGACTGATCCTAACACGCTGCTCTCGGTCGCCGGCACGGTCTATGTCGGCGGACAAGGGGGCGGAATCGCGACGCTGAACCTTCTGAATGGCGCGACGCTGGACCCGCCGGACCTCATCATCGCCCCTTACGTCGCCCCCGCGGCGGCCAATCCAACGAACGATCCCAATACGGGTTTCAGTCTCGATTACGTGCAAACCGTCAATGTCGGGACCGGCGCGACGCTGCACGTCAATCAGATCATCGTCGGCCAGGCTGGCCACGGTCTTCTGACGACAAACGGCGGCACGATCATCGCCGACGATACCGTGACCATCGGCGACCAGTCGACGGCGCAGGGCCGACTGATCGTTGACGGCGACGACGCAAGCCTGGAAGGCGCCGACATGACCGTCGGCAACGACGGCAAGGGCTTGCTCTCCATCGGCAACGGCAACGACGTCACGACCGATGGCGACGCGACGATCGGCGCCAATGCCGACGGGACCGGTTCCGTCCTTGTTGGCGATGGCACGGGAACAGGCGCCGCGGACTGGGAGATCAGCGGCACATTGACGGACGGCGGGGCCGGCAAAGGCGTGCTTACCGTGGCCGATTCCGATCTTTCCGTCGGTGGCGACTTCGTCATCGGCGACCAGGCCGGCAGCAACGGCCAAGCGACATTCACTGCCGGCAGTCTGTCGATGGACGGCGGGACGATCACGGTCGGAAATCAAGGCAAGGGTTCGCTGTTGTTCCAGACCGGCTCGACGCTCGCTCCTGGTGACGATCTCAACGTGCCGTCGGTGATCATTGGCGAGGTGCTCGGCGCGTCGGGCACGATGACCGTCACCGACGCTGGCACGTCGGTCGAGATCGACGATCTCACCGTCGGTGACGCGGGGACCGGCAGCTTGAAAGTGGCGGCTGGCGGTCAGCTCCAAGTGGACGGAACCGCTGACATTGGCGCTGGCGTCGTTGGTGCGATCCAGAACCTGACGCTCGATACCCTGGGCCTGATGTCTGTTGTCGGCGATCTGTCGCTCGGCGAGGCGGGGATCGTGGCGGTGAACGTGAAGAACGGCGCGCAGCTCGCCGGCGATAGCAACGTCACTTTGGGCGAGGACGCGGGATCGTCCGCTGCGGTCACCGTGACCGGCGTGTTCACGCCGGAATCAGGATCTCCGACGCCCTCGGGCCTCGGCTTTGGCCTGACGCTTACGGTTGGAGACGCCGGGATCGGCAATCTCACCATCAGTTCGGGGGCGCTGGTCGCGCCGACACCGGGCGGCGCCGGCGTAATCGATGTCGCCGCGCAGGCGCAGAGCCAGGGCACGGTGACGCTGTCGGGCACCGGATCGCAATTGCAGGGTACGACACTTTATCTCGGCGGTACCGCAGACGGCGCCGGCGGCCTCGGCAAGATGAGCGTGGCGACGGGCTCGACGGTGAGCCTTTCGGCCGAGGCTCTGCTTTATGCCGACGCCAGCTTGACGCTGTCCGGGGGGACTTTCAGCGCGGCGGCATTGACGATTGACAACGCCGCCTCGGCTAGCGGTCACGGGACGATCGATGGCCCGGTTACTGACGACGGCGGCATCACGGTGTCGGGGGGCGTCTTCGATCTCGCCGGGGCGTTGTCCGGGACGGGCACTGCCGTTATCAAGGCGAACAGCACGCTCGAACTGGGCGACGGCGCGTCCGGTGCCAAGATTCAATTCAAGGGCTCCGACGCTACGCTAAAAATTGGCGATTCCGGCAGCGTGAGCAGCACGATTTCGGGGTTCACCTTCGGCGACACGATCGACCTCGTCGGCGTGACGGCAACGTCCGCGGAGGACACCAAGGGCACGCTCGACGTCTACGATGACACGACGCTGGTCGACTCGTTCAAGGTCAGCGGCAATTACAAGGACGCCAATTTTGACGTGAACCCGAGCGCCGACGGCAGTGCGATTACGCTCGATCCGTCGCAGCCGTCCGGTCTGCCGGTGGTCACTTCGAATCCGATCACCATCTCGGTTCCGCAAAGCATCGAAGGCGCGGCCGGCACAGCTGTCAACGTCAACGGCCTCTCTGTCAGCGACAGCGTGGGCGGCGTTACGATAACAGTGGAGCTCTTGACCACCACCGGCTTGCTGTCGGCCAATACTGGTGCCACGGGCGGTGGGGGCACGATCACCAACGCGCCGGACGGAACCGGACTGATCATCACCGGCACGCTCGATCAGGTTAATGCCGACCTGACGACCGTGACTTATACCGCGACCGCAGCGGGCGCCGACACGATCGAGGCGTTCGCCAGCGATACCGCGAACGATGCCGACGGTGATTCAACCGCGGTCACGATATCCGATGAAGCGCCGACGCTGATGGTGCCGGGCGCACAGACGGTGACGGCCGGTACCGCAACGCCGATTACTGGAACAGACATCACGGACCCGTTGAGCACCGGCGCGACCTTTACCGTCACGCTATCCGACAGCACCGGCACTTTGTCGGCCGATGAAGACGGCGCCAGCACGACGACCGGGGACGGCACCAGTACGCTCACCATCAGCGGCGACCTCGCCGACGTCAATTCCGACCTCGCGTCGCTCGCCTATACCGGCGCCTCGACCGGTTTCGCCGCAACAGCTACCGACACGATCGCGATTTCTGTCGATGACGGCAATGGCGGCAACGCGCAAGGGACCATCGGCGTCACCATCGACCAAGCACTAGACGAGACACCCGTCGTCGAGGCGCCGACCAGCGAATTCGCCACGGCCGGCACGCTGCTTGCGATTACCGGCGTCAGCCTGGTCGGTAGCGACACGCCCGAGAATAGCTTTACTGTCATCGTGTCGGCCGACAGCGGGACGCTGGGCGATACCGCTTTCGGCGCCAGCACGGTCAGCGGCAGCGGCAGCGGTTATCTGACGATTTCGGGGGACTATGCGGATGTCAATTCCGACCTCTCGGCGCTGACCTATATCGGCGCGGCGCCGTCCTTCGGGGCTCTTGGCACCGATACCATTGGCTTCTCAGCTACCGACATTTTCGGCCTCTCGGGAAACGCCTCCACGAGCGTTCAGGTCACAGCGCCGGGCTTTTTTGTGTGGACCTTGCCAATCGACGGCAGTTTCGGCGACGCCACGAATTGGACACCCAATGGCATCCCTGACGCAGAAGCAACGGCCGTCTTCAGTTCCGGAATCTATACAGTCAGCGGCACTGGCACAGCCGGCGCCGTGCAGGTTGCGGGGACGCCGACATTCACCGGGGCCATTTCCGTCGATGGGCTTGCTGGCACGAGCCAGGCCGTCGCGATCGCCGACGGTGGCGCCTTGACCGTTTCGGGCGGCTCGCTGACCACCACCGGCAGCGTTGACGTCGCGCAAGGTAGCCTGACTCTCAATAATGGCGCGACCGGTAATTTCTCCGGCAACGGCGATGCGGGGCCGACTTACGCCCTGCAGATCGGCATCGCGCAATATAACTCAGGCAGCTTTTATGGTGACGGGACGATTACGGTCGATGGCAGTGGAACCACGCTGACCACCGATACCGGCATTGTGGTCGGCGCCGGCGGCAGCGGGACTCTGACCATCAGCAACGGCGCCGCGGTCTCGACCGGCGACACGCTCGGCGCAGCTTTGGCGCAGACTGACATCGGCGATGTCGGTGAAGGAACCGTCACCGTCACCGGCACCGGTTCGAGCCTAACCACGGCCGCGCCACTGGTGATCGCTGCCGCCTCAGATTCGTACGGCAGTCTGACGATCGCAGACGGCGCCACCGTCACGAGCGACGCCGGCAACGGCGATTACGCCGGCATTGTCAGCCCGGAAGGATACAGCGAAGGAAATGTCACGATCGAAGGCGCCGGCTCCGAATGGACCGTCGAACAAAATCTCGCCCTGGGTCTGGAAAGCAGCGCCTATGTGACGCTGCAAGATGGCGGTGTGCTCGCGGTCGACGGCACCGCAATCGTGGCCGATGCCGGTGGTACGTTAAACTTAAGCGGCGCCGGCACCGCGCTCGAAGCGTCGAACGCCGCCATGACCATGCAGGACTTTTCGCTGGTCATCGATAGCGCGTCGAGCGTGAGCCTTGCGAGCCTCACGCTGCAAGAATACGGCTCGCTTTTCCTGGGCCTTGGCTCGGACGCCGCCGAGGCGTCGTCAAACCTGACCCTCGCGAACACGCTTGCAGTGAACGGCGGTCGGGTCGAGCTCAACCAAGGTTCGGCGGATATCGGCCAGATCACCATCAGCGACGGCGGCAATGTTCAGATCGGGAGTGCCGTCGTCGACCTGAGCAGCGCCGTCACGATGGATGGCGGTACATTCGACGAGCTCGACGGTGCCCCCAGCGCTGGTTTCATCCTCACCGGCGGCGTCAATCTCGTCTACACCGATTCGCCAGTCGCGATGACCTTCACGTCCGGAGCGGACGCCGATTTGGTCACACAGAGCACTGACATTACCAGCGTGAGCGGCTTCGCGCTGGATGATACGCTTGATCTCACCGACATTTACTATACGAGCGGCACGACGGCCACGCTCGGTCAGAACAACGTTCTAACAATTTCGACACTTTACGAAACTTATCAGGTGCAGCTCGCGCCAGATGAGAACTTCAACGGCCTTAATTTCGTCGTCAACAACGACCCAACCCATGGCGGCGTCGACGTACGTCTCACCACCGAGCCCGGCCTCACGTTCACATGGGCGCAACCGGTGGACGGTAGCTTCGACGATGCGGCCAACTGGACGCCCGCCGGCGGCCCGCCCGGACCCGAGCAGACAGCGGTGTTCGGTGCCGGGACCTACACCGTCACTGGTCCCGGCACGGCCGGACAGATCGAAGTCGACGGTACCACAACGCTCGCCGGAGCTTTCACGGCGCTCGGCGACAGTGCCAGCACCGAGGCTTTCACGGTCGACCAGGGTGGCAACACCACGCTTGCTACCGGAGCGTCGCTCACCGTCGGCGATGACGCCGATACCGTTGCGGCCGTCATCGGCGACCTGTCCACAGGCGCGTTCACGGTCGATGCGCAAGCCACATTCACCGACTACGGCGACCTAATCGTCGGGAATGCGGGCAGCGGCACGCTGAATATCTCGAGTGGGATCGATTCGGCCGTCACGATAAGCGGTTCTATCGAGATCGGGGCGCAAGCTTCGGCTTCGGGCACGATCAGCGTAGCAGCGTATTCGGCGCTCGACGGCAACGGCAATCTGGATGTCGGTGGCACAGACAATGCGGCCGGCGGAACCGGCAACCTTGTGGTCACCGACGCAGGCTTCGTCTCGGTTACCGACCTGAATGTTTGGGGCAGTGGGACAGTCGAACTCGGGGGAGGGACGCTAGAAGCCGATCTGATTTCCGTAAGTGCGGGTGGAGTGATAACCGGCGATGGATCGATATACGGGGATGTCAGCAATGCCGGAACGATCTACGCAAGCCAAGACACACTCGACTTCGAGGGGAGCGTTTCGGGCGGCACGTTTGCCATCGATCCGAATGCGACACTCGAACTCGATTACACCGTGAGCAGCGGGACAACCGTACAGTTCGACGGTCTTACCGGCACCTTGCAGATCGATGACTTCGCCGACGGCGCCGAAAGCGCGGGCCAGCAGGATTTCAACGCTGCCATCGCGGGCCTGCAAGTCGGCGATCTCATTCAGATTTCTCTTGGCGGTCTTGGCAGCTACATCAGCGGCATCGACGGCGCCAGCCCTGAATCTTACGATTCATCGACGCAGACTACGACGCTCGATCTTACAGACAGCGGCACTGAGGTCGCGACACTGACCCTAGACGGCGACTACAGCGCCAGCATTTTCAATGTGACGGCTTCGGCCGATGGAAATTATGTCGACATCAACGACGAGACCGCGCCTTGCTATTGTGCGGGTACGTTGATCCTGACGGAGCATGGCCAACGCGCGGTCGAAACACTTGGCATCGGCGACCGTGTGGTGACGCATGCCGGCGTATCGCGGCCGATCAAATGGATCGGCCGGCGAAGCTATCGAGGCCGTTTCGTCCTAGGACGCAAGGACATCCTGCCGGTCTGCATCAAGGCCGGCGCGCTCGACGACAATGTGCCGAAACGTGACCTTTGGATTTCACCGAACCATGCAATGTATCTGGACGGCGTGCTGATCGAGGCCAAAGACCTCATCAACGGCGTCTCCATCGTGCGAGCCGAGAGTGTCGAGCAGATCGAATATTTTCACATCGAGCTCGATAGCCACGACGTGATCCTCGCCGAGGGCGCGCCATCGGAAAGCTTCATCGACGACGACAGCCGCGGGATGTTCCAGAACGTGCACCAATATCGCGCCCTCTATCCGGACGCGTTGGCGATTGCCGGCGCTCGGTATTGCGCGCCGCGGCTTGATGAAGGCTACGAGGTCGAGACGATACGGCAGCGCATTGCGCTGCGCGCCGGATTGTTGCCGAGCGATCAGACGACGCGGGCCGGCCATCTGCGCGGATTTGTCGATCGGGTCACGCCGCATATTATCGAAGGCTGGGCGCGGAACGCGGAATATCCCGAAGCGCCGGTGTGCCTGGACATCTTTGCCGGCGATCGGCTCATTGGGCAGGTTCTTGCCAACCACTATCGCAAAGACCTGGAGCACGCCGGACTCGGCAGCGGCTGCCACGCCTTCTCCTTCTCGCCGGCGAGAGCAATGAATGTCGCGCTCGACGCCGTCGAAGTGCGCCGCTCGCTCGATGGCGCTCTGTTGCCGCGATCCGTCCAAGCGGAAGACGCAGAATTTGCGACTGCGGCATGACGTCTCAGCGTCGCAGTGCAAGATCGCCTTCCGATGCGGATGGGCGGTAGCGGCGGCAGTAATTCGATGGGCGCAGATGCGAGCCGTCTTTTATGACCTTGCGGGGGATTTTTATTTTCGGCAGCCGGGGGGCCATGGGGGACGAAATATCTGTGACCGCGGCAGAGCTATGACTGAAAAGCGTCGTCGTCGGAGTCACGTCTTTACGCCAACAGCAATTCAACTGGTTCGTCGCTTGGCTGACCAGGGAAAATCAGCATCAGAGATAGCTGAGGCGATTGGTTCTACGGCCGCGAGCGTCCGCGCGAGATGCTGCCAGCTCAAGATTAAGCTGACGTGGGGAGCGCCTGCTGGCTCACCGGAAAAACAGCAACGCCATATTCAAAAGCAGAAACTTATTATTGGTCTGAATCCGGCAGTCTATGCTGGCTTGGAGCGGCAAGCGGCTCAGATGCAGAAATCTCCCGTTGAACTCGCGGGGATGCTTTTGGAAGCAATCGTCAGCAGCGAGATCTATGAGGCGGTCTTAGACGAAGGCGAATAATGTCTGATGGCGCGAGGCAATGGCCCACCCGGACTACCGGATGTATCCACACATCTTCAACGTGGTCGCTCAGAAGGGCGAGCACATGCCCGCCTATTTCGATAGCCGCCAGTGCGCTACTGGGTGGTGATGGGCGCCAATCGGTGGCGTAGCGCTGAGGCTTCGCGAGGACCGCGACGTCTTTGGCGACGTTTGCATACGCCTTGCTGGCGTAGTGCGCGCTTGAACGGTTCATTTCGAGGACACCACCACATTTCCGGCGGCGAACCATTTAAAAATCCCGGGGTTAAAAATCGCTATATTGAAAAAACATTTGATGGCTGCGGTACGCCGGCCCATCAATAATTCGTCAATTATTACAATTGTTTGGAGAGCACCAAAAATTTTCTGGCGCTCCCCCCTTGACAGTGCCAGGTCGAAAACCAAATCGATTAGTCGCGAGGGGTGACTAAGCGTCAAAGTCATTTACGTCGCCCCAGCCACCGAAACCGGGGTGCGAACATGATCACAGCTTTTGCCGACCCATTCGACGCGTTGTTCAATCTGCAACGGTCACTTGATGCTCGCTTGGCGAGCGATTGGCTGCAGGATCGGACCACGAGCCAAGGCCCGTTTCCGCCGATCAACGTGTTTCAACAAGGCAGCGATCTCCTGGCGATCATCGAGCTGCCGGGGATCGACAAGGACAGCCTTCAAATACAGGCCCAAGAAAACACGATCCGTATTGCGGGGAAGAAAACCGTCTCTTACCCGGAGGGCGTCAGCGTTCATCGGCGCGAACGGATTTTTGGCGAATTCGATCGCACGTTGTCGCTTCCCATCCAATTAGACCCCGATGGCATTAAGGCCGAATACCGCGACGGTATTCTAGCGTTATTCATGCCGCGGTCCGAGCGCGATAAACCGCGAACAATCAAAATCAGCTGAAATCCCATCTCAGGCACCATGTCGTATCGATGAGGAGCACGCTCATGGACACGAAACAAGAACTGCAGGTACAGCAAAAGCGCGAGTTGGACAAAAAGGAAGAGAGCACGATTCCGGCGCGCGTCTTTGTGCCAACGGCGGACATTTACGAGACGCAGGACGCCCTGAATGTCATTCTGGAGATGCCGGGTGTCGAGAAAGGAAACGTCGACGTGCATGTCGAAGACGACGTCTTGAAAGTTGAAGGGCGGCTTGATTTGACCAAGTACCAAGGCCTGCAGCCGCTCTACACTGAATATAACATCGGTCACTATTCGCGAAGCTTTCGGCTCTCCAACAAGATCAATCAGGACAAAATCGGCGCCGAGCTTAAAGAGGGCGTCCTCTCACTGACGTTGCCTAAAGTTGAGGAAGCCAAACCGCGAACCATTCAGGTGAATTAATCCGCCCAAAACGCAACATCTGTCGCAGGAGAAAGGACATGTACGACAGAACACACTATGACGTTGATCTCGACGACCTACTGCACCCTGCACAAGCCTTCGGACATCCATCCGAGGTGCTCAACGATCCAGATCTGAGCCTGAATGAAAAGCGAGCCATTCTGGCGTCGTGGGCATCTGATGCTTGCGCCATAGAAGCCGCGCCCGAGCTTCGCTCGAATCCGCGGGGCGCGCCGGTCCGCTTTGACGAAATCATGGAGGCGCTGCGGACACTCGATCGCCAAGCGAACGGGCATCGCTACCGAAGAGTTTTGCATCAGCGTGATCGCTTCCGGCGGCAACGCGCAGACGGTCAGAACAATCCGGGAGCGTCGGTCCAGTGAGTACTGGCCACGATGATCCGCCACCATGATCTCCAGAAATCATCGATACGTCATCCGCCGCGAGAACAACGTACTGCAGGTGGATTTCAGCCGTGACCCCGATCCGCCGGCGCCGAGATTCCCCGGTGCCAGCGGGTTGCGGGGGCTCGGTCAGGACGACAGCGAATCAAGTTGGCCGTTCAACGCTGAGCGCGTTAGTTCGCCGCCACGGCGCCAATGCCTCTCGGCGTTACACGCCGCCTGACCAGGCCGGTGGACATCGTGCGTTGCTGTCCCTCAATGCCGGCGGGCCATTTTGCCGAAGTGCGGGCAGGTCGGCGAGGCTCCTACGGTTTATTGGCTGAGCTCAGTTCCATCTAAGTGCGAGGTAAGCCTGTACAGTCGACGCTGCATCGGCGCGTTGACAAATGTCTTTGGAGTGCTCGGCCATTTGTCTCATTGCGCTTTGGCTGGCGCGGAGTAAGGAACCTTTCAACTAAATCGGTGAGCGAACAGATTTCGCGGGGGGCCACGATTGTTGTGCCCTTCATAGCGTCGAGCCGAGGCGGTCTACTTGACGAACGTCTCGGCCGGCTGCTGCGGATAGCAGCAGTGACACTAAGCTGCGGCTGATAAGCCGGTGCTTTTCGCCTGTGACGAGAGCGGTAAGACCGCCTGGTCGAGTGAGCGCCTCACGTCCACGGCATCGGGAACAAGGGCAATGCCGTCGGGCGGCGTAAACCTGAAGCTATGGAAGCCGCTGCCGATGCCGGTACGTTTGAGGTCTTCGCGATAGCGGTTGGCCAGAACTTGACCGATCAAAAGCCCGCCAGCAAAAATGTCGAGACAGACCGGCGCTTCCGGATGGTCGACATTCTGCGCCCAGCCTTCGATCAGACGCGGCGCGACCTGATCGACAAAACCGCGCAGCGCACCAGCTGCCGTCTCTTTGTTCGTCGTTAAGCCGGCACGCAGCGCAATCCGTCGCCGGATCGTCTCAAGCTCATAGCCCTCATCGAGCCGTGGCGCGCAATAGCGAGCAACCGTTGTCTCTGCTGCCGCCGGGTAGAGCAGGCGATATTCGTGCGCGTTATTGAAGATGCCGCGGCTGTCGTCGTCGATGAACGACTCCGACTGGGCGCCCTCGGCGATAATGATGTCGTGTGTCTCGAGCTCGATGTGGAAGTACTCGATCGTCTGGATGCTATCGGCCTGCACGATCGAGACGCCGTTGACGAGGTCCTTGGCCTCGATCAGCACGCCGCTGACGTCGGTATCTTCGAAATACATCGCGTGGTTCGGCGAGACCCAGAGGTCGCGCTTTGGCATATTGGTGTCGAGGGCGCCGGCCTTGATGCAGACTGGGGCAAGGTCGTTCCGCCCCATGACAAAGCGGCCGGCATAACTCCGCCGCCCGATCCATTTGATCGGTCGCGCTGCCGCAGAAGCAGTCAGCACCCTGTCGCCGATCTTAAGCTGCTCGATCGCCACCTCGCCGTCCGCGGTGCGGATCAATGTGCCCGGGCAATAGCAGGGATTGGGCGTGACGGTGGTGGTATCGGCGGCCGCGTTATCGACGATGTCGAACTGTGAGACAGAGGTGAAACCCAGAATATCGAGGTTCACCGGTCCGGCGGCGCCGTCGAGTACAAGATGGCCGCCCGTGAAGCTCGCCCCAGTCTCCTGGAAGTCGTCGATGATGATTTTATCGCCGGCGCCGAAATTTTCGATCGGATTGGACGGCGCATTCGCCGGGGCGAATTCGAGCGTGCCGGGATCGAACTTGATCGGGCCTGACCCGGCCGCACCAGTCGCCGCCAATTCCAGCGTGCCTGACTCAATGTCGATGCCGCCGCCGAACGCATTATGGTGGGCGAGCTCTACCGTGCCGGTTCCCGCGATGTTGAGGCCGGCAACGCCGGTGCCGCCGGCACCTTTCTGATCAGTGATCGGGTCATTCACCACCAGCGGATTAGCGCTGGTCGCGCTCAGTGTGATGTTGTTGCCGCTTTGCAAGAAAATGCCGTCGCCGAGAGCGGCGCCCCCGATGGCACCGGCTCCGCCGTTGCTGTCGAGCGTCGAACCACCTGAGACGAGACCGCCCTCGATGATCAGCGATCCGCCCGCCGCCACGAAGATGTCACCGCCACCGCCGAGACCGCCGCCGCCACCACCACCTTGCGAGGCTCCCGCGCCATCGCCGGCGCCGAAACCGCCGATGTTGCCACCTCCCGGGGCGCCATATTGCCCCGACGAATAATCGTAACCACCAGGTCCGCCTCCTCCGCCGCCGCCGCCAAAGTTGTTGCCGGCACCGCCGCCGCCACCGGCGCCGCCTCCAGAAAAGCCGGTCCCTCCTGCGCCACCACCACCGCCGCCGCCGCCGAATCCGCCACTGCCACCATTGCCGCCGTTGCCACCGGCCCCTGTGTCGTTAAGTCCGTTTATATAGCCGCCTCCGCCGTCGCTGCCGGGTCCGCCGTTGCCGCCGGCGCCGCCTCCTCCGCCATAGCCGCCCGTGCCGCCATTGCCGCCATCCCCGCCAGACCCGTTGTCGCCGGGCGCTCCTTCATTTCCCGGAGGTGCGCCCGCGCCGGCTTGCCCGCGATCGCCTTCTTCGCCGCCGTCGCCGCCGTCGCCGCCGTCGCCACCTGCCGCGCCGACACCACCCGCGCCGCCGTCAGCGCCATCGCCGCCATCGCCGCCGTCACCGCCGTCGCCGCCGTTGCCGCCAGGGCCCGTGTAAGTGTAGAGGTAGGCAAAGCTGCCTATCTTGACGTAACCTTCCGGGCCAATCGCTCCGGCGCCGCCGCCTCCGCCGTGACCGCCGTCGCCGCCCGCGCCGCCCGCACCACCGTCGCCGCCAAAACCGCCTGCTCCGCCAATGCTTCCGGCCGCCCCGGTACCACCGGCACCGCCCGCACCGCCTGCACCGTTGGCCCCTTGTTCTCCGTCATCGCCGTCCTCGCCATCGGCGCCATCCGGGCCGGCTCCGCCGAGATTGGGCACGAGGATGCTTGCGTTACCGCCAGCGCCGCCGCCGCCGCCGGAGCCCCCGTTACCACCTTGCGCTTGATCCTTTTGGAAACTGACGTCGTCGAGGGTCACACTGGCGCTCGAACCGACAAACAATCCGCCGCCAAGGCCTGCACCGCCGCCGCCCGAGCCCGTGCCGTCGCCGCCTTTGGCGTTAGTGTCTTCGATCGTCAGACTTTCAATCGTTACCTTGCCAGCGATTACCGCCAGGCCGGTGTCGGTGCTGCCACCATCAGCTGCGGCCGCTCCGGTGCCCTCCAGCGTAAAGCCGTTCCCGTTGATGGTGACGGTCGCGCCGGTGTCGATGGCATAAAGACCTTCGGGATCGCCATCCGGCGACACGCTGATATCTCCGGTCAAATTGATAATGACATTGCCACTACCTTCCTGATCGATGGTCTCGATCGCGCTGTTGAGCGCGGCCTGCGAGCCAACGTTGAATGTTTGAGTAGGTGTAGTCATCGCCTCATTCCTTAACGAAACCGCCATCTAAAAATTAGCACGAGGTGCCCGGCGGCGATAGGTAAGCAAACACCGCTTTCGTGATTTAGGCGAGGAATTCTTACCTATTAGGCGGTGTCGTCATCGGCCGTAATCAGTCCGGCATCGACAAGCTCGGTAATCATCGGAGCCAATTGCGCCGCATAGCCTTTCCAGCGGCCGAGACCGCGGGCGTTGATCGGCCGCCGCACCTGATCGACGCTCGCCGTGCGCACGCGCCGTTTTTGTTCGTAGAAGCGCTCGCACGCGGAAGCGTAAGGCAGGCCAAGAAAGTCGAGCAGGCGTCGTAGCGTTCCAGTAAAGTCGTTCACCCAGTCGGCAAGCCCGACCTGGAAAATGGGCAATGGCAGGACACGGGCCCAGTGCTCCATCAATCGTTCATGCTCGCCGATATACCAGCCTAGATCGGCTAGATCGTGCGCATAGGGATGATAGCCAAAAAAGCGAAACTGGAAAATTGACAAACCGATGTCGCGAGGATCGCGTCGGCAGTAGACGATGCGGGCTCCAGGCAACAGGGTCGCAACCGCGCCGAGATGAAGCGCATTGCCCGGCATTTTGTCGACTACAAATCTTGCATCCGGCGCCAGAGCGCGCAGTTCTGACAGATAGGCATCGGACGCAGCGGTGAGAGCCGTTTCATCCAGGGCGGTGAAGCGGCGCACCGTCTCTGCTTGTTGCGACGGGCCAGCGAGGTTGACTATCGTGCGGTGCAACGCCGAACGTTCGCCAGCGCCGAAGACGGACGGGTGGGCCGCCAAAATCTGCTCAGTAAGCGTCGTACCGGACCGCGGCAAACCAACGACAAAAATCGCGGCGTCACCTGACGACGCTGCGCGAGCACCCTGACGCAGGCGAGCCGCATCAAAGCAACCAATGCTGGTGTCGACAAAATCCCGAAATTGTTTGCGGGAAAACGGTTGCATCCGCGCAAGCAATCGGTGTCCGGTCTGCCAATATTTGAAGGCTCGATCCTTCCTGCCTCTTTTGCCGTAGAAGAACGCGAGATCAAAACAACTGATGATGCGATGTTCAATGAGGCCACTACCTTCGTGCTCGACCAGCCCGGCGAGGCGCTCGGCCAGTGTGCTCGCCGCTTCAACTTCACCGGAACGGTCTGCAAGTAGAAGCTGCCGCCAGATGATCGAAAGCTCGGCATCGCCATAGGGGCGCGGAATAGCTGCAAGCTCTGCTGCGGCTTCCGGCCGGCGGTTCAATAGCAGCAACGCCATAGAGCGGTGCGCGCGCCAATGGGCCCCTTCACGTCCCGCCGGGACCGGTCCAGCAAGCGCACTCAGTGCTTCCTTGGGTTCGCGGTCGAGCAGAAGTGCATTGGCAAGGTTTAGTCGCGCCGGTACACACGTGGGATCCCGCGCGAGTACGCTGCGCAAGCGTCGCAAGGCCTCCTCATGATCGCCTTGAAGCACAGTAAATGCAGCAAGGTTGGCTTCTGCCGCGCCGTAGTCAGCTCTGGCGGCTAGCGCTTGATGCGTCGCTTGCGTGGCGTCGCCAAGACGACCGAGCTGAAAAAGGGCAAGACCGAGATTAAGCCACGCTTCAGCGAAAGTTGGCGCAAGCTTCACAGCGCGCGAAAACGCCAGCTGTGCGCCGGAAAGATTTTGCGCGCGCCACTCGGCAAGTCCTAGTGTGTAATACGCCTCGGCCGATTGCGGTGCGATGGCGAGGGCGCGACGTGCCGCGGCGCGCGCGGCTTGCGCATGGCCGAGCGCGAGAATAGTTGAGGAGAAGTTGATCCATGGCACCGGATCCTTCGGCAACATGCCGATGGCGCGACGAAACATGGCTGCGGCACGTGCCAACTGGCCAGCTTCGCGCAAACCAATGCCGTGGTGGAGAAACACCAAAGGATCATCCGGTGTCAGCCGTCGCGCGCGGGCAAGCAGCGGCAAAGCTTTCGACACCTCGCCGGTACGGACCAACGAGAGGCCGCGCAGGCGCAGCGCCACGGCGTGATCGGGCGCGTGCCGCAGCGCCGCAGCTAACTGTTCAGCGGCTTCGTGAAATTTACCGCCGCCATAGAGCCGCACCGCTTCTGCGATGATCTGATCGACGTCGAGGGCCAACGATTGCACTGGGTGTTTGTCTTGTTACTCTGGTTCACTCGAATACAATCAGAACGTATAGGCAAAGCTAAAACTAAAGACGACGTCGCGGAAGGTACATGGCAACGGTATGGTCGGTTTAACACGTCAGAACAGGGCCGAGCAGCTCCGTAGCCCCGCATATCAGCCACTGCGCGACGGCTTCAGTACGAAAAAGCTGACTGTCCGGCTAAAATAGCTTGATGGCCACGTATCCAAGAAGGCCTATCCAAGCGACTGTCGCAGTCAATGCAACAGCCAGACCCGCGACCGGCATGGCACGATGAAAAAGAGCAAGCACGACACCTGATCCCTGTTTATTGTTTTCGCACCCTAGGCCGCAGCATGCGCTTACTCCTTAAATTACTGTACCGCGGCGCCTGAAAGTAACTACCACTATTGCTCCGGGGCTCGAGCCGTACAGTGATTTCCAACACAAATTTGATGACTCGTCGCAGCGATCAGAAACAAGCTGCCATCGGGACGCAGCCCCATGCACGTTTCGATGCTAGCCTTGGTTTTCTATATGGTTGGTTAGTTTGATATACCGCAGCACGGCCTTTTCGGCGAGGTACCGCCGTCAAGGTTTCGGACAAGAAATCAGGGCGGGAGCTAACAAGTGAAGCGGTCGATTGGAGCGTTCTTTCTCGGTACGTCATTGATAGCAACCTTTGGCGGGTTCGCTAGCGCGCAAAGCGGAGAGAAAATGCTCCAAGCGTGCGAAATCTTGCAACGGGGATCGCACGTTGAGGACGATGCGATTTATCTGCCACCCGGCAACGACGTGAATCAGTGTTGGGGGTTCATGAGTGCGGTCCACCAATATTCAACACTTGCCGACCGAGAGGGTCGACCCCTTCTTGGGTCTTGCCCGCCGCCCGACACTACCGAAATTCAAGTCATACGCGTGTTCGTCGACTATGCGAATGCGCATCCGGACAAGCTAAAATTAGGGGCTGCCGCAGTGGCCTATAACGCGATGGCGGACGCGTTTCCGTGTAAGTAAAGCTTAGGTTTGAGTTCCGTCAGGTAGCCTTGATTTGCTTTACGGATGCCTTTCGTTTTTGGAGGCACGCATCCCCGCTGCCGCGGTATCACGCTCGCACATGTAAGCGCCGTGTTTGGTATTCCCGTAATTTTTGGTTCCGCTGAAATGGTAGATTTTGGAAGTTAGATTGACCCAAACAACGGTATCAGAGGGACAGCGTGCCTTAGCCCGGGCTTCGGTCGAAAATTCGTCGGCCGCGACTGGAGCCGGTACCGTGCGGGGAGCGGGTCTGTCGGCGGAGGTTGACGGGATAACGGGCTTGGCCGAAGGAGCAGCCGCAGTCGGTGCCGGAGTTGGGGTTGAAGTCGGCGACGCGGCGGGGGCTGCCACAGCTTTAGGCGGCGCAGCGCCACCGCGGCATTGAGCTACGTAAGCCTTCTCGGTGATCCCGTTGGCTTTGTTGGCGGCTTTGTTAGCTCTCCACTCCTCTTGGCAGTCCTTCACGGTCTTTTGTGCCGAAGCCGCAGCCTTCGGAGCAGGGGCGGGAGCTGGCGGCGCTGCCGGAGCCGCCGTGGGCTGAGCCGATGCAGCGCCGCCGCGGCATTGGGCTACATAAGCCTTTTGCGTAATACCATTCGCCTTGTTCGCCGCTTTGTTGGCTTTCCATTCGTCCTGGCACTCCTTCACAGTCTTTTGCTGCGCCGTGGCGTGCGAAGATAATGTCACAAAGCCCAACACCGCCGAGCATATGACAATCGCGATCCGTCGTCGCATTGGTTGTCTCCTCTATTCCCGATAATATCTTGCTTCGGGCCAGCAAACTCCGCGAGAGTTAGTAGCCTGTAACAGTCAGACTATACGGCATTCCTTCTGTCGGGTCGCCATGATGGTGTGTTCCAATCGCCGAGGGGAACCGGGACACCGATGTCAGAATAAATTTTAGCTGATGCACTTTGACAAGCGCGCGGCATTGTCGAGCGCCAGCGCTTTGAAAGGGCGCAGTGTTGCCTGGTTGCCTGCTGCCGAAGTGGGCGTGGATCGGCGAGGCTCCTAAGGCTTATTTGCTGAGCTCAGTTACATCCAAGCGAGAGGTAACTGTGTTCGTGCACAGTCGACGCTGCCGCATCGGCCGCGTTGACAAATGTTTCTTTGGAGTTCTCGCTTACTTGTCTCACTGTGCTTCGGCTGGCGCGGAAGTGAGGAACCTTTCAAGTAAATCGGTGAGCGAACAGATTTCTTTGTTTAGCTCTTCGTCATCCGACATGACTGCCTTCGAAATGCAAGCGCAGTCATCGCTTGCTGTCGTGCACAGTCTTGCCTCGCATGCGTTTCGACCACGCCTTGAATGTGATGTGGATCGACGGGGTGCCGAGCCCGACCTTGTCGCCGTCGTCCAACCAGTGATCGTTTAAATTCGCGCTCAGGACCTGAATGCCATCGATTCCATTGGCGGCGATGGTGGCGACGACGTTGTCATCGAGCAGCACCTCGACGATGCTTTTTCCGGCGATCACTCGGTGCGGCGCCACCCTGAAATCGATCATTTGTTGCGATACTCCTTAGCCTCGGAGAGCGCTTGCTAGCCTACTGCCCATGATTTGTTAGCACAGTGCGGCATGCGACGGTGATCTTCTGTCGGTTTCGCTGTAAGCAGCCTACGATAGCCTCGGTATCCGAAACGTCCACATCAAGCTTATGCAGTACTTCACGACATCGGGCGCGCAGGCGGCCCGTTCCTCCTTGGTGCCGGTTCCTAGTGGGCTTGCCGCCGCGGGAGGCTGTGGAGGTGAAGTCGATTGCGCGGATGCTGTCGTTCCCATCATGAATACAAAAGCAACCACCAAGTAGGACCGCGCCATTTTCTTATCTCCATCGCCGTCACCAGGAGCACCTATAGATTACCGGTGTAGCATCGGCGCGTTGACAAATGCTTTTTGGAGTGCCCGCCTACTTGTCTCACTGCGCTTCGGTTGGCGCGGAAGTGAGGAACCTTTCAACTAAATCGGTGAGCGAGGAGATTTCGCCGTAGGCCGCGGCTCCCGCCCATTTCGAAATGGCAAAGCCGGTGGCGAACGCGCGGACGAACACCGCCCGATCGCCAATCGTCGGACTGACGTATTCACCGAACGCGGTCAGCTCGTCGATGAATTCAGCGGGAATCTCGGGAAGGTGCGGGGGCCGTTCTGAGCGTTGAGATATGCTGCCAAGTTCTCATAATTTGCATTGCGCCCGTGTATGATCTTAGCTTTTCCGACGAGCCGACCCGGAAAGATGCTGCGATAATTATATTCCGGAGTTAGCACATAGAAGGCGAGTGAGCTTTCCCAAAGAGCGCGGCGAAATGGTGGTTGATCCTCAATCCCGGCTATGCGGAACGGAGGTGATTTCAACCAGCGTTCGCAGAGCTGAGCCCAATTGGCCAGAAACTTAGTGACGGCATCTGCTCTTCGGTAAGGGATTACTCCGGTATTGAAGTCGTAAAACGCTTCGGATTGGCCCTGATCGTCGCATTTCGTATAACCAGGCGCGTGAGCTGCCGCTATGTCGAAACGGTGCAGCAGATCGAACAGTTCTCCGATATTCGCGATCACGTAGGTATCCGTATCAAGGAAGATCGTCTGCTCAAAAGGTGTCTGGGAGATGTTGCGGATCTTATCGAGAAAAGCATTCCCGCAGGTCTCGAACTTAACAAAATCGATGCCCTCGACCTTCTCGCTTTGGATCTGATCATTGAATATTAGGTGAGGAACGCGATTGAACCGCAGGGATGATTGAGCCGAACTAATCGCCTCGGTGACATAGCCACGACCGGTTGCCGAATAGATTATGCCGCGGGACCGGTCGTTCATTGGTCCGCCTTAGTCGTCTCACCGCGCTTCGGCTGGCACGGAAGTAAGGAACCTTTCAACTAAATCGGTGAGTGAACGGATTTCGCCGTAGGCCGGCTCTCCCGCCCACGCGGAAACGGCAAAGCCGCTCGAGAAAGCGCGAATGAAGGCCGTCCGGTAGCCGATCGGTATGCTCACGTGTTCGCCGAAGGCGGTCAGTTCATCGACGAGCTGCTGGCCCTCAAGCGTGCGCCGGTCGACGCGGTTCGGAACCAAGATCAGCCGTGGAACTCCATCCGGACGAACGCGTAGCGCGTCGACGATCTCGAGCGTGCGCACGGTTGCCTCGAGGTCCAAGCCCGAGGGAGTACATGGCACCAGCACCAGATCGGAAATGGCACAGGCGGCGCCAAGCGAGCGATCGTTAGGCGCGGTGTCGATGACGACACAATTAGCCTTCACCCGCTGCACTTCCTTCGCCCAGGTCACGACCGATTGTTCGCCGAGAACTAATTCGGAAACTGGAAAACTGAGGTTTCCGAGCTCGGCCCAACGGCTGGCGGAACCTTGCGGATCACTGTCGAGCAGCGCCACGTCATGGCCGCGCGCCTTGAGCTCGCCTGCGACGCAGACCGCCAGCGTCGTCTTGCCGACGCCGCCTTTGCGCTGAGCGATGGATATGACGCGTCGCATTTTCACCGCTTACGCAGGATGTTTGCCATGGAGCATTAGTGGTTAATGGCCAAGCTTTACTTTGTCTTTCAGCGACTTACCACTCCTTCGAGCCACCGCGACGCCGCTACGAGAAGGCAAATTGCTGTTGTCCAAACGGGCAATTCGAAATACTCTGAAAGCGCGCAGGATACCAAGAAATATCAAACAACGTGTTCGATGACACAAACTTTGCATCTTTGGGTGTGATAGGTTGGTTTTGAATGGCGAATATGGCGCTGGTGCAAGGTGCGGCCGGAATATACGGGAGGCTGCGCGCATGGCGGGGAACCTCGGGGGCCGGGCCCCCACGGCTTACCCCCTAAAGAAGGGGGGCGACCTTGCCGAGCCTCGTTGGCTATATTCGGTCGTTTCGCTTTGACAGCGATGATGGCGCGGGATCGGCAGTTTTGGAAGGGACCGCAAGCAGATGCACGCCCCGACTGAAATAACCCCGGCCTTACAGGCGGTCGCGCCAGTGCCGCCGACCTCTAAAGAGCCGACCGGCCTCGGTTGCCTTGTGATTGTGGCACGGCATCACGGCATCCATCTGACGGTGTCGCAGCTTATTCGTGACAATGTGCTGACGGCCGACGAAGTCTCCTCGCCGCAAATCGTCCACTGCGCACGATCAGTGGGGTTCAAAGCCAAAGAAGTGCAACTCGATTGGGATGGTCTTGCCCATCTGAAAAAGGCATTGCCGGTCATTGCCCGATTAAAGAGCGGCCAATGCATGGTGGTGTTGCGGGTCGAAGGTGAGGGCGAGGGGGACACTCTCCGCGTCATCTTGCAAGATCCCAACGCCCACGAAGACGCGCCGCTGGTCATCGACCGGGTGCGGTTCGAGGAGGCGTGGACCGGCGACATTATTCTGGTCAAGCGCAACTATGACATTGCTGACGACACCCAACCGTTCAGCATCAGGTTCATCGTGGCGCTGCTCTTTCGCGAACGCTGGATTGTCCGCGATGTTGCGATCTGCGCGTTGGTTCTGGGGTTTGCTTCGCTGACGCCAATCCTGTTCTGGCGCGTGCTCTCGGACAAGGTGATCTACTACAAGGCGTTTGATACGTTTTATGTGATCTGCCTGGTGATGCTGGTTTTCATTGTATTTGAGACAGCATTTGCCTGGCTGCGGCAATTTCTCGTGCTTTTTATGACGTCGCGCGTCGATGCCAAGATTTCCACTTATGTATTCGCCAAAGTGATGAATTTGCCGATGGATTTTTTTGAGCGGACGCAGGTCGGCAAAATCGCCTACGACATGAATCAGGTCTTTCGGATTCGATCCTTCCTGGTGGGACAATTGTTCGGAACGATACTCGATTCGACGACGCTGTTGTTCTTCATTCCGGTGATGTTGTTTTTCAGCCCGACGATGACGGCGGTTGTTGTTGGTCTCGCTGCGTTGATTGTGGTTTGGCTAATCGCATGGCTGCCGGCCTACCGACGGAAATCGAACGCGGTCGAGGCTGGCCGAATCGGAAAAAGGCGCGTTTCTGGCGCAGAACTTGTTTGGCGCTCGCACGGTTAAATCGCTGGCGCTCGATGCCCGCCAGCGACACACCTGGGATGTGCACGTTGCGCGCGTGACGAAGCTGCGTTTCGCCGAAGGCATGATGGCCAATTTGATGCAAGCCGGCGTGCGACCGCTGGAGCGACTGGCCGTCAACGGCGCGTTCGCTGTTGGTGTCTACTTTGCGCTGACGACCAACGATGCGGTTTACGTCGGAGCACTGTTTGCGTTCCTGATGTTGTCGCAGCGGGTGACCGGGCCGCTGATGCAAATGGCGCAACTCGTGAATCAGTATGATGAGGCGCGCATTGCCGTCGCGGTGGTGGGGCAACTCGTCAACCAACAGCCGGAAGAGGGCCGTTCCGGGCACGGGGTGCGTGCGCCGCTTGGCGGAAATGTGGAATTTTCCAAAGTCAGTTTCACATATAAGGGCGCGGCCGCTCCGGCGCTCAAAGATGTTGCCTTCGAGGTGCCCGAGGGTACCACCTTGGGTATTGTCGGCCGTTCCGGTTCCGGAAAGACAACGGTCACGCGGCTGCTGCAGCGGCTGCATTCGAATTACGACGGCTTGATCAAGATCGGCGGAGTTGACGTGCGAGAATACGACGTCGATCACCTGCGCCGCAGCCTTGGCGTGGTGCTGCAGGAAAGCTTTTTGTTCAGTGGCACGATCCGCGAAAATATCATGGTCGCCAAAAGCGATGCGACGTTTGACGAGGTGGTCCGCGCGGCGCGGATGGCCGGTGCCGAAGAGTTCATCGACAAGCTGCCGCGCGGCTACGACACCTTTGTGTATGAAGGCTCGCCAAATCTGTCGGGCGGTCAACGGCAGCGGTTAGCGATCGCGCGGGCGCTGGTTGTCGATCCGAGGATCCTCATCTTCGATGAGGCAACGAGCGCACTCGATCCCGAGAGCGAAGCGATCGTGTCCAACAATCTGGCGCGCATCGGCCGGGGCAGGACGTTGATTGTCATCTCTCACCGCTTGTCATCTCTGGTGGCGTCCGATGCGATCCTGGTGATGGAGCGCGGCAGCGTTGCCGATGTCGGCCGGCACGAGGAGCTGCTGAAGCGCTGCGATATCTATAGCGAGCTCTGGTACCAACAAAATAGACATTTGTCGGCGCCGCCGGCCGGACGCAAGACCGCGCAGGGGGGACCAAGTCTTGTCTCCTAATGCCTCCGCCCTTACCCTTGTTCGTCAATTCCAGTCCGAAACGGACGCGATTCGCGAAGCGCCCGAACCGCGGTGGGCGCGGATCACGGTGTTCGTGCTCGCGGGTCTGCTGGTGAGCTTGATTGCAATCATGGTGCTTACCAGAATAGACCGGGTGATCACCAGCCAAGGCGGCAAAATCGTACCGACCCAACAGGTCAACGTTTTTCAAGCACTAGACACCTCGATTATCCGCAGCATCGACGTGCGTGAGGGCCAGCGAGTCCAGAAGGGTCAATTGCTGGCGACGCTCGACTCGACGTTTGCGTCGGCTGACGTGCAGCAACTGAAGCAACAGTCGGCAAGCTTGGAAGCTCAGATCGCCCGCGACCGCGCGGAACTTGATCAGCAGCCTTTGGCTTTGCCGGAAAGTTCCGATCCCGACATTCACAAGTATGCCGTATTGCAGAAGGCGTTCTACGACCAGCGCATGGCGCAGTACCAGGCGCAGATGAACAGTTTCGACGCCAAGATCCAGCAGACCCAGGCGACCATTGACAAACTAAGAAACGACGAAGGCCGTTATCGGCAACGTGATGACATCGCCAAGCAAGTCGAAGACATGCGAACGCTGCTCGCCGAGCATGGCACTGGCTCGCTACTCAACAAGCTGATCTCGCAGGATCAGCGGATCGAGATGCTGCGAACACTGGAGAATGACCGGAATTCGCTGATCGAAGCGGAGCATACGCTGGCGTCGTACCAGGCTGATCGTGAAGCGTTCAAGCAGCAATGGTTCAGCGCCCTCAGTCAGGATCTGGTGACGGCGCGCAATACGCTCGATACCGCCAAGGCGCAGCTGGAAAAGGCCACCAAGCATCAGGATCTGGTCCGGCTCACGGCCACCGAAGATTCAGTGGTGCTGACGCTGGCGAAGCTCTCGGTCGGATCGGTGCTCAAGGAAGGCGACGCCTTGTTCACGCTGATGCCGGTGGATACGCCGCTCGAAGCAGAGGTGCGCATCGCCTCGCGCGACGTCGGATTTTTGCGGGACGGCGATCGCTGCACCATGAAGATCGATGCGTTCAATTTTGTCGAGCACGGAACCGCTCAAGGCAAAGTGAGCTGGATCAGCGATGGCGCTTTTACCACCGACGACAATGGCCAACCGGTCGAGGCTTATTACAAGGCGCGGTGCAGCGTCGATAAGATGAATTTCCACAATGTGCCGGAGAACTTTCGGCTCATACCGGGCATGACTTTGAGCGCGGATATGAACATTGGCAGCCGCTCGGTTGCGGCGTATCTGCTATCAGGTTTCATGCGCGGTGTCGGCCAGGCGATGCGCGAGCCGTGAGCATACCTGCCATGCTAGGGGTTCTGGATAAAATCCGGACGGCGGCTGCAAGCGCCCCTGGCTACTTCGAGAGCGGAGTCGAAGCCCACGAGCGCAAGCAATATCTGAAGGCGCTGGAACATTGGCGGCGGGCGAATGCGTCCGGCCATGCGGAAGCGCAATACAGGATAGGCCTGCTCTACGCGCGCGGCGAAGGCGTGGCGCACAGCATGGCTGATGCGGTGGTCTGGTATCGGCGGGCTGCTGAAGCTGGCGTGGTCGAAGCGCAATTCCAGCTAGGACTGATCTATTTGCACGGCCATGAGCCGCATCCGGGTCCCGGCGGTCCGCGCCATTGGCTGCAAATCGCTTCGCGGCGTGATGATGAGCTCGCGCAATCAACGCTCGATGCACTGTTTCCCCATGGCATCGCGGTCGTCGCCGATCTTGATGAAGCGTTGCGCTGGCTGCGTGCAGCCGCCGAAGCCGGAAAGGCCGAGGCGCAGGTTGTGCTGGGTGATCTCGCCCGCGCCGGTCGCGGTGGCACGCAGGACTATGGCGAAGCGCGGCGATGGTTTGAGCTGGCAGCTCAAAACGGCTTGGCCGCCGCCGAATTCAATCTCGGCGACATCTACTATCAAGGGCTGGGGGTAACCGCCGACGCAACCACAGCAACAGATTGGTACCAGAAAGCCGCCGACAAGGGCGAGGCGCGCGCTCAAGTGGCGTTGGCCTTCCTAGCGCTTACCGGAAGCGGCCGGCCCGCCGACCCGCGAGAGGCAGGGCGGCTATTTGTGTTGGCGGCCGAGCAGGGCGAGCCGCGTGGGCTCTATCACGCCGCACTGCTGCATCTCAGCGGCGAGGGATTACCGAAGGACCTAGACAAGGCCGAAACCTATCTTCGCAAATCAGCCAAGCGGGACTACTTGCCGGCAATCATGACGCTTGCGGACTTCTACAGTCGCGGCGATGGCGTTGAGCCTGATCTGCATGAAGCCGCGGTATGGTTTCGCCGCGCGGCTGAACTCGGCGATGCGAAGGCGCAATTCACCATGGGGCGGCTACACGCCACCGGTGCAGGCACGGCGCAGAACCTGCGCCAGGCGGCAAACTGGTTTTTGCGCGCCGCCGAGCAAGGACATGCCTACGGCGGCCCACAATATCGCGGTGTTCTACTTGCAGGGCAGCGGCGTTGAGAAGGACACCGCGCAGGCGCTGAAGTGGTACCAGACCGCGGCAGATGCCGGCATCGCGGCGGCTCAGGTTGCGCTTGGGCGACTTTATGCTGGCGGCGATGGCGTGCCACGCGATTGGCGATTGGCGGTGGACTGGCTGGCCAAGGCGGTCGCCAAGGGCGACCAGGAGGCCAAAATTACCCTCGGCATGCTGCATCTGCATGGTGACGAGGCGGTGCGGGATGCGGCACGGGGCGAGGAACTGTTGCGGCAGGCGGCCAAAGACGGTCAAGCCGACGCTGCGCTCCATCTCGGTCATTTTTACCGCGGCAAGCGAAATTTCGGCAGTGCATTCGATGCCGAATCTAACGCAATGACGTGGTACGTGCGCGCAGCCGAGGCTGGAAACGTCGAAGCCCAGTTCACGCTCGGTACGATGTATCTTTCTGGCAACGATATCGGACGCGATTTTGAGGCGGCGGCGGCATGGTTCACCAAGGCGGCGATGCACGACCACGCGTCGTCGCAATTTCAGCTGGGCGTACTGTATTGCACTGGCCAGGGCGTGCCGCTTGATCTCGCTCAGGCGCTGGTCTGGTACGAGCGGGCGGCCAACCTCGGTCACCGGCTCGCCCAGTACAATTTGGGTATCATGCTGGCAAAAGGGCAGGGGTGCGAACCAGATCAGGATCGCGCGGTAGCGTTGTTACGGCAAGCGGCCGACCAAGGGTTGGCCGAGGCGAAACGTGCGTTGGGTGATACAGTTGGGAGCGGGTAGGCTGCGGCGGTGATCGGATGTCGATTAGGAACCAAGATCGAGGAGTTTAGCTGCGTTATAATTCTTCATGTAACACATGGCCCGTTTTCTCATCGGCTCCGCCTGCTCCATACAAGCTCGGTAACGGGCCATGGTCGCGTAGTTTTAGATCGCAAACTCTCGCCGATTTACTATTGCTGCAGGAGGAGGATATAAGTTCTTTCAAATCGTGCGAAAGATGTGTTATTTGTTTGTTGAGTTCTCCGAGCCGGATGTGGAACTAGGTGCGCGCATGCTGCGGATGTTGGAGTCCGAGAGCAACGTGCGGGGTAGTGACAGTTTGAAGTGGGGCCGGCAAAATGGCAACAATACCTCACGTAAATATTGCATTCGGCGACTTGCCGGAACAGCTCAGAAAGCATGGAGACAGTGTCCCGGTGCCGCGGGAAACACTGTTACGACTACTGGATCTTTACATCTCATGCTGGGATTTTGATGAAGATTGGTACTTAAAGACTTATCCTGACGTGCAAGCGGCGGTCGGCGAAGGAGAGTTCCTGTCAGGTTGGTACCACTTCAGGACGGTCGGTTACTTGGAGGGGCGTTTCGGCAGTCCGCCAACGGTCGATGAGGAATGGTATTTGAGCACGTATTCAGACATTGCAGAAGCGGTATTGGAGGAAAAAGTCGACAGCGCATCGGATCACTTTGTGCAGTTTGGATACAAAGAAGGAAGGCTGCCGCGAGACCCTGCCATTCACCCTGAATGGTATGCGCCCCGCTATGTTCGTTCCCACGAGGCTAGCGAAGCAAACGAAGCCACGCTGCTAGAGCACTTTCTGAGAATTGGCTACCATCGGCTCGCTGTCCCGGAACCCCCTCGTTGATCGATACATGAAGGTCGGTTATGGCAAAGTCGATTATTGACGGCACTTTACCTGTATCGGTTCCAAAATTCGACGAGCGACATTATCTCGGCGTAAACGCGCAAGCGAAGGAGGCAATAAAATCTGCAACAGTGAGCACCGCGCTGGATCACTATCTTCGTCACGGTATTGACGAAAATCGTTATTCTTTGATCCGCCGCGAGGCGACCACGTTGGCCGGTTCGATTGACCGGTTCTTGGTGTCCGAATCCGGATTTTGCTTGCTTATCGGGTGGTTGGCTGATGAGGGCTGCGATCCGCCACGATTCAGGTTGATTGGCGGCGAGTTCAGTGTCGAGCTTCCGGTCACGACGATGTATCGCCATGCGCGACCGGATGTGGAAGGGAGTGTTAAAAGCGGCGCGTATGATTATGGGTTCGTGCTGTTCGGCCAGTCCCCGTCGAAGTCGCTGCTAAAACAATCCGTTCTGTTTCAGGTCACATCTATCGCCGGCGCATTTCAAGCGAAAGTCACTCCGGAGCTTGTTTCAAATAAGCGGCTGATGGACACGTTGCTGCACAGGGTCGGGAGCATTGAGGCGCACGCTGGCAAGGAGATCACTTTGCATTCGTTCCTCGCCGGTCCGGCCGGCGCGTCCCTGGTGGAGCTCTTTCGCACATACGTCGCCGCCTCCACTACGAACCCTTATGTGGAACGATTTCGCTCACGCAAGGTACGGCACTCGTTTGTGACGGTGCTGTTCGGATCAACGGAGCCGGTTAAGCTGCAACCAATGTTATTTAGTTCCGAAAAGGTCGATTTTGGCGAGTGGATTTATGTATGCAACTCACCCGAGGACGCCGATGAGATATTGAGCTATGCACATTTGATGTCGGATCTTTACGACGTTATGGTCACAGTGATCGTAATGGGAGCGAACGCGGGGTTCGGCGCAGCGAATAATATCGCCATCGAACACGCGGCCGGGGAAAGAATTTTTCTGATCAATCCCGATGTTCACGTGTTCCCAGCTTACGCAGGCGACCTCCAGCATTTTTTAGCAAACGACGATTGGGGGACGAGCCTCTGGGGCGGTCTGTTGTTTTACAATGAGCACATCCTCATGCATTCAGGCATGTATGTCGCTCGCGACGCTTTTGTTCGCCGTAACTCGCTGAATCGGATAGAGGGACCCGCCGCGCTGCCGTCGCATTGTCAACTCTTGCGGGTCGAGCATTTCGAAAAAAGCGTTCCGATCGACGAGCGCGACTGGCGGGAACCGAAAAAAGTGATGGCCGTCAGCGGTGCTTTGATGGCCTTCGGGAAGACACACTTCGAGAAGCTTGGCGGCTTTTCTACCCGATATGTCTACGGCCATTATGAGGACGCTGATCTGTCACTGCGTTGGGCAAAGACTATTGGTGCAGTCGCAGTCCATCCACAGATTCGGCTTATTCACCTTGAAGGGCAGGGCTCGAAAGTTCGCGGCGAGGAATTTAGGGGCGCCGCGATTGCGAATCGGCATTTTTTTACCACGCAATTCGCCGAGCTTTTTAATGTGGAACAGGCAAAGCCTGCGCGGCGCGTGAACGGTTCTTGAACCACGCAGTACAGACGGCGGCATAATCATGCGCATCGTTTACATCAGTTACCTGCATCCCACCGTCGCGCCCGGCGGCGAGCAGCAAGTGGCATTCGAGTTGTTCCAAGCGAGCTTAAAGCAGGGACACGATGCCTATCTCATCGCCGCCCTAGAGCTTGAGCACGAGTCCCTCTACGGTAAGCCGGGAGCACCAATCGTGCCGATGCCGGGCGATGAGCGCCAGTATTTTTACTTTGCGCAGCGCTACGACTTTGTTCACCTTTCAGTAGGCGATTGGAGGTCAATTCAGTTTCTGCGCGAACTAATCGTACGGCTGAAACCCGATGTTATTCACTTCCACCACTATCACCGGATTGGCGTCGAAGCGATCCGCGCAGCCCGTCTGGCTGCACCTGCAGCGGTCATCGGCATGACGTTTCACGAGATGATGGCCATCTGCATGGCCGACGGTCAGATGGTCAAACGGGGTTCGCGGGAGCTGTGTAGTGCCGCGTCGCCAGTTGCGTGCAACCAGTGCTTCCCCGAGCTACGTCCGGAGTTCTTCACTTTGCGCGCCGCTCGGCTAAAGGCGGCACTCAGCGAATGCGATGTCTTCGTCTTTCCGTCTGAGTTCCTGGCCGAACGATACGTGGACTGGGGTTTGACGCCCGATAAGTGCGTGGCGATTGCAAACGGGCAAATCAATCTCGGCGCCGACTTTGATAGACGCCGGCATTCTCGCGCCGTTAATCGTTTCGGATTTTTCGGGCAATTCATAGACAATAAGGGGGTCGACGTCATCCTCGAAGCTCTTCTCATTCTTGGTCGAGAGCAACGCCTGCCCAAAGATGGAATAATAGTCGAAATCAATGGCGGTAATAGGCACTACGCGTCGAACAAATACCTCGAAAAGATTGTTCAGCTTACCGAAGAGCTTAAGAAAATCCAGTCCGGGCCGATCGAAGTGCGTGAGCGCGGGCCCTACGGGCGCGAACAGCTCGCGGAGCGCATGGCAAGCATTGACTGGGTATTGGTGCCCTCGACTTGGTGGGAGATTTTTGGGCTGGTCGTCTCCGAGGGCTGGATGTTTGGGCGGCCTGTCGTCGCTTCTGCAATCGCGGCCCTGAAGGAACGCATCGTTTCCGGCGTCAACGGGTTCACTTTTCCGGCCCGAGATAGTCAGGCGCTCGCCGAGTTAATGGCGTCCCTCGTCGGCAATGAGCGCCAGTGGATCAAGGTCAACGAAACCATTGAGCAGCCGTGGACCGAAATCGAGATGGCTGAGGCCTACCAAAGCGTTTGGGAGGAATTCGCCGAGAAGCGCAAAGTGAGGCGTGCCCAAGACCGAGCCCTTACCGAGCCGACGGCTAGACATGAGCCGCCAAAACCACCTCGCAGAGCGGAACGGAAGAAAGAAGCCGGAAAGGTTCCCGTGCCATCGGACGTTGAAAGCTCGGCGACGGTGCGATAAAGCGACGGTGCGTAGGATGATCGCTGCGCTACAAATATGCGCTGATTTTAGGATACGATTGCTTTCGTACGAGGGAACCTCCTGGTATCCTTCTAAACAGTGCAGCTTGAGCGTACGGCTACTCTGATATGTCCGGCAATTCTGACCTGAGCGCGGCATCGCAGAGCCAAGGGCGACCTTCGGAAAAAGGCTCCGACGCCACTACAGTCATTGCAGAGGCATCTGAAGGTACTGCGAGTGAAACAGCGGATCCTGTGAAGGAAATAGAAGACGCACCAAAGCCGCCGGAACAAAGCGTCACTGCGCCGAGACTATTCATCGTTGGGCTGCCGCGTTCCGGCACGTCGACGCTCGTACACGCACTCCGTTCAATCGGCTTTCGAGGCTTTGCGGAGGGTCACTTCTTGGGGCTTCTGCCAGCGCTTGAAGAGGCTTTGGCTCATTACTATGAAACGTGGAAAGCCGATAATGTCGACGGGACAATGCTCAATACAATCAAACTCAATGATCTCATTTTGCGATATCGAGTTGCATTCCGAAAAATTTTTGAGGAACTCATCGGCCCTCCGCCATGGCTCGACAAGAATGCGCAGCCATATGTAATGCCATACTTGCATGTTATGCAGTGGGTGTGGCCGGATGCGTTGTTTATATTTGCCCGGCGGCACCCTGTCGATTTCTTATTTTCTGCTAGGAGCAAATTCCCTGATCGATCATTGAAGCAGTTATGTCAGCACGTCGCGTTCACGTTCAGCAATTGGGAGAAACAGAAGTCGCGCCTCAAGAAGTATATCGAAATCGACCAGTCCGAGCTCAGCAATGCCGATGCGCTGGCAAACAAATTGCTGACGTTTTTGCAGTTTGATCAAAAAAAACGACCGAAGCTAGTTGAAAATTTGCGGTTTGAGGTGGAGCGGACTGCAACATCGTACGCCCCGCATGAATTGGCCGATCTGAAGTTGACGCCAGAACAAACAGAAATGTTTAACGGTTACTGCGGTCCGATTATCGATCGATATTACAAAACGGAAGTCTGAGGCGGAAACTTTCCAAGAGCAAAAGGGAAGCGCTAGAACAGGCACGGACAAAGCCTTGTACTCCAATAGAGCAAATATTCTATTCACGGTAACATGCGTTGTTGCGGTTATCGCTTTGCCTTTCAGCGGAGTTTTTGCATCCGATCGTTTAAATATTTTCAATTACGCCCCTGCCGGCACGACTGTCGATAGTGCCGGAAAAGCAGATGCATCGCAGGCTCTGGCTCGCGCCATCGCGGCGGCCAACGACAAGACAGCGAAGGGCGAGCCGGCGTGCGTTTATTTGCCGGCCGGCGTGTACCGAATCGCTTCGCCGCCGCCGGCATTTCTTCGGGCGGGTTGCGTCGTCGGAGACGGCTCGTCGCAGTCGATCATCAGCCTCGACCCGGCATTTACGGGCGACCTGTTCTCATGGTCGGAAGCGTGGATCGTTACGACGCCGGGACCGCGGGTTGTCGGTCTGAAGATCGTCGGCGATAAAAATGCCAAACCTCTCCAAAACGCTTTCGTCTTTTACGATCGCAACGATGAAGTGTTCATGGATGACGTCGACGTCTGGTATTTGCATGGACGCGCTCTCTATTCCGGCGTGACCAGGAACGCTTCCCAGGCCTACATGCGTGAATCCCATCTGCGCTCACTGCGCTTCTTCGAGGACGGGGCGCCGGGGGTGCCTGTCGTGGAGTTCAATTCACAGGGTTCGGGCGTTACCGACGCCACCAATGAAATACGAATGTCGCAAATCGATATTTACGGTTCGCGCGGGCCGAGCTTCGTCATTCGCAGCGAGGGGACGGGCACAGTGCGGACTATCACCGTCGATGCCTTGCGGATCGAAGGACTGGAGCAAGGCGGCGTCTCCGCCGATCTTCTCACCATCGGCGATCCGATCATGAAGGGAAAAGTGAATAATATCACGCTGAGCAATCTCGAACTGATCGACCCCTATGAGGGCTATGCGGCGCTGCGGATCACGGCGGCACCGGGAGTGGCGGCGCCTTATCAGATTACGGTGCAGGGAATGATCGGTGGAGGCGTACCGAAGGGCCAGGGGCTGCGCATTGACGCCGGCCGAAGCTCTGTGTTCCGCTTGTCCGGGATTTACACTTTCGACACGAATGTTTGGATCGGTCCGCACGTTTCTGGTATCGTGCTCGATGGCGGCGGGCAGGAGGCAAACTGGACCTATAAGATTGATCCGACCTCCGCTAATTCGATTTCTACGCCGGCGTTGCGCACACTGAAGGCGCCATAATTCGATGGCGTCATGATCTTGTCGTTTTTGTTAAGTCGATGAATGGCCGACTTAAGGAACAGTATCACCGGCAATCGACTGCATGGTAACGGGTGGCGCCCGATCGCGCTGAACGGCCACAAGGGGGCGAGGGCTGCTAAGGCGGCTGCACCATGAGCGAAACTTTGGAAATGGTCTGGGAGCCCGGTAAAATCGTCCACGACGTCCTGTTCGGACGGCATGAGCACTTGTTCCTCGCTCAGGGCGCGCACCGGTCGATGGATCTCGCGACGGGCGCTCTCAGCATTCCTGAGATGTCTTTTACGAATTTCCGAACGAACGTCAGCAGACGAGCGGCTCTCGCGACAGAACTCGGCGCGCGCTACATGCACGTCATATTTCCCGACAAACAGTCGGTGTTGCCGCGCGAGTATCCGCTGGAACGTTTCGTTTCAATCGGCGACTTGTACAGGGAGAAATCGAACGACGTTTCTCAAAACGTTTTCTTTGCGTCCGACGCATTGGCCAAGCGCGACGGCGTTTTTAAAAAAGTAGACACTCATTTAACCGATCTTGGGACCTTGCTGATCACTTTTGAGCTGATCCGCCGCTTGGGGTATGAAGTTCCGGAGGCCGCTTCCGAGCTGCTGCTGCCTGAAGTCATTCGCGGAGGGGTCGGAAACTGGCGATCTCGGAGGCAAGCTCGCTCCGCCGATAAGCGCTAAGGAGAGGCATTTTAGCCGCAAACAGCGGTTGGGCTGGTTGCACAACGAGATCATGGGAGGCAACAACGGTATTGTCGATATCCGCTATTCCCCGGACGCCTTTTTCTCGGATCGGCTTCTTTTCTTCGGCGACTCGTTCGGCCGTGATTGCGTCCGGTTCCTGAGTTTCTTCTTCCGCCAAACCGCCTTCTTACGAACGCCGTTCTGCCACGACGAGATGGCGCGCATCTATCAGCCCGACATAATGGTCACCGAAAACGTCGAGCGCTATTTGGACAACGTCGCGCTCGACAGTTCGCGGGATTTATTTGTAATGATGCCGTATCTGTCGGAGCTGGAGTATCATCCCGGCGCGCAATTCGCCCGGGCCTTTTCCGCAGAATTTAGTTATGGTCTCGACAAGTATTATGAGTATATCGCCGCCATGGAGAGAGATTTTCCCAGGTTGGCTTCGGTCGCTCAGTTTTGACTTAAGACGCAAAGACTCTGGGCGTGGCCTTCGGTGCGTGATTGGTCAGCCGATGGAATGGAGTCAGAAATAGCATGACGAAGCGCGTGGCAGTTGTAACCGATGCCGTTTCTTCGGATTTCTATTTCCCGCTGTGGCACCGGTACTATGCTGGCCAGTTCGGTGCAGACAACCTGTATGTCATCACCTTAGAAACGGAGGCTGCGTCTTTCCGACGCTTCACATTGGGCGGCCTGGTTCCGACCGGGAGCTATAATAACCGGTTTCGCATAGATGTGGTGAACCAGTTAGTAAACGATCTGCTTGCAAACCACGACGTTGTCATTCGAGTTGATACCGATGAGATGCTCGTTGCCGACCCAAGGCGATATGGCACTTTGCGTGAGTATGTAGCTTCGCTTACTCAAAGCCATGTCACCGCTTATGGCTTCAACGTTATACCGGATCGCAATCAGTCGCCTCTTGACCTTGATCGACCGGTTTTATTTCATCAGCGCAATATCGCTTATCCTTATGACGCGCTTTGCAAGACGTGCATAACAGTCAAATCGATACGATGGGCTCCGGGGTTTCATTTCTGCTCAGAGATGCCGTTGTTTGATCACCTTTTCCTGTTTCATCTGAAGCTGGCGGACATCGACCTTCAGGTCAAAATTGGCAGCAAAACGGCCAGCTATTCCGACGAAGCTATGTTCATCGAATACCACAAAACGACTCGCGACACTCTGGAAAGAAGAATAGCGAGCCTTTGGGGTCTTGAGCGAGTGCGCGGCCTCGATGCGCTCTATCGTCGCGAATACGTTCGAAAATTTTTGGAAAGAATTTCCTATTCGCCAAATTTTGGCGGAGTATACCATGGTGGTGCGTTTGAAGCAGAGCCCGTTCTCGTTGATATTGCGTCTGAATTTGGTAATGCGGTTTGACGATCAATCCTGTGAAGGGAATCTATTTCCAAGGCAAGCGTACTTGGTCGGCAGTTGCGAGGCCTTGGAGGCTCGGGATGACGCCGCATCTTTGTTGCGGCCGACGAAATACGGAATCTTGTCACGGCGGTGGCATGATCGCAAGATCCGAATGTCGGAAAAATCTCAAAGTAGGAGGGCGTCCTTGACTATCCCGCTGGATCTTCAGATCGTGACGGAAATCTCCGGTCTTGATGTGACGCTCGGAAGCGCACGCTGGGTCCCTACAATCTTTACCGTATATTTGAATGCGATGGCACTTTCATGCATGTGACTGAGGCCTTTCCACGAAAATCGCAGGCATAAGAGAGCTCGCATTTTTGAACGTAGCCGACAACATCGGTTTTTTCGGTCGTTCCCCAACTGAGGCGGTGGTGCGGAAATGAGCGGCGAGTTCCTGAACGTCAAACGAGCTACTCATCCGCATTGGTCCGGCACATTGGTTCTTGATGAATTCGACAGGGCGCGTTTCGCTCAAAGAATTCGGATCGACCGGAGAATATAAATTGGATCAACGGAATAATATCTTGCATGTCTTTTGGGATGAATTTCCGGCAGAATTTTTTAAGGAGGTGAATGGAATTTACGTGAAAATGTTTGGAGCGGAGGGCGAGATAGAGTTTATGCGCAACTTCCAAATTCAGCGTTTGGGAGTGCGCGTTCCTGGGGGCGGAGCTAACATAGAATTGCGAATTGGAACGACCGATGTTGATACCTTCAAGCAAGTGTTTGTTGCCAACGAGTACAATATACCCAGCCTACCCCTATCATGCAAAAACATAATTGATCTGGGCGCTAATATTGGATGCTCCGCGGTGTATTTTGCAGAAAGGTATCCTGGCGCAAAAATACTCGCCGTTGAGCCGGATGAAGATAATTATCGCTTATTATTCAGGAATGCAGAACAGTTCGAAGGGCGTATCACTTGCGTGCGCGCGGCGATCTGGAGTTGCGCCCAGCGGGTTCACATCAGTACGCACGACTCTGGGGGCCAAGCGTTAGGCGCGTGGGGCATCCGAGTATCTGGGGACGCCGCAAGTGATAGCGTTACGATTTAAGGCATTACGATGGCCGACTTGCTTCAGCAATTGGAAGGCGATGTTTGGGTTGACATTTTAAAGGTCGACATCGAGGGAGCCGAAAAGGAATTATTTTCGGGGGCAAGGATCGATTGGTTGCAAAGAATAGGAATTGTTATTGTTGAGACCCATGATCGGTTCAAACCAGGCTCTCACGAGGCCGTCTGTAGACAATTGGCGGCCGACTTTACTCAGCTAGAGCCACATGGAGAAAATTTTGTTTTCAGAAACCGCGCCTATCAAGACGCTACCGGCAAATTGTTGCCGATTTTGACTGATCCAGTCTAAAAGCTCAAAAGCTCGCTTGAGCGATTGATTGGTCACCGGGCGAGACCGACTAGTCGAGGAGATTGCCGCGCCTCATTAAGTGAAGGATCAGCAACATTTAGGCATGCAACGCGCGCCTTTCAGACAACTGTCAAACCCGCCGTCGTCGTTGCGCGTTTGGCGACCACCCTTAAGCGCTTGGCTCAGCGCCACTACCCGCCGGAATACGGTGATCTAGGCGTTTTCGCGAGTGCCCAAAAATAAGCCACCTAGCTGTACGAATATTGGCGAAGGCCAAGCTACCTTGATGCTGTCAAATCTTCATGCGGCTGGTATCTAAAATCGAGTTTGTATCTTTTCCATGTGGGGATAAACATGCCACCCGTAGATTGGAATAGGTTTGAATGGGGCCAGCGCTATTCCTGGCCTGATAGCGGCGAAGAGTGGAGCCGGGCTTGGGGCGGCAGCGAAGCGCAGTGGTTCGGAGCCATCTACCCTCGATTGCACAGACATCTTCCAGCGCACGGTATACTGGAGATCGCGCCAGGATACGGAAGATGGACGAAATTCCTCATTCCAGCTTGTTCGAGCTATCTGGGCATTGATCTGTCGGCCAACTGCATCGATGCGTGTCGCAAACGTTTTAAGGACGCCACACACGCGGCGTTCTTCGAAAACGACGGGCTGTCGCTCAGTCGTGCGCTAGACGGCAGTTTCGATTTCGTCTTTTCGTTCGATTCTCTTGTCCATGTTGAGATCGATGTTTTGGAAAGCTACATACCGCAACTAGTGAAAAAACTGACACCTAACGGGGTCGGTTTCTTACACCACTCGAATCTACAGGACGGCAACATTCCTCGAGGCCAACCGGTTCACGGGCGTGCCGCGTCGGTCTCGGGCCGGTCGGTGGCTAACCTTCTCGCTCAGAATGGCGCCCAGGTGGTCGTGCAGGAACTCATCAATTGGGTCAATTGCACTGGCCTTTTGGACTGCTTCACGCTGTTTTGCCGCTCCGATGGCGCTATCAAAGCGGAACCCATCCATTTGATCAATCCCGGCTTTATGATGGAAGCTCAAATGATTGCCCAATTCCAAAGGCCGTATTGCTCTGAGACCGATCTTTGGACCGCCGGAGCTTAGATTTTTTCTGGCGTTTGCTCTGAGACCCAACTTTGGATCGCCGGAGGGTAGATTTTTCCGGCTTGTTCACGATGGCGGGCTGGCTGCGCCGTGGCTAGTTACCGGTCCGCCGCAGGAAGTCGAGCGTTAGCAGGATTTGGCCGATTTGGCGCCATAGCGCCGTCTCGTAACGATTGGCGCGTTCAAACGCGCCATTGTCGAGGTTCGCGAGACGCAAGAAGCAGCGCGCAATCTCTGTGTTACTCGCATCTGAGGTCTGGTCTGCTTCGTTCGAATTGTTTCGCGCAATATAGCTGACCGTGGAGTCACGTCGATCATTGCCGTACTCCAGGTCAGACTGAAGGCTCGGCAGTGTACCGCCACCGCAAGCAGCTGTTTCGTTGGTATCGTGCTGATTGACTAGCGCTTGTCGCGCCGGCAGCTGGCTGAGCTCCCCTATGATCTCGCTCTGAAGCTGAAGGAGCCCCGTATCGATCGCGGTAGCGCGGCGAAGCCGCCACAAGAGGCTCGCCAGGCGCAGCACGAGTTCGCGTTCAACAGCGGTGGGCGCATCGAAGCCGGAGGTCACCGACAGTTCGAAGGCCTTATAATCCTCTTCGTCCTCCAGCGTCGTGATCACGGTTTCTGCTGTCAGTCCATGGCGAACGGCGTTGCGACGCGAGAGTTGTTTTCCGGCGTCTGTTGTCGGTCCCGTGCTCTTGAACGCATTCCGTCGATTGGCGTCGATCTGCCTGAATGACGTCATGGGGCAGCTGGTCCGTCAATTGGCTTCGTTTCGTAATTTGAATCTTGATTGCCGGTGTTGCGCACGCTTCTGACGCCCGCCGCCTCGTATTGTTTGAGCAGAGGGTGGGTATCCAGCCATAGGATGCGAGCGGCAATCATCGGATCAATGCCAGCCTTCTGCCACCACGCGGCTTCATCGCCGCAGCGGTGAACCTCGCGATGATGACCGCGGCACATCGGAACTGTGAACTCGTCGCTGACCTTCTTTCCGAGCGCTCGGCTTTGCGCGAAGCGAAGATGGTGAGCATCAGAAGGCTGCCGGCCGCAGATCAAACAAGGGCGAGTGGCGACAAGCTTGACGTGATCGCGGTCACGTATCCGCCGCGGCTCCGGCAGCGTTAGAACACTCTTGTCGATCGCCCCGGGGCGAGCGCCGTTTCTCGTCGCCTTCGATTTCCTAGGCCGCGCTCTTTTGCGTTGCGCTCCGCCTATAGGGGTCGTTGCCGTCACGGGAAAATTCGCCAATCGCGCTGCAAAGGCTTCTTCCACCAAAAGCGCATCACCAGCGGCCAGTTTGTTCTTCTCGGGGAGGGATCGGTGCGCCCAGAGTGCTGCGTCATCAGCTGAGGCAAGGTTACCGACGTCAACGATCAACCGATCACGTAATGCCGCCGAGGCTTCGGGCCCGAGCATTTCTTTGGGCGTCCGGGGCTTGGCCTCGCGTCGGGTTAACCGCGCGGTTACGGCAGGATGGCCGCCATTTAGAGGGCCCGCGCTGTTTGCCTTCTCAGGCCCGGTTCCTTTGCCCGCAGCCGTACTAGTCGGGGTGATGAGATCCGGTGCATCGAGGTCATCTTCGCCGGCAATACCAACAAGGGTAAAGAGTGCGTAACGCCGGGCATAGGTCAGTGCCGCTCCCATTCGGTGCGGTGTTGCTGTCTCGCCGACGGCGCAGACCGGCCAGTCAGACGAAATCCACTCTCCCGAAGCGTGCGCCAACACAGTCGTGAGATTGACGATACCCGCAGCCTGATCGATGGCCGTGGTCTGCATGGTGGCGATCTCATGCTGGCCTAATACCTTGCGTACGACGTCGAGCCCGCTTGATAGCGAGGCGTAGCGAAACATCCTTTCGGCCCCGCCCGGGACGCCCGAGCTTATCGTTCCGACGAGCGACTTTTCTGGATTGGTAAGTTCACCTTGGGCCTTGGCGAGAGCGGCCGCCAAACTGCCAATCGACCCGCTAGACCGCTGCATGTTCGTCCTCCACTTTGAGGAGGTCGAAACTGATCGATCCGGACTTTGAACGCTTGCCTCGAACGCCATGGCCGATGGCCTGTTGAGCGTCCTCCGGCATCAGGCTCTTCAGTTCTGCCTTGGCCTGCTCGTGTTCGAGGTGCGCCGACCTCGTCCGCGAGAAGACCGCGGCGAATTCCGCCCAGGCATTCGACGAACTCATATCGACAATGCGCACTGCCTCGATGCGCGGTTTGGGCGGTTCGATTCCGAACAGGGCAGGGGGCTCGCCGTTCTCGACACAGCGCCAGAATTTCCGCTCCGCGGTGATGATCAGGTGCTGGTACAGCGGATCGGCATGGGTGGTGATTTCGACCCATTTGCCGCCGCCGGTAATCACGGAAAGGACCGCTCTGCGGGCGGCTACCACCCACATGTTGTGCTGCAGTTGTGGCGCGTACTTCTCGGCGGCCGCTTCTTCCGAGAAGTACCAGGGCAGCATGAATTTGGCTTCGAACACTGCCCCGCTGGCTTCGACCCGCCCATCCAGCGTTGCCGCCATCCAGCGCAGGCCCGGGTGCCGGATGTGCTTTTGGACGTCGGTGATAATTTGGCCGGTATTGGCCTCATACCAGCGCCGATTAAGGTCTTCGGTGACCGCCCCGAGCTGGACGATGAGGTTGCCGGACAGGTCCTCCGGCTCGAGCTCACCGCGCTTTTCCTTCCACAGCCGGATCAGGGCGGCTTCGTCGTCACCCATGATAATCCGGGCGTCCGAGCCGCCGACAAAATAGCGTCGATCCGCAAAAGTTGAGTTTCTACCAGCGCCTTTCATGATCGTATCCCTTTCGCGGTTCTACCCTTCGAGGTTATCGTTACAGCGGCGAGTTGCACGGTCGATCAACAAAAATTGTTTATACACCCCCTTGAGCGATGTCAACAAAAAATGTTGAAATACGACCTGCTCAATGCAGGGCTGGTCGCGCGTTGTTGGACATGACGCAAACCGAGCTCGCGGATCTCGCGGGGCTAGGACTTTCTACCGTTGTCGACTTCGAGAAAGAGAGACGGCAGGTGTCGGCGGCGGCGATTCAGGCCGTGCAACAGGCTTTGAATCGTGCTGGAATTGAATTCATCGCGGAAAATGGCGGCGGATCAGGTGTCCGGTTACGAAAGCGCCAACAGAAAAAAGGCTAGGGGCCCCTCGACACGCGCTGAATCAGATTAGAGGGCACTTCGCACCTACGACGAAATAGTGGCCGCCCGCAGTGCCACAGGTGATCCTTCGCCGTTTCAGCCCGTTTCTAGCGAAGCAAAGAAGATGTGGCCTACGAAACAGACCCAATTTCTAGACGTGCAGAAGCCGCGACCAGTAGGATGGGACCTCAGGGGAGGGTCGGCCGCTCAATCTTTAGGCTTTGAGCCAGCCGGCGACTGCGGTGCAAGTTAATCGCCGATTACCCCGATGGTTTGAACCAGCATCTCCGATTGCCGCAATAAAATCCGCAGCATTCGGCGTTACTCGGGCGGATCGGACGCCTCGCTCCGCCGGCGGCCGTGGCGCTCGATGGCGGAAGCGGGTCTTGGTGGGTTAACACTACCTTAATGCGGCGCAGCGGATGGTCCCGACGAGAGCAACCGCCTCGGAGACCGCCACTTATGATGCCCGAACATCGAGTACATCTGGAGGACGAGCCCTGTCCGGTCGCCGATCAAATGCTTGGCGACATGTATCGCGCGAGCGCGCAAGGGCTGAACGAACTCATTGCCACAGTGTCGCCAAGAGTAAGGGTCTTGCTTGCTGTGTATTGCTATCGCCGCGCGCACCTTGCGTCGATCGGACTGGCGATCGCGGCGAGCTGTGAGAAAGACGAGCTCGCTTCGGCTGGGGGTAACGCTGGCGCGGCGTTATTCGAGCAATCCCGGGCATCCCCAACGGCGTTGTCCTTTGATGCCCACACCGCCAGGCGCCCAAAAATTACTTTGGCGATCGGACCACTTCGGCGGTTGAATCCAATCGATCGCGATGAGGATTAGAGTTTGACTATTCCTTCCGATACACCCATCTACTGGGTGATCGGTTCGTCGACGTCGCGTGTGGTCGGTACATACCGCAACAGCGAGTGAGCTGATCGGCTCCAGGCATCGGCCAGCGCTTTTTCAAAAAAACCGATTTTCCGCTGCGAAGAGTGCAGTGCAACGTGATCAACAGCGGCGTGTACGTCGTCCTGCGAGTCGCGGCAGAATTTCGACTATTATCAAGGAGTGAGCCATGCAGAATGGCCCAAAAATGGTGCCCAGTAGCCACCGCGCCAAATCGGCGAGGCCATACGACAACCGTTCGAAGCAATGGAGATCGCATATTGCCCGCCCTGACTCGACGGGGGGCTTTCAACACGCGCAGAGAAGCTATGAGCGCTATCTCGCACTAGCCCAAGCCGAAGTCCAATCGGGCAACGAAATTGCGGCCGAAAACTATTACCAGCACGCGGAGCATTATTTCAGATCGATGTCGGTAGGCCAAGAAACGGCATAGGAGAACGCACGGCGTCGAGCCTCGGCCTTGCTGAGATGTCCACAATGCCTGACTACAGCCTTGCTATCAAAAACAAAGGACGCCCACCGAAATCTTGGCGATGGGAAATTTATGAAGCCGGAAAGAGCAAGCCGGTGCGGCAATCTGAATTTTTTGAAACCGTGTCCGAAGCTACCCGCATGGGTAAGGCGGCGCTGGCAGAGCTCCGGGCCAGCCAGGCCGGTTGATGCGGCGCAACGCTACGTCGGCCGTTGAGGGTAGATCCAAAGCGCCCCACGCCGGTCGACAAGGCGTGTATCCTCGTGCGGCAATTGAGGCGACACGTCACCGCCTACTTTTCGAACCTAGCGCCGACCAGTTCCCCTATTCGCCAAATAACTACGCATCGGCGCTCAACTACGTTTCTCTCAAACAGCGTGAACTGATCGGAGGCCAATCCGCCGGGGACGACCAGCCGCACGCCCGTATCGGAGATATCCCTGATTATGCAGTCGCGCACGCCGGGCCTCTCCTGAAATTTGGCCGGTCGATTCACAATTTGTCGATGGGCCGCGCGCCTTTCCTTCAGCATTGAGCGACCTTCAGGAATAACGAGAACAATAGGTCATAAATACTTTAGCGTAGGTTCAATAAATCCAGACGAACAATCGTAAAAATGCGGCTAAAAACACGTCTGTTAACACAAGCCAGTGCGAGCGCGACACCAGGAATAATGGCTGCGCACATGTCGACGGTAACTGCGCTGAAGGGGGCGTTAGAGGGGGCCGGCGTCGAGTTTATCGACGAGAACGGTGGTGGCCCCGGTGTTCGGCTACGAAAACGGCAACATCGTTCAATCCGACGCTTGGCGCCGCTACATCATAAATCAAAACATGGACTGACCGTGTTTGTACCCGTTCACTCATCACTTGGATGTCCCTGCCGGGACGTGGGCGAGGCCATTCCCGTAGGTTCGTTGCGGCCGATCCGGACCGCGCGCGAAACCCTGGGAGGCCACGCCCTCGAACGCCCATCATGCGGCGGTTTCATGCCGACCGCAGAGACAACCCTGATCCCGGCAGAGACAGGACCGACGAATGTACGTACCAGCCAAAATCGTTGACTCGCAGTGCGCGATTAGACAATGAACCCGATGTCTTGGACGTGCAGAAGCCGCGATCAATAGGACGGGACCTTCAGGGAAGGCCAGCCGCTCATGGCGAAGTGCTTTAGGCTTCGAGCCGGTCGGCGATCGCGGTGCGGTTAACCGCCGATTGCTCCGATGGTTTGAACAGTATCCGCGAGTGACGCAATAAGTTCCGCAACTTCCGGCGTTGCTGGATGGCTTCGCTGGTAGCCCCTCCAGCTTGAACGACGAATGTCCGAAATTGAAGTCATAACGGAAGTGATACTGACGCCACGCGAGTTCGTATTCTGACCCCAAGGCGACATCCAGTCGCGAGGCAGCGGCGGGCTTTTTTCATCCGCTGCACCGCCGGCTCGATGATAAAAGTGAACCGGGGCGGCTCTCGACTAGCCGCCCCTTTTCATTGGGCCTCGACCGGATGGTGCTGCGTTTGTTGGCTGGTTGTATCCCGAACGACGCGATGCAAGATTAGGCGTATTTTTTTACTGCTGCTTCGATGCTGGGACCCGCCTTCGCCAAATCCTCCGGGGTCATCGCCGGAATGAATTCAACTTTCGCATTGGCGGTCAAGAACCAGGGTTCGGCGAGGGCAGGAATTTGCGACACGTCTGATATATTAACCACCATGATGCCGCCACGCTGGCCGGCTTCCGCTGTGAAGTACGCAGCCTCTGGCTTTTGTTCAGCCAAGATAGATTGGATGATTTGCCCGAGCTTCCCAGCGCGCACGACCGCATTACCGGCCCCAACATCCCAAGAAATCCTCATCAGAAATCTCATACTGCACCTCCTTCTCTGAATGGTGGAAAATGCCGTGAGCAGATTTTTGACTTTTAGACTGCGAGATTGCTTGCCGACAGCATTGCGTTGCCACTGAGACAGGGAATTTCGGCAGCGTTCCGCTGACTGCTCTTAAGCTAACGTACATCAGTTGTTGTGACGAGTTGATGTTGCTGATTGGCCCTTTTCATAGTTCGCGGCGGTGCAACATTGCGTCTGAAACTGGGGAATGAACGGACACAACGGCGACATAGCTGTTCGGTAGTTCATGATCCGAACCAGACATGAGCGGGCTTTCTCTGCTAGGGTGTGGTTCTCAGCGCGGGGAGCTAGCCTGTGAGGCGGCGCGAGTTCATCACACTTCTGGGTGGCGCGGCCTTTACGTCGCCGCTCGCGGCGCGTGCCCAGGAAGCGGGACGGACCTATCGCCTTGGCATCTTATCAGCCGGTAAACGCGACGCGCCGTACTGGCTCGCAATGTTTGATGAACTTCCGCGGGCGGGATTTATTGAAGGCCAAAACCTGACAGTCGATTGGCACCAATACGGACCGCGCGTTGATCTAATTCCGGAATTTGTAGCGGAGCTTGTCAAAGCCCGCGTCGACGTCATCGTGGCTACCGGGGACGCTACAATTCGCGCTGTACAACGGGCGACGACAACGATCCCAATTCTCGGGAGCACCGACGATATGGTGGGGGCGGGACTGGTGAATTCGCTGGCCCGACCCGACGGCAATACAACAGGTACGAGCATCTTCGCAGGCGATCTTGACGGGAAGCGGCAGGAAATCCTCATCGAGGCCGTGCCCGGACTTCGGCGTATGGCAGCGCTTGCCGCTTCCAACAAAGCACCTGCGAAGATTGACGAACTACAGGAGGCGGCGCGCTCACGCAACATTGAGCTTTCAATTTATCGGATTGCCAAGCCCGAGGAGCTTCCGGCAGCTCTCGACGCAGCGAAGGCGTGGGGCGCGGCAGCGCTAAATGTTTTGTCGTCTCCCATCCTCTACGCCAGCCGCAAGATTATTATTGAACGCGTGGCCGCACTGGACCTGCCAGCCATTTATCAATTTCCGGAAGTAGCTGAGGAAGGCGGTTTTGTCGGCTACGGCCCAAGCGTCGTCCGTATGTATCGCGAACTAATGGCTCCGCTGCTGATAAAGCTCCTGCGTGGCGCGAAGCCCGCCGATCTTCCCATCGAGCAGCCGACCAAATTTGAGCTGGCAATCAACGTCAAGACCGCCAAGGCGATCGGCCTCACCGTTCCGGATAAACTGCTCGCCAGGGCCGACCAGGTGATCGAATGAGGCTGGTGTTTGCTGCATCGCAAGAGTCCGGAAGTGGCCCCTTTCGTCGTTCGCCGCGACGCAGCGAAATGTCGGCGTCCAGGCTAATAACGGAAGTCGCGACAAGATGCGCCAAGCAACGCAGATGACCCATCGCAGAAGTCGCGCCAGCGGACCAGCATCGAGGCCGTTAAATTTGATGGACCTAGCCCTCGCCCGCGCCGCGGCTTATGATCCCACACGATCTCGGCCACCGACGCTGACGGTGTCGCCGGCATACGCCCACCCTCGCGCCGGGCGGCGGAAGGGTTCACTAAACCGGGAGAAACTCGATCATGCGAGGATGCGCAAGGTTAGCTGCGATGGCCACGCTGCTGCTGGGCTTTTCCGCTTCCGCCCATGCGCAATTTCTGATCATCGGCGACGACAACAAGCTGCACTGGGACGATGCCGGCAAGCCGGCCTTTACCGAGCCGGGCGAGGATGAAGTCGTCATTGTCGATATCAAAAATCGCGAGCAACCAAAAATCGTCGCTTCACTGCCCCTGACGAACACGATCATCGGCCCCCCGACCAACCTTGCCATCACGCCCGATGAGTCGCTGGCGCTGGTCGCAAATTCGCTGAACTACGAATTGAACGGCAGCGGCGGATGGAAGCCGGTACCCGACAACAAGATTTTCGTCATCGATTTGAAGGCGACTCCGCCACAGCAGATCGCCACGGTCGAGGTCGGCAAGCAGCCCTCGGGCATGGCGATCAACAAAGCCGGCACTCTCGCTCTCGTCGCCGATCGCGCCGACAACGCGGTTACCGTGTTGATGATCGGCGGCAAGGAGGTGAAGCCGGTGCAGACGATTGCGCTCGGCGATACGGTATCGGCCGTTGCCATCACACCGGACGGCAAGCACGCGCTCGTCACCAAACATGCCGCCCACAAGGTGGCGTTGCTCGACATCGACGGGCAGAGCGTGAGCTACAACAAGAAGGATATTGCGGTCGGCAGCTGGCCCTACAACGTCCAGATCACCGCCGACGGCCGTTTCGCCTTGACCGCCAACCAGGGCAACAGCGGCGTCGGCGACGGCGGCGTGGGCTCGGTCAGCGTCATCGACCTCAAGGCCGATCCGCCGCGCCTCGTCGATTACGTCACCGTGGATCCCTTACCGGAAGGCTTCGGGGTGAGCCCGACGGCGCCGCTCGCCATCGCGGTTTCGATCAACGGCAGCGGTACGGCGCCCAAAGGCGCTTGGTTCGCCAATCCGAATTCTTTGCTCGATGTGCTGTCGAACGCCGGCGGACATGTGCGCAAGGTCAGCGCCGTCAAAGCCGGTCGGTTGCCTGAAGGCATCGCCTTCAGCCCGGAGGGCAAATATGTCTATGTCGGCAATTTCTCGGACAGCAACCTGCAGATCTTTAAAGTCGATGGCGACACGCTGCGCGATACCGGCAAAGTGCTGAAATTACCGGGCCATCCCGCCTCCGTGCGTGGCAATACGCCTTAAACTGCTAAATGTGCTGTATCCGACCACATCCGCCGCCAATATTGGTACGAGTTTTCGGGTCTCGACCATGACTGCCCCTCGGTCACAACCCAGATTAGCACAAGGCTGGGCTTGGCAGGAGCATTGCCATTGGCCGGGTACCCCTCTCGGCGCAGGCGAGAAGGATCGGCGTATCAACGGCAGCGTAGTGTCGCCGCCGTTGCGCTATGTCACTTACGGTGACACGTCGAGAGGTGAGCGGCGGACGCCGTCGCCAGCTGAATTGGCATGACTTGCCTGTTATTCCGAAAAACTCCCCTGTTTTACTTTTTAGGGGAAACTCCTCGGCCATCGTCCGATCACCTTGATTGATTTAACTTTTTGCTCGCCTCCGAGATCAGGCGGTCCTGGCCATTTCCTTGTTATCTTCCCTGTTCCGGGGATTAATGATCGGTAACCTGGGGCCGGCATCAAGATCATCGACGAGAGCGGCGGCGGACCAGGTGTCCGTTTACGAAAGCGGCAACAGAAAAAAGGCTAGGGGCCCCCTGGAATGCGCTGGATGATATTAGAGGACGCTTCGCACCTACAAAAAATAGTGGCTGCCCGGCATTCAACCCGTTCCCGCGAAGCAAATAAGACGAAACAAACCCAATTTCTCGGACGTGCCGGGATTGGACATCAGGGAAGGGCCGGCCCATTGCGAAATGCTTTAGGCTTTGAGCCAGTCGGCGACTGCGGTGCTGTTGATCGCAGATTACTTCGATGGTTTGAACCCGTATCCGCGAATGCCGCAAAAGTTCCGCGGCTTCCCGCGTTGCTCGACGGCTTCGCGGGTAACCCCTCCTTTTGGACCGTAGCTGACATGCAAGTCGTGCTTGCCAAGGTCGGCCTTCAGGGAGTGAAGGAGACATCAAAAGCAAAAGAGGCCACGTCCGTTGGCAACCCAAGCGGCAGTTCATTGAATGAGGCGCCGCCATGATCCGGCCGGGATTTACGGCTTATTCTCCCAAAATATTCCCGCAAAATGGGCGAAAGTGTTTCTGGAAAGGATCACTGCCCTCGTATGTTTGTGGCGTCGCCATGCACGATTACCACCCCCTCATTGTTCGGGCGGTTTCGAAACTGGAAAGCAATACACCCGACGCTCGCCGTGCCTTGTTTCAGCAGGCTCGGATAATCCTCATCGATCAATTGCGGGCTCGACAACCGACGGCATCAGATTCCGAATTCATGCGCGAGCGCGCGGCGCTCGAAGGTGCAATTCGAAAAGTCGAATTGGAGTTAGGGGCGCCGGCCCTGCCGCGTACAGGATCGGCAAGCGCGCCCCAAGCCGAGTCCGCTGATGGCAGCACGCCAGGCATTTTTGCACAGAGGACGGAATTAGCTAGTGGCCCACCAATCGGATCGAGAACGTTCCCAGAGGGCCACGATCCCCCTAACGAGCTGATGGTATCGGCAGACGCATCGACTCTCTGCAACCTACTTGGGATCCAATTGCTCGATCAGCTGATGCTCGACGCCGCCGATCCGCTGGCGCCGGACAGTCTCAGGCAGGACGCGCGAACGGTGCTCAAGTGGCTTAGCATCGGAAAGCCGGAAGAACTCAAAACCAAACACTACGATCAGTTCGCCCGCGCGGTCCAGGTGTGCATCATGGAAGGGCAGACCCGATCTGATGCGCCGGTTCCAGCTACGGTTCAGCCGCCTTTGGTCCTCCATGAGGACATGCGCGGCGCATTAAATGGGCTGCTAGAACGAGAGCAAACCGCTGTATTCTTTGACAAGGCGCTTACGTGGTTCGCGTATGTCTGGATTAGATTGATTGTCGGCCTGAACTTCGTTGGCATCATCGGTTTGCTGAGCGCCGCGCCTACTTTGTGGGCCGGCATTGACGAGTTGCCGAAAACCTATAGCCCGATCAATGTGTGGCTTTGGATCACCGAGCTGGTTGCGCTATCGCCAGCGCTCGGTGCAGTCGTCTGGCGAGATCGACGGTACCTCGAGCACGGTGCAATTGCATATCTCGCACGGGACTTAACTGCAGCAGTTACCCGAGTGCTGCGCGGCTCGCGATGATGCGCGAGCAGCAGGCCATTGTCGTCCGGTTTCGGTCAAAGCGGAAATTGCGCAGACATCGCGCGATGCTGCAGTTTGGACCCGAAGCGTGTGAAGCGGTCCTCGCTGTGGTTGTAATGTGCACTGTATCAAAAACGGCTGAACGCTTACTCGATCACCTCGTCGGCCACGATTGTTGTCAATTTTCTCATTATCGCTGTCGCATTGTTTCTCGGTATCAAGGGCATAAATCGGCTCAAGACACCTGAAACACCCGCAGCGCCATCAGCACCCTCTAAGGAAGTGCGGATGCTTACGGAAATCCGCGACGCGCCTAAGAACCGATAGCTATGGCCACAGCAGGCATAAATCGCCATGACTGAAGTCCGAAGCTAGCACCGTAGAAATCTGCGTGCGGCGAATACTGTCGCGTTAACTGGAGCTATTTTGTTGCAGTCCTGTCCTGACCAAAGCTACCATGCCCCGTTTCAAACACATAGGATCGGTACATTTGGCACTCCCTTGAGAACCAATGTTCCCGAAGTGTAGAGTGAGGTCGTTGAGTGAGGTCGTGAAAATGCAAAGGGCATACGTGGACGATCAGCGCCGCTATTCCGCCTCGCTTGCGCCGGAGTGGCCGGAGGCCGTGGAGCCTCATTCCAGCAGTTTCAATAACGAGTATCTCGCGGGCGGCAGGCCCTCGATTGTCAGGCGAATATTTGGCGCGATTGCCCGTTTTTTGATTGCTGTTCTGATCGGCGTTTGCGCCACGCTGGCCTGGCAGTCGTATGGTGATACTGCGAGAGAGATGCTGAGCACACAGGTTCCGTGGCTACGCTGGGTCTCAACGACGACGTTGACTAGCTCTGGCAAGGAATCGGCCCAAAATGCAGCAGTTCCGCAATCAGCGCCGATGCCTCAGGCAACGGCACCCGCCGCTGCTACAGCTGCTCCTGAGTTAGCTCAGCTCGAGCCCATGGCGCGCGATCTGGCCGCAATGCGGCGCAGCTTAGAGCAGCTCGCAGTCAAGCAAGAACAAATGGTCGAGAACATCACCACGTTGCAAGCGGCCGAGCAGGAAATCAGACAGAAGATGGCATCTCGGCCCCAGGCGCTCTCGGATCAGCCGCGCAAGCGACCGAAGCCACCCGGGCGCTTATCGCCTGCGCAGTCGTCGCCGGCGCCTCCGCCGCCGCCCGTGGCGCAGTCACCCTCCCAATCGCGATCGGACTCGCCCTAGGCGCTGAGCGCGTCCGAGCGTGAATTCGATCGTCGCGTTGTCACGTGACGTCATTTCCGAAGCTGCCCCAACGGGGTTCTACCCGCCGCTATGAGGTGTGGATGTCGGTCGGTCTTCTTGCAACGCATGCCGCCGCTCTACCGGAGCAGCGTTGGAAGCTCCAGAGGCGGGCATGCTGCGCCGGGTCGCGGCCGAGCTGATGGTAGAACTCTGGCGCGCTCGTCCCGCGCTGGAATATTTGCTGCGCGTGCTGGCGGCGCAATTCGGGTTGGGTTGAACGGGCACCCCGCCAATTCTTTGAGCGTGTGAGGGCGAGGCTGCGTCAAGGTTGTCCGGCGCGGAAATTGCCTAGATTTAGACCTGAATACGTCCATCCCGCGCCGTTATCGGGTTCAAGATTTTATTGTCGGGTGGGGAAAAGTTTATCGCAAACGCATGGTAGGAAATTCGGCAGCCGCGTGCGCAACGCGGCTGCCGCTGTTGCGGTCGGGGCCTCCCAAAGCCGTAAGGCGCTCCGGCCGCGGGGCCTCGGCGGCATGTATCGTTAGCCGCCGAGGCCTTCGCCTTGCTGTGCTTCTTATCACTTTTTGTCTCTCCAATTGCCAGTCCCATCGTGCGTTAAGGCATCCAATAGGCAGCAAATCAGGCGACCAGCAGTACTATCCCCGTTATTTAGACCTTAATCTGACGAACGCAGAGGCTGACGCCAATCTGTTCATCTGCTGCGGCAACAGCGGCGATCTTGGCCGCGACAGAAGCGGCCAGGGGCTCGGCCGTTGTATTGCGAGGAGGAGCTAGGCGGCCGATCTGCTCACCGAAGACGAGGCAGAGCGCGCGATGCCCAATGGCGACGCACGCGCGCACCGGGCAATCTCTCGCGCAACCTCCGCCCAATACCGCTCCAACCGGCTGTTGCGATGCCTGCGAGCGTCGCGCGCAGCGTCTTGCGCTTTCTGGTATGCCACATCCCCGTACTCGTGGATCAACTTTTCGGCTTGCCCTTTTATCATCGCCTTTTTCATTGGCCACTTCCCCCGGTAATCTGAAGTGGACAGTACCGGCGACTTGCAATGCAGATCGTGATCTACGTCACAAAATCTCTATTCTCAATCAATGCACCACTGTCGATGTTGAACTCGTACGAGAAGGAAGCTCTACGGCTTCCACCATCGCGTTCTGAAGCATTTCGTTGAGAGCGAATTGCGCTTCGAACAACATCGATAACGCAACTAAAGGCCGGCCGTTGTCGAATTCTCTAGTGCCATATTCTAACAACAACGCGATTTCTTCCCGACCTTCTTCCAAAGACAGAAATGCCATGCTGGTCCTCCTATACGCGACGGCCAGCCCCATACAGTGGTTCTTTGAACCGAGCAACAGTCCCCCATTTACCAAATGGCGGTTCGCATGAGCCTTATGTCAAGGCGCGTTTTTCCACATGTGCACGACTCTGTGGAAATCAGAGAGATGACGAGCACGGCAGCCAATCTGCCGACCAAAAGACGAGGCGAGCGCGTGGCGGCGACCTTTGCGGGGCTGCCTAACCTCTTGAGCCGGAGGTAGTGGGGCCTATTTCAATTGCGTCGAGACCGGGGAAAAGGTGGTATCAAGCTGAGTGCCGATTCCATTCACCGCCGCGATAATTACAACCGAAATGCCGGCGGCGATCAAAGCGTATTGATCGCCGTTGCTGCAGATTGGTCCTTCTCGAACTTGGCAAGCAGTCGGCGCATATTAGCCCCCTGATGTTGTCTGTCTCATCGCCTAAGGCCTTGAGGTATCAACTTCGGATTGTTCAAATGTAAATTCACACACTGCAAATTAAGATAAGCTGACGGATATATCAGATCAGCGACGGGCCTGCTGACGAAGGACGACGCGCGACGAATGGCGGCCAATTTCGCCAAGCAAAAACACGACGCTAGGCAATTTCTGCGATCGTTCCCGGCGGTCGTTTGGCGAGCGTATTGGCCATCTCGACGAATGTGCCGGACCAGCTTCTTCCGCGAGTCGCTGCCGAGCTTTGTCAACGCCTCGACAACCGCGACGCCGTCTTTGGTCGCGAGAAACTTGTCGTATCGCCCGAACAGCAAGATTTCCTTTTTTATGTTGGCAGACGTCGACGACGGCAAACCCTCGAAGAAAAATGCCGGCTCGGCCTTGAGCGTGCCGCTGATCGCGTACAGCACCGACGCCGATATGCGGTTGGTGCCCTTTTCGTATTTCTGAACCTGCTGGATGGTCAATCCGAGCGTCTCGGCAAGTTCGCTCTGCGAGATATTCAGCGTCACTCGCCGCATGCGAACGCGATTGCCGACGTGAATATCGACCGAATGTCGTCCGACCTTGACCGAATGAAACACCGCTCAGCTAGCTGCGTATCTCGTTCGCCCTAAGGGCTCGCTGCGTACCGCACGTGCCGTTTGGGGCAGACCAGGAAGGATGTCGCCCTTTGGTCTCGAAACCGAAGTCCTTAAGCGTCTGCTATTTTATCGCTATTGGGATGAAAAAGCGTACACGACTCGGACATCCCAGAAGTGAAGCGATGACTCACAAAGTCACTTTGATGCGAGACTTGGTGCAACGAAGCACGCTGCGCGCCCTTAGCTCGTCTGCCGAAACCTCAGTGCCGTCCTCCTTCGGCACCAGCGGGCTATGGCAAGGCTTCTATAATTGCGGTAGCTTACAGGTGAAAGAGTTGGTCCCTAGTAACGGTGCGCATCATGCCAAAGCCCGATCCCCATTCAGCGACTCCCAACGAATTTCAGGAGCATTCCAGCAGCACAAAACCCGACATCGACAAAATATCTGCCCAGAACGCCTATCATTTGATTGATAGTTATGTTTTTGCCGTTTGGAAGGAGCCGCCTCCGTCGCCGGCATCGCAAAATGATATCGCCACACTATCGGATAAGCCGACGTCGCGGGAACACCGCGAATGTGTAGCGAATGATGTACCAAGCGGTGCCGACGTTGGCGCGCTGGGCCACTTCTTCGCGCCATAGTCCCGCAGTCCGGTGCGCCGGGGGCGCGGCAAAAAACCGACGTCCGCCGCCGACGCCGACAAAGAACCGAAACTGAAATGACGCGGACATCGCCAAAGCGATACTGTTGACGCGAACCGGAATTGAATTTTGCGTCGCGGCGGTGCAGCAGGGAGCGTCTTCTCTCACCCGATTATAGATCGAAGTTCGTTCTTTACCTGATCTATGACCGCCGCCCAGTTCCCGATCTGCTGCTGCCTAAATAGCCTTGCACTCGGGTACCACGGGCTATTGTTCCGATCCAGCAGCCATCGCCAATCGGGATTGTGGGGCAACAATATCCAAACCGGCTTGCCCATTGCGCCTGCAAGATGCGCTATACTTGTATCCACTGTGATGACTAGGTCCATGAGATCCAGCAACGCAGCTGTAGCGCTGAAATCTATCAGGTCATCGCCGAAGTACGCGATGCGGCCGATTTGCCGAAACACAGCAAGGTCTTTTTCCCTAACTTCGTTCTGCAAACACGTCCAGTCGGCACCGGCGTCCAGAATCGGAATAAACTGCCCCAATTTCATTGAGCGGTTGTGATCATTCTTGTGGCTGGCGCGTCCGCTCCAGACCAGTCCAATTCTTGGCTTAGTCTTCGGCAGCAAGCGAGCCGACCAGGCGACTCGCAATTCCTCGTCAGCTTTTAGGTATTGATACTCTACTGGGATAGTTTCAAGTCTAGTCCCAAACGCGAGCGGCAAGCTCAACAACGGGCAATGATAATCAAAATCAGTGGGCTCTTCTTTTTCGCTTATAATCTGGATTTCTGCATTGATCTGTTTCAACAGTCCAAACAGCGGTTGCTGCGCTGACAGGATGACCTTCGCTCCACGCGCTCCCACAAGCTTGACGTATCTGCAGAACTGTATCGTGTCTCCGAATCCCTGTTCCCAGTAGATGAACACGGTTTTGCCGACGATATCCTGTTCGCCGAGCCAAAGAGGCTTTGGATAAGTGCGGACAGCAATCGGTTCATTTCGCCTTTTACGCCATTCGTACTGACGCCAACCTTGCTCGAAACGCCCCATCAGCAACAAGCAGAGGCTTCGATTCCAATAGGCCTCCACATAATCTGATTTCAGCTCGATCGCCTTGTTGTAACTCACAAGCGCATCCTCGGGGCGTTTCAGGTCCCCTAACGCCCTACCGCGATTGTTGTACGCCTCCGCAAAATCTGGTCTTAGCGCAATCGCCCTGTCGTAACTCGCGACTGCATCTTCGGGGCGTCTTAGGTCTTCCAGCGCGACGCCGCGGCTATTGTACGCCTCTGCATATTCTGGTTTCAGTGCGATCGCTTTTTCATGGCTCGAAATCGCTTCTTCGTAACGCTTGAGGCCCTGCAATGCATTGCCACGATTATTGTGCGCCTCTGCGTACTCCGGGTTCAGCGCAATCGCCTTATTGTAGCTTGCGACCGCATCCTCAGAACGTTTCAGGTCCATCAGTGCGTTGCCTAGATTGTTGTGGGCAGCGGCGACCTTTGCGTTTAGCCTGATCGCCTTCGTAATCAGTCCAACCGCTCGCTCCGTTTGCTTGGTCTGAGCGCAAATCACTCCGAGCAAGTGCAGCGCATCAAAGTGGTTTGACTGCTGCTGTAGAACTTCACCATAGATGCGTTCCGCCTCCGCCAGCTTTCCTTGCTGATGCAGCGCCACTGCCTGATCGAACTTGGCTTTCAAGGCGATCACAGCAGGATTTCGCGCCCGCGGTCGCAAACCAGCAGATTTGCCCATTGTTGCTTTTCCTGAATCGGTTTCGATTCCCATCTTCAGATGCAGTCACGATGTCGGTTGGTGGAGTGGCGTGAATCGGCGCCGAACCGTTCGACGCCGATTTGCAGATTAAGCATTATTCCCGACGGTGCAAAACGAGCTATAATCAGATCGGAGCGAAACGAGGCGAGCGATATCGTCTTAAGGGTGCTGACAAGCCAACAGTTTGGCCAATGGTTGCGTGTCCATGACGGTCACATCGATAGGCCGAATAGCCCTTCCGTCGCTGGCGTTTGTTGCAGCCGGTGTTGCAACAGTGTTTTTCGGTGTTCCACACATATGGCGCGAGCAGCCCATCGAGACCAAAGCCGCAATCGCCGCGCCGACGGTCGTGGCACATGCATCGAGTGGGGGGGACGAAGCTTCGGCTGCTCCCGCAACAGCACCCGCACCTGCCGCTCCGGCCCCTTTGCATGCAAAAGGCGAAGGAACCAAGCCGGTCTTCGACGTCGCAGTCATTGGGCGAGCCGGTGACGCGATTATTACCGGTACGAGTGCGCCCCGCGCTACTTTGGAATTGTTGCGCAACGGTGAGTTTCAAGATCGAGTGGTCGCAGATCAATCTGGACAGTTCGTCATGACACCCTCCGAACTTCCCCCGGGGGATTATAAGCTGACGCTGAGGTCGACGCAGCCGGACGGCAAGCAGGCAACATCCCAACAGAGCGTGGCGGTTTCAGTTCAACCGAGCCTCAAAGACCAACTGGACGTGGCGCCCGTGACGCCGGATAGGGCAAGCGTCGTTTCGGTACCTATGGCGCCTTCAGCCACTTGCCATCCATCGAAAGCTCGAAAGCGATGGGCCGAACGGCCTTAGTGCGTATAACGAAGACAAGTACGAGCCTTTGAGCGACATCGACACCGGCGGCGATGGTCTGAAAGCGCTTGACCCCACACGGCTCGTTGAATCGCTGGCTCCAGCGCCTAATGGATCGGTGCGGCTTACGCCATCGATGGCATCTTGCGCCTCCCGATGCCCGCGATCGTTGTTCGCGGCACGAGAGAGTAAAAGCGGTTTCGGTCGTCACCGGAGGGCGCAGCAGGGGCGAGGGTGGCATTTTGTGTCGACGGTGGGTGAGGACCACATTGCGCCAGCAAAGCGTTAATTCGCCCAGCCGATGGGTTGCTATTTTGACTAAAATTGGAGATATTTATGAGTTATGGCGAAAATGCTGTCTAACTTTACTCGGCGTGGAGCGCGTAGCGTGCTGGCGACGGCAGCGAGCTTTGCAATTTAGGTGTCTGTTTGCGTAGGGGGTCCAGAGATGTCGGACAATAGCTATAACGCTTGGCCATTTCAGCCTCATGAAAATATCAATTATCCCGGTCCCGATGGGGAGTTTTCTGGCGGTCCGCCGGTAAATTTTCATTTTACTTATGGTCCCTATGGCGGCGGCTGGACTGTACATGAGCACACAGTGTGCCCCTGCTTTTGTTCCGGAACTCGGCTCCTAACTATTTGTGGAGCGGAAGTGCCGGTCGAAATTCTCAAGATCGGCGACATGGTGATGACCGGCTCGGGCGCGGCACGGCCGATCAAATGGATAGGGCGGCGTAGCTATGGCGGACGTTTCGTCATGGGCCGCAAAGAGATCCTGCCGATTTGCATCAAGGCTGGCGCGCTTGCCGACGACTTGCCAAAGCGCGACCTGTGGATTTCGCCCAATCACGCTATGTACCTCGACGGCGTGTTGATCGAGGCCAAGGACCTCGTCAACGGCGTCTCCATTGTGCAGCTCGAAGGCGCGAACGAGGTCGAATATTTCCACATCGAACTGGAAATACACGACGTACTTATTGCCGAGGGCGCTCTTTCGGAAAGCTTTATCGATGACGATAGCCGCTTCCTATTCCACAATGCGCAGGAATACCGGCTGCTCTATCCGGAAGCGGCGGTTGGGCATCCGCAATATTGTGCGCCTCGGCTGAGCGATGGCTTCGAGGTCGAGGCGATCCGCCGGCGCATTGCGCTGCGGGCGGGCCTGCGGCCTAAGGACGGGGAGCCGCACATCGGCAATCTGCGAGGCTATTTCGGCTTAATCGGCCCGCGCCGCATTGCCGGCTGGGCGCAGAATACCGAGCATCCTGAGGCACCGGTGTGTCTTGACGTCTATGCCGGCGGCCGCCTCGTCGGCCAGGTCTTGGCCGATCGCTATCGCGAAGACCTCGAGCGAGAAGGCCCGGGCAGCGGCCGCCACAGCTTCGAGTTCACATTGCCGCATGAGCTTGCCTTCGTCCCCGACCAAGTCGAAGTTCGGCGTTCGCTTGATGGTATCGCGCTCGAACTCACCAACGACGGCCGGCGCATGCAGCGGGAAAATGCTTCCCACGGACCCGAAGTTAGGCGCGCCGTAGCATAGAAAAAAAGCTACCTGTGAAGGCCCCCACTTGGGGCCTTTTTCCGAGTGCCCGGCCTCGAGTTCACCGATGCGAACGGCGGCCGTCTTGCCGGGTCAGCATGCCAGACTAAGGCAACAATGCCGCCTTCACGCATGGGCGACCATCGGCCTTGCCGCTATGCAGACTGGAACGGATCTCCGCGACTTGGCGGCTCGAAGATTTGCGCGGTCGACGCGACCCTGCAACGGCGCCTAACATGGCGCGAGGCGAAATAACCTTGAGTGTCAATAAACCAAAACGCCTCGCGGTGATGCGAGGCGCTCTGCAAAAGATACGTGCCCTGAGCCGACTTACAGATGGCCCCCCAGATGGACCACGTGTCCGTCGGAGAAGGTCAGAGTTTGAATACCGCTGATGCTGAAGTGCTGGCCGGTATCAGCGAAGCTAACAGTCGTAACTCCGTCATGCGCGGTGTTAATGCTGATACCTGAGCCGGTCCCATAAGCCTGGCTAACGAACAACACATCATCGCCGTTGCCGCTGCCCCAGCCCGAGCCCGAGCCAATGACCGTATCGTTACCATAAGCGCCGATATCAATCTGATCGTTGCTGCCGCCAGCTACCAGCGTGCCACTGCCGTGGCCGGAATCGCCGGCGCCACCGGCATCGATTAAGTCGCCACGGCCTTCGGCTATCAGTACGTCGCCTTGGCCGCTGCCACCGACCAGAGTGCCAAAGTCGCCGGAGTCGTAAAGAGTCGCGCCGGCACCGGAACCCGCGACCAGCGAATCATCAGCACCGGCCCCGGACATTGAGTCTGGGCCGATATCCATCCAATTGTTGCCGCCAGCTCCCAGCGGGCCACTTACGTAGCCGAAGTCGCCGGCGCCACTTCCGTGGCCGAAGTCGCCGGCGCCTCTTCCGTAGCCGAACTCGCCGGCGCCACCGGAATAGAAAGAGCCGCCATAGCCCCCGGCGACGAGTACATCGCGTTGGCCGCTGCCACCGACCAGAGTGGCAAAGTTGCCGGAGTTGTACAGGGTCGAGCCGGCACCAGAACCGGCGACGAGCGAATCATGAGTTCCGGCCGCGGATATTTGGTCTTTTCCAGAACCGCCGGTTACGGTGTTGCTGCCCGCACCAACCCGCACGATATCGTTGCCGCTATCATTCAAGGTGATGGTGTTGGTACCGTTGCCGGCAGCGATCAGAATGCTGCTGTCGCCGGTCACGGTGAGATTTTGTGTTTGCGGGCCGTCTAGATCAGACAGCACAATGGCCTGAAGCAGCGGATACTGATTGGTATTGATGCTATAGGTGCCAGGGGGAGTAATAAGATCAACTTGCGCTGGCGGGAAGGTCGGGAACGGCGGCATCCCGGTCTGAACCGATATCAAATCCTTAGTGTCGAAGACCCCGCGCGTGTCGCCGCGACTGATTAGGAAGTTGTTGATATCCGTCGCTATTGGGTCAACACCTTGCCCGATGAGCAATGTGTCAAGCGTAGCCAGGTCTAACGATTGCAGGCTGTAGCTCATGCCACTCTCCTACAGTGTCCAGCACGATCTCGCTAAGCGGCGCACAGGTCCCGGCAGATGGAATTTTTCCCGACGGCTAAGATTAGATTAGGTAACCCCCGTTTCAGCCAACGTCGTCATCAGGTCAGTTGGTGGGCTGGCCGTCAACCTCATGGTCTTCTGATGCGTGGCGGATGCTGTTCGGAGTTTTAGGCATTTTAGTGAAATCGCAACCGTTCAATTTGCGCGAATAGGACTTATCCACCGCGGTCGCGGTGATGACTGCCACCGACGCGGGCTCCGCTAAAGATGGAATTCCGACGTGGCTATCCCTCAAAATTGGGAGAACACACGGCCTTAGCGCATGTCGAACAGGCGCGCGTCTGTGCCGCCAAGACTGCGTCGGTGCTGTCACATTGATTTAATCTGGGGCTGCTGCGGAATCTTGCTACGCCGCATGATAGGGGCCCTTCGTCGAGCCCCCTTCGTGCTGTTGCAGCGGCCGCACCACTTTCAAAAGTTATGAAATACTAACCCGATCAGTGCGGAATCGAATTTTTGGCGGAA
>CAWJOX010000015.1:0-661169 GCA_963844545.1 uncultured Alphaproteobacteria bacterium | reverse complement strand
CTGGAGAAAATGCCGCGCTCCTCTGGACAGAAGGCGATGCCGGCGCGCGCAATCCTGGCTCGGTGGCCGTTTGATCAGCTCGCGTTCCTCGAAGCGAACCGAACCAGTGCGGCTGGGGATCAATGCCCATGATGGCCTTGAGCGTCGTCGTCTTGCCGACGCCGTTTCTAAGCGCAGGAAGCGTCACTACTTCTCCCGGCCGCACATCGAAAGTTACCCCGTGGAGCGCGTGCAACTCGCCGTACCATGCTTCAAGCTCGTTGACCGTAAGGAGCGCGTCGGTCTCAGGCGTCACCGCTCCCCTGATAGGCCTCGCGAACGGCCGGATCGGCCGACATCGTTTTATAATCGCCCTCGGCCAACACCTGCCCGCGGGTGAGGACGGTAATGCGGTCGCAAAGATCTGCGACAACGCTGAGGTTCCTGTTCGACCATGAGTACGGTGCGGTCGGCCGCAACTGTTTTGATCAGCGCGCTGATGCGCTCGATGTCTTCGCGGCCCATGCCCGCCATCGGCTCGTCAAGCAGAAGAAGCGCGGGCTCGAGCGCCAGAGTGGTGGCGATTTCAGCGCGCGCTTGCGCCCGTATGGGAGTTCGACCGCGAGCGCATCCACGTACCGGGCCAGCCCGACATCGGTGATAAGCCCGTTAGCCCGATCATCAAGAACGCCGAGCACGCGTTTCGAGCGCCAGAAATCAAATGAGTTGCCGCGGCGGCGCTGCAGTGCGATCCGCACATTTTCCAGCACGGTCAGATGCGGAAGACCGCCGAGATCTGGAACGAGCGGCCGATGCCGAGGCGCGCCACGTCAGCAGGCTTCAGCGCAGTGATGTCGCGGCCGTCGAAGACGATGCGGCCGCGGGTCGGCGCGAGGAATTTGGTCAGAAGATTAAAGCATGTCGTCTTTCCGGCCCCGTTCGGTCCGATCAGGGCGTGAATGCTGCCGCGGCTGACGCGCAGATTGACGGACCGCACCGCCAGGAATCCGGCAAACTCCTTGGTCAGATCTTCAGTTTCGAGAACTGGACTTTGCGGCAACCCACACTCCCCTGGCCCATTCTCCCAACTGTCACGCCAAGCGTAAAGGCCGGGAATGCTGGACTTGAGCCATCATTACAAGCGCTTTTGGCTGCCTGGCACGGGTTTGTCCGACATAGCGCATTTGCTATAATCTAACTGACACAGAAGCGCCGTAAGCGCATTCAATATTCGGAACGCCCTTCCGATTTGTCGCTTTTTAAGGATCGTTTACTTGCTGGCGGTAGAGCCGCATAGCGCAGCACAGCGGAGCATCGCAATGAAGATTAGCGCGCGAACCAGATCAAAGGCAAGGTGGTCGAGGTTCACAAAGGCGCCACCACGGCCCATGTCCGGCTTGAGATCGCTCCAGGCCGCATTATCACCGCTTGATCACCAACGAAGCGATAGACGAGCTGAAGCTCAAGACCGGCGATGCCGCTACCGCCGTCATCAAAGCCTCCGATGTCATGATCGCAATCGACTAGTGATTCATCATGAGGCTCACGATCGTTGTCATTCTGGGCTGCATATTTGCTGCGGCGGCGCACGCGCAGGAACCGGTAGGCTGCGACAAATTCAAATGGCCGCTGGACCAAGAAGCACCCTACTCACGAGCGGCAAGGCGATCGCGGTCGTCTCCGGGAGCAGCCTAAAATCTTCGCTGCCTGTGGCGGTAACTGTCAGTCTCGTCCCGTTCGCGGACGCCAAGCTTCCGACGGCGCCGGAGCGCGCGCCGCGCCTGCCGACATCGTTCGCCGGCTTTTTACAGATTGGCGCCCCCGGGCATGACGGTACTTACAAAATCAGTTTATCGTCCGAAGCATGGATCGATGTCGTGCAAGGCGGCCACTTGCTGAAATCAGTGGCCTTCAGCGGCGCGACCGGTTGCGCGGGCATTCGCAAGAGTGTCAAATTCGATTTGAAGGCGAAGCCGTTCACTATTCAGCTTAGCAATGTCGCGACCAATTCAATCGGCGTTGCGATTAGTGGAGACTGAAAGAGTTCCAGACGTTTGAACGTGCTCGAAGCGGCTGCTCGATCGCGTCGCAGGAGCCGATGAAAAGACGCGCTTTAGTCTGGCTGTCTTCGCTCGCGTTGCTGGCAACGCTCGCGTTTCACCGTCTTCCCGCCCGAAACTTCGCCCGCACAAACCGGCTATCCAAATAACCGGTCAGGATCGTATCGGATTCGCCGGTCGGCAGCGCCAATGACGTCACCGCTCGCATCGTTGCCGACAAGCTCGGCAAGATCTGGGGCCAGCAGGTCGTCGGCGATGCGGGGAGGCATCATCAAAATGCTCGCCTCGACCTGATCGGAGCGGGCGCCCGGGATGGAGAGCCTGCCCACCGTCGCCGAAACATTGCCGGATTTCTTCGTGGCCGGCCGGGCGTGTTGTTGGCCCCGGTCGGCACGCTAGTTCCTCAATGTTTGATGGTATTGGCGACTTTGTAGCTCGCCTCGGTTTTGGCCTTGATGTCATCGAGCGTCACGTCGGGAGCAAGCTCGATCAGCGTCATGCCGCCGCCCTTGCGATCGATGGCGAACACGCCGAGGTCGGTGATCACCATGTCGACCACGCCGGCGCCGGTGAGCGGCAGCGTGCACTGATGCAGCAGCTTGGCCTCGTTCTTGGCCGAGTGCTCCATGACGACGACGACCTTCTTGACGCCGCCGACCAGATCCATGGCGCCGCCCATGCCCTTGACCATCTTTCCCGGGATCATCCAGTTGGCGAGATCGCCGTTTTCCGCCACCTGCATGGCGCCGAGGATCGCGATATCGATGTGGCCGCCGCGGATCATGGCGAACGAGTCCGCCGAGTTGAAATAGCTGGTGGTCGGCAGTTCGGTCACGGTCTGCTTGCCGGCATTGATCAGATCGGCATCCTCTTCGCCCTCGAACGGGAACGGCCCGGTGCCGAGCATGCCGTTTTCGGATTGCAGCTGCACGCTCATTCCGTCCGGGATGAAATTCGACACCAATGTCGGGATGCCGATGCCGAGATTGACGTAGAAGCCGTCACGCAGTTCTTTGGCGGCGCGCGCCGCCATCTGATCGCGGGTCCAAGGCATTAAATTTCCACTCCTGCTCCGGCCGGCGCGTCGGATTTTTCGCGCTTGCGGACCGTACGTTGCTCGATGTGTTTGGTCGGGTCGGATACGTGCACAATGCGCTGCACGTAGATGCCGGGCGTGATGATGTGGTCGGGTTCGATATCCCCCGGCTGCACCAGGTGTTCGACCTCGGCGACCGTCACCTTCCCTGCCGTCGCCATCACCGGATTAAAGTTACGCGCAGTCTTGCGGTAGACGAGATTTCCTTCGGTATCGGCTATGAAGGCGTGGACGATGGAAAGATCGGCGACGAGGCCGCGCTCCATCACGTAGCGCTCACCGTCGAACTCGCGTTCGTCCTTGCCCTTCGCGATCAGCGTGCCGACCCCGGTCTTGGTGAAGAACGCCGGAACGCCGGCGCCGCCGGCGCGAATGCGCTCGGCGAGCGTGCCCTGCGGGTTGAATTCGATTTCGAGCTCGTTCGCCAGGTATTGCTGCGCGAAGGTCTTGTTCTCGCCCACATAGGAGGCGATCATTTTCTTGATCTGCCGGGTGTCGAGAAGGACGCCCAGACCCTTGCCGTCGACCCCGCAATTGTTGGAGACGACGGTCAGATTTTTAACCCCGGAATTGCGGATCGCCAGAATCAAGGTTTCGGGAATGCCGCATAGGCCGAACCCGCCGGCCATGACCATCATTCCGTCCTTGAGCAACCCGGCCAACGCGGATTTCGCGTCCGCATAGACCTTGTTCATATCTACTCCCGTTCTCCCGGCAAATTCTCAACTACGCATAACGTCGCCGGCGCAAACGTCAATTAGCCCGCTACGCCATCCATTCCAATAGTCTTGATAATGGGGTAGCCGAACGCATGCGGATAGTAATTCCAGGCAATAAAGCCCGCGGCGAACAGGATCGCCGCAATGATAGCGCCGAGGAAGCGGTTTCGAAACGCAATGAGGCTGCCCAGCAAAGCCGAGACGAACGCCAACAAAGTCATCAAGCCGACAAAGGCCCAATTCACTGCCGACAAATCAATAGGCATGGCATTCTCCCGATTTTTGCGAAAAGCGATCCGCTCCTAGACTAGCCCACCCCCGCGCGCCGCGCGACGCCTTGCCAAGCCTTCGCACAAGAAGATATGGCCCCTTTGCTCCCACCACTCAGGATGGGTAGGAGTAACAATGTGGCCGCGAATTCATTGATCAGGCAGACCTAGCAGGAGAAACACCGACATGGAGCAGCTTTCCGAGCGCCTGCAGACGCCAATCTCGACGGCCGAGCTCGAACGGCGCTGGGCGGCGGTTCGCGCCGCCATGGAGCGCGACAAGATCGATGTCCTGCTGATGCAGAACAACAACGATTACATGGGCGGCTACGTCAAATACTTCACCGACCTGCCGGCGACCAACGGCTATCCGCTTACGGTCGTATTCCCCCGCGACGACCTCATGACCATGGTGAGTCAGGGCCCGTTCAGTGGCGGCAATCCGACCGCGAGCGGCGACGGTGTCGCCCGCGGCGTCAAGCAATGGCTCACGACGCCGAGCTACGCATCTTGCGTCTATACCGCGAACTATGACCCGGAACTCGCGGCAAAAGCGCTCGCGCCCTACGCCGGCGGTACTATCGGCCTTCTCGGCACCTATCAGATGTCGTTCGCGCTGGTCGATTATCTGCAGAAGGGCCGCTTCTCAAATTCGCGCTTTGTCGACGCCTCAGACCTGGTCGACCGCATCAAAGTCATTAAGAGCGCCGAGGAACGCGAACTGGTCCGGCGCGCGGCGGCGATGCAGGACGGCGCCATGCGCGCCGCCTTCGCCGCAGTCGAGCCGGGGATGCGCGACCGCGACATTGCCGCGATCGCGCAGTGCTACAGCCAGCGCCATGGCAGCGAAAACGGCATCTATCTTTGTGCATCAATGCCGGCGGATAAGCCGGCACAGTTCAGCCAGCGTCACTTTCAAAATCGCGTCATTGAGAAAGGCGACACGGTTGCCCTACTGGTCGAAGATTCCGGCCCTGGCGGCATGTACACCGAGCTGGGCCGCACCTGCGTCATCGGCAAAGCCTCGCAGGAAATCAAAGATGAGTTCGCGTTTGCGCTCGAAGCACGCAAGTTCAATCTCAACCTGCTCAAGCCGGGCACGCCGTGCGCAGAGATTTTCGCCGCGTACAACGACTTCATGCGGAAGAACGGCCGTCCCGAGGAAAAACGGTTGCATTGTCACGGTCAGGGCTACGATCTGGTCGAACGGCCGCTTATCCGCAACGACGAGCCGATGAGCATCGAGAAGGACATGAACATCGTGGTGCACCCGACCTACATTCGCGGCCACGTGCTGTCCTGGGTGTGCGACAACTACCTGATCGAGGCGAACGGACCGTCCGAGCGGTTGCACCATTTCCCGGAAATCATCACCGAACTGGGCTGACCGCCTGCACGGAGGGGCTTGGCGCGGCCGAAGGAGTTTCGCACAATGGCGCGGCCACAACGGCGCAAGGGTGGGACGCCAGCATGCGAGGCTTGGACGGAAAGACGGCGATCGTCGCCGGCGGCTCGACGCTGATCGGACAGGCTGTCGCGGAGAAGCTCGTAAGCTGCGGCACCAACGTCGTCATCGCCGATATCAACGTTCCGGACGGCGAAGCGGCCGCCAAAAAACTCGGCAGCAAAGCGCGCTTTATCCGTTGCGATTTGTGCAGCGACGCGGATATTGCCGCGCTCGTCAAAGCGACAGTCGAGGCAAACGGCCGGCTCGATTATCTGGTCAACGTCGCCTGCACCTATCTCGATAACGGCGCAGAGACGACCCGCGCCGACTGGCTGAAGGCGTTCGACGTCAACATCGTCGGCTCGGTCATGCTGATGCAGGCGGCGCGGCCGCATCTGAAAAAGAACAAAGGCGCCATTGTCAATTTCGGATCGATCTCCGGGCGTGTCGCCCAGACCGGGCGCTGGGTTTATCCGGTATCCAAGGCCGCAATCCTGCAACTGACCCGCAATCAGGCGATGGACCTTGCGCCTGACGGCATTCGCGTCAACGCGGTCTCGCCAGGCTGGACCTGGAGTAACATCATGGTCGAACTGACCAAAAACGACCGGGCCAAGACCGACGCAGTAGCCAAGCCGTTCCATCTGCTCGGCCGCACCGGCAACCCCGCTGAAGTGGCGGAAGCCGTGGCGTTCTTGTTGTCGGATAACGCGAGCTTCATCACCGGCACCGACATCCGGGTCGACGGCGGCTACACCGCCATGGGACCGGAGCGTGCCGATCCGGCAATACCTTTGCTGATGGAATGAACATCGGCGGCAGCAATAACCCGTCGCTGATTTTTGGGAGCGCAAAATGGTGCTAAAAGAGTGATCACGATCGTCGGCGGCGGCCAATCCGGCCTGCAGCTCGGCAACGGCCTGCTTTCTGCCGGCTATGACGTCCGCCTGGTGCAGGACCGCAAAGGCGATGACATCCGCGCCGGCAAAGTCATGTCGAGCCAGTGCATGTTCGACAAGGCACTGAGTTACGAGCGCGAACTGGGCCTGAATTTCTGGGACAAGGAATGCCCGACGGTCGATTCACTCGGCGTGGCGATCGCCGCACCTGACGGTTCCGGCAAGAAGGTACTCGAATTTAACGGATTGCTCGACAAGCCGGCACAAGCCGTCGACCAGCGCGTAAAATTCCCGCGCTGGATGCAGGAGCTTGAAAAGCGCGGGCGGCACGATTGAGTACAAGGCCGCCTCGCCCGCCGACCTCGAAAAATACGCTGCGCAATCCGACCTCGTCATCATCGCGGCAGGCAAGGGCGAGATCGCGCGCCTGTTCGAGCGCGACGCGCAAAAGAGCCAATACGACGCACCACAGCGCGCCCTCGCGCTCACTTATGTCAAGGGGCTGACTCCGCGGCAGCCGCATTCCGGAGTGAACTTCAACATCGCCCCCGGCGTCGGGGAATATTTCGTTTTCCCGTCGCTGACCACGACCGGCCCGTGCGAAATCATGGTGTTCGAAGGAATTCCCGCCGGCCCGATGGATTGCTGGGACAACATCTCGTCACCAGACGAACATCTGGCGAAATCGAAATGGATCCTCGACAAATTCTGGCCCTGGGAAGCCGAACGCGCGAAAAACGTTGAACTTACCGACACCAACGGCATCCTTGCCGGCCGAGTGACGCCGACCGTGCGCAAACCGATCGCGTATCTGCCCTCCGGCAAGACAGTATTTGGCATGGCTGATGTTGTCGTGCTCAACGATCCGATCACCGGACAAGGATCAAACAACGCATCGAAGTGCGCGAAGATCTATCTCGACGCGATTATTGCGCAGGGCGACAAGCCGTTCGACCAGGCCTGGATGCAGGCGACTTTCGATCGCTTCTGGGACTACGTGCAGTACGTGACCGGCTGGACCAACGCCTTGATGCAGCCGCCACCGCCGCACGTTCTCAAAATCTTCGCGGCTGCGCAGACTTCTCCCGATCATCGCTCGCCGCTTCGCCAATTGCTTCAGCGAGCCCCTGGATTTGTTTCCGTGGTTCGCCGTGCCCGAAGAAGCCGACAAGTATCTCGAGTCTTTGGCGGCGTAGCGCCCGGAAGTCGGACTAAGATTTCTTCAACGTGCGGGCAACGTACGCCCGGATATAGCCGAGCGAATTCCGGCGCGGCCCAGATGTCGGTGACGACTTTATCGGTTGCCGCGCCACTACGAGCAACGCTGTCGCTGACGTGCTGGCGGATTTGCTTCTTGGCTTGGCCGAACGCCGCGGGCGATAGCTGCGCCATTTGCCGGGCCGCGGCCATGGCACTCGTCATCAGGGTTTCGGCCGGCACCACCGCATCGACCCAGCCGCGCTGCAAAGCCGCGTCGGTATCGTAGGTGGCGGCGCCGAACGTGAACTCGGTCAGATAGCGGGCCGGCACCGCGAACCGGATAATCTCGAAAGCGAGCGCCGGAAACGGCACGCCGACCAGAAGCTCGGTCACGCCAATGCGGCCGCTGGCAGCTGCCATAATCCGGCGGTCGGCGCAGCAGGCGAGTACACAACCGCCGGCAATCGCGTGACCGTTGATCGCCGCCACAACCGGCTTCGGATGAAAAAACACTGCATCATAGAGCCGGTGCAAGGACGGGAGAAACCCGCGCACATAGTCCGTGCCACCGGAACCCACGCGAATGAGATCAACGCCGGCGGAAAACATCCGCCCCTGCCCGGTCAGCACGATCGCGCGCGCGTCCGAGCGCCGAAGTTCGTCGAAGCATTTCGCCAGTCCCTCGCACAGCTCGATGTCGAGCGCGTTGGCCTTGCCGTGCTTGATGGTGACAATTGCGACGTCGCCGTCGTTTTTGAGATCAATCATGATCCACTCGCTGTACGCGCATAAGCCGCCGAACCAATACCGCACGGCGTGTGGGGAGTGGTAGGGCATATCGCCTTGGGACAAAAGTAAAGAGCGACCTATTTGTGCCACGCTTTGCGCGAAAAAATCCCCAATTGCGTCACTCTCAGGTCACGCCGGCCTGTCCCGAATGCAACGGACAGTCCGGCAATGGAGGGCGTAATGTCGAGTATCCGCTTGATCGCCGCTGGTGGGGCGCTGATGCTGCTTTCAGGCCTGACGGGCGGCGGGGCATTGGCACAAACCGCGACCGATCAAGCTCCCGGAAAACCGCTGCAGCTTCTGCAATGGTCGCACACGACCGCGCGATCAAGCGGGCCGAAGTCGAGGCCTCGCGTCAAAATGGCCGAGAGGAAAATCACTCACACCGCGACCAACGGCGCGAAGCACCGGCGGTCGCCGGTGAAGACGGCAGAAGTGACGCCGCAGGCCACCGTCTGGGCGCCGCTCAATGCCGTGGCGTCTAATTCAACGACGATTGCGGCGACGATGGAACCCGCCCCGGAGACAGCATTGGCGTCCGCCAACCCAGTCCCGAGTGAACTCGTCGTCGCCGGCCAGACCGTGCAGATCGCTTCACCCGATCAGGTCAACGACCTCGACCTCGCCGCGCAGGATTCGGCTGCCACTGCCAGCAACACCACGCCGGCCACTGCCGCGGCGTCCGGGCCGGCAACAAACAATGTTCCCGCGCCAGCGTCGAAATCAGATTCGCTTGCGACGGCATGGTCGCAACTATCAGCGAGCCAAGTGGGCAGCACCTCGTGGATCGCGAAAATGCTGGCGGCGCTCGGCGGCGCGGTGGCCGCCGGCTCCGCGGCCTGGTTCCTGATTGGTGCAACGCCGCAACGGACCGACGGCTGACGCCACCGCGGTGTGATGGATTCCGCAGCCGCTATTCGGCCGCGCCGCGGAATGAAGCTTCGGCAACGACACGATCAGCGTCGGCTTTGAGCGACCTGAACAGGTCGAGCGCATCCTTCGGCTTCATGTTCTTGTGCACGACCGCTCCGACCGCGGCGATCATCGCCTGAGGAGCGTCGGACTGGAAGATATTGCGGCCCATATCGACGCCGGCGGCACCTTGCTGCACGGCATTGTAGGCCATCGTCAGCGCGTCAAGTTCGGGAAGCTTCTTGCCGCCGGCCATCACGATCGGCACCGGGCATGACGCGGTGACGGTCTCGAAGCCTTCATCGACATAATAGGTCTTCACGTATTGTGCGCCGAGCTCGGCGATGATGCGGCAGGCGAGGCGAAAATATTTGGCGTCGCGCACCATGGCCTTGCCGACGGCCGTGATGCCCATGACCGGTACGCCCGCGCGCAAGCCTGCATCGACGAGCTTCGTCATATTGTGCACCGAGCGGGTCTCGTGCTCGCCGCCGATGAACACCTGGATGCCGACGCCGGCCGCGTTCAACCGCACCGCATCGTCCATGTCCATGGCGATCTGCTCATCGGACAATTCCTCGCGCAGAATGCTCGGGCCGCCGCTGGCGCGCAGCACCATGGGCTTTTGACATTCCGCCGGAATGAGCGAGCGCAGGATCCCGCGCGTGCAGAACAGCGCATCGCAGGACGGCAACAGCGGAACGATGGAGAGATCGATGCGCTCGAGCCCGGTGGTCGGGCCCTGGAAATAGCCGTGGTCGATGGCGAGCATCACGGTGCGGCCGGAAACCGGATCGAACACCCGCGCCATGCGGTTCTTCATGCCCCAGTCGAGCTGATGCGTTCCTTTGAGGAAGAACCCCGGCGCCTGCTGCGGCTGATCGAGGGAGTAACGTTCCCCTTCCTTATCGGCTTCCGGCATCGCGTTCCTCGTCTGGCAGGCGCTCGTGGATGGCGGCGCGTATCGAGGTGAACCTATGCGTCATCGCATCCGGGCCACGCAAGTAGGTTTCATGTGAAGCCGAAGCTTCCTGGCCGACCTCCATTGAAAACCGACGCTTAGTGCAAGGAGGGCTTCCCTAATCTCAATATTTCTACCTAAGGGCACTCTTGGCATTGTTCCTGTTTTGTTCTAGTATAACCCCGTTGGAACATACAATGAACATCAACAGAGCCTTGGCCGAGCCTGACGCTCTTTCCGTGGCGCGAAATCGTGCCGCCGTTGTGGAAGAACTGCGACGCCTGTTGCCTGGAATTGAGGATTTACCCACAGCCCTGCCCTTCGGCCTGGCCGCTATCGATTCCCATCTCCCCCAAGGCGGATTGGCCTGCGGCGGCTTGCACGAGGTGGTGCCCGAAGCAGGCGCCACCGCCGCCGCCTTTGGCTTCCTGGCGGCGATCCTCGCCCACCTTTGTTCCCCTCCCCCTTGTGGGGAGGGGTTAGGGGTGGGGGTCGGGAGGCTCTGTACAAGCATCGACGCACTCACGTCACCTCGCGACCCCCCACCCTTCCCTCCCCCACAAGGGGGGAGGGAAAAGATCGTCTTCGTGATGCCGGCCTATGGGCGGCGCGAATATGGCTGGCTTTACGGTCATGGCCTCGACATTTTCGGTCTTGATCCGGCCTGCCTCATTCTGGTCGAGACCAGGCACCGCAACGACACGCTATGGGCGCTCGAGGAAGCGTTGCATTCGGGCGCACCTGCCGCCGTCGCCGGCGTGATCGACCAGCTCGATCTGAAATTGAGCCAAAGGCTGCAACTCGCTGCCACCGCTGCCGGTCTGCCGCTACTGCTGCTGCGGCAAGCGCGAAATCTGGAATCGAGTGCCGCCGCCACGCGCTGGCGCGTCGGCACCGCTAAAGCTGCGCGCGACCGCTTCGGCCTGTTCGCGCACCCGAGATGGCATCTGCAACTTGAACGCTGTCGCAACGGACGGCCTGGCGAATGGGTGGTGGAGTACGATCATGTCGCGCATCGTTTCAGTCTGGCTGCCGCGCTGGCCGATCCGGCGTTATCTCGCCGCGCAGGCGAAAAACCCCTCCGGCAGGCTTGTTGAGCCTGACCTACCGTTCGTGCTCGCCGTTACCGCCACCGGCGGGCCGCGCATCGCCGCCTTGAACGAGGCGGCAGAAGCCGCAGGCCTCGCGCTCGGTGAGCCATTAGCCGATGCGCGCGCGAAAGCGGAGTTTTTGCAAGTGAGCACCGTCGATGCCGCCGCCGATGACGCCGTACTAGGACGCCTCGCCCTGTGGGCGACACGCTATACGCCGACTGCCTCACCCTGGGGTGAGGACAACGGCGCTGATGGTTTTTTCCTCGACATCGCCGGCGCCGCGCATCTTTTCGGAGGTGAAGAGAGATTGCTCGCCGATCTTTCTGCCCGACTCGAAAAAGGTTTCGGCCTGCCGGCGCGGCTTGCCGTAGCTGACACGCCCGGTGCAGCTTGGGCGCTAGCGCATTTTCATTCCGTGCCCTGCCCCGTTCTGCCTTCCGGGCAAGAAGCGCAGGCATTGGCGCCTTTACCAATCGACGCGCTGCGGCTTTCACCGGAAACAAGGACCACGCTGCGCCGGCTCGGGTTGAAATCCGTCGGCACGCTTCTCGACAGACCGCGTGCACCGTTTGCCGCGCGTTTTCCGGCCGAACTGCTTCGGCGTCTCGACCAGGCGCTGGGCCGTATCGATGAGCCGCTCGTCCCCATCGTCGCGCCGCCGGTCTATCACACGCTGCGTTATCTGCTCGAACCGATCATCACCCAGGAAGCGATTGTCGCACTGGCGACCCGCCTTATGCGCACCCTCGTACACGTGCTCACGCGTGACGATGTGGGAGCACGTGCGCTCCGGCTCTCCCTTTATCGCGTCAACGGCGCCGTCGAGACGATCGATATCGCCCTGACCCTGCCGACGCGCAATGTCTCCCACATTGCGCGCATGATCGATCTGAAACTCGAAGCGCTGGCGGCGAAGGAGGATGCCGGCTTTGGCTTTGAGGCGGTTGGTCTGGCCGTCACCAATGCCGAAACCATCCCCACGCGCCAAACCGAACTGATCGCCGAAAATGCTGCTGATGCCGATCGCGCAGAGCGTTGCGCGGTCTTGGTCGATACGCTGCGTCAGCGCCTCGGGCCGCAAAACGTGCGGCGGTTCGAGCCGGTCGCCAGTCACATTCCCGAGCTCGCCGAAGTTCTGTTGCCCGTCTCCCGTGAAGCTCTCGCACCGTGGCCGGAGCCGGAGCAAAAAACGCGGCCGTTGCTTCTCTTGCCCCGCGCTGAACCAGCTGAGGATGTCATGGCGATCATTCCTGAGGGTCCACCGCGACGTTTCCGCTGGCGCGGCGTGACCTACGAGGTCGCGGGATCGCAGGGCCCGGAACGCATCGGCGCCGAATGGTGGCGCCAGCCCGATGGACATAGCTCACCGAGGCCGACGCGCGATTACTACCTGGTCGAGGACGCCGACGGTCACCGCTTCTGGCTCTACCGCGAAGGCCTCTATGGGCGCGAGACAAATGCGGCGCGCTGGTTCGTGCAAGGTTTGTTTGCGTGAATGGGCTGTTTGCATGAGTGAGAGTCGTAAAATTGGTTACGCCGAGCTGGCCGTGACCACCAATTTTTCCTTCCTGCGCGGCGCTTCACATCCGCAAGAGATGGTCGCGACCGCAGACGAGCTTAAGCTTGCCGCCATCGGCATCGCCGACCGCAACTCTTTTGCCGGCGTGGTGCGCGCCTATGACGAATGGAAAAAAAGAAAAAGCATCAAGCTCATCGTCGGCACACGTCTGGTCACCGTCGATGGCTTTGAGGTTCTCGCCTATCCGACGGATCGCCAAGCTTACGGGCGTCTCTGCCGGCTTCTGACCGAAGGCAATCTCAAAGCGAAGAAAGGTGAATGCCACTTAGCCTTCGAGGAGATTCTCGCCGCGAGCGAAGGCCAGATGCTCATCGCGTTACCGCCACTCCCGCCTTTCCCTCCCCCGCAAGCGGGGGAGGGAAAGGTGGGAAGCCGTTTCACCGAGCGGCTTTCCGCCTTGGCGCGGGCGGCGCCGGGCCGCACTTTCCTCGCCGGCGTCCATTATCATCGCGGCGACGAACCACGCCGACTCGCCTTGTTAGCTGAGCTCGGCGAGCGCCTTCATGCGCCGCTAGTCGCCGTCAATGACGTTTTCTATCACGCGTCGGAGCGGCGGCCGCTCGCCGACGTCCTTACCTGCGTCCGCGAAAAATGCACTATTGCCGAAGCGGGCCTGCGGCTCACCGTCAATGCCGAGCGGCATCTCAAAGCCCCGGCGGAGATGGCACGGCTGTTCGCCAAATTTCCCGATGCCGTCAGCCGAACCGCCGACATCGCGAATGCCTGCAATTTCTCACTCGGTGAACTGAAATACGAATATCCCGACGAACCGGTGCCACCAGGCAAAACTCCGCAGCAGCATCTGGAAGATCAGACATGGGCCGGCGCGCGAGATCGTTACCCGATAAATAAATATCCGAATGGAATTCCCGAGGAGGTCGAAAAGCGGCTGCGTGATGAGCTCGCATTGATCGCCTCGCTCGATTATGCCCGCTACTTCCTCACCGTTCACGACGTCGTTGCCCACGCGCGCAAAGAATTGAAAATTCTTTGCCAAGGACGCGGCTCGGCGGCGAATAGCGCCGTTTGCTTTTGTCTTGGTATTACCGAGGTGAACCCTGAAACGACGAAACTGCTGTTTGCTCGTTTTATTTCCGCGAATCGCAACGAGCCGCCCGATATCGACGTCGATTTCGAGCATGAGCGGCGCGAGGAGGTGATCCAATATATTTACCGGCGCTACGGCCGCCATCGTGCGGCGATCTGCTCAACCGTCGTGCATTACCGCTCGCGCCGCGCCATCCGCGAAGTCGGCAAGGTGATGGGCTTGACCGAAGACATCACCTCGGCGCTGGCGAAGACCGTGTGGGGTTATGGCGACGGCTTGCCGGAAGACCATATTCGCCAGGCCGGCCTTGATCCGGCCAATCCGGCGATCCGTCAGGCCGTTGCGCTGGCCGACGATCTGATCGGTTTTCCGCGACACCTCTCGCAACACGTTGGCGGCTTCGTGCTCACTCGCGGAGCCCTCGACGAAACGGTGCCGATCGCCAATGCCGCCATGGATAAGCGCACATTCATCGAGTGGGACAAAGACGACATCGATACGCTTCATCTCATGAAGGTCGATGTGCTGGCGCTCGGCATGCTGAGCTGCCTGCGGCGCGGGCTCGATCTCCTGAAGAGCCATTACGGCAGGGATTTAGCGCTGGCGACCATCCCGCAGGATGGAACGGAAGACGCGCGCGAAGTCTATACGATGCTGTCGCGGGCCGATTCTGTCGGCGTGTTCCAGGTGGAAAGCCGCGCGCAGATGTCGATGCTACCGCGATTAAAGCCGCAAAGCTTCTACGATCTCGTCATCGAAGTCGCGATCGTGCGGCCGGGGCCGATCCAGGGCGACATGGTGCACCCTTATCTGCGCCGGCGCGACGATTTGAGAAATGGCAAGGAGCCTGACTATCCATCTCCACATCCGTCACAAGGCGACCGCGATGAATTAAAAGAGGTTCTCAAACGAACGCTCGGCGTGCCGCTGTTCCAGGAACAGGCGATGCAGATCGCCATCACCGCGGCAAAATTCACGCCCGATGAGGCGGACGGGCTCCGCCGCGCTATGGCGACTTTCCGTCACAACGGCACGGTCCATTTGTTCCGCGACAAATTCATCGAGGGCATGACCGCCCGCGGCTATGAACGCGATTTCGCGGAGAACTGCTTCGGCCAGATCGAAGGCTTCGGCGAATACGGCTTTCCTGAAAGCCATGCGGCGAGTTTCGCGCTGCTCGTCTATGCCTCGTCCTGGATCAAATGCCGCTATCCGGACGTGTTCTGCGCCGCGATCATTAACAGTCAGCCGATGGGTTTTTATCAGCCGGCGCAACTCGTGCGCGATGCGCGGACGCATGGCGTTGAAATTCGTCCGGTGGATGTCAATTTCAGCCATTGGGATTGCACGCTCGAGCCGGGTAGCGACCCAGACGGCCAGCATGCTGTGCGCCTTGGCTTTCGTCTCGTTCACGGGCTTAATGAAAAGGAGCTGGAAAAGCTCGTCGTCGCTCGCGGCAATGGTTTCTCCAGCATCGAACGACTCGCCACAACGACGGGGATTTCACGCTTCACCATCGAACGGTTGGCCGAGGCAGATGCTTTTCGTTCTATGCCGCATGCGGCAAATCCTGAAATTGCCGTCCGGCCGGATGCCAACCCGGCGTCCAGTTTTGCCGGTTGCGCGCCTGGTCTCGATCGGCGCGCAGCTTTGTGGGCAGCGCGCCGGCTCGATGTGATCGGCATTCGCACGGCGCGCCGAACAGCCGCATTAAAAAACGATGAAGTGCTGCCGCTGCTTGCACCGCATCTCGGCAATGAGCTTTTTCCGGAGTCTTCGGTCCCGCTTCCTGACATGACGCTTTCCGAGCACGTCGTGGCGGATTACGTGGCCACCGGCTTGTCGTTGAAGGAGCATCCGGTGCGCTTCTTCCGCGACCATCTTTCCGTGCTCGGCGCCACGCCCAACACCAAGCTTCGCGGCGACGACTTGCGTCAGGATACGCGGGTAACCGTCGCCGGCCTGGTATTGGTGCGGCAGCGCCCAGGCACGGCGAAAGGCGTGGTGTTCCTCACGCTCGAGGACGAGACCGACATCGCCAACATCATCGTCTGGCCGAAAGCGTTTGCAAAAAATCGCCGCACCGTGATGACGGCGCGCTTTCTGGCCGTGCGCGGGCGCCTGCAAAAGGCGGGTCTGGTCATTCACGTAGTCGCGGAAAACTTTGTCGATCTTTCGTCGCAGTTACCGTGGCTGAGCGATGGCGGCGATCTATTTTCACCAAAATTCTCCGGCGGCCCCCTGCCGCCGCCGGAAAAAGACAATCCGTTTCCCGCAAAACCCATCAGCGCGCATCCGCTGGACACGCAGCTTCTACTCAAGAGCCGGGATTTTCACTAGCCGCCCTTACCAACACTCTTTCCCAGCACCCGCGCGAGCCGCTCGGAAAACGACCGCGGATCGGCCGGGCGGTCGCCTTCGAGCACGCGCGCTTCGTCGAGCAGCAGATGCGCCGCATCCTCTTTCAAGATCTGCTCGCCGTCACCAAGCGCCGCCAGCGCAACGACAAGCTGATGGCGTGGATTGACCTCCAGGATCGGTTTGGAAGCAGCGTTCAGCCGGCCGGCGCCGGCGAGGATTTTTTCAAGCGCCCGGTCGGGACCGCTTTCGCCTGCTACCAGACACACCGCACTATCCGTCAGCCGGTCGGAGGCACGCACCTCGACAACGGCGTCGCCAAGCGTGCCTTTCATGAAATCAAGGAAGTTTTTGACCGAGCTCTCAAGCTCCGGCACCGCCGCTTCCTGCGCATCCAAACGGGGAATGAGCGCCAGATCGGCAGCTCCCTGAGTTACCGACTTGAACGGCTTACCCTCGAACGACACGCCCGACATGACCCAGAAACTGTCAACCGGATCGGGCAGCAGCAGCACTTCGATGCCCCTCGCGCGGAAGCCTTCGAGATGCGGCGACGACTTCAGCCGTTCCATATTGTCGCCGGCCAGATAATAGATCGCCGTCTGGTTGGGCTTCAGTGCGGCGATGTAGTCCTTGAGGCTGCGCCAGGTATCGGCCGGCCCGGTCGTCTTAAAGCGCGCCAGCGCAATCATCGCATCGCGGCGCTCGAAATCTTCGTAGATTCCTTCTTTCAGCACCGCACCGAAGAGATCCCATATCTTGGTGTAGGTCTCCGGCTCCTTGTCGGCGAGCCGCTCCAGTTCGCTCAGCACGCGGCTGGTCGCGCCCTTCCTGATCGCGGCGAGAAGCGGGCTTTCCTGGATCTTTTCCCGCGACACGTTGAGCGGCAGATCGGCGCTATCGACCAGGCCGCGGACGAAGCGCAGATACCGCGGCAGGATGTCCGCATCGTCAGTGATGAAGACGCGCTTGACGTAGAGCTTGATGCGCCCCTTGCGATCGGGGTCGAACAGATCGAACGGGCGCGAGCCCGGAACGAAGAACAGCGTCGTATAATCGTGCCGGCCTTCGGCGTGGAAATGAATGGTGAGAGCCGGCTCGTCGAACTGGCCGGCGATGCTGCGATAAAAATCGGTGTATTCGGCCGCCGTAATCGCTGACTTCGGTTTGGCCCATAGCGCGGCGCCGTCGCTGACTTCGGCAGCCTCGGCGCCCGCCTTCTCGATAATCGCGATCGGCACCGGCACGTGGCCCGACTGCGCCTTGATGAGCCGTTCGACGGTAAAGCGTTCGGTGTGTTCCTTGGTGCTTTCCATCAGATGCAGGACGACGCGGGTGCCGCGCCGTGGCGCCTCGATGGCCACGGGATCGGCGGCGGCTACGCTGAAACTGCCCTTGCCGTCCGACGACCAGACGAAAGCGATGTCAGAGCCGGCGCGGCGCGAAATGACTTCGACGCGATCGGCGACCATGAACGCCGAATAGAAGCCGACGCCGAAACGCCCGATCAGTGCGGTTTCCTCGTCGGCTTGCGCCGCTTCGATCCGATCGAGAAAAGCCTTGGTGCCGGAACGCGCAATTGTACCCAGCGCCTCGACCATCTCGTCGCGGCTCATGCCGATGCCATTGTCCTCGACCGTAAGCTGCCGCTTGTCCGGATCGAGCGCGACCGTAATCCGGGGCTTCGGATCGTCGCCAAGCAGTGCCGGCACGGCGATGGCTTCGTAGCGCAGCCGCTCGCACGCATCGGCGGCATTGGAGATCAATTCGCGGAGAAATACCGATTTCTCCGAATAGACAGAGTGCACCATCAGCTGCAGCAGCTTGGCGACATCGGCCTCAAAAGGCCGGCTCTCGGTTTGGTTCTCCTCGGTCATGGTCATGGCGGCGTTCCAGCGCAATTATCCGGCTCCGAGATGGAGCGAGGCAGCCGCCAATTCAAGTCCGGCGGCCGCCGATCGCTCGCGACGGGGCCAAAATATCCGGCGTGTGAATATGCTCGGGCCGAACGCCAACGGCCAGAAGCCGGCCGGGAATGCGCTGCAACAGCGGAACGCGTTCAAGCAACTTCAACAGCACGGGCGGCTTCGGCCGCTCGGTGCCGGACAGCACCCGCCTGACGATCTGATTCTGCATGATCAACTGGATCTGCTGGGTGACGCGCGCCGGGAAGGCGCGGCGAGCCTGGATCGCCCGCAAATCATTATCGCCCGCCCTGCCGGCTTTCAGGCGCGCGGCAAGCTGGTTTGCGGCGGCAACGCCGTCCTGAACGGCGAGGTTGACGCCGACGCCGCCGATCGGCGACATGGCGTGTGCAGCATCGCCGATGCAGATCAGCCCCGGCCGCCACCATTGCCGCAACCGATCCACGGTGACGGTCAGAAGCTTGACGTCGTCCCAGCTTGCCAGTCCGTTGACACGATCGGCGAGAAACGGCGACATGCTCACGACGCGCTTGCGGAACGCGTCAAGACCATCAGCCTTCAGACGGTCAATCCCGCCCTTCGGAATGACAAACGCACATTGCCAGTAGTCGCCGCGATTGAGCATGATCATCATCACGCCGGCTTCGACGTGACCGAACGTCTCGGTCTCCCCGGTTTCCGCCCGCGGCAACCGAAACCAGAGGACGTCCATCGGTGCGCCGTAATCATCACTTTTAAATCCAGCCTTTTCGCGCACCGTCGAGTGGCGCCCGTCGGCGCCGACGACAAGATCGGCCCGGATTGAAAGCTCGCCGTCCGGCGTTCGCGCGTGCAGGCCGACGACGCGGCCGCCTTCCTCGATCAAATCGGTCGCCTCGGCACGCATACGCAGATCGAAGGTCTGGTAACGTTTGCCGCGGTCGGCGAGAAAATCGAGAAAATCCCATTGCGGCATCAGCGCGATGTATTTGCAACGGGTCGGCAGATGGGTCAGATCGACCATCCGCACGCGCTCGTTACCAATTTGCGCGGTCAAATGATCCAATTTCTGATGCGGCAGCTTCAAAAAGTCATCCAGCAATCCAAGTTCGTACATCAATTCGAGCGTCGACGGATGAATGGTGTCGCCCCGGAAGTCGCGCAGGAAATCCGGGTGCTTCTCCAGCACCACAACATCGACACCGGCCCGCGCCAGGAGAAAGCCAAGCATCACCCCGGCCGGGCCGCCACCCGCGACGCAGCATTTGGTGGTAACCGACGCGTTCGGCATCGCGACACGCCCATTGCGGTCGGCGCTCCGTAAGCGCCAAGGGTAGCTAAGCCGGTTGCGGCGTCTTCTCCGGCGCCACGCCAAGCTTCTTCTGCAGGCTCGTTGACGACGTGGTGTATTGAAACACCAGTCGCTTCTCCGGATAGATGTAGTGATACGCCTTTTGTGCCATCAGCGCCCCCTCGTGAAAGCCCGAGAGGATGAGCTTGAGTTTTCCCGGGTACCAGTTGATGTCGCCGATAGCGAAGATGCCCGGCACGCTGGTCTCGAACGCCGCAGTTTCGACCGGTATCAGCTCGTTGTTCTTGAGCTCGAAACCCCAATTGGCGACCGGCCCGAGCTTCATGGTCAGGCCGAAGAACGGCAGCAGCGCATCGCAGGCAAGCTCCATGGTCGAGCCGTCATTGGTCTTAACCATGGCCTTGCTGAGCTGACCCTGCTCGCCTTGCAGTGAGGTGACCTGGCCGAGCACGAAATCGATTTTGCCTTCGCCGACGAGCGCCATCATCTTGTTGACGCTGTCAGGCGCGGCGCGGAATTCGCTGCGCCGATGCAGGAGCGTGAGGTGTCTGGCAATGGGTGCGAGGTTGAGCGTCCAGTCGAGCGCGCTGTCGCCACCGCCGACAATGAGGACACGTTTATCGCGGAACACCTCCATCTTCCGGACCGAATAAAACAGTGACTTCCCTTCGTAGGGTTCGACGCCCGGAATTGGCGGCCGCTTCGGCTGGAACGAACCGCCGCCGGCGGCAATGACGACGACCTTGCACTCGAATTCCTTGCCCTGATCGGTCGTCACGCGAAACAACGGATCGCCGATCTTCTCAACCTTATCGACCATCTCGTTGAGATGAAATTGCGGGTTGAACGGCTTGATCTGCTCCAAGAGTGCGTCAACAAGGCCGTGTGCGCTCGTGACCGGAATGCCGGGAATGTCGTAGATCGGCTTTTCCGGATAAAGCTCCGCACATTGTCCGCCGATCTTGTCGAGAATGTCGATGAGGTGCGCTTTCATGTCGAGCAGGCCGAGCTCGAACACTGCAAAGAGGCCAATCGGGCCTGCGCCAATGATGACTACGTCAGTCTTGATAGGTTCACCCATGTCGTATCGCCTATATCGTGTCCGTACTCGTGCTTATTGGGAGGGGTCTGTTGAGGTCGCGAGTGTCTAGCGTGCTGGCCGCGGCAGGGGAAGAGGAAGCATCGCTAGTTGTGCGGCCCAGCCAACCGCCGGAAAATGTTCCGGCCGCGCTAACATTTGTGCCAGCTAAGCCTGCCGCTCCGGCGTGCGCACGGTAAGCCCCTCGAATTCTTCACTTACCTTGATCTGGCATGATAGCCGCGAGTTCGGCTGCACGCCGAAGGCAAAGTCTAGCATGTCCTCTTCCATCGGCGAAGGCTCGCCGACCTTCGCCCGCCAATCCTCCTCGATGTAGACGTGGCAGGTCGAGCAGGCGCACGCGCCGCCGCATTCGGCCTCGATTCCCGGTACGCCGTGCTTGATCGCCGTCTCCATAAGCGTCGAGCCGGGCTCGCCCTCGACTGTGCGGGCCGTGCCCTGAGCATCAATGAAGGTGATTTTGACCATGGCGCTGCTAAAGCCGACCTGTCGGTCGACAGAAGGGAAAGGAATTAGCTCGAAGACCGGCGGCCCGTCTTCTATCGGGTCACGCCGCGCAACGCCAGTGCAACGTGGATTTTATGGTGTGGCGTTCACGGGCCGAGAAAGACGCGACCCGATCGCTGCGCGAACCTCGATGCTGGCAGCTTCGAGTTGCGCAATTGCCCCCTGGAGCGCTTCGTCGTCGCCTTTGTCGGACACAACTCGTTCCAGCCGTTCGGCCGCCTGCGCCACGCGCCAGGCTCCGACGCCACGCGCCGAGCCTTTGAGCGTATGGGCGACCGCGGCGGCTCGCGCTGGCTCTGCCCCCGCGAGCCGGCTTAGACTCAGCGTCGTCTGGCGCGCGAAAATCTCCAGCACCTCCCGTTCGAGGCTGCGGTCACCAAGAGTCATTCGTCCGAGGTGTTCCTCGTCGATGACACTCTCGGCTTGCTTCGGACCCTGCTCAATCAATAGGTTCAATGCGGCCATGACGTTCTCCCCAGTGACCATTTTTGTCACTTGAACCACATCATGCATGGCGGCGGCCAAAACCGAGTAAATCCCCTCGCCGTAGGGAGGACTCGCCGGGCGTTCTTTCACCGCAATAGTAACGAAAGTCCTTACCCGATGGTCTCGCTCGCTGCGAAGCAGGGCATCTTCGGAAGGCTGGTCCGGGCGCGCGGGACACCAAGTCGGTCCGATTCCGGCCCCAAGCCGGCCGCATTGTTGACGACAGAATGACCAACATGCGGGGACAGATTGAACGGCGCGCGTATGGTGACTAAACCGTTAACGATGATTAAAGGGACGTTACCCCTCTCGGTTTCCTTCGATCTGCCAGACCGATAGGATAGCCTACGGCGGTACGATCTGAGGGCGGGGGAGCCCTGATGCCGGCAGGAATTTGAACGACCACGCGCTCGTGGCGCGGTTCAGGCCAGCTTTCCGGCGGGCTTGCGCCGGCTAGTCCAGCGTAATTCGCGAGGCGACGACCGACATGGCCAACAACCCGAAAAAGATAGTGGACCCGACGGAAGCGGCGCTATCGGCGATCCAGGAAGCGCTCAGGGTTCGCGACGACGATGAGGAGCCGCCGCTTGCCCAGCCTGAAGCCATGTCCGATCCGACCGGCGGGATAGCGGATCACTGGCGCGATGCACCTCCATTGCCGCCGCCGTTACTCACCTCCGACGAGCAAATCGGCAGTCGCAATAGCGATCCGCGGACCTTTCGGGCTGCTAATGACGATCAGCAATCGATCGGCCAAGTTTTGCAGGCGCTGCAGAACCGCCCTGCCCGCACGTCCTATTTTATGGCCGCGATCTTCTCGGTCGCCTGGATAATCGGGTGCGTCGCCCTGTCGTGGGCTTATCTGTCTGATCTCGATGCCGCACTTGGCCACGGTCATTCGCCAGCCGCCATCATGATCGGTCTCGGCGCGGCCGCGCTGTTGCCGGTCATTTTCTTCTTCGGCGTGGCGCATATGGCTTGGCGCGCCCAGGAACTGCGGCTCATCGCCCAATCGATGGCGAAGGTCGCCATGCGGCTCGCCGAGCCCGAGGGCGTCGCGCAGGATTCCATCGTGACCGTCGGCCAGGCTATCCGCCGCGAAGTCGCGGCCATGGGCGACGGCGTCGAGCGCGCGCTGGCACGCGCCAGCGAACTTGAAGCGCTGGTGCATAATGAGGTCGCCTCACTCGAACGCACCTATAGTGACAACGAGGTTCGCATTCGCGGCCTCATTCAAGAGCTCACCAATCAACGCGACACGCTGGTCAGCCAGGCCGAGCAGGTGCGTTCCGCGATCAGCAACGTTCAAATCGATCTGACGCAAGATCTGTCGACCATCAGCGATCTGGTTGGCCAGCAAGTCAACGAGGCGGCGGAGCGCATCACCAATTCGCTGGCCGAAAAAGGCGAGCACATAACACTCGCGCTCGGTCAGATCGGCGACAACATGATCGAGCAGCTGAACGAACGCGGCGAGGATCTGCTGGTTCGACTGGAGACCATGAGTGTCGACACTGCGCAAGCGATAGCTTCGGCGAGCGAGCAGCTCACTACGGGCCTCAACTTCAAGACCGAACACATCGGCGAGGAATTTGCCGAGATCGCGCGCGGTCTCGAAGACATGATGACGTCGCGGCTCGACGGCGTCACCGACGGCTTCTCGGAAAAGTCGCTCGCCATCGTCGACATGATGGTCGGCCGCTCGCAGGAACTGACAGACGCGATTGTCAATACTTCGAGCCAGCTTGCGGAAACGATTGCGGCGCGCGCCGAGGACGTTAATTCAACGCTCAAAGCTTCCGGCGAGTCCGTCATCCTCGACCTCAATTTGCGGGGCGGCGACGTTGCCAAGAAACTCGAACAGGCTGGCGGCCGGATCGCGGAAGACCTTATTTCGCGCAGCGACAAAGTGACCGAGACGCTGCGCGCCAGCGCCGACCATGTCGCCGACGTGGTGGCCGCACGCGGCGACGAGATCAAGGAAATGCTGCAGACGCGGCTTTCCGCCTTCGAGCAGATCATGGGCAATTCGGGCACTGAACTCGGCGAGAAGATTTCCCGCGACTCCTCGACGCTGGGCAATCTCATCACCCGGCATCTCACGGAGTTCGATCGCACGGTGAAGACGTACGGATCCGAGCTGGTCGAACGGCTTGGCGCGCGAACGCAGGATGTCTCGGAGTTGATGCGCAGCTATGTTGACTCGTTTGATAATCGCGTCACCTCCAAGACGACCGAAGTCACCTCCCTGCTGGACCAGCGTCTGTCGCGCTTCCAGGAGACTTTCGACAGCCGCACACAGACACTGACCGAAGCGCTGTCGAACCGTGTTCTGGACATTGCCAAGACACTGACCGAAGGCGGCAAGGAGGTCGTTGGCGCCGTCGACAAGCGGATTGCCGACGTCACTAACACGATCGATGCGCGTTCGGCCAAGCTCGCCGAGACCATCGGCGAGCGGACTGCGGAGATCGACAAAGCGCTCGGCGCGCAGGCGCTGCGGGTAGCCAACACACTCGACGGCCGCATCGGGCATCTTGAGCATCTCCTGGTCGGACGCGCCGAGGCGGTGGTGCAGCAGATCGAGACCCGCAGCCGTGCCGCAGCCGATCTGCTCAACGCTCGGCTTGAAGAACTTTCCGAGTTGATCAAGACCAATTCGAAGAACGCCGAGCAATCGCTCGGTCAACTCGCCCTCAAAACGGTCGATGCCCTCGGTAAGAGCACGGCAGCGAGCGCCGCGGCGACCGAGGCACTCAATCGCAGCGCCGTCGAAGCCACTACATCGCTCAATCGCAGTGCCAACGCATTGAGCAACAACATCGACAAGAGCGCCGCCGCGGCCAACGAAACAATCAACAGCGTGACCGCAAGCGCCACCGAGGCGCTCGCGCGCACGGCGACCACCACGGCCGAAGCGATCAATACGACGACCACGAACGCCACCGAACTGCTGGCGCGCACCACCACCTCGATGGCGGAATCGATCGGTCGCACAGCCGCGGCGACCACGCAAGCGATCGGCCGGAGTGCCGGCGAAGCGGAACGAGCATTAAGCGGAGTCAGCGCCGAAGTCGCGCGTAACGTCTCCGGCAGGGCCGACGAAATCACGGCCACCGTTGCACAGCGCGTAGGCGAGCTAACACACCTCCTCGACGAGAAGTCGAATACGCTGCTCGTGGCGCTTTCGGGGAAAGGCCAGGAATTCGCCGGCGAAGTGAGCCGCATTACCGACCAGGCTGTAAAGTCGATCGAGGCCAAAGGCTTCGCCTTCACTCAAAGCATGATGGACAACAGCGAGGAGATTGCGCGGCTTATCAATGATGCAAGCCACAACGCCACCACCGCGATGACGCGCACGCTCGGTCAGTTGCAGGAAGGCGCCCAGGGCGTCAGCGAAGCAGCCAAAACGTCGCTGACACGAACGATCGAGGATTTGCACAGCGCAACCCGGTTGGCGATCGAGGAGTTCGAAACAGACGGCCTCGGCGACCGTGGCCGACATGCTCGAAACCCACGGCATGTTGCGCTCCGACACCACCGCGCTGTTCGAGCGTCTCCGCGAGGCCAATATTCTGTTACAGGAAGTGCTCAGCGGCGCGCATGAGAACATGAGCTCGCTTGAGCGGACGATGGTAACGCGGGTCTCCGAGTTCGTCGCCGCCATGAACGACGTCGGCGGTAAAAGCGACACCGCTGCTGCTGCGGTGGAGAAGCACCTCGGCACTTTCAATGCCGTAACGCGTCAGGTTCTGGGCGATCTCGGCGAGCTTGCGACCGAGTTCAATACCCACGGACGCTCGCTCGCCGAAGCAGTCGAGCTGGTGGAGAAGAGCAATCGCCGCAGCGAGGAGTTGATTGGCGCCCGCCGCGCCAGCATCGAGGCGTTGATCGCGACGCTCGACGCGCGTACTGACGACTTCGGCCAGCGACTGCAGCGCTTCTCCAACCTGTTAGACGAATTGCTCGACGCCGCATCGTCGCGGGCAAGAGAAATCGCCGGTATCATTGCTGAGACGAGCAACGAGAGCGTGCAAGTCATAGAGCAGCAATTCGAGCTCGTACGCACGACGTCAGAGGAAGAGCGCAAGCGTACCAGCGAAACCTTGAACGCGGTGTACGACGAAGCCGCCTCGCAGGTGCACACAATGTTCAGTCAATCCGCCGATCGTTACGCCGAGATCATGCAGGGCATGAAGCAAATGGCGGCGGAAATGCAGCAGGAGCTTGAGACGACCCGTGCCGAACTGCGCCGCGGTATCTTCGAACTGCCGCAGGAGACCGCCGAGAGCGCAGCGCAAATGCGCCGCGTCATCGTCGATCAAATCGAGGCACTCGCCGAGCTCAATCGCATTGTCGCCCGTCATGGACGCTCGCTGGATACGGCCGAACCGGCGCGGCCCGAGCCAATGCGTCGAGAGGCAGAGCCGCCGCGGCGCGAGCCGGAGCCGGTCCGTCGCGAGTCAGAGCCCGCTTATGCGACGGCCGCCGGCCGTACGCCGGCCCGTCCCGCGCGTGGCGACATCACCGGGGGAACTTCGGCCACCATGCGCAACGACATCACAGGCGCCCCGCCGCGGCGACCCGAGGCGCCTGTGCAAATCGCCCAACAGAACGGCGGCGACAACCGCAACGGCGGTGGCTGGCTCAGCGACCTATTGACGCGCGCTTCGCGTGAGGATAGCCCGCCGATTGCCCCCTTCCCGCGCGATGCGCGCGGCGACGAGCGGACCGCGCGGGATGGTGTCGACTCGCTGGGGTCGCTTGCAGTCGACGTGGCGCGGATGATCGATCATGACGCCGCCGCTGAATTGTGGGAGCGGTATAAGCGCGGCGATCGCAACCTGTTCAACCGGCGTCTCTACACACCCCAAGGTCAGAAGGCTTTCGAAGAGATCCGCCGCAAGTACCGCGCCGATCCGGAATTCCGGCAAACCGTGGAACAGTACATTCACGAATTCGAACGGCTGCTTGAGGATGTTTCTCGCGGCGACCGCGGACCGGCGGTCGTGCGCAACTACCTGACGTCCGACACCGGCAAGGTCTACACCATGCTGGCGCACGCAGCCGGACGGTTCGATCAGTAGTTTTGCCGGCCGCGTAGGACTCTTGGCGGCGCGCTGCCCGCCACCCTAGGTCTCTTCGACCGGTCACGCGATTGTGGTGACCGGTCAATTGAGAACTGCCTCCGGCAGTCTTGCTTGCCATGCGACGGCGGGGATACCGTTGATCCATGGAAGCCCCGGTTTCCTTGCCCACAGCCGCGGATGTCGACGAAGCCGCTCGTCGGCTTGCCGGCGTCGCCTTGCACACACCGCTTCTGACTTGCGCGACGCTCGACGCCATGACCGGAGGGCGCGTCTTTCTAAAAGCCGAAACCTTGCAACATACCGGCTCGTTCAAGTTCCGCGGCGCCTACAACAAGCTGGCTGCGATCCCGCCCGGGCAGCGCGCCGGCGGCGTGGTGGCGTTCTCGTCGGGAAATCATGCCCAGGGAGTGGCGGCGGCAGCGCGGCTTCTCGGCATGCGCTGCGTGATCGTAATGCCTCGTGACGCCCCCCGCGCCAAACGCGAACGGACCGCAGCACTCGGCGCCGAAATCGTGCTTTACGACCGCACCCGCGACGACCGCGAAGCGATCGCCGGTGAAATCGCGGCGCGCCGCGGTGCCGTTCTCGTGCCACCCTACGACGACGCTCTGATTATCGCCGGTCAGGGCACCGCCGGCCTCGAGATCGTCGAGGATTTACGCGCGCTCGGTCTGGTGCCCGATGTCGTCGTGGTGACCGCGTCCGGCGGCGGGCTGACCGCAGGTATTGCCCTTGCGGTTCGGGCGCGCGCACCGAATACCGCGCTTTACACAGCCGAACCGCAGGAATTCGACGATCACGCGCGCTCGTTCCGCAGCGGGCAACGCGAGCAGAATGCCGCGCTTAGCGGCACAATTTGCGACGCGTTAATGGCACGCATGCCGGGCAAGCTCACCTTCGCGATCAATCAATCGCTAGTCGGAGCCGGCGTTGTGGCGAGCGATGAAGAAGTCGCCGCCGCCGTTGCGTTCGCGTTTTCGGAATTAAAGCTCGTGGTCGAGCCGGGCGGCGCTGTTGCCCTTGCCGCGCTGATGACCGGCAAGATCGACGTTACCGGCAAAATCGCCGTCGCCGTCTTGTCGGGCGGCAACATCGATCCGGAGCTGTTCTCGCGGCTCGTCGCCTAATTTAGTGCGATTGATCCGAGTACCCAGCGGCCGCGTCCCGCGCAGGAGATCAGGACCAAGTCGACGCCATCCGACCCGTTGCCGCGTAAGCACCGAGGCTTCATTTCAAAGACGCAACTGCCTCCCTAAATTTTCCGCTTGCGCGAAAAATAGGCGATGAAGCTTTACGCGCCGGCACCCGGCAAGAAGCAGCGGATCTGTGTTGCCCCCTCCGCATCCGTGTAGGGCCAGACTACCGCGGGGCCGAAACGATTAGGCTCCGTTACCAGAGCGTTCTCGGGCACAATGATCCATTCGCCGTGCAGCCGCACGCGATACCGACCATCCTGAGTGTCCCAATCGACATCCTGGATACTAAAGCCATCGGCGAAGGAACAGCATAACCCTTTTCCGCTCGCCAACTGATCGAACCAGGCGTGAAGTGGTTCATTGGCGTAGCGACCGTCATCACGCGCAGACACATTGCTTGAAGCGAACATACTCATGCACAACGCAACAACCATCACTGTGGGACAGATGAGTCTGTGCATCGTGGCCTCCAGATGATCGTGTTATGCGGACCAACAATAAAAGGTCCGGCAGACCTGGAGAACGGAATTGCCTGCTCTCGTTGTTGCTCCGCATCGAACTCAATCCTAAGCAACTTCCGTGCCGCCCACCGAATCACACCGTCGGAAGACATTCCCGGTTAACAGGAAATGAACGGGCATGACAGATGCGCGTTGGCACTAAGTTTAGTCGGATCGGAATCGTTCCACGCCAAGGAAAAAAGCTGAGCCTAGCTGAACAGCGCGATGAGCTCTTCGTCACTCAGCGCAAGCACATCCGCGAGCGCATCGTTTTGGATCGTGCGTCGCGTTACAGGCGCCATTGGCGGCGAAATGTCACTCGGCAATGCGACTTCTGCTCTGACCGCGCGTTCCAACCTTGCTGTGATTTGCGAAGGAGCCTTAGGCCTTGGCTCCAACGGAGGGCCCGACGCCTGTTGGAAACTCGCTTGCAACTCGCCCTCCGGCAACGGCAAAGTCAAAGGAAGCTCGCCCAGTGGCGAACCGATCAGCGCCAACTCCGCTGAGCCTGTAGTATCGGTATCGGTAGCAGATTCGCCCGCGGTAATATGAAACCGCTCGGCCGCTGTGCTGCTTGGCGTTTCATCACTTGCGGCCTGTCCAGACGCACTGGTCGGTAGCGATTCGATGCGTTCCGTGGTCGCGCGCTCGTCGAGCGCCGCGTCGTTACGCGGCACTTCTTCCTTGGCGGCAGGCGCCTTCACACCTAGGCTTTTGACCGAGTCGAACAGCGCGGTCAGATTGGTAACGGATGCCGACAGGTCGCTCAGCAATGAGGCAGTGCTCAGCATGCCTGCAGATGCCGCATTGCTGCGCACGATGGCGTCACCGACTTCGCGCGCGGCAACCTCCAACGCGTCACACAAAGCCGGTTCGACGTCCCGACGGCGTAACGCCATGCCGATATCCTGGATACGCTCGACTGCCAAAAGATCGTTGGCCGCCGAAATACTGTTCGCCGAGAGGACCGCCCGTGATTGCTCGATCGCGCGAGCAACATCGGTAAGACCGCGAAAAAGCGTGACAGGTATCTCTTGGGCCGGATTGTCGCGCATAGCCGCCTCAAGGCGAGCCACCGTAGTCAAAAGCTTGCGCGTGTCGGAATGGAGATGGCTGCTATTGTGTGCCGCGAGAAAGTTGCGGCCACGCTCGGTCGCCATGAGCTCAGCATAGACGGCCTGATAATCCGCCTCGTTCGGCGATTCGGTCAGCACATCCAACACTGATAAAGAATCGTTGGCCATCGTTCCCCCGGCGGGCAACGAACGACACAGCACAACACCGTTAGCGCCGCAATCGGCACCAGGGATCGCACGAACGAGATACCCACAGACTTGCCTCTACCGCGAGCCCGATCGAACAGCCTGCACTCATCCCCACAAGACAGGCTCGGGCGGATAAACAAGACTACCTTCGTAGCGCAAGCCGTCAGCGCGATCTTTTGCCAGCAACAGCGGACCGTCGAGATCGACGTAGCGCGCACGCTGGGCCACGAGGATGGCGGGCGCCATTGCCAGCGAGGTCGCGACCATACAACCCACCATGATGGCAAAGCCTTGCTGCTCGGCTTCGGCGGCGAGTGCCAACGCCTCGGTGAGGCCCCCGGCCTTATCGAGCTTGATATTGATCGCGTCGTACTTCCCGGCAAGCGCATGCAGTGAAGCTCGATCGTGCGCGCTCTCATCGGCACAAACCGGAATCGGGCGTTTGCTGCGTGCAAGCGCATCATCGCGGCCTTCGGGTAAAGGTTGTTCAATGAGGGTTACGCCGGCATCGGCGCAAGCCGCCAGATTGAGCGCAAGATTGTCTTCATTCCAGCCCTCATTTGCGTCGACGATCAATTCCGCTCGCGGCGCGGCACGGCGGACCGCCGCAATCCGCTTGCCGTCGTCAGGTCCGCCGCCCAGCTTGACCTTCAGCAAGGGCCGCCACGCGGCACGCTCCGCCGCTGCCGTCATGTCCGCCACCGAGGCAAGCGAGATCGTATAGGCCGTCGTGAGCGGCCTGGGGCTGGCGAGCCCGGCCAATGCATGCACGCGATTGCCAGTTTGCCTGGCGTTAACGTCCCAGTAAGCACAATCAAGTGCATTACGGGCTGCACCCGCGTCAATCGCGTGCTGGAGCGCAACCCGGTCCAGGCCCTGCTGCATGAGCGGGCGCACCGATTCGATAGTTGCCACAATACCGTCCGGAGTTTCGCCGTAGCGTGCGTAGGGGACGGATTCGCCGCGGCCGCGGTACTTTCCATCGTTGAGTTCGGCCACCACCACGACAGCTTCGGTCTTACTGCCGCGGCTAATCGCGAAGGTGGCGGCCAGCGGCCAGCGCTCAATCCGGACGGAGAGCTCCATGCGAGGGGCAATATGATCGTTTTCTGGCCGGCTCAAGGGGCGGCCCCGCGCATGCGAGCCTCAGCGGAGCGCCAAACCTTGAATGCCGTCTCGCTCGTCGCCACGGCAAGGGGCGAAAATCTCGCGCTGATCGCTACCGGCGCCTGGACGGTCGAGCAGGCCGCCGAGATTGAAAGGCTCATCGACGAGACAGCGCGGCGTTACACTGAAGCCAGCGGCGTCGACATCGACCTCGGAAGCCTCGATCGCCTGGACAGCTTCGGCGCTTGGCTTGTCGAACGCCTCAAACGTACGTTCACCCAGCGCGGCTCAACGGCGCGCATTGTGGGCCTTTCCACCACCGACCGCGGCCTCATCGAGGAGCTTGCGCTGGTCAACCGGACCCCGGCACCGGACCGCGTCGCACCAAATCGTATTTTGCTTGCGCTCAATTCCATCGGCCGGAGCGTCACCGAAATCGGTTGGTCGCTCGTACTGCTGATCCAGCTTCTCGGCGCTCTGACACACGTGGTGCTCGGCACGATCGCCCATCCGGCGCGGCTGCGTCTGACTTCGACCGTGCATCAGCTAGAACGCGTAGGTTGGCGCGCGGTGCCGATCATCCTAGTGAGCACGTTTCTGATCGGCGCCATTCTCGCCCAGCAGGGTATCTTCCGCTTCCGCCCTCTCGGTATGGAGATCTATGTCGTCGACATGGTCAGTGTCCTGGTATTGCGCGAAGTCGGCGTGCTCATCGTCTGCGTGATGGTGGCTGGCCGTTCCGGCAGCGCGTACACGGCCGAACTCGGCTCGATGAAGATGCGTGAGGAGATTGACGCGCTGCGCACCATGGGTCTCGACCCGATCGAGGTGCTGGTATTGCCGCGCATCATCGCACTCGTGGTGGCGGTGCCAATGCTGACGTTTATTGGCTCGATGGCGGCGCTCTACGGCGCCGGGCTGGTGTGCTGGTTCTACGGCGGCATGGCGCCCGACATCTTCCTTGAGCGGCTGCGCGAGGCGATCTGGCTGCCGACATTCGCGGTCGGGATGATCAAAGCGCCGTTCATGGCGCTCATAATCGGCCTTGTCGCCTGTGTCGAAGGCTTCGAAGTGGAGGGCAGCGCCGCCTCGCTCGGCCTCAAGACCACGGCGTCTGTGGTCAAGTCGATCATTCTCGTCATCGCCCTCGACGGTTTGTTCGCCATGTTCTTCGCCGGCCTCGGAATCTGACCGATGGCAAGCAATACCGCAGTGATCAGCGTGCGCGACCTCGTCGTCCGCTTAGGTGAGGTAACGGTGCTCGATCATGCGACGCTGGATGTCTTTGAAGGCGAAATCCTCGGCTTCGTCGGCGGCTCGGGCGCGGGAAAATCGGTGTTGATGCGCACGATCATCGGACTCATTCCGAAGTGTAATGGTACGATCGAAGTATTCGGAACCGATCTTTCCACTCTCAGCGGGCGCGCGCGGCGTTCGATCGAACAGCGCTGGGGCGTGCTGTTTCAGCAAGGCGCACTGTTTTCGTCGCTCACTGCCCTCCAAAACGTGCAGTTCCCGATGCGGGAATATCTTAATTTGTCACCACGTCTCATCAATGAGATCGCGCTCGCCAAGCTCGAAATGGTCGGCCTCAACGCCGACGTGCGCGGAAAATATCCAGCAGAACTCTCCGGCGGCATGGTCAAGCGGGTGGCACTGGCGCGCGCCTTGGCGCTCGATCCCGATATTGTTTTTCTCGACGAGCCGACGTCCGGACTCGATCCGATCGGCGCCGCGGAGTTCGACGCTCTCATCCGCACCTTGCAGCGTACGCTGGGACTGAGCGTCTTCATGGTCACCCACGATCTCGACAGCCTGCACACGGTTTGCGACCGCATCGCGGTACTGTCCGAAGGACGCGTCATCGCGGCAGGTCCAATAGAAACAATGCTTGCATCCGAGCACCCATGGCTCAAATCCTATTTCCGGGGCGAACGCGGGCGCCTCGTCCATCACTAGGTCCGCGCAGCGGGGACATTCATGGAAACCAAGGCAAACTATATCGTCACCGGCGCGTTCACGATCGCTGTGATCGCCGGAGTGTTTGGTTTCATCCAGTGGTTCCAGAACAGCGGCGGTAGTGGTGAGCGGACCGTTTATCGCGTCGTCTTCGCCGGTTCGGTGTCCGGGCTGCGGCCCGGTTCCTCGGTGCTGTTCGACGGCGTCCGGGTCGGCGAGGTAACCCATCTTGCGCTCGACGCCAGTGACCCGCGCAAGATCCAGGCATCGATCTCGCTCGATCCCACGGTGCCGGTGCGCACCGACACCAAAGTAACGCTGCAATTCCAGGGGCTGACCGGGCTGGCTCAGGTTTCGCTCACCGGCGGAGCGATAGACGCCCCGCGCGTCACTGCCGACTCTGGCAAGCCGCCGATCCTCTACGCCGATGCCCACGCAGGCGCCGACGTTACTCAGGCGGCGCGCGAGGTTCTTGCCCACATCGACGGTCTCGTTTCGGAGAATGAAACGGCGCTGCACGCTTCGGTGCACAATATCGAAACCGTGACAGCCGCACTGGCGCGAAACTCTGAGCGCCTCGACAAGGTCATGGCCGGCATCGAAGACCTCACCGGCGGCGGCGACAAACCTGGCGAGATTGGCGAGGCTGCCGAGGCGATCCGCCGGCTCGCCACCAATCTAGACAAACGCACCGATGAGATTTCGGTCGGACTGACGCGCTTCAGCAATTCCGGTCTCAAGGAGTTCGAGGCCTTTGCCGTCGATGGCCGTCACACGCTCGCCGAACTGAACAAGGCGATCAAGAACATCGACGAGCACCCGTCGCGGCTCATTTTCGGACACTAAGCGCCGTCCCGAGGAACGCCTAGCGCTGAAAATCACGGCAGAATATGGTGGCGAAAGCGATCCGGGTGGAGGCTGCGACCCATGAGCGTTGACCGAGCCGCGAAAGAATTTCGCGCCTGGCCTCCAGGCTTTACGCGCGTGCCCTACTGGGCGTTCCAAAGCGAAGACGTCTACCGTTCCGAACAGCAACAAATCTTTCAAGGAAACTGTTGGAACTACCTCTGCCTGGAAACCGAGGTAGCGAAGCCCGGTGACTTTCGCACTAGCTTCGTCGGCGATGCTCCAGTGATTGTGGCGCACGATGCCGACGGCGAGATCTACGCCTTCGAAAACCGCTGCGCGCATCGCGGCGCTCTCATTTGCCTCGACGATCACGGCGCCGACAAAAAAGATTTCAGCTGCGTCTATCACGCATGGACTTACGATCTAAAGGGCAACCTGACCGGCGTCGCGTTCAAGGACGGCATCAAAGGCAAAGGCGGGATGCCGCCGAGTTTCCGGATGGAAGATCACGGGCCGCGGAAGCTGCGGATCGCGCTGGTGCACGGCCTGGTGTTTGGAAGCTTTTCGGAAGAGGTGCCGCCGATCGAAGAATACCTTGGCGGTACGATCATGGCGCGGATCGAGCGTGTACTGGCGGGGCGCAGGCCGGTCGTGATCGGGCGCTATACCCAGGTGCTCCCGAATAACTGGAAGCTCTACATGGAGAACGTGAAGGACTCCTACCATGCGAGCATTCTGCACTTGTTCTTCACCACCTTCGAAATTAACCGGCTGTCCCAAAAAGGCGCGATCATCGTCGACGAAAGCGGCGGCAATCACGTCAGCTATTCGCAGATCGACCGGGCGGCGGCCGGCGGCGATCAGGCCTACGCAGACCAGCAGCTTCGTTCCGACAGCCAGTATCGGCTCGCCGATCCTTCGCTACTGCAGGGCTTTGACGAATTCCCTGACAGCATCACGCTGCAGATTCTTTCGGTGTTCCCGACGTTCGTATTGCAGCAAATTCAGAACGCGATTGCGGTGCGCCAGATCGTTCCACGCGGCGTCAATCGGACCGATTTGAATTGGAGCATTCTCGGCTACGCTGATGACACACCGGAACAGCGGTTGGCGCGTATCAAGCAGGCAAACCTCGTCGGCCCCGCCGGCTACGTCTCGATGGAAGACGGTTGCGTCGGCGGCTTCGTCCAACGCGGCATTGCCGGCTCGCCAAACGAGCAGGCCGTTCTGGAAATGGGCGGCAGCACGGCGGAGAGCAGCGAAAGCCGCGTGACAGAGGCGTCGGTCCGCGGCTTCTGGAAGGCCTATCGCGCCCGCATGGACCTGTGAGCAAGGGCATTTGATGACGTCGCCGGATGCTTTTCAGCTCATAGTGCGTATGCAGGCTGAGTATGCGCGTTGCATCGATGACGACCGGCTCGAAAGCTGGCCGGATTATTTCAGCGACCCCTGCGTCTACAAGATCACGACCGCGGCTAATCAGCGCGATGGCCTGGAGGCGGGCATCATCTTTGCCAATTCCCGCGGCATGCTAATCGACCGGGTGTCGGCGCTGCGCGAGGCAAACGTCTACGAGCGACAGAGCTACCGGCATATCCTCGGCATGCCATCGATTCTTTCGCAAAGCCAGGCCGGCGTGCGAAGCGAGACGTCGTTTTTGGTGGCGCGCATCATGCGTGATGGCGAAACCGATATCTTCGCGACCGGGCGCTACCTCGACCTTTACGTTCTCAACGGCGAAAGCGCCAAGCTCGCGGAGCGCATCGTCATCTGCGACAGTTCGCGGATCGACACCTTGCTGGCGCTTCCCCTTTGAACACACCGCAGCCCGTTATCGCGCTTGCCATCGGTGATCCCAACGGCATCGGTCCGGAGATCGCCGTCAAAGCGGCGGTCGCGCTTAACGGCAGCTCGCCCCGCGTTGTGCTCGTTGGCGATCCCTTCGTCGTCAGGCACTATGTGGCGCAGGAAGCAAGAGGCTACCCGGTTCGCGAAATTGTGGCCGGCGATCCACCGATCCCACAAACGATCAACGTACTTGCGATCGCCGCGCTGCCGCACCAAGCCTTTGTCCCGGGGCGCATCGACCCCGCTGCCGGACGCGCGACCGTCGCCTATGTCGAAGCCGCGCTTGCATTTGTGCGCGCCAACCATGCGCGCGCGATTGTCGGTTGCCCGCATAACGAAGCTGCCGTGAATGCCGCCGGAATTGCGTTCAGCGGTTATCCAGGTCTGATCGCGCGTTTGAGCGGGATGCCTGAAGACCGGGTTTTTCTGATGCTGGTCGGCGAGCGGCTGCGCATCCTCCACGCGACCTTGCACGAGCGGTTGCAGAACGCATTGCTGCGCTTGACGCCGGATCTTGTCGAAGCCGCGGGGCTTGCTTGCTGGAGCGCGCTTACTTCGCTTGGAATTGAACAACCGCGAATTGGGTTGTGCGCTATCAATCCTCACGCCGGCGAAGGTGGGCTGTTCGGCGACGACGACGATCGCATCACTGCGCCGGCGGTCGAGCGGCTGCGTCGCGCTGGAGTCGCGGTCGAGGGGCCCATCGGCGCGGACATTTTGCTACCCCGCGCCGATCTGGATGGCTTCGTGGCCATGTATCACGATCAAGGCCATATCCCGATAAAACTCCTTGCCGGCCGCACTGCCTCCGCTCTCAGTGTCGGCGCCGGCATAACCTTCTGTTCAGTCGGGCACGGCAGCGCCTTCGATATCGCCGGCCGGGGCATTGCCGACCCCGCGGGCATTATGCGCGCCATCCATCTTGTGTCCGGAATTGGCGCAGGCAACGAAACCGATCATGGCCTTCGACATTCGCATCGTCGGGTCTGACGTCGCGTTTCCGTGCGCGGACGACGAAACGGTGCTCGATGCTACTGAGCGCGCCGGATACTCGATCCCCTATTCATGCCGCAAAGGCGTCTGCTCGACCTGCGCCGGCGATTTGTCGCAAGGCGTTGTTACTGTCCGCCATCAGCGGGTCAGCGGCCCGCGAGAAGGCGTTCTGCTTTGCCAAGCCAAGCCGCTTAGCGATTTGGCGATCAAGCCGAGCCGCATCGAAAAACGCGATCCCCTGGCCCGCAAGCGCATTACTGCACGGGTGTTCCGCCTCCATAGGCCGACGCCAGACGTGATCATTCTGCAATTGCGCTTTCCCGCCGGCACGCGCGCCAAATTTCGGGCCGGGCAGTATTTGCGGGTCATCATGGCCGACGGCGACAACCGCAACTTCTCCATGGCCAATCCACCGCACGAGAGCGACAGCGCGGAGTTGCATATTCGCCATGTGCCGGGTGGCCGCTTCTCTGAAGAAGTCCTGACGTATCTCGCCACAGGCGACAAACTCGAGGTCGAGGTTCCATTCGGCGAGTTTTTCCTTCGTGAGGACTCCCCCAAACCGATCGTATTTGTTGCGACCGGCACAGGATTTGCACCGATCAAATCGGTCGTCCAGGACATGATCAGGCGCGGCATTCGCCGGCCGGCCCATCTCTACTGGGGAAACCGCAGCGGCGCGGATATTTATTTGCCAGCCTTGCTCGCTGCATGGCGCGCTCAAGCCGAGTGGCTGCAGATTGTGTCCGTGCTATCTGAGCCTGCTCCGGATTGGCAGGGACGCCGCGGCCTCGTACATTGCGCCGTTCTGAAAGATCTACCCGATCTATCGCCGTATCAGGTCTATGCATGCGGCAATCCGCTGATGATCGAAGCCGCACGCCGCGACTTCGCCCGGATAGGCGGACTGCCTGCCGACGCGTTTTACGCCGATCCGTTTGTTCCTTCCGGCGACAGCGAAGGTGCGACCTAACCGCGCTGCAGTAGAAGACGTTAGCGAGGGAGGCTGAGTTGTCTGCGCAAACGATGCACGTGCCGAACATCATCAACGAAGGCCGGATCAGCGCATTTCAGTACATGGTCGTGGTGCTCTGTGGGCTCGTGATGCTCATCGACGGCTTCGACACGCAAGCGATCAGCTACATGGCTCCGCTCATGGCCAAGGAATGGGGCATCTCCCGGCACCTGCTCGGGCCGATCTTTTCTTCAGCTCTCGTTGGGCTCATGGTCGGCTACCTGGCGCTAGCGCCATTGTCGGATCGCTTCGGCCACCGGCGCGTTCTGATCGCCAACACAATTTTGTTCGCACTGTTTACCGGTCTGACAGTGCTTGCGACGAACGTCACCGAACTCATTGCGCTTCGCTTTTTGACCGGTATGGGTCTCGGTGCGGCCATACCAAGCGCCATTGCTCTGACCAGCGAATACACCCCCAAGCGTCTGCGTGCGACGTTTGTCCTGGCTATCTATTGCGGATTTTCGCTCGGTTTCGTCGTCGCCGGCATTGCTGCCGCCTGGCTTCTTCCCCCGTTCGGCTGGCGATCGCTGCTGTGGATCGGCGCGGGCTTTCCGCTCGGCCTTGCGGTCCTGCTTTTGATGCTGTTGCCCAACTCGCTCGATCAACTGGTGCGCGCCGGCAAGAATCTCGATCAAGTCTGGATGATTTTACGTCGCATCGACCGGCATCTCGCCGACACGCCGATGCCGGCCGGCTTCACCACGGATCAGGAGGAAAAGTTCAGCGCGGTCGAAAGCGTTTTCAAGGCTGGCCGAATGGCGGGAACGCTTTTGCTCTGGATTATCTTCGTCCTCAATCTAGCCGAATTCTATGCCCTGCAGAGCTGGCTGCCCTCCATTCTGACCGGCCAAAACTACGCGTTGCCGACGGTCGCAACAGCGACGAGCCTGACTACCGCAGGCGGCATTATTGCCGCGTTTATCGTCGGGCCCGCCATGGATCGCGTCGGAGCCTACGGATCGTTGGTGTGCCTTTATCTCGCGGGCGTCGTGTTCGTCGCGCTGATTGGCGTCACGCTCGATCGCCCTGAATGGATTCTCCTCACCACCGCGTTCTTTGCCGGCTTCTGCGTCAGCGGCGGGCAGAAAAGTGCGATTGCGCTCTCCGCGCTGTTTTACCCGGCGCCGGTCCGTTCAACGGGTATTGGCTGGGCGCTTGGCGTGGGCCGTCTCGGCGGCATTGCCGGCCCTACGCTGATGGGCCTGTTACTCCAATGGAATGTTGCACCGACGAACGTCTTCTTTGCCGCCGCCATACCGATGTTGCTCGCGGCGACAGCAGTAGCGCTCATGGGTTTCATATACCGGTAAGGCGACGCTGGTCGCGCGCTGGCGACGACGGGCGCCTGAAAAGTTCAGGCGGCGATCTCCGTCTCCTCATCCGGATCGATCAAGGTGAGGCCGGGAATCACCCGCGCCGCATCGGTCTCGAACCACGTGAGAATCTCAAAACGCCCGTCCGGGTGTTCGGCCAACGCGGTGCAGCTCTCGACCCAATCGCCGCAATTCATGTAGCGAATGCCGAAATTGTCGTGGATCACGGCGTGATGGATGTGGCCGCATATCACGCCATCCACATTGCCGCGTTGCGCCTCGGCGGCCAACGTCTCTTCGAATGCGCCGATATAGTTCACGGCATTCTTCACCTTACGTTTCGCCCACTGTGACAGCGACCAATAGGAAAAACCGAGCCGGCGGCGAATTGCATTGAAGTAACGGTTGATCAGAATGGCCAGATCGTAGGCGGTGTCGCCGAGCAGCGCGAGCCAGCGCGCGTGCTTGACCACCATGTCAAAGACGTCGCCGTGCACGACTAGATAACGGCGGCCATCGGCACCCTCATGGATCGCCGTCTCCACGACCTCGATGCCGCCGAAATGCGTGCCGTAATAATCGCGCAAGAATTCGTCGTGGTTTCCGGGCACGTAGACAAAACGTGCGCCCTTGCGGGCCTTGCGCAAAAGCTTCTGGACTACGTCGTTATGTGGCTGCGGCCAATACCAGCCTTGCCGCAGCTGCCAGCCGTCGACAATGTCGCCGACCAGATAAATCGTGTCGGCATCGTGATAGCGCAGGAAGTCGAGAAGGCGTTCGGCCTGGCAGCCACGCGCGCCGAGATGAACATCCGAAATGAACAGAGTACGGAACACACGCGTGCCGTGCTCAAGTGCCACGATGTTTGATCTCTCGGTGATGCAGCATGGTCGGGCGTATAAGTGGATTCGATGGCAGGTAAATGACAACAAAAGTTAACGCAGCACCGCGCCACAAAAGTTAACGCCGGCTTAGCCTCGCCTGAGTCACAGCGCTGTCATGGCGTTTGGCTAAATGTCGCGGCGATGACAGCGCCGATTCTTGCCGCGGCTTCGTTTTGTGTGGCCACCACAGCCATTCATTTCACGAGTATCGTAATTGCGAGCGTCCGCCTGCGCAGGCAACCGCCCGCGGGGCCGCTCTCTCAGCAAAATATGCCCCCTGTCAGCCTGGTGCGGCCGCTGTGCGGCATCGACAATTATGCCGCCGAGACGTTGCGGACGACGTTCGATCTCGATTGTCCACGCTGTGAAATTCTTTTCTGTGTCGCCTCCGCCCAGGATCCTGTCATCCCACTCGTTAGAACGCTGATGGCGGAACATCCTGCTGCCAGCGCGAAGCTGCTGATCGGCGACGATAAGGTGAGCAACAATCCGAAGCTCAATAACGTGCTCAAAGGCTGGCGCGCGGCCGAGCACGACTGGATTGTGTTGGCCGACTTAAATGTGCTGATGCCGCCGGACTATCTTGAGCGTCTGCTGGGAAGCTGGCGGGCCGATACCGGTCTGGTTGCCTCGCCGCCCATCGGTTCGCGGCCAAAAGGAATCTGGGCGGAAATCGAATGCGCATTTCTCAACACCTACCAGGCGCGGTGGCAGTATATCGCCGATGCCCTCGGTTTTGGTTTCGCCCAGGGCAAGACCATGTTGTGGCGGCGCGCCGACCTTGAACGCGCCGGCGGCATTGAGACGCTCGCCAAGGAAGTCGCCGAAGATGCCGCTTCGACCAAGATCGTGCGCAACGCCGGCCTCAAGGTGCGGCTGGTCGACCGTCCTTTCCCCCAGCCGCTCGGCTATCGAACCGCCACTGAAGTCTGGAACCGGCAGTTGCGCTGGGCGCGCCTGCGACGCGCAAGTTTCCTTGCATATTTCCTGCCGGAAGCGATCTCTGGCGGCTTGTTGCCGATGGTCGCGCTTGCCGTCGCCGCACCTGGTCTCGGGCTGTCCCCGGTCCTGAGCGTAACCTCGCTCGGCGTACTCTGGTATGGGAGCGAAACGTTGCTTGCCGCGATCGCCGGCTGGCACCTCTCCGCGCTCTACCCACTCTGTTGCTTCGCGCGCGACCTGACCTTGCCTGTGCTATTCGTCAAGGCGCTGCGCGGCGACGACTTCGTCTGGCGGGGCAACGAGATGCAGGTTGAGCACATGCGGCCGCGCCGCGTCATGGCCCAGATGCGGCCTCGATTGGCCGAGATTGCTCCGGTGGCGCGCCGGCGGCTTCGGTCGTTGCGCGAACGGATGTCGTGATCCGATCTGACACGCGCCGACTACTGACGTACGGACACCTCCAGCGTTGCGCGATCGGCAATCGCCTCAAGCGTCGCCGGGTCGGTCGGAAAATCCGCCGCGATCCAAGCCTGTTCGGCAGCACGCAAGGCGACGCCCAGCGACGGCCCGGCGGCAATGCCGCGACGGGTGAAATCCGCGGCTTTCAGCTGAAACACCGGCGCCGTCCAGCGTTGCGGCAAGGTCGCCAGTTCTCGCCAGACGTTATCGGCGGCCCCTGCCTCCGAGCGCGACCACGCGACCAGCACGCGATCGGCAAATGATTGCGACCCCAGATCATAGAGCAGCGCGTGCGCGGGCTGTGCTTCGGCCCGCGGCGCTACGCGCCACCAATGTTCAAGTGCCAACAGCCGCTCCGACTCGGCATTGGCAAGCCGCAGCCTTTGTGTGAGCCGCTCGGCATCCTCGGCCACCCAGACACCAAGCGAACCGAGGCGCCGGACCGCGTCTGGCTCAATCCCGATCGCCGCTTCAGCTTTGATTAGATTCTCAAAGCTGGCGAGGAAGGGCACACCACCGAGCACCAGGCCCAGAAGCCCAGTTTCGGCCATCACCACCAACGCCGGCGTCGCGCGCGGAGCGACGAACAGCTTAAGCATTTCCGTACGCACGCGCTCACGCGACAGCATCTCGAGGCCACCGCGGCCTTTGACGCAGGCCGCTAAACCGGCCGCATCCGGCGCACCCGCGCCGAAATGCGCGTGAAAGCGAAAGAACCTGAGGATGCGCAGATAGTCTTCTTCGATGCGCCGTCGCGGTTCGCCGATGAAGCGCACGCGCCGCGCGGTAATGTCGTCAAATCCTCCGACATAGTCGTACACCGTGCCGTCGGCCGTGACGGAGAGCGCATTGATGGTGAAGTCGCGCCGCTCCGCGTCCAGCTTCCAGTCGCGCCCGAACGCCACGCGCGCCTTGCGGCCAAAAGTTTCGACGTCCTCGCGTAGCGTCGTAACCTCGACCGGATGGTGGTCGATCATGGCGGTGACGGTGCCATGCTCGATGCCGGTCGGGATCGCTTTGCCGCCGGCCGCCGCAACGCGCCGCATGACTTCTTCCGGCAACGCGGTCGTTGCCACGTCGATTTCGGCGACCGGGAGCTGCAGTAAAGCGTTCCTGACCGCTCCGCCGACCACACGCGCTTCTTCGCCGTCGCGATTAAGCAACGCCAGCAGCCGGGCGACTTCGCCTTCCCTGAGCCAAGGAGCGTCACGCAGATGCGGCGCGTGCATCAGCGCGTCGTCCCCGGCACGAATTTGCCGTTCTCGATATGCGCGGGCACGTAGGTCGAGCCTGGCGGCGCGCCGGAGAATTGCGCCAGCACGACAAAGCTTCCACACATGAGCACGAGCGAAACAATGACCAGCCCGGCGATGCGGCGTAACGTCCATGCATCGGGCTGCATGACTCCGGTGCGCGTCGCCACAAGAAATGCGGCGTACAACACAAACGGAACGAGAAAGAGCCCGATCTCGGTGGCGAACGGCCTGATCATGCCCAGACCCGATCATAGAGATTGCGCACGATACCCGCCGTGATGCCCCAAATGTAACGATCACCGAAAGGTATGGCGTAATATTCGCGCATGATGCCCTTCCACTCGCGGCTTCGGCGCTGCACGTTGTCTGGCGTCATCAGAAAAGCGAGCGGCACCTCGAAGGTCTCAGTGACCTCCCACGGATTGAGCGTCAGCGCAAAGTCGGGATTGACGCGGCCAACCGTCGGCAGAATGCGAAAGCCGGAAAACGTCAGATAAAGATCAAGATAACCAAGCGGCTCGATCAGCGACGGCACGAGACCGATCTCTTCCTTCGCCTCGCGCAGCGCAGCGGCGGCCGGCGTCCCATCGCCGGGATCGATTTTGCCCCCGGGAAAAGCGACCTGCCCGGCGTGACTCGCGAGTTGCTGCGTGCGGATGGTGAACAACACCGTCGGTTCGCTGCGCTCTATGATCGGAACGAGCACTGCCGCGGGCTTCGTCGCGGCCACCCCCGCCCGCTCCCACATCGAAGGATTGAGATCGAGATCGCCGCGCGCGCCTTCCGCCATCGGATCGGTGAGTGCCGGCGGCACTTCAAGTGTAAGCCGCGCCCGCGTGCGGTTAAAAAAATCTTCGGCCGCTACATGCTGCAGCGGCTCCAACTGCTTGGTCACGCAAAATCCCTCACCTGGCTGGCCGGCGCCATGGCAAAGAAGGCGCGCCGCGACATCACCCCAAACATGGCTTTGCCGTCTACCTCGCGCTCCTCACCGAGTGCGACAAGGTCGAAAAACAATGTGCGGGTCACCTTCGCCCAAAGGTCGCGGCGAACGTGCAGATATGGCTTTAACCCGCCGGTCCCGGTTTCCGGATCGAAGCGCAAGACATGCTCCGGCCCGCAGCAGATCCAATCGTCGACGTTGGTGCGAAAATTAAGGACCCGGCCGTGCGCTGATTCTTCGACGTTTAGCTCGACGGCCAGAAACGGCGCGTCATCGACCTGAATCCCGCACTTTTCCACCGGCGTAACGAGAAAATATTTTTCGCCTTCGCGCTTGAGCACGGACGCGAACAGTTTAACCAACGCCGGGCGGCCGATCGGGGTCTTTAGGTAGTACCACGTGCCGTCCGCGGCGATGCGCATGTCGAGATCACCGCAATAAGGCGGATCCCAGCGATCGACCGGCGGCGGTCCTGTCCTTTCGCCGCCAGCGCGACTTAACGCACCAGTGATCGCTTCCAGCCCTGATTGCCCTTCCTTCGCCATGGTTTGCCTTGAACTTCCACGCTTGGAGCTTAGGTCCAGGAGCGGCATTCTCGCGGAATCGTGATCGGCGTGACGCCGTCGCGTCCGTGTCAAAGTTAGGTTGTGTTCCCTGTAGATGGAAGAATTGCCGCAAGTCCTTTGGCAAGTCCGTTGGAATGACGCTGGCGCGTATATTGCATTGCGCAATACCGGTGCAAAGCGGGATGCTGTGATTCGTGCCGAAGCCGCGAATTTGATTCGATATTCAACTCGGCACAAGACAAGGGGTTAAGCATGGCCGCTGTTGGCGGAGAGGGTCTCGAAACGCTCGAAGACATGATCGTGCGCGCAGCCGAATCAAGCGCCGATCACGTGCGCGCAGCCAAGGCCGCGATCGGTACGGTCATCTTTGGCCAGGACAAGGTCATCGAGCAGGCGCTCGTCACAATCCTGTCTGGCGGCCACGCGCTGCTGCTCGGTGTGCCCGGGCTCGCCAAGACCAAGCTCGTAGAAACCTTGGGCACGGTGCTGGGGCTCGATGCGCGACGCGTTCAGTTCACGCCAGATCTGATGCCTTCGGATATCCTCGGCACCGAAGTGCTTGAAGAAAATCAAGCGGGCAAACGCAGCTTCCGCTTTCTCCCGGGCCCGGTGTTCGCCCAACTTCTTATGGCCGACGAAATCAATCGCGCCAGCCCTCGTACCCAATCGGCGCTGCTTCAGGCCATGCAGGAGCAGCACGTCACCGTAGCCGGCACGCGCCATGATTTGCCCCGCCCGTTTCACGTGCTCGCTACGCAAAACCCGCTCGAACAGGAGGGCACTTATCCACTGCCGGAAGCACAGCTCGACCGCTTCCTGATGGAGATCGACGTTGACTATCCCGATCGCGCCGCTGAGCGAAAGATCCTGTTCGACACCACCGGCGCCGAGGAGACGCGGGCGAAGCCGGCGATGACCGCAGAAGAACTCATGGCTGCGCAACGCCTAGTGCGGCGGTTGCCAGTCAGCGAGTTGGTCGTCGAAGCCATCTTGGCGCTGGTGCGCTCGGCGCGGCCCGGGCCCGAAGGCGGCGACGCCGCGAAGCTTATCGCCTGGGGACCCTCGCCGCGCGCCAGCCAGGCGCTGATGCTGGCCGTGCGCGCGCGTGCTCTTCTCGACCGGCGGCTCGCGCCTTCGATCGACGATGTGCTCGATCTCGCTGAGCCGGTGCTCAAGCATCGCATGGCGCTCACCTTTAGCGCGCGCGCGGAAGGCGAGAGCATCGAGGCGGTGATTGGCCGCCTGAAAGCGCGGATCGGATAAGCGGATGGCGCTCGACGCACGGCGCGCACCCAATCACGATCGGCCGGCGGTACAGCGTGCGGTTGGCGAAGGGCGTACGTTAGCCGCGGCGATGCCGCGATTAATTCTCGAAGCCCGGCGCGTGGCGGCAACCGTGCTCCATGGTCTGCACGGACGCCGCCGCGCCGGACCCGGAGAAAATTTTTGGCAATACCGCCGCTTTGTGTCGGGCGAGCCGGCTTCCCGGGTCGACTGGCGACGTTCGGCACGCGACGATCATTTGTACGTGCGCGAACAGGAATGGGAAGCCGCACACACGGTGTGGATCTGGCCCGATCGTTCGCCGTCGATGGTGTTTGCCTCGCCGCTGGTGCGCGACACCAAGCTTTACCGCGCACTCGTCATCGCGCTTGCGCTTGCCGAAGTTCTGGTCGAAGGCGGGGAACGTGTGGGCATTCCGGGCCTCATGCACCCAACCGGCAGCCGCAATGTCGTTGAGCGTATGGCACAGGCGATCATGCACGATCGCAGCGAGCGTACCAGCCTGCCATCAAATTTTTCCCCCTCGCCGCTTGCCGAGGTTGTGCTGCTCTCGGATTTATGGAGCGATATCGGCGACGTGCGCCGCACGATCACACAACTGGCCGGCAGCGGCGCGCTCGGTCACGTGGTGCAGATCGTCGATCCCGCGGAGGAAACCTTTCCCTATTGGGGACGCATCGAATTTGTCGAGCCTGAGGGCGGCGGCCGCGTGACGGCAGGCCGCGCCCAAATCTGGCGGACAGACTACACCGCGCGGGTCGAACGTCACCGTGCGGAAATCCGCAGCGAGACCGACCGGCTCGCCTGGAGCTTCATCGTCCACCGCACCGATCGTTCGGCAAGCGAACTCCTGCTGGCACTGCACGCCCGCATCGGCGCAGCGCTCGCAGACGGCAGTTTGCGCTCGCGCGCGATGGCCGGACCGAGGATTTCGGCATGATTGGCGCACTGCCGCTCGGTTTTGCCGAACCGCTGGTGCTCATTGGGCTGCTCACCCTGCCGGTGCTGTGGTGGCTCCTTCGACTGATCCCGCCGCGCCCGCGCCGCATCGATTTCCCGCCGACGCGCCTTCTGCTCGAGATCGCTCCGAAAGAGGAAACCCCCGCCCGCGCGCCGTGGTGGCTGACCGTCATACGGCTGGCGCTTGCTGCGCTGGTCATCATCGCTGCCGCCGGTCCATTGTGGAACCCGCCGCTGGCGACGATGAAGACGCGGGCGCCGATTGCGATTCTGATAGACGACGGCTGGGCGGCGGCCGCCTCCTGGGACGCGCGGGTTCGCACCGCTGAAGACATTATCTCGCGTGCTGAGAACGATCATCGCGCCGTCGCGCTGATCCTGCTCTCCGAAGGCCCGCGCGACATCTCGTTCGCGACGGCAGGTTCGGCCCGCGTGCGCCTGCAAGAGATCAAGCCGGTTCCGAACACGGTGGATCGCTCTGAGGCGCTGCCCGCTATCAGGCGCTTCCTCGCCGGCGCGCGGGAGGTCGAGGTCGTCTGGCTGTCCGATGCAACCGACGTCGGCCGCGGCGCCGAGTTCGTCAAAAAACTCGCGCCGATGCTTGAAGCGCGTCCGGTTACAATTGTGTCCGGTGGAATTCCGCAACCGCTCGCGCTCACGGCGGCCGAGAATGCAGCTGGAGGGCTGGGCGTGAAGGTGGTCCGCGCTTCGACCGGCGCCGCCACAGCCGGCTCGGTCCGGGCGCTTGACCTCAAGGGACTGACACTCGGCGAGGCCCAGTTCGCCTTCAAACCTGCGGACACCGAAACCGAAGCGCAGTTCGATCTGCCGGTCGAGATCCGAAATGATATCGCCCGCATCGAGATTAACGGAGAGCACTCCGCCGGCGCAGTCCAATTGCTCGACAAGCGCTGGAGCCGCCGCACTGTCGGCGTGGTTTCCGGCGCGACCGCCGACACCTCACAGCCGCTGCTTTCATCGAGCTATTATATTACGCGCGCTCTCGGTCCGTTCGCCGACGTGCGGCTCGCCCAAGGCGAGTTGCCCGCCGAAGCCGTGACGCATTTCCTCGATCAACGTCTGCCGATGCTCATTCTCGCCGATGTCGGCACTGTCGCTGGCGACGCCCATGACCGCCTGGCGCGCTGGATCGACGATGGCGGCGTGCTGGTCCGTTTCGCCGGCCCGCGGCTCGCCGCCTCCGACGATGATCTTGTACCCGTCCGGCTGCGGCGCGGCGGTCGCATCCTCGGCGGCAGCTTGAGCTGGGATAAGCCGCAGCCACTCGCCGCATTTTCACGCGAGTCTCCGTTCAACGGCATGGCGGTGCCCGACGATGTGACGGTCAGCCGGCAGGTGCTGGCGGAGCCCGATGCGACGGTGACGGAAAACACCTGGGTGACGCTCGCCGACGGCACGCCGCTGGTTACTGCCGCGCGGCGCGGCAAGGGCCTGATCGTTCTATTTCATGTCACCGGCGACACCCGCTGGTCGGACCTGCCGCTCTCCGGCACCTTCGTGGAAATGCTCAAGCGCATCGTTGCGCTGGCCGGCACCGCGAACGTCGCGCAGACTGAGAACAGTAAGATCAAGAACGTCCATGAGGCGGTGGCGCCCAATCGCGTCCTCGACGGTTTTGGCATCTTCGCCCCACCGCCCGCGACCGCCCGCCCCGTGCCAACGGACTTTTCCGGAAGCGCCACCGCCGATCATCCGCCCGGCTTTTATGGTCCGCCGGAAAATATGTTGGCCGTGAACACACTCGCCGCCGCTGATCGGCTGGCGCCGCTCGATTTCTCCGCGCTCCCCAACGCAAGCCACGACATCTACCGCAAAACCGAGCCGCAAGATCTGCGCGGACCGCTTCTGCTGGCGGCATTCGGCTTGTTACTGCTCGACACGCTGCTCGTCCTTTATCTCGGCGGCGGTATTGCCCGGCTCGTGCCGCGCCTTGGACGCGCCGCCGCTACGGCCGCGCTAATCGTTTCGGCGCTAGCGCTTACCCTGCCGCACGCCGGGGCTGAAGATTTGCCGAACTCCGATGTGCCGCGCGCCGCGCTCGAAACCAGGCTCGCCTACGTCGTCACCGGCAATCGCGATATCAACTCGATCAGCAAAGCCGGCCTGGGCGGCCTGACGCTCTTTCTCGCGCAGCGCACCGCGCTCGAAGCGGGGGAGCCTGCCGGCTTGGATATTACCCGCGATGAGCTTGCCTTCTATCCGCTGATTTATTGGCCGATCGTCCCCGGAGCAGCGCGCCCTACCGACGAAACGCTCAAACGCATCGATTCCTACATGAAGCAGGGCGGCACGGTTTTGTTCGACACCCGCGATGCAGTCTCGGCACCGCCGGGTGATGGCGGCGACACGCGCAGTCCGGGCATGCTCGAGTTGCGCAAGATTCTTTCCTCGCTCGATATCCCCGAACTCGAGCCGGTGCCGCGGGATCACGTTCTGACCAAAACGTTTTATCTGCTGCGCGATTTCCCCGGTCGCTTCAATTCCGGTCAGCTCTGGGTCGAGGCTTTGCCGGCAGTGAGCGAGCGGGAGGCTTCGGCCCGGCCGGCCCGCGGCGGCGATGGCGTATCGTCGATCATCATCACCTCAAATGACCTGGCCGGCGCCTGGGCGATGCTACCCGACGGTCAGCCGATGCTGCCAATGCTCGAGGATGAACCGCGCCAGCGCGAGCTCGCCTTCCGCGCCGGCGTCAACATCGTGATGTACACGCTCACCGGTAACTACAAAGCCGATCAGGTGCATGTGCCGGCGCTGCTTGAGCGGCTGGGGCAGTAGGAGAACGAATTGAATTTCGGCGTCGCGTTTGCCCCGCTCGTTGGAATGCAGGTACTCTGGGCCGCTGTCGCCGCGGCTTTGATCCTGTCGCTGCTGCTCGTCGTTTCGCGTAGCCACGGCGCCGTGGTGCGCTCGTTGGCACTGGTGCTGATCGTGCTTGCACTCGCCAATCCTTCGCTTACGCGCGAGGACCGCGAGCCGCTGTCTTCCGTCGCCGTCGTTGTCGTTGACAAGAGTCCGAGCCAGAATTTCGGCGAGCGCGCGCAGCAGACCGAGGCGGCGCGCACCGCGATCGTCGGCCGGCTAAGCCGCATTCCTGGGCTCGACGTGCGGGTCGTGGAGGCCGGACAATCGGATGGCGAAACTGACGGCACGCGCTTATTCACCGCGCTCGGTTCGGCTCTCGCCGACGTGCCGCCCGATCGCATTGCCGGCGCCATCATGATCACCGACGGCCGCGTCCACGACGTGCCCGCGGACGCGGGCGCGCTCGGGTTCGCTGCCCCGGTGCACGCGCTGATCACGGGCAACAAGAACGAGCGCGATCGGCGCGTCGCCCTTCTTGCCGCACCACGCTTCGGCATCGTCGGCCAGTCGCAGACCATAACCTATCAAGTCGAAGATCAAGGCGCGAAAGAACGCACCGCCTTGGTAACGGTACGCCGCGACGGCGACGTCATCGAAACGAGCACTGTCCCGGTCGGGGCGTCGCAGCGCGTCGATATTCCGATCCCGCACGGCGGGCAGAACATCGTCGAGATCGAAGCGTCTCCGCTCGCGGGAGAACTGACAACAGTCAACAACCGGGCTGTGGTCACGATCGACGGCGTGCGCGACAAGCTGCGCGTGCTATTGGTCTCCGGCGAGCCGCATGCCGGCGAGCGAACGTGGCGAAACCTGCTTAAGTCGGACGCCTCCGTCGATCTCGTGCATTTCACTATTTTGCGCCCGCCGGAGAAGCAGGATGGCACGCCGATCAACGAGCTTTCTTTGATCGCGTTTCCGACCCGCGAGCTGTTCCAGCAGAAGATCGGTGAATTCCAGCTCATCATCTTCGACCGCTACGCCCGTCAAGGCGTGCTGCCGCTGATTTATTTCGACAACATCACCCGCTTCGTCCGCGAAGGCGGCGCGGTGCTGGTGGCCGCCGGCCCTGACTATGCCAGCCAGACCAGTATTTGGCGCACGCCGCTCGACGCCATCCTGCCCGCCGAGCCGGACGGCAATATCACCGAGCGTGGCTTCCGCCCCCGCCTCACCGACCTTGGCAAGCGCCATCCGGTGACGCGAGACCTCGAAGGCTCCGACACCAATCCGCCGCACTGGAGCCAATGGTTCCGTCTGATCGATACCAGAAACCCCACCGGCACCGCGGTGATGGAGGGGCCGGACAACAAGCCGCTGCTTGTGCTGGCGCGCGAAGGCGAAGGCCGCGTGGCGCTGCTCTTGTCCGACCATATCTGGTTATGGGCACGCGGCTTCGAAGGCGGCGGCCCGCATCTCGATCTGCTGCGGCGCCTGTCTCACTGGCTGATGAAAGAGCCCGATCTCGAAGAAGAAGCGCTCCGGCTTGTCGTCCGCGGCCATGAACTTCTGGTGCGGCGGCAAACCATGTCCGATGAGGCGTCTCCCGTGACGCTGACCTCGCCGTCCGGCACTACCTCAACGCTCAAGCTCGTGCCGAAGGAGCCGGGCTCGTGGGAAGCGAGCACGACCGCAAGCGAGCTTGGCCTGTGGCGCGCGACCGACGGCAAACTCAACGCACTCGTCAACATTGGGCCGGCCAATCCGCGCGAGTTCGCCGAGGTGACTTCGACGACCAGTGTGCTGGCGCCAATCGCTGCGGCGACCGGCGGCGATTCCCGCCGCCTTGATGACGGCGGCGGCATGAATGTGCCGCGCATTCTCGCCGTGCGCTCTGGCGATACTTACAAAGGTGACGACTGGATCGGTCTGAAAATGCGCGACGCCAGCGTCATCCGCGGCATTGGCGTGCTGCCGGTGTTCGCTGGACTGCTCGGCCTCCTGCTCCTGCTCGGCAGTCTTGCCGGTACCTGGGCGCGCGAAGGACGCTAAGCGGAAGCCCTCGCTTCCGGTTGCGCGGCATGTTTAGTCGGTCAAACGCGAAAGACCGTCAAACCCAAGACCAGGAGCACCAGGAAGATCACAACGAAAATGAAAAACAGGATGCGCGCGATATCCGCGGTCGCAGCCGAGATGCCAGTAAATCCGAACAGCGCTGCGACCAGCGAAATCAACAAGAAAATCAACGCCCATTTCAGCAATGACATAGCCGGTTCCTTTCGCGGTTGGTAACCGAAAGGCCCGATTTTGGTTCCATCATTGCGGCGGGAAGGTTGTCAGCCGGCGTTCACGGAAAAGACCGGTCATCCAGCCGATCACTGCTCCCACTCGGGCTGCACGGATCCGAAAACGCCCTCAAACGCATCGCTGGCGAGTTCGGCGACAAGAAGCCGGTCCGGATCGACCGGACCGGGCATGATCGCCCGCCCCGCCGGGATACGTTTGAAGCCACATTTGGCGTAATAGGGCTCGTCGCCAACCAGGACCACCAGCCGGTGGCCGTTTCCGCGTGCCGCTTCCAGCGCGTGTTCGATCAAAGCCTGACCAACGCCGCGCTCGCGAAACGGCGGCTCCACTGTGAGCGGACCGAGCAGCAGCGCCTTGGTCTCGCCGATCCGCACCGGCGACAGGCGGACCGAGCCGACCAGCAGCGTACCGATTCGCGCAGTAAAGGACAGATCGAGGCTGTGGACCACCTGCTCGCGTAATCGATAAGCAGTCTTGGCATAGCGGCCCGGACCGAACGTGCGTTCGTGCAGGCGCTCGATCGCCGGCGCGTCGTGCTCCGTTTCCGGCAGAATAGTGAGCGAAACATCGGTCATCGCGCCGCCGCGTAGCATTTGAGCCGATGCCGGTCCAGCCAAACACTAACGCTTGTCCCGGAAATGCCTACATAAAGCGAAGCAATTCATCGGAGATCGATATGGGCCTGCTCGTCGACGGCGCCTGGCAAGATGTAGATATGCGCGTGCAGGAGGGTCGTTTCGTCCGGAAACCAACGACATTCCACAATTACATCACAGCGGACGGCAGTCCCGGCCCGACCGGCAAAGGCGGTTTTCCGGCCGAGCGAGACCGCTATCATCTCTATGTCTCGCTCGCCTGCCCGTGGGCGCACCGCACGCTGATTTTCCGCAAGCTGAAAAAACTCGAAAGTGTCATCTCGGTCTCCGTGACGGTGGCATTGCTTGGCAAAAAGGGCTGGGAATTCGGCACCGAGCCGGAAGCCACCCTCGATACCGTCAACGGCAAATCCGTCCTCGCCGACATCTACGTACTCGCCGATCCCCACTACAGCGGCCGCGCCAGCGTCCCCGTGCTTTGGGACAAGAAGCAGCGCACCATCGTCAATAACGAATCCTCCGAAATCATCCGCATGCTCAACAGCGCGTTCGACGCCTTCACCGATGTGCGCACCGATTACTATCCACTCGAGTTGCGCGGCGAAATCGATCGGGTCAACGACCTCGTTTACGAGACCGTCAACAACGGCGTTTATCGCTCAGGCTTCTCGACCACCCAGCCCGCTTATGAAGAAGCCGCGCGTGCGGTCTTTTCCACGCTCGACCAGCTGGAAGTACGGCTTTCGCAGCAGCGGTATCTGGTCGGCCACCAGCTCACCGAGGCGGACTGGCGGCTGTTTACCACGCTCATTCGTTTCGATGCGGTCTACTACAGCCACTTCAAATGCAACGTGCGGCGCATTATCGATTATCCGAACCTGTCGAATTATCTGCTCGATCTCTACCAGATGCCGGGCGTAGCCGAGACCGTCAGTCTCGATCACATCAAGCGCCACTATTACGGCAGCCACCGCAATGTTAATCCGACCGGTATCGTGCCGATCGGCCCAGCTCTTGATTTCGATTTGCCGCACGACCGCAGCCGTTTCGGCTGATTTAAAAACAACGGTCACGCCTGACCCGGGCGCGACCTGTTCATCCCTCAACGAACGACTTACCAGCCGTAATAGGGCCCGCAATTGTAATTGTAATAAGGGTAGTAGCCGCAATATCCAGGATAGCCGGCAAATCCATAGAGGCCGCCCAAGCCTAGTCCGATCCCTACGCCTGGACCCCATCCCCAGCCGCGATAACCATAGCCTCGACCCCGACCGCCGCGCCAACCACCTCCCCAGTGGCCGCCGGCGAAACGGGCCCCGCCGAAATGCGCTCCGCCGCCAAAGTGAGCTCCGCCTCCAAAGTGAGCTCCGCCAATGTGGGCCCCACCGCCCATGTGACCACCACCGCCGCCGTGCCCAAATGCGAGCGCGCCGGTGCCGGTCGTCGCTGTGCCAAGCGCCACAGCCGCGGCAAGCGCGAGGATCTTCTTGCGCATCAAAGTCTCTCCTTCTGCGACCTCGAATCGCCCATACCAACCAATCCGCATGCGGCGCGATAGTTTCAGGCCGACAAGGAAAATGACCAAATGACGCGGCTTAAATTACCGGACGGCAATGTCGGCGTTCCGACTTTTACCAGAACTCGGCGACCGTAATCTGGTCGAGTACTTCGGCGATGCGCGCGCGCGTCGCACGCGTGGTGTCTTGCGGCAGCGCATCGGGCGCGAAGAAGCCGTGGGCGACGATTTCATGATTGGGCTGCGGCGGCGCGCTCTGGCGGAAAAAGCGCACCACATAAAGCGCGATGTGATCGCGCTGCGAGACACGCCGATTGTAATAAACACCAATCAGCGGCGATGGCCCGGTGATCTCGATATTGCCCTCTTCGTGCAACTCGCGTGCGAGCGCCGTCATCAGGGTCTCACCGACCTCGACGCCGCCCCCCGGCAGATGCCAGCCGGCGATGTAGCTGTGCTTGATCAGAAACACCCGGCCGGCACCATCGATAACGAGTGCACGCACCCCAATCGTAAGCCCTCGTGCGAAGCGCCAATAGAAATGCAAGAGGCGTCGCAGGATCGGCTCGAAAGACCGCCGAACGGTATCAAGCTGCATTGTGAGCGAACTCCAGCCACTGAGGGCAAACCCACCCGTACCCGCACCCGCATTCGTATTCGTTCCCTCGCCGGCCTCAAATGCTTGATCGTCACAGGCGGCATGCCAACGGCACCACTAGCCTTCAAATTTAGAACCATTCTAACATTGAAACTTGAACATCGAGGCGACGCCCCGTGAAGCGCTTTGCTGACTTGAGTGAGCAGGAAGTTTTGGCGCTCGCGATATCCAACGAGGACGAGGATAACCGCATCTACCGCTCGTTCGCGGATGGACTGCGCGGCTCCTATCCGGATACGGCGGGTATGTACGACAAGATGGCGGAAGAGGAGATCGGCCACCATGACATGCTGCTCGATCTCTACCGCAAGAAATTCGGCGACTTTCTTCCCCTGATCCGGCGCCAGGACGTCAAAGGCTTCGTCACGCGACGCCCGATCTGGCTCAACCGGCCGCTTGGCCTCGACGCCGTGCGCAAATTCGCTGAGGAGATGGAATTCGAGACGGCACGCTTTTACCGGCGCGCGGCGGAATCGGCCGGTGACAATGCCACCCGCGATTTGCTGACGCAGCTCGCCGCAGCCGAGGACAAACACGAACAGCTCGCTCAACAACTCGGCGAAGGCATTTCGCCGACAGCCCGCAAGGCCGAGGACGAGACTTCGCGGCGCATGTTCGTGCTGCAATACGTTCAACCTGGGCTGGCCGGCCTCATGGACGGCTCTGTCTCAACACTTGCGCCGCTGTTCGCGGCGGCCTTCGCCACCCACAATACGTGGGCGACGTTCCTGGTCGGACTCGCTGCCGCAGTCGGCGCCGGTATCTCCATGGGCTTTGCCGAGGCCTTATCCGATGATGGCTCACTCACCGGACGCGGCGCGCCGCTCGTGCGCGGCGCGGTGTGCGGCGCCATGACGGCCGTGGGCGGACTCGGCCACACACTCCCCTACCTGATTCCGCATTTTTACGTGGCGACCGCGCTCGCGTTTGCCGTCGTAGCGGTCGAACTGGCCGCAATCTCCTGGATCCGCACTCACTATATGGATACGCCGTTCCTGCAAGCGGCCTTCCAGGTTGTCGTCGGCGGAGTACTCGTTTTTGCCGCCGGCGTTCTTATCGGCAGTTCGTAATCGTCGCGGCGCGCGCTCATCAGAAAATCTTTGGTAGGAGCCTGATTCGCAATCATGATGCGGCGATGTTCGCGCTCGCCCACCTCTCCGATGTGCATCTTTCCGCGCGGCCGCGGCCGCTTGATCTTCTCGGCAAGCGCGGGCTCGGCTTCATCAATTGGCACCGCGGGCGCAAATACATGTTCCGTAGTGACGTGCTTGAAGCGATTACGCGGGACGTAAAACGTCTCATGGTCGACCACACTGCCGTCACCGGCGACTTGGTCAATTTCTCTGTGATCGCCGAATATGCGCGCGCTCGGGCATGGCTCGAAACGCTTGGACCGCCGGCCGCGGTCACGGTCATTCCCGGTAATCATGACATTTACGTACCGCAAGCGCAGCCTTGGCCCGCGGAGTTCTGGGGCGATTACATGCAGGGCGACGACGGCACCGCGCCCGGCACGTTTCCGTTCCTGCGCCGGCGCGGGCCCCTTGCTCTAATCGCGCTTTCCACGGCGCTACCCACCGCGCCGTTCTCCGCGACCGGCCGGCTCGGCGATACGCAGCTATCGCTGCTGGCGGATGCGCTCAGACAAACGCGTGGATCGTTTCGCGTCATTCTTATTCATCATCCGCCGGTCAGTCCGCCCAGCCGCCATATGCGGCGCCTCGTCGACGGCGCTGAGTTTTGCCGTGTGCTCGCGCAAAACGGCGCCGAACTCGTGCTCCACGGCCACGATCATTGTTTCTCGCTCATCTGGCTCGACGGGCCGGCTAAAACGATCCCCGTTGTCGGAGCGCCGTCCGCTTCGGCGCGTGCCCCGCATGGTCACGAGGACGCCGCCGGCTACAATGTCTTTCACATCGACGGCGAACTGAACGCGTGGCGGTGCGAGATGGTGCGGCGCCAGCGCGGCACCGATGGTGCCGTGCGCGAGATCGAGCGGCAAAAGCTCGCTTAGGAGCGGCCGGCGAGCAGCAGAACGATCAGCACGAGGGCGACGATGCCCAAGAAGAAACCAAACACCAGCGCGCCAAATGCGCGGCGGCGGCGCCGCCGTCTTTCGCGCGCGGCCTCCCGGCGCCCGATGCGGCCGATGAAATCGGGATCCTCGTCGAGCGCGCGCTCGCGTTCGACCAGCCGGCGCGCCACGTAAGCGGTGACCGCCCTGACCATCTCCTGACTGTCATTCGACTCGGCAAGTACCCGGCGGCCGACGCGCGTGTCCTGCAGCAAGCGATAGATGCGCTTGTCTCGGCCCATGGCGATGTGCGCGACGGTGTCGATCCATAGCCGCGGCGTGTCGCCACGGCTTAAGCCCCGATCGAACAGTTCGACCTCGGGCGGAATTTCGGCAAACAGCGGATCGAGCGCCTCGTTGAGAAGTTCGAGACGCGCCACTTCGGCGTCGCGCAAGTCGACCACGACGCTCGTCCGTTCGGCCGCCTCGATGCGGGCCTGATGCACGGCTTCTTTGAGCGGCAAGCTTGCTTCACCGTCAGCCGCGGTCGCCTGGAGCTTGCGCTTTCGACCCCACATCACCCGCACCGCCTCGTTTCCCATGAGGAACATACTCTCATGGCCGAGCACGCAGAAGACCTGGGCCCACCCCGTGGCTGCCAAAAGGAGTGAATTATGCCGGTTTCGGCAGCAGGTTGGCCCCCAGGTTAGAGGGTCCGCCGGCCCCCAAATGCTCCGCCACGAGGAACGACGCCATAAGGCCGCGCCCAGCCGAGCCCGTCCTCGGTACGGCCGCGCGGGCGGTACTCGCAGCCGACAAAGCCTGCGTAACCGAGCAGATCGAGGGCGGCGAAGATCTCGGGATAGTTGACTTCGCCTTCGTCGGGCTCGCGCCGCGCCGGCACGCCGGCAATTTGCACATGGCCGATGAGCGGCAAATGCGCTTCGAACCGGCGGATCAGATCGCCGCCGAAGATTTGCGCGTGGTAGAAATCAAATTGAATGCGCAGATTCGGGCTGCCGACTTTGCCGATGATGTCGGCGGCATGCTCGACGCGATTGAGGAAATAGCCTGGACGGTCGCGCGGGTTGAGCGGCTCGATCAGGAGCGTGATGCCCAAAGCCTCCGCTTGGGTCGCCGCGCGAGTGAGATTCCTGATGAAGACCGCCTCCGCCGCTGGCCTTTGTTCCGGCGCGACGCAGCCGGCCATGCAATGGACGCTGCGGCCGCCGATCGCGACCACATAATCGAGTGCTCGCATAAACGCCGCCTCCCAATCGCGCTCGCGGCCGGGCATCGCGGCGAGTCCGGCTTCACCCTCGCGGCCGAACGGCGTGTTGACGCCGAGTTGCGTCAGCCCGTGCCGTTCGAGCTCCGTCTTCACCGCAGATGGCGGAACATCATAAGGAAACAACAACTCGACGGCGCCAAAACCCGCCGCGGCCGCCGCCGCAAAGCGTTCAATCAAGGGGCGGTCAGCGAACAGATACGCGAGGTTGGCGGCAAATCTGGGCATTGGTTTTTCTTTCGAGTTGCAAGACGCTAGTCAACGCTTTCGTCCCGCCAGGCCAAACCCTCGCTTTTCTTCGGGACCCTTCAAACCCAAGATGAGGCAATATCCGCTTGAGCGGTGCCGGCCTTCGCGCGTCTTGCGCCAGAGGCCATTGCCCGTCTTGTCGTTGGGAAATTGCCCATCATATTACCCATTACCGAGATGGGCCATTTTGTGGTTGACCCTTTGGCCCGCCATTGGTTCGCTAGATTTTAGAAACGGTGCGCGCACAACAACCCTGAAATCGGCGCACCGGTCGAGGAAACCCTCAGGATGGCGTGCCATGAACGCCCAGCAATTACTGCAAGAAATATCGGATTATTGCCGGCAATCGGGGCTGGCGGAGTTGACGTTCGGCCGCCGCGCGGTCAACGACGGCAAGCTCGCCGCGCGGCTGCGCAATGGCGGGCGGATCACAACCGACACACTCGACCGTATCCACGGTTTCATGGCTGCCCACCCACCTCAGGGGCCTCGTCCTATCGTGATTGAACGATCTCGCGAACATCGTCCGGTGGTTTCGCAGCTTCCGGGACCAGCACCTCTCGCCCCGGCGGCACCTGGCGAGAAGTCGGAAGACCCCCAGCGCAACTTCCGCTTTTTCGACAACCGGCAGAAATATCTGCTGTTCGTGAACACCTGCAGCGAAAAGTGGGAAGTGGCGCACCGCGTCTCCGAGGAGCTCGCGCACATCCATCCGCGTCCCCCTGCGGTCCGCGTGTTCGATGCCGGCGTCGGCGACGGCTCAGTGCTCACCCGCGTGATGCGGGCGATGCATGATCGCTTCACCCACATGCCGTTTTACGTGGTTGGCAAGGAGATCAGCCTGGAAGATGTGCGGCTGACCCTGCAGAAGATGTCGGACCGCTTCTTTGAGCATCCGTCGACGGTTTTGGTGCTGACCAACCTCGCCTACGCGGATGCACCGTGGCTGCACGTGAAGTCGCTGAATGCGGCTTCAAGCCTGGTCTGGCATGAACTGCCGCTCGTCGGGAATTCCGCCCACCGCTTTGAAGAGCAGATCATGGATCTCGAGCCGTTCCTGGCTCAGAACTGGAAAGCCGGCGTCAGCCCGCGCACCGGCAATCCGATCTACGAACGCCCGGTGGTACTCGTCGTCTATCGTGAAGATCACCGCTTCCTGCTCGATCCGATCATTCCCAAGGCTGGCGGCACCAGCGCCAATTACGATCTCGTCATCGCATCGCAGCCCTACCGCGCCCGTGCCTCGCTGGAATTCAAGGCCTCGCGGGTGGTCGCACCGCTAGCGCGCGCGCTGGGACCGGGCGGTCGGCTCATCGGCATTCAGTCGCACGGTCACGATCCCGGCATGGAGATCATCCAGAAGGTTTGGCCGGAGGATCATCCCTTTATCCATGATCGCCATCAGATCCTCAAAGCGGCCAAGCACGAGCTTGGGCCGGCCGGACGCGATCTCAATTTCAACGCCTACGCCGATAACCGCTCGCTGTTCCGCTACGTGATGCACACGTTACCGTCGGAAATCTCCGAGTTGATCGGCACCTCGACATTGTTTGCGGCGTGGAATGCCGCGATTTACGTGGCTCAGGTCGAGGATGACCGGCTCGGCACCGCGGTGGCCGACGGCCGCTACATTGATGCGACGCGCGCAGTGCTGCGCGAGCGCGGCGGCCTGTGGTTTTTCGACGAATCCTACGTGATCTCGCGCCGGCGAGCATAATTCTCTTCCCCCGGAAGCGGGGGATGCACGGGAAGCGGTGAGCGAAGCATGACCGCACTCCCAATTCCAGATCAGACCGCGACCGATCCGGTCGCGCGGATCGCCGCCTTCATGGCGGGATTTTCCATCGAGGCGACGCGGCCTTCCGACGCCGACGTCGCAGCGCTTAACGTCCTTAAACGCGGCACGCGCGTATTTCTCAGCGCGGTACCAAATCGGCCTGTCGAGGAATCTCTCGCGGCCGCAATCCGCGTGCGCGCGGCCGGATTCGAGCCGGTCCCACACCTGGCGGTGCGAAATTTCACGAACGTCGCTGCGCTTGACGATCTGCTGGCGCGGCTCAACGGCGAAGCCGCCGTGGACAGCGTCCTGGTGATCGCCGGCGATCGCGCTGAATGTGGCCCGTTCCGGTGCGCGCTTGATGCCATCGATAGCGGTACGCTGCGCCGGCGCGGCATCCGCACCATTGGCATCGCCGGCTACCCGGAGGGCCATCCGCGCGTCGGCGGCGAAGAACTCACCCGCGCAATGGCGGAAAAAATCGCGGCAGCCGAAGCCACAGGGCTTGCGGTCGAGATTGTCACCCAGTTCTCCTTCGACGCGCGCGCGATCATCAACTTCATCGCCCGGGTGCGGGCTTTTGGATTTGAGCACCGGATGCGCGTCGGGCTTGCCGGGCCGACCAGCCTCACGTCGCTGATGCGGTATGCAAGCCGCTGTGGTGTGCGCGCCTCCGCGCAAGGGCTTGCCAGCCGGGCCGGCCTGATGCGGCAGATGTTCGCCATGACCACGCCGGACGACATCGTCCGCGCGCTAGCCGAGGCGGCGCCCGCGAACGTGGTGCCGCATTTCTTTTCCTTTGGCGGAATCCCCGCAACCAGCCGGTGGGCCCGCGCTGTCGCCGACGGCCATGTCACGCTCGACCCCCATGGCGGTTTTCGGGTCGAGCGGCCAAACGGCAAATAGCTCTCCCGCGAGGAGCAATCCGCCAACGCTCCCAACGTGAGCGATTCACGTTCGCGTTGGGCTCAATTGCCCCCTCTCGCCAAAAATCGCACCGCACGATATTTCTGAGCCCATGACCCAGAGCCCGCAAAACATCGACGTTTTCTCCCCGTTTCAGCTTGGCCCCCTCCACCTGCCCAATCGGATCGTAATGGCGCCGATGACGCGTAATCGCGCCGGGCCGGGCGAAGTTCCAGGCCCGATCAACGTCACCTATTACGTGCAGCGCGCCAGCGCCGGCCTCATCGTCACCGAAGGCACCCAGGTTTCGCAACAAGGCCAGGGTTATGCCGCGACACCCGGTATTTTCAGCACCGAGCAAGTCGCTGGCTGGAAGCGCGTCACTGAGGGCGTCCATGGCGCCGGAGGACGCATTTTCCTCCAGCTCTGGCACGTGGGCCGCATCTCGCATCCTTCATTGCAGCCGGGCGGCGCGCCGCCTGTGGCGCCATCGGCCCTGCAACCGGCCGGGCAGATTATTACCGCGCAGGGCATGCAGCCCTTCGTCATGCCACGCGCGCTCGAGACCGGCGAGATCGCGGGCGTTGTCGAAGACTTTCGCCGCGGCGCCGCGAACGCCAAGACGGCCGGCTTCGACGGCGTCGAACTGCACGGCGCCAATGGCTACCTCATCGATCAGTTTCTGAAGGACAAGACCAACAAGCGCACCGACCGCTATGGCGGCAGCGCGCTCAACCGCGCACGGTTTTTGATTGAGGTGACCGAAGCCATCGTTGGCGAATGGGGCGCCGACCGCGTCGGCGTGCGGCTCGCGCCGACCAACCCGTTCAACGACATTGGCGACAGCAATCCAGCCGCAACGTTTGCCGTCGCGGTCGGTGAACTCAATCGCTTCGGCCTCGGCTATCTGCACATCGTCGAGCCGAGCCCGGCCGATCCGGTGCCCGCCGGCGAGGTGCCGGACATCAAATTCTTTCGCCGGATCTGGCGCGGCACATTGATGGGCAACAAAGGCTACGATCTCGAACGTGCCAACACGGCATTGCGAGAAGGCACGGTCGACCTAGTGTCGTTCGCTGCGCTCTATCTCGCCAATCCCGATTTGCTCGAACGCTTTCGCCGCGGCGCTCCGTTCAATCCCCCCGACCGCCCAACGTTCTACGGCGGCTCCGCAAAGGGCTATACCGACTATCCTGCTCTGCCAGCGTAGCCGGCGGAGATTTCCACTCTCCCAGAGCCGCAAAAACCTCAAAATATCAGCAGTTTGCGACCAAAGCGCGATGTTGTGACCGCGGTCACTTCGCTGTGGAACGCATCATCATAATTTTTGGTTGGTTGCCTAATTGATCGAGGGAGCACACCGATGCTGACCGTGCTGAAATACTTAGGTTTGGTGACGGACGAGTTGTTTGAGTGGCAGATGCGCCGCGCGGCAGTCCGGATCAGTGCGCGGCAGCATATCTTTCCTCACTACGGACACTGAAGCGCCCTAGGTAGCCAACTGGTTCGACAGGTCTTCGAGATTTCTTGCCGCAATATCGACCGTCACGGTGGGCGCTTTTTCGCCGCGTCCCGGTCCAGCCTCATCCGGACGCGCAATATGAGCCGTGTGCAGGCCAAGCGCTGCGGCGGCCTTAAGATCTGAGCTGTGCGCGGCGACCATCAGGCATTCATTCGGCGCCAGATCGAGCGCTTCCGCAGCGGCGAGATAGACCCGCGGCTTTGGCTTGTAATCGCCGGCAACCTCAGCGCCTAAAATCGCGTCCCACGGAAAATTGTTGCGCCGCGCCAGATCGACCATCAGCGAGATATTGCCGTTCGACAGCGGCGCCAGGAGATAGCCTCGCTTAAGTCGCGCAAGCCCGGGCGGCACGTCTGGCCAGGCATCGAGCCGATGCCACGCCAAATTGAGATGGCGGCGGTCGTCCTCACCCAGCGCATCGATGCCGAAGCGCGGCGCGATCAGATCGAGGTTCCGCCGATGCAATACATCGAGCTTGGAGAAGGGCAGACGGCCGCTTCGCACCTCCTCCATCGCGCCCTGGTATTCGCCCCGCCACGCGTCGGCGAACGCCAGCCAATCGAGGGCGTAGCCACGCGGGGCCAACATCGCCTCTGCCTCCCGCGCAATGCTGGTCCGCCAGTCGACCAGCGTCCCGAATACGTCAAACAGGAGGGCTTTCACTGCGAGCGACATCCGCTACACTTAGTGCAACGGCGCGAACCGCAAAAGCGCGCTGCGGAAACGTTTCAGGCGGCGACATGGCGGAACTAGATCGATGGGAGACGCGGTTCAGTCCTCCCGGCTACGTCTTTGGCAAGGAGCCGAACGCCTTTCTCAAGGCGCAGGCGCATCGTCTACGTCCCGGACAATCGGCACTTTCCGTGGCCGACGGCGAAGGCCGCAATGGCGTCTGGCTTACCGAACAAGGTCTCGACGTCCTGTCGATCGATTTTTCGCCGGTCGCGCTGGCGAAGGCGCGAGCGCTCGCTCGAGAGCGCGGAGTCGCGCTGCGGACCGAGGTCGCCGATGTCACCACATGGCGCTGGCCGGTAGCCGCATATGACGTGATCATCGCCATTTTCACCCAGGTTGTGTTTCCCGCTGAGCGCATCAGTTTCTTTGCCAATTTGAAGCGCGCACTAAAGCCCGGCGGACTTCTCCTCATACAGGGCTATCGCGTCGAGCAACTCACCTATCGCACCGGCGGGCCGCCTGAGCCGGAACGCTTGTACACACGGGCCCTGTTGGAGGAAGCCTTCGGCGACATGACCGAGCTTGAAATCCGCGAGCATGACAGCGCAATCAGCGAAGGCACCGGCCACGTCGGCATGTCGGCGTTGATCGATCTCGTCGCCAAAAAATGAAAGCCTAACCAAGCAGGACCCATGCCGAAAAAGCCGTCAAAACCGTCGAATAAACAGCCCAGCCCTCGCCTGCCTGCCATCTCGATGGACAACCTCACACCCGAACAACAGGCCATCGTGGAAGCGATCAATAACGGGCCGCGAGGCCGGTTCATGAATGCGGGTCCGTTCGCGGTTTTTCTTCATGCCCCCACATACGGGATGTTGGCGCAGCAACTGGGCGGCCATCTGCGCTTTAATACCAGTGTGCCGCCGCGGCTCTCGGAATTCGCAATCCTATGTACCGGGCGATACTGGAAAGCGCAGTTTGAATGGCACGCGCACGCCAAGATTGCCGCCAAGCAGGGCGTAAAGGAAGCAACCATCCGCGACTTGCACGCCGGCCGGGCGCCGAAATCCGCGCCGCGTGACGAAATGGCGATCTACGCCTTCGTCAAGGAGCTTTACGGGACCCGGCGCGTTACCAACGCCACATACGCCCGCGTGCAGAAATTGCTCGGCGATACCGGCGTGGTCGAGCTCGTAGGCATTCTCGGCTATTACGTTTTGATCTCGATGACGCTTAACGTGTTTCGCATGCCCTTGCCCGAAGGCACACCGTTGCCGTTCCAGGAGCCGGCCGGCAAATAGAGATCAGGCAACGCGGCCGGCGACTTTTGATGAGACGTGCATCGCGTCTCTGGGCGAGACGCCGCGCGGCTTGTTCATGCGCTGGCGAAGGAGTTCGAGAAAGCGCTCCTTCGGCATCGGCGGCGCAATCAGCGGCCCTTGTCCGAAGTCACAACCCATGACCATCAAAGTCTGCAGGTCGGCGGAGCTTTCAACGCCCTCGGCGACCGCGGCACTGCCAAAACGGTGCGCCAGATCGATGGCGGTCTGGCAGATGGCGCCGTTCGCTGCGTCGGTCGCACAGCCGGTCACGAAAGACTGGTCGATCTTGAGCTCGGCAAACGGCAGCGCCCGCAAGCTCGAGAACGATGAATAGCCGGCGCCGAACTCGTCGAGCGCGATGGTGATGCCACTCACCCGCAATTCGGTCGCGATCTCGTTGGCAAGCACAGTGTCGCGAACGATCTGATCCTCAGTCACTTCGAGGATCAATCCGGGCCAACGGTCGGTTTTGGGCCGATACTCGGCGACCAGTTGCGGGATCGGCAGCTTGAGCAGAACGTTGACCGGCACATTGATGGCGAGATGAAGATTAAAGCCGGCCTCGTCGAACATGGTCCAATCGAGGAGCGTCGCCAATACCGCCTGTTGGGCCAGTTCGATAACACTGTTCTCATCGACTTCGGGAAGGAAATTGCCAGGCTGCAGGACGCCGAACTGCGGATGGTGAATACGAGCCAGCGCTTCGGCGCCGGCAAGGCATTTGCGCTTGAGATCAATCTTGGGCTGATACCAGATCTCAAACCAATTGTTGCGGAGTGCTTCTGCAATTGCAATTCGCGGTCGCGCCGTAGCGTTCACAGAGTCGGTTTGCGATTGCTGCTCGTCATCGGCAAGGTTCGTAATCGGTCCGGACCAGCTGCGGAGGTCCTTGGGATCGGAATCGTTCATGCTCGCAGACCGGTGCGCGGTACCATCCCGCAGGTATACTTCGACGAGTATTAACCAATGGTAAGGCGCTTAGATATCAAACGACCCACTCACGGGCGCTGAAGTGCCATTTGCAGTGTTGGCCGCGCGTTCGCCGTGGTCGGCACGACCTTCGGCGTCGCGCGCGCCCAAGGTTGGGCGATGTGCATCGGACCTACATCGTATGCGGCGGCGCGAGTAGTTGCGCCGCCGCAAGCGCGCAGAATCCGGCTAGAGCGCCGCAGATATATTTCCGAGTGAGTTGATTGGTCCCGTATCGCGACCGATCCGCGCCCTCACTTAGGAATCTTGAAATCTTGGGCCGGATAGCAGCCGGCCGGAATGTGGCAAAGACGGCAAAATGCGCGCCCCGACAAGACGTTGAACTTGGCGGTATCCTTCGCTATACGGGCAACAACGACTGGAGGGGCCCGCAGCGATCGGGCTTGAGATGCCCGATGTCTGCCACTTTCGATAAAGTCGCTGATATCATTGCGGAAACTTGCGACATTCCGCGTGAGAATATCAAGCCGGAAAGCCACGCCATCAATGACCTCGAAATCGATAGTCTCGATTTCCTGGATATTGCCTTTGCCATCGACAAAACCTTCGGCATCAAGCTTCCACTCGAGCAGTGGACCCAAGAGGTCAACGACGGCAAAGCGACGACAGACCAGTACTTCGTGCTCAATAACCTAAGTGGCGAAATCGACAAGCTGATTGCGGCGAAGGGCGCCTGAGGCGCCACGCATGCGCTTCGAATACTTCCAGATGATCGATCGCATGGTCGCGCTCGACGTTGCCGGGCGCGTTGCCACATCGATCTGCACGGTGCCAAAAACTTCGACGGTCTTCGAAGGGCATTTTCCAAGCTACCCGCTTATGCCTGGGGCGCTCCTCCTGGAATGCATGGCGCAGACGACCGGCTGGCTGTTGATTGCGGTCGGCGGCTTTAACTCCATGCCATTCATGGCCGGCGTCAAGGAGGCAAAGTTCCGCAACGCCGTATTTCCCGGCGACGAGCTCGAAGTCGAGGGCCGCGTAGTGCACGAGGGCTCGGGCTACGCTGTCGGCGAGGGCAAGGGCCGGCGGAACGGAAAGGTCGTCTGCGAGGCACGGATCATCTACACCATTATGCCGTTTCCGAGCCCGGAATTCCGTACTGCGCTGTTCGAATGGGCAGAGCGGATCGAAGTACCGGTCAAGGAGCTCACCAAGTGAGCGGACGCCGCGAGGTGTGGATCACCGGCGTCGGTCTGCTTACGTGTTTTGGCGAGGGGCTCGAGGCAACGTGGCAACATCTCGAGCGCGGCGATCCGCCGCCTTACGATGACAAAAGCTTTGCGCCCTACATCGTGCATCCGCTCGCGCCGGTGAATTTTGACAAACAAATTCCGAAGAAGAGTGATCAGCGGCAGATGGAGCCGTGGCAGCGCATCGGCGTTTATGCCGCAGGCCTGGCTCTAAGCGACGCCGGCATTGCCGGCAAGCCTGAGCTGCTGGAAACCACCGACATGATCGTTGCTGCCAGCGGCGGCGAGCGCGACATTACCGCCGACTCGACCATCCTTACCGGCATGCGCAAGGTTACCGAGCGCGGCGCGTTCCTCAACGAACGACTGATGAGCGATCTGCGTCCGACCTTATTCCTGGCGCAGCTGCCAAACCTGCTGGCTGGCAATATCTCGATCGTGCACGGCGTCGTCGGTTCCTCGCGCACGTTGCTGGGCGAAGAAGCGGCCGGCGTCGATGCGGTGCGCATCGCCCACGCGCGCATCGCATCTGGACAGAGCGAATTGACACTGGTGGGTGGCGCGTACAACGCCACCCGCTGGGACATTCTCCTCATCTTCGAACAGGCGGGCTCGGCCCTTAAAGACAAGTTCGCGCCGGTCTGGGATCGCGGCCCGCAAGGCGGTCTCGCCGTCGGCAACATGGGCGCTTTCCTCGTGCTCGAAAGCCGCGAGCACGCGCAAACACGCGGCGCGCGACCGCGGGCGCGGATTTCTGCGATCTATTCCGACCGTAACCAGCGCAAAAGCGGAGACATCGAGGCAACGCTCCGTGGCCAGTGGAACGGGATCGAGGCCGAGGTCGATCGCAAACACGCCGGAATTATCTCCGGGGCAGCGGGACTTGAACCCGCGACCTCGGCCGAGCGGGATGTGCTCGAGGAAATAGGCCTTCCCGTACGCAATACCGGAACGTATATCGGTCATGGCCTCGAAGCGCAGTTCGAGGCCAATCTGGGAATCGCCTGCGCGGTGCTGGAACATGGCAAGCTGTTTGCGCCTGCCGGCACGGGAGATACCGGATCGAGCCCGCCCGATATTTCCCAGGTGATCGTTACGTCCGTGGGTAACTGGCGCGGCGAAGGCCTGGCGCTGGTCGAACGGGTTGGTTGAGGGAGAATTTCATGGCCGCGCCATGCCGCGACAAGCTCGGTCGCCCGATCATCGCCGTCACCGGAATCGGCGTGGTCACCTCGCTTGGCGTCGGCAAGTCGGCGAATTGGGCGAAATTGACCGGCGGCGTCTCCGGCATAAAGCGAATTTCGCGGTTTCCGACCGACGGCCTGCGCACGACGATCGCCGGCGCCGTCAATGATGTTTATCGGGACGCGATGCCGCCGGCGGAGATTTCCGAGCGCGTTGCCATGCTCGCGGCCGAAGAAGCCATCGCTGAAGCTGGTATTGGCACCAAGGGCCGCTTTCCCGGACCGCTTTACCTCGCGCCGCCGCCGCTCGAAATCGAGTGGCCGGACCGGATCAAGATGGCGGAGATGGCTGCCTCCAACGCCGATACCGGCTATCCCGACCTCATGCGCATCGCCAACGAATTTGCCGCCGAACATGGCGCGTTCAAATTTGCCATCATCGGCGAACATCTGGCCGAGCACTTCGGCACCGAGGGCTCGCCCGTTTCGCTCAACACCGCCTGCGCCTCGGGCGCTAGCGCCATCCAACTCGGGATGGAGGCGATCCGGCGCGGCGATTGCCAAGCAGCTCTCGCGATCGGGGCCGATGCTTCGCTGACGCCGGAATCGCTGGTGCGCTTCTCGCTGCTGTCGGCGCTATCGACCCAAAACGATCCACCGGAGCGCGCCTCAAAGCCATTCTCCAAAAACCGCGACGGCTTCGTTCTCGCGGAAGGCGCCGCTGCTTTGGTGCTCGAAAATTTCGATCACGCGCGTGCCCGCGGCGCCCGGGTGCTTGGCATCCTTGAAGGCGTCGGGGAAAAATCCGACTCGTTCCACCGCACCCGCTCAAGCCCAGACGGCAAGCCAATTATCGCCTGCATGCGCAATGCGCTCGCCGATGCCGGCATCGGACCGGAAGACATCGACTACATTAACGCCCACGGCACTTCGACGCCGGAAAACGACAAGATGGAGCATCTTGGCGTTTCCACCGTGTTTGGCGACCGCATCCTCGGTATTCCGATTTCATCCAACAAATCGATGATCGGTCATACGCTAACCGCCGCCGGCGTCGTCGAGGCGGCGTTCACCTTCCTCACGCTGCAAAACCAGCGCCTGCCGCCGACCATCAATCATCAAATTCCAGATCCGGCCATAGCGCTCGATGTGGTACCTAATGTCGCGCGCGACGCGAAAGTTCGTCGCGCCATTTCCAATTCGTTCGGGTTCGGCGGCCAGAATGTCTGCCTGGTCATGGCGCTGGAGCCCGCGTGAGCCTCGCTACCGGCATTGCCGGCGATGAGCGCCGCGCCCCTGCCCTAGCCACCGGGGAGACGATGCGCGCACTCATGCTGGTTGGTGATCGCAAACTCGAACTTCGCGAGGTTGCCGCACCGCCACCGCCTGCAGCAGGCGAAGTGCAAATCGGCATCAAAGCGATCGGGCTTAATCACATCGACGTCTGGGGCTGGCGCGGCATGGCGTTCGCCAAGCGCAAACTGCCGCTCGTCGTCGGCGCCGAGGCCGCGGGTGAAATCCGCGCCATCGGGCCTGATGTGACCGGCTACAAAATCGGTAATCGCGTCGTCGCCTACGGCGGATTGACATGCGGGAAATGCAAGGCCTGCGGCGAAGGCCGAGACAATCTCTGTGAAAACGTCGCCGGCATTATGGGCTTTCACGTCGACGGCTTTGCCCGTGATCTGGTCAACATGCCGGCACGCCTCGTCATCCCGGTTCCGGCCGGGGTGAGCTTTCGCGACTCCGCTTGTGCGCCGATAGCTTTCTCGACCGTGCAGCACATGCTGTTTGACAACGCCAAGCTCGAGCCGGGCGAGATCATTTTGGTGCAAGCCGGCGGCTCGGGCATTGGCACTACAGCAATCAAGATGGCAAAGGCAATCGGCTGTACCGTCATCACCACGGTCGGCGACGACGAAAAGGCGATCAAGGCCAAGGCGCTCGGCGCCGACCACGTCATCAACTACAAAACCGACCGCTTTGAAACCGTCGTGCGCAAACTCACGGCCAAGAAAGGCGTCGACGTTGCCTTCGAGCACGTCGGCCCCGACACTTTCAATGGCTCGCTCCTTTGCCTTAAACGCGGCGGTCGGCTCGTCACCTGCGGATCGACCTCCGGTCAGACGACGACGATCAACTTGTTCCAGCTCTTCCAGCAGCAATATCGCATCTTCGGCTCGTTCGGCGCCTCCATGCGCAACGTCCGTGACAGCCTCGCCAAAATGGCCGCCGGCCTACTGCCTGTGATCGACACCGAAGTCGCGCTCGCCGACTTCGAGCGCGGCCTGGCGCGGCTCGAGAGCCGGCAGGTTTTCGGCAAGATCATCGTTACGTTCTAACGCGCCCCCTGATGGCGAAGCCGCGTTCGAAGCTTCTCGACGGGACCATCGGCGCGATCACGATCGCGCTTTTGGGCTTGATCAAGCGGATGGATCGCAAGCGCACCGCGAACTTCGCCGCCGCGTGCATGCGTACCATTGGCAGGCTGCTGCCGGAAAATCGCGTCGGCCGCGAGAACCTGCGCGCGGCCTTCCCCGATAAATCCGAAACCGAGATCGAAAAAATCCTGGCCGGCGTCTGGGACAATCTCGGACGTATTGGGGTGGAATTCGCGCACCTCGATGAGTTCTGCATCGAAGGTGCCGGCCAGCAAACGGCTGACATGATCACCTATGCGCCGGAAGCGGCGGAGCATTACCGGCAAATGCTAGAGCGGGGCAAGCCGATGCTTGGTTTTGCCGCCCATCTCGCCAATTGGGAGTTGCCTGCGGTCGTCGCCAAATTGCTGGTGCGGCATTCGGCGGTGCTTTATCGACGGCCGAACATCCGTCCGATCAGCGACCTCATCGTCAAGTTGCGAGAGCCATTGATGGGAGAACTCGTTGCGACGGGACTGGAAGCGCCGATCAAGCTGGCGCGGCTGTTGGATTTTGGCACCCATGTTGGCATGCTGGTCGACCAGCATTTCAGCAAAGGCGTCGACGTGATCTTCTTCGGCCGGCGCTGCCGCGCCAATCCGCTCATTGCGATGATCGCCCGGCAGACGGAATGTCCAATTCACGGACTGCGCGTGATCCGCAAACCTGACGGCAACAGCTTTTCAGTCGAAATTACCGATCCGATAGAGCCGGTGCGCGGCGCCGACGGCCGCATCGACATCAAGGGCACCATGCAGACGATTACTTCGGTGATCGAAAGCTGGGTGCGAGAACATCCCGAGCAGTGGCTCTGGCTGCATCGCAGATGGCGATAAACGAAACTCATATAGCGACCTACTGGATTGCGTTCATCACCGCGTCCTTCTTGTGCTTCTTGCAGTAGTTGCTGACCCTTGCTGTCGAGGCATTCCGCATGCTTGATTGTCCCGGCGCGACCCTCGATTATGATGTTTTTTGGCAGCGATTTGACGTAACGTCAGAGTTTCGTGCTAGAGGAATAGTCACAAGTCAAATAGACCGGGAGGCGATAGTGGTTCATCTCGTTCGTGCAATGAAATTTAGTGCGGCTCTGCTGCTGGCGGCGGTGATGCTGTCGGGCGTTTCGACGGCATCGTCGGCGCAAACAACCGGCATCGTTCACCTGCGGATCGTCAAGGCCGGTTTCATCCTCGGCGCTGGCGGCGGCCAAGGAACCGTTACCTTTCACGGCGCGACGCACCGGTTGAAAATCGGTGGCGTTGGCATCGGCACCATCGGTATTGCCGAAGCGCGCCTGACCGGCGTCGCGTATCACATGCATCACGTCACGGATATCGTCGGCACTTACAATGCAGTAGGTGCGAGTGTAGCCGTCGTTGGTGGCCCGAAAGTTGCTCGGCTGCAGAATGGCAATGGCGTCATCCTCGAACTGCGAGGCGCGCAACTCGGCTTCGAGGCTACTCTCGGCCTGGGCGGAATGACCATAAGTTTGCAATAGCGCCGCGGCCGTCAAGCCAGCCACTGTCGAAGGTTCGGCTGCTGTTATCAGGACTCCACGGGATAACGCGTACGGCGTAAGCCGTGGGCGAGCAATGCAGAGACTTTACGCAACAGCCGCACACTCACGCGACCGTCGGCGATAGATCGTTCATTGTAGCCCGTGGTCCAGTCGGTTGCCTCGTTCGCGTTGTCTTGGCTCAGCCGGCCGGCAAAAATCTCCAGACGGCCGCGTTCGGGCGGGGGTGCCTCAACGCTCTCGGAACTGCGAACATTTGTCGGCGGCGAAGCGATGAATTCGATCCCGACCTCGTCGTCGCGCCGCCACACGATATTGCAGCGCTGATGGGGCTGGCCGCGCCGCGACAGGATCAGATTGAATTTGTCCGGAAGACATTCGATGTCTTCCACGGCAAGCCTCGCTCCGCTTTCGGACGCGTCAACCACGGTGCACTTTTGAAGACGCGCATTGTTGCCGACGTCAATCCACGCCGGCACGTTGAGCTGCTTTCGCGGCCTGCGGCGGTTGTCGTTACTCATCTGGATCCCTTCGTGCAACGTGCAGTTAATCGGCTGCGGGAAACACAGTCCATCTATGGAACGCAAGATGTTTTCGCCCATGCAAACTAAAATGGCCCATATCGATTCTAATTATCCGCTTGTATGAAGATTCGGCCGCAAAAGTGGCATAAAATAAAACGATACGTATTGTGTCTGAAAGCAAAATTGCATCGTTCCGACAATTGTCGGCATTGCCCACGCCAACGGCTCCGATCGGCCGCATTGACACGCATCAAAACGGGCAGTGTCGGCCGCCACAGCAGCCTATCGTTCTAGCGCGGACACCAACCACCGAACGAGGCGCCGCTTCAGGCTGTCCCTAAGCCGACTAATTTCGCTTCACCATTTGGTGCGGGTAGCGAAAAACATCGGCTCCTGCGTCTTTATCTGATTCTGCCAATAAGGCTTCACGCGCGCCACCCGTTGCCGATGGCTGCCCGCGACAACGTGATGCCAAGTCTTTGCGTATACAACGTGGCGCGTTTCCCGGACATGCACTTGTGTCTTGATGTACGCGACGTCGCGCGTTTCCTTCTCATGCAGTTGCGCAAATGCGTGAGCATCGGGCGCGCAGACATATTGGCTCGCGGTCATTCCCAGACAATCCCGCGCACCGAGTGCCAAGTCGATGCGAGCGCCCATGACGCGCGCGACACCGTTCGGTCCGCGGTCGTTGACGCGCACCTGGCAGGTTCGGCCGTTGTGCGGATTTGTGACCGTGATCGTGGTACCGAGCGCATAGTCGTATGACGCCGCGGTCAGCCCATGCGGATTGAACCGCTCGCCGGTGGCCGTGAGTTTGCCGGTGCCGTAGAACGACGCCAATACTTCGCGATCGGCGCCGCAGCGGCCGGTCTTGTGGACGTACCGATGCACCGTTGCCCAGCCGCCGGCATAAGCCGGTACGGCGAATGCCGCAACAAATGCACCAACAAATAACGCCGTGATAATTGATCTCGTTTGCAAGGCACCGCTCCCTTCCACGCTTGTGATTTGGATGAAGGGATTGGCACATCAAACAACGAGACCAAAGAACTTGAAGAGGAAACCATGAATCGTAACCGTTAACGATGGACCGCTGCGCTGCTCGCAAGGGAATCAGCTCCGTTCGCGGCGGCGTTGGCTCGCTGTGTTTGCGGTAACCTTCGTTAACATCGGGGGCACGAACGGCGTTGCGCGGAAACAACACTCGAATATTCGAGAGGTGACGATGGAGAGATCGGCTCTGATCGCGGTCGAGGCGCTGCTGCTAGTCGCGAGCAGATTGCCGACTTCCGCCGAGCGAAACCGCGTGTTGATGTGAATGGCAACCGCCCCGAGCCAAGCGCAGGCAAAAACGGCGGCGAGATAATCGACGCAATTCGGCAACCACAATGCGATCCGGACTCCCGGACCCGACTTCAGGCCGGCGCAGCGCTGCCGCCGCGCGCAGCACACGATCCGGAAACTCGCACCAATTCACCGTATCGCCGGCGTCGGTTACCGACGGTCGCTCCGGATTGCGACGCGGGCGTTCCAGTGCGGACCATCATCATCGCGCGCTAAATCGCACCGGCAGCGATGTTTGATCCAATGAGTCACTGCCTGGAGTTGCCACCGCGTTTCGGAACTCAGGCGGCCGCCCGGGCAAAACGCTCACGCCATCCTTCGCCAGCAAAATACCGCCGCATGGCGGCCGGTTCGGCGAGATGGCGGTCGAACACAACAAGCGAACGCCAGGCCAATGCCGACATGCACGACAGGATCGGCACGCTGGACTTGTTGGTGTACGCGAGAATAGGCCCGAGCGTCGGCATGCCGGTTCCGAGCATCACTACGGCATCAACCACTTTCAGATCGATGCCCGCCAGAGCGTCTTCGGCACGCGCCGCTGGAAGATCATAGATCGGGTGAAACTTGCTCGACGCGTCGAACGCGCCGGCAACTGCGGCAATCTCAAAGCCGTGCGAGCGCCAATAGGCAACGCTGGCCTCGGTCAAGTCGGGTGGATAGGGCGATACCAGCCCAATCCGCTGCGCACCGAAATGCCGCAGCGCCTCGGCGACGGCTTGGCCTGCTGTCACGAAGGAGATTTTGCGCGCGTTTTCGATCGCCTCGACTGCGGCCTGTTCGCGTTTGACGCCTTGCAAATAGGATGCGCCGGTACAGGCAAATGCCACCGCCCCTATTGGCGCGTTGGCGAATTGCGTGATGGTATTCTCCATTGTGGCGAAATAGTCATCCAACCGGGCGCTGATCGTCGGTTTGTCGCTCACCAGCCGCGCATTGAGGAACGCGTAGCCGGGCGGCATCAGGATCGCAAATTCCGGCTCAACCGTCGTGTTGGCTTGCGGCGTGAGCACGCCGATCAAGCCTTTGCGCGCATATTCGACCATGCGTCACTCCGCAGCCCGTTGCTTTGCGCCTTTTGCTTGACCGCCGCCTTTGTCCTATAAGATATACAAAGTGCCGGCGCGGTTTCAATTAAAGGCTTTCGCTCGTCTATGCGAAAATCCATGCGGCCGGATTTTTCCCTCGGCCGGAAACGGACGGTGATGGCGTCGGTTGGGCCCTTGCGGGACGAAATCGCGTCCACCGGTGCGCCGCGTGACAGCAAGTCGGCCAAAGCAATGCCGGCTATTCACCTCGACCGGGTCGAGCGGTGGTACGCCACACGAGACGGCCCGGTTCACGCGCTTGCCGCCACTGATCTTGCCATTGCTCAGCGCGAGTTCGTCGTGCTGCTCGGCCCATCCGGCTGCGGCAAGACCACGTTATTGCGCATGATCGGCGGTTTGATCGCGCCGAGCCACGGTCGGCTGCAAGTGATGGACCGCGACCTCTGGAAGAACGAGACACGGCAGGCGGATGCGGTCTCCGACCTCGGCATCGTGTTTCAGGACGCGAACCTGTTTCCCTGGCTCACAGTGGAAGAAAACGTTGCGCTGCCGCTCGAGCTGAGAGGCGTGCCGAAGCGGCAGCGCCTGAAGCGGGCGCGGGAACTGACTGCGCTCGTCGGCATCGGCGGCTTTGAAACGCGATGGCCGTACGAACTTTCCGGCGGCATGCGGCAGCGCGCTGCGATTGCGCGCGCACTGTCGCACGATCCCGACATTTTGCTGATGGACGAGCCGTTCGGCGCGCTCGACGCCATGACCCGCGACTCATTGAACATCGAGCTGCAAAATCTCTGGATCCAGACCCGCAAGACCATTGTCCTCGTCACCCACTCGATCAACGAGGCGGTGTTTCTCGCCGATCGCATCGTGCTGCTCTCGCCGCGGCCGGGCCGCATCGATACCGTCGTCAACGTCGGCTTTGAACGGCCGCGTTCGCTCGACGTGCAATCCACCGAAGCGTTTCAGACGATTGCGAAGGACTTGCGTCATCGCCTCACGGAGATGGCATGACTGATAAAAGTCTCGCCGACGTGCCGTTAGCGCCGGCGAATGAGCCGACACAAGCGCAGCGCCGCGATTTCAAGACCTACCTGCCGTGGATCACGACGCCCGCCTTGTGCGTCCTGCTGGTCGCGGTGTGGTGGCTTTACATCGACGTCAGCAAGATTTCGGCGTTCATTCTGCCGACGCCCGTATCGGTCTGGCACGCCTGGATCGGACTTCTTGTCTCCAGGCGCGCGTGGATCGACACTGCAATGACGGTCTATGCCACCCTCCTCGGCTTTCTCTGGGCGATGATTATCGGCGTCGGGCTTGGCGTGCTGATCGCGCGGGTGCGCTGGCTTGAACAGACCCTCAATCCGTTCATCGTCGCAAGCCAGGTGCTGCCAAAAGTGGCTTTGGTGCCCCTTTTCGTCGTCTGGTTCGGCTTCGGCGTCACCTCGAAGGTCCTGATCGCGGCAACGCTTGCCTTTTTCCCCATCCTCACCAACACCGTGCTGGGTGTGAAATCCATCGACCGCGGCTACGGCGACGTGATGACCAGCTTGAACGCGACGCGCTGGCAGGTATTTCGCCGGCTCGAACTCCCCTCCTCGCTGCCGTACATCATCACCGGGATGGAAGTCGGCATCGTGCTGGCGCTGATCGGCGCGATCGTCGGTGAGTATGTCGGCGGCGACATCGGACTGGGCCACCTGTTGGTTGCGCGCATGAACGCATTCGAGACCGACGGCCTTTTTGCCGTGATGATCCATATGACGATCTTGGGGTTTTTATTCTATTTCGCCATCTCACTTCTGCGACACGTGCTGATCCCGTGGCACGAATCCGTGCGCCGCGGCACACGCAACGCCTAAATCAAACGACTGAATTATGAGACAGCGGCGGCTTGACGCAGGCCAGCGATCATTGAGGTGCGCAACAGGTGCACCTCCTGCCGTTCGCGGTCGGCGGAGATAGCTTGCAAGTTGGCCAGGATTTCGCGGCGTTTGGCTGGATCCTTTTCCCGCATCCGGGCGCGGTTGGCATCTGCCTGAGCGATGATCTGCTCCAGCGCCACCGGCCGGCGGCGCCGCTCGTAGAGATCGAGCCGTTCCCCCAATGGCGCACCGACGCGTATATCGCGCAACGCTGCCGCCAATTCGAAGGCGTCATGAACGCCGCCATTGAGGCCCATGCCCCCCGACGGGCTGTTCAAGTGTGCGGCATCGCCGGCAAGCGCGACGCGACCGCGATAGTAGTGTGGCGCAATGCGCTTGTGCACGCGGTAGGGCCGTTTTTCCATGACTTCGTAGCCCGGCCGATGCGGGACAATCTCCTGCAGGCTCGCCTCGATCGCTTCATCGGTGATCTGCGCCTCGATCGGCAGATCCTCGCGCGGATAGATCGAGACTCGCCAGCGGCCGGGAACGCGCAGCAGCGAAAAGTTACCACCGGCCTTCCAGCAATAAGCAATGTTGGTCAGTCCTTCGAGGTGGTCTTCGAATGGAAACGTCGTCGTCGCGAGCAGCGTCGTTTCCGGATATGTCTCGCCCTCGAAGTCGAAGCCAAGCGCCTGACGAACCACCGAACGTGCACCATCGGCGCCGACGACGAAACGGGCACGCAGTTTCGCCGGCGCCTCGTCGCCACCCAGATCCAGCGTCACGCCGGCGTCGTCCTGGGCAAGCCCGGTGACTTCGGTCGCGAAAAAGATTTGCGCGTTCGGCTCCTTGCGCAAGGCGTCGAGCGCAAGCCGGGACAACTTCCATTGCTCGCATTGCACGCGATAAGGGTGACGCGTCGCGTTTGCGATCACGCCAAGATCAAACACGGCACGGTCACCCTCCGGATGCAGCCGCACCTGCCATTGCGGAGAGATCAAGCCTTGCTCAATAAGCGATCCGGCAAGTCCGATGTCGTCAAGCAGATCGAGCGTCGGCGGATGAAAGGTCGATGCGCGCAGGTCGGTCTCGACATCGGACGTCTTCTCCAGCAGTGCGGTAGCGACGCCCTGACGCGCCAGCAACAGCGCCATGACCAGACCGACCGGTCCACCGCCGACGACGGCCACTTCGAATTCGTGATTTGGTTGCAGGCTTGACATTCGCGGGAACTGCCGAAAATCGTACGCTATGATTTTGACAAAACAAGCATCGAATGGAGACTGCATATGACCACGCGACGCCACCTCTTCAAGATTGCCGGCGGGCTTGCGGCCGGCACCGTGATCGCCAAGCCTTATATACGCCCGGCGCGGGCGGCTGAACCGCTGACCTTCATGACGCCGTTTGGTTACATCCCAGACTTCCTCGAAATGATGAACATGGTCTCCGGGGGCTTTTTGGCGCAGCAGGGATTCGCACCGACACTGCTCGGTGGCCGGGGGGCGGTGATAACGGCGCAGCAGCTCATGACCGGAGCGGTTTCATTCGTACGGCTCACTGCGATTGACGAATTTGTCGCAGTCGCCAAAGGCGCGGCCTTTGTGTCGGTGGCGACGCTATACCAAGGATCGACTTTTCACGTGATCTCGACCAAGGACAAGCCGATCAACGCGGCGGAGGATTTCAAAGGCAAGACGATCGGCATCGTCTCTGTTGGCGGCTCCACGGAGCAGTTACTCGAAATCATGCTGCACTCGGCCGGGATGACCAAAGCCGACGTTACCACTCAAGTTGTCGGCAACAGCCCGGGCGCGATGCAATACCTGCGCCAGGGCCGCATCGATTGCTTCATCAATTCCATCGGCGTGGTCGTGGCGCTGCAAACTGCCAACGAGCCGATCGTGCATTGGCCGACGGACCGATACGCGCCGATGCCAAGCCAGATCTACGTGACCACGCGCGATGTGATTGAGAAGAAGCCGGCGATGGTGGTCGGGTTTCTTAAGGCTCTACAGGCCTCAACCGACGACATGCTGCACGGCGATCTTAAAGCGATCTATCAGCGCGCCAACCGCGACTTCGATATTCCCGGCATGAAGAACGTCGACGAGCTTGTTACGCTGATGCGTTTCATCATGGCCAATCCCTGGATGTCGCAAGGGCGCGAGAATTTCTTGCGCAATATGCCCGAACTCTGGGCAAAAGCTGATAAAGGCATTCGCGGCGCCGGCATTGCCGCCGTCCCGAATGTCGACGCGCTCTATACCAACACGTTCATCGAGCAGGCGCTGAAAGCCTGACCTGGAGTTTGCGGTCAGGTCGCCCGGCCCGAAAGGGCGGCTTTGACCCGCTCGGGTGTGAATGGCACCCGGCGCAATCTCACACCCGTCGCATCAAAGACCGCGTTGCCGACCGCCGCCGCGACTGCCGCGGCGGCGGCCTCGCCAGCGCCAAGCGGGCGCTCGTGGCGGCGATCGATCAGAGCGATGTCGAGTTGCGGCACATCAGGAAAAGTCAGGATCGGATAGCTTGACCAATCGATGCTGGTCACTTTCGAACGATCGAAAGTGACCTCCTCAAACAGCGTGCGGCTCAACGTCTGCAGGATGCAGCCTTCGACCTGCGCCCGTACGGCGTCCGGATTGATCATCAACCCGCAATCGTGAGCGCAGGCGACACGCAGCACCCGGATCGCGCCGGTCGAACTATCAACCGCAACGTCCATTCCCATGGCAACGTGGTTCTCGGCCTGTTTGTAATGCACGTAGGCGATGCCACGGCCGTTGAGCGTCTGGCCCGTTCGGTTGGCGGGCGACTTGCGCGCGGTCCATCCCATCATTTCGCCGACGCGCTGCAAAACTTCGCGTCCACGCGGATCGCGCAGCTGCTGCAGCCGGTAAGCAAGCGGATCGGCGCCGGCGGCGGCCGCAAGCTCGTCGAAGAAGCTTTCGACGGCGAAGACGTTCCCGATCTTGCCGGGAGCGCGCAGGTTTGAGGGACGTAGCGGCGTGGTGGCCTGCCACCTGATCTCCGCACGCATATTCGCGATCTCGTATGGAGGATCGGAATTGAGCGAGAGAAGCCCGGAGAACAGCGCGCTGCCATCGTCGAGACCGGCAGCGACTGCGCCCAGGAGCGGGATGTCCGGCGATTTCGGCGCGTTGGCCGGCGCTATGGCTACTGTTTCCCACGCGGCGATTGCACCGCCAGCATCAAGCGTTGCGCGCAAATCAAGGAGCTGCGGCGGGCCCTTCGGATCCCAGGCGTGTTCGTCTTCGCGCATCCACTGCACACGCACCGGAAGCCGCAGTTCACGCGACAACAGCGCAGCCTCGAAGGCGACGTCATCGTTGCCGTTCGTCCCATAACTACCGGAGCCGTCCATGTAGATGAGGCGGAGTTTGGCTGCGTCAAGCCCGAGGAGCCGCGCGATGGTTTTGCGCAGACGGTGTGTGCCTTGCGATGCGGTCCACACGATGCCGCCGCCGTCGCGAATGTCGGCAACCGCGCAGGAGGGTCCCATCGAACCGTGGGACTGGATCGGCCAGGCATAGGACGCGTGAAGGACGCGCGGCGCCGATGCGAGGACCGCGGTTGCGTCGCCGACGCTGCGCATCGTCTCGGTGCGAGCGACCGGCGTTGCGCGCACTGCCTCGAACAGAGCATCCGAACCCGGCAGCGTTGCCGCTTCGCTCCAATTTGCCTTCAGCGTCCGCATGGCGCGCACAGCGTCCCACTCGCGCGGCGCCGCAACGGCCAGAAAGTCGCGCACCCGGACGATTTGCGCGTGCGGGATTGCAGCGATCGAGCCGGCATCAACGTCGAGTAATTTCGCTCCGATCGCCGGTGGTCGAATGACGCGCGCGTGCCACATGCCTTCGACGCGGTGGTCCTGAACATAGGCGTGGCGCGCCGTCAGCTTCGCCGGAATGTCAGGCCGCGGATACGAGGTGCCGACAATCCTATAAGTGTCCGGATCGCGCAGCGGCGCGGTTTTGTCGACCGGCACGTTGAAGGTCGCCCCACCGATGAGCGCCGCAAAGCTTACCGCTTCGCCGCTGCTGCGGATAGCGACCGTACCGTCGCGGGTTTCCAAATCCGTCGCAGGCCGATTGAGCCGCGCCGCGCCAAGCGCCAGCAAATGCGCACGCGCGGTAGCGGCGGCTTGCCGGATCTGCACGCCGCCGACCATGATGCCGGTTGAGCCTCCGGTTGATCCCTGATCGGGCGTGAGTGCGGTGTCACCCTCAATGAGCGCGATGCGCTTTGGCGAGAGCGAAAGCTCCTCAGCAACGATCTGGCGGAGCGCAGCGCGAGCCCCGGTGCCGAGATCGACTTTGCCCGCGAAGACGGTAACACCGCCATCCGGCGCCACGGCGAGGAAAGCATCGACGCTGCCAGCGGCGACCGTCGTCCCGCTCGCTGCCGCAACGCGCGGCAAGCTGAACGCGACCACAAGCCCGGCGGCGCCCTGCATGAACGCGCGGCGGCTGACATAGGTGCTGATATAGGTCATGGCTCAGCCCTCCCTCGCCGCCCGCAACACCGCGGCAAGGACGCGCACGTGGCTGCCGCACCGGCAGAGATTTTGCGCCAATGCCTCGCGCACGTCGCCTTCGGTCGGATGCGGCTGGCGATTGAGGAGCGCGGTCGCCGTCATGATCATGCCGTTGGTGCAATAGCCACATTGCGCCGCTTGCTCGGCGATGAACGCGGCCTGCACCCGACTGGGCTGCTCGGGGCTGCCGAGCCCTTCCAGGGTCGCGATTTGACGTCCTTCGGCATCGACGGCGCGCGTGACGCACGACCGCGCCGCTTCGCCGTCGATCAGGACGGTGCAGGCACCGCATTGGCCAAGCCCGCAACCAAATTTGGGGCCGCGCAATGCCAGATCGTCGCGCAGGGCGTAGAGAAGCGGCATATCCGGGTCGTCAACGGCGACCTTATGGTTCGTGCCGTTCACCCGCAGGGTAATAATTTGGCTCGCCATGGCCTTTCCATCGTTCGGCCCCGGTGCATACCAGCAGCCGCAGGGCCCACAGCCGCCTCACCCGACACAAATTGCAGGCTAGCGCGCGCAATAACGCGCTAAAAGCGGCAAGGAAAGCTTTGCGTCACCTCACGAAGCAGTGAAACCGCATGCCAGCGAGGGTATTATGCAAAAAATTACCTGGTCATCCGACGGCACGGTTCCCATATGGAGCGGCGACATGCAAAACGGGACGCGGGAACCGATATTCGGTATCTGTGCGTGCCAGGCATGCGCTGAACCGCGCAGCCTTACCAACAAGCCATAACAAACGGCGGTAGTCCGGCGCAGGCCGAGCAGCTCAAAAAGGTCTGCTGGTCCACGCCGCCCTACCCGGGAGAACGCCGAGGAGCCCGACAACGCAGCGGATTCGCGTCTCACAGGTTGCTGAGCCATGGGCATTGTTCGTTTTGCTCTGAAATTACCCCACACCTTCTACGTGCTCGCCGCGCTCATATTGTTCCTGGGCGTCACCGCTATTGCGGCGATGCCCACCGACATCTTTCCGGAAATCAACATCCCCGTCGTTACCATCATCTGGCAGTACACCGGGCTCAGTACACCGGAGATGGAACAACGGGTCACGACCTATAGCGAGTACGCGCTGTCGTCGAGCGTCAACGGCATTCAGGACATCGAAGCGCAGACGATCAACGGCATTTCAGTTCAGAAGGTCTTTTTCCAGCCTGACGTAAATCTCGACCTTGCCATCGCTCAAATCGTTGCCGGAACCAATTCCATCCGCGCCTTGATGCCGACCGGAATCCAGCCGCCGATTGTCGTGCAATACAACGCTTCGAGTGTCCCGGTGCTGCAGATCGGGCTGAGTTCCGATACGCTCAACGAGCAGCAACTCTACGATTACGGAATTTACCGGCTGCGCCAGCAGCTCGCGCCGATTCACGGCGTTACACTCCCGACCCCGGCCGGCGGCAAGTATCGCCAGATCATGGTCGATATCGACCCGCTCAAATTGCAGGCCAAAGGCCTGACGCCATTGGATGTCGTCAACGCCGTCAACGCGCAGAACCTGACGGTACCTGCCGGTCTCGCAAAGATCGGCGACACCCAATTCACGGTGCGTACCAACGCACTGCCGGCGTCGATCGAGGATCTCAACAACATCCCGGTGAAGTTTGCCAACGGCGCCACCGTGTTCGTCAAAGACGTGGGGCACGTGCACGACGGCTATGCCGTGCAGCAGAACATTGTGCGAATCGGCGGCAGCCGCGCGGTTCTGCTCAGCATCATCAAGAACGGCAACGCCTCGACGCTCGCAGTGGTCAACGCCGTCAAACACGCACTTACGATCGCCCGGCAGGCGGCGCCGCCGGGCATGCAAATCAAAGAGCTGTTCGATCAGTCGGTATTCGTCACGGACTCGCTGCGCGCGCTGTTGCGCGAAGGCGCCATCGCCGCCGGACTAACCGCCCTGATGATTGTGCTGTTTCTCGGCTCGTGGCGCTCGACCTTGGTGGTGATGATCTCGATCCCGCTCTCGATCTTGAGTTCACTCGTTGTCCTGTACTTTCTGGGCGACACGATCAACACGATGACTTTGGGCGGCCTCGCGCTGGCTATTGGCATCCTGGTAGACGATTCAACGGTAACAATCGAAAACACCCATCGATTGCTCACCGAGGAACACATGCCCCTGCCGGCAGCAACGCTGTACGGCGCCGCCGGCATCGCTGTTCCGACGCTGGTATCGACACTCGCCATCAGCTGCGTGTTCGTATCCGTGGTCTTCCTCCACGGGCCGGCGAAGTACCTCTTCACCCCGCTGGGCCTCGCCGTGGTGTTTGCCATGCTGGCGTCCTACGGCCTGTCGCGAACGCTGACGCCGATATCGATTGGGCTATTGCTCAAGGGCGAACATCACGGTGAAGAAGGACAAAGTCGAAGTGGCTGGTTCGCACGCTTGCACGCAAAGTTCGAACATGGGTTCGAAACCATGCGTGCCGCGTATGTGGACGTTCTTCACATCCTGTTGCGGCGACGCTTCATCGTGCCGCTGGGAGCGGCTATCGTGCTTGCCCTGGGCGGCACGCTGTTCATGTTCGTCGGCCGCGATTTTTTCCCGCTGATCGACGGCGGCCAGATCCAGCTGCATGTGCGCGCGCCTGCGGGCACCCGCATCGAGAAAACCGAGCAAATCTTCCAGGCGGTCGAAAACAAGATCCGCGAGGTCATTCCGCAAGACGAACGTGACCTGATCGTCGACAATATCGGCTTGCCGGCCCGTTCCTACAATTTTGCATTCGGTGACGGCACCGCCACCGGCCTGAACGACGGCGTCATCCTTGTGGCGCTCAAGGAAGGGCATGCGCCAACGGCAAAATATGTGGCGAAGCTTCGCCAGGTGCTGCCTGCCGCTTTCCCGGAAGACATTTTCTACTTCCAGGCCGCCGACATGGTGACTCAGATCCTGAACTTCGGCATCCCGGCACAGATCAACGTTCGCACTGTCGGATACGACCGCGCGAAAAACCTGCAAGTCGCAAAGCGGCTGCAAAAACGGATGGCGGCGATCCCGGGGCTAGCCGACGTGCATCTGCAGCAGGAGGTAAACGCACCGGAGCTTTTCGCTCAGATCGATCGGGCGCGCGCCACCCAGTTCGGGCTCACCGCCAACAGTATCGCGCTGAACCTCAACACCAGCTTGAGTTCATCGGAGCAAGTTGCCCCGAACTTCTGGACCGATCCGAGTAACGGAACTCCCTATTTCCTCGCGGTCCAGACGCCCGAATATCGTGTCGATACGCTCAATGATCTCAAGAATACGCCGGTGACAACATTCGCTGGCCCCAACCGCAATCCCGTGCCCGGGCTCCTCAGCAACGTCGCCACCATCAAGCGCGACTCGACCCCGACCAACGCCAATCAAGCGAACGTACAACCCGTCTATGAAATCTATGCCAATGCCGAAGGCCGCGATCTTGGCTCAATATCGAGCGACCTGAACAAGGTCATCGCGGAGTACCAAAAGCAGCTTTCGCCTGGCAACAGGATCGAGATCGTCGGCCAGATCGAGAGCATGAACTCCGCGTTTCGCGATCTGGCGATCGGCATCCTGTTTGCCGCTGTGTTCGTCTACATGCTCATGGTGGTGAATTATCAGAACTGGGGAGATCCGTTTGTGGTCATCCTGGCGCTGCCGGCGACTTTCTGCGGCATCGTCACCATGCTGTACATCACCAATACGACGTTGAGCGTGCCGTCGCTGATGGGCGCCATCATGGCGATCGGCGTGGCGTCGGCCAACTCTATCCTGCTGGTCACCTTCGCACGCGATCGACAACTCGATGGGGCGAGCGCGTTCGACGCCGCGATCGCCGCCGGCCGCACCCGCATCCGACCGGTGCTGATGACAGCCGCCGCCATGATCGTCGGCATGGTCCCGATGGCGATCGGCGGTGCCGGCGAGGAGCAGAACGCCGCGCTGGCCCGCGCGGTGATCGGCGGCCTGCTTTTTGCAACGCCGGCGACGCTGCTTGCGGTGCCCTATCTTTTCGCCCTGCTCCGCAAGGGCAATGACGGCAAGCCGGCTCACGGTGTGTTTACTGAGGAATTGGCATGAACAAGATGGAGCGGTCTCCGCTGCACGACTTCGATCCGGCCGAAGTACCGGGCGATCGGCTCGACCGCACAAGCGGGAACACCGAAGCCCGCGACAAACCGCACGAGTCCTCGGTGCGGCGAATTCGGGGGGCCCGAATTGTTGCGCTGTGCACCCTGCTGCTGCTCGGTGGGGCGCTCGCGATCGGTATCTGGCAGCACTATAGCGTTCATGCCGAGGTGATGGCGACAGCAGAGTTGCATCAAGACTTCGTCCCAAACGTTCGCACCGCCGCGGTACGTGCGAGCGACGCGACCATGTCGGTGACGTGGCCGGGCGCAACCGAAGCCTTTGAGCAGGCCAACATCTATGCCCGGGCGAGCGGCTATATTTCCAAGCGCACAGTCGACATCGGCAGCCGGGTCAAAGCCGGACAGCTGTTGGTCGAGATCACCGCCCCGGAGGTCGAGCATCAAATCGCTCAGGCGCAGGGAACGCTCGCGCAACTGGAAGCCGCGCTACAGCAGGCGCAGGCCAACCGCGACCTCGCCCAAGTTACCTGGGATCGCGATGGCAAGCTCGTGCAGGAGGGCTGGGTCACGAAGCAGCAAGGGGACACCGATCGCTTAACCCTGGAGGCGCGGGATGCAGCGGTTTCGGTAGCCGCAGCCAACGTCGTAGCGCAAAAGGCGCAACTTCGCGTGTTGGAGCAGCAGAAAACCTATCAAAGCGTGGTCGCGCCATTCGACGGCGTGATCACCCAGCGCAACATCGATGTCGGCAGCCTGGTGCAGGCGGACGCCACCAGCGGCACGTTCCTGTTCACTCTCATGCACAGTGACATCCTGCGCATCCAGCTCTACGTGCCTCAGGATGAGGCCTTTGGTATCGAGCCGGGGGTCAAGGCAATCGTGCACGTACCGGAAATACCCGGTCGGGAATTCGCCGGCACGGTGACGCGCATTGCGACCGCGCTACAGCCGGGCACGAGAACACTACTGACTGAGATCGACGTCCCCAACCCCGAGCATGTTCTGTCGCCTGGAATTTACTGCACGGTCGAACTGAAAATCCCGCGAAAGACGCCCTCTTTGGTCGTTCCTTCCGAGGCGATTGTCTTCAACCGCGAAGGTCTGAATGTCGCGGTGGTCGAAAACGGCGTCGCCCGCTTTCACCGGGTAAACGTGGTGCGCGATTTCGGCACCACCGTCGAGGTAAACGATGGGATCAAGGACGGCGATCAGGTGATCCTCAATCCGCCGGTCGACCTGACCGATGGGCACAAGGTCAGCGTGCGTGCCGCCGCGAATGCTCAAGCGTCCTGAGGCGGGCGAGCGCAACCGTCCGCCAAGAACAACAGTTTACAGCGCCGCGGCCGCCTCTTTGAGACGCTTCGTCATCTCGTTGCGGCCGCTCAACATCGTCGACCAGCCCCGCGTGACGCTCGAGTGACCGCCATCGACGACGATGTCCTGGCCATTGACGAAGCTCGATCCGTCGCTCGCCAGATAGACCGCCGCCCGGGCGATATCTTCCGGCAAACCAGCGCGCGGAATCGGTTGCAGCGCCGCAAAGCCCACCTTGAGCATATCGCTTAACTTGTCCGCCTTGGCGCCTTCGACGCCCGCGTTCTTGGCAAAGATGCCGGTAACGATCGCGCCGGGCGAAATGCTGTTGACGCGGATGCCCATCTCCCCCAGTTCGGCGCCGGCCGAACGCGTCAGCGCCAGCACGGCGCCCTTCGTCGCGGAGTAGATGTGGCCGGAGACACCGCCGCGCAGTCCGGCCATGCTGCCGATGCTGATGATGCTGCCGCCCTTTTGCTCGATCATAATGGGGGCCGCGTGTTTGATGCCCAGAAGAACGCCGCGGACATTGACGGCCATGAGCCGGTCGATGGTTTCGACGTCGATCTCGCTGATACTGACCATTGGCGACGGAATCGCGGCATTATTGACAAGGCAGTCGACGCGGCCGAAGGCTTTAACCGCGCAATCGACCATTCCCTTCACGTCGATCTCGCTTGAAACGTCGGTGCGGATGAAGCGGACGCCGAGGCGCTTTTCCAGCCCGGCCCCCTCCTGCTCGCGTCGCGCCGCAACCACCACCTTGGCGCCTTCTTCAACGAACAATTCAACGATCCGTTCGCCGATGCCGCTCGTGCCCCCAGTGACGATGGCGACCTTCCCGTCCAACGCTCCCATTTGTTCCCCTTATCTGCCGGTCTTGATCCGCGTCCACAGGCGGTTGATCAACCGTTGCGTCTTCTGATCGTGCGCGGTGATGGTGTAAAGCTTAGCCATCGTCGCGGCATCAGGATAGATGGTGCGATCGTCGAGGATCGATTTGTCGATAAATTTCTGGCTCGCCAAATTGCCGTTGGCGTAAGCGATGAAATTTGAGTTCTTTGCCGCTACCTGGGGCTTAAGCAGATAATTGATAAGCGCATGCGCCTCGGCGACATCGGGCGCGTCCTTCGGAATGGCGAAGTTGTCAAACCATAATTGCGCACCCTCTTTCGGAATGACGTAGCCAATCGCAATGCCACCTTTTGCCTCCGCCGCGCGCTTTTGCGCTTGCTTGATATCCCCGGAAAACCCGACGGCGAAACAGATCTCACCGGTGGCCAGTGCGTTCAGATATTCCGAGGAATGAAACTTGCGCACATACGGTCTGATTTTCATCAGCAAATCCGCTGCCTTTTGCAGGTCGCCCGGATCGCTCGAATTCGGATTGAGATGCAGGTAGTGCAACGCGGCCGGCATGATGTCGTCCGACGAGTTAAGGAAGTGAATACCGCAATCCTCGAATTTGGCGATCTTGGCCGGCTCGAACACATCGTCCCAGGAATTGATTGAATTGCCGGCGCCGGCGATTTCGCGCGCGTCTTTGGCGTTGTAGCCGATCCCGGTCGTGCCCCACATGTAGTTGACCGCGTATTGGTTGCCGGGATCGTAACTCGCCAATCGGTTGGCGATCTCCGCCCAAGCGTTGGCGAGATTCGGCAGCTCTGACTTGTCGAGCTTCTGGAAAACGCCTGCCGAAATCTGGCGGGCGAGAAAATAGCCGGTCGGCACGACAACATCGTAACCCGATTTGCCGGCCAACAGCTTTGCCTCGAGTGTATCGTTGGAGTCAAAGGTGTCGTAGCGGACTTTTATCCCGGTCTCTTTGGTGAATTCGTGCAGAACCGTCGGATCGATATAGTCCGACCAGTTATAGAAATTGACGACGCGCTCCTTCTCGGCTGGCGCCGGCCCGGCGGCGATCAGGCAAACGGCAACAGCGAAGATAATTCCCGCCGGCGCCGAAATGGCTGGTTTATGACGAAGCGCCTTCACCCGCGAAATCGTGCTAGCTCTCGGTCGGCAGTCCGGCCGCTCTCCACGCCAGAATGCCACCAGCCAGATGTGAGTTATATTCGAAGCCCTGCTCCTGCGCGGCGAGCGAAGCGGTTACCGAACGCCGACCTGAGCGACAGGCAAACACCACATCGCTTCCCGGCGGCGCCGGGATCGTTGCCGGGTCGAACGACGAGAGCGGTACTAGAACGGCGCCGGGAAAACGCTCAACCGCAGTCTCGTTGGGCTCGCGCACGTCAACGAGCACGATGTGGCCCTCCTTCAATCCCTCCGCGACCTGCTGCGGCGTCAGATCGTTCACTTTGTGGCCTTCCCCCCGTTGATCCGACATGATCCCTCCTCGTGAAAATGCCCCCTGACCGGGCAGCTTGCGTCAGCCGCGCGTGAAATCAAAGCGGCTTTTGCGAATTTCCTTAAAGGCGATCTGGCCGGACACGGCCGCCATTTGTGGATCAATTCCGGCGGTCAAGCCTTCAGCATCGTACGCGGATCGTGTCCTAGATGTTCACTTGGGTGCCTACCTCGACAACCCGATCGGTCGGTATCTGGAAGTAATCGGTCGCATCGTTGGCCGAACGGGCAAGTGTAATGAACATGCGGTCCTGCCAATGAGGCATTCCCGAACGCGACGCCCGCCGCAACGCCCGGCGCGACAGGAAGAACGACGTCGACATGATATCGAATTGCAGCCCGAGCTTGCGGGCAAGCGCAAGCGCCTTGGGAATATTCGGCGTCTCCATATAGCCGAAACGCAAAAACACCCGCATGAAAGTTGCGCCGACCGGCTCAATGCGCACGCGCTTGCTCGCCTCAACGCGCGGCGTATGCGTCGTTTCGACGGACAGGATGATGTTCTTCTCGTGCAGCACCCGATAGTGCTTGAGGCTGTGCAGCAGCGCGGTGGGCGCACTCTTCGGGTCGCTGGTGAGGAACACGGCCGTTCCGGGCACCCGTTGCGGCGGTTTGCGCTCGAGCATATTCACCAACTCGTCGAGCGGCGTCTCCAACCGGCGGGTTTTTTCAAACAGCAGCCTAGAGCCGCGCCGCCACGTGTACATGATCACCATGACGAAGCCGCCCAGTGCGAGCGGCACCCAGCCGCCCTCGACGACCTTGAGCATATTGGCGGAAAGGAAGGTCAAGTCGATCAGAATGAACGGCAACATCAGTGCGGCGGCGGCGAACGGCGACCAGTGCCACATGCGCCAGATCACGACAAACGCCATCGTCGCGGTGACGACCATCGTGCCTGATACGGCGATGCCGTAGGCAGAGGCTAGCGCGCTCGACGACCGGAACAGAGCGACCAGCAACAGCACGCCGACTAGCAGCAGCATGTTGACCCGCGGCATGTAGATCTGACCGGCCTGATGAGCCGAGGTGTGGCGGATTTCGAAGCGCGGCAGCAGGCCGAGCTGGATCGCCTGGCTGGTCAGCGAGTAGGCGCCACTGATGACCGCCTGGCTGGCAATCACGGTCGCTGCGGTGGCCAACACCACCATCGGAATGCGCGCCCATTCGGGATAGAGCAGAAAAAATGGATTGGTGATCGCATCGGGGTGAGCGAAGACGAGCGCGGCCTGCCCCAGGTAGTTTAACGCCAGCGCCGGCAGGACGAGACCAAGCCAAGCCGCTTGAATTGGCAGCCGGCCGAAATGACCGAGGTCCGCGTAAAGCGCTTCAGCGCCAGTGACGGCAAGAAACACGGCGCCCAGCGTGTAAAAGCCGATGATCCCGTGATTGAGGAGAAACGCTATGCCATGGGCGGGATTAAGCGCCCATAGCACTTCGGGATCCCTGGCAATCCACAGGATACCCGGTATAGCAATCGCTACAAACCAGACAGCGGTAACTGGACCGAACAGAGCGGCGACCTTCGCTGTGCCGCTCGATTGAAACGAAAACAACACGATCAGAATGACCACGGTCAGCGGCACCACAAAGTCATGGAATGCGGGTGTGGCGACGTCGAGTCCTTCGACGGCGGAGAGCACGGACAATGCAGGTGTAATGACGGCGTCGCCATAAAACAAAGCCGCACTGACAATGCCCAGCAGCGCAACAATACTGGCGGCTTTGCTCGCGCGCGCGACGGCGCGTGATGCGAGCGCCATCAGGGTCAGCGTACCGCCCTCCCCGTTATTGTCGGCGCGAAGTAGGATCAGCACATACTTCAGCGTGACGATAACGAACAGCGCCCACAGGATAAGCGACACCACGCCGAGCACCATCTCGCGCGCGATCGCCTCGTGATTGGGACCCGATGCGGCGACCATCGCCTCGCGCAACGCATAAAGCGGGCTAGTGCCGATATCGCCATAGACGACGCCGAGGCTGCCGAGCGTAAGGCCCCAAAAGCCGGCGCGGGAACGCGTTTCGCCATTAACGAGCACTTCGCTCCCGAGCGGAGCGGTTACGCTATCTGCCATCGAGTTTGAAACAGGAAGTCGCCCTGCTCCTGGTATTGCGTCGCAAGGAAAGCGGCCCGCGCGTATACACGCTCCAAGACCAAGAGTCTCGGCCGTCATGAGCGGCTAACGCGAGCCAAACCATGCGGTCGCTCTGAAAAGGTCGGTTCTTGACCCTAGCAGCCCCGCGCAAAAAGCGTTAGATAGCGACGATTTCCCAGTGTTAGCAGTGGCTTAGGGCTTTAAGTCCGGCGGGACCGGGGGCGCTTCGCGCATCAGCGTGATGGTCACACGCCGATTGGCGGCAATGAACGGGTCATCGGGGAACAGCGGATCGGTGTCGGCCTTGCCGGCCACTTCGTAGAAATTATTTGAGGGGAGGCCTTCTTCCTCCAAGATCTGGCGCACAACATTGGCGCGATCCACCGACAAGTTCCATGGCCCGTAATCGGACCCCGGTGGCGTCTTTGAAGCTGATGTGTGCCCAGTAATCGAGATCCGATAGGGCGTCGCCTTCAGCGGCCCGGCAAGTTTTTCGATGATGCGACGGGTCCGCTCGTAGGGCTCTTTCGAGCCCTCGGCAAACATTGAACGGCCTTCCTGGTCGACAAGCTCGATATTCAGCCCCTCCTTGGTTTCCTCGAGCATGATGTGCTTGGAGGCCTCGGCCAGTTCAGGCAAATCCTGGAGAGCCTGGCGCAGCGAAGCGGTGGCGAGAGCGAAAGCCTGGTCGCTGCTGAGCTTGGCGCCATACTGCCGATTGTGATCCTGCTCTTCGGGCGTCGGCGTCGCTGAGGCATCTTGGGGCTGGATATGCGCCGCATTTTTAAGTTTAGGCCGCGTTGGCAGACCATCGACTTCGATGACGCCGGAATAGCGGACATTGTTCTGCACGCCGAAGGCATCGCGCATCGAGCCAGCCACAATCTGCAGCTTCTGCTGATCCTGGTTGGAGAAAGCGACCAGCATGACAAAGAAGCTCACCAGCAGACCCATGAGGTCGGCAAAGGTAACGAACCAGCCGTGGCCGCCGCCGTGCGCTTCTTTACGCCGCGCCATCGCCTAAATCTCCGGGCCAAACAGCTCTAAGCCGGCACTGGCTCCGGCTCGGCCTCGCGATGCTTCTCCGGCAAGTAGGCGATCAGCATTTCGCGTACGAGTGTCGGACTCTTCGAATTCGCGGATCATAAGGATTCCGTCGATGATTAAAGTGCGGTTGATCTCTTCGTCGACCAGCTTGAGATGCAGCTTGTCGGCAATCGGCAGGCAGAGGATGTTCGCTAGTACGGCTCCGTAAAGCGTGGCAAGCAGCGCCGTCGCCATGAACGGGCCCAACTTGGACGGATCGGTCATGTTGGCGAACATCTGCACCATGCCGATCAGGGTGCCGATCATGCCAAAGGCCGGCGCGCAATCGCCGACCGCGCGATAGATTTTTTGACCCTCGTCGAGATGAGTCAGAAAATTGTCGCGGTCGCGTTCGAGATTGTCGCGAATGAATGCAGCGTCGTAACCGTCGGCGACGAAGCGGATACCCTTGGCGAGATAAGGGTCTTCAATGTCCACCTTTTCCAGTCCGATCGGCCCCTGTTTGCGCGCGATTTCCGCCAAACCGGCAATCTCGTCTACCAGTTCGCGCTGGGTCGTGCGCCGCATGGTGAACGCGAATTTGGCGCCCAGTGGCAGGCCGTGAAAAATCGCGGTCAGAGGAAAGCGGATCAGCGTAGCGGCAAACGAGCCGCCAAAAATGATGATGACGGCATGTTCGCTCACAAACATTCCCAGGCTCCCGCCCAGCAACATCATAGTGGCGACGACTACCGTGCCGGCGGCCAGGCCCAGGCCCGTTGCAATATCCATTAAAAAAACTCCCGGCAGCGCTCAATCCGCCGCAGGTTAGCTGCTTTGCGCTTAAGGGACGGTTACCTCTCGTATCCGTCAGCCCGCGTGCCGAATTTGACGCCAACTTCCGCTGCAAGGGACGCCTCCGTGAGCAGCCACCAGCGTCACGAGGCCGCCGCCCTACCCCGTGACCGCTGCGGAAAAAGGCTGCACAATGGGACCACGAAGGCGGCGCGCGCCGTTCAATGTCCAGGGAGAGACTTCATGCGTGAGATCGGCCACTTCGTCGGCGGCAAAGAGGTGAAGGGAGGATCGGGACGGTTCGGCGACGTTTTCAATCCGAACACTGGCGAAGTTCAGGCTAAAGTCGCCTTCGCCAAGCGTTCCGAGGTCGAGCAGGCGATTGCGATTGCCGAAGCGGCACAGCCGGCCTGGGCGGCCACGAACCCGCAGCGGCGCGCACGGGTCATGATGAAATTCCTCGACTTGGCCCAAAAGGAATTCGACTCGCTCGCCCGGCTACTGTCTTCCGAACATGGCAAAACCTTCGCCGACGCCAAGGGTGACGTTCAGCGTGGCCTCGAGGTCGTCGAGTTCGCTTGCGGCATTCCTCACCTTCTCAAGGGAGAATATACGGAGGGCGCCGGTCCCGGCATCGATCTCTATTCGATGCGACAGCCGCTTGGGGTCGTCGCCGGGATTACGCCGTTCAACTTCCCTGCCATGATTCCGATGTGGAAGTTCGCGCCCGCGCTCGCCTGCGGCAATGCGTTCATTCTCAAGCCGTCGGAGCGCGATCCTTCGGTGCCGATGCGGCTGGCAGAGCTGCTTGTTGAAGCCGGCCTGCCGGCCGGCGTTCTCAACGTCATCAATGGCGACAAGGAAGCGGTCGACGCGCTCCTGACCGATCCGCGCATTCAGGCGGTAGGTTTCGTCGGTTCATCGGCGATCGCCGAGTACGTCTACACTACGGCGACCGCCAACAACAAACGCGCGCAATGTTTCGGCGGGGCCAAGAACCATATGATCGTGATGCCGGACGCCGACATGGATCAGGCGGTCGACGCGCTGATCGGCGCTGGCTACGGCTCGGCCGGCGAGCGCTGCATGGCGGTCTCGGTCGCCGTGCCGGTCGGCCAGAAGACCGCCGACATTCTGCTGGAGAAGCTCGTGCCGCGGGTCGAAAGTTTGAAGATCGGGCCTTCGACCGACGCGCAAGCCGATTATGGGCCGATGATCACCAAGGCGCATCTGGAAAAGGTCAAAGGCTACGTCGACCTCGGCGTCAAGGAAGGCGCCAAGCTCGTGGTCGACGGCCGCGGCTTCAAACTGCAAGGCTATGAGAACGGCAATTTCATGGGCGGCTGCTTGTTCGACCACGTGAAGCCCGACATGCGCATCTACAAAGAAGAAATCTTCGGGCCGGTGCTTTCGGTCGTTCGCGCCAAGGACTACGAGGAGGCAGTGCGGCTGCCATCTGAACACGAATACGGCAACGGAGTCGCCATCTTCACCCGCGATGGTGACGCGGCGCGCGATTTCGTCAGCCGGGTCGAAGTCGGCATGGTCGGCGTTAATTTCGCCATCCCGGTGCCGCTCGCCTATTACACCTTCGGCGGCTGGAAGCGTTCAGGCTTCGGCGATCTCAACCAGCACGGCCCCGACGCGATCCGCTTCTACACCAAGACGAAAACAGTGACAGCGCGCTGGCCATCCGGCGTCAAGGAGGGCGCCGAGTTTGTCATTCCAACGATGAAATGACGAACTGCCGCAGAGGCGCAAACCTTGCAGTCGCCATGTCGCTTGCTCAGGGCGAAGAAAGCGGAAGCAGACTGGCTCGCAGGCCTAGCTCACGCAGGCGTGCGCGGCATCAGAGCCACTAAACCGGCATTGGCACCGCGGCGGCCGTTCGAGTACGGAGATTATCACCGTGGTGATGCGGTTTCTTTTCACCACGACATCGCACAGCGGCGCGAGGGCTCCGGCGAGACCGTCAGTCTGAAGTCGCAGCGTGCCGACCCGTTCCTGCAGGATCGCGCTGCCCTGCTTGATCGGTGCCAGTTTGGTGGAGTCGATGTAGAGCGCCGTTAGCGTAACCGCCGCGATCGGAACGGTCTTAATCTCGACGTAGCCGACGTCGCTCGTCGGCCTAAACAGGACAACTGCGGCGCCGAGGATAACGGCGCCCGCCGCAAGCCCAAGCGCGCGCCGTAGCGTTGCGTTCAACACTACGCCCCCGGCGGCTTAATTCCACCGATCAGTTTGTTGAGCTGGGTCGAAGCATCGCGGATGTCGCGCGTGAGGTGACGGACGACCTCGAGGGCTTTTTCTGCCTGCCTGATCTCAAGAAGCTCGCTGATGAAATCCTCGTTCTGCTGCAAGGTTTGCAACAGATCGGCAAACTGCACACGCGCGTCGTCAAGCTCTTTGTTCGCGTTTTCGGTCTCAGTCTCAAGCTTGCGCCACTGGTCGATCAGAAACAGCCGCTCTTCCGGCTTGTAGCGTGTTTCCGCAGCCAAAGTCTTGAGTTTGGTCCGAACATGTTCGAGCGCCTTGACGCCGAGCTGCGACACCGGACCGTTATCTGAAACAGCGCCTAGCAGCCCGGAAACCGTCGCGCGCAATTTGTCGATTTCGGCGCGGGCTTTTTCAGCGTCGGTGACGCTGTCGATGGTGCTGGCCGAGTTCTGGATCGACTGGTTAAGGTCAGGCACACTCCGCTGGAACGCCTCAAGCTGCTGAGAGAATTCCTCAACGGGCGAGATCGGATTGCTGGTGTTGGCACCGCTTGCGTCTTCGGCCCGTGCGCTGGCCGCGGACAGCACAAGAGCTACGGCGAACAAGCCCGCAACCGCGACGCGCGCGCGGTTGCCTTGGGCAACTGCAGACGGCAATGTCTTCATGACATGCCTCCCCTCGACACCGGTCCCTCACAGGGGTTGATTTCGGGTAGCAATTTTGGCGCAAATGGGGCCTCTTGCCCAGGGCCAAGGCGGCTTTTGAGTTTCTTTTGCGGCTACATTTGAGGTCTCCTGATTACCGATGATCGGTGTGGGACACATAGGACGCCGGCGCCGACGAGCGGCAGTTACCGCGGTCGCACTGTTGGCGTTCGCGGTTTTGGCGGGTTGCGCCACGAATGATCGTGTTGCCGCCGATCGACCCGAGGCACAGGCGAGCCCACCCCCACCGCCGCCACCCCCTTCGCCGCCTCCCGTAGATCTAACAGGCCGGTGGAAGCTCACGGCGGCGGGTAGCGGCGCCTGCTTCATGAACTTCGGCCACGCGCCTGCCGCCGCTCAGGGCACGATCGCGCCGGAAGGCGGGTGCCCCGGCAACTTCTTCACCAGCCGCAAGTGGACTTTCGAGCACGGCGTGCTGATCATGCGAAACCACAAGGACGAACCTTTGGCGCAGCTTTCGTTCTCCGGCGGCCGGTTCGAGGGACACGAGACAGGGGGAGCCGCGCTGACGCTTTCGCGGTAGCAGCCATCATGGCCGAGTATGAGCTCTATTGCTTTGCCCAATCCGGCAATTCGTATCGCGTCGCGCTGATGCTCAATCTGATCGGCGCCGATTGGAAACCGGTCTTCGTGCGGAACCGACCATCGCCGACCTTTCGTTGATCGCTTACCTCTATTATCCGCCCGAGGAATTCGGCTTCGACATCGCCGCCGAGCACAAGAACATCGCCACTTGGCTCGATCGCATTAAAGCACTGCCCGGCTGGGCGCATCCTCACGATTTGATGCCTGGTTATCCGATGCCGGCGTAAGCGCGCGTCACAGCGGAATGTCGAGCTCCTTGGGGGGAGCGGCTTTCGTAACGGGCGCGCGCGAGGGTGTATTGACTTTGGGTATTGTCACATTGGCGTTGGCCAGCGGAGGCTGCGGCCGCGCTTTCGGTTCCAGCCTAAGCGGCTTCTGAACCTGCTGTGGCTGCGCAACGACTTTCTGTTCAGGCTTCGGCACTTTCGGGCTCTGCTGTCGCTGCGCCGCGATGTTCGGCTCGGGCTTCTGAGCCGGCGCGGGCTGTAATGAGTGCTGCTGTTCCGGCTTCTCGATCTGCACAGGCCGGGATGGGGATTGAGGCTCCGGTTCGTTCGCATATTTCGCAAGCAACACGCGGGCGCTGACCATTAGCTTGCGGCCGTCGATCTTGCGCTCTTTCATCTGTTTCAGCCACGCCGCGATAACGGGCTCCGTGGCTTTGCGCCACTGCACAACGTCTTCCGCTGTCAGCACGGTGATGGGATCGCCGCGGTCGCGCGCCGCTTCGGCTACGGTTTTCGCCTCAAGGTCCCACATCGCACCCGCCATGCCGGCCGCAACCTGTCCCGAATTATTGTCGATGACCGTCTTCAGGTCACGCGGCAGCCGGTCATGAGACGCTTTATTCATCGCCAGCACGAAGGTCGTCGTGCTCAACGAAGAGTTGGCGAAGTCGGTGTGAGCCTTGAAGGCATCGTTGAGGCGCAATACCGGCACAACGTCCCACGGATCGAGGCAACCATCGATGACGCGTCCCGCGATCGCCATCGGAACTTGCGGGATTGGAACGCTGATCCCGCGCGCGCCGAGCACTTCCACCGCCTCGCCAGCGAGACGGCTCGCGACCTGCAGCCGCAAACCCTTGATATCTTCGATGGTCCGGATGGTGCGATTTGCGTGCAGAACGCCGTGGTCGCGGCACGAGAACGCGAGCGGACGGACTTCGCGGAATTCGTCCTGCAAGTGGGCAGCCGCGTAATCTTGCAGGGCCTTCGAGTTCACCAGCGCCCGGCGCGAAGCCGCGAACGGCAGCTCGAATACTTCAATCTTGGCAAAACGGCCCGGCGTATTGCCCGGGACCGCCCAAACGATATCGGCGAGCCCGTCCCGCGCCTGATCGAACAGCTGCGCCGGAGCACCGCCGAGCTGCATCGAAGGAAAAATATCGATGCGAATGCGGCTGCCTGAGTCAGCCTCGACCTTGCGCGCCCACGGCACGAGAAACTGCGTATGTGCGCCGGACACCGACGAGAAAAAATGATGCAGTTTGAGCGTAACTGGTGGCGTGTCGGCACGCGCGAAGCGCAGAACGGGAGGAGCCGCCAGTGTTGCCGTCATCGAGGTAAGAAATGTGCGGCGGGCAACACGCATCTTTACCTCGCGTACGGTCAACGCCGCCAGCGATGCGGCTCAATTGAGGCGCGACGGACGATCTTCAGTCCCGGCAGTGTGGATAATAGTCGCCGCCTTCGGCGCCGGCGGCGCGCTCGCGACCGACGCCGCCTGGATTTTGGCTTCGCGGGATCGTCGCTCGTAGCCGCGATAAGACACCCATCCGAACGGCAAGCTCACTACGTAGACCAGCGTGCCGGCCGTGAGCAAAATCCACGGATACGCGATCAGCAACGCAACGCAAAGCACGACGAGGATCACGACCGGCCCGACCATTTCCGGCGGCACGCGTGTACCGACGCGCTTGCCTGAAAAAACCGGCAGCCGCGAAACCATCAGCGCGGCAATGACGAGCGTGTAGACGAGCATCGCCCAGGTCACGAATGGTGAACGCGCAAGGCCAAGGAAAGCGGCGTAGATCGGCAGCAGCACGATGATAGCTCCGGCCGGTGCCGGCACGCCGACGAAAAAATTGGCCGCCCAGGCGGGGCGGTCCGGGTCGACGCTCATCACGTTGAAACGGGCTAGCCGCAAGCTCGCGCAAATGGCGAACGCCATGGCGGCAATCCAGCCGGCCGATTTCAAGTCGTGCAGCCCCCAGAAGTAGAGGATGAGCGCCGGCGCTACACCGAAATTGACGAAGTCGGCCAGGCTGTCGAGTTCGGCGCCGAAGCGCGAAGTCCCCTTCAGGAACCGGGCCAAACGCCCATCGAGACCATCGAGAATGGCGGCGAAAACAATAGCTGCAAGCGCGAGCCCATAGCGGTTCTCGAACGCCATGCGAATTCCGGTCAACCCGGCGCAAAGCGCAAGCAACGTGACGAGATTCGGCGCCAGCGTCCGCACCGGGATGCGGCGAAAACGTCGGCGCCGCCGGGCGTCGAATGGAGGCGGATGCATAACCATGGCGACAATATAGCCTGTTCAAGCCCGACCCGCCATCGAGCGGCTTAGCGGGGACCATTTGCGCCGGTTAGGAGACGGTAAAAGTGCGGCCTGGCTGCGGAATCTTCAGATCGGCGAGCACGGTTTCGCCAGCAGTCGCGATCTGGCCTTCGGCGACCAGAGGCATTGTACCCTCCGGCAAGTAGACATCGACGCGCGAACCGAAGCGGATCATGCCGATGCGCTGGCCTGCCGCAACAGTCTCTCCCTCGCGTACGAACGGCACGATCCGCCGCGCCACCAACCCGGCGATCTGGACGACAACAATACGCGGACCGCTCCCGCTCGAAATCACGAACGCGTTACGCTCGTTGCTCTCGCTCGCCTTGTCGAGATCGGCGCTGACGAAAGCGCCGGCCCGGTAGACCACGCGCTCGATACGTCCGGCAACAGGGCTGCGATTGACGTGACAATCGAACACACTCATGAAGATGGAAACGCGAACGAGCGGCCGCAGGCCGAAATTGAGCTCCGGAGGAGGTACGGCATTGGCGATACGGCTCACGCGTCCGTCTGCCGGCGCGACTACAATACCCTCCCGTGCCGGGGTCACCCGCGCCGGGTCGCGAAAAAAATAGACGCACCACAACGTCGCGACGGTCGCGAGCCAGCCTAGCGGCGGCCATAGCCAGAACAGCACCAGTGCAACGAGCGCAAAGCCCCCGATGAAGGGGTAACCCTCCGGATGGATCGGCGTCAGCTGCGAGCGTATGGAATTTATGACTGACATGGCCAAGGTCATTCCGGCCGAACGAGCGCAGGGAGTGAAACCCGGAATCCATAATTGCGGACCTTGCAGGACATGCCGTGACGCTTCCTCTATTTTCTCACACGATGGCGATTATGGATTCCATGTTCGCCGCTTTGCGGCGCGCTGGAGTGACGGAATCACTCCGCGGCATCAGCGGCCGGCAGCAGCTCTTTTTCTTCCGCACTCGCCGCTCCCGTGTCCGCCGGCGGATTGAGGTTTGGAGCGGCGTCCTCCTCCCCGACTTCCGCAAGAATTTCGCGCGCCATCTCGGCCTCGCGCTGACGGTTCCACATGCTGGCGTAAAGTCCGTTCATTGCCAGGAGCTCGTTGTGGGTGCCGCGCTCAACAATCACGCCCTGATCGAGCACAAGGATTTCGTCGGCACCGACGATTGTCGACAGCCGGTGCGCGATCACAAGCGTGGTGCGGTTCCTCGATACGCGATCGAGCGCGTCCTGGATGTCGCGCTCGGTGTGGGTATCGAGCGCGGACGTCGCCTCGTCGAGCAACAATATCGGCGGCGCTTTGAGGATCGTGCGCGCAATGGCGACACGCTGCTTTTCGCCGCCGGAGAGTTTCAGCCCGCGTTCGCCGACTTCGGTTTCGTAGCCTTTGGGAGACAGCCGGATAAAGGCGTCGATCTGGGCCGCTCGCGCCGCCTCTTCGACCTCGGCGTCGGTGGCATCCCATTCGCCATAGCGGATGTTGTACCGGATCGTATCGTTGAACAGGACGGTGTCCTGCGGCACCATGCCGATGGCGGCGCGGAGTGATTTCTGCGTCACGTCGCGAATGTCCTGCCCGTCAATCAGGATGCGGCCGCCGGTCACGTCGTAGAAGCGAAAAATGAGCCGCGAAATCGTCGATTTGCCGGCGCCAGTCGGCCCGACGATGGCTACGGTCTGCCCGGCGCCCACCTCGAAGCTCAAGCCTTTGAGGATCGGCCGCGCCTTCTCATAGGCGAACGACACGTTGTCGAAGCGGATGATGCCGGCGCCGACCTTGAGCGCCTTGGCGCCCGGCCGGTCCACGATCTCCGGTTTGCGGTTCAGCATCGAAAACATGGTCTCGATATCGATGACCGCCTGTTTGATCTCGCGGTAGACCAGGCCCATGAAGTTCAGCGGCTGATAGAGCTGGATCATCATGGCGTTGATCATGACGAAATCGCCGACCGTATTGCGGCCCGATTCGATGCCGTAGGCGCAGAGCACCATCGCCGCCGCAAGCCCAATGGTGAACATGATCGCCTGGCCGGCATTGAGAACGGCGAGCGAGGTGTAGGCCTTTACGCTTGCTTCCTCGTAGCGCTTCATCGAACGGTCGTAGCGCTTGGCCTCGCGCTGCTCGGCCGAGAAATATTTGACGGTCTCGTAGTTGAGCAGCGAATCGATCGCCTTGGCGTTGGCATCGGTGTCGCTCTCGTTCATCTTGCGGCGGATGCCGATGCGCCACTCAGTCGCGTAGAACGTAAACCCGACATAAAGCGCGACCGTCAGCAAGACGATGATCACGTAGCGCCAGTCGAAATGGAACAGCAGCACCCAGGCGACCAGCACCACCTCGACAATGGTCGGCAACAGCTGCAGCAGCAGCATGCGAACGATGGTCTCGATGCCGTTGCGCCCGCGTTCGAGAACACGCGTGAGGCCGCCGGTTTTGCGCTCGAGATGAAAGCGCAGCGACAAAAGGTGCATGTGCTCGAAGGTGAGCATCGCCAGCCGCCGCACCGCGTGCATGGCTACCTTGGCGAAGATGCCGTCACGCCATTGCGTCAGCACGCCCATGAGAATGCGCATGCCGCCGTAGGCGAGCGTCATCATCACGGGGGTTGCCAGCGCCCAGGCAAGCCACTCGTTCGCCAAGACCGGCGCCGTGCCGTGACCCGCGAGTGCATCCGTCGCCCATTTGAAGGTAAACGGCACGGCCACGGTGGCGAGCTTGGCGATAAAGATCAGCAAAGTCGCAAACAGGACCCGGGCCTTCAGGTCGGCGCGGTCGGACGGCCAGATGTAGGGCCACAGGTGGAACAGGGTGGAAATCAGCGAGCCCCCGTCGGCTTTAATGTTGCGCGTCGAGCGATCGGGGGCGGTTGCGTATTCTCTCATTGCAAAGGGTGACCTGGGCGGATCCCGTTGAGCCGCCACGCGCCTGTCATATAGAGACTTTCTCCGATTCCTGCATCGGCAGGCCACCGCCGCGTCTTAACGTCAAACAGCTTGCGCTGCGGACGAATCGCCGCCACATCTAGTCCTTTGTGAGTGAGACTCTATGAGCAAAATCAATGCTGTGTGCGTTTATTGCGGGTCGAGCCCGGGCACCGATCCTGCTTTCGTCAAGGCGGCGCGCGATTTCGGCACGATCCTGGCCGAAAGCGGTGTGCGGCTGGTCTATGGCGGCGGCTCCATCGGCCTGATGGGAGCGGTCGCGAGCGCCGTGATCGAACACGGCGGGGCAGCGACGGGGATCATCCCCGAATTCCTGACCGCCAAGGAGCGGCCGCGCCGGCTAGCGCAGGAGCAGATCGTCACCCGAGACATGCACGAGCGCAAGAGCACGATGTTCGACCGCGCCGATGCCTTTGTCGCGCTGCCGGGCGGTCTCGGCACTCTGGAAGAACTGATCGAACAGATGACCTGGGCGCAGCTTGGGCGTCACAAAAAGCCGATCCTGATTGCCAACATCAACGGCTTCTGGGACCCGCTGCTGGTGCTGATCGACCACATGCGGGGGCTCGGCCTTGTACCCTCGCCAGCGCGAGGCGTGGAACTTCTCGTTACCGACAATATCCAGGACATTCTGCCAAAGCTGCGCGCGGCGGCGGGAGCCGTGACCGAAGCAGAAAAGCACATGGCAATCCCGGCGGAGCGGCTGTGAGCGCTTTCCGTTACCCTGAGGTACTCGGCGCGTAGTGACGAGCCTCGAAGGGAGACGGCCGAGCCGCTTGAGCAGCATCCTTCGAGGCCCGCGCTGCGCGCGGGCACCTCAGGATGACAAATTTTGCTCCCGCAAGAACGTCACCGCTTCGATGCGGTTGCCATCCGCATCACGGACGAACGCGGCGTAATACCCAGCGTAATAATGCGGCCGCAGTCCCGGCGTGCCGTCGGATGTGCCGCCAGCCGCGAGCGCGGCTGCATGGAAGGCATCAACCGCCGCAGTATCCGGCGCGCGCAGACAAATGTGCACGCCGCTGCCGTCGGCGATGCGCTCAAGAGCGTCGCGCCGGTTGATCCAGAATTCCGGATATTTCTTGCCGAACCCGATGGCGGCGTTTGGCCATTCGCGCAGCTTCGCCAAGCCAAGCGGCGCGAGCACCGCGGTATAGAAAGTCTCCGCTTGTTTGAGGTCGCCCACCGCGATTGAGATGTGGTCAATCACAGCTGCTGCGCCTCAGGCCGGTGCGCCGGACTTCAGAAGCTTGTAGATGATCGAATCCATCAGCGCCTGAAACGAGGCATCGATGATGTTCGGCGAAACGCCGATCGTAGTCCAATGATCGCCGGTTTCGTCCTCGCTCTCGATGAGCACGCGGGTGACCGCCTCGGTGCCAGCATTGAGGATACGTACACGATAGTCGGTGAGTTCGAGCCCGGTGATGTAGCTCTGATACTTGCCCAGATCCTTGCGCAGCGCGACGTCGAGCGCGTTGACCGGGCCGTTACCTTCGCCGGCGGAGATCAGAAGCTCGTCGCCGACTTTTACCTTGACCACGGCCTGGCTCACGGTGACGCGCTCGCCCTTGGCGTTGACCCGCTGCTCGACGTTAACGTCGAATTTCTCCACATCGAAGTAGCGCGGCACTTTGCCGAGCAGCCGCCGAGCGAGCAGCTCGAAAGAGGCGTCCGCCGCTTCATAAGCATAGCCGATCGCTTCGCGCTCTTTGACCTCGTCGAGCAGTCGTGAAAGCCGCGGGTCGTCCTTGTCGACGGCAAAACCGATGCGGTCGAGTTCCGCGAGCAGGTTCGAGCGGCCCGATTGATCTGACACCAGAAGCTTGCGCTTGTTGCCGACCAGCTCCGGCGCAACGTGCTCGTAGGTCTTGGGCTCCTTCATGATGGCCGAGGCGTGAATGCCGGCCTTGGTGGCGAACGCGCTCTCGCCGACATAGGGCGCGTGACGATCGGCGGCACGATTGAGAAGATCGTCGAGTGCGTGCGACACCCGGGCGAGATGGGCGAGCGCTTCGTCCGACACTCCGATATCGAATTTCTCCGAGAAGTCCGGCTTGAGCTTCAGCGTTGGGATGATGGAGACGAGATTGGCGTTGCCGCAGCGCTCGCCGAGCCCGTTGAGCGTGCCCTGGATTTGCCGGGCGCCGGCGCGCACGCCGGCAAAGGTATTGGCCACCGCCTGCTCGGTGTCATTGTGGGCGTGAATGCCGACATGATCGCCAGGAATTTGTTTGCAGACTTCGCGGACGATCTTTTCCACTTCGTGCGGCAGCGTGCCGCCATTAGTGTCGCAGAGCACAACCCAGCGCGCCCCTTCATCATAGGCCGCTTTCGCGCAGGCGAGCGCATAAGCCGGATTGGCCTTGTAACCATCGAAAAAATGCTCGCAGTCGAGCAACACCTCACGGCCTTTGACTTTCGCGGCGCGCACGCTGTCGCGGATCGAAGCGAGGTTCTCCTCGTCCGTGGTCTCAAGCGCGACCCGGACGTGATAGTCCCAGGACTTGGCTACAAAGCAGATGACATCCGCCTCGGCGGCAAGGAGCGCGGCGAGGCCCGGATCGTTCAACGCCGAGCGGCCGGGCCGGCGCGTCATGCCGAAGGCCGTGATTTTCGCACGCGCCGGACGCTTTTCCGCAAAGAAGGCCGTGTCGATCGGATTGGCGCCCGGATAGCCGGCTTCGACATAGTCGACGCCGAGCTCATCGAGCATGCGCGCGATCGTGAGCTTGTCGGCGAGCGTGAAGTCGACGCCATTGGTCTGCGCGCCATCGCGCAGCGTGGTGTCGAACAGATAAAGCCGCTCGCGAGCCATTATATTTCACCAGAGATAATAATTCGACGCCAAGGCGATCGCGATAACGATGGCGATCAACGCAATCACGATGTGATGGGTCCGCAAGCCGAGGAATGTATCGCGCGCCATTTTTTTCAACCCACGTATAGCCGGTAAGCGGTAAACGCCGTGATCGCGACCGCAACGACGATCAGTGCGTATTTAAGCACGAGGTAGTAGAGCCAATGGCGGCGGAATGGTATATCGTCGCGTTTCATTCCAAAGTTCCTCCGGCGCCAGGCGCGGCAAGCGCCTTCACCATAGTAGTGCTGGCAAGCCACTCGCCGCCGACCGTCACCGTGTTTCGGGTTTTGGCGACAAAGCCGTGCCGCTCGAAGAAGCCGCGGGCGGTATCGCTTGCGTCAACGCTGAGTTCCTTGGTACCGCGGCCTGCCGCTAGTCTCTCCAACGCCTCGCACAGCATGTCTCCGGCGCCCTGCCCGGACGCCGCCGGATACACGTAGAGCATGTCGATGCGCGCGTTATCGGCGAGCGAAGCAAAACCGATCGCATCGCCGCCAAGCGTCGCAACCAGCGTCAATTCGGAGGCGAGCCGCGCGCCGAATTCTTCCTCGTCATCGGCAGCCGACGCCCAAGCCTCCTGCTGCGCCTCGCTGTAATCGTCGGCACACAGCTCCTCAATGCTGGCGCGGAAGATTTCCGCGAGCAGCGGTACGTCCTCCGGCAGCATCGGCCGCATGGCGAGCTTGGTTTGCGCGCGGGCAATCACGGCACCCTCTCCCATATTGTGACAAGCTCGCCTGTCTGCGGGTCTTTGCTGTCCTTCAGCATGACGCCATGCTTAGCCAACTCATCGCGGATGCGGTCGCGACTCCTTCCAGTCTTTGCGCGCACGAGCGGCTGTACGCTCCTCCACGATATGCTGGATGTCCCAGTCCGAGGGACCGTCTCCCACTCGAATGCCGTACCCGTAGATGTCGTTTGTTTTCTCGCCATTCCAGATGCCGAGCCACTGTAAGGCGGAGGCCAGCTTGATGGACGCCTCGGGATTCGTGCGGCGACGGGTTTCGCGAAAAAGCTGAGATATAACTGCCACCGCCGCCGGAGAATTTAAATCATCACTGAGCGCTGAAAGCAGTTCATCGGGGACTGGCGCCGGGTATTGCTCAAAGCCTATCGCGCAGTCGATCCATTCCTTGAGCATCTGCCTCGCCTCAACAAGCCGATCAATTGTCCAATCGATCGGCTGCCGATAGTGCGTCATGAGCATTGCCAGTCGCAGCACATAGCCATGCCAATGATTTGAACCAAATTTGTTAGTGTGAAGGAGCTCGTATATGGTCACGAAATTGCCCGCCGACTTCGCCATCTTCTCGCCTTCGACTTGAAGAAAGCCGTTGTGCATCCAGTAATTCGCCATCACCGGCGTATGGAAGGCGCAGCGCGATTGCGCGATCTCATCCTCATGGTGCGGAAACACGAGATCGATGCCGCCGCCGTGAATGTCGAAAATCTCGCCGAGGTATTTCCACGACATCGCCGAGCATTCGATGTGCCAGCCGGGACGTCCGGGCGTTTTGATGCCGGCCGGCGATGGCCACGCCGGCTCGCCCGGCTTCGATGGTTTCCACAGCACGAAGTCCCGCGGGTCTTTCTTGTATGCCGCGACTTCGACACGGGCGCCGGCAATCATCTCGTCGAGCGGCCGTTTTGACAATTGGCCGTAATCCGGCATTGACGGCACGCTGAACAGGACGTTGTCCTCAGCGACATAGGCATTGCCTGACGACACCAACCGGTCGATCAGGCTGCACATCTCGGCGATATGCTCGGTGGCGCGCGGCTCGAAGGTCGGCGGCAGGCAGCCGAGCGCCGCAACGTCCTCGTGGAATTGTTTGTCGGTTTTTTCGGTGACCTTGCGGATCGCCTCGTTCAGCGGCAGGTCGGATATTCCTCCGCTGCGCGCGCGTTGATCTTGTCGTCGACGTCGGTGATGTTGCGCACGTAGGTGACGTGGTCGGCGCCGTAGATGTGGCGCAACAGCCGGAACAGCACGTCGAATACGATCACCGGCCGCGCGTTGCCGATATGGGCGAAGTCGTAGACCGTCGGGCCGCACACATACATGCGCACGTTCGACGGATCGAGCGGCGTGAAGACCCGCTTTTCCCGCGTCAGCGTATCGTAAAGCTTCAGATCCATCTCAAACTCGTGACGCGCGCCCTGCTGGCCGGGCGTCCATCGGTCTCTAAGCGGAGATAAAAGACGGCCACAGCCAGCGTTTGCCGCTAGCGAATAATCTCCCGGCAAATGCCGCAGATATGGTTAAGGCCGTGCATGGCGCGCACAATGGTCGAGGATGCGCATCGCGTCAAGCCTTGCGCCGCTGCGGCGTTCAAATAGTTCGGCTCACCATTGGCTTAGGGGCATCACCCCGTAGCGCGTCATGACCGGCGACGAATCTCACGACGCATCAATCGGCAGCTCCACGAATTCCCGCGGTTAATGAAGCGTTAACCCCGCCGTCGCATTCTTAGTGTTTACAGCCATCCGGATTTTTTTGCGGCGCTCACAGCGCCGGGTGGGGGGTCCATGCGTACCATGATTGTGGTTGCCGCGTTCGCCGCTGCGCTGGTTTCGGCAGGCGCCGCACATGCCGAACGACGGGTTTTCATCATCGCCAACGGTGACGGCTACGGGATCGACCATTGCCTTGCTTCCGGCGCAGCCTGTGGCGCGGCGGCGGCGAATTCCTATTGCCGCTCGCGCGAGTTCTCGCAGGCGCTGGCCTACCGCAAGGTCGACCGCGACGACATCACCGGCGCCATCCCGTCGAGCGGGCCCGGCTCATGTCACGGCGCGACGTGCGACGATTTCGTCGCCATTACCTGCGCGCGCTGAGGGCTGGCGGCGGCGCGACAGAATTCGTCACGCCCGGTCCACCTGCCGGGTGTGGCGATGTGGGAAACTGAGCCCCGGACCCATGCCGGGGCTCTTTTTTATCGTCCATCGTTGTTAGTCAGGCCGCTCGCTTCGCCAGTGCGATGGCTTCCCGCAGCACGGCGAGATCGCCGATGTGGTTGGCGAGGATGAGCACCAGCCTGGTATCGAGCTCGGCAGCGGCGGCCTCGGACAGATTGCGGCGCGCTTCTACCAGCGCGAGATAGGCGGCATCGGGATCGGCGAATTGCGACGCGGTGACAAGCTTCGGCATCGCTTCACCTTTGCAGCGCGCGTTGATGCGCACGCGCCACGGCGGCAGGATCGAATCGCCGCCACCGCGCGCACAAATGCTGGTCGGGCCGCACCAGATAGGTCGCGCCCGGCGTGGCGTCGAGACGCTCCGCGAAAATTCCGTCCCGATCCAGATAATCTTCGCCGATCACCGCAAGCGCTAGCCCGTTGGGAGCGCGCGGCCGAGCCCCGTTTTTGCCGGCTTCGTCCTTAACGTAGATGATCTCGAACTCGCCGCGCAGATTGTCGAGGAGATGCGTTGGCGTTCCGTCTTTGCCCGCCAGCGGCGCGTCGGGCAACGGCGCTCCGAGTTTTGCCGTGCCGGAAAAATTCATCTCATCGGGCGTCGACAGCGGCGAGTCGTAAACCGTCGCGACCGACAGCCGGCCGGAATTGACCATGCGGCGTGCAAACTCCGCTTTGGGCGCCAGCTTAAGCACGGCGTCGCGCAGCCGCCGCTCGGCCGCGGAATGCGGCGACATGAAATCGGTCGAGCGGGTCGAATGGCCGATATTCTCATCGGCGGCCTGGATGCGCTCGGTTTCGTAGCTCGCGATCAGCCCCTCCCCACCTTCGCCTTTGATCAACGCGGCAAGTTTCCACGCCAGGTTTTCAGCATCCTGGATGCCGGAATTGGCGCCGCGCGCGCCGAACGGCGACACCTGATGGGCTGCGTCGCCGATGAAGATCACCCGATCGTGCACGAAACGGTCGAGGCGGCGGCAATTGAATGTGTAGATCGACACCCACTCGAGTTCGTACGGATGCGGCGTCAACACCTTGTCGAGACGCGCGCGGACCCGCTGCGGCTCCTGCTCCACCGCCGGGTCGGCGTCGGGGCCAAGCTGAAGATCGATGCGCCAGACATCGTCGGGCTGGCGGTGCATCAGCGCCGACTGGCCGGAATGAAAGGTGGGCGCGAACCAGAAACGGCGTTCGGTCGGGAAATCAGCCGCCATCCGCACGTCGGCGATGAGGAATTTGTCTTCGAAGGTGACGCCGGAAAAATCGAGGCCAAGCAGGCTGCGAATAGTCGAGCGGGCACCGTCGGCGGCGATGAGCCAGTCGGCGTCGATCCGGTAAAGTCCGTCCGGCGTTTCTATCGTGAGCCGCGCGCCGTCGTTAAGCCGATCAACGCCGACGACCCGGTTTTTCCAGCGAAGCTCAAGGTTCTTGATCTCGAGCGCGCGGTCAACCAACGCCTTTTCCAGATAGAACTGCTGGAGATTGATGAAAGCAGGCATCTTGTGCCCGGCCTCCGGCAGCAGGTCGAACGAAAACAGAAGCTCATCGCCGCAAAACACTTTGCCGACCTGCCAGGTGACGCCTTGGGCGACTAAGCGTTCGCCGACGCCGAGCCGATCCAGAATTTCAAGCGTGCGCTTCGACCAGCAAATCCCGCGCGAGCCTTCGCCGATGCGATCCGCATCGTCGAGCAGGACAACCGGCAGGCCCCGCATGCCCAGATCGATCGCGGCAGCGAGCCCGACCGGTCCTGCGCCAACCACGACGACCGGATGACGGACGACCGCACGCGAATCCTGATCGGGCGAGCGCCGGTAGGCGTAGCCATAGACCGATTTGCGGCCGCTCTCGGCAGCGAGCGGACTCATAGCTTCCTCCACGGCGCCAGCAAATGTTTCATCCGCGGAGCGACGCCCACATGGCGCGGTCGCGCTCCGCAGTCCAGATCACCGGATGCTCAATGCCTTTAGCCTCATCGTAGGCGCGCGAAACGTTAAACGGCATACAGTGTTCGTAGATCGCAAAGCTCGCAAACTTCGGATCCATGACCGCGCGCGCCGCATCGTAGGCTTCCTTGAGCGAACGACCCTTGGCGGCGCTGTCGGCAACGGTGCCGTAGAGGGTCGTGAGAAAGTCTTCCGTCAAGGCGATACCGTCGGCGACTTGCTTCGGCGTTTTCAACGCCGCGCCGCGGCCCGGCACCAGCGCCTTGGCGGAGAATTCAGCGAGCCGGTCGAGCGTTGCCGGCCAGTCGGTGAAGTGCGCATCGCCGCAATAGCAGGCCGAGTGGTACTCAACGAGATCGCCTGAAAACACCACATCGGCATCCGGGACGAAGGCGACGACGTCGCCCGCGGTGTGACCGCGTCCGATATGCATGACGCGCACCTCGCGCTTGCCAAGCCACACCGACATCTGGTCGGGAAAAGTGAGCGAGGGCCAGGTGAGACCGGGAATGCTCTCGACCGCCCGAAACAGGCGCGGGAAACGGCCGATTTCGGAGTCCATATCCGCCTTGCCGCGCTCGGCAATCAGTGCCCGCGTCGCGTTGGAGGCAATGATCTCTGCGCCGCCGTAGGCCGAAGCGCCGAGCACGCGCACGGCGTGGTAATGCGTGAGCAAGACGTATTTGATCGGCTTGTCGGTGACTTTGGCGACGCGATCGATGACCTGGCGCGCCATCACCGGCGTAGCCTGCGCATCGACGACCATGACGCTATCGTCGCCGATGATGACCCCGGAATTGGGGTCGCCCTCGGCGGTAAACGCAAAGAGGTCGGGGCCAATCGCGTCGAAGGTGATCGGCTTGTCGGCGAGATCCGCAGTGGAGGCGAACTCCGCGCTCATGGTGATTTCCTCCCGGGCACTTCTCTATCAACTAGGGAATTGGCGCAATTCGAGCAAGTCGTTACGCCGTTGCGCGGCCCTGAATCTTCGGTCATGTTCGGCCGTCGCGCCCGCTACCAACGGGCTGGCAGGCTGGCGATTTTACACGCCGGGGCGAGATCTCAACGATGCCAAAAACGGTGCGCGGATAACGACCATGGCCGGTCAGCGGGGGATCGAGGCCGAGGTCGGGAACGCTTCCGGCGCGAAGGAAATGAGAAGTGACGACCACGCGCCGCTGAAACTCGAGCAGTTTCTGCCCTATCAGCTCAATGTGGTGGCCAATCTCGTCTCACAGGCGCTCTCACGCGTCTACGCTCGGCGCCATGGGATCGGCGTGCCGGAATGGCGCGTACTCGTTACGCTTGGCCAGTTCGAGGCCATGACAGCAAAGGCGATCGGTGCGCATACGCACATGCATAAAACGAAAGTGTCGCGGGCGGTCGCGCTTATGGAAAAGCGCCGTCTGCTCACACGCCGTGCCAATCGGGACGACAAGCGCGAAGCATTCCTGTCGCTGACGGCTTCCGGACAGGCGATGTACAAGGAAGTAGCGCCTCACGCGCTCGACTTCGCCAAGCGGTTGACGGAGATTTTGCCGCCCGGCGATCGCGAAGCGTTCGACCGCGCTATTGCGCTACTCACCGCTCGATCAACGGAACTGGTTGTCGAGGCGGGGGACGAGAGCGAAGAAGAGGACTGAAGGGCTACCCGAACCGGCAGCCGTCGCGATGTCCTGTTCAAGACTCGGGGTCTATCTGGCAGACATAATCGCCACAGATATTGGCGGCAATCGTCCATTCCGTGCTAGCTTGATTTCGCACCCAATCCTTCAAAGCAGCAATATGAAACTTTATTCTTATTTCCGCTCGTCGGCCGCCTATCGCGTGCGCATTGCGCTCAATTTCAAGGGCCTAACCTATGAGACCGTGCCGGTTCATCTCGTCAAGGATGGCGGGCACAACCGGCGGCCTGAATTTCGCGCGGTCAACCCGCAGATGCGCATACCGGCGCTCGTCGCGCCTACCGGCGACGTGCTGATCCAGTCGCTCGCCATCATCGAGTATCTTGAGGAGACGCAGCCCGATCCGCCGCTGCTGCCGAAAGATCCGATCGCGCGGGCCAAGGTTCGCGCACTCGCCGACATCGTCGCCTGCGATATCCATCCGCTCAACAATGTCGGACCGCTGCGCTACCTCAAGCGCGAAATGCACCAGGAGCAAAGTGCGATCGACACCTGGTACCATCATTGGGTGATCGAGGGCTTCGAAGCGCTTGAGGTGCTCGTCGAGCCTGGGCCCTACGCCTGCGGGGCTCAGGTGACGATGACTGATGTCTGCCTCGTGCCGCAGGTCAACAATGCCCGGCGGCTGAAAGTGCCGCTCGACAAGTTCCCGAAGATCCTCGGTATCGAAGCCGCCTGCCTGAAGCTTCCCGCCTTCGACCGCGCCAGGCCGGAGAACCAGCCGGATGCGGAGTGATCCAATCGCATTCACACTTTGGTCACCATTGCATCGCTTGATCGCGGCGATACGGTGCGCTGCGGCCGGGAGCCAAGATGATCAGCCTGATCAAGCTTTTACGGGGCCTTGGCCTCGGTGTTGTCAGCGCCAGCGCAGTTACCATCTCGGTTTCCGCCCAGACCGCCCTGTCCCCGCCTGGCTCGCCGCCGCCGCCCGCGGTCGACCAAGCCGCTTCCAATCCGGTCTGCGTGCGATACGAAGCACAGCTCGCCGCACTTAACCGTGGCGCGGCCGATCCCGCGCGCGCCGACCAGATGAGGCGCTATGAAGACTCGATTGCCAAGCAGCAAGGGGAACTCGATCGCGTCCTGGCGCAATCGAGAAGGCTTGGCTGCGAGGGTGGCGGATTTTTTGCTCTGTTCACCGGACGGGCGCCGCAGTGCGAGCCGGTGAACGCGCAGCTTCAGCAGATGCGCGACAATCTCGACCGCATGATGAGCGATCTCGAGCGCATCAAGAGCGGCAGCAACACTGACCAGGCGGGACAACGGGCCGCGCTGGTCGGGCAATTGGCACAAAACAATTGCGGGCCACAGTATCGGGCAGCGGCGGCGGCGGGCCCGGGCGGTTTTCTGAGTGCACTGTTCGGCGGCACCATCATCAGCCAAGGCGGCGACGGCGCGCCGGCCGGCACCTACCGCACCGTCTGCGTGCGCACCTGCGACGGCTATTATTTTCCGATCTCCTATTCGACGGTGCCGAGCCGATTTGCCGACGACCAGAGGGCGTGTCAACGCGAGTGCCCCGCCGCCGAAGCTCAACTATACAGCTATCGCAACCCCGGCGAGGACATGAGCCAGGCGCTGTCAATCAACGGCCAGCCCTATACCGAGCTCCCGAACGCTTTTCGCTATCGCAAGGAATATAACGCGGCCTGCTCTTGCCGGCGGCCCGGTCAAAGCTGGGCCGATGCCTTGAAAAATGCCGATGATGCCAGCACACTTGAGCCTGGCGACATTGTCGTGACTGACCAAAACTCCAAAACGCTGTCGCAAGCGCCGCAGCCGAAGGGCAAGCAACCGCCAAAAGGCGGCGCTGCTGCGCACGACGCGAATGCGATGCCAGCAACGCCGAGCGCACCGCCTGCAACTGCGGATGCGAGCGCACCAAGCTCCGGCGGTGTGCGGACCGTCGGACCGCCATTCGTCGCCGGACACTAGAGCGCTTCAGCGCGCTTCAAAAATCTTCCGCGCCGGCCTGCGCTTTGGCCGGACCTCTAATCGGCGTTCGGTCTGAGGTTGGCGGTTGTATGCCGGGATCGCGAAACCGGTTCGTGATCGGATAGCGCCGATCGCGGCCGAAATTCTTCAGTGTCACTTTTACGCCCGGCGCCGCCTGCCGGCGTTTGTATTCGGCGATTGTGAGCATGCGCTCGACCTTCAGCACCGTTTCCAGATCGAACCCCGCCTCGACGATGGTCGCGACCGACTCCTCGCGCTCGACCAGCCGTTCGAGAATCTGATCGAGCGTGTCATAAGGCGGCAGCGTATCCTGATCGGTCTGATTTTCGCGGAGCTCTGCGCTGGGGGCTCGCGTCAACACATTCTCGGGTATGACGGGGCCGCTGGAACCGAGAGCGCCGTCAGGTTTCCAGCGATTGCGCAGCCGCGACAACCGGTAGACTTCGGTTTTGTAAAGATCCTTGATCGGATTGAAGCCGCCGTTCATGTCGCCGTAGAGCGTCGCATAGCCAACTGACATTTCGGACTTGTTGCCGGTCGTGACGACCATCAGCCCGAATTTGTTGGAAATCGCCATGAGGATGACGCCGCGGGCACGCGCCTGCAGGTTCTCCTCGGTCACATCACGCGGTTGGCCGACAAAGATACCTGCTAGCGCGGTTTCGAGGCCATGCACGGCACTCTCGATCGGAACAATCTCATATTGAATGCCGAGGGCATTGGCTACTGCCGCGGCGTCGTCGCGCGATTCCTGCGAGGTGAAACGAAACGGCAGCATGATGCAGCGGACGCGATCGACTCCGAGTGCATCGACTGCCATCGCCGCGCACAATGCTGAATCGACACCGCCGGAAAGCCCGAGGACGACGCCTTTGAACCGGTTCTTGTCGACGTAGTCGCGCAGCCCGAGCATGCACGCGGTGTAATCCGCCTGGTCAAACTCCTCCGTCGCAGTCATCGGGCCGGGTGCACACCGCCAGCCGTCCGCAGTGCGCGACCAACGCGTCGTCACCACCGCTTCGCGGAATGCCGGAAGCTGGAATGCGATGGAACGATCCGGATTTAGAGCAAACGACGCGCCGTCGAAGACCAACTCATCCTGGCCGCCGACCTGATTAACATAAAGAAGCGGCAGGCCGGCTTCGGCAACCCGCGCGACTGTAACGTTCAGACGCACTTCCGCTTTGTCGCGCCAATAGGGCGAACCATTCGGCACGATGAGCAGCTCTGCGCCAGTCTCAGCCAGGCATTCGACAACGTTTTCGTAGTCACCCCAGTCGGTCCAGGTATCCTCGCAGATCGGCAGGCCAAGCCGCACGCCGCGGAAATTTACCGGCCCGGGAACGGGCCCGACCGCGAACACGCGCTTCTCGTCGAACACGCCATAATTCGGCAGGTTCACCTTAAAGCGGATTGCTTCCACGCGGCCGGCGGCGAGGAGCGCATAGGCATTGTAGAGTTTGCCATCCTCCACCCACGGAGTGCCGATCAGCGCCGCGGGGCCGCCATCGTCGGTCTCGCGCGCCAGCGCCTCGATGGCAGTGCGGCAGGCGGACTGGAACGCCGGCTTTAACACCAGATCCTCGGGCGGATAACCGGCGATGAAGAGTTCGGAGAAAACTACGACATCGGCCTGTTCGCGCGCGGCCTGCGCGCGCGCCGCACGGGCCCGTTCCAGATTGCCAGTGACATCGCCGACAATCGGGTTGAGCTGTGCGACGGCAATGGCCAGACGGTCGGCGGGACGCTCGTTCATAGCGATGATCTAGAGCATGATACCGAGAAGTGGAACCAGCTTTTCGGAATGGAAGCCCAAGCAAACGTCCGGTGGCTGACGCGTTTCAGCCGAGGCGCCGCCGCCACGCCCAAATACGCCGAGAAGAAACTCGCGCCAAAAGCTGCTAGGATACTCGGGCTTGTTGACCTGCTTTCGCGGGCGAAGCCGCGGGCAGCCGGGGATAGTCGCTTTTTCACACTGGACAAATGGTGTGCCAATGGAACGCTTCATCAATGTCGCCGGAGCGCAGACCGGGCCGATCGCCCGCGACGAGTTGCGGCAGCAGGTGGTCTCCAGGCTGCTCGAACTGATGCGCGAAGCGAAAGATCGCGGCAGCGATATCGTGGTCTTTCCGGAATTGGCCCTGACGACCTTCTTTCCGCGCTGGTGGATGGAGGACGATGCCGAGATCGACAGCTTTTTCGAGCGGGAAATGCCGAGTCCGGCCACGGTGCCGCTGTTCGAAGCAGCAAAGAAGCTCGAGATCGGCTTCTACCTCGGCTATGCCGAACTCGCCCAGCGTAACGGTACGGCGCATCGCTACAACACGGCGATCCTCGTGGACAAGAATGCCGAGATCGTCGGCAAGTACCGAAAAGTGCATCTGCCCGGCCACGCCGACAACCGTTCGCACTATCCGTTCCAACATCTTGAAAAGCGATATTTTGAGCCGGGAGATCTGGGTTTTCCGGTATGGCGCGCGTTCGACGCCAACGTCGGCATGTGCATCTGCAACGACCGGCGCTGGCCGGAGACCTATCGGGTCATGGGCATGCAAAGCGTTGAGCTGATCCTGCTCGGCTACAACACGCCGACCCATCTACCGTGGGTTCCGGTCTACGACCACCTGTCGGATTTTCACAATCATCTGTGCATGCAGGCCGGCGCCTACCAGAACAGCACTTGGGTCGTCGGCATCGCCAAAGCCGGCAACGAAGAAGGCAGCGAACTGCTCGCCGGCAGCTGCATTGTTGCACCGTCCGGCGAGATCGTTGCCATGGCAACCGGCAACGGCGACGAGGTGTTCACGGCGAAATGCAACCTCGACATCAGCCGGTTCAACAAGGAGGCGATGTTCAACTTCGCCGAGCATCGGCGGATTGAGCATTATCGGCTGATTACCCAGCGCGCCGGCGCCGTCCCGCCCACGACTTAGATCGCAAACGGCCGCACATTGTAGCCGGCAGGTTTGGTCCGCTCGAAGGCGGCGGCGGCACGAACCACGTCGTATTCGCCGAGCGCGCGTCCCACGATCTGCAGGCCGACCGGCATGCCGTCTGCCGCGATACCGGCGCAGACGGTGGCGGCAGGCTGGCCGGTCAGGTTGAACGGGTAGGTGTAAAACACCCACGACACCAGATTGCGGTCCGGGAGCTGATCGGGAATGTTTTTGCCCGCGTCCAGCGAAACGACCGGCAGAACCGGCGACAACAACAGGTCGTAGGTTTCAAAAAACCTGCGAACCTTGTCGCGCAACGCGTATCGCTCGAACACTTTTTCATAATAGGAGCGCATGTCCTGCGCGAGCGCCGCATCGAGCACTTCGGCAACCGCCGGATCGAGCAGACCGCGTTGTTGCTCGACGAACGAACGTAACCGCGTGCCAACGCCGGCGTAAAATTCCGCGGTCCAAAGATCGGCCGGATCCTTGTCGAAGACTTTCTCGACCAGATCAACCTTGCAGCCAAGATTTTCGAACGCGCGAACGGCCTGTGCGACGACTGCTTCGACCGCCGGGTCGGGCCGTGCGTAACCCAGCGTGGGGCTGTAGGCGACGCGCAGATCTCTAATATCGGCGCCGCTGACGCCGCCGAGCAAATCCGGCATTGCCGCCGACACGCTGAACGGATCACGTGGATCATAGCCGCCGATCGCTGTGAGCAGCAGCGCCGCATCGCCGATGTTACGCGCGATCGGACCGACATGGGCAAGCGTCGGCGTTGCTGAGGCCGGCCACACCGCCACGCGGCCGAAATGCGCCTTGATGCCGGCGAGTCCCGTGAAGCAGCACGGAATCCGCACCGAGCCGCCGCCGTCGGTGCCGAGTGCAAACGGCGTTATGCCGGCCGCAACCGACGCCGCGGCACCTGCGCTGGAGCCGCCCGGCGTCTTGGCGAAATTCCACGGATGGCGTGTGACGCCGGTCAGCGGATTGTCGCCGACCGGCTTGCAGCCGAACTCGCTGGTCGTGGTCTTGCCGATCAGAATGGCGCCCGCCGCCTTGGCTCGTTCGACCGCAGGCGCATCGACCGCGGCGATGTTGTCAGCCATGGTGCGCGAGCCGGACGCGTAGCGAACGTTCGCAACCGCCATCAGGTCCTTTGCCGAGAACGGCAGGCCATGCAGCAAGCCTAACGGCTCGTTGCGCATCACGGCCTCTTCCGCAACTTTGGCCGCGGCCAGCGCCTCCTTCGGCAGCAGCACAAAGAACGCGTTCAGCGTACTCTGCGTGGCATCTGCCTTCGCCAACGCCCGTTGGGTGAGTTCGACCGGCGAGACTTTCTTGCTGACAACGAGCCGCCGCAGCTCGTTGGCAGTCATCAAGTCGAAGTCGCCGGACATCGGGGACGCCAAACGCGCGGCTCGCCTACCTTACGAGTTGACTATTGCGAAGGCGCGCACCGGAGAGCCCGACCCACCCTTGAACTTCAACGGCGCACCGAAGAACTGAAATTCGCCCTTGCCCAGCAATTCCTCGAGGTTCACCAACCATTCCCAATGACTGATGCCGAGCTTGCGGCATAATCGGTGCTGCGAAAAGACATTGTCGCTGGGCCGGTCGGTTGACGGCCCCTCAACGCCGTGCATCCGCGAACCGCGGTCGTACATCCACTGCGTCGCTTCGACGGTGAGCTGCGGATTCTTCCACACCGAATCGAGCCCGGGATAGGTGCGCTTATGAAAGCCGGTGCATAGCAGCACGATGTGACCGTCAACTTTGACGCCAGCCTTTTTCTCGGCCTCCTCCATGTGCGCAAGCGTAATGTCGCCGAGGTCAGGGATGTGCTGGAGATCGAGACAAACCGCCTTTCCCATGAACAGATCGAGCGGCATCTCGTCGACCGATTTGCCGTCGGGATTGACGTGGCGAAACGCATCAACGTGGGTACCGACGTGGTCGAGCGTGGCGATGAAGTTCGTTTGGAACGTCATTGCATCGCCGGGCACGCCGAGATTGAACGCCTTCGACGACTCGTGGCTGAGGTGGGTGGTGATGACCGGCCGCTGAAAAAGTTTGTGAGCCGGCATGTTGTCTTCGATCAGCAGGCTGAGGTCGACGACGCGCTGTACCATTTAGATTTCTCCGTTGGGGCAAGTGCGAGACAAAACAAACGTCACTTCCCGGAAGACTTCCGTAATCGGCAGGCAGGAGGCCGTCACGCGGCGAAACTGCGCGATCCGGCGTTATCCGATCGTAACCTAGCCGCTGACGGCGGCAATGGCTTGGTGATGTCCTGCTGGTATGTAGCGCCGATCACGCGGCGAAGCGGGTGCCGATATTTCAATAGACCTTGAAATAAGCCTTGACGAACCGGAGTTGCTTCGATATTCGTTGAAATATGGAAACATCTGATGCCGTTGCGGCTCTGGCCGCCCTCGCCCAGGACAGTCGCCTCGACGTCTATCGGCTGCTTGTACAAGCCGGACCGGAAGGATTGCCTGCCGGCAGCATCGCCAGCGCGCTTAAGCTCGCGCCAAACACCCTCACCTTCCATTTCGACCGTTTGCGCGGCGCGGGTCTGGTCAACGTGCGCCGCGAAGGCCGCTCGATGATCTATGCCGCACGCTATGAGGCGATGAACGGCTTGATCTCGTTTCTAACCGAAAACTGCTGTGGCGGAGCCCCCAAGCAATGTGCGCCCGCTCCGGTCTGCAAGCCAGTGCGCGCGAAGACCACCAAAGTCCCGGTGTAACAGGGAGTACCGCCGTGAAACGCATGCACCTGCACGTCGCCGTCGAGAACCTTCAGACGTCGATCGCCTTTTACTCGGCGCTGTTCAATGCGGAACCTGCGGTAGTAAAACCCGACTACGCCAAGTGGATGCTCGACGACCCTCGGGTCAATTTCGCAATTTCGATGTGCGGCCGGCAACCCGGACTCGATCATCTCGGCATCCAGGTCGAAAATAAACCGGAACTGCGTGAAGTTTATGCGCGGTTGCGCAACGCGGGCGGGACGATTGTAGAGCAAGGCGAAACTACCTGTTGCTACGCCAAGTCGGAGAAATCCTGGATCGATGATCCGGCGGGCATTTCCTGGGAGACTTTTCACACCACCGGCGAAAGCACCGACTATGGCGACGGCAGCGGCGAGCGAGAAGCGCGGGTGGCGCGCGCTCAACCCTGCTGCGTGCCAAGAGGCACAGCAACTCCGGAAGCAACTTCCGCCTGTTGCCGGTGAGGATGTCATGGCCGACCGTCCGCTGAACGTGCTGTTCCTGTGCACAGGAAACTCAGCGCGTTCCATCCTTGCCGAAGCCATCTTGAACAAAGTCGGACAAGGGCGATTTCGCGCCTACAGTGCCGGCAGCCGGCCGAAGGGCCGTGTGCATCCCAGCACGATCGAGCTGTTACGCCGGTTGGGGTACAACACCTCGGAATTTCGCTCTAAATCCTGGAGCGAATTCACTAAAACCGGCGCGCCCCAGTTCGATTTCGTTTTCACAGTTTGCGACAATGCCGCCGCCGAAACCTGTCCGGTCTGGCCCGGTCAACCGATCACCGCGCATTGGGGCGTCCCTGATCCGGCCGAGGCCCAAGGCAATCCGGCGCAAATTGCCCACGCCTTCAATGACGCCTACCGGATGCTCAATCAACGCATCGGGATATTTGTTTCGCTGCCATTCAAGAGCCTGAGCCAACTTGCTCTGCAAAAGCGCTTGCGGGAGATCGGCCGTATACGGGACGCGGCCGAAACCGCCGAATCAACGTGACCCTTTCGCGCCGGCTAGTCAGTGAAGGGTTGGGAACTGCGTTTCTGCTCGCCGCCGTGGTCGGCTCGGGCATCATGGCGCAAAGGCTCGCGGGCGGTAATGATGCGCTTGCCCTCCTGTGCAACACGCTTCCGACCGGAGCGATTCTCGCCGTTCTGATCCTGATATTTGGTCCGCTTTCGGGAGCACATTTCAATCCGGCCGTCAGTATCGCTTTCGCGCTGCGCCGTGAACTGCCACGACAGGAAATGGCGGCGTACATCGTGGCGCAAATCGTCGGCGGCGTGATCGGAGTGTGGACGGCGCACCTGATGTTTGAACTGCCGGTTTGGCAAATGTCACAGCACGTGCGAACGGGCGCAGGCCAATGGCTCGCTGAATTTATCGCGACCTTTGGATTGTTGCTGACGATCCTCGGATGTGTGACGCGAGCGCCGACGGCAGTTCCCTACGCCGTCGGCCTTTACATCACATCGGCCTATTGGTTCACCGCCTCGACCTCCTTCGCCAATCCCGCCGTGACGATTGCGCGATCGATTTCCGATACGTTTGCCGGCATCGAACCCACCGGCACACCGGCTTTCATCGTGGCCCAACTGGCCGGGATGCTGGCAGCGGTCGGGCTGTCGCGCTGGCTTTGGTCTGCTTCGGCGCCGACCGAACTCACAAGGCCGGTCGTCAGTTGAACGAGCCGAACGGATAAGGGCCGAACTTGAGGCCGGCCTGAACGAACACCCCAAAAATGTCGGTCTTCCAATCGACCGGCTGAGGGAATGCCGTTTCGCCGACGACGTTGCCCTGGAAGTTTGAATTGCCGTTCGCCTGCATGTGCCAATAACGGCCACCGATGCCGACGCTGGCGTAGTCCGTCACCTGGTACGACAGCGACACTTCGAACTGATAGCCTTGGCCCCTGCCGTTCTCCGGTATTGGCCCGGTGAAGTCGCCGACCGCCGTGCCGATGCGCAGCCAGTGGGTATCGGTGCCGTTGAGAAATACGAACGGAAGATACGCGGCCTCGGCGTTGAGCTTAAAACGCTCGGCAAAGACCAGCGAACCATCCAGTCCAACGCGCACCGATTGCCAATGGTTGTTCTGCGAGATCGCCTCGATGGACGTCGGTATTGACGGCTGACAAACAAAAGGATTGGTGGCGGTTTGCGTGCAGCCATAAGCGTTCATCTCTTGATTGAAGTAGTGATAGCCGGCGAGCGCGCCGACGCGGAAATCACCGCCGCGAACAACGTCGTAGCCGAAATCGCCGCTGGCGTAGCTGAGGTAGCCGTTCTTCTGATCGCTCGTTGTGCTTGAATACGGCGTGATGGCGGGCGGGAAATCTTCGTCCTTGAGGTTCCCAAACGACATCGCTCCGGTGCCGATGTAGCCCTTGACGAAGAAACCGTTGGTAAACGCTACACGGCTGTAAAGTTCACCGGCATTCGTCATCATGTCGCTGTAGGTGAGCCGGGAAACCATCGCGTTCGACAGGCTTGGTATGTTGTACAAACTCTTACTGGTGTTGGCGTTGCCGAACCAATAACGCGCCGCGAATTCGATCTGCCAGGCCGGCGCCGGGCGCGGCGCGAAATAGTCGACGTCCGGTATCGGCGCCGCTTTGGTTACCAGCGGTGCCGGCGACGATGATGGCCATAGCGGCGGCAGCGCCGGCCACTCGGCCGCGTAAGCCGGCGTCGCGAGCAAGCACGCAAACGCCACCCAATTCGGTAAATGAAACCGTACCGGCACTGCACGCCCCGCGCCTGTTGAAGTCTTTTTCTGACGCGGAAGATTTGAATCAAATTGTTTGCGCGTTTCTTTATTGCCGCGGGCGATGGCGGATCAGCCTGAGCGGTCGGTAAAACGAAATGGTGTACGAGATGCAAAAACGGACGGCGGCCGTTACAAGGCCGCCACCGCCGGCGCCGGTTTGGTCTTGCCCTGGCGCTCCGCTTTGAGGAGATCTGCCACAAGAAACGCCAGATCGAGGGACTGCTCGGCGTTGAGCCGTGGATCGCAGACGGTGTGGTAGCGATCGTTGAGATCTTCCTCGCTGATCGCGCGTGCGCCACCGGTACACTCGGTGACATTCTGGCCGGTCATTTCCAGATGCACGCCGCCGGCGTAGGTGCCTTCGGCCGCATGGACCTGAAAAAACGTCCGCACTTCCTTGAGGATTTGATCGAACGGCCGGGTCTTGTAGCCGGTCACCGATGTGACGGTGTTGCCATGCATCGGATCGCAGGACCACACGACGTGCCGGCCCTCACGCTTCACGGCGCGAAGTAGCCGCGGCAAATGCTCGGCGGCTTTGTCCGCGCCCATGCGGCAGATCAGAGTGAGGCGGCCTGGCTCGTTGTCAGGATCAAGAATGTCGATGAGTTTTAGAAGCTCATCGGGCTTCTGCGTGGGCCCGGTCTTCAATCCAAGCGGATTCTTGGCGCCGCGGCAGAACTCGACGTGGGCGTGATCTGACTGCCGGGTGCGGTCGCCGATCCACAACATGTGGCCACTGGTGCAGTACCAGTCGCCGGTCGTCGAATCGACACGCGTGAAGGCCTGCTCGTAGCCCAGCAGCAATGCCTCGTGGCTGGTGAAAAAATCGGTTGTGCGCATTTCCGGATGCACTTCCGGATCGATGCCGCAGGCGCGCATGAAGTTGAGCGCCTCGGTAAGATGACCGGCGAGTTCCTGGTAGCGTTTTGATTGCGGGCTATCCTTGACGAACGACAGCATCCACTGATGCGCGTTCGAAAGGTTAGCGTAGCCGCCGGTGGCAAACGCGCGGAGAAGGTTGAGCGTCGCCGCCGACTGCCGGTACGCTTCGAGTTGCCGGCGCGGATCCGGTGTTCGCGCCTCGCGCGTAAACTCGGTCGCATTGATGATATCGCCGCGATACGCCGGCAATTCGACGCCGTCGCGCTTTTCGGTCGGCGACGAGCGCGGCTTGGCGAATTGGCCGGCAACGCGGCCGACTTTCACGACCGGCGAAGCCGCGGCGTAAGTCAGCACCACCGCCATTTGCAGAAACAGCCGGAAGAAATCGCGGATGTTGTTGGCGCCGTGCTCGGCGAAACTTTCAGCGCAGTCGCCGCCCTGAAGGAGAAAGGCCTGGCCGGCTGCAACCTGCGCCAAAGCGCGTTTGAGGTTGCGTGCCTCGCCTGCAAAAACGAGTGGTGGAAAGCTTGCGAGTTGCGACTCGACGTCGGTGAGCGCGCTGGCGTCGGGATAGTCTGGCACTTGCACGATCGGTTTTGAGCGCCAGGTATCCGGGCTCCATTTCGCCGAGTTTGTCCGACTGGACATAACCGTTAACTCCATTTCCGTCGCCCTGAGGTACGAGCCATACGCGCGGTCACGCGCGTCCTGGACGCGCTATGGCGAGCCTCGAGCGGCGACGGCCCCGGCGCCTCGGCCGCATCCTTCGAGGGCCACTCTGCGGCCACCTCAGGATGACGGCTCAGGCACTCGCGCGTGTCTTATACACGGAGGTTATTCACCGCGACAGTGCGAAAAACTTCAGCCTATTCCGCAGCTTCGCGGGCGTAGCTGGCGGTTTTCTGCCGCATCGTGACCAGCTCTTCGGCGGTGGTCGGGTGCAGCGCCATCGTGGCGTCGAAATCGGCCTTGGTGGCCCGCATTTTCACCGCGATGGCGGCGACCTGGACCATTTCGGCGGCCCCTTCACCGACAATATGACAGCCAACCACGCGATCGGTGATGCCGTCGACAACGAGCTTGAGCAGAACCGTCGTGTCGCGGCCTGATAAGGTCGCCTTCAGCGGCTTGAACATGGCGCGGTAGATATCGGTTCGCTGCAGCCGTGCCCGCGCCTCCGCTTCGGTCAGGCCGACCGCTCCGACCTCCGGCTCGGAGAAGACCGCGGTCGGCACGTTGGTGTGGTCGACCGGCGTCGGCTTGCCACCGAACACCGTGTCGGCAAACGCGTGGCCCTCGCGAATGGCGACCGGTGTGAGATTAATGCGATTGGTCACGTCGCCGATGGCGTAGATGTTGGCGACGCTGGTGCGCGAATATTCGTCGACGGCGATGCCGCTATTTTTGGCAAGCGCAACGCCGACTTCGCTCAATCCCAGTTTGGCGACGTGAGGGGTTCGCCCGGTAGCGAACATCACGCAATCGGCGGGAAGCTGAGTGCCGCTTGAAAGACGGGCATGCAAGCGAGCGCCGGTCCGCTCGATCGCCGCGACTTTGCATCCGGTGAAAACGCGAATGCCGCGCTTCTCCATGTCGGTGCGCACGTGCTGGCGGACCTCATCGTCGAAGCCGCGCAGAATGTTCTCGCCGCGGTAGATGACCGTCACGTGCGATCCGAGACCGGCGAAAATCCCGGCGAATTCGAGCGCGATATAGCCGCCGCCCTGGATCACCACATGCGGCGGCAACTTGGGCAAATAGAACGCCTCGTTCGAAGAGATGGCGTGCTCGATGCCGGGAATCGGATCGCCATAGCTCGGCGCGCCGCCGGTGGCGATCAAAATATAGGCAGCCCGTACCCGCTCGCCGTTCGCTAACTGAACGGTATGAGCGTCCGCAATGACGGCGCGGGTCTTGACGATCGTCACGCGCGTCCTTTCCAGCGTTGCAGTGTAGGCGCCTTCGAGCCGGGCAATTTCTTTGTCTTTGTTGGCAATGAGGGTCGACCAGTTGAAGGTCGCTTGCGGCAGCGTCCAGCCGTAACCTTCGGCATCCTCGAATTCGGCGCGAAAACGCGACGCGTACACCAGAAGCTTTTTCGGCACGCAGCCGCGAATGACGCAGGTGCCGCCGACGCGATACTCCTCCGCCAGCATCACCCGCGCACCATGCTGAGCGGCAATGCGCGCGGCGCGCACGCCACCCGAGCCGCCCCCGATGACAAAAAGATCGACGTCGTAGTCGGACATGCTGAGACGGTGCTCCGTCAAGATTAGGGGCGCTCGATCACGCGCACCCCGTCAGGCCCGGCGACAATAGCAGCCTGCGCAAGACCGATGAACAGACCGTGCTCCATCACGCCGGGGACCTTGCAGAGCCGAGCCGCAAGCGCTCGTGGATCGGGAATCCGCTGCAACTGGGCATCCAAAATCCAATGCCCGCCATCGGTCACGAAAATCTGACCGTTCTTTGCCTTCCGCAGCCCCACGGGTCCCGGACAGCCGACTTCCGCATTTGCAGCTTCGACCGCGCGGCGCGTCGCGGCAGCGCCGAAGGGCGCGATTTCGATCGGTAGCGGGAAACGGCCGAGCATCGACACCCATTTGGATTCGTCGGCGATGACGACCATCTGGGCCGACGCCGACGCAACGATCTTCTCCCGCAATAAAGCGCCGCCGCCGCCCTTGATGAGCGTCAGATCAGGCGCAATTTCATCCGCGCCATCCACGGTCAGATCGAGTTCGGGCGTCTCGTCGAGAGTGGTAAGCGATATGCCGGCCGCGGCTGCCTGCGCGCGGGTGGCTTCTGAAGTCGGCACCGCGACGAGATCGAGGCCCGCGCGCACGCGCTCACCGAGCAATTCCACAAAATACCTCGCAGTCGAGCCGGTGCCGAGCCCAAGCCGCATACCGCCCTGCACCATGTCCAGCGCTCGGGCGGCGGCGGCGCGTTTTTGTGCCTCGGCGTCCACAAGCCGGTGTTTAGGGCAAAATCCGCTGGAAAGCGAATAAAGCCTCCGCGCCAAGAGTGCTTGCGCGGCCGCAAATCGCCCGCTAGGCCAAATCATGCTGACTATCGTCTTCGATCTCGACGGCACGCTGGTCGATACCGCGCCAGACCTGATCGATACGCTCAACTTCACCCTGACCGAGCACGAACTGCCGCCGGTGCCCTACGACGAGGCTCGTCCGATGATCGGCGGCGGCGCGAGGGGCATGATTGAACGGGCGCTGGCTGCGGAGGCACGCGATTGTACGCCCGCCGCCGTGGACCGACTCTACACCTCCTTCGTCGCGCATTACGCGGAACACATAGCCGACAGCTCGCGTATGTTCCCTCATGTGGAAGCTGCGCTGGATCGCCTGGGTGAAGCGGGCCATCGGCTAGCCGTGTGCACCAACAAACTCGAATGGCTGTCGAAAAAGCTGTTGCGGACGCTGCACCTTGCCGAGCGCTTCGCGACGATCTGCGGCCAGGATACGTTCGGGGTTCAAAAGCCTGATCCGGAGGTCTTCCGAGCGACAGTAAGATGCGCGGGCGGCAATCCCGAACGCGCCATCATGGTAGGCGATTCCATTACCGACATCCGTACCGCCCGCGCCGCCAACGTCCCAATTGTCGCCGTCGATTTCGGCTACAGCGATGTTCCGGTCGCATCGTTGCGGCCGGACCGCGTCATCAGTTCCTTCGCCGACCTGCCGGCCGTTATTGACGGTCTCGCCCTTGTCAAAAATACAATGGACGGTCAGGGCTTTATCGGGCACAAATCCTGACTATATCTGTTGTGATTTTGCTATGCCTGTGTAGCTCATATGGAGCTTTGGGCACTGAAACGCCTGCCGACGGACAGCGTAGAGGTGGAGCCCGTGAAACCTTTGGATTTTGATAGCGCGCTTAATGGCGCTGCGCAGCGGCCGCTGCTGGTGGACCCGTTCGGCCGGGAAATTACCTATTTGCGCGTCTCCGTGACCGACCGCTGCGATTTCCGCTGCGTCTATTGCATGAGCGAGCACATGGCCTTCCTGCCGAAGGCCGAACTGCTGACGCTTGAAGAACTCGACCGGCTCTGCTCGGCTTTCGTCGCGCGCGGCGTGCGCAAGCTTCGTCTCACCGGCGGCGAACCGCTGGTGCGGCGCGGGATCATGACGCTGTTCTCGTCGCTGTCGCGCCATCTTGAAACCGGCCGCCTCGATGAGTTGACGCTCACGACCAACGGATCCCAGCTCGCCAAATTCGCCGCCGACCTGAAGGCGCATGGTGTGCAACGCATCAACGTTTCGCTCGATACGCTCGACCCGGATAAATTCCGCGCCATCACCCGCTGGGGCGCTTTGCACGACGTGCTCGCCGGCATCGATGCCGCGCAATCGGCGGGCCTCAAGATCAAGATCAATACGGTCGCGCTCAAGGGCGTGAACGAGGACGAATTCCCGCGCCTGGTCGAATGGGCGCACGGCCGCGGCATGGATCTGACGCTGATCGAAGTGATGCCGCTCGGCGAGATCGGCCGGCTTGACCAGTATCTGCCGCTGTCGATGGTGCGCGCGCGTCTCGGCGAACGCTTCTCGCTCGAGGACCTCGATTATCGCACCGGCGGACCGGCTCGCTATGTGCGGGTGGCCGAGACCGGCGGCCGGCTCGGCTTCATCACGCCGCTGACCCATAATTTCTGCGAGTCCTGCAATCGCGTGCGCGTCACCTGCACCGGCACGCTGTACATGTGCCTCGGCCAGGCGGATGCCGCCGATCTGCGCAAGCCGCTGCGCTCCTCCGAAGGCAACGATCTCCTCCACGCCGCCATCGACGAGGCGATTTCCCGCAAGCCCAAAGGCCACGATTTCATCATCGATCGCCGGCACCAGCGCCCCGCGCTCGCGCGCCACATGAGCGTCACGGGCGGCTAGCGCGGCGGCAGACCGCGCGGTGAACTGTCGCTTCGCGTACCAGGCTACGACAAGCCGAGCACCGTCGCGGCGGCTTTGAATTCGGCGAAGCGAAGCGCACGGCGTTCAAGTGCCGCATCGTCAGCGCCCCATTGCTCGATATTCCAATCCTCGTCGACGTGCGCCGCCTGCCATGCTTCCTCAGCCGTCAGCCGCCCGCGTGCCAGTGCGAGGGCGATGAGCGCCGAACCGGTGAGCGTCGTCGCGGCATGGATGCCGCCAAGCCGCCACGGATCGTCGGGGATCTCGGCTCGCGCGGCCGCCAGCGCGGCTTCCGATTGCGGAACGTGAATGACGCCTTCGCCTACGGCAAAGTGCGCTCCGATCGCGTTATTCGCCCAATGGAGGATCGGGTCCCACGCGCGCGCCTGCCGGTCGGCCAGACCCGTCGGAGCGTTGGCGCGGTAACAGACAAGATCGGAGGCGAGATATTTCTCAACCTCTGCGGCGACCGGGCCGCGCTGATCGCACACGCCGTCGATGATGACGTTGGCCAGCCGCGTCAGCGGCATTTTGCTCGGATCGATCACGGCGGACTGCGCCTCCCATTCGGCAGCGATCGCGCGCGCCAGTTCTTGGCTCGGCGCAGCAAGGATGCGGCCTGCCGGCGTGCGCACCGGTTTGTCGTCGAGCTGCACCGCGTAGCCCTCTGGGCCGGCTACGGTCTGGGCCCTCTCGTAGAAGCGCCGCCGCTGCCCCGGCCGTGCGCTCCGGCGCACCGCTTCACGCGGGTCCTCGGGCGATCCGTTCTCAAACACGTCGCGCATGACAGCTTAGACCTTAGACCATACCCGCAAGGTGATGCGCAGCAGCATAACCGCGACTGCCGGACCTCAATGGTTTCTGTTCAGATAAAAATTCATTAACATATTCAACGGCTTGAATTATTCTGGACGTGCCCATCGGAAACCGCAGGGTTGCACTGCGGCTTTCGCACTGCGATCGCGCTTTTGTTAAGGACCACGAGCGACAAAACCTTGTTATAGCAGGCAGAAGCGGTAGAAATCCGCACTTCGCTCGACTACTATCCGCGCCCGGATTCGGCGACGGTGGCTGACCGCGGGGGAGCGCCGGTCCGCGCAGCAGCGTCAACGACCGCCGGAGCATTCGGCGGAGTGCTGCGCGTAAGAGGTAATGGAATGAAACCTACCGACATTTCGCCCCCGGATTACTTCCATAAGGTCGTCGATTGCCAGTGGGCCTGTCCGGCACATACGCCGGTTCCGGAATACATCCGTCTGATCGCGGCGGGCCGATATAGCGACGCCTACATGATCAATTGGGAATCGAACGTGTTTCCGGGCGTGCTCGGACGCACCTGCGACCGGCCCTGCGAGCCTGCCTGTCGCCGCGGCCGTGTCGAGAAAGAACCGGTGGCGATCTGCCGGCTAAAGCGCGTCGCCGCCGACTTCAAGGACGACATCAGCGCGCGGCTGCCGAAGCCGGCCGAGAAGAAGAACGGCAAGCGCATTGCGCTTGTGGGCGGTGGCCCCGCTTCGCTGACGGTCGCGCGCGACCTCATGCCGATCGGCTACGAATGCGTGGTGTTCGATCAGGACCCGCTCTCCGGCGGCATGATGCGCACGCAGATCCCGAAATTCCGTCTGCCGGAAAAAGTGCTCGACGAGGAATGCCGTTACATCCTTGATCTCGGCGTGACCTTTGTCGGCGGCAAGCGCATCGACAGCATGAAGGCGCTGCTCGCCGAAGATTTCGCTGCCGTCTTCGTCGGCTGCGGCGCGCCGCGCGGCCGCGACCTCGATATTCCCGGCCGCAATGAAGCGGCCAAGAACATCCACATCGGCATCGACTGGCTGTCCAGCGTCTCGTTCGGTCACATCGACAAGATCGGCAAGCGCGTCATCGTGCTCGGCGGCGGCAATACCGCCATGGATTGCTGCCGCTCCTCGCGCCGGCTCGGCGGTGAGGATGTCAAAGTCGTCGTCCGCTCCGGCTTCGAGGAGATGAAGGCGTCGCCGTGGGAAAAAGAGGACGCCATCCACGAGGACATTCCGATCTTCAATTACATGGTGCCGAAGGAATTCACCCACGATAACGGCAAGCTCACCGGCGTGATCTTTGAGAAGGTCAAGGCCGTTCGCGACGCCAAAGGCCGCCGCGATCTCGTGCCGACCGGCGAGCCCGATCAACACTTTCCGTGCGACGACGTGCTGGTCGCCGTCGGCCAGGAGAATGCGTTTCCCTGGATTGAGCGCGACTGCGGCATCGAATTCGACAAGTGGAACATGCCCAAGGTCGATACCGCGACCATGGCCTCCACCAATCCCAAAGTATTCTTCGGCGGCGACGCCGCGTTCGGCCCGAAGAACATCATCTGGGCGGTGGCGCATGGCCACGACGCGGCGATCTCGATCGATAAATTCTGCCGCGGCGACGACGTCAACGTCCGCCCGGCGCCGCAGATCGCGATCTCCAGCCAGAAGATGGGCATTCACGAGTGGAGCTACGACAACGAAATCACGCTCGATAAGCGGTATCGGGTGCCGCATCGCGACAAGGTCGTGGCGTTGCGCGATATCAAGGCCGAGGTCGAACTCGGTTACGACGTAGAACTGGCGCTCAAGGAAGCCGAACGCTGCCTGAATTGCGACGTGCAGACCGTCTTCACCGGGCAGCTTTGCATTGAGTGCGACGCCTGCGTCGATATCTGCCCGATGGACTGCATCACCTTCACCGCCAACGGCGAAGAGGCCGACTTGCGCTCCCGCCTGGAAGCGCCGGCCAAGAACCTCACGCAAGACCTCTACATCGGCAACAGCCTCAAGACCGGGCGCGTCATGGTCAAGGACGAAGACGTGTGCCTGCACTGCGGGCTGTGCGCCGAACGATGTCCCACCGGCGCCTGGGACATGCAGAAATACCTCATCGATATGACTCACGCAGAACAAGCATGCCAATCCAGAGCGTAAACGACTTCGTCGTCCGATTTGCCAACGTCAACGGCTCCGGTTCCGCCAGCGCCAACGAACTGTTCGCCCGCTCGGTGCTGCGCATGGGCATTCCGTGCGCGCCGCGCAACATTTTCCCGTCCAACATCCAGGGCTTGCCGACCTGGTACGAGGTGCGCATTTCCGAGAGCGGCCATCTCGGCGCCCGCGGGGGCACCGACCTCATGGTCGCGATGAACCCGCAGACTTGGGATAAGGACGTCGCCGGCATCGAGCCCGGAGGATATCTCCTCTACGATTCCACCAAGCCGATGCCGAAGTCGAAATTCCGCGACGACATCACCGTCATCGGCGTCCCACTCACCGCCATCTGCAATCGCGAATATACCGATCCGCGCCAACGCCAGCTGTTCAAGAACATCATCTATATTGGCGCGCTGTCGGCGCTGCTCGACATGGATGTCGCCGAAATGGAAAAACTGATCGGCGAACAGTACAAAGGCAAGGAGAAGCTGTTCGACGCCAACAAGCACGCGCTGCATCTCGGCCGCGACTGGGTGATGATGAATCTGGAATATCCGCTCGGCATGCGGCTAAAGCGTGCCGACGCAGTCGGCGACCGCATCTTCATCGAAGGCAATTCGGCGGCCGCCCTCGGCGCCGTCTACGGCGGCGCCACGGTCTGCGCCTGGTATCCGATCACGCCCTCCTCGTCGCTCGCCGAAGCATTCACGCGGCATTGCCAACGTATGCGGGTCGATCCGGCGACGAAAAAGAACAAATTCGCCGTCGTCCAGGCGGAAGACGAGCTTGCGTCAATCGGCGTCGTGATCGGCGCCGGCTGGAACGGCGCCCGCGCGTTTACCACGACCTCCGGCCCGGGAATTTCACTCATGCAGGAGTTTCTCGGCCTCGCCTATTTTGCCGAAATCCCGGCGGTAATCTTCAACGTGCAGCGGGCCGGACCCTCGACCGGCATGCCGACGCGCACGCAGCAGACCGACATCATCTCCTGCGCCTACGCCTCGCACGGCGACACTAAGCACGTGCTGCTGTTCCCCGAAGACCCGGCGGAAGCGTTCGAATTCGGCGCTGCGGCCTTCGACCTCGCCGACCGGCTGCAGACGCCTATTTTCGTAATGCTCGATCTCGACATCGGCATGAACCACCGGCTCGCACGCCCGCTCGTTTGGGACGATACCCGCAAGTTCGACCGCGGCAAGATCATGACCGAGACGGCGCTCGAAGCCGGTGCCGATTTCGGTCGCTATCTCGATGTTGACGGCGACGGCGTTCCCTATCGCACGCTTCCGGGCACGCATCCGACCAAGGGTTCGTTCTTCACCCGCGGCACGTCACGCGATCGCTATGCGCGCTACACCGAGGAAGGGCCGGCCTACGCCGACAACATGCAGCGGCTGTTGCGCAAGTTCGAGACCGCGAAGGACTTGGTGCCGCGGCCGCTGCAGGCGAATGCCGAAAAGCCGACTAAATACGGCGTCATCTATTTCGGCTCGACCTCGCCGCCGATGGATGAGGCAATCGAGCTGCTCGAATCAAGCGGCCACGCCCTTGACCGGCTGCGCGTGCGCGCCTTCCCGTTCCATTCCAGCGTGACGAGTTTCCTCGCCGAGCATGATTTCGTGTTTGTGGTCGAGCAAAACCGCGACGCCCAGCTGCGCTCGTTGATCGTCAACGAATGCAACGTCGATCCGGTGCGGCTGGTGCCGATTCTGCATTACGACGGCACCCCGATAACCGCCCGCTTCATCGCCAGCGCCGTCGCCGACCGCCTCGATGCGCTCAAAGTCACGCCGCTGCGGAAAGTCGTGTCATGACTCAGGTGCCTTCATGACTTACGTCGTCAAGCCGAAATTTCATCACCCCGATTTGCCGAAGAACGAACTCGGCTACACCCACCGCGATTACGAAGGCGCGGTGTCGACGCTGTGCGCCGGTTGCGGCCATGATTCGATTTCAAGTTCGATCATCGAGGCCTGCTTCGAACTGTCGATTGCGCCGCACCGCGTAGCCAAGCTTTCCGGCATCGGCTGCTCGTCGAAGACGCCGACTTATTTCCTCGGCAATTCGCACGGCTTTAATTCCGTGCACGGCCGCATGCCGTCAGTGTTGACCGGCGCCAATCTCGCCAATCGTGATCTGATCTATCTCGGCGTGTCGGGCGACGGCGACTCCGCTTCGATCGGCTTCGGACAGTTCGCGCACGCGCTCCGGCGCGGCGTCGACATGGTCTATATCGTCGAAAATAACGGCGTTTACGGCCTCACCAAGGGCCAGTTCTCCGCCACTGCCGACCCTGGCTCGAAATCGAAGCGCGGCGTCGTCAATACCGATAACGCCATCGACCTCGTCGGCATCGCGCTGCAGGTTGGCGCTACTTTTGTCGCCCGCTCGTTCTCCGGAGACAAAACGCAATTGACGCCCCTGATCAAAGCCGCGATCGAGCACCGCGGTGCGGCCTTCATCGACGTGATCTCGCCGTGTGTCGCGTTCAACAATCACGCCGGCTCGACCAAGAGTTTCGACTATGTTCGCGAACACAATGAAGCCGTCAACAAACTCGACTTCATCACCGGCCGCGCCGCGATCAAGGTCGATTACGCGCCCGGCACGGTCGAACTGGTCCAACAGCATGACGGCTCGACCATCGCGCTGCGCAAGCTCGACGCCGAGTACGACGTGCACGACCGGCTCGCGGCGATGAGTTTCCTGCAGCATCACGCCGCCAACGGCCAAGTGGTGACGGGACTCCTCTATGTCGCGCCAGAGACCGCCGATTTGCACGGTCACCTCAATACCGTCGAGACGCCGCTCAACGCGCTCGGCGAGAAGGAGCTGTGTCCCGGCTCGGCGGTGCTCGACAAATTCAACGCTAGCCTGCGGTAACGCGGGCACTTTCTTTGTCATCGGCACGCGCGGGGTTGACCCGCGCATCCGAGCGGCCGCCGGCGATTGGCATTGCCGGCGCGCGCCCGTGCGGGCAGGTCTTTCTTCAGAGGGATTGTCGGCTCAAGGTCGCAATGGCGCGGCTACCGGCGCAGCTGCCTGACAATATGTGGTTTGAAGATATCATATCATTTGAACTTGTTCAGCATCGTTGATTTACGTTTCTGTCGTTACGCTCGGCGCGTGCGCTAAAGACAATCCCGCACGGACAACGCCCGGTTCGGCAGAAAGGAGCTGATGAGCATGCCCAGCCCGCAACCTGTCGCTCGTTCTCCTGGTTTTCGGGTACCGGTCATCACCGCCCGCGGCGGAGAGAGCGGCGTTACTTACCGCAGCGCCCATGCGCACGTGCAGTATTGGACGGGCGACGACATTGCCGTGGAAATAGACGCCGAGCGCCTGCTCGCGGTTCATTCGTCCTGGCGCACGCTCGCCAAAGAAGGCCTGCCACGCTTATGCGATTTGCTCGAATCCGAGGCGCGCGAGGCCGATGCAGACCTGCTGCTCTATCTCAAGCTCGACGATGATTACCTCGTCGTCGCCCAGGGCCCTGACCGCAGGCATCATGTCGGCCGCGACCTGCGCGGTCGCGCGATGTCGGGATTCACTCAATCGACGGGCGTGGTGCTCAAGGAGCTGTATGACACTTGCGTTGCGCAGCAGACGACGATTTATGCTCGTTTCGCGAGCGACCTTGCATCCGATAGCGTCTACTGGGAAGGGCTGTTCGTGCCGCTGCAGGGCGAGGACGCCGGCCGCACCCGGTTCTTGGCCAGCTACGCCATGCCGATCGACAAGAAAACCGATGTGTTGCAAATGGTGCTCGATCGCGCGCCCACCGGCACGATCGTCGCGGTCCCGGTAGGGACCGATGACGGCGACCACCACGACGGGCGGATCATTCTCATAAATGCGCTCGCCAAGAAAATTCTGAAATTCGATGAGAAGGGCAGCCGGGTGAACTACATTCGCGAACTCGCGCCCTGGCTGCGCAATATCGCCGGATGGACTCGCATCAACTTGTCGGTCGAAGGCCAAAAAACCCGCGTACACTATCGCGACCGCTCGAACCGAAACTATTTGGTGACAATCGAGTCGCTCAAACGCTTTGTTCTATTTAGTATCATCGAAAACGACCGGGAGAGTTCCGCGCCGGCCGGCAAAGGTGCCGGTCATTCCTCCGGCGCCTCGACGATCGGGTCGTAGCGCGCAGCGTCGAGCCCGAGCAGATTCCACGATTGCTGCATGTGCGGCGGCAGTGGTGCGGTCACATCGATCACCCCGCCACGCGGATGCGGCACGGCGATGCGGCGCGCCAGCAGATGCAGCTTGTTCTGCATGCCGCCCGGCAGCGCCCAGTTCTCCAGCGAAAAATATTTTGGATCACCGACGATCGGATGCCCGATATGCGCCATGTGCGCGCGCAATTGATGAGTGCGGCCGGTGACTGGTTTGAGCGACAGCCAGGCGAGCAGCGGGCCGGCCGTTTCCACCACCGCGTAATAGGTCACCGCGTGGCTCGCACCTTTGTCGCCGTGGCGCGCAATGCGCATCAGCGATTCGTCCTCGCGCTCCTCCTTGGCGAGGAAAGTCGAGATGCGGCCCTGTTGCACCTTGGGCACGCCCGCAACCAGAGCCCAATATACCTTGCGGGCCGAGCGCGAACGGAAGGTTTTCGCCAACGCCGAGGCCGCGAACCGCGTCTTGGCGACCAGAAGACACCCGGCGGTATCCTTGTCGAGCCGATGCACCAGGCGCGGCCGCTGGCCGTGGGCATCGCGTAGCACGTCCAGCATGCCGTCGAGGTGCCGGGTCGTGCCGGAGCCGCCCTGCACCGCAAGCCCCATCGGCTTGTTGAGCACAAGCACGTCGGCGTCTTCGTAGAGCGTGATCGATTTAAGAAACGCGCGGGTGCTTTCATCGGCTTCGCTGCCGGCAACGCGCGGCTTCGGCGCATCGAGGCGCAACGGTGGAATCCGCACCGTCTGCCCGGCCTCCAGCCGGTTCTTCGGCTGGGTGCGCTTGCCGTTGACGCGCACCTCGCCCTTGCGGATCACGCGTTGAATATGGGAAAAGCTGAGCCCCGGAAATCGCGCCTCGAAGAAGCGATCGACCCGCATGCCGGATTCGTCCGCGGTCACTGCGACGTTCTGCACGCCAGTCGGCAATAGTGCCGGAGGCGGAGGCTGCATGGCCTTCCGTTCCCCGTCATCCTGAGGTGCGCGCTCCCGGCGCGCCTCGAAGGATACGGCCCGAGCGCCCGGGCCGCCGCCCTTCGAGGCTCGCTGCGCTCGCACCTCAGGGTGACGGTGAACGGAGCGATGTTTATGCCGCGGCCCGGCGATCTGCTTGCCGCCGCCCGGCTGTCGCGGTCCGCGAGAGCCTCTCACTTGTCGCTCCGCTCTTGGCGAAGCTTTTCCCAATAGTCGAGCCGCTTTTTGATCTCGCGCTCAAAGCCGCGCTCCGGCGGATCGTAGAATTTCTGCCGGCCGAGTTGTTCGGGGAAATAATCCTGGCCGGAAAACGCCTCGGGCGCGTCGTGGTCGTACTCGTAGCCAGAGCCGTAGCCCTCGGTTTTCATCAGCTTGGTCGGCGCGTTGAGGATGTGCTTGGGCGGCAGCAGCGAGCCGGCTTCTTTTGCCACGCGCTTGGCTGCGCCGAAGGCGAGGTAAGTCGCGTTCGATTTCGGCGCGGTGGCGACGTAAAGCACCGCCTCGGCGATGGCGAGTTCGCCCTCCGGCGAGCCGAGAAAATCGTAAGCCTCCTTGGCGGCGTTGGCGACAACAAGGGCTTGCGGATCGGCGAGCCCGATGTCCTCGACCGCCATGCGCACGATCCGCCGCGCCAAATAAAGCGGGTCTTCGCCGGCATCGAGCATGCGACAGAGATAGTAGAGCGCGGCGTCGGCATCGGAGCCGCGCACCGACTTATGCAGCGCGCTGATGAGATTGTAGTGGCCATCCTGCTTCTTGTCGTAGATCGGCGCCCGCCGCTGCACCACGTTCTGCAAGGCGGTGGCGTCGAAGATCTCGCCGTCCCGCGCCGCGCGCCATATTTCCTCGGTCAGCGTCAGCGCGGCGCGGCCGTCGCCGTCGGCCATGCGAAGCAACGAAGCGCGTGCTTCCTCGTCGAGCGGCAGCTTCTTGCCTTCGATCGCCTCGGCGCGCTCCAGGAGCTTTTCCAGCGCCACGGCATCGAGCGGCTTGAACACCAAGACGCGCGCCCGCGACAATAGCGGCGCGATCAATTCGAACGACGGATTTTCCGTGGTCGCACCAACCAGCACAACGGTGCCGTCTTCGACCACCGGCAGAAAGGAATCCTGCTGCGCCCGGTTAAAGCGGTGAATTTCGTCGACGAAGAGGAGAGTCCCCTGCCCGGTCTCGCGGCGCGCCCGCGCGGCTTCGAACACATCTTTAAGATCGGCAACGCCGGAAAATATCGCCGAGATCTGCTCGAAGTGAAGATCGGTCGCGCGCGCGAGCAGCCGCGCTACGGTGGTCTTCCCGGTGCCCGGCGGACCCCAAAAAATCAGCGAGCCGAGCGAGCGCGTCTCCAGCATGCGCGTGAGCGCGCCATCGGGACCGAGGAGATGATCCTGGCCGACCACCTCGGCAAGCTGATTCGGGCGAAGCTTATCGGCAAGCGGCCGCGGGGCATCGCGTTCGAGGCCGGCGGCGGCGAACAAACTTGGCGTGCTTTTCTTTGGGCGCGAGCTCATTCATCCACTGAACGTGGCCGATATCTGCTGACCGCCCCGATCGATGATCACGCGCCACAGCCGGCCGCCGGCGCGCACGGCACGATCAAGATCGGCAGTTTTCTCAATCTTTTGATTGTTGACCGAAAGCACAATGTCGCCGCGCTGCAGGCCGATCGATTGCGCCGTTGAACCTTCAGATACGCCAAGGATCACGACGCCGCGGCTTTGCAGATCGAGCCGCAGCTCGTCGGCCAGCGCCGGAGAAAGATTGGCGACCGTGGCGCCAAGAAACGGCGAGCGCGAGCGGATTTCGATCTCTTCGCGCGGCAACTCGGGGGCGGTCTGCAGGCTGATCTGGACAGCAAGCTCCCTTCCTTGGCGGAGGAAACCGATCTGCGCCGTGCCGCCGAGCGGCTTGGTGGCGAACCGATAATCGAAAGCGTTGGGATCCTCGACGACGGTGCCGTCGATACTGACGATGAGGTCGCCGGTTTTGAGGCCGGCGCGCGCCGCCGGACCATCGCCGGCGAGGCTTGCGACCAGCGCTCCGGTCGGACGTTTCAAGCCGAGACTTTCGGCGATCTCGGGCGTGACTTCCTGCAGCTTGGCGCCGAGCCACGGACGCTTGACAGCGGCACTGCCGCCTTTCGCCGAGGCGACCACCACGCGCACCATATTCGCGGGGATGGCGAAGCCGATGCCCTGCGATCCGCCCGAGCGCGAATAGATCGCCGTGTTGATGCCGACGAGCCTGCCGTTGAGATCGACCAGCGCGCCGCCGGAATTGCCGGGATTGATCGCAGCATCGGTCTGGATGAAGAACCGGTAGTCGCTGATGCCGACTTGCGTGCGCGCCAGGGCCGAGACGATGCCATGGGTCACGGTTTGTCCGACGCCGAATGGATCGCCAATCGCGAGCACGACGTCGCCAACCTGCAACGCATCGGAGTTGCCAAATTCGAGCACGGGAAAGCGCTCCTTCGAGTCTTTGAGCCGCAAGACGGTGAGGTCGCTGTGTTCGTCCTTCAGCACGATCTCGGCGTCGAATTCGCGCTTGTCGGAAAGCGCCACCCTCACCTCGCTCGCCCCTTCGATGACGTGATAATTGGTGACAACGAGGCCGCTGGCGTCGACGATGACGCCGGAGCCGAGCGAGCGCAGCACCTGCTCGCGCGGCACCGCGCCGAAGAACTGCCGAAACAGCGGATCGTTCATAAATGGGTTGCGGTTCTCCACGACCCGCGCCGCGTAGACGTTCACTACCGCGGGCGCCACGCGCTTGACCACGGGCGCAAAGGAAAGTTGCAGCTCCGCCGGCGACGACGGCACGCGGCGGTCTTGCGCATTCACGCCCGCAAGCAGCGCCGAAAGCGCAACGACGGCAGCTACCATTGTGGTGCTTACAACCCGCAGCCGCGGCATGGAACGCTCCAAATCAATGCCGCCAGATATAAGCGCGAGGGTAGGCCTTTAGAAGACGGCGCCGTCTCGCGTCAGCGAGCGCCAAGCCTTAAGCGGCGGCGGACTCCTCCCCGCGCACCTGAACCGGTCCGGAATCCTTACCCTTGGCCTCGACGTCACGGTCAACAAACTCAATCACCGCCACGGGAGCCGAATCGCCGTAACGAAAGCCGGCCTTGAGCACCCTGGTGTAACCGCCATGCCGCTCCTTGTAGCGCGGCCCGATCACCTCGAAGAGCTTCTTGACCATGGCGAGATCGCGCATCTGTGCGATCGCCTGGCGGCGGGCGTGCAGATCGCCGCGTTTGCCGAGCGTGACCAGTTTCTCGACCACAGGGCGCAAATCCTTCGCCTTCGGCAGCGTGGTCATGATCTGCTCATGCTTGATGAGCGACGCGGCGAGGTTTGCCAGCATCGAACGGCGATGATCCGAGCGGCGGTTGAACTTGCGGTGGGTTTTGGCGTGACGCATGACTTCGTCAGACAACGGACGACGGACGACGGACGACGGAATTAAGAGTTCTCATCATCTGTCCTCTGTCTTCTGTCGTCCGTCCTCTCCTCAGTAGTGATCCTCAAAGCGCTTGGCCAGTTCCTCGATGTTTTCCGGCGGCCACCCGGGAACTTCCATGCCCAGATGCAGGCCCATCTGCACCAACACTTCCTTGATCTCATTGAGCGACTTTCGTCCGAAATTCGGCGTGCGCAGCATCTCGGCTTCGGTCTTCTGCACCAAGTCGCCGATATAGACGATGTTGTCGTTCTTCAGACAATTTGCCGAACGCACCGAGAGCTCGAGCTCGTCAACCTTCTTGAGGAAGGCTGGGTTGAAGGCGAGGTCGGGAATGGCCTCCTGCGCGGTCTCGCGCTTGGGTTCCTCGAAGTTCACGAACACGTTGAGCTGATCCTGGAGGATGCGCGCGGCGTAGGCGAGCGAGTCCTCGGGGCTTACGGCACCGTTGGTTTCGATCGACAGCGTGAGCTTGTCGTAGTCGAGGATTTGCCCTTCGCGAGTGTTCTCGACTTTGTAGGAGACTTTGCGGACCGGCGAATAAAGGCTGTCGACCGGGATCAGCCCGATCGGCGCGTCCTCGGGGCGGTTGCGTTCCGCCGGGATATAGCCCTTGCCGGTATTGACCGTGAACTCCATGCGGATCTCGGCGCCTTCGTCCAGCGTGCACAGGACGAGGTCGGGATTTAGGACGACGATGTCGCCGACCGTCTGAATGTCGCTTGCAGTGACGGTACCGGGACCCTGCTTCTTCACCACCATGCGCTTGGGGCCATCGCCCTGCATCTTGATGGCGATGTCCTTGATGTTGAGCACGATGTCGGTAACGTCCTCGCGCACGCCGGCAATCGAGGAGAATTCATGCAGTACGCCGTCAATGTGCACCGACTGCACAGCGGCGCCCTGCAGCGACGACAACAGAATACGCCGCAGCGCATTGCCGAGCGTCACGCCGAAGCCGCGCTCAAGCGGTTCGGCGACCACCGTGGCTACGCGCCGCACATCGCCGCCGGCGCTGACCTGCAGCTTGCCCGGCCTGATCAATTCCTGCCAATTCTTCTGGATCGTCACGTTATCACCCATCGCGTTGCGCGGCGCGAGACTGTCGCGCGCCCCACTCCGCTCCGTGGGGCCAAAATCGGTGCCATGTTCGAGCGGCGGCAAGTGTTCAATTTCCATTGCTTGTCCTATACGCGCCGCCGCTTGCGCGGACGGCATCCATTGTGAGGGATTGGCGTTACGTCGCGGATCGAGGTGATGGTGAAGCCGGCCGCCTGCAGCGAGCGGAGCGCCGACTCGCGGCCGGAACCGGGGCCGGCCACTTCGACCTCAAGCGTGCGCATGCCGTGCTCTTGCGCCTTCTTGGCGGCGTCTTCGGCGGCGACCTGCGCCGCATACGGCGTCGACTTGCGCGAACCCTTGAAACCCATCGTGCCCGCCGACGACCAGGCAATGGTATTGCCTTGCACGTCGGTAATGGTGATCATGGTGTTGTTGAACGTGGCGCTTACATGCGCGACGCCCGAGGCGATGTTTTTGCGCTCGCGTCGACGGACGCGCGTAGCTTCCTTACCCATCCTGAACCCTTTCGGACCGGCCGCACCGGTGCCGTCTGACCCCTCCCTTCCCTCCCCCGTTTGCGGGGGGAAGGAAGGGAGGGGGAGTGCGCTATTTCTTCTTGCCGGCTATCGGCTTGGCCGGACCCTTGCGGGTGCGGGCATTGGTGTGGGTGCGTTGTCCGCGAACCGGCAAGCCGCGGCGATGACGCAACCCGCGGTAGCAGCCAAGATCCATCAATCGCTTGATGTTCATGGCGACTTCGCGCCGCAGATCGCCCTCGACCATATAGTCGCGGTCGATCACTTCGCGCAGCTGAAGCACTTCCTGATCGGTCAGCTGGGATACCCGGCGCGCATCGGGTATCGACACTTTATGCACGATTTCCTTGGCCTTTGCAGGCCCGATGCCGTGGATATACTGCAACGCGACCACGACGCGCTTGTTGGTCGGAATGTTGACGCCAGCAATACGGGCCACGTCAGTTGCTCCTTATACGGGACAGCCCAGGATGCCTCGGGGCCGCCCGGCCACTACCTATCGATTCGAATGTCACTAGAGAAGGCCACAAACGTAAAAAGCCAACGACTGCCCGCCGCCGCGGCTTGGCATCGCTGTTCGATCTCCGACTGGATATTTGAGGCTTATTAATGGATGCATCGCCCTTTCGTCAACCCGGCTAGCGATTTCGTGTACAACTTCATTTACGCCGCCCATGAGTGGGCTTTCTCGTCGACCTAGGCTTCGATCTCGCCTTCGAGGCGATTTTGGGCCTGGTCTTGGTTCTGCTCTTGGGCTTAGCTTTCGCGCTCGCCCGTTTGTGAACCGAGCCGGCCGCTTTTCGCCGCGTGGCCGATCTTCGCGTCTTGGATTTTTTTCCTATGTGGCGTCGATCCGACGGCCGCGGCCTTGGCGTTGCTCCTTTGCCCGACACCGCGCGACGGGGTGCTTCAGGCTCCGGGCTCAACACCCTCTCGATCTGGGCGGCAACCTCCTGGATTGGCGCCATCCCGTCCACGGAGCGCAAAATCCCGTGCTGCCGATAATACGCAATCAGCGGCGCGGTCTGCTCGCGGTAGGCCACGAGCCGCCGATGCAATACTTCAGGGCTGTCGTCCGCCCGTAATGGCTCGCCGCGCGCTTTCATCTCGGCAACGCGGCTTTCGATGCGCCGAATGAGAGCCGCCTCGTCAACCCGCAGCTCGATCACCGCCTCAAGCGCGATACCATGCTTGGCAAGCATGCGATCGAGCGCCTCCGCCTGCGCCACGGTCCGCGGAAAACCGTCGAGAATGAAGCCCTTGCGAGCGTCCGGCTGCTCGATGCGTTGTTCGACGATGGCGACCACGATGTCATCTGGGCACAACGCCCCACGCGCCATGATCTCGTCAACCTGGCGACCGATGGGAGTACCGGCCTTGACGGCGGCCCGAAGCATGTCGCCGGTGGAGAGCTGGACAAGTCCGTATTTTGCGACGAGGTGCTGGGCCTGCGTTCCCTTGCCCGCCCCCGGCGGGCCCAGCAGTATTAATCTCATCTCCGCCGCCCCCTCAGTTTCGATCGCTTGATCAATCCTTCGTATTGATGCGCCAGCAGATAGCCTTGCACCTGCGCCACCGTGTCCATGGTCACGCTAACCACGATCAGCAGCGAGGTGCCGCCGAAATAAAACGGCACAGCCGCATATGAGATCAGCATCTCGGGGAACAGGCACACGACAGCGAGATAGGCCGCTCCGATGACCGTAATCCGCGACAAAACGTAATCGATATATTCGGCGGTGCGCTCGCCGGGCCGGATGCCGGGGATAAACCCGCCATGCTTCTTCAGATTATCGGCGGTCTCCGTCGGATTAAACACAATCGCCGTATAGAAGAAGGCGAAAAAGACGATGAGCGCGACATAGAGCGCCAAGAACAACGGCCGGCCATGCGCAAGCTGGGTGGTGATGAGCGTAAGCCAGCCCGGCCCCTGTCCGGCCGTGAAATTGGCGACCGTCGTCGGCAACAACAGCAACGAGGAGGCAAAGATCGGCGGAATAACGCCCGAGGTATTGAGCTTAAGCGGCAGGTGCGAGGACTGGCCCTCGAACATGCGATTACCGACCTGGCGCTTAGGATACTGGATTAACAGACGCCGCTGAGCGCGCTCCATGAACACGATGAAGGTGATGACGGCGACAGCCATCACCAGCACGATCAGAATGAGGCCGGTCGAGAGCGCGCCCTGGCGGCCGAGTTCGAGCGTGCCGGCAACGGCGGACGGCAATTGCGCCACGATCCCGGACATGATGATCAGCGAGGTGCCGTTGCCGATGCCGCGCTGGGTGATCTGCTCGCCGAGCCACATCAGGAACATGGTGCCGCCGGTCAGCGTGATCACCGTCGAGATGCGGAAGAACATGCCGGGATCGGTGACGACGTTGGTGGCGCCTTCGAGGCCGACGGAAATGCCATAGGCCTGGAACGCGGCCAGCAGCACCGTCAGGTAGCGCGTATATTGATTGATGGTCTTGCGCCCCTGCTCGCCCTCCTTCTTGAGTTGCTCGAGCGTCGGCGACACCGTCGTCATCAGCTGGATGATGATCGATGCCGAAATGTAGGGCATGATGTTCAGAGCGAAGATCGCCATGCGGTGGATGCCACCGCCGGCGAACATATTGAACATTCCCAAAATTCCGCCGGCCTGCGAATTGAAAATCTGGTTCCAGGCGTTTGGATCGATGCCCGGCAGCGGAATGTAGGTGCCGAGCCGGTAGACCAGCAGCGCGCCGAGCGTAAACCAGATTTGCTTCTTGAGTTCTTCGGCTTTGGCCAGCGCCCCGAAGTTGAGATTGGCTGCCAGTTGTTCCGCTGCCGAGACCATCCGCGCGTGCTCCGTACGCAGCCTTGTTGCCGACCGGCCCTATATAGGGATCAGGCCGCCTGTTCGCTCGGCTCCCGCTTGGGAGCGAGGATCTCGACCGAGCCGCCAGCCTTCTCCACCGCGGCGAGTGCGGATTTCGACGCACCGAAAACCGAAAGTGCAATCTTGGCCTTGAGTTCGCCGCCGCCGAGCAGCCGCACACCGTCCTTAGCGCGGCGCAACAGGCCGGCCTTCACCAAGGCGGCGGCGTCAATCTTGGCCGATGCGTCGAGCCGGCCCGCGTCAATGGCCTCCTGGAGCCGCCCAAGATTGATCTCATTAAGCTTGCGCGCGAACGCGGTGTTCTTGAAGCCGCGCTTCGGCAGGCGGCGATGGAGCGGCATTTGGCCGCCCTCGAAGCCTTTGATGCGCACGCCCGAGCGCGCCGTTTGACCCTTGCCGCCGCGGCCGCCGGTCTTGCCCTTACCTGAGCCGATACCGCGGCCGATGCGCTTTCCCGTCTTCCGCGCACCCGCGTGGCCGGAGAGCTCGTGAAGCTTCATGACTGTTTCTCCACCACGCGCACCAAATGCGCGACCTTGGCGATCATGCCGCGCGTCTGCGGCGTATCGGCGAGATGAGCAACGCGGCCGATCTTGTTCAGCTTCAAGCCGACGAGCGTCTCGCGCTGAGTGTGGTGCCGACGCATCGGGCTGCCGATCTGTTCGACCGTGACGGTCTTGCCGGTCTCGCCCGTGCTTTTTCCGCTGTTCATCGCCTGCTCCAAAGCCTCAATCGGCCGTCTGCTCGGCCTCGACGTCGCGGCGACGTGCCTGCAGCGCCGAAACTTTGACGTTGCGCCGGGCCGCAACCGAACGCGGCGAATCCTGATGCTTGAGCGCATCGAATGTCGCCCGCACCACGTTGTAGGGGTTTGATGTGCCGAGCGACTTCGCCACCACGTCCTGCATACCCAGCGTCTCGAACACGGCGCGCATCGGACCGCCGGCGATGATGCCGGTACCGGGCGGGGCGGCGCGTAAAAACACCTTCCCGGCACCGTGGCGTCCGGCCACGTCGTGATGCAGCGTGCGTCCCTCACGCAGCGGCACCCGCGTCAGCGAGCGCTTGGCGGCGTCAGTTGCCTTGCGGATTGCCTCCGGCACCTCGCGCGCCTTACCGTGGCCGAAGCCGACGCGGCCTTTCTGGTCGCCGACCACGACCAGAGCAGCAAAGCCGAACCGTCGCCCACCCTTCACGACCTTGGCGACGCGATTGATGTGGACGAGCTTGTCCACGAACTCGCTGTCGCGCTCTTCGTTTCGCCGATCGCGGGGTTCACGCGCCATGATGATCCGCCAAATTGTTGTCTGTCATTGTCATCGTCCTTTAAAAACTCAGTCCGCCCTCGCGCGCCGCGTCGGCAAGGGCCTTGACGCGACCGTGATAAAGATAGCTGCCGCGGTCGAAGATTACGTCCTTGATGCCCTTGTCCTGCGCGCGCTTGGCAATGAGCTTGCCGACAGCCTTGGCCGCATCGACGCTGGCACCGGTCTTTAAACCGTCCAGCGCGCCCTTCTCCAGCGAAGAAGCCGAAACCACCGTCGCGCCCTGATCATCGTCGATCACCTGCGCATAAATGTGCTTGGACGACCGAAATACCGAAAGCCGCTTGCGGCCATGAGCAGCGCGGCGAAGCGCCCCACGTACGCGCCCCTTCCGCCGGTCGATCCTGTCACTCAGCTTGCTCATCGGCGGCTCCGTTACTTCTTCTTGCCTTCCTTGCGGAAGATGCGCTCGTCGGCGTATTTGATGCCCTTGCCCTTGTAGGGTTCCGGCGGCCGGTACTCGCGGATTTCGGCTGCGACCTGCCCGACCTTCTGCCGGTCGGTGCCGGAAATCACGATCTCGACCGGGCGGGGGGTGGCGATCGTGATGCCCTCAGGGATCGGATAAATCACGTCGTGGCTGTAACCGAGCGCAAGCTGCAGGTTCTTGCCCTGCACCGCGGCCCGGTAGCCGACGCCGTTGATCTCGAGCTTCTGTTCGAAGCCCTTGCCGACGCCGGCGATCAGATTGGCAACCAGCGTGCGCGCCGTGCCCCATTGCGAGCGTGCCCGCTTGGTTTCGTTGCGCGGATCGACCTGGATCTTTCCACCGTCGAGTTTGACCTCGACGTCGTCGGGCAGCACGACGGAAAGTGCGCCCTTTGGGCCTTTCACCTTCACCGTCTGGCCTTCGACATTGGCGGTGATACCCGAAGGCACCGCGACTGGTTTCTTTCCGATGCGGGACATGGTTTTTATCCGTTGCTCGTTCCCGGCCTTAGAACACCGTACAGAGAATTTCGCCGCCGACATTGGCGTCGCGGGCGTCGTGATCGGCCATCACGCCCTTCGGGGTCGAGACGATGGCGACACCAAGGCCATTGTTGATGCGCGGCAGATTCCTGACCGAGGTGTAGACACGGCGGCCGGGCTTGGAAATCCGCTCGATCTCGCGGATGACTGGTTCGCCTTCGAAATACTTCAATTCGATCTCGATCTCCGAGTACCCCTCGCGTTCGACCACGGCAAAGCCGCGGATGTAACCTTCGGTCTTGAGCACTTCCAGCACGCTTTCGCGCAGTTTCGAGTTCGGGCTTGAGACCTTGCTCTTGTTGCGCATCTGCGCGTTGCGGATGCGGGAGAGGAGATCGCCGAGCGGATCGTTTATCGGCATCGCGCGGCCCTCCTCACCAGCTCGACTTCAGCAGGCCCGGGATCAGCCCTTTCGAGCCGAGATCACGGAGCGCGATGCGCGAAAGCTTGTGCTTGCGGTAATAACCGCGGGGCCGCCCGGTCATCTCGCAACGATTGCGGATGCGGGTCGCCGACGAGTTACGCGGCAATTCGGCGAGCTTGAGCGTCGCGGCGAAACGATCCTCGACCGGCTTGGTCTTGTCGCGCGCGATCGCCTTGAGCCGCTCGCGTCGGCCCGAAAACCTTTTGGTCATCCGGCGACGCCGGTTGTTCTTTTCGATCGAACTCTTCTTCGCCATCTAGTGCTCCTCGCGGTTCCGCGTTTGAGGCCTTTTCTGCCTCACTGCCGGAACGGAAAATTAAATGCGGCCAACAAAGCCCGCGCCTCATCGTCGTTGCGCGCGGTGGTGCAAACGGTGATGTCCATGCCCCACACTTCGGCGGTCTTGTCGTAATCGATTTCCGGGAACACGATGTGTTCCTTGATGCCGAGCGTGTAGTTGCCGCGGCCGTCGAAGCTCTTCGGGTTAAGCCCGCGAAAGTCGCGCACCCGCGGCAGCGCGATGTTGATCAGCCGGTCGAGAAACTCATACATCCGCGCCTTGCGCAGCGTCACCTTGCAGCCGATGGCCTGGCCGTCGCGCAGCTTGTAGGTCGCGATCGATTTCCGGGCCTTGGTGATGATCGCTTTCTGACCCGAGATCAGCGCGAGATCATTGGCGGCTGCTTCGACCTTCTTGCGGTCGGCAACGCCCTCGCCGATGCCCATGTTGATGACGACCTTGTCCAGGACCGGAATCTGGAAGCGGTTTTTGTAGCCGAACTGCTCGGCAAGCCGGCCGCGGATCGTCTGATCGAACTCGACCTTAAGTCGCGCCGGCACCTTCGGTTCGGGCTCGCGCGGCGTCGCCGGCTTCTCGGCCTTTGCCGCCTTGCCGTCCGCCGCAGCCTTATCGGCCTTGGCGACTTTCGGCGGCTTCGCCTTGTCCTGCCCAGAGCTTTCCGGCCGCGGCGCCTTGTCTTGCTTCTTGGCCTTTTTTTCTTCGGTATCAGCCATCGATCTCAGCTCCCGAACGCCGGGCGACGCGCACCTTTTTGCGATCCTCGCCCTTGCCGACGATTTTGAAACCTACCCGGGTCGGCTTTTTATCCTTGGGATCGGCTAATGCGATATTTGACACGTGGATCGGCGCTTCCTTGGAGACGATGCCACCTTCCTGCGTGGCGCTTTGCTTCTGGTGACGCTTGACGACGTTGACGCCGCGCACCAACGCCCGGCCTTCGTCGCGACGCATCTCGATGACCTCGCCGCTGCGGCCTTTGTCGCGCCCCGCAATCACGATCACCGTGTCACCTTTTTTGATCTTCGCCGCCATTACAGCACCTCAGGCGCGAGCGAAATGATCTTCATGTGGTTCTTCGCGCGCAACTCACGCGGCACCGGGCCGAAGATGCGGGTACCCACCGGCTCCATCTGCGGATTAATCAGCACCGCCGCGTTGCGGTCGAAGCGGATGATCGAGCCGTCGGCGCGCTTGATGTCCTTGGAAATGCGGACGATCACCGCCTTCATCACGTCGCCCTTCTTCACCCGGCCGCGCGGAATCGCTTCCTTGACCGAAACGACGATCACGTCGCCGATGGTGGCGTACTTGCGCTTGGAGCCGCCAAGCACCTTGATGCACATGACGCGGCGCGCGCCGGAATTGTCCGCCACGTCGAGATTGGTTTGCATCTGAATCATGGGCTACCCCACTTACTTCCATTTTCCGGCGCGTCGCGGTTACGACGCTTTCTTCTTCTCGCCGCGCACTACGGCCCAGCGTTTGAGCTTGGATATCGGCCGGTGTTCTTCGATCCAAACGGTGTCGCCAACCTTGAACTCGTTGTTCTCATCGTGAGCGTAATATTTTTTCGAGCGGCGGATGGTCTTGCCGAAGATCGGATGCGCGAAGCGGCGCTCGACCTTCACCACCAGGGTCTTGCTCTGTTTGTCGCTCACCACGACGCCTTGCAGGCTGCGCTTTGGCATCTTGTTCCTCGTTAACTCTTCGGCGCGCGCTTCTGCTGCGCAACGGTCTTAAGCCTGGCGATATCGCGGCGCACTTCACGCACCCGCGCGGTATTTTCCAGCTGCCCGGTGGCGCGCTGAAACCGCAGGTTGAACTGCTCTTTCTTGAGTTTGAGCACTTCGTCGTCGATCTGGTCGACCGTCATCGGTCTGATATCTTGTGCTTTCATCTGTACGCCTACTCGCTGATGCGCTCGACGAAACGGGTCTTGATCGGCAGTTTGGCGGCGGCGAGCGCCAGCGACTCTTTGGCAACTTCGATCGGCACGCCGTCGATCTCGAACAGGATGCGGCCCGGCTTCACGCGCGCTACCCACAGTTCCGGCGTGCCTTTGCCCGAACCCATGCGGACTTCGAGCGGCTTCTTGGAAACCGGCACGTCCGGGAACAGGCGAATCCACACCCGCCCCGACCGCTTCATGTGCCGCGTCAAAGCCCGCCGCGCAGCTTCGATCTGGCGCGCGGTGATCCGCTCCGGCTCCATCGCCTTGAGGCCGTACTGGCCGAAGGCCAATTCGGCCGCACTCGTGGCAAGGCCGTGGATGCGGCCCTTGTGCGCCTTGCGGAATTTCGTTCGCGTCGGTTGCAGCATGGCGGACGCCTTTTCTCAATCCTTGCTTTCGCTTACGCCGCGTCGCGACGCGGCCGGCCGGCCTCGCCTTCGGCCATGCGCTTATCCTGCGCCATCGGGTCGTGCTCCATGATCTCGCCCTTGAAGATCCAGACCTTCACGCCGCAGGTGCCGTAGGTGGTGAATGCCGTGGCGACGCCGTAATCGACGTCGGCGCGCAACGTGTGCAACGGCACGCGGCCTTCGCGATACCATTCCATGCGCGCGATCTCCGCACCGCCGAGCCGGCCCGAGCAATTGATGCGGATGCCGCCGGCGCCGAGCCGCATCGCCGATTGCACCGCGCGCTTCATGGCGCGGCGGAAGGCAACGCGGCGTTCGAGCTGTTGCGCAATCGATTCGGCGACCAGCTGCGCATCGAGCTCCGGCTTGCGGATTTCCACGATGTTGATCACCACGTCGCTGTCGGTCAGCGCGGCGACTTTCCGGCGCAGCTTCTCGATGTCGGCGCCCTTCTTGCCGATGACCACGCCCGGGCGCGCCGAATGGATGGTGACGCGGCACTTCTTGTGCGGACGCTCGATCACAATCTTGGAGACCGCGGCCTGCTTTAATTCCTTCATCAGCGCTTCGCGGATCTTCATGTCCTCGTGCAGGAGCGAGCCGTAGCTCGTCTTGCCGGCATACCAGCGTGAATCCCAGGTGCGGTTGATCCCGAGACGAAGCCCGACCGGATTGACCTTTTGACCCATCGTCTTCTCCTGACCCGTCCCTTAATTCGCCGCCGCCTCGACCTCACGCACGACAATGGTGAGGTTCGAGAACGGCTTTGAAATCCTACCGGCGCGGCCGCGCGCGCGCGGCGTGAACCGTTTCAACACAATCGCCTTGCCGACGTGCGCCTGGACCACCACCAGATCGTCGACGTCGAGATCGTGATTGTTCTCGGCATTGGCGATCGCGGATTCCAGACACTTACGCACGTCGCGCGCAATCCGCTTGCGCGAGAATTCAAGATCGGCGAGCGCCGTCGAAACTTTTTTGCCGCGAATGAGCTGCGCCAAAAGGTTCAGCTTCTGCGGACTAACCCGCAGCATGCGGGCAACCGCTTTCGCCTCGCTATCGGACAGCGCGCGTTCGCGCTTTTTTTTGCTCATGGCAACTCTCTTTGCCTCACGACCGGCTGACCGCCGATGCGGCCGGCGCCGCAGACGCGCCGCCGCCCTCGCCGCCGCCGCTCCGCTTAGCCTTGCGGTCCGACGAATGACCGTAGAACGAACGGGTCGGCGCGAACTCGCCGAACTTGTGGCCTACCATCTCCTCGGTGACGATCACCGGGATATGCTTCTGCCCGTTGTAAACGCCAAATGTGAGCCCGACGAATTGCGGCAGGATGGTCGACCGGCGCGACCAGATGCGGATCATCTCATGGCGTCCGGACGCACGCGCGGTATCCGCCTTTTTCAGCAGATAGCCGTCGACAAACGGACCCTTCCAGACCGAACGCGTCATGATTGCTCCTAACGATCCTACTTGCTCTTCTTGCGCGCGTGACGGCTCACCATGATGAACTTGGTGGTGCTCTTGTTCTTGCGGGTCTTCATGCCCTTGGTCGGCTTACCCCAGGGCGTCACCGGATGGCGTCCGCCGCGGGTTCGCCCGCCAAGCGGGTGATCGACCGGGTTCATGGTCTCGCCGCGGACGTGGCCGCGCCATCCCATCCAGCGGTTGCGGCCGGCCTTGCCGATCGAGACGTTCATGTTGTCCGGATTTGACACCGCGCCGATCGTCGCGATGCATCGGCCATGTACGAGACGCTGCTCGCCCGAATTGAGCCGCAGGATCACGTAGGCGCCGTCGCGGCCGACAAGCTGCGCGTAGGTGCCGGCGGAACGCGCGATCTGGCCGCCTTTACCGATCTTCAGTTCGATATTGTGGACGATGGTACCGACCGGAATATTGGCCAGCGGCATGGCGTTGCCGGGCTTCACGTCGACGTATTCGCCGGCAACCACCGTATCGCCAACCGCAAGCCGCTGCGGCGCCAGGATGTAGGCGAGTTCGCCGTCCTCGTATTTGATGAGTGCGATGAAACCGGTGCGGTTTGGATCGTATTCGAGCCGCTCGACCTTGGCCGGGGCATCGAACTTGCGCCGCTTGAAGTCAATCGTTCGATAGGCCTTCTTGTGACCACCGCCGCGATAGCGGCTCGTGATCGAGCCGGAATTGTTGCGGCCACCGCTCGAATTCTTGCCTTCGGTAAGGGCCTTCACCGGTGCCCCGGTGTGAAGGCCGGAGCGATCGACCAGCACCAGCTGGCGCTGACCGGGCGTGGTTGGATTATAGTTCTTCAGTGCCATCGCCCCCTCCTCACAACCCTGTGGTCACGTCGATCTTCTGGCCCTCTTCGAGGGTCACGATCGCGCGCTTGGTGGTCGATTGCAGGCCGAACCGGCCCTTGAACGCCTTCCACTTGCCGCGACGGCGCAGCGTGTTGACGCTCTTGACCTTGACGTCGAACAGCTTCTCCACGGCTTCCTTGATCTGCGGCTTGGTCGCGGTCAGCGCGACCTTGAAGATTACCTTGGAATGCTCGGAGGCGTTGGTCGCTTTCTCGGTGATGACCGGCGACAGGATCACGTCGTAATGGCGCGGATCGGTCGTGCTCATTTGAATCGCGCCTCCAACGCATCGACCGCGGCGCGGGTCAGCACCAGTTTTTGCCGGCGCAGGATGTCGTAGACATTGATCCCGGCGATCGGCAGTACATCGATATTCGGAATGTTTCGGGCCGCGGTGCGCATGTTCGCCGCGACCTCGGCACCGTCGATGATCAGCGCATTCGACAGCCCAAGCTTTTCGAACTGGCCGCGCAGCGCTTTGGTCTTTGCTTCCTTCAGATCGAAGGCCTCGATGATGACGATGCCGTCGTCCTTGGCCTTGGCGGACAACGCGTGCTTCAGCGCGAGCGCGCGGACCTTCTTCGGCAGACCGATCTCATGGCTACGGGGATGCGGGCCGAACGAACGGCCGCCGCCACGGAATAGATTGACCCGCGCCGAACCGTGGCGCGCGGATCCGGTACCCTTCTGGCGGTACATTTTCTTGCCGGTGCGATGAATGTCGGCGCGATTTTTCACCGCATGCGTACCGGCCTGGCGCTTGGCCAACTGCCAAACCACGCAGCGATGAATGATGTCGGTGCGCGGTTCGAGGCCGAAAATGGCGTCCGATACGGTGACCGAGCCGGACTGCTGGCCGTCGAGCGTCGTGATTTTCAGTTCCATGTCACGCGCCTTCCCTGGCTTCGGCGGCCGGTTCGGCTTTGGCCTCGGCTGGCGCTGCGGACGCGCCCTCGGCGAGCTTGAACTTGCCGGGCCTCGGCACACCGTCCGGCAACTTCTTCTTCACCGCGTCACGTACCGTGATCCAGCCACCTTTGACGCCCGGCACTGCGCCCTCGACCAGAATGAGTCCACGCTCGACGTCGGTCTGCATGACCTTGAGATTGAGCGTCGTCACCCGGTCGACGCCGAGATGGCCCGGCATCTTTTTGTTCTTGAAGGTCTTTCCCGGATCCTGGCGGCCGCCGGTCGAACCGATCGAGCGGTGCGAGATGGAGACACCGTGGCTCGCCCGCAGACCGGCGAAATTCCACCGTTTCATGCCGCCAGCCCAGCCTTTGCCGGTTGAAGTGCCGGTGACGTCGACATATTGCCCAACAACAAAATGGTCGGCCGTGATTTCGGCACCGACCGGAATGAGAGCATCGTCGTCGACGCGGAATTCGGCGAGCTTGCGCTTGGGCTCGACCTTGGCGACCGCGAAATGGCCACGATCGGCCTTGGTCGTGCGCTGCACCTTGCGGCCGCCGGCGCCGAGCTGCAGCGCCACGTAACCGTTCTTCTCTTTGGTGCGATGACCAACAACCTGGCAATTGCCGAGCCGGAGCACCGTGACCGGCACGTGCTCGCCGGCCTCGGTAAAGAGGCGGGTCATTCCGACTTTTTGTGCGAGCACCCCGGAACGCATTGTCTGATCCCTTCGCGCCTTAGAGCTTGATCTCGACGTCGACGCCGGCGGCGAGGTCGAGTTTCATCAGCGCATCGACGGTCTGCGGTGTCGGATCGACGATGTCGAGGAGCCGCTTGTGGGTGCGCATCTCGAACTGTTCGCGGCTCTTCTTGTCGACATGCGGCGAGCGGTTGACCGTGAACTTCTCGATCTTGGTCGGCAACGGGATCGGACCGCGCACCTGCGCACCGGTGCGCTTGGCGGTGTTGACGATCTCGCGCGTCGACGCGTCGAGGATGCGGTGGTCGAACGCCTTGAGCCGGATGCGTATGTTCTGGCCGTTCATGAGTCCGTTCTTTCTGCCTCGTCATGGCCGGGCTTGTCCCGGCCACCCACGTCTTCCGTCTGCTTAAGTCGTAGATGCCCGGCACAAGGCCGGGCATGACGACGGAATTATCCTCACTCTACGATGCTCGCGACGACACCGGCTCCGACGGTGCGGCCGCCTTCACGGATGGCGAAGCGCAGCTTCTCTTCCATGGCGATCGGCACGATCAGCGTGACCTCCATGGCGATGTTGTCGCCCGGCATCACCATCTCGGTGCCTTCCGGCAGCGTCACCACACCGGTCACGTCGGTGGTCCGGAAGTAGAATTGCGGACGGTAATTGGTGAAGAACGGCGTGTGGCGGCCACCCTCTTCCTTGGTGAGGATGTAGGCCTCGGCCTTGAACTTGGTGTGCGGCTTCACCGAGCCAGGCTTGCACAGAACCTGGCCGCGCTCCACTTCCTCGCGCTTGGTACCGCGGAGAAGACAGCCGACGTTGTCGCCCGCCTCGCCCTGGTCGAGCAGCTTGCGGAACATTTCGACACCGGTGACGGTGGTCTTGGTCGTCGGCTTGATACCGACAATCTCGACTTCCTCGCCGACCTTGATGATGCCGCGCTCGATACGCCCGGTGCAAACGGTGCCACGTCCGGAGATCGAGAACACGTCTTCGACCGGCATTAGGAACGGCTGATCCTTCGGACGTTCCGGCTGCGGAATGTATTCGTCCACGGCCTTCATCAGCTCCAGGATGGCGTCTTTGCCGAGCTTTGGATCCTTGTCTTCGAGCGCCATCAGCGCCGAACCTTTGATCACCGGGATCTTGTCGCCGGGGAAATTGTACTTGGACAGGAGCTCGCGGACCTCGAGCTCGACGAGCTCAAGCAGTTCCGGATCGTCCACCATGTCGACCTTGTTAAGGAAGACCACGAGCGCCGGCACGCCAACCTGACGGGCAAGCAGGATATGCTCGCGGGTCTGCGGCATCGGACCGTCGGCCGCGCTCACCACCAGAATCGCGCCATCCATTTGCGCGGCCCCGGTGATCATGTTCTTCACGTAGTCGGCGTGGCCGGGGCAGTCGACGTGCGCGTAATGCCGCTTGTCGGTTTCGTACTCGACGTGCGCGGTAGCAATGGTGATGCCACGCGCTTTTTCCTCCGGCGCCTTGTCGATCTGATCATAGGCGGTGTAGGTCGCCTGGCCTTTTTCCGCCAAGATCTTGGTGATCGCCGCGGTCAACGACGTTTTGCCGTGATCGACGTGACCGATCGTGCCGATGTTGCAATGCGGTTTGGTGCGCTGGAATTTTTCCTTAGCCATGAGACTCTCCGTTCCGCTTTCTTCCTATCCTTCGTGAAATTTTCAATCAGGCGAACTTCGCCTGCACTTCGTCGGCGATGGCTTTCGGCACCTCCGCGTAGTGATCGAACTGCATGGTGAACGTCGCGCGCCCCTGACTCATGGAGCGCAGGTTGTTGACGTAGGAGAACATGTTGGCGAGCGGCACCATCGCGGTGATGACGTTGGCGTTGCCGCGCATGTCCTGGCCCTGGATCTGGCCGCGCCGCGAATTCAGATCGCCGATGACCGACCCGGTATAGTCTTCGGGCGTCACCACTTCGACCTTCATCACCGGCTCGAGCAGCACCGGGGCGCCTTTCTGCAAGGCTTCGCGCATCGCGCCGCGCGCGCAAATCTCGAACGCCATGGCCGAGGAATTGACGTCGTGCGAGTTGCCGTCGACAAGTCTGACCTTGACGTCGACCACCGGGAATCCGGCGAGTACGCCGGAGCCCATCACCCCTTCGAGGCCCTTCTCAACGGCCGGGATGAATTCTTTCGGCACGGAGCCGCCAACGACTTCGTTCTCGAATTCGAAGCCCGTGCCAGGCGCACTCGGCTCGGCGACGATCTTGATTTTCGCATATTGGCCATGACCGCCAGTCTGCTTCTTGTGCGTATAGTCGACCGTCGCAGGCCGGGTGATCTTCTCGCGGTAGGCGACTTGCGGTGCGCCGATATTGGCGTCGACCTTATAAGTACGCTTGAGGATGTCGACCTTGATGTCGAGGTGGAGTTCGCCCATGCCCCTGATGATGGTCTGGCCGGACTCCTGATCGGTGGAGACACGGAACGAGGGATCCTCGGCCACGAGCTTGGCAAGCGCCACGCCGAGCTTCTCCTGGTCGGCTTTCGACTTCGGCTCGATCGCGATCTCGATAACCGGCTCCGGGAATTCCATTTTTTCAAGGATCACCGCGTGCTGCGGATCGCAAAGCGTATCGCCGGTCCGCACTTCCTTCAGGCCCGCGAGCGCCACGATATCGCCGGCGTAGGCTTCTTTGATGTCCTCGCGGTTGTTGGCGTGCATCAACAGCATGCGGCCAACGCGTTCCTTGCGATCCTTGGTCGAATTCAGCACGCCGGAACTGCTTTGCAGCGTCCCGGAATAAATGCGGCAGAACGTGATCGTGCCGACAAACGGGTCGTCCATGATCTTGAAGGCAAGCAGTGCCATCGGCTCGGTGTCGGACGGCTTTCTCTCGATTTCGTTGCCCTTGGAGTCGATGCCCTTGACCGGCGGCACGTCGAGGGGGGACGGCAGATAATCAACGACGGCATCGAGCAGCGGCTGCACGCCCTTGTTCTTGAACGCGGAACCGCACAGCACCGGAAAGAACGCGCCGGTGATCGTGGCCTTGCGGATCAGGCGCTTCAGGGTCGCCTCGTCCGGCTCCTTGCCTTCGAGATAAGCCGTCATGGCGTCATCATCGAGTTCGACGGCTGCCTCGACGAGTTGCTCGCGATATTCCTTGGCCTGGTCTTTAAGTTCGGCTGGAATTTCAATGTCGTGGTATTTGGCGCCAAGCGTCTCTTCGTCCCATACGACGCCGACCATGCGGACTAGATCGATGATGCCTTTGAACTGATTCTCGGCTCCGATCGGAAGCTGGATCGCGACCGGTTTGGCGCCGAGGCGATCGACGATGTCCTTCAGGCACTGAAAGAAATCCGCGCCGATCTTATCCATCTTGTTGCAGAACACGATGCGCGGGACGTTGTAGCGGTCGCCTTGCCGCCACACCGTCTCCGTTTGCGGCTCCACGCCCTGGTTGGAATCGAGCACGCAGACGGCGCCGTCCAGCACGCGCAAGCTGCGCTCCACCTCGATGGTGAAATCGACGTGGCCGGGCGTGTCGATGATGTTGAGACGCTTGCCGTTCCAGAACGCAGTGGTCGCGGCGGAGGTGATGGTGATGCCGCGCTCCTGCTCCTGCTCCATCCAGTCCATGGTGGCGGCGCCTTCATGCACCTCACCAATCTTGTGGCTCTTGCCGGTGTAGTAGAGGACGCGCTCGGTCGTCGTGGTCTTGCCGGCATCAATGTGCGCCATGATGCCGAAGTTGCGGTAGTCCTCGATTGGATGGATGCGGGGCATGGGGAAAATTTCCTTCGCTGTCGCCGGCTTCACCAGCGATAGTGCGAGAAGGCACGGTTGGCTTCCGCCATCCGGTGCGTGTCCTCGCGTTTCTTGACGGCGTTCCCCCTGTTATTGGACGCGTCGAGCAGCTCCGCTGAGAGCCGCTCGGTCATCGTTTTTTCGTTGCGTTCGCGCGCAGCGGAGATGATCCAGCGGATGCCGAGCGCCTGGCGCCGCGAGGTACGCACCTCGACCGGCACCTGATAGGTGGCGCCGCCGACGCGGCGCGAGCGCACTTCGATCGACGGCATAACGTTATCGAGCGCTTGCTGGAATACGCTGACCGGGTTGCCCCGGGTCTTGCCTTCAATCATGTCCAAAGCGCCATAGACAATGTTCTCGGCGACCGATTTTTTGCCGGCATGCATCACCGAGTTCATGAACTTCGTGACCACGACGTTCCCGAATTTCGGGTCCGGCAGGATCTCGCGTTTATCTGCCCTGTGGCGGCGCGACATTTTTCTCTTCCTTCGTCATGGCCGGGCTCGTCCCGGCCATCCACGTCTTCAGTTCGCATCTCGAGATCCCCGGGTCGCGCTTCGCTCGCCCGGGGACACTACGCAAAGAGGCCGACTATTTCGGCCGCTTTGCTCCATATTTAGACCGGCGCTGCTTGCGGTTTTTCACGCCTTGCGTGTCGAGCACACCGCGCAGGATGTGATAGCGCACGCCAGGCAGATCTTTTACGCGGCCGCCGCGGATCATGACCACCGAGTGTTCTTGCAGATTGTGGCCCTCGCCGGGGATGTAGCCGATAACTTCAAAACCGTTGGTCAGCCGAACCTTGGCGACCTTGCGCAGCGCCGAATTCGGCTTCTTCGGCGTCGTCGTGTAGACGCGGGTGCAGACGCCCCGCTTTTGCGGGCTCTGCTGCAAGGCCGGTACTTTTTTCTTCGCATGCTGCGTGACCCGCGGCTTGCGAATGAGCTGGTTGACCGTCGGCATCGCTCGTCCGAACCCTTCTTCCGGGATGTTCACCCCGGGATTGCCGCGCGAACCATTCGCGCAAACGAAATCGCGCCATCCGCTTCCGGTGCGGAAGGGCGCTTAAAATCCGCAGAGGACCGCGATGCATTGAGCTCGCGGTCATGCGACCTAACCGATCTGACTTTTCGTAGTCAGAGGCAGCGTTTGAGCTTGCTTGTGTCGAGGCGCCACGCCGTGTCCCGCTTACCCCAGAAGGGGAGCCAAGAAAGCAACGACTTTCAATAGCTTAGCTGGGACCCGGACTTGCCGTTCCGACGGGCGAAGCTCACCGCCTGCCGAAAAGTGCGCGGTATGTATCGGCGGCACCGCGCGAAGTCAAGCACATATGGGCATAAAGGTCCGATGCCACAAGCATATCTTCGCTTTGGCAGCGCATACTATCACGCCGGCTCCATGCCCTTGGCGCGGATGATGCGCACCGCCTCGGGCGAGGCAAGAAACGCCACAAAAGCGCGAACCGCATCCGCGTTTGCGGAATTCGCTGCGAGCCCAGCCGAATACGGCACGAAGTTTCCAAGCTTGCTCGGCAGCGGCCCTACCAGATGGGCCCCCGCGACGGGCTGATTTTCGATGATCTGCTGCATCCCGATCTCAGCCTCGCCGTTGGCGATGACCTCGCCGACGGGCCGGCCGATTGCAAAAACGGTCTTGTCCGCCATTTCGCCACTAAGACCCAGACGCTCCAGGAGTGCCGCTACATAAAGCCCGCTTGGACCTTTGCTGAAGGAAATGGATTTCGCTTTGCGCAAGACTTGTTTGAATGCGTCGACTGTCCCAATGTCGGGCGAAGGTGCGCCGGTGCGCACCATAAGGCCGACGATTGAGCGCACCACGTCGGTCTGACTGCCAAGGGCGACCTTGCCGGCCGCCACGAGCGTGTCCAGCTCCGTCCGCGGCATCAGCACCATATCGAACGCCGCGCCTTCCTCGATCTCTGTTTTCAAGATGCGGGTCAGCGCAAAGCGGATGGAGACTTTCACCCCGGCCGTTTGCTCAAACAGCGGAATAATCTCGGCCATGAACCGGCGCATGGCGCCGCCGCTTAAGACCGCGATTTCGGTTGTGCCGGAGGTGGACATGCTCGCAGACGCCAGCTGCGATTAGTGAAACGAAAAAGGCCGCCCCGCGGCGGCCTTCCCCGTAGCTTTCGTCCGCAAACCGTTACTCCGCCGCCGGCAGGGCAGCCGGTTCGGCGGCGGCTGCCGCCGCCTTCGCGGCCGCCTCCTTCTCGCGCTCGGCGAGAATGAGCTGATCGCGCTTAACCGCGACCTCGCGGATCTTGTTCATCATTGCGCCGGTCCCGGCGGGGATCAGGCGGCCGACGATGACGTTCTCCTTTAGGCCGTCGAGCGTATCCGCCTTGCCGCTGACCGCGGCCTCAGTGAGTACGCGCGTTGTCTCCTGGAACGAAGCCGCCGAGATGAACGAGCGGGTTTGCAGCGACGCCTTGGTGATGCCAAGAAGCACCGGGTGCCCGGTCGCCGGCTTCTTGCCTTCTGCCGCCGCCCGAGCGTTGACTTCGTCCATTTCGACCTTGTCGACCTGCTCGCCCTGGATCAGGTCGGTCTCGCCCGAGTCGCTGATCTCGACCTTCTGCAGCATCTGACGCACGATTACTTCGATGTGCTTGTCGTTGATCGCCACGCCTTGCAGCCGATAGACCTCCTGGATCTCGTTGACGAGGTAGCCGGCCAGCTCCTCGACGCCCTTGATCGCCAGGATGTCGTGCGGCGCCGGGTTGCCTTCGACAATGAAGTCGCCCTTTTCAATCACGTCACCGTCCTGCAAGTGGATGTGCTTGCCTTTCGCGACGAGATACTCCCTCGGCTCCTCACCATTATCCGTGGGCTCGATGGTGATACGCCGCTTGTTCTTGTAGTCGCGACCGAACCGAACGGTGCCGGAGATTTCAGCGATAACCGCCGATTCCTTCGGTCGCCGGGCTTCGAACAGCTCGGCAACACGCGGCAGACCGCCGGTGATGTCGCGCGTCTTGGCGCTTTCGGTCGGGATACGGGCGATGACGTCGGCCGCCCTCACCTTTCCGCCGGGATCGACCGAGATGACGGCGTCGACCGCCAGCATGTAACGAGCGTCGCCGCCGCGGCTCAATTTGAGGATCTTGCCGTCCTTGCCCTTGATCACGAGCGCCGGACGCAGATCCTGCTGCCCGCGCGCGGAGCCGGAGCGCCAATCGATCACGACGCGCTTGGCGATACCGGTCGATTCATCAAGCGATTCGGTCATCGACTGGCCTTCGACGAGATCCTCGTAGCCGACGATACCCTCGAGTTCGGTCAGGATCGGGCGGGTGTAAGGATCCCATTCCGCGATGCGCTGGCCGCGCTTGATGTGCTCACCGTCCTCGACCTTCAGCCGCGCGCCGTACTGGATACGGTGCACGGCGCGCTCGGTGCCGTCCGGATCAGTTACGGCAACGATCAGGTTGCGGCCCATCGCAATCATGTCGCCGTCCGAATTGCGGGCAACGTTGAGGTTCTTGATCTTGACGGTGCCTTCGAAATTCGACTCGATGAACGATTGCTCCGAAATCTGCGCCGCGCCGCCGATATGGAACGTACGCATGGTGAGCTGCGTGCCCGGCTCGCCGATTGATTGCGCGGCGATCACGCCGACCGCCTCGCCCATATTGACCGGCGTGCCGCGGGCGAGATCGCGCCCGTAGCACTTGCCGCAGCAACCGCTCGTCGTTTCGCACGTCAGCACGGAGCGAATCTTGATCTCCTGCACGCCTGCGGTGACCAGGCGTTCGACGTGCGTTTCCTCGAGCAACGTACCGCTGGGAACCAGCACTTCGGTGCCCGACGGGTCGCGCACATCCTCGGCCACGGTGCGGCCGAGAATGCGTGTGGCAAGCGACGCCACGACCGTGCCGGCGTCGATGATGGCGCGCACTTTGATGCCGCGTGTGGTGCCGCAATCGAACTCAGTGATGATGCAGTCCTGCGCCACATCGACGAGACGACGGGTGAGATACCCGGAGTTCGCCGTCTTGAGCGCGGTGTCGGCCAGGCCTTTGCGCGCGCCGTGCGTCGAGTTGAAGTACTCGAGCACCGAGAGACCTTCCTTGAAGTTGGAGATGATCGGGCTCTCGATGATCTCGCCACTCGGCTTGGCCATCAGACCGCGCATGCCGGCGAGCTGACGCATCTGCGCGGGCGAGCCGCGCGCGCCGGAATGCGCCATCATGTAGATCGAATTGACCTGGCCTTCAGCACCCTTCTCGGTCGCAGGCTTCGTCGCCGAGATTTCCTTCATCATCGCTTCGGCGATCTTCTCAGTGCACTTCGACCAGGCATCGACGACCTTGTTGTACTTTTCACCCTGGGTGATCAGGCCGTCGTTGTATTGCTGTTCAAAATCCTTGACCTGCTCACGGGTGTCCTCAACGATCTTCTTCTTGGTGTGCGGCACCACCATATCGTCCTTCCCGAACGAGATGCCGGCCTTGAACGCGTGGTGGAAGCCGAGCGCCATGACGCGATCGCAGAAAATCACCGTCTCTTTCTGCCCGCAGTGACGATACACCGTATCGATCATGCCGGAGATTTCGCGCTTCGTCATAAGCTTGTTGACGAGGTCGAACGAAATCTTCGGCTGCTTCGGCAGTACTTCGCCGAGAATGGCGCGGCCCGGTGTGGTCTCGTACCACTTGCGGTACCGGTTGCCCTCTTCGTCGACGCCTTCATAGCGATATTTGATCTTGCTATGCAGAGCGACCACTTTTTCATGCAACGCGTGCTCGACTTCGCTGATATTGCGATAGAAGCCCTGCACGACGTTCTTCTTCTTGTGGTCGCGCTCCATCTCCTTCTCGGCATGAAGCTCGAGCTTCCATTGACCCGGGCCGCCGTCGGTCATGATCGACAGGTAATACAGGCCGAGCACGATATCCTGCGACGGCACGATGATCGGCGAGCCGTTCGCCGGGTGCAGGATGTTGTTGGTGGACATCATCAACACGCGGGCTTCGAGCTGCGCCTCGAGTGACAACGGCACGTGCACCGCCATCTGATCGCCATCGAAGTCGGCGTTGAACGCTGCGCACACCAGCGGATGAAGCTGGATTGCCTTGCCCTCGATCAACACGGGCTCGAACGCCTGGATGCCCAGGCGATGCAGGGTCGGCGCGCGGTTGAGCAGCACCGGATGCTCGCGGATCACCTCGTCGAGGATGTCCCAAACTTCCGGCTTTTCTTTCTCAACGAGCTTCTTGGCCTGCTTCACCGTCGTCGAGAGACCCTTGGCATCAAGCCGCGAGTAGATGAACGGCTTGAACAGTTCGAGCGCCATCTTCTTCGGCAAGCCGCATTGATGCAGCTTGAGTTCCGGACCGACCACGATCACGGAACGGCCGGAATAGTCGACGCGCTTGCCGAGCAGGTTCTGCCGGAACCGGCCCTGCTTGCCCTTGAGCATGTCGGCGAGCGATTTCAACGGCCGCTTGTTGGCCCCGGTGATGACGCGGCCGCGGCGGCCGTTGTCGAACAAAGCGTCCACCGCCTCCTGCAGCATCCGCTTCTCGTTGCGGATGATGATGTCGGGGGCGCGCAACTCGATCAGCCGCTTCAGACGGTTGTTGCGGTTAATGACCCGGCGATAGAGGTCGTTGAGGTCGGAGGTAGCGAAACGGCCGCCGTCGAGCGGCACCAGCGGCCGCAGATCCGGCGGGATCACCGGAACGTGCGTCAGAATCATCCATTCCGGCTTGTTGCCGGACTGGACGAAAGCCTCGATCAGCTTTAGCCGCTTGGCGAGCTTCTTCGGCTTCAGTTCGGAAGTCGATTCCGCGATCTCCACGCGCAAATCTGCAGCCATCTTTTCCAGATCGAGCGCCTTGAGCATTTCGCGGATTGCTTCTGCGCCGATCATGGCGGTGAAGCTGTCCGCGCCCAGTTCGTCCTGCGCCTTGACGTATTCCTCTTCGCTCAGGAGTTGGCGATCCTTGAGCGGGGTGAGACCCGGCTCAAGCACGACGTAGTATTCGAAATAGAGGATGCGCTCGAGGTCCTTGAGCGTCATGTCGAGCAAGAGCCCGATGCGCGATGGCAGCGACTTCAAGAACCAGATATGCGCGACCGGGGCGGCGAGCTCGATATGGCCCATGCGCTCGCGCCGGACGCGCGACAGCGTCACCTCGACCGAGCACTTCTCGCAGATAATGCCCTTGTACTTCATCCGCTTGTATTTGCCGCACAGGCACTCGTAGTCCTTGATCGGCCCAAAGATGCGCGCGCAGAACAGACCGTCGCGCTCGGGCTTGAAGGTGCGGTAGTTGATGGTCTCCGGCTTTTTGATCTCGCCGTAAGACCAGGACAGAATCTTTTCCGGGCTCGCGATTGAAATCCGGATCTGGTCGAAGACCTGAGCCGGCGTTTGCGGGCTGAAAAGATTCATAAGTTCTTGGTTCATCGTCTTCTCCTCGACACCGTTGGAGCCCTAGCTCCGCGGCGCGGTTAAATCTGCGTCCTTAGCCCTCTCCCGCTTGCGGGAGAGGGTTGGGTGAGGGTCCGCGGCCTCGACGCTTGCGCAAGCGTTGAACACTTGCCCTCACCCGCTCGCTTCGCTCGCGTCCTCTCCCGGAAACGGGAGAGGGGATTTTCTACTCCGCCGCCTCGGCGACACCGCCGTCGCCGCCGCGCTGCTGCTTGGAATTGTGCAGGTCGACGTTGAGCCCAAGCGAGCGCATCTCCTTGACCAGCACGTTGAACGATTCCGGGATACCGGCCTCGAACGTGTCGTCGCCGCGCACGATCGCCTCGTACACTTTGGTGCGGCCGGCGACGTCGTCAGACTTCACCGTCAGCATCTCCTGCAGCGTGTAGGCAGCGCCGTAAGCCTCGAGCGCCCATACCTCCATTTCGCCGAACCGCTGGCCGCCGAACTGCGCCTTGCCGCCCAGCGGTTGCTGGGTGACGAGGCTGTAGGGGCCGATCGACCGGGCGTGGATCTTGTCGTCCACGAGGTGATGCAGCTTGAGCATATAGATGTGGCCGACCGTCACTTTGCGGTCGAACGTGTCGCCGGTGCGCCCGTCGTAGAGGGTCACCTGCCCGGAGTGATCGAGGCCGGCGAGATCGAGCATGTGCTCGATGTCGGCTTCTTTTGCTCCATCGAACACTGGCGTCGCGATCGGCACGCCGTGGCGCAGATTGGTGCCGAGCTCCAGGAGACCCTTCTCGTCGAGCGACTTGATGGTCTCCTCGTCGCCGTAGATTTTCCGCAGCAATTCCTTGAGCGGCTTGGGGTCCCTCTTGCCGTGATAAAGATCGACGGCATTGCCGATCTTGATGCCGAGACCGGCGCACGCCCAGCCGAGATGCGTCTCCAGGATTTGGCCGACGTTCATGCGGCTCGGCACGCCGAGCGGGTTGAGCACGATATCGACCGAAGTGCCGTCGGCGAGGAATGGCATGTCCTCGAGCGGCACGATCTTCGACACCACGCCTTTGTTGCCGTGGCGGCCGGCCATCTTGTCGCCGGGCTGGATCTTGCGCTTCACGGCGACGAAGACCTTGACCATCTTCATCACGCCGGGCGGCAATTCGTCGCCGCGCTGCAGCTTTTCGACCTTATCGAGGAAGCGCTGCTCGAGCCGCTTCTTCGATTCGTCATACTGCTTACGGATCGCTTCGATCTCCGCCATCACCTTGTCGTTAGGCGAAGCGAACATCCACCACTGCGAGCGTGGATATTCGTCGAGCACCGTACGGGTGATCTTGGTGTCTTTCTTAAAGCCCTTTGGCCCGGCGATGCCCTGCCGGCCCTCCAGCAACTCGGCCAATCGGCCATAGACGTTGCGGTCGAGGATCGCCTGCTCGTCGTCACGGTCCTTGGCGAGCCGCTCGATCTCTTCGCGTTCGATCGCAAGCGCGCGCTCATCCTTCTCGACGCCGTGACGGTTGAACACACGCACTTCAACGACGGTGCCCTGCACACCGGGCGGAACGCGCAGCGACGTGTCGCGCACGTCGGAGGCTTTCTCGCCGAAGATGGCGCGCAGGAGCTTTTCCTCCGGCGTCATCGGGCTCTCACCCTTCGGCGTGATCTTGCCGACAAGAATATCGCCGGCACGCACTTCGGCGCCGATATAGACAATGCCGGCTTCGTCGAGATTCTTCAGCGTCTCTTCCGAGACGTTGGGAATGTCGCGGGTGATTTCCTCGGGACCGAGCTTGGTGTCACGCGCCATCACCTCGAATTCTTCGATGTGGATCGAGGTGAAGACGTCGTCTTTGACGATACGCTCGGAGAGAAGGATCGAATCTTCGAAGTTGTAGCCATTCCACGGCATGAACGCGACCAGCACGTTCCGGCCGAGCGCGAGTTCGCCGAGATCGGTCGAAGGACCGTCGGCGATGATGTCGCCCTTCTTGACCTGATCGCCCACCTTCACCAGCGGCCGCTGGTTAATGCAGGTGTTCTGGTTCGAACGCTGGAACTTCATCAGCCGATAGATGTCGACGCCGGGCTTGGTCGGATCCGCCTCGTCGGTGGCGCGGATAACAATGCGGGTGGCGTCGACCTGATCGACTACGCCGGTGCGGCGTGAGGCGATAGCGGCACCAGAATCGCGGGCAACGACACCTTCCATGCCGGTGCCGACGAACGGCGCCTCGGCATGCACCAGCGGCACCGCTTGCCGCTGCATATTGGAGCCCATCAGCGCGCGGTTGGCGTCGTCGTTCTCGAGGAACGGAATGAGCGCCGCAGCCACCGAAACCAGCTGCTTTGGCGACACGTCCATAAAGTCCACCTTGTCCGGCGGAATGAGCTGCACGTCGCCGGCGTGGCGAACGACCACCAGATCGTCGGTGAAACGGCCCTTTGCATCGATGGCAGAATTAGCTTGGGCGACAGTATAGCGCCCCTCTTCCATCGCCGAGAGATAGATGACCTCGTCGCTGACGCGGCCGTCCTTCACCTTCCGATAAGGCGTTTCGACGAAACCGTATTTGTTCACTCGCGCAAACGTCGCGAGCGAATTGATGAGGCCGATATTCGGCCCTTCCGGCGTCTCGATCGGACAGATGCGGCCGTAGTGCGTCGGGTGCACGTCGCGCACCTCGAAGCCGGCCCTCTCTCGCGTCAGGCCGCCCGGACCAAGGGCCGACAGACGCCGCTTGTGGGTGATCTCCGACAGCGGGTTGGTCTGGTCCATGAACTGCGAAAGCTGCGAAGAACCGAAGAACTCGCGCACTGCGGCAGCCGCCGGCTTGGCGTTGATCAGGTCCTGCGGCATCACCGTGTCGATATCGACTGACGACATGCGCTCCTTGATGGCGCGTTCCATCCGCAGGAGCCCGATGCGGTACTGGTTCTCCATCAGCTCGCCGACCGAGCGCACCCGCCGGTTGCCAAGGTGGTCGATGTCGTCGATCTCGCCCTTACCGTCGCGCAGATCCACCAGCGTGCGGATCACCGCAAGGATGTCCTCCTTGCGCAGCGTGCGCATGGTGTCTTCGGCGGTGAGATCAAGCCGCATGTTCATCTTCACGCGGCCGACCGCGGAGAGGTCGTAGCGTTCGGAATCGAAGAACAGCGAATTGAACATCGCCTGCGCCGTGTCGACCGTTGGCGGCTCGCCCGGACGCATCACCCGATAAATATCGAACAGCGCGTCTTCGCGCGTCATGTTCTTGTCAATGGCGAGCGTATTGCGGATATACCCGCCGACATTGACGTGATCGATGTTCAGAAGCGGCAGCTCTTTGTAACCGAACTCGACCAGCGATTTCAGCGGCGTCTTACCGACGTCGATATCCCACCCGCCATCTTTTCGTTCGGTACCCGTGATCTCATCGCCGGCCTCAGCATATATTTCGCCAGTTTTCGTGTTGACGAGATCCTCGGCGATGTAATGGCCGATCAGTTCCTCATCGGTCATCCGCAGCGCCTTGAGCCCCTTTTCCGCGAGCTGCCGCGCCTGGCGCACAGTGAGCTTCTTGCCGGCCTCGAGCACGACCTTGCCGGTATCCGCATCAACGAGATCGTTGACGGCCTTGTAGCCACGCAGCCGGTTGGCATCGAACGGAACGCGCCAGCCTTCCTTGGCGCGCTTGTACAGCACCTGCTTGTAGAAGGTGTTGAGGATCTCCTCGCCGCTCATGCCAAGCGCGTAGAGAAGCGACGTGACCGGGATTTTCCGCCGCCGGTCGACACGCGCGTAAACGATATCCTTGGCGTCAAACTCGATGTCGAGCCACGAGCCGCGATAGGGAATGATACGAGCCGCAAACAGCAGCTTGCCCGAAGAGTGAGTCTTGCCCTTATCGTGATCGAAGAACACGCCGGGCGAGCGGTGCATCTGCGAAACGATGACGCGCTCGGTACCATTGACAATAAAGGTGCCGTTGTTGGTCATGAGCGGGATGTCGCCCATGTAGACGTCCTGCTCCTTGATATCCTTGACCGACTTGGCGCCGGTTTCCTCGTCGATATCGAACACGATGAGGCGCAGCGTCACCTTGAGCGGCGCCGCGTAAGTCATGCCGCGCTGGCGGCACTCGTCGACGTCGTATTTCGGCCCTTCGAATTCGTATTTCACGAATTCGAGCATCGACGTGTTGGAGAAGTCAGAGATCGGAAATACCGACTTGAAGACGGCCTGAAGGCCCTCGTTGGGCCGGCCGCCTTCCGGTTCCTTGACCAGCAGGAATTGGTCGTAGGACGCCTTCTGAACCTCTATGAGGTTCGGCATCTCCGCGACTTCCTCGATTTTTCCGAAAAACTTGCGAACGCGCTTCCGACCAATAAACGTCTGCGCCATCATGTCCTCTCGCTCAATCGAACCATCGGGCTTGAGCCGTTCGGCTCAAACCGCCACCGCGAACCTTGGGACTCGCGGTTTCGAGGCGATCAAGGCGACTTTCCAGAAGGCCGCAATCCATCGCGACCGTCGGGACAGGCGTCGAACCGCCGTAATTTCCGCTGATTCGGCCAAATGTCCGAATCAGCTCAACACGCTTGCCGCCAACTCTGCATGATATCCCCGGAGTTCTCTGCTCCACTCGCCCGGGGATTTTGCTTAAGTAAGCATTGCTTACTTAAGCTCAACCTTGGCACCGACTTTTTCGAGCGTTGCCTTGATCTTGGCCGCCTCGTCCTTGTTGACGCCTTCCTTGACCGGCTTCGGAGCTCCTTCGACCAAGTCCTTGGCTTCCTTGAGGCCGAGGCCGGTAACCGCCCGTACTTCCTTGATGACCTCGATCTTTTTGTCACCAACGGCGGTAAGCACGACCGTAAACTCGGTCTGTTCCTCGGCGGCCGGGGCAGCAGCCGCCGCCGGGCCGGCCGCGACCGCAACAGCGGCTGCAGCCGAAACGCCCCATTTCTCTTCCAGCAGTTTAGCCAGTTCGGCCGCTTCCAGCACCGTGAGGCTGGAAAGGTCGCTTACGATTTTCTGCAGATCAGCCATGACTTTGTCCTTTGGTTCTAACCTTTAACATTGGAGCAGTTTCTCAAGCGGCAGCCGCGCCCTCTCCATCCTTAGCGGCGTAGGCCGCAACGACCCGGGCGACCTTGGCGGCAGGGGCATTCACCACCTGCGCGATCTTGGTCGCCGGCGCCTGGATCAGGCCGACGATCTTCGCCCGCAACTCGTCGAGCGAAGGCAGAGCGGCAAGCGCCTTGACTCCGTTCGGGTCGAGCGTGGTCGTGCCCATCGCCCCACCGAGAATCACGAACTGCTCGTGCGTTTTGGCGAAATCGACGGCGACTTTCGGCGCCGCGACCGGATCGCCGGAAAAGGCGATCAAGGTCGGTCCCTTGAGCAGAGGCCCGATCGAAGCGACGTCGCTACCTTCGAGAGCGATTTTGGCGAGGCGATTTTTTGCGACCTTCACACTGGCGCCAGCCTGCTTCATCTGCCGACGCAGAGTCTGCATGTGGGCGACCGTCAGGCCGGAATAGTGAGCAACAACCACGACCTTGGTGGCCTTGAAGACGTCACCAAGCGTCGCGACCATTTCGCTCTTTGCCGCGCGATCCACTTACGCTCTCTCCGGTTGGCGGGGTTCCTTAAGCGGAGACCGCCGGGTTGACGCCGTCGTCCGGCATGCCGGACGACATTCACACCCTGCCCTCCCGGCTTGAGCTTTCGCTCATCCGGGCCGTCGAGGTCAGAACCGAAGGGCAATTACTTGCCCTGGCCTTCACCCGTCTATGCAGGCTTTGCGGATTAAGCCGTTGCCGGCGCCTGCAGTCTCGGACAGGACGCGCGCTCCCGAACATCTAAGCTTTTCCGACCCTTAGGGTAATCCGCGCAGGATTGACGCTAAGAGAAGGATTTGCTCACCTAGTTTTCGAGAAGCGCACAAAGGCGCGCCGACAAACCGGGCCGGCACGCCCATGGGCGACTATCTAGCCGGTCCAATCCGGTTTGCCAAGCCTCAACTGCGCCTTGCCGGAACCAATTTTCACCCTACTATCCGGTCAAAAGTACGCGCAGGGAGGCGCGGCCATGCCGCACGACACCAATCGCATCCTCACCACCCATGTCGGCAGCCTGATCCGGCCGCCGAAACTCATCGAATTTTGGCGCGCAATCGAGGACGACAAACCTTACGACCAAGCGGCATTCGAAGCCTGCCTGACGCAATCCGTCGCCGAAGTCGTGAGGCAACAGGCCGAGGTCGGCGTCGACATCGTCAGCGACGGCGAGTTCAGCAAGGGCGCCAACTGGGCGTTCTATGTCCACAAAAGGTTGAGCGGCCTCACCGTCCGGCCGGCGACTCCCGAGGAAGCCAAAGACCCGATGGCATCCATGATGGGCGGCCGCGACCGCGAAGCATTCCCGGAATTTTATGCCGAATATGACGCAGCATCAGGCTTGGGCAAACGGTTGGGCAACCGGGTGGTCGTCAACGGGCCGATCCAATATTCGCAGCAGCAGGTCACCCGCGACATTATAAATCTGCAAGCAGGCGTCGCCGAGGCGAAGCGCAAGCATCCTTCCCTCGCCGGCTTCCTGCCGGTGGTCGCGCCGGCAAGTGCGCTGCCCGGCGCCAAAAACGAATACTATAAGGACGAACAGACATTTTTGATGGCGCTCGCCGACGCGCTGCACGAGGAATATAAGGCGATCGTCGACGCCGGCCTTTACGTGCAGATCGACGACGCCTTCTTCCCCTACATGCACGAGCGCATGGTGCCGCCGATGACCAACGCGCAGTATCGCCAGTGGGCGCAGCTGCGCATCGATGCGCTTAATCACGCGCTGCGAGGCATTCCCGAGGAGCGCTCGCGCTATCACATCTGCTGGGGAAGCTGGAACGGCCCGCACGTGTTCGACGTGCCGCTCAAGGACATTATCGATCTCGTCCTGCAGGTGCGCGTCGGTCATTATTCGTTCGAAGCTGCCAATCCTCGGCACGCCCACGAGTGGCGCGTATGGGAAAATGTGAAGCTTGCACCCGGAAAGATTTTGATTCCGGGCGTGATCAGCCACGCCACCAACGTCATCGAGCATCCCGAACTGATCGCCGAGCGGATCGTCCGGCTCGCCAACATCGTCGGCCGCGAGAACGTGATGGCGGGCACCGATTGCGGCTTCGCGCAAAGTCCATTCGCGCAGCGCGTCCACCCGACAATCATGTGGGCGAAGTTAACAGCGCTGGCCGAGGGCGCGCGGATTGCGACTCGCGCGCTGTGGGGAAAGCGCGCGGCGGCGTGATTTTATATTAGCCCCCCGCGTTTCCCGGACGCGATGCAGCGCGCAGCGATGCACCGCTGATCCGGGATCGTTTCAAACGGAAGCGCCTTGGGTTGCGAAGGTCCCGGGTCTGCAGCGCATCACTTCGTGCTGCGCCGCGCCCGGGAAACGCCGGTGGGCTAGTGCGTCTGTTGCGAGTCGGGGAACAAACTCGCCGGCACGATTTTTACGCCGGGCCCCATGGTCGATGAGATGGCGACCCGGTTGATGAAGTGACCCTTGGCGCCGGCCGGCCGCGACTTCTGCACCGCGTCGGCAAACGCGCGGATGTTCTCGACGAGTTTCTCCTCGCTGAACGAAGCCTTACCAACGCCGGCTTGCACGATGCCGGCTTTCTCGGCGCGAAACTCCACCGAACCGCCTTTGGCGCCTCTAACCGCGGTAGCGATGTCCATGGTCACGCTGCCGACCTTGGGATTGGGCATCAGCCCGCGCGGGCCGAGCACCTTGCCGAGACGGCCAACCAGCGGCATCAAATCGGGCGTCGCGACGACACGATCAAAATCGATGGCACCGCCCTGCACCTTCTCTACCAGATCCTCGGCGCCAACGACGTCGGCGCCCGCAGCCCTAGCCTCATCGGCCTTGGCGCCGCGCGCGAACACCGCAACCCGCACCGAGCGGCCGGAGCCGTTCGGCAAGTTGACGACGCCACGCACCGCCTGGTCGGCGTGGCGCGGATCGACGCCCAGATTCATCGCCACTTCGATGGTCTCGTCGAATTTCGCCTTGGCGCGCTCTTTCACCATCTTCACCGCTTCGTTCAGCGGATAAAGCTTCTCGCGGTCAATGCCTTCGCGCACCTTGTTGGTGCGTTTTCCAAGCGTGCTCATGCCTTCACCTCCAGGCCCATGGAACGAGCGGACCCTTCGATCATGCGCATGGCCGCCTCGATGGTGTCGCAGTTCAAATCCTTCATCTTCTGCTCGGCGATTTCGCGCACCTGCGCCTTGGTCACCGAGCCGGCAACGTCACGGCCAGGCGCTTTCGAGCCACTTTCGAGCTTGGCGGCCTTCTTGAGAAAGTGCGACACCGGCGGGGTCCGCAGTTCAAAGGAAAACGAACGGTCGGCGTAGACCGTAATGGTCACAGGGATCGGAGCGCCCTTCTCAAGCTTCTGGGTCTGCGCGTTGAACGCCTTGCAGAACTCCATGATATTGAGGCCACGCTGGCCGAGCGCCGGACCGATTGGCGGCGACGGATTAGCCGCCCCCGCCGGCACCTGCAATTTCACATAGCCAGTGATTTTCTTTGCCATTCTCTACTCCTGTTAGTGGTTCGGATTTCGACGGCTGGCGACCGCCTCACCTCCCACGCTTTCGGATGTCGGAGGTCGGAAATCAGATGTCGGGGAGCATCTTTCCCGACCTCCGTCGTCCGACATCTGCTACAATTTCTCCACCTGCCCGAACTCAAGTTCCACCGGCGTGGCGCGGCCGAAGATCGAGACCGCGACCTTGAGCCGCGAGCGGCCCTCGTCCACTTCCTCCACGGCGCCGTTAAATGAGGCAAACGGGCCGTCCGACACGCGCACCTGTTCGCCGACCTCGAAGGAAACCGACGGCTTCGGCCGCTCGATACCTTCCTGCACCTGATGGATGATGCGCTGGGCTTCTGCTTCCGACAACGGCATCGGCTTGTTGTCCGAGCCGAGGAAGCCGGTCACCTTCGGCGTATTCTTGATCAGATGATAGGCCTCGTCGGTCAATTCCATTTTTACCAGGACATAGCCCGGAAAGAACTTTCGCTCGGCGTCGACTTTGCGGCCGCGCCGCACCTCGACGACTTTCTCCTTGGGAACCAGGATTTCCTCGAACTGACTGGAAAGTCCGCGCTGCTTCGCTTGCTCGCGGATCGAGTCCGCGACCTTGTTCTCGAAATTCGAGTAGGCGTGGACCGCGTACCATCGGCTGGTCATGTCATGAAATCCGGGTCGTGAATGTTTGGCCGCATATGCTCAAGATCTGGCGCATGCGTTCAAGAATTGATGCCGAGTAGGAAACTGACGCCGAGCCGCATGATCTGATCCGCCAACAGGAAGAAAATCGACGCGACGAAGACCATCACGAACACCATCATGGTGGTGACAGTCGTCTCCTTGCGCGTCGGCCAGGTGACCTTCTGCCCCTCGGCCCGCACTTCCTGCAGGAACTTGAATGGATCGATCTTTGCCATCGCTCGCATCTAAATAGTCATTCCCCGCCCATCTTTCAGGAGGAGACCGACACGGCGCATCCTTTTCGGGAAATGTTCGTCGCGGAAGTCCGATACCGGGCCGCTGACGATGGCGTCTTCCTACTGCCGAACGGCCAAATCGTCAAGCGACCGGCTGGGATCGGCAATCGGGAGCGAGCCTAATAGGTTTGCGAACGGGCAGGCGGCCGGAAATCTGGCGAGTCCCTTCGATTTATTCAATTACGGGGCGGTTTCCATTCGCGCGCGATCGGAAACCCTCCCGTTCCAGGTATTATTCTCAACCACAGACCCAAACGTAGCCAATGGGAGACACCCGCCAGCAAGTGCCGACGCCATAGGGCCACCAGCGACCGCCGTACCAGCGTCGTCCGGTACCGTACCAGACGCCGCCGTAGTAGCGACCGCCGACGCGCCACCGGCCATAATAGCCGCGGCCGCCATAATAGCCGCGGCGCCAGTACACGGGCTGCACATTGGACGCCGGAGCCACTGCGGCCAGCGCGTGCGGTACGACCGGAACGGCGTCGGCGCGCTCGACGAAATATGCCGGCACCATCATCAGAGCGACGACGATAGGGAGCAGGTATTTTTTTAGCATGTCCGAAACACTCCTCGACTGAATCTACCTTTTGCGATCAGCATTTGCCTTTTGCGATTAGCCTAGAACCTTTTGCGATTAGCCTAGAAGATGTGTCCTTACCGTGACGATTCTCCGGCTCTGAGCGCGCCGGTCTCGTACGCGAGGGACTGGCAGGAGTGGAGGGACTCGAACCCCCAACCCCCGGTTTTGGAGACCGGTGCTCTAGCCATTGAGCTACACTCCTAGGCCGCGTCCACATGCCTCCTGATGGCAGGCAAAGCAAGTTATCATTGCCAAGACTTATGGACCAGAAGACTTGTGAACCAGGGCAGCCACGCCGGCCTATTGACAGGACCGATGCTCACGCGACGCAGCATCATCTTCGGCGCCATCGCGGTTAAGCGAACTTTCGAAGAGCGGCCTTGCCCGCATTGTGAAGACGCTGCAGGATGACGACGTTGTCAGCTTTGTCGCCATGACCGCGTGATCGACAAGCGTTCGATACACCGCCGTCTGCGCGCTGCTGGCCGGGGCACGGGCACCTAAGAGTCTTTAGCGGGGGACGCTGCAATGCGAAGCTACTCAATGCATCTGCGGCCGATGCTGGTGTTGATTCTCTGCGGCATACTCCTGATCGCGTGCAGTTTCGGCGGCCCAAGCCAGGCGGTGGCTCAAGGCTTCCTTATTGGCAAGGGCAAGGCACCGCTGAGGCAAACATCCGGCCAGCCGCCGGCGGCCAGCGCCGGTAGGGTTGGTGGCGGCAAAGCCGGTGGCAGCGGCGGTGGAGCCGGTGCCCGAGTCGGTGGCGGCGGCACCGGTAACAACGGCCGCAGCGGGGTGCCGCCGCCTGGAGAGCAGCGCTTCGTTGCCGACGAACTCATCACCGCATTTTCGTCCCGCGCCACGCCGCGAGCGATCGATCAGATCGCGCGTCGGTACGATTTGACACAACTCGAATCGCAAGGCTTCCCGCTGACCGGCCGCACGTTCTATCGCTGGCGCATTGGCGGCGGCCGTTCGGTGGCCGACGTGGTGCGCGCGATCGAACGCGAACGGATCGTCGCCAGCGCGCAGCCGAACTACATCTTCACACTGCAGGAAGATGCCGCCAGAGTTGCTGCCGCCACGCATGGTGACGCATCCCAATACGTTCTGGGCAAGCTGCAAGTCGAACAGGCGCATCAAGTTGCGACGGGGAGAAACGTTAGGGTCGCCCTGGTCGATTCGGAAGTTGACGTGAAACATCCGGATCTTGTTGGAACAATTGCGAAAGGCTTCGACGCGCTGGGCGGCGAAGAAAATCCGGATCGACACGGAACCGCCATGGCAGGAGCCATTGGTGCACACGGGAAGCTTTTGGGTATCGCGCCGGACGCGCAGCTGTTGACGGCGCGCGCGTTTGGCGAAACGTCCGGCGCAGCCAACGGAACCTCCTTTGCCATTTACAAGGGCTTGCAATGGGCCGCGGACAATGCGGCGCGCGTCGTGAATATGAGCTTTGCCGGCCCGGCAGATCCCCAATTGCACCGCATGCTGGCGGCGGCATACGACAGAGGGATCGTGCTGATCGCGGCGGCCGGCAATGCCGGACCGAGTTCGCCGCCGCTTTATCCGGCAGCCGATTCCAATGTCATCGCAGTCACCGCCACCGACAGCAATGACAGCTTGTTCAAAATGGCCAATCGTGGCCGCTACATCGCAGTGGCTGCGCCGGGGGTCGACATTCTCGCACTCGCGCCGGGCGATTCCTATCAGATCACCACCGGAACCTCGGTTGCAGCGGCGCATGTCAGCGGCATAGCGGCGCTCTTGCTCCAACGCAGACCGTCGCTCAAACCCGGAGAGATTCGCACGATTATCATGACCACGGCCTCACCGCTCGGTGGCGCCGGCCGGAATTCGGACTTTGGCGCAGGGCTGGCGAACGCCTATGAAGCGGTGATGTGGAAGAACGGCAAACAAACAGGGAAAGCCGGCAGCGAGCACGCGAGGCAATGAGCGCGGTGGCCCGCGGTTCTTGGCCGCTTTTCTGAGCGAACGCCGCCGACTTCGTCATCGGCGAACGTCGAAATTGGAGCGGGTGAAGGGAATCGAACCCTCGTCATAAGCTTGGAAGGCTTCTGCTCTACCATTGAGCTACACCCGCAAAGCCAATTTTATTTGGCTTTCTCGCTCGATCCGCTTGGCTTTTACTCGCCTTTTCATCGTCAAAGTAGCCAAGCTTCGCGACGGATCGAGCGCGCAAGTGACATTATAAGTGCCGCCGAGCGCCGCGCCAACGGCCGCCAGCGCCTTGCTGTCTAAACGATTTCCACTGCACGATGTTGTTGCCTTGGGGGGAGCCAATGATCCTTGTGTTTGGGGACGACCTTCATCGGAGGCGCATAGGCCCCGCAACGGGTTGTGTGGCCTCATGGAAGATCGTCGCCCACTCTTTGAGGGTGGATTGAGGCTTCATGTCTTTTTACTTTTGTGTAGTTTCGCTCGCTTATTCTTCGATTTGCTCTGATTGTAATCAACAGCGGCACGGATGAGATTTTTCAGAGCGCGCTCATCAATCTTGTCGTTCTCATGGATGTCGATCACGCTCCTCAGTTCCCTTCGAGGCCGGAGCTGAAGAGGCCTGAAAGCCCTGGACGCTCGCCAATACGTTACCTAAGAATTACATCCGAGAATTACGCGCATCCACGGTAAACACCGTGCGCCGCGTGCTGTCGTCATTCGGCCATGCCTGTTCCACTTCTGATAACGGCACGGCTTTGGCCGCGATTTGAAAGCCGCCGGGCACGGCGGCGTGCAGCAACTCGCCGATACAGCGGACAAAACAGTCGAGGGCAATGCTTCCGATACCACTGCCCATCAACTCAATCGCCGACGAGCGCAGCACGGCGCTCGGCAATGTAATGTCCGAGCCGCTCGCAGACCCGCCCTGGACGAACCGGATAGGCACGGCATCCGCACCAGCCTTGGCCGCGGCGATCAGAAGGCGCTCCGCGCTCTTCCCCCACAGGTAATCGATAACAACATCGACGCCCGCGGCGAACTGCTCCTTGAAGCGGTCTTCCAGGATCGACTCATTCTCGACGAGTGGAATCGTCACATCGGCCCCTAGAGCCGCGACAGATGCCAAGGGGTCAGCGTTACGGGCAGTCGCTATGACCTTCTTCGCTCCGAGATGCTTGGCGATCTGCACAGCGAGGCGACCCGCGGTGCCGGTGGCGCCATTGACCAGCACGGTTTCCCCAGCCTTGAGCTCGGCGCGTTCCGTGTAGGCGGCCCAAGACGACATCCCGGGATTAGCTATGGCCGCGGCGGTTACGTCGTCCAATTCATCAGGCAGAGCCAGACATTGGGCCGAAGGCACCACTGTCCGCTCCGCCATGCTGCCGTAAGGCGCTTTCGGCAAAACGAAATAGACTCTGCTGCCGTCATCGAGCCGTCCCACGCCGTCAATGCCGACGACGAACGGAAACTGGCCTGACGAGCTGTAGTGCGTACCGGCGGCACGGCTCTTGACGACGGGGCTGATGGCCGCGGCCGTCACTGCGATGCGGCTGTCGTTCGCCGACGGCTGCGGCTCCGTGAAATCCCCATACACGGGCGGCCGTCCGGCTCCCAGAACAATTGCGGCCTTCATGGCGATTTCCTATCAGCCTCCTGGCAAAATATGTGTATAATGCACATATATGGGAGCAGCCAATGCCGTCAAGAAAGAAAGTGCAAACCACACACATCGGCAACCAGCTCCGCCAGCTTCACGGGGCGGTGCTCGATATCGTCAGCGTCATCAACCGGCCACAGCGCGACGACGCGCTTATCAGGGCGGCCAAAATTCCGCTCGACCGGGCGCTGTTCCCATTACTTGTTGGAATTGAGCGGTTCGGGCCGATCGGCGTCGTGGAGCTGGCCGACCGCGTCGGACGCGATTACACCACGGTCAGCCGTCAGGTCGCGAAGCTCGAAAGCCTTGCTTTGGTGCAGCGCCGCGGCAGCGCTAGCGATCGCCGCGTGCGCCAGGCCGTCATCAGTCCGAAGGGCAAAGCGATGACTGACCTCGTCGATGCCGCGCGCGAGAGGATCGGTCGCGCCATCTTCGAAACATGGGATACGCACGACATCGACGAACTGGTGCGCCTGATGCGGAAGTTTGCGGATGCCGTGAAAGAAGATCCGCCGCCTGCTGCATGAATCATCATTTATCGGCGCGACACGAAATTGTTCTATCGCTCAAGTTTCACGCCAGCAGCCGGCGGACCGCAGAGCTCCACCCCGATAGCTTACGGTCGCGCGTGCTTGCGTCCATCTGCGGAATAAACCGCCGGTCCAGTCGCCAAAGACTCTCAAAACGGTCTGGCTCGGGAAAAAAACCGGCGTGCAAGCCGGCGAGATAAGCAGCGCCAAGCGCGGTCGTCTCCTTGATGTGCGGACGGTCGACAGTGTCGCCGGTCAGATCGGCGAGACGTTGCATAGTCCAGTCGGAAGCGGCCATGCCGCCGTCGACGCGCAAAGTCTTGAGCGAAGTCTCGGCGCCTTGCCAATCAGCCTTCATGGCCGCGAGCAAATCCACTGTCTGAAAGCAAACGCTCTCGAGCGCAGCCTGCGCCAATTCCTGCGGACCGGTCGCGCGCGTCAGGCCAAACAACGCGCCGCGCGCCTCCGGTCGCCAATAGGGCGCGCCAAGCCCGACAAAGGCCGGCACCAGATAGACGTCTTGCGTGGGATCGGCGGCAGCAGCGAGCGTGCCGCTCTCTTCGGCGCTCCGCAGGATCCGCAAGCCGTCGCGCAGCCATTGCACGGCAGCGCCGGCGACAAAGATCGAACCCTCGAGCGCATAGGAGCGGATGCCATCGAGCTGATAGGCAATCGTTGTGAGAAGCCGGTTACTGGAGGCGACCGGCGTTCGTCCGGTGTTCAACAACGCGAAGCATCCGGTCCCGTAGGTCGATTTGACCATTCCCGGCGCGAAACACGCCTGCCCGATGAGCGCGGCCTGCTGATCTCCGGCGATGCCATAAATCGGGATTGCAGCGCCGAACAGCTCCGGGTCGGTGAAACCGAAGGCGGCGGAGGAATCCAGAACCTGCGGCAGAACTTCCTTGGGTACGCCGAGCAGCGCGAGAAGTTCGTCGTCCCAGCGGCCTTCGTGGATATTAAAGAGCAGCGTTCGCGAGGCGTTGGTCGCGTCGGTGGCGTGGACTTTGCCGCCGGTCAGGCGCCACAGCAGATACGTATCGACTGTGCCGAAGGCGAACTCGCCGCGTGCGGCCAAATCGTTGATGACTTCGGTGTGCTGGAGAAGCCAAGCGAGCTTGGTGCCGGAAAAATACGGATCGAGCAAAAGTCCGGTTTTGGCTGTGAAAGCGGGTTCGTGGCCGCTGCCTTTTAACTGAGCGCACCGGTCGGCCGTCCGCCGATCCTGCCAGACGATGGCGCGATGAACCGGACGGCCGGTGGCGCGATGCCACAACAGCGTCGTCTCGCGCTGATTGGCAATGCCGATGGCGACGATGTCTCGGGCGCTCGCATTGACCTCGCGCATCGCGCCTCGGCAAGTCTCCAGCGTTGTCGTCCACAGATCCTCGGGGTCGTGTTCGACCTCGCCGTCCGCTGGAAAATGCTGTGGGAATTCGCGTTGGGCGAAGGCTGCGACGGAAGTGTCTGCCCGGAATAGCAGGGCCCGCGTGGACGTCGTCCCCTGGTCGATCGCGAGCACATAGGACGTCACGCACCCCTCCCGGCATTTGCCCGCAATATTCGAAGATCGCCGCAAGCAACAGTTAAGGTCGAAGACTGAAGCCGCGACCGCCGGCCGCAGAAGTGGACCTTCGACGATCGGAGTAACAATCTCCTAGCAATTGCAGCCTAGAAGCGCACCATTGGATCGAGTGCGTCATGTTGGCGGCAGTTGTACGAAGATTAGCTGGCGGCGCAAAGCGGGCTCGGCTCTTCCGGCCTCTTGTCAGCAACGAGAGCGGCGCCACCGCGGTCGAATTTAGCATCGTGGCTGCGCCATGCCTGGCGCTGCTGGCCGCCCTATTTCAGACAGCGCTGGTATTCCTGGCGGATAGCGAGCTCGACGAAGCGGTCACGCAAGCGAGCCGGTCCATCCTGACCGGCCAGGCGCAGAACTCCGGCATGACCCAGGGACAATTCGAGAGCTTGGTCTGTCAGAACGCTTATGCGCTGTTCAACTGCAACAATCTGATGGTCAACGTTCAGACTTACGCCTCGTTTTCTGCCGCCAGCACCTCGGCGCCGACTTTGACCTATAACGCCCAGGGCCAAGTGACCAATTCATGGAGTTATAATCCGGGCGGTCCGAGCGATATCGTTGTTGTCCAGGTGATGTATCAATGGCCGGTCATCCTCGGCCCGCTCGGCTTCAATCTCTCAACTTTGGCGAACGGCGATCGTCTGCTGATGTCGACCGCCGTCTTCAGAAATGAGCCGTTCTGATGACGCTCGCCGGCGCGACTGTGAAATTCCGCTCGTATCTGCGCCGCTTTGCGCACCAGCGCGACGGCGTCTCGGCCGTCGAATTCGCGATCGTTCTGCCTTTCATGCTGCTGATGTACATGGGAAGTGTTGAGTTGGGCGACGGCCTGGCGATCAAGTCAAAGGTGACGAAAACCGCGCGCACCGTTACCGATCTTGCCTCGCAGTACGTCAGCATCCAAGCCTCCGACATGAGCACGATTCTCGGGGCGTCATCCGAGGTGATAGCGCCCTACCCTTCCGCGAACATGGTCGTGACCGTCTCGGAAGTGACCACCAACGCCCAAGGCCAGGGCACCATTGCCTGGAGCTGCTCGCTCAATGGCACTGCGCGCACGATAGGGGCGTCCGCCACCCTGCCGACCAATCTGCAAACCGCCAACATCTCGCTGATATGGGGTGAAGTGACCTATCCGTACACGCCGCAGCTGGGCTTCGTGGTCACCGGCACAATCAACCTTTATGAGAACACGTATTTTTATCCGCGGCTGGTGAATTCGGTGGCGTTGCCGCAAGGCTGCTGAGCCGCTGGCACGCAAAATTCGGGCGGCCGAGGCTGCAGCCGTTAACTCCTCACAGTCATGATGGGTAACTTTTTTCTAGCTATTCGGGCATAGAAACGCAGCAGGAGAAGATGCTCCTATGGTCAAAATTCTCGGAAAAGCGCTGACTGTCCCACTTCTGCGCACGCGGGCGCTTCTTCGCGATTTCGGCGTAAACACGCGCGCTAACATTGCGATCATCTTCGCGCTCTCCGCCATCCCGGTCGTCGCCGCCATCGGGTGCGTCGTCGATTATTCCTACGCCTCGATGATCAAGACCAAGCTGCAGGCCGCCGCCGACGCGGCCGCCTTGGCGACCGTCTCCAACAATTCGCCGATCGTGGTGACTGCCAAATCCATGAGCGGCAACGGTACCGTTGCCGGCGGACCGACTTACATTCAGAATTTCTTCGGTGCCGACACCACCGCCTTTTCAGGCGTGAGCGCCACCGGCAGCACCACCAAGAGCGGAATGACGGTTACTGCAACATTGAACTATGCCTACAGTGTGCCGACGACGTTTATGAAGGTTCTGGGCTATCCGTCCATAGCGCTCTCGGGCTCGTCCACGGCAAGCGTTACGGTGGCGACCTACATCAGCTTTTATCTGATGCTCGACGTCTCCGGCTCCATGAGCTTCCCCTCCACCACTGCGGAGCAGGTGAGACTTATGTCGGTAAATCCCGACAACCTGCATCCGACACCTAGCCCGCCCAACAGCGGTTACCCGCAAGGTTGCCAGTTCGCCTGCCATTGGGCGAGCCAGAATACTGCCTGCCAGAACACCACGAACCCGCAAAACAGTACACCCGGCCCGTGGCAAGGATCTTGGCCCCCAGCCCCACAGCAATACCCCAACGCGGCCTTCCCGATTTCCAGTCAATGGCCGAGCGGCTATCCCGGCGGCTACTGCATGGGATTTTTGATAAGCCGTCTCGGAACTACGCCGGCGTATCCGACGAACTGCGTCCCCGGCAATGAAACGCCGCCTCCCACTAACACCAATGACAGCACCGCGCCCGCGAAGCCTTCAGGGCACATCCCGGGCACCAGCAGCACCTCCTATCCGTCGGGATGCGGCCAGTACGTCAATTGGACCAATCCACAGGTAACCTCGTGCCCCAATCCCGGCACCACGTCGTGCATTCAATTGCGCGCCGACGCCGTCGGCTACGCGGTGACGGCGTTGCTGAATCAAGCGCAACTCACCGAGACCTATACCGGGATCAGCAATCAATTCAGCGTCGGATTGTATCCGTTCATCGTCAATCTGTGCACCTCGGCAGCCGGCAGCAGCAACGCCTGCTCGGTCGGACAGACGACCAGTCTGACCGGATCCACCATCACCAACTTTGCGCAAGATCTTGCCAGTCTGCTCGATAACGGTGGCACGGGCTCGGCGGGCTCAACGCTCGGATCCGGCGGCACGCATTTCGAGAATGCGCTGCACAGCATGAATAGCTTCATCACCTCGGTTGGCACCGGCGGCAGCTCGACCAACACCCTGCCGTACGTCTTTATCGTCACCGACGGCTCGCAGGACTACCAAACGCATTCGGGCAGTAGTGGAGCCTGGGGTTCAGAAAACTGGACCGCGAACGGCACTGTGCCTTACCAAAATTCCGCAACGGTGATCCCGCCCAACAGCGAGCAAACCACCGATTATTGTGGAACCATGAAAAGCCGCGGCATCACCGTGGCGGTCCTCTATATTCCTTATCAGACGATTCAGGATGCGAACTCCGCCTTCGCCAGTGACGAGGACGGCTATGCCAACAATAACATTCCCAATATTCCCGCCGCACTCCAGGCCTGCGCCTCGCCCAATTTTTACTTCACCGCCACGACGCCGCAGGACATCCAGAACGCGCTCGTTCAGATGTTCCAGCAGTCCTTAATCTCGGCCCACGTGTCGCACTAGGAACCTCTCGTCCCGCGGTCCGACAAACCGGACCCGCGGACCGCACCTCACATTTGGCTTAAGACCATAACGGCCCTGCGCAGAACTTAGCAGCTGCTCGGCGTGCCGTTGTACTGAACGCAGGTGCTGACGCGCGGCGTGGTGTACAGGCTGTCCGCCAGCGTGATTGGCCCGGTGAGAAAAGCGCCAAACATTGGCGTAAACGCGTAGCTCACCTGGGCGAAGATCGCGTAGCACGGATAGGTGCCGTTGCAAGTATTGGCGGCGAAATTTGTCGGCAGGCCGGTAAAGGGAGCGCCTTGCGTCAGAGCGGTGCCGTTGACCGCATAGCTCCAGCTGACCACCGCTACCGTTGCCGAGGTCGCTTTGATCTGCGAGATGACGACTGTAGTCCCCGAACTCGCGTAAGGCGAAAGAATGGCACCGGTCGCACTGGTTATCGCCGTCATGGTCGTGGTCGAAATCGGCAAGTAATTGGGGTTGGTACCGTCGCCGTATTGATTGGTGATGGCGGCCAGCGAGTAGGTCGCCGCGCGCACTTTCGCATACACGGCAATGGCGTTGCCGGCATCGAACGAGCCGAGAAACATCAACAGCAGTACCGGCATGATCATCGCGAACTCGAGCGCGGCGACCGCACGATTCGAGTCGATAAAACGCCAGACGTTGCCGGGCAGCGCCGTCATCATGAGTAGGGCTCAACCCGAAATGCGCTGACACCCATCAGTTCGATTTGATTGTTGGGCAGATTGGAGAGGTTGAATCCCAACAGCCCGGTGATCACCGGCCACGCATAAACAAGCTGGACCACCACGATGTCGGTCGGCGCTGCGCCAGCGCTATTGTAAGTGTAATTGGGCTGGGTATATTCCGTGGCGCCGTTATACATGGCTGGCGCGCTCGTATTCGCGGCTGTAAAGGACGAGTAGTCCTGCACAACGATAAACATGTTGCTGCAGTTGAAGAGTGCCGACGGACAAACCATGCTGACGACGGTGCTGGCGGTCCATCCGTTGCTCTGCGCCTGTCCCGTCATGAAATAGCGGCCGGCTGTAACCGCGGCGTTCTGGATCGCCATTTGCGCAAAAAGGACGATGCAAACCTGCAGCACGGCGACGAGGGTCGCAATAAACGCCGGGCCGATAATCGCGAATTCGACGGCGGTCGCCCCATTCTCGGCGCGGCAAAACCGGCCGATGGGCGCCACGCAGCGCCGCAAGCAGTCTGCCGACCGTGCCGCCACGCCCGGTCTGTCCGCGCGTCTCGGCGGTCTCGACGGCCGGGCGATGATTGCGTCGTTTCGCAAAGCTTACCGTCCGCACGGCAAATGCCGCGGTTTCGCACCGCTTACCAATGGATGAAACGCCTTGATTTTCCGTTGCGCCAAAAGCGGAGTCGCGGGGCGCGCATCGTTAACGGCTCGTTGAGGGAGGCGGAGAAACACCTCGGGGTCCAACGAGTTTATTGTTCGAGCACGAGTTTGCCGTCGCTGTATTCGAATCGCTGCAGCCGCGACAAGAACGACAGGCCGAGCAGATTGCCGCTCAGCGCCTCGTCCGGCAGGACCAGCGCAGCTACGTCGCGAACGACGAGATCGCCGACCTCCACCATATCGAGTTGCGCCGGCGCGGCGAGCACTGTGCCATTGGCGGTTCTCACCTGGGCGACAAACTCGCGCTGCGCCGGGTGAATGCCGAGGCGCGCCGCATCGCTCGCGTTGAGCGCGATCACCGAAGCTCCGGTGTCGATCATGAAGCTGAGTTGCCGGCCGTCGACGCGGCCCTCAACCTGGAAGTGACCGCGCGCGTCACGCGGCACCACCACTGATCGCGAATTAACCGGTACCGGTGTCGCCGCCACCACGGGCTGCGCCGCCAATGCGCCCGGCGAAGGGCCCCCGGTCATGCGTGTGGCGTACCGCGGCACCAGAACGCTGGCAGCGAGCGCTAGTAAAGCGAAGATGATGACGGAACGCATGAAAGCAGCCCATCTGTTTGGCTCATTTCAACACGGGGCCGCCAGCAACTCGCTAACGCGGTATGCGGGTGGCCCGATTTCGGCGCGGATGGTCAGCAGCCTGTTAACAGTCCCGTTCGCAGTTGAACGATGGACCACTCTTGCGTGACGGCCCGCTACGAATCTGATGCGCCGGCCTGGTCTCGGTCATTGCGTCAGCCGCGCAGTCGTCACTGCCTGCTGGAACAACGCCTGCATCGCCGCGGTGATGTCTCCGTCCGTGGTAACCGAGAAGAACAGTCCCGAGGATGCGCAGTTCTGCAAGTTAGGACCGATTTGGCTTTGGTAAGGCGCAACATAGCTATTATACCAGTTATTGCTTCCAGTGCCCGACGCCGGCAGCGGCAGATATTCGGTGTACAGCACCGCAATCAGGATGCCGCGATTCTTCACCGTGTTACACCAAGTCGTGTTGAATGGCTGCTGGCAGCGGGTCCCGTCGAGCTGTTGCGAACATGCCGATGAAACCTCGTCGTCAACGCCGTCGGAAACGATGAACAGCACCTCTTGCGGCGTGCTGGTCGCGGCGCCGGTCCCTGGCAGCGGCAGGTTAAGCTGCGACATAGCGGTTTCGAAATCGGTATCCGTGTCGTTATTGTTGTTAGTCTTCGTGAGGTAGTTGTTGGAGTACACCTCCAACACGTTAATATTTGCCGCCGCGGCTTGCGCGCTTGTTAGGTTCGACGAGGGCTGGCCGCCCGGCGCGTAGATCGTATTGAGGCCCGAACCGTTGAAGGTGTAAATAGCCACCTGATAAGTTGCGTTATTCGACGCTTCCGTCGAGGCCGCCGTGGTCATCAGCGATTGCGTCGCGCTCGCCATGTTTTGGATTCGCGTCACTACGCCGAGATTTTGCGCGAGCTGATAGTTGTCGATACCGCCGGGATTGCCCAGGTTGTCGGCCGCCGGATCGGATTCATGGCAAGCGAAGGCGCAACCGCCGGCATTGCCTCCATTTGACGGCGCGTTTTTGGTGGCGTTGATCATCGCGGTGATCCCGGCAGACGTAGCCGGCAGATCCATCGAAGGCGAATTGTCGAGCAGCAAATAAAAATTGATATTTGCTGCCGCCGAGGAGGATGCCTGCGGCGACGATTCGCTGGTGCCGGAGGAGATCGGCCAATAGGTCTGGCCCAGGACGCCGGCAAACGAATTGACTGACGACGCCGTGTAGCTGACGGTAACGGTCCGCGTAAGCCCGCTGCTGCCGACGTTAACGTTCAAGCTGTTGACGATGAGGCCTGGGATGGCAGAGGTCTCAGCATTGAACATATTCTCCGCGGCCACCTGTGCGTTGGCGACCGGTTGCTGCAGCATGGCCGGGGTGACGGCCGCCAGTGCGGCGGCATCGGCCGCAGCATTGAGCAAATTCCGTTTTTGGATCGCGCTCGAGAAATCCAGCGCCATGCCGCCCAAAAAGACCATGGGAATGAGCGCCAAACCGAAGAGAATTGCAGCATTGCCACTTCGATCGTCGCGAAATTTCGCGACCATCTTCGTTGCAGCTACAAAAACTTCCGACCAAACAATCTTGGATAAGTTACGCGGGCTCTCGTTTGCCAGTTGCATGGTAGCGTCCTCCAGCCAGGCTCGGACGCATCCTTGATGGCTTCAATTATTAAACATGCTGTGAAATCCGGTCGCGAAGGCACGTTATCATCAGGTAACTCCTTTCACGGTAATTCGGCAACGCATGTTCAACCATGCGGTAAAGCCTGCGCCTTGCGGCACGTCAAAGATGGCAGCGCAACAATCCAGTCCAGTCGCAGTAACCAAAGCCCACGCGGCAACAACCGAAAGAATGCCGCGAGCAGAAATAAAACTGATAATCGGACCCGCAATGGTCCGAACAATAGGGGCGGCCGCTGAACGGATCGCTGGCGCAGTGGTTGCGGAATCGGCGCGGCAGCGATTGCGGCACCTGCCAATCCACCTGAATGAGCGGAACGACCCCGGGCAGCTCGGCAGTTTGGCCTGTAGTGCAAATTGCCCACGCAACACCGGCAATGACAGCGAAAATGACAGCTAAGGTCTTCATCCGGATTCCCCCGCAAATGTGTTGGTGATTGACGGCGCGTCCACCGCTGCGCTCGGTTCAGCTGCTACCAGCGGACGTTGCTTCGCCAAAGTGGCGCGCTGGATCGGCAGGCGTACGCAAAAACGCGTCCCGCTACCTTCCTTACTATGCACCTCGATGCCGCCGCCATGTCGGTCAACCGCGATCTTGACCAGATAGAGCCCAACGCCGGTGCCTACGATTCCGGAGACGTTGCTGCCGCGATGATAGCGCTCGAACAGCCGATCGAGATCGCCGGCCGGAATGCCGATGCCCTGATCGGCGACGGTGACGACCACTTCGTTGCCGTCAATGGTCGCCTCGACCTCGATCATACCGCCGCCAGGCGAATATTTAACGGCATTGGATAACAGATTGCTGAAAACCTGAAACAACAGCTTCGCATCGCCTACCATCGGCATCGCGGTCGCGGCGAACCGCTCGGCGATATCCGCGCCCGGTACCATCTCCCGATGCAACTGGCAGACCTCACGCAGCAACAACGCCATGTCCATCTCGGCCGGTTGGAAATAGAGCTCGGCACCGCCGTCCATCATCCGGGCGGAGTTGAGCAGGTTGTCGATCAGGTGGGTCAGCCGCAGGACCGCAGCGCGCACCTTGCCGGCGCGCTCATCGATTTCGGCCGGCGCCACTGAATCTTTGATCTTGGCGAGCCGCCGGGCGTGGCCGTCGATGATCGTCAACGGGGTGCGGAACTCGTGGGACGCCATCGACACGAAATTTCGCTGCAACAGCGCGAGGCGCTGTTCCTGCGCCAGTTGTTCCTCGAGCATCGCCGCCTGGCGGGCGAGCGTGCGTTGACTGCGCATCAGCTCAATCGCGTTATTGCGGAACACGACGGTAGCCTGCGCCATCTCGCCGATCTCATCGCGCCTTTCGGTTTCCGGAATCTCGGTATCGGTATTGTTTGCGGCGAGCTGGCGCATACGGTCCGCCAAATGCAAAAGCGGATCCGAAATGGAGCGGCTGATATGGACCAGCGCGGCGACGACCATGATGCCGGCGATCACGATGCCGAGGACGATCAGCCAAAGCGCCTGGCGATAGGCGACACCGAGACGATCGCTCGCAACCTGGGCATTCGCGACCGCCTGGTCGGTCAATTGACCAAGCGCGTCGCTCGCTGCGTCGTAAGCGGCACGCGAAGTGCTGCTGTAAATCGCCTGCGCCTCCGCCTTGCGGTTGGTGCGCGACAACACCAGCATCTGGTTGACGATCTTTCGATAATCGGTCCAATGCTCCTTGAAGCGTCGGTATAGCTCGGCCTCGGCCGCGTCATGCCGTATCCGCTCGAAACCGCGCTCGGCTTTGGCTATCGACCGATCGAGATCCGCCATCTGCTTTTCGGTCGCCGCGATCTCGGACGAGTCGGACGACAACAGATTGCTGCCCTCGATGGCGCGGAAATCTGAGGTGAAATTGTTGAGGTCGCCAAGCACACGAGTATTCGGCAGCCACAGCTCGGCGACGTCCGCGGATAGCCGATTGAAATTGCTCAAGCGCCAGATGCTGAACAGGCCCAGCACGACAACCAGCAAGAAAAAGACGAGAAACACCGCGGTGAGGTGGAACCGGATCGAGTGTGGCTGCCGCATCGGGGCCAACCATCGGTGAGCAAAGCTGCCTCGCGTCTGCAATGACGACCTTCCCGCGATACATTGTGTAATAAATTTATATACCAAGCCGGGAACCAGAACTACCGGAACTGGCAACCGCCGACCGCGACGTGAACCGAGCTAAATTGCGCCCAATTTGGGAGCGCTCCGGGCGCGTGGAGACTCGAATCAGAACGAAGGGCAGCCGAAGAGGCGTCCCCCGGACTCACGCTGATACGCTTGCTCGTATCGCTTGGTGAGTTTCACCCGGCAATCGTCATAGTTAAGCGCCGCTTGACGTGCAAGCCCGTAGCAAAAAGCACTATGATGATCAGCATGCCTGAAAGCCAAAAGAAGATTCTGTGCATCGAGGACGACCGCGAAACCGCAGCACTCATTGCCGAGGAGCTGATCGACCGCGGTTACGCGGTCACGCTGGCACAGGATGGCCGGGACGGGCTCGCGGCCATCCTCAAGACGATGCCTGACCTGGTGCTGTCGGATATTAGCATGCCGATGATGTCAGGCTTCGAACTGCTGGAGCGCGTGATCGCGCTGGCGCCGCGGTTCGCGAAAATGCCGTTCGTCTTTCTCACCGCGCTGACCGATCGGGACAACGAGCTGAAAGGCCGGCAGTTGGGCGCCGACGACTACGTGACCAAGCCGATCGATTTCGACGTGCTCGCGACCATTATCACGGCGCGATTGGCCGGCATCGCGCGCACCGGGCTGTGGCCGAAGCTTTCTGAACTCAACGACCGCGAAGTGGAAATCTTGACCTGGGTGGCCCGCGGCAAAACGTCAGCGGAAATCGCGCAGATCATCGGCTTGACCAAACGCACCATCGATTTTCATATCGACAATGCACGCACCAAGCTTGGCGCCGCCACGCGCACCGAGGCCGTCATCAAAGCCGCTAGCGGGCGCCTGATCGAGCCGTAAACCGCCGTCCGCGAGGCTCATGCGCAATAAGTCGTCTCCGACGAAACTCCGCGTTGGCCGCGCGCGCTGCCCGACTTTCCCTGATCAAGCCGATAGCCCACGCCGGACTCGCTGACGATCAGCAAAGGATGCGTCGGTTTGATTTCGATCTTTTGCCGCAGCTTGCGCACCAGGATACGGAGGTATTGAATGTTGCCGGCATCATCGCCCCAGATGTCCCGGATCAATTGCTGGTGCGTCACGACCAGCCCGACATGTGTGGCAAGCGCATGAAGAAGGGCATACTCCTTGCGCGTCAGCTGCACGCGTCTGCCGTCCAAAGTCACCGCCCTCGAAACCAGATCGATGGAAAGCGCACCTGCTTTTACGACCGGCTCCTTGTTGGTGCTGCGCAAGTGCCTCCGCAGCGTGGCCTCGCCGCGGGCCAGTAATTCCGAGATGCCGAACGGCTTGACGACGTAGTCGTCGGCGCCGAGTTTCAGTAATCGAACCTTTTCACGCTCGTCGGACCGGATTGAAAGGACGATCACCGGCGCGTTCGACCACGAGCGGATGCGCTCAAGCACTTCGGAACCTTCGAGATCGGGCAAATCAAGATCCAAAATAATCAAATCCGGCGTGCTCATCGCCGCGATGCGCAGTCCGACGGCAGCGGTCTCGGCCTCGAATACCGAAAATCCCTGAAGCTCGAAGCCGGCACGAAGCAGGCGCCTGATCTGCGGTTCGCTATCGATCACCAGGACTTTAGTCATCGAGCGCGCCTGCGAGCTCTTCCGTGTCCGCCGGCGGTGACGCCGCCGGTTGCCACGTTCGCAGTCAGATCGTGAGGTCCGCGCCGGGCTCGAATGGTGGACACGATCTGTTGCCTTTCCGATTGCGCTCTGTTCGGAGCCCTCCAAGCACCTCCCGGCTGGCTTTTACGACAGTCACTTTTCTCCACCTCGCCATAATAAGTCGAGATGTCTTCCGGCCGAGAAATATATGAAAATCATATATCCCTTCGACCATCACGCTGTCGTTGCATCCAAATCGCTCAGGATACGGCACGGCGCGCCCTTTATGGGCGGATTTTGCATGGTCGCCGCAAAGCGAAGGTCTCGCGAGACAAGGGGCGCAAAGCCTCGATGCCAACTCAGAAGTGCCAGATGATGTCGGCAGCCCCGATGACCGAATAGTTCCTGCTCGGAGGAATGCCCGCGTTGGCGTCGCCGTTGAACGCCGGCGCGTCGAGAGACCTATAGTAGGCGATTTCGGGACGAAGCTCGACTTGAGGCGAAAGCCAATGCTGCCAGCTTCCTGCTACGTCGAGATACCGCGTCTTGGTGCCGGTCCGTTGTCCCTCCATGTCATCGTACCACTCGAGCCGCAGGGAAAAGTTGTTTAGCTTATTCGGCGAATAGTTGACGTAGGTGAGGAAGGTCTGGGTTGAAGCGGTGCAAGTCAGCACCGTCGTACTATTGCACTGCGCAGCGCCTGGGGCATTGAACGGGATGAATTGAGGGCTGAACGGCGTGCCACCGCCAGCTACGATCGCGGCCGCCGTAGGATTATTTAGGTTCGGCACATTGTTCTCGTGAAGATTGTAGGTTTCAAAGGCGATGTGCCAGTAATCGTTCAGTTTGTGGTAGTAAACGGCACCGTACCATTGCAGATTGTTATAGCCCCACTGTCCGCCGTTGATGGCGTCGGCGACAAGATTGAGATCGTCTCTACCGTCATCGCTGGTCCAGCGAAGGCCCAAAGTGACCGACGGCACCGCTCCGGGGTCCTTGAGAAAGGTCGTACCCGAATAAATCGGATTGCCCGGCATGAGATTGGTCAGGCGTTGACCGATATTCCACGGCATCGTGTCGCTACCGACGGTCAAACCGACTTGAGCGATCCAGTTCTTGGTAACAGCGGTAGCGACCTGAATCCCCGTGTTTGTGTAATTGTCCCATGAGTAGGTCAACGAGTGGACGTAGGTGTAATTATTCGGTGCCAGCTGAGCTTCGATGTCGGGGATAGAGATGAAGCGCCCGATACGCACATCCATTCCCTGCAGCACAGGAAAATAGAGGTCCACATACACCATTGGGGCGTCGTAACCGTAGACTTGGTTATTGTTCAGAAGCTGATTGCTTAAGAAGCCGTAGGCGGTCGTATATCGATAATTCTCGCCGTAGAGGTTGGCTATGCGAAAGCCCCAATCGAAGTGATCGTTCTGCGTTGTATCAGCCAAGCGCTCGATGTAGAGCACTGCCTGATCAAGCTGAAAGGTGTTCGGCGTGTAGTCGTACGCGGCGGGAGCGTTACCGCCCGGCTTTACGTTATTCGTACTGATGTTGCCGCCGCCGTTAATCCAGCCATAAACCTGAACATGGGCGTCACTCATCGCCTGACCGAGTTGCGTATTGCCGAGCGCAACCATCAGCGGCGAGTTGACCGAATTTGGCCGGGTCACGCCGATATTCTCCGTGCCGCCGTAGGGCCATTCAGTGAACGGCATCGGTGGCGAGGCCTGCGGGGTCGGCGGCCACACGGCGTCGGAACGGCGCCCGGGAGGAGCACTCGGATCGGACGGCGCTACTGCCTTGCCCCATTCAAGCTGATAGTAGCGCACGAAACGCGTGAAGAAATCGTCGCCGAGATATGTGTCGAGACACTTGTAATTAAGGTATGGATCGCAATATACGCTCGCCGCAGCCGCCCTGAGCGCCATGGCAGTTGCCGCTTTGCTCGGCGTACAATTGTAGTCGACCCAAAGATCGCAAGACGGACTTTCGACCCACGCGGTCGGCAGTCCATTGGTCCAAGCGCCAAACGCGTCCCCCGCCATTGAACGATTAGGCGTCGTGACGACAAGCAACGCCACAACACCAACCAAGAGTAATATCAGTTTCATGACCCCACCCCTGTCACCCATCGCGACTGCCGCGCCACGACAGATAAGCTAAGAGAGACTATGCGATCCGCGCAATTGCGAGCTTATGGCTTTCGCGACCTCGGATTTTTCGCAGGTGATGCCAAAGAGAGTTGATATTGGCGGAGCCGATTTTTAATAGAAAAAAAATAGCCGTCCGGGCTATTTCGGAAATTTTAGCGCGGAAATTTGCCGTTGGAATTGACGCGGATCATAAGGCTGCAAATTCTTCGACGTTTGCGCCGTCACGTTTAGCTGATGGATTTGCATCCGTATCCGCTGCTCGGCGTTCGCCCCACTGCACCGACGCGCTTGTGACGTTTGCAGAGCCCAGCACCGGGCAACTCCCAACGAGCTCAAATCACCAAAGCGCAAGCACGCAGATCAATGCGAACGGCACTGCCGTAAGTCCCAGATAGAGCCAGGTTCGATAGGCCTGAACGTCTTTGGGTACCACGAAGAGCTGGACCCCGATCCAGATGCAAACCACAAGGCCCAAAGCCATCCGAATGAGATCGCCGGGCGTCTCGTAGGCTGTCCAAATGGTTTCATTCTGAGGCAGCGCAACGCGAATCGTCACCGCCAGCAACGCGATGATGAATACTGTCCTTAACAACGTCCCGATAATACGCAGACCACGCGGAATTTGGGCACCTGACGATGCTGCTTCAGGAGGGTGCCGCGCCCAACCGAATGGGGTCCGGGCCATATTTGCCTCCAACAGACCCTTTGCCAGTCCTCATCGATTCTATTCACATAAGCCTTTTTCGGCCGAAAATATAGATTGCATATAAATTTTTGGTGCACTGCGTATATTTGGTGCACCGTGTATAAAAGTCATGATGCTTAGCGGTCTGGTTCTAAAGACGTTGCAAGTCAGGCAATGCGCAAACATTCGCGGGGTCGCTAGACAGCTTTTTCGCGGTAGCTCCGTAAAGAAGAATCCAGGTCAGTGCGGCGACTTGATCGTGGTGCCGTTGATGCCGGCAACTGTCTTGGCCGGTCCGCCGATCCCGGACGGGGCAAAACCGTGGCGTATCAGGCTCGTGCCGTTTACAGCACTGCGGTTCACGACGACCGGTCTGACGATTAGACGCGGTGGTCGTCCGGAGGACCCTTGGGACTTGGTAATTCTGCCGATCGCGCTGTCGGCCAGACCTGACGCTCCCGAGGCCGAATTAGGCACGACAATCGAAAGCCGCTCTCTGTTGTGTTGATCAAAGCCTTCGCGGCGCGGGACAACGGCGCCGAGAGCGTTGCGGACCACCGGCTCAGTTCCGTTCGGCACTGCTACTCGACGAGCAAGCAAATTCCGGGGCGCGACGAGTTTGACGGCCCTTGAACCGCCAACCTTGTCTCGACCGCCGCCCGGCCGGCGCGGCACGACAGTAATGCGGGTATCGATTGCTTCGGCATTCCCGCCCGCACCCGGTTCACGCGGCGCCCCCTCACCCGTCGAGATTTTGGCCGCGTCGCCGCTTGCTCCCGGAACGGACTGAGTGCCGGAGTTCGGCGTATTCGGTACGGCGGCTTCGCTTCCCGACACAGCGCTTCGCTCCGCCGCCCCATCGCCAGAATGAGCCTCTTGAGCGACGCATACCACCTTCGGCGAGGCCCCGAGCAGCGCGACGGCCAGCCAGAAACCGATCGTCAAATAATACTTCGTTGCCATCGTCGTCACTCGGCCGGTTGCGTGACACCGGGTTCGCCGGCTAGCGTTGGATGCTGCTCGCGCAGGAACAGCGACTGCAAAGCCGGCACAATGACCAGCAACATGATCGGACCGATCAGCATCCCGCCCACAATCACCGTCGCCAGCGGTCTCTGCACCTGACTGCCGATGCCGGTTGATATCGCGGCCGGCAAGAGGCCAATGCAGGCCGACAAGGTCATCATCAAAATCGGCCGCATCTGCTCCTGGACCGCTTCGAACATCGCTTCGACCGGGTCGCCACGGCTGTGTGCGGCGACCCGATAATAGCCGTTGAGGATGAGGATGCCGCTCATGACCGACACACCGAACAGCGAGATAAATCCGATCGCGGCCGAGATGCTGAAGTCCAGGCCGGAAACGTATAGCCCGACCAGACCACCAGAAATCGCGAATGGAAGTCCAAGCAAAGCCAAGAAGCTATCGCGCCAAGAATTGAACAACCCATAAAGCAGCACGAGGATAAGAACAAAGGTAACCGGCAGAATGGTCAGCAGTCTCTTCTTGGCTTGCTGCAGCCACTCGAACTCGCCGGCAAAAACAATGCGGTAGCCGGTCGGGAGCTTCACAGCGCGGCTGATACGTTCCTGCGCCTCCGCCACGGCGCCAGCGAGGTCGCGGCCACGCACGCTGAATTTGATCGGTACAAATCGCTGGTTCCGCTCGCGGAAAATGTAGGACGCGCCGGTATCCAGCGTGATCGAAGCGAGTTCGCTGAGGGGAATGTAGGCCGCGCCGTTCGCGGTCTGAACGCCGATCCTGATGTTGCGCACTTCGTCGATGTTGTTGCGGTATTGGGGGGCGAGCCGGACGACAACGCCGAACTGGCGGTCGGCCTCCAGAAGGGTCGTCGCTTGCGTTCCACCCAATGCCGCCTGAACGACGTTGTTGACGTCGTTAACGCTCAGCCCATAGCGCGCCGCCTTGGCGCGATCGATCGAGATGTTTAGGTTGGGTTGGCCGAGGACCCAGAATGCGCCGAGATCGGTAATGCCCTTCACCTTCGCCATTTCGCGCAATGCGGCTCGCGCGAGCCGCTCGAGCGTTGCCAGATCCGGGCCGATTATCTTTACGGAATTAGCGCCTTTGACCCCCGACAGTCCTTCCTCCACGTTGTCCTGAATATATTGCGAGAAATTGAAATCAATGCCGACGAACTCCTTGTTGAATTCGTGCTGCAGATCGTCGATCAGCTTGTCCTTGGTGTAGCCGCTCGGCCATTCGTCAAAGGGCTTCAGCGGCACGAAGAACTCGGCGTTGAAGAATCCCGCCGCATCGCTGCCATCGTCCGGCCGGCCATGCTGGGAAACGACCGTCACAACTTCGGGATGGCGAAGGAGAATCTCGCGGATTTTGTTGACGATGGGCATGCCGGCTTCAAGCGATATCGTCGGCGGCATGGTCGCGCGTATCCATAGGTTGCCTTCTTCCAGCGTCGGCAGGAACTCGCTGCCGAGCCGCGAGCCGAGGAAAAGGCTGAAGAGCAGAAAGACTATCCCGATCGCGATCGTCACTTTGCGGTTTTGCAGCGACCAACGCAGCACCGGCGTATAGACCCGACGAATGCCGCGCACCACGATGGTTTCGACCTCGCGGACATGCTCCGGCAGCAGCAGCGAGGCCAGGCAAGGCGTCACGGTGAACGTCGCCAGCAGCGCGCCGACGAGCGCGTAAGCATAAGTCCGCGCCATCGGGCTGAAGATCTGGCCTTCGACCCCCTGCATCGTGAACAGCGGAATAAATGCCGCCACGATGATTGCAGTCGAGAAAAATATTGCGCGGTCGACTTGCAGTGCGCTGATCAGAATCAAACGCAGTCGATCGGTCCACGTGGGATCGCTTCCTGAAGCCCCAGCATTGCTTGGATCGGCGCCCCACCTGCCTTCTGCCAGGTGTCCAATGAGCGACAGTCTACCCTCCGGCCGGGCTTGGAAATTGCGATAAACGTTTTCGACGAGAATGACGGCAGCATCGACGATGATGCCAAAATCGACGGCGCCGACGGACAACAGGTTCGCGTCCTCCCCGCGCAGGACCAGGATCATGATGCTGAAGAATAGCGCGAACGGAATATTGGCGCCGACGATGATGGCGCTGCGCAGATCGCCAAGGAACAGCCACTGCATGAAAAAAATCAGCAGGCAGCCGAAGATCAGATTGTGCATCACCGTGCTGGTGGTGACGGCGACGAGGTCGGTGCGGTCATAGAACGGGACCAATTTTACGCCCGGCGGAAGGCTTCCATCGCTGTTGATCTTTTTAATCTCGGCCCGCACCCGAGCTACGACGTCATTGGTGTGTAGGGTGCGGTTCATGATGACAATCGCTGCAACGATATCATCCTGGTGATCACGGCCAGCCTTGCCGAGCCGCGGCACGTAGCCGACCGAGACCTTGGCGACGTCCTTCACGAATACCGGCACGCCGTTGGATTGACTGAGCAGGACGTTCTCGATGTCCTCAACCTTGTAACCCTGCGTCAAATCGGCGGCCCCGCCCGAGTTCATCAGGCCAATGCCGCGAATGTTGACCGACTGCTGGCCCATATTGATGGTGCGGCCGCCGACATTGATGTTGGCATTGCCGAGTGCCGCGATCACCTGGGAGATCGTGACGTTGTAGGCATCAAGCTTATTGAGATCGACCTCGACGTCGTATTCTTTCGTCGTCCCGCCCCAGGTATTTAGTTGCACGACCCCTGGAACGGTCAGAAGCCGCCGCTGTACCACCCAGTCCTGGACCGTGCGTAGGTTAGTCAGTCCGAAATGCGGCGGACCAGTCACCTGATAGCGGTAGATTTCGCCGACCAGACTGGTGGCCTGGATTTGCGGCGTGACGTTGTTCGGCAGGCTGACGTTTTGCTGCAGGTTGATGGCGGTCTGGGTGAGAGCGAAGTAGTAGTCGATGCCATAATAGAAAGTGACGCGTACGAACGAGAGCCCGTAAAACGAGGTCGAGCGGATGACGTCGACGCCCGGCGTCGCGGCGAGCCCAACCTCGATCGGGATGGTGTAGTAGCGCTCCATCTCCTCGGCCGACAGGCCGGGAGCCTGGGCGGTGATTTCCAGGATGACGGGAGCCGGATTTGGGTAGGCCTCGATGTTCAGCTTCGAAAACGCGAACAGACCGGCGGCGATAAAGATCAGCAGCCCAAGCAAAACGAGCGGACGACGCGTCAGCCCGAATGTGAGTAATCCCTTGAGCACGGTTCTAATTCACTCCGAGGTGACGCGCCCGCGCACAATCGAAAATCTCATTGCGCGATCGCAAGGGCATTGCTCAGGAATATCGCGCCTTCGCTCGCAGCCAGCTCGCCGACTTGAGCGCCTTCGAGAATCTGCCGGTAGCCATTATGCTGCCCGCCGATCTGGACCGTGCGCTTGGTGAAACGGCGACGGTCGGCGGTGATCCAGACGCTCATCGTGCCATCGCCCTCCCGCACCACGCCATCGAGCGGAATGGCGGGTGACCGGACCGGCGCTGCGACGCTGATGGTAAAATTCGCGAACATGCCGGAGCGCAATTCGTGCCCGGGATCCTTCACCTCGGAGCGGACCAGAACGCGACGAGTATTAGGATCGACCGTCGCTCCAATGGTCGTGACTTTTCCGTCGAAAACGCGGCCGGGAAAGGCGCTGATCCTGACTTCTACCTGCTGTCCGACGCGAAACGCCGGACTGTCGGTTTCGGCGACATTGGCTAGCATCCACATGGTATCGATGTCGGCGACCGTGTAGGGCGCCGGCGCATTGCCCGGTTGCACCAGCAAACCGGGCGCCGCATTACGCGCCGTGATCCGGCCGTCGATCGGACTTGGCACAACAAGCGTCGGGTCGGCGGCACGGGCAGCGACAATGCGATCTATCTCAGCGTCCGACTTACCGAAGATACGCACTGCATCGCGCGCCGCCCGCAAATTACCCTCAGCGGTTTGCTGGTCGGAGATCGCCTGTTCGAGATCGTGTTGCGATACCGCGAGAGTCTTATAGAGCTCGCGGAGGCGCGCCAGATTACGCGTGGTCAGCTCTAAAACGCCTGCCGCTGCGATCAGGATGGACTCGGCTTGAAGCAGATCAGGGCTGTCGATCGTGAACAGCGTTTGCCCCTTCTTTACGTCGTCACCGATCGAGGCATAGAGAGCAATAATGCGGCCCTGGTACGGTGTGAAAACCTGCACCGCCATTTCCTCGTTGAAGTCGATGCTGCCGACCGCTTGCTTATCGACCGGAAATGCGTGCTCTTCGATCGGCTCGACCTTGACCGAAGCGAGCTGGGAATCCGACAGATCAACGCTATTGCGATCTCGCGGCGTCGCCCGCGATCCGTCGCTTTGCTCGGCGTTGGCGCTCGTCGGGCCAAGCTCGGTATTCGAGCCTTGGCTGAAGCGCCACACGCCAAACGCCGCGACTGCGACGGCGATGAGCGCGCCGGCGAGCGCGGCACTTGCGCGACCGTTGGTGATGCGCGGCACCATGGATCAATAGCACTCAGGATCGCCAGAACTGCCGGGAAATGGTCATCAGACGGCTCAACCGTCTACTGCTACAAATCACATAACTCGTATTAGTCACAGTGTACTCCGCGACTTGCCACAGTTTATCGTATTATTTTGTTACCTCTAGCCGACGATGGCATCGAGTTGCGTGGGCGAACGCCATCTGCTCCGGGAGTGGGGCCGCATGGCGCATCCTTACAGGAAAGTCCTGTGCGTCGAAGATGATCGGGAGACCGCAACCTTGATCGTCGAAGACTTGGTCGATCGCGGTTTCGAGGTCGGCGTAGCCTACAGCGGCCAAGAGGGCCTCATGGCCATCATGAGGAGCGCGCCAGACATAATCTTGTGCGACGTTAGCATGCCGACTATGACCGGCTTCGATGTGCTGGAGCGATTGAATGAGATCGCTCCACGGCTTGGACGCATACCGTTCGTATTTCTCAGTGCGCTCGCCGATCGGGATAACGAACTCAAGGGGCGCCGCCTGGGTGCCGACGACTATGTCACAAAACCAATTGATTTCGATCGGCTTTTCTTCATCATCAATGCGCGCCTCGCTGGCATCGCACGCACCAGACAACTGCCGAAGATCGAGAAGCTGAACGAGCGCGAGATCGAGGTTTTGACCTGGGTGTCGCGTGGCAAGACGTCCGTTGAAATTGCAAGCAGGCTGCGCATAGCCAAACGCACAGTTGATTTTCACATAGATAATGCCCGGATTAAGTTAGGCGCGGCGACACGGGCGGAAGCCGCGATCAAAGCCGCGGCAAGGGATTTGATCGAACCATAACGCCCGGTCCGCATTTAATCTCCGTCAAAGCCCCCTGGAGAAGCAACAATACTGCTCCCATAGTCTCCTGCGTTCATTTTCAAAGCCGTATGAGTTTGGCAGCATGTGAGTTTGCAGCGTGCCGGAGGGGATGCGGATTTGAGACGGTGCATTTGCAGCGCCGGGCACATTATCGCCGGCGCGATCTTAGCGGTCGCCGCCCGGCCTGCCTTGGCTGTCGATCAGGTACACGACGAAATCCAAGTCTACAACGCCGAGATCGCTGAAGTCGGGCAATGGACCTACGAACAACACCTGAATTACGCGTTGGTGGGGCAGACTCAGCCAGAGGTCCCGGGCGGCTTCTTCTCGAATCACAGCCTGCAGGGCACGCCGGAGTTCGCCTACGGGATAACCGACTGGTGGGAAGGCGGCTTCTATGTGCCGTTCGCTGTCAACAGTGCAGGTGAATTTCTTTCCGATGGCGCCAAGATTTGCAGCCTGTTCGTGAGCCCGGACGCCGCCAAACGCAATTTCTTTTACGGTGTCAATTTCGAGCTTGGCTACGAGATGCCCCAGTTCTCTTTGACGCAGTGGAATTTGGAGATCCGGCCCATCATCGGGGTCCGCAACGCGGACTGGGAGTTTATCGCAAATCCGATCGTAGATGTAGGCTTTGGTTCTGCCGGCGAGGCCGATTTCGCCCCCGCGCTGCGGCTCGCGCGCAATCTCGGCGAAGATCGCTTTGTCGGCCTCGAATATTACTCCGACTTCGGCAAGATCGGCGATTTTTTTCCGCTGCGCGAGCAAAGTCAGCAATTGTACGCCGTTACGGATTTCAAGTTGAATTCACTAGACGTCGAACTTGGCGTCGGCCGCGGCTTTACCCCGGGATCAGACGGCTTGGTGATCAAGGCCATCATCGGCTGCGCGTTTCCGGTTTCCGGCAAGAGCGATGATGGCGGCAATTCACCGAACGTTCCATTGGCTATGGGGACATCGACGCGGCCCTGGCCGAGCCCTTTGATCGCGAAATAAGGCTCAAAGCTGGCGGCCATTACGGATAGCGTTGCGGCATTGGCGCTCATGGACCACTCGCCATGATTTCAGGACGAACCATGTCACGAAGAGCATGGCGAAGAGGCTGGCCAGCAACGATGTGGCGGCGGTATGCCGATCATCATTCCGCCGGCGTAAGCTGACTTGTATCAGGCGATGCGCGCGATCCGTGCTCCCGCCCAAGGAACACCAACAGCAGCGCCGGCACGACCACGAGGAGAATAATCGGCCCGATGAACATACCGCCGACCACGACGGTAGCGAGTGGCCGCTGCACCTGACTGCCGATTCCTGTGGAAACCGCCGCCGGCAGCAAGCCGATGCAGGCTGAAAGCGCTGTCATCAGCAACGGCCGCATCCGTTGCGAGGCGGCATGGAACATGGCGTCCACCGGTCCGACCCCGGCCGCTCGCGTTTCATTATAATACGTCATGATCAGAATGCCGTTCATCACCGAGACGCCGAATAGCGAAACGAAGCCGACGGCCGCCGAGATGCTGAAGTTCAATCCGGAGAAATAGAGCGCCAGCACGCCTCCGGCGGCCGCGAACGGTATCCCGGCAAGCACCATCAAGCTGTCGCGCAGCGAATTGAACAGGCCGTAAAGCAGCACTAGGATCAAAAGCAGGCTAATGGGAACGATGACGGCGAGTTGCGCTTGTGCCTTCCGCAGATCCTCGAATTCGCCAGCCCAAACGATGCGATAGCCCGGCGGCAGCTTGATGTTTTTTTCGATTCGTCTTTGCGCCTCCTCGACGGCGCCGGCCAGATCGCGGTCGCGGACGCTGAATTTAACCGGAATGTAGCGCTCTCCAGACTCGTGATAGATATAAGACGCGCCGGTATCGAGCGAGATATCGGCGAGCTCGGTCAACGGAATATAGGCGTTGGTCCCGTTCGGCGTCTGATAGCCGACTTTGATACGGCTGGCAGCTTCAAGGGTTGAGCGATATTCGGGCGGCAGCCGAACGACGACGTTGAATTGCCGGTCGCCTTCAAGCAGCGTCGTGGCCGTGGTCCCGCCAAGCGCCGCTTGCACCACGGTATTGACGTCGCCGGTGTTGAGGCCGTAGCGAGCGGCCTTGGCGCGATTGACTTTGATATTGAGGTTCGGCTGGCCAAGCACATGGAAAATCCCGAGATCGGTGATACCGCTCACCTGCTGCATTTGCTGCATGATCTCGGTGGCGAGCCGCTCAATCGTCGGCAAATCGCGGCCGATGATTTTGACCGAGTTGGCGCCTTTCACGCCTGAAAGCGCCTCCTCGATATTGTCCTGGATATACTGGGAGAAGTTGAAGTCGATTCCCGGCAGTTCGTCGCTGAACTGCTTTTGCAACTGCGCGATCAGAATGTCCTTGGTGAGTCCCGTCGGCCATTCGTCGAACGGCTTTAAGGGTACGAACAGCTCGACGTTCGAAAACGGCGACGCGTCGCTGCCGTCGTCCGGTCTGCCGTGTTGTGATACGGCGGTGATAACTTCAGGATGACGGAGCAGAATTTCGCGCATCTTCGCCGTCACCGGTTCGCCTGCTTCCAGGCCGATCGTCGGCGGCATTGAGGCCCGTATCCACAGATTGCCTTCTTCAAGAGCCGGGAGGAACTCGCTGCCCAGGCGCGTCAGCAATATGCCGACGATGGCGAGAAAGGCCACCGCAATCACCACCATGACTTTGCGGTGGCTCAGCGACCAATGCAACGTCGGAACATAAATCCGACGCAACACGCGCACGACGATCGTCTCGGTCTCCTCCACATGCTCGGGCAAAAGGAACGAGGCCAGGACCGGCGTGACCGTGAAAGTCGACGCTAATGCGCCAAACAGCGCCAGACCGTAGGTTCGCGCCATCGGGCTGAAAATCTGACCTTCGACCCCTTGCATGGTGAACAGGGGCACGAAGGCAGCCACCGTGATCAGTGCGGAGAACAAGATCGCCATATCGACCTGCAGGGCGCTGGCAAGAATGAGCCGCAGCCGATCCGTCCAATGCGGAGCGGCGGTCGTACCGGCGGATCGGGTCGGGTCAGCGCCGAAACGACCTTCCGCGAGGTGCTGCAACAGGCTCTGCCGTTCTCCGGGACTCTGAAAGTTCCTGAAAATGTTCTCAATTAAAATCACCGCTGAATCGACGATAATTCCGAAATCGACGGCGCCAACCGAGAGCAGGTTGGCGTCCTGACCCATCAGCACCATGACGATAACTGCGAAGAAAAGCGCGAATGGAATGTTGATGCCGACAATGATGGCGCTGCGCAGATTACCCAGAAAAACCCATTGAATGATGAAGACCAAGATGCAACCGAAGATGAGATTGTGCAGAACCGTATGGGTCGTGACCGATACCAGCGTCGAGCGGTCGTAGTACGGAACCAGCTTGACCCCAGGCGGCAACGTGCCGTCCCTGTTCATCTGGTCGATCTTTGCCTTGATCAGCGGGATTACGTCGTTGGTGTGATAGACTCGACCCATCACGACAATCGCCAAGGCCACGTCGCTGTCGCGATCCTTTCCGGCGATGCCGAGCCGGGGTACGTGACCGACCGAGACTTTGGCTACGTCCTTGATCTGGACCGGAACGCCATTGACCTGAGCGAGCACGACGCTTTCGATGTCGTTGACGTGCCAGCCTTGCGTCAGATCGGCATTGCCGCCCGAGTCCAGCAGGCCGATACCGCGGATATTCACGGATTGCTGACCGACAGTGATCTCGCGGCCGCCAACGTTGATGTTAGCGTTGCCCAGCGCGGCGATGACCTGGGGCAGCGTGACGTTGTAGGCATCAAGCTTCTGCAAATCGACGTCGACGTCATACTGCTTGGTCGTGCCGCCCCAGGAATTCACCGCCACGACGCCAGGCACGGTAAATAGCCGCCGTGTCACGATCCAGTCCTGCACAGTGCGCAAGTTTGTCAGCCCGAAGTGCGGAGGGCCGGTTATCTGATAGCGCAACACCTCACCGACCAGGCTCGACTGCTGGATGACCGGCGACTGACCGCCCGGCAGGCTTACGTTTTGCTGCAACATCAGCTGCGTCTGCGTGAATGCGAAATAGTAGTCGACGCCGTATTTGAAAGTGACGCGAACGAAGGACAGGCCGTAGAACGATGTTGAACGGATGTTCTGCACGCCGGGTGTGATATAGAGGCCGACTTCCATCGGTATCGTGTAGTAGCGCTCCATCTCCTCGGCCGAGAGACCGGGCGCTTGCGCGGTAATCTCAAGAATGACCGGCGCCGGATTAGGATAGGCCTCGATGTTCAGCCTGCTAAAGGCAATCACGCCAGCCGCTATAAAGACCAAGAGGCCCAACAGCACGATCGCGCGCCGGGTGAGGCCGAATGCAACGATGCCCTTCAACATGACTCGCCGCTATCTTGAACTTGCCGGGCGGCTTGCGCATGCGCGCTTGTCGACGCAAGCGCAGGCCAGGAATTCTCGCCGTGTCCGGATAGCAAAAAAATACAAACGAGGTCTGCGAGAGCCAATCCCACGAGAGCCGTCGCCATTGCGAAACCGTATAATTGCTTTGCGTGCGACACCAAAAAGACCCTGCGCGAGTGCGTTTGGCGAATATAGAAAACGTGGCGATAGCCCTGCACTCGGTCGCGGTCCACTGTGAGAAGTTTCGAGCTTTACTGTGAAAGATCACAGTATCGCCGCGCCGACTGAATAATCGGCAGTGTGGCAAGGCCGTCACAGCCAAGGTGTAACAAATGGGAAATAATGGAGTAGTTTGAACGCGGGGATGTCGCGGACGTTCTGCCGTCGCTTGCAGCACTATGTCAGTCGCAGATGTTGGCTCTCTCAGTCAGGTGGTTTAACTGGGGCGCCACCGCGCTCGCGGCCGCGCTCGGTTTGGCCAGTTGCGCGGTCGGACCGGATTTCCTCCATCCCGCCGCGCCTGAAATCACCCGCTACACCAAGGAGCCGCTGGCGCCGCGCACCTCCTCTACCGATACGCAGACCGGGCAGCCGCAGCATTTCTTGCAGGGCCGCGATATTCCGCAGGAATGGTGGCGGCTGTTCAGATCACCTGCGCTCACGGCGCTGGTCCAGCGCGCGCTGAGTAACAATCCCACGTTACAGTCGGCGATCGCTACGCTGCGCGCCGCGAACCAAGCCGTCTACGCCCAAGAGGGCAAGTTTTTCCCGCTCGTCGAAGCCGACTTTAATCCGACCTATAACCGAACCTCTGCCGCGCTCTCGCCGATCCCGTCGTCCAACGCTGCCGTCTACGGCCTTCATACCGCACAACTGCAGGTGTCCTATACCTTGGACGTTTGGGGGCTTAATCGCCGCACGGTCGAATCACTTCAAGCGCAAGCCGACAATCAGCGCTTCCAGGTCGAGGCGGCTTACCTGACGCTGGTATCGAATATTGCAGTCGCGGCGATCAATGAAGCCTCGCTGCGCGCACAAATCGAAGCCACCAACCAGCTCATCTCCATCAACACCAAAATGCTCGGCATCCTGCGGCGCCAACTGGAAACCGGCTACGCCAATCGCAATGACGTCGCCCTGCAGGAAGCAGCGCTGGCGCAGGTCGCGGCTACGCTGCCGCCGCTGCGCAAAGCACTCCAACAAAACCGCGATCTGCTGTCGGCTCTTGCCGGCGTCTATCCCGGCGAGGAACCTCGCGAAATATTCAAACTCGAAGCCCTGCACTTGCCGGTCGATCTGCCGGTCAGCTTGCCATCGCAGCTCATCGAGCAACGGCCGGACATCCGCGCGTCGCAGGAGATGTTGCACTCGGCAAGCGCGCAGATTGGCGTAGCTATCGCTAACCTGCTGCCAAATTTCACGATCAGCGGCAACATCGGCTACATGAATACGGCGCTGGCCGGTTTGCTGGCCCCCCAAAATCTTGCCTGGCTTGCTGCCGGCAATGTCGCGCAAACAATATTCGACGGCGGCACCCTGCTTCATCAGCTACAGGGAGCGAAAGATACCTACAACGCCGCGGCTTGGAGTTATCGCGGCACCGTGATCGCCGCCGTGCAGAACGTCACTGATTCGCTCCGTGCGCTGCAAAACGACGCGGATGCGCTGAAGGCGGCGCGAGACTTCGAACGGGCCGCCAAGATCAGCTTCGATCTCGCCCGCCAGCAGATGCAGACCGGCAACGCCAACGTGCTGATCCTGCTCACCGCACAGCAGACCTATCTGCAGTCGGAAATTCAGGTGGTGCAGGCGCGCGCCGCGCGGCTGTCCGACACGGCGGCGCTTTATCAGGCGCTTGGCGGCGGTTGGTGGAACCGCATCGAACCTTTGCCCGAGAAAGTGCTCAACCTCGGCACGGGGCAAGCCGAACCGGCGTCTGATAAAGACCGGCGCGACGGATTTCTGCGCGGCTTTTGGTTTTGGCCTCACCAACCCGATTGATCGACTGAACTTCGCCCTGGCGACCACGCGCGGACGCCATGGCAGTCCCGAGCATCGTGAAAGACAGCCGCCTCGAGCGCGAACGAGGCTCGCTCGATTTCTCTGGCTTCACCGGCTTCGCCAAGCTGCACGCCGCAATCGATCGACGCTCGATTTGGCCGGCTCGATTGAACTTTCAATCAAGAGCCGACGGCAGCGATCAGCTTCACGCTTGCAACGGCGCAGTGCGCTTTCAGGCACCGCCCGTCTGCTGCGATCGGCAAGATACTTGTCGAGCGTCTGCGCGAGCTTTTGCCGGACACCGCCGGACCGAGCCGCACCGACGACAGGAATTACACTCATCGAGGTCTCTCCTCTTGTCGTTTTGCCAGCCTCCATGTGCGCTCAAACGCATATGAATGCGAGACGGAGCAGCGCCCGTTCTCATAAAGCCGGAATAGTGATGCAGGACGGAGACGAGAGCAAAAGCAGGCCCACGTCGTGAAAGCTGAAAATCCGATTGGTCGTCATGGGTCAGCCGACAGCTTTATAGCTTTTTTATGCGGCTGTCCGCCGAATTGTTTCGAATTCCTATGTGAAGGGTGACAAGTTCGCGCAAAGAGCGCCATGAAAGCATTCTTAAGCCTCGGAACTAAGGAGGATGCAGCCATGTGGGCCGTTTCGTGCATCACGTCCGCGGTTATGCTGTGGGCTGCAAGCAGCCTATCCGGCACCGCGCTGGCGGACGCTGCCGAAACGCCTATTGTGAAAAAAGCTGCGAAGGCCAGCAAGAGCAAGGCAAAACCTGACAAGAATCAGTATTGGCTTTTGAACCCGGCCCCGGCGGACCAGATGCACAGTTTCAGTACTGACCGGCCGACCAAATCGAACGTGCCTTACACTGTCGATGCTGGCCACTTCCAGTACGAAACCGATCTGGTGAATTTTACCCATCAAGTTACAGGATCGGCGCACACTGATACTCTGTTAGTGCCAAATCCCACTTTCAAAGTCGGTGTCGCCAATAACGCCGATTTGGAGGTTAATGCACCTTTTGCCGGCGTTCATTCGTTCGATACCACGACCGGCGCGTCGAGTACGCCATGGGGCATCGGCGAAACCTTCGTGCGGTCCAAGATCAACTTGTGGGGAAATGATGGCGGCGATACTGCCGCGGCGGTGATACCTTATGTCAAAGCGCCTTCAGCTCCTCTTGGAATCGGCAACGGCGCGGTGGAAGGCGGCTTGATCGGACCGCTGGCGTTGAATTTGGCCAACAACTTTACCCTCTTGTTGGTGCCTGAGATCGATGTGCTCAAGGACAGTGCCGATAACGCCCGACACGGAAACTATGTCTTTGATGTCAATTTCAGCCGTGAAGTCATCAAAAACGTCACGGCCTACGTCGAACTCTGGTCAGACTACAATGCCGATCCCACAGCAAAGACCACTCTCATGAGCTTTGACACCGCTGTGGCGTGGGCTTTTCTCCCCAATACACAAATTGACGTTGGTGCAAATTTTGGCCTCACCAGTACAACGCCCACAGTGCAAGTTTATACTGGACTCTCCCAACGCTTCTGATTTTGGCGGCAAACCGCTACCGCCGCCTACTCGTCGCGAGGCCCGCGATCTTTATAAGGTTCCTATACTTTTTCGCTTGAATCTCTCTCGAATTCCTACGGACAAAGTGCGAACTAACCGGGCATCGCGCGGTCGACACTACGCTGTGCCGAAAGGCGTCCTACAAAACAACATCGACTCGCGAGTTTGGAGCTCTCCCATGATGGACGTCGTCATGCTGGCGATGGGCGCGCTCTTTTTCGCGCTGTCGATTGCCTACGTCTACGCCTGCGATCTGCTTTGAGGGGCACGTCATGGTCTTCGATTATTGGCTCGCCGCCTCCGTGATCGCGGGATTGCTCGTCTACCTCACCTACGCTTTGTTGAAGCCTGAGCAGTTCTGAGGGCAGCAACTATGACCGTCATCGGCTGGGTCCAGATTCTGCTCTATTGCACAGTCATCGTTGCGATCACGCCGGCGCTCGGCGCCTACATGACCCGTGTCTTTAGTGGCGAGCGCACAGTTCTGTCGCCGATCCTGCGGCCGGTGGAGGGCCTGATTTACAGGATTGCCGGCATCGATGAGCGGCAGGAGCAGCACGCAGTCACCTATACGCTCGGCATGCTTCTGTTCCACGCCGGCGGCTTGCTCATTCTCTATGTGCTGATGCGCGTTCAGGCCGTGCTGCCCTTTAATCCGGCGGGCCAGTCGGCTGTCGCCCCTGATCTTTCCTTCAATACGGCGGTGAGCTTTATCACCAACACCAACTGGCAGAACTACGGCGGCGAAAGCACGATGTCCTACCTCGTGCAAATGCTCGGCCTGACGCATCAGAACTATTTGTCGGCAGCCACCGGCATCGCACTCGCGATTGCGCTCGTTCGCGGCTTCGCGCGGCATTCAGTCCGCACCGTTGGCAATTTCTGGGTCGATGTTACGCGCACGACGCTCTACATCCTCATTCCGATCTGCGTGCCTTATGCGCTGTTCCTGGTCTGGCAAGGCATACCACAAACCCTCGGCGCCTATGTCGACGTGACGACATTGGATGGCGCCAAACAGACCATCGCCGTGGGTCCGGTGGCCTCCCAAATCGCCATCAAAATGCTCGGTACCAACGGCGGCGGCTTTTTCAACGCCAATGCCGCACATCCGTTCGAGAACCCGACGGCGCTTTCGAACTTCGTGCAGATGATTTCGATCTTCGCCATCGGTGCAGCACTGACCAACGTCTTCGGCCGCATGGTCGGCGACCAACGTCAGGGCTGGGCGCTGCTTGCTGTCATGGGCGTTCTGTTCGTCAGCGGCGTCCTCGCCTGTTATGCCGCTGAAGCGCACGGCAACGATCCGTTGAACGCGCTCGGCCTCACTGGCGGCAACATGGAAGGAAAGGAAGTCCGCTTCGGCATCGTTGCTTCGGCACTGTTTGCGGTCATCACCACCGCCGCCTCCTGCGGTGCGGTGAACGCTATGCACGATTCGTTCACCGCCCTCGGCGGCATGATCCCGCTGATCAATATCGAGCTTGGCGAAATCATCGTCGGCGGCGTGGGCTCCGGTCTTTACGGCATGCTGCTGTTTGTCATCCTGGCCATCTTCGTCGCCGGCCTGATGGTAGGTCGCACGCCCGAATACGTCGGCAAGAAGATCGAAGCCAAGGAAGTCAAGATGGCGATGCTCGCGATCCTGGTCCTGCCGTTGATGTTTCTCGGCTGGACTGCGGTTGCTATGCAGGTGCCGTCCGCTGTCGCTGCCATGGGCAATCCGGGGCCGCACGGCTTTACCGAGGTGCTTTACGCTTACACGTCGCAGGACGGCAACAACGGCTCCGCGTTCGCCGGCCTCAGCGCCAATACATTATTCTACAACCTTTCGGGGGCGGTCGCGATGTTCGTCGGTCGTTTCTGGATGATCATCCCGACCATGGCGATCGCCGGCTCGCTCGCCGCCAAAAAATCAGTGCCCGCGTCCGCAGGTACCTTCCCGACCACGGGCGGCTTGTTTGTTGGTCTGGTCGTCGGCGTCATCGTCATTGTCGGCGGCCTCACCTTCTTTCCCGCGCTTGCGCTCGGTCCGATTGTCGAGCAGCTCGCGATCAACGCCGGCACTCTTTTCTCAGCCAATTAGTCCGGAGCCGTTGCAATGGAAACGTCGACTTTGCGCCGGAGCATGCCGGCATCAGCGCTGTTTGATCCGAAGATCGTCGTCCCGGCGATAGGATCGGCCTTCATCAAGCTCGATCCGCGCGCGTTGATGAAGAACCCGATCATGTTCGTGCTCGAAATCGTCACCGCACTCACGACGGTGATCTTGATTCGCGATCTGGCGACCAGTGGCGGGCATATCGGCTTTGAGTTCCAGATTATTTTGTGGCTGTGGTTCACCGTACTGTTCGCCAACTTCGCGGAAGCCGTTGCCGAGGGTCGGGGTAAGGCGCAAGCTGACACGTTGCGCCGTCAGCGGACGGAGACCCAAGCCAAGCTCATTACCGGCGGGGACGATCAACAGAACTATCGGCTCGTGCCGAGTACGAACCTCAAAGTCGACGATCTCGTTTTGGTCGAGGCCGGAGACCTGATTCCGTCCGACGGTGAGGTGATCGAAGGCATGGCTTCGGTCAATGAAGCTGCCATTACCGGCGAATCAGCACCGGTGATCCGCGAGTTCGGGCGGGGATCGCTCCGCGGTCACCGGCGGCACCCAAGTGCTGTCCGACTGGATCCGCGTACGCATCACCGCCGCGCCGGGCTCGACCTTTCTCGACCGCATGATCCGGCTGGTCGAAGGCGCAGAACGGCAGAAGACCCCGAACGAGATTGCGCTCAATATCTTGCTGATTGGCCTGACTATTATCTTTGTTTTCGCTACAGCCACCATCCCCAGCTACGTCGCCTATGCCGGCAGCACGATTTCGGTCGTGATCCTGGTTGCGCTGTTCGTAACGCTCATACCGACGACAATCGGCGCCCTGTTGTCCGCCATCGGCATTGCCGGAATGGATCGCCTGGTGCGGTTCAATGTCCTCGCAATGTCCGGCCGAGCCGTCGAGGCGGCGGGCGATGTCGACACCCTGCTGCTCGACAAGACCGGCACTATCACGCTCGGCAACCGCCAGGCGACCGAATTCAAGCCATTGCGCGGAGTGAGCGAACAGGAACTGGCCGACGCGGCACAATTGGCATCGCTGGCCGACGAAACACCCGAGGGACGCTCTATCGTCGTCCTGGCTAAAGAAAAGTACGGCATCCGCGGCCGCGAGTTTGCTGAACTGCACGCCAATTTCATTCCGTTCAGCGCGCAAACGCGGATGAGCGGCGTCGAAATCGGCGCATCTTGGGTGCGCAAAGGTGCAGTCGATGCAATTATGAACTATCTCAACACCTCGCCGACTTTCATTGGCGCTGGCGGCGCCGTGCAAGCGTTGCGGCCGAGCGTCAGCGCCGAGACGGCGCGCGAAGTTCAGGCGATCGCCGATGCCATCGCCAAATCCGGCGGCACGCCGCTGGCTGTCGCCAAGGACAATCGGCTGCTTGGCGTCATTCAGCTCAAGGACATCGTCAAGGGCGGCATCCGCGAGCGCTTCGCCGAACTGCGCCGCATGGGTATCCGCACCATCATGATTACCGGCGACAATCCGATGACCGCCGCGGCGATTGCGGCCGAGGCCGGCGTTGACGATTTCCTGGCGCAAGCCACGCCCGAGGAAAAGCTGCGGCTGATCCGTGACGAGCAGTCGAAAGGGAAGCTCGTCGCCATGTGCGGCGACGGTACCAACGATGCGCCCGCGCTGGCGCAGGCCGATGTCGGGGTGGCGATGAATACCGGCACGCAGGCCGCCCGCGAAGCCGGCAACATGGTCGACCTCGATTCCAATCCGACTAAGCTCATCGAGATCGTCGAGATCGGCAAGCAGCTGTTGATGACGCGCGGTGCCTTGACCACGTTCTCGATTGCCAACGACGTGGCGAAATATTTCGCCATCATCCCGGCCATGTTCGTCGCCTTTTACCCGCAGTTGCAGACGCTGAACATCATGAGACTGGCAACACCTGAAAGCGCTATCCTTTCGGCGATTATCTTCAACGCGCTCATTATTATTGCGCTTATTCCGCTGTCGCTCAAAGGCGTGCGCTATCGTCCGATCGGGGCCGCTTCGCTGCTTCGCCGCAACCTGTGGATCTACGGCGGCGGCGGCGTGATCATTCCATTTATCGGTATCAAGGCGATCGACCTCGCCGTCACCGCCTTGCATCTCGCCTGAGGAGAAAAACAATGCTGCGCGAAATCCGTCCGGCGATCGTTGTTCTTGTCGCCCTGACGCTCATTACCGGGCTGGGTTACCCGCTGGCGATGACCGGGATTGCCCAGATTGTATTTCCCAATCAGGCGCAGGGGAGCCTAATCGAGCGCGACGGCAAGGTCGTCGGTTCCGCGCTCATTGGCCAAGAGTTTGCCAGCGCCAAGTACTTCCATGGGCGACCGTCAGCTACTACCGCGCCCGATCCCAAGGATTTAACCAAGACCGTGGCTGCGCCCTACAACGCGGCAAATTCCGGCGGCTCAAATCTCGGGCCCTCCAATAAGGCGCTGATCGACCGGGTGCAGTCTGACCTCGACAAGCTTAAGAAGGACAATCCCTCCGCTCCGGTGCCGATCGACCTGGTCACGACTTCGGCCAGCGGGCTCGACCCCGATATCTCGCCTCAGGCCGCCTACTTCCAGGTCCCTCGTGTTGCTAAGGCCCGCAACTTGGCGGAAAATCAACTACGACAGCTCGTGAGCGATCACATCGCGGATCGATTTCTTGGGCTGTTGGGCGAGCCGCGCGTCAATGTTCTGCTGCTCAATCTCGCGCTCGACCGCTTGTCCGCCGGCTAAGGCAGCAGACCGGCGAAACGTCGAGACGTCTAAAAGGTGATGGCGGATCAACGGCGTGATTCCGAACATCGGCCTTCGCCGGAAGCCCTGCTCGCAGCGGCACACCGGGAAGAAAGCCGTATCGGCAAGCTCAGGATCTTCGTGGGCGCGGCTCCAGGCGTCGGTAAGACCTACGAAATGCTGCAACAGGCTCATGCCCGCAAGAAAGACGGGTACGATATCGTTGTCGGGATCGTCGAAAGCCACGGCCGGCGGGAAACCGAAACGTTGCTGGAGGGCCTGGAAATCGTTCCACGGCGGCGGATCGACTACAAAGGCCAGTGGCTCGAGGAAATGGACCTTGACGCCATCATCGCCCGTCGACCGCAAATCGTTCTCGTTGACGAACTCGCACACACCAACGCCGAGGGCAGTCGTCATCCCAAACGCTATCTCGACGTCGAAGAGTTGATGGGACGCGGCATCGACGTCTACACGACGGTCAATATTCAACACATCGAGAGCCTCAACGACGTCGTCGCGCAAATCACTCATGTGCGGGTGCGTGAGACGGTCCCGGATGCGGTATTCGATCGCGCCGACGCCGTCGAACTGGTTGATCTGACGCCTGACGATCTGATCCAGCGACTCAGGGAAGGAAAAGTATACGTGCCCAGGCAGGCCGAGCGTGCGCTTGAGCATTTCTTTTCTCCGGCCAACCTCACCGCCCTGCGCGAACTTGCCTTGCGCCGCACCGCCGAGCGGGTTGACGAGCAACTGCTCACCGAAATGCAGGCCCGCGCGATCCAGGGACCGTGGGCTGCTGGCGAGCGCATCCTCGTCTGCATCAGCGATGATCCGCGCAGCGCCGGCCTGGTGCGCTACGCCAAGCGCCTTGCCGACCGCCTCCACGGACCGTGGCTGGCTCTTTACGTCGAGGGACGGCGCAGCCTGCAGCTTTCGGAGGAAGAGCGCGATCGTATTGCCGACACGCTGCGCCTTGCGGAGGCCCTCGGCGGCGAGGCGATCACCATTCCGGCCGATAGTCGTCACATTGCCGAAGACGTCATCAGCTACGCCCAAGCCAACAACGTTACCCAAATTGTCATTGGCAAGTCAGCGCGAACGCGCTGGTTCGAAATCTTGCACGGCTCCGTTGTCCACGACCTGGTCCGCCGGTCCGGCAATATCAGCGTCCATGTCATCGCCGGCGACACCATCGCCGGTGGGCCGATCCCGAAAAAATCGGTCCGCCCTGCCGAACGAGACAGTGCGGTCGATCCTCAGCCATATTTCATGGCGCTGTTGGCAGTGGCGTTGGCGCTCGCCTGCGCCGCCCTGATCCAGCCCTGGTTTGGCGTCGAGAATGTTGATCTCGTCTTTCTGACTGCCGTCGTTGGCGTCGCGGTCCGCCTTGGCCTGTGGCCATCCCTTCTGGCCAGCGTTGCATCGTCGCTGTGCTATAATTTTTTCTTCCTGCCGCCGATCTACACCTTCACCATCGCCGATCCGACCAACATCGCCGCGTTCGTCTTCTTCACGCTCGTCGCGATCATTGTCTCGACGGTCGCGGCCCGTGGCCGCACCCAGGCGGTGGCCGCCATCGATCGGGCGCGTTCGACCGAGTCCCTTTACTCTTTCAGTCGCAAGCTCGCCGGCGCCGGAACACTCGACGATGTCCTTTGGGCCACGGCCTATCAGACTGCGCTGATGCTGAAAGTCCGCGTCGTGCTGCTCCTGCCCGAGCATGGCTCAATTGCCGTCAAGGCCGGTTATCCACCCGAAGACATTCTCGACGACGCTGACATTGCTGCGGCAAAGTGGGCGTGGGAGAACGATCGCGCCGCTGGCCGCGGCTCCGATACTCTTCCCGGCGCCAAGCGCCTGTTTCTGCCAATGCACACCGGGCGCGGCGCCATTGGCGTTATGGGAATCGACAGCGACAAACCCGGTCCCATGCTGACGCCCGATCAGCGGCGGCTCTTGGACGCGCTCCGCGATCAAGGGGCGCTCGCGATCGAGCGCGTCAAGCTGGTCGAGGAGATGGATCGCGTCGAGCGTGCCGCCGAAACCGAACGCTTGCGCTCGGCATTGCTCACATCGATCTCCCACGACCTGAAAACACCGCTAGCCGCCGTGCTCGGAGCGGCCGGAGCACTCCGCGACTTGCGTGAAAAGCTCAGCGAATCCGAGCGACTGGATCTCCTGGCCACGATCATCGACGAGTCCGAGCGGTTGAACCGCTTCATCGCTAACCTGCTTGATATGACCAAGCTTGAGTCCGGCGCCATCTCGCCGAACGTGGGGCTGCACGACCTCGGCGAGATCGTCGGCAGCGCGTTGCGCCGCGCCGGCCGAATCCTGTCGCATCACAAGGTCGAGCTTGAAATGGCCCCGGACTTGCCGATGCTCGAACTCGACGCCGTACTGTTCGAGCAGGTGTTGTTCAATCTTTTGGACAATGCGGCAAAATATGCGCCAGCGGAGACGACAATCCGCATCCAGAGCTGGCGTACCAGTGACTCGGTCTGCCTGTGCGTTCTTGATGAAGGCAGCGGCATTCCTTCGACCGATCTCGAGCACATTTTCGATAAGTTCTATCGGGCGCAGAAGACCGACCAGGTTCGGGCCGGCACCGGCCTTGGGCTTGCGATCTCGCGCGGCTTCGTCGAGGCCATGCACGGCACCATCGTCGCGGCAAACCGCACCGATCGAAGCGGGGCTGCGTTCACCATCAGCTTGCCGATCCCGCAAGCGCGGCAAAACCTGGAGGTCGCCGCATGAGCGCCGCTCCGCTCCGGGTTCTGGTGGTCGATGATGAGCCGCCGATTTGCAAGCTCCTGCGCATGGGACTGGCTACCCAAGGCTATCAGATCCTGGAGGCCCCCAACGCCAAGACCGCGCTCGATCTCCTCAAAGACGCTCCCGACCTGATCATCCTCGACCTCGGCCTGCCCGATGCGCATGGACTGGAGTTGCTGCAAACCATTCGTGCGCGCAACGAAAGCGTTCCGATTGTGGTGTTGTCGAGCCGCAGCGACGAGGCTGGCAAAGTCCAGGCGCTTGATCTCGGCGCCGACGATTATGTGACCAAGCCGTTCGGCATGGACGAACTGCTCGCGCGGATGCGGGCGGCGCTGCGCCATCAATTGCAGACCCACGGCGAACGGCCGATCTTCCGCGTCGGCGAGCTTTCCGTCGACCTCGTCCGCCGAATTGTCAAAGTTGGCGAGCGAGAGGTGAAGCTGTCGCCGAAGGAATATGATCTATTGCGCGTGCTGGTTCAGCATGCCGGAAAGGTTCTCACTCACAAATTTTTGCTCGGCGAGCTTTGGGACAATTTGACTGACGCCCAGTACCTTCGGGTATATGTTCGCCAGCTGCGGCAAAAGATCGAGGTTGATCCGGAGCAGCCGCGTTTCATCCTGACCGAAACAGGCGTCGGCTATCGGCTGCGCGCTCCCGACTGATATTGTGGTCCAGCCTTAAAATCCAATATGATTTTGCGTGACCTCAGCGCTCATGAAGATTTCCGACTTCCTTCGCGCCGCCGACGTGTCCACCGACGTTGTGGCCTCGGACAAGCACAAGCTGTTGTCCGATTTGGCGCACAAGGCCGGCCCTTCGGTTGACATTCCGCCGGATCGCATTCTCTCGGAGCTGAGCAAGCGTGAGGAACTCGGTTCGACGGGCGTAGGCGGAGGCGTGGCGCTACCGCACGCGCGATTTCATCAGATCGACAAGCCGTTCGGAATTTTGCTGCGCCTGAAGAAGTCTATCGATTTCGACGCCGTCGACGGCAAACCGGTCGACACCGTTTGCCTGCTGCTGTTGCCGGAGACGCAGGCTGGCGAGCAGCTCGGAGCACTTGCCTGCATCGCACGCAAGCTCAGGGACCCGGCAACCATTGCCGCCGTGCGCGGCGCGCGTGACGCTGCGCAAATTTACCGCACGCTGGCTGCCGACTAAATCGGCTCGCGCCAGTCGAGCGTTGCTATTGCCGGCCGCCACGGCCTTGCCCATAGTGAGATCAAGATCAAGTTCGCAAGGAGGCGACAAATGGCCGATGAACTCGTCTTCTATACCAATCCGAGGTCGCGCGGTCGCATCGTGCGGTGGATGCTGGAGGAAATTGGGCAGCCCTACCGCACCGAAGTACTCGACTACGGCACGACCATGAAGGCCCGCCCGTATCTCGCGATCAATCCCATGGGCAAGGTGCCGGCGTTGCGCCACGGCGACGCGGTGGTAACCGAAGCGGCCGCCATCTGCGCGTACCTCGCCGATGCATTCCCGCAAGCGAAATTGGCGCCGCCGCCGGGCGACCGTCTTCGTGCGCCTTATTACCGCTGGATGTTCTTTGGTGCTGGACCGGTCGAGGCCGCCGTGAGCAACAAAGCCTTCGGATTTGTCGTACCGACGGAACGCGAAAGCAGCGTCGGATACGGCACCTTCGACCGCGTTATGAAAGTGCTCGAAGAGGCCGTTTCAGCCAGTAATTATCTCGTCGGCGATAGCTTCACCGCAGCCGATTTGTATCTGGGCTCGCAAATCGGCTTTGGCCTGATGTTCGGAACGATGGAAAAACGTCCGGCATTCACGAGCTATTGGCAGCGGCTCAGTGGCCGTCCCGCCTATGCGCGCGCGAACGAACTCGACAACGCACTGATGCCGCCGCAAAAGGCAGCGGGCTGATCGCACGGAATTTCACCGCATCTGCATCAGCGGCTCGCCGACGCGAATCATCGCGCCTTCGTGCACGCCCTCGCAGAGGGCGAAAGCGTGCGGTGCGAATACAACGATGGTCGATCCGTGCTCGAACCGCCCCAATTCGTCGCCTTTGCGGAACGATGCGTCACAGCCGATAACATTCGGCCCCTGATGACGCAGGTTCAGTAAAACATCCAGAAAATTCAGGCGAATGCTCGCGACCAGGATGGCGGCCACAGCGACCAACGTTACCCGTTCGCTCCCCGCCGCCAGGGTCAACGGCACGACTGCACGTTCGTTCTTGCAGAACAGCCGCTCGATACGCCTGAGTGCAATCGGATTAACGTTCCAGGTATCGCCGGAGAGATAGACCACCTCTCTGATGCGACAATCGTGCGGCGCGTGGAAGCGGTGATACATGCTTGACGTGAGCCGTAGCGTGACATACCGGCCATCGCGATGCGCGTCGACCAAAGCGGGGTCGCAGAGCAACTCTTCAAGCGTGTAGGGAAAACCCTTGGCCTGGTAGAGTTCCGTGCCAGAGATTGTACCGCAGGCGCCGACGATAGCGTCGCAGGGGCTGACCAGAATGTCGGGTCGGGAATCGATCGGACGCGCTCCCTCCTTCAGTTCCCGCGTGAAGCAATCGTGCATGCTGAGGAAATGCGTTGTCTTCGCTTCTTGCAAATCCAGGTCAGAAAACAGCCGCCAAACCCCTATCGAGAGATCGCGAATGAGCGGGTACTCAACTCGGCTGAACCAGCCGATGAACTCGGTTAAGAGCCGGCGCGGAATACGATTGGTGAGAAGGAAGTTGATGTCCTCCTGGGCGAAGACCCGGATGAGCTGGGAGCGGACCGTCATGGCATTGTCAACTCCGCCGGATACACCGCGATTCGATGGCATTGGCCATAACGACACTGGCGCTTTACGGGGTTGGCGGCGCGGCGACCGCGACTTCGCTGCTGAAGCTGCGGCGGCGCTTCGAACTCTCGCAAGCGAAGCATAGATCGCTGTCCGGTCACGCGCGGATCGCGCGGCGGCTCGCGGCTTTCGTGCCGTTCTATGAATACGATGAAGCGCGATTCTTCTGTTCTGACGGCGCGCCGGCGGAAATTGCGGAGCGCCGCCGCGCCGGGTTCGAACGGCTTTCGGCGCTTTACAAGACGCGCTTTGCCGAGACCATCCGGCGCACCGCCGAGGCGGCGGCCAGTATTTCCGATCTGCAGTTCACCGATGCCTATCGGGTACCGTTCCAATACAGCCGCTACGTGCGCGCGCATCTGCCCGCCGCGGCGTTCATGCAATCGAGCGCCGGCGTCACCGTCACTGACCTCGACGGCAATCGCTTCTACGATGTCACCGGTTCGTACGGCGTGAACCTCCTCGGCTATGACTTCTATAAACAAGCCATCGAGCGCGGGGCGGCGCGGGTGCGCGAGCTTGGCCCGGTGCTCGGCCCTTATCATCCTTTGATTGCCGAGAACGTCGAGCTGTTGAAAGAGATTTCCGGCCTCGATGAAGTCTCCTTCCATATGTCGGGGACCGAGGCGGTCATGCAAGCGGTGCGGCTTGCCCGCTATCACACGCGGCGATCGCACCTGGTGCGGTTTTGCGGCGCCTATCACGGCTGGTGGGGCGATGTTCAGCCGGGCATCGGCAATCCGCTGCCGGCGCGCGAGACTTATACGCTGCGGGACATGTCCGAGGACACGCTGCATGTCATCCGCACGCGCCGGAACATTGCCTGCGTGCTCGTGAATCCCCTGCAGGCGCTGCATCCGAACGCATCGGCGCCCAGTGATTCCGCGCTGCTTGACAGCAGCCGGCGCGCGCATTTCGACAAGGAAGCATACGCGGCGTGGCTCAGGGCCCTGCGGGCGGTCTGCACCGAGCGCAACATTGTTCTCATCTTTGACGAAGTCTTTGTCGGCTTTCGCCTCGCCCAAGGCGGCGCGCAGGAGTACTTCGGTGTGCGCGCCGATCTCGTCAGCTATGGCAAGACACTGGGCGGCGGACTTCCCATCGGTGTCGTCTGTGGACGCCGCGACTTGATGAAGCGCTTTCGCGACGATCGGCCCGCCGATATCTGCTTTGCCCGCGGCACATTCAATTCGCACCCCTATGTCATGGGCGCGATGAACGAATTTCTGCGTCATCTGCAGACACCCGAAGGGCAGGCCATTTACCGCAACCTCGACGGCATCTGGAACGAGCGGGCGCGCAAGTTGAATAAACGCTTGCGTGAGGAAGCCCTCCCCGTTGAGGTCATCAACATGTCCTCGATCTGGACGGTCTGCTACGACGAACCCTCCCGCTACAACTGGATGCTGCAATATTATCTGCGCGCCGAAGGCTTGGCGTTGAGCTGGATTGGAACCGGACGCCTGATTTTCAGCCTCGACTATACTGAGGCCGATTTCGCAGCGGTGGCCGACCGTTTCGTTGCGGCGGCAAAAGCCATGCAGCAGGATGGCTGGTGGTGGCACCGTCCGGCCTTGACCAACAAATCGATCAAGCGATCGGTCCTCAAGGAAATGATCGCGCGCCGATTGTTTGCTGCGCGCAGACGTTGATCTGCGTGTCCCGGATGCGGCGCAGCGCAAAGCGGTGCACCGCTGATCCGGGATCGTCCAAAACTCGACGCTCGTAAAGGTCCCGGGTCTGCAACGCATCACTTCGTGCTGCATTGCGCCCGGGAAAAGCGTTCGTGTGCGGCCTACAGCGCTTACGTGAGCCGCGGCGCCTCTTCGGCTTCTTCCTCTTCCCACTCCGCGACCTCGGTGCCGATGCCGGGATCGATCAACTCGCCGCGCAGCAGCGCCAGTGGTGCTTTGTGGTAGAGTTTGACGTCGTGGAAAGGATCGGTGAGGATTTTGGTCGCCCAAACAAGACCGGTCTGCACGTCCTTGAGGAAGAACAACTGCACGGTCCGGAACAACACGCCGCCGATGCCGATGGCAAGCCAGATTTCGGCGACATGGCGGATAAACTCGGCGGTGCCCGCAGCCGGCGTAAAGACGCCAAAGAAGGTCGGGTCAAAGTAGAGCGGCAGCGGCGACAGCGCCCAAATCGCCAGCAGCACGACCTTGCGGCGCAGATTATAACCGACTTTGATCTCTTCCTTGTGCTCGTGGCTGGCATGATTGACGACGTCGTAGTCCTTGGGCTCGAAGAAAAAGTGTCCGGACTGCCGGGTCGTCATCGCCACGAGCCAACCGGCCAGCGCGGAGATCGCCGGGTCCTTGAAAATCATCACATAGGAGAACAGAAAACTGATGGCGCTGACGAGGTGTAGCGATTGGTTGATCCGGTTGTGATGATAATAGCGATGATCATCCCAGCGCTGGATCCGTAAAGCAGAGAGAAAACTGTGCATCTGTCCCCCCGGTCATGAGCTCATCAGCTCTGGGTATGGCGATTTGATGAATCCCCTGTGACAACCAAGAGAACATCACGTTAGGGATCGGCGGGCGGCGCTTTCGCGGCCCGCCAGAGCTGCATCACGCCGCAGCTGAGGACTCGATCGAAGGACTCGGTCGGACGTCGTCCGCACCACCGACCTTGGCAAAACGGATCAGCGAAAAGTGCCCAAGCGGCGGCATCGCGCGTCGCTCGACTAGGCGGATGCCTTGTGTTCGCTCCGCCCAGCGGGCGTAGCGCGCAAAGGAAAACTCCGTCCGCCAGCCGAGCTTGCGGGCCGCCGGCTGGAACAAATGTTCCAGGGTCCGCCTTACCCCCGCTTCGGCACCGACCCGGCTGACCAGAATGATCTCGCCGCCGGGTTTTAAGACGCGCGCGAACTCATCGAGGGTTGCCTCGGGATTTGGCGCCGTCGTTACGACGTATTGCGCGACCACCACATCGAAAGAGTCGTCTGGAAACGACAGATGCTCGGCATCCATCACCCAAAGCCCCTCGACATTGCTCAATCCGAACTCGGTGACGCGATCCTGCGCCTTGCGCAGCATCTGTTCGGAGATGTCGATGCCGCACAGGCGACATTCCCGCGAGTAGTGCGGCAGCGAAATACCGGTCCCTACCCCGACCTCGAGAATGCGGCCGCCGACACGCTCGGCAGCGGCAATGGCGGCTTCGCGGCCGCGTTCGAAAACCGCTCCGAACACCAGGTCGTAAACCGGTGCCCAGCGGTCATACGCCTTGGTTACTGTGTGTTTGTCCAGATCGGCATGCGCGAGATTGGTCATGGGTAGTCCTTCTGTTGCAGTTGGTACGCGAACACAGTTCCGCCCCGTTAGCCGGTGGCGGCTTCCGTCATGGTCATCGCCGTTTCGAGTTGATGAGTACCGCCGGTCGCCACTTTGCCGACGTGGCCAAGGAACTGGCGCGCGCTGTTTTCCCACGAATAATCGAGCGCAAACTCGCGGCACGCGTCGCGCGAAAGCTGAAGCGCCTTCATGCATGCGTGCGCGAGGTCTTCGTCCAACACCCCGATTGGGTTATTGCCGACCACGTCTTTCGGGCCGGTGACGGGAAAAGCGGCAACGGGAACGCCGCTCGCAAGCGCTTCGAGTTGCACGATGCCAAAGGTGTCCGTGCGACTCGGAAAAACGAATACATCCGCTGAAGCCAGATGCCCCGCGAGCGTTCCATTTTCCAGCGGGCCGAGGAATTTTGCCGCCGGAAAGTTTTGTTTGAGCTTCGCCTCCTGCGGGCCCGAGCCGATGATGACTTTGGTACCGGGAAGATCAAGCGAAAGGAAAGCTTCCAGGTTTTTCTCCACGGCAACCCGGCCAACGGTCATGAAGATCGGGCGGGGAAAGTCGAGCTCAATGGCGCGGTCCGGACGGAAGAGCTCGATATCCACCCCGCGGGTCCACATGCCCAGATTGGAAAAACCGCGCCCGCTCAGTTCGGCCATCAGCGAAGGGGTCGCCACCATCGTCACGGCCGCGCCCGAGTGAAACCATCGCAACGCCGCGTAAATCCAGCTTTCCGGAACGGGCGAACGTGCGGAAATGTATTCCGGAAAGCGGGTCGTGTAGCTGGTGGTGAATGGACGGCCGTTACGCCGGCAATAGCCGCGCACCGCAAAGCCAATCGGTCCCTCGGTTGCGAGATGGATGGCGTCGGGTTTCGCTGCCTTGATACGTTCCGCGATCCCCCGCCGGCTCGGCACTGCCAGCCGCAGGCCGGGATAGGTCGGCACCTGAAACGAGGGAAAACCTTCCGGAGAAAGAAACTCGATCGCTACGCCTAGCTTGCCCGCGGCCCGCGCCAGCGAGCCGAGGGTGCGGACCACGCCATTGACCTGAGGACGCCACGCATCGGTGGCGACAAGAACTTTCATCGGGCGCGCGGCGAAGACCGTTCCCTAATGTTTTGCAAATCGTGTGCGATAAGCATTGCCATTTCATGTCTCAATCGTATGACGGCGGCCGACGTCTGGATTCGAACGGGCTTTATGCGTAACATTACTGTTACAGTGGAATGAGACTTTGCGCCGCGAATCGCGTGAGCCGTCAGTGCCGGGAAGTTCATCGCCGCACGCCGAAAGAAACGTGACAGACTTCATCGCGCGGGCGATCGCTTCTAAGCTTGGCCGAGGCACGATCAGCGCAGCGATCAGCCTGTCAATTCTGGCTGCGGCCGCTTTCGTTCTTTATCAGCTGCTGCACGATGTTGATTTCGGCAGGGTCGCAACCGCGCTTAAGTCGCAACCGATCGAAAGGATCGCAATCGCCGGAGTGTTCGTAATTGCGGGCTACGTCACGCTGACCTTCTACGATTTCTTCGCCCTGCACACGATCGGCCGGCACAAGGTCCCCTACGCGGTAGCGGCGCTGGCGAGCTTTACCAGCTTTACCATCGGCCACAGTCTCGGCGCTTCCGTCCTGACCGGCGGCCTCATCAGATTGCGCATCTACTCGGTCTGGGGTTTGACCGTCGTCGACATTGCCAAGATCGCCTTCGTCACCGGACTGACATTTTGGCTCGGCAACGCATTCCTGCTCGGCGGTGCAACCGTTTACACGCCGGAAGCTGCTACTGTCGTCGACCATTTGCCGTCTTCGATCAACCGGGTGATCGGTCTTTCCGGACTGCTGGTTCTCGGCTGTTATCTGCTTTGGCTGGTGCCACGGTCGCGAACGATCGGTCGCGCCAACTGGCGGATCGTTCTGCCCAACCTGCGGTTCACACTCGTACAGACCGGCATCGGGGCGTTGGACCTCACTTTGGTTACACTGGCGATGTTTACGCTGTTGCCGGCGCACCCCGCAGTCGGCCTGCCGACGATACTGGTCGTCTTCTTGACCGCAACGCTTCTTGGGACGATCAGCCACGCGCCTGGCGGTCTCGGCGTCATCGAAGCGACGATGCTCGTCGGACTTCCCCAATATCAGCGCGAGGAACTCCTGGCAGCGCTACTGACGTTCCGCGCGGTTTACTTCGTTCTGCCTCTCCTGCTCGCCACACTCACGCTTGGTCTGCGGGAACTGTGGATGCTCGCGCGGCCGGCTTCCACAGGCCGCGACGACGCATAACCGCTCCGCGCCCGAAACCTTGTAACCCCGAAGTGCCCACGTTAAGGTTTTGTCACGCAGAGTGGGGCTGATTGTGACGCGTGGAGTTGGCGTTTCCGGGGCTCGAAAACGCTCGCAATCTCCGCCGAATCGACGGGTTGCGCGCGCGTCGGCCGTGCTGTGCTCACTTGCGCTCATTATCTTTGCTCAGCCGCAGGCACGCGCCGAGACCATGGAGTCGGCGCTGGCGAAGGCGTATGCAGGCAATCCACAACTTAACGCCCAGCGAGCTATCGTTCGCCAGAACGACGAGGGTGTCTCTCAGGCGCTTTCGGGATATCGACCCACCATCTCCGCAACCGCGTCGGTGGCAAGGCAATACAGCAATATAACCGAATCCTTTCCGCCTATTCCCGGCGTACCTGGCCCTTTCGCGACTGGCTTCGCGTTCTCGGACAAAGGCTATACCAACCCGTGGTCGGTCGGACTTTCGGGCCAGCAGACACTCTTCAACGGCCAGCGAAACGCCAACAATGTTCGCAAGGCAGAGAGCCAAGTCTCGGCGGCCCGCGAAACCTTGCGGATGATGGAAGAGTTGGTGCTGCTGGCGGCGGCCACCGCCTATATGGACATGTCGCGCGACACAGCCAACCTGGAAGTGCAGCAGACCAATATCCGCGTCCTGCAGCGCACGCTTAAGGATACCCGCAACCGCTTCTCCGCTGGGCAAGTGACGGCGACCGATGTCGCCCAAGCCGAGGCGCAATTGGCGGCCGGTGAAGCCAATCTTCACGCCGCAGAATCGACTCTGATGACCACGCGCGCTAATTATCACCGGCTGGTCGGCGTTGAGCCGAACAATCTCGCTCCCGCCGCTCCGGTAGATCGGCTTTCGCCGAATAACCTGAACGCCGCGATTACGGTCGGCTCGGCGGAAAATCCGGCGGTGATCGCGGCCATATATGGCGTCGATGTTGCCCAGCTTCAGGTGAAGATCGCCGAAGGCGCGCTGTGGCCGACGCTCGCCCTTCAGGGCAGCGTCCAGCAGCAGACTTATTCCAATATTCTGACGCCAAACCTGTTCCTCGGAACGGTGATGCTCAATCTGACGGCTCCGATCTATCAAGGCGGCGCCGAATACTCGGCCATACGCCTGAGTAAGGAGGACGTCGGTCAGCAACGGCTGAACGTCGATCAAGTGCGCGACCAGACTCGGGCGAACGTCGTGCAAGCTTGGGGCCAGCTGCAGGCGGCGAAGGCGCAGATCGAAGCCGCAATTCGCCAAAACGATGCCGCTGAGCGTGCTCTCGAAGGCGTCCGCAACGAGGCGCAAGCCGGACAGCGCACGACCCTCGATGTGCTCAACGCCGAGCAAGCTTTGGTGAACGCCCGGGTCAGCCTGATTGTGGCGCAACACGACCGCGTGGTCGCCTCCTATAGTCTGTTATCGGCGGTTGGACGGCTCTCGGCCCACGAGCTTCGCTTGCCGGTCGCAATCTACGATCCGATGGTTCACTACCAGCAGGTCCGCGACGCCTGGATCGGTTTGCGGATACCCGACGGCCGTTGAGGCCGCGGCGCGACCTTGCGGGTCATCGCACGCGCTCTCAATCCTCAAGCACGTACCCACCTGGTGCATCGCCCAACAACGGGTAGCCTGCTTGCGGCGCGCCCATGGTCGGCAACGTCGTCGGCGCGCCTGACCGTTCCCTGAGCCAACCGGCCCATTCGGGCCACCAGGAGCCATCTTGACGCGGCACTTGCGTCAAGAATCGCTCAGGATCGAGATAACGATCATCGGCTTTCTTGGTGTTGACGCGGAAGCTGCGTCGATGATGACCGGGTTCCGAGACAATACCGGCATTGTGGCCGCCGGTCGTCAGCAAATATGTGACGTCGGTGTCGGTTTGCAGGTTGATCTTGTAGGTCGATTGCCACGGCGCAACATGGTCCCGCTCGGTGCCGACGGCAAAGATCGGTGCCCGGATATCGGCAACCGTCACGGGCTTGTCGGCAACCAGCAAGCGTCCTTCCGCCAGGTCGTTGTTGAGGAAGAGTTTGCGCAAATACTGCGCATGCATGCGGTACGGCATGCGCGTCGCATCCGCGTTCCAGGCCATCAGATCCGTCATCGGCCGCCGCTCCCCCAGCAGGTAATCATGCACGACGCGCGACCAGACCAGGTCGTTTGAGCGCAGCATCTGAAACGCGCCAGCCATTTGCCGGCTGTCGAGAAAACCCTGCTCCCACATCATGTCTTCGAGGAAGGCAACCTGGCTCTCATCGATGAACAGCATCAACTCGCCGGCGTCGGCGAAGTCGGTCTGCGCGGCAAACAAAGTGACCGTTGCAATCCGCTCGTCCCCGTCACGCGCCATCGCCGCCGCCGCGATGGCTAACAGCGTGCCGCCAAGACAGTAGCCGACCGCATGCACTTTCTGGTTTGGCACGATGCTGTTCACGACGTCGAGCGCGCTCATCACGCCGAACGTTCGATAGTCCTCCAATCCCAGATCCCGATCCTGTGGACCGGGATTTTTCCAGGAGACCATGAACACGGTGAAACCCTGCTCGGTGAGGTATTTGACCAACGAGTTATCGGGCGACAAATCGAGGATGTAATACTTCATGATCCATGCCGGAACGATCAGGATCGGCTCCGGCCGCACCGTGTCCGTGGCGGGCGCGTACTGGATCAACTCGATCAGTCGATTGCGGTAGACGATCTTGCCGGGCGTTATCGCGACATCGCGGCCGACGGCAAATTTTTCCGAGCCAATCGGCGGTTTGCCGCTGACGGCGCGTTCGCCATCTTCAATCAGATTTTGCCAGCCGCGGACCAGATTGAGGCCGCCGGCTGCGACGGTGCGCGAGAGGATTTCAGGATTGGTCAATAAGAAGTTCGATGGCGCGACCGTGTCGAGGATCTGGCGCGCGGCAAATTCGACCATTTCCTCATGTCTTCGCGAAACGCCGCGCACGCCGGTAGTCGCGTTGTACCACCATTGCTGCTGCAGCAAAAAAGCCTGGTAGATGAGGTTGAACGGCCACTTTTGCCAAGCTTCGCCGCTAAACCGATGATCCTGCGGCAGCGGTTCGATACAACGTTCCGTTTTCCCGGCCTCGAGTGCGTATCGACCCGCGTAGTTTGCAAAACGAACCGCCTTGCGGACCGCTTTGTCCATAAGCTGAGCGCGCTTGCCCGGCGCGTAGGTAAGATGCGTCAGCCAGTCCGAATAGGCTTCGGCAAGTGAGGCGGGCGACATGCCGGCGGTAAAGCGTGCGATGGCCGCGTGCAACGAGCGGTCAGTAATGTCCGCAAGCGCGGTCACGCTATAAGAATCGCGGTCCGATTCGACCGGGCTGGTCCCGAGTGTGAGCATCTGGTCTGCGCGAATTTGCGACCCCGGGGCGGTAGTAGGCGGCGTCCCGGGTCTTAAAACCGCGACCTTGCTCGGTCCCTGTTGCATCGCTGCCATGTTTTAAATCCCAAATTCAGTGAATAGGGCCGAAATCTGGCTGAATATTTATCGGCTTCGCCGCACTGCACCATGATCCAAATCAAAAGTCATTATCCAGGTCTGAACAGACCAGCTAAAAACGGCGGCTAACCGCCGCCCCGCCTTGAACCCAAAGAAAACACAATGCCGCGTCCCAAGGTCATCCTGAATCTTTATCCGGTGTTTCCCGCTGATGGCTTCCCCGACCAAGTCGCGCGCCGCCCGCTCGGAGCCAACACCGAGGTCTATCAACGTCTCGTTCACGAATGGACCGATATCATCAAAGCCGCCGAACGCATGGGCTTGTGGGGCTGTTCCGCAATCGAGCACCATTTCCACTCCGAGGGCTACGAGGTCGCGCCAACGCCCGGCGTGCTCAACGCCTACTGGGCCGGCCAAACCAGCCGGATCAACATCGGCGCATTGGGCTACGTGATCGGCACTTGGGATCCAATCCGCCTCGCCGAAGAAACCGCGATCCTCGATCATTTGCTGAAAGGCCGCTACTGGGTCGGCCTCGCGCGCGGTTATCAGGCGCGCTGGGCCAATGTGTTGGGGCAGCATTCCGGTGCCGTCGCGACGGTGTCGGACAAGAGCACCGCCGACCAAAAGAACCGCGAAGTGTTCGAAGAGCGCGTTGAGATGCTGCTGAAATGCTGGACAGAGGATTCAGTCGTGCTCGATTCACCAACCTACCAGGCGCCATTTCCCCGCGAGGGCGTCGAAGGCTATCCCGCCTGGCGCACCGCCCAAGCCGCCGGCGCAGTCGGCGAAACCGACGGGAACGGCCGCATTGCGCGCATTTGCGTCGTGCCCAAGCCCTATCAGAAGCCCCACCCGCCGGTGATGATGCCGACCACGCGCAGCATCGAGTCGATCGAGTTCTGCGCCAAGCGTGGCTTTATTCCAGTCCACTTCACCCCGCTCCCGGGGATCATCGAAGCGACCCGCGCGTACAACGAGATTGCGGCGCGGCGAGGCCTGTCGCTCAAATTCGGCGCTCGGCAGAACATGTGTCGCTTTCCGCACATCGCGCCCAGCAGCGCCGATTTTAATCGGCGGCTCCGCGACTACGACGTCGACATCTATACAAATTTCTATGGGCCGTTCTTCCCGCAAATGCCGCAGGGCGATGCCGACACCATCCTTGAAGGCATGAAGAAAAGCGACCTGTTCATTGGCGGCTCGCTTCGCGAAGCCAAGGACGCCTGGCGCCGCATCTACGATGTCATGCCGTGCGAATACGTCACGTTGATCTGGCATTGGGCGCAGGTTCCCAAGGAGGTCCTGCTCGAGGAGCTGGACTTGTTCATGCGGGAAATAGTGCCTGAATTGGAAGCCGCAGCTTAGTCTTGTGAAAGATAATGTCGCCCGAGGCCACGTCCATCACGCGACGGGATTTTCTCAACGGCGTCGCGATCGGCGTAAGCGGCACCATCGCCGGCGGCTTGTTGCCTGAAGTCGTGACAGCAGCGCTGGCTGGCGTACCGGCGGCGCAGGATGCTGCAGGATACTATCCGCCGGCGCTCACGGGCCTGCGGGGAAATCACCCTGGAAGCTTCGAGGGCGCTCATCGCCTGCGCGATGGTGATTTCTGGACAAAGGCCGGCAACATCGCCGACACGAGCGAGGCCTACGACCTAATCGTCGTTGGCGGCGGTATCAGCGGGCTGGCAGCCGCGTACTTCTACCGCGGCAGGCAGCCGGGGGCGCGCATCCTCATTCTCGACAACCACGACGATTTCGGTGGCCATGCCAAACGCAATGAGTTCGAACTTGGCGGTCGTCTGGCGCTCGTCAATGGCGGCACGATGGATATCGATAGTCCGCGGCCCTATAGCGCGGTGGCGGACGGTCTTCTGAAAGCGCTGGGCGTCGATCCCGTCGCGCTGACGAAAAAATGCGCAGACCGGGATTTCTACCCGTCATTGGGCCTCGGCCGGGGTTTGTTCTTCGACAAAGAAACCTTCGGAACCGACAAGCTCGCTGTCGCTGCCGGAAAGTTTCCGTGGCGCCAACTTTTGCAACAAACGCCGTTGTCGCCACAAGCGCAGAACGACATTGCCAGGGTCGAAGAGGCGGATATCGATTACCTGCCGGGCCTTTCGTCTGACCAAAAGAAGTCCCGATTGTCGACGATGAGCTATCGCGATTATTTGCTGAATGTGGTCAAAGCCGATCCGGCAACCGTAGCATTCTACCAGGCGCGTACACATGGCGAATGGGGAGTTGGTATCGACGCTGTCTCGGCGCTCGACGTGTGGGCCTTCCGATTTCCCGGCTTTCAGGGGCTTCATCTTGAACCCGGTTCAGCGCCCCACATGGGGTATACCGCAGCGGGTTACGCCGACGGCGGCTCATATACTTTCCATTTTCCTGACGGCAACGCCTCGATCGCCCGGCTCCTGGTACGCCATTTGATACCGGGCAGCGTACCGGGGGACAGCGTCGAAGATGCGGTGACCGCTCGGGTAGACTATTCCCAGCTCGACCGCGCCAACGCGCCCGTGCGCATCCGCCTCAGCAGCATCGTTGTCCGGGCCCGCAACGTCGGTAATCCGTCAACGGCCGTGGAGGTTGCATATCTTCGCGGCGGCGAAGTTTACACCGTGCGCGCGCGGTCCTGCATGCTCGCCTGTTACAATATGATGATTCCATATCTCTGCCCGGAATTACCGGACAAGCAGAAGGTGGCGCTACACTACGCCGTCAAAATTCCGCTTATCTATGCGAGCGTGGCGCTGAAGAACTGGCGGCCATTCAAAGCGCTGGGGATCGCAAGGGTCTATTCGCCCGGCTCATATTTTTCGTCGCTGTTCCTCAACCCGACCGTCGATATCGGAGAGTATCGGAGCCCTCGCTCGCCGGATGAACCGATGCTGGTGCAAATGATCCGCACGCCCGTACAGCCGGGCTTGCCGGAGCGCGATCAGCATCGCGCCGGGCATATTGAGATTCTCAGCACCAGCTTTGCGACGTTTGAGCAAAACATTCGTGACCAACTGGGCCGGATCCTCGGCCCCGGAGGCTTCAATCCGGACACGGATATCACGGCGATCACGGTCAATCGCTGGCCGCACGGATACGCGTACGAGTATAATCCATTATTTGATCCGGATTGGCCGGAAGGCGGCGCGCCGCACGAGATCGGCCGGGCGCCGTTCGGCCGCATCGTCATCGCCAACTCGGATGCCGGCGCCGCGGCTTACACGGATTGTGCGATTGACCAGGCTTATCGCGCCACGCAGGAGCTCTTCGCTCTTAAGTAACCGGGTAAAAGACCATGTGCGGATCTTGCCGCCCCGGTATGAACTCACGGCGCTGCTCTGATTATCACAACACTTTTTAAAATTATCGCCGCGGCTGCTGAAGTTTCCGCTTCGCCAGATGAAATATCGGCTCCGACAATCCTGATGGATCGCGGCCGTGAACATAATCGCGTTGCCAGCCTTGCTTGATGGCTTCAATGTCACCGCGCCCAATACGGGCCTGGAATTCAGCGCGGCCCTGTCGCCACGCGTCATACGCAATCTTTGAGGTTCTGGTCTTCGGAGAAATCACATATCCGGGGAACGATCTCATCCAGCACTGCATGCGGCACCGGTGAGATGAAACAGAAGCATTCCCCTTTTTCAAAGTGTACGGTGCCGGGACGCGTGAACCGCCAATTCATAGTAAAAGTGAACGGCAGCCAATCCGTTTCCACGAGCCCCTCAAGCGCAACAACACCATCTTTCACCGTATTGGGTGCACCACGCGCGATCAGCGCCCACCCCGGCGAAGTGCGAAAAAGATAGCCGGGATGAAACGTAATAGTACCGTGACCGAAGACTGATTCGACTATCGGGCCAAGCTTGAGATGTTCAGACGTTGGCTTGATGACAACATCTGAGACGAGGTGGCCTCCATGCCAGGTCGCCGAGAACGAGCCCGGGAGGATGAGTTCCCAGCCGCTCGTGTTTGCAATTGAGAGCGGCGTGCAGCGATAAGCAAAATGCTGGGAGGTCGCATCCATCCAGCCGCGCTCTGCGCGACCCGGAATAATTTCTGGCGGGTCGGCGTATTCGCGAAAACACCGCAGCTCCGGCAATGACGACAAGAAATCTTCAGCCATGGATATCGACCATTTCAGCAGAATCTTGGTCGGCGCGCTTCACGCGCCGTGATTGCCCTTCTGTTTAGAGATGCCTATCGCACACCATCCTTGCCAAATTGGCGAACAAGCTTGCACGACAACGCACGGCATAGTAGCATGCTTGGAATCCACCGCTACTCGAAGCTGTCGAAACGTGTTGAGGGCTTGTTTAGTCAGCGTGAACGTGCGTCGACGACTGTGCTGTTGCGAGCGAGGGGCCGATGGTGCGGGCCGGATCGCAGACAGATCGGAGACGAGGCGCTTCGCCGGCGACCGTTTTCTCGCTGCGGCGAAGCGAAGCGGCAAACTTGCGCGAAATGCGGCGGGAAGCGCTGCTACGGTCGACGGCGGCGAATTGCTATTGTCGCTGGTCCTCGAGAACTGCAGTCGCAGCTCTTGCCCTACTGAGTGTTCAAAGTCGCGTTGACATCGCGGAAGCTGCGAGCTGCACGATTTCCGGCAGCTCTGTTACGCTTGGCGCCGGCGCTTGCACAATCGCCGTCAACACGACGCTCAACGGATCGCCCGCGGTCCATGCGACTACGGACGCCCAAATCACTAGTAACAACGTCACGATCAATCCCTTCAACGGCGGAAGCATCGGTGGCCTTGCCGAAACCAGCGGCACGATCATCTTCAGCTCCGGATCGAGCATCAATGGTAACTGGAGCACTGCCGCTTCGGCCCAAACTGGCGGCCAGATCATCTTCCAGCCCGGGTCGACCATAAATCCGGCATTCGGTGGTGGGGGTATCGCGCTGCTGGCCGACGGAGTGAATGCATTAACCGGGGCGCCCAGCCAGATTATCGCGACGGGTCTCACCGTCAATTTGAATGGCGCGGGTGGCAACGTCGCTGCCAAAGCCACGGGCGGGGCCACCATCAACCTGAGTGGCAACAACGCCATCACGTTTAGCCCGGGCGGCGGCGGCAATACCGGTCTTTGGGCAATCGGCCCGGGGAGTCAAATTATCAGCAATGGCACCGTTCTGACGATGCCAGGCGGCGGCGGTGCAGACTCCGGCGTCAAGGCTGACACAAGGGCAACCATCACGCTAAACGGCGACACTGTCACCGTTCACGGCAATGGCGGCGGCGAAACCGGTCTGGTTGCCGGCGTCAACGGCAGCATCACCGGGACCGGCGTGACGGTAGACGTCTCCAGCAATGGCGGGCGCGGCGGGTATTTGCACGATGGCGGAACCATCATGCTGAGTGGTGGAAGTGTCACTACGTCGGGCTCGGGCAGCTACGGATTCCTTTTTCTGGCGCCGACGAATGTGACCAACAGCCTGGGTCTTGACGGTACAGTCGTCAACTCGGCCGCCGACGCATTCGCGGTACAGGGTGGCCGGGCCGACATCACCACGGCCGGCGCAACGGTGAGCAGCAACAACGGAATTCTGCTCAGCGCCGCACAGACGTCCGCGGTCACGATGACGAGCGATCATTCGACGCTGACTGGTGCAATCACGACTGACAGCACGAGCACCAGCAATGTAACGCTCCGCGGCGGGACGATCTGGAATATGACCGGAAATTCCAACGCCACCAATCTCACAAATAATGCCAGCAGCATCCTCGTTACAGCCCCGACCGGCGATCCCACGCAGCTGGCGAGCTACAAGACGCTGACGGTTGTGAACTATGCCGGGTCAGGCGGAAACATTGCGCTCAATACGTATCTCGGCAACGACAATTCACCGTCCGACCGGTTGATTATTAATGCCGGCACGGCGACCGGCGCGACAACCCTGACAATTCACAACACAACTGGCCCGGGCGACCAAACAACTGCCAACGGCGTTTTGATAGTAAACGCGATCAACGGCGCCGCCACGGCATCGAACGCTTTCGCGCTTCCGCCGGGTGAATTGCGGGCCGGCGCCTTCGATTATCGTCTGTTCCAAGGCGGAATCGGCGGCAGCGCCCCCGAAAGTTGGTTCCTGCGCTCCGACTTCGTCACGCCAACACCAACCCCTACGCCGACACCAACGCCCACTCCAACACCAACCCCCACGCCAACACCAACCCCCACGCCGACACCAACCCCAACTCCAACGCCAACGCCAACTCCAACGCCTACTCCAACACCGACGCCTACTCCAACTCCGACTCCGACGCCTACTCCAACGCCGACGCCCGGACCTCCGTCGACAGAATTGCCAACCGACCCGGCGCCGGAACCGCTACCGCCCGGCGCTCATCCGATCATCGGGCCGGAGGTTGCCACCTACGGCGTCGTTCAGCCAATTGCCCGGCAGCTCGGGCTCGCGACCTTGGGCACGTTAAATCAGCGCATTGGCGATACGCTGACATTAGCGAACGCCGGCACAGGGGGTGCCGGATGGGGCCGCTCAGACTGGGCGCGGTTTTTCGGCCAACAAGTCGACAATCAATATGAGGCGTTCGCCAGCCCGCGCGCGAGCGGCTGGCTCGGCGGCTTCCAGGGCGGCGTCGACCTCTGGCGAGGCAGCTTGTTTCCCGCCGGGCGCGATGCCGCCGGGGTCTATTTCTCCTACGGCCTAGCGGACGTGAATATAAGCGGCCTCGTCACCAACGCTACGGCAAACGGTTACGTGATGACCCATACCGGTTCGCTCAACCTCAACGCCTATTCTGCCGGAGGCTACTGGACACACTATGGCCCCACCGGTTGGTATCTCGACGCGGTGCTGCAGGGCACGTTCTATAAAGGTGCCGCTACGACGCAAAATGCCCAGCTACCGACGAACGGCAGCGGCTTTATTTCGTCACTGGAAAGCGGCTACCCTATCCCCATGCCGCTCGGGCCACGTTTCGTGCTGGAGCCGCAAGCGCAGATCATCTGGCAGGAAGTTTCCTTCAACACCGCCAATGACGGCCTCGGTTCGGTTGCTTTGGGCTCGACTTCCGGTTGGACCGGACGACTTGGTTTGCGCGGCCAATGGACCATTACCGGCCAGAATGAGCCGGTGTGGCAACCCTACGTCGGAGTCAATTTCTGGCAGGACTGGGGCGCGCAGGCGACCACGACTTTTCTTCCGCTTGACCAGGTACCGCTAGTCAACGAAGCAACGCGCACGGAATTCTTAGGCGGCGTGACCGCCAAGCTCGACGCTCGTCTCAGCGTCTACGCCCAAGGCAGCTATCAGTTGGCAATCGCCCCCTTGAACGAGGGCATTAGCCGCAACGGTTTCCAGGGCGACATCGGGTTTCGCTACACCTGGTAAGCTCAAGCCAGCATCCCAACGCTGAAGTCGCGATTTGCAATTCTGGCACAAAACGGGCGACTATCCAAAAAAGACTATGAACGGGTTGCGCCTAGGGCGGCGGGCGGTGGCGGAATGAAATTGGAATTCGGTGTCTTCGATCATCTTGACCGCAATGACCTGTCACTACGCGAGTATTACGAACAGCGGCTGAAAGTTATCGAGGCTTTCGATCGTCGCGGCTTCTACGCCTATCACGTCGCCGAGCACCACTTCACTCCGCTCGGAATGGCGCCCTCGCCCAGCGTGTTCCTGTCCGCGATCGCGCAGCGGACGCGCCGGCTGCGCTTCGGCACGTTTGTCTATGCGTTGCCCGTCCATCATCCTTTGCGGGTGCTGGAGGAAATCTGCATGCTCGACCATCTGAGCGGCGGCCGGCTGGAAATCGGCTTCGGGCGCGGTTCCGTGCCGTTTGAGATTTCCTACTACGGGCAGAATGCCGAGGAGCGGCAGCAGATTTATGCCGAGCGCCTTGAGCTCATTCTCAAGGCATTCACCGTCGGCACGTTGACCTGGAATGGACGTTATGACCAGTTCAAGGACGTCCCGATGGAGCTTGCGCCGCTGCAGAAGCCGCACCCGCCGCTGTGGTATGGAGCACATTCGCCCGACAGCGCCGAACGCGCCGCCCGCAAGGGCTTGAACATCGTGACCAACGACATGCCGGGCAATGCCGCCAAGATCGTCGCCCGATATCGCGAGGTCCGGCGCGAAACTCAAGCTTCGGGACCGCCGCCTAAAATGGGGCTGGTACGATTTATCGTCGTGGCCGAGACGGATGCCAAGGCGATGACCATCGCCCGCCGCGCCTATTTACGTTGGCGGGCAAGCTTCGTTTATCTGTCCGAACTGAACGGCTCAAAGCCTGATTCGCCGCTAAATGTAGAGAGCTTCGACACCGTGGTTGACCAGGGTCAGGCCATCGCCGGTTCGCCAGAGACGGTACGCGCTTTCCTGGCCGCCCAGCTCAAGGACAGCGGCGCCAATTACGTTGTCGGCCAATTTTGCTTTGGCGATCTGAAGTTCGAGGAGATTCTACAGTCGGTCGAGTTATTCGCCGCGCAGGTCATGCCGGCCCTTCAGCACACGATCAAGAATTGAAACCCCGGCGCCGCCTTTTTCGGGCACAATTGCCCGTTTCCAGTGACAGTTGCGAGCCAGGTTCGACGCTTGCGCTCGCGGCAGGCGTCGCGAAAAGCCGATTACACTGATCGACTATCCCACTTCCAAAGCAATCTTGAGAACCAAGGCGCCGTGGCCCGTCCCTTACACAAGTAGAATGAAAGTCAGCCTCACCGCGCTTCGCAATGATATTATATCTTCGATCCACGGGCCATCGGGATACTTGCAAGAGCTACACTCAGATCCGATTACACGGAAGCATTTTGCGCAGTGCTTGAAGGAATATGCGCCCTGACCTGCCATTGAACGTTCATCCAGCGACGATTAGAGCCTCGGCAGTTGATACGCCTTTCGGCGCCGTATGAGCAACCGGCCGGCGCGCGGAGCCGTCATGTAGCGCAGCGCGATGGCCGGTTGCGGTGAGATGATCGGCATAGGAGCCGGCGTCCTGTAACCGAGCGAAGAATGCGGCCTCATCGTGTTGTAGTCGGCGACCCAACCAGCGATGAGTTGCCGAGCCTGATCGAGATCAAGAAACAAGCTCTCATTGAGAAGCTCGTCGCGCATGCGGCCGTTGAAGGATTCGATGTAGCCGTTCTGCATCGGCTTGCCTGGCGCGATGTAGTGCCATTCCACCTGATGCTCTTTGCTCCAGTGCAGGACCGCGTTCGAGGTGAACTCGGTGCCATTGTCGGACACGATCATCAGCGGCTTGCAACGTCCCTCGATCAGTGTGGTGAGCTCGCGGGCAACCCGTTTGCCTGAGATCGAGGTGTCGGGAATTGCCGCCAGGCACTCCCGCGTCACGTCGTCAACTATGTTGAGGATGCGGAAGCGTCGGCCACAGGCGAGCTGGTCATGGACAAAGTCGAGCGACCAGCGGGCATTGGGTTTGGCCTCAACCAGAATTGGCGCACGTGTTCCCACCGCCTTGCGGCGACTTCTGCGTTTGCGCACGGCCAGTCCCTCCTCGCGATAGAGCCGGTAGATGCGATTGACGCCGGATGGCTCGCCTTGATCCCGCAGCAGGATGAAGAGCCGGCGATAGCCGAACCGGCGCCGCTGGTTGGCAAGCTCGCGCAGACGGGCGCGCAGCTCCGTGTCTGGCGGCCGGCGTGACCGATAGCGGATCATCTTGCGATCGGCAGCAACCAGGCTGCAGGCCCGCCGCTCGCTCATCTCCAGCACGCCACGCAGATGAGCCACAGCCTCGCGCTTGGCGGCGGGCCCTACCATTTTTTTGACAGCAGCTCCTTCAGCGCGGCGTTGTCGAGCATCGATTCCGCCAAAAGCTTCTTCAGCTTGCGGTTCTCGTCTTCCAATCCCCGCAACCGCCTGGCTTCCGATACACCCAGCCCGCCGTACTTGGCCTTCCAGTTGTACAGGGTTGCTTCCGAGATCCCGTGCTTGCGCGCCAGATCGGCCGGCTTTGCTCCAGCCTCATGCTCGCGCAACACCCCGATAATCTGCTCCTCTGTGAACCTAACACGCTTCATCGGCCGTCCCTCCAGTAGGGCCGGACTCTAATCCTCCGTGGAGCAAAAACTCAGTGGCAGGTCATTGGGTTTTGACAAGATATTACTCGTTGAAGGCCCTACTGAGGTTCCGACGTTTCAGCAAATTTTGCGCGCAATGTCCAAAGATCACAAAGTGATGCTACTCCCGTTGCATGGGCACATGCCCGATGCACTAGAGTTTGAGGAACTGCTGCGAATGTCAACCGACGTTGCAGTTCTGATTGACGGTGAAAGAGCCTCTGCGGGCGCGCCGCTTGAGCCAAGACGGCAGAATTTCTTGGATATGTGCGCCCTAAAGAATATTCCAGCTTTGGCGTTGGAACGCCGCGCTACGGAGAACTATTTTTCTGATGCTATCGTGAGGGAAGTATTTGGACGGGATCACCGGGCGCTTGCTCCATACGAGCGTTTGAATGCAGCCAACCCTCATTGGAGCAAAAGCCAAAACTGGAAAGTTGCAGCCGCAATGCCGATAGCGGAAATCCGACATACTGATCTTGGAAAATTCTTGGATACTTTGTGACCGCCCTATGCAGCGGAACGGGCCGCGCTCGCGACTACCGGCCCGCAATTTGATAAATTGTTCGTTGAAGGATAAGGCCGCCACGAAAACGGCCTAACCGTCATCTGCATTTGCGCAGGTTTTGAACGGCGAAACAGATCACTCCGAAAATTACGCGGGGGACAGGGACAAGCTTGGGCGTGAAGTACACTCCACAGACCGGGGTCATTCGTGGTTGTGCAATTCGGGCGAAGCGCCCAGCTAGGCAGCAGTTTCCGGTGTCACCGTGTAGCTATCCGCACTGTGCTCAACTCGGAAATACGTACCCTTAAGACGAAACTGCTCCGGCAGGGGACTGTTCGCTTTTGGATTTGGAACAAGTTGGAAGTCTGCTCCCATTTTCTCCGGCTGGTTCGCGACATCAATACGTGAGCACAATAAAGCGCTCACGCCAGCGTATTCATCCAACAAAAAGACACCCGTCGAAACTTTTGCGCCGGAAGATTTCTCGATCTTGTCACGGAACTGATAACCCACTTCGACCGCTTTTGAAGTATTCGGATCAATGGCGATGTAAGGCGAACCTACCGTGAACGCGGCTTGGAGAATGCGCGGCGGGTCCGCATCACTGAACTCGTGTTGCAACCTTCGTGGATTAATCGCAATCACCAGAGCATCCTCAGGAGCGACAATACCCGCTGTCAGCCAAGACGTATGCTGGCGCTGCTTTTCAGAAATGCTGTTGAGATAACGTAAGACCATCCTTTCATTCGGAACATCATAGACGATCGGTCGCTCGCCTATAGCTGTAGCTCTAATTTCTGGCACCTGATCCGGGGTCCCCTCGGCTCCGCGTTCAGGGCAGGCAGCCTCGAACCAAATCCGATGACCTTCGACCTCAATACCAATATCAGGACCGGGCTTAGGAGCTCGCACTTCGTAACCCTCGCGGACAAAGAATGCTGTCAAATACATTTCCCAATAGCGCGCATTAAAATTACTCCTGATTTCCTTCAGAAATTCAGCGTCCGCATAAGGTTCAAATATTTCCCAAAGTTCCTCGCAGTTTTGTCGTGCGCTCAGCGCGTAAGCATTTTTCGCAGCACGCACGTTGACATATGCAACGTCCGTAGCTGTTTCATCACTGAAGAACGGCGAGCTTGCTACCACCACTTTCCTCCCATTTTTAAGCAGCTATTTCGCCGCCCTAAGGGGAAACGCGAGCATAAAGCCTACGATCACGATTAGCGGTGTGCTTTGGCGAGGTATCTCGGGGGTAGTCCCGCATGCGCTTCTCAATGACAATGCGCCCATACGAACGGACGGTAAAGGCGAAAACCTCATAATCACCGCGAGGCCGCCAAACGGAGCGCGGCCCTACTCCCCATCAGTTCCTGACACCCTGCCCGTTCTCGGGTTGACCCAATGCCGCCGCGTGCAGGCGGTACAAGAAATGGCTTCAAATTCCCGATCATCCAAATCGTCGGCGAAGAAGCCTTAGACCTTTTGGCCGGTATTGAGGCAGCGGTAGATACAGGTTACCATCGCGCAAGCTAGTGGCACTTGCATTCTGTTGCTTTGATTTAGCGCAATGTTCACGCGCCGCGCAGCCTGGACACGGAGGCCGCCAACTGAGGCGGTCTATAGATAATTTCGATCTCCGTAATGAGCATCCATCGTGCGTCTGAAAACCTCGGTTGCGGGAATGATCTCTACGTTGCCGGGAACGAAGCCGTCACCGGGCACTGATTGAGCCATCTGCCATCCGGCACGACCGCGAGCTTCGTACGCCCCGGGTTTCTCGTCCCATAAGTCGCACTATTGTTTGAATGTCAAAGTACAACGGATGCGTCTGGCCTCAACCGATCTTTTCCATCTCCGATAAACATCATAGCGATCCATTGGCTCCTCCTCCCGCCACCATTTGGCAAACTAGGATATCCGATAGGCCAAATTTGGGCATAAGGCTCGGAATTAGGACAGCACTCCCTTGCGGGTGCTGTCCCAAATCGGCGTCTGCGTCGCCCTAGTGTCCTAAAGTGTTGGGCCGAAGCGTCCTAAGCGGGCTACTTTAGTCCTGATATTTCATCTTCGGAATTTTTGGAGGGAACGAAGCCGTCGCTTTCATCCCAAATTCTGAGAAAGCCCGTCTCCAAGAGTCTGCCGTTGTCATCGCGATACTGGATCACGCCTACCGCGCAAAGTTCGACGCCCGGCCAAATATCTTCGGCAATTGTGGAATCGGTCGGCGCAGTTTGCGCACGTACATCAACGACAAATCGATCTCCACTTTCGAGCACGACTGGATTGATTTGCCGCAAATCGGCCGCCAAGCCGGGCGGAAGCCAGCCGCCCCTTCCAACGCGGCGCGCGAGATCGCGACCGAGTCCTACTATCGTGCCCCGCGTTTCTCCGACATTGACAAGAGTGAGCCACGCAAACTGGCGTCCGTCTTCCGGTTCGTTAAATGGTCCCTGGATAAATCGAACAATAATTTTTGGTCTGTGAGTGGCGATAAATTCTTGTCTAGCGAGATCAATGCTTTTTCGGATGAGTTGGGCCTGGCAATAACCGACCCATGCTAGGACAACAGTAAACGCCGCAATCGCGAGCGTGGAAATCGCGGTGAGATTTTCCGGTTTCCAGAACCACTCCCAAATGACATAAATCCAGTCCACAGACCTGACTCTGCTCTATTGGTTTCCGTGGGCTTTGTTGGCTACTCCGTTCGTGGCGACATCGTTCGCGTGGTTTCTTATTTGGCGGGGACGGCTATGGATTTAGCCGATCATCAAATACTGTCTAACCGAACATTGTCGGCCTCAATTGCCTTCAATGAAGCGAGCAAGAACGTCGCAGAGAACGTTCCCCTGCTGATCTTATTCGCAATGCTGGCCTCCGTCTCCTTGAGGCCGTGCTTTGCGAGCCGTTCTGCCACTCACCATATCGGACATCGGCCTTGTGGATATGACTATGATAGTGAGAAATAACTTAATAATTTCAATATTGTTTGGCGGAGGGAGTGTCTGCGGGACCCATGTTTGTAGGTGTCTACGCCCCTCCACACAAGTCACGAAAACCCCGATAAACAAGGGCCTTTTGACCACACGCGATTTTGCGCGTCCATGCGTGGCGGGCCAAATCTACGCCGCATTTGTGGGTACGTTTGTGGGCACGGAGCAAAAACATGGCGCGTGCGGTTCACCAACTTTCCTCAACAGGGCTTCAGAGCATGGGTCCCGGCCTTCATCACGATGGACGAGGCCTGTACCTGCAAGTCAAGAATGGCGGGCGGTCGTGGGTTTTCCGATACATGCGGGACCGCAAGCCGCGATACATGGGTTTGGGGCCCTACCCCGATGTGCCACTTGCCAAAGCTCGCCGCAAGGCGGAAGCGTGCAGAGCACTCCTTCAAGACGGCTTTGATCCAATAATTGCGCGAGATGAACAGGCACAGGCAGCACGTCTGTTGGATGCCAAGGCGGTCACGTATAAGCAATGCGCGGATCAATACATAGAAGATCAAAAGGACGCATGGCGCAACGCCAAAACATGCCGCGCAATGGCGTAGTACCCTTGAGACATACGCCTTCCCAATCATGGGCGCCCTTCCGGTTCAGGCGATCGACACTGGTCTTGTGGTGAAGGTTCTTCAACCGATTTGGAATAAAAAGACTGAGACAGCGACGCGGGTGCGGCAACGCATTGAGGCCGTGTTGGACTGGGCCACTGTCAAAGGCTTCCGCGTCGGCGACAATCCTGCAAGGTGGCGCGGGCATTTGGACAAGCTCCTGCCCAAAGCGAGCAAGGTACACAAAGTTTCGCACTTCGAAGCGATGCCCTACGCCGACCTACCCGCATTCTTCGCCGATTTATCAAAGCGAAACGCGATTTCAGCGAAGGCCCTCGCGTTCACCATCCTCACGGCGGCGCGTAGCGGCGAAACGCGCAATGCGAATTTGGGCGAAATAGACTTTAAGAAAGAAATCTGGACCGTGCCCGCCGAGCGCACGAAAAGCAGCCGAGAGCACAGGGTCCCGCTTACCAAGGAGGCGTTGGCGCTATTACGCGGACTACCTCATCTTCAAGATGACCCGGCCACGCTCCTGTTTCCGAATATGCAGGACCGGCCCCTAAGCGACACTGCAATCAGGAAATACCTTCAAGACGATATGAAGAAAGCGGGCCTCACGGTTCACGGATTTCGCTCGACGTTCCGGGATTGGGCGGCCGAATGCACCAATACTCCGGGCGAAATAGCGGAGGCCGCGTTAGGCGACGAAACCGAAGCGGCTTACTTCCGCTCCGATGTATTGGAGCGGCGACGGAAATTGATGGAAATGTGGTCGAAGTTTTGCACGGCGAGCGCCCCGCCTTCCGGCGCAAAGAAAGTTGTGCCCATTCGTAAATTAGTGACGATGGATCACAATCGCGCGATTTGAGCCGTCAAAATCGCGATTTATCAATTTCGCTGTTCTTCAATCTGATGTGCCATCGCATGAGCTATCCCATGTGGCTTGCCATGTGGTTTCCCTATGACCCGCTATAGCCCCGTGTCCTTATCAGTAGGCTTCTAATACATGAGGGCATCATATCGCATGCATATAACAAGTCAGGTCATAAGCATGTCGTATAGACAAGGAGCAAACAAATAACATCCTTCCTCGTTTAAACGCGCAACGTGTTGAAATCTTGTCCGGGCTTGCACTTCCGACGAGCGGACACACTTTACCCTTCATCCGATCGCAGGTCGAACGTCTGAAACAATCCGAGGAGCGCGTGCTCCTTCGCGCCGTCATTTGCACGTTTCTGAGAGGAATTATTAGCGATGAAAACGAAGCCCCCCTGCCCCCAGATCGTGCCAGTCAAGCCGATCTACTCAGTTTCGGAATTTGCGTGCCAACATGGCATTTCTCGCGCTCTGTTCTACAAACTTCTTCAGGCGGGCCAAGGGCCCCGCATCATCAAGGTTGGAAAGCGCACTCTGATTACCAACGAAGCGGCGGAGGAGTGGCGACGGAGCCGGGAGAGGACGGCGTGACTAACATGCATGCGCTAAATGCCTCAACAGAACCGGCTCAATCCTTAGAGCACGAGGAGTTGGACAAAAAATTGCGAGAACGGCCCGGTCCCCAATCGCCCAAACAAGCTCCGGAGCGGCGGCCAACTCAACGAACAGGTATTAAACCAAATTCGCTCACGGATGTCGTAAATAATGTAGCGGGCAAAGAGGCGCGCCCAAGACAACGCGCGCGGTCGAGCACTCAACGGGGCGACCGATGGGACGGCAAGCTTTATACCCCTCTAAGCGAGGCGCTGAACAAGGTCGGGCGCGCCGAACAGCTAATCAGGAATTGGCTACCATCGACCGGCGTTTCGTTCGTCCTCGCCAAGTTCGGGTCTGGAAAAACGCTACTTTTGCTCGATCAAGCACTTTGTTTGGCAACTGATCGGGACTGGATGGGATATCCGACGGCGCGAGGATGCTTCGCCATTTCTTTATGCGGAGAAGACCCAGAGGGGACACTCGCTAACGCGGAGGCATGGTGCACCCGGCACGGGGTTGATCCGCGAGACATTGGTACTCGCATTGTATTCGCCGATCTCGCTCCGAACCTTTTGGATCGGGAAGATTGCGAGTTCTTGATCCGACATGTGCGGGAGAAATTGCCCAAAGGTGTCCGACCGGTAGTATTTATTGATACGTGGCAGAGGTCCACTGCGAGTGGAGGGCAGAACGAAGACAAGGACATGCAACAGGCGATACGGAATGCCGAGTTGGTCGGCAAGGAATTGGGCGGGCCGGTGATTGCAGCTAGTCATCCTCCCAAGAATAACGCCCCGACGATTATGGGCTCCGGCGTTATCCAAAACAGTAGCGTGGCGATTTGGAACATGGATCAGGCACGAAAATCCACTACCGCTCGCAATGTAGAGGTAACTCGGATCAAAGGTTCAGGTCTGGGGACGAAACTCGTGGTCCGGATAGAGAAGGTCGAGATCAGTGGCAAAGACAATTACGGGTGCCCGCGAACGGGAGCCGTCTTGGTGAAGGACGGCTCGATTTCAACGGCAAGAAAAGCGGAGCCGCTCGAAGGTGACGTAGCGCCAGCAAATGCGCCAGAGGCTCTCGGCGAGCACGAAAGCGCATTACTGTTGGAATCGGCGGATACGCCAAAGCTGTCGTTCGTGAAGCTTGCCGAAGCGTTGCTATGGCAAGGGTGCTACTGGCAAGCCCAACGACAGCCGGGTCAAGAACGCAATGCGCAAACTCGCGGAACGCGGATTAGTTACCCAAGATCAGGATGGAAGTTACTACCCTACCGAGGCCGGGCAAAGATTGGCTGCAAGCCTTCGGAAGCCTGATGGCACTTCAACTGAAACGAAGGCTGCTTAGATCGCCCAATGGATCGAGTGGCGCACCAGCGGCCCGCGTCAAAACCCCGGTAAAGTATGGAGAGATGGGGGAACGCTAGTTCCCCCACTCCTTACCCTTCAAGTCAAGTCATCCATTTTCCCTAGGGTTTGACGTGACGTGACTTGCGGCCAGGCTCAACCAAGACGATATTGGATACTTGTTTACCCGGAAGCGAAGGCGTCGGAAGGTCGAAGACACCCTTTCTGAGTGGCAATTATTAGCCTAGACTAAATTGTTGATTTCGCTAGTATTTTGGAGGATTAAAAAAACTGCTTGCTACCGCCCCCATGTAACGTAACCGGGCGTTGATAATCAGCTGCCATACGAATATATACAGTGCCAGACGGTAATAGACATGAATAGCCCGGACTTAGTTCTCACAACTGTGAATGCGCCCTATAGCCAACAGCTAAGCGCGCAAGAGCTTGTCCTTTGCCTGATGGATCAGGAAGCGGCGAAGGCTGTACCGGGACATATGTCGTCGTTCTTTGGTGAAGTCTCTCCGCAGCTACAATCGGAATTTGCTGATCTCTTTGACGTAGCTCCTGCACAGCTTGTGGCAGCAGCTAAGGCTTTTTCGAATTATTCGGGTGAGTCTTACCCGATCGCTGCGTGACCGCTGAGAAAAGTACATCAGACTGGGCTCGCCTGTTCCGCGTAGCATCCAATCTCATCAAACAAGCCAATTCGCAAACGCTAGTTATCGACCATTGGACGTTCGGTGGTGGGACTGCAATGATGTTGCAGATTGACCACCGCGAAAGCCACGACGTAGACATCTTTCTGCAAGACCCACAATTGCTCCCTTTCCTTGACCCTCAGACGCATGATTTCATATTTGAAATTCAACCCACGGACTACATTGGCGACGGCGCTACTTCCCTGAAATTAGTATTCAAGGATATCGGCGAAATCGACTTCATTGTTGATCAGCCGAAGACTGCGGCGCCCACAATCGAACGCGTGATCGAAGGCGAAAACACGTTGTTGGAAACTATCCCCGAAATCATAACTAAAAAAATCGTCCATCGGGGAGCGAGCATAAAGCCCAGGGACATATTTGATATCGCTGCCGCCGGCGAAGATTATGCTGATGCCATAATTACCGCGTTACGCCCGTACAAAGCGGATGTAGTTAGAACGTTAGACGCACTGGCAAGTCTCAATCCCGATTTTGTTAACAACACAATATCACAACTAATCATCAAGGAGAAATTTCTCCCCATTGCCAAAAATTCAATCGCCCGCACAAAGCAGATACTGGAAGCGGCTTAAACTAGTGCCGCATCGCCTCGTGTCAAAAGTTGACCCGGATTAATAGCTCGAAGCGCACGATCCGGAATGGCGTCCCGTCGCAATCTAAGACGCCGCTAAAAGATCACCCCGCGAAGACGTGACGGCGATTGTAATGATAGACAACCTATCCAAATCGTTTTGTAAGATCGTTTTATAACGTCAGGCTTCGCAGGCAGCGATTGAACGCTTTCAAAAAGTCGGTTCTCGTTCTCATCGCATTGTCATTATTCCAAGAGACGCGCGACTAACGGCGCAGCGATCCGATGTCCAACCGCTTCTCGAAATCGCCGCGCGACACAATGCCATAGTTGAAAAGTGTCTCTTGGATCGCCTGCAAGTGCACCACAGGCACGTATTTTCGTCCGGTCGGAAGGGTGACGCTAGCTTTCGTAGTTCCGTCGCGGAACAAGGTATGCGAGCCCAACTTTATCTCCTCCTTGAAGCCCAATTGGCGTAAAACTTTTACAAGCTCCGCCGTCGTCACCACTCGGCTAGGCATGATGGACAGTTCCTATCCTCGCGCGCATCGCTATTTTATCATCGCGCCATGATCTAATCGCGCTTTCCGTAACGCGACCGGCCAATTTTACAGTAATCGAATTTCTTTTCATCTTGCGTGCTCTAATTCCGTTCTTTCGAAAGTATTCTTGCAAATATACCCAATAAGCCCGGTCACCCGTCGCGTCGTACACAACCAAATAAGCGGGAAAGATTTCATTTTGCCAGAGAGCCACGTCTCTTTTGGTGATACTGAATTTCGCGTGTCTCCCGCCCTCTGACGTTCTGATGTTGTCAGTCGCTTTCAACTGAACGAACAAATAATCATTTTCTATTTCGCCGTCTTTGTTGAAGGTGGCGATAGAGCCGTCATAACCATAATCTGCCCTGATGGCTTCGAACGTAAACCCACATCGGACCACGAACATGCCTAAGTGATGGAAGCTCATATCCGCTATGACATGCTCGCGCGTTCGCTTCTTTCGATAAAGCCGTGGCACACCAATTCTCCGAACGGTCATTCGCCAATCGGTTCGCTAACAGTCGATAGGCTAACGTATGACGACCGCACCCGCCTTCAATCGGTCAACAGCTTAGTCGGATGAACGCCCAAAGCCTTCGCAATTCTCGCCATCACGAGCAAACTCGGATTGCGCTTGCCCCGCTCTATACCGCCAACGTAAGTCAGATCAATCTCTGCCTCAAATGCAAGCTGCTCTTGTGTGAGCTTCTTTTGTAGACGGAGCCGCCTTACGTTTCGCCCGAGTATGAGCCGCCACACGAACTGGGCTCGGGACTTGAGCAGTTTATCGTGGTCCTGGCCAACGCGGCAATCAAAGGTCCGCGGTTGATACTGATTGATGAACCGGAATTGAACCTACATCCCCGGTTACAATTGGATTTTCTTACGGCATTGCACTCTTTCGCTGAATATGGCGTGTGGTTCTCAACTCATAGCATCGGCCTTGCAAGAGCCGCCGGCCAGAAGGTCTATAGCGTGCTTCGGCATGGCGATGGCGACAGTTCAATACATGAGTTTCACGGGAGCCGCCGGCTGGCGGAATTCCTAGGCGAGATGAGTTTTTCAAGCCACAGAGAATTGGGTTTTGGTAAAATATTGCTTGTTGAAGGTCCTACGGATGTTCCGGCGTTCCAACAATTTTTGAGCCGGATGTCAAAGGGTCACAAAGTAGTGCTGCTACCGCTTCATGGGCACATGCCGGAAGAGGTAGCGTTTGAAGAGCTTTTGCGCATATCGACCAATGTCGCCGTACTAGTTGACAGCGAAAGAGCCTCTGCGGGCGCGCCACTTGAGCCCAAGCGGCAAAGCTTCTTGGATATGTGCGCCCAAAAGAACATTCCCGCGCAAGCGTTAGAGCGCCGCGCTACAGAGAACTATTTCTTAGATGCAGTCGTAAAGGAGGTATTTGGACAGACATACCGCGCGCTTGATCCATACGAACGACTGAATGACGCTAATCCCCATTGGAGCAAAAGCCAAAACTGGAAGCTTGCGGCCGCAATGCCGATAGCGGCAATCCGACAAACTGATCTTGGAAAATTCTTGGATGCACTATGAACGCCCTCACGGGAACCTAAAACTCTTCGTGCGCGCTCCCGGGATCGGACGAGTACCCCTCAACCCCCCGTCCCCGTCAAAAAGCCCCCTGCGTATGTTCGGGGCTTTTTCTTTTGAGGTGGCGCTCCAATGAAAAACTTAGGACCGCTGCGCGGCCGCCAAACTTTTACACCGGACTAATGCATCGGTCCCTTATCGCGGTCGAAATGAGCGATGAAGTCAATCCTGCATTGCAGGAGGGGGCCCCATCTGGCATATAGTCTCTAGGGAATATAGTCCCTATGTCGTCATATCTCCCGGCCTTCGCTTAAGGGGAAACAGATGATGCGCCGCACATATTGGTTGGTGCCTTCCCTCCCCGCTCTGATTTGGGCTCTCTCACTGCCCGCAAACGCCCAATCGGTTCCATTCGCAGGCCAAGGCGATAGCTTTCTTAATCGCCTCGCGGCTTCCGGGGGAAATCAATGGGCGCAGGGACAGATGCAGGGCCAGGCCGTGGCTCAGGGTATGAAGGACCTGGTTGAGATAATGCAAACCAACGGTCATGACCCTCAACGGGCGATGATGACCTACCTACAAACGCCCAGAGGGCAGCAAGTCGCGAACATCCCCGGCGCCCTACCAGCGTTGATCCAAAACTTCAACGCGATGATGGCGTTGCCAAGTGCTCGGCGGTAACGGACGGCGGAGCGATAGTCGCATTCCTTTGGTCCCCTGCCCTAGCGGGGTGGTCTAAGCATCAAAAAGCCCCACAAAACAGCAACTCTGCGGCCCCATTTCCCCTCAACTTTGCACGGTTGCGAGGGCAAGGCGGTCACATATCAAACCACTTGGCTTTGTTGGCATTCTTGGTAGCCTTGCATGCAAACGCTACGCTATGGATTTTTGAAACTTCTGACAGGGCGGCTCCACCCTGTGAGGAGCATTTACGAGACACCAGCCTTGACTTTGTAGGGCCGTTTAAGCGGCGGGCAATGCCGATCAGTCCATTCACGTCGGACGAACAACTGATAGAGTATGCCCGTTGGTTTTTACGGGATCGCGTCGGCGCGTTTCGTAAGGACTTGGCCATATGCATGACCGCGAATGCAAAACGGGAACACGCGTACTTTCCGGCGTTGATCACCTGTATTGCATTTGCGGACCTTTTGAGCGGACTATATGCGGGTAAGCTCAATTATCCAAAGCTGCCCGACCTTCAAAATTACATATCAAAGTTCTTCCGGAACAAGGCCAATTATACCCACGTTGATCTGCTCTACATGATGTTTCGGCACAAAATAGCTCATATCGCCTACCCATACCTTGTATTCGACACAACAAGCAAAGGTCTCTCTCTCCCGCACAGGCGTATTGTTTGGACCGTGGGGATATATAAGCGCGAAAAGCCGATCACACTGATCGACTATCCAGACTTAAAAGCTATCTTGAAAACCAAGACGCCTTGGCCCGTCCCTCACACAAGTCGAATGAAAGTCAGCCTCACCGAGCTCCGCAATGATATTATATCTTCGATCAATGGGCCGGCGGGGTACTAGAGGTGGTCCCGGTTGTCTGAACAGAATTTCCGCGTCGATAAGTGGAGTGTCTGCCTCGGTTAAGCTGCCAAGCGGAAAGGCAGCGAGGTGAAGTAGGCGTGATCGGGTGTCGTGCCGTCAAGGCTCGAGTGTGGTCGTCGACCATTGTAGAAGTCCAGGTAACGACCGATCGACGCACGGGCCTCGCTGACGCTGTCGTAAGCTCGCAGATACACCTCCTCATATTTGACGCTGCGCCAAAGCCGCTCAACGAAGACGTTGTCGCGCCAGGCGCCCCGGCCATCCATGCTGATCGCAATGCCGTTGTTGGCGAGCACACCGGTGAAGGCCGAGCCCGTGAACTGCGAGCCCTGATCCGTGTTGAAGATTTCCGGCTTGCCGTGGTTCGCCAGCGCCTGCTCCAGTGTCTCGACGCAGAACGCCGCTTCCATCGTGATCGACACGCGCCACGACAGTACGCGACGGCTGAACCAATCGAGCACGACGGCCAGATAGACGAAGCCGCGTGCCATTCGGATGTAGGTGATGTCCATCGCCCACACCTGGTTCGGCCGCGTGATCGGCATCCCGCGCAGCAGGTACGGATAGATCTTGTGACCCGGCTCGGGTTTGGTCGTGCGCGGCCGGCGATAGAGCGCTTCTATCCCCATCCGCCGCATCAGCGTCTTCACGTGACGGCGGCCGACCTTGCTCCCCTCGGCAGTCAGCAAGCCTTGCAACATCCGCGAGCCGGCGAACGGGAACTCCAGATGCAGCTCGTCAATCCGCCGCATCAAAGCGAGGTCAGCGGCCGACACCGGCCGTGGCAGGTAGTAGACGCTGCCACGGCTGATGTTCAGAGCTTCCGCCTGCTTGCCGATCGGCAGATCGTGTGCACGGTCGATCATCGCTTTGCGCTCAACAGCCCGGCCTTGGTGAGCGCTCCTTCTAAAAAATCATTTTCGAGCGTCAGCTCGCCGATCTTGGCGTGCAGCGACTTCACATCGGCGCTCGGCTGCGTGGTCGCGTTGCTACCCGGACCGAATGCATTGGCGGCCGATTCCTGAAGCTGAACCTTCCATTGCGTTATCTGGTTCGGGTGAACGTCGAAGTGCTCAGCCAGCTGGGCCAGCGTCATCTCGCCCTTGATGGCCGCAAGCGCCACCTTTGCCTTGAAGGCCGGTGTGTGCGTCCGGCGCGATCGTCTGCTCATTGTCTCTCCTGATTCGCGGGCCAATCTTGCCCGCCGTCAGGCAGAAACTCCACTTAGCGCTCTGTGCAGATTTCCGCGACCGGCTCTACTTGCAAGAACTACGATCAGATCCGATTGCACGCAGGCACTTCGCGCAGTGTCTGAAGGAATACGCCCCGCCGTGACTTTTGCTGGAGGATTTTCCTTTTCGCACGCGAACCGTTTTATTGGAAAACTGGCGACACCAAATGAGCTTCGTGGGGCAGACAAATGCGTGTCCATCTCACGATTAAGAATTACCGCTGCTTCGTAAGGCCGGTAACTATTGCCTTGGAACCAGGATTTACGGCATTCGTCGGCGTCAACAACGCGGGCAAGTCAGCCGTAATGCGGTTTCTTTTGGAACTGCGCCCGCTGCTGGCGCTAATTAAGGACCAGCGACAACTGCTGCACTCAGCAAATAATCCCGCTGGTACTACCGGCTTTACTCCAATTCACGTACTCGATAAACACGAAATATTTTCAAACTTGAATAATAACGCTCTGGAATTTTGGCTTGACTTTCCTCCAGCCGGAACCGGGGGCCTAACGAGAGCGAAATTCAAGGTGACCAGGTCTTTTCACTGGACAACAGAATTTACTGTGGGATCGACGGCCATTGGAAATGTCAACCCAATACAAATTGCCGGGGGTTCCCATTTGCAAATTCAGAATAGGACAATCGCCGATTTGGCGGAACTGTTTAACGTAATAAACATTTTAGAGAACACGTTTTACATCGGCCCGTTTCGCAACGCCATGAACGTCGGAGTTAAAGGGCCTTATCTTGATATTCAAATAGGCGATATGTTCTTGAAGAACTTTCGCGCAATGAAAACCGGCGATCTAAAAATGCAAAACATTACGGTTCAGAACTTAACGGAACGAATAAGGCGGATATTTGAATTTGACTACTTAGACATTGCGACTTCAGCCAATGATGGCAACTTGTATCTACCGCTGCCCAAAGACCCGTTGGGGGACCTTCTGTTAGTTCAAAGAACGCGAATATTGCGGCGTTACATATAAGCAGAACCAAAAAAGCCGCGAAAATCTCAGTGCGTAGGGTGTACCGGAGGATTTTTAGTCCGGGCCATACAAGTGCGCGATGCACGGGCTTGGAAGGATGACCTCCGGCCAAGGCGGTTTGGCTCCAATCGATCCAATACGACCACGCCACTCCAGCCGCGATTATCGCCGCGACCTCGAATGCTAGGAACGCCAAACCCGCGTGCGTCCGACCACTCACCTGTAGCCCAACGCCGACAAGATAGGGGGCTGCCGGGAGGGCGGCCAAAAGATATGGTCTCGCTCGGTTGTGCACGATGAACTACGTACACGATCCCGAGCGACTGTTCGAGCGCATACGTGCTCCACTTGGCTCTTAGGAACGTTCCGTGAAACGAGAACGGAAATATGTTTCCGAAAACGGGCAACATTTTTCCGCTGATCCAAGCTGCGGAGCGGGTCAACCGAAATTTGTTTCTGGGTTTTTTGTAATTTTCCATGCGCCTCACATCATCGCACCCTTTTGGGGGAAATCATTTCTGGCGGCATCGCGCGCGTTTGCAGAGGACCAAGATTTGGCCTGCGCTTCATTAGCAAAGCGATGGAGCCTCTACGTCGATGTGACGGGGGACCCTAGGCCGTGGGGGGAATTTATTTCTTGAAGGGCCACGCCCCGCGCACCACTCTCGTCCGTGAGCAAAACGGCAGGCGCTGCTCCACGCGCTTCAATGAGACGCCAACGAGGCCAGCCGATCAAAGGACCCGGGGCATCAAGAACTATTTGTGGGTACATTTGTGGGTCGGATCAAAATAATATTTAAAAATCCTGCTATTTCAATACTGTATGGCGGAGGGAGTGGGATTCGAACCCACGATACGGTTTCCCGTATACACGCTTTCCAAGCGTGCGCCTTCAGCCACTCGGCCACCCCTCCGGAAAACGGAATGCCCGCAATATAACCAGCCTGCTCCGACTGACAACCTGCGCGAAAATTCCCGTCACGCGTGAGCGCGCCGGCACCGCATAGCGAAGGCGTCGCGCGGCGCATACGCCGCCTCTAGCGAGCCGCCAATGCGCGCGCGAGCTTGCGGCATTGCACGCGCATTTGCGCATCTGCTACGGTCGCAGTGCGAAAAAAGCAGCAATATCGAAGGCGACGGGGGCGGAAAATATGATTGTGCGGGAAGGAAGCGATGGTTCTCTTATCCTGATTGCCCAGACCGATCACGCCAAACTGTCCGGCCAATGCGCCGCCCACTGGGGCAATCGTAATTTCGCACGGCTGCAACCCTATGAGGCAGTGGTTCGCGCAGCGATGTTCCACGACAGCGGCTGGTATGATTACGAGGCAAGTCCGTCGACTGCCGCGGACACCGGCAAGCCACTCAACTTCATGCAAGTTGCATGGGGAAAGCCACAGCGCCGAGCCTTCGAATGGGCGATCGATTGGATGACCCGCATCGATCCGTATTCCGGCTTGCTGGTGAGCAAGCATCGCACCGGACTGCAACGCGGTCGCTACGACAAGGTCGCGCATCCAAAATTTTTCAACACGCAGAATCTGCCGGAAGACAATGAAGACTTTTTGGCCCGCAACGAGGCCGCTCAAGCCGAACAGCTACGCAACTTTGATGAAGGCGAGTTCTGGACCAACTATCAGCTGCTGCAAGCGTTCGATTTCATCTCGCTGTTTCTCTGCAACAAGGACATCGTCGACGATTACATCGAGCCGGTGCCCACCTCCTATGACGGTAAATCAGCTCCGATACGGCTCACCGTAAAGACCATCGCAGGGCCAAAGATCGAGATCGACCCGTTCCCTTTCGACGTAAACCCGCTCCGGGTGCAGCTGATCAGACGTCAGATCAAGCAAACCACGTTTCCCGATCCCGCGGCGTTTCGTGCTGCTTATTTTCAGACGACGCCTGAGGCCGTCGATTTCATCCTGTGCGCCCGGTCGTAGTGAAGCGCTGGAAATCGCGGCTGTGAAGGCGATCCGCGTCCACCAGTGTGGCGGTCCCGAGGCGATGCGCCTCGAAGAACTGCCGCTGCCTGTGCCCGGCTCTGGCCAAGTTCTGGTTGAGGTCAAGGCTGCGGGCGTCAATCTGTTCGACACTCAATTGCGCAGCGGCCTCTACAAGCGCGACCTGCCGCTGACGCTTGGACTTGAAGGCGCCGGTGTCGTTGCGGCCATCGGCGAAGACGTAACAGACCTCAAGACCGGCGACCGCGTTGCCTTCATCTTTGCGGCTGGCTCCTATGCCACGCACACGCTCGTCGCGACGGAACGTGTCGTCCCGCTTCCTGATGCAATCGGCTTCGATGACGCCGCCGCGGTGCTGTTCCAAGGTCTTACCGCGCACTACCTTGCGACCTCTACGTTTCCACTGACCGCCAGTTCGCACTGCCTCGTCCATTCCGCCGCTGGCGGCTGCGGCATCCTCCTGTGCCAGATCGCGAAAATTCGCGGCGCGAGCGTTATCGGCGCCGTCTCCACGCGGGCCAAGGCCGAAATCGCCCGCGAAGCCGGTGCGGATCATGTTGTGGTCTACGCGGAGGAGGATTTCGAAAAGGCCGTAAAACGCATCACCGGCGGGCGTGGCGTCGACGTGGTGTATGACGCGGTCGGGCTCGATACTTACGTCCGCAGCATGAATGCGCTCCGGCCGCGTGGCCTCCTCGCACTCTACGGTGAGGCGAGCGGCGACGTACCGCCGATCGATCCGCGCGAACTGCTGTTCCGCAAGTCGCTTTATCTCACACGCACCGGTCTCGATCACTATGTTGCCGACCGCCGGGAACTCCGCGCGCGCACCGACGAGATTTTCGCGTGGGTCGCACAGGGCCGGCTGAAACAGAAGATTTTCGGAAAATACAACCTTGAAGACGTCGCAGAAGCCCATCGGGCGCTCGAATCGCGCGCGACCACGGGCAAACTCCTGGTGATTCCATGACTGACCCCCGGCCTGTTCTGCCGCTGATCGAAACATCCGACGATCCACTCGTAAAAGAGGAATTCGCAAGGCTCGCCGCGGGCCGCGGCGTTCTCAATCTGCACCGGATGATGGCGCACGCTCCGGTGCTGATGCAGGCGTCAGGCAACATGGCGATGGCGCTGCGCAACAAAACAAAGCTCGCGCGCTCGACCGCCGAACTGGCAATTCTGCGCGCCGCGCAGGTGGTTGGCTGCGACTATGTCTGGGGGCGGCATGTGTCGCTGGCGCGCGCGGCGGGCGTGACCGATCAGCAGCTCGAACAGCTCGCAGGCTGGCGGGACAGCGCCGCATTTACGCCCGCCGAAAGGCTCGCGCTCGGCTTTGCCGAGAAGGTCGCCGGCGGCACGCGGGTCGATGACGAGACTTTTACCGCAATACGACGCGAATTCTCGCAGCAGGAGATTGTCGAATTGACAATGCTGATCGCGTTCTATGTATCGACCGCGACGTTCATCAACACGCTCGCGGTTCCCGACGAGCCCGGGTAGCCGCGGCCTTCCGGCAAGGAGACGTTTCATGCGCCTGCCTTTGATCGATCCCGCCAAGCTCACCCCCGAACAGCGCCCGGTCTACGACGACATGCGCGCCGGAATCGAAAAGAACTTTCAGGGCTTCAAGAGCATAGCCGAAAACGGCACGCTGCTGGGGCCATGGAATCCGTGGCTACATGAGCCGAAATTCGGCAAGCCGATCTGGGACCTTACGTTGGCGCTTTCGGTGTCGCCTTCCCTGCCGCGCACGGCGCGCGAGGTGGCGATCCTGGTCACGGGAACGACATTCCACTCCGGCTACGAGCTTTACGCCCATGTGATCGCCGCGGAACGACGCGGCCTGTCCGATGACAAACTGGCCACCATCCTCGCGGGCCAGCGCCCCGGTGACCTCACCCGCGAGGAAGCGGTCGCTTACGACGTCGCGGCCGCCCTCCTCCATCACGGCACATTGCCCGAGCTGATCTATCGGCAAGCGGTACAGGCATTTGGGCAACACGGAGCGGCCGAGCTGATCTATTTGGTCGGCCTTTATTGCCTCGTCTCGGTGACGCTCAATGGCTTCAACGTGCCGGTCCCGGAGTCCGAAGCCGATTAGGCCGATTTACGCCGGTTGCAGCGACGGCCCGATCTGATCGCGTGGCAGCGCTTCAGCCTGCAGCACGCTGGCGATGGCTTCGACATCGTCGAGCATCAGCACCGGCAGCTGCGCTTGCGGTAATGGTGCGTCTGTCGCGATGGCGACAATACAGTCGTCCTCGGGATAGATCAGAGGCTTGCCGACGCCGGCGCGATAGATTTCGAGTTTTGGATGCGCAAGGCGCTTGAAGCCCTCGATGATTACCAAATCGACCGGGCTCAATTTCGCCAGGATATCCGCCAGCGGTGGCTCAGGTTCGTCGCGCAGTTCGTGAATTAGCGCCCAGCGCCGGCTTGATACGACGGCTACTTCGCTCGCGCCCGCTTCGCGGTGCAGCCAGGAATCCTTGCCCGGCCGATCAAGATCGAATTCGTGGTGCGCGTGCTTGACGGTGGCAACCTTCAGGCCGCGTCCCTTCAATACCGGAATGACTTTCGTGATCAGCGTGGTTTTGCCGGCCCCGCTCCATCCTGCAAGTCCAATAACGCGCATCGGCATGAAATGAGATCTTAGGTCCGGCTTCTCTGATGGCTTTATGATAAGGATCGTACCCGGCATTTGCGACCCTCATCATGGCGGAAAAAACTCTCGATTTGCGCGGTCTTAGGTGTCCGCTGCCGGCGCTATGGACCCGCAAGGCGCTTGCCGGAAGCGAGCCGGGCGACATCCTGACCGTGGCCTGCACCGACCCCCTCGCCAGCATTGATATTCCAACGCTGCTGCGGGAGACCGGCGACGCGCTGGAAGAGGCCCGCAATGAAGGGCGCGGCATCACCTTCCGCATTCGCAAACGCTGAGATACGCCAACTCTATTCGGCGGCGACACGATGCGCGGCGACGCCGCGTGCTTTCACCACCACCTTGATTGCATTGTCGACGCGATCCCTGGCGTAGCGGATTGCCGTCGGCAAGTCGTCGAGCGCGAAGGTGTGGGTGTGTATTTTGGTGGCGTCGAAACGCTTTTGCGACATAAAAGCTTCGGCGCGGTGCGTGGCGCTCCGGCCCTCGCCGCGGATGCCGTAGAGATAAATGTTGTTGCGAACGATGTGCGCGACATCGACCGGGGTTTCCTGATGCGGAAATGCCGCGAGGCAGACTTTGCCGCCGCGATTGACCATGCGGATGGCGTCGTTTACGGCATTTGGCGCGCCCGAGCACTCGATGACGTAGTCGACGCCCTTGCCGCCGTTGAGGCGGCGCACTGCCGCGACCGCATCCTCGTTGCGGGCATTGACGACGTGATCGGCGCCAAGCTCGCGCCCGATCTGCAGCCGGTTGTCGCGCGTGCCGGTGAGGATCACAGGTGAGGCGCCGAGCGCTTTCGCAACCGCAACGCCGAGCAGGCCGATCGGGCCAGGTCCGGTGACAACGACGCTCTCGCCGGCAACGAGGCCGCCGAGTTCGGTGAGCCCATACATCGCGGTACCCGCGGTCACCACCAGGGTCGCCTCTTCGTCCGACATCGCGTTCGGAACGGCGACCAACGTGTTGACGTTGTTGACTTGGTATTCGCAAAAGCCGCCGTCGGTGGTGAAACCGTTGGCGCGGTGGCCTTTGTCCACGTCACCGTAATTGAGGCCGTAGTTGAGGCATGCGGTGTACATGCCTTCGCGGCAGCGCTTGCATTGACCACAGCCGGCGTGGATTTCAACCGTGACGCGCTGGCCGATGCGGTACTCGTCGACGGCGGGACCGAGCGCGACAACGGTCCCCATATATTCGTGGCCGGGCGTGAAATTCTTGTTGAACGGCATGCCGCCCCGGATCAGCGCCGGCGAACCGTGGTCGATGATTTCAAGATCGGTGGCGCAGATCGCCACCGCATCGATGCGCACCAGAACTTCCGCGCGCTGCGGCATCGGAACCGGCTTTTCCACGAGTTTCAGTTCGCCGGGATTGCCTAGGACCCAGGCTTTCATCGTCTCCGGGATGGGAAAATCCGCACTCGTTTTCACGCCTGCAGCGCTCATCGGAGAAATCCTTTCGGGCGCGGGACAGTAGCACAGATCGCGCGGCCCCGCCGGCGCAACTCCTTCACACCGGCACCGTCGTCGCATCGTAGATGAACAGCCAGTCGTAGCGGTCTCTGACGCGGTCCGCCTGCCATTCGCGCGCAATGTGGGCTTGCGCTCCCGCGGCGTCGGCCAAGGCGGCACTGTGGAGACGCGGAATCATATCCGCCGAGGCATTGACCACCTTGTTGGCGCGTGGCACCCGCGCCGCCTCGTAACGCGCAAACGCCGTGACGTGGTCGTTCGGATATTTTTCCAGGCAACGCGCCAAGACGAGGGCATCTTCCAGCGCCATGACGGCGCCTTGGGCGAGAAACGGCACCATCGGGTGGCAGGCGTCGCCAAGCAGCGTGCAGCGCCCCTTGCTCCACGTATCCATCGTGGGCCGCAACGCCAGCGCCCATTTGTAAGGCACGTCGACGCTGCGGATGATCGCCTGGATGTCCGCGTGCCAGCCGCGAAAGTCGTTGGCAAATTCTTCGGTCGTGCCGCGCACGTTCCAACCCTCGACCGCCCAATCACTGCGCTCGACGATGCCGACAAAATTCAGAAGCGTCCCCGAGCGCAACGGATATTGCACGGCGTGACCGCCGGGCCCGGCCCATTGCGTGGCGACCGTGCGCGAGACCGTGGGCGGCAGCTTTTCCATCGGCACCACGCCGCGCCACGCCGTGATGCCGCAGAATTGCGGTTGCGGTGTGCCGAAGAGAATGCCGCGCAGGACTGAGTGCACACCGTCGGCGCCGATAACAAGCTTCGCCGTTACCGGCGGCTTGCCCTCGAATTGAAGCTCGACGTGGTCGGCGGTTTGCGTCAGACCCGTGCACTTGTGGCCGAGGTGGATGGCGTCGGGTTTTTCGCGCAGCAGCGCCCGCGCGATCGCATCGTGCAGATCGGAGCGATGCAGTGTGAGATAAGGCGACCCGTAGCGCTCGACCGATTCCATACCGAGGTCGAACATCTTCCAGGTCTGCCCGGTATCCCACAATCTGACGGCTTTGCCGGCCGGCTCGACCTGGACCTTCTCCAAGGCCGCCGCGAGCCCCAGCGTGTGGAGCACGAGGGAGCCGTTGGCACTAATCTGCACCCCGGCTCCGAGCTCGCGCAGTTCCGGCGCCTGCTCGTAAACATCGACGTCGATGCCGCGGCGGATCAGTGCGAGCGCGGCGGTCAGGCCGCCGATGCCGCCGCCAACGATGGCGATATTGTCAGGCATTCACGCGTTCACTTTTCGGGTTACGCTGGTTCCCCCGCGGCGTTGCGATTGAGATCGACAAAAATGTCGTCATCCTTTGGCACGACCTGGTAGGTGCGGAGCGGAATTTCGCAGGGCGCCTGCATGGCTTTGCCGGTGGGCACGTGGAACGAACCGAAGTGCATGCAGCATTCGATCACGTCGCCATCGAGCATGCCGTCGGCAAGGCTTGCCGCCGCGTGCGTGCATTCGTCATCGGTGACATAGTAAGTACCGTCGATGTTATACACTGCCAGCGTGCTGGAGCCGACCGCGAACGCCTTGACGGACCCCGGCTCCACATCGGCCTTCGCACATACGCGCACGACATTGTCAGCATTTTCCGCCATCAGAGATACCTCCCTCGCAATTTGCGCTTACAATAAACGCTACAGGAACGGAAGCCATGCAGGTTCTCGTGGTTGGCGCCGGTGTCGTCGGGTTAGCGGTCGCCCGCGCGGCGGCGTTGCGCGGCCATGAAGTGGTCGTCGCCGAAGCGACCGGCGGTATCGGCAACGGCATCTCGTCGCGCAACAGCGAGGTGGTCCATGCCGGCATCTATTATCCGACCGGCTCGCTGCGGGCCCGCCACTCTACCGGCGGCCGGCGCATGCTCTACCAGTTCTGCGCCTCGCATGGTGTCGCCCATAATAAGTGCGGCAAGCTCATTGTGGCGACCAACACGGAGGAGCTTGCCCGGGTTCAGGCGCTCAAGGTGCAGGGCGAGATCAATGGCGTCGAGGGGCTCGAACTGATCGGCGGCAATGCCGCGCGCGCGCTGGAGACGGAACTGTTCTGCATCGGCGCGCTGGCGTCGCCGGAATCCGGCGTGCTCGACAGCCATAGCTACATGCTGGCGCTGTGGGGCGAGCTGGAGGATTGCGGCGGCGCGATCGCGTTCGAGACGCCTGTCGAGCGCATGTCATCGTCGGGTCGCAGTGGCAGGTCCAATTCGGCGGCCGCGATGCCGGCACGGTGACTTTCGACGCGGTGGTCAATTCGGCCGGTCTTGGCGCGCAGGCGCTGGCGCGCCGCATCGAAGGTTACCCGGCCGAAAAAGTGCCGCCGCTCGTTCTCGCCAAGGGCAACTATTTCGGCTTTGCCGGAAAGCCGGTGTTTTCGCGGCTGATTTACCCGACGCCAGTCGATGGCGGGCTCGGCGTGCATGTCACGCTGGACCTTGCCGGCCGCATGCGCTTTGGGCCGGACGTCGAATGGATTGATCATGAGAGCTACACCGTCGACCCGCGCCGCGCTGACTCCTTTTACGACCGCATTCGCGCCTATTGGCCCGGCGTCCCCGCGGGGTCGCTTGTTCCCGACTATTGCGGCGTTCGGCCCAAACTCACCGGCCCGGGCGAAAAGGCAGCCGACTTCATGATTGCCGGCGAGGAGGCTCACGGCATGCCGCGGCTGGTGAATCTTTTCGGCATTGAGTCTCCGGGGCTCACCTCGTCGCTGTCGCTGGCGGAGGACGTCGTCGACCGGCTTGCTGGCTAAAGCCTCGCGCGAACTAAAAGTAACGTAGCCAAACATAGAGCTGGCAGATGCCGATCGATACGATTGTCATCGGCACAGCATAGACGAGGTATTGCACAAAGCCGAAGCGGATGCCGTTGCGCTCGGCGATGCCGGCAACGGTCAGGTTTGCCGAAGTGCCGATCAGCGTGCCGTTACCGCCGAGACAGGCGCCGAGCGACAGGCACCACCACAGCGGCCCGATCGCGCCCGGCCCGCCATAAGCAGCCGCCATGCCTTTGATCAGCGGAATCATGGTGGCGACGAAAGGAATGTTGTCGAGCACGGCCGACAGCAGCGCCGAAATCCACAGGATCAGCGCGCCGGCGCCCGCGATGTTGCCGCCAGTCAACGTCACCAGCCTGTCGGCGGCAATCCGCAATATTCCCGAGACTTCGACCGCGTGAACAACGACGAACAGGCCGATGAAAAAGAAGATCGTGGTCCACTCGATCTCCGCGAGCGTGTTGCGCACATTGTCCGCCTGCGTGGCGCCGCGATGCTTCCAATTGTCCAGCAGCATGAGTACGGCAGCGCCGGCGAGCGCAATCGTTGCCGGCTCCAGCCGCAGCGGCCGCGCCAGCACAAATGCGACAAGCACAGCGACAATGACCACCGCCGAACGGCGCAGCAGCACCCAATCGGTGATCAGGCCCGGCGCATTCATGCCCATGACCAGCACGCGGCTCTCGGGACTTGCATGGAGCGAACGGCCCCAGATGAGGTGCACCAGCGCCGCCTGCACGGCGAATACCACGGCAGTCACCGGCGCGACATTGGCGATGAAGTCGTTGAAGTCGAGACCGGCCTGCGTGCCAATCAGAATGTTCGGCGGATCGCCGATCAGCGTCGCTGTGCCGCCAATATTCGAGGCGAACACTTCGGCAAACAGAAACGGAAAGGGCGTAACTTCCAGTTCTTCGGCGATCACCAGCGTCACCGGCACGATCAATAGCACCGTGCTGACATTGTTCAGTACCGTGGACAGGAGCGCGGTGGCGATCTGCAACATAAGCAGAATGCCAGCCGGATGCGCTTTCACCCGCTGGGCGGACCAGACGGCGAGATACTGAAATAATCCGGACCGCCGCGAGATCGCGACCAGGATCATCATCCCGGTAAGAAGGCCGATCGTATCCCAATCGATGCCCTTGATCGCCTCACCCTGATCGAGCGCACCAACCAGGATGAGGACGACAGCGCCGATCAGCGCCACCACCGCGCGATTGTGACGGCCCGCGATGATGAATGCGTAAGTGACGGCGAGCACCGTCACCGAGACCCAGATCGGATCGAGGCCGAACGGAAGGTGCGGGACGAAAGAACCGGTCATGGCGGGCAAGTTACGGGATCACGATCGGTCCGCGAAGCAAAACCGGCGCGGCGGTGTTTGCAATTCCATCATCTTGCGCCGGCCCGCCGTGCGGCCCTTGCAAGATGCGGCCTGATTTCGCTGCGCCGGATCCGGAATACTAGCTTATGATGTCCGAAATGGCTTCCGCCGGAGAAATGCTCATGGTTCAGCTTGTGGACAGCGACATCAAGACCCGGGAGGTGCTCGGCTGGAAAGGCGTGCACCTGCTCCACTTCATGGGCTCGTCGTGTTCGCAAAAACTCCGCATCTTCCTCAACCTCAAAGGCATTCCATGGCACTCGCATCCCGTCGATCTGCCCGCTAACGAGAACTTCCAGCCTCGGTTTCTCGGCATCAATCCGCGCGGGCTGGTGCCGGTGCTGGTGCATGACGGCGCCGTGCACATCGAGAGCAACGATATCATCCAGTACCTGGAAGGGAGATTTCCTACGCCGCCACTCATCCCGGCCGGCCACGAGAGCGAGGTGGCGGCGTTGCTCAAGCACGAAGACGATCTGCATCTCGACCTGCGTACGCTGAGCTTTCGATTCGTATTCGCGCCGCCGGGGCCGCCCAAACCCGCGGCCGCGCTCGAAAGCTATGGCGCCAACGGCGCGACGACGGTGCGGGGCGCACCCGACCATGAGAAACAGGTTCAGATCGAATTTTGGCAGCGCGCCGCCAGGGAAGGTTTCCCCGACGAGCGGGTACGTGCGTCGGCATTAAAGTTCCGTGCCGCCTTCGACGCGCTCGACAGAAAATTGGCGACGCAACCTTATCTGATGGGCGAAGATTTAAGCGTGCTCGACATCGCCTGGCTGATCTACGAGCACCGGCTCTCGCTCGCCGGGTATCCGTTCGCGCGGCTGCATCCGCACGTGCATGCCTGGGCTGAAAAACTCCGTGCCATGCCGGATTTTGCCAAGGAGGTCACGCAGCTTCGCCACTCGGCGGAACAGCTCGACGCCATCCGCCGCGCGCAGGCCGGCAAGACGCTGGAAGCCGTTGCGGGGTTCTAGCGGTGATGGGAAAGAAGACCCGGCCCAGTCGCCAAGTCTGCGTTGACACCACGCCGATCGCCGCTCCACGGGCCAAGCCGACGCGCTCGGCTGCTGCCAATCACGCGGCTTTTAATAGTGCCTCTACCTTTGGCCACGGGTCGGGAGCGAGATTCCGAAACGGCGCCCAGTCGCTTTCTTGCATGCGATCGAAGATCGCGGATTTCACCGAAGGCCGTTCGCGCACGCGAGCCCACCAATCGGTTATGGCAGAATGTTGCTGCCACATTGCGCCAAGCTTGAGCAGTTCAAGGCGCAGGATGTAGGGGATCACGGCGCAGTCGGCGTTGGTGAAAGTATCACCGGCGAGGTAGGGCCCGCGCTTAAGGTCATCGGCCATCCACGAAATCATTTTCTGGTGCTGCCCGAGCGCCTCAATCACAAACTCGGAATCAAGACCGTGTTCGATCACGCTGCGCTTGTACTCCGCCCGCCGCTTGAGCGGCGCCTTGTTGATCTCGTTTAGCCATTGCTCACGCGACACCTTGAGGAACCGCGGCCGAAACGCCGTGGCAAAAGTCATGATGGTGCAGGAATTGTGCACATATTCGTCGATCAGCTTGTTGTAGAGGCGGACCCGGTGGCGAGCGACCGGCGATCTCGGCATCAGCGGCGGTCCGGGTAGCGCCTCATCGAGATAGTAGAGGATCAATGAGGACTCAACGATCACGTTGCCATCGTGAACCAACGTTGGCACCACACCATTCGGGTTAAGCTTCAAATAAGCAGGATCATTTTGATCGCCCTGCAACTTAAGCAGATGCTCCTTGGCCTCTTGGCCCTTTTCCTTCAGCGCGATGCGTACCTTCTGGGCGCAGACCGAGTTGATATTGTGATAAAGCTCCAGCATGCGTTTCTCCTGATTTGTCTAATACGCGGCGTCCCGATTGTCAGACCCGCAGATTTCTGCCTCCAACAAGTTGCGTGGATGGAGTGGAACGTAACATCGAATTCGCAACAAGCCATGGTGATTTTTGCAGTACTCAGCTGCCCACACCGCGACGTTAGCGGCGCCCGAAAACGATGAGCAAAAGTCCGATCACCGCTAGTCCGCCGCCGTAATAGATCCATTTGGCGTTGTTGATCATGAAGCTCGAGGCCGGATACGGAAAATATCCGGAGCCCTGTCCCATGAACACAACGCCCATGATCAAGAGAATAATTCCGATGATCGTCAGCAACGTCTGCATGTTTAGTGCGCGGCGTCCCAATTGTCCGCGGCGTGCGCCTCGACCTGCAACGGCACTGAAAGGGATACCGCCGGCAGCGGTGCATCTTCCATCACGTTTTTGACCACCGGCAGCGTCTTTTCGACCTCCGCTTGAGGTACTTCGAAGACGAGTTCGTCGTGCACCTGCAACAGCATCTCGGCGGTGAGTTTGTGCTTCGCCAGCGCCCCTTCCATACGGATCATGGCACGGCGGATGATGTCGGCGGCACTGCCTTGCAGCCGGGCGTTAACCGCGGCGCGCTCATTGAAGGAGCGAACCGAGGCATTGGACGCGCGAATTTCCGGGTAATGGCATTTGCGGCCGAACAGCGTGACAACGTAGCCGTTCTGCTTGGCGTAGGCCTTGGATTCCTCGATGTAATCGCGAATGCCGGGAAATCGCTCGAAATATTTTTTGATGTAGGCCCCAGCTTCCTCGCGGCCAATGCCGAGCTGATTGGCGAGCCCAAACGCAGAGATGCCATAGACGATGCCGAAATTGATCGCCTTGGCGCGACGGCGAATTTCAGGTGGCATGCCTTTGATCGGCACGCCGAACATTTCGCTCGCGGTCATGGCATGAATGTCGAGCCCTTCGCGGAACGCTTTTTGCAGCGGCTCGATGCCGGCAATCTCGGCGAGGAGCCGCAATTCGATTTGCGAATAGTCCGCCGAAACGAGTTTGGTCCCGGGCGCGGCAATGAAGGCGCGGCGGATCTTGCGGCCGTCTTCGGTGCGCACCGGGATATTCTGCAGGTTCGGATCGGACGATGACAGCCGTCCGGTCGTGGTTGACGCCAGCGCGTAGTTGGTGTGGACGCGATGCGTCCGCGGATTGACGAAGCCGGGGAGCGCGTCGGTGTAAGTCGACTTCAGCTTGGAGACTTGCCGCCAGTCGAGAAGCATTTTCGGCAGCTTGTGGCCCTGCTCGGCAAGTTCTTCCAGCGCTCGCGCTCCGGTCGCCCACTGGCCGGTTTTGGTCTTGGTGCCGCCCGGCAGGCCGAGTTTGCCGAACAGAATATCGCCAAGCTGCTTGGGGCTCCCCGGATTGACGGTTTGGCCTGCTTCACGATTGATTTCATCCTCGAGACCAGCGGCTTCCTGGGCGAACTCGCCGGAGAGCCGCGACAGCACATCACGATCAATCGAGATGCCGCGCCGCTCCATACGCGCCAGCACAGCAAGCAGCGGCCGTTCCAGCGTTTCATAGACCGTCAGCACTCGCTCGGCGGCAAGCCGCGGCTTGAGCACCCGGTGCAGCCGCAAGACGATGTCAGCCCTTTCGGCGGCGTACTCGGTCGCCCGATCGATGCCGACCGCATCGAATGTAATCTTCGTCTTGCCAGCTTTGATCAGCTCGTTGATGTCAAGCGCGGCGTGATTGAAGGTACGCTCCGCCACCGAATCGAGCGCATGGCTGGCGCGGCCGGCGTCCAGCGCATAGGACATGAGCATAGTGTCGTCGTAGGCCGCGATCTCGATGCCGCGCAGTGAAAACATCTGCCAGGCGAATTTGAGGTCATAGCCGACCTTGAGCACGCCTTGATCTTCGAGCAGCGGCTTCAGCGCTTGGAGCGCGGCATTCTCGGCAATCTGATCGGGCGCCACATCGCCGCGGAACAGGCCGGCGCCCTCACCGCCCTGCCGATGCCCAAGCGGCACATAGCAGGCTTCGTTCGGCGCCACCGCAAGGGAGAGGCCGCACAGTTCCGCCTGCATCGGATCGAAACTCGTAGCCGCAGCATCAAGCGCGACCAAGGCGTTCTCTCGCGCGCGCTCGATCCAGGCAACGAGCCGCCCCACGCTCCGCACCGTTTCGTATTTCGTGCGGTCGAACTTGGCGGTGCGCGCGGCCTCCTTGCGAGCGGCAGCAAGAGATTGCGGCGTGCCCGAAAAATTCGCCGGCCCCTCACCGCTTCGCTTGCGGGCAAGATCGCCCGGCTGCGCCGGCCGGCCGAGGGGAAGTTGCGGCGCCGCGCTGGTGCCCTGCCCGCTTGCGGCCGTTTGGCTGGGGGCGCCAGTAGCGGGCGGCGGCGAAAGAGATGCTACATGGCCGGCAAACCGCGCTTCGGGGTCGATCTCGCCGGCGTCGGCGCCGGAATACTCCGCGACGCGCCGCATCAGGGAGTTGAACTCCATCGCCTTCAGAAAGCCGATCAGGCGCTTGTAGTCCGGCTCATGCACGGCCAGTTCGCCGATCGGCACGTTGAGCTTGACCTGATCGTCCAGCGTGACCAGTTTTTTCGACAGCCGCGCTTTTTCCGCGTTGTCGATCAGCGATTGCCGGCGCTTTTCTTGTTTGATCTCCGGAGCGCGCTTCAGCAGCGTTTCGAGATCGCCGTATTCGCCGATTAGCTGGGCCGCGGTCTTGACGCCGATGCCAGGCACACCCGGCACGTTGTCGGTCGAATCGCCGATCAGCGCCTGGACCTCGATGACTTTCTCCGGCGGTACGCCGAATTTCTCCATCACCTCGGCCCGGCCGATTTTCTTGTCCTTCATCGTGTCGAACATGATGACGCCGTCGCTGACGAGCTGCATCAGATCCTTGTCTGATGACACGATGGTCGAGGTAGCGCCGGCTTCGTGCGCCTGCCGCACATAGGTTGCGATCAGGTCGTCGGCTTCGAAACCATCCTGCTCGAGGCACGGTATGTCGAATGCGTGCACCGCCTCGCGGATGAACTTGAACTGCGGTTTCAGATCGTCGGGCGGATCGGGCCGGTGCGCCTTGTAGTCGGGGTACATTTCCGTTCGGAAGGTCTTTTCCGACTTGTCGAACACCACCGCGAGATGGCTCGGCTTGTCGTCATCCTTCATGTCGCGCAGGAGCTTCCACAGCATGTTGCAGAAGCCGAACACGGCGTTGAGCTGCAAGCCATCCGATTTGCGGTTGATCGGCGGCAGTGCGTGATAGGCTCGGAAGATGTAGCCGGAGCCGTCGACCAGAAAGACGTGATCGCCCTTCTTTACCGGCATGGCGGCAGGCGAAGCGGTTTTCGGCGCGGCGGTGGCGTGCGACTTTTGTGCGGCGGGCATGATGATGGGTAATATATGGGATCGGTGTCATTCCGGAAGCCGCGAACGAGCTGACCGGAAATCCAATCCACAGCGTTGCCGGGAGAAGCTCATGCGCCGGTTCCTGTTCGCATCCATGATGATTATGGCCGCCTTGCCCGCGGTCGCGGCCGAAAGGTGGCAAACCCTGCCGCCGACGCCGGCACCGCTCGCTACCGCCCGAAGCGGCCACAAGCACGCCGACGGTATCGACATCCATTACGCGATCTACGGCCGGGGCTCTCCCGTGATCTTCCTCCACGGCGGGCTTGCCAATACCGACTATTGGGGGAAGCAAGTGCCCGCTGTCGCCGCGCATCATACGGTCATTCTGATGGACAGCCGCGGTCACGGCCGCAGTACCCGCGACGCGCGCCCCTATGGCTACGATCTGATGGCGGACGATGTCGTGGCGCTGATGGACGAATTGAAAATCCGCAAGGCCGATATCGTCGGCTGGAGCGACGGCGGCATTATCGGCCTCGATCTCGCCATGCGCCACAAAGACCGGGTCGGCAAAGTCTTCGCCTTCGCCGCCAATACCGCGACGTCGGGCGTGATCGAGGGCGTGGAGAAGAACCCGACCTTCGCCCGCTACATCGAGCGCGCCGGACACGAATACGCGACGCATTCGGCAACGCCCAAGGACTACGCACGCTTTCGTCGATCAGATCAGCAAGATGTGGGCCGAGCAGCCAAACTGGAGCGACGCGCAGCTCAAGACCATCGACACACCCGTCCTCGTTGTCGATGGCGACCACGACGAGGCGATCAAGCGCGAGCACACCGAATATATCGCGGCGACGATCCCCCGCGCCGGCCTTTTGATCCTGCCGAATGTGAGTCACTTCGCATTTCTGCAAGACCCCAAACAATTCAACTTCGCCATACTGCATTTTTTAGGTGACGAGTAAGCTTCCTCGCCAAATATAAGGAAAATGGAGTTTTCGCCGCTTCCGATTGATGCAGCGCTGCCGGAACTGACCGCCGCGCTGCACCTGCACAATACCGCCGTTCTGGTCGCGCCGCCCGGCGCCGGCAAGACGACGCGGGTGCCACTCATTCTCGCCGGCGAACCGTGGGCGCAAGGTCGCCGCATCCTGATGCTCGAACCGCGCCGCCTTGCCGCCCGCGCCGCGGCCGAGCGGATGGCAAAAACGCTTGGCGAACGAGTCGGCGACACGGTCGGCTTGCGGGTGCGGTTCGGCTCCAAAATATCGCGTAAAACGCGCATCGAAATTATCACCGAAGGCGTTTTCACCCGGCTCGTGCTCGACGACCCAATGCTCGACGGGGTCGTCGCCATTCTATTTGACGAGTTCCACGAACGCTCGCTCGATGCCGATCTTGGGCTCGCGCTCGCCCGCGACGTGCAACAGGGACTTCGCGAGGATTTGCGGCTCGTTGTGATGTCGGCGACGATGGACGGCGCGCGGGTGGCGAAGCTCCTCGGCGACGCGCCGGTAATTACCTCCGAAGGCCGCGCGTTTCCCGTTGAGAGCCGGTATCTGCCGCGCGACGGGCGGCTGATTGAGCCACAAATGGCCGACGCTATCGTGCGGGCCATGCGCGCCGATCCGGGTTCGGTGCTGGCGTTCCTTCCGGGAGCCGCCGAAATCCGCCGCACGCAGGCGCAACTTGAGGGCCGCCTTGATGCCGCAACGGACCTCGTCGCGCTCTACGGCGCGCTCGCCGGCGACGAGCAGGATCGCGCCATCGCCCCCGCCCCATCCGGCCGGCGGAAAATCGTGCTCGCCACTTCGATTGCCGAGACTTCGATCACCATCGAAGGCGTGCGCATCGTTATCGACTCTGGACTTGCCCGCGTGCCGCGCTATGAGCCTGACGTCGGCGTGACACGGCTCGAAACCGTGCGGGTCTCCCGCGCCGCGGCGGATCAGCGCCGCGGCCGCGCCGGGCGCACCGAACCGGGCATCTGCTATCGGCTTTGGGACGAGCCGCAGACCGCCTCGCTCGAAGCTTTTTCACGGCCTGAAATCCTCTCCGCCGATCTTTCGAGCTTCGCTCTCGATCTGGCCGCGTGGGGCTCTGGTTCCGAGCAACTCGCGTTCCTCGATCCGCCGCCGCGCCTGGCGCTTACCGAAGCCAAGGCGCTGCTCACTGAACTCCATGCCATCGACGAGGACGGACGCCTCACCGAAGAGGGAAAAAAGCTACGGCGGCTGCCCTTGCCGCCGCGGCTCGCGCGAATGGTCATCGACGCCGGGGCCTCTGGCGAAGCGCTACGCGGCGCCGAGATCGCCGTCCTGATCGGCGAGCGCGGCCTTGCCGGCAACGACGTGGACCTGACCTATCGGCTTGATGCGCTTCGCCGCGACCGCTCATCGCGTGCACGCGAAGCCCGCGCCATGGCGCAACGCTGGGCTGAGATAGCAAGCGCCACGCCTACCCCGTTACACCAGGAGGGAGGGGAACCAAGCGCCGGTGCACTCCTCGCCCTCGCCTATCCCGAGCGGATCGCCAAAAATCGCGGCGGCGCAGCGGGCGCATTCCTTCTGGTCAACGGTCGCGGTGCGCAGATTGACCCTGCCTCGCCGCTCGCCCGCGAGCCTTATCTCGCGGTGGCCGAGCTGACCGGCAGCGCAACCGCGGGCCGCATCTTGCTGGCGGCGCCGATCACGCTCCCCGAAATCGAAGCGCGCTTCGCCGACGATATCGTCGCCAGCGAAGATGTCACCTTCGATCCGGCAAGTGCCGGCTTGCGCATGCGCCGGCTGAAGCGCTTCGGCGCGATCACGCTGAGCGAACAGCGGCTGCCTTCAGTCGCAAACGACGCCGCAGCAAATGCCCTTGCCAAAGGCGTTGCGCGCCTCGGGGCCGATCGGCTGCCGTGGACAAATGCGCTGCGGCAATGGCGTGACCGGGTGCTGTTTCTGCGCCGCGCAGAAGGCGGCGATTGGCCCGATCTGTCCGACATCGCACTTGCCGCCGATGTCGACTGGCTGGCAGCGATCTTTGCGGGAAAGACTTCGCTCGCCGAGCTTTCTTCTGACGAATTCGCCGCTGCATTGACCGCGCGCTTACCCTACCCCTTGCAGCGCCGGCTCGCCGCCGAAGCGCCGACGCATTTCGAGGCGCCGACCGGCTCACGCGTGCCGATCGACTACGAGGCCGAAGGAGGACCCAAGATTGCAATCCGCGTCCAGGAGCTGTTCGGCCTCGACCGCCATCCCGCCATCGCCGCTGGAAAGGTCCCGCTGCTCGTCGAGCTTCTTTCGCCAGCGCACCGTCCGGTACAGATGACGCGCGATCTGCCCGGCTTCTGGCGCGGCAGCTACGCGGCCGTCCGCGCGGAGATGCGCGGGCGTTATCCAAAGCATCCCTGGCCGGATAATCCGCTTACCGCACCGCCGACGCGAGGGGCCAAGCGACGGAGTAGCCAATAACTAAAACACCATTCGCCACTCGCCATTCATCGTTCGCCCCTATATGGAAAGGCACATTTCCGAGGATGCAATGTTCCCGACGCCCAAACCGCAGCTAAAACCTAATACTTACGCTTACGAGTCGGAGCCGATGGTGAAGGCCACCGGCTTTCGCGAATATGACGCGCGCTGGCTGTTTGGCAGCGAGATCAACCTGATGGGCGTCGAGGCGCTTGGACTGGGCCTCGGCACGCTCATCCACGAACTCGGCCGCGAGCCGAAGATCGTCACCGGCCACGATTTCCGCTCCTATTCGGCGTCAATCAAAATGGCGCTGACGAACGGCCTGATCGCGTCCGGCTGCCGGGTTCACGACATCGGCCTTGCGGTGACGCCGATGGCCTACTTTGCGCAGTTCGAGCTTGATGCACCCTGCGTCGCCATGGTGACGGCGTCGCATAACGACAATGGCTGGACCGGCGTGAAGATGGGGGCCGACCGGCCGCTCACGTTCGGCCCTGATGAGATGAGCCGCCTCAAAGACATTGTGCTTGGCGGCCGATACAAGATGAGGGAAGGCGGCGCCTACACCTTCGTCGAGAATTTTCCGGTGCGCTACATCGCCGACCTGACCAAGCGACCGAAGCTCAAGCGACACCTCAAAGTGATCTGCGCCTGCGGCAACGGGACCGCCGGCGCATTCGCACCACAGGTGCTGGAAGCGGTCGGCTGCGAAGTCGTCCCGCTCGATTGCGAGCTCGATCACACGTTCCCAAACTACAATCCCAACACTGAAGACATGAAAATGCTGCACGCCATGCGCGACGCCGTGTTGGCGCACAAAGCCGACGTCGCTTTGGGCTTCGACGGCGACGGCGACCGCTGCGGCGTGGTCGACAACGAAGGCGACGAGATCTTCGCTGACAAGGTCGGCGTCATGCTGGCGCGCGATATCTCTGCACAGCACAAGAACGCGCTGTTCGTCGCAGACGTAAAATCCACCGGGCTGTTCGCCACCGATCCGGTCCTGATCAAGAATGGCGCCAAGACCGACTACTGGAAGACCGGCCATTCCTACATGAAGCGCCGCGTCAACGAGATCGGCGCCATTGCCGGTTTCGAGAAATCTGGCCACTTCTTCTTCAATAAGCCGTTCGGCCGCGGCTACGACGACGGGCTGATCTTCGCGTTGGCCGTCTGCGATATGCTCGACGGCGATCCTGGGAAGACCATGGCCGATCTGAAAAATGCGCTGCCGAAAACCTGGTCGTCGCCGACCATGTCGCCGCACTGCGCCGACGAGGAGAAGTACGGTGTGGTCGATGCGGTGGTGAAGCACTTCGAAGCGGAGCAGAAGAAGGGCGGCAAAGTCGCGGGCCAGCCGATCCGCGATCTGGTAACCGTCAACGGCGTGCGGGTCACGGTCGAGGATGGCACCTGGGGTTTGGTGCGTGCCTCATCGAACAAGCCGGAACTGGTCGTCGTGGTCGAGAGCCCTGCCTCGCAGGCGCGGATGCGCGAAATGTTCCAGGCGGTCGATGCAGTGCTGCGCGCGCACAAGGAAGTCGGCGAATACAATCAGACGATCTAGTCGTCCTTCTTGGTTACATCCTGATAGACGTCGACCTCGAGCGCACCGGGTAGCATCGCGCGCCAGCCCGCGATAAAGGCTTGAAACCGCATGTCGCTGGCCAGCGTCTGCCGGTTGAGTTCGAAGGCCTCGGGGGTTTCGTATTCGATCACCTGGATGTATTTGGTCGGGTCGTCGGCGTTTTGCAGCAAACGAAAATTGGCGTTGCCAAACATCTGATAGAAGGGCGCCGCGGCCCGCATCATCGCCAGAAGATGATCCAACTCGGCGCCCGGCAGCGTGAACTTCAAGTGCAGCGTCCGCCAGACTTTGACATCTTCGTTACTCATCGACTGCATTCCTCAGCTACATCGGACGCGCGCCGCCAACACGCGTTTGCTGATTTCGCTTGCAGCATGAACTTGCTCGAAAGCCAGCGGACCCTTGGCGGCATTATGCTCTATTTCAACGTCTCGCGGAATGAGTGCGCCGGGTAAACGCCGAGAATCTTCAGCGACTTCGGCTGAGAGACGAACTCCAGCTCTTCGAGCGCCAGTTCCAGCCCCCGGTGCTTGGGATGACCCTGCACATCGGCGTAGAACTGGGTCGCGGCAAAGCTGCCGTCCACCATGTAGCTCTCGAGCTTGGTCATGTTGACGCCGTTGGTCGCGAAGCCGCCTAAGGCCTTGTAGAGCGCGGCCGGGATATTGCGGACCTCGAACACAAACGTGGTCATTACGCGCTGTTCCTTGCGGCTTGCCCATTTGGGTTCGCGCGCGAGCACGACAAAGCGCGTCGTGTTATGCTTGGCGTCGGCGACGTCTTTTTTCAGGATTTGCAGGCCATAAATCTTCGCCGCAAGCCTGGTCGCCAGCGCAGCGCGCGAAATGTCCCCGGCTTCTGCAACTTCGCGCGCGGCGCCGGCGGTATCGGCTGCAACCACCGCCTTGACGCGGAGCTTGCGGATGATGTTGCGGCACTGCCCCAGCGCATGCACGTGGCTTTCGACGGTCTTGATGGTTCGGAGCGTAGCGCCCCTGGGCGCCATAAGTTGGTGCTGCACCGGCAAAAACCATTCACCCACGATGTGCAGTCCCGACCGCGGCATCAGGTGATGAATATCGGCAACACGGCCGGCAACCGAATTGTCAATCGGGATCATGCCAAGCTTGGCCCTGCCAGTGCGCACCGCGGCGAAGGCATCTTCGAAGGTCGGACAGGGCAGCGGTTCGTAGCCCGGATAGGCTTCGTCGCAGGCGATATGCGAATTGGCGCCGGGCTCGCCCTGGAATGCGATTCTTTTTCGTTGCTTCATGAGCGACCCGATAGCACGACGCGCGCGCGCGCCAAATCGTCCGGCGTATCGACGCCGAGGGGAGCTGCGTCCACGATCGCGACGTCGATGCGCATCCCGGCTTCGATCGCCCGTAATTGCTCGAGCTTTTCCCGTTTCTCCAATGGCGACGGCGGCAATGCCACGAAGCGTTCGAGGGCCGCGCGCCGGAACGCGTAGAGGCCGATGTGATGATAAAGCGGCCCGTCGCCGTAAGGGGCGGTGGCCCGGGTGAAATAGAGCGCGTGGAGCCTTTCCGGCGCGACCGGCGTGCCCACGACCTTGACCACGGTGGGGTCGTCGCGCTCTTCAGCCCGCGTAATCTCCGCCGCGGCGGTTCCGATGTCGACCGATTGATCCGCCAGCAAACGGACTGCCGCAGCGATCGTGGACGGCTCCAGCGTCGGCAGATCGCCTTGCACATTGACCACAATCGCCGCCCTGCCATTCGGATCGAGCTTGCCGAGCGCCTCGAAAATGCGGTCGGAGCCGGAAGCGTGACTGGCGCCGGTCATGACCGTGCGGCCACCAGCGTTTTCCACAGCCGTCGCGATCTGCGGCGAATTGGTCGCAACCGCGACCGGCCCGACAGCAGCGGCCTCGGCGCGGCGCAGCACATGGACGATCATCGGTAAGCCGGCAATATCCGCAAGCGGCTTGCCCGGCAGCCGTGTCGCAGCCATGCGGGCGGGAATGAGAATGAGAACGTCAGCCATCGTCCAGCGCACGCCGGCCCAGTTATACGGGTTGCAAAACGCGCGGCAAACCGGCTATCTGTGCGCCCGCCCCTCCACTGCTCCCGCGGAGCCATTGCGCGATGAATTCGTTCGAAATCAACAAAATTCTCGGCGCGCTGCTTGGGACCTGCCTGTTCCTCCTCGCCGTACACATCGCCTCGGGGGCGATCTTCACCCCGCCGGTGCCGGAGAAGCCCGGCTACGAGATCGCGGTGAAGCAAGAGCAACCCGGCCAGGGCAAGGCCGAAGCCGCACCCGCCGCGCAGCCGATCGAAAACCTGCTGGCGAGCGCATCCGTCGGACATGGCGCGCAGCTCTCCAAGCAATGCCAGATTTGCCACAACCTGCAGGAAGGCCAGGGTCCCAAGATCGGTCCTGATCTGTATGGGGTCGTCGGACGGCCGGTCGCGTCGGTAGCCGGCTTCCACTACACGGACGCGTTGAAAAAGCTGGGCGGCAACTGGACCTTCGATGCCCTGAACAAATGGCTGACCGACCCACGCGCCGACGCCCCGGGCACCGCCATGACGTTCGCCGGCATGCCTAATGAGAAGCAGCGCGCCGATATCATTGCCTACCTCAATACGCTGTCGAAGAATCCGCAGCCGCTTCCGACCGCGCAAAACCAGCCGGCACCGGCCGAGCCGAAGAAGTAACCAATCACGCTTTTGCCCCGTTAAGCGCACGGGGATGTGAAGTCCATTGTGTCGCGGTTCTGCGTCGGCACGCTGGCGCCGCAATCGAAAAGTACATAATCAGCCCAATTACTCGCGTTATTGGCGCCGCGCGAATTATGTTGGAGCATTTAAGTGAACCGCAGAACGCTTTTGACGTCGGCCCTGGTCGCCGTTGTGGCGCCACGGCTCCCGGTCCCGTTTGGGATTCATCCAGCACATGCCCAGGACAAAGTCTGGCGGCACGGCCTGTCGCTGTTCGGCGACCTGAAATATCCGCCCGGCTTCAAACAGTTTGATTACGTTAACGCCAGCGCGCCCAAGGGCGGCGCAGTCCGACAAATTGCAATCGGCACCTACGACAATTTCAACGTCACGGTCGCCGGCGTCAAAGGCGCGCTGGCAACCGGGATCGACTACATCTACGAGACGCTCCTGACCCCGGCGCTAGACGAGGTGTCCACCGAATACGGGCTGATCGCCGAAGCCGTGAGCTATCCGGACGACTTCTCCGCGGCCTCCTATCGTTTGCGCGCCGAAGCGAAGTGGCACGACGGCAAACCGGTGACGCCCGACGACGTGATTTTTTCGTTCAACGCCTTTAGGAAATACAGCCCGCAGCTTGCTGCCTACTATCGCCACGTCGTGAAGGTGGAAAAAACCGGCGATCGCGAACTCACGTTTACATTCGACACGCCGGGCAATCGCGAGCTGCCCCAGATCGTTGGCCAGCTTACCATCCTGCCGCAGCATTGGTGGGAAGGCACCGACAAGAACGGCAACAAGCGTGACATCGGCTCGACCACGCTCGAACCACCCCTTGGCAGCGGTTCCTATCGCATCAAGGAGTTTTCGCCCGGCCGCAACATCGTCTACGAGCGCGTGAAGGATTATTGGGGCGACAAGCTCAACGTCATGGTCGGTCGCGACAATTTTGATGAGCTGCGCTTCGAGTATTTTCGCGACACGACGGTTGCGCTTGAGGCGTTCAAGGCTGACACCGTCGATTGGCGTACCGAGAACAGCGCCAAGAACTGGGCCACCGCTTACGATTTTCCCGCAGTCAGCGACAAGCGCGTCGTCCTCGAACAATTTCCCATTAACAATTTCGGCGTGATGCAGGCCTTCGCCTTCAACATCCGCCGCGCCAAATTCCAGGACCCGCGCGTGCGGCTCGCGTTCAATTTCGCGTTCGATTTCGAGGAGATGAACAAGCAGATTTTCTTCGGTCAGTATAAGCGTATCAAGAGCTATTTCGAAGGCACCGAGCTTGCCTCAACCGGGCTGCCGGAAGGGCGCGAGCTCGAAATATTGCAAACGGTGCGCGATAGGGTCCCCGCCGAGCTTTTTACCACCGCTTATTCCAATCCGGTCGGCGGCAATCCGCAGGCGGTGCGAGCCAACCTGCGCGAAGCGGTACGGTTGTTCAAGGAGGCCGGCTACGAAGTGCGCAACGAACGGCTCGTCAACAGTAAAACCGGCGAGCCTTACGTGGTGGAGTTCCTGGCCGAGGATCCGAGCTTCGAGCGCGTGTTTTTGTTCTACAAACCGTCGCTCGATCGGCTCGGGGTCACGGTGTCAGTCCGCGTCGTCGATGCGTCGCAATATGAGAACCGGTTGCGAAACTGGGACTTCGATGTTGTTACAAATTCCTGGGGCGAATCGCTCTCGCCCGGCAACGAGCAGCGCGGCTATTGGGGCTCACAAGCCGCCGATCAGCCGGGTTCACTCAACCTCATCGGCATCAAAAACCCGGCCGTCGACGCCATGATCGATCAGGTGATCTTCGCCAAAAACCGGCCCGATCTCGTCGCCGCCACCAAGGCGCTCGACCGCGTGCTCCTCTGGAACCATTACGTCGTGCCGCAATGGTATTACGGCAAAGTGCGCAGCGCGCGTTGGGACCGCTTCGGACATCCCGCCCCGTTGCCGAAATACGGCACGTCGGCATTCCCCACCGTCTGGTGGTGGGACGCCGAAAAAGCGGCCAAGACGGGAAGCCGGTCTTGATGCTAGTGCGATCTGGCGCCCGTATGTGCGCCCTCTCCCTTCGCGGAAGAGTGCTCCACCGGGGGTTCAACAGACACCGTTGGGTGAGGGGTTGCGGCCCCGACCCCTCACCCATTCTTGTTGTTGAAACGCCGCGCGGCCCTCTTCCGCAAGGGGAGAGAGCGCAACGCCGACACGCCGCTGTCATATGAATTACCCGACGCGCCGACGCGTCCTGTTGCTGGCTGCAAGTGTTGCCGTCGCGACCCGCGCAGATGCGCCCGCGCGCGCCGACGATGGAGAGATCGAATCCCACGGCATGTCGGCCTTCGGTGATCTTGCGTATCCCGCCGACTTTCAGCATTTCCGCTACGTCGATCCACAGGCGCCGAAGGGCGGCACCTTTTCGCAGATCGGGCCGGATCGGCAATTCAATCAGAATTTTCTCACCTTCAACTCGCTCAACAGCTACATCCTCAAGGGCGACGCGGCGCAAGGGATGGAGCTGACCTTCGCCACCCTGATGGCGCGCTCCGGCGACGAGCCCGATGCCATGTACGGCCTCGCCGCAGCCAAGGTGCGCCGTTCGGCCGACGGTCTCGCCTACGAGTTTTTCATCCGCCCGGAGGCCAAATTCCACGACGGCTCGCGGCTCACCGCCCATGATGTCGCGTTCTCGCTCAATCTCCTCAAGAAGAAAGGCCATCCGCTCATCACCCAATCGTTACGCGATTTCGCCGGCGCCACGGCCAACGACGAGGTGACCGTCGTCGCGAACTTTGCACCGAAACGCGCGCGCGACGTCCCGCTGTTCGTCGCCGGGCTGCCGATCTTTTCGCGCGCCTATTACGCAACGAAGCCGTTCGACGAATTGACGCTCGACGTTCCACTCGGCTCCGGTGCGTACAAGGTCGGCCGCTTCGATGCCGGCCGCTTTATCGAATACGAGCGGGTGAGTGATTGGTGGGGCGCCGATTTGCCGGTCGCCCGCGGCCTGAACAATTTCGATATCGTACGCTTCGAATATTATCGCGACCGCACCGTCGGTTTCGAAGGCTTTACTGCCGCGAATTACCTCTTTCGCGAGGAGTTTACCTCGCGCACCTGGGCGACGCGCTACGACTTTCCCGCGGTGAAGGACGGCCGGGTCAAAAAGGATGTGCTCGCCGACGAGACGCCGTCCGGTGCGCAGGGTTGGTTTATCAACACACGGCGGGCGAAGTTTGCCGACCCGCGGCTGCGCGAGGCGCTCTGCGACGCGTTCGATTTCGAATGGACCAACAAGGCCATCATGTATGGGTCTTACCAGCGCACGGTTTCGGTATTTCAGAATTCGGACATGATGGCAAAGGGTATGCCGACACCGGAAGAGCTTGCACTCCTCGAGCCGTTCCGCGGGCACGTGTCGGACGAAGTTTTCCGCGAGCCCTACTTGCCGCCGGTCTCGGACGGCTCCGGGGCGGACCGCGCGCTGTTGCGCAAAGCCTCGCAGCTTCTCAAGGAGGCCGGCTGCGCCGTCGCCGACGGCAAGCGCGTCCTGCCAAATGGCGAGCGGATTACGATCGAATTCTTGATTGACGAGCCGACTTTCGAGCCGCATCATATGCCGTTCATCAAAAATCTCGGCGTGCTCGGTATCGACGCTTCGTTACGCATTGTCGATCCGGTGCAATACCGCGCGCGTCGCGATGGCTTCGATTTCGATATCACCGTCGACCGGTTTGGCTTTTCGGCAACTCCCGGCGATTTACTGCGGTCATTCTTTTCTTCGCAGGCGGCGGCGTTGAAGGGCTCAAACAATCTCGCCGGCATTGTCGATCCGGCTATCGACGCGCTGATTGACAGCATCATTGCCGCGCCGACGCGGCCCGCACTCACGACCGCCTGCCGCGCGCTTGACCGCGTAATCCGCGCCGGGCGCTACTGGATTCCCCACTGGTATAAGCCCTCGCATTGGATCGCATATTGGGACGTCTTCGGCCGGCCGGCCGCGCAACCGCGCTATTTTCGCGGCATTCCGGAGACCTGGTGGTATGACCCAAGCAAGGCAGCGAAAATCCAGCGGGCGGGTTAGTCAGGACGTGGTATACGGCACATTTCCCGTGCAAAGTTGTTGTTCCGTCATCCTGAGGTGCGAGTGGAACGAGCCTCGAAGGATGCCGGCCCAGCCTGAGCAGCGTGCTTCGAGGCCCTCGCCGCGCACGGGCACCTCGGGATGACGATGGGATTGCACGCATGACCGCCTACATCGTTCGCCGACTTCTCTTCATGATCCCGACCGTCTTTGGGATCATGCTGGTATCGTTCGTCGTGGTGCAGTTTGCGCCCGGCGGACCGGTCGAACGCGTCATCGCCCAGCTCTCTGGAAACGACACCGGAGCGACCTCGCGCATTTCCGGCTCGGCCGGCGGCGACTTCGGCGCGCGCGGGGCGCTGCAACCGGGCGGGCAGCTCGATATCAACGCCAAATATCGTGGTGCACAGGGGCTCGATCCCGAATTCATCAAAAGCCTGGAAAAACAGTTCGGCTTCGACAAGCCCGCGTACGAGCGCTTCTTTCTCATGCTCTGGAACTACCTGCGCTTCGACTTCGGCAAGAGCTACTTCCGCGACGTGAGCGTCCTGCAACTGATCAAGGAGAAGCTGCCGGTTTCGATTTCACTCGGCATCTGGATGACGCTGCTGAGCTATTTGATCTCAATTCCGCTCGGCATCCGCAAGGCGGTGCGCGACGGTTCGCAATTCGACGTGTGGACCTCGGGCGTCATCATCGTCGGTTACGCCATTCCGGGATTCCTGTTTGCGATTCTACTCATCATCCTGTTCGCCGGCGGCTCGTTCTTCAGCATCTTTCCGCTGCGCGGGCTCACCTCTGACGGCTGGGAACAGTTCACCTGGTGGCATAAGATTCTCGACTATTTTTGGCACCTCACATTGCCGATCGTCTCCATGGGGCTTGCCGCCTTTGCCACCATGACGCTCCTGACCAAGAACTCGTTTCTGGAGGAATTGCGCAAACAATACGTCCTCACCGCGCGGGCGAAAGGCTGCTCCGAGCGGCAAGTGCTTTACGGTCATATTTTTCGCAACGCGATGCTGCTCGTCATCGCCGGCTTTCCGAGCGCATTCGTCAGCGCCTTCTTCGCCGGCTCGCTGCTGATCGAAACGATATTCTCGCTCGACGGCCTCGGGCTGTTAAGCTTCGAGAGCGTCCTCAATCGCGACTATCCCGTGGTTTTCGCCAATCTATACATCTTCGCCCTCGTCGGCCTCGTGGTGAACCTGATTTCCGATCTGACCTACACCTGGATCGATCCGCGCATCGACTTCGAGACGCGAGAGGTGTGAGGTGGACGACAAGACCCGCGCCGACAATGTCATCGCGACCCCTGAAGCACGGCGGCTCGAGGCGCCGGGGCTCATGCCGGATGTCGAGCCGGCCGGACCGCTGGGCCCCACTCCCATGCCACGGCGGTTTGCGCTGTCGCCGATCAACAAACGACGGTGGCAGAATTTCAAGACCAATCGGCGCGGCCACTGGTCATTGTGGATTTTCCTGGTTCTTTTCGTCGGCACCCTGTTTGCCGAATTCATCGCCAACGACAAACCGCTCTATATCAACTACGGCGGCAAGTCCTATTTTCCGGTTGTTTTCACTTATCCGGAGACCACTTTCGGCGGCGATTTCGAGACCGCGGCCGACTACCGCGACCCCTACGTGCAGAAACTGATTGCGGAGAAAGGCGGCACCATGATCTGGCCGCCAATCCGCTATTCCTACGACACGCACAACCTCGATCTGCCGACTCCGGCGCCGTCGAAACCGACTTGGCTGCTGACCGAAGCGGAATGCAAGTCGGTGCTCCAGCGCAAGGGCCTCAAGAGCTGCAGCGATCTTGAATATAACTGGCTCGGCACCGACGACGAGGGCCGCGATGTGCTGGCGCGCCTGATCTATGGTTTCCGCATCTCGGTCCTGTTCGGCCTCATTCTGACAATCGTTTCCTCGATCATCGGCGTCGCCGCCGGCGCCGTGCAAGGCTATTTCGGCGGCTGGACCGATCTTCTGTTCCAGCGGTTCATCGAAATCTGGACCTCAGTGCCGGAGCTTTATCTGCTCCTCATCATCTCTTCGGTGCTGGTTCCCGGCTTCTTTGTGCTGCTCGGAATTCTGCTGTTGTTCTCGTGGGTGCGCCTCGTCGGTCTCGTTCGCGCCGAATTCCTGCGCGGCCGCAACTTCGAATACATCATTGCGGCGCGCGCGCTCGGCGTGTCGAACGCCGTCATCATGTTCCGCCACCTGTTGCCGAACGCCATGGTGGCGACCCTGACGTTCCTGCCGTTCATCATGTCGTCATCGGTGATGACGCTGACCGCGCTTGATTTCCTCGGCTTCGGCCTGCCGCCCGGGTCGCCGTCGCTCGGCGAACTCCTGTCCCAGGGCAAGGCCAACGTGCAGGCGCCGTGGCTCGGGTTGACCGGTTTCTGCACCGTCGCGCTCATGCTGTCGCTGCTCATCTTCATCGGCGAAGCGGTGCGCGATGCCTTTGATCCGCGAAAGACGTTCCGATGACGACCGAACCCCTCCTCTCCATCCACGACCTGTCAGTCGCTTTCACCGCCGGGGGACACGAGACGTTGGCTGTCGACCGCGTTTCCTTCGACATCGCCAAGGGCGAGACGATGGCGCTGGTCGGCGAATCCGGCTCCGGTAAATCGGTGACGGCGCTGTCGATCTTAAAGCTTCTGCCCTACCCGACGGCATCGCATCCATCGGGCGCCATCGCTTTCAATGGCCGCGACCTGCTCCCGCTCTCCGAGCGCGACATGCGGCGAGTGCGCGGCGACGATATCACCATCGTTTTCCAGGAGCCGATGACCTCGCTCAATCCGCTGCACACCATCGATAAGCAGATTGGCGAGATTCTGCTCCTGCACCGCGGGCTTACCGGCGCTGCCGCGCGCGCACGCACGATCGAGGTGCTCACTCAAGTCGGCATTCCCGACCCGCAAAGCCGGCTCGGCAGCTATCCGCATCAGCTGTCCGGAGGGCAGCGCCAGCGCGTCATGATTGCCATGGCGCTCGCCAACGAACCCGAGCTGCTGATCGCCGACGAGCCGACCACCGCGCTCGACGTTACCGTCCAAGCGCAAATCATCGAACTTTTGCAGGACATCCAGAAACGGCTCGGTATGTCGCTTTTGTTCATCACCCACGACCTCGGCATCGTGCGCAAGATCGCGCAAAAGGTCTGCGTGATGAAGGAAGGCAAGATCGTCGAACACGGCACCGTCGAACGGGTCTTTGCCGCGCCCGCTCACCCTTATACGCGCGCGCTTCTTGCCGCCGAGCCGAAACCGGACCCGGCCCCACCGCAGCCCGATGCGCCAATGATTCTACATGCCGACGATCTAAAAGTCTGGTTCCCGATCAAGCGCGGCGTGCTGCGCAAAGTTGTCGGGCACATTAAGGCCGTCGATGGCGTGACGGTCGATCTGCGCAAGGGCGAGACGCTCGGCGTGGTCGGCGAATCCGGCTCCGGCAAGACGACGCTCGGCCTTGCTCTCCTTCGCCTCATCTCCTCCGACGGCCCGATCGTGTTCATGGGCAATCAACTTCAGGGCCTTCGCTTCAAGCAAATGCGGCCATTCCGCCGCGACATGCAGATCGTTTTCCAGGACCCCTACGGGTCGCTGTCACCGCGGCTGTCGATCGCCGATATCATCAAGGAGGGGCTCGAGGTACATTTTCCGAACATGCCGGAACGCGAGCGCGATGCGCGGGTCGTGCAGGCGCTCGGCGATGTCGGCCTCGACCCAGCCACCCGCTTTCGCTTTCCGCATGAGTTCTCCGGCGGCCAGCGGCAGCGGATTGCGGTCGCGCGCGCGATCGTACTGGAGCCGACATTCGTTGTGCTCGACGAGCCGACCAGCGCGCTCGACATGCTGATCCAGTCGCAGATGGTCGATCTGCTGCGCGATCTGCAGAAGCGGCGCAACCTCACTTATCTGTTCATCTCGCACGACCTGCGCGTAGTTGCCGCGCTGGCGAGCCGACTTTTAGTGATGCGCCAGGGCAAGGTCGTGGAGGCTGGCGCCGCCGCCGATCTTTTCAAGAATCCCCAGACCGATTACACGCGCGCACTGTTCGCCGCCGCGTTCAATCTTGAAACGGCACCTAAGGGCGTAGTCGCGCAATAGGTCCATGGCCGGCTGCGTTGCCGGGCATGGACTCGCCGTGGTGTGCCAAGCTCAAATCGCGGACGGGACAGGCCAGCCATGACAACGCGTTACCTTCGCCGCCACGACGCGTCCGCCTATTGGCGAGTTCGCATCACTCACTTCGGCGCTTCGGCAGCCATTTGTCCGGGCGGTTCGATTCTGAAAGTGAAGATCGAAACCTTTTCGCCCGGCTTGAAGGGTCCGGGCACCTTATTGTGCACCGGGGGTATGCTGCGAAGATAGGCGACGACCGCAGCCACATCGTCTTTCGTCATGTGTGTAAATGCGGCGTAGTTCATGATGGGCGCCAGTTGGCGGCCGTCAGGGCGCTTTCCGGTCGTGATCGCCGTAGCGATTTGTTCGTCGGTCCACGAGCCGAGGCCCGTTTCCTTATCCGGCGTGATGTTTCTGCCATTGAATACGCCGAGGCCCGGAATCTCGAAGCCTACATCCGACCCGCCGAGAAATTTATCTTTGTCAGGCTTGCCAAAGAAAAACCCCGGCGTATGGCAGTCGTTGCAACCCGCGATGACGACCAGATATGCGCCCCGTTCGACCGGCAACTCGGCACGAGCGCTCGGCAGCAGAATCGTTGCCCCGGCGATACCGGCCACCGCCGCAACGGCGATAGCCATGGATACTCTTTTCATGATGTCCCCCCCTTTTTGCATTGTTTGGTCGCCGTGCAGGCGACCCAAATTTACGACGACAGGTTATACGGCCGCCGCGGGAAGGCAAGCGCGCCGGGCGAGATGCGCCTGCCCAACTTCGACCGACCGTCGCAGGATTGAAATTCGTCCCACTGCAGGAATTGGTCGCGACGCATCAGGCTGAGCCGGCGCGTCGTTCGCGGAGGTGCCACCACACCACTGCGCCGATTCCAACCACCGCGCCGGCGATGAGTACCACGAGCAAAGCGGAATTTTCGATCCAGGCGATCGCCGGTACGCCAAGGGCCATGATCAGGCCAAGAAGGCCAACTTGCCAGGACAGAACCTGCACGCCGGCAGTAAAAGTGCCGAGCGCCAGCAACGTGAAGATCGCGAGCGCCGTTGTTTGCGCGGTGAAAATCCTCTGCACGCTGGTCAGCAACAGCATGTTCATGACCAGTAGAAAGGCGCACCAGTGCAGCACCTGCGTTACGACAAGCCGCAGACGTCCGGTTTTATCGGCGGCCTCTTGCCAGCCGGCGCCGACGCAGATCAGCGCGATGATCGGCGCGAGGATCTCCCAAAGTATGACGATCGGCTTCTTTGAAAAACTCGTGTACGCAACGCCGGCGATCGTGAGGATCAGCACCACGGTGAAGGGTAGTTCCCTGATCCAAAAGCTCAAGTGCTTCGCGCGGTGCGTCGGGCTGACCTGCGGGACGCTGATTGGTGCGGCATGCGGATCGTGATCTGGGCTCGTCATCGCCTCTGCTCCGCGGTTTATTTATCCGGGCCGGCGATTTCAGATTAGATCACATCGCCACGGCGCGCTACGGCTTACCGCGCAATTCGCCGCACACTTGTGACGTCACTACCCGTATTGGCGATACGTTCGACGGCATCGGCAATCGGTTCGATGGTTACCGCCATGTAAAACGCGTTGGCGTGAATAAGTGTCGCCGGATCGCTTACGATGCCAACATGGCCTTTCCAGAAGATGAGATCACCGCGTTTCAGATCGGCGAGTCCGGCGGCGTGTTTGAACGGAACGCCCAAAGCAGCTTCCTGCATGTCACTGTCCCGCGGGCACGAAATCCCACAAACTGTCAGCGCGACCTGCACCAGTCCGGAGCAGTCGAGACCGAGCACCGTCTTTCCGCCCCACAGATAAGGCACGCCAATGAAGCGTTCGGCCACAGCGACGAAATCGGCTTCATAATATCCGACCGGGGCAAGATGCGCGGCTGGAATGTAGCCGCCGGCTGACGTGACTGCCATTCGGTCTGCAACACGTGCGACGGCCAGATGGGCGCCAAGCGGCAGCGCTTCGATGGGCGGCAACTTGATCGAAGGGCCGGGAAACACAAACGTCCGCAGCGCGGCGACTTTGTGCGTGGGCGGCGGGCCGGGCGGCGCCAGCGCATTGGCCGGCAGCCAGCCGACATAGCCGTCGGCCGCGAGCTGGCCCCAGGCCCAGCCTTCGGCATTCGTGTCGAAGATCCGGACGCGTTCGCCCTTGAGCGCCTCGGTCGCGAGCGGTGCGTCGGGCCTTGGCTCGTCCCGCAGCGGCGCTTGCGGTTCGATCACTTCATAGACGCGGCCTTCGACGTAACGCGCCGCCGGCACTTTGCCCTCAAGCTCTTTCGCCGCGAGATCGGCACGGGCCGGCGTGACGCGAGGATCGAAGGCGCGCATCGCGTCGCCGGTTCAGCCGTAGCACTCGACGAGCAACGCATAGAGAGCGCGCGCGGCCTGGCATTCGCCGCCTTCGGGCCGGCCCGGCTTAGCCGTCGGCGTCCAGGCGAACAAATCGAAGTGCAGCCACGACTTGGCAGTGACAAAGCGGCGCATGAACAAGGCCGCGGTGATGGCGCCGGCCTGGCCGCCACTGCCTACGTTGTTGATGTCCGCAACCTTGGATTCGAGCATCGCCTCGTAAGGGCGCCAAAGCGGCAGCCGCCACAGCGGATCGTTCTCGCTGGCGGCATGACCCATCAGTCCGTCGGCCAACGTCATCGTCATCGGTGAAAAAGGCCGGCACGTCCGGACCAAGCGCGACCCGCGCGGCGCCGGTAAGCGTCGCGAAATCGGCGATCAGTTCGGGCTTGTCCTCATCGGCGAGCGCGAGCGCGTCGGCGAGGACAAGGCGGCCCTCGGCGTCGGTATTGCCGATCTCGACGGTGATACCTTTGCGCGAGGTGTAAATATCGCGGGGCCGGAATGCGGCACCGGAGATCGAGTTCTCCACCGCCGGGATCAGTACGGTCGAGCCGAACTTTCAGATTGCGCGACATGATCATGTGTGCGAGCGCCAGCGCCGTCGCCGCACCGCCCATGTCCTTCTTCATGTTAAGCATCGACGATTCCGGCTTGATGTCGAGGCCACCGGTATCGAAGCAGACGCCTTTGCCGACAAGCGCAACGCGCGGATAACCGGCATCGCCCCATTTCAGCTCGATCAGCCGTGGCGCCCGCTCGGAGGCGCGCCCGACGGCATGAATAAGCGGAAAATTCGCGGCCAAAAGATCGTCACCGACTGTAACCTTGATACTCTGCTTCGTGGCGCATGGCGAGTGCCCTTGCCGCCTCCTCAAGTTCCGCCGGGCCCATATCGTTGGCCGGTGTGTTGATAAGATCGCGCGCCAGCGTTACCGCTTCGACAACGCGATCGAGATCTTCGCGGTCAATTCTCTGCGGCAGATCGAGCTTGGTTTGGTGGCCATCGGCCTTGCGGTAGCGCGTGAAACGATAGGAACCGAGCGCGAAGGCGAGCGCTGCAAGCCGGGCATCATGCGGATCGTTGGCAAACCGGTAAACGCCGCTGGGAAGAAGCTGGGACAGGGTTCCGGGAAGAAACGGGTCCTTGGCGTCAGTCGCCGCCTCGATCCCGAACAGGATTCCACCAAGTCCTTTGTCTCCCGGCAGCATGAGATGACGGCCGGATTTTGGCTCGTAGTTCGCTGCGTCTGCGAACGCGCGCGCCGAGGCGCCAAGCTGTTCACGCACTTCCGCATAGTTCGCGGCATTGACGAACCAAATCGGAATCGCCGCCGCAGTACTTCCACTCGTGAAGATCGAATTTATCATCAGCCGGGCCCGAGAACTGACGCCCTGCTACCACGACGCCTCACTGCCGGGAAGGCAGCGCGCCTAAGCGCGGGATGTGGTTCCGGCTTGCCCTTGCAGGTGGCTGTGCCTGATACCGTAAAGGGCATAGATCAAAAGCCCGATCACAAGCCACCCGGCAAAGCGTAGCCAGGTGTCGAGCGGCAATCCGAACATCAGGAACAGCGATGACGCAGCGCCCAGCGGGGCGATGACGTAAACCCCCGGCGTCCGAAAGGGACGAAATAGCCCAGGATCCCTGATACGCAGCACCAGCACGCCGACGCAGACGATGGCGAACGCGAACAGCGTGCCGATGCTCACCAGCTCGCCAACAAGGCCGATTGGCAGCAGGCCGGCGAGCACCATCACGATCACGCCGGTGACGATCGTCGTCACATAGGGAGTGCGAAACCGGCTGTGCACCTTGGCGGCCGCGCGCGGCAGCAGGCCGTCGCGCGCCATCGAGTAAAAAATCCGCGGCTGTGCCAGCAGCATGACCAGGATCACCGACGTCAGGCCGAGGATGATTCCGAGTTTCAGGATCGGGGAAAGCGCGGCCAGCCCTATGGCGTCGATGCCGACCGCGATCGGATCTGGCACGTTGAGTTCGTCGTAGGGCACGATCCCGGTGAGCACGAAGCCGACCGCCACGTAGAGGATCGTGCAAATAACAAGCGATCCGAGAATGCCGATCGGCATGTCGCGCTTGGGGTTCTTGGCTTCCTGCGCCGCGGTCGAAACAGCGTCGAAGCCGATGTAGGCGAAGAACACAACTGCGGCGCCGCGGACTACGCCGCTCAAACCGAATTGGCCGGGGCCAGTATTCGGGGGGATGAAATCGCCGCCTGGGTTGCTGGCGGTTATCCAGTGTTCCAGGCTCACGAACGGCGCGGCCGCCACGATGAAAACCAGAATGATCACGAGCTTGATCGCGACGATAACGCTGTTGGCACGCGCGGTTTCATGGACGCCAACGACCAGAAGGGCTGAGACTCCGGCGATGACCAGCATCGCCGGGACATTGATCAATGCGCCGGTCGCATGCCAGGTGCGCTCGGCGGCGTCGTAGGAAAACGGCGACCCGGCAAATGCTGGCGGCACGACGATGCCGATGTTCTTCAGGAAACTCACAACATAGCCCGACCAGCCGATCGCTACGGTAACGGCGCCGAGCGCGTATTCGAGGATCAGGTCCCAGCCGATGATCCAGGCGATCAGCTCACCCATGGTCGCGTAGGCGTAGGTGTAGGCGCTGCCGGCGATCGGCACGGTCGAGGCCATTTCCGCGTAGCAGAGACCCGCGAACGCGCAGGCGAACGCGCCGAGGATGAACGACAGGGTGATCGCCGGGCCGGCGTTGGCCGCCGCGGCGTGTCCGGTGAGCACGAATATGCCGGCGCCGATGATCGCGCCGATACCGAGCGCTACCAGATTGACGGCCGACAAGGTGCGTTTAAGCGGCACGCCATTGTGCGTGGTGAGCGCCTGCACCTCCGGTTCTTCGGCTTCGGCCTCTAATACCGCAATTGCCTTACGCGCCCAAATTCTTTGCATGGAGGTCCTTATAAGATGCAACTAACAGAGTTGGCGCGCCTCGCGTAAATCCTGTCAGCAATCTACATAACAACCCGGTTGGAGCCACCCAAGTTTCAGGAAATGCGATCGCATCCGACAAAAGTTATAACAATCCAGCCGCCGATAGCGCCGCATGTTGCCGCCTGGCGACGCGCTCCATCGAAAAGTGTTCGATGGCTTCGTTGAACAGCCGATAGAAATTAAGTTCGGCGCGCAGGTGCAGAAATACCGCGCCCAATCCGATCGCCGCCCGATCCATAAAGACGAATTCGCGCGGCACTGTCACCGGGCCTTTGCGCTTGAGCGCTTGATGCACACGGAAGGCTTCGCGCCGGCCATATTCGCCGGGCGCTACCCCGTCGGCGATGGTGCGCACGCGGTCGTCGAGGAGCGGCGCGTAGATGAAGCGCGCCCAGATGTTGAGTGTGTCAATGAGATCGCGGGAGAGCTTGCGGAAGCCCCAGGTTTCGTAGGCATGCACGACGAGATCATCGTTGCCGCGCAGGAGCCCGTTATACAGATCGACAACGCCGCGGACGAATTTCGGCGGGAAAATACGGATGCAACCGTAGTCAAGCAGATTGATGCCGGCGGCTTTGCCGTTGCGTTCGAATATCGTGTAATTGCCAAGATGCGGATCGCCGTGGATCACGCCGAAGCGGCTGAACGGAAACCACCAGGCGGTGAACATGGCGGTGGCAACCGCGTTCCGCGCCGCGAGTGGATCGTTCTTATGCTCAAGCATACGGCTGCCCTCGAGCCAGTCGAGCGTGAGCAACCGCCCGGTGGACAGTTCCGGCCAGGCGCGCGGCACGCGAACCATATCGACGCCATCGAGCATGCTCCGATAGAGTGCGACGTGTTTGGCTTCCCGCCTGTAATCCAGCTCCTCGCGCACGCGCGCGCCGATCTCCTTGCCGATCTCGCTGGTGTCGATTGCCGTATTGAAGCGCTGCCGAATGGCGAGCAGCCAGTGCAGTTGCTGCAGGTCGGCTTCGACCGCCGACTGCATGTCGGGATATTGCAGCTTGCAGGCCAGCGCCGCGCCATCGAGCGAGCGAGCGCGATGCACCTGCCCGAGCGAGGCCGCCGCGGCCGGATGGTGCTCGAAGCTTGCGAACTTCTTCTGCCAGTCGGGGCCGAGCTCGGCAATCATCCGCCGCTTGACGAAGGCCCAACCCATGGGCGGCGCTTCGCTTTGCAGCTTCTGCAATTCGGTCGCGTATTCAGGCGGCAACAGATCGGGAATGGTCGCCAGCAACTGGGCGACCTTCATCAGCGGACCTTTCAGATTGCCGAGCGCAGAGGCGAGCGCAGAGGCATCGCCGGCGCGATTGGGTGCGCCGCCAAGCAGACGCCGACCGGCGTAGCGCGCCGCCACGCCGCTGACATTCGCACCGACGCGCGCATACCGCGCTGCGCGGGCGGAAAGGCGGTTTTTTTCGCGGTCTGGTCTTTCGCGGTTCGCCATTAAGCTTTCGGCCAGTTGTCCCGTATCCAGCGAGCAAGATTCTGTTCGCTCACATCGCCAGCCGCGAGGGATAGGATCATCGCCGCAGCGTCACTTTCGGGAACGACAAAGTCGACTTTGTTTATTCCTAGGAATGTGTACATCACCAGCAGTGCTGTTCGTTTGTTGCCATCGACAAATGGATGGTTGCGGGCAATACCGTATCCATAGGCGGCGGCCAATTCCGGCAATTCAGCTTTTTCGTAAGCCCACTTATTTTGTGGACGACCGAGTGCCGATTCGAGCAACGCAACATCCCGAAGACCAGAGGATCCGCCGTGAACAGCCAACTGCTCGTCATGAATCGCAAGCACAACTGACATCGTCACCCATTCCGGCTCCTTCACTTCGCAAGCTCGGCAAGCGCATTTCGATAAATCTTCATGCCGCGGCGCGCGACTTTCATCGCTTGCTCGAATTTTGGATCGTACGGTGTAAGACGGATTCCGCCTTCCGGAGTGATAGTCGCATAGAAGGTGTCGCCGGTCGCGAGATTAAGGCGCGCCATCATTTCCTTCGGCAATAAAAATCCGGTGGAGTTTCCAATTTTCTTCAACTTCACGGAGCCGACCGGCTGACCACGAGGGTCGGCAGCTTTTTTGTGTTGAGTCATACCGACCTCCGCTGTTATACGCTTTGTATAATTAGTTGTACGAAATGTATAACGCAAGCTGCAATTCGCCGCCGGTAGACATGGCGCGCGCAGCAAGCGACGCCGTTCCGGATTAGGTCGTGCGCCGGGCCCCCGAGGCTCGGATTTTGGATTCGGCCGGCTCGCGCGCGCGCCGTAAGCGCGGCGGCTTTCGTGCCTTTTCAGCATAATCGGTGAAGTTGGGCTCGGGTCCTTTCTCGCCGCCCTCGACCCACGCCACCTTGGCGCGGATGTAGCTCATCATTGCATTGATGTGCGCCGCCTTTTCCTCAAGCCGGACAAGCTGCCGGCGCAGGATTTCGGCGCCGCGAGCCGCGGTCATGCGCTGGGTCTGGTATTCGACATTCAAAGCTTCGATTTCGCGCAGTGAAAAGCCGAGCGACTGACCCATATTGATCATTCGCGCCATCTGGACGTGCTCGTTCGTGAAAATCTGATAGGGGTTCGATCCGCCCTTAGTGCCGGCTAGCGGCTTGAGCAGACCGCGCCGGACGTAAAAGCGCACCGTGTCGGTCGTCAGTCCCGTTGCCTGGGCAAACTCCGAAATTAGCATCGCAAATTGGTCCCGATTAAGCATTAAGCCTTGACCATAGACCTTGGTCCAAGGTTAGAAGCTATGCTCGATCGGTTTTGGAGATAGGTCAATGGATAAGATCGCATTTGTCACGGGCGCATCTTCCGGCATCGGTGAAGCGACCGCGCGGCGGCTTTTGGCAGCCGGCTATAAGGTATTCGCCGGCGCGCGCCGGCTAGACCGAATGGCCGCCCTAGCCGGCCTCGGCGCCTCGCTTGTCGCCCTCGACCTCACTGACGACGTCTCGATCGTCCGCGCGGTAGAGACAATCAAGTCCCAGGCGGGCCGGCTCGACGTGCTGGTCAACAACGCCGGCTACGGCTCTTACGGCGCGCTTGAAGACGTGCCGCTCGACGAAGCCCGGCGGCAATTCGAGGTCAACGTTTTCGGCCTGGCGCGGCTGTGCCAACTGGTCCTGCCGATCATGCGCGCGCAAAAATCCGGCAAGATTGTCAATGTCACTTCGATCGGCGGAAAAATCTGGGAACCGCTCGGCGCATGGTATCACGCCACCAAATTCGCGGTGGAAGGGCTAAGCGACTGCCTGCGCGTGGAAGTCGGGCGTCTTGGCATCGACGTCATTATCATCGAGCCTGGCGCCATTCGCACCGAATGGGCCGGCATCGCCCGCGACGGCTTGTTGCAAGTGTCCGGCAACGGTCCATATGCCGCCCAGGCCGAACGACACGCCGCTATGCTCAAGACCGCTGACACAACGAGCCTTGCATCACCGCCTGACGTTGTCGCCAAAACCATCCTGCGCGCCGTGCAAGCGGCGCGGCCGAGGACACGATACGCAACGGGAGGCGGCGCGCACCTCATCCTGTTCCTCCGCAAAATTTTGACCGACCGGATGTTCGACCGATTGATCCGGACAGTGACGCAGGGCTTTGGCCGGCGCGGCGGGGGCCGCACTAACCCAGCCGTTCCAGCTCCTCAATCATCCGCTCGATGACGCCAAGGCCGCCCTGCCAGAACGTAGGATCGCGGGCATCGAGACCGAATGGAGCCAGAAGCTCGGTGTGATGCTTGGTGCCGCCCGCGGAGAGCATCGCGAGATAACGCTCGGCGAAACCATCCGCCGCATGTTCGTACACAGCGTAGAGCGAATTCACCAGGCAATCGCCGAACGCATACGCGTAAACGTAGAACGGCGAATGGATGAAGTGCGGGATGTAAGCCCAGAACGTCTCATAGCCGGGCTTGAGCTCGATCGCGGGACCGAGGCTTTCGCCCTGCACCGAGAGCCACAATTCGCCGATGCGCTCGGCGGTCAACTCGCCGCTCTTGCGTTCAGTGTGGACCGCGCGCTCGAAAGTGTAGAACGCGATTTGCCGCACCACGGTGTTGATCATATCCTCGACTTTGGCGGCGAGCATCGCCTTGCGCTCTCTGTCGTCGCGCGTTGCCGCGAGGAGTTTCCTGAAAGTCAGCATCTCGCCAAACACGCTGGCGGTTTCGGCGAGCGTCAGCGGCGTCGGCGCCATCAGCGCCCCATTCGGCGCAGCCAGCACCTGATGCACGCCGTGGCCAAGCTCGTGCGCGAGCGTCATCACGTCGCGCGGCTTGCCCTGATAGTTGAGCAGCACATAGGGATGCGCCGAAGGTACCGTCGGATGGGCGAAAGCGCCCGGCGCCTTGCCGGGCCGCACCGGCGCATCAATCCAGCGCTCGGCAAAGAAGCGCTCGGCGATCTCCGCCATCTTTGGCGAGAACGCGCCGTAGGCCGTCAAGACCGTGTTGCGGGCCTCAGTCCAAGCGATGGTTCGCTGTGCTACCTGCGGCAACGGCGCGTTGCGGTCCCAGTGCGGCAGCCGCTTCTTGCCAAACCACTTCGCCTTCAGCGCATAATAGCGGTGCGACAGCCGCGGATAGGCGGCGCGCACGGCGGCCACCAGCGCATCGACCACTTCGCGCTCGACCCGGTTCGACAAATGCCGATCGTCGGCGATGTCGGCGAAGCCGCGCCAGCGGTCGGAGATTTCCTTGTCTTTCGCCAGCGTATTGGTGATCAGCGCGAAGTGCTGCAGGTTATCTTTCAGCGTGTGCGCCAGCGCCTGCGAGGCAGCCTTGCGCTTTTCGCCCGAACGGTCCTGCAACAGGTTCAGCGTCGGCTCGATGGCGAGCGTCTTGCCCAGGACCTTGAAACGCAAATTGGCGATGGTCGCATCGAATTCCCGATTCCAGGCGGAATAGGCCGTCATCGATTTTTCGTGGAACAGCTGCTCGACGCGATCTTCCAGCTGGTAGGGCCGGTAGCGGCGCACGTCTTCAAGCCACGGCCGATAATGGCCGAGCGCCGGATTGGTCATCGCCGCTTCGATCAGGGCGTCATCGATGCGATTGAGTTCGAGGGAGAAGAACAGAAGATGCGTGGAGGCGGCCGTCAGCCGCTCCTGCACATCGCCGTAGAATTTGGTCCGCGCCGGATCGACGGTATTGCCGGAGTGAATAAGCCCGGCATAGGAGGCAAGCCGCCCCATGAGATCATCGATCGCCTCGTAACACCGCACCGCCTCGGCCAGCGCCGAGCCAGGCTCCGGCGAACGCGCGAGGTCGGCGAGCTTGCCTTTGTAGGCATTCTCAAATGCGATGCAGTCGGCGTCGGCGCGATCGAGATCGCGCTTGATCGCCGGATCGTCGAGCCCGGCATAAAGGTCGGACAAATTCCACTCAGGCAGCGCGCCGAGCGCAGTTTTTGCTGCGGCGGGCCCGTTTTTGACCGGCCGTTTAGCGGCTATTCTTTTCGCCATCATCTTGGAACGCATGGAGCTGTGGGGATAGAATTTCTCGCCTCACCGGTCATTCATGTGGCGCAGCACTAAGGCGCGCGCAAGACCACCACCGTTCGCCGCGCGCCTCACCGGAGATTGAATGTGGCAAAGGTGCTCATCCCGATCCCGAGCCGGGATTTCGATCCGACCGAGGCCGCCGTCAGTTGGAGCGTGCTGAAGAAGCTTGGCCATTCTGTCGCATTCGCCACGCCGGACGGCCGCCCGGGCCGGGCGGACGACATGATGCTGACGGGCGAAGGCCTGGATGTCTGGGGCTTCGTGCCGGGCCTGAAGCACATCACGGCGATCGGCCGGCTAATGCGGGCCAACGCGGACGCGCGGCGGGACTACGCGGCGATGGAGACAGGACGCCGCCTACAAGGCGCCGCTAGCGTGGCCGCAGGCTCGTCGCCAAGACTTTGATGGATTGCTCCTTCCCGGTGGTCATCGCGCGCGCGGCATGCGCGAATATCTGGAAAGCAGCGACTTACAAAAACTCGTAGCCGAGTTTTTTGCGGCCGGCTTACCGGTCGCCGCTATCTGCCACGGCGTGCTGCTTGCGGCCCGAAGCCGCACTGCGGATGGCAGCCATTCCGTGCTCTTTGGCCGGCGGACTACGGCGCTCACCTGGGCGCTGGAGCGAGCGGGCTGGCAGGTCGGGCGCATCGTTCGCTTCTGGGATCCGAACTATTACCGCACCTACGAAGACGTACCGGGGAAGCCAACCGGTTACATGTCGGTGCAGCAGGAGGTTACGCGCGCTCTGGCTCGCCCCGAGGATTTCATCGACGTGCCGGCCGACGCTCCCAACTACCGTCAGAAGACCAACGGCTTGGTCCGCGACACCTACGACGACGATCGCCCCGCCTTCGTCGTTCGCGACGGCAATTACGTGTCGGCGCGCTGGCCTGGGGACGCGCATACCTTTGCCAAGCAGTTTGCGGCCGTTTTGGCCGAGCGCAGCGGCTAAGATTTTTGTCCGCGCGAACCGGGCGGCGCTAGCGCAAGCGGGAATTCTTCCGAAAGTGCCGGGCAAATGATTGGGGTAATGCCCTTTCTTTTGTTGTTCGAGGCGACGATGCAGGCCGAAGCAAAGGAACCGTCCGCGGCCGTTGAAATAAGGGTACGAGATTGCGTAAAATTCACGGAGATCGGCGCACGATCGCTTTGTCGCTCCTGATTATGAATAGGCTCGCAATTCCACCGGCGGCTTCGTGAGATCACATTATCTGCCCCGGACGGCTGTCCAGCTCGGAGCGACTCGCACATGCGTTCTAGCCGCAGGATGAGGCCACGACGCAAAGCCGCGCGCGCCGGCTCTTTCTACAGACGCGCTGGTGTAGCTTGCGCGCTTTTCGTGTCTTCATGGACGGTGGTCTACTACTATAGAGGCGACATTCCCGAACTGTTTCAGTCGCTAGCCATCCCGCGAGAGAGCGAACCCGAACTGCCCAATGGTTCACTCCTGTTCTCTCCCTTCTCCAACAATACCTGCCGCCAAAGTCTGATCGACAATGAAACGGGGCGAATCCGAGATAACGGATTTGTGGATTGCGAAGCTGCGAAGACTCAAAATGCACGAGAGTGGGCCACACTAACAGCGACAAAACGTGCGATTGCCATCCGCGGTTCGTTCGTGAACCGGTGACCAAACACGCTCACACGCTCGACTAAGCCGTCAGAACGCCGCGGCGGATTTGATCTTCCTCGATGGATTCGAACAGCGCCTTGAAATTACCCTCGCCGAATCCGTCATCGCCTTTTCGTTGAATGAATTCGAAGAAGATCGGCCCGATGACGGTCCTGGAGAACACCTGAAGCAGAATTTTGGTTGCGCCGCCGTCGACGACGCCTTCGCCGTCGATGAGGATGCCGCGCTTCTTCATGCGCTCAATCGGCTCGTCGTGGCCGCGCACCCGCAGATAGCTCTTCTCGTAATAAGCGTCAGGCGGGCCGGGCATGAACTGCAGGCCGTTGGCGGCGAGCGCGTCGGTCGCGTCGTAGATCGCGTCGGTGCCGACGGCAATATGCTGGATACCTTCGCCTTTATACTCGCGCAGATATTCTTCGATCTGCGAATTTTCGTCAGCCGACTCGTTGATCGGAATCCGAATGCGGCCGCACGGACTGGTCAGTGCACGCGAGAACAGTCCGGTAAGCTTTCCTTCGATGTCGAAGAAACGGATTTGGTGGAAGTTGAACAGCTTGGTGTAGAAGCCGAACCACTTGTCCATATTGCCGCGCTTCACGTTGTGCGTGAGATGGTCGAGGTAGTAGAAGCCGACACCCTTCGGCCTGGTATCAGGTGCGCCGAGCCAATCGAATTCCTCGGCGTAGGGCGAACCCTTGGCGCCATAACGATCAACAAAATAAAGCAGCGAGCCGCCAATTCCTTTTATGGCAGGAGCCGCCAAAGTCTTGTCGGCGCCTTCATAGGGTTCGGCGCCGAGTTTCACCGCGTGTTCGAAAGCGTGCTTGGCGTCGACTACGCGCCACGCCATCGAGGCGGCGCAGGGACCGTGCTCAAGGACGAACCGGCTGGCGAATGAGCCGGGTTCGGCGTTGAGGACGTAATTGATGTCGCCCTGGCGGTAGACCGTGATGTCCTTGGTCCGGTGCCGTGCTACCGGCGCATAACCCATCCGTTCAAACAGCCGCGCAAGCTTGTCCGGCTGCGGATGAGCGAATTCGACAAATTCGAAACCGTCAGTGCCGACAGGGTTTTGCGCGCTGATTTTTGCCGGCGGCGCATCGTGCGGGAACGGGCCCATACACTACTCCTCCGCTATCTCACCCCGTACAGCCACGGTACCGCGAGCGCACCTCACGGAGCGTGCAAATATTGAGTTGAAACGCCTTATCTTGCACGATATCTACGCTATAGACTTGATGTACGCGAGAACCGTGCATGGATGACTTCGATCTCAAGCTGCTGGACGCTTTGCAGGCGGACGGCCGCCTCACCAACAACGAGCTGGCTGAACGGATCGGCCTGTCGGCTTCGCAATGTTCGCGGCGCCGTACCGCGCTTGAAGAAGCCGGCACCATCGAAGGCTATCACGCCGCGGTCGCGCGCCAGGCGGTCGGCCTTGACGTGGTGGTTTTCGTTCAAGTCGGCTTGGCCACGCAATCGTCCGACAGTGCGCAAGCTTTCGGCAAACTGATCCGCGGCATGGAAGAAGTGCAGGAAGCGTTCTCGTTGACCGGCGAAGCGGACTATTTGGTCAAGATGGTCGTGCCCGATCTCAAATCGCTGTCACGCATCCTCAATGACGTCTTTCTACCGCACCGGAGCGTCGCCCACGTTCGCTCATCCGTCGTGCTCGATCGCATCAAGGAGACGACGCGATTGCCGCTGGGACATTTGTCCCAGGCCAAAGCACCCAAGCCGGCGCGCCGCCGCCGAAACTAGCGCGAAGTGCCGGCCGGTTTTTCGTTTGGCCATCATGGCCGCAAATCAAAGATGAGCGCGGACAAATGCGCCAACAGTGGCGAGCGCGCGGCGGCCAGGCTCCAGGTGCGCATTCCAAAGCGGCCACGCGTGAATCATGTGGGGCCATATTTCCAGCGTTACGGCCACGTCCGCAGCGCCGGCGGCGACCGCGAAACGAGTAGCGTCTGCGAGCAAAGTCTCATCCGATCCAACTTGGATCAGCGTCGGCGGAAATCCTCCGAGATCAGCGTAAAGCGGCGAGACTCGCGGATCCTTACGGTCAAGCCCACCGGGCAGATACGCATCAGCCAACTCGCCGAGATAGCCTTTGTGAATAAGCGGATCGACGGAATCCTTGGTGGCAAGCGTCGACCCGGACATCGTCAGGTCGGTCCAGGGCGACGCAAGCCACGCACATGCAGCCTGCTCGCTGCCGGTTTCGCGGAGCCGGTTGATCAGCGCGATGGTCAGGCCACCGCCGGCGCTATCGCCGCCAACGGCGACATGGGCCGCCGCAATTCCTCCTTTTTGCAAAAAGCGCCACGCGGTCATCGCGTCGTCGAAAGCCGCCGGAAACGGATGCTCCGGGGCGAGCCGATAGCCGACGGCAAGCGTCCGCACGCCGGCCGCCCGTCCCGCCTCGGTGACCATGCGGCGATGGCTGAGAATGGAGCCGGAGCAATAACCGCCACCGTGGAAAAATAGAAGCACGCGGCTGGGGTCGCTTCCGGGAACAATCGACCATTCCCCAGGCACGCCTCCGAGATCAACGGCGGTGCAGGCGACATCGTCAGCGATCGGCCAAACCGAACCGACTTCGTCGAGACGCCGGCGGCGCTCCGCCCATCCGACCGGTCGCGGCTCGGAAGTCAGCAAATTCCGGATGGCGTCTATTTCACTGGCCACTATCGACTTCATCCTTGGTTTTTACATCGTGTGTTCCGCGAGCGTGCCCTGATTGAGGCCTTAAGAAAAGGCGGCGCGGCCGACTGAGGAGACGCCGATATTCTATTTAATGGCTCGTTAAGTCTCCTCGGCGAGAGTGCCCCGAAACGGCACAACAATTCACCCCTAGCGCGCAAAACTGCCGAGGAACCCATGGCAATCCTCATCGTCGATGACGATCCGGTGCAGTGCAGGCTCCTTGAGGGCATGCTGCAAAAATTCGGCTACGAGGTGGTGACGCTTGATAACGGCGACGCCGCGCTCGCCTTGCTTACCGGTGCCGACGGCGGCCGAATTGACTGCGTCATCCTCGATTTGGTGATGCCGAACCTGGACGGTCTCGGTGTGCTCGCCGGATTGCGCCAGGCGGCGATCAACGTGCCGGTGATCGTGCAAACCGCGCACGGCGGCATCGACAACGTAGTGTCCGCGATGCGCGCCGGCGCCATCGATTTCGTCGTCAAACCGGTCGGCGCCGAGCGCATGCACGTGAGCCTGCGCAATGCGCTCAACACCAGCGCGCTCGAAGGCGAACTTGCCCGCATCCGGCACCGGCGCGCAGGCACACTCAGTTTTACCGACATCATTACCAAAAGCCCTGCCATGCACGCGGTGTTGCGCATGGCGCAGAAGGCTGCCGCCTCAGCCATTCCGGTCCTTGTCGCCGGCGAATCCGGCGTCGGCAAGGAACTCATCGCGCGGGCGATTCACGGCTCGGGCGACCGCCGCACGAAACCGTTCGTCGCGGTCAATTGCGGGGCGATGCCGGAAAACCTCATTGAGTTGATTCTATTCGGACACGAGAAAGGATCATTTACCGGCGCCACCGAACGCCATGTCGGCAAATTCGTTGAAGCGTCAGGCGGGACGTTGTTTCTTGACGAGGTCGGCGAATTGCCGGCGGCGGCACAGATCAAGCTGCTGCGCGCCGTTCAGGAAGGCGAGGTCGAGCCGGTCGGCGCGCGCAAGCCGATCAAGGTCGATGTTCGGCTGGTTTCGGCGACCAATCGGGACTTGATTGCAGACGTCAAGCAGGGCCGCTTCCGCGAGGATCTGTTCTACCGGCTGCACGTGTTTCCGATCACGGTGCCGCCGCTGCGCGAACGGCGCGCGGATATACCCGCACTGGCCCGGCATTTTTTGGCGCTATTTGCGGCAGAGGAGAGAAAGCGTATTCGTCTGATCACGCCCGCGACTTTGCAACTCCTCACCGCTTTCCACTGGCCCGGCAATATCCGTCAGCTTGAGAACGCGATCTTCCGTGCAGTCGTGCTCGCCGAAGGCGACAGTCTGGACGTTGCCGAATTTCCTCAAATCACCGCGCAAGTATCCGGACTGAGCGCCGGCCATCTACACGGACAACCCGAGGCGCCTGCCGGAGAAATCGCCCACGACGTGGTGACCGGCTTGGCGGTCATCGACGACAGTTCGGCGACATTGCTGGTCGCGCCCGCGCCCGGCTCTATCGATGCTCTCCCATTACTCGACGCCGAGGGCGAAGTGCGGCCGCTTGAAGAGCTTGAGGCCGCGCTTATTCGATATGCTGTTACGCATTATCAGGGGCAGATGTCGGAAGTGGCGCGACGCCTGCAAATCGGGCGCTCGACGCTCTACCGAAAGCTGGAAGTGCTGGGGTTGCACGGTAACGATTGCGGCAGCGGGGAGGCGAAGGGTGAAAGCGTGGCCGCGGAGTGACAGCCCGCAAAATTGCATGATTTCGCGCTATCTTGTGACTTGCGTCACGACAAGTTCCGCAGCATCACGTAAGCTAACTCTGAAGAGGACTTTGGTTCGCAAAAATCACGGAGTTTGGAGACCATGATCTCCAATCTGCGTGAGAGCCTCGGCGATGGGCTGATCGCGGGCTTCACAGGAGAGAATTGCAATGCCGGCCGTCCGTCTCAGTCAATTTCTCGCGTTAACTGCCTTCGTTGCTTTGCTTTCCGCCGGTGGCGCGCTGGCGGAACCGAGGGTTGGCATGAGCATGGACGCCATGCCCGCGGCCGCGCCTGCGGCACCTGACCGAGCGGCGGCGAAGCCCGACGAATTGGCCACCCAACCGGCAGCGGCTGCCGAAGCAACGTCGCCGGCCCCGGCGTCACCGGCGGCCGAAGTTCCGGCGAACAAGCCGCAGGCCGCATCAGGGGGCGACGAAGTACCAGCGACCGCCATCGTCAATACTGCGCCGATAGTCGTCTCGACCGAATCGACTCCTGCAACAACGGCTCCGGCGTCACCGGCCGCCGAAGCTCCGGCGGACAAGCCGCAGGCCGGATCAGGGGGCGACGAAGTACCGGCAGCCGGCGCCCTCAATGCTGCGCCAGTAGTCGCCTCGACCGGATCTACCACCGCGGCAACGCCCGCCGCTGCGGCTGCGACCTCCAATGCAGCAGCCCCCTCGCCCGCGGGCGCGGTTCCCGCTGCAATATCCGACGCTGACACGGCGGTCAGCAGCCAGCTGCACGAACTTGCCGATGGCAAGTTCGACCGCATCCTCGGCGGCAAGAAAGAACGGGCGACTTTCGAAGGGTTCTACTCCGGCCGCAACTATGCGCCGCTTTGGATCACCGACGGCAAGGCCAATGCGCGCGCGAAGGCCGCAATCGCTTATCTCGGCCAAGTCGATGCCGATGGTCTCGATCCGGCTGACTATCCGACTCCGGATTTCACCTCACTTACAGATCCGGCGGCGCTCGCGGAGGCAGAGCTGAAGCTGACGATGTCCGTCGTCACCTACGCCCATCACGCGCAGATCGGACGCGTGCATTGGAGCCGCGTCAGTGGCGACATCTTCTATGAGCAGAAAGCGCCGAACCCGGCCGACGTCCTCACCAAGATGGCGCAGGCCGGCGATGTCGGGGAAGCGCTCGCGGCCTACGAGCCGCACGCCGCGGGCTACGTGGCCCTGAAGGCCAAGCTCGCCGAACTCCGCGCCGGCAAGGAGGTTAGCGGCCAAGCCGCCATCGCAAATGGGCCGGTCCTCAAGATCGGGATGCAGGATGACAGGGTGCCGCCGCTGCGCGAGCGGCTGCATGTGTCCGGCGACGGTACGACGTATGACAAGGCGCTCGCCGTGGCGGTCGCGAAGTATCAGAAGGAGCATGAACAAAAGGCGACCGGCATGCTGACGCCGGCGACGGTTGAAGCGCTCAACGGCCGCAAGCCCGATCGGCCAATTGATACGATCATCGCCAATCTGGAGCGGTGGCGGTGGATGCCGCGCGATCTCGGCAGCACCTACGTGATGGTCAATCTCCCCGATTACACATTACGCGTCGTGCAAAACGGCCATCAGCTGTGGATGACGAAGATTGTTGACGGCAAGCCCAATCTCCCAACGCCGATCATGAGCGCGGAAATGAAGTACATCACGGTCAATCCGACCTGGAATGTGCCGCCCTCGATTGTCGCCAGGGAATACATGCCGATACTGCAGCAGGATTCCACGGCGCTCGAGCGAATGGGGCTTAAAGTCTCGACCAACCCAGATGGCACCGTGCACATCGCGCAGCCGCCCGGCGAGAGAAACGCCCTCGGCCGCCTGCGTTTCAATTTCCCCAACAAGTTCCTCGTGTATCAGCATGATACCCCGGAGAAACAGCTGTTCGCGTACGACAAACGGGCGTTCAGTCACGGCTGTATGCGCGTGCAGGATCCGGTGAAATACGCCGAGGTGTTGCTGTCAATCGTGCGGCCACATGACGGCTATACGCAGGCGCGCATCCGCTCGATGTTCGGCAACAATGAACAGGATATCCAGTTCCCGACTCTCATCCCGGTTCACCTGACCTACCAGACCGCCTTTGTCGACGACGACGGCAAGCTTCAATTCCGCGACGACGTCTACGGCCGCGACAAGGCGCTATTGGCCATCCTCAAGGGCGACGAGCGCAAAGTGGCGGACATTCCGATCGAGCGCAAAGAGAACGTGGTTCGTCGCGAGCTTCTAGCTATGCCCGAGCAAACGTCTTTCTTTGGCGGACGCGGCGGCTTTAACGGCGGCGGCGACTTCTTCTCGCGGCTGTTTGGCGCCCCAGCCGCTCAACCTCAACCTGGCGTGCGCAGACGCTCGGCTTTCGCTCAATAATAATCTATTAGCGAGGCTCCCGCTCAAACGAACGCGAGCCTCGTATCGCCGTTATCTCCGTTTGCGCCGAGCGGATCTGCGCGCCGCCGGCGTCGGCTTTTTGCGGGACTTCGCGGCGGCGCGGCGAGTTGTGGCTTTGCTCTTGAGTTTCTTTTTCGCCGCTTTGACACGCCGCGCCGGGCGTTTCGATTTTACTTTCGCAGCCGGCTTTGCCTTGCGGCCGGCGTTTGCCAACCGCTTTACCTCGCGTTTGGGCGGCGTTTTGGGCGTGCTTTGTTGCGCAGGCTTTTCACGCGGCTCGGCAGGTGCAGCTCCCTGAAGTCCGGCAAAGTACGCCACCATCGGCTCGAAATAATTCGACTGCCAACCGCCTTCCTCATAACTGCGCTGGTCATCCGGCACATTACTGTGCTCAAGCGTCAACAGAGTGCTGTCCCCTACCGCCGTAAGCACAATCGAGATCACCGAGTCTTCGTGCTCGTCGGCGAACTCGGTTGTGCGCCACGACTGGACGATGCGCTCGGCGGGGATCAGTTCAAGATTTCGGCCGCTGATATAACCGTCCCACGCCGATACCTCCGCACCGACCTCACCCGACATGTTCGCCTCGCCGCCGGTCATCTCGGAGTGTCCGAGACTGTCAAGCCATGTCTCATAGATCTCCTCGGGTGAAGCTGGGATCGTGGCGGTCAGTGTGAATGTATAGGGCATTGTTTACCTCCTGGGACGCGAGGGTGCGAATGATGGCAAATCGTCCTCGGCGCGAGCCAGCACGACCATCCTCGACGTTTGCATTTTACAAGTCGCCGGGATCGCGGGAGCGTGACACGAAAGCAGCAATGCTCGCCACGTGTATGACGATGAGCCAACTGCGAGCCCTCGCTCCAGTTCCGCCATGGCATTGTTGCCGCTGTCGCCCGAACAACACAACCTCCGACGAAACCGTGACCGGCGCCTCGCTATACCGCCCCGATGTTGTAATTCACCAGGTCGTCGGGCATGGTTATGCTTAACGCGATCGCTCGGGCCGGGGGTCGCAACGAAAACACTCAAGTTATCACGGTGGCGTTGGCAGGCGCTACCGAGAGACTTGGCGTCCGTAGTTCCTTTCTCGTGGTGGCAACGACGGGTTTGCGGCGGTGGTTGCGTCAGCCGATGCTGGTTGTACTCGAAGCGGTAGGGAGCGATGCGGAGCGGTTTCGCGCGCGCAAGCCCGCTTTGGCCTTTTGCTGTTGACCTGCGGACTTACGGCCTGTGCCGTCGGCCCCGACTATGTGCCCCCGGCGGCGCCTACGCCTACGACATACAAGGAGCTTAAAGGCTGGAAAGTCGCCGCACCGGGCGATGGGCCCGGGCGCAGCGACTGGTGGTCCTTCTATCGCGACCCCAAGCTCGCCTTCCTGATCAAGCAGGTTGAAATCTCCAACCAGACCGTCGCGGCTGCGGCTGCGGCATACGAGCAGGCGCGTGCGGTCATTCGGCAAGCACAAGCGGCCCTGCTGCCGACCTTGACTGGAAGCTACACGTTCACCCGCTCGATGACGGGGCCGGCAGCCACAAACACCCAGGCGGGCGGCAAAGTCGGCAGCAGCCCCATATATCTAACAACTTATAATCCGCAGCTCACCGCCAGCTGGGATCTCGACATTTGGGGCAAGGTGCGCCGGCAAGTCGAGAGCAACGCGGCCGCCGCACAAGCTACCGCAGCCGATCTCGACTTCGCCAAGCTTTCGCAGCAGGCGATGCTGGCCACCGCCTATTTCAATCTGCGCGCCGCGGATTCATTGCGCGATCTCCTTGATCGCACCGTCACAGAATACAACAAAACCCTCACAATCACCCGGAATCAATACAACGCCGGTTACGCCTCCGGTAACGGTTGCTGTACGATCGCGGACGTGGCCCTCGCCGAGGCCCTGGTGCTGAACACCGAAGCGCAGGCGATCAACGTCGGCGTGCAGCGGGCGCAATTCGAGCATGCAATCGCGATGCTGATCGGCCGGCCGCCAGGCGAACTCACGATCGGCCGGCACCTGCTCACCGGCACTATTCCAAAAATTCCGGTCGCAGTTCCATCGACGCTGCTCGAGCGGCGGCCCGACATCGCCGCGGCAGAACGAACCGTGCAGGAACAAAACGCGCTGATCGGCGTCGCGGTGGCAGCCTTCTTTCCCGACATCAGCCTATCCGGTGCTTTGGGATGGATTGGCACCCATCCGCTGCCATTCAACGTCGCCAACGAAGTTTGGTCGCTCGGCGCAACCGGGACGCAAATACTGTTCAACGGCGGGCTTACGGCCGCGCAGGTTGACGCCGCGCGCGCCGTCTATTGGCAAAGCGTAGCCAATTATCGTCAAACCGTGCTCACCGCTTTTCAGGGGGTCGAGGATCAACTGGTCGCCATACGTCTGCTGACACAACAGCTCGCCGTGCAGCAGAAAGCGGTCAAGGACGCACGCCAAGCGGTGGAGGTCTACTTGAATCAGTTTCAGGCAGGGACGGTAGCGCTTACCACGGTCGTGACGGCGGAGATTACGTTGTTGGCCTACGAGGAAACCGAATTGACCATACGACAAGATCTGTTCCTGGCGAGCGTCACTTTGATCGAGGACCTGGGCGGCGGCTGGGACACTGCCCTGCTGCCGACAAGAAAGGACCTCGAGAAGGACTTCTCATTGCTGCCACAACTTCCCCCTAACGAGGCCGGGCCGAGGCTTGAATTGCCCCTCGGCCAGCCGGCAACACATTGATTCGTCTTATATTCTCGCGCACGCTGTGTTCGAGCCCGGCGCCGACCAAAAGGCTCGCTTAATCGAGCACTTAGCATCGTCTGCTTATTAGCTAGTCAGACGCGCATTAGCGAATTTTCATTAGGCGGGGCCATCTGCCAGCCGTTATATACTCACGGCATCGAGAACAACATAGCGCCAATATGGACGAGCGAACGCGCAGAACTGGTGACGAGGCGATGCCGGACCTTCGCCCGGCAACGCCGGCGCCGATCGTTAAAAGCCGGCGTAGCAGACCAATTCGCATCGTCGTTGGTCTCATTATTCTGGTTGCGGTTGTTCTTGGCGCCTACCTGCTGCTCCGGTGGATTTATGCAGGCCATCCGTCGACCGGCAGACACAGTCAATTCTCAGCAGCTCAGTCGGTCGGTGCCGCAACCATCGGACAAGGCGATATTCGCGTCGTCGTCAATGCGCTCGGCACGGTCACCCCGATAGCAACCGTCACGGTGCAAACGCAGATCAACGGCCAACTGATGGAGGTCGGATTCAAAGAAGGCCAACTTGTTAAGAAGGGTGACTTTCTGGCGCAGGTTGACCCCCGGCCCTACCAGCTGCTGCAAGCCCAGTATGAGGGTCAGCTTGCGCACGACCAGGGCTTACTCGCGCAGGCGAAGGTCGATCTGGTGCGCTATCAAAAATTGGCCGAGCAGAATTCGATCGCGCGCCAGCAATATGAGGATCAGATCTACATCGTGCAGCAGTACGAGGGCACGGTGAAGCTCGATCAGGCGCAGATCGATCAGCAGAAGCTGAACGTCATCTACTGCCACATTGTCTCTCCAGTGACCGGCCGTGTCGGACTTCGGCTGGTTGATCCGGGAAATTACGTGCAGACCACCAACAGCACCGGGCTCGCGGTCGTCACCCAAATGCAGCCGATAACGGTGATCTTCCCGATCCCCGAAGACGATCTTCCGGACATCGTGCCGCAACTCAACGCCGGCGCCATTTTCGAGGTGGCGGCGTACGACCGCGCCAACGTGAAATTGCTCTCAACCGGGCGTGTGATAGCGCTCGACAGTCAGATCGACACCACCACCGGAACCGTCAAAGTCCGCGCGCAGTTCGACAATCCCAATTACGCCCTGTTTCCCAATCAATTCGTCAATGCCCAACTCCTGGTCAAGACGCTACACGACGTCGTGGTGGTTCCGACGGCGGCTGTTCAACGCGGCGCTCCCGGCACTTACGTGTACGTGATCAATCCCGACAGCACCGTTTCAGTGCGCCCGATCAAAATCGGTCCGACCGACGGTCCAATGGCGGCGGTCACTTCAGGACTCTCCTCCGGCGAGCAAGTCGTCGTCGACGGCATGGACCGCTTGCGCGACGGCGCACGTGTCACGGTGCCCGGCGCTCCCGCCGCCAACAATCGGCCTTCCGGACAAGGCACTCATGCGTCAGGCGCTCAGCCCCAAGGATCAAAGAATTCGCAAAATCGGCGCAATAACAACAGCCCATAGAGCATGCTCTAACGCCATACGGCGCGGCGCGACGTTGAAATGATGCGATGAACGTCTCTGAACCCTTCATTTTGCGTCCGGTCGCGACCACACTCCTGATGGTGGCGATCATGCTGTCCGGCATCGTCGCCTACACCTTCCTGCCGCTGTCGACCTTGCCTGAAGTCGATTATCCGACGATTCAGGTGCAGACTTTCTATCCGGGCGCCAGTCCGGAAGTGATGACGTCCTCGATTACCGCGCCGCTGGAACGCCAGCTCGGGCAGATGCCGGGTTTGAATCAGATGACGTCGGCGAGCTCCGCCGGCGCTTCGGTGATCACCCTTCAGTTCAGCCTCGATCTGAGCCTCGACGTGGCCGAGCAGGAAGTCCAGGCCGCGATCAACGCCGCGAACAATCTCCTGCCGAGCGATCTGCCAATCCCGCCGGTTTACGCCAAGATCAATCCTGCCGACGCCCCGATCTTGACGCTTGCGGTCACCTCGAAAACGCTGTCGCTCACCGAGCTCGAGGATCTAAGCGAGACCCGGCTGGCACAGAAAATCTCGCAGCTGACCGGCGTCGGACTTGTCAGTATCAGCGGCGGCCATCGGCCCGCGGTGCGCGTGCAGTTCAATCCGCAATCGCTCGCCGCCTATGGCCTCAATATCGACGATGTCCGCACCACCATTGGTAATTTTAACGTCAATATACCGAAAGGAAATTTCGACGGCCCAGCTCAAGCCACAACAATCAACGCCAACGACCAGTTGGAGACGGCAGCGCAATACGCCAACACGGTCATCGCCTACCGCAACGGCGGCCCGGTCAGACTTTCCGATGTTGCGACCGTCGTCAGCGGCGCAGAGAACACCAAGCTCGGCGCCTGGGCCAATACGACCCCGGCGATCCTGCTCAATGTTCAGCGGCAGCCTGGCGCCAACATCATCCAGGTGGTCGACCGCATCAAGACTCTTATGCCGCAAATCGTGTCCACGCTGCCGGCGGCAGTCGATGTCGGTGTGCTGAGCGATCGGACCGTAACGATTCGTGCATCGGTCTCCGACGTCGAGTTCGATCTCGCTCTCGCCGTCATCCTCGTCGTGGTGGTGATCTTCGTTTTTCTGCGCACACTGCCCGGCACTATCATTCCGAGCCTTTCGGTGCCGCTGTCGCTCGTCGGCACGCTCGGCGTAATGTACCTGCTGAATTTCAGCCTCGACAATCTGTCGCTGATGGCTTTGACCATCGCCACTGGTTTCGTCGTAGACGACGCCATCGTGATGATCGAGAACATCGCGCGGTACGTCGAAGGCGGTATGCGCCCGGTCGAGGCGGCGCTGCGGGGCTCGGCGCAGATCGGCTTCACCATCATTTCCTTGACCATCTCGCTGATCGCGGTGCTGATACCGCTGCTTTTTATGGGCGACGTCGTTGGCCGTCTGTTCCACGAGTTCGCCATCACGCTCGCGGTCACGATCGTCATTTCTGCCGTGGTGTCGCTGACGCTCGTACCGATGATGTGCGCCAAGCTGATCCGGCATCACAGCGAAGCCGAGCGCTCGAGCTTCGATATCCACGCCGAACGCGTGTTTGAAGCGATCATCGCGTCTTACGGCCGTGCACTGAATTGGGTGCTGGACCGGCAGCCGCTGACACTGGCGGTCGCCGTGCTGACGCTTGGCGTCACTGTGCTCCTGTACATCATGATCCCGAAGGGATTCTTCCCGGTACAGGATACCGGGATGATCCAGGGCATCACCGAAGCGTCGCAGAGCATTTCGTATAAGGCCATGGCAGACCTGCAGAATCAGGTCGCCGAAGAGGTTCTCAAAGATCCCGACGTCGAAGGCTTAAGCTCTTTTATCGGCGTCGACGGCACCAATCAGACGCAGAACACCGGCCGGCTTCTGATCAATCTAAAGCCGCACGATGAGCGCAAGCTCACCGCGACCCAGATAATGAGGCGCATTCAGAAGGAGATCTCCGGCATTGTCGGCATTTCACTTTACATGCAGCCGGTGCAGGACCTCACCATAGACGCCACCATCAGCCGCGCGCCGTATCACTTCGTGCTTGAGGACGCCAACTCTAAAGAATTCAATACCTGGGTTCCGCGGCTGGTTGACCGCCTCGCCCAATTGCCGCAGCTCACGGACGTTGCCAGCGACATGGCCCAGCAGGGGCTGGCGCTCGATATCGTCATCGACCGCGCCACCGCCGCTCGCTTCGGGATCACTCCGGCGACAGTCGACAATGCGCTCTACGACGCCTTCGGTCAGCGCATTATTTCGACCATTTACACCCAGTCGAACCAGTATCGTGTGATCTTCGAGGTCGATCCTTCGCTGCAGCGGTCACTCGACGGGCTGTCGATGATCTATCTGCCGTCGTCGTCCTCGACAACAAATGGACAGGTGCCGCTTTCCGCCATTGTGCATCTCCAACAGCGCACCGGACCGTTGCTGATCACGCATTTCGGCCAGCTGCCTGCGACTACGATTTCGTTTAACACCGCACCCGGCGTGTCGCTGGGCGCTGCGGTCGACGCCATTGAGCAGACCGAGCATGATCTCGGTCTTCCGATCAGTTTCACCACCGCGTTCCAGGGAACCGCAGCAGCTTTTCAATCGTCGTTGCTCAACGAGATCTTTCTCATCATCGCCGCCATCGTAGCGATGTACATCGTGCTCGGAGTTCTCTACGAGAGCTTCGTCCACCCGATCACCATCCTCTCCACCTTGCCATCGGCCGGTGTCGGCGCACTGCTGTCACTGATGTTGCTGCACTACGATCTCGATGTCATCGCCATCATCGGCATCATTCTGTTGATCGGCATCGTCAAGAAAAACGCCATCATGATGATCGACTTCGCGCTGGAGGCCGAGCGCGTCGAGGGCCTACCGCCGCGCGAGGCGATCTATCAGGCCTGTCTGCTGCGATTCCGGCCGATCATGATGACGACGATGGCCGCGATTCTCGGCGCGTTGCCCCTGATGGTTGGAACCGGGACCGGCTCCGAACTTCGCCAGCCGCTCGGGATATCCATCATCGGCGGCTTGATCTTCAGCCAGCTCCTCACCCTGTTCACCACGCCGGTGATCTACCTCTACTTCGATCGCCTGGCAGTGCGTCTTACCGGACGGCGGCCGGCCAACCCGCTGGCGCCGCGCGACGAGCCGGCCGAATGAACATTTCCGCGCCGTTCATTGCGCGTCCGGTGGCAACCACCCTGCTGACGCTTGGCATTGCCATTGGCGGCTTCCTGGGATTTTCCAAGCTGCCGGTCTCGCCGCTGCCGCAAGTCGATTTCCCGACCATTTCCGTTACCGCGACGCTGCCGGGCGCCAGCCCCAATACGGTAGCAACCAGCGTCGCCGAACCTCTTGAGCGCCATCTCGGGCAGATTGCGGACGTCAGCGAAATGACGTCGCAAAGCGGGATCGGACAAGCCCGTATTACGCTACAGTTCGACATCACCCGAGACATCGACGGCGCCGCGCGTGACGTCCAGGCAGCGATCAACGCCGCGCGCGCCGATTTGCCGTCGAACCTGCCGAGCAATCCGACCTACCGCAAAGTCAATCCGGCCGACGCCCCAATCCTCATCCTTGCGCTCACTTCCAAGACCATGACGCAAGGCCAGATGTACGATGTCGCGAGCAATATTCTGGCGCAACGTCTGTCGCAGCTGAGCGGCATCGGCAATGTGATCATCGGCGGCTCAACGCTCCCGGCCGTTCGGGTCGAGCTCAACTCGCAGGCGCTCTACAAATACGGCATCGGCCTCGAAGACGTGCGCGCGGCACTCGCATCCGCTAACGCCAACAGTCCGAAGGGCACCATCGACGACGGCAATCGGCGTCTTCAGATCTACACTAACGATCAAGCCAATGTGGCGGCGGACTACGCACCGCTGGTCATCGCCTATCGCAATGGCGCTGCGGTTCGACTGTCGGACGTTGCCGACGTGTATGATGCGGTTCAGGACCTGCGCAATCTCGGCTTGTCCAATGGACAACCCTCGGTGCTGCTCATCCTGTTCCGCCAGCCGAATGCCAATATCATCGAGACCGTCGACAATGTGACCGCCGAGTTGCCGCATCTGGAAGCGGCGATGCCGGCCGAAATGAACGTAAACGTCGCCATCGACCGCAGCGTCACCATCCGGGCTTCGCTGCACGACACCGAACTGACCCTGGTGCTGGCCATCCTCCTGGTAACGGTCGTCGTCTTTCTGTTCCTGCGCAACATCCGCGCGACGCTGATACCGAGCGTTGCGGTGCCGGTCTCGATCGTCGGTACGTTCGGCGTCATGTACCTGTTCGGCTACAGCCTCGATCTGTTGTCGCTGATGGCGCTCACGATCTCCACCGGCTTTGTCGTCGACGACGCCATCGTCGTCCTGGAAAACATTTCCCGGCATATCGAAGAGGGAATGCCGCCCATGGACGCCGCCTTTCGTGGCGCCCGCGAGGTCGGGTTTACGGTGATGTCGATCAGCTTCTCTCTGATTGCGGTGTTCATTCCGATCCTGCTGATGGGCGGCATCCTGGGGCGCCTGTTCCGGGAGTTCACCGTGACGCTATCGGTTGCAATTCTTATATCGTTGGCCATTTCGCTCACCACGACGCCGATGATGTGCGGGCTGTTGCTGCGTGCCCGGCCGGCGAGCGAGCGCGAACGTGAACGGCGCGCAGGCATCTTCACGCATGTGCGCAATTTTTATGCTTGGTCACTGACCTGGGCGCTGCGCCACAGCGCGCTGGTGTTGCTGATTTTTATCGCCACTATTTGTCTGAATGTGGAGCTCTACATCTTCGTGCCCAAGGGTTTTTTTCCGCAGCAGGACACCGGCCGGATGGTCGGTTCCTTGGAGGCCGATCAAAGCATCTCATTCCAAGCCATGAGCCGTAAGCTGCGTCAGATGATGAGTATCGTCCAGCAGGATCCGGCGGTGCAGAACGTCGTCGGCTATACCGGGGTTGGCAGCGGGGGTGGATACGCGCAAATCAACAGGGGCAACGTCTACGTTTCGCTAAAGCCGCTGTCGGAGCGAAAACTGACGGTAGATCAGGTGATTGCGCGCTTGCGGCCCAAACTGGCGCAGGTCTCCGGCGGACGCCTCTATCTCGCCGCCATTCAGGATCTGCGGGCCGGCGGACGGCAAAGCAACGCTCAATATCAGTACACGCTGCAATCTGAAGATGTTCAGGAACTCTATGAATGGACGCCAAAACTCGTCGATGCGCTCGAGCACAATCGCATTTTGACGGATGTTAGTTCCGATCAGCAACAGCGAGGCTTGGAGACCTATCTCGACATTGACCGCGACACCGCTGCGCGCCTCGGCATCACGCCGCTGCAAATCGATAATACGCTCTACGACGCCTTCGGCCAGCGCCAAGTGTCCGTCATCTACAGCGCCATCAATCAATATCACGTGGTGATGGAAATCGACCCGCGCTACACGCAATATCCGGATTCGTTGCGCGACGTTTATGTGTCCGGCTCCGGAGCTACGCCCCCGGGGAGTGCGACAACCAATGCACCAGGCGGCACGATTACTCCGGCAACCACCAAAGGGACCATTGCCACTTCTCTGGCGGTGCCCAGTATTGCGGCGTCTGGCACGACTTCATCGGCATCGGCCGGAACATCAGGCGCAACGGCTGCGACATCCGCCAACGCCGCCGCAGTACGCAACGCCTCTACCAACGCGCTCGCCAATACCGGTCACGGTTCTACCTCCGTCGGTGCAGCGGTCTCCACCACGGTGGAAAACATGATCCCGCTGGCCGCCGTCACCCATTACCGGCCCAGCCATACACCGCTGTCAGTCAATCACCAGGGATTGTTCGTGGCGTCGACGATCTCCTTCAATTTGCAGCCGGGCAAGTCGCTGGGCGAAGCCTCCGAAGAGATCAATGCCGCTATCGCCCGCATTCATATGCCGACCACAATCAGGGGCACGCTCGCCGGCACCGCACAGCTGTTTCAGCAGTCGCTGTCGAAAGAACCCATTCTCATTCTCACCGCCATTGCCGCGGTCTACATCCTCCTCGGCGTGCTCTACGAGAGCTACATCCATCCGGTCACGATCCTTTCGACGCTGCCATCGGCTGGCGTTGGCGCGCTCGCAACATTAATGGCGTTCCGAACGGAGTTCGACATCATCGGCCTGATCGCCGTCATTCTCCTGATCGGCATCGTCAAGAAGAACGCGATCATGATGATCGACTTCGCCATCGAAGCGAAGCGTGCGCACAACCTGAGCTCTTACGATGCCATTTTCGAAGCCTGTCTGCTGCGCCTTCGTCCGATTCTGATGACGACCTCGGCGGCAATCCTCGGCGCGATCCCGCTGGCGCTGTCCTTCGGCAACGGTGGGGAAATCCGTCGCCCGCTCGGTATCGCGATCGTGGGCGGGCTTGTCATCAGTCAAATCCTGACGCTTTACACGACGCCGGTGGTTTACCTCTATCTCGATCGCGTCAGCGAGTGGTGGTCGCGCCTGCGACCGGAATTGCCACGCCCGCTGCCGGGCCCTTCAGTGGCTCCCGCCGAGTAGTAGCAACCATCTTCTGAGAGCGCGACTGCATCCCCGTAGGGCCTTGGCGCTCGTCATTGGCGGCATCCGTCGGCGGCCACCGCAGAGTTACGGCATCCAAATCATCGAATGTAGATTGGCCTGCGGCTGTAGCAGCAGGGAACCGTCCAACGCCAGCGCGCCGGCGGCAGCGTCGCGTGCACCTTTAGAACATCGGCGCGAGTTCTGCTGATAATCGGCGCTTTGTAGCCGTCGTCGACGGCCGGATCGGCCTCTAAAAGTGCGATCTCGTTCTGCAGCTGGTAGATGATCTCGTAAGTTACGCGCCAATAGCCGTGAGTCCAGCGCCAATGTTGCCCCGCCTCGGCCGGCGATCCAAGGCAGGCAAGAGGAAATACCGCACATACCAAAACCGCAAGTCTGATCGTCATAGCCTCGGCCCCACGAATTTGGCGATGATAACCGCGACGGCGTACGAAAGAAAAGAGCCCGGAAACAACGGCTGTGGCGACGTTTTCGCTGGTCGCCAATCGGCTGCCGGCGCTGTAGATAACGCGGGCATGGCCATTTCCCCCAGGAGCGGAACGCGGAATGAGTGGACGATACTTCGAGGATTTCGCTGTCGGACAGGTCTTCAAGCCAAGCGGCCGCGTGCGGGTCGAGAAAGACGAGATCATCGCCTTTGCCAAGAAGTTCGATCCGCAGCAGTTTCATCTCGACGAAGAAGCGGCACGCCGGTCGATTTTCGGTCGACTGGTAGCGAGCGGCTGGCACACCGCGGCGATGACTATGAGCCTTGTGGCGCGGGATGAATTTCGGCCGGCCGGCGGCACCATCGGCCTCGGCTTCGAAAACCTGCGCTGGCCGATTCCGGTCCTTCCCGGCGACGAATTGCGCATCGAAAGCGAGGTCCTGGAGATGCGGCCCTCCAAGTCGCGGCCCGACCACGGATTGATGAAGTTGCGGACGCGCACCCTCAATCAGAACGGCGAGGCGGTGCAAGAGGTGATAGCCAACGCTATGGTGCCGCGCCGTCCGCAAGGCGAAAAGAACTAGGATGGACCACGCGGCACCGCCCGAATCCCCTGCGTTCATTAAATTGACCCACTAAGCATCACCCGATGAGCGCACAATCACCGAGAATCATCGAAACCGCGCTGGGCGGCTACGAGCTGTTGAACGATCCGCTCCTGAACAAAGGCACGGCGTTCACCGACGCTGAGCGCGACGTATTCGACCTCCATGGCCTCCTGCCGCCGTACGTGACGACGCTCGACCTGCAGGTCGAACGCCGGCTCGACGCGTTTCGCGGGCCCGGCACGGATCTGCAAAAGTACATCTTTCTCCGCGGCACGCAGGACACCAACGAGACGTTGTTTTACGCGCTCCTCACCCGGCACATCGAAGAGCTGATGCCGACGGTCTATACCCCGACCGTGGGCCTCGGCTGTCAGCAGTTCAGCCGGATCTTTCGCAAACCGCGCGGCCTGTTCTTGAGCTTCCCGCTCAAAGAACGGATCGGCCGCATCCTCGCCAATCCGCGCTTCGATAAGGTCGAAGCCATCGTCGTGAGCGATGGCGAGCGCATCCTCGGCCTCGGCGACCAGGGGGCCGGCGGTATGGGCATTCCGATCGGCAAGCTCGCGCTCTACACCGCTTGCGCCGGTCTGCATCCCTCGACGACTTTGCCGGTTCTGCTTGATGTCGGCACGGATAACCAGACACTGCTCGCCGATCCGCTTTACATCGGCTGGCGCCACGAGCGCGTGCGCGGCGCAGCTTACGACGAGTTCGTCGCAGCGTTTGTGGACGCTGTACGCGCGCGATGGCCGCACGTGCTCCTACATTGGGAAGATTTCGCCTTCGGCAACGCCAACCGTCTGCTGGCGCAATACCGCGACAAGCTGTGCAGCTACAACGACGACATTCAGGGCACCGCTGCGATCGCTGTCGGCACCATCTTGAGTGCGATCAATGTGACCGGCTTGCCGCTCGCCGATCAGCGCGTTGCGGTCCTTGGCGCCGGCTCGGCGGGCACAGGTATTTGCGCTCTTCTGCTCCGTGCCATGGTCGAGGCGGGCGTTCCGAAAGACGATGCCCACAGCCGCTTTTATCTGATTGACCGGGACGGCCTGTTGCTCGAGGGCATGAATGGCTTACAGCCGTTTCAAGCCCGGTTCGCTCAAAGCCGCGACCGCATCGCCAAATGGCAGCTTAAATCCACCGACCGGATCGGCCTCGCCGAAGTCGCCGCCAACGCGCACCCAACCATACTCATCGGCACTTCAGGCCAGGCCCATGCCTTTTCCGAGGCCGTGGTGCGCACGATGGCCGCGCATGTGCAACGGCCGGTTATTTTTCCGCTCTCCAATCCAACGGAGCGCAGCGAGGCGACGCCGGAGGATCTGCTCGCCTGGACCGAAGGCCGCGCCGTTATCGGCACCGGCAGCCCCTTCCCGCCGATCACGCGGGAGGGCCGCCCGTTCCGGATCGACCAGACCAACAACGCCTACGTCTATCCCGGCGTGGGACTTGGCGCGATTGCCGTACAGGCGCGCCGGATTTCCGACGGCATGTTCCTCTCCGCTGCCCGCACCATTGCCGAACTGTCTCCGGCAAAACGCGACCCCCACGCCAATCTTTTGCCGCCACTCGCCGAGATCCGCAAAGTCTCGCTTGCCGTGGCGATCGCTGTCGCAAAACAGGCCGAGCGCGAGGGCCTGGCGCAGTCAGTGCCGGACCAAGAGCTTGGCGCGGCAGTGACGTCGATGATGTGGGAGCCGGTTTACGCGATCTACCGGCGGCTGCCGTAACAGCTAGTGAACCGATTCTGACGTTCGCAAGACGTTGCGACACGTCTGACCCGGAGCGCCGCTGAGCCGCCCTAGGCCCGTCCTTTGTGCCTGGCGATGAATTGATCGGCGACATCGTCGAGATCGCCGCCGACAATGTGCGGCTGCGGGCCTACTTCCAGCACATCGTTGCCAACACGTTTGATCAGCGCGGCTTGCCAACCGGCCGCGACGGCGCCGAGAGTGTCCCAGGTGTGGCAGGCGACCATACAGAGTTGGGACGGTGTAACCCCGAGCCCCTCCTCGACATAGGCGTAGGCCTGCCGCGACGGCTTGTGATGCTTCGCGCCGTCCGCGCTGAAGCGCCGTTCGAACAGATCGATGATGCCGCCGTGCTCGAGCTGTCGGGTTTGCACTTCAAGCAGATTGTCGGTGAGGCTGAATAATCGAAAGCCCGCATTGCGAAGTTTGCGCAGTGCGGCCGGAACCTCGGGATGGGGCGGCATGGTCGAGAACCTGTCCGTCAGCTCCCTCTTGTCACTATCGTTGATCTTGATGTCGCGCGTTTCGGCCAGCATTTTCATGACCGCCGCTCCGATATCGGTGAAAGGGACGTAGCAGCCGGCCACGGTCAGCGCCGCAGAATACAGGATCAGGTTGGCGAACCAAAGGCGCATGGCGCTGTTGTCGCCAAAGATGCGCTGAAACGTGGGTTCCATTGTTCCAAGGTCGAGCAGCGTTTCGTTCACGTCGAAGACAATCAACGGAAGAGCGGCCATGTCGGACTCCTTTTCCTTGTTGCTCCCAACCCGAATTCGTCATCTTTCTCAGCGCTTGTTCTTGAGCCGGTTGCGGTGCGCGGCCTGTTTAGCGCGATTGCCACAGATCGCCATGCTGCACCACCTTCTCGCCCGGCTCCGGGTATGGTCGGCGAAAACCAGCGTGCAGCTATGTCCTTCACAAGCTTTCACCCTGGCGAAATTCTCCTCACACACAAACTTCGCCAACGCTTCGCCTATCGGCAGCAATAAAGAGTCGGGAGATCGCCAACGGCGAACTACCCGCAGTTCGAAGCGGTCTCCGTCGCGTTCGCGATGCCGCGATATTTGGATGAATGTCTCATCACGCCCGAGAAGTTTGTTCAAAGGCGCAAGTTCCTTGAGCGCCTCAGGTGGAAGCGGCCGGCCCATGTGCTTGCGAACAAACCGCCTGAACCACTCGCGCAAAGCGCGGGCCTGGGCCGCAATCTTGTCCAGCTCGCCCGGCAGCGCGCGCGCTCTCAACTCGTCCAATGCATCGACCGGCACAAGCTTGGCTTGGGCCAGCCACCTCACAAGCCCGTCACCGCTGTCGAGCCAGTCGACCGGAGTATCGAACGGCGTCGCGATCGAGTTCAGGAAATCGAGGCCGAGCGAGTCGGCGATAAAAATTGCAGGCGGTCTGTGTTGCACGACTATCGCCCCATCGATGCTCCGCATAACCTGCCAGACCAACCTTGACAAGTTACCGTCAGCGTCGATAACCTGTCAATTGCCTTTTAAGAGGTTATGTCGGCGAGCGTCTCGGGAGTAACAGAATGGCGGTGGACGATGTAAGCGTGGTGCTTGTCCACGGCGCATGGGCGGATGGGTCAAGTTGGGCCAAGGTTATTGCGACACTCAAAGAAGAAAACGTGAAAGTGTCGGCGGCGCCACTTCCGCTCACGTCTCTTGCCGACGACGTGGCTGCGCTCAATCGCAGTTTGGATCGGACCAAAGGTCCGATTGTGTTGGCGGGACATGCTTATGCAGGCGCGGTGATAGCTCTCGCGCGCCCCGAACGCGTAAAGGCTTTGGTCTACGTAACCGCTCTTGCTCCCGAAGAAGGCGAGAAAGTCGCAGACGTGTTCTATCGCCTCGAACCTCATCCCCAAGCGCCGAAGTTGGCACCGGACAGCAACGGCTTGATTTGGCTACGCGATGAAGCCTTCGCCGCGGCGTTTGCGCAGCATGCATCCGCGGATCAGCACGCGGTGCTTGCAGCCGTGCAGCGGCCGATATCGATCGATTGCATTACTGTTCCGGTCGGGCGCCCGCTTTGGAAGGACATTCCGAGCTGGTTTCTTGTTGCCGAAGACGACCGCATGATCGTCCCCGGGACGCAGCGTTACATGGCGGAGCGCATGAACGCGAGGATAACGGCGCATGTTGTCGATCACACGCCCAGCGTCACCGCTCCCGCGGTCGTCGTGGACATTATCCGCGATGCGATCCGCTCCGTGACAGGCAACTGAGGTAACAAACGGAGGAGAGATTCATGTCGCCCGTCCATTATCGCACGGCCGACGTCGACGGCCTCAAAATCTTCTATCGCGAAGCGGGACCGGCAGATGCGCCGAAGCTGCTGTTATTACACGGATTCCCGAGCGCGGGTCATATGTTCCGTGATCTGATCCCGCTCCTCGCCGACAGATTTCATATGGTCGCCCCCGATCTTCCCGGTTTCGGTCAAACCGACATGCCGCCGCGAGAAAAATTCAGATACACATTCGACAATATCGCCGGCGTGATCGGCCGCTTCACCGAGATCATCGGCTTCGACCGGCTTGCCGTATACGTCTTTGACTACGGTGCGCCGACGGGCTTTCGGCTTGCCGCCCGTCATCCCGGCCGGATAACCGCCATCATTTCGCAGAATGGCAACGCCTATGAGGAGGGTCTTAGCGACGGCTGGACTCCGATTCGGGCCTACTGGGAAGACCCGTCGCAGGCAAACCGAGACGCGTTACGCACCTTCCTCACACCGCAAACAACTCGCTGGCAGTACACGCATGGCGTGCCCGACCCGACAATAGTGTCGCCTGACGGTCAGAACCTTGACGATTTTTATTTGGCCCGCCCGGGTGCTGATGAAATTCAGCTCGACCTCTTCGGCGACTACAAGAGCAATGTCGCTCTCTATCCCACATTCCAGGAATACTTTCGAACGTACAAGCCGCCGCTTTTAGCGGTGTGGGGCAAGAATGATCCGTTCTTTCTCCCGCCGGGTGCCGAGGCGTTCAAGCGTGATATTCCTCAGGCGGTCGTTCGCTTTTTGGATACCGGCCACTTCGCGCTAGAAACGCATGCCCGCGAGATCGCCGAGAGCATCCGCGACTTCTTGAAGTGACTATCTCGGGGTACCGAACGGCTACCTGGTCGGGGTGCGTACCTCTGACGTTAGCGCCAATCGTTGGAAAGGAAGGCGCCGTGCCTCACGCGAGATCGACACCCGAGCGGTTGAGCATGTTTTCCGACGCGGTCTTCGCCGTCCTCATTACCGTCCTTGTTTTAGAACTGCGGCCCCCCGCGCTTCCCACCTTCAAAGCGCTGCTGTCACTCTGGCCGACATGGCTCAGCTATGCAGTGAGCTATCTGTTCATCGCAATCGTGTGGGCCAATCATCATCACCTGATGCGGTATGCCGCCGAGGCTACGCCGCGTCTCATGTGGTTCAATTTTGCTCATTTGTTTTCGGTGTCGCTGCTTCCGCTTTCCACGGCCTGGATGGCAGTGAGCGAGCTTGCACCGCAGCCTGTCGCCTTTTACGCGGCGGTCTTCTTCTTCGTGAACGCAACTTATATCGCGTTGATTTGGGAGCTTATTGATCGAGCACGGATCAGCGAAGTCTCTCAAAAAGAACGCAGGATCATGCGTTTCCGGTCCATAGCGACGCTATGCGTGTTCGGCGCGGCGACAACCGTTGCGTTGAAATATCCGCTGTTTGGGCTCGGAATGTGTATTTGTTGTCTGATCGTTTATCTCAAGCCCGAAGCGCCGGGTGTCGAAAAGTGATAGTCCTTTTGTGAGCGTGTCGCCTGGAAGGAGGACAACCGCGATGGAGCGGAAACGACAGGCATCGAAAACAAAGGCCGAGTCCTTACGCGGGCAGAGGGCGCTCAGACACAGCGCCCGTTCGGCCAAATCGGTAAAGCAGAGCCAAGCCAGCGACCTGGAAAAGACGCTTGCGCTGATCAGGGCAAAGCCTGGAATCCGGCCTTCTGAAATTAATCGGCTCTTGAATAGGGAAGAGTCCGATGGTCTCCGCGGCACGCTGATCAAGCGCGGACTTATACGGAAGGAGAAAGACGGCTCGGCGATGCGATATTATCCCGTTTGACCAATGGCCTGGCGGTACCCAACTTCGCGTTAGGGGCGCTAATGCCCCGCCATGTGGCGACCGATCTCGGTCAGATCGGCTTCACTGGCGCGCGCTTCGTAGACGATTTCGCCGTGGAAGATCACAACCAGACGGTCGGCGAGTTCCAAAAGTTCGTCGAGGTCTTCGCTGACCAGCAGCACCGCAGCGCCGCGGTTGCGCGCGGCCATGATCTCGGCGTGGATTTGCGCCACCGCTGCGAAGTCGAGGCCGAAGCATGGGTTGGCGGCGACCAGGATATCGACTTCGCCGGAAAGCTCCCGCGCCAACACGGTACGTTGCACGTTGCCGCCGGATAATTCCCCGATCGCGGTATCGTCCGAGCGGGTCTTGATCTTGTAGAGTTCGATCTTGCGCAGCGCGTTGTCGTGGAATTTCGCGTGATTGAGCCACCAGCCGCCTGATGCGAACGGCGCGCGGTCGAATTCGCGGAAAGCCAGATTGTCGGCGACGCTCATGCGCGCGACGCAGGCGTTCTTCAGCGGCTCTTCCGGCAGAACGGAAAGATGGTTGTGACGCATTTCCTGCCGGTTGGCGTGATAAAGCTCGCCCTGCAGATAGATTTGCCCGCTTTCGGCTTCGCGCTGTCCGGCGAGGACTTCGATCAGCTGGCGCTGCCCGTTGCCGGATACGCCGGCGACGCCGACAATTTCGCCGCCGCGGATCGACAGCGATACGTCGCGCACCGCGGGGTGACCGCCGTCGTCGAGCGCGTTCAATTTTTGAATATCAAGCCGTGGCGCACCGAACTCGCCGGTGCGCGGCGGCTGAACCGTCAGCTCCTCGGCGCCGATCATGGTGCGCGCCATGGCGTCGGGCGTCAGATCCTTGACTAAACCCTGCCCGGCCAATTTGCCGCGACGCAGGATGGTGACCTCGTCCGCAAACGCCATGACCTCACGGAATTTGTGGGTGATCATCAGGATCGTCAGAGCGCCGCGCCGGACCATATCGCGCAGCATGCCGAGCACTTCATCGGCTTCGCCGGGGGTAAGCACCGAAGTCGGCTCGTCAAGGATAAGAAAACGGCGCTGCAGATAAAGCTGCTTGAGGATTTCGCACTTCTGCCGCTCGCCGGCCGAAATCGCCGAGACTTTGGCGTTGAGCGGCACGCGAAACGGCATCCGCGCCAAAAACTCTTCCAACGCTTTGCGCTCGCGGCTCCAATCCACGACGGCGGGCACATGATCGCGCGCCAGCACAAAATTCTCGGCCACCGTCATCGCCGGTACCGACGTAAAGTGCTGATAGACCATGCCGAGGCCAAGCGCATGCGCCGCCCGCGGATTGCCGATCACCTGCTGATGGTCGCCAACGAGGAGTTCGCCGCTGTCGGATTGATAATAGCCCATAATGCATTTGACGAGCGTCGACTTGCCGGCGCCGTTCTCGCCGAGGAGCGCGTGGAACGTGCCCGGCCGCACTTTCAGCGAAACCTGATCGAGCGCCGCGAACTCGCCGAAGCGCTTGGTCATGTTGATGGCTTCGATGCCGAATGTCTCCGGCGTCGTCAGGCTGGTCACGCGATAACCTCGATGAACTTCGAGGAATCCGAGACCGCCCCGAACACTCCGCCCTGCATTTTGATCATCTTCAGTGCGTGTTCGTGGTTGCCTTTGTCGGTGGCCCCGCAACAATCCTCCAGCAGAAGGCATTCGAAGCCGCGATCGTTGGCTTCGCGCATGGTGGTGTGAACACATACGTCCGTGGTGATGCCGGTCAGCACAATGTTATCAATGCCTGATAGCCTGAGCAGCAGCTCCAGATCGGTGGCGCAGAACGAGCCCTTGCCCGGCTTGTCGATGATGGGCTCGCCTTCGTGCGGCGCGAGATCAGGGATGATCTCCCAGCCAGGCTCGCCGCGCACGAGGATGCGGCCGCAGGGCCCCGGATCGCCGATGCCGGCGCCGATCTGACGGGAGCGCCAGCGTTTGTTCGCGGGCAGATCGGCCAGATCGGGCCGATGGCCCTCGCGGGTGTGTATAACGTGAAAGCCGTTGGCGCGCGCCGCGGCGAGTACACGCTTGATCGGCTCGATCGGTGCGCGGGTGAGCGACAGATCGTAGCCCATTTTGTCGACGTAGCCGCCGACGCCGCAGAAGTCGGTCTGCATGTCGATAATGACGAGCGCCGTGTTCTGCGGACGAAGATCGCCGTTGTAGGGCCACATATACGGATCGGCAGTCACGTAACGCTCCGCCGTATCTGTGCTCTCTTTGCGCGCCGGTTGGGGCATGACTTACCTCGTAATCGATAGTTCTGCAGGCGCACCGATCAGTGTGCGCTTCGGCGAACAGGTTGCGATCATGATCAGCAGGGTGAGGATATAGGGTGCGGCATTGAACAGATGATAGCCGTGGCTGTAGCCGACCGATTGCAGCGCCGGACCGAGTGCCGCAGCGCCGCCGAACAGAATAGAGGCTCCCAGGCACAGCATGGGATTCCAGCGGGCGAAGATCACGAGCGCAACGGCGGTGATGCCCTGGCCGCTGGATAGTCCCTCGTTCCAGCTGCCGGGATAGTAGAGCGAGAGGAACGAACCGCCGATGCCGCCAAGAAAACCGCCGAACATGGTCGCGCGCAAGCGGATGAAATTTACCGAGTAGCCCATCGCCAGCGCGGCGTCCGCGCTCTCGCCGGCTGTGCGTATGATCAAGCCCCAGCGCGTAGATCGCAACGCCCAAACCAGGATCGGCGCCAACACAACGCCAAGGATGAAGAGCACGTTGATCCGCAAGGCGGCGCGCAACTGCGGAATATCCGTCCACCAGCCGAGGTCGATCGACTGTAGCCGCGGCGCCGTCGGCTCGATCAGCGGCTTGCCGAGATAGAAGGCAAGCCCGACGCCGAACAGCATCAAGGCAATCCCGACCGCGATGTCGTTGACGCGCGGCAGCCCGCAAATTCCGGCATGCAGAGCGCCCATGCCCGCCCCGGTGATCCCGGCAGCGAGCACGCCAAGCCACGGCGAACCGGTGAGGTAGGACACCCCGTAGCCCGCCATGGCACCCATCACCAAAGTGCCCTCGAGGCCCAGATTGATACGGCCGCTGCGCTCGGTAATGCACTCGCCGAGACTAACAAAAATAAAAGGCGTCGAGACACGTACCGCGCCGCCAAGCACGGCGACCGGCACGGTCCACAGTCCGATATCGCCCGCACCGGCCATGGTCAGATCGCCTTTCCTTTGAACAAACTCCAGCGGCCGTAGAGCGTATCGCTGGCAAGCACCATGACGAAGATCATGCCCTGCAACACCAGAACTGAGGCGTCCGGCAATCCCAGCCGGCGTTGCAACAGGCCGCCGCTCGCCCCAATACCGCCCAGCAAGATCGCCACCGGTATGATGGCCAAGGGATTCTGCCGCGCCAAAAACGCGACCAGAATGCCGGCAAAGCCGTAGCCCGCGGCCAGATTGGCGTTGGCGCGCCCCTGCACGGCTGCGACTTCCATCATGCCGGCAAGACCGGCTGCCGCGCCGGCAAGAAAGCAGATGATGAGAATAAGCTTGCCGACGCTTAGGCCCACGACTTTGGCGGCGCGGATATTGCCGCCCGCGACGCGCGCGGCGAAGCCGAACACGGTGTGATAGATCAGGATATAGGAAAGAATGGCGGCGATGACGCCGAACACCAAACCCCAATGCACCTCCATGCCGGGGATGTTGCCGATCATGTTGACGGCGCCGATACTGTACGTCGACGGTTTGTTCAGGCTGGCCGGGTCGCGCATCGGACCTTCAACCAGAAAATTTAAAATCGCCAGCGCGATGTAGACAAGCAACAGGCTCGAAATCGTCTCGTTAACGCCGCGGTACTGGCGCAACGCACCGGCCAGCATGATCCACAATCCGCCGCCGATCATCCCGGCCCCGGCCATAGCCAGATCGACGGCGATCGGTGGCGCCCATTGCATTACCAGCGCCGCACTTGTCGCCGCCAGCGCTCCAATCAGGAGCGCCCCCTCCCCGCCGATGATCACCATGCCGAGCTGTGCCGGCAAGGCCGTGCACAGCGCGGTCAGGATAAGCGGAGCAGCGCGGGTGAGCGTGTTCTGCCAGGAGAACCAGGTGCCGAACGCGCCCTGATACATATAGAAATAGAGGTCGAGCGGATTCTTCCCAAACAGCGCGACAAAGATGCCGAACAGCACGAGCGAACCCGCCAAGGCGAGCACGGGGATAATGACATATTCCGCCGCGCCGCCAATCTTGCGGCCATAGGCCGGCAAGCGAAGAAATTGGCCTACCCCTGACGGAGCCGGAGGTAGGCCGACATCGGCTTTCACGAAGTCGCTCCGATGACACCCGCGACCAGATAATTCATCTTCTCCAGTTCCGGATCGGTCTGACCACGGGAGACGCCGGAAGCGATGACGGTGGCACCCTTGTTGTCGGCGATCGGGCCTTTGAAGATCACATAAGTTCCGGCGATGAGCGCCGCCTTGACCTCGTCGGCCTTCTTCTTGGCTTCGGCGCTGACCATGGCGCCGTATGGAGAGACCTTGACCAGCTCTTCCTTCAGGCCGCCGCGGTAGAAGTTCGGAATGGCCTGGCCCGACGTAAACATCTTGACGAACCGCGGATAGAGCACCTCCCAGTTCCATTCCGCGCCGGTGAGATAGGCTTTCGGCGCAAGCACGGCTTGATTGACGTGGTAGCCTGTCACCATGGCGCCGCGGTGGGCCGCGTTCTCGACCACCGTCTTGGGACCATCGACGTGGCAGGTGATGACGTCGACGCCTTGATCGATCAGGCTGTTGGTGGCTTCCGCTTCCTTGACTGGCATCGACCAGTCACCGGTGAAGATCACTTGCGTGGTGATTTTCGGATTGGCGAGCTTGGCGCCGAGCGTCCACGCATTGATGTTGCGCAACACTTGCGGAATGGGTTTAGCGGCGACGAAACCGAGCTTACCCGATTTCGACGAATAGCCGGCAACAATGCCGGCAATATGCTGCGCTTCGTCGATATAGCCGAAATAGCTACCAACGTTCTTCGGATCCTTGGACGTCCAAAGGCCGCCGCAATGCTCGAAGCGAATCTTCGGATACTTCACCGCCATCTTCAGCACATGGGGATTGAAGTAACCGAACGAGGTCGGGAACAGGAGCGTCGCGCCGTCGAGGTTGATCATCGACTCCATGGTCTTTTCGACGTCTTCGGTCTCGGGGACTTTTTCCTCCTCAACCACCTTGATGCCGGGCATCTTCTTGAGCGCCGCAGCGCCAGCGGCGTGGGCCTGGTTGTAGCCGTAGTCGTCGCGCGAGCCGACATAGATGAAGCCGACGGTGGTGTCCGCGGCCAGGGCGTGGCGCAGCGGTAACGCCGTGCCAACGGCCAATGCAGCTGTTCCTTGCAACACGTGGCGGCGGGTAAGTTTGTCGAAATTCATCAGATGCTCCCTGTGTATACGCAGGCGAGCGCCGGCGGCGCCGCTGCTTGCTGGCCATCAGGACGATGGGCATTCTTCGATTGGCGAAGAGCAGCTTCGCAAGGCTCGTGCCAGTGCTGCGCCATCAATGTCGCAGGACCGATCACTATGAAATGGCTTCACAATTTAGGAGGTTGTTGGTCTGCGCACGAAACCGGCAATTGTTCGTGGCGATCTCTGATTAAAAAATAGGCAGAAGCTTCGCGACGCTGCGTAATGCCGAATTAAGCCTTTGCCGGCCGCTTCGCGCAAAAAGGCTATGGCCGCGTTGATAGCCGTTCCAACGGGCGTGATCGCTCGATCAGCATCGAGTGGATTGCTGCAAAGACATTGTCAAAGGCCGGTCGCCGGTAGTCCCACTTGGGATCATCAGCAAGCGGCACCATGACCATGGTGGCGTTGGCTTCGAAGAACAGAATGTCGCCTTCGGCACTCACCGCAAAATCGATGCCGCAATAGTCGAGATCGAGTGCTGCGTTGATCCGTTCGAGCGCAGCCATGCCCCGCGCACCCACGAAGCTGGTGATGTCGGTCAGGAATGCTTCATCCTTGGCGCGGTTCTCCGAAGACTGAGCCATGTCGGCACGGAAATAATGGACTTTCCAATTGCGCGAAATTGCCAGATGCAACGGATAAATCTTGCGATCGATAATCATCACGCGGCACTTGCGAAAGAACCCATCGGAATCGCGCGCGTCAAGTTGCTCGATGAGGCACACTTCGTCGCCCGGAAACTCCGCAGCGGCACGCGACAGGTCGGTCAGGTTTTCGACACGGACGAAAAAAATACCGGTATGGAAGCCGGGCGCCCGGATCAAAAACGGAAAACTAAATCCGGCAGCGGCAACGGCCGCCGCCGCACCGGAAGACGCGAGCACCTCCCGGGGCAACGTGGCTATTCGCGGAACAACGACACCAGTCAAGCCCTGCAAGCGCTTGGCATTTGAGGCGCGCCCGGTCTTAAGTACGGCGCCCGGATGATTGATGAGCGGGCGATCGGTTCGGGCGAGAACCGCAAACGCCGCTTCGAGGCCTTCCCGGCATAAGTCGGCGTCGCCGATGCTGTTGAACACCAAATCGTGCGGCGGCAACGGCATCTTTCGGTTGGCATACTCGGTGACAAGTACGGTGGTCTGAAACTGGCGATCATCGAGAATGGACGTCGTCGGTATGTTGCCGCCGGCGGCTGAGACCAAAAGCAGGACTGAGATGGCCGGCCCGTTGCCGCGGTAAGGCAGCGCGGTCAAGAAATGATCTTTGAATCCCTTGTCCCGATGTTTGCGCGCACTGGCAAAGTCGCCGGCTTCGGCGAGGAGATTCCCCATGCCCCGATGGGCATGAATATGTTCCGGATCGATCCTTAGCGCAGCCTCGAAGTGTGCCCGCGCTTCTTCCGGCTCGCCGAGGAGGAATAATAAGTTTGCCAGATTTACCCGCCCGGTGGGGTTGTCCGGATGATGTCGGACAGCTTCGCTGAACAGCGAGCGTGCGGCTTCCTTGTATCCGGCATTGAGAACCAGTGTCCCAAAATCATTGAGCGCGCCAAAGTCGGTCGGCGCCCGCCGAAGTAATTCGAGATAGTCGCGCTTGGCCTCTTCGAACAAGCCCTGCTCGCGGTGGAGACTGGCGCGTTCAAAGCGGGCTTTCAGCCCGTCGGGATTCTGCTCTATGGAACGATCGAGAGCCTGCATCCGCGAGGTAACAGAGCCCGGCCGCGGATTTGTAACGATCTGGCCCACATCGACCCCGGAAGCGGCGAATCGGTCGGCGGAATATTAGAACAAAATTTACCATGACGGCGAATGATGCGGCGCGCGGCGGCGTTGCACGCGGAGGCGCCAATATGGAAAAGATTGAAGCCGGCCCCCGCAAGATCGTCCTGGGCGATCCGGTTCCGTGGTTCACCGCTCCCGTCATTTCGGGAGGCTCGTTCAGCCTTTCGGTCGCGGCCGGCCGCTGGATCGTGCTGAGCTTTCTGGGCTCGCCGGCCGACCCGCGCGCCGAGCGCGAATTGGCCGAAATGCTTGAAGTCTTCAATCTCTTTCACGAGGATCGGCTGGTGTTTTACGGCGTGCTCACTGCCCCGCCCGCCGACCCGACGCCTTACCCGAAACTGAGCACCGCTGCAGCGTCCTTTCTCGCCGACTATGACGGCGAGATCAGCCGCCTGTTCGGCGCCGACATCATGCCGCGGACCATCATTCTCGATCCGATGTTGCGTGCCATAGCCGACATCCCCTGGGATTACGCCGAGGGACACGGGCAAACCGTGCGCAACGTACTGAGGGGCCTGCCGGGAGTCGAAGACTTCGCCGGCGTGCCGCTGAATGCGCCGGTGTTGATCGTGCCACGGGTCTTCGACTTCCAGCTCTGCGATGTGCTGATCCAGTTTTATCAAAAGATCGGCGGCGAGGATTCCGGCTTTCTGCTCGATGTGGACGGCAAGACGTCGCGGATCGTTGATTATCGGATCAAGCGCCGCAACGATCTCGCTGTTGCGCACCCGCAATTGCGTGAAGCAATTCGCGGCCAGATCGTTCGCCGCCTGTTGCCGGCCGTCGAGCGGTTCTTCCAGTTCCAGGCCACCCGCATGGATCGCTATATCGTCGCGTGTTACGACAGCGCCGTCGGCGGGCACTTCTATCGGCACCGCGATAACGTCAATGTCGGCGCGCAGCATCGCCGTTTTGCCGTGACCATCAACCTCAACAAGGATTACGAAGGCTGCGATCTCGTGCTTCCGGAGTTCGGCGGCCGCGCGTATCGTGCTCCGCCTGCAGGCGCGGTGGTTTTTTCGTGCGGCGCGCTGCATCAAGTCACGCCTATCACCAACGGGCGGCGCTTTGCCTTCCTCGCTTTCCTCTACGGCGAAGCCGATGCGGCCCTTCGCGAAGCCAATAATTCCCGGCTGAACGAGAGCGCGGCGCAATATGTTGTCGAATCGGATCGGCTGTTCCCGGATCAGGCTTCCGCGCGAGAGCTTCGCGCCGGGTGACACAAGCTCTCACCGAGACTGAGCATAAATAAGAAGCCGCCCGTTTAGGCGGCCTCTTACGCTACGCAGAACGCGCCGGATTTATTTTACTTCGTCAGATCTCGGGCGGCGTCTTTGACATTACCCGCGATGTTGTGCGCTTCGCCTTTGGCCTTGTCGAGCTTGCCTTCCGACTGCAGTTCTTTGTCTCCGGTAACCTTGCCGGCGACATCTTTGATGGTGCCTTTTGCCTTATCGGCGGCACCTTTGATGTGTTCGCGATCCATGCTGGGTCTCCACGCCAATTGATCAGGTGTTTTGATAACGCCGAAGGCCCGGTGCGGTTCCGGGTAGACAGTCTGCGGGCGTTTGCCCGCGACCGCCCGCCTCGCGGACTACGCTTCGGTTCCTTTTGTGTCGCAACGTGCGCGGTCGAGCTCCTCGCGCAACGCGCGGAGCGCGGCCGTAGTGCGGATGAACCGATCAATTTCCGGCTGAACCGCGAAGGATTGATTGCGCCGCCGCGCCAGAGCATCTTCGATAATGCCGCGCGTGGCCCCGATGGCGTCGTCGAGCCGCTCCTCGAATTGTGCCGTCGCCTTGCGAAACGCCTCGTCAAGACCGCGCCAAATTGCCCAGCGAAGATTTTCGGTGTTGCGCACGATAAGCTCGCCCACTTGCCGGTTCATGCGCTCTCGCAGCCGTACCCGGCGCACGCTCGTCGGCAGCAGCCGATCGATCAGCGTGCTCGGATCGGGAATCAAGGTCTCGTTTGCGCTTTCGGTCACCCAATAGGGGTCCTGCCCAAGTGCAAAGGACTCGCGCTCGGGTGCGGCGCTCAGCGGCACGTCGAAGATCTCCGCCGCCGCCTGCCGTACCCGATCAACCAGCGCATCGATGCGATCCTGGCAGACGGCAAGAGCGGCGCCGGTATTGGAGGCGAATGCACTCGCCAGCGGCTCGCGCGCGGCCTCGAATGCGCTCCGCATCGCGGCGGGCAACGCGCTTTGCGTCGCCTCTGCCCAGGCCGACGGCGCACTCTTCATGAGGCTTGCGTCGATGACGCCGGCAAGCTTGGCCGCAATCTCCCGGCGCAAATCATCGACACGGGAATCGAGTGCCAGACGCAGCCGCCGATGATCGCCAGCGAGCAGATACCCGGTGACGCGCCGCTGCTCCTCGATGGCGCGAAGCGCCGCTTGGAACGCGTCCGCCTTCGCCGCGAGTTCCTCGATCGGCAGGTTCAACGCGCGCAGACGCAGATCGAGTTCCGCCACCGCCTGGGAAAGGACATCCGCGGCCTTGCCGCGCACCGCGTCTTCGAGCCAACGGCGCTTTTCCCGCGCCAGCGCGTGCACGAGATGATCTTCAAGTCCAGCGATCCCGCTCGATTCCAGCGCGGGACCATCGCCACTCTGCTTCGCCCGCAGGCCGTCCCGCGCCGAAACGCAGAAGATTCGACTATTTGCGTCGATCAGGTACTTTTCCGCCAGCACCTTTTGCAGGAAATCAACCATGGTTCGCCGTTCATTGGGCCACAGATAATCCGCCTTATTAAGGATGAAGAAGACGCGCGACGTCTTCGATTTCAGGCGCCGCAAGTATTCAATCTCGACTTCGGTGATCGGCGGATCGGCCGATATTACGAAGAATGCGGCGTCGCTTTCCGGGAGCACCTGCAATGCCGCCTCAGTATTATGCAGCAGCGTCGAGCCTACGCCGGGCGTGTCGATTATCACGGTGCCTTCGACGAGCAGCGCGGCGGGGTAGTAAAGATCGACCCGCTTCACACCAAGGCGATTTTCCGGATTGGCTTCCTCGGCAACGAAGCGAAACAAAACGCTGCGAATTTCGTCCACGGTTTGAACATCAAATTCCTCGCTCGGCCGCGGCCCGGCGAAACTGACGAGGACACGCGGCTCGCGCCCCCAAGCGATGAAAGTGGCGACAGCGGTTAAGGGAATTACTCCGGTGGGCAAGATGTCCGCACCAAGCAGTGCGTTGATGAACGTGCTCTTGCCGCGCTTGAACTGACCGAGCACCGCAATCTGCAGGCGCTCGTGTTCGAGACGGCCGCGCAACGCACGCAACCGAGCAACCAGCGGCAACTCGGCGCCGACAGCGGACGCCAGCGCGGCCTCGACGCGGCCGAGCATCGCGTACAGCCCGAACGGTGGTCCGCCTTCGTCCGATTGCGGCGCGGCGCGTATTGGTGCCGCGGCGAAGGACGCTTCGTTCATGGCCGATCGTCCTCGAACATCTCGATCTCCGCGGCTTCGGCTTTGTCGCCGCGTTCAGGCGCGGACGACGATTCGCGCGCAACCTTTCCTTCCTGCACCCGTAGCCAGGACAGAATGTCGGCACGCTGGCCGGCAGTCGGCCGTGCCCAGCGCAGGTTCTTCAGCACTTTGCTCTCCTCCCCCACCCACCAAAATTCCTTTGTCACCATCAGCGACCAGCCGCGCCGTCCGGCACGCCGCAGCGTAAAGATCTCGATGACAAGGCCGTGCCGCGGCCCTGTGACGCTGTACCGTTCGCGCTCAAAATCGACGCCGTCGTACACCCAGTGCGAGCGTTTCAAACCGGGATTGGTGATGCTGATCAACAGGTCGAACAGCCGAAAGAAGGATGGCTGGGCAAAGTTCTTCATCGCGCGTGCCTTGCCATCTGCAGCATCGCGCCGGTGACGTGCGGCAAAGAAAAATCGGCCGGGTCCATGCCAAGCTCCCACCGCCTTTGACATTGCGCGGTAGGAGTCATCAGCCCAATTGGTCAGCACCACGGGCGCTTGCGGGGGACCCCATCCCCATCGTTTCAAGTTGAAATATAATGTCACCGCTTAAGGTGGGCAAGCGGACCATACCAGCTTCAGATTGACGGAAACTGCACCGGGCCCTATGTTGGTTTCTTGACTGGCGATGGAGTTCGCCGAAAATGCCTTAGGGCTGATAACTCCTACCGAGGCACCGGCTTTGGTGGGATTTTTTATGACTTCCGTCGCGTTTACCAGCATCCTCTTCAACTCGCCGTACGATCGCGAGAGCGCACAACAGGCCGCCGCGCCAGCCTGTTTCGCCGATCTTAATCTCGATCAGGTTGTGGACGCGATCACAGCCGATTGGGCGGAGTACAACCTCAAACCTTTGTTCTATTTCCCGCTGAGCCGCAGCGAGGCCATCGCCTATCGGCACGAGGTCATGCAAGACCTCGAAAATGCGGACTTGCTCAATTGCGTCATGGTGTTTGCCGAAGAAATGCGGGCCGTGCGCGCCCACCTCGCACGGGTCGGCAAGCTTCACTACACGCTTCAGCGACAAGCCTGGTATCTGGATGCGGTGGATATCTATTGCGGCGCCGTCGTCGACCTGACCCACAAGCTTGGCAAGTTCGCTTTGCGGTCGCGCGGATTCCTCGATTTGCGCGAATATTTGCAGAACTACGTCGCGTCCGAACGCTTTACGTCACTGGTCGCGGAAACGAACGAGCTCACGGCTAATCTGGCGAGAGCCCGCTATTGCGTACTTGTCAAAGCCAGCAGCTTCACGGTCCGCGACTATCGGGAGGAGAGCGATTACAGCGTCGACGTCGAGGAGACCTTCAAGAAATTCCAGCAAGGCGCCGTTCGCGATTACCGGATCAAGTTCTCTTACAAGCGAGGACATGAACCATATCGAAGCCAAGATTTTGGAATTCGTCGCCAAATTGCATCCAGACTTATTCGGCGCGCTGGCCGATTATTGCGCCCGGAACGACAATTTCACCGACAAAACCGTAGCCGTGTTCGACCGCGAAGTTCAGTTCTACGTCGCCTATCGGAAACACGTCGCCGCCTTGGCGCAAGCCGGGCTGCAGTTCTGCTATCCGCGGGTCCGCGACAAGACCGCCGAGGTCTACGACTATGAGGGATTCGATATCGCGCTTGCCCACAAGCTTGTGACCGCAGGCTCGGCCGTCGTGTGCAACGACTATTGTTTGCAGGGCAATGAACGAATCCTGGTCGTCTCCGGTCCCAATCAAGGCGGCAAAACCACTTTTGCCCGGGCATTCGGACAACTGCATTACCTGGCGAGCCTGGGATGTCCCGTGCCGGGCAGAGAGGCGCAGCTTTTGCTCTTTGACCGGATTTTTACGCATTTTGAGAAGGAGGAGAAGATCGAGAATCTTCGTGGCAAGCTCGAAGACGATCTCATCAGAATTCACGATATTCTTCGTCGCGCGACTTCGCAGTCCATCATCATCATGAATGAGATTTTCACCTCCACGACGATTCAGGACGAGACGTTCCTGAGCAACAAGGTGATGGAGAAAATAATAGAGCTGGGCGCGCTGTGCGTCTGGGTGACCTTCGTCGATGAGCTGGCGTCGTTCGGCCCGCAAACCGTTTCGATGGTAGCCACGGTCGTGCCGGACAATCCGGCGCTGCGCACGTTCAAGGTTCCGCGACGGCCGGCTGACGGTCTCGCCTACGCCATGGCGATCGCCGAGAAATACGGATTGACCTATGGTTCTATCAAGGAGCGCATCAAGCCATGAAAGCGTTCCTGATGCACAGCAATCATGACTTTGATCCCGGGCAGCTCCTTGCCCGGAGGGAAAAAGAATTGCGCCACAGGAAGGGCGGCGAGGATCCGAGCCTGAACCTGCAGCAGGCTCTGCCTTGGAATGAGGAGGCTTTGACGCAGGACCTCGGATTAAACGTTCTCTTCAACGTTATGGCCGGCGGCGACAAGTTCCTGTTCGAGGTCGCAAAAATCGCGGCACTCTCCAGCCTCACCGATCTTGCGGCCATACGCTATCGCCAACACGCTCTCGCCGACAGTTTGAGAAATTCCCAGATCATTACGGAAATTTATCAGATCGCGATCGACGCTATCGAAGGCGAGAGGAAAGGCTATTGGAGCTTTTTCACCCGCTATCCGACCGGGATTCTCCACCACGCAGTAGAGGTGCTGCAGATGTTGGTGGGTGTGTTGAAGAGATTGCGGAATATTGCCGGACAACATGCGGGCAAATTTGAATCCGAAGCGTTCTCAAGATTCTTCGCGATGCTGAAAGAGGAGCTTAGCGATGAGTATTTCTTGGCTATTGAACAGCATTTGCGCCGCCTCAAATTCCGCTCCGGTATCTTGCTCAGCGCGCAATTGGGAACAGGCAACAAAGGAAAAAACTACGTGCTGCGCAAGCCCCACGACGAGGCGCGCAACTGGTTGAGGTGGCTCGTAGCGGAAAAGCCGCGATCCTATACGTTTTCGCTGCATCCGCGCGATGAGGCTGGAGCACGCGCCTTGTCAGAATTAGCCGACAAGGGCGTAAATCTTGTAGCCAATGCGTTGGCTCAATCGACCGATCATATTCTCAGTTTTTTTCAGATGCTGCGCACAGAATTGGCATTTTATGTCGGGTGCATAAATTTGCATGCTCAGCTTGCCGGGATCGGAGAGCCGATATGCTTCCCGGTCGCCGCGCCCGCCCGACAGCGGAGATTGTCGTTTTCCAGCTTGTACGACCCTTCGCTCGCCTTAAGCATGGGACGAAAAGTTGTCGGCAACGATCTCAACGCCGACCGCAGGGACTTGGTCATCATTACCGGCGCCAATACCGGCGGCAAATCAACCTTTCTGCGCAGCGTCGGCCTCGCCCAGCTGATGCTGCAGGCGGGCATGTTCGTGGCCGCCGAGGCGTTTTCGTCCGAGGTCTGCGCCGGCCTGTGCACGCATTTCAAGCGCGAAGAAGACACGGCGATGGAAAGCGGGAAATGGGATGAGGAACTGAGCAGAGCAAGCGAGATCATCGGCAGGATCGGCAGCAATACGATGCTCCTGTTCAACGAATCATTCGCCTCGACGGATGAAAGGGAAGGCTCGGAAATTGCCGAACAGATCACCGCCGCGCTGGTCGAAAGGGGCGTAAAGGTCTTTTTCGTCACGCACCTTTACGAATTCGCGCAACGCTGTCACGCACGGCATATGGCCAACACCCTTTTCCTGCGCGCCGAACGACGGCCGGATGGTACGCGTACCTATCGATTGGCCGAGGGCGAGCCGTTGCAAACAAGCTATGGGGAGGATCTCTATGATTCCGTCTTCGGCGCCGATAGCGCCAAACGCCCTATCGGAAGGGCACCAAGCATCCATTTGCAGCGGCACCGACAATCGACGTTGATTCAGGAATAGCCGCGCCCCGCGCGCTTGACACCGGGACGGAGTTATCCCTATTCATAGCGGAGATGTCGGCGTGCGTCGGCAAGGCGATGGGGTTCGCCTTAAACTGCCCGAGGGGCTGATGACTCCTTTCGTCCGCTTGCGGACCGAAGGAGACGCGCGTGAAAACACCTTCCGACAGACGGGGACAGTCTGATCGCGCTTGGCCGCAGCGCATTCGCGGGGGTAGCGCACCTGCTACACGGCTGCCGGGACAGTCGTGATGCTCCGCGACATTCTCCTGCAAATTTGTCAGGTCCTCGCGGTGCTGCTGCTGGCGCCGCTGCTGCAGGGCATCATCCAGCAGTTTGAAGAACGCGTACAACTCGCCCAAGGTCCCGGCGTTTTTCAGCCCTATCGCGACCTTTGGAAGCTGTTCCACAAACAGATTGTGGTTCCGGAAAGCGCTTCCTGGATCTACTGGATCGCACCGTTCGTCGCCTTCACCGCGATGATGACGGTCCCCATCCTCATTCCGGTGTTGACCGATTTCCCGCTGCCGCTGTCGGACATGGGCGACATTCTCGGCGGCGGACTTATTCTCACGCTCGGCTCGTTCATGATCGTGCTTGCCGGCCTCGATACCGGCAGCGCCTACGGCGGTGTCGGCTCAAGCCGTGCGGTAATGGTAGCGATCCTGGCGGAGCCGACGCTCATTCTGGTGTTTGTCGGAATTACGCTGCTGGCGAAAGCGATGCTGCCGTTCGTGGTCAACCATTTGTTGGTCGGCAGCCCCGCGGTCTACCTGAGCCCGGCGCATCTTTTCCTGATCGCGGCATTCTTTACGCTCCTCATTGTCGAGACCGACCGGCTGCCGATCCATTCCAGCACCCACATCGAAGTCTACATGATCGAGGAGGCGCGAATCCTCGAATATTCCGGTCCGCTGCTCGCCATTCTCCGTTGGGCGTCGATGATGAAGCAATTCATCCTTTACACGATCTTCTGCAACGTCCTGCTCATCCCGTGGGGGTTGTCGCGCGAGGGCACGGTCGTCGGAGTTCTCGGCTCGGTTGGCGCGCTGATGCTCAAATTCGTCATCGTAGCCGGCGCCGTCGTCGTGGTGGAAACCGCGCAGTCGCGATTGCGCTTCTACCGTTATCAAGAATTGCTCGCAGCCTCATTCGTTTTCGCCATCCTTGCCATCATCGGAACCCAGCTGGCCTGATCATGCTCGTCGCGCATCTCGATCCGCTCGCGTCGTCGATCTTCAGTCTAATGGCGATTACGAGTTTGCTGCTCGCCTTCGTGATGCTCGGCTCGCGCTGGCTCAACAATTATCTCTACGCCTTCGCCGCCGAATCCTGGGTCATTGCCGCGCTGTCCGCAGCGGTCGGATTTTACGGCGGCTATCCTGAACTTTACTTTATCGCGATCCTCACTGCGCTGTTCCGCGGGCTGCTGCTGCCCTATCTGATCTGGCGGATCATCGGACGGCTCCACGTGGCGCGCGAGATCCATGAGATTCTGCAGCCCAGCTCCACGCTCGTCGCCGGCGCGGTATGCGTGATCTTCGCGCTGGTCGTCTCCTATCACATCGGTCAATCGCTGGGGCTTGCCGGCACGGTGGCGGTGCTCGCGCTCACGATCATGCTGTCGATGAAGCTGATCGGATTTTTGATGCTTACGGTGCGACACGAGGCGCTAAGTCAAATTCTTGGCCTGCTCGTACTCGAAAACGGCATTTTTCTCGGCGCGCAGATTCTCGTGCCGGGAATGCCGCTGCTGATCGAGATCGTGATCCTGTTCGACCTTTTAGTTGTTGTCGCCTGCTTCGGCGTTCTCGTCCGCTACCTCGTCGCTCATGTAGGCAGCACAAGCAGTCTCGACCTCAATCGGCTGGTGGGCTGAAAATGACCGGCACGCTCCTCATTGTCATATTGATTGCGCCGGCGATTGCCGCGATTGGCTGCATGCTTATACACGGCCCCCGCATTACCGAGGGTCTCAATCTCGCTGCCAGTCTCGTCGTGTTCGCAGCTGCTATCCCGCTGACAGTGTTGAGCGCCAACGGGCCTTACCATTACCTCGGCGAATACGTGGTCGTCGACATGACCGGCGCATGGGTGATGCTTTGCACCGCGATCGTCTACTTGCTCGCTTCGATTTACTCGATCGGCTACATGCGCCTGCTCGACGAAGACGACCGGCTGTGGGGCTTCTATGCGCTCTTTTCCGGCTTCGCCCTGACGATCCTGCTGAGCTCGATCATGAACAATGCCGGTCTCTACTGGATCGCGATCGAACTGACCACGCTGGTGAGCACGTTCCTGGTCGGATTTGAGCGGGCGGCCGAAAGCATTGAAGCGGCCTGGAAGTACATCATCATTATTTCCGCCGGGATCAGCCTCGCTTTGCTCGGAACCGTGCTGTTCTACTGGTGCGGCAGTTTCGTGCTTGGGCCGAGCTACGACATGACCTGGGACATCTTGCGCGCCGCAGCGCCCAAGATGAATCCCGCATTGGCCGCGCTGGCGTACCTGCTGGTGCTCGTCGGTTACGGGACCAAAGTCGGTCTCGCCCCAATGCATACGTGGTTGCCGGACGCGCACAGCGAAAGTCCGGCGCCGATTTCGGCAATGCTGTCGGGCGCGCTGCTCAATAGCGCCATGCTCGGCATTGTCCGCTACCTGACGATAGCCGACGCGGCGCAAAACGCTCATCTGGCCCGCACTTCGCTCGTGGCCTTTGGCGTTTTTTCGCTTCTGGTCGGCGCACTCTTTATCGTTCGGCAGAACGGCATCAAGCGGCTCATGGCCTATTCGAGCGTCGAGCATATGGGCGTGCTTGCTCTTGGTTTCGGCTTCGGCGGACCGCTCGGCATCGCCGGTGCGCTCTACCACATGCTCAACCACTCGCTGAACAAGTCGCTGATGTTCTTCGGCGCCGGCAATGTGATGCGCAGCTATGGCTCGAAGGAAATCCGTAACATCCGCAATGTCTGGACGCGCTTCCCGGTGCAGGGCGCGTTGTGGCTTGCAGGTGCCGCGGCCATTACCGGCGCACCGCCATTTGGCTTGTTTCTCAGCGAGCTTGTCATCCTGCGCGCCGGGTTTGAGCGCGGCTATGACTGGGCCGTCTATGTGATGGCGGTGCTCTTGATCGTCATCTTCATCGGCTTTCTCAATCATTTCCGCGCCATGTATTTCAATGCCGGCGATAGCGACAACAGCGCCGACGATCGCCCGAGCCCGATCAGCCGCTGGTGCGTGACCCCGATGTGGTTCGCGTTGGTGCCGCTTCTTGTGTTCGGAGTCTGGTGGCCGAACGACCTGTGGGAGCACTTCATGGCGGCGGCCCGGCTGCTGACGGGGCCGGCCCCATGACGATATCCCCGGCGACATCGCTGCGTCCCGCGGAATTAAAAGATGCCGTTGCCGGGCTGCTCGCGTCCGGAGGTCGGATGCAAATGGCCTACGCCTGGTACCCCGAGCCGGATCGGCTGGAATTGCGCTACGTCGCAAGCCCTGCCGGCGCGGTGCCGTTTACGGTTTGGCGCTGCGACGCCAACGAGCCGATTCCGAGTCTTGCCAATGTCGCACCGCTTTTGAGCTGGTACGAGCGCGAAATCACCGATTTGTTTGGTCTATCCTTTGCCGATCATCCGCAACCGCATCGCCTGGTGCTGCACGAGGGCGTCGAGTCAGGCAAACCACCATTCGACCCGGGCTATCCGCCGGATCGGCCGTTGCACATTTCTTCAATCAAACAAATCATCCCGGAGATCGCCGGCGCGGAGGCGGATGTGCAGCTCCTGCCCTTTGGCCCGGTCCGCGCGGACGTGTTGGAATCGGCGGAGTTTCTGTTCTTCTACGTCGGCGAAGCGATCATTCATTATCATCCGCGACTGTTCTTCAAGCATCGAGGCATGGAGAAGCGGTTCGAGGCGCTCGAGCCGGAGCGTGGGGTGGTGTTGGCAGAGCGGGTTTCAGGTGTGGGCAGCGTCGCGCACGCGCTCGCTTATTGTCAGGCGGTCGAAGCCGCCTCGCAGTGCGCCGTTCCGCCGCGCGCGAAATTCCTGCGTTTGCTGCTAGCCGAGATGGAGCGCCTTTACAACCACCTGCACTATTTCGGCCATCTCTGTCACACCACGACGCTAAAGGTCGGCGAAGCCGAGGGTAAACTACTTGAGGAGCAGGCCAAGCAACTCAACACCCGCCTGACCGGCAACCGCTTCCTACGGAGCCTGCTTGCCCCCGGCGGCCTGCGGCGCGATTTGTCGCCGAAGCCCTGGCTCGGAGCCGAACTCGCAGCTTTGCGCGAAAGATTTTCGCGTTACGCCGAGCACATGGAAAATACCGCAAGTCATCTCGATCGCTTGATCACAACGGGAAAGCTGGATCGCCGGCTGGCGTTCGATCAGGGGGCGACCGGGCCGATCGAGCGGGCATCGGGCATCGACCGCGATCTAAGGCGCGACCACCCTTACGCCGCCTATGCGGAAATTTCGCCGACGGTCGCGGTCCGCGAGGCGGGTGATGCGCACGCGCGCGCGCAGGTGCGCATGGACGAGGTCGGCTCAAGCATCACGCTGATCGAGCGCGTGCTCGATGTATTGCCTGACGGCCCGGTTCGCACGGACTGTAAGATCGTGCCAAACAGCGAAGGCTTGGGCTTTACAAAATCGCCACGCGGCACGCTGTTCTACGCCGTACACATCGGCCGCGACGGCAAACTTCTGCGCGTTAAAATAAAATCCCCGTCGTTTTCGAACTGGCGGGTATTTCCGTTCACCGTGCATGACAGCAACATGATGGACTACGCGATCAATGAGGCGAGCTTCGGCCTAACGATCGCCGGTTGCGATCGGTAGGAGCGAGCCATGCCGCAGTGGACCTTGTTGGGATTATTCGCAGGCAAACAGACAACGCCCTGGCCGCTGGCCGAGGGAACTGATGGCCAAACGGGCTTTTTGGGCATGCCGCGTTACCGGCCCGAGCTGTGCACCGACGCGTGCAAAGCCTGCGCCGACATCTGTCCGACCAAAGCAATCACGATGCGAGCGTCGACCGAAGCAAGCGGCATGCTCGACGTCGATTATGGCCGCTGCGTTGTCTGCCAGCTCTGCACCGAGGCCTGCCCGACCGGAGCGATGAGCCCGTCGTCCGACTGGGCCTTTGGTGCGCGGACGCGCACCGACTTGATTTGGAAAGCCGATACGAACTTCGTCCCCGCGACCGGGACAGAAACGCGTCGGGCATTTCGGCGCAGCCTGCATGTCCGCCACGTCGACGCCGGGTCATGCAACGGCTGCGAGTCGGAGCTGCAGGCCTTGAACAATCCGTTCTATAACCTGCACCGGCTTGGCATCTTCTTTACCGCCTCGCCGCGCTTCGCCGATCTTCTGCTGGTGACCGGACCGGTCACAAACGCGATGCTCGGCCCGCTACGCACCACTTACGAAGCAATGGCTGAGCCGCGCTGGGTGCTCGCAGTCGGCACGTGTGCGGTCTCTGGCGGAATCGCCGAAGGCGGCTATGCATCGGGCCACGGCCTCGACGGCGTAATCCCGGTCGACGTCTATTTGCCGGGCTGCCCGCCCAACCCGGCCGCGATCATCCAGGCCTTGCTGATGTTTCTCGATCGAGCGCAGCAACGCGTAAAGGGAGGCCAGCTTGTCGAATGATCTCCTGGTCGCGGCATTCCTCGCCTGGCTCGCCGCCGCGCTCCTGGCTCTCACCGGGCGCGGCGTGTTTCTTGGGCGCGCCTTGTTGTGCTTCGGAAGCGTGGTCGGAATTTGCGCCGCCGTTCTGGCGCTGCCTAATGGCACACTGGCCGTCGTGTTGCCGACGCAAGTCGCCGGAGTAGCGATATCCTTTCAATTAGCTCCCGACGGTGCCTGGCTGCTTGGCTTCGGATTGGTTCCGGCGGCCCTCGCCTGCGCGCTGGCGACGCCGGCGCGGCAGGGCCGTGCCGGCTGGCTGTTCGGCGCCGCGATGAGCCTGATCGGGGCGCTCGGCGTTTTCGGCGTCCGCGACGGCGCGGCGTTTCTGATTGCCTGGGAGATCATGAGTTTTGGCGGCGCCATAATGATCCTCAGCGAAAAGCTGTCGTCGGATGTCGGCCGTCCGGTCCTGTTCATGCTCGGGCTGTTGGAAATCGGTGCGGTCGCACTTGTCGTCGCAGTGCTGCTGCTTGCGGTCGCGGCGCACTCATTCGCCTTTGCGAGCTTTGGGGAAGGCGCCGGTACGTTAGCAGTACCGACGCTAGTCTTCATCGGCGTGCTGCTCGTCATCGGCTTCGGCGCCAAACTCGGACTGCTGCCGTTCTACGAGTGGTTCCCAAGCGCCTACGGCGCCGGCAGCGGCGCTTCCGGCGTGCTGATGTCGGGCGTGGTGCTCAATGCCGCATTCTACGGGTTGGCGCGCGGCCTGCTGGAATGGGCCGGTCAGGACCCCGGGGTGGCTGCCGGCCTAGGCATTTTTGTCATCAGCGTTGCAGTGCTCAGCGCGATTCTCACGGCGCTCTACGCGTTCCAGCAGGAGGATTGGCGGACCCTGCTGAGCTTCTCGTCGGCAGAAAACGCCGCTATCGCCGTCGCGATGCTGGGGGCGGCCCTGATTTTCCGCGGCCACGGCAAACCTGAACTTGCGAGCCTGGCGTGGACGGTGTCGCTTCTGCACTTGGCGGGGCATACACTCGCAAAAGGCGGCCTGTTCCTCACCGCCGACGGCGTCTATGGCGCGACCGGCCGATACCAGATTGTTCACACCGAACTGTTACGCCACAGCTCGTGGCTGTTCGGCTTGGGTGCGCTATTTGCGGCGATGAGCCTTGCCGCCATGCCGCCGCAGGCCGGCTTCGTCAGCGAGTGGTACATGTTCGAAACCGTGTTCCAGGGCTTCCGGCTCGATACACTGCCGAGCCGCCTGGTGATGGCGCTCGCCGGCGCCGGGCTCGCGCTCACGGTCGCCGTTGCCTTTGCCACCTATGTCAAGGTTTTTGGTATCGGCTTGCTCGGGCGTTCGCCGCACAAATTTTCGCCGGTGCGGCCGGCTATCGGCGTTTCCGTCGGCCTGCTGGGATTAGGCGTATTGGCGCTTGCGGTTGGCATGCCGCGTTGGCTCGACGCGTTGCGCGTAGCCGTCGCCAATGAATTCGGCACTCAGGCCGCGCGCGACATGCACGACGGCCTGTTGCTCGTGCCGCTGACCGCCAAATTCGCCTTCATTTCGCCGACCATGCTGGTCGTTGTCATGCCGCTCTTGGCCATACTGCCGATCGTCCTGGTGATGGCGAACCGACGCTACGTGGTTCGCCGTGTTGCGGTCTGGTACGGCGGCCTCGATCAGGATCCGGGGCGGGTGTCGACGACCGCGCTCACTTTCTCCAACGCGCTGCGAACGTTCTACAGCTTTGTCTATCGCCCGACCGAACAGACGACGCGCGAGGCGAACGGAGTGCATTACTTTGTCCACAGGCTTGTATTCTCTCACGACGTGGCGCCCATTTTCGGCCCGTACCTTTTCGCGCCGGTGACCCGTGCGGTCTTTACCTTTGCCGACCGGTTCAAGGCATTACAGTCCGGGCAGCTTAACTTCTACCTGGCGTTGATCGGAGCTTTATTGGTCGTCATTCTTGCACTGACGCTCTATTGATGCCGGCTGCTTCTGCGATGCGCGACCGACCACAACAACAAGCGCATCGGCTCTTCTCAAGGGAGTAACGAACCATGGGGATGCGCTCAATCTTCGACATTGGAGATCAATGGCTCAATGGGACTCTATATTTGGGTGGCAATCGGCGGCGGTATCGGCGCGACCGGACGCTTCTGGTTATCGGGCGTGGCCGCCCGGCTGATCGGCGAGACTTTCCCCTGGGGCACACTGCTCATCAACGTGACCGGCTCGTTCGTCATCGGCTTCTTCTTTGCGCTGACCGGCCCGAACGGAAGAGTCTACGTCGGTTCGACCGCCCGCCAGTTTGTGATGACCGGCATCTGCGGTGGCTACACCACCTTTTCGTCATTCAGCCTGCAAACACTTAACCTCGCCAGCGACGGAGAGTGGTTCCGAGCGGGCGCCAATGTCGGCCTGTCGTTGGTGCTGTGCCTGATCGCGGTGTGGGCCGGCGTCTTGCTCGCAACTGCGATTAACACGATGAAATGGACGTGATCATGCAAATCCCCCGCGATGCCGTACTGCTTCGCATCTTCTTCGGCGAAGACGACAAATTTGAACATCTGCCGCTCCACGAGGCGATCGTGCTCAAGGCTCGTGAGATGAATCTTGGCGGCGCAACGGTGCTGCGCGGTCACGTCGGCTTCGGGCATTCGAGCCACATTCATACCACCAAGATTCTACGAACTCTCTCAGGACTTGCCCGTGGTGGTGGAGATCGTCGATTCGCAGGAGAAGATCGACGCGTTCTTGCCGGTATTGGATCGCATGATGACAAGCGGCCTGGTGACTATCGAGAAGGTTCAGGTTCTGCAATACGGGACCGTCAAACCGTAGCCTGGGTTTTTGTTAAGCCGGGGCCGCGAGCTGTCCGATCCTTGTGGACGGTGCCGCGAACGTCGACGCTCCCGGTTTCGGCGCGATGCCGGCATCCGGAAGCGCCGCACTCAAGGATCGCCCGCGCGCGGCTACCGTGAGCCGTAGCGCAGCACCTTGACGTTTTCCATGGTCACCAGGCCGCCTTTCATCATGCGATTGAGCTCCGGCAGGAATATGTCGATCTTATCTTGGCGGTCGATAATTTCGATGACCAGCGGCAGGTCCTCCGACAACCGGAGTATCTTTGTCGTATGAATCAGGCTCGAATGTCCGAAACCCATCGGGCCCCTGATCACCGTGGCACCGGCCAAATGCAGCTCGCGAGCCTTAAGCACGATTGCCTCGTATAATGGCAGGTGATCGAACTTTTCATCTTCGCCGAGAAAAATTCGCAGCAGCACGCCATCTTCCGAAACCTGTGTGCTGGAATCCATCCCGAACGCCACCGCAAATTTTTCGCGTCTATATGAATTTCAAGTTGTTTAAGCCGACCGCGAGCGCATAGCCCGCCCAAACCGCCACAAGGCACAGCACGACCGAGGCGCCGACGTATCCGCCGGCGCTGAACCATTCGCCATCGTTGAGGAGGTTCAGAGTCTGGAAGCTAAAGGATGAGAAAGTGGTATATCCCCCGCATATCCCAACCATTACAAATTGTCTGGCCGTGGATCCGACAAAGACGCGTCCATCGGGACCCGTCAATGTGCCGAAGAACCCGATGACGAACGAACCGACAACGTTGATGAGCAATGTACCCCACGGGAACGTCTCTCCCCAAAGACGGGCCGCAACCCCGGCAATCCAGTAACGTGCCATACCGCCGAGGGCGCTTCCTGCGGCGATCCAGAAATAAACGCCCATATCGGCGAATGCGGCAGCGACAGCCGCCGCCAATCCGACTGCGGTCCCCCAAACCAGCCTTCGCGCCTGGGATGACTGCAAAACTGCCGGCGTGTCGTCCGACGACATCTGCGCTCCGATGCGCCTGAAAGCTCACATGGAGAGGCGCTTGGCTGCACCTCACCCAGGCTGATCCTTGATCCCAGGCTACAGGGCAGCAAATACGTTAAATGACGTATGGGACGACCATACCGAACCTTTCGTCACTGTCGCCATCACGGCAGATCGTCAATTCGCAGGCGATGCGTGCCGCTTTTGGTGCGAGCCTGACCTGGGGATCGCCGTTCGGCGCCATCCGTGTCGATTACGCCTACCATGTTGCGAAACGAAGCTGTGACATTACGCACCGGCTAAATCTTGCCGCCGGTGGCTTCTGAGATTTAGCTTTTTCTGGTTTACAACCTAGACGTATATTTACTCTATCAATACTATATATTATAGCGGGAAACCATTGCGGTCAACCGACGCCGTCGAGCGAAATCGGCCAATGTCCAAATTCGCGCAAACTCAGCGGTGGTGAACGAGCGTGCCGGAAGCTGAACGCCCCAATCCCGATTCGCGTGCCGACGTGATTATCGTCGGTGGCGGGGCAAGCGGCGTGCTGATGGCGTTCCACCTGCTCCGCGACCCGACGACTGAGGTTCGAGTTACCCTGATCGAAAAACGGCCGCAACTCGGGCTCGGTGTCGCCTACGGTACCACCAACCCGGATCATCTCCTCAATGTGCGCGCCGCGTCCATGAGCGCGGTTCGCGACGAGCCTGATCACTTCTGGTCTTGGGTCTGCGCCAACGCGACCACGGCGTCTTGGAAGTGGAAGCCCGGAAACGATCCATTGTGCTTTGCGCCGCGCATGATCTACGGCGACTATCTCTCGAGTTTAACCGCGCCATTCGTAGCGCATGGCAGCCGGCCTGGCCGGCTTCGCATCATCCACGGTGAATGCCTGTCGATCGACGAGGGCCGCTCCGGCGTCACCGTCACGCTGGCGGACGGCTCGCATCACTCTGCCGAGTTCGGCATCCTGGCGACCGGCCACGATGCTCGCAGCAAAACCAGCGGCTGCTACGTCGACGCCTGGACCGCACCATCCGACACGGGCGTTGATCGCAATGCCAAGGTTCTCATTGTGGGAACCGGTTTGACCATGGTCGATTACGTGCTCTCACTTGACGCCTGCGGTCACACCGGACCGATCGTTGCCATATCGCGCCGCGGGCAGCTGCCGAGGGCGGATCGACTGCAGCAGGCGCTTGCCATACGTGCGGCAGATGTTCCATTGGGGGCCGGTATCTCTGAGCTCTGCCGCTGGCTGCGAAACCTCGTCGCAACTCGTGCAGCGCAGGGCGCCGATTGGCGCAGCGTCATCGACGGTCTCCGGCCTTTCAATCAGCAGATCTGGCAGCACCTTCCTGAGGCCGCGCGCCGCAGCTTTTTGCGGCACGGGCGGGCATGGTGGAACGTCCATAGACATCGCATGCCGCCAGAGATCGCGGCGCGCATCGGCGCCGCTACCGCGTCGGGCCGCCTGACCGTTATGGCCGCCAGACTGTGCGCCGTCGAACCGGGATCTACCGGCGCCACGATTCGCTACCAGAGACGTGGCGGCAGCGCCATCGAGACAATGCAGATCGATAACATCGTCGAATGCCGCGGCGTCGTTACGAACCCGATGCAAACGTCCAATCCGGTCATACGCAACCTGCTCGACCAGGGGCGCGCACGCGTCGATCCTTTGGGCATCGGATTGGATGTGGCGCCGGATGGGACCATCGTCGCGGGCACCGGCGTGCCGTCCGAACGGCTGTTCGCCGTCGGCCCAATTGCCCGCGCCGCTCTTTGGGAGATCACGGCGATCCCCGAAATTCGAGGTCAATGCGCGGAATTGGCGGGCCGCATCCGGCGGACCCGCCTTCGCCGCGCCGGCTGATCACGCCGCCTTGGCGAGCTTGCCGGCCGCCGACAGCCCGCGCTCGATGTCGGCAATGATATCGTCGATGTGTTCGATGCCGACGGACAACCGCACATAACCGTCGGTCACGCCGGTTGCGTCGAGTTCCTTAGCTTCGAGCTGCGAGTGCGTGGTGGTTGCCGGATGAATGGCGAGGCTGCGAGCGTCACCGATATTGGCGACGTGATAAAACATCTCAAGCGCATCGATAAAGCGCCGGCCTGCTTCCTTGCCGCCGGCCAGTTCGAAGCCGACCAATCCGCCCAAGCCGCCTTTAAGGTAACGTTCGGCGCGCTGCCGATGCACGCCGGTCTGCACCGACGGATGAATCACCCGCGTAACTTCGGCGCGCTTTTTCAGGAAGTCGACGACATGCTGGGTATTTTCCGAATGCTTGGCGATCCGTAGCGCCAGCGTCTCAAGCCCCTGCAAGGTAAGAAACGCATTGAATGGCGACATCGCCGAGCCAAGGTCGCGCAGCAGCGTAACGCGGGCCTTAATAATGTATGCGATCGGCCCGAGCGGCTTCACCGCTTCCGTCCATACCGCGCCGTGATAACTCGGATCGGGCGTGTTGAGCGCAGGCTGACGCTGCGGATGCGCTGCCCAATCAAACGTGCCGCTGTCGACGATCAGCCCGCCGATCGAGTTACCGTGGCCGCCGATATATTTGGTGGTGGAATACACCACGATCGCCGCGCCGTGCTCGAACGGCCGCGTCAAGATTGGCGCCGCAGTGTTGTCGACAATCAGTGGGACGCCGAAGTTGCGGCCGATTTCCGCGACTTCGGCGATCGGAAATACCGTGAGCTTCGGATTGGGCAGCGTCTCAGCATAGTACGCGCGAGTCCGCTCGTCGGTCGCACGCCGGAAATTGTTGGGATCGACCGGGTCAACAAACCGGACCTCGATGCCCTGATCCTTGAGGGTGTTGGCGAACAGGTTCCAGGTTCCGCCGTAAAGATCGGTCGAGCTGACGACGTTGTCGCCGGCCCGCGCGACATTTTAAATCGCGAAGGCCGAGGCAGCCTGTCCCGACGCCAGCGCCAGCGCGCCGACGCCGCCTTCCAGCGCCGCTACGCGTTTCTCCAGTACATCGTTGGTCGGATTCATGATTCGCGTGTAGATGTTGCCGAGTTCCTTCAGCGCGAACAGGTTCGCGGCATGCTCGGTGTCGCGGAACTGGTACGACGTGGTCTGATAGATTGGCACGGCGACGGCACCGGTCGCAGGATCGGCGCGCCATCCGGCGTGAAGTGCAAGCGTTTCCGGATGTTTAGATTGTGAAGATGACATCGGCGTTGTCTCCTGTTTGGACGCGGATTACGGCGCACCGAGCCAAAGCCCCGCGGTACCCGTCACGGTGATAATAATTGACAAATCCAGTCAAGCATTCCAGCTACAAAAATAAAATCTTGCAACCCGTCCATGCCCTGGAGGGCAAACATACTACAACTGCAGGAATTTGGAGAGCCTTTTACTCGGCAATCAACTCAAGTTAATTCGATCACGGCTAAGTCGGAGCGCCGCCCCGCGAGTGCTTGCTGCGCCGCGCCGCAACAATTTCCGCCACGATCGAGATGGCGATTTCGTCCGGCGTGATCGCGCCGAGGTCGAGACCGGCCGGCGCCTTGAGTTTTGCCAACCGGTCGGCGGTGACACCGCGCCGGGCGAGCGTCGCCTTCAGCGCGTCCGCCTTCTTGTGGCTGCCGACGAAGGCGGTGTAATCGGCGTCGACCGCGAGCGCGGCCAACAAGGCGGCTTCATCGCCGCGCCCTTGTGTTGACACCACGACATAACGGGCGCCGGCTTCCTCGACCGGCAGCGCATAACCCTCGATGCGGCGGTCCGCCTCGCCGAATGCGGATTGCTCCGCCGCGGGCGCGCAAACCGTAACGGAAAATCCCGTACGCCTGGCGAGATCGGCGACGGCGACGGCGACCGGGCTTGAGCCGCAGATGACCACTTGCGGCCGCGGCAGCACCGGCTCGACGAAAATGTCCATCGTGCCCTGGCTCGGGCACATGTTCTTGGCGAACCGCACCCCGCCATCCTCCTCGCCCGCCCGGTGTCCGTGCTCATCAAGCGCATCGGGCGGCTGTACGGAGACCAGGCGCGAGTTCCCGTCGGTAAGCGCGTCGCGCGCGGCTTTGAGCACCGCCGCACGCGCGCAGCCGCCGCCGATCCAGCCCTCCGAGATGGTGCCGTCCGGCAGGATCACGGCCTTGGCGCCGGCTTTTGCCGCGGTCGCCGCCACCGTGCGCACCACCGTCGCCAGCGCGAACGGTTCGCCGGCCGATTTCCGCGTCGCGATGATCTCGATAATGTCGCTGGTGCGATCCACGGCTTAGATCCTCGCCAGATACGGTTCGAGCGCGGCAAGGCTTTCGAGATTATGGGCGGGGGCGAACAGATCGACATAGGGCAACGCCGCCTGCATGCCGCGCGCCTGCGGAGAATAATCGCGCCAGCCGATCAGCGGATTGAGCCAGATGATCCGCCGGCAACGTCGCGCCAGCCGGCGCATTTCTTCGGCGAGTTGCTCGGGCGCGCCGGTGTCGTATCCGTCGGACACGATCATCAATGCGGTGCGCGAATTGATGACCCGCCGCGCGTGCCAACGATTGAAGGTGGCGAGGCTCTCGCCGATCCGGGTGCCCCCGCCGATGCCTTGGGCCATCAAGGCAAGCTTCTCGACCGCACGGGTCACATCGCGGTCGCGCAGCGACGGCGAGACGTGCGCGAGCCGTGTATGGAAGACGAAGGCTTCGGCTTCGCGGAAGCTGTCGACGACGCCGTGCAGGAAGCGGACGAAAAATGCGGTGTAGAGGCTCATGGACCCGGACGCATCGAGCAGCACGACGAGCCGCAGCGGCTTGTCCTTGCGGCGCCGCCAGGCGAGTTCAATCAGCGTGCCGCCGTGGGAGACGTTGCGATGAATGGTGCGGCGCAGGTCGAGCCGACGTCCGCGCCGGCGCACCTGCTCGCGGCGCACCAGCCGGGCGCGCATGGTGCGGGCGAGCCGCGCCGCCAGGGCATGCGTTGCCGCCACCTCGTCGGGATCAACAATGTGGCGCAAATCCAAGGCCGATAATGCTTCGGTGCGCGATGCACCTTCGCGGCGGCCGCGGCCTTCGGCGGCGCTGTCGCCGTCTGCCTCGGGTCGCCGCTCGATGCGATCGGGAAGGCTAAGCGCCTCTTGCGGGACGTTTGCTTCGGCTAGCCGCCGCGCCGCCGACGCCTCGTTTTCACCGGGCAAGCCGGTGAGCACTTGGCGCTGCCGCATACCCTCGCCCCGCCAGAACGCGTCAAAAATCTCGTCGAAACGCTCCCAATCGGAGTGGGTCGCGCAAAACAGCGCGCGAAACGCCGGCTTGAGCGATGTGGGGCGGAGCGCGGCCGGAGAAGCCAGAACTGCAAGTGCGTCGTTCGTCTCGGCAACGCCAACACGGAATCCGTTATCACGCAGAGTGCGGGCGAAACCAGCCAGACGGCGGCGCGTGCCAAGCGCTCGTCCGTGATCCTGGAGCGGCGGCTGTAGGCCGCCCTCGAAGGATGCGCGGCCTGGGCCGTCGCCCTTCGAGGCTCGCTGCGCTCGCACCTCAGGGTGACGGGAAGAGGTCATCACGCCACCTTGCCCAGCAGGCGCACGCTCACCTCCCGGGTGACGCGGGACCGATCTTCATGGGTCTTGAGCAGGCAGATCATCGTCTCGTGGACGGCTTCGGGTTCTTGCCGGAGATCGTGCATCTCAAGCCCGGCAAGCGTCGCCGCCCAATCGAGCGTCTCCGCCACACCGGGAATCTTCCGCAAGTCTTCTTTGCGCACCGCCGCCACCATGCGCGCAATCTGCAAGGCCAGCGTGGTGTCGATGCCGGGCGTTCGCGTCAGGATGATTTTAGCTTCGCGATCGACCTCGGGGAAATCGATGTAGTGATAAAGGCAGCGCCGCCGCAGTGCGTCCGATAGTTCGCGCGTACCATTTGAGGTGAGCACAACGCGCGGAATTGAGGTGGCCTTGATCGTGCCGAGTTCAGGAATACTCACTTGAAAATCAGAAAGAAGCTCGAGCAGGAAAGCTTCGAATTCCTCGTCCGCGCGATCCACCTCGTCGATAAGCAAAACCGGCGGCGTTATGCGGCGGATAGCCGCCAGGAGCGGCCGTTCGAGCAAATATTTCTCCGAGAAAATATGCTCCTCGATGGCATCGGCGTCTTCGCCGATGCCTTCGCGGGTTTTGATCGCCAGCAGCTGGCGCTGATAATTCCACTCATAGAGCGCGGCGTTCTGGTCGAGACCCTCGTAGCATTGCAGGCGAATGAGCTCGGCGCCGTGGACCGCAGCAAGGGCTTTGCCGACTTCGGTCTTGCCGACCCCGGCCTCGCCCTCAAGCAGCAGCGGGCGCTTGAGGAATTCCATCAGCCACAGCGCAGTCGCAATGTCGTAGTCGGCGACGTAGCCGACGGCGGCGAGTTTGTCTGCTATTTCCTCACGCTTCAGGATCATGACAGCTCGCAACGCCCATCACCGTCATCCTGAGGTGCGAGCGAAGCGAGCCTCGAAGGATGCACGGCCCGGGCTGTCGCCATTCGAAGCTCGGCGCTCCGCGCCGAGCACCTCAGGGTGACCGTCAGTGGCATATGGTGGCGCGGCCCTGCGTCTTCACCCATGCAGGCCAAGCTTTTCCGCGGCCTTCCAGGTGCGCCAGTGGTCGTGCGGCATCTGGATGTGGGTCGAGCCGAGGAATGCAAACGCGTCGTTCACTGCGTTGGAGAAGCACGGCACGCCGCCGACGTTTGGGCTTTCGCCGACGCCCTTGGCGCCGATCGGATGATGTGGCGATGGCGTCGTGGTCCAATCGGTTTCCCAGTGCGGGGTCTCGACTGCGGTCGGCAGGAAGTAATCCATGAACGACGCCGTCGTGATGTTGCCGTCGTCGTCGTAGTGGAGCTCCTGGCCCATGGCGATGCCGAACGCTTCGGTCAGGCCGCCGTGGATCTGACCCTCAATGATCATCGGATTGATGCGCGTGCCACAATCGTCGAGCGCGTAGAAGCGGCGCACTTTCGTCTGCCCGGTGTCGACATCGATGTCGAGCACGCAGATATAGGCGCCGAACGGGAACGTGAAATTCGGCGGATCGTAATAGTTGATCGCCTCAAGGCCAGGCTCCATGCCGGGCGGTACCTCGTGGTAGGCCGCCCAGGCAAGCTCGGTCATGGTCTTGAAGCGCTCGGGATTGCCCCTCACCCGGAAGCGATCGACATCCCATTCGAGATCGTCGTCGTGCACTTCGAGCATGTAGGCGGCAATCATCTGCGCCTTGGCCTTGATCTTGCGGCAGGCCATTGCGGTGGCGGCACCGGAAACCGGCGTCGAGCGCGAGCCGTAGGTACCGAGACCGTACGGCGCGGTGTCGGTGTTGCCCTCTTCCACCATGATGTTGTCGGCCGGGAGCCCCAGCTCGGTGGCGATGATCTGGGCGTAGGTCGTCTCATGACCCTGGCCCTGCGACTTGGTGCCGAGCCGGCAAATGCCGCTGCCGGTCGGATGAATGCGAATCTCGGCCGAGTCGAACATGGCGATACCGAGAATGTCGCAGGCGCGCGACGGGCCGGCGCCGACGATTTCGGTGAAGAAGGCAACGCCGATACCCATCAACTCACGGGTCTCGCCGCGTCTGAAGGCCTCGCGCTTGGCTTTCTGCTCTTCCCGCAGCTTCTTGTAGTTGACCGACTCCATCGCCTTGTTCATGGCGGTTTGATAATCGCCGGAATCGTACTGCCAGCCGAACGCGGAGGTGTAAGGGAACTGCTCGCGCCGGATCAGGTTCTTCATGCGGAACTCGGCCGGGTCCATGCCGAGCTTTTGCGCCATGATCTCCATCCCCCGCTCGATGCAGTACGCAGCTTCGGTGACGCGGAACGAGCAGCGATAGGCGACGCCGCCGGGCGCCTTGTTGGTATAGACGCCGTCGACCAGCACATGCGCGGTCGGAAAATCGTAGGAGCCGCTGATGATGCTGAACAGCCCCGCCGGCCACTTGGTGGCGTTGGCGCAGGCGTCGAATGCGCCATGGTCGGCAATGGTGTAGCAGCGCATCGCCGTGACCTTGCCGTCGCTGGTGGCGGCGATTTCCATGTCCATGTGGAAGTCGCGCGCGAACGCCGTGGTGGAGAGATTCTCGATGCGGTCCTCGGTCCATTTGACCGGACGCCCCGTCACGATCGAGGCAACGATCGAGCAGATATAGCCCGGATAGGCGCCGACCTTGTTGCCGAAGCCGCCGCCAATGTCGGGCGAGATGACGTGGATTTTGTGCTCGGGGATCTTTGAGATCAGCGAGCCGACGGTGCGGATCACATGCGGGGCCTGGAACGTGCCCCATAGCGTCAGCTCGCCCCTGATCTTGTCGAACGACGCGACACACTGGCAGGTCTCGAGCGGGCAAGGGTGACAACGCGGATAGACGATAAGTTCTCTGATCGTCACGTCCGCTTTGGCAAACGCCGCGTCGGTCGCCGCCTTGTCGCCAGCCTGCCACGAGAATATGTGATTGTAGTGCTTGCGCTTGCCGTGCGAGCCTTCGGTCTTGTCCTTGAGGTCTTCGCGGATCATCGGCGCGCCATCGGTCATCGCCTTGAGCGGATCGACATTGCAAGGCAGCGCCTCATATTCGACCTCGACCAGATCGGCGGCGTCGGCCGCGACATAGCGATCCTCGGCGATCACGAACGCGACTTCCTGATTCTGGAACAGAACCTTGCCGTCGGCGAGCACCATCTGCACGTCGCCGGCGAGCGTCGGCATCCAGGCGAGGTTGACGGTCTTCAGCGTCTCGGCGGTGATCACGGCAACCACGCCGGGCACCGCCGCAGCCTTGGTGGTGTCGATCTTCTTGATGCGGGCGTGGGCGTGCGGCGAGCGGTTGAAGTCGCCATAGAGCATGCCCGGCAGCTTCAGATCGTCGACGTAATTGCCTTTGCCCTGGACGAAGCGGACGTCCTCCACGCGCTTGCGCTTGCAGCCCATGCCTTCGAGCTTCTCGGCGCGTTCGGCAGAGGTGGGGGTCATGTCGTTCATTCTGCGGCCTCCTGGAACGCCACCCCGTTGAGCTTGGCGGCGGCGAATTGAATAGCCTTGACGATGTTCTGATAGCCGGTGCAGCGGCAGAGATTGCCCGAAATGCCGTAGCGGATTTCCTCCTCCGAGGGATTCTTGTTCTCCTGGAGGAGACGGTAAGCGCGGACGATCATTCCCGGCGTGCAAAAGCCGCATTGCAGCCCGTGCATTTCGCGGAAGCCTTCCTGCAGCGCATGCAGCGTGCCGTCGGCATTCGCCATGCCTTCGATGGTCCGGATGTCGGCGCCGTTCACCTGGACCGCGAACACCGTGCAGGACTTCACCGATTTGCCGTCGAGATCGACGGTGCAGGCGCCGCAATGGCTAGTTTCGCAGCCGATATGCGGGCCAGTGATATTTTGCTGATCGCGCAGGAAATGGATCAGCAGAGTTCGCGGTTCGACCAGAGCTTCAATGGTCTTGCCGTTTACTTTCATGGAGACTTGGGATTTGGCCATGGCTTTGCGTCCTTCCCGTCAGCCGCGGGCGCGCGATTTGGCGCGGGCAAGCGCGCGCGTGAGCATCACGCCCGCCATTTTGGTGCGGTACTGCGCCGGTCCGCGGGCGTCCTCGGCGGGTGCTGTGATTGCTTCCGCGGCGGCCACGGCCTTTTTCACCGTGGCAGCATCGAGCGTAGAGCCGATCAAGATCTTGCTCGCTTCTTCCGCCCACAGCGGCGTCTCGGCAACGTTGGTGAGACCGATCGAACAAGTGCCGATTTTGCCGTCGGTCATGGTGAGCACGACCGCGGCGGCCGCAGTCGCGTAATCGCCGATCTTGCGCTTGAGTTTTTCGTAGGCGTAGCCGTGTCCAGCCGCGGGGACCGGAATACGGACGGCGGTGAGCACATCGCCGGGCTCCAACGCAGTGAAATAGGCGCCCTGATAGAACTGCCGCGCCGGAATACGCCGCTCACCGTTTTTTCCCATCACGTGATAGGTGGCGTTTAGGCACAGCATTACCGCGGGCATGTCGTTGCCCGGATCGCCGTTGGCGACGTTGCCGCCAAGCGTGCCAAGGTAACGGACCTGCGGATCAGCGACCTGCGCCGAGGTTTCGCCGAGGATCGGCAGTTTCGCGCCGAGCACGTCGGAACCCAACAGTTCGTGCTGCGTCGTCATTGCACCGATGACAATGTCATTGCCATCGGTGCGGACGCCTCTGAGTTCCGCGATGCCAGCGAGATCGATCAGATTCGCCGGTGTGGCGAGCCGCAGTTTCATCATCGGGATGAGGCTGTGGCCACCAGCCAGCGCACGGCCGTCGTCGCCGAATTGGGCGAGCAGACCAATGGCTTCCTTGACGGATTTAGGACGGTGATAGGCGAAAGCGCCTGGTATCATGGGCATCCTCCCGAAGCGCGCTCGGTCGGACCATGGTCATCACCAAGGTCCTGTTTGCGGCGCGCGCGATGCTGCTTGTGAGATGGATAGTGCCCCGTGGTGCGTTGCAGCGGCAAGCGCTCGTGCACCAGCGTCATGGTGAACGCACCAGACGTGCGGATCGCGCACGAACTAGCGGCGGCTTTGCACGAATTGCGTCAGCGTTCGCTGACGTAACCGGTAGGCCGCGGTTTTTTTATTGCGATGCGAAACGGTGGCGGCGGCGCAATGCCAGAGCAGGATCGATCCCAGTCAGCGCAGCGACCCGCGATTTGAGTGAGCCAATCCGGCTCCTGCTCACCGGCACCGCATAGTGATATTGACGCCGCCATTCGACCAATTCGTTGTCGCCTGAGCGTCTGTAGCCGACCACCCGATCGATGTTGACTATGTGGCTGCGATGAACGCGCACGAAACGGCTTTTGTCGAGCCGCAATTCGACATCGCCGATGGCCAATGGACAAAACAGCTTGTCATCGCCGTCGAAAATGTACGTGTAGTGCGCGTTAGCGTGGATAGCTACGACGTCGTCCACAGCGAGAAAATGCGTGCTGCCGTCGCGCTCGATCGGAAGATGCCGGGCGTGCCGCGATGGCGCCGCCCGGCACCGCCAAGCGGAGCATAGGTTCCGCGTCCAAATTCGGGATTATCGCCGGCACCCTCAGCTACGGCCGGGGATTGTTGACGGCCGCGACGCGATTTCCGCAACCGCGTCCCAACGGGCTTGCTCCGCTCTACCACAAGAGGCCGCGATGCCGAGCGGCTCGAATCCGGCAACAGCAGCAGGAGAAATATTCCCGAAATGCAAAACGCGACGACCGCCACGACGATGGCGAGAAGGTCGGTCGACAGCGCAGGCGCTCCGGATACGCTGGTCGCATAGGGATAAAGCGTGACCCCGGCCATGGCCGTGTAGTGCATGCCGGAGACGGCGATGCCGAAAGCGGCAGCGGAAAAATCAACGGCGGCCGCCCTCCCCGCCCGGCTGCGAGCCAAAGCGCCAATCCCGATGCGGCGATCGCGATCGCCATGCTCGCTGCGACATAGAAGCGATTATGAATCATATACGCGCTGGCATCGAGCGCGCTCATGCCGATGTAGTGCATGGTGAAAATACCGCCGCCCATCAGGCACGCGGACAGCGTCAAGCGCAGCAGCGTCAACGGCCCTGAACTGGTGGCGTAGACCGCTGCCCCGACGACAATCGCGCAAACGAGGAACGACAGCAGCGTCGGCAGCACCAAATAGTCGACCTGGAACGGCAACTGCACCGCCAACATGCCAACGAAGTGCATAGTCCAGATTGCGACGGCGAGTGAGGCTGTGGCGCCCGCAAGCAGAAGACGCCGCCGCATGCCCGCAGCGTCTGCGATCTGCACGGCTAGGCTTAAGCCGACATAGGCGCCCTGGATCGCCATGACGATCGATAGCAGGACGAGCCACGTCTCGTAGGTCACCGGCATGCCGTCATCCCCTCGCTGTGTGGGACGGCTCACTTCACCCCATCGGGCATGGAACTATTATAATGCAAATTCATGCCGTCGCCGAGACCGCTTGGACGGTTCGGACCCCGGTTTGGAAATCAGGGCCAGCTAGTTGACCCGTCGTGCATAACCGGCCCAATACGGCTCGCGCAGCGTGCGCTTGAGGAGCTTGCCGCTGGCGTTGCGCGGCAGCGCGTCGATGAAATCGACCGAGCGCGGCCGCTTGAAGCCGGCGAGCTTATCGCGGCTCCATTCGATCAGCGCGGCTTCAGCAAGATTGGTGCCGGCGCGCCTGACAACGACGGCTTTGACGGTCTCGCCCCATTTTGGGTCCGGCACGCCGATGACGGCGCATTCGAGGATATCGGCGTGGCCCATCAGCACCGCTTCGACTTCGGCCGGATAGACGTTCTCGCCGCCGGACACGATCATGTCCCTGAGCCGGTCCTTGAGGAAGATGAAGCCGTCGGCGTCCATGTAAGCGGCATCGCCGGTGTGGAGCCACCCGTTGCGTATGGCTTGCGCGGTTTCCTTTTCACGTTGCCAATATCCGGCCATCAGGTTCTCGCCCTGATAAAGCAGTTCGCCGACTTCGTAGGGCGGCATGTCGTTGCCGTCGGAATCAACGACGCGCATGCGGCCGCCGAACATCGGCCGGCCGCATGAAAGCAGCTTTTCGCCGACGTGATGTTCATGGGGCAGCGCGGTAATGGGGCCGGTTGTTTCGGTCAGTCCGTAAAGCTGCGAAAAACGGCACTTGAAGGTCTCGATCGAGCGGCGCAGCAGATCGGGCGAGATCGGCGCCGTGCCATAGGTGATGTGCTTGAGCGCCGAGAAATCGGCGGTGCGCGATGCCGGCAGCTCAGTCAGAAACAGCATCAGCGTCGGCGCCAGCAGCGCCGTTTCGACTTTCTGCTCCACCATGGTTTTTAGAAGCTGCTCCGGTACGATGTCGCGGAGGATGATCGCCGTCGAGCCTTCCTGCATCGCCCAAATCGCCCAGCCGGCACCGCCGATGTGAAACAGCGGCAAGCAAACCAGGTGGCGACCACCTTCGCGCAGCTCCGGAATTTCGATCGCCAGGCAAAGCCCGGTATTGAGCACGTTCCAGCCGGTGAGCATCGCGCCTTTCGGCAATCCGGTCGTTCCTGAAGTGCAAAACTGACAGCTCACCGCGCCATCGACGTCACGCATCGGATCGGCGCCACCGCGCGGCAACTCGGCAAAGGTCATTACCGGAACATTCGAACCGGCGCTGTGCGGCTTGAACTCGGCCCCGACCACGATCAGCCTTGGCTTGATGTCGTCGATGATGGCCTTGATCTCATGCGGTGTCAGCCGCCAGTTGAGCGGCGCAATCACCAGCCCCGCTTTGTCCAGCGCGAAAAACAGTTCGAGATAAGCCGCGCAGTTTTTGTCGATAACGGCGACGCGGTCGCCCGATTTCAGTCCAAGCTCATCGACGAACCCCGCAGCGAGTTGTGAACTTGATTGATCGAGCTCCGAATAGGTTTGCGTCCTGCCTTCGAACCAGATCGCCTCAAGTGAGGGATGCCGGCGGGCCCGCCAACGGAGCATTTCTGCGATCGTTCGCATGCCTTCCCCTTGCGACGCGACCGCGCCCTAGCCCAGAGCGCTCATGAGTTTTTGCAGCGAGACCGCTGCCCGCTCGTGCTCTACGACCGCAACGGTGCGCTCGCCGTCTTCGATCCGGACCGCAAATTTGAGGCGATTCTTCTCGCGTTTGAGAAGGGTGGCCCTGATCACCAGCTCGGCGCCGACCTTGCTCGGGCCAAGATGATCAATGACGACGCGGGTGCCGACCGTGATCTGGCCAGGCTCGAGCTGGTCTCTGACCAGGCGATTACACGCGCCCTCGGCGACGGCGACAAGATAAGGCGTCGCCGCCACGAACGGCATGCCCGGTACCATCGCACCGACGGTATCTTTCTCGCCGACAATGACGCGGGTGACCGAACTTAATTCTGACGGCGAAGTCGGGGTCGTTTCCTGAGAACTCATCGTCGATCCTGCCGATCCGATTACTCAATTCGGTTACATACGCCGATTGCCCGGGTTCCAGCTGTGCTTGAGATTATCGATGAGCTTCGGGTCGTACAGGCACAAACTCTGCTGCCGGGAGTAAGTCGCGAAGTAGCGGCGAAATGCCGATAGGGGCTCCTGGCCGACGCGCAACGCCTTGCGGTTCGCCACCGTGCTGGTCATTCCGGCCCGAACGAGCTGCAATGCGTTGCGTTCGATCGCCGCGTCCATCTCGCTTGTGGGAACGACCTCGTCGCAGATCAGCCGACCCTCCGGGGTCTCGGCGTGGAAGACCCGCTCGAAGAAAATGCCGTCGCGCGCTAGCTTGATTCCGACGAGCCGCGGAAACCGCAGATTGGCGGCGCCGGGAATGAAACCCTCCTTGCTGGCCGGCAGATTGAAGTAGGCGCCCGGCTCCGCCAGCACGCGATCCATGACGCAAAGGAGCTGACAGCCGCCGCCGATGGCGAAAGCCTCGACCGCAGCCACCCAGGGCTTCTCGACATAATCCTCGAAATCCTCGGCGTAGGATTCCGAGCGCCAGTGGCCGCGAAACATCTTGTGCATCAGCCCGAGCTCACGCTCGATGAAAAATTCAACGAACGAAATCTGGCCATAATAGAGATGCGTCAGATTGATCCCGGCATTGAAGATACGGCGGCCGGCATATTTCGGATGCTCCACGGTGCCGCCGCGCAGGACACCGACCTCGATAGCATCGTCGAGGAGAACGAGATCGACCGCGGTCTCCAGCGCCGCCGTGGCGCGGTCGTCCTCGGCGTTGAGGAATTTCGCGTTGGTCAAGGTGACGTGACCGACTTTGCCTTTGCGCTCGACCTTGGCGCCGCCGAGGTCGAGGAAACCGGTGCGGCGGAATTCGGTTATCCGTTCCAGCGCCTCACGCCTGGGCTTGAGCATCGCGTGGATGAGATGCAGGCCGCAGCGCTCGTCGGCAAGAACGTGGGCGATGAACAGCCCCTGATCGAGCTCGCGACCTTCTTTCGCGCTCTGTTGCATCAACGCCCGCTCGGCGGCGATTTGCTCAGGCGTCGGCAGGAGCGCCGGATAGCATGCTGAGGCGGCCGCGACCAATTCGGAGACCCGCAGCGTATGCGCGCCCTTGTCCGTCACCTCATCATAAATCGCGGCGGCGTGACGCCTAAAAAACTGCTCCTTGACCGCGCGGGCGCGGCTCTTGAGCGCGCCGTCTTCCTGGTGCGGCCGTTCGGTCTTCTGCGCCTGCAGCGCGGCTTCGACGGCGGCGAAATATTTTCCGGCGGCGTCTGCGTCACGCGCCAGCGAAGCTCCAAACACAGGCTCGACAGGGGCCGACGGAGCCGGACGAACAGCAACCTTCTGCACAACGACCTCCCTGACAGGCACACATTCAAGTGGTGCCTTCTTGACAGCGGCGATATTAGACGTTTTCGCCGCCCTTCATAACGCGACTTGCCTACACCGGCCATCAGCAAAAATATAGGCTTCCCGGCCAAAGCGCTGCGCCGGTCACAGCAGCGGCCGCGTTACACATGCAAATGGGCGAGAATCTGGCCGCGATCGATCTCCGCCGGCGAGCCTTCCAGCATTGCCCGACCCTGATCCATCACCAGATACCGGTCCGCAATCCGCTCTGCGAACGCGAGATTTTGTTCGACGACGATGAAGGCCGTTCCGGCGCGCTTTCTTTCATTGATGCTCGCTTCCATGTGCAGAATGTTTTCCCACTGTACGCCTTCGCTTGGTTCGTCGAGCAACACCATCGACTGGTCCTCGGCGAGCCCGCGTACGAACGACAGCATCTTCTTCTCGCCACCAGACAACGTCCCTGCATGCTGGGTCAGGCGGCGCTCAAGGATTGGAAAGCGATCGAAATAGCGCCGAAACGGCGCAAGCTGCCGGCTTGTGCGCATCAGGGTTAGATTGTCGCGTACCGACAGATCGTCAAATACCGGGCGCTCCTGCGGGCAATACGTCATGCCGATGCGGCGCCGAGCCGACGGATCAAGGCCGTGAACAGGTTTGCCATCCAGAAGCACTTTGCCGCTCAGACACGGCAGGTAGCCGAACAGGAGCTTCATCAGCGTGCTCTTGCCGACGCCGTTTCGCCCAAGCACGCACAGCACCTGACCGGCTTCGACCGCGCCGCCGAGGTCGCGCACGATGGTGGTGCTGCCATAGCCGCCGGTGATCCCCTCGAATACCAGACGCCCGGAGTTCACTTCTCTCCTCCGACATAGACGGCGCGGACACCGGGGTCTGCCTGGATCGCGGCCACGCTGCCCTTCGCGAGCAACGCACCGTTGTGCAGCACGTAAACGACGTCCGCCAATTCCTTCACCAGGCTCATGTCGTGCTCGATGATGATGACGGCGCCACCGAGCCGTTGCGCAGCCCAGCGGACAATCTCCATCACTGCCGCGGTTTCGGTCGGCGAGAGACCCGCACAGGGTTCATCCAGCAGCAAGACCCGCGGCTCGGTGAGAAGCGCCATGGACAGTTCAAGGATTTGCTGCTCGCCATGCGAAAGCTCCGCCGCCTTACGCGCACCGGAGGCGAGAAACGGATAGCGCGATTGCAATTCTTGCAGCATCGGGCTGCTCCAGCGGCGTATCCGGGGGTCGAGCAATTGAAGCTTCGCCGCCCGGCCGCTCCACAACGCGATGGCCAGATTGTCGGCGATCGAAAGCTCGGGAAACACACTCGGGATTTGCAGCTTGCGCGCCACGCCGAGGCCACTGACACGGTTTGGCGGAAGCCCGATGACGTTCGCATCACCGAGGTCAATCTGGCCAGATGCGGCGGCAAGCTCGCCGCTGACGACATTGAACATCGAGGTCTTGCCGGCTCCGTTCGGGCCGATCACGCAGAAGATGCCGGCGGCGTCGAAATCGAGCGAGAGCCGATCCAGGATTGTGACCTCACCCACATGGACATGGACGCTATCGATAACGAGCCGGGCCGGCGACAGGTCCGCCGGACTTTTTGGTGCGGCAACGGGTGGGCGGTTCCTCCGCGCCCGAAACAGCCATGCCGCAGGCTCGGCCAACCCGGCGATGCCCTTGGGAAACACCAGTACAATAACGATGAAGAACACCGCCATCAGCACTTCCCAGAACTGGAAAGTATCGCGCAGCTGCGCCGTCAACGATCCAACCACCAGCGTGCCGATCACCGGCCCGAGCAAGCTCCCTCGCCCACCGACCGCGGCCCAGATCACCAAATCCGCCGACAGGCCAAAACCGACGACCTGCGGCGTGACGATGCCCTGCTGCGGCGCGTAGATGGCGCCGCCGATCCCTGCCATCAATCCACTAACACCAAACGCGACGGACTTGAGCTGATTGGTATCGAAGCCGAACAATTGCAGCCGGCGCTCGTTCTGCGCCAGCGCCCGCCACAGCACCCCGATCGGCGCGTTGTAAAGCCAGCCGCCAAGGGCGAGCACGGCGAGCAACATGGCGGCGGAAACGTAGTAGACGTCTGAGAAGTCATCGAGGCCGGGAATGCCCGGGATTCCCTTGAGCCCGTTGAAGCCGCCGGTGACCGAATTCCAGCTGGTCGCAATCTGAAACGCGAGCAGGCACAGCGCCAGCGTGATCATGGAAAAGTAGGCGCCGCTTTGGTCGGGTCGCCGGAACACGACAACGCCGATCAGGTAAGCCAGCAGTCCGGCAGCAAGCGCCGCCAACGGCAACACCCAGACCGCAATAAAGAGATGCTCCGAGAAGGTTATGAAGACGAGACCTGAAATATACGCCGCGAGGCCAAAGAACAGCGCCTGGCCGAGCGGCAGAAATCCAGCTTGGCCCCAACACAGGCCGACGCCGACGGCGGCCGCGGCGTAGAGACCGTAAAGGCCAAGCTGGTAGGCCCAGAACTGGCTGAGCACCAGCGGCAGTACAATCGTGACAAGGACAACGAGGCTAGCCGCGCGCAACTATTCCTCGGGGCCTCAGCCAAAGAAACAGGATCGAGAGCACGAGAACGGCGAAATAGCCGTTGGTGGCATTCGTGACGGCCGAGACGATGCTGTCAAAGCCGCCGATCACCGCCGCTCCGGACAACAGCCCCGGCACGCTGCCCAGTCCGCCGACGATCAGAACGAAGAAGGTCCGCAGCACGTAATCGAGGCCCATGAATGGCTGCACCGGCACGAGCGGCGCGACCATAACGCCCCCGAACCCTGCGAGACAGGTGCCGGCGATGAATGTGCCGGCCGCAAGCCGCCGCACTGAAATGCCCTGCGCCTGAGCAAGCTCAGGATTGCTCACCATGGCGCGGATTTTGTGGCCGGTGCGGCTGTTGCCATACCAAAGCACCAGCCCGGTGACGACAACCGCAGAGACGCCAATCAGAATGAGACGGTAGATCGGATATTCCGTTCCGAGAAACTGGACCGTTCCTGGAAGCGGAATGGCCACACTGCGAAATCCAAGGCCGAAGATCCCTTCGGCGATCTTACGCAGCAATAGACTTAAGCCCCAGGTCGCAACCAGCGTGTCGAACGGCCGGCGGTAGAGCGGACGGATCATCGTCCACTCCACCACCCCCCCAAGCACCCCGCAGATAACGAGCGTCAACGGCAAAGCAGCGAGATACGGCCAGCCGTTAGACTGCGCAATGTAGGCGCAATAGGCGCCGATCATGATAAACTCGCCATGCGCGATGTTGAGTACACCGAGCAAGCCGAAAATCACGGCCAGGCCGAGAGCGAGAACAGCAAGCGTTGACACGGCGTAGAGGACGTTGATCGCCTGGGTGACGATCAGCGGATCCATAGTTACGCCCTCTCACTTCCAGAGCGGCCATTCGCGAGGCTTTTGATCAGGCCTTGCACTCGTCGCCGCTCTTAACATTCGCGAACGTTTTGATGATGTCGAATTCGGTGCCCTTGCACGTGGCGAGATATTCCGTTTTGTCGACGTGGCGGCCGCGCATGGTCCACGGCCCTGCCGCCGATTTAAACGTGATCCCCTCGGACGCCGACATGCATTTCTGCGCGTTGGTACCGCCCGCCTTGGTAACGAGGGCCTTGGCGCAATTGACACCGCCGTAGCAATCAGCGCCGATCAGGCCGAGTTGCGGCGCCTTGTCGCCGAACTTGGCAAAATACGCCGCCTTGAACTTCTTGTTCGCCTCGCCTGGCGCGTTGGCATAGTACGACATCGACGAGAACAGGTTGTTGCTGCTTTCGGCGCCGATGCCAAGAAGCGTGTTTTCTTCCAGCAATAGCGACAGCCGCGAAATCTCCTTGTCCAGTCCGAAGCCGGCGAAGGTGCGGTTGAAATTGACGTTGTCGGCGCCGACGAGAGTAATGAGGACGGTATCGGGCTTGGCCGATTTGATCCGGGTCACGATCTCCTCGAACTTGTTGGGCGCACCGAACGGCACATATTCCTCGGCCACGACCTTGCCGCCATTCTCCGCGATATATTTCTTGGCGTGCTCGTTGCATTTGCGCGGCCACACGTAGTCGTCGCCGATCATATAGACCGACTTCGCGCCCTTCTCCTTCATCATCCAGGTCAGGGACGGCCGGATCTGCTGCTCGGGCGTATCGGCGATGACATAGGTGTTGAAGGCGCACTCACCGCCTTCGTAGGTCGGCGTGTAGATGTAGGGCACCTTGCCCTTAATTGTCGCGACCAGGGCTTCGCGAGTCGCGCTGTCGTGAGAGCCGATGAACAGATCGACTTTCTCCTCGAGCATGAGCCGAATGGCCGATTTCGTTGATTCCGCCGGCGGGCCGCCCGCATCGGTTGGAATAAGCTTGATCTGGCGTCCGAGAATGCCGCCGGCCTTGTTGACCTCCTCGGCGGCGAGCTCCGCGCAAGCCTTTTGTGTCGGTCCGAATAGCGACGCGGGGCCGCTCAACGCGATGAAAAGACCGATCTTGAATTCGTTGGCGGCGGAGGCCGGACGGATCAGTCCGGGCAACGTGCCGAATGCGGCGCCGGCCGCGGCGGCGCCGAGAAGCGTTCGCCGGGTCGGTCCCTGTTTCTGGATAGCCATGTGAGTCTCCCTCGTGTTCGCAGTCATCACTTCAACATCAAGCTCGCGCCGGCGGTGCCGGCAGCTTCGGCAACAGCTGTTCGATCGCCGCGGCAATACTGAGAATCTGTTGATCGCTTCCGGCCAGTCCGGATAGCTCCATGCCGATCGGCAGGCCTGCCGCCGTTATACCGACAGGCAGACTGATTCCGGGAATGCCGCCGACGCTGCCGGGGCCGGTGTTGCGAATGAAGGTCGCGAAGGTCGGCAGCGCCTGGCCATTGAGCATAAACGTCTCGTCTTCGCCGATTTTCGCCGCGGGGGCAGGCGTGGTCGGGAAGAAAATGGCGGTAATTCCGTGCTCGCGAAAATGACGGCTGTAAGTGTCCTGAAGGGCAGACCGTTGTTGCAGGGCTTTGCGATAAGCGGCTTCCGGTACGGCTCCGGCACCCGTCAGGCTCTGCAGGATCCCCTTCACATCCGGGCTTGCCGTCTTGGCCGCCAGCGTCGCGAAGTCGAACCCAATGCCGTGCTCCGCCAAATAGGTGTTGAGATCGGTAACGGTCTCGTAGAGTGCGATCGGAAAGCCAGCTTCAGCGTCGAGCGAAGCTTCTTCGCTCATATCGACATCCACCAAAACGACGCCAGCATCGGTCAACCGGCGCAACGCTCCCTCGCAGATTTTTTCGAGCTCGGGGTCGAGATTCTCCCAGAAATGCTTGCGCGGCACGCCGATACGCACACCCTTGAGCGGCACCGGTGCTGCTTCAACTGGGCCTCCGGTGACGACGCCATCAAGCAATGCGCAGTCGGCGACGCACCGCGTCATGGGACCCGGGGTGTCGCGGGTGTGCGAGATCGGCACGACGCCGGCTTGCGACCAGCGACCGGTGGTTGGGCGAAGGCCGACGATGCCGCACAACGCGGCCGGGATGCGAACCGATCCCCCGGTATCCGTTCCGATCCCGCCGGGAGCGATCCGCGCCGCGACCGCGACGCCGGTGCCGCCGCTTGAGGCGCCGGGGATACGATCCGGCGCGTACGGATTGCGCGCCGGCCCATGGGCAGCATTGTTGTTGGTAATGCCGTACGCGAGTTCGTGCAGGTTGGTTTTGCCCAGCACAATCGCACCTGCGCCGAGCAGCTTGTCGACAATGGCTGCGTTACGCTTGGGCCGATTGCCAGCGAGACCCGGGGTGCCACCAGATGTCGGCAGTTCGGCGGTATCGAGATTGTCCTTCAAGGCTAATGGGACGCCATGCAGAGGACCGAGTGACGCGCCGGATGTTCGCGCTTGATCGGCCTTTCGCGCAGCCGCGCGCACGCGATCGGGGTCCAGCGTAATGAACGCGCCAAGGTTTGCGTTGGCGGAAGCGCGGGCGAGAAGCGCTTCCGCAAGCTGCTCAGCGGTGATCTCTCCGGCGCTAATTGCCTTGGCCGCTCCGCCTACGCCGAGATCGTGAAGTGCTGGCATTCTCAAACTCTCTTACGCGATGCCCAATGCCCGTAGCTTCTCACTGTATCGCCGCCCATAGCCAAGGCGGCATCGGCATAAATGGGGAGATCAGGTAAGGCTCTGTCGCGCAATCGCCGCGGCCAATTCGGCGCGGTTGGCGCAGCCACTCTTATGCATTGCGTTCGTCAAGTGGGTGCGGACGGTGCCAAAACCGATGCCAAGGATGCGGGCGATGTCGCGGTCGGTGCAACCGCGGGCGACGAGCCCGGCCACCTCCTGCTCGCGGGAGGTCAGACCGGCGCTACGCGCGCACCGCAGCAGAGCGCGGCGCAGGTGCGGCTCCAGCGCATCGAGGAGTCCGGTGTCACGTTCGGAGAAATCGGGACGCCCCCGCGCCCGCCAGATGCGCAAATCGCCGAGATCGCGTTCCTGATCAAAGATGAACAGGTTGACGCCGTGGTGCAGTCCGTCGCGGGCCAGGAAGTCGTTGTAGAACTCGGTGCGCCGTAGCTTTTCGCGGGAAATCACTTCGTCGACCAAGGTCGCGCGACGGCGCGCGCGGAGCTGAAACGTCATCGGATCGCGGAACTGATACCAATCTTCGTAGCGGCGAAGATTGCCCGGCGCCATGTTGAAACTGATCGCCTCGTCGAACCGGTTCTTGCGCGCGTCCCAAATGTAGGAAGCGCCAAAATCGCCGCGCAACAGACGCATCACATCGTTGAAGATAACGGCACGCGCGTCGAGTTCGGGGCCGAGACGCTCCAGGCGGGCAACGATGTCGCCAAACAGGCGCAACTCGTCGCCGCTGATGTCGCGAATACCGGTCCCCATGCCGTCTGCCCTTGCCGCTTGCCCATCCTCAGGCGGTGGCACAGCGACCCGAAATTGTCCCTTCGCACCGGCGAAGCGTCAAGGCCAGGATTTAGCCAGTTGCGACGGGTTTTGGAGCAGCTTGTAGACGCGCACACCAGCGATTTGAGAACCATGAGTTGGGGGCCTAACCCATTGTTCCACCGCCGTTTACTCGAGCGCCGCTGCAACGTCATCGCCACCACTCACGGAGAACGCGTTATCGGCGCCTGTCCGTGGCTTATGATGCGGCAAGTGGGGAACCGTCTTCACTGTGAGATAATCCGACCAGCTTGAGCCAAAGTTTGTCAGGGACCATGGACTACCGATGATTGACCGGCTCGAATTCATCATTGCGCTCGCGCGTGAAGGTCATTTTGGGCGAGCGGCCGAGACCTGCCGCGTCAGCCAGCCGACATTGTCAGGCGGAATAAAATATCTGGAGGACATGTTCGGCGTGTTGCTCGTGCAGCGCGGCTCGCGATTTCATGGATTCACGCCCGAGGGCGAAAGGGTGCTGGAATGGGCACGTCGGATTGTTGGCGATGCGAGAGCAATGCGTCAGGATATCGACGCCCTCAAACGCGGCTTGGTCGGCCACGTCAAGATCGCCGCGATTCCGACCGCGCTCGCCATGACGGCGATGCTTACGACGCCCTATCGCGCCAAGCACCCCAACGTCCGATTCAGCATCGTGTCGAAGACATCGATCGATGTGCTGAGGTTGCTCGACGATCTCGAAGTCGATGCCGGCCTCACATACCTCGACAATGAGCCGGTTGGCCGGGTGAATACGGTACCGCTTTATTATGAGGAGTACCGGTTGCTAACATCGCCTGCCGCCGCACTGGGAGATCGCGACAGCGTGACATGGGCGGAGGTCGGTCAAGTCCCGCTCTGTCTGCTCACGCCTGACATGCAGAACCGGCGGATCATCGACGCCCTGTTGCGCTCGGCCGGACAAGAGCCGTCACCCACCCTCGAATCGAATTCAATGATCGTGTTGTTCGCGCATGTACGTACGGGAAAATGGGCGAGTATCATGCCGGCAAAACTCGCCGAAACGCTTGGCCTGACCGACAACGTCCGCTCCATCCCGATCGTCGAGCCAGCGGCGACGCACGCGGTGGGGCTTATTGTCCCACATCGCGAGCCGATGACACCGCTGCTCGCGGCGGTCGTCACCGAGGCCCGCGCGCTGGCGAAGGTCTTGGGCCAGACCGCGGCAGCAAAAAACCCAAGCGAAAACAATCCCCTGTCTAGAAAGCGGGGAAGTCGTAGCGGCAAGGCAGCCGGTTCCAGGCGACAGCCATAAGGACCTCGATCAGGAATCCTGATCGAACCACGGATCGGCTTTATTGATCCGGCCAGTATAGTGCATATTTTATAATGGTTCCAATATCTTGAGTGCGATCAACCGGTGGGGCGGTCGCACGGAGCTGGTATTGACGTGCCACGATACGAACCATGGAGCGCGGAACGAACCGCGCAAATCATTAGGGAGCATCTGGGCCTTGAGGGTCCGCTGCTGCCTATCCTCCACGCTTTGCAGGAGCAGTTCGGCTATATCGACGAAGCCGCCGAGCCGGTGATCGCCGAGGAGCTGAACATTACCCGCGCCGAGGTCCACGGCGTCATCACCTTTTACCATGACTTCCGGCGCGCGCCGGCCGGGCGGCACGTGCTCAAGCTCTGTCGTGCCGAAGCCTGCCAGGCGGCAGGCGGCGATGCTTTGGCCGCACATGCCGAGGCACGGCTGGGCGTGGCGCTCGGCAACACCACGGCGGATGGGCGCATCACAGTCGAGCCGGTGTATTGCCTTGGCCTATGCTCGGTATCTCCGTCGGCCATGATCGACGGCCGGATCGTCGCCCGCCTCGACGCCAAGAAGCTCGACACGTTGCTCGCGGAGGCGGACCGGTGAGCGCGCTTCGCATTTACGTTCCGGGCGATGCTGCGGCCGTGGCCTGCGGCGCCGACGAGATCGCGGCCGCGATTGCTGCGGCTGCGGTCAAGCGCGAGCTCCAGATCGAGATCGTGCGTAACGGATCGCGCGGGATGCATTGGCTCGAGCCAATGCTTGAAGTCGTGATCGGCAATGGCCGGATCGCCTACGGCCCGGTGGAGCTTGCCGACGTCGAAAGCGTGCTCGATGCCATGGTCGCCGGCGGCGGTGATCACAAATTGCGCGTTGGCGCGCCGGCAGATCAACCTTTCATGAAAAAGCAGACGCGCCTGACCTTCGCGCGTTGCGGCATCGTCGATCCGCGTTCACTCGAAGACTATAAGGCTCACGACGGCTACAAAGGTCTCGCAAAAGCTGTGGCAAACCCTCCCGCAATCATCGAAGAGGTCACCCAATCGGGGCTGCGCGGGCGCGGCGGCGCCGGCTTCCCGACCGGCATCAAGTGGAAGACCGTCGCCGACACCAAAGCCGACCGGAAATACATCGTCTGTAATGCCGACGAAGGTGACAGCGGGACCTTCGCCGACCGCATGATCATGGAGGGCGATCCGTTCGTCCTGATCGAAGGCATGACCATCGCGGCCATTGCCGTTGGCGCCACCAAGGGTTTCGTCTACATCCGTTCGGAATATCCGCACGCGATTGCGGTGATGAACGACGCCATCCGCATCGCACAGCGAGCCGGCATGCTCGGCAAGAGAGTCGCCGGCTCGGCCTTCGCCTTCGATCTCGAAGTTCGCAAAGGCGCCGGCGCCTACGTGTGCGGCGAAGAAACTTCGCTGCTCGACAGTTTGGAGGGCAAGCGCGGCCAGGTCCGCGCCAAACCTCCCCTGCCCGCACACAAGGGCCTGTTCGGCAAGCCGACGGTGATCAACAACGTGCTTTCGCTCGCGACCGTTCCGGTGATCATGGATAAGGGCGCGGCGTTCTATAAGAACTTCGGCATGGGCCGCTCCCGCGGCACAATGCCGATCCAGCTTGCCGGCAATCTTCAGTACGGCGGATTGTTCGAAACCGCCTTCGGCATCACGCTCGGCGAATTGGTCGACGATATCGGTGGCGGCTGCTTCACCGGCCGTCCCGTCAAGGCGGTGCAGGTCGGCGGCCCGCTCGGCGCCTATTTTCCGCGTGCCCTGTTCGATACGCCGTTCGACTACGAAGCTTTCGCCAAGCGCGACGGCTTGGTCGGCCACGGCGGCGTCGTGGTATTCGATGACACCGTCGACATGGCCAAGCAGGCCCGTTTTGCGCTGGAGTTCTGTGCGATCGAATCCTGCGGCAAGTGCACGCCATGCCGCATCGGCTCGGCGCGCGGCGTCGAGGTCGTCGACCGCATCGTCCGCAATGAGAACCGCGATGCAAACCTCGCGGTGCTGGAAGACCTGTGTAACACGTTGAAGTTCGGCTCACTCTGTGCGCTGGGCGGCTTTACGCCGTATCCGGTGATGAGCGCGCTCACGCACTTTCCCGAAGACTTCGGCGCGCAGCCGCGGCTGCAAGCCGCCGAATAAGGAGACCGCCATGTCGCTGGTCCAAGAGATCGATTACGGCACGCCCCGCTCAAAGTCGGAGAAGACCATCACGCTCACGATCGACGGTCAGGCGGTGACCGTGCCCGAGGGCACCTCAATCATGCGCGCCGCGATGGAGATGGGAACCAAAATCCCCAAGCTGTGCGCGACCGATATGCTGGACGCCTTCGGCTCCTGCCGGCTCTGCCTCGTGGAGATCGACGGCCGTCCCGGCACGCCTGCTTCATGCACGACGCCGGCGGCGAACGGCATGGTGGTGCATACCCAGACCGACCGGCTAAAGCGGCTGCGCAAAGGCGTCATGGAGCTTTACATCTCCGAGCACCCGCTCGATTGCCTGACCTGCTCGGCCAATGGCGATTGCGAACTGCAGGATATGGCCGGCGCGGTCGGCCTGCGCGAAGTGCGTTACGGCTACGACGGCGCCCGGCATCCCAATCCGGGCCTCGACGAGTCGAACCCCTATTTCACCTACGAGCCGTCGAAGTGCATCGTTTGCTCACGCTGCGTGCGCGCCTGCGAGGAAGTGCAGGGAACGTTCGCGCTAACCATCGCCGGCCGCGGATTTAAATCCGTGGTTTCGCCGGGCATGGAAGAGTCATTCTTCAGCTCCGAATGCGTTTCCTGCGGCGCTTGCATACAGGCCTGCCCGACCGCGACACTGAACGAAAAATCGGTGATCGAGATCGGCACGCCGGAGCATTCGGTGGTGACCACCTGCGCCTATTGCGGCGTCGGCTGTTCGTTCAAAGCCGAAATGCGCGGCGACGAGTTGGTACGGATGGTTCCGTACAAAGACGGCAAGGCCAATCGCGGCCATTCCTGTGTCAAGGGACGATTCGCCTGGGGATATGCCAATCACCGCGAGCGCATCCTCAACCCGATGATCCGCAACTCCATCTCGGAGCCATGGCGCGAAGTGTCGTGGGAAGAAGCAATTTCTCACGCCGCGTCCGAGCTCAAACGGATCCAGGCCAAGTACGGCAAGCGTTCAATCGGCGGCATCACATCATCGCGCTGCACCAACGAAGAGACGTTCTTGGTGCAAAAACTGATCCGCGCCGGCTTCGGCACCAACAATGTCGATACCTGCGCTCGCGTCTGCCATTCGCCGACGGGTTACGGCCTGTCACAGACCTACGGTACGTCGGCTGGCACGCAAGACTTCGATTCGGTGGAAAATACCGACGTTGTGTTGATCATCGGGGCCAATCCGACGGACGGCCATCCGGTGTTCGCCTCGCGGCTGAAGAAGCGATTGCGCCAAGGCGCCAAGCTCATCGTTGTCGATCCGCGCCGGACCGATATCGTGCACAGCCCGCATATCGAGGCCTCTTATCACCTGCCGCTGTTGCCGGGCACCAACGTCGCAGTTCTGACCGCGCTCGCGCATGTCATTGTTACTGAAGGTTTGGTCAACGAGCAGTTCGTCCGCGAACGCTGCGACTGGGACGAGTTCCAGCACTGGGCCGCTTTCGCCGCCGATGAACGCAACAGCCCCGAGGCCGTCGCCAAGATATCCGGCGTCCCTGCCGATACGATCCGCGGCGCGGCGCGTCTCTATGCCACCGGCGGGAACAGCGCAATCTATTACGGCCTCGGCGTTACCGAGCACAGCCAGGGATCGACCACGGTCATTGCCATCGCCAATCTCGCGATGGCGACCGGCAATATCGGCCGGCCTGGCGTCGGCGTTAATCCGCTGCGCGGCCAGAACAACGTGCAGGGCGCGTGCGATATGGGTTCGTTTCCGCACGAATTATCCGGTTATCGCCACATCTCAGGCGACGCGACGCGTGAACTGTTCGAGTCGCTGTGGGGCGTTAAGCTCGAAAAAGAGCCTGGGCTACGCATCCCCAACATGCTCGATGCCGCCGTCGACGGCACGTTCAAGGGCATTTACATCCAGGGCGAGGACATCCTGCAATCGGACCCGGACACGCATCACGTCGCAGCGGGACTCGCCGCGATGGAATGCGTTATCGTCCAGGACTTGTTCCTCAACGAAACTGCCAACTATGCCCATATCTTCTTGCCCGGCTCCACGTTCCTGGAAAAGAACGGCACCTTCACCAATGCCGAACGCCGCATCCAGCTCGTCCGCAAGGTGATGGCGCCGCGTAACGGCTACGAGGATTGGGAAATCACGGTGCTGCTTGCCAAGGCCATGGGCTTCGACATGCATTACGATCATCCATCGCAGATCATGGACGAGATCGCCCGGCTGACGCCAACCTTCACCGGCGTATCATTTGAGAAGCTTGAGCGACTCGGTTCGGTGCAGTGGCCCTGCAACGAAAAGGCGCCGGAAGGCACCCCGGTCATGCACATGAACGGCTTCGTGCGCGGCAAGGGCAAGTTCATCGTCACCGAATATATCGCGACCGACGAAAAGACCGGACCGCGCTTTCCGCTATTGCTCACCACCGGCCGCATCCTTTCGCAGTACAATGTTGGCGCGCAGACCCGGCGTACCGCCAATGTTCTATGGCACGAGGAAGACCGATTGGAAATTCATCCACACGATGCCGAGCAGCGCGGCGTTAGAGACGGCGACTGGGTGAAGCTCGCGAGCCGTGCCGGCGAGACGACCTTGCGTGCGCTCATCACCGAGCGCGTCGCGCCCGGCGTGGTCTATACGACGTTCCATCATCCGAACACGCAGGCGAACGTCATCACCACTGACTTTTCCGACTGGGCGACGAATTGTCCGGAATACAAAGTGACCGCGGTGCAAATCATGCCGTCAAACGGCCCGACCGAATGGCAGCGGCAATATGAGGAACAGGCGCGTCAGAGCCGCCGCATCGCCGCAACCGTCGAGGCTGCGGAATAACGGCATGCGCGAGCCGACGGTCACGGTCGCATGCTCGATCTGGCGCAATCAAGGCGAGACCGACGGTAAGCGCATCATCCCCGAGGAAACCGCAATCGCGTTCACTTACGACGGCGGTTCTTACGCGGTGATGATGGCGACACCGCAGAATCTCGAAGACTTCGCGCTGGGCTTCAGCTTCACCGAACGGCTTATTTCCTCGCCTGCCGACATCCGCCAGCTTGATATTGTCGAGCACGATGCCGGGATCGAATTGCGCATGTGGCTGGCTGAACCGCTTGCGGCCGCCTTGAGCGAGCGGCGGCGGTATCTGGCCGGACCGACCGGCTGTGGGCTGTGCGGGATCGACAGTCTCGACGAAGCCATGCGAGCGCCCCGGCGCGTTCGCGACGGCACGCTCTTCACCCCCGCGGAAATCATGCGCGCGCTCGAGGCGCTCCCGCCTCGCCAGGAATTGAACCGTCAGACCCGTGCTGTTCATGCCGCGGCATTTTGGCGCCCCGGCGAGGGGCTCGTTGCAGTGCGGGAAGACGTCGGTAGACATAATGCGCTCGACAAGCTTGTTGGTGCGTTGGTGCGCGAGGATAAGTCCGGTGACAACGGCATGGTCCTGCTGACGAGCCGCGTATCGGTGGAAATGGTGCAGAAGACGGCCGCGATCGGCGCGCCGCTTCTGGTCGCCGTGTCCGCGCCTACTGTGCTTGCACTGCACACGGCGGAGGCCGCCGGGATCACGCTGGCGGCGGTGGCGCGCGGCGACGGGTTTGAAGTCTTCAGCCATCCGCAGCGCATTAAGGAAATGACCAAAGAAACTGCCAGCGATGTCGCTTGACAAGCTAATCTACATGGCCAATCAGATCGGAAAGTTCTTTGCTAGTCAGGGGACTGCAAATGCAGCCGTGGGCACGGCGGATCATATCAAGAAATTCTGGGATCCGCGGATGAGAGCCCAAATCATCGCGCATCTGGAAACGGGCGGCAAGGGGTTGGACCCGGTTGCCAGTGCGGCAATTGAAATTCTCGCAAAAACCGAGTCTGGAGAAAAATCAACGTCGAGAACGCCAGTGTAGGACGCTCAATTAATAAGTAGTGCAAAAGCACGCTGACTAACAAACAAAGCTACAGGAGGAAACGCCATGACGACAATTGAAGAAGCAGGGCACGTTGTCGGGCCCGCTCCGGGATTTTTTGATCGCGACCGCATTGTCGCCGGCCCCCGATTTAATCGGTGGTTCGTCCCGCCGGCCGCGTTGGCCATTCATCTGTGTATCGGCATGGCTTACGGAATGAGCGTGTTCTGGTTGCCGATGACGCGCCTCATTCCAAATGCGGCTGCGTCGTGCGCGGGCCAGGGGTTCATCGCCGAACTGTTCACGACGACGTGCAATTGGTCGGTTCCAACCGTCACGCCCGTCTTCGAGATATTCATCGCCGTGCTGGGTATATCGGCGGCGATCTGGGGCGGCTGGCTTGAACACGCCGGCCCCCGCAAAGCGGGTTTCATCGCCGCTTTGTGTTGGGGCGGCGGTCTCGTGCTTCTCGGGCTCGCGGTCTCTGTGCATCAGCTCTGGCTGGTCTATCTGGTTTCCATCCTATGCGGAGTCGGACAGGGCCTCGGCTACATCACGCCGGTTTCTACTCTGATCAAATGGTTTCCCGATCGCCGCGGCATGGCGACGGGATTTGCCATCATGGGCTATGGCGGCGGCGCCATGATCGGCGCTCCGCTGGCTGTCTGGGTCATGGCGCGCTCGGCACAGACCGGCATTTCCGGCGTTCCCTTGGCATTGGCGGTGTTGGGCGTGGCTTACTTCATCGCAATGTCCGCTGGCGCGTTTGGCTTTCGCATCGCTCCGACCGGATGGCGGCCGACCGGGTGGACGCCACCAGCCGGCCAGCAGAGCAATGCCATGATCACTCCGCACCACGTCCACCTTAGCCGGGTGTGGGGAATACCGCAGTTCTGGCTGATCTGGGGCGTCCTGTTTACGAACGTCACTGCGGGAATTGCCGTGATCTCCATGGCGAGCCCGATGTTGCAGGACGTGTTCGGGGCCAAGCTGCTCGGCATCGAGTCGGTGGCATCGCTCACTCCCGCGCAAAAAGCAGCGATCGTGGCCGCGGCGGCCGGGCTCGTTGGATTAATCAGCCTCTTCAACAGCGTCGGCCGCATTTTCTGGGCGTCGCTGTCGGACAAGCTTGGACGCAAGAACACCTACTACACGTTCTTCATCCTCGGCATCATCCTCTATTGTCTGCTGCCGAGGTGGGGACACCTCGGTCTGGCGGGGCTGTTCGTGGCGTCGATCTGTATTATTCTGACCATGTATGGCGGCGGCTTTGCCACGGTGCCGGCGTATCTCGCCGACATTTTCGGCACGCAAATGGTCGGCGCGATCCACGGCAGGCTGATCACCTCATGGTCGGCGGCTGGTGTCATCGGGCCTGCCGTCATCGCGAGTTTACGTGAGTTCGAGCTCAATCATGGCGTGCCGCATAATCTGGTCTACGACGTCACGCTCTACATCATGGCCGGCTTGTTGTTCGTCGGCTTGGTCTGCAACTTCTTGATAAAGCCGGTCAATAAGAAGCACTTGATGACCGAGGACGAACTCACGCGCGAGCGCGCCCTGCAGCGCGAAGACCGCATTGCTGGCAATGTCGAGACCGCGGCGCGCGGCGGCGCTGGCGTCGGCGTCGTTCTGGCCTGGCTGGCGGTCGGTATTCCGTTCTTCATCGGCCTGTTCATTGCCCTGCAAAAGGCGGCGGCCCTGATGTAACGGCTGATCTTCGCTTGGCGTGGAAACGGCTTGACGTGCTTCGTCATGCCGTTTCCATAAGTTCCGCAAGGGCCACGATCGGACGGCACATCCGGGACGAACAAGTCACTTGACGTTTGGCCGGCGATTGGCGTGACTGCTTGGGGCGCTTACCCCGGTGGAGGCAGGCATCGTGGCCGGCACACATCTGTCCATCCGCATCGACCTGGCGTCCGGGGACCGCATCGGCCCCGGCAAGATCGCGCTTTTGGAGGCGATCCGCTCGACCGGATCAATCTCAGCGGCGGCCCGGTCGATCGGGATGTCATATCGACGCGCCTGGCTGCTGGTCGAAGAAATCAATCAAACGCTGCGCGAACCCGCCGTAAAGGCAGAGACCGGCGGCTCGGGCGGTGGCGGAGCCGTGGTGACAGCTGTCGGCGAGCGGGTCGTTGGCCTTTATCGCGCCATCGAATCCCAAGCGCGGACGGCAGCGGGCGGCGAGTTTCGTGCAATCGGTAAACTCATTCGCAGCGACAAAAGCGCCGACTAGCGCGCCTCGAGCGACGTTTGCTCGCCAAAATCCTTTTGGCGCACCAGCGCGCAATCAATAGTATCGCACCGAGGAAGCGCCAGGTCAGCGCGCGGACGCTCAAATGCGGCCGCAGCGTGCGTAGCAAAGGAGATGCAGATGAGCGGTGCTGTCGTCGTGACGGATGATGGCGCTGTTCGCACCATCCGGCTCAATCGGCCCGAGAAAAAGAACGCGCTGACGCTGGCGATGTACGCCGATATGACCAAGGCGTTGCACGAGGCCAATCGGACCGACGCCGTCCGCTGCGTCATGTTCGCCGGCTCGCCCGGCGCGTTTTGCGCTGGCAACGATATCAGCGACTTTCTCGGTGCGGCGCTTGGCGGTGGTCTCGAGCCGCGGGCGATCGACTTCATGACCGAACTTGGAAAGAACCAAAAGCCGCTTGTCGCGGCGGTCGGCGGCGTTGCCGTCGGGATCGGCACGACCATGCTGTTTCATTGCGACCACGTCGTCGCCGCAGCCGATGCTTCCTTCTCAACCCCGTTCCTCAAGCTCGGGCTGATCCCGGAATTGGCCTCAACGCTGCTCGCTCCGATGCGCATGGGCCATGCGCGGGCGTTTTCGCTTCTGGTGATGGGCCGCCCCCTGTCGGCGGCGGAAGCCAAGGATGCGGGCATCGTCAACAACGTGGTCGATGGCGCCAGCGTCGATGCTGTGGCGTTGACAGCAGCGCAGGAGATCGCGGCGCTTCCGCCGGGAGCCTTGGCCGCGGCTCGCCGGCTGATGCGCAGCCATAGCGATGAAGTCATGCAGCGGATCGAAGCGGAAGCGGTGCATTTCAAGGAACTGCTGCAGACCGACGAAGCGCGGGCTGCATTCCAGGCATTTTTCACGCGCAAGAGGTAAGGTCGACGATGTCCCTCAAAGGCAAGACCCTTTTCATCACCGGTGCCTCGCGGGGTATCGGCCTCGCAATCGGATTACGCGCCGCCCGCGACGGCGCCAACGTCGTGATCGCCGCAAAGACCGCTGAGCCGCATCCGAAGCTTCCCGGCACAATTTATACCGCCGCGGAAGACATCGAGCGCGCCGGCGGCAAGGCGCTGCCGCTCGTCGTCGACGTCCGCGACGAACTGACGGTCAAGGAGGCAATCGACAAAGCGGCGGCGCATTTCGGCGGCATTGACATCGTGGTCAACAACGCCAGCGCCATATCGCTGACACCGACCGTAGCGACCGACATGAAGCGCTACGACCTCATGCAACAGATCAATACGCGCGGGACTTTTGTCGTGTCGAAATGGGCAATCCCGCATCTGCAAAAGGCGACCAACCCGCACATCCTCATGATCTCGCCGCCGCTCGACATGAAGGAGAAATGGTTTGCGCCGCACACCGCCTACACCATCGCCAAGTTCGGCATGAGCCTGGTCGTTCTTGGGCTTGCCGGCGAACTGCGGTCCAAGGGCATCGCCGCCAACGCGCTCTGGCCGCGCACGGTGATCGCCACCGCCGCCGTTCAGAACCTGTTGGGCGGCGACGCATTGATGCGTCAATCGCGCAAGCCGGACATCATGGCCGACGCGGCCTACGCCATATTCGCGCGCCGGGCGCGCGAATTCACCGGCCGCTTCCTGATCGACGATACGTTTCTGGCGGAAAATGGCGTCACTGACTTCGACAAGTATCGCGCCGACCCGACGCAAAAGCTGGCGCAGGATTTCTTCGTTCCCGATGATATTCCAGCGCCGAAGAGCGTGATCCTGGAGGCGGGATTTCACTGAGCAACCTTTAACCGTCATCCTGAGGCGCGAGCGAAGCGAGCCTCGAAGGATACGGCCGAGGCGGCCGGGCCGCCGCCCTTCGAGGCTCGGCGCTACGCGCCGAGCACCTCAGGATGACGGAACATGGCTGAACTTAAGCCAGCCAACGCTTGCGGCGCTTATAGTGCTTGCCTTCGCGAAACGACTTGCGCTTGCCTTCGGCGACGCCGAGGTAGAACTCCTTAACGTCGTCGTTCTCGGCCAGCGTCGCCGCCGCCCCATCGAGGACGACGCGCCCGTTCTCAAGGATGTAGCCGTAGCCGGAATACTTGAGCGCCAGATTGGCGTTCTGCTCAGCCAAAAGAAACGAGACGCCTTCGCTCTCATTGAGACTCTTCGTGATCGTGAAGATTTCCTCCACGATCTGCGGCGCCAAACCCATCGATGGCTCGTCGAGCAGGATCATCTTCGGATGCGACATCAGCGCGCGGCCGATCGCGCACATCTGCTGCTCGCCGCCCGAGGTATATCCGGCCAACGATTGCCGCCGCTCGCGCAGCCTGGGGAAATAGGTATAGACCTTTTCGAGTTCGGCGCGTATTGCGGCCGCCCCATCGCGGCGGGTAAAGGCGCCGGTGAGCAGATTCTCCTCGATGGTGAGATGGCCGAAGCAGAATCGGCCTTGCATCACCTGGATACAACCGCGCCGCACCACCTCGTTGGGCGACAGCGCCTGTACTTCGGCGCCATCGAATACGATCGCGCCTTTGGTCACTTCGCCGCGCTCGGAGTGGAGTAGATTGGAGATAGCCTTGAGCGTGGTCGTCTTGCCGGCGCCATTCGCTCCGAGAAGCGCGACAATCCCGCCAGCCGGCACATTAAGCGAAACGCCCTTGAGTACGAGAATGACGCGGTCATAGACCACTTCAACGTTGTTGAGAGAGAGAATGGGCGCAGCTCCCGCCGCCGCGACCGGTTCGGAATTCATCGGCGCGACGGCGCTCATGGTCGTGCCCTCACCTCGCCTACCGGTTTGCAAGGAATTCCCGGATCAGCGGTGCAGCGCTGTGCGCGCTGCACCGCCTTCCGGGAAACGCAGCTTCTTACGAAGACTTGTCGCAAGGCTCGGTCCGCTTCGGCCAGCCGGCATTGGCCTTCACGTACTCCTCGGCCGCACTGTTAATCAACGGCAGTACCTTGTCCTTGATCGGCTGGATCGAAGGCACTGTCGTATTCCACTTGGTTCCGTCCCACTGGACCAGCGAGATACCGCTGTGGCCATTGTGATCGGCGCAGCTCAGGTGGACCGGAGAGGCAAAGTTCGGAAAGCCCATTTCTTTCCACCGCGCTTCGGTGATGTTGAGTGCTTCGAAACCGCGGCGAACGTCCTCGCCGTTGACTTGCTTCTTGCCGGTCAGTCGCTGTGCCGTGCGGATCGCTTCGGCAATCATGGCAGAGTTCATGACAGCGCGGTTGTAGAGGTTCTCACCAACCTTGTCTTTCGAGGCGACTTGGCTCTTACCCTTGTCGACTACGTACTTGAGAATATCCTGGATTGCCGGATAGTTCGTGCCGACGCCATTGAGGTCGAGCGAGCTATAGCCCTTGGCTTCGGGACCTGCGGGACGCGCATCGTCATCGCCGCCTGACCACCAAACGCCGACCAGCCGATCCATCCGGAAGCCGATCTTGGTTGCTTCCTTGACCGCGGTTGGGTTCATGGCGCCCCAGCCCTGGATATAAATCCAGTCGGGCCGGTCGCGGCGCACGTCGAGCCAGAGCGAGGTCTGGTTCTGCATCTGCGATGCAGGAACCGGATAGAGCTTGAGGTTGAAGCCATAGTCCTTGGCCAGGTCTTGCAGCAGCGGGATCGGCTCCTTGCCGTAGGGCGCATCGAGATGCACGAGCCCGATGGTCTTGCCCTTGAGCTTGTCGAAGCCGCCTTCGACATCGGCCGCGTGACGCACGAAAGCCGAGGCGCCGTCCCAATACGTGGCCGGCGCATTGAAGATCCAGGGGAACAGATTGCCGTCGGCAGAAGCAGACAGGCCGTAGGCGAACGAAAACACCGGAATTTTATCGACCGACGCCTTGGGGATCACTTGCAGCGTTATCCCGGTCGAAAACGGGGTGATGACGACCGGGTGTTTGCCCTTCACGGTGTCGTAGCACTCGACGCCCTTCTTGGTGTCGTAACCGGTCTCGCACTCCTCGACGATGATCTTGACGCCGCCAATGCCGCCGTCACGCTCATTAAGCATGTTCATATAATCCGACAGGCCGTTGGCGACGGGTATTCCCGACCCGGAAAACGGGCCGGTTCGATAGGTGAAGAACGGAACGTAAATTCCGTCCTCCGCCTGCGCCGTTGCGATTGCGGCTGGTACCGCCGTCACCACCGCAAGGCCGAGGGCAAGATGTTTCAGACCCATAGCTGTTTCTCCCTTAATCTAAGCGTCGGCTCTCGGCCGGCGCGTTCATATGCCCTCGATCTCAGCAGCGGGACCAAGGCGTCCCGGCCAGCCAGTCGCGCTGACCAGGAATTGGGCCGGAGTGTGCACCATCAATACGGAAAGGGCCACACCCTCAATTTCTGTTTACCGATCTGCCAGAGCCGCGCGAGGCCGGCGGGCTCTACCACCAGAAACACAATGATCAATGCGCCGACGATCACGAAGGTCAGTTGCTCGGCGGCGGCCGGGCGGATTGGCAAGCCAAATGTCGCCGGGATTGCGCGCAGCGCAATCGGCAGAATGTAGATCAGCGCGGAGCCGAAAAACGATCCGATCAGCGTGCCGAGACCGCCGATAATCACCATGAAGAGCACAAGGAAGCTCTGGTCGATGGCGAAAACGTCGGCTTCAGCCCCGCCGTACCACAGAAACACCATCATCGCGCCGGCCACGCCGCAGTAGAACGAAGAGACCGCGAAGGCGAGCAGCTTGGCACGCAACAGCCTGATCCCGATCAGCTCGGCGGCAAGGTCCATGTCGCGAACCGACATCCACATCCGGCCAATCCGGCCGTGGACCAAATTCGAAGCGATCCAGGTGAGGAAGACGACGATGCCCAGCACGACCAGATAGCGGGTTGCAGCCGTTGCCGTCGGGCCGGTGATCGGGATTCCCATCAGCGTGCGCAACGGCACCTGGATCGCGCCCGAGCCACTGTTATTGTAGAGCCAGGGAATGCGAATAAAGCACCATTCCAGAAAGAACTGCGCGGCGAGCGTCGCGACCGCGAGATAAAAGCCCTTGATGCGGAGCGACGGCAAGCCGAACAGCACGCCGACCGCGGCAGAGAAAAAGCCTGACGCAAGGATCCACACAATGATATCGACTTGCGGGAAATAGGTTGTGAGCTTCAAACAAGCGTAAGCGCCGACGCCCATGAAGGCGCCGGTGCCGAGGGAAAGGAGCCCGGTATAGCCGGTGAGCAGATTAAGTCCGATCGCCGCCAACGCGAAAATCAGAAACGGGATCATAATTGTGTTGAGCACGAAGTCGTTGCCGGCCAGCGGAAAGACGACGAAGGCGATGAACAGAATGACCGCGACGCCGATCCGATCCTGCAAGATCGGAAACACCGCCATATCGGCGGCGTAGTTCGACTTGTACTGGCCTACCTCGCGATAGAGCATCGTTCAAATCCGCTCGATGATCTTTTCGCCGAACAGTCCCTGCGGCCGAAACACCAGAAAACCGAGAGCGATTACATAGGCCAGCCAGGTTTCGATGCCGCCGCCGAGGAGCGGTCCCCAGTAAAATTCGCCGAGCTTCTCGCCGATCCCGATAATCAGGCCACCGACGATGGCGCCGGGGATCGAGGTCAGGCCGCCGAGGATCAGCACCGGAAGCGCCTTTAACGCTATGATCTGCAGCGCGAACGAGACCTCCGAGCGGGCGCCCCACATGATGCCGGTGGCCAGCGCGACGACGCCAGCCGCAAACCACACTATGACCCAAATCTGCTCGAGCGAGATACCAACCGACAACGCGGCCTGATGGCTGTCGGCGACCGCGCGCAGGGCCCGGCCGATGCGGGTGCGCTGAAAAAACACCGCGAGCGCCGCAACCATGATGGAAGCAATAATGACGGCGGCGATGTCGATCTTCTGCAACGACACGAAACCGCCGAGTCCTTTGTATTGCAGCGCACCGCTCGGCAGGTACAGCTCCTTGGCGATCATCACCTTCGGATTGCCGCCGAACACAAGCTGGCCCAGCCCGATGAGAAAATAGGTGATGCCGAACGTCGCCATGAACAGGATGACGTCCGACTGGTTGACCAGCGGGCGCAGCACCAGACGCTCGACTGCAACCGCCAGCACCAGCATCACCACGACGGTCAGAGCAAGCGCGACAAACGCCGGTACGCCATGCTCATGCAGGCCTACCAGCGTGAGCGCAGCGAACACGACCATAATGCCCTGCGCGAAATTGAATACGCCGGACGCCTTGAAGATCAGGACAAAGCCAAGCGCGATCAGAGCATAGAGCACGCCGGCGACGAGACCGTCCCACAAGGTCTGGACCAATAAATCGGGCGCCGCGCCCATTTGCACGAACGGATCGACGAAGATTTGATAGAGGATGTGCATGCGCGCCCTACTGGGGTTCGCCAAGGTAGGCGCGGATCACTTTCTCATCGCGCTTGACGTCATCGGGGGCAGCGTCGGCGATCTTGCGGCCGTAGTCGAGCACCACCACACGATCTGAAAGATCCATCACCACGCCCATGTCGTGTTCGATCAAAGCGACTGTCGTCCCGTACTGCTGATTCACATCGATGATGAACCGCGACATGTCCTCTTTCTCTTCGAGGTTCATGCCGGCCATTGGTTCATCGAGCAACAGGAGATCGGGCTCCATGGCGAGCGCGCGGCCAAGTTCAACGCGCTTCTGCAAGCCATAAGGAAGCCGGCCGACCGGGGTTTTGCGAATGGCCGCGATTTCGAGAAAGTCGATGATCTCCTCGACCCGGCGGCGATGCTCGACCTCTTCCTGGAGGGCAGGACCGAAGCGGATCAGCTGCCAAAAAAATCCGCGATGCATCTTCAGGGCGCGGCCCGCCAGGATGTTGTCGAGGGTGGTCATCCCGCGAAACAGCGCCAGATTTTGGAAGGTGCGGGCGATGCCGCCCTGCGCCGCGGCATAAGGCCGCATACTCGTGCGCACCTTGCCCTTAAACGTGATGCGTCCCGATTGCGGCTGGTAGAAGCCATTGACGACATTGAGCATTGACGTCTTGCCCGCGCCGTTGGGACCGATGATGGCAAGAATCTCGCCCTTGCGGATGTCGAACGACACACTGGTCAGCGCGCGCACGCCGCCAAACGAGAGCGAAACATCCTCCACCGCGAGCAACACCTCGCCGAGCGCCGCCTCGCGCGAGGACGGCGCTCTCATGCGGCGCGCTCCAGCTTCGTTGCGGACACGGGGTTAGTGTTCACATCGCGGATCGTGACCAGGGCCGCAATCACGCCCTTATGCCCATCCTCGAACGTTACTTCCGTCGCGATCTGCGCCTCGGTCGAGCCGTTATAGAACGCCTCTATCAGAGGAGAGTATCGATCGATGATGTGGCCACGGCGGAGCTTTTGCGTGCGCGTCAGTTCGCCGTCATCCGGATCGAGTTCCTTATGCAGGATGAGGAAACGGCGGATTTGCGCGCCGGCCATTATTTCTTCTTCGGCCAGCGACCGGTTCACTTCGTCGATGTGCCGCCCAATCATATCGTAGACGAGCGGATTGGCGGCGAGCTCCTGATAAGAGCCATAGACAACATTGTTGCGCTCTGCCCAGCTGCCGACCGACGTCAGATCGATGTTGATCATGGCGCATACGAAGTCGCGCCCGGAACCGATCGCCACGGCCTCGCGGATGTTCGGATAGAACTTGAGCTTGTTCTCGATGTACTTCGGCGCAAACACCGTCCCATCCTTGAGATGGCCGAGGTCCTTGGCGCGATCAATGATCTTCAGCTGGTGGGTTTTCGGATCAAAAAAGCCGGCATCGCCAGTATGCACCCAGCCGTCGGGCGTAATCACCTCGGCGGTCTTGTCCGGATCTTTGTAGTAGCCCGCGAACACGCCAGGAGAGCGGAAGAGGACTTCGCCGGCGTCCGAGATCTTGATCTCGACATCAGGCGAAGCCTTGCCGACAGTGTCGGGGTGAATCTCGCCGTCCGGCTGCGCGGTGATGTAGACCGAGGCCTCGGTCTGCCCGTAGAGCTGTTTCAAATTAAGCCCGATGCCGCGATAGAAGCGGAAGATTTCCGGGCCGATGGCTTCACCCGCGGTATAGCCGACGCGGATGCGCGTCAGGCCGTACTGATTCTTCAGCGGACCGTAGACCAGAAAGTCGCCGATGGCATAGAGCAGCCGCGCGGTCAGCGGGACTTTCTCGCCATCGAGTATCTTCTCACCCCAGCGCCCGGCGATCCCGATGAAGAAATCGAATACCTTGCGCTTAAGTGCACCAGCGTCCGCCATGCGCACCATGGTCAAGGTCAGCAGGTTCTCGTAAACCCTTGGCGGCGCGAACGCATACGTCGTGCCGATCTCGCGCCGATCCTGAAGCACGGTATCCGGCGCTTCCGGACAATTGACGCAATAGCCGGCCACATAGGCCTGTACGTACGAAAAAATGTAGTCGCCGACCCAGGCCAGCGGCAGGTAGGCGATCACTTCCTCGTTCTGATCCAGATGGTCAAAGGCATTCGCATTGCGCGCCGAGATAATCGTATTCTCGTAGGTGAGCATGACGCCCTTGGAACGCCCGGTCGTTCCCGACGTATAGAGGATGACGCTGAGATCGCCGCCCTTCCCCTCGGCAATTCCGGCTTCCCATTGCAGCAAACATTCGGGATCGCTCGCGAGCTTGTTCCGGCCGATGCCTTGCACGTCTTCGAAAGAGATCAGCCGGCCGTGGACGTAGTCCTTCAGGCCCCGCGGCTCGTCGTAGATGACTTTGCCAAGCTTGGGGAGACGATCGGATACGGCGATGATCTTATCGACCTGCTCCTGGTCCTCAACCACTGCAAGCGTCACCTCGGCATGCGCCAACACGTAAGCCATTTCGTCGGCAACGGCATCGGCGTAAACCGGCACCGGCACCGCGCCGAGCGCCTGTCCGGCGCACATCGCCCAATAGAGCCGCGGCCGGTTGTTGCCGACAATGGTAAATTTGTCGCCGCGTTTGAGGCCGAGTTCGGATAGCCCGACCGAGAAGGCGCGAACTTCTTCCAGCATCTGCGCCCAGGTCCACATCTGCCAGATGCCGAGGTCCTTGTGGCGCATGGCCGGCCGGGCGCCGATCGCCTTGGCATTGTGGATCAGAAGCTTTGGCAGCGTGTCTAAGCTGCCATCAATCGACTGCACAGCGTTCCTCCGCCCCTTCATTAGATCGCGCTCGCTCCGCAAGCGGGTCGCTCGCAACTGGGGATCGGCGCCGCTTATGCGGTCATTCTTGCGCCGCCGAGCATCCGGGATTGATGCCCGAATGGACAGCGGCGCGGCCACCCCAGATCCCCCAATCCACGGTCACCAGCCAACGTTGGTAGCACAATATTGCCAGTAATTCTCGCATTGCTGGGCTAAAACGACAATGCTATTTCGACCTGTAAGCCTAGGCATTTTGACGCAAAAAATCCGTAAGCCGCTGCGCAGAATTGCCCGCCCGGCTGGGAAACGTCGTCATGCTCGACACCTCTCAAGGCGTCACACCGCAGTTTGCTCTCGGCGAAGATCAACTCGCGGTGCGGGAGATGGCGCGGGCCTTCGCTATCGAGGTATTTGCGCCGCATGCGCTGGCCTGGGACGAAGCCAAGCATTTTCCGGTCACCGAGATGCGCAGGGGCGCGGCGCTCGGCATGGGCGGCGTTTACGTCAGTACCGACGTTGGCGGGTCGGGGCTTTCGCGTCTCGATGCTGCGCTGATCTTTGAAGCGCTCGCCGTCGGTTGCCCCACGGTTGCGGCCTACATGTCGATCCACAACATGGCGGCGTGGATGATCGATGCTTACGGCTCGGATGCGCAACGCCGGAAATGGCTGCCGAAGCTGTGCACGATGGAGCTTCTTGCCAGTTATTGTTTGACCGAGCCGGGTGCCGGTTCGGATGCCGCCGCGCTGGCAACGCGCGCGGTGCGCGACGGCGATCATTATGTGCTCAACGGTCAAAAGCAGTTCATTTCCGGCGCCGGTGCCGGCGACCTCTACGTCGTGATGGCGCGTACCGGCGGCGCCGGCCCGTCCGGGATTTCGACGCTGGTCGTGCCCGGCGACACGCCCGGTATTTCGCTCGGCGCGAACGAACGAAAAATGGGCTGGAACGCGCAGCCAACCCGCGCAGTCGTTTTCCAGGACGCTCGGGTGCCGATCGAAAACCGGCTGGGCGAGGAGGGCATCGGCTTTAAGATCGCGATGGCTGGCCTCGACGGCGGCCGCCTGAACATCGCGGCGTGTTCGCTCGGCGGCGCCCAGAGCGCGCTGGACAAGGCGCTAGCCTACATGAAAGAGCGCAAAGCCTTCGGCAAGCGCCTCGAGGAATTTCAGGCGCTGCAATTCCGTCTCGCCGATATGGCAACAGCGCTTGAGGCGTCGCGCACGCTGTTATGGCGCGCGGCGGCTGCGCTCGATCGCGGCGACGGAAATGCGACAACGCTTTGCGCCATGGCCAAACGCTTTGTCACCGACGCCTGCTTCGAGGTCGCCAATCAGGCGCTGCAACTGCACGGCGGCTACGGTTACCTCTCCGAATTCGGCATTGAGAAGATCGTGCGCGATTTGCGCGTGCACCAGATTCTCGAAGGAACAAACGAGATCATGCGCCTCATCGTGGCAAGAAGCCTGGTCGGGTGATAAGCGCAATGGTCCTGCACGAGGGCGAGGTTATCGTTCGCGCTGAGCGGGCGCTGCGTCGGATCACGCTGAACCGGCCAAAGGCGCTCAACGCTCTCACGCTCGATATGGCCGTCACCATGACGGAGTTTCTGCGCTCGTGGGCATCGGATCCCGAAGTTGGCGCAATCCTGATCGACGGCGCGGGAGAGCGCGGGCTGTGCGCCGGCGGCGACATCCGCGCACTCTACGACGCGGCGAAATCCGGGAGCTCCCTTCCCGAGCGGTTCTGGTCAACCGAATACCATCTCAACGTATTGATCGCGCGCTATCCGAAGCCTGTGATTGCGGTCATGGACGGCGTTGTGATGGGCGGCGGGGTCGGCGTTTCCGCTCACGCATCGCATCGCGTTGTCACCGAGCGTTCCGTGGTGGCAATGCCGGAGGTCGGTATTGGATTCTTTCCCGACGTCGGCGCGTCCTTTTTGCTGGCGCGCGCGCCGGGACATGTCGGAACGTATTTGGCGTTGACCGGCGATCGCATGAACGCAGCCGATGCCATCTATTGCGGGTTTGCCGACGTGCACATTGCGGCCGAAAAGCTGGCCGAGCTTCCCGCCGCGCTCACCGAGTGTCGCACGGCCGACGACGTGCGGAAACAGCTCGGCAAAATCTCCACCACGCCCGCGCCGGGCCGGCTCAAAGCGGCCCAGTCCTGGATTGATGCCTCCTTCAACGCCAATCAGGTCGAGACGATGTTCGAGCAATTACAGTCGAGCAAGCTTGACGAGGCACATTCGGCACTCATTACAATGCAGAAAGCGTCCCCTACGTCGCTGAAGATAACGCTGCGCAATGTTCAAGCCGCAGCATCGTTCAAAAGAGTAGAGGAAAGTTTCCAGCAGGATTATCGTATCGCGCTTGCCTGCATTGCCGGCCACGATTTCATCGAAGGCATTCGCGCGACCATCGTCGACAAGGATCGCAGCCCGAAATGGCGCCCTGACAGGCTCGAAGATGTCACCACTGAAATCGTCGATCGGCACTTCAAGTCGGTCGGCGCCCTGGAACTGAATTTCCCGAACTGAAAGAGGCTTTCGCCAATGCCCCATATCGGATTCATCGGTCTCGGCAACATGGGCGGCCCCATGGCCGCCAATCTCGTCAAATCCGGCGAACACGTGCTGGGCTTCGACGTCGTAACCGCATCGCGCGCGACCTCCGCGCGGGACGGCGTGCAGATCGTCGCCAACGCAAGAGCGTGCGTCGAAAACGCCGACGTGGTCATAACCATGCTGCCGGCCGGCGAGCACGTCCTGTCGGTTTGGAACGATATCGTGTCACATGCGCGGCAGGGGACGCTCTTCATTGATTGTTCGACAATCGACGTCGCCAGCGCCCGCAAGGCGCATTCGCTTGCAGCGGCATGCGGCATCGCCACGCTCGACGCGCCGGTCTCCGGCGGCGTCGGCGGCGCCACAGCGGCGACGCTTACGTTCATGGTCGGCGGAACGTCGGCCGCTTTTGCACACGGCAAGCCGGTGCTCGAACGCATGGGCAAGCGGGTGGTGCATTGCGGCGAGGCCGGCAACGGTCAGGCCGCAAAGATCTGCAACAACATGATTCTCGGCGTGTCGATGATCGCCGTCAGCGAAGCGTTCGTCCTGGCCGAAAAGCTTGGCCTCTCGCATCAGGCGCTTTTCGATGTTGCTTCGGCTTCCTCAGGACAGTGCTGGTCACTGACCAGCTATTGCCCAGTGCCGGGCCCGGTGCCCACAAGTCCGGCAAACAACGGCTACAAGCCAGGCTTTGCCGCAGCGTTGATGTTGAAGGATCTTAAGCTGGCCCGCGAGGCCGCGGAACAGGTCAAGGCCAACACGTCGCTCGGCGCGCGGGCTGCAGCAATCTACGAGGGCTTTGCCGAAGAGGGCCACAGCGGCTTGGATTTCTCCGCGATCATCAAGCTGGTCCGCGAGCACTCCGGGCGCGACTGATCAAATCAACAATCTTGGCAACACCAACCAGGCTTCGCGCGCACCACAACAGACCCAGCGAGCCCAACACTGGTGCCGCCCGAGGAACGTATCGCCACCTTCGATCAAGACGGCTCGCTTTGGGTCGAGGATCCGATCTACAGCCAATTCATTTATTGCTTGGATCGAGTGCCCGCTGTGGTCAAGGCAAAGCCAACGCTCGCCAAGGTCGAGCCTTTCAGCGCCGGCGAAACGAAATTCAATTATGGCAAAGACGGCAAGCTGTTCCTGACCAAACAGCCCAAAATCCTCCTTAACGACAACGACGCGGGTAAGGCGGAGAACATACATCTGATGATTGGTCGGCGTCCGCACGCCGCTTTCGGCAACTCGACCGGGGACCGTCAAATGCTGGAGTACACGGGGGGGCGACGGTGCGCAGCTGATGATGCTGGTGCCGCACGACGATGCGCAGCGCGAGTATGCTTATGGTCCGGCGCTGGGGCCTGCCGAACACCAAGGTCGGCACCTTTCCCCAGACGTTTTATGACGAGGCGAAGAAGGACGGCTGGACAGTGATCAGCATGAAAACGGATTGGAAGCGCATATTTGCGTTCGAGTAGCGCGCGGGCTGGAACGTTTCCCGCAAGAATGATAGCGTTGCAATTAAGTGAGCTACTGCGCTCGCAGACGCTGTTGGTATTACAAAAAGGGAGGAAGCGCGATGCTGAGGCACTATCGCAGACAAAATCTCTTGCTCGCGGTGCTCGCAACTTTGGCTGTGAGCATTGCGCCAACGCTGGGGCAACCGCAATCGTGGACCCAGGCCGGCATGCTCAGATGCAGCCTCAATCCGAGCGTCGGCTTCGTCATCTTTGGTCACCAGTCGATGGAATGTAAATTTCAGCCGGTGTCGGGACCCGTGCAGGCTTACGACGGCGCCATCAACACCGTTGGTTTAGACCTCGGAATCAGTGGCGGTGGCAGGTTCGCCTGGGCTGTCTTTGGCTCGGCGTCAGGAATACCCCAAGGCGCACTCGCTGGTGAATATGTGGGTGCCTCTGGCGATATCGGTTTGGGAGTTGGAGTAGGAACCAATGTGCTGGTGGGTGGCTCAAATCGCAGCGTTGCTTTGCAGCCGGTGTCCCTTGAAGGGTCAATGGCCATCGACGCTGTTGCCGGTTTGTCGCAGCTGAAGTTGCGCCCGGTACAGATGTAGAAGGCGCGGACAGCTGAACGCCGCGAGGTGGCATTGGCGACCGCCAGCGCTTCGGTAATAATTTTCTTCATCCGCGCATCCGGCGCAAAGGGCTTGCTCTTGATGACGCCAATGGCGGCGAGCGGACCCATCAGTTCGGGGTCGAGCGACGTAGCGGGTTCCTCTTGCACCACGTCGTTAAGCATCTCGTAGTAACTGAAGTCGTTGGGCGGAATAGTATTCATCACAACGCCGCTGCCTTCATGGAACACAGTCGGCGGCGGTGGGATGATTCGGCCAAGCTTGGCCTTGCCGGCCAGAAACTCGGCGATGGGAGTGCCGACGCCGCCGGTCTCATAAGGGTAAATCTTGGTCCTCGACTTGATCAAATCCGCTGCGGGTTTCGGATCATTGTTCTCCAAGAACATGCGACCGAACCACAACACGCGGGTGGTACGGGCACGGGCGACAAAGAACCCGCCTTCCGGGAGCGGACCGTCGTAGCCGGGCGGGAGGATCAGGTATTTCCCGCCCTCGCCCCGGTCAGGCCCAGGCGCGCCGAAATCGATGACCCAGCGAAACCAGTGGTCGTCGATTGCGCCGAGGGCCTTAGGCGGCACTTCAAGCACCATCGGCCCATTTGAGAGGTCGAGGTAACCAAGGAAATAGATCGTGTCCGCGTTGGCGGTCAGGAACAGTGATTTGGCGTCCATCAGCTGGGAGAAAACGATGACTTCATTGGCCTTCACCCCGACGCCCTGCATGCCCTTGATAATGGCCTCTATGCTGACGCCCTGCATGGTGTTCACGAACGCCTCGAATGCGTGCGTGAAGTCGAGATTGTCGTAAATCTTGGTCACGGTTGCCGCATTGGGCGCACCGTCTTTGAAGTCTAGCGTGCCGATGCGCGTTTCAACCTTGTCCGGCGTGGTGATCGACGGAGAGATGGCCGACTGCGCGGCCGCGAACCGGGGCAACGTCAACATGACGCACGCCACGAGAAGCCGCGGCGTAAAAAACGTCAGTGTAGTCGGTTTCATGCGAACTCTCCTCACGCACGTTGCGTGTACGAGTGCGATCCCGGCCCCGGCCTGAAGTCTTGGCTAGTGATGTGATGTCTACAAGTACTCCGTCCCGAGATCAGCGGCTTCGGAGACATACCGCTAGGCCGGAGCGCCATGGTGGAGGAGCGTGGATGGAACGTCATCTTGCGGCACTTCTTGCCGCAGACGTGGCCGGATACAGCCGTCTGACGGGTGCCGACGAGGAAGACACGAACGGCAAAGATGCGGATGGCCGGAACAAGTCCGGCCATGCCGAACTGGTGCGAACCCGGGCATCCACCTCCTGCAGGCGATTGAAACGTGGATGGCCGGGACATTACGCGCAAAGACAGCGCTTCGCGCCCTCTGCCCGGCCATAAGCAAAAAGACCGGGTTACTGTGCCGGATCTTTGGGCGACCACAACTTGATCGGCGAGGTCTTCTCATAAGCCATGCCCTTGGGGTAGCTGATCGCCTCCATCTGCAATCCCCACGGGGCTAGAAAATAGAAGATGCTTTGTCCCGCAGCGGGTCCCTGGCCGACCGACAGATTAAAGAAGGTCTTCACGCCCTTGCTGTCGAGATAGGTCTTCGCCGCCTTGATGTCGTCGACGTAGAAGGCGATGTGATAGCCGCCGATGTCGCTGTTCTTCGGCGTCATGTTTTTCTGGTCCGGCGAGCTATATTGAAACAGCTCGATATTGGAGCCGTAGCCGCAGCGCACCAGCGTGATCTGATGAATCACGGCCTTTGGGTCGACGTTGAGCAGATCGTGCATGAAGGTGCCCTTGTCGTCGGCGAACGGTCCAAACGACATCGCCTCTTTGCAACCGAGCACGTTGACGAAAAAGTCGGTCGCTTGCTTGATATCCGGCACCGTGATGCCGGTGTGGTCGTGGCCGCGCAGACCGGGAATTCCGTCGGCTTTGGCCGTAGCTACGCTCGCGAGCATTGCAGCACCTGCCGCCGCAATCGCGAGATGACGCACTAATCGAACCATATTCAACCTCATGGCGGGGTCTGGTTTTAAGACTCGCGCCGCGGCCCCCGTTGCCCGCAACGCGATGTGTTGCTGTTAAGCGGTTGCGGCAACCTCCGCAGAAGCGCCGCGCGTCAGCCAACCGGGATCGACTGTCGGCAACGGGATGGCGTCGATCAGCATGCGCGTGTAGTCGGCGCTTGGCGCGGCAAAGACCCGATCGCACGGGCCCTCTTCGACGACGCGACCGTCACGCATCACCACGACACGCTGGCAGATCGAGCGGACGACCGAAAGGTCGTGACTGATGAAGGCGAGTGCGAGATGCATTTCGCTCGTCAGTTCCTTGAGGAGCCGCAGCACCTGCGCCTGGGTCGAGACGTCAAGCCCGGACACGGTCTCATCGGCAAGCACAAAATCCGGCTGCAGCACTACCGCGCGCGCGATGCCGACGCGCTGGCGCTGCCCGCCGGAAAGCTCGAAGGAATAGCGGTCGACCGTACCGCGCGAGAGACCAACGCGGTCGAGAACGCCGTACACCAGCGCCAGCGCGGAGGCGTGGTCGTTGGCCAGACCGTGCAACAGGATCGGCTCGATCAGGATCCGGCCGATCGTGTGTCGCGGATTGAGCGAGGACATTGGATCCTGGAAGATCATCTGCATGCGGCGGCGGAACGGCTGCCGGGCCCGTTGATCGAGGCCGGTGAGGTAGGTGCCGTCAAATAAGACCGTGCCCGCGGTTGGCGCGACAAGACCGAGCAGCGCGCGGCCAAGCGTGGTCTTGCCCGAACCCGACTCGCCGACAATGCCGACCGTCTCGCCTTTGCCGACCCGAATGTCGACGCCGTGCAGCACGTTCGCGGCAATTGCTCCGCGGGCGAACAAGCCGGCGGGTCGCCCGTAAGCGACCACGAGTCCGCGAGCAACCAGAAGGTCGTCAGCCACGGCGGGCCTCCGTGCTCGCATCAAATGCGGCAATCTCGGCCCGCAGCGCCGCGATCACCTCCGGCGGTGTCGGCTCAAGCCCGGTATCCGGCCGGTCATAGCGCGGATTAGCCGCAAGCAACGCCTTGGTGTATGGGTGGCGGGGCGACGTGAGCACCCCTGTCGTGCTCCCCTGCTCCACGACCTTGCCCATGTACAATACCGTGACGCGATCGCAGATCTTCGCCACCACGCCGAGGTCGTGGGAAACAAACAATACGCTGGTGCCGTGACGCTCCTGCAGCGAACGGATCAGCCGAAGAATTTGCTTCTGCACCGTGACGTCGAGCGCGGTGGTCGGCTCGTCGGCAATCACCAGCTTGGGCTCGAGCCCGAATGCCGCCGCAATGAGCACACGCTGGCGCATGCCGCCGGAGAGCTGATGCGGATAGCAGTTGAGCACCCGTTCCGGATCGCGGATCTGCACCTCGTCAAGCAAGGCCGCGGCACGCTGGCGCGCTGCCTTCGCCGACAGTCCCCGCTTTAATCGCAAGCCGTCGGTCATCTGCGCGTCGATCCGGCGCGCGGGATTGAGCGCCGTCGAAGGATCCTGCGGCACGAGGGCAATGTCGCGGCCCAGGACTGCGCGCAGCTCGTTGCGCGACAACGTGAGCAGATCGCGGCCCTCAAATGCGATTTGCCCGCCGGTGATTTTCACTTGCGACGGGATGATGCCGAGGATCGCCTTGGCGATGGTCGATTTGCCCGCGCCGCTCTCCCCGACCAGTCCATGCACTTCACCGGTGCCGACGGCGAGCGAGACGCGGCGCAAGATCGGCTTGTCGCCGTCGCGTAATGAAATGGCGCTGAGCGCTTCGATGGAGAGTCGGGGCGTCGTCATCGGCGCAATACCGGATCGAGGCTGCGCGCCAGGCCGTCGCCTAGCTGATTAAAGGCAACGACGGTCGCAAACAGCGCCACCAGCGGCACCGTCAGCACCCACCACGCTTCGTGCACGATCTGGCGGCCTTCCGCGATCATGCCGCCCCAGGTCGGCGTGTCCGAGGACACCGACAGGCCCACGAACGACAAAATCGCTTCGACGACAACGGCAATGCCCATTTCGAGCGTCAGCAAGGCGATCAGCACGGGGAAGACGTTTGGCAGAATTTCCCGGAACAGGATCGCGGGGCTAGAGAAGCCGATGGTGCGGGCCGCGACCACATAGTCCATCTGCGCCTGTCCCATGGTCTCGGTGCGAACCACCCGGCAAAAGCGCGTCCAGTCGATGACGACAATGGCGATGATCACGGAGTGCAAGCCGGTACCGAGGATGGCGACGAGGAGGATCGAGAGCAGCACCGGCGGAAACGCCATCCAGATGTCGACCAGCCGGGAGATCAGCGTGTCGACAAAGGTGCCGAGAAAACCGGCGAACAGGCCGAGCAGCGAGCCGATCAGGCAGGCAAGCCCGGCGGCAACGAAGGCGACGGTGAGCGAGACCCGCGTGCCGAAAATGACCCGCGACAGCACATCGCGTCCGAGTCCGTCGGTGCCCAGCCAAAAGCCCGGTTCGGCGTCGGCGAAGCCCGCGGGCGGCACTGTCGCCATCAGCAGGTTCTGCGCCAGCGGATCCTGCGGAGCGATCAGCGGCGCCGCCACCGCAAGAATGATCAACAACAGGATGAAGCCGCCGGCGACAACGACTTTCGGGTCGCGCACCAGCCGCGCGGCAATCGAGGGCGGCTGCGGGCCGCTGTCCGTCGTCGCTGTCGTCGATGCTGGTGTCCAGTGTTCCACTTCGTGCCGGTTCCGGCTCAGCCATGACGCAGTCGCGGATTGAGCGTCGCAACCGTGAGATCGACCCCGATGTTGATGAGGATGAAGATCAATCCGAACAACAAGACCAAGCCCTGGATCAACGGAAAGTCGCGATTGATGACCGCATCGATGGCGAGATTACCTATGCCCGGATAGGAAAAGATGCGCTCGACAATCACCGTGCCGCCGACCAGGAACGTGAACTGCACGCCGGTCAGCGCAAGCGTCGGACCGACTGCGTTTCGCAACGCCTCCTGGAGCACCAAACGAAGTTCGCGAAAGCCCTTGATCCGCGCCAGCAGCACGTAATCCTGCAGCATGGCCTCCTTCAAGGACTGTTTGAGCAGCCGCACGATCACGGCGGCAAGCGGCAGCGCGAGCGCGACCGTCGGCATGATCATATGGCTGATGACGTTACCGGCCACCGTGAAGCGCCCGGTGAGGATGCTTTCAGCCAGATAAAATCTGGTCGTAAAGCCCTCCGCCAATTCCGGATCGATGCGCCCGGTGAGCGGCAAGATCGGGATTGCGACCGCAAACAGCAGCACCAACGCCAGCGCCCAAATGAAGTCGGGCACCGCAAGCAGGATTGAGTTCAGCCCGTCGATGAGGGTCTCGCCAAACGTGCGCCGCATCAGCGTGCCGGCGATCGCGACGCTGCCGCCGAGAACGATGGCGACCAACAGCGCCGAGACGGCGAGTTCGACGGTGGCCGGCAGTCTGGAAACCAGCACCTCCGTTACATAGAGGTGGAGGGTGATGGACGTGCCGAAGTCGCCGGTGACCGCGCCCTTCACCCAGATCCAGAACTGGGTGAGCAGTGGCGCGTCCAATCCGTAATGTGCCTTCAACGCAGCAATATCGGCCGCGCTCGCTCCCGGCGAGATCATCATGGATACCGGATCGCCGGGGACGACGCGCAGGAGCACGAACACCACAACCGCCACGCCCGCAAGCGTCAGCAGCGCCATGGCCATGCGATTGACGACGACGGCAAGCAGCATCAACGGTCCTTGAAGCTAACCACGTCGACGGCCGCCGCGCCCCGGCGCGGCGGCGGACCGCTTCGACCAGACTCTAGGCCTTCGAGATCAGGGCCGGCTGTAAGGCTCCGGTCATATTGGGAACGACCTTGAGGGCGGACTTGTAAAGAATCGGCTGCCAGTATTGCAGCAGCGGCAGGACGTAACCCTGTTCGGCGATATAGCGGTCGACGTCCTTCCAGCCCTGGATGCGCTTCTTCTCGTCCTTCTCGCCCCATAGCGGGCCGATCTTGGCGTCGAGGTCGGCCGAGTGCCAGGCCGAGTGCGGCGACTTGCTCCACATCGCGAATCCGGTCGACGTGGTCGGATCTCCGATCGCATTGCCCCAATTGTAGAACGCCGCCGGCGCCAGCTTGTGCGACATGCGCAGTTCGAAGTGCTTGGCGATTTCGTAGATCTCAATGTTGGCATCGATGCCCACGTTGCGCCACATGCCGACGATGGCCTGGATCATCTCATAATCTTTCGGCTTGTAGCCGCGCGTCGTCTGGATGGTGAACTTGACCGGCTTTTCCTTCGAATAGCCGCTTGCTGCAAGCATCTTTTTCGCCAGCGCCGCATCGTAAGACACCTTGATGGTCGGATCGAAGGCGGCATATCCCGGCGCCTCGAGCGTGCTGATAGCGGTGCCATAGCCGCGCAGGAGCCGCTTAATGATTGTCTCCTTGTCGACAGCGTGGCACATCGCCAGCCGCACGTTTTTATCGTCCATCACCCCGCCATTGGTGATGAAGATCATGCCGATGTCCGTAATTGGCGTGCAAACGCCTTTCAGGCCCGCCTTGCCCTTGAGCCGATCGAACTCTTCGTACGGCACTTCGAGAGTAACATCCGATGCGCCGCTTTCGATTTCGGCGACGCGGCTGGTGGCATCCGGCACGAACTTGAACACGACGGTCTCGAAGGCAGGCTTGCCGCCCCAGTATTTCGGGTTTGCCTTAAGACGCAGATACGCATTGCCTTCATAGGCATCGACCATGTAGGGGCCGGTGCCGATCGGAGCTTTCTCAAAGCCCTGCGGCCCGACCTTTTCGAAGTAGGCCTTGGGCAGCACGTAACCGGTGAGGAACGCCATCCACTTGAACAGCACCGGATCGTATTGCTTCACCTCGGCGGTGATGCGCTTGCCGTCGACCTTGAAGTTGTCGATGCCGGCCCAGATAAAGGCCACTGGATTGCCGCCATCGGCCTTGCCCTCGCGCTGGATCGACCACACCACGTCTTCGGGGGTGAACGGGCTGCCGTCGTGCCAGACGACGTTTTCCCGCACATCCATCCAGACCTTGCTCTTGTCGTCATTCCAGCCCCAGGCGGTGATCAGGCCGGGCTCGAACGAGAGATTGGGCTTCTGGCCAATGTATTGATCGAACACCGAGCGATAGATCGCCTGGATGGTCGGATTGACCGACGACGGCCCGGTTTCCGGGTCGAAGGACGGCAGGTTGACGTTGTAGGCGATGTTAAGCGTGCCGCTCGCCGCCGCCATGGCAAAACGCTGCGGAGCAAGCAACGTTGATAGAAGGCCGCCGCTCGCCGCGAGGGCCTGACGACGCGTGACGTGGAACATGGTTCAACACTCCCCATAATGACCGACGCGGGCGGACTCTTGCGCTCGACCCCTACGCAGTGCGGCGCGTGTCAGGCGCAGAAACCCTCTGAAGGACAAATAGTTTAAACCTAAAATAACACCCGGACAAGCTGACGCATTGGGCTTTTTTCCGCAATTTTAGGCACCATTTGGTCGGCAGTGCATCACCGCCCCGCGACGCTGCGGCCGGCGGTCAAAGGCATGTGTGGTCCGCTGTTGCGGACGTTGCAAGACGAATTGGAAGGTTTCATAACTACGACATCGGCCGGGCTCGTTTGATTGAAAACTCGGCCTGGAGGCTTTCATGGCGGAACGATCGTTTGCACGCGAAGTGCAGGACCTCAAACTGGGCGAAGGCGAGGAATTCCGCGGCGAAGGCATTCTCGCCATCACCAAGGCACTGCTGCAATCCGGCGTATCGTATGTCGGCGGTTATCAGGGCGCGCCGATTTCGCATTTGATGGATGTGCTCGCCGACGCCAAGGACGTGCTCGACGAACTCGGCGTGCACTTTGAGAACTCCGCTTCGGAAGCCGCCGCAGCGGCGACGCTTGCCGCCTCAGTACATTACCCAATCCGCGGCGCGGTGACCTTCAAGTCGCCGGTTGGCATTAACGTAGCTTCCGATGCCATCGCCAACCTTGCTTCGGGCGGCGTCACCGGCGGCACGCTCATCATCATCGGCGAGGATTACGGCGAAGGCTCCTCGATCATGCAGGAGCGGTCGCACCCGTTCGCGATGAAATCGCAGGTGTGGCTGCTCGATCCGCGCCCGAACCTGCCGACGATCGTCAAAGCGGTTGAAGACGGCTTCGAACTTTCCGAAGTCTCTCATACGCCGGTTATGCTTGAAGTCCGCATCCGCGCCTGTCACGTCCACGGCCGCTTCATCACCAAGGACAACAAGAAGCCTAGTTTTACATTACGCGAAGCGCTGGAAAATCCTCGCCGCGATACCGAGCGCGTGGTGCTGCCACCTGCCTCGTATCTGCACGAGCGTGAGAAAGTCGAGCAGCGCTGGCCGGCTGCCGTCAAATTTATCAAGGAACGCAAACTTAACGAATTTTTCGGCCCCGACAGCGCGGACGTCGGCATTATCGTGCAAGGCGGCATGTACAATTCGGTCATGCGCTCATTGCAGCAGCTCGGTCTCGCCGACGTCTACGGCGAAACCTCGGTGCCGATTTACTGCCTGAACGTCACCTACCCGCTGATCGACGACGAGGTCGCGAACTTCGCGCTGAACAAGAAGGCGATCCTGATCGTCGAGGAAGGCCAACCGGAATTCATCGAGCAGGCGATAAATACAATTCTTCGCCGCCGCGACATTCAGACCAAAATCTCCGGCAAGGACGTACTGCCGATGGCCGGCGAATATACCCCGCAGGTCGTCACCAAAGGCGTGAAGAGCTTTCTCGAACTTCACGGCAAAAGTCTGCTTGGCAATTCGCCGCCGCCTCCGGATGCTTCCAGCGTGCTCGCCGATCCGAAAGTCAAGGAGCTCGCGAAGTCGCTGCCGCCGCGGCCGCCGAGCTTCTGCGTCGGCTGCCCGGAGCGGCCGATCTTCGCGGCAATGAAACTTGTGCAGCAGGAACTTGGCCCGCATCAGATCGCCGGCGACATCGGCTGCCATCTGTTCGCCAGCCTGCCGCCGTTTAACGTCGGCGCCACGACCATGGGCTACGGGCTCGGCCCAGCGTCATCCTCCGCCTTCAACGTCAAAGCCGGCAAGAAGCCGATCTCGATCATTGGCGACGGTGGCTTTTGGCACAACGGTCTGTCCACCAGCATTGCCAACGCCGTCTACAACAAACAGAACGGCGTGATCATGGTGGTCGACAATTTCTATTCGGCGGCGACCGGCGGCCAGGATATCCCCTCGTCGCGCGCGCTCAATCCAGCGCGCGCCACCAACAACACCATCGTCGATGCGGTAAAGGGCGTCGGCGTCAAATGGGTCCGGCATACCGACCGCACGTACGACGTCGCCTGGATGCGCAAAACACTGCACGACGCGCTGACCTCGAAAGAGAGCGGCCCGAAAGTCATCGTCGCGTCCTCGGAATGCATGCTCAACAAGCAACGCCGAGTGAAGCCGCTGTTCAACAAATCGGTGCGCGACGGCGAACGCATGGTGCGCGAGCGGTTCGGCGTCGACGAGGACGTGTGCACCGGTGATCATGCCTGCATCAGGCTCTCCGGCTGTCCATCGCTTTCGGTCAAGCACACCGATGATCCGCTGAAGGACGATCCGGTCGCCGCAATCGACAATAATTGCGTCGGCTGCGGCAATTGCGGCGAGGTGTCGGAAGCCGCCGTCCTCTGTCCGTCGTTCTACCGGGCCGATATCATCCATAATCCGACCTGGTTCGACCGGTTCATCTCCGGACTGCGCCGCGCTGTGATCGGCTTCCTGCAAGACCGCCGCGAAGCCCGCCGTGTTGTGTTCGCGGATTGACGCAAGGACGCGAGCGTCATGAATGATCTATCGCGAACGCCGACGAGATTTACGACCGAGCGGCCGATCTGCGTCGCGGTTATGGCGTTGGGCGGTCAAGGCGGCGGCGTGCTGTCGGACTGGATCGTGGAGCTGGCGGAGTCCCAGGGCTGGCACGCCCAGTCGACTTCGGTTCCAGGCGTCGCCCAGCGCACCGGCGCGACCATTTATTACGTCGAGATGCTGCCGCCGAAGGGTGGCCGCGCGCCGATCCTGTCGCTGATGCCCGCGCAGGGCGAAGTCGATGTGGTGCTTGCGTCCGAACTGATGGAGGCCGGCCGGTCCATCCTGCGCGGTCTGGTGACGCCGGACCGCACCACCCTGATCGCTTCAACCCACCGCATGTACGCGGTCGCGGAAAAAGAAAAGCCAGGCGACGCCATCGCCGATCCCAACATCGTGGTGGACGCTGCCGGCGTTGCCGCCAAGCGCACCATCGCTTTCGACATGGAGTTGCTGGCGAACAAGAACAACAGCCACATCTCAGCCTGTCTGTTCGGGACTCTCGCAGCATCCGGCACCTTGCCGTTCGGCCGCGAAGCCTTCGAGGCCATCATCAAAGCCGGCGGCAGAGGCATCGAGCCAAGCCTTAACGCCTTTCGCGCCGCCTATGACCAGGCCGCGCAGCCGCCAGCAGCGGCGCAGCCCGTCCTCAAAAAATCCGCCAAGCGCTTTTCGCCGTTACCAGCCTCGGCCGGGCGCCCCGATCTCGACAAGCTCTTAGCGCGTATCCGCGAGTTCCCTGAGCCGCTGCGCAACATGCTGTTCGCGGGCGTCAAGCAGCTCACCGATTTCCAGGACCCGACTTATGCGAACGAATATCTTGATCGCATCGCCAAGATCTATGAGGTCGACCGTAGCAACGGCGGCGCCGCCAAGTCGTTCGCGCTGACCGCCGCAGCCGCCAAATATATCGCCATCGCGATGAGCTATGACGACGTCATCCGGGTCGCCGATCTAAAAACCCGGCGCACCCGTTATGACCGCGTGCTGCGTGACAATTCCGTCGGCGATGGACAGATCGTCTACACCACCGAGTACATGCACCCGCGTCTTGAAGAAGTCGCCGGCACCATGCCGGCCGCGCTCGGCCGTTTCCTCGAAGCGCATCCGACAATGTTCGGTTGGGCGTTCAGCAAAGGCCGGCGCGTGCGCTCGGGCACGATCCACTGGTTCCTGATGCTCTATGTGCTTTCCGCGCTGAAGCCGATCCGCCGCACGACCCTGCGCCACAAGCGCGAAATGGCGCACATGGACAAATGGCTGGCGCTTGCCGCCATGCACGCCGCGAAGAACTACGATCTTGCGGTCGAGATCGTTTCAGCGCGCCGCCTGATCAAGGGCTACTCCGATACGCACGCACGCGGTGAATTGAAGTTCGACCGGGTGATCGGCGCGGTGCCGCTCCTTGCCGCTCGCTCCGATGGCGCCGACTGGATGCGGCGACTGCGCGACGCCGCGCTCATGGACGAGAACGGCATCGCGCTCGACGGCGCGCTCAAGACTGTCGCGTCGCTCTAGCCCCGCTGCGGCGATCAGGGCGCTCCCAGGCCAGGGTCAGATGAAGCCCGAACAGTTTGGAGATCGTGCGGCTCAAGCGCGAAGTGATCAAGCTGAGGGCCGAGCGGCACATTCTAAAAAACTGTCCGGGGCCGTTGCCGGCCCGCGCGCGGCAGAAACAGCCAGTGCCATCCGTGCGGCTTGGACGGGCGCGGCCATCATAGATATCGGATCAAAAATGCACATGGCTACGGCCGACCCGACCCGCACTGACACGCCAGCACGTGCGTTTGGCACTTTGTTTGTTAATTATACGATGAATCGAGGATCAACGTGCAGCACAAACGGAGCAACCGTTTCCGCCTAACGCCCCTTTAGGCAATCGCCGGAGCCCGATTCCGAGAACTTAGCACTCCCCGCGTCCAAGCCAAGGCGCCAAAGAATAGCAGGACCCCACCAAATAATACGACTGTGGGCGGCAGCGGTGTCGAGGACGGCGGGTCAACCGCTGAGATGCTGCCCTGCGAAAGCGTCCCACCGAAGCCACTTTGTGCCAGATCATAGCTGGTTCCTGACGTATCGAGCGTATCAAACGTGAACCTGCCCGTTTCGTCAGTACCGTCGAAGCTCAAGCCGCTGAAAACGCCATTGTGAAAGCTGACCTTAGCGGAGGTATCTTGTCCCAGCGAGAAGTTCAGGCCGTCGACTGTCATCGACAGTTCGGTAAGGCTATAGGTGCGGTTGCCATTGGTGTTGATCGGGCCGTTCAATTCAAAAGTGCCAGAGCCACCGGTGTCAGCAGCGTAAGGCCGACTCGCAGTGAACGTGAGCGTGTAATCGATCGTCGACGCGTATGCCGGCATCGATGCCAGCGCCGCTACAGGCCCAGCTAGGGCCGCAACCAACAGACGATACATCCACTATCCCTCTTAAACGCTCTCCAGAACCCAGTTTTGCATGTTCGCAATTGCAGCACGTAGGAGTCAATAGACTTGACGACATAGCTAAAATCGAAATTTCCCTTATTGTGCATGGCAGTAGTGCTATCTTACCATGCTTGGCACGCCGCTACGCGCCTCGCCGCTTTAGAAGGCAGGCCAACCGGGTGCATCTCGCCGAGGCAGCGCGCGGCACGTCCCGATCGCCCTCCGCAGCCGCGATCGAAACCTGCCGTTCAGCCTAGAGCCTTGGCCAACAGAAATCCCGAGCCGCCTGCCAGCCCCGGACCTGGATGCGTGGAAGCGCCGATGTGGTAAAGGCGCGCAACCGGCGTGCGGTGGTTGATCGAGCTGTGAAACGGCCGCCATAGGAAAAACTGGTCGATCCCGCAGAAGCCGCCATAAGGATCCCCGCCGACAAGATTGATGTTGAGGGCTTCAAGATCGCTGGGCGAATAGGCTTTTCGGGCGATGACGGTGTCGCCAAAGCCGTCGAGGTGCGCGGCAAGAATAGCTTCGACCCGGTCGGCGTATTTTTCCCGCACCGCCTCCGTCCAGCGGCCATCGGCCGGCACAGCGATTTCGCCGGCAGCATCGCCCTTTAAGATTCGCGGCGCCTCTGGCAATTGCAGCCACAGGATCGATGCGCCTGCCGGACAACGCGATGGATCAAACGAAGCCGGCTGCCCAACACAGATGGTCGGCGCCTCCGGGAGCATGCCCCGCTCGGCTTCGTTGACAGCTTTGGACACCCCGTCGAGACCCGGCGTCAAATGCGTGAGCGCGACTGTGCCCAGTTCCGGCGCCTTCCATTTCGGCGGCGACTTAAGCGCGTAGTGGATCTGCATATTGCCTTTACCGTAGCGATATTGCGCCACGGCATCGGTGACCTCGGTCGGCAATGCGGCGCCCGCAAGCAGGCGTCCATAGAGCTGCGTGGGAGTCACCGAGCAGATCACGCCTTTCGCCGCCTCGATCTCGCGGCCGCTGGCGAGACGTACGCCGCGCGCACTGCCGCTGGCATCGAGGAGCACCCGATCGACATCCGCAGAAACGAGAATGTCGCCGCCTTGATCGCGGATCAGGCGTTCAAACGCGGTCAGCGCGTTCTTGGCGCCGCCCTTGACGATGGGCGAGCCGGCCACTTCGATGGCAAACGCAATGACCTTCGCCATTTGGCCCGAATAGGCACTTTCAGGACCAAGCCCGGTGTGGAGTACCCACGGCGCGAACAAGGCGCGGACCAGATCGGAATGAAAGCGGGTCTCCAGCCAGGCGCGCGCCGTGCCGAGCGCTTCGCCAAAAAAATTCACCAGGCCGCGCAATCCCCGACGCCAGGCTTCGCGCGCCACGATCTTTAGCATCGTGCGCGACCACAGCGCTCCCCCGAGCAGGGCAAAGATGAAGGGAGCGTCGGCGCCGACGCGGTTGATATCGGCGTCAAAGCGCGCGCCGTCACCTGCCGCAAGCTTGTCGAATGCGGCAACGTTGGCCTTGCGGTCCATCTGCAGGATCAGGTGCCGGCCGTCGGGCAGAAGCACTGCTGTCGCCGCCGCTGTGTGCGCGAACGCTAAGCCGCGCTTCTCCAGCTCGGGCCCCAACTCGGCGTAGGCCGGCGAGGTGATGAAGAGGACGAACGTCGTCGCCATCACGTCGTGGACGAAACCGGGCGCGGTGATCTCGTCAGTGAGAAGGCAGCCGCCGATGCGGTCATTGCGCTCGAGCACGAGCACCTTGTGGCCCTTACGGCCGAGAAGCGCCGCAGCTACGAGCGCATTAATCCCGCTTCCGACAATGACGTAGTCGGCGTCCGCCATTTGCTGTTCGCCGGCCTACTTCTTCGGCACCAGCGCGAGCACGCGCAGCGGACTGCCGGTGCCTTTGACAATCTTCAGCGGCGCCGCGATCAGGATCGCGCCCTTGGGCGGCAGCTTGTCGAGTTGGCACAGGCTGGCGAGCCCGTAGCGGTTGCTCTTGTGCATGAACGTGTGAGCCGGGAACGGCGGATCCATCCCGCCCGCCGAGCCGGCATCGGTGCCGACGCACTCGGACCCCCAACCAATGACTCCCTTCGCAACCAGATAATGGATCGTGTCCGCTGTCGGGCCCGGCGAATGCGGCCCCTTGTCGTCGGCATTGAGGAATTTCGTTTCGCTATCATTGCGTTTGTACCAGTCTGTGCGCATCAGCACCCAGCATCCGGCCGGGATGTCGCCGTGGGTCTTCTCCCAGGCTTTCACGCCATCGACGGTGAGCAGAAAATCCGGGTTCTTCGCGGATTCGGCCGAACAGTCGATTACGCAGACCGGCGCCACGAAATTCTTTACCGGGATCGTGTCGGTGCTGCCGTCCTTGTAGTCCCGGCCGCTGATCCAGTGCACCGGTGCATCGAAGTGCGTGCCGGAATGTTCGCCGAGTTTGAGCCAGTTCCAGGCCCAGAACGGCCCCGTCTTGTCGTAATTCGAGATGGCGTGAATCTCGATCGGCGGGGTGTTGTCGCCGATCTGCGGCGGCAGCTTGATCAACGGCGTGTCCGGGCCAAGCGGCGCGGTCAGATCGACCACTTCGACGGCGCCGGAAGCGAGCGCCGAGGCAAAATCACTGAGAACTTGAGTGCTGGTCATGCGGTCTCTCCGTCGCGCTCTTTGGTGGCTGAATGGGGTTATGTGCCGGTCGGCCGGAAGCCTAGCCTCAACATTTTAGATGTGAAATATCTGCGCTGGCAAGCGATCCGATAAGCGCGGATCAGGAGCGAGCGAATGGCATACGATGCGGTGGTGGTCGGCGCCGGCGTCAACGGCCTGGCAGCAGCGCTGCATCTGGCCGCAAAAGGCTGGAAGGTGGCGGTCGTCGAGGCCGCCGACGTTGCTGGCGGCGCGGTCAAGACCCGCGAAATCACACTGCCCGGCTTTCGTCACGACCTCTACGCGATGAATCTCGGCATGTTCGCCGGCTCGCCGTTTTTTGCCGCCCACAAGGATCGCCTGATCACGCACGGCCTCGACTTTGTTGGCGCCGAACGATGCTTCGCCACGCCGTTCCCGGATGGCACCTGGCTTGGCGTGGAAAAAAATCTTGACGCCAATGCCAACCGCATCGCCGCATTGAGCCCGGCCGACGCCGAGCGCTGGCGCGCCATGACGGCGGCGTTCGGAGCGGACGCGCCGCACATCTTTGGCCTGCTAGCTTCGCCGCTGCCGTCATGGGCGGCCCTGAAGGTGGCGTTCATGGCATGGCGCTCGCGCGGCACTACGTGGGTCGCCGACACCGTCCGTCTCCTCGTTGCCTCGCCGCGCGAATGGCTCGACGAGAATTTCGACAACGCCAAGCTCAAGACAATGATGGCGGTCTGGGGCATGCATCTCGACTTCTCGCCTGATACGGCCGGCGGCGCGCTATTTCCGTATCTGGAGTCGATGGCGGATCAAGCCTTCGGCATGGCGCTGGGCCGTGGCGGGGCCGACGTCATTATATCGGCGCTTACTCGCGCCATCGCCGCGGCCTGCGGCGAAGTCCGGCTTAGCAGCCCGGTGCAAAGTATCGCCGTCGAGGCCGGTGCCGCGAAAGGCGTCGTGCTTGCAAGCGGCGAACGGATCGACGCAACCCGCGCGGTGATCGCGAACCTTCATCCCCGCGTGCTGTTCGGCAAATTGGTTTCGGCGCCCTCGCCGGCCACGCAGCGGCTTGCCAAGCTGCGGCCGGGCCCGGCGACGATGATGATTCATCTGGCGTTGAGCGATCTGCCGGAGTGGAGCGCCGGCGCCGAGCTGCGCCAGTTCGCCTACGTGCATCTCGCGCCTTCGCTTGCCGCCATGGCGAAAACCTACACCGATGCGCTGGACGGAATGCTGCCTGCCGAGCCCGCTCTGGTCGTCGGGCAGCCGACGGCGATCGATCCGTCGCGGGCTCCCCCGGGACGGCACGTGCTCTGGGTGCAGGTGCGCGTCCTGCCGTTGCATGTTAGCGGCGACGCGGCCGGCAGCATCGTCGGCACGCAGTGGGATGACATCAAGGAAACCTATGCGGATCGTGTGATCGGGATCATCGAACGCTATGCGCCCGGATTCACCTCCAAAATCCTCGCCCGCGTGGTGCATTCGCCCGTCGATCTCGAACGCGATAACCCCAATCTCGTCGGCGGCGACAGCCTGAGCGGCAGTCATCATCTCGACCAGAATTTTTTGTTCCGGCCGGCGTTCGGCTGGTCGCGGTATCGTACGCCGATCGAGCGTCTCTATATGGTCGGCGCGTCGACCTGGCCGGGCGCCGGCACCAACCCCGGCTCGGGCTTCATGCTGGCAAAATCGCTCGCCGGTGCCTGAGCACCGCCGCGGCCGGCATCAATTCCGCGCCTTGAGCAGATCGCGGCCGATGATGAGCTTTTGCACTTCGGTCGCGCCCTCATAGATGCGCAACGGGCGGATGTCCCGATAAAGCTGTTCGACGACGGAACCGACGGTGACGCCAAGTCCGCCGAACATCTGCAGAGCGCGATCGATCACGCGCTGCGCGCCTTCGGTCGCGGCCATCTTGGCCATCGCGGCTTCGCGCGTCGTGGTCACCCCCTCGACGTCGCGAAGCCACGCCGCCCGGTAGGTCAGCAAAGCCGCCGCATCAATCTCGGTCGCCATGTCGGCGAGTGCGGCCTGGGTCAACTGAAAGTCCCCGAGCGTCTGGCCGAACATCTTTCGCGTCGCCGCCCGGCCGAGCGCCTCATCAAGCGCGCGCCGCGCAAACCCAAGCGCCGCGGCCGCAACGCCGGCGCGGAAAATATCGAGACCGCGCATTGCGATCTTGAAGCCTTCGCCCGGCGTTCCGACGAGATGGGTTATCGGCACGCGGCAGGATTGAAAGCGAAGTCGCGCGAGCGGGTGCGGCGCGGTGACGCCGATGCGTTCAGCGATGTCGAAGCCTTGTACGCCGGCGTCAACCACGAAGGCTGAGATGCCGCGTGCGCCAGGTGCCTCCCCGGTACGCGCGAACACCACGTAGAAATCGGCAATGCCGCCGTTTGAGATGAAGGTCTTTTCACCGTCCAGAACGTAATGATCGCCGGCTCGGCGCGCCGACAATGACATGGCGGCGACGTCGGACCCGGCGTCAGGCTCGGTGAGCGCGAACGCGGCGATGGCCTCGCCTTTCGCCACCCGCGGCAGGTATTGGTTCTTCAGATCGTCCGACCCGGCGAGCGTAATTGGCACACTGCCGAGGCCCTGCATCGTGAACGCGAAATCAGCAAGCCCGCTGTGACGGGCAAGAGTCTCGCGCGCGATCACCAGATAAAGCGATTGCAGCGGATCGTGCGCGCCGCCATACCCGGCCGGGACGCAATGCTTGAGCCAGCCGGCATGGCCGAGCGCACGGACCCAGTGTCTGCACGTTGCGTCGACATCGTCATGGCCGCGGTCTCCCCCTTCAACATCGGCCACTGCCTGATAGGCCCATGTGTCGAGCTCCTCGGCAAAAGCGCGATGCTGCGCGTCGAAAAACGGAATGCGCAGGTGCGCGGTGCGGCTCATTGCTGTCCTCCTCCCGGTCGGTCTTGCACTCGGACTTCCAGTCGGTCTTGAACTCGGAATTGGCTGCCTACCCTTGCCATGCAAGCAAGGCCATAACCATCCCGACGGCAAATCATTGCATTTTTTGCAGTTCGAGGCAGACTGGCGGTCCAGTCAAAGAAATTAGTTGCGGAGTAACGATATATGAAGGTGATCATCGCAGGCGGCGGCGTGGGCGGCCTGGTGACCGCGCTGATGCTGCATGCGCGCGGGATCGACTGCGAGATCTTCGAGCAGGCGGACGCCATTAGGGAGCTGGGCGTCGGCATCAACACCCTGCCTCACGCCATCAAGGAATTGGCGGAGCTTGGGTTGCTCGATCGCCTGGACGCCGTTGCCATCCGCACCTACGAGTTGTTCTACACCAACCGGTTCGGACAGGAGATTTGGCGGGAGCCGCGCGGGCTCGATGCCGGATACGATATCCCGCAATTCTCCATCCACCGCGGACGGCTTCAGGGCGTGATCTATCAGGCGGTGCGCGCGCGGCTTGGCGAGTTGCGCATTCATATGAATTGCCGCCTCGGCTCATTCACGCAAGATGACGGCGGCATCACCGCCTATTTCTTTGATCGCAACGGTACGCATCAGCACACCGCCCGCGGCGACGTGCTGATCGGCGCCGACGGCATCCATTCGATGGTGCGCGAGAAACTGTTTCCAAACGAAGGCCCGCCGCGCTGGAACGGCGTCATCTTGTGGCGCGGCGCCATTGACTGGCCGGCGTTCCTGACCGGACGCTCGATGGTCATTGCCGGAGGACTTACGGCAAAGATGGTGATCTATCCGATCGCCGAAGGCTCGCGGCCGGACCGAAGGTTGACCAACTGGGCGGTGAGCGGACGCGTCGGCGACCAGTCGATGCCGACACCGCACAAGCAGGATTGGTCGCGGCCGGGCCGCTACGAAGACCTGATGCCGCACGTGCAGCGCTTCCGCATCCCCTATCTCGATGCCAGGGCGTTGATCGAGTCGACCAACGAATTCTGGGAATACCCGATGTGCGACCGCGACCCGCTGCCGCGCTGGAGTCACGGCCGCGTCACGCTCCTCGGCGACGCCGCGCACCCGATGTACCCCGTCGGCTCGAACGGCGCGTCGCAGGCGATCCTTGACGCCAGGTTCCTCGCCGACCGGCTGAAGGATGCCGACAACCCGGTGCATGCCTTGTGGCTTTATGAGCAAACCCGGCTGCCGGTGACGGCCGAAGTCGTGCGCATGAACCGCACCGGAGGGCCGGAAGGCGTTATCGATGTGGTCGAAGCCCGCGCTCCGGAAGGCTTCAGCAATATCGACGACGTGCTGTCGTTCGAGCAGCGCAAGGCAATCGTGCGCGGCTATGCCTCAACCGCCGGCTTTGCCCGCGAGCAGGTCAACAAAGCCGCGTAATTCTGACTGTGTCATCCTAAGGTGAGAGCGCGGCTGGGGCTTGAAGGACGCAAGTCCGGGCGCTCGGATCTGACCTTAAGCGGTCAAGAGCTACGTCGGCGGCGAGAGAGCCTTCGCTTGTTGGCGCGAACACGTTTCCCAAGCACATTGAGCACTTTGCCGGCAACGACGTGATCTTGTCGGCCAGTCATGACGGCTGCCGCCGCGGCGATTTGAGACTCGGCGATAGCAGACGCCTTCTCGGTGGCCATACGGCTCATTTCGGCTTTCGAGCCGGCGCCGCCCGACGCCAGTCGCATCATGCGAAGCGCAATTACGCTCTGTGCATCAAAGCCAAGTTGGATGGTTTTGAACGTGAGCGCAAACCATGGATTGAACATCTGCAACCTGAGATCCTTCTGTGAATGCCGCGAGCCGTCAGCATGCCACGATGCATAATGGATGAATATTTGACTCAGTGATCGGAGTGTGAGGACAGCCGAGAGACGGAAGTCGGAAGGCCGATCGAGATAAGCAAAGAGACCCTACCTGGGTCTCTTCACAGCTAAGTCAGACGCTACACGACCATTCTACCTATTAATGATGACCTTCTCTTTGACTTCGGGAGCGCGGTCTCTCACGACTACTTCCGGCGGTGCGACGCGCTCTCGCACGACCGCTTCCGGGGGACCAACGCGTTCTTTTACCACCGTGTTGGGTCGCTCCTTAACGATAACCTCTTCCGCAGAAGCGGCACTTGCGAAGGGCGCGGCCAAAATAATGGTCGCCGTCGCCGCGAAAATGAATTTCCGCATGAGTTTCTCCATTGTGGGTATCTGCTTTAACGTTTTGATGCGTAATTGGTTCCCCTTTTCATTAATATGCTTGTGGTAATCGGCGGCGAGGGTGTCATCGATGCGGTCGAACCCGCGCGCCGAAAGGCTTCAACAACATCGACGACGTGCTGTCGTTCGAACAGCGCAAGGCGAAAGACCGTGCGTATTGCCGCGGAAATCACGATTGGTGACTCGGTCCAATTTGAGTGCACCATTTTGGATATCTTCCAGGGCGGCGCGCAGCTCGCGATCCCGGCCGGATTCGTCCTTCCCGATGAATTCATGCTGATACCTCCCTCGCGGCTGTGCCGGGTGGCGCAAAGAGGATCGTGTCGGCGTCGCGTTCCAGGCCGAAGAGCCTTTTACGGGTATGTAAAGGCGAGCGAGCAGCTCGTGCGGCTACGCTTCCGCGGCCGGCTTTGCCTGCGAGCAAGTCAACAAGGCGGCGTGACTAGCGGCAGGTACTCATAAATTCGCAGAACCCCTTGTCCGCATGACTCCGATGCAGACGTGTGGCGATGAGACCGGTACGTCGGCTTGGGGCCAGCTCCGGACATGTGCGCGCTACAGGAAGGCCGCCCTTCGGCGGCCTTCCTGCTCGGAGTCACAATGAACAACCGATTGGTTACTCTCCGGTGTTTTCGAGGGCCTGGGCAATCTCCCAGCTGACGGGCAACTCAACGTCGCCATTGATGCGAATGTTGACGATCACCGGGCCGTCTTGGACGGCAAGAGCCTTGTCGATTTCGCCGAAATCGTCGGGTCGATCGACTCTGAAACCCTTGGCGCCAAAGCCGACGGCTAGTTTCTCGAAATCGGGCGATGCGACTTCCGCGTATTTTCCAGGCAGACCCTTGTGGATGAGGTCGTGCCGCTCCTGGCCAACGGCGTTGTCGTTGAACACGAACACGGTGAGCGGCAGATTGTGACTGACCGCGGTGTGGAAATCGGACACGTTCATCATGAATGAAGCGTCCGCGGTGAGGTGGGTGACCCGCTTGCCGGGTCGCGCAAAGCAGGCGCCAAGCGCGATCCCTAAACCTTGTCCAATGGCGCCGAAGTCCAGTCCGGACGCCCAGTTGTCGGCGCTGGGGCTGCTCATCGCCTGAACATTCACCATTGCGGAGTGGCCACCGTCGAAAACGAGAATACGGTCGCGCTTCGGCAGCTTGTCCTCCAGATAGGCGGCGGCGCGCCGCGGATCGACCCATTTGCCGTCGTCGTAACTTGTCACCGGCGGCTTCCACTGCTTGATTTTCTGTACTGTCGCCGCATCCGGCTGACGGGCTGGCTTGCCGCCTTCCTTTAGCCGATCGAGCAACGCCGCGACAGCCACCTTCGCGTCGGCTTCCAGGCCGACGGTAATCTGTGCAAACCACCCGAACGCATCCTCGCGGTCATCGATCTGGATAATTTTCTTGCCGTTTTCGAGGATCTTGCCGAAGTGTGTGGTCCACTCATTCAAACTCGCGCCGACGACAATCATGACATCGCTTTCCGCGAGCGTATCGACCGTGAGGTCCGAGCCGAGGCCACCGCTTATGCCCAGATAAAGCGGATACTGAGCGCAAAAACCTGCTGCATAGAGTGAGGTTGCCACCGGCGCGCCGAGATATTCGGCCAATTTGCGAACCTCGGGCTCGGCCTTGCTTTCGGCGGCGCCCAGCCCGCAAAGAATCGTCGGTCGTTTGGCGTTGGCCAAAATCTTGGCAGCTTCGGCAACGTCCTCCGGCCGCGGCGGCTGCAACACCTTCGCCTTGTACATGGGACGATAAGTCCATTTTTCGTCCGGCAGGACGGCGTGCAGGACGTCCTGCGGCATGTTGAGGACGAAGGGCCCTTTATTTGCTTTCAGCTGCCGAAAAGCTTCGCCGAGGCAGTAATCGATGTTGTAAGCATGATCGATCTTCACCGTTGCCCCGGTTGTGAGCTTCGCCATCGCCAGCTGGTCGAGCATGCCCTGCGGATTGTAAGGATCGCGCAGCGAGGCGTGTCCGGCCAGCATCAAGACCGGCGATCGATGCAGGCGCGCTGAAACCAGCGAGGTCGTCGCGTTGGTGTAACCGGGGCCTTGCGTGGTGGCGGCAAGGCCGATCTTGCCAGAAAGGCGCGCATAGCCGTCGGCCATGCCGACGGCAGCAGTCTCATGGTGGGTATGAACGAATTCGAGCCCATGCTTTTCACACAGCTCGACAATGATTTCCTGATTGGCATCGCCTATGACCCCGAAAATGCGATCGATGCCTTCAGCCGCAATCGCCGAAGCAAGTGCTTCGAGTACCTTCATAGTGACCTCCACTTGATTGATGAGCAGACTTCGCGCCCGGTCTTCGCCACAGGCGCGAAACAGCACTTAGGTCGATCTGCAACGCGTGAAACGGTTCTATTCGGCCAAAATGCCGGTGATTCACGGCCATTCAATCATCTTCCCGCCGGGAACTATTCCTGCAGGATTGTGTTTGACTTCGCCAGACGAGCTGCGAGTTGCAGCACGACGGCCAAACGGCCGATCTATGCCCTCGACGCGTTTTTAAACTCGTGTGGGGTCGCCTTGGTCCACTTTCGAAAGGCCTGCCGGAAATTCGCGGCATCGCTGAAGCCGAGCGTTTCGGCAATATCTTCCACAGTTAAAGCGGTATCACGCAAATAGCGAATGGCCATATCGCGACGCAATTCATCCACCAGCTGACGAAACGAACTGTTCTCGTCGTGCAGCTTTCGTCGAAGCGTGCGCGCGCTCATGTTGAGATTTTGCGCAACATATTCGAATTTCTTCGGCCGCATGAGGGATCTCATGAGGATTTGCCGAACCTCTCCGACAAGCCCCCTGCGAAGCTGAAATTCTTCAATTTGCGCGTCGCACAGGCTAACCACAGTCGAATGGGTGATTTCATTGCCGAGGCTTGGCGTACCGTCAAGCCAGCGCGAATCGAACAAGAGCCGGTTCGTTGATTGCCCGAACAGGACCGGAGCGCCGTACGCCGCGCGATATTCTGCCGCGTCAAAAGCGGGAAAGTAACTTACGTGAAATTCTCGCGCTAAAAAAGACGAACCCATGATGTCACGATGTAGCGTCAGCACGATGCCAAATTGCATTTCGACGATAAATTTATACAAACGGGTATCGATGCGCGGACAGGACAGCGGGTTTAGGAGCCATATTCCACGACCGGCGTTTTCGGTGAACTCAAGGGTGGTCAACGGTGTCGCCAGTTGGTGGTATTTAGCAGCGAATTGCATCGTGTCCCGATAGTCGACGCTGCTCAAAATGGCGAAGCCGTACATGCCATAGGCAGAGACGTGAAACCTCAGGCCGGTGCGGTAGGCAAAATGCGGGTCACGCGATCGCTCCGCGGCGTAGCAACAGCAATCGATGACTTGATTGAGCGAGACGCGCGTCGCGGGCGAGGAAATCGAAGCCTTGGACAGGCGCAGGCGCTTTAGCGCATCTTCTATCGGGACGCCTTCAGCAGCCAAAGCGTCCAACACCAATGCAATTTTGGCAACCGGATAGACCGCATCATCTGGACTGGGCTCCGTCGTGATCGGTCTCCCGAACGAGGTACTCATCGGGCTTGATGCTGTTTTTGCAACGCTCCGGCAATAATTTACCGCACCGCACGTGCCATCCGCCAGAGGCAGGCTCACAATTCGCCGATGGAAGCTGCACTTTGGGTCGATGTTGTGAACAAGTTATTGATCTGACTGATCTCTTTCGGGGCGATGCAGAGGCGAGGCGATCGACTGGCGAGCGAGCCTACTTTTCGAAACCACTTAATCACAGGACGGTCACCATGCACGCTTATGCCGACCGCGTCCTCAAGGCGTACCGTCCAGGCCCCGGTCAAGTACGAGCTCGTGATCAACTCGGTCTCGACGTTCTTCTCCTTCTCCAGCAGCGCGCCGACGATGTGACCGAATAAGGGAGCGCGACTTCCGCAACGGGTCGTCAAAGTCGTTTCCGCGATGTCCGCCACATGTCTGTTCAGCGCCAGTTTGCAGACATGGCAACGCGTGTCGCGATCGACCGTCCGTTTTCTAGGACGCCACGTTATGTTGATCGCTCAATAAGCTTCAGTTCCATGTTAGCGCCAGCGCGGCAGTCGCCATTCGATTGACATTTGTCCCCAATTTCAGTACATGATGCAACGAATCTCGCTCGGTGAAGGACGCCTTCGGCCGAGGGTACTCCTGAAGGTGGAGCGAGTGCGGTGCCCGCGCGCGGAACGATACACTCCGCACCCGGGCAGCTTCGGGCATCATGCTGACCGGCACTACGACCGGTCCGGGAGGTGCGTTCCCTGGACTGGGACAGGCGGGCGCGGGTAACGCCCGTGGAAGAACGTGAGATCTTTGCTCCCCGGTTGGAGCGAGCTTACAGGATCGAACGTCCTGCCGCGTCCCAGGAAGCCTGGCCTGGAGTTGCGCCCAAGGGCCGAAAGCCCTGACGGTAAGAGCCGTGGTGGAACGCCGATAGGCGAGCGCGTGTAGCAGATTTTGTGTGCGCAGACTTGCGTACACTTGTCTGCGGTACACGCGCGCCGCATCGCGAGATGCGGAGGTTGGCTGAACACGTCTGTCGGCGTTCCGCTTCCTTTTTTCTTTCGTTATTGCGCTTTGTAGGGTGGGTAGAGCGAAGCGAAACCCACCGCTCGCATGGTGGGTTACGCTGCGTTCGCAGCTAACCCCCCTACATTTTCGGACAACTCGGGCGCATCCGCGTCGCGGGAACGATGTCGTATTTTCACCCCCTCCCCGCACGCCGGGGAGAAGGAGCCGCGTTGCTGCGATTTCGTCCTACGCCGGCGGCGGCAGGAACATGACTTCGTGCCTGGCCGAGAGCGCCACCACGTCGGGCGGATTCTGCTCTTTCATGCTGTGGATGGCCCAGAACAGATCGTAGAGCTTGCGGGTCGGCGACACCCAGAAGAAACACTTCAGCGTCTGGTCGGACTTGTTGAACAGGCCGTGGGGGATGTTCATCGGCAGCCGGATGACGTCGCCGGCCGTCGCGACATAGTCGTGGCCTTCGAGCACGAGGTCCATCTTGCCCTCGAGCATGTAGATGAATTCATCCTGCGTCGTATGAATGTGCGGCGGGACAAAGGTGCCGGGTGGAAAGGTGGCATGCCAGGAGAATGAATTCTCCGAAACCTGCTTCGGCACGTAGGTCTGACCGAGAATATTCCAAACGATGCCATCGATGCCGGTCCCGGCCTTCGTGACACCCCCTGTTATTGCACTCATCGTACCCTCACTCTGTTACGTTCGCCCGATTGCGATATCCAAGCACGATCCAAGCACGCGCCTCCCCGACCGCCGACATTTGCCTGCCGCAATCGACCAAGAGCGTAAATTTGTCCCAAGACGCGGCATTATTATTCGGCCCAAGGCGCTTCACAAGCCCGGTAATTTAAACTTAAAATATCTGCGGACCCGGGCGTCGTCAGGAGACCTGATATGATCAAGTTAAAGCCCACCGTTGTTATCGCGGCCGCCTTCGGCCTGTGCGCGGGCCTGGGCGCGTCCGTCGCCCAAGCCGATGAACCATTGAAGATCGGCGTCATTACCACGCTGTCGGGCCCTGCAGCCGTCGTTGGCCAGCAATTGCGCAACGGCTTTGCGCTCGCGGTGAAGACGATGGGCAACAAGCTCGGCGGCCTCCCCGTCGAGGTTATCGTCGCCGATGACGAGGGCAAGCCCGACGTCGCGGTCGGTAAGGTCAAGGCCTTCATCGATCGCGACAAGGTCGAGTTCGTGGTTGGACCGGTGTTCTCCAATATCCTCGGCGCGATCATGAAGCCCGTTACCGAAGCCAATGTGATCCTGATCAGCCCGAATGCCGGATCGTCGGCGTTCGCCGGCAAGGCCTGCAATCCGAATTTCTTCGTCACCTCCTATCAGAACGATCAGGTGCACGAAGTGCTGGGCCAGCACGCCCAGGAATCCGGCGTCAAGAAAGTGATCATCATTGTGCCGAACTATCAGGCCGGCAAAGACGCCGCCGCGGGCTTTAAGCACAAGTTTTCCGGCCAGGTTCTCGACGAGGTCTATGTGCCGCTCGGTCAGCTCGATTATTCGGCGGAGATCTCGCGGATCGCCGCGGCGCAACCCGATGCGGTGTTCGCGTTTCTGCCCGGCGGCATGGGCGTGAACTTCGTCAAGCAATTCCACCAGGCCGGCCTTGCCGGCAAAATTCAGGTGTTTTCCGCCTTCACCGTCGATGAGGCCAACCTTCCGGCGGAACGCGAAGCCGCGCTCGGCATGTACAGCGGCGCCAACTGGGCGCCCAACCTCGACAATCCGCAGAACAAGGCGTTCGTCGCAGCCTTCCTGAAGGAATACGACGCCGTCCCGGGAAGTTATGCTTTCCAATCCTATGACGCAGCGTTGCTGATCGACAGCGCCGTTCGCGAGGTCAAAGGCAATCTGGCGGACAAAGACGCGCTGCGCGCGGCGATGAAGAAGGCTGATTTCAAGTCGCTCCGCGGCAGCTTCAAGTTCAACAACAATCACTATCCGATCCAGGACTTCTATCTGGTCAAAGTCGCCAAGCGGCCGGACGGCAAGTTCGAAACCGAGATCGACAAGAAGGTGTTCGCGAACTACGGCGATCCCTACGCCAAGGATTGCCCGATGAAGTGAGCTTCGGCCGCGCGATTGGCTCTCGCCGGCGCGACCGATCCGGCTGACGGATGACGCCGTCGCTTACTTGGGGCGGCGCAACCGTGGGACTTGTCCCGATACCACTCCGGTTCCATGTCAGGCACGCTCCTCCTCATCCAAATCCTGAACGGCCTGCAATTTGGCGTCCTGTTGTTTCTGATCGCGGCCGGCTTGACGCTGGTCTTCGGCGTGATGGATTTCATCAATCTCGCGCATGGCGTTCAGTACATGCTCGGCGCCTATCTTGCGGTGGCGTTTTACGGCGTCGTCGGCAATTTCCTCGCCGCGCTGGCGCTGGCGCTGCTGGCGTCGCTGGCTTTCGGGCTGCTGCTTGAGTTTCTGGTGTTCCGCCATCTCTACGATCGCGACCACCTCGATCAAGTCATTGCCACATTCGGCATCATTCTGTTTCTCAATCACGCCGTGAAACTGATTTGGGGCGCCGCTCCGCTGACGCTGCCGGTGCCTGAATTCTTCACCGGATCGGTCGTGCTGATGGGTGGGCTCCTTTATCCCGTTTGGCGCCTTGTCATCATCGGTTCCGGCCTCGCGGTTGCGGCCATTCTCTATGTACTGGTCACATCCACCCGGATTGGCATGCTGGTTCGCGCCGGAGCAACCAACTCAAGGATGGTTTCCGCGCTCGGCGTAAACATCGAACGCCTGTTCATGATCGTATTCGGCTTTGGCACGATGCTTGCGGGATTCGCCGGCATCATGATCGCGCCGATCATCTCGGTTGAGCCCAGCATGGGCACCAACATCCTCATTCTCGCTCTTGTCGTCATCGTCATCGGCGGCATCGGCTCGATCCGCGGCGCATTCGTCGCGGCATTGCTGATCGGCCTCGTCGACACGCTCGGCCGTTCGTTTTCGGTCGATGTACTGCGGCTGGTAATGGGACCGTCGCCCGCGCGCGTTGTCGGCCCGGCCATTGCCTCAATGCTGATCTACGTCCTGATGGCCATCGTGTTGTACCTGCGGCCAGCCGGTCTGTTTCCAGCAAGAGGCCGTTGAGATGACCGGCGCCGCTATCGCCGCCGGAACGGCAGTGCGGCCGCTCCGCCCCCGGCGCGATATCGTGCTCCCGGTGGTGCTTTTTCTCGCCTTCGCGTTGCTTCCGCTGGTGGCTTCGCTGAGCGCGGAAAAGTATCTGCTCGACGTCGGCTCCCGCATTATGGTTTTCGCCGTCGCCGCAGTCGCCCTTGACCTGTTGGTCGGATATGGCGGGCTCATTTCGTTCGGCCACGCTGCGTTCGTCGGGCTCGGCGCCTATGCGGTTGGAATTTTGTCCGCTCACGGCATCGGCGATGCACTGGTGTCGCTCCCGGTCGCGATTGCGGTGTCGATGCTGTTTGCTTTCCTGACCGGCCTCGTGTGCCTGCGGACCAAAGGCGCCTACTTCATCATGATCACGCTCGCATTCGGACAAATGGTATATTTCATCGCCACCTCGCTCGCGCCCTATGGCGGCGACGATGGCCTGACCATTGCCGCGCGCAACACCATTGCCGGTTTGCCGCTGTTGAAGAGCGATCGCGCTTTTTATTATTTCACCCTCATCTGCCTGCTGGCGACTTATGCATTTTGCCGCGCGTTGGTCGCATCGCGCTTTGGCCGCGTGCTACGCGGCGCTAAAGAGAATGCGACCCGCATGGCGACGATCGGATTCAACGTGCGGCAATTTCAGCTGGTCACTTATATCGTCGCCGGTGCCCTGGGCGGATTCTCCGGATTTCTACTCGCGAATCTCACTGAGTTCGTGGCGCCGACCTATATGTCGTGGCAGCAATCGGGCGAGCTGCTCGTCATGGTCATTCTCGGCGGCGTCGGATCGCTGGACGGCGCGATCATCGGCAGCATTGCCTATCTCGTTGCGGACGAATGGCTATCCGGCGTGATCGAGAACTGGCAGGTGATTTTCGGGCCGATTCTCGTCTTGGTCGTGTTGTTTGCCCGCGGCGGCATTATCGGCCTGAGTGCGCGGCTGTGGCGGCTCGGCCATGGCTGAGCCGGTGCTCCGCCTGGAAGGCTTGCGCAAGAGCTTCGGCAGCCTGGTCGTGACCGACGATGTGACGTTGGATGTCGCGGCCGGCGAAACCCACGCCATCATCGGGCCGAACGGCGCGGGAAAGACCACGCTGATCAATCAAATATCCGGCCTCATCCGGCCGGATGACGGCAGTATCCTGTTCAGCGGCGCCGACGTCACTGAGCTGCCGCCGGAAGCGCGCGCCATGCGCGGACTGTCGCGGAGCTTTCAAATCACCTCGATCCTGCCGCGTTTTCCGGTGTTGGAGAACGTCGCGCTCGCGGTTCAGGCCCGGGACGGCTCGAGCTTGCGCTTCTTCGGTCGCGCCGCCGACGAGCGCGCACTTAATCTTCCGGCCATGGCGGCGCTCGAACAGACCGGCATCGCGGACCGGGCCCATCTGCCGGCCGGCGAACTTTCCCACGGCGAGAAGCGTGCGCTTGAGCTTGCCATTGCGCTCGCCATGAAGCCGAAGCTACTCCTCCTCGATGAACCGATGGCTGGCATCGGACGCGAAGAAACCGAGCGGCTGGTGGAATTGCTGCGCAGCCTCAAGGGTCAGTTCACGATGATCCTCGTCGAGCACGACATGGCGGCTGTGTTCGCGCTTGCCGATCGCATCTCGGTGCTGATCCGCGGCCGTCTGCTGACCACCGGCTTGCCGCAAGAGGTGCGCATCGATCCGCAGGTCGTTGCCGCCTATCTCGGCGAGCAAATGGAGTAATCGTGCTTCAGGTCGAAACGCTCAAGGCCGCTTATGGCGCCGCCCAAGTGCTGTTCGACGTGAGCTTTGCCGTCGACGCCGGCGAAGTGGTCACACTCCTTGGCCGCAACGGCATGGGCAAAACCACCACGATCTCGACCATCATGGGACTGCTGCCGACCGCCGGCGGACGGATCATGTTCGGCGATTTCCGCCTCGACGGTCTGCCGCCCTACCGCATTGCCCAGGCCGGACTCGGTCTCGTGCCCGAAGGCCGCCAAATCTTTCCGACGCTCAGCGTCGAGGAGAATCTGATCGCTACCGCGGCCGCTCGTCTCGGACCACCACGTTGGCGGCTCGAAGATATCTACGAGATGTTTCCCGTCCTCGCCGAACGCCGCCGCAACATGGGTAACGAACTCTCAGGCGGCGAGCAACAAATGCTGGCCATTGGGCGCGGCCTGATGACTAACCCGAAGCTTCTGATCCTGGACGAAGCAACCGAAGGGCTGGCGCCGCTCATTCGCAATGAGATCTGGGCAAGCCTCAAGCGGTTAAAAGCGGAGGGTCAGGCGATTTTGCTGGTCGACAAGCACATCGACGCGCTGCTCAAGCTCGCCGACCGTCACGTCGTTATCGAGAAAGGTCACGTCGTCTGGTCAGGCACTTCGGCTGCTTTAGCCGCCGACCCGACCGTGCGACAGCGGTATCTGCAGGTGTGACCGCCGCCATGAAACCTACGCCTCCGGCACAACTGCGGTCGTTTCAATCTCGACCCGCGCTTCAGGCTCGGTAAGGCGTGTGACGGCTACCAGGGCCATGGCAGGATAGTGATCGCCCATGACTTCCCGATAGACTTCGCCGAGCGCCGAGCGCGCTTTGAGATACTCGTCCATGTCGCGAACATACCAAGTCATGCGCACGACGTGGCGCGGCAACGCACCGCCTTCGGCTAATACGGCGACGATATTGGAGAGCAGTTGCCGGGTCTGCCCGACGAAATCCGCGGGAAAGCGGCCGCGCTCATCCGAACCCACCAATCCGCCGACAAAAACCAGGTCGCCGCGCGCTTTGATGCCGTTGGCATAACCCTTCGGCCGCGGCCAACCGGAAGGATGCAGCACCTCGTTCCCGCGCGTGCGCGGCGGCAAAGTGTCGGTCGGGCTATGGGACAATTTTCAATCTCCCTTGAGCATGATCAGGAAAAGTGGAAGCCAGCTCCGTGAAAAGATCATGCTCCACCAAAAATCAAGACGCCAGCTTGCTGGCGGCCGACTCCGAGGCCCGCCGTCGCAATTCGAAGCGTTGCAATTTGCCGGTTTCGGTGCGCGGCAAATTCGTTACGTATTCGATAGCACGCGGATATTTGAACGGCGCAACCGTCGCCTTCACGTGCTCCTGAAGCTCGTGGGTCATGGCGACATCGGCGGCAAAGCCCGGGCGCAGGATCACATACGCCTTGATGATCTGACCGCGCTCGTCGTCAGGCTGCCCGACAACGCCGCACTCGGCGACCGCGGGATGCGTCAGCAAGGCCGTCTCCACTTCCGGTCCGGCAATGTTGTAGCCCGCCGAGATGATCATGTCGTCAGAGCGAGCCTGATATCTGTAATAGCCGTCGGCGTCCTTGATATACGTGTCGCCGGTAATGTTCCAGCCGCGCTGCACGTATTCAAGCTGACGCTTGTCGCCGAGATAGCGGCAGCCGGTCGGGCCACGCACGGCGAGACGGCCCGGGGTGCCAGGGGGCACATCGCCTCCATTTTCATCGATCACGCGCGCTTCGTATCCGGGGACCGGCTTGCCGGTAGCACCTGCCCGCATTTCCTCTTCCCGCGAGCCGATGAAGACGTGCAGCATCTCGGTGGAGCCAAGGCCGTCGATGATCCGGATACCCGTCGCGCCGAGCCATGCCTCGAATGTGGCTGCAGGCAATGTTTCGCCGGCGGAGACGCATTTGCGCAGTGATGACACATCGTGATCCTTTGCCTTGCCAAGCATGTAACGATAAGCCGTCGGCGCCGTGAAGCAGACGGTCGCGCGGAATTTGCCGAATGCCTGCAAAAGATCGTCCGGCGACGCCCTCTCAAGCAGGATAGCCGCGGCGCCGATGTGCAACGGGAACAGCACCAAGCCACCCAGTCCGAAGGTGAAGGCGATCGGCGGCGAACCGATGAAGCGATCATCACGGTTCGCGCGCAGTACGTATTTGCCGAAAGTATCGCAGATCGCCAGCATGTCGCGGTGAAAATGCATTGTTCCTTTGGGCACGCCCGTCGTGCCCGAAGTAAATGCGATCAAACAAACATCGTCGCTCGCAGTGTCGCACGCATCGAAACGCTCATAACGCGGCTTTGCCATCAACGTCTCAAGGCTATCGGCATCGCCTTGGCCCCAATAAACCACGCGCTCGAGTTCGGGAGCGAGCGGCCGTGTCTTTTCCATTTCGTCCGCGAGCCGGGCGTCGCAGAGCGCGAGCCGAATTTCCGCCTTGGTGATCGGAAATGCGATTTCCTTGGCGCGCAGCAGCGGCATCGTCGCGACCACGACGCCGCCGGCCTTGATGACCGCGAAATAGGCGGCCACCATCATCGGGCTGTTCGGCCCTCGCAGCAGCACGCGATTCCCGGGCACCATACCGAGATCGCCGGTCAGCACATTGGCTATGCGGTTCACGCGCTCTGCAAGACCGCCATAGGATAACGTCTCGGTCGGCGAGATCAGACACGCGCGGTCACCGTGACCAGCCGCAAGCCAATCGTCGACGAATGCGTTTACACAGTTCAGACGGTCCGGATAGCGCACCTCTGGCAAGTTGAACAGAAAGTCCGGCCATTGCTCGGGCGCGGGCAGGTGATCCCGGGCAAAGGTGTCGACGTGTGCCGAGCGGATCATGGTGCATCATCCTCGTTCTGCATGATCAAGATGAACCACCCAGCAAGCATCAGTTCCCTTCGAACACCGGTTTGCGCTTCTCCGCGAATGCGCGATATGCCCGGACGAAGTCCTCAGTTTCCATGCACAGAGCCTGCGCGACCGCTTCGGCTTCAATCGCAGTTTCAACCGACATCGCCCATTCCATTTCCAGCATGCGCTTGGTCATGGCATTGCCAAAGGTCGGTCCGGCGGCAAGTTCGGTTGCGAGCGCGTGCGCGTCGGCGAGAACATTGGCCGACGGGGAGAGCCGGTTGAAAAAGCCCCACCGCTCGGCATCTTCGCCACCGAGCGACCGGCCGGTAAACAGCAACTCGGCGGCGCGGCCCTGACCAATGATTCGCGGCAGGATAGCGCAAGCGCCCATGTCGCAGCCGCCAAGGCCGACCCGGTTGAACAGAAACGCCACTTTGGCATTCGCGGTACCGATCCTGATGTCGGAGGCCATCGCAATGATCGCGCCGGCGCCGGCGCAGACGCCGTCAACGGCGGCGACGATCGGCTGCGGAGCCGCTCGCATCGCTTTGACGAGTTCGCCGGTCATGCGCGTAAAGTCGAGGAGGCCGCTCGTATCCATTTCGGTGAGAGGCTTGATGATCTCGAAGACATCGCCTCCGGAACAGAAATTGCCGCCGGCGCCGGTGATTACGATCGCCTTGACGCTCCTTGTCGCGGGCGGCGGCGCGGAAAATATTCGCCAGCTCGGCATAGCTTTCGAACGTCAGCGGATTTTTGCGTTCCGGACGGTTGAGCGTGATTGTTGCGACTGCACCGGCTAAATGTCAGCTGCACATGCTGCGCGGCATAGGTCTTCAGCGGAAGAGTTACCGGATTGGCGGCAGTCATTGCGAGGGCTCACCGGCGATTGCGGCACGCGCGGAGGCCTTGGTCCTGGCCAAGAGCCGCATCAAAGTCTCGACCTCGGCGGGAGCCAGATCGGAGAATATCTCAGCGATCCAGCCCTCGTGCGCGCGGGCCATGGCGCGAAATACGCGGCGGCCTTCCGGAGTCAGGCTCACGATCTGTGCACGCCGATCGCTGCGGGACTGCCGACGATCAAGCAAGCCGAGCGCCACCAGCCGCTCCGACAGCCCCGTGACGTTGCCGTTGGAAACCATCATGCGCTGCGATAACTCACCAAGCGTCATGCCGCCGGGCGCCTTATCGAGCTGCGCCATGAGATCGAAATCTTGGCAATGTAACATCGAACTCCTGCCGCAACCGACGTCGAACCTCGCCTTCGATCAAGGTCGTGCAGGTCAGCAGACGCAACCAGAGGCGCAATTCGCTCTCATGGTCGCCGGGGCGCTCGGTTACCTTGGTTTCCGCGTCCAGCGGGACGCTTGCGGTTTCCTGCACGCGACGCCTCGTTTGTCAGTTGGATGGCACTATGCGGTCGAGTTCGCAATCTTGTTCCGATGCAAATCATTTTAAGGTTCAAATTTATAGGCTTCAAGTAGCCTAGCCGTTTGCGCTTCGTCCTACCCGACCATAACCTCGCCACCCGCAATGGCAATCGCTTGACCGTTAATCGACATCGGGGCAATGGAGGCGAGCCACAGCACGGCACTCGCCACCTCGTCCGGAGTCACCAAACGGCCCTGCGGGTTCGATGATGCCAGCGCCGCGCGCGCTTCCTCGCGGCTGCGTTTGGTCTTGGCAACGATGTTATCAACGGCACGGTCCAACAGCGGCGTTTCGACATAGCCCGGGCAGACGGCATTGACGGTAATGCCGGTACGGGCGAATTCCAGCGCCAGACTGCGCGTGAGCCCTACGACGCCATGCTTTGCGGCGACATAGGCTGAAACATAGGCGTAGCCGATGAGACCCGCGGTTGAAGCGATATTGATCACTCGCCCGGCCCGCTTCGCGATCATGTCCGGCACAACTTCTCGCGTCACCAGGAAAGCACCGGTGAGATTGACGGCGAGCACACTGTTCCAGGTCGCCAAGTCGGTTTTTGTAAACGGCCCGCTCGGGGCCTCGCCGGCATTGTTAACGAGAATATCGATCGGGCCGAACGCGACGCGCGCCGCCGAAACGCCGGCGCGGACTTTGTCTTCATCGGCTACATCGAAATTTGCGACGACGTGAGCACGCTCGCCGAGCTTGACCTGTAGCGCGACCAGCGGATCGAGGCGGCGGCCGGCAAGTGTTACGCGCGCGCCCCCTTCGGCACATGCGCTTGCAATCGCCGCACCGATGCCGGAACCGGCGCCGGTGACGAACACGTGCCGATCGTCGAGCGATTTGTCCGTCACTGCCGTGCAAGCCCCTTAATTCGGCCGCGGACCGGCTGCAGCACGGGCAAGATTCGTCTCATATTGCAGCTTGGCTGATAGATATTGCTTCGGCCAGGCGACCGATTTCAGGCCGATCTTGGCCGCCTCATGCAAGGTCCATGCGGTGTCGGCCAGATGCGGCCGCGCGATCGCACAGAGGTCCGCGCGGCCGGCCGCTATAATCGAATTCGCGTGGTCGGCTTCTGAAATGGCACCGACGGCGACGGTCGCGATGCCGACCTCATTGCGGAGCTTGTCTGCAAACGGCGTCTGGAACAGGCGACCATAAACCGGCTTCTCTTCCTTCGAAACCTGCCCAGAGGAACAATCGACGAGATCGGCGCCCGCGTCCTTGAACATTTTGGCATAGATTGCGGCATCGGCCGGCGTATTGCCGCCCTCCGTCCAATCATGACACGAGAGCCGAACTGAGATCGGCTTGTCTTGCGGCCAGACCTCGCGGATGGCGCGAAACACCTCCAGCGGATAGCGAGCATTGTTCTCGTGACTGCCGCCATATTCGTCCCTGCGGCGGTTCGTCAGCGGCGAAAGAAAACACGAGAGCAGATAACCGTGGGCACAGTGCAGTTCGAGAATATCAAAGCCGACGTCGATGGCGCGCTTGGTGGCGGCAACAAAATCCGCCTTCACCCGATCCATGTCCGCCTGCGACATCGCTCGCGGCACCTGGCTGTTTGCCGTGTACGGTAGCGCCGACGCTGAAATCAGCGGCCAGTTGCCGTCGTCCAGAGGCTGATCAATCCCGTCCCAGGCGAGCCGCGTCGAGCCCTTGCGCCCGGCGTGACCGAGCTGCAACCCGAATTTTGCGGCAGTTGTGGTGTGGACGAAATCAACGATCCGCTTCCAGGCCGCAGTCTGCTCGTCGTTCCATAGCCCGAGGCAGCCGGGTGTGATGCGCGCATCCGGCGAAACACAGGTCATTTCGCCGAACAGCAAGCCGGCTCCACCGAGCGCCCGACTTCCGAAGTGCACGAGATGGAAGTCGTTCGGTACGCCGTCCTTGGCCGAATACATGGCCATCGGCGACATGACGATGCGGTTCGCCAGTGTGAGCCCGCGTACCCGATACGGCGTGAACATCGGCGGCACTGGCGGCCCGTCAGGATCGAGGTTGATTCCGGCGCGTGCCGCGAACCAGCGTTCGTAATCTTCCAGCCACTTCTTGTCGCGAAGCCGCAGATTCTCGTGGCTGATGCGTTGGGAGCGCGTCAACAGCGAATACATGAACTGCTCTGGCTCAAGCGTATCGGCGTAACGGCTGCCGACCACCTCGAACCATTCCATGGCGTTGCGGGCGGCGTTCTGGATGCGCGCTACGTCTACAGCGCGCACTTCTTCGTAAGCAGCCAACACCTCGGGAATTTTGTCCGGTGTGCCGCCGAACGCCCGGAACTGTTTGGTGAGCTCGATAGCATCTTCCAGCGCGAGCTTGGTGCCGGAGCCGATGGCGAAATGCGCGGTATGCGCGGCATCGCCCATCAGCACGACATGGCTCTGTCCGTTGAAGTGGCTCCATTTGCCGCAGGTCAGCCGGCCAAAATTGAGCCACGCCGAGCCGCGCAGATGGCGGGCGTTACTCATCAGCTTGCCGCCATCAAGCACCTCGCTGAATAACTCCTCGCAAAAAGCAACCGAGCGCGCCTCATCCGCCTGATCGAGGCTGTGCGCCTTGAAGATGTCTTCGGTGGTCTCGACGATGAAGGTCGAGGTGCTGTCGTCGAACTTGTAGATGTGGGCCTGAAACCAGCCATGCTCGGTGCGGCGAAAGTCGAACGTGAACGCGTCAAACGACTTGGTGGTCCCAAGCCAGACGAAACGGTTCGGCCGCATGACCATGTCGGGCTTGAACTCGGCCTCGTAGCGGCTGCGAATCTTGGAATTGATGCCGTCCGAGGCAATGATCAGGTCGGCGTCGGGAAATTCCAGATCGGAGTCAACCTCGCGCTCGAAGACAAGCTCTACGCCAAGCTCTTCGCACCGTGCCTGGAGGATATTCAGGAGCTTCTTGCGGCCGATGCCGACGAAGCCGTGGCCGGTCGTGCGCATCCGCCGGCCCTTGATCAGAACCTCGATATCGTCCCAATGGTTGAACGCAGTCTCAATTGAATTCGCAGTCTCAGCGTCCCACGCGCGCATGTTTTCCATCGTGGCGTCGGAAAACACCACACCCCAGCCGAACGTGTCGTAGGGCCGGTTGCGTTCCACGACCGTTACCTGATTGGTCGGATTCTCCTTCTTCATGAGGAGACCGAAATAGAGCCCCGCCGGGCCACCGCCGATGCAAACGATACGCATAGTCTTCTCCGTCCGTTTCGGCGGGGGCCGAGGATTAGCCTTTAGATTACTCTATCGCCGGGCCGGATTCTGCAAAAGTCCCGCGAACGCAGCCGGATGTCAGGCCTACATATGCGAACGCTTGACGGTTGTCGCCAGTGAAGGCTTGGCTAGTGGCGCTCCGAGAGGCTATTCAATCGCATCGAAATGAGGGAGTGGCATGACCGGGATCATTGACGCGCATCACCACATATGGCGGAGGCGTGACCTTCCCTGGCTCGACGGGCCGATGCAGCCGCGGATCTTCGGGCCTTACGAGGCAATCCGGCGTGACTATCCGATCAGTGAATTCCTCGCCGATCTTGCCGGCACCGGCGTGACGCAGTCCGTGTATGTGCAAGCCAATTGGGCCAAGGACCGGTTCGAAGATGAAGTCGCTTTTGTGCAGCAAGCCGCTGACGAAACCGGCTTCCCGCAGGGGATCGTTGGCTATGCCGATTTTCTCGCGGACGACGTGCGCCCGCAGCTCGACCGCCTGACCAAATATCGCGGCATGCGTGGGTTGCGGATGCAACTGCAGTGGCACGAGAATCCGCAATACCGTTTTGCCTCGGGCCCCGATCTCGCTCGCGACCCGAAGTTGCAAAAAAACGTCGGGCACCTCGCAGATTACGGCTGGTCGTTCGATCTCCAGGTCTTCGCCGGACAGATGGCCGGGGCGGCGGAACTCGCCGCCAGCGCACCCAAGGTCACTTTCATTATCCAGCATGCAGGCATGTTGGAGGACCTTTCGCCTGACGGATGGGAACGCTGGCGCAAAGGAATGCGACTTCTTGCTGCACGTCCAAACATGGTGTCAAAGCTGTCCGCTCTCGGCACGTTCATCCACAAAAACGATCCCGGCCACATCGCTGCGATTGTCAAGGAAACAATTGAGATATTCGGCGCCGAGCGTTGCCTGTTCGGATCGAACTTCCCGGTCGAGAAACTGTGGACGCAATATTCCGACCTGATTGCGGCTTATCGAGCCGCCCTCGAGCCGCTGGGCGAAACGGTATATCGCGCTGCGCTTCACGATACCGCGGCAAAAGTCTATCGGCTCAATTGATTTCCGTCGCATCCGTCCGCCGCAACCCAAGAGCTAGGCCGATTTTCACCGTCGGCGCATCAACATGGCAGTGAGCGGATTTCTCGAGGGCTTTGATCGATCGGTTGTCGAGGCGGCCGAACGGCTGGAACAATTTCTGCGCCGGCCTGGCGCCGTCCCCATTCTCATTATTCTCTTTTGGGCTTGTGCGGTGTTGCCCAATCTAACGTTGCGTTCGTTCATTTATGAAGAAGGCACCAACGCTGAAATTGCCCGAGACGTTCTGACGAACGGACATTTTCTCCAACCCTTCGTCTACGGGATCCGATGGCATGAAAAGCCGTCCCTGCTGGGCTGGCTGATCGCCGGTTTCGCTCTACTTACCGGCGGCGTGAACGAATGGTCGGCGCGGCTGCCGGCGATGATCTCGGTCTTGATCACAGCGCTTCTGGTGCAGCGGGTGACGCGGCATTACGCAAGTTTGACAGCATCGTTATTCGCGGCGCTGTGCTTTATATTTTGTCCACTGCTGTTGCAGAAATTGACGATCGCCGAGCCCGATACCGTCGTGACCATGCTGTCGTTTGCCGCCTTCGTGTTGTGGTGGGAGGGCATGGCTTCAGGCCGCGTCACGGTTCTGCGTTGGATCGGCTGCGGCCTCCTGCTTGCCGCGCTTGCGATGGCCAAGGGTCCGCAGCCGGCGGCATTTTTCGGGTTGGGCGTCGCCGCTTATTTGATCATCGGGCGGCGGTGGCAGGACCTGCCTGGCTTTGCCCTCTGCATGGTGATTCCGGCGGCGGCAATGATCGCCTGGGCAGCCGCGATCTACCATTCGGGCGATGAAGGAATCTGGCTTGCTTACGCCAGAGTGCAGTACCGTCCGGCATTGCTTGATTACCTCGCCAGGAATTCGCGCAATATCGTCAGCCTGTTTTTGGAACTGTTGCCGGCGTCTCTCATGTTGCCGTTTGTCCCCTGGCCATGGCGAAAAGACCGGAACGCACCGGATGTTCCGGCCGTGGTCGCACCAATGGTGCTCTATTCCGGAATTTGCACGGTAATCCTGATGCTATGGCCCGGCGTCAATACGCGCTATGCTATGCCGATTGCGCCATCAGTTGCCGTGCTGGCCGGCGTAGGCTGGGACGCTCTGGAAAAATCCCGGTATGCGGTCGTCAAGCGTGTTGCGGCTACCACGCTCGGCCTGCTCGTCATTTATCAAATTGTTCTGGTTGTCGCGATCATGCCGCTGTTTGCTGATCGCTTCGGCGAGACGCGGCTGGCCGCCCGGGCGATTGACGTGGCCATGCGCGCCGCGCCGGCACCGGCTTACTGCCTGCGTCTCGACACCAATGTGTTCTTCTATCTTCAAGAGCCGCCGCGGTGCCTCGACCTCCAAGCCATGGCGGCGCTCACTCCTCCTGTCTGGCTGCTCATACCCAACCCCGCAGTCGCGGACTTTGCCAAGCTGCGGCCAGACCTCAACGTGCGGATCGTGGTCGACGGGTTAACAGAGGCAAACATAACCGCCACCCGCGTAGAGAAAACGCCATAGAGAATGGGGTCCTAACCCACTGCTGCTATGCAGCCGCTTTTCGGGCTTCCGGCCGGCACGAAAACTGCCTACCATTTCCCTGAGAAAAGCGCCGCAGCAGCGTCATAAAAAAATTACGCCATTGTAGGGAGGATCGCCATGCTTCAGGTCGAAAGCGTCGCGGATATTCAGACTGTTGGCGACATCACGCGCCATCACGCCAAAACACGTCCGAACCGTGTCGCAATCCATTTTGAAGGGCAAAGCATCACCTTTGCCGAACTTGATCGCCGCGCCAATCAGGTCGCCAATGGTCTGATTGCAGCAGGCGTGCGGCCACAGGCGCGGATAGCGATTTTGTCCAAGAATGTGCCGGCCTTCTTCGAACTCTGGTTAGGCGCCGCGAAGGCCGACATCGTGCTGGTACCAGTCAACTTCCGTTTGGCGCCGCCCGAAGTGGCGTTTGTAATCGCCGACGCCGGCGCCGACATGCTGTTCGTCGGCTCCGACTTCTATCCGCTCGTCGAAAAGGTAGCGCACGAAATGAAATCCGTTCGCCGCATCATTGCGCTCGAAGCTCCACACAATTCCTGGGTCAACTACTCGGATTGGCTCGCCGCCCAGCCGATCGACGATCCTGCGATGCCGATCGCACCGGAACACTGCGCCATCCAGATGTACACCAGCGGCACGACCGGCCATCCGAAGGGAGCGCAACTCAGTCACGCCAATCTCATGCCGCTGGCGCAGGGCGGGCTGCGGCATTTGGGCGAATGGCGCGAGAACGACGTCAACCTGGTCTGCATGCCGTTGTTTCACATCGGCGGCAGCGGCTGGGCGTTGATCGGATTCTATCGCGGCATCGACACCGTGCTGATGCGCGACGCGGATCCCGGTGCGATTCTGCGCTTGATCCCGGAATATCGCATCACCAAGGCTTTCATGGTGCCGGCACTGCTGCTGTTCCTGTTGCAGCACCCGCAGTGCAGGACCACGGACTTCTCGTCACTCGAAGTGATCGTCTACGGGGCGTCACCGGCACCGGTCGATCTGGTACGCAACGCGCTCAAAGTATTCGGCTGCGGTCTGGCGCAAGTTTACGGATTGACCGAGACCACGGGCGCCATCACGTACCTGCCGCCCGAGGATCATGACGAGAAAGTACCGGATCGGCTCAAATCGTGCGGCAAGGCGATGCATGGCGTCGAAATCCGTGCGGTCGACGCTAATGGCAACGAAGTCGCTACGGGCGAAGTCGGCGAGATCGTCACCCGCTCGCCGCAGAATATGCTCGGTTACTGGAATCAGCCCGAGGCGACGCGCCGAGCGATACGCAACGACTGGTTTCATACCGGCGATGCCGGCTACTTCGACAAAGATGGCTACATTTACATCTACGATCGGGTGAAGGATATGATCATCTCCGGCGGCGAAAACATTTATCCCGCCGAGGTCGAAAGCGTGCTCTTCAGCCACCCGGCGGTCGCCGACGTAGCCGTAATTGGCGTTCCGGACGACAAATGGGGCGAGGCAGTGAAAGCAATCATCGTCAAAAGATCCGGCGCCGAAGTTACGCCCGAGGAATTGATCACCTTCGCCCGCCAACGAATTGCCGGCTACAAGGCGCCGCGTTCAATCGATTTTGTTGAGACGCTGCCGCGCACGCCGACGGGCAAGATCCTCAAACGCGAGCTGCGCAAACCGTTCTGGGTGGCCCAGGAGCGGCAGGTTCACTAGCGCTCAAGCAAGCCGGGGCGCGGCTCCGGTTACTAGAAAAAACAAGTCTTTTTGGGGAGGCTGCGTTGGCGCTGCAATTCGGAATCTTCGATCATCTTGACGACAACGGCATACCGCTTGCCGATCTGTTCGAAACACGGCTCAAGCTCATCGAACAATACGATCGCGCCGGCTTTCGCTCCTATCACATCGCCGAACATCATTCGACGCCGCTGGGCATGGCGCCTTCGCCAAGCCTGTTCCTCGCTGCAGCAGCACAACGGAGCGAGCGGCTGCGGTTCGGCCCACTGCTCTACGTCACGCCGATGTACCATCCGCTGCGGGTCGCCGAAGAAGTGGTGATGCTCGACCATATGAGCCGCGGGCGGCTGGAATTGGGATTGGGCCGTGGCGCCTCACCGATCGAGATCGCCAGTTTCAACGTTGATCCGGAGTTTGCGCCGACGATGAACCGCGAGGCGACGGAAGTCATACTCAAAGCGCTGACGTCAGATATTTTGAACTCACGAAGGCAAATTTTATCGCTTCAAGAACGTCCGTATCGCGGCGCGGCCCTTGCAACAGCCGCATCCTCCGCTCTGGTTTGCGCCGATTGAGGCCACCCGGGCGGCCGACGCAGCGCGGCTCAAGGGCAATATCGTGACGCTGATCCCGAACGCAGGCGTCAAGGCGCTTACCGAAGCCTATCGCGCAGCCTGGCAGGCGCAAGGCAACAATGCCGCTGACATTCCGCTGCTCGGCGTATTTCGCCACGTCATCGTGGCAGACAGCGACGCAAAGGCACGTGACCTCATGCAGGACGCCTATCGCCTCTGGCGGCACCACATGGCCTTCCTCTGGGAATGGGGCGGCATCCCCTTCCCTATCGGGATGATCTACCCGGACGATTTCGAAACGCTTGAGAGCATGAACATGGGCGTTGCCGGTTCGCCGGAAACGGTGCGCCGCTACGTCGCCGAAACCATCGAACAGACCGGCATCAATTATTTCGTCGCCGATATGATCTTTGGATCATTGCCTTACGAAGCGGCGTCGCGTTCTATCGACTTGTTCGCCAAAGAGGTAATGCCTGCGTTCCGCTGAAGGTGGTCGAAGCACGATGTTCATCGGCTGCTAAATCGCTGCGAGCCCCATGAGGCTGCGGGCCTCAGCCGGGCCGGCGACGGTACGGCCGGCTTCATGCGCGTAACGAGCGAGCATTTCCACGAGCGTTCCGTTGGAGCCGACCTTGGTGCCGTCGGGCAAGTAGAATGTGTCTTCGAGACCGGTGCGCAGCTGCCCGCCAAGCTCCGCCGCGCGCCGGTGCAATGGCCAGATATTGTCGCGCCCGACGGCAGTGACCTGCCACGGCGCTCCTGGAACGGTGAGCTTCTTGAGGATCGGCAGCAGATCGGGATCAGCCGGCATGCCGGATTCAACGCCCATGACGAAATTGTATTTCGGCCGGCCCTTGAACATACCGTTTTTCGCGTACATGCCGACGCAGCGTACGATGCCGACATCGAAACATTCGAATTCCGGCTGGGTGCCGGTTTCGGCCATCACGTCGAGATAGGCTTTGACCTTTTCGACTGGATTGTCGAACAGGTGCGGCGGCCACGCCCACGAACCATCAGCGCGCACTTTCAGATAATTCAGCGAGCCGGCATTACACGCCGCGATCTCCGGTTTAACGGCGCGCAGGCAAGCAAGCGGACCGGAAATGTTCGGACCGATAGTGCCCGTCGATTCGTTGAGGATCACACCGGGGCAGGCATCGCGGATTGCCCGCATGATCGTCGAGGCGAGTTCAGGCTCCCATGACGGCAAGTGGCCTTTGCCAGGCGCCTGCTGGCGGAAGTGAACGTGCATGACCGCGGCGCCGGCGTCGAACGCGGCTCTCGCCTCACGCGCCATCTCAGCCGGCGTCACCGGAACGGGGTGCTGCTTCGGATCGGTGAGCACGCCGGTAAGTGCGCAGGTGATCACGACCTTGTCGTTCATAGCGTCGCCTCCGTCCGATCTTGCGCGGCGCTCGCCTCCGGCATGAGCTCGACCAGAAGCTGCCGGGTTGCAACCTGATCGCCTGGCTTGACCAAAACCTTGTCGATGGTCCCGGCCCGTTCCGCGCATATTTCGTGCTGCATTTTCATCGCTTCAAGAACGACGATGCGCTGTCCCTTAGTGACGCTATCCCCCGGCTTCGCGTGCACGCCTATGATTGCACCGTTCATCGGCGCGAGGAGCCGCAAGGAGCCGTCACGGCGCGCTGAACCGGTTTCAAGCGCTGTCTCGCGCACGACGACGGTGAGGCAATTGAGATCGAGGTGAAGCGCGCCTTCGTGCAAGGCAAAGCGTGCGGTCTGTTGCAGGCCCGTTGCGGTGAAGCGGATGGCGCCGTCCGAGCGTTCTTCGACCGAAAGCTCGACCATGTCCTCACCGAGTGCGACCAAATAAACATTCGTCCGAACGGCCTTGATGCTGGCTGGGTGATTGCTGTCGCCTAGGGTCAGGCGTAGCGGCCAGACGGCAATGCCGGTCGATGACCAGTTCTGCGCCGCACCGACCTCATTCGCCGCCGCATGGGTCTGCGCCTCAAACAGGAGCACCGCGGCGAGCGCCAGCGTGCGCAAGTCCGGCTGCGGCTGCCGTAACGCGTCACTACCTGCTGGAAAATGCCGATCGATAAAAGCGGTCGTCGCTTCACCTGCCACGAAAGAAGGATGGCGGAGCGTTGCGATGAGGAAGCTGCGATTGGTGGTCAGGCCGAGCGCAATTATATCTTCAATTGCCTTGATGAGCCGCCGGCGCGCCTCATCCCGCGTCGCCCCGTAAGCGATCACTTTGGCCAGCATGGGATCGTAGAAATGGCTCACGCGTTGGCCCGGCGCGAGACCGTGATCGACACGCACGCCATCTCCGGACGCGGGACGCCAATCGATTAAAGTGCCGCTTTGCGGCAGAAAGCTTTGGCTCGGGTCTTCGGCATACAGACGTGCCTCGATGGCGTGACCGCTCAATCTCACCTGATGCTGTTCAAGCGGCAAGGTCTCGTCCGCAGCGACCCGCAGCTGCCATTCGACCAAGTCAAGTCCCGTAACCGCCTCGGTCACCGGATGCTCGACCTGGAGCCGCGTGTTCATTTCGAGAAAGTAGAATTTCCCGGATGGATCGAGCAGAAACTCGACGGTGCCAGCGCCCACGTAGCCGATGGCGCGTGCGGCGGCGATCGCGGCCTCACCCATCTTCGCTCGCAGTTCCGTCGAGACCGCGGGTGACGGCGCCTCCTCGATCACCTTTTGATGACGGCGCTGGATCGAACAATCGCGTTCACCGAGATGGATGACGTTGCCGTGCCGGTCGGCGAACACCTGTATTTCGATATGCCGAGCGTCGGCGATCGCTTTTTCAAGAATGAGTTCGCCGGAGCCGAAAGCGCTCGTCGCCTCGGACCGCGCGCGCGTGAGCGCGTGCGCGAGATCTTCGGGGGCGTTCACAAGCCGCATGCCGCGCCCGCCCCCGCCAGCCGCGGCCTTGACCATGAGCGGGAATCTGATCCGCCGGGCTTCGGCTGAAAGGTGGTCGTCGGACTGATCGGCACCATGATAACCGGGCACACAGGGAACGCCGGCGGTCTCCATCAGAGCTTTTGCCCGCGCTTTATTGCCCATGGCGTCGATGGCCGTCGGCGGCGGGCCGATAAAGACGAGACCCGCTTGCGCGCAGGCCTGCGCGAATACGGCGTTCTCGGAGAGAAAGCCGTAGCCCGGATGGACCGCGTCTGCACCGGCCAGCTTTGCGGCAGCAAGAAGCGCGTCGATATTGAGGTAGCTATCCTTTGCGGGCGGCGGACCGATGCAGACCGCTTCGTCCGCCTCCCGCACATGGAGCGCGCCGGCGTCCGCATCGCTGAACACGGCGACGGTGCGATAACCAAGAGCCTTTGCGGTCCGCATGATGCGGCAAGCGATCTCGCCACGATTGGCGATCAGGATTTTGCCGAACGCGGTCACGACCGGGAGCCGCAGCGCATGCCGGCGCGCATTGGGAGGACGTTCATCCGTCACTCCACTTGCACGACCCACGAAGGCTTGCGCTTCTCAACAAACGATTTCGTCCCTTCGCGGCCCTCGGGGCTGCGAACAGCCGCCGCGAAGGCATCAGCAGCCGCGGTGAGCAATTCCGGCATCCCGTTCGGGCCGGCGGCGCGCAGCATCAGCCGCTTGCTGGCAGCAACCGCATTGGGCCCGCACTTGAGCACCTGGTTACAGGCATCGCGCACGGCGGCATCGAGCGCGGCCGAATCGGCGACGGTTAGATGCGCAATGCCGGCCGCCGTCGCCTCAGCGCCATCAACGCGCAGGCCAGTCACGGCCAAGCGCCGCGCGGCTGTGAGCCCTATGCGCTGGACGACGAACGGCGAGATCGCGGCCGCCACAACGCCGATCATCACCTCGCTCATGGCAAAGCGCGCGTCAGCGGTGGCGATGGTAATGTCGGCAACACAGGCCAAGCCGAAGCCGCCGCCCATTGCGTAGCCCTCGACCGCGGCGATCACCACCTGCGGCGCAGCGTTCACTGTGTCCAGCATGGCGCCGAAGCGCTTGTTGTTCGCCTTGAGTTCATCAGCGGCGCCGACAGGCGGCTCATCATGCGCCGCGAGACATGCTTTTGATATCGCCGCCGGCACAGAACGTACCACCGGCACCACGCAGCACCACGACACGCACCGAGCGGTCATCGGCAATTGCCGCGAACGTCGCCAGGATTTCACGTATCATTTGCGGATTGATGGCGTTGCGCAGTTCCGGCCGATTGAGCCACAGATGCAGCACCGCGCCGCGCAAATCGAGCTTGATATGCGAGGTCTGCGGGAGATCAGGCATGACTGGCCTTTTGCTCGGGCGCGTTGGAGGTACCTGGAAGCGTTCCCATCAGTTTGCAAATGATGGTCAGCATGATCTCGTCGGCGCCGCCGCCGATCGACCCGAGGCGTCCATCACGATACGCACGACTGACGGGCGTCTCGTTCATGAAACCCATACCGCCCCAATATTGCAAACAGGAATCGGCAACCTCGCGGCGCAAGCGTCCCGCCTTCAGCTTGGTCATTGAAGCAAGCCGGGTCACGTCGGTGCCGGCAAGATAGAGTTCGCAGGCGCGGTAAACGAGCGCACGCAGCAGCTCGATCTCGGTGGCAAGTTCGGCCAATCGGAAATGCACCACCTGATTGTCGAGAATCGATTTGCCGAAAGCCTTGCGGTCGCGCGTGTAGTCGATGGTCTCCTGGATCAGCCGTTCCATTGATTTCAGATTGGCGGCGGCAGCCCACAGCCGCTCCTCCTGGAATTGCATCATCTGATAGGTGAAGCCCTTACCCTCTTCGCCGATGCGAAAACGCTGCGGCACCCGGACGTCATCGAAAAAAATTTGCGCAGTGTCCGAGGAGCGCATGCCGAGCTTGTCGAGCTTGCGGGCGATCTGCACGCCTTTGGTCTTCATCGGCAGACAGATGAGCGACTTGTTCTTGTGCACCGGGCCGTCTGACGTGTTGGCAAGAAGGCACATCCAGTCTGCTTGCGTACCGTTGGTGGTCCACATTTTGCCGCCGTTGATGACGTAGTCGTCGCCGTCCTTCCGCGCAGTGGTCTTGATCGAGGCGACGTCCGATCCGGCGCCCACTTCCGAGACGCCAAGGCAAGCCACAAAGTCACCCGCAATCGACGGCTCCAGGAATTCGCGCTTGATCTCCTCGGAACCGAACCGCGCGAGCGCAGGCGTCGCCATGTCGGTCTGCACACCGATCGCCATCGGCACGCTGCCGCAGGCGATATTGCCGAGCTCTTCGGCCATTACCATGGCGTAGGAGTAGTCGAGCCCCTGCCCGCCGTAAGCCACCGGCTTGTTCAGGCCGAGAAAGCCGAGGTCGCCCATTTTCTTGAACAGGTCGTGGGCGGGGAAGATGCCGACTTCCTCCCATTCATCAACGTACGGGTTGACCTCCGCGGCGATGAATTTCTGCAGGCTCCGGCGCAGTTCCTCGTGCTCGGGCGTAAAGAGCATGACGTTTCCTTCCCGTTACATCCGCCCGACGCCGAACGTGTTGGGTCTCAGCGGGCGAAGTTCTGCTTCGCGGCAGATCGACAAGCAAAAGCCTAACACTTTTCGAGTGTCGCGCGGATCGATCAATCCGTCGTCCCAGAGCCGCGCGGTGGCGTAGAGTGCGGTGGACTCGCTTTCCACGCGCTTGATAATGCCCTGCTCCATTGCATCCAGCTTGGCCTTGTCCACGGGCTTGCCCTCGCGTTTGAGTTTTTCCTCCGTCACGATGGCCATAACCTTGGCGGCTTGCTCGCCGCCCATAACCGCGATGCGGTTACTGGGCCAGGCAAAAATAAAGCGCGGATCATAAGCGCGCCCGCACATGCCGTAATTGCCAGCGCCAAACGATGCGCCGACGTGGATGGTCAACTGCGGCACCGTCGCATTGGCCACCGCCTGGATCATCTTCGAGCCGTGCTTGATGATGCCGGCTTGTTCGGCCTCGCGTCCGACCATGTAGCCGGTCGTATTTTGCAGATAAACAATCGGCATGTTGGCCTGGCAACAAAGTTGGATGAACTGCGCCGCCTTGCTCGCACCGTCGGCATCGATCGGACCATTGTTACCGATAATCCCGATCGCATGTCCCTCAATTTCGGCATGGCCGCACACCGTGTGGACGCCATAGAGCGCCTTGAAGTCGAGAAAATCTGAATCGTCGGCGACGCGCGCGACGATTTCTCTTACGTCGTAAGGCCTGCGGTAATCGGTGGGAACGACCCCGGCGAGTTCTTCGGCGGCGTAACGCGGCTCCTTGAATGATTTGTGCGGCCGTAGGCTGAGCTGCTCGTTCCACGGCAGCTTGGCCATGACTTCACGCGCGATGCGAATGCCTTCCGCGTCGTCTTCGGCCAGATATTCGCCGAGGCCTGAGACGGTAGCGTGCATCTCGGCACCGCCGAGTTCTTCGTCCGTCGCGACCTCGCCGGTCGCCGCCCGCAATAGCGGCGGGCCGGCCAGGAAGACCTTCGCCCTGCCGCGAACGAGGATGACATAGTCCGACAGCCCGGGAAGGTACGCACCGCCGGCAGTCGATGAGCCGTGAACGACCGTGACCTGCGGAATGCCGGCCGCGGACATGCGCGCCTGATTGGCGAAGCCGCGCCCGCCCTCGACGAACATTTCTGCCTGGTAGAGAAGATTGGCACCGCCGGATTCGACCAGCCGCACCATCGGCAGTTTGTTCTCCAACGCGATCTGCTGGATGCGCAGATTTTTCTTCACGCCCATCGGCGTCGAGGTGCCGCCTTTGATCGCGCTATCGTTGGCGGCGATAACGCAGCGAATGCCGGACACATAGCCGATACCGGCAATTCCGCCGCCACCCTGGATGCCTTCGGCACCGTCGTCGTCGTGCATGCGAAAGCCGGCGAGGGTCGAGAGTTCGAGCCAGGGCGCGCCGGGATCGATCAGAAGCGCTACCCGCTCGCGAGGCAGCAACTGTTTGCGCGCGCGGAAGCGATCACGCCGTGCGTTCGACGCGTCCCGGACCTTCTGCTCCAGCGCGCGGAATTCGCCGATAAGCGCGAGCATCTGCTCGCGATTTGACCGAAAGCTCTCCGAGTTTAAATCGATGCGGCTTTCGATGATTGGCATAACGCTCGTCTCACCGCGCGACTTCGCGCCCGCCGGTCAGCCCACCATCAATGGTGAGTATTGCACCTGTCGTATAGGCGGACAGCGGGGAGGCAAGAAAAACCACGGCTGCCGCTATCTCGTCGGGCGAAGCAGCGCGCCCAAACGGCAGCGCTCTTGTACCCTCGCGCCAACGCTCCGCATCACCGTATCGCTCCTGCGCCTTGGCGCGCGCCAATCTTTCAAAGCGTTCGGTCGCGCACGGCCCGGGATTGACGCCAACGACACGCACGCCGAATTTGTGGCTGGTCGAGCCGAGCGCCTTGGTGAAGGCGGCCATCGCCGCATTACCGACGCTGCCGGCGATGTAGCTCGCATCCAACAGATCGCCGGCGATGCCCGTTACGTTGACGATCACGCCGGTACCGCGCGCCTTCATGCGGCGAAAGTATTCGCGGCTCAGGTTGATGTAGTTGAAGACTTTTGAATCCCAGCCTGCGCGCCATCGCGCTTCGTCGAGGGCCTCCAGTGAGCCCGAGGGGACATCGCCGGCATTGTTGACCAGGATATCGACGTCTCCGCACGCATCCGCCACCCGTTCGGCGAAACCCAGTTGCGCGAGATCGATGGCAATCGCGTCCACCCTCACCGGATATTGTCGCCGGATCGTTTCAGCGGCGTCTTCGAGCACGGCCTTGGTGCGGGAGGCGAGATGAATATCGCATCCTTCAGACGCAAACCGCCGCGCGATCGCCAGGCCCAAGCCTTTCGATCCGCCGGTGACCAGTACGCGTTTGCCGCTGAGATTGAGATCCATGCGAACTTGCCCTTACTCGGCTATCGGAATGATCGGCAGCAAGAGATGCGAAGGATGCGCAGCATCGTGATAGATTTTGTGTACGACCGTTCGGCTCGAACAGACGTGATACGGGATATATTCGACATTCGTCGCGCCGAGAACGCCGGTCGAAAGATCGAGACTGGTGATCTCGACGCAAATGCGGTGACCTTTGCGGAACAGATTAGCCGTCGCGAAGATTTCGATCGAATATTCTTCGACACTGCCCGGCTTTACCTTTTGCCGCGCTTCCCGGGTGAGCTTGTGCCAGGGCTTCCATGGCTTCGAACGCGCCACGTCAAGCGCCCGGTTCGACGCCTTCAACCATCCCCTCGTCAGCTCGCGTTCCGGCAGATCGGTTGCGATTTCACGCTCGCCCTCGCGCGCCGTTCGCACCGACGGATCGGGGCCGACGTCCTTGAGGATGATGATCCAGTTGGTGTCGTCCTGGTCGATCGCGGCGAACAGGTTGAGCACACTCGGACCGGCCACAAGGGTATCCCGCGGCAGCGGATCGGTGAGGAAGCGTAGCTTCGCGATCCGATTGGTTTGCGTCGGCGGCATTTGCACAAACACATCGGGCGGAATGTATTTGTCGACGCTCGCCGCGATATAAGGTTCGGCGGAGAGTCGCTCCCAACTTGCCAGGTAAAGCTTGGTCCACTTTGTTTCGGGAAGCGGCCAATCGGCGCCGTGCCTCCACTCGTTCAACCCCATCACCCAATAGGTGACCGCCGGCTCCTGCATCACGCCGTTGTCGATGCCTTTGAGCCATTGATCGTACCAGCGCAGCATCTCGCCGCGCAGCGCCCGCAACGGCCGGTCGGGATGTGCCGGGCCGGTCAGGATCATTTTTTTGGGTGCGGGAATTTTGCTGAAATAGGTCTGCGCGCCGGCGAGATGGGTCTTGTAGGTGTAGCCGTACCAGCCCGCGCCGGTATAGGTCGGGACGGTGATCTTCGAAAACTCCGTGTCGGCTTCGGCGATGATTTCCCCGCGGTCGTACGGATCGATCAGCACGTCAAAAATGCGCGGCATATGCTGGCCCTTTTGCAGGACCACATTGTGCAGGTGCGGATACATGCGGATGTCCGGATCCGCCATCGCTTCGCGCCATTTTGTTTCTTTGTCCGCCGGCAATTCGCCGGGCGCGCCACGCGCCGTATGTACGGAAGAAAAATGATCCATGAGATAGCGAAATGCGTGCAACACACCGCCCGGATATTCCTCGCGGAAGCCACCGAATTTCCCGTAAGCGCCGCGCGGATCGTACGCAAAGATCGTCTTCAACAGCGGCGGCTGCTGGCGCGCAACGTGAAACTGCTCCGATGCAAACGCGCCGATACCGACCATGCCGATATTGCCGTCACACCACGGCTGGCGGGCGATCCATTCGATCACATCGAAACTGTCCCATTCGCGCGAACCGCCGTCCCCCGATTTGAGGTAGCCGCGCGGCGAGCCGACGACGTGCACATAGCCGCGCGAGACGAAGAATTCGGTATCGCCGGCTTCGGCGTGGCCGAGCCATAGCGTCGACCAGGATGGCTGCGGCGGGAAACTTTGCGGAAGTTCGCTGCCTTGCAGTTCCTTGGAATGGACGCCGAACGCGAACAGGACCGGAAACCGACCAGGCGTGTCGGGACGGTAGACGTCGACCACCACCGTCACGCCGTCGCGCAGGGTTACGGCGATGTCTTTGTCGCAAGCGATCTTGTCGTGGTTCGGCGGACGCTGATAGTCCGACGGCGGCTGATGGCCGGACGGAAACAACTCCTCAGCGGAGCGGATATCGTTCTCCTTCATTTGCCGCCAACCATCACCGCGACAAGCAACGCGGGCTCACAACCGGTATTGAGCCAGGAATGACCGACTGCGCGGTGCACGACGGCGTCGAAGGGCTTGAGCCTGATCGGCTCGCCCTCGTCGAGGACGAGGGAAGGCCCGGCGACCACCCCGGCCACATCGAGGCCGAAAATCGCCGGCAGCTTTCGCAGCGGCAGCTCTGGAAACCAGGTTTGCCAATGCGTGAGCGCATTGATCAGGCTCGGCACTGCACTGCAGGCTTTCAGGGCAATCAGCTCGTCCGTCGGCCGCGGCCCCGGCACACGTTCAAGTTTCACTGGCTCGCCCACTTTGTGGGGGCGGGCGGCTGGCATTGTGGTCACGCAGCTGTCCTCCCTTTGGCGCCAGCACGTTCTAGGCAAGCTGGGCCCAAGCGTCGTATAGCCCATCGTATAGCGCAGCAGCGCATCACGGAAAGCCTGCCGCGGGAGGATGCATGGATTTCGAATATTCGTCCGAGCAAAAGCAACTCTTGGAGAGTGTGCGAAAGCTGATGCAGCGCGTGGCCACGCCCGACTATCTGCGCCGGCTCGACCGGGAGCGGCTTTATCCATACGAAGTGTATGACGCATGGGTGGAGGCCGGTGTCTTCGCCCTGCCCTTCGCTGAGGAATATGGCGGCCTCGGCGGCAACGTCCTTGATCTAGCCATCGTGGCCGAGGAGATCGGCCGCTACAGCGCGGATGTGGCGATGGCCTTCGGCGGCAGTATCTTTTGCGCACTAAACGTCGCCCGCAAAGGCTCTGAAGAACAGAAGCGCTACTGGCTGCCGAAATTGATTTCCGGCGAAATCCGCATGTCGATTTCCATGTCCGAGCCGGACGCCGGATCCGACGTCGGCGCCATGCGCACGCAGGCGCGGCGCGACGGCAATGAGTACGTGATTAGCGGGCAAAAGATCTGGGCGACCGGAGCCGGCGCCAGGAACAACGTCATCAACGTCTATGTGAAGACCGACCCTAAAGCGCATTACCGACAGGGCATGTCGCTATTCCTGGTCGACAACAACACGCCCGGTCTTGAAATCCGCAGGCTCGATATGCTCGGCCGCCGCTCGGTCGGCACTTTTGAGCTGAATTTCAACGACACACGCATCCCGCCCGACCGGTTGATCGGCGGCGAGAACAAGGGCTGGGATTGCATACTTTCCGGCTTGCAAGCCGAGCGCGTCGTTGCTGCCGCCTGTGATTGCGGTAGCGCCCGCGGCGCGCTCGATCTAGCCGTCAGCTACGCTAAGGAACGGCATCAGTTCGGCCGGCCGATCGGCAGTTTCCAGGCGATCGCTCACATGCTCGCCAATATGGAAGCCGAGATCGAAGCCGCCTGGGCGGTGACCCAGAAGGCTGCCTGGCGCGTCAGCCGCAACGAGAATGCGCTCAAGGAAATCACCATGGCCAAGCTCCTCGCTGCGGAAGCCTACGTGAAGGCATCCAACGTCGGCATGCAGGTGATGGGCGGCTTCGGCTACAATATGGAGTTCGACATGCAGCGGCATTATCGCGACGCCCGCGCCGCGACCATCGCCGCCGGCACTTCCGAGCTGCAACGCAATCTGATCGCCGGCCAAATGGGCCTCAAGGTACAGTAAGAATGTCGGACGCATTGCCATGAGCGTCGGTCTCCCGCTCACGATTCCCAATGCGTTTGGACGAAACGCGCACTGGTTCGCCGGCGGCGAAGCTGTTGTGGACTCGGCAACGCGGCTCACCTATGCCGAGCTTGACGATCTCTCGCTGCGCGCTGCCGCCTTGTTTGCGGCCCTGGGCGCTGAGCCCGGGAAACCGCTGGCGCTCCTCTGCGTGCCGAGCTCGGTTTATCTGGTTGCCTGGCTCGGCGCGATCCGCATGGGCGCGTTGCCGATGGCGCTGCACACGCGCGAATCCGCGCCGACGCTGGCCGCCATCTGCCGCAAAATGGAACCCACCCTGCTCGTCTATGACGCCTCGATGGAAGCATTGGCAGGCGGCATTGTCGCGAACTATCCGGAGCTGCGAGCGCTGGTCGAAGCGCGCTCGGCGTTGCCGTCAAACCAGAGCAACGCTGTCCGGCGCAGTGCGTCGATACCCGCCGATCTCCCCGCCACGCCGCCGCACGCACGTCAGGCGTCACCGGCCGAGGACGATCCTGCCGTCATTGTGCTTTCTTCCGGCACGACCTCAGTCGCCAAAGGCGTGGTGCATACCCATCGCGGTTTCATCGAGAATGCGCGCACCAATCTCTACATGTATCAGGGCGTGCTGCCGCGCGACCGCTCGCTTGTGCCGCTGAGCACGGCCTTCATCGGCTGTTACAATGGCTGGTTTCCGTTTCTGAACGCCGGCGCCTGCACGATTTTCATGGAGCATTTCGATCTCGATGAACTTCCGCGCAGAGTAAGTGCCGAACGCGCCACCCACGTCTTCCTGACGCCGACACTGTGGCGCCGGATCCTCAATGCCGAAGACGCGAGCGCGAAGTTCCGCTCCGTTCGCCTAATCGGTTTTGCCGCCGAGCCGATGGACGCAACCACGCTCAAGCGGCTCCGCGAGCAGATCAGCCCAAATATCGTGCAGGTCTACGGTTCAACTGAAATCGGCGCTGCCGCGACCAGCATCACCGCCGAGGAGATGGTCGGTGATCGGCTCATCAGCGTCGGACGGCCGCTCGTCAATGGCGACATCCGGATCGTTACGCCGGGTGGTAAGCCTGATGAGGAAATCGCACGCGGCGAAATTGGCGAAGTTCTGGTGTGCAGTCCGTCGCTTGCCGCCGGAATCTGGCGCGACCTCGATGCAACGGCTAACTCCTTCATTATTGACGGCGATCGCCGCTGGTGGCGTTCGCGCGATCTTGGCCGCCTCGACGCCGGTGGCTATCTGTATCTCGAAGGACGCCGCGACGATATGATCATCTCCGGCGGCATTAACATCATGCCGGCTCGCGTCGAGGATACTTTGCTTGCTCATCCCGGAGTCGCCGAATGCGCCGTGGTCGGCATGCCGCATCCGGAATGGGGCGAGGAGGTACAGGCCTTTGTGGTCCGCCGCGATCCGAATCTCGACGCGGAATCTATGGAGCTTTACGTCCGCAGCAGCGATCTCTCGCCTTACCAGCGGCCGCGGGTTTATCATTTTGTCGCCGAACTTCCCCGCACCTCAAGCAACAAGGTGCTACGGCGTGTCCTTCGGGAAGAAGCGTCACGCAATCCGAAGTCCGGCGCCGATCTGGAAACGACCACCGATCAAACAACAGGACGAAAATGACTGAACCGAATTTGTTGACCGAGCGCCGGGGCGCCATTGCTATCGTGACCCTCAACCGCCCCGATAAGCGCAACGCGTTGAGCGAAGCTTTGTGGGGCGAGCTAAAAAAGACGTTCGAGAATTTCGAACCCGATGTGCGCTGTGTGGTGCTCGCAGGCGCGGGTAAGCACTTTTGTGCCGGTCTCGATTTGTCCGAGCACCGCCATCGCGAGGCGTTCGAGAGCATTTTCATGTCGCGCTTTGCCCACGCGACGCTCGAAGCTATCCAGTTCGGCGGACGGCCCGTAGTGACGGCGATGCAGGGCGCGGTGATCGGCGGCGGGCTTGAGGTTGCTACCGCCACGCATGTCCGCGTGGCCGATTCGACGACCTTTTACCAATTGCCGGAAGGCCGCCGCGGCTTTTACGTCGGCGGCGGCGCCAGCGTGCGCGTCGCTCGCATCATCGGCTCAGGCCGCATGGTGGAAATGATGCTGACCGGCCGCACGCTCGATGCCGCGGCCGGCGAACGGCTCGGCCTGTCGCATTATTTGGTCGAGCCCGGCAAAACGCTGGAGAAGGCCATCGAGCTTGCCGAGAACATCGCCAAGAACGCGCGCATTCCGAACTATCTGATCGTCCAGGCTATCCCGCGCATCGAAGACATGTCGGCCGCGGACGGACTTTGGACCGAGAGCGTAGCACAAGCGGTTAGCATGACATCCGAGGACGCGCGCGCCGGCATCGATGCCTTCTTCGGCAAGCGCAAGATCGATTTTTGAAAGTCTGCCGGTCTGTCAGATCAGCGGCGTAACGTTGTTTTCGACACCGAGCAGCGCTTTTCCGTAGAGCTCATATCCAATCGGCGGCAAGACCACGGCGTGCCGCGACGCTATCGCAGCGTCACGCCATATTCGCTGCAGCGGGCTCGCCTCGGCAAATCCGGCGGAGCCGTGCGCGAACAGGAGCTTGTCGATCGCCTGCGTGATCTTTTCGACGACGTAGCCGGTGTCGGCGCGCACCCGCGCGCGCGTGAGCATGTCCGGATAGACGCCGCGCGCCGCCGCATCATCGACGTCGTCGGCAGCCCGATAAGCGTGGAAATGCGCCGTATCGATCATCAACGCGGCATCGGCGAGCTGCAATTGAAAGGCGACTGAGGCGGATTGCTTCTCAAAGAAAGTATAGGCGATCGTCCGCGACGACGCTTTCTGCCGCACGAATTCCAAAGCGGCACGGCCCAAGCCAAGGATCGGTCCGACCAGAATGATGGCGAGGATCGCGACGAAGGGCGACCGGTAAAATGCCTCGTCGCGCATCTCGGTAGGGTACTTGCCCTCAATAGCCTGGGGCACGGACATGATGCGATGTTCGGGAACGAACACATCCTTGGCATGCAACGCGATGCTGCCGGTCGCTTTCATACCGGCAACGAACCAGGTGTCCTCGCGCTTGAGATCGGTCATCGGTATCAAAGCGTTGCCCTGATCAACCATCTCGCCGGCATCATTTACGATCGGAAAGCCAAGGACGGCCCAATCGGCGTGCCAGCCGCCGGAATTGTAATGCCACGTGCCGGAAACGATGCGATAGCCGCCGGCTTCTTTTTTCACGGTAGCCGTCGGATTAAGCACCCCCGACACGCACGTATCCGGATTGTCGCCAAACACTTCGTCCTGGGCTCTGACGGGATACAGGCTCGTCAACCAACAGCAAATGTTGTTGAGGTTTACGACCCACGCCGCGGCGCCATCAGCCTCGGCGATTGCGGCACTGACGTCGAGCATCGCGCGGGTATTCATTTCCCAGCCGCCGTATCGCTTCGGCGTGCACACCCGCATCAAGCCGGCTTTCCTCAACGCCTGAATTGTCTCCTCCTCGACCCGTCGATTGGCTTCGCTCGCCGCCGCGTTCTTGCGCAGCAACGGCGCGAGTTCGCGCGCACGATTGACCAGCTCTGCAACCGTCGGCGCGGCAATGCTATGCACGCTTGCGGGTTTGTTCATGGTTTTCTCCTCCCGTTATGCTTTTTCGAGTTCGATTTGCTAGTCCTGCTCCCCGCCTTGCGGTTACTCTTGCCCAACCGAGAACAGCGGCGAAGTCAGCAAGATGTTTGACGTTCGCTGGAGATGATCTTCGATTGCCGTGCAGGCACTTTCCTCGTCGCGCTCAAGGCACGCATTGAGGATGCGCTCGTGCTCGGTATCAATATCACGATCTTCGCGGGCCAGCGCGACAGACAGGTGCCGGTAGCGCTCGCTCTGCGCATAAAGCATTGCGCGTAACGTCAGCATCCACGGACTGCCGCAGCCCGCCACCAGCGCTGCATGAAAGGTCGTGTGCGCGACAGCCCAAGCGGGATTTACGCGTGAGATGCCGTCCGCGACCATCATCGGAATGCGGTGCAGCCGGTGATAGGCGGCCACGGCTGCCGTCTCCCATTCGACGTCGCCATCTGCAATTGCCGAGCGCAGACAAAGCTGTTCGATCGTGATGCGCGTTCGCGTCAGGTCGCGCAGCTCATGGGCTGATACCGGCGTGACCGAATACCCCTTCTGCGCGGTTGCGACTGTCCACTTCTCCGCGGCGAGCCGGGACAGCGCCTCGCGAATTGCACCGGGGCTGAAGGCAAGTCGCGCCGCGACATCGCTGATGATAATTTTCGCGCCCGGCGCGAGCCGGCAATCCAGGATCTCCGCCAGCAAGGCCTCATAGGCCTGATCGGCCTGCGTTGCCGCGCGGTCGAATTTCGCGAGCTTATTCACAGGGGCATGATGCCTAAACGGAACTATAGAGGCAAGGATAAGTTATTTTTTATTGACAAAAATATTTTAATGCCGACTAAATTGTGTCCTGAGGGCCTTCGTGACAATGGACCGGCGCTTTCATTTTCGCGGAAGAAGGCCGTCAAAGAAGAGGAAATGCGATGACTGCGATCCAGGGGTTCATTGCGCCTAGCCGGCGGCCTGGCGAACTCGGCATCCATTCAGTCGATCATTTTCACTTCGTCGTTCCGGACCTTGCGGTAGCGAAAAATTTCTACGGCGAGTTTGGCCTCGACGTCGGCGAACGCAGCGACATTGTCACTCTGAAAACCTTTGAGCATCCGCATTTGTGGGGATCGATCGGGGAAGGTCCGCGGAAAAAATACGGCTATGTGTCGTTTGGCGCATTTGAGGACGATATCGACCGCTTTGCCGAGCGGCTGCAGGCCATGCGAATTGAGCGCCTCGATCCGCCACCCGGAGTCGATTCCAACGGGATATGGTTTCGCGATCACGACGGGGTCCTGGTGGAAATCAAGGTCGCGGCGAAATCGTCGCCTGACGAAAAAACTCATTTCGGATTTAAGTCAGTCGGCCCGGGTGAACGCGGTGCGCCGTTTCGCAGCGCGATGCCGCGAACACGGCCCCGGCGTCTCTCACACGTCCTTATGTTCACCACCGACGTGCCTAAAGCGATTGAATTTTATACGCGGGTGCTCGGCATGCGCGTCTCCGACTATTCCGGCGACAATATTGCGTTCATGCACGGCATTCATGGCAGTGATCACCACATGATCGCCTTCGCGCGGTCGAATGCGCCGGGCCATCACCACTTCAGCTGGGATGTTGGATCAGTCGACGAGATTGGCGCCGGCGCCATGCACATGCTGGAAAAAGGGTTCGCCAAAGGTTGGGGCCTGGGCCGCCATGTGCTCGGGTCGAATTTCTTCCATTACGTTCAGGATCCCTGGGGCAGCTTTAGCGAATATTCCGCCGACATCGATTATATCCCGCCAACTTGCGATTGGCCTGCGGGCGATCAGCCGCCGGACGATTCTTTCTATGCTTGGGGGCCGAACGTTCCGGACGATTTCGTCCACAATTACGAGGCTTAGGCTCAAATCGCCGGAGAGGTTCTCGAGTGCCGTTTGTTGCGATAATTTGCCCCGCCGGTCACAACCGCTTGCAGATCGCGGCGAAAACGCAGCAAGGCCTTTGTCAGATCCTTTCGGCGTTCGTCGAAGCGGGCCCACGGCACCGGAATCGATACTGCAACCGGACGTCCGAACGAATCCAGCACAGCTATGCCGATGGCGCCAATGCCGGAATCGTGTTCGCCCAAATCGAAAGCGAGATGGTGACGGCGCGCTGCCACAATTTCTTTTAGGAGGTTGGCGCGGTCGACAAGCGAATGTTCCGGATGCGCCGCGATACTCTTTTCGACGATGGCCGCCGCCTGTTTGTTTGGATAGCAGGCGAGCATGGCCTTTCCGTTTGCGGTGCAATGGAGGGGAAAACGCTGACCGACCGCTGAGAGCGCAACCAGCCGCTGCTTACCGGGTATCTGATCGATGAAAACCGCCGAACCACCTGTCAGGACGGACAAGTCGACGGTCTCGCCAACTTCATCGCGCAGCGCGACCAGACGCGCATGCAGCAGTTCGGTCAGGTTTGACGCGAGCGAAGCGGCAATCCTAGCGAGTCCCGGGCCAATGCGAGTACCGCGACCGGGTTGCGCCTCAATGACAAAATCCTCTGCCGCCAGTGCGGTCAGGATCCGCTGTACGGTTGATCGCGCCAGATCGACCTTGCGTGCGATTTCGGCGAGCGTGAGACCTTCAGGCTTGTCTTCGAGCACGCGCAATATGCTCGCGGCCCGCGCAATCACCTGGACACCACGGCCGCTCGAACTTTCGCCTTCGCTCACAGTTTGACGCGCCAATCAGCACCCCTCGCATTTGAATTCGGTCATGGAAGATCGCTAAAAATCCCGGACGGAAACGAGGCTCGGTCCATGCTTGACCGCATTGTGGGCCATATGCTCTACATTGCGGGACATAAAACTCAAATCATTAGTAATTAGCAACAAGGGAGAGGGCTGGCTTTCGCGATCACGCGACGCGCCGGTAGTTCAAAGAAAACAACTGATGAAGATGTGAACGCCGTCAACTGCGGCGGCTAGGCCCATAGCCTAGGGGTGTAACGTCTGCGATGATGGGATTTCCGTGGGGTCGATCCCATCCGCTTGCCCAAGCGAGGCGACCCCACGGCAAATGGCTAAAGGGAGGAGAAGTGATGAAAATGAAATGGGGAGTGAAGAATCTGCGGAACGACAAGGTCGACCGGAATCGCCGCAAAGTCCTTAAGCTTGCCGCTGCCGGCGGCGCCAGCGCTATCGCATCACCTTGGACGTTTCAGTCGTCCCGCGCGGCCAGCAAAATCATCAAGATTGGCATGATCACGCCGGAAACCGGCCCGATCGCCGCCTTCGGTGAGCCCTCGAAATGGGTTGCCGAGGGCGTGAGCAAGTTTCTGGGCGACGGCATCATGGTCGCGGGCCAGAAACACCGCGTCGAGATCCTCAACAGGGACAGCCAATCGAACCCGAACCGCGCGTCGGAAGTGGCGGCCCAGCTCATCAATAACGACAAGATCGACATCATGGTCGCTTCGTCGACGTCCGACACGACCAACCCGGTGGCCGACCAATGCGAACTAAATGGCGTGCCCTGCATCACTTCGGACGATCCGTGGCAGGCCTGGTTCTTCGGCCGCAAGGGCGACCCGAAGAAAGGCTTCGAGTGGACTTACCATTTCTTCTGGGGCTTCGACCAAGTCGCCAACATGTTCGCCGAGATGTGGTTAACGCTGCCGACCAACAAGATCGTTGGCGTGATGTTGACCAACGATCCCGACGGCGTCGCGGCCAGCGACCCGGTGCACGGGCTGCCGGCCACCATCAAGAGCCACGGTTTCGACGTGCACTATCTGGGCCTCTATCCGCCACTGTCGGACGACTTCACGGCACAAATCACGCAACTGAAGAATATCAATGCCGAGATCGCCTGTGGCATTTTCAACCCGCCGCAATTCGCGATCTTCTGGACGCAATGCGCACAGCAGGGCTACAAGCCCAAGATCGTGACGCCGCCGAAGGCACTCCTCTTCCCAACCGCCGTCGAGGCGCTGGGCGACCGAGGCGCTGGCATGTCGACCGAGGTGTGGTGGTCGCACCATCATCCGTTCAAGTCCGGCCTGACTGGCCAGACGGCCCAGCAATATTGCGACGCTTACGAGAAGGCGAGCGGCAAGCAGTGGACCCAGCCGCTTGGCTTCAAGCTGGCAAATCTCGGGGTCGCGATCGACGCGCTCAAGCGCACCAAGAAGCTTGAGCCGGCCGCGATCCGTGATGCTATCGCACAGACCGACTATCAGTCGATTGTTGGTCCGATCACGTGGAAAGGCGGGCCGACCAATCCGGTGCCAAACGTCTGCACGACGCCGCTAGTCGGTGGGCAGTGGGAAAAAGGCACCAAGTGGAAGTACGACTTGAACATCGTCTTCAACAAGCCCGCGCCAGAAATCCCGCTCGACCGGCCGTTCTCGGCGATTCAATATTCCTGAGACAGTCACTTGGTAAGCGCAGTACTGCCGCCGCGCGACACGCGCGGCGGCGTTCTATAAAAGCTTTGCATGTCTGTTCTCCTCGAACTCAACGAAGTGTCCAAGTCATACGGCGCGCTCAAGGCCGTGGATACCGTAAGCCTGACAGTGGCAGACGGCGAGGCCCTCGCCGTGATCGGCCCTAACGGCGCCGGCAAAACGACCTTGTTCAATCTAATCACGGGGGACGTGGCGCCGACCGGAGGACGTATGTTGTTCGACGGAACCGACATGACTGCAATGCCGCCGCACACGCGCTCGCGGCTGGGGATCGGCCGATCCTATCAAATTCCACACCCATTCGCGAACATGAGCGTGTTTGAGAACCTTTTGGTCGGAGCGATTTTCGGCGGCGGCATAACCGAGCGCGAGAGTTACAAACGCTGCAGCGACGTGCTGAAGCTCACCGGACTTTATGACAAAGCCAACGTGCCTGCGCGCACGCTGACACTGCTGCAGCGCAAGAGGCTGGAAATGGCCCGCGCTCTGGCCACGGACCCTAAATTGCTGTTACTCGACGAGATCGCGGGAGGACTGACCGAGTACGAATGCGGCGAGCTGGTCAAGACCATCAAAGAAATCCATGCGCGCGGCACCACCATTGTCTGGATCGAGCATATCGTCCACGCACTGGTATCGGTTGCGAGCCGGTTGCTCGTCATGAACTTCGGACAACTCTTGGCCCAAGGCGATCCGCACGAAGTCATGGGTGACGCACGGGTGCGCGAAATTTACATGGGCATTCCGCTGTCATGACGCTGCTGCAAACCCAAAACCTTTCGGCCTTTTACGGTGATTTCCAGGCCCTGTTCGGCGTCAATGTAGCGGTCGAGCAAGGCGAGACGATTGCCGTCATCGGCGCCAACGGCGCCGGCAAGACGACGTTCCTCCGCGCTGTGGCCGGCGCTTTGGAAACCGCGCCCGAGAGCGTGCTGTTCGATGGTCAGCCGATCGGGCACAAGACTCCGCACGAGATCGTGCGGCTGGGGATTGCAATGGTGCCAGAAGGGCGCCGGCTGTTTCCCAGCCTTTCGGTCGAGGAGAATCTTTTGCTCGGCACACACAGCGAGCGTAGCGGACCATGGGACCTCAAGCGTGTTTACGAGCTGTTTCCGCGTCTGCATGAACTGCGGCATCTGCCTGCGCCGTCGTTGTCGGGCGGACAGCAGCAAATGGCTGCGATCGGCCGCGGTCTGATGTCCAATCCCCGCCTGTTGCTGTGCGATGAGCTGTCGTTGGGTCTCGCGCCGGTCGTCATCCGCGACATTTATCAATGCCTGACGGCGATCACGGCAGAGGGCACGACTGTCGTTCTGGTCGAGCAGGATATCAACCGGGCGCTCGACGCCTCGGTGCGCTTTTACTGCTTTCAGGAAGGCCGTCTTGCATTGACTGCGCCGACCGAAGGTTTCGATCGTTCCGCGATCACCGCGGCATACTTCGGAATGTAGGACCGCTGAGATGGATTGGATCAATATCCTCATCCAGGGCGGTCTGCTTGGCGGGTTCTATGCGCTGTTCGCGATGGGCTTGTCGATGTCGTTCGGCATCATGCGGCTGGTCAACATTGCGCATGGTGACCTCATCGTACTGTCGGCCTACGTTGCGCTGGTGGTGACGCAGACTACGGGGCTCGATCCGTTCTTGAGCCTCCTCGTTGTCGTGCCGGTTATGTTTGCGCTCGGCTATGCGTTGCAGCGCGGGCTACTGAATCAGACGTTGAGCGGCGGACTGCTGCCGCCGCTCCTGGTCACGTTCGGAATTTCGATCATCATCCAGAACGGCCTGTTGCAGGTCTTTGGCGCGTACGACCATCGGCTTCAGGAAGGCCGGATCGAAACGGCCAGTCTGCATCTTCCGGCTGGCCTTTGGGTTGGCGTCTATCCGCTCGTGGTGTTCGCGGTGGCGACCCTTGCGATCGCCAGCTTACAGATCTTGTTCTACCGAACACGGTTGGGTCGAGCTTTCCGCGCCGTCTCCGACGATGCCAGCACCGCCGAGCTGATGGGTATCGACAACTTGAAGCTTTACGCGCTCGCGCTCGGCATCGCGATGATCTTCACGGCGCTCGCCGGCGTGCTGTTTGGCATACGGACGATATTCGCGCCGCTGTCGGGACCGATTCGGCTGATCCTTGCGTTCGAGGCCGTTATCATCGGCGGACTCGGCAGCATGTGGGGCACGTTGGTCGGCGGGATAGTGCTGGGCCTGGCCCAGGCTATCGGGGCGGCGGTAGATCCGACTTGGCAAATCCTAGCCGGTCATCTCGCCTTTCTTGCGATCCTGATCGTCCGCCCGAGCGGGCTGTTCCCAAGGACGAGGGATTGAAATGGATTCCGTCCGGGTCGAACGCGCAACCAAAGCCAGCCGGATCTTCGCCTGCGTCGCTGTGGCACTGCTCGCGTTACTCATTGCAATGCCGTGGTGGGGGGACGCCGGCCAGATGCGGCTGGTCGGCGAAATGGCCTATTACCTCGCGCTGGCCCAGCTGTGGAATTTGCTCGCCGGTTATGCAGGACTCGTTTCCGTCGGCCAACAGGCCTACGTGGGCCTCGGCGGTTATGCGTTGTTCTATCTGACCGGCGTCTGGAACATGAATGTGTTCGCGGCGCTGTTGCTGGCCGGACCATTCGCGGGCCTGATGTCGATCCCGGTTTCCTTCGCCGTGTTTCGCTTGCGCGGTGCCTATTTTGCCGTCGGCACCTGGGTGGTGTCCGAGGTATTTTCACTATTTGCCAGTCTCATCGCCGTGCTCGGCGCCGGATCCGGCCTATCGCTCACGCCCGTCATTTTGCGCGAGATCTCACCCGATCGAGGCACTCGTGACATGACCTTGTATCTCATGTCGCTTGCGATCTCGGTGTTGGTGTTTGCTGTCGTCTATTTGCTTTTGCGCTCGCGCCACGGACTCGCGTTGACCGCAATCCGTGACTCAGAACCGGCATCGGCTAGCCTCGGCGTCAATACGTTTCGCACCAAATTCATCATTTACATCGCGACTGCGGCCTGCACCGGACTGATCGGCGGATTGATCTTCCTGCAGAAGCTTCGCATTTCGCCGGAGGCGGGCTTTAGCATCAACGACTGGACCGTCGTCGTGATTTTCATGGTCGTGATCGGCGGCATCGGCACGCTGGAAGGACCTTTTATCGGCATGCTGGTTTACATCGTGCTGCGGGAATTATTGGCCGATTATGGTACCATTTATTTGATGCTGATGGGCGCCATCGCCATCCTGGTAATGCTCAAGGCGCCGATGGGGATTTGGGGCTGGGTGATCCACCGCTATGACTTGCAGCTGTTCCCGGTCAGCCGGCGGCTGGCCCGGGCCCCTTCAGAGGATTTGCCGATACGATAGGCGCTGCGCCCCATGCCGGGGCACGACCACCCTCGCTTTGCATTTCGCCGAAACTTCTATGATCGATAATATTTATAGGTTATAGATCCGGCCGCTACACGCCAAAGTCGCCGGACATGCTCACTGCCAAGGGAAAATACAGCCTCAAGGCGCTCACCCATCTCGCCGCGCTGGAGCCCGGAGAGACGACGCAAGCCATCGAGATCGCCGAAACCAATAACATTCCAAAGAAATTTCTCGATGCGATTCTCGGCGATCTTCGAAACGCCGGCATTGTGTACAGCAGAAAAGGTCCCGGCGGCGGCTACATGCTTGCGCGCCCGCCCCGTGACATCAAGATCGGTCACGTGATTCGCACAATCGATGGCCCACTGGCGCCGATCGCTTGCGCCAGCCGCACCGCGTATCGGCCGTGCAGCGACTGTAAGGACGTGAAGAACTGCACCGTCCGGCTGATGATGACGAAAGTTCGCGATGCGATGTCTGATGTTCTCGACCGCGTAACCCTCGCTGACATGGTCGCCATGGGCGATCGCGGCAAACTCGCGTTGCTGCACCATGCCGTATCACCGAATTCTCGGCGCCGCACGGCGCCGCGCCGCCATAGCGGGGAATCGCGGAAGTAGCGGTTTGGAAGGGCTGCAAAATGGACATTCCCGCACCTCCCCCATTCGCCTCCCGCACCTGCCCAATTCGCCGGGCAGCGGCGGAACTCTTTGCTACGTGGTGCGTTACCGAACGCGCCATCTCCCGGAAATTACCCACATTTTCCCAGCGATGAACATTGCTTCGACAAAGTCATCGCGGAGACTGTTGCGTCGATCGTGCCGGGTTGGTCGCGCTGCGTGCGACGATGCCCGTTGGTCCGGTTCATAAAAAAACGACGCCGCCTTTTCCGTCTCAGGTTCAGCGATGCCCACAGAAATGGCTCTTAATCGTCCGCCTATGTCGTCCGCGCTTCCGAATCCGGACGACCTTGAGTTGACTGCATTACTGCTCGACATCGATGGCACCATCTTGGATGTAGCGATGACTCCCGGCAGCGTTGTCGTGTCGGATGCGCTGCGTTCGTCGCTTAAAGAGCTGCACCGTAAGTGCGGGGGCGCGCTGGCATTAGTCAGCGGCCGCCTGATACGCGACATCGACACATTGTTTGCGCCCCTTCGCTTACCCGCAATCGGCGGGCACGGCGCGGAAATCAGACTTTCCGCCGAGGCGCCAACATACGCCCGGTATGCCGACGCAATCAGTGACTCCTTGCGCAAGCTTGTCAAAGACGCGGCGAGCGCCAACCCGCGTGTCATCGTCGAGGACAAGACCACGTCGCTTGCGGTGCATTATCGATCGGCCCCTAAAATGGAGGAAACGCTCAAGACCAAGATTGCGGCGATTGTTTCGCGCATGGGAGTTAAAAATCTTGAGGTCCTGTATGGCAAGGCGGTTATCGAGATCAAGTCGAGCCATTTCAGCAAGGGAACAGCGGTCCAGGAGTTGATGAAGAACCCGCCGTTCCATGGTCGTAAGCCGATATTCGTCGGCGACGACACGACCGACGTATCCGTATTCAAGATACTTCCTGCGCTCGGCGGCATTGGCTATTCGGTCGAACGCTTCATGCCCGGAGCAAATGGCATATTTGGATCGCCTCACGAGGTTCGCAGCTGGCTTGGCAGTCTTTGCGAGCACGGGGAAAACGATCGGCAATGAATGATTTCGGACTGGATCTGGCCGTCATCGGCAATGGCCGCACTGCCGCCTTGCTAGAACCGTCTTCGCGCCTGGTGTGGTGGTGCTACCCACGCTTCGACAGCGATCCGGTGTTTTCCCGTTTGCTCGCGGGTGATGAGGAAAAAGGCTTTTCGGACGTTGTGCTCGACGGAATGGTGGATTACAGCTCCGAGTATGTGCGCAACACCGCTGTCGTCTCAACGATCCTGACGGACCGCGATGGCGGTTCCGTCAAGATCACTGATTTCGCGCCGCGCTTCCGTGCCTACGATCGAATTTTCCGTCCACCACAACTCTTTCGCATCATAGAGCCGATCGCCGGACTGCCGCGGATCACCATCCGCTTCAGGCCGACGTACCAGTACGGCAAGCCGATGCAGTCCAAATCCATCGGCAGTAATCACATTACCTTACGGGGGGCCGACTCCGTCATCAGGCTGACGACCGACGCACCGTTGTCCTACATCGACCGCGAGGCCCCGTTCGTTTTGACTCGGCCGATGTATCTGGTCATGGGACCGGACGAGCCGTTTCCAGCCGACCTGTCGACGACCTGCCGCGAATTCGCCGATCGCACGCGGGACTATTGGACCGAGTGGGTGCGCCGCCTGTCGATCGCTTACGACTGGCAGGACGTCATTATCCGTGCCGCCATCACGCTCAAGCTCAGCAACTTCGAGGAGACCGGCGCAATTATCGCTGCGCATACCACGTCGATCCCAGAAGCGCCGCATTCCGGACGCACCTGGGATTACCGGTTTTGCTGGCTTCGCGACGCCTACTTCGTCGTCAAGGCGCTCAACCGCGTCGGCGCTACCCAGACTATGGAGGATTTTATTTCATTCATCCTCGGCATCGCCTCCGAAGAAATCCTGCGACCCGTCTACAGCATCGTGCCAACCGATAATATGGACGAAGAGATAGCGCAAAATCTGAAAGGCTATCGCGGTGACGGGCCGGTGCGCATTGGTAACGCAGCCAATGGCATGCTGCAGCATGACACTTATGGCAGCATCATCCTCGCGGCGATGCCGATGTTCTTCGATCGCCGCTTGCCACGCCCGGGCGACGCCGGCTTGTTCCACCTGCTGGAGCGCGTCGGCGTCGTCTGCAAGCGGACCGCTTTCGACCCGGACGCCGGTATCTGGGAATATCGCGGGCGAATGCGTGTGCACACCCACTCGGTTTCCATGTGCTGGGCCGGCTGCAATCGGCTTGCCGCCATTGCCCAACATCTTGGTTTGAAGAACCACGCCGTTGAATGGAAAAGCATCGCCGACAGCATTCAGTCTCGGCTAATTGAGCAGGCCTGGAACGAAAAAAGAGGTGCCTTCACGGCCGCCATCGGCGTCGATGATCTCGATGCCAGCGTCCTGCTGTTGCCCGAAATCGGCCTGATCGAAGTAGGCGACCCACGATTCGTGCGGACCGCAGACGCGATCGGGGTGGAACTTTTGCGCGGCAACCACGTTATGCGTTACGCGGGGGAAGACGATTTCGGCCTGCCGGAATTAGCGTTTTTGATCTGCCGGTTTTGGCTGATTGACGTGTGGTGGAAGCTCGGTCGCCGCAAGGAAGCCATCGATATGTTTAACGATGCGCTGCGCTATCGCAACCGCTACGGACTTCTCGCGGAGGACGTTCATCTGCAAAGCGGCGAGCTTTGTGGAAATTTTCCGCAGACTTACTCGATGGCCGGGTTGATCTTGACTGCAATGCGCTTGTCGCGGAGTTGGGAGGATCGGTATTGGCACGACTAGTCGTCGTTTCAAACAGAGTTTCGGTACCATCGGGCGATGGCGCGAAACGCGCGGGCGGGCTTGAGGTGGCGCTGCGGCCAACACTGCAGCAGAACGGTGGCGTCTGGCTGGGTTGGAGCGGCAAGGTCGCCGCCGGGGAGCGGGAAACGCGATCTGTCATCCACAAGAACGTCGAATATGTCGTCACCGACCTCGCGAGCGACGACTTTCAGGAATACTACAACGGTTTCGCCAATCGGGTGCTGTGGCCGATCCTGCACTACCGGCTTGATCTCGCGGAGTTTGCGCGCCGGGATCTTAGTGGCTACTTCCGGGTCAATGAACACTTCGCGACCGAGCTCGAAAAGGTCATCAAAGAAGACGATCTGCTCTGGATACACGACTACCATCTTATCCCGATCGCTTCCGCGTTGCGTCGGCGCGGCCATGCCAATCGCATGGGATTTTTTCTGCACGTCCCATTCCCGCCTCCGGAGATTTTGACTTCGCTGCCGAACCATGAGCAGCTCATTCCGCTCCTGCTCGACCACGACGTTGTGGGTTTTCAAACCGAAAGCGACGCGGGAAACTTCGTTCGCTATGTAATGTCCGAATGCAATACCACGCACGAAATGCGCGTGTTCGAAACCGCAGGTCGTCAGATTACTTTCAATGTCGACGGTAAGCAGACCCGGATCGGCAGCTTTCCGGTCGGCATCGAGCCGCGCGCATTTGAACGGCTGGCGCGCCGTAACGTGCGCTCACCGCTGGTGAAAGAACTTGTCGCAAGCCTCGGTGATCGTGCCCTGATGATCGGAGTGGACCGGCTCGACTACTCCAAGGGTCTGCTTCAACGCCTCGACGCATTCGACCTTTTCCTCACCAGTCACTCCGATTGGGTCGGCAAGGTCACATACCTGCAGATCGCACCGAAAAACCGTTCGGGAATTCCCGAATACGCTGAACTCGAGCAGGCCGCTAATACCGCGGCTGGCCGTATCAACGGCAAGTACGGCGAAGTCTCTTGGACACCAATTCGTTACGTCAACCGGGTCTACAGCCGATCGGTCCTCGCCGGGCTCTATCGCACCGCGCGCGTAGGCTTGGTGACGCCATTGCGCGATGGCATGAATCTTGTGGCCAAGGAATATGTCGCCGCTCAGGATCCGGAGGATCCTGGGGTGCTGATCCTGTCTCGCTTCACCGGTGCGGCCGTAGATTTTCGGCGCGCGCTCGTGGTCAATCCCTACGACGCCGAGTTGGTCGCTAACGCGATAGCACAGGCGCTGACGATGCCGCTCGAGGAAAGGCGTGCTCGTCATCAGGCGCTACTCGCCGTCGTCACCGACTATGACGTGGATCGATGGCAACGGGAGTACCTGACGGCTTTGCGGGGAGACAATGGGCACACGCAAGAGCTCGAAAACATGTCGGCATTAGCGCGCTGGTCTTCGCGACCGCGGGCCCTCGAACCGAGCGAATTTGCGCCGGCTCGCCACTCCGGCGCTTACTGAATCAGTTCATTGCGCCGCGGGCCTCGGCGGCCATGCCCCACTATTTGCGGCTCCTCGATTTTGACGGAAGAGAGTGGGAGTCGAACCCACCAAAGACCGGCTCGCGGCCCCTCCCGGATTTGAAGTCCGCACGTGCTGATGATTGATGCGGCGCAGATCGCCTCGCCGCAGCGTCACGCCATGCCGGTCGAGGAATTCGAGAATCTGGATGGCGACTTTGCGGCCATTGTCGAGACGATCCCGGAACGCTGCGGCGGCGAATTGCCCGTCCGGCGCCTTGGCGGCCAGATCGACCGCAATTTCCGTCATTTCGGCGACGGTGCTGCGAAGAAAGAAATGGTCCTGGGGTACTTCATGAACTTTGCCGAGACGGCCAAGCAGCTTGCAGAGCCTGCGTATCTCGGCCTCGGCGCTGCCGATCATGCCGCTCATGTCACGAACCCGCGGCGGGCGAGAGCGTTCGTTGCCGGCAAGCAAAGGTCTTATATTACTCACCGATCCGCAGACCTCGGGAGGACTGCTGATTGCCTGCGAACCGGATCGTGCTGCAGAGATCGCACGCACGATTGCTGACAGTGGATATCCGCACGCGCGCATCACTGGTCGTGCCGAGGCTGGGCCGCCGTCAATCACGATCAGATCTTGATGCCGTTCAACGCCGGAGCTTCTGCCTCGGGCTGCGCGCCGAAGATCAGTTCGCCCAGCCTTGGGATCACCACCGTAGCGCCGCCGTGTGGACGTGATCGTCCCAGAGTGCCGTCAATTTACCATCCAGTCGCGTTACCGTAATCGAGCAACCGGCCATTTCGAGCGAGGTGACATACGAACCGACGAGGGAGCGGCTGACGGCAAGCCCTCGACTTTCCAGGATGCGCCGCGCCGCGCCGTACATCAGATAAAGTTCGATCGCCGGTGTGCCACCAAATCCGTTGACGAAAAGCAGGACATCGCCGGAAACGGAGTGATCGAAGTCGTTAAGGATCGCACTGACCATTTCGTCGGCGATAACATCGGCGCCAGCCATTTTTACCCGCCGGCGTCCGGGCTCGCCGTGGATGCCGACGCCCATTTCCATCTCGTCTGAGGCGAGGGTGAACGTGGGCGTTCCCGCTGCGGGAACAGTGCAGCTCGTCAACGCGACGCCGAGCGATCTTGTTTTTGCATTAACCTCGACCCCAAGCTCGGCGCACGATTTAAGGTCCATGTCCTTCTCCGCGGCCGCGCCGACGATCTTCTCGACGACCAGCGTACCGGCCACGCCGCGACGCCCGCTGCTGTAGGTCGATTTCTCCACCGCTACATCGTCGTTGGTCACTACCGTTACCGCCGGCCCTTCGAAGACTTCGGCGGCCATCTCGAAATTCATGCAATCGCCGGCGTAGTTCTTCACGATGAACAAAACGCCGGCCTTGCCGCCGACAGCCGTCGCCGCCTCCACAATCTGGTCGGGCGTCGGCGACGTGAAAATCTGTCCCGGGCATGCGGCATCGAGCATTCCCAAGCCGACAAGTCCGGCATGCAGCGGCTCATGGCCGCTTCCGCCTCCGGAAATGAGTGCCACTTTGTTCGCATTCGGCGAGCGGCGGCGGACAAATTTTCGCTCGGGCCCGAGCGCGACGATGTCGGCGTGCGCCGCGGCGAAACCGTCGAGACTCTGCGCCAGCATCGTATCGACGGTGTTAATAAATTTTTTCACGCTTTCCTCCCAGCGGCGCGAAGCTACAGCCGTTATTTCTCATCTTGCAGAATGGCGACCAATCGGCGTGCAAACTCCTGGATCAGTGCATCGACCTGCCCGTTGCGCTTGCTGCCGCCAAGATCCGGCAAATGCAGCGTTATGCTCCGCTCACGCGGAATCTCGGCCAGCCGGCCCACGCGACGGGGATGCGCACGAGCGTAAGCCTGCAGGAAGGCGCTCCTGGCGTGAGGCGGAAAATGACAAAGGTCGAAGATCGTGTTGAGGTGCTGGATCGGGATGGGGACGGGATACGCCGGATTGGAAATTTGGCTGACGAAGCTGCGATTCTTCCCCATCGCATGCGCCAGGCGAATGCGCATGCCGGAAGGTCTTGCGTCCAATACTTCCTTGAATATGCGCTTATACTCGGCAACAGCGTTGACTTCCTCCGCTTCCTCGACAGCCGCTTCAGTCACGACCGTCCCCGCGGCTCAATCCGTCGATTGTCTGTTTGACCTGGGCCAAAGCGGCAGGATTGACAGAAAGCTCGCGCAAGCCGCATGACAAAAGTGCCGGAATGCACCGCGGATCGCCGGCCATGTCGCCGCACAGACTGACGTCGATCCCCGCGCGCTTGCCATGCTCAGCAGCTCTGGCGATTAGCTCGAGTACTCCCGGATGCAAAGGATCGATCAGCTTTTCCAGTGCCCCATTCGTCCGATCACAAGCCGTCACATATTGGGCGAGATCGTTCGAACCGATGGAAAAGAACGATGCCTTGAATCGCTCTACCGTCAGGGCCGCGGCCGGAACTTCGACCATAATTCCTAGAGGCGGCAGCGCCGCGGGAACACCTTCGGATTGCAATTTACCGACTGCATCGGCAAACAAATCGCGGCCCGCCTCGAGTTCTTCCGGCGTCGTCACCATTGGAAACATGACCTTAAGATTTCCGCGGACCGCGGCGCGCGCGAGCGCGCGCAGCTGGACGGCAAATATATCCGGACGCTTCAGACAAAGCCGCAGACCACGAACGCCGAGGAACGGATTGGCTTCGCCGTCCTCAGTAAATCCCGGCACCGGTTTGTCCCCGCCGGCATCGAAAGTCCGAATCGTCACTGGACGGCTGCCGGCCCAACGCAGCACGCTGTCGTAGGCCAAGTATTGCGTTTCCTCGTCAGGCAATCCTGCTTGTCCCGCCAACAGAAACTCGGTGCGCATCAGGCCGATGCCGTCGGCATATTGCGCATCTCCGTGATCGAGGTCCTCGGCGCGTTGGATGTTGATCAGCAGCCGTATCTTCTCACCACCCCACAACGCCGCCGGCCGACGCAAGATCGCGCGTGCAGAAGCGCGATTCTTCCGATGTGTCTCCTGCCGTTTTTCGAACCGCCCGACCTGCTCCAATGTCGGATCGAGTTCGAGCGTCGCGCCCTCGCCATCCAAGAGTGCAGTTTCAGCGGCGGTGGATATTGCGCCAAGTTGGACGACCATTGGAATGCCGCGAGCCCGGGCCAGCATGGCGACGTGACTGGTCGGGCTGCCACGAAGGAGCGCCAGTCCTCCGCCGGTCGACCAGTCGATCTCGAGAAACTGCGACGGCGGCAGATCCTCGGCACAGATCACTGCGCCGCCCGGAATTTTGAGCGGCACGCCGTCTCCGCCGCCCAACGTCCGCAGGACGCGATCACGCAAATCAGCCAGATCGGAGGAGCGTCCTTGCAGATATTCGTCAGGCGCGGAATTGTAGTCTGCGATCTGTTCGTCGATAGCGGACGACCAGGCCGCGTCCGCCGGTGTTCCAGCTAGAATGGCCGCAAAGATTGGATCCAGAAAGTCTTCATCGTCCAGCAAGGCAACTTGAAATTCGAGGATTTGCGCGGCTTCTCCGCCGGCCGCGCCAGCTAGCGTCGCGATCTGCTGTCCGGCTGAAAGAAGTGCCGCGCGCAGCACACTTTCCTCATCGTCCGGCGCACCGACCGCACGCCCGCCATTTGGCGCCGTATCGACGCGCACGAATGGGCCATGAGCAAAACCGATCGAAGCGGTTCTCCCCCGGTATGCCTGCCCTGTGATTCCCACCAGCTCGTTCACCGATCGGTATCCGGAAAATCGGCGGCGACGAGCCCGACCAACGCTGCCACGGCAGCTTCGGCATCTTCGCCAGACGCCTTAATCTCGATGATGCTGTCACGCGCCGCGCGAAGCGCCATGATCTTGCTGACGCTCTTGGCGTTAATCCATTCAGCAGCGTTGGACGCGCGTATCAAAATCTGGGCCTTAAATTTCTTGGCGAGCTTCGTCAACTTAACCGCAGGGCGCGCGTGCATCCCCGCAGCGTGAATCAGCCGCACGCTGCCGGTGATGACCTGGCCGTTCGCCTTGCGAGTTTCCAACATCATTGCATCCCTGATAATCGGCCGTGTCACCGGCGATTTAGCCGGCGGAAAGTTCCTCAGCCACCGCCCTCACCTCATCGAGCGAACTGCCGCCCGCCGCCTCGGTTGCCGCCATGACGGCTCCTTCGACAATCGGTGCATTGCAGACGACGACTAAATTTCGTTGCTCCGGCTGCAGCATCTCGACAGCCATCTCGCTGTTCGTTTCCGCGCCACCGAGGTCAACCAGAATCGCGACCCCTTTCGGCGACCAAGCATTGTTGATGGCGTCGATGATCAAAGACACGCTGGTCCCAAGGCCGCCGTCGGGGTTTCCACCGCAGAACGCCACCTTGACCTCGCTACCGACCATCTGCCGAACCATGTCAGCAGTACCTTTGGCGATATCCTTGGAGTGCGACACAATGACAATGCCGACCGTGTCGTTCATTGCCGTGCCTCCAGGGTGTTGCACACAGCGTGTAAGAGGACGCAGCTCGACCGCGCGCCAGGGTCGACATGCCCGACGCTACGCGCACCGAGAAACGCCGCCCGCCCCTTTGTTGCTTGCATCGGCACGGTCCGTTTGACCGCTTCGCTCGCAGTCAGGCGAACGCGGTCAAGCAAATCGGGATTTCCAGCTTCGGCTTGCAATGTCTCCAGCACCGGGAACAAGACGTCGAGCATCGTCTTCTCGCCGGCTTGCGAGCGGCCCCGCGCGCTGACCGCGCCAACCGCGCGGGCAAAAACTTCGGCCATGTCTTCAGGCAAGCTTCGGCTCTGCGACAACGCATCGCCGGCGGCCATGAAGAAGGTGCCGTAAAGCGGTCCGGAAGCGCCACCGACCGTCATTACCAGCGTTTTGCCGATGGTCTTGAGCGCCTCGTCGAGCGGTTGCGCGCCGATTGCGTCTAGTTTGCCCAACACCGCTTCGAACCCACGCTTCATGTTGGCGCCGTGGTCGCCATCGCCGATTGCCTGGTCGAGGGCAGTGAGTTCCGGCGCTGAGGCGATCACCTGTTCCGCAGCCGCCTTCACAAGGGACTTGAGTGTCTCAGGTTGCACAGACATCGGGCTCATCCTCAATGAACCGTGGCCGTGATGCGGCGGCCGGCCGCATCGAAATAGAGCGGTTGTAAAAGTTGTAGTTCGACGTCTTGACCGGCTTGCAGCGGTTGATGCGGGTCGGCGAGCGTCACCAGCATTTGGCCTCGGTACTCAAGGTGAATGTGATTCTGGTCGCCGAGGTGCTCGATGCGATGGATCCGGCCGATTATCCCGCCGCCATTTACCGCCGCGATCCGAAGGTGTTCGGTGCGGATGCCGACGGTGCTGGTGCCGGTCGGCAGCGCGGCCTCAGGCACAAGGCTGGCGGGCAGGAAATTGATCTGCGGCGTACCGAGGCGCGCGGCGACGTACTGGTCGCCAGGCTTTTCGTAAATTTCGCGCGGCGTGCCGAGTTGAAGGAGCACGCCATCCTTGATGACGCCGATGCGCGACGCCATGGTCATGGCCTCGATTTGATCATGCGTCACATACAGGATGGTCGCACCCAGCTCGACCTGGATACGCTTTAATTCGAGACGCAGTTCGGCCCGCAATTTGGCGTCGAGCGAAGACAGCGGCTCATCCATGAGGTAGATGGCCGGATCGCGAACCAAAGCCCGCCCGATAGCCACTCGCTGCATTTCGCCGCCGGACAGACGTGTCGCCCGATTGCCGAGCTTGCCGGTGATGTGCAACAGCTCCGCCGTTTGCTCGACGCGCTTTCGGATCGCCGCTTCGGGAAGGCGACGCGCTGGCGAGCGCAGCGGAAAGGCGAGATTGTCATAAACGGTCAGGTGCGGATAAAGCGAATATTGTTGAAACACGAAAGCAATGTCCCGCGTTCCCGGCGGATCGCTCGTCACGTCGCGCCCGTTAATCGAGATCGAACCGGCGTCGGGACGCTCCAGACCAGTGATGAGACGCAGTGTCGTTGTTTTGCCTGCGCCGCTCGGTCCCAGCAAAACGACAAACTCACCATGATTGATAGCCAGCGACAGATCGCGGACCGCCTCATTTTGACCGAAGCGCTTGCTGACGTGCCGCAAAACGACATTAGCCATGGCGAACACTCCCATGGCTTTCCGTCCGGATCGCCGAACCGGATTTCGCGTCAAACACGGCCAAACAATCAGACCGGAATGTAACGCCCACCGTCTCACCGACTTGCACGAACGTGCTGGAAGGCAGTCGCGCTTTGATCCGCCCCTGTTCGGTCTCGACGGTGACGATCTGCGTGGTCCCCAAATACTCGGCCCCGAATACGCGCCCGCGCACGGGCGCGGCATCCGAGAACCGGATGTGCTCGGGACGGGCACCCAACACCAGTGGCCCAACGGGCCGATCTTCGCGTATTTCGGGCACGGCAATAATCGCGTCGCGAAACTTGATGCTGCGGTCGCCGGATTGCAGCCCGGCATCAAAGTGCAGGAAGTTCATCGGCGGCGAACCGATGAAATCGGCTACGAACATGCTCGCGGGCCGATCGTAAATCTCCTGCGGCGACCCGATCTGCTCGATCCTGCCGGCGTTCATGACAGCGATCCGATCGGCCATTGACATGGCTTCATGCTGATCGTGTGTAACGTAAACCGTGGTGGCCGATATGCGCTCGTGCAGATCGCGCAATTCACCACACATCAGCTGGCGGAATTCAGCGTCCAGCGCGCCCAATGGCTCGTCCATCAGGAACGCTTTCGGACGCCGTACCATGGCGCGCCCAAGCGCAACACGCTGCCGATCGCCACCGGACAATTTTGAAGTCTTGCTCGATAACAAGTGCTCGATACGCAACAGCCGGGCGGTCTCCATGATCCGCTCACGGGCTTCGCGACGCGGCATACCCTGGCATTTGAGCGGAAAGCCGATGTTCTGCTCTACGTTCATGTGCGGGTAGAGCGCAAAAAGCTGAAACACGAAGGCGACGTCGCGCTCCGCAGCGCGTCGGAAAGTGACGTCCTCGCCGTCGAGTAATATGCGCCCATCGGTCGGGAGTTCGAGACCCGCGATCATGCGAAGCGTCGTCGTCTTGCCGCAACCGGAAGGTCCGAGCAGTGCAAAGAACGCGCCGTTTTCGATCGTGAAATTGGAATCCTGCACGGCCGTGAATTGATCGAACGACTTGCGCAGACTTTCCACACGGATTTGTGCCATTCGCCCCGCCCCCTATTCCGGAAAGTGGCTCACGGCGACATATCCGAGCGTGCCGACGAGGATGGTCACGAACGAATAGCCGTAGAGATCGATCGACCAAGGCTGCACCAGCATAAACATGCCCGCCGCAATCAGCGTCATGGCGCCGTTTTCCCACGGTCCGCGGCGAAACCAGCGAGCAAGTCCGCCCGCACCGATCGTTGCGTTGGCGATCATTTGCGCACCGCTCCGAAGGTGATACCGCGCAACAGATGCCGTCGCAGCAGGATCGTGAACAGGACGATCGGGATGACGAATAGCGTGGTCGCCGCCGCAACCGCCGGCCAATCCTGGCCGCCCTCGCCGATGATGAAGGGTATGAACGGGGGCATGGTTTGCGCATCCCCGCTGGTCAGCAGGACGGCAAAGGCATACTCGTTCCACGCAAAAATCAGACAGAAGATCGCGGTCGCGGCAATGCCGGTCACCGCTTGCGGCAGCACAACTTTGCGCAGCGCCTGCAGCCGCGTGTAGCCATCGACCAATGCAGCTTCTTCGTACTCACGCGGAATCTCGTCGATGAACCCCTTTAGCAGCCACACGGCGAGCGAAACATTGACCGCCGTGTAGAGCAGAATCATGCCGGTCCAAGTGTCGGTGAGGTTGAGCTGCCGGTACATGAGATAGATCGGAATGGCGACCGCCACCGGCGGCATCATTCGCGTTGAGAGAATGAAGAAAAGCAAATCATCGGCTAGCGGAATACGAAAACGGGAAAAGGCATAAGCCGCGAGTGTGCCGAGAAGCACCGCCAGAAACGTCGAGCCAAAGCCGATCACCAGTGAATTGATAAAACGCGGCACCACCTTCGACGGTCCGGCGATCACCATGTCGTGCTTGCGCACCAGCTTGTCGTACCAGGTCGTGGCCGGCGGCAGGCTGGCGATGAAATCCGGCGTCTGCCGCGTGCGAACAGTGAACAGATTGACGTAGCCCTCCAGCGTCGGCTGGAAGATCACCTTGGGCGGATAGGCGATCGCGTCGCTTTGCGATTTGAAAGCGGTCGCCGCGATCCACAGCAGTGGCAAAATGGCAACGACCGCGTAGATAATGACGACGGCGCCGGCAAACGTCTTAACCCGCGGCGAGGCCTCGACGATGGAATGGGCGGTGGATTTGGCGGCGGCCATCATCGCTGCTTCACCCGGTTGAGCGCTTTGACGTAAATGTTCGCGGCGCCGAAGACCGTCACGAACAGGATGATAGCGAGCGCGGAGGAGTAACCCGTACGCCACTTCTCGAAAGCGGCCCGCTTCAAGGTGATGGAGACCAGCTCAGTCGTCGAGCCTGGTCCTCCCGAAGTGAGCAAATTGACCATGTCGAACATCTTGAAGTTCTCGATGGCGCGAAACAGCACCGCCAGCATCAAGAACGGCATGGCCATCGGCAGCGTGATCGACCAGAACTGACGCCAGGCTGAGGCGCGATCGACCTCCGCGGCTTCATAGATGTAGTCTGGAATCGAGCGAAGGCCGGCGAGACAGATCAGCATCACGTAAGGCGCCCACATCCAGGTATCGACCATAACGATCGTCCATGGCGCCAGCGCGACTTCTCCGGTCATGGAAAATGAGCTTGGCGGAATGCCGGTAAACAGACTGATCACATAATTGAACGGACCGATCTGGGGTTGGAGCAGCAGCGTCCAGAAATTGCCGACCACGGCGGGCGACAGCATCATCGGCAATAGAATGATGGTCGTCCAGAAACTGTGCGATCGGAACTGGCGATTGATAAGGAGCGCCAGGCCGAAACCGATGACGACCTGCAACACCACTGTCGAAATAACAAACTGTGCCGTCGTTTGCAGGCGAATCCACATATCCTCGTCGGTGAGAATGTCGGAATAATTGTCGATACCGACAAACCGCAGCGGCAGGTACGACATGCTCAAGTTGAGGCTGGTAAACGACAGCCGGATCATCCAGATCAACGGAAAAATATTGATCGCGAGCAGAAGCGCGATTGTCGGTGTGACGAACAACCACGCGATGCTGCGATCCGACAGGCCGCGCACGCGCTTGGTGACATGAAACGTCGTCTGCGCGCCGATGCGATCGACGGGGGCGTCGGGGTTGATAATTGCAGTCATTGTGGGTTGTCGCGCTGGCTGGTCTCCCCGGACGATAGCACCGGGGAGACCATTTGCGGATCGTCGATCGAGCAAAGCTCGGCCTACTACTCAGACGCGACCGTCTTGCCCTGCTCCTTGAAGACCTTGGTCCAGTCCTTGACCATTGCATCGAGCGCCTGCTGAGCCGTGCCCTTGTCGGCAACGACGTAGTCGTGCACCCGCTTCTGCATATCGAGGAGAAGCTGCGCGTAAGACGGCTCGGCCCAGAAGTCCTTCACAATCGCCATCGATTCCAGGAATTGCGGAGCAAACGGCGCACTCTTGGAGAAGCCGGGCGCGTCGACGACGGCCTTCAAAGCCGAATATCCGCCGATCTCCCACCATTTCTGCTGGACCTTCGGCTGAGCGAACCACTTGATATATTTGAGAGCATCACCCTGATGCTCGGAGGTCGCCACCACCGAGATGCCCTGCCCGCCGAGCTGCGTGAAGTGACCCTTCGGGCCGGCCGGATTGACAAAGAAGCCGATCTTGTCGCCGCCGACATTGGGATCCTTGTAAAGGCCGGGGAAGAAGGCGAACCAGTTCATCTGCATTGCCACCTGGCCCGATTTGAACGCATCAAGGCCTTCTTGCATGTAGGCGTTGGTCATGCCCGGAGCGGTGCAGCACTTGTAGAGCGCCTTGTAGAACTCGAGGCCTTTGACGGCATCGGGCGAATTGACAAAACCCTGCATCTGATAGGGTTTCTTCGGGTTTTCGTAATCGAAGCCGTAATTGTAAAGGACGTTGGTCACGCCCATGGTGATGCCTTCCGAGCCGCGCTCGGTAAAGATGTAGGCGCCGTATACTTTCTTGCCGTCAATTTCACGGCCCTGGAAGAACTCGGCAATCTGCTTGAGCTCCTCATAGGTCTTTGGCGGAGCGAGATCGCGGCCATACTTCTTCTTGAACTCGGCTTGAATCTCCGGTCGCGCGAACCAGTCTTTGCGATAAGTCCAGCCGACCGCATCGGCCATTGCCGGCAGCGCCCAATAGTTCGGTGTGTTCTTGGGCCACTCCGAATAGCCAAGCACGGTCGCCGGTACGAAGTCGGCCATGGTGATGTGCTCTTTGGCAAAGAAGTCATTGAGCTTGACGTACCAATGGTTCTCCGCGGCGCCGCCGATCCATTGACTATCGCCAATGATCAGGTCGCACAGTTTGCCATGCGAATTAAGTTCGTTGAGGAACCTGTCGGCATAGCTCGTCCACGGGACGAATTCGTATTTCATCTCGATGCCGGACTCCTTGGTGAAGTCCTTGCCCAGTTCCACGAGTGCATTCGCGGGGTCCCACGCGGCCCAGCATAGAGTCAATTGTTTGCCCTGAGCCGCGGCCGGCTGGCTTGCCATGCCGGTCAACGCCGCGCTGGCGAAGAGGGCAAGCGCTCCGCCAACCCATCTCGGCCATCTCGCAATTCCGGATTTTCGCATGTGCTTTCCTCTCTTGAACGATCGTTTCCGGAGCGCCCTCGGCCGGAGACGTTTCAAGCATCGAAGCCCCGAGCGGGCTAAAGGCTGTGGTTCAAGGATGGGCCGCGGCCGAGCACTTGGCTGCCGAGCGTCTCCTTGTCGTTGCCTCCAGGCGCGATGTTCAGTTTGCTTATTACTAAACACGATACTAATTTTAGACGCGCGGTCAAGCGACGCGTTTTGAGCGCCCGCCGTGGGCGCGCTTTTGCGCTCACGATGCAGCCTATCGCTTTGCAACAGCTTATTTTTCCCGTTTTTATTGGATCAGCCGACAAAACTATGGATGCCGTCGGTCGAGGCTCGGCAGTGTCCGCCTCATCGCGCTGGTTGGCAGTGTCCGCTGTAAACGGATCTCAATAAACTTAGGTCAGGTTTACTAACCTAAATACTAAACTATTGGCGCCGCAACGCTAAAGCCGGGTTTTCTTCCACCACCGCGTGATCGTCGTCGGCTGGTGTCGCCATTCGGTCGTGAAACTACCTTCGCAGCTCACCGACGAAGCCTTTCCCAGCAGGTGGAGTTGCGCCTCGGCACACACGCTGAGCAGCTATTGCGGAAGAGCCAGCATGTGCGCTTCAACCATTTATCCGGTATTCAATCCGAGGGAGTGGCACATGGTGCCTGCCGCGGCATCGATATCAACGGATCGATAGCTGCGGCCTGGAAAGACATGACGGCGGCTGGCGTCAAAAAGATTGAATCGAGCCACATCGCCTGATCCGCTTTTCCGCCGACGGCTTCAATGGCGCCTTGCTCGATCCCGCACAACGGGGTCGACTGATCTTTCGCTAACCGAATCTTGGGCTATTGTTGGCGGAAGTGTTCAAGGGTTGCCTTAGCTACGCGGAGATCAAGACATGGCGCAGGAGGAAGCGGCCGCCGCCGGTCCCAGCAAACTCGTCATCAGGAACATCGGCTTGATGCTGAGCGGCGATCTGGCGCGGCCTATTCTGGACGCCGACTGTGTTGTTGCGGTCGACGGCCGCATCGCCGCAATCGGCCGCGCCAGTGACATCGACTGTTCCACCGCCACCACGACGATTGACGCGAATGGCGTGGCCCTCGCGCCCGGGTTGATCGATAGTCACGTCCATCCTGTTGCCGGCGACTGGACGCCGCGCCAAAACCAGCTTGGCTGGATCGATTCCTGCCTGCATGGCGGCATCACGACGATGATCTCGGCCGGCGAGGTTCACACGCCCGGCCGCCCGCGCGACGTCGTCGGCCTTAAGGCAATGGCGATCACGGCGCAGCGCTGCTTTTCAAGCTTCCGGGTCAGCGGCGTGAAGGTCCATGCCGGCGCACCCGTGATTGAGCCAGGTATGGAGGAAAAAGACTTTGCGGAACTTGCCGCCGCCGGCATCCGCTATCTTGGTGAGGTCGGACTTGGCGGCGTGAAGGACGGCCCGACCGCGCGCAAGATGGTCGGCTGGGCGCGCAAGTATGGGATCAACAGCACGATCCATACCGGCGGCCCTTCGATTCCCGGTTCCGGCCTCATCGACAAGGATGTCGTGCTGGAGGCTGATACCGACGTGATCGGCCATATCAACGGAGGCCATACCGCCTTGCCAGACGACCAGATTCAATGCCTTTGCGAGCAGTGCGGACGTGCCCTGGAACTGGTGCACAACGGCAATGAACGTGCCGCGCTGGTAGCGTTGCGAACAGCCAAAGAATTGAGACAACTTGACCGCGTGATCCTCGGCACCGACGCCCCGGCCGGGTCCGGTGTCCAGCCGCTGGGAATCCTGCGGATGATTTCGATGCTGGCTTCGCTTGGTGAAATTTCAGCCGAAACGGCGTTTTGCTTCGCGACCGGCAATACGGCGAGGCTCCGTGCTCTCGACTGCGGCTTGATCGAAGAGGGCCGTGCCGCCGATTTCGTCTTTCTCGACCGCGCTCAACATTCGGCCGGCAACAACTTGCTCGACAGCGTTCAACTCGGCGATCTGCCCGGCGTCGGCATGACGGTCATCGACGGTGTCGTGCGCTCTCATCGCAGCCGCAATACGCCGCCGGCTACCAAGGTCCCCACTATCGTCGCCGGATAACGGCTGCCGTAGCGAGGCTTGCCGTTTAGATCAGTTTTGCCAGTAGCGTTAAAAGCTCGGCGCGTTCGCTCGCGTTTAACGGCGCCAGCGTCTGCTCACTGATATGCTTGGCGATCGACTTGGCTCGCTCATACAGAGCCTCACCTCTTCCGGTCAGCGCGACAAGGAGGCGGCGGCCGTCGGCGGGATCGGGTCTGGTACTCGTGAAGCCGCGCCTGGTAAGACGATCGATCACGCCCTTGATCGTCGCGCCATCCATCGCCGTCAATCGCCCAAGCAGGTTCTGCGACGACGGACCGATCTCCTTCAACTTGGCGAGCGCCGCCCATTGCGTCGGTGTCAGGCCCTCAATCATCAGCGAGGCGAAAATGGTTGTGTGGCGCTGCTGCGCCAAGCGCAGGACGAATCCAATCTGCTCGTCGAGGACGTACTCCTCAGCACGCGGGCTTTCCGCGGGCGCCTCCATCGTTTTCATTTGTAGTTCCCGGCTAGCCTGGCTTTATACATCGATCCTGGAGGCGGCCTTCAGAGCGCCAAATAGGCATCACGAATATCCGGCCGCGCATCGAATTCAGCATTCGTGCCAAAGAAGCGAATGCATCCCTTCTCTATGACGCACACACGATCGGCCACGAGCCGCGCGAAACGAATATTCTGCTCACTGAGCAAAAGGCTCAAGCCTTCTCGTTTCATCACCACGATGGCATCGACCATCTGCTCGACGATTTTCGGCGCCAAGCCTTCGGAGGGCTCATCAAGCAATACGAGGGACGGGTTACCCATCAGGGTTCGCGCGATGGCCAGCATTTGTTGCTCGCCGCCTGACATGCGGCCGCCAAGCCGGTTGCGCAACTCGCTCAAATTAGGAAAGATCTCGAACAATCGCTCTCGCGTCCATTGAGGCGCGTCTTGCCGCCGGCTTTGGCGGCCAACCTCCAGGTTGTCGTCGACGGTCAGGTCGGAAAAGATGCGGCGGTCCTCTGGCACATAACCGAGCCCGCGCCGCACGCGCTCGTGTGCGGGAAGATGTGATACGGGCGTGCCGTCGAAAACAATCTCACCTTCGCAATTGGCGACCAGGCCGAGAATAGACCGCAAGGTGGTCGATTTGCCGGCGCCGTTGCGTCCGACCAGCGCCACGGCCTCGCCGGCGCGAACGTCCAGCGCGACGTCGTAAAGAATATGTGCTCGCCCATAGGCGGCATTGAGGCCGTTGACGGCGAGCTTGGGTTGCGAAGCGTTCAATGCGCAGCTCCAAAAAGTGAACCGGCGCCGAGATAGACAGCCTGCACCTCCGTGTTGGCGCGCACCGCCGCAGGCGGACCTTCGGCAATGAGAACGCCCCGATTAAGCACGAGGATCCGATCGGCGTGGCCGAAGACCGCGTCCATGTCGTGTTCGGTGAACAGCACGCCGATGGCACGCTCGCGAGCGATCCGCGCGACAAGTGACATGAGAGCGCCGCGCTCTCTGGGCGCCATCCCGGCGGCGGGCTCGTCCATCAACAGGAGCTTCGGATGGTTGGCAAGCGCGACGGCGAGCTCCAGGCGTTTAACATCGCCATAAGCGAGTTCGCCGCAACTGCGGTCCGATTGATCCGCCATGCCGACCAACGTGAGAAGATCACCGGCCTCTCGCGAATAGTAACGCGCGGCCCACCGAAGTGCGGTCCAGTAGCCCCGGTGGGACAGCAGCGCGGTCTGAACATTCTCGGCGACTGTCATTGAGCCGAAGGTCGCCGCGATCTGGAACGTACGCCCGACACCCAACCGCCAGATGTCGCGCGCCGCCGCGCCGGTCACGTCGCGGCCGAAAATACGGACGCGTCCGGCGCTCGGCGCGAGTTGGCCGTTGATCATATTGAAGCACGTGCTCTTGCCTGCGCCGTTAGGACCGATAAGCGCCAACATCTCGCCGGCCCGCAAAGAAAAACTTACATCCTTCACCGCCTGGAAACCGGAGTAGGACTTCTCCAGGTTTTCCACCGCGAGGACGCTCATGACCGCTCGCCAGCGACGTTTCGATTTTGCCAGACCGCAAACGCTCCAAGCACGCCTTGCGGAAACAGCGAAACCAGAACGATGATCAACAGCCCAAGCACGAGCTTCGAATAATCCGTCTGGCTGATCACCCAGATGGAAAGCGATTTATAGATCGCGGCGCCGACGATCGCGCCCGAAACTGTGCCGACTCCGCCGAGTAAAATCATCGCCAGCCCGTCGATCGACAGGGGAATGGCAAGATTATCGGGAAATACGCTGCCTTTGAGAAACGCGTAAAGCGCGCCGGCAAGGGCAGCGAAGACGCCAGCGACCGTGAAGGCAATCCACTGAATCTGATGGCGAGACAGGCCGATTGCCTCCGCACGCAGTTCACTGTCACGAAGCGCTCGCAAAGCATAACCGAACGGCGAAAATAAAATCACCCGCAGTAAAGCTATTCCGGCGACGACGAGCGCGATCGTCAGCCAATAAAAATGCGAGGCCGTCGCTGCCCAGGCGCTTGGCCAAACTCCAATCAGGCCATTGTCGCCGCCGGTTAGTTCAGTCCATTGAAAAGCAACGGACCAGGCGATTTGGGCAAAAGCGAGCGTGAGCATCGCGAAATAGACGCCCGACAGCCGCACGCAGAACCAGCCAAAGATAAGGGCTCCGAAGGCTCCGAGCAGCGGTCCGGTCACAAGCGCGGCCGCCATTGGCAGGTTGAATTGCTTCAACGCCAGCGCCGCGCCGTAAGCGCCTAGGCCAAAATAGGCGGCATGGCCGAACGAGACCAATCCTCCGGCACCGACCAGCAGATGCAGGCTCGCTGCGAACAGCATGAAAATCAGAACTTCGGTCGCCACCCCAAGCAGATAGTTTCCGGCCACAAGGGGCAGGAGCGCGGCGGCCGCAATTCCGATTACAACGAGCAGCCGGTCACGCCATCGAAGTGGACGCCAGTGCATGATCTGCAGACCGCTTGCCGCGCGGGTCGCCGCCTCGGGGCGGCCAAGCAAGCCCCAAGGTCGCACCACCAGCACCAGCGCCATGACGAGGAATACAAGAACGAGGGAGATTTTCGGAAATACCAAAATGCCGAAGGCGTTCAGCTCCGAGACCATAATCGCGGCGAGGAAGGTGCCGAGGACATTGCCAAGCCCCCCGATCACCACCACCACCAGCACTTCGGTAATGATCTGCAAATCCATGGTGTGGCTGACCGCCTCACGTGGCAATTCGAGCGCTCCGCCAAACGCGGCAAGAAATAGCCCCAGCGCGAACACGCTGGTGAACAGCCAGCGCTGGTTGACGCCGAGGGCGGCGACCATTTCGCGGTCCTGCGTTGCGGCGCGCACCAGCACGCCCCAACGCGTGCGCCGCAGTACGAGCAACACTATGATAAGGGTCAGAGGCCCAAGCGCTATCAGCAGCAAATCATAGGTCGGAAAGAGCTGACCAAAGAGGTTGACTGCGCCTTTCAACCCGGGCGCCCGTCGCCCCAGCAAATCACTCGAGCCCCAAATCAGAACCACAAGATCTTCGACGACGAGCGTGACGCCGAATGTCAAGAGCAGCTGCAGCAGTTCGTGCGCTGCATAAATCCGGCGCAGCAACGTCACTTCGACGAGCGCACCGAGAGCTGCCACGATCAGGGACGCCAGGACGATGCCGCCCCAGAACCCCAAATCGCTGGAGAAGCGTTCAGTCAGTGAGAAACCCACGTACGCGCCAAGCATGTAAAAGGCGCCGTGGGAAAAATTGACGATGCGCGTTACGCCAAAGATGATCGACAGACCGCAAGCTGCAAGAAACAGCGAAGAGGCGCTCGCCAAGCCGGTGACAAATTGGTTGAAGAGAAAAGTCACCGGCTCGATCCTGGCGACGAGCTGAAAGGCTCAGCCGTTTTCCGGCCGGTCAATCCTGTGGGCGCAGCGACTTAACCTCGCTTTCCGGCGGAAGATATTTCGCGCCATCGCGATAACTGACATCAACCATCACGCCCTTGCCGTCCTTCAACGCCGTTTTGCCGACGAAGGCGCCCAGGGTCGACTGATGATCGGCCTTGCGGAATGTCACTTTGCCAAAGGGTGTTTCGACCGTAATCCCTTCGGCGGCATCGACCAACTTCTCAGAATCGGTTGACTTTGTTTTCGCCAGGATAGCTGCCGCCGCCTTGAGGGTCGAATAGCCGACCACCGAACCGAGCCGCGGATAGTCGTTGTATTTTGCTTGATAAGCTTTGAGAAACGCGGCGTGCTCCGGAATAGCGACGGCGTTCCAGGGGTACCCGGTGACTATCCATCCTTGCGGCGCTTCGTCTTTGAGCGGGTCAAGATACTCGGGCTCGCCGGTCAGGAAGCTCACCACCGAACGGCCTTTGAAAAGGCCGCGGGTATTGCCTTCGCGAACCAGTTTGACCAGATCGGCTCCGAACGTGACGTTGAGGATCGCTTCCGGCTCGGTTCTGGCGATTGCCTCGACCACCGCGCCGGCGTCGATCTTGCCCTGCGGTGGCCACTGCTCGCCGACCCATTGGATGTCTGGCCGTTTTGCCGAGAGCAGCTTTTTGAAAATCGCGACCGCCGACTGCCCATATTCATAATTCGGCGCGATCGTCGCCCATTTTTTGGCTGGCAACTTGGCGGCTTCTTCCGCGAGCATAGCTGCCTGCTCGTAGTTGGCCGGGCGCAGGCGGAATGTGTAGCGATTGCCTTTCGACCACGTTATCGCATCGGTCAAAGGTTCGGCGGCAAGGAAGAGGATCTTTTTCTGCTTGGCGAAATCGGAAACGGCAAGCCCGATGTTCGAGAAAAAAGTTCCGGCGAGCATCACCACGCCGTCCTTTGACACGAGCTCGTTCGCGGCCGTCACCGCATCGGCCGGTTTGCCCCTGTCGTCTTTTGAAATGACCTCAAGCTTTTTGCCGTCAACGCCGCCGGCCGCATTGATCTCTTCCAAAGCGAGCTGCCAGCCCTTGCGGTAGGGCTCGGTGAACGCAGGCAGAGCCGAGTAGGAATTGATCTCGCCGATCTTGATCGTTTCTTCCGCGGACGCATGGCCGGCGCCGCTGACAAGTCCCGCGAACACCGTAAGGCTCGCGAATAGTGCCGATACAACCTTCATGATCTTTGCTCCTGCTCGAAGTCGGCGGTCTCTCGCAGCTCCTTGCCGCTATCGAAGCCCGTCAACGCCCTTGATCTCGTCTTTCTTCAGGCCGCCCACGCGCGGCAGCGGCCTGCCGGAATCCGTCACCGCGACCGCAACCATGATTTCGTTAGCGCGCGGGGCATCAGCAACGCGCACTTCCATGCCGTCGAAATGGCTGCGCACAAAAGCCGCGTCCTTGTAGCCGAGCGGCACGTCGAGGGCGACCCCGGGGCCGCCGCGTTTTTTCGACGAAGGGATCAGAGCTGCGCCCATGCCGAGTACTTTGCGAACCGGCGCGCCGAGCTTCGGATGCAGAACAGCCGCGGCGTGTTCGAGTTCGCCGTTTTCGCCGACGGCTGCAGCCTTGCCATAGCTTTCCACGCGTGATCCCTCGATCCCGAGCGCCGACACCGCGCGCTTTGCCAGCAGATCGCCCAGCTCTTCACCGATATCCATCAGCTCGGTCAAATCCTCGACGTATCGGCTCGCAAACGGATTTTCGATCACCGCCACGGCAGCGGCACGGCGTGTCGGCGGGTCGACCTTCTGTCCCATCTCAGATTGGGTTTCCTCAACCACGGTGACCAACTTTCGGATCTTGGCTTTCATCTGAGACTTTCCCGTCACCCTACGCCCGCCACCGCGAGGTCGTGGTGAACAGGACGCCTTCCAACTTGCATCGCATTTTTGCCAACCGCGCCAGTGGGTCCCATTTGAATATCGTCGAAATTCCGATCAACGCCCAGACCGCAAACCAGAGTTCGGCCACCAAGTTGCAACGCTGCGGTTTCCAGTGCGCCGGCGCAGCGGAGACGTTCGGCTTCTTGGACCCCAGCCATCAGCGCCTGGTCAATGTCGCATTTTGTCAGCATACCGACATCGATAGTCACCGGACGATCACCGAGATCGCTTTGTGGATCGCGCCTACTCGCCGGCGCGCGCCGAATCGCCGGGTGACCAGGCAGATCGACGGCATTGGCTATGAGCGTAGCGGCCGCATCGGCCGCTGCCGCCGTACGACCGAGAACTGTGACAGCGTCGGCTATTCCAAGCGAAAAACTGCGGCCACGCCACCCTGAAGTAGCAACGCCGCGGACTGAGTCATGTCCCGTAACCTTCACTCTGCCAATCAGACTAGGGGTGTCGGACCGGTCGACCATACCGACGGCAAAGCTTTCGCCTCCGACAAGATGCAAGGCGATATCGCCGCCATTGTTCACGTAGGCGCGACGCGGCCGCGCGGCAGCTGTCATTACGGCCAAAACTTCCTCGGCAACCGCACCGGCAACCGCGGCCATCGGGGTGATAAAGCGCGCGGCACTTAGGGGTGCGACGGCATCCCACATGCGCCTAGCGATAACGCCAGTGGGACGAGCGCTGGTTGCGGTAGCGCGGGCGCGGAGCAGGGGGAGTTCGCTGCAGAGTTCATCAAGGATGTTTGTGAATCGGCTCCAAGCGGCGGCGTAGGCCCGCTCGACTGCCAGCGGTTCGCCGAACGCCTCGATGATCAGATCGATCGGACCATCGTGAAGATGGAGGCGGCCATCACGCAAACGATTTTGCTGCGCCGGCGCTCTCATGGTTCACTCCGCACCCAAGCCGAAGTCGTGGCAACGGCAGCTACCGTCTTTGCGCGTTGAGCCAGAATGTCGGCGACAGGACGGACGTGATCGACATGCCCGCCAAGCGCCGCATAGTCGTCGAGCCGCATGGTGAACTCGATCGGCGCCACGATCGCCGGCGTCGGCACGTAGCCGAAAGCATTGTCCGGCAAGAGCATGACATCGACCATGAATGTGATGCCGCCGCCGGGCCAAACGACCACCGGCGCGCCGCCCGCGGTCACCGTAGTCAACGCCTGGCGAACCGAGCGGGTCAGTCGCACCGGGTTTTCTGTGACGCCGGCGCGTAGCGAGCCGCCGGCCCCGCCCATGAAAAGAACCGAGCACAGCGCGGGCTCGCAATTCTCGCGAACGCGCTCGACAGATACCCGCAGATTCTCGGGAAGCGACGCTTCGACCGGCTTTAAAGACTTATCGAGGCGATAGAAGGCGTGCTGCTCGCCCGTCGTCGAAACCATCAGCATCGTCAGTCCGGGCCAAGCAACTTTGGGATCGAAACCGGCGACAATGTCGAGTGGGTCGGAAATATTGGCGCCACCCCAACCGGCTCCGGGTTCGGCAACATGGAAATAGCGGCCGGGCGTCGAACGTCGGCCCTTCATTTTGATACCGGTGTCGCGCGCGCCGAGCATTTTGCCCGCCTGATGCTCGGACAGCACGCCGGTAATGTGATCGTCGACCACGACAACCTCGTCGACTTTGCCGTACCACTGTTTGGCGAACATGCCGATCGCCGCCGAGCCGCAACCGACGCGCATGCGCTCCTCGGTCTGACCGTTAACGACCGGCGGCTTACCTGCTTCGACAACCACACTGGCGCCGCCATCAACGGTCAGTTCAACGGCTTTTCGATTGCACAGGTCGAGCAGTGTCTCGCAAGTGACGCGCCCTTCCTTCTTTCCGCCATGAGTGAGGTGATTGACCCCGCCCAACGAAAGCATCTGCGAGCCGTATTCGCCGGTCGTGACGTGGCCGACCGGCTCGCCCTTGACGCGTACGGTCGCGCATTCGGCGCCAAGATGACGATCGGTATCGATCTTCAGTTTGACGCCACAGTAGGAGTAGATGCCCTCGGTGACGACAGTCACCATGTCTACGCCATCGACCTTGGATGAGACGATGAACGGCGCCGGCTTGTAATCGGGATAGGTAGTGCCGGCACCGATCGCGGTGACGATGGGCGTGGGTGCGTTGACGATATCGCCGCTCCATTCGCGCGCCTGGCTCATGAACGGCACGATTTCGCCGCCATCCCTCACTGTACGTTCGAGCAACACGTGAGGATCGACGCGTATCAATTCGCCATTATTGTTGGCGTAACGGTCGCAGGCGCCGGTCATGCCCGGGCGGATGTAGCAGAGCACCGGGCAGGCGTCGCAGCGGATCTTGTCCTCAGCCTCGGCCATCGTGCTTTTCATCCTGCAGCCGCAGGACCAATGCCCGCAAGCGATCCGAAATCGACAACGTGCGTACCACGCACTCCAACAATCGACCCCCTTGTCGTCATCATTTGTGTACAAATGATCTCGCCGTTGCGCGTTGTTGTCAAGCGCAGCTGCCTTGCATCGATGAAAGCGGCCTGTCTGGCGAAATGACTTAAGATAGGCAAATATCTTTCGACCGCGAGCTGGCTTAAGCACAGCAAATCATCACGCGATAAAGCCCCACGCCGCGGTCGCATCCCATATGGCGACGCTTTCACTTGTGGCGAAGATGGGTTGGTCGTAGCCGAACTCAACGGAGAGACTATCGATGCTTCAGTATAGCTATCGGCCGCAATTTCCGGCGACGTTGCGAACGCGGAGCGAGGTCGATCAAAGCTGGATCGACTACCTGCCGATCACCGAGCGGCCGCCGTTGTTTTGGCCCGGAAATGCGCGGCTTGCCGTCATGGTCTGCCCGAATGTTCTTTATTATGAGCTCATGCCGCCAGCCGATCCATGGATCAATCCATGGGCACGGATGACGCCCGATGTGATGATGTATGGCCGGCAGGAATTCGGTAGCCGGGTCGGATTTTGGCGGCTGCTCGACATTCTCGACAAGCACAATATTCCGTGCACCGCTGTGTTGAACGTGGCCGCGCTCGCGAAGTTTCCCGACATCTGCAAAGCGCTGGTCGAGCGCAAGTGGGACCTTCTCGGCCACGGCATGTACAACACGCGCTTTATCTGCGGACTTAGCGAAGCCGAGGAGCGCGCCTACTACCTTGAAATGCTCCGCATCGCCCGCGACCTCACTGGCATCGAGATGAAAGGAATGGGCGGACCCGGCCCTCAGGCCGCCACCGAAAACACGCCCGACCTGTTGGCGGAAACGGGGTTTCTCTACTACGCGGATTTGTTCCACGATGATCAGCCATTCCCGATCCGCGTGAAGTCCGGAAAGCTGATCTCGATGCCTTATTCAGTCGAGGTCAACGATGTACCGATTCTGTCAACTGCCTACGAAGCTGATGCATATCTTGAAATCGTGCAGCGGCAGTTCGACCGGCTCTATGCCGAAGGTGGGCGGGTCATGTGCATCACCGTGCACCCCGCGGTCATCGGACAAGCCCAGCGCGCCAAATACGTCGACCTCGCCTTGCAATATGTCAAATCGTTCCCTGACGTCTGGTTTGCTACTGGGGCGGAAATTGCCGAACACTATATGGCAAACTGCTATGAAGCCGTCGTCGATAAAATAAAGACCTGGCGATGGGCGGCGCGATGAGCAAATACGATCGCGTCTATTACGAAAACTCGATGATCGTAATGCGGCCCCCGCTGGTCTGGCCGGGGGGCAAGCGCGTCGCCCTTTCGATCGTAGTCTGCGTCGAATATTACGAACTCCAGCCGCCGGATGATGCATTTATTCCGCCGAACGTCCCGGGCGGGTTTGGCCGCGCGCCCTACCCGGATGTCCGCGCATTTTCGCAGCGCGAATATGGCAACCGCGTTGGTATCTTTCGGGTCATGGACGCGCTCGATAAGCACGGCATGCGCGCGACCGCCGCTGTCGATGCCGTTATTGCTGCAAAGTACCCATACCTGATCGAACAGTTTCGAAACAGAAATTGGGAAATTGCCGCGCATGGCTACAGCTTGACACGAGTCATTTCCAACAAGATGCCCGAAGCGCAGGAGCGAAAGTACATCCGTTCTTCACTCGACGCAGTTGAAAAGGCGTGTGGAGCAAAACCAAACGGCTGGCATGGCCCGGAATACGGGGAATCTGAGCGGACGCCCGCGCTGCTCGCCGAGTTTGGCGTGAAATATGTCCTGGATTGGCCAAACGATGAACAGCCGTATCTGATGAGCACGCCATCAGGGTCGATCGTGTCGATGCCAATGGCGCTTGAGCTCGATGATGTGATTACACATTATCATCGGCGGATCAGCTTGGCCCGCTGGCGGCAGGCAGTTGCCGAGGCGCTCGATCAACTGCTCGCGGACGGTGCCGCTAGCGGCCGGCATCTCGTTCTCGCCCTTCATCCATGGCTGATCGGCCACCCGCATCGTATCGGCTATCTTGAGGATGTGCTCGCCGACGCTCACAAACGCATCGATTTGTGGATCACGACGGCGGGAGAAGTTGCGGATTTTTATTTGCGGCAGGTGGCGTCACGGGCGTGACACAACACCGGCCCCGACGATCTTAAAGCTTTGGTGCCACTCGCCGCCCGATGACGGCCGCGACGGAAGCACCGATCTCAAGCAGAGCTGTGTCACTGCCAGGCGACGCGAATAAAGTCACGCCGAAGAGCGCGCCTTTGGAATCCAGTCCAACCGGAATGGCCAGCACCGGTGCGCCGGCCTTGCCCGTGCACTTGGCGGCCGCGCTCATCGGGGCAATCAATGCATCAGCGCCGGAAAAATCCAATGCCGCGTCGATGCCGGCTTGACGGCTCAGTGCAATGTCGCGCCTGCGATCGGCCCGGTAGCGCGGGTCATCCAACCCGGCCGTCTCGGCGGCCGCGATCAACAGCGATTGTCCGTAAGGTATCTTCTCTGGATGTTGCTCATTCCACAAAATGAGCTGGTCAATCGAGCCAATTCCGCAGGGATTGCCGTTTTGCTCGAGGAAGGCGTTGAGCGCCACTTTGAACTCAGTACGGAAAACCGATGAACGCACATCCTGAAGCTGTTCGGCAGCCGGTAGGTCACATGGATCAAACAGGGTAACGCCACGTTGGCTGAGGTCCCGGAGGGCGGCTTCGAACTGCGGCATGACACTTTCCAGATCGGGGCGGTCGGCAATGCATCGGCGCGGTACACCTAGGCGAATGCTCTTGGAGTCTCGTTGGCGCAATCCATCAGGGCGGTCCAAAGCGACGGTTCCGCTCAGGGTGTCACGCGGATCTGCGCCGCCAATAATCGATATGAGCAGCGCCAAATCTTCCACCGAGCGCCCAAGCGGGCCGGGCAAATCCTGGCTGGGAACCAATGGAACCACCCCCGCCCGGCTCACCATCCCGACACTCGGCTTGAATCCGAAAACCGACGACACGCTCGCAGGCGTTTGAATCGAGTTTTGCGTTTCGCTGCCAATTGCTGCCGGCGCCAACGACGCGGCGACCGCCGCCGCCGATCCGACGCTGGAGCCAAGACCGCGGCCGTAGTCGGCAACGCCGTGCGGGTTCCTCACCATGCCGCCGGCGCCACTGAAGCCCGACGGCATGACGTCGGAGACATAATCGGCAAATTCGGTGAGGTTGGTCTTACCCAAGATCAGCGCACCGGCCTGGCGAAGCCGGCGCACCAACGTGGCATCGCTAACGGGTCTAAATCCGGCGAGCGCAGCAGCGCCAGCGGCCGCCGTCATGCCGTCGCCGGTTAGAATGTTGTCCTTCAGAAGGACCGGGATGCCGTGCAACGGTCCGCGAATCCGACCGGACGCAACTTCATCGTCAAGCTGCCGCGCCACTTCGAGCGCATCGGGCGCAATCGTACGGATGGCATTCAGGCGGGGACCGGACCGATCAAGCGACTCGATGCGGGCCAGGTACCACTTGGCAATTTCACTTACTGAAATCGATTTGGCGTTGATCGCCTGGCGAATGGAGCCGAGCGACCCGTCCAGCAGCAATTCTTCCATTCCCGCGCTCCAGTCCCGGCGGCAATTCGCAGGCGCTGCCGCGCGGCGGCCCTACTCCGCAGCCAGAAGCGGATGTTCCTGCTCGTGCTCCTCCTGCCACTTGACAACCTCCTGCCACGGGCGGTCGGTGGGGACGTTGAACGAGCAGGCGCGCTGCTTGTAATCGAGCGAGGGGTCGTGTGCCGGCAACGGCTTGCCTTCATCCATCTCCTGAAGCTTCCGCAACAGCAACCGGCGAAAGAAGATGACGGCCTTGTCGCTGGTGCCGAGGTGCTCTTTGCTGCGGTCGACGACCGGGCCCATACCTTCCTGCATGGCGCGATCCTGGATTGAGGCTCCCAATATGCCGGAGAAATTTCCGTGCTTCATACGCTGTCGATCTTGCAGGTGCATGTTCGCAAGACTGTGCCCGGTCATATAGTCAGGGGGCGAAGTCCGGTGGCCCCAGTTCGCGTAAATCGCCTCGACATCGAGCGGCCGGCGCGGGTCGAAATGGATATAAAAAGTGTAGCAGTTGAAGTCATCGATCGGGTGCCATGCCTTGAACAGCAGCGACTCGTGCGGACCCGTCGGAATGTAGCAATAGAACGGCGCGATCCATTCGTATGAACGAACGAATTGCACGCTGGCGTCTTTGCTTTTGCGGATCGCCCCGATGCGCATCAGATAAGAGGTCTCCTCACACTCGATGGCCGGCGAGCCGTCCGCCATCAGGGCGGAGATGGATCGCCAACCCGCGCCGGCCCAGCTTTCATCCTCATCGGCGGCAAAATCACGATGCAGATAGTTGGGATGCGCCGGATCGAGGTCGCCTTCAACGCCCTGCAAATAATTGGTCGCCTGATGCATCTTGACCACCAGGAGATGATCCGCAGGAAGATCCAGCCATGGAAATCGCGGGAACGGCGGCTCAATCTCGCTTGGCCCCATGTAAGTCCAGAGCAGGCCGCCTGCCTCGCGAACCGGGTAAGAGATATGCGCAAGTTTCTCGGCGAAAGTTCGAGCGGGCGGTTCAGGCGGTGACTCAAGAACGTACCCGCTGCAACCCATCTTCCAGCCGTGATAGAGGCAACGCAGCCCGCCTTCCTCGTTGCGGCCGTACGCCAGCGAAGCGCCCCGGTGCGGACAAAACTCGCCAATCAGGCCAGGCTTGCCGGCCGGATCGCGGAACGCCACGAGCGACTCGCCCAATAATTTCACGCGCGCGGGAGCGCCGCCCGCGTCAGCGATCTGTTCCAGCTTTGCTGCGGGCAGCCAGTAACGACGCATGAAGCGGCCCATGGGCGTGCCCGGGCCGACCTGTGTCAGCGCCATATTATCTTCATGCCTCAGCATCGCTTTTGATCCTTAGCGGTCCTTATTGCTGCCGGCGCCAACCATTGGAAAACCAGGCACAGCCCGGCACCCTGGCACATAGCGGGGCCCTCCGCTTATTGGGCCAGAACGAAATTGCCGTTACGGACCTCAAGCACGGTGGGAATGCGGGTCCCGTCGCCGTCTTTGTCGATCGTTGTTTCTCCGGTCAGGGGCGCTTCCCGGTTCTTCATATTGGCCCAGCAATCACGCAGCTTTACGCGGTCGCTTTTGACGTTATTGCCGGTCACACCCGTTGTCTTGATGCATTCGCGCATCAGATAAAGAGTGTCGTACATTTCGCCGGCGGCGTTGCTCGGTTTGGCGTTAAATTGCTTGACGTATTCCGCCACCCAAGCGGCCACACTCGGTTTGGGATTCCCGGTGAAAAAATCGAACGCGGCGTAAACACCCTCGGTCGCCGAACCACCGATTTGCATGAAGCGCGGGTCATCTATGCCGACGCCGCCTACGATCGGCTGGGTCATGCCTTGCTTGCGTATTTCACTGACAGCGTGCGCTGCCTCGTTGTATAGCGCCGACACGACGATACCGTCGGGATTAAGGGCCTTGGCCCGCGTGACCTGCGCCGAATAGTCGATATCGCCGGTCTGGAACGACACCGTATCGAGAACCTCGACGCCCCGCTCCTTCAAGAGAGCCGGAAAGATCGACTTGCCGTCGAAACTCGAAACCGCATCTTTGGAGTCCATGAAAATGACAACGGTCTTGATTGGCTTCGCTTGCTTCTTCAACCACGCATCAAGCAGCGGTCGATAGACATTTTGCGTGGTCAGCGCAAAGCGAAACGCCCACGGGCGGTTTGCGGAAGCAATGCCCGCCTTTGCCGCCATCGGCGTAATCATTGGAGTCTCGCCGCGGACCGCGAGCGGGAATGCGACTTCGGCTTCTGCGCTGAACTGCGGACCGACGATTGCGTCAACCTGGTCCGAGTCGATGAGCTTGCGGGTTAGATTGATCGCTTCAGCATTGTCGCCGCGGGTGTCATATATAACGAGTTTCATTTTTCCGGCAGCGCCGGCGTCGGGATATTTCTCCGTGAACATCCTGATCGCGTTCTGCTGCTGCTGCCCATATGACGCGCCCTTCCCTGAGGATGGAACAAGCACTCCGATTGCCACCTCGGCATTCGCCTGAGACACAGACGTCGCTGCTAGTGTGAACGCCAGTAAAACAAGGCGACCCGCGCTCCAGTGGCTCAACATCGATGTTATCTCCTTGGCAATCGCAGCCCGAATTACTTCAGCTAGCGAAGAAGTTCGAACGTTATTTTTCAGTTCCGCGCCCGTCAACCGCAAACCTATCATACGTCCTTTTGACGCGGACACAGTCTAGGGCGGTTAGCGGCAAGAATAGTTACGTTGACGATCCCTAAAGCGCCCAGTAGTTTTCAATTCGTAGTTAAACAGAGGTTCGTCATGAGTGCCGTAGGCTGCGCGATAAGCGCGTTGTTCATCCTGTCCAGCGTATTCGCAATGCCGATTAGCGCGACGGCGCAGACCAAGCTGAGGGTCGGGTTACTGCCGTTCTCGGAATCTCTGGCGGCCGTCGTCGCCGATAAGGAGGGATTTTTCAAAGCCGAGGGCCTCGAAATCGAGATTACGAAATTTCAAAGTGGCGCCATGGCTTTGCCGGTTCTGCAATCCGGCCGCATCGATATCGCCATCAGCAACACGGTCGCGACCTTGCAGGCGATCGGACAGGGTCTCGATGCCATTGTGCTGGCCCCGGCGGCGGTCGTACGCAGCGCGCCACCCGATACCACGACCGCGCTCATTGTGCGCAAGGGCGACGTGAAATCGGTCAAAGATCTCGAAGGCAAACGCATTGCGGTCAATGTCATCAACAGCACCGCCTGGTTGCATGCGGTCGCGGCGCTGGAGTTGCACGGCGTGGATCACAGGAAGGTCAGATTCACCGAGGTACCGTTCCCGCAGATGAACGATCCCCTGTTGAACGGCCAAATCGACGCCGTCGTCCAAGTTGAACCATTCCGCTCCGCGTTGATGGCGACAGGCAAGACAGAGATTATCAGCTGGACCTATGTTGAAACCGCGCCAAAAACGGACATTACGCAATATCTGGCGCTGGCCTCCTGGGTGGAGAAAAATCACGACACCGCGGTCAAGTTCGCGCGAGCGGTGATCAAAGGCGCCGAGTTCGTCAAAGCCAACGACGCTGCAGCGCGCGAGGTCAACGCCGCCTACACCAAGCTAAATCCGGCCTTCAAGGATAAGGTACTACTGCCGGAACTCGGAATTGCAGTGAACGTCGCCGGAATGAACCGCACGATGGAGCTGATGCAGAAATACGGGATGCTACAGAAGCCGATCGACATTACCAGCCGGGTCCTAAAGCTGCCTTGAGTGGTCGATGACCGACGCCCCTTCGCCGTTTCTGCGCGTCTGTGGGGTACGCAAGATATTCGGTGCAGCGGGACAGACCACCGTTGCGCTCAATGGCGTTGACCTGACGATCGCGAAGGGCAGCTTCGTGTCCATTGTCGGTCCGTCCGGATGTGGCAAATCCACGCTCTTGCAGATTATCGCCGGCCTGATCGACACCACATCGGGCGCGGTATTTTTCGACGATCATAAGTCAATTGGCCCTCCGCCCGGCGCGCTCTATGTGTTTCAACAATACACGCGGTCGCTGTTTCCGTGGAAAACAGTGGAACGCAATGTCACTTTCGGCTTGGAAAACCGCGAAACACTTTCCCGCGCCGAGATCGACGCACGGGCGCAGGAAATAATCCGGCTGGTGAAGCTAACCGGCTTTGAGCATCACTATCCCTGGCAACTCTCAGGCGGCATGCAGCAGCGGGTGGCCATTGCCAGGGCGCTCGCTTGCCGTCCGGCGGTCCTGTTGATGGATGAGCCATTCAGCGCGGTGGACGCGTTGACGCGCGCCGGACTGCAGGAGCTGTTGCGTGGTCTGTGGCGCGAACTCGGCCTCACTGTCATTTTCGTCACCCACGATGTAGATGAAGGCGTTTATCTCTCGACCCGCGTTGTAGCGCTCACCCGCGCACCCGGCACGGTCGCCGCCGATTTGGCGATCGATCTACCGAATCCGCGCGACCAGATCGCCACTCGCGCGTTGCCCCAATATCTCGACTACCGCGCCCGGCTGCTCGCACAGCTTTTCGCCGACGAAGGGCTCGTCGCCGGGAACGCCGCATGACAGATAGCGCCGTGTCTGATACACCCGCGCTTCCAACGGCCAAAGCAAAGCTCTCACGCCGGCGTACGCCGCCGTGGAATACCCGCTGGCTTGGCGTCGCTTTGATCGTGGTCCTGCTATTCCTTTGGGAAGCGGCAGCCGCAACGGGAACGATGCCGTCGCTGAGCTTTCCCCGCATGAGCGAAATTCTCACCGCGTGGTGGCGCCTGATGATCTCTGGCGAGTTGCCCCGCGAGCTTGGTGACAGCCTTTGGCGGATGTTTGCCGGTTACTTTATCGGCGCACTACTCGGCGTTTTTCTCGGCCTGCTCATGGGCTATTTCCGCTTTTTCTATAATCTTCTCGAGCCGATCACAGAGGTACTTCGACCAATTCCGAGCCCGGCCTACCTGCCGATCGTAATCCTCTTTCTTGGCATTGACGACGAGATGAAAATTTTCATGATCGCATTCGCGTCGCTGTTTCCGGTCTTGATCAATACCTATAGCGGCGTCCGGAGCGTCGACCCGATTCAGCTCCAGACCGCACGCACTTTCGGCGTTACCGGCCGAAAGCTCATCTGGCAGATCGTGCTGCCGGCCGCATCACCGTACATTTTCACGGGCATGCGCGTGAGCCTTGCCGTTGCGCTCATTGTCATGGTGATCAGCGAGATGGTGGCTGCATCAAGCGGTATCGGCTATTTCATTCTGAGCGCACAACGCGGCTTCCAGATTTGTGAAATGTTTGCCGGCGTGCTGACGCTAGCCGTCGTCGGCTATGTACTGAACCGACTATTCGTCGCCATCGAAAATCGCGTGCTTGCGTGGCACTACGGCTACACGCAGCAGCAACGCAATTGATCTCTGCGGTCGGCTTTACAAGTCAAGGCTCTCGACAAAACGTAGCGAAAAGCCGTCTCCGACGCTGTCGATGGCAGCGACATACGGCGCACCGAAATGAATTGGGAACAGCAAAGCGCGCTGCCCAGCGCAATGCTCCAACAACCGGCGACGGGTCGCTCTCGCTTCCGCTGTCAGCTCGCAAAAGCCCGAATTCCACTGTGGCGCGTAAACCTGCAGCGGATGATGAATGGCGTCGCCGCAAAAAACTGCATTCTCACTTCTGTCTTTTAGTTTGAGCATCACGTGCCCAGGTGTATGTCCCGGCGCCGGCTCGATCAGCATCGAATCCCCGATCGCATGGGGTCCATCGATTAGCTCCACTTGGCCAGCCTCGATCACTGGAAGCACACTGTCGCGATAAGAGTATGTGCGTTGCAGATCCGCGTCAGCTACGGGATTGCGGCGGGGATCACCCCATTCGTTCTCGGTGCGCGAAAATAAATATTTCGCATTCGGAAAAGTCGGCACCCAGCGGCCATCCCGCAGCATCGTGTTCCAACCAACATGATCGGTGTGCAGGTGCGTGCAGAGTACGATGTCGATGTCCTCCGGCGCCGCACCGGCTTCACGAAGGCGTTCGAGATATGGCGTTTCGAGCTGATGAAAGCGCGGCGCGCCAGGCCGATTTTTATGATTGCCAGCGCAACAATCGAGCAGGATGGTGTGACGGTCGGTGCGAATGAGCCAGGAATGCACGCTGGTGATCAACCGGTCGTGTTCGGGCGAGTAGTGGTTTGGGATGAGCCAGTGCCGATGCATTTCGAGCACGTCGCGATCAAATCCGACCAGGAATTGTTCCGGCGGAAGGCTGGTGAACCCCAGTAGTTCGCCAACCCGCGTCACCCTAACATTGCCGATCTGCCAGGTCGCCATTTCACGCCTTTTGGTCTTGTCGAATTCACTCAACATTAGATGGAGATTTGCACTATGCCCCGAAAGCAATAGCGTTGACACGTCTCACCGTCTTCCTAATAGTCCTCAGATGTTCCGTCCATCTGGACGATGATCCCCAGCCGTGAGCTTTGACATGGAAGAAGTCGCTTTTGGCCAGAACGCCGCTCTCGCCAGCGCGGAACGCATCAAGCCGGTCGGCTGGAGTGACCTGCGCGGCTGGTTGCAGCTGGTCGAAGCGGAGGGCCAGATCAGGCAAATCGATGCGTCGGTCGATCCCGACGAAGAACTTGCCGCCATAACCTTCATCGCGGCGCGGATGCCGGCCGCGCCGGCGTTGATATTTAATAGTCTTGTTGGCAATCGGAGCGATGCGCGCGTTCTGACCAATATGCTCGGCGCCAGCAAAGAACGTTACGCCATTGCGGTTGGACTCGACCCCAAGCTCAGCACCTTGGAAATGATTTTCGCTTCGCGCGATCTGATGAAACGACGCTTGGGACCGACTTTCATTCCGAAAGGTGCTGCTCCCGTCAATGAGATCGTGCTGAAGGGGTCCGATATCGATGTTACCGCCTATCCAAGTCCGAAATTCTGGCCGGGCGATGGCGGCCGCTACATCGGCACCGGCGACATCACCTTCACCCGCTCGCCCGAAACGGGACGCATCAATGTCGGTGTCTACCGCCAGATGCTGCATGGTCCGAGCCGCATTGGTCTTTATTGCTCGCCCGGTAAGCACGGTCGTCTCGACCGCGATGCCTGGTGGGCCCAAGGCAAACCATGCGAAGTCGTCGCCGCGTACGGCATCGACCCCGTTCTGTTCATGGTCGGCGCGCAGGTATTCAGCGCCGATGAATTCAGAGCTCGACGTCGCCGGCGGCATCATGGGCCGGCCGATCGAGTTGACGGAAGCCGAGTATGTGAGCCTGCCCATTCCCGCGCACGCGGAACTGGTGATCGAAGGCGTGCTGCACGCCGGCGATACCGAGTTGGAGGGCCCGCTTGGTGAATTCACCGGTTACTACGGCAACGTTCGCGGCCCGCAGCCCGTTATCGAAGTTAAAGCCGTGCACAGCCGGAAATCACCGATCATCACCGCCGCCCTCATGGCAACCTATCCAGCGTGCGAGATCGGCGCCTATTACGCAATCATGCGCTCGGCGCGAATTCTTGACGACCTACAGCGGATTGGCGTCCCAGGAGTGGTAGCCGCCTATTCGCACCCGGCGGCAGCGTCGGGCTGGGGCATGGTCATTGTGTCGCTCAAACAACAATACGCGGGACATGCGGCGCAGGTATTGGCGTTGACGGCACAATGTCCTGCGGCGAGCTACTATACAAAGTGGATTATCGCGGTTGACGAAGATGTCGATCCTACCGACTTCGACCAAGTCATGTGGGCTTTGAGCACCCGCTGCAACCCGAGCGACGACCTCGATATTCTGCGGAACACCTGGTCAACCGGGCTCGACCCCAGTCAATATCCGCCCGAAGCACGGCCCTACGGGTCGAAAGTGCTGATCAACGCCTGCAAGCAGCACCGTCACATCAAGGAGTTTCCACGCTCGACGCTGCTGCGCCAGCAAACCTACGATCGGGTGCGCAAGCGATGGGCGGAATTGGGATTGGAGGGCACTCCTCCCCAGCTCAACGTCTTTCACAAAGATTGAAGGCCGTCAGTTCTGCACCAGGGCCAGGACGCGCAAAGGGCTCCCCGAACCGGTTTTGATTTTGAGCGGTGCCGCAATAATGACCGCGCCGGTCGGCGGCAATTGGTCGAGATTGCGTAGACATTGCAGACCATAGCGGCCCTTGCCGTGCACGTAGAAGTGCGCCGGATTGGGCGGCGTAAACTTGCGTGACTGCCCGGCATCGGTGTTGATCGTTTCGACGCCAAAACCATGGACGTCACGTTCGTCGACCAGAAAGCGCACCGCTTCCGGTGACGGTCCCGGCGTGTGGGGACCGTCGTCGCGGCGATTGGCGAAAGCGGCACCCTGACGGTGTTTTCCCCAATCGGTGCGGAACAGGACCCAGCTTCGGGGCGGAATGCGGTCGTGTGCCCGCTCCCACTCCTCAATCCGCGGGACAGTGAGAAGAAAGTCTTCATCGCCTGCGGCTTCGCGCGAACAATCGATCACGCAAGCCGCCGCGATGAAATTTGTCACCTCGATGGTGTCGACCGAATTGTTCGGCAGGTCTTTTCCCGAGATCCAATGGATCGGTGCGTCGAAGTGCGTGCCCGAGTGCTCGCCGCAGCTGAAATTGTTCCAGTAATGATTGGCGCCACGCTCATCGTAGCGGCAGATTTCCTCTATCCGGATCGGTGCGCACTGACCAAATTGCGGCGGCAAGACAATGGTCGGAAATTCAGGCGACAGCGTGTGGGTCAAATCGACTACCCGGACCCGGCCACTGACAATGTCGCTCACAAAGTCGGCGAGTGACGGCATGACTTATGATTCCCTTTGTCCACGCGACGCGAGGCACACGTGATGCCTGCTAATTTGACTGACCGTCGCGGCTAAAGCGGCGGTCGCTCGGTGTGACCGCCCGATGCGGCCTCGTAGGCGGCGCCAATACGAAACAACAAATCTTCGCGGAACGGCCGCGCGACGAGCTGCATCGCCTGCGGTAGTCGATTGCGGGTAAAGCCGATCGGCACCGATAGGCCGGGCAACCCAAAGACATTGAACGGGCGGGTATCGGCGACAATCTGACCAAGCACTTGCGCCATCGCGGCCGAGCCCCCGACATCCGTTTCTGCTGCCGTCGGCACCGATCGCTTCAAAACCGGAATGTGCAGCACGTCGCATTTGGAAAACGTCTCGCGCAACAATTCCTCAAGCAGTCGCGCGCGCCCCCGCACGGCTTCTACGTAGAGGGTCGCGGGCACTCCCAAGCCGACGAGTAGCCGCGCTCTTGTTTGCGGCGCGTAGTCCTCCGGACGTTCGCGCAACCATTCCAGATGCAATCCGGCGGCCTCAGGCCAGAGGATGGCGTTTGAGAAATCATTCACTGCGCCATGATCGCCGATCGGCACGTCGATGATTTTTGCGCCACGCTTCTCCAGGACGACTCGGCTCGCAGCGAGCAATTCGGCGACTTCGTGTTCTATTCCGTCGAAATAGTAGCGATCGGGAACGCCGATCGTAACGCCGGCCAGAGAGCCGGCGCTTACGGCGTCATCAAGCCCGTGCTCATAGTCAGGCACAGATTTCCGGCTGGACATGCCGTCGCTGGCATCAACTCCGGCGATCACACCTAACACGCGCGCACAGTCGCCGACATTGCGCGCCAGGACGCCGATGCAATCGAGCGAATGCGACAGCGGCATCGTTCCGTACCGGCTGACACGGCCGAGCGTGGGCTTGATGCCGACGATGCCACATGCCGCAGCCGGCAATCTAACCGATCCCCCGGTGTCGGAGCCAAGCGCGCCGAATGCGAGACCCGCGGCAACGGCAGCGCCGCAGCCCGACGATGACCCGCCAGTTATGTGATCGGTGTTCCACGGATTGCGGCAGCGGCCAAAATGATCGTTGTGCCCAGTAGGGCCCATGGCGAATTCGGCCATGTTCAGCCGCCCGAGTTCGATACCACCGGCGCCGTCGAGTTTCGAAAGTACTGTGGCGGTGTGGTCGGGGATAAAGTCCATACGGATTTTCGAGCCGCAGGTACAGACTTCGCCGGCGCGATAGAACATATCCTTATGCGCGAGCGGGACGCCGTGCAGCGGGCCAAGCGAGTAGCCTGCCTTGACCGCCAGATCCGCCCTTCGCGCCTTTTCACGTGCTTCATCCGCGGTCACGCGGATGAAGCAGTTCAGCGCCGGTTGCAATCGTTCGATGCGGTCGAGACAGGCTTCAACCAGTGCCTCGGCCCGCAATCGCCCTTGCGAAATCGCCGTCGCCGCTTCACGCAGCGTCAATGCTGTGGGATCGTTCACCGGCCGGCCCCATTCGCGGCATCGCCCTCCAGCAGGCGATAAAAATGCTCGCCGGTTTCGTCGAAGCATGGCGGTTGCAGCAGGGTCGCCGCCGCGCTTTGGATGCGTTCCAGCGAGCGCGATACAGCATCCACGTCGTCCGCGTTGACGCGGACGCCGCTTGCAGCCATGAGCTTTGCAAGCGCCTCCTTATCGATCATGCCGCGCCGACATGCTCACGTTGATGACCTCCGTTGCAAAGAACTGTACACAATTTCCGTCGCATAGCACACTCGACAGCGAACTTGCGCCGGCCGTATCTCCGGCGGGTGAGGGAGATCAGAATGACCGAAACACAGCGGCCAAAGCTGCGTGCCCGGCTCGCCAAAAAAGAACTTCTGGTTGCTCCCGGCGTGTTCGATGGAATTTCGGCCAAGATTGCCGATCAGATAGGCTTCGAAGCGCTCTACATGACCGGCTACGGCACCGTGGCGTCACATTTGGGACTGCCCGACGCCGGCATCGCGACCTACAGCGACATGGTCGGGCGCGTTGCTGTCATCGCCAAAGGAACCAAAACGCCGCTCATCGCCGACGGCGATACCGGCTATGGCGGACTGCTCAACGTTCAGTACTCGGTACGAGGCTATGAGGCTGCCGGCGCGGTCGCCATTCAGCTCGAGGATCAGGAGTTTCCCAAGAAGTGCGGCCATATGCTCGGCCGCAGGGTGGTGCCCATCGAGGACATGGTGGACAAGATCAGGGTCGCGGTCGGCAGCCGGGAAACCAGCGACTTTCTGATCATAGCGCGCACCGATTCACGCACGACGCTTGGCCTCGACGAAGCGTTGCGCCGCGCGGAAGCATATTCCGAGGCTGGCGCCGACATTCTGTTCGTCGAAAGCCCCGAGAGTCTCGAGGAGATGCGAACGATCGGCCGAAGCTTTGACAAGCCATTGATGGCCAACATGGTCGAGGGTGGTCGCACACCTGTTGTGGACAAGAAAACGCTGGAAGAAATCGGCTATTCTCTCGCGATCTTCCCGGCTTTTGGTTTTCTTGCCGCAGGCGAGGTGTTGCGCGGCGTCTATCGCCACCTGAAAGAGAACGGCTCAAGCATCGGCAGCAACATCCCGCTCTACAAGTTCAGCGAGTTCAGCGAATTGATGGGATTTGGCGCCGTGGCCAAGTTCGATGAGACCTATCAGCGGTGATGGGCGCCGGGCGGCCCGGCGCGCCACCTAAGCCGGAACGAGCCGGAAGCGTTCCCACTCGGTGGGGGTGGATCGCAGCACTTCGCTCCAGCTGTCATTGGTACTCCGCTCGCGCGGACGGACCCGACGTCCGGCGAAAGCAAACTCGCCATTCGACGCGAACGGGAAAGGCGACATGGTATAGACCCCCGCCTCTCGCGGGCTGATCGTCACCGAAGCGTCCTCGTCCGCATTACGCGGCACGTGCTCGAAAGTTTGCGCACCGCGTTCGCCGGGATGAATCCTGTTGAAATAAAGCGCAAGCGTATCGATGAATTGCAGCTGCTTGTAATTCTGGAACAGTTTCTTCTCGTCGAGCCGACCTGACAGCCCCGGATCCTTGGCGACCTCGGCTTTCAGCCGCTTCTGCCGCGCGAGTTCGCCGTCGAGCATTCGCTCGGCGGTCGGCCGTTCTTTCTCGGGAAATTGCTTGATCAGTACGTGTTTGGAAAGACCGTAACGGCCGTTATAGAGGCCCCAGCTGTGCATGCTCGATATCAGGCCGCAGAACGGATTTTGCCGCTCGTTGAAATCCGGTGATTGCTTGCTGGTTACGGTAATGTACTCTGCCGGCGTTTCGATGAGATTGTAGGGGAGACCCGTCTTCTCGTCGATGATCGGATCACGATCGAACTCGACCCAGCCGGCGTCGTGATGGGCGATCACATAGACCATAGGGTCGAGCGGCGACAGCGCTTCGAATTCGTCATTGCCGAAGACGCGGGCAAACTGTCCGCATAATGCAGTGTGCTCGTACATCATGATCGCCAGTCGCGGCGAGCCGGCGGGTGCAGTTTGAATTATCATGATCGGTTAACCGCCTGTCTGAATGCAAACACGGTATTATAGCGACATTAGAGGACGCTTTGAAGCCGGATCGAAACTCGACGCTCCACGCCCATCATCCGCCTCGGGACAATTTCATGCGGTAGTGGAAGTCTTGCGCCACGTGCCAGTTATAGGAAGCGACAAACGTTCCCCTGCGAGTCACGTATCGGCGCAACGCACACACGCTGATCGTACCTGGCTTCTGCCCGAGATTGCTGGCCACATCCTTGCCCATTGGCTCGCCGCGCAAATCCTGTTCGATTTCGACGATGTCCTCTCCGGTGCGTTTGGCCAGATGAGCGTGAAACGGCCCGATGCAGCCGGGCAGTTCCCGCACATAGCGGGACAACCGCTCCGGCAGGTACGTATGCACGTAGCAGATGACGCTGCCGCGCAGTTCAGCGCGGCGAAGTCCCGTGATGAGCCACCATCGCGACCCGGATTTTCCGCCGATCTGCGCCGCAATGTCGGCTGGCAGTTTGGTCGGTGAAGTCGAGATCAATTCGTAATGGGTGTCGAGCGCAAGCTGCGAAAGATCAGCAAGCGAAGACAGCGAGTGCACGTACCGCGCCTTCGGACTCGCCGCAACGACAATGCTGCCGGCGCCTTGGCGCCGCTGGACCATCCCATGGTCGACCAGGCGGCGCAGCGCCTCGCGCACGGTGAAACGGCTCGCGCCAAATTCGTCGCAGAGTTCGCTTTCGGTCGGCAACCGCTCTTCCAGCGGGTATTGTCCGGTTTCCACCCGCTGACTGAGAACATTCAGGATCTGCATGTAACGCGGCTGTTCCACGGTCATGCCGCCACTCCCCTGCCCCGGATCCGCCCGTTGCCCAAACGATTTGTCCGGACATATTGCCGGACTATAGCCCGAATGTGTACAGAGAGAATGTCCGTGGGCATCCCAACCGTGGCCCGCGATAGAGGAAGGTTGAATTGATGACCGACGTCCTCGGCTGGCGGCGCAAATTCGGGGTTCTCGGACCATCGACCAACACGATCGTACAGCCCGATTTCGACGCCATGCGCCCCATCGGCGTGACCAATCATTACAGCCGGATCTTTACGCCTAACGCCGACGCCGTCAGCAACGACAGCTTCAGGGCCGCAACCGAAGTGATTGCCGGGAACGTGCTCGACGCAGTTCGCAGCGTCATGACATGCGCACCGCATTATCTCGTCATGGGCATGTCTGCCGTGACATTCATCAACGGCGCGAAAGGCGCCGATACATTCACCCGGCAAGTGGAGGACGCCTCGGGAGTCAAGATCAGCATCGGTAGCCATGCCAGCGCGGCCGCGCTGCGCCGCTATGGCGGTGTGCGCCGGATCGGCATCCTTTCCCCGTACTGGCCGGTCATGAACATCGAGGTTATCCGCTACTTCACCGACATGGGGTTTGAGGTGGTGCGCGACATCTGCCTGCAATGTCGGTCGTGGATTCAGATCGCCGAGCAGACCACGGAAACTCTGCGGAATGCGCTCATGAAGCTCGATGGCGACGACGTCGATGCTATCGTGCAGGTTGGCACTAACCTGTCGATGGTACGGCTCGCGGCTGCCGCGGAAATGTGGCTCGGCAAACCGATTGTTGCGATCAACACGGCGACCTACTGGCATGCGCTTCGCGCCAACAATATCGACGACCGGACGGAAGGCTTCGGCCGGCTGCTGGCAGAATTTTGAGATTCTCCGATGACCACGAACGCGGCGCTTACACTAGGCAAGACCACCGTTCATCGCGTAATCGATCTCGATCCGTTTGCAATTCCAATCGCGAACATTTTTCCGAACGCGACGCTTGCGCAGCTCGATGGTGCTGCGCAGGTGCTTGCCCAACGGCACGTCGACTTTGCGACCGGCAAGGTTTTGCTGGTCATCCAAAGTCACCTTGTTCGTTTTGCGGGTAAAACCATCTTGATCGACGCCTGCGTGGGCGAACACAAATCGCGGCCATTGCGGCCGGAGTGGAATCTCCGAACCGGTACAAAGTACCTCGCCAATCTCGCAGCTGCAGGCTGTACGCCGGAGGACATCGATATCGTTATGTGCACTCATCTGCATGCCGACCATTTGGGTTGGAACACGCGACTGCAATCGGGCCGGTGGGTGCCGACCTTTCCGAACGCACGTTATGTCATGACCCAGCGCGAGATCGACCAACGTGCACAGGATGCAACTCAAAACCCCCAAGCCAATCACGGCAGCTATCAGGACAGTGTCTTGCCCGTGATCGAGGCTGGCCTCGTTAAAACCGCCAACATGGGCGATGAGATCGCCGACGGTGCAAAGATCATCGACTTGGCGGGCCATTCGCCCGGCCAGATCGGTCTCGATCTCGCGGCCGACGCGCAATCGCGGCTGATATTCTGCGGCGACGCCATTCACAGCCCGGTCCAGGTTTTTCACCCTGAGTGGTCAAGCGCTTTCTGCTTCGACCCCGCGCAGGCGATACAAACACGGCGAATGCTGCTGGAACGCGCCGTGGGCGAAGGGTTGCGATTGATGCCCGCACACTTACGCGGAACGTGCATGCACATTGAGGAAAAGAACGGCAGCTTCGTGCCAATTATCGACGAGTAGCGCGAAGCAAGCTCATGCGATTTTCTCGGAGTCGCGCAGCGACTGAATCATCGACGTGCGCATGACGTAGTCGCGGTGTTCGGCGGGATCTGCCACGATCCTGCGCAGATCGTCATAGTGGGCCTGCCGCGCAGACGGTTCCCTGGTGTTGAGAATCGAACGGTTGCGCAGTGCAGTCTGCTGCACCACGTCGAGTGCGACTTTCCGACGCTGTCGGCTGTAGCGCTCCAGTGTAGCGAGCGGAGCCCCACGGATCACCTCGGTGAGTGTGCGGCTCAAATTAAATGCGTCGTGAATGCCGCCGTTGAGCCCCATGCCGCCGAGCGGGTTGTTCACATGCGCGGCGTCGCCGGCAATGAACATTCGCCCGTTCACATAGGTCGATGCCACCCGCTCATGCACACGATAAGCGGTGCGGTGACTTACTTCGTATGGCTTGCTCCGCGGCACCGCGCCTTGCAGCAAGCGCTGCGCACGTTCGGCCGATGTCACATCGGCATCGGTCAGTGATGCATCGACCGGAAACAGCGCGCGCCACACCCGCACCGTTCGGATTAAAACAAACCATTCATCCGGATCGGAAAGGTAGGCGATGTTGGCAATGTCCGGCATCGCCTCGCTAAAATCATAGGTAGTGGATAGTGTCAAAAATATCTCTGGGATTGTGATGCCGCCGAACTCGACACCCATGGCCTTGCGCACGACGCTGCCGATGCCGTCGGCGCCGACGACAAACGAGCCGGCTATTGTCTCGATACCGCCGTCCGCGTGCGAAACATCGACTTCCACGCCGTCCGCCGTCTGCCGTGCAGCAATCGCCGAAGTACCGAGGCGAATCGTGGCCAGCGGATGGGTCTTGAGCTGCGCATACAGCATTTCGCCAAGACGCCACTGCTCGCATTGCACCCGATACGGATGATTAGTGTCGCCCTTGAGGCGTGAGAGTTCGAACGTGGCTACAACGCCGTGCTTACGGTCGCGGAATTGCCAAGTCGGGCAGATCAAGCCCTGCTCGATCATTCCCTCGACCACGCCGAACCGCTCAAGCATGTCGAGAGTCGGAGGATGAAAAGTTGAAGCCCGCAGATCGTGCGGCAGCTCGTTGCAGGCCTCGATCAGGACAATCGGAATTCCCCCTTCAACCAAGAGCATCCCTGTGACCAGACCTACCGGTCCGGCGCCGACAATGATGACACTTTGGCTCACTTGATTGGGCATAGCATTCCTTGACTCACGCGACGCGCCGGTCATCATTGAGTTGTCCGGACAAAGATGGCGGGCTTTGTCACGTCGGGCAAGCGATCAAGGCGCAATTTCCGGAAAGGCGGGTCGATGCGTTATCCTTTCGTGCCGTTTCCCATGCGAGGTCCATTGCGATGGCCGCAGGGGAAACGATTGGCGCTGATCGTCACGGTCAACCTCGAATATTGGGATTTGCTGAAGAAATCGCCGGCCCCCTATTATGCCGGAGGACCGGCGATACTGCCGGACATGTTACCGGGAAATATTCCGGATTTTCCCAATTTTTCCTGGCGCGAATACGGCCAACGGATGGGGATCTGGCGCCTTTACGACGCCTTCGTCGAGGCCGGCGTGCGCGCAAGTTGCACGCTCAATGCGAAGACCGCCTTGGAGCGGCGCGCGGTCATCGACGGAGCGCTTGAACGCGGCTTCGAGCTTATCCCGCATAATTACGAACAGGGCGAATTGCTTTGCCATCTGCAACACAACCCGGACGAAGAAAGGCGCGTCATCGAGGAGACGCTCAAAGTCTACGAGCGCGTAACCGGCCGTAAACCGCAGGGTTGGCTGTCGTCGTCATTGCGCGGCACGACCAATACCCCAACGATCCTGGTCGAAAATGGCCTAAAGTTCTGGTGTGATCTGATGAATGACGATCAGCCCTACATGATCGAGACTCCCAAGGGTCCGATCGTGGGCGTGCCCTACTCGATCGAAATCAATGATTTTACCCTTCTGCTGCGACGCGGCCTGACCAACGAAGCCGTTCTCGACTGCATGAAGGAACAATTCAACGTGCTCTATGCGGAAGGTGCACGTACCGGCATGATGATGAACGTCGGGCTGCACCCGCACGTAATTGGCGTCCCGCACCGGGCCGGCATCCTTCGCAAATTCCTCGCTTACGCCAAGGAATTTGACGGAGTCTGGTGGGCAACTCGGGAAGAAGTCGCGGCGTGCTATCGCGAACAACACGCGACGCACATTCCCCCGCAGGCGCATGTGCCGTCATGACCTTTGGCTCGTCGATCACGAGATCGCGTGCAACGGTACAAACGCCGACCGCAATCGGCGCCCTTATCGTATTCGCCGTCGTCGCCAGCATCGTGTTCGGCGGATATATCGTTGGGCGGCAGATTGTATCCGGGCTTTTGCTCGGCTCGATCTACATGACCGTTGCGGTGGCATTTACGCTGACGATCGGCGTTCTCAACTTTCTCAATTTCACAATACCCAGCCTGTTCATGCTGACTGGAATGGTGGCGTGGGGATTGATGAGCAATGGCTACGTTAAATTCGCCGGCGGCTGGGCGTGGCTCGCCGCGCTTGGCGCGGGCGTCGCCGTGGCCGTCGTCGCGTCATTGCTGGTCGAGCAATTCACCTTCCGCTACCTCAAAATGAAACACGGCGACGCGACCGAGCACGCCATTCCCCTCGTTTCATCATTAGGCTTTCTGCTTATCTTTGAGCACCTAGTATTGATTTCGCTGGGCTCAGAATCGCAGCGTTTCGCCATTCCGTTCAAGGCCGACATCCACGTCGCCGGCCTCGTTATCGGCGCGCCGCAGATTGCGAGTTGCGTACTTGCGATCGCGGTCGTGGCCGCTCTGAGTTTCATTTTGAAGAACACCAAGACCGGCCGTGCCCTTCGCACGATCGCCGAGAGCCCCGACACCGCCTCCTTGCTCGGCGTTGAGGTGGACAAGGTCGTGCCCGTCGTCTTCGTCCTGACCGGCCTGCTTGGCCGGTGTTGCCGGCGCCCTCTTCACGGTCAATTACGGCAGTGTGTCGCCGTTCATGGGCGACAACGTCGGCACCAAGGCGATCGCCGCCATGGTGCTTGGCGGAATCGGTTCGATCTGGGGAGCGATCGCCGGCGGCCTGATCATCGGACTGATCGAGACACTGTCGATTTACCTATTCGGCGGCGACTCGGTCCAGATGGTTGTCTGGGGACTGTTGCTCGCCATCATCATCATTCGACCGCGTGGATTGTTCGGCACCGTCTCGGCCGGCCGAGGGAAAATGTGATGCGGAGCCCATACGCCGCTCAATTCAGCAGGACTCGGCGATGAGCGGATATGTTTCCGGCATCGTCGCGATCCTGTGCATCAATCTGATTTTTGCCTACGGCATTTTCGTACCGGCCGCGGCAGGTCAGATCAATCTCGGCGGGGCGGGATTTCAGGCTATTGGCGCGTACAGCGCTGGTTGGCTTTCGAGTGTCGCAATGCTGCCGGTATGGATGACGATTCCTGCGGCGATGCTGATCGCCGGTCTGGTCGGCTTCCTTATCTCCTTCCCGGTCCTGCGCACGCGCGGCGTTTACATGGTGCTCGCCACCTTCGCATTCGGCGAGGCCGTCGCGGGCTTTCTGTTATGTACGCAGTTCTTCGGCGGAGCGATCGGCATGGTCGTGCCGGCACATGTCGAGGTCTCGATCCTGATGTGCTCCGCGGTCATTGTGACCTTGCTGACATTCTACCTGATGGCGACGCGGTTCGGCCTCGCCATGCGCTCAACCAACGATGATGAGGCCGTCACGATTTTGATGGGCGTGAACGTGCGCGCCGTCCAGGTCGCTGCGTTCACGATTGGCGGTGCCTTTGCCGGGCTTTCGGGTGCGCTGTACGCGCACAATTTCAGCTTCGTCGAGGCGCAATATTTCAATTCGCTGCTCTCGATCTACGTTCTCCTGTTCGTCCTTATCGGTGGGGTGCAGACTGCCTGGGGACCGTTGGTCGGCACGTTGTTCTTCACGCTGCTGCCAGAATTCATGCGTGTTGGCGGATCGTGGCGGTACGTCGTGTTCGGTGCCGCCATTGTGGTGATGATGATGCTGCGCCCACAGGGCATCGTGACGCGCGCGATGATCAACCAGTTGTCGCCGCGCCGGTGGGCGCTACGCCGCGCCGAGGCCGGAGCAATGCATGGCCGCTAAACCAGCGCTGGCGCTCAACGGTATCACTAAAAGCTTCGGCGGCCTCAGCGTCGTCGAGGATGTGAGCTTCGATGTCCCGGAAGGCGCACGCATGGCGCTGATCGGTCCAAACGGCGCCGGCAAGACCTCATTGTTTAATCTGATCTCCGGTGTCTATCCGATCGACGCCGGCAGCATTGTACTCAACGGCACACCGATCGAAACAATGCCGCCGCGGCTGCGGGTACGTGTCGGTCTCGCGCGCTCATTCCAGAATATTCGGCTGATGCCGCATCTGTCGGTCATTGAGAACGTGATGCTCGGGCAACACGTGCGGGCCGACGGCTTCGGCGAGTTATTCGGTCCCCTGGCCTGGCAGCGTCACGGTCAATGGCGTCAGCTGGCCGAGGCGAGCCTGCGGGACGCCGGCGTTGACGTCGACCCCGACGCGGACGTATCGAGCCTGTCTTACGGCGTTCGCAAACGCATCGAGGTCGTCCGCGCGCTCATGAGCCGGCCGCGACTGCTTATGCTTGACGAACCGGCTGCAGGACTCAACCCGCGCGAAACTGCGGAGCTGTCTGCTTTTCTCAAATCGATCGCACGCGACGGACTGACATTGCTCGTTGTCGAGCACGACATGTCGTTTGTTCATGATCTTTGTGAACAGACCGTCGTGCTCAATTTCGGCCGGCTCATCTACCAGGGGCCAACACGCGGCGTCCAGGACGACGAAGAGGTCCGCGCAGCCTATCTCGGCAGCCGCCGTGTTGCGGTCAAAGGAGCGCACTCTGCTACTTGAAGTCGACAATCTCGACGTCCGATATGGCCGCACCCATGCGGTCAAAGGCGTTTCGCTGACAGTCGGCGCCGACGAGATGGTGACGGTGCTGGGCGCCAATGGCGCCGGCAAGACTTCGCTCCTTCGAGCATTGCAGGGACTGGTGCCGGTGGCGGGAGGGCGTATCCATTTCGACGGCGAAGACATCACTGATTTTTCGCCGCCGCGGCGCCTGCGTCGGCACCTCGCGCTCGTGCCTGAAGGACGGCAAATCGTGCTCGGTCTGTCGGTGCACGAGAACCTGCAGATGGGCGCCTACTGCCGCGCGGACCCGGCCGTGCCGCATGATATGGACGCGATCTACGATCGCTTTCCAAATCTGGCAGCAAGGCGAAAGATGTCGGCGTCGGTGCTATCGGGCGGCGAACAGCAAATGCTGGCGATCGGGCGCGCACTGCTGGCGAAACCGAAATTAATGATGCTAGACGAGCCGTCACTCGGACTTTCGCCATTGCTTGTCGAACAGCTGTTTAACCTAATCGTCAGTCTCCATCGGGATGGCCTTGCCATCCTGCTCGTCGAGCAGAATACCCACATGGCGCTCGAAGTAGCCTCGCGCGGGCTGGTGATGGAACTTGGGCGTGTTGTCATGCAGGGTCCGGTGGAAACGCTGCGCCACAACGAGCAGCTCGCGGAAGCCTATCTCGGGCACATTTAGTCGACTTAAGTGGTCAGTTCAGGGAGATCGGTGATGATGAGACTGCAAACCTTGCTTGTGTCGATTGCGTTGTCTGTTGTGGTCACGCTGCCCGCGCGAGCGCAAGAGATTGTCATCGGGTTGAACATGGTGAAATCCGGTGTTCTCAAGAACGTCGGTGAAGCAACGGAAACTGCGGTGAATATCGCGGTCGATGAGATTAACGCCAAGGGCGGAATAGGCGGCAAAAAAATCAAGCTGCTTACCTACGACACCGGAAGCGATCCGAAGCAGGCCGCGACGGGTACGCAGAAATTCGCCGAGGACGACAAGGCACTTGCCATCATCGGCCCGTTCTCATCGGGTGAAGCCGCCGTAGCGTTCCCGGTCGGCGAGCGGTTCGGTATTGTGCAGATGTCCAATTCCTCCTCACAGCCGGGCCTGACCGCTAATTACACCTACGCCTGGCGGTTCATTTCCGATGAAGGCAAGCAGTTTACCCGCCTCCTCAACACCCTGAAGAGAAAGTCTATCAAGGTCGACAAGGCGGAAATCCTTTATGTGTCTGACGAACGTGTCTCCAATATCTCCGGAACGCGTTTCTATCCGGCCATCCTCAAAGCAAATGGCATCTCGTTCGGTGAGCCGATCGCGTTCCAGTACAACAGCTTCGATGTCGGGCCCCAGGTGTCGCAGGCGCTCGAACGGAAACCTGACGTCATTGCGCTGGCGGCCACGCCTGACAGCGCCGGTAAGGTAATCAAAGAACTGCGTCGCCAGGGTTTCCAGGGCCGCGTAATCGGATCGCAGATCTTTGCTGACCCCAATTCGATCGACCTATTCGGGCGCGACGCCGACGGGCTTTTGATTGTCGCCGGCTTTTGGTGGGACCGCACAGACGCAACCCGTGCGTTCACCAAGAAATTCGCTGAGGAAAATGCCAAACGCGGCCTGACTTCAAAGAAGATCCCGCATCACACTGACGCGAATGCCTACGATATCGTCTATCTGCTCAAGCAGGTGATGGAGCAAATCGGCGTGACCGGCGATCCCGCGAAACTCGCCCAGGAGCGCACCGCAATTCGTGATGCGTTGAAAACCGTTCGCTTCAGCGGCATAACCGGCGACAACACCTGCTTCGACGCCCAGCGTGACGCTCGCCTCCCCGGCTATGTGATCGAGATCAGAGACTTGAAGTGGAATCTCTTTAACTCATGGCCGGCGGACCCGTGTCCGTAAGGCGCCGCGTACGATGAGCGAACGTCGTATTTGCGTCCTCGGAGGCTGCGGGGGTATCGGCGGCGGCGTCGTGAAGGCATGCCTAGCGAATGGCGACGACGTAACCGTCCTCGACCTCAAGGTGTCGTTGACCCGCCATCCCCCGCCGTCCGGGGTGTATGCTGTCGAGATCGACGGCAGCGACGAAACCTCGGTAACGGGCGCTTTCGCGCTCATCGCGGAGCGGTGCGGTGCGCTCGACGGCTTCGTGAACGCGGCGGGCTTCTTGATTGCACTGCGGCCGCTGGCGCAGACGCCAGCCGATGAGTTTGACGCGACACTCGAAGGCAATGTGAGGACTGCCTTTCTGTGCTGCAAAGCCGCGATAAAGCTCCTCGAGAACGGCGATGCGCCGAGCCTGGTCAATCTCGCCTCCGGGCTCGGCGGTTTCATCCGGCCCCAATATGGCCCCTACGCGGCCTCGAAGGCGGCGATGATTGCGCTTACCAAGACGCTGGCGCTCGAGCACGCGCCGCGAGTGCGCGCTAACGCCGTTGCACCGGGAGCGGTCGATACCGCATTCCTGCGTGGCGGTACCGGACGGTCGGACGAACGCAATTCCTCGACTCTGGATATCGCCGCCTACAGCGCGGCGATTCCGTTGCGCCGGATAGCTGTGGTCGAGGACATCGTGGGTCCAATCATGTTTCTGCTCGGCCAGCAGAGCAAGTACATGACCGGTCAGACGCTGTGGGTGAACGGCGGAGCATATATGCCGTGACAGTCCGGCATCGATAGGCCAATCTACCTTCAGAGCGCGCAGCGCCGCCGATCCGGAGATCACCCGAGGTCCGAGAGAGGCAATATGGACAAACCCACTCGCCGAGGGATTGTTACAGCGACGGCTAAAGTCGCTGCAGCCAATTGCATCAGTGCCGCAGCGAACACGCTCGCGCGGGCGGGATTGCAGACCACGCAAGCGGCGAGAGAGCTTCCGCACATCGACTCGCTTCTGCGGACGGCCGTTAGCGCGGGAGAAATACCGGGTGTTGTTGCGTTGGCCGCAGGCGAAAACGGCGTCGTTTACGAAGGCGTTTTTGGCTGGCGCAGGCTGGGTAGCGGACAGCCGATGACGCGAGATACCGTATTTCGCATCGCTTCGATGGTTAAGGTGATCACGACCGTTGCAGCACTTCAACTCGTCGAGCAGCGTAAGTTGTCGCTCGACGCGCCGGTGCCTGACATCGAGCCGGCACTCGGGTCCCCACAAGTGCTCGAGGGATTTAACGCAGCAGGACGACCCGAATTGCGCCCGGCAAAGCGACCGATTTCGCTTCGCCAACTCCTCACCCACACCGCGGGCTTTACCTACAGGCTTTGGGACGCAAAAGCCGTCCGGTATTCCGAGGCGATTGACCACTTGCCGCGGCCCGAGCGAAGCAGTGCGCCACGCAAGCCGCTAATGTTCGATCCCGGAACGCGTTGGCAATACGGCCCGAATATCGATTGGGTCGGCCGCCTCGTGGAACTGATCAGCGGCATGCCGCTCGAGGTTTATTTTCACAAACATATCTTCGACCCGCTCGGCATGAACGATACTGCGTTCGTTATTTCCGCGCAGCAGCGCCTGCGGGAGGCCAGTGTGCACCGGCGCGAACCCGACGGATCGCTGTTGCCGCAGCCGGTCGAAAAGCAAAAGCCGCGGCAATCCTTTTCCGGCGGTGGCGGGATTTATTCGACGGCCCCGGATTATTTGAGGTTCATACGCATGCTAATGCACGGTGGTTCGCTTGATGGCGCCCACATACTTCGCTCCGAAACCGTCTCGCTCATGGGAGAGAACCAGATCGGAGAAATCGACGTTGGCGTCCTACGGACGACCCAGCCGGCGCTCTCCAATGATGTCGACTTGTTTCCCGACATCACCCGCAAATGGGGCTTGGGCCACCTCATCAACACGCAGGCGGTCGCCAACGGCCGCAGTGCCGGCAGCCTCACGTGGGGCGGGCTGTTCAACACCTATTACTGGATCGACCCCACCAAACGTATCGCCAGTGTATTCATGACCCAAGTGTTGCCGTTTGTGGATTTCCGCGCGCTGCGAATTTACCGCCAGTTCGAACGCGGAATCTATCTCGGCACGAACGCGGGTTGATGGAACCGAGACTGGCCCCGCAAGCAAATCCCGGCCTTAACACCCAGTACCCATATGATGTGCCAAAGCCGGGATCGCTCAGACATTTCCGCGCCGCCCGGACGCCAGATTCAGATTGATTGATCCGAAGCAAAATCAGAATTAATTGATGCCTCAATCAGAAATGAATTGAAGCTCTAAGTATCCAGGCAGGAACGCATCTTTCGACCAAACAACCGCGAGGCTGCACTATTGATCGTCGTTTTATTATTCGGGTTTATCGGAATAGATTAACAAAAAAACGGTGGGCACAAAATCGAGAATCGGATTGACTAATTGTGAATGAAAATTGGTCGGGGGCTGACGATTTGGATGGTTATATAAAGCGGCGCCGATGTGACAACCGTGAAAAGCTGTCGTATAGCGAGAATACTAGACAGCTCGGTCACGTTCGGACTTGTGCGCAAAGCCTGACGCCGTTTTCCAGCGCAAATCTCGAGAGGCAGCGTGGCGACGACCCCCAAAATAAATCTACGGGATCTGGTCATCCTCGTGGCCGATCAGAGTTCATATATGTCCATGCTGATTCACAGCATGCTGCGCGGCTTCGGTTCAAACCGGGTTCTGGAAGTTCGGAATTCAGTCAGCGTTTTTCAAGCGCTGATCGGACAAAAGATCGACATCCTAATTTGCGACGCGCGGCTTCCGCCACACGGCGGTCTTCCGCTGACGAGCGCCATTCGCGGCAAGACAGACAATGAACATCGAACAATACCGATCCTGATCATGGCAAGCGATTCCCGTGAGTCGACCATCAAACATGCGCGTGATGCGGGCGCCAACATGGTGATCGCCAAGCCGATATCGCCGGCGAATCTCTACGATCGACTGAGTTGGGTTGCCTTCAACCCACGAAAATTTGTTGATACAGCCACTTATTTCGGGCCGGATCGTCGATTCAAAATCGAAGGCTACCCGAAAGGAGTGGGGCGCCGGCGAGGCGATAAAGCAATTGAAGTCGCCGAGGAGAGCGGTCCCGCCCTGGCGCAAAACGATATTGACAACCTATTCAGTGCCGTACGGACCGGGCAAGACTAATGGCCAAATCGACGAACCCAGACGCGCGAATATTTGCCGTTGAAACTCGCTTTCAAAGACTGGCGAAACGCGCAGGCGGGATTTCCCGAGACAAGGCGATCGAGCGCGCGCAAACTGAGATCGAGGAGGTCAAGCGCAGCTTCGATAACTGGCTGGACGCCGAGCTTCAGGAATTCGCAAGCCTGATAAAAAGCGTCGAACTTGGCGAAGCCGACCCGGCGTGGATCGAGAGCGCCAATTTCCGCAGCCGCCAATTGCGCGACAGCGCCACCACTCTGGGGTTTGAGCTTCTATCCTTTATCGCCAATTCGCTATGTGAAATCTTGGATGCCATACAAGCTGACAACAAGTACAATATAGAATCAGTCACTTGCCACATGGATGCTCTCATGCTCGCCCGGCAAAAGTCTTATCGCCGGCTGACGCCCGAGCAGGTGCCTGAGTTGACGAAAGGTCTGCGCCGAGTTGTCAAGCACGTCACCATCCTGCCACCCGGTGCCGAGGTTGAGCACTCCTAGAATTCGACCTCGTCTCCGGCCGACGCTGGCGCCAAATCCATCACTGAAATGTTCAGTTGGCGCTCCAGACGCTCCTTGAGATCCGCGACCGAAATACCGGAGATTGCGTCCTCCGCTGGGTGACCTCGCCCTTCCACACGCAACCAGGACTCGCTGGATTTTGCCGCGGCTTGAGTGAGGACCTCGGCGAGTGTGAGAAATTCCTGCTGCAGCCGATCGAAGTCCTGAAGGGTGACGATGAGGTCGCGATCGGCTTGCCCCGGCCGCGTCACCACGCTTTCGGTGATACGCGCAGTGGTCTTCTCGAAGCGCACGATCGTTTCGCGCAACACCTCTGCAGTTGCGACAAGAAACGTGCCGACTTCGGTGACAAGGGCTTGAGGTAAGGACTCCATATTTCCAACGCTCATCACGACAATTTCCCCATCACCTGCTCGATTTTTTGGCGCAGGATATCGGGTGTGAAAGGCTTGATCAGGTAGTTGTTCGCGCCAGCCTGCGCCGCCTTTACGACGAGTTCGCGATCGCCGCGGCCGGTAAGTAGAATGAACGGTATCTTGCGCGCCGCCGGATGGCCACGCACAGCTCGTAACAAGGCAAGGCCGTCCATCTCCGGCATGTTGTAATCAGAAATGATCAGATCGAGTGGCTGCAGTGACGCTGTGTCCATGGCGGAACGGCCGTTTTCAGCTTCGTGAATGTGCCTGATGCCGATCTGCTCAAGAGTAATGCGGGTCATTTGCCGCACACTGTTCTGATCGTCGACAACCAGGACTTTAAGGACTGCTGCACTTGGCATTGTCATCGCTCCTAAAACAGGGCTACTGATTACTTACAGGCATCAACCTCAGCTCGCGGCGGTTGCAACCTTCGGCTCTGCATTCGAAAACCGAGCCACGCCAACTTGAACATTCTGAGTGCTCGCGATATCGGACAGCTTTTCAACATCGAGAATGAACGCGACTCGGCCATTGCCGAGTATCGTGGCCCCGGCGATCCCCGGAACCGAACCGTAGCTTTCTTCGATACTCTTGACGACGACTTGCTGGTGTCCACACAGCTCGTCGACGACAATGCCGAAGTGGGTGCTCTCCCCCGCATCGGTTATGATGACGACCCGTTCGTCGGAAGCCGCCGGCGGCGATCCGACATCCAGCAAATCGCAAAGCTGAACGAGAGGCACCAGATTGCCGCGCAGCTCCAGCATGCCGGGAGTGCCGATCAGATTGTGAATATCGGACGCCGGCGGCCGTAGGCATTCCATGATAGCGGCCATCGGGATGACGTACGTCTCCTGACGCACCCGGATGACCATTCCATCCATGACCGCAAGCGTCAGCGGCAGCGCCAGCTGAATTGTCATGCCCCGCCCTCGATCTGACTTCAGAGAAATGCGACCTCCGACATCCTGAATATTCCGTCGAACCACATCCATTCCGACGCCGCGGCCGGAAATGTCCGAGATTTTTTCCGCGGTAGAAAATCCGGGCAGGAAAATGAGATTGTTAATCTCATCGTCGCTGAGATTGGCATCAACACCGACCAGCCCGCGCTCGCGCGCCTTCTTGAGCACGCGCTCGGAGTTGATACCGGCGCCATCATCCCGAATCTCGATAACGATACGGCCGCCGCGGTGCTCCGCCGAAAGCCGGATCGTTCCTTCCTCTGACTTTCCCGCGGCAGCCCGATCCGTTGGCAATTCAATACCGTGATCGATCGAGTTACGGATGATGTGCGTCAGTGGATCGCCGAGGCGTTCGATAATCGATCTATCGACCTCGGTACTTTCGCCCAGCATTTCGAGGCGGACTTTCTTGGCCGTCTTGGTCGCGAGCTCTCGGACCAGTCGCGGCATCCGTTGGAACACGGCACCCACCTGCTGCGCACGCATCGACATGACGCTGTCTTTCAGCTCGCGTGTGTGGTGAACGACCTCGTCTAGGACCTGCGCAAGCCGGCTGCTGACGTCTTCCGGAAGACTGTGAACGACTTGCCCAAGCATTGCCTGGGCAATGATGAGTTCGCCGACCATGTTGACGACGCGATCGATCTTTTCAAGTTCGACCCTCGTCGTCGTGGCCCCCGCAGCCGCGGGCTTCGCCGACGCTGCACGCGGTGGCGCTGACGCATCAGTATGTTCGCCGGTTACGTTCATCGCCGGTTGCGGCGCGGGACTTTCGGTGGGTGGTTGAGACGCCGGAACGAGCGTCAGGTCCTCGCCTGGAAGGGGCGGCACCGCCGGCAATAGCGCAGCTTCGGCCTCACTCCCCGGGTCACTGGTATTGGATTGCGGTGCGATCGGCCTGGCGGTGATTTCGAGCTCGCAATCGCCGATTACGAATTCGAAGACTTCATCAAGCTGCTCCCGTTTGGCGGCGGTCCGCAACGTGCCGATCCAGCCCAAGTACGGCCGATCGGCTTCAAGCTCTTCCAGGGGCGGCAGGCGGTTTGTTTCGACCACGAGGTCCAGCGTGCCGAGTTTGCGGAGCTCACGCAGGATATAAAGCGGCTCGTTGGCATTTTTCAACAATTCCGGCTTCGGCCGGAAGATGATGGTGTATTCAAACTCTCCGACGTCCGCGGGCGCATCCAATTCATCCATGCGCACCGGGACGAAATCGAGGCCTTCAAAATCGGCCGGCGCCGACGACGCATCATCGGCTTCTGACTGCTCACCATTTGAATTGGCCCGCAGAATTTGCTCCAGCGCGGCGCGGCACACGGAGCCGTAATCGGGCGGAATGGCTTCGCCGGATCGCGACATCGCGATCAGGTCGGTTAGCACATCGTTGGCCTGCAATAGCGAATCGACGATCTCCTGCGTCGCGACCAGCTTGCCGCTGCGCATTTCGTCAAGCACCGTCTCAAAGACGTGGGCGAACTTTACGAGATCTTCAAAACCAAAAATGCCGGCGCCGCCTTTGACCGAATGGACGGAGCGGAACACCGCGTTGATCGTATCCTCGGAACCGGCGCCATCCCGGATATCCGGGAGGCCGTTTTCAATCTGCTGAAGCGCCTCGCTGCATTCGTCGAAGAATGTCTGCTTCAGCTGATCCAGGCTGCCCATGTGCATCGCCTCTCGAAAACCATGGCGCCTTAATGAACAACCTTGTTGATTGTGGCGATCAACCGATCCGGATCGAACGGTTTGACCATCCAACCGGTTGCGCCGGCCTGCCGGGCGAGATTCTTTTTGTCTGCCTCGCTCTCGGTTGTCAGCACTAAAATCGGTATGGTCTTGTGCGCGGAATTGCTGCGCATCTGCCGGATCACTTCGTAGCCGTCCATCCTGGGCATGTTGATATCGGTAATGACGATGTCGACCTGCTCCTTACTAAGCACGTCCAGCCCGTCCTGACCGTCGACCGCCTGCAGGACCTCGAAACCGGCGTCTGCAAGGGTCAACATGAGCATGTCGCGGATCGTCTTCGAGTTGTCGATAGTGAGGATGCGTTTGGTCATTGATTGCTCCACTGGCACAGACTGCCCGTCGGCATCGCCGACCGGGTCCGAGGCAACATGTTCTTCGTGTGGTTCGTTCGCTTCCAGCCGACACAGTTCGGTGCAATCGAGGCCCAGATCCTCAAATGCGCTTACGAACGCTACCGACGGATGTTCGATTGCCATCTGCAGGCAACTTCGATGTGCAGCGAGTAGAATTTGGATGCACGGAAGAGTTAGAGTTTCGACTTCCGAGGCATCGATGTGCAGTCGAGGCTCCGCTTGCAGGCGGCTGCATAGGTTCTCAAGAAAGCCTTCCGCCGCAGCCAGATCGAGCACGACCGGCAATTTCAATAGCGCTGATTCCATATCACCCAACATGTGCCAGTTCGATCATTGCTCGTGTTGTTACGCCGCATCAGCATCATCGGCCGAGCGCGTCTCAGTTTGCGACGAGACGATTTCGCAGGCATCGAGGATCAGCATCGGCCATATGCGCCAGCGAGCATTGCTGCATCACCGCACCGCGCTCAAAAGCCACGCGCGGCATTCCGTAAATCAACGCCGATTCTTCATCCTGGCCGAAGGTCACACCGCCCGCCTGGCGCAGTTCCAACAAACCTTCGGCGCCGTCCTTCCCCATGCCGGTCAAAATCGCGCCGACGGCCGATTTCCCGCAGACGCGCGCTGCGGAACGAAACAAGACATCAACCGACGGCCGATGACCGCTGACCGGGGCGCCTTCCGACAGGCGGCAAAGGAGGCGATTGCTGACCCGAACAATCTCCAGATGATGCGAACCCGGCGCGATGTAGACATGACCCGGCTCGATCGGGTCACCGTCAGCAGCCTCTGACACTGTCATTGGGCACTGCCGGTTCAGTCGCTCGGCAAAACCCGTCGTAAACTTTGGCGGCATGTGCTGGGTAATAAGCGTCGGCGGGCAGTCGGGGGGCATTCCCATCAACAAGGCATTGAGCGCCTCAACTCCGCCGGTCGACGCGCCGACAAAAATTACTTTGCCCGCCCGCTGATGCGATCGCTGTGGCCGTTGCTTTTGCGGCGCGGCGGCCCTCCCGCGAGCGCCCACGCGGACGCTGGCGGCGGCTTTCACTTTGCGCTGCAGCTCCTCAGCCAAATCAGCCAAACCATTGGCAAGGTCGCTAGCCGGCTTGGCAATGAAGTCGATTGCGCCGATTTCAAGCGCCTCGAGCGTTGTTTCGGCGCCACCCTGCGTCAGGGTGGAAATCATGACGACCGGCATGGGCCGCAATGTCATGATTTTGCGCAAGAACGTGAGCCCGTCCATATGCGGCATCTCGACGTCGAGCGTGACGACGTCGGGATTGAGCGCTTTGATACGTTCACGGGCGATATGCGGATCAGCAGCCGTGCCGACGACCTGGATTTCGGGATCCTCAGAAAGCAAGCTCGACAGCAATTGCCGCATCACGGCGGAATCGTCGACGATCAAAACGCGGACTGGCACCCTCCGGTTTGTCATTCGTTGTCTCCAAACAGCTCAACATCGCCCGCAGGCCGTTGCTCTAGCAACCGTTTCGCGTAAGCATCCTCCTCGCGATCGACTGCGAACCGCTCGCCGCCGCCGAGCAATCGGCGCACCACGCGTCCGGTTGACGGGTAGTATTGAATTCGGCGTGGCAACGTTCCGCCGAGGTCTTTGGCGGCACATGACAACCCCTCGGCCTGCAAATATTGCAGCACGAATTCGGCATTGTCGCTGCCAACAGCGTTACTTGATTCAGTAACGTTGCCTCCGCCGAAGACCTTGATTTCCATCCGTTCGCGTGCACAGCCGGCTTTGATCAGCTCGTTGATGAGCTTCTCCATTGCGAAATTGCCGAACCGAGTCGACTTCAGGTCATTGCCCCAAGCGCCCGATTTATGCTGGGGAAGCATGAAATGATTCATTCCGCCGATGCCGGCCAAAGGATCACGAACGCAGGCGGAGACACATGACCCGAGAACGGTCAGCAGTACTTCATCTGACTGTCTGCTGATGTGGAATTCGCCCGGAAAGACCTTCACGATCCAGGCAGCAGTCGCCGCATCAAAGAAGCGCCGGCCCGTAGCGGAATCGATAACACTTTCCCCAGGCGGACCATCGGAACGTCGTAATGCGGCGCCGCCGATCATCGAATTCTCCGGTAGGTCGTACGGCCGACGAGATCGAGCCCGGGGTGTGAACCGATCAATGATTCGGAATGTCCGATGTATAGCCAGCCGCCCGGTTTAAGCTGTTTTTTGAAGCGATCGACCAAATTGGTTTTGGTCGGTGTATCGAAATAAATCATCACGTTGCGGCAAAAGATGGCATCAAACAAACCTTGGAACGGCCAGTCTTCCATCAGGTTGAGCCGACCAAAGGAGATCAGGGATTGGACGTCCTCATCCACCATCACCCTCTCTGACTTCCCTTCGCCCGCACTTTGAAAACAGGCGTGGTATTGGGCTGGAATTTCTTCCATCGCGGTCGCGGGAAATTCGCCGTGTGCAGCTCTTGTCAGCACGTCGGTATCGATATCCGTCGCCAGAATGCGAACATCCTGGGAAGTGAAATCACGAATCTCGTGGTGTAATACCACCGCGATGGTGTACGGCTCCTCGCCGCTCGAACAGCCGGCAGACCAAACACGCAGACGCTGCCCCGACTTCCGAGCTGCGGCTTGAGCAAATGGAGCAGCGACGTGGCTGCGGAAATGATCGAAGTGGTGCGCCTCACGAAAGAACTTGGTGTGATTGGTTGAAATGGAATTGATGAAGTTCTCGACCTCGGAGACGTTGGCGGCAAGATAATCGCAATAGTCGTGAAACGAGTTCAACCGCAGCGCCCGCAGGCGCCGCGACAATCGGCTGTAGATCAAGTTCTGCTTGCTCTCGGCGAGCGCAATACCCGCATAGTCGTAAGCGAGCCGCGTGAGAGTTCTGAAAGTCGGCATTCGAGAATGCGAATTCGCGAGTAGGGGCGGCGACAGCGGACTGGTCGCCCGACGTCGCCACCGCGCGGAGTGGTGACATCCTAGAACTCTTTCCACTCCGGATCGTTCACAGCCGTGGCGAGGGCTGTTTGCATACGGCCCACCGGGCCCCGCCGCACTGTTGCAGCCGAGCCGTTTCCGCTGTTCCGACGCTCCGCTGCGCGGCAGTAGACTTGCCAGTCGGCATTCTGATCTCTGCCGTTTCACCCGCCTTTGGCGCAGGTGCCGGCCTTTGCACAGCCGCACGGCCTACCCGCATCGGAGTCGTCCACGCGGAACACACTCACCTCGTCGTCCATAGCCTTGGACTGCTGTTCGAGCGTTTTCGCGGTGGCGGCGTTTTCCTCAACGAGGGCGGAGTTCTGTTGGGTAACCTCGTCCATCTGCGTGAGGGCCTTGTTGACCTGCTCGATACCGGCCGCCTGTTCGGCGCTAGCCGAAGCAATGTCCGAGACAATGCCCGCCACCTTCTTGATCGATTCCACGATCTCGTTGAGGGCGTTGCCCGCTTTATTTACGAGATCGACGCCGTCCTTGACCTGATTGTTGCTGTTAGTGATCAGGTCCTTGATATCCTTGGCGGCTTGCGAGGAGCGCTGCGCGAGGCTACGAACCTCCGAAGCCACGACCGCGAATCCGCGGCCGGCTTCGCCGGCGCGCGCCGCCTCCACGGCAGCGTTGAGCGCGAGGAGGTTGGTCTGCCGCGCAATCTCGTCGATAACGCCGATGATGTCGGAAATCTTGCGCGAAGATTCTTCGATCCGCGCCATCGCATCGACCGCCTTGGCCACGACCTGGCCGCCGCGATCAGCAACGTCGCGAGTACCCGCGGCCGACTGATTGGCTTGCTGCGCGTTCTCCGCGTTCTTTTTGACGGTGGCAGACATCTGCTCCATTGAGGCCGATGTTTCCTCGAGGCTTGCCGCCTGCTCCTCGGTACGCTGCGAAAGATCGGTGGTGCTTGCCGAGATCTCCGCCGAAGCACTGGAGACTTCGCGGGCGGAGTTTCTGATTTTAGAAACTACCGTCGACATCGTGTCCAGGAGGCCGTTGACACCAGCGCAAAGCGCTCCGATCTCGCCCGTTTTGCCATCGACGGGGACCCTGTGTGTGAGATCGTTCTCTTTCGCCGCGCCGACGGCGTCCTGCACCTGCTGAACGGCCTGCTGCAAAGCCTCGCTCGCCTTTACGCTGGCGGTGACGTCGGTTGCATATTTCACTACTTTGAAAGGCTTGCCGTTCACATCCAGGATCGGGTTGTAACTTGCCTGAATCCACACTTCCCGCCCGCCTTTGGCGATTTGCTTGTACTGCCCGGCGTCGTATTCGCCGCGTCCGAGCTTTTCCCAGAACATGCGATAGTCTGGACTTTGCCGGTAGCCGGCCTCGACGAACATCGCGTGATGTTGGCCCTTGACCTCTTCAAGCGAGTAACCAAGCGTCTTGAGGAAATTGTCGTTCGCAGTCAGGATTTTGCCGTCGAGCGCAAACTCGATTACCGCCTGCGCTTTGCTGATCGCCGCGAGTTGACCCTCGTAGTCGGCGCTCTGCAATTTTTGCTGCGTGATGTCGGTCGCGTATTTCACGACCTTGAAGGCCTTGCCGTTGGCGTCCAAGATTGGGTTATAGCTTGCTTGAATCCAAATTTCCCGGCCGCCTTTGCCGATTCGCTTGTACTGGCCGGCGTCGTATTCGCCGCGCCCGAGTTTCTCCCAGAACATGCGATATTCCGGGCTTTGTTTATACGCCGGATCGACAAACATCGAATGATGCTGGCCTTTGATCTCGTCAAGCGAGTAAGCCATCGTCTTCAAGAAGTTCTCGTTGGCATTCTGAATTTTGCCATCCATGGAGAACTCAATGATCGCCTGCGCCTTATCGAGCGCCGCCAGCATACCCGTGTTCATTCGCTCAACCGTGACGTCGCGCCATTCCAGAATGTTGCCGACATGGTTGCCTTTTGCGTCGAACGCGCCATTGACGAGCAACGCGACCTTCAAATGGCCGATGGTTATTTCGGTGCGAATCGGCAGGCGACTGGGATCGGCCAACAATTGCCGCTGGTGCGAAGGATTCTTGTGAAAAGTGTCGATGCACGTCCCCAAGATCTTGTCCGCGCTAAAACTCGGCCAGATCGATCGGAAGGCGGCTTCGTGGCCTTTCAGCAGCTCGCGAGTGGGTTCATTCACATAGGTGACCATGAAATCACGGTCTACCATCATGATAGCGGATGAAATCTTGTCGACAATCTGCGCCTTGATTTCCGCCACGTTGTGGCCGACCGCCCGACCGCGGGATGCCGATTTTCCAAACATTGCCGATCTCCATTGGTGCCTGGATTATTCGCCGTTGGGCGTACGCGATCCTCGCCGTCCTAATCGATGGTCAAGGAGAGAAGGTTCGGAAGGTCGATGAGTGCGATCATCGCACCTTCGGTCGTTGCCAACCCGCAAAGGAAGTTCAGGCGTTGCGACTGCGCTACCCGCGGGACGGGTTTGACCTGCGTGCCGTCGAGCGACACGATGTCGAGGACCCGGTCGGCGAGCAAGCCGACCGGCTTTGCAGCGATTTGCACGATAATCACGATGTGCAAAGGTGTTGCTTCCGTCAGCCCCTGCCCGAATTGGCAGCGCAGATCGACTATCGGCACGATGACGCCGCGTAGATTGAGGACGCCGCGGACGTATTCAGGCTGCCGCGGCAGCGAGGTGATCGCAGTCCAGCCCTTGATCTCGCGGACGGCCATGATGTCGACCCCATACTGATCGTCGCCGATGGCGAAACTGATGAGTTGATTGGGAGTCGTCGGAGCGTCCGGCGTGTTTGCCGCGCCCAAATCCACAGGAGGGATCTGGGGGGCCTCTACTGATGGGGAAACAGCTAATTCACTCATACCCCACTGCCCTCTTCGTTGTACCCACTAGAAAACCAGAATTCCCAACAGAATAATTTAACGATGCATGAGTTAAAAATCGTTTTATTATTCAAACCATTCTTCATAATACCGCCATACACGTGATTAAATCTTAGTACCTAGATTATATACTTAGATTATACTGTTAAATGAAATCAGTTGTGCCCACCGCTTCCTCACTCGGCCGCCAGTGACCAGGCTTTGAGCGACAGGTCGAGGCGTTGCCACACACCAATGAGCGCGTCTGCGAGCGCATCGATCATCGCATCGTTGTGGTACGGCGATGGCGTGATACGCAGCCGCTCGGTGCCCTTCGGCACCGTTGGGTAATTGATCGGCTGAACGTAAATGCCGTGCTCCTCAAGCAACAAGTCGCTCGCCATTTTGCATTTGTCTGGATTACCGACGAATAGCGGCACGATGTGGGTTTCATTCGGCATCATCGGCAGTCCGACGGCGTCGAATATCGCCTTCACCCGGGCGACACGCTCCTGGTGCTGCTCGCGCTCGAAATTCGACGTCTTGAGATGGCGGATTGCAGCAGTCGCGGCGGCGCAAACAGGTGGCGGAAGCGCCGTCGTAAAAATGAATCCGGCCGCATAGGACCGCACCGCATCGATAAGAGCCGCACTTCCAGTGATGTAACCACCAAGACCGCCGAAGGCCTTGGCAAGTGTGCCCTCTACCACATCAACGCGTTCCATGACGCCGTCGCGCTCAGCGATCCCGCCGCCTCGCGGACCATACATACCGACAGCGTGCACCTCGTCGAGATAGGTCATGGCGCCGTAGCGCTGCGCCAGATTACAGATCGCATTGATCGGTGCAACGTCGCCATCCATCGAATAGATGCTTTCGAACGCGATGAGCTTCGGCCGTTGCGGTGCCGCCGCCCACAGCAATTCCTCAAGATGAACGACGTCGTTGTGCCCGAAGATTTTCCTCTCACACCCGGACTGGCGCACGCCCTCTATGATCGAATTATGATTGCTGGCGTCCGATAGGATCAGGCAATCGGGAAGCAATTTGCCGATGGTCGAAATTGCAGTCGCGTTCGAGACGTAACCGGACGTGAACACGAGCGCCGCTTGCTTACCATGCAGAGCAGCGAGTTCGCGTTCAAGTTCAACAAGCGGATGATTGGTCCCGGCGATGTTGCGGGTACCACCCGCCCCGGTGCCCATCCGCGTTGCCGTCTCAACCATCGCGCCAACGACTTTGGGGTGCTGCGCCATACCGAGATAATCGTTGGAGCACCAGATCACGACGTCGCGCGGGCCATTTGCCGAATGCCAAACAGCATGTGGAAAGCGGCCGGCAATCCGCTCCAGATCGGCGAAGATACGGTAGCGCCTCTCGTCCCGCAGCCGACTTACTGCGCCTGTGAAAAACGTATCGAAAGTCATAAATGTGCACCCGCGCCAACAATCATTATCCAGCGCCCGTTCGCGATCGCAGAACAGCGCGGCAATTCACACGATGAATCAGGCTTGGCCGTCTTTCCGCAGAACTTTAAAAGCTTCCACTGGAAGAAATACTTCGAATACAATTGAACAAAGATTAATACTTATGACGATATATTATATTATACGATATACTCATAGTATATTTATAGGGGTCAATAATCTATAATGATAATTTGTCGTATCGCCTGGGCGACCATCTGTTACGGCCGATTGTCATGGTTACCCTCACCGGCAACTAAACAAAGCCCAATCCGCGTTTTTTCACAATCTTGCGTTGTATCCCGATGTGCGGCGCAGCGTAACGTCAAATGTTGCAGAGCAGACCTGAAACGTTCACGACAAAGAGATAAGAGGGATCATTCGACGGATCACCGCGCCGAAATCAAACTACTTAAAGTTTAGTTGTCTTAGAAGTCGAATGGAAGAATACGCCGGTTAGTTAGTCATTGGAGATAACATTTAGTTTTATTAACAAAAATTATTGGAATTCAGAGCCGGTCGCGGAAATCTGCACAGAGCGCTAAGTGGAGTTTCTGCCTGACGGCGGGCAAGATTGGCCCGCGAATCAGGAGAGACAATGAGCAGACGATCGCGCCGGACGCACACACCGGCCTTCAAGGCAAAGGTGGCGCTTGCGGCCATCAAGGGCGAGATGACGCTGGCCCAGCTGGCTGAGCACTTCGACGTTCACCCGAACCAGATAACGCAATGGAAGGTTCAGCTTCAGGAATTGGCCGCCAATGCATTCGGTCCGGGTAGCAACGCGACCACGCAGCCGAGCGCCGATGTGAAGTCGCTGCACGCCAAGATCGGCGAGCTGACGCTCGAAAATGATTTTTTAGAAGGAGCGCTCACCAAGGCCGGGCTGTTGAGCGCAAAGCGATGATCGACCGTGCACACGATCTGCCGATCGGCAAGCAGGCGGAAGCTCTGAACATCAGCCGTGGCAGCGTCTACTACCTGCCACGGCCGGTGTCGGCCGCTGACCTCGCTTTGATGCGGCGGATTGACGAGCTGCATCTGGAGTTCCCGTTCGCCGGCTCGCGGATGTTGCAAGGCTTGCTGACTGCCGAGGGGAGCAAGGTCGGCCGCCGTCACGTGAAGACGCTGATGCGGCGGATGGGGATAGAAGCGCTCTATCGCCGGCCGCGCACGACCAAACCCGAGCCGGGTCACAAGATCTATCCGTACCTGCTGCGCGGGATGCCGATCACGCGGCCGAACCAGGTGTGGGCGATGGACATCACCTACATCCGAATGGCACGCGGCTTCGTCTATCTGGCCGTCGTGCTCGATTGGTTCAGCCGTCGCGTACTGTCGTGGCGCGTGTCGATCACGATGGAAGCGGCGTTCTGCGTCGAGACACTGGAGCAGGCGCTGGCGAACCACGGCAAGCCGGAAATCTTCAACACGGATCAGGGCTCGCAGTTCACGGGCTCGGCCTTCACCGGTGTGCTCGCCAACAACGGCATTGCGATCAGCATGGATGGCCGGGGCGCCTGGCGCGACAACGTCTTCGTTGAGCGGCTTTGGCGCAGCGTCAAATATGAGGAGGTGTATCTGCGAGCTTACGACAGCGTCAGCGAGGCCCGTGCGTCGATCGGTCGTTACCTGGACTTCTACAATGGTCGACGACCACACTCGAGCCTTGACGGCACGACACCCGATCACGCCTACTTCACCTCGCTGCCTTTCCGCTTGGCAGCTTAACCGAGGCAGACACTCCACTTATCGACGCGGAAATTCTGTTCAGACAACCGGGACCACCTCTTTCCGCTTTGGCCCCGTTGTTAGTTCAACTATGCAAAAGTTCTATGTAAGCAAGGTGATTCGCGATTGCTTTATGCTCGCAGATTCCCAAAGCGTAGGTTGTTTAGTTTGTTCGTGACGCACTGTTGGGGCATGAGCCGCGAATAGGTTTTTGTCGCACGCGTTCGTTAGCGCGGTCACCCGCCGGGTCTGAGTACTAAATTCAGGGAGCTGAACCTGATGAACGCCCGCGTCAGACCGACGACGGCCGTATCCGTCGCCCCGCTGGCACAAGCAACCTGCGCCGCTTGCTCGGCATTTGAACACAGTATTTGCCAAGCCGCTTCGGCTTGGTCGCGGCCAACGGACACCTCAGTTCAGGTTCAGCAATCCGCTCATATCGTCGCGGCGCGGCGAATTGTTTGCCGAGAGCAGGAATTGTACGACGTGGTACCCATTATTTGCGAGGGATGGGCAGCCTCTGTTGTGATGCTGTCAGACGGCAGCCGGCAAATATTGTCGTTCCTGTTGCCAGGCGACATTGTGTCCGCGGCATTATTCTTTGACGTCCGGCCTCATTATTTGGTCGAGGCCATCACCGATGTCCGCTACCGCACCCTCAAGCGATCTGAATTCAGGGGGGCCCTTTTCAAAAATCCCAGTTTGCTTGAAAAGCTGTCTAAGGCGTGGACCGAGGAGACAATAAGAGCAGATCAACTCATCGTCGACCTCGGGCGCCGGACAGCCGACGAGCGCATCGCGCGGCTGATCCTTAATCTGGCAGAAAGGCTCGAGAAACGGGGCATGATCGAGTCAGAGACGGTGGAAATGGATTTTCCACTACGCCAGCACCACATCGCCGACGCCACAGGATTAACTCCTGTCCATGTCAGTAAAGTGCTGACCGAGTTTCGCCGCGGCGGCTTGATCAATATCAGCGATCGGTCGTTGACGATTCTCGACCCAGTTGGATTCCGGCGCGTCGCCCAGATGCGATAGTACATCCACCCAGATATAGGGCGTTGCGCGCTCGCCTGCAGGCTTGCTCTGCATGAGGGCCCGACTGCATTCCCAGTACACCCCCAGATCCTACCGGAGCCCAAACTGCCGCATCTGGGCGACCGCTAATTCGTACGCTTGTTGCGCTGCTCGCCATTGTGGCAGCCGGCGAAAGGACCGCGTTCTGCAGCGCATAAAAATTCGCAAACCTCGCCTTCCAAGAGATGTGGAATCTGAGGACAACCCTGGCTCCACCCTTCCACTCAACCGCGAATCCCGACATGATTCTGGCAACTCACGATTTGCCGCGTCGCATTGCGTCGTTTGCCTTAGTTCTGCGCGCAAAGTTTCAGATGCGATAGCCGTGGATTCACCGAGACCACTTCATAACTTTCCTCTCGTTCGCTCCCGCGATGTTGAGGAAGTGCGTAGTTGCATCGCCCGCTTTTATAGTAAGCCAGTCTTGGTACCGGTGCGCCGTGCCGAGAGCTTTGACGCGACTATTAACGCGTACCAGTTCCGAAACATCGGAATCTGTTACAGCACATTCGGCACCGATATTGGCTTCGAGCTTCCACCGGCCGGCGTGTTTTCTCAATTATTTCCGATCCGTGGAGGGGGTGAGGCCACCTGCGGCCGAGCTACATTTGGATTGACCGCAGGCGCCGGCGTGGTAATTCCGCCGGACGCATCACACAATTCGAACATCAGCGCCGATTACGAACACCTCGTTTTGCGAATAAACGCGCAAGCATTGACCGAAAAACTTGCGGCCATGACCGGCGCTACGATCACGGAACCGTTGCTGATCGACGCGCGACAGAGCGCGAAGCATCCGGCGGCACAAATGCTGGAGCAATATCTTCCACTACTCGTCGATACTTTAAGTGGCGGTATTCCACCCTTTCCAGATTGGTGGATGGCGCAAATCGAGCAGCTGCTAATGACGCTATTTCTATGTGGGCACCGTCACAATTACAGTCATCTGTTACAGGAGGAGCCGGCAGACACGGCTCCGCGGCAGATCCGGCAAGCCGAGGAATACATTGAAGCAAATGCGAAGCGCGCAATTTCTCTCGAAGAGCTTGCGGACATTACGGGCGTAAGCGCCTTCAGCCTGTTTAGCTCATTTAAAAAATATCGCGGGTATTCGCCGCTGGATTTCCTTTCGCAAGTGCGGTCGAGAGGTGGAGGAGGGCAGCGATGAAATCGGCCCGGCCGCTCGACACGTGTTCGGTTACTAGGCAACTGCTGCCTGAAAATACAACCGTCACCGGCATGTGTCAGGCATGTGTCTGCGCCACAGGATTGAGAGAACCCAGCGCGTCACGGCACAATGTTACGCGCCTTCGTAAATCACCTTCCTTTGCAACGAGTGGTGGCCCCCAGTGACCGCTAATGACAGTGCGCTCGACCGCTTTCTGCCTGTTCGCACACAGAGCGCGGACGAAATGTGCGATGCACTCTCCCGCGTTTACGCCAAGCCAACTCTGCATCCCAAAAGCCGTACTAAAAGAGGCGACGTCAAATTCAATTGTTGCCAGATGAAGGATATCGGGCTCGGCTACGCTCAATATGGGATCGGCGGTGAGGTTTCTTACGCCAATCAGCACAATTACAGTCATTTGCTGGAGACGCAATCGCCGGATTCTGCACTGTCACAGATACAACAGGCCGAAGCATACATCGATGCAACTGTGCACCGCGCAATTACCCTTGAGGAGTTTGCGGCAGTCACGGGGGTAAGCGCGCTAAGTCTATTTAGATCATTTAAGCGACACCGCGGTTACGCCCCTCTTGCATTCCTTTCCCAAGTGCGATCGCCAAGTAAAACATCACGCGGATGAACTTAGCTCAGCCACTCGCCCGGTTTCCACTCGTTGATACGTCTTGCCCGGAAGAAACACGCGCCGCATTTGCGCGCACGTACGCCAAACCACAATTGGAATTCATAGATCGCGAGCGGAAGCTCCAGACCAAAATCAATCACTGCCAATTGACCGACGTGGGATTGATTTACGCTTCATGCGCTGCCGACCTGTACATTGGATATCCCGAAACCGAGCTGGCGACGCAGATATTCTCGGTTCATGGGAAGTGCCAAGTTGTGACTAGCGGCACATCAATTACAGTTCGCCCCGACTGCAGCGTCGTGATATCTCCGCGTGAACCGTTGCGTATTACAAGCAAGGCTGATTACAGGCGTTTGCTCTTGACAATAAAATCCCGAGCGTTGGCTAATAAGATGTCAGCGATTGTCGGAAAGACCTGCGGAGAAACATTGCGTTTTGATCCTAAGCAGAATTATGCGCTTTATGCTGCAACGACATTGCGGGCACATTTTTTCTTTTTAGTTGATATTCTAAACAGGTCCACCGCTCCGCTCCCGCACTTCGTATTATCTGAATTTGAGCAGACTCTGATGGTGATGTTTCTTCAGGCCAACCGGCACAACTGCAGCCAATTGTTGGAGCAGAAACCGCGGCATTGCGCTTCTTTGCAAATCGACCGGGCGGAGGCCTACATCGAGGCGAACTGGCGGCGCGCGATTACGCTGGAAAGCTTGGCCGAAATCAGCGGGGTCAGTGCTTTCAGCTTATTCCGGTCGTTTAAAAACAACCGCGGCTATTCGCCGATGGAATTCTTGAGACGGGTACGGTTGCGTCACGCGCGGGAATTTTTGCTGCATCCGGACGCAAGCACAACGGTTGCGGAGACGGCATCCAGTTGCGGATTCGCTGATGCTCGCCGCTTTGAAAGTGATTACGTTCTGGCTTTCGGCGAGTCTCCGTTTGCAGCGCTTGGTCGCGGCAAGAGCCCGCCTCCCCCTTCGCACTGACGGCAACAAAGTTGCCGCCGATTGCAGCTACTCAACCCAAATTGCTATTTTTAAGCCACGGGACCGCTGGAACCAGTGCCGTGTCGCGAGGTTTGTGAGGTGACCCAGGCGCCGATGGGTGCCCCTGATCGAACTAAAAAGCTTGCATCTTTCGCGGCGATCGAAACCGCGGGTGAACGACGACCGTTGGTTTCGATCCATCGGCCAGATATGCCTGCAAGCGAACGGCGCTTTCACTGCTAGCGATCAGGCGCTCCGCCATATCGAGCAACTGGAGGAACTCGGCTTTGCTCAAACAGCCAAATTGTACATCGTTGACTTGCCGTTGTACCGGGGCAAGTTCGGCGAGCAGCGCATCCCCCTTGTCGGAGACCTGCAGTTTGACGCGTCGCCGATCGACCGGATCGACCGATTTATGAATGAGACCGCGCTTGAGCAGCTTGTTGGTGACGGTGGTGACAAAGGCGCCGCTGAGATGAAGATGGTCGGCGACGCGGTTGACGTTCACGTCTCCCTCTTCGGCGTCGAGGTGCCTGATCGAAATCAAGGTCGTGTACTCGATGCCGACGAGGCCGATGCGCGCGGCATGGCCGCTGCGCACGGCTTCGTGCCGGGCAAAGAATCCGAACAAGCTATGGACCAGACGCCGGAAGTGACGGTCGGAGCCATCGACCAGCATCTCCGAGCGCGAAATCGTCAGCGGCGCTCTTTTGCGAACTTGGCGAGAAGACTGCCGCGGCGCTTTCTCCCTGACTTTTCTCTTCTGCACAACCATGTGAGTTCTTAGCCCGGTTTGCATGATTCTCAAACGATCCTAGCCGACAGTCCAGCGGTTTCAAAATTTGGCTTGTATACCTTCTGTAGTTAGCTATCTTGCGGAACTATTGGAAAACGCGACTTCCATCAATCATCCGGGCGAACGTGCGCGACGTTGAGCTGGCAATGCGATGATCCCTGACAGCACGCGCTCAAGCGGCGACGCCGCGAACGCTCCGGTGCTTCTTGCCGTCCAAAATGTGACAATGCGATTCAGCGGCGTCGTCGCGCTCGACAGCATCAGCTTCGACGTCCGCCGCGGGCAAATTTGTGGGCTGATCGGTCCCAATGGGGCGGGCAAGACCACATTGTTTAATTGTCTCTCCCGGCTGAACAAGTTGTGGCAGGGCGAAATCGTTTTTGACGGCCGTCGTCTATCTGCCGCGCCCATCCACCGCATGGCAAGGCTCGGCGTCGGCCGGACTTTTCAGAATCTGGCGCTGTTCGGCTCGATGACAGTTCTCGAAAACATCATGCTCGGCGGGCATTGCCGGACACGCGCCGGCTTTATTGCGCACGCGCTGTCGGCTCCGAGGGTCGCGTGCGACGAAGCGTTCTTGTGGCAACGGGCGAACGATCTGGCCGAACTCGTGAATCTCAAGCAAGTCGCCGGTCGCTTGGTTGGCGATTTGCCGTTTGGCTACAGGAAGCGCGTCGAATTAGCGCGCGCGCTTGCTTCCGAACCGAAGCTGCTGCTGCTGGACGAACCGGCGGCGGGTCTTAATCGCGAGGAGGTCGACACCCTGCGCGATCTTATTTTGCAAATTCGCGATCAGCTGAGTGTAACGACAATCCTGGTCGAGCATCACATGAATCTGGTGATGACCGTCTCCGACACCGTCATCGCACTCAACTTCGGACGGAAGATCGCGGAAGGGTTGCCACGCGACGTGCAAAATCATCCCGATGTAATCAGTGCATATCTTGGGTACACGACGTGACCGCATCGTTGCTCGAAATCGGGAATCTCGGCGCCTTCTACGGCCAGAACCAAGTGCTGCACGGCCTCACGTTCGCACTAAAGGAAGGCGGCATAACAACACTTCTGGGCGCGAACGGCGCCGGCAAGACCACGACCTTGCGCGCCATATCTGGATTGGTGCGCACGACAGGCGCAATCCTGTTTCAGAGCGAGCGGATCGACGGCCGCAGGACTGAGGACATCGCCCGCCGCGGGATCGCACACGTGCCGGACGGCCGCGGCACCTTTCAGGAATTCACGGTCGAAGAGAACCTGCGGCTCGGCGCTTACGCGCGGCGCGATCGGGCGAACATCGCCGCGGACTTTGAGATCGTCTACGCCTATTTCCCGAAACTGAAGGAACGTCGACGGCAGCAGGCCGGCACACTCTCAGGGGGCGAGCAGCAGATGCTAGCGATCAGCCGCGGGCTGATGATGCGTCCAAAACTGCTTTTACTGGACGAGCCTTCGTTCGGCCTGGCGCCGCTGGTAGTGCGGGAGATCTTCGCCATTATGCGGGCGATTAATCGTCAGCACAACGTCAGCATGCTGCTGGTCGAGCAGAACGCGAATCTGGCTTTTGACCTCGCCGACCGGGCCTATCTGCTGGAAACCGGCCGCGTCGTTCTGTCCGGATCGTGCGATGAACTCAAGCAAGACAGCGCGGTGCGTCGCTCCTACCTCGGCTACTGAAGAGCATATGGAAGCGCTGCTACACCAAGTGATTTCGGGTCTGGCAACGGGTGGCATCTATGCCAGCGTCGCGCTGGCCTTGGTCATGATCTACCAGGCAACACATCTCGTGAACTTTGCCCAAGGTGAGATGGCGATGTTTTCCACCTATGGGGCATGGACATTGATCCGAGCCGGCATTCCCTATTGGGAATCGTTCGTCATCGTGGTCGTGGCGTCGTTTGTGATCGGCGTTCTGCTTGAACGGTTTGTTGTCCGCCCGGTGGCGGCGCGTTCGGTCCTATCGGTGGTCGTGATCTTCATCGGGCTTTTGGTCATCTTCAACAGCGTTGCCGGCTGGATCTGGACCTATTCGGTGCGGACGTTCCCGACCCCATTTCTGGATCAGGTGTTTCCGAACAACAAATACATCACCAGTCATGAGTTCGGCTCGCTGATGATCATGCTCATTGAGCTTGCCGTGCTGTTTATTTTCTTCCGCTATACCAGCCTGGGTCTGGCGATGCGCGCGGCGGCCTACAATCCGGTTTCGAGCCGGCTAGTCGGCGTGCGCGTCGATCTGATGCTGGCGTTGGGCTGGGGAATAGCCGCGGCGCTTGGCGCGGTTGCCGGAATGATGGTGGCGCCGATCGTATACCTCGATCCCAACATGATGTCGGGAATCCTGCTCTACGCCTTTGCCGGTGCGCTGCTCGGCGGCATCGACTCCCCCGGCGGCGCGGTGGCTGGCGGGCTGCTTTTGGGCATCCTTGAGAATCTCGCTGGTGCCTATGTTATTGGCACAGACCTGAAGCTAACCTTCGCGCTCGTGATCATTGTTGCGGTCCTGACTGTACGGCCTTCTGGCTTATTCGGCAGGTCGGTCGTGTCGCGGGCTTGAGCATGCCGGACAGGGCTTCCTCCAGGGCCGGCAGCAGGGAATCGATCGGACCAAGCGAGTGTACGCGCCGTGTGGCGGCGATCGCATCGCTATTGCTTGTTGCAATCGCCTTGCCGTTCGTCGTCAGCGATTATCGCACCTTTCAGCTCACATTGATGATCGCGTACGCGATTGCGCTGCTCGGCCTCAATATTTTGACCGGTTACAACGGACAGATTTCGCTTGGGCATGGGGCGTTCTTCGCCATTGGCTCTTATGTGGCCGCCATCATGATGGATCGTTGGAACCTGCCCTATTGGTCGACGCTGCCTGCCGCCGGCCTTGTCTGTTTCTTCGCCGGCTTTCTGTTCGGGCTGCCCGCGTTGCGGCTTGAAGGACTCTATCTCGCACTTGCCACATTCGCGCTCGCCGTCGCTACCCCGCAAATATTAAAATATAAAGGCATCGAAGAGTGGACTGGCGGCGTGCAGGGAATCACTATCATCAAGCCGCACGCTCCGTGGCCGCTGCCGCTCAGTCCCGACAAGTGGCTCTATTTTTTTGCGCTTGCCGTCGCGATTGTGATGTTCGCAGTCGGCGCGCGTTTGGTTCGCGGGCGTCTCGGCCGGGCGCTGATTGCAATTCGCGACAACCCGACGGCGGCATCGACCATGGGCGTCAATACGGCGCTCTATAAAACGCTGACATTCGGGGTCAGCGCGCTGTTTACAGGTGTGGGCGGGGCGCTGAGCGCCATCGCCGTGCAGTTCGTGGCGCCGGACAGCTTCGGCTTTCTGCTGTCGATCTCTTTCCTTGTCGGTATCGTCATCGGCGGGTTTGCCACGATATCGGGCGCGATTTATGGCGCTTTCTTCATCGAATTCATTCCCAACGTTGCGGACAGCATTTCCAAGTCCGCGCCGTGGGCAGTGTACGGAGCCTTCCTCGTTGCCTCAGTCTATTTCATGCCGTCGGGCATAGCCGGCGCGCTGCGCGACGCCCGAAACCGCTTTTTAAGCCGCCGCCGACAGCCACATATATCTTCGCAACAAAGCAATTGAACTAAGTTAAATTGTCGAGTAAATTGCCTGCAGGTCCAGCCGACCCCAGCCCCAGGGAGGATGGCTATGTATCTCATGAACGCCTGGTACACCGCAGGCTGGTCGAACGAGATCACCCACGAGCCGCTGGCCCGCACTCTGCTGGATGAACCGATCGTGATGTACCGCGGCTCCGACAACCGCGTCGTAGCGCTTGAGGACCGCTGCTGTCACCGCGGCATGCCGCTGTCAAAAGGCGAGGTGTTCGGCAACAACATCCGCTGCGAATACCACGGGATGCTGTTCGACGGCTCCGGGCGTTGCATCGACATTCCCGGCCAGACAATGATTCCGGCGCAAGCCAAGGTCCGCAGTTATCCGATCGAGGAGCGCAATGATCTGATCTGGATCTGGATGGGCGACCCGGACAAGGCGGACCTCAGCCAGATCGTCAGCTATCCCTGGCATGACACGTGGCCATATAAGGCGAAAAGCGAAATTCTGAGATGCAATTATTTGCTCGCCTCTGACAATCTGCTCGATCAGACCCATGCCGCTTACGTGCACAAGTCAACGCTCTCGAGCAATCCGGACGCGTACGCGACGGCCAAAATGGAGACGACGCCGACGCCGGATGGCGTGAGGTTCATACGCTGGCTGCTCAACTGCAATCCGCCGAACCTCTATGCTGGCGCAGTACCTTTTAAAGGGCTCGTCGATCGGTGGGGAGAATTTGAGTACGTCGCTCCGTCCTGCATTCTCCAATTCACCGGTGCGCTCGATGCCGGCATGGGTGCATACGATAAAGGCATCCGCGACGGCGGCTTCGGCTTGCGCATGTTTTACGGAATCACACCGGAGACCGAGGAGACAACGTGGTTTTTCTGGTCGACCGCCAACGGCCACCGGCAAAACGATCCGGCGGCAACCGAACAGTTGTTCCGCTCGATTGAGGAGGCGTTCAAGGAGGATGATCACGTCCTTGAGGCGCAACAGCAGACATTGCGGCGCCTCGGCGGTCGCCGCCTGATCAACATTGCCTCTGACATCGCGCGCGTCCACGCACGCAATGCGCTTGAGCGCAAAATTGCGGCCGAGCGGAGCATTCCGAGAGAGCAAGTGGTGACGACGGTTTAGCCGGGGTAGCAAACGGGCGGGAGCCCATGGAGGCAGTCATGTCGATGAAAACCTCAAAGGCGGCCATTCTGGCAATCGCGCTGGTGGCGGGAGCAGGCGTTGCTCTGGCGCAGAACAAATACGACCCCGGTGCCAGCGACACCGAAATCGTCATTGGCCAGACCAACCCGTACAGCGGCCCCCTGTCCTCTTACAGCACGCAAGGCAAAGTCCAGGCCGCCTATTACACGATGATCAACGAACACGGCGGCGTCAACGGCCGGAAGATCAAGCTTATTACGCTCGATGACGGCTATAGCCCGCCGCGAACCGTCGAGCAGCACCGCAAGATGGTCGAGGAGGACAATGTCCTTGCCATCGTCGGCACCATGGGAACGCCGACGAACTCCGCCATCATCAAGTACATGAACGCGAAGCAGGTGCCGCAGATTTTCATCGCTACCGGCGCGTCGAAGTGGGGCGCCAATCCTACTGAATTTCCCTGGACCATGGGCTGGTATCCGACCTACCGCAACGAAGGCGTGATTTACGGGAAGTACATCCTCAGCAATATCAAGAATGCCAAAATCGGCGTCCTTTATCAGAATGACGACTACGGCAAGGACTTCGTCAACGGTTTCAAGGCCGGTCTGGGCGCGGACGCTCCGAAGCTGATCGTCAAGGAGGTCACCTACGAAGTCTCCGATCCGACGGTCGATTCCCAGATCGTCACGCTCAAGGGTTCGGGAGCCAACGTTTTCTTCAGCGCCACGACCAACAAGGTGGCGGCGCAAGCTATCCGCAAAGCCTACGATATCGATTGGCATCCGACGCAATTTCTGGTCAACAACGCCGCCTCTATCGCCACCGTGCTCACGCCCGCCGGTCTCGACAAGTCGGTGGGGATCATCTCCACTGCTTACATCAAGGACCCCAGCGATCCCCAGTTCGCAAACGATAAGGGGATAGCCTGGTATCGCGACTTCATGGCGAAGTACTATCCCCAAGGCGACATCAACGATCCGCAAAACGAGATCGGAATCTCAATCGCCCAGACCTGGGTTCAAGTCCTCAAACAGGCAGGAAACGACCTGACGCGCGAGAATATTCGCAAGCAGGCAGCCAATATCCACGGCCTTGAACTTCCGTTGTTGCTTCCCGGCATCACCCTCAATACCAGTCCGACAAAATATTATCCGATTACCCAGCTGCAACTGACCAAGTTCGACGGCAAGAGCTGGGTGCGCTTTGGCGGCGTGCTGAGCGGCTCGTGACCGGAAGCTTTGACGCCGGAGGCGTCGCGATATCGTTATTGTCGCGACGCTTCAACGAGTGTGCGCCCGGCCCTGTGTCATTGGGCCGGCCTGCGATTTTAGCTTCGATGACATTGCGGCCGGCAAGGCACGGATAGATGGAAATCAAACGAATACTGACGTTCGCCGACGAGGTGCGAGCCGAGGCCGGGCGGTGCAGCGAGCCGCCGTTGCGCAAATCAGCGGTGGTCGCGATCGTGCACAATCCTTTCGCCGGCAGGTACGCGGAAGACCTATCGCCGCTGACCGCTGCGAGTGAAGTCATAGGCCGCGAAATTTGCGCGATTGCGGTGGCGCTGCTGGCGCCCCACAAACCCGCGAGCTACGGCAAGGCGGCGATGGTCGGGCTTGCCGGCGAACAGGAGCATGCCAATGCGATGCTCACAACGGTCTTCGGCAACGTGATGCGCGAAGCCGCTGGCGGCGGCAAAGCCTGGATCTCGTCTTTTACCAAGCGTGTGGCGCCTGGCGCGACCATTGACATACCGCTTGCGCACAAGGATGCCCTGTACGTCCGATCGCATTATGATGGCATCAGCATAACGCTGCACGATGCGCCGCAGGCCAACGAGATAGCCGTCATTTGCGCCTATGCATCGCGTGGACGGCCGAACCACAGGGTTGGGGGGCTTGCCGCCGATGACATCAAAAATATGGACGGACTGACCTGACCGAGCCGGAGACTTTCGGTCACCGGTTTAAACGGAGCGGATATGAGCGATTGCAAGACAGGCGCCGAGCACATCAAGTCGCTCAAGGACGGCCGAACCGTTTATCTGGACGGCCAGCTTGTCGGCGACGTTACCGAGCATTCGGCGTTCCGCAACGCCGTGCAATCCGCTGCGGCGCTGTATGATTTTCAGGCGAGGCCGGACCAGCTGGAGCTGATGACCTTTCAGCCGAATGGCTCGAACCGGCGCATCAACCGCGCCTGGCAGATGCCGCGCAACTATGACGAAATGGTGCAACGCCGAAAGGCGTTGCAGGCTTGGGCCGCCTTGTCGTGCGGCTTCTTTGGACGTTCGCCCGATCATCTCGCATCGGCCCTGGTCGGTCAGGTCATGGGTATCGACGTCTTCCGCAAGCACAGTGCCGACCGCGCGAAAGCTCTGTTGGATTATTTCGAGTTCGCCAGCGAGAACGATCTATTCCTCACTTACGTCATCATCAATCCGCAGGCGCAGCGTGGCAAAGACTGGGGCGAGCAGGACGACGATCTGGTGGCCCGAATCGTGGACGAGGATTCTGCGGGCGTAACAATTCGCGGCGCCAAAATGCTCGGTACTTCGTCGATCATGGCGAACGAGGTGTTCGTCGCCAATCTTCAACCGCTCAAGACGGGTGAAGAGGACTTTGCGTTTTCCTGCGCCCTGCCGATGAATGCGAGGGGCTTGCGTGTGCTGTCCCGCAAGTCCTACGAAGCGCACGCCGTATCCGTCTATGACAACCCGATCTCATCGCGGTTCGATGAGAACGATGCGCTGGTGTATTTCGACGACGTCAAGGTGCCGTGGGAGCGGATGTTCGTCTATCGCGACCCAGAGATGTGCCGCTCGCAATTTCACGACACCCCCGGACACTCCTATCAGAACTATCAGTCGCAAATCCGGCTATCGGTGAAAATCGGCTTCCTCGCGGCCCTCGCGCGAGGCGTCACTGAAGCGATCGGCACCACCGCCATTCCGGCGGTTTCCGAACAGCTCGGCATGCTGGCGGCTCAGGTCGGCATGGTCAACGCGATGCTGTCCGGCATGGAGGCGTCAGGATCTCAGCTCGGTGAATGGTACGTGCCGAACAAGCATTTTATGTATTCGGCGCAGGTGCTCACGCAGGAGATTTATCCCCGCGTCGTTCAGACAATCCGCGACCTCGCCGGCGGCGCACTTATTATGCTGCCCTCCTCCGTGCTGGACTTTGGTAACCCACAGATGGCGGCGATCATCAACAAAACCCAGCGCTCGGCGTCTATGAACCCGGAGCAAAAAGTGAAGTTTCTCAAGGCGGCCTGGGACGCAATCGGTTCCGAGTTCGGATCGCGACACACGCAGTACGAGATGTTTTATGCCGGCGCGCGCTTTGTGACTTGCGGTCATAGCTTCCGCACCTTCGACTGGAAGAATGTTGCCGGACTGGTGGACTCGCTGTTGTCCTCGTACGATCTGCAAAGCGAGTTGACGCGCGCTACGCATTGATACCGAGGCTTTCATGAAGATCGCGATTGTCAACCTCGGTCAGATCGTGTCCGGGGACTGGCAATCTCCGTTCGTCGGCGGTGACACGATTATCACCGACGGCGATCGCATTGCGCACGTGGGGTCAGCATCGGTAGCCGAAGTCGAAAACGCCGATGTGATCATTGATGCCGGCGGCATGACGGCGATTCCCGGTCTGATCGACTCCCATGTCCACATTACTTTCGGCGACTACACGCCGCGGCAACGGACAGTCGGTTTCCTCGAAAGCTACTTGCACGGCGGTATTACCACCGCGATCTCAGCATCGGAGGTGCATGTTCCTGGCCGCCCGAGCGATCCCGAGGGAGTAAAGGCGCTAGCGCTTGCGGCACAACGCTGTTTCGCACACTTCCGCCCCGGCGGCATGAGGGTTATCGCCGGCTCGGTTATTCTGGAGCCGGGCCTTTCATCTGCCGATTTTCGGGAGTTGGCGGCCAAAGGCGTAATGCTAGCGAAGGCTGGCTTCGGCGCCGTCAAGACGGCGTATGACTATGCGCCCCTCGTTCATGATGCCAAGGCAGCGGGCTTGATCACCACTTGCCACACCGGCGGCTCCTCGATCCCAGGATCCGGCGCGATCACCGGCGACCACCTGCTCGCCATCCAGCCGCACGTATCCTTCCACATTAACGGTGGCCCGACGGCGATGCCCGATGCGGATTTCGAGCGGGTCATCAAGGACAGTACGATGGCGTTGCAGGTCTGCACGGCCGGCAATCTGCGGACCGTGTTGTTGTGCGCGCGCCTTGCGGACCGGTTCGGCGCCTTCGATCGCTTCATTATCGGTACCGACACGCCAACCGGCTCCGGCATCATGCCCCTTGGCATTCTTTATACCATTGCGCATTGCGCGAGCCTGACCGACATGCCGCCAGAGCGTTTCATCTGCGCGGCTTCGGGCAGCAATGCGCGTGTTTACAACCTCGACTGCGGGTATCTCGCAGCCGGCAAAGCCGCTGATATCGTGCTGATCGATGCGCCCGACGGCGGCACGCAGCAGACTGCGCTGGCCGCTATCAAGCACGGCGACATCGCCGCCATCGGCAGCGTCATAAGCGTAGGTATACCGCGCTTTGTCGGCCGAAGCCGCAACACTCCTGCCACAACCCGTAAGGCTCGGGTGGTAAAATCAACTGTCATGCAGGATTTCGCACACGCAAGCCACTAGCAACTTGCGGTAAGGTTGTGTCGACGCGAAATTCGGTGCTGGCGGCCGATGGCATTTGAAGTGCAATATCAGCAGATCGTGGACTGCATCGCAGTACAAGTAGGTTTCTGACCAAACATGTTTGCAGCTTGCAGCGCCAAGATGATCTTTTGGCAATGATGACAGATCGAGAAAACGGTCGCAGGGCCGATGGTGTCGCGTTTTCAAAGCGCGCAACACGCCCAATAGACGAAATCGTGGCCGAACAAGCCGATCCAGGTATCGACATCATAAACGATGGCGCGCAGTGCAATATCAGCTTCGTCACCTGCGCCGCGCTGATTGCAAAGCTTGAGCCTCTTTCCAGCACGTCGCGGGCGAGCCGTGTCTTGCGGCATGGCTGGCTGGCTCTCGCCTTAATCGCGCCGGCACTCGGCGGTTGCTCGGAAGGTATCCTGGATCCGCAGGGGCCGATCGCGTCCGACGAAAGGACGATCCTCTTCAATTCGCTCGGCATCATGCTGGCGATCGTCATCCCGACGATCCTGGCGACGCTCGGCGTTGCGTTCTGGTTCCGCGCCTCGAACACGCGCGCGCGTTACCTGCCGGATTTTGAATATTCCGGCCGCCTCGAAATGATCGTGTGGTCGATTCCGGCAATGACAGTGATGTTGCTCGGCAGCCTGTGCTGGGTCGGTTCGCACGACCTCGATCCGCGCAAGCCGCTCGCCTCCGCAGTCAAGCCGGTGACCGTGCAGGTAGTCTCGCTCGACTGGAAATGGCTGTTCATCTACCCGGAACAGGGCGTAGCCGCCGTTAACACGTTGACCATCCCCGCAGGTACGCCGATCAGCTTCGAGTTGACATCCTCAGGCGTGATGAACAGCTTCATGGTGCCGCAACTCGGCAGCCAGATTTACACCATGGGCGCGATGACGACCCGGCTGCAACTGCAGGCGGACGGGCCGGGTACCTACGAGGGCCGTTCGTTCAATTTCAGCGGCGACGGCTTTTCCGACATGCACTTTCTCGTCCATGCAGTGTCGCCGGGTCAGTTCACTGCCTGGGCTGCGAAAATCAAGGGCGCGGGACCGACGCTCGATACGCGGAGCTACGCCGAGCTGGAAAAGCCGAGCCATGCGGTGCCGCCGTTTACCTACGGCTCCGTCAGCTCCGGACTGTTCGAAACGATCGTGAGCGCTGGCATGCCGGTCGGACTTTGCCACACCGTCGAGCTCAACTGACGCACGGAGGATTGTACTTTGCGCTTACTTGGGAAGCTGAGCTGGGATGCGATCCCGTTCGACCAGCCGATACCCTTGTTCGCGTCCGGGCTGATGATCCTGGCCATCGTCCTCGTCCTCGGCTGGATCACGCTGAGGGGACATTGGCCGTATCTCTGGCGTGAGTGGCTGACCTCGGTCGACCACAAGCGCATCGGCGTGATGTATTGCGTGCTCGCGTTGGTGATGCTGCTGCGCGGCTTTACCGACGCCATCATGATGCGCACCCAGCAGGCTTTTGCCGCCGGCGGCGCGCAGGGTTATCTGCCGCCGGAGCATTACGACCAGATCTTCTCGGCGCACGGCACCATCATGATCTTCTTCATGGCGATGACGATCATGATCGGGCTCATGAATTTCGCGTTACCGCTGCAACTCGGCGTGCGCGACGTGGCATTTCCGACCTTGAACTCGGTGAGTCTTTGGCTGACCGCGTCGGGCGTGCTCTTGACCAATATTTCGCTGGTGATCGGCGAATTCGCCAAGACCGGCTGGACGAACTATCCGCCGCTCAGCGAGCTGCAATACTCCCCCGGGGTCGGCGTCGACTACTATCTCTGGGCGCTGCAGATTTCCGGCGTCGGTACGCTGATGACAGGGATCAATTTCGTCACCACCATTCTGAAAATGCGCGCCCCGGGCATGAGCTATATGCGGATGCCGATTTTCTGCTGGACGGCGCTCGCAACCAATCTGCTCATCGTCGCCGCCTTTCCCGTTCTGACCGCGACCTTTGCGATGCTGTTGCTCGATCGCTATCTCGGCTTCCATTTTTTCACCATCAGCGGCCAAGGCAACATGATGATGTATGTCAATCTGTTCTGGGTATGGGGCCACCCGGAGGTCTACATCCTCGTTCTGCCGGCGTTCGGCATCTTCTCCGAGGTCATCGCCACCTTCTCGGGCAAGCCGCTGTTTGGCTACCGCTCGATGGTCGCCGCCACCATGGCGATCTGCATTCTCTCGTTTCTGGTCTGGCTGCATCATTTTTTCACCATGGGTGCCAGCGCCGACATCAACGGCTTCTTCGGCATCATGTCGATGATCATCGCCGTGCCGACCGGGCGTGAAGATCTTCAACTGGCTGTTCACGATGTATGGCGGCCGTATCCGCTTCACCGTGCCGGTGCTGTGGTCGATCGGCTTCATGGTGACCTTTGCTATCGGCGGCATGACCGGCGTCCTGCTGGCAATGCCGCCGGCCGATTTTGTCCTGCACAACAGCCTGTTTTTGGTCGCGCATTTTCACAACGTGATTATCGGCGGCGTCGTTTTCGGCGCGATGGCGGGTTACAATTATTGGTTTCCCAAGGCGTTCGGCTTTCGGCTCGAGGAACGCTGGGGCGCGGCCTCGTTCTGGTGCTGGTTGGTCGGCTTCTATCTGTCCTTCATGCCGCTCTATGTGGTCGGGATGATGGGAATGACCCGCCGCATGCAGCACTACGACAATCCGAGCTGGCGGCCGTGGCTGATCGTTGCCGGCATTGGATCGTTGGTGATCCTGGCGGGTATTATCAGTCAGATCGTGCAGCTCGTCGTCTCGATCCGCCATCGCGAGGACTTGCGCGACCGGACCGGCGATCCCTGGAACGGCCGCACGCTCGAATGGTCGACGCCGTCGCCACCGCCGCCGTGGAATTTTCCCCGATTGCCGCATGTCAAAGGGATCGACGCCTTCTGGACCATGAAGCAAGAAGCGCGCGGCGCGCCGGGCGCCCACGTCCGGCTATGCGCCGATTGACATGCCGAAAAATACCGCGACCGGCTTTGTCACCGCCTTCTTCGCTGTCGTCACCGGTTTTGCGCTGATCTGGCACATCTGGTGGATGGTCGTCGTTGGCTTGTTCGGCGCGGTGGTGACGATGCTCGTCTTCGCTTGGCGCGAACAGGAGGAGGTCGAAATTCCGGCCGCCCAGGTCGCGCGTGTCGATCGCGAATACCGCGCGGAGATGGCAACATGAGCAGCACGGCCGTCTTTGGCGAAGAGCCGCTCGCCACGGGCGATGTGACCGACGAGGGTCCCGCGTCAAAGCGGATTGTGGTCGCGTACGGCTTCTGGATCTTCCTGCTCAGCGACATCGTCATGTTCTCGACGCTGTTTGCGACCTACGCCGTGCTCGTGCGCGCCAGTGCGGGTGGTCCGGAAGGTGCACAGCTATTCGACCAGACCAGGGTCGCGATCGAGACTGCGTGCCTGCTACTCTCAAGTTATACCTGCGGCCTGATGTCGATGGCGGTCGGCGCACGCAATCGGAGCGCCACCTATGTTGCCGCCGCGGTCACCTTCGTCCTTGGCGCGGCGTTTCTCGGGCTTGAAGCTAGCGAGTTCGCCGGCATGGTCAGGATCGGCGCGACGCCGGAGCGCAGCGCGTTCCTGTCCGCTTTCTTTACTCTGGTCGGCTGCCACGGGGCGCATGTGACCTTTGGGCTGCTGTGGCTCATTGTCATGATGGCGCAGGTCGCGACCAGGGGATTTCGCCCGACCGTGGAGCGCCGACTGGCCTGCTTCAGCCTGTTCTGGCATGCGCTCGATATCATTTGGGTGGGGCTGTTCTCAGTCGTCTATCTGATAGGAGTCCGCTGATGAGCACGCAGCTTCACGATCGTGCCCCCGGAGATAACACCGATTCCGCCCGTACGCGCGAGGAAACGCTGTCCGAGTTGCTCGTTTATACGATCGGGCTCGTCCTTGCGGTACTCCTCACAGGCGTGTCGTTCTGGGCCGCCAACACCTCGCTGTTGTGGCCCCCCGGGGTGGCGCTCGGCCTTGCCGTGCTCGCGATCGCCCAGATGGGCGTGCATTTGGTGTTCTTTATCCATATCACCACCGGTCCGGATAATACCAACAACGTGCTGGCGCTTGCCTTCGGCATTTTGATCGTCATGCTGGTCATGGTGGGCTCGCTCGTGATCATGGCGAGTCTAAACGCAAACATGATGCCGGCAGGCGATCTGATGAATTTGCAGACGCAGCATTAAATGCAAGGGTAAATCCGAGAAGAGATTGCGCTTACGTAGTGGCCAAATCCTTTGCGTTTGATCGAGGCCCGCGGGAGTATTTTGTCAATGTTTGTGGTAGGCTTTCTGTGCGAATCGGTTCGTGCTGAATGTTGGGATATTTCAACAAAGGAGCTACACCGTGGCGAAGAAAACGAAGAAGATGAAAAAGAAAGCGAAGAAAACCAAGAAAAAGTAATTTGGACCTTCGGCGTCGAGGGACGCCGCTACTGCAAATGTAGAGTTTAAGATTGGCGGCTGGCTCCGTCCAGCCGCCGTTTGCTCCTGTGATATGCTAAACCATCTTGCCGCCTTTCCAGAACGGCGCATATATTGCTTTTTGTCGATCTTCTTGTTTGGAAGACGCGGAAGTGCATTGTCGAAAACGACGCTCTTCGGCTTCTTGTAGCTGACAATATAGCCGCGACAGATGCGCGAGCGATGCTCGCTATACGAGTAGTCCCTGCCCTGGTAAGTCAAAACGACACGGCTGGGCGCCTTCGCTCCATTGGCCTCCACAATGTCTCCCAGCGTCCCAAGACCGAAGTATTCAGCATTGAGATTCTCCTTTCGATTCTGGGCGCGCGAGATCGCGACCTTAAGCTGCCGCGCTAAAACACCAATGATGCCACGCTCCGGTCGAGCTTCCATTCGCTTCGTGTGAGAGGATGCGCCTTGGCGTCGAGGTCAAGATCGAGCGCGCGACGCAATGAGTGCGACGTTGGCCGCCATATCAGGTGGTGTTACGGCCTGGCAGCGGCGCCCATCAATCGCAGCGTGGTAAAAGCAATGGTCGCGAGAGATTGCGTAGCATGAGCCTGCCATCCCGACCCGTTTGAAGCATTAAAAGCCGCGGCAAAAGTTGGCTGGGGCGGGAGGATTCGAACCTCCGCATGGCGGAATCAAAATCCGCTGCCTTACCGCTTGGCTACGCCCCAACAGGTACCGTCGGAATGCTTTTGGCCCGCGGCGGGCCATCGGCCGGCGCAACATAGCGGCGTGAATGCCGCCAATCAATGTGCCGGTGCCGACGCAGATCGTCTAGGCAAGCCACCACCGGGCGACAGCGCGCGAGGCGAGCTTTGTGCTGTTCGACGTGATTGCCGCCAAGCAGAAGGTGACGCAGTTCCATGTCATCAACCGGGCCGGCAGCTTGCCGTCTCGCGAACAGCCCGCCGCCTTTCATCATATCGTGGTGTCGTTCGGCGAAGGCCTACGGCAGGAAAAGGCGCAGATGGCGGCCTGACAATCCGCCGCCGACGCGCCGGTAAACCCCGCCGTTGGGCATGGTCAGACCCGCCGGCACTATATAATGATGGCCGAGAACACGGCCGACCGGCCAAAACGGCCTCGCCGCGGGAGACGCCGATGACCTACCAAGCCCCCCTCACCGATATGGGCTTCGCGCTCAAATACGGGGCCGCGCTTCTACCCGCCCTTGAGGAGGGTTTCTTCGGCGACCTCACCATCGACGATGTCGAGGCAGTCCTCACTGAGGCTGGGCGAATGGCCGGCGAGGTCATTGCACCGCTCAACCGGGTCGGCGACCAACAAGGCACAACTTTCAAAGACGGTGTCGTTACCACAGCGCCGGGCTGGAAGGAGGCCTACCACGCCTGGTGCCAGGCCGGCTGGAACGGCCTTGCCTCACCCACCGAATGGGGTGGCCAGGGGTTGCCCCAGGTTGTCAATGCCGCATGTACTGAGATGTGGAACGCCGCCGCCATGTCGTTCGGCCTGGGCCCGTTGCTGACCGTGGGCGCGATCGACGCACTCAATGCCCACGGCAGTGACGAGCTCAAACGCGCCTATCTCGAAAAACTCGTCACCGGCGAATGGACCGGTACGATGCAGCTCACCGAGCCGCAGGCAGGCTCCGATGTTGGCGCGTTGCGCACCCGCGCCGAGCGCGCCGGTGATGGCACGTATCGCATCAAGGGTCAGAAAATCTTCATCACGTACGGCGAGCACGACCTGACCAATAACATCATCCATTTCGTGCTCGCGCGCCTACCCGACGCCCCGCCCGGAACGCGCGGCATTTCTCTGTTCCTAGTACCCAAGTTTCTGCTCAACGCCGACGGCTCGATCGGCGCGCGCAACGATCTGCGCGCACATTCGGTCGAACACAAGCTTGGCATTCACGGCTCGCCAACCTGCACGATGATCTTCGGCGACCAAGGCGGCGCGACCGGATTTATCGTCGGCGAAGAGAATGCCGGTATGGCAGCGATGTTCACGATGATAAATCGCGCGCGTCTCGCCGTTGGCCTGCAGGGCGTCGGCATTGCCGAACGGGCAACGCAGCAAGCAATCTCTTACGCGCGTGAGCGCCGCCAGGGCCGCATCCCTGGAATGCCGGCGACGGAATCGGCACCGATCATCGCCCATCCCGACGTCAAGCGAATGCTCATGACCATGCGCACGCTGACCCAAGCTGCGCGCACCATTTGCTACGCGACGGCGATGGCGCTCGATCGCGCCGAGCGCGGCAGTGACAAGGCCGCGCGGCAAGCGGCACATGCACGTGCCTCGTTGCTTACGCCGGTCGCAAAAGCGTATTCGACCGATATTGGCGTCGAGGTCGCCTCGATCGGCGTGCAGGTGCATGGCGGCATGGGTTTTATTGAGGAAACCGGCGCGGCTCAACATTTTCGTGATGCCCGGATCGGTCCGATTTACGAAGGCACCAACGGCATCCAAGCAATCGATCTCGTGACCCGCAAACTGACGCTCGGCGGCGGCGCGGTGGTTGAAGCTTTCCTCGGCGAATTGCGCGGCATTGTCGAGTCCGTGAATGCAACCAACGATCCGGCCCTTGGCTGGAGTGGTGTGCGCCTCGAAGAAGCCGTTGAAAGCTTGGCGCGGGCGACACACTGGCTGCTCGCCAAGCTCGATAAGGACACCGATGAGGTGCTCGCCGGCGCAACCCCATATCTCCGCCTGTTCGGCGTGGCCACCGGCGGCTGCCTGTTGGCGCAGCAGGCGCTCGCCGCGCTGCGGCTCAACGCCGATGCCGGCCCCCGCATTGCCCTGGCGCGATTCTTTGCCGAGAATTTCGCCGTCCAGGCTGGAGCACTCGAGCGCACCGTGGTCGAAGGCGCGCCGGCGGTGATCGGTGCTGATGCGGTTCTGGCTCAATAGGTTTGGCGGCATAATTTGATGTCGACACTCTTAATCACTCATCCGGCCTGCCTGGATCACCTCACGCCACACGGTCACCCCGAACGGCCTGATCGGCTGCGCGCCATCGAGCGCGCACTTGAGGCGGAGAAATTTCAATCGCTCGCGCGCGTCGAAGCGCCGCGGGCGACGCTCGAAGTGATCGCGCTATGTCATCCTATGGATTATGTAACGCAGATTCGCGACGCCACCCCGGAACAAGGCCTGGTACGTATCGACGCCGATACGTCGATGTCGCCCGGAAGTTTTGAAGCAGCCTTGCGCGCGGTCGGCGGCGCCATTCATGCGGTCGACGAGGTTGTGACGAAGAAGGCCGCCAACGCCTTCGTCGCGACGCGGCCGCCCGGCCACCATGCCGAGACGTCGCGGCCGATGGGTTTTTGCTTGTTCGATAACGCCGCCATCGCCGCGCGGTATGCGCAACGTCATCACGGTCTTGCCCGCGTGGCCATCGTCGATTTCGACGTCCATCACGGCAACGGCTCGCAAGACATCTTCTGGGCAGATAAGACAGTAATGTATTGCTCGACCCATCAGATGCCGCTCTATCCCGGAACCGGCGCCATCACCGAGTCCGGCGAATACAACACGGTCGTCAATGCGCCGCTCAAACCCGGCGACGGCGGCGAAGCGTTCCGCGCCGCATTCGAGAACCGGATCCTGCCGCGGCTTCGCGAATTTCAGCCGGAACTCGTTATCATTTCCGCCGGCTTCGATGCCCACATGCGCGATCCGCTCGCCAACCTTAATCTGGTCGAAGCGGATTTTGCCTGGGCCACGCAAAAGCTCATGGAGGTGGCCGATCAATATGCCGGCGGCCGCGTCGTCTCCGTACTGGAAGGTGGCTATGATCTGGAAGCGCTAGCGAACTCGTCGGCCGCGCATGTCACTGCCTTGATGCACGGATAGCCCGATCAATCTATATAAGCAGAATCATTTTCGGGAGCCGACAATGGCACCACCAAACGATCAGAACAACCCAACCGACCAAGGCAACGGCGACGTCGGGCAACTGTCATTCGAGCGCGCTATTGAAGAGCTCGAATTGATCGTGAAGCGGCTTGAAGACGGCCGGGTGCCGCTGGAGGAGTCTGTCACCATCTATGAGCGCGGCGAAGCGCTCAAGCGTCGCTGTGAAGATCTGCTGCGGCAGGCGGAAGCGCGCGTTCAGAAGATCACGCTCGACGCTGCGGGAAATCCGATCGGTGCCGAACCGCTCGACGTGGAATAAAGTTCAACGGGTCACCCCGATATCAATCCCGCGATCCTGCAAGCGGCTGCCGCGCGGCGCGGGCGACCCCATGTCTACAACGAGATCGTGACGGCGCGTACGGCGCTCGCGGTCATCGATTTGCAGAATGCGTTCATGCGTCCCGGCGCACCGTCGGAGGTGCCGAGTGCGCGCGATAGTTCCCACCGTAAACCGCCTGGCGGACGCGCTGCGCGGCAGCGGACGCACGGTCGCCTGGCTACAGGCAACCTTCGAGCGGGACGGCTGGCCGCTGTTCTTCGAACATATGGTACGCCCGGAGCTGGCGGCGCGAATCCTCGCTGCGCTGCGCCCGGAATTGGCGGATCACGCGCTGTGGTCCAAACTTTCGATCGCGCCCGAGGACATTGTTGTTCCGAAGTACCGTTTTTCAGCTTTCCTCCCAGGTGCAAGCACATTGCCGGCAATCCTCCGCGGCCGCGGCGTTGACACCGTCCTGATCGCCGGATGCATGACAAATATGTGCTGCGATTCCTCCGCACGCGACGCCATCATGACTGATTTCCGCACCGCCATGTTCGCTGATTGCAACGCGGCCTGGACCGACGCGGAGACCTTTTGGCGCTTGGTTCGTTCCTGACCGGCTTCGGTGACGTGCGCCGCTCGGACGAACTGATCGCCAAACTCACCGGCTCGCCCGCGGCGATATCCGCCGTCGGCTAGAAAGGGGCAAGCGTGCCGCGATCAGATGCCATCGACATCGACGTCAATCCGCTTACGCCGCGCATCCTGGCTGCACCAGCCGGACTGGTCGCAGGATTTCTACACAAAAATGATTGGACGCGCTTCGGCGGATGTCAGATCGGCCAGTGCGCGGTGAACACCCGGTCCAATGTCGCTGCAAACCGTAGTTCGCGCAAGGTCGAAAGCTGCGCGGCATCGGATATGAACAAAGGATCGATGCTCGTTGACATCTGTTACAGACGATAAGCGTCTCGACGAGCGTCGCCAATAAGCGTTAGCGCGCGACAGCACTGCACGGCGGCTGATAAAGCACCACCACATCGCGCGATCCGCAGCGCGGGCAGCGTAGCCGGCTTTCCAAGCGCGACAGCGGGAACGCCCGGCCCCGGGTCCACACCAACGTCTCCATATCCAATTCTTTGCGGTAATTGCACTCGCGGCTCGAGCGGGAGCTCGGGCTTTCGGAGCGGCCGTACCCACATCGTACCGTTACCATCCAGCCTAGCGAAAACGCGTCGCCTATGGTCTCTACCGCCATTGAAGCGCTCCGCATTTTTGCCTTGACTTTTGAGAACAAAAAGAGAACAATCTGCGGTCCGAGTCAAGGGGTAGATGGTTGGAGGCGATCATGGCGGCGGACAAACGAAATGAGTGGCTACGCAAGCTTGATGAGGAATGTCCCTATCAGGTGGTGCTGCCGCGCCAGCAGCTCACCGACGACAGCGAGATCCTGGATTTCCTGCTCGCCTATGTCGGCAAATTCGACATGTATGTCGAAGACGATTACGCCGCATTCGTGCGCTATTGCTTCGAAGATCCGCTTGACGCGGAAATCTTCCGTGCCCGTTTCGAACCGAAACTGGATCGGCTGAGGCTAGCCGGATAACGGGGCTTTTTCCCTCTTCAGCGTTAACTTGTGGCCAATAAGCCTCTGGCCGATATGAAGAAGGCGCGTTAGTGTGCGAGCCGACGCTAGCCCTATTCTTTTCCACTTTCGGTGTCCGTTTTGTTCAATCCTTGGCTTAACGTTGCCTTTAAAGCGATCCAGCTGGGCGTCGAGGCTCAGAGCGTCATTGCGCTGCGCATGATTCGACTGGCGGCGGGTGGTGCAATCGCACAAAGCGAAGTGCAGCGCATGGTTTTGGAAAAGATTGCCGCCGTCGCCGAGGTGCACACGGCAGTTACCGCCGGCATCCTCAATGGCCACGAAGATCACGTCGTTGCCAGCAACGCGCTTGGCGCCTTCAAAAAGCGCGTGCGCGCCAATAGGCGTCGTCTGTCGCGGAGGTAGACGCCTAAGGCGCGTCCGGGGAATTCGGCCGCAGCACTATCTTCGGCGCTTTGGAATTACCGGGAGTTTCTGGCGAATCTTGCCGATACCGGCCCAGGCGTCATCCTTGAGGCGCTTTTTCAGATCGAGCAGCGTAAAATTGTTGCCGCCGGTTGTGCGCGCCAGCCGCTCCCACGTCACGGGCGCCGAAACCGGCGCACCGGGTCGCGCGCGCGTCGAATAGGCCGCAACCGACGTCGCCTCCCGGGAATTGCGCAAATAGTCGATAAACACGCGACCCTTGCGCAACGACTTCGTCATGGTGGCGAGATAGAGTTTCGGACTGTCGGCGGCCATCGCTGCCGCGACCTGTTGGGCAAACAACTTGGCAGTGTCCCAATCGGCATCCGCAATCGGCAGCATTATGTGAATGCCTTTGCCACCCGAGAGTTTAACGAAGCTTTCGAGCTTCAACGCCTGCAGCCTCTCGCGCGTCTCACGTGCTGCAGCGACGATTTGCGGCCACGCTACCCCCTCGCCCGGATCGAGATCGAACACGATGCGATCGCAGGTTTCCAGACTATCGAGCCGCGATCCGCGCACATGGATCTCAAGCGCCGCTGACTGCACCAGCTCTACCAGGTCGCCGACCGTCTCGACCGCGATCACGTCGTGATCCTTGCCGGGGACGACGCGGCGCAGCGCCGTGGACTTGATATTCGCGGCGATGTGCTTCTGAAAAAACGTCTCGCCGCCGGTTCCCTCCGGGGCCCGCACGAGCGAAAGAGCACGGCCGACAATGTGCGGCTTTATCCAATCCCACACCCCGACGTAATACTCGGCCAGATCCCTTTTGGTGACGCCAACATCGGGCCAGTAGACGCGATCGGGGTGCGTCAGGCGAACAGCGGCGATCGCCGCATCTTTGTTGTTGCTTGCGCGTGTCGATTTCGTGTTTTCCGTGGATTGCTTCGCGTTGCTGGCAGCCGGCCGTGTCGACTTTTGCTCGACCTGCTTTTGCGCGCCCGTCACGCGCGCCTTGGGAACCTCGCGCACAACCTCCTCCGCTGCCTTGTCTTCCCGGATGCCTTTGAACGAACACTGCCGCAGTACCCCGCCATGGGTCACACCGGCAAACTCAGCTTCAATGACCAGTTTCGGCTGCACCCAAATTACATCCTTGCGCCGCTCGTCTGCCGGCAATTCGATCGGCCGCCGGCCAACTCGCAACGGATCGAGGCGCTTGAAAAGATCACGCGCCATTTTCTGTGTGTAGCCGGTACCGACGCGCCCAGCGTAGCGAAGCTCACCATTCTGATGAACGGCAACAGTGAGCGCGCCAATCGCTTTCGGTAGGGCGGTCGACGGCGTAAAACCGGCGACGATAAATTCCTGGCGGTCGTGGCATTTGGTCTTGATGAAATTATCCGTCCGGCCCGAGAGATAAGGCGCATTGCGGCGCTTCGAGATGATGCCTTCAAGCCCGATATCGCACGCTTTCTTGAGAATGAGCGGCCCACCGGCCTCAAAATCCTCAGTGTAGCGAATCACACCGGTCTTGCTGCTGCCCTTGAGCAATTTCGCCAGCGCCGCTTTACGCTCAACCAGCGGCGCGCCAGTCAGATCATGGCCGTCCAGATATAAAAGGTCGAATACGTAATAGACGAACCGACCGCGGCCTTCCTTCAGATCGGTCTGCAGCAAAGAGAAGCTGCTGACACCTTTCTCATCTTCCACGACGATTTCGCCGTCAAGAAGTGCGGTCTCCGCGGGCAGCGCGGCGACCGCTTCGGCGACTCCCTCGAATCGGTGCGTCCAGTCTTGCTGCTTGCGCGTCAACAATCGCACACTGCCGTGATCAAGCCGCGCCTGCATTCGATAGCCGTCAAACTTGATCTCATGCAGCCAGTCCGATCCGCTTGGCGGTTGATCATAGAGCGTGGCGAGGCTAAACGGCACGAACGCGGGTAGTTTCGACCTAGCGGCGTCGGGACTTCGCGGTTTCTCACTCTTCTTTTCCGCGACCTGCCGCGAACTCTTCGCTGCTTTGGCTCGTCGTCTCGCGGCCGGCCTTGCCGCGATGTTTCTGATCCGCTGCTTAAACGAAGTCTTGCTTTCCGACTTGCCAGAGTCCGTACGATCTGAGTGCCAGATCGCCTTCTTGCCGCCCTTCCCCGAGGCAATCTCCGCGATTGATCGGCCGGTCGTCACCGAGCGTGATTTTTCTTCCAGAATATCCTTGTCGCGCGGCCCGCGGGCTTCCTCGTCTTTGCCTTTGATCAGCAGCCAATTGTCGTGGCGGTCGTTGGCGCGACCGCGCATCCGCACCAGATGCCAGCGGCCATGTAATTTCTCGCCTTTCAGATCGAAAACCAGATGGCCCTTGGCGTAGCCCCGATGCGGATCGCCCTCCGGCGTCCACGTTCCGCGATCCCAGATCATGACGGTACCGCCGCCGTATTCGCCTTCCGGAATCGTGCCCTCGAAGGCGTTGTATTCGATGGGGTGGTCCTCGACGTGAACGGCGAGGCGTTTATCGTCTGGATTGAGGCTCGGTCCGCGCGTTACCGCCCAGCTCTTCATCACGCCGTCGAGCTCGAGGCGAAGATCGTAGTGCAACCGCCGTGCCGCATGTTTTTGAATGACATAGCGGCGCCCACCGGCCGGACCCTTGCGGCCCCGTGGTTCCGGCGTCACGCCGAATTGTCGCTTTTTGCGGTAAATTTCGAGAGCCACGGAGCGTCAACTCGCACTTTTGCGGGGTTTCGAGCCAGTTACGGCTCGGTTGCGAGGGCGCGGCGACAGCAACCACGACATCAAAAAAACTCCCCCTGTGGCATCTGGGCCATAGCAAAATATGCAACCCGGCCCAACATAAGTCGTTGCGATATAACGTGGGAGTCCTTAGCCGGTTTCCGGGAAACAGCACCGCAAAATTGCGTTGCCCGCCGGAAATAGTGTAAATACTGAAGGTTTGTGCGACCTGTGTCGCTACCGGTGGGGCTAACCCAAAAAATTGCCGTTTAGGCCTTTCCAAGGCCAATTAGGCTATAAGAAGGAGCATTCGCGTGACCGTTTCTTCCAAAACTCCGTTGCTTGATCTTGTCAAAACTCCCAGTGATCTCCGGCAACTCGAAGAGCGCCAGCTGCGCCAGCTTGCCGACGAATTGCGGCAAGAAACGATCGACGCGGTTGCGGTCACGGGCGGTCACCTCGGCGCCGGGCTTGGCGTCATCGAGCTGACGGTCGCGCTCCATTATGTATTCGATACACCGGCCGACCGGCTCATCTGGGACGTTGGCCACCAGGCTTACCCGCACAAGATTCTAACCGGCCGTCGCGACCGCATTCGCACACTTCGTCAAGGCGGCGGGCTTTCCGGCTTCACCAAGCGCGCCGAGAGCGAATACGATCCGTTCGGTGCCGCGCATTCCTCGACCTCGATCTCTGCAGCGCTGGGCATGGCTGTGGCGCGCGATCTGGAAAACAAGCGCAACAACGTTATCGCCGTCATCGGCGACGGCGCGATGTCGGCCGGCATGGCTTACGAGGCGATGAACAACGCCGGTGCCATGAACTCCCGCCTCATCGTGGTACTCAACGATAACGACATGTCGATTGCGCCGCCGGTTGGCGCGCTTTCGGCCTATCTCGCGCGGCGCGTCTCCGGACGCACCTATCGCAGCATGCGCAACATCCTGCGCCAGATCGCCAAGCGTATGCCGTCACGAGTGCTGGCGAAGCGCGCCATGGCGGTTGAAGAATATGCGCGCGGCCTTGTCACCGGCGGTACATTGTTCGACGAGCTCGGGTTTTTCTACGTCGGTCCGATCGATGGCCACAATATCGATCATCTCTTGCCGGTGCTCAAAAATGTGCGCGACGCGGGCAACGGACCGTTCCTGGTTCACGTCGTCACCCAGAAGGGCAAGGGCTACGCGCCAGCGGAGAAATCCGCAGACAAATATCATGGCGTGGTCAAGTTCGATGTTGCCACCGGCGCACAGGTAAAATCCAAACCGTCCGCGCCCGCCTACCAGAAAGTCTTTGGGGAAAGCCTGATCAAGGAAGCGCGCAAGGACGACAAGATCGTCGCCATCACCGCGGCGATGCCGTCCGGCACCGGCGTGGATCTGTTTCAGAAGGAATTTCCGAAGCGCACGTTCGACGTCGGCATCGCCGAGCAGCACGGCGTGACCTTCGCTGCCGGACTGGCGACCGAAGGGTTCAAGCCGTTCGCGACGATCTACTCGACTTTCCTACAGCGCGCCTATGACCAGGTCGTTCACGACGTGGCCGTTCAGAAATTACCGGTACGCTTCGCCATGGATCGCGCCGGCCTCGTCGGCGCCGATGGGCCGACCCATGCCGGCTCGTTCGATATCGCCTATCTCGGCTGCCTGCCGAATTTCGTCCTGATGGCGGCCGCCGATGAAGCGGAGCTGGTGCACATGGTGTCGACTGCGGTCGCCATTGACGACCGGCCCTCGGCGCTGCGCTATCCACGCGGTGAAGGCCGCGGCGTGCCCATGCCCGAAGAAGGCAAGCCGCTCGAGATCGGTAAAGGCCGCATCATGCGCGAAGGCACCAAGATCGCGCTGTTCTCTTACGGCGCTCGGCTCGGCGAATGCCTCAAGGCGGCCGACGAACTGGCTGCCCACGGGCTGTCAACGACTGTTGCCGACGCTCGCTTTGCGAAGCCCCTTGATGTCGATTTGCTGCTCCGACTCGCGCGCGAGCACGAAGTTTTGCTCACGCTGGAGGAAGGTTCGATCGGCGGCTTCGGCGCGTTCGTGATGCAGGCGTTAGCCGAGCACGGCGTCCTCGACCGCGGGCTAAAGATCCGGTCCATGGTGCTGCCCGATGTGTTTATCGATCAGGACAGCCCCAACGCGATGTACGCCAAAGCCGGGCTGGATGCTAAGAGCATCGTCGCTAAGGCATTCGAGGCGCTTGGACAGAACATCCACGGCGACGTGGTGAAACTGGTCCGGTCTTAGCCGGCGCTGAATTCCGGTCGCCCTAAGTACGAGCACGGCGCCTTCCGAAAAGAACCGCCGGTTCGGTGCCGTGTCCCCTTCGAGGGCCGCATCATGACGGCCGCTTGGAATCGCGGTGAGCACGGCATGACCTCGCGTCAACGCGCCGATCGTGTGTTGGTCGCGCGCGGCCTGTTCGAGAGCCGCGCCAGGGCGCAAGCGGCCATCGGAGCCGGACTTGTGACTGCCGACGGACTCCCGGTGCGCAAGCCGTCGGACGAAATCTCCCTCGCTGCCGTCATCGAGGCTCAATCCGCTCATCCCTATGTATCGCGCGGCGGCGTAAAGCTCGCCGCTGCACTCGATCATTTTCGTTTGGACGTAACGGATCGCATCTGCCTCGACGTGGGCGCATCGACTGGCGGCTTCGCCGAGGTGCTCGTTCTACGCGGTGCTAAGCGCGTCTACGCGGTCGATGTTGGCCGCGATCAGCTTCATCCCTCGCTACGCGGTCGAAATGACATCGTCTCAATCGAGGAAACCGATATCCGCGCGCTCGACGGGACAGGCCTTCCCGAGCAACCGGATTTCGTCACCATCGATGTGAGCTTCATTTCGCTCAAGCAGGTATTGCCGGCGATCGGAAATATGCTCCCGCCAAGGGCTATACTGCTTGCGCTGATCAAACCGCAATTCGAAGCCGGGCGGCGCGACGTCAAGAAAGGCGTCGTGCGCGATGCGGCGATCCATCAAGCGGTCTGCGATGACATTGCCGCATTCCTTGCTGCCAGTGGATGGCGTGTCGGCGGCCTCATAACCTCACCGATTCTCGGCGGCAGCGGCAACACCGAATTTTTGGTCGAGGCGGAGCGTGGTTGAGCGTCTAGTGATCAACCGGCTCGGCCATCTCGGCGACGGCATTGCCGACGGCATCGACGGCGCAATCTACGTTCCCGGCACGCTGCCCGGGGAAACGGTCGAGGTGGAAAGTGTGGCGGGCCATTCCGATCGGCGGCGGCTTCTTCATGTCGATGTAGCGAGCTCAGAACGTATCGCACCGATTTGCCAGCATTTCGGCGTCTGCGGCGGCTGCGCCGTGCAGCATTGGGAGATGCATCACTATCGCGCCTGGAAACGCGATCTTGTCATCGCTGCTTTGCGCCAGGCCGGTATTGATGCACCGGTCGCCGAGTTGATTGACGCCCATGGCGAAGGGCGCCGGCGCGCTGTCTTTCATGCCCGCCGCGGCACCCACGACGTGCTTCAGGTTGGCTTCTCCGCGGCGCGCGCGCACCACCTGGTGGCAATCGACCAATGTCCGATTTTGGCCAAGTCCCTCGACGGAGCGTTAAAAGCCGCCTGGGCGATTGCCGAAACGCTCGACCCCGTCCGGAAACCGCTCGACATCCAGGCTACCGCGACCGATGTCGGGCTCGACATCGATGTGCGCCGCTCGGGCGTGTTGTCGGCGCCGCTCGTCTCCGCGCTGGCACGAGTCAGCGCCAAGTGTGATCTTGCAAGGCTCACGCGCCATGGCGAGCTGGTCGCTCAGGCACGCACGCCCACGCTTCGGATCGGCAAGGCGATCGCGCCACTGCCCCCGGCTGCGTTCCTGCAGGCGACAGCCGAGGGGGAGGCCGAGCTGGCGCGGCTTGTACTTGCCGCCTGTACAGGCGCGGCGCGTATCGCCGACCTTTTCTCCGGCCTCGGGCCGTTTTCGCTCCGGCTTGCCGAGCGTGCCCGGGTATTCGCGGTGGACGATGACGAAGCAGCGATCGCGGCGCTAAAGCGTGCGGCAGCGTCGGCTCCCGGCCTCAAACCAGTGCAAGTCGAGCGCCGCGATCTATTTCGCCGCCCGCTCGCAGCGGTGGAGTTGAAAAACTTCGACGCTGTCGTATTCGACCCCCCGCGCCAGGGCGCGGAAATGCAGGCTCGCGAGCTTGCAGCCAGCAATGTCCCGCTGATCGTTGGCGTATCGTGCAATGCCGGCACCTTCGCCCGCGACGTGCGCGAGCTTGTGCGCAGCGGCTATCGGCTGACTCTCGTGACGCCGGTCGATCAATTCCGCTATTCGCCGCACGTCGAAATTGTTGCGCGATTGGAACGATAGTCAGCTCCGCAAGATCCACACTTCGCCTACGCACACTTGATGGCTGAGACAGCTACGGTATTTTGCCGAGATGACTATCCCGACAAGAACCATGGCCGTGCGCCTGTTCGAATACGGTGCGCCGGACAAGCTGATCTTTGGCGAATACGATTTGCCGGCACTGAGCGAGCATGACGTGCTGGTCAAGAACCACGCCGCCTCGGTGTCGCGCTGGGACGTGAAGTACCGCGCCGGCGATCTCGCGCGCTATCAGCTTCCCGGCCGCGCCGCCTTTCCGCTACCGCAGCAGCTCGGCCGCGAAGCGGCGGGCGAAGTAATCGCCGTCGGCAGCGCAGTCGCCCGGTTTAAGCCAGGCGACCGCGTCATCGGTGTCACCCATCCCGAGGACCCTGATTTAATCGAGACTGCGCGCGGGCTCGGCAACCTGTCGCGCAATCTTGCCATTCCTGGTCATCAGGCTTTCGGTTCCTACGCCCAATATCTCGTCCGCGACGAGCGCTTGTGGCTTACGCTGCCTGACGGAGTTGATTACGAGCAAGCCGGGATCGCGCTGTGGCCGTTCTCGTCATCGCACCGGGTCGTGCGCGACCGGCTGCATGTCAGGCTCGGTGACACCGTGTTGATTGTCGGTGCATCCGGCGGTATGGGCCAGGCGACAATGCAATTGTGCAAACTCGCCGGTGCGCGCGTCATCGCGACGACCCGTCACGCGGCGAAGGTTAAGGTCTTGCACGACCTCGGCGCCGACGCGGCGGTCGTCACCCAAGATGCCGAGCGCGCTCAAGCGGAATTGCTGGCCCTGACAGGTGGCGAAGGCGTCGATCACGCCGTCGACTATACCGGCAGCCCGGAACTCCTTCGCCTCGTTGGCAAGGTGCTGCGGCTCGGCGGCAGCATCGTCATCAGCTCCGAACAAGGGCGCGAACCGCTACCGTTTACTGCTGCGGATATGATTCGGCTGGAGCTGAACCTGCTCGGCATTCGCGGCGCGCGGATGAACGATATGCTGACCGTTCTCAAGCTGCTCGGAGCCGGTAAAATCAAAACCCGCGTCGCCGCGCGTTTTCCGTTAGCACGGGTCGGCGAGGCTCACGAATTGCTGGTGAACTCACCCGATCTCGTCGGTCGCATCGTCGTCTTGCCCTGGGCTAGTTAGACCTCAGCAAAGCGCCCCCAATGTTTCCGTCGGGCATTATCGGTCCGCCATGCGATCAATTTTTCTTGGGTGTCATCTTCCGCAGATTCGCGACTCGGCCGCGATGGACTGCTTGCGCGGCCGCGAAGGGAAAGGCTTAAATGCCCGATCGACCGGGAGTAGCCAGCGAGATGAGGAGTCAGAGATGAGTGGGCTCGGTGGATTGAACAAAGCTCCCGACGGCGTCGTTATCGGGCTCGTTCAACTGCAACTGCCGACGATTGCGACCAAGGGCGATCTGGCCGCGCAGACGAAGCGGATTTGCGCGATGGTTCAGAAGGCGCGCAAAAATTTATCAACAATGGATCTGGTGGTATTTCCGGAATACTCGCTGCACGGCCTATCGATGGACACTACCGCCGAACTGATGTCGCGACTCGATGGTCCGGAAGTCGAGAGCTTCAAGGGAGCCTGTGCCGAAAACCGCATCTGGGGTTGTTTCTCGATCATGGAGTACAATCCCGACGGCAATCCCTACAATTCCGGTATCATCATCGACGATCACGGCGAACTGAAACTTTATTATCGCAAGATGCATCCGTGGGTGCCGGTCGAGCCATGGGAGCCTGGCAATCTCGGCATTCCGGTATGTGACGGGCCGAACGGCAGCAAGGTCGCGCTGATCATCTGCCACGATGGCATGTTCCCCGAGATGGCGCGCGAGTGCGCGTACAAGGGCGCCAACATCATGCTGCGCACCGCGGGTTACACGGCGCCGATCCGGCACGCCTGGCATGTCAGCAATCAGAGCAATTCATTTTCAAACCTGATGTACACGGCGAACGTCTGCATGGCCGGCACCGACGGCGTTTTCAATTCCATGGGCGAAGGCATGATCGTCAATTTCGATGGCGTGCCGCTTGCGACCGGCAATGGCTCGCCCGACGAGATCATCACCGCCGAGCTACGGCCGAAGCTCGCCGACGAGGCGCGGCGACTCTGGGGCGTGGAGAACAATATCTACCAATTCGGCCATCGCGGCTACGTGGCGGTCAAGGGCGGCGCTCGGGATTGTCCCTACACTTACATGCGCGATCTAGTGGCCGGGCAATACCGCCTGCCCTGGGAAGATGAAGTTCAGGTCACCGACGGTTCAAGCTGCGGTTTCGCTATTCCCAATCGGCCGTATCAGGGATAAGACGCGCCGATGCTCAAGCAGAGAAGCAGCCGCTCACGAGCGGCTGCTTCTCTTCGAAACGCGAGTCACACGGTGGACTCATAACGAATCCTTGCGGCAACTCAGTACGGCACGACGCCTTCGAAATAGGTTCCGACGAAGGGATCGCGCAGTCCGCTTCTGCCGGCTGGCGCCACTGAATCCCAATAATCTTTATTGTAATAGGAGCTCGGGCTTTGCCAAACGGTGCTGGCGCGTACCGATTGTGTATTCGTGCGTGCCGAGTGCGCGCTCGTCTGTGCAGACGCCGCCCCGGCTGAGGCAAGCAAAATCGCCACGACTGCGGCGGCAGTGATGTTACGAGTTCATATCAACCTCCACTTCGCAGCTTCGTGAGCGGGATGACCCAAATTGGCGACCGGAAGCTGCTCGGCCGCCGCTTCCAATATGTGAAGGCAGACGCTCTTCAACATCGCGTCAATTGTGAAAGGCCCATTCAGGGGCAATGAACAATCAAAGGCGCAAGGGCGATGCTCCGTACATGGACTCGGTGCGAGGACGGGAACAGCAATTCCGCGGAGGCACCCTCGCATTGCGTTTTCGGCAGGTGTGATCAGTGCAAAACGCGGAACGTTACGGCCTTCGCCCGCTCTTGCTCGGGGGGCGAGGAGTCTTAATTAAAGACGGTACGACCCCAAGCGCTTTCCGCTTATGCGTTTCAATGGTTTGAACGAGCCAAGTCAGTCGGCCGTCTACAGGCCTAGAATGCGGAGAAGTCAATTTGCCGAGCTAAGCGCGTTTGTAGCCGTCGCCGAGCAGGCGAGCTTTACAAAAGCCGCTGAGCTGCTCGGGCTTTCCACTGCAACACTAAGCCAGACAGTACGGACGCTCGAGGAACAACTTGGCGTTCGGCTTTTGAACCGCACGACGCGCAGCGTAGCTCCGACTGATGCAGGCGAACGTCTACTGACGCAACTTCGCCCGCTGCTTGACGGCTTCGATGCCGCAGTCGAATCGGTCAACTCGTTTCGCGAGAAGCCCGCGGGCCACTTGCGTCTAACGATGCCGCCACCCGTCGCGAGGTTCGTCCTGGCGCCCGTTCTGGCGCGCTTCCTCAAGCAATACCCGGACATTGTCATTGAGACGACAGTCGAATCCAGTCTGACTGATATCGTGGCTGGTCGCTACGACGCTGGCATTCGGCGCGGAAACCTGGTCGCGCGCGACATGATCGCCGTGCGCGTCACTAACGACATGCACTACCTCGTGGTCGCGTCGCCTGAATATTTGGCGCTCCATGGCCGACCACGAACGCCCGCCGATCTGCAAGCCCACAACTGCATTCGCTACCGGCTGCCCGGCGGCGGATTCATCCCTTGGGTATTTGTCGTTGATGGCAAGACCGTCGAATTTGACATCAACGGATCGGTCGTCGTCATCAACGATCCCGAACTGGTGATCAGCGCCGCACTCGAAGGCATCGGCATAGCCTATCTCTACGAAGAATACGTGGCTTCGCTGGTCGCAGATGGACGCCTGGTCAGCTTGTTGGACAAATCGGCATTGCCGATTACGGATGGTTTCTTTTTATTCTATCCGAGTTGCCGGCAGAACCCCGCGGCGCTGCGTGCGCTCATTGAATTCCTTCGATTGGACGCGCGAAAGAGCGCCAGACTGGTAGAGGCTAGATCCTAGAACGATCCGCGATCGACCCGCCACGTGGTCAGCACGGCCATTTAACCTGCGCATTATTTCCTGTAATCAAACAGCCCCGTTGAGAGCTTGAGTTTTAGTTCGCCTACTGGCGGCGATCATGCTCCGCGATTGGCGCGTCGGCGCATGGATCGCAAGTCTAGCGCTGAATTTAGAGCGCGGTTTTCCAGCTGCGCCAACTCAAGGAGGACAACGATGTCGAACCACACATTGCAATTTAGTCTTGGGCCACAAGCCATCGTAAATCACTTGCGATGCTGGTCCGGATCACAATTTAAGCCTATTTGTCGGCGGCCTCGTCACCTTGCTCGCGCTGCTTTTACGGTGGCCGGTCAATCTTTGGTGCCTAGCCCACGCATACGGATTGCACCGACGGCAAGCTGCCAGTAGCTCGGTTCGCGAACGGCGCCGGGAGTCTGCCATGAACACTCATCACTTTCACGCGGTCATCTGGATGGACCACCATGAAGCCCGGGTGTTCCATTTCGGCCCGAGCGACGTCGAAAAGCTGGTGCTGCATCCGGATCGTCCGACAAAGCATATCCACCATAAGGCAAACTCGATCGGCAGCGGACACGCGGCGGAGGATCACGACTTCCTTCAAGCCGTATCTCAGTCAATTGCCGATGCCGGCGCCGTTCTCGTGACCGGACCGGCAAACGCCAAGACCGAATTGATCAAGCACATTCACCAGCACGATCCGCAGCTGATGAAGATTATCGTCGGCGTGGAAACTGTCGATCATCCGAGCGACGCACAACTCGTCGCCTATGCCCGGCATTATTTCAAGGTCGAGGATCGGATGCTGCCGCAGAAAAACTAGACAGCATGTTGCCATCCGCTTCACGTATCGTTCGCCCCAGCCGGCCGTTAAATCTTTCGTGATATATGACGAATATTGACATTTATCATTAGTCACGCCACTTTCGAGTCTATCTCGGAGGTGTCCAGATGTCCCCCCACACCGGTTTCTTCCGAAATTACATCGGCTTACGTCGTACACCGGCCATCGTCGCCTTGGCGCTAGGGTTGGCCGGATGCAATGAGATTGCCGCGCAACATGCAGCGCCGATAAGGCCGGTCCTGGTCACCAGCGCCCATTACCAAGCCCAAGTTTCCGATCGCAGCTTCGTTGGGACCATTCGGCCCAGGATCGAAAGCGATATCGGCTTCCGCGTGCCCGGGAAGGTCTCGAAACGGCTGGTGGAGGTCGGGGCGATGGTCGAGACCGGACAACCCCTTGCGACACTAGACCAGGCCGATTTGCGGCTGCAGGCCGAGCAGGCCGAGGCTGAGTTCTCAGCCGCGGGCGGCGTACTGGCGCAGGCCAGCGCCGCTGAATCGCGGGCGAAGGAACTAAAGCAGAAGGGCTGGTCGACCGACGCGCAATTGGACCAGGCCAAAGCGACGGCCGACGAGGCGCGCGCAAGGCTCAAGCGCGCTGAACGATCGGTCGAACTTACGAAGAACAGTCTGTCCTACGCGACGGTTGTTGCTGACGCTCCTGGCGTCGTCACAGCAACGTTGATCGAGCCCGGTCAGGTCGTAATCGCGGGGCAGGCCGCGATTCGCGTGGCGCGGCTTGGGGAAAAGGAAGTTGTCGTCGCGATCCCGGAAACGCTGCTCGCACGCGCCAGGTCGGGCGAAGCGCAGGTCTCGATCTGGTCGCAGCCCGACAAGCTCCATGTCGCAAAGCTTCGCGAGCTCGCCCCTTCGGCCGATCCGGCGACGCGGACCTACCTCGCGAAGTTCTCGATGCCAGATGCCGGCGACGACGTGCAACTCGGCATGACGGCGACATTGATCCTGTCTGATTCGGGGAGCGAACGCGTCGCGCGACTGCCTCTTTCCGCGCTGTTCAACCAGGGTGCGGGACCTTCGGTTTACGTCGCCGATGGCAAGACCGGCGTGATCACGCTCAAGCCGGTGGTGGTGAAGGCGTACGAAAGCAACGACGTCCTGATCAGCGGCGGCGTAGATGAGGGCGCCAACGTAGTCGCTCTCGGCGTTCAGAAGCTCGATCCCACCGAGAAGGTCAAAGTCGTCTCGTCACTGTCGTTCTGATCGCAAATCGCGGTTTGCCAGGGGAGACTACCATGCACCGTTTCAATCTCTCGGCATGGGCCGTGGCGCACCCTGCCCTGATCCTGTTCCTGATCGTGATGTTTGGCGGAGCCGGCTTATTGTCCTATCGCAGTCTGGGACGCGCAGAGGATCCGTCCTTCACCATCAAACTCGTCGTCGTCACCGCCATCTGGCCAGGCGCGACCGCCGCCGAGATGCAAGCACAGGTCGCTGACCCGATCGAGAAGAAACTGCAGGAGCTGCCCTATTTCGACAAGGTCACGACTTACTCGAAGCCGGCATTCACCGCGATGCAGGTCGCCTTTAAGGACAACACCCCCGCGCGGGAAGTGCCGCAGTTGTTTTATCAACTGCGCAAAAAAATCAGCGACATCAAAGATGATCTTCCCGCCGGCCTGATCGGGCCGTCGGTCAACGACGAGTACGGTGATGTCGATTCGATCCTCTACATGATTACGTCCGACGGCGCCGATTACGCGCAGATGAAGAAGGTTGCCGAGGCGTTCCGCCAGCGGCTCCTCAAAGTCAAGAATGTCACCAAGGTCAACCTGTATGGCACGCAGGACGAACGAATCTTCGTCGAATTCTCTGACGCCAAGCTCGCAACGCTGGGTATCACCACCGACCAGTTGTTCCAATCCCTCGCCCGTCAGAACGCGGTGGTGCCGGCCGGTGTCCTGGAGACCACCGCGCAGCGTGTACCGCTGCGCGTGACCGGCGCGCTCGACGGCGCCAAGGCGGTTGCCGAGACACCCGTGGAAGCCAATGGCCGCGTGTTCCGCATGGGCGACATCGCAACCGTGACGCACGGCTTCGTCGATCCGCCCGACTTTATGGTCCGGCAAAGAGGCAAGTCGGCCATCGGCGTCGGCGTCGTGATGGCAAAGGGCGCCAACATCCTGGAACTCGGTCCGGCCGTTGCCGCCGCGACTGCAGACTTCACGAGCGCGGTCCCCCAAGGGTTCGATTTCGAGCAAATCGCCGATCAGCCCGCAGTGGTGGACCACGCGGTCGGGGAATTCGTCCGTTCGTTCATCGAAGCGCTGGCGATCGTTCTCTTCGTCAGCTTCCTTGCGCTCGGCTGGCGCACCGGCTTTGTCGTCGCGCTGTCGGTGCCGCTTGTCCTTGCTGTCGTGTTCGTCGTCATGAACGCGATCGGCCTCGACCTGCACCGGATCACGCTCGGCGCGTTGATCATCGCACTCGGCCTTTTGGTCGATGACGCCATCATCGCGGTCGAGATGATGGTAGTGAAGATGGAGCAGGGCTGGGATCGCATCCGCGCCGCGTCATTCGCGTGGGAATCCACCGCCTTCCCCATGTTGACCGGAACGCTTGTAACAGCGGTTGGTTTCCTTCCGATCGGCTTCGCCAATTCCTCGGTCGGTGAATATGCCGGCGGGATTTTCTGGGTCGTCGGAATTGCGCTTTTGGCGTCGTGGGTGGTGGCGGTCGTATTCATCCCCTACCTCGGCGTGAAGTTGCTGCCGAACGTCAAGCAGCGGGGAGTTGGCCACAATCCCCACGCGATCTACGAAACGCGGATCTATCGCGGTTTGCGCCGCGTCATCGAGTGGTGCGTCAAGCGGCGCGGCACGGTCGTGCTCGCGACCGTAGGGATCTTTCTGCTGTCAATCCTGGCCTTCGGCCACGTGCAGCAGCAATTCTTCCCGCTGTCCGAGCGGCCGGAACTGTTCTTCCAGCTCCGCATGCCCGCGGGCACGGCGTTCGGTACGACGTTGGAATCCGTTAAGCGTGCCGAAGCGCTGCTCGACGGCGACACGGACATTGCGACCTACACCGCGTATGTCGGGCGCGGCTCGCCGCGGTTCTGGCTGGGGCTCAATCCGCAACTGCCGGACGAATCCTTCGCCGAGATCGTGGTCGTGTCGAAAGACGTCGAGGCGCGGGAGCGGATCAAGGCGCGACTCGAACATGCGGTTGCGGAGGGCGCGTTGTCGGAGGCGCGGGTGCGCGTCGACCGGTTCAATTTCGGGCCCCCGGTCGGCTTCCCGGTGCAGTTCCGGGTCATCGGCCCCGATACGAAAAAGGTCAGGGACATCGCCTACCAGGTGCGCGAGGTAATGCGCGCCAACAATCAAGCAATAGATCCGCACCTCGATTGGAACGAGCAGGCGCCGTACCTGAAGCTCGTCGTCGATCAGGATCGCGTGCGGGCGATGGGCTTGACGCCGCAGGATATTTCTCAGTCGCTGAGTATGCTGATCTCCGGGTTGCCGATTACGACGGTGCGCGACGGCGTTGAGAAGGTCGTGGTCGTAGCGCGGGCGGTGCCGGCGGAACGGCTCGACCTGGCGCATATCGGCGATTTGTCGCTCTACGCACACAACGGCGTGGCCGTTCCGCTCTCGCAAATCGCCCACATCGAATATGCCCACGAGGAGCCGATCATGTGGCGAATCAATCGCGACATGGCGATCACAGTGCGCGCCGACGTCGTCGACGGCGCTCAGCCGCCCGACGTCACCAATGCGATCTGGCCGAAACTTCAGTCCATCCGCGACCGGCTTGACCCGGCCTACCGGATCGAAATCGGCGGCGCTATCGAAGAATCCCAGAAAGGTAATGCTTCGATCTTCGTGCTGTTTCCGGTGATGATCATGGCGATGCTCACGCTCTTGATGATCCAGCTGCAAAGCATTTCGCGGCTGATACTGGTCTTCCTGACGGCGCCGCTCGGCATCGTCGGCGCCTCCTTGGGATTAAACATCGCCAACAAGCCGTTTGGCTTCGTCGCGTTGCTCGGCCTGATCGCGCTCATCGGCATGATCATGCGGAACGCCGTGATTCTGGTCGACCAGATCGAGGCGGACGTCAATCACGGGCTGAGCCGCCACGAGGCGATCGTGGAGGCGACCGTCCGGCGTGCGCGCCCCGTCATCCTGACGGCGTTGGCGGCGATTCTGGCCATGATCCCCCTATCCCGCTCGGCGTTCTGGGGGCCGATGGCGATCACCATCATGGGCGGCCTGTTTGTGGCGACTTTTCTCACCCTACTGTTCCTGCCCAGCCTCTACGCGTTGTGGTATCGTAAGCGCCTTGATGAGCGAGGCAGCGATGCAAGCCCGATCTCCCCCGCGATCGAGAGAAGGCGGCTGCCCGCGCCATTGGCGGTCGCGGCCGAATGAAAAAAGACAGAGCGAAGAGCTTGATATGACCGAGGTGATGGAACACACCGAAACCGACGTGCGAGAGCGGATTCTCGTTACTGCCGAACGTTTGTATCGTGAAATCGGCTACCAGAAGACCACAGTTGCCGACATCGCCAAGTCGCTGCACATGAGTCCGGCGAACGTCTACCGTTTCTTCGACTCCAAAAAGTCGATCACCGCCGGCGTCGCGCGCCGGCTGATGGGAGAGGTGGAACACGCGTCACAGGCCATCGCCACGGGGCGAGGCTCGGCTAAGGAGCGGCTCCGCGCGCTGGTAGAGACCGTGCATCGGATGAACTCCGACCGCTATGTCGGCGATGCGAAACTGCACGAGATGGTCGCAGTCGCCATGGAGGAGAATTGGGAGGTTTGCCGATCGCACATGGAATGTGTCGTCGGCATGTTTGCAGCTGTGATCGCGGACGGTGTCGCGTCCGGCGAATTTCATGCGCCCGACGCCGGTGTTGCCGCACTTTGCACTTGTACGGCGATGATCCGTTTCTTCCATCCTCAACTGATCGACGAATTTGCCGATAAGCCCAGTCCGACACTCGATCAGATGATCGACTTTGTCATCGCCGCACTGAGCGCGCGAGCGAAGCGGCCAGAGGCGTAATCCGTCGTTGCAGGGATAACGGTATCGCCTCCCTTAATTCCGAGAGTGTGAACCGCGTCGCTTGCGGATCCTGAATGCGGATGCGCCGGAGCAGACAGTTACTCTGCCGCCTGTCGCGCTGGCGGGCGCACGTTCGCCAGGCCATCCGCTTCCGTCGCCGAAATCGTCGTCCGCACCATAAAACGTGCCTCGTCTGCGGGCCAGGGCCGGCCGCGATGCATCGTTGCGCGATTGTCCCACATCACGACATCACCCTTTTGCCATGCATGCTCGTAACTCAGACCAGGTGTGGTCGCCGCATCGATCAATTCGGCGAACAGCTTCTGCGCCGCCACCTGCTCCATGCCTTCGATGGCGTAGGCGTGCGACGCGAGGTAGAGCGCAGTGCGGCCATTCACCGGATTCTTCCACACCATCCGCCAGCACCGCGGCGGCAGGGCGGCACGCTCCGAGGCGCCGACCAGATTTGGCGATATCTTCCCGCGCGAATGCGAGTAGTCGTGCCACACGAAGAAGTCGGCGATTCGGTCTTGCGTCGCTTGATCGAGGCGTTCCCAGGCCAGGCGTGTGGAAACGTATTCGGTCTCACCGCCCCGCGCCGGCATGATCCGTCCCGACAGCACCGAGGCAAGTGCCGGCACGCTCTTGAAGGTGGAATCCGTATGCCAGAGCTGATTGGCTTTGTTGCGAAGCGCAAGTCGATGATCGGCCGGCACGACGTTGCCGTCCTTGTCGATGGTCGTAAGAATCACGAGGTTGGAACCAGCGCCCTCCGCGGCGACGTGAGTCACCTCCAACGGGCCGAAACGGCGCGAGAAGGCAAGCTGCGAGTTGTCGGTGACATCCTGGTCGCGAAAGACCAGAACCGAATGCTCCTCGAACGCCGCACGCGTCTGCCGGTACGTCTCATCATCGGCAGCGACATCAGTAAGCGTTACACCACGGAGCTCGGCAGCAAAGCCCGGACCTAAGGGGATGATTTCCATGGGCGTTCCCTTTGTTTGATGCTAGTTTCCCTCAAAATCAGCGGGCAGGCAAGAATTGCGGCACGCCGGGAAAGCCCCTTTTGCAACATGGCGCGCTCCCATAACGCAACACGGCGTCGCCAAAACGCCTTGCCATGGCCGACGGTTTCGCTGAAACCTACAAATTGTTGCGATTGAATGCGCAATGAAGTGCAAGTGCGGAATTACATCCGCTTCGCTACTTCCTCCAGCATTACCTCGGTGGCGCCGCCGCCGATGTTTTGCACACGTGCGTCGCGCGCCATGCGCTCGATAGTGCTTTCCCGCATAAAGCCCATGCCGCCGTGGAACTGCACGCAATTGTACATCACCTCGTTGACCAGTTCGCCGCAATAGGCCTTCACCATGGAGACCTCCTTGGTGGCATCGATCCCTTGCGTAGCGAGCCAGGCCGCGTGGTAGACGAGCTGCCGACCGGCCTCGACCTTGGCCGCCAGCATCGCCAACCGCTGACGGATGGTTTCGCGTTGCCATAACGGCGCGCCAAATGCCTTGCGGGTACGGACGTAATCGAGTGTCAGATCGAGCGCAGCCTGAGATTCGCCGATCGCAACAGCGCCGATCGTCGTCCGCTCGTTCTGGAAATTCTGCATGATGGCGTAAAAGCCGCGGCCCTCATCGCCCAAGCGATTCTCGGCCGGAATGCGGCAGCCGTCGAAGTGCAGCTCCGCCGTGTCGGACGAGCGCCAGCCGTGCTTGTCGAGCGTGCGACTGACAGTAAGGCCGGGCGTGCCTTTTTCGACGATGAACATGGTGATCGAGCGGCTCGGCTGACCGCCGCGATCCGTCTTCGCCGCGACGAAATAGAGATTCGCATACACGCCGTTGGTGATGAACATTTTGGCGCCATCGATGATGTAGCTATCCCCGTCGCGGCGAGCGAAAGTGCGGATACCCTTCACATCGGAGCCCGCATCTGGCTCGGTCACGGCGACGGCGGTGATGACCTCGCCGGAAATGATGCCCGGCATCCACTTGTCCTTTTGCGCCTCGCTGCCGGCGCGAAAGAGATGAATCGAGGCCATCTCGGAGTGAACCAAAGCGGTCGTCGCAACGCCACTGAAGGTCGAACGGCCGAGCTCTTCAGCTAGGACGACGGTCGCAAGTGCATCCATATCCGACCCGCCATAGCGTTCGGGATAGCGGATGCCGAAAAATCCCAGGCTGCCCATCCGGCGCAGCACCTCGCGCGGCACATAGCCCTGCTCTTCCCAGGCAAGCCCGTGCGGCTTGATTTCCGTCTCGACAAACCGGCGGACCTGGGCGCGGAGAAGCTCGTGTTCCTCCGAGAAGTAAGGCGAACGCGGCGACCGTTGCGGCACGGCATCGTTGCTTCGTATGTCGGCGATTTTGTTCATGACAACTTCCCGGTTGGTCCCGTGTTGCAAACTAAGGGACAAGCTTAGCCGGCCTCAACGCTCCGGCCCCGACAGGTTTCGCTCTCGCTCGGCGCGGAACACGTTGCTGTAGAGGCTGGCAATCCACTGCCGCCCGCTCGAGGTCACATTCAGATAGCGGATGGCTTTCTGAATATGGGGTGACACGCTGTTGTAGTAAAATTGCGGATACAGATCGGTAAGGTCCGCGGGCGATCCGTAGCCGAGCTGTCTGTTCATGCCCACTTCTTCGAACTCATAGTACAGCGCGTTGGCCTTGCGCAGATAATGCGGGTCGCCCAGCTGGCCGATCAGATCGGCCGCCCGCACCAGCGAACCCTCTTCGCTGTCTTTATCCTCCAGCACAACGGCAGAGGGAAAGCGGGTAAACTCTATAGCTTGCGCAATTCTGGCGGCGTCGAGCGGTTCCATCGTCGCCAACCGGTCCATCGCATAGATCTTGGAGCGGTCGACGTGGTACGGGGTCAACGCGGCGTCTGACGAACCGCGCGGGATCTTGGTTTTGCCGCCCTTGGCGTCGGTGACGTATCCGTCCTCGCCGTCGCCCGCCAAGATTCCGCGCACGAAGCCGATATCGTGCAGCAGGCAGGCAACAATGACGTGGGCATAGTCGCTGGCCGACGTCGGCAACACCAGCGATCGGCCCTTCATGATGTCGTAACCCACCAACGTCACCAGCATGGTGTGTTCGACATTATGGTAAAGCGCGTCGCTGTTGCCGATGCACTCAAGCGAAAGGCGAGCCACCGCTGGGATCAACTCGGTCAAACCGGCTTCCGTGGAAGCAAATCGACTATTCAGTTGCGTCGAAAGGAACGACCCCAATGCCTCGGCAGCCATTTCGGGAACGGTAATCATTCGATGCCTCAACACCCAATCGCTGAATTCCACGGTCATGAAAGCATAACAGGTACTTCGGGCAATGTAGTTACGATTGCTTGGTTGTTTCCCGTGTCTCGGTGACCGCAGCAGTCGCGGAAGCGGCAGCAGCCGCGGCATCCATGGCGGCCTTGACGCTCAAATGATATGCGGTCGGAATCAAATGCCGACCGCTGGTTTCGACCTCAAGTCCGAGCAGCATTGACGATAAATGTTCACGCATCTGATCGTGTCGCCGCTCCACCGCGGCTGCGACTTCGTCACGGACGTGGTGAAACTGCGGACTCTTGAGAAAGATGATCTGCGCTTGCATCAATCGCCCGCTTTCGAACTCGATGTGCCGCATGGCTTGTGCAAACGGGTCCATGGCATCGACGAACTCAGGCAATAACGCCGCCGGGCGAATGACAGCATGCAGTGCGTGATTGAAGGCGGCGAGATCGATCATCCGCGCCTGAGTCCAATCCGCTACACAATCGACTGGGCGCGGCCACCACGCCGCCTCCCATTGCCAAAACAACATCGGCAGCATCGGATCGGGCACCCATGCTGTCGCCCGAGAAAGCATCGAAAGAAATTCGATCTGCCGGCAATACTGGGCATGCATCTCCACCTGCACGCTGTTCTGCAAGCTGACCGGCAGCAGCGCCGCAAGCTGACGCGCCAGCGCGCCGTGCGCCGACATCAAGAACGCCGAGACGCGGGTCTGCTGATGAGCTGGAACGCGGCCACTGTCATCTAGCGGACCAAGGAATGCATTCGGGACCTTTTTCGTCGGAGAGTTCATCCGGACGCGGTCTCCCCGGACGTTGCCACTTCAAGCTCAGCGGCTTGCGGCTTCTCTCGGCGGACCGGTATCGCGCGCATATGGTCAAAGTCTTCGGGAAACGGCTTGAAATCGCCGCCGGGTTCTTCCGGCCCGATCCAAACCGTCTTCTTGCCGCGCCAGCGGCGTGCTATCACGTCGCGGGCAAAACGCGCAAGGTAGTCAGCGGTTAAAACGGGCTTCTCCAGCGTGAAGGCGTGATAAGCCCGCGGCACAAAAACCAATTCGCTGTCCGGGATGTGCACGCGCAGCGATTCCTGAAGCGATCGCGGGGTGAGAAAATCGAACTCACCGTTCAGGATCATGGTCGGAACGGTGATCGACGACAGTTGTGAGGTCATTGGCTCAAACTCGAGGAATGATTCCATCAAGTTCTGCAATGCATAGACGTCGTTCAGGAGCCACCCTCTCCGCTTGGCCATCTCGAGCGCGTGCATCTGCTGTGAGAGCCACTCGTTGGAGAGGTTCATGGGGAACAGAAGATCCATAAGAAAGTTGGTGCCGCCGAGAATTAAGCCGGTGCGCATCACGCTCCCAAGCAGGTAGAGCTGCGGCGGCAATTCAGCAAAGCTCGAGATCGGCACCAATCCCGCGATCGTATCCGAATGAGCGATCGCGTAGCGGAGCGCAATGACCCCGCCGAAGCTGATGCCGGCAAGAAAGACCGGCCCCCCTCCCAATTCGCCGATGATGTCGTGGAGAACCGCAACCTGGTCGTCCTGGGTTATGTGGAGGGTCGGCTTATCCGAAATGCCCTGTCCCAAAAGATCAAAGGTCACGACGCGGAACCCTTTCGCGACCAGCATGTACCGATACGGCTCCCAAAGCTCGATATACTGCGTCAGGCCATTGACCAGAACGAAGGCCGGCCCATCCGGCGGTCCTTCAGCCGGAAAATCAAGCTCGTAGCGTATCCGCCGCCGCCCGCGTGCAAGTATCGGCATCTGCCCTTCCCGGCTACCTTACCTCCCACAGACTACCGCGAATCGCGCCGCAGGCTAGTGACGCCTATCACTCTGTGTCGAAACAAGACTTAAAGGGCGTCGGCGAATTCCACCATTTGCCGGCGCTGGTCCGGATCCGGCAAGGGCCCCCGCATGGCTCCTGCATTGTCCGCCATGTGCGCCGCATCTGCGGTGCCGGGAATGACCGCCGTTACGCGCGGATCGGCAAGGAGATATTTGAGGAAGAATTGCGCCCAGCTGTCGGCAAATCCACGCGCCCAGTCGGGAAGCTCCTTACCGTGCACAGCGCGAAACAGCCGCGCGCGGCCGAACGGCAGCGCCGTCAGCACGCCGGCCTTCACCTCGGCAGCCGCCGGCAGAATGCGCTTTTCAGCTTCGCGGTCGTCGAGCGAATAGTCGATCTGAACGAAATCCGGCTTCTCCCGCAGCAGTACGGCTTCGATCGCGGCATACTGTTCATGCCGGGTCGACGTGATGCCGATGTAGCGACAGACACCTCGCGCCTTCCACTCTTTGAACCGCGCCAGCGATTGCCCCGGATCACGCACGTTATGAAATTGCAGCAGGTCAATTCTTTCCATTTTCAATCGTGTCTGGGAGCGCTTAAGTTCGGCGGCGTCGGGCGACTCAAGCTTGGTGGCGATGAAGAGTCTGTCGCGCGATCGGGCGTTTGCAATCACGTCGCCCAGTACCGCTTCGGCGTCACCGTAGACCGACGACGTATCGACCAGTCGGCCGCCGTTGGCAACCAGCGCCTGAAGCACCGCAGCGGCTTTCTGCCGGGTGATTTCGTCATTGACGTCGAACACCTGCGCAGTACCGAGCCCTACCGCTGGCAGGTGCTCGCCGCTGCCTGGGATCGGCCGGGCGAGCAGTGCGGGTGTTTGCGCGAATGCCGGGGGTGCCAAGACCACCGTTGCTGCAAGCGCGGCGAATTCGCGTCGCGTCATGCTTTTCATGCTGGCTCTCCTTGCGCCACCGCCGCAGCGACTTCTTCATTCGCATCATTAAGCGCGGCGCGGCGTTCCTGCGCCCGTCCCAGCACCGCCGACAGAACGAGCCAGCCCGCCGCCACCGGCAAGGCAACAAGCGCAATCGCGCCAAGCTTCAGTCCCAACGCCTGCAGACTATCGAATACCCAGCCGTAGAGCGCGTCGGAGCCGCGATAGATAACCACGTCAATCAGATTCTTGGCTTTGTACTTCTCTTCACGATTAAGCACGGTAAAAAACACTTGTCGCGCCGGATTAGCGATCGCGAAATTCATCCACCGCTGCACCACCTGGAGCGTCACCACAACGGCAAGCGTCGGCGCCACAAATAGCGCGGCAAAGCCGACAACGTAAACTCCCGGTAATGCGCCGGCGGCTATGCCGGTACCGAAGCGCTTGAGTACCTGCCCGGTGATGAAGACCTGTGTCGCGAGGCTAAGCAAATTCACCGCCAAATCGATAGCGGCGAAGATGCGCGTCTGCGTGTCGCGGTCGTGCACGGCAGCCGCAATGATGTTCGCCTGTTCGAAGTAGACAATGGTGGCGCAGAACGACAACAAGCTCACCCAGCCGCCGACGCCGATCAGATAAGGCGACCGCATGAGCTCCGGCAATGCCGCAAAGGCTGAGCCGCCTACGCGCTTGGGCTCGGCCTGCGCGCCCGCATGCGCGATCGCCGCGCGCTCGAGCCGGTACACGCAAAATACCGCCAGTTCGAGGAGGACCGCGGCGGCGATTAAGAGATTGACGGCGCCGAGTGGTGCTGAAAGTCCGATGGTAATGACCGGACCCAACAGTCCGCCGGCGGTACCACCGGCGCCGATGAAGCCGAACAGCCGCTTGCCTTGTTCGGCGGTGTATAAATCCGCCATGAACGACCAGAAGACGGCAACGGCGAACAGGCTGAACACGCTGAGCCACACGAAGAACACGCGAGCGACAATCACCGGAGCGATATGCAGCGTGAGCAACAGCCAGAACAAAGCCAGGTTGGCGACAAAAAAGTGATAAACGATCGGAATGAAGCGAGCGCGCGGCAGTTTCGCCACGAGTGCCCCGTAGAGCGGCTGGGCAACAAGGAGCGTAACGAAGGTGGCAGTGAACAGCCACGGCAGATTTCTCACGCCGCCGGCGATGCCCATCTGATCGCGCAGCGGCCGTAGCACGTAGTATCCGGCGAGCAACGCGAAGAAATAAGCGAACGACCACAGCGCGGCCGCGCGCTCTTGCGGCGTTGCCGGTAGCGCCCAGCCGAGCCAGCGCTGCGGTTTGTTCATGGCTTTAGCGACAGTTTCTGCCTGAGTTCGGCTGCGGTCACCTGTTGGCCATAGCCGGGGCCGCCACGCTGAAAGCGCCGCGCGTCGGCGAGCTTGCCGACAACTACCGGCTCAAAGCCAGCGTCACGCACGAGACCGGCGGCGACTTGCACTGCGACCACATCATCGCCGGCAATCGGTATGGCAAGTTTGGGATCAGGCCGGTTCGCCTCCTTGGCGAAGATTTGATAGTTCATGGTATTAAAGGCGCGCACTAGGCGTGTGCCCGGCAGATATTTCTGCGAAACGGCGCCGATACCCTCTTTCTCAACCTCGTCGGCGATGGGAACTCCATCGCGCGCCGGAGTGGCGTTGCAGGCGTCGAGAATAATCTTGCCTTTGAGCGCTGCGCCGTAATCTTGGCCGACCTGCGGCAGTGCGCGATAGGGCACAGCTATGAACAGGACGTCGCCGAAGGCAATCGCCTGCTCAACAGTCCCGGCTTGAGCAAGCTCGCCCAAGTTCGATACCAGATCCTTAAGCTCCTCGGGATGCCGTGAGGAGAACAGCACCCTGTGTCCGTTCTCGACCCACAGGCCACCAATGGTGCCGCCGATGTGGCCGGAGCCGATGACGCCGATATTCAACTTGGCTTGCGCCGGCGCGCGGGCCGGCCAGAAGGCGGCGCACAAAAACAACGCGCCGCCAGCGCCAAGAAGCGCGCGGCGCCGGTGATTGACGCGATCGTGCTTGGGCATCCAAATCTCCTCGATATCGGAGTTGCCGCCGCGCCCCTCTGCACCATATAGGGACGCCGAGGTCAGATGCGCAACGCATGGTGGGCATGCGTTCTGCGGCGAGCAGGTTCGTCTGCGCTTTGTTGGTCTGGCGCTAAGTGACGTAAAGCCGGTCGGGCAGTTCGTTGGCCGAACCGTCAGGCGGAGCATGGGCAGCCAGCACCGCGCCGCAACGTTCGATTGCCGCAGCAAATCCTGCGGCGATGCGGCCGGCTCGCATGTGGCCGACCAGAGCGTCGATCGCCGCCTGCCACTCGGGACCGTGAACTTTCTCTGCAATGCCGTCGTCAGCAACGATGCGTGCGTAGCGCTCGGCCAACGATACGAAGATCAATACGCCCGTGCGGTTCCTGGTATGGGCGACACGGCGTACAACGAATTGCTCAAGCGCGGCCCTGTGTGCGCGGGCGCGCTTCACAGCGCGGGGAACCAGCGCGAACCGAAACGGCATCCACGAAAAGACAAGCCCGGCAACGATAAATACCGCGATCTGAATCAAGAAAATGCGCTGCACGCTCCACGGCGTCAAAGCAATCATCGGCCACGGCGCAATGAGCGCAAGCGCGCTCGCCCACAGAATCGGGATATGGGCATAGTCCGATGACGCGCGCGCAAGTACGCACACGATTTGGCCGCTGGTGCGCTTTTCGGCTTCGCGAATAGCGGCCGTGACCGCGTCGTGATCTTCCTCGCTGAAGTGCATCACCAGCCCCCCGATGCACCGCCGCCACCCGATGAGCCCCCGCCACCGGAAAATCCGCCGCCAAACCCGCCACCTCCGGAAAAGCCGCCACCAAAGCCGCCGCCACCCCAGCCGGACCCCAGGATGATCGGGCCAGCGCCGCGCCCGCGGCCGCCCGATCCCGGCCCACCAGCATGGTGGATCAGGTACCAGATAAAAAAGATCAGCAACACGAAAAACAGGATCGGAAATAGCTTGCTGACGTCGCCCGCGGCGTCGTCGGCGCGAACGTTGGCCTTCTGATGCCACTCCGCGGCATCGGTGGTCAGTACGCTAATAATGCCATCCACGCCGCGTTCAATGCCGCCCGAAAAATCGTTGGCCTTAAAACGCGGAATGATCGCGCTCGAGATGATGACCGACGAAAGGGCATCGGTCAGCGTACCTTCGAGACCATAGCCGACCTCGATGCGGACTTTGTGCTCGCTTGGCGCCACGAGCAGTAACACGCCGTTGTTCTTCTTCGCCTCACCGAGTTTCCAAAACCGAAACAGCTGATTGGCGTAGGTTTCGATGTCGTTGCCCTGCAGCGATTTCACCGTGGCGACGACCAACTGGATACCGGACTTGTCTTCAAGATTCTTCGATTTCATTTCGACGTCGGTGCGGCTTGCCGCGCTCATAACGCCAGCCTGATCTACGACGCGTCCGGTCAGCGTCGGGAAATCGAGTGCGAGCGCCAGCGACGCGAGACAAAGGGAAAGCGCAGCAGCAACGATCAGGACCGGCGCAACGGTTCCGCTGTTGCGCGACGCGAAGTAACGGAGCAGTCCAGGCGCTACTTCCTGATTACTTTTCCCTTCGGACTCACACATGACGGTGCAGCATCAGAACTTGACCTGCGGCGGCTTTTCAGCGCCGTCAGTAGCGGTGAATTCCGCCATGGGTTTGTTGCCGGAAAACGCTGTCTTCGCCCAAAGCACAGTCGGGAATGTGCGCAGCGCCGTATTATAGGCGCGCACCGCCTCGATGTAGTCGCGCCGCGCGACCGCGATGCGATTCTCGGTGCCTTCAAGCTGGGACTGCAGCGCCAGAAAATTGGCGTTTGATTTGAGGTCCGGATAGTTCTCCGACACCGCGAGCAGCCGACCGAGCGCGCCCGATAGCTGGTTTTGGGCATCCTGGAAAGCTTTCAGCTTGTCAGGATCGGTTAGTTGCGAAACATCGACTTTGACCTGCGTCGCCTTAGCGCGGGCCTCGACGACCGCAGTCAGCACACTCTTTTCCTGCGCGGCGTAGCCTTGGACGGTCGCCACCAGATTGGGAATGAGATCGGTGCGGCGCTGATACTGGTTTTGCACGTCCGACCAGCGCGCCTTGGCCGCTTCCTCAAGCGTCGGAATGGTGTTGTAGCCGCATGCCGACAACGACAGGCCAATGCCGATAAGCGCCACGGCAAATCCAATTCGCTGAAGACCAATTCGGCTCATGATGCTGCTCATTTTAATTAATCCCCGCTTGTTGCCGACACCGCCCTGGCCTCACACCTCGACCAGTTCGCTGCCCACGATCTCAATGCCGAAACCGGAGAGGCCGATATAAGTCATGGGGCGCGTAAAAGTCAGAAGCCTGATCGAGGTGACGCCGAGATCCTTTAAGATCTGCGCACCGAGACCAACCTCGCGCCATTGCCGGATGCGAGCCTCACCCGATGCAGTTTCGTCGGATTTTGGAATAGCGATGACCGGCACGCCGGCGGCGCCGTCGCGTAACACTACCATGACTCCGCTACCTTCGGCCTTGAAGCGCTCGAGTGTCTTGTGGACAGCTTTGGCGCCGCCAAAAACGTCCAGAATCAGATTGGCGCGATGCAGACGCGTGAGCACATTTTTGCCGTCGCCGATGCTGCCGTGGACGAAGGCCATGTGATAAAATGGGTCAAACGGAGTCTGAAACGCGTAGCCGGTCAATGTGCCGATTTCAGACTCCACTGGAAATTCGCCGACCCGCTCAATCAGTTTGTCGCGCGCCTGCCGATAGGCGATCAAATCCGCGATCGTGACCCGTTGCAGTTTGTAGTGCGCGGCAAACGCTGCGATCTGCGGCCCGCGCATGACTGTGCCGTCGTCGTTCATCAACTCGGCAAGCACGCCAACAGGTGGCAGGCCAGCGATTCGGCAAAGATCGACGCAGGCCTCGGTGTGGCCGGAGCGCATGAGCACGCCGCCTTCTTTCGCCACGAGCGGAAACACGTGACCGGGCCGTACGAAATCGGCCGCGCCCATGTTGCCGTTGGCGAGCGCGCGCACGGTGTTGGTGCGCTCTTCCGCAGAGATGCCGGTGGTCAGGCCGTGGCGAACATCAACCGAAACAGTAAAAGCGGTGCCGAGCGGCGCATCGTTGCGCGCCACCATCGGATCGAGGTGCAGCCGCCGCGCTTCATCCGGCGCCAGTGGCGCGCAGACGATGCCCGAAGTGTTTCGGATGATAAACGCCATCTTCTCGGGCGTGCACAGCGAGGCCGCAACAAACAGATCGCCCTCGTTCTCACGGTCGTCGTCATCGGCGACAATGACGATCTCGCCGCGGGCAAAAGCGGCCGCGGCCGTTCGGATGCGCTGGTGAGCGTCTTCCATCAACTTCTGCCCCTCACTGCCGCCTTACCGTCAAGGTGACGGTTGCGGAAACGGCCAAGCGGATGCCTCGCCGACTTGGCCGCGATGGCGCAAATAGTGATCGGCAATGACGCACGCCACCATGGCTTCGCCGACCGGCACGGCGCGGATGCCGACACACGGATCGTGGCGGCCGGTCGTCGCGATTTCGGTATCACGGCCGTAACGATCGACGGTCCGGCGTGGAGTGGGAATTGACGATGTCGGCTTGACCGCAAAGCGCGCAATGATCGGCTGCCCGGTGGAAATGCCCCCAAGGATGCCGCCGGCATTGTTGGAGAGAAAGATCGGCTTACCGTCGTTGCCCATGCGCATCTCGTCGCCATTTTCTTCGCCGGGCAACTCCGCGGCCCCAAAGCCTGCGCCAATCTCAACGCCTTTGACGGCATTGATGCTCATCAGCGCCGCCGCCAGATCCGCGTCAAGTTTGCCGTAAAGCGGCGCGCCAAGACCAGCCGGCACGCCTTCCGCGACGATCTCGATGACAGCGCCTATCGAGGAGCCGCGCTTGCGGATGCCGTCGAGATACTCGACGAAGAACGCTGCTTGCTGGGCGTCCGGGGTGAAGAACGGATTGCGCTCGACCTCGGCCCAGTCCCAGCGTGCCCGATCGATCCGGTGCGGGCCCATCTGAACCAGCGCACCGCGCACCTGAAAATTCGGCACGATCTTGCGCGCGATAGCGCCAGCGGCTACCCGCATCGCAGTCTCGCGCGCAGACTGTCGGCCGCCGCCGCGGTAATCGCGCAGGCCATATTTGACATCGTAGGTGAAATCGGCGTGGCCGGGCCGGTATTTGTCCTTGATATCGCTGTAGTCTTTGCTGCGTTGATCAACATTGTCGATGAGCAGCGCAATCGGCGTACCGGTGGTCACCTGTTGGCCGCTTGCTTCATCCGAAAACACTCCTGACAGGATTTTGATCGCGTCCGGCTCCTGGCGCTGCGTGGTGAAACGCGATTGGCCGGGCCGGCGGCGATCGAGATAGGGCTGGATATCGGCTTCACTGAGCGCGATCCGCGGCGGACAGCCATCGACCACGCAGCCGATGGCCGGACCGTGGCTCTCGCCGAAGGTCGTCACCCGAAATAAATGCCCGAAAGTGTTGAACGACATGGTCGAACGACTGGCTGAAAATCCCGGCGCATTTCTTGGCGCACTGAACGCCGCCTGCGCCCGCAGTCACTCCTTCCCGTTGTTGCCGACCGTGATATCCGGCGCGTCAGGATGCTTCATACCGACGATGTGATAGCCGGCATCGACGTGGTGCACTTCGCCGGTAACCCCGCGCGACATATCGGACAGGAGATAAGCGCCGGCTTCGCCGACATCTTCGATCGTCACATTGCGCCGCAGCGGCGCGTTGTATTCGTTCCATTTGAAGATGTAGCGCAGGTCGGCGATGCCCGCCGCGGCGAGTGTCTTGATCGGCCCCGACGAAATCGCATTGACGCGGATGTTTTTCACGCCGAGATCGGCGGCGAGATAGAGTACGGATGCTTCGAGCGCGGCTTTGGCGACGCCCATAACGTTATAGTGCGGCATCCATTTTTCAGCTCCATAATAGGTGAGCGTGAGCATGGAGCCGCCGTTCGGCATCATCTTCTCGGCACGCTGCGCGACCGAGGTGAAGGAATAGCAGCTGATCAGCATGGTCTGAGTGAAATTGTCCTGCGTCGTGTCGACGTACCGGCCGTCGAGCTGCGCGCGATCCGAAAATGCGATTGCGTGGACGAGGAAGTCGAGCGCACCCCAGGCCGACTGCACCGCGGCGAAAGCCGCATCGATGGTCGCCGGCACTGCAACGTCGCAATGTCCGGCTACGAGCCCGCCGACCTCCTGAGCCAGCGGCTCTACCCGCTTCCTGAGTGAGTCGCCCTGATAGGTGAAAGCAAGCTCCGCTCCATGACCGTGACACGCCTTAGCGATGCCCCAAGCCAGCGAGCGCTGATTGGCGACCCCCATTATCAGGCCGCGCTTACCGCGCATGAGGCCCGAGACTCCCGGCATTCTCCGACCCCGCTACGACGATTTCAGGCGCCTAGGCCTCGTATGGCATAGGGTTGTGGGGACCTTCAAGCGCGCCACCGGAACATGTTGGACCACAGATCCACACGCATACGTCGTAAAACCGGGCTTTGATTGAACGTCGGAACGCCGCCGAGACCCTACACCCCCTTGCGCGGATCGTAGGGTTTGTCAGCGCGCCATTTTTTCATCAATTCCTCAAGCTCGGCGTCGCCATGCTCAGGGAGGACGATGCGGATTGTGGCGAGGAGATCACCCTTGCCCTCTTTGGCCGGAAACCCCTTGCCCTTAAGGCGAAAGGTGCGGCCGCTATTCGTCCCGGCCGGGACCGTGAGCTCCAGCGGTTTGTCGAGAGTAGGCACCCGCACCTTCGCGCCGAGCACGGCTTCGTAAAGCGTGATCGGCAGATCCAGCCGGATGTCTGCGCCATCAAGCGTAAAGGTCGAATCCGGGGCGATGGAAACCGCGATGAGTACGTCGCCTGCACCACCCGGCCCGGGCATGCCCTGGCCGCGGAGCCGTATTTGCTGACCGTCGGCGATGCCCGCAGGAATCTTGACTTCAAGATCCTTGCCGTTCGGCAGATGGATGCGTTGAGTAACCCCATGGGCGGCGTCCGGAAGCGTGACGGTCAGCGCCGCGGTGACATTGGCGCCGGGGCCGGCAGCGAAATCCTCGCCCTCGAATGCCGCGCCGGCGCCGCCGCGGCGTGCCCCACCCATCCCGCCGAAGGCTTCTCGCAGGATATCTTCAAAGCCGCCTTGCCCGGCGGCGCCGCCACCTGCACGGCCTCGCCGCGCATTGCGGGTAAACCCCTCTGGGCCAAAGCTGAAAGTCTCGAATTCCGCTTCCGGGCCAAAACCGCCGCCGGGCCTTTGCCCTCCTCCTCCGCCAAATCCCTCGTAGCCGCGGAATTGCGGTTTGCCTTCAGCGTCGATCTCGCCGCGGTCGAAGGCCTTGCGCTTGTCGTCTTCGCCGAGAATTTCATACGCAGCGTTGAGCTCGGCAAAGCGGGACGCCGCCTTCGGATCGTTCTTGTTGGCGTCGGGATGCAGTTTTTTGGCGAGCCGCCTAAAGGCGCTCTTGATGTCGGCTGCGCTCGCCTTGCGATCGACGCCCAGCACATCATAGGGATCACGCATTCCCCATGAACTCCGTTAGGTTTTGGGGCTGGCCCCGCCCGCCCATGATCCCCAATGTGGGACTTAAGTCGCCGTCCCGCAATGCAATACCGGCCGTAACGGATCGTCTGTGTGTGGATGACGATATGTTCAGCTCTGTTTGAGCTGCTTCAGGCTCTTCACTTGCCATCTGCCGTGCTCCGACCGACAGGCCTCGCCCTTTAGCCAGGCTTGCGCCTGGCCATGCACGTAGCTCGCCAGGAAGTCGCGGCAGAACAAGACGCCTTCACTATAGGACGCGGCCAGCGGCGTGATGTTACCGCCTGCGCCGTTGTACGGATTCTCCCACGGAAAACTATTATCCTTGCTGCCACGTGCGAGCGCGTCGGCAGCGACCGCGCGTGCATAGGCGAGGTCAGCCTCCGAAGGGGTCGCCGTTTGGTCCAGCCGATCCTTTAGCGCTATGGAGCTGGTTTGCTCCCCATCCGCGGCGCTGTTTTCGAACATCGTATCCAGCGGCAGCGAGCAACCGGCGGCGGTCATTGCGCTAAACATAACCACGGCAAGGGCTAGCTGACGCAGCGGCCAACATAGGCGCGACTGCACGGTTCCATTATATAGAGGCTGGTAGTCCGCTTCCCGATCGCCGTGTGCGAGCAATTGGGGTACCTCAACGCAATGTCCGATACTGCGCCGATAGAACACCCCGGATGGTTAACGGGCGGTGACTTCGCCGAAGCCGACGAGCCGCTGCGCCTGTTTGCGGCATGGTTTGCCGAGGCCCAGCGGGCCGAGCCGGTAAACCCTGACGCCATGGCGCTCGCCACTGTGGATGCCGACGGGCTGCCCAATGCCCGGATGGTGCTGCTAAAGGCGTTCGATGAGCGGGGCTTCGTCTTCTACACGAATCTCGATAGCGTGAAGGGTCATGAATTGGCAGGCGCGCCGAAGGCGGCGCTGACGTTCTATTGGAAATCGCTGCAGCGCCAGGTGCGGGTGCGCGGCTGCGTCGAACCTGTCACGGCGCAAGAAGCCGATGCCTACTTCGCGACGCGCTCACGCATGGCGCAGATCGGCGCGTGGGCCAGCAGACAATCCGCTGCGCTCGAAAGCCGCCTTGCGTTCGAGAAGGCGGTCGCGCGCTACACGGCGAAATTCCCCATTGGCACGGTGCCGCGGCCGCCGCATTGGTCGGGCTATCGCGTCGTGCCCCAGGAAATCGAATTCTGGCAGGAGCGGCCGTTCCGCCTGCACGACCGCATCGCTTTCAGGCGTGACGATCGAAGCACGCCGTGGAGCAAAACGCGGCTTTACCCTTAAGGACGACAAAAGTGCCAACGAGCAACCAACCGCGCCGCACACTCCTTCTCACGGGGGCGAGCCGCGGCATCGGCCACGCCACCGTCAAGCGTTTCTCCGCCGCCGGCTGGCGCGTCATCACCTGCTCGCGGCACCCCTTCCCGGAAAATTGTCCGTGGGAAGCGGGACCGGAAGATCACATCCAGGTCGATTTGGCGGAGCCTGCCAACACCGAAGAGGCGATCGCTGAGATCAAGCGTCGGCTCAACGGCGAATTGCATGCGCTGGTCAATAACGCCGCGATTTCGCCCAAGGCGGCGGAGGGCAAGCGGCTTGGCTCGATCGACACCTCGCGCGAAGACTGGCACCACGTTTTCCAGGTGAATTTCTTTGCCCCGATCATGCTGGCGCGCGGACTCCTTGACGAGCTCAAAGCCGCCAAAGGCTCGGTCGTCAACGTCACCTCGATCGCCGGCTCGCGGGTGCATCCCTTTGCTGGCGCGGCCTATGCGACCTCGAAGGCGGCGCTGGCGGCGTTGACGCGCGAGATGGCCGCCGATTTCGGCGCGGTCGGCGTCCGCGTCAACGCCATCGCGCCAGGCGAGATCGACACCGCGATGCTCTCTCCCGGCACGGAAAAGATCGTCGAGATGATCCCGATGCATCGGCTCGGCACGCCGGACGAGGTGGCCAAGATCATCTACGTGCTGTGCACGGAGACTTCTTCCTACGTCAACGGCGCCGAAATTCACATCAACGGCGGCCAGCACGTATGACGAGCTGGACCACATGACCGCTAGGCTGCTGATCCTTTTCGTGCATGGCCTTGCAGGCGGCGAGGGAACATGGGGTTCGTTCGAGCGGCTGCTGAAAGCAGACACCGACCTTAAGGACGGTATCGCAGTAGCTGAGTATACCTACCCTACGCGGCTATTTCGCTTGCTGCCAACTTGGAAGTCGCCACCGTTGCAGGATCTTGCGAAGGGGCTGGCCACAGAAATCCGAACACGGTATGCCGAGTACGCAAAAATTTTGATGGTGTGTCACAGCCAAGGTGGGCTTGTTGCGAAACGGTTCATTATTGAGGCCGTCAAACATTCAAATCCTTTGCGGGTGCGTGAAGTAATATTCTTCGCAACACCGCATTTTGGTGCCGACCTCGCCAACAGAGCGAGCATTTTTTCCATTGACCATCGTCATCTCAGGCAGCTTCGAAAAAACTCAGACTTTATCGAACTAATCAACGAGGACTGGGTTACTTTCAAATGTGAGGCTAGCGTCGGTTCTACCTACGTCATAGGGAGCCAGGATTCTGTTGTGTCTCGGCAGAGCGCTGGAGCGGGTCACGGCGCAGAAGTAGAGGTCATACCCAACAAGGGTCACATTGATATCGTCAAGCCTGACAGCCCTTGGGACATTTCATTTCTTCTAGTCAAGAAGGCGGCGCTCCGCCTTATGACCGACAGCGGCGATGATCTGGCAGCATTGAAAACAGCGGTGCAACAGCGCGATTCCATTAAGGTAGCTAGCCTGGTCATCAATCGCGGCAGAAGTTGGATTGAAACTAGCGAAGCGGCCGATGCGATTGAACTCTTACGCGAGATACAACGAACTTTCGAATCGAATTCAATCGAAGCGGTCTGGAGCCAATACCTTGAAATGATCGCGCTCCTTTTCCGTGATCGCTCTGCTCCGGCTTCTGCCTTCGGCTCATCATTCCTTGCTCGCGCTGAGCCATATGGTCTCAGACCACTGGTCCTAGCGGAGAGAATGGAATTCGCGCGTATCCGTCGCGATGAGGCGACCCTCACAATTGCAATGGAGCTTGAGGCCGAAATTAAGACAAGTAGTGTTACCCCTGATCCAAACCATGCGTACGCTCTCGGCGTGGCTTTCTACTTGACTGGCAATCTACTTCGGGCAGGCGGTCGGTACGACGAAGCGACTGCTGTGATCGCGCGTGCGAGATCGTTGTACCGGGCACCCGTTTTGTCCCACCAAGTGGAGCTTGTTCACTGTCACTACGCGCTCGCGGTTTGTCGCGCGATGAACGGTGGACCCTCGGCGGAGGACCTGCCGCCGAATCCGCTCGGACCCGAATTTCACCGATTCGGGAATGCCTTAAGCACGTTGACCCGTTCCCATGCCGCGTGGGCGACGAACCGGCTCGGCGAAGCGACTGAACATGCCGAGCGCGCCTCGCTCGTTTTTCAACAAATTCGCTTTGCCTCGTACGCGCACCGGGCGAGGACGCTTGCTGCTCTGCTGGGCGCTTGGCGGCAGCTGGAGCTTGGTGCGCCGACAGATCAAGTGTGTAGCCAAGTCGGAAGTGAGGGGCATTACGTCGGTGGAATGCTTGGCAACAAAAACGATGTTCTAAGGCTCAAATCATGGATGCCGCAAGCGCGGCCATCTAAGGTCCTCGGCATGCTTCAGTTTGCTAGCGCCTATAACCCGAACTGGACAGAAGACATCGGGCAGTTTGGATTGCCGCCAATCCTCGAACGAGAATTCTGACAATCGATTGTGCTGGACGAAACGTTCCTGCAGCTCCTTGGCAGAAGCCGAACTCGACCTTGCGATCCTTGATGCGGATCACACATGATGCTCCTTTGCCCCTTCTTGCCGATTGACTAGTGCAACCATAGCTAGCGATGAAGATTGGATACGGGCGATTGGGATCGGGCTCCTCATGGGCTTATGCTTGAACTCAAGAGAACATGCCTTCGTTGGGCAGAAAGAGGCCTTCGTGGCGAAGGCTTTGCAGATGCTCGGCGTGGGCGCGTTAGATGATTTGCCTGATTCAACAGAGCGGCTTCCAATTCCCTTGCCGCCGACGATCATCGAAGATTTTCGTGCGCTGAGCGGAGATGCCATTGCCGCCATTGCGGAAGCTTATTGGGGTAAGTACGGGGCTGCTCATTTTATAGTCCTAAATCCCGACGCTCCCGCGAGGAGGTCGCACCCGCTGCTAGAGATTGCTGATCAACTCTCGGTGGTGTTGCCGTTGCGATTTCCAGTGGACCACCCCATGGAAGGTCATTCCGAGGCAGTTTCCCGCTTTGGTCCTCCCGACGGCACGCTCAAAGTTTATGATCTTGATACAAAGGACGGTCGGACGGGGTATCGCGAGCAAGCCGAAACGTCCGAGCAATTTGACGCTCACAATGACGGTCTTGGCTACGCTGGGGCCGTTGAGGCATTCATCCTATATGCGGACTCCGCTCCACTGTGGGGTGGCTATACGTACTTCCAAAACATTGTTGGTCTCTCTCTGGAACTTGCGCGCCACGACCCAGACGCCTTCACGTCACTATTTTTGCCCGACGCCATAACTGCGTTGCGGCCGCGCGGGAAAGGAGCAATTAAAGTTACAACCCCCGTGCTGTTTATGAACGAGTTGAACATCCCGCAAGTGTTCCTCCGTGTTGAGACAGGAGAGTACAAGATCACTTGGCGCACCGATTGTCCGCCACTAACTCGGGCCGCACAATTCTTGAATAAGCGGGTGCAACCGTTCTCGCCTGGGTCAACATTTGTGAACCTAAACCGCCGTGGCGCTGCCTGCGTTGCAAGGAACGGCTGGGTTGTCCATGGCCGGACGCCCTTCTTGAATGGTATGGAGCGCTCGCAGACCCGAGTACTGGCCCGAAAGTGGTTCATGACGCGGCCAGAGCACGCTATCTATAAACATGTCCCCGGAATGCACATACTGAGCCAGTACGCAGACATTTACTCGGAACGCTTCGGGGCTCATGTTCTCGAAGGGCATTGGAACTATGACCCTGAGCTCGGCAAGAACATACGTAAATCCTAACATCGGAAGGAGCACGCGGCCGCTCCTTGATCGCGCTCTGGCCGGCCGCGCATTCTCGGTTGACGCACTAGCCTGCGCGGCCGGGGCCCAAATTCTGCGCACCTTTCGCCTTGACGTCGGGCAAGACCGTTTCACGCGCCCGCTGGGTTCTGAACTCCTTTTTAAAATCGCGCTCTCGGCCATATGCCATCAAATCAACTGGGATTTTCTTACTGAGCGGTTGAGCCCTTTATTTGATGAGGGAGACTCGTCGCGCGCGTCCTGAGCACGACAACCGCTCGCGATGTGGACGCTTGGCTAGCGGGGTATCATCGGCCCGAGCGTACAAGGGCAAAGGAGCGAGCGGCACTCCTTCGCAATATCGGCACGATTATCGTCCAGGAGTTCGAAGGTAAGGCAGAGAACCTCCTCAAGGGTTCTGGGAGGCGTTTGTATGGCCCCGATGGCTTTATGGAGCGTATAGACCGTTTTCAGGCGTTTGGAGAAGATCCACTCAGAAAAAAATCCAACGTTCTCGTGCACGAGATTGTGCGGGACGGCATTGCCAATTTCGATGATGCTACGCAAATTGCTCCAGCGATCGACTACCATATCATGAGACTTTACCTCCGCTCTGGCAGGGTGCTTCCACTTCATAGCGAGACACTTGACCTCCTAAAGAAAGACTCTGTTCCAAGACCTCGTTTAGTGAAGCTGCTACGGGAGACAGTCAGCGACGCCGTTTCCCTGACCGCGTTGTACGCGGGTATGTCGATCCCGGAGGTGAACTCGCTTGAGTGGCAGATCGGCCGCGACGTGTGCGAGCGAAGTCGGCCCAATTGCAGCGGGGGCAATGTCTCTATCGCAGAACGCTTCGGACTTGCTGGCGACGGTTGCCCTTACGCAAGCTTTTGCCGTGCATTTGCCGACAAAGAATGGCGCCTTTTGAGGGAGCCCGATCTGAAAAAGAGTTTTTACTGATCTGGTCAATCATCTAAAGAAGTGGACTAAGAGACTCGCCTAGCGTTTTGTGAGGGGCATAAGTGGTTTGTTTCGAACTCATTCTTCCCATATGAGCTTTAACATACGCTGTTCTTACGAGTTGGGATTGCCACCCCAACGATTGAAGCATCTCCGAAGCAATGCTCGGAGTAGGTATGTTCACGTCTTTGTAGAATGAGTTCTAAATCACAATAATGCCTTGTGCACGCTTTCGGAGCATCTTCGTCAGGCTCTCGAAAGACGCATAGAGGTGGGTAAAATATTGCTTGTACGTGTGATAATAATATCTGCGGCTCGCGTAAGCCTTGTGGTCCCAAATTTTTTCGAGAGCCAATCGACAAGTTGGACCCCACTCCACGGGAATTGGCGTGTCATCCTTCGACACGATTTTGGTCGTCCCAATCATCCCCGATCGGAGGCGCTCTATGTCAATAGGCACGATATGTTTGAGAACAGATAGCTCCGGTAAGTGAGCAACAACATAGTCAAGCCGATTGAGGTAAGGCGGAGAAGTTAGGCAGAAATCAAACGAGCCTTTGAACCGTGTGGAAGTGAAGTCCGCGTTGACGATACGGGTACCCTTACGAGTTATAGGGTTCGAAAGCTTAAGATCGTGGCTGATATGTGCGCCCCAGCTTAGTGCCGCCCCCCGCAGATCGCCCAACTCGCGGGGCTGGTCCTCGGGCATCTTTCTATACCAAATAGGGTTACTTCCCTGAATTAGACGGGCACAATCGCGAGCACCGAGCGATAAGCTTAACATGGCGACTGCCTCGTTATCGTATCGACCAATGTCGTCGGTCAGCAACGCCACCCAGAACTCGCTCGGCTCCATACTGACGCGGTCGCAAATCTTTGCCACCACAGCCGCCGCATATGCGTCATCCCTAGGACCCATAACCTGCGGGTCAGAAAGTTGAGGGGCGCGGCGTGGACTTGCAGTCAGATAGGCGAGTACACGTTTTGGGTCTACTTCCACCGCAAGGCGTGTGCGAGAGAGCAGGACCGAGAACGGGCTAATATCGACGCCCAAGGCCGAACAACCCCCGAGCGCCGCAGCGATGAGCGTCGTACCGGAGCCCACGAACGGGTCTAGAACAGCCGAGCCGGAGTTCCGCCCCCAACTGTGTGAGAGCGGCACGGGCAAACGCAAGCGAGAACCCTGTGTACGTGTAGCACCAAGAAAACGGGTCCGCCCGGCTCGGCCGCTTCATTTTTGTGCTTGGAAGCGATATCCAAGCCTTTTCTGTTAGGCCAAGTTCGTCCCGAAAAGATGCTCGGAGTGGTCCACCTAACATCACAGTTCCTTCGCAACCTAAGGATGCGGGATATGGTGAAATGCTACTGCATCATCGGCCTTGCCGCTACGATTACTAATCGCTGTGCATATGTCGGCCGAGTTTGCACGCAGACGTCTTACAGACGGCGGTCGACAAATCGCGGCGCCTTCAGGCTCCGTTCGAATTCGATCGCGAGCGTTCCGCGTTGGAGCGCTTCCACCAGCGGTGTGATCTCGAAAGTCTCTTTGATGCTGCCGCTGACGCGAGAGCATACTGTTTCCGGGTTGACCGCACTCTTGACCTCGATGAGAACCCTGACGCCTTCGCGACCTGTGGACGGCTCGGTCTCCAATATCGCCTGGAAGTCAAGCACGTCGGGATTGCGGAACATGAAGTCTTCGAAATCGGCGTGATTGACGTTGACACCACGCACTTTGAAAAAACCGGTGGTGCGATTGGCGTGCCTGATCATCGGAAAAAGGTCGGCGAACGGCCCGGAGCCGGACGAACGCGATACATAGCTGACCAGATCGCCCGAATTCCAGCGCAGGAACGGCGTCGCGTGGTTGGTCCATAGCGGCGTGACACACAGCGCGCCGACTTCGCCCTCCGGAAGCGATCTGCTGTTCTCGGCGTCGACCACTTCGATGAAATACATGTCGGTCCAGATGTGGATGCCGTCATGAGCAGCCGTTTCCGCGCCCATGAGGCCCGCTTCGCTCATGCCGAACACGTCGAAGACCTCCGCGCCCCACATGCGCGATAGCTTTTCCCGTTTGGCGGCGGATAAAGTTTCCGCCGAGCAAACAAGCTTTCGTACCGAAGACGCCGCGAGGTCGATGCCTTTGGCCTCGGCGAGATTGGCGAGATGCAGCGCGAAGCTGCTCATGCCGATGAAAACACCCGGCTGCAGATTCTGGATCAGCTCAAGCTGGGCGATCGACGGATAGGCGTTTCCCGCCCCGACCCACACCATGCCGACGTCGACCAGCCGGGAAGAACGCGCCCAGACCTGGCCGGCGGGATGGATGCCGAGCGGAAACGAAATATGGCACAGCTCGCCCGGCTCGATGCCGATGCACGGGAACGAACGCGCCCACGACAATTCGCCGTAGCGCAGATCGTCCTTGGTGCGCGGATAGAATACCGGCTGCCCGGTCGAACCGCCGGAGCGCCAGTACTCGGCGATCTTGTTTTGCGGGACGATGCACAGGGCCTGCAGGAATTCGGCATGGGAGAATTTTCGCAGCACGTCTTTGTCGAGGATCGGGATGCGCTCCCACATGTCCTTGTCGTCGAGCCGCCGCGGATCGATATGGTCGAGCTTGCCGCGATACCATGGCGCGTTCTTGGCCAATTCGAAGGCGTTGCGCTTACGCTCGCTTTGGATACGCGCGATGTCTTCGCGCGATTTGGGAAATGGAAGCGCAAATTCCACAGCAGCCCCGAAGCTTCCCGGCCCAAGAACGATATTGCAAATCTGCGGCTGGTTACAGGGCCGCGCCTTTCGATCTACACGCGCGCAGCAAGCACCCGCGAGGTATGGTCGTACATGCCGGTTAAAAGCGATAACGCATTGCTCGCCGATTTAAGCTGTGCCTCGATATTCGGCAGATCGGCGCTCGGTGAGATCAGCAATTCACGCCGCGACGCAACGAGGAATTCGGTCAAATCGCGCCCGGCCTGGGTCGGGCGGTAGCGGGTGTCGCGGTTGGTGCTGCCGGGAACCTTTTCGATCAGACCGGCCGCCGTCAATTTCCGCAAGCTGTACTGAATGTTGGATACGTCGTCGCGGTTGCTGAAACGGCTCAATTCGCTGACGCTGCGCGGCCGTGCCGTGAACATGAGCTGTTGCAGGATCACACATTCCTGCCCGGTCAGTTTCTGTTGCGCACCGGTCGGGCCGAATACCGCGCCGGCGAAGCGGTAGAAAGCTTCCGCCGCGCAGATCAGTGCCTGCTCAAATTCCAAAAACGAACGCTCGCGCTCGCTGCGCCCGAGCGGCGGCGTGGTTTCGAGTCTCTCGACATTTGCACGTCCTTTTCCTGCCGGCATGCAACCTCCAAACTTTCCCCACTGCGTATGGTAGATTGACTGATGTATTTTACAAGATAAAATCGGTTGAAGATATCCGATAGAGGATAAAGGAGCAGCGAGCGTGAAGATCGTCGTCATCGGCGGAGGTCCCGGCGGGCTCTACTTCGCGCTGCTGATGAAAAAGCGCTTCGCGAGCCACGACGTCACCGTCTACGAGCGTAACCGCTCTGACGACACGTTCGGCTTCGGCGTGGTTTTCTCCGATGACACCCTCGATAACCTTATGGATTACGATCGCGAATCATATGAAGCGATCACCCGTGAGTTTTCGTATTGGGGTGAGATCGACTTTCATTTCCGTGGTGACGTGGTCCGCTCGACCGGGCACGGTTTTTGCGGCACCGAGCGCCGAACGCTGCTGACGGTTTTGCAGCAGCGCTGCCGGGAGCTCGGGGTCAAGCTCGAATTCTCGCGGGAAGTTTCCGACCTGGCCGAATTCGATGATGCAGATTTGATCGTCGCTGCCGACGGCATCAACAGTTTTGTTCGCGGACGCTATAAGGAGCATTTCCAGCCGAAAGTCGAATTGCGGCGCAATCATTTCATCTGGCTGGGCAGCACCGCGCCATCGACCACTTTCTCGTTCCATTTCGGCGAAAACGAATGCGGCATCTGGGATCTGTGCACCTATCAGTACAAGAAGGACATGAGCACCTGGGTAGTAGAGGCGCCGGATACCACCTGGGCGAAAGCCGAAGCAACGCTCACAAAACTCAACGAGGCCGAAACCGTCGCTTATCTGGAGCGGCTCTTCAGCAGCCAGCTCAATGGCGGCAAACTCATCGCGAACCGCTCGTACTGGCGGCGCTTTCCGGTCATTAGCAACGACAACTGGTATTACAAGAACATCGTGCTGCTCGGCGATGCCCTGCACACTGCACACTTTTCCATCGGGTCGGGAACTAAACTGGCGATGGAAGACGCAATCAATCTGTTCAACGCATTTGAAAAGTCCGGGTCGGTCGCCGACGCGCTGACGATATTCCAGAGCGCGCGCCGTGAGGATGTGGAGAAGACCCAATATGCGGCGAATGTGAGCGCGCTATGGACCGAAAATCCGTCGCGCTACTGGGGCATGAGCCCAATCCAGGCCTGTTTCAGCATGCTCTCGCGCGCCAAAGCCGTCACGTTCGAAAACCTGCGCCTGCGCGACCCGAAATTCGTCGACGACGTGCAGGCATGGTTTGCTGGCACCGTGCGCGCCCAGGGCTTCGACGTGCCTGCCGACAATCCGCCGCCGCCAATGTTCACACCGTTCCGGCTCGGGCAGATGGTAGTCGCGAACCGGATCGCGGTTTCGCCGATGAACATGTATTCCGCCGAACCCGGCGGCATCGCCGGCGATTTCCATCTGGTTCATCTCGGCAAGCTCGCCATGGGCGGCGCCGGTCTGGTGTTCGCGGAAATGACCGCGGTATCGGAACAAGGCCGCATCACCCCGGGGTGCCCCGGCATCTATAATACCGAACAGGTCGCCGCTTGGCGGCGGATCGTCAATTTCGTCCACCGTGAGAGCCAAGCGAAATTCTGCCTGCAACTCGGACACTGCGGACGCAAGGGCTCAACCAAGCGCGGCTGGGAGGGCATGGATTATCCGCTCGACAACAACAATTGGGAGGTTTTCGCGGCTTCGCCGCTGGCGTTTTATGACTTTATGCATCTGCCGCGCGAGATGACGTGGACGGACATGGAGCGCGTCATTGCCGAGTACGCGCAGGCGGCCTTCAACGCCGACAAGGCCGGCTTCGATATGATCGAACTCCACGCCGGTCACGGCTATCTGCTGTCCGGTTTTATTTCGCCACTCAGCAACCAGCGCTCCGACGAATTCGGCGGCGTTTTCGAGAACCGCATGCGGTTTCCACTGCAGGTGTTCGATGCAGTCCGCAGTCACTGGCCTCGTCAAAAGCCGATTTCGGTGCGCGTTTCGGCGACCGATTGGGCGCCGGGCGGCATCACGCCGGAGGACGGGCTGCAAATCGCCGCCGCCTTTCGCGCGCGTGGAGCCGACATTATCGATGTGTCAGCCGGGCAAACGTCGCGCTGGGCTAATCCGGTTTACGGGCGCATGTTCCAGACGCCGTTCTCGGAAATGATCCGCAACGAAGTCGGTGTTCCGACGATTGCGGTCGGAAACATCACGACCGCAGACCAGGTCAATACCATCATTGCCGCCGGCCGCGCCGACATCTGCGCGATTGCGCGACTCCACTTAACCAACCCGCATTTTACGCTGATGGCCTCCGCGGAATACGGTTATGGCGCTCAGCACTGGCCGGCACCATATCTTTCAGGCAAGGAGCAGGCCTTCCGCCTTATGCAGCGCGAGCAGGCGGAAATGGCGGCGCTGCGCCGAGCGGCCCGTCCATCGAGCCACGAGCGGCGGCGCGACTTCAAACAAGCGGCCGAGTGAACCGCAACAGACTTGGTGCATCATGACCGACGAAACCAACTTTCTGGAGCCGACGTCCTTTATCGATTGCGGCGATGAAACGATAAAGGCCTTCGCACAAAAGGCTGTCGGATCGGTGCAGACAGCGAAAAAGAAAGCCATTGCGCTTTACAATGCCGTGCGCGAACTCGATCCAATATGACCCTTATCTCGACTTTCTGGATCCCGCCGTGTTCCGCGCCAGCGGAGTGCTCGACGCCGGCAAAGGCTTTTGCGTCGGCAAATCGGCGATGCTCGCGGCCGCGGCGCGCGCAAGCGGCATCCCCGCTCGTCCGGGCTATGCCGACGTGCGCAACCATCTCACTTCGAAGCGCCTCATCGAGACCGTCGGCGATACCTTCTACTGGCATTCGTACACGGAGTTGAATATCGACGGCAAATGGGTGAAGTGCACCCCTGCCTTCGATGCAGCCTTATGCGAGCGGGCGAATATTGCGCCGCTCGAGTTTGACGGCAGCAATGACAGCCTGTTCCATCCGTTCGACCAGGCCGGGCGCCGGCACATGGAATATCTCAAAGACCGCGGCCCGTTTCCGGACGTGCCGTTCGAGACAATCATCGCGGATTTCAAGAAGTTCTATCCGAAGCTTCTTGCCGTGAGTCCGACCGCCGCGAAATTCCGCGACGAAGTCACGACCTGATTGAACCGCCGGTTGCCAACGGCTGCGGCATTAATGCCCGCGTCCGGCGCTCGGCCCAGCACGATAATTTTACCTCGACCTGCCGCGCACAGCACGATGATTTTATCGGGCTCGACGCCCGTAGAAGATATGCTCCCTGCAGTTGAGAGCCTTTCGGAACATCTCCGGCGGCTCGGCATTGTTCGGGGGTTGAGGGGCGGATGGACGACCAAACGAAGCCTGCACTTACGGTTCAGACCCTCGTCGCTCAAGGGCCCGGCGCGCGCGACCCCGTCACCAACGCCGTCACACCACCCGTCCATATGTCGACCACTTTTTTACGCGATCCCGACAATGCCTATCGCGCCGGCTACGTCTATGGCCGAAGCGACAACTTTTCAGTGCAGCAGGCTGAAAACCTGATCGCTGCGCTGGAGGGTGCCGACGAGGCGCTGCTGTTCAGCTCCGGAATGGCGGCTGCTACGAGCGTGCTGCTCGCGCTGGAAAAACCGACACATATCATCGCCTCGCAAATCATGTATTGGGGCTTTCGCTCCTGGCTGAAGGAAATCGGTCGATTCGGCCACAGCATCAGCTTCGTCGAAACATCCGATCTCGATGCGGTTCGTGCCGCTATAAGGCCCGGCGAGACCGGCCTTTTTTGGATCGAGACGCCGAGCAATCCGCTGTGGACGATCACGGACATTGCCGCGATCGCCGACATCGCTCACGCCGTCGACGCCATTCTCTGTGTCGACTCGACCGTCGCCACTCCGATTCTTGACTCGGCCTTTATCGCTGGGCGCCGATGTCGTCATGCATTCGGCGACCAAATATCTCAACGGACATTCCGACATTGTAGCCGGGGCCCTCGCCACGGCGCGGGTGAGCAAGCTCTGGGGGCAAATTCGCAAAACGCGCTCGCAACTCGGCAGCGCGCTTAGCGCCTTCGATGCTTGGCTGCTGATGCGGGGCATGCGGACGCTTGACGTTCGCGTTCGCCGGCAGTCGAGCACAGCGGCAACGTTGGCCGACCAGCTGATCGGGCATCCCGCCGTATCAGCCGTCCTTTATCCCGGCCTTGCACAGCATGCCGGCCACGAAGTCGCCTTGCGGCAGATGATCGGCGGTTTTGGCGGCATGTTCTCGATCCGTATCCGAAAGGGCGAGAGGGCCGCTATTGCCGTCGCGGCAGCCGTCGGAATTTGGAAGCGGGCGACCTCGTTCGGTGGCATCGAAAGCCTCATCGAGCATCGCGCCTCGATCGAAGGCGCAGGATCGCCTTGCCCGGGCGACCTGCTGCGGTTTTCCGCGGGCCTCGAAGATGTAGACGAGCTTCACTTCGACCTCTTGCGCGCTCTGGCCGCGACGCGCGACTAGACCGTCACACATATAAGAAATCGAGCACCGCAGTTTCGGCGAGCACGGCCTCGGGAATGCCATGGCGGACGGAGCGCTCATGCTCTTGCGCGCTTTGCGTCGCCTGCAAATACGCGCCGAGGTGACGAGCGCGTTCGATGATGCGATTGTTTTCCGGCAGGCGCTCGGCCTCGAAATGTCGCAGCGCCTCTTCGACGTCATCATTGTCGAGCGCCGCCGCGAGGACCGCGGCGTCGTCGGCCGCCTTCGAGACGCCGGCCGCGACATGCGGGCGTGCCACAAAGGCTGCGTCGCCGATGATGGCGACGCGCCCAAAAGCCAGACGCGGGCTAGCAAGATCGTAGATCGGTTGCAGGATCGGCTCGTCGATCAAGCGAACGACTGCCCGCAGTTGAGGCGCAAGCAATCGCTCGGCCGCCGCGCGCATATCAGCGACGGCATCGCGGCGGATGAGTGGCGGCGGGATCGAGATTGTATGGGTGATGCCCGTTTTGTCGGTGAGGAGCCGCGGCAGCTCGTTCGCCTCATCCGCCGGGCGATACCACACGATGTTGTACCGGCGCCGCCCCGGCCGGAGGTCGTCGTCGAGCCCGGCAACCGGATAGCCGAGAAATTGCTCGCCGGGCGGCAGGCAGAATGTCATCGCATCGAATAGATCGCGGTGGACTGCGGGCGGCAGTGCATCTTCGGCGATCAGCGCGCGCCAAGCCACATAGCCCGCATAAAGCGGGGCGGCGGCAGACAGGCATTGCCGCCGCACGGTCGAGCGCAACCCGTCGGCGCCGATGAGCACGTCACCTTCACTGGAGCTGCCGTCGCTGAAATGAGCAATGACGTTGCGGGCATTCTGCTCAAATGCCTCGAGACCGTGCCCACGGTGATAGCGATCGGCCGGAAATTCATCGCGCAGCACGCGATAGAGCCGCTCCCAGGCCGTCAGCATCTGCGGATAGATGCCAGTAAGGGTCACTTTTCCCAAGCTACTAAGGATTTGGCGTCGTGCGATCGGCACGCCCAGGTCGCGCACATCCAGCCCAAGCGCGGTAAGCCGGCCGATCAACTCCGGTTGCGCCACGATCCCCGCCCCGCGGCCGGCAAGTTCGTTTTCGACGCGCTCGAAGACATCGACCCACCAGCCGCGGCGCTCAAGCATGATTGCGGCCAAAAGCCCGCTCATCGAGCCGCCAATGATTAACGCGCGCCTCCCGGCGCGGCGCTGCGACATGCCAACACCTTGTTTTGCGCCGAGACTAATTGCCAATGCCCCGGCGTTTTCTGTATTGTGCCGCCAATCGCTGGAGGAACGCCATGGCCCTGACCGGGCTCGGCTTTTCGTGCCGCCCCGGAGCGACGTTTGCTTTGGCCGCGGGACAGGGCTGAGGAATGATTTTTTCGTTCGATCTTCTGATCAATGCCATCATATCGGGCATTCTGATCGGCGCCTTCTATGCGGCCGTGACGGCCGGGATCACGATATCGTTCGGCATCCTCGATATCGTCAACATCGCCCACCCCGCCTTCATTATTCTCGGCTCATACATCGCCTATATCGTTAACGCCAAATTCGGACTCGATCCGATCATCACTGCCATCATCGTGTCGCCGGCGTTTTACGCGCTGGGCGCAGCCATCTATCAAATCTATTACGTGTCATTCGAGAAACGCGGCCAGGAATTGATGCGTGGGCTGGCGTTTTTCTTCGGTTTGTTGTTCATCACCGAAGTGACGCTCGTGCTCTATTTCGGCGTCGACTACCGCTATGTCGAAGCACGCTATATCGGTCCGACTTTGCACTTCGGCTATCTCGACATACCGCTGCGCATTTTGGTGCCTTGCCTGGTGTCGCTGCTCTTGATCGCGGTGCTGCAGCTCTTCCTCACTCGAACCTTCATCGGTCGCGCTATCATGGCTGTGGCGCAGGATCAGCTCGCACTCAAGCTCTTGGCGGTCGATCCGATCCGCATCAAGCGGATTGCCTTCGGCATTTCCATCGCCAGCGCTTCGCTTGCCGGCGCGTTCCTCATCATCATTCAGCCGGTCGAGCCATCGGTCGGACGCGAATATATCGGCCGCGTCTTCGCCATCTGCGTGCTCGGCGGCATGGGCAGCCTGCCGGGAACGGTTATTGCCGCAATGCTGGTCGGCATTGTCGAAAGTCTGACCTCGACGTTCTATGGCCCCTCCTGGGCGCCCGCCGTCTCATTCGGATTCTTGCTGTTGACGCTGGCACTGCGGCCGGCCGGCCTGTTGGGACGCTAGAGACGTGCGCTCCGATCTATTCTTGCTAGTGTGCCTTGTCGTCGGCGGTATCGTCTACGCCGCCGCGCTTACGCTCGGCAACGACTACTACTTCTTCGCCGGCTACGTCGTGCTGCAATATGTCGTGCTCGCGACCGGCTGGAACATCCTCGGCGGCTATTGCGGTTACGTAAATTTCGGCTCGGCTGCGTTCTTCGCGCTCGGCGCTTATTCGACGGTCGCCATTCATCGGTTCTACCCGATGCCGATTCCCGTCTTGGTCGCTTTCGGCGGCGCGGTCTCCGGCGTCGTCGGTTTCGGCATGGGCTACCTGACGCTGCGGCTGCGAGGAGCATTCTTCGCCATTGCGACACTGGCGCTCGCGGTCGTGCTGGAGACTCTGATTGTCAATTGGGATTACGTCGGTGGCTCGCGCGGCGCCTATATCGTGCGACCTGAGTTGATCGCGCCGTTTGGCAGCTACATCAGATATCTGTTCCTGATCATGATGCTGCTCGCCGTGGGGGCGATTACTGTCGCACGGCTGATCGAGCGATCGCGGCTCGGTTACGGCTTCGCCACCATTCGCGACGACGAATTAGCAGCAGAAGCCTCCGGCGTCCCGACATTGCGGCTCAAGCTGATCGCGACCACGATCTCCGGCGGACTGATGGGAATGGCCGGCGCACCATTCCCCTACTACATCGGCTATTTGCAGCCATCCTCGGCATTCGGTCTCGATTATGCGGTGAATTCCATTGCCATGCCGCTGATCGGCGGCACCACAGGATGGGTAGGCCCGCTGATCGGCGCCATCCTTCTCGGCTCGCTGCAGCAGATCGCAACCGTAACGATCTCGTCGGCGGTCAATCTCCTGATCGTCGGTCTCCTATTGGTCGGCTTCGTCATCGTCGCGCCCAATGGCATTATCGGGCTGGTGAATAAATACCTACAACGCAAGCCAGTCGGTCCAGTCGGCCGCCGGCGTATCGAAGCCGACGTTCCGGAAGCCGCGCCATGAGTGAACTGCTCGGCGTCAACAATCTGGGCAAGCGCTTCGGCGGATTTGTCGCTCTGGAAAGCATCTCATTGTCGGTAACCGTGGGCGAGCGTGTCGGGCTCATCGGACCCAACGGCTCCGGCAAGAGCACGCTGGTGAACTGCATCTGCGGCACGCTGCGGAACGAAACAGGCTCGGTGCATTTCGACGGCCACGTGCTCGACGGCGCGACCGCGCACCAACGCACACGCCGCGGGCTTGCCCGTACCTTTCAGCTGCCGCGGCCGTTCGCCAGTCTCAGCATCGCCGACAATTTGCGCATTCCACTCCTCTACGCTGTGGCAGCACGCGGCGGCGCGCATCGCTCTACCCCCAACATCGAGGCACGATGCATCGATCTCCTGCGCGAGGTCGGCCTCGACGGCAAGGCAAAGCGGCTGCCGCGCGAGCTTACCCAAGTCGAAATGCGTAAGCTCGAACTCGCCCGCGCCATGGCTGCAGAGCCGAAGCTCCTGATCGCCGATAAATCGATGGCCGGCCTGACCCACTCGGAGGTCGAGGAGATTTTGACGCTGCTCAAGCGATTGAACGAACACGGCGTCACCATCATCCTCATCGAGCACATCATGCGCGCGGTGATGAGCTTCTCGCAGCGGCTGGTGGTGCTTGTCTCCGGGCGAAAGATCGCCGACGGCGATCCGAACATTGTCGTGCGCGATCCGGAAGTAGAGAGAGCCTACCTTGGCCAGTAGCCTCACCATCGCCGGTATTCACGCCGCCTATGGCGCGGTCCGCGTGATCGAGGACGTGTCGCTCAAGATCGGCGCCGGCGAGACCGTCGTCCTCCTGGGGACCAACGGCAACGGCAAGTCGACGCTCATGAAATGCATCATGGGCATGGTGCGGCCGAGCGAGGGCTCGATCATCGCCGAAATCGACGGCATCAACCACGATCTCATAGGCCGCAGGACCGAAGAGATCGTCGATCTCGGCATTGCGCTGGTGCCGGAAGGCCGCAGGCTGTTTCCCAAGCTCACGGTAGAGGAAAACCTGCTGCTCGGCGCGTTCCGCCGCACCGCGCGCCGGGCGCTTGCCCGCAACCTTGATATTTGCTTCGAAACGTTTCCCCGCCTCGCCGAGCGCCGCTCCCAGCTAGCCGGCTCCATGAGCGGCGGCGAACAGCAGATGCTTGCGCTCGGCCGCGCACTGATGCTGGCGCCCAAAATCCTGCTGGTAGACGAGCCATCGGTCGGCCTAGCGCCGATCCTGGTGAAGCGCACCATTGACGCCATCGCCGAAATGAAACAGCGCTACAGTCTCACCGTGCTGATGGCGGAGCAGAACTTCACCCAAGCCATCCGCATTGCCAACCGCGGCTACGTGATCGTGCACGGCAAGATCGCGTTCGAAGGCGCGTCTACGGACGAACTCAACAACAACGATTTGATCAAGAAGTTTTATCTGGGATTGTGAGCACAGCGGTGGTGCCTCGCGGGCGGTGGTGCCGGCTGATCACTGCGCGCGCCGGAACCGCTTGCGGCGATCGCGCGGGGTTCGCCACAATCTGGCGGGCCAGCTTCTTTCTTCCGTCCGCCGGACGTTCAGAAGCTGCTTGCGCCGCTTCGGCTTTGCCGCCCCTGATGTGATGGGCAAACTTCTTTCTGCCGTCCGCCGGGCGCTTTTGCGCCGCTTGCGTTGAGCGGGTTTTGCCCGCCGCGATCTGATGGGCGAACTTCTTTCTACCGACTGTCGAATGTGCCGGGGGCGGTTTCAAATAGCTCGGCGGATTCGAAGCGCTGTCGTCATCCGATTTTTCGGCAAGCATGCCGGAATAACGCAAATAAAGTCGCTCGAACTCGTTGCCGCCACATGTAAACAAACGCGCCCGAGGTCATATTCTCAACCGACTTCCAGAGTTGCTTGATCTTCGGAAGGGTATTTTGCCAAATCGCCCGCTTGCACCACTTCTCGCCCTTCTCTTTGCCTTCGTCGGTGGCGCACATTGACTGCCAAGCGATACGCCCGGGATGCGCTACGTGCTCGGCAGCACCCTGCCAGCCTTGCTGATGAATCAAATACAGATCGCTGAAAGTCGGGTCCTTATGCGTGTCCCATTCAAACATCGTTCCTTCGGTGATGAATTTGTAAGCCGCCGCAATAGCATTGTCGCGCGGATTGGTAATGTCTCCGGAGCCATATTTGTTGAATTCATAATGGTTGAGCTGGAATAGACCGATGTACGACCCAGTGCGCTGCTTCGGATCAAAATCGGACTCGATCTTGGCGACGGTTTTCATGAAGTTGTAGTTCAGCCCGAAGGCGTCGGCCGCCCGCTTGATTTCCTCGAGCGGCGTGCCGATTGGAACGTTCCGCAACGAATCTAAAACTATGTCGGCAGGCCTTCTCGGCGGCGGATGCTCGTCGTATACATAGTAAGCAAGATACGAGTGCTTCGGCGGGATCGAATCGGAGGGATTATCTGGAACAGCGGCGGCGTTTTCCTCTAGCTTCGCTTGCTCGGTCCGCGGGCCGCTGGTGAATGCCTTCTGTTCTGGCAGGAGCGGCTCGGGCCCGAGCGCGTGCGAGATCGCGGATAGCGCGGATAGTGCGGAAGAACTAGGCAAGGCAACGCCGATGTTCGCTTCGCCGGCGGCACTCGGCGGACCGGTATAATCGAAATCATCCGTCGCCGAAGCAGTTCTGAATTCGTGAGCCGGTTCAGTGCTTTTGGGCGAATTCTCCTCCAACCTAGCTTGCTCAGGCTTCGGAGCATCGATGCGATTATTCTCTTCAGGCGATTGAGACGGCCTATCCTGAGAAGATTCGCCGGGGACGGCCGGAACAAGGGAAGCGCTCGGCGCCGCGGGAACTATCGGCTCCTCTGTCGCAATCGGCGGGACGGCGGAATTTGGTTCACGCGCCGCTTCAGCGATCACAGAATTTGTAATCAGTCCGGCCCCTTCCGGCGAAGCCTTATCTAGTTCTGTTTGTTCCGTTGGCTGAGCGTCGATGGTGTCTTGCTCTGCGGGCAAGGGCGACAATTCATGATGCGAAGTAGTATCCGGAATCGCAGAGACCGAGCCAGCGCTTGGCGGCGCTGCGCCAATATGCGTCTGGGGTGCATTCGGCAGGACACTCGGCGTCCCTCCGACATGGGTCAGATAAATCGCGGCAATAGTACACGCCGCTATCACCCACCCAAACCGTAAGTATGTCATATTCCCCCGAACCGTTTCGCCACGGTACCCGTAACCAATACTAGGCGCGATCAGCAGGCTTATTCAATACTCATCAGCATTCGTTTGGCCAGCAACGGTGAATTGGAACTTTTTTCCGAATTTGGGCGACATTGCTCAAATTCCACGCTGAATCGGTTCAAAAAGGCATCAGACCAAGCGCTTATAGCGTTAAGTCCGATAACGGATGCCGCTAATTTAGCGGCCCCGCCGCAATTTTGCGTTAAAAGAGATTGCTTTGGAAGATTGGGCGACGGATGAGGCTAATAGCGGACGGTCTCTGCTCAAGAGATTTATCCGTCGTGGTGAAACGGACGTGCGATCGGTTCGTATATGCAATGGAGCGCTCGTGGCATGTGGGGTGCACTACTCGGATGAGGAATGAACTAAAAGACGCGGAGCATGCATCATGCGTGTGCTTATCATACTGGTCGCATTCTTAGTCGGCGCCACAGTCCTCGCCGGCGCCGGTGAAGACATCGCCACGGCACAGTCCGTCATCCAATCGCAAGAGGAGGCCTTCAGCCGGGACGATGCGGCGGCAGCGTATATCTTCGCCGCGCCTTCGATAAGGAGCTGGTACCGGACTCCCGAGACCTTCATGTACATGGTCCGCAACGGCTACGCTCCGGTCTATCGGCATAAAAGTTTTGAGTTCGGACAGGCGACGATTTTGAACGGCAAGATCACCCAGCAGGTCCACATCATCGATGCCGACGGTATCGCCTGGGAAGCGCTTTACACGCTGGAGCCGCAGTCCGACGGAACTCTCAAGATCAGTGCGTGCGTTCTGAGCAAGGCGGTTATCTCTTAGAAACCGCAAAGCGCGCAAAATCTCCGGCATAGGCTTTTGGCAGAGGCGCAGCGTACGCGTCACGTTTTGAGGTCGCAGCCCAAAGTCACGAGCCCTTCGCAAGTTTGACCGCGGTGGCCGCAATGGTTGGCTCCGCCAAAGCCGCAACCACTTTCGAATTTCACGAACTAAACAAGCCCGCGGCGGCGCTTCGATCTGGCGCTGGAAAGAATGCTCGACTACCTTACGTTTTCTTCTCCGGCAGGACACCCAACCACAATGCAGGCGCGAGCGTTGACGATCCGGCTGGTGCGGCTGGCCATGGCTGCGTCTCTGTTGGTTCCCTGCCTTCTGTTCGCATTCGCGTCGTGGGGTACCTACCGCAACCTTAAATCGCTGACCGACGAGCGGCTCCTGCGGTCGCTCGACGTTCAGCAGCAGGAGGCCCAGAAAACCTTCCTGCTGGTCGATCTGGCGTTGAACACCACCGCCGACCGCATCGCCGGAATGTCCGGTGCGGATATCCTGGCGCACGAAGCGCCGCTGCATGCGTTTCTTGAAAAGCTGGTCAGTGAAATACCTGTCATTCAGTCGATTTGGATCTACGGCAGCGACGGCGGAGCGCTGGTGTCATCCTGGTTGCGATCTTCGCCCAGCCAGAATTTCTCAGACCGGGATTTTTTTCAGGCGCATCTAAAACGCGATAGCGGGACCTATTACGGGCAAGTCTATCAATCGGCGTTCAACGGCCAGCCATTCTTTACGGTTAGCCGGCGCATCGAGCACGGCGGAGAGTTCGTTGGGGTTCTCGAGGTCTCCGTTCTCCCGAGCAATTTTTTTCAATTTTTCTCGACGCTCGCGTACACCGAAGGCCTGCAATACGCATTGATCCGCGACGACGGGCTAATTTTAGCGCGCTATCCGGTCGTTCCACCCGGCGCAACCACCCGGCTGGACGAGCATACTGGTTTTCGCCGATCGATCGAGCAATCCCCCCGCGGCGGTATCTATACGACGACGTCGCCAGTCGATCAGGTCCGGCGGCGCTTTGCCTATCGCCGCTTCAGTGCGACGTCGCTTTATCTGACGAGCGGCATTGCGACATCGGCCATCTGGGATGAGCTGATCAGGACGATGGCTGCGCATCTGATCTACGGCATCCCGGTAACGCTGATACTTTTCCTGGCGCTGTTTGCGGTTCTGCGGAGAACCGGCCGTCTCTACGCAGAGATCGACCGACGCTCGGCCGCCGAAGAAGCTCTTCGCCAATCGCAAAAGCTCGAAGCCATCGGCCAGCTTACCGGCGGCGTCGCCCATGATTTCAACAATCTGCTGACCATCATCATCGGTAATCTGGAGTCCGCTCAGCGCCAGATAGAATCGTGGACCGAAGGCGCGCAGGTCAAGCTTGCCCGCCGCCTGGACAACGCCATGCAGGGAGCACAGCGCGCCGCCACCCTCACCAAGCGGCTGTTGGCGTTCTCCCGGCAGCAGCCGCTCAATCCCGTCCCGCTCGACGTCAATCGCGTACTCAACGGGCTCGCGGAATTTCTGCGTCGTTCGCTCGGCGAAGACGTCTCACTCGAGATCGTCGGCGGGGGCGGCGTGTGGCCGGTCGAGGCCGATTCCGCCGAGCTTGAAGCCGCGGTGCTCAATCTCGCGCTCAACGCCAGGGACGCCATGCCGAACGGCGGCAAACTGACCGTAGAAGCGAGCAATTCGTATCTCGACGAAGCCTATTGCAAGCAGAACGGAGATGTCCGCCCCGGACAATACGTCCAGATCGCAGTGACCGACACCGGCTCCGGAATGAGCAGGGAGGTCGTCGAGCGCGCCTTCGAACCATTCTTTACGACCAAACAGTCCGGACAGGGCACCGGGCTTGGCCTCAGCCAGGTTTACGGTTTCGTCAAGCAGTCCGGCGGCCACGTGAAGATCTACAGCGAGATTGGAGAAGGCACCACGATCAAGGTCTATCTCCCCCGGTTTGCCGGAAAATCGGTGGCGTCAGAGGAGGTCAAAGGCGAGCCCAGCCGCGGGAGTTCCGGCGAGTGTGTCTTGGTCGTCGAGGACGATGCCGACGTACGCAGTTACGTCGTGGAAACACTCAGGACGCTTGGCTACAGCGTACTCGAAGCCGCAGACGCCGAGGATGCGCTGCGTAAGTTGCGCGAACACAACAGCGTCAACCTGCTTCTCACCGATGTGGTCATGCCCGGGATGAACGGGCGGAAGCTCGCGGAGGAAGCAAAACAGGTTCAAGCTTCCCTGAAAGTTCTGTACATGACCGGATACTCGCGCAACGCTATCGTCCATCAGGGCCGTCTCGACCCCGGCGTGGACTTGCTTCAGAAGCCCCTCACCAGCGAGCAACTGGCTGCTGGCGTTCGCAAGGTGTTGGACGCCGTAAGCATCAATACCTGAATACCTGCGGCGTCAGGGCTACCAGCCTTGAACGGCTGGCCTTCGTCCCGATTTCAAGCCGCCGGAACCACTCACTTGGAACCAAGTAAATTTGCTGCGATTGAGTGGTGTGGGGCGCGTTTCCGAGGGGCATCGGATGCCAAGCGTTTTGATTGTCGAGGACGAGGCGCAAGTCCTCGTGCTGGCAGAATCTGTGCTGCAAGAGGCCGGCCATGAGACCATATCGGCGAGTACCGTAGCCGAGGCGCAGGCGATCATTCATTCGGACGCAAAGCTTGATCTGGTTTTCACCGATATCGGGCTCGGAACCCTAGCCGAGGGCGGCATAACGGTCGGCCAGTCAGCTGGACAATCTCGCGCAGGGATACCGGTCCTGTATACCAGCGGGCGGCCAGTGACCGACGGCATGCAAACGCTGTTTGCCGAGCCGAACATGTTTCTGCCGAAACCCTATACCGCGCAGCAGTTGACCGACGCGATAACCAACCTTCTAGAGCCCGCCTAGTCTCAGGCCTAAACGCGAGCAAGCTCGTGTCGAGCGCATTGCTGAACTAAGGCACTACAAGAGCCTTCCATGCAGGCGCACGCAACGCTCGCTATATACGCAATCGCTGCGCTTGCCACAGCGGGTGTAATTGTCCGACCCTTCAATCTTCCCGAGGCGGTCTGGGCAGTAGCGGGAGCAGGCCTGCTCATCGCGCTCCGTCTGATTTCGATCCCCGAAGCGATGGCGGGCGTTGCCAAGGGCATCGACGTCTATCTTTTTCTGTTCGGCATGATGCTGCTCGCCGAGATTGCGCGCGAGGAAGGGCTGTTCGATTGGCTCGCGGCGATTGCAACGACTTAATCCAAGGGCTCAGCGCGGCGGTTATTCCTCCTGACCTACGGCGTCGGTATCATCGTCACGATCTCTTTGTCCAACGACGCGGCCGCGGTGGTACTGACACCGGCGGTGGCTGCGGCTGTCAAGACGGCGAAGGCCAAGGAGCCCCTGCCCTATCTCCTGATCTGCGCGTTTATTGCCAACGCGGCCTCGTTTGTTCTGCCGATTTCGAACCCAGCGAATCTCGTTCTCTACGGCAGCCGCATGCCACCGCTGCTGCAATGGCTGCCGACCTACCTGCTGCCATCGGCACTTTCGATCGCTGCGACGTATCTGGCTCTGCGATGGACGCAGCGAAAGGCTCTGCTTCAACCGATCGCGAAGGATGAGCCCCGGCCCGCACTCAGCGCTGCCGGAATCGTCGCCGCAGGAGGTATCGCCACGACGGCTATTGTGCTCCTCGTATCATCGTCGCTGGATATCAGGCTCGGTCTGCCGACCGCCATCGCCGGCACTGTCACGGCCGCGACAGTGTTGATCAGCGCGAAATCCTCGCCATGGGCAGCCGTCAAAAATATTTCTTGGGGAATTTTACCGCTTGTCGCCGGATTATTTGTGCTTGTCGGAGCTTTGCAGCAGACCGGCCTGATCCAAACGATCGCCAATGTCCTCCACGATAGCGCGCAACGCTCCCCTGTTTCGACCGCGGGAACTGCCGGCGTGATCGTCGCATTCGTGAGTAATCTCATCAACAACCTGCCGGCCGGATTGATTGCCGGCAGTGCCGTGCGGACCACTGACGTTTCCGATCAAATCACCCGCTGTTTGCTGATCGGCGTCGATCTCGGGCCGAATCTTTCGATCACCGGATCGTTGGCGACCATTCTGTGGCTCACGGCGCTGCGTCGCGAAGGTCATGCCATGAGCTTTGGCACGTTCTTGAAACTGGGCATCATTGTCATGCCGCCCGCGCTGCTGCTCGCGGTTGGCGCCGCTCTGCTGCTCGGGTGATCGTGAAGCCCATAAATGCAACGTTCTGGAAAAGGCGTCACTTCTTGTTAGGGGCCTGCAGAGGGGTCGCGCGTTTTTCGACGAAATCGCGCAGGCGTTCCACCGATTCGGGCGGCCGCTGCATGGAGGTGTTGATGTATTCCAGGAACAGGCCGTCGTCGTGCGAGAGATCGTTGACCCGCGGCAGCACGTTGGTGATCTGCCAGTTGGTGAGCGGGGTGTTCTGCGCGATGCGAGCGGCGAGCTCTTTGGCCTTCGCCAATGCCTGCCCCTGCTCGACCACGTAGCGCGCGATGTTGAGCCTCTCGGCCTCGTCGACTGACAATATGCGGCCGGTCAGCATCATGTCAGCCATTACCGAATAGCCGACGATGCGCTGAACGCGGACCGAACCGCCGCCGCCGACGAAGATGCCGCGCTGACCTTCCGGAAGGCCAAAGAACGCCGTGCGATCCGCGACCCGAATATGGGCCGCAGCCGCGAGCTCAAGGCCGCCGCCGACCACCGCGCCGTGGAGTGCGGCGACAAACGGAATTGGGCCGCGCGCAATAATATCGAACACGGTGTGCCAAGCATGGTCGCGCTTTTTGCGGGGCTTTGGCGTCGTGGGGTCCATGTTCTTGAGGAGCTCTGCGAGATCCAGACCGGCCGAAAAGTTGACGCCGTGGCCGAAAATCACCCCGGCATCGGCTTCGTCGCCGGCGCGCACGACCGCGTCGCGTAATTGCATGACCACGTCGTTGTTGATGGCGTTGCGCTTCTCGGGCCGGTTCAAACCGATGACCGCAACTGCGCCGTCAAGTTCATAGGTGATTAGTTCAGAGGACATCGATCCAGTTCCTTTGCAACGCGGATGAAATGGAGTCCGGCAGTTTTCACGCTGGCAGCGAAGGCGCCTCAGTGCCTTGGCGCTCCGCTGTCGGTGATGATCAAAGCATCCAGCGCCGTGGCGCCATGGCCGGCGGCATGCACCATGAGCGGATTGACGTCGACCTCGGCGATGTCGGGGCGCACCAACATCAGGCGGCCGACTGCCGCAGCCGCGGCTGCTACCGCCTTAACGTCGACGGCCGGCGAGTTGCGGAAGCCTTGCAGCAGCTTTGCGGTCTTGAGCTTGCCAAGCTCCACGACAATCTCGTCTTCGGTCAGATCCGGCGGGATCAGCCGCACGTCGCCGAGAGCCTCGACCCAGATTCCGCCCAGTCCCACCATCAGCACCGGCCCCCATCGCGGATCGCGGCGGGCGCCAACAACAAGCTCAAGCCCACGCGGCGACATCGCTTCGACGAGCACGCCGTCAAGCTTCAGGCCCGGCTGCGCGCGTTCGACGTTTTCATGCAGTGTCGCCCAGACTTTGCGCACTTCATCCGCATCGGCCACGCCAAGCACGACGCCGCCGGCCTCGGTCTTATGCTCAAGCTTGGCGGCTTGCGCTTTCATCGCGACCGGATAGCCGATGCGGCGGGCAATGCTGACAGCTTCCTCGACGCTGCGGGCGAGGTCGCCCGCCGGCACTTTCAGACCAAGCGCCGCCAGCACCTTCTTGCCGAGCCACTCGGGTTGCGGGCCTTGGCCGAGTTCCGGAATCTGCACCGACGCAAGCGGCACGGCTTGGCGCCGCGCCAAGGCGAGATTGCGATTGCCATAAGCAATGACCTTCCCCATCGCACGCAGCGTCCGATCCGACGAGCGGGACAGCACCACATTGTTCTTGAGCACGGCCGCCATGAATTCGGGTGCGAGCGGCAACGCGTCGCCGAGAATGGCCAGCGCAACCGGCTTGGTGCTTATTTTGCTCGCGGCGATGATGCCTTCGAGGTAGATGACGGAGTGGCGCGGGCTCGTGGGCGGAATCGAGATGGCGAGACCGCCGATGGCGGGATCGCGCAGCAGCGCTTCCACGCAAGTCTGCAGCAACTCCGGTTGCTGGATCGTCTGCGTCCCAAGGTCGAGCGGATTCTTCGGTGGCAGGAATGCAGGCAATAACGGCGTGAGGTGATTCAGCGTTTCAGCCGACAGCGGCGGCAAATGAACCCCAATGTCCTCACAGAAGTCGTGGGCGATACCGCAGAATGCGCCGGAAAATGTCAGAACGCCGAGATCGCCCTTCGACGGCTTCGGAAAGCGAGCGAGGATCTCGCTCACATCCATAAGCTCGTCGAGCGTGTCAACGATAACCACGCCGGCATGTTCGACCAATGTCCGCATCACCGCATGATCGCCGGCAAGCGCGCCGGTGTGCGAGCGAGCTGCCTCCTTGGCTTTGGCGCCGCGGCCGGGATGCATCATCACGATGGGCTTGCCGCGTCGCAACGCTTCGCCCGCGATGTCGATGAATTCCTGCGGACGCCGAATATCCTCGGCGTAGAGAGCGATGACCTGAGTCACCGGGTCCTCGAGCAGATACTGGATAAAATCGGCAAGACCGAGATCCGCCTCGTTGCCGGTCGAAATCCAGCATGAGACCGGAACACCGCGGGTGTTCAGCCCGCTCTGCAAATGGCTGCCGAGCCCGCCGCTTTGCGCGACAATGGCAACGGCGCCGGTCGTCCCGGCAGGCAAACGCGGCGTAGGCTGCGGCGAGAAGAACACCGCCGAGAAACCTTCCGCGAAGTTCATGAAGCCGAGGCAGTTTGGTCCGACCAGCGCCAGCCCACCCGCTCGCGCGATTTCGCCAATCCGGTCCTGCTCACTGACGCCGTCGCTCCCGACTTCAGCAAAACCGGAAGCGAAGATCACACCGACTTTCATTTTGCGCCGGACGCAGCCTTCGACCGCTTCCCGGACGGCGCCCGCCGGCAATGTGAGGACGGCGAGATCCACGTCCTCCGGAATATCGTCGATGCTCGCCAGGACCTTGTGGCCTTCGATATCGGTGCTGCTTCTACCCACTAGATAAATCGGGCCGCTGAACTTGTTGTTGCCAAGAAGCTCAAGGACGACCCGCCCAGCCGAACCCGGTTTGGCCGACACGCCGACGATCGCAACGCTGCGCGGGCGCATGAGGGCGGTGATGGCGGCGGACGCCATGCGGCGACGGTCGCTTTGAACGTTTGACGTCATGTTTGCACAAGTCTCCACATGGATTATTTAATCAGGTCGGAACCGGATCGCCTGAAAGTCATCGCACCGGGAAATCGAAATAAGTATCCGGAAACGGCTCGTGCGATAGCGTGAAATGCCACCACTCCTTAGCATAAGGCCGGAAACCATGGCGCCGCATGGCCGCGGCAAGTGTAGCGCGGTTGGTCTTGGCTTCCGCGCCGACGCTTGCTGCGGCCGGCCAGGACCGTGGACTGAAAAAGTCGAACGGCGTTCCCATGTCGAGCTCATGGCCATCGGCGCGCGCGAGCGTCAGATCGATGGTCGAGCCACGGGAATGGCCTGACCGCGAAGAAATGTAGCCGTCGCGGAACAGCGTGCTTTTGTCCACGTCCGGATAAAATTCCTTCTTGGCGTCGGTGTCCGTGAGATCGCGCGCCCAGCGAACGAAATTCGCTACCGCACGGGTCGGGCGATAGCAGTCGAATGCTTTGAGCACGAGGCCACGCGGCGCCAAGTCGCGCGCCACTCCCGCAAGTGCCGCAGCGGCCGGCTGGGTCAGCAAACAGCGTGGCGCTTCGTATCCGGCGATCGGCCGGCCGACGAAATTATGCGATCCGGCGTAGCGCCCATCGACGATCAGCCCGGGGACGACCGTGGCTGCATCGACGAAAGCGGCCGGCCGATGCTGCGACCAGGCCGCTTGCGGCACGCTGGCGAGGAGCACGGCAGCGAGCGAATAGCTGATGGCCTTCAATTCTGCCCCACGGGTTGGGGCGGAAAGGCAGGACCGACGATCGGGCCCGACGTTAACCCCCCAGTAACCATAAACCAGGCACATTTTGCCGGGGAGGTCATAGCGTATCCACTGCACCTTTGGGGGCAATTTTGGACGCGAGCGCGGCTCCCATCATCCGGGCCGGCGGCCCACCGGCCGCCGTGCACAGCTTTGAATCACGTGACCGCGGTCGACGGGAACGATCAACCGACATGACTGAGGCAACCTCAGCACAGGGCGGCGAAGGATCCTTGACGCTCTCGCGATTGAGCGACCTCGGGACCATGCTGCGGCGGAGCGACATCGGGCTCGCGGTCGGCATGATGGCCATACTCGTGGTCCTCATCCTGCCGCTGCCGGCGATATTGCTCGATTTTTCGCTCGCCATCTCGATCACCTTTTCGGTTCTGATCCTGATGACGGCTTTGTTCATCCAGGCCCCGCTCGAGTTCTCCGCGTTTCCGACCGTGCTGCTGATCGCCACCATGCTGCGGCTCGCGCTCAATCTCGCCTCGACGCGGCTCATCCTGGCTCACGGGCATGAAGGAACAGCTGCCGCCGGCCACGTCATCGAGGCGTTCGGCCATTTTGTCATGGGGGGCAACTTCGTCATCGGCATCATCGTGTTCACGATTCTGGTGATCGTGAACTTCGTGGTCATCACCAAAGGCTCGGGTCGCATCGCAGAAGTGGCGGCGCGTTTCCACCTCGATTCCATGCCCGGCAAGCAAATGGCCATCGATGCCGATCTCTCCGCCGGCCTGATCGACGAGAAGGAAGCGCGGCGACGACGCAAGAATTTGGAGGACGAGTCCGGCTTCTTCGGCGCGATGGACGGCGCCTCGAAATTCGTGCGCGGCGACGCCATCGCCGGTCTTTTGGTCGTGCTGATCAACGTCATCGGCGGAATGGTCATCGGCATATTGCAGCAGGGCCTGACTTTCGGGGAGGCGGCCCAAGCCTACACGCTGCTCACCGTTGGTGATGGCCTGGTGACACAGGTTCCGGCGCTCATTGTCTCGATCGCCGCGGGTTTGTTGGTCTCCAAGGCCGGAGTCGCCGGCGCCGCCGACAAGGCGCTGCTGAGTCAGTTCTCCGGCTATCCGAAAGCGCTCGGCATGTCGGCTGCGGTCATGCTGGTGATGGCGCTGCTGCCCGGCATTCCGATGATTCCGTTCTTTGCGCTTGGCGGCGGCACCGGCGCCTTGGCTTATCTGATCGACCGGCGGCACAAAAAGGCCGTCGCGGCCGAGGAGAAAAAGGCCGACCTCGCCAAGCCGGCACCTGCGGAAGAGCCGATGTCGGCGACGCTCAAGATGGACGATCTCAAGATCGAGCTCGGCTATGCGCTGTTGCCGCTGGTCAATGCACCGGACGGCGGCGACCGGCTGACCGAGCAGATCAAGGCGTTGCGCCGTTCGCTGGCGATCGAAATGGGCTTCGTCATGCCCGCGGTCCGCATCCTCGACAACGTCCAGCTCGACGCCAACACTTATGTCATCAAGATCAAGGAGGTGGAATCCGGCACCGGCAAGGTATGGCACGGCCAGTACATGGTCATGGACCCAAGCGGCAAGCAGGTCACGCTGCCAGGCACCCACACCACCGAGCCTACGTTCGGCCTGCCCGCGACCTGGATCGATGCGGCGCTCAAGGAAGAAGCTTCGGTCATGGGCTACACCGTGGTCGACGCCGCGACCGTGCTCGCTACTCACCTCACCGAATTGATCAAGGCCAACATGTCCGACCTTCTTTCATATGGCGAGGTGCAGAAATTGCTCAAGGAACTGCCGAAGGAACAGGGCGAACTGATCAAGGACATTGTACCCGCACAAATCACCGTCTCCGGGATCCAGCGCGTGCTGCAAATTCTGCTCGCCGAGCGCGTCTCGATCCGCGATCTTTCGACCATTCTCGAAGGCATCGCCGACGGGCTTGCCTCGACCCGCAATCCGGCGATGCTGGCCGAGCACGTCCGCGCGCGGCTCGCGCGTCAGCTTTGCGCCCAGCACACCAGTCCCGCCGGCTACCTCCCGATCATCGCGCTCACCGCCCGATGGGAGCAGGCTTTCGCCGAATCAATCGTCGGCCAGGGCGACGACCGGAGCCTTGCCATGCAGCCCTCCAAGCTCACCGAATTCATCAATCTGGTCCGGGAAAAATTCGAGCAGGCGGCGCGGGACGGCGAAGCGCCGGTGCTGGTCACTTCGCCGAATATCCGGCCGTTCGCTCGCGGCATCATCGAACGCTTCCGCGCCCAGACCAGCGTTCTCGCCCAGTCGGAGATCCACCCGCGGGCGCGCTTGAAAACCGTCGCCAGTATTTGATCACGGCGCTACCGAGAGGCCGACAACTTTGTGCCGCTCGATCAGGCGGGCGACGAATCCGGTCCGCTTCGCCTCCTCGACAAAGTCCCGAAGGAATGCAGCACCCGCGGTGTTGCTCTTCAAGGTGCCGATCGCTTGTTGGACCGCAGTAAAATTGCCGGGCAGGATTCGCGCGCCCGGAAGCTTGCCGGCCTCGCTCATCAGCGCCGGCCGCAGACCCGCGAGCGCATCAAGGCCCTCGGCGACGAACTGGTCGAACGGCCCGTCCGCCGTATCGGATCGCAGCAGCGTCGCGTGTTTTAAGTTTCGCGTCAGCCAAAGGTCGTAGGCGCTGCCTGCACGGACCGCGATGCGTGACCCGGGACGATCGACATCGGCAACGCTTTGCAACGGCGATCCCTCACGCACCAGATAAGTCGCCTGGATCTCGCAATAAGCCTTAGTGAACGCGATCTTTTCGGCTCGGGCCGGTTCTGCACCAATCAGCCCGATGTCCCAGGCGTTGGTGCCGGCGGCGTCGGCGAGTTTCGACGGCCGGTCGAATTTGACATAGGCGACCGGCACCTTGAGCCGGTTGGCGATCTCGGTGGCCATGTCAGGCGCGACGCCCTGCGGATCGCCCGCGGCGCTCATTCCGGTCACTAGAAGCCCGTTGCTCATATTGATTCCCGCCCGGAGGACGCCGGTTCCAGCAAGTTCTGCGATAATTTAACTCATGCACTACTCCCCATAACCTTCGGCGGCCGTTCGAGATTTCCAGCCCCATCCGCCACGTTCAATCGGAACCAAACAAGCCATCAAGCGTTATCACGGCGGTTCAAGCTGCTGTGAACGGCTCTTTCAGTTGGTTGCACGAATTGCACTTAGTGTGAGGTAAATCACATCTTCCATCGGGCCGCCGGCGTAGTTAGGCGAAAACCGGCGAGGTCGTCATGAATCACTCGATGTACAACGCAGATCGCGGAACCCACTTGAAGATTTTGGTCGTGGGCCTGGTGTGCGCCACGCTCGTCGCGGCAGTTGGCATTTTCGCCCACATCAGCAACGAAGTGGACCTTGGCACCGTGCCGCTGGTAAGGGCAGGCCAGCCGACCGCCGTGAGCGGACATCTCCCCGCGGTTCGCTGATAGTCTCAGCCCCCCGCCCCCTGTGTTACGTCTTCGGCGTTTGTGGCGCGGACGCCGGCAATGATTCGACAGCTTTGCCGGTAAACAGCACCGGCCCGGTCGGCGCCCCACTCTTGGAGCCACCGGCAGGTTCAAGCGACACCGCATAGGTCGCTCCGCGCAGCGTATCGGCGTCGTAGTTTCCCGGCAGCGGGCGCTCGGTGAATTCGTCGTTGCCGACAATTCCGAGCGAGCGCGGCGCACCAAGCCGGCTCGAAATCAGCCACAGCTCATAGCTTTTACCGGCTTCTTCCGTCGCCGATACCTTCCGCACGGTCAGTGTGCGCTGCCGCGTGTCGAGCGTGAGCAGGAATGCCGGCCCCGTCGGCCCCGGCTGCAGGACGGCAACCAGCCGATCCTGCGCAGCACGCCCCGGCGCCGGTGAACGCGCCAGCAGCTGCGCCGCCCCCGGCCGCAATTGCGGCGGCACGATTTCCGGCGCGAACTGCCACACGGCGACGTATAGCGCCAACAAAGCCGCTATCGCGCCCATGAGAAACGCAACGCGCCGCCAGCGTTTCGCCCGACGCGCCAGATAAATGACGTCGGCACCACGTTCGATCTTGACCGGCTCCGGCGCTGACGGCGGAAGCACTTGCGGTACGTCGCGCGATATCGCGACAGCCGGCGGCGGCTCGAGCCCGGCCGCCGGCGGTAGCGTTTCCGCGGGCATCAGCTCTTCGATCGGGGAGAAAAACTCTTCTTCGGCGGACGTCGCAATGTGCTCAGCCGGCTCGACGGGACCGATCTCGGTCTTGATTTTGTCCCACACTTCCGGCGGCGGCTCGACGGCTTCCACCATCACATTGAGTTCGCCAAGCCGGCGCTCCCAGTGACGCACCGCCGCCTCGAATACCGGATCGAGCGTTATCAGCGCTTCGGCGTGCGTGCGCTCTTCGTCGGAGAGCGTGCCGAGAACGTACTCGGCGGCAAGCGCATCCTGGTCGTCGTCGTCCGTGGCCACTGGAAGCTCCTCCGACATCACGATCCCATACACTCGCGGATTTCGATCAGGCTGCGCCGCAACCAGGTCTTGATTGTGTTGACCGGGATGTCGAGTTTCCTGGCGAGCTGATCGCGGCTCCAGCCGCTGTAATAAGCGAGCAGCACGATGCGCTGTTTCTCCGGGTCGAGTTTGCCGAGACAGGACAAAAGGCGCTTGAGCTCCTCGGTCATCTCGCGGCGGGCCAGCGGCGCCGGCGTGTCGGCGGCGACGTTCAAGGCCTCCGGATCGTCCTCGATCGAGATTTCACCCTTCTTGCGAACGATGTCGATCGCCCGGTTGCGCGCCATCGCCACCATCCAGGTGATGGGGCTCGCCAGCGTCGGATCGAACCTGTCAGCCATCGTCCAAACCTTGAGATAGGTCTCCTGCATGACCTCGTCGGCTAATTCGGGCCTACCCAAAATACGAAGCAGCACCCCGTAAAGTTTCGCGCGCGTTGCGTCGTAAAGCCGCTCGAATGCGGCGGCGTCGCGCTTGGCGACGGCTGCAAGCAGCCAAACCAGTTCCGCTTGCGTCAGCATGACTCCTAGCGTCCCCCGCCATAACGATTATCGCCGCGGATATGGCCGCTCGTCGAGAGCGAAACGGGGCAACGCGGCATTCCGGCGCGTTCCGCGCGTATCGTTTCGGGACATCCTTCATCCTGCCCCGCGAAGCGGGGAAGGGGACCGCCCGAAGGGCGGTGGAAGGGGCGTTGGCCGCGCCGCTAGCTCAAGCGCTGCACGCCCCCTCCACCGCGCAAACACGCGGTCCCCCTCCCCCGCTCCGTTTCACTACGCGGTGGCGGATAAGCGAACGCGTTCCCGCGACGCGCTCCGCGCCCGAGGCTTGCGAAAATGTACGGTGGGTTCGCTGCCAACGGGTCCGGCCCGAAGTGGCCGGCCCGATGACAAGCTCCACAGCGTAACCCACCATGCTGAGCGGTGGGTTTCGCTTCGCTCTACCCACCCTACGAAGCGCAATGACGAAAAGAAAAAAGGAAGCGGAACGCCGACAGACGTGTTCAGCCAACCTCCGCGCCCCCACCTTCATCCTCCCCCGCATGCGGGGGAGGACACGGAGGGGGCGCGGCGCGCCCTTGTCTCTTTCCCCTCTCCCGCTTGCGGGGGAGGGTTAGGGAGGGGGCACGCTCGCCTATCGGCGTTCCACCGCGGCTCTTGCTGCAGCGAGCGAACGCCGCAGCTCAGCTCCAGATACGCACTTCCTGGGACTTGGTCGGGGCGCACGATCCAAAGCTTCGAACAACCGGGTTCGAAAAACCGTGCGCTTTTTCAGCGGGCGTTACCCGCTCCTTCCTGTCCCAGTCCAGCGAGGGTTATCTCGCAGACCGGTCGTAATGCCGGCCGGGCGTAGTTTCCCGAAGCCGCCCGGGAGCGGATCGTATCGTTCCGCCCGCGGGTACCGCACTCGCTCCGCTTTCGGGAGTACCCTCGGCCGAAGGCGTCCTTCACTGAGCGAGATTCTTTGACCGTGTACCGTAAATGGAGACGAATGTCAACAGTATAGTGACCGAGCGAGATCTCCGGCGGCTTCGCGTGAACGACGCCGAGAAAGCCTGTCGAGGTGCTCGTCTGATAGACCGTTTGCGCCTCCAGCCGTCATGGCCGGACTTGTTCCGGCCATCCACGTCTTGATTTGCTCAGCTTTTAAGACGTGGATGCCGCGACACAGGCGAGCGAAGCGACGCCGTTCTCCGAACGGCTATACGCGGGCATGACGAACAATGCGCTCCGGCACCCGGACCCTTCATGCCATGCTATACTGGGAACTGAGTTGGGACCTACCGATGATCGCAGATATTGCATTGCATCGCGACGAGTTGCGGGATTTGTGCCGCCGCTTTCGCGTGCGCCGGCTGGAGGTCTTCGGTTCGGCGGCACGTGGCGATTTCGACCCGGCGCGCAGCGATATTGATTTCCTGGTCGAGTTCGCAGGAGACGACGACGATCTTGCGCGCTTTGTCGACTTCAAGCAGGCGCTGGAAAGCTTGCTGGCGCGGCGTGTCGATCTTGTCGATCGCAAGGCGATCGAGTCCAGCCGCAACTACATCCGCAAACGGCATATACTGACGGACGCGAAGCCGGTTTATGCCGCTTGATCGCTCCGACGAGAATTGGCGCGACACCGCGCTGTTGCTCGACATCTTGCTTGCTGCCGAGGATGCGCAGTCCTTCGTTGCGAGTCTCGATGAACAGGCGTTTCTTGCAAGCGACCTGCATCAGAGCGCCGTCATCCGCAAATTCGAAGTCATGGGCGAGGCTGCGGGAAAAGTCTCGACGACATTTTGCGCGGCGCATCCGGAAATCCCCTGGAAGCAAATGACCGGGCTGCGCCATCGGCTCATTCACGACTATGGCGACGTGAGGCTCGACATCGTGTGGCGCGTAGTGAGGGAAACATTGCCAAGCCTCATTGCCATATTGCGGCCGCTGATTCCCCCAAGGGCCGAGCACGACAAATAGCGTCCCCTCTAACGCGGTCCGTGGTGACGTACAGGCCACGGCGTGCGCGGGGATGAGCGATGACGCTGCACTACTATCCCTAGTCTAGCGCCGCCGAGTGACGCCGCGGAGGGCTGCAACATTGCGGACAATCGGGGCACATTACTCATTGACGACGTGTACTCTGGCCGTAATGGTTACATCCTGGGCGGGAGTGCAGACGAGTCTCACATTATATGGTTGAGTTATTCAACTCCTTCATCGCCAAATCCTTCTTACGGTCGGTCTGGGCGCTGGAATTTGAAGCGTTCAAGGGATCGGAGGATGAAGCCGCGCTTGATGATCGGCTTCGGCGTTGGTCTGCGCGGAAGGACTTGCGTGAAACATCCGCCGAGGCAGCTTTCATAGAAGAGTTCTTTCATCAGACGTGGGGATACGATCAGACGGGCCAAGTTGGTGCTGTTGCAGGCACGTTCACGTTGTGGCCGAAATTTCCGATTTCCGGTGCCGGTGAAAAAGGGGGCGTTGGGTCTGCAGACCTCGCCATCGGCTATTTCAAAAAGGAAGAAAACACTCCGGTTCCCCAAGTGCTCTGTGAGTTCAAGGACATTCGTTCTGATTTGGACGCCCCCCAAAAGCGCAAAGGTAACAATCGTTCACCCGTTCGACAATGTTTAGACTATTTGGGTTTTGCTCGACGGGGACTGTTTCCAACCGATCCGATACTCCCAACATGGGGCATCGTGACGGACATGAACGAATTTCGTTTGTACTGGTTCGACAAGGGATACCACCAATCGCTGCGCTTCACGATCCAACCCGAGGACTTATTTAAGGGCGCGGGCCTTCTATCGTCAGGAGAGGCAGCGCGTTTTGATCGCTTCCTTTTCCGCAAAATATTCCATCGCAATACGCTGATATCTGACACAGGCCGGTCTTTGCTCCTCGGCCTCATTGGGGAACAGCGATTTAAGGATAGGACGCTCGAAAACACATTCTATAGAGAATACCGCGCGTTTCGCGAACATCTTTATCTGATTCTGCTAGAACGAAATGGGGAGGGTACGCCGCGTTATCCTGGCACCCGGGGGAGGCTCGTTCGTCTCGCTCAGAAAATTCTTGACCGCTGTATCTTTATTTTCTTCTGCGAAGATATGGGACAGGCTCTGGCCTTTCCTCCCAAGCTCCTTCGCGAATTCCTTATCGATCGCAGCAAAGATCCATATTTCGATCCTGAAAGCACCACGATCTGGCAAGATTTGTTGCGTTTGTTCTACGCGATGAATGAGGGTCGGGCCTTCGGTGGCAAAGCTCTAAACCAGTTCAATGGTGGCCTATTCGCGCATGACGAGCATCTCGAAACGCTGGATGTACCTAATTCGGTTTTTTGTCATCACATGCAGGGGGCAAATGAGGCGAGCCTCTATTCTTTTAAGGAAACGCTTCTATATCTTTGCGCCTCCTATAACTACGCTTCTGATTTCGGGCGGTCGGACGGCGCGGCGTCATTTGAGCGTGATCCGTCAAAAAGCCTGGGCCTCTATACGCTTGGACGAATTTTCGAGCAGTCCATAACTGAACTGGAAATTTTAGAGGCGGAAGCTGACGGGCGCCAGTCCGTCAACAAAGAGAGTAAGCGCAAGCGCGATGGCGTCTACTATACGCCCGAATGGGTCGTTGAGCGCATTGTAGACGAGACACTCGGGCCCCGACTTGCTGATATCAAAAAAGAATGCGGATGGCCGTCGATCGGCGATCCGGCGCTCGAAGTACTCGATGCTTATTCGGCTCGACTGAAAATATTGACTGTTGTCGATCCCGCTTGTGGGTCCGGCGCATTCCTGATTACTGTTTTGAGATACCTGATCGAGGCATGGCATGAAGTGCAGGGACTGCGCAGGCAGGTTACGAAGGGCCGCGCTCAAAGGGATAGTGAAGACGCTCTCATCGCGGACATCCTGAAATCGAACATTTACGGCGTTGATATTAATCCGGCCTCAGTAGAAATCGCGCGTCTCGCTCTTTGGCTTCACACAGCACGGGGCGATAAGCCGCTTTCGACCCTTGATGCGAACATACGCGAAGGAAATAGCCTCATTAGCGGCGCCTTTTATAAGGGACAGATTGAGCTTGCTTTCTATGACGATGTCCAAAAGGAGCGGATCAACGCCTTCGATTGGAATGCGGCTTTTCCCGAGACTAATGGCAAGTTCGATGCGGTGGTAAGCAATCCTCCCTATGTAAAGCTTCAAAACTTTCGGAAAGTTCACGCCGATATGGCAGAGTTCTTGCGCGATGGTCGGCCTGAAGCCCAAGTGAAGCCGTATGCGAGTACTCAAACTGGAAACTTCGATCTTTATCTTCCCTTCATTGAAAAAGGCCTCGCACTTCTGAACGAAAAGGGGCGTCTCGGGTACATCGCGCCCAGCCTGTGGACAACCAACGAATACGGCGAAGGCTTGCGTAAGCTGATCTCGACTGGGCGTAATTTGGATCGCTGGATTGATTTCGAAGCTTTTCAGGTCTTCGAAGAATCAACGACCTATACTGCACTGCAATTTTTCACTCACGAGCCAAATAACGGCATTCGGATAGCCGAAGCTCCAACTGGGGACATTCCCAGCGATCCGTGGATCGATCCAAGCAAATTGCTACCTTATGGGCATGAAGTTTTTGGCGAGCGATGGCTGCTATTGGCTGGCGATGAACGGGCTCTGATCGACCGTCTTTACGAGCGCTGCAAGCGGTTAGACGATCCTGTGCACACTTCGAATATCTTCGTCGGCATTCAAACGAGCGCCGACGCAATCTATCATCTGTCACGTCTCGGCCCGGAGCGTTACCTGTGCACTCCGAAAGGCGATAACGCCCCACCGCCCTACGAAGTTGAAATCGAAGATACGATTATGAAGCCAATAATTTCGGGTGCGCAGACTAAGCGGTATATTTCCCCGATTGCCGACACTTAATTTGTTGTTTCCCTACAGTACCGCAATGGACGAAGCGACGCTGATGGACTCCACCACACTTCACTCATCGTATCCGAAAGCGTGGGCATATCTTAAAAGTTATGAAGCTGCATTAAGGCAACGAGAAGACGGAAGAATGGATGTTGACGATGGCTGGTGGGGCTACAATTATCCCAAAAACCTCGACAAGCAGGAGATTGCAAAAATTGTTGTTCCCCGCCTCGTCGCCAATCTTGGCTGCAGCGTTGATGAATCAGGGGCGGTCTACCTCGATAACGTTGACGTCGGAGGTATCGAGGTCACCCGTCACGAGGAATTGTATTTCCTAGCCGGCGTCCTAAATGCACCCGTTTTGAATTTCATTTTTCGACGAATCTCAAAACCGTTTCGCGGTAGCTACCGTTCGGCAAACAAGCAGTTTATCGCTCCATTGCCTATCCCGCCTGCTGCGAAAGAAGAACGCGTGATGGTCGCCGCAAAGGCCAAGGATCTTCAAAAAGCGCACTCGGCGCGCCGCGATATTCTGCAGAAGATTGCGCATCGGCTTCGGGATGCGCGGACGCGAAACAAGCCGGAGACCTGGTTGTTTTTTGGGCTAAAGTCCAAACGCGACCTGATAGGCGACGCGCCTATGCGACTAGATTCCGAAAAGAAAGTGGAGTGGGCTGAAAAGCAATATGGCATCAATCTTGCCGCTCGCTACGACGCTATTTCTGACCGCTTATCGCCGGGCGCCGAACTTGTCCCATCCTTTCAAGACGGTGAGTTATCGCTAGCTATTGACGGAGTACCGATTATCAATCGCGTTTTTGTTGATGCCGCCGAAGGCGAGTTCATACTTGCGCAATGGAAGCTTTTTGCTGCTACGTTCACTGTTACTGAAAAGACAGACGGCAAGAAACTTGCGAACGCTCTTCGAAGGCTTGTCGTTCCAGACAATCCGGCGCTTGTGACGCAAATCATCGCGTTAGAATCTGAGTTATCCAAGCTTGAAATTGAGATTAGCCACCAAGAGAGCGCTATGAACACACTCGTCAATTCGCTTTATCAGCTAACCGAATCTGAAGTACGCATGGTTGCGAAGGGATGAGGTTTGGTAGCGGCTAGTTGCCCGCCCGAACTACAAATCACTCGACCTGCGCCAAACTCCGGGACGGCGTTGAGCGGCACATTTCACACCCCTTGGCGCCCCGTCCGCACATCCGTCTGGCTCTAAACCTAACCGTCAATCAAACCGACATGCCAAGGTTACCACCCGCCAGGCGGCTTGGACGAATCCACCCCCGGATCAAGTGCTGAAACGTCAATGCCGGCCGCGACCGGCCCCGCCGCGCCTTACGCCGGCGCGACGCCGCGCACGCGCATCAGCGCGATGGCGTCGAGCTCGTCCTGCTCGGCGGCGTTTTCGGCTTCGCGCTCGCGCATCTGGTCGCGCTCGTCGAGCAGCTCGACCTTCTTGAGCTCGTCGAAGGCGTCGCCGAGCGCCATTTTCGCTTCCTCAAGCTGGGTGCGCAGCTCGTCGGCGGAGCGTTTCAGATTCTCCCGGCGCCCGATCGCGGCTTTGGCGTAGGTCGGATAGGCAAAATGGCCGGGATCGTGGATGCCGGCGCGGTCCTGCTCGACCCGGATCTCGCGCTCCAGATCGCCCGCCATGCGGTCGAATTCGGCGATCATCGTCTCGATTTGCGCGACCTTGCGCCGCTTCTCGTCGACCTGAAACTTCTTCAGGCGAATAAGAGTCTCCCGGGACTTCATCGACTGCTACTCCCCCGAAGCCGCAGAACCATGACGCCGCCCGGATCCAGCCGCACGACGCCTTACCGGGCAATTGTGACCCGATAACGTTAGCGATCGGTTTCCACGATCGTCATAATTTCGGCCAATCGGCGATAACCTTCGGCCAGGCCGGTTGCTTCTTCCTTACCCTGGGACAGAAAGGCCTCGAGCGGCTTGTGCAGGCGGATGGCTTCGTCGACCTCGGGGCTGGTGCCGGCCCGATAGGCGCCGAGCCGGATCAGCTCTTCCATGTCGGCATAAGTCGCCATGACCTGGCGCGCCCGGTTAAGGACCTGCAGATAGTCCGGATCGGCGGCGCGCGGCATGGTTCGCGACACTGATTTGAGGATGTTGATCGCCGGGTAGCGGCCGCGCTCGGCGATGGCGCGTTCCATGACGATATGGCCGTCGAGAATGCCGCGCACCGCGTCGGCGATCGGCTCGTTATGGTCGTCGCCGTCGACCAGGACCGTGAAGATGCCGGTGATGGTGCCGAGCTCGGTGCCGGGACCGGCCCGCTCGAGGAGCCGCGGCAGCTCGGTAAAGACGGTCGGCGTATAGCCCTTGGCGGTCGGCGGCTCGCCGGCGGAGAGGCCGATTTCGCGCTGCGCCATGGCAAAGCGCGTCACGGAATCCATGAGGACGAGAACGTCCTTGCCTTCGTCGCGGAAATATTCGGCGATGGCGAGCGTGACATGCGCGGCCTGGCGGCGCATCAGCGCCGGCTCATCGGAGGTCGAGACCACGACCACGGAGCGGGCGAGACCGGCTTCGCCGAGGTCGTCCTGCAGGAACTCCTGGACCTCGCGGCCGCGCTCGCCAATCAGCCCGATGACGGTGACGTCGGCGGCGACGTTGCGCGCCAGCATGGACAGCAGCACCGATTTGCCGACGCCGGAGCCGGAGAAGATGCCGAGCCGCTGGCCGCGGCAGCAGGTCAGAAAGGTATTGAGCGCACGGACGCCGAGATCGAGCGGGGCGCCGACGCGGCGGCGCGCATGCGCCAGCGGCGGCGTATTGCGGAACGGATACGGCGACGGCCCGTAGAGCAACGCGCCCTTGCCGTCGATCGGCTCGCCGAGCGCGTTAACGACCCGCCCGAGCCAGCCAACAGACGGCCGCACCGCACCGGCGACAGCGGTGACCACGGCCTTGCAGCCGCGCCGAACGCCTTCGAGCGGCGCAAACGGCATCAGCAGGGCGTTACCGGCGGAAAACCCGACCACCTCGCAGGGGATCGACTTCGCCGGCGTTTCAATAATGACGCGCGCGCCGACCGACATCGCATGGAGCGGACCGGCGACTTCAACCATCAGGCCGCGCACGCCGACGACGCGGCCGTAGATTTCGATGCCGTCGAGTTCGTTGATCTGCTCGGCCAGTGCCTTCATCGAAAGTCCGTCATCGAAAGTCCGTCGGTCGGTCGTATTTGGTTACTTCGGACTGTTCGGCGTTAACGCTGTATTTACCCGGGCCGTTAATCATTGCGTCGTCCTTGGGACTACAACCGGGCTTGCCCAGCCAAAACGGAGGGGCGAGTTTCAAGAGTTGGTTAGCACCGAGTTTTAATGTGGAACTTGAGCGTCGACGTGGCTAGAAAACCGGTCCACCGCAATATCTTAAGGCGATTCGACAGAATTTGCCTACGGAGTTCTTGCGCGGATGAATTAGGTTTTGTTAACCATACCGCGTTTACAGTCTCGAATCAGTTTGTCCCAAGGCGTTTTTCGGGGGCCGCCGTCGGGGCGTGCCGACCTTAAAGCCGCGCGGCGAGGAAAGGGACTGGCATGCGCGTATTGCTGATCGAAGACGATAGCGCCACGGCGCAATCCATCGAATTGATGCTCAAGTCCGAGAGCTTCAACGTTTACACGACCGATCTCGGGGAGGAAGGGGTCGATCTCGGCAAAATCTACGACTATGACATTATCCTCCTTGATCTTAATCTTCCGGACATGTCGGGCTTCGAAGTGCTTCGGAGCCTGCGCGTGTCAAAGGTCAAGACGCCGATCCTGATCCTGACGGGGCTTGCCGGGATCGAGGACAAGGTCAGAGGGCTCGGCTTCGGCGCCGACGACTATATGACCAAGCCGTTCCACAAGGACGAGCTGGTGGCCCGCATCCATGCCATCGTGCGGCGCTCCAAGGGTCACGCCCAATCGGTCATCCAGACCGGCGATCTCGTCGTCAACCTCGACACCAAGACGGTCGAGGTCAGCGCCGCGCGCGTGCATCTGACCGGCAAGGAATATCAGATGCTGGAGCTGCTTTCGCTCCGCAAGGGCACGACGCTGACCAAGGAGATGTTCCTCAATCATCTCTATGGCGGCATGGACGAGCCGGAGCTGAAGATTATCGACGTTTTCATCTGCAAGCTGCGCAAGAAGCTTGCCAACGCCTCAAGCGGCAAGAACTACATCGAAACGGTGTGGGGCCGCGGCTACGTGCTGCGCGAACCGATCGAGGACGAAGCCAAGATTTCAGCCTGAGCGGCTAAAGCTTCAAGGACAAGCAAAACCCCGGCATTGGCCGGGGTTTTTTTGTTTGCCGCCCGGCAATCGGCCGGTCTTATCGGCCGCCGCTCACTGCCACCAGGCGCGGCCCGAGCGCGCCGGCGGCAGCCTGCACCGGCGTTCTTGCCGAAGCCGGGTTGGGCACATAGAGACCGCGCAAATCCGCCACGGTCCTGAATTTGTCGGTAAGCCCCACGACGGTCTCGGCTGCGCCAAGCACCAGATAGCCGTCGCCGGCGATGACCTCGCGGAGCCGGTTGAGCACGCCGATTTTTGTCTCCTGGTCGAAATAGATCAAAACGTTGCGGCAGAAGATGAGATCGAAGGCGCCGAGATGGTAGAAGTCGGACAGCAGGTTGAACTGACGGTATTTGACCATCGCGCGAATTTCCGGCGCGATCTGCCAGACGTCGCCGACCTGACTGAAATACTTGATCAGCAGCTGAATCGGCAGCCCGCGCTGAACTTCGAACTGGCTGTAGATTCCCTGGCGGGCTTTCTCCAGCACGTCATTCGACAGGTCGGTGGCGATCACCTCGATGCGCCAGCCTTCGATCTTTGGGCCCATCTCCTTGAGCGACATGACAAGCGAATACGGCTCCTGGCCGGCGGCGGCCGCCGCACACCAAATGCGAATGGTGCGCGAATGCTGCCGCGCTGCAATGAGCGCCGGCATAACGGCGGAGCGGAAGTTCTCGAACGGCGTCTTGTCGCGAAAGAAAAACGACTCGTTGGTCATCATGGCTTCGACGACCGCGACCATAAGCGCTTCAGAATTGCCCCGCTTGAGCGTGGCGACGAGCTCGCCGAGGCTGCCAAGGCCGGCTTTGCGTGCCACCGGCAACAAGCGGCTCTCGACCAGATATTGCTTGTCGGCGGACAGCACGAGACCCGAGCGCTGCTTGAGACATTTTCGCAGGAAATCGTAGTCGTGCGGCGTCACTTACGATCTCCCGAGAACAAGTGATTGATCTTGGCGCCAATCTGCGGCAGCGGCAGCACGGCCGAACACAATCCGGCCTGCGCCACCGAGCGCGGCATGCCCCACACCACGCTGGTCGCTTCGTCCTGGGCAATCACGCTGCCGCCGGCGGCCACAATTTCGGCGGCGCCACGCGTACCGTCGGTACCCATGCCGGTGAGAACAAGTGCAAGACTGCGCGGTCCCCAGACCCGGGCCGCCGAGGACAGCAGCGGATCTACTGCTGGCTTGCAAAAATTTATCGGTGGATCGTCGCCGAGCGCAATTACCGGGCCATCGGGGCCGCCGGCAACGCGCATATGCCGGCCGCCGGGCGCCACGTAAATATTGCCGGCAGTGACCGCTTCGCCGTCCTCGGCCTCATGGGCGGACCGCCCGCTGACGCGCGACAAGTGTTCCGCCAGCACTGCGGTGAACGTCGGCGGCATATGCTGCGTGATCAGGATCGGCGCCCGCTCGATTGCCGTGCCGATTTCTCCGATCAGGATGTCCAGAGCCTGCGGGCCGCCGGTCGAGGAACCGATGAGCAGCGCCTGGGGCAGAGAGCGTGCAAACGGCCGTAAAGGGAGCGCGGCACCATCCGTTGGCGGAACAGTGATTGCGCGCTTCGTCGGCGCCGGCCGGCTCACATCTGCATCCGGCCGCCGGTGGCGCGCCAACCAATGGCCCCGCCGGCCAAGCGTGCGGATTTTCTCGATCAGCTCGCGACGAAACGCCGCCGAGGTGGCGGCGTCGGGCGCCGCTTCGGGTTTCGGAACGTAATCGGCGGCGCCGAGCGACAGCGCTTTCAGGCTGATCTCCGCGCTCCGCCGCGTTAACGTCGAAGCCATGATCACGACCAGGTCGTGCTTCTTTTTGAGCAGGACCGGCAGCGCCGAAATGCCGTCCAGCTCCGGCATGTCGATGTCGAGGACGACGACGTCCGGGTCGCTGGCCTCGATCTGATCGACCGCCTCACGTCCGGTGCACAAAGATGCCGCGACCACCATGTCCGGCTCGGTGCCGATCCAGCGCGTCAACAGGCGGCGCGCGACAATGGCATCGTCGACGATCATGACCCGGATGGGCCGCTCGACGATGGTCTCCAGGCTCGCAGGTTTTAGCGCGATACTCATCACTGCAGTACTTTCGGCACTAAACTTCGCACCGGGAAATTCGCCTGCGCGCCGGGCGGGGCGTTGAGCGCTTTAGAGCAGTCCTACTTCCTGAAACTTGGCCTCGACGATGTCCTTGTCGAACGGCTTCATAATGTATTCGTTGGCGCCTGCATGCAGCGCCCGCGCAATATGGGCCACGTCGTTCTCGGTGGTGCAGAACACCACCTTCGGCTTGTCGCCGCCGGGAAGACGGCGCAGCACCCGCAGGAACTCATAGCCGTCCATTTTCGGCATGTTCCAGTCCAGCAGAATCGCGTCCGGGATTTGCCGGCGGCAGGCTTCAATGGCTTCCTCGCCATTCTCCGCTTCGGCGATCTCAAACTCGAGTCCCTCGAGAATTCTTCGCGCCACCTTGCGGATGACGCTCGAGTCGTCGACGACCAGGCATGTCCTCATAGTATCCTCACTTTAAGCTTGGCGGGCGAACCCGCTTCGATCTCTGCTCTGCGTTTCAATGCTCTCACGCGGCCACGGCCTCGCTGCGGAGATCCAGCACGCGGTCGATGTCGAGTACGACCAATAGCTGTCCCTCGAGCCGGTAGACGCCTGCTGACAAGCCCGCGAGCTTGTGGTCGAGGTTGACCGGATTGGGCTCGCGTTGCGTGTTGCCCGGCTTGAGCACCTCGCCGACCGCGTCTACCAAAAGCCCAAACGATTCGCCCTTTGCTTCGATGCCAATCGCCATCGGCGCAGCGCTATCTTCACGCTTCTTCACGTCGAGCCGATTGCGCATGTCGATTGCAGTTACGATACGGCCCCTCAGATTAAGCACGCCGGCAATTTCGGCTCCGGCGAGCGGTACGCGGGTCATGTGGAAGGGCTTGAACACGTCCTGAACACGCCCGATCGGCAGGCCGAAGATCTGACCCGCAATCGTAAAGGTGACAAACTCGGTGAGCTCGTTATCGCTTTGCATAATGGTTCTGCCGATCACGCCGCCTGATGCAGGTCGCCGCTCTGCTCCTTGATTGCCGCGATGAGACCGGCCCGATCGAACTTGGCGACGAAATCATGGAAGCCAACACCACGGCCGCGCTCGATCGCATCGGCTGAAACCATGGCCGACAGTGCAATGACCGGAACGGCTGAAGTGCCCGGATTTTCGCGCAACGCCGCGGCGAACTCGAAACCGTCCATCTCCGGCATCTCGATATCGGTCACGACGATATCGATCGGAGGGCCGGATTTGATGGTATCAAGCGCCTGCGCGGCGGACGCCACCGCGATCACGTGATATCCAGCGGCCTTGATCAGGGGCGCGAGCAAGTCGCGGAAAAACGCCGAGTTGTCGACCAGCATGACTCGACGCGAGCGGGCCGCCGACCGCGCATCCCGCCACCGGAACCAGTCGGCAAAGGCTTGCGGCAGGAAATGGCCGATGTCGACAATCTCCGTGGCGGTTCCCTTCACCACCGCGTAGCCGAGAACCCCGGGCCGATCGCTCGCCACCTCGATATCGAGCCTCTGCTCAACGATATCGATGATCTCGTCGACCACGAGTTCCATCGAACGACCATGGTCGGAGAATACCAGGATTGGCTGCGCGCCCTCCTGCTTGATGGTGGTCTGCGTGTCGATCCGCAGCAGCGGCATGAGTTGGTCGCGATATTGCAGAAGGTGGCGGCCGTCGGAGATTTCAATTTGGCGGCAATCGATTTCTTCAAGCCGCGACACGAGAGAAAGCAGAACGGCCTTCGGCTGTTGGGAGCCGGCGCGGAACACAAGCAAGGGTGTCAGGTCCTCCTCGGCTGGCACGTCGTCGTCGAGCTCAGTCTCATTGGCTCGCGCGACCGGCGTGACGCGACCGAGCACCTGGGCGACCCCATTCGGATCGATGATCATGATCACGGTGCCGTCGCCGAGTATCGTCGTTCCGGAAAAAGCCGCGATGTGCCGCAGCTTCGACGACATCGGCTTGATCACGATCTCCTCGGTGTGCAACACGCCGTCGACGACGATGCCGAAGATCTGGCTGCCGACCTGAGTAACGACGACAAAGCCTTTGTCGACCTCGCCACCGCCGAGTTGCAGGATTTCCTTCAGATTGACGAGCGGCAACAGCTTATTACGCAGCCGTAGTACCGGCGTGTCTTTGATCCGCTCGATGCGGTGATCGCCGCCACTCGTGGCGCGCACCAGCTCGAGCACGGAAAGCTGTGGGACCGCGAAGCGCTCGCCGCCGGCATCGACGATGAGCGCGGAAACAATCGCAAGCGTCAGCGGGATCTTGATGGTAAATGTGGTCCCGACGCCGGGCACGGACTTCAAATCGACCGTGCCGCCGATCTGCTCCATGTTGGCGCGCACGACGTCCATGCCGACGCCGCGGCCGGAAATGCTGGTCACTTTGGCGGCAGTAGAGAAGCCGGGCGTAAAAATCAGATTGCAGATATCTGCCTCGGATTTCGCAGCTATCTGTGCCTCACTGGCAAAGCCTTGCTCGATGGCCTTGGCGCGTATGCGTTCAACATTGAGGCCACGGCCATCGTCCGCAATCTGGATGATGATATGGCCACCCTCGTGACAGGCGGCGAGCCGGATCGTCCCCTTCAACGGTTTACCGGCGGCGAGACGCTCGGCGGCGCTCTCGATGCCATGATCGGCACAGTTGCGCACCAGATGGGTGAGCGGGTCTTTGACCATCTCAAGCACCTGGCGGTCGAGTTCGGTGTCGGCGCCGTTCATCTCGAGCTCGATCTGTTTGCCGAGCTCGGCGGACAGGTCGCGCACGATGCGCGGCAGCTTTTGCCATGCATTGCCAATTGGCTGCATGCGCGTCTTCATCACACCTTCCTGCAGTTCGGCGGTGACATTCGAAAGCCGCTGCAACGGCACTTTGAAGTCGGAGTCCTCGTGGCGGCGGACGATCTCCAGCAGCTGATTGCGGGTGAGGACCAGCTCGGAAACTGTAGTCATAAGGTGATCGAGCGTGTCGACATTGACGCGGATCGAATGGCTGGCGATGCGTTCGCGCTCGTCGTCGGACCGTTCGGCCGAACGCATGTCGGCCGACGGCTTCTCGGCTGTTTGCTTCTCGAGCAAGGCAGCGTCCGAACCCCTCGCCTCTTTGATCTCGCGCCGATCTGGCGCTAGTCCGGGTCTTGCTGCTTGTTCTGCACGAGGCGGCGATTGCGGCTTCACATCCTCGCGCTGCGACCAAGTCGCGAGCCGGCCAATAAGATCGTGGTCGTCACCCGCGGGCTCGCGCTCGTGCGCTTCGATCGCCTCAAGAATCGCCTTGATGCGGTCGATGGTGGAGAGAATCAGCGTGACGGCTTCGGTGGTGACCGGCATCCCGTCACGGAATTTACCCATCAGGTTCTCGGCGGCGTGCGCCAGCGTCTCGAGCCGGGGCAGCCCGAGAAAGCCGCAGGTTCCTTTGATGGTATGAACGAGACGAAAGACGTTACCGAGGATTTCCCCGTTATTGGGCTCTTGCTCGAAACGGACGAGTTCGGCGTCGACCCGCTCGAGGCTTTCATTGGTCTCGGTCAGGAATTCCTGAAGTAGGTCGTCCATCCCAAGCGCCTCGTCCGCCCACCCGCTGGCGCTTACCGGCGCCGTGACCAACACGCACGCAAGCGTGCGTGCTTTTGCCGTCAGGCCCCATGCACCTGTTCGGACGTACGGAGTTTGTTGCGAAAGCGTTTAATTTCGGTTGCAGGAAGCGCGGCCGGCAGCTGAATGGCGCGCTCTTTTTCGCGCGCAAGCGGGGTCGTTTAACCGGCGGTTAACACTACCGTACCGGCGTCGCCCTGGGCCGAAAGCGTCAGTCCGCAGTCTCGGGCCAAGATACCAGCATAAAGCGGCTGAATTGCATGGGCGTCCACGGCATGGGCCGGGCTGCCTGATAGCAGTTCGGCTACGGCCGGGTTCAACCGGGCGTTCAGCCCGCTGGCAGTGACCACATACCCGGGTGAACCGCCGTCCGTTGCGCGTGGGTCGACGGTCAGCCTTCCCCCGCGGGACACTGCACTGGCTGCGATTAGTAACATGTTCAACACCAGCTTTACGCGGTTCTTCGCCAGCAACTCGCGAGGCAGGTTCCAGGCCAGTGTGGTCTTGTTGTCTTCAAGAAGGCCGCGGGCAACCTTTTCCGCATCGCCAAGATCTATCTGTGCGCCGGCGGATCCAGCAGCGCCAAAGGCCAGCCGGCAAAATTGCAATTTTGCCGACGCTTGATGCGCACTTTTCTTAATCAGATCGAGCGCGAACGTCTTGGTCTCTTCGTCTTTGTCTTCTTCCAGCACCTCGATACCATTGACGATGGCGCCAACCGAACTGATCAGGTCGTGACAGACCCGAGAGCAAAGCAGCGCCGCAAGATCAAGGGCTCCGATGGCAATGGGACCGGAAACGGGGGCGGACATGGCAAGCTCCGCTATAGCGCGAGGGCGTCCGTCCGTGTCACAGCGCGCGCGATTCGGCAATCGTGCCGTAATTGCCGCGGTGTGCTAGAGAGCCCCCCGCCCGCCGCCCCGATCCGATGATCGGCGGTTGCGAATTCCAAGGGAGCCCCCGTGTCCACGATCGATTCCGCCGACTACCCTGATCTCGTGGACGCGCTAACCAAAGTCATCATCTCGGCTGCGGAAGCGATTCGGTCGCAGGGACAGGGCGGCGTCACCATCAAGGCCGATGGTTCGCCGGTGACGGCGGCAGACGAAGCCGCAGAAGCCGTCATCCGGGACGGGCTGGAGCATCTTTCTCCGGTATTGCCGATCATCTCGGAGGAAGAAGCGGAGCGCGAAAGACCTGACATCACCGGCGGGAACTATTTCCTGGTCGACCCGCTCGACGGCACCAAGGAATTCATCTCCGGGCGCGACGAGTACACCATCAATATCGCTCTTATGGCCGATGGAGCGCCGATCCTCGGAGTCATCGCAGCACCCGCGCAAGCTCTGATCTGGCGCGGCATCGTCGGGCGCGGCGCCGAGCGGCTCAAATTTTCGGGGCAACAGGCCGAAACACCTCGAACGATCAAAACCCGACCGCCGCCGGAGGGTGAACTCGTCGTCATGATAAGCCGCTCGCATCTCGAAGCGCGAACGCAAGCTTACCTCGATCGCTTCCCGCGGACGCGTCGCGTGGGCTGCGGCTCCTCGGTGAAGTTCTGCCGACTGGCCGAAGGGGCCGCCGACCTCTATCCGCGACTCGCCCCAACGCACGATTGGGATATTGCCGCCGGTCATGCGATCCTCGTCGCGGCCGGCGGGAGCGTCGTTGATCCCGATGGTGGCGCGTTGCGCTACGGTAGTCCCACCTTGACTATTCCCGCATTCCTGGCTTGGGGCAGGCCACCGCCAATCAACGTCTCGAGGCCGGCTACTGACAAGTTCAGGGGCTGAGCGTGCCCAAGACATCCGGCCATTTGCGCTCGGCCTCGGCGATAAAGCGCGTCGGATCGGCTGTGAACAATTCCAGCCGCCGGCGATCGTAGAACAGAAAGAGACGCCCAGTGGCGATCAGCCAGAGGCTTGGGTTCCCTGGCACGGCAACGCCCCGCGAGACGCCGATCGGATCGTAGCCGCCGAACTGCGGCATGTAGATGTCCGGCCGGGTCGCAAATTCATAACGATTCCCGGTGTTGCTAAAACGCCAGATCGCCCCCGCATAAGAGAGTTCAATATCCGGGCTGCCGGGAACGGGCTTGCCGTCGGTGTAGAAGGCGACCGGGTCATAGCCGTCGATTGCCAGACCTGAATGCCAATCGGTCACAATTCTTTCCGTGGTGGCAGCCCGCGAGACGGGACCGACCGCCAAAGCCAGCAGAAGGCATGCACAGGCGGCGATCGCCGTGCGGTGTCGCTTCCGTAGTTGCCGTGCTGCCGTCATAGTTCTGGCAAAGGATCGACCGATTCGGATCGGCTTTAGTGGGTTGGTTGAGCTCAGCGGAGAGTTAGCCGGTGTGCGTGATCAAGGGGTTAACAGAGGACGCCTGATGAGCTTCACCGCGCGGTCGGTTTTGATGACCCAGCTCATTCTGCTCGCCGGCTGCCTCGGTACCGGGCTGGTCTCAGCTCAAACCATCCCGCCACAGCCGCCCGAGACCGCGATGCCGGCGCCGCCCCCGGCACAGCCGCCGCCGGTCATCCGCGCACCATCGCTGCCGGCCCAGCCACCGGCGAATCAGTACTCGCCAAACGAACTCATCGATGCCGGACACCATTTCTTCGGCGGCGTTTCGCGCGGCTTGGCCATGATCGTGGAAAAGGCCGTGAACGAATGGGGCCAGCCGAACGGCTACATTCTCGGCGAGGAAGCGGGCGGGGCCTTCGTCGGCGGACTGCGTTATGGCGACGGGACACTCTACACCAAGAATGCCGGCGACGTCCGTGTCTATTGGCAGGGGCCGACCTTGGGCTTTGATGCCGGAGCTGACGGCGCCCGCTCCATGATGCTCGTCTATAACCTGCCGCGAACCGAGGCGATCTTCGAACGCTTCGGCGGCATCGAGGGCTCGGCGTATTTCGTCGGCGGTTTCGGCATGACGGCACTAACGGCAAATGACATCGTCGTGGTGCCGATTCGTTCCGGCGTTGGCTTTCGGCTCGGCGCCAATCTCGGCTATCTCAAGTTCACCCAGCGCCCCACCTGGAACCCGTTCTGATCGCCGATTGCCGACTCTCAGGGGTTTCAGTCTGGCACAACGGCCGTTGCCGGTTTAGGATGATCATCGGTTAATATCGTGCAGCGTCCTTTGGGCGTGGCATTGTGAGCCGGACGGCGGCGGTACGGCTTCAGAGAGTGGTGTCATGATCGAACCGATCATGTACTTCGGGATCGGGTTCCTGGTTGCGGCATTGCTTGGACTACTGTTCGTTCCACTCGTTCACGAGCGCGCTGTCCGCCTGACCATGCGGCGCCTCGAAGCGGCCACGCCGCTTTCCATAGCCGAAATCCGTGCCGACAAGGATCAGCTGCGCGCCGAGTTCGCCATGTCAACGCGGCGACTCGAAATGAGCGTCGAGCAGATGAAGGCCAAGACCACCGGCCAGCTCGCCGAACTCGGCAGGAAAACCGACGCCATCATGCAGCTCAAAAGAGAACTCGGAGAAAAGACCGCAGCGATTTTCGAGCTGGAATCGCGCGACGAGCAGCTGCGCGATCAACTGCGCGCTACTGAGGAAGAATTCGAATTGAAGTCGGGCTCGCTGCGCGGCGCGGAGCGCGCGCTCGCCGACAAGGAGGCCGAGCTCGCTAAACTCATGGCGGAACTTGGCGAGCGCTCAATCATGGCCGACAGCCAACGCGTCGAACTTGCGGCGCAGCGCGCCCAGGTCGAAGCGATGAAGGTCAGCGTCGCGGACTATGAGCGTGCGGTGCGCGTCACGGAAGAGCGCCTTGGGCGCGAACGCACCGAGGCCGAGGCAACGGCCAGTCGGTTGAACCAAGCGCGCGGCAAGCTCGGTGAACTCGCGACGCGCACTGCCGAACTTGAGCGTCAGCTGATGGTACAGAAGACGGAAGCGGAAGTCTTGAGCCGCCGCGCGCAAGAACTGGAAGCGCGGCTTGGCGATCAAGGCCGTCAGTTGACCGGACGTCAAGTTGAGGTCCAGAGGCTCCGGGCCGATCTTGAAGCTGCGAAAAAAATCGAGACCGATCTTCGTGAAGAGCTGAACCATGCCGGCGTCCGCAGCAGCGGAGCCATCGACAAGTTCCGCGCCGATACAGCCCAGCTTGAAGCGCAATTAGCCGCCGCGCTTGAGGAGCGCGCCAAGCTGCAGGGCGAGATCGCGTCGATGCGGCGTGATACGGAATTGACGTGGACCGCCGAGCGGGTGGAGAACGCCCTGCTGCGGGAGCGCATCAACGATGTGGCCGCCGAGGTGGCGCGGCTCACCGCTGCCCTTGAGGGTCCGAACTCGCCGATTGAGTTGATCCTCGCCCTGGGGACTGCGGCCGTAGCCAAAGGAACCGGCGATCCGCCCGGCACCAACGGCGGCAGAGCCGAGGCCGGCGCTGCGATCGAATCCCCGCAGCGGGGTAAGGGCACGCTCGCGGATCGTATTCGGGCCCTGCAGTCGATGGCCTCGCGGGCGGCGTCGAATTGATCGGCAGCAACGACGCTTCGCTTGACACTTTCGTCAAGCCGCCCCTTAAATCCGGCCCCGACCGGATCGGGCGCTTAGCTCAGCGGGAGAGCGTTCCCTTCACACGGGACCACCATCTAATAAAATCAATGGCTTATCTAGGTTTTTGGCGACACTGGCGACATCGATTGGCGGCAGTCTTATCGACCGTCCTGATCGAACGGTTCGGCGCGGCAGCCATTCCTCAATTCGCGCGATGGGTAACAAAATGCGAAGAGGCGAGAGTGCTGCCGCAAATTCAACGTTCGGCGGCCGCATGGATTCCACTCTGAGCGACGTCCTTCTTAACCGGCACGCCCTTCCAGCATTTCAACTCACGCCGCGCCGATTTATTTCGGTGCGGCTTTTCTGTTTCATCCACCGATCCACCACAACAACACCCATCGTGCTCACATTCGGCTTTCGCGTCACGCGAGCCCGCTGCGGAACGCGTGTGAATGTTTCGGAAGTGCCCGTCGTACAGAGCTTATTTGATTTCATGGCGCGACGTGCGGATGTTAAACTCGGAGCGAGATGGGTTATCGCATGGCGATAACATCTCGTGTGAAGGGCAAAGCCCTTCACAAAGGGACGCATGCGCTCTGCGAGAGAACGAAATGGCGCGACCACCAAAAGCAATTAAGCTCGATCGGCAGATCAGTATCAGGTTCACCGGTACTGAACTCGACGAAATCGACGCGCAGGCCGCAGCGGCCGGGACAACTCTCTCGGAATTTGGGCGCACTCGCATGCTGGCAAAGCGGAACACGCCGGCGCGAGAGCTGGGGATGGGGGAGGCCCTGCAAGAGCAGCGGCTCATCCACATTTTCGCAGGGTGGGAAATCTGCTCAATCAGCTTGTGCGGCACATGCATCAGACCGGGGAGATTTTGCCCGATGTGGTTTCGTTACTTCAGGAGTTGCGGACCATCATTTCGGGCCGGGGGCTGCCTTGATTGTTGTAGTCCATCCCAGTGGTCGCAGCTTCAAATGGCTCGCGGAATCCCTGGGACACGATGTCAAACCGCAGACCAATGGCGTGTGGCGTGGACGCACACGCTCAATTGCGCACACGACGACATAGGTAGCGCTGTCCACGAAATGCTACACACCTATCTCGACCGCGATCTGCTGCGGGCGCATGGACCGCGAGCTAGCGCCTTGGTTCATCGCTCTTTGCAAGCGCGTGGGCTGCAGAGCGACGCCGGCAGAGACCGGCTAGTCACTGCCGGTCTCCACCCCTACTTGCGTTTCCTGCGGCCAGGCCACGGCAAAACTCCGTCGAGTTCACGTAGACCGTAGGTTTCTTCATCCCACTGCTTGCGCTCGGACGAGGGCGGCGGAAGTTCTTCGTCGTCGAGCCAAAGCAGCGTCAGTGTCTGGTCCCATTGGCCTAAATGCCGAGCGTCTTCATAGAGCGATCCATCGCGCTCCCAACCTTCGAACCATTGTTCCGGCTCTGCTTCCTCTGGGCCCGCTGGCCTTTCTCCCCCACGTACCCGCGCACTGAGGGAATCAAGCGGCAAGCTCGAACCCGGCTTGACCCAACCCTTGGCCTCGCGAAGCCGAGTCGAACGCGCGCTGTAGCGAACCTTGCCGCCTTCAGAGATGACGAATGCGCACAAACTGCCGGAGAACGTGGCGAACCGTGAACCGGTGGAGATAAGGGACGCCTCGAATTCATCCGCCAAATCGCTTATTGAAGCCAGCCCCATATCGGCCGCGTCAACCCGCGGCTTAAATATTTTATAGGGTAACAACAGTTCGGCCGCGAAAACGTCGCAAGCCACCTCTCCGGGTGGCCTGCGGGAATAACTCCAACTTGGGCTGGAATGGTCCGATGTGATTTCAAGGACGACGTGGGCCACTTCGTGGCAGACGCTAAATCTCTGGCGCCTGGAATTGTGAGCACAATTCACGCAAATACGGTACTTGCCGCTTATTTCACGAAAGGACCAGGCGTCCTCGTTAGCCTCAAGCGTCTCGGCCGCTACGACGCCATCGATCTGCGCAGCATATTTGTCGACCGAAACCGGAAGAGACAGCGGCCCACAGAGCCGAATAAACTCCCGCGCTTTCGTCGCGACGAAGAGTTCATCCAACATGACCTACCTCAGGAACTTGCGGATGCGCGAGAGCGATGTCGCGTAGTCGGGACGGGCACCACGGTTCACTACCATTGTGAGCATATGAAATTCATCGAAGGAAATGTCCGGATCCGCGCGGACAAAATCGATCAGTTTGACGTCAATATTTGCATGATCGGCTAAAAAACGAAGTATCTCGACATCGCGCTTGCGAGGCGTCAGCGCCGTGACCAGCTTATCGATGACATCCTCCGACGGCGCCCGACGGTCTATGCCAGTGGCACCGGCGGCACGCTGGTGTTCAACGACGCCAATTACGGGATTGACGCAACAGGAGCCAGCGCCACGCTTTACGACACCGGCGCCAATGGCAGTTTGACTTTGGCGGGCAACAGCTACGGGCTTGAAGCCACGGGCACGGGCGAGACGATTTATGTGAACGGCACCTCGGACATCGTGCATCTGGACGGCTCGACGCAAGGGCTGGTGGTGAACGGCAATCAGGCGACGGTGTATCTGAACAGCGCCAGCGCCAACGCCATCGCCATTGTCAACGGCGCCAGCGAAGGCTTCGTCGCCAGTGCGAACAATGAAACGGTCTATCTCTATGGCACCGGCGATCTGGTCTATCTGACCGGCACCGATGACGGCGTGCTGGCCAATGCGGCCAATGAAACCGTCTATGCCCAGAATACCGGCGAGATCATGACCATCAACGGCGCCAATGCGGGTCTGTTGGCGACGGCGAACAACGAGACGGTCTATGCCAACGGCAATGCCGAGATCATCACGCTCGACGGCACCAACAACGGCATGGTCGCGACCGGCAGCAACCAGACGGTCTATATCAACAACAGCGGTAACACCGTGACGCTTGAAGGCAACAATAACGGCGTCTCGGTGTCGGGTGCGACTTCGACCATTAATCTCAGTGGCACCGGCAATGCAGTTTTGGTCAATGCGGGAGCGACCGGCGACGTCTTCAGCAACAGCAGCGGCGCCAATACGTACAGCTTCGCTTCGGGCTTCGGTTCGGACACCATCATCAACGGCGCCGGCAGCGCCGCCAAGGGTCAGGTGGATTTCTCGGCCACCGGCGTCACCAGCCAGAACCTCTGGTTCATCAAGAGCGGCAACAACCTCGTGGTCGATGTCATGGGAACCTCCAGCCAGATCACGCTGCAGGGCTGGTACGGCAGCAACGGCGATCAGGTCACCGGTTTCCACATCGCCAACGGCGAGATGGTCGACAGCAAGCTCCAGAACCTGGTCCAGGCCATGGCCACCTACTCTGCCGCTCACGCGTCCTTCAACCCCACCACCTCATCCGCTGCTCCCTCCGACGCCGCATTGCAGGCGGCGATTGCTGCAGATTGGCATCATTGATTGAAGTGGCCTCTAGCGCGCTTAATGAGACGGAGAAGCAGCTTCTGCGCTTTCATCGTGCTCGAAGGCGCTGGCCATGCGATCGATTTCTTTGCTCGTAAGGCCCGTCGCCGCGGCTGTCTCACGCCAGCACGTGACGGCGGCGCCAACTTCGCGGACAATCTGTTTTGCTTTGTCGGCCTTCACCCCGAAATGCGCCGCTACTTCATAGGCCAGATCGAGTGACGCCGTACCATCCACTTCATCAATGGCCGTCGTCAGGATGCGGGGCTTGATATCGACCGGAACGGGATTCAGGTCATAGGCCGGTGACAGCCGCCAGCCGGCCGCCGCCTCGTAGAGAAAGCCGTGGTTGCGTAGGTGGTCGTCGCTGTTGGAAATCAGGATGCTGAACACGATTCGCCGCCAAAGCTGCGCACAATCCTCGTCGGCCTTCGCGCCGTACTGGCGCAGGGCGTCTGCGATTTCCATATAGCTGTGCGGCTCATTATCGGCCGCGTTCAGAAGACTCATCGCCGACAGAAACGGGATGCGCTGGTTGCCGCTACGATCGAACCGGCGCAGCAGCATCACGTCGCGGTCGGCGACTTTCTCGACGCGCCAGTCGGGCGTCGGTATGCCGGCCTGCGCCGCAAGCTGTAAGGCGACGGCTTCCCAAACCGTGACCCTGATCAGATCGCCGTGCTGCGGGAATTTAGCAATCGCCAGTTGACCGTCGCGGTCAACGACGGAAGCCTTGGGCCGCGCACCGCCAAGCGACGACCCCGGAGTAAGCAGCAGGCGGAGATCATCGTCGCTGCCGCCATCATCCTCGCTCAAGCGCATCGCCGCGCCGAGCAAGGCGGGCAATTGAAGAAGCGGTGGAATTGGGACGCCGGCCGCGAGGAACGGCCCACCTTCGTGTTCGGCGAAACGCAACGCGCCTTGCCGGGCGATGTCGCCGACACCGAGCAGGTGATCGACTTCGAGCAGCGTGCGCGGCGTGCGCTTTTCTTCGCGCGCCTTGCGGCGCTCTTCACGCTGGATCAGCACGCGCCCCCAGCGATCCGGCGCGGAGTTGCCGATCGCGCCGAAGATTTGCCGTCCTGCTGTCGTGTGGTGCGGACCTTTGCCAAGCGTCAGCGCTGGCTCCAGCGCGAAACGGGACGGGTTGGCGAGCCATGCCGCATCGTATTCGAAGGTGGCGCTTTCCTTGCCTTTGCGGCTACGCGCCCATAGGCGCCCGACGAGGTGCGGCGCGCCTTCGAGATCGACATAAACGAGGAGGCTGCGGTCGGTCATGCTGATTTTTTCCGAGTTGTACCGGACTGCCGGACGCGCTTCGGCAGGCGCTCTTCTTCAAGCTGGAGACCGACTTCATCGGTGCGGGTGTCGGCGAGATCGGCAAGACGCGGCGTCAGCCCGAGGACGAACATGATGGTCGCGTAAATGCCGAGCGACACGCCGGGGTCGCCGCGTTCGGCCTTCCGCAGCGTCACGCGCGTAATGAAAGCGCGTTCCGCCATGGTGGTGGTGGTGATGCGTCGCCGCAGCCGCGCACCGCGGATGTCCTGGCCGAGCTTGGCAAGGGCGCGCTTGACGGGTAGCGGCAAAGGCGGCATTGAGCGCATAGGCTGTCTCTCTAATGGATATTTATATAGCCACAAAGACGTTTAATGTAAATTAAAATATCCATTACATAGTGAAAGCTTCTGAATTTTCAACGGGGTGCTCTAGCTAAGACCTTGCTTTTGTTCATGAATTGTTCTATCAAGCTTATTTAGCCTGTCGAGCCTGATTTCACAAAACCGGGACGAATACGATGCTCGAATTTCGAAGCCGCGGACGCCGCATCAGTCAGGACCAATTTGTCGAGAATCTCAAAAACGAGGCGATCGAAGCCGGCATGAAGCAGCTTGAGCAGCGCGCTCATGCCGCCGCCGCGTCCATTGTTGATCCGGAAACCGGCAAGCACGCCGATGTATTCGTCCGCCGTCGCGGCCCAACCCAACTGATCCTCCGCACGCGCGGCTCTCCGGCTTTCGCCCGCGAACTCGAAAAGCGCCTCGGCGTCGATACCGGCTCGGTTGAAACCATGAGCACACAAGCCACACCCGATATCCCCCGCGTTTATCTGGCCCATGGGTCCGAGGATCACGAAACGCTCGCGAAGCCGCTGGCCGAAGCGCTGATGGCGCAAGGTATCGATGTCTGGTTCGACGAATGGGAAATCCGCGCGGGCGACAGCTTGCGGCGCAAGATGGAAGAAGGGCTGGCGAACTGCACGCATTTCGTCGTGCTGCTCACGCCGAACTCGCTGCACAAACCGTGGGTGGAAACGGAAATCGACGCCGGATTTATCCGTGCGGTTGGCGGCGAGTTGCGCTTTATCGGTCTTCGCGCCGGCGTGAGCGTGAGCGATTTGTCTCCGTTCCTGCGGACGCTTCGTTGCCCCGAAGTGCAACTCGATCAGGAGGCCGAAGTCGAGGCCCTGATCGCCGATATTCACGGCGTAAGCCGCAAGCCCGAACGCGGCACTGCCCCGCGCTACATCAAGACCGTGCCCGAAGGGCTGAAGGGATGGTCTGCCTCCGCTATCGCCGTCGCCGAGTATCTCGTTCGGAACAGCGAGTGCGGCGGTGCAATGGACCCGCAGGTGAACGTTGCCGCCGTTTGCACCGCGACGGGCCTGCCCGCGGAAGATGTTGAGATCGGCGTGCTCGACCTTTCCGATGCCGGACTCGTCAAACGTCTCGACAGTATGATGGGCCTGAATTGCTTTTGGCCCGAGACGGGTTTGTTCGTCGAGTTCGACCAGCACTTTTTGGGCTACGACAGCCGGCGTGACGCGATCGCGATAGCCAATTGGCTGGTGAGCCAAAAGATCGACGGCATTAATATTGCCGAGCTTGCGCCGCACTTCCCTGACTGGCCAGTGCGACGCCTCAACAGCGCGCTCAACTATCTCGACAACGCCAAGCTCATTCATCCGCTCAAGGCCATGGATTCGAGTCCGTGGACCATGGTGTGCCTGCACGTTACAGATCGCACGCGCCGGTTTGCGCGCGATCACGGCTGATGGCGGAGCGTGGGTCGACATGGCTGCGGTGACACTCCTTTCACTCTTCCCCAAGCCGGAGGATGTTCTCGCGCTCACGCCGGAAGATTTTGGCGGCGTCATCATTGAACTGATGCCGCCGCTTCTGCAAAACGGCATGTTTAATCCCGCGGCGCTGATCGCTCAGGTCTACCAAATGGTAGGACCGTCCTATCCGCCTGGTACAAGGCGCTCGGTCGAACTCGCTGTGGCCGAAGCGATGTCATGGTTGGTCACCCAAGGTCTTCTCGTCCCCGATCCGGGACAGCCATCGCCTGGTTTCTATGTGCCGACGCGCCGCGCCCAGAGCTTAAAGACCCGCACCGACGTCGATGCGTTCCGCAAAGGCCGCATCTTGCCGAGCGAGCTTTTGCCAACGCTGTTCGCCGAAAAGGTTGTTCCGCTCTTCCGCCGCGGCGACCATGACATTGCTGTGTTTCAAGCTTTCAAGGAAGTTGAGGTGGCCGTCAGAACTACGGCGAACACAAAGGGAGCCGGCTACTCCGATTCAGAAATCGGCACCCCGCTCATGCGCAAGGCATTTCATCCCGATACTGGTCCTCTTGCCGACAAGGCGCTCGTCGCCGCCGAACGCGAGGCCGAGATGCACCTGTTTGCCGCTGCCATCGGTCATGCAAAGAATCCGACAAGCCACAGGGACGTGGCGATGACCGCGCTAGAAGCGGCGCGCCTGATCGTGTTCGCCAGCCACCTGTTCGACATTGTCGAACGGCGCAAATAGTTGAAGCCGCGACCTCATGCGCTATGCGATGCCCAATTTTCCGAATGAGTTTGAAATTCCGGATGATTGGCTGATCGATGCTGGCGCGGTCGGTTTCACGCCGACGACGACGGCCTATCGCTCGTCGCCAGACGCGGTCCTGGTTCCGCTCGTCCACATCGAGCCGCCTCACCGCATCATGACGGTCGCCAAAGACTGGCGCGGCTTCGATCGCAGTCGATTTATCTCGGTGCTCACAGGCATCGTAACGGCAGCCGAGATCGAGCCGGTCCCGCTTCTCGAATTGCCGGTCTTCGAATTCGCCCCAAACACCTACCGGTTTCGAGTTCCGCAACGGCTTTCACCGTTTCTACGCCTCGATCGTTGCCGATTTTGAGTGCCTGGCAGCAATCATCATTTAAGGCCGGCGCCATTTGTCTGGCTTGCCGACGTTTGTGTGCCGCACGCGCTCCGCCAGCACCGTAGCCTTGGGCTCAAGCCGCCGCGCCTCGGCTATAGCTTTCGCCTGCGTCGGCTCGACGACGCTGGCTCGTTCCGAGTTGGCTCTTCGCACGGCGAAATCCCCCTGGGGCCGCCGCTCCACAAACAGGTCTTTGTTGCTCATCGCTGTTCCTTTCCATTTTCATCGTTGACGTTCACGAAGGTCAAGCCCGCCGCATCTTGAGCCGTATAACTCCCGTTCACGCGTGCGGCGCGCTTGTTCGGGGTTCCGAGGCTAAGCTTGATATCAGTAAAAGCCGGGCCACCGTGCAGGAGCCGCAGCGTTTCGGCCACCACGAGACTCGCCGCCGCCGCGCCCACGAACGGCACGGCGACCGACTTGCCGGCGAGTTCGAACCGGCCGCAATCGTCTTTCCCGAGCCGCGCATAGCCTGGGTTTTCGCGCGCGACGCGTTCCTGATCCGCGGCGCGTCTTATCATTTCGTCCGCGCTGAAATCAGGCCACAGCTCAGCGGGCGTCCGCGGATTGGGCAAGGCGTGCAAGCTGATGGTGTCGAAATTGCCCGCCGTCCCGCCGAGGCCGCTTTCGACGACGCGCAGAAACTGCGCCGTTCCGAGATCGCGGCGGGCAGGGTTGGAATCGAAGCCGCAGAGCGCTAGCCCCGGCTCCTTCTCGTGGCAGCGGAAGTCCCGTCAAACCGCCGTTCGACAAGGTGAGTTTGAAAACCGCGCCGTTCGAGCCAGCCGCAGCCGGCGCGGGTCTTAAGGCGCCGCTCGTCGGCGCCGGTGAAGATGATGCCGGTCTCGACGTTCTCCGGCTCGACCTTGTCGAAATCGAAGAGGAAAAATTCGACGGCGCCCGGATTCGGGTAGGGCAGACAAGCTAGCGACCACAGATAGGCGTTCCCGAGATGCCCCAAGCCCAGCACCCAAAGCTGGCGTGGCAGATATTCAACCGGGAATCCGAGCGCGGCGGGATCGCTTATGTCCAAATCCGGCCGCCACAGCGAAAGACCGACGGTGCGGCGCGTGGCCTCGACGCTGATGCCGGCGAACGAAAGAAACAGTTCCGAGAGCGCCAGCGCCGCAGCCAGCACGCCGGTCAGCCGGCAATAGTCGCGCTCCGGAAGGCGCGGCGTCTGAGCCGCCGGGCCGACCTTCGCGATCCAGCCGTCGAAGGTGACCCGAAGCGCGCCCTTGGTCGGCGCCGCATTGCCAAAGACCAGTGCCCGCGCTGCAGGATCTCCGGCTTCTATACCGGCTCGCCCGAGGAGATCGCGCAGCGCCTCGCCGAAGGTAAGCTTGAGCTGCGGCCAGAGCAGCAGCGGCGCCTCCGCCAGTTTCGCCGGGACGGCAGCCCGGACCGCGCCGGGGAAGCAGCGGATGGCGATGCTCGCCGCCGTGAGCACGGCGACTTGCAGTATCGCTGACCCGGCCACATCGTCGCCACATAGCAGCGTCACCGCCGAATTCCTGCCGCCGCGCGAGCGCGGATTCGGTGCTGGCCTGATCGCGATCGACGAACAGCTTCGAAATACGCGAAAGTTCAAGATCGAGAGCGCCCATCGGTCGTCACCTTTTCCTGTTACCAAAGCGCGAGCTTGACCCGCCGCTTTGGCGCCGGCGGATGCGCGCGCCATCTGAAATTGCCGAGATATTCGTAGACGCCGATGGCGCTCAGCGACCACCACGCCGTCTTGGCGAAATGCGGCACGATCATCGCGGTGTGGCCAATCACCGGCACCATCGGATGGCGCTGATCGATCGGGCTCTGGCCGACGTCGGAGCCGGGATGCGTGTGCACGTCCGCGAGCACCTGCACCTGCTTGTCTTTGCAGTATTGCCAGAGCGCGGCGTAGCCAGCGGCATGGAATTCAATCGCGCCGCCCTGATAGGCGGCGGGGTCGATGTCGTCGTAACAGAGATACGCCGTGACCCGCGCGGGGCTTTTACCCTCGCGGCCGAGCAGAAACACACCGCTTTCGCGGCGGCCTTTGCCCTTGCGGCGCAGGTCGAACAGATAGCCGCGCCCAAAGCCAGACCGGAATCTTGATGCTGGTGATCGCCGCGTCAGACACCGACGTAATCTCCCGTCATTAGCAACGACTGAAATTCTTCGAGGTAATCGACGATCGTGCGCGAGCTTGTCCAGATGAGGTGCGGCTGCTGCTTCGGCCATTCGCCATGGCCTTCTGTCGCGACGCGATCGTAGGGGTGATAGAAGGCGCGGCCGGCGCCGTTAAATCCGGACGTGCGGAAGACCATCGCGAATCGGGTCCCCGGCTTGCCCTTCGGCCATTTTCGCGATTTCAAGCGGCGCCTTCTTGTCCGGGTCCCAGAAACCGCCCGTCGGCGCCACCGACCGATAGCCCGTCAGGTCGAGCGCGACATAGAAACGGTCGGGCGCGTTCGGGCGCGGCGCCGCGGCCATCCAGAAGAAAGCCTTGGGCCACCCCGCACCGTTGGGGAGCGCATGACTTTCTGCCCGGCCCCATCGGCCCTTCGCCACACCGATGCGGTAGGGGGCCGACTGCACATCCTCTTCGAACAGGCGCTGATCGGGTGACGACATCCGGTCAACCCTGCGGCGTAACTTCTTTGACCAGATCGAAGCAGATCGAGCAGGTCGGCGCCGGCACCAGCTCGCCGAGATGCTCGTCGGAACGCGGCTGCGTCGTGGTGCCGCAGATTTCCAGAACGTATTCTGGCGATGGCAGCAGCATCGACGTTGGGGAATTTCTTGCGCGCCCATTCGGTCGACGACGCCGATCGTCGTCGCCGGCGAGAAACGATGCCGCTTGGTCTTGCCGCCGAAATTGACCTCGACGGCGACGTGGCGGCAATGGTGCACATGGACGTGCCGGTGCCGGTGGATTTCCAGGATTTCGAGCGTCAGGTCGATGTCGACGGGCTCGTGCCGATCGACGCCATCCTCGACCTCGGCGGGCTCTTTCAGGGCTTCTTCGCACTCGCCGATGAATACGTAAAATCCTTCCGGGCTAGCCGTAATCATCTCGGCGCGAATCAGCACCTCCCGCAACGTCTCGCCGAGGGTGGCGGTCGCTACCTTGGGTTTGACGCCCTGGGCGTGCAGAAAATGTTCGACTTCTTCGCTCTCCGTGCGCGCCTCGTCGTGACTTAACGTGCTCATGGGCACCTCGTGCTTCCGATCCGCCGCATATCGGCGTTGATTCTTATCTAGCACGGACGGATCGAATTTGCAATATTGGAGCACAATAGCGACGTGCTTAATACTCACAATTGTGAGTGACGTTGACAATCATCGCGCAAGCGCCTAAAAGCATTGGATGAATCCCGAATCAATCTATCAGCATATCGGCGAGGTCATTCGCACCCGCCGGCAAGCGCTCAAACCCCGCTTGACGCAGGAAGCGCTTGCCCAACGCGTCGGCATATCGCGCGCCTCGCTCGCCAATATCGAAACCGGGCGGCAAAACGTGTTGGTGCATCAGCTTTACGCCTTGGCCGAAGCGCTTGGCCTTCAACCGAGCGATTTCCTGCTGCCGGCTGTTCAAGCCGGCGCGGGTGAGGAGCCGAATAACTTTCCTTCGACCAATCTCGATCTGAAGCCGAAGCAGAAGCAGGACATTTTCAGGCTCATACCCGAACTCCGAAGCGAACCCACACGCGAGAGGGCTGGTCATGGCAAGCAAGCGAAACGCTGACCCTGCGACGCGCGTCCAAGAGCTTCTCACGCAATTCGGCGTTCGCACCCCGCCCGTGCCCGTGGACAAGATCGCCAAAGGGCTCGGCGCACAGCTTCGCTTCTCGCCGCTCGATCAAGAGCTGGCAGGCATGATCTACATCAGCGACAACACGCCGATCATCGGCATCAACTCGCTGCAACATCCGAACCGGCAGCGCTTCACCATCGCCCATGAAATCGCGCACCTCGAATTGCACGGCGACCTGATTTCCGGAAAGGTTCACGTCGACAAGGGCTTTCCCGTGCAATTCACCGGGTTGAACCGCGATGCCACGTCCGCCTTGGGCACCGAACAGATCGAAATTCAAGCGAACCGGTTCGCGGCCGAATTGCTGATGCCCACCGATTTCCTTCGTCAGGCACTGGAAGGCAAACCCTTCGACATCGACGACGAAGAACCTCTTGAAGAACTGGCCCGGAAGTTCCGGGTAAGCCGCCAGGCGCTCGAATACCGGCTCATGAATTTGGCTTCGACGAAGTGACAGTGATCGGAGCCGAGCATGGGGTTCGTGTTCTACGATACGGAAACCACGGGCACCGACACCTCGTTCGATCAGATTCTCCAGTTCGCTGCGATCCACACGGATTTCCAGTTTAACGAATTGGGATGGTTCGAGTGCCGTTGCCGCCTGTTGCCCCATGTTGTTCCGGCGCCGGGCGCGATGCATGTCACCCGAGTCGACAGCCGCGCGGCTCAACGATCCGTCGCTTCCGTCTCACTACGAGCTGGTCTGCGACATCCGCAAGCAACTGCTGGCTTGGTCGCCTGCGCTCTTTCTCGGCTACAACTCGATTGATTTCGACGAGCATCTTCTCCGGCAGGCTTTCTACAAGACCTTGCACCCGCCCTACCTGACGAACACCAACAATAACTCCCGGAGCGATGCCTTGCGCATTGTTCAGGCAGCTTCACTCTTCGCGCCTGGAGTTTTGCTCGTTCCGGCCGGCGAGGAGGGGCAAGACGTTTTCAAGCTGGACCAGATTGCGCCTTTGAACGGCTTTGCCCACGACCGCGCGCATGACGCGATGGCCGATGTCGAAGCAACGATCTTTCTCTGCCGCCTCATCGCCGAAAAAGCGCCTGAGACTTGGTCGGCGTTCATGCGCTTCAGCCAGAAGGCCGCCGTCGCTGATCATATCGCCTCCGAGCGGATTTTCTGCCTCTCGGATTTCTTCTTCGGCAAGCCCTATTCGTGGCTCGTTACCACGATCGGCGCGAACCTCGAGATCGCTTCCGAATTCTATGTCTACAATCTTGCGATTCCCCCCGAAGAGCTATCCGGCCTACCGCATGACGAGCTTGTCACCAGACTTGAGCAATTGCCGAAGCCGGTGCGGCGGCTTCGATCAAACGCCTGTCCAATGATTATGCCGTCCGAAGATGCCCCTTGCGTCTGCCTGGCGCGCGAGCTGGGCATGGCCGAGCTGGACCGTCGCGCCGATTTCGTTCATGCCGATCCTGAGTTCCGTCAAAAACTCATTGAAGCCTTCCGCGCGACCAGGGAGGTGCGCGAACCCTCACTGCATGTCGAGCAGCAACTGTATGACGGTTTCTTCCCGAAAGAAGATGAAGCCCTCATGCAGAGGTTTCACGTTCTGCCTTGGGAGCAAAGGCTGGCACTTGTAAGCAGGCTCAAAGATCCTCGGCTCCAAAAAATCGGAATCCAATTGGTTCATCTTGAACGTCCTGATCTCCTACCTGCGGCTGAATGCGCGGAACACGATCGCGCCGCCGCGATTCGCGTGACAGCGCACGAAACCGAAGTTCCGTGGCTTACTTTGCCCAAGGCTCTCGCCGAGCTTGACGATATGGTCACTGAGATCGACGCGGCCGATACTGCTTTCCTGCGCGAGCACCGGAATCATTTGTCGGAACGCATGGAGAGCGCGAGACGTGTGCTCGGCCTCGTTGATGACGAGGCTATTCCGCAAGCAGCATCTGGTTTTTAGATCAAACGTGGGATTTTCGCGCGTCCGGCCTTGCCGGACCGGGCTGTCGTGAACCGAGCCCCTTGAGATCCCGCGGCGCGGGATTGCGGGTCTCGGCCATGCGGCTTCCATCCCTCGCGCAAGAGTAATGTGTCGCTGCGCGACATCTTTCTTTTGTTGGTCGGGGGTGCGAGGGCTCTGCCCTGGCACCCCCAGCAAGAACAAAATCGGCATCCCCCGATCTTCGCTCGCTGCGCTCGCTGCCAGACCGGGCGGAAAGATACCCCCTCCGATTTTCTTCTTGCTCCCCCTCACCCGGTCTCGCCGACGGGCAGGGGTTCATGCGCGGAGTTTGCGCAGAACCCCGTAACCAAAGGAGAGAGACCATGAGCAATCGAAGCACCAAAACACGCGCAGCAAGGACATTGTGTTTGTTCCGCTCAATCGCCTGAAGAAGTCGCCCAAGAACGTGCGGAAGGTCCCGCACACCAAGGCGGACATCCAAGCGTTCGCCGCCAGCATCGCCGCCCTCGGCATGCTGCAATATCCGGTCGTCGAGCCGGAGATCGGGCCAAAGGGCAAGCCGACCGGCAACTATCTGGTCAATGCCGGAGAAGGCCGCCGCCTCGCGCAATTGCTCCGCGTCAAGCGCAAGGAGATCAAGGCCGACGAGCCGATCCGCTGCATCCTCAACACCGAGCACAACGCGACCGAAATCATTCTCGCCGAGAACGCGATCCGTTCCGACATGCACCCCGCCGACCAGTACGAGGCTTTTGCCAAGCTGCATAGCGAGGAAGGCATGAGCGCCGAGGATATCGCAGCGCGGTTCGGTGTGACCGCAGCCGTGGTCAGGCAGCGCCTCAAGCTCGGCGCGGTCAGCCCCAAGTTGATGAGCACTGTATCGCAAGGGCGAGATGAATCTCGATCAGCTATCCGCCTTCGCCATCACCGAGGACCACGAGCGGCAGGAGCGGGTGTGGAAGGAGTTACCGCCCTTCAACCGCAGCCGCGAGTCCATCCTTCGCGCCTTGAGCGAAGGGCAGGTTCGTTCGGACGAGCGCCGCGCGGTGTTCGTCGGCGCAAAGGCCTATCAGGAAGCGGGCGGCACGATCATCCGCGACCTGTTCGACGCGGAGGGCGGCGGCTTCTTTGCCGATGCCGAACTTCTGAACCGGCTTGCGCATGAGAAGCTGCAACGCCTTGCCGACAAGGTGGCGGCGGAAGGTTGGCGCTGGGTCGTGGCCGAGCCGGAGTTCGATCACGAAGCCTGTGCCGCGATGCGCCGCGTCTACGCCAAGCCCGTGCCGCTCTCTAAGACGGAGCGCAAGAAACTGCGCAAGCTGCTAACGCGGTGCGACGCGCTGTGCGACAAATACCCGGATGCCGACATGTCCGCCGACGACGCGGCCAAGCTTGGCCGGATCGAGGCGGCTATCGAGGTCCTGCGCAGGGAGGAATACAAGGCGCGGGATATTGCCCTTGCCGGTGCCTTCGTGACCCTGTCCGGTGACGGCTCGGTGCGCATCGAGCGCGGCTTCGTCCGCGCCGAGGACGAGCCGGAGTCCAAATCCAAAGTGGGCGATCAGAAGAAGCGCCCAGCCAAGCATGCGGACGGGTTTGCGCCGCTTTCCGAGAAACTGGTTGCGGAGCTGACGGCGTACCACACATCCGCCCTGCGCAACGAGTTGGCGCAACATCCGGCAACGGCGCTGATCGCGCTTGTTCATGCGCTGGCGCTGGCGACGTTCTATAAGGCCAGCGAAGCTTCGTGCCTGGAGATCGTGCCCAAGAACACATGGCTTTCCGGACACGCTCCCGGCATCGACGAGAGCCGTGCTGAGCAGCAGACCGCCGGGCGTCATGCGGCGTGGGCCAAGCGCCTGCCACGCACGCCGGAAGCCCTCTGGATTTTCGTCCGTGGGCTTTCGGATGACGAGCGCATGGGTCTTCTTGCGCATTGCGTGTCGCTGACCGCGAACGCGGTTCACGCTCGCGGTAACCGAGCGGAGTCCGAAGCCAACGCCGCTGTTCTCGCTCGCGAAGTCGGGTTGGATATGACGGCCTACTGGCGGCCGACCGCTGCCAGCTACTTCGGACGCGTCAGCAAGGAGCGTATTGCTCAAGCTGTGCGCGAGGCCGTATCCGCTCAGGCTGCCGACAACATGGCCAACATGAAGAAGCAGGCGATGGCCGACGCCGCCATGACCGCTCTCGCAGGCAAGGGCTGGCTTCCGGCGATCTTGCGCGGAGGCACCGATCAGGCAGCGGCGTAAACGCCGCAACTCACGAGAGGGCCGCGCAAGCGGCCCTCTTTTTTGTTGAGTGCGGTATAAGGAAGGTATGTTTCATGCCTACCTCGACGAGTTGGGAATACATACGAATTCAGGAGCGACTGCGGTAATCGCCGCCGTCGGCATGCCCGCGACGTGGGAGAGATTTGATTCCGAATGGACAGCATTTGTCCAAGATGTCGGCGTCAATGCCTGGCACCACCGTGATTTCTGCAATCGCCGAAAAGGCTACGGCTCGCTTACCGATCCCCAGTGGATCGGAGTGCGTGACAAGCTTTGTCAGCTTTTGATCGATGCGCAGTTTTTTATCGCGGGCGCTGCCATTGGACGTCAGACCTATAACGAGGCGAGGGCTAAAGGTAAGTGGCGGCTGCCCGATGATCCGTACAAGTTCTGTCTGGAGCGGTGCCTGCAACAGGTGACCAAGAAGGTCTACCAGAGCTACCGCGATGATGGGGTACGCATTTGCTATGACGCGGCGAAGCAGCACGGCCGCATCGCGCGCGAGCTTCTGCGCTGGCATAAAGAGACCTTCGAACCGAACTACTTATCCCAATACAGAAATCGGACCTTGGAAATTGAGTTCGGTGACGGAGGCGTCAAGTCCGCCCGCGCCGTTCCGGATATCATTGCTTTTGAAGCTTGCGAGTATATCCGGGCGGATACCGGAATTCCGTTCCTCGGCGCAAAACTGATGGATCAGCCCACGCCCGAGCCACGGCCGATTATCAAGAGTCTCTTTGAATCCCAGCGGGTGCCGCTCGCCGTAACCACATACACCGACTGGTATCTGGATTTCGACCTTGCCCATGCTGCCGATCCTATCGGCGACGTGCCGCCGCGACCGATTGCGTGGGATTAGCGCATCCTTGCCGGACTAAAGGATTTCGGGTATCAGGTGCAGCTACCAAGCGAGACCGGTTCAGATTTCGCGAATCCGCTTCCCGCAGCCCAAAAATCATCGAAATAAGCACAAACTTCAAATTCGCGACGTGCGAAAAACCCTTATTTTACAGGGGTCTTTGTGATTTTAGCACAAAATCTAGCACAAAAATACCTGGAAACTCTATTTTCTATGTAATATCAATATGTTCTATGAATATGCCGTCAGGCTCATAACCTGACGGTCGTGCGGGTCGCCCCCTGTTCCAAGTGAATAACCCGGAATTATTGCGGGACAGAGCGGCCCGATGCGGTTGATGATTTGAAGTCGCGCAATCCCTGGCCCACTTTTCTACATCAGCCACTTTGTGCGAATTCCAGTCGCCGGCGAGTAAGAGCGTTGCTCGCTCGGGCTAGCCAGCGTTAGAGCTGATTGGTTTTCAACGGCGCGCCGATTTAGGGTTCGGACGCGTTCGGCTGTTGCCGGTCTCCAGTCACCACTGATGCGCGGGCTTATAAAGAGCAGAACGCTCGCACGAGAAGAATCCGAAAATGGCCGATTAACCATCGCAAGCGAGAGGATTTGCCTCTGAGAAACAGCGCCCTACATTAGTTTCAGCGTACAGAGGCGGGCTTCGACGGATTGGCCCGCGCCAACCTGCGCTTCTCCGAGCAAGGTGGTCCGTAGACGCGGCCGGTGCCCAGGTGGCACCTGCAACCAAGCGGAGATATCCCCATGGCGCCCGCGCATGCGTTTTGGAAAGGCTACCTCAAGCTCTCGCTCGTCTCGTGTCCAATCGCCATCTACACAGGGACATCAGCGACCGAGCGTGTCTCGTTCCGACAGATCAACAAAAAGACCGGCAACCGCCTCCGACAGCAGCTTGTCGACGAGGTCACACGCGAGGTGGTCGAGGGCGAGGATAAGGGCCGCGGCTACGAATACGCCAAGAACGCCTACATCGCGGTGGATGACGAAGAACTCGACGCCCTTGCGGTCGAGAGCAAACACACCATCGAAATCGACTCGTTCGTCCCGCGCGAGCAGATCGACGAGCGGTATCTAGACAGCCCCTACTACATCACGCCGGACGGCCAAGTCGGGCAGGACGCATTTGCGGTGATCCGCGAGGCCATGCGCGGCAAGGACATGGTCGCGCTTGGTCGTGTCGTGCTTGCGAAACGCGAGCGGGTCATCATGCTCCAGCCCTGGGACAAGGGGCTGATGGCCACCACGCTGCGCTATCCCTACGAGATCAGGGACGCGAAGGAATATTTCGAGGACATTCCGGACGTGAAGGTCGAGCCGGATATGCTCAAGCTGGCCCAGCACATCCTCCAGAGCAAGGCGACGGACTTCGACCCCTCGCAGTTTGTCGACCACTATGAGGAAGCCGTCGTCGGCTATGCTCAAGAAGAAACAGGCCGGCCTGCCGGTATCGCGCGAGCATGCCGCACCACGGCCGCAGAATGTTGCAAACCTGATGGACGCGCTCCGCCGCAGCATTGCAGAGGAAAAAGCATCATCCACTCCGCCGAAGAAGGCGCGCAAGCGGATTGAAGGCCAGGGCGAGATGCTGCTTCCGATTGCGGGCAACGCCAAAAAGGTGGCAACGGCAACGCCGTCGGAACGGCAGAGCGTCCGACAGAAAAATGTCGGTTGAGCCCTTATGCGACCGCTGCCCCGATCGCAGCTCGAAAATCCCGGCGCCGGTTGGAAACTCCCAAAATCCAACTTGCGTCGGGAGCGTCGCTAGGCGTGCCATGATCGAGAACATAAGAACTCATCCCTACACACGCGCCGTCTGTCTCGAAACGGCTCGCTTGTTCGAGCACCGTGCAGCCAAACACCTGGTCGAAGCTCAGGACTGGGCTGATCAGGGCGTTGCGAATTCGGCCCTGGAGTTTCAAACCAAGGCTAGACTTGCACAGCAGCGTGCGAATGCCTGGCATCTTCGCGCGAAAAACGCCTCCAGCTAAACGGCGCGCGCGTGACCGCAATGAGTGTGATTGATGGAGGCAAACTCCGTGCGGACATTTCTAAGACTCGGCAGCGACGTCGATCGGAGTGATGCAGTGAGCAACAATGGAAACAAAACCTCCACCCCTCGGACGGCGGACGACACCGCACCGATCCTAGTGCCCGACGGCGCCGGCATTTGGACGTTCGGTGACCATTTAAGGCATCTCGCCGGGCATGCCGGCACTATTCCCCTCGCGCGGGACGAAGCCGGTCGCTGCCTCATCTGCCTACGCCGTGGCTTCTTTACGCCGAATGCGTAGTCGTTAATCCGATAGGGTTCGGGGTCGAATCCTTTCGCGGCTTCGTGAGGTCACTTCCCAACAATGCTCGCGAATAGGCGCTTCGCGGCCCATCATGTCTTAAATGCACCGGTTGACTGGCACGGCGGTCGTCGCTAGATAGGGGCCACCACGGCGTTGGTCAGGTCCAATCCCTGTCCGGTAGATCGTGGCGCGTAGCCCGGCGACGTATAGCCCATCGTTGGAACCCGGAGCACTGCGCAGCGGGCGCTAGACCAAGCGGTGTAGCAAGTGGGCCTCTCGTAAAGAGGGGCCAAGTATGTCCGCTGCAATCGAAATCATCGAGCTCGAACCGCTCGCACTCTCACCTGCTGTCGCCGCACGCTATCTGTCGATTAGCAAGCGCAGCATTTCGCGTCTTATTGCTAAGAGAAGGATTGAAGCCCGCAAGGCTGGCCCGCGCAGACTCGTCGATGTTGTTTCGCTGAAAGCTTATTGCGAGTCGCTGCAGAAAAAGACCGACCATCTGCCGATTGTATTCGACCGCCGCGCGCATGCGGTACTGCGGCCGCGCAGCCAGAATCCATCATTGATGATTTAAAGGGAGGGCTTCCAATGACCACCGAAAACCCCTTCGACGGGCGAGAGTATGACGGTCGCGTGTTCCGCAATCGCCACGAAAGAAACTTCTTCATCGGGAGATTGTCCCCGCGGCAGAGGGAGGAATGGCTGCGGGACCATCCGGATCGCTGGCAAACTCGTGAGGAATTCTTACGCGATCTGCAAGCTCGTTCCGGGACTGATGTCGAGGCTGAACCAACCGAGCGCGCTCGACGAAGTCGACAACCGAAGTGCCGACCAGTGGCGAGTCCGACGGTCCGTTGCCGGTGCCGGGTGAGGACAAGAGGCAGCCTGACAAGCCGGCCACGAACACCACGCCGCCGACGATCGCCAATGCCTGAAGCAGCTCCGCGACGCCACCGCTGACGACGAGATCATTATCGGCGGGCGGCGACTTATCGGCGAGCGTCGCGTTGCTAAAATGCTCGGCTGCCACCCGCGGACGCTGCAACGCTGGCGCACGGAAGGGAAAGGCCCCCGCGAGCACGAAGATAGGTCGCAAGGTATTTTATGAACTCAATGATTTGCAGGAATGGATAGACAGAGGAAAAATCCGGTAATGTCGACTGTCAGATGTTGGCCGATGACGCAGTCTTTCGGCATCGCTCGGCATTAACGCGCGTTGACACTGGTTTGTTGGCGTCACGACTCTGGGCGCGCTTCGGGCGCTATCTACGACCCATGGAATCTGGCTCGCGCTTCACCGTGCAATAGGGTGGCACTCTTGCTTTGGCACCGTCGCTGAGAAGCCAAAATACAGTACCGCTACGTGTGTCAAACCCTGCGAGCCGACGTCGCATTCGAGAAAGAGTCTGGAGCCTAAAACTTGACTTCCTCGCAAATTTTCGAACGACACTGCGCAAAGGCTGCCATTAGACCTGCCGCCACCTCTGCAATTCACGCGAACATCAACTCGATTGAGGCTGATCCTATTGAATCCGCCAAATCACATCTTTTCGATACGAGTAGCTGGGGTGAATTTTGCGACGTCACACTGACTTTGAAGCAAGGCCGCCAAGCCGACGGTAGCGGTTGGATAAAGATCGACCACTATCAATGCCGACAAGCTTTTCGGCATTTCATGAACCTCCTCAACAAAGCAGTGTATGGATCTGCATTTCGTCGTCACGGCAAACGCCTTCGCGTGTTACCCGTACTTGAGAAAGGCGAGGTCCGCGCTCGCTCATTACGTCGATGGGAGCGTGGCACGTCAGGTCGATGGCATATCCATTGCGCCATAGAATTGCCGCCGCATTTCGATGCCTTTGCCCTCGAGACTTTAATCGGTGACTGTTGGGCGAAGGTCGAGTTGGGTCACCGTCGAATTCTTGTCCGCGACGGTGCAAACGCGGGCTGGATCAACTACATGCTGAAAGACCGTCAGAAATCGGAGTTCGACGGTTTACTTGACTGCGTAATAATAGAGTCGTTGCACAATCCAATTGCTGACGCGTAGACGTTCGTTGGAATGAGACTCTTTGTGCAAAAGCCTGGTAAGGCGGTTGGGTTAGCCAATCGCCTTGTTTCCTCCTATGGCTGTCGCGCGCCACCCCGTAGCTCGCATCGCGCCGCCGGCGCCCGCCATCATCAGCGCCTCGCGCGCGCGAGTGGGTGAGCAGATATGGTTAACGCGGGAATTTTCTGCTGATCCTTCAGTGCCGCCAGACGCCACCACCGTTTCGGGGCGCGAGCGAGACCGAGCGCAGTCAGCGGTCACCATCCCAGAACGACACGGATGTCGCTGGGTGGCGGCGAGTGTCGTGTTGGTCGCGCCGCGGCGCGTTACGACCATCATCGCCGGCGCGGCGCCGCAATCCTCGCCGCCGATCGGCACCAACAAACCATCGACGTCGGCCGCCAGCCACCATCCATTGCCACACACAGCGCCGCACAAGCTGCTGGCGCAGGTCGAGCACCCCGCAGGTCGATCTCGCATGCTCGTCGCTGTCCACGGGCTCGCCGTCCGCTCAGCGAGCGATGCCATCAGAGCCCCCCTCACCGAATTGTTGAAACCGGATGGCTGTCGCGCGCCACCCCGTAGCTCGCATCGCGCCGCCGGCGCCCGCCATCATCAGCGCCTCGCGCGCGCGAGTGGGTGAGCAATATGGTTAACGCGGGAATTTTCTGCTGATCCTTCAGTGCCGCCAGACGCCACCACCGTTTCGGGGCGCGAGCGAGACCGAGCGCAGTCAGCGGTCACCATCCCAGAACGACACGGATGTCGCTGGGTGGCGGCGAGTGTCGTGTTGGTCGCGCCGCGGCGCGTTACGACCATCATCGCCGGCGCGGCGCCGCCAATCCTCGCCGCCGATCGGCACCAACAAACCATCGACGTCGGCCGCCAGCCACCATCCATTGCCACACACAGCGCCGCACAAGCTGCTGGCGCAGGTCGAGCACCCCGCAGGTCGATCTCGCATGCTCGTCGCTGTCCACGGGCTCGCCGTCCGCTCAGCGAGCGATGCCATCAGAGCCCCCCTCACCGAATTGTTGAAACCGGATGGCTGTCGCGCGCCACCCCGTAGCTCGCATCGCGCCGCCGGCGCCCGCCATCATCAGCGCCTCGCGCGCGCGAGTGGGTGAGCAATTGAGTTAACGCGGGAATTTTCTGCTGATCCTTCAGTGCCGCCAGACGCCACCACCGTTTCGGGGCGCGAGCGAGACCGAGCGCAGTCAGCGGTCACCATCCCAGAACGACACGGATGTCGCTGGGTGGCGGCGAGTGTCGTGTTGGTCGCGCCGCGGCGCGTTACGACCATCATCGCCGGCGCGGCGCCGCAATCCTCGCCGCCGATCGGCACCAACAAACCATCGACGTCGGCCGCCAGCCACCATCCATTGCCACACACAGCGCCGCACAAGCTGCTGGCGCAGGTCGAGCACCCCGCAGGTCGATCTCGCATGCTCGTCGCTGTCCACGGGCTCGCCGTCCGCTCAGCGAGCGATGCCATCAGAGCCCCCCTCACCGAATTGTTGAAACCGGATGGCTGTCGCGCGCCACCCCGTAGCTCGCATCGCGCCGCCGGCGCCCGCCATCATCAGCGCCTCGCGCGCGCGAGTGGGTGAGCAATTGAGTTAACGCGGGAATTTTCTGCTGATCCTTCAGTGCCGCCAGACGCCACCACCGTTTCGGGGCGCGAGCGAGACCGAGCGCAGTCAGCGGTCACCATCCCAGAACGACACGGATGTCGCTGGGTGGCGGCGAGTGTCGTGTTGGTCGCGCCGCGGCGCGTTACGACCATCATCGCCGGCGCGGCGCCGCCAATCCTCGCCGCCGATCGGCACCAACAAACCATCGACGTCGGCCGCCAGCCACCATCCATTGCCACACACAGCGCCGCACAAGCTGCTGGCGCAGGTCGAGCACCCCGCAGGTCGATCTCGCATGCTCGTCGCTGTCCACGGGCTCGCCGTCCGCTCAGCGAGCGATGCCATCAGAGCCCCCCTCACCGAATTGTTGAAACCGGATGGCTGTCGCGCGCCACCCCGTAGCTCGCATCGCGCCGCCGGCGCCCGCCATCATCAGCGCCTCGCGCGCGCGAGTGGGTGAGCAGATATGGTTAACGCGGGAATTTTCTGCTGATCCTTCAGTGCCGCCAGACGCCACCACCGTTTCGGGGCGCGAGCGAGACCGAGCGCAGTCAGCGGTCACCATCCCAGAACGACACGGATGTCGCTGGGTGGCGGCGAGTGTCGTGTTGGTCGCGCCGCGGCGCGTTACGACCATCATCGCCGGCGCGGCGCCGAATCCTCGCCGCCGATCGGCACCAACAAACCATCGACGTCGGCCGCCAGCCACCATCCATTGCCACACACAGCGCCGCACAAGCTGCTGGCGCAGGTCGAGCACCCCGCAGGTCGATCTCGCATGCTCGTCGCTGTCCACGGGCTCGCCGTCCGCTCAGCGAGCGATGCCATCAGAGCCCCCCTCACCGAATTGTTGAAACCGGATGGCTGTCGCGCGCCACCCCGTAGCTCGCATCGCGCCGCCGGCGCCCGCCATCATCAGCGCCTCGCGCGCGCGAGTGGGTGAGAATATGGTTAACGCGGGAATTTTCTGCTGATCCTTCAGTGCCGCCAGACGCCACCACCGTTTCGGGGCGCGAGCGAGACCGAGCGCAGTCAGCGGTCACCATCCCAGAACGACACGGATGTCGCTGGGTGGCGGCGAGTGTCGTGTTGGTCGCGCCGCGGCGCGTTACGACCATCATCGCCGGCGCGGCGCCGCCAATCCTCGCCGCTCGATCGGCACCAACAAACCATCGACGTCGGCCGCCAGCCACCATCCATTGCCACACACAGCGCCGCACAAGCTGCTGGCGCAGGTCGAGCACCCCGCAGGTCGATCTCGCATGCTCGTCGCTGTCCACGGGCTCGCCGTCCGCTCAGCGAGCGATGCCATCAGAGCCCCCCTCACCGAATTGTTGAAACCGGATGGCTGTCGCGCGCCACCCCGTAGCTCGCATCGCGCCGCCGGCGCCCGCCATCATCAGCGCCTCGCGCGCGCGAGTGGGTGAGCAGATATGAGTTAACGCGGGAATTTTCTGCTGATCCTTCAGTGCCGCCAGACGCCACCACCGTTTCGGGGCGCGAGCGAGACCGAGCGCAGTCAGCGGTCACCATCCCAGAACGACACGGATGTCGCTGGGTGGCGGCGAGTGTCGTGTTGGTCGCGCCGCGGCGCCTTACGACCATCATCGCCGGCGCGGCGCCGAATCCTCGCCGCTCGATCGGCACCAACAAACCATCGACGTCGGCCGCCAGCCACCGTCCATTGCCACACACAGCGCCGCACAAGCTGCTGGCGCAGGTCGAGCACCCCGCAGGTCGATCTCGCATGCTCGTCGCTGTCCACGGGCTCGCCGTCCGCTCAGCGAGCGATGCCATCAGAGCCCCCCTCACCGAATTGTTGAAACCGGATGGCTGTCGCGCGCCACCCCGTAGCTCGCATCGCGCCGCCGGCGCCCGCCATCATCAGCGCCTCGCGCGCGCGAGTGGGTGAGAGATATGAGTTAACGCGGGAATTTTCTCGCTGATCCTTCAGTGCCGCCAGACGCCACCACCGTTTCGGGGCGCGAGCGAGACCGAGCGCAGTCAGCGGTCACCATCCCAGAACGACACGGATGTCGCTGGGTGGCGGCGAGTGTCGTGTTGGTCGCGCCGCGGCGCCTTACGACCATCATCGCCGGCGCGGCGCCGAATCCTCGCGCGATCCGATCGGCACCAACAAACCATCGACGTCGGCCGCCAGCCACCGTCCATTGCCACACACAGCGCCGCACAAGCTGCTGGCGCAGGTCGAGCACCCCGCAGGTCGATCTCGCATGCTCGTCGCTGTCCACGGGCTCGCCGTCCGCTCAGCGAGCGATGCCATCAGAGCCCCCCTCACCGAATTGTTGAAACCGGATGGCTGTCGCGCGCCACCCCGTAGCTCGCATCGCGCCGCCGGCGCCCGCCATCATCAGCGCCTCGCGCGCGCGAGTGGGTGAGAGATATGGTAACGCGGGAATTTTCTCGCTGATCCTTCAGTGCCGCCAGACGCCACCACCGTTTCGGGGCGCGAGCGAGACCGAGCGCAGTCAGCGGTCACCATCCCAGAACGACACGGATGTCGCTGGGTGGCGGCGAGTGTCGTGTTGGTCGCGCCGCGGCGCCTTACGACCATCATCGCCGGCGCGGCGCCGAAATCCTCGCCGACCGATCGGCACCAACAAACCATCGACGTCGGCTGCCAGCCACCGTCCATTGCCACACACAGCGCCGCACAAGCTGCTGGCGCAGGTCGAGCACCCCGCAGGTCGATCTCGCATGCTCGTCGCTGTCCACGGGCTCGCCGTCCGCTCAGCGAGCGATGCCATCAGAGCCCCCCTCACCGAATTGTTGAAACCGGATGGCTGTCGCGCGCCACCCCGTAGCTCGCATCGCGCCGCCGGCGCCCGCCATCATCAGCGCCTCGCGCGCGCGAGTGGGTGAGCAATTGAGTTAACGCGGGCGGGCACTCCGGCCTCTCGTTGATCGGCGTGTTTTCAAGCGTGCATTCGGAAAAGGTCATTTGCAACTCCGCCGGTTTTTAGGCTGAAGCAGCTACCGGACTCTCAGCCACCAAGCCTCACCGAAATCGCTTCGGTCAATGCATCTGATACGAGCCGCGAGCAGGAGCCTGTGCTGAATCGCACACTTTGTGAGCGAGTAACTGAACCGTGAGTAAAATTAGAAATAACTTCAATTAAGTCAGCGAGAGGAGCGCACCTGATAGCAGCGGACCGGGGCCATGGCGCCATCAGGGTCACAGCGATTACAATTGTCGCTATCCGGGCACCGAGCATTCACACCGACTCCGTATAAGGCAAATTGAGGGGGGCTAGATCCCCCCGGCCCGCGTTGCCGTGCGGCAAGTGCGGCAGGGGTAAACCCGACTATAAATCTCGATCTACCGACGCTGATGGTAATGCAGAGCTTCGCTTTAGCATGTGCCGGCGCCTTTTTGCTTTTTGCGTGGCTGCAAAACCGTATGATATTCGCCTTAGCGTTTTGGGGGTTCGCTAACGTCATTGCAGCCGCAGGCATTCTCTCGCTGATGCTAGGGTTCACTTTGCATCAGCAAGCCTGGTTGGCTCTAGGTGGCATACTGCTGCCACTCCAAGCCGGTGTGATATGGAAGGCCGCGCGGATCATCGATTCGAAGCCTGCACCGCTCGTCTTTGTGGTCCTTGGAGCGGTTGTTGTGGGTCTCGCGGGTGTTGTTCCTGGCCTAACGAGCATCGCCGGGTCGCTGTCCCTCGTTGCAGGCGCTGCATATTCCGTCGTGACCGCGACGACCTTATGGTCTCGCAAGGAGCCCCTGGCCGCGCGTTGGCCGCTTATCGGCTTATCGGACTTGCACGCTGCGGCCTTATTGATCGGCACGTATAGCACCATCAGCGGGTCAACCGCCCAAGACGTTGTGCCGTCGATCACAAGCTTGTTCGGCTTTATCTATTTTGAAAGCATTATCTTTGCGCTCGGCACCTCCGTGTTCATTCTCGCGTTAGTAAAAGAGCGCAACGAAGCTGTCGGCATGACGGCAGCGCGGATCGATCCGCTCACGGGTATCCTCAACCGCGGTGGCTTCATGGAGCGCGCCGAGCGCGTCATGGAACGGTGCCGACGCAACGGTTCGCCGGTCTCGGTCATGATGTTCGACCTCGACAGGTTCAAAGCGATCAATGACAGCCACGGCCATGGTGCCGGTGATACGGTCATTCGAACGTTCTGCGAGATCAGTGCGGCCGCACTTCGGCCGAGCGATGTGTTTGGTCGGATGGGCGGCGAGGAATTCGCCGCGGCTTTGCCGGGGTCGAGCATTGAGGCGGCACAAGTTCGCGCGGAACGAATTTGTCTTTCTTTTGCCGCGAGCTGCCATTTCGTCTCCGGTCATCGGGTGGAGGCGACGGTGTGCTGCGGGTTATCGATGAGTTTGAAGGCAGAGGAAACGCTCCTCTCACTCCTTGAAGAAGCCGATAGGGCGCTTTACCTTGCCAAGTCCGGGGGGCGAAACCGTGTCATGCGCGCCAATCAGTCCGCGGGAGTTAAATCGAATGTAATCCGCGTGGCGTGACGCGCCGGATAATGATCGATTGCCGCTCCTTCGATACCGCCGCCGTTTCAATATCGGCTGCGACTTGGCGCCCGGTCGGCCGAGCGCGGCGATCAGCCTGCAAATCTCGCATGAGCTCCCGCACGTCGGCGAGCGTCCTTAGCGTCATGACATCCGGGATGAGAAGCGGCTGCAGTCATGTGCAGGCGACCAATTCAGGCGGGGCAACGGCTATTCCTAACGCGATGTCGGGAGCAGGACTTCACTTCCTCTTAACGCGTGATCGGTCGCCAATAGCTACGCCTCGCGATTCGTTCTTAAGAACGACGGCAGAACATGCGCGTGACTTTAGCCGGCGGTCTCGGTGACCGTAGCAATAGCTGGTAGGTGTGCCAGATGCGCACCCGCCATACCTCGCGAATATTGACGCCGTTCCGTACTCGTTCTCACCTTCGGCATGGTGTACCGCAAAGGCGAGCTTTCCCCGGCCTGCGTAGATCGCGGGTGGCCGCACCAAGTCGCGCTGCCTGCCGCGGTGTCGTTCAATGGCGGCTACCACATCATTCACGTGTTCTGCCAAAACTTGTCCCTCTGCAAGCGCGGTCACTCGGTCTTCAGCGATGACCAATGGTGGAACGTCTACTGCTTCGCCGACGCCGAACATGCCGAGAAGTTTATGCGCCAGTTCGGCGGCGAGAAGTTCGACCCCAAGCAGCGAGGAAAGGGGAGCGATTGGGCGAGGTGGAAAAAGTGAGCGCCGAACTAGCCGCTTGTTTGAACCCGTGCGGACGGTCACGAACGTTGACCTCAACACACGCCGACTACTTCCGCTTTACTCTCAACTCCAGACATATCGCTGCGTCGCACCAAGATACGCGATGGGCCAATTTCAGACATCATCGCAGTCGTCCGATCGGCGAACATACGCAATGGATGTCGCCGTAAGGCCCTATTTGCATGTACCGCAGTTACCCTGAAACCGCTTCCTTCGCCGTGGCAACATCTTGATGCCATGGGTGCGTGTGATTAGGACGGTAGCAGTTGACCTGCATTAAGGCGGTGCTGTCCGAATTCCGAGCCTTCAATCCAAGATTTGACCTCGCAAACTGTCCTGATCAGTATTACGTATTTTGCATCACCGATAGCGATTCCGATTCAGGCGTTGGTGGCTGAGAGTTCGTAGCGCTCCCGCCTGTTTCAGTGGAGTTGCACATGGCCCAATACGAGCTCTCAACCCCCGCTATCGAAGGTCCGCTGCTGGTACCTGACAGCACGCTGGTCCTGATATGTCCCTCTTGCGGCGACACCATGCAGCACCTCCGGACGATTCCCAGACTGGCAGCGCGTTTGGAACAATTCACCTTCGTTTGTCCTTCCTGCAAAGAGGTCTGTACCAAAGAAGTTAAGCGGGAGGCGCCAGGGTGCCTCGACTTGCCGGCCCGGCGACAAACTCATAACGCGTGAAGTAATGCTTTTTCGGAATCGGAGACCTCATGCGTATCCATATCGGTTGCGAGCTCCGCTTCGAATTTCCGCAGACAACGCCAATGATTGTGACATTGAACGTGCACTTCTCGCGCGCCTCCGAACTGGAACGTCCGGATTATCTGATAACGAGCCCTTCGGTTCCGATTGAGGGGTATCGCGACAGCTTGGGAAATTGGTGCAGTCGCCTCGTTGCACCTGGCGGGCAATTCAGCCTCGGCACGGACGCCGTTGTTCGTGATTCGGGCATGCCGGATTCACCCAACCTGAATGCTCTTCAGCACCAGGTACAGGACTTGCCGGCGGAGGTTGTACTGTTTTTGCTTGGCAGTCGGTACTGTGAGACCGATCGTCTATCCGACGACGCTTGGCGACTTTTCGGACATACGCCGCTTGGTTGGCCGCGAGTGCAGGCTATCTGCGACTTCGTGCATAATCACATCACATTCGGTTACGAACATTCCCGTGCTACCCGAACAGCATTTGAAGCGTACGGTGAGCGCAACGGGGTGTGCCGTGACTACGCTCACCTTGCCATCACTTTTTGTCGCTGCTTAAACATCCCAGCACGCTATTGCACCGGTTACCTTACCGATGTCGGTCTTGCACCGCCCTATCCGCCAAATGATTTCGCAGCGTGGATCGAAGTCTATCTCGGCGGCCGTTGGCACACCTTCGACCCCCGCAACAACGTCCCGCGGATCGGACGCGTCCTCATCGCTCGGGGCCGTGATGCCGCGGACGTGCCTCTAACCCACACTTTTGGCCCGGGAACTCTGTCGGGATTTCGCGTCTGGGCCGATGAAGTGGCGCGGGAATAAAGCCTCCAACGAACCGGCATCACTTTTGGTCTCGCTAGTTTCGTCCAACGGCCACTACCCGCTCGAGCGTCCCGTAGCGGCGGCGAAGGAAAACTTCTTCGTCCCATCTTCAGCGCGCTTATTCGTCATGTCCCCGCAATCCAAGGCGCCGGCGGCCGCCGCAGTGACCTTCACCGCGACTTTCATGGCCAGATGATCCGCGGCTGTCCCGAACCAGGTGCCTTGCAGAGGGATTACCTCGCGCGGGTCCTGTGCGACCGCGACGCGGATGAGATTTTTATTTCCCACGCTGCCTCCCGACGGATCGAAATCGATCCACCCTGGACCGGGAACGTAGACCTGAACCCAGGCGTGGGTGTTGCCGCCGGTAGCGCTATCGTCGTCGTCATCGGCCAAATGCAGATATCCGGACACAAACCGGGCGGCAATTCCGCGCGCGCGGAGCGCCGCTATCATGAGCACGGCCAGGTCACGACAACTGCCGCTCCCGACTTTGAGTGTCCAGGCCGGAGCCTGGGTTCCCTTTTCGTGCCGCGTGACGTGCTTGAAGGTCCGCCTGATGGTCCGCGTCACGTCGCCGAGCAGCTCGTGAGTGTCTGCTGAGCCATCCTTATGGAAGAACGCGGAACTCCAGAGAACGACCGCCGGATGCGGAGACAGCGGCTGGAGGAAACGCTCAAGCTCGGGCCAATCTTCCGACGCGTAAGCAAACGGATAGGTGCGGGCAAAATTATTTATATCGGCTGAGCGAAAGTCGCCCGGCGTATGTTCGAGACGGATACTGGTGGCAAAGCGAAGCTCGCGGGCCCGGTCAGCGAAATCGGCGATCGCTACGTGATTGCCAAAAGCGTCCCGCGTCCAGGCAAGTTGCTTCGGACTGGGCGTAATTTCGAGCTCCGATTCAATAACCTTTTGGTCGTGGTCGTCGCGCGGACGTAACATCATGCGGTGCTCGCCAAATGCGACCGCGCGCGTATAGTGATATGTCGTGACGTGTTTGATCCTGAGAATTGGCATTACGCTGTCAGGATAACGGATGCGCCATCGACATGCATGGCGACCGCAATTATCTCCACAACATGCATTTCCCGGGCCAGAAAATTGGGCGTGTTTTTTTGCAACCGCGAGCGTCGCCGCCGGTTGCTATCGGCAATCGGCGCCAGATACTCGAAGCTTCGTGCCGAAAGGCGACGTTGCACGTCTGAAGCAGAAAGATCACCATGCGCATCATCGCCCTTGAAGAAGCGTTTTTACATCCTGCGCTCCGGGAATTGTATCCGGCGTCGTATCTGAAGTCGCTGGATGTTCTCAAGGGACGACTTTTTGACGTCGGCCCGGAGCGAATTCGCCGCATGGATGCTGCCGGCATCGATTTGCAGGTGCTCTCGCACATCCAACCCGGTGTCCAGATGCTTGACCGCGACACGGCCATCCGTGTGTCAAGGGAAGTCAACGATTGGCTGGGCGGCATCGTCAGGGGATATCCGACCCGCTTCGGCGG
>CAWJOX010000014.1:0-97347 GCA_963844545.1 uncultured Alphaproteobacteria bacterium | reverse complement strand
GATTTCCGCAAACTGTGCGGCATCGAGGCTTATTCGCCGGTCGACAATGTTGCAGAACTCACAGCGCGCACCAACGATGAAGGCTGGGATACCGGTTCCGCCGCCTGGCTGCGCACCAGCAAAGCCAACTGAAAGGACGCGATCCTGGTGTTTTCCGTGGGCGGCGGCTAACGCGGAGAAGAACGTCAGTACTAATATCGTACGCGCGCTCGATGAGGCCCTAAATCGCGCCGCGTTAAGATTTATGGCGTGGTCGGCCGCGACGGTGGCTACACCAAGAAGGTGGGTGATGCGGTAGTCGTCGTCCCGACCGTACATGCGGGCTTCATCACACCTCACACCGAGGCATTCCAGGCAGTGATCTGGCACGCGATTGTGTGTCACCCGTCCTTGCAAATGCAGGCCAACAAGTGGGAAGGATTGAGCAGACCCTGAACTTCGGACCGGACCGGGCACCGCGCCGCGCGGTATTCCTTGATCGCGACGGCGTTCTGGTGCGCGCCAACGTCCGAAATGGACGTCCTTATCCGCCGGATACGCTTGATGAGCTAGTAATTTTACCGGATGTTCCCGAGGCCCCGACCTCCCTGCGCGAGGCCGGTTTCGTGCTGATTGTGGTCACCAACCAGCCCGACGTTGCCACCGGCAAGCAGCGGCGGGATGTTGTCAAAGGCATGCACGATGTCCTGCGCCAAAGGCTTCCGGTCGACGACATCGAAGCCTGTTTTCACACCGATGCCGACAATTGCGCCTGCCGAAAGCCAAAACCCGGCATGATCCTGCAGGCAGCATCACGGGTGGTTGATCGATCTGGCGCGCAGCTATGTCGTGGGCGATCGCTGGCGGGACGTCGATCCCCGGCCATGCCGCCGGATGCACGCCGATATTCATCGAACGACACTATCGCGAGGCTTTGCGGCTTCCGCCAGCCTTGGTAGTATGCTCATTGAAAGAAGCGAGCGACGCCATCTTGGCCGGTAGGGTCTAGCGTAAGTGGGGATGCGCTGATTTTTCAAACCGGAGACACGAAGTTGGGGGGCCGATAACGATGCAACCTGCGAAGCCGAGTTTGCTGAAGGTCAAGATCTTCGCCGACGGCGCCGATCTGAAAGCCATCAAGGCGCTTTATGCGAACCCGCTCGTCAAGGGCTTTACTACCAATCCGACGCTCATGCGCAATGCGGGCGTCGAGAACTACGAGCGCTTTGCCCACGAGGTTCTCGCCGCGGTTCCCCGGATCGGCCGATTTCCTTCGAGGTCTTCGCCGACGAATTTGTGAAATGGAGTGGCAGGCCAAGCTGATCGCATCGTGGGGCTCGAATGTTGATGGGAAAATCCCGATTACCAATACCAAGGGCGAATTGTCAGCCCCGCTGGTCAAGCGCCTGGCGGCGACCGGCGTGCGGGTCAATGTGACCGCCGTGTTCACGCTCGACCAGGTCGAGGCAATAACCGACAGTCTGTCACTGGCTACGCCCGCGGTGATCTCCGTCTTCGCCGGGCGCATCGCTGATACCGGTGTCGATCCCCTGCCGATCATGCGCGAGTTGCTGACGATCATGAAGTAGATGCGTCCGAAGTCGGAACTAATCTGGGCAAGTCCGAGGGAGCTGCTTAACATCTATCAGGCAGACGAGATCGGCTGTCATATCATCACGGTAACGCCCGACATCCTCAAGAAGCTATCGCTCGTCGGTAAGGATCTGTCCGCATATTCGCTCGAGACGGTAACGATGTTTTACAACGACGCCAGCGCAGGGGACTATCACCTGGCGGAGTTGGTCAGTTCGCCATCAGTCCGCGCCGGCTCGATGCGGTAACGGCGACCGCGATGGCGGCGTCGAAGCGACTGGCGGGCGGGAAGTCCTGAATTTTGTTCGTGCAAACGGCGACCGCAGGGACAGGTCCAAAGCCATGAATCTGCAAACCCAAGGCATGCAGGGCGCCGTTACCGCGGAGCGACCGAAAATTACTGTCGTTGTTCCAGCCTACAAGGAAGAGGGCAATATCGCGCCCTTTCTGAAGAGAATTGAACCCATTCTCGAAAGCATCGGCACTTACGAGATTTTGTTTTGCCTCGATCCGTCACCTGACCGCACCGAGCAGGTGGTCCTCGAACAGATAGCCCGCAATCCGAAGATCGGTGTGCTGGTATTCAGTCGCCGCTTTGGCCAGCCGAGCGCGGTCATTGCCGGCATTCGCCATGCCTCGGGTGAAGCCTGCTTGGTCATCGACGTCGATCTGCAGGATCCACCCGAGGTCATTCCATCGCTCTATGCCAAGTTGCAGGAAGGATACGACGTCGTCTATGCCAAGCGGCGTTCCCGCCAAGGCGAGACCATGGTGAAGACACTCGTGTCTTATCTCGGGTACAAGGTGATCAATGCCGTCTCCGACGTCGAGATTCCACGCGACACCGGCGACTTCCGCATCATGAATTGGCGCGTTGTCGAACAGCTCCGGGGTTTGAAGGAGGGGCATGGTTTTTTGCGCGGGCTCGTGGCCTTCGTCGGTTTCCGCCAGACGTTCGTGGAGTATGACCGTGATCGGCGCGTGCACGGGGCCGGCAACTACAATCGTTATCTGGGCTCGCTGAAAATCGGTCTCAATGGGCTTGTCGGATTTTCTAATTTCCTGCTGAAGGCCACGTTGGCGTCTGGTCTGGTGATCTGCCTCGGCGCCTTCCTGCTCGCCATATATATTCTAATCGCAAAATTGGTACTGAACCAACCGTTTGAATTCGGCATAGTTACGATCATTCTGTTGGTTTTGTTCATGGGCGGAGTGCAGCTGGTGTCGATCGGTATTGTCGGAGAGTACATCGGACGAATTTACGATGAGGTGAAGGAGCGGCCGCAATATATAGTCGGCCGCTCGATCAATGTTCGGGCACTTCAGCCGGAGCAGACGATCGGCTAGGCAGGCGGACGCTGCGAGCGGACCTGCACAGATCGAACGCGGTATCAATCAAGCAGCAAAGGCGTTCTATGGCGCAGAGGGTGGGGCGCGGTCTGGTGACCGGAGCGGCGGGTTTTATTGGCAGTAATCTCGTCGATCGCCTGTTGGCGCGTGGTTGGGATGTTGTCGGCATCGATAATCTCTCGACCGGATTTCGCGAATTTCTGACCGATGCCCTAAGTCATCCCCATTTTACATTCTTCGAAGGTGATTTGCTCGACGGCGAGGCAGTTCGGACCGCGGTCGAGGGATGCGACATTGTCTATCATATGGCGGCGAATGCCGACGTGCGCTTCGGCGTCGAGCATCCGCGCCGGGATCTCGAACAAAATACGATGGCGACTTTCAACGTGTTGGAGGCGATGCGCGGCAGCGGTGTTTCCCGCATCGTATTTGCATCGACTGGATCAATCTACGGTGAGCCTGATGTTCATCCGACCCCGGAAGACGCGCCGTTTCCAATTCAAACGTCGCTCTACGGGGCATCGAAACTCGCCTGCGAGGGTCTCATCAGCGCTTATTGCGAAGGCTTCGGCTTTCAGGGCTGGATTTTCCGCTTTGTCTCGGTGCTCGGCGAACGTTATACGCACGGTCATATCTTTGATTTCTATCGCAGCCTGATGCAGCATCCGGACCATCTGCACGTTCTTGGCAACGGCAAGCAACGCAAATCATACATGTACGTCCGCGATTGCATCGACGGCATGTTACTCGCGACCGAGCGCGCGAATGCTAAAATCAACATCTTAAATCTGGGCGTCGACGGCTTTATCGAAATTGACGATTTGGTGCCACGATCTGTCGGCATCTTGGCGTCGATCCGGTGGTGACGCATACCGGCGGCGAGCGGGGCTGGGTGGGTGACAGTCCTTTTATCTACCTTGATATCAAGCGCATAAGGGCGCTCGGGTGGTTGCCCGAGGTTTCCATTCGGGATGGCGTAATCCGCACCGTCGAATGGCTGCGTGCGAACCAATGGGTCTACGAAAAGCGGCAATGAGGATTTGCGTTTACGGCCTGTGGCATCTGGGTTCTGTAACGGCGGCGTGCCTCGCTGGAGCGGGTTTCGACGTCATTGGACTTGATCCTGACGAAGCCGTAGTCGCAGCCCTAGCAAATGGAAAAGCGCCGCTATTCGAGCCGGGTCTTGACGAGCTTTTGCGCGACGTGATCGACAGCAGTCGACTGAGGTTCACAAGCGGAATTTCCGATGCGGTCGGCGGCGCCGACCTCGTCTGGGTCACCTTCGATACGCCGGTCGATGACGAGGACCGCGCCGACACCGGGACGGTGGTGCGGTATATCGAGGCGCTTTTTCCCCATCTTCGCGATCGGGCAGTCGTGATGATCTCGTCGCAGTTCCCGGTCGGTACGACCGCAAGGATCGAGCGCCGTTTTGTTGAATTTGGCTTGGAGCATCGCATTTCCTTCGCTTACTCACCTGAGAACTTGCGTCTCGGGCAGGCATTGAAAGCATTCCGGGAGCCCGAGCGCATCGTCGTCGGCACGCGCGCCGAACGCGGTCGCGACATCATTGCCCCTGTGGTTGAAAACTTCTGCAATCGTGTCATTTGGACGTCTACGGAGTCGGCGGAAATGGCAAAACACGCGTTGAACGCGTTTCTCGCCACATCCATAGCCCTGACCAATGAAATAGCAGCGTTATGCGAGCGCGTCGGCGCCGACGCATCGGAAGTCGAGGCCGCGCTGCGATCAGAGCCCCGCATCGGACCAAAAGCCTACGTCCGGGCCGGCGCGGCATTCGCGGGCGGCACGCTTGCCCGAGACATTCAATTCCTGAGCGCGCTTGGGCGACATCGCGGCGTCGCGATGCCATTGATCGACGCGGTGGTGCCAAGCAACAACGAGCACCGGCATTGGGCGATCAATCGATTGCACGAACGGCTTAACGGAATTGCTGATCGGACGATCGCGGTGCTAGGCCTCGCCTACAAGGCTGGGACCGATTCCTTGCGACGCTCCGTGGCGATCGAACTGTGTCGTTCGCTTGTCGATGGCGGCGCGCGCGTGCGTGCTTATGACCCGAAGGTCGTAGCTCTACCGGACGATATCGCTGCTGCCGTCACGCTGCTCGATAGCGCCGCGAGAGCCATAAAACTAGCTGACGCCGTCGTCATTGCCACGGAATGGCCTCAGCTTAAAGAGCTCGCCGCCGAAACCGTAGCCGGCGAAATGCGCCGAGCCGTCGTCATCGATCCGGGCGGATATTTGGCAGCGAATTTCGCCTGCGACCCACGGATCACTTACCTGCAGATCGGTCGTCCGGTATGAAGCTTCACGGAAGAAACGCCATCATCACTGGCGCCGGCCAGGGACTCGGCGCAAGCATCGCAGAGCATTATGTCGCTGAAGGCGCTTCGGTCCTCTTATGTGCTCGCGACGAGACTTCGCTCAGGGCTGTGCAGGACCGGCTCATGGCGTTGCTCCCTATGGCCAAACAGCGCGTGCTCGTTCAGAAGACCGACGTTGGCGATCCCGCGCAAGTGGACTCGCTTGTTGCGCATGGACTTGAGCAGTTCGAACGCATTGACATCTTGGTCAACAATGCGGGCGTATACGGTCCATTCGGACCGATCGAAGCGATCGCATGGGACGAATGGGTTGACGCGATCAGGATCAATCTCTTGGGCGCGGTTTACGGATGCCGCGCTCTCCTTCCCCATTTTAAGCGCCAACATTACGGCAAGATCATTTGCCTGTCAGGCGGCGGCGCGACCAACCCGCTGCCGCGGGTCAGTGCGTACGCGGCTTCGAAGGCCGCTCTCGTGCGTTTTGCCGAGACCCTGGCGCTGGAGGTGCGCGGGTTCGGGATCGATGTGAACGCCGTGGCGCCGGGGGCATTGGCAACGCGGCTCACCGATCAACTGCTCGCCGCCGGCCCTGATACCATCGGTCACGACTTCTATGATCGGATGGAAAAGATTTAACAGTCCGGTGGCACGCCGCTCGATGTGCCGGCGCAGCTGTGCGTCTACCTTGGCTCCAAGAAGAGCGACGGCATCACCGGCAAGCTGTTGTCCGCCACCTGGGATCCATGGCAGGAGCTGCAAAATCGCAGAGCCGATCTCGATGGCACCGATGTCTATACGCTGCGGCGCATTGTGCCCAAGGACCGTGGGTTCTCTTGGGGGGATAAATAATGCGTCTTGCTATTATCGGCTGTGGCCTGATCGGCGGTAAGCGTCTTGCGGCGGCTCATGGGCATCAGATAGTAATCTGCGCGGACATGATTCGTGAGCGTGCGGAAGGCTTGGCCGCCAAGGCGGGTGCCGTCGCGACGATCCGATGGCAGGAGGCGGTTGAAGCCGATGTCGAAGCGGTGCTGGTGGCCACAGCGCATGACACTCAAGCCGAGATTGCGCAGGCGGCGATCGAAAACGGCAAGCACGTATTGGTCGAGAAACCCGCCGGCCGCTGCGCTGCTGAAGTAGCGCCGGTCGCGGACGCCGCGCGAAATCATCGGCGCGTTGCGAGGGTCGGGTTCAATCACCGCTTCCACCCGGCAATCGCAAAAGCCCACCACATGGCGACGACCGGTGAAATCGGTCCACTCTATTACGTGCGCGCCCACTACGGTCATGGGGGCCGGCCGGGATACGAAAGGGAATGGCGGTGCGACCCCAAGATTTCCGGAGGCGGCGAGTTGATCGATCAAGGCTCGCACCTGATCGACCTGTCACGCTGGTTTCTCGGCGAACTCAGGCTCGAATACGGAATAGCGCCAACCTATTTTTGGCGCGCCCATGTCGACGACAATTGCTTCCTTGCCTTGCGCAACGAAGCCGGACAGACGGCTTGGCTCCATGCCAGCTGGACCGAATGGAAGAACACATTCAATTTCGAGGTCACCGGCCGGGACGGCAAATTAACGGTAGAGGGGCTCGGCGGCAGCTATGGTGTCGAGCGGCTGACGTTTCACCGGATGCTACCCGGCATGGGTCCACCCGAGACAACAATCTGGGAGTTTCCCTTTCCCGATCGCTCTTGGGAACTGGAGTTCGAGTCCTTTACAGTGGCCGCCGCCGATCAAGCCCAACCGAACGCAACAATCGACGATGCGGTAGCCAGCCTTCGTATTATTGATCGGATCTATGGACGGTGAAGCATGATCATTACCCGCAGTCCATTGCGGATTACGCTGGGCGGTGGCGGCACCGATCTGCCTTCCTATTATCGCGAGCGTGAGGGCTTCCTGATTGCAGCTGCGATCAACAAATACGTTTACATCACGGTTCATGAGACGTTCGTGGATGATCTGATCGTCAAATACTCCAAGCTTGAACGCGTCAAATTGGCCGCCCAGCTCGAGCATCCGATCGTGCGCGAGGCGTTTTCAACGGTGAAGCTCGCGGGCCCTTATCTCGAGGTCGCCAGTATGGCCGATATTCCGGCCGGCACCGGACTAGGCTCGTCCGGCAGTTTCACGACAGCGCTACTGAAGGCCCTTCATACTTACCGCAAAGTCTTTATCAGTCCAGCCGAGCTCGCCGAGCAGGCCTGCGACATCGAGATCAACAAGCTCGGCGAGCCGATCGGCAAGCAAGACCAGTACATCGCTGCCATCGGCGGCGTTACCTGCTTTCGCTTTAGAAAGGACGACAGCGTCGACGTTTCGCCGCTGCGACTGTCCGAGGAGACTCTGTATAATCTCGAAGACAATCTGTTGTTATTCTTCACCGGTTACTCGCGTAGCGCGTCATCGATCCTTGAGGAGCAGCAGCGAAGAACGTTGAATGACGATCGCGATATGATTCGAAACCTTGACGAGGTCAAGGAGATCGGCTTGAAAAGCCAAACCGCGCTAGAACGGAGTGATCTCCGCGAATTTGCGCGATTAATGCACGAGCATTGGCAGCGCAAGAAGCGCCGATCAGGGCGGATGACCAGCGACCACATCAATTCCTGGTACGAAAGCGCGATGCAGAATGGAGCGCTGGGGGGCAAGCTCATCGGCGCCGGCGGCGGTGGCTTCCTGATGTTCTATACGGAAGATCATACCCGGCTCCGCCATGCCATGCTGGCTCTCGGCTTGGAGGAAGTGCGCTTCAGCTTTGATTTCGAAGGGACCCGCGTCGTCGTGCAATGACAGAGACTGGTCAGTTGCCTCCGCTCGCGCTCCTTTCCGGCGGTCTGTCCGTACGCCTGAGGCCCCTGACCGAGAAAATCCCAAAAGCCATGCTCGAAGTGGCTGGCGAACCGTTCGTTGCGCATCAGCTTCGCCATGCGGCCCGCGAAGGTATCGACAAGGTCGTGCTATGTGTCGGGTATCTCGCCGATCGCATCGATCCTTCGTCGGCAACGGCGCGGCTTTCGGGGTCCACGTCGTCTATTCGCGCGAACCACCTGAGCTCCTCGGCACGGGCGGCGCACTACGCAATGCGGTGCCTTTGCTTGGCGACGAGTTTCTGGTGCAATACGGCGACTTTATCTCGATGTTTCGTACGCGCGGATCATGCGCTTCTTCCGCCAATCGGGCTGCCAAGCGCTGATGACGGTCTTTCGCAATGAGGGCCGCTGGGATACCAGCAATGTAGAATTTATCGATAAAGAAATCCGCAATTACGACAAACGGCAGCGCACCCCGGCCATGGCGTTCATTGACTACGGTCTCGGTGCGTTCAAAGCGGACGCGCTTCGGCGGTGGCCGGCCGGGGAGCGTGTCGATCTCGCCGATATCTATCGAGGGCTTCTGGCGGACGGCGAGCTTGCCGGTTACGAGATCCATCAGCGCTTTTATGAGATCGGTTCCACAGCGGGGTTGGCCGAGACCGACCGATATCTACGAACGCGGATCAAGCGATGACTACTGTCCCAGGCCGGCCGCCGCAGCTGACGATAGTTGAATTCCATAGTGGGCAATCCCTTGCACACCCTGGCCGCCGGGCATTGTCAGGGAGATCGTGGCGCGAAGGCCGGAGGCGGGGTTCTGCTTGACAAGTGTTCCACCGGCTCATCGCCGCCCTCCCGATCCCGCCGGTGATGTCTCTTTCACCGCATTGGTACTTCTTCGGCGTGAGCCCGAACAGCACTCCTCCCGCCGTAGATTTCGCGATGCGTTTTGGATCGTCCACCGCCGATTTGAATATAACTATGGCCGGCGGTCCAACGTCCGGCACTGTCATCAGCTTCCGACAGAACCACGTCCGGCCGGGCGCGTTGTTGATCCGTCGAACAGGTTATTCCACTTATCGACCGAAATCCATTTGCGTTTGTCCTCGCTATACCGCCTCACCGGACGCGCTGGGTTTCCGCTGACGACGGTAAAGGGCTCAACGGATCGGCGGACAAACGAATTACCCGCAACGACGGAATTCCTGCCGATCGTCAACTGCCCATCCGCGGCATAAATGACCGCGTTGATGCCGAGCCACGCTCCGGCTTCGATTTTGATTGTACCGCGGCTGACGATACCTTGCTGCGAAATCGGCCGTTCAATGTCTTCATAGGCGTGGGCGTGATCGCTCACATAGACATTCGGCCCGAAGAGCACGTGCTCCCCGATCTCGACATTGTTGGCCGCCGAGATCAGGCAATTCGGCCCAATTCGAGTACCCCGACCGATGGTCAAATAGGCGCGGTCTTCAACCGAAGGCATGTCGAACAGCGGAACCACGAGCCAGGCGCCACGCTGCACAAACACGTCCTCAGCGAGCTCGATGTATCCGGCGCCATCCACCACCGCGCGGTGATCGATATCGGCCCCCTTGCCGCGCGCCCGAAACCGGTGCCGGGCATGGGACAGTATCCTCGAATAGATTTTCAGACTGATCGCCTTAAAGGCAAGTTCGCGAAAACTATAGCCCTTGCCGAGAAACGCGCGAGCGTTGGACCATTTCGGCCGCAACAACACTTTGTCAGCGCGCGTCGCGTCCTTCATCGTCCCGCAAACCTATTCGAATTTCAGCCGAAACTCATAAAGCCGCATGCAAGACTTCACGCCGGCCGCGTTGATCAACAGCCTCACTCCGGTGACGTCAGGCGCGGGTTCAACGTCATAGTGGCGTTCTTCGCCGCCCCGCCACGGTTTGGCATCCGCCATCTTTTGCAGTTGGCGCCAACCAGCCCGGTCCGATCGCACCCAGATTTCCCAATTCGTCGGCATGCGGTCTGTCTCTTCGACGGTCGACAGGCTGTAGGCGCGCAGCGTATGCGCCGCCGGAAAAGAAAGCTCAAGCTCGATCGGGAACGGCTGGTTTGCGCAGACCTGCCAGTAGGAATTGGGGTCGCCGTCAACGGCATTTATGGGGCCGCCATCGCCATGCGGGCGCCCAGAGACGATTGCCAGTTGATTTGAGACGCCGGTGAAATTCGGCAGCCCGTAGATCGACGACGTGTCGATCAAGACAGCGTCTTTGGGGATGGCAAGCGGTATCGTCTCGCTGTTCTGTTTGAATGCGCTCGCGTAATCCAGCGGCATGCTCAATGTTGCGACGTCGAACGCGGCTCGCCCATTATATCTCGGACCGATAAGAAGATCGAAGACGTTCGGAGTCGGATAGAGGCCGCCCCAGTCATTCTTCAGATCAAACCCGAATGCCCGTCGCGGGATATTTGGACGCAGAATAACGATAGAGCGTACCTGATGCGGAGCAAGGCCAGCCACTGATCGTGAATAAAGCGCGTATTCGGCGTGAGCCGATGCGGACGTGCCGTAAACGTCGGCAAACGAACAAGCAATACCGATTCCGGCAAAAATCGCAGCCAGTCGAGCGGCTCCGATAGGCAGTTGTTTGAGCAGCCAAAACAACGCGAGCACTTCGATTGCCGTCAGCGTGAACAAGGAACGATAGGTCTGCGTAAACTGGTGCACGACTAACAGTGGTGCGGCAGCGACCAGGAACAGCGAACAGCCAATCAGGAAATTGAGCAGTTCGCCTTGCTCGATGGAACGGCGAAGAATGCGGAATACCAAATTGGCTAAGCCAATGCCCGCGGCGAGCCCGATCAGCAATAGCCACAGCGGAATCTCCAACCCTAACCACAGATATGCGCCGTCCCAGAAATAGCTGTCCAGTCTGCGTGCAGCTTCCATCGCCATATTGCTGGCAAATTTGAACTGGTAGTCCCCCAAATAGGGGATGTTCGAAAGATGAGGTAGCACAATGAATTTATGAATGACGAATAATGCGACGAAGGCGCTGCCGAGAGCCACGGCGGCGAGCAGAGCCATTCGCCGGTTTCGTCGCGGGTATTGGTTGTCGTTCATCAGCAGATGTGCGGCCGGAACGAGAACAAAGGTTGCGGATATTGGGTAGAAAAACAGGCCCGCCAGCAATGCTACAAAAGCTTGCAGCGTGAAACGTGCGGCTCGTCGCCGCGCAAATCGATTCGCAAAAAAATCGCCTTCGGCGGCCTTGAGCAAAACTTGCGCTGCCAGTAGTGACAGCAGGATTGGTGGTGTCCACATCGTGTACATGGACGGCCAGATCGCCTGGAACTGCATGGTCGGCAACGTGAACAGGGCGACCGCCAGGCACGCGTTCAGCCAGCTGGGCGGCCGTCCCAGCGAGACGATGTGCAGGTAATAAGCGGCAAGCCCGGCGGTGGACAGAATTCCGATCAGCCGCCACGCCCAAAGATCATCTACAGTGTGGATCGTAAAAAATTGCAGGTTTTCCGCTATCGACGCAAAGTAGCGGCCGACGCCGAGCAGTACGCGCGTTTCAGGATGTTGGTCGCAGCAGATATGCGAGTCGTATCCCCATGCATTGAAGTCGTTATGGTAACCGTAAGAGAAAAAAAGCGCCGGTACGAGCGCAAAGATTATCGAGGTCAGGACACACGCATATATGACGGCAGTTCTATTGAGGCGGAAGTGTACCGCCGAGGCTGCGTGGGATGACCCCTGACCTCCCGCAGCGTCGCGCGACGCCAACCCGGCGCCGGCGTAAAAGTTCAGAAGTCGTTCGAATTTGCTCATTTGGCGTCCGCATTGTCGCCCCCGACATTGCTCGAGCAAGTTTGCTAATGCGCGTTCGGCGCAGGCGCAGCCGGCTTCTGCAGCTCCGAACTAACAGCATCCAGGAAAGGCCGCCAACGCGCCACGATGACATGAATATCGCGAAGCAGTTTCTCTTTCTGTTCAGGCGGCAGGTCGCTTTCGGGAGCCGCCGCGTGATCGAGTTCCCGCTCGACTTTCGTCCAAAATGGCCGACCGCTCGCGTTCGCGAAGACGTCGCGAAATTTGTCAGCGACGGCATTGATGATAAATATGGCGCTGACCGAGACGATGACGGCAACGATGCAGGCTTTTACCACAAACTGCAGCAACCCACCGGATTGACGACGAGGGCTAGTGCGTCGAGCCTCTTCAGCGGCTACCGCCTCTTCCGCCTCTCGCTCCGCGTCCAGACTCATGCGACGATTCCTGCGGTTGTGGATGATGCGCGACAATAACCCGGCTGGCGCCGTTAAACACAATAGACCGGCTTATGTCCATCGGCCTGGTTGTGCACGTTGCCGCCGGCCTCAAGCGGTAAAATTACGCCCATCATGGGGTTGGCAACCTCTTGAGCGGCGGCTCTTTTGCAGTGGCTAGGTCGCGCCATTTGCGCCCTGTTCGGTCGGAGACTGGACCATCAGGCTCGGCTCTGGATTTCCCTGTGAATGAGAAGCCGGTCGGCGCGATAGGGACGGCTGAAATATCCAAAAAATCCCGCCGATCAATCCCTCCGCAAGAGTTATCAAACCGAAGACAATCGAAGCCGCGAGCGCGGTGTCTTCCGGCACGTTGAAAAGTCCGAAGCCAATCACGAACAATCCTTCACGCAAGCCCCATCCGGCGATCGAGATCGGCAGCACCAGCAACAGCACCACGACCGGCGTGACCATCAGCACTCCGACAAATGACACCTCGGCACCAAGGTCACGCAGGATGAGCCAAACCACCACGAAGGCGGAAATCTGTGCGCCAATCGAAAGCAGTATGATCTTTGCAGACTTGCCGGGTCGGCGTGCGAGGAACAGCAGATCGGCGATAATTTGCGCCACGAAACGGCCAACCCGAAACTTGGCGAGGCGCGTGTGCTCGCGCGCCAAAACGTAGAACACGACACACAGCGCTATGATCATCAGCACGATGCCCGCGATAGTCTGGCCTTTCGGCATTGCGAACATGCGCTCAACCAGCGTCGGAAGTCCGTAAAGGCTCATGATGCCGAGCACGGCAAAGCCGGTAACGCGGTCGATAAGAACGGAGTTGATTGCTTCGGCAAAGGAACATTCATCCCGGTACAGCAACCAAACGCGCATACCGTCACCGCCCACCGTTGAAGGCAGTGCCTGGTTGAAGAATTGGCCGACGAGATTGAGGCGAAACAGATTCCAGTTGGTAAAGGCCCGCCCCATGGATTGCAGAATAATGCGCCATCGCGCGGTTGCGAGCGCGATACCGGCATTGAGAACCACCAGGCTGATAACGGCTGTCAGCGGTGTGATATCGCGCAAGTGGCGCAACGTTGCGGCGTAGTTGACCTTATGGAACAGCAACGCCAATAACAGCAGCGTCACGACCGTTTTGGCCGTGGTCGACAGCACGCGAGAAAGGTTCCGCGCCATTCCGTCACCCTGTGCGGCCATCAAGGCGAGAGCCCGAGATTGGCGGACTTAAAGCCGGTTTCCCGCGTCCATACAACGCCGTCGGGAGGGAAATCCTGCCCCTTTGGGGCAAAATTACGTTACGCCAGCCAGTCGCGGTGCCGAAAAGCGGCTGCGGACTGTGGCGATCAGTCGACTTGGGCCGAACTGTACGTTCCAGGTTGGCGGGACTGCAGCCATCGACCCATGGTGGTGCGAATGTGGGGCCAACGTCGTTCCTGATTTGAGGCTGCGACAGTCGTTTGCTGTCGTGGTTCTAGCACCGGCAGGCTGCCCTTGTTCTCGGGACCAACGGCCCGTATTTCACCACTGAACCGCGAATTTGGGTCGTACCGATCATTGTACCCGGACAATCTTTCGACGCATCCTATTTTCACCAGCGCTTCGACAATTGCCTTTACCAGAGTTTGCGGCGACGATGTCTCCCTAATACGCACCGCGTATCGGGATCCATCCCGTCGTCGCAACTCAGCTGTCGTTCCGCGGACGCCATCGCAGATGTCGATCGAGAGCAGGACGCGATCTTCGCAGCCGGTGTCGGAAAGGCCGCGCGCCTGCACGGCTAGGTCAGACTCAAAACCCGAAGCCTGATCCTCGCCGGACGCCTGAATGGTGATGGACAAGAAGTCTCGGCCATGACTGGCCAGTTCGGAGCGAAGTTGTGTTGCGACCGTCGCCGATAGTTCGTGTGCGAAAGGCAGCAGTACCGCGAAGTCGCGCCGGATCTTCCAATGCCCGCCGTATCCGAGTGTGCCGAGAAGATCGCCAGCCGATCGCTCGAATAATTCGTGATGGCTTTTACTGAAGTCGATCAGATAATCGCCGATCTGGCCTCGCCTGAATGTGAGCGCATCCCGGCTGAAGACGCGATCGCGGTAGTTGCCGGGCCGGCCGGGCACATGGAGTGCGAGTTGCAGTTCCCAGATTGTCTGGAGCTGGCGCCCGGCATCGCCACCTCCGCCGGCACCGATAATGTCCTCGTACCGCATGCGCCAAACGTTTGGAAATGTGTCTGACCACCATGTGAGGTATGGCGCTAACAGCTCTCGAATACCGCCGCTCAGGTTCAGATACCTGTTGAGATAGATTGGTATCGGATATTCGCCGGTAAGAACCCGGCTCACACGCTCGGCCGCCGGCATTTCGCGGAACAGGGAAGTCGTGATGTGATAGTCGGTCTGCGCAGCGAGGTAATAGGCAAGCGACACCGCCACGTCACGCGGATCGCGGACGATGAAGACTGTGACGGAGCGCGACAGCGATTGGATGAATTGCGGAAATCTTTGATAGGGGGAAGACAGACACGAGATTGGCATGTGCTGAAGATTGTAGAACACGCCATCGGCGAGGGGTGCATCGAAATCGGGCAGATCCAGGCTTGGGGGCTCGGCATAGCCGAAGGCCTTGAGGCACTCGAAAACGATGTGTGTTCCTGACTTTGGAACGCTCTGCACGAACACTGGCCGTGACTTGAAATGGTGCGATGTTTTGGGGGCCCATACAAAGGCACTGCGCAGATTCCCCAGGCGCGTCAGCGACCTGGATAGCTTCACCGGATCACTGACCGCGCAGAACAACCCGTCTCGGCCTTGAGCGGCCGCGGCAGCGTCCGAACAATCGCTAATCCCCGGGGCCGGGAGGTTGTGCCGTGCGAATTCGGCGATCAACAGCTGGGCAATGTCAGTGTCTGCCCAATCGGTGCAAATCGCCGCCGAGCGGCGGCCCTGGCTCTTGAACAGATCGATTATTTCGCCGATGGCTTCCGTTTCAAGTCTGGTAAACAGCAGCTGATTTTCGGAAATGTCACCTGCTTCGAATGGATGCGCGCTTTCATGTATATTCGGCGGTACGGGCCGCAGATAAGTGGAGTGGCCGGGCGTCGTGGTATCAAAGTTGAGCGCGCGGATTGATAATGAGCTCACTATTCCATCTCCCGATCATGCAGGTCCCCCACTTCTAAAGCTTACTTTTGCCTGGCCGCCGTTTGGGCTCCACCGTCAGCCTTCGGCGTCTCGCGACAGCTTCGGGACGCCCGTTTCGTCCCGCGAATCACCACCTTATTGAATCATAGTGAGACTTGCTCCGGAATGCTTAACGGCGCATTAAGAATTGTTACCATTCCGTTGCGGGTATGCTCCGGGGTGCGGCTATGGCATATGCGTACTCACTTGGGGCCGGCCGTCATAATGCCGAAGCTTCTCTACATTGTTGCCGAAGACTGGTTCTTTGTTTCGCACTTTCTGCCGATGGCAAGAGCCGCGCGAGAGTGCGGATTTGAGGTCGTCATCGCGACGAGGGTTCGGCGTGACGGTGAACGGCTTAACGCCGAAGGGTTTCGCGTGATTGCCGTCGAGGTGGAGCGCGGCAGCCTCAGCTTGATGCGATTGCTGGCTGAATTCACCCAGACGCGGCGGATCGTTCGCGCCGAAAGTGCTGACATTGTGCATTGCATAGCGCTGCGATCAATCGTCATCGGTGGTCTTGCCGCAAGACTTGCGGGTGCGAAGGCGCTGGTGCTGGCTCCAACGGGATTGGGCCACTTGTGGTTCGATCGGGGTCTCGCCACGGGCCTCCTCCGCGCCAGCGTGCGCATGCTGGTCGGTTCCTGGCTTCACGGTCAGCGCACCCGATACCTGTTCGAGAACGAAGACGACGCACGTGCGCTTGGACTTAATCCTACAGACTCCGATGTCACACTTGTCGGGGGAGCCGGCGTCGACCCGGCGCAATTCGCGGTGACCGCCGAGCCGCCGGCCCCGCCGGTAAAGGTCGCCGTCGTGGCCCGAATGATCCGGCCGAAAGGCATCGCGGAGGCGGTCGAGGCAGTCGCGCGCGCTCGTCAATTAGGTTCGCCGGTTGAACTCAGTCTGTTCGGGCGTCCGGATCCGTCGAACCCGCTGTCGATACCGGAAGAAACATTGCGGCAATGGTCGGCGCAGCCTGGGATCACTTGGCATGGACATTCGGCCGATATCGCCAAAGTTTGGGCGGACCATCACATTGCTTTGTTTCTGTCGAGCTATCCGGAAGGCCTGCCGCGTACGCTCGTGGAGGCGGCCGCCGCCGGCCGTCCGATCGTGACAACGGATGCGCCCGGTTGTCGGGAAGTGGTTCGCGATGGCATTGAGGGCTTCCTGGTTCCGCCAGGCGACGTCGAAGCGGCGGCGCAGGCGCTGGCGAGATTGGCGAACGATCCGGCGCTGCGCGCCCGGATGGGTGCCGCTGGCAACGCACGATTTTATGAGCGGTTCACCGAAGCTGCGGTAAAACAGACGGTCAAAACGCTCTACCGCTCCTTGGTCCATTTTTCGGATTGATTGCCATGCCCGAGGCAGTTCTGGTGACCGGAGCCGCCGGCTTTATTGGCTTTCACGTGGCACGGCGGCTGCTCCAAGATGGGCACCGTGTCGTCGGTCTCGACAATCTGAACGCCTACTACGATCCGCGTTTGAAAGACGCGCGCCGGGCGGTGCTCGCCACACACGACGGTTTTCGTTTCGTCGAGGGCGATATCGCCGATCGGCACGCGGTCGCCGCGCTGTTCGCCGAGTACCGCTTTCCCCATGTGGTTCATCTGGCCGCGCAGGCCGGCGTGCGCTACTCGCTGATCGAGCCCCACACCTATATCGATACCAATCTCACGGGCTTCGCCAACATCCTCGAAGGCTGTCGCCACTTTGGGTGCAGGCACCTTTTGTACGCCTCCTCATCGTCGGTGTATGGCGCCAATACGCGCTTGCCGTTTCGCACCTCGGATAATGTCGATCATCCGCTCAATCTTTACGGGGCGACCAAGAAGGCGAACGAATTGATGGCGCACGCTTACGCGCATTTATTCGCGATTCCGGCGACTGGTTTGCGGTTCTTTACGGTCTATGGGCCTTGGGGCCGACCGGACATGGCGATGTGGCTGTTCACCGCCGCGATCATGGAGGGCCGTCCTATCCAGCTCTTCAACCACGGGCAAATGCGGCGGGATTTTACCTTTATCGACGACGTGACCGAGGCCGTGGTGCGTCTGGTGACGCGGCCGCCCGAGCCTAACCCGGCTTGGTCCGGCGACAGGCCGGATCCTGCCACCAGTCGGGCGCCGTGGCATGTTTACAACATCGGTAACAGTGAGCCGGCGGAACTGTTGGAGGTCGTTGCCCTGATCGAGCAAGCCGTCGGCCGGCCGGCGGTTCGCGAATTGCTGCCGATCCAGCCCGGCGATGTGCTGGAGACTTTTGCCGATTGCGCTGACCTTGAGCGGGCCATCGGCTTTCGCCCGCACACGTCGCTTGCGGACGGAATAAGCCAATTTGTTCAATGGTACCGTGATTTTCACGGCCGCGGCGCGTAGCCCGGCGTTCGTAATGCAGCTGAGCTAGCCGCTTCTTCAGCCCTTCCGGCGGCTTAAATTGCGCTCCAGTCTTCAACTAATCGTCAATCCTCTGGCCCTATAAATTAAGTTTCTCATTAGCTATCGCGCCATGGCTCAAGACCCGGCAATGACGGCACCCTGCCCAAAGTGTCGCACTGAAATGATCTTCGTTACAACTCTGCCGCATCCGAGAGCCCCTCAGATGCAGAAGACGACGTTCGTTTGCTACGGCTGCAATCAGACCCGGAGCTATAGTCTGTCGCTGACAATGGCGCAGGCCTATGAACAGGCTGCTGCGGTCGTCGCGGAATGATTTTGAACTGTTTGGGTCTGCGTCCACTCGATGCCGGCTTTGCGGTCATGCTCGCCGAGAAGTCCGGCCACTTAGTCCGAGTAGTCAGGCTTCGGTTTGGTGTGGTTGCACTGCAGCGTCATTTTAGAATGGTCTTCGCCAACATGCAGTGCGCGCCCTTGGCGGTGTTGACGGTCTGCGTCACATGCAGGTCCGCCGCCAGACTGCAAAGGGTATAAGCGTCGCTCGCCGACAATCCGCGCAGCTCCCCGATCCAGCGGATCATATCCCGCAAGGCCTGTTTGACGGCGTCGTCCAAGTCCTCATCAAAACCCATCGTAATATAATGCGTTGGCGTCTCCGCCCGCGGCGCGGTCAATTGCATGTCATGACGCGCCGTCAGTCGGAAGCGTCCGGATAGCGAGGTTTCAACCGCGGTGATGCAGACTTCGCCGTCGCCCTGCACGGCATGGCCGTCGCCGGCGGAGAACAGCGCGCCGTCGTTAAAGACCGGAAAGAACACCGTAGTGCCAGCCACGAGTTCCTTGTTGTCCATATTGCCGCCCATCGCGCGCGGGATCACCGAAGTAACGCGCCCCCAATTCGGCGGCGGCGCCACGCCCATCACGCCAAAGAACGGGCTGAGCGGAAGCTTGCCGCCCCACGGCAGCGCAACAGTGTTGGCTTTGCTGTCGAGCGGCAGGATCTGCAACCTGAAATCCGGGAAATCCTCCGGAATGGTGCCCAGCAACGGAACGATGAGATTGAAGCCCCAGTTCTGCCGCAGCATCACGTCGAGAATGTCGACTTGCAGGACGTCACCGCGCCGCGCGTCCTCGACGTATACTGGGCCGGTGAGGAAGTGTGGTCCCGGCCCGCGTTCGGCGTCTTTTATGATCGGGCGATGTTCAGGGAGAATCTCATAAGCCGGTTCGGTTGGTAGAAACGGAGCGTCACCCGATACCGTTTCGATCAGAACCTCGCTGCCCGACGCCACCGTTGTGACCGCTGGTGTCTTGGCATCAAAGAAACCCAATTTCACGGTTTGCGGCGTCGCCGAGACTTTGACAGCTGTGACGGCATCCATCTTGGTGTGCTCCGCTGCTTGACGGTCAGCGATCCGGCGCGCCGCGCGACCGCCGGACTATTTCTTACGCCCGTTTGCACCCATGGTTTGCCAATTGCCGGCGCGCTCGAACGCATCGGCGGCCCGGTAGAGCGTCGATTCCTGCCAATGCTTGGCGATCAGCATCAGTCCGATCGGCCGCTCTCCTTCACCAAGCCCGCACGGAACGGATATTGCCGGGTGGTGCGTGATGTTGAAGGGACAGGTATTGGTGATCTGCTCCCAGCTGTGCTGCATTAGCACCTCATACGGCGCATCCGGTAGCGGAATTTTCGATGCCATCATCCGCGTCGTCGGCATCAGCAGCAGATCGTACTCGGCGAGCGCCTTGTCGTAGGCCGCGCGCAACACCCGGCGCAGATTCTGTGCCTTGAAGTAAAAGTAGCCCTGATAATATTTGTCGTTGTATGCGGCGAGCAGCATGCCGGTCTTCACCGTGTCGGGCAGTTCATTGGCGCGACCGCGCAGTGCGCCGAGGCGTCCCGCGAGCGAGATTGGCTGGACGCCCTCGACGTTCCGCGGCAGCGGGCTCTTGACCATGGCATGCAGCGTGCCCTCGAGCGCGATTGCGGCCCAGATCGGAATGCCGATCGGATGCCACGGAATCGAGACCTCGCTTACTTTGGCGCCGAGACCCTCCAGCACTTTCGCCGCGGCGCGCACACCCGCATCCACATCGGGGTGGGAATCGTATTGCCCGAAGCCCTCCTGCACCACGCCGATTTTGAGCCCAGCGATCCCTTGCCCGATTGCCTTGGTGTAGGTGTCGAGCTTGAGGCCTTTTTGCCGGGAATCGTAGCCGTCCTCGCCGGCCATGACTTCGAGGAAAAGCGCGTTCTCGGCTGCCGTCGCGGTCAAGGGTCCGGCGTGGTCGATGGTCGGATCCATGCCCATGATGCCAGTATAGGGAACGAGGCCCCAGGTCGGTTTGATGCCGACCACGCCTGAGAGCGAAGCCGGAATCCGGATCGAGCCGGCCTGATCGCCGCCAGTCGCCATGTCGACCTCTCCGGCAGCGACCAATGCTCCCGAACCGGTCGAGGATCCGCCGGGCGTGTGCCCCCATGCGCGCGGATTTTGAACCGGCCCGGATGTGCTGGTCGCGGCGCCGCCTGAAAAAGAGAAATATTCGCAGACCGATTTGCCGACGATCTCCGCGCCGGCATCGAGAAGCCGCGTGACAATGGTGGCGTCGAATTCCGGTACAAAACCCTCCAATACGGACGCTCCGTTGGTGAGCGGCACGCCGGCGATCGCGTAAGTATCTTTGATCGCGACTTTCTTGCCGGCGAGGCGGCCGTCCGGCGCGCCCTTGATGTGCGTCTTCACGATCCAGGCGCCGTATTTGTTTTCGTCGCCTTGCGGCCGGTAATAGGCGCCGCGCGGATGTTTTACTGCCGGGACGTCATCCGGGAGCGCAGCCAAAAGGCGAAAGCCGTCTGCGAACGGCCGGATGTAATTGATAAAACCATTGGCGTAATCGGCGGTTAGTTCCATGCCAAGCTCGTCACCGATCTGGCGCACTTGATCCGCAGACGGCAGCTTAAAGGACATCACGCATCTCCGATTGTTGAGAAAACAAAATGGCGCGAACTCGTTCGGCCAGCGCGTTGAACAATGTCGCGCGTAATTCCAGCAATAACGATGCCACGTTGGCGGCTTTGTTCAAGGCTTTATCGAGCGTGAAGCAAGAGTTGGTTCGGTATTTTGCTCATGCGCGATTGTGGCGCCGCCGCTCAAAATAGAAGCGTTGCGCACATTGTGCGTGCATCGGCGCGATCACGGTTTGCACGCTGCGCGCGCAGCCAAAGGCCGTGTCAATCGTGGCATGGAAACCTTGCCGCGGTTTAGCGCGAGCCCGGCAACGCGAGCAAACCCCCGACGATGGCATGGTTTTTGCTCAATAAATTGGCATCACGGCACGGGGATGAGATCATGACAACGACGCGCAGAGCATTCTTGAAAACGACGGCCGCAACGGCGCTCCTCGCGCCTGCCGTCATTCGCAGCGCCGGTGCTGCGGGCGAGCCTATTGTTATTGCCAGCATGTACGATCTCTCCGGCGGCCTCGAAGCCGCCGGCAAGCCGATGTACGACGTACTGAATTTTGCTGTCGAAGAAATCAACGGCTCCGGCGGCCTGCTCGGCCGTCAGATCAAGGTGGTGAGTTTCGACACCCAAACCAACATGCAGCTTTATGCGCAATATGCGCAGGAAGCCGCCTTGAAGAACAAAGTCGCCGTCGTGCACGGCGGCATCACGTCCGCTTCGCGCGAAGTGATCCGGCCGGTCCTCGACAAATACAAGACGCTCTATTTCTACGATATGCCGTATGAGGGCGGCGTCTGCGACCGCAACATTTTCATCGACGGCCTGACGCCGGCCCACAACACCGAAGTCCTGGTCGGCCATGGCATGAAAAACTGGGGCAAGAAGGTTTACACGCTTGCCGCCGATTACAATTACGGCCAGATCACTTCGGACTGGGTGAAGAAGTACGTCAAGGACGGCGGCGGCGAAGTCCTCGGCACTGAATTCTTCCCGCTCGATGCTACGAACTTCGGCAGCACGCTTTCAAAAATCCAGGCGGCCAAGCCGGATTGGATCATGACCGTTCTGGTCGGCGGCGGCCCGATCTCGTTCTACCGGCAGTTCCACGCTGCCGGCCTGTCCGGCAAAATTCCAATCGCCTCGACCACGTTCGGCGGCGCCAACGACCAGATGGTGCTGACCCCGGACGAGAGCAACGGCATTGTCGTTGCGTACAACTACATCGAGGCGCTCGACAATCCGGTCAACAAGGACTTCCTCAAGCGCTTCCGCGGCAAGTACGGCGCCGATTATCCGCCGATCTCCGACCTGACAATGTCGAGCTACCAGGGCGTGCACCTTTGGGCGGCAGGCGTCAAAAAGGCCGGCACGCTCGACCGCGAAAAGGTGATCGAGGCGCTCGAAACCGGCATCAGCATCGACGGGCCGAGCGGCAAGGTGACCATCGATCCGCCGACGCATCACTGCATCTTCGACGTGCACCTGTCGGTGTTCAAGGACAAGGTGATGAACCTGATCGAGACGTTCCCGCAACGCAAACCGGCGGATACGGCGGCGGTCTGCGATCTGAAGAAAAATCCGCGGGTGGCGAAGCAGTTCATCATCAAGGTGAACTGACGGCGGACTTGCGCGCTTGGCGTTGCCGCCGGCCGGACCGACGACAGGCGACTGAACCGGCGGTGCTCGCGCCAGCGCTAAAGCGCCGCCGTTCATCTCAGGAGCAGCCGTAGTGGACCTCGCGATCATCGTAGCGATCGATTTCGTCTATGCCATCGCGACGCTGGCCCTGATCAGCCTGGGACTCGCCATCGTGTTCGGCATGATGCGCATCATCAACCTGGCGCACGGCGAGTTCATGGTGATGGGCAGCTACAGCGCTTCGGTCGCGGTTCATCACGGAGTCAACATCTGGATTGCGATCCTGATCGTTCCGCCGATCACGGTCGGCATCATCGGCGCCATTATCGAACGCCTGATCGTGCGGCGGCTGTACGGCCGCATGGTTGAGACCATGCTGGCGACCTGGGGCCTGAGCCTGTTCGTCGTCGGCATCCTGACCATGATCTTCGGCGACATCACTGAGGGCGTACCGACGCCGTTGCCGGGCATTACCATCGGTGGTTATCAAACCAGTGGCTACAGCCTGTTTGTCATCGCCCTGTCGGTTGCGACCATGGGTGGCGTGTACGTTATTCTGCGCTCAAGCCGGCTCGGGCTACTCGCGCGCGGCACCATGCAAAACGCCGATATGGCGGCAGCGCTCGGCACCGATACCTCGCGCATCTATGCCGTGACATTCGCGTTCGGCGCGGCGCTGGCGGGCCTCGCCGGCGGCGCGCTGGCTCCGGTTTCCGGAGTGTTTCCGACTATCGGCGGCTCGTACATCGGCCGCGCCTTCATCACCGTCATCGGCGGCGGCGCGGCGCCGCTGGTCGGAACCGCTACCGCGGCGACGCTGTTTGGCGTCATCAACCAGGTCGCTACGTTTCTGTCTAACCCGGTTTACGGCGAAGTCGCGCTTCTTCTCGCGGCCATCGTTCTCATTCGCGCATTGCCGCAGGGCATTACCGGCCGCTATTTCCGGAGAAGCTTGTGATGAAGCTCGTGATCACGGGCCTGCGGTCGAATTGGCGCCTGGTTGCCGTTGGCGTGGTCGGCGTCGGGCTTCTGATTGCGCTGCCGCTGCTGCTTGACACCTATACGCTTCTGCAAATCACGCTTTATGCCATCTTCGGCATTCTCGCGCTCAGCCTCGCCTTCATCTGGGGCTACGGCGGCATTCTTTGTTTCGGGCACTCGGCGTTTTTCGGCCTTGGTGCCTATGCCTATGCGGTCGCCGTGATCAACATCGGTGAGAGCACGGCTCCGCTCCTGATCGCCATTGCGCTGCCGGCGGGGCTGGCCGCGGCGCTTGGTTATTTCATGTTCTATGCGCGCATCAGCGACGTCTATGTCGGTGTCATCACGCTGACGGTGACGCTGATCTTCTACAACGTCATCAATTCCACCGCCGGGCCGAAATATCACATCGGCGACGCTCTGCTCGGCGGCTTCAACGGTATGCCGAACGTGCCGTCGCTCAACGTCCCGTTCCTGCCGGACAACGCGCTTGAGCCAGAGGGAATGTTCGTCCTGTCGATGATTCTGCTGCTGGCGGTCTATTTTGGTCTGCATGCTCTGTTGGCAACGCGGTTCGGGCGCGTGCTCGTCGCGGTTCGCGAGAACGAGCAGCGCGTCGAGTTTTTGGGCTATGACGCGCGGCTCCATAAGCTTGTGGCTTTTTCGATCGGCGGCGCGCTCGCCGGCCTTGCCGGGTGCCTGTTCGTGTCCTGGGGCAATTATGTGAGCCCAACAGTGTTCAGTGTCGTCCAATCGGCCCAGATCATTATCTGGATCATGGTGGGCGGCGCCAGCACGCTGCTCGGGCCGGTGTTTGGTGCGCTTGCCATCTCCTGGCTCACCGTCGAAATCGGTACCCAGCAATTGGTCAATGCCAACGTTGTTCTAGGTGCCATATTGCTGATCTTTGTCCTGCTCGTTCCAAAGGGCGTTGCGCCAATGATCACCGAACGGCTGGTGCCATGGCTGCTGGCATTGCGCCGCCCGGCCGTCCCACCACGCGATCTGCCGCAGGGAAGCAGGGCATGAGCCCGCCGCTCATTGAAACGCGGGGCTTAAGCAAGCACTTCGGCGGCGTCCAGGCGGTGCGCGATGTCGACTTCTCGCTGGCCGAAGGCGAGTTACGCTGCCTGATCGGGCCGAACGGCGCCGGCAAGAGCACGTTCTTCAAGCTGCTGACTGGCCAGATCAAGCCCTCTAGCGGCTCGGTGCGCTTTCGCGGCAAGGAAATCACCGGGCTGCAGGCCCACGAAATCGCGCGGCTTGGCATCGGCATCAAGACGCAGGTGCCAAGCGTATTCAACGGGCTTTCGGTTCGTGAAAACCTTTGGATCGCCGCGGCCAGACATCAAAAAGGCAAAGCGATCACGCAGGCGGTCGACGCGAAAGTCGAGCGGCTCGCGCTCGGCCGCTTTGTCGACAAGTTGGTCGGCCAGCTCGCGCACGGCCAGCGCCAGTGGGTCGAACTTGGCGTGGTGCTGTGCGGGGACCCCGGCCTGATCCTGTTGGATGAACCGGCGGCCGGAATGACCGAGGACGAGCGCGGCCGGACCGCCGAGCTTATTCGCGAGATCAACCGCGACCATCCGATGATCGTGGTCGAGCACGACATGTCGTTCATCCGCACCATCGCCCGGCGGATTACGGTGTTTGATCGCGGCTCCATCCTGATGGAAGGCGACGTGGCGCAGGTGTTCGGTAACCAGGCCGTGCGCGACGTCTATCTCGGCAAGCAGGTTGCCGCATGATGCTCGAGGTCAGTGATATCCACGCCGGCTACGGCCGCATTCCGGTTCTGTCCGGGATCAACTTCACGGTCGGCGAGCACGAAGTGGTCGGCGTGCTCGGTCACAACGGCATGGGTAAAACTACCCTGTTGAAGACCCTGATCGGTCAGGTGCCGCTGACCAGCGGCCGGATTCGGCTGGCGAATGTCGACATCAGCCACAGCCCGCCGTTTCGCCGCGCGCGGGCAGGGCTGGGCTATGTCCCGCAGGGACGACAGATCTTCCCGGGCCTGTCGGTCTACGAAAACCTGCGAATGGGCTTCGTCGAGAACGGGATCGACTCCGAGGAATTGATCGTCAAGGACATCCTGGCGCGGTTTCCGCGGCTCGATCCGCTGATCGATCGTGTCGGCAGCGCGCTGTCCGGCGGCGAGCAGCAGATTCTCGCTTTGGCGCGCTGCCTGTGCGGCAGCCCCAAACTCCTGCTCCTTGATGAGCCGACCGAGGGAATCCAGCCGTCTATTGTCGAAGAAATTCTCGACATCCTGATCGGGCTGCATCGCCACCGCGGATTGGCCATCATTGTCGTCGAGCAAAGCCTCGATTTCATTCGCCGGCTCTCGGAGCGGGTGCTGCTGATCGAGAAAGGCGCGATCACCGGAGAGGTGCTGCCAGAGGCGCTGAGCGACGCAAAAGAGCTCGGCAGCTACGTCGCTGCCGAGTGACAGGGTTCTGTAGGAGTGGAGGAAAAAACGCGTGTCAAAAAAGCCCAAGGTCAAGATCGCCCATCTCGCCGGTCCGACGGCGACCATCCAGAACTCGCCGCCGCTGGTAACGTCCAACAAGGCGCGCCAGAAATACGGCCTATCGCCGCGGAAGAATTCGGATGGCAGCGACCAGCGCTTCGACATACTGCGCGCCCAGCGCCTCGCCGCGCCGGCCACGGTCTATGTGGAATGTTTCTCGGCCCATCCGCTCGAAGCCGACGCCGCGGAGCTTTACGGACCGCCTGACGGCTATCTCGACGCCAAGGGCGCCTTTCACAAGGAACGCACCAGCCCGCAGGACAAAGCGGTTTTTGAGATCGAAATCCGTCCTGAAGACGGCGTCTATCCGCTGCCTTACATGGCGCGGCAGTCAAACGGACAGGCGTGGGAGGAAGAATGCACTGTGCCGGGTGCGCCGGCAGAGCAGGCGCGCCAGGGCTTCTACCCCGACGGATCGCGAAGCTTCGAGGAGATCGACCGTTTGTCCGTTGGTGCCGCGGGCGTCGGCAATCTGATCTCGTCGTTCGCCGACGTCGATTTCTACCGCATGCTGCCGACCGGCGGCTATACCAAGGGCTTGCCGGCGGCAAAGCGCACCGATGTCGGCGAGGGCGACATCCCGCCTGAGACCCGCAGCAAGCACTTCTTCGCCTACAAGCCGTTTCATTTGGGCGAGTTGCCGCCGCGGCCGAGTCTGGCGCCGCTGACCAACGCCGCGCGGCGCATACTCGCCACTGGCAAATACGACGGCGCTATTTTCACCCAAGGCAGCCCGCAGGTCGAAGAAACCGCCTATTGGCTCAATTTGTTGCTCGACACGACAGTGCCGATCTGCGGCAACTCGGCACAACGGCCGCATGGCGAGATCAGCAATGACGGGCCGAAGAACCTGACCGACTCGGTCGAATACATTGCGTCGCGGGTTTGGGCGGATGAAAACGGCCGCAACCGCGCCGGCGTCATCGTGCTGCAGGAGCAGCAAATCTTCGCTGCCCGCGAGGTCATGAAAGTCGACGCCCGGCCCGGCGGCTATGTTGCGACCGGCGGCCACGGCGGCATCATCGGCGGCATGGGCTATCACGGCGCGGCCGTGCTGCATTACGTGCCGGCGCTCAAGCACACCTATTTGTCGGAGGTCAATCTCTCGAAAATTCCGGCATCCGTACCGGTCGCTCACGCAGTCGGCGGCGGCATCGCACTTGCTCCAGTGAAGATCAGGGACGCGAACGACGATCTGCTCGAAGGCGCGATTCCGTCGGTAACGATCGTCAAGGACGGCGGCTATTACGCCGAAGAATATTTCGATCATCCTTCGGTGACCGCCGACCTGGAGATGCAGATCGCGCAGAAACTTGGCACGAACCGGCTCGGCGGCTTCATCATTGAGGGTCTGACGCCCTACGGAGTGATGACGTCATCGGTTCGCCAGGCGACGCTGCAAAAGGCGATCTATAGCGGCCTGCCGGTAGCGCGGGTCGGTCGCGGCAGCCCGGAAGGCTTCGCCGATCCGCACGACTATTTCATCGCCGGTTCGAACCTGACCTCGACCAAGGCGCGCATGTTGCTGATGGCGTGCCTGTTGCGGTTCGGCAGCCTGCCGCCGGCGAAGGACCCGAGCAGTCCCACTGCTGACGAACTCGCTGCGACCAGAAAAGCCGTTGCCGCCTATCAGGCCATCTTTAACACGCACTAGGCGGCCCGTTGTGGTTTCTCTGTCTTGGCCTTGCCACGAAGCCCGGCGGCGATGCGGCGATTGATGCGGATGAGATTCGTCAGGTGCTCCGGCTTCGGCGCGGTCATCAACGAATAAGTCTCGGCCATGACAAAGACGCCGAGGTTCAAAATGTTCTGGCGGACGGCGAGCGGCAGCTTGTTATCATCGCGCATGACCGCATCGATGAGTACGATCCAGAGCCGGCGGTTGTAGAGTATGGCCTCGGACAGGCCTGGCGGTTTATCGCTCCGGGAATCATAAACCGCTTGCAATTTGGCGGCGGCCTTTAACAGCAAACTCGCTTCCAGTCCGCGAGGATCGGCCGTCTCGGTGGCTATCTTGGCATAGGTCTTGGCTGCTTGATGGGGATTGAACGAACTCATTTTGCTCGTCCCAGCTACGTTTCTTGTGATCCAAGCAGCTAAAAAAATTGCGGTTAAAAAATCGCTTATAACCGGCTGGATTTGCTATTTAGTCTTCGCGGCTTTGCCAAATTATGGCGAAAGATCAGTTGGTTAATTCGCCTTAAAAATTTTTGGCACTATCCTCTTGACAGTGCCAAAAGGCAAACCAAATCGATTGGCCGCAAGGGGTGCTTAGGCAAGGAGTTATTCCGCACCTCACAGACATCGCGGGGGACGAACATGATCAGAGCTTTCGCCGATCCATTCGACGCGCTGTTCAATCTCCAAAGGGCCCTTGAAGCTCGCTTGGCCAGTGAGTGGCTGCAGAATCAGACCACGAGCCGCGGCCCGTTTCCACCTATTAACGTGTTTCAGCAAGGCGGCGACATCCTGGCGATTATCGAGTTGCCGGGCATTGACAAGGATAGCCTCCAAATCCAGGCGCAAGAGAACACCATCCGCATTGCAGGCACGAAGGCCATTTCCTACGCCGAGGGGGTTAGCGTTCATCGGCGCGAACGGATTTCCGGCGAATTCGATCGAACGCTGTCGCTCCCAGTCGAACTGGATCCTGATCGGATCAAGGCGGAATACCGAGACGGCATTCTTGCGTTGTTCCTGCCGCGGTCCGAACGCGACAAGCCGCGCACTATCCCCATCAGCTAGCTCTGGTCCCAATAATAGTTCGTCAGTGAGGAGAACGCTTATGACTGTGAAACAAGAATTGCAGGTGCAGCCGAAGCGGGAGCTTGAGAACAAAGAAGAGAACACGATTCCCGTGCGAGTATTTCTGCCGACGGCGGACATCTACGAGACGCAAGACGCCCTGAAAGTCGTCCTTGAAATGCCGGGCGTGGAAAAGAGTAATATCGACGTCCGCGTCGAAGACGGTATCTTGAACGTGGACGGGCGGCTTGACCTGGCCAAATATCAAGGGCTGCAACCGCTCTACACGGAATATAACATCGGCCACTACTCGAGAAGCTTTCGGCTTTCCAACAAGATCAACCAGGAAAAGATCGACGCCGAACTCAACGACGGCGTGCTGTCGCTGACGCTGCCCAAAGTGGAGGAAGCCAAACCTAGAACTATCCGGGTCGAGTAATCCGCCCAGACGCAACCTCTGTCGCAGGAGAAAGGCTATGAACGACAGAACACGCGATGACTATGATCTCGATGACTTGCTGCACCCCGCTCAGGCCTTTGGACATCCGTCCGAGGTCGTCAACGATCCCGATCTGACCGTCAACGAGAAGCGCGCCATTCTGGCGTCTTGGGCATCCGATGCCTGCGCGCTGGAGGCGGCGCCCAGCCTGCGGTGTGCTCCTGGCGGGCGGCGCCCGGTCCTGTTTGACGAGGTGATGGAAGCGCTTCGCGCACTCGACCGCCAAGCTAACCAGCGGCCGGAGGAGGGCGCGCGTTATCGCCGGATGTTGCGGAGGCAGCACCGCGAGAATCGGTCGGACCGGGAAGGACGGTCCCTCAACTGAATGGTACGGTGGAGGTGAAACATGCGCTTCGAGCGCCCGCATTTATCCAGGATAATGGCGCTGACCGGCTTTTTCATGAGCTGCGCCATCATTCTTGCAACGATGGCTAGGTAGGACATCATAACACGACGTGGAGGTACACAATCTCGGAGTGCGTCGACGGCATTGCTCGCTTAGCAGCAACTTCCGCGATCCAAGACGTTTTCGGTAGCAAAGTGTGCGCATGGTCCGTGTGGTTCGTTCTGCGGTCACGCGTAAAAGAAAATCGCGTCGGTACCGACCTCGGCGCTGATAGCGCCGCGTGTGGTACCGACGCGAGTCGTCACATCAGATCTGAAGATATCTCCTAGCCGTGCCCCGGCAGCGAGGCATTGGGGACAAAAGTCACCAGCGTGCCGTGCGCTCCATCGCTCGCGAGCGCAAAGTTCGCGGTCGTGTAGGTGCCGGCCAAGTGAAGGTCGACGACGTGGTTTCCCTGTGCGACCTGAAGGAGGCCGCCGGCCCCAGTGGTTTGCGTAAAGGTCTCAGTTGTCTGTTGGCCGATGAATCTGATCTTGGTCAGGTCCATGAAGTCCTGGCCGCCGAAGTCTTTGATGGTGCCTTTGAACGAGTCCTGTTCCAGCACCAGCCAGCTGTTGTTGATCATGGTCAGCGCGGCATGTGGTTGAAAGACGGCGCCGGCGTCCAATATCAGCTGTCCGCCATTGATCTTGGCGGCACCATCAACGGTGCCGCCGGACAGCACATTGACTGCTGCAGTGACACCGGGGTCGTTCGGATCTTTGATCGTCAGCGCGCTGACCACGCCGCCGGCAGAGACGTTCAGCGTGCCGCCGCTGCCGACCGACACGCCGCTGGCGGTGCCTCCCGAGGAAACGTTCATTGTGCCGCCACTGCTCACCGAGGCGGCGTCGGCCGTGCCACCAGAAGAGACGTTAAACGTGCCGCCGGTCACTGACGTGCCGCTGTCGGTGCCGCCGGAAGAGACGTTCAGCGTGCCGCCGGGGCCCACGGTTGCAGCTTTGTCCGTACCGCCGCTAAAGACGGTAACGACGCCGCCATTAATGATGTCGCTACCAGAGGCGGACCCGCCGCTGGAGACAAATGCGGAACCCCCGTTGACGGTCATCCCGAGGGCGCTGCCGGATACGAACAGCTCTTCCAATCCGCCCTTGAATACTGTCGCTCCGGAAGTCACGCCGGCCGACTCCACAAACTCTACGCCGGCCGAGGCGATCAAAGTGTCAACCGCTGTCGTGACCACACCAGCTCCATAAACCTCCTGGAAGCCGCCGCCCTGCAGCGTTGTCGCGGTCGCTGTGCCGCCGCTATAGATTAACACGCTGCCATCATCGACGACCGCTGTCTCGGAGATGGCTCCGCCGCTGAAAACCTGGAACCGACCAGGGGTGACAACAGTGTCCCCGGTGGAAGTTTGGCCGGCCGTTACATCTACAGTCGTGGTTATGAGTGGCATCTGTTCATCCTGTTACTAAGCTTGTGCCATTGTTCCGTGCAGTTCTACTTCCGCCGGAAATTTTATCATCTTTTCGGCCTCATCAGCAACAAGCTCGGCCTCATCAGCAACAAGCGAAGTGATGCACCTGCAACACTCCTTGGCGGTAACGACGTGTGGACATCAGCAATTTGATTCAAAACTCGCGGCGGTGCCGCATCGTCACGCCATCACGCGCTCACCACTCGCTGCCGGAAGTGGCGAACTGCTACTTCAAAACCATTCGAGTGTCTCAGTCGGTGGCTTGAGGACACGATTTCGGAACTAACAATATTTAGCGAGCCCATGTCGCTCATAGGTCATCAACGTCCGTTTCACGACTCCCGCTCTTGGTCCGCTAATACCCCAAGGCACTAAAGGGCGGGTAACGAGCTTAAAAGAACGACGCGTCGGCTCTGATCTTTGCGATTATGGCGCGAGCCGACGCGAGCTTGTTTGGATCAGATCACGTGTGATCTGAGGATGTCTCTTTATCCGTGCCCCGGCAGCGAGGCATTGGGGACAAAACTGACCAGCGTGCCATGCGCGCCATCGCTCGCGAGCGCGAAGTTCGCGGTCGTGTAGGTGCCGGTCAGGTGAAGGTCGACGACGTGGTTGCCCTGGGCTACCTGAAGCAGCCCGCCGGCCCCGCTGGTTTGGGTGAAGGTCTCAGTCGTCCCCTGACCGATGAATCTGATCTTGGCCAGGTCCAACTCGTCCGATCCGCCGAAGTCCTTGATAGTGCCTTTGAACGAGTCCTGTTCGAGCAGCAGCCAGCCATTGTTGACGATGGTCAGCGCAGCATGTGGTTGAAAGACCGCACCGGCGTCCAATGTCAGTATTCCGCCGTTAATCTTGGTACTGCCATCGACGGTGCCGCCGGAAAGCACATTGGCTACCGCAGTGACACCCGGATCGTTCGGATCTTTGATTGTCAACGCGCTGACGACGCCGCCGGAGGATACGGTGAGCGTGCCGCCGCTGCCGACTGACACGCCGCTGGCGGTGCCTCCCGAGGACACGTTCATCGTGCCGCCGCTGCTGACCGAGGTGGCGTCGGCCGTGCCGCCGGAAGACACGTTCATCGTGCCGCCGGTTACTGACGTGCCGCTGTCGGTGCCGCTGGACAAAACGTTCAGCGTGCCGCCAGGACCCACGGTTGCAGCTTTGTCCATGCCGCCGCTTGAGACGGTCAGCACGCCGCCATTGATGACGTCGCTACCAGACGCTGTGCCGCCGCTAAAGACCGTTGCGGAGCCGCCGTTGACCGTCATTCCCACTGCTGTGCCGGAGCCCAACACGTTGTCTGCGCCGCCTTTGAATATTGTCGCTCCGGAGGTCACGCCGCCGTCATACACAAACTCCAAGGCGTCCGCGGCAACCAAAGTGCCTATCGCTGTCCCCGCTTCAACCCCCTGGGTGGCGTAATCTTCCAGCGTTGTGCCGATCGCTGTCCCGCCCCCGTTGATGGCGGTATAGCCAAAATCGGCAACTACCGTGTTGGAGATGATTCCGCCGGAGAAAACTACGAAGTCCCCGGTGGGGGTGACGACGACGTCGCCAGTGGAAGTTACGCCGGGACCTACGTCTACAGTCGTGGTGATGAGTGCCATTAGTTCCTCCTCTTGCTAAACTGTTGCCATTCCTCCGTGCAGTCTGCTTCCTCCGGAAATTTAATCATCTTTCCGGCCTCATCAGCAATAAGCGAAGTGATGCACTTGCAAAACTCTTGGCGGTAACGACGTGTGGGCATCAGCAAATTTGATTCAAAAACTCGCGGCAGTGCTGCATCGTCACGCCACCAGGCGTTCGCCGCTCCGTGCCACATTTAGAGTGTCGCCGGACCAGTGTTGCGGTGGAGAGTTGTATGTCCGACGATCTCGCCCATGTCGTGCTCCTGTCCCGCCGGTTTTTGTTTAGCGTCTTTCGTCTGAAGACGAAGTGACGAGCGTCACCAGATTTACGATTTTATCTTCCGCACAAACCCATATCGCGAGCGCGGCGTCGCGCTCCGTCGCAGCATTGGGCGCGAATAGTTGAAGGATCGATTTTTAAAAAGGTAGTCGTCCAACAGTCGTGGTGTACTGGACCTACCACCGGCGTTGCCAATCTGGCGAATAATTGAGGGCGCCGCTAATGGTGCATCGGATCGCGTCGGTGTCCGGCTTCCTGGATCGGCGGCGATTCCATCTCCCGGTGGGACATGACAAAACCGCGATCACGCAAGGCGCGCAACAGCCCTTTTGCCTGGTCCTCGGTCAGGGGTTGGCAGAACGGCGTCCCATTTTCGAAAACGTAGCCTGAGTTGACCTGCAAGCCGGCGAGTTCTCGGGCCAAAGCGTTTATATCCATCGGAACCTCCATCGCGGCCCAACTGGCAGCAAACGAAATTCGTTCCCGTATTATTCGTTCCCGCATTAATGTCGCAGAGCTGCCGGTAATGACTGGTTAAAAGTTACCGCACGATTGTGCGGATCTGTCGACTGATTGGGTCTTCGCGCCAACAGTCCGTTACGCAAAACGCCGGGCTGGCTGCAGGGTCGCGGCTGACCGCAACCCAGGGATCGTCCGAACGGGTTAGCTGTGCAGCTTCTCGCGATTGCGGTAGAATCGAAGAATTTCCTGCGCGGTCTTTGGCTTCAGTCGTTCATAGCTGGCAAGCAATTGGGCAATTTCGATTTCTGAGAGCGACCGCTTGCGTGTCCCGAGCCTCAGGATCGCTTTGACCGTGTGCCACGATAGACCGATCGCGCGGGCCAGCAATAAGAGAGACTCCGTTTGTCCCTGCCTTATTGTCTTCTCGACAAACAGGATCGGCACGTCACCCATGCCGGCAAGGGCTGCGATGACCTCGCTTACGGCGCCGGTCAGTGCGAGTTTCATCAAATCGTCTTCCTGGAGCTGCCCCGAGCCTCGATCGCCCTCGATCGACATCGGCGTCGCGCTGTAATCGCTGGCGCGCGCAATCGCATCCAATTCAATACGGTCGGAAACCTCAGCCACCGCTTCACTGATCTGTTGTGATAATTCAGGCTGCGCCGCTTCAAGCTTGGCCCGCACGGATTGTGACGCTTTTTTTATGAGTTTTCGGAATAAATCTATCGGTATTCCGTCACGTTCTCCAACGCGGATCGCAAGCTCATCGTCGGCTTCTGATCGTTCCACAAGTTTGGAAAATCCAGAGTTGGAAAACCGCGCGGCGCGGTTCTGCACCGTACTTATCAGCACCTGTCGGTCGCCGCGCTCAACCAGGACATCCGTCACAATCTCGCTTAAGTGACTTCGCCGCGAGATCGCAAGCATGTGGCCCTGTCCTTTGGTTCTCGCATTCTCGACCAGGTCGGCATCGTCGAGCCGCTCTGACTGGCTAAGGACCGGCGCGGCGACGTTGACGACATCGTCAAACGCCAGGTTTCGAATCGTCCGTGGCGGCGCGTTGCGAATCGGGGCCAAACGAATGGCAAGCAATGTCCGCGCCGACTGCTCGATCTCTGCCGCCAGACGCATGATGACGTCATCAAACAGCTCGACCTGTTGGTCCGAAAGTTCGTCAGCCTCGTCGATGAAAAGATCCGTAACGTGACGAAGCATTTCGGCACGACGGCCGGGAGAGCCATGCGCGAGGGCGCTATCGATCTCGCCCACCAGGCTGAACTCAGCGCCCATCGGCCGCACCGTGACCGGATCGCGGGCACAGACGGGCATATCGGTGGCAGCCGAGCCCACCGATGCCATCCGTCCCGCACTGCAAGCCAAAATGGCTGTGAATTGGTCTGTTCAAAGCGGAATCCCCGAAACATCCTCCACGCACTACGTAAATTTCAGGTTTAAGCAGCGTCTTTTATCCTCAGGCCTATCCTAAATGTTTGATTGGTTGCTCGGCCGCGGCGCTTTCGTCCGGCTCTTAAGATTTGTCCACGAAGACCCCGGCCGCAACTCAATTTGGGTACATGCCGGGCCCCAGACGGCATCCGGCGACGTGACGATTTAGCCTCAGGCGTCACCAAATTCAGGCCCTTTGACATCGCGCGTGCGGTTGGGCAGAGATGTTGAGGGCTTCATGTTAAGAGATTGACACGGGGGTCATGACCAAATCGGTACTCGGGATCATTGGCGGCTCTGGCATTTACGACCTGCCCGGCCTCGAAAAAGTTCGGTCGCAGAAGATCAAAAGTCCCTGGGGCGAGCCCTCGGCGCCGTTGCGCATCGGTGAGATCGCGGGCCTGCCGGTCGTTTTCCTGTCGCGGCACGACAAGGGGCATGTGCACTCGCCCTCTGACATCAACTACCGCGCCAATATCGATGCGCTCAAACGGGTCGGCGTCACCGATCTTGTCTCGCTGTCGGCGTGCGGCTCGTTCAAGGAGGAACTGCCGCCCGGCACCTTTGTGCTGATCGATCAATTCGTCGATCGCACCCACAAGCGGGAGAGTTCGTTCTTCGGGCGGGGCTGTGTCGCTCATGTGTCAATGGCGCATCCGGTCTCGCCGCGCTTGCGCATCCACCTCGCCGAAGCCGCCATGGCCGAGAACATCAACGTCGTGCGCGATGGCACCTATGTGTGCATGGAGGGACCGCAATTCTCGTCGCTTGCCGAGAGCCTCACCTATAAAAATCTCGGCTACGCCGTGATCGGCATGACCAACATGCCGGAGGCCAAGCTCGCTCGTGAGGCCGAAATTTGCTACGCGACCGTCGCCATGGTGACGGACTTCGACTGCTGGCATCCGGACCATGACGCAGTCACTGTGCAGGACATCATCAAAGTGTTGATGGCCAATGCGGACAAGGCCAAACGGCTGGTTGCGCGGCTGGCCCGGGATTTTCCCCGCGAGCACGAGCCTTGTCCGATCGGTTCCGACCGGGCGCTCGACAACGCCTTGATCACGGCGCCGGAAGCGCGCGATCCGAAGCTGCTTAAAAAACTCGACGCCGTGGCTGGCAGAATACTCAGGACAGCGACACCGAAAGCGCCGAAGCGCGGCCAGAAAAAGAAGCGCTGACGTGCTCGCAAAAATCCGCTATGGCGGCGCCGGACGGCTGCCAATTCCGCGCGCTGGATCGATTAACGCGAAATTTCTCCGCCAATCGTAGGGTGTTCGTGAGCCGGTGCGGTATGCCTGACCTTGTGCGTGGCGCGGTCACATCGGTAAGGCATATTGCCCGAACCACGTGGCCGCGACCGGGCGCGGCGAAAGGACGGCAATGGCACGACCGGTCATTCCACTGATCATGTGCGGCGGCGCCGGCACGCGGCTATGGCCAGCCTCGCGCGAGGGGCGTCCCAAGCAATTCCTGTCGCTCTTTGGCCCGCTTTCCACTTTTCAGGAGACCATGCGCCGCGTCGCCGATCCGGCGCTGTTCGGCCGCCCGATCATCGTGACCAATCATCTGTACAGGTTCCTGGTGGCGGAACAGCTCGCGGAGATCGCGGTCAAGGCCGATATCTTACTCGAGCCGATGCGCCGCGACTCTGGCCCTGCGATCGTTGCCGGCGCGGCATTCGCGTTCAATCGCGACAGCGATCCGGTTGTTGTTGCGCTCGCCGCCGATCACGTGGTCACCGATCCGGCCGCTTTCGCCAAGGCCTGCAGCACGGCGAGTGAAGCCGCGGAGAATAATCGTATTGTCACATTCGGCGTCCGCCCCACTCGCGCAGCGACCGAGTATGGCTATATTCGCGTCGGTGCGGAGATCGGCCCCGGGGTTTTCGCGATCGATAAATTCGTCGAGAAGCCCGATGCCAAAACCGCGGAGCACTACGTTGCCGAAGGCTATTTGTGGAATTCGGGTAACTTCATGTTCCGGGCTGGATCGCTGCTGGACGAATTTCGCGGTTTCGAGCCAACGAGCGCTGCGGCGGTGTTAGCCGCGGTTGCGGGCGCTGGCGACGACCTTGGCTTCATCACACTCGATGCGGAAGCATTCGCGCGCGCGACAGCGAAGTCGATCGACTACGCGGTGATGGAGCGCACTACGCGCGCCGCGGTCATCCCCGTTTCTTATGGCTGGTCCGATGTGGGCTCGTGGAACGCGGTCTGGGAGCTGTCGGAGCGCGACGCTGCCGGCAATGCGGCGCGCGGGCCGGCGGCCTTTGTCGACAGCCGCGGCTCGTATGCGGCTTCCGACAAGCAACTCGTGGCGCTATATGGTGTCGACGATCTGATCGTCGTTGCGACCGATGATGCCGTGTTGGTGGCGCGGCGGGATGACGGCGACGGCCTGCGGCGGCTGGTTAAGCGGGTCAAGGAAATCGCTCCCAAGGTGACCGAGGAACATTTGAAAGTTCACCGGCCGTGGGGCTCGTACCAGTCGGTCGATCAGGGCAATCGCTTTCAGGTCAAGCGTATCGTGGTCAAACCGGGCGGACGGCTGTCGCTGCAATTGCATCATCACCGCGCCGAGCACTGGGTCATCGTTCGCGGCACTGCGAAAGTGACGATCGGAAATGACATCAGGACCGTGCATGAGAACGAGTTCGATCTACATTCCAAACGGTGCCCAGCACCGGCTGGAAAATCCCGGGAAGATCGATCTGGAGCTGATTGAGGTGCAGACCGGCAGCTATCTCGGTGAAGACGACATCGTGCGCATCGAGGACGACTACCACCGATCGTGATCGCGCGTACTTCGGTGAGCCGAGCACTCGTCCAAAAATACCTCCGCGCTACTGGCGGCAGATCCGGGCTCGGGTGCCGCCGCAATTATTGATCGATCCTTGCTGCGACCAGTCATTCGGCCTTCTGGATTGAACCTCCGCACCATTCGTCGCGACTAACCGGCGACGCCAAACGGCGTTGTCGTGACGAAGAGGAGTTTACTCATGCCCAAGCTTTTGTGCCTTTGCTCGGCTATTGGAATGACGGCTGCTTTGCTTTGTAGCAGCGCGCAGGCCTGGGATAATTGCGGTCACGGAATGCACCGCAACTATGCCGGATATTGCGTGTCAAACTATGGCCGGGCATCCGGCTGCCCCTACGGCTATCATCTCGGCTGGAACGTTCACGCGTGTGTGCCTAACTGACGAAGGTGGCTGCGCGGGGCGTTATGATGCTCCGCGCAGCCGCAAATGCGCACCCCAACTTGAGTCGGACGCGACTTGGCGCAGGGAGCGCGAGCGTCCAGCGTCGTGGGATCGTTACTTCATATAAAGCCGGCGCTCGGCGAAGAGGCCGGGGATTGCGCGGTGTGAAACGTCAATTGTCGCTTGAAAGCATTTTTCGGCGCAAGTCAGAAATTGATTGAGGGCGTGACTTACCAGTTCCTCGACCTCGTCGTCGGCATTCTCGTTTTGCAACTCCCTGGCAAGAAGTTCCGCAGCGCGCTTTCGAATGTCGGCGAAGACAGCGCGGACATTTTGCGCGTTCAGAGAGCGGCTCCTTTCAAGTTCACCGACGCGCGTTCGCAACAGCTCCAGTTGCAGCGAGGAAAATTGCGGATTCATGTAATCGCGTAGCGCGGCAATGAGCATCAGCGCGGCGCTGTTGACGGCTCCGTCATAGGCCTTTGATCGTGCGCTGGTGCTGGACCTGGTCACTTTTGACATCAGGGACGTTGCAAAGTTACCACGGGCTTGGCGATCGTACCGGCATAAGGCACAGGGGTCGGTCTTTCAGGCGGCGCCGAAAGCTTCGCCACCGAGCAGCCCTTAACCGACGCGCCTGTTGTCCTGACGAATGCCGGTGTCAGCGGCAGAATGGCCTGAAACGGAAATCGCGGGGAGTACACTTCGTGCGCGCTTGGCGAAAGCAGCATTTATCCCGTCCGCAATCCTGGAAAACGGTCGCAGGAGCGCAGTGCCCCATTCGCCGCTGATAGGTAAAATTACAGGGTTAACCAACGATTAAGATCAAGCCGTCGGCTACGATTGCGCGTCGGCGGGTGGTCGGACAACATCTCGCGGGGATGCCGCCGACATCGAAGGGCATCAGCAGTCGTGATTTCAAAATGTGGGTGTGACGGTATGCTGTCACTGAAGTCGTGCTACTGCTGCGGTCGTTCCTCAGTCATCATCACCATGAACGGGCTTTTATGCGTATCCTCCTAACCGGAATCAGGGGTCAGGTCGGCGGAGCGTTGGTTCCCCGTTTGCGAGGTTTCGGTACGATCATTGCCGCCGACGAGTTGGTGCTCGACTTCGTGCAACTTGCTGATATTTCAAGCACATTGGATCAGCTAAAGCCGGATCTGATCATCAATCCCGCCGCCTACACCGCCGTCGATAAGGCCGAGAGCGAGCCTGATCTGGTGCTGCGCGTGAACAGCGAAGGTCCAGCGATTGTCGCGCAATGGGCGGCTCTTCACAGCGTGCCGCTCATTCATTTTTCGACTGACTATGTGTTCAACGGGGCGGGGGAGCGGGCCTGGCGAGAAGACGACGAGGCTCAGCCGTTGTCGGTCTATGGCAGCAGCAAGCTGGCCGGTGAAAATGCTGTTCGCGCCGCGGGAGGGACCTTTCTCATTATCCGCACCTCATGGGTCTACGCCGCGCAGGGTGCGAATTTTCTACGAACCATCTGCCGCCTGGCTCGGGAACGCAAGGAGCTCCGCATTGTCGCCGATCAGATCGGCGCGCCGACGACCGCTGCAGTGCTTGCCGATGGCGTAATTGCGATGCTTTCCTCGGGTCTCGATGCATTCTGCACCCGCTGCGCCGAAGCCAAAGGAATTGTCCATCTCACGACGTCGGGTGAAACCAGCTGGCATGGTTTTGCGTCGGCGATCGTCGATGGCCTGAAGGCGCGAAACGTCACCCTCGCGGTCGAACAGGTTTTGCCGCTGACGACCGAGCAATATCCCACTCCGGCGAAGCGTCCGCGCAACTCCCGGCTTGATCTGAGACGTTTGAAAGCGGTCTTTGGACTAACGACGCCGCATTGGCGCGATGCCCTTGCACCCGAACTCGATGCGCTGGCGCGGGAGTTGGCAGCCACGCCGGCGTAGGGCGGCCGCGGTCAGGTTTAGCCTTCCGACTCGACGAGGGAGGCGCTGCGCGCGCGCCGCAACACGCGTTTCTGGGTCCGGCGCGGTTTCGCCGGTTTTTGGTCCTGCTGCTGCGCCTCTCCTTCGCGGAGCAGAGCCATCGTCTGCGGCAAAGAAATAGTTTGCAGATCGAACTGCTCGACCGCGGTGCGCCGGGCCGCCGCGCGCATCGATTGAAATCGGCGCGGCTGGGCGAGTGCCTCGATTACCCTGTTCGCCAATTGCTCGTGGTCAAAGAACGGCACGAGCACGCCGTTTTCACCGTTGATGACTTCACGTACCGGCGTGGTATCCGATCCGATCACCATGCAACCACAGCTCAGCGCCTCGATGCATGACCAGGACAACACAAACGGATAGGTCAGATAGACGTGCGCCGAAGATATCTGCAACGCTTTCAGATAGTCGCGATAAGCCAGCCGCCCGGTGAAATGAACTCTGTTAGCGTCGATCCTGTCGCCCACCTCATTGAGAAAGATCGACTTCCAGGTCTTGCCTGCCGGCGGTGTAGCACCATAGTAGGTGCGATCTTCGCCAATCACTAAAATTCGGGCGCGTGGTCGTTCGCTCAAGATCTTAGGCAGCGCCCGCATGAAAATATGAAAGCCGCGCAGCGGCTCCAGCGTTCGCGCGACAAAGGTCACAACTTCGTCCTCGCGCCGCAGCGCGTGGCCCGAACGCAAACGCAACACCGCGTCCGCCTGCGGTTTGACGGCCTCGGTATCCACGCCCTCGTGTATCACCCCGATTCTGGGCTGGTAAATCTTCGGATAAGTCGAGCGCTGCCAAAGGGTTGGCGACAGGCCTACATCGCACTCGGAAAGCGCGAGCAGCGTCGCGGCATTCTTCAGATGAAGCGCCACATCGCCATCAGCACCGACCCGCGGAAATTCCGGATCGAAGCCGACATCGCGTCCTTCGGTTCCGTAAAAAAATTCGCAATACAGCACGATCCGCGCGCGGGGAAATATGGTCCGCAACGGCAGCGTTTCGCCCCAACCGGGATGGGCCACAATCACATCGGGCGCAAACCCGGACGACACCAGCGACGTCAGTACATACAGGACCTGCTCGGCACGGTGGCACTCGAGATCAAAGCGCCGTGCGAACGGGTGCGTCGCTGCAACGTCGACCCTGTTCATGCCGTACTTGACAAGACGCACCCCAGGCACTGCTCGAGCGGTGGCGGAGCCGACACCGACGACCGTCACATTAGGGTCGTCCGCCAGCGCCTGTGCGATATGCCGAAACTGTCCGGGAAAATTGTTATGGACGAACAGGATATTCATGCGTTCGCACTATCCGACCAAGCTTCGACTTGGTCAATCAGAACCGTAACGCCAACTTAGCGCAAACGATAAACCGTCGGCCGCAGTGGAGCGGCGCTCGACCAAAGCATGGTCATGATCGGCGCAGCCGACGTCGGTGCCAAAATCGTCGAGCGCTATAGCGATACTGAGACTCTTAATTCGCTGAAAGGCCGGCAAGCATGTTGCCGCCGTTTCGTTGACCCGGAGCCGACCCCAGGAATGTTGAATGTAACTGTTGGACGACGCCTTCACCGCCTTCGCCCGTGAGGATGCCCATCCGCACACAGTAGGAGACCTGGCGGTTGCGCTCGGCGGCTAATAGCTGAGAAGCGGCATCTTGCTCACGATATTAAGAAATTGTGGAGATGCAGCGGCGCCGTAAAGTGCGTGAGCGTGATCGTGTCAGCAGCGTCGTAAGTGATGACAGTGTGAGAGCCAACAGTTGCCACACTGTCTAGCAGCTGGTGATAGGTTGCAAACAAGCTGGTCGGAAATTCGATCACGTCGTGCGAGTTGAAGTTTTTGATTGTCTCGTTGCCGAAGTTTGGCGCGAACATGAACGTATCGGTCCCGGTGCCGGCTTTCAGCGTGTCGCCGGGGCCGCCAAACAACCACTGATGGCCGGAACCGGCAATGGCCGTCATGTCGCCAGCGCCGGCATTAAGAACTGCGGCAGCTCTGCCGGCTTCAATCGTGCTGTTGCTGGGGCCGGTGATGTAAGCGTGGTTGGTGACAAGAACGGTCAGATATGAATTAGTCGAGGCGCCTTGGTCATCGGAAACGGTGTAGCCGAACGTGTCCATGGCAACGCCCCCCTGACTTCGTACCCCGGCGGCATTGTCATTGTAGTAGGCGTAACTGCCATCGGCGTTGAGCGCCAGCACGCCAAACTGGCCGGTGACCCATCCACCCACATTGGCGGCGGAGCCGTTGACTGCGCTTACGGTCAATAGGTCGCTTGGATCGGAGTCGGAGGCATTGGCCAGCACACCATTCGCGGGGACTGATGTGCTGCCCATGTCAGTGACATGCCCAGACGTGGGTGGAGCGGTCACCACCGAAGCCGGCCCTGACGAACCAAGGCTTGAAGAGGGCTGGCTTGAAGCGGGCTGGCTTGAAGACGGTAGGCTTGAAGACGAAGGCGCAGAATCCCACCCAAGCAGGTTCATGACCTTGATGTCAGACGCGGTGACAGGATTTAGCGCACCTGGGTTGCTGTAGGCCAAGTACGAATTATTTCCCACGCTCGCGGCCCAGTCGCCAAAGTCGCCTTCCGGATTAGTGTTGAAGTTGCCAAGATTGCTGTAGCCGCCATCGGGCGAGAAGTAACCGGGCGTCGTGCCGGAGAAGTCGGCCACCCCGGGCGCTGAGTAATGAAATAAATCGAGCGCGGTATAGCCGGCGGCGCCGGCAAAATCCGCGCCGTCAAACATCTGCCGCCCCATGATCTCGGAAAACTCATGGGCGACGACGCCGAAGAAATCGTATTGCGATCCGGGCACCGTGCCGGAATTGTTGCCGACGTTATAGTCAAGGTACGGAACGCTGGTGAAACCGGCATAGCCATCGACGCCGCCACCGCTAGCCAGCCCCAAGGCCTGGGCTTCCGCCGTCGGGATCCAGTACTGGCCGTTCACCGGACTGGTCGCCGACAAGCTCGCAGCCGCGGCGGTGTCGCCGATGGCATTGGCGTTGTTTACGAGCGCAGCCTGGAGCTGGGAATAGGAGACCGACGTCATGTTTGCTTGGTTTTCACCAAGGGCGCCGGGCTCCACAGCCTGGCCATCGATTTCGCCGTAGCCAACGTCGATGGTGATGGTGACCGGATTACTGAACAGAGATTCGTAAAAGTTGACGACGTTGGCGATGGTCTGGGTGAAGCCCGCCGGAGCGCTGGCAATGCTTGAATCGTAGACGAGGTTGATGACCAACCCGTGGCCGTTGTCGGCGCTGATGACGCCGGGGACGCTGCCCGAGCTCGCTGCTGTGCCCGCGGCAGCGCTCATGTATCCACTGCCGAGGTCACCGTTCCAGGCTTCGAGAACTTGTGCCAGGCCGGCGCTCGCAACCGCGGCGTCGGCAGGTTCCGGTTTCGGGCTGCCGCCGCCGATGACGATATTACTCTCGATCGAGTTGGCTTGATTAAACTCGCTCAGTTCGGCTGTATTGGTCGTGAAGTTTGCCAGTGGTATGGTGCTTGCTGCGGCATCGATCGCATCGGTCCAATGGGCGCTCGCTCCGCCGGGGGCGGTGTCGAGAATGCTCGGGCCGCTGTATTGAAATGAACTCGACGCGGCACTCGTGAATGTCACCTCGGCGTTTGGCGTGGAGTTGTCGGCGAATATGTCGGAAACAGTCGCGAAGCTGTCGGTCGCCGCATGAACACCGTGATTCGCGTCCAGGCTGATATGCACCGGGCCGTCGGCGTTGAACCAGAAGCTATCTGAATTGGCCAACGCCGGCCCTGCGTTATGATCGTCGTTCGCGCCGGTCGAAGACGCGGACGTCGACAAAGCGGTGTCGTCCGCGTTTCCGAAAGGCGAGTCCCCGGACGACGAACCACCGGAGGACGGCTGGCGCGTCGCATCCTCGAACGCAGAGTCGCTGTTGGTCAGCTGGTGCGCCGCGTCCTCAGACGCAGAGCTGTTGTTGGACAGCTGGTGAGTCGCATCTTCAAACGTAGAGCTGATGTCGGGTAGCTGGTGTGCCGCGGCCTCGAACGCTGAGCGGCTGTTGGACAGCTGGTGTGTCGGATCTTCAAACGAAGCGCCGACGTTGGACCGGTGGCCCGCGTTCGGCGCGACGCCGGACGAAATGTCCGCTGCATGATCGTGTGCCGCGACGTCGTCGGCAACTGCCTCCGAAGCGCGTATCGCCACGGCTTCGATGAAGCCGATCAAGACGGTCATTGCCGAGCCGACCAGACCAATGTTCCGAAAACGCCCGGCCCATGAAATGAAACTGGACGCCGTTGAGTTTCCCGTCTCCTGCATGGCCGCCCATTCCCCAGCGGCCTCGAGCAATGTTAAGCGTGTCAACGCCCCACCGAATTCGGCCGCGGGGCGATGTTGATTGCAACGTTCTACTTTTCCGGCTTTTGAGCCGATTAAATGCCGACGAGTCTCTCAATCAGTTTTTAAGCAAACAAACGCATGGGCCTTCGCGACCGTGATGAGCAGTTCAGCTCCTGCAACACGTAAGGCGGTTGTTCCGGTCGCTCGGACCGAGCAAACAAGCCTGCGCAAATTGTGCGCACACCACTTAAGCTCAGGTAATTGCCGGTATTTCGCCTCAGTCCTCGTAGAAAACGGCCGGCGCGTAACCGCCAATTCTTACGAACTTGCGCAGTGCGCGTTCATTGCCGCATAACCAGCGGCTTGTGATACGAACCGGTAGGAATGCTTTTACGATGAAGGAATTTCCGGGGAGGCAGAACGCGTGAGGCGTGTGCTCAACGCCGGGTCGGGACCGCCCTCCAATCGCCAGCTCCACCCGCTATTTACCAAGGGCGAGTGGGATGAAATCCGGCTCGATATCGATCCGCAAGCCTCGGCGCACTTGACCGGCTCGATCGTCGACATGAGTACGCTCATTGCCGCGCAAAGCTTCGACGCGGTCTGGTCCTCGCACAGCCTGGAACATCTTTATGCCCACGAGGTGCCGCGGGCGCTGTCCGAGTTTGTCCGGATTCTAAAGCCGGACGGATTTGCCTTGATCAGCTCCCCGGACTTGGAGACTGTCGCCGCTTTGGTTGCGGCACGGGGTCTGGATCATCCCGCCTACATGTCGCCCGCGGGACCGATTACTCCCCTTGATATGCTGTTCGGACATTCGGCTTCGATCGCGCGCGGCCTGACCTTCATGGCCCACAATACCGGATTCACTTGCGCATCGCTCGGCAATGCGCTGGCTCGCGCCGGATTTGCGATAGTTCTCGTCAAACGTGACCAGTTCGATCTGTGGGCGCTGGCGTTGATGCAAGACGCCGACAAGGAGGCGATACAGCAAGATTTGAAGACGTCCGGTCTCGACATGTCCGACGAAGCAGAGCCGGTTACTTTAGAGAGCGCCCGCGGAACTTAACGCAACGCGACAACTTTTGGCTCACATATATATAGCCGGGCCATGCACCTCCAGCTATGCAAGCTCAACGCAAAACGCCCCGCGATGCGGGGCGTTCGCTAAAGACTCTCGCTGTCGATCCAATTACAGATGGACCACGTGGCCGTCGGAGAAATTCAGTGTCTGAATACCGCTGATCGTGAAGTGTTGACCAGTGTCGGCGAAGCTGACAGTCGTAACTCCGTTAGACCCGGTGGCAATCGTGATACCCGAGCCGGTACCGTAGGCCTGACTGTCGAAGAACACCGCATTGCTGCTGCTGCTCGAGCCGCTGATCGTATCGCTGCCATGGGCCCCGATATGGATCTGCTCGTTGTTGCCGCCGGCCACCAGCGTGCCACTTCCGATTCCGGAGTTGAGTGCGCCGCCGGCATAGAGTACGTCGCCACTGCCCGCGCCGTAGAGATACTCTTGGGGCCCGTCGCCGCCCTTGAGAGTAACGTCGTGGAAGTGTCGTCCAGCGAACAGGACATCGCCGCTACCACTACCGCCCCACAGCTGAGCACGCGCACCGCCAGCAACCAGCGACTCATCCGTGCCGCCCCCGGCTACGAGCACATCGCCGCGGCCGCTGCCGCCGACCAGAGTGGCAAAGTTGCCGGAGTCATAGAGCACCGAGCGAGCACCGGAACCCGCGACCAGCGAATCATCAGCTCCGGCCCCGGATATGGAGTCTCTTCCAGAACCGCCGGTTACGGTGTTGCTGCCAGTGCCGACTCCAACGATATCGTTGCCGCTATCTTGCAACGTGATGGTGTTGGTACCGTCGCCGGCCGCGATCAGCATGTCGCTGTGGCCGGTCAAGGTAAGATTTTGCGGACCGCCTGTATCCTGCAGGACGATGGCCTGCAATTGTAGCGAATACTGATCGGTGTCGATGCTGTAGGTGCCAGGGTTTGTGATATCGAAAACTTGCGCCGACGGCGAGACCGGGAACGGTGGCGTTCCGATCTGAACCGATATCAAGCTCGTTGTGTCCTGGACCCCGCGCGTATCCCCGCGACCGATTAAGAAATCGTTGAGACCCGTCGCTATCGGATCAACACCTTGGCTGATCAGCAATGTATCGAGCGTAGCGAGATCGAAGGATTGCAGGCTGTAACTCACGCGACTCCCCCACTCTACTTACTGCACCGCGCAGTACTCAGGCGTCACCCGGCAGATGGAATTTTTCCGACAACCAATCAAAACCTACCACGGGTGTCGCGGATTGCAATCGCATATTAAGATAAAATTAACGTCACTGGCATTTCGTCCTAAGGGTATGTTATTACTACTTTATCGGGGGGCTGGGGCTAGCCGGCTTTATGACGGATTTATTGAACTATAAGTAGAACGTTCTCGGCTAGGACAGGACTCCAAATGGGCTCGGGGCAGCGACGAACGACTGAAATTGCGAGAGGTCTTTTTGCGGTGCGGTATGTGGGTGCGGACGATTCCGAGCATCCGCCGCTCGTCAAGATCACGGCCGAGCCTGACTCGGAAGCTCAGGTAGACGTGATTTTGCATCCCGACCACGAAGAGCCGATCCTACAGCGTCCGGGGACATGTCTCATTGTGCGGGCGATGATGCCGGGCATGCTAGCCATCGAAGTGGAGCCGAGCCGAACCAACGGCTCCATCGCGGCGACGGTCAACATCGAGCCGCTGCTCCAGGGCGAGGCCATCGCATCCGCGGCGCGCGGGTCGCATCAGCCGGTGGCGCCTCGGGCCGGCGGCCTAACCGGTGACATCCGCGTCCTGGGGCACGTCGCGGGAATCGGCGATGTCTATGGGAGCGCAAACGAATGGCTTGCGGGTCCAACCGCGCCGTCGCGCATCGAAGGCATCTCGATCGAATGGCCGACGAAGCCGGAAGGCGTCGACATTCGTTATTCGGTCAAGACGGCGCAGCCGCTCAACATATCCGGTCGAATTGTCGATCTTGGCGCTTTTGCCGGAACGCGCGGCAGGGCTATGCCGCTCACCAACGTAATGCTTGAGTTGTCCGGTCCGGACGCCTCGGCTTACCAATTTTCGGTCGAAGCGCTCTTTCTCGGAGCGCCGGTGATGCACGCAAGCGGCGAGCGCGTCGTTCTATCGGGCCCGACCGGCCGCGAACCTCTGGTCGGGCTGCGCCTGGCGCTTGAGGAAGCAGGTACCGAGAATAATCACGTTACTCAGACCGATCAGGCGCATCAAACCAATCAGAAAAATCAGGCACAGCGGCCAGCAACGCCTGCGACAACTGGCCCGGCGCGTTCCTCCGGCCGGGTGCGGGTTTTCCGCAGCCGCCCGAAAGACAAGCCGGCCATATAACGGCTCGTCTACGCGGATTAAGCTTTCTGCCGGGATTGTCCGAGGGCGGTTTGCCCGCCAATCGGGGACACAGCTATAGTGCGGCACGCGATCAGAGTGGGGCATGCCGGAAGACCGCACGATATTTGATGAACCGCACTATCGATCGCTCGAACGTCTCGCGGTCCAAGCTCTCGCATCCGGTCATAAAGACAAAGCGTTTGCCTACGCCGATCGCCGATGCCGCATTACGCCGCCGCCGGGTGCGCAAAGTTACACGTTGCGCGCCGAAGCGTTGTTCCAAATGGGAGAGCGCACTGCCGCCATCGCCGACCTCGATCAGGCGCTCCAGCTGGCACCGGATGATATTGCCGCCAATCGCCGGATGTTTGCCTGGGCCGACGGAGGGCGAAAGAGTGGGGCGGCACTTAATCTGGTCGGTCGCGAACGCGACCTAAAAATTCTCCGCGAGGCCATTGAGGTCCTACGCGCCGAGGGACGGCAACAGATCGCGCAGGCCACAGTTTACGACGACGTGGTCCGCGGCTGGGCGCTCTGGCATGCGGAGGCGGCGCTCGAGATCACTATCTTAAGTGACACCGGTATCCTGACGACTCTGATCGAGCCTGATCCGTTACACGCATTTGCGGAGTTTGGCCGCTCCGCAAATTTCGACTTGCGGCGGCCGAAATCGGCCCGGCCGCAATCGATTACGCTCTCGATCGCCGGCACGGTGATTTATTCAACCCGCGCCCCGGCGAATGACACCCGTCCGAAACCGCGGCCGCCGGCCAAATCCGCACGCCACGCCGCCGGCGAACCGCGGATTGTCGCCATCGTCGTGCCGGTCTACGCCGATCTCGATTCGCTGCGCACGTGCCTCGAAAGCCTCACCTCCGCCGTTGCCGGCAGCGATCATCACCGGATTGTTTTGGTCAACGATGCGACGCCGGACTTAAGTATCGCCAATTACCTCGACCAATTCGCCGATGAACCATCGGTCTCGTTGCTAAAGAACGCGCGCAACCTCGGATTTGTCGGCGCGGTCAATCGAGCGCTCGAAGAACTTCAAGACGAAGACGTGGTTCTGCTCAACTCGGATACCATCGTGCCGAAAGATTTCGTTGGGCGGTTGGCTGCGGCCGCAGCGTCGGCCCCCGACATTGGTACAGTTACGCCATTGTCGAATCAGGGCGAGGAGACAAGCTTTCCGCTTGCCAACAAGGCAAATCCAATAGGCGGCGTCGACGCGGTGATGGCGATTGATGCGATTGCGGCAAAGGTCAATGCCGGCCGCATCGTCGATATACCCAATGGAACCGGTTTTTGCCTCTATATCACCCGCGAATGCCTCGACGCGGTCGGGCCGTTGTCCGAGGATTTCTACCGGGGTTATGTGGAAGATATCGAGTTTTGCCTGCGCGCGCGCGCGAAGGGATTTCGCAACGTCTCTGCGACATCGATCTATGTGGGCCATGCCGGAAGCAAATCATTTGCTCAGGAAAAACGCGCGCTCGTGGTGCGTAATTTCGAAGTGCTGGACCGTCGCTATCCCGCCTACCACATGGAATTGGCCGGCTTTAACGCCGCCGATCCGCTGGCACCGTCGCGGCGGGCGATCGAACGTGCGATGCCGGCGTCAGCAAGGCGTCCACGATTGTTGCTGACCGGGGCCGGTGTCATGGCCACGCTCGCGGCCGCGCGCGCCCGGCAAATCAATTCTGAAAGACCGTCTGAACCATCAGCAATAATATTAGAGGTGCATTTTGAATCGACCGGACCGCAAGCCAAAATATTCGATCCGGCGGGCGGAGTTCCGCAGTCGTTGAAGTTCGACTTAAGCTCGGAGAGTGAGAGTGACGCCATGGTCGACTACGTGCGGGCGATGGACGCCTGCGCGATCGAGATCATTGATCCAGCCCACTTGCCGCTGATGCTTATCGACCGTCTTTTGCAGTTGGATGTGCCGCACGAAATTTTCATTGGCGACGCTGCGCTTAGTTCAAACGGCGACTTGCGCGCAACGGCGACAACGCTGCCGCATGATTTGATTAGTCCCGCCTCAATACGCGCCAATCTCGACACAGTGCAAAAAGATGGGGCGCGAACCGAGGCGGAACGCTGGCGGGAGATTACCGCAACGGCGGCCCGCATTCTGGCGCCCTCCGAACAGGCGCGGGACTTTGCGTTCGATCAACTCGACCAATCTGTGCTCGATCGCGTCGCGGCCGTGCCATCCTTCGGGGCAAGGCCACAGCGACGCCGCCGCGCACGCACGATTTCACGGCTGGGGTTGCTGCCGGTCCGTTCAAACCGCGAGGAACAGCGTTTGATTGGCGCAATGGCGGCCGCGTTGCGTTCGTCGAACCCCGCGACGGCGATCACCGTAGTTGGCACGACGCATGATGATATTGGCTTGATGCAGATCGGTAATGTGTTCGTTACCGGTACGATCGATCCGCCGGACTTCAACTGGGTGGTGAAATCGTATGGCCTGCAGGCGCTATTTCTCGCCGTGACTCGGCCGATCTTCGGCCATCCGACCACCGAGATCGCGTTGGCTTGCGGCCTTCCGGTTGCGTTTTTTGACTGGTCGAGCGGACGCCTCAAACCAAAAAACGGCGATCTGGCGCTTGATCCGGCCACCCCGTTAGACGAGATGATGGCGCTCCTGGGACGCTGGATGGCGAAGCCCTGAACATGCATATGCCCAAGCGTCCGGCCGCCGAAGCTTCAAGCAGGCAAAAGCTGCGAACAACGTTTTCACGGAGCGGAGAGCGGCGGTTTTCCGGATACGCGGTCGATCCTGCCGATTTCACCCGGAGATTTAGCGTTGAAATCACGGTGGACGGCTATGTCGTTCGTGTGGTTCGCGCGGATACGTATGTTCACGAGCTTGCCAAGCAATCGCTAGGCGACGGTTTCCACGGCTTTTCGGTTTCGCTCGACCCGCGGGTTATCAATGGCGGTTCCGTGGTGGCCGCGCGGCTGGCCAATATTGGCACCGCCGTCGGTCCCGCGATCGCGCTCGACCGGCCGTCGCCCTCGTCCGATCCGACGGAAGGACCTGGCGCGGTGCGCTGGCTCGGCGGCTTGCGTTTCTCCGGCTGGGTGGGCGCGGACCAGGATCCTGCGGCAATGAACGTGCTGGTCGACGGAATTCTGGTCGATCGCATTAGGATTAGCAGATGGAGCCACGTGGGTAGCGGCGAAGAGGCCAGCGCTGTTCGGAGTTTCGATGTTTTTCTGCCGTCGCGGTTCGGCGACGGCGGCGTTCATCAGTTCGCGGTTGTCACCGCGAGCGGAGAGAACCTGCAGGGCAGCCCGTTAACGTTTCTGAGCTTTGCCGACGGGTTACGGGACTTCGTCGCCTCGCAAGACGATCTCGGCCAGGAAAGCTTGCGGGCAGAGCTGTTCGACCAACTGGTGCCGGCATCGGCGCCGTTCGCGCGCTATCATGAGTGGCGGCAACGCTTTCCGGTCGGCGGCCGACCAGCAGCGACTGAACTGTGCGGCGTGGTCATGATTGGGTCTGGTGACCTCGACGACACTTTAGCCAGCCTCGAAAAACAAAGCGGCGCGGACTGGATCGCAGCCGAAATACCAGCGGCGGAGACGCCGACAGGTTTTCCAGCCGACTTAGTGCAAAGTTTTTTGGAAGGCGAGGGCGCCGATTGCGCATATCTTTTATTCGGTCTCGCCGGGACTGTGCTGGCGCCAAACGCTTTGCAGCGAATTGGTTACGCCTTTGCAGCATTTGCGGAAGCCCAGGCGGTCTACGGTGACGTTGACGTCAGGGGTGACGAGGGATCGGCCTGGCCGCTTGCGCTGTCCGCTTTCGACTACGAACGGATGCTGGAGCAAGGGTACTGCGCGCATTTGTTCGCGCTGCGACCATCTACGGCTGCGCGATGTTTGGCGGCAGGGACGACCGACCTTTATCGCCTGTTTAATGCCGTTCTCGACGACCAGAACAGCTCGAGCGACGACATCGTTCATCTACCCGGTAGTCTTGGCTTGCTGCCGGTATTCGATCGGGAGGAGGCGGGTGCGACGCTTGCCGACGCCAGTCTGGCGCATCTGCAAGAAAGAGGCGTTGAAGCCGAAGCTACGGAGGCGGCCGGGGTGCTGTTTCCCGCCGTACACATTGTCCGCGCGGTCGAGCCGCAGAGCGTGACGATTGTTATTCCCACGCGAGATCGCCGAGCCTTGTTGGAAGAGTGCATTGAGTCAATTCGCCCGGCGTTGAAAAAAGGCCACGTCGAAATTCTGGTCGTCGACAATGACTCGACGGAACCGGACGCGCGTGAATACCTCGACCGGATCGGCGGCCGGTTTGCGACCGTGGTGCGGGTTCCCGGAACTTTCAATTTTGCCCGGCTCAACAATCGTGCCGCGGAGGTTGCAAACACCGCTCTCCTTTGCCTTCTCAACAACGACGTCAAAGCGCTCGACGACAGCTGGCTCGACGAGATGTTGAGCCGGATCGGAGAACCCGACGTCGGCGCGGTGGGTGCTCTTCTTGTTTGGCCGAGCGGCGTGGTCCAGCATGGCGGCGTCGTTCTCGGAACCGGTTTTGCTGCCGACCACGCCTTTAAAGACCGGATGGACGGCGATCCGGGCTATGGCGATCTCTTGCGAGTTGCGCACGAGTGCAGTTCGGTCACCGCGGCTTGCCTGGTCACGCGCCGGCAGGACTACCTCGACGTCGGCGGGATGGACGAAGTGCTGTTCCCGGTGAATTTCAATGACGTCGACTATTGCCTGAAGCTGCGGGTCCGCGGGCAGCGTATTGTGTTCACGCCGCACGCCAGGCTCCTGCATCTTGAATCCGCGAGCCGAGGGCTCGATCTCGCGTTGGATCGCAAAGCGCGCCTTGAACGGGAACTACGGAACTTGCGGTCGAAGTGGGGCGCGGTGCTGGCTGCCGATCCTTATTACAGTCCGCTGCTCAACCGCGATCCAATACCCTATTCGGGGCTGGCGTGGCCTCCGGGCTCGACGGAACCGCGGGTCAATGACCCGCCGGCCGCTACCGCAATCCCCTCCGGCATGTAATCACAACGGGACGTTGCCGAGCCGCCAAAGAAACATTGACCAAGCTCAACCAGCAGGCTTTGTTTCGGGAGTGCCATCGTGCCCGAGTTGAACATTTTGAGGCTGGTCCCCCAGGTCCGGATCTCGTCGGATGGTATTTGAGGCATTTACCACATAGCTCGGTGTCATCACGAGTCTGCGCTGAACGTGGTAAGACGCCAGCACGCTCTTTACTTCATCGAGCGTCGGACTCCGCCACCGAATTTCGCGACGCTCAACCCCGCCGATGCTGTCGACAATGCGAGTGTCTTCCACTTGAAGCATGAAATTGCCTGCCGGCGCAGTAGATACGAAATCGATTCGCCCCGTCGGCCCCCAGCCGGTCTGCTTCTTCTCAGTCGCGACGGTGGTCTTCGCCCGCGACGTTGATCTAGCGAAGCGGTATGCTGCAATGAGTGCGAGCAAAACCACGACGAGGCCCGCTGCAATGAACCACGGCCACTGATCCGAAATCGTATCCCAGTACATCGATTGCCTTTTACGCCTCAGTCGTCGTCAATACGATCGCTGCACGAAGATTTTTACCTCATTTCTGCTCGCTAAAGGAAGAAGACGATCAGATCGGGGTGACCATCAAGCTGGAAGGTATCCCGTTACCTTCCCTTAACTTTATGCAATTGCTGCCTACAACACATTGGAGCATCAACGAACGCGCAAGTTTAAGTGAGTTGATATTGCGGCGCTGGTGTTAATCTTGGTGCCCGTTGGCGACTGGGCTGCGTGGCGGCTCGTGGCAAGCGCTAAGCAACTGGCATGTCGGTGGTCCGAAGCCCGTCGGGCCACCGCGGTCCGGGTAGCCAACCTCTTCTGAGGTCTGTTCGCCGAAGCATACCCAACTAGCCCGCCTTTTTCGCGACTTGTTGAACCTGCATAAATCGCATCGTTCTTTGCGCCGCTGCCTGCGACAGCTCAAGAAAATTGTCCTTGGCCTCGAGAAGCTCGTGCTCAGAAATCGAATGCTGATTGAACCGAGATTTTAAGATAAGGTCGACGGTTGGCCAACTAAGTTTGGCTGCCTTGCAGGCAACGATAAGCCCTTTATCGTCGACATTTTTCATAAGGCGTTCAATAAGGCTCGACTTTGCTCCGCAAAATAGAGCGAGCGTAGCCGTCATTTCTTCGTATTTACGTTGCTTTGTAAATTCCACGAGTACCGCTTCAGTTAGCTTGCCGCGCCGGTTGAGTTCGAGAACCACATTGTCCGCATTTGCGAAGTCGCGTGGTTTTATAGCCTCGCGTCCTACTTCGTTTGCAATGTTCGCAATCGCAGACTGGATCTTTTCCCGGTTCTCAGGCGATGCAGATGCCAGCAACCGGGAACGAACTAGGTTGGTCGCACGCGCTAATAGTTGACGGAGCAATCCTAGTGGAATGTCGAGCCGCAGCCCAAGCTTTTCCGCAAGCTTTTCGTCGCTCTCAGATTTCTTCACGAGCGCGGCAAAACCAGCTTCCGAGAATTGCGCCCCGGAGTTTCTCGCCAGCGCATGGTGAACCTCCACGCTTCCTCGATCAACCAGCACGTCTGTTACAGCTTCCGACAGCGAATTACGCCCCGAAATTGCCAGCAAGTGTCCTTGGCCCTTGCGCTTGGCGATATCGACCAGGTCGCTTTCGGATATTCGGTTCGACTGACTAAGCACAGGCCCTGCAATGGTGATTTCGTCATGGCGCGACAAAGTCCGGATCACTTCAAACGGGGCATTGTCGACCGGAGCCAGGCTCTTACTAAGTTGGACAAGCGCCTTACTTTCGATTCGCTGGATCAGATGGACGAGAACGTCGTCGAACACGCTGATTTGCTGTTCATTGAAGCGATCTGACCCGTCGAGGAAAAGGCTTGTGACGCGTCTTAGCGTGTCCACCCGTTTTTCCGGTGTGCCGCTTTTGACCGCGACTTCCAGTTCCGCGATTAAAGACGGAAATGACATCAGTTCGTCTGCGCTCAACCGGGAGGTGGCCGCCGGTTACTTTATTTACCATTGAAAAATTAACAACCAGCTACGGATCGAGCATCGAGTTGCAACACGCAGCCGGTAGAACTCAAGGAAGCAAACGATCGGATCGCCGGTAACTCTCGCAATATCGCCTGCCGACGCTCAATTCTTCAGCGTCGCGATTTGCCGATCGAACCATTGTAGGTCGCGCTCCCATAGCGCGTGATCCGGAAATTGTGCGACCAAATGCGCCATGATTTCGCGGCCGGCGGCAAGGGCGTCGCGTGCTTCCGTCGATTGGTTTGCGCTTAATAGATGGCAATAGGCGAGATGGGCATACGAAAGTGACAGGTCATACTGCAACTCGCCATTGCCGGGATCGGACTTCGCCTGGTGCTCTCTGACGGCGAAGCTTGCCTGATAACAGGCCTGCGCAGCCTGCAGCTTGCCTTGCGCCACCTGCACGTCGCCAAGATTGTCGTAGAACGCCGACAGATCGCGCATGGCTTCCTGAACGTCTGCTACTGTGGGCTCATGAACCAATAACTGGTCTCTGGAAAAGCCGAGTTCGTCAAACAAATGAACGCATTGTGGAACGTAATAGATGAATTTTATATCTCTGGGATAGCGCTCAAGCGATTCTCTAAACTTGGCGAGAACCGCCCGCATGATGGTTTCATCAAAGGGATTGTAAAAAAAGCAAATCGTCGGCTCCAATGGAATTTCGTATTCCGTTGCGTCGATGTGCACCGACTCCACGTTGAAGCAACGCCGATGATCGCTGTGGTATTGCACGATGTTCTGCAACGCTACCGCATGTAATGGCTGCGAGTATTCGACACCGATGATCTTCCTGAATGGATAATTTGAAGCGAGCAGGAGGGTACGCCCCTTGCCAGAGCCAAGATCCAGAAAGATGTAATCTTCGTGCCGCACGTTGACGTTCTCGAGCAATTTCGTAAACAAGCTCACCGGAACGGGGTCGTAGGGATTGCCGTGCTTGCTATTGGGGCTCTCGATCCGGAGATTTTCAACAGCGACGCGACCAGCGGTGTTCGTCCCGTAAATTTCGTCGAAGGTGCGGGACACTTTGTTTCTTCTAACCAATTCGCGCCGGCTTACCGTCATCGTTCAGGACATAGCCCGTTAAAATTGCTCAGAAGGACGTGAACCGCCACGCGAGATGGTCGCCGCGAGCCGGTGCGGCTTTCTCGGCGTGGGCGACGCGGACCTCGCAGCAATAGTAAGCGGCTTTGGCGATAGCGCTCAACCGCGACCCCCAACTTGAAAAGTACCCCGGCTCCGATTTCGTAGCGCGCAGACAGATGATACACGTCTACGCGCTTTCTGATCTCATCGTGCTTCGGCCGGCGCGGGGCTAGGAACCTCTCGACTAAATCGGTGAGGGAACGGATTTCGCCGTAAGCCGGCTCTCCCGCCGATCTACGCGGGATTGCGAAGCTACCGCGAGCGACCTTCTTGTAGCCTATCAATCCGATTGACGCACGCCCCGCACGGCTTTCGACGCCTTGCCAGAAAAGCAGATGGAATATGGCATGCAATTGCAATAAGCTCTCAATAGCGCTTCTGCCAATATCATTCGGCTAGCCAACACTGCCATCAATACTCAATGTCCGCTTGGACGCCGCCGCAAGCGAGGCGTGGCACGCATATTCCAGAGGATTCACGCTCCACTTTACACGGCGGGAGACGTCGAGGTGCGCTGCCGTGTGACGGCAATGACGGCTCAAAATGCGGCGTGGAATTCGTGGCGCTTTTGGAGATCCATGCGCAACCGGCACAGCACCCCGCTGCGGAGCCGCAAGTGCACGAAAGCGCGCGTCAGCCGGAGGGACGGCCGGCCAAGGCGCCAGGAACTGACGCCGGGTTCGCCGTAATAGGCTCTTGCACCGGGTTCGATGCGCGTGCCGCGGCGCCAAGCGCGCGGCTAACGTTTTCAGACACGCCGGCCGCAATCCTGTTCTGATCTGAAACCATATCGAGGACGGCGGTGGAAAGATTTGCCGCCTCGCCGATTGTCTCAATCAGCGCTTCGGCGCAGTCGACGATCTCGCTTGTCTGCTGCCGCACTTCATAGATACGTGAGGCAATTTCGTGGGTCGCTTTCGCGGTCTGGCTCGCGAGCAGCTTTACTTCCCTGGCAATGACAGCGAAGCCCAACCCGGCGTCTCCGCTTCGCGCGGCCTCGATAGCGGCATTCAGGGCGAGCAGGTGGGTCTTGCGCGCGATTCCCTCGATCGCTGAGGCGATGCCGGCGATTGTCTCAGCCATGGAGGCAAAGGTATGGCTGGTCGTACCCGTTGTTCTTGCCCAGGTCGCCGCCTCATCGATCGCGTTCTTGGTTTGCCGGACGGCATTCGCTAGGCCCTCGGTCGACCCCTCCAATGTCCGCGCAGTCGTGGCGACCAGGGCCAATTCAGATTCGATTTGGCCCAACGCTTCCGTCGAGGCACCCGTCCGGACGTATGCATGGGTTTCATGCAGCGTTTGAATTGGAAGATTTGTGGGCGTCTGCAAATTCGGCAACCGAGCCGATAACGTTGGCGTGTCTAGTGGCAATATGTTGCTGTCACGATCTACAGCTTCGCGCTCATTCTGCGACATCAGTGGGATGGCAATATCGAGCGCATTCATCCTTCACAGACTTTCGGCGATCCGTGCCCATGAACGACAAAATATAGCCAGATGTGATTAATTTTAGTTAAAAAATCATTTCCATTGACGATGACGATCGAAGCGAACGTCGGCTCTTACGCAACTTGTCGCGACCTTCAGTGATGTTGCCGCACGCTCTTGCAGAGATGTTTTGAGCGACTGCTACGTCAAATGCTTCACCCGCATTTAGACTCCGCACAGATCACACTGTTGATTTTCGGATTTCCGGGCAAATCGACAAAGCGTGCTTGTTGTAAACTTGGGTCAAAGATCCGGGCTGAAGTTTTCGGCTACAATCGTGAGCTTCAGCTAACCACGAAGCGGGCAACGCTATTTTCATCATAAAGTTTAGCTCGGCCTTATATAGGGCAAGGTAATTTCCCCTAAAGCACCCGGCTTGGGGGATACTTGATGAGTGCCACCGCGTCTGCTGCCGCGCCTCGATCGACAACAAAAGTATTGCTTGTCGAAGATAGCCTGCCGAATCGCGACATGCTAACCCGCCGCCTCCAACGTCGAGGCTTCGCGGTGTGCAGCGCCGCCGATGGTCCGAGCGGTGTGGCCATGTCAGTTTCGGAAATGCCGGACGTCATTCTCATGGACGTCGCGCTTGGTGCCATGGACGGCTGGGAAGCGACGCAACTCATCAAGGCCAATCCGAAAACAGCGAACATCCCGATCATCGCGCTGACTGCCCACGCTCTGGCGACCGATCGTGACAGGAGCATTGAAGTGGGCTGCACAGACTTCGACACCAAGCCCGTCGATCTCGCGCGATTGCTCGGAAAGATAAGTGCGTGCCTTCCCGGAAAGAGACACGCGGCTGCAGCGGGCAATCCGGTGTAACGCGAAACGGAATCACCAAAAAGCAAAGACATTGGGGTTCGAGTTATGTCTGTTCAGTTTGGTACTGACCCGGTCGAGGCCCTTACTGGGAGCATGCGGGATTTCCGCGAATTGCAGGGAAAAGATCTGCTAGGCCGCGTCAGCAGCTTTTATGAATGGCAGCAGCTCCGTCGGTTGCACGGGTTGTGGCCCTATTCGAAGGCGACCGAGCGTGCGCCGCTCGCTGTCTGCTCGGCAAGGGACGACAGCGGATTGAGAATTTCCGGGCTTAATTTCGCGACCCAGGATTATCTCGGTCTGTCGTCCGATCCTGAAATAAAGGAAACCGCGAAATCGGTCATTGACGAATACGGCGTGCATAGTGCCGGCTCATCCGCGCTGGCGGGAAACACTAAGTACTCGCTGCGGCTAGAGCAGACCATCTCCGAATTCCTCGATCTCGATCACACAGTGCTTTATCCAACAGGGTGGGCGGCCGGTTACGGCGCCATCAAGGGACTGGTGCGGCCGAGCGATCACGTGGTGATGGACGGCCTTGCGCATGCATGCCTCCAGGAGGGCGCGAATTCGGCGACCAGCAACGTTCACCTGCACGGTCATCTCAATCTGGATTCGGCACGCCGGCACTTAAAGCGTATCCGCGCCAACGACACTGAAAACGGCATCCTGGTGGTCACGGAAAGCCTGTTTTCGATGGATTCCGACACGCCGGACCTGCGCGCCCTTCAAGAGCTCTGTCGCGAGTACGAGGCCACCCTGTTGGTTGATGTCGCGCATGATCTCGGTGCAATGGGCGACGGCGGACGTGGCTTCATCGGTATGCAAGGCATGGCCGGCCAAATCGATGTGGTGATGGGAAGCTTCTCGAAAACGTTCGGTTCCAATGGCGGCTTCGTTGCCTGCAACTCGCCCGCGGTCAGGCAGTACCTGAAATTCTATGGCTGCTCGGCGACGTTCTCGAATGCGCTCTCACCTGTGCAGTCGGCGACGGTGACCAAGGCGTTCGAGATTGTCCGCTCCGACCGGGGACGCGAGCTTCGTCGAATGCTGCTCAAGCGGGTCGGCCAAATGCGCGACGCGCTCGCCGCCGTCGGATTGACCGTGATCGGCGATCCTTCGGCAATCGTGCCGGTTCTCGTCGGCGACGAGGCGTTGGCCCGCATGGCAAGTCGGCGACTGCCCGAACTGGAGGTGATCGCCAATCTGGTCGAGTACCCGGCCGTCGCCAAAGGCAATGCCCGCTTCCGGCTCCAGATGATGCCGAGCCACAGCGCTGAAAACGTCGCCGAACTGGCGGCGAGGCTGCGCACCGCGGTCGAACTAGCCCAGGACGAGTGTGACCGCTACCGATCCGCGACTGTGCGAGACGATCCCGCGGTTATTTGCGCCGCCGTCGCTTAGCGCTGCGGCGCCGGGTCTTTTGGGGACGAGCAATGTCTAACGACTTTAGCGATCGCCTGTTAGGAATCATTGACTGGTTCATTCCGATGGAGCTTCGCTCCAACACCGCTAATCTTTGGCGGGCGCGAATCTTCACGATCAGCCATCTGCTCGGCCCATGCAGCGCGATCGCGATCCTGGGCTTTCTGTATTACGCCTTACCCGAGCACGACTGGGTGTTTTGGACGATTTGTGTCTTGTGCGGCGCGTTTTGGCTGTTGCCGTTTGCGCTCAGATTTAGTCGCACTCTCGCATGGCTTGCGCTGTTCTCATTTTGCGATCTCACCTTCATCAGCGTGTTCGGCTCCTACTTCTACGGTGGCGTGAGCTCTCCATTCCTGCCGTGGTGCCTGGCCGCACTGCTGATCGGCTTCTTTTACATGGGCGATCGGCCGCTCCTCGTGCTCGGCATCTTTACCGGCCAACTTGCCGGCTTCTGTGCCGCTTATCTGCTTAATGGATTTCCCGAGCGCTTGCCGCTGAGCGCACTCTCCACGGTGGGAATGATCTCGGTCTTGTGCGCCACGCTCTACACCTCGATGATGGCGATCTATTACGCCTATGTCACGACCGCTCAGTCCGCGCTGCGCCAGGAGATCGAGAAGCGTCTTGTGACCGCGGCTAAGCTAAAGCAGGCCAAAGAGGAGGCGGAACGCGCCAATGAGGCCAAGGCCGTCTTCCTTGCCAAGATGAACCATCAGCTCCGTACGCCGCTCAACGCCATTATCGGCTACAGCGAGATCCTGCTGGAGGATATTGAGTTTGATGCGGATACGGCGGATGAAGCCGATCTAAAAACCATCAATAATGCCGGTCGTCATCTATTATCGCTGGTCTCGGACGTCCTGTACATGCCCAAGATCGACTCCGACAATATCGAGATATCGTTGTCTCCGGTTGATCTAAAGACCTGCATTGAAGAGGTCGCGTCGACTTGCCGGAACCTAGTTTCACAGAACGGCAACGAGCTCATTTTCGAAAAATCTCCCGACCTCGGCATCATTGATACCGATCAAACACGGTTGCGGCAGATCCTGATCAACCTGCTCGGCAACGCAGGCAAATTCACCAAGAACGGCAAGGTCTCGTTGCTTGCGAACCGCGTCGCAACGCCCGCGGGCGATCAGATCGTGATCGCGGTTGCTGATACGGGAATAGGCATTCCCCGAGAGGCCATCGCCCACCTGTTCACTGATTTCAATCAGGTTAGCAACGAAACATCGGCATTATACGGGGGAACCGGCCTCGGTCTCGCCGTCAGCCGCCGGCTAGCCCTATTACTCAATGGCGATATCGACGTGGAAAGCGAGCTTGGCCGTGGATCGGTTTTTACGGTTCGACTTCCGGTCGCGCCGGCGATCGCGGCAGCGGCGTGACTCGACAACCACTATGGCTTTGCAGGGGTGAACCACCGTGAGCAATTTTGTTAAAAACCTCGGCGCGCGGGTCAATTCGTCCGTTGACTGGTTCATTCCCGAGAAACTGAGATCATCAGACTACCTCGTCAACATACGGATGTTTCTCTTCAGTCATCTGTTTGGCCCGTTTCTGGGCCATACGATCTCGTTGTCGATGCTGTACATCGACGGTGGAGCGGACACTTCCTGGTGGATATTCTTCTTCGCGGTAACCGCCTTTTGGCCATTTCCGCTGCTCCTTCGTCTCACCGGCTGGTACGTGCCACTGTCGCTTCTCTCCATCGAGAACTTGATGTTCTGCGTTTTCTGGGGCTGTTATCAGTATGGCGGCGTCAGCTCACCGATTTTGCCGTGGCTGGTCACGGTCCCGTTGCTCGCCTTCTTTTATTTGCCGGCGCGGTCGACGCGCATCATCGTGGGCGTACAGATCGTTGCCAACCTGGCGGCGTTCTACGGCATCTATTGCGTGTTCGGATTCCCCGAAAAAGTCGCGCTCAACCTCCTCGTCGCACTCGGCCTGATATCGACGTTTTGCGCCAGTATATATGTTTCGATGATGGCGCTTTATTACGCCAATGTCGTTTCTTCGCAGGTCGAGCTTGAGCAGGAAGTCAAATTACGCCGGGCAACGGAGCAAAAGCTTCGCGAGGCCACTGAGCAGATTGAGCGCGCCATGCTGGCGAAATCCGAGTTCCTCGCGAAGATGAGTTACGAACTGAAAAACCCGCTCAATTCGATCATCGGCTACAGCGAGATTCTCATTGAAAATCTGGGGGCGAGGGAAGACCAGAAGTACAAGGACTTGCAAACGATCCGGGGCGCGGGTCATAGGCTTCTGGAACTCATCGATGACCTTCTGAACCTGTCCAGACTCGAAGCCGGCAAGATGACGCTGCACCCGGACCGCATCGAGCTTCGCGACCTGTTCGAGGGCATGGCGGTAAAATGGCGCCCGACGATTGTCGAAAGCGGCAACGAATTTCGCGTTGAGCTGCCCGCCGCCGATGCGATCCTTTGTGATGCGTCGAAGTTGCGGCGCGTCGTGGAGAATCTGTTGAGCAACGCCGCGAAATTCACCAAGAACGGCAGTATTACTTTTTCGGCTTCGATGCGTGGCGACGTATTGCAGATCTCAGTCGAGGATACCGGGATAGGCATTTCTGAGGAGCAGATCAGCAGATTGTTTGAGACCTTCGGCCGCTCCGAAAACGAGACGGCAAGCAACTATGGCGATGACGTCAGGCTCGGACTGCCGCTTGCGCAGCGATACTGCCGCCTAATGGGCGGAGAGCTAACGGTCCAAAGCAAACCGGGCGCCGGCTCGCGCTTCGCCATTCGACTTCCGATACGACCAATCGACGAGATGAAGCAATCTGTGCCGCGACTGGAGCTATTGACCGAGGCTGCTTGATGCAGATCCGGCGAGCTACCGCGGATCGATGGAAAGCGAGTTGAGTACGATGACCGCCGAGCTCTCCTTTATAAAGGAAATTGAGAACGCCATCGCTGGTGCATCAACCGACCGGCGGCGTGAAATGGCGGGCAAGGTTACCGATCTGTTTGTCGGCAGGTCGGATGAGTTTTCCGCCGACGACCTCGCAGTATTCGATGATGTCATCGTCCGGCTCGCTGCCGAGATCGAGGAACAGGCGCGGGCGCTGCTCAGCCGACGCTTGGCGCCGATACGAAACGCGCCGCCACGCATCATTCGGCTGCTGGCACGCGATGACGATATCGATGTGGCTGGACCGGTACTCGCGCAATCCGCGCAGCTCAGCGATGAGGCGCTTGTCGAAATTGCGAGGACAAAGGGGCAAGCCCACATGCTGGCGATTGCACAACGGGGGTCGCTCAGCGAAGTGGTCACCGACGTGCTGGTTGAACTCGGAGATCGCGAGGTCGTTCTGAACGCCGTCGACAATTACGGCGCGAACTTCTCCGACCACGGATTTAGTGTGCTCGTCCACCGTTCCGAAGGTGATGACGGGCTGGCCGAGTTTGTCGGCGCGCGACCTGAGATTCCTACGCCATTGCTAACGGTCCTTGTGGCGAAGGCTTCGGCGGCCGTTCGCGCGAAACTCGAAGCGTCGCATCCGCGCGCAAAAGCGGCGGTTCATCGGGCCGTTGCCGAGGCTGCGGGCCGCGTGGAAGCGCAATTGGCGTCGACGGCGCTCGACTACACCGCTGCTCTGGAGACGGTCGATAGCTTGCAACGGTCTGGGCAGCTGAACGAGAGCGCGCTAGCCTCGTTTGCCAAGACGGGCGCTTATCCGGAAACCATCGCGACGCTGGCAGCGATGTGCGATCTGCCTCTTCAATTCGTCGAGCAGGCCATGGGGCGGGACCGGTCGGAAGCGCTCATGGTCATTGCCAAGGCCGTCGACCTGTCATGGGCCACCGCCCAGGAAATTTTGCTGCTGCGCGCCGAAAGGGGCGTTATCTCGCGAAGCGAAATTGTTCAGCGTCTGGCGCGATTCGAACGGCTGCAATCGGCTACCGCACAGGAGATCGTACGGGTGCTGCGCAGTCGTTCACAGGCAAAGGCGGTTTCGGCTGGATGAACGCAGACGAACGAAAGGGTAGCTGGCTCTCCTGGGTCATAATCCTGAATTAACTCGCTAGCCTTATGGTGGGTGGGTTCGGGACGATCGACATTTTGTCCATCGCCCGGCGACCGCTCTGCATCGGGCATCTATCGACCGGAGCTATGGCGAATGCTTGGGAACTATGAGCCTGCGCTGCTAATCGTTGATGACGTGCCGGAAAACCGGGCCCTGCTCTCGCGACGCTTTGGACGACACGGCTTCCGAACCACCGAAGCTGCGTCCGGCGTCCAAGCGCTGAACATGCTTAATGAAATGCCCTTCGCGCTCGTGCTGCTCGATATGATGATGCCAGAAATGAGCGGCATCGAAGTGTTGAAGAAAATACGTCTTCGGTCTGATCCGATGCGGCTACCCGTCATCATGGTTACTGCCAGAGCCGATGGCTCAGATGTCGCGGAAGCACTCGAGGCTGGCGCCAACGATTACATAACAAAGCCCGTCGATTTTGCCGCCGCGCTCGCCAGAGTGAGAGCCCAGTTGGAGCGCAAAAAGGCGAACGACACGTTGCGGGAATTCAACGAGGTACTCGAGCAACGCATCAACGAGCGAACGGCTGACTTGGTTCAGGCCAATGAGCAATTGAAACAGGAAATAGCCGAGCGGGTTCGCTCTCAAGCAGAGATACACTATCTCGCTCACCACGATAGTCTGACGGGTATCGCAAACCGTACTCTATTGCGCCAACAGCTACAGGAAGCGCTGGCGCGACCTTCGGGAGAAGGAAAGGCAGTAGCCGTTCTGTTCGTCGATCTGGACGGCTTCAAAGGCATCAACGATTTGCTTGGACATTCGATCGGCGACGGACTGCTGAAAAGCGTCGCTCTGCGTTTGGCGGATAATATTCGGGATGAGGACCAGGTCGCTCGCCTCGGCGGTGATGAATTCGCTATTATCCAGATGGTGTCCGAACAGCCCAAAGCTGCGACAATGCTTGCAGAGCGGTTGATCGAACTGATGGCGCAACCTTATTTCGTCGATGGCCATGAGCTTAGCATAGGAGCCAGCATTGGAATTGCCATGGCTTCGGAATGCAACGGCAGCGCGGACGAGATGCTCAAGAACGCCGATCTCGCAATGTATCGGGCCAAAGCGGACGGGCGCGGTACTTACCGCTTCTTCGAGGCGGAAATGCACGATCGCGCCCAGGCGCGACTCACAATGGAAAGTGCTCTACGAACGGCGAACCTCGAAAATACGTTTGAAATCTACTACCAGCCGCTTTTTGATTTGGCAAAAAAGCGCGTGACTTGCCTTGAGGCTTTGCTGCGCTGGCATCATCCGGACAAAGGATGCATTTCGCCGTCAGATTTCATCCCGTTGGCTGAGGAAATAAAGCTGATCGTCAATCTCGGCGAATGGGTGCTTCGCCGGGCATGTATGGACGCCGTGAACTGGCCGGAGGACATAAGCGTCGCTATCAATCTTTCACCAGTGCAGTTCAAATATTCCGGGCTCCCGAAAGCGGTGCGTAACGCGCTTGCTGCGTCTGGATTACCGGCCCGCCGCCTCGAACTCGAGATTACAGAATCCGTATTGTTGGAGAGAACGGACACCAACCTGGCAATACTCAATGAGTTGCGTGATCTTGGCATCTCCATTTCGATGGACGATTTCGGTACCGGCTATTCCAGCCTGAGCTATTTGCGCAGCTTTCGGTTCGACAAAGTGAAGATTGACAAATCGTTTGTTGCCGATCTGCCGACCGGAGGCAGTAGTCTATCGATCGTTCGCGCTATCGCCGATTTAGGGCGAAGCTTCGACATGACGGTCGTTGCGGAAGGAGTCGAGACGCTGGAACAGCTGCAATGTCTCGAAAATGAGGGCTGCGGTCAGGTGCAGGGATTTCTCCTCAGTGCAGCGCTACCGGCCAGCGAAATCCCGGGAATCATTCGAACGCTGGCCGATACCTCCAACTCGGCGATCAGCTTGCTTCCGGCCCGTCGGCGGACCAAACCCATGCGCGCCCTGGGCGCTTAAGGCCGCGCAAAGCCGGTCAAGATCCCTCCTCTACGGGTTGCCGCAAGCGGGCAGCTAGGCCGGATCAGAAGAGGTCGGCTCAATTCTCCGGCAGGGTGAAGACCAGGCATGGCGATGCGATACCGCGGAGCGCATGCTTTCCGAGCGCGACCAGCGGCGTTTCCGTCTCGGCGGCAAGTGTGCCCGAAACAAGGATCGTCTTGCGCAGTGGCTTGCACAGCCCCTCCAGCCGGCTGACCAAATTGACAGCGGGGCCGATGGCGGTGAAATCCAAGCGATCCGCCGCACCGATATTGCCCCAGAGAATTTCGCCAAGATGCAAAGCGGCGCCGAACGGCAGAGCCGGCAACCGTTGCCGAATCCGCTGCTCGTCGAGATGTGCCATGCCGATGCGCGCGGCGGATACTGCACGCAATGCGGCATCGCAGGCGCTGCGCGGCGTTCCTCCGACGACCGGAAAGATCGCCAACACGCCGTCGCCGATAAATTTTAGCACCTCGCCGCCGAAGGCATGAACCGCGCCCGCGATGCGATCGAACCAGGCGTCCAGCGCTGCGATGACCACGGCGGGAGGATTGTTATCTGACAGCGCCGTGAAGCCGCGCAGATCGGCGTAGAGGAGCGCCGCTTGGATCGTCTCGCCGATATTGCGACCTAAGGGTGCGGCCAGCACCCGCGCCGCGCTGCGCCGGCCGAGATAGGCTTCGAGGACCGCTGTCAATGTGGCGCGCGCGGCGAGGACGGCAAGCGGCGCCGCTGCGAAGCGCGCGGTCTCTCGCAGTTCATCGGTCTCGCTCGGTGTAAACGGACGCGGGCCGATCCAGCTGAGCAAGGGCCCATTGCTTGAGCCTATCGTGTCCTCGTGTACAAGGCCCGCCGCAATTCCGCCGAGCCAGCGCCGGCCGGCATTGTTTGGTGTCCTTGCAGCTGGCTCTGCCGCAGGTCCGCCTGGCGTGAACCCCAAAGCCTCGATGACCTCTCCACTGTTGCTGCTCCACAACCAGGTGCGCCGGGCAATGAGTGGGTGTGGAATATCAAGCGTCAAGGCGCCGCCGGCGAGCGGCAGGCCGTCGGCAAGCAGATGGACGCCGAGTTCGGCCAAGAACCGATCAGCGCCCGTGCTATGGGCGGCGGCATCGACGAGCCAAGAAAGAGCCGAAGAAGGCGCCATCGGGCGATCATGTGTTGACGCACCACTCTTGTCACGACCTATCCCTCAAGATCCGCGTCAATGCGGGCTTTGCTTTAGAAATGATCCGACGCGCTGGAGAGTCGGCCGCTCAGAGCAGCCGGTGATCGGAACTGAAATCAGAGGTGCGCCGGTCCGTGATCGACGCCGGGATTTCCGCCGCCCGCCGCAATGCTGAGCCGACCCAGATAATACTTCCAACCGCCGTTGTGGCTAACGCACTGCGCCTCGTTGGGAAGACCGCTATGAGTCATGCGCAATAAAGTGCCGCCGTCACGCTCGATGAGATCGATTTCGACCAAGCTTGATCCCGGCGGCACATCGTGGCCACCCTCCCACCCGAAGGTGTAGGCAAGACGGTGCACCGGCACGACTTCCCGAAACGCACCGCGCGCCACGCGGCCGTGGTCGCCGCCGACGCCTTTGAGAAGATAAAGGCCACCTGGATAGGCCTCCGTCGTCACTTCGGCGCCCATCCAGCTGACGATCTTTTCCGGATCGGTCAGGAAGGCGAAAACAGTTGCGGGCGGGGCCGCGATCTGGGTCTCACGCCGCACGACCAGCGGTTCATTCATTGATGCCTCCTAGGCCGAACGGGCGCCACTTCGCCGGCTGGAGACCAGCTTCAGCCAAGGCGCCAAATGGAACGCGCTCATCAGCAAGTTTCGATGCTTTTCTGGGAAGGCCCGGTGGTGTCGGTCGTGGGTGCTCGCATCGCACTAGCTCCTTCCTTCGGCCATCGATTTGCGTCTCGGTACTTTCGGTCGTTGTCTGTCGCGAGAAACACCTAGCCCCAGGCATCGAGACAGCGGGAGTGACAAATGTGACGGGATTCCGATGGACCCGCTGATCACGGTCGCGGGGCGGTGACGTCTTTGGCGTACCGAGGCGCGTTGGCCTGCGCGGTGACGCGCCGGCTCTTGCCCTTCTCGGCCTCGGCCCACATCACAAGGATGTCGCCCTTAAGGACATCATCCACTTGATCCTTAAGTCGCGAGCAAAGTTCATCTACGTGGAGGCGGCAAATCCGCGCCATGAGCATGAATGGGCCGTTTGGAAGGACGTTAAGCTGCCTGACGACAAGGCGCTTATCGTTGGGGTAATCGACACCAAGACTAACAGCGTCGAGCACCCCGAACTGATCGCAGAACGGCTCGGGCGATTCGTCAATATCGTCGGCAAGGAGCGTGTCATCGCCGGGACCGACTGTGGCTTCGCCACGTTCGTCGGCTTTCACCCGTGCCATCCTGAAGCGGCGTGGCTGAAGCTTGCGGCGTTGGTGGAGGGCGCACAACTTGCTTCGAAGCGTCTGTGGTGACTAATCGGCTGCTGTTGCGACGTACCCTCCATTTCCGAGATGGCTCGCAAACGCCGTGCGTAGGCCGGCAGCCTGCGCCCTGTCGTAATTTTACAGGCGATGTTGTGGACCATCCGCGACCGATTGACGACGGCGAAAAAAGGGGTGGTCGTAATTCACATACTGACGATCAAGGACGAGCTGGCGAGGTCGGCTGCCGGGCCAACGAACGCACTCACGCATATCTGCCGAATTTGCATAGCGCAGAACGACTTTATTGCATTCAATTTGCAAATTGGGATGTGACGCAGCATGCCTTACGAGGCAAGCCTCGCGCGATGCGTAGCAACGACGAAGAAGAGGAATTAGACTGATGTCAAAGAGGATAGCTTCAATCCTGATTTGCGGTGCGCTGGGGTTGATATTTTCGTCCGAAGTCCAAGCGATGCCGGTGTCACCCGCTCCGGCGCACGCAGTAACGCCTCTCGTCACGCCAGTGCGTGGCTTTTGCGGTCTCGGCTTTCACCGCGGCCCCTACGGCTACTGTCTTCGCAACGGCGTGCCGTATGGGTACGTGCCGAGTTATCCGCCGCCGCCGCGCGTGGTAGGCGTGCCATACGTGTGCCCGTTCGGCTTCTACCTCGGGCCATACGGCCATTGCCACCAGTACTGAACTGACTCGGCGCGTTGGGAAGGCATAGACGTCGCCGCTCCTTGGCAATGGGCACAGCCGCTTCTGATCCTGCGTGAGGAGCGTTATGGCCGCGAGTGAGGGTAATCGTTCATCACCGGTGTCTAATTTGTGCCACCGGGGGAGGGCATCTTGTTGAAATCGAAACTAACACGATTTATTTCGTTTGCGCTGTCGGTGCTCGCAGTTTGCGTAACCGGGCCTAGTTTGGTGGACGCGCAACAGACCTGGACGCAAGCAGGGATGTTGAGATGCGCACTAAACCCGAGCATCGGCTTCGTCATTTTCGGGCACCAATCGATGGAGTGCAAATTTCAACCGGTCTCCGGTCCGGTGCAAGCTTACGACGGCGCGATCAATACCGTCGGTATTGACCTCGGAATCAGTGGCGGCGGTAGATTCGCCTGGGCAGTATTTGGCTCCGCAGCCGGAATACCCAACGGCGCCCTTGCGGGGGAATACGTCGGGGCTTCTGGCGACGTCGGTTTAGGAGTAGGGGTTGGGGCCAACGTGTTGGTCGGCGGTTCGAATCGCAGCGTCGCTCTGCAACCCGTATCGCTCGAAGGTTCGATGGCGGTGAACGCTGTGGCCGGCCTATCGCAGCTAAAATTGCGCCCAGCGCAAATGTAACGGTCATCCTGGCCGCCGATGCTATCTATTTGCTCGCGGCGGGCGCCTCTCAGCGGTATGTTAAAGTGGGGGCGGGCTCGCGCGTCGCGGAGCCCCATGTTGAGGGCACCGCGTTGGCTACACCTCCGGATGGATGCAGAGGTAAGAGGAATGCGTCGGTTCATCGCGTTTTTTTTCCTTCTTATGTGCTCAGGCGGCTGCACCACCAAATATCAAGAGATCAGGGACTGCCGATCGGGAGGACAAGGAACGCAAGAGACAGGCGCTCCGTATGATCCGGGCAAGGCCGTGCTCTATGGCCGTTTCATCAGCCTAGCTTATGCCATGTACCAAAAAAGCCCCAGCGATCTGACGCCTGATCCTGCGCCTGACTTTCCCCTCGGCTACGAACTCACGGCGTGGATTCAGATGCGGGACTTTGTCCTCGGCAACACCGCGCCGTTATTTTATGGCTTCATTGCCCACAGCCGTGAAAATCCAAGCCACGCGATTCTCGCAATCCGCGGCACGGCAGATGAAGTCGAATGGTGGGACGACAGCAATGCGCTCGGAATGACGCCCTTCCCGGTGGCCAATTGCGGGAATGTCGCGCTGGGATTCGAAAGGATTTACGCGACACTTGAGGTTGTAGAGCGTTCGGTCACCGAGGCAGGCGGACATAGCTCGCTGAAAGGCGCCGGGAGCTTTTCGGCGCAGGTCGCCGAACATCTCAGGCGTCACGCAGCAAAGACGCCGGGCGCGGCTGCGGCGGAGCCCACAATCGAAGTGACTGGCCACAGCCTTGGAGCCCCACTCGCTACCTACTATGTTGCGGAGAACGCGCTTGTCCACAAGATCCGAAATCCGGTGCTTTATACATTTGCTTCACCACGCGTTGGGGATCGTGATTTCGCTAACGTCTTCGACAGCCTCGGCGTGATCTCCTGGCGTATCGTCAACAAGTCGGACATCGTTCCTCGGCTGCCGCCCGGACCGTTCTTCCAACATGTGAACGCCGAGAAAATTTACGACTCGAGCGGGTCCGTTCGGCCAACAGTCGGTTGCCGACATGCAATGACCACTTACCTTCATTTGATTGATCCTGCGCTACCGCTTGACACCAAATGCCGATTGGCAAAGCGGAGGGTGGCCGGCCATCCTTGAATAAGACCACAGGACAAGACTTCTCCTAGATCAGCTCGAAGAAGCGCAGCCGAACTTCAGTGGGGGGCAATGTTCGTTTTGGGTCGCTTCACCCGATTTCAGACGAATTGCTGTCTCCCAGCAAACGGCTTTCAGGGCGCGAAAGGCGTCATCGCGGCTGCAATTAAAAAAGGCAAGAGGAGGTAACGTGTAATATTTGCTTTGGGGGGCGCTTCGCAATGCGCCGCAATTTCCACTTCAGTATTGCGTTTTCACGATGGCGGCCACATTTGCGGGGATGCTTGCTTCGGCCGTCCTGCGATCGGCCGGCCACTGATCTGACAATCTCGTGCGCCATACGTAACATCAGTCGTCCATGGCCCGGGCGCGAACGCTCGGGACCGCGCCAGGGTATTTTAGCTACAGGATGATTTCGCCGATGCCGTCCAGTTTCGTCCGGAACGCGATCGTACTGGGTCTTCTCACCGCCATTGGGCCTTTTGCGATCGATATGTATTTGCCCGCACTTCCGGCAATTTCCGCCCACCTCGAGGCTTCCACCGCCGCCACCCAGGCGACGTTGATGGCCTTTTTCGTGGCGTTTGGAATTTGCCAGATCGCATATGGTCCGATTTCGGATATGGTTGGCCGCAAGCCACCTCTTTACGTCGGGCTTTTCCTATTCTTCGTCGCCTCGATCGGTTGCGCATTTTCCCCGACAATAGGATGGTTGATCGCCTTCCGATTCCTCCAGGGCGTCGGCGCATCCGCCATAATGGTGGTTCCCCGCGCCATAATCCGGGACCTTCACACAGGGCTTGACGCGACGCGCCTGATGTCGCTGGTCATGCTCGTATTCAGCGTGTCTCCAATTCTGGCCCCGCTGATTGGCAGCGCGCTCATCGTGCCGTTTGGCTGGCGGGCGGTATTCGTTGCGATCTCGATCGCTGCGGCACTTGGTCTCCTGCTGGTAGCATTCGTCCTTCCGGAGACGCGGCCTCCTCAGCAGAGAATCAAGAGCAACCTCAAAAGTGTCCTGGCAGGTTACAGCATCCTGATACTGGATCGACACTTCTTGGCGCTGACTTTTATAGGCGCGTTCGGCATGGCGAGCTTCTTCGCATTTCTGGCAAGTTCGTCATTCATCTACATCAATCATTTTGGCATGACGCCGACACAGTACAGTCTGGCATTCGCCATCAACGCAATCGGATTTATTGGTGCATCGCAGTTCAGCGCCACTCTTTCCCAGCGTTTCGGCGTGTCGCGCGTGGTATCGATCGCGGTCGCGTCCTACACTGCGATGGCCATACTTTTGTTTGTAATAACCGCGGCAGGCGTGGCCGATCTGGCCGTCTTGATGACGTTGATATTTCTTGCGTTCGCCTGGCTTGGTCTGGTTATTCCTTTGACCATGGTGCTGGCCCTTGAGGAGCACGGACGGATTGCAGGCATGGCGTCGGCGCTTGGCGGGACTCTTCAGATGCTGACGGGCGCGGCCGTCATCGTCGCGGTCAGCTTATTCTTCAACGGCACAGCACTTCCTATGGTGGCAACCATCGCGCTATGCGCTCTCGCGGCCTTCACGCTTTCGCGGTTTACTCTGCGTAGCGGAACAATGGTGGCGAAGCCGGCAGAATGATGGAAGACATCAAAACGGTTGTCCCGGCGTTCTAAGATTTGCGACGGTTGAGTGTGAGGTGGAACGAGTTTCAAATCTGCTGCGTTTTTACACGTGTCGTGATGCGAACAGCGTCGGGTTGCCGTGCGGTTGGGGGTGCTTGGTGTGACATCTATTCCTGGAGAAAGCAGCCGCCCATCGGTCCAATCCATCCTTCCGATAGCTGCTCTCTCCGCGCTGGGCATTGTCTTCGGCGACATCGGGACGAGCCCTCTTTATACCCTCAAGACCGTCCTGGCACTCACCGGCGAAAATCCAGATCCCGCGACTACCTTGGGAGCACTGTCGCTCGTAACCTGGACTTTGATCGTCGTCACGACGATCAAATACGTTTCGGTTGCAATGCGCGTGGACAACGATGGAGAGGGAGGAATTCTCGCGCTAATGGCGCTACTCGGCGTCAAGCACCAACAACGACCTATTATTGTGGCCCTCGGTCTATTTGGCGCTGCCTTGATTTACGGCGATGGAGCGATCACGCCGGCGATTTCGGTTCTTTCGGCGCTGGAGGGACTGACCATCGCAACTCCGGCCGTTCAGCCGTATATCGTTCCCGCGGCCGTTGCTATTTTGCTGGCGGTGTTTGCGGTCCAGCCGCTAGGTACTGCGCGCATCGGCCGGACGTTTGGGCCGATTATGGCGATGTGGTTCTTATCCATCGCCATGCTTGGAATCGGCGGCATTGTGAAACACCCCGCCGTATTGTGGGCGATCAATCCCTGGTGCGGCTTAAGCTATCTATTCTCACACGGCATCGGCGGCTTTTTGGTGCTTGGCGGGGTGTTCCTCTGCGTCACCGGAGCTGAGGCGCTTTATGCTGACATGGGACATTTCGGAGCGCGCCCAATACGACTGGCTTGGTCCACCGTAGTGTTTCCAAGCCTCGTCCTAAACTACGCCGGCCAGGCCGCACTCGTTCTGCACGGCGAGCCCACGTCGGGCAATATCTTCTTCAGGCTTTGCCCTTCGGCATTCCTCATTCCCCTTGTCGCGATCTCCACAATCGCCACGATCATTGCGAGTCAATCGATTATCACCGGCGCATTCTCGATGACACGACAAGCTATTCAACTTGGCTGGCTACCTCGTTTGCAGATCACCCAGACTGCCGCGGAAGGTTACGGGCAGATATATGTTGGGGTCGTCAACTGGCTGCTAATGATCGTCACGATCGGCCTCACGATTGCGTTCGGTAAGTCGGACAATCTCGCTGCAGCCTACGGCATCGCTGTTTCAGCCACCATGTTAATAACGTCGGCGCTGCTGTTTATAGCGATGCGCGAGATCTGGCATTGGAGTTTCGCCGCTGCGGGTGCGCTCGCTGGTGTTTTCCTCATTGTCGATACGGCATTTTTCACCGCAAATCTCACGAAAGTTGTGGAAGGAGGGTACGTGCCACTACTGCTCGCCGGGATCGTTTATTTTATCATGATAGTGTGGCACGTGGGTGCCACGGCAATTTCGAGGCGTATCCACGAGAGCGTCGTACCGATCGACACCTTTATGGAAAAACTTCAGAAAGACCAAGTTCCGCGTGTGCCGGGTACTGCCGTGTTCCTGACGCGAACGGAACGTGATGTTCCACCTGTGATGATTTGGTACCTGAAGCAAAATCGGGCCCTCCACGAGCGGCTCTTCGTTTTGACAGTGAAGATTGAGTCGGTGCCCTGGATCAGATCCACCGAGCGGCTCACCATGGACGAAATCGCGCATAACTTTTGGCGCACAAGCGCTCGATTTGGCTTTATGGAGCGACCGGACATCCCCGCCCTGCTGAAACTCGCCCACGCTCACGGCTGCAAAATTGATCTCGACGATGTCACCTATTTCGTTGGGCATGAAACCGTTGTTGCCCGCGAGGATCGCAAAGGATTGCCGCGCTGGGTCGAATCTCTATTCGCCTTTATGGAGCGGAACTCAGTTCACGTCAGTGACTTCTTTCGCTTGCCGGCAGATACGGTCGTGGAAATAGGACGGCAGGTGGCGATCTGACGCGCAGCAAACGGCATGATCAGGCGGCGTACCACCGGCGTCTTCGGTCCTAACCTACTCAAAAAAAGGCGCGAAATCGTCGGCACCAGCAAACTCAATGGCGGACGCGCGACGAACGGCGATACGTTTGTGAAGACTGAGCTCCCTATCCCATCTAGCTCGCTGAAATATTTTCGTGTCCACTTTGGGTCCATCGGGTGATGTCTGCGTCACATCGGCTATGGCCTCGAGTTCGGACATTTCCCGCGTCGCACGAAGTGATGTGGAGGGAGAATCGCGACGTCAATTTTTAGCCTGTCATTCGGCGTGCTATCTTGACACGTCGTCCCCGCTCTCTCCAGCACAGAGGATTGGGGTACCGGCAATGTTTTTGGTGTGCTCGCCTACTCGTCTCACCGCGTTTCTGCCGACGTAGAAGTAAATGAACCTTTCAACGAAATCGGTGAGCGAACAGATTTCGGGCCGTGGGCCGGCTCTCCCGCCCACTGGGAAACCGCAAAGCCGCTCGAGAAAGCGCGAATGAAGGCCGTCCGATAGCCAATCGGCATGCTCACGTGTTGGCCAAAGGCGGTGAGTTCATCGACGAGTTGCTGGGCCTTCAGGCGTGCGCCGGCCGACGGGGTTCGGAACCAAGATCAGCCGCGGAACCCTATCCGGACGAACGGCACTGCAAAGCCTAGCCGCGACTGAGGTACGACGTCATCGGCCACTCCGGTTTTGCATTTGCGGCAGCCTTTGGAGCCAACGTCACGAGTTTTCCGCCGCGATTCTGCGTGACACCATTCTTGACTTTGTCGTTCTGGCCCTTGGCGTTGAATTGGATGCCGGGACCGATGCTGACATTGTCGGTGATATTTGTCGTACGGATAGCGTCAGCCAGTGCCTTGGGATCGGTCGAGCCGGCGCGCTTGTACGCGTCGGCGGCGACCAACAGCGCCTCGAATGTGAAGACGTGGTTGGCGTTCAGATTGACGCCCGGATAGGCCTTTGCCAATTCGGCTTCGAGTACCGAGGTCAGCCTCTTGTTGGGGTCCTGCCAGGGATTGAGGCCCATTGGACCATCGGAGAGTTTGCCCAGGATCTTGAGATATTGATCCTCGTACCAACCCGGTCCCATGCTCAGAATTCCTTGCGGCGTCCATCGCTGTTTCACCAGCTCGCGGGTAATCAAAATCGCATCATTGAGACGGCTGGTGACGAGTATGATGTCGGCGTTGGACGCTTTGGCTTTGGCCACCTCGACGGAAAGATCGCGCGCTACCGGGTCGTAAGTGATCTCCTCAACAATCGTGTACGGCATTTTGTATTTCGGCATGATCGCGCCGATGCCCTTAGACATGGCCCTGCCGAACGTGTCGTTCACATGCATGTAGACGGCCGTCTTCGGCGCCGCGCGGGCGATGGCGAACACCTCCTTCTGGTTGGCGAAGGCGTCATTAAGAATCATCGGTGCGGTGGGAAAATTCCTGAAAACGAACTGGTAGCCTTGCTCGGTGATGGCGGGAGATGCGGCGATGTTGATGACGAGCGGCACACCTTTCTGTTCGGCGACCTGCGCGACGGCGGTCGTCTGCCCGGAATTGAAGGCGCCGACCAGGAGCTGCGCGCCTTCGCCAATCAGTTTTTCTGCCCGTGCACGCGCGGTATCGACACTCGATTCGGTGTCGGCGTTCATGATCGCGATAGTGGGGAGACCCAGCGACTTTAATATGCCGGGGGCGATTTCAACGCCACGCTGGCAATCCTGGCCGATGCTGGCTTCGTAGCCCGAGCGCGGCAGGAGGACGCCAACCTTCAGCGGATCATTCCCGGCCCGCGCGATCGCGGGTGCGGCAAGGGTAACGGCGCCGGCGGCGGCGCTTCTCAGCAGGCGGCGACGGTTGAGCAACACGCGTTCGCGAGTCATGGCGGTATCCTCCCGGAAGTATCGAAGCGCCGACGCCAATTTGCAAAAGGGGGAGCCAAACAAAGGATATATTCTGCTATCCCAACAGCGCACGGCCGGTCTAGATTCCAGTTCGTATACAGGAACTGGTGCACAATGATGCAATCAGCTAAGGAGCCAACCGTCAAGCCGGCGGACCGGGTGCTCGACCTTCTGGAATTACTGTGTTCCGCCGGCGGTCCGCTGACCCATACGGACATTTCCTCCGCACTTTCGATCCCCAAAAGCAGCATGTCCCAGCTACTCGGCAATTTGCGGCGGCGCGGCTATCTCACTTTCCAGGCTGGGCCGAACGTTTATGAACCGGGGCCGGCAGTTGCCAAACTTACGGAGGCTTTCAAAGTCCTCTTCAGATTTCCTCGACGTCGTGCAAAACGTCGTTGACGTCATTGCCTAGACGACGCGTGAAACAGCATCGTTTTACCAACATCACGGCGATCGAGTAGAGCGAGTTGTTGTCGCAAATTCTCTGCGTCCGCTGCGATATTGGATGCAGGTGGGCGAATTGATGCCGCTGCACGCGACTTCCGGCGGGAAGGTCATTTTAGCCTCCCTTCAGCAAAGCCAACGAGACAGAATCCTGTCACGCACGAGACTTACAAAGGTAACCGCAAATACGATCACCTCCCACGCGCAGCTCAGAGCAGAACTCGCGGCAACAGTTAAGACCGGCCTTGCCTATTCGCGCGAAGAATTCGAGGAGGGCGTCATCGGCATCAGCGTCGCCATTTTGAATCACGATGATCAGCCGGAAGGTTCGCTCAGCGTGGTCTTTCCAACAGTCCGGGACAAGGCGAAGCACCGAAAAATCATTATCGATGCGCTGCGCACGGGAAAAGGGCGCCCGGAAGCCGAGCTAGGACATCGCGCTACGGCCTCAAGATCGGGCAAATCGCGCGTCTAATGCGGCGCACCGGGAATGCGATTAGGTCGGATCGATGATAACTTTTAGCGAGCGTCCGGCCAAGGCCTCGGCGAAGCCGTAACGCGCCTCGTTCAGCGGCAGAACGTGGCTGATAAGCCGTTTGAGATCGACCCGCCGATCATTCACCAGGCGCATGGCATGGACCCAGGTTGCGAACAGGCGCCGCCCATGCAGGCCGCGCACGGTCAATCCGCGGTGAAGCCACCGTTCAATATTGAGGTTGATCATTCCCGCGGGGGAACCAATGAGGCGGATTTCCCCGCCGCCGGCGACAACGTCACCCGCCACCTGTATCGATTCGGCCGCCGCGGAGAAATCGAGGAATACATCGGGGCCATTCGGCAATGCCTGTAGGATGTGGGTTTTGAGATCCCCCGCATCGACATCGATGCAGAAATCCGCCCCGCATTTTGCCGCCTCGCCGAGTTGCATGGTGTTTCGGTCGGTGGCGATGATGGTATTGGCGCCTAGCGCCCGCGCCGCCATGATGGTCATCAGGCCGATCGGTCCACAGCCCGCGATCACCACATTCATGCCGGCAACGCCGGTACCGTCCATTGCCGCGTGGACCGCAATACCGAACGGCTCAAACATGGCGGCAATGTCAGCCGGAACGCCACGGTCAACGACCCAGAGAATCTGCTCGGGCAAATTCGTATACGCGGCGAATCCGCCATCGATGTGGATGCCCGGATAGCGGGTGTTCTCGCAGACATGGGTGAACCCGCGCAGACAATTGTAGCAGCGGCCGCACGAAATATGACTTTCAACTGAGACGAAGTCACCGACTTTGACCCGGGTGACGCCTTCACCGACCGCATCGACGATGCCGGAAATCTCATGACCCAGCACAATCGGCACCTTCATGTGCCGCAGGAAGGGAGCCCAATTGAAGATCGCCAGATCAGTCCCGCAGATGCCCGCTTTGTTGACCTTGATTTTTGCGTATCCGGGCGGCGGCGACCCGGGCGTTTCGATCTCATCGAGAGAAAGCCCGTCGACGACACGCTCAACTTTCCTGAGAGCTAGCATGGTCAAACATTATAAATGTCGAGCACGGTCGGGATCAGGTCGTTGAGAACAACGATTTTCTTTTTCTCGATAAGCAACTTCTCTCCCTCGCGAGCCAACAGGTAGGAATAGCGGCCGAAAAACGTCGTGGTCTCGTCGAAACGATAAGAATGCGTTTGCCAATTTGCTGCAACGCCGCAGTGCCGACCGTCGACTTTGCTGATGCGGATATTCGACACCATGTGGCAGGTCCGGGGCATTGGAATAGAGGCCGACGATTGCTTGAGACGCAGACGAAAAATCCGATCCTCGAGACCCGACCTCGATGAATAATATATCAACGAAATTTGACTCGTCGGATCATCGACCAGCTCATGCTCCCCATTCCATGCCGGAATCCAGTATTCGGCATTGGGGCTGAAGAAACCCAGCCAATCGTCCCAGCGCTGTTCGTCGATGGCGGCGGCCTCGGCGAACAGAAAATCCGCGATCGAATCCGGCGGGAAATCAGACATGCTCGTCGTCTTGCGCCAGACCGCGGGTCAATAATTGGAGCCAGTACTCAAATTGCCCGAGGTAAATGCCTTCATCGTCGATCCGCGCCCCGCTGCTTCGCGGATTGATGCCCAGATCTTTTGCGTACTGATTGGGCCCGCTGATCCGCTGCTTGGCGCCACGACTAAGGTCACTTTCGCCGAGCGCACGTCCCTGAAAACCCATCTGCGAGGCGTTGAATTCGGACAGATCGTCCGGTGTCGCCATGCCGCTGGCGTTAAAAAAATCTTCGTAATAGCGGATCCGTTGCGTACGCTCGGCCGGCGTCTCTCCGCTCGGCGCCACGCCAAAGATCGTGACCTTGGTACGGTCCACGGCAAGGGGTTGGATGACCCTTATCTGAGAACTTTGCTGGTCCATCAGGAAGACGCTTGGATACAGCAACAGATTGCGCAGCCGTCCCACCACCCAGTCGGCGCGCAACTTGCCCATACGCTCGGTGAACTCGGCGTGCCTCGAATAATTGAAGCGATCCTCAGGGTTGGTCCAATCGCCCCAGATCATCGTGTGACCGTGACCGAAATCAAAATAGCCGCCGGCGGCGGTCATCGGATTCATGCCTACGACTTTGTCGCCGGCCGCATCCGTCTTAGCGCGATGCTTTTGCGTGGCGATGAAGTTCCAGTGAACCGTGCTCGGGTGATATCCATCGACACCGTTCTCGGCCTGGAGCTTCCAGTTGCCCTTGTAAACGTAAGAGCAAACACCCTCGAGAATCTCAAGCGACGGTCCCTGATCGGCCAACATGTCAATGAAGCACTTGGCGTCTCCAAGATATTCATCGAGCGGTTCGATGTCGGCGTCGAGGCATGCAAAGATAAAGCCCTTGTAAGACGCCACGCGCGGAATCCGCTTGAGCCCCAGCGATTGCTTGTCGAAGCTGTCCGGATACGCGCCGGTCGATTCGTCCTTCGGTGCTATGAGATTGCCGTCGGTGCTGAACGTCCAGCCATGATAAGGGCACGCGAGAATGCGGGCGTTGCCGCGTGAAAGTCGGCAGAGCATCGCACCGCGATGCGAGCAGGCATTGACGAAGACGCCGATTTCGCCCTGCTTGTCGCGTATGGCAAAAATAGGCTGCCTTCCGAGCGATCCGGTGACGTAATCGCCAGGCTTCTTCAATTGACTTTCATGGCCGATATAGACCCAGACCCGCTCCCAGATGTACTTCATTTCCAGATCGAAGATCGCGGGCTCGGTGTAGACGCTCCGGTGCACCTGGCTTCTGCCGCTGGCGTCGATCTTGAGCAACGCTTGAAGCGATTGCGCGGAAACCGGCCGATCTGCGGCGTCAAGAGCGGGTCTTCGGATATCGAGCATTTCATTCGCCTCTTCGACTGGGCTTCAGCGCCTCAAGGTCGACCAGCACGTCGTCATCGTCAACGCGCAAGGGATATACAGCGAGGCAGCCTTCTCCCGGCATCGTATTTTCGCCGGTTTGCGCGTCGAACGTCCAATTGTGCGCGGCGCAAGTTAGCTCATTCCCCACCAAGCTGCCATCGACCAAAGGAAGGCTCTCGTGCAGGCAATGCGCCTGAAACGCCCGCAAGTCACCTTGTTCGGGCCATACGACGAGAATGCTGTGGCCCTTCAGTTCAAACTCGCGCATGTCGCCCCTAAGCAGAGCGGTCATGGCGCAGAGCCGTTGGAAGGCCATCGATGTCTCTTCGGATTGAGCGCGCGCAACCGAACACTTTGTTCTAGAGGCGGAACTTGATCGTAGATATGAATTTCGCAAAAATAGGTGTCAAGCGGCCGCCAACCGCAACACCGACTTGCCGTGACCCGATGACACTCAGCGATTACCTCCACAAGCTCGCCTACAATCAACATGGCGGCATCATGGGTTACGTCCGCAATTCGGCGGGTGCGCTCGATGGTCCGCGAATATTGGATGTGTTCGTCGTGAGCCGGAAACTGACCTGCGCCGAATTGGAGAAAGCCGCGGCCAGAGGGGGCGACGAAGAGCTCGACCGCGAGATGGGATTCCGCGGCAAAGTCGTGACCTGGACTGACGGGCCGCTGCTTCGATTGCTCGATTGTGGTGAAATGTTGATCGGTCTGGATGATTAGGACGGCCCGCTAAGGGGTAGTCTGAACCCCGTCCAAACCGCCGAGGAAGTCCCAATCCCGCATTTCACGCCGCAGCTGGCCGTCGATGACGGACTGCAGGCCGATCCCCTCCTGTCCATGGCGTTTCTCGCGTGATAGTTTTGGCGGTCACCTAGCAAGAAAAAATGTGGTTCTAACAATTTGAAGAAGTTCCTATATCTAAACTAGAAGGCAGCGTGCGAGTGATGTTGCCGATGCGATTACACGCGGGCACTCTGACATGCAAGACCAAGCGCATCGGGCGCGCTGGGGCAAAGCGATGGTAACCAAGGCGACGGGTGACGCGGCGGAGTCGCATGATGCGGTTGTCTCCCGGGTGCGAGCGCTGACCGCAGGCATTCGCGACCGCGCCGCCGCGGCGGAAGAGGCGCGGACGCTGCCGCGAGAATCGATCGACGCACTGCTTGCCGCCGGCATCACCCGCATCCTGGTGCCGCCGCGGTTCGGCGGCTACGCGCTTGGCCTCGACACCTGGTTCGAGGTCGTGCGCGAGATCGGCAAGGCCGACGCGTCGCACGCCTGGTGCGCCAGTTTGATGATCCATCACCCGCATTACATCAGTCAATTCGCCGAAGACGCACAGAAGGCGGTCTGGGCCGACGGGCTCGATGTCCCGATTGCGGCTTCGATCCTGCCGTCGGCTCGTGTCGCGCCGGCGGCAGGAGGTTATCGAATCTCCGGTCAGTTTCCGTTCGCCAGCGGCGTCAATCATAGCCGGTGGGTCCTCCTTGGTGGCATGGTGGAAGCCGGTGGCCACCCGGAATGGACCTTCTTTCTCGTTGGGTCCAAGAACTTCAAGGTCGTTGATACCTGGTTCACCGGGGCGATGCGGGCGACCGGCAGCAACACCGCGGTCTGCGACGAGGTCTTAGTGCCCGAGAGCTTTACCGTGCGGCTCTCGGACCTGCGGGAAGGCAAAGGCCCGGGCGGCGCGCTACACGCCCATCCGATTTATCATGCGCCCTTCATCGCCTACGCGCCCTTGACCTTCGTCACGCCGATGTTGGGCGCGGCGCAAGGCGCTTATGAGCTGTTACGCGACTGGACCAAGACGCGGCGCGGCACCGGCGGCGTGGTCCTCGCCGAGATCACCAGCATCCAGATACGGCTGGCGCGCGCCGCTGCCGATCTCGACGCCGCCGAGCTGTTGTTGCGGCGCGCCGTTGACACCGCTCAATCGCCGACGCCGCCATCGCTGCAGCTGCGCGCGCGCTCGATGCGGGACTTCTCGCGCGCCGCCGAACTTTGCGTCGGCGCCATCGATACGCTGATGGCGATGAGCGGCGCCGCCGGGTTCGCCGCCTCGCACCCGATCCTGCGCGCCTGGCGCGACATTCATTTCGCCGCGATGCATGTGAGCCTTAACCTCGATCAGAACTTCGCTCATTTCGGTCGCACCGAACTGGGCGTGCCACGCGACTCGCACCAGCCCTTCTTCTGACCCGAAAGGACCGCTGCCCGTGGATCTTCATGAAGAGATCGGCCAACTCGTCGCGCCGCTGCTGCACCGCACACTCTTCGTCTGCCTAAGCGAGCCGGTTGCCCAGCCGGAAGAGATTCTGCCGCACATCCCCGATCACCTGCGTTATCTCGTTGCCATGGAAAAGAGCGGCGTGCTGCTAGCTAGCGGCCCTTTCCTTGAGGCCGGCCAAGTCGGCCTGCGCGCTATGATGATCATCCGCGCCAAGGACCTCGCCGAAGCCCGCGGGATCGCCCAAGAAGAAACCCTCCACAAACTCGGCCTGCGCCGCTTCACGATCGAGGAATGGCAGCTGAACCAGGGCCGTGTTTCCGTGCAGATCGACTTTTCCGATCAAAAAGGCGGACTGGATGAAGGCTAGGGACCGGGCGCACGACAACCGACGCGACCACTAGCCCTGCGCCGACTTTCGGCGCGGCGCAAATCAAAACGCGAGTCGGACTATTGTAAGCCGCCCCAGCGGTAATCGAATGAGGTGGCCGGCACTTTGGGTGGCGCGCTCCCAATGTTGTCGCTCGCGGTCGCCGGGGCCACGTTGGCTTCCTGCTGCGGCGCAGGTCTTGGCTGCAACGCGGCGGTCTGTTGCGGTTCGCTCACAGGCGCTTCGTTCTTGGGCGCTTCGTTCTTGGCCGGTTCGTTCATACGCGGCTCGCGGGACATCGGGTTCGCAGCCGCGGCGGCCTCCATCTGCGGCGCGGGCTTTGCTGTTGGCGTGGCAGTCAACCCGGTTGTCGGCGAATTCACGCCGGGTTCCTGCGTTGCCGAATTGGTCGAGGCGATTTGCGCCTTGGGGGCGGGCTTCGATCCGAACAAGGCGCCAAACAATTTACTCGCCAAGGAACCATCGTTGTCGGCCCAAGCGACGGGTGGCATTTGCGGCAGTCGAGATCCGCTCGTGAACACCCTCGATAGCGGTATTATTTTGCCCGGGAATTGGGTGAGGAAAACCTTGTTCATTCCGCCGTCGAGTCCGCTGTAGATTGGCGCGACTGACACGTTGGCTTTGACCAATTGCGCGTATTCGGCCTCGTCGACCTGTTGCTTCTCCCCTGCCGGCAGAGCGATTTGCGGGTCGACGACAAAGGCGGGGCATTTACCGTTCGGATCGAACACAAGGGGCTTCGACGAATTCGCGGGGTGCTGCGCATCGAACACATAACGGCGATCGCACACCTCTACCTTGGGTTCGAGATGCGTCGCCTCGAAATGATCGTTGCCGATCTTGAGCATCTTCCAGAAGGCCATGTGCGGATTAGTGCGATGTCGCGCTAGATTCGCCGGCGTTAAGCGGAACGGATAGGCCTGGATCTGGAATGACGGCTTACCGCCGAGGAGTGAGTCGCGCGCCAGTGAATAGATCTCGCCGATCTGCTCGTCGGTCATGGCATAGCAGCCGCTCGACGCGCAGTCGCCGTGGATCATGAGAAAGGAGCCGTCGCGGTCATTCGCCTTGTCGAAGGCGTTAGGAAAGCCGGTGTTGATCGCGAGATAGTAGTTGGAATTCGCATTCATCAGCTCGGAAGTAATCGTATAGAATCCCTCGGGAGTCTGACGGTCGCCTTCGTGGATCTTCGGTCCGAGATCGCCCGACCACCGACAGATCGGATAGATCTTGAGGAACTGGAAATGGCCGGTGGTGTCCTGCTTCCAGACTTCGAGTTCCGATTCCTCCTTGAAAATGCGCAGAAGGATCGGTGAATGTTTCTGCATATTCTTTTGTTGGAGCAGCGAGAGCAGCGCGCGCGAGAGCTCCTTCGTTGCCTGGGCCGGCAACTGATAGGCGTCCTCGCCAAGGCACCGGACTGGCGTCAGAGCGCAGGCGAAAGCCACTGATAGCACCAGCGCGCGGGCCAGCGTGACACGGATCAATGCTATACCCCCGGGACCGTGAGGCCCTTTCGGATATCTCGTTACTTATAGCAGCTGGCTTCAAAGTCCATAACTTGCGGCAATCTGCGAGTAGTGCTTTGCGTACGCGGGAACTACTTCACGTCGTTGCAAGATCACCGTGTTTGGCGAGAAGTCATAGCCCTTAGCCTACCCGTGAAACCAATTTCTGACCGTGGGTGCCCGAACGCCGCAAGTGCCGTCGCCGATCAGGAAACCACCAGTCGGGGCTCTTTTATTTTGAGGCGCATACCACAAGGCCGGGCCAAGCGCCGGACCTTTTCATTATCCGGCAATTCGGCGCTTCGTTAGGGTCCGACGAAACATTCGCCGGAGGTACAGGCGTTCGTCCATTGGGCCGGCAGTTTCGTCTGAGCTAAGGCTAGTACTGCCAAAAATAGCACTGCGACGGCGAGTTTCATCACGGTCTCTTTCCGCGCCAAAAGGACTGACTTCGTCGCTTAGCGGGTTGCCGCGGCATCCAGAACCGGATCGCTGTGATTCCAGTCACGGATTGGCGGATTCTCTTTGGCCTATTCCTGTCATTCGCATAGTTCGTTGGATGACGGATATGGGCATGGAAGAGTTGATAACGTGTTGCTGCCGGCACCACCGCCCGATCCGGACCCATTGCTAGACCCGGACCGGCCGGTCGAGCCGTAGCCGTTGGTATTGGGACTGGTGGCTACGTTGCAGAACGTCGCGGTCATTTCCTCCAGGCAGATGACACCGGTCGTTGGGGCTTGCGACCCTGCCGACTGGCCGTTTTGACCGCCGACCTGTTGGTCGCCGGACGTGGCGCCCGACTGTTGTTGACCGCTTGTAGCAACTTGTGCCGCGACCGGCGGCGTCGCCAAGAGCAGTACGGCAATCAATACAAGTTTCTTCATGCGCCACTCGTTGGCAGGACGCGCCTATCCAACCATGGTGCCCGTTGCCTGGTTCCTTGAGCGGCGAATCGGGAGGCACACCGAGCCGGCCCCTCTGCGGGCCGGCTTTTTCATTCTCGGACTGATCGGGCCATGCGTCGTGCCTCGTCTTTCGTCAGACGGCCAGTAGCCGAGCGCCGTTGCGGTTCATCGTCGAAATAGAAATACCCGAGCGCCTGCCCGGTCTTGTCCTTCACGATGAAGCCTTCCTCATGCTCCTCGACCGACCAGGGCGGCTGGAAGCGGCGAGGCGCCATCACTGCGGCCGGCATTTGCTTCGGACGGTTCTCCACACCTTATGCAAGGGCGCGGCGCGCTTTAATGCATTCACAGGATTTGTGAATTACAATTTTTGCCCATGCGTGCCGAGTTCGACGATCTCACCAGAGCGACGTGCCACGTAGAAGAGGCACGACGGATCGTACGGCAGCAAAAGGGTCGCATTATACGCCTTAGATCGGCCGGCGTTGGCACGCTTGATGCGGAGACAACGCTTCGGCTTCTGGAAGCCAATTTGCAGACCTTTGAGGACCATAGACGCGCGCTGGAGCCTGAACAGCAAGAGCGTCACTCGGAAGGTAATGTACGCGGTTGGCCCGTCCTTCCACCGCGCCTTATTGCGGCAGAGTAGGCGCAGAAGCGCCATCACTGCGGCAGGCATTCGACGCGCTCCAAAAACAGCACCATCCGCAGCCCGATTGCCGCATCCTCGATATCGCCGCCGGCTGCTGCTTCAATATCAGCGGTGACCTGGCGCCACGTCGACCGCTCAGGCGATCAGTCGGCAGATGCCGCATCAGCTCACGCACGTCAGCGAGCGTCTTGCTTCGAATATGTCTGTGACCAAGTAACGAATGCTGGGATGCGATTGGGGAAATTAAATGGCGACTCGCACGTCACGGCCGTTCGCGAAGGCGTTCGTTTGTGCTGGGGCGACAGTCGTAGTGGTAATCGCTGCCGCGCTGGTAGCGCTGGGGGGTCTTTCGGCGAATGCCGAATATGCCGGTGAACTATTGGGTGGTTTGATCTTTGCCGCGGTTCTCGCGGCTCTTGCGACCGGCTTATTCGCGCTTAGGCGCGCCTGGTCAACAGGGTGGATTGTAGCGATTTACATACCAGTATTCATCGGACTCTGGCTTCTGCAGGCGATCTTGTCAGCCATGGGAAATCACTAGGTGGCCGCGACGGCACTTCGCGCCAACCCGGATCGAGAGGCGGTAGGTAGGATCTTTTTCGGGAAATATGAAATTAACCTACCGCAGCTCTAGACAGCGCATCCGGTGCCGCCCAAGCTGAACGGCGATCTCATGCTTGTTCTCTTGCTGCGCTCGAGTCATGCCGGTGATTGGCACGTCATAGAACTTCCCCCACTCGGCGGTTCTCAACAACAGAACCCACACCAAGTCGATCGGCGCATCAACAATCGCAGTCGGACAGGCGAGATGGGTAAGTGAATTGGCTACACTTGATTATGGCCGATCAACCTCGGTCTTCATGAAGCTGAAGTGGGCCGCACATCGCACTCTAATCGTTCGTTGGTACGATATCTTTGGCACAGCCATAAGCGCCGTTTGCGCGGATGACAAGCTCGCGACCATTGGTGCAGCGCCTGACTATCGTTGTCGGCACTGCCTTACCGCCGCCGAGCGGCTGGCCCAAGCCATTATCGGTCGGCGGGGGTGATGTTTGATCGGGCCCACCACCTTCCCGAGCGGATGCTGGCATGTATGCGAGCGCCAAAATGGCGGTCACAGATATGGACAGAGCCGGCCTATTCATCATCTTCGCCCAAGGCGGCTTCGGCCACCCTTTTTAACACCATAGGCGACATTAAAACCCCATCGGCGGGCCGATGCTGGATTAACTGCGGGTTAACCATTCTGCCGCCACGCTGCTGGTATCAACCAACCACATGAATGTCAGCGCATGGCCGTCAATGGCAAGGTGGGGCAGCGGCACCGCCGTCAGGATCGAGCCGAACAGCTCTCTGCGCTCGCCGATAAAATCGTGGATTTGCAGGGCTGGCGGCGCCAAGCCGAGGATCTCGTTCACACCCACGCGGCGGTCGGAATGGCGGCAATGGCCGCGACTGAGCCGGCGCGCCCGCGACGGTCGTCGAAGCGGTTACCCGGCAACTTTCCAGATGTTGAAGCAAAATTCGAACGCGAGCCGGCGGCGAGAAAAATTGAGCATGCGGACAGACTTAATCAGACGAGCGCGACGTCCGCTGAGCCAGTACAGCACTTAGCGGGAAAGTTCTCCCCTAGCCGGATATCAATCGAGAATGTGGAGTCATTGACACCGGGCAAGAGGGTCGGTGAGCCGGGTCCGGCAAATGAAAAGCTTGAAAATGCGAACCGCTCGCTTCGGACACAATTCGATTTCGTTGTTGACGAGACCATGCGCCAGTCCCGGCTGCTGAGTGATAGCGGCGCACTAACCGCCGATTTGAGGAGCCCTAAGCTGGAAGTTGAGTTGGGCGCTGCGCGAGAAGAGATTGTCCGTTGGGAGAATGAAAATCATTCGCTTCAGACTTCGCTCGGCCTACTTATCAGCGAGAACTCTCGCCTGAGTCGCTGCCTCTCGGAAAGTGCCACTACGGCCGCGGAGAAGCGGATTGCCGAACTTGAAGGTGAGCTAGGCTCCGTGCATCAGACGCTTCTTCTACGGTTGGACGAGGACCGTCTGGCTAAAGCGTCGCTCGACGTGGCCAATACGGCACGCTCTCAGCTCGAACGGAAGGAAGCCGCGCTGCTTGCTGCAGAAGTTGAACTCGACAAGCTCGCCTTAGCCGTCAACGAATTGAACGAAAAGCAACGTGCCGAAATCAGCACGCTGCACGCTCATCTTCAAGCTGTCTCGGCACGCGCCGTAACTGCAGAAAAGCGTGTTGCCGAACTCGAAAGTGAGCTTGGCTCAGTGCGCCAGGCGCTTCTGTCGCGGGAGGACGAGAACCGTCTACTGAAAGAGTTGCTCATGGTGGCCGATAAGGCGCGTGAGTTCGAGTCTGGGAAAACTGCGCTAGTTGCTGCGAAAGCCGAATTCATTGAGACGGACGAAAAACAACAGTCCGAAATCAACACGATGCGCCATCCTTTCGTGTCGTCGGCGTGCAGTACGGCAGGACGCAGAGTTGCTGATCAGGCTGTCTTACCTAGTGTGGCAAATAAGAAGCTCGAATTGCTCCAGAGCTCTTGGCTTCGGCGGCTTGGCCTTGAGCAGTATGAGACGACGTTCCGCAACAATGGGATCGACGCGACGATCCTGCCGAACCTGACCGCCGAAGACCTCAAGGATTTGGGTGTGGGCTTGGTCGGGCACCGCCGCAAGATGCTAGATGCGATCGCTGCTCTGCGAGCAAACGCCGACGTCGGGTAGTGACGTTTTCGCTGAACGTGCGGCGGTGTAGCCTATGTCTGCGAGACTGGATCAATAGCTAATAGCTCCGACTGATCCCTGTCCACCGTCGCTCCTTATGCGTGTGTCAGTCGACGCTGCCGCATCGACGCGTTGACAAATGTTTTTGGAGTGCTCGGCTACTTGTCTCATCGCGCCTCGGCGGGAGCGGAGGTAAGGAATCTCTCGACCAACTGACTGTCTACAACGCCAGCAGCGAAGGCGAGATCGAGACGGCGTTTGCTGATATCGCGGTGCGCCGGATCGGCGGACTGCTTGTCACAACAGACCCTTTCTTTACCGGCCAGCGCGATCAATTGGTGGGATTGGCGGCTAGGCAAGCATTGCCCACGGCCTTTATTTCCCGCGAGTTTGCCGTCGCTGGCGGTCTGATGAGTTACGGAAGTGACATCGCCGATGCGTTTCGCCAAGGAGCCGTTTACGCCGGCCGGATTCTAAAGGGCGAAAAACCTTCCGACTTACCAGTGCTACAGCCAACAAGGTTCGAGTTGGTGGTCAACCTTAAAGCAGCGAAGGCTCTCGGACTCTCCGCGCCACAAACCCTGCTTGTGGCCGCCGATGAGGTGATCGAGCAAGCGTCCAGCCGTTTTTGATGCTGCGCAAATTGACGACCGCAGCGAGGACCGCTTTGGGTCAAACACGACACATTCGCGATGTCCGCGTTATGTCCGTTTCGCTCCCAACTGCAGACGTATTGCTGTCTCGCAGCAAACGACGTTCCGGGGCCAGGGCACAAAGTCGCTGCGCTCCAGCCCGCTGCGCCGGGGCAGGAGCCGAGAGGCCGGTAGCCGGCCGAGAGGACGCCAATAGCAGGTGGAGAGGCCGGTCCTGAGAATTGAGGTGTCGTCAACCTCACTCAGGATGGAGCTCCCCATGAGCGAGACCAACTCTGTCAGTCCGCTGCGTCAGCGTATGATCGAAGATATGGCTGCGCGCACACTCAACCCGCACACGCAGCGCAGCCACGTCTACAGTTGCAAACGGTTCGCCGCCTGGCTCAAACGCTCGCCCGATACGGCAACGGCTGACGAGGTGCGCCGATTTCAGCTGCACCTCATCGAGAGCGGCGCGAGCATCTGCAACCGCAATCGGATCATGACCGGAGTGCGGTTCCTGTTTCGCGTCACCCTGCGTCGCCATGATTTGGCGGCCGAGGTTTGGCACATCAAGGAGCCGCAGAAGCTGCCGCCTGTGCTCAACGCTGAGGAAGTCAAGCGTATCCTGACTATGGCGACGAGCCTGAAGGCGCGCGCGATGCTGACGCTCGCCTATGGATGCGGGCTGCGGGCCGGCGAAGTGATACGGCTGCGCGCGGGCGACATTGACAGTGAGCAGATGATCATCCGCGTCGTGCAGTCCAAGGGTCGCAAGGACCGGCACGTGATGCTACCAACCGAGGTCCTCGACCTTTTGCGGCAATGGTGGAAGGCGCGGCCGAGCGAGCAGGACGCCGGCGTGGCGCCGGAACAACGCTGGCTGTTTCCCGGTCGCAGTGACCATCAGCCTCTGACCACGCGCCAGTTCAGCCGGCTTTTCAAGGAAGCGGCGAAAGCGGCGGGGCTGCGCAAGACGCTCTCTCTGCATTCGCTTCGTCATTCCTTTGCAACCCATCTGCTCGAGGACGGCAAAGACATTCGGGTGATTCAGGCGTTGCTTGGCCACGACAAGCTCGAGACGACGGCTCGCTACACCCGTGTGGCGACTGGAATCATCGCCAAGATCGAGAGCCCGCTCGCGCGCCTGAGCGCGCGGCGCCAGACGCGCGCAATGCGAGAGGCTGAGGAGCCGCCGGCGCAGTAGCGCCGTCGGTTGTGGTTCGACCAGCTCTGGAGGTCGCGGACATCCTCCGCGACCACGGTCCCGCTTGGCGCAAGGCCAACCGCGGCCATGTGAGCCTCGACCAGATGAAGGTGATGAGTGCGATCGAGCGCTGCCGCACGGCAGCACTCGGAGGTCATGTCGCGCGTTGCGAGAACGGTGCGTGTGCTTACACCGTCGTCAGCTACAATAGTTGCCGCAATCGCCACTGCCCCAAGTGCCAGGGCGCGGCGGCACAGAAATGGCTCGCCGAGCGCGAAGCCGAGTTGCTGCCCGTCAGCTACTTCCACGTTGTCTACACGCTGCCCAGTCAACTGCGCGATGTCGCTTATCAGAACAAGCGCGTCATCTATGACCTGCTCATGAAGGCGGCGGCCGAGACCACGCTCGCAATTGCGGCCGATCCAAAGCGCCTCGGTGCCAGGATCGGCATCACCGCCGTGCTGCACACCTGGGGCTCGGCGCTGACGCATCATCCCCACGTGCATATGATCGTGCCCGGCGGCGGTCTCGCGCCGGTTGCGGATCGACACACGAGGGCGCAGCAAGAGGCCGATTGCAGCAGATGGATCTCGTCGCGCTCCAACTTCCTCGTCCACGTCAACGTGCTCGCGCGTTTGTTCCGAGGCAAGTTCCTCACCATGGTTATGAACGCGCACGCCGACGGCCAATTGAAGTTCTTCAACACCCGCGCTGGACTCGCCGACAAACCAACCTTCAAGCGCTTCCTGGCGCCGCTGCGCCGGATCAAGTGGGTCGTCTACTGCAAGGAGCCGTTCGCGGGACCCAAGCAGGTGCTGCGCTATCTGTCGCGCTACACCCATCGCGTTGCCATCTCGAACCGTCGGCTGGTCGCTGCTGATGATGGCGGCGTGTCATTCCGCTGGAAGGACTATCGCATCGAAGGTCCTGGCCGCTGGAAAACGATGACGCTCGCACCGCACGAGTTTATCCGCCGGTTCCTGATGCACGTGTTACCGAAGGGCTTCCATCGCATCCGCCACTACGGGCTGTTCGCCGACGGTAACCGAGCCGACAGCATCGCCAAGGCGCGTGAACTGCTCGCCGTGGCGACACCGGAGACTGAACCCGAGGCCGCTTCAACGCAGCAGTCCGATCAGCCCCGCGTGCTGCCGCGCTCATGCCCCTGCTGCGGTGGCCGCATGATCGTCATCGAGGTCTTTGCACGCGGCGCGGCGCCCAGACACAAGCCATCAATCGACACATCATGAACTCGCGGCTGATGCCAGATCAGATTGACGCACATCCGCTTCGCTGGCCCTCCGCCGGCATCGCCGCCGCTCGGGCCGCAGACACAAAATGGCGTCTGTCGCATCTGCTCGACCCATCGGTCTACGCTGCAAACCGTCGCCGTCTCATGCCAAGTGGCCACAAATACCCCGGTGCGCCAGGTTCCGATCTCACCCGCGCCGCACAATCACCGTGCCGCACCGGCCGCGCACGGCCTCAATCCCCATAGCGCACGCCGAACCACCTGCGATCACCTCCCGCGACTTCGTGCCTTGGCGCTTCTCGGACGCCGGGCGCACACACCCGCGGATAGACCTGCACTCCGGCGTCCGAGAAACCTGCACATTAACCGACATCGTCGCTGGCTCTCGGTTGCGTGCGCTCGGCGGCCATGGTCGTATAACCTTTGGCTCCGGGTCAGCTAGAAAAAGCAGCCAGATTTTGCAACAGATTCCCCTCAACTGCAGACATTTGGTTGCGTCGCACTAAGTGATGATGTGAAGAGCCAAAAGCCCACATCCTTCAGCCAAGTAGGCGTCGCGGATTATGAACCGCCGACCGTGAAGCTGAATCGTCCCTCCGTGCTGTAGGCGTCGACTGAAAGCACGTGCCAACGCACTCGATGGGATCTCCAGAGCACCCGTATATAGAACATAATTCGTAATTGACGTAAATTCAGTTTTGGCTATGGTTCAGTCGAGGTTGGGGCCTGCAGCCATTCATTTGGCGGTCCCTTTCTCAAACTTGCTAATCGACCGGCCAAGTAATTGGCTGGCTGATTTTGCAAACACAAAGACCGCCGCATCGACTGGTGGTCAGGGAGGATAGAATGTCGGATTCGAAAAAGTTGGGCAAGAAATTGCAGCGAGGGAAAGTGGGGCTCTCGCGCCGTAATTTCGTTGCGGCATCGGTTGCCGGTGCAGCATTGCCGCTCATTTCAGGTCAGAGCCTTTGGGCCGCTGACTCTGAAAACGTGATCCGAGTTGGCTTCGTCAGTCCACGCACGGGAAACCTGGGAACGTTCGGTGTCGGTGATGGCTACCTGACCGATCAGGTTCGCAAGGCGCTCGATAAGGGTCTGCGGGTCGGCGACAAGACCTACAAGGTCGTACTGCTCGATCGGGATTCTCAATCTGACCCGGCGCGGGCTGGCCAGCTGGCCAAGACCCTCATCAGTAGCGATAAGATCGACTTTATGCTCGTTACCTCGACCCCCGAGGTGGTGAATCCTGTGGCTGACTCCTGCGAAGCGGCGGGCGTGCCTTGCCTTTCGACGGTCATGCCCTGGGAGGCTTGGTATTTCGGTCGCGGGGCGAAGCCTGGCCAGCCGTCACCTTTCAAGTGGACATACCACTTCGCCTTCGGAGGCGCCCAGTTCGCGGAATTGTATCTTTCATTGTGGAAGCAGATCCCCAACAACAAGAAGGTCGGTGCTATGTTTCCGAACGACGCCGATGGCAACGCCGTCCGTCCGCTCCTAACGGAGGCCTTCAAAAAGGGCGGATACACCGTGATCGACCCCGGTCCGTTCGAAGACGGGACCAGCGACTTTGCAACGCAGATCGCGCTATTCAAGAAAGAGCAAGTCGATCTCTTCATCGCGCTTGTCCTTCCGCCGGACTTTTCCGCGTTGTGGCGCCAAGCTGCGCAGCAGGGTTTTGCGAAGACGACGAAGATTGTCACCCCCACGAAATCCGGCGGCAATCCGTCCGAAATCGAGGCGCTCGGCAATCTGGGTTACAACCTCACTACCACCTCGCCCTGGGTCCCGGCAGCGCCCTACAAGTCGCCGGTTCTCGGCCTCACCAGTCAGCAACTTGCGGACGGCTACGAGGCGGCGTCAGGCAAGCAAGTGACGCAGCAGTTGGGATCCAGCAACGCCGTTTTCGACGCCGGTATTCAGGCCCTCCAAATGTCCGGCAACCCGTTGGATAAGGTTGCCCTGGCCAAGACGTTGAGCAATTTGAAGTGCGAAACGACGGTCGGTCTGATTGATTTCAACACCGGTCCGATGCCGCATGTCATCGCTGTTACGCCGTTGTTCGGCACGCAGTGGCGGAAGGCGCCGAAAGGCAGCAAGTGGAAGGTGGAGCAGGTGGTCGCCGAGAATGCGGCGGATCCGAACTACAAGGTGACCGACAAGCTGATTCCTTACAACGCCGGCGCCTGATCGACCAAGATTTCCTGACGTACGGAACGAAAGCACAGGCTGTGGCCCCGCTCGGGGCCACAGCTTTTTGCCGTCAAGACTTGCGCGACGGATCGAGGCGGCCTTTTGATCGCGAGGACGCTTGCGCGTCCGTCGGATCAATTAGCAGCGATGCTCTGACCCGCGTCATCGCCGCTCGCGGATGGCCCCGGCATCCGCACGCGATAGCCGACCGGTAGGAGCAGGACGTGGAAACGATCCTCGACATAGCCCCATATGCCGCCCGGTAGAAATAGCGAGAAGAGGAGCGCGGTGAGGCCGAGCACAATGAGGTACCATACGCCGGCGGTGCCGAACCAAAGTTCGATAAGAAAGAAGATTATGGCGCCGAGGATTGGGCCCTCGAAGCGGCCGATGCCGCCGACCAGCACCATGAATATCATGTAGGCACTCCACTGAATGCCGAAGAAACTACGCGGCTGAAACGTCGTAAAAGTAGCCAGCCAAAGACCGCCGGCAAGCGCGCAACCGATGGCGGCAGTGACAAAGATAATCCGCTTGGTGACCGATACTCTTACTCCGACGGAGGCGGCGGCTTCTTCGTTGTCCCGGATGGCTTGAATTGAAGAGCCGAGCCGGCTCCGCAGCATCAAAAAAATAACCGCCAGCATGATGCTCATGGAAGCCAAAGTCATCCAGTAGGTTAGGTCGCGCCGTTCGGCCGCATCGAAACTTGCAAGCGCAATCAGCGATCGGCCGGTATCTCCCTGAATAATCGGATCGAGGTTGACAAGGAGACGGACGACTTCGGCAATCACCCACATGCCGATCGCGAACTCGCCGCCGCGAAGCCGCAGAACGACCGCCGAAATAGGTAGCGATAATACCCCCGCCAGCAGCGCGGCAAGAACGAGCGCCAAATAAGGTTCGACACCCCACTCGGAAAGCCTGATGGCGAGATAGCCACCGAGGCCAAAGAACGCTTGCTGCCCGGCGGAGATCATTCCGCCGTAGCCCGCCAACGCGTTCCACATCACCGCGAGACAGACATAGATGAATAAGACGGTCAGCCTGTCTAGAAAGTTTTCGGACAAGAAAGCCGGACCGGCGGCGAGCAGCACGAACAATACGGCGACGACGATTGCGACACCGATGGAAAGATTGGTCCAGCGTTGAATTGAGATTTGGGAGTCAGCAGTCACGCGCCACCCCCAAACTTTGATTTGAGAAAACCAGCAAGAGCCGGTCGTGAGATATAAAGGCGGCCGACCAGCACCAAAAGAAACACGCCATGACCCGCCAGCAAGAAGCCTTGCGGGTGAATGTGGGCGCCTAGTGTTTGCGCGAGGCCGAGGATAATGCCGCCCGCCAATGTGCCCCACAAACTCCCGGTGCCGCCGATAACTCCCGCCTCGAACCCGAAAATGAGCTGCAACGATCCTGAATAAGGGTCGAAATTCGTTCGCAGCGCAAGAAACAGACCGGCGAGGCCGACGGTGACAAGCGCAATCGACGCCGCCACCGCGTTGACAAATCGCGAATTGACGCCGACGAGCTCGACGGTGTCCGGATCTTCAGCCGTGGCGCGAATTTGGCGTCCAAGGGGAGTGTAGGTGAGGAATAATTGCAGGCCGCCCAACAACAGAATGGCGACAACGAATGTGAGTACCGCCAACTCTCCGATATAGGATCCTCCGAGATCGAAACTGTCGTAGGCGAGCGACCCCACATACGGCGCGAGCGATCGAATGTCGGCGCCGAAGCATTCGAACAACACATTTTCGACGACGATTGCCAACCCAAACGTGCTGAGAATCGGGATCAGTTCGCCCGAGCGAGCGCTGCGCTCCAGAATGCCGCGCTGCAGCAGCCATCCGATACATGCCATCGCCGGCAACACGACAATCAGCGCGAGAAACGGATCGTATTCGAACCGGTCGGCGATGATCCAAAGTCCGAACGCCGCAACGATGGCGAGGCTGCCGTGCGCCAGATTGATGATCTTCATGACGCCGAACATAAAAGACAGGCCGCACGCGATCATCGCGTAGTAACCGCCGAGCAGCAGGCCTTCAATGAGGACAGTGAGAAAGCTCATTTGCTCTATTCCGCTCGTGCGCGTTTCTGGTGTCCGAAATAGGCATCGGTAATTTGCTCCCGCGTTAAACTTCCGGCATTGCCTTCAACGACGATGCGTCCCTCCAGCATGCACATCACTCTGTTGGCGACTTTAAGCGCGCGGTTGAGATCCTGTTCGACAAGCAGAATGGTTGCTCCCGATGCGATCAGGGATTCGACGGATTTGTAAACGAGGTTTACGGCCAGCGGCGACAGTCCAAGGGAAACCTCGTCCAGCAGCAGTAAGCGGGGATTGGTCATCAGCGCGCGTCCGATCGCAGTCGCTTGTTGCTCGCCGCCTGAAAGCGTGCTGCAGCGGGCATTACGCCGCGCCTTGAGCATCGGAAAAGTTTCCATGACGCGATCGACCGTCCACTCGCCTTTGCGTCCGCTTGCGCGCGCAATCTGCAAATTCTCCTCGACGGTCATAGCCGCAAAGAGGCGACGCCCCTCCGGCACTAAGGCGATTCCCATGCCAACGCGCTGATAGGTCGGCATTCTCGTAATATCCACGCCGTCGAGACGAATTTGACCGTGCGCCGGACGATGCGCTCCGGCTATCCCGCGGAGAAGAGTGGTTTTGCCGGCGCCGTTTGCGCCTATCAGCGCAACCGTTTCTCCCTGCTCGACTTGAAAGCTCACCTCGCGGACGGCCTGCAGCAACCCGTGCCGAATATCCAACGCGTTAATTGAAAGGAGGCTCATTCGATGACGCCTCCCAAATAGGCCTCGATCACCGTACGATCCGACATGACAGTGTTGGGGTCGCCGTCGGCCACGATCATGCCCGCGTTCATGCAAACGAGCCGCTCCGCGACCTGCAGCAAGACGTGAACGATGTGTTCGATCCATACGATTGCGATGTCTCGCTGCCGTAGCGTCCGGATCGTTTCCACCAACTCTGAGGCCTCGGCGTCGGTCAGGCCACCGCCGATCTCGTCCAGCAACAGCACCACCGGATTGGTGGCTACCGCGCGCGCGAGTTCCAAGCGCTTGCGGTCAAGGAGGCCCAGCGTCTCGGCGCGACGATTGGCGACTTGCAGCATGCCGCAAAGCTTCAGCGAGTCGATGCAGCGATCATAGGCTTGGCTGCGCTGAAAACCGCCGCCATTCGCGGCGGCGACGAACAAGTTCTCGAAAACGGTCATCCCGCCAAACGGTCGTGGAATCTGATGCGACCTCGCAATACCTCTGCGGCAGCGATCCTCGACCGGAAGCTCGGTGACGTCCTCACCCCGAAACGATACCGTGCCGGCGTTGGGCTGGTAGGCGCCGGCGAGAATATTGAGCAAAGTTGTCTTGCCGGCGCCATTTGGGCCGACGATGCCTATCGCCTCACG
>CAWJOX010000013.1:0-125099 GCA_963844545.1 uncultured Alphaproteobacteria bacterium | reverse complement strand
TATTTCCGCAACGGATCATCTTCGACCGATTGATGACGTCTGCGCGATGTCCGTTTCGCCTCCAACTCCGGACGTATTGCTGTCCCGCAACAAACAACGTGCCGGGCCAATTTCAGACATCGGGGCGTTCAATTCCTCGATGGTATTTCTTGCTACCGGCGGTTCAGAGTGAGAATTTTTGCTCAGACTGCCTTTGGGGCGCACCTATGCTGCGCAATTCACAGTCTGACTGGCGAGATAAAGCCAAGCGGGCTTAGGTTTTGCTCAGCAGGGTGTGAAGTGCCAAAGCGGCGGTAGTGCCCGGCGTTTTTGGAACCCCAGAGGGCTTCGTTTGTTACCCTCGACTTCCCCTCTTATTTAATAAAGGAAACGCTATGCCTAAAGATACGCATCAGAAGGCTGCCGACCATCACGAGCAGGCTGCGAAAGCTCATCGGACTGCGGCGGAACAGCACGGCAAGAACGACCACGTGAATGCGAAGCAGCAATCAGCTCAGGCAGTCGAAAAATCTAAAGCGGCTCACGAGCAATCGACGCAGGCCAACAACAAAAGCCAACAACAAAAATAGGTTAAGCAATTTTCGTGACAAATGACCTCGGCTAGCCTGCTAGTCGGGGTCATTTTACCGGTGACCGCCGCGCGCGCGGCTAATGAGGACGACCTGTCAAGCGGTCGAGCTATAAGCAAAAGCGAAGCCCGCATCGCGGCCGGCGGCGCTGGATTAGGCCGCCAATTTGGCCGACGCCTTTTTCGGCTCAACGAGATTATCTGGGTTTTGACAGGACCACAGTCCGCGCATTCGTAAATATGAAGCGCGAGATCACGGCTAGTGGGATGAACGTCGATGGTCGTCTGCCTTATCGGCTTTCGACACTTCGGCCATGGTTCGTCGATGAACAGAGTCAAGGACATTGTGAACGCCTTTCGCACCCGGCGAATTGAGGGACACTCAAAGCGGTCCAACCAGATTATGAGGGTCTTGGGCGCTTTGCGACGGCACCTCAATCAACGTGAGTGATAACGCCACTGCCATGACGTTCAGAAGACCGGATTTTAAACGCTGCTCACTTTTCCATCATAGTTGAGAAGTGAGCTGTTTGATACAGATTTAAAAAGCAATGGGCTTAAAGTGATCGTAGGCTCGGTGTGGCTTCGTGGAGTCCACAATGAACATTTTTTACGTTATCGGCGTCGTGGTTGTTGTAATCGTGGTTGCTGGGTACTTAGGGGTGCACCTTTGAACCGAAAAGCCTTTGCGACTGGCAGCGGCCTCTATGGCGCTACCGACGGACCCTACGCGCCGTACCGGTGCTACGTCCGCTCCAACTGCATCCGGTCGGAATCCTACTGAGCTCCCTAACCGCCAAGGGAGCCAAAGAAAGAAACCCCAGGGGTCCATTGGGGTGGAAGGCGGGGTTTCCTTGTAGGTGGTCGGATCTCAGACAATCACCCGACACCGCCACACTAGGGCTGGCTGCCTACTCAATTATGAAAATGGCGCCGCCAAATATCATGACCGCTAACTGAGACAGGCTTTTCGGCGGCCGCGTTCTTGTGGCATGACGACTCTCCCAATTCCGAGCCGTTCAGATCGTGACCTCGCAAACCGACCTAGTCAGTCTTATGTATGGTCTATCATCGACAGCGCACCAGCTAGGCGTCGGTGGCTGAGAGTTCGGTAGCACTCCCGCCTGTTTCAACGGAGTTGCGCCATGCAGTATTACACGCCTTCAATCCCAGCCATCGAACGTCCCCCGCTACTACCGGACAACACCCCGGAGCTTATATGTCCCTCTTGCGGCGACACGATGCAGCACGTCTGGACAATCCCACAGCTGGGAGCGCGTTTGAAACAGTACATCTTCGTCTGCCCTTCCTGCGACGAGGTCGGTACAAAGGAAGTTAAGCGCCAACTATGGCGCGATGTCTTGAAGATGCGCAGAGAGCAGGTCAGGAACCCCGTAAAACAAAACGCGCGTTGTTACGCCCGGCGGATGGAATTGCCACGAACGCGGGCACCGAGTTGCATGTGAAAATTGCATTGAGCAATAAGCTGAAAGAAGTCGGTGCCGTGTGCCGCTCGCGAGACGCCCCAACCGTACAATCGGATGCTAAAAGCGGCTCTTTTCTTTATCTTCGCGACGATCAAGTTCGTGTTCGAGCGCCCTGATTTCGGTTCGAATTTTTTCAACCACTATGCTCGCTGTCATTAGTTCATTGCGCCCTGTATCATCTTTTGGCAGCCCGATCGCGCTCGCGAGAAAGAGCTGATATTTTGCAATGGCAGCAATAAACGTTATAGCTTTCCGAGAGTGCTATGCTCGTTGCGAAAAAACGACGTGGCTGTCGTCCCGGTAACATGCCGCAGATTTCCTGCCATGGAGAGAATCGGAGGGGACCATGGCGATGAATGAAAAGCGAAAGGAATACGCGCGTTACGCTCAGCATTGTTTGCAAATGGTCGCCGCGGAAAGAGAGCAGGAAGCGCGCTCTATTCGACGCGAGATGGCGGCCGAGTGGCTAAGATTGGCGGATGCTATTCGACGCCCTTCAAAACGTGGGCGAATGCAAATGATGTAGACCGCCTTAGTTGGCAGCCTCGTCTCGATTTGTAGGCCCAATCGCTACAAGAATCTTGAGCGGACAGTGCCTAACCTTAGCCCGTTGCGCAGACATCCACCGGGTTGCCGTGATCTTTTTATTGCTGTTTCGCACAAGGTCGCCGGAGCAGTTCCGGCAGCCTCATTAAGTTTGCAACCATGTGCCTGAGGCCGGAGCATGAACGAGAAAAACCCGACGTACCGCGTCGAGATAATAAATAGCGGCTCCCCGCCGAACGGAACCTATGGGTGGAAAATCTACATGAACCGGGATGTCTTACCTATCCTGCGATCAGAGCAACTGTTTGTATCCCGCTTGGCGGGACTAGCCGACGCTAATCGATCAAGAATGCGGCTAGTGAATACCGCACAATCAAACTGAAGGCGCCGGAAGACCACGGCGAAAAGTCACGATGAGCTTTGGGAGAAAGTGACAATCGTGGCTTTGGAGATTATTCTCAGCGCAGGTGTGGCGATCGGAGTCGTTCTCTTTTGGTGCGATTTCACCGATTCCTGGAAGGATATTCGCGCACTTCTCGCGCATTATTCGAAGTAGCCAACCCGCCCGAAAGTAGACGATCTCACCGAAAGATTCGCGCTCGGATTTTATGGCGGCCCGTGGCCTAGGGGCCGGTTCGGGGCGGAATTCCTGGATACGTTGCCACCCATCACGGCCTGCCAGCGCGAGGTAGGAGCCATCCCATAACTTTCTCGTGCGCATCGCGCCGAAATTTGTGATCCGGATCGCGTCGACTGCGATGGAACTCGTTTTGCCGGGTCGCCTTTTCGGCGAACGACACAACCTGTTCTTCGGTGTGTCGCTTGTCCCTCGGAAGCGCCATCCAATCGCGAATGATCTTTCGGCGTGTCTCGTGGTCTTCCATGTTCGTGGCTCCTTGGCTTATCTTATCTGGGACAGCCTGGGACACTGCTGGCCAACGATCCACAGGCCTCATGTGATCAATACCATACAGGTTGCTGCCGCATGGCGCTTTGCGCGATGCGATGCGAGTTAATTCTCTCTCGAACGGGCTTTAGTGGCGCAGCTAGGCGGCCGGCACCCACGATCCTTACCACGGTTTGCTGACGATTTGCCGGCGTGTCCGAAATGCGCGACGGCGCGCGTGGACCAGTAAGCTGTGGCAGGCTCTGATCGCAAGACGGGTAAAACCGATCGGTTTCAATAGATTTTCCACCCATAGGTTCCGTCCAGCGGGATACCGTTATTTATGATCTCGACACGGTACGTCGGGTTTTTCTCGTTCATGGCTCCGGCCGCCTCAGGCAAACGACTGCAAACGTGACGAGGTCGCCAGAATTGCTTCGGCAAGCCGGTACTCCGACCGTCCCCAACACAGGCGAGAGACAATTTTGCATCAAATGAGAATCGCCGTTGATCTGGAGCGGCCCCTGAGCTTCGAACAATAATCACGATTAAGGTACATGCGTATGAGCAATATTGCTCAGAAATGCATTCTATCGAAGATCATTATGGAAGCGAGGACCTGCCCGATCGAGCAAGGAGTTGCGGCTATGAATCCGCCTATCGTCGAGCCACGAACATTGGCTGCGCACCAAAACGTCGATGCTGCGGGTACCCACGCCGCTTTCCGGCATCCGCTGCGACTCATAATTGGAGCCGCAGTCTTAGTCATTGTCATTCTAGCGGGTGTCGCCGGCTATCTGGAGAAATGGCTGTGGATGCGGCAACTCGACTACACTGGCATCTTCTGGACGATTCTATCGGTCCAGTGGGCGATGTTCGGCTCGGCATTCGCGCTCGCGTTTCTGTACCTTTGGATCAATCTTCGCCAGGCAGCCAAAAATAGCGGCGTTTTCCACGGAGACGGTCAAGCGCGGAAGCTTACGTTTTCATCAACTACCGGCGCGGGCACGCGGACAATTATTGAGTTGCCTACCGGGCTGTTAAACCTGGCCGTCATACTCATCAGCGGCGGTGTCGCATTGTTTCTTGCGAGTGGTTTCAATTCCGAATGGGATACTTACCTCCGCTTTCGCTACGGCGGGTTGTTCGGAATCTCCGATCCGCTTTTCGGGGTCGATGTCGGGTTTTATGTTTTTCACCTGCCCTTCTATCTTTTGTTGCAAAGCAGCCTGACGGTCCTGACGGTGTTTACGCTTGCAGTCGTCCTTGGAATCTACGTGTTCTTCGGATTACAGCGGGCAAGCGGTAGCGGAAGGATTGCGGTCGGTGGCAGCGCCCTATCACATCTTTCAGTTCTTCTTTTTGTTCTGGTCGCCGGTTTTGGATGGGGTTTCTACCTCGATCACTACGAACTCGTCTATTCGACTCTAGGCGTCGTCTATGGCGCCGGCTATGCGGCGGATCATGTGACGCGGATCGCTCTCTGGATCATGGTCGGCATCTCGGCCGCGGCATGTGTGTTGCTCGTGCTCAATTTCTTCCGCCCGCGCCTTAAGATGCTGGCTTTGGGCGCCGGGTCGTACGTGGTTGTGTGGATTATCTTGGTAGCTCTGCTCCCCTTCGTATTCCAGAAATTTATTGTGCAGCCGAGCGAGCTGGCGCTGGAAACGCCCTACCTGAAAAATTACATCGACTTCACGCGGAAGGCCTTCCAACTGGATGCAATCCAGGAAACGTCATATCCTGCTCTGGCAGATCTGACGCCCGATGTGATCGCGAGGAACCAGGACACGATCCAGAACATTCGCCTGTGGGACTCGCGTCCGCTGCTTCAGACATATCAACAGACCCAGGCGATACGCCTCTACTACCAGTTCTATAATGTGGATACCGACCGTTATCGCTTGGCGGACGGCTATCATCAGGTCATGCTTTCTGCGCGCGAGCTGTCGCCGGAACTTCCGGTAAAAGCGCAGACGTGGGTCAACCAGTATCTACAATTCACGCACGGCTACGGCGTGGTCATGAATTTCGTCTCGAAGACCGTCGGGGGAGGATTCCCGCAATACACTCTTGAGAACGTCCCAGCCGAATCTGCTTTCGGCCTGACCGTAACTCAACCCGCCATCTACTACGGACAATCTATGCCCGGATATCGGATTGTTGCCACCGGCATCAAGGAGTTCGACTACCCCAAGGGCAATGACAATGTTTATACGAGTTACACCGGAGTAGGCGGAGTCCTGTTGGACAGTGCCTGGAAGAGGCTATTGTTCGCCTGGACCAAAGCTGACGCCAACATTCTACTGACCTCTTATCTCAAGCCTGAAAGTCGAATCCAGTTTTATCGAGACGTTCACGAGCGCGTTGCACAAATCGCTCCCTTCTTGCGCCTCGACAATGATCCCTACGCCGTCTTGAGCGCGGGTAAGCTTTACTGGATTCAGGATGCTTACACGGTCTCGAATTACTTTCCGTATGCAAATCCAGAACGAACAACGTTCGGGCAGAGCTCGAACTCTGCCACGACGGGTCGAGTCCAAGACCCCGACACGGGCGGCACCGAAGGGCGTTCGACGTCCGCCTTTGACGAGCTGAATTACATCCGAAATTCGGTGAAGGTGGTCGTGGATATGTACGACGGGACCGTGCGCTTTTACATTATGGATCCCAAGGATCCCGTCCTAGCTGCTTATCGACTGGCGTTTCCCGGGGTGTTCAATGAATTGAGCGAGCTGTCCGCGGATCTTAAGAAGCACCTGCGCTATCCGGAGAATCTCTTCACCATCCAGGCCGACCAATACAGAACCTTTCACATGACGGATCCTCAGGTCTTCTACAACCGGGAAGATCTGTGGACGGCTCCAATGGAAAAATACGAAGGCCAAGCGCAGCCCATGGAGCCTTATTACGTCCTGACCAAGCTTCCCGGGAGCGACCAACTTGAATACCTCCTCATGACACCCTTCACGCCGCAAAACCGGGACAACATGATCTCCTGGATGGCTGCAAGGTCCGATTTTCCCGACTACGGCAAGATGCTCTTTTACGAGCTTCCAAAGGAGAAGCTCGTCTATGGACCAAATCAGATCGAGGCGATGATCGATCAAAGCACCACAATTTCTCAGCAACTCACGCTTTGGAACCAACAAGGGTCGCGTGTCATTCGCGGAAAGCAGATCGTCACCCCGATTGAGAACTCGTTCTTGTACGTGGTGCCGTTGTACCTCAAAGCCGAAGGCACGAACTTTCCGCAGCTAAAGCGTGTCATCGCGGTGGCCGGCGACAAAGTCGTCATGGAGCCGACGCTCGATGAGGCGCTCACCGCTCTTTTCGGTACGCAGCAGCCTCAGGCGGCAGCCACAGCGCGAGCAACCATCGCTGCCGCGAAGGCAACGACCGGCCAGTTGGATGCTGGCCAGGCGAGAATGCAGTTCGAGGACGTTGAAAAGGCGATGCAGCAGGGCAATTGGGACAAGTTCGGCAAAGCGATGGAGGCGCTAAAGCAATTGTTGGCTAATCCGGCAATGTAGTTTTCGAGCCTCAGTTAAAATGCCGCCGTCCAAATGAGAGGATCTTGCTCGAATTGAACCGTCACATTTGGAAGCGTTGATCCAGATCATGATCACGACTGCGCCGCACGCGTAACGATTGCGGTTCAGCAAATGGACATGGCGGAGGAGGCAGTCATTGCCGTGCTCGCAGACCGCCGTTTAGCTAAAAGCAGCCGTGCCGGGAAGTCTCCCGAAAGGAACAAAGTGACAGTTGGATCAATTTCAAAGCCGGCATCCGCAACAAGCCTGCTCGGCGTCGAGGGGCTCCTTTTTCCGAAGGTTTCCGAGGCGTGGCCAAGTAATGTGGCCATAACCTGGCCAGAGTACACGGTCGACGCGTTCCAGCGCAGCATTCTCTTCCTTGATTTGTTGCGGCAGCGTGGCAACGAAGAGATCGAGATTACGTCCCGGCCCATGGCAACCGTGCTGCGCTTCGATCATGAAGTGCTGATGAGCGGTCTGTCGCTGCCGCGACCGATCAACTACGCGCTCTTGCGCATCGTGCCGCCAGGCGTCGCGACCGACCCGCGCAAGCGGCCGGTCGTGGTGGTGGACCCACGGGCCGGCCAGGGACCAGGCATTGGTGGCTTCAAGGCGGAGAGCGAGATCGGCGATGCTCTGAATGCGGGCCATCCGGTTTACTTCATAGGCTTCGGCGCGATGCCGGCGGCAGGCCAGCAATTCCTGGACGTCGTCGAGGGACAGGTGAAGTTCTTCGAACGGGTGGTTGAGCTCCACCCCGATGCACCGCGTCCGTTTGCCATCGGCAACTGCCAGGCGGGCTATCAGACGCTCATGGTGGCGATGCTGCGGCCCGATTTGTTCGGGCCATGCCTGGTCGCGGGCTCCCCGATGTCGTACTGGCAGGGTGTGCACGGCAAGAACCCGATGCGCTATTCCGGCGGTCTGCTCGGCGGTAGTTGGCTCACCGCAATGACCAGCGATCTCGGCAATGGAAAGTTCGACGGTACTGGGCTGATTCTGAATTTCGATGTCCTGAACCCGGCGAATTGGCTGTGGGGGAAACAATATGACGTCTATGCCGACATCGACACGGGAGCCGAGCGCTTCCTAAAATTTGAGAAGTGGTGGGGCGATTTCATCGAACTGAACGGGGACGAGCTGCAGTACCTGGTGGACAATCTCTTTATCGGCGACAAGCTGACCCGCAACCAGCTACAGTCGCACGACGGCACGACGTTCGATGTCCGCAACGTCACCTCGCCGATCATTGTATTCACCTCTACGGAAGACAATATCAGCCCGCCGCCGCAGACACTCGGGTGGATTCTCGATCTGTATCGGGACGTCGAAGATATCCGCGCCGCCGGCCGCACGATTGTGTACTCCTTGAACCACAAAATTGGGCATCTCGCGCTCTTTGTGTCCTCCAAGGTAGGTGCGAAGGAAGACGAGGAGTTCGTGCAGCTGATGGACGTCATCGACTGCCTGTCGCCTGGCCTCTACGAGATGATCATTTCACCGCGGCCGGCGGGCACGCCCCTGGGCGACTTCGTCACCGGCGACTGGACCGCCCGCTTCGAGGCCCGCTCGCTCGACGACGTCCGCGCGCTCGGCCGCAACAGCCCCGAGGACGATCGAGCCTTTGCCGCTGTGGCCCGGCTGTCGGAACTAAACCTTTCGATCTACCGTACTTTGATGCAGCCCCTGGTGCGCGCTATTGCCAATCAGCCATCGGCGAACCTGAACGAAGCCCTGAACCCACTCAGGCTCAGCTACACGATGTTCGCTGATCGCAACCCGTGGATGAAGGGCATTCAACAATTGGCCGCCGGCGTGGCAACGGACCGCAGGCCGGTGACGGCCGACAATCCGTTCCTCTCGCTGCAGGCACAGATCTCGGAGCAGATCACGGCCGCCCTGGACGCTTATCGTGTGGTGCGTGACCAACTGGCCGAGCAGATGTTCTTCGGTTTCTATGGCTCGCCATTGGTGCAGGCGTTCCTCGGCATCAACAAGGACACCGAGGTACGGCCATTGCCCGGCAGTTCGCCCGAGAAGCTGGCCGCACGACAGACGCAGGCGGACGCGTACGCGGCGAAGCTGCGGACCGGAGGATTCGACGAAGCGCTGACCCGAGGGGTGCTGTACGTCATCGCGGCGGAGCGGATGATCGACCAGCGTTCTGCACTCGCGTTGAATGTTGCGCGCCAGAAACTCATGCATCTATCGCTAGTAGAGTTTAAGGCGCTGGTGCGAGAACAGGCCTTTCTGTTGCTCCTCGAGCCGGAGCGCGCGGTGGAAACCCTTGCATCCCTGGTACCGAAAGCGGATGCGCGCAAGGAACTGTTGAAGCAGGTGAACGCGATTGTCGGCCTGGGTGATCTTCCGCTTACTGCGGAGCGCGATCGTTTGGCCAAGCTATCGCAGGTGCTGGCAGCCCCGAATGAGAAGCCGGCGACTCTTGTACCGTCCGACCGAGCTTCCGTTGCTGAGACTGCCGCGCGGCGCTCCGCGGCCTCGCACTGATCGGAATGAACTCATTCACGCCCATGTGTTAGGCGCCGGACCTGTTGGGTTATGTCCAGCCATGCAGACCATCGTGAACAAAACGTTCAAGGAGATCGCTGTCGGAGACGCCGCGTCGGTTCAGCGCACGTTGCAAGCCGGTGACGTGCGAGCCTGGGCCGCCGCCTTCGGCGAAGTCGACATGCTTATCGGCCCCGGCGAGAGCCAGGGGGCTTCGGGTATCGTCACGGCCATCCTGACCGCGCTGGTTGGCTCAGACCTTCCAGGACCCGGGACCTCGATCCGCAAAACCTCGGTGCAAATCAGCGGTGCGCTGCCGATCGGCGGCGCGATGACGGCGCGCCTCGTTGTGCGGGAGAAGCGGTCGGATCAGGGGATCGTCGTGCTGGACGGCCAGTGCACCGACCCCACAGGTCAGGTTTTCGCCACCGCGATCCTCGAAGTGCTGGCACCGACAATGCGGCAACAATACGAGCGGGCGGAACATCGACTCGATGGACTTATCGAACGTTGTCGAAATCTAAAGCCGATGCTGACCGGCGTGGTGCATCCATGCAGCGCTGATGCCTTAGCTGGCGCTGTGGAGGCCGCTGCGGCCGGGCTGATCCTGCCCGTGCTGTACGGCCCCGAGGCCGAAATCCGGCGGATCGCGGATCAGGCGCGTCTGGATATCGGCAAGTGCCGGGTTGTGGCCACGGACGGTGCCGAGGACTCGGCGCTAAAGGCCGCTACCGCCGCAGGCAACGGCGAGATCGCGGCGCTGATGAAGGGCAGCCTGCACACCGACGTGCTCTTACACGCCGTCATGCAGAAGGAAGCGAAACTGCGCACCGGGCGATTGATCAGCCACTGCGTGATGGCATCGGTGCCGACCTACGCGCGCCGCTTCATCATCAGCGATGTCGCGCTAAATATCGCACCCGACACCGACCAGAAGCGGGACATCTGCCAGAACGCGATCGGTTTCGCACGCGCACTCGGCATCGACCTGCCGAAGGTAGCCGTGCTGGCAGCAGTCGAGATGGTGCAGACCAAAATGCCAGCCACGCTCGACGGCGCAATTCTAGCCAAGATGGCCGATCGCGGTCAGATCGTCGGCGGCATCGTCGACGGGCCGCTCGATCTCGATGCCGCAGTGGACGCGCAAGCTGCGCGGATCAAGCATATCTCATCGCCGATCGCGGGCCTCGCCGATGTCCTGATCGTGCCGAACATCGAGGCCGGCAACATGGTCTACAAGAATCTCGCATTCATGGCCGATGCGCAGATCGCAGGTCTCGTCGTCGGTGCGCGGGTGCCGGTGATTCTGACCAGCCGTGCCGACACTGCCGCGGCGCGCCGCTTCTCGGCCGCCGCCGCCGTGTTGTACGCCGATGCGCTGACACGCGATCCCGCCATCCTGCTGCCTGAAATCGCGGAGTGATCGGCCATGAGTGCGGCCAGCGTCAGCGACGCCATCGTCGTGGTCAATGCAGGCTCCACCAGCTTGAAGTTCGGCGCCTATGCTGTGGACGCGACCAGGTCACTGCCGCTGCTCTGCCGCGGCCAGATCGACAGTATGGAAAACGATCCGCGTTTCGTCGTCATGAACGCGGCCGGCAAGCAATTGGGCGCGCACGAATGGGGCAAAGATGGCGCGATCGACCACAAAAAAGCGCTGCACTTCGTCATCACCTGGCTGGAAGCCAATCTTGGTGACAGCAAGGTTATAGCCGCCGGCCACCGTGTCGTGCTTGGTGGCGCCCGCTTCGAGGCGCCGGTACGGATCGAGGGCGACGTGCTGGACTACCTTGAGTTGCTTGTGGTCATGGAACCCTCGCACCAGCCCTACAACGTGCTGGGGGCCCGCGCGCTGGCCGAGGCGTTTCCCGGCCTGCCGCAAGTGGCCTGTTTCGACAGCTCGTTCCATCGGACGATGCCGGAGGTGGCGCAAATCTACGCGCTGCCACAGGATGTGCGCGATGCCGGAGTGCGGCACTGGGGCTATCACGGCATTTCCTACGACTACATCAGCCGACAGGTGCCGAAGTTCGCGCCGCAGGCTCGGCGCGTCATCGCCGCGCATCTCGGCGGGGGCGCGAGCATGTGCGCCATGCTGGATGGACGCAGCGTCGACACCACGATGGGTTTCGGCGCCGTGTCCGGGCTGCCCATGGCAACGCGTTCGGGCGATGTGTCGCTGGGTGCGCTGTTCTATCTGCTGCGCCGCAAATTGTTCGACGGCGCGTCGCTGGAGAAGATGCTGTACGAGCGCGCGGGCCTGCTCGGCCTTTCCGGCATCAGCGACGACATGCGGGTGTTGCAAGAGAGCACTGACCCGCGCGCGGTCGCGGCGGTGGAGTATTTCGTATACGCGATGACCAAGTATGCCGGCGCCTACGCGGCGGTGCTTGGCGGGCTGGACGCTTTCGTGTTCACCGCAGGCATCGGCGAGCACTCGGCTCCCGTCCGCGCGGCACTGTGCGCTAGGCTTTCGTGGCTTGGCGTGAAGCTGGACGAGCAGGCGAACACATCAGGCGGCCCGCGCATTTCCACCCCGGACAGCGCTGTGTCGGTCTGGGTCATCCCCACCAACGAGGAACTGATGATCGCGCAGCATACGCTGGCGCTCGTTCGGCCCTCGCCGAGCTGACAGAAGGAACAGTCGGCCATGCAAACCAATACCGCCCAGCCCAAGGCGCTTGCATCCAAGCCGGGATCAAAGCCCGGTGCGAAGGACGACTTGAAATCCCTGCCCCTGCCCGAGGTGGAGAAAAAATTGGCGTCGTCGCCAGACGGCCTCACTCAGGCCGAGGCGCAGAAGCGGCTGACTCAATATGGGCCCAACGAGATCGAGGAAAAGAAGACCAATGAGCTCCTGAAATTCCTGAGCTATTTTTGGGGTCCCATCCCGTGGATGATCGAAGTCGCCGTGATCCTGTCGGCGGTGGCCCGGCACTGGCCGGACTTTGGCATCATCCTTGTTTTGCTTGTGGCCAACGCGGTCGTCGGGTTCTGGGAAGAACACCAGGCAGGCAACGCCATAGCCGTCCTGAAGGCCACGCTGGCGATCAAGGCCAGGGTGAAACGCGACGGGAAGTGGGTCAACCCGGCCGCGCGTGAGTTGGTGCCTGGCGATGTCATCCGGGTCCGCTTGGGCGACATCGTGCCAGCGGATGCGCGTTTGCTGGAAGGCGACCCAGTCGAGGTGGATCAGTCCGCGCTGACCGGAGAGTCGCTGCCCGCCACCCGCAAATCCGGTGAGGCGATATTTTCCGGCTCGATCATCCGTCAGGGCGAAGTCGACGCATTGGTCTACGCCACGGGTGCAAACACCTACTTCGGCAAGACGGCGGAGCTGGTGCAGGGGGAAAAATCCGTCAGCCACTTCCAACGTGCAGTGCTGAAGATTGGCAATTACCTGATCATCCTGGCCGTGGTCATGGTAGCAGCGATCATCGCCATCGCCATCGTCCGCGGCGATCCGATCCTCACCACGTTGCAGTTCGCCCTGGTCCTAACGGTGGCGGCAATCCCCGTGGCGATGCCGACGGTGCTGTCGGTGACGATGGCGGTCGGTGCGCGACTGCTCGCGAAGAAAAAGGCGATTGTCACCCGATTGGTCGCGATCGAGGAATTGGCCGGCGTGGACGTGCTGTGCGCCGACAAGACCGGCACTCTGACTCAGAACAAACTGACGCTGGGCGATCCGTTCAGCGTGAATAAGATCCCGGCCGAGCAAGTGATTCTCAGCGCCGCGCTGGCGTCACGTGCCGACGATAACGACACCATCGACCTCGCTGTTCTGGGCGGCCTCAAAAACGATCAAGCTTTGAAAAGTTACAAGGTTGGACACTTCCAGCCATTCGACCCGGTGCATAAACGCACCGAGGCCGCCGTCACGGGCCCTGATGGGAAAGCGGTTCAAAGTGACCAAAGGCGCGCCGCAGGTGATCTTGGCGTTATCGGCCAACGCCGCAGAGGTGAAGCCCGCCGTTGACAAGGCGGTCAACGAATTCGCAGCGCGCGGCTTTCGCTCTTTGGGCGTGGCGCGGGCCGAGGATGATGGCAAATGGCAGTTCCTCGGTGTGCTGCCGTTGTTCGATCCGCCACGGGACGATGCCAAGTCCACCATCGCGACCGCGGAACAGATGGGCGTGAAGGTCAAGATGGTAACCGGCGATGCGCTGGCCATCGCTCAGGAAACCGCCAAGAAACTTGGAATGGGCACCAATATCCTTGATGCCCGCAGCCTCGGTGACGAAGAGCAGCAAAAGACGATGGCGGTGGCCAAGGCCATCGAGAAGGCCGATGGTTTCGCCCAGGTCTTTCCCGAGCACAAATTCCACATCGTCGCTGACCTGCAAAAGTGTGGGCATATCGTCGGCATGACGGGCGACGGGGTGAACGACGCCCCGGCGCTGAAGAAGGCCGATTGCGGCATCGCCGTTTCAAGCGCGACGGACGCGGCGCGCGCCGCGGCGGCCATCGTGCTGACCACTCCCGGTCTGTATGTGATCATCGACGCAATCAAGGAGAGCCGGAAAATCTTCCAGCGGATGAACAGCTACGCGATGTACCGCATCGCCGAAACGCTGCGCGTGCTGTTGTTCATGACGCTGGCGATCCTGATTTTCAACTTTTATCCAGTTACGGCGGTGATGATCGTGATGCTGGCGTTGCTCAACGACGGCGCGATTCTGTCCATCGCCTACGACAACGTTCATTATAAAGACGCCCCCGAGGCCTGGAACATGCGCCTGGTTCTGGGTATCGCCACGGTGCTTGGCCTTGTCGGCCCCATCGCCGCGTTTGGCTTGTTTTTCCTTGGCGACCGCGTTTTTCACCTCAACCATCCGCATCTCCAGACGATGATGTATCTGATGTTGTCGGTGGCGGGGCATCTGACGATTTTCCAGACGCGAACGCGCGGCCCGTTCTGGTCGATACGTCCTGCGCGGATCTTGTGGATGGCGGTGCTCGGCACGCAAGCGGTGGCGACGCTGATTGCGGTTTATGGGCTGTTCATGACCCCGTTAGGCTGGGGTTGGGCGGTATTCGTTTGGGGCTACGCCCTGGCGTGGTTCCTTGTGACTGATCCCGTGAAGATTCTCGCTTATCGAATTCTCGATCCCATCAAAGCTGCGCCCAAGCTCGAAGCCAAAGCTGGGACAATATCTCAATTCGCAACGCAGCAAGCCAAGTGAGTCAACGATGAAAATAGTTTCAAAGGACTTTTGCGTGCGCGAGGGACACGCAGGTCGACCTCAAAAAGTGGCCGACGAAGGTCGATCCCGTGTACAAGTCGAAAGAGCAATATAAAAGCCTCTTGGAGGAACACGTCGCGCAACTGAGTTCACAGCAGCAGCTGCTGTACGCGTCCAACCGCCATGCCGTCCTGCTGATCTTTCAGGCGATGGATGCCGCGGGAAAAGACGGCGCGATCCAGCATGTGATGTCCGGCGTCAACCCGCAGGGTTGTCAGGTGTTCAGCTACAAACATCCCAGCGCCACCGAATTGGAACATGATTTTCTGTGGCGCACCACGCGCGATCTGCCGGAACGCGGGCGGATCGGCATCTTCAACCGATCCTATTACGAGGAAGTGCTGATCGTTCGCGTGCATCCCGAGATTCTCCGCAGCGAAGCAATCCCGGAGACCCCGCATCACGACAAGAAGCTCTGGCACGACCGGTATCGTTCGATTGTGGATTTAGAGAAACACCTCCACAGCAACGGAACACGCATCATCAAGTTCTTCCTCCACCTTTCCAAGGAGGAACAGCGAAAGCGGTTTCTGGCGCGCATCGACGAGCCAGACAAGAATTGGAAATTCAGTCTGGCAGACATCCAGGAGAGAAAATTCTGGAAGCTGTACATGAAGGCCTACGAGGAATGCCTCAGCGCGACAAGCACCGATCACGCCCCCTGGTATGTCGTTCCCGCCGACGACAAAGAGAATGCTCGGTTGATCGTGTCGCGAATTGTTCTCGATACGCTCGAAGGTCTCAAAATGGCTTACCCGAAGACGACCGCAAAGCGCCGGCGCGAATTGCTTTCGATCCGCAAGGAGCTCGCGAAGTGAGATTTTGAGTGGATGCGGTCCGTGAGCTTCTGTAACGGGAATATTGTAGCAAGTCGTTATGTATATTTCGTCACCGGCAACGGGCCTCGACTTCCGACGAGGATGGTATGGATGGCCGCGAGACTATCTGGAGGGGCCCGCCAGCGGAGCAGCGCCCCAGTATGGCGGGCGGACCGCGGCTCAGCGTCCGTCATGCACTTGCGGTGGAAACACCGCGCTCACGAGGTCCAGCGCCAGTCGCAGACCTCCGGCATGTCGGCGCCATGCTCGCTGATATAGAGCTTGTGACGCTCCATGGTGGTCCAGAAGCGCGCCGTCGCCTTCTCCACTTGATCGCTGAGGCGGGGAATTCGCCGGATGGCGTCCAGCGCGAGTTGATAGCGGTCGAGATTGTTCAGCACCACCATATCGAAGGGAGTCGTGGTGGTGCCCTCCTCCTTATAACCGCGCACATGAATATTGTCGTGATTGTGCCGCCGGTAGGTCAGTTTGTGGATCATGGCAGGATAGCCATGGAAGGCGAAGATCACCGGCCTGTCCGCCGTGAACAACTCGTCGAAATCCTGATCCTCCAGACCGTGCGGGTGCTCGGTCTGAGGCTGCAGCACCATCAAATCCACCACGTTGACGACACGGATGCGGATGTCAGGAACGTACGCATGCAAAAGAGTCACGGCAGCTAGCGTCTCGAGGGTCGGCACGTCGCCGGCACAGGCCATGACCACGTCGGGATCGCCGGCGTCGTTGCTGGCCCATCGCCAGATACCGGCACCGGCAGTGCAGTGGCGAACGGCTGAATCAATGTCGAGCCACTGCCACTCCGGCTGTTTGCCGGCGACGATCAAGTTGATGTAGTTGCGGCTGCGTAAGCAGTGGTCCGCCACCGATAGCAGGCAGTTTGCGTCGGGTGGCAAATAGATGCGCACGATATCGGATTTTTTGTTTGCCACATGATCGATGAAACCCGGATCCTGATGGGAGAAGCCGTTATGATCCTGCCGCCAGACATGCGACGTCAGTAGGTAGTTCAGCGAGGCGATCGGCTTCCGCCACGGAATTTTCCTGCTGACTTTGAGCCATTTCGCATGCTGGTTGAACATCGAATCGATGATGTGGATGAAGGCCTCGTAGCACGAGAACAGGCCATGGCGGCCGGTGAGGAGATATCCCTCGAGCCAGCCTTCGCACAGATGCTCGCTCAGCACCTCCATGACGCGACCGTCGACGCTAAGATTAATGTCGACATCTTCGATCTCGGCCATCCATTCCTTGCCGGACGCTTCATAGACGGCATCCAGCCTGTTGGACGCCGTCTCGTCAGGACCAAAGAGCCGGAAGTTCTTTTTGTCGAGATTGAGCTTCATCACGTCGCGCAGGATAATTTCCGAGAACGCGGGTTGACTCCGCCTCGACGACGCCCGGCTTAGGTACTGTCACGGCGTAATCATGGAAGTGCGGCATCGATAACGGGACCAGCAACTCGCCCCCGTTGGCGTGCGGATTAGAGCCCATGCGGCGATGACCGGTCGGCGCAAGCGCCGCGAATTCGTCGCGGAATTTACCTCGTTCGTCGAACAATTCGTGCGCCCGGTAGCTCTTCATCCAGTCTTCGAGTTGCTTGAGGTGCTCGGGATTTTTGAAATTCGCGATCGGAACCTGATGCGCGCGCCAGGTTCCCTCCACCGGCTCGCCGTCCACGAACTTTGGGCCGGTCCAACCTTTCGGCGTGCGGAACACGATCATTGGCCAGCGCGGCCGCTCGACCGTGTCTGGAGAGGAGCGCGCCGCCTTCTGGATCCTGTGTATCTTCGCCAGGATCGTATCAAGCGTGCCGGCCAGACGTTGATGCACCAAGGCCGGAACGTCGCCTTCCACAAAATGCGGCTCGTAGCCATAGCCGCGGATCAGGTCGGTCAATTCCTGGCGACTGATGCGCGCGAGCACAGTCGGATTTGCGATCTTGAAACCATTGAGATGAAGGATCGGAAGAACCGCCCCGTCGCGCGCCGGGTTTAGAAACTTGTTGGAGTGCCAGCTTGTTGCCAGCGCACCGGTTTCCGCCTCGCCGTCGCCGATGACACAGGCGACGATCAGATCAGGATTGTCGAAAGCGGCGCCATAGGCGTGGACGAGTGAATAGCCCAGTTCCCCGCCTTCGTGAATGGAGCCGGGAGTTTCCGGCGATACGTGACTGGGAACTCCGTAAGGCCAGGAGAACTGCCGAAAGAGCCGGCGCAGCCCATTCCGGTCGCGCTCGATCGCCGGATAGCGCTCGGTGTAGGAGCCTTCGAGATAGGTCATCGCCACGATGCCCGGGCCACCATGACCCGGACCGATGACGTACATCATGTTCAGATCGTTCTCCTTGATGAGCCGGTTGAGGTGGACATAGAGAAAATTCAATCCGGGCGTTGTACCCCAATGGCCCAGCAGACGCGGCTTGATATGTTCGAGCCTCAGTGGGGCTTCGAGCAACGGATTGTCTTTTAGATAGATTTGCCCAACCGAAAGATAATTCGCCGCGCGCCAATAAGCATTCATTCTCTCGAGCTGATCCGGGGTCAGGGCGGCACGCATCTCCTCCGGCGAATCGGGCAGCAGCGTCGCTGGCGCGTCCTCCAGCAGATCGGGCGACAGCGTGGCAGGCATCGGCGGCTCCTTACGGGTTCGTCCATGCGCCACGGACGGAGGATCTCAGAGATGTCTGCTTGGGCGGCTGAGCACCTTCGACCATGTTCAGCGCTGACAAGATTTTAGCCACGATCTCGCGCGGCTGCGGCTCGATCGACACGATGATCGGATTTTCATCGGGACCGGGTTCCTCCAGGGCTTCGAATTGGCTGTGGAGCAAGCTTCGCGGCATGAAATGCTCATGGCGGGTGGCGATGCGGCGCGCGATCAGCGCCTCATCTCCCTTGAGATAGACCAGACGAACGTCGGGGCGATCGCCGATCAGAACATCGCGGTAGCGGCGCTTGAGAGCGGAGCATGCGACGACGGCGCGTCCGCCCGAATGACGGCTGTGATCGATCCAAGCAGCGATCGCGGCCAGCCAGGGCCAACGATCCTCGTCGGTGAGCGGAATGCCGTTGTGCATCTTGTCGACGTTGGCCGCCGGGTGAAGCCAATCGGCATCCTCGAACTCCCATCGCAGCTGCGAGGCGAGAAGCGCGCCAATGGTCGATTTACCGCATCCCGAAACCCCCATGATGATCACCGCAGCGAGGCCGGCGGCGGAGTGTTTTTCCTCGGCGGGGTTTGCACGGACATCACGCCGCTCCTGCCAACGCCGCGGTGCGATCCATGAACCAATGGAGACGGCCGACCGGGCGAACTACGCCTGCGGGAAGTGTCCGGTCGCCGGCCTGGGCGCGGGCGACAACCTCCCGCTTTTCTTGTCCCGTAACCACGAACGCGACGTCGCGGCTGCTGTCGAGCGCCGGATAAGTCAACGTGATGCGCGCCTCGGCTTTTGCGCCAATGACAGCGACCGCCCACCGTCGCGTTTCTTGCAGCGCCGGCTGACCGGGGAATAATGAGGCGGTGTGTCCGTCCTCTCCGATCCCAAGGAGCGTGACGTCGAAAAGCGGCCGCCCGGGAGCTAGCGTGTCGGCGCCGTAGAAGCGCTTCAGCGTCGTCTCGTAGGCGATGGCGGCTTCCTCAGGTGATACGCCCTCCGTCGGAACCGCATGGATGTTGTCGCCAGGAATCGGGGACCCGCGAAAGGAAGGCTTCGCGCGCCATGCGAAAATTGCTGTCGGGATGGTCGTGGGGCACAAACCGTTCATCGCCCCAGAACCAGTGCGCACGATTCCATGGAAAGCGGGAGGCAATCTCCGGAGTTGCGAGATACTCGTAGAGACGTCGGGGCGTCGAGCCGCCTGACAGGCTAACCGCGAAGGTCGCGGTCGGTTGCCCGCGCAAGGCCGCAGAGCCATTCGGCGACATCGTGCGCGAGCGTTTCAGCATTGGCGAAAGTCCGGTTCTCGGCCGATGCGATATCGGTCATTGTGCAACGACTTTCATGGGCAGCGTGCTGTTTCGAATTCGTGCGATGGCTTCCGCATAATCGTCGGAGCCGAATATCGCCGATCCTGCGACGATCGCGTTTGCACCTGCGGCAACGGCCAACGCGGCATTTTCCGCGTTCTCACCGCCATCGACCTCGATCCACGGATCCAGTCTTCGTGAGTCGCAAAGCCGCCGCAGTTCACGGATTTTCGGCAACATCTCGGGGAGGAATTTCTGCCCGCCAAATCCGGGATTGACCGTCATCACGAGGACAATGTCGCAGATATGCAGAACGTGCTCGACAAACGCGATGGGACTCGCCGGATTAAGCACCACACCGGCCTTCTTACCGAGCTCGCGAATTTGCGACAGCGCGCGATGAAGGTGCATTGTCGAAGACGGCTCCGCCTGAACGAGCAGATGATCGGCGCCAGCCTTGGCAAAATCGCCGAGATAGCGCTCAGGTTCGACGATCATCAGGTGCACATTGAGCGGCTTTGCGGTCGAACGGCGCACCGCGTTCACGACCGCAGGGCCGAAGGAGATGTTCGGCACGAACCTGCCATCCATGATGTCCATGTGAATCCAATCAGCGCCGGCCTCGTCAACGGCGCGGACTTCTTCTCCGAGCCGCCGCAGATCGGCGGCAAGAATGGAGGGCGCTACAACGATCGGCTTCATGACGCCCTCGACAGAGCCGAGCTGGCGCGAGGCAAGATGAAGCGCTCGATCGCCTTGGCGAATCCCTCATCGTCATAGGAGTCGGTCACCAAATCGGCCTGCGCCTGTACCTCCGCGCTGGCATTGCCCATAGCGATGCTGAGGCCGCTTTTGCGAAACATCAGCACGTCGTTCGGCATGTCGCCGAGCGTGGCAATCTCGCTGGCCGGGATCGAGAGGAGTTTCGACAGCGTTGTAACGACGGTTCCTTTGTTGGCGTCCGGGTGAGTGATGTCCAGATAGTAAGGTTGCGAGCGGGCCGCCGACGCTTTTGCGCCAAGCGCGTCCTGCGCCTCCTTTTCGCAGCGCACGACCAGATCGTGGTCATCGCTCACGCCGACGATCTTGACCGCGCGGCCGAGCACATCTTCGAAATTCTCGACGATGGTCGGAGCGAACTTGACGGTCCATTGCTCGCGCGCGACGTGGGGCGCATTGGGGTCGCGGACAAGCCAGTCATCGCCGCTATAGACCCATACATCCATGCCGTTCTGGAGAATAACCTCCAGCGCGCGCTTTGCGGCATCGGCGGCAAGTACGTGCTCTTCCATGATGGTCATGTCGGGCTTGACGAAGATTCCGCCGTTGAATCCGGCAACCGGGGTTCGCAAGGCTAACGGTTTGATCAGCATCGCCATGCCGCGCGGCGGCCGGCCGCTGGTAATCGCAAAGGCGACGTCTGCGGCGTGAAGCGCCTTCACGGCCGCTGCCGCGCGCGGCGTCAAAATTTTTTCCGCAGTGACGAGCGTGCCGTCGACGTCGGCGAGGACCAGCGAGATTTTCGGCGCGGCGCCAGCGGGCCCTACCATGCGCGCGCTCCTGCTCCCGCCGTCGCTACCCGCGCGTGCGAACGGTCCCCACCGAGGATGAACCGTTCGATCGCATTGGCGAAACCATCTTCACCATTGCTGTCGGTCACGAAATCGGCTTCTCGCCGCACCTGTGGGCTCGCATTGCCCATGGCGATGCTGAGACCACCGCGCTCGAACATCGCGACGTCGTTGCCGCCGTCGCCGATAACGGCGACCTCCGCCAAGGGAATGTCCAGCAGCTTCGCGATCTCCGATAATGCGACGCCCTTGTTGGCGAGCGGATGGGTGATGTCGAGGTAGTAGGGCTGGGAACGCGCGACGGTCGCCTGATCGACGAGCGCGGTGCGCAGCTCGCCCTCGCATTGGGCGAGAAGCTCGAAATCCTTGCTGACACCGACGATCTTGGCAGCAGCATCGAGGGCAGGTCCCAAATCTTCGACAATTGTCGGCGCGAATCCCACCGTGCGTTCTTCCAACGCCACATAAGGTCCATCGGAACGGCGCACCAGCCAGTCCTGGCCGCTGAAGATCCACACCTCTGCCCTGCGCGCATCAAGCATGTCGACCGCACGCCGAGCGATCTCAGGCAACAGAAGATGTTCGGCGATGACCGCAAGATCTGGAGTTGTCAGCACTCCGCCGTTGAAGCCGCCGACCGGCGTCGTGATGCCAAGGGGCTTGAGCAGCATGCACAGACCGCGGGGCGGCCGGCTGCTGATAATCGAAAAAATGATTCCGTCAGCGCGTAGCTTTGCCACGGCCGCCTGGGCGCGCCCCGTCAACACCTTGTCATCAGTCACCAACGTGCCATCGACGTCCGAAATCACGGCGGAACATTTGAACGGCGACCGGCGCACACAATTCATGACGATCGTCCAACGTCATCATCGCCATGGACGCTGCGCCAGCACCGGCCATCTTGTGCCAAAAGCGCGTCCGCCTCGGTCGGTCCGGAGCTTCCAGCCGGATAGAGCGGCAGATCTGCAACACCATCCTTGGCCCAGGCGTCGAGTACCGGCTGCACGATGCGCCAAGTTTGCTCCACCATGTCGGCGCGCATGAATAATGTCGAGTCGCCGATCATGACGTCATAGATCAGGGTCTCGTATCCGACATTGGGTTCCTTGGGGAACCAATCGTCGTAGCGGAAGTCCATCTTGACGGCAGCGAGGTCCACCACGGGTCCCGGACGCTTGACCTCGAACTGCAGGGAGATGCCCTCATCGGGCGTGATGCGGAGCACCAGCCAATTGGGCCGCAGAGTGTTGACCGGCGTGCCGTGGAACGCCGCGTAGGGTGCCTGCTTGAAGCGGATCGCTATCTCGGTATTCCGTTGCGTCATATGCTTGCCGGTGCGCAGGTAGAAAGGCACGCCCGCCCAACGCCAGTTGTCGATTTCGAGCCGCATCGCGACATAGGTCTCGACGTTCGAATCTGGTGCCACGTGGGGCTCTTGCCGATAGGCCTTCACGCTTTTGCCGAGCGTCGTGCCGGCGCCATACTGGCCACGCACCGCTGCAGCCGCCTCGACGGCGGGGATCGCCGCCAACACCTCGGCCTTCTGTGAACGGATCGCCGCGGCATCGAAGCCGGTGGGTGGCTCCATGGCCACCATCGAAAGCAATGTGAACAGGTGATTGGGGACCATGTCGCGCAACGCGCCGGTCGCCTCGTAAAAGCTGCCGCGGCCCTCCACGCCCACTGTCTCTGCCGCGGTGATCTGCACGTGATCGATGCGGTCGCGATTCCAGATCGGTTCGAACAGGCCGTTGGCGAAGCGGAACGCCATGATGTTCTGGACCGTGTCCTTGCCGAGAAAATGGTCGATCCGGAAGATCTGGTTCTCATTCAGAGTGCGCAGGATGTGGGCGTTCAAATCGCGGGCCGAATCCAGGCTGTGCCCGAACGGTTTCTCGATCACGACGCGGCGCCAGAACCGATGCTTGCCGCTCTCGTCTTCATCCTGCTCGGTAAGCTTTGCCTTGCCCAGCTGTTCGATCACGGCGCCGAACAGCCGATCGGCGACCGCGAGATAGAAGATGGCGTTGCCTCGGGTGCCGTGGGTCTTTTCGGCTTGGTCGAGAGTGCTGCGAAGTTTATCGTACAGCTCGGGTTTCGTGAGATCGCCCTGGATGTAAATCATCTTCTCCGCGAGCCGCGTCCACACATCCTCGTCGATATGGTCGACATCAAACTCGGCGGCGGCGTCCCCGACAAAGCTTGTCAGCATGTCGTGAAGCTCGTTACGCCAGCTTTCAGCGGTTCCCTCCGCCCGGGCAACACCGATCAATACGAAATGCTCAGGCAGCACCTTGGTGCGCAACAGATTATAGAGTGCCGGCACCACGAGACGCTTGGTGAGGTCGCCGGTAGCACCGAAGATCACCATGGCGCAGGGGTCGGCCGGCTTAGCCTCACGGTGCGGCGGGCAGGCAATCACCTGCGCAGTCCGCGGCGTCCGGGTCGGAAGTTTGTCAAGCATGATGCTACTCGGCGGCGCGCTGCGCCGCCGGCTGCCGCTGCGAACCTTTTGGCTTTGGTTCCGGGTCGATCGGCTCCTGACCCTCGACGTGGCCGCCGAAGCCGAAGCGCATAGCCGAGAGCATCTTTTCGCCGAAGGTATGCTCCTGCCGCGAACGGAAACGGGCGTAGAGCGCCGAGGAAATTACATCCGCCGGAACCGCTTCCTCGATCGCAGCCTCGACCGTCCAGCGGCCCTCACCCGAATCCTGAACGAAGCCGGAAAAATCCTTCAACTGTGGATCCTTCGCCAGCGCAGCGGCGCCGAGATCCAGCAGCCAGGATGAGATGACACTGCCGCGCCGCCAAACCTCCGCGATATCCGGCATGTTCAGCGTGAAGCGCTCGTCCTCGGGTAGGTCGCTCGAATCCTTGTTGCGCAGGATATCGAAGCCTTCCGCGTAGGCCTGCATCAATCCGTACTCGATGCCGTTGTGCACCATCTTGACGAAGTGCCCGGCACCGGACGGACCGGCGTGGATGTAGCCGCGTTCGGCGCGTGTATCGCCTTTCGAGCGCCCGGGTGTGCGCGGGATATCGCCGAGTCCGGGAGCGAGCGCCGAGAAGATCGGATCGAGGTGATCGACCGCCTCTTTGGAACCGCCAATCATCATGCAATAGCCGCGCTCGATGCCCCAGACGCCTCCCGACGTGCCGCAATCGACGTAGCGAATTCCTTTTTTAGCCAGCTGTTTTGCGCGGCGGATATCGTCTTTGTAGAAGGAGTTACCGCCGTCGATAATGATGTCGTCGCGCTCAAGCAGGCCGCCGAGGCTTTCGACTGTTTCTTCGGTGACCTGCCCGGCCGGCAGCATGAGCCAAATCGCGCGCGGCTTTTGCCCGAGCTTCTTCACAACATCGGCGAGCGACGCGGCAGCTGTGGCGCCGTCCTTTGCCAGCGCCTCGCGCGACTTGGAGGAGCGCGCGAATACCACCGTTTGATGTCCCGCCTTCATCAAGCGGCGAGACATGTTGCCGCCCATTTTTCCAAGTCCGATCATACCGATCTGCATCTGTGTCACTCCTTGCAGGAATTCTTTAGTCGAACGCTGACTCTATCGCGCGGGCGAGCTCCGCCAGTCCCGCGTCAACATCCTTGACGTGGACGCGCAGCGCGCGGCGGCCGCGTTCCACCAGGACGTCAAGGTCGCCGCTGGCCTGCGCCGCTTTCACCACGCCGAAGCTGTATGAATGGCCGGGCACGTCGATATCGACCGGATCGTCGCAGGTGATCTGAAGGAACACGCCGGAATTCGGTCCGCCCTTGTAAACCTGCCCGGTCGAATGCTGAAAACGAGGCCCGAAACCAACGCAGGTCGCGGCGCGGGTTTTGTCGCGGATGCGGACGCGCATCCCGGTGAGCGCCTGAGTGTGCGACTTGTCGCGCTGAATGTAGGCGAGCAGCGCGACGTAGTCGCCCGCTTTTGTGCCGCCGTGCACGCGGCCGAAATGACTTTTCATATAGCCGGACAACGTGTTGTGGCGGCCGAGCTCGGCGGCGTTGCGGGGATCGGCGTAGAGGGCGAGACCATTCTCACGGAACATCGGCGCCTCCGCGGGCAAGCGATGCGACTTCTCGTAGGCTTCAGTCAGTGCGCGCGTCTTGTCCTTGCTTGCTTCCACGTCCGGTTGGTCGAATGGATCGATGCCGATGATCGCGCCGGCCACCGCGGTCGCTATCTCCCAACGGAAAAATTCCTGACCGATGTGCCAAACATCTTTGACGCTGATCCGCGCGACCGGATGACCGGCGCGCTCCAGCGCTTCCACCGCTTGCCGTTGCGACGGATCAATTTGCCCGTCCAACTCCAGGTAGGCAAAGAACCGGTCGCCACCGTAGCGCTCGGGCGTCGTGAGCGGCTCGCCGGCCAACGGGATTAGCCCGCGTCCGCGCTTGCCGGTGCTCTCGGCGAGAAGCTGCTCCAGCCAGGCGCCGAGATCGGCGATCCGCGGCGAGGCAATGATCGTCACCTTGTCGCGGCCGAACCGCGTTGACGCGACGCCTATGGCGATGCCGAGCTGCACGGCCGGATTCTCAACCGGCGGCACGTCCGCGCCGCAGGCACGTTGCATCGGCTGCACCGCCTCAAGGAGGCGCTTGACGTCGATCCCCATCGCAGCAGCCGGCACCAGACCGAACTTCGACAGCACCGAGTAACGGCCACCGATCGAGGGCACGCCATGAAAGATTCGGGCGAAGTGTAGTTGCTTGGCGCGGCGGTCCAGCGAGGAACCTGGATCGGTCACGGCGACGAAGTGTTCGCCGGCTTTTTCCTTGCCTCGCACGGTGGCGACGCGGTCAAAAAAATACTCCATGAAAATGTTGGGTTCGAGCGTACTGCCGGATTTGGAGGAGACGATAAACAGCGTCTTGCCGAGATCCACCGCCCGCTCGATCGCCCTGATCTGTGCCGGATCGGTACTGTCGAGCATGTGGAAGCGCGGCCAACCAGACTGCGGCCCGAAAGCCGCGCCCAAAACTTCCGGACCGAGGCTTGAGCCGCCCATGCCGAGCAGGACGACGTTGGTGAAGCCGCGCTGCTTTATCTCCTCCGCAAAGCTTTGCAGCCGATCAACATCGGCCAGTTCATCCTCGACGATGGTGAGCCAGCCAAGCCACTTGTCCTCGTCCGTCCCGGTCCACAGACTCTTGTCGCCCGCCCACAGCCGCCGAATGCGGCCGTCCTTGCGCCAGGCTTCCATTTCCGCATCGAAGTCCGCCTTCAGCTCGGGCGAGCCCAGCCCGATTGCAAAGCCGGCGTAATCGCCTTCGCGCAGCGCACGGCGCCGTCGGGCGATGGCACCGAACAGCTTGTCGAACGAGTCGGCGAATTGCTGCACGCCCTCGCTGACCAGCTCTTCCGTGATCTCTTTCAGAGAGATGCCGTGCTGCTCCAGCCCGGAGAGGATCGCGCGGGCGCCTGCAACATCTTGTTCGATGACGTCGGGTGTCGCCTTACCGTGGTCGCGGAATGCGTCCATGGTCACCGGCGGAATCGTATCTACCGTGTCGCGGCCGATCAGCGCCTCGACATACATTGTATCCTTGTAAGCCGGATCTTTGGTGCTGGTGGAAGCCCACAGCAGGCGCTGGGTCTTCGCGCCCGCCGCGGCCAGACGCTGCCAGCGCGGACCTGAGAAAAGCTCTTTGTAGCGAACGTAAGCGAGTTTCGCGTTAGCGATCGCCACCTTGCCGCGGAACCGATCCGCCAGCCGCTTGTCATCGAGCCGGTCCAGCCGCTTGTCGACGGCCGTGTCGATGCGGCTGACGAAGATGCTGGCGACGCTGCCGATTTTGGAAACATCGCCGCCTGCCCGCGCCAAATCCTCAAGCCCGGAGATATAAGCTTCGACCACTTGTTCGTAGACGCTTACGGAGAACAGCAAAGTGATGTTGATGTTCAGCCCGCGACGCAATCAGTTTGCGGATCGCAGGAATGCCGGCAACGGTCGCCGGCACCTTCACCATCAGGTTTGGACGTTTCACCGCCGCCCAGAGCCGCAACGCTTCGACCACCGTAGCTTCGGTGTCGTTGGCCAGATAGGGCGAGCATTCCAAACTGATGTAGCCATCCCGGCCTTGCGTCTCATCGTAAACCGGGCGCAACACATCGGCAGCGCCGTGGATATCGGCAATCGCCAGGTGCTCGTAGATTGCGGAGATGCCGTGGTCGGCCGTGGCCTGAAACCGCTTCAACGCTTCGGCATATTCGTCGCTCTCTCCGATGGCTTTCTCGAAGATCGAGGGGTTCGAGGTAACGCCTTTCAGTCCGTCGCGTTCGATCAGAGTGCGCAATTCGCCCTTCTCGATCAGGCTGCGCTTTAGATAGTCCAGCCAGGGCGACTGACCGCATGCTTCAAGCTGCTTGAGCGGATTCATGCAGTCCGCCTCCTTGACTTGCTGGACTTCGCAATCTGCTCCTTGGCAGCGGCGAGTACGTTCTCCGAGGTGAAACCGAATTTCGCCATCAGGTCCTTGATCGGGGCGGATGCGCCAAACGTGTGCATGCCGATTTTGGCACCGCCAATACCGACATACCGATCCCAGCCGATCACCGAACCTTCCTCGACCGACACGCGGGCCGTGATGTCGGGCGGCAGCACGCTGTCGCGATAGGCCTGATCCTGCTGTTCGAACAACTCCCAGGACGGCATGCTGACGACGCGCGCCGGAATACCGTCCCGCTGGAGCGTCTCGTAAACCTCGGCGCAGAGCGCAACCGCGCTACCGGTTCCGATCAGGATTACTGCCGGCTCGCCGCTTTCGGCGTCAGCCATGACATAGGCGCCCCGCGCGACACCTGCTGCCGACGCAAAGCGCGTGCGATCGAAGGTTGGAAGCGGTTGGCGGGTCAACACCAGACAGGCGGGCTGATGCTTTAGACCTATTATGACGCGCCATGCCTCGACCACCTCATTGGCGTCGGCAGGTCGCAGTGTAATGAGGCCGGGAATGCTGCGGAGCGCTATCAGCTGCTCGACCGGTTGGTGCGTTGGGCCATCCTGCCCGAGGCCGATCGAATCATGCGTGAACACGAAGACGACCGGAAGCTCCATCAGCGCGCTCAGCCGGATGGCCGGCTTCATGTAGTCGGAAAAGACGAGGAAGGTCGATCCGAAGGCGCAAATCTTGGACAGTGCAAGCCCGTTGAGGACCGCGCCCATGGCATGCTCGCGCACGCCGAAATGCAGATTGCGGCCGCCCGGCGTGTCAGCTTCCTGATCGCCGGCGCCCTCGAATGTAAGCCGCGTTTTGGTGGATGGGGCGAGGTCGGCAGAACCGCCGATCAGCCACGGGTAATGCGAGGCAATGGCGTTGAGTACCTTGCCGGACGAGTCGCGCGTGGCAACGCCTTTCGCGTCGGCGGCGAAAGACGGAAGCGCGACGTCCCAGTTGGCGGAAGCTCGCGCCGCTGCATGCGCTCGATCTCGTCGGCGAGATCGGGATATTTTTTTCGATAGGATCTCAAATTGGGTGAGCCAGGCTTTGTGAAGGCTTTGGCCGCGCCGTCCGATACCGTCCCGAAAGTGCTCGCGCACGCCGTCCGGGACAAGAAATTTGGCGTCCTCGGGCCAACCGTAGCTCCGCTTGGCGAGACGTATCTCCTCTTCGCCGAGCGGCTCCCCGTGGGCCGCGCTCGTGTCCTGCTTGTGCGGCGCGCCGTAGCCAATGTGGCTGTCGACGATGATCAGCGTTGGCACGTCCTTGGTACGGCGGAAAATCTCGATCGCCTCGGCCAACCGCTCGAGATCGTTGACGTCGCCCACGTGTTGCACGTTCCAGCCATAAGCAAGGAACCGCGCCGCGACATCGTCGCTGAAAGCCAGATCCGTGTGCCCTTCGATCGTCACGCGGTTGCTGTCGTAGAACCAGCAAAGATTACCGAGCATCTGGTGACCCGCGAGCGAGGCCGCTTCGCTCGATACGCCCTCCATCATGTCGCCGTCGCCGCATATGACATAGACGTCATAGTCGAACATCGTGAAATCCGGCCGGTTGAAGTGCTTCGCCAGCCACCGTCCGGCCAGCGCCATGCCCACGCTGTTGCCGCAGCCTTGGCCGAGGGGGCCGGTTGTCGCTTCTACGCCCGTCGTAAGGTGATATTCCGGATGACCGGGACATTTGCTCCCGAGCTGCCGAAACCGCTTGATATCGTCGAGCGACACCGCCGGCTCGTCCAGACGCTTGTATTTGGCATTCACCGCTTTCACGCCGCTGAGATAAAGCGTCAGCGTAGAGCAGCATCGAAGCGTGGCCATTCGACAACACGAAGCGATCGCGATTGGGCCAGATCGGATCCTCCGGATTAAACCGCAGAAAATTTTGCCAGATGGTGTAAACCAACGGCGCCAAAGCCATCGGCGTGCCCGGATGGCCGGAATTGGCCTGCTGCACGGCGTCCATCGCCAGCGTGCGAATGGTGTTTACGCAAAGCTGATCGACCGCGCCTTGTTGTTGGGTTTCCAAACCCGGTGCCTCGATACGTCGGACCGTCGTCGATTTGGCTGACATGAGCGGCTTCTCGGGGTTTTGGACGATGGATATGCAATCCACCGGTGCAGAGAGAAGCGCCCCTCAGCGCAAACTCCTAGATGAGGGGAACGGTTCCAGTCTAAGGCTAATGATTCGCCGTCAGCACACTCAAAACCTGGTGAATAGCTGGCAGCGAGAAATTTTGCCCGGTAAATGGTTGCGGAAAGCAGTTCATTGCAGCCCTTGAAATCATAAATCGCGGGGCAGCGTTGTTGGCACGTCCAGACGCGCCACGCCAATTCGATCGTCCGCCATGCCGTAATAGATGTCGAAGCGATCGGGCGCGCCAAGATCGTCGCGCCGATCGATCCCCGTGGGAAATACCACATCGTCGACCGTACCGCGGCTTTCCAGCGGGCCCTCAGGACAAAGCACCGGCTTAGACGAGCGGTCAGGCCCCCCGGTTGAGGAATGTCGTGTACGCCGTGATAGAGCATGAGCCAGCCATGGCGGCACATTACCGGCGGCGAAAGTATTGAGCAGACCAAAACGGGTTTGCGGTTCAAGGCGCCCAAGACGGAAAAGGCGCGCGCAGTCACCCTCCCCGCGTTCGCCGTCGAGGAGCTGCGGCGATTGAAGGGCCAACAGGCGGAAGAACTACTGATGCTCGGCATCCGGCAGAACGGGCAGACGCCCGTTTGCGGGCGGGCGGACGGCAATCCGCTGCAGCCGCCCCACCCATGAGTTTACCCGGCTCGTGGTGCGCCTTAAAGACCTGCCCCGTGTGCGCTTCCACGACCTCCGGCATAGCCATGCCACCCAGATGTTGCTCGCCGGTGTGCATCCCAAGATCGCCTAGGAGCGTTTGGGGCACTCGACGATAACGACGACACTTGACCTCTATTCACACGTCACTGACACGATGCAGACCAACGCGGCGGCCCGTCTCGACACTGCATTTCGGCTCGCGCTAAAAGCGCCTGCGGCCGGAAACGAGAAATTCTGGTAGCAAATTCGGTAGCAAAGGGTTTTTTTGCAATTGCGCAGATTGAAAACTTGTTTTGTATCAATATGATGGAAGGGTGGCCGAGTGGTTTAAGGCACCGGTCTTGAAAACCGGCAGGGGGCTCTGCTCCCTCGTGGGTTCGAATCCCACCCCTTCCGCCACTTTGACATTCACCGCCGTTCGCAGACATCCATTTATTACGTGATAAATCTCATGTTTTGCCTTTCGCGATCGGTACCCATTCGCGATCGTTCGCGTTCAGCACGGTCTTGTGGAAGCGTTCGCAGATGCCGTTGGCGGGCTATTCGTTTTGGTGCGCGAGTGATTGATGTCCTCGACCGCGAGATAGAAACTCGTACTCGTGCCGTTCCGGATTGCCACAATACTCGCTGCCGCGGTCGGTCAAGACCCGCAGCAGCTTGACATCGTGACTGTCGAAGAACGGGATCACCCGGTCGTCGAGCAGATCGGCTGCCGTGATCGGCGTCTTGCGATCGTAGAGCTTGCGCAGGCGACCTTGGCGTAGGTATCGATGAAGGTCTGCTGGTAGACGCGCCCAACTCCCTTTAGATTGCCGACATAGAACGTATCCTGGCGCCGCAATAGCCCGGATGCTCGCTCTTGAACTCGGCATACGCCTCCTTCTCCCTCTTGGCTTTTTCCAGCGCGACGACCTGCGCTGCGGTCAGCGCCTTCCTGGGCGCTTTTGGCTTCCAGCATTAGTTCCCCTTCATCATAGATATGTCGAGGACAGTCCGATACGGCGGACGTAGCGTCTGCCCTTCCCCGCCGGTTCAAGCAATCCTTTCAATCGCTTTTTGGAAGGACGTCTGCGGCACCCAGGAATTTACCCCCGATGCCGCAAGAATCGCGCCTATCGTGATTTAATACTCCGGCCGGCGAAATCGTTGAGCTCGACCGTACGTTACCCGCCCGACTTAGCGGAAAACTCAACCGCGGTGATGAGGATTACGTTGCCGTCGAGGATCGGCTTCGCGATGCCGAAGAACCGGGCTACGACCTCGGAGCCGTTATGGCGATCCATCGCGGATTTGTCAGCAAAGCGTTCGTAGGTCGTGAAGACGCACGGATCCGACGCGTCCTGCGACACGAAAAAGCCAATGGTGTCCGGCTCGTTTGCGCGCACGTGCTCGGCGACCTCCGCAAGCGCTTGTCGCATGCTGGCTTCGGATCCCTTCTTCGCCCGTATGATTGCTGTGATCGTCAACATAAACCATCCCCATCTGCGCGTCCGTTTATTGACCGCCTCAATGTGAGCTGTTCCGATCTGCTGAAGGTGTTGTGCCGTAGCTCTCTCGGTAGACGCGAGCAAAGTGGCTCGCACTCGAGAAGCCACACGCAACCGCCACCTCAGTGATTGTCGCCGGCGACTGGTGCAGCAATTCCCGGGAACGTTCCAGCCTAATGCGGCGGTAGTGGTCCTGATAGCTGCACTTGAGCTTGACGGCGAACAACCGATCCAACTGCCGAGTGGAAATGCCAATTCGTCGGGCAACCTCATTTCGCCGCAGCGGCTTTCCCGGATGCCTCTCTATCAGCTCAAGTGCGGCAAGCAGCATTGCGTTATGCACACCGTAGCGTTCAACGAGGGATGCGCGCTGCGTTCCCTTTGCCGGGCGAATTTCAGTGTGCAGGAACCAGTCTGAAACCTTGCGAGCAAGTTCTGCGCCGTGACGCTCGGCGATCAACGCATGCATCATGTCAAGCGGTGCGGTTCCGCCGGCGCACGTCAAACGGTTGCGGTCGACAATGAAAAGGGAGCGGGTCAGCAGGATCTTGGGATGAGCCTCCAAGACGGCCTGGGCGTGCTGCCAGTGAATGGTCATCTGAATGCCGTCCATGACACCGGCTTTCGCGAGAATAAATGGGCCTCCCGACACGCCGCCGATGCGCGTACCCTTGACCGCTAAACGGCGCAACCAGGCAAATGTTGCGTGATCGTTGAAGGCCGCCGGATCGCCCCCCGCACAGATAAGCAGGAGATCAAGCTTCTCGGGGCCGCCGACCCTGGCCGCGCAGTGAACCGCCGCACCGCAGGAGGCGGTCACGCTCGTTTGGTGTGTCGAGATGTGCACCAAGCGATACAGCTCGCGACCGGCAAAGAGGTTGGCGGCGCGCAGGGGCTCAACGACGCAGGCGTAGGACATGAGCGCAAAGTCAGGCACCAGCAATAAGCCGACGACCTGCGGGGCATCCATCATGGCTCAAACTTAACAGAAAGCGGCTTTCCTGGGCAAGACGCGAGCGAGGCTCGGCCCTTAGACATGAGCATTGAGGGTGACCCGTCCTGCAACACAGCTTGCGCGCGTTGCCCCATGGAAAATTCGAGTTTGATCGCTGCACTCGGAGCGCCGTGATTTGCGCCACAACGGTTCGGGTTTACGCGTGCGCTACAATCTCTTCTCTCTCCTAAGAAATACTCTCGCAGGTCACCGGAATTGGACGCCCGCCTGGCGCGAACCCGAGCCCAAGAAGAGCTATGATGTCGTCATCGTGGGTGGAGGCCATGGACTCGCTACAGCCTATTACTTGGCGAAGGAACACGGCCTCACTAACGTAGCGGTGGTCGAAAAGGGCTGGCTCGGTTCTGGGAATATCGGCCGCAACACCACGATCATTCGCTCCAACTACATGCTGCCCGAAAACAATCCGTTCTACGAATGGTCCATGAAGTTGTGGGAGAACTTCGAGCAGGAGTTCAACTTCAACGCCATGGTGTCGCAGCGTGGCGTGCTCAATCTCTGCCACTCCGATGCTCAGTACGATGCTTTCGCCCGGCGCGGCAACGCGATGCGCATCGATGGCGTCGATGCAGTGCTACTTGATGCGCAGGGCGTGCGCAAAATCTATCCGTTTCTGGATTTCGATAACGCTCGCTTCCCCATTCGCGGCGGCTTGTTACAGCCGCGCGGCGGCACTGTCCGCCATGATGCGGTGGCCTGGGGCTATGCACGCGCTGCCGACGCTCGCGGCGTCGACATCATTCAGAACTGCGAAGTGACTGGCATCAAGATCGAAAACGGCAAAGTCGTCGGCGTCGATACGACGCGCGGCTTCATCGGCTGCAGGAAGCTGGGGCTTGCCGCAGCCGGCAACTCATCCGAGGTCGCCGCCATGGCGGGTCTCAGGTTGCCGATCGAAAGTCATGTCATTCAGGCGTTCGTATCCGAGGGCCTCAAGCCGTACATCCACGGAGTCGTCACTTTCGGCGCCGGGCATTTCTACGTCTCGCAGTCCGACAAGGGTGGACTTGTCTTCGGCGGCGATATCGACGGCTATAATTCATACGCTCGGCGGGGCAACCTGCCGATGGTCGAGCACGTAATCGAAGCGGGCGTGGCAATGATTCCTGGACTTGCCCGCGTGCGCGTCGTGAGAGGCTGGGGGGGCATCGTCGATATGTCGATGGATGGCTCGCCCATCATCGATAAGACAGACATCGACGGCCTCTATCTCAATGCCGGCTGGTGCTATGGCGGCTTTAAGGCGACGCCTGCTTCGGGCTGGTGCTTCGCGCACATGATTGCTCGGAACGAAGCGCACAAACTTAGTGCTGCCTTTCGTCTCGACCGCTTCCGGCGCGGATGCATGATCGATGAAAAAGGCCAGGGCGCGACGCCCAATCTGCATTGACGGGTGCATTGTGCTGATCAGATGTCCTTATTGTGGAATCCGGCCCATCGATGAGTTCACGTTCATGGGCGACGCTGCGCCGCGCAGGCCTGCATCCAATGACACCGCGACTATGGATCAGTGGTTCGATTACGTTTACTTGCGCGACAATCCCAAGGGGCGCTTCGACGAATATGCGCATCATGTAGGCGGCTGCCGGTCGTGGCTGGTTGTTACCCGCGATACGCAGACCCACGAAGTGTTTGCCGTGGTGGCGGCACGGGACGTTGCCAACAGGCGAAACGGAGCCGAGCTGTGACCTCTTTCCGGTTGCAAAGAGGCGGCCTGATCGATCGCTCCACCGCGCTCGGCTTTACATTCGACGGCAAAGACTTCGAAGGCCATTTGGGTGACACGCTTGCCTCGGCGCTGCTGGCCAATGGCGTGCGGCTTATGGGCCGCTCGTTCAAATATCACCGGCCGCGCAGCGTGATTGCCGCCGGCGCCTCGGAGCCCAACGCGCTTGTCGAACTTCGCGAGGGCGGCCGGAAGGAGGCCAACACCCGGGCTACCACGATCGAACTGTACGACGGGCTCGTGGCCAAAAGCCAGAACCGCTGGCCGTCGCTCAATCTCGATATCGGCGCACTGAATTCGCTTGCCGCGCCGATATTTGTGGCCGGCTTTTACTACAAGACCTTCATGTGGCCGAAGAGTTTCTGGGAGAAGATTTATGAGCCGATGATCCGCCGGGCGGCCGGGCTTGGCTCAGCCACCACGGAAGCGGACCCGGATAAATACGAAAAGTGCTACGCGCACTGCGACTTCCTGGTCATCGGCTCTGGACCGACCGGGCTCATGGCGGCGTTGACGTCAGCCCGCGCGGGCGGCCGGGTCGTTCTCGCCGACGAAGGCTCGCGACTCGGCGGCTCGCTTCTGTTCGAAAACGAAGAGATCGACGACAAGTCGGGCCTCGATTGGGCACACGGAATCATCGCTGAACTCGCCTCCATGCCGAATGTGACGCTGTTGCCGCGCACGACGGTATTTGGCTGGTACGACGGTAATATCTTTGGCGCGGTCGAACGGGTCAACGATCACGTCTTGGCCCCTCCCCCTTACGAACCACGGCAGCGCTACTGGCGCATCATCGCCAAACGCGCCGTGCTTGCCGCCGGCGCCGAAGAACGTCCCATCGCTTTCGGCGCCAACGACGTGCCCGGCGTGGTACTGGCCTCGGCGATGCGAACCTACGCCAACCGCTACGCGGTGGCTTGCGGAAAATCGGCCGTCGTCTTTACCAATAACGACTCCGGCTACCGAACCGCCCGCGACTTGAAGGCCCATGGCGTTCACGTCGAAGCAATCGTCGACAGCCGCACCGAAGCCAAAGCCGACTCTGGCGGCGCGCCGGTACATTTTGGACGAATGATCGCCGAGGTGACCGGCGGCAAGAGCGCGTCCGGCGTCGCATTGACCGACGGCACGCGGATCAAATGCGACGCGGTCGCGGTGTCCGGCGGTTGGAGCCCCATTGTCAATCTGATGTGCCATCGTGGCGCTAAACCGCGCTGGAGCGCGGAGATCGCCGCCTTCGTGCCTCCGCCGGCGAATGGCGCGTTCGTGGCAGCCGGATCTGCGGCCGGCAAGATGTTGCTCTCCGAATGTCTCGCCGATGGCGCCGCGAGCGGGGCGCGCGATGGCAGAGTGCCTATGGTTCCAAAATGCCGTGACGAGACCTTCGCAATAGCCCCATTGTGGTGGGTGAAGGAATTGAAGGGTAAAGCATTCGTCGATTACCAGAACGATGCAACGGCCGACGATTTGCTGCTCGCGCAGCGCGAGGGTTACACGGATATCGAGCTCGCCAAGCGCTACACCACCACGGGGATGGCGACGGATCAGGGCAAGCTCGGCAACGTCAATGCCGTCGCCATCCTCGCCGACGCCAGGGGCACGTCGATCGAGCAGGTCGGCACGACCACGTTCCGGCCCTTTTACACTCCGATCGCCTTCGGTGCGCTGGCGGGACCTTTCGCCGGTCGTCATTTTCAGCCGGTGCGCAAGACGCCGCTGCACGAATGGGCCGCTGAGCTTGGCGCGGTCTTCGTCGATGCCGGATTGTGGATGCGCTCGTCGTGGTTCCCGCGGAAAGGTGAGGACTGGTTGGCGAGCGCGAGCCGCGAAGTCCGGAACACCCGCGAACGCGTGGGCATTTGTGATGTTTCCACTCTCGGCAAGATCAATGTGCAGGGCAAGGATGCGGCTGCGTTCTTAGACCGTCTCTATTGCAACACGTTCTCGACGCTGGCCGTGGGGCGGGCGCGCTACGGCGTAATGCTGCGCGAAGACGGGATCGCCTTCGACGACGGTACAACGTCGCGTTTGGCTGACGATCATTTCCTGATGACGACCACGACGGCGAATGCCGCCCGCGTCATGTCGCACATCGAGTTCGCTCACCAGGCGCTGTGGCCTGATCTCGACGTGACTTATGTGTCGGTTACGGAGCAGTGGGCGCAAATGGCTGTGGCCGGTCCCAAAGCACGTGCAACGCTGCAAAAGATTGTCGATGGCGTGACCCTTGATGACACGACCTTTCCTTATCTCGCTGCCAGGGACGTCAAGGTGCTTGGCGACCTTCCCGCGCGGATGTTCCGCATTTCGTTCTCCGGCGAACACGCCTACGAGCTGGCGGTGCCGGCAGACTACGGCAGCGCGATCGCCCACGCGATCATTGAGGCCGGACAGGAATTCGGCATCGCACCCTATGGGGTCGAGGCGCTCTCCATCATGCGCATCGAGAAAGGCCATGTCGCCGGCGGCGAGCTGAACGGAACCACCACGGCGACGGACCTCGGCCTTGGCAGGATGATGTCGACCAAAAAGGACTATATCGGCCGCATGATGGCGGCTCGCGAAGGATTGACCGACAAGAACCGGCAGTGCGTGGTCGGTATCCGCTCCGTCGATAACTCCCACCGCATACGCTCCGGTTCGCATCTTCTCAACAAGAATGATCCACCGTCGATGGCCAATGACCAGGGCTACATTTCCTCGGTGGCATGGTCGCCGATGCTGGACCAATGGGTCGGACTAGCGCTGCTTGTGAACGGCCGCGAGCGCTACGGGGAAGTGGTGAAAATTTTCGATGGGGTCCGGGATAATCACCTCTTCGGCGAAATTTGCGACCCAGTGCATTACGATCGGGAAAATACCAAACTCCATGCCTGAGGCGACGACTGCAAGATGATTGCCAAAACCACACTTGCCCGCGCTTCGCCGCTGGCGCATGCGGCTGTTCGCGGGCGCTTCGGCGCCGACCGAGGGTTTTCCGATGTCGAGCTTTCCGTGCGGCACCCCGCATCGATCGTTGGCGTGATCGCGCGCAAGGGCTGCTCTGATCGTGTTGCGGCCGCGCTCAACGGCATCGAAGGGCGCGCCGTCCATTGGTCGGGATTCGATCAGTATTACGTTGTCGCCGATGGGTTGACCGAGGGCGCTCTCTATGAGGGTCTTAAAGATAGACTCGACGGCATCGCGTCCGTTTCCGATCAGAGCCACGGCCGCATCATCATTCGCATTGGCGGAAAAAAATCGCGCCAAGTACTGGCAAAAGGAACACCGGTCGACCTGCACGCGGATGAATTCCCTGTTGGTCAAAGTGCGGTAACACAAATGGCTCACATCGGCGTGCATCTGACACGCACGGGCGAGAATACTTTCGAGGTTTCCGTCTTTCGCGGCTTCGCCGAAAGCTTCTGGGAATGGCTGACACAGCAAGCCGAGGAATTTGGTTACGTGGTGACGTGACGCGAATAATGCCGGCGCGCATAAGGATCGCATCGTTGCGGCCAAACCGGGCAAGACCGTCCACACCGAGGCATTCCACATCAACTGGCCCGAGGGCGCCCCGGTGCGCGTCCTCCCGAACAGCGTCACGCGAGGCGAGCACGGCGATCCGCGTGCCGCGGCACGGTGGGTCATCGGCGAAGAAGCGGGCCGACCGATCTATCTGTTCAGCGCCGACTCGCCGCTGCGCGACATGACCGGTGACTTCGAGGCTATGGCGCTTTATGCAGGTAACGGTGCCGGTTGGATTAATTCAATCCCCACAGCCGCCGAGCGGCTTGCAGCAATTATCGGCGAGGCGGCGCAGATCCTATGTATCCGTGATGATTAATCGCCCAATCACGGCGTCGGATCTGCCGTTGCACTCTTCCAGTCGGGTTTGAAGCTTAAGACTTCTGCGTTCTTGGGCAGGTTCGGATTAAATAGTCGCGCCTGCCAGAAGGACGACTCACGGGCCGGTTCCTCTGCACTGAGGCGCCGCGCCCTACAGTACATCCGGAAGCTCTGCGAATATTGTTCGAACTCCAGGAGCGTTACCCTTGCCCTGATGAGGCTCGCGACGGTCGGCGACCCGGCTCCGAACACCGCAGTCATCTCGTCGGAGAACAGTTTCGGCAGCTGAAAGTAATCCGCTCCAAGGTACCGAAGCGCGGCCTCCCGCACCTCCTCCATTTCATTGGTTTTCTGCACCTGGAATTTGAAAAATGCCGTGCTAGCCGAAGGTTCTTCCGGCACCAACAGCATCGCCATCGCGGGTATGATCACTCTTCCGTTTTTCGTACTGACCCGCGGCAGCATCGCCGGCATTGGCTGACCGCCAAATTCCCGAACGGAGATTTGCCGTATGCGACACTGCCAACCGAGGAAATAGGCTTTCAATTTCCGACCGTCGGTTTGTCGCATAATGAACGCCGGCAAAGTGTCGTCGATGTGCGTGAGCTGCGCGTTCAAGGTATAAATGGTCCTCGCCGCGGCGGCAGCACTTAAAGTCCGATCGACGATAACTTGCGACGGACAAAGGCGGCAACGCGTGGGCTGCGGCGCCACCTTCACCCCGTTCTTGTTAGGCAACCTTCAGCGTCGGCTTCGCAGCCGCTGTCTTTTTCCGTAGCGCCCAATATGGAACCGTACGCCGCTTCAACATATCCCTGAACTGACGCGTCGTGATCGGAAGCAGCTTGCCCGAACCCCAATCGACAATGACGCCGTATTGCCTGATCAGGTCCATCGCGTTCAATTCCTTCTTGCGGTAACGTTCCGCTATCTTTTCGGCGTCCTCATCGAGCCATCCGGCCCTCGCCTGGTCGATGCGATTGCGTTCCTTTTCGGTCGCCGCAAGATCGACCTCGTATTGGCAAAGGTCTGGGTCGATCTCTTTGACAATCACGCCATAGTCCTTTTGCGCTCGCTCGATCGAGACATAGCCTTCAATCACGTCTTCCAACACCGAATTGACCTCGCGGAGCAACGGATCGCCGAGCCCGCCGCCACCGGCAGATGGACGAATGACCGTGTCTCCCTGATTAAGAGGCACACCGGAGAACAACGAGCCGAGATACCGCTCATTGGGCTCACCGGGATTGACCCATACGCCATGCGGAATGGACGGTAGCCCGCCCCACAGGCCCCAAGTGATCGAACGCTCACGATCGCAGCAGTAGGACACGACCGTGCGCGTGCAGGCGTAGAGCGTTCCGCCTTTTTCCACGCCCATGCCGCCACGGAACGCTCCCGGACCGCCTGAATCGACAATCAGTTCGTGCCCGGTGGTCAACACCGGCGACAAACGCTCCTGGCCTTCAAACGGTTGAGTGCCAAGCTGAACGCCGAACACCGGTCCGGTCGCCGCCCATCCGTCCTTGCCGTTTCGCGCACCCCAGCCGCCGACCATCCAGTCGTACCACATGAAGTAAGGCAGGTTTTCGTGTCGCGTGTCGCGTCCACCGATCAGAAGATATTCAAGGTTGAATGTGCACGCCATGGCGCGCTCGGGCAGGACTTCCGCCCAAAGCTCGAACACTGAATTCATGATCTTCTCGAAGGGTCCCGAGCAGAAGCCCGCGACCGGAGTTGGCCAGTCGGCGTTGACCACCGATCCTTTAGGACCCAGTTCAACCGTCACCACCCTGTAGAAGCCGGAATTAAGCGGGATATCCGGCGACTGCATCTTGGTGCCGGCGACGATCGCCGCAAACGCCCCGCCAAAACAACAATTCAAGAATGTCGAGATGGTAGTGGGATGTGAGCCCGACAGATCGTAGTGAACGTGGTCGCCATCGATCGTCATCTTCACGTGAATGGGGATCATCCCCTCGCCTTTCGGCGGATCGACATCGATGTAATCCGTCGTCTCCCAGACGCCATTCGGCATTTCGAGAAGGCGCTGCCGCGTCAGCGTCTCCACGTAGTCCTGGACCTCGGAGAATGATTGCTTGATGACGTCGACGCCGTATTTGTCGCAAAGGCGCTGCACTTCCCGCTCGGCGACGCGACACGCTTCCGCTTGGGCCTGCAGGTCGCCGATGATGTCGGCGGGCGCCCGCGTATTGTTTGCGATCAGCTCGGCTACGTCCGACAGATAGAACTCCTTCCCGGTAAACTCTTACCGGCGTGATGCGCAGACCTTCCGCCATGTGGTCGAGCGCGCTCACGTTGAACGATCCCGGCACCGCGCCGCCAACGTCCGCCCAGTGGCCGTTGGCCTGGGCAAAGCCCAGCAGTTCGCCCTTGTAGAACATCGGTCCGAAGATGCGTGTGTCGTTGAAGTGGGTGCCGCCCTGATAGACGTCGTTGACCACAAAGATATCGCCGGGGTGAATGTCGTCTTTGAATTTGTTGATGACGGCTTTCGCGGTGTAGTGCAGCGTGCCGACATGGGCGGCAATGTCGCCGCTGCCTTGCATGACCGTGTCGCCGTTCGTATCGCAAAGAGCCGACGAAAAATCGCGTGACCAGATGACAAAAGAATAGCAGGTGCGGAAAATCTGCTCCGCCATCTGGTCGACGATGTTTACATAGGCGTTCTTGAGCACTTCGAAGGTGACGGGATCGAGTGAAAATCCTTGGGTATTCTTCGTCATCCTAAACTCCTGATGTCCGAGTCCTTCAGGTCTGCAGGGGATGCGCCATGGAGCATCATCAGCTGAGCGGTACGCGCATGATGATGGTCAGGTAGTCATCCACTTCCGCTTTGATTCCCGGCGGCACCAGCGTGGTCGAATCGAGCTGCTCAATGATCGCCGGCCCTTCGATAACGTCTCCCGGCGCAAGATGCATTCGGTCGAAGATGCGGGTCTTCATTGGCTTTGGATGCTCGTCGAACAGAACCATTCGGTCGGTGACCGGCGCCAGCGCATTTCCTGCGCGCCGCGGCACTTTCGCGAATTCAGCTTTGCGCACCAGGCCAGTCGCCCTGACCTGCAGCCGGTAAACCTCGACCGGCGCGCCCGGCCGCGAGTAATTGTGTTCGCGCCCATGATCTTCGTGAAACTTTGCAACGGCCGCGTCGAGGGTCTGAAGTTGTGAGGGAATGGCAATCGACATCGAACGCCACTGCCCCAAGTAACGCATGTCGATGAACCGCTGAAAGAGCATGCGGTCCTCGCCGACGCCTTCATGCAACAAACGCTCCCTTCCTTCCATCTCCAGCTCGCGGAAGGACTGATCGAGCTCGGCAAGCGACACGCCGGCGATATTGTGGAGATACATACGCGAGATATCGTGTGTGATGTCGACGAGCAGGCAACCAAGCGCCGAAGTCACGCCCGGATTGGGGGGAATCAGAACGGCCGGAATAGCCAGGTCTTTCGCCAGCGCCGCGCCGTGCAATGCGCCGGCCCCGCCGAACGCGACTAGAGCGAAGTCGCGCGGATCGTAGCCTTTGCGGATCGAGACGAGACGCACCGCGTCCGCCATGTTGGCATTTGCCACCTTGAGGATGGAGAGCGCCGCCTCTTCGGGCGTGAGTCCCAAAGGCTTTGCAATTCGCTCCGCGACCGCCTTCTCGGCCAGATCGCGGTGAAGTTGGATGGCGCCGCCCGCCAGCGAAGTGCCCAGGCGGCCGAGCATGACATTGGCGTCGGAATTGGTCGGTTCAGTCCCGCCTTGATTGTAGCAAACCGGCCCCGGCCGCGAGCCGGCCGATTGCGGCCCGTTGCGAAGCGAGCGACCCTTGTCAATCCAGGCGAGCGAGCCTCCGCCTGCCCCGATCGTCAGCACTTCAATGCTGGGGAAGCAAATCGGGTATCCATATTCAACGTGCCAATCTTTGGTAACCGGCAGTTCGCCTTTGTCGCACAGACACACATCGGTGCTGGTGCCGCCCATATCGAAACCGATCGAATTCTCGAAGCCCGAGAGCTGCGCTACGAAGCGGCTCGCTATCGCGCCGGCAGCGATCCCGGAAGCTGCAAGCCTGGCGGAGAACTTTTCCGAAGTTTTTGCCGTCATGACGCCGCCGCCGGAATGCAGCAGTAGCAAATCCTCTTTATAGCCGCCATCAGCCAAGCGCTTGGCGAGATCGCGCGTATAGTCTCCGGTTACCGGCGCCAGAACCGTGTTGGCGACCGTGGTCGAGAAGCGTTCATGCTCGAATATCTCCGGCATGATGTCGCTTGAAATCGAGATTGTGGAATCCGGCAGCGCGCGCGTAAGAATTTCACGCATCCGCTGCTCGTTCGCCGGATTTGCGAACGAATTGACGAAACAGATGGCGATCGTCTTGACGCCGCGCTTGCGGATCACCCGGGCTACTTCGGCCGCTTCCGCCTCGTTGACCTCGGCGATCACCTTTCCGGAATAATCGGTTCGTTCGGTTACCACCAAACGATCGCGGCGCATGATGTAGGGAGCCGCCATTTCCTTGTAGGTGTCCCACAGATCGTTGCGAGTGCCGCGCCGGATTTCGATTACATCCTTGAAGCCCTTTGTTGTGACCATGATCGCGCGGGGAAAGCCACGCGTGATCAGGGCATTCGTGGCAAGCGTCGTGCCGTGGGCAAAGAGGTCCATGTCTTTGAGTTCGATACCCCCAAGCTCAATCCCCTTGACGACCCCGTCGATGGGATTGGCTGTGGTTGGTGTCTTCGACACATGAAGTTTGCCGGTTTGCTCTTCGAGGAAGCAAAGATCGGTGAAGGTGCCGCCGACGTCGCAACCGACCCGGTAAGTTCCCTTGTCGCGTCCTTCACGCTGAACAATCTGGTCCATAACCCTCTTCTCCGCTTGGCTTCCCCGGCATTTTTTCAGAAGTGTCGCGGCACATAACGCTGTCCGTGTTTAGGCCGGAGTCAGTGGCGTTGGACATGCAAGATACGTGCACATTTCAGGACTTGCGGTAGGCCTTGTTGAGCTGAACCATCGGATGGTTGGGCGACATCTGGAATTTAACCAGGAGCTCCCGCGCCATCATGTCGCGATCCTGCTGATTGTCCGGAAGCTTCACATTCTTCGGAATCCGCACCCAACCGTTACAGTTTCTGTCGAAAATCGCGGGTTCGCCTTCCTCGTAGCCCATATGGATGTCCTCGAGCCAGTTGAGGTCATCCCAGCCCATGTATTCGATGTACCCTTTCAAATAAGGAGTCAGCCGCGCGTAATCGGGGATGAGATTCACATCGTAGCGATAGCCGATGTGCTGCCCGATTTCCTTTTCGCGATTTGACGACAGACCCGCCTTGTCGGTCAGAAACTGATCGACCGATCTGATTTCCGAACCTTTGTAGCTTGTGCCTGCCACGTTCGTTCCCCGATCAATACTTGTGATAGCTGTCGGGCTCCATGCCGACGGTGTAATTGGTCCCGGCGAGAGGAATCTTGCACATGGCGGAGGCTTCCATGGTCAGCGCCGCTAGATCTTCCGGCTCCAAGGAATGGATGTTGGTCTTGCCGCACGCCCGAGCCAGCAACTGCGCTTCCATCGTGAGGGTGTGCAGGAAATTGTAGACCCGTTCCGCCGCCTTATCGGGATCAAGGCGCTGGCGCAGCAACGGATCCTGGGTCGCCACACCAACCGGGCAGCGGCCGGTGTGGCAGTGATAGCAATAACCGGCTTCCACGCCGATCTCGTTCGGATAGTCGGTCACGCCGTCGATGTGTTTGTTGCAGTTGAGTGCCATGAGCACCGAATGGCCGATGGCAACGGCGTCGGCGCCAAGCGCCAGCGCCTTGGCAACGTCGCCGCCATTGCGTATGCCGCCGGCATAGACGAGCGAAATCTCGCCGCGTTTGCCGAGTTCGTTGATAGCGCGTCGCGCCTCGCGAATTGCCGCGATGCCCGGTATGCCGGTATCCTCGGTCGCAATGTGAGGGCCGGCGCCAGTACCGCCTTCCATGGCATCGATATAGATCGAATCCGGGCCGCATTTTACGGCCATGCGCACGTCATCATAGACTTGCGCTGCGCCGAGCTTGAGCTGGATCGGAATCTCGTGGTTGGTCGCTTCGCGGATTTCCTGAATCTTGAGTGATAGATCATCGGGTCCGAGCCAGTCCGGATGTCGGGCCGGCGATCGCTGATCGATACCCGCTGGCAGAGAGCGCATTTCGGCGACCTGATCGGTCACCTTCTGGCCCATCAGGTGGCCGCCGAGGCCGACCTTGCAGCCCTGGCCGATGAAGAATTCGCAACCGTCGGCAAGACGCAGGTGGTGCGGATTGAAGCCATAGCGCGACTGAATACATTGGTAGAACCAGCGTTCCGAATAGCGCCGCTCGTCGGGAATCATTCCGCCTTCGCCGGAGCAGGTGGCCGAGCCCGCCATGGTTGCACCGCGCGCCAACGCGATCTTGGCTTCGTATGACAGCGCTCCAAAGGACATCCCGGTAACGTAGATCGGAATGTCGAGCACCATGGGGCGTTTGGCGCGCGGTCCGAGAACGGTCTTGGTCTCACACTTCTCGCGGTACCCCTCGATAACGAAACGCGTCAGCGTTCCGGGCAGGAACGTTAAATCGTCCCAATGCGGAATCTTCTTGAACAGAGAGAAACCTCGCATCCGATAGCGGCCAAGCTCGGATTTTATGTGGATGTCGTTCATCACCTCGGGAGTGAAAATGCTGGAGGAACCTAGAATGTATTTCCTAGCCTCCGCCGGAGCCTGATCGCGCGCAAGCGGCGCGGCTGACGCCGCCCGGGTCTTGGCCGCCTTGACCCGCGCCGAACGATCCGTTGTTACTTTTCGCGATCCTATTGTCTTAGACTTTTTCTTCGCCATTGCGCGTCCCGATCAAAGCACGAGCTTTTTTTCGCTGGGTTCGAGGTTGTCGTAATTCCACAATTGCTTGCCGGCCACGATCTTTTTGATATGACCGATACCCTGCTTCGGATACATGTCATAGATCTTGAGCTTGCGCGTGAGCCACTCGCGATCGAGATCGGTCATTTCGCCGGGAACCGCGTCGACACCGAGTGAACCAGCCTCACCGCCGAGATAGATGGTCCCGTCGTACATCGAGTCACCCAAATTTTTCCCGGCGTCGCCGAGGATCAGCATGCGACCGCGTTGCATCATGAAGCCGGAGAACGAGCCGGTATCGCCGCCGACGATGATCGTGCCGCCTTTCTGATCAATGCCGGTGCGCGCACCGACCGAACCTTTACAAACCAGATCGCCGCCCCGGAGTGCGGCGCCGAACTGGGAGCCGGCATTTTTCTCGATGACGATTGTTCCCGCCATCATGTTCTCGCCGCAGGCCCAGCCGACGCGTCCCTTGATGGTGACGTTCGGACCGTCGAGCAGACCGCACGCGAAATAGCCACAAGACCCTTCGATGTGGAGGTTCAGTCGGTGCAGGATGCCGACGGCGATCGAATGCTTCGAGCCGGGGTTGCGAAGGACGACCGTGCCGACGCCGCGATTTAGCAGCTCACGCAGCCGGGCGTTGATCTGCTGGGTCTCAAGATTTGCACAGTCGAGCTCGGCGCGTTTGTTGAAATCAACGTCTGGAGAGTCCGGATAACGGTAGCTGCCCTCCTGTTCGGCAATGTCAAAGAACCGCTCTTGGGTGCGACCGAGTAGGCCTTCAGTGTGCATCCCCATCTCATGCGACGGATGCTCTTTCTTTGCCGTTAGACCCGCCATACCAGCACCTCCTCATCGTACGGATCACGGGTTTCGATCTCCCGATTGATAACAGTTCGGATGGCCACTTCTTCCGAAGCAAGCGCCACGAGATTTTCGCTTTCGAACAGCACCATGGGCTTCGCCGCCATGCTGTCCTTGGCCATGCCAAGCGCGTCTTTGGTCGAGACCAGATAAGTGAACACACCGTCGATCTCTTCGATCGACCGCTTTAATGAGTCCTCCAGCGTCGCGCCGTGTTCAAGATTGTAGGCGGTATAGACCGCCAGCAATTCAGAATCGCAATCTGAAACAAAACGATGGCCTTTGCGCTCAAATTCGCGGCGCATCGCCCAGTAGTTGGTCAGCTGACCGTTGTGGACGACGGCGATATCGTTGTACGGATAGGCCCAATAGGGATGGGCGGAACGGATGTCGACATCCGATTCCGTTGCCATGCGGGTATGGCCGATGCCGTGGGTGCCCTGGAAGTGATGCAGGCCGTACTGACCGGCGACACATGACGCATCACCCAAGTCCTTGATCAGCTCGAGGGCATTGCCGATGGAAAGGATTTCGACGCCCTCCACATCTTCAACGTAATCGGCGAGTTTTTTCATGTCCCCTTGATATTGGATGCGATAACGGCTGGCGTATTCGGTCGCTTCCTTTCGCTCAATAATCTGCACGCCCAATGAAGCAAGGCGCTCGTCAACTGTGGCACGCCGTTTCTTCACCTCGTTATGGATGTCGAACCCCCTGCTCATGTCTTCGCCTTCAGCAACCTTGAAGCGCATCACGTATTCGTTCTGCCCGGCGGTGCCGTAGACGGCATAGCCCGTCGAATCAGGTCCGCGATGCTTGAGTGACTGCAGCATGGCGGTCATTTCCTGACCGACGTTCTCAGCACCGTCGCGATGAATTATTCCAGCGATCCCGCACATGTTGTTTGTCTCCCTTACGGCAAGCAATTAAGGTAAGTTGCGAGGTCCCATTCCGTCGTCGTGTGGAGAAACCGCTCCCACTCGTCGCGCTTATACTCGTCGTAGAGCCGATGCATTTCGCCAGGCAGCGCAGACTTGACGATCTCGTCGTTCTTGAGCGCTTCAAGCGCATCGCCTAGCGTCATCGGCAGCTTCTTCACCTGCTTGCCGGCTTCCATGGCCGCGTAAATGTTGCGCTCTTCCGGTCGACCCGGGTCGATTTTGTTTTTAATGCCATCCTCGGCCGCTTTGAGAATGGCTCCCGCCATGAGATAGGGGTTCACCATTGAATTGACCGCCCGATATTCGAACCGACCTGGCGCTGACACGCGTAATCCGGTCGTACGATTCTGAAAGCCCCAATCAGCGAAGACCGGAGCCCAGAAGCCGGTATCCCAAAGGCGGCGGTAAGAGTTGACCGTGGAGCAACCGATGGCGGTAAGCGCCGCAAGATGTTTGACAATGCCGCCGATAACGTAAAGGCCGACCTGGCCGGGCATTTGCGGGTCGCTGCCGTCCGGCATGAAAGTGTTAGTTCCGCCGCGACGATACATGTAGTTTTGCTCAAAGCCCGGCAGATTCTTCGGATCGTTGCCGAGCGGTTTGAACTCGTCGGCACCGCCGGTCCACAGCGAAATGTTGTGGTGACAGCCATTGGCTGACACGCCCATGAACGGCTTGCACATGAAACACGCAATGACGTTGAACTCTCTCGCCACCTGACTGCAGATTTGCCGGTACGTCGTGAGCCGATCCGCGGTGCGCAGCGCGTCGTCGTAATTGAAGTTCAGTTCGATTTGCCCTGGCGCGTCCTCATGGTCGCCTTGAATCATATCGAGGCCCATTTTGCGGGCGTATTCGATCACCTTCATATAGATGGGACGCAGACTTTCGAACTGGTCGATGTGATAGCAGTAGGGATTCGAAAAGCCACCGTTCGGCTTGCCGTTCTCGTCCTTCTTCAACCACATCATCTCGGGCTCGGTACCGTGGCGCATATGCAGCCCGTGATCCGTGGCAAACTTCTCATGGATGCGCCGCAAATTGCCGCGACAATCTGCGGTAAGGAATGCGCCGGCGTCTTCTCGCTCCTCGCGATTGCGAAACAGCGTGCAGAACATACGCGCGACGCGTTTGTCCCACGGCAATTGCATGAATGTTTCAGGCTCTGGTACGCCGACGAGTTCCGCCGCTTCGGGGCCGTAGCCCAAATATTCGCCGCGACGGTTCATGAACAAATTGACCGTTGATCCGTAGACAAGCTGAAAGCCGCCATTGGCGACATTCTCCCAGTGATCAGCCGGGATACCCTTGCCCATGATGCGGCCGGTAACAGAGATGAACTGCAGATAAAGATATTCAATCCCGAGCGCGTCGATGCGTTTCCTCACCTGCTTGATCAGGTCGTCGCGACCAGCGCTCCGAATAAAATTTTCATAATCAGACATTGACATTCCCACACCACCCGTCCGTTTCCTGGCAATCGGCCATACTGAATCAGCTCCACGGAAACGGGCTGTTAGAAACGGGGTGAAGCTTGCCTTCGGCGTAGCGTGAAAAACGGAACGGTTCCAGCAGCTGTGATTTATCGCCACAGATCTCCTGAGCAGCGAGCTTGCCGACGCCGATCATCTTGTAACCGTGATTGGAGTTGGCGATGACGAAGACGTTCTCGCGAAAAACGTCGAACAATGGAAAACTGTCAGGCGTGAAGCAGCCTAGGCCGCCCGACTTCTCGCGTCGCTTGTATTTGTCGATCTTGCCTTCGAAGCGTTTCTGGCAATGGGCCAGCATCGAGCACCAGGTCTCGACGAACTGGTCGCCAACGACGAAGTCGGGCGACTCGGGGCCGTAGGGATCGACCGCAACTTTGTCGGGGTCGCCCTCCACAACGTACGGTGAGGATCCGCCCTGCACCCCACCAAAATTGAAGTCGGGCTTGTAGTAAAGGCCCCATAGTTTGTCGGTTAGAAGCCGACCATCGACCTCTGAATAGAGCGGTGCATCGGTGTCGACATGAATGACCGGCGGCATACGGGCGTCGTTGGTCTTGTGCATGCTGGGATCGACCCCGAGGGTGCCCTCCTCAAGGCACCAAAATCTCCAGGTGCGCACACCGTCGTGCATCTTGCCGTCTTTGCCCTTGATGGACACGGTGCGCGGCAGTTCCAGCAAATTCCAAAGTTTGTTGATCCAAGGGCCAGCGCCGACGACAACGTAGTCGCACTTGATGGTGCCCTTGTCGGTCTGAATTGCAGTGACGGCGAGCGAGTTATTGCCGAAATCGAAACCAGTCACCTCGCAGCCGGTGATGATGCGTACCCCCTCAGCTTCCGCCTTGGACGCTAAGCCGTAAATGGATGCGGTGTTGTTCGCGTAGCCGCCCTTCTTCTCGTGCAACACCGAGGTGATGTTCTTGGCTTGCCAGTCGGCGAACAGACCTTCCATATATTTCTGTGAGTCCTCCGCGCCCTCGACGAAGGTTGAATTGTAACCGATCTGCTGTTGTTGCTCGTAAATGGTGCCGACCTGCTCCCGCATGATCTCGGGACTGATCTGCATGTAGCCGACAGCATGGTAAGAATAGGCTTTGGGATCGCTCTCCCAAACCCCGACAGAATGCGCCATCAATTCGCGCATGGCTGGTTGGTAGTAATTGTTGCGGATGACGCCGCAGGCAATGCCTGACGCCCCGGCCGCTATGGCCGTCTTATCGACGACCAAAATATCCTTGCCTGAACCTCGTCCGGTTTCCCTCAGCTTTAGCGCCAAATGGTAGGCGGTCGACAGACCATGAACACCTGCGCCTACGATCGCGTATTTGACGCCGGTTGGAACAGCCATCGATCACGCCCCGCTGCCTTGACGTGGCGCTCCGGTAGCATTCATATACTCCGGAACGAGTCCACGACCAATTGTCTCCAATCTAGACCAATTCGTACCAATTGCAACCGCCGAGCACACGAGCGCGCTCTCAATATCAAAGGCCGGGAAGCCGCAATGGGAAAGCATGAAGGCATTGCAGAGGTGCTCGCGTTCGCCCCCGGCCGCGCCAACAATGTCATCCTGGGCAGGCTGAAACAGGCAATTGAAACCGGGATCTACGCTAACGGTGATCAACTGCCCGCGGAACGGCAATTGGCCATCACGTTTGGAGCAGCGCGATCTACCGTCCGCAAAGTGCTCGATCAACTCGAGCAAATGAAACTTGTCACGCGCCGCGCCGGCAGCGGGACGTTCGTGAGTTATCCAGGCCCCGGCGATCACGACGTAAATGACGTTGCCGCCCTGGTAAGTCCCCTGCAACTTATCGAGACGCGCTTCGCGATTGAACCTTATATGACGCGCCTCGCTACAATTCACGCCACCAGCGGGGATCTCGAAAGTATCGAGAGCGTGATGAAGCGGCTCGATAACTGCAACGGCGACCAAGATTTGTTTACCCAGCTCGATTGCCAATTTCATCTCGAACTCGCTCGCTGTTCTCGCAACCCGCTGATCGTGCGGATGTATCAACAAGTGAACATGGTCCGTCTGCATGCCCAATGGGATCGCATGAAGAAACTTATCCTGACGCTTGAGAAGATCACGGCGTACAACGCCGAGCACCGCGCCATATTTGAAGCATTGTTGCACCGCGATGCGCAGACCGCCGTCGATCTCGTCAGAAACCACCTCGAACAGGCCCGTACTGACCTTATCGGCGCCGACAAGTTGTAGGCTGCTAGGAACAGTAGCCGGTAATGGAACGAAAAATGCAGGGTGAGTTCCGACGGTAAACGGGGGTAGTTATGCCAGTTCAACTTCCATCTGCAGAGCAATGGCGCAGTGTCGCCGAGCAGTGCGGACTGTCGCTCAGCGACGCCGACGTCAAATCGTTTAGCGGCTTGCTGGCTGGCTTTGTCGGCGCCTACGAAGTCGTCGATGGTCTGCCTGACGAGGTACCGGCGGTGAAGTATCCGCGAACGTCGGGCACCAAACCGAGCGCCGAGGAAAACCGGCACAACGCCTGGTACCGCAAGACTTCCATCAAAGGCGCTGCAACCGGCAAGCTCGGCGGCAAGCGCGTCGCCATCAAGGACAACGTTATGGTGGCCGGCGTGCCGATGATGAACGGCGCGGCCACGCTCGAGGGGTTCGTACCTAATTTTGACGCGACCGTCGTAACTCGCCTGCTCGACGCCGGCGCCGAAATTGTCGGCAAGACGCACTGCGAATGTTTCTGCCTCTCCGGCGGCAGCCACACCAACGCGACCGGTCCAGTCCATAACCCCTGGAAAATGGGCTATTCTGCCGGCGGCTCGTCGTCTGGAAGCGCCGTCGTTGTCGCGCTCAAAGAAGCAGAAATGGCGATCGGCGGCGACCAGGGCGGTTCGATCCGGATGCCCGCGGCATGGTCCGGCATCTATGGCATGAAGCCTACTTGGGGCTTGGTTCCCTATACCGGCATCATGCCGATTGAGATTTTCGTCGACCACACTGGTCCGATGACGGCGACTGTCGCCGACAACGCCCTGATGCTTGAAGTCATCGCTGGCGATGACGGCTACGATCCCCGTATCAGGGCGCCGAAACTGCATCCCTATTCCCAGATGCTCGGCGGCGGCGTTAAGGGAATGAAAATAGGGCTGTTACGCGAGGGTTTTGAGCAGGCTAACGCCGAGGCCGCGGTCAACGAAAAAGTGCGCATTGGCGCAAAACGGCTCGCCGATTTGGGTGCGCTGGTCTCCGAGGTCTCGATCCCAATGCACATGACCGGGCCGGCGTTGTGGACCCCGATCGGCGCTGAGGGTCTCACCCAAACAATGATGTGGGGCGACGGCTACGGCCTGAGCCGGCAAGATCTCTATTCGCTGGCGCTGATGGATTTTCATCGCGGTTGGCGCAAGCGAGCTAACGAGCTCTCCGAAACGACCAAGGTGTTGGTGATGCTCGGCACTTACATGAACAATGTTTACGGCTCCCGTTACTACGGCAAGGCCGTGAACATCACGCGCCGTTTGACCGCCGCCTACGATCAAGCGCTACTAGAGTACGACCTGCTGCTAATGCCAACAACGCCGATGAAACCCACTGCGTTACCGGCTCCGGATGCGACGCGCGAGGAGTACGTGCAGCGCGCACTCGAGATGATTTCGAATACCGCGCCATTCGACCTCACCCATCATCCCGCCATGTCGCTGCCGTGCGGAATGGTCGACGGCCTTCCGATCGGCTTGATGTTGGTCGGCAAGCATTTCGACGAGCCGACCATCTACCGCGCCGCTCACACCTTCGAACAATCCGGCGATTGGAAAGCAATGTAGGTCAGCTCCCGCTCAGTCCGAACAAGCCAATCTCTGACGCGCCATCATGGAATTGGCGCAAAATTGGTCTAACAGTGGTCAGAGATTGGGCTTGACAGGTCCTTGCCGCTGCCCAAAAATTAACTCTGCCACACAACGTGGCAGGAACAGGCGTGTCGACCGAAATGCCCGCGGTCCGAGAGAGGTCTTATGCTCGATGGTGCTGGCAATCGGACAGGCTACGCGCCGATAGCCAACCCACCCTCAAAGGCGGCATGGCGGATAACACGCTGATGTCTGTCCTTTTCAATCTATCGACCCTCGGTTCGCGTGTGGGCGCCGCGCCAGGGGCGGTCCTTACGCTCATCTAACCTGAAACAGCTGGAGGGGTACCATGACAGCGCGCATTCATCGCCGAAAGTTCCTCAAAACCGCGGCGGCAGGAGGTGTTGCCGCAACCGGTCCCTGGTTCATTCCCAATCTTTACGCGGCCGACGAGATCAAGGTCGCGGGAATTCACGATGCCTCGGGCGGTCTCGACATCTATTGCAAGCCGATGATCAACTGCCTGACCTTGGCGGTCGAGGACATCAACGCTAAGGGTGGATTGCTTGGCCGCAAGATCAATCTGATCAACTACGACACTCAGTCGAACATCCAACTTTATACCCAGTACGCGACCGAAGCTGCAACTAAGGATCGTGTCGCGGTGGTGTTCGGCGGCATCACTTCAGCCTCGCGCGAAGCCATGCGGCCGGTTCTTGACCGGTTCAAGACGCTCTATTTCTACAACACGCTGTACGAAGGCGGGGTATGCGACCGTAATATCTTTATCGTCGGCACCACTCCTGCACAGACGCTGGAGAAGATGATTCCTTATGTGATGAAGAAATGGAAGGGCAAGAAAATCTATACGCTGGCCGCAGACTATATTTACGGACAGGTCACCGCCAAGTGGGTCAAGAAATATTGCGTCGAAGCCGGCGGCGAAGTGCTCTCGACGGACTTTTTCCCGCTCGACGCAAACAGCTTCGGCCCAACCATCACCAAGATTCAGGCCGCCAAGCCGGACATCGTCATGTCGGTTCTGGTCGGTGGCGCGCACATCTCTTTCTACCGGCAATGGGCCGCGTCCGGAATGAAGAAGCAGATTCCGATGGCGTCCACCACCTTCGGCCTCGGTAATGAGCAGGCGGTTCTGACCCCGGCAGAGGGCAATGGCATCATCGCTTCCTATGGCTATTTCCCGTCGATCCAGACGCCTGAAAACCTTGAATTCATCAAACGCTACGAGGCGCGCTTCGGCAAGAACGCCCCTGGCAATATTGAGATGTCGGCGATGACCTATCAAGGCGTCAATCTCTGGGCCGAGGCCGTCACCAAGGCCGGCACTACCGATCGCATGAAGGTCATCGAAGCACTCGAGACCGGCCTGTCTTTTGTCGGTCCCGCCGGCAAGACCACCATCGATCATGCCACCCATCACTGCATTCTTGACGCCTACATTGCCGAGGCCGAAAATCAACAGTGGAAAGTGCTGGAATCCTTCCCGCAGCAGAAGCCGCTGGATACCGCCGCAGTATGCAACCTAATTAAGAATCCCACCGACAACCAGCAATACATCATCGACGTGAAGACCTGAGGCTAGTGATCGGAAACGGGGCGGGGGCATGGACCTGGCGTTTATCGTCCTCGATCAGATTCTAACTTCCATCGCCAGCCTCGTCCTCATCTCCATTGGGCTGGCGGTTATTTTCGGCATGATGCGGGTGATTAATCTCGCCCATGGCGAGTTCATCATGCTCGGCGGATACACGGTGGTCACGGCTGTCAACGCCGGCATCAATCTCTGGCTGGCTTCACTAATCCTCGCCCCGCTCGTCGTCGGCGTGTTCGGGTTGATCGTCGAACGGACGATCATCCGGTTCCTCTACGGCCGCATGATCGACACGATGCTGGCGACCTGGGGCCTGAGCTTGGCGCTGGTCGGCGCTGTGACCATGATCTTCGGCAACACTACGAGCGGTGTCTCCACGCCCCTCGGTTCGACGCCGATTGGACGGTATGAACTCAGCAATTACGATTTCGCGTTGATTGGCGTGGCTATCGCAACCCTGGCCGCACTGTGGGGCGCGTTGCGCTTCACCCGTTTCGGCATCATCGCTCGTGCGACCATGCAGAACGCCCAGATGGTGGGTTCGCTCGGTGTCAATTCCGGCCACGTCTACGCCGTCACCTTTGCGATCGGCGCTGCCCTCTCGGGGCTGGCGGGCGGCATGATCGCGCCGTTATCGGGCGTGGTGCCCGCGATGGGCGCGCAATTTGTCGCTAAAGCCTTCATCACAGTCATTAGCGGCGGCAACGCCGTGGTCACGGGTACCTTGTCTGCTTCGACTTTACTCGGCTCGCTCGACACTGGGGCCACGTTCCTCACGAGGCCCGTCTTCGGTGAAGTCGCTCTGCTGATCGGCGCAGTCCTTTTGGTGCGCGCCTTGCCGCAAGGAATTACCGGCAGCTTGTTTAAGGGCTCGATATGATCGGCGGACGTGCGGTCATTATCATTCTCTGTGTAATAGCGGCCGTGGCCGCGATTCTGCTCTTCCCTCAGGTCTTCGATCTCTTCACCGTCATCAACGCCACGATTTATGCGAGCATGGGCATTCTAACGCTGAGCCTGGCGTTGGTGTGGGGCTATTGCGGCATAATATCCTTCGGCCAGACCGCGTTTTTCGGATTGGGCGGCTATACCTATGCGGTGGCGGTGATCAACTTGGGCGATTCGACGCCGGCTATCGCCTTGGCATTGCTGGTGCCGACATTGTTTGCCGGGCTGCTCGGCTATTTCATTTTTTGGGGTCGGGTAACGGATGTCTATCTCGGTGTCATCACGCTCACGGTGACGCTTATTCTTTATCATCTGTTCAACGCCACGGCCGGCGACGCCTACCATATCGGCAGGGCGGCCTTGGGCGGCTTCAACGGCATTCGTGGATTGCCGGGAAGCAAGTTCCCTGGCAGTTCGGCAACGCCGCCGATCAACCTTCCTTGGGACCGCGACACGCCGCTGGAGCCCGAACAGGTCTGGTACGTAGCGGCGACGCTGCTCTGCCTTGCCTACGCGTTCGTGCGTTGGCTCTTGTCGACCCATCTCGGCCACCTCATGGTGGCAATCCGCGAGAACGAGCACCGCACTGAGCTGCTAGGCTTCGACGCGCGGCGCATCAAGCTTGCGGCGTTCACCATCGGCGGCGCTATGGCCGGCGCGTCGGGAATTCTGTTCGCCAATTGTGTCTTCGTTAGTCCAACCATGTTTAGCCTGCTGTACACAGCGCAGGTCATCGTCTGGGTGATCGTCGGCGGCCTTGGCACCCTGCTCGGGCCAATTTTCGCCTGCTTTTTGCTTCAAATGATTTCCGCGGAATTGGGCCGGCTCAATTGGCTCAATCCGAATTTCATGCTGGGCGTTATATTGGTTGCCTTTGTGCTGCTGATGCCGAGCGGCATCTTGCCGACCTTGCGGCGCATGTACGACAGATTTTCGCTGCCGATCTGGCGGACGGTAAGCCGACGGCCGGCGCAATGACGGCCAAGGCGATCATCGAGACAAAAGGTCTGGTGATGCGCTTCGGTGGCGTCGAAGTGCTGCGCGGCATCGATTTCGCAATCGAATATGGTGAATTACGCTGTCTAATCGGACCCAACGGCGCCGGAAAGAGCACGTTTTTCAAGTGCATCACCGGTCAACTTAAGCCTACCGCCGGCTCGATCAAATTCAAGGATGAATGGGTCACGGCCGCAGACACCGTTTCGATCGCTCGACGCGGCATGGGCATCAAGACGCAGGTACCATCCCTCTACGACGGATTGACTGTCCGCGAGCATATCCGGCTCGCCGCCAGCCGGCGACTGCTGAGGCACGAGGTGGCGGCAGCGGTCGACGAAGTGCTTGAGCGGTTTGCCATCCAGCATCTTGCTGGTCAGATTGTAGGCCGGCTCGCTCACGGCCAACGGCAACTTGTCGAGATCGCCATGGTGACGGCGTCGGATCCCGACTTGATTCTCCTCGATGAACCCGCGGCGGGCATGACTCTTCAGGAGGTGGAACGTCTTGCCCAGTTGATCCACGAGCTCAAGGACAATCATTCGTTGATCATTGTCGAACACGATATGCAATTCATCCAGATGATCGCGCGCGTGGTCACGGTGTTCCACCAAGGTCGTATCCTGCTCGAAGGTGATGTCCATCACGTTATGCGCGACGAAGGGTTGCGGGAAGTCTATCTCGGGCGTAGTGCGGATGACTGAAATGCTACGCGTGCAGGCGCTTCGTTCCGGCTACGGCCGGATTCCGATTCTGCAAGGCATCGGCTTTTCCGTCGCCGCCGGCGAATTCGTCGGGTTGTTTGGCCACAACGGCATGGGCAAGACGACGCTGATGCGCACGCTCGCCGGACAGTTGCCGGCAACCGCCGGGCGAATCCATTTTCGCGATGCAGACATTACCAGCGCGCCTTCGCACGAACGCGCCCGCCGCGGGCTGGGTTACATCCCGCAAGGACGGGAGATCTTCCCAAGGTTGAGCGTCGAAGAGAATCTTTGGATGGGCGCGCGTATGGCTGGAAAGTCTTGGCAGAAGGTCGAAGAGATAATCGCGACCTTTTCCCGTCTTGCGCCGATACGGTCGCGTCAGGCCGGTGTTCTGAGCGGCGGCGAACAACAAATCCTTGCCATCGCCCGCTGCCTCTGCGGAGAACCTACCCTCGTGCTGCTCGACGAGCCGACCGAGGGTATTCAACCATCAATCATAGACGAAATCGCCGATCATCTGTTGCAACTGAAGCGTACGGGCGGCCTGACCATGATTCTGGTCGAGCAATCGTTCGACTTCATTCGCAAACTATCCGATCGGGTCCTGGTGATCCAGAAAGGCGTCTTAGTTCGTGAGGTCATGACCGGCGAAATCGCCGAATTAGAGCACGAATTCATCAGCGACGCGGTCGGCGTGAGCCGCTAAATCGTGTCCCGCCTGATCGGTTCGATCAGAACAATCCAGCGCAAACTATCGCCGGCGAGTTTTTGAAGCGCGGCCGACACATCAAGCGGCCCGCGCAGCGCCTTTGTGCTCCGCGAGCTTGTCAATCATCGATGCAGTATTCTCAACTTGCGCAAACGCTGCCCTCATGGTCGCGAGAACGACCGGCTGAATCTGATCTGCAGTCAGCTCCGGAGTATCGAACGTCGCAGTCGCATCGCTGAGGAAAAAGACGTGAAAGTCTCGCATATTGGCTTCCCGAGCCGTGGTCTCGCAGCAGACATTGGTGCAGATCCCGGTAATGATTACGGTATCGATCCCCCTGTTGCGAAGGATGAGCTCGAGATCCGTGCCGGTGAAGGCGCCATAGCGAGGCTTCTCAAGGATAATGTCGCCGGCGCCGACAACGATGCCGGGGTGGAGTTCGGCTTGGGGGTTTCCCTTATTGATGAGTCCCGCCGCGATCGCGGGAATGATTTCGCCCATCACGCCGGTGTTGCTGCCATCCGGACGGACAACGTGCACGGTATGTATGACCAGCGCACCTTCCTTGCGGCACGCGGCGGCGAGTTTGTTGATGCGCGGAAGAATTTCCATACCGCGCGGCGCGGCCACAGGCGACTTTTCGACGAAGCAATTTTGCATGTCGATGTTGATGAGCGCGGTCTTGCTCGGCACTACACGGAAGTCGGTCATGGTTCGTTTCCTTGCGCTACAACGACAGAGTAGCAGTCTCGATGGGATACCGCGTAGCCAACGCTGCAAATATTTTGAATTGCAGCACCGGTGATGTCAAGAAATCCGACGTACACATTAGCTGGCGCATGCCCGCCGTGGCCTACCGCCCTGGCGAATCCTTATCGATCGAACAGGTTGGGGATTGATTTGTGGGTACGGCACGCTAGTAATGCGATCCAAATGACATGGGTGACCCAGACGGCACTCATCGGGTTCATCCGCGTTTGACCCCGCCCGCGGCGAGCCAGTCGGCGTAGCTTTGCCGCACCAGCGTGAACGGCTTGCCAAGGGGCGCGTAGAGGTTGGCGAACAGCCGCGCCACTGGCTTATAGGCATCGAGGTTCACATAGAGCCGCGCCGGATCGATGATGCCAGCCCGCGCATGCAGATAAACCACCTCACCGACGCACAAGCGGCGGCCATTCTTCACTTCCAGCGTTTGGTAGTGGCGGCACTCCAGCGAAGCGACCGCCTCGGCGATGTACGGTACCGGAATTGAATGGCCCGGCAATTTGGTGAGACCCGCGGCGTCAAGCTCGCTGGTGTCGGCCGGAAAATCCACCGCGCAAATGTTCATGCGCTCGGCCAGCGCTTCGTCGACCAGGTTCACGACAAACGCACCGGTATCGCGGATATGCGCGGCGGTATCTTTCAGCGATCCGTCCGGGCGCGCTTGCAACCCCAAGACGACCAGGGCCGGGTCCTCGGCGAACACATTGAAGAACGAGAATGGCGCAGCGTTGACCACCCCTCCGGGGCCCACGGTGGTGACAAGCGCAATCGGGCGCGGCACGACTAGGGAACACAGGAGTTTGTAGCGATCCTGCGCCGGCAGCGTGGCAAAATCGGCTTCGAATGGTGTGGCCATCTTAGAGCTCCGGCGGCGGGATGACGCCGGTCTGGCTGGTGATGCGCCCGTAATGTTCGATGCGGCGGTGGCGTTTGAAATCGAAGATGGTTTCCTTGCCGAATATGGTCGCATCGAGATCGCAGTCCGCGACAATCAATTCATCATCCTCCGTCTTTGCCTCGGCAACGATTTCACCGTCAGGGTTCACAATCATGCTGCCGGCAATCATATGGAAGCCGTCCTCGGCGCCGGCTTTGGCAATTGCGACCACCCAGGTGGAATTCTGATACGCACCTGCCTGCAGTGTCAGGCGGTTGTGGAACAGACGCTTTTCCGGCCCCTCACCCGATCTCTGCGAGTTGACCGACGGCGTGTTGTAACCAAGCACGATCAATTCGACGCCCTGCAGACCCATCACCCGGTAAGTCTCCGGCCAACGCCGGTCGTTGCAGATACACATACCGATAATGCCGCCCATGGTGCGCCACACCGGGAAGCCGAGATCGCCTGGTTCGAAATAGCGCTTCTCCAGGTGCTGGAAGGCGCGCTGCGGATCGAACTCGGCATGGCCCGGCAGATGCACCTTGCGGTATTTGCCGACGATCTTGCCCTCGCGATCGACCAGGATCGAGGTGTTGAAGTGATGACCGTCAGGCGCAAGCTCGGCGTAGCCGAACGACAACCCGATGCGGTATGCAGCCGCCTTCTCAAACAGCGGGCGCGTCGCGGCATTGGGCATCTGGCGCTCGAACCAGGCGTCGACCTCGGTTTGATCGGTCATGTACCAGCGCGGGAAGAAAGTGGTGAGCGCAAGTTCCGGATAGACCACGAGATCGCACCGTTGGGCTTTCGCCTGCTGAAGCAGATCGAGCATCCGCCCAACCGCCGCCTGGCGGCTGTCGGCTTTATGGATCGGCCCCATCTGCGCGCCGCCAATCCGAAGCACCCGGCTCACGCCCTTCTCCCGCAATTCATGCAGCGATCCGCCGCTCCAGCCGGCTGATCAGCCGCACGATGGGCCACAACATAGCAAGGTAGATCGCCGCGGCCAGCACGATCGGCGACGAATTGAAGGATGCTGGCTCGCGGCTTTGACGATTGGTTCTCTAGCGGGATTAAAGAGATAGAGTGGCGTGGCCAGACCCGGCATTGCCTGCGCCGCTAGCGCGGCACGCCAAACGGTGGCTAAATTAGCGCGGCGGCATTTAGCGCCACTGTGATTAATGGCAGTTGCCAATAGGGTGCTGGCGGCTGCACCAGTGGCGAGCGTCCGCTGGCAACAAGTCGCCCCCGTTGGCGGAACGCCAAGGCGGGACGGGCCGCGAGGCCCGTCCCTCCAGGCGGTGCTAAGCAGGCGCCGAAACATCGGTCACTTCCGCGCAAATCACATCAAACGCCGGTGCGAAAGCGCGTCATGACGACGATGATCGCAATCTGCATCATGCCCTGCAGGGCGACGGCATAGAAATAGCGCTGCATCCAGATGCTGATCTTTTTCATGTCTGGATTGAACTTCTGCAATTCGAGGCAGACGAATACGTTGACCGGTGCGAGAAAGCCAAGCCCCTGGATTGTCATCAACGTGACCAGCACCAGCGCTGCCGCGACCCAACCGTAATCCGGCCAGGGCAAGGCGGTATAGCCGAGCTTGACGGCGAGAAACCAGCCGGTGGTGCCGGCGATGATCGCCATTGCCGGCATCAGGAACAGGGTCCGCGGCACCAGCCGACGCACAACTTCCCGGCGGACGGTGAGATCCATGCGGCGCAGGATCGGGCCGAGCACAAACCCCATAAACAGATCGATCCCGGTCCACAGCAGTCCAGTGAACACGTGGATGAAATCCAGGAGCCAGAAATTGCTGGCCACGATCGCCGCGATCATGACGGCGATTGCAACTAATGCCCACCAGAGATACCGCCACACGATCAGAGTTTGGGGCGCTTCGATGGCAGCGGCGACGGTCATGCGGGAGCTATCCTTGCAGCGGCAGTTGCATCATAGCATTGCTTGTTCGCGTTACGGGGCAGTTCGGGCGACTTTGTAGCCGGCTTTTTCCCGGTCCCAGGTCGCCGCCGTCACGCCGCGCTCCCGCAACTTATATTTGGTCACCTTGCCGTTTTCGGTCACAGGGAGCGCCTCGACGAATTCCAGGAAACGCGGCACCGCAAAGTAGGGCATGCGCGGCTGACAGAAGTCGAGCAGCGCGGCGGGACCGAGTTGCGCTCCGACGCGCAGCACGACGGCGGCCATTACCTCGTCCTCGGCAAGTTCCGAACGCACCGGAAAGACGGCGGCGTTTTCGACCTCCGGGTGACTGACGATCACCTGTTCGACTTCATAGGAGGAAATGTTCTCGCCGCGGCGGCGAATGGCGTCCTTCATCCGATCCATAAACCGGTAATAGCCGTCGCTCTCGCGCACGACCCGATCGCCGGTGTGAAACCACAGATTGCGCCAGGCCTCGACCGTCTTTTCCGGCATGCCGAAATAGCCGGTGGCAAAGGCAAACGGCTCATCGGCGCGCAGCATCAGTTCGCCCGCCTCGCCATCGGGGACCTCGTTGTCATAGGCATCGACGACGCGCGCGGTAAAACCCGCCAGCAGGCGACCCATGGTGCCGGGGCGCTGCTCGGCGAGTGAGGAGCCCACAATGCAGTTGGTTTCCGTCGAGCCATAGCCGTCGATCAGCCCGATGCCAAAGCGCTCGGTGAACTGCCGATGAAAATGCGCGGGCACGGCGGGTGACAACGCCACACGGACCCGGTGCGCACGATCAGCGCTGCTCGGCTCCTGCGCCAACAGGATCGGCACCATGGCGCCGAGCACGAAGGTGACGGTCGCCTGTTGCTCCGCCAGCCCGCGGATAAAGCCCGACGCCGAGAACCGCGGCTCGACCACGAGCGTGGCGCCGTTCAACAGTGCCTGAAAGAAACTGTTGAGCGCGTTGGTATGGAACATCGGCAGCGTCGTCATCAGCACGTCGGTCGCGCCAACGCCGAGAAGTTCGCCGGTATAGAACGCCCACCAGAAATACTGGGCGTGCGGGCAGCAGACGCCTTTCGACAGCCCGGTGGTGCCGGAGGTGTAAAGAATGGCAAAGGTGTCGCTCGGCTCGACCGGATGGGGCGGAATACCGGCCGCGGGTTCCGGGAACGGACTTGACTTTAGATGTGGCAACAGATGCGGCAGGTCCGGCCCCTGCCCGTCGCCGATAATCCACAACGCTTTAAGCGCGATCCGCTCGCGCGCCAGCGGCGCGAGCACGGAGGCTAACCCGTGCTCGATGACCATAAGCCGCGCGCCGCAATTCCACAGAATGTGCTCGAGCTGCGCCCCGCGCGAGGCGGTATTAATCGGCACGGCGACCGCTCCCAGCCAACCGCAACCAAGAATGGTGAGCAGCAGTTCCGCCCGGTTTCCGCACATGATGGCGACCCGGTCGCCGGGCTTCACGCCCGCTGCCGCGAGTGCGCCGGCGTAACCTGCGGCTGCCGCGAAAGTCCCAGCGTGGGTCAGAATCTTGCCGCCAATAACGATCAGGCGGCGCTCCCCATAGCGCTCGGCCTGACGCGCCAGCATCTTTGGCAAAGTGCGCTCAAGTGGTGGAAACAGCTCGGGAAGCTTAGCCCCTGACATCGGCCGCTACTCTCCTCTAGGTCGCGAATTGCGACGAAAAAGCTGCAAATTGCATTAGCACAAAGCCGGCCGTGACGTTATTTTAGGCTTAAAGTATCGCGGGCAGCTGATCCGATGGTTATTCATAAACGAGGCGACGATGGCCGAAGATACCGCGATTGAGGTCGTGCTCAAGCGCTCCGGCCTGACCTTCATTGTGCCGCCGGACAAGAGCATCTTGCAGGTGCTGATAGAGGAAGCGATCGATCCGATGTACGATTGCCAGCGCGGCGAGTGCGGTATCTGCCAGGTCGCCGTCCTGGAAGGCATTCCCGATCACCGAGACCACATACTTAGCGAAAGCGAACGTGCCGAAAACAAGGTGATGCAGATTTGCGTGTCGCGAGCCAAGACGGCGCGTCTGGTTCTCGATCTCTAGCGAATGGAAATAGGAGACCGCGCATGAGCAAATACGACGGCGACGTAGCCGCGGTTCATGGCCTGGTGCACGAGACCGAAGTGCACCGGGACGTCTACATCGACCAGGAGATTTTCGACCTGGAGATGGAGCACCTGTTCGCCAACACCTGGGTCTATGTCGGCCACGACAGCCAGGTGCCCAATTCCGGCGACTATTACGGCACGACCATCGGCAAACAGCCAGTGATGATGGTGCGGCACACCGACGGGCTGGTGCGCGTCCTCTACAACCGCTGCCCGCACAAGGGCACCCGCATCACCATCGACACCTGCGGCAATGCCGGGAAGTTCTTCCGCTGCCCGTATCACGCCTGGTCGTTCAAGACTGACGGCTCGCTGCTCGCGATCCCGCTGCGCAAGGGCTACGAACACACCGGCCTGGAAGAGAGCCACGCAATCAAGGGCATCGCACCCGTCAAGCATGTGAAGAATTATCGCGGCTTCGTGTTCGCCAAAATGAACGATGCCGGCGAGGACTTCGAGGAATACTTCGGCGAAAGCCTCTCAACCATCGACAACATGGTGGACCGTTCGCCCGCCGGCCGGCTGGAAGTCGCCGGCGGCGTGCTGCGTTACATGCACAATTGCAACTGGAAAATGCTGGTCGAGAACCTGACCGACACCTGCCACCCGATGGTGGCGCATGAATTGTCGGCAGGTACTGCCGTCGAGGTATGGAAGAAAATGTTCCCGGGCAGCAACAAGAAGCCCCCGGCGGTCGAAATCTACGCGCCGTTCATGTCGCCCTATGAGTTTTTTGAGAAAATGGGCATTCGCGTATGGCGTAACGGTCACGGGCATACCGGCGTGCACCACTCGATTCATTCGGATTATTCGGCAATCCCGGGTTACTTCGAAAAGATGCTTGCCGCCTACGGCGAACAACGCGCCAAGGCGATCCTCGACGAGAATCGCCACAACACATCTTATTTCCCGAATTTCACCGTCAAGGGCCCAATCCAGGCGATCCGCTTATTCAAGCCGATCGCTCCGGACCGGACGCTGGCCGAGTCCTGGACCTTCCGTCTGGTCGATGCGCCGGACCAGCTGCTCGAACGCACGCTCACTTACAGCCGGCTGATCAACGCTCCGACGTCGATTGTCGGCCACGATGACCTTGAAATGTACGAGCGCGCTCAGGAAGGACTTCACGTCGACGCCAATCCTTGGGTCAACATTCAGCGGCTTTACGACCCCGCCGAAGTCGAGCAGGAGACTGCGGTCATTAACGGCACGTCGGAATGGCAGATGCGCAATCAGTTCCGCGCCTGGTCGAAGTTCATGACGATGTCGATGTAGCTTTCGCGAACGCGATGAACGCGCCGACCGACCAGGACCTGATCGGCTTTGTCGTGCACGAGGCCCGTCTGATCGACCAGCACCGGTTCGAGGAATGGCTCGATCTGTTCGCCGACGACGGCTATTACTGGATGCCGCTGGAATGGGGTCAAACCGATCCACGCCTTGCCACTTCGCTGATGTATGAGGACAAGCTACTGCTTCGCATCCGCATTGAGCGGCTCAAGGGCAACCGGACGTTTTCGCAAAAGCCGAAGAGCCGCTGCCATCATATGTTGCAGGTGCCGCAGATCGACAAGCGCGATGAAGCCGCCAATGAATACGTTACCTGGACGCCGATGCACTACGTCGAAACCCGGCTCGACGAGCAGGATCTCTACGCCGCGTGGGCGACGCACACGCTGGCGATGATCGACGGCAAGCTGAGGATCAAACTAAAGCGCGTCGATCTGGTTAATTGCGACGCCGCCTTGCGCAGCATTCAGCTTTTCATGTGAGCCACGGGATGAGCGAACGCCAGATCGCCATCGTCACCGGCGGTAGCGCCGGTATTGGCGCAACGATTTGCCGGCGCATGCTTGACGCCGGCTACGAGGTCGTATCGCTGGCACGGCGTCCGCCGGATTGGTCGCACCCGGCGCTGCACGCGGTCGAGGTCGATCTTACCGATGCCGCTGCGACCAAACAGGCCGCCGAAAGCGTCGCCAAACAATACGCCGTCGGCACTGTGATCCATAATGCCGGAGTGATCCGGCCCAATCTCCTCCCCGACGTGCGCCAGGAGGATTTGCACGATCTTGCACAGCTTCACGTCGGAGCGGTGATTCTCATTGTGCAGGCGGTGCTGCCGGGCATGCGGGAGAGGAAGTTCGGGCGCATTGTACTGATGTCTTCGCGGGCGGCGCTCGGCCTGCAAACGCGCACCGTCTATTCGGCGACCAAAGCGGGCATGATCGGCATGGCGCGCACTTGGGCATTGGAGCTTGCGCCTTTCGGCATCACCGTGAACGTCGTAGCCCCGGGCCCGATCCAGGACACCGAGATGTTCCGTGAGGTGATCCCGGCGGGCAGCGAGCGTGAAGCGGCGGTCGCCAAAACAATTCCGGTGGGTCGCTTGGGCCGCAGCGACGATGTCACGCGCGCAGTCATGTTCTTTGCCGATCCGGAAAACTCCTTCATCACCGGCCAAGTGCTGTATGTCTGCGGCGGTGCCAGCATCGCCAGCATCAGCCTCTAGCAAAACCACTCAGGGAAAACCGATGGATCCGATCCGCATCTGGTATCAGAGCTTTGTCGACGAAGAGCACGGCAAGCTCTATTGGGATCGGCTGCGGTCCCATCTCGCGGCCATCGCCGATCCGAGCACGACAATCGACATCAGGGGCATCACGCCGCACGACAATTACGCCCATCCGATCGTCGAATTCCGCTGCGCAAGGGAAGTGATCTGCAACGCCGTGAAGGCGGAGCGCGAGGGCTATGACGCTTTCGTTGTCGGACACTTCCAGGACGCCGGACTTTATGAAGCCCGCTCGGTGGTCGATATCCCCGTGGTGGCGCTTGGCGAAGCCTCGATGCTTTACGCCTGCCAGCTCGGCCAACGGACCGGCATCGTCACCATCAATCCGCGCTACATCACCTGGTTTCACCACCAGATCGGCAAATACGGGCTGGAGCGGCGCGTCACCGGTGTCCACGCGATGACCTTTGAGCCGGGACAGATCTTGCAGGCCTACGAATCCGAAGCGCTTGCCGCCGATGTCGTCGAGCTGTTCGCCGAACAGGCGCGTCCTTTGGTCGCGGCCGGCTGCGACGTGCTGATACCGGGCGGCGGCATTCCGATGCTGTTGTTTGCCGCGATCAAGGCGCACGCGGTCGACGATGCGCCGGTGATCAACGGCATCCCGATCGCGGTCAAGATGGCGGAACTCGCGGTCAAGCTAAAACGCTTGACCGGCCTCGGCGTCAGCCGCGTGTCGGATTACGTCAAAGCTCCACCGGAGATTATCGAGGAGTTTTTGACCAACCCGAAGGGCTTATAACGTTACTGCACCAGCTTCCATTTGCCGTCGACCAGCTTCACCAGCACCAGTGCGCGCTTGTCGACGCCGAAGCTCACGCCCGGTTTGAAGTTGTAGACACCGTGGGTGCCGACGACGTCCTTGGCGGTGACCATGGCGTCGCGCAAGGCGGTGCGGAATTCGGGCGTCCCCGGCTTGGCGCCGGTGGCCAGCGCCCGCTTGGCGGAATCCAGCAGCACCAGCCAGCCGTCGAACGCGTACGGGCCGAACGCGCCGCGCGCCGGCTCGTTGTTGGCTTTCTGGTAGGCCGCCTGATATTCCAGCGCGATCTTTTTGGTCGGATACGAGTTCAGGCAGTTGATCCGCCACCACGACCGGTCCAGTGGATGCGATAACGCCCTCGACGGCCGCTCCGCCGACGCGGATGAAATCCGGATTGATGATTGCCGGCGTGCCGTAGATTTCCTTGGTATAGCCGCGTTCCCGAAGCGCAATGAACGGGAGCGCGCCCGGCGTTCCCGATCCGCCGGTCATTACCGCATCCGGTGCAGCTGAGACGATGTGCAGCGCTTGGGCCGTCACTGAAGTATCGGCGCGAGCATAGCGCTCATTGGTCAGGATTTTGATCCCGTCAGGTGCGGCGGATTTTTCCAGACCGCCCCAGACAAGATCGCCCCAACCGTCATTATAACCAATATAGCCCACGGTCTTGACGCCGGCCGCTTTCATGTAATCGACCACAACGGAAACCATGAGATAGGGTGGCTGCGGCATTGAGATCATCCACGAGCCGGGCTCGCCGGGCATGTTCACCGGCGAAAGCGTGATGCACGGAACTTTTAGTTCGTGGCAGACGCCGGTAATCGCTATGGAGGCTGGCGTGCTGCCAGAACCGAGTAGCACATCGATTTTGTCCTGTTCGATGAGCTTGCGGGCGTCGCGGGTAGCGACGGAAGGATCTGTGGTGTCGTCGAGCTGGATCACTTTCAGCTTGATGCCGTCGACCTCGTCCTTATAGGCGACGCCCGCCGCGGTGCCTTTGGCGTAAGGAATGCCGATCGAAGCCCCCGGACCGGTCATCGAGGTGATAAGGCCGACGTTGATATCGGCGGCCTGAGCCGGGACCGCGACCGCCGTGGCGAACGCCAGAGCGCCAAGAAGACGCAGGAAACTGTTCATAAGGACCTCCCGGCTGTCGGCTATTGCCGATCACCACCGTGCTTTGTTCATGAGTTCTGCTGACAGACTTTTTAAGCTTGAAACAATTGGCTCGCAATGGCTTTGTTGTCGCTCAACCAGCGAGGCTCGCCGCCTTTGCGGCGCGACGCATGACACCTGATATCGCCCTCATTCTCGGCATTGATGGCATCGCCACAGGGTCGATCTACGTCCTCGTCGGGCTCGGTCTGGTCCTCATTTTCTCGGTCACGCGCGTGGTGTTCGTGCCATTCGGCGACATTGTCGCGTTCTCGGCGCTGACGCTCGCCGCGATGCAGCTCGGCCGCACGCCGGGGACGATTTATCTCATCGCAACGCTGGCTCTGCTCGCCTGTCTGGTAGAAGTGGTTCACCATTTACGGCACGGGCAACCGCGGCGCATCGTTCGCGGCGTCCTCGGTTATGGCGTGCTGCCGCTCATTCCGGCAGCGATCGCCTGGCTCACCGCAGGAACGGCGCTACCCTCCTTCCTGCAAATTCCGCTTGCCATCGCGCTCGTTGTTCCGATCGGCCCGCTGATCGAGCGGATCGCCCTGCGGCCGCTTGCCGATGCTTCGGTGCTACTGCTGCTGATCGTTTCGGTCGCGCTGACCTTCGGGCTCTCGGGCCTGGGACTTTTGTTCTTCGGCGCCGAAGGGTTTCGCACCAAACCGCTGACCAGCGAGATTTTCCGGTTCGGCACCGTGATCGTCACGTCGCAAACCCTCCTGATGCTGGGGAGTGCGGTTGTGTTTAGCTTGCTGTTGTTTTTATTTTTCCAGCACACCCTATCCGGCAAGGCTTTGCGCGCGACCTCAATCAACCGCATCGGCGCGCGCATCGTTGGCATCCGCCCCGCCGGAACGGCGACGCTGGCATTCTTGTTGGCGTCGCTGCTGGCCGCCATTTCCGGAATTCTGATCAGCCCGGTGACGACGCTCTATTACGATTCCGGTTTCATCATCGGCCTGAAGGCCTTTGTCGGCGCGATCATCGGCGGCCTCCTGAGCTATCCTGGAACGGCGATCGGGGCGCTGCTCGTCGGCGTTCTCGAAAGCTTCGCCTCGTTCTGGAGCAGCGCGCTCAAAGAAGTGATCGTGTTTGGACTGCTAATTCCCGTTCTGCTTTGGCGTTCGCTCTCGCTGACCCACGTCGATGAGGAAGACGAAGAGGTCCAGCGGTGAGCCGCCGGACCGGCTATTTGCTGGCGGCCGTTCTGATCGCGGTCCTGGCAGCCGCTCCGTTGTGGGCTGCGGAGTTCACGATCACGCTGCTCAATTACATCGGCATCTATGCCCTTGTGGTGCTGGGCATCGTGCTGTTGACCGGCGTCGGCGGAATGACCTCGTTTGGGCAGGCGGCCTTCGTCGGCATCGGCGCCTACGCTACGGCATGGCTGACGGCGGCGCATGGCGCCTCGCCCTGGCTCGGGCTTTTGTTCGCGCTTGCGGTGACCGGCGCCGTCGCTGCGATTCTCGGCGCGGTCACGCTACGGCTCGGCGGGCATTTTCTGCCGCTCGGCACCATCGCCTGGGGCCTGTCGCTTTACTATCTGTTCGGCAATATCGACGCGCTCGGCGGTCACAACGGCATGAGCGACGTGCCGCCAATCACGATTGGGCCGATCTCGCTCGAACCGAATGCCGCCATCTATTACCTGATCTGGATCCTGGTTGCGCTGGCGATGCTGATCGTTGCGAATCTTTTGGATTCGCGCGAGGGACGCGCTATTCGTAGCTTGCGTGGCGGCGCCGTCATGGTCGAAAGCCTCGGCATCAGCGTTTTTCGCATCCGACTCACAACTTTCGTGATCGCGGCGTTGTTGGCGGCGATTTCGGGCTGGCTCTACGCTCACATGAGCCGTTTTGTCAGTCCAGCACCCTTCGATGTGCGCATGGGCATTGAGTATTTGTTCATGGCGATCCTCGGGGGATCGGGACAAATCCTTGGCGCGCTGGTCGGCTCCGCGTTGCTCACGTTGCTCACCAACATGCTGCAAGACGTTCTGCCGCACTTCTCGCAAAACGGCGAGCAACTGCAGGCCATCGTCTTTGCGATCATTTATGTGCTGGCGCTGCAATTCGCCCGCGGCGGCGTGATGCCGTTTGCTCTGAAGTACCTGCCTCGTCGCTCGCCGCCGCCGGTTAACGCCGCTGAGTCTTTGCCGCAGCGGGACATGCCGAAGCCTGGAACACTGCTCTTGGCTGTCGATCGTCTGGTGAAACGCTTCGGCGGCCTTGAGGCCGTCAATCAAGTTGGGTTTGAGGTTGCGGCCGGCGAGATCGTCGGCCTTATCGGACCCAACGGCGCCGGCAAGAGCACCCTATTCAACCTCATCACCGGCGTGCTGGCGAGCGACGGCGGAACGGTCTCGTTCCTGGGACAGGATATCACCCGCTCCAGTCAGCGGCGCATTGCCAAGGCAGGCGTCGCGCGGACCTTTCAGCACGTCAAGTTACGCTCCAGCATGTCGCTGCTCGACAACGTCCTTCTCGGCTCCTACCTGCGCACCCGCACCGGCTTTCTCGGCGGTGCGCTGCGGCTTGACCGCGGCGAGGAAGCGCGGGCGCGTTTCGAGGCGTTGCGGCAGCTTGAACGCGTCGGGCTCGGCACCGATCCTTATGACCTCGCCGGCAATCTGCCGCTTGGCCGCCAGCGCATTCTCGAAGTGGCTCGCGCGCTTGCCGCCGATCCCGCCCTCATCATCCTTGACGAGCCAGCCGCCGGTTTGAGTCGTCCGGAAAAGCTCGCGCTCGCCAAGCTGCTGCGGGCCTTGCGTCAGGAAGGCGTCACCGTTCTTCTGGTCGAACACGACGTGGACTTCGTCATGGGTCTGGTCGACCGGATTGTAGTAATGGATTTTGGCTCCAAGCTCGTTGAGGGAACGCCGGCTGCCGTCCGCACCGATCCGCGCGTCCAGGAAGCCTATCTCGGCAGCGTGGCATGAGCGCGCTTCTCGAAATCAAGGATCTGCATGTCGCCTACGGCAAGGTCGAAGCCGTCCGCGGCGTTGCGCTGACAATGCAGTCGGGCCAGATCGTCACCGTCATCGGCCCGAACGGAGCCGGCAAGACCACACTGCTCGCCGCCGCCGCCGGGCTGCTGCGCTCGCGCGGTACAGTGACCTATGATGGGATCGATTTGTCGCACCTCGACGTCGAGGAGCGCGTCGAGCGCGGTTTCTGCCTGGTGCCGGAGCGCCGCGAATTGTTCGGCGACATGGCGGTCGCCGACAATCTTTTGCTTGGCGCCTATGTACGGCGCCGCAACGGGACCGAAGTCAAGCAAAGCCTCCAGCAGGTCTATGACCGCTTTCCGCGCTTGGCCGAGCGCCGGCGCCAGAAGGCGCAGACGCTTTCGGGCGGCGAGCGGCAGATGCTGGCGCTCGGCCGGGCCTTGATGGCGCGGCCGCGGCTCCTGATGCTCGACGAGCCGAGCCTGGGGCTGGCGCCGCTCATCGTTCGCGAGATTTTCCGCATTGTTGCTTCGCTGCGGGAGGTCGGCGTGTCGATCTTGCTGGTCGAGCAGAACGCGCGCGCCGCGCTGGAGACCGCCAATTACGGCTATGTACTGGAAACCGGCCAGGTCACATATCAAGGTCCTGCCGCCGAACTCGCGGATGACCCGCGCGTGGTCGCCACCTACCTTGGCGGATCGAGCTGATGGCGCGAACGGGTTACGACGATGTCGTGCTCGCTGTTCCGGTAACGATTCCTTATGTCCGCTATTCGATCCGGAGCGCGCACTGGTTTCTCGGCCGCGCCATGGCGGAGCTGATCGCCGGTGCAAAAATTCAGAAATCGCACATCGACGGTCTGGCGGTGGCGAGTTTCACGCTCGCCCCCGACACCGCGGTCGGCCTGACGCAACATCTCGGGCTGACGTTACGTTGGCTCGACCATGTGCCGATGGGCGGCGCGTCCGGCATCGTCTCGATCCGCCGCGCGGCGCGGGCGGTGCAGAGCGGCGACGCCGAGATTATCGCCTGCATTGCCGGCGATACCAATCACACCGACAGCTTCCGCCGCAATACCGCTTCGTTCAGCCAGTTTGCCCAGGATGCCGTCTATCCGTATGGCTCAGGCGGCCCCAACACGAGCTTTGCGTTTCTCACATCGTATTACATGCGCACTTACGGGGCGAAGCGTGAGGATTTCGGCAAGCTTTGCGTCGCGCAGCGCAACAACGCGCTGCAAAACCCGCTGGCGCTGTTCAAGCAGCCGCTAACGCTCGATCAATATCTCAATGCGCGACTGATCGCCGATCCCTTGCGGCTATTCGACTGCGTGATGCCATGCGCCGGCGCAGAAGGCTTTTTGGTCATGCGGCGCCAGACGGCCGAGAAGTTGGGTTTGCCGTTTGTGCGCCTTCTCGCCGCGATCGAGCGGCACAACGCCTTTCCCGACGATCCGGTCCAGTATCGCGGCGGCTGGGCGCTCGACCGTGATGAACTGTACGCTCAGGCCGGCATCGGCCCCGACGATATCGACTTTCTGGAAACCTATGACGATTACCCGGTGATCAACGTGCTGCAACTTGAGGATCTTGGTTTCTGCGCCAAGGGAGAAGGGCCGGATTTCATCCGTGCCAACAGCTTTGAGGCCGAGGGAACGTTTCCGTTCAACACCTCAGGCGGTCAATTGTCGGCCGGTCAGGCTGGTGCCGCCGGCGGTTCGCTCGGTCTCGTCGAAGCCATTCGCCAGCTAACCAGTCAACCGCTCGGCGCCCGCGTCGCCAACGCCCGGCATGGACTCGTATCGGGTTTCGGCATGATCAATTACGATCGCGGAATCTGTAGCGGCGCGGTCGTTCTTGCTGCGGCTTGACGACAAAGGTTGCGGGAAGAAATGGTGTCCGAGCCCCTCAAACGGCCGAAAAGAAAAAACCCGATCGCGCGGACGCGACAACCGACGCTGCCGCCGGCAGTACGCAGCCGCGTCGCGCTGGGACTTACCGCCGCCGCGGCGCGCGGCCGCCTCGAACTGCAAGTCTGCAAGGACTGCGGCGCGGTGCAGTATCCGCCGCGGGAAGTCTGCCGTACTTGCCTCTCGCACCGGCTGGTGTGGCGCCCTCACGATGGCCGGGGCGAACTGCTGACCGACACTGTGCTGCACATTCCGCAGGAATTGTTCTTTCGCGAACGAAGTCCTTGGCGCATCGGCATGGTTCGGCTCGACGGCGGCGTCAATGTGGTCGCCTATGTGCACGAGACGGTGGATGCTGCGCCGTGCCGCGTGCGCATCGAGACGTCCCTCGACCGCGCCGGGCAGGCCGCGCTTATCGCAATGCCCGAGAACAGGAGGCCGGTTTTGTCTGATGATCCAAAATTGCGCGAAATGACCTGCGATCCGCGCCTGCGCAAAATTCTGGTCACTGACGGCAAGTCTGCAGTCGGCCAGGCGACGGTACGTGCGCTGGCGGCGGCCGGGGCGGATTTGATCTGGATCGGCCAAGCCGAACCTTGGAAGAAGGTCGCCGGCTTCGAGGCGTTGCGCGAGTTGCCGCAGGCGACAATCGTTCCGCTCGACGTGACCGACGGCCGCTCGGTGCGCGAACTGGCCGGCGAGATCGGCGGCAAGGTTGATATCCTGATCAACACGGCAGAGGTTCATCGGACGTTCGACTTTGGCGCCCGCCGCGGCGTCGAAACCGCGCAACTCGAAATGGATGTGAACTATTTCGGCCTGCTGCGGCTCGCCCAGGAGTTTGCCCCGGCACTCAAAGCGCGCGCCGCGGACGGTCCAACGAACTCAATCGCCTGGGTCAACGTGCTTTCGATTTTCGCGCTCGCCAACTATCCGGCGCACGGCACATACTCGGCATCGAAGGCGGCAGCTTATTCGCTATCACAGGCGCTGCGGGCAGACTTGCTGCAGGCCGGCGTTCGCGTCATCAACATATTTCCAGGCCCGATCGACGACGAATGGGATCAGCTCGAATTACCGCCGAAGCTTTCGCCAAACGCCTTGGCGGCAGCAATGATCGCAGCGCTGAAGGGTTCGGTCGAAGACGTGTATCCCGGAGACGTGGCGCAGGATTGGCTGGCACGTCATCTGGACGACCCGAAAGCGCTCGAGCGCGAACTCGGCGAAGGCGGACGATGAAAACGCGGCGCAGAAGGAAAGTACCGGCGCGGAAGCCGGGAAAGACGACGTCGGTCAAAAAGGCAGCGCCCAAAGTTACAAACAATTTGCATGCCCACATGAGTGGGCTTGTCGCTTCGGGCGGTGCGCGTCTCGTGGACCTGACGCAGACTTTGTCGCCCGACTTCCCGCCGATCGTACTGCCGCCGGAAATGGGTCAGTCCCGGCCGTTCCGCATGGACCCGATTTCGTGCTACGACGAAAGCGGGCCGGGCTGGTACTGGAACAATCTGAGCTTCGGCGAACACACCGGCACGCACTTCGACGCGCCGATTTATTGGATTTCCGGCCGCGACCTGCCGAACAACTCGCTCGATACGCTGCCGATCGAACACTTCATCGCGCCGGCCTGTGTGATCGACTGCAGCGCCGCGGCAAGGGCCGATGCCGATTTCGTCCTCACGGTCCGCGACCTTGCGGCTTGGGAGAAACGGCATGGCCGCATACCCGGCGGCTCATGGGTACTGATGCGCACCGACTGGTCGAAGCGCAGCGACCCCGTCGCCTATCAAAATCTCGACGACACCGGCCAGCACACGCCGGGGCCCGATCCTGATTGCGTGCGTTTTCTGGTGAACGAGCGTGACGTGCTGGGCTTCGGCACCGAGACCATAGGCACCGACGCCGGTCAGGCCGCGCATTTTACGCCGCCCTACCCGTGTCACTACTATATGCACGGCGCCGGCAAATACGGGCTGCAGTGCCTATGCAACCTCGATCTGTTGCCGCCGACCGGCGCGCTGGTTGTCGCGGCGCCCCTGAAAATCCTCGAAGGCAGCGGCAGTCCGCTCCGCGTTTTCGCTTTGATTCCGGAGCGGGCGCGCGGCTGAGAACGACTACGCCGAACGCTGCGCCCGGTCCTTTTCGTTCTGCGCCTTGATCGCCTCGCGCGCGGCTTGCCATTGCGCGTCGGACCAGTCGCGCAGTTCGTAGAAATTGGAGCCGGTGGCGTGGCTTTGACCGCCGTCGAGCGTGATGGTTTCGCCGGTCAGCCATTCGCAACCGTCGGCGATGAGAAACGTCGCAAGATTTTGCAGCTCCGCCATCGTACCAACCCGGCCCATGGGATTGGCGCGCTGCGTGCGATCGCTCGGCCCCTCGCCGGGGCTGAGCCGCTTGCTGGCGCCTTCGGTCGGAATGACGCCCGGCGCGATGGCATTGAGTTTGATGCCATGTTTGGCCCACTCGGTCGCAAGCGACATGGTCATGGTGTTGATTGCCGACTTGCTCATCGCTGACGGCACCACGTAGGGGCTGCCGTTATAGACCCAGGTGACCACGATGGAGACCACGTTGCCCCGGTGCCCGCCGGCAATCCAGCGGCGCCCCACGGCGTGGGTGACGTAGAAGGTGCCGTGCATGACGATATTGGCGACCGCATCAAAGCCGCGCGGGCTCAAATCCTCAGTCCGCGAGATGAAGTTTCCTGCGGCATTGTTGATAAGATCGGTGAGCGGACCCGACGCGAAGATGTCGGCCACCATCGCGTCGACCGCGGCAGCGTCGCGGATGTCAACGCCGTAAACGCCGACTTTGCCGCCATGTTTGGCGGTGAGTTCAGCGGCGGTCGCCGCGCAGACGGATTTTCTTCGCCCGCAGATAAAAATCTCCGCGCCGAGCTCAAGAAATTTTTCGGCCATGCCCTTGCCGAGCCCAGTTCCGCCACCGGTCACCAGAATGCGCCGGCCACGCAATAACCCATGCTTGAACATCATCCCGCCCTCGCGCTCGTCTTCTCGAACACGCTATCGCTGCCCACGACATCGGCCAACAGCGTCAGCGTCCGCAGCGAGGCGTGATGGGCCTCGATATCGCCGGAAGCACAGCAATCCGCGAAAATCCTGACGCGATAACCCATGTCGGCGGCATCGCGCACCGTGTGCTCGACGGAGAACTGGGTCGCCAGTCCCATGATGTTCACCCGCTCGACACCACGCTCGCGCAACTGCGCTTCAAGATCGGTGCGCCGGAACGCGCTGTTGGCGTTGCCGGTGACGAAGATCTCGCCGTCGGCGGGTTCGAAACCCTCGTAAGCCGCCGCTCCCCACGAGCCGCGCTTGAGCGCGCCCAAGGTTTCGGTTTTCAGGAACAGGCGGCAATTGCGCAGTAGATCGGAATAGTCTTGTGCAAACACGATATGCATATGGGCGATCGTCCAGCCGGCGCGGCGCGCGGCGTTGAGCGCGTTTCGGCTGGCTTCGAGAAAGCGCATAGCGTCGTCGGTCGCGCGATTGAGGGAAAATGGAATGCACCCTTGCGGATGGCAGATGTCGTTCTGGAAATGCAGCGCGATGAGCGCATCGCTGCTGGGTGAATGATTGCTTGCTGCTTCCATCTAGCCACCCTTCCCGGCCGCTCACCTTGACGTTTTAAGCTTAAAATGTCCAATTGCGCTGCCGCTCGCCGCGGCGAAGTCGGATAATGGAAATGAACGATACCTCGAGTACTGCACCGCCCGCGCCTGTGGTTGATCCGACTGCAATTAAGGAGATCGCCACTGGCGTTTTTGTCATTTGCGACCGCCGCGTCCCGCTGGTGCCGAACATCGGGATTATTCTCGGCAGCCATACTGCGCTCGTTGTCGACACCGGCATGGGGCCCGCCAACGGCAGGAGGGTCCTCGAAGCGGCGAAGCGAATAGCCGGCCAGCGTCCGCTGGTGCTGACGCTCACCCATTTTCATCCCGAACACGGCTTTGGCGCGCAGGTTTTCAAAGGCGCGGCGAAGATCCACTACAACCGGTCACAGCGGGACGAATTGAAGGCGAAGGGCGAAGGATATCTCGGCATGTTCAGAACCTTCGGCCCGCATATCGCGGCGGCGCTGGAGGGCACCGAGCTTGTCCAGCCGGATGAGGTGTACGAAGGCACTGCAAGTTCGATCGATCTCGGCGGCCGCACCGTCGAACTACGAACCTGGGGCCTGGCTCACACTGCCGGCGACCAGGTTGTGTGGCTGCCGCAGGAGCGCATCCTGTTCACCGGCGACCTCGCCGAGGAACGCATGTTCCCGATCTTCCCGTGGTTTCCTCCGGACGACGCACAAATCGATGGCGTGCGCTGGGCGCAAATCCTCACCGAACTCGTCAGCTGGAAGCCGTCCATCGTCGTGCCCGGCCACGGCGATATCGGCGGGCCTGAGATTATCTTCGCGGTGCGTGACTACATGCTCGATTTAAGTATGCGCGTCGCCGCGGAACGTAAATCCGGCAAGGATGCCGACGCAATCGTCGCCTCGCTGGCGCCAAAAGTTCGCGCCGAGCATCCGGATTGGTCTGCGCCGGAATGGATCGATTTCGCCATCAAATACTACGCGTCGCTCAATTGATTTCGTGAACATTTGTCAATTCGATAAAAATCTTCACGGTAACTTCTAAGTGTTTTGACGTTTTCTTGGTGCGCGTGCCAGCGTATCTTTAGCTGGTCATAAAACGGATGAAACGCAGGATCGGGAGTTTGTGATGTCGCACTCCAAGCGAGCCTCAAAACCAAAACGCCGCCGGAAAGCGATCCCGGTCCTGGGGGCTGCTGGCCTGTCGCTGTCGCTTGCGGGCGGAATAACGCCGGCGATCGCCGATGCGCCGACGCGATCAGCCGCCGTTGCGCACGAGGTCACTCTCGCAGAGGAGGAAATCTCTGACGTCAGCATGGCAACGTTCTACGTGTTCGACAAAGAACACGCCGGAACATCGCGGCGCCGCGTGCGGCTGGCAATGGGCGCCGGCGGGTGCGGCTGTTCCGGCTGCGGAGGATGCGGCGGCTGCTGGACGGGCACTTATTACGACAGTTCAGTGTTCGGAAGCGAAGGCGATACAAAAAGTGTGCATCATGCTACTAAGCCCGGCCGCAAATACGCACACGCACCTAAGCGCACGCCGAATCAAAAAAACCAATAGGCAAGCGCGCGGCCACGTTTAAGCATTTCCGAGGCTGGCGAATTTGTGGCGCTCAAGATAGATTTTCTGGCTTCGGAAACCACCGATATCCGCAGCGCTGCGACACTTGCTGGCGGTAAAGGTGTGCGTGTCGGACTGTCATGACGGGCGATCGGGTGACCAGCTTTACGCCTGACAGTGACGAAGACGCTCCTCAGTTCGCGCCGAATTTCACTGTCTATCTGCTGCCGTCGGATGTCGTGTGCCTCTATTCCGAGGATCGCAAATTCTTTCTTTACGGTAAGCTCTATTGCGACCTCGTCGCGGCGATTGGCAAAGGCGGCAAAACGTTTCGACAGCTTGCTAGCCTGCTGGCACAGGATTTTCCGTCCGACAAAATCCACGAAGCGCTGCAGCGTCTTCTGGACCGCCGTTTCATCGTACGAGCGTCGCGCTCCGCCGCCGGTGTTACGGCAGCGTATTGGGCGAGCCTTGGGCTGTCGCCCGACATCGCCGAGGACAATCTTCGAAACTGCCGGGTGCGCATTCAATCAATTGACGCTCGGAGTGCTGCTGAACTTAGCTCCGCGCTGACCGAGCTGGGCGTGCGCGTCCTCAAGCAGTCGGCTGACCTCACGGTCACGCTGGTGAACGACTACCTCGATCCCCGCCTGGTGAAATTGAATCGGCAGCATTTGTCGGATCGTACGCCTTGGCTTCTCGCCCAACCCGCGGGGATTTTCCCCCTGGTTGGACCGATATTCACGCCGGGCAAGAGCGCTTGCTGGGCCTGTCTCGCCGAGCGCATGAAGCGAAACCGCGAGGTCAAGGCGCTGCTCGACCGTACTTCGGCGCGCCGCATTGCCGTTTCACCGCTCGCCGGGAACATGCTTGGACGGAGCGGTATCGATCTAGCGGCCATCGAAATCGCGAAAGCGATCGCGACCGGTTTTCGCACCGAATTGGGCGATCACATCGTCAGCCTCGATCTCACGGGCTCGACCATCTCCAAGCATTACGTAGCGGCCCGCCCGCAATGTCGGGCGTGTGGCCGAAGGCAGTTAAGCGACCCGCGCCGGCCAGCGGCGCCGATCGAGCTTGGACCTGGCACCAAACTGTTGATGACGAGCGGCGGCTATCGGACCGTTTCGTCGCGGGCAACGACAGAGCGTTTCCGTAAGCACGTTAGTCCCTTAACCGGCGTGGTCTCGCGCCTCGAGCGGATCGAAGCCGATTTGCCGCTCAATACCAACTACTACGCCACGCACAATTTTTCTGCGCCAGCCGCGACAGTTGATGAACTGCGGGCCGGTTTGAGCCGCGGCAGCTTTGGCAAGGGCAGCACTGCCGAGCAGGGCGAAGCCAGCGCGCTGATGGAAGCGATCGAGCGTTATTCCGGTGTTTTTCAGGGCGACGAGATCAGAGCGATGCGCCGGTTCACCGAGTTTCCGCCAGGCGCTGCGATCCCTCCCAACAAAGTCCTGCTGTTCAGCGACGCGCAATACCGGCGAGCCAAGGCAGCGACCGGCGCGAACCACACAGACATTCCAACCCCGTTCGATCGGACTACGGAAATCGAATGGTCGCCAGTTTGGTCTTTGCGCGACGAGCGTTTCAAATTCCTTCCGACCAGCCTGCTGTATTTCTTTTATCGGCGGCGCGGCCGCTTATCTTGGCGGATTCCAACGGCTGTGCCGCCGGCAATACGCTCGAGGAGGCCATCGTCCAGGGCTTCCTTGAACTGGTAGAACGCGATGCCTACGCAATCTGGTGGTACAATCGGTTGCAGCGGCCGGAAGTGGACCTCGGTCAATTCGACGATTCCTATATCCGCGATCTGCGAAATCAGTTTGCCGAAAACGGGCGTCGGCTTTGGGTGCTCGACATCAGCAGCGATCTCGGGATCCCAAGCTTTGTCGCGGTCACGCACTGGATGGACAACGGCCGGGAAAATATCGAGTTCGGTTCCGGCGCACATTTCGATATGCGCATCGGCTTGTTGCGGGCGCTGACGGAGTTAAGCCAGTTCTTGTCTATCGGCTTGCTGGGGGGTCGCAGGACCGACACGGCGAGCCTTGGCGGCGCCACGCCTTTACGCTTGCGGGATCATCCGTTTTTGACGCCAACGCACAAACTGGCAGCCAAGCGGGACTTCGGCTCGAAATTTGGCCATCTTGACACCCGCGAACAGGTGAGCCGCTGCGTCGGTATCGCCAAGCGTAAAGGCCTCGATTTCCTTGTACTCGATCAAACAAGACCCGACATTGACGTGCCGGTCGTCAGAGTGATCGTTCCGGGCATTGCGGCATTTTTATCGGCGCTTCGCGCCAGGCCGGCTTTACGATGTTCCGGTGAAGCTCGGATGGCGCGACCGGCCGCTGTCGGAAAACGAGCTCAATCCATTTCACCCTCGCACCTGAAAGTCGTCTACGGCTTGCGCGCGCGTCGAACCAAGCGGCGACCGAATAAGCCTCCAGCTCTTGCGGCCTGGCTTGGCAGTCACGTGACCTTGAAAGCGGATGCTCAAGGAAAAATTGTCGCGCGATTCGATCGCCATGTGGTCGGTTTGGGAACGTTCAGCGCCCAAGTGGCCGAGCGCGCGATGCGGTTGCATAGCGGTCTACCACTTCGTGCCTTTGCATTTCGCCGCACAAAAATCGACAAGGAGCTTGATTTGCTGGTCCGGCGCCTGGCGCGGCACGGACTATTGGAGTACCGGTTCCGTCGCTCGCCAAATGGCGCGGACCAAGTTGTCATCGAGCCGCAGGTTGCGGATTATTGGCCGCGGACAACGCAGCTCAGCGATGCTGACGTCCTGGTGCTATCGCGATTTGCGTATCTACGCCGTCGCGGCAATGAGATGGTGCTGGAATTGCCGCGCGCTGGAGCGCTGTTCAAAATTTGCGACCCGAAACTTGCGGCCGCAATTGCGCTCCTCTCGACGCCGCAAAAAATCAAACAGCTCGGCAAGCGGGCCGCTTTTCCCGGGAAAGAGTTTCTCGCCCTGTTGGTCGATTGCCAAATTCTGTTCAAGGTCAATGCGGGGGGCAGCGGGCTGCGGCCCGACGAGGGTGATGACAACCTGGTTCTTTGGGACTTTCACGATCTCCTGTTCCACGCCCGTAGCACGCAAGGCCGGCACGCTAATCCTTTAGGCGGGGTGTTTCCGTATGCCGATGTTGTATCGCCGCTACCCGCAATGCGGTCTCGTTGGCCTGGAAAGAAAGTCGATCTGCGTGTGTTTTCGGCGGCCAATCCGCCAACAATAACGCCGTTCGCAAAACTCCTGCGGCAACGGCATTCGACCCGAAGCTTTGATGATCAGCGACCAATCACGATCGCCGAGCTCGCGCGGTTTCTCGACGGTGCGGCACGCGTGGTATCGAAAGTTAGAACCCACCTCGACCTCTCTGGCGCGCGCGGTCCATTGGTCACGTACGCGCCAAGGCCCTATCCGTCGGCCGGTGCGGGCTACGAGCTTGAACTCTATCTGGCTATCGGCCAATGCCAGGGGCTTGCTCGCGGCTTCTATCACTACGACGCCGGCGCTCACGCGCTGGTGCGTATCGCTGTTCCTGCGAGCGCGCTCGACGCGCTGCTGACGCGTGCCAAGTACGCCATGGGTGCGCCCGCAGCGCCACAGATTGTGATCACGATTGCAGCGCGCTTCGGCCGCATCTCGTGGAAGTACAGCTCGATCGCTTATGCGCTCATTCTCAAGGATGCCGGCGTATTGATGCAGACGTTCTATCTGATGGCGACCGATATGGGGCTTGGCGGTTGTGCGATCGGCAGTACCGACATCGACCTGTTCGCCAAAATGACCGGGATCGAATTCCACGTCGAGGGCCTGGTCGGTCAATTTGCGCTCGGTCGCGCCCCGCGGACAAAGGCGGCCGGCTAATTTAGCGCTTGAAAGGCCAGGTCAGCTCCCGCCCCGCGGCAATTCCATCGGGGCGAAACAGAATGATCAACAGCATGATGAGCGCGAGAATGACGTCGCCGATCCCGGCAGGTGCGGCGATGGTCACCGTCCCGACCTGAACGCCGATTTCGCTCTGGCGCAGCAATTCCGTGAGCACGGCGATGACGACGGCGCCGGCAACCGCACCGGTCAGGCTGCCCCGGCCGCCGATGATCAGCATGGCCACGATCAGGAAGGTGAGGTCGAGGTAGAAATTTTCGACCCGTACAATGCCGAGAAAATGTGCGAGCAAAACGCCGGAAATGCCTGAAAGGAAAGCCGAAATGACGAAGGCGATAAGGCGGTGAAGAACTACATTCACGCCCGTCGCCTGCGCCGCGGCCTCGTCCTCTCGCGAGGCGCGCAACAGTAGCGCTGAGCGCGTTTCCTGATAGGCGAAGGCGATAACGATAGTTGCGACCGCCCAGGCAAACGCGGTCCACAGGTCCACGTAAGCCGGCAGGCCCATCAATGAATTCTGACCTCCGGTGACCGAGGTCCAGTTACCGAACACGACATTAGCGACTACGAGGATCGCGAAGGTCGCAATGCTTGCCGACACGCCGGTCAGACGCATCAGCGGCCAGCCGACCACAAGCGCGATGATGGCGGCCGCAACGCCGCCGGCGAGTGCACCGGCAAAATTCGGCCATTCAGCGTGGGCGATAATGGCCGGCAGATCGGGCAGAAACACCGACTTTGCGCCGGGCTTCATGGTGAGGAGCGCCGACACGTATGCCCCGACCGCCATGAACGCGACGTTGCCGAAGGACAGCACGCCGGAGTTACCGGCGAAAACATACAGCCCGACCACGGCGATGAGATCGATCAGCCCCTGCGTCGCTCGCCGTTGCAACACGGCAGGAGCGAACGATGCCGCGAAGGCGATGAGGGCGACGACAACGATCAGCACGGCGAGCGGCCACAACCGCGGCAGCATGTCCGTCATCCGACCGTTCACACGCGCGCCCTCGGACATCAGATTCTCTCTTTCAGTCCGCGGGCGGGGATCAAGCCCTGCGGACGGAAGAGAAGAACGAGCGCCACGGCGACAAAAACGAAGGCCTCGCGAAAGGCGCGCAGATCAGGCGGCAGCAAAGCCTGGAGCAGAATTGAGCCGGCGCCCACCAGGAACCCGCCAAGCGCGGCGCCGGACAGGCTGCCGAGGCCGCCGATTACCGTGCCGACGAACGCGATAATCACGAGCTGCACGCCCATACGCGGCTGAACGACGCCAGTCTGGACAACAACCAGACAGGAGACTGCGGCAGCAAGAACGCCGCTCAACGCAAAGGCCATGGCGATGACGCTATTGGCGCGAACTCCCAGGACCCGCGCCATCCGAAAGTCCTCGGCCGCAGCACGCATGTGCAAGCCGAGCCGCGTTCCCTTGAGGAACCAAGTCAAACCAACAAGAAGCACCACGCTGACGACAATGGTGGCAATCTGAAGCATCTGCAGACGCACGCCGGCAAATTCGATTTGATGGCCGAGTGCGGGAAGAAAATCGAGCCCTTTCAATCGCGAGCCAACAACCAGGATCAAAAGCTTTTGCAGGAAGAAGCTCACGGCGAATGAAGAGATCAGAAGCGTCGTCGGATCCGCCCGGCGCAGCGGACGAAAGGCCGCACGTTCGGTCACCAGGGCCAGCATGACCGCGACCGCGAGCGCGCCGAACAGCATCACCGGGACCGGCAAGCCGAACAGCGCAAGCAGGGTGTAAGCGGCCATGGTGATCAATTCGCCATGAGCGAAATTGATCAGCCGCATCACCCCGAAAATCAGCCCGATACCAAGCGCGGTCAGCGCGTAGAGGCTGCCCACGCTCAGCGCATCGACCACGGTTTGGACCAGGCGCTCCATCACAAGTGGCTCGCCGCCTCCTTGGTCATATGCACGCCGAAATACGCGGCATCGAAGCGTGGATCGCTCCTGATCGCCGAGGCTTCGCCGATGAGACCGAACTCGCCGCCGCTCATCACGTAGACGCGGCCCGACACGCCGAATACACGCTCGGCGTTCTGCTCGACGAGGAGAATGGTCGTGCCCTGCTCGCGGATGGTCCGGAGCAGTTCATAGACCCGATCGACCACGGTCGGAGCGAGACCGAGCGAGGGTTCGTCGAGCATGATAAGCCGCGGCCGCGACAACAGCGCGCGCGCGATGGCGAGTTGCTGCTGTTCGCCGCCGGACAGAAGCCCGGCCGGCTGGCGGCGGCGCTCGGCGAGAATTGGAAACATGGCAAACAGCCGATCGATGTCGGCCGGTACGGCGTTGGCGTCGCGGCGGGTGGTCGCGCCAAGCAGCAGATTTTCCGTTACCGTCAGGCTGGCGAAGATATGCCGGCCCTCCGGCACCAGTGCGATGCCGTGCGCAACCACATCCTCCAGCGCAATTCCGCCAAGCGATTTGCCGGCGAATGTAATCTCGCCAACGGCCGGCGTGACGATCCCGGCAATCGCGGAAATCAGCGAGCTTTTGCCAGCGCCGTTCGGGCCGACAATGCTGACGATCTCGCCCTCATCGACCTGCAGATCGACGCCACGCACGGCGGTAACGGCGCCGTACTGCACAACAAGGCCAGAGACAGCGAGCAGCGGAGTACTTGAGGTCATTGCAACGTGTTGGGCCCCAGATAAGCGCGACGGACCCCGGCGTCAGAGCGTATTTCGGCCGGCGTGCCTGCCGCAATCGTCCGGCCGCTGTCGAGCACATGGATGCGCTCGCAAAGATTCATCACCAGCGCCATGTTGTGCTCGATCACGAGCACGCCGCAACCGTATTTGGATCTGATGTCGATGATGAGCTTGCGCAGTTCGTCGGCCTCGGCGGCGGCAAGGCCGGCGGCGGGTTCGTCGAGCAATAGAAATTGCGGATTGACGGCGAGCGCGCGCGCCAGTCCGACACGCCGCTCTTCACCGTAGCTCAGCCCGGCGGCCAGACGATGTGCCTTTTCGGCGAGCTTGAGGTCGCCGAGGATATCGAGCGCGCGCTGCCGCGCCTGCGCCCGGCCGAGCCCTTGCGCGACATAGCCGACCTCGACGTTCTCGCTCACGCTCAGTCCGCGGAACAGGCGCACCGCCTGGAAGGTCCGCACCACGCCGGTGTGCGCAAAGCGATGGCGCGGCAGCCCGGTACAATCGCGTTCGCCAACCACGATTGAACCAGCCAGCGGCCGTTGGAAGCCGGAGAGGACGTTGACCAGCGTCGTCTTGCCGGCGCCGTTCGGGCCGATCAAGCCGAGGATTTCGCCGCGGTCGAGCCGGATACTAACCTCATCGACCGCCAAGAGGCCGCCGAACCGGACGGTCACACCTTGCGCCTCAAGGGGCATGGTTGAGCGTCCAGTTGGTTGCGACCCCTAATTACAGCGGCGGAATCTTCTCCACCGAGAAGCGGCCAATACACGAGAACTTGCCGTTGGTGGCGCTTAGGATTGCCATCGGCCGCGTGGTCTGGATGTGCAGCGTTTTGGTGTAGGTGGTCGGCCCGATCACCAGCGGCTGCTTATCGAAGGTATCGAGGATGGCCGCCACCTTGGAGCCCTCCAGCGACTTGGCCTTGTTTGCGGCGAGCGCCCAGGCCTGCACGATCGAATAGCCGCGCAATCCATAAGATACGTCGGCTTTGCGTTTGAACTTGGTTTCAAAGCGTTTGAAGAACGCGTTCACCTCGGCGTCCGGATCGTCGCCGTATTTGGAGCCGTAGCTGGTGACGTAGAAGTTACTGAGATCAGGCACCGCGCCGATCCAGTAATCGCCGTCGAGTGACTCGCCGGTCAGGATCGGAGCGTTGATGCCGGCGGCGCGCAACTGACGAATGGCGCTCGGGCCGCCCGGCGCGTACGAGCAGAAGAAGATCAGATCTGGCTTTTTGCTCAGGCTGGTGATGCGCGTGATCTGCGCGGCGATCGAAGAATCGTTGTTGAGGAAGGTGTCCTGTCCGAGAAGGCCGTCCTTGCCGGCGAGTTCTGTCCAACGGGTGGCAAAGCTGCCGCACAGCGACTTGGTGAAGGCGATGGTGTTATCCAGAAGCACATACGCCGTCTTCCAGCCCTTCTTTTGGTAGGCCCACTCGGCCATCATGTAGCCCTGCGCCTGACTGGCGTTCGAGCCCGAATAAGCCAGCGAGCCGATGCCCTGAACGCCGAACTTCGGATCGGATGCGCCGGAGAACGCAACGACGTCCTTCTGCTGCGCGACGTACGCGCCCGGTGCGCCGAAATCGAAATCGCTCGGGAACAGGATCGCCTTTGCACCCTTGCCGATGACGTCGACGGCACCATCAGCGCCGAGCGGCGGTTCGGATTTGTTGTCGAACTCGACGATCTGGATCGGCTGACCCAGCACACCGCCCTTGGCGTTGATGTCGTCGACGGCGAGCTTGGCGCCGGCAATGGTGTCGGCGTCGATTGGCGCAAACCAGCCGCTGAAAGACATGACCAGGCCGAACACCGGCTTGTCAGCGCTCCATGCCGTCGTCGCGGCGAGAGCAGCCATCGCGCAAGCCGCCAAAACGGCCACTCCGGCTTTTCTGATCATGTGACGAACTCCCTTGCTACCCGGTGTCGGACGGGTAAACGCCCGCTGGCATCTTAGGTCGGCATCAGGATACTTCAAGCTTGAAGTTTTAAGCTTAAAGGGTTCTCGCAAACGACCAATGTGCTAGTTTTCCATCAATTGCGTGAACGCAATTCGGTTATGAGCGGAGGAACGTCGCATGAATCAACGTCTGCGCTTCGGCATCTTTCTCGCGCCATTCCACAAGCCCGGTATCAATCCGACACTCGCCCTGCAGGGCGATCTCGAACTGATCCAATGGCTCGATCGCTGCGGCTACGACGAGGCGTGGCTCGGCGAACACCATTCCGCCGGCTCCGAGCTTTCCGCCTCGCCGGAAATCATGATTGCCACCGCGGCAGAGCGCACCCGGCATATCAAGCTGGGTACCGGCGTGGTGAGTGTCTCGTACCACAATCCGTTGTGGGTAGCGGAGCGTATCGTGCTGCTGGACCATCTCACGCGCGGGCGGGTGATGCTCGGCCTCGGTCCGGGCTCGTTGCCGACCGATGGCATCATGATCGGGCTGCAGCAAAGCGAGACCCGTGTGCTTTTGGAGGACGGAGTCGGCATTATCGCCAGGCTGCTCGCTGACGACGAACCGGTCACGTTCAAGAACGAGCGTTGGGACTTGCGCGAAGCGCGGCTGCATCTGCGGCCGTATTCCAATCCGGTATTCGATGTCGCGGTCGCTGCCGTCGCATCGCCGACCGGCGCCAAGCTCGCTGGCCGGCACGGGGTGGGCCTGCTGTCGTTGGGCGCCACCACCGCCGTCGGCTTCGATGCGCTGGCGTTGCATTGGGATGTGTTAACCGCGGAGGCGAAGGCGTTCGGCAAGACCGTTGACCGCAGCAAGTGGCGCCTGCTGGGTCTGTGCCACGTGGCCGAGACGAAGGAGCAAGCCTACCGTGACGTGGAATACGGCATGGAGCACTGGTTCCACTATCAACGGGACGTTGCCGCATTCCCGCAAATGAAGGTGGCTGGCAAAACGGTCGGCGAGATGATCGAATTCGTCAACGGCACAGGCATTGGCGCCATTGGCACGCCGGGAGCCTGCGCGACGCAGATTGAGCGGCTATGGCAGCAATCCAACGGCGGCTTCGGGGCCTTTCTGATGTTGGCACACAACTGGGCGAACCCGACGGCTACGCTCCGCAGCTACGAATTGATCGCACGCGAGGTAATGCCGAAATTCCAGGGACACGCCAAGGCGACGCTCGACGCCGAGCGCCGCGCCTGGGATCTACGCACGAGCTTGGCGGCAGCGCAGGCGCACGCGGTGGAAGAAGCACGAGCGCGCTATCAGGCCGAAGTGGCCAAGCGCGCCTAGGTCGCCGGATTACTTCGACCAAACCCTCGCCGATTGCAGGTTGTCTCGATCACACCCCGAGATAGCGATGCTGGACTTCGGCAGCGTTCGCGAGTTCCGGCGAAGTGCCCGACCAGACAACGCGCCCGCGTTCGATGATGTAATGCCGGTCGGCGATGCGGGTGAGCGCGTCGACGTTCTTGTCGATCACGAGGATCGACTGGCCTTCGGTTCGCAACAGCTCCAAACAGTGCCAGATCTCGTCGCGGATCAGCGGCGCGAGCCCTTCAGTCGCTTCGTCCAGGATGAGCAAGCGCGGGTTCGTCATCAGGGCGCGGCCGATCGCCAGCATCTGCTGCTCGCCGCCGGAGAGAAGGTTCGCCATGCTGCCGGCGCGGGCGGCGAGGCGCGGAAACAGCGCGAAAACCTTCTCCAGGGTCCACGGATCGGCGGCACCGTTGCGGTTGGCGGCGGTGGCGACCAGATTTTCGCGCGCCGTGAGGTTGGGAAAGACCTGGCGGCCTTCCGGCACAAGTCCGAGGCCAAGCTTGGCGATGCGATATGACGGCAGGTCGCGGATTTCTTCGCCGGCAAACCGGATCGAGCCTGCCGCCGAACGCGTCAGTCCCATGATCGAACGCACAGTCGTCGTCTTGCCCATGCCATTCCGCCCCATGAGCGAGACCATTTCACCGGCAGCAACAGCAAGCGAAATGCCGAACAGGACCCGGCTCAAGCCGTAACTCGTTTCGACGTCGGCGACTTCGAGCAGCACTGCGTCAGCCACGGCGCCCCTGCCCGTTTTCTTTTTCGCCGAGATAAGCCTGGCGCACCGCGGGTTCGGCCCGCACCGTCGCCGGGTCGCCGCAGGCAATGACGCGGCCATACACCAGCACGGTGAGCCGGTCGGCGAGTGCGAACACGGCTTCCATGTCGTGCTCGATCAGCAGGATGGTCACATTGCCTTTGAGCTGCCGCAACATTTGCACCATGCGCACGGATTCGTCTTGACCCATGCCGGCCATCGGCTCGTCGAGCAGCAGCATGCGCGGCTCGGTCGCGAGCGCCATGGCGATTTCAAGCTGACGATGCTCGCCGTGACTTAATCGTGCGACCCGCACACCAGCGCGATCCGCAAGCCCGACGCGGGTAAGCGCAGCCAGTGCCGGTTTACGCAATTCGTCCTCGCCGCGTGCGTCGCGCCAAAAACGGAACGAATGGCCGCGATGCGCCTGCACGGCGAGGGCAACGTTGTCGAGCGCAGTGAGGTCGGAAAAGAGCGAGGTGATCTGAAACGAGCGCGCGAGGCCGAGGCGGTTGCGGCGATATACTGGAAAGCGGGTGATGTCGTTGCCGTCGAAGTGGACCGTTCCGCCTTGCGAAGCGACCTCGCCGGCGATCAAGCCGATAAGCGTGGTCTTGCCGGCTCCATTGGGACCGATCACGGCATGGACTTCGCCCGGCCGAATATCCAACGTGATCGCATCGGCCGCCAAAACCCCGCCAAAGCGTCTGGTCAGACCGCTTACCTGCAACAGCGGTTCAATCACGGTGCCGGCCTTCGAGCAGACCCTCAATGCCGCCGTGTAAATAGATTGCAACCAAAAGCAAAATTGGTCCGAGGATCAGGTCGGGATATCCCGTAATACGAGACAACCCCTCCTCGAGCAGGAGAAACGTCACCGCACCGATCAACGGCCCGAACAGCGAGCCCAAGCCGCCCAGAACCACCATGACCATGAGGTCGCCTGAACGGGTCCAGTGCATCAGCGCCGGACTGATGAAGTTGGTGTGGTTGGCGAGCAGCGCGCCGGCAAGCCCGCACAGCGCACCAGCGATGACGAAACAGACGAGCTTATAACGAAACGTCGGAAAGCCGATCGCGCCCATGCGCTGGTTATTGGAACGCGCACCGCGGATCACCAAACCGAAGCGCGAATTGACGATGCGCGCGACCAGATAAATGCTTCCGAGCAGCAGCACAAAGCACACATAGTAGAACAGCGTCTTGTTGTTGAGGTCGATCAAGCCGCCGAACTGGCTGCGCGTGTAGATGGTCAGGCCGTCGTCGCCGCCGTAGCGGTCGAGCCCGATCGCCACGTAGTAGACCATCTGCGCGAAGGCGAGTGTGATCATGATGAAATAAACGCCGCGCGTGCGCAGGCTCAGCGCCCCGACCACCAGCGCGTACAGAGCCGAGACCGCGATAGCGACCGGCCATTGCACCAGACCGGACGGGATCCCCTCCTTCGCCAAGATGCCGACCGCATAGCCGCCGATGCCGAGGTAGGCGGCGTGGCCGAAACTCACCATGCCGCCATAGCCCATGATGAGGTTGAGGCTTACGGCGCCGATTGCAAGGATCAGGACGCGGGTGAAAAGCGTCAGCACAAAAGTATCGCCGGTCATCAGCGGATAGACCGGAAGCAGCGCAAGAATCGCGAGCAACACGGCAATGGATGCGGCGCGCGGGTTGAAGAACGACGGCGCCGCCGAGTCAAGCGCGGGATCCAGCGAAGTGGTCATCGGCTCGCCGCCGGGAACAATCCTTCCGGCCGAAACACCAGGATCACAGCCATCATCATGTAGATCGACATGGACGACAGCGCCGGCCCGAGCGTATCCGCGGCGTTGGTGCTCAGGATGTGGTGCAGCAGATCGGGCAGGAACGCGCGGCCGATGGTGTCGATAAGGCCGACGATAATTGCGGCCACAAACGCGCCGCGGATCGAGCCGATGCCGCCGATGATGATGACCACGAAGGCAAGTATGAGAATGTTCTCACCCATGCCAATCTGGACCGTGAGGATGGGCGCCTGCATCGCCCCGGCCAAGCCCGCCAAAGCGGCGCCAAGTCCGAACACCAGCGTATAAAGAAGCTTGATGTTGATGCCGAGCGCGCCGACCATCTCGCGGTTGGAGGCGCCGGCGCGGATCAACATGCCGAGCCGGGTGCGCATCACCGTAATGTAGAGCAGCGCTGCGACGGCCAACGTCGCCAGGATCATGACCAGGCGGTACAGCGGATAATAAACGCCAGGAATGATCTGGAGAGCGGTCAGCATTTGTGGCGGCAGCGCCAGCGTCATGCCCGCCGGCCCCCAGATCAGCCGCACCAGCTCGTTGAAAAATAAAATCAGGCCGAAAGTACCGAGCACCTGGTTGAGGTGATCGCGCTCATAGAGGCGCCTGATTGCGACCACTTCCAGCATCATCCCGACGATAAGTGAGGCAACCAGGGCAAGAATGAGAGCGGCAACGAAACTCCCGGTGAGGATAGCGAAAGTGGCGGCAAAATAGGCGCCCAGCATATACAGCGAGCCGTGCGCCAGGTTGACCAGGTCCATAATGCCGAAGACCAGCGTCAGGCCCGCCGCCAGCAGAAATAGCAGCATGCCCAGTTGCACGCCGTTCAAGCATTGCTCGAAGAAATACAGCATGCGGTCCGACAATAGCCCAACGTCGTCATCCTAAGATGCCGGCCGCAAAGCGGCTAGCCTCGAAGGATGACGCTGCCCGGCAGATCAAGCAAATGTAATGCCGCCCGCTATTTCATCGGGCACTGATTGTGAAAGCTGTCCTGGACGTCCTTTTGGATCAGGCTCACGGTGTGGAGGACGAAATCCCCCTTCGCAGTCTTTTCGACGTCCTGGAGATAGAAATCCTGGATCGGAATGTGATTGTTGCCGTACTTGAAGTTGCCGCGCACTGACTTGAAGTCGGCCTTTTCCATCTCCTTGCGCATCTCATCCTTTTTGGAAAGGTCACCCTTGACTGCAGTAACGGCGCTGTCGATCAGTCCGACCGCGTCGTAGGTGTCGGCGGCGTAGAAGGAGGGTCGCGATTTATATTTTGCGATGAAGTCGGCGACGAACTTCTTATTCGTCTCGTTGGGAAGATCGTTGACCCAAGCCTGGGCGCTGGGCACGCCGACAGCAAGATCCTTCAGACGCGGCAGCGAAAGTTCATCGATGGTGAACACGGTGTAGAGCGGAATCTGTCCTTTGAGACCGGATTGCGCATACTGGGTGATGAACTGCACGCCCGGTCCGCCCGGATAGAACGCGTAGATTGCATCGGGCTTGGCGGCGCGCGCTTTCGACAGTTCGGCGGAGAAGTCGAGCTGGTCCGGCCAGCGCGTCATCTCCTGCCCGACAATCTGACCCTTGTAGGTCATCTTAAGGCCCGCCAACATGTCCCGGCCGGCAGTGTAGTTGGGCCCCATCATGAAGACTGTCTTGATGCCTTTCTGGTTCATGTAATTGCCCATTTGCTCTGGCGCCTCGTCGTTGTTCCACGACGTCGAGAACACGTAGGGCGAGCAGCGATCGCCCGCGAGCTGCGAAGCACCCGCATTGGTGACGACCGTCATGGTCTTGCTGTCGACCAGCGGCTTGAGCGAGGCCAGCATCACGTTCGACCAGATGTAGCCGACCACGAAATCGACCTTGTCGGATTCAATCAGCTTCTGGGTTTTCTGCGCGCCGACTTCGGGCTTAACCTGGTCATCCTCGTAAATGACCTCGACCGGCAGCCCGCCGAGCTTGCGGCCGTGATGATCAAGGCCAAGCTCGAAGGCATTGCGCATGTCGTTACCGATGACGGCCGTTGGGCCGCTGAAAGTACTAACGAAACCGATTTTGACGGTCTTGTTTTGGGCCGCGGCTGGCCCGGCAGCCAGCGCCAGTGCGGCAGCGGCGACCATTGCGATGCTCTTCATGGGTGCACTCCTCTTAAACCGCACCCGTCGGTGCGAAGGCTGCTCAACGATCGTTGATAGATGGCTTCAGATAAGACCCCGCCCGGCCGCGCTAATCAAGCCGAACCTATGGATTGGTAAATCGCGCGCCTGTCGGGTGTCGGGACTTTCGCCGCAATTCTCGAAGCGAGCAGGCCGTTTTGCCGGCGCGGCATGTGGGTTGCGACGTTGCGCCGCTGCCGTAGGCACCCCACCTGTCGCGGATTGCACGATCTGCCTTCAGCTTTGGCCCAAACAACCAGTCGAACGGCAAAATTGAACGGAAACCATGGCACAGAACTTCGAATTTGGTCTCGATACTTTCGGCGACGTAACGACAGGTCCCGACGGCAAACTCTTGAGCCACGCGCAGGTCATCCGCAACGTGATGGATGAGGCGGCGCTCGCCGATGAACTCGGCATCAACTCATTCGGCGTCGGCGAACATCACCGCCCGGACTTTTCCGTATCGGCGCCCGAGGTCGTCCTTGCGGCAATCGCCGGGCGGACGAAGCGGCTTCATCTCGGTTCCGCGGTGACGGTATTGAGTACGGATGACCCGATTCGCGTCTTCCAGCGGTTCTCGACGCTGAACGCCGCCTCGAACGGGCGCGCCGAGATAACGCTGGGCCGCGGTTCATTCACCGAATCCTTTCCGCTGTTTGGTTACGACCTTTCTCAATACGAGGTGCTGTTCGAAGAGAAGCTCGATCTATTCGTGGCCCTGCTGCGGTCGAACCCGGTAACCTGGGAGGGCAAATTACGCCCGCCGCTGAAAAATCAGGCCGTCTTCCCGCCGATCGAGAACCCGCCGCTCAAAGCCTGGATTGGCGTCGGCGGCAGCCCTGAATCCGTGGTTCGTGCCGCCCATTACGATCTGCCGCTTTCGCTCGCCATCATCGGTGGCGACCCGAAGCGGTTCCACCCCTACGTCGATCTCTATCAGCGCGCCTTCGCGCAACTGGGAAGACCCGTGAAAGAGATCGCGGTGCACTCACCCGGCCACGTCTCCGATACCGACGAGACTGCGCGCGAAGAGTACTGGACCGGATACAAAGGCATGCACGACCGGATTGGCGCCGAGCGCGGCTGGCCGCCCATCGGCCACGGGCAATTCATTCAGGAAGTCGAACGCGGCTCGCTCTATGTCGGCTCGCCGGAAACCGTCGCGCGCAAAATCGCCGCGACCGCCAAGACGCTTGGCCTGGTGCGGTTCGACCTGAAATACTCGGCCGGCACGCTCCCGCACGACAAGATGATGCGGAGCATCGAACTTTACGGCAGCAAAGTGATGCCGCTGGTGCGGGACCTATTGGCCTGAGCCGCTTGCTTTTAGTGGCATTGGTTTCATCATCAAACGATGATATATTCGTGCCTTCAGCGGAGACACTCGATGCGCACAACCATAGCCCTCGATGATGAGTTGTTGGCCAAGGCTCAGGCCTACACCGGATTAAGTGAAAAATCCGCTCTGGTGCGAGAGGCGCTGAAAGCGTTAATCGAGCGAGAGGCCGCATGCCGGTTAGCACGCCTCGGGGGCAGCGAGCCCGGCATCACCGCGCCGCGACGCCGCCGGCTTGTAAGGAAGTGATCCTGATCAACTCGTCGGTGTGGGTCGATCACCTGCGGTCGGGCGATCGGACTCTCGTCCGCCTCCTCAATACTGGGCAAGTCCTGGCCCATCCCTTCGTGATCGGCGAACTGGCTCTCGGCAATTTGCGGCAACGTCAGCTCATCCGGGATACGCTCGACGACCTACCTCGGGCCATCCTCGCTTCAGACGAGGAGGTGCTGCATTTCATCGGGGCATATAGGCTGTTCGAGTCCGGTATCGGCTACGTTGACGCCCATTTGCTGGCGGCTACACGGTTGACGGCGCGCGCTACGTTGTGGACGCGCGATAAGAAGCTGGGCGTTGCCGCGGATCGACTGGGTTTGGCTGCCCAACTGTATTCCTAGCCTAGGGCCATTGTTCAAACCTCGGCTTGCCCCTTTGCCAGCGCATCGAACTCCATCAATCGCGCAAGCAGCGGTTCCATCGCCTTGAGCGGCATCATGTTTGGCCCGTCGGACGGCGCCTTGTCGGGGTTCTGATGGGTCTCGATGAAGAGGCCGGCTACGCCGACCGCCACCGCCGCGCGCGCCAGCACCGGCACGAAGTCCCGCTCCCCGCCGGAAGAGGTGCCCTTCCCGCCCGGCTGTTGCACCGAGTGCGTCGCATCGAAGATCACCGGCGCGCCGAATGTGGCGAGCACCGGCAGCGCACGCATGTCGGAGATGAGCGTGTTGTAGCCGAACGACACGCCGCGCTCGGTGACGAGCACGTTGCGATTGCCGGCGCCGGTGATTTTCTCGACCACGTTCGCCATGTCCCAGGGCGCGAGGAATTGACCCTTCTTTACGTTGACCGCTCGTCCGGTTTTAGCCGCAGCGATCAACAAGTCGGTCTGCCGGCAGAGAAAGGCCGGAATCTGCAGAACATCGACGGCCTCGGCGACCGGCGCGCATTGGTCGGGCTCGTGCACGTCGGTCAATACCGGCACGCCGAGTTTGGCGCGCAGCTCGGCGAAAATCGCGAGCGCCTTGTCGAGGCCGAGACCCCGGGCGCCCTTCGCACTGGTGCGGTTGGCTTTGTCGAACGACGTCTTGTAGACGAGCCCGATGCCGCGCCGCGCGGCAATCTCCTTGAGCGCCGACGCCATTTCAAAAGCGTGCGCGCGGCTCTCCAGCACGCACGGCCCGGCGATCAAAGCGAGCGGCAATTTGTTGCCGAAGCGCACCGTGCCGACAGCGACGGTGTGGTTGGGTTTTGCGGTCATCGGTCCGGTCCCGCGGCGGACCATGATCGCGGGGGCTGACCGGGTCAACCGGCGGCTCACTTCAGCGCAGAGAATGCCGTCGGCCGCAGGAACGAACTTTTGATATTGGCAATGATCGGCCCGTCCATCTCGCTCTCTTCACGCACCTTGAGCCAAGCCGGATCGGCGGCAAACGCGTTCCATTTCTTCTCGCGCTCGGCGAGCGATTCCCAGGCGAGCAGGTAATGCAGGTCGTTGTTGCCGTCGCCGATCAACACGGTCCAGAACCCGATCTGCTTGATGCCGTGCCTTTCCCAGATTTTCAGCGTGTGGTCTTCGAAGCGCTTGAGGAGCGCCGGCATCCGGTTGGGTATGCAGGAATAGATGCGGAGTTCGTAGATCATAGATTGCCTCCGAACGGTCATTGCGACAAGCGAAGCGACGGACCAACCCAGACTTCACGGGCGGACCGGATTGCTTCGCTCGCAATGACGCGAATAACTACACCAGCCGGCTCTGCTCCACAGCCGCGCCGATGAAAGATGAGAACAGCGGGTGCGGCGCGAACGGCCGCGATTTCAGTTCAGGATGGAATTGTACGCCGATGAACCAGGGATGGTCGTCGTATTCAATGATTTCCGGGAGCAGCCCGTCCGGTGACATACCGGAAAAGCGCATGCCGTGCTGCGCCAGGCGATCCTTGTAAGCGGTGTTGACTTCGTAACGGTGGCGGTGGCGCTCGGAAATCTCGGTTGCCTGATAGATGTCCGCAACACGGCTGCCGCGCTGGAGCAGCGCTGGATAGGCGCCAAGGCGCATGGTGCCGCCGAGGTCGCCATTGAGGCCGCGTTTGTGCAGTTCGTTGCCTTTCATCCATTCGGTCATCAGGCCGACGACCGGCTCCCGCGTAGCGCCAAATTCCGTCGAGTTCGCATCATCGATGCCGCAGAGGTTTCGGGCCGCCTCGATCACCGCCATCTGCATGCCGAAGCAAATGCCGAAATACGGCACCTGGCGCTCGCGCGCGAATTGCGCGGCGCGGATTTTCCCACCGGTGCCGCGCTGCCCAAACCCGCCCGGCACCAGGATGCCGTCGACATGTTCGAGATAGGGCGCCGGATCCTCGTTTTCGAACACCTCGCTTTCGATCCAATCGAGATTGACTTTGACCTTGTTGGCAATGCCGCCGTGCGAAAGTGCCTCGATCAAGGATTTATAGGCGTCCTTCATGCCGGTGTACTTGCCGACAATGGCAATCGTCACGTCACCTTCCGGATTGCGGATGCGGGCGTCGATGTAATCCCAAGTCGAGAGATCGGGCTCCGGCGGCGAGTCAATGCCGAACGCGGCCAGCACTTCCCCGTCCAAGCCGCCGGCGTGGTAGGCCTGCGGCACCGCATAGATGTTATCGACGTCAAGGGCCTCGATCACGGCGCTTTCGCGCACATTGCAGAACAGCGCGAGCTTGCGCCGCTCGCTTTCCGGGATCGGCCGGTCGGAGCGGCAGAGCAGAATATCGGGCTGAATGCCGATAGCGCGCAGTTCGCGCACCGAGTGCTGGGTCGGCTTGGTTTTGAGTTCGCCGGCGCTCGGGATGAACGGCATCAGCGTCAGGTGGATGTAAATTGCGTGATGCCGCGGCAGGTCGTTGCCGAGCTGGCGGATGGCTTCGAAATACGGCAGGCCTTCGATGTCGCCCACCGTGCCGCCGATCTCGCACAGCACGAAGTCGAAGCCTTCGTTGCCGTCGCGGATGAAATCCTTGATGGCGTTGGTGACGTGGGGAATGACCTGGATGGTGGCGCCGAGATAGTCGCCGCGGCGCTCCTTGGCGAGGATGTCCTGGTAAATGCGGCCGGTGGTGATGTTATCGGTGCGGATCGCCGGGCGGCCGGTGAAGCGCTCGTAGTGGCCAAGGTCGAGGTCGGTCTCCGCGCCGTCGTCGGTGACGAAGACCTCGCCGTGCTGGTAGGGCGACATCGTCCCCGGATCGACATTGAGATAGGGGTCGAGCTTGCGCAGCCGGACTTTATAGCCGCGGGCCTGCAACAGCGCGCCAAGCGCAGCCGAAGCGAGACCCTTGCCTAATGAGGAAACCACGCCGCCGGTGATGAAAATGTACCGCGCCATGGGATTTAACCTCTATCGTCGATCATCCGATTCGACGAGCGATTTTCCGGAATAGCTGCCGCGCGGGGTAAGGTTCGAAGGCGGAAATTTCCGCATTCCCAATCGGGTCTGGCGAAATCCTCAGGCCGCACTGAAGCTGGCCCCGCCGCTGTTGCTATCAGTGCCGGGGAAGCTCGCTGCGCCATGAGCTCGGAGCCTATTGTGATCGCGGCACTTGCGGTCCGCTGGGGACGGCCGGAGCCTCGGGGGCCCCTCTTGATTTCAACTGGTCCAGCACGCCGCCGCCCGAGCTGAGCGGCGCCGGCGAGCCCGGAGGCGCCTCCCGGGTCTGAGAACCACCGCCGGTATTGATGATCGAGGCGGGATGACGGCCCAGTCCGGCCAGCCACGACAGCGCCAGACTGGTGATGAAGAAACCGACGGCGAGGAGCGCCGTGGTCCGGGTCAGAACGTTGGCAGTGCCGCGGCCGGTCATAAAGCCGCTGGTCGAGCTGACAAGGCCGCCGCCCTCGGATTTCTGCAGCAGCACCACCCCGATCAGGCCGAGGACCAGCATGAGGTGGATGACAATAATCACAGTCAGCATCGATAAGATCCGCTCAAGGCGCCGGGTTTACGCCCGGTGATATAGGAAGTCGCGCGGCTCTCTACATGATCCGGCGTGGATTTTCTATGGCGGCCGGGGACTATCGGTAAAACGAGGCAATCGCCAGGAAATCGTCGGCCTTGAGGCTCGCGCCACCGACCAAGGCGCCGTCGACATTATCGACCGCGAGTAATTCCGGCGCATTCGCCGGAGTAACCGAGCCGCCGTAGAGCACCCGAACGGCGTCGCTGCCCAAGCCGAAGCGCACGCCAAGACGGTCGCGGATCAGACCATGCATCTCCGCGACATCCGCGGGCGTCGGCGTAAGCCCGGTGCCGATGGCCCAGACCGGCTCATAGGCAACGACAAAGCCCGTGCTATCGTCCGAAAGCGAACCTTCGAGCTGTGCATTCACCACGGAGAGCGCGTGCCCGGATTCGCGCTCGGCACGCGTTTCGCCAACACACACGATCGCTACAATGCCGGCGCGACGCGCGGCCTCCGCCTTTGCACGCACCGCCGCGTCGGTCTCGCCATGAAATCGCCGGCGTTCGGAATGGCCGACAATGACGGCCACGGCGCCGGCGTCTTTGAGCATTTCGGCCGAAATATCCCCGGTATAAGCACCCGAAGCCAGCGCGTGGCAGTCTTGGCCGCCGATTGCGACGCCCGATCCGAGGGCAACAGCAGCAAAGTCCGAGATCAATGTCGCCGGCGGACACACCATCAGTTCGGGCTTCGGTAGCTGCCGCGTGCCGGCAATAATTTTCTGCAACTCGCCGGCCGCGCTCTTCAGGCCATGCATTTTCCAATTGCCGGCAACCAGCGGACGACGCGCCATCATTTGTGTCTCAACGTGTTGGCCGCCAAACCTGCGACAAAGAGCGGTTAGCAGACGCCTTGCACTCGGAAAAGGGGCGTTTTACCAGGAAATCCCGTCGGTTGCGGGGACATGCATCGATCCCTATGATGCGCCGCCTTTGCCCGGCAGCCCGACCGGCACCACTTCAACGCGTTGGACGAAATGCTTCGAGGAATCCGCAACGCCTCCGCTAATTGGCTCGGCCGCGCCGTCATGGGCACGGTCATGGTGCTGCTTGCCGCAAGCTTTGCCGTCTGGGGCATCAACGACATCTTTCGCGGCTTTGGCCGTTCGACGCTCGCCAAGATCGGCGGTACCGAAATCCAGATCGAGCAATTCCGCCAGCTGTACAACGAACGGCTGCAGCAGATCGGACGCCAGTTCGGCCGCGCACTGACGCCGGAACAGGCGAATGCGTTCGGCCTGGATCGGCAGGTACTGAGCGACATGATCGCCGAAGCCGGCCTTGATCAGCAGGCGCGAAAGATGGGGCTCGGACTGTCGGATGCGGACGTGGTGCGCCGCATCACCAATGACTCGATGTTCCAGACCAACGGCCACTTTGACCGGGTGAAGTTTGAGCAATTGCTGCGCAACGCCGGGTACAGCGAGCGGCGCTTCCTCAACGAGCAGCGACAAATAATGTTGCGGCGGCAGATCATAGATTCACTGACCGGCGGCCTGCCGGTGCCGAAGGCCTGGCTCGAAGCCATCAATGAATTCCAAAATCAGGAACGCGGCATTGAATACGTAACGCTGGGACCGGCGCAGGCCGGCGACATTCCGGAACCGACCGCAGACGAACTCAGCAAATATTTCGAGGCGCGCAAGATCCTGTTCCGAGCGCCGGAATACCGCAAGATCGCCACGGTGCTGGTAACACCCGCGGAAATCGGCAAATCGATGGAGATTTCCGACGCGGACATGAAGGCTTACTACGACGAACACCGCAGCCGCTACGTTACGCCGGAGCGCCGGCACGTCGACCAAATCGTCTTCCCGAACGCGCAGGAAGCCGAGGCTGCCGAAGCAAAGCTCAAAGGTGGGTTGAGTTTCGCCGCCCTTGCCGCTGAACGGGGGCTGAAGGATCAGGACATTGATCTCGGGATGTTACCGAAAACGGAGATCATCGACCCAGCCGTCGCAGACGCTGCTTTCTCGCTCAAGGAGGGCGAGATAAGCCAGCCGGTCAAAGGCCGCTTCGGTACCGTCATTGTGACCGTGCTCAAAATCGAGCCGGAGGTTGAAAAGACGCTGGCCGAAGTGACGCCGCAGATCCGCGGCGACATCACCGCTGAGCGCGCCAAGGCGGAAGTGCAGAGCCTGCACGACAAGATCGAAGACGCCCGCGCCGGCGGCAGTACGCTGGAAGAGGCGGCGCAGAAGGCGAAGCTTCCGGTCATGACCTACGACGTGGACCGCTCCGGGCACGACCCGAGCGGAAATCCGGTTGCCAAGCTTCCTCACGCCGCGGAAGTGATCAACGCCGCGTTCGCCTCCGATGTCGGCGTCGAAAACGATCCGCTCTCGGCCGACGGCGGCTACATCTGGTTCGATGTCACTGGCATCACGCCGGCCCGCGATCGGGCGCTTGACGAGGTCAAGAGCCAAGTCGAACAGCGCGTGCGCGAAGACGCGATCGCTTCGCGGCTGAAGGCCAAAGCAGCCGACATGGTCGATAAGCTCAAGAACGGCAACGCGTTCGACGCCGTCGCCAAGGCTGACGGCTTGACGATACAAACGGCCGACAAGCTCAAGCGCGGCAAGCCGACCGGATTTGTGTCGGCCAAGGTTGCCGCTGCGGTATTCCACACTGCCAAGGACGGTTTTGGCAGCACGGAAGCCGACAAACCCAGCGAATGGGTCGTGTTCCGTGTAACCGACGTGACCACGCCCAAGCTGGACGCCAATTCCGCCGAGAGCAAGCGCCTCGAGGAGACCGTGCAGCGTCAGGAGATCAACGACATGTACGGAGAGTATGTCGCCTGGCTCCAGGACGAGCTTGGCACCAGCGTCAACCAGGCGGCGCTGGCGCAAGCACTCGGCAACAGCGCGCCGGATACCAACTGAATGCAGGTCGAACCTGCGGCCGACGCATTCGCCGCGCGCTATGCGGCCGGCGAGCCGCAAGCGGTTTGGACCACACTGGTCGCCGACCTGGAAACTCCAGTCTCCGCTTTTCTCAAGATCACCGGGGCGGGAGCCAAAACTTCTTCGCCGATCAACTTTTTGCTCGAGTCCGTAGAGGGCGGCGAGGTCCGCGGCCGGTATTCCATCATCGGACTTGAGCCCGACGTCATTTTCCGCACCAATGGCCAAATCGCCGAGATCAACCGCGCGACGCAAAACAATCCGGTGGCATTTACGCCGGCCGGCGCGCCGCCACTGCAAGCCCTGCGCGCGCTGATTGCCGAAAGCCGGATTGCCCTGCCCGACCCTTTACCGCCAATGGCCGCCGGCGTCTTCGGCTATCTCGGCTACGACATGGTGCGGCAGATGGAAGATTCCCTGGCCGCGCCACGTTCTGATCCGATCGGCATTCCCGACGCCATTCTCGTCCGGCCGACGCTGGTCGTGGTGTTCGATGCGGTTGAAGATACCGTCACCGTGGTCACGCCGGTGCGGCCGCGGGCCGGCGTGACGGCGAAAGCGGCGCGCGCTCATGCCGTCGAACGCCTGTCGGCGATCGTCGATGCGCTTGAGCGGCCACTCGGCAAATCGGCCGGCATCAACGAAGCCGGCTCGCTCGAGGTGAAGGCGCGCTCCAACACCAGCGCCGAACAGTTCAAAGCTATGGTGCTGCGGGCCAAGGAGTACATCTTCGCCGGCGACATTTTTCAGGTCGTGCTGTCGCAGCGTTTCGAGGCCCCGTTCGCGCTGCCGCCGTTTGCGCTTTATCGCGCACTGCGGCGCGTCAATCCTTCGCCCTATCTGTTTTTCCTGGACTTCGGCGCCTTCGCGGTAGCCGGCTCAAGCCCCGAAGTCCTGGTCAGGACCCGCCGCGGCACCGTGACCATCCGCCCGCTTGCCGGCACCCGAAGGCGCGGTGCAACGCCGCACGAGGACAAAGCGCTCGAGCAGGAGCTACTTGCCGACCCCAAGGAACGCGCCGAGCATTTGATGCTGCTCGACCTTGGGCGTAACGATGTCGGCCGCGTCGCCGAGATCGGCAGCGTGCACGTCACCGATCAGTTCTTCATCGAGCGCTACAGCCAGGTGATGCACATTGTCTCCAATGTCGAAGGCAAGCTGCGTGACGATTGCGACCCGCTTGACGCGCTTGCCGCCGGCTTTCCCGCCGGTACTGTCTCCGGCGCGCCCAAGGTGCGCGCCATGCAGATCATCGACGAACTGGAAAAGGAAAAGCGCGGGCTTTATGCCGGCTGCGTCGGCTATTTCTCCGCCGGCGCCGACATGGATACCTGCATCGTGCTGCGCACGGCCCTGATCAAGGACGGCACCATGTACGTACAGGCCGGCGCCGGCATCGTCGCCGATTCCGATCCGGACTTGGAGCAACAAGAATGCATCAACAAGGCGAAGGCTCTGTTCCGCGCCGCCGAGGAGGCAAACCGCTTCGCCAGCACCGCCGGCGGCGGGCAGTAGGGTGAGCGACGTTACGCCAGCCGAGATCGTGTCGTTCTGGCGCGAAGCCGGGCCGGAACGATGGTTCAAACAGGACGACGATTTCGACCTGAGCATCAAGTCGCGGTTTCTAACCATGCATGAGGCGGCGGGGCGGGGCGAATTGGCGGCGTTTGAGGAAAGCGTCGAAGGGGCGCTCGCGCTAGTCATCCTGCTCGATCAGTTTTCCCGGAATATGTTTCGCGGCACCGCGCGCGCGTTCGCGACCGATCCGCGGGCGCGTGCGGTGGCCGACCGCGCGATGGCGCGCGGCTTCGACCAGGCGACCGACAAAACCCTGCGGCAGTTTTTCTATCTGCCGTTTATGCATTCGGAGCTGTTGGCCGATCAGGATCGGTCGGTAGAACTTTATGCTGCGATTGGCGATGCAGACCTATCGGGCTACGCGCTCGCTCATCGCGACATCATCGCCAAATTCGGACGATTTCCGCATCGCAACCGCGTCATGGAGCGAGAGACGACCGCAGCCGAGCAGGAATTTCTCGACGGCGGCGGGTTCGGCGGATAGGCATTTTAGCCCCGACCGACGGCTACGATGCGCGTTGCAGTCCCGAACGAGCAGAACGGGCGGGCGTATCGAAGACGACTGACGGCCGGAAAACGGGAAATCCATGTGCCAAAACTTTCCGTAGCAATTATTGGCGCAGGGATGGGCGGCCTTGCGACCGCCGTGGCGCTAAGGCGGGTCGACATGGAAGTTAGCGGTTCACAAATGGGCGCTGATCGATCGCGATCCCCTGCCCCGCTGGCCGACGACAATATCACGCTCCTTTGGTGATGCCTGACTTGGATCTACAGCGATGATGCCTGGTCGGCGCCGCCGGCTCATTAAGCTGCGGGCTGATACCTCGACGACCCAGTCTTTCGCCAACCTATTTGCGATCGTTCAGCAACGCCGCGGCGCCGAGCAAGCCCAGCAGCGGCTGCACGATGAGGTACGTCGGAATGGCCGCAAGGTAGCCGCGCAGCCGCCCTTTTGCTTCAAATCGCAACCTGAACTCGGACTGCGCAAAGAACGAAGCCATATGCGGCACGATGCCGCCAGCGATATAGATGCCGCCGCGCGCGCCCAGTGTCAGCGCGAGATTGCCGGCCACGGTCCCGAGCATCGCGCAAAACATCGCTGTCGCCTCACGCGTGCGCGGATCCTCCTTCCAGATCAAAGGGCTGGTGATCTGTTCCGCCAGGTAAGACGCCGCCGGAGTGCCGGCGAGCTCGCAGCGCGCGTTGTACAAATTGACCAGGCCGGGGCCCGACAACAATCGCTCGGCGGAAACGTGGTCGTAGCGTTTGCGCATCAGGTCCAGAATCGCGCTTTCTTCGGCGGTGGCCGGCGTCATGGTGACGTGGCCGCCCTCGCCGGCAATCGTCAGCGCGCCATTGGCCGATGGCAGCAATGCACTCACCCCGAGGCCGGTGCCGGGCCCAATGACTCCGATAGGAGCATTATTTACCGGCTCACCGCCGCCGATCTGGATGCGATCTTTTGCGTCGAGGTGCGGGACCGCGGCCGCGTTGGCGGCAAAGTCATTGATCACCAGAAGTCGTGCGAGCCCAAACTCGTGCTTCAATGTGTCGATCGAAAATGTCCAGGGGTGATTGGTCATTGTGATCTGATCGTCGGTCACTGGCGAGGCAACCGCCAATGCCGCTTGCGCAGGCCGTTTTCCCGGCGAAGTCTCGGTCAGATACGCCTCGAGCGCATCATGGAGCGAGTCGTAATCCGTTAACGCATAGACCCGCGCTGCGAGGAGGTGGCCATCAGGACCAACCAGTGCAAAGCGTGCATTGGTGGCGCCAATATCTCCAATCAGGCCGACACCGGTGCCGGTCATGCACTTGAAGACGCCGTCAGCAAAATCATGTGCTGATCCGAGTTCCCATGCTCTCAGCCGCGGCCACATGTCGCTTCACCGCGATGAAACTGTCAGGACTCACCGACATGGAGTCAATCCCGCAGCGCACCAGGAACTCGGCGAACTCCGGATGGTCGCTCGGCGCCCGTCCGCACAATCCGACTTCGGCGCCGGCCACAGCGCCGAATGCGGGTAGTTCATTCATGAGCGGCTGCTGGCACTGCATCGGCTGCTTGCCGTTTGGCCATTTCCTCGGCTACCAGCTCTTTCTTCGATAATTTCCCGACCGGCGTCTTCGGCAGGCTGGTGCGAACCTCCAGCTCCGTCGGCATTTCGTATTTCGCTAGTTTGTCCGCCAGGAAGGTCTTCAGCTCGTCGATTCCAAATGGTGCGTGTCCGGGCTTGAGCGCGATGAAAGCCTTGGCCGACTGACCCCGATAGGCATCCGGAATGCCGATGACGGTAACCTCGGCGACGCCGGGATGTTCGTAGATCGCTTCTTCAATGTTGCGCGGAAACACATTGAAGCCGCCGGACAGGATCATGTCCTTCTTGCGGTCAACCAGCGTGAGGAAGCCGTCCTGGTCGAGGTAGCCGATATCGCCGGTATGAAAGCGCCCGCCGCGAAATGCATCTTTGGTTTCCTCAGGTTTCTTCCAATAGCCTTTCATCACCTGTGGTCCGCGAAAGCACAGCTCGCCCTTCTCGCCGACCGGCAACACCGTTGTGCCGGTCGCGAGATCGACCACGTCCAGAATGGTATGCGGCGCGGGTAGCCCGACACTGCCCTGGCGTACCGGTGCGTCCTTGAGCTGCAGCGTACCCAGCGGCGCGACTTCGGTCAGGCCATAGCCTTCCTTTGGACAGATACCGGTCAGCGCTTCGAAACGTTGCTGCACTTCGAGCGGCAGCGGGGCGCCGCCGGAGACCCAAGTTTCGACCGAGGAAAGGTCGAACTCCTTCACCTTCGGATGATTGACCATCGCGCTGTACATGGTCGGCACCGCCGGGAATACCGTAATTTTTTTGCGCGCAATGTCGGCGAGCACGCGATCCCGATCGAAGCGGATGTGCAGCACCATTTGCGAACCGGTAGCGACGGCAAGCAGCATGACGAAGCTCAAGCCGTAGATGTGGAACAACGGCAGCACCGCCAGCGCCTTTCGCGGTGCCTCGTCCGGGCCGAGCCCGTTCCAATACGAATAGATGTTCAGCACCGCACAGAAGTTGGCGTGGGTGAGCATCGCTCCTTTCGGCGCCCCGGTGGTGCCGCCGGTATATTGCAGCACTGCGATGTCGTCTTCGAGCCGGCCGCGCGGATACCGCGCGAAGGCGCCGTCATTGGCAATGAGCGCGGCAAAATCGACTTCGCGGCCGGCGCTGGCGATGCGCTCGGCCGCGGGCCCGAATACCTGGGCGATCGGCGCCGGAAGAAAGTCGGCGATGCTGCAAACCACCAGTGTTGCAAATTTTCCGGTGCCCTTCAACGCCGCAATCTGCCGATAGAGCATCGGCAAGCCGAGCGTGATCATCACCATCGTTTCGGCGTCCGCCATCTGGTACTTGAGCTCCCGCGGCGCGGCCAGCGGACTGAAATTGACGACACGGCCGCCGGCCATCAGCACGGCGAAGAACGCAATCACGAAATGCGGCGTATTCGGCAGGTGCAAGCCGACATGAACGCCGGGCCCGACACCAAGCGCCTGTAAGCCCGTTGCGGCGCGCGCGGCAAGGTCGCGAAGTTCCCGAAAGGTGAAGGTGCGATCATAAAAGTCGATCGCAACCCGCTCCGGCCATTTGCTTGCCGCGGTATCGAGCAAGCTTTCGAGCGGAACCGGCGGTGGCAGCGGCGCATCCCAGGACACGCCCGGCGGATAAGATTTTTCCCAAACGTACGCCATCGCTGCCTCCCCGGCGGGCGCCATCCCTGGCGTTTGGGCGGGCGTTCCCCGATGTTGTTTTTCAGACCTAAATTAACCGGCCGGCGGGGCGCGGTCGATGGGGGCGAGTCACTTCGTTGCACCGCCGTGCTTGCGCCAGGTCAGCGACACCGAGAACATGATCAAAAACAATGGAATTGCGATAATCGAAAAAGTCCAGGCGACCTGATAATACACGGTCCGCCAATCGACCAGAGTCGTCAGGTGAGTTATCTCTTCGGAATAATCCAGTTTGTCCGGCGCGCCGCACTCAACATAGTGGAGGAACGGGTAGGAAACCTCGGAAACGCCGAGACACAACGCTGCGGCCGCGAGCGACACGACAATAACGAGGATTGCCAACCAGCGAGCCAATCCGGGCTTGCGAAAGACGTCGCCTTTTTCGGCGACAAAGGTCGTGGCGGCGACGACAATACCGTCAAAGGCAAGCAGCGCCAGTCCCTTGCCGTCGAGGATGGTCAGAATTTCATAGAGGGTTTTTACAATTTCCGTGGCATGAGGGGGCGTGATCTGCGTTCCAGCGGCATGCAAAAGCTCAAGCTTTTGTAGTAAGTCGCACACGCGATCGCTCCCCCGCCGCTAATAATGGCTGATAGCTCGTGGGCGCCGTCCGCGAGCGAAGATCCGAACCTTGTTGAACTCGCCACAGCTCACTCGCCGTTTTCTTCGCCTTCTTCGGACAGCCGTTCGACTGACGCGACGCGTTCGCCTTCAGCGGTTGAGAACACAATGACGCCCTGGGTCGCACGGCCGGCGATGCGGATGCCGTCAACCGGGCAGCGGATCAGTTGCCCGCCGTCGGTGACCAGCATGATCTGATCGCTTTCCTCGACCGGGAAGGATGCGACCAGCCGGCCGTTCTTCTCGGTGATCGCCATCGCGACGATGCCTTTGCCGCCGCGATTGGTGGTGCGGTACTCGAACGACGACGTGCGCTTGCCGAAACCCTTTTCTGAGATGGTGAGCACAAACTGTTCGGATGCCGACAAATCCACGTAGCGGGCCTGGCCGAGTTCGATAGCACCCGTGGCCTCCTCCTGCTCGGCGACGTTCTCCTCACCTTCCCCATTACTGCCGCGACGTACCGCATTGGCGCGTTTGAGATAAGCGACACGTTCATCGGCCGAAGCTTCGACGTGGCGCAGGATCGACAGCGAAATCAGCTTGTCGCCGTCGGCAAGATTGATACCGCGCACCCCCATGGAGGTCCGGCCCTGAAAGACCCGCACGTCATTGACGGCAAAGCGGATGCACTGACCGGCCGCCGACGTCAGCAGCACGTCGTCGTTCTCGGTGCAGATCTGGACATCGACGATGCCGTCGCCCTCGTCGAGCTTCATCGCGATGATGCCCGAGCGGCGCACATCGGCAAAATCAGAAAGCTTGTTGCGCCGCACCGTGCCGCGCGTCGTGGCGAACATCACGTCGAGCTTGTCCCAGGTCGACTCGTCCTCGGGCAGCGGCATGATGGTAGTGATGTTCTCGCCCTGCTCGAGCGGCAGAATGTTGATCAAAGCCTTGCCGCGCGCCTGCGGCGCGGCCAGTGGCAATCGCCACACCTTCTCCTTGTAGACCTGCCCGCGCGACGAGAAGAACAACACCGGCGTATGCGTCGAGGCGACGAACAGCCGGGTGACGAAATCCTCCTCTCGCGTCTGCATGCCGGCGCGGCCCTTGCCGCCGCGCTTCTGTGCCCGGTAGGTGGAGAGCGGCACGCGCTTGACGTAGCCGGCGTGCGAAACGGTGACGACCATGTCCTCGCGCTGGATCAGGTCCTCGTCTTCCATCTCGCCTTCTTGGTCGACGATCACCGTACGCCGTGGCGTGGCAAACTCGTTCTTGATCGCGGCAAGCTCGTCCTTGACGATCGTCTGGATGCGCGCGCGGGAACGCAGGATGTCGAGATAGTCGGCGATCTCGTCGGCAAGCTTGTCCAGCTCGGCCTTGATTTCGTCACGGCCAAGCGCGGTGAGCCGCTGCAGCCGCAGATCGAGAATTGCTTTGGCCTGCTCGGCGGAAAGCTTGGTCGTACCGGCTTCGGAAACGCTATGTCGCGGGTCGTCGATCAGCGTGACCATGGTGGCCACGTCCTTCGCCGCCCAGTCGCGCTCCATCAATTGTTCGCGGGCCTCGTTGGCATCCTTCGAGCCGCGGATCAGCCGGATCATTTCGTCGATATTCGCCACCGCGATGGCCAGTCCAACCAGCACGTGGGCGCGGTCGCGGGCCTTGGTGAGAAGGTGCTTGGTGCGCCGATAGATCACCTCCTCGCGAAACGCGACGAAGCAGACCAGCAGATCCTTCAGATTCATCACCAGCGGCCGGCCGCTGTCGAGCGCCACCATGTTGGCGCCGAACGAGGATTGCAGCGCGGTAAAGCGGTAGAGCTGGTTGAGCACGACGTCGGGCACGGCGTCGCGCCGCATTTCGATCACGACGCGATAGCCGTCCCGGTCTGATTCGTCGCGTAGCGCGGAAATGCCTTCGATTTTCTTCTCGCGCACCAGTTCGCCGATCCGCTCCACCATGTGCGCCTTGTTCACCTGGTAGGGGATTTCGGAAATGACGATCGCCTCGCGCTCGCCGCGCAGCGTCTCGAATTCGACCTTGCCGCGCATCACGATGGCGCCGCGGCCGAGATGATAGGCGGCGCGGATGCCCTGCCGGCCGAGAATAATGCCGCCGGTCGGGAAATCGGGACCCGGAACGATTGCGATCAAGTCCTCGATCGACAGTCCGGGATTATCGATCAACGCAATGCAGGCGTCGATCACCTCGCCGAGATTATGCGGCGGGATATTGGTCGCCATGCCGACCGCAATGCCGCCGGCGCCGTTGACCAGCAGATTGGGAAAGCGCGCCGGCAGCACCACCGGCTCGCGCTCGGAATTGTCGTAGTTGGGCTGGAAGTCGACGGTATCCTTGTCGAGATCCTCGACCAGCGAACCGGCGACGCGCTCGAGGCGTACCTCGGTGTACCGCATGGCCGCGGGCGCATCGCCGTCGACCGAGCCAAAGTTCCCCTGCCCGTCGATCAGCGGCAGGCGCATGGAGAAGTCCTGCGCCATGCGCACCAGCGCATCGTAAACCGCCTGGTCCCCGTGCGGGTGATACTTGCCGATCACGTCGCCCACCACACGCGCGGACTTGCGGTACGGCTTGTTCCACTCGTAGCCGTTCTCGTGCATCGAGTAGAGGATGCGACGGTGCACGGGCTTGAGCCCGTCGCGCGCATCCGGCAGCGCACGGGCCACGATCACGCTCATGGCGTAATCGAGGTAGCTCTTTTTCATCTCCTCGGTGATCGACACCGGGCGAATGTCGGAAGGGCCGCCGTCTGCAGGCGGAGGATTATCCTGGTCTGCCAAAGTCTAGAATCCTAACGCGAATCTGCTGTGGTTTTCATAGCCGATCGGGGCTTAATCCGCCACTGTTATCGGCGCTCTGTAGATAGGAGTTTCTTTTTAGATTTCAATGTTTTATTGGGTGCATTGCGCGCTGCCGCCGGACCGGGCCGAAGTGGTGGGCAGAATGGCGCAACGGACCGCGCTGGTCAGATACGCAGCATCTTAGGACAGGGACTAAAATGCTACTGGATTACGCGGTCTCGGCGCTGCTGACTTTGTTTGTGGTCGTCGACCCTGTTGCCATGGCACCGACCTTCCTGGTGGTGACCACGGGAATGCCGCACGTGTCACGCAAGAGCGTTGCCGTGCGCGCCAGCGTCATCGCCGGTGGGATCCTGATCGGTGCCGCGCTGGTCGGCGACCGGTTATTAAGTGTCCTCGAAATTTCCCTGCCCGCGTTTCGCATCGCTGGCGGCCTGTTGTTGTTTTGGATCGCGGCCGAGATGGTGTTCGGCGTCCGCAGCCGCCACGAAGGCGAAGCCGCGGAACTGGCGATCGAAGAGCGCGTCCGCAACGTTGCCGCCTTTCCACTTGCGGTGCCGCTGCTCGCCGGGCCAGGCGCGATCACCGCCACGATATTGCTGGCCGGCCAAGCCAGCGGCCATTTGCTGCTGCTCGCGATACTGGTCGCGGTGGCAGCAGTTGTCGCCGCCTCCTGCCTCGTCACTTTCATATTCGCCGAGCGCATCAGCGGGCTGCTCGGCATGACCGGCAATATCGTGCTCTCCCGCCTGTTGGGCGTCCTGCTCGCGGCCCTCGCGGTGCAATACGTGGTCGACGGTATCCGCTCGATCTGGACCTGAACGGTGCGGCCCGCTAATCGTTCATTAACTATAAAAGCCCAGTTTGCTGTGTAGTTGCGTTGAATCGGAATCATAGCCATTCGCCGCAGGGACATCGCCTCATGGCCGTTTCAGGAATAACACCCGGCAGCATCTACGCAGCAAGCTCGCAGCCGCTGCAATCGATCAGCCAACACAAGCAAAACACCCATCATTCGATTTCGATGAGCGACATTGATGCGCAGGGATCGAGTGTTGCGTCGGCGCCGAGCCCGACCGGCAAAGTCGGCAGCAAGGTCAACCTGACTGCCTAGGCGTCGGCAAAGCTAGCGGGATGGACAGCGAGCATCACCCTCCGGGCGCGTTTTGCGTGCGTGCTGCGCGTCCTGGTGACGTCCCGGCGCTGATGCGTTTGAAGCGCGCGCTGGCCGAGGGCGAAAATTCGCTGCACGCGGTGCGCGCGACGGCGGCCGATTGGCTGCGCGACGGCTTTGGCGTTGACGCCGGCTTTACCGCGTTCGTCGCCGAAGCCGAAAATGCCGAGATCGTCATCGGCATGGCGACATGTAGCCGCCGCAGCATCACCGGCTGGAGCGGACCGGTAATTTTTCTGCAAGACCTGTTTGTCGAGCCGCAATTTCGCAAACACGGCGTCGCAGGCGCGCTGGTGGCGCGTGTCGCCGCCCACGCGCGCGATCTCGGCAGCCCGATCGTCGAGCTGACCGTCCATGCCGACAATTCCGCCCAGGCTTTTTATCAGCACAACGGCTTCCAGCATCTGCCGCACTGCCTGACCTACGTTTTGGCTGGCCCCGCGCTGGCCGCGCTGGCGGAGCGCGACAAAGCTCAACGCAAAAAACTGTCCCGTACCGGCTAAGCGGTATAGTCTTAGAGCAAGCTGTCCGCAGCTTTCGTCTTTACGACCGGCCCGAAAAAACTGAAATGTTTGCCGGTCGGTAGATTGATCCAGACCCCGGTCCAGGCCGGCCGTTCTCGTCGAAGAGACCGAGTAGCGGGGGCACGTGCCGGGCTGCCGACATCAAACCGTAACGATGCCGATACAACATCAGCCGCGGAAAATGACGCTTTCCGTTCGAGCCGCCGGAGGTGCGGCGGCCGGCGGGCAAGAGTTGGAACTTTTCCGTATACTAGCGGTTATTCCGGGAATTCCGGTAGAATGTATTGAGCGTGCAGCGCGGGCTGGCGGGATTTTGCTGTGTATAAGGTGAACCGGCGACAGCTACTCGGTTCTAGCGCAATTGCCCTGTTGCTAAGCGCGGAGGCGGCGCGCGCCACCATCATCAAGGGCGGTCTACCCTGGACGCCCGGTTCGGCGGATCCTCCGACTGGGGTCGGGGCCGACGGTTGGCATTATTTCACGCCCAAGGAAGCCGCCACCGTGGAGGCGTTCGTTAACCGGCTTATTCCGCCCGATCCGCAAACGCCGGGCGGCAAAGACATCGGTTGCGCGGTGTTCATCGACCGTCAGCTCGCCGGTCCGTACGGGCGCAACGAAAACCTCTACATGATGGGTCCGTTCCAGCAGGGAACCAAGCAGCAAGGCTCCCAATCGCCGCTCACAGCCGCGCAGCAATACCGCAAGGCGCTGGCCGCGCTCGATGATGCCTGCCACGCCAAATTTAGCGGCAAGGGCTTTGCGGATCTCTCCGACGAGCAGAAGGACGAGGTCATTACCGGCCTCGAAAACGGCTCTTTCAAGCTCAATGGCTTCGACGGCCAAAGCTTCTTCACCCTCATTCTCACGGACACGCGGAACGGTTTCCTCGCCGACCCGATTTACGGCGGCAACAGAGACGCGGCCGCATGGAAGATGATCGGCTTTCCAGGAACGCACTACGACTACCGCGACTGGATCGACCGTCATAATGAGCGTGTGACGTTGCCCACCGTCGGCATCGCCAGTCATCCAAACTGGTCACGATGAATGTCTTCGATAGCGGTCGTCGAGCCCTAGTCCGATTGATTTGAATCTATTGCAGTGAGAACAGACAATGGCGCGCAGGCTTCCCCGAAAAGACGCTGTCATCGTCGGGCTCGGATGGACCGGCTCCATTCTTGCGCACGAACTGACGCAGGCGGGGCTCGACGTTGTCGCAATCGAGCGCGGACCTTGGCGTGACACAGCGAGCGATTTTCCGATTTCCTACGCGCAGGACGAACTGCGTTACCGCTTGCAGCACCAGCTTTTCCTGCAGCCGGCGCAGACGTGCGTGACGTTTAGGAACAACGCCGGTCAAACGGCGCTGCCGGTCCGTAACTGGGGCGCCTTCATGCTCGGCAATGGAGTCGGCGGCGGCGGGCTGCATTGGAATGCCGAGACCTTTCGCTTTTTGCCGACGGACTTCACGGCCCGCTCGCATTTGACGCAGCGCTATGGCGAAAAGTTTCTGCCCGAGGATATGACCATCCAGGACTGGGGCATCACGTACGATGACCTCGAGCCGCACTACGATGACTTTGAATATTTGTGCGGCACGTCGGGCATGGCCGGCAACCTCCAGGGCAAGATGCAGGACGGCGGCAACCCGTTTGAGGGCGCCCGCTCGCGGCCGTATCCGACGCCGGCCCAGAAGCAAGGCTACGGCCATACGCTATTCGCCGAGGCGGCCAAACAGCTCGGCTACAAGCCGTATCCGCAACCGTCGGGAAATCTCTCGCAATCATACACCAATCCCCTTGGCGTAACGCTGGGGCAGTGCACCTTTTGCGGATTTTGCGAATGGTTCGGCTGCGCCAATTATTCAAAGGCCTCGCCGCAGACGACGATTTTGCCGGTGCTGCTTCGCAGCCCAAATTTCGAGGCGCGTACCGAATGCGAAGTCATGCGGATCAATCTGGACAACACCGGCAAGCGGGCAACCGGCGTGACCTATGTGAATTCGTCGGGCGAAGAATTGGAGCAACCCGCCGATCTGGTCCTGCTGTGTGCGTTTCAGTTATTCAACGTCCAGCTTCTGCTGCTGTCCGGTATCGGTACGCCATACGATCCGCAGACCGGCCAAGGCCAGATCGGGCGTAATTTCACCCATCAGACCATGTCGACCGCGGTCGGCTTCTTTGACAAGGACAAATACAATTTCAATCCGTTCATCGCTTCGGGCGCGATCGGCATGTGCATCGACGAATTCAATGGCGACAATTTCGACCATGGCCCGCTTGGCTTTGTCGGCGGAGGATACATCGGTCAAGTCCGGACCAACGGCCGTCCCCTGGAGAGCATGGCGGTGCCGCCCGGCACACCGGCCTGGGGCGCCAAGTGGAAGCAGGCGCTGCGCGACAATTATCTGAGCTCCATTATTTGTGGCGGCGCATGTCACGCTTCATTCTACAGCTATCGGGACGTCTATCTCGACCTCGATCCCACCTACAAGGACCGCTTCGGCCGGCCGCTGATGCGCATCACCATCGATTTTCACGACAACGAGCTCAAGATGAGCGCGTTTCTCACCGAAAAGTATGCCGGTATCCTCCAACAAATGGGCGCCAAGCAGGTGGTGAAGCAACCGCGCAAGGGCCCCTACGACGTGACCGACTATCAAACATCGCATCTCTGCGGCGGCGCCATCATGGGCGACAACCCTGGCAACAGCGCTCTCAACCGATATCTACAAAGCTGGGACGTTCCTAATTTGTTTGTGCAAGGCGCCACCGCCTTTCCGCAAAATGCCGGCTACAACCCGACCGGCACGGTCGGTGCGCTCGCGTTCTGGTCGGCAAAAGCTATTCGCTCGCAATATCTCAAAAACCCGGGGCCGCTCGTCCATGCTTAACCCCGGCTCAATGCGCGTAGCACTTTGCGGTCTGGCGTTGGTGTTGTCGTTCGGCGGCGCCGTTGCAGGCGACATCGACAAACAGGACTTCAAGCAAATCGAGCGCGGCCGATACCTGACGATCGTCGGCGATTGCGCCGCATGTCATACATTGCCGGGCAGCGGACGTAATTTTGCCGGCGGGCGTCCGATCGAGACGCCGTTCGGCAACATCCTGGCGCCCAACATCACACCCGACCGGCAGACCGGCATCGGCGCCTGGACGGACGACGAATTCGTCAACGCTATGCAAAAGGGCACCGGCCGCAACGGGACGCATCTCTACCCGGCTATGCCATACACCTACTACACCAAGATCACGCGCGACGACGCCCTGGCGATCCGCGCTTATCTCGATACGGTGCCGGCCGTGTACAATCCGGTGAACCCCAATCAACTGCCGTTTCCATTCAACATCCGCGCGTCCATGATCTTTTGGGACCGGCTGTTCTTTACCCCCGGGACATTCCGGCCAGCGGCGGATAAGAGCGAACAATGGAATCGCGGCGCGTACCTGGCCGAAGGTTTGGGCCATTGCGGGCTGTGTCACACGCCGAAGAATTTTCTTGGCGGGGATAAGGCTAGCGAGCGGCTGCGTGGTTATGCTCTGCAAGGCTGGTTCGCCTCCGATATCACCGACGATCCACGCCGGGGCGTTGGCAACTGGTCAGTCGATGAGATCGCAAAGTATCTCAAGACCGGACACAGTCTTACCAGCGCGGCGAACGGTCCGATGTCCGAGACCCTCAACCTGTCGACATCGCGTATGACCGACGCTGACCTCAAAGCAATCGCGACTTATCTAAAGGGCCAGCCGGGCGGAGATCAAAGCGCGCCACCGCGGCCCAATGAAGCGACCATGAAAATCGGCGCGAAGATCTACGAGGATGAATGCGCCGGTTGCCATACCTCGAATGGCAAGGGTGTGGCGGGCCTGTTTCCGGCGCTGCACGGCTCGCCGGTGGTGCAACAAGATGATCCGACTACGCTGTTGCACGTGGTACTGCGCGGTGCGCGCGGCGTCGGCACCGCCCCGGCGCCGACCGCTGCCGCCATGCCGGCATTCGGCTGGTTACTGAAAGATGACGAAGTCGCCGCCGTCGTCACCTATATCCGTAATGCCTGGGGCAACGCCGCCCCGCCTGTTGGTGCGGGCGAGGTCGGTAAGGCGAGGCTGTCTTTTGTCGAGCGAAGCGACTAGGCCGTTCGTTAGTTTAGCGTCGCGAGCGCACGCGAAATTCGGGCAGATTGCCGAAACCGGATCAGTAAGGCCGCGGCTGCCAAATCATCAAATAGAATATGCCGATAACGCCGATGAAGGCCGGCCAGCCGAGCCAAAACCAGATGCGAAACAGGCGGCGATATTCGTCAGGCAGCGGCTTGGCATTGACGGCCGCGTCTTGCGCCAGGTTCCGCATGCGGATCTGAATGAAAATGACCGGCAGCCAGCACAGCCCGATCAGCACGTAGAGCACGAGCGAATACACGATCCACGGCTCATCGAGCGGCGACAGGCCGATCGCCGACGCGAGCGCGAAACCGCTGAGCGGCTGCACCACCACGGACGTGGCGGTAAAAACAAAATCGGCAATCACCACAAAACGCGCGGTCACAGCGATAACGCCGGCATGGCCGGTACGGTGCGCCATCAACATGAAGAAAGCGATTCCCAGACCGGTGCCGAACAACACCGAAGCACCGATCAGATGCACGAACTTGAAAATGAAGATCAGTTCCATCAGCGATCGTCCAGGATCGCGAGCGTGAATAACGTTGCCAGCATGATCGGGACAGCTGATATCGCGGCGAGCGGCAGGTATCCCAGATGCCACGTTGTCACACAGTAGTGCGCGGCGTGCAGAATAGTCAGTGCAAGCAGTCCGATCAGCGACGGTCGCGCCGTGATACGAACAAGCAGGCCGACACCAAATACAATCGCCGACGCTCCAAAAATCAACCCGGGAACAATATAGACCGCAAACAATAAGGAAGAGACTCCGAGCGTGCCAGGCGCAATCCGCAACAGTGAAAGAAACTCGGCGAAGCCTGCGCTAATCGCCGTGGCGGCGAGTCCGACAATTGCCAGCGGCTTGAGCAGATAAAGCCGCGCGAACCAGCGATCCTGGACATTGGCCGGCCGCGCGGCGAGCAACTGGTCGAGACTTTTTGGCTGGATGCCGGTTGCCGCCATCCACGGCGCCGGATCGCCGACGACACCGTCGGCGAGTTGCGCGAACGACGTTGCGCGCGCAGGACTTCGCCATCCCAGCCAGCCGATCGCGCCGCCGACAAATCCGACGACGTTCGCGAAAGCATCCGGCAGCCGTAGCACGCGGCGCGGCGGAAAGCCGAGCCAGCCGCGGAGCGCGGTGACAATATCGGCGAGTTCATGCACCTGCGGATGCGCCACCTGCCACGAGACCCTCGCAGGTGCGCCCGGCGCAATCGAGCGCACGACCGTCTCGGCCAAGTCATCGAGGCTGACAACTTGAACGCGGGAATCTCCGTGAATGACCGGAACGACGAAGGGAAAGGCGGCGATGCCGCGGAGCATCGCGGTACCGCCGTACACTCCCGACCCAAGCACCAAGGCTGGCCGCAAAATCACCCAGTCGAGCGCCGATGTCTTCAGGTGCGCTTCGGCCGCAGCTTTGGTGCGTGAAAACATCGACGGGCCGGCTGCGTCGGCCCCCAACGCCGAAATCTGGACGACCCGCCGGATGCCGGCGCGCGCGCAGCCGTCGAACAAGGCCACGGTGCCGGCGAACTGAATGCGCTCGACGTCGTCACGCCAGCCGTCCTGCAACACACCGACGCAATTGACCACGGCGTCAATGTTGCCGAGAAGCGGTTGCCAAGCTTCCGCATCCTGCAGCCGCAAAAAATCGGCCTCGAGCCATTGCGCGTACGGAAACTGCAGGCGCGCGGCGCCGATCGATCGGCCGGCGCCAACCACATCGTGGCCGGCAGCGTGCAGGCCAGCAAGGCAGGCCGAGCCGATCAAGCCATAGGCGCCGGTCACCAGAACCCGCATCGAAGCTCTCAGTTGCCGAACACGACGGCGTGCATGATGCGGCCAGGGAAGAGCGTAAACGCGCCGGCAATGACCAGCGCACCGAAGAAAATCCCGATCATCGCCCAGCGGTGTTGGGCAACCCTATGGCGCCGCGCATGCAGCACCGCGATCGGCACCATGATCAAAACAAAGATCGCCAACAGGTGGATCGGGCTCCACGGTCCCCACAGCCGGATCTGATGGATCCAGAATGCGCTGGCAGCAACCGCCAGCATCAGCACGACCCAGACCCAGCCAAGGGCACGATGCGGGATCGTGCCCTTGGGTGCGCTCAACTGCACGATGCCGAGCGTAAACGCTACTATGGCTGCGAATGCGTGCAGCTGGATCGCAGAGCTCGACGCCCACAACGGAGCGAGGTTCATGACTGTTCGGCGTCTGCTCTTTCGCGTTGCGAAACGGTGCCTATCAGGTCAGATATTCAACGCGACCATTGTCAAGATCATAGCGCGCAGCGACGACCTTGACTTTGTTTGCTTTGATGAGATGCGAAACAATTTTGCTTTTGGTCGCGATCTTTGTCGCGGTTCGTTTCGCACTCTCACTGATTGCGTTGTCCAGGAAGTCGCCGGGCTTGCGATAAACTGCCTTCGCCGCGGGCACGATGGCATTGACCATCGGACCGATCGAGCCCGGAAACTTGGCGTGCTTCTCGACCACCGCACAAGCTGCGGCAACGGCACCGCAGCGGTCATGGCCCATGACAACAATGAGGGGCACGCCGAGTTCTGCTGCCCCGTATTCGATCGTTCCCATTGTCGCCGTATCCGCCATGTTGCCGGCATTGCGGGCGACAAACAGCTCGCCGACGCCAAGCCCGCCAAACAACAGCTCGGGCGGTACCCGGCTGTCGGCGCAGGTTAGAATGGTGGCCCACGGCGTTTGCCCCTTCGCAACTTGATCGCGCTGTGCCGCGAGATCAGCCGCGCAAACTTGCGGCGCGCTGACGAACTTCTCGTTGCCGGCCTTTAATTTGGTCATCGCTTCGTCGGCGGTCACGCTTGTTGTGGCACCGGCGGCAAAGGCAAGGCGCGCCCCGAACAAGCCGGTTGCGGCGATGCTTGCCGCCGACAGCGTGAGAAACTTACGGCGGTCTGGTGCAAATTCCCGACATGCGACGCACATTGTTCAGCCTCCCGTGGCGAATCTATCTGTGGTCACGCGCTACACTGTGTAGCCGGGCGATCCCCGGCAACGGGCCTAAAACGGAATCTCGTCGTCCATGTCGCCGCGCGAGCCTCTCGCACCCGCGCCGGCTGCGGCCGCGACCTTGCGCGAAGGCCCGGGCGAACCGAAATCGCCGCCCGCATCATCGCTTCCCAAATCACCACCACCGCTGCCGGCGCCACCGGCACGATCGAGCAAGGTGAGTTCGCCGCGGAAGCCTTGCAGCACAACTTCGGTCGAGTAGCGATCCTGGCCGGATTGGTCCTGCCATTTCCGCGTTTGCAGCTGCCCTTCGATGTAAACCTTGGAGCCTTTCTTGAGATATTGCTCGGCGATCCGGCACAGGTTTTCGTTGAAGATCACGACCCGGTGCCACTCGGTCTTTTCCTTGCGCTCGCCGGTCGCTTTGTCGCGCCACGAATCCGACGTCGCCACGCGCAAATTGGCTATCGGACGCCCGTCCTGGGTGCGGCGGATTTCAGGATCGGCGCCCAAATTGCCGATCAGGATCACCTTGTTGACGCTTCCGGCCATGATCTGCCTCGCTTAAAGCTGCACGCTTCGTTCGCTGCTCGCCGCCTCACCGTAGTGCGGGGCTTGCCCCCGGCAAGGACGATCGAGGCGCGATCAGCGTTATCCACACAAACAGCGCCTAATGTGACGCCGCAATGATGTTCTTAATTTGTTCTCGGTCTGGTTTCAAGTGCCGGGCAGCACAATTCGCGAAGCTTTGAGCCATTTATCGCAATCTTCTAGCGCTCAGGCGCCTGGGTCCGAGCCCGGCCCCGTCAGTCCCCTTGGCTCGTCAATTCTGCAGGCCGAGACAGCGCCAAAGCTGTAACCGGCCGATAACCAACCTTCGAAGTCTATCGGGACACCAGATGCTTGCGCGCGGCAACGGGACCTCGTCAGCGTTAACCGGAGTTTGCGTGGAAGCTCAGAAAGAAAGCCCTGGTCAATCGGCCGGCATTAATCCGATCCAGACGTTTCATTGGCGAGTTCCGTTCGCTCAATGCCCTCTTCCGTTACATCTTTATCAAGCGGGATCGCCTAGTTACGACGCCGGAGGGGTGGAGCTGGTCAGTCGCTGGCGGTCGGAGACATGGGGCGCCGCAGCGACGGATAAGGAGCGTCATATGAAGCGTTTTTTGATTGTCGGCGCTGTGGCGTTCGTAACCACTGGGCAAGCGCTGGCCGCCGATCTTCCTCCGCCGATGGCACCGCCGCCACGCGCCCCCGCGGCCTACGTTCCCGCGCCGGTGCCGTTCTACAACTGGGGCGGCATCTACGTCGGTATCAACGGCGGCTACGGCTTCGGCAGCACCGCCAACTCGACTGTTGGCGTCGCCGGCAACACGTTGGTTCCCACCGGTACTTACACGCTGTCCGGCAATAACTTCAGCGGTGGTCTCGCCGGCGGCACGGTCGGCTTCAATTATCAGTGGGCTGCGATCGTTGCCGGCCTCGAAGGCGATTGGGACTGGTCAGGCCAAAGCCGCTCCGGCAGCGTCGGCTGCGGCGCCGGCTGCACGCTAAACGACAGCTCAAAGCTCCCCTGGATTGCCACCGCGAGGGGCAGACTTGGCTACGCGTTTGATCGGATACTGGTGTTCGGGACCGGTGGCGTCGCCTTTACCAACGCCAGCGACAGCGGGAGTGTGACGACCGCGACCGGCACCACCACGCTTTGGAGCCCGTCGTCCACCAATGTGGGCTGGACTGCAGGCGGTGGCGTCGAAGTGGCGTTGGCTCCGAACTGGACCGCCAAAGCCGAATATCTCTTCGTCCGCACCAACGTGACGCTAAACAGCACCATCAACGGCGCGGCCGGAGCCGGAACGCTCTCGGAGAAAACCACGGTCAACGACAGCCTTGTTCGCGCCGGCGTGAACTTCAAGTTCAATCTCTAAAGCCGACGGCAAACCCCGGCTAAGCATACTGAGCCCCGGGGTCTTTACCCGGGGCTTTCGTTTGCCGATAGTCGTTGGCGGGGGCTCCGTTACGCCGGTATCGCACGATCCATGACCTCGCTCGCGGCCACGCTGCATACCTCTGCGCTTCCGGCGCGGATCGTGGCGTCATGGAATGCGGCGGCCACGCGGTGGAACCCGGTCGGGGTCATCATCGTCGCATGGGCGGTGCTGGCGGTGCCGCTGGTTTTTTTTCGCGGCTACACTGCTCATGAGGGCCTTGCCGTCTCGATCGCGCGGACCGCGCTGGAGACCGGCGACTGGCTGACCCCGCACATGTACAATGTTCGCTTTGTCGAACGCCCGACGCTGCAGTCGTGGATCATTGCCGCGATCAGCGCGCCGTTCGGCGACGTCAACCAGATCACGGCACGGTTGCCGAGCGTACTGTTTCTGCTGTTCGGCTGCCTGCTGATCTATTGGCTGTTGCGAAGGGTCGCCGCCAGCGTGCCGGCGGCGCTGCTCGGCGTCGCGCTGTTCCTCGCCTGCCCGCTGGTGATGCGCTCATACGTGATGATCACGGCGGATTTGCCGCTCGCGGTGCTGTTGTTCTTCGCCTTCGTGTTGTGGTGGAGCGGCTACGCCAAGGACTCGATCAGCCTGACCCGCTGGCTCGCGATCGGCGTGGTGTTAGCACTCGCCGCTTTGCTGAAAGGGCCGCAGCCGATCGCCTATTTCGCGCTTGGCGTCGGCCTCTTCATCGTCGGCACCCACGCCTGGCGGCAAATTCCGGGACTGATACTGGCTGGTTTGATTTGCGCCGTGCCGCTGGCGATTTGGTATGCGCTGACCTACACGCCCGGCGACGAGGCGACCTGGGGCGCCTTCATGCGGCTTTCGCAACCGCGCGAGACCTTTTCTGGTCCAATCGGTGCCAGCCTCCGCGTCACTGCCGACACGCTGCCGGCCGCGCTGCTCGCCGCCGCGTTTCTGATTGCCTACGGGTTTCGCGAGAAACGCTTTGTCCGCCCGCAATTCATGGCGGCGCTTGCCTGTTACGCTTTCGTTGCTGCGATCTTGATCCTGTTTTGGCCGGCGGGCTCGACGCCGCGCTATTACTTGCCGATGGTTTTGCCGCTGTGTGTGTTCGGCGGCCTCGGCTACGATCAGCTCAGCGTACGGCGGCCGCAACTGGTGGCGCCCATTCTGGTGCTGACGGTGGGGCTGCTGCTCTACGCCTTGGCCTACTCGCTCGCGTCGCCGCTATTGCCCCAGCAATTCCGCCAGGCGCAGGTCGAGGGCGCGCGCGTCACCGCGCTGGTGCGGGCCGCGCCCGGACCGATCTACTGGTCCGGCGATGTGGCGCTCAACCTCCTGCCCTATCTACCGCTGCCGATTCAAAATCGAGCGTTCCAGGAGCTTGGGGCGATCCCCGGACCGGCCTGGCTGATCATGACCACGGCCGATGCGGAGGCGTTGCTAGCCCACCGGCGGAGCAAGCTGCGCATAGTAACGCCGCTGGGCGATGTAGAACAGTGGCGGCTGGTACGGCTCGATCCGTGAGATCATCGTCGTCGTTTTCAGGGGATTAGCCGGCAACCCCGTCTGGCAAACCGGCGGCGTTCTCACTATGTTCGGCGGGAAGTCTTGATGGCGATTGGCGGGGTCACGCCGCTCATTCCCGCGCAAGCGGGAATCCAGATTGCTTCAGGACAGCCTTACCCAATGTCTGGGTCCCCACCTGCGCGGGGACGAGCGGGTGAATGAATGAACGACCTGTTCGACAGCTCGGATCGGAAGTCCGGCGGCCAAAACAGTCGCTTTCGGGACCAGCGCGTGATCTCGATCCGCGGCGCGCGCGAGCACAACCTCAAGAACGTCGACCTCGAAATCCCACGCGACCAGCTGGTGGTGTTCACCGGGCTTTCCGGCTCCGGCAAATCCTCGCTCGCCTTCGACACCATCTATGCCGAGGGCCAGCGCCGTTATGTCGAGAGCCTGTCGGCTTACGCGCGGCAGTTCCTGGAAATGATGCAGAAGCCGGACGTCGACCAGATCGACGGCCTGTCGCCGGCCATTTCCATCGAGCAGAAAACCACCTCGCGCAATCCGCGCTCGACCGTCGGCACCGTCACGGAAATCCACGATTACATGCGGCTCTTATGGGCGCGGGTCGGCGTGCCGTACTCGCCGGCGACCGGGCTGCCGATCGAGAGCCAGACCGTCTCGGAGATGGTCGACCGCGTCATGGCGCTGCCGGAGGGCACGCGGCTTTATCTGCTGGCGCCGGTGGTCCGCGGCAGGAAAGGCGAGTACCGCAAGGAACTCGCCGAGTTCATGAAAAAGGGATTCCAACGCGTCAAAGTCGACGGCGCGTTCTACGAGATCGCCGACGTGCCGGCGCTCGACAAGAAATTCACCCACGACATCGACGTGGTGGTCGATCGCCTGGTAGTGCGGCCGGATATTGCCACGCGGCTCGCTGACTCGCTCGAACAGGCGCTCAAGCTCGCCGACGGGCTCGCGGTGGCCGAGCTGGCAGATGATGCTTCGTCATCGCCGGGCCGCCGCGAAGCGGCGAGTCCGGCGATCCCGATCTGGCAGGCGGAGATTCTTCGACCGAGATGGCCGGGACAAGCCCGGCCATGACGGCAAGAAGGCGGTGGCAAAAATCCACGACAAGAGCGGACCCGAGCGCATCATGTTCTCGGAGAAATTCGCCTGCCCCGTGTCCGGCTTCACCATTTCCGAAATCGAGCCGCGGCTGTTCTCGTTCAACAACCCGTTCGGCGCCTGCCCGAAATGCGGCGGGCTTGGCGTCGAGCAGCACATCGACGCCGACCTGGTCATTCCCGACAAGGAGCGCACGCTACGCAAAGGCGCGATCGCGCCGTGGGCGAAATCGTCGTCGCCGTATTACGTGCAGACGCTGTCCGCGCTCGGCAAGCACTACAAGTTCACCCTCGACACCAAGTGGAAGGACCTGCCGAAGAAGACCCAAGACGCCATCCTCTACGGCTCCGGCGACACCGAGATCCGCTTCTCCTACGACGACGGCATGCGCGCCTACGACACCAAGCGGCCGTTCGAGGGCGTGATCACCAATCTGGAGCGGCGCTTCAAGGAGACCGACAGCGAGTGGGCCCGCGAGGAAATCGCGCGCTATTTCACCGACGTGCCGTGCGAGGCCTGCAACGGCTATCGGCTCAAGCCCGAAGCCCTGTGCGTGAAAATCGCGGGGCAGCACATCGGCGAAGTCTCCGATATGTCGGTCCGAGGCGCAGCTGCGTGGTTCGCTGAGCTACCGGAAAAGCTCACCGCCAAGCAGAACGAAATTGCCGGGCGTATCCTGAAAGAAATCCGCGCGCGGCTGAAATTTCTGGTCGACGTTGGGCTCGATTATCTGACGCTGGCCCGCGCCTCGGGCACTTTGTCCGGCGGCGAGAGCCAGCGCATCCGGCTCGCGTCCCAAATCGGCTCCGGGCTCACCGGCGTGCTCTATGTGCTCGACGAGCCCTCGATCGGGCTGCACCAGCGCGACAACGCCCGGCTTCTCGAAACGTTGAAGCGGCTGCGTGATCTCGGCAACACCGTGATCGTGGTCGAGCACGACGAGGACGCCATCCTCGCCGCCGATTATGTCGTCGACGTTGGTCCCGGCGCTGGCGTGCACGGCGGCCGGATCGTGGCTGAGGGCCTGCCCGCCGACATCATGGCCAATCCGAATTCGCTGACCGGACAATATCTCAACGGCGTGCGCGAAATCCCGTCCCCGAGCGGCGCGCCAAAAATCCTTCACGCGTGCTGAAACTGATCGGCGCCCGCGGCCATAATCTGAAAAACGTCACCGCCGAAATTCCGCTCGGACTTTTCACCGCCGTCACCGGCGTGTCCGGCGGCGGCAAGTCGACGCTGCTCATCGACACGCTCTACAAGGCGCTGGCGCGGCGGCTTGAACGGCGCCAGCGAAGCCCCGGCCCGCTTCGACCGCATCGAAGGCATCGAGCACCTCGACAAGATCATCGACATCGACCAGTCGCCGATCGGCCGGACGCCGCGCAGCAATCCCGCCACCTATACCGGCGCGTTCACGCCGATTCGTGAGTGGTTTGCCGGCTTGCCCGAGTCAAAGGCGCGCGGCTACGAGCCCGGCCGCTTCTCGTTCAACGTCAAGGGCGGGCGCTGCGAGGCCTGCCAGGGCGACGGCGTGATCAAGATCGAGATGCACTTTCTGCCCGACGTCTACGTCACCTGCGACGTCTGCAAGGGCAAGCGCTACAACCGCGAGACGCTCGAGGTGCTGTTCAAGGGCAAATCGATCGCCGACGTGCTCGACATGACCGTCGAGGAGGCGCTGGAATTCTTCAAGGTGGTGCCGCGGGTGCGCGACGTGCTGACGCTGCTCCGCCGCGTCGGCCTCGACTACATCCACGTCGGCCAGCAGGCGACGACGCTGTCAGGCGGTGAAGCGCAACGCGTAAAACTCGCCAAGGAATTATCCAAGCGCGCCACCGGCCGCACGCTCTACATTCTCGACGAGCCGACCACGGGGCTGCACTTCCACGACGTGGCGAAACTTCTGGAAGTGCTGCACGAGCTGGTCGAGAGCGGCAACACCGTGGTGGTGATCGAGCACAATCTGGAGGTCATAAAAACCGCCGACTGGATCATCGACCTCGGCCCCGAAGGCGGCGACGGCGGCGGCGAAATCGTCGCCACCGGCACGCCGGAAGACATCGTGCGCGAGAAGCGCAGCTACACCGGCGCGTTCCTCAAGCCGGTGCTGGCCCGCGGCTCGGGGCGCGGTAAGCCGCGGAAGCGCGTCGAGGCGGCG
>CAWJOX010000012.1:0-23418 GCA_963844545.1 uncultured Alphaproteobacteria bacterium | reverse complement strand
CGAAGATTGGTGTCGATGGTGTCGAGATTGTCGTTCGTAAGGATCACGCCTTTGGTTGGCAGCCCACGGTTGTGGCTGCTCCGGGCGACCTGATCGGATATCAAAGGCGCGCCGAAGAAGTTGCCCATCGGCTTCGCGCTAGCTTCGATTTGTACGACTGACCCATCGACCTTAGTCATTGCGTCGGGCCGCTTCGTTGCCACCACGCGGCAATCTGATATTGCTCCGTCTTCCCAGACGGCTTATTCTCCTCGATAGAAAAGACGATCGGTGGTTTTCAGTGCAGCTTGCGTGGCGGTTCTGCGAACATCCGTTGCAGTAATGCCCTCGCGAAGCCGGCGGCATGGCTGGCTGCTACTGATCTAGATTTCGGTTGCGCGATAATGGCTTGGTTGATCTTTGCTACCAATGCTCACGACGACCGCAGGATAAACTCTTCCAACCGCCCTGCACGCGATCCACGGTCGGTCTGCTTATCGAGCTCTCCCTTTGACCTAATTTACGCGCGATCGAACACTCGCTTCGCTTCCACGACGGCGCAAAGTACGTGATAAAACGACGACGCAGGGATGGTCGCGACCATTGACCGGCCTTCGCGGTCGAACTGATCGTACCAGCCGCCCGCGACGGGATGGCTGAGGTAATGCCGCTCAAGGCGCGCCAACGCCGCACGCGCCTCGTCGGCGGCGCCCGCCTCGCCCGACTCGGCCTGCGCGATCCAGGCCTTGGCGATTTCGGTCTGCGGCCACAGCCGCCGGCTGCGCCGCTTGATGTTGCCGCTGGCGTCGCCCTCGTCGACCAGGCAACCGGTCCTCGTCGCGGTAACGCAGCGCCGAATCGAGCAACTCGCCACGATAGCGGCCGGTCGGGCAGCCGGTGATGCGCTCAAATCCCTTCAGCAGCCAGACCCATTCCGCCTGATGGCCGGGTTCGACGCTGACCGGCTCGATCTTCGACCAGTCCTCCTCGAAATATTCGCCGAGCACCTGCTTCTGCTTGTCGTAGAGATTGGCCAGAAACAGCGCGAAGAAATCGCCGGCGCGGTTCTGGAACACCGTGTCGTGGGTCGCATCGAACGCCGCGATCATCGCCTCGAACAGATGCATCTGCGGATTTTGCCGCCGCGGCATCGACGCCGGCCAGCCCTCGAGAAATCCGCCATGCGGCGAGCGCAGTTCGGCATCGAGATACGCACAGCGCGTCGATTTCGGCGCGGATCTGGGCATCGCGGTCGAGCGCATAGACGCTGGCCAGCGCCAGCAGCACGAAGGCGTGGTCATAGGTATCGCGCAGCGGATCCAGCACGCTGCCGTCATGCGCCAGCGTGTGGACAAAGCCCGGCCGGCCGTCGGGGCTTTTGGCCTTGGCCAGCAGATGCTCCAGCCCCTTCAGCGCGATCTCACGGCCTTGCGGGTACCAGCCGAGCTGCGCGCCCTTGGCGAAGCAATAGATCTGCCGGGCCTGAACGAACACCCGCCGCGGCGCCAGGCGATCGGCACGGCCGTCGGGCGTGAGCCGGTCGATAAAGCCGCCGGTCGTCGCGATCCCAGCCTTCGGTCGACCACAACGGCAGCGCTGGTCGATCATCCGGCGCTTTAAGTTGCGCGACAATATCGCCTGAATCGGACCGATTTGCCGCCTTTGCAGCATCTGTTTCAGCCATTGCGTTCCCTGAGAGGCTTCCAGCGCCGATGGAAGCTGTCTGATATCATTAAAAAGAGGGCAGGTGCGACCAAATCAATCCGCTCGTGATTGCGCAATCAGCTGCGACGTCGACTGGCCCTCGATCAGGCGCGCTAGCAGCACGGTCCCACCATGTGCGCGCACCAGGTCAGCACCAACAACTTGCGCCTCGGTGTAGTCAGATCCCTTGACGAGAAGATCTGGCCGCAGCGCCTCGATGAGTTTGTGGGGCGTTTCCTCATTGAACAGAATGACAGCTGACACGCCCTTGATCGCGCCGATCACCGCCGCGCGTGATCGTTCGGCCTGCATCGGTCGACCCGGGCCCTTCAACCGGCGGACTGACGCATCGGTATTGAGCGCCATAATCAATCGGTCGCAGCGTTCGGCTGCTTGCTGGATTAGCGATATATGGCCCGGGTGCAGAATGTCAAAACAGCCATTCGCAAACCCGACCGTCAGATGTTCCTTCTGCCAATAACGGCGAAGGGAAAGCAGGTCATCCAGCGTCACCAGCCGCCCATCCTGAATATCGACGGGATTTGCCGACAGCTGCATGGAGCTCTCCAGTTCCTCGCGCGACACGATCGCGGTGCCGAGTTTTCCAACCACGATACCCGCCGCATGATTTGCCGCCTTCATCGCGTCGATCACGCCAAATCCGGCAGCGAGCGCGGTCCCCAGCACGGCGACCACGGTGTCACCGGCGCCGGAAACATCGAAGACCTGTCGCGCGACCGTCGAGAGGTGGGTCGGATCACCCACTTGCGGCACCAGCGACATCCCCTTTCGGAACGTGTCACCAGGATGTCCGCGCCACTCATCTCCTGCGCGATCTTCGCGGCTGCAACCACCTCGTCATCGGTGTCGCAGGGCTTGCCGGTCGCCAGCGCCAGTTCTGATCGGTTAGGCGTGATCAGGGACGCACCACGATAATGCGATAAATCCTGCTTCTTGGGATCGACAATGGCCAGCTTTTGCTGCTGCCTGGCATGCGCGAGACAGGCTCGAAGCAACGCGTCGGAGAGCACGCCCTTGCCGTAGTCGGAAAAGATCACGACGTCGGTGGCCGTGATCGCGGCGATAGCGCGCGCAATCAGCTCGTTCTCGACGACGGCCGGAACCGCATCGCGGTCTTCCCGGTCCAGGCGGGCAATCTGTTGCTGATGGCCGAGGATACGCGTCTTGGTGGTCGTGGTTCGCAGCGGAGTGACGAAGACGCCGGCAACATCGATGCGGTTGTGACGATCTAGTTCGGCCGCAATCTGTCGAAATTGGCGTCCTGGCCGGCCAGCCCCACCAGCTTGATCGAACCGCCCAGCGCCGCGACGTTTGTGGCAACGTTCGCCGCGCCGCCCGCGACGACCCGCTCTGAATCTGGTGAACGACGGGAACGGGCGCTTCCGGCGAAAGCCGTTCCACCCCGCCCTGAATATAGATATCGAGCATCAGATCCCCTATGATCGCGACCCTGGCACGGCTAAATTCTCGAGGACCCGGCATTCGCGTGTTACTCCAAGGCTGCCGGGTTGATGTTGCGCACGCCTGGCCTGCCTATGCTAGACGATTACGAAAATGACTGTAGCCACGATAATGAAGAGGCTAACACGGATCGGTTGATGCGGGTAAGCGAGCGCGATCGGCGCATAAACCAAAGTTTGGGCGGAAAACCGTTCGTAGCAAGTACCGAGCCGCCTCAACATAGTCTTATCGCAAGCGGGCTCACAGGTGATGAATCCAACGCTTATCGATCCGGCGATTTTTTCGATTTGTCGAACATCGTGTCGTACTCGAATGTTTTTGATTGAACCCCGCGCAGGCTGCGTTCAAAGCCCGGTAAGGCCAAAAATCAGGCGGACTTCTAAATGTTTCAAGGCACGCCTTTTAGATCGCCGTCACTTCGGCAGGGCATTCGTCGGCGATCAACCAGCGTGATGCCAGCCTAGACCGGCTGAGCGGACCCATAGCCATCGGGATTGTTGTTCTGCCAGCGCCAAACGTCGCCGCACATCTCGGCAAGACTGCGTTTGGCACGCCAGCCCAGCATCCGCTCGGCGAGATCCGGGCAGGCATAGAAGCAGGCAATGTCTCCCTCGCGTCTCGGTGCGAAAACCAGCGGGATTTCCCTGGCACATGCTTTGGAAAATGCCTGGACCAGTTCAATCACGCTGGTGCCGCGGCCAGTGCCCAGATTGACCTTGAAGAAGCGCTCGCGATCGAGGTGATCCAACGCCTTCAGATGGCCCTCCGCAAGGTCCATCACATGGATATAATCCCTAATCCCCGTTCCGTCAGGGGTGTCATAATCGTTTCCAAACACATTGAGATGGGGCCTGCGGCCGGCCGCCACCTGGGCGAGAAACGGCATGAAGTTGTTCGGCACGCCTTTGGATCCTCGCCGATCAAACCGCTTTCATGAGATCCAACCGGATTGAAATAACGCAAGATCGCGATTGAAGCAATCATCGGAGGAGGCCAGATCGCTGAGCATTTCCTCGACGACGAGTTTGGTCTGGCCATAGGGATTTACCGGCAATAAGGAATGATCTTCCTTAAATGGAAGGCTCACTGGCTCGCCATACACCGTCGCCGACGAAGAAAACACCAGTTTGCGGACATTCGCGTTCTGCATCGCCTGCACCAGCCGCAGGGAACCGACGACATTATTGTCGTAATACTCGATCGGGTTGGAGACCGAATCACCAACTGCCTTCAGCCCCGCGAAATGAATGACGGCGCTGCATCGATATTTCTCCAGCGTAGCCTGAACCAATTTCCCGTCCCGAACGTCACCCCGGACGGTGATAGGAGAGACGCCGGTGATGAGGCCAATTCGCTTTAAGGCTTCTTCCTGGCTGTTGCAGAAATTTTCCAGAACAACAACCGAATGACCCGCGCGAATCAGCTCGACGCACGTATGGGAGCCAATGTAGCCGGCACCCCCGGTCACCATAATTGTCATAGCGAATTCCTATCAGCACGCTTGGCCCGAATAGAGAAAAATGTTGGCAATAAAGGCAGCCAACCAACCATGAACTTTAGCCAATCATAACTTTTGCAAGTAAAATACCACATCTGACAGCCCACCGATCGCAAAAGGAAGCGGCGGTAGTACCCGCCAGGGCCCCCGCTATTTTGAAGAGGGTGTCAACAAGACGAGCGTCACGACCTGGTATTGCAAGCTGCGAAATTTCTAGGACGACCGCGATCGCGACGATAACAAGCCCTATGCGGACCGCGTGTCTCGGGTAAGCCAGAACCATCAGCCCAGACGCAACAGCATAAGCAGAAAAACGTTCATAGTTGGCGCCAAGATCGCCGGCCGTTGGTCTCATGGCCAATGGAACGAGAGTCGCATAGACTATAAAGCCAACGGTCGCCCAGGCGACGATTCCAATTAAGTTCCTGATCATCGTTTCCTGCGGACGCTTATGCTCACAGAGGTCGAAGCAAATCTACGACATCTTTTGCAAGTACTGATAACGATAAATACCCTACGGAAAAAGACAACAATCATCTGATCTTACTGGAGTTCGAGCTTAACGCTTATCGCGCGTATTAGGCTTGATTGTTTACGCTAACACTCGATCCAGATAGCGAAATCACATCGTTCGGCTGGCACGCCGTCCCAGACAAGGCTGCCCGGTCACCCGAAGTTTGACCTGTGTCAGTGCTGTCGGACGAACACTAGGACCACACCTTGCAGCTCAGCGCCCTCGTCGCCAAAAAAGTCAAGCATAACGACCACAAACCAGTCGTCCGCGCCCCACGGCCAGCGAAATAATGACTGGCCTGCGCAATTGCACAATCCCAGCATAATCCCTATCTGTTTCGGGCCCCGCTCATTGTTGGGCCGGACCGCGTGCAAACGCCTCCTCGCCCTCCCCCATTTTCCGACCGAGACCCCCAAGCTCACTAAATCTGCAAGCCCGCGAGACCTGCAAGCCCACATGTCACCCATCATTTCCGTTGCAAACCTGTCGAAGACCTATGCGCTCCGGCTTCAAGGCGCTGAAGGACATCAACCTCGAGATCCGGCGCGGCGAGATTTTCGCGCTGCTCGGCCCGAACGGCGCCGGCAAGACCACGCTGATCAGCATCATCTGCGGCATCGTCAATCCGAGCGAAGGCAAGGTCATCGGTCGACGGCCACGACATCATCACAGTCCTATCGCGCCGCGCGCGCGCATGATCGGCCTGGTGCCGCAGGAACTGCACACCGACGCCTTCGAAACGGTGTGGGCGACCGTGAGCTTCAGCCGCGGCCTGTTCGGCAAGCCGAAAAACCCCGCGCTATATCGAGAAGGTGCTGAAGGACCTGTCGCTGTGGGACAAGAAGGACAACAAGATCATGACGCTGTCCGGCGGCATGAAGCGCCGCGTGATGATCGCCAAGGCGCTGTCGCACGAGCCGCAGATCCTGTTCCTCGACGAGCCGACCGCGGGCGTCGACGTCGAGCTGCGCAAGGACATGTGGGAGGTGGTGCGGACGCTGCGCGCCTCCGGCGTCACCATCATCCTGACCACGCATTATATCGAGGAAGCCGAGGAGATGGCCGACCGCATCGGCGTCATCAACAAGGGCGAGATCATCCTGGTCGAGGACAAGGCCGAGCTGATGCGGAAGCTCGGCAAGAAGCAGCTCACGCTGCATCTGCAGGGCAAGCTCGACGCGATCCCGCGCAGCGCTCGCGGCCTACGACCTCGAACTGTCCGACGGCGGCAGCGAACTGACCTACAGCTACGACACCAAGGGCGAGCGCACCGGCATCACCAGCCTGCTCGGCGACCTCCGCAACGCCGGCATCCGCTTCAAGGACCTGCACACCACGCAGAGCTCGCTGGAAGACATCTTCGTCAGCCTGGTGAGGGCGCCATGAACTTCCGCGCCGTCCGCGCGATCTATCTGTTCGAGATGGCGCGCACCTGGCGCACGCTGCTGCAGAGCATCGTCTCGCCGGTGATCTCGACCTCGCTCTATTTCGTCGTGTTCGGCGCGGCGATCGGCTCGCGCATCACCGAGATCGACGGCGTCAGCTACGGCGCCTTCATCGTGCCCGGGCCTGATCATGCTGTCGCTGCTGACCCAGAGCATCTCCAACGCCTCGTTCGGCATCTACTTTCCGAAATTCACCGGCACCATCTACGAGCTGCTGTCGGCGCCGATCTCCTATTTCGAGATCGTGCTCGGCTATGTCGGCGCCGCCGCGACCAAATCGATCATCCTCGGCCTGATCATCCTCGCGACCGCCGGCCTGTTCGTGCCGCTGCAGATCGATCATCCGGTCTGGATGGTGGCCTTCCTGGTGCTGACCGCGGTGACCTTCAGCCTGTTCGGCTTCATCATCGGCATCTGGGCCGACGGCTTCGAGAAGCTGCAGATGGTCCCGCTGCTGGTCATCACGCCGCTGACCTTCCTGGGCGGCAGCTTCTATTCGATCAACATGCTGCCGCCGGTCTGGCGGACGATCACGCTGTTCAATCCCGTGGTCTATCTGATCAGCGGCTTCCGCTGGAGCTTTTACGACATCGCCGACGTCAGCGTCGGCCTCAGCCTCGGCATGACGCTCGGCGTTCCTCGTCGCCTGCATGATCGTGGTGTGGTGGATCTTCAAGACCGGCTACCGGCTGAAGAACTGACCCTGGGCGCCAAGGCCATTCCGGGGCGCGCGTTGCGCGACCCCGGAATGACGTCCTTCCCGGCAACTACCGATAGCAGTGGAAGCGATTATAATGGTCGTAGAAGCCGCGGCAGCGGTAACCCCTGATGCCGCGAACGCCAAGAATGCCGTCAACGGCGCCGACCGCGCCGCCGACGCCCGCACCGACCGCACCGCCGACTACGCCACCCACGGGCCGCGACGCGGTCGCCTTCGGCGCACCTTCCTGCGCTCCGCGAACGATGCCTTGGGCCTGTCCCGAATGGGGGATCGCCAGCCAAGCCAGCGCGATCGCCGCGGCCGCGAGCTGCAATTTTGCGGACCGACTAGCCGGCCACGTTATCGTCCTGATCTGATCTTCATTTCAATTCCTTGTGCTTGACCATGTCGTCGGCGGGGCGGGGTTATGTAACGCGGGCGTGACAAAATGGTTGCACCCTCGCGGGTGGCCCCGACAAACGGCCTGCCGGAAGCGGTTTATGCACATTGCGCGCAGCATCTCGCTGGATTCAAGGTGCCGAAGAACATCGTGTTCGCTGATTCATTGCCAAAGAATCCGAGCGGCAAATTGCTCAAGCGCGAACTACGGCAGGCCCACGCGGGGCTGTTTGCCTCGTAAAGCCGGTTGAAGCGAAGCGCCCGGCGCGCTTCGCCTCGCTGTGGGCTTTATCTCAATGATGCTTCTTGGGTGGCGGAGGCTTCGGATGACCACCGCCGCCAGGATGGCCGCCGCCCGGGTGACCACCACCCGGGTGACTGCCGCCGGGATGCGGGTGGCCTCCGCTCGGGTGACCACTGCCACCGGGATGTCGGCCGCCATGCGCCTCGCCACCGTGACCGTGCGGATGGCTGCCGTGATGATGCCAGCCGTGCCAGCCCTCGCGGCCGCCAAAGCCGCGGCCCCGTATCCGCTCAAAGCCGACGATGTACCAGCCCGGACCGTTCCAGCCGTCGTCGAACCAGCCGTAGTTATTACCGTCGTAGGCGAACTCCTCAGGCGCCGCTTCGCCGGTATATTTGATCTGCAGCCGCGCCCAGCCGTCGGCGGCGGGAACGAACCGCCAGAGCTGGCAGGCGCCGTCGGCAAAGGTCGATAATTCGCTCAGCTTGACGTTGTCCGAGCATTGGTCGGCGTCGAGGAACTTGCCGTTGCGCTTGATCTGGAGCCGTGACCAGCCGTCGGCCACCGGCACCAGCTTCCACAACTGGCAGGAGCCGTTGTCGAAGGTCGAGCCCGGATTCATGTTCAGCTCGTCGCTGCAATATTTCGCATCGAGAAACTTGCCGTTGCGCTTGAGCTGCAGCCTGGACCAGCCGTCGGCGTCGGGCACGAGTTTCCATAATTGGCACGAGCCGTTGTCGTAGTCCGATCCGGGATTGAGATTGAGCGTGTCGCCGCAGAATTTGGCATCGAGATATTTGCCGCCGTCCTGTTGCGCCAAGGCAGGGAACGAAGGTAGCAGCAGACTTGCGAGCCCAAGCAAGCTGTACGCGAGACAGCGAGCCGAAGTCATACGGCGATCTGACATTTGATGTTTTCCCCGCGCTGGCACTTCTCATGCCAGTATGAACGCGGCCGCACCGCAACGCCAGCACGCGCGGCTTGCGGGGCAGATGGCAAGGCGGCCGCGCCGACTGGGCAATCCAAAAGACCGGGGGGAGGGACGCCGATCACCTCCCCCCGCAGCACCGACCTCAATGAGCTCCTCGAAGCCGACGCCGATTGCCGCAAGTTCAATGACGATTGAACTTAAGCCGCGGCGCTGACCTGGCCGCTGGTCGGCACTGAGGCCACCGTCTTCAGGATCCGCGAAGCGATCTGGTACGGGTCGCCTTGCGAGTTCGGCCGGCGGTCTTCCAGATAGCCCTTGTAGCCATTATTGACGAAGCTGTGCGGCACCCGGATCGAGGCGCCGCGGTCGGCGACGCCATAGGTGAAATCGCCGATCGCCGCGGTCTCATGCTTGCCGGTCAGCCGCATCTGGTTGTCGGGACCATAGACCGCAATGTGCTCCTCGCGGTGGTCTGCGAACGCCTTCATCAGCGCTTCGAAGTACTCCTTGCCGCCGGTTTCGCGCAGGAACGTGGTCGAGAAATTGCAGTGCATGCCGGAGCCGTTCCAGTCGGTATCGCCGAGCGGCTTGCAGTGGAATTCGATATCGACGCCATATGTCTCGGTGAGCCGCAGCATCAGATAGCGTGCCATCCACATTTCGTCAGCGGCTTTCTTGGAGCCCTTGCCGAAAATCTGGAATTCCCACTGGCCCTTTGCGACTTCGGCGTTGATGCCTTCGTGGTTGATACCGGCGGCGAGGCAAAGATCGAGATGCTCGTCCACCATCTTGCGGGCGATATCGCCGACATTCTTGTAACCGACGCCGGTGTAGTAGGGGCCCTGAGGCGCCGGATAGCCGCTTGACGGAAAGCCGAGCGGGCGGCCGTCCTTGTAGAAGAAGTATTCCTGCTCGAAGCCAAACCAGGCGCCCGGATCATCGAGAATGGTGGCGCGCATGTTCGACGGATGCGGTGTCTTGCCATCCGGCATCATCACTTCGCACATCACCAGCACGCCGTTTAAGCGCGCGGCGTCTGGATAGAGCGCGACAGGTTTTAACACGCAATCCGAACTGTGCCCTTCCGCCTGCATGGTCGATGAGCCGTCGAAGCCCCAGAGCGGTAGCTGTTCGAGGGCAGGAAATGCGTCGAACTCTTTGATCTGGGTCTTGCCGCGCAGATTTGGCGTCGGTTTGTAGCCGTCAAGCCATATGTACTCGAGTTTATATTTGGTCATGGGATCTCTCTTTGGCGTCTGTCTTGAGAAGTTCGTCAGGACGTGAGGTGAGCACAGCCGCCAACGGCGTCCGGCGACCGGCCCACGCGGAATTTTTAAGCATTTAGTGTGCCAGTCGATTTGTATGACCGTTGGTGAGGCAGTCGCAACGGCAGTGCAGCAAATTCACCGCGACACCAAATGCGACGCCAATGAGCAAATGCGAAAATGCACATATTGTAGCCATGTGCTGATTTTCTGTGAGGCATGCCGAACAAATCGCGAGCAAAGCATTATATTGATGAACAAGAGACTCAGTTGAACATGCGCGCTTGGAGTTGCGCGCGCGGCGAAGGAGCCGAACCATGACAACGAATTTCACCGATGCGGCGCCCGCCTCGCGATCGGCGACGATCTACACCTTCCCGGCCCGCGGCCGCTTTGCGGCTACGAACCAACGTGAAGCATTTGAGCCCGCGGCCACTGCTCACATACAGGCCGGCGTGAAGATCGCGTCCGCAAGCGCTTGGTATCACGATGAGGCGATCCAGGCGGAGCAGCGGCGCAAGAGCTGATCTTCCGCGAGGCGGATGCACCCGAGTTTTTGCTCAATGTCATTTGCGAGGAGCCAACGGGTCCGGCCCGAAGTAGCCGGCCCGATGACAAGCTCCCCGACGAAGCAATTCAGGGCGTTGCCGCAGAAATGGATTGCTTTGCTTCCGCTTGCGACGACAAGTCCGCGTCACACGTCGAAAGAATCGTCGGACGAGCTCCCGTCGTCATCGGCAAAATCGTTGTCATCATCGTCCGCGTCTTGGTCATCGTCCGCGTCCGCATCGTACGAATCATCGGCCGTTGCGGTTTGATCGTCGGCGCTCTGAAGCGGGTCTTTGGCGTGATCGCCGACGTGGTCAATGCCGGCATCGCGCGCGAGCTGGCTGTCGGCGGCGCCGCCGCTCCACGGCGAGGCGCGGTCGCCGGCGAGATCTCGGAACGCACTCGGCTGGGCGCCGAAGTGGTGGCCGAACATCGAGCGGATGCTGTCGAGCAGCAGCGCGCCGCCGATCATGCCGGCGGCGGTCGAGGCCGCGGTGCCAAGAAACGATCCGCCGGAGCCGAACGCCGGGCCCCCGGGATAGCCGGGAGGCGGCGGCGGATAGCCGGTCTGCGATTGATAGCCTTGCGGCGGGTAGCCGGGCGGCGGAGCGCTTTGCGCACGTACGCTCGGCACCGAGCCGCGCGGCTCGGGTGGTGCGAATGCTGAGCGCATGCTGTCGAGGAAACCGCCTTGCCGCGGTTCAGGCGGTTCGGCGCCGTCGACCTGTGCCTGCAATTCCTCAATGCGCGCATTGGCGCGTTTGAGCGCTTCGTCCTGGAGCAATGCCGTTTGCACCAGAGCGTAGGCGGCATGTGGCGCCCGCCTTGTGCCGTCCGCGATCAGGCGCTCGGCATCAGGGTCCCGCGGCACGGTTTCGAGCTTTGCTAAACGATCGAATAGCTCAACGACGAGTTGGCCTTCCTGGGGGGTCATTGCGTCTCTCCTTGAGTGCGCAAACCGCCGCTTATGTGGGGTGCGCCCGGGCGCGCGGGAGGGCCGGTCAATGCCGGGGGAAAAGGAAAAATGGACAAAACGCCGCTAGCGCCGCCGCGGTTCGGTCACAAATCCACGCCTAAGCCACGGTCGTTTTTCAGATCAAATTGGTTCGCCGCCCCGGTTGATCGTACCGCCGATCAAAACCGGCACCGTCACGGCATCAACTCGGCCCAGAGCTTATGGTCGCTGCCGAGAACCATGACATGCGCGGGGTCGTCGGCGTGGAACGCCGCCCTGCCGGCAGTGACCAGCACATCGCGATCCACCAGCGCGGCTTCCTGGGCGCGTCCGCCGATTTCCCGCCACAGCCGTCCGTCTTTGCCGAGCACAAACGCCATCTGCGGGTCCATCGCCTGGAACGCCGCCACTCCTTGGTCGACCTGCTCGGGCTTGCCGTTGCCGCTCTTGCGCCACAACACCCCGTCGGTGGCCTGCACATAGACGGTGTCGCCGGCCGGAAAGTATTGGAAGGCGACGATGTCTTTGGCGACCAGCGAGCGCGAAGCCGCGCTGCCGGTTTCGCGCCAGAGCTGGCCGTCGGCGCCAAGCACAAACACCAGGTTCATGTCGATCGCCTGAAAGTCCTTCACGGTATGGTCGACTTCGGTGCGCTTGCTGGCATCGCCGATCTCGCGCCACAGCGTGTGGTCGGTACCGAGCACATAGACCACGGCCGCATTGATCGGCTGGAAGGCGACGACGCTCTGGTCGATCCGGGTCCGTTCGCCGCCGTCCAGCGTGGCGCGCCACAGTGCGCCGTCGGTGCCACGAATGAATAAGTGGCGATCGGTGAGCAGGAAATCGGCGACTTTTTCGTCGACCAGGCGGGCGTCCTTGCCGTCCATCGTCGCGCGCCAAAGCTTGGCGGCGCCGTTAATCACGTAGACCAATTTGCCGTCGACGACCTGAAAACGCTCGATCCCGTCAGCGACGTGGAAACGACTGTCGCGTCCGAAACTATCGGGCGGCGGCTGGTGCGACCCGGCAATGTTGTTGTCGCGGCGGATTTCATTGAGCGGGTCTTTGGCGGTGAGACAGCGGCGGAATCTTGCGATCCCGCCGGGATCGGTGAGATCGCCGCTCAATTGTGCGCACAGTAGCCGCAACTGCTTCATGCGGGCATCGTCGTCTGCCAACGCGAGCCCCGCGGTCACGAAAAGAACGAGGCCAGCCGACAGCAACGCCAGCGTCCGCGGGAGACGGAATAGGGGGCGCATTGCGGTCAACCTCTGCCTGTTTCCAAGGACGTGTGCTCCGTCCGGCGGTCAAGAACGCAATTGTTCAAGTATAGATTACTTCGATGTGTCGCGGCAGCCCGCCATTTGGTTCAAAGTCCAATCCGTTCAACGGATCATGGCGTCGTAGTCGGCATGGGAGCCGATCCAAAACCAAACGAGGTCATTCTCAACCTCGACTGCCAACGCCCGATACCGCAGGCCAACCCGCACTGACCGGAACCGGCCAACTTTCTTGAATTGCAATGACGGGTGTTGCGGGTTTTCCTTGAGCAGCGCGTAGTTCTTGTCGGCGAGGGCGCGAACCTGCTCGGGAAGTCTGCCATAAGCGTCCCAGAACGCCCGGCTCGCGAAGTGCCTCATAGTTCGCGAGCGCGGCCTTTGCGGAAATCGTCGATCGCGTGATTCGCCAGCCGGTCGAGCTTTCCAGCCGCCGCGTCACGCTCGATCTTCTCATCGAAGTGCGCGGACTCGAACCGCTCGAACCAGGCGCGAAATTCCGCGAGCTGTTCAGGCGGCAGCCTGGCGACGGCCTTCTCGATATCGTCGATGGTCATGTTCGAAGTGTACCAAAACAAAGCCGAAATCGTCATGGCCGGGCTTGTCCATGCACAAGGCCCGGCATGACGGTCATCGGTTGGTAAAAGGTCGGCCGCTACGCCGCCGCCATCCGCCGGCGCAGAAACGGCACGACGAACAACGCCGCGACGGGCAAATGCAGGAGAATACCGGTCAGCGCGATCCAACCGACACCGGCAGCCGACAGCACGCCACGGCTGACTTCGAGCCACAACACGGCGATGGTGAACGGCAAGAACAGCACGATCGCGGTCACAAGCCCCGGATTGTAAATCCGCAACCGGATCGTCGTCACCACGTGGATAATGCCATTGATCAGCGTGAGCCCAATCCAGGCGAGGCCGACGAAGCGCAGCGCGCCGGGGAAGGCGATGGCAAGGCCGACCGGCAGCCAGACGTAGGCGATATTGACCAGCGCAACGCCGCCGATATCGACCGGCCAGTCGTCGTTACCGCTTTTGAACACATGGGCATCGGTGAACTGGCGGAAGCCGCCTGGCCATAGGTGCTCCTCGATTTGGTGCACGAAATAGATCACCAGCAGCGCCGCGAACAGCGCCCGCTCGCTTAACGGATCGTCCCGGAACACGGCGATCCAGACAACGAGACCAATGGCGGCGAGGAACGGCAGCGCCTTCTGCCAATCGGCGGCAATGCGGGACAGCATGAGTGTGATCCTTGTCGTAACGACAATGCCGTTACACCATCCTGATTAATATTTGCTTGGCCGAAAACGGTCATTCGTAGGGTGGGTAGAGCCGACGCGACCGGCCCGAAGTGGCCGGCCCGATGACAAGCTCCGCGAACCCACCAGCGGCGTCGACGATGATGAGTTCCGTGGAACCTTGTCATTGGGCCGGCGGCGCATTTGTTCCATCTCAGTTTAAATCACATCCGCCGGTAACGAACAGGCAGGCGTTAAAGCCGGCAGGGTCAATCTTGGCACTCCTCGTTCTCGCCAGAAAAAAGGACGTGTCATGAACCCCTGCAATTGCAATCCGCTCCCCAATGCCGGACGCCGCGCATTTTTCACCCGCACCGCCGCGGCTGCCGCTGCTGCAAGCGTGGCCGCAACCGCCGGGCTTTCGGCCCGGCCCGCCGCCGCGGCAACGACGCCGACTCCGGACAAGCATAAATTCATGGCAGAAGCGAACCGTCTGGCAACAGAGTCGGTCGAGAAGGGCTGGGGCGGGCCGTTCGGGGCGGTGATCGTCAAAGACGGCGAGATCATCGGCCGCGGCCAGAACCGCGTGCTGCTCACCGGATGCCCCGTGTTCCACGCCGAGGTCACGGCCATCATCGACGCCTCGGGCAAGCTAAACCCGAAAGCGCTCCTAGGCAGCGACTACGGCGCCGGCACCATCCTCGCCATGATCCCGCGCGAGCCGGGCTCGCCCGATCCGGTGGCGGAGCGCGCGCGCATGCTCAAGGGCTGCGATATCTACATCAACGGCGCGCCATGCCCGATGTGCATGAGCGCCATCTACTGGTCGCGCATCGATCACGTTTATTTCGGCAACAGTCTCAAGGACACCAGCGCGATCGGCTTCGACGACGCCTTTCAATACGAGGATTTCAAAAAACCCTGGAGCGAGCGGCGGATCGCGGTGACGGAAAATTTCGATCGCGACACCACGATGAAGTCGTTCAAGGCCTGGATGGATAAAGAGGATCGTCACCCGTATTGAGGCGATCATCGCGTTGCGCGGCCTGCCGGGGCAGCGCGGCAGGTCGGTTCGCGCTGTTCGCGCAGCGTAGGGTGGGTAGAGCGAAGCGAAACCCATCGTCTGACGCGAGGTGGCGATGATGGGTTTCGCTGAGCTTGTCATCGGGCCGGCGACTTCGCGCCGGACCCGTTGGCTCTACCCATCCTACGAACTTACTGCTTACGACCGCGCCCCGACGATGGTCTGCGTACCGCATCACCGACGATCTTCGGCAAATCGCGGATCAGGGTATCGAGGGTTCGCTTCACGCCGCCGACATCTTGGGCGACACCGTCCACTTTGCGCTCGACGCGATCGAGACGCGTTTTTACAGTGGCCAAATCGTCGGCATTGCGCCGGGTCTGTTCGAGGATATGGCGCGTGACAAGCTTCTCGTCCTCGACTTCGCGTTCGAGCGTCTGGAATTCTTCTTTGGTCACTTCCGCGGCCACCGATCGATCCCCTGCGATCAGATGTGAAACTAGCACAATTCAACCTTTGATCCAAGCGAGTAGGGTGGGTAGAGCGAAGCGAAACCCACCGTCTGACGCGACGTTACGGTGATCTTGATACGGAGAAGTTGCACGGACAAATGGTAAGGCGTCCGCATAGCCAACCTGACCCCCGCAGGAGGGATATTCAATGGATCGTCGCACATTCATGAGCATGGTCGCCGCCGGCGCCGCAAGCCCGCTTCTCCAAAACGCCGCTGCCGCGCAACCCGCGCCAAAGGCCCGCAACATCGTCCTCGTCCACGGACTGTTCGCCGATGGCTCGTGCTGGTCTGGGGTGATCCCAAGGCTCCAGGCGAAGGGGCTCAATGTCACTTCGGTGCAGAACCCGCTGACGACGCTCCCGGAAGCCGTGGCGGCGGCGCAGCGCGCGCTCGCCATGCAGCAGGGTCCGACCGTGCTGGTCGGCCATTCGTTCTCCGGCATGATTGTCACCGAAGCGGGCGTCGACCCCAAGGTTTCGGCGCTGGTCTATGTCGCCGCTCGCGCCCCCGATGCGGGCGAGGATTACACGGCGCTCGCCAAAACCTATCCGACGCCGCCGGCCTCCGCCGGCATTGTCTGGTCCGGCGATTGGGGACAGCTGGGCGAGGAAGCCTTCCTGCGCGACTTCGCCGGCGACCTTCCCGCCGACAAAGCGCGCGTGCTCTATGCCGTGCAGGCGCCGTTCAACCGGGCGCTGCTGGCTGGCAAGACGACGCATGCCGCCTGGCGCTCAAAGCCGAGCTGGTACGCCGTGTCCACGGAAGACCGGACCATCAATCCCGATCTCGAACGCTTTATGGCGAAACGCATGGGCGCGAAGACGATCGAAGTGAAGGCGAGCCATGTTTCGCTGATCTCGCAGCCCGACGCGATCGCGAACTTAATCCTTGAGGCGGCCGGACGGGCTTAGGGGCGTAAGCCGATCCCGACAATGATGTGTAGGGTGGGTAGAGCCAACGGGTCCGGCGCGAAGTCGCCGGCCCAAGAAACCCACGGCGGCGTGAGAAAAAGTGATGGGTTTCGCTGCGCTCTACCCATCCTACAAACGCACCGCATCCGCGAACCGGCTTACGGCGTCAGCATCGCCGCCGACGGCAGTTTTTTCACCTGCAGCATGCTGTCGGTGATGATTTTTGTCATCTCGATCACCGATTGGCTGAGCGCCGCATAGTCGACGATGTCGCGTTCGAGACGCTGACTGTCGGCCGCAAGCTTTTCGCGCAGCAGCCGCAATTCACTGATGAGGATATCGATTTCACTGGTCGAGTTTGCCGACACCCGGCGCAACAAATCGCCAAGATTGCGGGTAGCGGCTTCGCTTTCGCCATCGGCCTGGCGAACAGCGTTGCTGTCGCGCCGCACCAGCTCGTGAATTTTTCCCTCAAGCTCGGCTTCGGCCGATCTCTCGCCGCCGACGGAGCCGCGCTGCCTGACCATGCTCATGACGCCATCCCCCTTTATTTTTCGTTCGCCCGTTGCCAGGCGACAATCCGACGCCGAATGACCGCAAAGCAGTGTGGCTGACAATGTGACGGCTTCGGGGCTGGCTGATGGCGCACTTGAGCCTGCTGGGGATTACTGCGCCGTGCTAACATTCAGAACATGACCGACGCACGCGTTCGCATCGAACCGCACGACATCCCTCCAGAACTCGACCGCTGGAACTGGGGCGCGTTCCTGCTCAACTGGATCTGGGGCGTCGGCAACAACACCTACATCGCGCTGCTGATGTTCGTTCCGTTGGTCGGCTTCGTCATGCCATTCGTGCTCGGCGCCAAGGGCAGCCGCTGGGCGTGGCGCAATGGGCGCTGGGACAGCGTCGAGCATTTTAAGCGCGTCCAGCGCCTATGGGCGATCTGGGGCACGATCATTCTGATCGGCTTTTTGCTGCTGTTCGGCGGATTATTCGGCGGCATTTTCTACGGTTTCAGACATTCGGCCGCCTACGAGCTCGGCGCCGAAAAACTGCGGGCGAGTTCTGCCGCAGTCGACGTTCTTGGCGCCCCGATCACGACCGGCTTTCCGTTCGGCAACATCAACGTCAGCGGCGCATCCGGCAACGCCGTCCTCAACTTTTCGGCGACCGGCCCGAAAGGCTCCGGCCGGGTTTTCCTGGAGGCGGTCAAGAGGGGCGGGGTGTGGTCGATCAGGAAAATGATGCTCAAGCCCGATGGGAGCAATCACGGGATTGATATCGTCGGCGGTGCGGGCGGCGGAACGATTTGACGAAGGTCAGTGCGGCCGGCGGCCGTCGCTCTCGTTGCATTCAAAATGTCAAACAGCGGCACGCGTCCGATCGTTCTCGCGGCGCAATTGCGTCCGAGGTCTGCGAGCAACCCTGAACCGATGACTCGATGTTCCACGCATCGGTCCGAAAAGCCTGCCTCGGACTCGATCCGGGGGTGGTGTCCGCAGTTTGCCGGATCAAGTCGAATGCGCCACGAAAAAAGGGAGGCGAAGCGCCGAAAGACGCATGCCATCCATTCCGCACCGTTCCTCCCGGAGGGGAGGGGGTGCGGAAGCGATCCATCGCAGACAAGCTTGCGCAGTCTGCGCAACTTATCTGCTTGCGGGGACCGCTCGCCTTCCGGCGCTCCGCAGCGGCGCTTGCCCCGGCGAGCGAACGCCAGGACTAAGCCCAGGCCGCGCTTCACGCGAAACACGATGCGAAGGCGTTACCTCCGCTTAAAATCGCGCTTAAGCAAGGCACCTTGCGCGCCGGTCGTAATGCCGGCGGGGCATAGCAGTTTGGGCGCAAACTGCGTCCACTGTTTGTGATGCCCGGACCGCCCGGGAGCGGGGTTACAAGCCCCGCCCGCAGGAACCGCACTCGCTCCATCAACTGGCTGTCACCGGTCGACGTCCCTGACGTGAGCGAGACGGCGCGGTTATGGTCATCGCGGCGGCAAAGTCAAAGGCTTTGCATTTGTGTCGGTGAATCAGGACGTTTCGCGCCGCGCGTTTTTCTGAAAAGAGCGCGCACCGCGCTTGATTCTTTGGAGAGGGCGGCTTGCAGCCTCCTCATCCTGAGGCGGCCGCGAAGGCGGGCCTCGAAGGATGCTGCTCCGGGATTGCGGCTGGCACCCTTCGAGGCCCGCGCTGCGCGCGGGCACCTCAGGGTGAGGATTCGGAGGGCTTCGTCATTGCCGGACACCAGGCGCGCAACGCCGTCTTCACCTCAAGCGATCCGGCGATCCGTGCGGCCGCTCGTCAATATGGCCCACCGGGCAGTGCTACGCTTGCTCAACTGCACTTCGCTTCGCGATGCGAGCGGCCACTTGGGAATGTATGTCAATCGCTCCAGGCTCATATACGGGACAACTCCGTCAAATTCGTACCGTTTCATCGCATCCATACGAAGCTTCTCGCTTTGGGCTATTGCGGCGCGTGCAAATTCATCTTGTCCCTCGGTCAGTGCTGCGGAATATTTCTCCAAAGTGAGCATCAATGTTTTCTTCGACGCCCTTAAACGAGAAATCGCTTGTCCAGCCGTGCTTAAACGAATTCATAAACTTTGCAAATCTCGCGTCAACGCGTTCTCGCGGACAAATTGGAGATAAAGCCACAAAATCACATCGATAATCTGGATGCCCACACTTTTCTTGTCCGTGGCCACTTTGAACTCGCTGCCGACTACTCTCTGGAAGACAAGCATCTCGCCAGGCAAAGAAACCGGGTCGGCGAAGCCGTCGAATACATTTCGTGCCAGATCTTCAAGGTTGCTTCAAACTCACTTTGTCTATCGTGAGTGATCGATTTGACAGGCCGATCCCATTTTTTCGAAAAGTGATCCAGCCTTCCAGACATTTGCAAATGCAACGATGTTGGGGAGGTGGCCATTGCGAGCAATTTTTCCGTCCCTGTGAAAGTGAATTGTCTCAGGATGTTTCCAGCCCATGCGAGTGCCGAGGAAATTACCTGACGCGAGCGAATGTCGGGCAAGATGTCGATGTTTTTTAAGAAGAGCCTTGCAGACATCGATCATCACCTTGCGAGCAGTCTCTTCTTTGGCTTAGAAGCGCGCTCCAAAACTGTCGCGCGATGTTGTCGTTAACCAAGGCCGCAACTTTGAAAGCCATCATGATACGAAGTGGCTTGACGTTATATATGTGCCAAGGGACTGCGGCGTTTTCGCCGGAGTCGAACAGCGTGCTCGAATACCTTGGTTGCCAAGAGGTAACGCTTTTCCACGCGCGAAATAAAGAAACGCGCGGAGGCCTTCTTCAGGACTTTCAAAAGTGGCGATGCGATTTGCTCGATGGTGCCACCGCCCAATTCCTTTCCATGAAGCTGTTTAACGCCTTGTTGCTTCGCTATGGCTCCAACGGAATTGCGATAAACGATGTCGAAATTCGTTTTCGTGACCAAAGCCCCTGTGAAAAAGTCGAGTTGGTTTTCATCAAAGATATTCTTGCCCGTATTTCCGGACTTGTCGACGAAGGCAAACATCAGACGCTCGTTCAAGAAATAATTGAGGGCCCAGGTTGAAAATGGAGAGCACCGGGTCTGCGGCAACTTTAAGGCGAGTGCTGGAGAATAAAGAGCAATCTACGCCGCCCACCGCTTATCCGGCTCGCTAGGCCTTCGCTTCTGGCGGAGCGACGGTGGGTTCGTTTTCCTGCGCGGGAGAAGGGAAATCGACTCCGGCGCTTGACTCTCCCCGCTTTGCGGGATCGGCATGGATCGCCGCGGGCCTTCGCCTGCGAAGTTGGACGAAAGAAACTCCCTAACTCAATTTGACCCACGAGGAACGCGGCGTATACGCCATCCAGTCAATCTCTGGTCGGCGCCTCCGTTCGCGAGTGAGAAAATTCACAAGATGAACGTAAAATTCAAGAAATATTCCTGTTGCCTCATCGCGCAGCACCGCCGCTCCTACCTGTGGCCTTATCATTCCTCGATCTAAAACAATCACACGATCAATCATGTCTATTAAGCCACCAGCAGTCGAAGTTGCAGATTTTATTCTTTCGAACTCTTTCTGTGCCCAATGGTCGGCGCTCAAATTCGAGGTGTACGCGAAGACGATGTAAAGACAGCGGTAGCCCCTTGGAATTTCACCGTTGGTCGGCGATGGTACAAAATCTTTTTTGAATGGCTTCAATGAACGAACCTTTCTTGCTGCGACGGCGGCGTTGTCAAGTTCATCTTGCGTTAAGATCGATTTGACCTCGACAACCGCATAAACAGCTTCCGCTGGCAGAAGAACGTTTTCAGAAGAAGATTGAATTGGAGAGGACCTTGCGGCATCGTAAATGCAGAAATCTATTTCGCCGGTTCTATTATCGCGATAGTCAATTGCTTCTCCCTTGCCGGTGGAGAAAACGCTTGGAAGATGGCTTGAGAGAAACTGTCTAAGAGAATTAGCACGTTCGTCGCCACGAATTCCTCTATGCTGAAAATTAGTGGCACCTTCGGCAATCAAGACTAATTGCTCCTCAGCCTGTTTGAGGACTTTTTGAAAGATTACGCCGGGATATTTGGTCGCGCGCTTCATTAAGCTGGCTTGTAGGGAGCGAATGATTCTGCAATTCATCTCCCGTATGAGACGGCAGTCGTCGCACAAGCGAATGGTCGCCACCGACTGTGGTTGTGGAGTAGGGAATATGATTTGGTAATCGACGGCAGGATCATCGCCACAAACGCTGCAAACATCGTCTCTGCCTGCGGCCGTAAGTATTGCTCGTGTATGCCTCGCTTGTTGCGGATTGAAACCTTCCAATGCGGCAAACCATTCACGTGTGTGCGGCGTTAGATGGTGTGGCATGAGCTCTACGTTGCAATTATTTCGGATTGTCTATTCGCGCCTTCGCGTCACGGGCAGCAATGCCTTCAAGCTTCGATTTCGGTAGGCTTCCATATAGTTTATCGCGTAACATAGGTTGGGTGATCTGGCCTGCACCCGGTTTGGTTGACACCCGCCTAAGCTAATCCCGCCTGCATCTCGAACTCCATGGGGCTCATGTAGCCGATCGTCGAGTGTCGACGTTTCGCATTGTAGAAGCATTCGATGTAGTCGAACACGTCGGCCTTGGCTTCGTCGCGCGTCCGATAAGTCTTGCGCGCTGTGCGCTCGGTCTTCAGCGAGGAGAAGAAGCTCTCCATCGCCGCGTTGTCCCAGACGTTGCCCGAGCGGCTCATCGAGCAGACGACGCCGTGATCGGCCATCAGCTTCTGGAACTGCTCGCTGGTGTATTGGCTGCCGCGATCGGAGTGATGCAGCAGCGCATCGGGCTTGCCTCGGCGCCAGATCGCCATCACCAGCGCATCGGTGACGAGCTGCGCCGTCATCTCCGCACTCATCGACCAGCCGACCACGCGGCGCGAGAACAGATCGATGACGGCGGCCACATAGAGCCAGCCTTCCGCTGTCCACACATAGGTGAAGTCGGCAATCCATTTGCGGTTCGGAGCAGACGCCTCGAAGGTGCGGTCGAGCACGTTCGGAGCGACGGCGGCGACCTGCCGCTCACCCAGATCGGGCGGCAGTCGACGCCGGCGCGGGCGGGCTTTGAGAGCCTGTAGCCGCATCAATCGCTCGATCCGATGCAGACCACACGAGATCCCCTCCGCCAGCAGGTCATGCCACACCCGCCTGGCGCCGTAGGTTCGATCGCTGGCAATGAAGCTCGCTCGGACCTTGGCGCCCAGCTCTTCATTGCTGCGGCTGCGCCGACTGCGCGGTCGTGTCAGCCAGGCATAGAACCCACCCCGCGAGACACCGAGCGCCCCGCACAACCAGTCCACCGCCCAGATCCCCCGGTGCTTCGCAATGAATCCGAACTTCACGTCGATTCCTTCGCGAAGTAGGCCGCGGCTTTTTTTAGGATGTCTCGCTCGGCCTTCAGCTTGATCACCTCGCGCTTGAGCCGCGCGATCTCCAGCTGCTCGGGCTTCATCTGACCCTGGCCGGGGAATGCATGCTGCGGATCGTCCGCAAACGCCTTCACCCAGTTGCGCAGCTGCGTCGGATGCACCTTCAGGTCTTCGGATGCCTGCGCATACGAGACCCCGCGATCCCTGATCAGCCGCACCGCCTCAAGCTTGAACTCCCGCGTAAACCTTCGTCTCTCCATGACTCACCTCCGGTCCCATAAAAACACCTAACTCGGTGTCTTCGGAACCGGGTGCAGGCCAATCATTTGATCGGCGATGGCATTTACCAGTGTGAACAACGTCCCCGCCGTTTCCGGATTATCGCGTAAGTCGATTTCACCCGGATGTACCGACTCATTGCCAATCACACGCAAGATATCGAGCGCTTGTTGCACGCGAACATCAGGCCCTTTGGCAACTAGCGAGCCAATGTCCTTGTCAAGGTTTTTGCCTCCCTCACCGAGTTGCTTGCACAGTTTCTGCACGCACAAGCGCAGGAGGGCCGCCGCGCCCCGTGGGCTTTTTGCTACGATCGAAGCGGCCTCTGCATAATCCTCTTTGATTTCCACATCCAAATCGTCATTGGGAGGCGGGGCACCGCTCACGTCGGGAACCAAGATCTTGTCTTTGTACCAATGTAGCCACCCGTCACAGTGAGTGCATTGCGTCATCTTAAGTTCTGTTGGGTGAATAGTTCCGCCCCCACGGCGAAAGACGTCGTACCATCGATGCTGCGCATAGGCATTGCAAAGCGGGCAATTAAACGCTTCTGCCCCAAACGCTGGCGCCTTAAAAGGCTGTGCCATTCATACTCACTC
>CAWJOX010000011.1:0-404308 GCA_963844545.1 uncultured Alphaproteobacteria bacterium | reverse complement strand
GAGTAATTCCCCTCTCCCCTTGCGAGAGAGGTCGCGAGCGAAGCGACGCGGGTGAAGGTCTGAATGATTGACCGTACGCGGAAGATGACGAAGATCATCCACGAGGGCAAATATGCGCCGGAGGTCGTGGTAGAATTTCTCTACACCGACGACAGCTGGTCCCCAACAATGTCGGTGGAAGATGCGCGCAAGCTTGAAGCAGTTCGCCTCGCTTTGCGCCATGGTGATATTACCGAAGCCGCGAAGCACGGCCACGTGTTCGAGCTGACACCGGTTAGGGCGAAGTGATTTTTCTTCTCCCTCGCTTGAGCCGGGCGTTTTCTTGAGCGCGAGCTGGATGGGGTCGCGTTTTAGCTCTACCGGCGCTTAAGCCGAAAACGCGAATTAAACGGATCGGAGAGCAACAAAAGGAACGCTACGTTGAACTAGCGGAGGGCTCTATGAAAGCTATTGGAATCGGATGCTTTTGGTTTGCGGATGCTGGGCGCGAATCAAGAAGCTCGATGATTTTTCTCCCGAAGATCATCTAAAAGAAATCAAGAGCGCTCTTGAGGGAGTAGATAATATCTCAAACGTAAAAGTAGCCCAACGAGGAAAACACCTTTTTATCAGCACATCGCATTCTGATGAAGATGAGGATGAGAATTACTTTCCCGTATTTAGCGGCGTCAAAATCAGCTTTGATATTTTTATGCCCGAGCGCCTACAGGAAAAGCATTCCGTTTTCGGGCCCGGCGACAAAGGAATTGAGAACTTTCACGTTACGATCATTTATGAAAATTATTTGCCTGTTTGCTATATAAATTACGACGTATCAGGAGGTGAGTTGGAGTGCCACGGCTATGAGCCCTCTGACGCAATTGCATTCATTCGAAATTATTTAGAGGAAAAGCTTCGCGGAAATGCGAAGGTTCAGTTCCAATTTCTCGGGCCCAGCCCCTTTCACGCAGATTTCTTTGTGACTAGACATAACGGTCAGCATGGCGAAGCAATCGCAAAGGACATTTCATTTTCAGGACGCGGTTACCGAACACTCTATTTTGAATTTCCGGTCGCGGATCACGAACTAATAGACAGCTTCATTTCGATGAATCAAGACATACTCAGCCTCTATTATGCAGTGATCAGGTACCGCAACCGATCAATGCGCCTTGGAGCAAAGATCGCCGAGGGTACTGAACAACTCTATTCCCGCTCTCAATCTCGCGGATTTCTGTCTTCCATTCCTCGCTGGTTTCGCAACGGAAGGATTATTGACGACGTATACAAGTCAATTTTGGATCAGAAAATGAACGACATTGGCCGAGCGCGCTTTCTAACCGAGGCGAAGGAAACCGATACGATCGACGAGTCGGATATTATCTATCCATTTATTGAGCGTGAGGCCAAGGACGAACTCTGGATGCCAACAGATCACGTAAAAGATATTCTGAAAATGCTGGAAGATCGGAGACAGGGTTATATCAGAAACACGACTACTGTCGTTGCCGGACTGATTGGTGGCATTTTGGGAGCGGGCTTAACATTCCTTCTCAGTTCCCACGCGACGAACCTCAAGCCGCTCGGTCCTCTGCCGCAATTATCTGTCCCTTCTTCCAATGCTCCGCAAATTCAGAGCAAATAGCCCGTGGGGCGGATTAGCTGAAAGCGCAATCCGCCTTTCTGCGATCTTCCAACAACTTAAATCGCGGCGGGTTACGGCTTCGACTACGCTTGGCACCGCTGCCTCTACGCCTGCCCGGCGGCCTCAAGGATCAAGTTCGCGATCACCTCGGGCTGCGAGATCAGCGACACATGGCTCGCCTTCACCTCGATCGTCTTCGCGCCCACGCGCTTTGCCATGAATCGTTCGAGATCAGGATTGATGGTCCGGGTCTTCCGTGGACACCGCGTACCAGCAATCCTAGCCCGGCTTGAGCAGAGCGAAAGTCGGGATCGGAGTTCGAGCTGGCAGACCCATTCCCGGATTTCGCTGCCCTCAATCCGGCTACATTCCTACATGTCACGCTGCATCCGCCGGCCCAACGCGGCGGGTGATCTCCGGCCCGCGCTCGCGTTCGACCACCGCGATGTCATACTGACTTTGCAGGTCCAGCCAGAACTGCGCGCTGTTACCGAAGTAGCGCCCGAGCCGGACCGCGGTATCGGCGGTGATCGACCGCCGGCCATTCAAAATATCAGCGATCCGGCCGGACGGGACGCCGATGTCGAGCGCGAGCCGGTTGGCACTCAATTCCCGGGCGCTCATGTGAAGGTACGATGGATTGCCGGATCAAGTCCGGCAATGACGAAATACACAGCGCCCGTCATGCCCGGCTTTATGCCGGGCATCCACGTCTTTTTGATCGCGGAAGCAAGACGTGGATGGCCGAAAAATCTGACATCGAGACGGCGCTGCGCGTCTTTTGTCCGGCCATGACGAAGGCCATCCGCGATCCTCACCCTGAGGTGCGAGCGTAAGCGAGCCTCGAAGGGTGTCAGCGGCAAGACCAGAGCAGCATCCTTCGAGGGCCGCTATCGCGGCCGCCTCAGGATGAGGAGGCTGCAAGCCGCCCTCTCCAAAGAATCAAGCGCGGTGGCGCTCTTTTCAGAAAAAACACGCGATGCCGAACGCCTTGAGTCATCGGCACAAATGCAAAGCCTTTGACTTTGCCGCCGCGATCACCATAACCGCGCCGTCTCGCTCACGTCAGGGACGTCGACCGGTGACAGCCAGTTGATGGAGCGAGTGCGGTTCCTGCGGGCGGGGCTTGTAACCCCGCTCCCGGGCGGTCCGGGCATCACAAACAGTGGACGCAGTTTGCGCCCAAACTGCTATGCCCCGCCGGCATTACGACCGGCGCGCAAGGTGCCTTGCTTAAGCGCGATTCTAAGCGGAGGTAACGCCTTCGCATCGTGTTTCGCGTGAAGCGCGGCCTGGGCTGAGTCCTGGCGTTCGCTCGCCGGGGCAAGCGCCGCTGCGGAGCGCCGGAAGGCGAGCGGTCCCCGCAAGCAGATAAGTTGCGCAGACTGCGCAAGCTTGTCTGCGATGGACCGCTTCTGCACCCCCTCCCCTCCGGGAGGAACGGTGCGGAGAGTGGATGGCACGCGTCTTTCGGCGCTTCGCCTCCCTTTTTTAGTGGCGCATGATCCTGGTCCGAAAACCGGACACCACCCCCGGATCGAGTCCGAGGGCAAGCTTTTCGGGATCATGCGCGAACTTTCGTCATGCGCTTCGTCGTGAACGCAGACCTCGGACGCAATCGCGTCGCGAGAACGATCGGACGCGTGCCGCTGTTTGACATTTGAATGGAACGAAAAAACGCAGGGTGGCGAGCCAAGGGGTCCCGCCGCACCGCTCTTCGTCAAATCGTTCCGCCGCCGGCACCGCCGACCATATCAATCCCGTGATTGCTCCCATCGGGCTTGAGCATCATTTTCCTGATCGACCACACACCGCCCCTCTTGACCGCCTCCAGGAAAACCCGGCCGGAGCCTTTCGGGCCGGCCGCCGAAAAGTTGAGGACCGCGTTGCCGGATGCGCCGTTGACGTTGATGTTGCCGAACGGAAAGCCGGTGGTGATCGGAGTGCCGAGAACATCGGCTGCGACCGAACTCGCGCGAAGTTTCTCGGCGCCGAGCTCGTAGGCGGCCGAATGTTTGAAACCGTAGAAAATGCCGCCGAATAATCCGCCGAACAGCAGCAATGAGCCGATCAGGATGACCGTGCCCCAGATCGCCCACAGGCGCTGGACGCGCTTGAAATGCTCGACGCTGTCCCAGCGACCGTTGCGCCAGGCCCAGCGGCTGCCCTTGGCGCCGAGCACGAACGGCATGACGAACCCGACCAACGGAACGAAAGTCAGCAGCGCGATGTAGGTGTTGTTGCCGACGCCCCAGATCCAGTTGAGCAGGAACGCGCCCCAGTTCCAGCGGTCGAGTTCGGGAGGGATGTCCTGCGGTTCGATGCGAACGCGTGCGTCGGTCATGTTCTGAGTGATAGCACGGCGCAGTAATCCCCAGCAGGCGCAAGTGCGCCATCAGCCAGCCCCGAAGCCGTCACATTGTCATCCACACTGCTTTGGGGTCATTCGGCGTCGGATTGTCGCCTGGTAACGGGCGCACGAAAAACAAAGGGGGATGACGTCATGAGCATGATCAGACAGCGCGGCTCCGCCGGCGGGGAGAGATCGGCCGAAGCCGAGCTTGAGGGAAAAATTCACGAGCTGGTGCGGCGCGACAGCAACGCTGTTCGCCAGGCCGATGGCGAAAGCGAAGCCGCTACCCGCAATCTTGGCGATTTGTTGCGCCGGGTGTCGGCAAACTCGACCAGTGAAATCGATATCCTCATCAGTGAATTGCGGCTGCTGCGCGAAAAGCTTGCGGCCGACAGTCAGCGTCTCGAACGCGACATCGTCGACTATGCGGCGCTCAGCCAATCGGTGATCGAGATGACAAAAATCATCACCGACAGCATGCTGCAGGTGAAAAAGCTGCCGTCGGCGGCGATGCTGACGCCGTAAGCCGGTTCGCGGATGCGGTGCGTTTGTAGGATGGGTAGAGCCAACGGGTCCGGCGACTTCGCGCCGGACCCGTTGGCTCTACCCACCCTACACATCATTGTCGGGATCGGCTTACCGCCCCTAAGCCTGTCCGGCCGCCTCAAGGATCAAATTCGCGATCACGTCAGGCTGCGAGATCAGCGACACATGGCTCGCTTTCACCTCGATCGTCTTCGCGCCCATGCGTTTTGCCATGAAGCGTTCGAGATCCGGGTTGATGGTCCGGTCTTCCGTGGACACGGCGTACCAGCTCGGCTTTGAGCGCCAGGCGGCATGCGTCGTCTTGCCAGCCAGCAGCGCCCGGTTGAACGGCGCCTGCACGGCATAGAGCACGCGCGCTTTGTCGGCGGGAAGGTCGCCGGCGAAGTCGCGCAGGAAGGCTTCCTCGCCCAGCTGTCCCCAATCGCCGGACCAGACAATGCCGGCGGAGGCCGGCGGCGTCGGATAGGTTTTGGCGAGCGCCGTGTAATCCTCGCCCGCATCGGGGGCGCGAGCGGCGACATAGACCAGCGCCGAAACCTTGGGGTCGACGCCCGCTTCGGTGACAATCATGCCGGAGAACGAATGGCCGACCAGCACGGTCGGACCCTGCTGCATGGCGAGCGCGCGCTGCGCCGCCGCCACGGCTTCCGGGAGCGTCGTCAGCGGGTTCTGCACCGAAGTGACATTGAGCCCCTTCGGCTGGAGTCTTGCGATCACTTCGGACCAACACGAGCCGTCGGCAAAAAGTCCGTGGACGAGGACGATATTGCGGGCCTTTGGCGCGGGCTGCGCGGCAGCGGCGTTTTGGAGAAGCGGGCTTGCGGCGCCGGCGGCGACCATGCTCATGAATGTGCGACGATCCATTGAATATCCCTCCTGCGGGGGTCAGGTTGGCTATGCGGACGCCTTACCATTTGTCCGTGCAACTTCTCCGTATCAAGATCACCGTAACGTCGCGTCAGACGGTGGGTTTCGCTTCGCTCTACCCACCCTACTCGCTTGGATCAAAGGTTAAATCGTGCTAGTTTCACATCTGATCGCAGGGGATCGATCGGTGGCCGCGGAAGTGACCAAAGAAGAATTCCAGACGCTCGAACGCGAAGTCGAGGGCGAGAAGCTTGTCACGCGCCATATCCTCGAACAGACCCGGCGCAATGCCGACGATTTGGCCGCTGTAAAAACGCGTCTCGATCGCGTCGAGCGCAAAGTGGACGGTGTCGCCCAAGATGTCGGCGGCGTGAAGCGAACCCTCGATACCCTGATCCGCGATTTGCCGAAGATCGTCGGTGATGCGGTACGCAGACCATCGTCGGGGCGCGGTCGTAAGCAGTAAGTTCGTAGGATGGGTAGAGCCAACGGGTCCGGCGCGAAGTCGCCGGCCCGATGACAAGCTCAGCGAAACCCATCATCGCCACCTCGCGTCAGACGGTGGGTTTCGCTTCGCTCTACCCACCCTACGCTGCGCGAACAGCGCGAACCGACCTGCCGCGCTGCCCCGGCAGGCCGCGCAACGCGATGATCGCCTCAATACGGGTGACGATCCTCTTTATCCATCCAGGCCTTGAACGACTTCATTGTGGTGTCGCGATCGAAATTTTCCGTCACCGCGATCCGCCGCTCGCTCCAGGGTTTTTTAAAATCCTCGTATTGAAAGGCGTCGTCGAAGCCGATCGCGCTGGTGTCCTTGAGGCTGTTGCCGAAATAAACGTGATCGATGCGCGACCAGTAGATGGCGCTCATGCACATCGGGCATGGCGCGCCGTTGATGTAGATGTCGCAGCCCTTGAGCATGCGCGCGCGCTCCGCCACCGGATCGGGCGAGCCCGGCTCGCGCGGGATCATGGCAAGGATGGTGCCGGCGCCGTAGTCGCTGCCTAGGAGCGCTTTCGGGTTTAGCTTGCCCGAGGCGTCGATGATGGCCGTGACCTCGGCGTGGAACACGGGGCATCCGGTGAGCAGCACGCGGTTCTGGCCGCGGCCGATGATCTCGCCGTCTTTGACGATCACCGCCCCGAACGGCCCGCCCCAGCCCTTCTCGACCGACTCTGTCGCCAGACGGTTCGCTTCTGCCATGAATTTATGCTTGTCCGGAGTTGGCGTCGTTGCCGCGGCGGCGGGCCGGGCCGAAAGCCCGGCGGTTGCGGCCACGCTTGCAGCAGCGGCAGCCGCGGCGGTGCGGGTGAAAAATGCGCGGCGTCCGGCATTGGGGAGCGGATTGCAATTGCAGGGGTTCATGACACGTCCTTGTTTCTGGCGAGAACGAGGAGTGCCAAGATTGACCCTGCCGGCTTTAACGCCTGCCTGTTCGTTACCGGCGGATGTGATTCAAACTGAGTTGGAACAAATGCGCCGCCGGCCCGATGACAAGGTTCCACGGAACTCATCATCGTGGGGGGCCATCACTTTTTCGTCGATGACGCTGGTGGGTTTCGCGGAGCTTGTCATCGGGCCGGCGACTTCGGGCCGGACCCGTTGGCTCTACCCACCCTACGAATGACTGTTTTCGGCCAAGCAAATATTAATCAGGATGGTGTAACGGCTGGTGTCGTTACGATAAGGATGACGCTCAAGGATCACACACCATGCTCTCCCGTATTACCGCCGATTGGCAGAAGGCCCTGCCGTTCCTCGCCGCCATTGGTCTTGTTGTCTGGATCGCCGTGTTCCGGGACGATCCGTTAAGCGAGCGCGCGTTGTTCGCGGCGCTGCTGGTGATTTATTTCGTGCACCAGATCGAGGAGCACCTGTGGCCAGGCGGCTTCCGCCAGTTCACCGATGCCCATGTGTTCAAGAGCGGTAACGACGACTGGCCAGTCGATATCGGCGGCGTTGCGCTGGTCAATATCGCCTACGTCTGGCTGCCGGTTGGCTTGGCAATCGCGTTTCCCGGCGCGCTGCGTTTCGTCGGCCTCGCGTGGATCGGGCTGACCCTGATCAACGGCATTATCCACGTGGTGACGACGATCCGGCTGCGGATTTACAATCCGGGGCTTGTAACCGCGATCGTGCTGTTCTTGCCGTTCACCATCGCCGTGTTGTGGCTCGAAGTCAGCCGTGGCGTGCTGTCGGCTGCCGGTGTCGGTTGGATCGCGCTGACCGGTATTCTCCTGCATTTGCCCGTCGCGGCGTTGTTCGTCGTGCCGTTTCTGCGCCGGCGGATGGCGGCGGCGTAGCGGCCGACCTTTTACCAACCGATGACCGTCATGCCGGGCCTTGTGCATGGACAAGCCCGGCCATGACGATTTCGGCTTTGTTTTGGTACACTTCGAATATGACCATCGACGATATCGAGAAGGCCGTCGCCAGGCTGCCGCCTGAACAGCTCGCGGAATTTCGCGCCTGGTTCGAGCGGTTCGAGTCCGCGCACTTCGATGAGAAGATCGAGCGTGACGCGGCGGCTGGAAAGCTCGACCGGCTGGCGAATCACGCGATCGACGATTTCCGCAAAGGCCGCGCTCGCGAACTATGAGGCACTTCGCGAGCCGGGCGTTCTGGGACGCTTATGGCAGACTTCCCGAGCAGGTTCGCGCCCTCGCCGACAAGAACTACGCGCTGCTTAAGGAAAACCCGCAGCACCCGTCATTGCAATTCAAGAAAGTTGGCCGGTTCCGGTCAGTGCGGGTCGGCCTGCGGTATCGGGCGCTGGCAGTCGAGGTTTAGAATGACCTCGTTTGGTTTTGGATCGGCTCCCATGCCGACTACGACGCCATGATCCGTTGAACGGATTGGACTTTGAACCAAATTGCCGGCTGCCGCGACACATCGAAGTAATCTATACTTCCAACAATTGCGTTCTTGACCGCCGGACGGAGCACACGTCCTTGGAAACAGGCAGAGGTTGACCGCAATGCGCCCCCTATTCCGTCTCCCGCGGACGCTGGCGTTGCTGTCGGCTGGCCTCGTTCTTTTCATGACCGCGGGGCTCGCGTTGGCAGACGACGATGCCCGCATGAAGCAGTTGCGGCTACTGTGCGCACAATTGAGCGGCGATCTCACCGATCCCGGCGGGATCGCAAAATTCCGCCGCTGTCTCACCGCCAAAGACCCGCTCAATGAAATCCGCCGCGACAACAACATTGCCGGGTCGCACCAGCCGCCGCCCGATAGTTTCGGACGCGACAGTCGTTTCCACGTCGCTGACGGGATCGAGCGTTTTCAGGTCGTCGACGGCAAATTGGTCTACGTGATTAACGGCGCCGCCAAGCTTTGGCGCGCGACGATGGACGGCAAGGACGCCCGCCTGGTCGACGAAAAAGTCGCCGATTTCCTGCTCACCGATCGCCACTTATTCATTCGTGGCACCGACGGCGCACTGTGGCGCGTCACGCTGGACGGCGGCGAACGGACCCGGATCGACCAGAGCGTCGTCGCCTTCCAGCCGATCAATGCGGCCGTGGTCTATGTGCTCGGTACCGACCACACGCTGTGGCGCGAGATCGGCGATGCCAGCAAGCGCACCGAAGTCGACCATACCGTGAAGGACTTTCAGGCGATCGACATGAACCTGGTGTTTGTGCTTGGCGCCGACGGCCAGCTCTGGCGCGAAACCGGCAGCGCGGCTTCGCGCTCGCTGGTCGCCAAAGACATCGTCGCCTTCCAATACTTTCCGGCCGGCGACACCGTCTATGTGCAGGCCACCGACGGGGTGTTGTGGCGCAAGAGCGGCAACGGCAAGCCCGAGCAGGTCGACCAAGGAGTGGCGGCGTTCCAGGCGATGGACCCGCAGATGGCGTTTGTGCTCGGCAAAGACGGACGGCTGTGGCGGGAAATCGGCGGACGCGCCCAGGAAGCCGCGCTGGTGGATCGCGATGTGCTGGTCACTGCCGGCAGGGCGGCGTTCCACGCCGACGACCCCGCGCATGTCATGGTTCTCGGCAGCGACCATAAGCTCTGGGCCGAGTTGATGCCGTGACGGTGCCGGTTTTGATCGGCGGTACGATCAACCGGGGCGGCGAACCAATTTGATCTGAAAAACGACCGTGGCTTAGGCGTGGATTTGTGACCGAACCGCGGCGGCGCTAGCGGCGTTTTGTCCATTTTTCCTTTTCCCCCGGCATTGACCGGCCCTCCCGCGCGCCCGGGCGCACCCCACATAAGCGGCGGTTTGCGCACTCAAGGAGAGACGCAATGACCCCCCAGGAAAGCCAACTCGTCGTTGAGCTATTCGATCGTTTAGCAAAGCTCGAAACCGTGCCGCGGGACCCTGATGCCGAGCGCCTGATCGCGGACGGCACAAGGCGGGCGCCACATGCCGCCTACGCTCTGGTGCAAACGGCATTGCTCCAGGACGAAGCGCTCAAACGCGCCAATGCGCGCATTGAGGAATTGCAGGCACAGGTCGACGGCGCCGAACCGCCTGAACCGCGGCAAGGCGGTTTCCTCGACAGCATGCGCTCAGCATTCGCACCACCCGAGCCGCGCGGCTCGGTGCCGAGCGTACGTGCGCAAAGCGCTCCGCCGCCCGGCTACCCGCCGCAAGGCTATCAATCGCAGACCGGCTATCCGCCGCCGCCTCCCGGCTATCCCGGGGGCCCGGCGTTCGGCTCCGGCGGATCGTTTCTTGGCACCGCGGCCTCGACCGCCGCCGGCATGATCGGCGGCGCGCTGCTGCTCGACAGCATCCGCTCGATGTTCGGCCACCACTTCGGCGCCCAGCCGAGTGCGTTCCGAGATCTCGCCGGCGACCGCGCCTCGCCGTGGAGCGGCGGCGCCGCCGACAGCCAGCTCGCGCGCGATGCCGGCATTGACCACGTCGGCGATCACGCCAAAGACCCGCTTCAGAGCGCCGACGATCAAACCGCAACGGCCGATGATTTGTACGATGCGGACGCGGACGATGACCAAGACGCGGACGATGATGACAACGATTTTGCCGATGACGACGGGAGCTCGTCCGACGATTCTTTCGACGTGTGACGCGGACTTGTCGTCGCAAGCGGAAGCAAAGCAATCCATTTCTGCGGCAACGCCCTGAATTGCTTCGTCGGGGAGCTTGTCATCGGGCCGGCTACTTCGGGCCGGACCCGTTGGCTCCTCGCAAATGACATTGAGCAAAAACTCGGGTGCATCCGCCTCGCGGAAGATCAGCTCTTGCGCCGCTGCTCCGCCTGGATCGCCTCATCGTGATACCAAGCGCTTGCGGACGCGATCTTCACGCCGGCCTGTATGTGAGCAGTGGCCGCGGGCTCAAATGCTTCACGTTGGTTCGTAGCCGCAAAGCGGCCGCGGGCCGGGAAGGTGTAGATCGTCGCCGATCGCGAGGCGGGCGCCGCATCGGTGAAATTCGTTGTCATGGTTCGGCTCCTTCGCCGCGCGCGCAACTCCAAGCGCGCATGTTCAACTGAGTCTCTTGTTCATCAATATAATGCTTTGCTCGCGATTTGTTCGGCATGCCTCACAGAAAATCAGCACATGGCTACAATATGTGCATTTTCGCATTTGCTCATTGGCGTCGCATTTGGTGTCGCGGTGAATTTGCTGCACTGCCGTTGCGACTGCCTCACCAACGGTCATACAAATCGACTGGCACACTAAATGCTTAAAAATTCCGCGTGGGCCGGTCGCCGGACGCCGTTGGCGGCTGTGCTCACCTCACGTCCTGACGAACTTCTCAAGACAGACGCCAAAGAGAGATCCCATGACCAAATATAAACTCGAGTACATATGGCTTGACGGCTACAAACCGACGCCAAATCTGCGCGGCAAGACCCAGATCAAAGAGTTCGACGCATTTCCTGCCCTCGAACAGCTACCGCTCTGGGGCTTCGACGGCTCATCGACCATGCAGGCGGAAGGGCACAGTTCGGATTGCGTGTTAAAACCTGTCGCGCTCTATCCAGACGCCGCGCGCTTAAACGGCGTGCTGGTGATGTGCGAAGTGATGATGCCGGATGGCAAGACACCGCATCCGTCGAACATGCGCGCCACCATTCTCGATGATCCGGGCGCCTGGTTTGGCTTCGAGCAGGAATACTTCTTCTACAAGGACGGCCGCCCGCTCGGCTTTCCGTCAAGCGGCTATCCGGCGCCTCAGGGCCCCTACTACACCGGCGTCGGTTACAAGAATGTCGGCGATATCGCCCGCAAGATGGTGGACGAGCATCTCGATCTTTGCCTCGCCGCCGGTATCAACCACGAAGGCATCAACGCCGAAGTCGCAAAGGGCCAGTGGGAATTCCAGATTTTCGGCAAGGGCTCCAAGAAAGCCGCTGACGAAATGTGGATGGCACGCTATCTGATGCTGCGGCTCACCGAGACATATGGCGTCGATATCGAATTCCACTGCAAGCCGCTCGGCGATACCGACTGGAACGGCTCCGGCATGCACTGCAATTTCTCGACCACGTTCCTGCGCGAAACCGGCGGCAAGGAGTACTTCGAAGCGCTGATGAAGGCGTTCGCAGACCACCGCGAGGAGCACATTGCGGTCTATGGTCCCGACAACCAGATGCGGCTGACCGGCAAGCATGAGACCGCGGCGATCGGCGATTTCACCTATGGCGTCGCCGACCGCGGCGCCTCGATCCGGGTGCCGCACAGCTTCGTCAATAATGGCTACAAGGGCTATCTGGAAGACCGCCGGCCGAACTCGCAAGGCGACCCGTACCAGATCGCTTCGCGGATCCTGAAGACGGTGGCCTCAGTGCCGACCAGCGGCCAGGTCAGCGCCGCGGCTTAAGTTCAATCGTCATTGAACTTGCGGCAATCGGCGTCGGCTTCGAGGAGCTCATTGAGGTCGGTGCTGCGGGGGGAGGTGATCGGCGTCCCTCCCCCCGGTCTTTTGGATTGCCCAGTCGGCGCGGCCGCCTTGCCATCTGCCCCGCAAGCCGCGCGTGCTGGCGTTGCGGTGCGGCCGCGTTCATACTGGCATGAGAAGTGCCAGCGCGGGGAAAACATCAAATGTCAGATCGCCGTATGACTTCGGCTCGCTGTCTCGCGTACAGCTTGCTTGGGCTCGCAAGTCTGCTGCTACCTTCGTTCCCTGCCTTGGCGCAACAGGACGGCGGCAAATATCTCGATGCCAAATTCTGCGGCGACACGCTCAATCTCAATCCCGGATCGGACTACGACAACGGCTCGTGCCAATTATGGAAACTCGTGCCCGACGCCGACGGCTGGTCCAGGCTGCAGCTCAAGCGCAACGGCAAGTTTCTCGATGCGAAATATTGCAGCGACGAGCTGAACATGAATCCGGGCTCGACCTTCGACAACGGCTCCTGCCAGTTGTGGAAGCTGGTGCCGGTGGCCGACGGCTGGTCACGGCTCCAGATCAAGCGCAACGGCAAGTTCCTCGACGCCGACCAATGCTCGGACAACGTCAAGCTGAGCGAATTATCGACCTTTGCCGACGGCGCCTGCCAGCTCTGGCGGTTCGTTCCCGCCGCCGACGGCTGGGCGCGGCTGCAGATCAAATATACCGGCGAAGCGGCGCCTGAGGAGTTCGCCTACGACGGTAATAACTACGGCTGGTTCGACGACGGCTGGAACGGTCCGGGCTGGTACATCGTCGGCTTTGAGCGGATACGGGGCCGCGGCTTTGGCGGCCGCGAGGGCTGGCACGGCTGGCATCATCACGGCAGCCATCCGCACGGTCACGGTGGCGAGGCGCATGGCGGCCGACATCCCGGTGGCAGTGGTCACCCGAGCGGAGGCCACCCGCATCCCGGCGGCGTCACCCGGGTGGTGGTCACCCGGGCGGCGGCCATCCTGGCGGCGGCGGCCATCCGAAGCCTCCGCCACCCAAGAAGCATCATTGAGATAAAGCCCACAGCGAGGCGAAGCGCGCCGGGCGCTTCGCTCAACCGGCCCTACGAGGCAAACAGCCCCGCGTGGGCCTGCCGTAGTTCGCGCTTGAGCAATTTGCCGCTCGGATTCTTTGGCAATGAATCAGCGAACACGATGTTCTTCGGCACCTTGAATCCAGCGAGATGCTGCGCGCAATGTGCATAAACCGCTTCCGGCGAAAGCGATTGCCCGGCCTTCACGACGATCACCGCGACCACCGCCTCTACCCAGCGCGGATGCGGCACGCCGACCACCGCCACCTCCGACACCTGCGGCAGCTGATAAATCATCTCCTCGACCTCGCGGCTCGCCACGTTTTCACCACCGGTCTTGACCATGTCCTTCTTGCGATCGACTACCGTGATGTAGCCCTCTTCGTCGATGGTGGCGAGATCGCCGGAATGAAACCAACCGCCCTCGAATGCGGCTTTGGTACGCTCATCGTCGTGAAAATAGCCGAGCATCAGATGCGGCGAACGGTGCACGATTTCGCCGACCACGCCCGGAGCCACGTCGCGCATGCGGTCATCGACAACGCGCGTCTCGACATTCAGCACCGCCCGGCCACATGAGCCCGGTTTTCGCAGCTGATCTTCGGGACCGAGCATCGTCGCCAACGGCGCGATTTCAGTTTGCCCGTACAGATTCCACAGCCGCACCTTCGGCATGCGCTGGGCCATTTCGCGCATCACCTCTACCGGCATGATCGAGGCGCCGTAATAGCCTTTTTGCAGGCTCGATATGTCGGTCTTGTCGAACAGCGGCGAGCGCAACAAAGAAATCCACACTGTTGGAGGCGCGAAGAACGAGGTGACGTGGTGACGCTCGATCAGCGGCAGCAGGTTTTCGGGCGTCGGCTTTGCGGTGATCACGTTGGTGCTGCCGACGTAAATCGCAGGACCGAGGAATGCATCGAGCTGCGCGCAATGGTAGAGTGGCAATGCGTGCAAAGCCAGGTCGTTGGCGGAAATGCTGGCGTCGGCCACGCAGCTCACGTATTGCCAGATCACCGCGTCGTGGGTGAGCATGGCGCCTTTCGGCAGCGATTCAGTACCGCTGGTGTAGACGATCTGCGCAAGATCGCTCCCCGAGAGCTCCACCTGTGGCGGCTCGGTCGTGTTGGCGAAGAGTTCGTCAAAGGCGATCATGCCGCGCGCCGGCACGGTCTTTTCCTCCGACGGCAGCCAGATGAATTCGCGCACGCCGGTGTCGAGCGCGACGGCGGCACGCGCGACCTCGGCGAGGCCGAGAGTCGGTTGCGAGCAATTCCGCGCCGGCGTGCCGCAAGATGAAAGCCGCCTCCTCTGCTTTGAGCATAAAGTTGATCGGGACCAGCACGGCGCCGAGCCGTGCTAGTGCAAACCGTAGGGCCGCGAAAGCGTGGGAGTTGCGGGCAAGGATCGCGACGCGGGCACCCTTGACGACCCCGCGCGAAGCAAGGCCCGCGGCGAGGCGGGCACAAATCGCGTCGAACGTTGCGTAACTCCACACCGTTTCGCCGCAGATGATGGCGGTCTTGTTCGGAAAACGCTTAGCGGTTCGGTGCAGCAAGTCCGCCAGCGTTTGGCGGCGAAGCGCGGCGTCCATGATGTGTTTCCCCCCGGGCTCATTGAAGCTCCCTATTATGGCCGGGCGCACTCCGATTGACTACGCGTTGCGCCCCGCGGCTGGACGCCACGCTGATCCTCGCGGGAGTGGGACTGAGCGAAACTACATCGGGCAATCGCGCTCGACCTTTTCGAGGCTTTGTTCGTCCACACTGACCTCGGAAAGCCGCTCCTCAGCCGCGGCATGGTCAGCTGTCATGTGCGAAAGCAGCTTCTCCATCGTCTCCAGCATGCCTCGGGCTTCGGCGCTCATCGCCGTGTGATTATCGCTTTCCAGGCGAACAATCAGTTCGCGCTGGCGCGCAATTCGGGCCTGTTGGTCGACAATCCGTTTTTGGACCAAATCGACGTGGTGTTTTGCGGTTTTGGCTGGATCGGTCATGAGGTCTTAACGCTTTCGGAAGCGAAGAGTTCAGCCGGATTCTCGGGGGCGGTTTCCAAGCATACGATCACAAGCAAAGGGAAGGCCAAGCTGGAGCCTGAACCTTCCCGAGTTTCGGTTGAACCAAAGCGGTTCGGTCAGTCGCGATCGCGATGGATGATGACTTTCTTTTCCACGACCGGCGGAGCAACGACCGGGCGATCGACGCCGCGTTTGATCACCGTGGTTCGGTCGACCGCGGGGCCGTCTCGTTTGATCACGGTTGTTTCTTCCGCCCTTACCGCCGTCGCAAGCGGCAGGCCGACCAAGAGAGCTGCCGCTGTCATGAGAATGAGTTTACGCACTGCTGTGTCTCCTCTGTAAGATGGCCCACGTCACCAATGCGTCCGAGTGCGCGGCGTTCCGCAAAATTTGTTTGGAACGTGTGGCCGGAAAAAGCGTTTCGCACGACCAACGAACGCGCCTTATCGCGCCAGTTCTTCGAGCCGGCCCGCCAGTTGCTTGAGTTCCCACGTACGCACGAGCGCGGCCGCTTTTTTCCACGTCGGCTTTTGATCGGAAATGCGCGGCAGCGGCGCCTTGCGGTTCATGGTGGCGATCGAGCGATAGAGCCGCAAATCGTCGGCTTGTTTGACGAAGCGGCCGGCTTTCAGGATCGCGGCGAGGCTGCCGTATTGGCGGAGCAAGGCCGCCGCGCTATTTGCGCCGACACCCGGAGCGCCGGGCAGTTTGTCCGATGGATCGCCGCGCAGAGCAATAAAATCCGGCACCTGCGCCGGCTCGACGCCGTAGCGTTGGCGGACTTCTGCCGGACCGATGCGCTCCATGCCGCCGCCGCGGATCGGATAAAGGATGGAGGTTCTCTCGGACGCCAACTGAAAGGTGTCGCGATCACCGCTCGCGACCAGCGCCGTACCGCCACGACGCTCTTCGGCCGCGGACGCGGCGGCGAGAAAATCGTCCGCCTCGCAGCCGGCTTTTTTGGCATTGGCGAAGCCGCAAGCCGCCACAAATTTCGGGATAATGCCGAGTTGTTCGATGATGTCGTCGTCGAATTCGCGGCCGCTCTGATAGGCAGCGAATGCTACATGGCGGTAGGTGGGCTCCTCGTACGTATCCCAGCCGACCAGCACCGCGCGCGGCTGCTCCTCGCGGTAGAGCCGCAGCAGCAGATTGGCGAAGCCGAGAATAGCGCCGGCGGGCCGGTCGCCCTTTCTGCGGATGTGCTTCGGCAGCGCATGATAGGCACGATGCGCGAAGGAATCGCCGTCGATGACGAGAAGTGGCCGACGTACGCGTGTTGCGGACGGCTTGGGCGTTTGGATGTTCCGCTTAGCGACCGCCGACACAGGTTTTACCACTGGGTGCGAACGAATCCTCGCCGCCGTCGCGGCATCACGCAATTCGACCCAAGCTGGCGCGTGATCACTGGCATCTTCTTCGCCGCGAACTGCGCGATCGACGCCCGCGGCGACGAGCCGCTTTGCTGCGGCTTTGCTGAGCAACAAAAAATCAAGGCGCAGCCCGGCATCCCGCGGCCAGCGATTCCGCAAATAGCTCCAATACGTGTACATCGGCCTATCGGGATTGAGTGAACGTATAGCGTCGCGCCAGCCCTGGTCGAGCAGATGTGCAAACCGCACGCGTGCTTCGGGCTGCAGCAGCGCATCCTTGGCGTAGGAGTTTTTCGGATAAATATCGCGATCGGTCGGCACGACATTATAGTCGCCGGCGAGCACGACCGGCACGCCGGCAGCGTATAGGTCGGCGGCATGCGCCGCGAGACGATCCATCCAGGCGAGCTTGTATTTGAATTTAGGCCCCGGCTGCGGGTTGCCGTTGGGAGCGTAGAGGGATGCAATGAGCACGCCGTTGACGGCGGCCTCGATATAGCGCGCCTGTTTATCGTCGCGGTCGCCCGGCAGTTCGCTCCGGGTGACGATCGGCTCAGAACCGCGCGCCAGAATAGCGACGCCGTTCCACGACTTCTGTCCGCGCCAAACCGCGCCATAGCCGGCCTTCTCGATTGCAGCTTTGGGAAATTCGCGATCCGCGGCCTTGAGCTCTTGCAAGCACACCACATCGGGCTTGGCTTTACGCAGCCAGGCCACGAGATTGGCGAGCCTTTTGTTGACATTGTTGATGTTGAAAGTGGCGACTTTCATTGACCAGCAGTCTTAGCCCGGATGAGCGTAGCGACATCCCGGGACTAAAAAGGCGGGTTTCGCTTCGCTCAAGCAACCCTACATAATCCTGATGCCCAGCGCCGTCCGCGACGATCCCGCCCTTTCCCGTTTCGAACTGGACGCCAATGGCGTGACCGGGGTGGCGAATTACAAGCTTGCCGGCGGCGTGATGACGTTCACCCATACTGAAGTGCCGCCGCAGGCGCGCGGCGGCGGCATCGCGTCGCGCCTTATCGAAGGCGCCCTGGAAGCGGTACGCGCGCGCGGGCTAAAAATCGTGCCGCGTTGCTCGTTCGTGCGCGCGTACCTCGAAAAACATCCAGAGTTCAACGATCTCCTGGCGTAGGCTTAAGCCGTTACGCCGCGGGTTTCTCAACGGTCAGATTGCCATCGTCATCAACCGAGAGCCCGGTCTTGCGTGCTTCGGCGACCACTGAAGGATGCCAGTCGACCTTGCCTGCGTCAGGGCCGCCGACGACCGCGATGAGCAGCGCGTCCGGGTTGTCGGAGACGTTGCGAAAACCTCGATAGATGCCGATCGGCACATTGCACATATCGCCTTCGTCGAGATCGAGCGTGCGCTCTTGCTCGCCTTCGAGCCAGAACACCTGCCAGCGGCCATGGATGGGAAGGAACACTTCCTCGGTTGCGTGGCGATGCAGCGCAGCGCCCTTTCCTTTCGGCGCCCGGATATAGGTGATCGAGAAGCCGTCCGCCCCTGCCTTCACATGCGGCCGCAACTCGGCGTTTTCCGTGACGCCCATGCCGACCATATTAATGATCTCCCGCTCGTAGGCGGGAAGGCGCTGATCGAGGAAAGCCAAATTCGAGCCCTTGGCACTCGCCCGGGCGACGTAGCCGCGTTCCATTGCCTCGCGCGAGATGCGTGGAACCGGTTTGCCCGAAAGTCTTGAATCTACAACCGCCATCAGTCTCCTCCCTTCTTACTCGGTCCGCGAACCAGACCGCTTATATGAGAATTATAGCAGGCCGACTTGGCCGAGCCTACGGACTCGCCATGCGGCAAACGCGCATGCCGGCCGCACTTTGCGCACGTGCTTGTCTTCTAAACCGGCGACGGGGAAAACCCCCAAAGCAAATCTATACCTCGATCTTGCTCAGCACTTCCTGCATTTTTTGCAGCACCTCACGCGTCTTTTCCGCATAGAATGCGTTCACGACTTCGCAGATCGACTGCACCTTCGGATCGAGTGGGTTGATCCCCGCTGCGGTCAGGCGACTATGCAAGGCCTGCAGCACTTCATCACGTTCAAACATGACGGCCTCTCTTTCGGGTTTCTAGTTCACAGCCGCATCACCGGCCGTTTGCCCTTGGCCTTCTCACTCGGCACTTTGACCAGCGCTTCACCGTCCAGCACGACCTCGCCGTCAACTTCGCAAAGACAGGAAAGCCGTGCCCGCGATTTTTCGGGAATCAGCTCAGCAACGGTCACCGTAACGACCACGGTATCGCCGATCTTGACCGGGGCACGGAAATTCAGCGTTTGCGAAATGTAGACTGCGCCAGGACCCGGAAGCCGCGTGCCGAGAACCGCGGAAATGAGGCTTGCCGTATAGAGGCCGTGCGCGATCCGCGTGCGGAACGAAGTTTTGGCGGCGAAATGTTCCGACAGGTGGATCGGATTGCGATCACCGGTCAATTGGGCGAAGCCGACCACATCGGAAGAAGCAACGGTCTTGCTGAATCGCTCGGTCATGCCGACCGAGAGGCCTTCAAAGAATAACGTGCGCAGCGGCGGCAGGTTCATCGCGGCGCATTGGACCGCGCCACGCCCCCAGCCGCAAGCTGGACATTAGCAGCAGGATTGGCCAAGCAAGCTACCGGAACATCGTCGGGACGAACGTGGTCGATCTTACTCGCGTCACATCCGGTCTCACCGGTACCGCCCATCTGCTAGTGGGCCCGGAGCATACGGCGCCTTTTGTCGGTTCCGGCCGCATTGCAGTGCTGGCGACGCCGGTGATGATCAACCTCATCGAGGCGGCGGCGCTCAGTGCGGTCGAGCACCTACTCCCAGCCGGCCATCAGAGCCTTGGGATCCACCTCGACGTCGGCCATATTGCGGCAACGCCGGTCGGCTTGCGTGTGACCGCCACGGCCGAGGTTTTGCGCGTCGAAGGCCGCACCATTACCTTTCGCGTGGAGGCGCGCGACGAGATCGAAGTGATCGGCAGCGGCACGCACCAGCGGGTCGTCGTTAGCGTTGTTCGCTTCGACGAGCGCGTACAGCGCAAAGTGCGTGCTGAGTGGTAGCGGCTCGCGGCCAAGTCGTTTTATCGGCGGCCGACAAACCAACCGATCAAAAACAGCACTACCGCGGCGACCAATGCAATGACTGCATGTTTGACGTGAACGTGCGCGGAGCCAACTTCGTAACCCGGCATAAATGTCGGCAATGAGCCGGCCGGGATGACAAAATACATCACAGCGGCAACGATGCAGATAATGGCCAGCAGGTAGGCGAGCATTCTCATTTGGTGGTTTCCTTTGTCACGCGGCCAGCATACCAGTTGCCGATGATTGGCATGCGACCGTAAAGCTTGGCGAGGTTGCAACCGTTCAGCGCACGGGATTTCTGCCTGCAGCAGTCAATGCTTGGGCGGCGGCATGCCCGCAGCCGCTGGCGGCGGCGCGCCGACGGCAGGGCCACGGGGATCGTCCTTGTTAGCCATACATTTTTTCATGAACTTGTTGCGTGCGGCGCCTTGAAGCTTCTGGTCGTCGGCGCCGAACTTGCAAGTTTCCATTTTTGCTTTTGAGGTTATGGCAAATGACTGCGAACTTGGCAGCATGAGCGCCAGCGTCGCGGCGGCAATAGCGTATCGAAGCATGGCGGGACCCCCCGAATGCGACGAATCAATCTTAGCACCGATCAGCTTGCGGGTAGAGTTCAATTCGGGAGCCGTTCACTTCGGGCAACGATAGAGGGTCGCGGTATAGGTCTTATCGCGATCGACGAAATCGATGGTGTTATTGGGCTTTTGGGTGAATGTGATCTCGCCCATCAGCGGTCCGGCGGGAAACTGGCACTCGACGTGCAGCTTGATGCTTTTGGTGTCTTCCTTGGTGTCCAAGAACGTGCAGACTCCAATCTTGGATTCGATCTGCTGAGCCGATATCTGCACTTTTGCCTCGGCGGGATCCGAGCCGTCACCTTTGCAGGGAACATTCTGCGTAAAGTTCCCAAGCAGCCAAAAATCGTCTGAGAGCGAAGCCGCCGCGTTTGCGTTTGCGGCAAGCGCAAGAGTGATGCAGCCGATTATTGGATAGATGATTTTCATCAGGACACCCCGCACCATTCGTAACCCGACCCCGGTCGAATTGTAGTCAAACCCGCACAGCGCGCCAATCCGGTAGGTAGAATTTAGCGGCGCTGTGTCCTACCGAACACGCGCACTGCCACAATTATCCATGCTCAAAACAAAGACGGCGCCTAAAACAGGCGCCGTCTCACAACTTTGCCTTTGCCACATTTAGTGCGGATCGACCCGGCACTAGTGTGCGGTCAAGCCAGACGCGTCTTCCTCAACGACGGGTTCAGGAACATCAACAGGTTTCGCGGTGGCTTCCTCCCACACAATCGGCTCGGGACTGCGTACCAGAGCACGCGTCAGCACCTCGTCCATGCGCGAGACCGGAATGATATCGAGACCGCTTTTAATGCTGTCGTTGATCTCGACCAGATCTTTGGCGTTCTCTTCCGGAATGACCACGGTCTTAATGCCACCGCGATGCGCAGCGAGCAGTTTCTCCTTGAGGCCGCCGATTGGCAGCACCCGGCCGCGCAAGGTGATCTCGCCAGTCATGGCGACATCGCGATGCACCGGGATGCCGGTCATGACCGAAACGATCGCAGTGACCATGGCAACGCCGGCCGACGGTCCATCCTTCGGCGTGGCGCCTTCCGGCACGTGCACGTGGATGTCGCGCTTGTCGAAAGACGGCGGTTCGATGCCGAACGCGGCCGAGCGCATACGGACATAGGATGCCGCGGCCGAAATCGACTTCTTCATCACGTCGCGCAGATTGCCGGTGACGGTCATTTTGCCCTTGCCAGGCATCATCGCTGCTTCGATGGTCAGAAGCTCACCGCCGACGTCGGTCCACGCGAGGCCGGTGACCACCCCGATCTGGTCCTCGTCCTCGACCTCGCCGTAGCGGTACTTCGGTACGCCCAGATAATCGCCCAAGCTTTGAGCCGTGACCTCGACCGAGGCGGTCTTCTTGATCGTGAGCTCCTTCACCGCCTTGCGGATTAGCGTCGAGAGCTCGCGTTCCAGATTGCGGACGCCCGCTTCCCGGGTGTAGCGGCGAATGAGCGTCAGCAACGCTTCGTCGTCGATCGACCATTCCTTCGGCTCGAGGCCGTGCTTGACCGTCGCATGCGGGATCAGGTGCTTGCGCGCGATCTCGACTTTCTCGTCCTCGGTGTAACCGGCGATCCGGATGATCTCCATGCGGTCCATCAGAGGCGGCGGAATATTGAGCGTGTTCGCCGTGGTGATGAACATGACATTGGAGAGATCGTAGTCGACCTCGAGGTAGTGGTCGTTGAACGCGTGGTTCTGTTCCGGATCGAGCACTTCGAGCAATGCCGAGGACGGATCGCCGCGGAAATCGGCGCCCATCTTGTCGACCTCGTCGAGCAGGAACAGCGGGTTCGACGTCTTCGCCTTGCGCATCGACTGGATGATCTTGCCCGGCATGGAGCCGATGTAAGTCCGCCGATGGCCGCGAATCTCCGCCTCGTCACGAACGCCGCCGAGCGACACGCGCACAAACTCGCGCCCGGTCGCCTTGGCGATCGACTTACCGAGCGACGTCTTGCCGACGCCTGGGGGACCGACCAAACACAGTATCGGTCCGGTCAGCTTGTTGGCACGCTGCTGCACCGCGAGGTATTCGACAATGCGCTCCTTGACCTTCTCGAGGCCGTAGTGATCGGCTTCGAGAATCTGCTCCGCGAGCGCGAGATCCTTCTTCACCTTGGACTTCTTGTTCCATGGAATCGACAGCAGCCAGTCGAGATAGTTGCGCACCACGGTGGCTTCGGCCGACATCGGCGACATCTGCCGGAGCTTCTTGAGCTCGTGCTGCGCCTTCTCCCGTGCTTCCTTGGAGAGCTTGGTGCGCTTGATCTTCTCTTCAATCTCGGCAAGCTCGTCCTTGCCGTCTTCGTCGCCCAGCTCCTTCTGGATCGCCTTCATCTGCTCGTTGAGGTAGTACTCGCGCTGGGTCTTCTCCATCTGGCGCTTGACGCGCGTGCGGATGCGCTTCTCGACCTGAAGGACCGAGATTTCGCTTTCCATCAGGCCAAGGACCTTCTCCAGCCGCTCGGTAACGATCGGTGTCTCCAGGATCAGCTGCTTGTCGGGGATCTTGACCGCAAGGTGCGACGCGACGGTATCCGCAAGCTTGGCGTAATCGTCGATCTGCTGGACCACGCCAACAACTTCCGGAGATACCTTCTTGTTGAGCTTCACATAGCCTTCGAACTCGTTGACCACCGAGCGGGCCAGAGCTTCGGCCTCGACCTGATCGCCGGACGAATCCGCAAGCACAACCGCATCGGCCTCGAAATATTCCTCGCGATCGGTATATTGCTTGACCTGCGCGCGAGCGGCGCCTTCGACAAGCACCTTAACGGTGCCGTCGGGCAGCTTGAGGAGTTGCAGAACGCTCGCAAGCGTACCGACGCCGTAGATAGCGTCCGTCGCCGGATCATCGTCGGAAGCATTCTTCTGCGTCGCCAGCAGAATGAAGGTGTCCGACCGCATCACCTCTTCGAGCGCCTTGATCGATTTCTCGCGGCCGACGAAGAGCGGAACGATCATGTGCGGGAAGACAACGATGTCCCGCAGAGGAAGCACCGGATAGGCCCGGCTTTCGCCGGCGGTCAGCGGTGGCTTTGGCTTGGCGGCGCTTGTCATGGCCCCATGTCCTTATTGTTGTGCACGTCCATCACGACCCGCAGGATGCGCTGTCACGACGGACTGCCGACTACGCGATACTCCTTACGGATTTTCGCGCGCACATTATAGGTGGCGTTGCCGTATCGGCGTGTCAAGAAAGCCGGAATTTTCGAGCAAAAAGCGTTATCGCGAAGCTGCAGCGATTTGCCGCGTGCCGAATCGGCAAGGCCGGAATGCGGCCCCACTCAGGCGCTCGCGCCGCCGGTCTCGCCGGCGCGATCAGACCGGTCGGCATAAATGTAGAGCGGCCGAGCCGCGCCTTCAACGACCTCGCGCGAGATTACCACTTCCTCGACCCCTTCGAGACTCGGCAAATCAAACATGGTGTCGAGCAGAATGCTTTCCATGATTGAGCGTAGACCTCGCGCGCCGGTTTTGCGGTCGATGGCCTTGCGCGCAATCGCCGACAACGCTTCGTCGGCAAGGGTGAGATCCACCGTCTCCATCTCAAACATCCGCTGGTATTGCTTTACCAAGGCATTCTTCGGCTCGGTGAGGATGCGCTTTAAGGACGGCTCGTCGAGATCCTCCAACGTCGCTACGACGGGAAGCCGGCCGACGAATTCCGGAATGAGCCCATATTTCAACAAATCTTCCGGCTCGACGTCGCGGAAAATTTCGCCCTGCTTGCGGTCCTCCGGCGCCATGACTTTGGCGCCAAAACCGATCGAAGTGGAACGGCCGCGCGAGGAGATGATTTTTTCCAGACCGGCGAAAGCGCCACCGCAGACGAACAGGATGTTTGTCGTGTCGACCTGGAGGAATTCCTGTTGCGGATGTTTGCGGCCGCCTTGCGGCGGCACGCTCGCGATCGTGCCTTCCATGATCTTAAGCAGCGCCTGTTGCACGCCCTCGCCGGACACGTCGCGGGTAATCGACGGATTGTCGGACTTACGCGATATTTTGTCGATTTCGTCGATATAGACGATGCCGCGTTGCGCCCGCTCGACATTGTAGTCGGCCGACTGCAAAAGCTTCAAAATGATGTTCTCGACGTCCTCGCCGACGTAGCCCGCTTCCGTCAGCGTGGTCGCGTCCGCCATGGTGAAAGGCACATCGAGGATGCGCGCGAGCGTCTGCGCCAACAAAGTCTTGCCGGAGCCGGTCGGGCCGATCAGCAGAATGTTGGACTTCGCCAGCTCAACGTCGTTGTGCTTGCTCTGGTGGTTGAGCCGCTTGTAGTGATTGTGAACCGCGACCGAGAGCACCTTCTTGGCGTGATCCTGACCGATCACGTAGTCATCGAGAACCTTGCGGATTTCCCGCGGCGTCGGGATGCCGTCACGCGATTTCACCAGCGAGGATTTGTTCTCCTCGCGGATAATGTCCATGCACAGTTCGACGCACTCGTCGCAAATAAAGACGGTCGGCCCGGCGATGAGCTTGCGCACCTCGTGCTGGCTCTTGCCGCAGAACGAGCAGTAGAGCGTGTTCTTGGAATCGCCGCTGCCAACTTTGCTCATTCCCGTCTCCGTATTCCCTGCGAGGGGAGCCTATAGTAGCCCCCGAAAGATTACTAAGCGCCCCGCTAAAAAACCGTAGCACCTTTCGCGTTCTGCGCCCCAACAAGACGCTACCGTGACAACACTTGGTCACCCGGCACAAGACTGCATGCTAATGGCGTGCCAATCAAGAATCCATTAACGATAACGCGAGTTTGGACCGGTGTGCTTTTCGGACCACACTGGCGAAAATCCGCTTGACGCCATTCGAGGCCGCGTTTTGGCGCCGATTCGGCCAATCGATGTTGCGTCAAACCTTGGACAGCATCGGTTGCTCGAGCTTGAGGCCCGGCTCCTCGGGCCGTTTCTCAAGCACCTTGTCGATAAGACCGAAATCCTTGGCCATTTCGGCGGTCAAGAACATGTCGCGTTCGAGCGCATCCTCAATCTTCTTCAGCGGCTGGCCGGTGTGTTTAACGTAGATTTCGTTCAGCCGCCGCTTCAGATTCAGGATCTCCTGGGCGTGCAGCATGATGTCGGTTGCTTGTCCTTGGAACCCGCCGGATGGCTGGTGCACCATGATGCGGGCATTAGGGAGCGCAAAGCGCAAATCTTTAGCTCCTGCAGCGAGCAGCAGTGACCCCATTGAGGCCGCCTGCCCAGTGCACAGCGTCGAGACTGGCGGACGGATGAACTGCATGGTGTCGTAGATCGCCAGGCCCGAAGTCACGATGCCGCCAGGCGAATTGATGTACATCGAGACTTCTTTTTTAGGGTTCTCCGCCTCGAGGAACAGCAACTGCGCCACGACCAGCGAGGCCACGCCATCCTCGATGGCCCCGGTGATGAAGATGATGCGCTCCTTGAGGAGCCGGGAAAAAATGTCGTAAGCTCGCTCCCCGCGGTTGGTCTGCTCGACCACCATCGGGACGAGGTTTTGCATATAAGTATCCTTCGGGTCGCGCATCGGGGTCACCTGTCGGGGCTAAGGCTTAACGTACCTGCATAGTGTGGCTTGAGTCGGGACGGTTTGTCGAAACTGCGGAGGACCGGACGCCGACCACAGAGTCGACTATGCGACTGTGGCAGATATGTGCAGAAGTCCCGACGACAAGACCGGCAAACGGCCAGAGACCGCACCAGTCCCTCACGCCTCGTCTTCCTTGAACAATTCCTCCCGAGAAACGCGCTGGTCGGTGACTTCAGCCAGTTCGATCAGGAAGTCGACCACCTTGTCCTCGAACAGGGGTGCGCGCATGGCAGCAAGTGCGCCGGGATTCTTCTGGTAGTATTCCCAAATCTGCCGCTCCTGACCGGGAAACTGCCGCACTTGCTCCATTAGCGCGGCCCGCAGCTGCTCGTCGCTGACCTTGATATTGTTCCGCTCGCCGATTTCCGCAATCACCAAGCCTAGCCGCACGCGCCGCTCGGCGATGCCGCGGTATTCCTCGCGCGCCTTTTCCTCTGTCGTCCCCTCGTCGGCGAAGGTTTTGCCCTGGTCCTTGAGATCCTTTTCGATCTGCGCCCAGACGCTATTGAACTCCTGCTCGACCAAGCTCGGAGGCGGCTCAAACTTATGACGCTCGTCGAGCTGATCAAGCAAAGCGCGCTTGAGCTTCTGGCGCGACGCGCCGGCGTGTTCGCGCGCGAGGCGATCTTTTACCGCATCTCGAAATTTGGCCAGCGACTCGAGTCCCAAAGTTTTGGCGAAGTCATCGTCGATCTTGACCTCGCCCGGCGCCTCCACGGCCTTCACCGTGACGGCAAAGGTCGCGTCCTTGCCGGCAACGGCCGTCGCCCGATAATCGTCCGGGAACTTGACGTCGAAGGTTTTGCTGTCGCCGGCTTTGAGGCCCGCAAGATGGTCCTCGAAGCCGGGAATGAATTGGCCAGCGCCCATCGCCAGCGGGACATCCTCGCCGGTGCCGCCCTCAAACGGCGTGCCGTCGATCGATCCCTGGAATGAAATTGTCAGGCGGTCGCCAGATTGCGCGCCTTCGCTCTTGGCAACGAACGGCCGATTCTGCTCGGCGATTGTCTGGAGCGTCTGGTCGATCTCAGCATCAGCCACTTCAGCGGTGAGCCGCGTCAGCTTCAGCGTCTTGAAATCGGCGAGCGTGATCGTCGGGACAATCTCCATTTCGACAGTGTAGGCAAGGTCCGACTTACCTTCGATCACTTCCTCGACCGCTTCCTTTTCCGACGGCAGCACGACCTTAGGCTCGATGGCGAGCTTGAATTTGTTGTCGTTGATAATCTTGCTGTTGGCTTCATTGACCGCCGCCTCGATCACCTCGGCCATGGCAGACTTGCCGTAGAGGCGCTTGAGATGAGCGACCGGGACCTTCCCCGGCCGAAAGCCACGGAGTTGCACGCGACCCTTCAAATCGTCGAGCCGTTCATTGACCCGCGCTTCAAGATCGCTGGCCGGGACAACGACGCGGTATTCGCGCTTGAGGCCCGCGGCAGACGTTTCAGTGACTTGCATCGACATTAACTCTTTAGCGGACCGAGGCCGATTGCATCATGGCCGCTTATGAAAAAAACGACCGCCCTGCTGGTGCGGGCGGAGGGGCTCGAACCCCCACGACTTTCGTCACGGGAACCTAAATCCCGCGCGTCTACCAATTCCGCCACGCCCGCGACAGGAGGGCGGCCCGGCGGCGCGGCTTATATCACGCAGGATCAGCCAAGCACTATAAAAAATAACCACGGGCCCGCGGCGTTCAACCGGGACCACTACAGAAGCAATTGGCGATAAACGCGTGGCAGCATTTCCGGCAAGTCCTCGGAGACCAGTCCGGGGCCAAAAACGCTGGCCGCTTCGCCGTGCAGCCAAACGGCGGCCGAAGCGGCTTCAAAAGCCGGCATACCTTGGGCCAGGAGTGCGGCCGCCATACCGGTAAGCACATCGCCCGCGCCCGCGGTTGCGAGATATGGCGGCGCGTTGGCGGCAATGGCAGCCCGGCCATCGGCCGATGCAACGACCGTGTCGGCTCCCTTGAAGAGGATAACGGCGCCGGTCAGCGCCGCGGCCAAGCGCGCTCTGTCGAGCTTCGACCCACTCTTGGTTTTTGCGTCCAAGGCGCCGAAATAACGAGAAAACTCGCCTTCATGAGGCGTCAAGATTGTGGCGTGACTTCGACGCCGCAGCGCTTCGGCGAGAAGCTCGGGGCGGCTGGCAAAGCTGGTGATAGCGTCCGCATCGAGCACGACGGCCCGCGCGCCGGATAAGGCCGTAAGCACCATATCGCAGGTGGCCTCTCCCACACCCACTCCGGGACCGATCGCGAATGCATTCAAACGGCGGTCAGCGAGAAACTTGGCCAGTTCGCCGGCGCCATCAACCGGCCGCACCATGACGGCGAGACTTGCCGCCGCGTTGACTGCCAGCGCCTCCCGCGGGCTCGCGATCGTCACCAGCCCAGCGCCTGCGCGCAATGCGCCGCGCGCCGCCAGACGGGCCGCTCCGGTCGACCAGACGGGCCCCGAAGCGATGACCACGTGTCCGCGGTCGTATTTGTGCCCAGCCTGGCGCGGCTGAGGGAAATATTTACGCCACAGCGCCGGAGTGTTTTCGAAGGTTTTTGGCCGTGATTTGGCCGAGGACGCTGTCGGGGATGCCGATATCGGCGACCGCCACCGACCCGCAATATAACCGGCCTGGCAGAAGGAGATGTCCGGGCTTCTTGCGGAAGAATGTCACCGTCCGGGCGGCTTTCACGGCCGAGCCCATTGCCGCTCCGGTTGTGCCGTTGATCCCGCTGGGGAGGTCGACAGCAACGATCGATGACTGCTCCGCGTTCATGCCTTCAATGAGCGAACGCGCTGGCTCCTCTACCGGCCGGTCGAGCCCGGCGCCGAATAGTGCGTCGATAATGACGCTCGCGCCGCGAAATCCGCCAACGTTCGCGGGCTCAATCGGGCCCCTCCATTTTTGCGCGGCGAGAGCAGCGTCACCCTTGAGACGTGCGGTCTCCCCCATAAGCATCAGACGGACGCGATAACCCCGCTGCGCGAGTAAGCGAGCCGCAACAAAGCCATCACCGCCGTTGTTTCCTGGCCCGGCTAAGACGACGATCTGACCTCCGACGGCATGCCGCGCCGCCACTGCGGCCGCGACGGCAGCGCCCGCTCGCTCCATAAGCTCAATTCCCGCTACGCCGCCGGCGATGGCTAACCGGTCGGCCTGCGCCATCTCGGCGTTGGTCAGAAGCTCAATCATGATGCTTGAAAGATAACGATTGCGGCATAGGCCGCACAGCTGTGAATGCTTTGAAAGAGCGTGCGCCCTGCCATTGACGTGACAATAGGCAATATGCCCACTTTTGCAGCGACACCTATTAGTGATCCCTCACAGGTGGGTGCCGACGACCCTGTAGCATTTTGATCTAGCTGGGTTTTCCACGGGTTCTGGGCCTTGGCACGGGACCTGCTAACCTAGCGTCGGCTCCAACAGTGGTCGTGCCCCCACTCCGGAGTCGGGAGATGAAACGCGATGAAGAAAATCGAGGCCATCATCAAGCCGTTCAAGCTCGATGAAGTGAAGGAGGCGCTGCAGGAAGTCGGTCTACAAGGAATAACTGTGACTGAGGCCAAGGGCTTTGGTCGCCAAAAAGGCCACACCGAGCTTTATCGGGGCGCCGAATATGTTGTCGATTTCCTGCCTAAGGTGAAGATCGAGATTGTGCTTGGCGACGACATGGTCGAAAAGGCTATCGACGCGATCCGTCGTGCTGCCCAAACCGGGCGGATCGGCGATGGAAAAATCTTCGTGTCGACGATCGAAGAGGCAATCCGGATCAGGACGGGGGAATCCGGAATTGACGCCATCTGACTGTCGCGGTTGACTGTTGGGGCCTAGGCGGGCAACCGCCGGCAGAACTCGACCTGCGCGCGAGCCATTTACCAACACCACGAGAGGGTACGCCTGCCATGACGACGCCGAAAAATGTCATGAAGACGATCAAGGACAACGACGTGAAATACGTCGATTTCCGTTTTACCGATCCCCGCGGCAAGTGGCAGCATGTCACCTTCGACGTTTCTCTGATCGAGGAAGACACTTTCGCCGAGGGTCAGATGTTCGACGGCTCATCGATCGCCGGGTGGAAAGCGATCCATGAGTTCGACATGTGCCTGATGCCGGATCCATCATCCGCGTGCATCGACCCGTTCTTTGCCGAGACGACGCTGGTATTGGTGTGCGACGTGCTGGAGCCAACCACCGGCGAGCCCTATTCCCGCGACCCGCGCGGCATCGCCAAGAAAGCAGAGGGAATGGTCAAATCGCTGGGTGTCGGCGACACGATCTATTTCGGGCCCGAGGCCGAGTTCTTCGTCTTCGACGACGTCAAGTACAAGGCCGACCCTTACAACACCGGGTTCAAGCTCGACTCGGTCGAATTCCCGTCCAACTCCGACACCGCATACGAGGGCGGCAATCTCGGTCACCACATCCCGGTCAAGAAGGGTTATTTCCCGGTCCCGCCGCAGGACTCGGCGCAGGACATGCGCTCCGAAATGCTCGCGGCCATGGCCCGCATGGGTGTGAGGGTTGAGAAGCACCACCATGAGGTGGCGTCTGCCCAGCACGAACTCGGCGTAAAGTTTTCGCCAATGGTCCAAATGGCGGATCATTTGCAGATTTACAAATATTGCATCCAGCAGGTGGCACAGGTTTACGGCAAGACGGCGTGCTTCATGCCGAAGCCGATCTACGGCGATAATGGTTCGGGCATGCACTGTCACCAGTCGATCTGGAAGGGCGGCAAGCCGGTCTTCGCCGGCAACAAATACGCGGACCTTTCCGAAACCTGCCTGCAATATATCGCCGGCATCATCAAACACGCCAAAGCAATCAACGCCTTCACCAATCCGACGACGAATTCATATAAGCGGCTGGTGCCAGGCTTCGAGGCGCCGGTGCTGCTCGCCTATTCAGCGCGTAACCGCTCCGCGTCGTGCCGCATACCCTACACGACGAACCCAAAAGCCAAACGGGTCGAGGTACGCTTCCCCGATCCGCTCGCCAATCCCTACCTGGGATTTGCATCCATGCTGATGGCCGGTCTCGACGGCATCAAGAACAAGCTCGATCCGGGTGAGGCCATCGACAAGGATCTTTACGATCTGCCACCGAAGGAACTGAAGAAGATTCCGACCGTCTGCGGCTCGCTGCGCCAGGCGCTCGAGGAACTCAACAAGGACCGCGGCTTCCTAAAGGCCGGAGGCGTGTTCGACGACGACTTCATTGACGCTTATATCGATCTCAAGATGGGTGAAGTCATCCGCTTCGAACATACCCCGCATCCGGTCGAGTTCGAAATGTACTATTCGGCGTAGAGCATGGTGCCGAAGCGAATTAAAGTCCGTCCGCATAAGCGTGCCGCGTAACCATCCTCCTAGGCAATGCAACTTTCCAGGGCGCCGTCCATAACGGCGCCCTTTTCTTTTGCTCTTCCGGCTGAACGTACATCGCTACGCCGCGCACGGATTTCCGCCGTAGTGTCGACGACCACCTCGGTCTTCTCGACGCGATTGCGTCCTCCGGTTTTGGCCCGGTAGAGCGCTTCGTCCGCGCGTGCGATGAGCAAGTCGACCGCGGTCGACGGCGAGCCCGATGCAACCCCGATACTGACCGTTGCGGCGATGCGCTGTCCGTTGCGCACGACGCTCGCCGCGGCAAGAGCCGAACGCACGCGCTCGGCCGCCGCCGCCGCATCCTTCAGCGCCCCCGGCAGAACAGCGACAAATTCCTCGCCGCCGAGGCGACCGATGACGTCATCGGCGCGCATCGTTTCGCGCACCACGCGCGCGAACAGCTGTAAGACCGCATCCCCAACGGCGTGCCCGTGGCGGTCGTTGATCGACTTGAAATGATCGAGATCGAATGCAAGCACGCTGACCGGCACCATGCTCTTGCGGTTACGTCCCATGACGATAGCTGCGGCCTCGAAGAATCCGCGACGATTGAGGACACCCGTGAGCGGATCAGTTGTCGCTGCCGTCTTATAGAGGTGAACGGTGCGATCCTTGGCCAAGATCAGCACAATGAATGCCGTGCCGACGACATAAAGCACGATCTCGATTGCAAACACCGCAATCCACCCGCGGGCGAGACTGTGGACGCCGTCGTCAGGCGAAATTGTCGCAAGCAGCACCGGGAATAGGAAGATTGCGCCATGCAGCATCGGCACAAAGATCGCCGGCCAGCGCCGAATGAGCGATCGCCGCCGCTCGCGCCGCAGCTCCGCAGCAGTAAGGAATGTGTACGTAGCAACAATGATCGAGCACACAACAATGCGTGACGCCGCCGACAGTGCGAACGCCGGTACAAAGCATGCAATCAGCCAAAATGCCGCGCCGAACAGCATGGCAATCCAATGAACCGGGCGACCGTGAAACTGCCGCGCTCCGCTCCAAATCATGCCTACGGCGACGAACAGGAGAATTGTAGCGAGATTTGCCGGCACCACTGGCGGGACTAGATGCCCGAAGCGCCACAACGCGCCGGACGCGCCGCCAATCAGGTATGCGAAGCTCCACCAGGCGAGCGCGCGAGTGCGCTCTTGCATCCACGCGGACATTAGAAAAAGGCCAAGCAGGGATGCGACACAAATGGCGATTAAGAACAGAGTTCCGACATCGAGTGATAGTGATGCAGGGGCCAAATCCGTCAGCATGGGAGGGGCACTCCGATCCGTTGTATACGTTCAATTACGTACCACCGATCAGCGCGCTGGACAGAGCGTTCGCCTTTCAACCTTTGCCAACGGTGACATGAATGAAGCGGCTTTTCGAAAAAAATCTTCAGAAAACCGGCAGAAAGATAAAGTCGGTCTTTAGGAAGACTAAGCGCTGACGTGCGTCTTGCCACGCCGACGAACGGACGGAGCGTTTGCCTTTCAACCTTTGCCAACGGTGATATGAATGAAGCGGCTTTTCGAAAAAAATCTTTGGAAAACGACCAGAAAGATAAAGTCGGTCTTTAGGAAGACTGAGCGCTGATGTGCTTCTTGCCACGCCGACAAACGTCATAACGCGGACTGACCGCGCATTTGTGCGGGAGCGAAAGCGGATACGCTCCGTCCATCCGAGCGCGAGTGGTCCCCAGAATGTTAGCGCTTGGAGAACTGGAAGCTGCGGCGGGCTTTGGCCCGACCGTACTTTTTGCGCTCAACGACACGCGGATCGCGCGTCAGGAAACCGCCCCGCTTAAGCACCGCGCGCAGGTCCGGCTCATGGCGCATCAGCGCCTTCGACAAGCCGTGGCGCACGGCTCCCGCCTGACCTGATAACCCGCCGCCGGAGACCGTGCAAACGACGTCGTATTGGCCTTGGCGGTTGGCCGCGACGAGCGGTTGCTGGATCAGCATGCGCAGCACCGGACGCGCAAAATAAGTCTCCACCGGCCGATCGTTGATGACGATCTTGCCGCCGCCCATCTTGATCCACACCCGCGCCACAGCGTCCTTGCGTTTGCCGGTGGCGTAGGCACGCCCCTGCTTATCGAGTTTTTGTACGTATTTGGGCGGCTGCGGCGCCGCCGCCGGCTTCAGCGTCGAGAGTTCCTCGAGCGTCTGTATCGTGTCGGCCATTACGCGATCCTCTTGTTCTTGCGGTTCATGGCGGCGATGTCGATCTGTTCGGGCTGTTGTGCCGCGTGCGGATGTTCGGCATGCGGATAAACCCGCAAATTGCCAAGCTGACGGCGGCCCAGCGGCCCACGCGGCAACATGCGTTCTACGGCCTTTTCGACAATGCGCTCGGGAAAGCGTCCGGCGAGGATTGCCTTGGCGGAGCGCTCCTTGATACCGCCGATATAGCCGGTGTGTTTGTAATAGACCTTTTGCTCGACTTTGCGCCCGGTCAACACCACTTTGGCGGCGTTGATAATAATGACGTTGTCGCCGCAATCGACGTGAGGCGTGAAGCTCGGCTTGTGCTTGCCGCGAAGCCGCATAGCCACGATCGAGGCGAGCCGGCCGACGACAAGGCCATTGGCATCGATCATCACCCACTTCTTCTCAACCTCGGCAGGTTTGGCCGAATAGGTTTTCATAGCCGAATCCATACTGGAGGGCGCCGCTGGCGCCAGCCCTTTGAGCGCGCGTATTTAGGCGCAGTAATCCTGCCGGTCAATATCGCCGTGAGGTTATTTCGCCAATATCTCAACCATTTGACTTGGAGGTATTATATCACCCCTCACGCGGGATCGAATACGTTGACGTCGCGTGGGCAACCAGATCGTCTTCTCCCTCGGAACGGATGGTGATATCGCCGACTGCAAGCCGCTTGCCCAATTTCAGCAATCGCGCCTCACCCACAAGATCCCGCGCTGCCGGCTTTTTGAGAAAATTGATGTTCAGATTGGTGGTTACGGTCAGCGGCACCCAACCGATCGTCGCCAGGATCGCGACGTAAATTGCGAAATCAGCTAGCGCCATCATCGTTGTGCCGGCAATGGTGCCGCCGGGCCGCAGCGACTGGGCATCAAAGTGTTTGCGAATGCGACAACCGCCGTGCCAAACCTCCTCGATGATGTAACCGCTTTGCGGATTGAACATTTCCGGAAATTCGGCGCTGAGCAGGCGCTCAAGCTCCTTGACCGAGAGTTTCGGCGCCGCCATGTCCCCCATGCCCCCTGCTCCGTGCTTTGCGGATCGGATACAATGCGATCCGTGACTTGCCAATCGGGCGGCCACCCGGGATTTGAAGGACTGGCATCATGAACGCACAAACCACCGCCGCTATCGCCACGGATTCCTCCCTGATCCTGCTACGCGAAGACATTGCGAGCGTCGCGATACTCACGCTCAATCGTCCGCATGCGCTTAACAGCTTATCCGAAGCCATGCTCGAGGCGTTAGGCGACGCGCTGACCGCGATCGCCCACGACGACTCGGTCCGCGTCGTGGTGCTCGCGGCGAACGGACCTGCCTTTTCCGCCGGCCACGACCTGAAAGAGCTTTATCAACGCCGCACCGACGAAGACGGCGGCCGCGCCTACTTCAAGCACATCATGGCCATGTGCAGCACGATGATGCAGCAAATCGTCAGACTGCCGCAGCCGGTCATCGCCGCCGTTCAAGCGACCGCTACGGCCGCAGGCTGCCAGCTGGTGGCCACCTGTGACCTCGCTATCGCTTCTCGCACTGCCAAGTTCGCGACCTCCGGCATTAACGTCGGACTGTTCTGTTCGACGCCGATGGTTGCGCTGTCCCGTAACGTCGCACACAAGCCGGCGATGGAGATGCTGGTGACCGGCGACATGATCTCGGCTGAGCACGCCGAACGCATCGGCCTGATAAACCGCGTCGTCGCGCCGGGCGCCGAACGTGACGAAGCCCTCAAGCTTGCCAAAAAGATCACAGAAAAGTCCGCAAGCGCGATCCGACTTGGCAAGGAGGCATTCTATCACCAGCTCGAAATGCCGCTTGCGGACGCTTACAACTACACGGCCGAGGTGATGGTGGAAAATCTGCTCATGCGCGACGCCAATGAAGGCATCGGCGCTTTCATCGAGAAGCGCAAGCCGAAATGGGAAGACCGCTGAGCTTCAGCCTCGATGAATCACGACTCCTACCCCGATACCTATATCCGCGGCATTCTCAATACCGTGAAATCGATCGCTATGGTCGGCGCCTCGGCTAAACAGAACCGTCCGAGCTACTTTGCCTTTAAGTATTTGCTCGAGCGCAGCTACAATATGATTCCGGTCAATCCGGGACATGGCGGGCAGAGCATTCTGGGGCGCCCCTTTTTTGACCGGCTTGCCGACGTACCCGAGCCGATCGACATGGTCGATATTTTCCGCGCCTCGCGTCACGCGCTTGCCATCGTTGAAGAGGCGCTGGCGCTTAAGCCGCGGCCGCAGGTGATCTGGATGCAGCTTGGCGTGCGTAATGACGAAGCCGCCGCGCTTGCGGAAGCCAGCGGGATGAAAGTGGTGATGAACCGTTGTCCCAAGATCGAATATGGTCGTCTCTCTTCGGAAATCGCCTGGATGGGCGTCAACACGCGAACCATCAGTTCAAAGAAAGCTGCCGCCACTGGAGGTATCCAGCGCTTGTCGCTCAACCGCACATCCGCTCCAGGGGGCGCAACTGAAGCCGCAGCCGCCGCGGAACGCACTGAGCACGAGGCGCAAGGGGCTTCCTCATGACGCACCGACATTTCAAACCATCGCGCAAATTTGCCCACAGCAAAAGCACGGCGTCGCTCGCGGCGGGCTGGAACTTTTCGCGGTATTTTCACATTATCTATTTCGGATTTTTACGACCTGGGGCAGGGTCGATCGGTTTAGCCAGACAGCGCAACGTAGAGTAGGAGCAGCGCACTATGAAAGTCGTCTCGGTATTAACGCTCGCCCTATTGAGCGCGGCGCTAACGGCCTCGGCTGTCAACGCGCAAGACTATCAAAACCAGCGTTACCAGCGTAACCAGCAGCAACAGCAACAAAATCAGGATGCGTGCATGAATGACGCCATGACGATTTGCGGGCAGTTCGTGCCGGATCGGGAGAAGGTTGCCGCATGTCTTCTTTCCAACAGACGCCGGATTTCACCCGCCTGCCGCATAGCGTTGTCGCATTGGCACGGCTGATAACGCAGGCACGCGGATTGACCGAAGCGACCGCCGGCTGAATTAACGACAACGCCAATTCCGCGCCTTGACGCGCCCGGCTCGTTCTATAAACCGAACGCGCTTTCGCGCGCCTGCAGCGTTAAGGATTGGCCGATGAGCGAACGCATTCCAGGGTTTTCGACGCTCGCGGTTCACGCCGGCGCGCAGCCTGATCCGACGACCGGCGCACGCGCGACGCCGATCTATCAGACCACCTCCTACGTCTTCGAAAGCGTCGATCATGCCGCCTCGCTGTTCGGCCTGCAGACCTTCGGCAATATCTATACCCGCATCGGCAATCCGACCAACGCGGTGCTGGAAGAACGCGTCGCTGCGCTCGAGGGCGGCACTGCCGGGCTTGCGGCCGCCTCGGGACATGCCGCCCAGGTGCTCGCGTTTCACTGTCTGCTGCAGCCGGGCGATGAATTCGTCGCCTCGAAGAAGCTATATGGCGGCTCGATCAATCAGTTCAATCACGCGTTCAAGAATTTTGGCTGGAACGTTGTTTGGGCCGACCCCGACGACATTACTTCGTTCGAGCGTGCCATCTCGCCGAAGACCAAGGCGATTTTCACCGAGTTGATCGCGAACCCCGGCAGCGTTATCACCGACATGGCGGCGGTCGCACAGATCGCGCGGCGTGCGGGCGTGCCGTACATCGTTGATAATACGCTTGCGACGCCGTATCTGTGCAAGCCGATCGATCACGGCGCCGACATTGTCATTCACTCGGCGACCAAATTTCTCGGCGGCCACGGCAATTCGATCGGCGGTGTGATCGTTGATGCCGGCACCTTCAACTGGTCGCGCGAGCGGCGCTATCCGATGCTGTGCGAGCCGCGGCCGGAATATCACGGCATCGTGCTGCACGAGACCTTCGGCAATTTCGCCTTCGCCATCGCCTGCCGCGTGCTGGCGCTGCGCGATATCGGCCCGGCGTTGTCGCCCTTCAACGCGTTTCTCATTCTCACCGGCATCGAAACGCTGCCGCTGCGCATGCGTCAGCACTGCGCCAATGCGCTCGCGGTCGCCGAATGGATCGCCGCGCACCCGAAGGTCGCGTGGGTGAGCTATCCGGGCCTGCCCGGCGACCGCTATCACAACCTCGCCAAGAAATACTGCCCGAACGGCGCCGGCGCGGTTTTCACCTTCGGGCTCAGGGGCGGCTACGAAGCCGGCGTCAAGCTCGTGTCCAACGTGCAACTGTTTTCGCACCTCGCCAATATCGGCGACACCCGTTCGCTGATCATTCACCCGGCTTCGACCACGCACCGGCAGCTGTCGGATGCGCAGCAAATCCAGGCCGGCGCCGGACCCGACGTGGTGCGGCTGTCGATCGGCATCGAGGACAAGGACGACATCATCGCCGACCTCGACCAGGCGCTGGCGGATTAGACCCTTCACACCGCTCGTTCCCGCGAAAGCGGGGACCCAGGCTGGTTTCCCGCTTGCGCGGGAATGAGCGGAAGACTGAGCTGCAAGTTAGCCGTGTGCAAGGTCGCCGCGGTCAAGATCAGCATCGCCATCGCCTGATGCAAGAGCGCGAGCGGCAGCGGCACGACCAACAGCAGCGTCGCGATGCCGAGCGCCACTTGCAGCGTTACTGCGGCGAATAGAACGACAGCGCCGGCGCGGGCGGGTCCGGCTTTTACGGTACGCGCGACGTCGATCACGTGAAGCGCCGCACAGACGAAGATCCCATAAGCCAGCATGCGGTGGTCAAACTGCACGGTCAGAAGATTCTCGAAGAAATTCCGCCACAGCGGCGTTACAAAAAATAACTGTGCGGCATCAGGCACCAGCGCGCCGTCGATCAGCGGCCAGGTGTTGTAGGCATAGCCGGCGCGGAGGCCGGCGACGAGTGCGCCGAGATAGATCTGCGCCAGCACCAGAACAAGAAGCACAACGGCGGCAACGCGAAGACGGGCCCGCTCCCTGCCCTCCACTGCAAGCGGAACAGGGCGATCGGGAGAAAGCCGCCGCGCGGTCCAGATCAGCGCCACGTAGATCGCGCAGGCGAGAATGAGATGCGTCGCCAGCCGATATTGCGAGACCTCGGTGCGCTCGGCGAGGCCGGAAGCAACCATCCACCAGCCGACCGCGCCCTGCAGCGCGCCGAGCCCGAAGATGAACCAGAGCCGCGGCCGCAGCGCCGGCGCGACCCACCCGCGCCACAGAAACCAGACAAACGGCAGCAGAAACGCCGCGCCGATCAGTCGGCCGAGCAAACGATGCGTCCACTCCCACCAATAGATCGTCTTGAACGCATCGAGGCTCATGCCGGCATTGAGCGCGCGGTATTGCGGAATGGCCTGATATTTTTCGAACGCGTCCTGCCAGTCGCCCGCGGACAAGGGCGGCAGCGTGCCCATGACCGGCTTCCACTCGGTGATCGAGAGGCCGGATTCGGTAAGCCGCGTCGCGCCGCCGACCAGCACCATCGCCAGCACCAAAGCGGCGACGGCATAAAGCCACAGCCGGATCGCGCGGGCATGCGCGTCGGCAAGGTTTCCCGTCATCGTCGGCCCGCTTCGGCCTCGCTTGTCGCATGGGCGCGGACGATATAGTGGTGCGGCCAAAGCTTGCAACATTACCCGTCGTTCCGTCACCCTGAGGTGCGAGCAAAGCGAGCCTCGAAGGGCGACGGCCGGGCGCCTCGGCCGCATCCTTCGAGGGCCGCTTCGCGGCCGCCTCAGGATGACGGACATCTTCAACACGAGCCGATCGCACCATGTCCCTTCGCCTCCGCAAATTTATCGGCGCCATTGCGCTCTTCGTGCTCGTCATCGTCTGGGCGCTGGCGGCGATGGCGTTGGCGCAGATGCCGGCGATCCGCGACAATGCGATCACCTCGGTGGCCTACTACGTGATCGCCGGCCTCGGCTGGGTGCTGCCGGCAATGCCGGTGATCGCCTGGATGAGTCCACGCCGCGCGCGCTAAGCCGCTTCCAGGCCGCGGAAGCCGTTCCACATCGCCGTCGCCGCGCCCGACAGCAGCACGCGTACGTAACGCAATTGCTGATAATCTCCGTTGAGCGAGATCCGCGGCAGCGCGGTCAGGTGCTCGGCGTGGCTGCGGAAGATGACGCCCGGCCGCGTCGTCACCGCGGTCTTGAAACCGAGCTCCTGGGCGAGCGCAAATTCGCGCGGCCCCGCCGAGGTCGGATCGCCGAACGGATAGGCCAGATGCTGCGGCCGCGCGCCGAGCGCCGCCTCGATGACCGAGCGGCTTAATTCCATTTCCGAGCGCGCCGATTTTTCCGGCAGCTTCGCCAGCATCGGGTGATTGACGGTGTGGGCGCCGATCGTCACCAGCGGATCGGCGGCGAGCTGCGCCAGCTCCTGCCAGTCCATGCACAATTCCTTGCAGAACGCGGCGATGTCGACCGAATAACAGGCTGCCAGATTGCGTACCACATCGCGCACCTCGCTCTGCTGCGGCCGCCGCCGCAGCCACCAGTAAAGCTCCTCGTAGAGCGCGCGCTTCTCCTCGAGGCTGCCGCAGTCGAACGCCTGGTTCTTGCCGTCGATGACGAGGCCGACGCGGCTGTTGCGCGCGATCACGGCTTCGAGCGCGAGCCACCACAATTCGCCGAGCCGGTCGGGAAAGCTCGTCGCCACATAGACCGCGAACGGCATCTCCGCCGCCTTGAGGATGGGATAGGCGTATTTGAGCGTGTCGCGATAACCGTCGTCGAATGTCAGGCAAACGAAGCGGTGCTTGAAATCGCCTTGCGTCAGGCGCCGGTGCAGTTCGTCGAGGCTGATCACGTCGACGCGTGAGCGGCGCAGGAGCTTGACGACGCTGCTGAGGAAGCGCGGCGTGATTTCGAGCATATGGTTGGGCTGGAAGCGGTCGGGCCGCAGCGGGCGCACGTGGTGCAACGTCAGAATGACGCCGACGCCGCCAAGGAGCGGCTTCAACGCCATGTGCGCACCGGAAAAGAACAGCGATTCCAGTCCGCCGCGGATGATCGTCTGCTTAAGCCCGGCCAACGGAACTTTCCCTGTGCAACGCGCGGTTACGCTGAACGCGCCGACACTATCGGACGCATGGTTGACAATTCTTTGCCGCGCCAGCGCTTTTCCCCCTCTCCCCCGCGGGAGAGGCCGCGCCAAAGGCGCGGGTGAGGGCCCGTTTCCCTCTCTCGCAAAGACGTCACGAGCACTACGCGAGCGCCCGCCGCTTATCCTGCCCCGCGAAGCGGGGAAGGGGGACCGTCCTGCGCAGCAGGACGGTGGAAGGGGCGTCGGCCGCGCCGCTGGCGCTGGATGCCCCCTCCACCGCGCAAACGCGCGGTCCCCCTCCCCCGCTCCGTTTCACTACGCGGGGGCGGATAAGCGAGCGCATTCCCGCGACGCGCTCCGCGCCCGGGGTTTGCGAAAAATGTACGGTGGGTTCGCTGCGACACAGCGTAACCCACCATGCTGAGCGGTGGGTTTCGCTTCGCTCTACCCACCCTACGAAGCGCAATGACGACAAGGAAAAAAGGAAGCGGAACGCCGACAGACGTGTTCAGCCAACCTCCGCGCCCCCACCTTCATCCTCCCCCGCATGCGGGGGAGGACACAGGAGGGGGCGCGGCGCATGCCCTTGTCTCTTTCCCCTCCCCCGCTTGCGGGGGAGGGTTAGGGAGGGGGCATGCTCGCCTATCGGCGTTCCACCGCGGCTCTTGCTGCAGCGAGCGAACGCCGCAGCTCAGCTCCAGATACGCACTTCCTGGGACTTGGTCGGACGCAGCGATCCCAAAGCTTCGAACAACCGGGTTCGAAAAACCGTGCGTTTTTTAGCGCATGATCCGGAAGAAGCCTGCCCTCGGACTTGATCCGTGGGTGGTTACCGGTTTCCCGGTAAGATCATGCGCCGCTAAACGGGCGTTACCCGCTCCTTCCTGTCCCAGTCCAGCGAGGGTTATCTCGCAGACCGGTCGTAATGCCGGCCGGGCGTAGTTTCCCGAAGCCGCCCGGGAGCGGATCGTATCGTTCCGCCCGCGGGTACCGCACTCGCTCCGCATTCGGGAGTACCCTCGGCCGAAGGCGTCCTTCACTGAGCGAGATTCGTTGTCGATGTAGCTTAAATGGGGACCAATGTCAATGGAAACGTTACGCACAGGGTCGCCGAGTGTGAGAGTATTCAGAAGAAGGTGATAGCTCAGCATTTCCAAATGAGCAAAGTCGTTTTCACAACAAAGAACTCATCCAGCTATGACGACAGGCTGGAAGAACATTATCATTTCCCCAGAACTTATCTGAATCAAGTTCGTGGCGCAGTTGGGGACCACGTTATTTATTACGAACCCCGACGGCCAAGTACCGTTGATTCAAGCCGAGGGGGACGGCAAGCGTATTTTGCGACTGCGCGTCTCACAGATATTGTCGAGGATCGAACACGTGCCGACCATTACTATGCGATCGTTTCTGACTTTTTGAGTTTCGATCAGCCTGTTCCGTTTGCAGAAGGCGGTCATTACTACGAAAGCGCCTTGCGCAAAAACGACGGTTCGACGAATAGAGGAGCATTTGGTAGAGCCGTACGACCGATCCCGGAAGAAGAATTCGACCTAATTCTAAAGGCTGGCTTCGCGGCCGAATTGTCCGAACTAGAGAAACATTCAGATGATCTAACGACTGGATTCGAAGAGCCGATACACGGTCTGGAACGGCCAATCGTAGAAATGACGGTTTCGCGGCCGTTTCGGGATCAGGCATTTAAAAGGGCTATTCGGGGCGCTTATGCAAACCGGTGTGCACTCACGGGGCTATGTCTGATCAATGGCAGCGGGCGCCCCGAGGTGCAGGCCGCCCACATCAAACCGGTGACCGATAATGGACCAGATTCAATTCGAAACGGACTCGCATTATCAGGAACGCTCCACTGGCTGTTTGATCGCGGCCTTGTTTCAATTGACGACGACCATAAAATTTTGATTGCGAAAAACGGTCTACCGGATCAAATTCGCAAACTGCTGAATGGCGACGGTAAAATTATTGCGCCACAAGATCGGAGTTATTGGCCGCATCCCTATTATTTAAGATACCATCGCGAGCATATCTTCAAAGGGTAAAGTGCCTACCACTCGATGCCCATGTCGCGCTTCGATAGGAGATCGTATTTCTCCGCGAACCATTCAACAAATTTTTCAGGAGGCTCGCCTGTGCCCCAATGATCTTTTAGCCTTTCATCATCAATGCCCGCATCGTTTGTATTGATCCCATAAATTTTCTTCATTACCGAATCAGCAGTAGCCTTCCACGTCAAAAAACTTGTTGTTTCTCTGCTCATAAATTTTTTTCACTTTCTTTGGATTGGAACAACCGCCGCGATAAGTTGGACCATCTTCCAAACTACTTCAACTTCGTTCCATTCCACCGTCATGCCGAACATCATACATTTAAGGCAGCTGGGGTGCGCTTCGCGCAATCGAAAGCATTCCCTCCCCACGCCAAAAGGGACGTCGCAGAAAATGTGAGTTTACACCGCCCGCCACGGCGGCTTGCTCGGATCGACGAGCTTAAACTCGATCGGCGCCTGCCCAATGATGCCGATGACGGCCGGCTCCTTCCCGCCGCTCTTGACCCCGTCGTAATGCGGCGTGTGCGCGACGCGTCGGACGAAGCCGCCGGCCGGCACCGGAACGGTGGCCGCGGGCTCGAACGCTTCGCCCGAATTCACCCACCAGGTGCCTGACAGCACAAAGCAGAGCCGGTCGGTGACGTAGGTGTGCGGCGCGCTCATGTAGCCGGGGTACCATCGGATCACCACCACATACGGCCCGGGCTTGTCGGTCGCGCCGAACACCGGCGCCGTCTCGACTGAGCGGGGCGGCGCGCCGGGAAGCGCCGGCTTCCACTGGTATTGGTCGGGCAGCGTCACTTGGGTCTCGCTCGGGTCGATTGCCTGTGCAGCGCCGGACAGGAGGCTCGCCGGCAGCGCCGCCAGAAGCGGCGCGAGCAACAACCCGCGGCGGCTCGCGGCGAGGTTTGGCGTGAGCGCCGCACTGCGCGCGAGATCTTGCGGGTCGCTTTGCGGGTTAGCTGCGGGCCGCGGGGCGAATGGTGTGGTCATCGTCGGGTCTCCGATGGCTGCCGGCATTTGTTAGACGACGCAGGCGACGGAAGTTTGTTCGGTGCGCGAACCGAAATCATCCTGCCCCGCGCTAGCGGGGAAGGGGGACCGCCCTGTGCAACAGGGCGGTGGAAGGGGCGTCGGCGGCGAGGAATACCTGTCGCGCAAAGGGATCGGCAAAGTTCGCGCCCCCTCCACCGCCCTTCGGGCGGTCCCCCTCCCCCGCTTCGCGGGGGCGGATGAAGATTACGCCGCCCAGTTTTCGGTCTTGAGCCCCGGTACCCGGGCGAATTCGCGCCGGTTCGCCGTCACCAGCGTGGCGCCGCGGCGGCGGGCTTGCGCAGCAATCAGAACGTCGTACGGCCCGATCGGCTTGCCGGAACGCTCCAGCGCGGCTCGGATATCGCCGGCTTCGCGAGCGTCTTCCGCGTCGAAGCTTAAGAGCTGGATCGGTCCGGCCAAAAAATCCGCAATCGTGTCGGCGTTGTACTGTCGACGGCGACTCTTAGCGACGCCGTACCACAACTCAAACAACACCACGGCCGACACGGCGACCTGATCGCCGCTCCGCACGGCCTGATCGAACCGTATGCGCGCCGGCGTATTTGGATTGTTGATGAGGAGGATGACCGCATTGGTGTCGAGGCAGATCATTCGTCGTCGAAGTATTTTCGATTGTCGATCGGCATCGGCGGCTGTTCGGGGCGGCCCTCAGGCAGGAAGTCGCCGCCATGTTCATCAAGCTTCGCCCACCAGGCGGCCAAGTCGAAGGGTTCTGAGAGTGGTTCGAGCAACACCGCTCGACCCACGCGGCGGACACGCACTTCTTTTCCCGGCAGGCGGAATTCTTTAGGCAAGCGCACCGCCTGGCTGCGGCCGTGCATGAATAGCTTAGCCTTGGCGCTTTCGGCAGCGTTCTTGGTCATTGCGGCGGTCCGTGTGATAGATACCAATAGTATATATCACGTCGACGCTATGCCGCAACGGTTTGCGGCGCTGGACGCCCCCTCCACCGCCCTTCGGGCGGTCCCCTCCGGCGCTTCGCGGGGGCGGAAAGTTAGCGTTACGCGGCGGCGGTGGCCGGGTTGGCGGCGGAGGCCGTCGCGCCGGCCGCGGCGGCGTCGGGGCGGCCGGCGACCAGGATGGTGACGTCGTCGAAGCCCGCATGCTCAAGCCGTTCGCGCGCCTTGTCGGTGCCGCGATTGGACAGCGTCTCGACGAGGAGAATGGCGTGCGATGCGAGCGCGGCGATGCTCGACATATCGGCGTCGTCGACCGCACCCGCGTCGATGACGACGTGGCCGTAGGTGTAGGCAAGCGCCTTGAAGTTCTTGCTCATGCCGGGCGCCGCGAGGATCTCGCCGGGCGCCGCCGGCGCGCGGCCGGAGACGATCAGATTGAGGCCGGACATCCGGTCCTTGGTGATGATGTCGCCGATCGAGGCGTCGCCGTCGGCAAGCTCGGCCAATCCCGGCGCGGCCGGATCGCCGGAAATTTGTTTGATCGCGGCGTCGCCGGAACCGAGGCCGACCAGCACGACGCGGGCTTCATGCGCGAGCGCCCGGGCGAATTTGATCGCTATGCCGCTGGTGCCGAGATGCGGCGCAACGCCGAAGAAGGCGATCTGGCTGCCCTCGCCCTGCGCCTTGTGCAGATTATGCGCGAATTCGCCGAGCGCGCTCACCGGCACGCCGGCCGGGCGGCGGCCTCTCACTGCTGCGGCAAGACGCGCACCCAAGCGGCCGGTCGCGGACGGCGGCTCGCTCGTCCGTGCTGCAGCGGCGGCTGCGGCGACGGCGGGCGTGCTTTTCGCTACCGGCCGCGCGACGCGCACCGGCCGACCGGCGGCGTCGGTTGCCGGATTGGCCAGAAACTCGCGCGTCACCACGATGCCGCAGCAAACCACGAAGGTGGCGAAGGTGGCGATCAGCACGGTCGGAAGTTTCTTCGGATAGGCCGGCACGTTCGACACCGAGGCGCGCGAAATGATGCGGGCATCGGGCGGCGCCGAGGCGATGGTGTCGCGGGCGCTGGCTTCGCGATATTTGGCCAGATACGATTCCAGTAGATCGCGCTGCGATTTGGCCTCGCGCTCCAGTGCGCGCAGCTGCACGTCCTGTCCGTTGGTGTTCGCCGCCTGGTTCTTGAACTGGTCGAACACCGCCAACTGCGCGTCGACCCGGGCGCTGGCGATCTTGGCGTCGTTCTCAAGCGAGCGCGCCACGGTCTCGGCCTCGTGCCGGATCTGCTGGTCGAGATCGGCGATCTGGGCCCTGAGTTCCTTGATACGCGGATGATTGTCGAGGAGCGACGACGATTGCTCGGCAAGCTGCGCCCGCAACGTGACGCGCTGCTCGGACAACCGGCGGATCAGCTCGGAATTGAGCACGTCGGAGGATTGGATCTCCTCGCCGGATTTGAGCATCTGGCGGATAAGTCTGGCCTTGGCTTCAGCATCGGCCTTGAGCGTGCGCGCCGCGGCGAGTTGCCCATTCAAATCGCCAAGCTGCTGCGCCGACAGCGTGTTGCCGTTGGGGCCGACCAAGAGGTTCGCGTGGGCGCGGAACGACTCGACCTTGGCCTCGGATTCCTCGACCTTCTTGCGCAGCTTCTCGATCTCGCCGGAGAGCCACTGCCCGGCGCCGCGCGCCTGCTCCTGCTTGGCGAGCTGCTGGCGTTCCAGATAGGCGTCGGCGATGGCGTTGGCGACGCGTGCGGCGAGCTCGGGATTTTCCGACAGGAAGTCGATGACGATGACGCGCGACTTCTCCACCGGGTAGACGTTGAGCCGGTCGTAATAGGCGTTGAGCACGCGCTCTTCCGGCGTCATGCTCGTCGGGTTCTTGGTGAGCCCGATGAAGCCGAGCAGCGACTTGAACAGCGACACGCCGTCGAGCGCCGGATCGAATTCGGGACGCTCGCCGAGCTTGAGCTTCTTAATGACTTCGACGGCGAGATCGCGCGACAGAATGATCTGGGCCTGGCTGGTCACCGCTTCCAGATCGACCACGTTACGGTCGCTGGTGTCGCGGTCGACGTCGGGGCGCAGGAACGCATTGTCGCGGCCGACCACCAGCACCCGTGATTCGCCGAGATACTTCGGCGGGATCAGCATCACCACGGCGAAGGTGAGCAGCGCCACCGCAATGGTGGGGCGCAGAATCTTGCCCCGGTTGCGCCACAGCGCGGCGCCGAGCATGGACAAGTCGAAGTCCGCATCCATCAACGAACCGCGGGTCGGCGGCCGGGGCGGCTGCGAGGCCAGACTCATGTCGCGGCTCCTACTGACGGACTAAACGCGGGCGTCGTCTCGCGCCGCATCACAGTCGATTATGGTTTCCATCTGGTTAAACGACGCTAGTCGCCCCCAGGGACAAGGTTTTTTTAACGCCGAGGCCGCTCTATGCGGACTTAACGCGCTCGCGCGACTTTTAGGGATTCGCACTGATGGGCGCAGCAATGGGCGACGGACGGCGCGGATCTTCGATGCAAGCCGCCGCCGCGCCGGACTTTTCGATGGCGGCCCCGCGTGCCGTTGCGCCGCAGCCCGGGTCGGCGGCATCGCTGAACATCATGCACATCCTGCGGGCCCCGGTCGGCGGCCTGTTCCGCCACGTGCTCGACATCGCCCGCGGCCAGGCCGAACGCGGCCATCGCGTCGGCCTGATTGTCGATTGTACGACCGGCGGCGCGCGCGCCGACGCGGCGCTTGCCGAACTTGAGCCGCTGCTTGCGCTTGGCCTTAAGCGCGTCGCCATCGCCCGCGAGCTCGGCCCGTCCGATGTTGCCGCGTTGCGCGCAATCGCCGGCCACGTCAGACGCGCCGCACCGGACGTGCTGCACGGCCACGGCGCCAAGGGCGCGGCGCTGGCGCGACTTGCACCGACCGCGCCGGGCGCAATCCGGGTCTACACGCCGCATGGCGGCTCGCTGGTCTATCGTCCGGGCACCATCGGCGGCAGCTTCTATCGCTCGCTGGAATGGCTGTTGAAGTGGCGCACCGATCTGTTCCTGTTCGAGAGCCATTATGTCGCCGGCCTGTTCCGCGCCCAGATCGGCCGCACGCCGGCGTTGGCGCGGGTCGTGCACAACGGCGTCGCCGGGAGCGAGTTCAGCCCCGTTACGCCCGCCGCCGATGCGACCGATCTGGTCGGGCTTGGTGAATTGCGGCCGGTCAAGGCGTTCGACGTCCTGATCGCGGCGTTGGCGACGCTGAAAGCCTCCGGCCGCCGCGTCACCGCGACCATCGCCGGTGAAGGGCCGCTAGAGGCGGAACTCAAAGCGCAAGCTGAACGCGTCAAGGTTGCCGATCAGGTCCGCTTTGTCGGCCATCGCTCGGCGCGCGCGGCGTTCGCGATGGGACGCACCATGGTCATTCCGTCGCGGGCAGAGTCCCTGCCCTACGTGGTGCTGGAAGCCGCCGCCGCCGGCGTGCCGATGATCGCAACCCGCGTCGGCGGCATTCCGGAGATCTTCGGCGCCGAAGGCGTCCATCTCATCGCGCCCGATGATGCCGGCGCGCTCGCCGGCGCGATCAGCGCGGCGCTCGACGCACCGGAGCGTCTACGCCACGTTGCCCAGACGGTCAGAAGCCGCGTGCGCAGCGAGTTCTCGCTGGCGGCGATGGTTGACGGGGGGTTAGCCGCGTATCGCGAAGCGCTGGCAATACGAAAATTGAAACAATTCGCCTAACTAATTTTTGAAATTTCTTCACTATTTCTGGCTGCGGAATGCTGGGGGCGTTCCCGCGTTCGCGCGCGGGCAGCAACGAGCGTGCAACAAACGTGTCAGCGATGTCCAAGCCAGAGCCCGGCGCGATTTTCGATACGGCGTCCGCGGTTCGTTCTGCGGTGACGGCGATGCCGCGCGTCGACCTGCCGCACACCGAGGCGCCGCCGCTTTCGCCGGATACGCTCTCAGTCACCGCAAAACCCTACCGCGCCGCCTATTCGCCGATCGTACTCGCGGGCCTCGTTCGCGCCATCGAATTCACGCTGGTCGCCGCCGTCGGCTTTGCGGTTTATGCGTGTTATGTCGTGCCGACGCACGGCTTCGCCTGGCACTATTTCGCCGTCATCTTCGGCATCTCGCTGCTGGCCATGCTGGCGTTCCAGGCGGCCGACATCTATCAGGTCCAGGCGTTTCGCGGCCATGAAAAGCAATACATGCGGCTCGCCTCGGCGTGGTCCGTGGTTTTTCTGATCGCGATCTGCGCATCGTTTTTCGCCAAAGTCGGCGATCAGTTCTCCCGCGCGTGGCTCGGCGGCTTCTACGTGCTCGGTCTATTGACACTGATTGCGTTCCGGCGGGGCTTGTTTCTTCTGGTCCGCCGCTGGACGCGGGAGGGCCGGCTCGATCGCCGCGCCGTCGTCGTCGGCGCCGACCATAACGGCGAAACGCTGATCGATTCACTCGCCGCCCAGCGCGATTCCGACGTGCGCGTCATCGGCGTGTTCGACGATCGCGGCGACGAGCGCAGTCCCGGCAAGCTGCGCCGGGGTCCCCAAGCTCGGCACCGTCGACGATCTGGTGGCGTTCGCGCGCAATACCCGCGTCGATCTGGTGATCTTCTCGCTGCCGATCTCCGCGGAAGGCCGCATCCTGCAGATGCTGAAGAAACTCTGGGTGCTGCCGGTCGATATCCGTCTCTCGGCGCACACCAACAAGCTCCGCTACCGCCCGCGCTCCTATTCGTACGTCGGCAGCGTCCCGGTGCTCGACATCTTCGACAAGCCGATCGCCGACTGGGACGTCGTGATGAAGTGGCTGTTCGACAAGATCGTCGGCACGCTGGCGCTGATTTGCGCGCTGCCGATCATGCTGGTCGTCGCCATCGCCATCAAACTCGACAGCCGCGGTCCGGTGTTTTTCAAGCAGAAGCGCTATGGCTTCAACAACGAGCTGATCGAGATCTACAAGTTCCGCTCGATGTATGTCGAGCAAACCGACGCCGCCGCGAGCAAGCTCGTCACCGTCGGCGATCCGCGGGTGACGCGGGTCGGCCGCTTCATCCGCAAAACCAGCCTCGACGAATTGCCGCAGCTGTTCAACGTCGTGTTCACCGGCAACCTGTCGCTGGTCGGTCCCCGTCCGCACGCGGTGCAGGCCAAGGCCGAGAACCGCCTCTATGACGAAGCCGTGGACGGTTACTTTGCCCGCCATCGCGTCAAGCCGGGCCTGACCGGCTGGGCGCAAATCCACGGCTGGCGCGGCGAGACCAACAGCCAGGAGAAGATTCAGCGCCGCGTCGAGTGCGACCTCTACTACATCGAGAATTGGTCGATTCTGCTCGACCTCTACATCGTCGCGCAGACGCCGTTCGCCCTGATCCGCACCGAGAACGCCTATTGATCCCCTGAGTTCGTTAAAGCGGCGGGAGTTCCCTTGCATATCCTGATCAACGATTTCATCGGCGGCGTGCTCGATCGCGGTATCCCGCTTTATGTCCGCAATCTCATCGGCGGCCTGCGCGAGGAAGGCTTCGAAGTCAGCGTCGTGCGCGCGCCGTCGATTTGCCGCGTGCTGCCGCGTAACCTGTTCTACATGATCGCAGTCGCCGTCGAGCAACTGGTATTGCCGGTGCTCGGCTATTTGCTGCGCGCCGATCTGACCCTTTATCCTTACAACTCGGTTGCGATTGCCGATCTGTTCACCCGTCGCGGCCGCATCGTGGTGCACGACCTCGAGCAGCTCAACCGCGGCATGTCGTTGTCCAAGATTTATTATCTGGCCTGCTATCGCGTGCTCAAAAAAACCGACAGCCCGATGTTCACGATCTCCGAATTGACGCGACAGCGGATCAGCGACAGCGGACTGTTTGGCCGTGGCCCGGTAGTGATGCTGCCCAACACCTTCTACACGTTCGAACGCTATTTGCGCGCCGTAAAGCGCAAGCCCGAGCCCGCCAAGTCGCTCCTGCTTTGCACCGGTTCGACCGCGAACAAAGATATCGAAACACTGGTGACCGACTATCTGCCGAAAGTGCTGGCCGCGGGATTTCGCGTTTCAATTCTCGGCCTGCACAAGGCGAGCGACGCCCCTCGCCTGGCCTCGCTGCAAAGCTTCATCGATTCCGGCCAACTGCACATCTGCGGCCGGCTGTCGGATCGCGCCGTCGCCCGCGAATACCGCGCGCACCGCATCGTGTGGGTGCATTCGCTGCGCGAAGGCTTTGGTCGCTGCGTGGTCGAAGGCCGCCTCGCCGGCGCCCGCGTTATCTGCACCGACATTGCCGAGTTCGAAGGCCTGCGCGATGACGCGGTGCATTTCTATCAGGAGGCCGGTCAGTTCATGGCGACGCTGGATCGGCTTGTCCAAATGGCGCCGCCGGACTCGCCGTATAGCGGCTATCCCTACCGGGAACTGCTGCTCAACGCCATCGAGCGCGGCTTCCGCGAGGTGACCGGCACCCGTGCGGCGCCGCAAGTGCGGCCAGCTGGATGAAGCGGGCGCGGCAGCTCGCCGCGAAATCAAGACATCTGACATCGGCAACGGGTCTTGCGCGGATCAATCCTGCGCGCGCTGTCCCGATTTGCCACCGCTTCGATAGCGCTCCGGCGTAAACCGGTGAAGGGCGACAGGATCACGTCCGTGGCCGCGCCTTCAATTCGCAACGGCATCCTCGCGACTTCCGCTTTCGGGACAGACCGGACGCACGAGGGCCGCGACGCGGACCACCCAGGTCGTGATTGACCCAAAGCGGTCCTCGCGGTGTCGTCAACATCAGACCACCGCTTGTTCCACTGGACACTCGGGCAGGCCAGCACGAACCAAAAATTCGATCAGGGTCCGCTTAATCGCTGCGTCGCGATACCACTCGTGATTTTCCACAAAGTCAGTTGTCAGGTCAGGAGCACTAGCGATTGCCTCGGCGACAACCTCGCGTGCGCGGGCGGTCTCGCCAAGCGCCGCATGCGCGGCCGCGCGGTATAATCGTGATCGGCGAGTCTGAAAAGTCAGTCGGAGCGCCGCCTCGATCGCTTCGCGAAATCGTCCGAGGTGGTAGAGCACAGCCACGCGCTCCTCGATGCACCAGACATGCAGAAACGGGTCGAGCTCTCCGGCCTCGTCGAGCAGCGCCAGGGCGCGCTCCGGTTCTCCCGAGAAGTTGTAGAACGCGGCCGAGCGGCCTTTAACGTAGGCGTCCGACGGGCTGAGTTCCATTGCCTTCTCATGGTATTTCCGCGAGGCGTCAAAGGCGCCGCGGTGCATGAGGATCGAGCCCATGATTTGATTGGCCTCCGGATCGTTGGGGTCGAGTTCGAGCGCGCGCTGGGTACGCCGTTCGCCGTCATCCCAATCGAATTCCGGAAGAGCGGAGCGGGCACAGACCCACATGGCGCGCGGACGCGCGAAGTTCGCGTCCGCTTCGATGGCGCGCTCGAACCAGCCGGTTGCCTGGCGCAAGTTCTCGTCGACGACCCCGCCGAGGCGATGATATTCGAGCCCGCGCAGGTAAAACTCGTAGGCGGTCATCGACTCGGGCTTGAGCCGGCGCGCGGCCATAATGTCGCTTTCCTCGATACGGCCAAGCACTGTCGAGGCGACGCGCGAGACCACCTCGTCGAGCCGGTCGACCAGGCTTTCAAAGCTCTCGTTGCGTCGATCGCTCCAGACTACTCCGCCGGTTTCGGTCTCCGAAAGCGATAAGCTCAAGCGGATCTGCGATCCGAGTTGGCGTACTGTGCCAGTGAGCACGTAGCGCACGCCGAACCGATCGCCCACGGTCTGCGGATCATAAGCGGTGGCGGCGAGGGCCCGTGTCGCCGAGCGTGAAGTGACAAACAGTTTCTTAAATCGACCGAGTTCGAAAATCAGCTCCTCGGTGACACCCTCGGCCAAATACCTCTGGTCCTCGTTGCCGGAGGCAACCTCGATCGGCATGACGGCCAGCGAAAACGGTCGCTTCGTCTGCATTGGCGTCGGCTGAGTTGGCGCTATCTGGTAGACGTGGCGGGTTATCTCGCCGCGCAGGCGGTAAATGCGGACAGGCTGAACGATATTGCGGAAGCTCTGCTCGCCGCGGTCATCGAAGGCGAAGGGCGAATTACGGCGAATCTGCTCGAAAAGCGCAGCGCTTACGTCGATGGCATCAGGGTCGGCCGCCTGCTGAATGCGGGCGGCGAGGTTGACGCCATCGCCGATAAGATCGTCGTCGTTTTCTACCAGCACGTCAGCGAGATGCAAACCAAAGCGCATGTGCAATGTGTCGTCGCCCTGCCCAGCCAGCAGCAGCGCAGCCCGAATGTCGGCGGCGCATCGCACTGCATTTATCGGACTCGCGAATTCGACGAGCACCGCGTCGCCCATCGCCTTGAATAGGCGGCCATCGCATTTGGCAATCTCGGCGTCGATCAACTTCCGGCAGTTGGAAAGCCGCTGAGCGGTGCCGTTCTCATCGGCCTCCATCAACCCCGAATAGCCGACTACATCAGCGACCAATATCGCCGCCATTCGCCGTTTCATCGAAGCCGGCCTCCTAAGAGAAGGGTAGCATATCCCTTTTTGTTATGTGATCCCAGCGAGGTTTCCCGACCCGCGGTCGGTCGGGAGCCCTGACGAGCTTTTTCGGCGTGCGTCAATTGGCGATTTCTACGGCATTTGAAACTAACACGTGATGTCTCCCTTTCGCCAATCGCAACAATTCGCCGCGCTGCGAAATTTGGTCGCCATCGGGGGGAAGGCAGACGCAACTCGTACATCGCGGAAGTGAACCGTCCACCCTTCGCGTCATTCGCGATCGTTATTTGACGCATCGCGAAAAGTTGGTTGTCCGTCTGCCTGACGCCTCCGTGTGCTGCCGCCCGGCTAGATTGCAGCTCCGCGCGCCGACTGCGCGGTCTCGGCGAGCGACGGCCAGCCCGCCGGCGCGCAGATGCTGGCTGCGGCATCCTCCGGCGCAAGCGCGTGATCCCAGTCGCGCGCGACCAGGCGCAAGCCGGTCATCGAGCCGGCCGCAGGCGAGCACATCCACACCACCGGCACCGCCATCACCTGCGGGTCGATCAGCTTCGGGGGCTTCGGCAAGCCCGGCGGGAAGAATGCGGTATCGGTCGGGCCGCCCGGCACCAGGATGTTGACGGTGACGCCGGTGCCGTCGAGGTCCTTCGCCCAGCTTGCCGTCGAGGCTTCGAGCGCCGACTTCGCTGCGCCATAGCCGGAAAGCCCGCCCGCGAGCATGGTGTCGAAACTCGTCGTGACGTTGACGATACGCCCCCACTTGCCCGCGATCATCGGCGCCGCGCAAAACCGCGCCATCAGGTACGCCCCGCCGATGTTGATCGCGAGGATGCGCAGCCAGCCGTCGGGGCTTGAGTTCCTGCATCTTGACGCGGCCCTGATTGGGCGGCGCCGCCGGTGCCATGCTGACGCCGGCGCAATTGATCAGGATGTCGAGCCGCCCGAACGCCGACACGATCTCATCGACGGCACGGCGGCAGGACTCCGCCTGCGAAACGTCGAGCGCAAATTTTTTCGACGTGTTGGCGAATGGCGACTCGGCGATCAGCCGCGCGAGGCCGCCGTCGTCGATATCGACCGCCGCGATTTTCGCGCCGGCGCCGGCAAGCGCGCGCGCCATCACGCGCCCCATGCCGCTGGCCGCGCCGGTGACGACCGCGACGCGGCCGTCGAGAATTTGAGTCATAAGTGCCCCCCTTAACCGGTATCCCCCGGATGATCTCGACTGGCGCGCCAGAAGACGCTCCTCATATCGAGGTTGTGGCACATGCCGGGAGCAAACACGAAACGGCTCCGCCTGCGAGCAGGGCTTTGCCTGGCATTGATGCGCGTTGCATGTTGTCGTGCAGCGGTCCCTATCGTGAGCTAGGCTGCAAGCAAGAGATCGGCCGCCTTTTCGCCGATCATAATAATCGGCGCATTCGTGTTGCCGCTAACGAGGGTCGGCATGATTGATCCATCGGCGACGCGCAAGCCCTCGATGCCGCGAACGCGCAACGCAGCATCGACCACCGACATTTCGTCATCGCCCATCTTGCAGGTGCCGACCGGATGGTAAACAGTGCTCGCAGTACGCCGCGCATACGTTTCGAGATCACCGTCCGACACGGCGCCCGGTCCGGGCCACACCTCGGCTGCAACGAGATCCGCGAACGCGCCGCTCGTCGAAATACGCCGGGCGAGGCGGAGGCCGAGCACCATCAAGCGCACATCGTCGCCTTGGCTGAAGTACTTGGGGTCGAGCGCCGGCTTGTCGAGCGGATTGGCCGAACATAGCCGCATTTCCCCGCGCGAACGCGGACGGAGCACGCAAGGCGCGATGAACACCCCGTGCCGGTCGGGAGCGGTGCCATCGGGCTCGCGGCCGAATGTGCTCGCAAAGTGAAGCTGTACGTCGGGGTACGCGGAGGACGGATCGCACCGTGCAAAGGCGGCGGCCTCGAGGAGATTGGTCGCGAGCGGGCCTGTGCCGAGCTCCAGACACTCGCGTTGCGCGGCGCTCCTGTCGTCTTCAGACATGCCGTAGATCGTCAGCGACTTGTTGATTTCGCAGCGCAGCCAACAGCTAAGGTGATCCTGCAGATTCTTGCCGACGCCCGGTAAATCGTACAGCGGCTCAACACCGGCCGCTCGGAGCTCGTCGGCCGGGCCTATCCCCGACAACATCAAAAGTTGAGGGCTGTTGATCGCGCCGCCGCACAGAATAACTTCGACACTCGCGTACGCCAATTCCAGCCCGCGCTGCGACAAATATTGGACACCGATCGCGCGGTTTCCTTCGATCAGCAACCGCATGGCCAATGCATCGGTCTCGATGGTAGGGCTGCCGCCGCTGCTGAGACCACGAAGATAACCCACTGCCGCGCTACATCGGCCACGATCATCAATGGTGCATTGCAGGATGCCGCAGCCCTCTTGTTCAACGCCATTGAAGTCTTCGTTGTAACGGAGCCCCTGCTCTATCGACGCCTCGATGAAGGTTTCGCCGAGACGGCGGTTGGGATTGTCGCGCACCACGATGGGACCCGTGGCGCCGTGAAATGAGTCCTTCAACCGCTCGTTTTTCTCGGCACGTTTGAAATACGGCAACACATCATCGTATGCCCATCCGGCATTGCCTAATTGGCGCCAATGGTCGTAGTCGCCGCGGTTGCCACGAATGTAAACCATGTAATTGAGTGAACTCGATCCGCCGAGCACGCGCCCGCGTGGCCAGAACACGCGACGGCCGTTGAGCTGGGGCTGCGCCACGGTGCGATAACCCCAGTCCATATGCGTATCTTGCAACGCGGGGTAGGCGGCCGGAATTCGAATGAGCGGAGAATCATCTCTGCCACCGGCTTCCAGCAACAACACCTTCGCACCACGTTCCGCCAGGCGCGCCGCAACAACGCAGCCGGCCGACCCGGCACCTATGACGATGTAATCATACATTCGCTGGTTCCCCGGCACGGGTGGTCACAATCTTGCGGAATAGCGTAATCTTTGCTTGGTGCGGCCCCCGTCGCAAGCCACCTTTGTCCCCAACGCCTCGCCGGCTGGGGCACGGCTAGGAGACATCATCAACATTACGGCCGCGGTGACGTCGCGCGAAAGTGTACCGTTTTCAGCCCCCTACCAAAGTACTCGCCTGAGCCGATAGGATGCGATTTTGTGAGCTTGGGAATGGCAATGCGGCGGCGCGAGTTCATCAAGGCACTCGGTGCAACGGCAGCCGGCTGGCCCGTCGGAGCGGGTGCCAAAACTCAACCCAGCCGGTTACGTGCGGAGACGGCGTCACCCGCTGCACAGGGTCAGCCGTCGGCGCTCACGAAATCACAGTCGGATGCGCTCAATACGTACAACAATGCAGTGAGCGACTTTAAGTCGATCTTGGCCCAACGGCGCGCACAGATAAACTCGAAGCATGCGCTACCGAATTTACCGGGACAAGCACTCTACCTTGCTCGTATCAACATGATGAGTACATATAAAGATCTGACCGACGCGCTTCCGTCCAAAATCGGAAGATCCAATAAATTCGGAATTCCTCCGGCATACTTTGACGCCGACAGTGAGCCGCTGATCGATGAGTATCGGCATCTCTTCGACATCATGGAGGCGCCGCCGGCCAACGCGCAAAACTCGGATACACCACTCAAAGACGTTGTCGACCTGGGAGTCGCCATTTCGCGAGCCAAAGGCCTTGACGCAACAAATGCACAAGCGGCGGGCCGTATCAGCCTTGGGCTCTTCTTTGCGGAAACAAATGGCAAGCAAAACGTTGGCAACGCGCGCTCGAATACCTACAAGGGAAGTCTGCAAACAGGTCCGTCTGAGGACCGGCGCGGTCAAAAGAAATGGGCAGCGATCAAAAAGTCGATCACAGCGTTTGATCCAGCGCTGGGCGCTCGCGACGACATGGAAGAGGCAAGGGTCGGCAATTTAGACCATCGGCTCAATCACTGGACCGCGGTAAGAGATGCCCTGGCGGGCGTACACGCGGATCTTTTCCCGCAAATTCCGGCGATCGTGAAAACGCTGCCGGATCCGATCGATCAAATGAAGCTTTTTGAGCTCATCCAGATTATCCCCGCTCCGACCCGCGCCGCTCTTAAGTCAGGCAACTTGACCAGCTACAAAATATCCGACTCGCGGATCATGGGATATCTGCGAAACAACAGCATCTTCACTTTTGGACGAGCTGACCGAGCAAAAACAACTGCAACGCTCCGCGAAATTCTTGATGCGATGTGGCTCTTCAATGACAAATTTGAACATGCGCTGTCCAAATACAACGAGATCAGGGTTCGGCGACAAGGGTAAGAAAATCGGCAGCCGCCTACCGTCCTGCGGACGCTGGCTCTTCCCTATGGCTCATTTATTGTGAGCCGCAGCCCAGCACTGCCGTGAAGTTTCTTGCGCAGGCAGAAGTTCCTCGGGCTGGCAAGCGTCAGCGCCAGCCGAGGCCGGGGGCGACATACTTAAGGATCGCCTCGATGACGTGGGCGTTGTAGTTGACGCCGAGCTGATTAGGCACGGTCAAGAGCAGTGTGTCAGCCGCGGCGATCGCTTCATCTTTCGCCAGTTGCTCGATGAGAGTGTCCGGCTCGGCGGCGTAGCTGCGGCCAAAAATTGCTCGGGTGTTGTCGCCGAGGAAGCCGATCGTGTCATCGTTCTCGTTGCCGCGCCCGAAATAGGCGCGGTCGCGGTCGTCGACGAGTGCGAAGATGCTGCGGCTGACGGATACCCGCGGCTCCCGCGCGTGACCGGCCGCCTCCCACGCCTCGCGGAAGATCCGGATCTGCTCGGCCTGCTGGACGTGGAACGGACGGCCGCTCTCGTCAAGTTTGAGCGTTGAACTTTGCAGGTTCATGCCGAGCTTCGCCGCCCACTCCCCGGTGCCGTTCGAAGCGGCGCCCCACCAGATTCGCTCGCGCAGGCCCTCAGAGTATGGCTCGAGGCGCAGGAGGCCGGGCGGGTTCGGAAACATCGGTTGTGGATTTGGTCGCGCGAAGCCCTCGCCGCGCAGCACCTCAAGCAGCACCTCGGTATGACGTCTGGCCATATCGGCATCGGTCATCCCCTCGGGCGGGACGTAACCGAAGTAGCGCCATCCATCGATCACCTGCTCGGGGGAACCGCGGCTGATGCCGAGTTGCAGGCGCCCGCCGGCGATGACGTCGGCGGCGCCTGCGTCCTCCGCCATGTACAGTGGGTTTTCATACCGCATATCGATGACCGCCGTGCCGATCTCGATCCGCTTGGTCTTGGCGCCGGCGGCAGCCAGCAGCGGGAACGGCGAGCCGAGCTGGCGGGCGAAGTGGTGCACACGGAAATAAGCTCCGTCCGCGCCGAGTTCCTCGGCGGCGACGGCCAAGTCGATCGATTGCAGCAGCGCGTCGGAGGCCGATCGCGTCTGCGACTGGGGCGAAGCAGTCCAATGGCCAAATGACAGGAATCCGATCTTCTTCATGGGCACGCGTCGTTGGGGATACGCTCGTTTCTCGGGCTTCTAGCCCGAAGAATTTGAGCTGGAATGGGTCGTGTTCGCGAAGCGCCCAATGTTACCATGGATTCCGCTATTGCCGGCTGTGATGCCTGAGGGCCTCCCGCCCCTCACGGCCGCAAAGACCGCATCGAAATCTTTGGCCTTGATAGCGACGGCCGCTACTGCCACATCCCATCCGCCATGAACATGCCCATCCGCCCCCCTGAGGGCGCTCCCGCTCCATCGCCATACGCAACCGAAGTAGCGCGGCGGCGCACTTTTGCGATCATCTCACATCCAGATGCCGGCAAGACCACCTTGACGGAAAAGCTGCTGTTGTTCGGCGGGGCAATCCAACTTGCCGGGCAGGTCAAGGCCAAGCGCGACCGGCGCTCTACCCGTTCGGACTGGATGGCCATTGAGCGCGAACGCGGCATCTCCGTCGTCACCTCGGTGATGACCTTTGAGTACAGCGGCCTGGTCTTCAATCTGCTTGACACACCCGGCCACGAGGACTTCTCGGAAGACACCTACCGGACTCTCACCGCGGTCGACTCGGCTGTCATGGTGATCGACGCAGCCAAGGGCATCGAGCCGCGAACGCGCAAGCTGTTCGAGGTATGCCGGCTGCGCGACATTCCGATCATTACTTTCATTAACAAAATGGATCGCGAGAGCCGCGATCCGTTCGAACTTATCGACGAGATCGAGAAGACACTGGCGCTGGACGCGGCGCCGATCACCTGGCCGGTCGGACGCGGGCGCGATTTCGTCGGCACAATCGACGTGGTAACCGGTGGCGTGCGCTTGCTCGATGGCGATGCCGGCTCTACCGGTGCTTTGCGCGAAATGACGATCGCCGAAATCAGCGCTCTGAATCCCCGTCTGGACGCATCGGCGTTCGGCGGAGAACTTGATCTGGTGCGCCATGCTTGCAAGCGGTTTGACCCGCGGGCTTTTATCGAAGGCCACATGACTCCGATCTTCTTCGGCAGCGCGCTCAAGAATTTCGGCGTCGGCGATCTGCTCAACGCGATCGCAGCCATGGCACCGCCGCCGCGCGCGCAAGTGGCAGACCGGCGGATCGTAGCAGCAACCGAGCCGGCCATGTCCGCATTCGTTTTCAGGATTCAGGCGAACATGGATCCGGACCACCGTGACCGTATCGCCTTCGTGCGGCTGTGCGCCGGCAAACTCACCCGCGGCATGAAGGTCGAGCAGGTCCGAACCGGCAAAACCATCAGCCTGCGCGCTCCACAATTTTTCTTTGCCCAGGATCGGGCGCTCGCCGAGGAAGCCTACGCCGGCGACGTGGTCGGCATACCTAATCACGGAACGCTGCGCATCGGCGACACCCTGACCGAAGGCGAGGAACTCAATTTTGAGGGCGTGCCAAACTTTGCGCCCGAGATCCTGCGCCGCGTCCGCCTGTCCGATGCCATGAGGGCCAAGAAACTGAAGGAGGCGCTCCAGCAACTGGCCGAGGAAGGCGTAGCACAGATATTCCGACCGACAGACGGCTCCCCGGCGCTCGTCGGCGTTGTTGGTCCGTTGCAACTCGACGTTCTGAGGGCAAGGCTCGCCAACGAATATGGGATAGCAATTGATTGGAGCACGGCGGAGTTTCAGTTCGCGCGCTGGATCGCGGCGGACGACCGCAAGACGCTTGATGGTTTTGTCGCGGCCTACCGCTCGGCAATCGCGGAGGATTTCGATGGCGATCTGGTTTTCCTGGCGCGCAACGCCTTCGACCTCGAATATACCGGCAAACAAAACCCCGGGATTTCTTTCACCGAAGTGAAAGACCCTCACCAGCGCAAGCCCAATCGGTGAGAAAGTCACGGTCGCTGCGCTGCTGGGCGATGACCCATTTCGGTCATCGCCGATACTACTCAGTGCAAATATTATTGCCCGCGAACTCCCGCTCGGCCGCGGCGACGTCGGCGAGAGTTGGCAATCCGGCCTCGTTGCCGAGGTGTTGGATTTTGTATGCGGCAGCCGCTCGGCCGAACCGAAAATGTTCCTGCCAACTTTTTTTTGGTTTGGCGAGGTAAGAATAGATGTAAGCGCCGTGGAAGACGTCACCGGCCCCACTGGTGTCGAGAACCCGATTTGATGGCACTTCCAGAGCTGGCAGCGATCGGACCGTGCCGGCCTCGTCGTACCAGGTCAGTCCACGCTCTCCGAGCGTCACGCCGCCAATGCTGCAGCCTCGGGTCTTGAGATAGTCGAGCATGGCTGCCGGTGCAAAACCCATCTGCTCACAGAGCCGTTCGGATACGATCGCAATATCGATAAAGGCAAGGAGTTCGTGCGTGTTTGATCGCAATCCGCCGCCGTCAAGCGACGTAAGTATCTTCGCTTCACGGGCGAGCTTGGCATGATAGATCGCGGCATCCGGTTGGTGGCCGTCCAAATGCAGCGCCCGGCAGCCGGACAGGTTCAGGCGGGGAAAGGGCTCAAGATAATCGTCATCGCGACAGCGGATGATCGCCCGTTTGTCGTCGTTTGGCATGATAAACGACAGCGACGACGTTCTAACCTTCCGCGGCTGGACCGAAATCCCGTATTTCGCCGCCATATCCAGGAACATGCGACCGAGCCAGTCGTCGGCGACCGTCGCCAGCAGTTCGGGCACGTGTCCCAATTTTGCACAGCAGAACGCGGCCGTGACCGCATTGCCGCCGAACGAGACGGCGTAATCCGACGCGACATGCTTCTCGTCTCCGGTCGGTAGCCGATCGGTCAAAAAGGTCACGTCGATATAGGTTTGCCCGATGAACAGTGCTTGCATTTCAGCGGCTCGCCATCAGGCTGCAAGCGCCTGCATCAGTGCCGCGATATTTATCGTCGCGAAATTGGAAAAGGTATCGGATATCGCGTAAGGCAGGACGATCTGGTCGCTATGACGCATAGCGCCACAGGTATAGACAACGTTGGGCACGTAACCTTCGCGTTCGGTGGGCTCGGGGCGGACCAGCGGCTCGCGCGAGCGGGCGAGAACCTTTGACGGATCCTTCTTGTCCAGGAGAACCGCCCCTATCGAATATTTCCTGATCGGGCCAACTCCGTGCGTCAGCAGCAGCCAGCAGTCGTCCAGTTCGACGGGTGAACCACAATTGCCGATTTGAACGAATTCCCAAGGATACTCGGGCTGCAGGATGGAGCGGCCGCCATCCCATGTGTAAAGGTCGTCGGAATAGATCAAATAGAGGTTCTCGTTGTCCTGCCGACCGATCATCGCATAGCGACCATCGATCTTCCGAGGAAACAGCGCCATCCCCTTGTTGCGTGCCGCGCTTCCGTTCAGCGGAGTCATCCGGAATGATCGAAAATCCGTCGTTTCGATCAGCTCAGAGCGAATCGCCCTGCCGCTATACGCTGTGTAGGTTGCGTAGAACGTTTTCCGTGCCCCGTCGTTGAACTCGACGAAGCGGGCGTCCTCGATACCATTTGCCTGAGCATCGGTTATCGGAAAGATGACGCGCTCGCTCAGCTCTTCGTCATCCCGGAATGTCACTTCGATATCATCGCCATTTGGCGATGGCGTCCGCCTTCGGACCTTCGGCACCGCTGCGAGGCGCGCGGGCGGATCGACGGCGACGCTGCCGTCGGCAGCTATGGTGCCGGACCGGAACGTCAGCGACGAAATATGTCCCTCGCCGACGGCGCGCAGACTCAAGATGAAGCGGCAGCCGTTTTTTGGCGCACCGGTCTGGTCGGGATGCCGGACGATGCTCGGGTTGAATAGAGCCGACGCCTCAAACGAGTACTCGTTGAGAAAATACGCACCGATCAGGCGGCGCTGCGTGCTGTTCAATTTGGCATGCGGTTCCAGCGCGTCTTCCATTTCCGCGGCGCGCGTCTCAAAAATATCGATCAGATTCCGGTGACGGCCTTCAAAATTATCGAGCACCTCGCTCAATTGTTGGACGGCAGTTTCGGGATCGAGCCGCACTACCCTGTCAACGATATGATTGGCTCGAACCTTGTCGGTGGGATTGAGGTCTCGGGGTTCAGTTGCCGGTTTAAACGGCCTGACGACGACCCTGGCCGGATCCGGACGCAGATATAAGTTCTGGCGATTGGTGAATTGGAGTTGGGACAATGAGGCTCCCTGGAGCGGTTCGGGGTGGGATCGTGCGACTGGCGCCGTTGCCTACGAGCCTGGATGCGGGTCGCGGTCGGTCCGTCGCAGTCATACGCTTGAGCTGGCGAATCTCTACGAGACCGAGGAGATACGATAGCACCGATTCTGCCCCCTTGTTTTCATTGGATCGATCCGGATGAAGCCCGTCCGAGCAGCCGCCCGTTTCTGGATCGATCAATGCTGTCTGCAAGTCGTTTTCGCCCAGAAACCATTCGAACGCGCGTAGCGCCTCGATCGGCCATTCTGCGCCGTCATCCGCCCGCCACGCGGCAAGGCAAGCGGAAATTGTTGCTGATGCCTCGACCGGCTGCTGATCGAACGCTTCTGGTTTACGGCGGTGTCTGCCGAAGCTCTTGGTGCCAACCGGTCTAAAGTATCCCGACGACGTGGTCTGAAGCGCGTTAAGCCAGCGCAGCGACCGCAGCCCAGCGTCGACGTAAGATGATGTGCGGGTCGTCAGTCCGGTTTGAATCAACGCCTGGGGAAGCCGCGCATTGTCGTATGCGAGCAGGTCTTCAAACCAGACCCAATCTTTGGTCTCCGTCACAGAAAGCACTGACATCAACCGGTCGGCCAATACTATCCGGAGACGGTTGGCGAGAACGTCGCCACCGACCAGTGTGCAATAAGCGTCCAACCCCAGGAGCGAGAATGCCCAGGCGCGTGGCGACGAGAACTCCTCGATAACAGGAAGCGCGGTCTTGAACAGCGCCGCGGCCCATCTGCGGCGAGATGGATCGACGTCCTTCCTTGCGCATTCGGCCAATGCCCAAAGCGTCCGGCCATGACTATCTTCCGAACCCTGTTCTTCCAGCCATCGGCGATCGTAGCTCATAAAATTTCGAAACCGGCGAGTGTCCGGGTTCCAGGCATGCTGGATGAAAGCTGCAAAGCGTGCGGTGAGCGATTTGGACAATTGCGCTTCACCGAAGTTGGCAAGCGAGCTTGAGAACAGCAAAGCCCGCGCGTTGTCGTCGACGCAGTAGCCATGGGAGCGATCCGGCACTGAGTGGACGGCGTGTTGAAGCAAACCGGTACCGTCGCAAAGTGAAAGGAAATGTCCGACCCGAATCTCCGGTATAACGTGCGCGTTTCTCCCGGCGACGATCGCATCGGTCGGAAGCAGTAATCGAGGCTTGGCATTCTCGTTCACAGTCTCGAAGACAGTATGATAGTGATTGGCGGTTTGCACCCACGTCATCGGTCGACTTGCCGCATACGCACGCTTGCGCATGGAATAACGACGGGCGTCGTTCGTCAGCAGACCGGAGATCTCGGCGCCCAAGGCTTTGGCATCGCCAAAAGGAACCAGAATGCCGCACCCTTCGCTCAGAAGCTCCTTAGCGTGCCAGTAGGGCGTCGATACAACTGCCTTACCCAATCCAAAACTGTAAGCGAGCGTGCCCGATGTCATCTGGGCTTCATTGAGGTAAGGAGTCACATAGACGTCGCACATTGAAATGAAGTCCAGCAACGTGGCTTGATCAACGAACTGGTTGAAAAAAACGACGTGATCCTGGATGCCAAGGTCCCGCACGCGCGCCGTCAGGCTGTCGCGATAGGCCTCGCCCTGTTGCCGCACCAGCTTCGGATGAGTGGCGCCAAGAATGACGTAGACGGCGTTTGGGCACGATTTGATGATTTCGGGCATCGCGTCGAGCACGGTCTCAATGCCTTTGTTTGGCGATAGCAGACCGAAGGTCAGAATGATCATCTTTCCGGCGAAGTCGAATTTGGCCTTGGCGTGATGCGGTTCGAGGAACGGGAAATCCGGTATTCCGTGCGGTATGACCTCGATCTTGCGAGCCGGCACGTCATGAACGGAACGGAGGAATTGATGGCCTGTTTCCGACATGACGACGACTTTTGCCGAAATGTCCATGATCCGACGCATTACGTCGTGCTGGACGGGTGTGGGCTTGTCGAGCACGGTGTGCAGCGTCGTGACAATCGGCATTTCAAGGCGCGACAGGAGCTCGACGATATTGCCACCGGCCTCACCGCCGAAGATTCCATATTCGTGTTGAAGGGAAACAACGTCGAATCCTGCACAGTTAAGGAATTCCGCCGCCTTGACATAATCGCCGATCGTTTCGTCGTGAATCTCGAAACGCACAGCCGGCGGATAGTCATAGGTTCGGTCCGAATCCGTCATAGCGACGACACAAGTGTCGAGATCCGGCACAGCAACTGAAACTGCCCGATGAATGTCTTGGGTAAACGTAGCTATTCCGCAAAGGCGCGGAAGATAGTTGCCGATGAAGGCAACACGCTTAAGATGTTTCATTTTATCATGTCCAAGCGACCGGCCTTTGGGAGAGTCTTTACTTGAGGAAGAGCAGTGGGCACCGGCATCTCTCGCATCGGGCCGACATTGATTGAGCCCGGCTGTGGGAGACGCTGCAGCAGATTTGGATTCGGACGGCCGCCCGTATACGCCACCAGGCCTACCGTGCCGCCGACGCCGGCGCGTATGTCGACGCGGTCCGCTTGCGCAAAAACGGCATCGCCCGTGACAATATTCAACGATCCGGCAACAGCGCTGCCGCCGAGAATGAGAAGCCAAGTCTCTCGATCGGCATCCAAACACCAGGAGGAATTCGGAGCCAGCTCGATCCGTTCGAATACGAAATGCGGGCTGGAAACGAGCATCCTTCGTTCCGCGGTAAGCTGACTAGGTCGCACTTGAAAATCGGCCGGTCCGGCGTTCGCCACGACGATGGCGTTTTCGACTTGAAGTTCACGCTGCCGACCAAAATCGAACAGACGGAAGGTCGCGTCGCTCCGCTGCTGGATTTCTGCAATGACGAGACCCGCGCCAATCGCGTGAATCGTTCCTGCAGGCACGAAAATGACGTCGTTTGCCGACACTGCGTGCCAGACAACGAGATCAGAGATCGAGCCATCGTCGATGGCCTCACGTAATTGCTGCGAGGTTAGGCGTCGACTGAGGCCAAGAGCAACCTTGGCCTGCGGAGCGGCACTCAGAACGTACCAAGCCTCGGTCTTGCCGCGTGGCAAACCCATCGAGTGCGCAACCGCATCGTCCGGATGAACCTGGATCGAAAGTGGCTGGCTCGTGAACAGCAACTTGAGTAAGAGCGAGGGATCTGCGGCCGCGATACCGGGTCGCTCGTACCAAATCTCGCCGATTGCATTGCCGTCGCGGTGTGCCGTACTCCAAAGATGCAGGTCTTCAACGCCCCAAGGCTTTGGTAAGGCACGCGCACGCGCATGTTCAATCGCCATAAACCCTATCCGATGTTCGACTTATTTCGGTCGCAGAGACACGCGCGGTGCAGGAGCTTACGACGCCACCACACCAAAAATAGCTATAGCTGGATGTTTATTGTGCTGACCGACGGCACCAGAGCTGCCAGTATGGAGATCGGAGACTTCGGTACGTCGCCGATTTTTGTGCGGCTCTCGGACAAGTCGTTGCTTGCCAGTGTTCTATTAATTGGGGTGTCGTGACCTAAACCACAATGGCGGATCGAGAGATAATGCGCTGATTCAATTTGATGATGTCGCGGTGCGCCAGGGCTCGATCCACGCCGTCCCGGTGACTTTCGCTTTCAGCTAAGCGGACACGTGTTCGCTAGGCAACTTTGCGCAGCACCAGATTGACCCAGGGCGAAATCGTTAGGCTTGTCGTTTGCTCCAACAAACGCAGCGCTTGGTAGGTGAGTTTTTTCACGCGTGTTTTGCGGATTTCACCACGCCACCACACCTCCAGCATATCTCGAGCGTCAGCCGCGCTGGGCTGGACACGCACTATGGCGTTATCGCTGTCGCCAATGCATGAAATGATTTCTTTAACCGTAGCGCCCCGCACGCCGTACTTGAGGGCATCATTCCAGACGAGAGATTTCGAATGTCGATACCGTACTGCCGCAAGAGCAAGCCGGTCGGGCATGTAGTTGACAAACGGCAGACCGGTGGTGTGGGTCTCGATCGGGAACCAACGCCACGGCGTTTCGGTAAGGACAAGATATCCGCCTGAACGGAGCCGCTGCCAAAGATCGGGCATCAGCTTTTTCCTTTCTAGAGGAACAAGATGCTCGAACACGGCGTTCAGCTGAATCACATCAAACTCCGATCCAAAGTTGTCGGTCGCCATCGGATTTGTCATCTCGATGAGCGTCACGCGGGGATTGCCGCCAAAATGGGCCCGGCAGGTGGCGAGCAGTCCCCGGTCAATGTCTGCCCCGACAAAACGGGCGTTCGGATACATCTCCAGCAACACATCCAGAGCGTGGCCTTCTCCACAACCAAAATCCAAAATCTTCAAATCGCGGTCACGTGACAAATCGACGAACCGTTCGAACATATAGCCGGTACGAAACCGGACGAACCGATTTCGCTCTAGCTGGTGCGGTTCCCACGCTGGCCGTCCCGGCATTTCCGTTATCCTTGAAAGGGCTTCAGGATTATAGCAGGAGCCGAGGAGCACTTAGAGAAGTCAGCGCGTTTGAACGAGATGAGGCGCGCAAATTGGTCTGAAGTCCGGCCCCCGGCTCAAACTCGGTGCCCAAACTTCGTCGATCCATGGCTGCGTCGAGGCGAAGACCGGTGTATCTGCGGGGGTTAGCGAGTGTGCAAAAAACAACTGCTCCGCTCGACGGGTGCGGCCCAGCAGATCACGGATATGGGTCCCAAACTTCAAGGAGATTCAACAGCTATTTGGCAGCTGAATCCTTATTCAACATGGCGACGGCTTCCTGCACGGTCGTCATAAATTGTGCGGGAAAGATGATGGTCGAGTTCTTTTCGGTCGCAATTTCGGCCATCGTCTGCAGGGTGCGAAGCTGAAGCGCCACGGGATGCTGGGTGATAATGTCGGCGGCTTGGCCGAGCTTCACCGAGGCTTGGTATTCCCCTTCCGCGGCTACAATCTTCGCCCGACGCTCGCGCTCGGCTTCGGCTTCCTTCGCCATGGCGCGCTGCATATTCTCGGGAAGGGTAATGTCTTTAATTTCAACCGCCGTCACCTGCGTGCCCCACGGCTCGGTGTGTCCGTCGATCACATTCTTGATCTGTTCGTTGATGCTCGCGGTGTCCGAAAGCAGCTGATCAAGGCTAAATCGTCCAACAACATTGCGCACCGTTGTTTGGCTGATTTGATTGATCGCGTTGTAGACGTTCTCGATGGCGATCACCGCTTTCTCCGGATCCGAAATGTGATAGTAAGCGACGGCCGCAATGTCGATCGAGACATTGTCCTTTGTGATTATTTTTTGCGAGGGGACTTGCATCGTGACGGTGCGCAGGGACACCCGCACCATCTGCTGGATGGGAACGAAGACAAGGGTGAGGCCCGCACTACGAACCCCCGCAAACTTTCCGAGCAGAAATATCACGCCGCGTTCGTACTGTCGTAATATCCGAATCGAGCCAAAGACATACACAATTACCGCAAGCACCAGAATAGAGAGCCAATACATATGGACACCCTTGCACACATTGTAATGGTGGTCGAGCCGGTGCGCTGCGGCCGTATTGCGGTGTCGCGCGCCCTCACAATTCCTTGTTCAGGGCTAGTCTAAACCCTCCGGCCGCTCCTGGGCCATCGCGGCATGCGGCGCTGAAACGGTAGTTGGTGCCTTCGGGGCATAGCGGACCTCGTAAGTCTTCCGCCTCGGCGCGTGTATGAGTTCACGCTCTAATCCGGCGCGCGCGGTTCCGATCTCGCGCCGCTTCGGTAGTATTCCAGCGTGAGGCGATGAAAGGGCGACAGGATTACCGCAAGCGCTTCCGCCACCAGCGCGCCGCGGAAGATGAAATAATATCGCCAGCGATCGCCGTCGTGCCAAGAGCGCGGCCGCCCTGCCTGGTCGACACGGGTGTCGACGCGATAGTCGCCGAGGAAACGCTGGCGGGCCACCATCGGAAACAGCGCATACATCCCAGGCAGGTTGAGCATCGCGCCATCGATCGAACCGCCAATTCGCGGCCAGGTGGCGACCTCGGGGCTCAACGGCTCGGTGTCGGCCAGCCATGACAATAGCCGCGGGCTCGCGACGTAGGCATGGGCACAGCCGGAACGCACGCGCAGAACGTTTGAGCGGACAAAATGGGCCTGCAGCGGAACGTGGCCGAGATAGAAGCACCACCAATCCGAGGGCAGCGCGGTGATGGCACGGCCGATCTTGGGCGCCAGCTTGTGCCAGGGTCGCCGAAAGAACACGTCATCTTCGAGCATCAGCGCGTGCGAGCGGCCGCTAGCCAAGGCGTGGCGCGCCAGCGCCTGATGTGACTCCCAAATGGCGCGTTCGCCGTTCTCGCCCCGCATCGGGCGATAGAACGTCACATGCCGGCAGATTCCTACGCGATGAAAATGCGCCTCGGCGTTGCGGGTGCGGTGCGGCTGTTCCTGCAGCGAAATGCAGTAAATTGCATCCAGCGGATGCGGCAATGGGCTCGCCTGGCGGCGCCCAGTGCAATAGTCGCAAGAATCGTCATGCGAGACCGACTCGAAATAGGGCGGCATGTCAGGGATGTGCGCTGATAGCTGCTAACCCACCGGATTGCAGCCGCGGCAAATCGCGGCGTCACCGGTCGCATCCAAACGGAACCGAATCAAAAGCCCCAACCCTTCCGTTAACGACTTTGTCGACGGCGCTGACCCCGATTCTCCAATCGTAACCATGACGGCGAGCCGGTCAAATCCTTTCGGCGTGGCCGGCGTAATGTTGCCTTGCGCGTGAAGCGTCAGGTACAAAATGTCGCGGAGCGCGCAAATTCAGAGTTCATGTTCGCGGACACTCGCGAATATCGCTTGCCGGTTTTGGTCGCTCAACCGACTTCGACAAACCGCGGCAGGTGGCGGCGGCAGACGATGCCATCGCCGCGCGCTTGACCGTTTGGGCGCCTGCCCGCCTCGGCCCATCGACCATATGCAATCGATAACGGTACCCGATCAGTTGTCATTGTCACAGCCCGGAGTCCTTGCCGACAGCGCGCCGTTATGGAAAAGTTTGCTCATACCGCACGGGTGGCGTGGTCTCACACGCACATCCGGGACAATGTTCACAATCAATGGGGAGGAAAAAATGGCCGATCGGATTCTGACAACGCATGTGGGTAGCCTGCCGCGCCCGCAGAAACTGCTTGAATTGAGCCAGAAGAAGACCCTGGGCGAGAAGTTCGACGAGGCCGCCTACGACCGTGAACTCAAGAATGCAGTGGCCGAGGTCGTGCAAAAGCAGAAAGACGCCGGCGTCGATCTCATCAATGACGGCGAACTCGGCCACACCGTCGGGTGGGCGTACGATTACGGCGCCTGGTGGTCGTACATCATCCCGCGGCTCGGCGGTGTTGAGGTCGTCAAGCAAGGGCTCTGGTTCACGAAGCTGTCGGCACATACCAAGACGCCGATGGCACCAAAGGATTTCATCGTCGGCGACTGGGGCGAGCGCCGCGACATGTCCAAGTTTCAGGAGGCCTATCTCGACCCACAGTCCGGCTGCGGGTTGCCCGTGCAGTTCATGACCGAGCACAGTCCGCTGGTCAGAGGCCCAATCAAGTACAAGGGCCAGGATGTGATCCAGCGCGACATCACCAACTTCAAGGCCGGTCTCAAGGCCGCCGGGCTGCCGACCGAAGGGGCCTGGATGAACGCGATCGCGCCGGCGAGTTGCGCGCGCATGCCGAATGAATATTACAAAAGCGAAGAGGAGCTGCTGTACGCCTGCGCCGACGCCATGCACGAAGAGTATAAGGCGATCATCGACGCCGGCCTGATTGTTCAACTCGACGATCCGGCGATCGGCGAGAATTGGGATCAGCAGAAGCACGAACCGAGCATCGAAGGCTATCGGCGCTATACCAAGATGCAGATCGATGCCGTCAACCACTCGATCAAAGGACTGCCGCCCAGCAAAGTCCGCTTCCACCTGTGCTGGGGCAGCTGGCACGGCCCGCACACCACCGACATCCCGATGAAGCACCTCGTCGACCTGATGCTGGCGGTCAATTGCGACTACTATTCTTTCGAGGCCGCCAATGCGCGCCACGAGCATGAGTGGAAGCTGTGGAAGACTATCAAGCTGCCTCCGGGCAAAAAAATTCTGCCCGGCGTGGTCACCCACTCGACCAACCTGATTGAAGATCCCGAACTGGTCGCCGACCGGATCATCCGCTTCGCCGAGGCAGTCGGGCGTGAGAACGTTATCGCCTCTACTGATTGCGGTCTCGGCGGTCGGGTGCATCCGCAGATTGCCTGGGCCAAGCTCAAGGCGCTCTCGGAAGGCGCGGCGCTTGCCAGCAAACAGCTCTGGAAGCGTGCCGCGGCGTAATCACTGAAATCTTGCGGGTCGGCACGCGATGCGCCGGCCCGCTCTCTCCGCGCGAGCCGCTATATTACAGAACTTGGCCCGGACTGAATAATCTCTGTCCGGGCACACCACCGCCGTTCTTGCGTGGATCACAGGTCGCCGAGCGTCGCATGAAGACTTCGACCGACCGCATCCTGACAACGCATTCCGGCAGCCTGCCACGCCCGAAGCCGCTGATTGACGTTATTCTCCGTCGCGAAGCCGGCGAGGCGATCGACGCGCAGGCATTCGAAGCCGAGGCGGCGATTGCGGTCGACGATGTGGTCGCGCGGCAGATCGCAGCCCGCATCGACGTCATCAGCGACGGCGAGATGAGCAAGCCGTCCTACACCACCTACATCCGTCATCGCGTCAGCGGCATCGAGCCCGATCCGCGCGCGGCCGAGAAGGGCCGCGACATCATGATGGGCCGCGACTTGCTGGCGCATCCGGACTTCGGCGGCCCGCGCCGCAATTTCTCTGCGGTCCCGTTTCCGGGTTGCGTCGGCGAATTGCGCTACCGGGATCGAAGCGCACTCGACCGCGACATCGCGCACCTTAAAGCCGCCGCCGCGAAATCGCGGCCGGCCGAAGTTTTCATGACCGCGCCGTCGCCGGGAATTTTGACGCGCTTCATCATCAACCTGCATTATCCGAACGAAGACGCCTATATCGCCGCGTTGGCCGACGTGATGCGGCATGAATACACCGCCATCGTCGAAGCGGGATTTCTGCTGCAGATCGACGCCCCCGACCTCGGCTCGGCGCGCAACAATCAGTATCGGCATCTCACCGACGACGAATTCCGGGAAAAAATCGCTGAACGCAACATCGCGGCGCTCAATGCGGCGACTGCCGGTCTGCCGGCCGACCGCATGCGGCTGCACATCTGCTGGGGCAATTACGAAGGCCCGCACACTCACGATCTGCCGCTCCTGAAAATCATCGATATCGCCTTCAAGGCGCGGCCACAGGCGATCAGCATCGAGGCCGCCAACCCGCGGCACGATCACGAATGGGAAGACCTCAAGCAGATAAAAATTCCCGACGACAAGATTCTCATTCCCGGCGTCATCGACTCCACCACGAACTTCGTCGAACATCCGCGGCTGGTAGCCCAGCGCATCGGCCGCTACGCCACGGTCATCGACCGCGAACGCCTGATTGCCGGCGTTGATTGTGGCTTCGGAACCGCCGTGCGCAGCGAGCCGGCGGTGGCCGACAGCATTGTCTGGGCCAAGTTGCGGGCGCTCAGCGAAGGCGCCGCCATCGCCAGCAAGCAGCTGTGGGAACACCGACGGTAATCACGCCGCCCATTCATGCCGTCCCGTGCACGCCGAAGCACCTTCGAACTCCGGCAGCCGCTCGTCCCTGGCGCGATCGACCAGGAAGAACGCCGCCAGGACACCGAGCGCGGCGCCGAACATCACGTAAAACGACGGCGCTATTGGCGAGCCGGTAACCTCGATCAGCCAGGTCACGAAAAACTGGGCAAAGCCGCCAAAAATCATCACCGCCATGTTGTAGGCGATGCCAAGTCCGGTGGAACGCGCTTGAGCCTCAAACTGCTCCGCAACGGCCGTCGCGCTCGGACCAAAAAAAGCCCCCAGCAGGGAACAGAATACGATCTGTACAATCACCAAACTGCCGAATGAGGGATTGTGATAAAGCCAGCTGAACAGCGGGTAGGTAAGGATGAGATAAAGAGCCAGCGAAACGATCATGACCGGCTTGCGCCCAATGTGATCGGACAGCGCGCCGAACAGCGGCGTAAGCACGATCATGCAAACAAGGCCGATCGATTGGGCGATAAAGGCCTGGGCCAGCGGCAAATGCAATTGTAGCAGCGCAAAAGTCGGCATGTAGAGCAGAATGACGTAAAATGAAATGGTTCCCGCAGTGACGATCCCGACGCTGACCAGTGCTCCCCGCAAATGCGTGGCGAGCGCGGCAGCGAAGCCTAGCCGCATTACCCTGGCTCTGCGCGCCGCCAGGAATGCTTGCGTCTCCTCCAGATGGCGGCGGATAAATAGCCCGACCGGACCGATCGCCAGTCCGACCAGAAATGGTATGCGCCAACCCCAACTGTCGAGCGCTTCCGGCGAGAGGCTCCGCGCTACCAGCGTTCCGAGAAGTGCCCCGATCAGTGCGGCCGAGCCCTGCCCCACCATCTGCCAGGAGCCGTAAAGCCCGCGGCGGCGCGGTGGTGCGCTTTCGATGAGGAAGGCGGTCGAAATGGCAAACTCGCCGCCCGTGGCAAATCCCTGCAATAGCCGCGCCGCCACAATCAGCATGGGCGCGGCGACACCGATCGTCCGATAGGTCGGCGCAAAGCCGATCATGGCCATGGCCACCGTCATCAGGATGATAATGAGAATTAAAGCGGCCTTGCGACCCCTGCGGTCGGCGTAGATTCCAAGCAGAATGCCGCCGACCGGCCGCATGAAAAAGCCGACGCCGAACGTCGCCGTGGTCAACAATAGCGACGCATATTGACTCTCTGCCGGAAAAAACAGCCGCGAAATAATCACCGTCAGGAGGCCGAACACGATGAAATCGTACCACTCGAGCGCATTGCCAATAACGGCTGCAGCGATCTGGACCGGTTTTGGTGCGGCGTTGTTCTTAGGCATCGATGCAGCGGTCATAATCGGTTGCAGTTCCGAAGCGGCCCGGCGTCAAAGCGGTTTCGACGCGCTGCGCGGAGCTAACGACGCTCCACGACAAGTATTGTTGTGATGTCGCACACCCGAGCACTGTTGCGGTCGGCTGTCCGCACAACTTCCGCATGTAACGCGCCGGGAACAGTGATGTTCTCAGTTATATAGATCCTTGTGGAACCGCAAATTTCATTTGGCTCTCGCCAAAGTAGTGTGCGGCTTTTACTGCTGATTCGAACGATCCTTGGTGGCTAGATAACAGAAATACTTGTGCAAAATCTTAAGCTACCGGGCTGCCGAACGGCGACATTGGGGACCCGCCAGGAGCTTTGCGGAACACCTTGAGCCGAAATTGCTCATCCCTGAACTCGCCAATTTTGCCCGCGGTTCCCGACATCGGGTTCCGATGATTTGCGTCACCGTCGGCGCGGCATTTGCCGGTGCGCGCCGGTTTATGAGCGTCCCATCGTTCTCTCGGATGCGCTCATTGTCATCGCGCGCAGTGGCGTTGCGTGGTTACCAGCCGATATCGCTTCGCGCTAAAGCGTCAGAGCAATCCGAAGCGCACCGCAATCGCCGCAAGCCAAACCAGCCCCGAAAGACAGATCGCGCAGAACACCGCCGCGGAACCGAAATCTTTGATCCTGCGGATTTCGACGTGCCGCTCGCGCGTGATATAATCGGCGAGCTTCTCAATCGCCGTGTTGAGGAGTTCAACTGCGAGCAGGATGAGCAACGATCCGATCATAACGACGTACCAGCCGACGCTCGGCGCAACGACGAGGCCGAGGAGAACTCCGGCGGCAAGCAGCACCATCTCCTCACGCAGCGCGGCTTCGCTGCGAAAGCCGTAGCCGAGGCCGTGCAGCGAATTGATGGTCGCGCTGAAAAGCCGTTTCACGGAAAATCCGATGGTGTGGCCGGCGAACAGAAAGAATCGCACCTCTATACGTCGTGGCGGCCTCATGGGCGAGCGCAAGTTGCAGCGTCTCGCTTGTGCGGCAGAAGGCCGCTAACTATAGTCCGGCCATCACGGAGCGTAGCGCAGCCCGGTTAGCGCACCAGTCTGGGGGACTGGGGGTCCCGAGTTCAAATCTCGGCGCTCCGACCAACAAGCCGCTGACATCTCATAGCATCCTCGATCACATTCGATCACCGCTTCGACGATGCTTGGCAGTTGTGGAAGCAAATGGCCGAAGCTCCGTCACAGCACCAGCGGCGTGGCCGTTCGCCGCAACGGCTTCCGATATTGTCCCCAATTGGCGAAGGCTAGCCGATTTCGCTTCGAACGATGGCTGCGGCGTCCGCCATGGCCTTTAATTTGCCGAACGCCACGTGTCGCGGCAGGTACTTCATGCCGCAGTCCGGGGCCGGGACCAGACGGTCGGGGGTTACGTAGGCGAGCGCACGCCGAATGCGATCGGCTATCGCCTCCTTCGCCTCAATTTCCGGATCGGCGAGGTCCAGGACACCAAGCATGATGACCTTGGGAGCCAGGTCCTTGAGGATGCCGAGATCGAGCTTGGGCTGAGCCGCCTCGATTGAGATCTGGTCGGCCGTGCTGTCGGCGAGTTCCGAAAGAAACGAATAACCGGTTGGCTTTTCCGAACCCGCCACCACTGCGGCGTAACCAAAGCACAGGTGAACGACGGTCGGGACGCTAACGCCTTGCAGCGCGCGGTTGATGGCCTTCACCGCGTATCGCCGCGCGGCACCGGGATCGTTTCTGACCCAAGGCTCGTCTAACTGGATTACGTCAGCCCCGGCCCGCTCCGGGTCTAGCGCCTCTTCGTGGACCGCGGCCGCGAAGGCCATCGCCAGTTCTTCAGGGTCGGAATAAAACTCGTCCTTCGCCTGCTGCGACATCGTGAACGGACCCGGCAGGGTGATTTTGGCCGTGCGAGTTGTGTTTTGACGGAGGAATTGCATATCGCGCAACTGCATAGGATGTGCGCGCTTTATCGGGCCGACGACCCTTGGAATCTGCAGCGGCGTACCCCGTCTCGACGTGATCGTGGCCGGGTGCTCCAAGTCAATGCCATCGAGCGCCATGGCAAAATGATTGGAGTAACTCTCGCGCCTGATCTCGCCATCGGTCACAATATCGATGCCGGCCCGTTCCATGTCGCGGATCGCCAGAACGGTCGCGTCGTCTTGAGCTTGCTCGAGTTGCTCTTCGGAAATCCGCCAGATCTGCCTCATGCGGGTCCGTGGGACTCCCTGAGCGAGCAGCCGGCGGTCCACCAGCCATTCCGGCTGGGGGTAACTTCCCACCACCGTCGTCGGCAGCAGCTGTGTCGCCGCAGTCATATGTTTCGCTCCGCTTGCGGGTTAATCATCATCGCAATACCTTGAATTGCGCCAGTCTGCGTTAGTTTGGAGCTGCGGGTCGGCCAGCTGCGTTAACATTTCATTCACCATGGTCGTCTAGCCGAGTGCAGTCGGGGTGTCGTCACGCTTACCCGCGATTTTGGCGCGCGCATTAGGACAGTACCCGTGGCGAATAGCCTACCGGCGATGCCGGCCCGACATTCGAACAATTTGGCCCCCACCACACACGCCGACAAACTGTCGGCCCTTTGCGGCCAGGCCTTAGCGCTCCACCAGGCCGGGCGGCTCGGCGAGGCGATCGCGCATTACGAACAAATTCTCGCGCTGCGGCCGAACTTCCCGGAGGTCCACAATAATCGCGGTCTTGCGCTGGCCGAACTAGACCGGTTCGACGAGGCCGTTGCCTCATATGCCCGGGCGGTAGCGATCAAACCGGATAATCCGGAGACACTCTGCAACTGGGGTCTCGCACTGGCGCAACTTGAACGCTGGGACGAAGCAGAAGCGAAATTCCGCTGCGCCATTGCAACCAATCCGGGCTTCGCCGGAGCCTACAACAACCTCGGTCTGATCTTGAAGGAACGCGGGTGGATGGCTGAAGCCCGGAGCGCCGTCGAAGAGGCGATCCGGCTCTCGCCCAAAGATGCTTCCTACTACGACAATCTCGCCGCCATGCGATCATTCGACGCCGGCGACCGCCATCTCACGGCGCTCGAGAGCCTGGCCGCGGATGCCGCTTCGCTCTCCGCCGTGAACCGGATGCACCTGCATTTTGCGCTCGCCAAAATTAACGAACAGCTGGGCAATCCGGACAATGCTTTTCGCCAGTTGCTGGCTGCCAATACGCTCAAACGCCAGCAGGTTACTTACGACGAAACCGCCACGCTCGCGCAAATGACCCGTACGCGCGAACTGTTCAAGCGCGAGTTCGTCAGGGACCGGGAAGGCAACGGCTTGCGGTCGCCGATTCCGCTGTTCATCATCGGGATGCCCCGTTCCGGCACGACCCTCATCGAGCAGATACTGGCAAGTCATCCGGCAATATTCGGAGCCGGCGAACTCACCCTGTTCGAACAAACAACCGATGCCATCGGCCGCACGACGACGCGATCGCCGACGTTTCCAGAGTTCATGCCGGACATGACGGCGCAACAGTTTCGCAACCTGGGCGCGCTCTATCTCGATAAGCTGGCAGCGCGAGCGCCCGCCGCGGCGCGAATTGTCGACAAAATGCCGGCGAACTTTCTGTTTGCCGGCTTGATCCATCTGGCGCTCCCCGACGCCACTATCATTCATGCGATCCGCGATCCGGTGGATACCTGCGTGTCCTGCTTTGCCGTGCATTTCACCAAGGGGCAGTCACACACCTACGACCTAGCCGAACTGGGCCGCTACTACCGGCACTATCAAGAGCTCATGGCGCATTGGCGCCGTGTGCTGCCGCCGGGGCGCATCATCGACGTGCGCTACGAGGACCTCGTTGACGATCTGGAAAGCGCCGCACGACGCATCATCGCCCGTTGCGGTCTACCGTGGGATTCGCGCTGCCTCGACTTTCACCGCAACGAACGACCGATCCGCACTGCAAGCGCGACCCAAGTGCGCCAGCCTATTTACCGGAGCTCGGTAGGACGCTGGCGCCGGTATCAGAACTACCTCGGACCGCTGTTTGCTGAACTTGCGCCGACAAATGGCGCGGACGCGCTCCAGATGCGCAAGGCAGGCTGATAAGGCGGGTCAATCATGCGACGACAAGCTTGCACTGGGTTTGTCCGATCTACTCACCAGCGCGGCGGGCGGATACTTGCTCCGATCTCGCAGTCCGATCGTGGCGTCTTTGCGTTTGCGTACGGCGCGTGCGTTCATCCCACCCACATCTTTTCTTACATCATGAGGATACCCATGCGAGCGACCCTGCTCACGACTCTTGCTGCGGCGGCCGTTCTTTCCGGCGGACTTATTGGCAACCAGGCCAACGCATTCACGCCACCGTCGACGCGCGGTGTTGCGCCGATGCCGCTGATGCAGCACGTTGCCAATGTCTGCGGCCCCGTTGGCTGCGCGCCGGTGCAAACCAAGAAGATACGACATTTCAAGAAGGGCAGTGCCGTCGGCCAGCATATCTAGTCGCAAGACGGGGCGTGAAACACCGCGCTGCGAGCATAAACTCGGGTCGCTCCCCGGCTCGGATCGCGGCGCTAGTCTTGCGAGACCGACGTTTCCGACAACGCGGCGTCAAGCCGGCTGCGACAGGCGATCAGTTCGTCGAGCGCCGTCTGCAGCTTGCGCCGTTCCGCAACGCCCAGCCGCTGCGGCGCTGGCACGGCGTTGACTGGCGACATTACTTTCGGTTCGCGCCGCTCATTTGAACGGTTGCCGGCCGGAAGGTTTGGCGCGCTCTCGACATGAGAGAGCTCCTCGACCGCACTGACGCCGGCCTGATCTTCGACGTCGCTACCGCCGTCCTCGTCCAATGCGGCCGGCGGCGTCTCGGCTCCAGCGCGCCAGACCCCCTGAACGAACGACTGGCCTTGCTCGCGCAGCAGACGCTGGACGCCGCGGATCGTGTAGCCCTCGCCGTAAAGCAGGTGGCGCACGCCGCGGAGGAGATCGACGTCGTTCGGGCGGTAGTAGCGCCGGCCCCCGCCCCGCTTCAGCGGCCGGATCTGTGTGAAACGGCTTTCCCAGAACCGCAGCACATGCTGCGGAACGTCGATTTCTTCGGCAACTTCACTAATGGTGCGGAACGCGTCTGGCGCTTTTTCCAATGCCTTGCCCCGCCGGCTCTCAGTCCTCGATTTCGTTGCCGCCGCCATCGGACCCGGAATTGATCCGCTGCTTGAGGATGGCGGAGGGTTTGAACACCATGACCCGGCGCGGCGAGATCGGGACTTCCTTGCCGGTCTTCGGATTGCGCCCGATGCGCTGGCCTTTCTTGCGCACCACAAACGAGCCGAACGACGACAACTTTACCGTTTCGCCGCGCTCGAGGCAGTCGGTAATCTCTTTCAGAACCAGCTCGACGAGCGTGGCGGATTCAGTGCGTGACAGGCCGACCTTCTGATAGACCGCCTCGCATAGATCAGCCCGCGTGATCGTCTTTCTCGCCATCGCCAGCCCCGCTCTCGGCGATCAATACTAACCGATCATGGTATCGTACTGAATTATCAACGTTATCAACGTTATTAACTTATCAGCGAACGGTCAACGGCCTTGGCGGCTCCCGTTTCACCAGCGGACCAACGCCGCCCCCCAGGTGAAACCGCCACCCATTGCCTCAAGCAGCAAGAGATCGCCGCGCTTGATGCGGCGATCGGCGACCGCATCACTGAGCGCCAGCGGTATCGACGCCGCCGAGGTGTTGCCGTGTCGATCGACGGTACTGACGACCTTGATCGGCGGGATGCCAAGCTTGTGCGCCGATCCGTCGATAATGCGTTTGTTCGCCTGGTGCGGGATAAACCAGTCGATGTCCGCGACGGTAAAGCCCGTCGCTTGAAAAGCATCGTGCACCACGTCGGTAATCATGGCCACGGCGTGCCGAAACACTTCACGACCTTCCATCCGCAAATGACCGACGGTGCCGGTCGATGACGGTCCACCATCGACATAGAGCTTCGATTTGTACCGGCCGTCGGAACGCAGCCGCGTCGTAAGAACGCCACGATCCTCGCGCGTGCCCGGCTGATCCTGCGCTTCGACTACGACGGCGCCGGCGCCGTCGCCGAACAGGACGCAGGTGGTGCGGTCCGTCCAATCGAGCAGGCGCGAGAATGTCTCCGCCCCAATCACCAGCGCGCGCGAAAATGCCCCCGATTTGAGGAGCGCGTCAGCAGTCGCCAGCGCGTACAGGAACCCGGAACACACCGCCTGCACGTCGAAGGCAGCGCCGTGCGTGATGCCAAGGTCAGCCTGCACCGACACTGCGGTGGCCGGAAACGTGTTATCGGGCGTCGAGGTTGCGAGCACGATGAGGTCGATCGACTGCGCTTCGACGTGGGCGTGGGCAAGCGCGGCGCGCGCGGCGCGCGTCGCCATCTGCGAGGTCAATTCACCCGGCGCGGCGATCCGGCGTTCATGAATGCCGGTGCGCTGAACGATCCATTCGTCGGACGTGTCGACCTTGAGCGCAAGATCGGCGTTGGTGAGAACCTGGTTCGGCAGGTAACTGCCGCAGCCGAGAACAACAGAACGGCGAACCATCACACCGCGGCTCCGCCGACAGATTCCCGAATCGCTTTATCGGCTTCGTGTCGGTGCCGTCCGAGTGCCGCCGTGATCTTGGCCAGAAGTTCGTCGCGCACGATGCCGTAGCCGAGGTCGATGGCGGCGGCGAAACCTTCGGCATCGGTTCCGCCGTGACTCTTGATGACGATGCCGTTGAGCCCAAGAAACACGCCGCCATTGGAGCGGCGCGGGTCCATCCGCTGGCGCAACTGCCGGAACGCCGAGCGGGCGAACAAATATCCGATCCGGGCAGCGAGCGAATTGTTCATTGCGGAGCGGAGATATTCGCCGATCTGGCGTGCTGTGCCTTCGGCGGTCTTGAGCGCGATGTTGCCCGCAAATCCCTCGGTGACGACGACATCGACGGTACCCTTGCCGATATCGTCGCCTTCGACAAAACCGAAATACTCAAGGTCGAGGCGTTGCGTCTCGCGCAAGATCCGCCCCGCTTCACGCACCGGTTCCAAGCCTTTCACCTCTTCCACGCCGATGTTGAGGAGCCCCACTGTCGGCCGTTCAAGCCCGAACAGGATGCGTGCCATCGCGGCACCCATCACCGCAAGATCGACGAGATGTTCGGCATCCGCGCCGATCGACGCACCGACGTCGAGCACGATCGATTCGCCGCGCAACGTCGGCCACAACGCTGCGATCGCCGGCCGTTCGATCCCCGCCAGGGTTTTGAGCTCGAACTTCGACATCGCCATGAGCGCGCCGGTATTGCCGGCCGATACCGCCATGTCGGCCTCGTGTTTCTTGACGGCATCGATAGCCAGCCACATGGAGGATTTGCGGCGGCCGTAGCGGAGCGCCTGGCTCGGCTTGTCTTCCATGCGCACCGCGACCTCGGAGTGGACCAGCCGCGAGGCGGATTTCAAGGCCGGGCGGCCGGCCACCAGCGGCTCGACTTGCGCCCTATTGCCGAAGAACAGGAATTCACTCTCGGGGTGACGAGCCAACGCCAACTCCGCGCCGGCGACAACCACGGCAGGGCCATGATCGCCTCCCATCGCGTCGAGAGCAATACGGACCATCTGCGACATGAAATGCCCGCGGTCCTAGATCACGATCCAACCCAACGCAATCGGATCACGGTTCAGATTATGTTGTCGGCGCATGATCCTCAGGCAATTACCGGTTTCCACAATCTGGATCACGCGCCTCGTCCGCACCAGGCAAGGCGAGACCGGACGGGACAATAGCGGTTCGGCGACCGGAAACAACTGCGATCAGCGGGCATCCCTATCCTTCTTCAGCGCACCGAGCGCAGCAAAGGGACCTTCATCCGGTGTTGCATCCTGCGGCGGCTGAAACACCGCTCCCGGCTTGCGCGGATAGGGGTCGAGCCCGAGGATGAGAAACTCGGTGGCGAGCGCACCGAGATCGATTCGTCCATCGATCAGTGGCTCGGTATCACCGCCACGCTCGCCGCGCGGATTGGCTTCTTCGCCCGCCTTTTCAGCGCCTGACCGCGGCGCGAACAGAAGATCGATTTCTTCATCCACTTCATTGGCGAGCGGTTCGAGTGTGACGACGCAGTTTTGACCGACGGTCGCGGAAACTTGGCCGCTCACGCGCAAGCCGGCTCCTTGCCGTCGCACTTCAAAATTAGCCTCAAGGCGCGGCAGGTCGCGTAGCCCCGCCAGCCGCGCCACGGCTGTACGTATTTCCGAGTCGGCGACGAGCTCAAAGCGTTCACCCGTGTCGGGCACAGCTTCGATCGCGACAGTGAACTGCCAGGGTATGGCGGCATATTCTTCGGATCGATGCTCACGCATGCGCAAAGGCCTCCGGGCTTGGAAAAGCAACCCTGCCGGTGGCGAGAGCGTCCTCGTCCCCACCGTCCAACTGGTTCGCCGCGGCGCGAGCATAACGCGCCAGCCGCACCGCTCTTTCGTCCACGGCAACGACCCCGAAGATATTGCGCGCCAGTGCCTTCTCAAGCTCCCGCTCGTCGGTTGTGCTCATGGCCGCGTTATAAGCGGCCTGCCGGCCATAAAACGCCTCGGCGAAGTGCCGCATCCTGCGGGGAACCGCCATGTCGCCGACGCCCATCTCCCGCAGATTATCATCGAGGTCGCGGCAAAACACATCGAACAGCCGCTGGCCAAGGTTATGGTCTTGACCGCCAGATTGGTTCGTGCGCCCAAGCCGTTTCAGCAACAGCACCAGATGCAGCACCAGCAACTCGAACCGGCCTTCGACAGTGTCGGGCACCCCATAATCGGCGTAAAAGGCGGGCGACCGCGCCTGCGCCACGATCATGCCATAGAGCGCGTCAATGTTGCGTTTATGGAACCCGCGTCGAAACGCCGTTAATATCATAGAGATAGCCTGTTAATCGGCGCCGAAGTTCCAAATCGGCCCGCGCGGTAACTCGCCGCTTGGAATCTTGGGGTAAGGCAGGCGGTGCTTGGACACAAGGTGGGATGGACGGATGCGCAGGGGTGTTGTGCAGAGCAAGGGAAGGCGCGCCGCGGCCTATGTCCTCGCTTTCGCCCTGGTGCTGCCGTTAGCCGGATGCGTTGGCGAGACATTTCAGCGCGGCTATGTGCTGCCGGACGGGGCCCTCGAACAAATTCGCCTTGGCGCGTCACAGGAACAGGTCCTGATCGTGCTCGGCACGCCCTCGACCGTCGCCACCGTCTCAGGCGAAGCGTTCTATTACATCTCGCAGCGCGCCGAGCGTGCGGTTTCGTTCCTGCCGACTCACATCGTCGATCAGCGGGTAGTGGCGGTCTATTTCGACCAAAACCGACGGGTACAACGGGTTGCGTCATACGGGATTAAGGACGGAAAGGTCTTTGATTTCATCAGCCGCACGACGCCGACCGCCGGCTCCGATCTCACCGTCATCCAGTCTTTGTTCGACTCGCTGTCGCATGCCCGCTTGGGGCTGCCACTGTAAAGATCGCAACGGTTCGGCAACCAGGCCAGCTAGCCCGCCTGACCTGCTCCGCCGCCGATCGCACGTTAGTGCGCAAGCACTGCAAGCAACAGCAGCGCCACGATGTTGGTGATCTTGATCATCGGATTGACCGCCGGGCCCGCCGTATCCTTGTAGGGATCGCCGACGGTGTCGCCGGTCACGGCCGCCTTGTGGGCGTCGGAGCCTTTGCCGCCGTAGTGGCCATCTTCGATATACTTCTTGGCGTTATCCCAGGCGCCGCCGCCCGACGTCATCGAAATGGCAACGAACAGACCGGTCACGATCACGCCAAGCAACATCGCGCCGAGCGCGGAGAACGCCGCCGATTTGCCGGGCGCGCCGCCGCCGGCAATGAAATAGATGATGAAATAACCGACGATCGGCGACAGCACCGGCAACAGCGACGGCACGATCATTTCTTTGATCGCGGCGCGCGTGAGCATGTCGACGGCGCGGCCGTAATCCGGCTTGTCCTTGCCCTGCATGATGCCGGGTTTTTCGCGGAACTGCCGCCGCACTTCCTCGACGATCGAGGCGGCGGCGCGGCCGACCGCCGTCATGCCCATGGCGCCGAACAGATACGGTAACATGCCGCCGAACAGGAGCCCGGCCACGACATACGGATTAACGAGGGAAAAATCCGGCACGACGCCCTGGAAATACGGATGCTTGTCCGCACCGGCGATGAAGAACTTGAGATCCTGGTTATAGGCGGCAAACAGCACCAAGGCGCCGAGCCCGGCCGAGCCGATGGCATAACCCTTGGTCACCGCCTTGGTGGTATTGCCGACGGCGTCGAGGGCGTCGGTCGATTTGCGCACTTCTTTCGGCAGGCCCGCCATTTCGGCAATGCCGCCGGCATTGTCGGTGACCGGGCCGAAGGCGTCGAGCGCAACCACGATGCCGGCGAGCGCGAGCATCGTCGTCACCGCGATGGCGATGCCGAACAGGCCGGCAATATTATAGCTGACCAGAATGCCGGCGATGATGACCAGCGCCGGCAGCGCGGTCGCTTCCATCGACACGGCGAGACCTTGGATGACATTGGTGCCGTGCCCGGTCACCGAGGCCTGCGCGATCGAGTGCACCGGCCGATAATTGGTGCCGGTGTAGTACTCGGTGATCACGATGATCAGCGCCGTCACGACGAGGCCGGTGATGCCGCAATAGAAAAGTTCAGCGCCTGAATAACTCACGCCCGCAAGGGGACCAAAGCCGATAAGATAGTGCGTCACGCCGGCAATGCCGATAAGCGACAGGATCGCGGTTGCGATCATGCCCTTGTACAGCGCTCCCATGATCGACTGACTGGCGCCAAGCCGCACGAAGAACGTGCCGATAATCGAAGCGATAATGCAGATGCCGCCGATGGCGAGCGGATACGTCATCATCCGCGTCACCATCTCGGTCGAGACTGCGCCGAAGAAGATCGCGGCGAGAACCATGGTCGCGACCGTCGTCACCGCATAGGTCTCGAACAGGTCGGCAGCCATTCCGGCGCAGTCGCCGACATTGTCGCCGACGTTGTCGGCGATGGTTGCGGGATTGCGTGGATCGTCTTCCGGGATGCCGGCCTCGACCTTGCCTACGAGATCGCCGCCGACATCGGCGCCTTTGGTGAAGATGCCGCCGCCTAACCGGGCAAAGATGGAAATCAGCGAGGCGCCGAAGCCGAGCGCCACCATGGAATTGACGACGGTGCGGTCATTCGGCGCCAGATGCAGCGTACCGATCAGGAAACCGAAATAAAGCGTCACGCCGAGCAAAGCCAGGCCCGCAACCAGAAGCCCGGTGATCGCGCCGGCGCGGAACGCAAGCTCAAGCCCGCCGGCAAGCGAGCCGATGGCGGCCTGCGCGGTGCGCACGTTGGCGCGCACCGACACGTTCATGCCGATGAAGCCCGCGGCGCCGGAGAGGATAGCGCCCACGGCAAAGCCGACGGCGACCAGCCAGCCGAGGAAATATCCGACAATCAGAAAGATCACGATTCCGACGATGGCGATCGTGGTGTATTGCCGCCGCAGATAGGCTTGCGCGCCCTCGCGTATCGCCGCAGCGATCTCCTGCATCTTTTCGTTGCCGGGATCGGCCCGCATCACCGAGAATGTGGCCCAGATGGCGTAAACGAGCGCAAGGACGCCGCACAGAACGATGAGCCACAAAGTCGTCATGGAAGGTCCCCGGTTAGTGGGAGCCAGCGTTAAAGCCCGGCCCGAAAGGAAAATGCCTCGCGCGATGCTCTAGAGCATGATCTGCAAAAGTGGAAGCCGTTTTCCAAAAGATCACGGCGCATTTTGTGTTGCCGGCGCGATCAAATCCCGGCCGAAAGATGCGGCGGCTTGGGCCAAGCGCACAACTTTAACGGTTCTCAGTAAGCCATTAAATATACTAGAAAATTCATGATAATTCCGGCGATAGGCGAGGTACCCAAGCCCCAATATCAATAAAGCTTGTTGCGGTAACCCTCTTCGACGACCGCGTCGGCCTCGTCAACGCTCACGCGAGGTGTTTTGGTCTGTTCGACGATCATCCGCCCCAGCGATGGGAACGAGTTCTTCTCGACCCGATAATCGTCCTGCCAAAGCTTGGACCGCTTGAGCGCCTTGCCACAATGCAGGAAGGCCTCGCGTACAGTGACCAGGATCACCAGCCGGGGCTCGCGCCCGTTAACCGCCGCCGCGGCGAGAAGCTTCGGATCGTGCGACAACCGTGCCGTGCCGTTGATGCGCAGCGTTTCGTCAATGCCGGGAATAAAGAACAACAGCCCGACCTCGGCATCGGTCACGATGTTCGACATCGTATCGAGCCGATTATTCCCGGGCCGGTCAGGAATGGCGATGGTGTTGTCGTCCAGCACCCGGGCAAAACCTGGAGCATCGCCGCGCGGGCTCACATCGGTGCCGCTACCCGGCCGCGTCGAACCGATGACCGCAAACGGCGAATGGGCGAGAAAGTTACGGCAATGAGCGTCGAGACGATTGAGCTGTTTGAGAACCGCAAGTTCCATCGGCGGCTCGTACAGGCCGCGCAATGCGGTTTCGTCGCTGACCGAATCGAGCTGCGCGGTCTGATCGTCCATAGGATTAGCCCTCTATCGAGAACCTCAACGCTCGTTTGCTTCTACACCGTCTGAGGCCGGCGCGCGAGCGTCCCCCATGCCAGCAGCGCGGCGGCGGCAATGGCGACGGGGAACACCACACCGTTGACCGCCGACCAGCCGTAGAGGGTCAGCAGCGCGCCCGAGGACAGCGAGCCGATCGCCGTCGAGCCGAACACCAGAAAGTCGTTGAACGCTTGTACCTTGTTGCGTTCGCGCGGGCCGTGACACTCGGTGACCAGGGTCGTGGCGCCGATGAAGGCAAAGTTCCAGCCGACGCCTAGAAACGCCAGCGCGATCCAGAAATTCCATAGCGCGGTCCCGAGCAGCCCGATCGAAGCGGCAGCAACAAGCAAAAACAGGCCGATCGCGATCATGGTGCGCAGTCCGAGCCGCGCGATCAGCGTGCCGGTGAAAAAGCTCGGCGCGTACATGCCGATCACGTGCCACTGGATGCCGAGTGCGGCTTCCCCGACCGAATGATGGCACATCACCATAGCGAGCGGCGCCGCGGTCATCATCAGGTTCATCGCGCCAAAGCTGGCAACGCCGCAGCCCACCGCAACCATAAATCGCGGCTCGCGCACGATCTCGATCAGCGGCCGGCCATCGGCAAAGCTGCGAATAGCGGCCGGCGCGGGCGGCAGCTTGAGCAGCATCAGCACTGCTGCCGTGATAATCGCGCAGGCCGATTGCGCCAAAAACGTCCCGGCAAACAAATACGGCGGCCACAGGTCTTTGGTCAGGATCACGAGCTCTGGACCGATCACCGCGGCGCAGATGCCGCCGGCAAGGACCCACGCCACCGCCTTGGCGCGGAACTGCACGCTCGCAGTGTCGGCGGCGGCAAAACGATAGGATTGATGCGCCGCAGCGTAGAGGCCGCCGCATAATGTACCGGCGAGCAGCAGACCGAACGATCCTGACAGCAGGGCGATGCAGGAGAGCACGCCGGACGCTACGCCAAACGCCGAACCGACTTGCAGGGCAAAGCGCCGGCCGAACGCCTTGGCCAGCATCCCGACCGGCAGCGTACCGATCCACATCCCAACAGCCATGACGCTGATCGGCAGCGTCGCCAGCGCCGGTTCGGGCGCCAGCATCGACCCGACGATGCCGCCGGTCGCCACGATCACGGTGGTATTACCGCCGGCAAGCGCCTGCGCAGCGGCCAGCACGAGCGCATTGCGAGCCGCAAGCCGGTCGTCGGTAATTTCGATGGTCGCGTCGGCCAAGATTGCCATAGCGTAGTCCGTCGTGGGGCTTTTCTTCTAGCCCGCGGAACGAAGTAGGACCAGGGCGTCTGCCTCACGGGGCGATCTTCCGCGGCGACGCCAAAGCAAATCGCAGTCGTGCGAATAGCTCAGGTTAAGCGGCTACGACGCAGATGACAATCTGGCCTCGACGTTAAGGTGCTGGGGCGTCGGGCGCTCTCCCGGCTTTTAGAACTGCAACGCGCCGGGATGCCGGACGGTTACCGTGCGCAGCTCATCCAGGGTGCGCGCGCCGAGCTGTCCAAGCGCGGCCTGGGTCTCGTCGATCAGAAGGTCGATGACGTAGCCAGGCCCCGCCGTCCCGAGCGCGCCAAGGCCCCAAAGAAAAGCCTTGCCGGCGAACGCTGCCGCGGCCCCGAGCGCGCAGGCGCGCACCACGTCGCTGCCGCTGCGCACGCCGGAATCCATCATCACCGTCGCGCGCGCTCCGACCTGGCGCACGATCGCCGGCAGCACGTCGATCGCCGCCGGCAGAACCTCAACCTGGCGCCCGCCGTGATTGGAGACAATGAGGCCGTCGACGCCAAGCGATACGGCTTTCTCGGCGTCCTGTGGGTGCAGAATTCCTTTGACGATCAGAGTCCCTTTCCAGCGGTCGCGGTACTTGCGCACTTCGTCCCACGTAAACGCGCCGCGCTGTTCGCGCAGGGCGAAAGCGATGACCTCGTTAAGCGCCGCATTCTCGCCGACGTAGGAGCGCAAATTGGCGAACCGCGGGACGCCGTGCTTCCTGAGCGCCATGGCCCAGCCGGGAGCGCGCGCGATCTGCATCATGATGCGCAGGTCGAGATTGAAGGCGCCGGCGATACCGGTCGCCACTTCACGCGGGCGTGTGGTGCGGACCGGGACGTCGAGCGTCAGCACCAAGGTATGGCAACCCGCGGCTTCGGCGCGCCGCACCAGGTCAAGCCCGATCGCGTGGTCGTTGTTGGCTAAGCGATAAAGCTGGAACCAGAAAACGTCCGGCGCGATGGCGGCAATCTCCTCGATCGTGGCACCGCCGGCAGTACTGAGCATGTACGGCACGCCGGCACGCTGCGCGGCGCGAGCCAGATGTTTATCGCCGCCGGGCCAAATGATCGAAGGCCCGCCCATCGGCGGCACGCCGGTCGGCGCTGAATAGCGGCGGCCGAACAGTTCGACGTCGCACGGCGGCAGCGTCGGCATAACGCCATAACGAGGCACCAGTTCGACAGCATCAAGCGCCGCCCAATTTCGCCTGATTCCTGCATCGTCCTTCCCCGAGCCGCCATCCGAATACTCGAAGGCGAAATGAGGAATGTGATGGCGGGCGCGGCGGCGCAGATAATCCGTGGTCGGATAATGCCGTTGCAGCTCCGCATAGTTTGGATTGCGGCTATAGCTGACCGGTGGCTTCTCCTGGAGTGTGACGATAGTCGTCGCGTCGTGCATGGCGTCCTTTGTGGTTCATCCCGAGATGCGCAGTATAGTCCAACCGGTCGCTCTCGGCAGCGGTGGTGACGGCGCGGATTTGTGGAAGATCTGGCCCTTACCGCCTATTATCAGAACGACTTATAAACCAGGGAAGTGCCTGCGTGAGCGCCGACCGAGCGGCCATATCAGACAAGACCGCGCAACTTTTGCAAGCGCTGCGCGCCGCGCGACCTCTCGTCCACAACATCGCCAATTATGTATCGATGGATGTCGCAGCGAATGCTTTGCTTGCGATCGGCGCCTCCCCGGCCATGGTTCACGCCCGCGAAGAGGTGGCCGAATTCGTCGCCATCTCGGCCGCGCTCGTCGTCAACATCGGCACTTTGTCGACGCCATGGGTGGAGGCGATGATCCTTGCCGCTCAAGCCGCGCGACGGCACCGCAGGCCGTGGGTGCTTGATCCAGTAGGCGCCGGCGCGACGCGGCTGCGGACCGAAACCGTGAAATCGCTTCTGCTGCACCGGCCGTCGATCATCCGGGGTAATGCATCCGAGATCATGGCGGTGGCCGGCGGCGCCGGCGTTGTACCCAAGGGCGTCGACAGCGCCAACACAACTGAGGAGGCCCTGGCGTTTGCTTTGAGTCTTGCAGAGCACGAAGGCTGTACCGTCATTGCCACCGGTGCGGTCGATATCATTACCGACGGTCAACGCGTGGTGAAACTCGCGAACGGCTCGCCGATGATGGCCAAAGTGACAGCGCTCGGTTGCGCGCTTTCCGCCGTGACCGGAGCGTTTGCCGCCATCGGTGCCGAAGGCTTCGAGGCGGGGGTTGCCGCGGTCGCAGCCTACGGCATTGCCGGCGAAATAGCGGCTGAAAAGGCGACGGGCCCAGGCTCATACCGCGTCGCATTTCTCGATGCACTCGAAGCCATCGGGCCGAGCGATATCAAAGCTCGCCTGACAATCGCCGATTGAATAATAACGGGACCGATAAAATACTTTGACCTGTGCCTTGTTACCGATCGTTCGCGCGACAATGGCCGTTCTATCCTTTGGATTGTCGCCGACGCGCTGAAAGCCGACGTCACGCTCGTCCAGCTCCGCGGCAAGACTGCATCGACGCGGGCGCTGATTGAAGACGCCAGAGCACCGGCTTATGCCCCATCGACTGCCATATGAGCGGACGCCCTTCCCCATTTGTCGTTACTGCGCGGCGAGCGCGGGCCGTAGGCCCAGGTGAGATAGATACCACCCCAAGTGAAGCCGCCGCCGAACGCCGCGAGAATGAGGCGATCACCGGCTTTGAGCTTCTTCTCGTAGTCCCAAAGGCAGAGCGGGATCGTGGCGGCGGTCGTGTTGCCGTATTTGTGGATCGTTACCATCACGTGGTCAGCCGAAAGCCCCATGCGCTCGGCGGTCGCCTCGATGATGCGCTTGTTGGCCTGATGCGGCACCAGCCAATCAACCATCTCGGTGGTCAGCTTGTTGCGCCGCATCAGCTCGGTCGCCACCTCAGCCATGCGCGCGACGGCGTATTTGTACACCGCCGCGCCTTCCTGATGCACGTAGTGCAGCCGCTTGGCCACGGTTTCCGCCGTCGGCGGCATACGGCTGCCGCCGGCTTTTTGATGCAGGTGCTGCACGCCCGCGCCGTCCGAACAGATAAGCGTGTCGATGATGCCGTAATTGCGGTTCGGCTCGACCAGCACGGCGCCGGCGCCGTCGCCGAACAGCACGCAGGTCGCGCGATCAGTATAGTCGATAATTGCCGACATCTTGTCGGCGCCTACCACCACAATCTTGCGATACTTCCCGGTCTCGATGAATTGGGCCGCAATGCTGAGCGCATAGACAAAGCCTGAGCACGCGGCCTGCACGTCGAAGCTGCCAATGTTGCGAATATCGGCCATGTCGGAGATGAGGTTGGCGGTGGAAGGAAACACCAGGTCGGGCGTTGTGGTAGCGCAGATCAGCAACTCGACATCGCCTGGCGCCGTGTTGGTCTTCTTCAGGAGGCCAAGCACGGCCTCGGCGCCCATATGCGAGGTCCCTAGTCCCTTGCCTTTGAGGATGTGCCGTTCCTTGATACCGGTACGTTCGAAGATCCACTCATCGCTGGTATCGACCAGCCGTGCCAGCTGGGCATTGGTGAGAACATCGGGTGGCACATAGCCGTGCACCCCGGTAATCGCAGCGTGCACTGAAGATTTTCGCGTTTTAGTCATGCGCGCGCTGGTCGTAGGTGGCGTTTGAACATTTGCTGCTCGCGTTAGCAGGGGGGTCAACGTTGGCTAGCGACGACAAGATCGCGGCGGCCGTGGCGCGCGACCTCGACAACAATCGCGCCGGCCTTGACGCTCGGCGCAGCATCAACCGCCATGATCCGGTCGAGCCGCCCAAAGGCCTCTAGCTGGCGCACCCGCTCCGGAGTTTCGGACAGCAGCGGAACCAGCGCATCAGCGAGCAGTTGCGGCGTGCAATCCCGTTGCAGGAATTCCGGAACGACGTTCTCACCGATGACCAGATTGGCGAGGATCACGCTCGTCAGCCTTGCCCGCAGCCCGACGAGATGCGCGATGACCTCCTCGATCAGCGCGACGCGATAAGCGGCAACGGTCGGGACGCCAGCAATCGCAAGCTCGAGCGTCACCGTGCCGGAGGCCGCCAGTGCGGCGCGCGCCGAGCGAAACGCGGCCCACTTTTCCTCCTGTTCGAACACGATACGCGGCGTGACAGGCCAGCTGGCTACTCCCTGGCGCACGACCGAAGCAAGATGCGGCAGGGTCGGCAGAACCAGCTCCATCGGCCCGACTTGCGCGGCAACGCGTGCGATCGCGGCACCGAAGATCGCGAGCAACCGGCGGATCTCGCTTGATCGGCTGCCGGGCAGCACCAACACCAATGGTGGGTCGCTGCGGCGCCTCCGCGCCTCGTCGGCGCTCGGGCGCAGTTCGGCGATCCGCTCGATCAGCGGATGGCCCACATAAATACAGGGTGGTCCGCCGAGCCGTACATGCGTCGCCGGCTCGAACGGCAGGATCGCAAACACGCAATCGACATAGCTGCGCATGGCGCGCGCGCGTCCGGGCCGCCAAGCCCAAACCGATGGCGAGACGTAATCGAGAATAGGGATCGCCGGCGCTTCGGCCCGCACCCGGCGCGCCACCCGGTGAGTGAAGTCCGGGCTGTCGATGATGACGAGAGCATCCGGCCGCGCGGCGATCACCGCGTCTGCGGTTTCGCGGATGCGGCGTAGAATTGTCGGAAGGCGGCGTGGGATTGCGGTGAAGCCGATGATCGAAAGGTCGTCGATAGCGAACGAGCTCCGAATTCCCGCCGCCGCCATGGCTCGCCCGCCGACGCCTTCGAGCTTGAGCGCTCTGCCTTCACGCGCGCGCAGCGTATTTGCCAAGGCCGCGCCCAGCGCGTCACCTGACTCCTCCGCGGCGACGATATAGATCGACAAAGGTTTGGACTGCGGGACGTAATTCATCGTCCCGCAGCCTCTCCGACGCCGACAAGAAAAATCTTGGCCCGATCGGCGGCCGCGATCACGTCCGCTACTTCGGCAATGATCGTGCTCCCGGCCGCAACGGCCAATCCGGCGAGACCCGCGCGCGCCACGTTCTCGACGGTTTGCCGGCCGACCGCCGGCAGATCGAAGCGGCGATCCTGCCCAGGCTTGGGCGCCTTCACCAGCACGCCCCGGCCCGGTGCGGTCGTCACCCGGCGTTGCTGGCGCAGCTCGGCGACGCGCAGGAGCATGTTGTCGGTACCTTCCGCCGCTTCGACGGCGAGCACATGGTTGTCGGCGACGACGGCCGCCTGGCCCACATCGAACGGCCCCAATGCGGCGAGCACTTTGAGCGCGCAGCCGATATCGTCGTTGTCACGCGGCGTCGGCTGGTGGCGGCCGAGCACGCCTTCCGGAACAAGAATCTCCGGCGCCACCTCGTCAAGGCCGATGATCCGCATTCCGCCCTCTTCAAACAGGCTCGCGACCCCGGACAAGAGCCGGTCGTCGCCGCCGCGAAAGAAGCGCGCGACGCGCGGCATCAGCCGAAGTGTCTGCCAATCAAGGCGGATGCTCCAGAGCGGCGGCCGCAGCAGAGTACCGATGAACAACGCCTCGCGGCAATGCTCGGACCGAGCCAGACGGAACAGCCGGCCGGCTTGCCCGATTGCGATCCAATGATGCGCATAGCGCTCGACGACCTTGGGGTCGGCCCAGCCCCTCAATCCGAACATCACCGGCTGGCGGCCGTGCCGTACGATCGCCTCGGCAACCGCGCCAGGAAAACTGCCGCCGCCGCAGATGACCGCCACCGGCTCGGGTCCTGAAGCGGTCCACGCGGTGCTCGGCGCGTCAGGACGCATCGTCCCCGTACTCATCGGACCGCCGTGCTGCAGGCGGGTGGATTAAGGGCCGCTTTCCGCCGGCTGCAATGAAGGCCGTGATTTTTTCCACCAGCGGATCGTCGGCAAAGTCGCGCGCAACCGAGCTCAGCCGTTCAGAGAATACGCCTGAAGCCAAGAAGAGTTGGCGATAGGCTTGCCGCAGCCGATGCAGCTCCGCGCGCTCCGCGCCCCGCCGCCGCAACCCGACGACATTCAGTCCGACCAGATCGGCGATCTGACCGAGCGCATAGCCGAAAGGAATGAGGTCGCCGGATGCGCCCGATAGCCCCGCCATCATGGCGCCTTCGCCGATGCGGACGAACTGATGAACCGCAGCGTGACCGCCGAGGAACGTGTGATCGCCGACGCTGACGTGCCCGCCGAGCACAACGTTATTGGCGAAGGTTACCGAGTTGCCGACGTGACAATCGTGGCCCACGTGGCAACCAACCATGAACAAACAACGCTCGCCAACGCGGGTTTCTCCGCCGCCATCTTCGGTCCCGGTATTCATGGTGACGCCTTCGCGCAATTCGCAGCGCGGCCCTACCATCAATCGCGTGGCGCCGCCGCGATAGTGGACCGATTGCGGCGGCGTTCCGAGCGAAGCGAACGGATAGACCACGGTCCCTTCACCTATGGTTGTTACACCGGTAATGTGAACATTGGCGATGAGGCGCACACCGCTTCCGAGCGTGACGTGGGGTCCGACAATGCAGTACGGCCCGATCTCCACGTCTTCTCCCAGGCGCGCGCCATCGGCGACGCGCGCGGTCGGATCGATCCGCGCCATCTAGTCCTCGGCCATGTAGGCGCCGAGCGTAGCCTCGGCGATCAGCGCGCCGCCAACCTTGGCCTCGCAACGATACCACCACATGCTGCGGCGGTGCGCGACCTTGTCGACGTGATATTCGAGTGTGTCGCCGGGCAGCGCCGGTTTGCGGAACTTGGCCTTGTCGATGGTCATGAAGAACATCGTGCGACGCTTCTCCGGCGAAGGCATGATCCGCAGACAAAGCACACAGGCGGTCTGCGCCATGCCCTCGATCATCAGCACGCCGGGCATGACCGGGTTATCCGGAAAATGCCCGACGAATTGCGGCTCGTTCATCGTGACGTTCTTGATTCCGACGCCGTGCTCGTCGCCGCGGATGTCCCTAATGCGATCGACCAACAAAAACGGATACCGATGCGGCAACAGGCGCAGAATTTCGTGAATGTCGGCCGCGCCGAGCGACTCTTCGGTCATCCCGCCTCTCCTTCGCGCTTGCCACCTCGCGCAAGCCGCCGCAGAACCGCGACCCCCTTCATAAAGTCTCGCACCGGCTGCGCCGGCGAGCCGATCCAGCGCTCTCCGGCAGGAACATCGTTCATCACGCCACTCTGCGCGCCAAGGCTGGCGCCGGTACCGATCGTGACGTGATCGGCGATACCAACCTTTCCGCCCAGCATCACGAAATCTCCGAGCCGCGCACTGCCGGAGATGCCGACCTGCCCAGCAATCAGGCAGTGCCGCCCGATAGTTACGTTGTGCGCGATTTGCACGAGATTGTCGATCTTGGTGCCCTCGCCGATGACCGTATCGCGGGTCGAGCCGCGGTCGATGGTCACGTTGGCGCCGATTTCCACGTCATCCTGAATGATAACGCGGCGGCTCTGCGGGATTTTCACATGACCTTTCGGCGACGGCAGGTACCCGAACCCGTCCTGGCCGATGCGGGCGCCCGGGTGAATGATCACGCGGTCGCCGATCAGTGCGTGAAGCAAGCTCACCCCGGCACCGATGCTGCAATCGCGACCGACCGCGACGCTCGGGCCGACTACGGCGCCGGCCGCGATCACCGTGCCAGCACCAATCTCGGCGCTTGGGCCGATCACCGCGAGCGGATCGATCGTCACGCCCGCCTCGACCCGCGCCGAAGGATGCACATACGCGCCGGCCGCGCGTCCGGTCGCGCCGAATAGCGACGACGGCCGCAGCGAGTCTGGAAAGAGCGCGCGCGCGACCGCAACGAAGGCGCGATATGGCGCGGCAATAACCAGCACCTGCAGGCGATCCGGCGCCGCGCTCGCAAAGCGCGGCTGCAACAAACACGCGCCGGCGCGCGTGTTCGCCAGCTCATCGAGATACTTTGGATTGTCGAGGAACGTGACGTCGGAGGCTTGCGCTGCATCGAGCGGCGCAATGTTGCTGATTGCCCGGTGGAGCCGCGCCCCCGCGCGGGGCTCCGCGCCGGTAAGTGCAACAATCTCGGCGATCGTCAGCGTTCGCCTGGTTGGAAGGAAATCCGGCATACGCCCGGCCTCGACGACGGCGGCAGTCCCGAATCAGAACCGCGCGCCACCGCCGAACTGGAACCATTGGACGCGGTCGTACGGCTGCTTCAGGATTGGATACGCGAAATCGAATCGTAACGGACCGAACGGCGAATCCCAGATGATGCTGCCACCGACAGCCACGCGGGGAGCTGCGGAATCAGCGTATTGCATCGCGCAATTGCCGCAGAAATAGCTGACGCCGGTGCTGGTCGTGATCGTGCCGTTGACTTCACCATTCGCGGGCCAAGCAGTCTCTCCCTGATAGTCCCATTCCGCACCGGAATCGATAAACACCGCGCCGCGGATACCGGCATCCTTTGGCAGGAAGTAGAACGGATATTGGAACTCGAGGCTGGCGCCCCAGTACCTCGTGCCGCCGAGCGCATCGTTTGACGTACCCGAGGTGATGTCACGCGGTCCGATGCCCATCGGCTGGAAACCACGGACCAGGTTGGGACCCATCTTGAAGTCATCAAGCATCCGCACGTAGCCGTCGCCGCTACAAGCGCCCGTAGGGCATTTGTCTAAGCCAATTATATCGCCGCCTTGCAGATGCAGCAGGCCGACGAGATCGGAGATAACTTCGTAATAGGCGCGGACATCCACGACCGTACGAATGTAAGCCACGGCGCCGCCGAGACCAGCAAAGTCCTGACCCCAGTTGATAAGCAGACCGTTCGTAGGGTGCTTGTTGTTGTCGAGCGTATTGTAGGTCAATCCATATCCGGCCATCGAAGTCAGATAAGCGCCATAGGAAAGCTCCTCCCGTATGGGCAGCGACGCTTCATAGACCGGCGCGGTGTTCCCTGGAGTGCTGAAAAGGCAGTTGGCCTGAACGTTGGCTGCCAAATTGTTGGCGTAAATGGGATATGCCCCGGCCAAAACGCTGTTCGCCGCGACAAGAGCATTGACGGTCGGGAACGTGGTGGCGAAATTCGGATTGACGTTGGCGCAGTCGTTCAACGTGGAAAGCAGGTTGATCGACTGATCATAGATCGAATAGCGCAGCTGCAGGGAAAGGTCCTCACGAAGCGGAATGCCCAATTTCAGGTTGGTGCCGTATGTTGTGGTCCCATAAGACAGGTACGGACTGGCCAAGGTCTCGCGCGCAAACAAATCGGTGCCAAACGACATTCGGTTGTCGAGGAAATAAGGCTCGACAAAATTGAACTCGACACCGCGGATGTATTCCCCGTAGGTGAGCGAGGCTCTGGCGTACCGGCCGGTTCCCAACAAGTTGCGCTCGGAGATCGACACTTGGCCCATGAACCCATCGGCCGTCGAATATCCGCCCATGACCGAGAAATCGCCGGTCGATTGTTCCTCGACGTCGACATTGACGACCACCCGATCGGGCGCCGACCCGGGCTCGTTGGTGATCTTTACGTTCTTGAAGAAGTTGAGGTTCTTGATACGGCGCTCGGCGCGATCGATTAAGGCGCGATTGTACGGGTCTCCCTCGGAGATATCGAACTCGCGCCGGATAACATATTCGCGAGTGCGGGTGTTGCCGTGGATATTGATGCGCTCGATATAGGCGCGCACGCCCTCATCGACGACAAAGACGACACTGACAGTCCGAGTTTGGGCGTTGCGGTCACCGCGCGGCCGCACGGTGGCGAAGGGATATCCGTGCTTGGTGATTTCAACGGTGACATCTTCGACCGTTTTCTCGATGGCATCACCGTTGTAAACGTCGCCCCCCCTCATCCGTAGCGCAGACCGCAGTGTTTGTGGATCGACCGCACGGATATTGGATTGGATGTCGATCTTGCCGAAATGGTAGAGCGGTCCTTCTTCGATGGTGAAGGTGATGATGAAGCCCTTCTGGGCTGGATCGTACTCGCCAGTCGCCGAGACGACTTGCACGTCGGCATAGCCGTGGGAGAGATAAAAGCGCCGGATCAGATCCCGGTCGGCTTCGATGCGATCGGGGTCGTAGACGTCCGTGGTCTGCAGAAAGCTCAAGAAGTTCGACGTAGACGTCTTGATGACCTCCTTCAGCCGAAAACTCGAGTAGGCGTGATTGCCGACGAATATGATCGACTTGACGCCGGTCTTCTCGCCTTCGTTAATCTCGAAAACCAAGTCGACGCGGTTGTTCGGCCGCGAGATGATCTTGGGCACCACTTTGACGTCGAAACGCCCGCTGCGGTGATAAATCTCGAGGATGCGCTGAACATCGGCCTGCACGGCGGCGCGCGATAGCGCACTGCGGGCCTTCGATTGGATCTCTTGCTGAAGCTGCTCGTCCTTGACCTTGTTGTTGCCCTCAAAGGCGAGTCGATCGATGACGGGAGCCTCCACCACCGTTACCACGAGCCGACCGCCCGATTGTGAAATGCGGATATCTTGAAACAGGCCGGAAGCGTATAGCGCTTTCAATGCGGCGTCGATTTTGGCTGCATCGAGCCGTTCGCCCGGGGTGAGCTTAAAGTACGAGCGAATCGTGTCGGCTTCGACGCGTCGATTGCCCTCGACCACGATCGAACTAGCCGTCGCGGCGGATTCCGCCGACGCGCCAAATGCCGCTCCAGACGCAACGCCAAACGATATCCCGGCGAGGAGCAAGCCGGCCACGACAAGCCCTCGTCTTACCCGCACACACATGTCCATGCGCAAAGCGCCCTTAATTCCCCTTGTGGCCGCCCCCAGTTGGCGGGTTGCTCGATGTCTCCCTCAATTCAAGGTCTCTGTTCGGCGCTACCTCTCCACTTTGATTCGACACACATTTTGGGAAACAGTGTGACACGCCCCACCCCTAGGTGCCCACCGCCTTCAGGAGGTGGTCAGATGAACGATGTCATTGAAAGTTGCAAATATCATCAACATCAGCACGATCGCGAGGCCGATGCGAAATCCCACCTCTTGCGCCCTTTCGGAAAGCGGACGGCCGCGAACGCCCTCAATCAGGTAGAACAAAAGGTGACCGCCATCCAATAAGGGTATCGGGAAGAGGTTGAGCAGTCCGATCGAAACCGACAACATGCCGGAGAAATGCAGGAGCACAACGAACCCCAAGCTTGCCACCTGCCCGGACATTTGCGCGATCCGAATCGGACCACCGAGCTGATCAGCCGATTTGCGCCCGATTATGACCCCGCCGACATAACTCAGCGTCTGGTCGATGACGTCCCAGGATTCCTGCATCCCCAGCCAGACGGCCTGCAGCGGCCCCACCGGTTGCGCTTTCAAATCCTCGGGCGCCGGCGAACGCTGGATGCCAAGAATCCCAATGCGGCGAACGTTGCCGAAGACGTCCTTTTTCTCTTGCAGTACGGGCGTAGCCTTCAGCGTTTTTGTCGCGCCGTCACGGCGGACGGTGATTTCAAGCGTCTCTCCGGCGCTTTCGCTGACGATCCGCTGCATCTGGGTGAAGCTGTCGATGGCATGACCGTCGATCATCACGACGACGTCGCCGGGCTCGAAGCCTGCCGCAGCCGCCGCGCTGCCCGATTGTACTGAATCTACGCGCGCGCTCATCGTCTGCTTGCCGTAGACCATAAAAACCGCGGCAAAGATGACGATCGCCAGTACGAAATTTGCGACGGGGCCGGCCACGACAATGGCCGCCCGCTTTAACACGGACTGAAACATGAAACTGTGCGCGCGCTCGCCCGCATCCATGCTCGCAAGCGCTGCGTTGTCGGGCGTGCTCGCCGCACTGTCGTCGCCGAGAAATTTGACGAAGCCACCAAGAGGGACGGCGGAGATTTTCCACCGCGTGCCGTAGCGATCGTTGAAGCCGACGATTTCAGGACCAAAGCCGATGGAAAACACCATCACCCGCACGCCGCACCAGCGAGCGACCAGAAAATGACCGAGCTCATGGAAAAAGACGACCAGGCTGAGGACAAAGAGGAAGGGAACGAGGTACCCGACAATGCCGCCGCCGAGCAGGTGCAAATGCGACAAAAAATATGACCCCATGACGCTTTTCTACCCCCGCCCCTGCATTATCTTGCCCCAGTCTTAACGCTTAGGATGCCATTGCGGCAATTTCGGGCAAGAGGTCGGCAGCAAGCCTTCTTGCGTTATGGTCAATAGCGATCGCGTCTTCGACGGATTGCGGCTCTGCCACGGTGCCGCGCCGTTCTGCCGCATCGAGCGTCGCCTCGACCAAAACGGGAATACCGCCGAAGCCGAGGCGCCGGTTCAAAAATTCCCGCACCGCGATCTCGTTTGCGGCGTTGAGAATCGTCGGCGCGGCCCCGCCAGCGGCGAGCGCCCGGCGCGCCAGCGCCAGGGCCGGGAAGCGGAAGGGATCCGGCTCTTCGAACGTAAGTGTGGCAAGGCGCGCGAGATCGAGGCGCGCGGCAGGCGTGCCCATGCGCACCGGCCACGCCAGACAATGGGCGATCGGGATACGCATATCCGGCGATCCGAGCTGCGCAACCACTGAGCCGTCGCGGTACTCTACCAAACCGTGGACGACGGACTGCGGGTGCACCACGACATCAAGCGCGTCCGGTCCCAGCGCGAACAGATGATGCGCCTCGATGAGCTCGAGGCCCTTGTTCATCAATGTCGCCGAATTAATCGTGACCTTCGGTCCCATGGACCAAGTCGGGTGTTTGAGCGCCTGCTCGACTGTTACCTTGTGGATCGCTTCAAGCGACCAGGTTCGAAACGGCCCGCCCGATGCAGTCAGCACAATACGGCGAACGTCCTCGCGCCGGCCGGCGCCAAGCGCCTGAAAGATTGCATTGTGCTCGGAATCAACCGGCAGAACTCTGGCGCCGGCGGCGGCCGCCCGGCGCATGAACAGCGCACCGGCGCAGACGAGACATTCCTTGTTGGCAAGCGCAACCGTGGCGCCGCGTTCGGCCGCGGCGAGCGTCGGCTTAAGACTCGTTGCACCGGTGATCGCGGCCATCACCCAGTCGGCGGGGCGCTGCGCCGCTTCCACCACCGCCGCTGGGCCTGCCGCCGCCTCGACGCCGGAGCCCGAAAGCTCGGCTTTGAGTTCGCCGTAGGCATCGGGATCAGCCACTGCGGCAAAGCGCGCTCCTAATTCGCGGGCCAGATGCGCCAGCGCCTTGGCGTTGCGATGCGCCGTCACCGCTTCGACGCGATAGCGACCAGCTTCTTGTCTGAGCAGATCGACGGTGCTCGACCCGATCGAGCCGGTAGCGCCCAGTAGCGTCACCGAGCGCGGTACCGGCGCCAATTCCACCCTCGCCAGCGGCTGCTTCTTTCTCATGGTGTTACCATACCAGCAAGCCGCGGGCCGGTGCAGCAGTTCCCGCACGAATAAGGCCGATAAGCAAAGCGGCGACGGCGGCGACGAGGAAGCCGTCAAGGCGGTCCATGAGGCCTCCGTGACCCGGAATGAGGTGGCTTGCGTCCTTAGCCCCGAAACGCCGCTTGACGGCAAACTCGAACAAGTCGCCGGCTTGCGCCAGGACGGACAGCAGCAGCCCCATAACCCCTACGATCCCCAACCTGCCGACACCGCTCGCATAAGCGACCCCGACGCCCGCGGCAACCCCCCCGATCAGCCCCCCTAACGCCCCGGACCAAGTCTTTTTAGGACTGATGCGCGGCCACAACAGTGGGCCACCGATTGCCCGTCCACAGAAGTAGGCAAAAATATCAGTTGTCCAGACGGTTGCGAAGAGAAATAAAAGTGCCGTTAGACCCCATTCCGGATCGCGCCGTAGCAAAGCAGGCCCGAGCAGCATCGCGCCGGCATAGAGCACCCCGCCCGCACCCCAAGCCACAGTCAGTCGATCGGGAGGAACCTCGGGCCAAGCCGCAGCCGCAAGGCCCGCGAGGACCGTGCCAATGGCGATCATACCCAAGGCAGCCGTAGGCAGGTCGAGGCCAACGAGCAACATGCCTGCCAGCAAGGCCGCCAAGCCTGGCGTCAAAATTCTCAGATCGCCGCTGCCAGCGACCAACGACGTCCATTCCCAGAGAACGACGGCCGCCGCGGCGGCGCACAGCGCGAAAAAGATCCACCCGCCGGCATAGGTGCAGGCCAGCACAGCCGGCGCGAGCACCGCCGCCGAGATGACGCGCAGCGTCAAGTTGCTGGCGGCACCCTCGGAGACACTGCGTTCGGTGCGGCCATTACGCTGGTCGGGCTCGTTCACAATCCGGTATATTACGATCCCGCACCGGCGGCCAACCCGCCGAAGCGGCGCTCGCGGCGACGATATTCGGCAATCGCACCCTCGAGTGCGGCGCGATCGAAATCGGGCCAATTGATCGGTACGAATACGAGCTCGCTGTAGGCGGCCTGCCACAGCAGAAAGTTGGAAAGCCGCTGCTCGCCGCTGGTGCGGATGATCACGTCGGGATCGGGAATATCGGGAGCGTGGAAATAGCTTGCGAGCCGCTCGGGCGTCACGTCATCGGCGGAAAGACGTCCGGCTGCCACTTCGATCGCGAGGCGGCGCGCGGCTTGCGCGATTTCCTGTCGTGCCCCGTAGTTGAAGGCCACCACCAGCGTGAGGCCGGTATTGTTGCGGGTCAGATCTTCAGCCTCCTGCAGAAGCAGGCAGATGTCGCGATCGAGCCCTTCGCGCTCGCCGCTGATCCGCACGCGCACATTGCTCTTGTGCAATTCGGCGAGGTCATTGCGGATGAAGCGGCGAAGCAGACCCATCAGGTCGCTGATTTCAGATAACGGACGCGACCAATTCTCCGAGCTGAATGAGAATATGGTCAGCACCGAGATGCCGAGATCGCCAGCCGCTCGCACCGTACGGCGCAACGCTTCTACGCCTCGCCGATGGCCTTCGATCCGCGGCAGGCCGCGTGCGGCGGCCCATCGGCCGTTGCCGTCCATGATGATGGCGACGTGCCGGGGCGCGTCGAAGCCGTCGCTGCCCGACGGCAGCGACTCACCCGCGCTGTCTCTCGATCGTGCGGCGTCGCTCAAACTGTCATGATCTCCTTTTCCTTGGCGGCAAGAAGCTTGTCGACTTCTGCGACGGTCGCGTCGGTCGCTTTCTGCACCTCTGCAGAGTGCCGCTCGTGTTCGTCCTCGCTGATCTTGTGGTCCTTCTCAAGCTTCTTGAGAAGGTCGAGGCCATCGCGGCGGACGTGCCGCACCGCGACGCGTGCGGCCTCGGTGTATTTGTGCGCGACCTTCACGATCTCCCGCCGCCGCTCTTCGTTGAGTTCAGGGACTCTCAGCTTGAGGACCTGTCCCTCGCTCGATGGGGTCAAGCCGAGATTGGCGGCGGAAATCGCCTTCTCGACCGCGTGGATCATCGATCGATCCCAGACCTGAACAAGAAGGAGCCGCGGCTCTGGAACATTGATGGTAGCGAGCTGATTGAGCGGCATATGGCTGCCATAGGCCTCGACCTGAATATGTTCGAGCAGTCCGGGCGACGCACGCCCGGTCCGCAGCCCTGCAAGCTCCTGCTTGAGCGAGGCAATGGCTCCCGCCATGCGGCGCTTGAGGTCATTCATGTCGAATGTCGTCGTTGCCATGGCGCCCTCCGCAGTCCGACGGTCGCTTTCGTTCGTTAAAGCAAATTCTCAGCCGACAGTCGTAAAATGACCCTTTCCTTGCACAACAGTTGCGATTGCGCCGGTCTGCTTGATCGAAAAAACGATGATAGGCATACGGTTCTCCCGGGCAAGTGCGAAGGCCGTCGCATCCATGATTTTCAGATTGCGGTCGAGTGCTTCCTGATGGTCCAGCCGCTCGTAGCGCGTCGCCTTGGGGTCTCGCTTCGGGTCGGCAGTATAGACGCCATCGACGTCAGTCGCCTTGAACACTGCATCGCAGCCCATCTCCGCGGCACGCAAAATGGCGGTGGTGTCGGTGGTAAAATATGGGTTCCCGGTACCCCCGGCGAACACGATGATGCGGCCATCTTCCAGATGTCGCAGCGCGCGCTGGCGTTCATAAGTTTCACAGACTTGCGGCATCGCTAAGGCCGACATGGTGCGGGCGCTGGCGCCGGCCCGCTCGATCGCCGCCTCGAGCACCAATCCGTTCATGACGGTCGCCAACATCCCCATGGCATCTGCGGTGGGCCGCGACAATCCGTCCTCGGAAATCTGCGCGCCGCGGAGAATGTTGCCGCCGCCGACCACAACCCCGAGCCCTATCCCGAGCTTATGAGCGGCGACGAGATCCGCGGCAAAGAGCTCGATCGTCGGCTGATGGATGCCGAAATTTTCCGGGCCGCTCAGCGCCTCGCCGGAGAGCTTGACGATCACGCGTCGGTAATTCGACTTCGGCATCGCCGAGATGATCCGCCCCTGTTGGATGGGTCAAGCGCAACGAAACCCATCGCTCTCGATATCTGCGGTGGATTTCGCCTAGCTCAACCCACCCTACACGCGATTCGGCGCTACACCCGATTCAGTGCGCACCGGCAAGCGCCGCAACTTCACCGCCGAAATCGTCACTTGGCCGGTCGATGCCCTCGCCGAGCGCATAGCGCACGAAGCCGGTGATCTTGATCGGCGCGCCCACCTTGCTTTCGGCTTCCTTCACCGCCTGGGCCACGCTCTTTTTATCGTCGAAGATAAAGCCCTGATCGAGCAGGCACACCTCTTTGTAGAAGGTCTTGAGCCCGGACTCGACAATCTTCTCGATGACGTTTGCGGGCTTGCCCTGCGCCTTGAATTTTTCGGCAAGCACGTTTCTTTCGCGCTCGACGGTCGTAGCATCGAGTCCTGACGCTTCGATCGCCTGCGGGTTGGCCGAGGCCACGTGCATCGCCACCATGCGGCCGAAGGCTTTCAGCTCATCCGCCGTGCCGGCCGATTCGAGCCCGACAATCACGCCGATCCTGCCAAGTCCGTCGGTGACCGAATTGTGCACGTAGCTTGCGACCACGCCTTTGCCGGCCGACACCGCAGCTGCCCGCCGCAGCGTCATGTTCTCGCCGACCTTGGCGATGGTCTCGTTGATAGCATCGGCAACCGTGCGATCGCCGACACGGCCGGCGAGGATTTTATCGACATCGGCGCCGGTGGTCAGCGCCACATCGGCGATCATCTTCACCAGGCCCTGGAACAAATCATTGCGCGCTACGAAGTCGGTTTCCGAATTGACTTCGACAACAATGCCTTTGTTCGCCGCGAGCGCAACGCCGATCAGGCCTTCCGCCGCGACCCGCCCGGCTTTCTTGGCGGCCTTTGCAAGCCCCTTTTTGCGCAGCCAGTCGACCGCGAATTCAAGATCGCCGCCGGTTTCCCCGAGCGCTGCCTTGCAGTCCATCATGCCGGCCCCGGTTTTGTCGCGGAGCTCTTTCACCATGCCTGCGGTGATGTTCGCCATTTTCGTTCGATCCTTGTCGTACCCGCATCGTCATTCCGGGGCGCGCCTTTAGGCGCGAGCTCGGAATCTATGAACACGGCACCGGAAATAAGCACTCGGAATTGAAAAATCACGTTCCGCGGTTTAAGATTTCGGGCTCGCTGTTTCGCGGCGCCCCGGAATGACCGTTCCCGCGGCTCACTCGGCCTCAGTCGCCATCTGCTCCTTGGCGCGCGCAATCCAGCCTTCGACGCGGCCCGGAAGCCCGACTTCCTCGCCGACGTTATGAGCGGCAACGGGGGAGAACTCGGCGATCTGCCAGACGTGGAAGATGCCGAGATCGTTGAGTTGCTTTTCGATCGCCGGCGATACCCCCGGAAACTTCTTCAGATCGTCGGCCACGCCGCGCGGTCCGGATAGCGGCTGGAAGCCAAGCTTCTCGGTCTCGGGCGGCAATTCCTCAACCAGCGGTTCGGAGAGCGCGCCGAGATCGATGCGTTCGCCTTGTCCGCGGGAGATACCGTCGATCACCGCTCTGGCGACCAGGTCGCAGTAGAGCGTGATGGCGCGGCTCGCGTCATCATTGCCCGGCACGACGTAGGTGATGCCCTCCGGATCGCAATTGGTGTCGACCACGGCAGCGACCGGCACGTTCAGACGCCGCGCCTCCTTGATCGCGATGTCTTCCTTGTTGGTATCGATCACGAAAACGAGGTCGGGCAATCCGCCCATGTCCTTGATCCCGCCGAGTGCGCGGTCGAGCTTGTCGCGCTCACGCTGCAGCGTCAGTCGCTCTTTTTTGGTGTAACCCTGCGCCTCGTTGGACGAGAGCATTTCGTCCAGCGTCCGCAGCCGCTTGATCGAGTTGGATACGGTCTTCCAGTTGGTCAGCGTGCCGCCGAGCCAGCGCGAATTGACGTAATATTGCGCGGACTTTTTGGCCGCTTCGGCAATCGCGTCCTGCGCCTGCCGCTTGGTGCCGACGAACAGGATGCGCCCGCCGCGCGCCACGGTATCGCTCACCGCCTGCAACGCGCGGTGCAGCATCGGCACGGTTTGGGTCAGGTCGATGATGTGGATGTTGTTGCGGGTGCCGAAGATGTACTCCGCCATCTTCGGATTCCAACGATGGGCCTGATGGCCGAAGTGGACGCCAGCTTCTAACAGCTGGCGCATGCTGTAGTCGGGCAGCGCCATATCAGTTCTCCGGTTGATCCGCCGCGGACCGATGAGCCTAACCTTATGGTTGGGCACCGGACGGCTTTTACGGCCAAGGTCCGCGTGTGAGATTGGGCGCCTTATATAGGCAGATGCCCCGGCGACGCAACTTGAACATTATCGGGCGGTGAACCGCCGGCCGGCGCCGGTCAATAACCCCTGCGGCGGCGCTTTTTTGCGGCCTTTTTCGCCGCCAAGCGGGCCGCCGCGCCGGCGTCGAAACCCTCCAGCGCCGCCGGTTGATCGTCGGCGCTTGGCTGCGCAGGCGCAGCTCCCGCTTTGGCCCGATCAAGGACGAAGCGGGCATAATCGTCCATATCTCCGGCAAATGGCTTGATGCGGCCATCGGCCGTCAGCCACAGCCGGTCGGCCACAAGCTCGATCAGCGAGCGATCGTGGGTGATCAGGATGACCGCGCCTTCGTAATCGTTAAGCGCATCGAGCAGCGCGCGGCGGCTATCGATATCGAGATGGTTGGTCGGCTCGTCGAGGATGAGCAAGTGCGGCGCCGCCATCGCAACGAGGTTGAGCAACAGCCGCGCGCGCTCGCCGCCGGAAAGATTGGCGACCGTGGTTTCCTGCTTGTCGAACGACAGACCGAATTGCGCGAGCCGCGAGCGGCGCGACGACTCACTGTCGTCCGGACGCTCGCGCCGCAGGATGTCGAGCGGCGTGTCGTCCGGGTCGAGCGCTTCGATCTGGTGCTGATGAAACCAGCCGACGCGGATGCGCTGTTCGCGCTTCATCTCGCCTGTTTGCAGCGGCAGCGCTCCGGCGATCATCTTGGCGAACGTCGACTTGCCCGCGCCGTTGACGCCCAGTAGCCCGATGCGATCGTCGACGTCGAGTTGGAGATTGAGATTGCGAAGCACCGGCGCGCCGTTGTAGCCGACCGCCGCGCTTTCAAGCTGGATCAAAGGCGGCGCCAGCGGTCGCGGCGGCGACGGCAGCGTGAATGGCGCCACCCTCTCCTCGACGACTTCGGCAATCGGCTCCAGTTTGGCGAGACGCTTGATGCGCGACTGCGCCTGGGTCGCCTTGCTCGCCTTCGCCCGGAACCGGTCGATGAAGCGTTGCAGGTGAGCACGCTCGGCGTCCTGCTTTGCCTTGGTCGCTGCCAGCAGCCGCGTCTTCTCCGCGCGCCGCGTTTCGAAATCGTTGTAGCCGCCGGTGTAAAGCTCGAGCTTGCCCTGGCTCAGGTGCAGGATGGCATCGACCGAATTGTTCAGAAGCTCGCGATCGTGGCTGATGATCAAAGCCGTATGCGGATACTTTTTCAGCCGCGCTTCGAGCCAAAGCGCGCCTTCGAGGTCGAGATAGTTGGTCGGCTCGTCCAAGAGGAGCAAGTCAGGCTCAGCGAACAACGCCGCCGCCAGCGCCACGCGCATGCGCCAGCCGCCGGAAAATTCCGCCATCGGACGATGAAGGTCGGCATCGGCAAAGCCGAGGCCGCTGAGGATTTCGGCGGCGCGCGCCGGCGCGCGATCCGCGTCGATCGCGTTCAGCTGCTGGTAAATGTCGGCAAGCTCTTCCGGCTCGGCGGCTTCCAGCGCCGCGTTGAGCGCTTCGCGTTGCGTATCTGCGGCCAGAATGGTGTCGAGCAGACTCGTCGGCGTCGCCGGATGCTCCTGATCGACCGATCCAATGCGGTACGCCTTCGGCAACAGAATCTCGCCGCTGAGCGGAACGAGATCGCCGACGATGAGCTTGAACAGGGTCGATTTGCCGATGCCGTTGCGGCCGATCACGCCCACCTTCGTCCCGGATGGTATCGCCACGCTGGCAGAATCAAAAAATCGCCGCCCCCAGGCGTCAAAGATGAGGTTCTCGATCCGAAGCATGTCGCTGGCGCCGAATTGACGATGGATTGTGGTGAAAGGGGGCGCTCTCTTACCGCGCCGCGCCTGAGATAGCGAGTAGAGCGATGAATTTCAAACCGCTTGGCGCTTAATTCGCGTCATGGCGGGTAACATGGCGACAACGCAATGACGATTAACCTTACAGCGCCTCGACCGTCACCACGCCGGTCACCGCCTTGATCGCACCGGCGATCTGGGGGGACACCTTGAAGCGGCCCGGGAGCTTGACCTCGACTTCGTTGCCGTTTTCGAGCATTAGCACCATGCTCACTTCACCGTCGGCGTGGTCGGCGCCGTTGCGCGCGGACGGCAGCTTGATCGGCTCGAGACGCTTGGCTACGCCTTCAATCGGCGCATCGTCGCGCAAGAACACACGCAAGCCCTTCTGCATTTTCGCCGCCGCCTGGTCGAGCGGTTCGACCGACTGGATACGGGCGCGCACTTCGTCGCCCTGCACCTCGGCGGTGAGAAACAACAGCACCGCCGATCCGGGTTCGAGCAGATCGCGATATTGCGCCAAGCCCTCCGCGAACAGCACCGCCTCATAGTGCCCGCTCGGATCGGACAGACCGATGATGCCCATTTTGGTGCCGTTTCGGGTGCGCCGTTCGGTGCGCGCGACCACAGTCCCGGCCACGCGGCCGGCGCTGGCGCCTGCCTTCACGGCGCGAGCAAATTCGGACCAGGGTTGCACGCGCAGCCGCTTGAGCGCCGCGGCATAGTCGTCCAGCGGATGACCGCTGAGGAAGAAGCCGATCGCGTCGAATTCCCGCTGCAAACGCTGCGCCGGCAGCCACGGCTCGACCGCGGAGCATGACCGCAGCCCTGCCTTCGGGCTTGTCACGACGGTCCCCGGTCGTGGGACCTCTTAACATCTCCGAAAAGCGTGCCACGAACGTCCATTGACCGGGGCAGCATCCTCGTGCGCGCGCTGTGCGGTGGCGAGAATTGCGTATCGACCGCGGCGAATACGCGCGCACGGTTCGGCTCGGTGGCGTCGAAGGCGCCGGCCGCAACGAGGCTCTCAAGCACGCGCTTATTGATGGCCCGCGGGTTGATGCGTCGGGCGAAGTCGGCAAGGTCGGCAAACGGGCGTTCGCCGCGCGCCGCGATGACGGTTTCGACGGCCTGGCGCCCGACGCCGCGCAGCGCCGAAAGCGCATAGTGGATGGTGCTGCCGGCCGGTTCGAATTCGAGGCCGGAACGATTGATCGACGGCGGCTCGACCTTGATGCCGAGCCGCTCGGCCTCGGCGCGGAATTCGGCGAGCTTGTCGGTGTTGCCCATATCGAGCGTCATCGAGGCGGCGAGGAACTCCACCGCGTAATTGGCTTTCATGTAGGCGGTCTGATAAGTCAGCAGCGCGTAGGGCGCCGAATGCGATTTGTTGAATCCGTACTCGGCAAACTTGGCGCAGGTATCAAAGATCGCTTCCGCGTCGGTACGCCCGATGCCGCGCTCGACCGCTCCCGAGATGAAACTGTCGCGTTGCGACGCCATCTCCTTGCGGTCCTTTTTGCCCATCGCGCGCCGCAGGATATCGGCCCTGCCAAGACTGTAGCCCGCGAGGTCGCGCGCAATTTGCTGGACCTGCTCCTGGTAGGTGATGATGCCGTAAGTCGCTCGCAGGATCGGCTCGAGTTTGGGATGCAGATAATCGGTGGGCTCGTGGCCGAGTTTTCGTGCGCAATAGGTCGGAATATTCGCCATCGGGCCCGGCCGGTAGAGCGCCACCAGGACGATCAGGTCCTCGAATTGGTCCGGCCGCATATCGACCAGCGCGCGGCGCATGCCCGCGCTTTCCACCTGGAACACGCCGACCGTCTCGCCGCGCGCCAGCATGTCGTAGGTCTTAGTGTCGTCGAGCGGCAAATTGCTCAGATCGAGATCGATGCCGCGGCGCTTGACCAGCTTGACCGCCAAATCGAGCACGGTGAGTGTCTTGAGGCCGAGGAAATCGAACTTCACCAGGCCCGCGGGCTCGACCCATTTCATGTTGAACTGGGTCACCGGCATCAGCGATTTGGGATCGCGGTAGAGCGGCACCAGTTCGGTCAACGGCCGGTCGCCGATGACAATGCCGGCGGCGTGCGTTGAAGCGTGCCGGGTGAGACCTTCCAGCTTCTGTGCGATGTCGAAGGCGCGCCGGGTGACGGGATCGCGATCGCGCTCGGCCTGCAATCGAGGCTCGTCCTCGATCGCGCGCTTGAGCGTGACCGGGTTCGCAGGATTTTGCGGCACCAGCTTGCAAAGCTTGTCGACCTGCCCGTAGGGCATTTGCAGCACGCGCCCGACGTCGCGCAGCACGCCACGCGCCTGCAACGTGCCGAAGGTGATGATCTGTGCGACTTGGTCGCGGCCGTATTTCTCCTGCACGTAACGGATCACTTCGTCGCGCCGATTCTGGCAGAAGTCGATGTCAAAGTCCGGCATCGAAATCCGTTCGGGATTGAGAAAGCGCTCGAACAGGAGCCCGAACCGGATCGGGTCGAGATCGGTGATGGTGAGCGCATAGGCGACGAGCGAGCCGGCGCCCGAGCCGCGGCCGGGTCCGACGGGAATGCCTTGCGCCTTCGCCCATTGGATGAAATCCGCCACGATCAGAAAGTAGCCGGCGTATTTCATGCTGGCGATCACGCCGAGCTCGAATGAAAGCCGTTCGCGATAATCTTCGACGCTATGGCCCGGCGCCAGCGGATGCCGCGCCAGCCGTTGTTCGAGCCCGGCGAAGGCGGCGCGGCGTAATTCTTCCGCCTCGTTCGCCTCATTTGCGGCACTCGCCGCTTTCGCCTTTTCGGCTTGCTCATCCTGCGGCCGGCCGGCTTCGCCGTCCTTGGGGCCGGTGGAGAAGCGCGGCAGGATCGGTGCCAGCGTCCGCGGTCGAAAGGCGCAGCGTTCGGCGATCTCAACGCTCGCCGCCAGCGCCTCCGGCAGATCGGCGAACAGCGCCGTCATTTCGGTGCGGCTCTTGAAGCGATGCTCGGTGGTGAGCTGGCGGCGCTCGCCTTCGGCGATGACCTTGCCCTCAGCGATGCACAACAACGCATCGTGGGCCTCGTAATCCTCGCGGCTGGCGAAGAAAGGCTCGTTGGTGGCCACGAGCGAAATGCCGCGGGTGTAAGCAAGCTCGATCAGAGCAGGCTCCGCCACGCGTTCGGCCGGCATGCCGTGACGCTGCAATTCGATATAGAGGCGATCACCAAACAACCGCTGCAGGTGTTCGCAGCGCGACACAACGAGTGCGCTCTGGCCGGCACCGATCGCCGCGTCGAGCGGACCGTTGATTCCGCCACTGAGCGCAATCAATCCGCCGGTCTTGCCGGCGAGCCAGTCGAGCTTAAGATGCGGCCGTTCGGTCTGTTCAGTGTCGAGGTAGGCGCGCGAACAAAGCCGCATCAGGCTGCGGTAGCCGTCCTCGCGCGCGGCCAAAAGCACAATCCGCGGCCAGCCCTCGCCCATCGCAGAGGCTCGCTGGTCGTGGTCGCCAAAGTCGATGCCGAGCGCGCAACCGACGATCGGCTGGATGCCCACGGCCGCCATCTTCTCGGAAAATTCGAGCGCGCCGAACATGTTGTCGGTGTCGGTCAGCGCCAGCGCCGGTTGCCGGTCTTTCTTGGCAAGTTCCGCCAGCCGCGCGATCGGCAGCGCCCCTTCAAGCAGCGAGTAAGACGAATGCACATGCAGGTGCACGAAACCGGGGGTCGCGGCAGGCATATCCCTAAAATGGTTCGCGGATGACGATTTTGGCGTGGAGGCAAGATGCGGATCGCGCGCCGCGCTGTCCACAACCGCGCGAAGCAAGGTCGTCGCCGCGCACAGAAAGTTTCATCCTGCGCGCTGCCAGCGGCCGGAAAAATCGCCGGAACTCAGACGACCCCCAGCACCTGGGCCCAGACAGCGACCATAGCCAGGAACAAAGTGATGGAGGCAAGTGCTAACGCCTCCTCCGCCACAGCGCGAACCATGACCCTCTCCCCTTTTGTAGAACGAAAGAGGAACATTAGTTCTCTAATTGTTCTCAGGAGTCAAGCCTGCGCAGTTCGGGCCACTTTCAATTGTGGCGGTCAGGGTTAACCGCCGTCATTGCGGATGAATTATTCGTCAAACAAATCTGTGTTTCCGCCTCGGGGGCGACGGAGCGACGGGGTTCTAAGCCAGAGCAAGGGGGCTAAGGTGGCCGCCCGTTAGGCTTCTTATCGACACACGCGGTCTCTCAATTGACCACACATTGACCGCGCGACCAAAGGCAACATCGAAGCCTTGCGATTGATCCTCATCAAAGATCGCGCGGCAAAAGCTCGTTAGTAGCGTGCGCAACTAACGAGGCGCGCAATGGGTCACCTGACTTTTCGCTGTCCGAAGACCGGCACGGACTTTCACAGCGGTTTCCAGGCGCAATCGACCGACCTGAAGGATTTGCCAAAGGACGCTACAATAAATCTGCACTGTCAGGTTTGTGGCGACCACCATGAGTTTAGATTGGCGGAGGCCCGGGTAGAGGATAAGGGCCGGGAAACGCCCTACCCCGCCAGCGTATGACGGCACAGTGAAAATCGGCGGCCTAATTGACTCGGCAGCAAGGCGTCGGGTCGGCCGACCGGGCGGTCTCAGGTCAACTCAACCACCACGCCGTCGCGGATGGTTACGCGACGGTCCATCTGCGCGGCGATATCGAGATTGTGGGTGGCGAGGATGGCGGCGAGGCCCGATGCGCGGACCAACTGATCGAGCGCGCCAAAGACCCGCTCCGACGTGCGCAGATCGAGGTTGCCGGTCGGTTCGTCGGCGAGCAGGATGCGCGGTGCATTCGCTACCGCGCGCGCAATGGCGACGCGCTGCTGTTCGCCGCCCGACAGTTCCGCCGGCCGGTGCGTCAGACGCTCCTTGAGACCGAGATAGCTCAATAGTTCGGTGGCGCGCGCGTTCGCCTCGGCGCGATTGAGCCCGCGGATCATCTGCGGCAGCATCACGTTCTCCACGGCGGAGAATTCCGGCAGCAGATGATGAAACTGATAGACGAAGCCGATATCGGCGCGGCGGACCCGGGTGCGCGCAGCATCGCTCATGTGCGAGGTGGCGACCGAATCCAGATAGACCTCACCGCCGTCCGCATGTTCGAGGAGGCCGGCGATATGCAGCAGCGTCGATTTCCCCGCGCCGGAAGGTGCGACCAGCGCCACCGTTTGTCCCGGCCAGACTGCAAGCTCGGCGCCTTTGAGAATCTCGAGCGTGGAATCGCCCTGACGAAACCGCCGGGTGACCGCATGCAGGAATACGATCGGATGCTGTTCGCTGCCGGCCGCGGGCGCAGGCTCCACAATCGCGGTACTCGCTGTGGTGTCGTCCATCGCGCGATCACTCGTAGCGCAGTGCGTCGACGGGATCGAGCCGCGCCGCCCGCCACGACGGATAGAGCGTCGCCAACAGCGACAGGCCTAGCGCCATCACGACCACGGCCGTGGTTTCGCCGGCGTTCATGTCAGCAGGAAGCCGCGACAGGAAATAGAGCTCGGGCGAGAACAGCTCGGTGTTGGTGAGCCACGACAGAAAATGGCGGATCGATTCGATATTCAGGCAGATAATCGTGCCGAGCAGGAATCCGACCGCGGTGCCGACCACACCGATCGAAGCGCCGGTAATCAGAAAAATGCGCATGATCGCGCCTTGGGTGGCGCCCATGGTACGCAGGATGGCAATGTCGCTACCTTTGTCCTTCACCAGCATGATCATGCCGGAGACGATATTGAGCGCCGCCACCAGCACGATCAGCGTCAGGATCAAGAACATGACGTTGCGCTCGACCTGCAGCGCGTTGAAGAACGTGGCGTTGCGCTGGCGCCAGTCGATCATGTAGATCGGCCGCGCCGCGGCATCGGTGATGAGCGCCCGATAGTGGTCGACCCGATCGGGATCGTCGGTATAGACCTCGATCGCGGTCACATCGCCGGCGCGATTGAAATAGGCCTGTGCCTCCGTCAGCGGCATGAACACGAACGCAGAGTTGTATTCCGACATGCCGATCTCGAACACCGCCGCGATCTTGTAAGCCTTGATGCGCGGCGTCGTTCCCATCGGCGTGACCGCTCCGCGTGGCGCCACCAGTGTGAGATTGTCGCCGGCCCGCACTGAAAGCTGCTCAGCCAGCCGGCTGCCGATCGCAATCCCCTGCCCTTGGTCAAAGCCTTCGAGCGTTCCCTGCTTGATGTTCCTGGCAATTGAGGAAAGTTTCGACAAATCGCTTGATCGGATGCCGCGGACCAGGACGCCCGAGGCGCTGAACGGCGACGACGCCAGCGCCTGCCCCTCGACGATCGGCGCGGCGAGCCGCACGCCTGGAACTTTGGCGATGCGGGCGGCAACCGCCTGCCAATCGGTCAGCGGGGATTCGAGCGGCTGGATCAGCAGGTGACCGTTAAGCCCCAGAATCTTCGACAGCAGTTCCTGGCGGAACCCGTTCATCACCGCCATGACGATGATCAGCGTCGCCACGCCGAGCATGATGCCAAGAAAGGAGAAGCCGGCGATGACCGAGATGAATCCTTCCTTGCGCCGCGCACGCAGGTAGCGCAGCGACAGCATCCACTCGAAAGGCGCGAAGGGATGAGTGCCGGTCGACTCTGGCATCAATGTGTGGTCCCCGCGGGAAACCGGAGTTTCACATGATTCTGGCGGATTCAAGCCGCCCAACATGTCGCAACGGCGCGGCGGCGCACAGCTTTGACGCCGGTCAAGCGCCGAGCCGGTTGAGCGCGTCGGCCGGCGTCATGAGTTCCCGAGAGCCATCAGAGCGGCGCTTGACTTCGACTTTGCCCTCGGCCAGGCCGCGCGGCCCGACCAGGATCTGCCAGGGGACGCCGATCAGATCGGCGGTTGCGAATTTCGATCCGGGCCGTTCGTCGAGATCGTGGTAGAGGGTGTCGATCCCCCCCGCAGAGAGCGCACGGTAGAGTTCTTCGCAGGCCGGATCGGTATCAGTGGCGCCCTGTTTGAGATTGAGGATCGCCACCGAGAAAGGCGCCACCGCCTCGGGCCATTTGATCCCGGCGTCGTCGTGGAACACCTCGATCAGGGCAGCGACCAATCTGGTCGGTCCGATACCATAAGACCCCATGTGCACCGGCCGCTCGATACCATCGTGCGCGGTGACCACAGCCTTCATCGGTTCGGAATATTTGGTGCCGAAGTAGAATACTTGGCCGACTTCAATGCCTCGCGCCGAGATTTGCTTGTCCGGCGGGATTTTGGCGAAAGCCGCGGCGTCGTGCTTCTCCGAGGTCGCTGCGTAAAGCGCGGTCCATTTGTCCACGATCCCTTGCAGACCGGAGACGTTGTTGAAATCCACATCTGCTCCGGGGACGGTGAAATCGAGATAATCGCGGTGGCAGAACACCTCGCTTTCGCCGGTGTCGGCCAGCACAATGAATTCATGCGAGAGATTGCCGCCGATCGGGCCGCTTTCCGCCACCATCGGGATCGACTGCAATCCCATCCGCGCGAAGGTGCGCAGGTACGCGACGAACATGCGGTTGTAGGCGTGCTTGGCGCCGGCAAAATCGACGTCGAACGAATACGCGTCCTTCATCAGGAACTCACGCCCGCGCATCAGCCCGAACCGTGGCCGCACTTCGTCGCGGAACTTCCACTGCAGGTGATAGAGGTTGAGCGGCAGATCCTTGTAGGACCGCACGTAAGCACGGAAGATCTCCGTGATCATCTCCTCGTTGGTCGGCCCATAGAGCATCTCGCGCTCGTGGCGATCGGTGATGCGCAGCATCTCCTTGCCGTAAGCCTCATAGCGGCTGCTCTCGCGCCACAGATCCGCAGACTGGATCGTGGGCATCAACAGTTCGATGGCGCCGGAGCGGTTCTGCTCCTCGCGCACGATCCGGCAAACCTTGTCGAGGACGCGCAGCCCCAGCGGCAGGAAGGCGTAAATGCCGGCCGCCTCCTGGCGGATCATGCCGGCGCGCAGCATCAAGCGGTGGGAAACGATCTCCGCTTCTTTCGGGGTTTCACGCAGGATGGGCAGGAAGTATCGGGAAAGGCGCATGAAATGTCGTTGTACCAACGGGGCTGGAATTACAAGAGGGTGCTTCGGCGGAGCATCGGGTCCCATAAAAGGGCGGGCAGTTAAATTTTTTTGTCACGGACCGCCGGTAAGATGATGACATTGGACAAAAGATCGAGTACCAAAGGTCGCGCAATCCCAACGCTGGAATGTGTGTTCTACGTCCGGGAAAGCGGTCCAAGTCTTGGGAGGATGGTCCGTAGGCGCGAGTTCAACGCTGCCGCCTAGCTGAAAATTACAAAAATCGGGAGCAAAGGCGCGGATCAAAGATCAGGTGATCATTTCTAAGCAGGGCGTTCGCCCTGCTATTTTTTTGTGCGTTAGGGGTCAGCGCATGCCGAATGGCCGAACCAAGCCTTCGAGCGTCACCAAGTGGTCGGCATAGACGACATAGAAAGCTGCAAAAATGACCGCCGAGACGAGCGTCGTCCATAGAAGCTTACGGCCCAGGCTGGGTGCCGTCGGGGCGCCCGGGTCGGTGCCCGGGACCACCTCGCCGCCCTCTTGCTGGCTGCGAATTCCCCAGGGCAGCACCGCGAACAGCACCACCCACCAGATCAGGAAAAAGACGGCGACGGCGGTCGTGACCGGCATGTCAGCGTTGTTCCAGCTCGACGAGCGTGCCGGAAAAATCCTTCGGATGCAGGAATAGCACCGGCTTGCCGTGCGCGCCGATGCGGGGCTCGCCATCGCCAAGCACGCGCGCGCCTGAAGCCTTGAGCGCGTCGCGCGCCGCGCGGATGTCGTCGACCTCGTAGCAGACGTGATGCATGCCGCCGTCGGGACTGCGCTCGAGGAATTTTGCGATCGGCGAGTTCTCGCCGAGCGGTTCGAGCAGTTCGATCTTGGTATTCGGCAGCCTGATGAATACGGTGGTGACACCGTGGTCCGGCTGCGGCACAGCTTCCGAAACGTCGGCGCCGAGAACGTCCCGATAAACCGCGGCCGCCTTGCCGATATCGCGCACTGCGATGGCCACATGGTTGAGCCTGCCGATCATACTTTGGTCTCCTGCAACGATGGGCTTCGCCGCGCTCAGGCGATCCTACACCACGAGCACGTGGACATGGCAGATCGGCTTTTTGTTCCAGCGCTCGGCAATTGCGGAGCGCACCGCCCGCCGGACCGCCTCGGCAACCTCGTCGGGATCGCGCAGCCGCGGTTTCGGCAGCGCCGCGAACGCCTCTTTGATCGCATCGCGGGCGATCTCTTCCATCGGCCTGCCGCCGGCATCAACGTCCGGAATGCCGATCAGCTCGATCTCCGGGTCGGCCATGAGCTGGCCTTTTTCGCTTAAGGCCAGCGCGACGGAGACCATGCCGGCGAACGAAAGCCGCCGCCGTGCGGCCACCGTCCGCGCTTCGGCGTTGAGCAGCAGCGCGCCGTCCTTATACAGCCGGCCCGACGGCACCTCGTCGATGATTTCCGCCGGCCCGGGCGCAAGCCGAACCAGGTCGCCGTTGCGGCAGACCAGAACCTGCGGAACGCCGGCGCCGCGGGCGAGCTCGGCGTGTTCGGCCAAATGCAGCGCTTCACCGTGAGCCGGGATCAGGATTTGCGGCCGCACCCAGCTGATCATATCGCGTAGCTCATCCCGCCGCGGGTGTCCGGAGACATGAACCAGGTGATTACGGTCGGTGATGACTTCAACGCCCTGCCCGACCAGACCGTTGATCACGCGTGCAACCGCCTTTTCGTTGCCGGGGATGGTGCGGGCGGAAAAGATCACACGGTCGCCGCGGGTCAGTGTGACCTCCGGATGTTCGTCCTCGGCGATGCGCGCTAGCGCGGCGCGTGCTTCACCCTGGCTGCCGGTGCACAGCGCCAGAACCTTGTCGGGCGGCAAATAGCCGTAGCTCTCGGCGACGCGGAAATCCTGAACGCCGCCGAGATAGCCGGTCTCGCGCGCGACCTGGACGACGCGCTCCATGGCGCGGCCGACCACCACCACCTCGCGCTCGGCGAGCCGCGCGGCATCGGCGACGGCCCGGATCCGCCCGACGTGCGAGGCAAAGGTCGTCACTGCCACGCGCGCCGGCGCAGTGCGAATGAGTTCGGTCAGCGTTTTCGCTACGTCCGTTTCCGACGGCGAGCGGCCGTCGCGCACCGCGTTGGTGGAATCGCCGACCAGCGCCAGCACGCCGGCGTCGCCGAGCGCGGCGAGTTTCGCCTGATCGGTCGGCGCGCCGATCAGCGGAGTGGGATCGATCTTCCAGTCGCCGGTGTGCAACACGGTCCCGAGCGGCGTGCGGATGGCGAGCGCATTCGATTCCGGGATCGAGTGCGCGACGTTGATGAAGTCGATGGCGAACGGCCCGAGCGTCAGGTGTCCGCCCACCGGCACGACGTTCACCGGGATTTTCGGCGCGCCGGGCTCCGACAGGCGGCGGGCTTCAAACAACGCCGCCGCGAACGGCGAGGCATAGAGCGGCACGTTCAGGCGCGGCCACAGGTCGAGCAGCGCGCCCATGTGGTCTTCGTGGGCGTGGGTCAGCACGAGGCCGACGAGATTGCGCCGCTCCTCGATCAGAAAGCGGATGTCGGGCAGGACCAGATCGACGCCGGGCAGGTGCTCCTCGGAGGCAAAGGAAACGCCGCAATCGACGATCAACCATTGCCGGCGGCGGCTGTCACTGACGCCGTAAATCGAAAAATTCATCCCGATCTCGCCGATGCCGCCGAGCGGCGCGAACACGAGTTCCTCAGGCATCAGCCGGCGCGCCCGCCCGCGGGAATGCCGGCGGGCGCTGCCCCAAGCGGGAAGACCTCGCCGGCGGCGATCGCCTCCAACCTGCCGTCGGGGAGGCGCAGCAACAGCCGGCCATGCTCGTCGAGCGCTTCACCGCGGCCGAGCAGCTCGCGATCAGGGAGCCGCACCCGCATCTCGCCGCCGATTCCGGCAGCACGAGCCATCCAGTCGGCGCGAATAGCCGCAAAGCCCGCGCCGCGGCACCATTGCGTGATCCGTTCCTGCATGGTGAAGGATAACGCAGCAAACAGCGTTTCGGCCGAAATGTCCGCGCCCGCCGCCGCGAGATCGGTTGCAGGATATGGCGTCTCGACGGGATGATGCCGACAGTTGACGCCGATGCCGATGACGAGGGTAAGTGCATCGTCAGCGCGCTCGCTTTCGATCAGGATGCCGGCGACCTTGGCGCCGCGACACAGAAGATCATTTGGCCATTTCAATTTAAGTTCATCGCGCAATGCCGGTGCGCCCTCGGCGATCGCATCATGCAGAGCCAATGCGGTCACAAATGACAATTCCGGTGCATGTTCCGCGGGTGCCGGATCGTGCAGCAGCAAGGTTGCGTAAAGATTGCCGGCCGGCGAGACCCAGGCGTTGCCGCGCCTGCCCCGCCCGGCGGTTTGCCGCTGCGCCGTGATCCACAGCGGTCCGCGCTCGCCGCGGCGCGCCAGCGCCAGCGCTTCGGCATTGCTCGACGCTACCGTGTCGTGATCGAGAAGGCGATAACCCGCCTCGGCCGCCGCGGAATGAAGCTGCATCAGAACAGCGAATGGGCGGCCGCGCTGGCGACGCCGACCAGCGGTCCCGGATAGAGGAAGAATAGAATATTGAACAGGCCGCAAACCGCGAGCACCACCTTGAGCTCATACGGCATGCCGGCGAAGCCTTCGGCCGGCTCGTCGAAATACATGATCTTCACGATCGCCAGATAGTAGTAGGCGCCGATCACACTCGCCAGCACGCCGATGACGGCGAGCACATAGAGGCCGGCTTTGATGGCGGCGAGAAAGACATAGAACTTGGCAAAGAAGCCGGCGAGCGGCGGCACGCCGGCCATCGAGAATAAGAGCATTGCTAAAAAGAACGCCATCGCCGGGCTCGTACGCGCGAGCCCGGCAAGCTGGTCGATGGATTCCACCATGCCGTGATCGCGCCGCATCGAAAGGATCACGGCAAACACACCAAGCGTCATGGACAGATAAATCGCCATATAAACGAGCACGCCTTGCACGCCTTCAGAGGTCCCGGCGGCGAGTCCGATGAGCGCGAAGCCCATGTGACCGATCGACGAATAGGCCATCAGCCGCTTGATGTTGCGCTGTCCGATCGCGGCGAAAGAGCCGAGCAGCATCGAGGCGATAGACACGAAGGCAACGATTTCCTGCCATTGCCCGGTGATGCCGGGAAAGGCCGCGACCGCGACACGGACGAACATGGCGATGCCGGCGACCTTCGGCGCAGCGGCGAAGAACGCCGTAATCGGCGTCGGCGCGCCTTCGTAAACGTCAGGCGTCCACATATGGAACGGCACCGCGGATACCTTGAAACAGAAGCCGGCAAACAGAAACACCAGACCGAAGATCAGCCCGGTGCCGGCATCCGCAGCCGACGCGGCGATGCCGGCGAAGCTTACCGTACCGGTAAAGCCGTAGACCAGCGACGCGCCATAGAGCAGCATTCCCGACGACAGCGCGCCGAGGACGAAATATTTCAGCCCCGCTTCGGTCGAGCGCAGCGACGTGCGGTGGCTCGCGGCGACCACATAGAGCGGCAAACTCATCAATTCGAGACCGAGATAGAGCGCGATCAGATCGTTTGCCGAGATCAGCATCAGCATGCCGAGCGTCGATAAGACGATCAGCACGGAATATTCGAACCGCTCCTGCTTTTGCCGCTGCGCATAGTCGATCGACATCAGGATGGCTGCCGCCGAGCCGACGATGGCGAGGATTTTGAGGAACCGGGCAAAGCCGTCGACAACGAAGCTGCCGTCGAACGTCACCAGCCTGCCCTCGGGCAGCAGCAGCACGATAACACCGGCGGCGACAAGCAATACGATCGAAGCGGAATCAATCAACACCACGCTGCGCTCGGCGCGAAAGACGCCGAGCATCAATAGCGCCATGGCGCCGAGTCCGAGCACGATTTCCGGCAATAGCGGAACAAGGCTGGTGATACTCAGAGCCGTGTTCATCGCCTACCTCGCCAGGTCAGCCGACTGCACGCTGCTGACCGCATGCTGGAAATTATCGATGAGCTGCGTCACCGACGTGGCCGACATATCGAGCACCGGCTTTGGATAAATCCCGAACACAATGGTCAGGATCACCAGCGGCGCCAGCACCACCATTTCGCGCCAGCCGATATCCTTGATGTTGAACAGGCTCGGCTTGGTCAGCTTGCCGAAGATCACCTTGCGATAGAGCCAGAGCGCGTAAGCGGCCGAGAGGATAGTACCGAGCGTCGCCAGCGTCGCGACCCAGTTGTTGACCCGGAAGGTGCCCAATAGCGTCAGGAATTCGCCGACGAACCCCGACGTCCCCGGCAATCCGACATTGGCCAGCGTGAACACCATGAACGCGAAGGCATAGACCGGCATGCGGTAGACCAGACCGCCATAGGCAGCGATTTCACGGGTGTGCATGCGATCGTAGATGACGCCGACGCAGAGGAATAAGGCGGCGGAGACGATGCCGTGCGAGATCATCTGGAAAATGCCGCCGGCAACACCCTGCGCCGTCATCGCGAACAGGCCCATGGTGACAAAGCCCATATGCGCCACCGAGGAATAGGCGATGAGCTTTTTCACATCCTCCTGCACCAGAGCGACGAGCGAGGTGTAGATGATGGCAACAACCGATAGCGCGTAAATCAGCGGCGCAAGCTCGAGCGAGGCCTGCGGGAACATCGGCAGCGAGAAGCGCAGGAAACCGTAGCCGCCCAACTTCAACAAGATTGCGGCGAGGATCACCGAGCCGGCGGTCGGCGCCTCCACATGCGCATCCGGAAGCCACGTATGAACCGGCCACATCGGCAACTTGACCGCGAACGAGGCCAGAAATGCCAGGAAGGCCCAGGTTTGCAAAGAGCGCGGAAATGCGTGGTGGAGCAGCGTGGGTATGTCGGTCGTACCGGCACTCCAGTAGAGCGCCATGATGGCGAGCAACATGAACACCGAGCCGAGAAATGTGTAGAGAAAGAACTTGAAGCTCGCATAGACGCGCCGCGGGCCGCCCCAGACGCCAATAATGAGGAACATTGGAATGAGGCCGCCCTCGAAGAACAGATAGAACAGCACCAGATCGAGCGCGCAAAACGCGCCGACCATCAGTGTCTCGAGCACCAGGAACGCGATCATGTATTCGCGTACCCGGTTCTGGATCGAGGTCCAGCTCGCCAGAATCGAGATCGGCATCAAAGCGGTGGTGAGGATCACGAACGGGAGCGAAATGCCGTCAACGCCCAAGGAATAGGTGATGGTGCCCCCGAGCCAGGGCCGCTTTTCCAGGAACTGGAAGTCAGCGGAAGCCAGATCGAAACGCCAGACCAAAATGAGCGAAATCGCAAAGGTGATCAGCGTCGTCCAAAGCGCGACCCAGCGGGCATTGCTCGCGCCCGCTTCGTCATCGCGCAGAAAGGCGATGAACACGGCACCGGCGATCGGCAGGAAAGTGACGACGGACAGGATCGGCCAGCTCGTCATGGGTGCAGCCCCCCGGCAAACATGAACCAGGTGACGAAAGCTGCGACACCGATCAGCATGGCGAAAGCGTAGTGATAGAGATAGCCGGTCTGCAGCCGCACGACGTTACGGGTGACATCGAGCACCCACGCGGAAACACCGTCCGGCCCGAACCCGTCGATGACAAACCCGTCGCCGCCCTTCCAGAACAGGCGGCCGATCCACATCGCCGGACTGACGAAAATGACATCGTAGATCCGGTCGAAGTACCAGGCGTTGAGCAGGAAGCGATAGAGCACGGCTTGGTCCCGCGCGAGCGCGGCCGGGATATCCGGCCGCCGGATGTAGAACTGCCACGCCACCAGGAAGCCGCCGACCATCATTACCGTGGGCGCCAGCGTCACCGTGAGCGGAAGGTGCTCCATGGCCTCCAGCACGTGGTTCGCCGGTCCGATCTTTAGCGAATCGCGGAAGAATTCCTCGGCGCCGTGGCCTTCGAAGATATGCAGGAACGGCCAACCCGCGGCGATCGAGCCAAATGCCAGAACGGCGAGCGGAATGAGCATCACCAAGGGGCTTTCACGGGCACTCTCGTAATGGTGATGATCGTGCGGTTCGCCATGAAAAGTCTTGAAGATGAGCCGCCAGGAATAGAACGAGGTCAGCGCCGCGGCGCCGACCGTCATGATGAAGCCGTAGCTCGCGACCGCGCCAGACACGACGTCGTCGGCCTCAATGATGGCGTCCTTGGAGAAAAAGCCCGCGGTGAACGGGAATCCGGTCAGCGCCAGCGTGCCGATCAGCATCGTCGCATAGGTGAACGGAATTTTGCGCCACAGGCCGCCCATTTTGCGGATGTCCTGCTCGTGGTGCATGGCGAGGATCACCGAGCCGCAGCCGAGGAACAACAGCGCCTTGAAGAAGGCATGGGTGAACAGGTGGAACATGCCGATGGAGTACGCACCCGACCCCATGGCGACGAACATGTAGCCAAGCTGCGAGCAGGTCGAATAGGCGACGATGCGCTTGATGTCGTTCTGCACCAGCCCGATAGTCGCGGCGAACATCGCGGTCGTCGCGCCGATGAAAATCACGAACGTCTTGGCGTCGGGCGCGAGCTCGAACAGCGGCGAGAGCCGCGCCACCATGAACACGCCGGCGGTGACCATAGTCGCGGCGTGGATCAATGCCGAAACCGGCGTCGGGCCTTCCATGGCGTCGGGGAGCCAGGTGTGGAGGAGGAACTGCGCCGACTTGCCCATCGCGCCCATGAACAGCAGCAGGCAGATCAAGGTGAGCGCGTCGACGTTGAAGCTGAGATAGTGGAAGCTCTTGCCGACGAGATCAGGCGCCTGGGCGAAGACCGTTTCGAAAGTGAGCGATCCGGTCAGCAGGAACACGGCGAAAATACCCAGGGAGAAGCCGAAATCGCCGACCCGGTTGACGATGAACGCTTTGATTGCTGCGGCATTGGCCTCTGGCTTGTGGAACCAGAAACCGATCAGCAGATAGCTCGCGAGCCCGACGCCCTCCCAGCCGAAGAACAATTGGACGAGATTGTCCGCAGTCACCAGCATCAGCATGGCGAAGGTGAAGAATGACAGATAGGAGAAAAACCGCGGCCGGTACGGATCGTCGGACATGTAACCGATCGAATAAAGATGCACGAGGCCGGACACGGTGGTCACCACGACCAGCATTACCGCGGTAAGCGGATCGATCCGCAGCGCCCAATCGACTTTGAGATCGCCCGAGGTAATGAAATTGAAAATCTCGACGTGTGCATCGTGCCCTCGCAAGCCGACATCGACGAAGGCGAAGCAGGACAATAGCCACGAAATGCCCAGCAGCGTGGTGGTGATGAGCTCCGCAGCCTGCGAACCGGCCGCGGGCTCCGCGGGACCGTGCTCCTCTTCGCTCGAATGCGCGATTATCGGTGCACCGTGGGGATCATGCTCTGGGACCAGGGGAGCGGCATGATCGCCGTGCGGAGGCGGCGGGTCTTCGCCTGGATGGCGGTTGCGTGCGCCCATGAGCGCAATGGCGCCGGCAACAATAGCGCCGATCAGCGGCAGAAGGACGATCGCTTCGTACATGCCGCTCAGCCCTTCATCAGATTAACGTCTTCGACCGCGATTGAGCCGCGGTTGCGGTAATAGGCGACGAGGATCGCAAGCCCGATCGCGGCTTCCGCCGCCGCCACCGTGAGCACGATCAGCGCGTAGACCTGGCCGACGATGTCGCCGAGAAAGGCCGAGAACGCGACCAGGTTGATGTTGACGGCGAGCAATATCAGCTCGATCGACATCAGAATGATGATGACGTTCTTGCGGTTGAGGAAGATGCCGAAGATCCCGAGCGTAAACAGGATCGCCGCGACCGAGAGATAGTGCCCCAGCCCGATGATCATGGCAGCCCCTGCCCCGATTTCACTTTAACCACCTCAATGGCAGTCGAGCGCCGGCGCGCCAGTTGCTGGGAGATGCTCTGCCGCTTTGCGTCCGGCTTGTGCTGCAGCGTGAGCACAATGGCACCGATCATGGCGACCAGGAGGATCACGCCGGCCGCTTCAAAGAAATAGACGTAACGGGTGTAGAGCACGAGGCCGAGCGCCTGGGTGTTGCTGATGTCGTTGGCGATCGGCGCCGTGATCTTTTTGGTCAATCCCGGTGCAATCACCCAGCCGATCACGCCGAACACAAGCTCAACCAGCAAAATCAGCCCGACCGTGGCGCCAACCGGAAGGTAGTTGAGCACGCCGTGGCGAAGCTCGGCAAAATCGACGTCGAGCATCATCACCACGAACAGGAACAGCACCGCGACGGCGCCGACATAGACCACGATCAGGATCATGGCGAGGAATTCGGCCCCCAGCAGGACGAACAGGCCGGCGGCGTTGACGAAGGCGAGGATCAGGAACAGCACCGAATGCACGGGATTGCGCGCGGCGATGACCATGATGGCCGAGGCAACGCACACGCCGGCAAAGAGATAGAAGAAGATCGCTTGCAGGATCATTGGCGCGGCGTCTCAGCGATACGGCGCGTCGAGTTCGATGGCCTTAGCGAGCTCGCGCTCCCAGCGGTCGCCGTTCGCCAGGAGTCGGTCCTTGTCGTAGTAGAGCTCCTCGCGCGTCTCGGTCGCGTATTCGAAGTTCGGGCCTTCGACGATGGCGTCGACCGGGCAAGCTTCCTGGCACAGTCCGCAATAGATGCATTTGACCATGTCGATGTCGTATCGGGTGGTGCGGCGGGTGCCGTCGTTTCTTCGCGGGCCAGCCTCGATGGTGATCGCCTGTGCCGGGCAGATCGCCTCGCACAATTTGCAGGCAATGCAGCGCTCCTCGCCGTTCGGGTAGCGGCGCAGCGCATGCTCGCCGCGAAACCGCGGCGACAGTGAGCCTTTCTCGAACGGATAGTTGAGCGTCGCCTTGGGCTTGAAGAAGTAGCGCATCGACAGGAAGAACGCTTGCACGAACTCCTTCAGAAAAATCGAACGGGCGCCCTGATCCAAGCTCATATCAGCCTCTAATAACTTCGAGGACGCCGGCGACGACAACGACCATGGCGAGCGAGATCGGCAGGAACACTTTCCAGCCGAGTCGCATCAGCTGGTCGTAGCGGTAGCGCGGCACAAACGCCTTCACCATGGCGAACATGAAAAACATGAAGCTCGCCTTGAGCACGAACCAGACCAGTCCCGGTATCCAGGTGAAGGGCGCGACCGGGAACGGCGGCAGCCAGCCGCCCAGGAACAGGATCGTCGCCATGGCGCACATGGTGGCGATGGCGACGTACTCGCCGAGCATGAACATCATGTATGGGGTCGAGCCATATTCGACCATGTAGCCTGCGACCAGCTCGGATTCCGCCTCGACCAGGTCGAACGGAGGCCGGTTGGTCTCGGCCAGTGCAGAGACGAAGAAGATCACGAACACCGGCAGGAGCGGCAGCCAGAACCAGTTCAGTACTGTCAACCACGGCAGACCGATCAGGGTTGCCAGACCATGATCGCGCTGCGCCTCGACGATCGCCGACAGGTTGAGCGAGCCGACACAGAGCAGCACGGTGATGAACACAAACCCGATCGAGACTTCGTACGACACCATCTGCGCCGCAGAGCGCAGCGCCGCCAGGAACGGATATTTCGAGTTCGATGACCAGCCGGCCATGATCACGCCGTAGACCATCAGCGAAGAGATGGCGAAGATATAGAGGACGCCGACATTGATGTTGGAGATGACGATGCCCGCGCCCATCGGAATGACGGCCCAGGCGGCGAGCGCCAGCGTGCAGGTCACCAGCGGCGCCAGCAAGAACACGCCCTTGTTGGCGCCTGCGGGAATAACCGGCTCCTTGAGCACGAACTTCAACAAGTCGGCGAACGACTGGAACAGCCCCCACGGGCCGACCACGTTCGGCCCGCGCCTCATCTGCACCGCAGCCCAGATTTTTCTGTCGGCGTAGAGGACGTAAGCGATGGCGATGAGCAGGATCACCAGCAGCAGCACACTCTCGGCGACCATGATCACCAAGGGCCAGATGTAGTCGGACCAAAACGCTTCCATCGATTCGGCCCTATTCCGCTGCCGTCATGGCCGCGCGCCCATGCGCGATCGCCGAGCATTCCGCCATCACCGCCGAGCAGCGCGCGATCGGATTGGTGAAGTAGAAGTCCTTAATGTTCGATCGGAACGGTGCCTTGTCCGCCGAGCCGCCGAGCGTAGCGAGCTTTTGCACGTCGGCGGCATCACCCGGTGCGATCCGGCCGATGCGGATGAGATGCGGATAGGCCTGGTACAGCCCCCGGCGAAGGGCAGCCAGTGAGTCGTAGGGCAGCCGCTTGCCGAGCACGTCGGACAGTGCGCGCAGGATCGCCCAATCCTCGCGCGCATCGCCCGGCGGGAACGAGGCGCGCGTCGCCATCTGCACCCGGCCTTCGGTATTCACATAAGTTGCCGACTTCTCCGGATACGCCGCGCCCGGCAGCACGACGTCAGCACGCGCGGCGCCGCGATCGCCGTGGGTGCCGACATAGATAACGAACGCGCCGGGCGCGATGGCGATCTCGTCAACGCCCAGCAGGAAGAGAACATCAAGCGCGCCCGCGACGGCCATTTGCGACGCGGCCAAGCCACCCTTGCCCGGCACGAACCCCAAATCCAACGCGCCGACGCGCGAGGCCGCGTGATGCAGCACGCTGAAACCGTTCCAGCCATCCTTGACGGCGCCAAGATCAATCGCTGCGCGCGCCGCCAGTGCCGCCACGGCTGCGCCGTCGGGCCGCGCCAGGGCATCGGCTCCGACGAGCACCAGCAAGCGGTCAGCCTTGCGCAGCACTTCGGCAAAGCTGTGCCGCGTGATGGCGGCGAGCGTTTCCGGTCCGGCACCGACATAATCGAACGGGTAAGCGAGCGCCGCCTTTTCGCCAATGACGCCGACGGGAAAGTTTTTGGCGTTGCGCCAGCGTTTGCGAATGCGCGCGTTGAGCACCGCCGCCTCGCGCCGCGGATTGGAGCCGACGATAAGCAGCGCATCCGCCGTGTCGATCCCCGCAATCGTCGCGTTGAACAAATAGCCGGCGCGGCCCCACTTCGGATCGATCGCCGAACCGTCCTGGCGGCAGTCGAGATTGGTGACGCCAAGCCGCGTCATCAGATCCTTGAGCGCGAAAATCTCCTCGACCGCAGCAAGATCGCCGACCAGCGCCCCGGTGCGCTTCACATTCGCGGTCGCGAGCTTCCGGGCAATCGCGCCGAAGGCTTCGCTCCAGGTCGCCGGACGCAAGCGTCCGTCCTCACGGATGTAAGGCTGATCCAGCCGCTGCGTGCGCAATCCGTCAACGATGTGCCGGGTCTTGTCGGAAATCCACTCCTCGTTCACGTCGTCGTTGGTCCGCGGGAGAATGCGCATCACTTCGCGTCCGCGCGTATCGATGCGGATCGCGGAGCCGATCCCGTCCATGACGTCGATCAACTCAGTCTTGTTGAGCTCCCACGGCCGGGCCGCGAACGCATATGGCTTTGAGGTGAGCGCACCTACCGGGCAAAGATCGACGACATTGCCCTGCAATTCAGACGTCATCGCTTCTTCGAGATAGGTCGTGATTTCCATATCCTCGCCGCGACCGATGGCGCCGAGCTCAGGGACGCCGGCAACTTCTGTGGCAAAACGGATGCACCGCGTGCACTGGATGCAGCGGTTCATCGAGGTCTTGACCAGGGCGCCGAGATATTTGTCTTCCACCGCCCGCTTGTTCTCGCGGAACCGGCTCTGGTCGACGCCATAGGCCATCGCCTGGTCCTGCAGATCGCATTCGCCGCCCTGGTCGCAAATCGGGCAATCGAGCGGATGATTGATCAGCAAAAATTCCATCACGCCTTCGCGTGCCTTCCGCACCATCGGCGAGCGGGTCGAGAGCACCTTCGGCGAGCCGTCCTTGTTCGGCTGCAAATCCTTCACGCCCATGGCGCAGGAGGCCTGCGGCTTCGGCACGCCGGCAACTTCGATGAGACACATCCGGCAATTGCCGGCGATCGACAGCCGCTCCTGGAAACAGAAGCGCGGAATCTCCGCGCCCGCGGCCTCGCACGCTTGCAGGAGCGTGTACTCCGGCGGGACGTCGATCTCCGTGCCATCGACGATCAGCTTGGTCATGCCACCTGTCCGTTCGGCGCGGCGCATTGCGCCGTCTTCCACAATTGCGCGGTCGGCACGCTTTCCCAGCCGAATGCGTGGTCCGATGGACCGTTCGTCGCGAGATGCGCGAGCCGATCCTTTGCTTCGGTCATGGTCGGCACGCGGCCGACCGGAATCCACCACATCACGAAATGCGGTCCGTCCATTTTGTCGAACCATTCCGGACGCCGGCCATAGAACCGTTTGTGGACGGTCTGCCAGACGAAACGCTCCAGCGTCTCGACGCTTTCCCAGACCGACAGGTTGACAGCCATGTTCGGATCGTCGAACGGCCGGATATTGGTGGCGTTGTTGGTCTCGTCCTTCAACCGCCAGACGAAGCCTTTGCTGCGTTCCGCGAGCGCATTCACCAGATCGAGATTGTTCATGAAATCCGCCATGCGCGGATCGTCGGTCGGGTAACGGAACCGCCCGATGTTGAGCTGTGCGAGATGTCGGCCTTTGCTCATCGCACGTTCCCTACTCAGCCGCCTCGGTGACCGGCGGCGGATCGTATACACCTTCGGTGTCCGGGTTAGCCGTGTACTGGTCAATACGCCGCTCGATCTCCGGCCGGAAATGCCGCAGCAGGCCCTGCACCGGCCACGCAGCGCCGTCGCCGAAGGCGCAGATGGTGTGGCCCTCGATCTGGGTCGTGACCTGCCAGAGCATGTCGATCTCGCGCTTCTGCGCGCGACCTTCGGCCATGCGGGACAGCACCCGCCACATCCAGCCCATGCCCTCGCGACAAGGCGTGCACTGCCCGCAGCTCTCGTGCTTGTAGAAATAGGAGATGCGGGCCATGGCGCGCACGATATCGGTCGACTTGTCCATGACGATGACGGCAGCCGTGCCGAGCGATGTTTTCTTGTCACGGCAGCCGTCGAAATCCATCAGCAGCGTATCGGCCTGATCCGGTCCCGCCGGCACCAGTGGCATCGACGAGCCGCCGGGGATGACAGCGAGTAGATTATTCCAGCCGCCGCGCACGCCGCCGGCATGCTTCTCGATCAATTCGCGCAGCGGAATTCCCATCGCCTCTTCGACGTTGCACGGCTGCTCGACGTGGCCGGAAATACAATAAAGCTTGGTGCCGGTGTTGTTCGCCCGGCCGATACCGGCGAACCAGGCGGCGCCGCGCCGCATGATGTCGGGCACCTGGGCGATGGTCTCGACATTGTTGACGGTCGTCGGGCAGCCGTAGAGCCCCATATTGGCGGGGAACGGCGGCTTGAGCCGCGGCTGTCCCTTCTTGCCTTCCAGGCTTTCGAGGAGCGCCGTCTCTTCGCCGCAGATATAAGCGCCGGCGCCATGATGTACGACGATGTCGAAGTCGTAGCCGTGAATGTTGTTCTTGCCGATGAGCTTGGCGTCATAGGCCTGCGCGACCGCCGCTTCCAGCCGCTCGCGCTCACGGATGAATTCGCCGCGGATGTAGATGTAGCAATGGTGCACGCCCATAGCGCAGCCGGCGATCAGGCTGCCCTCGATCAGAAGATGCGGATCGTGACGCATGACCTCGCGGTCTTTGCAAGTGCCGGGCTCGGACTCGTCGGCATTGACCACGAGATAGCTTGGCCGCCCGTCCGACTGCTTGGGCATGAACGACCACTTCAGTCCGGTCGGGAAACCCGCCCCACCGCGGCCGCGCTGGCCGGACGCTTTCATTTCGTTGACGATGACGTCGCGACCCTTTTCCAGGATCGCCTTGGTGCCGTCCCAGCCGCCGCGGGCACGGGCGCCATCAAGGCCCCAACCGTGATGGCCGTAGAGATTCTTGAAAATGCGATCCTTGTCGGCGAGCATCTTTTCGCTGTCCGCGTCGTTAGCCGTGTCCTGGGTCCGTCGAGCTGGCGGCGGGCGGTTTCGGCATCGGTGGTTCGTGAATGGTAGCCGCCGCGACCGCCTCGGATGACGGTGTCGCTACCTTATAGATCGACGGATCAATCAAGGTATTAGCACCGCCGATCGGCGCCGAATTCTGCCGGTCGACCTGCGGCCCGGGTTTCGGCGTCTTTCCGGCGGCCAAATCTTTGAGAATGCGCGTGAGCGTATCCGGGGTGAGGTCTTCGTAGTAATCGGCATTAATCTGCACCATGGGCGCATTGACGCACGCGCCCAGGCACTCGACTTCAACCCACGAGAACGTGCCGTCGGGCGTCACTTCGTTCTCATGACCGATCGTGCGGTGCAGGACTTTTTTCAGCTCATCGGCGCCACGCAGCAGGCATGGCGTCGTGCCGCAGAACTGCACGTGGAAGCGCCCGACCGGGCTCAAGTTGAACATCGTGTAGAAGGTCGCCACTTCGAGCACGCGAATTTTCGCCATGCCAAGCAGCTCCGCGACCACCTCGATCGCCTTCTGCGGCAGCCAGCCGCCTGACTGTTCCTGCGCCCGCCACAGCAGCGGAATCACTGCGGATTGCTGGCGGCCCGGCGGATATTTCGCCATCTGCGCCTTCACCCATGCCAGATTGTCGGGTGTGAAAGCAAAACTCGGCGGCTGTTTTTCAGCAAGGCGGCGCACGCTCATCGGTCGACCTCGCCGAACACGATGTCGATTGAGCCCAAAATCGCCGACACGTCGGCGAGCATGTGGCCGCGGGACAGAAAATCCATCGCCTGCAAATGCGCGAAGCTTGGGGCGCGAATTTTGCACTTGTACGGTTTGTTGCTGCCGTCGGCTATCAGATACACGCCGAATTCGCCCTTCGGCGCTTCGACCGCCGCGTAGACTTCGCCGGGCGGCACATGAAAGCCTTCAGTGTAGAGCTTGAAGTGATGGATCAGCGATTCCATCGAGCGCTTCATCTGCCCCCGTCGCGGCGGCGCGATCTTGTTGTCGTCGACCACGACCAGCCCCTGCCCCTCGGCCGAGTGCAATTTCTCCACGCATTGCTTCATGATGCGGATCGACTGGCGCATCTCTTCCATGCGGATGCAATAGCGGTCGTAACAGTCGCCGTTCTTACCCACCGGAATGTCGAAATCCATTTCGGAATAGCATTCGTAGGGCTGCGCCTTGCGCAGATCCCAGACCGCGCCCGAGCCGCGCACCATGACACCGGAAAATCCCCACGCCCAGGCGTCCTCAAGCTTCACAACGCCGATATCGACGTTGCGCTGCTTGAAGATGCGGTTATCGGTGAGCAGCTCTTCAAGATCGTCGCAGACTTTGAGAAATGGATCGCAGAACGCCTCGATGTCGTCGATCAGTTTCGGCGGCAGATCCTGATGCACGCCACCGACGCGGAAATAAGCCGCATGCAAGCGCGAACCCGACGCGCGTTCGTAGAAGCCCATCAGCTTCTCGCGCTCCTCGAAGCCCCACAGCGGCGGCGTCAGCGCACCGACATCCATCGCCTGGGTCGTAACGTTGAGGAGATGCGACAGCAGCCGGCCGATCTCGCAGTACAATACCCGGATCAGCTGGCCGCGCCTCGGCACCTGAATTTCCAGGAGCTTCTCTGCGGCCAGGCAGAACGCATGCTCCTGGTTGATCGGGGCGACGTAATCGAGGCGGTCGAAATACGGGATCGCCTGTAGATAGGTCTTGTGCTCGATCAGCTTTTCCGTGCCGCGGTGGAGAAGCCCGATATGCGGATCGACCCGCTCGACCACCTCGCCGTCAAGCTCGAGCACCAGACGCAGCACCCCGTGCGCGGCCGGATGCTGCGGCCCGAAGTTGATCGTGAAGTTGCGTTCGCCGGTTCCGGTTTCAGCCATCATGCAACCTGAGCGAACTTCGCGGCTTTGGCCGCGACGCGCGCGTTGAATTTGTCCCACGCCACGACGAAGCGTTCATGCCGGCCTTCGCCGATCAGATCAATGCCGTCGTGCGCTTTCACTTTGAAAGCGACGCGCTGACCGACGACTTCAATGCACTCGGCTTCGGCGGTGACCGTCATGCCGGGCGGCGTGGCGGCGAGGTGGCTGACATCGACGTGGACGCCGACGCTGCCTTCGCCCGGATCGAGATGCTGTTTAATCAGGTCAGTGCAGGCCCATTCCATCAGCACGATCATGAAGCCGGTGGCGAACACCTTCGGCATCGACGCGATCTCGGGAGATTCCGGATAGGTGTAGGGAACAGTCTTGTCTTCGGCCACCTTGTAGGCGACGCGATGGGTGAGCCCGGGCTTGAGCGAAGGCTTCATCGTCGCGACCCCATCACGACCCCTGCCCGCCGCTCTTCCCCGCCTTCTCATCGCCCGGCAGCACGTAGTCGGTGCCTTCCCAAGGCGACAAAAAATCGAAGTTGCGAAATTCTTGCGCGAGGCGCACCGGCGAATAGACGACGCGCTTGAGTTCGTCGTCGTAACGCACCTCGACAAAACCGGTCAGCGGGAAATCCTTGCGCAGCGGATGACCGTCGAAGCCGTAGTCGGTGAGGAGGCGCCGCATATCCGGGTGGCCGATGATCATGATGCCGTAGAGATCGTAGACCTCGCGCTCGAACCAGTCGGCGCCAGGAAACACATCGATGATCGAACTAATCGGCGTTTCCTCGTCGGTCTCGATCTTCACCCGCACGCGCACGTTATGTTTGGGCGAAAGCAGGTGATAGACCACATCGAAACGCCGCTCGCGGCCCGGCCAATCGACCGCGGTCACATCGACGATATTCCAGAACAGGCAGCGCGGATCGTCACGCAGGAACCGCGTCACCGCGACGATTTCGGCTGCCTGCGCCGCGACCGTCAGTTCGTGATGCGCGACTACGTAACTTTTGACCGCAGGACCAAGCGCCTCGGTAATCGTTCGGCCGAGCGTGTCGAGTGTCTCGTCCATGTTCAGCGTTCGATCGTGGAGGTACGGCGGATTTTCTTTTGCAGGAGAAGCACGCCGTACAACAGCGCCTCGGCGGTCGGGGGACAACCGGGCACGTAGATGTCGACCGGCACGATGCGATCGCAACCGCGCACGACCGAGTAGGAATAATGATAGTAGCCGCCGCCGTTGGCGCACGATCCCATGGAGATCACGTAGCGCGGCTCCGGCATTTGATCGTAGACCTTGCGCAGCGCCGGCGCCATCTTGTTGGTCAGCGTGCCGGCAACGATCATGACGTCGGACTGCCGTGGCGAAGCGCGCGGCGCGAAGCCGAAACGCTCGGCGTCGTAGCGCGGCATCGACATCTGCATCATCTCGACGGCGCAGCAGGCGAGCCCGAACGTCATCCACATCAGCGAGCCGGCGCGCGCCCAAGCGATCAGATCGTCCGCCGCCGCGACAAGGAAACCTTTGTCGGACAGCTCACCGTTAAGCCCGGCAAAAAACGGATCGTTGGCGCTTGGTGCGCCGACCAACCCCTGGCGCGGCGGGCGAATCGCAGGTTCGCTCAGCTCCATTCGAGCGCTCCCTTCTTCCACTCATAGATAAACCCAATCGTCAGGACGGCAAGGAACAGCATCATCGACCAGAAGCCGAACAGGCCGAGCTTGCCGAAGGCCACCGCCCACGGAAACAAAAAGCTGACTTCGAGATCGAAAATAATGAAGAGGATCGCGACCAGGTAAAAGCGGACATCGAATTTCATGCGGGCGTCGTCGAAGGCGTTGAAGCCGCACTCATAGGCCGACAGCTTTTCCGGATCGGGCTGCTTGTAAGCAAGTAAGAAAGCCGAAAGCAGCAGCGCCAGTCCGATCACGGCGGCAACGCCGATAAAAACCACCAGCGGCAAATAACCGAGCAGCAGCTGATTGAGCGATTGGGTCATCGGATGCCCCTCTGGCTGGCTATCATCGACAGCCCTTCCTTACCTTTGGAACATGCCTCCCAATGCGACGGTTCCGCGCAAGCCGGGACCGCGCCGATTTGCCCCAAATCTAAAGCGGATTTGCGCTGGGAAACTGATCTTCGGACCCTTAGCGCAGTGCACAAAAAGGCGCAAGGCGGCGGCGCCAGTGCGGAATGCATACGCACAATTACCTACGCACACCAGCCTGAAAGCGCCGCTACCCCGATCGATTTTGGGGACACCAAGAGGCTGCTAAGTACTTGAAATTATGGCGGGAGCGACGGGACTCGAACCCGCGACCTTCGGCGTGACAGGCCGACGCTCTAACCAACTGAGCTACGCCCCCGCGGGCGCGGACCGCAGTTAAGGCCCGCGCCTTCGCAAGTCAAGGATTCCAGCCTGGAACGAGCCTTTAGGTGCTGCCTTGCACGCGCCACAGAGCGAGTCCAGATACCACGGTACCCCCGAAAACATCGGTGGAATCGGCAAAACAAGCGTGGTCAATCGAAATCGAATCGTCTAACGCATCGTGTTGACGGGCACTTTTCGCCGGTCATCGCTTCATCGAGGAGGGTCTAATGGCGACCAAACCAGCCACAACCGTAACACTGAAGCATCTCGCGGCGAGCCTTGCCGAAGACAACGAACTCTCAAAAAAGCAGGCCGAAGCCATCCTTGCCGGTCTTGTCGGCAACATCGTCAAACATCTGAAAAAAGGCGAGCGCATTCGCATCGGCGGGCTAGGAATCCTGCAGGTACGCAAGCGCGCCGCTCGCATGGGCCGCAATCCGGCAACCGGCGAAGCTATCCAAATCAAAGCAAGCAAAAAGGTCGCTTTCCGCGCATCGAAAGAGTTGAAGGAAGCAATTTGATAGTGGACGACCAAGAACAGATGACTGGCGACGGCGGAAGGACATGCCTTCCGTCGGTCATCTGTTTTTTTAAGTCGTCTACGCCCTTCGGGCTACGACCAGGCTTCGAACCGTCGAGTGGCGGAACAAAAGTCCCCGCGCCATTCTTCCGAGAACAGCGAACTCGCTCTCATAATCCGATTAGCGAGGCGAGTTGCGTTTGGTCCGAAGCGAGTTCCTGACTGGCGCCGCGCCACCGTACCCGGCCGCGGTCGAGGACCATCGCGTCAGGCATCAGGTCGAGAATAAGCTGGGCGTGCTGCTCGACTAGAATCATTGCCATTCCGGCGTCCGCACGAATGCGCCTCAGCGCGTCCATAAGATTGTCGACCAAAGCTGGCGCGAGACCCTCGAAAGGTTCGTCGAGCAAAAGCACCTTCGGATTGCCTACAAGCGCACGCCCAATCGCCAGCATCTGCTGCTCGCCGCCTGACAGCTGATTGCCGTAATTTCTGCGGCGCTCGGCGAGCCTCGGAAAAAGATCGTAAACGTGTTCGATGGTCCATTGCCCGGCGCGTAGCGCGACGACCATGTTTTCGTAAACCGTCAGCGACCGAAAGATTTCGCGTTCCTGCGGTACCAGCCCCAAGCCATACAGCGGCCGCTCTTGAGACGGCAGCGCACTGATGTCGCGCCCGGCCAGAACGATCTTTCCGGATCGAATATGCGTGTGGCCCATCAATGTCGAAAGCAGCGTCGTTTTGCCGACGCCGTTGCGGCCCAATAACGCGATCCCGCCGTTTTCTTCGAGCGAGAAGGATACGTCATCGACAACGATGGTGCCGCCATAACCCGCGGTCAGCGCCTCGACCCGCAGCACCTCAGCCATGTGAGCGATGTCCGAGATAGACGTCGCGAACCTGAGCATTGTTTCTGACTTCGTCCGCGGTGCCTTCGACGAGAATCCCCCCTTCGACCAGCACGGTTATCTTGCGCGCGAGGCGAAACACCAGGCTCATGTCATGCTCGATAATCAGCACCGCCAGCAACTCCGGCAATTTGAGCAGGAGCGCGAGCAAAGCTTCGCGCTCTGCGCCTGAAAGACCGGCTGCCGGTTCGTCGAGGACGAGGATTTTCGGCTCAAGCGCCAGCGCAAGTGCAATCTCGACCAGCCGCTGCTGACCATAGGCAAGTTTGGCGACTTCCGTGCCGGCGTGGGCGGCAAGTCCGGTCGACGCCAGAATTGTCTCGGTGGCCTGCAATGTCTTTCGCTCGCTGCGCATCTCGCCCCATGGCCGCCAGTCCCTGCTGATGTGAGCGCTGACACCGAGCGCGACATTTTCTGCAACTGTCAATTTTGGAAAAAGCGAATTGATCTGAAATGTGCGGACAAGACCAAGCCTCACCCGCTGCTCCGGCGATGCGCGCGTCACCTCAACTGAGCCGATGAAAATCCGTCCCGCCGTCGGACGAAGGATGCCGCTGATCAGATTGACGAGCGTAGTCTTGCCGGCACCGTTGGGACCTATCAGCGCCCGCCGCGCCCCGCGGTCCAATGTCAGATTAACGTTTCGCGACACCCTCAGCGCGCCAAAGCTCTTCGATACGTCATCGAGGCGGAGGACCGGCCCTTCCTGCATACGGCTACCGTGGACCGCGATGCGCAAACAAGCTGATGAGACCCGACGGGGCGAAGCGCACCATCAGGATCAGGCCGATGCCAAGCGCGAACAGCCAGTGAAACGGGCTCACCGCGGCGGCCCGGTCCGACACCACAACGAACAGCGCCGCACCGAGAATCGCTCCGTTCAGCGAACCGGTGCCACCGAGAACAAGCATGATCAGCACATTGCCCGACAAGATAAAGGAAAAGGAATCGAGCGCGACAAGCTGGGTGACCTGCGCCGACAGGCCACCGGCGATGCCGGCGAGAAAGCCCGAGATGATGTACATCATCACCAGCCGGCGCAGCACCGGCACGCCAAGAAGACGCATGCGAACCGGATTTTCGCGAACGCCGCGGATGGTCAGGCCGAAGGGCGAATTGACGACGACCTTGCAGACGGCGAACACAAGCAGAAGGACGATCGCGGCGTACCAATAAGCCGTGCTGCCGTCGAGTTCGAAGGGGAATACGCCGAACAGCGGTGCAGGGTGGAAGCCGTAAAGACCATCCGCACCGCCGGTCAGCCACTGCATTGAGTTGGCGAGCTCAAGCAGCATCGTCGCGACCGCGAGCGTCATCATTACGAGCGTAATGCCACGAGCCCGCAGCACCACCGGCCCGGTGATTGCCGCGACGATTGCGCCCGAAAGACCCGCGATAGCGAGGCCGAGAAACGGATCCGACGACGCCCGCAAGGCAAAGATGCCTGCGCCATACGATCCGGCGCCGAACAGGGCGGCCTGTCCCAGGGTTTCCACGCCGCCATAGCCGAGAGCCAGATCGAGCGAGAGCGCGAACACGCTCATGATCATGATCTGCGTGATCAGCGGCACGTAGCTGCCGGCAACGAAAAAAAGGGCGGCGATCAGAACGAATGGCGCGAAGTCGAGCCACGACAGGCGGTGCCTCGAGAAATTCGCGGCAAATGCCGGCGGCGGCGGCGAGGCGTCCTGCGACATCTCAAGCCCTCGCGAATAAGCCTTGGGGCCGCAATAGCAGTGCAATCACGACTGTGAAATAGATGACGAAAGCGCCGCCGGCGGGGATGTAGTAGCGGCCAAACGTATCAATGATGCCAAGCAGCAAGCCTGCGCCTAGCGAACCAATCGGACTTCCCAGGCCGCCGACGGCAACCACCATCAAGACCGGCACCAACAAGCGCAAGGCGTAATAAGGTTCCAGCGGCAGGAGCGGCGTACCGACGACGCCTCCCAGCGCAGCAAGGCCGCAGCCGGCCGCGAAAGTGACGGCGAAAATCTTCGGCACATTCACGCCGACGGAGCGCGCCATCCGCGGATTGTCCACTGCGGCGCGCAGCTTCGCGCCGAACACCGTGAATTTCAGTATGGCCCAAAGACATCCCCCGATGCAGAGGCCGAGCACGATGATGAATGCGCGATAACGCGACAATGTGAACGACGATTCCTGCCAGGTGCCTTGCAGCCAGCCCGGGACTGTCAGCGAGTAAGTAGAAGAACCGAAGGCCAGATTGACGCTCGCCACCATGACCAGCGTCAGGCCGATGGTCATCAGGATCTGCCCGAGTTGCGTGGTGTTATAGACCCAACGATATAACGTGCGTTCCAGAACGAATCCGAGCGCGACGACGAGTAGGGTTGCGGCCGGCAGCGCCACCATGAAGCTTAAGCCCACGCTGCCCATCAGCGCATAGGCGGCGTAGCCGCCAATCATGGCGAAGCCGCAATGCGCAAGGTTGGCCACCCGCATGACGCCCAATGTGACGGTGAGGCCAACGGATATGAGAAACAGCACCATCCCGTAGGAAATGCCGTCGACGAACAAGGCGGTGATTGTTGAAAGAAGCTTCACGGCTCACGTCGCCTCTCCGACTCCCGGGCCTGCGGTTACCCTCAGGCGCCCCACACTTCGTCCGCCACGCCGACCATGAGTTCAATCTTGCGGCGTTCGTTGTCCACGTTGAATTCGGTACCGAATACGTTGGTCGAGAACCCGCATTGCGGGCAAATGCCGAGCTGGCCAGATGCCGATGTGCTTTGCGGCATCGTCGATGCGGCGCTTGAGCGCGTCCCGGCTTTCGAGCTTCGGATCCTTGGTAGAGACGATCCCCAGAAGCATTTTCTTGTCTTTCGGCGCGTGCCGCAGCGGCGCGAAGTCGCCGGCGCGCGGCGTATCGTATTCGAGCAAAAAAACGTCGATGTTCGGCATGTTGAAAGAAGCTTCCGCCACCGGCTCGTAGCCGCCGTCGCCGCCCCAGAACGCGTTCATGTTTCCGCGGCACATATGCACGGCAACTATCATGTCCTTGGGCTTGTCAGCGACGATTTCATTGATCGCCCAGGTATAGGTTCCGATCAGCCGGTCAGGATCGTCGCCGCGTGATTTCGACATTTCCCGATGCCGCGGGTCGCACAGATAAGGCAGCATGCATTCGTCGATCTGAAGGTAACGGCAGCCGGCGTCTGCCAGTTTCTTGATCTCGAAGCGGTAGGCGGTGATCAGATCGTGCCAAAACGCATCAGTATCCGGATAGACCGATGGCACAAAATTGGCGTCGCGCAGGAAATGAACGATCGGCGGCCCCGGGATCGTCACTTTTGCGGTCCGGTCAGCGATCGATTTCAGGAATTTGAACGATGCGGCCAAACCGCTGTCTCGCGGCCTGATCTTGTCCTCGACCTTGATGCCGGCAATCGGCCGCTTCTCGCCGGCGGCATTGATCAGCGTGATCGGCGTCTTGCCGTCGTAGGAAATTGACAGACCGGTAAAGCTGAGCAGGAAATCGGTCCACCAACTCCGGCGGCGAAAGTCGCCATCGGTGACCACCGAGAAGGCCCCACTGTTCTTGAAGCTTGACGACTTCACGGATGTAGCCGTCCTCGATCTTCGTCAGTTCGGCGTTCGCATGTGCACCGAGATTGTGGTCGGCGTCGTGCACTCCCAGCAAGCTCAGGCGCTTTTCCCTGAGCGCGGCTGGACGAAGAAGGCTGCCGACGTGATCGACATGAAGGCTCGAGGGATTCACGGGTGATCTCCCGGTCTTGGGGCCTGGCCGGCGAGCGAACGCGTTGGCTGTTGCGTCTGCAGGTACGAGACGATGTGATCGGTTGAAAGAATATCGCCGAATGACAGGTAGAACGCCTTCAAGGATGCGTTATGATCTTCATCCGTCATCGCGGCATTGGCGTCGGTCACCATGACGGAGCGGAAGTTCAACATCATCGCGTCGCGGGCGGTACTGTCGCAGCACACGCCGGTCACGGTCCCGGCGACGAGAACCGCGTCGATTCCGCGCTGCCGAAGTGTCGCTTCAAGCGGTGACGAGCCCGGTGTGAAGGCGCTGTATTTGGTCTTGACGACAGTCAAATCGTTCGGCTGGACGGCGAGACCCGCCCATAGCTGATGACCGATGCTCCCTTCGGCAAGCGCGGCTATGCGCGTCTCGGTGCGGTCCGGGCCGGCCATTTCGTGCAATACCGGCCAGTTTTCGAGCGAAGCATTCCCGAACGTAGTGATGACCCATACCACCGTACCGCCGGCGCGACGGAGCGCCTCCGCCAGCCGGTTTATGTTCGGCACGATATTGACCGCCTCGGCGCACAATTGATGCGCTACGCCCGGCATCATAAAGGCGTTCTGCATATCGACGACGAGGAGCGCCGTTCTCGTTGGGTCGAACTTGTCATAGACGTGTTCGCAGCCGCGATGGCGGATGACACGATCAATCACGTCCTTGGGTATATTCAATTTGTGCATGCCGGTCCTTCGCTATGCTCCAGCGACCGCGGCGACGTGACGTTCGCTAAAGCGGCGGACAGACGGCATCACCCGATCTGCGAACAGCGTGACCGATCGCATCGCGAAGTCCGGAGTCATTTTTCCGAACGCGAATTGCCCGACGATATAGTTCACGCCTGATTTTTCGACGGCACTGCAGAGAAATTCGGCCACGCGGGCCGGCGTGCCGGCTACTGCGCGGCCCAGCCTCTCGGCGTCCGCGAAACTCCCCGGCTGGGCGCCCAACATCGGCCCGCGGCCGTGAAGGGCGTAGAGGTGATTGAAGCTCTTGAGCCACGCGCTATAGGCCCGTTCAGCCTCGTCCGCCGCAGCGCTTCCGCTTTCGGCGGTCACGATGAAGAAGCTGATACCCACCTTGCGCTTACCGACGCCATCCGGACCCGCCGCGTTCCAATACGCATCGGCGACCGGCCGCATTGCGTCGAGCTGCTGCAGGCTGACGATATTCACGCCGCGCTTTGCCGCGGCATCCGCACTGCCGGCTGAATTGACGCCCATCCAGAGTGGCGGATGCGGCTTCTGGTAAGGCTCCGTTTCAAGCGGGACATCCGAGAACTGAAACAACCGGCCGTCGTGCGACAATGTCTTCTGCGTCAGCCCCTTAAGTAGAATCTCGAGAATCTCGTCGAAATGCTGCCGGCTCGAATCCGGATCAATGCCGAAATAGCGCGTCTCGAACGGCGAGATGCCCCTGCCGACGCCGACCTGCATGCGGCCGCGGCTGATTTGATCGAGGAAGCAGACTTCCTCGATCAGCCGTAGCGGATGATAGAACGGCAACAGATAGACCAGCGGGCCGAAGCGCAGACGGCGCGTCCGCTGCGCCACCGCCGACAGATAGACGCTCGGCGATGACGCGACCGACAGTGGCGTCGAATGGTGCTCGGCGACATGATAGCAATAGAAGCCGCAGCGGTCGTAGCTCTCTACCAGCTTCAGGCGCGACTCGTAATAGTCCGCCAGCGGCTCGTCGCTGCGATCGACGTGATCAAAAATTCCAAACTCCATCTTCGCCCCGCGCGTTATTTCTTCTGCGTCTCGTGCCAAGGCTCTTTTTGATTCTCAAACGTGTAGATGACCTTGTTGTAGAGCACTCCGTTCTCCTTCACGACCTCGCGGATATAGACGTTCTGGACCATTTCGCGCGTCGCGGGGTCGATCGAAACCGGGCCGCGGGGGCTCAGCCATTTCATGCCTTTCACGGCGTCAACTTCTTTTTGACCATCGGCCGCCCCATTGACCACTTCCGCCATTTTTTGGATCACCTGCATGCCGTCATAGGCCGCAAGCGTGATGTTGGTCGGCGGACTGTGACCAGCGCCGAATTTCTTGGTGAACGCGGCGAGGAACGCCTTGTTCTCGGAATTGTCGAGCGACGGCGTGTACGGCATCGAAGTAATCATGCCGATGGCACCGTCGCCGATCGCCGGCAGATCGGTCTCATCGGTTTCCGATTGGCCGAAGAATTTGATGCCGTCTTTCAAGAGCCCGCGGTCGATGTAGGCTTTCACGAACGCGACCGACATCGGCCCCTGCGGCATGAACACGATCGCGCATTGCGGCGAAGCATCCTTGACGCGCTGCAGATAGGACGAGAAATCCGTCGCATCGAGCGGGACTTTGATGTTGGCAATGGCCTCGCCGCCTTCGCGCTTGAGGCCTTCGGCCGAGGCGACCGCCGCGTCCTTGCCCGGTGCGTAGTCCGCCACGACCGTTACGCACTTCTTCATGCCCCGCATGCCGGCATATCGCCCCACCGTGTAGAAGGTGGTCCAGTTCGTAAACGTCGGCCGGACGAAAAACGGCGACTTGTCGGTGACGATTGCGGTGCCGGTATTGAAGATGACGAACGGAATTTTCGCCTGGTTGATGACGTCGGTTACGGCAAGAACGTTGGGCGTCAATTCGTGGCCGCCAAGAACAGCGACTTTGTCGCGCAACACCAGTTCTTGCGCCAACTGCCGCGAGCGCGGCGGATTTTGCCCGCCGACATCGCGATAAATGATGGTCATGGAGTTATTGCCGGCTTTGCCGCCGACTTTGTCCATGAACAGGTCGATACCGTCCTTGTATTCCTTACCCCATATGCTGAAGGGGCCGGAAATCGAGGCGATGATGCCGACTTTCACTTCTTCGGCTGTTGCCGCCGATGCCCACGCTGTGACGACAACCAGCGCCGCCACCGGAATCTTCCAAGACAATGTCTTCATCGTTTCCCTCCACATCTGCTTGTCGTTGATTGTGACTTTCGTTCCGATGTTCGTTGGCTAACACGCGGTCCAACCGCCGTCCTGCGCGATCAGTTGACCGGTCAGATAAGCCGACGCCGGCGCGGCGAGATAAAGTGCTAAGCCGAGAATCTCCGAAGGCTCGCCCGTCCGCTTCATGGGAATCCTTTGCATGATCTCGGACATGAAGCGTTGCTGCTCCTCCTCCGTCGATTGTTGACGGCGGAAATCGCCAAGCCGCGTTCCGAAGTGCCATCCCGGCGCGATCACGTTGGCACGAATTTTTCGGGCGGCGTACTCTGCCGCAAGCTGCCGCGTCAGCCCGACAACGCCGGCCTTCGATGCGGCGTAGTGAAGCCCTGTGGAGGGGAAATCCGGATAATAACCGCCCATGCCGATGACCGACGACACGTTGATGATCGAACCGCCCCGCTCCAGCATTCTCGGCAAAGCGGCCCTGGTCGTCAGGAAGGTCCCGGTCAGATTGATCGAAATCAGCCGGTGCCATTCCTCGATACTCAGTTCATGAGTGCGGGCAGGCGCTGACGCAACGCCGGCGAAGTTGACCAGAACGTCGAGGTGCTTTTGCGGAAGCGCGTTGAATCCGGCATCAACCGACGCCTCGTCCGCGACATCGAGTTGAAGCGCGCTTGCTTTTCCGCCCGCCGCGCCAATGCTCTTGACGACCTCGTCGACGCGCGATTGCTCAATATCGGCGCAAATCACGTGCGCGCCGACTTCCGCAAAGCCTTCGGCAATGACACGGCCGAGTCCGCTTCCCGCCCCCGTCACGAGCCCGGTCTTGCCGCTCAGTCCGAAGAGCTTTTCGAGAAGACCCATTGACCATCCGCCTCGAGACGCGCGCTCTAATTGAACACCGCCCCGCCGTCGACGACGATCGTCTGTCCGGTAACAAAGTCGGACGCGGCCGAGCACAGAAACAGAATGGTTCCTACGACGTCCTTCGGGTATTGATGCCGCTGGATCGACCGCTGGACACGACGGTTTTCGAGAAACGCCTCCGAGGTGCTGTCGAGTACAAACTGGGTGGAGGTGAGGCCGGGCGCCACCACGTTGGCTGTTATGCCGTATTGGCCGACCTCGCGGGCGAGCGAGCGCGTAAAGCCGATGACGCCAGCCTTCGCAGCGACGTAGTGAACGTAATTCGCCGTGCCCTGGAAATAGCTGCTCGACCCGATGTTGATGATGCGCCCGTAGCCGTTGTTTTTCATCAACGGCAGAATGGCGCTGGTCATCAAAAATACGCCGTCGAGGTTCACGGCCATGATGCGCCGCCACTCGGCAAAGCTCATCTTTTCGAAGGCGCACGGCGGGAACAGGCCGGCGCAATTCACCAGGATGTCGACATGATCGAAGCCCTTGGCGACTTGATCGGCAATGCGGGCGCATTCGCCCTCGTCCGTGATGTTGCCGGCAATGGTGATGAGCCGCGCGTTGTCGAGGTCGCTTTGGCCTAGTTTCTCAAGCGCCTTCGCGCCCAAGTCGACCGCGATCACGGCCGCGCCTTCCGATAACAGGTGGGCCGTCAGCGCCGATCCTATGCCGCCCGCAGCACCGGTTACTACGGCCGTCCGATTTTGCAGCATTGTCACTCCTTACTCGCCTGTTTGCTCCCTGCCGGTTTCGAGTATCCGGTTTCTGCCGGCGGGCCGCGCCTACGCCGCCATCGAGGTCTGACGCAGCTTCGGCAAGACTTCCTCCGTCAGCATTTGGACGTTCTTGCGCACCAACGGATCCGGCAGCGTGCCGAACTGGATCATGCAGACCAGGTTCTCGAACCCGGTGCGGGCATGCGCGGCTTCGATCTTCTCGCGAACGGTCGCCGGGCTGCCGACAATGAACATGCCCCCCGCCACGAGTTGATCGAAAGTCTGGCGCTCAAAGCCTGTCCCACGTCGGTTTTTCATGATCGCCTTCAGCGAATTCACCGATGTGTAACCGGGCGGGAACAGCAGCTCGGGAGGAATGTGGAGGAAGTGGTTGAACAACGCCTCGACGTGTACTTCCGATTCACGGCGCGCGATGTCGTCGGTCTCGGCGACGTAAATCGGCGCCGCCCAGCCGAGCTGACCGCCATCGGCTTCGTAGCCGAACCGACGCGCCTGCTCGCGATACATGGTTTGATAACGCAACACCGATTCGACCGGACTGAAGGTGACGATAAACGGATATTTGCGCGAAGGATCGGCCGCCCAGGAAATTGTCTCGGCGGAACCCTGCGATGGAATCCAGATTGGCGGGTGCGGCTTCTGATACGGACGCGGCCAAGGATTGGCGTACCTGAAGGTGTAGTGCTCGCCCTGATAGTCGATCGGGCCCGGCTCGGTCCACGCCTTCACGATCAGATCGTGGGCCTCGCGAAACCGCTCGTGCGAATAGACCGGATTGATGCCGGTGGAATGGTATTCGGCGCCGATGCCGCGCACAAAGCCGGCGATGATCCGGCCATTCGAAATATTGTCGAGCATCGCGTATTCTTCGGCAATATTCAGCGGATTATTCACCAGCGGCAGGGCGCGGCCGAGGATCGCCACTTTCACGTCGCTGTCGCGGGTGCGGTCAATCAGAATGGACGCGATGAGATTGGGCGCCGGCATCATCCCGTAAGCGGTCTGATGATGCTCGTTGACGCAAATGCCGTCGAAGCCGCGTTCGCCGGCATCGATCAGCTGCTCGATATATTCGCGATAAAGCGGCGCCCCGCGCTTGGTGTCGTAGAACGTATTTGGGAAATCTATCCAATACGATTCGTACTGACTCGCGGCCTCGAAATCGAGGTAGCGATACGGCATCAGGTGAAAGGCAAAGAACTTCATCACTGACATTCTTGAATGAACGACGCCACTGCCGCGGCGGTCTTTTGCGGCGCCTCGATGTGCGGAAGATGGCCGGCGCCCTCGATGACGGACAATCGCGCGTCGGCAAGCGTGTCAAGCCAGGCTTTGGAGTGCTCAAGCGGCATGATCCTGTCGGCGGAGCCCCAGATCAGACAGGTCGGAACCCGTATGCGGTGGAGCCAGCGCTGCAATTCCGGGCTGGCCAACCGCGGTTGCCAGCCAAGCCGCGCCAGCCCGATGCTGTTTTTCAGATGAAGATCGATCTCGTCATCAGTTTCGACCGGACGTCGCAGTTTTTGGGCAAGCGACCCGTTCCCGAACATCGCGATGGCGCTCTGTTCCGGCGAACGGATGAACGGATCGCCAATAGCAGTATTTTCTTTGCGGACGCCCGCCGGCCCGATCAGGATCAGACTGCGGATATTTGCCGCGTCGCGGATCGCAATTTCGGCCGCAAGCCAGCCGCCGAGCGATGCGCCGATGAGATGTACGGGCCGATTGTCGCCAAGGGTGGCGAGCATATCGAGATAGAAATAGGCGGTATCCGCCATCCCCTTGAGCCAGTTGGGCGAGTTCGAACCGCCGAACCCGGGATGATCCGGCACGATCACTTCATACCGATGCGAGAGTTCGTCCAGGAAGCTGTCGTTGCGAAAGGCGACATCGAAGCCGCGCAGCAACACGATGGGCGGCCCGGAACCGCGCGACTGCACGCAGAACCGTTCGCCCCGATACGCCATCTCCCGCGACACAGCCATGGCCGGGCGCGACTCCCTGAAAACCTTATGTCTCTGCTTTCTTTCGAAAGCTGCTCAACGTTCCCCTAACAGATGCCACGGGCGGGCTTTAGTCAATAAAAAACCGGCGCGGCTGATTATTTATGACGAAAGCCGGTTATGATATTTTGCCGCATCACGCAGGGTGGGATCACGGTGGGACGATGGATGATCGAGTGACCTTGGTCAGGCGCAGCCAGCAGGAACGGCGGCGGCGGACGCAGGAAGTGGTGCTCGACGCCGCGATCGAGCTTCTGTTCGAACGCGGCTACGCGAACTTCACGACAGCCGACGTGGCCGAACGCGCCCGCGTGTCGCGCGGCGCGCAGAACCACTACTTTCGCACCAAGAGCGATCTTGTTCTCTCGGCCTGCCGCCATGCGATGTCGATTGCTATCAAGACCGCCAGATCGATGGCGGCTGACGCACGGCGCTCATCCGATGTGATGAACTACTTCCTGGATCAGTCCCGGCGCTTCTTCCTTGCTCCCTCCTATATCGCGACCATTGACCTTCTTGTCGCCGCGCGGACCGATATGGCGTTGTCGAAAGATTACAAACAGCTGATCAACAAGACGCGCGAAGAACTCGACGCGGTCTGGGTATCCGTATTCGAGGAAGCGGGCGTTTCCAAGGATCAGGCCTTCGTGCTCATGGCGCTGACGCATAACCTGATGCGCGGCATGGCGATCAGCCGGCTCTGGGGCACGAGCGGGGCGATGAACGACAAGCTGATCGAGCATTGGCGCACACTGGTTCTGGATAGTATGTGCGGCAAGAAGCGCGCCAGGCGGCGCCGCGCCGGCACATCCGCGGCTGGCGGGAATAAGCCGACCGGACGCGCACGAAAACAACCAGTAGCGAGGAGATCACGCAGTGCATCGTAGTGAAAACAGATTTCTGACCACGCATGTCGGCAGCTTACCGCGCCCCGATGATCTTCTGGCAATGATGATCAAACGGGAAGACGGCGGCACGATCGATGCCGCCGCATTTTCGGCGCGCGCGGCACGCGCCGTGGAAGAAGTGGTCGAAAAGCAGGCCGCGCTCGGCATCGACGTCATCAACGATGGCGAGCAGGGCAAGGTCAGTTTCGTCACCTATGTGAATGAGCGGCTGAGCGGGATTGTCGCGGGCGAGCCGCGCGGCAATCTTTGGAAGAACACCCGCGAAGGCCAGGCTTTTCCGGAATTCTATGCCGAGGTTGAGGCGCACGCCAGCGGCGCGCCGGGGCGGGCGCGCCAGATGATCTGCGTCGGGCCGCTGCGCTATGCGGGACGGTCCCTTCTCGATCAGCAATTGGCGGTATTCAAGGCGGCGGCGGACCGTACCGATGTTGCCGAGGCGTTCGTGCCCTCCATCTCGCCGTCCAACGTCGAGCGTTGGCAGCGCAACGAATTCTACCAGAACCACGACGAATATCTGGAGGCAATCGCGGAGGCGATGCGCGAGGAATACGAGGCCATCGTCGCGGCGGGCTTTTTGTTACAGATCGACGATCCGGCCATGGCCACGCGCTACACCATGACGACCGAGAGCGTCGAGGACATCCGCAAGTGGGCTAACGTGCGGGTCGACGTGTTGAACCACGCCCTGCGCAATCTTCCCGAGGACAAGATCCGCTTCCACACCTGCTACAGCATCAATATGGGCCCACGCACCACCGACATGGAGCTCAAAGACCTCATCGACATCATGTTGCGGGTGAAGGCCGGCGCCTATTCCTTCGAGTTCGGCAATCCGCGGCACGAGCACGAGTGGGCGCTGTGGGAGACCGTCAAGCTGCCGCGCGAAAAAATTCTCATTCCCGGAGTGATTTCTCACACCACTGTGCTTGTAGAGCATCCCGACCTGGTGGCTGAGAGGCTCGTCCGCTTCGCGAAAGTGGTCGGCGCTGAAAATGTGATCGCCGGCGCCGACTGCGGCTTTGCATCATTTGCCGCATCGCACGAAATGCATCCGTCAATCGTCTGGGCCAAACTGGCAGCAATGGTCGAGGGCGCGCGAATCGCGAGCCGCCGCATCTGGAATTGATATCGTCAGGTCGCGGCGACCTTGGCGGCAACTTCGCATCTCCCGGTCAAGCGGGCTCGGACGTCCGGCTTTCGTCCAGATAAGCCAAAGCTGCCCGCTCGACGTCATAGTCGTAGAGCCATTTGCGGAACACCGCTGCGTTGGCGACCTCCCGGTCGCGCTGTTCCAGGCTTGGGTATCTTGAATCGTACCGAAGACCGTTCCGCCGCGCTTCGGCCTGGACGATGCCGGTGCGCTCACGGCGAAAGCTTTCGTAGCGCCGCAGCGCATCGGCCACGCCGGAGGAATCCTGGCCATCGAGGAACACCGCCAAGGCAACGCCGTCTTCGATCGCCTGGTTGGCACCCTGCCCCACATGCGGAAGCATCGCATGGGCGGCGTCGCCCAAAAGGGCGATACGGCCCTTGGTCCATGAAGCCAATGGCGTGCGGTCGTATAAGCCCCACCAGAAGCAGCTTTCGACCTTCTCGAGCAGTCCCACCACCCGCGGATCCCATCCTGCGAAGGACGCCGCAAGCTCGTCGCGATCGCCGATCGCGGACCATGATTCAATCGTCTGGTCTTCGGTCGGGACGAAGCCGACATAGTTGAGCAGCCGGCCGCTGCGGACCGGAAAGACCATGAAGTGCTTGCCGTCGCCCATCCAGACCTGATGCGCCTCTTTCCGCCACCCCGGCAGCTTCTCGCTGGCAATCAAGCCCCGATAGGCGCGCGAGCCGGAATACTCCGGCACCGATGGCGCTACGACATACTTCTGCAACGTCGATTGAATGCCGTCGGCCGCGACGACCACGTCGGTCTCGATGATTTCGCCGTTCGCGAACCTCAGCTGCGCAACGCGGTCATTCTGGTCGAAGCCGACGCAGCGATGACTGGTGCGTATCGCCGAGGGAGGAATGACTTTCGCCAGCACCCCGAGCAGATCGGCCCGATGCATTCCATAAAGGCCGTTCCACCCGCTCGAGTCGGTGGTGAGAATTTGGCCGACCACCGATCCATCCATCCGGTAATATTCCGAGCCGGCGCCGACCTTTGCGCCTACCGCGGCGAGCGGCTCCTTCAGTCCCATACGCTCGAGCTGCCGCAGAGCGTTCGGATATATAAAGACGCCGGCTCCGACTTCGCCCAGCACGGCGGCCTGCTCGAATACGGTAACGTCAAGGCCGCGGTGGGCGAGCGCGTTGGCAGCCGACAGGCCGCCAATTCCACCTCCGACGACGGCGGCACGAAGACGTCTCATAGGCTTGGGTCTCCTCGCTCATTGAGACAGTAATGTTGCTGCAATAGCCGTAGCGAAGAATACCAGCCATAGCGAAGCTGCAAAGCAGGAGTGCCTTTTGCGTCGATCGCTCCTTACGCGAGCGATGAGGCAGAGGATTGACCGGCGCTTCTATGTGGTGCGAGCAGCGGGATCAGCCGCAAGAACCCGACTCTTTTGGTTCGCTGTTACCCTTGAGCGTTATCCCGATTGTAAAACCCGCTTCTCAGCGCGTTACGACTTAAGCTATTGAAATCATTGGTGGGCGGTGACGGACTCGAACCGCCGACATCCTGCGTGTAAAGCAGACGCTCTACCAACTGAGCTAACCGCCCTGCGGCAAGGGTTTATCCCCGCGGCCTAGCCGCGCGCAAGTGCACCATCCGCGGCGCCATAATCGTCAGGACTTAAACTTCGGCGCGCCGCGTTACGCCTGATCCAGCGAGCGAACGGCGCCGTTGTTGTCCCCATCGGCATCGGATCGTTCCACCGCATCCGTTGTCCGCGCGACATGCTCGGCAAGCCGGACCCACGACAACGCCAGCGTCAGCCACAGAACCTTGCCGTTATCGTCGTCGGCCGCCCGCGCCATCGCCACACATTCTTCCGCGCACCTTCGATGATCCTGAGTAGTCCCCATGACACGACCCCGATAACGCAAACACCACCCCCACTATGCGTCCCGGAGTGCGGCGCCGAAACGGTCGCAGCATGGCGGAATACTGGCTTGTGCGCCGCCAATAAGGGCGCCCGAACTTTCCCGGCCCTCCCCGTCCAGCGAGGCACGCAGTGTTAAATATCTCTTAAGCTTCAATGGTCTGGCATGCACGTAGGTCTTAGCTGCACTGCAGCAAAATCTATGGTGCGCTGCACTCGTCCACCTATATCTGGACCCATGATTCCGGCGATCGCCGGAGAACCGCCGGGGAAAGGATTGGAAAAATGTTTGCATCCCTTGCCCGCCTCTTCAACGAGTGGAAACGCTATGGCGAAGTCAGGCGGGAGCTTTCGCATCTGAGCGACCGCGAACTCGCGGACATCGGCATCACTCGATCCGATATCGACCGCATCGCGACCGATAACGCGCATCGCTGAACCGGCGACGCGGCTGTCTTTAAGCAACGCCCGCCCTTTCGGCGGGCGTTCTTTTTTAGAGGTACAATGATGAGCCCACTCCCGGTCTTTCCCCTTGCGCATCCTCACCTTTTAAACAGCCCCATGATTTCCGCCCGCGCCAGTGTATTGAAATGCAGATTGAAGCCGACGACCGCTGCCGATGTATCGGCCTTAACGTCGAGCGTGTCGGCCTTTACGGCAAACACAGTGAAAAGATAGCGGTGCGGATGGTCGCCCGGCGGTGGACAGGGGCCACCATAGCCAGGTGCGCCGAAGTCGGTCCGCGTCTGCAACGCGCCGGCAGGTAGCCTGCCGTTCGCACTGCCCGCGCCCTCGGCAACCTCGCGCACATTCGCGGGGATGTTGACCACAAGCCAGTGCCAAAAGCCAGAGCCGGTGGGTGCATCAGGGTCGTAGCACGTTACGGCGAAGCTTTTCGTGTCGTCGGGAGCGCCCGACCAACGTAAGTGCGGCGACTTGTTGTCACCGGCGCAGCCAAAGCCAAAGTCGGCCGACAAGATAAAATCTCTCGGCAGGTAGTCGCCGTCCTTGAAACTGTTGCTGATGACCGTGAATGCCATGGGTTGTCTCCTTGGTAGCAAGCGAATTTGTGCTGATCGGCTGAGCTGGCGGTTCAACAATAGTCAGGCACAATCCTAAGCGAAAGGCGACGTTGGCCGGCTCCACGGGCGCATGCTAACGAGGCGCCATGCCCGTTCTAACGCTGATGGAAGCGGCTTCGCTTTTGCCGACGCGCGGCGCCCTAATCGGTCTTGATCTCGGCACCAAAACCATCGGCGTCGCGGCGAGCGATCCCGACCGGCGCCTCGCCGCACCGGTCGAGACTATCCCGCGCAAACGCTTCAATCTTGACGCCGAGCGCATCTTTGCACTTGCCGCTGAGCGGCGTGCCACGGGCTTTGTGCTCGGGCTTCCCATCAACATGGACGGCACCGAAGGGCCGCGCGCGCAATCGACGCGCGCGTTCGCCCGTAATTTGGCCAAGCTCACAGCGCTTCCGATCGCACTCTGGGACGAGCGGCTATCGACTGCCGCGGTCGAACGGGCGCTGATCGAGGCCGACGCCAGTCGCAGCAAACGCAAGGCGGTGATCGACCAACACGCCGCCGCTTACATTCTGCAAGGCGCGCTCGACCGGCTGGCGCGCTGAACCATGCAATCACTCTTGCGGCAGCGCGCGCTGCAGGACGAGATTAGCCGTCTGCGCGTCGATACCGCTCGCTCCATAAAGGGCGCTGTGTGGGTTCGACAGCCGCGTGCGCAGGAACGCCTCGGCTACCGCGGCCGGCGCGCTGGCCTGAAGTGCGGCGGCGCTCGCCAGTATTGCAAGCCTGCCGACCGTAACGCGCGCGGCGGCTTCGCTTTCAAACTCGTTGCTGGCTTCGAGCAGCTGCACTTTCTCTCCGGTTATTGCCGCAGCTTCGCGCGCCATCTCATCGAACAAATCCGCAGCCTCCCGGTCACGTTTGAGCGCGCGCAAGACATCGAGGCACATCACATTGCCCGATCCTTCCCAGATCGCATTGACCGGCGCCTCGCGATAGAGCCGAGGCAGTACGCTCTCCTCGACGTAACCGTTGCCGCCAAGGCACTCCATGGCTTCGTAAATGAAGCCTGGCGCGGTCTTGCAGATCCAATATTTCGCCGCCGGCGTGACCAGCCGGGCATAGGCCGCCTCACGCGGCTCCGTGGCGGTGCCATCGAATGCCCGCGACAGCCGCATTACCAGAGCGACGGCGCCTTCCACCTCGAGCGCGAGATCGGCCAGAACCGCCCGCATCATCGGCTGATCGTACAGATGCTTCTGGAATACGGAGCGATAACGGCAATGGTGCACGGCCTGTGCCAGCGCCATGCGCATGAAGCCAGCCGAAGCAAGGGCGCAATCGAGCCGGGTGAGCTGCACCATCTGGATGATGGTGCGCACGCCCCCACCCTCGTCTCCGACGCGCAGCGCATAAGCATCGGCGAATTCGACTTCGCTCGACGCGTTGGAACGATTACCGAGCTTGTCCTTGAGGCGCTGAAGCCGCAGCGCATTGACCGCGCCGTCAGGACGAAACCGCGGCACGAAGAAACAGGTGAGCCCGCCCGGCGCCTGCGCCAGCACCAGAAAGGCGTCGCACATCGGCGCCGAGAGAAACCACTTGTGGCCGGTGATGGAGTAGGAATCCAGCATCGGCGTCGCGGTCGTTGAGTTCGCCCGCACGTCAGTGCCGCCCTGTTTTTCCGTCATGCCCATGCCAAGTGTCATGCCCGGCTTTTCCCACCATGGCTTGAAGGTCCCGTCGTAGCTGGTGGTGACGACCTTGGGCGCGACCTGCGCCAGTAGAGACGGCGCGGCGGCAAGTGCCGCCAGCGCCGCGCGGGTCATGGTGATCGGACAGAGGTGACCGCTCTCGATTTGCGCGGTCATGTAGTAGCGCGCCGACCGGGCCACTTCCGCCGGCGGTGCGGCGCGGGTCCCGGAGGCCGTCCAGGTCGAGGCATGGAGACCGCCGGCGATGCTGGCGCGCATTAGATCGTGATAGGCCGGATAAAACTCAACGACGTCGCGCCGGAAGCCCTTGGGGTCGAAGGTGTGGAGCTTCGGCGGATTCTCGTTGGCGCGGCGCGCCAGCGAAAACATCTCCGCCGTGCCCCACTGCCGGCCGAACGCCGATAGCGACCCGGCCTGATCGCCCGCGCCATTGGCCTTGACCGCCTCGATCAGCGGCCGATCACTCGAAAACAGGTCGATGTTTTCGTAAGGCGGTGACTGGTTAAAAACCTCATTGGTGTCGAAGCGAGCAATCGTGGTCATGGCGGTTCGCCCTCTGGGGGTGCTAATCTTACCACGTTTTCGGTGCATCGCTGTCGCGATGGGCTTGACCGGGCTTGCCGCGCTGCTCGAATTGGGCCTATAGCACCGCTTTGATGACGAAACCCCAGCCGCAGACGCGCCACATCGTTTCCATCAACGATCTCACCAATAAGGAGATCGAGACCGTCTTTCAGGTTGCGCAGGGGTTTTTGAAGGAACTCGCCGACGACAATATTTCCTATCGGATCGGACGCGGCACCAGCATTGCGTCGAAGTTCATTCTGGCGAGCCTGTTCTACGAGCCTTCGACCCGCACGCGGCTGTCATTCGAGAGCGCGATGCTGCGGCTTGGCGGCGCCAACATCACCAGCGCAGATCCGGCGGTGAGCTCGGCGGCCAAGGGTGAAAGCCTCGCCGACACCATCCGCGTCACCAGCAACTACGCCGACATCATCGTCATCCGCCACCCGCGCGACGGCGCCGCCCGGCTTGCCGCCGAATATTCGCAAATTCCGGTGATCAACGGCGGCGACGGTAGCCACGAGCACCCGACGCAAACCCTGTGCGATCTCTTCACCCTGCGGTCCAAAAACAAGGGCCTAAAGAACATGAAGGTCGCGATTTCAGGCGACCTCAAAGGCAGCCGCACCATCCATTCGTTCGTCTATGCGCTGGCGCGGTTCGGCGCCACCATAGATCCCCTCCCCGCCCCCGGAATGGAATTGCCGGCACACGTCGATCGCCGTTTGCGCGAGGAATTTCACTGCCGGATGATTTCGAAGGCTCCGGGCCAGCCCGGTGGCGAGGCCATCGATGCCCTCTACGTCACCGCTGATCAGCCGCACCAGCTGTCGCTCTATGCGGAGCCGGAAATCGACTACGGCCTGGTACTGAGACAGAAGATCGACGCCGTCTACGTGACCCGCTTTCAGAAGGAACGCTGGAGCGACAAGGACCGGCCGTATCCGAAAATCGACGCCAAGTTTTTAGGTGAGGCCAAATACTCGCAGGCGAGCGTCATGCATCCGCTGCCGCGCGTCAACGAACTTGACGCCGCGCTCGATAGCGACCGCCGCGCCATCTACTTCCGGCAGGCCGCCTACGGCGTTCCGGTCCGCATGGCGCTGATTTCACTCCTCCTGCGCGTCCACAGGAACAAATCGCTGCACACCTTCGCCGGCGGTTTCGCCGAGCCGGATCACCCGGTCTATATGCAGCCGATCGGCACCGGCGTTCATTGCAGCAACAAAAACTGTATCACTGCCGATCCGGCCGAACGACAATACGCTGCCAACAAATTCTACGTCGTCGAGGAGCACTCGGCACAACGCTGCAAGCTTCGATGCCTCTACTGCGAGACCGACGTCAAAGCGGACGAGGCCGCACACTTCGTTGTCGCCGACACGGTGCGAAAGACGTTTTCGCCGGGCCTCGGGTCGCTGCTGCAGTCACCCGCGGAAAAGCTCAAACACCTGATTGTGTACGACAGCGAGGCCGATGCCGAAGCCGCCGGCTTCCATGCCCGCGAGAGCAGGAAAAAGGCCCGCGCGAGTTAGTTCTTGATTAGCGTCGTTCGCGGCAAGCCGGCCTCTTCCCCTAACTCGTAGTGAATTCCGGCTTTCGAGAGGATGAGCGGAAAAGTACGCTGACGCCATGCAGGAGCTTCCTTCCTTCGTCGCGGCTTTCGTCTTTGGTTATCTCTGCGGCTCGATACCATTCGGCCTTCTGCTGACGCGGCTTGGCGGTGGGCCCGACCTTCGCGCCATTGGCTCGGGCAACATCGGCGCCACCAACGTTCTGCGCACCGGCCGGAAGGGTCTGGCCGCCGCGACGCTGATCGGCGACATGCTCAAGGGCACGGCGGCTGTCCTGATCACCGAGCATTTTTTGGTGCACGAGTTCGCGATCGCAGCCGCAATCGGCGCCTTTCTCGGCCATCTGTTTCCGGTCTGGCTCCGCTTTCGCGGCGGCAAGGGGGTTGCGACCTATATTGGCGTTCTGATCGGCCTCGCCTGGCCCGCGGCGATTGTCTTTTGCGTCGTCTGGATCGCGGTTGCGGCGCTAACCCGCTACTCGTCGCTCGCCGCGCTTATCGCCAGTGCCGCAACGCCGGTCTTTCTCTGGTGGCGCGGCAACTTGCGCGAGGCAGCACTGTTCGTGCTGCTCTCGCTGCTGTTATGGGTCATGCACCGCGCCAACATCGCACGCCTGATCGGCGGCACCGAAGGTAAGATCGGCGCACGTTCAAAAGGCGCCGGCGGCTGAATCACTATTGCCGGCACATGCCGTCAGAGTGGCAATAATGGCCGGCATGACAATAATGGAAATGGCCCGTGGTCCCGACATGGCATTCGCATGTCTTGGCGCTGACCAAGCCTTCAGGACAGTGCGGAAAGCGCTTGTACTTGACCGCGGCGAGCGCGTCCTGCGCCAGCAGACACGTTACCGCGCAAGCGATCACGAAAATGGACTTTCTCATTTTGTCACCTTGTGTATGCGCCGTTGTTCACCGCGGCGGGACTGTAACCACGTGAGCAACATACCGCGCTTTTTGCTGCTCGACACTGCTTTTGGGCGTATGCTTGCAGCGGTGGATAAGCGTAAGGAAGGCGCGTTGGGGGCGTAGTGCGGGAGCGGAGTGAGAACGTCCAGCTCACGGACGAACAACGGCTCGATTGGTTGCGACTCATCCGGAGCCAAAATGTTGGGCCCCGGACATTTCGCGCGCTCGTCAATCATTTCGGTGGCGCGCGGGCCGCACTTGAAGCGCTGCCGTCGCTCGCCCGCCGCGGCGGCGCCAGCACGACCACGCAGATTTACGCGCAGGCTGATGCTGAGCGCGAAATCGCCGCTGCCAAAAAGCTTGGCGTCGCCTTCGTAGCGTTGGGCGAAGGCGCCTATCCGTCGCGGCTGCAAATGATCGACGATGCGCCGCCGTTAGTTGCGATCCGCGGCCACATGCGAGCCCTCGCGCTCCCCATGGTGGCGATCGTCGGCTCCCGCAACGCTTCGGGCGCGGGATTGAAATTCACCCAGCGGATTGCGCGTGAGCTTGGCGAATCCGGCTTCGCCGTTGTCTCGGGCCTGGCGCGCGGCATCGATGCCGCGGCGCATGGCGCAAGTCTCGCTACCGGGACGATTGCCGTGCTCGCCGGCGGGCACGATCGGGTTTATCCGCCTGAACATACAGGCTTGCTCGACGCCATTCTGCCTGCGGGCGCGGCGCTAACGGAGATGCCGTTCGGCTGGGAACCACGCGCGCGGGATTTTCCGCGCCGCAACCGACTGATTTCCGGGCTCTCGCTCGGCGTAGTCGTGGTCGAGGCAGCCAAACGGTCGGGGTCGCTGATCACCGCCCGGTTCGCGGCCGAACAGGGCCGCGAGGTTTTCGCCGTGCCCGGTTCGCCGCTCGATCCGCGCGCCGAAGGCACCAACGGTCTCATAAAACAGGGGGTGACACCCGTGACCGAGACATCCGATATCGTTTCCGTCCTGCAACCGATCATGCAGGAGAAAGAGCTTCCGGTACGCGAGCCTGAGCGGCGCGCAGAACAAGCCGGCGGCGAGGACGCCGAACCCGCGGCCGACGAGCGGGCCCGCATTGTTGGCTTGCTCGGCCCGGCTCCGGTTTCGATCGATGATCTGGTGCGACTGTCGAACAGTTCGCCGGCGGTGGTGCGGATGGTGCTGCTCGAGCTTGAAATTGCCGGACGGCTGGAACGCCATGGCGCCGGCCTGGTATCGCTGGCCTGATCGCAGTCTTCGGTTTCATTCCACCGGCACGGCTTTCAAGCCGTACCGGTGGACGATCTCGCGCATGACAGCTTTGATGCTTTCCCGCTCGGCGGCTTTGAGATGCCCAAAGAATTCGGCATCGTTCTGGTCGGCCATCGCGGCGAGCTTCGGCACGATGGCGCGTCCTTTTGGGGTCAGTGCCAGGGCCTGATAGCGCCGATCCTCGTCGCTCGTGGTCCGCGTCATCAGGGCCTTAGCCAAAAGCCGGTCGGCCAGTTTCGAAATGGCGCCGCGAGTCATGCCGATCTTCTCGGCCAACACACTAGGCACCATGTCGTTGCATTCGTAGAGCTCCCGCAACACCACCCATTCGGCCACAGTGATGTCGCGGGCGGCGAGCTTGACGCTGAACGAATGCGAGACCTGGTTCGACACGAAGCGCAGCCAGTAGCCAAGGTGCGCTTCGAGCGGACTGACCGGGACGGATTTTAGCTTCACGCAGCCTTCTCGCGCTTGGCTCCGGGAAACCATTCGACGTGGCTGTCGCCACTGCGGCCGTAGTAGACGGCCCGCTGTCCCGCCAACGACACCATGTAGCCGACGCAGCCTGCTTCCGCGATCCGCTCGCAGAACGTCCGATACTGGAGCTTACCTGCCTGAATGGCCCTAACCGCCGCATCGACGCCGGTTGCCGAGAAGTCTCGCGCCGGAGCGATCCCGACGGCATGCCCTTTGACCACCTCGGATTCGCCGTTTGGCAGATAGTAGGTGCGCTCGCCGCGCAACAGATCGGCGTGATAACGCTCGACGCCGACCTTCATCAAACTCTTCACCACCTCGGGGAACGTCATGCGCTCCTCGTCCGAGCCTCTAGTAGCCACGATGACGACCTCTTTCACATGCGAGTCCATGGGACCCTCCTCTGTCGTTTGCTGCTGCGGAAACCTTAAATTGTTTCCATGGAAACTAATATGAGCACAATTAGTTTCCTTGTCAACTACTATTTTGAGATGCTCGTTCGATAATTGCGGCGTCTGGGTCGGCTGCGAGAAGGTGGCCGGATCTATTGGCGGCCCGGCAGTAACCCGAGCCGCTGGCCGATCAGGCGATCGATGCGGCGCTTGGGTAACGTGCGCAGGATCCAATCCCGCATCGGGCTCGGTGTAATGGGGTAACGCACCTTTGGCTTTGCGGCCGTCAGCGCTTCCAACACAACTTCGCCAACCTTCTCCGGCGGCAACCCCTTTTCGCCGAGCTTGAGCATATAGACCCGCAGGCGTTCGAGCGCCGGCGCGTAAAGTGTGTCGCGGAAGGGAGCGGTGTCGACCTGCTCTGCCTTGCTCCAGATCGGCGTCGCTACCGCGCCCGGGCCGATGACAATGACGTCGATCCCAAACAGCAACAGTTCGCGCCGCAAACTCTCGGACAAGCCTTCGATGGCGAATTTCGAGGCGTTGTAGGGCGCGATGAACGGGTTGGCGACGCGACCCCCGACCGAACTGATATTGATGATGCGGCCGGGAGAGCCCTTCAATTGCGGATCAGTCCCGATCTGCGGCGCGAAAGCTTTGGTCACGCTGACGACACCGATCACATTGATTTCGAGTTGCCGGCGAAATTCCGCGATCGGCAGTTCGAGCAGCGGGCCGGCAACGGCAATACCCGCATTGTTGACCAGCCCGGCGAGCCGTTCACCGGCGACCGCATCGCGCACCTGATCCGCGGCGGCTTTGACTGCGGCTTCATCCGTCACGTCAAAGATCAGCGGTACAAAGTTCGGACCGAATTCCGCTGCAAGACGTTCCGCATCGGACGTCTTTCGCACACTGCCAAAGACGCGAAAGCCGTGGGCGATGAGAACTTTGGCACTGCCCCAGCCGATGCCGGTAGACGTCCCCGTGATCACGACGCTGCGCATGCAAGCCTCCTGGGACGGAGCGGTGGATTGACCGGCTCGGTCACATCTCCAATGGTCCCCTGCAATCGTGCTATGTGGTCACTTCTTGGGGCGAATACGATGGTGCAGCGGGCGTTTCTGGTCCTGGCGCTCGTGCTAGCGAGCGTATCCGCCAAATCCGAGCCCGGCGACAGCTTCGCCGCTTTCCTCGCGGCGCTGTGGCCCGACGCCGCGAACGAAGGCATCACCCGAGCGACATTCGACGCCGCTTTTGCCGGGCTTGCGCCCGACCCCGGCGTCATCGCCGCGCGGCGGCGGCAACCGGAATACGGCAAGCCATTCGGCGCCTATCTCGCAAGCCTGGTCTCGCCGGGCCGTGTGGCCGTCGGGTTGCGCAAATCGGCGCAATGGGCGCCCACTTTGCGCGCCGTCGGGGAAAAGTTCAGCGTCGACCCGTCCATTCTCGTCAGCATCTGGGGAATCGAATCCTCTTACGGCGATGGCGAGCAGCACTGGGACGTTTTCCGCTCGCTCGCGACGCTGGCGCAGGCGCGTTTCCACCACCCGTTCTTTCGCGATGAATCGTTGAGCGCGCTGAGGATCTTGCAGAACGATCATATCCCGCGCCGGGAATTCGTCGGATCCTGGGCTGGCGCCATGGGCCAGGCGCAGTTCATGCCGTCGAGTTTTCTACGCTACGCTGTCGACTTCGACGGCGACGGCAAGGCCGATATCTGGCGCAACGTGCCCGACGTGCTCGCCTCGATCGCGAACTACTTGCAGAAGACCGGTTGGCAGAAAGGGATGCCCTGGGGCTTTGAGGTCACCGTACCGGGGGGCTTTGATTACCGTCTCAGCCGCGGCACGTTCTCTGAGTGGGCGCAGCGCGGGTTTAGCCTTGCTGACGGCAGCCCCTTGCCGACAAGCGACGCCGCTCCGGCCATTCTTTTCTTTCCGAGCGGCGCACCGGGGCCGGCGTTTCTCGTCACCGGCAATTTCGTTGTGCTCAAGCGTTTCAACAATTCGGACGCCTATGCGCTCGCCGCAGGGGCGCTTTCAGACCGGCTACACGGACTTCCACCAATTCGCGGCCCCTGGCCGGCTGACGACTTCCAGCCCTCCCGCGATGAGCGCATCGCGCTACAACACCGGCTCGCTGATCTCGGTTACAAGATCGCGGAATTTGAAGGCCACTTCGATTTCGACCTGCGGGATGCGGTACGGGACCAGCAACGCCGCTTCGGCATAATCCCCGATGGCCATCCGAGCCGCGCCTTTCTCGCCCGTATCGGGCTGCGCGCTCCGTAGCGGAATTCGCCGTCAATCGACATCGGATGGCGTGATACCGGAGCGGCCGTTGTAACGCTTGGACACCTGATCGGCCTCAAGCCGCGCCATATCGAGAATATAGGCGAGCGCGTCGAGCTCGTTGTTCCTCGCGAGACGCGACAACTCCTCGGCCAGCGAGGCAATATAATGTGCAATGGCCGGTTTACCGTTCTCCGAGGCCATCCAGTTCCTTGCCTTGCAACTGCCCAGACATCCCAATATGCATCCTACAACCTTTTATACGTATTAATCTTTGATGCAATCTTTAGATGCACTTGGTCAGAGGGCGAAATTTTTCTGCAAGGCCTATTTTGGCCCATTTAGCCGCCTTTACGGCCCTACTCTCACCGCCGTTTTCGACGCTAACGATTTGACAGGCGGAATTGCGTTACCCATGTTCCCGGCGGCCAGGAGGCGGCAGGACTGACCGTTACGACGCGAAAAAGACAATAAATCAAAAGGTTATCATGGAACTTGTGATTGTAGAATCGCCCGCCAAGGCAAAAACGATCAATAAGTATCTCGGCCGCGGCTATGAGGTTTTGGCCTCGTATGGGCATGTGCGCGACCTGCCAGCGAAGAATGGCTCGGTGGACCCCGACGCAGATTTCCGCATGATCTGGGAGGTCGATCCTAAGGCCCAGAAGCGCCTCAACGACATCGCCCACGCCGCCAAAGACGCCGACCGACTTATCCTCGCCACCGACCCGGACCGGGAGGGCGAGGCTATTTCCTGGCACGTGCTCGAAGTGCTCAAGCAGAAGAAAGTGCTGAACGGCCAGCCGATCGACCGCGTGGTGTTCAATGCCATCACCAAGCAGGCGGTGACGGATGCCATGGCGCATCCGCGCCGGATCGACCAGGCCCTGGTCGATGCCTATCTCGCTCGGCGGGCGCTCGACTATCTCGTCGGCTTCACAATTTCCCCGGTCCTGTGGCGAAAGCTGCCGGGCGCACGTTCGGCCGGACGGGTGCAATCGGTGGCGCTGCGGCTCGTCTGCGATCGCGAGCTGGAAATCGAAAAGTTCGTCCGGCGGGAATACTGGTCGCTGATTGCGACGCTGGCTACGCCCCGCAACGAGACCTTCGAGGCTCGGCTCGTCGGCGCGGACGGCAAAAAACTTCAGCGCCTCGACATTGGTTCCGGCACCGAAGCCGAAGCCTTCAAGCAAGCACTCGAAACCGCGGCCTTCACCGTCGTGTCGGTGGAAGCAAAACCGGTCAAGCGCCATCCGCAACCGCCGTTTACCACCTCGACTTTGCAGCAGGAGGCAAGTCGCAAGCTCGGCTTTGCGCCAGCGCACACCATGCGGGTAGCACAGCGGCTGTACGAAGGCATCGAAATCGGCGGCGAAGCCGTTGGCCTGATCACTTATATGCGGACCGACGGCGTGCAGATCGCCGATGAAGCCGTCCGAGCCGTGCGCAGCGTCATCGAGGCGGATTACGGCGCTAAATACGTGCCCCACGCGCCGCGCCGTTATGAGACCAAGGCGAAGAACGCCCAGGAAGCGCACGAGGCGGTCCGCCCTACCGATCTCACCCGCCGGCCGAGCGAGGCCAAATCCTTCCTCGATGCGGATCAGGCCAGGCTCTACGAACTGATCTGGCTGCGCACCGTGGCAAGCCAGATGGAATTTGCCGAACTCGAACGCACCACCGTCGATATCACAGCCAAAGTCGCGAGCCGCATCCTTGAGCTGCGTGCGACCGGAACGGTGGTCAAGTTCGATGGCTTCCTCGCACTCTATCAGGAAGGGCAAGACGAAGATCCCGAGGACGAGGAGGCGCGCCGGCTGCCGCCGATGAGCGCGGGCGAAGCGCTGACCAAGCGCGCGATCACTGCGAACCAGCATTTCACCGAGCCGCCGCCCCGCTATTCCGAGGCATCGCTGGTCAAGCGGCTGGAAGAACTTGGTATCGGCCGGCCGTCGACCTACGCCTCGATCCTGCAAGTGCTCAAGGACCGCAAATACGTGCGGCTCGACAAAAAGCGGCTGCATCCCGAGGACCGCGGACGCATCGTCGTCTCCTTCCTCGAAAGCTTTTTTACCAGATACGTCGAGTACGATTTCACCGCCGGTCTCGAAGAACAGCTCGACCTCATTTCCAACAATGAGGTGGCGTGGCGCGACGTGCTGCGCGATTTCTGGCGCGACTTCATCGTCGCAGTCGATGAGATCAAGGATCTGAAAATCTCGCAGGTGATCGATGCGCTCGATGAAATGCTGGCCCCGCACCTGTTCCCGCCGCGCGCCGATGGTGTCGATCCGCGGCAATGCCCAACCTGTACCGGCGGACGGCTGACGCTGAAACTTTCCAAGTTCGGCCCGTTCATCGGCTGCTCGAATTATCCCGAATGCCGGTACACTCGCCCGCTCTCGGTACCGGCGGACGGCTCGGCTGACTTCGGCACCAAGAAACTGGGCGAAGATCCCAAGACCGGGCTCGAGGTGACGCTGCGCAGCGGACGCTTCGGACCTTATGTGCAGCTGGGCGAGGCGGTTGATGGCGAAAAGCCGAAGCGCGCCGGCCTGCCGAAGGGTACATCACCCGAGGAGATCGATCTCGAACGCGCGCTGGCGCTACTCTCGCTGCCGCGCGAAGTCGGCCGCCATCCCGAAGACGGCGAGCCGATCCGCGCGGCGATCGGCCGGTTCGGACCTTACGTTCAGCACGGCAAGACATACGCCAACCTCGAGCCCGGCGATGACGTGTTCCACATCGGCCTCAACCGGGCAGTGACGCTGATTGCGGAAAAGATCGCCAAAGGTCCGCGCCGTCGGTTTGGCGCCGATCCCGGCCGCCCGCTCGGCGATCACCCGACCAAAGGCGGGCAGATCGTCGCCAAGAACGGCCGCTATGGCCCCTATGTCAGCCACGATGGCGTCAACGCCACGCTACCGGCGGATAAGACGCCGGAGAACGTCACGCTCGAGGAGGCTACGGCTCTCATCGATGCCAGGGCCGAGCGCAACGGCCCCGCCCCGCACGCGCGGCCGCGCAAGGCCAAGCGTCCTTCGCCCGGCACGGCGCGGCATATCAAAGCATCCTCCAAACGGCCAACCGCGCGACCCGCAAAGCGGCCGGCAACCGGCAAACCGCCACGGAAATCTACTCAAGCAGCCGAGTAAGCCGGGGCGACGGGGCCCGGCCTGTGCTACGGCCAATGAACGGCCCAAGAACTGCCCAAGAACGGCTCATGAAACGCACCGCCCTCCCCTCGCGTGAGGAGCTTCTAACTTTCATTCGCGAGCATGCCGGCAAGGTCGGCACGCGCGAGATTGCCCGCGCGTTCGGCGCCAAGAATGCCGACCGCGCCGCGCTCAAGGAGATGCTGCGCCAGCTCGCCGACGACGGGCACATCGAGAAGCGGCGCAAGCGGCTGCATCACGCCGGTACGCTGCCGTCGGTGGTGCTTGCCGACATCACCGGCCGCGACAGTGATGGCGAGTTGCTGGCGCGGCCCACGGAATGGGACGAAGAGGCGCATGGCGCGCCGCCTGTCATTCACGTCGCCATTCCCCGCCGCGCCCGGCCTGGAGAAGTTGCCGGAATAGGCGACCGGGCGCTGCTGCGCGTCGAGCAAACCGGCCAAGAGGAAACGACCGGCCGCGTCATAAAACTCATCGACCGGGCCAAGCATCGCGTGCTCGGTATCTTTCGCGGCTTGCCGAATGGCGGCGGCCGGCTCGTGCCGATCGACAAAAAGCAGCTTGGCCGCGAGATCACCATTCCCAGCGCCAACACCGGCAGTGCGGTGGACGGCGATCTCGTCGCCGTGGAGGTTGCGCGGCACGGCAAGTTCGGATTGCCGGCCGGCTCCGTCGTTGAGCGGCTCGGTTCGCTCAAGAGCGAACGGGCCGTCAGCCTGATCGCCATCCACGCCCACGGCATCCCCCATGTCTTTAGCCGAGCGGTGCTCGCCGAAGCGGAAGGCGCGCAACCCGCAACGCTCGAAGGGCGCGAGGATTGGCGGAAGCTTCCCTTCGTGACCATTGATCCGGTCGACGCCAAGGACCACGACGATGCCGTCTACGCGGTGCCCGATCCGGACCCGCGCAATACCGGCGGCCATATCGTCAGCGTCGCCATTGCCGACGTTGCTCATTACGTGCGGCCGGACTCGGCGCTCGATCGCACCGCCGTCGAGCGCGGCAATTCGGTCTATTTTCCCGATCGCGTCGTGCCGATGCTGCCCGAGCGCATCTCCAACGATCTTTGCTCGCTGCGGCCAAATGAGGACCGCGCGGCGCTTGCAGTGCGCATGGTGATTGGCGCCGACGGCCGCAAGCGCTCCCACACCTTCCACCGTGTCTTGATCCGCTCGGCGGCGCGGCTGCACTACGAGCAGGCGCAACTTGCGGTGTCCGGCCGGCCCGACGAAGTCACGGACCCAATCGCGGTAAGAATCATCGAGCCGCTTTATGCCGCATATCGGGCGGTGCGCCATGCCCGCGACGAGCGCGGTCCGCTCGACCTGGAACTTCCCGAGCGCAAGATCCTGCTCAAATCCGACGGCACCGTGGATCGTGTGATCATGCCGCAGCGGCTTGAATCCCACCGGCTCATTGAAGAATTCATGATTCTCGCCAACGTCGCCGCAGCCGAAACCTGCGAGCGCGCACATGTGCCGCTGATCTATCGCGTGCACGATGAGCCGACGCCGGAAAAGCTCAACGCGCTTCGGGAATTCCTGATGACGCTCGATATTTCGCTACCGAAAGGCGGCACGCTGCGGCCGGACGCGTTCAATCGCATCCTGCAGCGGGTCAAAGGCCGCGATATGGAGCGGCTCGTCAACGAGGTGGTTTTGCGCAGCCAGGCGCAGGCGGAATATTCGGCCGAGAACTACGGCCATTTTGGCCTTAATCTTCGCCGCTACGCCCACTTCACCTCACCGATCCGCCGCTACGCCGACCTAGTTGTGCATCGCGCGCTGATCCGGGCGGTTAAACTCGGCGCCGACGGCCTCTCAGACGGCACGGACGGACGCGCACTTTCCGAAGTCGCCGCCAATATCTCAGCGACTGAACGCCGCGCCATGAAGGCCGAGCGCGAGACCGCCGACCGGCTGATCGCGCATTTTCTGGTCGATCGCGTCGGCGCGACCTTCGATGGCCACATCTCCGGAGTGACCCGCGCCGGCCTGTTCGTCGAACTCGACGAGACCGGCGCCGACGGTTTGATCCCGGCGCGTCACATCGGCGAAGAATATTTTCGCTACAACGAAGCTGGTCGCGCCTTCGTCGGCAACTCGGCGACGTACCGGCTCGGCGACCCGGTCACGGTTGAACTGGTCGAGGCGGCCCCGGTCGCCGGCGCACTGCGCTTCAAACTCGTACGCGCAGCTCGCTTCCCCGTCGAACGGACTGGACACCGGCCGCAGCACCAGCGAAAAGTCGGCCGGCAAAAAGAGCGACGCGGATATCGCGGCAGACATTCATAAGTGACGATTTGCATAAGTGACGATTTGCATGAGTGACGACAGCGCAAACACGACGGCAGCAGACAAAGTCGGCGATCGCACGGACCGGTTGACCCGCGCAGCGCGCGATCGGTCCTTCGCCAATCAGCGGCCGCGGGATTCGGCAACGCTTATTCTCATCGACCGCTCGGAGAGCGTTCCTAAAGTGCTGCTTGGCCGCCGGCACGAGCGTCACAAATTCCTGCCCGGCAAATTCGTCTTTCCAGGCGGGCGCGTGGAGAAGACCGACCGGCTGATGACGATTGCGGCACCGTTGCACGCGCGCGACACCGAGCGGCTGATGCAGCAGGTGCAGCGGCCGAGCCCTGCAAAAGCCGCTGGCTTCGCGCTCGCCGCAATCCGCGAGACCTATGAAGAGACCGGCATGATGCTGGGTACGCGGGCGGCCGGCGGCTTCAGTACGCCGGTCGGCGTCTGGCAGGCGTTCGCACAAGCCGGCATCGTCCCGGATTTGGGCGCGGTGCATTTCATCGGCAGGGCCATTACCCCGCCCGGGCGGCCACGGCGTTTCGACAGCCGGTTTTTCGCCACGGATATTTCGGCGGTCGCCCATCGTGCCGATGGCTTTTTCGGACCTGACGCAGAACTCGTCGAACTCGTCTGGCTGCCGATCACCGAGGCGCGCCGCCTCGACATCCCGACGATCACGGCGGTGACGCTGGAAGAGCTGCAGGAACGGATCGCGACCGGCATGAGCCACGACCATCCGGTCCCGTTCTACCGCATGCGGAACAATCGCTTCACCCGCCAAGACCTTTAGCCGAGGCGTTTAGCCAACGACCCTTTAACTTTATCGCTTGCTTGACAATCGAGGGCCGGCAACTAGGTTGACGGCCAACAAGCTAACGGACTTCGGGATCCTGCCATGGCCAAGAACACAACGATCAAAGTAAAGCTCGTGTCGAGCGCCGACACCGGCTTCTACTACGTGACGCGGAAGAACTCGCGGACGATGACCGACAAGCTCGTAAAGAAGAAATACGACCCGGTCGCCAAAAAGCACGTCGAGTTTCGCGAAAGCAAAATTAAGTAAGCTCAGCGGCACTTATCGCCCGTCATGCCCGGCCTCGCGCCGGGCATTCGCGTTTTAAGAGGCAAACCGGAATTCATGAGCCGATAGCGGCTTCGTTGACCGCAGCGAGCGGCCGCTCGGACCCGGCCAGTCCGATCCGCGTCTTGATGTGTTCCGCCAGATGCTCGGCATCCCTGGCGACACCGGAGAATCGTCCCGAGCCCCACGTGTAAAGCCAGGGGAGCCCAAGAAAGTAGACGCCGGCAACGGGAGTGACCCCGCGTACATGACTTGGGTTGCCGCGCCCGTTGAACAGCGGCAGATCGATCCAGCTGTAGTCAGTGCGAAAGCCAATACACCAGACTACGGAGGCGACGCCGGCGGCGCGATAGTCGAGCTGCGCGCGCTCGTGCGGTGGGGTCCACAATGGCCGATAGCGCGCCTCTTCCGGCGCAGCGACCGCCTGCTTGGCGATGAAGCCGTCGATGCTGGTCTTGATGCTTTCCGAAACCTGATCGGCCTGGTCGAGGCAGCGAGCGAGATCGTCGGCGAGCAGGAGGTTGTCGCCGCTCACGTCCAAGAGCCGGCCGTAGAGTTCCATGCCTTCGCGGGCGCGCTGGCGCAAATCAATGTCGCGTCCGCCGTCGCGGCCGGTGACGTAGTGGTTGGTCTTGTCGCGGACACCCTCGCGCAGCGGATGCTCGTGTACCGCCAGATCGTAATAGCCCATCAGGTGCAGCCACTCGACCACGTCCTTGCCGCGGTAGCGGCGAGCTACGCGCGGCGCGTCGCCGACGCACAGGTGAACTTTGCGGCCGGCGAGATGCAGGTCTTCCGCGATCTGGCAGCCCGATTGCCCGCTGCCGACCACGAGCACCGCGCCCTCCGGAAGCTGTTGCGGGTTGCGATAGAGCGACGAATGGATTTGCACCATGTCCGCCGGCAAACGCTCCGCACATCGCGGGATGATCGGAATCTGATAGCCGCCGGACGCAACCACCACCTGTTCGGCGAAATGGATGCCGTCGGTCGTATCAAGCATGAAGCCATGCTGCGCGTCGCTGCGCAGATGCCGCACCGCGACGCCCTCGCGCAGTGGCGGGGTGAACGAGCCAACGAAATCGTCCATGTAGGAGACAATCTGGTCGCGCAGCATGAAGCCGTGCGGGTCCGGACCGCGATACGGAAAGCCCGGCAACTGGCACTGCCAGTTTGGCGTGACGAGACAGAACGAGTCCCAACGTTCGGCGCGCCAGGCGTGACCGGCGCGCTCCTTTTCGAACACAACATGATCGACGCCGCTTTGGGTCAGATACCAGCTGATCGAAAGCCCCGCCTGGCCGCCGCCGATCACAGCGACCGAATGCCGTGTAACGGGAGTTATCGGGTTCATGCTTCAAAGGCCTCGACGGTAACGCGGGCATGCGGCAGAGCGGAAAATATCTTCGCCGCGGTCTCAATCCGGGCGAGCTGAGCTGCGGCGAGCGAACAGGCGCGTCCGTATTTCGCCTCGACGCGATCGCTCGCGATCCGAAGCGCGGTGCGGCTGCGGGTAAGAAAGTCGGCAAGCGCGTAGCTTTCGCCCGGATCGAAGAAATCCCTAATCACCAGCGACGGTGAATAACAGTCCTCCGCGGTGCCGTCCGGCCAGCGAATGCGGAAAAGCATTTCAGGCATGGACCGGCTCCAGCATCTTCTCGTAGGTTGCGACGTGGGCTCGCGCCGTGCTGAGCCAGTCGTGTCGCGCAGCGACTTCGCCGCCCCGCGCGATCAGCCGCGCGCGCAGGGCCGGATCAAGCGAACGCGCCATCGCCGCGGCAATCGACGCAGTGTCGAACGGATCGCACCACGCGACATCGTCTTCATTCAAATATTCAGTGAACGGCGCGATGCGCGAGGCAACGACGGGAACGCCGCTCGCCATTGCCTCCAAAATCCCGAGTCCGAAGCCTTCCTTGACGGAAGGACTAACGAAACAAGTCGCAGCGCGATAAAGCGCGGGCATTAACTTCTGCCGCAATGGTCCAGTGCGGATCACGGCGCCGGCCGTCGCACCGCAATGTGCGAGCGCGCCGGCGAAGCGCGCCTGATAGGCGTCGTGATCAAGCAGCGAGGCGCCGCCGGCGATCACGAGCCGCGCGGAGGGATGCTGCAAGCGCAACGCCTGAAAGGCTTGCAAAAGACGGATGGTGTTCTTGCGCTCTTCCACCCCGCCCAACGCCAGGAATACCGGGGCGCCGGAGGATAGATTCAACCGCGCCCGCAACTCATTGTCGGAGGCATCCGGCGTGGTTGAGAAGCGGTTTCGATCGACGCCGTTGCCGACATAGCAAGCATCACGATCGAGTTCGCGAATAAGCCAATCGCGCCACAGCCGGCCAACGACGAACAGATGATCGGCCGCTTTGATCGCTCGCAGTTGCAACACGCGCACGCTCTCGTCAGCGAAGGTATCGACGTGATGAACGGTGCGCGCGAAGCCGGAGATCAAGCCGCGCTCCTTCAGGGTCGCCAGCGCATTTCCGGAAATGCCGTCCTGAGCGTGCCACACGTCGAACCGGCGATGTTTCGCGCACTCGAAGTAGCGCACATAATCGGCCACGCGGGTTTCGACCATCGAGCGCACGCCGCGACCGACGGGCGATCCCGCCACGCACACGGTCGCGCACTTTGTTGCGCGGAAAAAGCCCACACCCGCCGCATCCGGAGCGAAAACCGTCGCATCGAAACCAAGAGGGCCGAGGGCATCGCCAAGCTCAAGCGCGTGCACCACGCCGCCGCGAGGGTTCGTGGAATGTGCAAGGATTGCGACGCGTGCTGTAGGCTTCACGCCAAAACCTCCGGGCGGACGCAGCCCATAAGCGGCGTGCGCGCAAAATCCCAGATCGTTTCGTTTGCTTGACCGTCGCCGATGACGACACGCTGGTCCGCCGTGAACTCGCCGATGTCGGCCGTCGCTATGCCCCGCGCCTCAAAGCGAGCAAGCACGGCGGCAACATTCGCGGCGCGAACCGCGAGGAGAAAGCCGAAGCTCGGGAATGTTTGCAGCCAGCGGGCATAAGGCACTCCATCCGGCTTGGGGACGCGCGTAACGTCGATCCGCACACCGACGCGCGAGCATTCCGCCAGCATCATCGCCGTTCCCACGAGGCCGCCTTGCGAGACGTCCTTTGCCGCTGCGGCGAGACCGTCCTCAGCAAGCGTCGGCAGCAGGGCAAGGTCGGTATTGAGCCGCGCCGGCGGCGCATCGGTCGCAGCTTCCCAGTTGGCGAACGGCCCGCGATAGCGCCCGCGAAGGTCGATGGCCGCAACCAGCCGGTCCGCAGGCCTTGCATCAAACGACGTGAGCAGAGATTTGGCGCGGCCGAGGATGGCGACCGATAATTGCCCGCGATCGGAGCGGGCATTGGTGTGACCGCCGACAATGGGAACGCGATAAGTGTCGGATGCGTCGCGCAGACCACGGAGCAGCGGTTTTGCGGCCGTGTCATCCTCCGCCCAAACGGCATCGACGACGGCGATCGGGCGACCGCCCATCGCGGCGACGTCGGATACATTCACCATCACGCCGCACCAGCCGGCAAACCATGGATCGCTCGACACGAATTCGTTCATGAAGCCCTCGATGGCGAGCAGCAAAAATCCGTCGCCGTCCGGAATAGCGGCGCAGTCATCGCCGAAGGCAATGGCGGCCTCGGCTGAAAGCGCGAGGCGCGCGGCGACAGCGGCGATATCACCCTTGGCTGCGAGCCCACGGCCGGTGCGTAGCGTTGCGGCAAGTTCGCCAAGGGCGACGGTGCCGAGCATCATGCGGCCTTTTTTGGCAGCGACATAAATCCGGTTTCAGCGTCTGCAATCGGCGGATAGCGCGAAAGGTCGGCACGCATGAAATGATGCGGACGCCCGTGCAGCACGATTTCTTCGATCGTGTCCCAATGCAACCGATGAAACATTGGCGCATTCTGCGCCTGGACATGGGCATAGAATCGCCTGCAGCCGCGCGCATGCGCCGAACAAACGGCAAGGCGGATCAGCGAAGAGCCGAGCGCCGAAATCTTCCGGTACTCGGCGGCGACCGCCAGCCGCGAGCCCCACCAGATCCCCGGCTCCATCTCGTGGATACGCACCGTGCCGACGACTTCCTGCGAGGCCACCGCGAACGAAGAGAGGGCAACGATCGGAATGGCTATCTCGTCGATCGGGTCGCGATCGTTGCCCGAAAAGATTTTTTGCTCGTCGCAAAATACCGTGCGCCGAAGCGCGGCAGCTTCGCGGTATTCCCACGCCTCAGTCGCGAATTTGACGCGGTATTCCGATGGTAAGAATTCGGGGAACGGCTCGAAGATCATGCGACGCCCTCCCGCTCGTAAGTGGAAAGCGCCGAACATGCCCCGCACTTGCCGCAACCCGCCTTGATGTCGGTCGACTGCAAGCCGCGCTCACGCAGCATCAAGGCGAGCGGCTTGAGAATGTCGTGCATCAAGCTCGCCGTGGGCGGCGGATGACTTTCCAAGGGCGTTCCGGAAATCGGCACGAACGGCACGACGAAGGGATAGACTCCAATCGCAGCCAGCTTCTCGCACGTCGCTAGAATCGCTTCCTTGGGATCGCCCAGCCCGGCGAGAATATAAGTCGATACCTGCCCGCGCCCGAAAACCGGCACCGCAGCCGCGAAAGCCGCGAAATAGCGCTCCAGTGGCACCTGCGCTTTGCCCGGCATAACTTCCGCGCGCACATCGTCGGTGACGGCTTCGAGGTGCATGCCGAGCGCGTCGATGCCGGCCTCTTTCATGCGGGCGAACCACACGTCCTCGTCCGGCGGTTCGCATTGGCCCTGGATCGGCAACGCCACCGAAGCCTTCACCGCACGTGCGCTTTCGGCAAGGATCGCGGCACCGCGATCGCGGCCGGGCGGCGTACCGGTCGTCATCACCATGTGCTTGACGCCATCGAGCTCAACGGCGGCCCGGGCGACTTCGGCAAGCTGCGCTGGCGTCTTGCGTTCGATCGTCCGGCCCGCTGCTAGCGATTGTCCGATGGCGCAGAACTGACAGGTCTTGGTCCGGCTCTGATAGCGGATGCAGGTTTGCAGTACCGTGGTCGCGAGCACGTCGCGACTGTGCAGCACCGCGATCTTCCAATAGGGAATGCCGTCGGCGGTGCTGCGATCGTAGAAACGCGGGCGCGTCGGAAAGCTCACTTCGCCGAGTGGAATGCCATCGCGCCTGATCGCTGAGCGTCCGACCGCATCCGGCTTGTCGACGACATAAGGACTGGAAAACGCCGGCGCCGTGTGCACCGGCACCATCACGGTCATGCCGTCGATGGTGATCGCTTTGTGATCCGAGGGCCCGGCACCGCCGCGGCGGCTTTCGTGGCCGGCCTTCGGATCAGCGAGCCGAACCCCGCAAGATTGCAACTCGTTGATCAGTTGCGCGGTCGGCATGGCTTTGGGTGTCATGGGCTTCATCGGACGCGCTCGCGTTCGTTCGTTCTTGCACGGGTTCTTGGAGGGCAGACGTTACCTGCGCTGGCGCAACCTCCATGGGGAGCGCAGGCCGGTTGTCGAGGACGAGATGCAGTAACTCCGGACGGGCGTAATGGCCGACCGAATCCATCATCCGCTTGCGCTTGACGATGAGTCCCATGTCCAGATCTGCGACGAGGATACCCTCGCCCTCGGTCAGCGGCGGCACGACATGCGCGCCTTCCGGTGACACAATCGCGGTCATGCAGCCACCGCGGAGCGCCTTGCGCAGTTTCTCGTCCGGCGAAATCTTCGCGATCTGCTCGTCGGTAAGCCACCCGGTCGCGTTGACGACGAAACACCCGCTTTCGAGCGCGTGGTGACGGATTGTCACTTCCATCTGCTCGGCGAAAATCGGACCCACCATCGAGCCGGGGAACTGGGCGACGTGAATTTCCTCGTGTTGCGCCATCAACGCGTAACGGGCGAGCGGATTGTAGTGTTCCCAGCAAGCGAGCGCTCCCACCCGGCCAACCGCGGTATCGACCACGGTAAGACCTGAGCCGTCGCCCTGCCCCCAGATCATTCGTTCGTGGAAAGTGGGCGTGATCTTGCGGCGCTTGAGGACGAGCTTGCCGTCGGCATCGAAGATGAGCTGAGCATTGTACAGCGAGCCGTGGTCGCGCTCGTTGACGCCGAGCACGACCACCATAGCGTGGCGCTTCGCTGCAGCCGCGACCGCCTCGGTCACCGGCCCCGGCACCACCACGGCATGCTCATAAAGGCGAATATGTTCAGCCCCGGTGAGCACCGGCGGATGGACAAAGGAGAAGTACGGATACCAGGGCACAACGGTCTCGGGGAAAACAACAAGCCTCGCGCCCTTTGAGGCAGCTTCAGCTATTGCGGCGAGAACCTTCGTTACAGTTCCGCCGGATGTTTCAAGATCCGGCGCCAACTGCACCGCGGCGACGCGAACGGAGGTTTTCTGCGTCATGCGGTTATTCTCCGAACCCCGGTCGATCGATCCTCACAACGTCCAGGTGTTGAGCATGAAGGCGTTGTCCCGCCGGTGCAGGAGAATAAGATCGAGCACATCGAGCGGACTGATCGGCCGGATGCCGGCCAACAGCGAAGGCTCACCATGGCCGTAGAGCATCTGCAGCGCGAAACGGCAGCAATAGATTTCGCCGCCTTCGCTCATGAATTTGGTCAGCTGATTGCCAAAATTTTGCGCGCCCGGAAACGGTTCGTCGCCCAGCTTTGGGAAGCCACGCAGGACTCCGAGCGTCACGCCCGGGCCGTAAAGCAGCACGGTGGTCTTGAAACCCTTGCGCTGCAGACGCAACGCCTGGAGGATATTGACGAGGCCGATGGAGCCTTCGAATGCGACGGTGTGAAACGTTATCAACGCTTTTTCGCCGGGTTGCGCTTTAACGTCCTCAAAAACCTTCTCTTCGTAATCGACGAGAAAATCACCCTTCTTATGCGCAGGCATGGTGACGGCGGGCATAGTCAACTCCTAGCTAGCGTTGCAGACTGCCGAATGGGTCAGCCATTAAGGGTTAGCAAGGCATGTGCCAAAGCCTGCATGCACATCCATTCATCAAATCCAGTCATATCCGCATAGTTTTGCAATCAATTTTTGCCGAACATTTCGGCGGCGCGGCTCTTCTGATTCGTGTGCGCATCGTGTTTAAGCACAAGTTTGCTGAATTGATTTGCAAATGACTGGGCCGCGCAGCTCTCCCATGCGTTCTCGTGCACATAAACAACAAATTTTGTTGGCACCGCGATTTGCAACAATATACAGTCAATTAGATTAGCATCGATCGAGCCGGAAATTTTGCGTAGCAGGAACTAAAACATGGCCGATTGGGCGCCACAGCTGTCGCGATTGGGTAAGCCACGATATCTCGCCATCGCAGACGCCATCGCCGAAGACATTCGCAACGGCAAGCTTGCTCCATCCGAGCGTTTGCCACCGCAGCGCAAACTCGCGCGCCGCCTCGACATCGACTTTACGACGGTGGCGCGAGGTTACGTCGAAGCGCAGCGGCGCGGCCTGATTGAGTCCCGGGTCGGTCAAGGCACCTATGTGCGTGCGTCGGCGAAGCGGCGGCATGGCCCGATCGCGCGTCATCCCGAAATCGTCGATCTGTCGATGAATCTGCCACCGGAGCCGGACGATCCTGAACTGCTCGACCGAATGCAGGACGGTCTCGAAGCGATCGGCCGCGACCTGGTCTATTTGATGCGCTATCAGGGTTTCGGCGGTGTACCTGCGGACAAGGACGCGGCATCGCATTGGCTCCGCCATCGGGCGCTTGTTCCGCAACAGGATCGCCTGTTTATCGCGCCCGGTGCTCATCCGGCGCTGCTCGGTATCCTCAGCGTGCTGGCAAAGGCCGGAGACGTTTTGCTTTCGGAAACGCTGACCTATCCCGGCGCGCGTTCGATCGCAGCACAGCTAGGCTTGCGACACATCGGACTGCCGATGGACGATGACGGAGTGGATGCCGATGCCTTTGCCGACGCCTGCAAGCGACATGCTCCGCGCGCACTTTATCTCAATCCGACGCTGCTTAATCCGACCACGCACACGATTGCACAAAAGCGGCGAAGCGAAATCATCGCCGTCGCACGGCGTTATGGTGTCGCCATCATCGAAGACGACCCTTATGGGTTCTTGCCGGTTGACGGCCCGCTGCCGTTCGCGGCGCTCGCCCCGGAGATAACATGGCACGTTGCGGGTCTCGCCAAATGCCTCGGCGCCGGGTTGCGTATCGCTTACGTCGTGGCCCCCGAGGTCCGTTCCGGGTGGTTGTTTGCGTCCTCGGTGAGGACCGCAACAGTCATGGCATCGCCGGTCACCATTGCGCTCGCCACCCGCTGGATCACCGACGGTACGGCAGACGCTTTGCTCGCGGCAGTGCGTCAAGAGTCAATTGAGCGACAAGGTCTGGTCACGGCGATCCTGCCGCGGGCGACTTACCGCGCCGACCCGGTCGGCTTCCACCTCTGGCTTTCGCTGCCGGAGCCGTGGACGCGCTCGGCTTTCGTCGGGCATACCCGCTCTACCGGCGTCAGCGTTGTTGCCAGCGATGCGTTCGCGACCGAAGGGACGCCGCCCGAGGCGGTGCGCGTTTGCCTCGGTGGCCCCGCGGACCGGCCGGCGGTGCGCAGTGCGCTCGAGTTTATGGCGCACGCGCTCGCGGAATTGCCGACGCTGACATCGACATTTCTCTGATCTCAAACCTGATCCGCGAACTTCAGTCTCAGCGCTGCTGGCACAAACAAGGTGGCCGGCCGGGTGCGGTGTCATGAGGAGGCCACTCGCACCGCCCCCGTGCCGGCCGAACCCCACGGACCCAGGAGATGCGGCGGACCTGAGCACTCCGCAGGGCTATTCCGAATGCGGCTAGTCCAAACGCACTCGGCCTTCCTTAAGGGCGCTGTTCGGCCCACCGGGAAGGTGCCTGCCGCACGTTGCTGATTTCCGCGAACAAAATATCGTAACGATTGAGGAAATCAATCATCAAAATGATCATAACTCTTGGGAATTGGCTCTAAACCCCAGAGATATTTGATGGATTTGGCGCGGGCGGAGGGCCAATGTTCAACCAGCAGGCGTTCAAGCCGCGTCAGGAACCACCCTGTTTCGCCCGTCGCGTTTGGCCCGATACAGCGCCTGATCGGCGCGCTTGAGCAGGCTTGCGGGCGTATCGTCGCGTCCGCGAAGCGCAGCAATGCCGATCGAAAGCGTCACCGGGATAGTGCGCGTCCCCTCGCTGATGGCAAACGGTTCGGTCGCGATGCGCCGGCGCAACCGTTCGGCGACGGTCATGGCTACTGCCATGTCGGTTTCCGGCATGACGATGATGAACTCCTCGCCGCCGCAGCGACACGCCAGGTCGATGCCACGGATCGAGCGCTTGATGCGCATGGCGAAGTCGCGCAACACCTCGTCGCCGGCGTCGTGGCCGTAGCCGTCGTTGATCGATTTGAAGTGGTCGATATCGAGCGCCAGCACCGCCAGCGGCTTGCTGCGGGCGCCGGCCTGTTCGACCAACGTGCCCAGATGATTTTCCATGTAACGGCGGTTGAACAGGCCGGTGAGCGCGTCGGTTATCGCCATCTCGATCGAGATCTGAACATTGTCGCGCAGCCGCTCGGCGTAGCGGCGCTTGCGGATCTGAGAGCGCGCCCGCGCCAGCAATTCGTTTTTGTCGATCGGCCGCATCAGATAATCGTTCACGCCGATTTCGAGACCGCGCAGCATGCGCGTGCTGTTGTCGGGCTCTGTGATCGCAAGGATAGGAACGTTGCGGGTGCGATCGAGCGAGCGAAGCTGGCTGCATAGCCGCAGCCCGTCGAAGTTCTCCAGTCCCAACGAAACAATCAGCAGGTCGTAGTCGCCGTCGGCGGCGCGAAACAGCGCCTCGTTTGGATCGGCCTCGACTTCGACGCTCTGCTCCTTTGCCAGCATGGCGGCGACGCGCTCATACGACGCCGGCCGATCGTCGACGATGAGCACGCGTCCGCCCCGGCCGGTATCGGCAACCGCTTCCCGTTCCGGTGACTCGATACCGATGTCGCGCGAGGTCAGCGCGCGCATGCGCAGCTCGTCGGTGACCATCTTCAGCCGCGTCAGCGAGCGGACGCGGGCGATCAACGCCGGTTCGGGTATCGGCTTGGTCAGAAAGTCGTCGGCGCCGGCTTCGAGGCCTCGGACACGGTCGGACGGCTGATCGAGCGCGGTCACCATCACTACCGGAATGTGATGCGTGACGGTGTTGGTCTTGAGCCGCCGGCACACCTCGAAGCCGTCCATGTCGGGCATCATCACGTCGAGCAGAACGAGATCGCACTCGGCGCGCTCGCAGATTGTCAGCGCCTCGGCACCGCTCATCGCCGTGACCACGTCGAAATATTCGGCCGACAGCCGCGCTTCGAGCAGCTTCACGTTGGCCGGGATGTCGTCGACGACGAGAACGCGTGCGGTCATCGGCTGCTCTTACGGGTTACCCAGGAAATGGCGGATGGTCTCGATGAACTTGCCGACCGAAATCGGCTTTGACAGATAGGCCTCGCAACCTCCTTCGCGAATGCGTTCCTCGTCGCCCTTCATGGCGAAGGCAGTGACGGCAACGACGGGGATGGCACGCAGATCCTGGTCGTCCTTCAGCCACTTCGTGACCTCTAGTCCGGACACTTCCGGAAGCTGGATGTCCATCAGGATCAGATCCGGCCGGTGCTTGCGGGCAAGGTCGAGCGCCTCGATGCCGTTGCGGGTGCCAACAGTCTGATAGCCGTGGGCTTCCAATAGATCGTGGAAGAGCTTCATATTGAGCTCGTTATCCTCCACGATGAGGACGGTCTTGGCCATCCGAAGCCCTCGCGTGTCGTGACACCCGGCATCCCCGGCGACGCCCGTCTTGATCGCCCCATCAAGGCGCCCGCCAAACGCCATCCAAGTTAGTTCCGATGTGTTACGGAAAGGCAAATGGAACCGAATGAAGACACCATTGCGACTGACCCGCGAACAGGCGGAAATGCTGGCGATTCAGGCGCTTGGCTTTATCGCCGAAGAACCCGAGCGGCTTAGTCGTTTTCTCGACATGACCGGCATTCCGGTTGAGCACATCCGCGCCGCCGCCCGCGAGCGCAGCTTTCTCGCCGGCGTGCTTGAGCATATGCTTGGTGACGAGAATCTCCTGATCGCGTTTGCCGACAGTGCCGGAATTGACCCGGCCGATATCGCGGGTGCCCGCGGCGCGCTCGGCAAGCCCTAGGCGACGGAAGCGTGCCGTGAACGCCTCGTTCTGCCGCGACTGCCTGGTCGACGCCGCACTACAGGCCGCGCGCTGCCGCGGCTGCGGATCGCCCCGATTATTGCGCCACAACGAGCTCTACATGCTCGCCATCGCCCACGTGGATTGTGACGCGTTCTATGCGACCATCGAAAAGCGCGACGATCCCTCGCTCGCGGCAGAACCGGTGATCGTCGGCGGCGGTAAACGCGGCGTGGTCGCGGCGGCGTGTTACATTGCGCGCACCTTCGGCGTGAGGTCCGCGATGCCGATGTTCGAAGCGCTGCGGCTCTGCCCGCATGCCCGCGTCATCCGCCCGAATATGGAAAAGTACTCAAGCGCCGGCCGAGAGGTCCGCCAGCTGATGTTTGGGTTAACGCCGCTGGTCGAGCCGTTGTCGATCGACGAGGCGTTCCTCGATCTCTCCGGCACCGAGCGGCTGCACGGGCTGCCGCCGGCGAAAGTGCTGGGTCGCTTTGCGCTCGAAGTCGAGAAGAAACTCGCGATCACCGTCTCGATCGGGCTTTCGTGTAACAAGTTCCTGGCCAAGATCGCGTCCGATCTCGACAAGCCGCGCGGATTTGCGGTGCTGGGTGCCGGCGAAGCGCAAAAGTTCCTGGCGCCGAAACCGGTCAGTTTCATCTTCGGGGTAGGCAAGGTGAGCGCTGCGCGGCTTGCCCGCGACGGCTTTCGTTGCATTGCCGATTTGCAGCGCACGAGCGAAGCCGAGCTGGCACGGCGCTATGGCGATGAAGGCCGCCGGTTGGCGCGGCTTGCGCGCGGCATCGACGAACGCAAAGTCAGCGCCGACCGCGAAACCAAAAGCGTCTCATCGGAGACGACGTTCGATCGCGATATCTCCGACTACCGCGCGCTTGAGCGCATCCTGTGGGCACAGACAGAAGAAGTATCGGCACGCTTGAAGGAAAAGGCATTGGCTGGTGCCACCGTGACGCTGAAGCTCAAGACCGCCGACTTCAAGATTCGCACCCGGGCGCATTCGTTTGACGCCTCGACGCAGCTTGCGGCTAAAATCTTCGGCGCCGCCCGCCCGCTACTCAAACGCGAAAGTGACGGGACGAAATACCGTCTGCTCGGCGTCGGCGTGAGCGCGCTCACCGGCGCTGATGAGGCAGACCCCGCCGATTTCGTCGACGGCCGCGCTGCCGAGGCCGAGCACGCCGTCGATCGAGTCCGCGCCCGCTTCGGCGAGGACGCGGTGGTCAGGGGGCTCGCGTTCGAGCCTCCTGAGAAACCGTGAGACCGCATCGCGCGGACGGGCCAGCGCGCGCGATGATCCATAGACATTAAGCGGCAGGCCGCCAATTGCCGTGAAAGCCGAACGGCACGCGATGAGACAGTTCGGCTAACGCAATTGGCCCGCGTTCCAGCTCCGCCGCATCGAAAACTGCGAGATCGCTCCGCTTATCCGCTCCCCGATAGACTGTGGCCAGCAAATAACCGTCGCCCTCGGGAGAACCGGCCTCGTGCGGAACAAAGATCGGCTCGGACACGAAATCGCCTTTGGGCAATTGATACGCCGTCCGCTTATCGGTCTTGAAATCGATATGCGTCAGCATGTCGAAGGCATCGAGGTCCTTGCGATCGCTACTCGCCGCAAAATAACCGTGGCGATAGTCGAGACCGGCGAAGCGTTCGTCGAACCGTGGAAACTCGCCGGCGAGATCGTCGATTTGCTCACGCTTGAAGCCGTTGGAATTTGAACTGGGATCGAAGGTCCAGCGCGTCAGATGCGCGATCGCTTTGTCTGGATCACCCGGGCGACCGTTCGGGTCGGGAAACAGCGGCGCCGCGTCGTATTGCATGACGTCGCCGACGATCTTGTCGCCGTCCTCATAGGCATTCATCGGATGGAAAACGTAGCAGGGATCACACTCGAACCAGCGCACCGATGAGACGTCGGCGTTGCGCTTCATGACGCCGACATAAGAGCGCTTGTCGGCTTCCCAGGCGTATGCCGGTTTGCCCGACATGGCGCGCTGCATGCTGCCGGTGAGCGGCAGGACCGGGAACAGCACGTAATTCCGCGTCACCATGAAATCGTGCACCATGCTGGCGTAAGGCGCCTCGAACATGTCGAAGCGTTTGAGCCTGCCGGTCTTATCGATCACGCCGTAGGCGAGCGTCGGCGAGAAAAACCCGCCGGCCGAATAGGCGAAGAACACCATTTCGCCGGTCTCGGGATCGATCTTCGGATGTGCGGTGAAGCGTGCACCCTTAAAGGCGCCGCCAAAATCCCAATAACCTTGTGCGGCCAACGTCTCCGGATCGAGCACGAACGGCCGATGCGCTTCTTCCAATGCGAACAGCTTGCCGCCATGCCAGACGATGTTGGTGTTGGCGACACCGCCGTCCTTGCCCTGGGCCGACGGATCGGTGGTTGCCGGATTGCTCCAACTGCCGAACAGCGACTTGTGCGCGGCGTGCTCCAGTTCCCACTTCGGGGTGCGCACCCAGCGATTGCGATAGGACACCCGGCCGTCGGCGATGTGAAACGCGTGGATCATGCCGTCGCCGATGAACCAGTGATGATTGGAATCGCGCGGCGCAAATTGCGGATTGGGGCCGTTGCGATAAAGGGTGCCGGCAAGGTCCTTCGGCAGCTCGCCGCGCACCGGAAGATCCGGCGCATCGGCTTCGAACGACACCGGCGCATAGTTTCCGGAGAAGAACCGCTCGGCGGGAAACGGCTGACTCATGACGCTCTCCTCTTGGCTCGTTGAACGAAGGCGCCGGAAGCGCCGGCACCCTGCGCCAACATCCGCATGGCAGTCTGGTGAAGGGTGACAAAATCGGGCTTGGGATCGAGCCTGCCCGTCAGGTGCAGCATGACGAGGCCATGCACCATGGCCCAGAAAATTTTGCCCAATGTCTCGGGATCGCCGGCGAGATATCCCTCGGCGACCAGGTCCTTGACGTAAGCGGCCATGGTCTGCCGCGCGCGCCGCCCGGCGCGGACCAGATCCGGAAAGCGCTCGGCTTCGGGCTGATTCACGTCGAACATCAGCTTGTAGGCGTCCGGCTGACTGAACGCGAAATCGCGATAAGCGCGTCCGACCGCATTGGCTCGCGCCGGCGCACTGCCCTTGATCGCGGCGGCCTGTTCGAGCGCGGTCGCGAAACGGTCAAAGGCGGCGGCGCGCACGGCGGCCAGGATTTCATCTTTGTCCTGAAAATAGCGGTACGGCGTCATGGCGCTGACCCCGAGTTCGCGTGCCAGTTCCCGCATTGTCACCGCCTGCGCCCCGCGCTCGGCAAAAAGCCGTTCAGCAACCACGCAAAGCCGGTCGCGAAACGCTTTTATCTCCGTGCTCGAAAGGTTGCGAGGCATAATATACAGTGTAAATTTACATCGTAATCTTGTCAAGCGCGCGGTTTGCAAGACCCCCCACCGTTCCAGAGGCCGCTACGTTACGGGCACGGTTTTGAGTCTTTGATTTCCAGCGAGGTCAGTTTGCCGGTGACGACAAAGTCGTTGTAGTCGAGCGTCAAGGCGCGCGAGATGCCGTTCTCGTAGAGCTCGAAGCCGATTGTATAAACCGGTGTCTGATCGGTGTTTTTTTTGGCCGCGCTCTTGTCGAAATAGCTGATCGTCACCGGCCAGCGCGGTATCGAGCCAAGCTTGGTGGCATCGTCGGCGGCGTCGTCGTGCTTGCGTTCGTCGGCCGAAAGCTTGCCGCCGATCACTGTGAGCGTGTCATAGACCTTCTCCCCGGTGTCCGATCCGTCAAAAACCGGAAACTGGAGAATGGTCTTGCCGGCGCGCGCCGCGGCGATCACGCGAACCATGTGTTCGGTCGGAAACACCGCCCCGGCATCGATATCGAGCACTTTTTGCTCGGGCTTGGCGAGGTTGACGGCCGTTGCGTTGGCGTCATGCTCGGCCTTGCCGTCGACCGCGTCGACCAGGCTGTCGTTGAGAAAATTCTCCGACGCAAATTTAAAGCTCTTGGCGTCGCCGCCTTCCCAAGTCGTGGAACGAAGGTCGCTGGTGGACACCTTGCCCTCGCCGGAGTCGAGCTCCGACACTTGGCGGAAATTTAATGAGTAACCCTCGCAGGAATTGCCGTCGAAATCATAAACAATGCGCCCGCGCACGCCGATGACTTGGGAATTGCCGCGGGTCTTGCCGAGCGAGAGATCGTAGATCGCCCGGTGTGGCACCAGCTTGACCGGGCCCTCTTCTGCGTAGCTGCCGGATACCGGCCCGACCAATATTAATGTGCAGGCAAGAACGATAGTGCGCGACGCGAAGGCGTGAGCCACAGCAATGAATCTCCCGTGTTGCTCAATTCCTGGTCCCCCCGCCCCTACCGGTTCCCGAATTAGACGTATTGTCTTTGTCTTACGGATGGCAGCGAAGATAAGAGGCTTGGCTACCCTCCGCAACTCTGGACCGGCGCCGTGACCGTCTTCCCTTGCATGCGCGGTTCCGATAAGCGAATAAACCCTGCCCTTAACGCTGATTTGGAGGACGGCAAAATGGCCGGTGCGGTTGAGAAAAAATTAAACGAACTCGGCATCGTGCTGACCGAGCCGGCGGCTCCCGTGGCCAACTACGTGCCGTTCGTGCGCACCGGCAATCTGTTATCGGTCTCCGGCCAGATTTGCCACGAGGGCGGCAAGCTCGTCGCCAAAGGAAAACTCGGCGCCGACGTCTCGATCGAAGACGGCCAGAAAGCCGCGCGGGCCTGTGCGGTCAATGTGCTTGCTCATGTCAAAGTCGCGCTCGGCGATCTCGACAAAGTGGTGCGGGTGGTGCGGCTGGGCGGCTTTGTGAATTCCACGCCTGACTTCGTCGAAGGTCCGAAAGTCATGAATGGCGCGTCGGACCTGATGGTCGCGGTCTTTGGCGACAAGGGCAGGCATTCGCGCTCGACCATCGGCGTCGCGGCTTTGCCGCAGAACGCGGCGATGGAAGTAGAGGCGCTGTTCGAAGTGTCCTGACGTTGGCACAACCTATCGACTGGCTTGCTGCACGACCGATCGCCCATCGCGGGCTGCACGATGCGGCCAGCGGCCTGATTGAGAATACTGCTGGCGCGGTTCGAGCGGCGATTGCGAACAACTATGGCATCGAGGTCGACCTCCAGATCAGCGCCGACGGCGAGGCGATGGTGCATCATGATGCGGCACTCGGCCGCGTGACTGACGGCGAAGGGCGGCTCGACGCGCAGACCGCCGCTGAACTCAAGCGCATCTCATTCCGCGGCAGCGACGAGCACATGATGACGCTCGGCGACCTCTGCGACCTGGTCGCCGGCCGCGTCACCATGCTGCTTGAGCTGAAAAGCCGATTCGATGGCGATCCGCTGCTTCCGGCCCGGGTCGCGGCGATCCTTGCCGGGTATCGCGGACCGGTTGCGCCGATGTCGTTCGATCCCCGACAGCTCGGCGTGCTGCGGCAAAAAGCCCCTCGCCTGCCGCGCGGCATTGTTGCGGCAAAATACCGGCCTCATCCCTATTGGGATCAGATGCCGCCGGGGTTGCGCTATGGCATGGGATCCCTGCTGCCGGCCTTGACCGCGCGGCCGCAGTTCGTGGCCTATGCCGTCGATAATCTGCCGGCATTTGCGGTAACCTTCGCGCGGCACATTTTGTGCCTGCCGGTGGTGACGTGGGTGGTGCGGTCGGAGAGTGAACGACAGCGCGTCGCCCGCTTTGCCGATCAGATCATTTTCGAAGGCTTTCGGCCATGAGCAAGGACAAACCGACCCGGCAAGAACATCCGCGAGAACATGCGGGCGAGTTGCAGGTCATCGCTGTGAACACCATTGCAGAGGTTGAACCCGGAGCCTGGGACGCCTGCGCCAATCCGCCGCTTAATCCAGTTTGTGAGAAAATCGGCCGGTCAACTCCGCTGTTGGATCAGGAAATCCAATCTAACCCTTTCCTGTCACACCATTTTCTTGGTGCACTTGAGACCTCAAAATCGGTTGGCGGCAATTCCGGCTGGCAGGTTCAGCACGTATTGGTCAAGACCGCTGCCGGCGAACTCATCGCTGCCGCACCCTGTTACCTCAAGAGCCACTCGCGCGGCGAATATGTGTTCGACTACGGCTGGGCCGAGGCCTACGCGCACGCCGGGGGCAACTACTACCCGAAATTGCAGGTCGCGGTTCCGTTTACACCCGCGACTGGACGCCGGTTATTGGTGCGACCGGGTCCGCACGCTAACGAGATCCGCCGCGTGCTTGCGGGAGGTCTGGTCAAGTTGTGCGATATCGACGGCGCCTCCGGCGTCCATGTCACCTTTGCGACCGAACCGGAATTCCGTTTCCTTGGGGAGCTCGAATTCCTGCAGCGGACCGACCAGCAGTTCCATTGGAACAATCCAGGCTATCAGAGCTTTGACGATTTCCTTGGCGCGCTCTCATCGCGCAAGCGCAAGACCATCCGCCGCGAGCGCGCGGATGCGCTGGCAAACGGCGTCAGCGTGCACTGGCTGACCGGCCGCGACCTCACCGAAGATGTTTGGGACAATTTCTTCACGTTCTACATGGAGACCGGCTCGCGCAAATGGGGGCGGCCCTATTTGACCCGGCCGTTCTTTTCTCTTGTCGGCGAGAAGATGGGGGATCGCATTCTGTTGGTGATGGCCAAGCGCAACGGCCGCTGGATTGCCGGCGCCATCAACTTTATCGGTTCCCACACACTGTTCGGCCGCCACTGGGGAGCGATCGAGGACCATCCATTCCTCCACTTCGAGGTCTGCTACTATCAGGCGCTCGAATATGCGATCGCGCACAAACTTGCCCGTGTCGAGGCAGGTGCGCAGGGTGAACATAAGATTGCACGCGGCTACATGCCCACTACCACCTACTCGGCGCATTTCATCGCCGATCCGGCGCTGCGCCGTGCCATTGCCGACTACCTCAAGCGCGAGCGCGCCTACGTTGCTGCCGCCGGCGCCGAGCTTGCGGCAACCGGGCCCTACCGCCAGAATCTTGCGGTCGAGGCGGATTGACGGGCAACGCAAGTTTTGCTGCCCATGATCCTGCGGAGAACCGGATATCGGTTTGCGGAATCAAGGGGAGAGCGGAGGGGCACTATGGAAAGCTACGATCAAAACAACGTCTTCGCCAAAATCCTCCGCGGCGAATTACCGGCATACAAGGTCTACGAGGACGCGAAAGCTTTCGCGTTCCTCGACATCATGCCGCGGGCGCCGGGCCACACGCTGGTGATCCCGAGGGCGCCGGCGCGGAACATTCTCGACGTCGATCCGGACGACCTCGCCCATCTCATCAAGACGACGCAAACGATTGCGCGCGCCGCAGTAGCGGCGTTCGCCGCGGACGGCATCACCATCCAGCAATTCAATGAGCCGGCCGGCGGACAGGTGGTCTTTCACCTGCACGTCCACGTCATCCCGCGCAAAATCGGCATAACGCTCAAGCCGCCGGCGAGCTTCAAAGAGGAGGCGGCGGTGCTTGCCGATCACGCACAGAAGCTTGCCGCCGCGCTCAAGGGCGCGTGATATCCCGCAATCAGAAGAGGGAGAACTAGCTCGCGCGCCCGCGCGCAACGCGCTCGATCTCGGCTCGGACCAGCCGCTCCACCATGCTGGGCAGATTATCGTCGAGCCAGGTCTTGAGCATCGGCCGCAGCATTTCGCGAACCAAATCCTCAAGCGTCCGCGCATTCTGCACCAACACAGTGTGCGCCAGCGTGTTGAAGGCGGAATTGACCGCAGCGCTGGTCGCGCTCGACAGCAACCGACCGTTATCGCCCGACGGTTCGCGCTCCGGGGCCGGTTTTTGCTCCGATTCGTCGAAGCTTACGTCGGAGAAACCTTCGATCTTGCGAAACTGCGGCGGCGGTGGACTTGGCTCGGGAGGCGGCTCCGGCTCGTCACTGAAACTCGGCGCCGCCATCGATTTGGTGAGATCGAGAATGTCGGCGTTCTGATCCTGCTCCGCGGCTTCATCGACCGGCTCGGGAGCCTCGACTTCGGGTTCGATCGGCTCGGGCTCGGGCGGAGGTGGCGGCGGCGCCGCAGCCCGGGGAGCCGGCTTCGGCGGCTCGGGGGCTCGTTGCGGCGTTTTGCTTGCATCATCATCGGCAATAATACGACGAATGGAGGCGAGAATTTCCTCCATTGACGGTTCTTGCACTTTCGCTGGCTGCGTCATGCGCGCATCCTCGCCTTCTTCCTTGCATGTCCCCGCCGCAACGCCTTCAGCCAGCCAAAGACGCCAGCGAGCGTGCCGACCGCGAATTACGAAGTGCAACTATGCAACGCCAACGGTAAGTATGTCATAGCGAAAATCGAAGGCAAATCCGGTCTGTCAACAGACTATCGCCCGGCAGGCTAGGGATTCCGTCTTACTTGCCATCGGGGGTGCGCACGCCGATCCAGGCGTCGCGGACTTGCTGGTAATGCACCATCGGATCGTAGATCACGACGTCAAGACCAAGCTTCTGCATCGAGAGGGTGCCTACGGCAGCGAGCAAGGTGTATGAAGCAACCACGCGATCATGTTGCGCCGTTACAAAGGCGACACGCGCGTTGACCAGCTCCTGCTGCGCATTGAGCACGTCAAGCGTGGTGCGCTGGCCGACGCGCGCTTCTTCGCGGACGCCGTTGAGCGCGATCTCGGCGGCGTTGACCTGTGCCGTGGTCGATTCGATTTGCGCCTTGGCGGCGTCGAGCTGCCCCCAGCTCTGCACCACGGTAGCCCGTGCCTGATCGCGATTGGTATCAAGACTAAGCCGCTGTTGCCCCAGCGTCTCTTTGGATTGGCGGATGGTGGAGTACTCGGCGCCCCCTTGGTAGATCGGGATTGTCAGCTGCCCCAACACCGAGGCCTGGGTTTCCTTGTTGGTTTCGAATGCCGGCTGCACGCCGTATGACGCGCTCGCCGCAACCGCCAGGTTCGGATAGAGCGCGCCTTCGCTGATCTTGACCGCGAGCTCGGCGACGTCGACGCCATACATCGCCGCGAGGACGGACGGATTTAAAGCCTGGCCCTGGGCGATCGCTTTAGGCAGCGTGTGCGGCGACAGCCGGTCAACCGACGTACCCGGCGCGAGCTTGCCCGGATCGACACCGATCACCCGCCGATAATTTGCTTGCGAGGTCACATAATTCGACTGGGCGCCGAGGAGTGCCGAACGTCCGGCCGCCAACCGTGATTCGGCTTGCGCGACGTCGGTACGCGTCACCTCACCGACATTGAAGCGGTCGCGCGTCTGCTTGAGCTGCTCGGTAAGGACTTGGACATTGCTCTGGTTGAGCTCAAGGATCGCGCCGTCGCGCAGCAAGTTCATGTAGGCGGTCGCAGCGTCGAGCAGCACTTGTTGCTCGGTCACCCGCAGCGTCTCGCGCGCGGCGTCGACCTGGCTTTCTGCCTGGCGGGTCTTATTGGCAGTCTGAAAGCCGTTAAAGAGCGTCTGGCTTGCAGTGGCCCCGAAAGTGCGCGAGTAAAATGTCTGACCGAAGTGAATTTGCGTGGCTGCGCCTCCGACCGGGAACAGCTGCGTCGAGTTGGTATAATTATATCCGCCGTTGCCCGTGAGGCTGAGCTTCGGGCGATACCCTGACAAAGCCTGCGGTACGTTCTCGTCGATAACGCGCAACGCGGCGCGTTGGGAGTTGAGCGACGGGTTGTTCTGATAGGCCTGCACCAGCGCCCATTCGAGCGTGTCGGCGCTTGCTCCCGAGCAGCCAATGATGGCAGCGCCCAGAATACCGGCAACGGCCCAGATGTACGCCCGTACCCACATGAGACGCGCGCCGCCCTCGCCCTTCCCGCATCGCCCCAAAACGATGCACTCCCGCGGCCAACCGAGCCGGCCGACGCCAAAAGCAAACTCGAACATTATGCGGGCTGCGAATATCGTGAAACCCCCGCGATTGAATTTATACGCAAATTTCTCGGAGTTGGCACATATGCGCCACAGGGTATGACTGCGGCTAACGCGTTCCAAGTGCGCGCATTTTGCGCTAGAAACACCTAAAAAACGAAGGCCGGCGGCGAAACGAAGCCCGGAAGCAGCCGGGCGGCAGCATCAAAAACAGGGCGGCCGACGAGGTGACCCTCAATCATATGATTAATTGTACCCTTCGCGGCTGGCGGACGGCCACAAACGCCGACAAGGCGGCCCCCGGGCTTTAGCTGGCGTCCCAAGGCGTCGGGCAAGACTTCCGCGGCGCCATTGAGCAGAATGACGTCGTAGGGAGCACCGGCAGGCCATCCGGCGATTAATGGTCCGACGACGACCTCAACATGGGCTGCACCGACGGCGGCAAGTACTTCCCTCGCCTTATTCGCCAAATCGGCGTCCTCCTCCAGCGCGACAACCGCTGCGGCAAGGCGCGCGAGCAGCGCCGTGGAATAGCCTGTTCCGCAACCGACATCGAGGACGCGATCGTCAGGCGCGATGCGCGCGGCCTGGATGAGCTTCGCGAGCACCATCGGCTTGAGCAAGGCGCGGCCGGGAGCAATCTGAATATCGGCGTCGAGATAGGCGAGCCCCGCCATTGATGGCGGCAGGAAGCGCTCCCGCGGCACAGTCAGCATTGCGTCGAGCAAGGCGGCATCGGTGACGTCGGCGGTGCGGACTTGCCCGTCCACCATCAACCGACGCGCGGCAATGGTGTCAAACATGTGCCGGGTTTCCGCGTTAATATTCGGGGCGTTGTGCGGCACGGTATGGCAAAATGCAAGTGCGCTCGTCTCGCGCGAATGCCCGATAGCCATCTCTGTTACCAGTTCTACCGCGACGTTGTCCGCGCGGCGGCCCTCCTCTACAGGCTTTATGCGCGGCCCTCCGCTACTCGCCCTGTGCTCTATAATGTGGCATCGGCGACTGACGTACCAGCGGTGGCATCACAGCGCGACCAGCAAGGACTCCATTAGCGGACGCCAACGAAAGTCAGATCGCATGATCATGCTACTCGAACCGCCGCCGCAATATGACCACGCGTTCCATGGTCATGTGATCGAGCAGCGGCTGTCGCAACTGCAAATCTTTTTCCTGTGTCATGGCCCGGCGCCCGCCTGCTCGTGGGTGAGCAAGGGCGTCTGCCATATCGTATTTCCGAACACAGAGAAGGACCAACGCGCGATTGCCTTGATCCGCCAGCATGAAATCGGGCACTGCAATGGTTGGCCGGCACACCATCCGGGCGCCCATTGGGTCGAGGTAAAGTCCGGGAAAACCGTCCCGCCGCCGAAAAACTCTGGTCTTCATTTCGGGCTGTTTTGAGCGCGGCCCCGAACTGGCGGGCACGCGGAAGTTACTGCGCGCCTGCAGCTGCAATGATGTAGCCATTGCCTAATCGGCTGCGGCCATTTAGGTATCTCCGCCTTAAGGCCACGTGGCGGAGTGGTTACGCAGCGGTCTGCAAAACCGTTTACCCCGGTTCAATTCCGGGCGTGGCCTCCAGCCTTCGCTCGCGCAGCGAGTGAAGGCTGTCGCGCCCAAGCGTCGCGAAGGCGGACCTGCCAGCCCGCGAGCTACGGCTCACCCCACCAGCCAAGGGCAAAGAAGGCGATACGCGGAGGCGGACGTATCGGATTCTTGGGTCTTGTGCTTTCAAAGCCGCTACGGCTTTGTTATAGCCACGTTCGCTTCGCGAGCACCGCTTCGTTCCCCGGTAGCTCAGTGGTAGAGCAACCGGCTGTTAACCGGTTGGTCGCTGGTTCGAATCCGGCCCGGGGAGCCACCACGTCTCAGTTGCTCATCTGCGAATTTTGCGAGGCTGACGCGTCAGCGAAAACGCAACCTTCGCAACAGGCGGTCAGGGCCGCATGGCCATATAATGCGCCAGCGCCTGCATCTCCGCATCGTTGAGTTCGTAGGTGACGTCCGCCATAGAGGCGACGCCGGAGCCGACGCGCTTACCGGATTTGAAGTCGCGCAATGCCGCAAGCAAAACGTCCTCGCGCTGACCGGCAAGACGCGCCGCAGGCCCGACGCCTTCATAGTCGTCGCCGTGACATGATTTGCAGCGGTGTTGCACGGCAAGTTTTGCACCGGTCTGGGCCAGCGCATCGGGTGCGGCAGCGGGTTGGGACTGCGGCGGTTTAAGCGAGGCGTAGTAGGCGCCGAGATTGCGAATTTGCGGATTGTCCAAAGCCTGCGCAATCGATTGCATCACCTCGTTCTTTCGGCTGCCGCCGCGGAAGTAAATCAGTTGCCACTGGGTAAATTCGTCCGGCTCTCCGGCGAGTGATGGCGTCAGCGGCGTTTGTGAAACGCCGTCCGCGCCGTGGCAGCCAGCGCAGCCCTCTGCCAGCGCCTTGCCGGCTGCAACGTCGGCAGCCGATGCGGGCACCGCCGCGGCCAAGAACGCGAGCAAGGCTAACGCGCGCGATGGAAGCCGTCTCAGTTTCATCAACGGAGCAAACCGCTCATTTTCTGACTTGTTCCAGCGTCTACCGATCGCAGAAACATAAAGGCCCAAGCCAGAAGCTTCCGGCCTGGACCTTTACTCAATTCAAGCCCGGATCGGCCGAAATCGGATCACTTGTTGTAGCTGATCCGATAAACGGCACCGTTAAAATCGTCAGCGACCAGCAACGCGCCGTCCTTCGCTACGATCACATCGTTGGGCCGACCGAGATATTTGCCATCGGCACCGATCCAGCCAGAAGCAAACTCAACCTGCTTGGCATTCTTGCCATCCGGATCGGCGGTGATGCGCATCAGCCGTCCACCCTGATATTTCAACCGATTCCAGGAGCCGTGCTCGGCAACGATGATGTTGTCCTTGTACTCAGCGGGAAATTGATTCCCGGTGTAGAATTTCATGCCGAGCGGCGCCACGTGCGGGCCGAGGTTAAGGACCGGCGGAACAAATTCCGAGCACTTGTGCCCCATGGCAAATTTCGGATCCGGAATGTCACCCTGGTGACAATGGGGATAGCCGAAATCCTCGCCGAGCTTGGTGATATGGTTGAGTTTGTCGCCCGGAATGTCCTCTCCGAGCCAGTCGCGCGCATTCTCGGTGAACCAGTAGTCGCCGGTGCGGGGATCGACGTCGCCGCCGACGCTGTTGCGGATTCCGAGCGCAACGATTTCCGCGGTGCCGTTTTCCGGATTGATGTGCCTGACCTGGGCCGTCGACGTCGGCGGCAGGCAGATATTGCACGGCGGTCCGAAAGCGACGTAGAGCCAGCCGCTCTTGTCGAACGCCAGATATTTCCAGCCATGCGGAACGTAAGACGGCATGTCGTCATAGACGATCGTCGGCGCCGGCATACTGTTGAGGTTCGCCTCGGCGTTATCGTATTTGTAGATCTTGTCGATATCGGCGACATAGAGCGCACCGTCATGGAAGGCGATGCCGCTCGGCATTCTCAGTCCTTTGCCGATGACGGTCTTGACCGTCCGTTTGCCGCCCTCATCGACGATGGCATGAACGGCGCCATTGCCGCCAAATAGCGAGCCGACGAACAGCGTGCCTTTGTCGCCCCATGCCATCTGCCGCGCATCGGTGACGCCGGCCGCGTAGAGCTCGATCTTGAAGCCAGGCGGCAGCTTGATGTTCTTGAGCTTGGCCACGATTTCATCTTTGGTGAAACCGGTCGGCGGCGGCAGGGTCTTTAAGTAATTTGTGCCCTTCAGTTCCTTGGTCTCATCGCCCATGAACCAGTCGTCGGGCGGATGGGTCCAAAACTGCTTGTTATTCGAATCGTAGTGCTTGAGTTCTTCGGTGCGGGCGCCTGATGTGAATAGGAACCCGGCCACGGCAAACACGGCGGTCGCGGCAACGACTGCCGCAGCGCCGGTTTTCAGCTTCGGCACAAGATGCATGTTACGTTCCTCCCATGGATCGTTTTGGTTTCGGCGCGGACAACCGGCAACGGCCGGTGGTGGCCGCGGGCGAGATTCGGATCGGCTTATGGTTGGTTGCCGCTTCCTGGAGTTGCCACGCCTCCCAGTGGCCGCCCATTACGGTCTTTTTTGGCCGGTGAGTCTGCCACGTTGATCGCGCGGTCAGCAAACCGGAGGATCAAGGCTAGGACGCTCCCAGCTTCTGTTCAAGTAGCTTCCAGCGCGACGCAGCGCGGAAAGTCGGTCACATGTGGCGGTAAGCATACGGTTCGTCGGCTTGAACCCGGGCGAGCGCGGCAATTCGCTGGTGATGCGGCGCGAGATGGCAGACCGGATCGGTCGCAAACGCATCGCCGGTAATTGCGAAAGCCTGGCAGCGGCAGCCGCCGAAATCGATGTCGCGCCGCGCGCAGCTTCGGCACGGCTCCTGCATCCAGTCTGTGCCACGAAAGGCGTTAAACGCCGGCGAATTGGCCCAGATGTCGGCTAGCGAGTGTTGGCGCACGGACCAGAATTCAAGCCCGGGAATGCTCTCAGCCGCGTGGCACGGCAACACCTTGCCCATCGGCGTCACGTTGAGCGAACGCCGCCCCCAGCCGCCCACGCACGGTTTGGGCAGCCGCGCATAATAATCCGGCACCACGGCGTCGATGACGATCTCGCCTTTGTGCCGCGCCCGCAATCCTTCGACGGCTAGCGCCGCCCGCTTCACCTGGTCGCCCGTCGGCATCAAAGCGGCGCGGTTCTTGAGCGCCCAGCCGTAGTATTGCACGTGGGCAATCTCGACGCGGCTGGCGCCGAGCTTGAGTGCCAGAGCCACCATGTCTTCGATGCGGTCGATGTTGGCGCGGTGCATTACCGCGTTGACCGTCAGCGGGATTTTAAGCCGCACGACTTCGGCGGCGAGCGCCTGCTTGCGTGCGAAAGCGCCTTGGTAACCGGCGATGTGATCGGCGCTTGCCGGCTCGCTGTCCTGGATCGAAATCTGCACATGATCGAGGCCGCTTTCACCGAGCTTTTGCAGTGTCGTCGCCGTGATGCCAACGGCCGAAGTGATAAGATTAGTATAGAGGCCAGCAGCGTGTGCGGCCGCGGTAATCTCGATGAGATCGCGCCGCGCGCCCGGCTCGCCGCCCGACAAATGCACCTGCAGCACGCCGAGCCCCGCAGCCTCGGAGAACACGCGCGCCCAAGTCTGCGTATCAAGCTCGGCTTCACGCGGCTCCAGGGCCAGCGGATTTGAGCAATACGGACAACCCAGCGGACAGCGATGTGTCAGTTCGGCGAGAAGGCCCAGCGGGCTGTGCAGCGCTGCGTTCACAATTCCAACAGCCTCTTGTCGGCGAGCCCGCGCAACAGCGTCGTTACGTCAGTGAGAATCCGATCGCGCGGGGCCGAATAGGCCTTCGCCAAGTCGTCGACGATAGCACCCAAGCTCGCGTCTCCGGTGCAGCGTTTGAGAACCTCGACGGCGATGGCATCGGCTTTGAACACGCGCTCCGGCGCGAGCAGCACCCACCCGCCTTGCGCTTCGTTGTGGACGAGCCGCACGCCGCGCGGCAGACGCGGACAAACTTCAAGCGCAATAGCCGATGTCGCCTCACTCACGATGATGTCCTAGTCCTGCGGCATAAAAGCGCCGGGCGGCACATGCTTCGGCGCGACATAGGCGTGATAGAGCGCATCAAGCATCGCCCAGAGCACGTCGCATTTGAACTCCAGCGCGGCGAGCACCTGCCGCTGGGTTTCCGGCGTGCGGGCATGCTGCTTGACGTAATCGAGTGCAAAGCGCGAGTCCCGCTCGGCCTGCGGGGGACGCTGCGAGAAATAAGCGAGCGTCTCCGCCGTCACGAACTGATAGTTCTTCAGCATGCCTTCCACACGTTCGCTGATGATGGCCGGCGAGAACAGCTCGGTGAGCGAGGAGGCGATCGCTTCAAGCAGCGTCTTGTCACGCACGAAGTGCACGTAGGCGTCGACCGCAAAGCGCGTCGCCGGCAACAGCCCCTGTAACGATATGACATAATCGCGATCAAGGCCCAGTCCGTCGGTGAGCTTGAGCCACCGCGCGATGCCGCCTTCGCCCTCGCGGGCGCCGTCGTGATCGACAAGGCGGCTACGCCATTCGCGGCGGGTCGCTGTATCGTCGCAGCGCGCAATCAGGCTTGCGTCCTTCACCGGGATCATCGCCTGGTAATAGTAACGGTTAAGCGCCCAAGCTTGGACCTGGCCTTTGTCGCAGGCCCCGCCGTGCAGCAACTTGTGAAACGGATGCAGCCGGTGATAACGCCGCGCGCCGATATCGCGCAGGCGGGCTTCAAGCTCTTCCGCACTCAACGCATTCACAGCACAATCTCCATGCCGTCTTCGGCGACCTCGAAGCCGGCTTCCTCCACCTTGCGCCGCTCAGCGGAACCTTCGACCAGGATCGGATTGGTGTTGTTGATGTGAATCAAGATGCGCCGGCCGGGAAGGTCGGCGAGCGCAGCGAGGGTTCCGCCCTCGCCGTCAATGGGCATGTGCCCCATGCGCCGGCCGGTTTTGTCGCCGGTGCCGGCTGCGATCATCTCATCGTCAACAAACAGCGTGCCGTCGAAAAAGACCACGTCGGCGCCGGCAAGACGTGCGTGCGACGCCGCCGTAATGCCGGCTGCGCCGGGAACGTAGGCGAGCCTCCGGGAACCGCAAACAACTTCGACGCCCACATTGGCTCCGGTCTCCGCCGCAAGCGCTGGGTTCTCGCCTTCGAGATAAAGGGCGACCTTGCCGGGAACGGCGAACAGCTCAGCGGTTATGCCGCCAGGGAGCGCAAATGGCTGGTCGCGTAAAACCACCTTTCGAGCCACCAAATCTGGCGCCAGCACGCCGAAGATCGGATTGGCTGCGACTGCGGCAAGCGTCTCAGCGGTGGCAAACACGGCGAACGCTTGACGCTCGCGTAACGTCAGCAGCCCGGCGATCTGGTCCACTTCGGCGCCGGTCAGAACGACCGCAGCGATCGGGCTGTCCCGGGCGCCGGTCCGCGGCTGCAGTGCCGGCGTCGCCAGCAATTGCGCGCGCAGGTCCGGAGAAGCGTTCAGCAGAGTCCAGTATTCGCCGTCAGCAGAAACAGCAAGGCTCGCCTGCGTGCGCGGCTTTGCCCGCGCATCACGCGCCCAAGCGAGCCGACACACCGCGCACCGGCAGTTCCATTGCGGAAAGCCTCCACCCGCCGCGGCACCGAGTACGATGGCGGTCAGGCGCCCCATTCACGGGGATCGTGGAGACTTGTAGGTGCGTATCAGAACTCGGCCGGGAGATAGCCGTTGATCTCGAGCCCGATGCAGATTTCGACAAGGATCGGAGTTGTCCACGCCATGTTCGTTTCCTTTGGTCTGAGGGCCCTAACCAAGTCCGGACCCACTTCGGAGTTCCTAGACAACCTATGATATGTCCGCAGGGCCTGCTTTCGCAAGCGTCTTTCGCTCAAAGGAGCGTGTTCACTGTGCTTATGTTGCGCAGCCGCATTTCGGTCGCAAACAACGTCGGTCCGCTGCACTACGCGTCAATTTGAGCACCGGTCATCGCCAAAAAGGCCTGTTCGACCGTACTCTTACCGGCGCGGGTCACGAACTGTGCAGGCGTCAGATCTGCGAGAATTTTGCCCCGATGCAGTACGACGACGCGGTCCGCCTCGGGCACCTCGTCGCACAGATGGGTCGCCCACAGCACCGCAACCGAGCGTTCGGCGCGCAACTTCAACATGAATGCCAGCAGATCGCTGCGGCTTGCGGGATCAAGGCCGACCGTGGGCTCGTCCATCAGCAAGACCCGCGGTTCGTGCAGCAGCGCGCGGGCCAGTTCGACGCGGCGGCGATTGCCGCCGCTCAACTGCGCGGCCTTGTCATTGGCGCGCTCGGCGAGCCCGAGCCGCGCTAGTTCTTCGGCAATGCGCGTCCTGGCGACAGAGCGAGGAATTCCATGCAGCCCGGCATGGAACAGGAGATTTCCGGTCACAGACAGTTCGAGATCGAGCGTGGGCTGTTGAAACACGATGCCGAGTTTGGCCAGGGCCGGCACCGGATCGGAGAGCATATTGTGTCCCATGATCTCAATGCGGCCTAAGTCGGGTACGAATAGGCCTGACAAAAGCTGAAACAGCGTGGTCTTGCCGGCGCCGTTTGGGCCGAGCAGCGCGATAAACTCCCCGGCTGATGCCGTGAGACTGACACCATCCAGCGCGCGGATCGGGCCGTAGCTTTTGACGACGTTGTCGAGGACAAGCGCGGGCGCCTGCTCGTCATGTGCCATTCGTCCCCCGGCAGTTGCTTGCCCGCGCCCCTTGTTAGGACTTAGTTTGAGCAATGCACTCAAGGCGATGCAATGTTTAAATTCGCTGTCGTCATCGTGGCGTTGCTGGCGTGCGCGCCAGCCTGGGCCAAAAACACCGGCCTCATTTTTGTCAGCAACGAGAAGACCAACAACATCATCGTCATCGACCCGAAGAATTACGCTGTGGTCCGCGACATCAAGGTCTCGCGGCGACCGCGCGACATGCACTTTAACGCCGACCACACCATCCTCTACATCGCCTGTGGCGACGATGACGTCATCGACATACTCGACGTGGCGAAGCTCCAGGTGGTCGGAAAGCTCAAGACCGGCCCGAGCCCCGAGGCGTTCGCCATCGACGAGAAGCGCCGCCGCATCTACGTCTCCGACGAAGAAGCTTCGTCGCTGGCGATCATCGATATGGAGCGGGACGCCATCGTGAAGGAGGTGCCGACCGGCGCGGAGCCCGAAGGCGTGCTGGTCGGGGGCGACAGCAAGACAATTTACGTCACGTCGGAAACCGGCGATCTGGTCCACGCGATCGACGCCGACACCGGTACTATCACGCGCGACGTCGTGGTCGGGTTACGCCCGCGCCGCCTCGCGGCGACGCCCGACGGCAAGGAGCTGTGGGTGACGGCGGAACTCTCCGGCGAAGTCGACATCATCGACCGCGCGAGATTTGTCGTCACCGGCACCGTCGCGTTTTTGCCGCCCGGCATGCGCAAGGCCGACGTGACGCCGGTCGGGCTCACCATGACGAAAGACGGCAAGACGGCTTACGTGACGCTCGGACACGCGGCGCATGTTGCGATCGTCGATGTACCAGCGCGCAAGGTGTTGGGCTATATCCTCGTCGGCAAACGCGCCTGGGGCATCATGCTGTCGCGCGACGAGAAAACCCTCTACGTCGCCAACGGCCTCGGCGACGATATCACCGTGATCGATACCAAAGCGCGCAAAGCGAAAGTATCAGTACCGGTCGGCCGAATCCCCTACGGCGTCGTCGTCGATGACTAGCATCCCCCGGTGGATGGCAGCTCTACTTGTGCTGGGCGGCGCACTTTCGACCGCTGTGGCGCAGGAGACGTCGCCGCCCTCACAGCGGCCGCAGGTGAAGATCGGATTTGTCGAGATCGAAGGCGATGCGCGTTATCAGCCGGTCCGCGCCTACGAACGCATTATTCTTAAAGCGCGCGAGCATCCGTTTACCGGAGCAGAAGTCGGCATTGACGATGCAAGCGCGCTTTCACGCGTCCTACCTGCCGATTTCACCTTAAACCGTATCACGGCAAAATCGCCAGCGGACGTAGCGCCGGCTGTGACGGCTGCGCTGGACGCGGGGACACAGTTCTTTCTGCTGGATGCGCCAGCGGAGGTCTTTTCGTCCGTTGCCGCGGCCATCCGCGGACGCAACGTTCTCATCTTCAACGTCTCGGAATCCGACGACGCCCTGCGCCGCAATTTATGTGCCGCCGAGTTCGTGCACGTCTATCCGAGCCGCGCGCAGCTCATGGATGGGCTTGTGCAATTCGTCGTGTCGCGCAAATGGCGCGATCTTCTGGTTCTCGAAGGTCCCTCGCCCGCCGACGCCGCCGCGGCGGCAGCCTTCGAGCATTCGGCGCAAAAATTCGGGGCTCGCATTATTGCCGACCAGCACTACAAGCCCGGTACTGATCCACGGGACCGCGAACAAAACAATCCGGCGCTCCTGAGCGCGGTCGGCCGCGATTTCGACGTGGCGTTCGTCGCCGACGACGCTTTCGATTTTTCCCGCACTGTCCCCTATCACCTGGCGCGCCCGCGTCCGGTCATCGGCAGCATCGATCTTGAGCCGGTCGCCTGGCACTGGACCTGGGAGCGTAACGGGGCGCCGCAGGTCAACTCGCGCTTCTTCAAAAAATCAGGCGGTCGTCGCATGGAGGGCGGCGACTGGGCGGCCTGGCTCGCGGTCAAAATGATCGTGCAGTCCGTGTTGCGCACCGGTTCGGCCGATTTCAGCAAACAGCGGGCCTTCATTCTCGGCGACGGCAACTTCGATAGCGACAAGGGTCTCGCCGTGAGCGTTCGTCCGTGGGACCATCAGGTGCGTCAGGCGATCCTGCTGGCAGCGCCTTACGAGGTTGTCGCCAGTGCTCCGGTCGAAGGTTTTCTCCATCGCACTAACGAACTTGATACGCTCGGCGATGACGAACCGGAGTCGCCGTGTCATTTGAATAAATGATGCGCGTCTCGACGGTGAGCTTAGGGGTTGGCCCGTGCGGTTAAGTCACGTCATGCGTGCACTGCGCGCGATCACCACTCGAGAATTGATGAAATTCGTCCAGCAGCGCGGGCGGCTGCTCGCCGCGCTGGTGCGCCCGCTGATCTGGCTCGCCGTATTCGCCGCCGGCTTTTACAATGTCTTCGGCGTCTCGATCATCCCGCCGTACAGGACCTACGTCACCTATCAAGTTTATATCGTACCCGGTCTTCTGGGCATGATCCTGTTGTTCCATGGCATGCAATCTTCGCTATCGATGGTTTACGACCGCGAAATGGGCGTCATGCGGTTGTTGCTCACCGCGCCGCTGCCGCGCTGGGTGCTGCTGGCCTGCAAGCTTGTGGCCGGAACTGCACTCGCGGTGATCACCTGTTACGTGTTTCTAGCGGTGTGTATCGCTTTCGACGTCACCTTCGAACCGATCGATTGGCTCGCGGTTTTTCCGGCACTCATTCTCAGCGGCCTGATGCTTGGCGCGTTGTGGCTGTTCCTTTCGGTCTATATCCGTCAGGTGGAAAATTTCGCCGGCGCGATGAACTTCGTGATGTTTCCGATGTTCTTCTTTTCATCGGCGCTTTATCCGTTGTGGCGGCTGCGCGAGGGCGGGTCGGAAATTCTGTACTATGTCTCGCTCGCCAATCCCTTCACCTACGCGGTGGAGCTGATCCGCTTTGCGCTCTACGGCATGTTCGAGCCGATGGCGGCGCTGGTGGTCACCGGCACGATGGTGCTTTTCTTTCTGCTGGCGGTCATCGGCTACGATCCGCAACGCGGCATGTTCCGCCGGATGACGCGCGCGCAGGCGCAGCCGGCGTAGAGGGCGGCCTATCCCACGGGGCTTAGCAGCCTGATGCCCCTGAGAAACTGGGCGTGACCGAACGCGCGGGCAGTGGCAGACTTTTAATCTTGGGGTCCGGGGTTGGTAATGCGTCGCGTTGTGGGCTTTGGCGGCGTCAGCACGTCCGCTATGCGGACCGTACGCACGCTCGCAGTAGGCATTATCGCGACGGCGGTGGCTCCTGTCGTCGTTGCGGCGCAGCAATGGCCTAGCCCAAGTCAAAATTCAACGGATCTGACGCTTCCGGAAATTCGCATCATCGGTACCGGACAGCTGCCGCCGCCGCGCGCGCCGGCGCCAGCCGCACCGACGGCGAGTCCGGCGGCGGCCGCAGCGCAGCCTACCCAGCCCGGAGCTGTCGATCGCGACAAAATCCCGTCCAACGTTCAGGTCCTTTCCGCCCCGGACTTCAGCCACACCGTGACGCCCGATCTGTTGCAGGCCATGGAGCGTGGAATTCCCGGCGTCGCACTGAGCGACCAGACCGGAAATCAGTTTCAGCTCGATCTGAACTACCGCGGATTTATCGCCTCGCCGGTCATCGGCACGCCGCAGGGGCTGGCCGTGTATCAGAATGGCGTACGCATCAACGAAGTCTTCGGCGACATCGTCAACTGGGACTTCATCCCGGAGAACGCCATCAGCCGGATGACGCTGATGCCAAGCAACCCGGTCTTTGGGCTTAACGCCATCGGCGGTGCGCTGTCGCTGGAGATGAAAAATGGCTTCACCTATCAGGGCGTCCAGGGCGAAGTGAACGGCGGCTCCTATGGCCGCATCGGCACATCGGTGCAGGCCGGCGGACAGGTCGGAAGCTTGTCCGGCTATATCGCCGCCGACGCAATCGACGATGCCGGCTGGCGTGACAGTTCGCCTTCGTCGCTGCGGCGCGTCTACATGGATCTCGGTGCGCGCGGAGATCAGACCGAGTTCCATATTAGCTTTACGGGAGCCGATAATAATTTCGGCGCCACCGCTGCCACCCCGGTGCAGCTCCTCGCCCAAAATTGGTCGAGCATCTACACCGCTCCGCAAACCACCGAAAACCAGCTCGCCTTCCTGACGGCAAGCGCGACCTGGAGGCCGAGCGACACTTGGACCTACCAGGCGCTCGCTTATTTTCGCAATTTCAATCAGGCACACGTCGACGCCAACGGGACGGATGCGCAAAACACCGGTTGTCCGAATCCCGCGGTGCTCTGCTTTCCCAATCTCAATGGTACTTTTTCCAATCTGGTGACGACTAACGGACAGACGGTACCCGCCACTGGTTTGCTCGGCTCAAGCATTTTGGGCGAAATCGACCGGACCTGGACGGCGACCAACAGCTTCGGCGGCTCGTTGCAGGCGGCATCCTCTGCGAAGCTATTCGGTCACGACAACAATTTCGTGGTCGGTCTCAGCATCGACCGCGGGCTGGTGCAATTCTCCACGACCAGCGAACTGGGAACAATCAATGCCAATCAGTTCCCGTTCGTGCAGGGCAACGGATTGTTCATCGACCAGCCTTCCGGCGATGTCGCTCCGGTTGGTCTAGGCGCGACAACGCTCTACAGCGGGCTATACGCAACGGATACTTTCGATCTGACGCCGCGGCTGTCGCTCACCGCGGGCGGCCGTTTCAATTTCGCGCAGATCACCTTGACCGACGAGCTTGGCGACGCGCCGCTCCTCAATGGCAGCCACGATTACATGCATTTCAATCCGATGATCGGCGCGACCTATAAGGTGACGCCCAATCTCACGCTCTATGGCGATTTTGCCGAGACCAACCGCGCGCCGACCCCGCTCGAACTCGGCTGCTCTAATCCGCTGCAACCCTGCCTGATCGACAATGCGCTCGTCGGCGATCCTAATCTCCAGCAGGTCGTTACCTACACCTTCGAGGCCGGCCTGCGCGGGCAATTCGACATTGCTAAAGGGCAATTGAATTGGAGCGCCGGCGCTTACCACGCGCTCAACACCGACGACATTATCAACGTCGCCAGCGTGATCCCCGGCCACGAGTATTTTCAAAACGGCGGCAACACGCTTCGTCAGGGCATCGAAGCCAGCGCGACTTACCAATGGGACCGCTGGAACGCTTACGCCAATTTCACTTATGTCGACGCTACCTTCCAGAATTCGCTGACCTTGTCGTCGCCGTTCAATCCGTTTGCCAATGCCAACGGCGAAATCTTCGTCACCCCCGGCGATCACCTGACCGGCATTCCCGATTTCCGTTTCAAGATCGGCGCCGAGTATCGCATCACCGATCCCTTGAAGCTCGGCGCCGACCTCAACGTCATCGGCAGCCAATGGCTGGTCGGCGACGAATCCAACCAATTGGCCAAAATTCCGGCCTATTGGGTGGTGAACCTGCACTCGTCGTACAAGATCACCGACAACATCGAGCTGTTCGGGCTGGTCCGTAATTTGTTCGATCAGCACTACTATGTGTACGGCACATTGTTTGATGTCACTTCGCTTCCGTATTTGAATCTGACAGACCCACGCACGTTTATCCCCGGTATGCCGCTGGCTGTGTACGCGGGAATACGCGGCACGTTGCCCGGCGCCGGGCCGGCGTTGCTGGCCGATCGTTCGCCGGCGATACCAACGAAGACGCCGCCCGCTCCGTTCAGCTGGACCGGTCTCTATGTCGGCATTAATGGCGGTTACAGCTTTGGTACCAGCGCCTGGAACGATAGCGTGACCGGGAGCAGCAGTGGCAACTTTCGCACCTCCGGCTTTGCGTTCGGCGGGACACTAGGCGCTAACTACCAGGCCGGCGCGTTCGTATTCGGCATCGAGGGCGACGGTGACTGGGCGGATGCAAGTGGTTTCGGCACCTTCACCTCCACAAGCCTTTGCGCCGGCGGTTGTCTAACCAACAGCAACTGGCTCGCTACTGCGCGCAGCCGGTTTGGTTATGCGCTCGATCGGCTTCTTGTGTACGGCACGGCGGGCGCAGCTTTCGGTAATATTCGTGCCAATTATTCCAACGACGCTGTCAGCAGTGCGACTGAGCCCGGCTGGGTCGCAGGCGCCGGCCTCGAATTTGCCTTCGCGCCCAACTGGACCGCCAAGGCGGAGTATCTGTTCATCGATCTCGCCGATGGATCTTGCATGACGGTTTGCGCTATTCAAAACTCCAGCGGACCGGCGGTCATTCCAAACGTCGCCATAAAATTCAGCGAGAGCGTGGTCCGCGCCGGTCTCAATTATCGATTTGGCGGGTAATTCTTCGTGATGCGCAAACGTCTTCTGCACACCGTCACCTGCGCGATGTTTCTCGCGGCATTGGCCCCGCCGTCGCATGCTTCCGCGCAAACCACTCAACCGCGCGCTGAGGAGGATTGCGGTGAAATCGCCCGCAACTACGAGCTGATCAAAGCTGACGCCGTCTCCGTGCAAACCAACATGGCGCTGTTCTCCGCCGCGGATCGGGGCTGCGAGGATTTGGCACGCGAACTCCTTGGCGCCGGTGCCTCGGTTCTGGCCCGCGACCGCCGCGGCGCCATGCCGCTCGCCCACGCCGCGCGCGCCGGTCAGATCAGGCTGGTGGAGCTGTTCCTCGCCAACGGCGCACCGATCGACGCACGCAATGTCGAAGGGGGAACCGCTCTGTACGCCGCCGCCCAGGGCGAGAAACATTCGACTGTCGCTTTATTACTGGCTAAGGGCGCCGACCCGAATGTTCCCGGGCGCAAAGGCGTGACGCCGCTCATCGCCGCGGCTTTCAAAGGTAACGATCGCATCGTCGAAATCCTGCTCGCACATGGCGCCGACGCCAAAGCCATCGACGAGACTGGCAAGTCGGCCATGGTCTACGCGGCGGCGCGCGGCTTTGACGATATTGTCAAAAGGCTGCTCGACGCCGGCGTCGACGCGCGACAGCGCTACGGCAATGATCTCACTGCGCTGATGTGGGCGGCCGGACACGACGAGGGCGTCGGCGCGGCTGCGACTGGGCGCGTCATCGATCTTTTGCTGGCGCGGGGCGCAAAGCTTGACGACGCTGACAATCGTGGGCGAACCGCGTTAATGATCGCAGCTTCGCTCGGCGACGCGCCGGTAGTCGATATTCTTCTGAACCATGGCGCCAATCGCGCGCTAAAAGATAAAAAGGGCAAGACCACCCTGGATCTCGCGGCAAACGCGGAAGTCCGGGCGGTGCTTGCCGCGAAGAAGTAAACCGCTGCGCGGCGGGCTTACATCCCGGCGAGCCACGCGGCCATCGCCGCAATTTCCTGATCCGTTAGCCCCTTCATAAAGCCGCTCATGCCGGGATTGTTGCCGCGGGCGCCGGTGCTGAAATCTTTCATGGTCTTTTCCAGATAGGTCCGTATCTGGCCGGCAAGACGCGGTTGGGTACTGTCACCCTTAAATCCTTCAAGATGGCAGCTGGTGCAAACCACCGAAGCATTGACGCGTTTTGCCACCGCAGCAATGTCCGCCGGTGGGTGGGGCTGTTCCAGATTGGGCCAGGGCTTCTTCGAGAAGTATTGCGCCAACGGCATCAAGTCGCCCGTCTCTAGCGCCTCAGCCACCGGACCCATCTGTTCGTTCTTGCGGGCGCTGGATTTGAAATCGCGCAGCTGGAAGAACAGGTAGCCCAGGTTCTGGCCCCAGATCACCGGAACGGGAAAGGGCTGCTCCGCCGGGACACCGTTCTCGCCGTGGCACGCCGAGCAGATCTGTGCCTTTTCCTCGATGCTTTGACCGTGAGCGGTAGCCGAGCCCACAGCGACGCGAGCGCGACAAGAAACGCGACGGTGAATTGTTTCATTCGCATCCGCTGCTGCCAACCACGCTGCCCACAAAAAGGGACGGGGCCGTTTCCGGTCCCGTCCTTGTTATCACTCGGAGATTTTGGGTCAGCTAGTCAAGCGTGAACGCGATGATGCTGTCGCCGCGCTTGGAATCGATCTGCACGTTGCCGCCAGCGCCGACCACAATGTACTGCTTGCCGCCGACCATGTAGGACGAAGGCGGAGCGTTGACGCCAGCGCCGGCATGAAACTTCCAGAGGATCTTGCCGGTCTTGGCGTCATAAGCCTTGAACCAGCCGTTGGCCTCGCCGGCGAATACGACGCCGCCGGCTGTGGCGAGAATGCCACCGATCATGGGCTGCGGTGTTTTCACCTGCCATTTGATCCTGCCGGTGTTGTAGTCGACCGCCGTCACGTTGCCTGCCTGTACGCCGCCGGGCACGTTGGTGAAGGCGCCGCCGAGCCACAGCTTGCCCTGCGGATAGGGAGTGCTGTCTACGGTGTAGGTCATCTCTTGTTCGAGATTGATTGCATACGCCATGCCGAGACCGGGATCGGTTGCGATCGGCGACCATTCCACGCCGCCGTTGGCGCCCGGGAACATCCGCGCCGAATTGCTGTCAAGCGGTTTGGTCGGCGTCGGCAGCGTCCATCTATCCTTCTGCGACACCATCGGCTCGGAGAAGCGGATCAAGCTGCAATCCTTGCGATCGTGCACGTAGATGTAGCCAGTCTTGCCGGCATGGAGCACGCCGGGGACCGTCTTGCCGCTCTTGTCTTTCACATCCACCAGGACGGTCGGGCTCGTGGCATCGAGGTCCCAGAGGTCATGGGCGATGTATTGGAAGTAGCAGGCAAGCTTTCCGGTATCGAGATCGACTGAAACCAGCGAGTCTGTATAGAGATTGTCGCCGGGACGAAGCGATCCGTCGAGGTCGGGCGAAGGATTGCCGACCACGAAATAGATGCGCTTGTTGGCCAGATCGATCGACGGATTCTGCCACACGCCACCGCCAAGCGTTTTGTAGGGATCTCCGGTCTTGTCGAGCTGGGCTTTTTCGGCCGCGATGTCACGGTGCAGATCGCGCCCGGTCGCGTCTTTGGTCGCCCAGACGCCAACCGAGCTCTCCGGAACCGTATTGAAGGTCCACAACAGCTTGCCGTCATTGGCGTCAAAAGCTTTGACAAAGCCGCGGATGCCGTACTCGCCACCGTTGGTGCCGATCAGCACTTTGCCGTCAACGACCGTCGGCGCCATCGTCTCGCTGTAGCCGAGCGACGGATCGGCGATCTGCTGCGACCAGACCGGCTTTCCGGTCTTGGCGTCGAGCGCGACGAGCTTGGCGTCGAGCGTGGCGAGATAGACCTTGTCGTTATAGACCGCAGCGCCGCGATTATTGGGACCACAGCAATAGACCGTGATCGGCCCCATATCGTGCTTGTAGTGCCAGATTTGTTCGCCGGTCTTGGCATTGAGCGCATAGACGTGATCGAACGATGTGGTCACGTACATGACGCCGTTGACGATGATCGGCGAGGTCTCCGTCGACTCTCTGACGTCGGTCTGGAAAATCCAGGCAACGTGAAGTCCTTTGACGTTCTTCGCGGTGATTTCATCCGCCGGATGGAACCTGGTCTGATCGTAGTTGCCGTTGGTGGCCAGGAAGTTCTTGCTGTCCTTCGCCGCGTTGTTGAGCATTGCCTGGCTGACGCTCGGAATCGCCGGAGCCGTTACGTTGGCCGCCCCACCTCCACCGCCGGTCTCCTGCGCAAACGCCAGACCTCCAAGCGGAAGCGCCATTGCTCCCGCGAGCAATATTGACTTACCCATTCGCGTCATGGTTTTGCCCTCCCGGTGTGCGCAAGAATGCGCTAAAGCGACGCTTGATCGTGTCGCGCTTGTTTACAATTATGGCGCGTGAGCGTCGCTCTGAACCAGTGGACTGTCAAGGCACACGGAGGCAAGAGTGAAGTACAGGTTGGACAGCCTTCGACACGCGTGCGCAGTGGGCAGCTTCCGAGCGAGTCGCCCCAGCCTGCCGCTGAGTCGAGCCGCGGAGTAATCCATCATGGCCGTACGCCTCGATCATGGAACCGACGAACTCACCGAAGTGCATGACATCAACGTCACGCCGTTCATCGACGTGATGCTGGTGCTTTTGATCATCTTCATGGTGGCCGCGCCCCTCGCCACCGTCGACGTACCGGTCGATCTGCCCGCCTCCACCGTGCAGCCGCAGCAACGGCCGGATAAGCCGATATATCTTACGGTAAAGGCCGATCTCAGCCTTGCCATTGGCGACGATCCCGTCACGGCGGGCTCGCTCGCTGCGGCACTGGACGCTGCGACCGGGTCCAACAAGGAGCAGCGCATCTTTCTGCGCGCCGACCGCTCGGTGCCGTACGGGTCGGTTATGCAGGTCATGAATGACCTGCGAGCGGCAGACTATCTCAAAGTCGCCTTGGTCGGCCTCGAAACACGGGACGCAAAATGACAGCGCGCTCGCTGACATGGTTCGGCGACGACGATCCCCGGGATGTTCTGCGCTGGTCCGTGGCGGCAGCCGTGGTGGTCTGCGTGCACGCTGCATTGGTTGGCGGCTACCTGCTGTGGCATCAGCCCGGGCAAGCCGTCGGTGACGATGAATCGGTGGTGACGGTCGAGCTTGCACCCATCGAAAGCGTTGCCGACGCCGATCAGCGCGATGTCGCTCCCGGTCCGGAAGACATGATCGAACAGAAAGCCGAGCCGGCGGTCGAGAAACCTCCGGATCAGCCAAAACTCGAGCAGCCGCCGCCACCACCGTCCGTGACTATGCCCGACGCCGCGCTGCCCGAGCAAAAGCCGCCTGAGAAAGTCGAGGTAGCGCGGCCGCCAGCCCCGCGCACCACAGCACGCGTGCAAGGCGGAGCGCCACGCGCCGAACCGACATGGGCCGCAACGCTTGTCAAGCATTTACAACAATTTAAGCGTTATCCAAGGGAGGCTCAGGCGCGGGGCATGCAAGGGGTGGTTCTGCTTGGATTCAGGGTCGACCGTAACGGCCGCGTGCTTGCGCACCATATCGCGCGAAGCTCCGGCCATGCCGATCTCGACAATGAAGTGATGGCCATGATCGAGCGAGCGCAGCCCCTGCCCGCCTTCCCCGCAAGCATGACGTCAGCAACGCTCGACCTCACGGTGCCGATCCGTTTCTCATTGCACTGAGCGGCCGGCGAGAGACGCGAGGCCGAGTTTAAGAAAGCAAATGCGCGCGGCGTGTTCGCTTCAACCGATGCTGCGTTCGTCGGAAATGATCTTGCCGTCGTTCGGCAGCGACCCGGGCGCGACGAGATGGACGCGGCCTTTAAGCTTGGTCACCGATTGCAGGTTCGCCGCCACCGCGTCCGCGAGTCCGCTTACTTGCGCGGCGGGCGCACATTCGACCGCAAGCGTCATGACGTCCTGCTCGGCTTCGCGTGTGACGCAAAGGCGCACGCGGCCGAGTTCGGGATGACGCTTGGCGACCTCGGCGATCTGGCCGGGATGCACGAACATGCCCTTGACCTTGGTGGTCTGGTCGGCGCGGCCCATCCAACCTTTGATGCGCATGTTGGTGCGTCCGCACGGCGAATGGCCGGCGAGAACCGCCGAAAGATCGCCGGTCGCGAGGCGGATCATCGGGTAATCCGCATTGAATGAAGTGACGACCACCTCGCCCACTTCGCCTTCGCTCACCGGATCGCCGGTACCCGGCCGAACGATCTCTACAATAACGGACTCGTTGACAACCATGCCTTCGAGCGCCGGCGTCTCGTAGGCGATCACGCCCAGTTCGGCGGTGGCGTAGCACTGCAAGACCGTAACCCCGCGCGATGCGAGTTCGGAGCGCAACGACGACGGCAATGCCGCCCCGGAAACAAGTCCCCGCTTGATCGAGGAAACGTCCTTGCCTGCTTTTGCTGCCGCATCGAGCAGGATCTTGAGAAAGTCGGGCGTGCCGGTGTAACCGCTCGGCTTGAGCTGCGCGATCGCGTCCACCTGTTGCTCAGTGTTGCCGACGCCGCCGGGAATGACGGCGCAGCCTAGCGCATGGGCTCCCGCTTCGAGAATGAAGCCGCCGGGCGTCAGATGGTAGGAAAAGCAATTGTGCACCACGTCGCCGGCGCGAAACCCGGCAGCAAACAGCGCGCGCGCCGAATTCCACCAATCCGTGCCGTGACCTTCGGGCTCAAAGATCGGGCCGGGCGACATCAATAGACGTTTGAGCTTGCCAGGCTCGGTGACCGAGAAGCCGCCGAGTGGCGGCTCGTTCTCCTGCCTTTCCTTCAGATCGGACTTCCGCAACAGCGGAAGTTTCGCGAGCGCGGCGCATGAGGTGACGGATTTCGAATCGACGCCGGCAAGCGCCGCGGCCCAGCCGGACGCGCTCATCGCCCGCGCGATCAGATCCGGCAGCTTCGAAAACTGTTCGCGCTCGCGCGTCTCGGGGGCGCGCGTTTCCAGAGCGTCGTAGAACTCCGCCATCGGCAAGACGCCGGCGCTTAGTGCGCGATCGCGGGACAGGCGCCGTCTTCGAGCGGACGGAACGCCTTGTCGCCGGGAATAGTAGCGACGAGTTTCAGAAGGTCCCAGTCGCCTTTCGATTCAGCCGGCGATTTGACCTGGACCAGATAAATGTCGTGCACCATGCGGCCGTCCGGGCGCAGCTTGCCGTTCGGCGTAAACGCGTCGTTGACCTGCGTCTCCCGCATTTTCGCGATCACGGTTTTCGGATCGTCCGAGTTGGCTGCCTCGACGGCCTTCAGATAACTGCGCACCACCGAGTACGTTCCGACCTGGAAGGTCGACGGCGCGGTTTTGCGCCGCTCCAGGAATTTCGCGAAGAACGCTTTGGCCGCATCGTCGCGTCCGGGCAGCCACGGCGAGACATACATCATGCCTTGCGCGAGCTGCAGACTGGTGGCGCGGATCGCGGGCAGCGAGTCCAAGCCGAACGGCACCACTTTCTGCTTATCAGTGATGCCGAATTCACGCGCGCTCTTGACCGAATTGATGGCGTCGTCGCCGCCATTCGCCAGCGCAACGACATCCGCCTTCGATGCCTGCGCCTGCAGCATGAAAGAAGAGAAGTCCGTGGTGCCGAGCGGGACGCGGACCCCGCCGACCACCTTGCCGCCGTTCTTTTCGATGAATGCGGTGGCGCCGGCCTGCAGCGCCCGGCCGAACACGTAATCTGCGGTGATGAAGAACCAGGTCTTACCGAGCTGCGGCAGCGCCTGGCCGATGGCGGCTCCCATCTCGTAGGTGTCATAAACCCAATGCACCGAATTATTGGGCGCACACGCCTTGCCGGTGAAATCGGCCGACCCTGCGCTGGTCAGCAGCACCGCCTTGTTATCGGTCTTGGCGATCTCCAGCACGGCAAAGGCAACCGCCGAATTGACCAGGTCGGTAACGGCGTCGACACCATCGAGATCGAACCAGCGGCGCGCAATGCCGGCGCCGATATCGGGTTTGTTCTGATGATCGGCGGCAATGACCTCGATCGGAACACCGTTGATCTTGTTGCCAAACTCTTCCGCCGCCATCTTCGCTGCCTCGACCGAGCCGACGCCGGAATTCTGCTCATATGGGCCGGACAGATCAGTGAGCACGCCAATTTTGACTTTGCCGCCGGACATCTCGGCATGCGCGCCCGGGACGAGCAGCAGCAGCGTAGCGATGCTGAAGACGGCAAAACGCATGTGTTTCTCCCTGACGTTGTTATGGCGTTCGCACGTTTCTGGCGCGCGTTTCGAGCGTGATCCGATATCGGCCGATTTGGCGGCACATTGTCAAGATGGCAAACCGGACGCCGTACCGCCAAGCATCAAATCTCGATGCGAAAACCGACTTCCATCACGCCATCGTGGGGGATCTTGAAATAATCGGGGGCGCGGCTCGAAATTTTGCTGAAAAAGGAAAAGATCGCGAAAGGAATACGGCCCATCGCCGACCCCTTCTCACGCCGCACGACGGTCTCGTGCGCCAGATAAAAATGCTTGCGGTCGAGATCGACATCGAACCCGAGCATTCTGATGTTCTCCAGGGTCCGCGGAATGTCCGGCGTTTGCATGAAGCCGAGCCGCACCTGAACGCGATAGAAACCGTGGCCGATGCGCTCGACTTTGTGCCGTTCGCCGAACGGAACGCGGGGGCGGCGCTCGAAGACATAGCTCAGCAGCGCCACCCGTTCGTGGAAGACGCGATTATGCTCGAGGTGGCGGATCAGCATCGGCGAGGCGCCGTGCTCGACCTTGGTCAGCCAAACGCCGAGGCCGGGGGCGCGGCCGATAACCAGATCGTCGACGTAGGTGAGGAAGCGATCGAGCGGGAGGATCGACATGTCGTAAAGGCGCCGCCGCACCTCCAATGAGCCCTTACGCCAGCTCAGCATCACGGTCGCGATCACGGCGCCGACGAGGAGCGGGAACCAGCCGCCTTGCACGATCTTGAGCGAGTTGGACACCAGGAAAATCGCTTCGATAATGCTGAAGAATGCGATGACCAGCGCCGCGACAACCGGTGGCCAGTTCCAACGCCCGACCGCGACGCGATAGAGCAGCAACGTGGTGCACAACATCGTCCCCGACACGGCAATGCCGTAAGCGGAAGCCAAAGCGTCTGAGCTCTTGAACATGACCACGACCAGCAACGTGCCGACCATCAGTAGCCAGTTTGCTGTAGGCAGATAAACCTGCCCGGCCTCATCGCTCGACGTCGGCACGATTTTCGAGCGCGGCGACAGCCCCATCTGAATGGCCTGGCGCGTCATCGAGAACACGCCGGAGATGAGCGCCTGCGAGGCGATGATCGTCGCCAGCGTCGCCAGCACAACCATCGGGACCAGCGCCCAGCCCGGGGCCTGGCTGTAGAACGGATTTTCGATCGCCTTCGGATCGATCAGGACGCGGGCGCCCTGCCCGAAGTAACTCAGGATCAGTGCCGGGAAGACCAGACCGAACCACGCCTGGCGGATGGCGCGGCTACCGACATGACCCATGTCAGCGTAAAGCGCCTCGCCGCCGGTCAAAGCCAGGAATACGCCGCCCAGGACGACGAAAAGCGTCAGCGGACTTTCGCTTGCAAAACGCACCGCGGCCAGCGGATTCAATGCCGCCAAGATCTGCGGCGCGGACCAGATATTGATGGCGCCAAGGACACCGATGGCGACGAACCAGACCACCATCACTGGCCCGAACAGGCGGCCGACGCTGCCTGTCCCACGATATTGAAGCGCAAAAAGTCCGACCAGGATGACGAGCGTTGCCGGCACGACAAAGTTCGCGGCCGCCGGACTGAACTTCAGCCCTTCGATCGCCGATAGGACTGAGATGGCCGGCGTGATGACACCGTCGCCGTAAAGCAAAGCCGCGCCGATCACGCCGAGCGCCACGACGATCGAGAGTTTGACCCGCTCGGCAGTTTGGCCGTGGTGCTCGACCAGGGACAAGAGCGCCAGAATTCCGCCCTCACCATCATTGTCCGCACGCAGCACGATGGTGACGTACTTCAGCGATATCAGCACCATCAGCGCCCAAAACGTCAGCGACACAACCCCGAGCACCTGCGTAGCGCCAGGTGCCGCTCCCGTGGCGTTCAGCGCAGTGGAGAAGGTGTAGAGCGGGCTCGTTCCGATGTCGCCGAACACGACGCCAAGCGCGGTGAGCGCCAAAAACGATTGCACGCGGGGGTGCTTACCGTCCGACTTATGCTCAGGCTCATGGTGATGAGCGGAATTCTTTGCTGATTCCCGCTCGGCTCCGGCTTTCGATGCGGTATCCATCCCAAACCTCGTCGGTCACGAATGTTTCATACGCCCGATCCGCGACAATCAAGATTCGGGCCACGAGCGTCACTTCGCCGTGCTTACGTCAGGGCGCTGCAGTCAATCCGCGAATTGGGTCAGACCGCCTTGCTTTGCTGTCGCGAACCGAACCACTGCGCTCACCGCGACCAGCACCACGATGTTCACAGCGAGCGCGACGATCCCGACATTAAGCTCTTTGATTTCTACCGGCAGCGCGGGAAACAACGTGCCGATGGTCGTGTGCGTCAGGCTAACAGCGGCGACCGTGGCAACGCCAGCGACGATGCCTGCCGCAGCGCCTTCCCGCGTGATCCATCGATTGCGCGCGAGGCTGAGCACGAGTGACGGAAACAGCTGAGTGACGAAGCTATAGCCCATCAACAGCAACGCAACGATGGTCTGGCCGCCTTGCAAGGTGAAGTAGATCGCGACCAGCGCGACGAGCGGCACCAGCACTTTGGCGATCGTCAGCACGCGGATGTCGGAAGCGGATCGATCACACACCCGGTAGAGATTGTTAGCGGCGAGCGTCGCCGTCGTCATCAGGATCATCGAGCCGGGAACGAGCGCGGTGAGCACGCCGGCCGCACCAATGACGCCGACAGCCCAGGGATCGAAGGTCTTGACCGAGAGCTTGAACAACGCGAGATCGATCTCGGGGCCGGTGAGCCCTGGAACCTGAAGGATGGCGGCGAACCCGGCGAAGAACACGAACAACAGGATCAGCTGATAGAGCGGAAGAAAAATTGCGTTCAGCCGAATGACCCTCGCGCCTTTAGCCGTGTAGATCGAACCGAAGGTGTGCGGCCACATGTAAAAGCCGAGCGCCGTCAACAGCACCGTCGACGCAAACCACCAGACACTCTCGCCACGTACCGGCAGCGCCGTGAAGCCAGGCTTGGCCTGCTCGATCGCCTCGAACATCGCGCTCAGACCGCCGTAATAGTGCAGCGGAAAATAAATCCCGAGAAACACCACGACCAGCAAGATCATTAAATCTTTGGCGACCGCGGTCCACGCCGAGCCGCGCACGCCCGATACCATCACGTAAGCGGTGGCGACGGCCGCGCCAATCCAAACCGCTGCAGTCGATGAGATCGCGCCGTAGCCGGCGATTGCAACGATGATGCCGAGCCCCTTGAACTGCAGTACCAGATATGGAATGAGCGCGACGATGCCGACGAGCGAGACAATCACGCCGAGCGCGGGGCTGTCGTACTTACGGACGAAAAAATCCGGCTGCGAGTAGAGCCGATGGTCGCGCGCGAACCGCCAGATCGGCGGCAGCATGAAATAGGACATCACGTAGGCAAGCGCCGCGTAACAGAGAATGTAATAGGTCGGGCCGCCCTTGCCGTAGGCAAATCCGCTGCCGCCGAGAAAGGTGAAGGTCGTATAGATTTCGCCAGCCATCAGCAGGAACACAAGCGGAGCGCCGAATGAGCGGCCGGCGACAGTCCATTGCTCAAGTCCCATCTGCCGGCCGCGCCGCGCCAGAAAGCCAAGCCCGAGCGCCAGCAGCGCGGCGGCCACAATGCCGACGAGCGCGCCGTTCATTCGGAGCTGTCCTGGTTTGCCGGATCAAACCGAAAAATGATCGCAATGATCGCTGCGGTGAGCAGGATCCAGGCAACGAACCAGGCCAGCAGAAACGGCATGCCGAGGATGGTCGGCGTGACCCGGTTGACGAAGAACGGGCCGACCAGCATCGCTAGAAACGGCAGCACCGCGAGGGCGCGAACCATGCGCATCAGTTAACCCGCCACGCCCCTCCCGGCGGAGGTCTCCGCAGCGTCATAGGCTATTGCAACCGCGCTGCCTAGCGCCGCGGCGGAAAGACCTTGTTACCCGTGTCGGCGAACGGCAACGATTGCAACAGTGTTAAGTTTTGGCGCCACCCAGCTTCAGCTTGAGCAGCCGATCGGCATTACCGTGCGCGAACTTTTCCAGATCGGCGGCCGGCAATTTGAGCCCATCGAGATAGTCCCTGCCCTGCCGATTGCTGCTGTAGGGGTAATCGATCGAGAACAGCACGCGATCGGCTCCGAAGATCGCAAGCGCGATTTCAAGCGGCGGCCACGTGAACAGTCCGCTGCTGGTGACCCACACCTGGTCGTGTATCGTCTGAGCCACGGAGCGTTTGAGGTGACGGACGTCACCCGACAGCGCTTTGTCCGCGCGAACCAGCATCGCGGGCAGCCCTTCACCCATGTGCCCGATGATCACCTTCAGCCGCGGATGCCGGTCGAGCGCGCCGGAGACGACAAGCCGTAGCACGTGGATAGCGACCTCCGAATGCCAGCCCCACGCCGCCATCGACAAACGAAAGCCTGTGTCGCCCGGCAAGCCTTGGTAATACGCCTCGCGCACCGGCGGCGGCGGCAAGTGCGGGTGCACATAGATCGGCACGTCGAGCTGCTCCGCCCGCGCCAGGATCGGCTCGAAACGCGCATCGTCGAGAAAGCGTCCCTCGGTCGTTCCATTGATCAGCGCGCCGCAAAAGCCGAGGTCACGGACGCCGCGCTCAAGTTCGTCGGCCGCGGCTTGCGGACTGCGTATCGGCAGATGGGCAAAGCCGGCAAGGCGGTCGGGGTGCGCCGCGATGGCTTTCGCCAACACGTCGTTGATGTCGCGCGCGAATGCTACGCCCTCGTTGCCGTCGAGCAAATCGGCGCCGGCGCCGGAAGCCGACAGCACCTGCACGGTGATGCCGGCTTCGTCCATTTCCGCGATCCGCAGCGAATCGAGATCGGCCAACTGTTTCTCGAGCGGCGCGCCGAAGCCCGGAGGGAAACCGCGCTTAATGATCGCGTCCGGGTCGATCCGGCGCACCAGCGACGGGACGATAAAGTGCTCCTCAAGAGTAACAATACGCATCGAAGCTCCCTTCACGGACCGCTGCCGGCGGATGGCGGCCAATTCTCTGATTTACCGGTTACTAACTATACCGCAGCACAATCCAGCCGCGTCATTTTTTCACGAGGCCATAACCATGGGCTATCTGCTGCGCCGCGCATTTATTCTCGTCATCGCGTGGGGGGTGACCTGCGCCCTGATCGAGCACTTCTGGCCTGACGCCGATCCGATGGCTTTTGGCGCCGCTGGCGTATTCTGGGTGGCGGGCGGCATGTCCTACTTCGTTTATTTGCGCAAGCTGCGCCGCGACATCGCGGCGCTTGAGCGTCGCCGTGGCTACAGCGTTACCCGCACCGCAAGCTAAGGCCGTCGACCGCAACGACATCGTTCCAGTTATCCTGGCAGCCGGCCTAACGGAGGCGATCGGCGATATGATCGCCGACCCGCAGTGCGTTGGCGATGATGGTCAGCGTCGGATTGACTGCTCCGATTGACGGGAAAAAGCTCGCATCCGTAACGTAGAGATTGTCGATCTCGTGCGTCCTGCAATTGAGATCGAGCACGGACTGTGTCGGATCGCGACCGAATCGCAGGGTGCCGGCTTGGTGCGCGGTGCCGCCGATGGGAACGTTCTGGCCAAAATAAAGCGACCTATCAAACAGGTGCGGATGGATGTCGAGCTTGTCGCACAGGGCGCGCAGTTTCTCGCGCAATCGGCGATGCGCTTCCATGTTGGTTTCGGTCAGATCGAGGATCACCCGACCGCCATCGTAGTAGATGCGGTTCTGCGGCAGCGGCAGATCTTCCGAGGTCAACCAGAAGTCGAGCGAATGCTTGGCCAGCCAATCGAACGGCTTTTCTGGAAACCATTGCAGAAAGCCAGGCAGCCCTTCGCCGCGGATCTGCACGCCGTCGGACTTGCCCACCATCTGAATGTGGCCAAGCGGAAATTCCCAATCCTCCGAACCAAAATAAAAGTCATTCAGGCCCAGCGTCTTTTGAAATTTAGTCGGGTTCGGCGTGCGCGAAATGGCCAAAACGACCGCGTTATTGTGCCGCATGTAGTTTCTTCCGACGAGGCGTGAGCCGTTGGCGAGGCCGTTCGGATGATCATCATTTGCCGAGCGCAGCATCAGCAACGCGGAGGAAAGCGCACCGCAAGCAACCACGACAAGATCGCCGGAATATGTGATCCGCTCGCCTTGGCGCAGCACCTGAACACCGGCAACCCGGCGGCCGCCTGAATCCGTGGTCAATTTCTCCACATAAGCGTTCGTGAGCAGGGTCAGGTTCGTGCGCTCGCGCAAAGCCGGATCGACGCAAATGATTTGCGCGTCGGCCTTGCCGTTCACCAAACACGGATAGCCGTCGAACGCATTGCAGCGAATGCAGGGGGAATGCGGCAGCGGATTACCATGTGCCTCGTCGAGCAGGACGCCGACGGGAAGATGGAATGGAAGATGCCCTTCCCGCTTGAGCCCGTCGAATAGCTGCCGGATGCGAGGTTCATGCGAGATCGGCGGATAGGCGTAGGGCTTGCTGGCGGGAGGTTCGGTCGGGTCTTCGCCGCGGAGGCCGTGCACGTGATAGAGCTCTTCCGCGAGCTGGTAATAAGGCTCAAACTCTTCGTAGCTGAGCGGCCATGCCGGAGAAATACCGTCGACGTGCCTGATTTCGCCGAAGTCGCGCTCGCGCAGCCGAAAAAGGGCGGCGCCATAGACCTTGCTGTTGCCGCCGACGAAATAATGCAGGCCCGGATGGAAGCTGCTGCCGTCGGCCCCGTACCAGGTATCTTTAGTTTGATAGCACCCGTCTATGAAGACGGCCTGAGGGTCCCAGTTTTCCCGCTCGCGGGGTAGGTAATCGCCGCGCTCCAAAAGGAGAATGCGCTTACCGGTCTTGGCTAACCGCCAAGCCATGGTCCCGCCCCCCGGACCGGACCCGATAATGATCACATCGTAATGTTCGCTGCGGCTCATTGGGATAGATCCGGCAAAACACGGCAACGTTTGAACCCCGAAGCGGGTTCAGCGTTTGTACTGGTCAGACCTGGCGCATTCTTGAAGTGATTTTCGCCTTACCGGCGTGGCGGCGCACACGATGACCTTGAGCCTCGTCATCACATTCGCAATTCGATTGGGGATGGTTCTATTGTTTTTGCCTTTCAGCGCGTTGGACAAAATTCTTAATTTCCGCGGCGCGGTTGCTCAGGCCCGTGAAGCGGCGTCGAACACGTCCATCGCCGTCGCATTGATCGTTACCGGGCTCTGTGTCGAGGTGTTGATGCCGCTTGGCGTACTGACCGGGGTAGCCGATCGTGCTTGTGCCTTTGTGCTCGCCGGATATTGCGGCACGACCGCCTTGCTGTGGAAGCAGTTCTGGAAACCCGGCGATTTTTGGACTGCGACTAATGGCCAAGGACGTACTTTATTCTGGGACTTCCTGAAGAATTTTGCCGTTGGCGCCGGCTTCCTGCTCATCACCTTCGGGACCAATGCAGCAGCCGTCGATGATTTTTTTGCTCACCCGCTGTGGTCGTCACACCCCTATAGCCTCACGCAGGAACACCGCCGACAATGAACGCCGATCGCAAACCGGCCGTCTCCTACTGGCATCTGTGGACCGATCCCGAGGGCATCAGCCACCAAACGCGCTGTACGCTGAGCGAGTTCGAGAAAGCGGCAATCCAGCCCGAAGCAGCTCCGCAATGGATCGGCGCGAAGACGGAGGATCAGGCGAATGTGTTCGTCACGGTGCTTCCCGTCGGCTGGATCGGCGATTGGCATGAAAACCCGAAGCCGCAATGGATCGTACCATTGTCCGGGCGCTGGTTCGTTGAATCCATGGACGGGCAGCGTGTCGAAATGGGGCCGGGCGAAATCTCGTTCGGCGAGGACAAGAACACCCGGCCTGTGAACGGTAAGCGCGGTCATCTCTCTGGAACGGTCGGAAGTGAACCAGCCGTGCTCATGATCGTGCAAATCGAGTTGCCGGCAACGATTGCACAGGCGTGCCGGTTCAGGTGAGCCATGGAAGGCTTTGAGATCCGCGATCACCGCTTTCGCCATTACATCCTAGACAATGCGAGCTTGGAAGTTTTGGCGTCAGGCTTCCGCTGGTTGGAGGGGCCGGTGTGGATGGGGGACGCCGGCTGCCTGCTGTTTCAGGACATTCCGAACAATCGCACCATGCGTTGGACTGAAGGGTTAGGCGTTTCGATCTATCGCACACCGTCAAACTACGCCAATGGACAGACCAGAGATCGCAGCGGCCGTCTGATCGCGTGCTCGCATCGCGGCCGCTGCCTTTACCGCACGGAGTATGATGGAAACGTCACAACATTAGTCGATCATCATAGCGGCAAGCGCTTGAACGCGCCGAATGACGTCGTGGTCAAGTCGGACGGCACCATCTGGTTCAGCGATCCGCTCTATGGAATTTCGAACGACTACGAAGGCGGACGGCAAGTATCGGAACAGCCGCCGGCGGTCTACCGTTTCGATCCGCAAAATGGCGACATCCGTGTTGTAGCTAGTGATTTCGATGGCCCGAACGGTATCGCTTTCTCGCCTGACGAACGCCGGCTTTATATCTCCGAGACTGGCGATCAGACGGCGGAGCACCCGCGCCAATTCATCCGCGTGTTCGACGTCGGCGCCGATGGTTTGACCCTCTCCGGCGGCGACGTATTCCACAAGATCGAGCCGGGCTACTGCGACGGCATGCGTGTCGACGAGGACGGCAATGTGTGGAGCAGCGCCGCTGATGGCGTCCATTGCATCGATCGGGCAGGTAAGCTTCTTGGCAAAATTCTCGTGCCCAATCGGGTCGCCAATCTGACGTTTGGCAGTGCAATGAAAAATCGGCTCTTCATCGCCGGTTCGAACACGCTGTACGCTATCTTCGTCAATTGTCGCGGTGTGCAGACCCCGTGACCGGCGTAACCAAGCTTTCCCGCATCCGAGTCATCGCCGCACAGCCGGAGCAATTGGCTGCGTTCTACGAATCCGCGTTCGGTTTTATGCGCACCAAGTTGGCCGCGACCGATGCTGCGAGCCTGGCGAAGCTCTTGGGCAAACCCCACGCAACGGAGCGTTTGCTCACCTTGCGCCTCGGCGAACAAGAAATCGAGCTCGTTGGCTTCCATACTGTCGGCCGCAGTTTTCCAACCGTGGCCGGCTGGAGCCCGCTGTTTCAGCACTTCGCGATCGTCGTTGCCGACATGGCTGCCGCTTATGCACAGCTGCGCGCACAGCCGGGCTGGAGCGCAATCTCGATTCGCGGACCGCAAGTGCTGCCGCCCGCTTCGGGCAGTGTGACCGCATTCAAGTTTCGCGACCCGGAAGGGCACCCACTTGAATTGCTTGCCTTCAGTCTGGATAACACTCCGGCGCATTGGAAACACCACCGCGCCGGCGTTGCCCTCGGCATCGATCACTCTGCGATTTCAGTCGCCGATACCAGCCGCAGTATCGCCTTCTACGAGCGCTTCGGGCTCAACCGTATCGGCGGCTCACTAAACTTCGGTCCGGCACAGGAAAAACTCGACGACATCCCCCACGTGCGAGTCGAGGTGACGGCGCTTGCACCGCAGTCGCACCCTACGCCGCACCTCGAGTTGCTATGCTACCGCGGCGGGTACGATCGAACTCGTCAATCCCTCGAAGTCAATGACATCGCCGCGACCGAACTTGTTTTCGCCGTCAACGATAAGGCAGCGCTGCACGCAATTGCGGCGGAAAATCGCGACGCGCGTATATCCGGCCCCGTAACTTGCAAGTATGGACCTACACGCGCCCTGTTCCGCGACCCGGACGGGCACCTAGTCTGCCTCGAAAGTGTCTGACAGATCAGGCGCCGGCGCGGTTCCAGCCCCGCGCACGATTGCCGTAAATCTCATGACCCGTTGGCGTGACCGCCACGGTATCTTCAAGCTTAATGAAGCCGCGGCGGGGATGCAGCAGGGTGGTTTCGACCGAAATCACCATGCCGGCTTCGAGCGGCCGCTGCGCGTCGTAAGCGTCGTAAGGGACCGGACCGGTGGCGGTCAGCCGAGGCGCTTCGTGGCTGACGAGCCCCATGCCATGAGCGAGAAATTCGTAGTGATTGTGCAGCTTCGACTTCTTCAGTACCGGCTCGGCTGCTGCATAAATCTCGCCGCCGTTGACCCCGGCGCGGATTGGCTTGAATGCCGCCTGTTGGGTGGCCTCAATCTCCGCCAGTAAATCCACCAGTTCGGCGTCGGGCTCGCCGATGATGGCCATACGCGCGAGATCGCCGATGTAGCCGTGGTAATTGCCGCCGGAATCCACCGAGAGCGGATCGCCTTTTTCCCAGCGCTGATCCGAAGGCGCGCGATTGAGGCTCGAACCGGCAGCGATCAGGCAATAATCGAAGGTCAGCCCACGCACTGTTTCTTCGCGTCGCAGTGCTTCGGCCAACTCCGCCTTGGTGGCGCCAGCCCCATGGCTGCCGATGACCGCAAGCATCGAGTTCGATGACGAGCTCGGATGCGAGCCGCAGCTTCTCCAATTCCTCCGGCGTTTTGCGAAGGCGCAGCCGTTCAAGCACGAACAGCGCATCCTTGATCTCGGCGTCGGGGAACGCCTTGCGCAACGCGGCCGCGGAATTGGCCGGCAGAAAAGCGAGCTCGGCGCCAATTCTTGGCGACTTCGCTACCAGCTTCCGTACGTAGTCCGCGGCTTTTTGCATCACATCGACCGAGCCGCCGCTCTTGGTGCTGACCTCGGCAACCCAGAACGGCTTTATCTGGGTCTGGTAAGTCTCCATGCCGTGGCCGAAATACCCGGCCTTTTGCGGAGCGCCTTTCACATAAACGAAGACCGGCAAATAACGGCTGATCCCCATTGCGTCCATGCTGTCGAAAAAGAACGAGCGATGGCCGCCGAGGAGATATTGGACGTTGTGCTTGGAGGTGGCGACCAGCACGTCGATCCCGGCCTCGTCCATGAGCTGGTCTAGTCGGGCGGTGTCAAAAGGTGCTGCGTCTTGTTTCTTGGTGATGTCCAGCATGATTGATCTCCTGGCGGGCAAGGCTCCCTATCAAGTCACTCTATCAAAGCTCACCGCGAAGATGAACCCGTTTCCGGTTCCCGGCAGCAATGCAGCATAGGCGGGATTGAACACTGCCTCCGCCGGGGCTTGCGACAATTGACGGCAGGTAGAGCCGCCACTCCGTTCAAGCTGCAGTTTGAGCAGGCGATTTTGCTGCCGGTACCCTGATGGCAGCGATCAGGTCGGCAGCACCACGCTTGGCGTAGTCGAGAATAAGCTCGATGGAAGCGATCTCGACGCGATTGCGGCCCGAATCCTTGGCGCGATAAAGCGCGTGATCAGCTTGAGCCAACAACGCCGACAGGTCGAGCACGGCGTCATGGCTGATCACGACGCCGATACTCACCGTCGCGGTGACCGGTCGGCCCTGCACGTCGCGGGTCGCTGTTGCGAAGTCGGCGCGGATTTGCTCGGCGACGGCCAAGGCGCGCTCATGCGTCGTATCGCGTAACAACGCCGCGAACTCCTCGCCACCGAGGCGGCCGAACAGGTCGACGTGGCGCATCGAACTGCCTGCGATGTCGGCAAAAATCTCCAGCACACGATCGCCAATAGCGTGACCGAAACGATCATTGACCGATTTGAAGTGATCGAGGTCGAGGAGCATCACGGCAATCGGACGCGGATCAGTTGCCTGCCGCTTGAGCAGGGCTTCGCCGTCCTGCAGGAAAGCGCGGCGGTTGGCGACCCCGGTGAGCGGATCGATGAGCGACGCAGTCTTGTGGCGGTACTCGATGCGCTCCTTTGCCATCGCCAGAAGGATGAAGGCGATCGAAATGGTGAAAAGCAGCGCCTCGAAGCTGAGCACCGTCAGCCAGACGCTGGCGAACACCTGATTGCCGGTGGGCGACCAGGGCAGCACGGCGCCGAACGGCGTCCGCAACAAATAAAGCGCGCCGTGGGCGAACAACATGAGGATCGCGGGCCAGCGAGACACCAGGGGTTCGCCGCGTCCGCGCCAGAATTCGTATGCCGTCGCCCAGGTGTAAGTGGTGATGATGGCCGAAGCCATAAGCACGCGCACGTCGTAGGCTTGAGCGAAGCCGGGGATCCGGCAGGCAATGAGCCAAACGGCAGCGCCACCAAACAACAGGATCGGCTGTGGCCGTTGATGGTCGAAGACGCGGGCGCCGGTCCACGTCAGGGCAAAGGAAGTGAGCAGCAGAGCGTTGGCGAAATCGATCGATATCAAATCCGATACCGAGCCGTAGAGGCCGAACAGCGTCACCGAAGCCGCCCGCAACAGGTGCGCGAACCCCCACCACGCCACAGCATTAATCGCCGTATTCTGAGCCCAGACGAACAGCAGCAGCAACCCGAGGATGGCTTCCACATAGATGGTCACGAGGAACAGCGTATTGACGTCGAGATTCATCGCGCTCCACCAGAACGGCCGGCTGCAAGCGTGCGATTGCTGGAAGCCCCTTCGCGGTCGGGATTACGGCAGCGCGGAAAACAATCGGTGAATGGCCGTATGCCGGCCCGGAACATGCGCCGCTATGGTTTCGGCATTGTTTCGAACTTTCGCGCCAATTGATCTACTCTTGTTCCCAGTGACTTAGTCCTCTAGTGTCCGGGCCCTCCGGGATTTTGCGCCGATGCAGTTCAGCAATGGAATCATTGAAGCAATCGGCAACACGCCGTTGATCAAACTCGAACGCGTGTCCGCGGCGACAGGCTGCACCATTCTGGGCAAGGCCGAGTTCATGAATCCCGGACAGTCGGTCAAGGATCGCGCTGCTTTGTTCATTATCGAGGACGCAGTAAAGAAGGGCGAGCTCAAGCCCGGCGGCGTGATCGTGGAGGGGACCGCCGGTAACACCGGCATCGGGCTCGCGCTGGTCGGCAATGCCATGGGCTATCGCTCGGTGATTGTCATTCCGGAGACCCAGAGCCAGGAGAAGAAGGACACGCTGCGTTTATGCGGGGCGGAGCTGGTCGAGGTCCCGGCCGTGCCCTATTCCAATCCCAATAACTACGTGAAGGTGTCAGGACGGCTGGCCGAGCAATTGGCGAAGACCGAAAAGAATGGAGCGATCTGGGCGAACCAGTTCGACAACGTCGCCAATCGCCAGGGGCACGTCGAAACGACCGGGCCGGAAATCTGGCGGCAGACCGACGGCAAGGTCGATGGCTTCACCTGCGCTGTCGGCACCGGCGGCACGCTGGCGGGCATCGGCATCGCGCTTAAGTCATTCAACAAGGCGGTGCGGATTGCGCTCGCCGATCCGATGGGCGCTGCACTCTATAGCTATTACACGACCGGCACGCTGAAATCGGAAGGCTCTTCCATCACCGAGGGCATCGGCCAAGGCCGCATCACCAAAAACCTTGAGGGCGCGCCGATCGATACTGCCTATCAGATCCCGGATGCGGAGGCCGTGCCGATCATCTTTGATCTGCTTGAACACGAAGGCCTCTGCCTTGGCGGCTCATCCGGCATCAACGTCGCGGGAGCCGTTCGCCTGGCGAAAGAGCTCGGGCCTGGGCACACCATCGTAACCATCCTCGCCGACTACGGCACCCGTTACCAATCGAAGCTGTTCAATCCGCAGTTTCTGCGCGAAAAGCACCTGCCGGTTCCGGCCTGGCTTGAACGCCACTCGCAAATCAAGGTTCCTTACGCGTGAACATTGCGAGCACGCTCGCGTTGTCACGAGATGACCGCCATGCTGAGACCCGACGATAATTCCACGCCTTCGCCTAAAAGCCGCTGGCTGGTTTCGACCGATTGGCTCGCCGAGCACTTGCGTGACCGCAACGTGATTGTCGTCGACAGCTCATATTACTTGCCGACGCAGCCGCGCGACGCCCACGCCGAATATCGCGACGGTCATATCCCGGGCGCCGTCTTTTTCGACATCGATAAGATCGCCGACGATTCCACCGACCTGCCGCACATGCTGCCCGGCCCGGCGCATTTCGGCAAAGCGGTCGGCGCCCTGGGGATCGGCGATGGCGACACGGTCGTGGTCTACGATAACGTCCGCGATGGCCTCGGTGTCTACTCGGCGCCACGGGTATGGTGGACGTTCCGGATTTTCGGCGCCAAGAAGGTCTTCGTTCTCGATGGCGGCTTGCCGAAGTGGAAAGCCGAAGGCCGTCCGCTGGAGAAAGGTGACGCCAACCGGCCAGCAAAAAAATTCAACGCGGAGATGAATGTCGGCGCGGTGGCGACAATTTCGGACGTGCGCATGGCGCTGACCGACGACAGCGCGCAAATCGTTGACGCGCGCTCCGCCGGACGCTTCACCGGCAAGGAGCCTGAACCGCGTCCCGGCTTGCGCCCAGGCCACATGCCGCGCTCATTCAACGTGCCATACACCCAGTTGCTGGAAAACGGTCAACTGGTGTCGCGTGCGCGCATTGAGGCCGCCTTTAAGAACGCCGGAGTCGATCTCGAAAAACCGATCGTCACCACATGTGGCTCCGGCGTGACCGCCGCGATTCTTACGCTCGCTCTGGAATCCATCGGCAAAGCGCCGCAGGGCCTCTACGACGGTTCATGGGCGGAATGGGGCTCGCGCCCGGACGTGCCGGTGGAACGCAGCTAGGCGAGATAGTTGGCGGCGAGCTTGTCATAGCGCGTAGCGACGCGTCGACACTGCTTAATTTTTTGAAGAACCCGTCCACCAAACTCCGGGCGCGACAGAGTTAGCGGCTAAAGCAGATTGGCCCTAGTCCGATTCCGCTTTGGGGGAATGTTCGCCCGGGCGCCATGCTGGCTGACAATGGCTCTGATCCAATCAGCCGCATCAGATCCACGGTCAGCGACCAACATGGCTCCCGCTCTCAGGCCGGACGGGCGGCCGAGTTTCTCTCGAAAGCTTGTCCAGTTAACTAGATCTGCAACGACGACGCGCTACTTTCAGACCCGAGCACTTCACCCACTTGTGACCGGCACAGAGTTGCCTCGGGTTACCGGTTGCTCAGTGCGCAGAAATCGCCCGTCGTCGTCACCCAGCCGAAGAATTTCTCGACAGTGAAGACCGTCGCGGCCTGCATCTCCGGCGGCCCGGCATGGAGTGCCGCATCCTCAATGAGGATCGGGAAATATTCGAGGAAATAGGCGTCGCGCAGGGTCGAACTCGAGGCAGACGTTGGTGGCGATGCCTACGAACAGCAGGTTGCGGATGCGCCGCGCCCGCAGCATCGCGTCGAGCGGCGTTCCCCAGAAGCCGCTGTAGCGGGTCTTGTTGAGTACGATGTCCTCGGGCGCGGGCTTGAGATCCGCGACCAGCTCGTAATCCCAAGTGCCGCGGGTGATGAGCGTGCCATCGAGTTTCGGGTCGGCACGCATTAATTTCAGCGCGTTCGATTTCCACCAATTGGGCGAGTCGGGCGTGCCGGCTTCGTGTCGGGCCGGCTCCCAGCCGTTCTGGAAAAAGATAATCGGGGAACCAAGCGCCCGTGCCGTCGCAATCACCCGCAAGATCCGTTCGATAACACGCTTAGCGCCGGAGACGTCGAAGCCCTGAATGTCGATATAACCGCCCGGCGAGGCGTAGGCATTCTGCATGTCGACGACGATGAGGGCGGTCTCGCGCGGCACCAGCGGAAACTCCTCGGGCCGCGCTCTGAGCGTTCGCGCATCGCTCGGCCGCGGCAATTGCTGTGGCAAAACCTTAAGCCTGCTCTCGTCGGTCATCGTCTGTGCTCCCCTCCCGTTACTCGGCCGCCACGGGGCGGCTGGCTACACACTCATTGATCGCCTGGTCGTTGATGGCGATGCATCGCCCTAAGCCACCGCCGACTTTGCCGAGCGGCAGCGTAGGCGCGGCACGACCTCCTGGCCAAAGCGGTCGAGGCCCTCACGGAAATCGTCGAGCGTCAGCAGAATGCCTTTGACGCCGGGAACCGCCGCCAGCTCGTCGAGCATATGCGCAACCGAAGCCGGCGAGCCGATGAAAGTACCGAAGTTGAGGTTGATGGCGCCTTCACCGCCGACGATCTGCTTGACGTTGGCCGTGGGCGTGCTGTCCATTGCCGATTGCGCCGCGACGTAGGCGAGCGCTTCCTCGTCGGCGCCCGCCACATAGTGCCGCCATTTAGCCATCGCCGCCGCGTCGGTCTGGTCGACGATGCAGGTGAGAAGCAGATAGGCTCCGACCTCGCGGCCGTTGCGCGCGCCCGCAGCGCGCAGCCGCTCGATCGTCGGCGCAACAGCGCCTGGCGTGTTGATCCCCTTAGCGATGCAAAAATTCATGTCGGCGTAGCGCGTGGAGAAATCCATGCCGGCATCGCTCTGTCCCGCGCAAATGAGTTTGATCTGCGCCCTCGGCCGCGGGCTCAGCACGCAATGGTCCATCTGGAAGAATTTGCCCTTGAAGTCACAATGCCCGGTGGCCCACAGCTCGCGCAGGATCTGCGTATATTCGGCTAGATATTCGTACCGATTGTGAAAATGTGCCTCACCCGGCCACAGCCCCATCTGGCTGTACTCGGCCTTTTGCCAGCCGGTCACGAGGTTGATGCCGAAACGGCCGCCCGAGATGTCGTCGATGGTCGCCGCCATGCGCGCCACGATGGCCGGCGGCAGCGTCAGCGTCGCCGCCGTCGCATAGATGCCGATGCGCTTTGTCAGCGGGGCAAGTGCCGCCATCAGCGTAAAGGATTCGAGATTGTGGTCCCAGAACTGCGTCTTACCGCCGAAGCCGTGTAGCTTGATCATCGACAACGCGAAATCGAAGCCGTAGGCCTCCGCGCGCAGTGTCACCGAGCGATTGAGCTCGAAGCTCGGCATGTATTGCGGCGAGTTCGTAGAGATGATCCAGCCATTGTTGCCGATCGGAATGAAGATGCCGAGTTCCATGGGTCACCTCGCGTGGAGCCGTATGTAACCCGCTCCTCTGGGCAGCGAGGAGCAATAGCCGTGCCACGCCGTCGGTGCAGCCGCATGCGGTCCGGAAAGCATGTCATAGCATCGGTACCCGGAATTTCGCAGGCGGCGCCGGTCAGTCCGTCGCGCTGATTTCGCTGGCAAAGGCGATCTGTCGTGTGGGGCTACCCGGGCCGGGGCGGAGCTTGCATTGCCGGTCGGGGATCGCCGATGATGCGGCATCTCCTCAGGAGCAAGATATGCCCAAGAAGGCATTGCAGCCACCGGACCTGCCCAAGCCGGCGAATTTCTCACAAGGCATCGAGGTCACCGGCAGCCGGATGATCTTCGTCGCCGGCAATGTCGCGATGGACGCTGCGGGCAAAACCGTCGCGCCTGGTGACATCAAGGGGCAGACGCGGCAAGTGCTCGCCAACATCGAAAAGGTCTTGGCCGAGGCCGGAGCGACCCGCGACAACATCGTCAAGATCACGACGTTCCTGACCGACCTGAAGAACTATCCAGGATTCGCCGAGGTGCGCGGCGAATTCTTTAAGCCACCGTATCCCGCCTCGACGGCGGTACAGGCGCAGCTGATCAACCCGGAATGGCTGGTCGAGATCGAGGCGGTGGCGGTGTCTGGCCGGAGCCGGAAAGGATGAGCAGAGAGCCGATCGCCGCCACCGGACGTGTCGCCGACTACTCGATCGACCCGCTGTTTTTGAACGCGTTCGCCATGCGCCTTCGCTCGCGAAAGCCGTTGCTTGTGAGGATTAAGCCGAAGCCCAAAGGTGCTGGGCGGCGTAGGCGCGCCAGGGCCGCCACGCATTGGCCCGCGCCAGCAGTTCGGAGGACGAATGGCGCCGCCCTTCCCGATTGGCGATGGCACGCATCAGACCGAGGTCCGCGGCGGCAAACGCGTCCGGCTCGCGCAACTGGCGCAGCGCGATGTACTGTGCAGTCCATTCGCCGACACCGTGAATCGCACGCAGTCGCTTGACTGCATCGTCAAGCCCGCAGTTTGCTTCGAACAATTGATGGTCGGCGATCGCGGCGGCGGCAACTGCCGACAGCGCCGCCGCGCGGCTGCGCGGCATCCCGAGACTCGATAAATCCGCGTTCGCCAAAGACTTAGGCTCGGGAAATACGTGCGTCAGATTTTCATCCGCGGTTTGCAATCGTTCGCCATGCACCGCAACCAAACGGCCGGCCAAGCGGGCGGCGGCAGCCACAGTGATCTGTTGACCCAGCATCGCGCGGATCGCCAACTCAAACCCATCCCACGCGCCCGGAACGCGAAGCCCCGGCCGCGCTTTGACCAAAGGCGACAAAGTGGGATCTCGCGTAAGGTGCGCGGCAATGGCGAGCGGATCGGCCGCCAGATCGAACACACGCCGCAGCCGCGCGATGATCGCCGGCAAGGCTGACAGCTTTGGAAAGCGGACGGTTGCGCGCAGCGCATTGCCATCGGCGGGTTCGACCGAGACTGTGCCCCGCACGCCATCCAGCTTCACTGATCGGGCGTATCGGTTGGCGGTAACAAATTCGATGCCTACGATTGCGCGCTGCCGCAGGAATTCGAGAGTGGCAGGCCACTCGTAGGGTGGATGATAGCGAAGCAACAGGACGATCTCGCCTGCCGGTCCCGACACCACGTCCGACTTGCTCGAGCGCCGCAACTCGCCGGGCGGACGACCGAACAGCGTCTGAAAAGCTTCGTTGAAGCGACGCACACTGCCAAAGCCGGACGCAAACGCGATTTCGGCCATCGGCAACTGAGTCTCATGAATGAGCTGCTTGGCGAGTAAAATCCGGCGGGTCTGGGCGACGGTTATCGGCGACGCGCCGAGATGCTGACGAAACAGCCGCCGAAGCTGTCGCTCGCCCAAGCCGAGCCGCCCGGCGAGGCCATCGATGTCATCCTCATCCAAAGCGCCGTGCTCAATCAGTGTCAGCGCGCGCGACACCGTATTCGACGTGCCGCGCCACGCGCCCATATCCGGCGCGGTCTCGGGACGGCAGCGGAGGCAGGGACGGAAACCGGCTTCCTGCGCCGCCGCCGCGGTCGGAAAGAAGATCACGTTCTTTGAAAGCGGCGTCCGCGCCGGGCAAACCGGACGGCAGTAGATTCCGGTAGTTTTAACGCCGGTGAAGAAGCGTCCGTCGAAACGGGCGTCCCGCTGACGAATCGCGCGATAGCAGGCATCGTGGTCGAGATCCATTGTCATACATTGGGCGCGCGGACCTATTCCGGTCTAGCGGTTTTCGGACATGGTCATCCAGAACCGATGAACAGGTCCGAAAACCGCTAGCACCGGGACTATGCCCGCGTAGGATTACTGACGATCGGAGCGGTACCGTTGAGCATGCAGATCTTCTTCATCGAACACGTTGAGACACCCACCGGCCCGATGCGCATCGTCACCGACAGTGAGCGGCGCTTACGCGCCGCCGATTGGAACGATCACGAGCCACGCATGCAGAAACTGCTGCAACGCCACTATAGCGCCGACTCGGTCGAACTGCGCGAACCCCCGCGACCGTCAACGGCTGCGCGGGCGCTGCTGGCGTATTTTGAAGGCGACCTTCACGCTGTCGACGAATTGCCGACCGAGACGAACGGCACGGCTTTTCAGCGCGCCGTGTGGTCGGCATTGCGCACGATTCCCGCCGGCCGCACGCTCAGCTACAGTGCTCTCGCCGGCCAAATCGAGCGTCCCAAAGCGGTCCGTGCGGTCGGGCTTGCAAACGGCGCCAATCCGATTGCCATCGTCGTTCCGTGCCACCGCGTGATTGGCGCCAATGCCTCGCTGACCGGCTACGGCGCCGGACTGCATCGCAAGCGATGGCTGCTGGCGCACGAGCGCGGTGAGCGGCCGTTGTTCGACGAAGAACTGCTCGTTGCCGTGCGGTAGGAGTCAACATTTGGTGGCGCGGAGCGGCCGGCAAAGTTAGGCCGCGCCCGGATGCGTTTCGCCCCCGCAGAAATCCGGATAGACTTAATCAGAATCGTGAGGCTGTGACCTCGATCAAAGCGAGCCACGCATGCTTTTGCTTAAAGCCAGCTGCGAATGCTGCGACGCCGATTTACCGCCGGATTCGCGCGACGCCATGATTTGTTCGTTCGAATGCACGTTTTGCAAAGGGTGTGCGGAAGGCGTGCTGAAAGGATACTGTCCCAATTGCGCCGGCGAACTCATCCGGCGGCCGATCCGGCCGGCGGCCGCGCTTGCCAAATTTCCGCCGTCGCGGGAGAGATACTTCAAGCCGGAAGGCTGCGCCGCCGCCGCAGCCGCGCCATAAGCGCTTTGGCTGAACAGGCACCGGGGAGGCGCCCATGATCTTCCGCCAGCTCTTCGACAGCACGTCGGGAACCTACACCTATCTCCTCGCCAGCCGTCCCGGCGGCGAGGCGCTGATCATTGATCCGGTGCTGGAGCGGGTCGATCGTTATTTGCAGCTGGTGCGAGAGCTTGACCTCAAACTCGTCAAGGCGGTGGACACCCATCTGCACGCCGACCACGTGACTGGGCTGGGCGCGCTTCGCGATCGCACGCATTGCATCACCGTGATGGGTGAACAAAGCCAGGCGGATGTCGTTTCCATGCGCGTAGCGGAAGGCGACCGCATCGCCATTGAAGGCGTCAGCCTCGATGTGCTGTACACGCCCGGACACACCGACGATTCCTATTCGTACCGGCTGGCCGACCGCGTCTTCACCGGCGATACGCTTCTGATCCGCGGCACCGGCCGCACCGATTTCCAGAACGGCGATCCGCGCGCGCAATACGATTCCATTTTCAACAAGCTGCTGAAGCTGCCCGACGACACGCTGGTCTATCCGGCGCACGACTACAAGGGCGAAACCGTATCCACCATTGGCGAGGAAAAGTTCTTCAACCCGCGGCTTAAGGTCAAGTCGATCGACGAATACGTCGATGTGATGAACAACCTGAACCTGCCCAATCCAAAGATGATGGACGTGGCGGTTCCCGCCAATATGCATGTCGGCCTGCGCCAGGAAGAGATTGCGCGCAAAGGCTGGGCGTTATCGGCGGCCGAGGCCATTGCCTTGTGCGGACGCCCAGGCGTGGCCATGATCGACCTGCGCGAGCAAGGCGAACGCGAAAAGCACGGTGTCATCCCGGGCTCCCTGCATACGGCCTATGCCGACTTGCAGGAAAATGTCCGCGCCGGCGGCATGCTGCACGAACTTGCCACGGCGACCGGCAAGCGCGTTGTCTTCTACTGCGCGTTCGGCGAACGCTCCGCCATGGCGGTGCAAGCCGCGCAGGACGCCGGCCTGACGTCTGCGTGTCACATCGAGGGCGGTATCAGCGCCTGGAAGAAGGCCGACGGACCGCTCACGCGATAATGCGCCGCCGCAACAAAAGCGAAAGCCGCAGGCATTGATCCGCCGGCCTCCACTTCGGCGCCCGCTGCGGCAGGGAAATTCGGTGGGCGCCGGCGCAGTGACGCAAATGACTTAAAGCTGGGAGCCCTGATCCTCGCTCTCGATGTAGTTCTCCATCTGAACGCCCGGGGCGCGATCGTCCTGGCCGAAACGGCGGTTCTGAAAATGCTGCCAATTGCCGTTTTGGTTGCCATCCTGTCCATAGCCAAATCCTTGGCGCCAGCCGTATCCGTAACCCTCGTTGCTGGCGTGCATGTGATGATGCGGCCGCAACATGTGAGCCAGGATTCTGAAGCGGCGCTTTTGGGCATCGTCGAGCCCCTGATACAGGGGCGTGCCGGTGTCGGCGATCTGCTTGAGCGCGGCGCCGGTCTTGGCCATGGCATCGGCGTGCCGTGCGAGCCGGTCGAACGGCGTTGCGGCGGCCGCGTCTTGTTGATTGCCCGCTTGCTGATTGGCCGCCTGACGGGCCTGCATGCGGTCCATGTGCAGTTTCGCCATGTCGCGTAGCGCCTGCTCGAAAGGCGGCCAGTTCTTCGCCTGATCAGGGGTGAGCTGGAGACCGGCCTTGAGCGCGGCAATCCGTGCATCAGTGAAGGCCGCCATATCTTGGGCGCTCGGCTGGTAGTGCTGCTCGGAGCGTGGAGCGCGTTCGCCGTAACCGTTCGGTCCATTAAAACGCTGTTGCGCGTAAACGATCGAAGACCCGGCGATGGCAAGCGCTGCCGCTGCAACGGCCACTGGCTTCAACATGTTCTCCTCCAAAAAAACCTTCAAAGTAGCCCAGAGTAGAAGTCTGCAGCGCGTGCGATACAAGTTAAACTTTTGTCAGGTTGGTCGCCGCCATCCACATTTCGACCGCCAACATGAACCGCCGTTCAATTTCGAACCGATCTTGAACTTCAGTGCAAAATTTGTTTCAAAAATGCGCGCGTGCGTTCGTGCTGCGGGCGATCAAAAAATTCACCCGGCGCATTGACTTCGACGATCTGGCCGTCGTCCATGAAAATAACGCGGTCGGCGACCTGCCGCGCGAAACCCATCTCATGTGAAACCACCAACATGGTGATGCCGTCGCTCGCCAGCTCCACCATGGTGTCGAGCACCTCCTTGACCATTTCCGGGTCGAGCGCCGAGGTCGGCTCGTCGAACAGCATGATGTCCGGATTCATGCACAGCGCCCGTGCGATCGCTACACGCTGCTGTTGGCCGCCCGACAAACGCGCCGGATATTTGTCGGCCTGCTCCGGTATTTTCACGCGCGCGAGATAGTTCATCGCCAGCGCCTCGGCGTCGCGCTTGGGCACGTGCCGCACCCAGATCGGGGCCAGTGTGCAGTTCTCCAGTACTGTGAGATGCGGAAACAGGTTGAATTGCTGAAACACCATGCCGACATCGCGGCGCACCGCGAGAATGCGCTTGGGGTCCTCGGTCAATTCGATACCGTCGACAATGATGCGGCCGCGCTGCCAATCCTCCAGCCGATTGACGCAGCGCAGCAGCGTCGACTTGCCGCCGCCGGATGGGCCGCAAATGACAATGCGTTCGCCGCGAGCGACCTTGAGATTGATATCGCGCAGCACGTGGAAGTCGCCGTACCACTTGTGCAGGCCGATCATCTCGACCGCTACCTCGGTCGGAGGCTGCGCTTGACTCGATTGATCCGCCGGCTGCTGCATGCAAGTCCCTTACCGCCGCGACGATCGCGTCAAGCGCTTTTCCACGCCGCGCGCATAGCGCGACATGCCATAGCAGCAGACAAAGTAGAAGACCGCGGCCAAGGCATAGCCGCTGATGGCGATATTCGGCGCCGCCCATTTCGGGTCGGCGCGCGCCGCTTCGATCGTACGCAGAAAATCGAAGATGCCGACGACGAAGACCAGCGTCGTGTCCTTGAACAGTCCGATGAAGGTATTGACGATGTTCGGCAAGGTGACGCGCAACGCCTGCGGCAGAATCACCAAACCCATCATGCGCCAGTAGGTGAGGCCGAGAACGCGCGCCGCCTCGTACTGTCCGCGCGGGACGGCAACGAGACCGCCGCGCACCACCTCGGCCATGTACGCAGACGCAAAAAGTGCAACGCCGATCAGCGCGCGAACGAGCTTATCGGGTGACAGCCGTTCGGGAACAAACAGCGGCACCATCACACTTGCCATGAACAGCACGGTGATCAGCGGCACGCCGCGCACGAATTCGATGAACGCTACCGAGGCCCATTTGACGGCGGGAAGTTCGGAGCGTCGCCCCAATGCCAGGAGCACGCCAAGCGGCAGCGAGAACACCATGCCGATCACGGCCACCACGACCGTCACCAGGATACCGCCCCAGGACGAAGTCGGCACCACCTTGAGGCCAAGGAACGGGGCGCCATGTAGCAACAAAAACGACAGCAGCGGCAGCGCGACAAAAAAGTAGACGGCGCCCAGGTCGCGGCGCGGCGCCGATAGCCGCAGCAGCCATGCGATCCCGAAAGCCAGAGCGAGGAAGAAAACATCGACGCGCCATCGCTCGTGGAGCGGATAGAAGCCGTAGACAAAGTACGAAAACCAAACCCGCACGAACGCCCAGCAGGCGCCCGGATTGGGCGATGCCGGCGAAGCCAGACAGGCCTCGCGATCGGCACCGGACCACACCGCGTCAATCAGAAAAAACCGCACCAGCGGCGGCACCGCCCAGACAATGAACAGGGCGCAAATCAGCGTGAGCGCGATATTCGTCGGGCTGGAAAACAAATTGGCTCGCAGCCAACCGAGTATCCCGGCGCGCGCGGGCGGCGGCGGCAGCACTTCAGCCGGAAGTAGACGCAGATAAGAGGGCTGCTCGTCACTGATGGCGCTCATCCGGGTCAGCGCTCCACGATCGCGACCGAACGCGCATAAAGGTTCATCAGGAACGAGGTGAGCAAACTCAGCGCGAGATACACCGCCATGGTGATGGCGATTACCTCAACCGCCTGCCCGGTGATGTTGAGCACGCTGCCGGCGAATACCTGGACCAGATCGGGGTAGCCGATAGCCACGGCCAACGACGAGTTCTTGATAAGGTTGAGGTATTGACTGGTCAGCGGCGGAATGATGACGCGCATCGCCTGCGGCACCACAACGAGACGGAGCGTCGCGCTCGAACGCAGCCCGAGTGCCTGCGCCGCTTCGATCTGGCCGGAATGCACGGCGAGCACACCGGCGCGCACGACCTCGGCAATGAAAGCAGCAGTGTAAATCGTCAACGCAATGACGAGCGCGGCAAATTCCGGTAAAATCTCCACGCCGCCACTGATGTTAAAGCGGCCCATTTGCGGAACGCTGAACGTCAGCGGAAATCCCGCCAGCGCAAACGCCACAAGCGGCAGCCCGACAATGAGCCCGAGTGCAGGCCAAAGAATTGGCAGCTCGGCGCCGGTGCGATCGAGGCGGCGGCGCGCCAAGATTTGCAGCACAATCGCGGCGGCTATGCCAACAAACAACGCTATGAGAACCGCGATGAAATGCGCGCCAAATTCCGGCCGCGGCAAGAACAGGCCGCGGTTATTGAGAATAGCGCCACCAGGAAACGCCACGCTGCCACGCAATTGCGGCAGCGACCTGAGCACGGCGTTGTACCAAAAGAACAGTTGCAGCAGCAGCGGCACGTTGCGGATCAGCTCGACATAGCCGCCGGCAAGCCGCATGACGAGCCAATTGCGCGACAGCCGCGCGATACCGACGACGAAGCCGAGCACGGTCGCCAGCACGATGCCGATCGCGGCAACGAGTAGCGTATTGAGGAGGCCGACCCAAAAGGCCCGACCAAACGTCGAAGTGCTGGCCGAATAATCGATCAGCGTCTGGCTGATGTCGAACCCGGCGGTGTTGTTCCAGAAGCCGAATCCCGAAGCGATGTGCGCGCGGGCAAGATTCTGCGCCACGTTATAGGCCACAGCCGCGATCAGTACGGCTATGACGGCAACAATCGCGACCTGAAGTGCAATGCTGCCGAGCCGGCGCTGCAAACGCGCCTGGTCGCTATGCGAAACGACTTCCTGCAGCAAACCCTCAGCGTTCTCTGCCATCGGCCGGCACGACGCGAACTGGCAACTTGTCGCCGATCAGCGGACTGGTAGCCCGTACTGGAGGCCACCCTTGGTCCAAAGCGCGTTGAGGCCGCGTACGATTTTCAGCGGCGAGCCCTGGCCTACGTTTCGCTCAAATGTCTCGCCGTAATTTCCGACATGCTTGACGATGCGGTAGGCCCAATCGTTGGTCAAGCCGAGACCTTCGCCGTATTGACCTTCGACGCCCAGGAGGCGCCGCGTCTCCGGATCTTCGGATTTCAGCTTTTGATCCACGTTGTTCGTGTTTATGCCGAGCTCCTCGGCGTCGAGCATGACAAAATGCGTCCAGCGGACAATGTCGATCCACTGACTATCGCCCTGGCGCACCGCCGGACTGAGCGGCTCCTTGGAAATAATCTCGGGCAGCACGATGTGCTGGCCCGGCTCCGCAAGCCGCAGGCGTTCGCCATAGAGGCCCGACGAATCGGTCGTGTATGAATCACAGCGCCCGGATTCGTACGCTTTGACCGCCTCCTCGGAGGTGACGAACGTGACGGTCTTGAGCCCCATATGGTTGGCCCGGAAATAGTCTCCGAGATTGAGCTCGGTCGTCGTGCCCTGCTGCACGCAGATGGCGGCGTCGTTAAGCTCCAGCGCCGAGCTGACCTTGAGCGCCTTGTGCACCATGAAGCCCTGGCCGTCATAATAAGTGACGGCAGGGAATTCCAGCCCGAGCGACGTGTCGCGCGATAATGTCCAGGTGGTGTTGCGGGACAGTACGTCGATCTCGCCCGATTGCAGCGCCGTGAAGCGGTCCTTCGACGTCAACGGCACAAACTTGACCTTGGTCGGATCATTGAAAATCGCCGCCGCAATGGCCCGGCAGAAATCGACGTCGAACCCGGTCCAGTTGCCCTGCGGGTCGGGCAGGCCGAAGCCCGCAAGGGTACCGTTGGCGCCGCAGATCAGTTGGCCGCGATCCTTGATCGCGGCCAGTGTCGTCTGCGCGCGGGCTGCTTGCGTCCCGAATACCAGCAAGGTCGCCAAAGCAATTGCCGTAACGAGGCGGTTCATGATCAGCCTTTCAGGATGGCAGCGGCGCGAAGAACGATCTCCGGCGCTTTTACTGTTCTTCCCCCTGCCGGCGGCCATCTGAAGACGATAGCCCTGTAAGGTCAAGGGTTGACGAGGACGGATGATGCCGAAGTAATGGCACAATTAATGGTATGCAGACACGGTCAGCGTACCGCGAGATACACGAGAGATCACGGCGATGAAAGAGGGAAAGAAGGGTCGCCCAGCCCCGGCGCAGCACCAGGATACGCGCGTAATCAACGCCGGCCGCGATCCCGCTTCGTATCACGGCTTCGTCAACCCGCCGGTGTATCACGCCTCGACCGTGCTTTATCCCAGCGCCGAGGATTTCCTCGCCCACCGCGCGCGCTACCAGTATGGGCGTCGCGGCACGCCAACCACGGAAGCGCTCGAGTTCGCGCTGCAGGAGCTCGAAGGGCCGCAATGCGCCGGCGTGGCGCTGCTGCCATCCGGCCTTGCCGCAATTTCGACAGCATTGCTGTCGGTGGTGCGCGCCGGCGACCATATCCTTGTCACCGACAGCGTCTACGGACCGACGCGGGCATATTGTGACCAGATCCTGACGCGGTACGGTGTCACCACCACCTATTTCGATCCGCTCGCCGGCGCCGCAATTTCAGGTCTGATGCGTGAGAACACCCGCGCGGTGTTTCTCGAGTCGCCGGGCTCGCTCACCTTCGAGATGCAGGACGTTACCGCCATTGCAGCGGCGGCGCATGCCAAGGGCGCGACCGTGCTGATGGACAATACCTGGGCGAGCCCGCTTTACTATCGCGCGCTTGACTTCGGCGTCGATCTCTCGATCCAGGCCGGCACCAAATATATCGGCGGCCACGCCGACGTGATGATCGGGACTGTCTCGGCCAACAGCGGCACCGTTGCGGACCTCAAGAACAACGTGCGGCTAAGCGGATTGTGCGTCGGCCCCGACGACGTCTACCTCGGGCTGCGGGGGCTTCGCACATTGGCGGTGCGGCTGGATCGCCACCACCGCTCCGGACTCGCGGTAGCGCGCTGGCTTGAGCAACGGCCCGAGATATTGCGGCTGTTGCATCCCGCCATGACGAGCCATCCGGGTCATGCGTTGTGGAAGCGTGATTTCACCGGAGCCTGCGGGTTGTTCAGCGTGGTGCTCAAGCCGGTGCCGCAGAAGGCCGTGTATGCCTTTCTCGACACGCTCGAGCTGTTCGGCATCGGCGCGTCCTGGGGCGGCTTCGAGAGCCTTGCCATTCCGTTCGATTGCACGGCCGTGCGCACCGCGACGCGCTGGGCGCCCGGCGGTCCGACGATCCGCTTTCACATCGGGCTTGAAGCCGTCGAGGACCTGCTCGCCGATCTCGAACGCGGCTTTGCGGCGCTTGCCGTCGCGGCGCAGGCTTGAGCTTGCTATGCCGCAGGCGCCGTCATCCCGCTGACGATCTGGCGGGCCGTCGCCCTCAGCCGGCGCCATGAAGGCCCTGGGCAGGGCCGCAAATCGTCGGCGAAAAACACCAGACCGCGCTCCGCAAACCACCGGCGCACCATAAGCGCGCCAACCACGCCCACTAGTGCACCGGCGATCACGTCGCTCGGGTGATGGACGTTGATGACCACCCGGCTGAACATGATGATCAGCGCATACGCCCACATCACGACCCGCGAGCGAGGCCAAATAGCGCCGATTGCAATCGCGGCCGCCGCCGCCGTCGTCGCGTGCCCGGACGGCATGCTGGCGTATTCGGGCGACCACACAAACGGCTTGTAAGCGAAAGGATTGTCGCGTGGGCCGATATACGGGCGCGCCCGGCCAATCAGGCGCTTGACGATCGTGTCGAACAGGCTCGGCAGCCCAATCGCGATGAACAGAAAGCCGAAGCGGGCCACGAGCGTCATCAACACACCCTGCGTTGTTCGCGGCAGCCACGGCCCGATAAGCGCCGAGAGAAGCAAGATGATTACCCCGAGCGGATAGAGGAAGCGGCCGGACAAGCCGAAATTGGTGATTTCATCTGCGGGTCCCGTGACCCACGACGGCAACTGCCGCGCCCAATCGCTCGCAGCGGGCTCAAGGAGAAACATCGAAGCAACGATGGCGGCAATGGTAACAACAACGGCGACGATCGCACCGCCCCCGATCCGCGGCGGCTTAGCGCGCGGCGCGCGGCCAAGAACGAGGATCGATTGCCGGAGATTGATACCGATCCGCGCAACGCCGGCGAACAGCCCGCCAACGAAAACAGTCGGCCCAAAAGTGCGCGGCGCTGCGCTATTGCTCCTGCTCATGCTTCTCCCGGCGCGAAGTGGGCGCCGACCATAGTAAATGCGTTCGCGCGGGGGAAGGACGTTTCAAGGATGGCCGCAGGGCGTCAACGGGCAATCTGGTCGTAGCGCCGGGATCGTCGCCGCTTCGCGGTCCTCAAGTCGTACGACGACGCTGTCGGTTGCTCCCGAGCCGTCTACCACAGTCACCCGCGCAAATCCCGGGCCGTTGGGCTGGAAGAAAAGCGTTCCGCGCGGTTGCACGCGCGCTGGAACTCCGTCGACGAGAACCGTCAACGGCGCAACCGCGCCGGTGACTTTGAGAGGTACTGGGGCCGGCTTATCATCAGCCGAGATCAATTCGAGCCGCGCGCCATCCGGCGGAAACAGGATATGTAGCCGGTCCGACGCGGCCTCGCCCATATGATCGCCTCGCGAAAAATGCTTGAGCGGCGGCGGCAGCTTCGCGGTCGTGGTCATAACGACGCCGTCCGGCGCGCGTGGCAATGGCACCGGCGTCGTCTCCAAACGAGCGAAGGCGTCGAACAGAATCGGCGCCGCTGCATTTCGTCCGACCAGGCGCGGCACCGGCGCGCCATCCGGACGACCGACCCAGACGCCGATCGTATGCTTGCCGTCGAAGCCGACCGACCAGGCATCGCGATAGCCGTAGCTGGTGCCGGTTTTGAATGCGATCCGCCCCGGGACACCGTTTTCAGGTGGCGGCGTACCGGCAAGAATGTTGCTGACGTACCATGCTGCCACTGGCCCCATGAGCCGCGTGGCTTCCTCTGCTCTTTCGCCGGAGGACGTCGACGTAACACGCTCACGAAGCGGCAGCGTGGTTCCTTGGCGCGCGATGCCGGCATAGAGCATCACCAGATCGGCAAGCTTGATGCCGATGCCGCCGAGGCCGATGGCAAGTCCGGGCAGCTCGCTGTCAGGCAGCACCAGCGTGGCGCCGGCTTGTGCAAGCCGTGTGGTCAGCCGGCTGGGACCGACTTGATCGAGCACGGCGAGTGCCGGAAGATTTAAGGACAGTTGCAACGCCTTGCGGACTGTCACGGTGCCTTTGAAGGTGAGATCGAAATTCTTCGGCGCGTAACCGCCATAGCGGGCCGGACGATCTTCGATCAGCGTCTCGGGGTGAATAAAGCCGTCCTCGAAGCCGAGTCCGTAGATGAAGGGCTTCAAGGTCGAGCCGGGTGAACGCAGCGCCTGCGTCATATCCATCTGGCCGGCGCGGCGCTGGTCGAAATAATCCGGCGAGCCGACGCGCGCACGCACCTCGCCAGTCGCATTGTCGACGACGATCATGCCGAGCGAAACTTCAGGGCCGAGGGTCTGCGCCAATGTGCGAAGGCGTTCGTGCGCAAGCTCTTCGAGATTGCGCTGCAGGTCGGCATCGATGGTCAGGCGTATCTCGCTTGCTGGCGAACTTGCGGCAACCGCGCGGTCGGCGGCGTGCGGTGCCAGCATCGGCATGGGCCGGCGGCCCGCCGGGACCGGCTCCGCCTTGGCGAGCACGATCTCGTCCATCGGCACGGTGCCTAGCGCCGCGAAGTGGTCGAGCACGCGGTTTCGTGCCTTGCGGGCCGCATCAACCGATCGGTCGGGCCTCCGCGCTTCCGGCGATTGTGGCAAAGCCACCAGCAACGCCGCTTGGCCGAGCGTCAGCCGGCGCGGCTCTTTGCCGAAATAAACCAGAGATGCGGCGCGAACGCCTTCAATATTGCCGCCGTACGGCGCCAGGTCGAGATAGAGCGCGAGCACCTCATCCTTCGTTAGCGCGCGCTCCAGCTCAATCGCGCGGACAATCTGGCGCAATTTCGCAACAACGCTGCGGCCGTTGCGCGGCTCAAGGAGCCGCGCAACCTGCATCGTCAAGGTCGACGCGCCCGAGCGAATGTGGCCGCTTGTAGCAAGCTGTAGCGCAGCGCGCCCGAGCGCCAGCGGATCGACGCCATGATGCGCGCGAAACCGTTTGTCCTCGAAGGCAAACAACAGATCAAAAAAGCGCGGATCGACGTCGGCGACCGTCGCCGGCAGGCGCCAGCGGCCTTCGCCGGTGGCGTAAGCCCGCAACAGCCGGCCCTCGCGATCGACGACCCGCGTCGAAAATACGAGATCCTTGCCTAGCGGCGCTGGACCAAGCGACGCGACCCACCACCCAACGCCGGCGACAGCCACGACGCAGGTCAGCGATGCGACAGCGATCGCCAGGCGCGTCTTGGTACGTGTCATTTACCTGCCGTGACTTCGACGTTTTCCGTTCCGGTCCGGCCGAAGCGGTCGGGGCGATACATGTCCTCAACGCTCGCCTGAGGCCTCACGTATTTGCCCGGCGCCACCGCACGGATGACGTAGGCGACCGTGAACACCGGGGAGTCGTCCTTCTTGCGCTCGAACGCTGCGGTGAAGCGATCGTCGCGGAACTCGGCGTTGACTGGCTCGACCGCATCAGTGATCCACGACAGCGTGCCGGTATCGCCGGAGGAAACAAGGTGCGGGTTGTCGATCTCGAAACCCGCCGGCAGATAATCGGCAACGATCACGCGGCCAAATTGCGGTTGCGATTCGGTGACTTTCAGCACGACGGCGAGGCGGGTGTTCTGCTTGACCTGTTTCGCATCGACCGGCTGGCCGCCGAGCGTGTAGGTCAAGCGTTCGATTTTGAAGCCTTTCGCGATCGCCGGCTCCGGCGTCAGCGGCGCGCCGCTGACGGTTACGACGGCCTGGACTTCATCCTCTCCGTTATTGGTGACACGCAACGGCTCCTTCAGGTCACCAGCGCGAATGGTGCGAAACAGCGGGCGCGTCATCGTTTCTCCGCCGACGTCGAGCGATATCTTGCCGCCGTCCTTTGCCATCGCGTTTGCCGCCAGCAGCAGCCAGGCGTCTTCCTGGGTCGAAGTCGGACGCAGATTGGCGCGCGCCGCCTCGACGCGCTGCACGGCGGCCTGCACGGTCGCACGCGGAGCACCGCCTTCGCTCGCGAGCGCGACGAGAGCAGCGGCATCGCGCAAGGTCGAGCCGTAATCCTCGCGGCCGATCAGATCGGGCGACGCGGCCGGCGTGATGGCCGCAAGCGCGGCGGCGTAAGCCCGCTCAGCGCGCGTCCGGTCGCCGACCATGGCGAGCGCGGCGGCAATTTGGGCCTTCGCGATCGGCGTCGTGAGCGCATCGAGCTTGGCGTCGGCGAGGTAGCGCAGATCGCCGATCGGCGCCAAACCGTTGCGCGCCAGCACGTAGAGCGCGTAGGCAAGATCAGTGCCGCCGTTCTTGCCCGGATCGGTCATATTGGCGACCGCATTGCGCAGGCGATCGAGTGCCAGCCTGAATGCCGTGTCCGGCACCGCGACCTTGCGTTCGCGGGCCCGCGTCAGGAAGTCGGTGACGTAGGCGTCGAGCCAGACGTCAGTGCCGCCGACGCTCCACAAGCCGAAGGAGCCGGTGCTGTCCTGCCGGGTGAGCAGCATCTCGATGGCGTCGCTAATGCGCCTATCCGTCGTTGGATCGGTGGCGAGCAGCGTGCCTTTCGCCAGCTCGCTGACATAAAGCAGCGGCATGGCCCGGCTGGTGATCTGCTCGGAACAGCGGAACGGATATCGATCGAGCGCCGCGAGCAAGCTCGCCGCATCGAGCGCCGTCGAAGCGCCGACCGAAATCGAAACCGCCCCTGTGCCGGGGACCAGATCGGCAAACAGAGCGCTCGACACCGTCAGATTTTCACCCTTGGCAATCGGCTTGATGGTGCGTCGTGCCAGAATCTGTGACGGCGATCGCACCGCTAACGTAAAGCTACGTTCCAGCGCGAAATCCGATGGTCCGCTCACCTTCACCCGGACGCTGCCATTGCCGGCGGCGGTAGCGATCAACGGCACGGTCGCCGTGCCGCGCTCTTTGGGGCGCAGCGTCAACTTTTGCGATGCGCTGGCGGAAAGTGCGTCCGCGCTGCTGACGGCGACGGTGTAATCACCGGGCTCCCCTTCAACATTGTCGAGATCGAGATGGACGCTGGAACGGTCGCCGGGGAGCAAGAAGCGCGGCAGGGTCACCGTCAGCACGACTGGATCGCGCACGACGACATCGGTTGTGGCGTGACCCACCTTATCCTTGTTCCAGGCCACGGCCATGACGCGGATCGTGCCGGAAAAATCGCCGACCTCGAACGCAACTTCCGCGTTGCCGTCGGCGCCAACTGTCACGATGCCGGAATAGAACGCCACCGGGGGTCCGGTTGGCGGCGGCCCTTGCAGCGGCGCGCCGGCGTCGCCGCCAGAGCGAATTTGACCGCGCACGCCCTGCATGCCGTCGATCAGCTGGCCATAGAGATCGCGAATGTCTGCAGAAAGCGCCCGCTGGCCGAGATAGTAATCTTCCGGCGATGGCGGCTTGTAGTTGGTGAGATTGAGAATGCCGACGTCGACCGCGGCGATCACGATCCGCGCTTCTTCGCCAGCGGCAAGCCCCGAGATATTGACCGGCACGCGCAAGGTCGAATTCGGCCGCAACAGTGCCGGCGCTTTCAGATCAACGGCGAGCGATTTGGCGGCGCGGTCAATGGCGAACCATTGCACGCCGATGGCGCGGCCCGGCATCCGCTGTTCCTGTGTATCAAGCGGCCGCCGCAACGTTGCGACGACGTACGCCCCTGAGCCCCAATCGTGGCCCACGGACAATTTCACCTGCGCCTCGCCGGGCTGAACTTCGACGGTCTTGGTCGCCAGCAGCCGGTCGCCGATCACGTTCAGGGTAAGGCGCCCGGCGCTGCGCGCCGTTACCGCGACCGTCATGGTGTCGCCCGCGCCGTACTCCGGCTTGTCCAGCGCCACTTCGAGCAAATCCGGCGTATCCGCATTTGACTCGACATAGAATCCGGCATCGAAGTTGACCGATGTCGCCGGACCATTGCCATCCCCGATCGAGACTTCGAGCCGGTAACGGCCGAACGTGACTGGCAGCGAAATGTGTCCGGGCTGGTCGAGCGTGGTGTCGATCTTGCCGTCGGCGACACGCTTTGTGGTCTTGACCGGCTCGTAGTTCCAGCGCCCGTCGCGCTTGTAGAACTGATAATGGGTGTCAATGCGCAGCAGCTCGTATTTGAGGCCGCGCTGCGCGATCGCCAAGCCGTCGGGCGCGACAGCGACCACGTCGAACGTGGCGCTGGCGCCGTCGCCGAGCGAGCGGCCTGAGAACAGCGGCTTGACGCCGATCATGTTGCCGGTTGCGGTCACCGGAAGGCTGATCTTGTGCTCAACGGCGCGGCCGCCGGGCTCGGCCATGCGCACGGTGATCTGCGCTTCCAGCGGGTGCGTGCTCGACGGCAGCTTGTCGAGCTTGACGGTAAAGCCTGCTTTGCCCTGTGCGTCGGTGGTCGGCAGGTCCTCAAGCGGCTGTTGGACGGGCTCAACCTCTTCGTCGTCGAGACCGAACTGATAACCGGCGAAACCGGTCCGCTCCTTCGCCACCCCGATTGTCACGTCGCCTTCGAGATCGAGGTTGGCCGCGGGCGCGCCGTAAAGGAAGCGCCCGGAGACATCGACCTTGGCCGGCGTCGTTGGTGAGATGCGGCCGGTCGGCGATGCTAGATCAAACTCGATCCGGTCGGGCACATAGTCTTCGACCAAAAAGTTGGTCTCGCCGACCGGCGGCCGCTTCGGATCAGTGAACGTGCGCACATGCCAGGTGCCGGTCGGCGCCGAAGTCGGCAGCGGCAACGTCAGGCTGTGACCGCCGAGTCCCTGGTCGGCGACCACGACGCGGCGAAATTCGACGCCGTCGGGCCGTTCGACGACAAAGGTCAGCGGAACATCGAGCGCAGCAGCGCTCTGTCCGTCGCGCAGCACAGCGGTAAGAAAGGCCGTCTCGCCGGAGCGATAGACGCCGCGCTCGGTGTAGACAAACGCATCGAGCCCGGTGGGCGCGGGACGGCCGCCGACGCCGCGATCGGTCAGATCGAACGCCGGCGACTTCAAATTGAGGAACGCGTAGTCGCCCTTTCCGTCGCTCGCACCGAGCATACCGGGAGATGAACCGCCCTCACCGCTCGCTAGCCCCGGCTCGAACAGGACATGGCCGCTTGCATCAGTGCGACGGACGGCCAGCACCTCGTTGGCGCGGGAAACCAGCCGGATCTCGACGTTGTTTTTGGCCTCCGTCGTCGCCAGCGAGTTGACGAAGACGTGGATGCCGTCATTGCCGGAGAACGCGGTGAGGCCGAGATCGGAAACGATGAACCATTGCGTTGCCAGCGAATTGTAGTCGTTGTCGAGGTTTTTTGTTTCCCGCGGCTGCGCCACCATGACGTAGACGCCGGGCTTGAGATCACCGACTGCCTGATCTACCGGGAAAGCGGTGGTGACATCGGCATTGAGCGCCGGCGAATCCACCGCCAGTTCGCCCTTCCACACCGCGATACCGCGGGACTGGCGAAGTTGCTCGACCTCGTAACGGCCGAGGCTGCGCTGGAAATCGCCGCGCGCGTAATTGTAACCGCCGATCGTATCCGTGAGGTTGCGGTCGCCGATGCGGTAAATCTCGACGGCGATGTTGCTGGTGTTGGTGCTGATGACCGGAATACCGCGCTGGCCGGTACGCGGCAGGACGTAGGCCGTCGTGGCGAAATGCACCGCGGGTTTCCGGTCGCGCACATAGATCGAAAAATCCGCCGACTTCGACAGCGACTCATGCACCACCGAAGGCAGTCCGGCGCGCAGCGTAACCGTATAGGTCTCGCCGTGGCGCAAGCCTTCGACGCACAGTTGCTTCTCTGCAGCCGACACCGCCGGCTTGTCGGTGCCGGCAAGCGCGACGAACGGCGAGAAGTCCGTACGCAACGGTAAATCTTCAGAAAACTGGAAGCACGCCCGCGGCGAAGCCGTATCGGCGTCGACGCTGTAATCGAGGACGCGGAAGCCGTATTGCTCACGCAACCGCTCGTATTGGCCGCGGACGTCGGCTACCTCGCGCAGTTCGAGTGACAGCCGCAGCGCATCAAGCGCCGGCCGCCACTCTTCGCGATGCGCCAGCACGTTACCGAGAAACGCGAGGCTGTCTGCTTCCTCGGCGCGGCTGGTGGTGCGCTGGTACGCGATGTAAGCCGCCGTCGAAGCGCGCTCGAGCAGGAGTTTACGCTCCTTGTCGTCGGCGGGCCGGATTTGCATGATCGCCCGCGCCAGCCGCAGCCACGTCGCGGTGTCGTTCGGCGCGGCCGCAACGACCTGCCCGAGCAGGGCCATACCGGCGCGGAAATCGTTCCGCGAAAACGCCGCGTCGGCGTCGCGCCGGACTTGCGCCACCGGCTTTGACTGGGTGCCGGCGTCCGATTTGATCTGCGCTTCGAGCGTGATCGCGCTGTCGGCAAGTTCCTTGTTCTGAAACGGCTTGTCGGCGGCGCTCGCCGCCAGCGGGGCGACAATCAGCAGCGCGGCGGAAACGCCGGCGCGAAGCAACGAAAGCATGGGGCTATTCTCCCTCAAGGGCGCGCAATTTCACCCAGTCACCGAGTTCAAGGCAATGATCGTGTCGAGGTCGTGGCCGAAATCGCGCGGCGCACCAATTTAGTAACCGTTTTGCAGCAGGATTCTGTATAAGCTTACCGTTGCACGGCCCCGTAGCTCAGGGGATAGAGCAACAGCCTTCTAAGCTGAAGGTCGCAGGTTCGAATCCTGCCGGGGTCGCCAACAAATTAATTTGTGTCCGGCCCGGAGACATGGGTGACAGAACGTACCTAAGACATGGGTGACAACCTCGTGCCGAACGGATTGTCGATGGTCTGCAAGCTTCGTTGCTCCAGAAAGCGGCCTCACGGCATGTCGAAGCGAGTTAGCTTATCAATCCATGCCGTATCGCTGAAGCAACGGCTTGCGCGCGATCGCGTGCTTTGAGCTTGCGCATCACCCGCTTGACGTGATGCTTGACCGTTTCCGGTCCGATTTTCAGATACGCCGCGGCTTCGGCATTGCTTTGACCGTAGGAAATCAGCCGTAAGATCGACAGTTCGCGCTCACTCAGTTTGGCGATGGTTTCAAATTGTTCAAGTTTGCGGACCAACACGTCGATCTGTCCAATGGCGAGTCCTGCGACCGTGAACAACATGGCGCGAGTGTCAGGCGAAAGTCTATCGAGAAGTTTCGGCGACCAAAAGGTCGAGCGCCCACCGTCGAAATGGGCAATACAGCCCGTCGCGGATGTGATGGCGGCGAAGCATGTGCACGATCCAGTCTTCATTGCCGGTTAGCTGCAGCTGGCGCATCGCTTCGGTCAGTGTGAACGGCGCCGATTTGCGACGCCCGAACGCGAAAATGTTCGCGGCGCCATTGCTCTGCACCAAGCCGATATAGTCGGACCAAAGCGCTGCTAGCGGCAGGCTGTCATGAACGAAAAGCGTCTTGCCTGGGACGATAGCTGCGTGATCGGTATAGCTTTTTGGCAGATACCAAGCGGCAGCAACCCGTATGTCATTTGCCGGGATAGCGTTTTGAAGCGCGGCGAGAACATCTGCAGGTTCTTTGATCTGTCCAACGTTCTTGGCGAAGCGTAAGACGGCCGACACAGGCATAGTAACCATATAAATTTTCGAACTCTCACTTTGGGTAATGCCGCCCCACGGCAATCTCTTTAACCTTCCAGGCTCATTTGCTTCCGCGCTTCGCTAGAAATATCCCCCTAATAGGGGACAGTCGATCGGTTGTCGAATAGCGGACCGACAACGCGGATTGATACAATTTCTCGGCGCCAAGTAGCCTAGATCGGCAAGATGCTGTGTCCGTCTTAAGCGAGCGTGTCGAATTTTTTCGCTCCCTTGGCTGGACCGTTAGCCAGTCGTATCATTCTCGAGCGTCGATCATCAAAATGAAATCGCGGGAGGTTGGCGGTAGCGCCATTACGCCAATGGACAGCATTTGCTCGACCCGGGATGCGGCCGCGGAAGAAGATCACTCTGATCTATTGGCATTAGACAATCTGCCAGCAACTCCCGCATTGTAAAATTTAATCCCGCGCATGATCAAATCGGAACCGATACCGTTTACCTGCATGATTTGCGGCGCGCATTATACGATTGTCACAATCGAAAACTCGACGCCCGACTCCGGTTCGCGGGCTGCCTGCGGGTCCTGTGGAACTCCGTTTCCAGCGACCGAAGGAGATATCGCCTTCAAATACTTCCTGGCGAAAAAACCGGGGCCCAAATAATTTGCGACCATCAGACCATTAGGACCGTCGCGCTCAAGGTTTGTCCTGATGTCATAGGCCGCGCCGACCATTGGCAGAACCTCACAGTTTAGGGCAAACCATGATAGCCATAACATCTGAGCGCATAGTCACAACTGGTAAGCTCAGTTCCCGTCGGTGCTGTTGCCGGTAAATCGGTACGGGCACCAATGCAGCAGATTGCGGAATGGCTTGAAAAGCTCGGGCTTGAGCAATACGCCAAGCTCTTTACCGAGAATGATATTGATGTTTCCGTTCTTCCGCATCTTAGCGACCAAGACCTGAAGGACCTTGGCGTCTCTCTGAGCCACCGCCGAAAGATATTCGCGGCCATCAATAAGGGGGTCGCTTCTGGCGGCGATTGCCGCACTTGACGACGGCTCCCGGTGCCGCCTCAGCGGAAACACAGGCACCCGGAAAGCAACTCGGTCCCGCCGACAGTCAAGCCAGGAAGCAAAGTCATCGCGCTCTAATATCACCGAGTTACGGTGACAGTGCACTCAATTGGCCAAGGCCGGCCCTAAAAGGTTCATAAGAAAATTCATGCACTGGCGCGCGCGGGGTCTGCGCGAGTTGCGTCTCGTCGTTGCCGACCCTCGCTCGCGGGCGGTTCGACGACGGGTGGCGAGGCAGGTCGCCGGCCTCGACCTGAAGCGTGAGCGCGACGCCTTGAAATGGATCGAATCGATCTCCGAGTTTGACGCAGATGCGACGCGGTGATCTGGTGACGGTTGCTGCGGCCGGTGACAATGGCAAGCCCCGTCCGGCGGTCATCGTGCAGACGGACGCCTTTCCGCAGAGCCAAGCTTCAGTGGTAGTCTGCCAGTTGACTTCCGAACTAGTGGACGCTGCGGATTTTCGCGTCACCATTGAGCCTAAGCCCGAAAATGGATTGCGGCTCAAATCGCAGGTGATGGCCGATAAGCCGGTCACCGTGAGACGCGAACGAATTGGGCGGAAGACCGGGCGACTCGCAAGCAAGACATGGCTCGGCTCGGAATTGGTTTGGCGTTTGTCTTGGGGCTCGCGGATTAGCGATGCTTCTGGTCCAATCAACGGACAGCAAAATTCACATACGGCTGTCGGCGGTTTGATGTGGTATTTCCGAGGCCCGGCGGCAATAAAGAATCGTATATTGGCGCGCTCGGAGAGATTCGAACTCCCGACCCTCAGATTCGAAGTCTGATGCTCTATCCAGCTGAGCTACGAGCGCCGCGCGTGGCGGCTGCACAATAGCGGCTTCGCGGTTCCGTTCAACAGTGGGGCGCAGCCCGAAGGTTCCGTGGGTCAGTCTGAGCGTCATGCCGCCGCGACAGGGCGGCTATTTGCGCAGTGGCGAGGAACACCGCGCGCGCCCAGGCGGTTGTTGTGGAGTTCCATCAAAGGCGGAGGTTAGCCATGTCTGACTACCGGGACCCCAATGAGCCGCCGTGGCGCGGCGCAGAATATGAGCCCACCACGCGGGGCAAAGACATCAGCTGGGGATGGATTGCGGGCGTCGTTGCCATCGTGGTGCTAGTCGCTATCGCCTTTGGCGTCGGCCACAGCCCGACCGAAACAGCGTCGAATGAAACTTCGCCCGCGGCAACGAAGGCGCCTCCCACGCCGGTACCGCACCCGCTGAATCCGGCGCTTCCGGGCTTAGTGTCGCCGCCGGCGCAAGGAAGTGCGCATCCCCAATAACGAACATCTTGAGCAAGGTGCCAAGACAAGGTGCCAAGAAACAGCCCCGGAGCACACCGGGGCTGTTTTGATTCGCTGTGCCGTTCAAATGGACCGAATGCGCGGTAAAAGTGCGCGGGCATTGTTGCTGTCGATCTTTCGCAAATCCGCAGCGTCGAAGATCTGCTCTGCCCAAAGTGACAGTTCACTTTTCGAACGCGGGATCGATCGGCACGCGGTAGCCGTTAGCCAATCGGTTGGTTTCGTTCGCCATGCCGACGACGGCCATGAGTTCTGCGAACATTGCTTCACTCATTCCGGCCTTGCGGGCCGCGGCGCCGTGGCTCGCAATGCAGTAACCGCAGCCGTTGGTCACGCTCACCGCGAGATAAACCATCTCCTTGGTCAGCACATCGAGTGCACCCGGCGCCATGATTTCCTTGATGCTCTCCCATGTGCGTTTGAGTGTCGCCGGATCATGGGCGAGGTATTTCCAGAAATTGTTCACGTCGTCGACTTGCCGGGTACGCTTGATATCGTCGAACACGGCGCGAACTTCCGGAGCGGCTTCGCGATACTCGATGGGTCCGTGCGAAGCCATGCTGTGTTTCCTCACGTGCGCTGTGCTGCAATGTCAGCCGGCGCGCTTCCTTAGCGCCTGGATCGTCACTTCGCCGGTATCACCAGCGGCTGGCCTTTCTCGAGTACGTAAGCGACGAAGAGCTTGCACGGCTTGTCGCCGATCGCGCCTTCGGCATGGATGGCGCGATCGGGCAGCTCGAATGACTGGCCCGCCGTAAAAGTCTTTTCCGGCTGACCGTCGAGCGCGAGCCAGAATTGGCCCTCGACTACGGTCGCGTCGACGATTCCCGGGTGGCTATGACGCGGCGCCTTAAAGCCCGGCGCAATCTCCACCATGGCGGTCGTGACTTCATAGTTCGAATTCGGCACCTCGACCTTGCCGAGGATGTTGCGCTTCATCGGCGACGGCGATAGTGGCGCGTTCGATGGCGGCGTCTGCGCTAGCGCGACGCCGCCGATGGCAAGCGCGGCGATTGCAAGAATGATGGATTTCTTGAACATGTTGCCTCCCTTTGACATGACCGACGCTTGGCGCGTTAGCGCCATCCTAGCCTCCTCACTCCCGTTGCGGGAGAGGGTATTGCAACGCTGATCTGGGCCGGCCGAGGCCTCGCGTCGCTCGGCTCTATGCGACTGCGACCACTTTCGCCTGCCCGGCGCGAATGAGCTCGCCGAGTTCGGAAGCAGGCCGTGGCGGACTGAACAGGTAGCCCTGCACTTCCGTGCAACCTTCCGCGCGGACGCGTTCAAGCTGCTCCGTCGTTTCAATTCCCTCGGCCGTCGTGGCAATACCGAGGCTCAGCCCCAGGCCGGCAACGGCCCGAATGATGGCCACGCAATCCGGACGCTCGGAGAGTTCGCTGACGAACGAACGATCGATCTTGATCTTGTCGAATGGAAAACAGCGCAAATAGCTCAGGCTCGAATAGCCGGTGCCGAAATCGTCCATCGAGATGCGCACACCGATCTCGCGAAGCTGGTACAAGGTCGCCAGATTCGCATCGGTTTCGCCAAGCAACACCGTTTCGGTGATTTCCAATTCCAGGCGATTGGCGGGTAAACGTGAATAGGCAAGCGCCGTCACCACCGCCCTCACCACGCCGCGGCTGCGGAATTGCGCCGGCGACAAATTCACCGCCACCTTGAGTTCGCCCGGCCACCGCATCGCTTCGGTGCAAGCCGTGCGCAGTATCCATTCGCCAAGCGGCACAATGAGTCCGATTTCTTCGGCGAGCGGAATGAATTCACCCGGCGCGATCATCGCGCGTTCCGGATGCCGCCAACGCAACAGCGCCTCGAAGCCGTTCACCGCGTTGGTATTGAGACTGATCAGCGGCTGATAGAACAGTTCGAACTCCCCATTGACGAACGCCTTGCGGAGGTCGAGTTCGAGCAGGCGCCGCGCCTGGATGCAACGATCCATTTCCGGTTCGAAGAAGTGCGCTGTTCCGCGGCCTTCGGCTTTGGCACGGTAAAGCGCGATATCGGCGTTGCGCAGCAGCCCGTCCGGTCCGTCGCCATCGCCGGGTGCGAGAGCGACGCCGATGCTGGCGCCGATGATGAATTCGTGGCCGTGGACCTCATATGGCTTGCTCACGACTTCAATCAACGTCGTGGCCAGCGTGCTGGCCTCGTTGGGACCGCCGAGCGGAAACTGCACGACCGCAAATTCGTCGCCGCCAAGGCGCGCCACCAGATCGCTGGGCCGGAGACATTTTTGCAAGCGTTGCGCAACGGCCTGCAAAAGCTTGTCACCCATCGGGTGGCCGAGCGTATCGTTGACGCCTTTAAAATGATCGAGATCGAGGCAATGGACCGCAAGATGCTCGCCGTGCCCGCGCACCCGCGCGAGCAGTTCATTCAGCCGTTCATGAAACAGCACGCGGTTGGGTAAATCGGTCAAAGCATCGTGATGTGCCATGTAGGCGATGCGAGCTTCGGCTTGTTTGCGTTCAGTGACATCGACGACCGCCACCAGAATCGCGTGCATGCGCCCGAACGGGACCCGGCGGGCGTAAATCAGGACTTCGATCTCGCTGCCATCGGCCTTGACGTGGCGCCAGCTTCGATCCGACTGGTATTTTTCGCCCACCGACTTCGCCGCTTCGCGGTGGATGTCGCTTTCGTCGCCGGACCAGAGTTCGGGCAGCGTCATGCTTTGGAATCGCCCCCGCGTATAACCGTAATGCGACAGTGCGGCATCGTTGACATTCAAAATGCGCAGATCGCTTGGATCGTATAGCCACATCGGCACCGGATTGCCGTCGAACAGCAGGCGAAACGATGCTTCACGCCGTTTGAGATCGCCGATGTCGGTGAGTGTCATGGACAACAGATCGCCGACGGATGCGACACCGACGTTCACATGGATTTCACTGTCCGTTCGCGTAAAGGCGAACTCGAACTGATCGAATTGTCCGGTGCCAACACTGGCCATGAGACGATCGCGAATGCCGAGCGAAGGCGACCCGAGTGGCAGCTCGGAAAGCCGGCACCATTGCACCTCGCTCTCGCCGACGCCCAGCATCTCGGCGGCGCCTTGGTTGAAGGCGACGATTTGAAAATCGATCGCCGCGCCGGCGGCATTGCGGATGGCCGCGAGCGCCAGAATGCCTTGGTGCGTGGAGCGGAAGATCGTATCGACCAGATTGTACCGGGTACCGGCTTCCGCGACGTACACGCCGGTGATCGGCGGCCCCCACCGGCACGCCATTGGGAAGGCCAGCATTTCATAGGTCTCGACCATGCCATCGGCGACACGATGCATGCGATACGGCACCGGCGTCGCCGCTTCGATCGCTTGTGTCAGCACGGCGCCGAGCGCGATGGCGCAATCGCGCGGCAGATCGGCGAGCGCGTTGCCGCGGACATCGGTGCCGATCCACTCGCTGATTTTCCGGCCGGCCCTCAGCACCCTGAACGAAGCGGACGCATCGCACTCGAACAACAGCAGATGATCGGCAAGCCGCCCCAAACTGCCAAGTACGACCTCCTCGTATTGCGGTAGTTTCTGGCCGGGAGCCAGCGCGGCTCGCCACATCCTTTCAACGACCGTGACGTCGGCCAGCAATGAAGGACGCTGTACGCTTTGCTTGCGGAGCGGCGCAATCATGATCTTTTTGCGAAATTAGCACGAGCGATCGAGAGCTCGATTACGAATTAATCTGCTAGTCGCACTTTCATAAAATCGCGTTAAGTGTCGCCGTCATCTGATCTGTGAAGGTCATGTGACAGTTTTGTTTGCTCCCGCTCTTTTTTGATGACAAAGATTTGCGTTGTTGAACAACGATCCCCGGCAAGGGCATGGTGAATAATTTCTCATCACCGATATCGATGCGGAGTGTGACACGGCAAAACACACGATTGTGACACGCTCGCCGAGCAGGCACACTGCCTCACGAAAGGGACGGGACCAGCCATGCCGAAGACGCCGGATTATTTCGCCGGGAAAACCATCATCATCACCGGCGCCGCCAGCGGCATCGGCCGCGCCACGGCGCTCATCTTCGCCCGCGAGGGCGCCAACGTTATCTGCGCTGACGTCAATGCCACAGGCGCGCAGCAGACCGCCGCGGAGGTTAACGGTAAAGGCAGCCAGGCGCTGGCTCTGAAGGTCGATGTCACCAAGCGCGGCGAGGTCAACGACATGGTCTCCCGTGCCATCGCCGCCTTCGGCAGCGTGCAGTTTCTGTTCAACTCAGCCGGCGCCGCCATTCGCCGCGCCAAATTTCTCGAGATCGACGATGCGCTCATGGACAAGACGTTCGCGCTTAACGTCAACGGCACGTTCTACGCCATGCAGGCGGTGCTGCCGCACATGCTCGCCAACAAAAGCGGCGTGATCGTCAATATGGCGAGCATGGCGCATCGCCGCGGCGGCCCCGGCTCTTCAATTCACTACGCCGCGGCCAAAGGCGCCGTCGTGACCATGACCATGGGCGTGGCACGCGAGTTCGCCACCCAGGGCATCCGTGCCATCTCGATCTCGCCCGGGCCGATCAAAACGCCGTTCCAAGACGCGGCTCAGTCTTCGCCGGACCTGATCAAGCGCTTCCTCGACGATGTCCCGATGCAGCGCTTCGGCGAGCCGGAGGAGATCGGGGAATTGGTGCTGTTTCTTTGCTCGGACGCCTGCGGTTTTATGACCGCGGACACGGTCTATGTGAACGGCGGCGGCGGCTGGCGGTGATCCGCAGCTGAAAAAAGCGCCGGCGAAAGCCTGTGGATCACGGCCATCTGCCTTGACTCGAATCGAAAACATTCCCCCCAGTGATTGATCGGCGGTTCCATTTTCTCGTTGTGCTGTGCTGTTTGCCGCGAAAGGCAACGCATGATGCGCGTGATCGTTTTGGCCACCCAAAAGGGCGGCAGCGGCAAGAGCACGCTCGCCATCGGGCTTGCAGTCGCCGCGATGGGCGAGGGACAACGGGTCGCCATCATCGAGACCGACCCACAGGGAACGGTTTCGAGTTGGAGCCGGCGCCGTACGCTGCCTGAGCCCCGGATCGAGCGTGCTGGCAGCGGCTTGGAAATTGAGCGGGCGTTGTTGGCGCTCAGGCATAGCGGCTTAACGCTCGCCGTCATCGACACGCCGGCAACGAGTAACGACCTGAGCGCAAGCGCAATCGGCGCCGCCGACTTGTGCCTGATCCCGGCGCGGCCCAGTCCAGCCGACATCGAGGCGGCGCTGCCGACGCTGCGCAGCGTTCGCACACTCGGCAAGCCATTTGCGCTTGTCCTCAACCAGGCGCCGGCGCGCGGCTCTCGTATCGGCGAGGCTGCTGTGGCTTTGAATGCGGCCGGGATGCTGGCCCTTCCCTATATCGTCGAGCGCAACGACCATCAAGACGCGCTCGGCTCGGGCTTCGGGGTTACCGAGTTCGCGCCGTACGGCAAGGCCGCGGCGGAAATTCGCTCCCTGTGGCAGTGGGTTTGGCAGGCAATGACCGCGGAAACGAACGACCATGGACAAATACCGATCCGAGCGGCCAGCTAAGCCTCGGCGCCCGACGCGGCGCTCAATGGCGGCGTTCGCCGCGTTGCTGGAGGGCGGCGGGGTGGTCGAGAAACTGCCTTTACTGGAAGCGATCGCGGCCGCAAGCCGTTCGGCCGCGACAACGCCCAACGAAGGCCGCAATGGTTCCGGGCCGCAGGACGACAGGACATTACAACAATTGGACGAAGTTACTTTGGCTGCTGCCGAGTTGGCCAAGGACTACCGCGCCCGGATGCTGGAAAACTTGAAGGTCAACATCAACGCCGCGCCGGCTTATGCAAACGGGCTTGCCGGCGCTAATCTACCTACCGGCGTTACAGAGCGGACGGCCGACCAACCGCGCAAACCGGAAGTAGGCAGCGACACGCTCGAAGCGCGGCTCCCAGCGGCCGCTCCAGCCGCCGAGGATTATCGCGCCAAGGCGGTCGAACTGATCAATGCCAATGTAAACGCCACCCTGGACTATGCGCAGCGGCTCGGCGCGGTTAAATCGGCGGCGGAGTTCATCGAACTGTCGACCAGTCACGCGCACCGTCACCTCGAAATGATCATGAAACATGCGGCCGGGCTTACTGCTTTGGCTGGCATGTCGCCGACGAAAATCCGACAAACCAATGACGGCCGGCCACGCGAGGACGCTTTCGATAAGCGCGGGGCGTGACGATAGAGGCGATTAGTCCTACTACCGCGGACAGGCGCGGTCCGCCAGACGCGAGTCGCAAACGCGCACCGCTTTCAGATAGCGGACCCAGCGCCCGATCTGCTGCTTCGACGGCACAAACCTGAAAGCCTTCTGGACCAGATAGAAACTATCGTTGCCCTGCACCGCCTTGAACCAGCTGATCTCCATCTTGCCGCTCGCGGGATTTTGCGGACAGCTCAACAGCCACACCAGCGTCGGATAGCCGTTGTCGACCGCGTTGGCGATCGGTTGCGCGGGCCCCGCCCCTGGACAGCTTCCTACCCATCGGGTCTCCAGGTTGCTCATGAACGCTTCCGGCGACACGCCCAGATGATAGAACACCTGCACCGTGACCATTTCCGTCCAGTTCTCGACAGTTTCGCCCGCCGGTACCCATTCGGTAATCAGACCGTCGTCGGTCTTGTTGCGGAAGCCGACGTGGTATCCGGCCGGGGCGCTTGTCAGCAGGTTCTCATTGACCAACGCGGCCGCCGCCGGCCGATCGAGGACCAAGCCGAGCATCAACGCCGTCAGCAGTATGGATCGCATGGCAGGTCCCTTGGGGAACGGGTTCGGTTCGTAGTTGCCGCCCCGATAACAACGATCAAGACGTATCCTACGGACTTCCCATCGAGGCGCCAGATAATGCCAGCGGTGTGATCCGCGCTGCGGCGCGCCGTTCGGCCAGGAAAAAAGAAAGCCCCAAGCGCTGGAGGGGACCACAACGCGCTTGGGGCTCGCAAGGCAGAGCAACGTGTCGTTGCCCGCCCAGATTTCACTCGTCGGCAGCCTCGGTGACCGAGACGCCGCACTCGCCGCAGCGATAGCGCCGCAGGTCCGGAAAGATGCCGCGCGGCTGATCGCCACCTGGTGATAGGTGCATCGACCGGCCGCAGTTCGGGCATGCCCGGATCCTGGCCGTTTCGCCGTTGCGGCGGATCAACTCGCGTGTTTCCGACGTATACACCTCAATTTCCCTTTCCCATGTTTATTCAAACGCCCGATACAAATTCAAACGCTCGTTTGAGACGGCCGCATGCCGGAAAAACGGCGATTTCATGATTTTACGCTGAACGCCAGTTCACCAACGCGACGCCGACGACGCAGACCGTCATGCCGACGAGCGCCAGCGGTGCCAGCCGCTCGTCGAACGCCGCCCACGCCATCAGCGCGGTCGTCGGCGGGGTCAGGTAGAACAGGCTGGTGACGCGCGTCGCCGCGGCGCGGCGGATCATGTAGTAGTAGAGCCAGATCGCGCCGAGCGACAATCCGAAGACGAGCCAGCCGAGCGCCAGCAGAAATTGCGGCGTCCAGTGCACTATGCGGGTTTCGAACGCAAACGCGCCGAACGAAAACAGGATGCCGGCCGCCGCGTACTGGATGCACAGCGCCGGCCGCCAATCCATGCTGCCGCCGAACCGCTTCTGGTAGAGCGTGCCTGCGGTGATGCCGAGCAGCGCCACGGTTGCCGAAAGCCAGCCGAACGCGGTCGCGCCACCCGCCGCCGTCTTTTCGTAGAGGACGAGATAGACGCCGAGGAGACCGAGCGCGAGGCCGAGCCATTGTCGCGACGCGACGCGCTCGCCGAGGAACCGGTTGGCGATCGTCGACGTCAGCACCGGCTGCAAGCTGACGATGAGCGCTGCGAGCCCGGCGGAGACGCCGTTTTCGATCGCAACGAACACGCCGCCGAGGTAGAGCCCGTGCACCATAAGCCCGGTCAGGACGCTGTGAAGGATGCCGGCGCCGTTGGGCCATTTCGGCCGGGTCAACGCCATGATGAGGACAAGGAGCGCGACCACCGCGCCCATCCGCAGCGAGAGAAACGTCAGCGGCTCGACATACCCGAGACCAAGTTTCGCGCCGACAAACCCCGACGCCCAAAGCAGGACGAAGACACCCGGCGCCGCGAAGATTGCGGCATCTTCCAGCGATCGCGGCATGTTCTAGAGTTCCCGGTGGTCACGAAGCTGCAACACAGGTACCGGCCGGCAAAACATTGGTCGAGAGGTCAAACCGGAATGACAGCCGGCAAGTTTTGCCGCCTTGACGCGCGGTGTGGCAGATTGTGCAGTGATTTAGCGCGGCGATTTGTTTGAAAGCTGTTTGTTCTTACGCACTTAATGCGATGGCCCTGGCCTTGCATGGAATGCCCGCGACGAAAGTCACGTCGATGTTTGCGTTTGTCAGGAGCGTGCCATGTCTATGTCCGTTGGTTCCAGTTACTCCAATCCCTACGCATACCTTCAATACCTCCTCCAGCAAAACACGTCTGCGAGCGCCACCGCAGGGCAAACCATTCCGGTGTTGAGCCCCGTTGCGTCGAGCGGCTCCGACACGGCTTCGAGCTCCAGCAGCTCCTCAAACGGAGCGCCGGCAGGCAGCTCATCGGTACAATTTGGTCCGCAGACCTTCTTCGCTTTGTTGGCGTTGCAGATGACCGGGGCTGGGACGGCAGGGTCTCAATTTGGCGCGGACAACGCGACCGACACGACCGGCGGCTCTTCGGGCGCGCAAGTCCAGCAGGGTCAGTTCGGACCTCCGCCGTTCGGGGGCTTAAGTTCACTCCTTGCCTCCGCCGATAGCGGCGCCACCGCTCAAACCACGACCAACGCCAATGGCTCGGCGACTTATACGATCACCTACGCGGATGGCTCGACGGTCGCCGTGACTACGCCGGCTGCTTCAAGCGATGCTTCGTCTTCGGACAGCTCAGGCTCGACAAGCAACAATCCTCTCGAGCAGCTCATTGAGTCGCTGGCCCAGTCGCTGAACGCGAGCTCCGGCCAAAGCGCCGACGGCACGTCTTCCGCAACCCAAGCCGCCCAAGGCCCGTTTGCGCCGCCGCCATTCGGCGGCGCGGCTTCGCTGCAGGCCGCCGCCAATAGCGGCGCCACCGGTCAGAGCACGACCAACGCCAACGGCTCAACCACTTACACGATCACCTACACGGATGGCTCGACGGTGACGCTGACCACGCCGGCCGCTTCCAGCGACGCTTCGTCTTCGGACAGCTCAAGCTCCGCGGGCAACGCGACTTCGACGAGCAGCAATCCGGTCGAACAGGTGATCGAGATGCTTACGCAGGCACTCAATTCCACAGCGAACCAGAGCGCCGGCGAAACCTCGTCGGGCCAACAGCAAAGCCAGTTTGCACCTCCGCCGCCGCCGTTCGGCGCCTTCGGCGGCATGCAGGCATCAGGGGGCATGCTGGCCTCGGCCGACAGCGGCGCCGCCAGTCAAACCACGACCAACAGCAACGGCTCGACCACGTATACAATCACCTATCCGGACGGCTCGACGGTCACGATGACAACGGCAGACCCTTCCAGCGATGGTTCGTCCTCGGACAGCTCAAGCTCGACAACCGGCACAACGGGGGCAAACAACAATCTCCTTGAACGATTGATCGAGATGCAGGCGCAATTGCTCAATTCCACGACGCCATCGACCGTCGCGACGGCGTAGGGTCCGACCTCAGGTAAGGCGAAGCACCTAACCGCCCGCAGCAAATCGGTCGAGTGGCCCGGGTAAATTGCCGCCATGCGGGCCACGCAACAAGTCTGCTGGCACGCGGCACGGCGGAAGGGCCCACCTTGAATTTCTCGACGTCGGCGATATCATAACGATATCAATCGGAGGCGCCGATGGTCGATATCCTGGTTCGAAACGTGGACGACGCCGTTGCGGCACAACTCAAGAAAAAGGCCAAGGCCGCCGGTAAATCGCTGAACGATCTCGCGCGCGAGGCGCTGCGCGCCGCGGCAAGGCCGAGCAAAGAAGAGGCCTGGGCCGAGGCCGATCGTATCCGGGCCAAGATCGGCAAGGTAACCGGCGACTCCACGCAGATCATTCGCGAGTGGCGCGATAACGACGAGCCGTATCGGTGACGCTGGTCGTCGATGCCAGTGTCGCAGCCAAGTGGGTCTTGCAAGAGGATGGCTCGGATCGGGCCGCGGCATTACGGGGCAGCGGTGACGACCTTATTGCACCATCGCTCATCGTCGCCGAAATCGGCAATGCAGTTTGGAAGCGCGCCATTTGGAGGGAAGTGTCCGCGCGTGATGCCGTCCGCGCGCTGCAAACCGCAATCAGCCTCTTCACACAGTTGATCTCGCCGAGCGACCTCGCTGCGCGCTCGACCGAGATCGCCAGCGAACTGCGCCATCCGATTTACGACTGTTTTTATCTGGCGCTGGCCGAGCGAGAGCGTTGCCCGTTGATCACGGCAGATCGGCGGCTCATTGCGGCGGCGAAAGCGACGAAGGGTATCGAGCTACGCCTGTTGTAGCTTATAAGCCGGATTTAGCCCCCAGCCTGCATGAGTAGAGCGACATCCGGGAGCACCCCTCGAAGCTGCCCCGGATTCGCTTCGCTTATCCGGGCTACACTCGCTGCCCGACTCGACCGCAGATATTCGTGATGATCGCGACAGCCGCTAGAAGCGGTGACTGTCGTCGTCGACGCCGACGAAGCCCTCGTCAACATTGACGCCGCAAGGATGGCTGCGCTGAAGGCGAAGACCGAGGTGCGGAGGATTTGGCCTTTCCTCGTCATGCCCGCACTCGTTGCGGGCATCCACGTCTTGCTTAATGATCGCGCCCCAAAGACGTGGATGGCCGGAACAAGTCCGGCCATGACGAGGCGTTGACGACAATGCCGATTGACCTCACTCATCGTTCCATCGCTACGTGCGAGTCGGCCTGCTACCGCGGTGAGGAAAGCGAAGTTCAAGGTGCCGCGGATTTAGCCTCCGACGGAATATCTGGCCAAAGTAGTTAGCATTGCCGGCCGGGAAGATAACGGGTCCATAATCATCGGCAGCAGCTGCGGCGTCTGCGCAGTCGACACCGATGAAACCTCTCCCGTGCTGATCAAACTCCGTTAGCGCTAGCGTTTCAGCATCGCAAGACCGCTAGTTCCCCTGGGATCAAAGCCGAGAACTATCACGGCCCTTACACCGGCAGATTATCGTGCTTCCGTCCCGGCATCTCGACCGTCTTGCCGCGCAGCATCGCCAGCGCGCGGGCGATGCGCGGGCGCGTGGCGTGCGGCATGATGACGTCGTCGATGTAGCCGCGCTCGGCGGCGATGAAGGGGGAGAGGAAGCGCTCTTCGTATTCCTTGGTACGCGCGGCGATCTTGTCTGGATCGCCAATGTCGGAGCGGAAGATGATCTCGACCGCGCCCTTGGCGCCCATTACCGCGATCTGCGCCGTCGGCCAGGCGTAATTGACGTCGCCACCGATGTGCTTTGACGCCATGACGTCATAGGCGCCGCCAAAAGCTTTACGGGTGATCAATGTGACGAGCGGCACTGTCGCCTGCGAATAGGCGAACAGAAGCTTGGCGCCGTGCTTGATCAGCCCGCCATACTCCTGCGCAGTGCCCGGCAAAAATCCCGGCACGTCGACGAAAGTCACGATCGGAATGTTGAAGGCGTCGCAGAAGCGGACGAAGCGCGCGCCCTTGCGACTGGCGTCAAAGTCGAGCACGCCGGCGAGCACCATCGGCTGGTTGGCGACGATGCCCACGGTGCGGCCGGCGATCCGGCCGAAGCCGATCACCATGTTGCGGGCGAAGGTTTCCGAGAGCTCGAAGAAGTCGCTCTCGTCTACGGTTTTGAGGATCAGTTCCTTGATGTCGTAAGGCTTGTTCGGGTTTTCGGGCACGAGCGAGTTGAGCGACGGCTCGATGCGGTCGATCTCGTCGAATGACGGCCATTCCGGCACGCCCGCAGAAAAATTCGGCGGCAGGAAATCGAGGAGCCGGCGCATCTGCAGCAGGCATTCGACGTCATTGTCATAGGCGCCGTCGGCAATCGAGGATTTGGTGGCGTGCACCGAGGCGCCGCCGAGTTCTTCCGCGGTGACGATCTCGTTGGTCACCGTCTTCACCACGTCGGGCCCGGTGACAAACATGTAGCTGGTGTCGCGCACCATGAAGATGAAATCGGTCATCGCCGGCGAATAGACGTCGCCGCCGGCGCACGGGCCCATGATCACGGAAATCTGCGGAATGACGCCCGAGGCGATGACGTTGCGCTTGAACACTTCGCCGTAGCCGCCGAGCGCCGCGACGCCTTCCTGGATACGGGCGCCGCCGGCGTCGAACAGGCCGATGATCGGGGCGCGCGCCTTCATCGCCATATCCTGGATCTTCATGATCTTCTGGGCGTGCGTCTCCGAGAGCGCGCCGCCGAACACGGTGAAATCCTTGGCGAAGGTAAAGACGCTGCGGCCATTCACGGTGCCCCAGCCGGTGACGACGCCGTCGCCGGCGATTTTCGTCTTCTCCATGCCGAACTCGTAGGAGCGGTGCTCGACGAACATGTCGAACTCCTCGAAGGAATTCTTGTCCATCAGGAGCTCGATCCGCTCGCGCGCGGTGAGCTTGCCGCGCTTGTGCTGCGCCTCGATGCGCCGCTCGCCGCCGCCGCCGCGCGCGCTGTCGCGGCGTTCTTCGAGCCTGTCGACAATATCCTTCATAGCCCGCCCCTGGACCCGGTCGCTCCGATTGCCTTCGCAAGGTCTCAATAGGAAGGCTCAATAGCAAGGCTTGTGCATGGCGTCACCGACACACACGCGGTGTATTCGGCGATGAGAGGCGCGGCACTGGGCATGTTCCCCTCCCCCTTGTGGGGAGGGGTTAGGGGTGGGGGTCGGGCGGAGATGCACAAGCGTCTACGCTAGCGAGTCGCCTCCCGACCCCCCACCCTTCCCTCCCCTACAAAGGGGGGAGGGAAAAGCTTGAGTGTCTTGCCCCGTTGTGCATCAAACGCGCGAACGAGAGCGGCAAACCGAAAATCAAAAATGAAAATGGCCGGATTGATCGATGCGGTGGAACGCCGCCCGCGGGCGGCTTTCGCCGGCTTCCTGATCATTCACGGGCTGATCTGGACCGCTCTGCCGTCACTGATCTACTTCAACCTGCCGCTCGACGTGATCGAGGCCATGGTTTACGGCCGCGAATGGCAGCTCGGCTATGACAAGCTGCCGCCATTGCCATGGTGGATTGCCGAAGCCGTGTACCGCGTGTTCGGTTTCGATGATTCGCTTTATGCGCTGTCTCAGGTCGTCGTCATCATCGCCTTCATCGCGGTGTGGAAGACCGCGCGACCGCTGGTTGGCGCGGCCGGCGCGCTGGTGGCGATCCTGATCGCCGACGGCCTGCATTACTTCACCGCCAGCGCCACCAAGTTCAATCATAACGTGATCGAGCTGCCGCTATGGGCGCTGGCCGGTTTTGCCTTTTACGCCGCGCTGCGCCGCGACAAACTCGGCTACTGGGTTTTGCTCGGGGTGGCGATCGGGCTCGCCTGGTGGGCCAAATATTTCATGGTGGTGCTGGCGGCGCCGTTCGCGCTGTTTCTTGTTTTCGACCGCGACGCGCGCCGCCATCTGGCCACGCCCGGCCCTTGGGTGGCCGCGGTGGTGGCGCTTGCGGTGATGGCGCCGCATCTGATCTGGCTCGTTCAGCATGATTTCCTGCCGTTCAGTTACGCCGAAGCGCGCGCGACGCCGTCAAACGGCTGGCTCGATCATCTGCGCAATCCGGCCGAATACGTGTTGGCACAAGCGTTCTTTCTCGTTCCATCGCTGGTGATCGCGGCGCCGCTGTTTTGGCCTTCGGCAAAGAGCACGCCCCGCGGCGCCGCCGACGCATTCGATCGCCGCATCGTGACGCTGCTGGTTTTTGGCCCGGCGCTCACCCTCCTGGCATTGAGCCTCTTCACCGGCCGCGGCACGCAAGCGATGTGGGGCTTTCCGCTGTGGCTGTTCCTGGGTCTTTGGATCGTGCTGTACGCCCCTGCAGCGCTCGACCATAAACGGCTCGCCTTAATTGGCGCGCTATGGGCCGCGGTGTTTGTGCTCTCGATCGCTGCGTTTGCTGCCGATTATCTGGTGCTGCCGAATTTCGATCACCGCTATCGCGCCGCGTTCTTTCCCGGCGATCTGCTGTCGGCTGCGATTACGCGACGGTTCGAGCAGGCGACCGGACGCCAGCCCGCCTACATCATCGCTTCGATGTGGGACGGCGGTAATGTTGCTCATTATTCAGCACAGCACCCACAGCCGCGGGTCTTGATCGACGGCCTGCCGCGGCGCGCGCCGTGGATCGATCTGAACGATCTGCGTGCCCGCGGCGCCGTCATCGTCTGGACCGACAGCGACCCTCGGGTGCTGCCGCCAAACCTAGGCGCGGTCGCGCCGGGCGCCGAACTCGGCACCCCGTTTGACCTGAACGCTCATCACAACAACGGCACGGTCCACGTCGGCTGGGCGATCCTGCGTCCACACGCACCATAATTTACCCGGCCGCAGCGGAGTGCTAGTTTCCTGGAACGGGCAAGAACAAGGCGAGATAAGTGCCAAATACGTCGAATTATCTGCGGCTTGAGGCATTCCGGGCGACTCCTCTGGTGCTGGAGCCGTTCCAGCATCTGATCGTATCCGGATTCATCGGCCCCGACAGCCTCGCGGCGATCAACGCGGATTATCCGAAGATTTCCTCGTCCGGAAGTTTCCCGGTCGATCAGGTCAGCTTCGGTCCGGCGTTCCAGCACATGCTCGACGAACTGGAGAGCGATGAATTCCGCGAGGCGTTCGAACAAAAATTCGGCCTCGACCTGTCGGGCCGGCCGACCGTGACCACGGTCCGCGGCCGCTGCGATCTAAGCGACGGCCGGATCCACACCGATTCGACCAGCAAGATCATCACCGTGCTGATCTACATGAACGAAAGCTGGGAAGAAGCCGGTGGGCGGCTGCGGCTCCTTCGCTCTGCCAAGAATCTCGGCGACATCATTGTCGAAGTGCCGCCGGTTGCGGGTACGCTGCTCGCGTTCAAACGCAGCAACAATTCCTGGCACGGCCACGAGCCGTTCAGCGGCGAACGCCGGGTCATTCAGTTCAACTGGCTCACGTCGCAAGGCAACCGCCAAATTGCCATGCTGCGACACCACACTTCCGCGTCCTTCAAGCGCGTGCTGCACAAAATCTTACCGGGCCGCGCCTAGCGCCATAAGACGTTCTGGGCGCACAACAGCCGTCGCGCGACAGGAGTTAGTTTTTGAACACGCCTGCGGCCGACTTGCGCAATCGCGACTTCGGCAAAATTCTGCTGATCAAATTGTCCGCCGTCGGCGACGTCATTCACACCATCCCGGTGCTGAACAAGCTGCGGCGCCGTTACCCGGCCGCGCAATTGGATTGGCTGGTCACGCCGGCGATCGGCGAACTCCTCCGCCACCATCCGGCCATCAGCAATGTTATCGAGTTTGACCGCAAAGACTGGTCGACACCCTGGCGGCTGACGCCGTTTATCAGCTACGCGCGTCTTGCCTCGCAGCTGCGGAATAACCGCTACGATCTGGTGATCGACATGCACGGGCAATTCCGCACCGCGATATTCACGATCGCGAGCGGCGCGCCGGTGCGGATCGGATTTGACCGGCCGCGGGCCAGCGTCTGGGACGCCTCGCCGCGGAAGTTTCCCGAAGAGACCCGCAAGCACGCCTGGCAGGGCGCGCGCGAAGGAAGCTGGCTCGCCTACACGCATCACATTCCGGTGCCGACGCTCGACCTGCACGCGGTCGACCGGTACCTCAGCGTTGGGCCGCTCCTTGGCCTCGACGACGGTACCGCCGACTTTTCGTTTCCGATTCCGGGCGAGGCGACCAAGCGCATCGACGCGCTGATGGATTATTACGACACCGCGAACAAAAACTTGGCCGTGCTGGCACCAGGCACAATCTGGGAAACCAAGGAGTGGCGCAGCGACGGTTTTGCCGAAGTGGCGCGCCATTTCCTGCAACGAGGTTTTGCCGTGACGCTGATCGGGGCCGCGCGCGAGCGTACCGCTTGTGACGCCGTTGCGGAACTGGCGCCGGGCGCGATCAATCTTGCCGGCGAGACCACCCTCACCGAGCTTGCCGCGTTGATCCGGCGCTCGACCATCAGCATCACCAACGATTCCGGTCCGATGCACCTCGCTGTGGCCGTCGACCGCCCGGTGGTGAGCGTGTTCGGGCCGACCGATCCGGTCTGGATCGGTCCCTATGGCCGGCCCGGCGCCGTGTTGCAGGCGAGTATCGACTGCGCGCCCTGCTATCTGCGGCAGCTCAGCCGCTGCCCCAACGATCACGCCTGCATGAAGGATGTCTCCGCGCAGGCAGTGATCGAACGGGCGGAGAGTATTCTGCGCAAACAGCCTGGGAATGTCGGACTGGCCAAGGCGCAAGCCGGCGGCCGAAAATCGGTTTGACGGTTTGCTGCAAACGCGGTCTTTTCAGTAACCGCGATTATTTCTCGTAAACTCCCTGCTCGGTCACGACGAAGTCAATCCGGCCGTCGACCAGCGCCTTCGCACACTCAGCGGGCGAATTGACGATCGGCTCCTCGTGCACATTGAAACTCGTATTGACCAGAACCGGCAGTCCGCTTGCGGCCGCAAAACCCTGGACGATGTCGTAGTAGAGCGGATTATCGTCGCGCCGGATGGTCTGCGGCCGCGCCGAGCCGTCGACGTGCACGACAGCAGGAATACGGTCGCGCCATTGCGGATGCACGTCGCAGGCAATGGTCATGTACTGGCACGCTCTGGCATTCACACCGTTGACATCGAAAACCTCGGCGGCTTGTTCAGCGGCAACCACCGGTGCAAACGGCATGAACTCGGTGCGCGCGAGACGCTGGTTGAGCAGATCGTGAGTTTCACGCCGCGACGGATTGGCCAAAATCGAGCGCGCACCCAGCGCGCGCGGCCCGTATTCCATCCGGCCGGTGAAAATCGCGCCGATCTTGCCGTCGACGAGGCGGTTTGCCGCTTCGGTCACCGGCGCGCCCGGTATACGCCGCACGTCCGGCAAAGCCGCAAGGGCCGGATCGATGGCGCTGGTGTAGTCGCGGCCAAGAAAAATCGGGCCGAGCGGCCGCCGCCGGTCGAGCCAGGTTTTGAGCCCATCCCGCTCCATCAGATAAATCAATGCGCTGCCGACCGGCAGTCCTTCATCGCCCATGGCCGGGAAGATGAAAATCTCGTCGAGCCCAAGTTGCTCGGCCAGCAACCGGTTGAGCCTGACGTTGGCAAACACACCACCAGCCACGCCCAGATGTTTGCTGGGAAAATTCGCCAGCAAATTCTTGATCGAGCGCAGCATGATGTCATCGAGCACCTTCTGGATCGAGGCGGCTAGGTCTTCGGGACTGACCGCTTTAGCCAGCTGGCGCATGAAGCGCCGCATGTGGCTGAAGCCTGAGAATGTCGAATACACTCGGCCGCTGTCGTCGACGCGAAAATACGAGGCAATCTCGTCGGCCCGCACCGGTTTGCCTAGCGCGGCAAGGCCGGTGAGCTTGCCTTCGTGACGATCCATGCGAAATCCAAGCGCCAGCGTCGCGGCGCTGTAGGCGCGGCCGAGACTGTCGATCGGCTTCTCTGTGAACAGGCACTCGTCGCCGCCATAAATTGTTTTGATTGCTCCGTTCGAGAAGCTGCGGTGGCTGTAGTTGACAGTGTCGCCGCCGCCGTCGGCAGTGACCAGCAGCGCCTCATCCCAGGGGCTGTAGAATAATGCCGGCAGCGCGTGCGCTTCGTGGTGGTTGCTGAAATGCAGCGCCGCATTCTGCCGAAAACCGCCATCGCGGCGAAACGCCGCGAGATCGAACAAATCGTCGAGATTCCTGGAATGATAGTGACGCATCTCGTGCGTCATGTATTGCAGGTTTCGGCCGCGGCTTCCCCGCAGGGCAGCCTCCATCAGCCGGCGAATGCCGGTCACGCGCCGGAAATATTTAACGTCAAGCAGCGTGCGCGACATCGAAATCACGTCGATATCGGCGCGCGTTGCACCGGCGATCGCCAGCACTTCGTCGATGCAGGCGTCGGGATGTTTGGAGCCGTCGCCCTTGATTCTGGTCAGGCGCTCGAGCTGTACCGCCGCCTTCAGATCATAGTCCTCGAAAAGCGCGGCAACAGAGTCGTGAGGGCCGGAATGAATGGCGAGGATCAACTCTGGCATGAATGCCCGCTAAATGAGCCCAAAAGAATTGAGAAAGATCAAGAGTTCGAAAGGGAGCCACGAGTAGGCGAACGGATATCTCGTCCGCGCATCGCCAGCCACGCTTTCATGTAGGGATAATAGCTGGTCTCGGCGCTGACGATTGCGAGCAGGAAGCCCTGGGCGCCATCGAGAAACCCGGCACGCAAGATATAGGCCCGCAAAAACGCAAACAGCCCATGACCGATACCGGTCAGGAATGAGACTTTTTGGCCGGAAGCGACAATCATCTGCGCCTTCGCCGTCGAATAACGGTCAATCCGCGACAGCGCATCTTCAAGCCTTGGCATGGCAAAGTGAATGAGTGGCGGGCGAAGCCGTTTCACCACTCCAGTGCAGATCACGCGCTCGTGGACGATAACATTATCGAAGTGACCTTTGCCGCGCCGAAACAGCCGCAGCACGTGGTCGGGGTACCAGCCGGAATGGTAGATTTGCCGGCCGCAAAAATTCGAAAGCCGTGGAAACTCCCAGCCGTCGGCGCTGTCTTCGGTAATCGCCTCCTTGATCGCAGCAGCAAGTTCAGCGGTGACCCGTTCGTCGGCATCGAGGTTGAGCACCCAGGGCTTTGTGGCGAGCGAAAGCGCATAGTTTTTCTGCGGGCCAAAACCGGACCATTCGTGAAACTCGACGCGGGCGCCTTTCCCCCGCGCGATCTCCATGGTCGCGTCGGTGCTGCCGCAATCGACCACGATAAGCTCATCGCAGAACGCGAGGCTATCCAGGCATTCGCCGATGTTCGCCGCCTCGTTCTTGGTGATCACGATGGCGCTGAGCTGCGGCATGAATTTTCCTTCGGTCACACCGGCCGCTCGCGCGCGGCTTGGATCGCGAGCCACAGATAGAGGACCAGCAGCGCCGCTTCAAAGAAAACGATCAAGACGCTGCCGCCGAAAACCTTCGGGAAGAACACTTCCACCACGGCCATGGACACGGCCGACGTCAGCCACACCACCGCGCCCCAGGGCGCAGCGAGCCACAGCCCGACTGCGGCAACGAGATCGATGACCGCGAAGAACACCGTCGCCGTCCGCCAAGCGACGGTGTGCGCTTCGAAGCCGCCGTCGGCGGTGGCGCCGATGCCGCACACCTGACCCCAGTGGTAGAGACCCTTAATCAGGGAAAGAACCGCCATGACCCGTAGAAACAGCACCAGATACTCTGCCCACGATCCGGGAGCGTTCACGCCCCCGGCTTGGACGGGTTCGAGCATGTCGCTTGGCCGGGTCGGTCGGTTCTTCGATTGATCGCTCATGGCAGGGCGGCCTTTGGCATCCGCGACCGGCTTTAGTCAATCCACCGGCGCGGCAGTGGCGGGTAAAGCTTGGAACGGGTAGAAAGAGGCGACTCCCTCCTTGGAGCGCCCCCATGGCGATTAAATTCGGCCGCCCACTCGAACGTATCCGCCCCTCCCCGGTCGAGGCGGAGGAGACCTCCGGGCGCCTCGATTTGGCGATACGCCCGCGCCGTAACCGCCGCGCCGAATGGGCGCGGCGCATGGTGCGCGAGCACGTCCTCACGACCGACGATTTGATTTGGCCGCTGTTTCTGGTCGAGGGCACCAAGGTCCGGGCGCCCGTCAGCTCGATGCCCGACGTCGAGCGTCTCTCGGTCGACGAGGCGGTGCGCGCGGCGGCGCGCGCGGCGAAACTCACCATCCCGTGCCTTGCGCTCTTCCCCTATACCGAACCGGGCAAACGCGACGAAACCGGCTCCGAAGCGCTCAATGCAGAAAACCTCGTCTGCAAGGCGATCCGCGCCATCAAGGAAGAGGTGCCGGACGTCGGCGTCCTTTGCGACGTGGCGCTCGATCCTTATACCAGCCACGGCCATGACGGCCTGCTGCGCGACGGCGTCATCCTCAACGACGAGACTGTCGCTGTTCTGGTCCGCCAGGCGCTCGTTCAGGCCGAAGCCGGCTGCGACATCATTGCTCCTTCCGACATGATGGACGGCCGCGTCGGTGCGATCCGCCAGGGCCTCGATGCAGCGGGCTATCACAACGTTCAGATTATGGCCTATGCCGCCAAATACGCTTCGGCCTTTTACGGCCCGTTCCGCGACGCGGTGGGCTCGAGCGCGACACTTACCGGCGACAAGCGCACCTATCAGATGGACCCGGCGAACAGCGACGAAGCGCTGCGGGAGGTCGAACTCGATATCGCCGAAGGCGCCGATATGGTCATGGTCAAACCAGGCCTGCCGTATCTCGACATCCTGGCGCGGGTCAAAGAGACTTTCGGCATGCCCACCTTTGCCTACCAAGTGTCCGGCGAATATGCGATGATCATGGCCGCCGCGGGGAACGGCTGGCTCGATGGGGACAAGGCGATGACGGAAAGCTTGATCGCGTTCAAACGCGCCGGCGCCGACGGAGTTCTGACTTATTTCGCGGCAAGGATTGCGGAGAAACTGAAGAAGGACGGCTCGCACGCATGATGCGAACAGGCCCTCGCCGGGGTGATCCGGGCGATTGCCGAGCTTCGGAAAACAGCATGCGCAACTAAGCAACAACGTCCCGCCCGAAACGAGACGAGAGAGGCGGATGTCATGCGTGACTACGACGACCATGTCCGGCCCCACGTGGTGTTGCGGCGGATCATTATAGTCGTGGCGGTGCTGACCGCCGTGCCGGTGGCCCTGTGGACTGTCACCGGACTTATCCGGACTTATGTCGGACCGCCGAAGGTTCCCTCCTTTCGCCAGCTTGCGACCAGCGTAACCGAGCAACAAGAGAACACCGCCGCGAGTGGAGCTGCCGGCGATTGGTCGCTATGGCAGAGCGTCACTACCTTCGTCCGCGTCCATGTGGGCGCCCTACAGATTCCTTCGATCCGCCAACTTACGGCGACCATCACCGGCAACGCCAACGCGGGGCCGGAAGCGAGCGACCGGTCGTCGCCGCCGGCTGAACGGGCCCAGCCGTCGGCCGCTTCGCCGATGACAGTCGAAGCAAGGGCGACGGCGACGGATGCGCGCGACCCGTCCGCTTCGCCAAAGGGTCAGTTGGCGAGTGACCCCAACACGCCGGCAAATGCAGCGAAGCTCACTGAAGCCTCGCCGGCGCCGATGTCGGCAAACTCTGCCGACGTGCCTGTAACTCTTCCGGCCGGTAATCGATCAGCCGATTTTTCTACGGCATCCGTTTCCACTTCATCGGCACAGCCTGACCCGGCCGCACCGAATGTCTGGCCGAGCCCGTCACGGCAGAATTCAGCGTCGCACGCCGCTGCGCCATGGCCCGCGGCCCCACAGACCGACGCAACGCAGGAGGCCGCGCGGCAGAATGCAACGGATCAGGCCGCAGCGGCGGTTGAGCCCCCGGCCGACGCCGTACCCGCTGGGCAACCGCTGACCGGCCCAATCCCGCTACCGCGACACCGTCCGAGCGATCTCGCCATGATGCGGATAACAGTCGCGAATGTACCAATGCCCCGTCCGCGCCCGGACATCGAGGCTACGACTTCGCCGACTGAAACAACGACGACGACGACGACGACGACGAAGGGTCCGCTCAATTTTCTGAATGGCCTATTTCATTAACGAATTAGCCGTTCATTCCGCGTTCACTCGCGCGCCGCGCCGCCCGGCATGCGCACCGGCTGATAGCCGTCGGCTGCAAGCGCATCAAAGATCTCGTCGGCATGGGCGGCGTCACGCGTCTCCATCGTCACATCGAGCTTGGCGCCTTTGGCGGGAACATCGAGAAACAGCCGGTGATGATCAACGCTCAAAATGTTGGCGTTGAATTCGCCCAGCCGGGTCGCAATCTGACCCAAAATTCCCGGGCGATCGGGGATGGTGAGACGGAAGGAGACAATGCGGTCAGCGCGCTCCAACTCGCGCACCATAATGGTTGCGAGGATCCGCGGATCGATGTTGCCGCCACAGAGGATCAAACCGACTTTGCGGCCGCGAAAGCGTTCCGGCTCGGCAAGCATGGCTGCTAAACCGGCGGCGCCTGCGCCTTCGGCCATCGTTTTCTGCAACGTAAGAAACGCATTGACCGCGCGCTCAATCAGCGTTTCATCGACCAGCACAACATCGCTTACCAGGTCGCGGACGACCGGCAGCGTCAGTTTGCCGACATTCTTCACCGCGATGCCTTCCGCGAGCGTAGCGCCGCCGCACGGCCGGTTACCCTGATGGAGCGCATTCCACATTGACGGGTAGAGCGTGGCTTCGACGCCGACAATTTCGATCGACGGTTTGATCGCGCGCGCCGCAATAGCGCAGCCGGCGATGAGCCCGCCACCGCCGATTGGAACGATCAGCACATCGAGCTCGGCAGCCGTTTCCAGCATTTCGAGCGCAATGGTGCCCTGCCCGGCGATGATGTGCGGATCGTCGTAGGGGTGAACCCAGACGAAGTTCCGTTCGCGCGCAATCGCCTCGGCACGCGCCTGCGCCTCCGTCAGCGTCTCACCGTCGAGAACGACCGTGGCGCCCAGCGCCTCGGTTGCTTTGACTTTCACAAACGGCGTCGTCACCGGCATTACAATGGTTGCCGGGATGGCGAGGCGGCGGGCGTGATAGGCAACGGCCTGGGCGTGATTGCCGGCAGACATGGCAATCACGCCACGGCGACGCTCAATGGCAGAGAGTGCGGCGAGCTTCACGCAGGCGCCGCGTTCCTTGAATGAGTTGGTGACCTGCAGGTTCTCGTACTTCACGACCACGTCGGCGCCGGTCAACGCCGACAGCGGTGGCGCCGCCAATTCCGGCGTCCGGAGCACATGACCCGCGATCGTGCGCCGCGCAGCCTCGATATCGGCGAGCCTCACCATGCCCGGCCTTTTTCCCTATTTCCGCCGGCGTTACAATGTCAGAGTCGCAGGCAAAGGTTGTCATGGCCTATTCCGAGCCAAATCCAGGATCGAGTTCCGGACCGAGCGGGATCGGCATCTCCGACGACCTGCGGCCGCATGCCTACGATCCGATTGCCAGCCCCGAACTGTTCGACGGCGTACTGACACGCCGTTTCGTCGCCTTCGTTATCGACTTGGTCATTCTTGCGCTACCGGTCGCTGCCGCAGCATTGTTCATCCTGGTGTTCGGCTTCATCACATTCGGCTTCGGCTGGATGCTGTTCTGGCTGCTGTCGCCGGCGTCGGTGATCTGGGCGCTGTTCTATTATGGCACGACGCTCGGCAGCCCGGCTTCGGCGACGCTCGGCATGCGCGCCATGGAAATTGAAATGCGCACCTGGTACGGCGCGCCGGCTTATTTCGTGCTCGGCGCCGTGCACGCGATTGTCTACTGGATCAGCGTCAGCTTGCTCACACCGTTTATTGTCGCGGTCGGCTTCCTCAACGCCCGAAAACGCCTCCTGCACGATATCCTGGTCGGCACCGTCGTTATCAACAACCCGGCGCGGGCAGCGTCTGTGCGCACTCCGGCGAGGAGCTATACTCGAATTGGCCTTTGACGCGTCCACTTTCTCGGGCAATCTACAGGGCGGCCGGACGGTTCCCGGCCTTCCAAAGCCAATGGGCCAGAGCGCTACGTGACCCAGCACTCCCGCGATACGCCGCAATTCTACCTCACCGCTCCGTCGCCGTGCCCTTACCTCGGCGGCAAGGAAGAGCGGAAGGTCTTTACGCACCTCGTCGGCGAACGCGCCGGCGAACTCAACAACATCCTGACCCAGGGCGGATTTCGCCGCAGCCAGTCGATTGCGTACCGGCCGGCCTGCGAGGGTTGCCGCAGCTGCGTCTCGGTGCGGGTTGTTGCCAAGGAATTCCGCCCCACCCGCAGCATGCGCCGCATTGCGGGTCGCAACGACGACATCTCGGCCGAGATGAAAATTGCGGTGCCAACGTCCGAGCAATATTCAATCTTCCGTGCCTACCTCGATTCGCGCCACCGCGATGGCGGCATGGCCGACATGACCGTGCTCGACTACGCCATGATGGTCGAGGACAGCCACATTGAGACCCGCATCATCGAATACCGGCGGCGCGAGCCGCGTGGCGCAGGAGAACTGATCGCTGTTGCGCTGACCGACGTTCTCGCCGACGGCCTGTCGATGGTCTATTCGTTCTTTGAGCCGGACGAGGCGCCCCGTTCGCTCGGCACTTTCATGGTGCTCGACCACGTCATGCGGGCGCAGCGCATGGGGCTCGCCTACGTCTATCTCGGTTATTGGGTACGCGGTTCGCGCAAAATGGACTACAAGGGCCGCTTCCTGCCTCAGGAGCGCCTCACCCCCGACGGCTGGGCGCGGGTGGAGTAGCTGATTTGCCGTCGCGATGATGCTTCACCAAGACGGCGCTAATGGCTGCTTCCGCATCTGAGGTACCCGCCACCGCCAAGCGTCCGCCAAAGTCCGATTTCAAGCGAGACGGCAGCACAAAGAAAAAGCCCCGCGGCGACAAGACCCGCGCGACCGTCGCTGCCGCGGAGAATACGCGGGATCGCATCCTGCGCGTTGCCATCGCCGAGTTTGCAGAGAAGGGCTACAGCGGCGCGCGAGTTGACGTGATCTGCAAATTGTCGCGCGCCAATCCGCGAATGATCTACCACTATTTCGGCGGCAAAGATCACCTCTACATCGCGGTCCTTGAGCAGGTTCTCGGCGAGCTACGCACTGAGGAGCTCAAGCTCGACGTCGCCCACGTCGCTCCGATCGACGGCATGATGCAATTGTTCGACTTCACCTACGACCACTTTGGCGGCCATCCCGAACTCATCCATTTGCTGAGCGGCGAAAATTTGCAGAAGGCGCATTTCCTTCGGCGGTCGGTCAAAACCCCGATCATCGCCTCCCCGCTGATCCGGCTGATCGACGAATTGCTGCGCCGCGGTCAGAAGGAAGGAGACTTTCGCCGCGGCATCGATCCGCTGCAGCTTTACGTCACCATGGTCGGCTTTGCTTATTTTCATCGCTCCAACGCCTACACCCTCTCGGTCATCTTCCAGTCCGATCTGCTCGCGCCCCCCTGGCAGGCCGCGCATAAACGCTACGCCAAGGAGATGCTGTTGCGTTTTCTGCGCCGCGATCGCGCCTGATACTCAGCGTCTTTTTCAGCAGCGGCTGCATAATTTGTGTTCAAAAGCACCGTGCCGGACGCGCCCGCCCCGCTCAGCGCTCCAGACCGCCACGGAAGAATTCCCTCGCCTTATCAGAAGGTTCACCAAATCCCCGCCGAATGGCACATTCTTTGCTGGTAAATAAACACTTACTTATGCGCGCGATCGACGCCGCATCTTGACAGGAGGTGACCATGAAGTTCCCCGCCCGCTTCGCCGCGCTCGCCTTGTTTGGTGCCGCGGCGCTCGCCACGCCAGCGAAGGCCGCCGACAAGATCGGCTTCATCTATGTCGGCCCGGCCGCCGACTTCGGCTACAACATGTCGATGGATCTCGGCCGCCAGTACGTCGAAAAGCACATGCCCGGCGTGACCACGACCGCTTTCGAGCTCATTCCCGAAACGGCCGAGGTCGAGCGCGTCATGGAGCGGCTGATTGCCAGCGGCCACAAGATCATCTTTGCCACCAGCTACGGCTATCTCGACTACGCCATCAAAGTCGGCGAGAAACATCCGGATGTCACCATCCTGCATGCGGGCGGCCTCAAGACGTCCAAGAACGTCGGTACCTACTGGGCCGATAGCGACGCGGGCATGTATCTCGCTGGCGTAACGGCAGCGCATGTCAGCAAAAGTGGCAAGCTCGGCTTCCAGGGCGGATTTCAAATTCCGCAATTGATGCGGTCGGTGAACGCCTTCACCCTCGGCGCCCAATCGGTCAACCCGAAGATCACCACCACCGTGGTGTGGAACGGCGGCTGGTGGGAGCCGCAGAAAGAGACCGAAGCCACTAATGCTTTTGCCGATCTCGGCATCGACGTCATCGCCGAACAGGTGGACAGCCCGATCACCATCGCCCAAGCCGCTGAGAAGCGCGGCATCTTCATGATCGGCAAGGACGTCGACATCCACGATCGCGCGCCGAAAGCCATCATCACCGGCGTGTCGTGGGATTGGGGCCCGATGATGGTGGAAGAAATCAAGGAAATAAAAGCCGGCACGTGGAAGGCCTCGAACATGCGCGGCGACCTGGCGAGCGGCAACGTCGTGCTCGATCCATTCGGAACCGCGGTGCCTGAGGATGTGCGGAAGGAAGTGATGAAACTCAAGGGCGCTATCATCGCCGGCAAAAAATCGATTTGGGAAGGCCCGATCACCAAGCAGGACGGAACCGTTGTTGTGCCCGCGGGCCAGAAGCTGTCCATGAAGCAGGTCGAGACCATGAACTATCTGGTCAAAGGCATTACCGGCGCCACCAAGTAGCCGGCGTACGCCGAACGCCCCATGTCGGCGAAGGAGAGCAGCCATGAATGTCACCGCGAAACCGACGAACCCCGTCGAGATGGGTGCAAGTCCCGGACAATCGTGGCTGGTTACTCCCGACGCCGTCGATATGACGCGTCCCGCGCCCGCGGTCCGGCCGCTGTCGATCGAGGCCGAGCCGCAAAGCGTCGTGGTCGATGCCGCGAAATCGGCACTGCTGATTGTCGACATGCAGAATGATTTCTGCACCGAGGGCGGCTGGCTGCACAGCCGCGGCATCGACGTCTCGCCGAACCGCAAACCGATCAAGCCGCTACAGGCACTCGTCAGCGCCTTCCGCGCGAGCGGTCTGCCGGTAATTTGGGTCAATTGGGGCGTGCGCAAGGATCTGTTGAATATCAGTCCTTCGCTGCGGCACGCCCATAACCCCAAGGGCGACGAACCGGGACTGGCGCAACCAGTGCCGGGCACACGTTCCGAGGTGATCAGATTTGGCAGCTGGGGAGCCCAGGTCGTTGATGAAATCAATCCCGGCGAACGCGACGTGCAGATCGTAAAGCACCGCTTCAGCGCCTTCTGGGACACCGAGACCGATGCGGTGTTGCGCAATCTCGGCGTGAAAACCCTATTCATTGGCGGCGTCAACATGGATCAATGCGTCATGACCACGCTCGAGGACGCGAGCTTTCTCGGCTACGATACGATCCTCGTTGAAGATGCGACCGCGACGACGTCGCCGGGCTACTGCGTCCAGGCCGTGCTTTACAACGTCAAGCTTCTGTTCGGCTTTGTTACCCGCTCAGCAGCGCTTCTCGCGGCGCTGGCCGCGGCGTCGAAGTCATAATCTGCCGATGTCGACCATCGCCGACCTCGATTCGGTCGACGCACGGCTGTCGGCGCTCGCGATCGAATTGCCCCGTGTCCCGGTACCCGTCGCCAATTTCGTGCCGTTCCGGCGCATCGGAAATCTCGTTTTCCTTGCCGGACAGGTCTGCGAATGGAATGGCGAGGTCCGCTATGTCGGCAGGGTCGGGGTTGATTATGATCTTGCCGACGGCCAGAAAGCAGCGCGGGTCTGCGCGCTTAACCTGATCGCGGCTCTGAAAGCGGCCTGCGGGGGGACACTCGATGGCGTCACCGGCTGCATTCGCCTCGGCGGCTTTGTCAATTGCAACCCGCAGTTCAACGAAATCCCGCAAGTCATCAACGGCGCCTCCGATCTCATGCATGAATTGTTCGGCGACAATGGCAAACACGCCCGCACGGCCGTTGGCGTCGCGAACCTGCCCCGCGGCGCGGCTGTGGAAGTCGACGGCATCTTTGCTCTGGGATGACTGTGGATGACGTCATCCGCCCTCGTTACGATGTCCGGCATTTGCAAGCAGTTCGGCGCTATCATTGCGAACGACAACGTCGATCTTGAAATTCGCGCCGGCGAAGTCTTGGCACTACTGGGCGAAAACGGGGCCGGCAAAAGCACTTTGATGAAAGTGCTCTACGGTTACTATCATGCCGACGCCGGCGAAATTCGCATCGAGGGCAGGCCAATCCGCTTCGCTTCGCCGCGCGAAGCCATGGCCAGCGGCATCGGCATGGTGTTCCAGCAGTTCTCGCTGGTGCCGGCGCTTTCGGTGCTGGAGAACTTACTCGCGGCGTTTCCAGAGGCGCCGTGGTTGCAAGCCCGCGGGCGCGAGCGCGTAAAGGCTGCGCTGCGGCGCCTCGAACGCCTCGCGCCAAACCTGGATCCGACGCGACCGGTACGCGATCTCGCGGTCGGCGAACGGCAGATCGTCGAGCTGGCCAAAGTGCTCAACCTCGATGCCCGCGTCGTCATTCTGGACGAGCCGACGTCGGTGCTGACGCCGGGCGAGACTGAGCGCCTCTACGGTTTCGTCCGCTCGCTGGTCGCGGAGGGCAAGGCGGTCGTTCTCATTACTCACAAACTCGCCGATGTCGCCGCCTGCACCGATCGTATTGTGGTCATGTGCGGCGGCCGCGTCGTGGATCGAGCGATGGCCCGCGAGCGAACGCCGGAACAGCTTGTCTCCGCGATGGTCGGCCGCGACAAACTTGCCGCGATCGAAGCACCGCCGGCGGCTTTAAGCACTGCCGCGGTGCTCCGGGTGCGCGACGTCTCAGCAACGGCCCAAGGCACGCGAATTCACAACGTGTCCTTTGACATGACAGCCGGCGAGATTCTTGGAATCGCCGGGGTCTCCGGCAACGGACAATACGCGCTGGCGGAGGCACTTGCAGGACTTACCGCCGTCACCACCGGCGACGTCGTTCTTGGTGGAGCGAGCATTGCCACCCGCACGGAAGCTGGAGCGATTCCCCAAGATGTCGCGTACATACCTGAGCGCCCGCTCGACAACGCCGTCGTCGCCGACCTGGATCTGGCGCTGAACCTGACGCTGAGAAAGCTGACCGAGCTGCCGCTGTTTCCGCAACGGCGTGCAATCAACGCCGAAGCCGCCGCCCTGATAAAGCGCTTTGACGTGCGGCCACCTCGCCCCACCCTCCCCGCGGCCGCCTTGTCGGGAGGCAACCTGCAAAAATTGGTCATAGCCCGCGAACTTTCGGACACCCATCGCCTGGTGATTGCTTGCTATCCGGCCATGGGGCTCGACGTTCTGGCGACCCAGGCTGTTTATCGTTCGCTGTTCGAGCAAGCCGCCGGCGGTGCCTGTGTGGTCTGGATCTCAGAAGAGTTGGACGACCTCTTGGCATATGCGCACCGCATCGCCGTGATCTACGACGGCGCCATCGCCGGGATTGTCAGGCGGCAAGAAGCGACCCGCCAGATCATCGGCCGCTTGATGGCCGGAATGGATTTCGGAGCGGCCGCGTGAGCGGACGCCTGCTACAGCGTTCACTCTATAGCGCCGGCGGCGTGCTCCTGTTCCTGGCGTGGGCTTCGGTGTTTCTCCTGACGATCGGCAAGCCGCCGCTGGTGACGCTGGCGACCATGGTCGGCTACGCGTTCGGCGACGCCTATTCAGTTTCTGAAAGTCTGGTCAAGGCGACGCCGATCCTGTTTTGCGCACTTGCCGTGATCTTGCCAGCGCGGCTTGGGCTGATCACCGTCGGCGGTGAGGGCCAACTTTACTTTGGCGCGCTCCTCGGCACCGCCGTAGTGGTGAATTATCCAGGCGCACCGATGTTCGTCTTACTGCCGGCGATGCTTGCGCTTGGTGCCGCGGGCGGCGCCATTTGGAGCGGGCTTGCCGGACTTCTCCGCGCCCGCTTCCAGGTCAATGAGACGATATCTACCCTGCTCCTGAACTACATTGCCGTGCTGCTGGTGAATTTCGCCGTTTACGGCGCCTGGAAAGATCCGGGTAGTCTCGGCTGGCCAGCGACGATTCAGTTCCCGCCCAGTGCCACGGTGCCGAGCCTGATGGGAACGCGGGTTCATATGGGATTCATTGTTGCACTGATTGCCGCAATCGTTCTGCATATCGCCGTGACGCAGACGCGGTGGGGCCTGGAACTGAAAGTCCTCGCCGGCAACCGCAAAGTCGGCGCCATGGTCGGCCTGCGTTTTGCGCGCAACACGCTGATCGTGATGGCGCTCGGCGGCGCGCTCGCAGGCTTTGCCGGGATTTGCGAAACTTCTGCAATTCAGGGACGGCTACAGTCCGGCCTCTCGGTCGGTTACGGTCTTACCGGCTTCCTGGTGGCGTGGTTGTCGGGTCAGCATTTCCTGCGCGCCGTGCCGATCGCAATTCTGATCGGAGGCCTGATCGCCGCCGGCGATGCGCTCCAGCTCTACAGCAAAATCCCGAGCGCCAGCGCAACGGTTTTGCAGGGGCTTCTCTTTGCCGCCGCCTTGGCCGCAAGCGGCCTTGCGGCGCGACGCGAGGCGCGCGGTGCATGAGCTTACCGCCATTGGACAATGGACCGCAGCGATGCTGCGGTCGTCGACGCCGCTGCTGGTCGTCACCTTGGGCGAAACACTCACCCAGCGAGTCGGCATCATCAACCTTGGCGTTGAGGGCCAGATGCTCGGCGGTGCGTGCGCAGGCTTCGCCGTCGCGGCAGTTACGGGCGACCCACTGATTGGTTTTGCCGCCGGCGCAATTGCCGGCATTGTGCTGTCTGCCGTGCATGCCGGTTTGTGTCTTGGCTGCGGCGCCAACCAGATCGGCAGCGGCATTGCCGTGTGGACTTTGGGACTTGGTCTGACATCCTATTTCGGCCGCGCCTTTATCGGCGGCAAGGTTACGGGTCTTGCTCCGCTTGCCGGGGTGTCCGCTGCCGATCTTCCATTGTTCGGACCCATTCTTACGCAGCTCACGCCGATCGCGCCGGCGGCGTTGCTGCTTGTAGCCCTCGTCGGGCTTTGGCTCTACCGCACCAGCACCGGCTTGAACTGGCGCATCGTCGGCGAGTCGTTTGAAACCGCGCGGGCGATTGGGTTGGCGCCGCTGCTGGTGCAGCTTCAAGGTATTCTCGTCGGCGGCCTGTTATCCGGCTTGGCCGGCGCCATTCTTTCCGTCGACTACACCCAAACCTGGGCCAACGACATGACCAAGGGACGGGGCTTTGTCGCCGTCGGTTTGGTGATCGTCGCGAGATGGAATCCGTTCCTGGTGCTCCCGGTTGCGCTTATCTTCGGATTGAGCGAGGCCGCTACTTTAAGACTACAAGCCGGCGGACTGACGCTGTCACCTTATTTGATCGCTTGCCTGCCTTACGTCGTCTGCCTGTTGTGTGTCATCGTTGCCTCAATGCGTGAAGGCCGCTTTGGCGGCATGCCGGCCGAGCTTGCCTCGGTGTTTGGTCGCCGACGGTAACAGCGACCTGCGGGCGCCGGAGGCTACAAAGCGTCGGAGGAGGACGCTCGCATGAGCGAGGACGTGCACGAGGTTTATGCCATCCGCTATGGGCATCATTCGCGTCGCTCGCCGGAGAACTTCATCGGCGGCGATCCGCATGACGTGCTGCAGCCGCTGGACTTTTTTGTCTGGGCGACTGTCGGCCCGGCCGGCACGATCATTGTCGATACCGGCTTCGACGAGGCGATGAGCCGCCGCCGCCAGCGCGAGATCACCAAGCCGGTCAGAGACGGCCTTGCCGCGCTCGGCATCGCGCCGGATTCGGTGTCGCGAGTCATTGTCAGTCATCTTCACTACGATCATTGCGGCAATTACGAGCTGTTTCCGCGCGCTCGCTATCACCTGCAGGATCGCGAGATGGCCTATGCGACCGGCCGCTGCATGTGCCATCAGGCTCTGCGGCTGCCGTTCGAGGCCGACGATGTCGTCGCCATGGTGCGCAAGGTGTTTGCCGGCCGCGTCGTTTTCCACGACGGCGAGGACGAGATCGTGCCCGGCGTGACCGTGCACCGCATCGGTGGCCACTCGATGGGGCTGCAGTCGGTGCGGGTCAAAACCAGGCGCGGCCATGTGATGCTCGCGGCCGATGCGGCGCATCTTTACGCCCACATCGATCAGGGCCGGATTTTCCCGATCACTTACAATGTCGGCGAGGTGCTCGAAGGTTACGAGACGCTCAAGAAGCTGGCGACCTCCCCGCGCCATATCGTGCCCGGTCACGATCCGCTGGTGCTGCAACGCTACCCGGCGCCAAAACCGGACCTCGAAGGCTGGATCGCCCGGCTCGACGTCGAGCCGGGGCCCGTGTAACGCCCTTATCAGCGGCCGTCGAATTTGTTGGTCTTTGGAAAGCCTTTCGGCGCCAGGCGGCCGGCGTCGGCGCGATTGCCGCGCCAGTCGGCGAGTTCCTTTAGCGACAGGGTGAACACGCGGCTAGCGGAATCGGTCCAGCTCAACCCCTTTTCCGCTTCGAACACTTTGATGTCGGAGAGGCCGCCGTCCTTGTGCCGCTGCAGGCGTACGCCGCGGCCGCGCGCCATCTCCGGCACCTGATCGATCGGGAACACCACCATTTTGCGGTTCTCGCCGATTGCGGCGGCCAGTTCGCCGTCGGCCGGTGCGATGGCGCGGGCTTGGTCGGGCGGCTTGACGTTGAGGATCTGCTTGCCCTTGCGGGTATTGGCGAGGCACTCGTCTTCGGGAACGATAAAGCCCCTGCCCTGCTTGCTCGCCACGATCAGCTTGCGGCCGCCCTGATACCGAAACACCGTAATCACGTCCGCCTCCTGTTCCAGCTCGCTATAGAGCCGGACCGGTTCGCCATGGCCGCGGCCGCCCGGCAGTTTCGCCGCCTCGATGGTGTAGCAGCGGCCGTTGGTGGCGAAGACCAGAAGCTTCGATGTCGTCTCGGCGAAGAAGGCGAGCTTGAGACTGTCGTCGGCCTTGAATGCCAGGCTCGATAAGTCGGCCACCTGGCCGCGCAGCGCGCGGATCCAGCCCTTTTCCGACACCACGACCGTGATTGGCTCGCGCTCGACCAATGCTTCTTCGATGGCGGCTTCGTCATGCGCCGGCGCCTCGGCGAAGCTGGTGCGGCGCTTGCCGAGCAGCGTTTTAGGACCGAACCGGTCGCGCACCTCGCGGATCTGTCCGGCAATGGTCTTCCACTGCGCTTTCTCCGAGCGCAGCAGCTCTTCGATCGACTTCTTTTCCGCGCGCAGCGTCTTGTCTTCCTCGCGGATTTCCATCTCTTCGAGCCGGCGCAAATTGCGCAGCCGCATGTTGAGAATGGCGTCGGCCTGGACGTCGGAGAGTTTGAAGGTCTTCATCAGCACCGGCTTGGGCTCGTCCTCGCTGCGGATGATTTTGATGACCTTGTCGAGGTTGAGGTAGGCGACGAGATAGCCGCCCAAAACTTCCAGCCGATGCTCGATCTGATTGAGCCGGAAGCGCGAGCGCCGCAGCAGGACTTCGCGCCGGTGGGTCAACCATTCGCTTAAGGCTTCGGCAAGCCCGACGACTTTGGGAATGCGCCCGCGAACCAGCACGTTCATATTGAGCGGCACGCGGCTTTCGAGCTCGGTGAGCTTGAACAGGCTCTCCATCAGCAGCGCCGGATCGACGCTGCGCGCCCGCGGCTCGAACACGAGGCGGATATCCTCGGCGGATTCGTCGCGCATGTCGGCAAGGAGCGGCAGCTTCTTTTCGTTCATCAATTCGGCGATGCGCTCGACGAGCCGCATCTTCTGCACCTGCCAGGGAATTTCGGTGACCACCACCTGATAGGTGCCGCGGCCGGTATCCTCGGTCTTCCAGCGCGCGCGCAGCCGGAAGGAGCCACGCCCGGTCGTATAGCCCTCGGCGATGACCTCGGGCGGATCGACGATCACGCCCCCGGTCGGAAAATCCGGGCCGGGCACGTATTTCAGCAGCGTACGGCTGCGCGCATTCGGCGTTTCGATCAGATGCAGCGCAGCATCGCAAAGCTCGGCCATGTTGTGCGGCGGGATCGCGGTCGCCATGCCGACGGCGATGCCTTGGGCGCCGTTCGCCAGCAGATTGGGAAACGCCGCCGGCAGCACCACCGGCTCTTGCGACACGCCGTCGTAATTGGGCCGGAAGTCGACCGCATCCTCGTCGATGCCGTCGAGCAACAATCGCGCGGCCTCGGTCAGCCGTGCTTCGGTGTAGCGGTAGGCGGCGGCGTTATCGCCATCGACATTGCCGAAATTGCCCTGCCCGTCGACCAGCGGATAGCGCGAGGAGAAATCCTGGGCGAGACGCACCAGCGCGTCGTAGATCGCCTGATCGCCGTGCGGATGGAAATTACCCATCACGTCGCCGACGATTTTCGCCGATTTCTTGAACGCCGAGCCGGGATCGAGCCGCAGCAGCCGCATGCCGTAGAGGATGCGCCGGTGCACCGGCTTAAGCCCGTCGCGCGCGTCGGGCAGTGCGCGATGCATGATGGTCGACAGCGCGTAGGCGAGGTAGCGCTCCTCAAGCGCCTCGCGCAGCGCGATTTCCTGCACGTCGCCGGGATCCGGGGGAATCACTTTCTTATTCATGGCGGACAGCGGTACTCCGGCTAGTGGTTGCGAACAAGAACGGCAGTAATGAAGCGGGCACGGGCATCGGGCACAGCAAGACCGCGCGGCGCAAAGGCATGCCGCTCGAGAAAAAAGCCCGTCAGGGCAAACGCGTCGGCGAGATCGGCCGCAGACGCCGGCTCGGCCGCCTCGCTCAAGAAGCCGGGCAGCCGCATCAGTTTGTCCCGGTAGGCTTCGCCTCCCGAGCGCGACACCGCGCGCCCGGATCGCGGCGAAACGTAGATGAGATCGTCACGCACTCCGGTCGCGGCGCAGGACGACAGATCAAGCCCGAAGCCGAGTTCGGCAAGAAAGGAAAGCTCAAAGCGCGCGACCATCGGCGCCGCCGCGGCCGGATCGTCGAGCGAATCAAGGATAGCTTCGAGCGCGCCATGAACGCCCGTATGCGGCTCGCGCTCGGCCAGGAGCCGGCACAGGGCCGCGAGATGGGTGACGCCGTGGAGGGCGTGCGCCGCGGTGAGGAAATTGGCCGCGCGCAGATTGATCCCCTCAACGGCATAATTGCCAAGATGGTCGTCGAGCCGGGCCCGCCAGGTCGCGCGCAGGGAATTGCCGGGCTGCAATACCGGGCGCAGGCGCCGCCCGGTGCCGCCGCGCACCAGGCCGAGATGGCGGCCGCGCGCTTGCGTCATCAATTCGAGAATGACGCTCGACTCGCCATAGCGCTTGACACCTAGCACGACGCCTTCATCGGTCCATTGCATGGAGCTTATGTAGCGCGCCCGGCCCGGATTCGCAGGCTCGGAGTGCCTTTCATCCTGCCCCGCAAAGCGGGGAAGGGGGACCGCGCTGCGCAGCAGCGCGGTGGAAGGGGCGTCGGCCACGCCGCTAACTCACGCGCTGCATGCCCCCTCCACCGCGGAAACGCGCGGTCCCCCTCCCCCGCTCCGTTTCACTACGCGGGGGCGGATAAGCGAATACGTTCCCGCGGCGCGATCCTCGACTCCGTCATCCCGAGGTGCGAGCGGAGCGAGCCTCGAAGGATGCGGCCCGGGCGCCTCGGCCGTCGCCCCTTCGAGGCCCGCGCTGCGCGCGGGCACCTCAGGGTGACGGGCAACAGTGAGCGTTCCCGCGACGCGCTCCGCGCCCGAGTTTTGCAAAAATGTAGGGTGGGTTAGCTGCGAACGCAGCGTAACCCACCATGCTGAGCGGTGGGTTTCGCTTCGCTCTACCCACCCTACAAAGCGCAATGACGAAAGAAAAAGGAAGCGGAACGCCGACAGACGTGTTCAGCCAACCTCCGCATCTCGCGATGCGGCGCGCGCCCTTGTCTCTTTTCCCTCCCCCGCTTGCGGGGGAGGGTAGGGAGGGGGCACGCTCGCCTATCGGCGTTCCACCACGGCTCTTACCGTCAGGGCTTTCGGCCCTTGGGCGCAGCTCCAGGCCAGGCTTCCTGGGACGCGGCAGGACGTTCGATCCGGTAAGCTCGCTCCAACCGGGGAGCGAAGGACCTCGCGTTCTTCGTGCATGATCCGGAAAAGTGGAAACCGGTTTTCCGAAAAAGATCATGCACCACTAACATCACGGGCGTTACCCGCGCCCGCCTGTCCCAGTCCAGGGAACGCACCTCCCGGACCGGTCGTAGTGCCGGTCAGCATGATGCCCGAAGCTGCCCGGGTGCGGAGTGTATCGTTCCGCGCGCGGGCACCGCACTCGCTCCGCATTCGGGAGTACCCTCGGCCGAAGGCGTCCTTCACTGAGCGAGATTCCAAGGCTGCCTTGTAACTGAAATGCGGACGCGCGTCAAGGGCCAATCGTCCTGCCATCAGTGACGACGCCGGCGACGGCATAAGACAAGCTGTGTGCGGTTTCCGGACGTACTTCTTCTCTTCGCGAATTGCATCATCTGCATAAGTTCGGCGATGTCCCCACGTCCGCTTTTGCTCTGATCGCTACCGAATTGGCGCTGCACAATATCCGACGCAACGGGCCAACATGCGACATTTTGTACTGCGGCAAAGTCGCGGAGAAGGAGCCCGATTATCAGCGCTCCACATCCCTTGCATTCTCGTGCCGGTGCAGGCGCAATCCACAGCATCGATAGCAGACACGCGCTATCGCTACCGCGTCCCCGGTCCGTGCTCAACAAAAACGCGAGAGAAATCACTCCGTCGACTTCAAATAAAATAATTTGAGAGTTCCGCGGAACAGCGGAAGCCAAGGGGCGTTCCAGCCTCAGCACCCGCACGATGTTCCGGTCTCGTAACCGAGGCGTCGCCAATTCAAGCCGCTGCAGAAAGCTCCGGCGGCGTTCGCGCAATTTGTCATGGAACTGTTGAAAGCAGGCTGGCTATGCAGCCTCGCTTTAATTTGCGCTTCCCGACCAACCATCGGACGAAGGAGACAACCCCCATCGGAGAATGACAAGTGTTTGAAACAATGAACCTGCATCAGGTGCCTGAAACTATGACCCTGCATCGCGCCCTGTGGGCCGGCCGGATAATGAGCGGGTTTGTCGTTATCGCTCTGGTGGCAGATGGCACTATTCAGCTTTTGGCGCCGGCACAGATCGCGAGCATGTTGCAGGAAACCGGGTTCGCGATGGACCTGACCCGCGTCGTGGGTCCGATCATACTCGCCTGCGCCATCCTTTACGCCATCCCGGCCACCGCCGTCCTCGGCGCGATCCTAGTGACGGGCTTTTTGGGAGGTGCCATCTGCGCCCATGTCCGCATTGGTGAGTTGGGGTCGCCGCCGGAAATCATTTGCCTGCTTCTGGGCGCGATGACATGGGGCGGCCTCTGCGCGCGCGATCCCCGTATCCGGGCCATTCTGCCGCTCATCCGTTGAACCAACAGGGGCGGTGTTCAGTCCCTCAAGATCAGGAGAAAACGCATGTTTTTAGTAATGGAAATCACTGGAAAAGTGGGCGGCGCAACGGCAGAACATCTGTTGGCGCACGGCAAGGAAGTACGCGCGCTAGTCCGCAATCGCGAGAAGGCGTCAAGCTGGGCGAACCGGGGCGTGGAACTGGTTGACGGGGATTGGAATAATTCGGCAGCCATCGAGCGGGCGCTCAAAAACGTCGAAGGCGCGTTTGTCATGTTGCCGGCTAACTGGGCCCCCTCGCCCGATTACAAAGAAGCCAAGGAGGTCATTGCGAACTATGTCGAGGCGCTCACTAAGGCACCGCCGCCGCGGGTGGTAGCACTTTCGTCGATGGGTGCGAACAGGACTAGCGGGCTTGGGATGATCACGGCCTTGTCACTTCTGGAGCAAGGTTTTCGCGACCTGAAATCGCCAATCGCATTTGTGCGCGCAGGTGGATTCTGGGAAAATTTCCTCTACGGCTTGCAGGTCGCCCAGGGCGGAACGCTACCGGTCTACTACAATCCGACAAACCGGAAATCGACCATGGTCGCGACGAACGACATCGGCGCGGAGGTCGCTACCCTTTTGACTGGGCCAGCGTGGTCAGGGCAGCGCATCGTTGAGCTTGGTTCGATGGTCAGCGCGGATGAAGTCGCGGAGCAATTGGGTGAAGTCCTGAACCTCGACGTGAAAGCCTTTGCAGTCCCGCGTGCAGGGTGGGCGGAAGCGTTCGAGCAATTCGGTGCCCCGAGGGGCCGGACCGGACCTGCCGAAGAAATGTTTGAGGCCGTGAATGCGGGATGGATGGACCTCGAAGTCGAGGGTACGGAGCACGTAGCGGGTAGGACGTCCGCACGCGACGTCTTCGCGGCGGCCCAGAAGGCCGTGACGGCGTGAACTGCGACGTTCGCACCAATAAACATCGAGATCGAACATGAAGGTTCTTGTTTGGGCGCAACGGGCGGAACCGGACGGCTGATCGTCCGCGGGCCCTGGCGAAAGGCCATTCCATCGTTGCCCTGGTTCGCTCGAAGGCGGACTGATGGAACAACATCGTCCAACAACGACAACGCGGCGTTGGTTGATCTTTTGTCTGGGCTCCAGAACTCACAGACTAAGGTCCGTTTGAACCTCGCTTGTGCAGCACAACAAATTTGCGTGCTCGACTTCGGCTACGGGTCAACCTGCAACATCGCGTGATGTCTGTGCGACTTCCGCTTTGCCCTCCAACAGCAGACGTCGGCCGCGACAGTGCCGTGTCGAGCGCGCCCTCGCTCTTGGCACGCCGACTTTGTCGGCGTGCACGGGTGGTGGAAAGCCAATGCACGGTTCTGAAACCTACCGGGAATTGATAGAGCTTCGCGGCCGCGTTGGATCGCCGGAACCTTTGACGCGAAGACGGCACGGAGCTTGTCATCGGGCCGGCCACTTCAGGCCGGACCCGTTGGCTCGCACCTCAGGGCGACGGAAAAAATCATCACTCCTTCGAAAATTCCAGCCCCATCTCGCGATAGCGTTCGGGGTCGTCGCCCCAGCCTTCACGCACTTTCACGAACAGGAAGAGGTGAACCGGGTGCTCAATCGCCGCGGCGATGTCGGTTCGTGCCGCCGCGCCGATCGCCTTGATGGTCGCCCCGCCTTTGCCGAGCACGATCTTGCGCTGGCTTTCGCGCTCGACATAGATCGTTTGCTCGATGCGCACCGAACCGTCCTTGAGTTCCTTCCAGACTTCGGTTTCGACGGTCGATTGATAGGGCAATTCCTGATGCAGCCGCAGATAAAGCTTCTCGCGGGTGATCTCGGCGGCAAGCTGGCGAAGCGGCGCATCGGAAATCTGATCTTCCGGATAGAGCCACGGCCCCGCCGGCGCGTGAGCGGCGAAGAAGTTTTTGAGATCCGCAACCCCGTCGCCGGAGAGCGCCGAGATCATGAAGGTCGCAGTGAAGGCCACGCGCTCGTTCAGCGCTTGCGTCAAGTCGAGCAGTTTTGGCTTGTTGACGAGATCGACCTTGTTGAGCACCAGCACTTTGCGAGCGCGAACGTCGGCCAGTCCGCGCAAGATGATCTCGTCGTCGTCCTGCACGCCTTTACCAGCGTCGATCAGGAGCGCGACCATATCGGCGTCGCGCGTGCTACCCCAGGCGCTGCCGACCATGGCGCGGTCGAGCCGCCGCCGCGGCGCGAAGATGCCTGGCGTATCGACGAAGATCATCTGTGCCGCGCCTTCGACGGCAATGCCGCGAATGAGCGCGCGGGTGGTCTGCACCTTCGGCGTGACGATTGAGATCTTGGCGCCGACCAGCGCGTTGAGCAGCGTCGATTTGCCGGCATTCGGCGCGCCAATCAAGGCGACGAAACCGCAGCGCGTTGCCGGTACGGCAGCAGCGTCCGGTTCCCGGGCCTCAGCCATCGAGCCGGTCGGGCTTGACGCCCTCGCGCGTCATCATTGCAGCGGCGGCGGCCTGTTCGGCGGCGCGCTTCGAGCGCCCGGAGCCTTCGGCGGGCGCGAGCTTGGGCAGCTGCACGGTCACGCGAAACACCGGGTCGTGGTCGGGGCCGGAGCGGGCGACCTCGCGATAGGCCGGCGTCGGCAGCCCCCGCGCCTGCGCCCATTCCTGCAGTACCGTTTTTGGATCCCGCAGCGGCTGCGCCTTGGTCTTCATGCGCGCTTCCCACAAGCGGCCGACCAGAGCCTCGGCGGCAGCGTAGCCGCCGTCGAGATAGACCGCGCCGATCAGCGCTTCGCAGACGTCGGCGAGGATCGCTGGGCGCTTTCTGCCGCCGGCATTGGCTTCCGAGGAGCCGAGCCGGATCGCGGCGCCGAGATCGATGGTGCGCGCAATCTCCGCGCAGGTCTCTTTGCGCACCAGATCGGCGAGCCGGCGCGACAGCTCGCCCTCGTCGGCCTTCGGGAAGGCGCGAAACAGCAGGTCGGAAATCACCAGCCCGAGGACATGATCGCCGAGGAATTCGAGCCGCTGATAGCTGCCGCCGCGATTGCGGGCGCCTTTGAGCGCGGAGATATGGGAAAGCGCGCTATCGAACAGCGCGGTGTCCTTGAAGCGATAGCCGATGCGCTCCTCAAGCGAACCATCGCCGCGGCGACGGCGGCGGCGCACATCCTTTTGTGCTTCGATTGCGGCGCCGGTCGCGATTGGCGCGGCGGCCACATCAATGGCGGACGGCTGTTGCGGAGAAACGACCGATTTAGTTTTGCTCCGGCCGCTCATCGCACCAGGGTGAACAGCCGGGTCCAGCGCACCGTCCACGGCCAGCGCCACACTTCCCAGGCATGCGCGCCGTCTCTAACCGAAAAGAAAATAATCTGCGCCCTGCCGATAAGGTTCTCGTAGGGCACATAACCGACGGCGCTGAGCACGCGGCTGTCGGTGGAGTTGTCGCGATTATCGCCCATCATGAAGTAATGATCCCGCGGCACCGTGTAGACCTGCGTATTGTCGTAGAAACCGTTCTCGGTGAGATCGAGCGTAGTGTAGCTCACGCCGTTCGGCAGCGTTTCGCGATAGCGCTTGACGCGCTGGACGGCGCCATCGTCGTCGGTGACGAAATCCTCAATCCGGGTGCGCTTGACTGCTTCGCCGTTGATGTTGAGCACGCCGTCGATCATCTGAATGCGGTCGCCCGGCAGCCCGATGACGCGCTTGATGTAATCGGTGGTGTCGTCCTTCGGCAGCCGGAACACGACCACATCGCCGCGATTAACCGGCTGGCCGATGATGCGGCCGGAGAAAATCGGCGGCGAGAACGGAAACGAATAGTGGGTGTAGCCATAGGAATATTTGGAGACGAACAGATAATCGCCGACCAGCAGCGTCGGAATCATCGAGCCGGACGGAATATTGAACGGCTGAAACAGAAAGGTGCGGATGACCAGCGCGATGATCAGCGCATGGATAATCACGCGCACGGTTTCGGCAAATCCGCCCTCTTTCCGTTTTGTCCCGGTCTGCACGCTCATCGGCCTATGGTTCCGCTGTCTTGGGGCGCCCCGCGATCTTGTAACCCTTGAGGCAAACGTGCGCAATCGCGCGCGGGATTTCGCCGCGGGGCTGACTTTACCTAGTGATGCCATGTGCTTACTGCCAGAGCTTCGCGGACATGACGAATTTGTCATTGCTGCCGGACGCTGCTGTCAGACCGATATTCGCTGCGGTTCGGGGCGGCGATGCGCTTTACGGAGGTGAGACGGCAACCGCGGAGATAATCACGAAAGCCTGCGCCATCGGGCCCTCGTCGGTGATGGTGAGATCGATGCGCGCCTCGTGGCCCGCGGGCGTTATCGCATCCAGCCGCCGCTTGGCGCCGCCGGTCAACTCCAGCGTCGGCCGGCCCCCCGGAAGATTCACGACCCCCATGTCACGCCACCACACCCCGGCGCGCAGGCCGGTTCCGAGTGCCTTGGCGCACGCTTCCTTGGCGGCGAAGCGCTTGGCGTAGGTCTCGGCCCGATTTCGCCGCTTTTCCGCCTTCGCGCGTTCGATCGGGGTGAACACCCGGTCGATAAAGCGATCGCCGTGGCGTTCGAGCACCTTGGCGATGCGGCGCACATCGGTGATGTCGGAGCCGATGCCGAGAATCATAAGAGAGCCCCTGCTCGGGCTCTACCGCGGTCCATCACAGCGCGCATTTTCCGCACCACGGCGGGAAGCCCATCGAACACCGCCTCGCCGATCATGAAATGGCCGATGTTGAGTTCGGCGACCTGTGACAGTGTTGCGATCTGCTCCGCGGTGGTGAAATCGAGACCATGTCCGGCATGGACTTCAAGGTTGGCGCTTGCGGCGAGCGCCGCACCGCGCGCGATGCGCGCAAATTCTGAAGCCGCCGCATCTGCATTACCCTCACTCACAGCGTCGCACCAGGCGCCGGTGTGAATCTCGATGACCGGTGCCCCGATCGCGACCGCGGCTTCGATCTGCGCCGGCTCTGCGGCGATGAATAAAGACACGCGAATGCCGGCATCGGCCAATTGCGCCACGGCCGCGCGCAACGCGTCCCGCTGGCCCGCGGCATCGAGGCCGCCTTCCGTCGTGCGCTCGGCTCGCCGCTCGGGCACGATGCAGGCGGCATGCGGTCGCACTTTGCGGGCGATCGCAACCATTTCCGCCGTCGCCGCCATTTCCAGGTTGAGAGGCTTCTCGATGGTCGCCTTCAGCCGCACGATGTCGTCATCGACGATGTGGCGGCGATCCTCTCGCAAATGCGCGGTGATGCCGTCGGCGCCAGCCGCGATTGTGATCTCGGCGGCGCGAACGGGATCAGGATGTTTGCCGCCGCGAGCGTTACGCACAGTGGCGACGTGATCGACGTTCACGCCGAGGCGGAGGGGGGCAAGAGCGGACATGCGATTTCTTTAGCGTTCAGCCGTTGACCCGCTCGGCGTTGGCGATCACCTTCTTCGCCCGCAATTGCGAGATGATCGAAGTCAGGTGCTTGAGGTTGTAGACCTCAAGATCGATGGTCAGTTCGGTGAAGTCCGGCGATTGACGCGACATGTGGATGTTGTCGATGTTGCCGTCATGGTCGGCGATGACCTGGGCCACTTGGGCCAATGACCCAGGTTCATTGACCGACTGTATCGAAAGCTGCGCGGGAAAGCGCTGCGGCGCTTTTTCGTCCACATCCCAGCGCACATCGAGCCATCGTTCCGGCTGGTCTTCGAACTCCTTTAGGGCGGGTGAGTGGATCGGATAGATCGTAATCCCCTCCCCCGCCGTCATGATGCCGACGATGCGGTCGCCGGGAACCGCACCGCCGTGCGGAGCAAACCGAACCGGCAGGTCCGAATTGATGCCACGGATCGGGATCGCAGCACCGTTCTCGCCGCTTTGAGGCACTTTGAATTTCACCGCCTTGGCGCGCTTTAATCCGAACCATCCGCTATCGGATTGCGGCGCGGACGACGGGACCCGCTCGTCTTTATAGTCTGGGTGCATGGCGCGCACGACGTCGGCGGCTTTCATCTCGCCGCGTCCAACCGCCGACATGACGTCCTCGATGGAAGCGCGCGCCAGTCGGGGCAAGGCGCCTTCCAGCTGTTCATCCGAATAGGCGATCTTGGCGCGCTCGCAGAGCCGCTCCACAATCCGCCGGCCAAGGCCCGAATACTGATTGCGGACCGCGACCCGCGTGGCGCGCCGGATCGCAGCACGCGCCTTGCCGGTCGCGACAATCGATTCCCAGGCGGCAGGCGGCGCCGTTTGCGCCTTGGACGTCAGGATCTGGACTTCATCACCGTTCTGCAGCGGCGAACTCAACGGCCCGATCTTGCCGTTGATTTTTGCGCCGATCGCCATGTTGCCAACGTCGGTGTGCACCGCATAAGCGAAATCGATCGGCGTCGCGCCGCGCGGCAGCGCGATCAACTTGCCCTTGGGCGTGAAGCAAAACACCTGGTCATGAAAAAGTTCGAGCTTGGTGTGCTCCAAAAACTCTTCAGGGTTCGAGCCTTCGGCCAAGAGTTCGATGGTGCGGCGGAGCCACGCATAGGCGTTCAACTCGCGGGAGAGCAGTTCGGTCGGCGAGCCGACACCATCCTTGTAGAGTGCATGCGCGGCTATGCCGTATTCGGCGATCTGCTGCATGTCGCGGGTACGGATTTGCAGTTCCACGCGCTGTTTGCCCGGCCCGATCACGGTGGAATGGAGCGATCGGTAATCGTTCTGCTTCGGCGTCGAAATGTAATCCTTGAACCGGCCGGGAACGACCGGCCAGGTGGTATGGACGATCCCGAGCGCCTGGTAACACTCGCCGACACTGCCGACGACCACGCGGAACCCGAAGATATCCGAGAGCTGCTCGAAGCCGACCGCCTTTCGCTCCATCTTGCGCCAGATTGAGTAGGCGCGCTTGCGGCGGCCGCTGACTTCCGCGGCGATGCCGCTGTCCGCGAGTTTCCTGGCCAACTGTTGCTCAATCTCGGTGATCCAGCCTTTGCTGCGCTCGGCCAGCGCTTCGAGCCGCTCAGTGATCACCTTGTAGGCGTCGGGATTGAGTTCGTGGAACGCGAGGTCCTCGAGTTCCTCGCGCATTTCCTGCATGCCCATGCGCCCGGCGAGCGGCGCATAGATGTCGAGCGTCTCTTCGGCCGTCACCCGGCGCGCGTCAGGCGGCCGATGGGACAGCGTGCGCATATTGTGCAGCCGATCGGCGAGCTTGATCAGCAACACTCGCACGTCGTCGGCAATGGCAAGCAAGAGCTTGCGCAGGTTTTCGGCCTGCTTGGCTTCCTTGGAGACGAGATCGAGTTTTTTGAGTTTGGTCAGTCCTTCGACCAGGACGCCGATATCGTGGCCGAACAGGCGATCGATTTCCGTGCGGGTGGCGTCGGTGTCCTCGATGGTGTCGTGCAGCAGCGCCGCGGCGATGGTGGCGTCGTCGAGCTTGAGATCGGTGAGGATACCGGCGACCTGAAGCGGGTGCGAGAAATACGGATCGCCGGAGTCGCGTTTCTGCTCGCCGTGCGCCCGCATGGCGTAGACGTACGCGCGATTGAGCAGATCCTCGTTGGTCGCGGGATTGTACTGTTTCACCCGATCAACGAGTTCGAACTGCCGCATCAAGCGCGGCTTGCGCGGCTTCGGCGCCCGCGGCTCATCCGGCACGATGCTGGGGCCGCGCGCCACCGCTACCCGCGGCCGGGCCTGGTTCTGCATCCGCGGCAAATCGATCGGCGAGCGAGCCATAAAACAAACCTCGACCGCACCGACACTTTGGGCGGCACAACTCAGAAGGATATCATGGCGCAAGCCTCACGCCACAAGCCGAGCAACTAACACCAAGGCGACTAACCTCGCTGCAGCGCACAAACTTACCGTTAATGACCTCGGCTATTTCTCGCCTTCGTTTCGCGGATGAGCGCTCGCAGCCGGGACGGCGTGAAGCGTCAACCCTCACGCCCAGCGCTACGGCGCATCCTCGATCGCCGAGACCCGGTCGGCGGCGCCACATCCGGCCGCCCTTAACAATGCCGGGCGGCACTACAAGCACATTCATTTCTGGAACTGGATGAAGCCGCAAGTCGGCGGCGATCGCATGGCGAACGAACTTGAAAGGCAGATCGTCGCCAATCTCGGATCAGGCGCGACGCCGATCTTGGGCTGCGATGTCTGGGACCATTCCTACTACATCGACAACCGTGACCGGCGCCCCGATTATCTCAAGGCGTTCGCCGATCACTGGTCATTGGGATTATGTGGCCGAGATGTTCGCGGCCGCGGTCAAGTAGTCTTCGACGTCGTTCCGGGCGGGCGAAAAGCGAAGCCTACAGGTCCTCGTCGGCAGCGTCGACGTCGGTGTCGGGCTCCGGCTGGCTTTCGGGCGGCGTCAAGCCTTCAAGGCCCTTGAGCAATTCCTCTTCGCTCATGCGGTCCGTGGTCACCTCGGTGTCGTCGGCATCGACACCGGTACCAGGCGCGCCGATCAGCGGAATGCCCTCAGGCTCGGGCTCATCGACTTCGACGTATTTCTGCAGCGAGTGGACCAGTTCCTCTTTGAGGTCTTCGGGCGACACCGCCGTTTCAGCGATTTCACGGAGCGCTACGACCGGGTTCTTGTCATTATCGCGCTCGACCGTGATCTGTCCGCCAGACGAGATCATGCGTGCGCGGTGGCTCGCGAGCAAAACGAGATCGAAGCGGTTTTCCACCTTGTCGATGCAATCTTCGACGGTGACACGGGCCATAGTCGCAGCTCCTGGAGAGGATTCGGCGGGATCGGGTTCCCTGCCCGGGCGTTAGGTATCGTTTGGGGCGGCCGAGTGCAAGGGCATTTCAGCGGCATGGTTCCCGCGCCTGGGCCTTTTAACTTGCGTTCTGCCGCTGCTCTGTTACCCAAATTTCCCGGAACGCTGTCGCGTGATGGTGATTGTCCTTATATGCGTCCGCGGCGGCCTGCCGCAGTGCCGGCACCGGCGCTTGCACAAAAATCCAGTAGGCCATAAAGCGGGACAGTATCGTGCTTTTGCCATCGTGCCCGCGTACTTAAACAACGTTCCCGGTGGCGCTAAACCAGTTTTAAAGAAACTCCGGAACTGTCGAATCCATTGCGGCTAGTCGGGTTTCATCACGAGTGACGCATCGAGAGATATACCAATGTCTGCCCAGATCGAAAAAATCGCCCTGTTCATTGACGGCGCCAACCTGTACGCCACCGCCAAATCACTTGGCTTTGACATCGACTACAAGCGGCTGCTGCGCGAGTTCCAGTCGCGCGGTTATTTGATGCGGGCGTTTTACTACACCGCAGTGATCGAGGATCAGGAGTATTCGTCGATCCGGCCGCTGATCGATTGGCTCGACTATAACGGCTACACTGTCGTCACCAAGGCGACGAAGGAATTTGTCGACCAGACCGGCCGACGCAAGGTGAAAGGCAACATGGACATCGAGCTTGCAGTCGATGCCATGGAACTGGCGCCGCACATCGACCAGATGGTGCTGTTTTCCGGCGACGGCGACTTCACCAGGCTGGTTGAGGCCGTGCAGCGGCGCGGTGTCCGTGTTGTGGTCGTATCGACGATCTCGACCCAACCGCCGATGGTAGCCGATGAGCTGCGCCGCCAGGCTGACCAGTTCGTCGACATCCTCGAGCTGCAGAATAAGATTGGCCGCGATCCGACGGAACGCCCGGCGCGCGAGCCACGCGAAGGGCGGGAACTGCGTGAGCCGCGCCATACTCCGCAATTCCTTCAGCGCAGTACCGGCGTGGCGCGCACCGAAGTCGAAGTCGAAGACGAATTCGACGAAGATTAGGCCAAGCCGACGGCCGCGATGGCGCCTGCGAGCGGCAAACCCGGCCACGATTGTCCGCGCTGTCCGCGCCTGGTCGCGTTTCGGACGGCGTGGCGCAACGCCGAGCCGGAGTGGTTCAATGCGCCAGTACCATCGTTTGGCCCAATCGACGCGCGCCTGTTGATCGTCGGCCTGGCGCCAGGGTTGCGCGGCGCCAACAGAACCGGACGGCCGTTCACCGGCGACTACGCAGGCGACCTGCTTTATGCCACGCTGACGGAATTCGGCTTCGCCCAAGGAACCTACGAGGCCCGCCCCGACGACGCCCTGACGCTGATCGATTGCCGCATCACCAACGCCGTTCGCTGCGTGCCGCCGGAGAACAAACCGACGCCGGCAGAAATCACCACGTGTCGAGATTTCCTGACGGCGACCATCAAAGAAATGACCAAGCTTCACGCCATTGTCACCCTTGGCCGCATTGCGCACGAGACCTTCATCGCCGCGCAAAACGCCAAGCGGCGCCATTATCCTTTCACCCATGGCGGCACACACCAAATCGGCGGGATCACCTTGTTCGACAGCTATCATTGCTCGCGCTACAACACCTCGACCAAAGTGCTAACGCCGGAAATGTTTCGCAACGTCTTCGCTCAGGTACGCAAACATCTCGACGCCGACTAGCGTGCGAGCGGACGACTTACCAATCTAAGCGAAGATCGAGGTTTCGTATTTGCCGCTGCCCATTTCGCCGGGCGGGAAAATGCCGTGCCGCTCGATCCATTCAAATGATTCCTCAAAAGTCTGTTTGGAATAGGGCTCGAAAACCAAGCGCTCGCCCGGCCCCCAGCGCCGCGTATCTATCTGCTGATGGAAACGCACCGGAAACTCCTTCTTGTAATAGTGCGTGTAAAGCTCCGGCCGCAGATCGATGTCGCGTTGCGCGCGGCGCAGCGCGCGAAAATATTTGCGGACATCCTCCGGGTCCGGGGTGCCGGTGACCATCGCCGCGATCATGAACGTCGTGTCGATGATTTTGCGGAAGCCGAGCTGCTCCGCGAAATAATAAGGACCGCTGAACAGCGAAGCCGCCGGCACTTCGCCGTCGATCAGTTTTTCCATGCGGCTGAACAGCATCCCGTCAGCGAACGACAACTTGATCTGATCCGGCTTCAGATACTGCTCAAGTCCCTGGATAGTGGCGTAGTGACTGCCCGATTGATAGCCGACCGAGATCGGGACGCCGGCGAGATCCGCCGGCGTCTTGACCGGCGAGTTCGGCGGCACGAACACGCCGCATGGCGAAACCGAATAGCAATCGGCGTAGAGCTTGCCGTGGCCGTTGGAGGCGGCGACATTTACGGTCCAATGACAGGCGCCGCTGACATTGCAGCTGCGCCCGGCTTCGAAGGTCTGGTAGGCGCCGACCTTGTTGCCGAGGTGATGGCTGTTGGCGGAACTTGAATTCATGGTCTCGCGGAATTCGTAATCGAGACCTTCGGCTGTGAAGTAGCCCTTCTCCTCGGCGACCCATTCCTGGAGACGGAAATGCGGAGCAACGATAAATTTCGACATTATTTCCTCCGTTTGGTCGCCTGCGGCTTTCCCGCATTACAACGAGCGGACATTACGCGCTCCGTCGGGTTTGAAAATCCCAAGTCGCGAAATAGATTGTCAACTCGTCGTTGACAATCTATTCTTGATCGGATGGATCGCTTTGAAAACGCTAAAGTTTTCGTCGCCGTCGTCGAGGCCGGTGGGTTTACCGGAGCGGCCGAACGGCTTGGCCTGTCCCGCGCGGCAGCAAGCAAACATGTGCTCCAGCTTGAGGAACGCCTCGGCGCTCGGCTTCTCGATCGCACGACGCGGCGCGTGAGCGCGACCGCCGCTGGGCGCACCTTCTATGAACAATGCCGGCGGATCCTTGCCAATCTTGAAGAAGCCGAACACGCGGCAAGCGAGCTGCATAACGAGCCGCGCGGCGAACTGCGCGTCATCGCGCCAACCAATTTCGGCCTCGCCGAACTCGGCACCGCGATCACCGATTTTCTCGTTGTTCATCCGCGGCTGCGGATCAATCTCACGCTCAACGATCATCTCACCGATCCGATCGAAGGCGGCTACGATGTCGCCATCAGCGTCGACATGCCCCGCGGGACCTCCACCAGCCTAGTGGTGCGCAAGCTCAACACTTCGCGCCGCGTGCTATGCGCCGCGCCGGAATATCTGGAACGGCGCGGCACGCCCGAAACAGCCGAGGATCTCGCAGCGCACGATTGTCTCAGCTACAGCTACGTTGCCGTACCCGACGAATGGCATCTCACCGGCGCCGACGGCGAACGGGTGGTGAAAGTGAGCGGCCCGATCATTACCAGTCACCGTCACGTCATGCGAGCCGCGGTGATACGCGGCCTCGGCATCGCCTATGGTCCCATCGACTTTTTTCGCGACGATCTTCAAATCGGGAATCTTGTCCCAGTGCTGCCGAGCTACAAACTGCCCGAGGCAACGATCTATGCCGTCTACCCAGTGAGCCGCCAGCTTTCCGCCAAGCTCAAAGCCTTCAACGACTTCATGGCGCGCTATTTCGCCGCCAGCCCGATATTTCGTTGAAGGGATCACTTGCCCTTGCGCAGCCACGCGACGATTTCGGCGGCGTTCTTGTCGGGCGGGAACACCGGATAAAACACCTTGCTGATGACGCCGTCATCGACGACGAGCGCCATGCGCTTCAACAGCGTCATGCCGGAGGTCGAGAAGGTCGGCAACTTCAACGCCTCGGTAAATTTCAGCTCCGCATCGGACAGGATCGGGAACGGCAGATGCAGCCGCTCGGCGGCCTCGCGCTGATAGTCGGTATCTTGCGTTGACAGGCCGAAGACGTGATCGACGCCGAGGTCTTTGAGTTCGGCAAAATGGTCGCGGAAACCGCAGGATTGCGGTGTGCAGCCGCGCGCGCCCGGGATGTCGTCCCATCCCGGCGGCAGTTCGACCCCAGGCACGCCGGTGCGAGGATAAATGTAGAGGACAGTACGGCCGGCGATGATCGCCAGATTGAAGGCTCCGCCGCGGGTCGCCGGCAGCGGCAGATCGGGCAGTTTCATGCCGGTGAGATGACGCGCGCCGCCGTCGTCCTGCGGCACCGGAATGTCGGAGGGCAAAAAGGTCGGATCGTGCTTGCCGGGTGCTTCTCTCATCTGTCGCGCCTCGACGTAAGACATGAACTCCATCAGCGAGCCGTCGGGATCGCGAAAGTAGACGCTAGTACCAGCGCCCTTGGCGCCGAACCGCTGCATCGGCCCGGCTTCAATGGCGATGCTGCAGCGCTCGAGATGCTTTATCGCATCGGCGATCGGGCCGCGCCACTCGAAGCACAAATCGCTATTACCCGGCGCCACCGGAAGCCGCGCGACCTCAGCCGGCGCGACGCCCGGCCCGTGGACGTTGAGCTGACGGTCGCCGAAGCGGTAGGCGTAACCGACCTGCCGTGTGATCAGCTCGGCACCCAACACCTTCGTGTAGAAAGCGTTTGAGCGCTCCCAGTCGGTGACGTGAATGACGCAATGGTCGAGCGTTACCGGAACCATTGTGCTTAGCCCTTTTGCCGCAACAACCGTCCGCGCTCGCGCTCCCACGAGCGCTTCTTCTCGGTGTCGCGCTTGTCGTAAAGCTTTTTGCCGCGCGCCAAAGCAAGCTCGATTTTGGCACGGCCCTTTTCGTTAAAATAGAGCTTGAGCGGGACCAGCGTCATGCCCTCGCGCTCGACCGCGCCGATAAGCCTGTTGATCTGCCGGCGGTGCAGCAAAAGCTTACGCGGGCGCTTCGGCGCGTGGTTGAAGCGGTTCGCCTGCAGATATTCGGGAATGTTCGAGTTGATCAGCCAAATCTCGCCGCCGCGGGAGTCGGCGTAAGATTCCGCGATCGTCGCCTTGCCCTGGCGCAGCGACTTCACCTCGGTGCCGGTCAGCGCCACGCCAGCTTCCATGGTTTCGTCGATAAAGTAGTTGAAGCGCGCTTTGCGATTGTCGGCGACAACTCGCAGCTTCTTCTCAGCTTTTGCCGCCATGCCGCGGTCCCGCGTTAACGGCTCTTCAGCGCGTCGCGGATTTCGGTCAGCAACAGCACTTCCTTCGACGGGGCCGCCGGCGCCGGTTCCGGTTCCGCCGCTTTCAGACGGTTGATGCCCTTGATCGCCAGGAACAACGCGAAGGCGATAATGATGAAGTTAAGCACGATGGTCAAAAAATTACCCCAAGCAAATACAGCACCTTGTTTTCTCGCGTCCGCCAGAGACACCGCGGTCACTTTCGAGGAAAGCGGAACGAAATAGTTGGAGAAGTCGAGCCCGCCAGTGGCTGCACCGATCAGCGGCATGACGATGTCATTGACCAGCGAATTGACGATCGCACCAAAAGCCGCGCCGATGATCACGCCGACCGCGAGATCAATGACGTTGCCGCGCATAGCGAATTTCTTGAATTCTTCAAGCATCGGGCCCTCCTATCCTCAATCCAACGGTTTGTTCGTCTCGTCCGCTGAGACCCGGCGCCTTCGCCGGCTTCGCGTTAGAGCCGGAAAGAGCAGAGAATAACTGCAAGCAACCCGTGGAAATCGCCGTCAGTTGATCAGCCCCGCATGCACCATGGCCTCGCGCACCGTTGCCCGCGTCTTCTCGGCTACCGGCACCATCGGCAGGCGCACGGTCTCGGCGCATTTACCGATCAGCGACAGCGCATATTTGACCGGCGCCGGGCTGGTTTCGACGAACAGGGCCATGTGCAGGGGCATCAGCTTGTCCTGAATCTTCAATGCGCCGGCATAGTCGCCCTTGAGGCACGACGCCTGAAACTCGGCGCACAGCCGCGGCGCTACGTTCGAGGTGACCGAGATACAGCCATGACCGCCATGCGCATTGAAGCCGAGCGCTGTCGCGTCCTCGCCGGACAGCTGATTGAATTCGGGGCCCATCGCCTCACGCTGTTGCGAGACGCGAACAAGGTTTGCGGTCGCATCCTTGACGCCGGCGATATTCTTCAGCTCGAACAGACGCTTCATGGTATCGACCGACATGTCGATCACCGAGCGCGGCGGAATGTTGTAAATGATGATCGGAATATCGATCGCATCGTTGATCGCCTTGAAGTGCTGATAAAGCCCCTCCTGAGTTGGCTTGTTGTAGTAAGGCGTGACCACCAGAACAGCGTCCGCACCAGCCCCTTCGGCATGTTGCGCCAATGCGATCGCTTCTTTGGTCGAATTGGAGCCGGCCCCGGCAACCACCGGCACCCGGCCTTTGGCCTGCTTAACGCACCATTCGACAACTTTGTTGTGCTCTTCGTGGGACAGTGTCGGGCTTTCGCCGGTCGTGCCGACCGGGACGAGCCCCTTCGTGCCCTCGGCGATCTGCCAATCGACCAGCCCACGGAAGGCTTTCTCGTCCACCGAACCATTGTTGAACGGCGTGACAAGCGCAGTGAATGAGCCTCGGAAGCTCGTCTTGGCGGCCATGATACGGTTCCTGATGACTACCCCGGTCGGAAAGCAGTGCCGCTGGCGGTGGCGGTGCCGTCCAATATGATAGATATCGGGTCGCGGAGTTCCTTTAAAGCCCCTCTTGCCGGCACCCGCCCGCCCACAGCAGTCGTGTCGTAAACGTGTGTAGGAACATTACATACTAAGTGCTTGCTAAGTGCTTGGGCCCCGCTTTTGCCGCGAATTCGTGGATTTTCACGGTTGGTTGCGGAGTTTTAGGAGTTTTTTTAATCCTGCGGCAGAAGACTTTTTGCGAGTGCCGAGGTGCGCGCTGCGGCGGAAGGAATCGTGCCGGTGAAGGCTATTCGGCTCATTGTCGCATTTACCGCTGGCGCTCTCCTCGTCGGTGAGTTCGAGCGCTCGCCCGCTGACCGGCGCCATTCCGTTACCGCGGCCTCGGCCTGAAGCCGCCGGACCGCGTAGCGCCAAGGTCGCAGCGCGCGTCGTGCCGGCCGCCGTTGCAACCGCCCCGATGGCGCTCGCGCCGGACGTTTCGACGACGACCTCGATTCCTTCGTCGGGCGTGCTGCGGCGCCGCAGCGATGCTGGGGCTTCCAGAAATTCCTTCGCCGCTCTCTCTATTCCTGCTCCTCACATCGCACCTCCGGCGCTGCGACCAGGTCCGCCGCTTGCGGCGGCAACCACCTCAACGACCTCGCCCCTCGATCTCGCTGCCGTCAAACAGGCGATCGAGCTGGCGCAAAAGGGCCGTCCCGAGGAGGCGACCGATGTCGAAGGTAGAATTTACGATCCGGTCGCCCGCAAGCTGGTTGAATGGGTCATCCTGCGCAGTGACGACGCTGACCTTAACTTTCCCCGCTATGCGGCTTTCATCTCCGCCAATCCGAGCTGGCCGGGCATTTTGTTTTTGCGCCGCCGCGCCGAGGCGGCGCTGTGGCAGGAGCCGCCGGATCCGCGCACGGTTATCGGCTTTTTTGCCAACGAGCCGCCACACACCGCCAAGGGCCGCTTCGCGCTGGCGCGTGCTCTTCTTTCGGCCGGCGATCGCACCGGCGCACAGGCGCTCATCAGCACAGCGTGGCGCAAGGACGCATTCTCTGCCGAAGCCGAGACGCAGGCGCGGCAGACGTTCGCCGGCCTCATCACCCCGGCCGACGACAAGGCCCGCATGGATGCGCGCTTCGACGTCGAGGACGAGGAAGCCGGCCTGCGAGCGGCTAGCCAACTGGGCGGCGTCGAACTTGCCATCGCCAGGGCACGCTCCGCGGTCATCGCCAAATCTTCCAGGGCCAAGGCGCTGTTTGAAGAGATGCCGGCGGCAGCGCGGCGCGATGTCGGCTTGATCTTCAGCCGGATCCAATGGCTGCGCCGCTCCGACCGGATCGCAGAGGCGACCCAGCTGATGCTGGGGGCGCCGCATGATCCGGAAAAAATCGGCGATGTCGACCAATGGTGGCTCGAACGCCGGGCGCTCGCGCGCAAGCTGCTCGACCTGGGCGATGCACGATCGGCGTACGAGGTGGCAAACGGCGCGGCAACGCCGGGCACCGAGAATCATCGCGCCGAGCAGCAATTTACCGCCGGGTGGATCGCGCTGCGTTTCCTGCGCGAGCCGGCGGTCGCGCTTGCGCATTTTGCCCGGGTGGCCGAGGGCAGCGCCAACCCGATCACGATAGCCCGCTCGTTTTACTGGCAGGGCCGCGCCGCCGAGGCGCTGGGCCGCGGGCAGGAAGCTCGCTCCTACTACGAAGTCGCGGCGCGATATTCGACCGCCTATTACGGCCAGCTGGCGCGCGCGCGGCTTGGCATCGGCGAGGTGACGCTGCGCAATCCGCCTGAGCTGTCGGCCGATCACCGCCACCTCGAAGTGATTCGTGCGTTTGAGATCCTCTATGCGCTCGATGAGCGCGACCTTGCCGCGATCATGGCCGCGGAATTCGCCGACAAGGCAACGAACGTCCAGGCACTGGCCGCGGTCGGCGAAGTCGCCGCGCGGCACAACGATGCGCGGGCCGCGCTGCTCATCGGCAAGATCGCGCTCGGCCACGGTCTGCCCCTGGAGCATTTCGCATTTCCCGATTTCGGCGTGCCGGACTACCAGCAGATCGGCCCGCAAGTAGAGCGCTGCGTGGTCTATTCCATAGTGCGCCAGGAAAGCGCCTTTAATCCCAGAGTGATTTCCAGCGCCAATGCACTCGGTCTCATGCAAGTCACGCCGGCGGCCGGGCGAGACACCGCCAAGCGTTTCAACGTCGCCTTCAATCAGCACCGGCTGCTGGTCGACGTTCCGTATAATGCCCAGTTGGGGACCGCGGAACTCGGCAACGATATTGCCTCGTGGCGCGGCTCCTACATCCTTGCCTTTGTTGCCTATAACGCCGGACCGGGCCGGGCCCGGGAGTGGATCACAAAATATGGCGATCCCCGCGATCCAAAGGTGGATCCGATCGATTGGGTTGAACGCATCCCGCTCGCTGAGACGCGCAATTACGTCCAGCGGGTGATGGAGAACATGCAGATTTATCGGGTGCGGCTGGGCAACAATTCGCGGCTGCTCATTGACGCGGACATGCGGCGCGGCGGCTGACTGCGCTGATTTATCGCCTCCGCCACATTTAGCAGTTGCCTTCGCCCAAGCCGCAGTTAATGTCGCTTTTATGACCTCTCTCGACTGGGGAGAGCTTCAAGTGGGCGACTGGGACAGGCGATGAACAAGCCCTCCCCTCATCTGGTGCCGGACCCGGGTCACGGCGCGCACGATCACGGCAAAAGCCTCTTCGTCACGGCGAACGATGGGCTACGGATTCACGTGCGCGAATATGGCACGCGCTCGGCTTCGGGATTGTCAGTGGTTTGCCTGCCGGGCCTCGCCCGGACCGCCGCCGATTTCGACGAGCTTGCGCCGACGATGGCGGCGGGTCCGCCGGAGCGGCACGTGATTGCAATCGATTTGCGCGGTCGCGGCCATTCCGAACACGACGCCGATCATTCTAACTACAATTGCACGGTAGAGCTCGCCGACATCGTCAGTGTTCTGATCGCGCTCGGCGTCGGCCCGGCAATCTTTGTCGGAAGCTCGCGCGGCGGCGTTCTCACCATGATGCTCGCCACTGTGCATCCGACCGCGATCTGCGGCGTTGTGCTGCACGATGTTGGTCCGGTGACCGAACCCAAAGGCGTCGCGCGGCTTCGCGGCTACCTCGGCAAATTACCGCACCCGCGCAGCTACGAAGAAGGCGCCGAGATTCTTCGCCGCCTGATGAGCGTGCAATTTCCGAACTTGACGCCGGAGCAATGGCTCGCCGGCGCGCGACGGACCTGGCACCTCAAGCACGGCGCACTTAAACCTGCCTACGACATGGGAATCGCGCGCGCTCTCGCCGGCATCGACATCGAACTTCCGATGCCTTCGCTGTGGCACGAATTCGACGCGCTCGGCGACGTACCGATGTTGGTGATCCGCGGCGCCAACTCCGACATACTTTCGGCAGCGACGGTGGCGGGCATGCGCGCGCGGCGGACGCAAATGGATCTGATCGAAGTCGCGGACCAGGGTCATGCGCCGCTGCTCGAAGGTGACCTCGTGCGCCGGATTGTCAGTTTCGTAGAGACTTGTGAACGAGCGCGGCGAGACGCCCCAGCGGCGAACCCCGCAGCTTAACTGAACGCGCGAGTTACCAGCCAGGTTTGAAATTCAGCCGGCCCAAGAAGCTCTGGCTCTTTAGCGCGGTGGAATACATTTCAGGCGAGCCGGTAATCGCCGTGCCGGCTGCGTTCGGAGCGCCGTTGCCGAGATCGGTGTAGAGATATTCAAGCCCCAACGACCACTTCGGGGTTATCTGGTATTCGAGACCGACACCGGCGGTCCAACCGCCAAGTTGATTGCCTTGGGTGAAGCCGCCGATCTGAGCAGCCTGCGCCGGTGACGCGACGTCAGCGGCGGCAAAGCCGCCTTTGACATACGGCAGCCATTGGCCAAACGAATAGCCGACACGACCGGTGACCGTCCCAAGCCAATTCATATTGGGCGTCCACGCGCCGATCGCGGGAAGATATGGGCTCGTGAACCGGCCGTCGAAATTCGCCGCGGCCATGGAGCCTTCCAGGCCGAAGACGAAATTTCCGGATTGAAAATTGTAGCCAAACGTTTCGTTGACCGACGAAGCCGACGTCGCCGAAAATCCGTTTGAGGGGCCCGGCAGCGTCCACGAGGCGCCGGCGGCGCTGCTTGCGGAATTGTTTCTAAGATAAAAACCCGCCCATTCCGGCTTTTGCGGCTGAGGTGGCGTCATCGGAAAATTGTCCAGATCCGCCTTATTCAATTCCGTCGCACCGGCGGCTTGCACCAAGCAAGCACCGACGAAGGCAACGAGCAAAAACGTGCAAGCTCTGTTGACCAGCACCAGCATTCACCTCGCTCGCGGCCGATCAGATTGCCGACGAGTCATAAGGGCTCGGACCAAGTGCCCATAAGCACGCGCCCGTGATTCCATCCGCCTCGCCCCTTTGCATCCTACACTCACGTGAATGCCCGGTCGATTCCACAAGCAAATGAAGTGAAGAGCCAAGCCATTCTATACATTGCATTTTTTCGACTGAGGACTCTTTCTCCCTCAGTGTTGCAAATATGGCTCATCCGTGGCGGGCATTGTTGACGACTCGGCACTTTCCGCCCGATCTACAACGACCGCCTAAGACGAAAGCGCCGCCGGCCAAGCCGGCGGCGTCAAAATTCGTAGGCTTGGGTATGCGGGTTTAGAACCGGAAGCGGACGCCGCCGGTGGTGGCAAGGTTGTTGTTTTGAATGTCGCCGTTGGCGACGCCGCCCTGCGCAACCGAATACATTACGCCGATATAGGCATCCCATTTCGGCAGGAACCGCCAGTCGAGAGCCACTGAGGCTGCGTCCATGTAGCCTTGGCACTTCGAGTTGCTACCCGCTGTCGAGAGACTGTGACATGCGGCGACCCCGTTAACATACGTGTTTTGCCATTCGAGATAGTTGGCGGCGATGAGATCCAGATCTCTGGTGAGGCCGTATTTGGCGCCGACCCACGCGAACTGGAAGATTTCGTCGTTGCAGCCGGTACCCGACCCGCATGCGCTGCCGAAATTGGCGCTGGCGATCGTCGTGCCGTTAGCGCTTAACGAGCCAGAGGTGGGGAGATTGAACGTGAAGCCATCGTTATTGAACGAGGTCTGCTTATCGCTTGGATTCGCGAACTGGATCCACTCGTACCCGCCATACAGCGTGAGCGGGAAAACCGGCGGCGGCGGCGGAGGCGGTGCTTTGCTTACGATCGGCTGCTCGGGCCCCCACGAACCAAAGCTGTATTTGGCCTCCGCGGTGAAGCTGGTGTTGTTGGAGAGCGTCGCCTTGAGGCCGCTGCAGACCTTACAGCCAGCGAAGAAGCCACTGGGGAAAGATGTCGGCGTGCCATCGGCGTTGACAGTTTGCCCCGGGTAGGTTGCCCCAATATTAACCGCGTCTCGCTCAAAAGTGGCGATGCCATTCAACGAGAGCACCCCGGGCCCCAAATGCTTGTCCCAGCCGATTTCGCCAGCGACCGCGCCGTTATTGGGATTATAGGCGTTATAGCCGCCGTTGCTCCCCATTATCGGCTGCCCCTCAACGGCAAACCGGAAGTCGCCCACATTGACGCGATACTTGATCGCGGTGGTCCAGCGCGCTTCCTCGGTGCCGCCGCCGCCGCCCATCTTGCCCGAATAGCCGATCATCGCGAAGGCATACGCGCCGGAAAAAGCATCGTAGCGGCCGACTGAGTCATTATCGAGCGAGTTCTGCCGGCCGAAGAGCAGCGTGCCAGCAACTGGCTGGCTCACGCCGACGACATTCGTCGCCGCCAGCCACCCCCACCGGCTCGAGTTCGTACGGTTGGGCCTGCTGATTCTGCGCTACGCCGATGCCGTTTTGCATGGCCTGCGGCGCGTTGGCCAAGAGGAGCGAATACGGGTCGAACGCAAGCTCGTTCTGGGAAACAAACGACCAGCCGCCCGGCGCAATCGGTTCCTTGATGCTGACGCCGACGTTCGACTGGCTCATGGCGTTGGGACCAAGACCAAATCCGGCTGTCCGGTTCGTCGCACCCGTCCCACCGGCACCCGTAAGGTAACTGGCCCCGGTCGGGAAGTTCTTATCAAACGGCGAGCCATGGGTCTGATAAGTGCCACCCAGGTCCACCGTGCCGTAGAACCGCACCCCGTACGAGATCAGCTGACAGTCGGTCAGGAAAAAGCCCGGCAAGCTGTTGCACACCGCGGGCGTCGCTGGCGGCGGATCAGCCCACGCATTCGTTGCGCCAGCGATGCCAGCCGCAATTAGCATCGCCGTAGACAAGGCGGCCGACAAACCCAAGCTTTTCACACTGGCCGCTCTTCGTTTGACAACCATTACCCCCTCCACCTTCTGCGAGTGTTTGAAAATTAAGAAACGACTAACCCCCTCATGGTCTATTTTTCGCGCATGACGCTCCCATGACAGCCGGTTCCAGTGCCATCGTTTAGTCGGGAGTTATCGTGGAATCGCCGCATCTGTGCTACAAATGCAACACTGGCCGGAACGATTTGTAATCGCCGCGCACCGCAGGACACCCCCTTCGCCCTCTGGTAGCATCGCCTAAGGCGCGGCGTTCGGTGCCAAGAGGCTTCGGAACGCAGCAACGATAGCCGGAAGCGGCGGCGGGATCGGCGGGAAGATTTGATAATCCTCCCAGCCGCTGCCGAGCGATTTGTAGAGCGTTACGAGTTGTTCGGCGGCACTTTGCTGTGCGAGGACGTACTCTTCCTCAATCGCATATTCCTGACGCTCCGCGTCGATCACGTTGAGAGAGTCGATCAATCCCCGATCGAACCGCTCGGTCGCCAGCGCCACCGCGCGCTTCGCCGCTGCCACAGCATCAGCTAAGTGACGCAACCGATCCTGCTGCGCCGTATAGGCGCCGACCGCGCTGTCCACCTCGCGTACGGCGTTGAGCACCGTTTGTTTGTAGTTGAACAACATTTCCCGGGTGCGAAAGTCGGCCTTTTCGACGTACGCATCGAGCCGGCCAAAATCCAACAACGGCGCCGCTACCGCCGGCCCTACCGCCCATATCGGGTTGATGGGAATGCCGCCGAGCCCTTGCTGATTTCCGGCGGCGGCGGTCACCGCCACCTGGGGAAATAGATCCGCGGTTGCAACGCCGATTAATGCGTTAGCGCTGGCCAATTGCCGTTCGGCCTCGGCAATGTCGGGGCGGTGCCGCAGGAGGTCGATCGGCAGGCCGGGGCGAATGCGCCCGGGTAACGCCGGAAGCAATCCGGGCCTTGTCAGCTCCTTGCCGAGGTTCTCCGGAAATTCTCCGATCAGCACGGCGATCACGTAGCGCCCGGCGTTGATTTGCGAGATCAGGGGTGCGACCTGCGCCTGCAATCGCGCCAGTTCGCGCTGCGCCAGCGTCACGTCCAACTCGTTGGTGATGCCGCGATTGAAACGCTCCTGCACGAAATCGACGTACTTCTGCGCAACGTCGATATTCTTGCGCAAGACCGCAAGCCGCATTTGCAAGGCGCGCAAATCGAGATAGGCGCGGGTTACGTCTGCGACGAGGGAAATCAGAACCACGTTCCGCGCCGCAATGGCTGCTTCGACGTCGTATTGCGCCGCCTCGATCGCACGGCGAAATTTTCCGAATACGTCTATTTCCCACGCAGCGTCGAAGCCGACGAGATTGGTGATCTGGCTCATACCTGCACCGTTCTCAGCGGAAACGAGCGTTTGAGAGGCGCGTCCGCGGCCCAAGTCGCTTCCCGAGCCTATGCCGCCTCCTTCGCTGGCGCCTAACATCGGCAATGCCGAGCCAACGATCGCGAACTCCTGCGCACGTGCCTGCTGCAGACGATCCAGTGCAACTTCGAGCGTCGGGCTCGCGGCGATGGCGCGATCGATCAGTGAATCGAGTTCCCGATCATGCAGCGCGCGCCACCATTTCGTAGTATCGGCGACACGATGATCGGCGGCCGCGCGTTGGGCTTTGGCCTCGGCCGCCGCGAATCCAGCCGGCATCGGCGCTTGCGGAGGCAGATAATCGGGCCCAACGGCGCACGAAGCCAAAACGACACAGGCCACGCCGCTTGTCGCCGCTATTCGCACACTCGCTGCGAGCGCTCGGCGGCGGCCTCCTTGTGGACGCGGAATTGCTGGCGCCGGCACGAGACGGATGCACTCCAACTGCCGAAGCAACGACGACTAAGTGCAACGATCGTCAACCATCCACGGCGCCGACGCGACACCTGCCTATTTCCGCCTGCGGATGGCATTCCCCCTTCAATCGAGCATGGTCGGTTTTGACAGCGTGTGCAAGCGGCCGTAAGCCGCGCTTTCTCCAAAGGAGAAGGCAGCGGCTTGGCGGCAACACTTCAGGCTTGTCCCGATCCCGAACCGAGCGAGGATCGAAAAGCCGTTAGAAGGTGACGCGAAGGGTGGCGACCAAGTTGTTGTAGACCACGGGATTTGCTGTCACCGCGAACTGATAGCCGACGCCGAAGATCAGATTTTGTCTGGGCGGCCCAAGCGGAAAGCGGCCGAATACGATACCCGGCGTAAGTAATACCTGGCTCAGGCCTGAATGTTCGCCGTTAGGCCAGTATTCGTAGTTGACCTCGAGTTCCGGCCAAAAGTACTGCAAAAAATGATATTGAAAGGTAGTGTTCCACAAAACCGGATCGCCGAAATTGCGCATAGTGGCGCCGGTGGCGCCAAGACCTTCCGCGGCCACCGGGTATTGCTGGCTGATTGTCATTTCCAGATCGAAGTCGCCCCAACCCTTACCACCCGCCAGCGTCGGTTGAGCAACCAAAACGTTGTTTGAGATTTTTCCAGGCGTACCCAATGGCTGGGACATCTGGAAAAAACCGCTCAGGATATAGTTGCCATTCTCCTCGTTCGCTGAAAAGAAGCGGTCTTTCACAAGGAACATCGGCCAATCGCCGGGGCCTTGCCCCACTCCCTTGGGGCCCCATGCGTTCTCGATTGAGGGTGCCGCCAAAATTAATTCGGTATAGTAGGTCGGGATGAACTCGGCCCTGAAGCCGCCCGGGCCGCCGTAATTGTAGATGTGTTGGCCGTTGCCTTGGCTGCCGGTGCCGTTTTGCTGGTCGTAGAAGTCAAAGCGTAATTCCTGCTCGAGGCGCGGGGTGACCAAAATGAGGGGAGTCATCCAGTGCGGCTGCGCACTTTGCGTGGCCGTCGCCATGGCCATCCAGGAGTTTACTACTTGCGGATCGAGCGGATCGGCTTTGGCCACAAGCGGCACCGCTGCCGCCACGCAAGCTGACGCGGCAGCTATTAGCGCTTGCCGACAACGTCCGCCGGCCCAAGTTTGACGCACACCAGTGCAATTGTTTGCTCGTTTCTTCATGACGACCCCCGCCCTGTAAATACAGCCCCGCCGCTGTATTCAAAAATATACAACGATACCATCAGTTGGCGTTAACCCCTTGTCAATAGATGGGTGGAGGATAACCTACGGGCGGCGCTATCTGTGACATTGCGGCAACAGGCGCGCCGCCCGCCCTTGCCCGCGGCGCGGTTGAGTGGCTCAACTCAGAGCCCGGTGCTGCCTTCCGGCGCTAGTGCCGGCAAATAGTTCGACGGTACCTGAAACAGCTCCGGGGCCTGGCGGCCGTAACTCACCGAGTGCGCCTGCATGATGGTCTTGCCATCGATGACAAGGCGCAACAGCACGCCGTCGGGTGTGGTGCAGATGGTGTGGGTTTCCGCATCTTCCTCGGTCCATGACCAGTCGACGCAGGCCAATCCGGCGACCACGGACTCGCCGTTGCGCTTGAGCACCGCGTCCGCATCCGCTTCCGGTTCCGGCGGCTGCCGCGGCGAGCCCTCCAACTTGCGGAATGTACGTGCCGAAGGGTTGAGGAGCGTAATCTCGTGGGCATCACGATCGAAAATGGTCGTCGATTTATCGGGACCGTCGACGCGCTCCAGATGTTCGCTGGCCAGCCAACGCGCGCGTTGCCGAATCTTTGGCTGATGCGGCCGAGTCACGTCGTAGGTGATATCAACATCCCGGGTAGGCAGAAGCTGCGGCCGCTCTGCGGCCCGAATCGGCGTTCCGACCAGCAGCAACACAATACAGACGAACGGCGGCAGGCTGCGCAGCTTGTTCATTGGCCAGCGCCCAAGGTGCTGAAAAACCATCGGCAGATCAGGCCGCCGGGGTCGCACCCGAGCCCAGATAATGATCCGCCCGGCGGATCAGTTCCAATTAATTATATGTAACTTGCCCAAACTGTGTCGGCGTTGCTGGTTACGCAGGTTCCCCGGTTCGTATAAATTCATCGGGGGTACAGGGTGGGTCCGATTCCCGGCCGGCTTTTGCCGTTGGGCTGGAGATTATTGACGTGTGGGTCGTTCTCATCGCGCTGCGGCGACCTTATACCTTCGTCGTCTTATCATTTGTGATCGCGATCTTTGGAGCGCTGGCGGCGCTGCGAACGCCTATCGACATCTTTCCCAACATCAATATTCCGGTCGTCAGCGTCGTATGGACGTACACGGGACTCTTGCCTAACGACATGTCGGGTCGCGTGATTTATTTTTACGAACGCTACTTGACCGCCCAGGTAGGCAACATCGAGCACATCGAGTCGCAATCGCTCAATAGCTACGGCGTGGTTAAAATCTTTTTCCAGAAAAACGTCGATATTGCCGCTGCCTTGGCGCAGGTGACGGCGGCCTCGCAGACCGTGCTTAAGCTGTTGCCGCCGGGTATCACACCGCCTTATGTGCTGAGCTACAATGCTTCCAGCGTGCCGATTCTCCAGCTGGCGTTGTCGAGCAAAAAGCTGCCGCAGATGCAGCTGTTTGATTTCGGCCAGAATTTCATCCGGCCACAACTCTCGACGGTCGCCGGCGCCGCAGTGCCGTCGCCCTATGGCGGCAAAATTCTGCAGGTGCAGGTCGATCTCAATCAGCAGGCCATGCAGGCCCACAACGTCTCGGCTGACGATGTCGTCAACACCATCTCGGTGCAGAACCTCATCTTGCCGGCCGGCGACGAGAAGGTGGGGAAGTTCGACTGGAACGTAGCGCTCAATGCGAGCCCGGTCGTGCTCGAAAAGATCAACGACCTGCCGGTGAAGAAGGTCAACGGCACCGTTATCTTCCTCCGCGACGTGGCTTATGTGCATCAAGGCTCGCCGCCGCAGACCAACCTCGTCCGCGTCAACGGATCGCGCGCGGTGCTGATGACTATTCTAAAGGCCGGTGCTGCGTCGACGCTGAACGTCATCGACGGCATCAAATCGCTGCTGCCGCGGGTCGAAGAGAGCCTGCCGACGAGCCTCAATCTTCATGCCGTCGGCGATCAGTCGATTTTTGTCAAAGCGGCCGTAATTGGCGTTATCCGTGAAGCGGCGCTTGCAGCTGCTCTGGTCGGCCTCATGATCCTGATCTTTCTCGGCAGCTGGCGCTCGACGGTCATCATTCTCATCGAGATTCCGCTCGCGATACTTTTCTCACTGACCGCGCTGTCCTGGCTCGGCGAAACCGTCAATGTCATGACCTTGGGCGGCCTCGCGCTCGCCGTCGGCATTCTGGTCGACGACGGGACCGTTACGATCGAGAACATCAACTATCATCTGGAACAGGGCAAAGAGATCGACACGGCGATCCTCGATGGCGCGCAGCAGATCGTCATCCCGGCCTTCGTCACCTTGCTGTGCCTGTGCATCGTCTTCGTTCCGATGTTCCAGCTCGGCGGCGTTGCCGGCTATCTGTTCCGGCCGCTGGCCGAGGCGGTAGTATTTGCTCTCGTCGGCTCGTTCATCCTGTCGCGCACGCTGGTTCCGACGATGGCTAACTATCTGATGCGCGGCGAGCAAGGCGCCGCCAACCATGGCCTGACACCGGCACGCTCGCGCAACCCGCTCAAGCGCTTCCAGCAGGCATTCGATCAGCGGTTTGAGCGCATCCGCGACCGCTACCGTTCACTCTTGTTGCTCGCGCTTGGGCACCCAAAGACTTTCATCGCCGGCTTTCTTGCCTGCGTGCTTCTGTCATTCGGACTGTGGCCGTTCCTCGGCGAAAACTTCTTTCCGTCGGTCGATTCCGGACAGATCCTGATGCATGTGCGCGGCCAAGCCGGCACGCGTATCGAAGAAACGGCGCGCCTCTTCGACTTTATCGAGCAGACCGTCCGCCAGACGATCCCACCCGATCAGCTCGACAACATTGTCGACAACATTGGGCTGCCGTTTTCCGGCATCAACATGGCCTATCAGAACACCGGAACAATCGGGCCCGAGGATGGCGACGCCTTGATCAGCCTCAAGGAGGGTCACGCTCCGACCGACGACTTCATCAAGCAGTTGCGGACCAGACTGCCACAGCAATTCCCAGGCACCACGTTCGCGTTCCTGCCGGCCGACATCGTCTCCCAGATCCTCAATTTCGGCCTACCGGCCCCGATCGACGTGCGGGTCATCGGCAATAATCAGAAGGCCAACTACGCCTATGCCACGGACCTGCTCAAGCGCATCCGCTTGGTTCCCGGCATCGCCGATTTGCGTATCCAGCAGGTGTTCAATTATCCGCAGATCAACGTGGACGTTAATCGAACCTTCGCGGGTGAAGTCGGCCTGACCCAGCGGGACGTTGCCAACAGTCTCTTGGTCACGCTCTCGGGAAGCGCCCAGGTGCATCCGAATTTCTGGCTCAATACCGCGAACGGCGTTTCGTATCCGATCGTCGCGCAGATGCCGCAATATCGCATTGACTCGATGTCCGACCTTGCCAACGTGCCGATCACCTCGTCCGGTGCGGAAACACTGCAATATCTGGGCGGCCTCGCGAGGATCACGCCGGGGCCGAGCCCCGGCGTCGTATCTCACTATAATGTGCAGCCGGTCATCGACATCTACGGCGCAGTCCAGAGCCGCGACCTCGGCGCAGTCTCAAGCGACATCGAGCACATCCTGCAACAGACGCGGAAAAACGTGCCACGCGGTTCGTATGTGATATTGAGCGGCCAGGTTCACACCATGACCAGCGCTTACAGCCAGCTCTACTTCGGGCTGGCCGGCGCCATCGTCCTTATCTATCTGGTGATCGTGGTCAATTTCCAATCGTGGCTCGATCCCTTCATCATTGTCACTGCCTTGCCCGCGGCACTCGCCGGCATCGTGTGGATGCTGTTCATGACCGGGACAACGTTATCGGTCCCGGCGCTGACCGGCGCCATCATGTGCATGGGCATCGCGACTGCAAACAGCATCCTGCTCGTGAGCTTTGCGCGTGAAGGTTTGGCGCAGGGTCTTGACGCTGCGGGTGCGGCACTCGATGCCGGCTTTACCCGGTTCCGCCCGGTGCTGATGACGGCGCTCGCCATGATTATCGGTATGCTGCCGATGGCGTTTGCGCTTGGCGAGGGTGGAGAGCAGAATGCTCCGCTCGGCCGTGCGGTGATTGGCGGCCTTCTCGTCGCGACCGTGGCGACGCTTTTCTTCGTCCCGACCGTCTTTGCCGCGTTGCATTCCCGGAGCGACCGGCGGCAGCAAGCGCCGCCTGAAGCCCTCCGGCCCCCGGCGACCGCCTGACCACGAGAATCCATGGTGTCAGAAGACCACCGGCCCAAGCGGGATGACGCGGCGTCCACGCCGCGCAATCTCCGGCGTATCGCGCTCGCGGCTTTCGCCGCAGCGGTCATCATTGCCGTATGGGGCGTGCTAGAGCGGCGGAGCCACGAAGCCGAGGTCAAGAAGTGGACGCAAGAGCAAGCCATTCCAACGGTCGCGGTCATTGCGCCGCGACAGGGCGCGGCAGTTCAGCGCCTCACGCTGCCGGGCACCGTCCAGGCGTGGTATGAGACGCCGATTTATGCGCGCGTCAGCGGCTATCTGAAGGACTGGTACTTCGACTACGGCGCCCACGTTAAGAAGGGCGACCTTTTGGCCGAGATCGATGCTCCGGATCTCGATGCCCAGCTGGCCGCGGCGCAAGCCAAGCTCAATTCGGCAAAAGCGACAGTCAAAGTCAGAGAGGCGGAGAGACGGTTCGCCGAAACGACCTTCGAGCGCTGGCGCGACTCGCCCAAAGGGGTCGTCTCAGAGCAGGAGCAGGAGAGCAAACAGGCCGATTACAATAGCGCCGCCGCGCGCCTCAACGCGGCAATAGCTGAAGTCGCCGCCGACCAAGGCGAGGTCGATCGTCTGCAAGCGCTGGAAAGCTTCAAAAGGATCGTCGCGCCGTTCGATGGTGTCGTAACCGCCCGCGAAACCGACATCGGCGCCCTCATTAATGCCGGCAGCGGTACTGGCGGCGGCAGCGGACCGGAGCTGTTCCGGGTGGCCGACATTCACAAGATGCGGATTTATGTCCAGGTACCGCAACAATTGTCCGCCGGCATTCAGTCTGGATTGGCCGCCAATCTGAATCTGCCGCAATACCCGCAAAAGACCTTCAAAGCGGCGGTCGCTACCACGTCGAGCTCCATAAACCTGTCCGCGCGGACTTTGCTCGTGGAACTGCATGCCGCCAATCCAGATGGGCTGCTGCAACCAGGAGCCTACGCGCGCGTCGATTTCGAGATGCCAACCAATCCCAACGTCGTGCGCATTCCAACGAGCGCACTGCTGTTCCGCGAAAACGGGCTGCAAGTCGCCACTATCGACCCGGACAACAAAATCGAGCTTAAGCCGGTCACACTCGGGCGCAATCTCGGCACCGAGGTCGAAGTTCTCAAAGGACTGACGCTGACCGATCGCGTGGTGAATAGCCCACCGGACTCGCTTTCGGCTGGGGATACGGTCCGCATTGCTGGTCAACAGTCCAATGCCAACAGCGGCAATGTGGGGCAGTCGGGCAACCCAGGAAGAGAGGATGTCGCGGCGGCGCCGGAAACGAAGCCTTAACGGATACCAAAAATCGCATTGGGACTTGAGACCGCCCGCACCGCGAAATCTCACACCCCACATCGCCCCGAGCCTTGCAATGGCGCTGAAGGATCTGCTGGTTTACGTCGATCAGACCGAAGCCTCGCTGATACGGTTGCGGTTGGCCGCCGATCTTGCCATCCGTAACGAAGGCCGTTTGACGGCACTCTATGCGAGGGAGTGGAGTCGTGCCCAATTGGATCGGCGAAAGGCGGCTGAGCTTGGATTGGTTTCCGCCGACGGACTTCACCAGCTTGATGAGGATATCGAAGCCTCGATCGACGCCGTTGCCGCGCGGCTCCAAGCGACACTCGACGAGTTAGCAAACCAGCGCGGTCTGCGCGCCGAACTGCTTGGCGTCGATGGGGTCGCCGCGGACGTGGTTCCCCAATATGCGCGTTACGCCGACCTGTGCATTCTCGGCAGCGATGAGCCGCAAGGGCCGGCCTCAATCGGCTACACATTCTCCGAGCAAATTTTGTTCGTGACCGGACGCCCGGTTCTATTTGTGCCCACCGAAGGAACGTTCGCCACGCTCGGCCGTCATATTGTCGTCGCTTGGAACTCAAGCCGGCCTGCGGCGCGATCGCTTAACGACGCTTTGCCATTGATCGAGCGGGCCGAGCGGACCACGATCCTGATGGTCAACCCCTCCGGCTTCATCGACCCGCATGGGGGCCCGTCTGGGGAGCAGTTGGTGGAGCATCTGCGGCGCCATGGAGCGGCGGCGGAGCCAATCCGAGTAGACAACGTCCCGCACGGCGCGATTGCGGACAAACTGTTGGCCGAAGCGCACGCGCGGGGGGCCGATTTGATCGTCGCCGGCGCTTTCGGCCATCCGCGTTTGTGGGAAATGATGCTGGGCGGCGTTACCCACGACCTCATGACGCGCATGACCCTGCCAATCTTCATGTCGCACTAGCGAAGCGGGCCGATGAACGCGGCGGACGTTTCGGGCGGCTCTAGATCCCCTGGCCGGCACCGGGATTTGCCAAGACCCTCACCCGGAAGTGTTGGAGCTCTTTACGGCCGCCCGGCCAGGTAATTTCCAGCACGAACTCGTCGGTGCCATTAAACTCGGCCGCTCCGCGATAGAGCGCGACGAAGGCCGGCACCTCCGTGGCCAGGCATTGCTTGAAGTTAGTGGCCTTCAATGTCCCACGCTTGACGTTGACGGCGCCGTGCGCGGGCGGGGTGACGAGCCTAATAGCTGGCAGCGGGCCCGACGTGCAATCCGGTTTGATGTCGGTATAGACGGCGACACGCGCAGCGCGGCCGGAGGCCGCCTTGACCTCGCGTTCAACCACGTTTCCCTGCGCATGCGCCGCCGGCGCGGTCAGCGTGGAAAGACAAAACAGCGCCGCGGCAAGACCGCCGCGGCGGGCCGCCGCCGCCAAGTACACGGAATATGTCAAAGCCATCGAGCGCGCCTTCGTTCGGCGTTTATTACCACAATGATCGCTCTGCAAAGCAACGTTCAGCGTCGTAGCCTCCAAGTGTCGTACCTCCAAGTCATGTCCGAGGGTGGTACTTGGGCAGATGCACGGGAAAGCCAGCGGTTTACAGCTTAACGGCTTTGGCGCTTCGCCCGGGCCTTAACGCCGGCACAGCTCCATTGCTATAATTGTATAATGGGAGAGCACGGACAACTCAGCTGCCGCCCAGTGGTGAGTCGCCGAATCGATCGACGGCGACGACGCGGGCTCGCGCTTGTAATTATGTCATCCGGCCTATTGCTGGCGCTTCCAGCGTGCTCGTCATTCTCCTCCTCCGCACCCTCCGCTGCTGCGGCCAACTCTCAGAGCACCTACAATTCTCAGAGCACCTATCAGAACACCCTGGCGCCTCCGCCAAACGCCTCGACCGCGCCTGGCGACCGGTCACCCCCTGCAGTTCAATCTGCAGCAACCACTGCCGCGCCGGCGGCACCACCTCCCTCCCCTCCTTCCGCACCCCAACCGGGCCAAGGAATGACGGGCTCTTCGCTGCGGAATTCCTACGTCGAATTTCTCGACTTGTTCCGGGATCCGCCGGCATCGGCACGCTCGGCAGCGCCGCAGAATGGCTTCGACTCGGCCGCGGCTCCGGCTGGCGCCGGTGCTCAGCTACCCGGGCCTGCCCTACCGCCTCCGAGCGACGCAGCGACCGCGGCCTATCCGAATCCGAGATAGTAGCCGTTGAGCAATTCTCGTTGCTTGATGCGATCCAGTCTTGAATTGGGTGCTCAAGCATGAACTTGCGGACCCCGCTTCCACTTGTCCGCACGATGCTCTAGTGTCTGCATTCCGAAGTTCGCCAAACATTTGCCGCGCATTCTGGTGCGAACTTTGGGTTCGGGCGTTCGTGATAGCAGCCGGATCCGGAGAGGTGGCCGAGTGGCTGAAGGCGGCGGTTTGCTAAACCGTTATACGGTCTAAAGCCGTATCAAGGGTTCGAATCCCTTCCTCTCCGCCAACCTGCAGGGCGACACGCGTGGGGATACGGTTATCTTTATCGGTCTGAACGCAGTCGCAGGTGCCAAGATGAGCATTCGACAGACCCTTGGCTTGGTCGCCGCATTTTTGGTTATATCGGTTGGCGTCGTCGGGATGGCGGTGGCGGCAGACACTACCCGGCAAAGCTTCGTTGTGGCTCAGCAACCTTCCGACGCCCCGCTCTCACTCGACCCACCGACCGTGGTCGGTCCTCCGCCGGCCTACGCGCCTCGGATCGTTCCTCCGGCGACCTATACGCCCCAAGCCCAACCCGGTTACATGCCTCAGATCACTCCTCAACCAACATATGCGCCTCAACCTTCCGCCGCCTATACGACTTAACCCTATCCGCCGCCCGTGGTTCAGGCGCCCGCAGCTTCTGCGGGAGCCACCGGCTTTGGCGGCTTCCTCGACGGATTTTTTAACAGCGATCCCGATGATGAGCGGGAGTTATGCCATTTGCCGAGCGGCCCTTGCGATAACGATCATCGCGTCAGCAACTGAAACGCTGGTGCGCGTCTTCCATTGCTGACGCGCCCCGGTCAAGCGGTTGCACTGCCTCCCGCCGGCGTCGCGATATCAAAGATAGCGGCGCGCGCCCGAATGTTTATAGACTTATGCTGCGACCGCCGGCCTTGCGGCCGCTGCTCCCTGCAGCCAGTCGCGCGCGGCGCGCTGAGCGGCGGCGATCTCGGCTTCGGACATCTGGTCGGCAATCTCGCGGCGCAGACGGATCGCTTCGCGGTTGCCTTTCGCCACCGCGAGATTGAACCATTTGTGCGCTGAGACGAGATCGACCGGCACGTCGCGGCCAACCGAATACATCATGCCAAGCTCAAACAGCATGTCGCTGGCGGCGGGTCCCTCGCCGAGCGGCGCTGCGTTGCCGTCGAGAATTTCAAAACGAGCCATAGTGCACTCCCCTGTCTTACGCCCCTGTCGCCCGTCCACTGGCGACAATTTCGCCGGCTCATTCGCCGATCGATACGCTGATCATCAACAGAACATTTGAATGGCAGTTTAAGCAACGCGATGAATTAAAGCTGAACGACCCCGGCGATGATTGTTTGCAACGCGGAAACGCGGCGTTAAGCACGCAGCGGAGCCACTGAGCCAACGCGCGTCGCGCGACCGCGCCGCTGCGCGGATTCTCAGGGCGGGAAGTAGCTTGCAATGGCGGTTCCCTGGGTTATCTTTCGCCTCCGCTAGCAGGCAGAACCCCCGGGGAGGGCGATGATGAGATTGCTTCGTACGACGGCCGCCGCAGTTATTTCCGCGATCGCGCTGGGAGCAATGTTGATAGCGCCCGCGCTCGCCGGCGATCCGCTCGGCACCTGGTTGGCCGGCGACAAGAAAGGCAAGATCCGCATTGTCAATTGTGGCGGGGCCTTGTGCGGCAATCTGATCTGGCTAGCGCAGCCGAACGATCCTGAAACCAACAAGCCGAAGACCGACAATAAAAACGCCGACGTCAGCAAGCGCGAGCGGCCGCTTATTGGCATCCCCATCGTGCTCAGCATGAAGCCGAACGGCGCCGACAAGTGGGACGGCCAAGTCTACAATTCACGGGATGGTCAGACTTATGCCGGTTCGTTCACCTTGACCGGCGCCAACACCGCCGTACTCAAGGGCTGCGTGGCGGTTGTGCTCTGCAAGTCGGAGACCTGGACGCGGTCGCATTGACGGCCGCCCGCAAAGGGCGGCGTTTCACCGCGCCCGCTGGCCGAACAGGACCGCGCGCACCTTAGGATCGTGGATGTCGACCGCGGCGGCTGCCTCGACGCGGATGGCAAAGGCGCGTTTGACGGCCGGTCGCGCGCGGATGGTTTCGAACCAGCGCTTGAGATGTGGAAAGAGCGCGAGGTCCTGGCCCATCCGATCGGCGAGCTTAACCCAGCCGACGCAAGCGATGTCGGCGATCGAATAGCGGCCGGCCAAAAACTCGTGTGTCGCAAGCCGCGTGTTCATGACGCCGAACAGGCGGTTCACCTCGTCGGTATAGCGCGCGACTGCGTAGGTGATCATCTCCGGCGCGTATCGGCGAAAGTGATTGGCTTGGCCAGCCATCGGGCCCAGTCCGCCGACCTGCCAGAACAGCCACTCCTCCACCGCGACCCGCACACGCTCGACACTGGGATAGAATTTGCCGGACTTGCGGCCGAGATACTGCAGGATGGCGCCTGACTCGAACACCGAGATCGGCCGACCGTCCGGACCATCGGGATCAACGATCGCCGGAATCCGGTTGTTCGGCGAAATCGCCAGAAAGTCCGGTGCGAATTGCTCGCCCTTAGAGATATCGACGGGACGTACCAGATAAGGCAACCCGCACTCTTCGAGCATGATCGAAATTTTCCAGCCATTCGGCGTCGGCCAGTAATAAAGCTCGATTGGCTTGCGGCGGCGCGGCGCCGGTCGCGCGCCGGCGCGAGCGGGCTTCTTCTTTGACTTGCGCGATGTGCGTGGCATGGCACCGGTATATCAAAACGGCGCCGCAGATTGGCTCCGCGACGCCGAAAGTAGCCTTGGGAGGATTGACTCACACACTTAAGACCGAGGGCGTCGGCGAGAGCACTTAGGGCTTTGGTCCGCTGGCTGTCTGCCAGCGAGAGGTTTGGATTGCCCAGCCCTCTTCTTCACTGCCGCGCGCTGATGCGTACGAAGTGAAGCCTCAAGCTCTGTCTCGCCGACGCCCCCTCTTGTTCACCTGAGCCGGCCCGTCTCGGGCATTCATTTCACCCTCGACGACAGCCGGCCCGTGTGACGCGATCTTCGACTTGTTGTGAGCCGAAGACCGATAGCGACGTCGTCTACTTCTTCTTTTTCCGGCGAGTGGTCTTCTTCGCCGTCTTCTTCGCCGCTGCCTTCGTCTTTCTCTTCTTCGCCATTGCTGCCCTCCTAGCTTGAGTGGATGGCGACATCGGTGCAGTGCAGTCGCGAATCGATCCGCACTACCTTCCGATTACTACAGCAGGAAAAAAATAACAGTGACTCCACTTAATTTTGTGTGTAAGTGCCGCGCCCCCGCGCTTGCACCTTCCGCCGCGCGATTGCCCGAGAAACACGCGGCGCAAAAATCTCCGGCGCCGTGCCGGCGCAACGAAAAATTCGCAGCATTGAAGAAATGCCGATGAAATACCGATTTCTGCTGCATCTCGTTGCGCAATGTTCCGCCAACCAAACGCGCATCATGCGCCGATCGCGGACGTTTTCGCAGTCGTTCTGACGCCGCAGCAGAGGATTCACCACCTCGAAAAAATTTTGCGTGGAAGGGCGTTTGCGGGCGCGTTAGTGGCCTCACTCGGGCGAAAACCGCGCGAATCGGGGCCGACCGATTCGCTTTTCGCGACTTCACTCAACGTCTTCCGACGGCACGCAGCGGAGATTTTCGCGCGAATTTTTGCGCTGCGAGACGATCGCGCAGCATTTTTCCGCGCGCGAGCGCGCAGCGAGCGTCGCGCTCAGCTTCCAATGCGCTTCTTCAACAGATCGTTGACCGCTTGCGGATTGGCTTTGCCGCCTGAAGCTTTCATCACTTGACCGACAAACCAGCCAATCGCCTTCGGATTGGTTTTCGCATCGGCGATTTTGTCTGGATTCGTCGCGATGATGCCGTCGACCAGCTTTTCAAGCGCCGAAAGGTCGGTCACCTGCTTCATTCCGCGCGTTTCGACGATCACACGCGGGTCACCGCCTTCAGTCCAGACGATTTCGAAGACTTCCTTGGCGATCTTTCCCGAAATCGCGCCCGCGGCCATCAGGTCGAGAATGGCGCCGAGCTGCGCCTCGCTGACGGGTGAGGCGGCAATGTCGCTTCCCTCTTTATTGAGGCGCCCGAACAATTCGTTGATCACCCAATTGGCCGCCGTTTTGGCATCGCGACCCTTTGCCACCGCTTCAAAATAGTCGGCGGTGGCGCGTTCGGCGACGAGTATGTCCGCTTCGTAAACCGGCAACCCGCAGTCGCGAACGAAGCGCGCGCGCTTCTCGTCCGGCAATTCCGGCAAGTTCGCCTTGAGCTCGTCGATCTCGACTTGCGTCAGCTCGAGCGGCAGGAGGTCTGGATCCGAAAAATAGCGATAGTCGTGCGCCTCTTCCTTGTTGCGCATCGATCGCGTCTCGCCCTTGTCCGGATCGTAGAGCCGCGTCTCCTGCTCGATGGCGCCGCCGTCCTCGATGACGTCGATCTGGCGGCGCGCCTCGTATTCGATCGCCTGACCGATGAAGCGGATCGAATTGAGGTTCTTGATCTCGCAGCGCGTGCCGAGAGCTTCGCCCGGGCGGCGCACGGAAACATTCACGTCAGCGCGCAAATGCCCCTTCTCCATGTCGCCGTCGCAGGTACCAAGGTAACGTAACATCGAACGCAACTTGGCGAGGAAGGCCTTGGCCTCATCGGCTGAGCGCAAATCGGGCTTGGTCACGATCTCCATCAAGGCGACGCCGGAGCGATTAAGATCAACGAGCGACATCGAGGCGTGCTGGTCATGCAGCGACTTGCCGGCGTCCTGCTCGAGGTGCAGCCGCTCGATACCGACGCGCACGGTCTCGCCGTCGTGCAGGTCGACGACAACTTCGCCCTCGCCGACGATCGGCGATTTGTACTGGCTGATCTGGTAGCCCTGCGGCAAATCCGGATAGAAATAATTCTTGCGGTCGAACACCGACTTTTTATTGATCCGCGCCTTGAGCCCGAGCCCGGTCCGCACCGCTTGACGCACGCATTCCTCGTTGATCACCGGCAGCATGCCGGGCATGGCGGCATCGACCAGCGATACGTGCGAGTTCGGTTCGCCGCCGAACGCGGTCGAAGCGCCGGAGAACAACTTGGCTTGCGAGGTCACCTGGGCATGGACCTCCATGCCGATGACCACTTCCCATCCGTTGATCAGCTTCGATTTCTTGTGCGCCGGTGCATCCATTGTGAGCCTCGGTTACGCAATTCGCTTGCCCACCGCAAGCCCTGCACGGGAACGTGGGCGTGTCCGCTTTTGCCGGCTGCAACTTCTCGGCTTTGGACAACCTCCGACAATAAGGAATATTCTGTGCTGATAAGCTCAAACGATGCCGAGGGAGGAAATTCCGTGAAATATGCTGCATCGATCTTTGCCGCCGCCGTAACATTGTTGACAGCAACAAGCCTGCAAGCCGATCCGCTTTACCCGGACGTCGTCGACACGTCGCACGCGACGCCGCAAGCGGCCTCGTTCTTCAAGTCCTACTTCACCGCCAAGAGCGCGCACAAACCGGTGCCGACGACCGATCATTTCTCCGACGCGCACCTTACCTATATCGACGCGACTTTGGGCTGGCCGTTCTACAGCAAAAAGGGCATGACCGATCTGTTCGTGCAGTACATGCCGAAATGGCCGCCGACCGGCCTGTCCTATCCGACGCGGATCAGCGGCGACACCCATTCGGCGCTGGTCGCCTTCACCGATACTCCGGAATTGTTCGGCGGCGAGATTCGCATTCTTGCGGCGATCGATTTCAAGGACGGCAAGATCGTGCGCTGGATCGACTATTGGGACGGCCGCTCGTTCGGCGCCGCGATGGCCGCCAAGTTGCGGACGCCAGCGGACAAATTCCCGACCAACTTCGACTACGACGTCGCAAGCGACGGCGCCTCGGCAAAGATCAAGAACGCGGCGCAAAAGCTTGCGGCGGCGTTTGCCTCCGGCGACGCCAAGGCCGCCGACGCCTTGTTTAGTTATGACGCCGTTTACCTCGACCGGGGGCTGCGCGCGCGCATCCTCGGCAAACTTGCGATCGGCAAGTATCTCTCGCGCGTGCTCGCGACCGTGCCTTATGGCAAAGGCGCCAAGCTCGTTCATGTCGTCGGTAGCGATCAGGGCGGCGGCTACGAGTGGACCAACACCGACGGTTCGGTCAAGCGCGGCATCGTCGCGATCGAGCTGAACAGCGCCGGACAGATCGACCGTCTCGACACCACCTGGGATAACGGCGTGATGAGCGACGCCGACCTCCAGGCGCTGGTGCTGCAGTCAATCGAGAAGTAGAAGTCATTCCGGGACGCGGGCTTCGGCCCGCGGACCGGAAATCCATAACCCCGGAACTACCGTTTGGTCGACGACCGAAACCATCTCCGGGAACGGCGGTTATGGACTCCGGGTTCGCGCTTCGCGCGGTCCGGAATGACTGTGGTTATTTCCCCTCGCGCCATAGACCGAGCGCTTCCTGCATCGGGCGGTCGGAAATCGAGAACAGCACCGACTGCTTCGACGCGTTATGGGAGTAGCGCTTCCACGACGGCACAACGAAGACGTCATTCGGTCCCCATTCGAGCACTTGGCCGTCGACCGTGGTCGTGCCCTCACCCTCGGCGCAGGCGAAGATGGTGCCGTCGGTTGAACGATACGGCTCGCCGCGAAAACCTTTCGGCAACATTGCCAGATAAGCGCCCATCGTCGGCAACACCGGCCCGCCGTTGATCGGGTTGGCATAGCGCACGCGCGCGCCGTGGCTTTTGTCGATGTCGCCGGCCAGCATCCGCCGCTCAACGATCGGCCGGGTGCGGGCATAGGTGTAATTGATCACCGGCGTGCGGTTCATAGCGGTGGTACCATCAGGCAGCACGCCCGAGGCGTAAAAACTAAGCGAGTCGCCGTCGTGCCGCGTGGTCGTCTGCGTGGGCGAGTCGAAATCCTCGGCGAATGAGGTTTCGAAGAAGTTCACCGCCGGCACGTCGAGCACATCGAGCCATAGCATCGGCTTGTCCGAGGTGTTGCCGTGATCGTGCGGCGCCCAGTTGGCGGTAATCAGGAAATCGCCGGGCGACATGAATGCTTTCTCGCCTTCAACCGCCGTGTAGGCGCCCTTCCCGTCGAGCACGAAGCGAATGGCTGAGGAGGCGTGGCGGTGAGCCGGCGCGATCTCGCCCGGCATGATCATCTGGATGCCGGCGAACAGCGTGTTGGTGACGCGCGCTTCGCCGCGCAAGGCCGGATTCTCAAGGATCAGCACGCGGCGCTTGGCCTCCTCCGCGCTGATCAGCCCGCCCAATTCCATGACCAGCGATTTGACATCGCCGAAATGCCAGACCGCCGGCACGCAGCGCGTGACCGGCTCATCCGGGATCAGCGAACTCATCACCGTCCACAGCGGGGTCATGTCGTGCTTGGCGATGCGGTCGTAATAGTCTTGCCGCATAGCCTCGATGTTGTGCTTGCGGTCGGGCTGGCCTTTGGCCGGCGTCTTTGCGGTCGCGACCGCCATGGCGTCCTCCACGAAATCGGGCTGCTGACGCAATATAGTCAAAGCAGCCGGTCCCGGAAATAGCGCCTCAACGCGGACGCTGCGGGGCTGCCATGCCTGCGGGCCACATCAGGTGTTGGAATTGCCGCCGTCGACCAGGACGTTCTGGCCGGTCATGAAGTCACTGTCGGCGCTGGCGAGAAAGACGAGCGCGCCGAGGAGGTCCTGCGGATGTTGATCGCGCTTGAGCGAGCGCGAGGCCACCACGCGGTCCCGCGCCGTGGCGATATGACCCGGATTTTCGGCCATCAACGACTCGCTCATGGTCAGGCCTGGGGACAGTGTATTCACGCGGATGCCCTGCTCGCCGAGTTCCAGCGCCATGACGCGGGTCATCGCCAGGATGCCGCCCTTGGACGTCACGTAGTGCAGCATCCACGGAATGCCGTGAAAGATGCTGCCGGAGCCGATGTTGATGATCTTGCCGTAGCCCTGCGCAGCCATATGCGGCGCGACGTGCTTCACCATCAGGAACGGACCGCGCAGATTAATCGCCATGACGCGATCCCACAGCGCCGCATCGATTTCGGTGCACTTGGTTTCCTGCAACGGCGCAAACAATGCGGCATTGTTGACCAAGACGTCGATCTTGCCGAACCGCTCCATGGTCTGCGCTACCAACGCTTTGACCGAGCCTTCGTCGCTGACGTCGGTGATGGCGCTCGCCACTGAATTGGCGCCGTGGTCGCGGGCGATCGCGTCTGCGACTTCCTTGCCGTCGGCAAGGTCGGCGATCATCAGGCGCGCGCCTTCGGCGGCAAGCGCCTTGGCGTAATGCCGGCCAATACCCTTGGCGCCGCCGGTAACAATGGCGACGCGCCCGTCCAATCGCGGCATACGTGATCCTCCCGGTTTGTCCGCTCCCCTTCCTCCTCGGCAAGCGAGGCCGGAACGGGTGGATTTCACACCTTACTTATCGCTTGCCGCTGCTCGATGAATTTCGCGAACGCGGCGAGTTGCTGGCGGATGAACTCGGCTGTTTGCGGATCAGTGATCTGGCCGGTCTTGGCATCGATCTTGGTCGAGCAATTGCCGATGAAAATCTCCGGCTTGTTCAGTGTGGTAGCGTCGAGGAAGATCATCGCCCGCCGCAAATCGTACTGCATGCGGCCGCCGCCGAGCACGCCGTTCGCCGCCGATTGCAGCGCGACCGGCTTGCCGGCGAACGGCTGGTTTTGCACGCGCGAAACCCAGTCGATCGCGTTCTTCAACCCGCCGGGGATCGAGAAATTGTATTCCGGCGAGTTGAAAATCACACCATCGGCGGCACGGATCGCATCCGCCAGTTTTTGCACCGCCGGCGGGATGCCGCTCGCTTCCTGCACATCGAAATTGTAGTTCGGAAAGTCGGCGAATGGAGGCGCTTCCGAAAGCTTCATGCCAGCCGGCGCGAGGCCTGGAAGCGCATTCATGACCATCCGATTATAGGAGCCTTTGCGCAGGCTGCCGCAAATGCAGACGACGCCGATGACTTTGTCAGCCATTGGAAACTCAGCTCACTTTTCGTCGGCGATCGGATTGCGCAGCGTCCCTATGCCTTGGATTTCGACCTCGCAGACGTCGCCGTTTTTCATCCAAACCGGCGGCGTGCGGGCGAAGCCCACGCCAGAGGGCGTGCCAGTGAAGATGATGTCACCGGGCTCAAGCGTCATGCCCTGGGTGACATAGACAAGCGTCTCCACCACAGGGAACATCATATTGTCGGTGTTATCCGATTGCATCACCTTGCCGTTGAGCCGGGTCTCGATCTTCAAGCCCTTGCCGCCGGGCGGCAGTTCGTCGGCAGAAACCAGCCACGGCCCAAACCCGCCGGTGTGGTCGAAGTTCTTGCCCATATCCCATTGCGTGGTCTTGCGCTGAAACTCGCGCACCGAGCCCTCGTTGCCGCACGAATAGCCGGCGACGCAGGACAGCGCATTGGCGGCAGTCAAATGCTTGGCGCGCTTGCCGACGACGAGGATCATCTCGGCCTCGTAATCGAGTGTCTCGGTCACTTTCGGACGGACGATCGGCTGGCCGTGCGGCACCAGCGAAGTCTGGCCGCGCATGAAGATGGTGGGAAATTTCGGAATATTGTCGCGTTGCCCGCCTTCTTTGACGTGCTCGAGATAATTCAATCCGAGGCAGATGATCTTGCCCGGCCGGCCGACCGGCAGCGCATAGTTCAGTCCCGAAAGCGGCTTGCGTGCACTCGCCGGCGCCTTTTTGGCGAGATCGGCGAGCGGCTTGAGATCGCCGTCATTAGCTTTCAGCCATTCCCCGAGATCGGTCGGCGCCTTGGCGTCCGCGGCCTGCAGATCGATTACCTGATCGCCCTCGACCACGCCGAGCCGCGATCCACCCTGCCCTGCAAAGGCAACAATTTTCATGAGCTTTTCCTTCCTTGACCAATCCCTGTCGTTACGCGGGCGGCGACTATAACGGGCGACGTGGACGCGATCTACCGTCGCGATTAGGGGAGCGCCACTGCAAGAAAATGCCCTTTGAGCCGCTCTCGCGCGGCGAGCGCAGCCGCGAGATCAACGCCATTGACCACCGCGAGGCGAAACCCGCCCGGCGGCATGGAATGGCGTTCCGGCGGCAGGTCCTCGTGAAACGTGATCTGCACGCTGGTAATACCTGGAGTGCGCTTGATCTCGTCGAGCAGCGCCCGCGGTGGGTGGCGATAGTGGACGCCGTTAGGCCCGAACAGACACGACGCTGTAGCCGCCCTTGCGGTCGGCGTCGCCAAAATCCCACGTACTGGTCTCGTAGAGCCGCACCACCGCATTGACCCAGCCGGCGCCGTAGAGATCCGGCCATTGATCGGCAAAGCGCAAATGCGCCTCGATGATCGTGGCGCCGATAGTCTCGAGATTGAGCATGCCGGTGTAGTCCGTCAGATGCTCTCGCACCCAGCCGCCGGCGCGACGCTCGATTTCAGCATCAGGCTCAGCGTGTACTGTCCAGTAATCGAAGGTGCCCTCACCCGCCGGTTTGCCGGTGACATGCCGCCACCAGCGCGGCTCGCCTTCGACCACCGCAAGATCGGAGGACACGTGTCGTCCCTCGAGCAGCGTCATCCAGAAATGCCCTGGTGCATAGTGCCCCTCGTAATCGGCTTGCGAGTGCAGCACACGGCTCCCCGCCCCCATGCCTTTAAGGTTGATGATCGGCTTGGAAAAAACCGGGAAACGCGGCGGCGGCGTTCCGTGTGGGCCGGCGTCGAGGCCTTGGCTCAGAGCGACCGCAAGCTTGTCGTAGACCCAGCGATGCGCCGGATACCACTGCCAGGCGTCCGTATCCTCGGTCGTAATGTTCGCGGCAGTCTCGACCTGCGAAAAATATTGCAGGCGCCAGGGATCGGCTTCGTGAATCGGCATCGGCGGGACCACAGAACCAACAGCATTCATACGCCAGGGCAGCAGGCACTGCTACTTACCGCCGGTCAATCCCGCGATCTGCCTGTCGGGTTCAACGCGCCTTCGCCGCCAGCAAGTCGCACACACGCCAGAACGTGGCCCCCAGCTCCTCAGACATGACCCGCAGATCGTTCTGCAGTGAGTGGAGAGAATCCTCCGTTGCCGGCTCGGGCTCCAGGCTGAATGTCGTATCGGGATTGTCGGCGTCGGAATGCGTCAGAACGATTTGCCAGCGCGCCGCCAGCCGTCCGGCGTTACGCAGCCCGTTGATCGCTTCGGCGAGCCCGCGGATGTGAACGACAGAATCCGCGTAGAACCAGACGCGCGGAATGTTTCGCACCTGGCCATTCTGATCTTCGTGGCCTTCGCACGACCAGCAGGGGTAGAACACGCCGAGCTTCTTTAGTTCAAACACCAGCGGTGCGACCAACGGCTCGACGGGACCGCGCTCGCCCTCGCTGGACAACCGCCGCGGAGCGGCGGGGCAGAACCGATGGCAACGGATCAATGGCCCGTGATCCGGGCAATTTGGGCAACACACCGGATCGGGCATCGGCCCAAGCGTATGCGCTCGCCGCACTTCACGTACGACATTATCTTTCCGCCTCGTCGGACGGGGTTCGATACGCAAGTGTGCCTCCGGGAAGGCAATTGCTACAAAGAAATCGTAAATGAATTGCCGATTTCACCGGGGCAAGTGCGCGCCGCCACAGGGGGCGTGCTTCCAAATCTAGCGGGCTAGGACTGCTTCCGCCGCGCTCGCGTGCGCGCCGCCTTCTTGGCCGCGGCCGACCGTCCCGGCGCACCCTTGGTGCGCACAGCCTTGCGCGCGGCCGCAGAGCGCTGCGCGGCGGTGCGCCTCGACGCGGCGCTGCGGGCCTGCCGCGACAGCGCCTTGCGCGAAACCGTGTTGTGGGGTTCGCGCTTAAGCGCCTTGGTCACGGCGCGTGCGACCCGTGATCGCCGTTTCGGCTTACGCCTTCCCTGTCCCGCCTCATAGGCGTATTCGGCGCTCTTGCGTGTGCGCTCGGTCGCCTGACCCCGCTTCGGCGGCGGCAGGTCAACCCCGGCGCGGCGCGCCTCGGATAATCCGATCGCAATTGCCTGCTTGGTCGAGCGCGCGCCATGCTCGCCGTGGCGAATTTTGTCGATTTCCTCGTGGATGAACTCGCCGGCCTGCGTCGAGGCCGATTTGCCTTCGCGCTTGTCTCGACGGGCCTTTTCGATGGTTCGCTTCAACGGCATTTCCATCCTCCTTGCACAGCCATGCACGACATAAACGCCGTCGCGCACCGATAGTTCGAAGGAGAGTCTACGTCACACCGACGCAGCGAACGGATCAAACCTGTGCCGTCGGTTATTTGTCTTCTGTCATCCGCAAGGCGTGGACGCTAAACAGCCCGTCGGTCCATGCCGTAATCGGCGACCAGCCGCTGCCATGCGCGAGCGCCTGAAACGAGTTCGATGGAATATTTGTAGCTGTTCTCGGTGTGGATCGTCTCGCCGGCGCGGAATTCGATCGTGGAGTCGCAGAGCCGCACTTTCTGGCGCTTTGTGCTGGCAAGATGCATTTCGATCCGGCTTCGCTCGGAATTGTAGAAGGCATGATGCTCGAAGGCCTCCAGATTGAAATTGGCGCCGAGCTCGCGATTGATGCGTACCAACAGATTGAGATTGAATTTGGCGGTCACGCCTTCGGCATCGTTGTAGGCGCGATAAAGAATATCGGGCGACTTGGCGAGATCGACCCCGACCACAAATACCGCCCCCGCGCCAAGTATCGCGCCGGCCCGGCGCAGAAATCCCGCCGCCTCATGCGGCTCGAAATTGCCGATCGTCGACCCGGGAAAGAAGCCGGCACGCGGCTTGGCCGCGATCTCCGCCGGCGGTTCCAGCATGGTGGTGAAATCCGCGACGACCGGATGAATCGCCAGATGCGGAAAGTCGCGGCGCAGGCGCGCGGCGTCCTGCTGCAGGAAGTCTCCGGATATGTCGATTGGAACGTAAGCTTCCACGCTCGCCGCGGCGCGCAGCAAAATGCGCGCTTTGGTGCTGGCGCCGGCGCCGAATTCGACCAGCGCACAGCCGGGCGGAAACAACGACGTTATGGCCGGAGCATATTTCTGCAACAGCCCGAGTTCGCTTCGGGTCGGATAGTACTCCGGCAAGTGGGTGATGCGCTCAAATAGAGCGGAACCAGCCAAGTCGTAAAAATATTTTGGCGGCAAGTACTTAGGCTTGGTGTTTAAACCAGCGATAACATCGGCGGCAAAGGGACTGACCGTCTCTAGCGGTCGGCGGGCACGAACAGCCGTCTGCATAGTCATTTTGAACGCCTAGCGCTCGAACTCCGCCAGCCGCAATCCGCTGAACTGCCAGCGCGCCGACGGATAAAAGAAATTGCGATATGTCGCACGGGAATGATCTTCGGGTGTCGCTAGCGACGAGCCGCGCAACACCATCTGATTGATCATGAATTTGCCGTTGTACTCGCCGAGTGCGCCCGGCTCGGCCACATAGCCCGGATAGGGCGAGTAAGCGCTGCGCGTCCACTGCCAGACGGCGCCAAACGCGTCGTCGAGCGCCCCTGCGCTCGCCGCAACTTCCCATTCCGCCTCGCTCGGCAGGTGCTTGCCGGCCCACCGGGCGAATGCGTCGGCCTCATAATAGCTGACGTGGCAAACCGGCTGTGCCGGATCGACTGGCCGTAGTCCGCCAAGGGTCATCGTGAACCAGGCGCCGTCAACGTGCCGCCAATAACCGGGCGCGCAATAACCCTGCGCCTGCGCCTCGTCCCAGCCGTGCGACAACCAGAGTGATGGCGTCGTGTAGCCGCCTTCGGCCATGAATTCGAGCCACTCGCCGTTGGTCACCAGTGCGCGGGCAACACGAACCGGCTGGAGCAGCACCTCATGTGCGGGATGCTCGTTGTCGAACGAGAAACTGCCGCCCTGGTGGCCGATGGTCTGGATGCCGGAGACGAGCAGGTCCGTCGCCGCCGCGGCGGGGCGGCCTAGCGGCCATTGCCATTCCGCATCGTAAACCGGATAGGTCGCGTTTTGCGCGAACGCGTGCAGGATATCCGTCAGCAACAACTCCTGATGCTGCTGTTCGTGATGAAGTCCGATCTCGACAATCGGCCGTACCGCCGCGAAATCGCTTGTTGTTTCGATCAGCTGTGCCACCGCCGCGTCGACATGCGCGCGATAGGCGGTGGTCTCGGCGACGCCTGGTCGGGTGATCAGGCCGCGCTGCGGCCGCGCGTGCCGCGGCCCGGCAGCCACGTAATAAGAGTTGAACAGAAAGGCGAAGCGTTCATCGAACGGACGATAAGCTGGCGCAAACGGCCGCAACAGAAACTGCTCGAAGAACCATGTTACATGCGCCCGATGCCACTTCGCCGGACTTGTGTCCGGCATTGATTGCACGACCTGGTCCTCGGCGGAGAGCGGCGACGCGCGGCGCTCAGTCTCGGCACGCACCGTAGAGAAAGCGTCGAGCCAAAATCGACGCGAATCGCCGGGAGGCTCCGCGAGAGCAGCATCCGCACCGGCTGTATCATGCAGTCGAACGGCGGGACGTGGCATCAGTTAGGCCCGGAAAATCCAAGTAGACGAATACCTGAACGCTAATAGCTAGGGTGGTAATCAGCCCGTACAAGGATAGTTCCATACCTATTCACACAGGCAGAGCAATGGCGAAGATTCAAATTGACACGGATGTGATCCACTAAAGAAATCCCGCTAAGGGATTGACGTTGGCGCGAAACTACCTATCGAGTCCCGCCCTTGGGGGCCCCACAATCGGAAAATAAGGGAGTGATGGATGGCGAACGCGATGCTGCCGCGCGAACGCTGCGACTATTCGGCCATTGTCGACCGGCCGCCGCTGAAGCTTCCGGGCGGAGCGCGGCTAGTGCTCTGGACCATCGTCAATCTTGAAGTCTGGGATATTCGCAAGCCGATGGCGCGTCAGGTGATCGGGCCGCCTGCCGGTCAACTGCAACTTCCCGACGTCCCCAACTGGAGCTGGCACGAGTACGGCATGCGCGTTGGAGTGTGGCGCTTCTTCGATCTGTTCAAGCGCTTGAACATTCGCCCGACGCTCGCGCTCAATGCGCGGGTCTGTGAGGATTATCCGCGCGTCGCTGAACAGGCACGCGCTGACGAATGGGAGTTCATGGGCCACGCCTACGAACAGGGCCCGATCCACGCCGAGCCCGATCAGAAGGCGATGATTGAGCGCACGCTTGACGTCACTGAACGTTTCTGTGGCAAACGACCGGTCGGCTGGCTCGGACCCGGGCTCACGCAAACTCTCGACACGCCGGACATCCTCGCCGCCGCCGGAATCAAATATATCGGCGACTGGGTTTACGACGATGAGCCGACGACGATCCGCACCGCCGCCGGCCCGCTGGTGACACTGCCCTACACGGTCGAGCTGAACGACATCCCGATGATGATCATCCAGCATCACGAGAGCGACTATCTCCTGCGCCGCGCCATCGATCAGTTCGATCGGCTCTATGCCGAGGGCAGAGAGCGCGCCAAAATCATGGCGCTCGCCATCCATCCCTACATCAGCGGCCAGCCGCACCGGATCAAATATCTCGAAGCCATCTACGAGCACGCCCGCCGGCACGATGGCGTCGTTTACTGGACCGGCGAAGAGATTTTGGATTGGTATTTACAATCCGGCCCGGCCAGACTTTGAGGGGGCTTTCGATGCTGGTGCGCGGATTAGCAAGCGCGACGCTACTGTTAGTGCTTGGGGGCGCAGCGCTGGCCGCGCCGTGCCGCACCAGCGGCACTTACGAGGCGTGGCTTGCCAGCTTTGAGCACGAAGCCACGGCGAAAGGGATTTCCCAGCGCGCCATTGCCGCTGCCGCGCCATCGTTGAGCTACGACCAGCACATCGTCAACATCGACCGCGGGCAGCGCGTTTTCGCGCAGACGTTTTTGGAATTCGCCGGCCGTATGGCCAACAGTTACCGGATTCAGCGCGGCGCGGCCCTGATCAAATCGCACGCCGCCGAGTTCGCGCGCATCGAGCAGCAATACGGCGTGCCCGCTCCCGTCATCGTCTCGTTCTGGGCGCTGGAGAGCGATTTCGGCGCTAACATGGGCAAGTATCATTCTCTCAGCGCCATCGCTTCGCTGGCCTACGATTGCCGCCGCAGCGACCGATTCCGCTCCCAGCTCTTCGACGCGCTTCGTCTGATCGATCGCGGCGACTTGCGGCCGGAGGAGATGATCGGCTCGTGGGCGGGCGAGCTTGGCCAGACCCAGATGATGCCGTCGGAGTATTATCAATACGCCATCGACTATGACGGCGACGGCAAGCGCGATCTCATCCACGACGTCCCCGACATGCTCGCTTCGACCGGCAATTATCTGCATGGGCTCGGGTGGCGGCGCAGCGAACCGTGGCTCGCCGAAGTGCGCGTGCCGGCGAATTTGCCATGGGATCAGGCCGATCTCGCCATTGAGCTGCCGCGATCAAAATGGGCGGGATGGGGCGTGACGCTCGCCGACGGCAGGCCGCTGCCATCAGACAGTCTGCCCGCGTCGCTGCTGTTGCCGATGGGGCGCATGGGGCCGGCGTTTCTCGCCTACCAAAATTTCCAGGTCTATCTGCAGTGGAATAACTCGCTGGTCTATTCGACCACCTCGGCCTACCTCGCCACCCGCATTGCCGGCGCGCCGCCGCTGCATCCGGGCACGCCGCCGCCCGCGCTGCCCTTCGCAGAGGTTAAGGAAATGCAGGGACTCCTGGTACGTTCCGGCCACGACGTGGGTAACGTGGACGGTTTTATGGGCCTAAAGACGCGGCAGGCGGTCAAGGCGATGCAGGTCAGATACGCACTGCCGGCCGATTCCTACCCGACGACGGAATTGCTCGAGCGCATGCGCGCCGGGCGATAGCGGCGAGCGGACGCTTAGTAACGGCTCGGATTGTTGAGGTTGTAGGGCTCCGGCGGCGGCTGTGAAGATAATGACGACCCAAAGCCGGACGCGGGTCCATGGCTGAAAGGCGACTGGACGCCCGACTGCACACCGAATTGCATTGCCGGACCGCCCGGACCGAACGGCCGTACACCCTGATTGTTTGTCAGGGTGTCCGGGTCGGAAAACCGTGAACCGCCGCTGCCGTCGCCACCGATGTTTTCGAGGGTGAACGCTCCGGCCGACGAGGCCATCAAGGACACCGTCGCGACTGCCAGAGCACCTGCGGCTAAACGAAGAGGCGTCAATCGAAGCATCATGATCCCCTCACGGCTACGCCCGCCTGCAAGCGCGCAAGCTAGGAGCGCACGGCGCCGGGCGTCAAGTCACGACCATACCCGATGGTGTCCAGGTTTGAAATCCGCCACAATGCCGCGCAGCTTTAGTCGTTTGGCAAAGCGGTGAAGGCAGGCACGTCGTGTCGCAGCGAATCGATAAGTCGTGGTTGGTCCTTGTGAGCCTAGAAAATTTCGAACGTGACCGCTGCGTCGACCTGTTCGCTCGTCCAGACGGAAGCTTCGGTTTCGAAGAGTTCAGGCGTGACGTCGAAGACCGAGGCGCCTGGACTGCGGTCCGGTACTATTCGGCTGCAATCTATCCATCACGGGAGGCCGCGCTTGACGCAGCCTTGCGATCCGTAGCCTGGTTGCCCGAAGCAATCCGGAACAATCCGTCCGCTCAAAAACTACTGCCGCAAAATGCAAAATGAAACGTTATGCGATGCCGTCATAAGGAGAAACTATGCGTAACAAACCGTGCCTGACGTGGTCTGATGTGAGCAAAATGCTGGCCGCCTGTGAAGCCGAAGCGGTCAAGAACAACTGGGCGGTGGCGGTCTCCATCGTCGACGACGGCGGCTATCTGCTGGGATTCCAGCGCATGGACGGCGCGCCGGTGATCTCGGCCGATGTTTCGCTTGGCAAGGCCCGCACCTCGGCCATGACCAAACGGCCGAGCAAATTTTTCGAAGACCGCATCAAGGACCGGCCGGCATTCGTTACATTCCCCGCCGGTTTGCCGATTCAGGGTGCGTTGCCGGTCATGCATCAGAACGAATGCGTGGGCGCAATCGGCGTCTCCGGCGTGCAGTCGCATGAGGACGAACAGATCGCGCTGGCCGGCGTCAAAGCGCTCGGTTAGGCCTCGACGCTGCCTTCAGGCGTCGAGTTCCTTGAAGTAGCGGTAAATACCCCACTGACTGAAAGGAATGCGCCGCTTCGAGGACATATAGGCTTTGATGCGGGGGCGTTTGCCGACGCGCTCGTGTAGCGCGACAACGCCCGGTATTTTCTTTTCGAAGCGCTTCATGCGCTTGGGGAACGCATAACGCAGCCCCTCTACAATCTGGAACAACGACAGGTCCACGTAGCTCAGACGACCACCGACCAGATAGCGGCCGCCGTTTCGTTGCAGCACGCGTTCGAAATAGCCCAAGAACTTCGGTACGCGATAGCGCCAGAAATCCGCGGTGCGCCGCTTCGCCGCTGGCCGCTGCTCCTCGTAATAGAGCCAGGAAGTGATCGGATGATGAGTGTCGTGGATCTCGACCACGAGGTCGGTGATAGTGAGCTGCAATTGGTGTGCCCACAGCTGCCCTGCCTCGTCGCGCGGCGCAAGCTTAAGATGCGGCCCCAGATATAAAAGAATGTTGGCGGTCTGCGCGACGATCAGGTTGCCGGCTTTCAGAAACGGCGGTGCGAATGGCGGATGTTTGCTGCGCTTGTCCTCGATGATTTTCATCATCGCCGGCACGCCCGCCCGGCCTTTGCGGCGTGCGACATCGACATAGTCCGCACCGGCTTCCTCTAGCGCCAGCCGCACGAATTCGCCGCGACCCTGAACCGTTGGATGGTAATAAAGTTCGTAGCGCAATGGTCACTCCTCCCGCCGCCGATGCACGGCCCCGAGCGCGATCATTTTCTGGTTGCATACCAGGTGCCGGCGCAATGGCCGTCCGGACCAATACCGCTCCACGTGCCGTTACCGTGAGTCATGGTCATGCGACCGTGCGCCTCGCCATGACTGGTACCGGCGATGACGCGCACGAAGGTCGCGCCGCTGCCGTTGACGCGCCCGGTTACTTCCAGTGAACCGTAAGCGTATGAGATCGCACCGTCGACGATTTGCCCGCTGAAGCGATAGGACGGATCGCATGGTCCCGTGGTGGTGTAGACCGCGACGCTCCAGGGACCGTCAAATTTGGACTCAGCAAACGCGCAGGTCGTCGCCAATGAAGACGCGACGACCGACGCAGCAAGAGAAGACGTAAAAGCAGATTTGCGGATATTGCAGATCATGATGGCCCTCGGGGGTATTCAGAGCCCGGCAAGCGTAAGCCTCAGTCACCTTTATATTGCGCGTCGGCCACTTTCTCCATCCACTCGACGAATTTGCCATCCCGGACCTCGGTAATGGCCATGTGCACCATTCCGTTGGTCGGACTCGCGCCATGCCAGTGCCGCGTGTTCGGCGGGAACCAGACCACATCGCCGGCACGGACTTCTCGCACCTTCCTATCGCCATCCTCGCTCTGCACCCGGCCGACGCCGGAAATAATGTATAGCGTCTGCCCTGCTGGATGCGTGTGCCAGTTGGTGCGTGCGCCAGGCTCAAAGCGCACCAGGGTTGCCCGAACGTCCGCAGGCGGATGCGGCGCTTCAATAATCGGATCCTGCCACACCGTACCGGTGAAATATTGGGCCGGGGCTTGGCGCGAAGCCTGCGAGCCGCAGGGGCGGATGTCCATGTGCGTTTTCCTCTCCACTTAAGACTAAGGGCAGCAAGACGGTGATGATGGCTGCTCCGGACGGTAAGATAATGGAAATCGGCGGGCGATACGCTCCCTATCTTTGCGGCTCGCCGCAACAAGGTCGCAGTCGACCGCTATGGGGACCGGATGGGTGTCTTGTTGCAGCAGTTAGACGCATGGCGTCGGACCGTGGTGGTTGTGCCTAATCTCTCGCGCACAGTCAGCAGTCGCGCGTTGCGGCTATTTGTTGTGGCGGGATTTGCTCTCACGCTTGCCGCTTGCGACAAGTGCAGCATGCCGGTCTGGCGGCACGATACGCCGGCCCCGCAATCATGCCACGACGACGCGCCGGCTCAGCAATAGGCGTTACGCCGCCAGTGTCTCCTTCACGACGGTGACCAGATCCTTCAGCGTGAACGGCTTGGGCAGGAACGCGAACTGCCCGAGATCGGGGAGGCTCTTTTCGAAGGCGTCCACCGCGTAGCCGGACATGAAGATGATTTTCAGGTTCGGATGCCGGCTGCGCAATTCCCGCAGCATGGTCGGTCCGTCCATCTCCGGCATCATGACGTCGGAAACGACAAGATCGACGGGGCGATCGGCCTTCTCCAGGACCTCGATGGCCTCAATACCATTGCCGGCTTCGAGCACCGTGTAGCCACGCGAGGTAAGGCCGCGGGCATTGAGCGCGCGCAAACCTTCCTCGTCCTCGACCAGCAGGATGGTCCCTTGGCCGGTGAGATCAGAGCTGGCCGCGCGCTTGACTTTGTCGGCAGCGATGAGCGCGTCGACAACTGCGGGAGCTCCGACGCCCGTAAATTCGGCGGGTCGTTTGACTGTAGGCTCGCGCGCATCGGCAAGGTGTCGCGGCAGGAAGATGCGGAACGTCGTGCCTTTGCCTTCGACCGAGTCGAAATAGACGAAGCCGCCGGTCTGTTTGATAATCCCGTAAACCGTCGCCAAGCCAAGGCCGGTGCCTTTGCCAACGTCCTTGGTCGAGAAGAACGGTTCGAAAATCTTGCCACGGATGGCTTCCGGGATGCCTGTGCCGGTGTCGCTGACCTCAACAATAACGTAATCGGCGGCCGGCATACCCTTGTTTTGGTAGCGAGCGCAGTCCTTGGCGGGGACATTGCCGCTGCGGATCGCCAACTTGCCGCCATTGGGCATGGCGTCGCGGGCGTTGACCGCCAAATTCATGATCACCTGCTCGAACTGCAGGTTGTCGGCTTTGACCGGCCATAAATCGCGGCCATGCACCACGTCGAGCGTAACCTTTTCGCCAATCAGCCGGCGCAGCACGAGGGTGAGATCGCTGAGCACTTCGCCGAGATCGAGCACCTGCGGCCGCAACGTTTGCTTGCGCGAAAAAGCCACCAGATGCCGGACCAAACTGGCCGCGCGGTTGGCGCTTTGCTTGATCTCAATGATGTCCTTGAAGGACGGATCGGTCGGCTTGTGCGCGTTGATCAGGAAATCGGTCGCCAGGATGATGGCATTGAGCATGTTGTTGAAGTCATGCGCCATGCCGCCGGCAAGCTGGCCAATTGATTCCATCTTTTGCTGCTGAACGAGCCTATTCTCGAGTTCGCGCTGTGCCGTCGTTTCGAGCGCGTAGACGATGGCCGCTTCATGGTCGCGGTCCGCCTCTTCGACCGGGGTTACGTAGAATCGCCCGAAACGCTCACCGTCACCCGCCAGCCCGGCGTCGACCGGCGCGACATCGCCCTTGCCGCCTGCCGCTGCCGCGATTGCGTCTTCAAGGGCCGCACGATCCCGTTCAGCAACGACAGCGCCGATCGGGCGGGCGCCGCCTTCCCTGCTCAAGGCGTTGTGAAACAATCGCGCGAACAACGGATTAGTGCGCACGATACGGCCGACCTTGTCCACAGTGGCAATCGCCATGGGCGTATTGTGGAAAAAACGCATGAAGCGGATTTCCGCCGCGCGTTGCGGATCGGTGCCGTTGTCACGCGCGCGATTAAGGACCAGGGTGCGGGAAGCTCCAGGCGTGCCGTCGGGGCCGAAGGCGAGTTTGTGAAACAGACGGACCGGGAGCGTGCGTCCGCTGCGGGTCTTCAAATCAAGGTCCAGCACCTCGGTTTTGACTTCGCCGGCCGCGGCGCGCAGCGTCGTCAGCAGCGCAGCGCCATCGCCGGCAACAAGGTCGGTCAGCTTGAGACCGCCGGAACCGACCTGCGCAAGATCCTGATCGAGCCAATTGGCGAGCGTCGCGTTGAGATAGACCACGTCGCCGGCGGCATTGACGGAAAAGAAACCGGCCGGCGCATGATCGAGATAGTCGATGGCGTGCTGCAACTCCTGAAAGACATTTTCCTGCCGCTCGCGCTCGCGGGTCACGTCGGAAAGCGACCAGACGGTCAAGCGGCGCGCACGCCTCTCCTCGCCCAGAGGCCGCACGCGCAGCCGCAGCCAGCGGGCCGGCCGGCCCTTTATCCCGGCGATCCGGACTTCCTCTTGCAGGCGCTTGCCTTCGCGCCCCGCCTTGAGGAGCCGGTAAATCGCCTCGGAAGCATCCGCGTCGCCGATAAAGACCCGCTCGACCGGCCGCATATCGTCGGCGTTGGTTGCATCGATGAGGTCGAGGTAAGCGGCATTGGCGTAGATGACCCGCCCTTCGCCATCGGTAACCAGGATACCGTCGACGGCTTCGTCGATGACGGACTTGATCAGCGGGTTGGCGGTTTCCGCCGCCGATAGCCGCAGGATACCAGCGGCGAAGGCGAACAGCGAGAACACACCGACCGTGGCGAGCAACGCCAGGAAACCGAGGATGTACGGCTCGGCGTTGCCGCGGCCGAGAACCACGAAGCCGGTGGCTGCGGCGACCAACAGCGCGGCCACGAGCAACACCAATACCACACTGCCCGCGCGGCCCCCGCCGGCACTACGATCGACCGCCTTGCGCCCGGTCCTGATCGAATCCTCGGTGAGGCCCTGGGTTGTCATCTCGCCCCTATGCTCCACGCAAAGCGTGAGAAGATGAACTTTCGTGCCCCCGGCGCGGCGCGGGCGCAAGAGGCTTTAAGCGGCACTTCACAGCGAGCGGGGCCGACTCACCAGACCGCGCAGCCGCATGATGTAGCCAATGATTTCGGCCACCGCGCGATAATGTTCCTGCGGAATCTCCTGATCAATCTCGACGGTGCCGTGCAGCGCACGCGCCAGCGGCGGGTTCTCGACCACCGGCACGTCGTTCGCCTCGGCAACTTCGCGGATCTTGCGGGCAATCAGGTCGACGCCCTTGGCGACGCAGACCGGCGCATTCATGCCGCGCTCGTATTTCAAAGCGACGGCGAAATGGGTCGGGTTGGTGATGACTACCGAGGCCTTCGGCACCGCCGACATCATTCGCTTGCGCATGCGCGCGATGCGCAACTGCCTGAGTTTGCCTTTGACAATCGGGTCGCCGTCGCTTTGCCGGAACTCCTCCTTCAATTCGCGCAGCGACATTTTATGCCGGTCGAACCACACGCGGTATTGGAACAGGTAGTCGGCGGTCGCGATGATCGCGAGGACCGCGACCACAGCGCCAAGCATCTGCATCACCAGCGAGCGCGTAAACGGCAAAATCGCGGCAGGATCGTAAGTGATAAGCCCGCTCAAAAAGCGCCGCTGCGGCCAGACCAGGGCTGTCATGATCGTGCCGACAAGGCAGAGCTTGACCAAGCCCTTGGCGAAATTGACCAGCGCCTGACGCGAGAACAACCTGGCCGCTCCGGCCAGCGGGGATATCCTCGACAGTTGCGGCCTGATCGGCTCAACCGAGAACACCAGACGGTGCTGAACAACATTGCCGCCAATCGCCGCAATGCAAAGCAGTACAAGCGGAATGCCGAAGGCAGCGACGACATCCATCGCCAGTGTCTTCACGAGCTCCACGAGCGCAGGACCATCAGTCGGTATCTGGTAGGATTTGGCGAGCAGCGCGCCGAACGTGGCCTCAAGGCTCGTGGCCATCGGCGCCGCAAACACCATGACCATAAGCGCGCCGCCGGCAATCATGAACCAGGTGTTTACTTCCGGGCTTTTAGCGACGTCGCCGCGACTGATCGTTTCCTCGAGCCGCCTTGGGCTCGGATCTTCGGTGCGTTCGCTGGCGTCGCGTTCTTCTTCAGCCATTGCCAGCGCTTAACCGTGCGGACTGAGGGCGTGCATGACGCCCCCGACATAGTCGAGAAAAAATCCCATCATCGCGCCGAGCACCACCACAAGGAAAATCAGACCGAGCATGATCGATAACGGCAGCGCGACGAAGAACACCTGCATTTGCGGCATCAGCCGCGACAAAACGCCGAGCCCGATGTTGAACAGAAGGCCGAACACCAGAAACGGCGCCGACAACTGAATGCCGATGCGAAAAGCGCCCGAAACCGTCCTGGTAATGAGGGCGGCGGCATCACCGGTCGCGGGTATCTCGCCCGGCGCGAACAGATCGTAGCTGTCGTTGAGCGCGGCAATGACAAGATGATGCATGTCAGTGGCAAAGAACAGCGTTATACCGAGCAATGTGAGAAAATTGCCGATGATCGCGCCCTGTGTGCCTTGAGTGGGATCGACCGCGGTCACAAAGCCAAGACCCAGCTGCTGGGCGATGACCGAGCCCGCCACCTCAAGCGCGGAAATGGTGAGCCGCGCCGTGATCCCCAGTGTCGCGCCGACCAAAATCTCCTCGACCAGCATGACCATCGCGGGCCCAAGAGCCCCCGGGTCGATGTGATAGGCGTTGCGATGAAGCGGAAGCAGGATGGCGGCAAGGACAAGAGCAAATGTCAGCCGCATGCGCGCCGACAGGTTCTGTTCGCCAATCCCCGGCAACAGCATCAGCATCGTTCCGGTACGCGCGAACACCAGGAGAAAGGCGGCGGCGATCGCGGGCAGGAATGACAGGTCGATCCGCACGCACCCCTCCCCTACATCATCCGGCTCAACCGCCGGTGATGTGCGCGGTGATCCGCATAAAGCTGCTGTGGAGCACGTCGGCCATGAACGGCAACGCGATCAGCAGCGTAAGAAAGATCGCGATGATCTTCGGCACGAAAACCAGAGTTGATTCCTGGATTTGCGTAAGCGCCTGAAACAGCGATACGGCAACGCCGACGATCAATCCGACCAGCATCAGCGGCGCCGAAACAAGAAGGAGCGTTACGATCGCATCACGCGCCACATCCAATACTTCGGGCCCGGTCATTGATCCCCCACTGTGATGTAAAACTGATTGTCGAATGCCAACGCTCGCTGATCAGATCGGCATCTTCAAAATTTCCTCGTAGGCAGCGATCACCTTGTCACGCACCGAAACCAGCGCCTGTACCGCCGTTTCGCTTTCGGCCACCGCGGTAACCACATCGATCATGTTGGCCTTGCCCATCGCCACAGCGTTCGCCTGCACATCCGATTTGTGGCCGGCCGCGGCTACGCCGTCGATCGCATCTTTGAGCATCGCGCCGAAATTTGGCCCGCCTTCTTGCCCGGCAACGTCACCAGCGAGACTTTTGGTTTGCTCGCCCATGCGCGCAAGCGCGGCATAGGCATTAGCGGCGGTAGCGGCCGGTATCGTCATGATTCCTCTCTAAGTCTTGATGATATCGAGTGTGCGCTGGAGCATGCGCTTGGTGGCGCTGATGACATTCAGGTTCGCTTCGTATGAACGCTGCGCGTCGCGAAAATCGGTCATCTCGATCAGCGGATTCACATTGGGATACTTGACGTCACCGTTGGCGTCGGCCACCGGATTGTCGGGTTCGTGCTTGACTTGGAAATCCGAATTATCGGTAGCGACGCGCCCCATCTCCACCACATGCGCACCAAGATCGCGATCGAGCTCGGAACGAAAGGTCACAATCCGGCGGCGGTAGGGGTTGCCGCCCGGCGTCGTCGCCGTCGAATCGGCATTGGCGATATTCTCGGAAATGATGCGCATGCGGCCGCCCTGCGCGCGCATCCCGGTTGCGGCAATCGCGATCGATTTGATGAAATCCATCATGATCGTTGTCTCCGCCGGATGTTAGGAGCCCAAATTCTCACCCTTATCGAACTGCGGTTTTGATCAGGCCGAGACTGTGCGTGTAGATTGACGTTACCGCGTCGTAGTCCATCTGGTTGCTGGCGAGCTTGAGCATTTCGTCTTCGTGCGTGACCGCGTTGCCGCGCGGACGAACCTCGTAATGAGGATCGTTGCTTTCGGCGAACGCCGAGCCGCTGCCGCCGGCGCCCCCGATATGCCCGGGCGCGGTGGTCGTGAGCGGGAGCGAAACCGTTTGCAGCGCATTCTCGAAATTTGGCGGCGCCAGATCCCGCGGGCGATAGTTCGGGGTGTCCGCGTTGGCGACGTTCTCTGCAAGGACCTCCTGACGCTCCTGGTGCCACTGCATACGCGCGCGCAGCATCGAAAGGATCGGAATATCGGAAATCGGCATCTGCCAGCCCCCTAAGGGTTGAAAACACTGGGCAGACTTTGCCGAGGGCATGGTTAATGGCGGGTTAAAGGCGGTCGCGGCGCGAATTTGCCATTAAACCGCCGTTTACCATGAGAAATGTTGAGCCATCGCCATTAGCCGCGATTTCGCTCACGCGCCTTAATTCTTTGTTAGTATTCGGCGCGGCAAAAGTTACCGGCGCTGTTAACCATTGGAGTTCCGATGGGCCGCGGCGTCGACACGGGGAGTAGGGCATATGTTCGACCTGTTCGGCGCGGAAATGCCACTCGCCGTTCGTTTTTTCTTGGCATTTCTAGTTGTGCTTGGATTGATCGGAGCGACCGCCTGGGCGGTGCGCAGATTCGGTGGTGGCCGACTCAGCAGCACGGCGCGCGGACGCCAACCGCGGCTTGCGGTGATCGATTATGCCAGCGTCGACGCGCGCCGGCGGCTCATTCTCGTTCGCCGCGACAATATCGAGCACCTTTTGATGATCGGCGGGCCGACCGACATTGTTGTTGAACCAAACATCGTGCGCGCAACACCGGCAGCGCGCGACGTACCTTCGGCGCGTCCGCCCGTCGCGGCGGATGCTGTGCCGCGCGTCATCCCCCTGCCTGAAGCTCCATCGAACGGTTCCTGGCCGTTGCAGCCGGAGCCGGCCGGACCGCCTTTGCCTCCTGCTCCGCCGCGCCGGGCGCCGCGAGTCGAGCCGATCCAAGAGGAGCAGCAAAGAACTTTTCCACCACCTCCGCCGCCGTCAGAGACACCTCCTCGCCAACAGCGCGAGGTGCTGGCTGCGCTAGCGGAAGATCTCGCAGCGAGTTCGATTCCGCCGGTGCTGCCGCGCAATCGCACCGCCGGGCCGTCGCGACCGCCACAAAACGAACCACGCGCGGAGGTGCGCCCCGAACCGCGCATGCCGACGCCGTCTGCCGATACCGAGGCTCCCTCCGCGGTGGATCAGAATCTCGCTGAAATGGCGCAACGCCTCGAAGCAGCGCTCCGCAAGCCGAAGGCTATTGAGGCGCGCCTGGCTCCCGCGCCGTCACCGACTGCTCCAACGGCGCCAGTTCCACCACCGGCGGCTACACCAACGGCGGCTCCGCCACCGCCCGAGCCTGTCACCGAACCCGAGGAAGCAACCGAGCCTCCAGCTCCTCCGGCTCCGTCCCCGCCGCCCTTGCCGCGCATGGCGCGTCCGGCTGAAGCAAGACCTCCGCGGCCGGTCCCCAAAGCAAAAGAAGGCAACGCCATTTACGACACTCTCGAACAGGAGATGGCAAGTCTGCTAGGCCGTCCACCAGGCAAAACCAACTGATGAAATCATTTTGGGGCCGCTGCGTCCGTGTACAAACGGTGGCGGCCTCAGTAGCGGCTCTCATAGTGTCGGCGACGCCGCTCGCCGCCCAGGACATCAGCATCAATTTCGGTCAAGGCGCCGCGGGAGGCGGGCTTAACGAACGCATCATCCAGCTGATCGCGTTGATGACGGTGTTGTCGCTCGCGCCGTCAATCCTGGTGATGATGACCTCGTTCACGCGCATTGTCGTAGTGCTGTCACTGCTGCGAACCGCGCTGGGCACTGCGACCTCGCCGCCTAATTCGGTCGTCATCTCGCTTGCTTTGTTTCTCACCGCCTTCGTGATGGGGCCGGTACTGACCCGCGTCTATAACGCCGGTGTCAAGCCGCTCATTGCCAATGAGATCAGTGTCCCCGAAGCACTCAATCGCGCATCGGGCCCGCTGCGCAGCTTCATGGAGAAGAACGTCCGCGACAAGGACCTGCAATTATTTGTCGATATGTCAGGCGAGAAACAGCCGCAGAAGCCCGAAGACCTGTCGATGCGCGTGCTTATCCCGGCCTTTATGATTTCCGAACTCAAGCGTGCATTCGAGATCGGGTTTTTGCTGTTCCTTCCGTTCCTCATCATCGATCTCGTCGTCGCCTCGGTGCTGATGTCGATGGGCATGATGATGCTGCCGCCAGTCGTGGTGTCGCTGCCGTTCAAGCTGATCTTCTTCGTTTTGGTGGACGGCTGGACGCTGGTCGCCGGCTCGCTCATTCAGAGCTATGGAACCTGACGACGAACGATCGACGGTTGGCTGCCCGTCGGCCGTCCGCTATCCCCAAACCTGCCGCGCCACCTCGACGATACGCCCGAGCTTTCGCTTCTGATCTTCCGGACTGAGCAGATTGCCGATCACGTCGGAGGCAAAGCCGCATTGCGGGGAAATCGCCAGCTGATCGAGCGGCAGAAATCGGCTTGCCTCATCGATCCGCCGCTTCAGTTCATCCACGCTTTCGAGCTCGGGAACCTTGCTGCTGACGAGCCCCAGCACCACCACCCTGCCCTTCGGGACAAAGCGCAGCGGCGCGAAGCTTCCCGCGCGGGGCGAATCATATTCGAGCAGGAATCGCTGATGCGGCAGTTCGTTGAATAGCCGCTCGGCGATCGCGTCATAAGTCCCTTCGCGGTGCCACATGCTGCGCTGATTGCCGCGGCAGAGATGAATGCCGAAGACGATCCCGGGGTAGTCGGCGATCACCGCCGCTTCGGCTTTGAGCGAGCGTTCGAAATTCCGCTCGGGGTCTTCACCTCGCGCTCTCATCTGTTGCAGCGAAGGCTCATCGACATAGGCCGTGAAACCCGGCGCATCGACGTGGACATAGCGGCATCCCGCGTCGACAAGACTGGTCACGACCTGCCGCTCGATCGCGATAACGTCGGCTAAAAACGCCTCCGTGTCGCGATAGACGGCGGTCGAACTTTCATACGCGAAACGCTGGGAAACGCGGTCCGGGCCGATCAGCGAAACCTTGGCCGGTCCTTCAGCGATCTCGCGAACGAAGATATATTCTTCCAACGGCACGTTATGTTGAAGCGTAAGACGCGATTTGGCGGGCCGGCGGTGCGCCACCGCGGTGCCGACGTGGCCCATGGTCGGAATGTCCCAACGCTGGCCGGGGGCAGCACCTTCGACCCTCTGTTCGTACACTTTCAAAGTCGACCGCTCGGTGTCGTAGCCGGAGACCGAAGCACCGAAGCTGTCCTGAAAATTCAGTCGGCGCATCTCGCCGTCGGTGACGACGTCGAGGCCCAACTCCTCCTGCAGCCGAACGGCGTCCCGAATCGCATCGTCCTCAATCGCGCGCAACGCTTCACCGGAGAGCTTGCCCTCGTCGAACGCTACGCGCGCCTCCCGCACCGCCGCCGGCCGGAGCAGGCTGCCGACAACGTCGGTTCGGATGTTGACGAGATCAATCTCGTTTACGCTCGAAGTCTCACTTCCACGCATTCTTTCTCGCTCGAAGGTGCCGCGTTAGTTGGAGGCGCGACGATCCCATATCAAACTCTTCAGCGCAGCGAGAACAACCGCGCCGCCGCAGTTCTTAATGGAACTCCATCAGCCGCGCGACGTTATCGACTCGAAATCTTAAGCTGCTGAGGAGAGACCACCATGGGTTTCGGACGCGGGTTATTGCTTTGGCTATTGGGGATTCCACTGCCCATTATCATCTTGCTGGCGATTTTCATGCACCACTGACGGTTTGACGCCAAGAGCCGGCAAATTTTCTGCCGCATAGTGCCCGCGCTGGTCGCGGGCACTTGCCTTTTAGCCTCACCGCTGGGCAGTTCGCCGTTTGGCGAGCGCGGACGGCGCCGGCACCGAGCCGGTTGTCGCAGCCGCGGGCCGCGTCTTGGGCGGCACAGAAGACATTGGCGCGGGAGGTACTGCCGCTGGCGCGGGGGGGAGCGCGCTTGCGTCGGGGTAACGCGCCTGCACGTCGCGCAGGAAGCCTTCGAGCGTATCGACGGAAGCTGCGGCATGGGCGATGTTGCGGAATTCGGCTCCGCTGGTGCCGAGCGGTGCGGAAACGATCTCGAAGTCGCGCGCATCCGGCGTCTGCGCCATCTTCGCGGCGTATTTCTCGCGGAAGCGGCTTAATCCCAGGGCATCTTCGCCGAGCGCATACCCAGTGGCGGCGCGCAAAATGTCAGACCGCTCAATCTCGTTCAGAGGCTGCCACTGCTTCCAACGCTCGCCGTAATAGAGCTCGATTTGCTCCGCCGACAGGCCCCAGCGTCGCGCCGCCCACAAGATGTCGGAACGCAGCCTGATGGCTTCCCGACCTTCGACATGGGCAATGACTTCGAGCGCCAGATCGTGGCGCCCAAGGTCTGAAAGGGCACGCGCCTCGAGAAGCAGGCGCTGATTCCGCAGTTCGTTGGCGAGGTCGCCGGTGCGGGTTCCCCGCAGCGTCGCCAGCGCACGATCCGGCTTGCGGTTCATCAGATAAATGACCGCGAGCCGGGTCGCGACTTGCGCACGCGCTGCGCCCTGGAGCCGGCGATCAACCTGGTATTGCAACAGCTCCGCAGCCTGATCGAGCAGATCCACCGACACCAGGCGGTCGGCGAGTTGCCGGATTATCTCGTCGCCGCGGGGGCCTATCGGCGTCAGCTCGCGAAAGTCGTAGAACAGTGCAAGCGCGTCGATGGCAGGAAGGCCGTCACCTTTGCCGGTGAGAAACAGCGCCTCGAAGGTGGCCGCCGCTTCGTCCTGGATACGCCGGGTCAGGTCAGAATTGGGACGCGCCGCCATGGCGCTGCGCATGACGTAGAATGCGTCGCGGTAGCGCCCTTCCTCGGTATAGAGCCGCGCCAGGATTTGCAGTGCTTCCACTTCGGTTTCGTCGCCGCGCCAGATCGTGGTCAAGGTTTCGAGTTGGGAGATCACATCCTCGCGCTTAAGGTCGCCGAGCGCGTAGCGCAGCGCGACCGCGCGCAGTTTGCCTTGGGCCGCGGCGGGACGATCCCAGGAATCCGCCGCCGTCTGATAGGCTGCGAGCGCATCCTCTTTGCGCCCCATGCCCTCGGATAGTCGTCCGATCAGCACCGACATCGCCGGCTGCAGCTCGCGCGGTAAACCGATCGTCTCGAGGTCGTTGAGCTGGTCGGCGGCGGTGGCAAAATCCCCCACCTCGATTGCGGCGCGCATCTCGTCCTTGAGCGCGGTCCGTTGCAGCTCGATCGGCAGTGTCGTGATCGCGGCTTCGACGTTCTTGAAGTTGTCCCGGGCCTGCGCCCACTTGCCCTGGCATGAATAAGCGAGCGCGCGCCAAAGCGGCGCATCGTGCTGATCGCCGATCGACGGCGCGGAAAGATCCTTTAGCGCGTCATCGGGCCTGTTCATCATAACTTCGGTGACGGCGCGAAGTACGCTCGCTGTGACATCACCGGTGGCCTGATGATCTGCGGACAATGCAACGTCGAGCACACCTTTAGCCTCGGGATACATGTCGCGCGCGATGTAAAAGCGCGCCAGGTCAAGCTCGGGCAACATGCGCTTGCCAGCCGGCGCGGCCGATGCCGCGTCAATGAGATGCGCTTGTCGTTCGGTATAAGTCGACTCCCGGTCAAATCCCCAGAGCTGCGAATCGAACATCACCGGCCGCAATCCGCTGCCGCGCAGCACATTATGCAGCGAGCTTGAAAGCGTCAGGCCGCCGGGCCGCGCAATAACGACCTTATCGGGCGCGATTTCCACATTCACGTCATCGGCGATCGGCTCGACCACCACGCCCAGGGTCGAAGCAAGTACACGGAACTCGACGAAGTCCTGCTCATTGATGAACCCGCGCGCCGGCGCGAAGCCCGTGACCACCAAAACATCATCGCCGGCGTCCGGATCGCGGATGCGATGCCGTTGCTGCGGCTCCTCGAACGGAACGGTAACGCTCGCACGATTGGGACCGATCATGTTGCGAGCGAGTTCGAGCGGGCGGGTGCGGGCGAAAACGGTGTCTGCGATGGTTATGGTCCATCCTGCTCCTTCCGACGCGGCGCTCGACAGATGCGGACGATCAAGCCGGAGGCGTACGACGGCAGCGTCGGCCGTGTTGAAGAACTTGGCTGAGCGGATGGTGCGGCTCGCCTCGCCGTCCAGCGCAGAAAGATCAATCGGGGATTTCGCATCGAACACGATCCACAATGTATCGGCACGATTGAAAACCGCGGCAGCCGTGGGTTTGCTAAAGGGAAATGATAATTTCAGGTTGGCGCCTTCTCGCGACAGCTCCACCGCAAGGCCCTGCCCGGACTTGCCGTGCGGCGGCGGCGCGGCGTCGCCCGAACTGCCGGGAGTGGCCGACACCTCAACGGCTTTCGGCCCAGCCGCGGCTGGAGCACGCGCGGCGCCCTTTGCCTCCTGTGGAACGGGCTTTGCTTCGTGGGGCGCAACGTCGACCGCGGGCGATTGACCGGCTGCTGCCGCGGCGGAAACAGGCTTCGGCACCTGCGGAACAGGCTTCGGTTCCGTCAGCGCAACGGCCGCTGCGGGTGAGTGGGCGGCAGCTCCAGCGGCGGGAACAGGCTTTGCCTCCTGCGCAGATGCTATCGCAGGCGCGTTTGGTCGCGGCGAGGCGTCAGGGGAAACGGGAGCCGCAGACATTGGCGGAAGCTCCGCCGCCATGGTTGCCGGCGCGGCGACCTTTGGTTTTTCCGCCAACGCAGCCGCGGCTGTTGCGACAGCGCGCGAAGGCGCTCCCTCAGCCGGGGCCATGTCGGATGGGTCGGTTTCCAGCGCCTGGCTCGGCCGCGGTTTTCGCGAGCCCTGCCGTTGCGCGTTCGGCTTCGACTTGGTGTTGACAACATCGACATCGTAGCTCTTGCCATCGCGGAAGGTGCGGACATCGACCTTGGAAAGGAAGCTGAAGCGGACCAGTGTGGAATCCTGCTCGACCTCGGCATTGATCGACGCGACGGAAGCCGGCAGCGATGCTTCTGCGTCGGCAAGATCAAACACGATCGGAGCATCGAAAGTCAGCGTCAATCGGTCCTTGGCGCGATCGGCCGCAACCGAGGTCTGATCCGACACATCGAAGACATAGCGCATAAAGGTCGGCTGGCTAGCGACATGCACGCGCACCGGCGCTGGCTTCTTCGCCACCGCGCTTTGATGCGCGAGGCGTTCCAGCCGCTCGGCCTCGCGCGCGAGGCGCGCTAGCTCCTCGACAACATCCTGCGGCAATCCAGGCGGAGCTCCGCTCCAAGTGTCTGGCAACAAATCGACAAAAAACTTTCCGGCCGCGGTGATCGAATGGACTTTTACTTTACGCCCCATTGCCATCCGCACGGCCCGGCCGTCGGGATCACGCCGCGCCGCACTGATGTAATCAGGTGCCTGCGCTGCCAGTCGGCCGATACCAGCCATAGTCGGCTGGGAAAAGCTCACGATCAAAACGTTGCCGGCGAGGCGCGCGGTAGCGTCGATGTCATCCCTGATAGCGAAAATGAGCCGGGCATAGCCACCGCTGACGTCAACCGTGACGTCACCTTTCGCTGGTTCGGCCACCGACGGCGAAACGACAGCAAACGCTATGGCGAAAACGGCGAGGCCGAGCGCAAACGCCCTTGGAATGGTGCGACCGCACGCCATACTCGAACTCGACCGACGCCACATAAACGAGACAGGCACGCCTTTTGCGGCGTGATGCCGGCGCGCGACGCCGGCCAGAGGATAAAGGTAAGCCTGCGCGTTTAACGCTTGATTAACGGCTTTTCCAATGATTTCAGGAGGTTATGGGGAAAACGGCGTACGGCCAACCGTTACCGATGGGGCTGATCCTGTGCGCCGTTCGCGTCCCTTCCCGGAACTATTGCCGCTGGACAACCTTGCTTCGACACAAACTTCCGTTTCCTCAAAAGGATGCCTTCATCTCGGTTCGTTGAGATACGCGCACCATATCCGCCGAGGTCAGGGAAATCGTAAAGGGAGTACCGCGCTTGGGTGGGACCATGTACATGCATGCGCTGTGCACCCGTCGGACGGTCGATCATGCTCGGCGCCTACCCTTCCCATCGTGCCGCAGGCACATCGCTCAAGAATGCGGCCTGGGTCGACCTCCTCGATCCTACGGAGAGCGAGCGATCTGCGTTCGAGCAGGCCTTTGGACTGCACGTGCCAACTAAAGAGCAGATCGTCGAAATCGAAACGACCAGCAGGCTCCGCACCGAGAACGATGCGCTCTACTTGACTGCGCCGCTGATCTTTGTGGCGGACAGCGGCGCCTGGATCGTGGTTCCGACGGGGTTCGTACTTGCCAAGGAAGTTCTACTGACTGTGCGCTTCGCAACATCGTCGGCGTTCGACGCCGTAATCGCCGAATTGGGCGCCAGCGAACAATGCTCACCCGCCTTGGCCTTCGTGCGTCTCCTCGAAATGCTGGTCGACCGAATGGCGGACCTCCTCGAAAGCAGCGGCCGCGATCTCGACGACGCGTCGCACGTGATATTTCGCCCAGACGTTCCCGAGCTAAAGTTATCAACGGAAACCGCGCAACTGCGCCGGCTCATGATCCGCACCGGCCGCACCAGCGAGCGCATGGCCCGCATTCACTACACTTTGGTCTGCCTCGACCGGATGGCAAAGTTCACGGTCGAGCGGGCCCGCGAATGGATTGCGGCGGATCTGCTCCATCGGCTGGAAGTTGTCAGCTCCGACATTGCCTCGCTCGTGCATTTCGCCGAAGGTCTCGTCAGCCGGGTGCAACTCCTCCAGGATGCCGCGACCGGCATCATCAGCATTGACCAGAACGAGGTGATCAAGGTCTTGACCATCGCCTCGGTCGTTGGAATTCCTCCGGTCCTCATTGCCGGCATCTACGGTATGAACTTCAAGGGCATGCCGGAGTATGATTGGGCGTGGGGATATCCCTACGCCCTTGCCCTGATTGTCGTCACGGGACTATTGCCGCTCATTTGGTTCAAGTGGAAGGACTGGATTTGATCGGACCGCGATCTTTTCACCAAATCGATTATGGAGCATGTGATGGAAACGCGTGAACTCGGACGCTCGGGCCTGAAGGTTTCCGCGCTCGGGCTTGGTTGCATGGGCATGTCGGAATTCTACTCCGGACGCGACGACGATGAGGCGATCGCGACCATTCATCATGCCATCGATCGCGGCGTGACGCTGCTCGATACCGCCGACATGTATGGCGTCGGACGCAACGAAGAATTAGTCGGCCGGGCGATCCGCGGCCGCCGCGACAGAGTTGTGGTGGCGACGAAGTTCGGATGGGCGCGCAGCCCCGAGGGCGCGATGCTCGGCGTCAGGGGCGACCCAGCCTATGTACGTCAGGCCTGCGAGGCGAGCCTGAAGCGGCTCGGCATCGACGTTATTGACCTCTACTATCAGCACCGGGTCGATCCCAAGACGCCGATTGAAGATACGGTTGGCGCCATGGCCGACTTGGTGCGTGAGGGAAAAGTCCGCCATATCGGCCTGTCGGAAGCGGCACCTTCGACCATCCGGCGCGCCGTCGTCGTTCATCCGATCGCTGCATTGCAAACCGAATATTCGCTTTGGAGCCGCGACCCGGAAGGCGAACTGCTGGCAACGGTCCGCGAGCTCGGTCTCGGATTTGTTGCCTATAGCCCGCTCGGCCGCGGCTTTTTGACAGGGCGCTTCCAAAAGCTCGATGACTTGCCCAATGACGACGCCCGACGGAACATGCCGCGTTTTCAGGGCGAAAACTTCCAGCGCAACGTCGGCCTGATCGGCAAAGTCGAGGAGCTGGCTCGCGTCAAGAATTGCACGCCCGCACAACTGGCGCTCGCCTGGGTTCTTTCCAAGGGTAAGGATATCGTGGCGATCCCCGGCACAAAGCGCCGCAGCTACCTCGACCAAAATCTCGGCGCACTCGACATTCGGCTTACGCCTGAGGATCAAGCAGCACTCGACGATGCGATCCCTACAGGCGGCGCCGCAGGCACGCGCTACCAGGAAACGGGAATGCGAACCGTCAACCTCTAGGGCACGGCGGACAGTCATTGCGGATTTACGCGGCTTCATCTGCACAACCCTGGGCCGGCCTTATTCGCCGCGGCGACGGAACTGATTCAAGTGGAAGGATTGGATTTAGCCGACGGCAAATCCTCATATTTATAGGGAAATCGGACCGAGCCAGGACAACCGACGAAAGCAGATAGCCATGAAGAACGCGGCCAGCGCCAAAATGGGGTTCGTTTTCGTCTTGTTGGTCGTCCTGTTGCTTGTCGGTTTGCCGATCGCCGTATGGCTGGATTTGCGCGGTCTCGCCGACAGCAACCTTCGCCGCCAGGCCAACGATCTTAATTCGATCATCACCAGCGTGCGGGGCTATTACGCCAGCAACGTTGTCGGGCGCGTTCTAGCGGCCCCGCCCGGAACCACTACGCGGGTGGTGCACAATTACCAGGATTTTCCAGGCGCGATTCCGATTCCGGCGACGCTTTCACTGGAACTCGGCAAGGTCATCGGTGAACAGCAGCACAACATCGGCTATCGCTTCGTTTCCGATTACCCCTTCGCTAACCGCGCCCCGCATCGGCTTGACCGGTTCGAGACAGATGCCCTTCGCCGCCTTCGGGAAAATCCACATCAGATGATCTCGATGTCGTCGAACTCACCGTTCGTCGACCAGGTTCGCTGGGTGGCGCCAGTCATCATGGCTCAGACTTGCGTGAGCTGCCACAACACGCATCCGGAAAGCCTCAAACGCGACTGGAAGGTCGGTGACGTGCGTGGCCTGCAGGAAGTCACGATCGCCCAGCCGATCATCGGCAATATCTTTGCGTTCAAATACCTTCTGGCGTACTTCGCGCTCGTCGCACTGGCCGGCTTTACCTTCATCGTATTGCAGCGGCGACAGGCTGGCGTGATCCAAGGCATGAATAGCGAACTCGAAACGGCGAACGAGTTTCTCGCCACGCTGTCGATGAAGATATCCCGGTACCTGTCGCCACAGATCTACAAGAGCATCTTCAGCGGTCAGAAGGATGTGACCATCCAGACCGAGCGGAAAAAACTCACCATCTTTTTCTCCGATATCCAGGATTTCACCGCGACCACGGAGCGGCTGCAACCGGAGGAGATCACGGCGCTGCTCAACGAATATTTCACCGAAATGTCCACGATCGCCCTAAGCCATGGCGGCACCATCGACAAGTTCGTCGGCGATGCCATGCTGATCTTCTTCGGCGACCCGGAAACCAGGGGCGACGCCGAAGACGCCAGAGCATGCTTGCGTATGGCGATCGAAATGCAGGATCGTATCGCCGGCCTCAACGCCAAATGGCGTAACGCGGGCATCGAGCAGCCGTTCCGTGTGCGCATGGGCATCAATACCGGCTATTGCAACGTCGGCAATTTCGGCAGCGCCGATCGGATGGACTATACGATCATCGGCGCCGAGGCCAATCTCGCGGCGCGGCTGCAGGCGGTGGCGCAGGCCGGCCACATTGTGGTCAGCTACGAAACTTACGCCCTGGTTCGCGACGCGGTGGTCGCAAAGGCGCTGCCGCCGATTACGATGAAAGGCATCAGCCGCGAAGTCATACCCTATGCGATCAGCGGCATTCTCGATGCCTCCGGCCAGACAGTCCAGGTATTCAGCGAGCATCAAACCGGGCTGGATTTCTACCTCAACGCCAACATGATCGACGCGAACAATACCGCCCACATCCGCAAGGTGCTTGAGGACGCGCTCAAAGCGCTGGATAGGGGCATCCCCGCGCAATCGGCGGCCGGCTAGAAACGCAATCGGTCAACGTCGAACTGACACTCGGCTCGATCGGGCAAATGACACTTCAATCGAGGACCGCCGAAAAGATGGAGGATGCAGCAAGCTGGAACGGCAATTGGGCCTGGAGCCTGCCATTGATCGTGCTGAACGTGACCTTTCACGTCATCGGGCTTGGCTTCATCAATGTGAAAGTCATCCAGGTGCTGACCGTCGCCAAAGAAAATCGTTTCTTCGTGTACGTGTTTGCGCTCATCATGGGGATCACGGCCATTCTTGCGACCGTGTTGCACGGTATCGAGGCCGGCATTTGGGCGGCGGCTTATCGGGCGCTCGGAGCGCTTCCGGACAACAAGTCGGCGCTGCTCTACTCGCTAAGCGCAATGACGACTTACGGTCATTCGGAAATCTTCCTGGCCGCCCACTGGCGCCTGATGGGTGCTCTGGAAGCATTGAACGGGCTCATCCTCTTTGGACTGACCACCGCCTTTATGTACGGCATGATCCAGCGGGTCTGGCCGCTCGAAAGACGCGAGTGGCGCGCACCGGCGTTGCCATGGTCGAAGCATGGAAGCGAGTTGTCATAAATTTCCGACAAAGCCCGCTGAGTGCGCGCACGCCGTCCCGCTGGCGCGCGACAGACTGACATATGGGCGCGCTAGCGCATCAATGCGCCGCCATCGACGCTGATGGTCTGTCCGGTGACGAAATTACTGTCGTCCGAGCAGAGATAAATCAGCGTCGAGAGGAGATCCGCCGGCACCTGCTCGCGCGCGATGGCGCGGGCGGCGATGCCGGCGGCGCTCGCTTTGCCGGTCCACTCCGGATTGACCTTGACTTTTTCGCTCATGGTCAATCCCGGCGCGATGGCATTGACGCAGACATTGTGCGGCCCAAGCTCGCGCGCAAGCGAGCGCGTCATCGAGACCACGGCACCCTTCGAGGTCACGTAATGCAAGAGATGCGGCGTTCCTTTGAACGCTGTACCGGACGCGATGTTGACGATGCGGCCTTTCTTGTTCTCGATCATCACCGGGGCAACGGCCTTGGCGCACTGAAAAGTACCGCGCACGTTCACCGCCATCACCCGATCCCACTCCTCCTCGTCGATCTCCAGGAATGGCTTGTGGTGCAGGTCGGCGAACAGGCCCGCATTGTTGACGAGAATGTCGACCGTGCCGAACTCCCGCACCGTGTCCGACACCAGCGACTCGACCGATTTCTTCGAGGTGACATCCGCGCGCACGAAGATGGCGCGCTGCTGCGTTTCGGCAATGCGTTCGGCAACGGCGGCGCCATCCAGCACGTCGGAAACGACCACTTTGGCGCCGACGGCCGCCAAGCCTTCGCAAAAGGCTGCGCCGATGCCGCGCGCCCCGCCCGTCACGATTGCAACCTTGTCCTTGAGCCGCGTGTCCATGTTTTCCTTCCCTGAATTATTGCTCAGTGTACGAAGCTATCGGCGCCCGCTGCAAGGCTCGGACAATTGCCAACCGGCGGAGACAGCGGCGATCGGCAACTCGCCAAATGACAAAAGTCCGGCCGCGGTTTCCCGGGACCGGACCAACGACGCCGTCCGACTTGCGTCGCCTGCCAGAACTCAGAGCGGCCGATGCATTCGACCCAACAGCCAGCCAATACCCAACGCAATCGCGGCGGCCGTATAAGGCTGAGTCTCAATAGCGTTGCGGATCGCCCGCTCGAACGAGCCCACGGTCTTACGAGCCGCGGTGTTTGCGGTATCGAGGACGTCGGCCGCGCTGTCGCGCGCCTGGCCGGACACATCCTTAGCAGCATCAGCGAATGCATCCGCAACGCCACCGGCCTGTCTCTTGGCGTCGGCAAGCGCGTGGTTGAAATCCGTAGGTCTGGTTGACGCTTGTGCCACGATGTTCCCCTGAGAAATGCAGTTGCAAGAGTAAACGCGCAAACGCTGCTAAGGTTCAAACCGCACATGAATTTCCTGCGAACGCGGCAGGCCGCTGGCGTGCTTCGCAGTGTTGGCAAGGCGTACGAAGGGCTATTGTCAGCCCTCACCCGGCGCGCTTCCCATTTATGCAAGCCGCTGTGCCGGTGTTGGTGATTACGAAGCAAGTCGCTCGTTGTTGGATGGGGACTGCCTTTGCGCAGCCGAATACCATCTGCGAAGCGGTTAGGCGCGATTCCAAGCTGTGCCGGCTTGATGACGCGGCTTTGCTGCGCGTACGCGCAAAAGGCCGGCATCGACCTTCCGCCGATCCTCAAGCGTGCCACCCTCACCATGGAGGATATCGGGGACGAGAGCGTTCAGCTCAGCGTCGCGTCCCAGATCAATTGCATCAACTTACTGGCGCAAGCCCTTGATGACCGGCTTCTTGGTTTCCACGTGGCCCTCGTTATGGACCTCCGGCGCACGGGTTTTCTGTATTACGTGGCCGCTTCCTCCGCCGTTTTGGGTGACGCGCTGACCGGTATCACCCGCTATTCCACGATGTTCAACGAAGGCATTAAGCTGGAAACTGAACTGGGCCAAGCGTTGCGCATCGGTTTCGAGTATGCCGGCATATCGCGCCGGTCTGATCGGCATCAGATCGAGGCCTGGACCACGGCCATCACCCGTTGCTGCCGGGAGATAACCGGGCGCGAATTGCAGCCCGCCAAAGTCAGCATCATCCATCAGCGCATCCCGCAATCAGTCGAGATCGACAGCTTCTTCGGCCACGCCGTCGAATTCGGGGCCGACAAGGATGAAGTAATGTTCCCGGGCGAAGCGGCGAGGCTGCCGATCGTCCACGCCGACCCCTATCTCAACAAACTCCTGGTCGGATATTGCGAGGATGTGCTGGCGCGCCGAAAGGCGCGGTTGGGTGCACTGCAGGCGGACGTGGAAAATGCGCTCGCGGCACTACTGCCGCACGGGCGCACCGGCATCGAAAACGTCGCGGCGAAGTTACACGTCAGCCCGCGAACGTTGCGGCGCAAGCTCGCCGCCGAAGGCGTCACCTTCGCCGGTATTCTCGAGGATCTGCGCCATGCTCTCGCCAAGCATTATCTGGCTGAGCAGGATTTATCGATCTCCCGGATCGCCTGGATGCTGGGCTACACCGAGGTGAGCGCGTTCTCGCACGCATTCCGTCGCTGGACTGGACGCCCGCCGCGCGCGGTTCGCTCGGAACGGAGACGGCGGGCGCCACCTAGCCCGGCAAAGCGGCGGATGCCGCGCTGAACGCAGCTTTTGGCAGTTCAAAGCAAGTTTTTGTCCCTAGATCGCAAGTCTTTGGCGATCGGGTGCATTACCTGACGCCCACACCAACAAGAACTTGGCTTCGACCGGGACCATTATGAAGGACACTGTGACTTACCTGCGCGAAATCGCGCAGACCTGCACGCGGCTGGCGCGCGCTTGCCCGCATCGGCCGACATCGCACGGATTAGAAGAGGTGGCAGTCGATCTGATGGCGAAAGCGCAGGAACTGGATCGCCATTACGGCCAGTGACGCAAAGCCCGCATCGGCGATCGTGAACGCGCGGCCGCCGCCGATTTTCGAACCGCCGCTGACTGCGCAACGGACCCCGCAAGGGACTCGGTACGCATCGCCTCGAGATGTCGCGTGAGCCGTTCGGCGAATACCGCCGTTGCAATCGGCAGCGTTCGCCCGCGCAAGCGTCCGAGTACGAGATTGGCGCGTGGCACGTCGCGGCCGTCGATTTCGCGGGCGATGACGCCGAGCTTGTTGCCGACCGGTAACGTGCCGATGCTGATCTGGAACGAAATCATTCCAGCGTGAACAACCAGCCCGCGCAGCATTTCAAACGAATTTGCCTCGGCGGCGATCTTGAAGGTCAGCCCGGTTCGTGCCGAAACTTCATCGAGCAATTGCCGTCCGCCAATCGAGCGTGAAGGCAGCGCCACCGGATAGCCGGCGCAGTCACTCAAGCGCAGCACCCGGCGGGATGCGAGCGGATGCTCCCTGGCCATGACCACGACCAGCTGCTGTTCGAGCGTCATCAGCGGCTGGAAAGTCGCGAGGAAGGGCGGCCGAAAAACAATAACCAGGTCGACTTCGTACGCCGCGAGCGCCCCCATCGCCCATTCATGATCGACCACCTGCAGGTCGAACGACACCAGCGGATGGGTTTTGCGGAATTCGGCGATCTGGCGCGGCAGGAATTCAAGCGCCAGCGCCTGGCTGCAGGCAATGCGCACGGTGCCGCGCCGCAACCCCTTGAGGTCTTCGATCTGCGACTTCATGCGCTCGACTTCGCCGTTTTGCCCACGCAGATAATGGACAAAGACTTCGCCGGCGGCCGTGAGCCGCACGCCGCGCGGACGCCGGTCGAACAACGTGGTGCCGAGTTCGTCCTCGAGGTCGGCAATGCGCCGGTTGACAGCCGATGCCGTGACGTTGAGGCGGTCAGCCGCCTTGCGGATCGAGCCGGCCCGGGCGACTTCGTCGACGTAATTCAAAATCCGGAGATGCTTCATCGGCGTCGCTATCCGCAAGTGGTGCCTTTTCGGCATCACTCTAACAAGAAAACGGCGGCAGATGGCAACACTAAATCTGGCTAGCTTCGGAGCAGTGCTTCGCGATCAGGGCCCATAAAACTCTCGCGGAGCCGAACGAAGCCGGGGGCCGACGCCACTGACCAGCCGTAACCCAACAGGAGCCCGCACATGGCCTTGCTTACCCGACGCTCCGCCGTCGTCGTCGCTGCCGCGCTCGCAATAGCAGCACCGCTCGCCGCGGCCGCACCGGCTGCCGCCGAGACCAAGCTGAAAATGGTGCTGAATTGGAAGTACCAGGGCCCGCAGGGCTTTTTGTTTCTTGCCGACGATCGCGGCTACTTCAAAGCCGCCGGTCTCGACGTGACCATGGACCAGGGCAACGGCTCGGGTGCCCCGATCCCGCTCGTAGCCAACGGCACCTACGATGTCGGCTTTGGCGATCTCAATGCCTTGATCGAATTTGCTGCCAAGAAACCTGAACAAGCCCCGATGGCGGTCTATGTCGTGTTCAACCAGCCGCCGTTCACCATCGCGGTCAAAGCCGACTCACCGATCAAAACGCCGAAGGATCTAGAGGGCAAAACGCTGGGGGCGTCCGCTAGCGACGCCGCGCTTAAGCTATTTCCCGCTTTCTGCAAAGTCACCAAGATCGACTGCACCAAGGTGAATATCACCAACATGCAGCCGAACCTGCGGGAGCAGATGCTGATGCAGGGCCAGGTCGATGGCGTGTTCGGCTACGTCAATACCATCCGCTTTTCCGCCAAGCTCATCCATGTCGATCCGGACAAGCAGCTGCGGTTCATGAATTACGGCGATTATGGCATGGATCTTTATTCCAATGCGATCATCGTCTCGAAGAAGCTGATCAAAGACAATCCCGCGGCTGTCCGCGGCTTGGTCGCGGCCATCAATCACGGCATCGAGGATATGATCAAAGACCCGGATGCGGCTGTCGCCGCGGTCGCCAAGCGCGAACCGCTGATCAAGGTCGCAGTCGAGCGCGAACGCCTTGAAGCCACGCTCAAGCTCGAGATGAACCATCCGGAGATCGCCAAAATCGGGCTCGGCAATGTCGATATGGCCCGGCTGAAGCGCTCGATCGATATCCTGGTCGAAGCCGTCAACCTGCCGCGCACGCCGACGCCGCAGGAGATTTTCACGCCGGCGTTTCTGCCGCCGGCCGACGAGCTGCCGAAAAAATTGTTCTGAAGCGGCTTGGCGCGGCCGCTCCGTTTGGGGGCGGAGCGGCCGCCTTTTTTCTGCGACGACCTCTTCCACGGCAGGACGAAGCTATGGAGCTAAATCTCAACGGTAAGGTGGCCGTGATCACCGGCCCGGCAAAGGGAATGGGCGCCGCGATCACCAACGCCTTTGCGGCCGAGGGTGCGCATTTGGCCCTCATCGGACGCGATAGCGCCGCCATCGAGCCGATCGCCAAGGCCATCAAGGCCGCCGGCGGCGGCGCGATCATCGTGCCTTGTGATCTGACCAATCCCCAGCACTGCGCGGACGCTGCCGATAAGGCGAAAGCCGCCTATGGCGGCCGCATCGACATTCTCATCAACGTCGCCGGCGGATCGGGACCGATCGGCAAAACCGGGGTGGAAACCACGCCGGCGGAATTCGATGACATCATCAAGCTGAACATGCACGGCGCCTTCCACATCATGCACAGCGTGCTGCCAACCATGATCGGCCAGCGCTATGGCAAGATCGTCAATGTCGGCGGCACGTTCGGAATGCGCGGACGCGCCGGGCGCATGGCCTACTCGGCGTCGAAATGGGGTCTGCGCGGCATTACCAAGAGCTTCGCGCTCGAAGTCGGGCAGTACAATATCAACGTAAATTGCGTAGCGCCCGGGATGGTCGATGGACCGCGTTTCCGCGACAAAGTCTGCGCCGAAATGGCAAAGCGGCTCAACATCAGCATTGAGGAGGCGATCGAGCGGCACGCCGCGGATTACGCTCTAAAGCGCGTGACAGTCGACGCCGACGTTGCCAACGCCTGTCTGTTCCTCGCCAGCGACGTATCGCGCCAGATCACCGGCATCGACCTTCCGGTCGACGGCGGCTGGGCGATGTTGTGAGCGAGGCGCCGATGGCCGCCGCCGCTGTCACCGCCGACCTCGTAATCCACAGCGGCACTTTGGTGTCCCACGACGGCATGACCGCCGTCAGCATCGCCATCCGGGACGGGCGTGTGCTGGCGGTAGGCGCGCAGGAAGCGATGCCGGCAGCGCGGGAAACTTTCGACGCGAGCGGCTTGCACATCCTGCCCGGCGCCATCGACGTCCACGTGCATTTTCGCGATCCCGGCTATCCGCTCAAAGAGGATTGGGAAACCGGCACCGCCGCCGCCGCGTTCGGCGGTGTCACCACCGTGTTCGACATGCCGAACACGATCCCGCCGACCGGCGACGCCAAAACGCTGGCCGCCAAGCACGCCATCGCCGCGAAAAAGGCTTGCGTCGATTTCGGCCTCTACGGGCTCCTTGGCGAAGACACCATCGAAAATGTCTCTGAACTGATTGACGGCGGGGTCATCGGTTTCAAGCTCTACATGGGCAATACTTTCGGCAAGATCCCCTCGCCTTCGACCGGCGCGATGCTGGAAGCCTTTGAAGTCGTAGCCCCAACAGGCAAGCGTATCTCGCTGCATGCCGAGACCAATTCGATCATGGAGCGGCGGCAGGAGCGGCTGACGCGCGCCGGCCGGCGCGATCCCCTGGCGCACATCGACTCGCGGCCGGCCGTGGTCGCAGTCGAAGCCGTCAGCCGCGCGGCCGTGCTCGCCGAGTGGACCGGGGCGCGCATTCACATTCTGCATATATCATCCGCCGAAGAGTTGCGGCCGCTACGCGAAAGCAAAGCGCGCGGCGTCGATATCACCGGCGAAACCTGCCCGCATTATCTGCTCCTCTCCACCGACGACTACCACGATCTCGCCGGGATCATTCGCGTCAACCCGCCGGTGCGCGAAGTCCGCAATCATGAACCGCTGTGGGCGGCGCTATCGGACGGCACTATCGATCTGATCGCGACCGATCACGCCCCGCACACGCCGGAAGAAAAAACCCGCAATGACATCTGGGCGGTGGATTGCGGCTTTCCCGGAGTCGAGACGCAAATGCCGCTCATGCTTACCGAGGTAAACAACGGGCGGCTGTCGCTCTGCGATTACGTGCGCCTAAGTTCGTTCAATCCGGCAAAAATCTGGGGCCTGTATCCCCGTAAAGGCGCGATTGTGCCAGGAGCCGACGCCGATCTGGCGCTGGTCGATCTGGCGCGGGACTACATCATTGCCGATACCGAACTGCATTCGCGCTCGAAAATTTCGCCGTGGAACGGCCGCCGCGCAAAAGGACTGCCCGTGCACACCTTGGTGCGCGGGCGTTTTGTCATGAAGGATCGCGCCTTGGCCGAGGATGCCAGCGGCTGGGGGCGTTCCGTGCACAGAATCCAGCAGATGCCGGCGCCAGCGCCACTGCACACCGATCAGACAATGGAAGCGATCGTGCGCCGGGGCAACGGTCACACTTTGGAGCTCTGAACCATGACAGCGCCCGCCGAGGCCCACCCACATTCTGATTATTTTGTAGAACTTGAGAATGTGACGTTAAGTTACGGACGTGGCGACAAAAAAATCCACGCGTTGGGTTTGACTGACCTGCGGCTGAAACAGGGCGATTTCGTCGCTCTGGTCGGTCCCTCAGGGTGCGGCAAATCGACGATTCTCAAGCTTGTCAGCGGCCTGATCACCGCCAGCACCGGCTATGTCTACGTCGCCGGCCGCCAGGTCGGCGCCGAGCCGGTTCGCGTCGGTATGGCGTTCCAGAACCCGACCATGCTGCCGTGGCTGACGGTGCGCGAAAACGTCATGCTACCGCTCAAGATCGTGCCGCCATTTCGTCAGCAATATCGCGCCAAGCATAAGACCGAATTTCGCGATCGGGCGGATGCGCTGCTGAAGGAAGTCGGGCTTGCCAATTTCGGCGACAAGCGTCCCTGGCAATTGTCTGGCGGCATGCTGCAGCGCGCCTCACTATGCCGGGCGCTGGTGCATGAACCGCAGCTCTTGATGCTCGACGAGCCCTTTGGCGCGCTCGATCAGTTCACCCGCGAGGAATTGTGGGCGATCATGCAGGAGCTATGGTCCAAACTCCGTCCAACGGTGCTTTTGGTCACCCACGATCTCAAAGAAGCCGGCTACCTCGCGAACCGCATTTGCGTCATGCGGGCCCGGCCCGGACAAATCATCGACGACGCCGAGGTACCGTTTCCGCGGCCGCGAACGATCGAGATGTCCTACACGCCGCCGTTCGTAGCGCTGACGCAGCAGCTGCGCGAACTCATCGTCTCGGCGCGACCGGTGAAGGAAGCCGCGTGATGAGCGCCGAACTTCGCCGCCGGTTCGCCTCCACCCTCTTCATCATCGGCTTCTTTGTGCTTTGGGAAGCGCTATGCTGGCTGTTCCACGTCAGCGATATTGTGCTGCCGAAACCGAGCCAGATCATTGTCACCATGATCTCGCAGATGCCGGCCTTATGGCCGCATATCCTGCAAACGCTCTACACCACGCTGATCGGATTCGGGCTCGGTATCGCCATCGGCATTGCGCTTGGTATTAGCATCGGCTCGTCGCGGCTCGCCTACGACGTCGCGTACCCACTGCTCATCGGCTTTGCCACCATCCCAAAAGTCGCCGTGGTGCCGATCTTCGTGCTCTGGTTCGGCGCCGGCGGCGTACCGGCGGTGCTCACGGCCATGATCATGTGCATCTTCCCGATTGTCGTGAACGTCGCCACCGGGCTTGCCACCACCGAACCCGAGCTGGAGGACGTGATGCGGGCCTTGCGCGCGAGCAAGCTCGAAATTCTCTGGAACGTCGGGTTGCCACGCACCATGCCGTACTTCTTCGCGTCGCTGAAAGTCTCGGTAACGCTCGCTTTTGTCGGCACGGTCATTTCCGAAACGGTGGCTTCCAATCGCGGCATCGGCAACGTGATGATGATCGCGAGCTCCAATTTCGACGTGCCGCTGGTTTTTGCCGGACTGTTGATTCTCGCCGTACTTGGCGTAGCGCTGTACGCAATCTTCTCGGTGGTCGAGAGCAACATCACCGGCTGGGCGCATCGCAAGGACGAGCTGGCGATGGGCTAGCCGGCGGCCCGGCGAAATTTGGGGCTCGTAGAGTTGCCAGAATTTACTGTGTCGGCCGACCTTCAATCTTCGGCAGTTCGCCGCCCGGCTTCGCCGCCGCCTTGGCCCGGCTTGCTAGTTCGACGGTCAGTCGTTCGGCCGTGTCGGGCTGCATCTGTGCCATGATTTCCGACATGGTCCGCGGCTTGATCTGCGAAGCGACTTCCAGCAACACGCTCATTTCCAAACGATCGAAAATCTTGGCCGCGTCGCGTGGCTTCATGTTCTCGTACATCGTGACGAGACCTTTGAACCGGGCGATTTCGGCTTCGTCCTTCTTTTCCGCGGCAGTAGCGAGTTGGGCTTCACCTGCCTTGATTTCGGAGAGCTTGCCGTCGATACGCTTTTCGGCTTCGGTGATGAGACCCTCGCGGATATCGAGTTCGCGGGCGCGCTTGTCGAGTTCCTGCCGGCGCTCCGACAACCGTCCAAGCAATGCGCGCTCGGCGGCTGAAGGCATCGGCCTGTTGTCCGGCACAATCACCTGGCCGTTAGGCGGTGGATTCGGATCTTCCTTGGCGGCTCCGGGCTTGTTGTCCTTGCCGGGTGCAGAGGGTTTGCCATTCTTGCCGGCTGCTTCACCCATCTGACCCTTCGATTTTGCTCCGCCCTTCTGTTCGCTTTTGCCCTCGACCGAGCCGGTGATGATGTCGGCATATTTGTCGGCTGGCATCGGCGTAATGGCGGGTAGCCGCGTCAGGTCTGTGGGCGCCGCTGACGCCCCGCTGCCGTTGGGAACGTTGAACATCTGCTGCGCCCAGGACCCGCTCTTGTCACTTGGGTGCGATACGCCCGGCGCGACGTGGATAACCGTCGCTTCGGCCGGTGGCATGCTCTCAGGCGCCGGCCCGCCGCCGTCAAGAATGAGATCGGCCAGTATCAGGATCAGGAGGCAGGCGCTCGCGACCACCGCAATCGGAATGAGACGCAGATCGCGGATGAAACGCGTCATGCGGCGAGACCGTGCACCTTCATGCGAACACGTTCAGCAAACGCGGCCGCTGCTGCGGCAACGGCCTGGGCGTCTTTGCGCGGCGGCGGTGGTGAAGCGCTTTGGCCGGGCGCGACCTTGTCCGCAGCGCCTTTCGCGGGCGCTTTGCTGCTGATCGAACCGCCGCCCGCGGCGACGATCTGCGACAGGCGATCGAGCAAATCCTTGCCGGCGGCGATGCTGCGGTCGAGATCGGCGGTGAAGCGGTCGGCGCTGCGCAGCCGCGCGCCCAAGCCGAGCTCGCATTCCTCGACCGTGACTTTCAGACCGGCAATCGCCCGTTCCGCGATCTCGGTTGCGGTTACCAGTTCGGAAATCGTCGCCCGCAGCGAATGCTCGTCGGATCTAAGAAGCTTAAGGCGCCGGTTGAGCATCATGCAGTAACCGATCGTCAGCCCGAGCAAAACTGCGACGAGTATCTCAATGATCAGTCCAAAGCCGTTGGTCACTGCGCGTCCATCCTGTTGCCGGCGCCGCCTGCGCTTTCGAACATGGCCAGCGTCATATTGGGTCTGCGTAACGGCTTGCCGACTCGCACCGCGACCCGGTCGCCGACGCGGCCCATACGCCCTTCCGTCAGCGTGACGTCGCCGCAGCGCACGATGACGGGCGCGTCGGTTTTCAGTTCCAGCATGAGGGTATCGCCGACGTCGAGCTTCATCATTTGCCGAAGTGGCAGCGGCGCCTCGTAAAGCACCGCGTCGACAGCGATTTCCGCCTGACCCATCTCGGTCGCGAGATGGCCTTCCCAAGTCGGGTCGCGGCCGAACTTCTCGCCCATGAACATCTGCAACAACACGTCGCGGATCGGTTCGATGGTGGCGTAAGGCAACAGCAGCTCGATGGTGCCGCCGCGATCTTCCATGTCGATCCGCAGCCGCACCAGAATGGCGGCGTTTGCCGGCCGCGAGATGGCGGCAAACCGCGGGTTGGTCTCCAGCCGGTCGATGTTGAACTTCACCGGTGACAGTGGCTTGAAGGCCAGCTCGGCGTCGGCGAGCACGACCTCGAGCATGCGCTTGACCAGGTTGGTCTCGATGGTCGTGTAGGGACGGCCCTCGATGCGGATTGCGGTTTGCCCGCGACGGCCGCCGAGCAACACGTCGATGATCGAATAGATGAGACTCGAATTAACGGTGATGAGACCGGAATTTTCCCACTCCTCGGCCTTAAAGACGCCGAGGATTGCGGGCAGCGGTATCGAGTTGAGATAGTCGCCGAAGCGCACCGAGGTGATGCGATCGAGCGACACTTCGACGTTGTCCGAGGTGAAGTTGCGCAGGCTGGTCGTCATCAGCCGGACCAGCCGGTCGAAGATGATCTCCAGCATCGGCAAACGCTCGTAGGAGACCATCGCCGAGTTGATGATCGCGCGGATGCCGGAATTGTCGTTGAGCGAGACATCGGCCAGCGAAAACCCGAGCAGCGAATTGATTTCCTCCTGGGTCAGGATGCGCTCGGCACCGCCCTTTGCTGCCTGGATGAAATGGCCGTCGTCGACCATGGTCGCCCATTGCGCCGCCATGGCTTCGGCGCCCCCGTCGCCTTCGCCGTCGCTATCGAGGGACGCCGGGGTATTCTCGCCGGCTGCTGCTTGCTGCTCCGCTTCGAGGGCGACGCCCCATTCGGCAGCAAGCGCGTCCTGGTCGATTTGATCCTTGGCCATTCGCTACGCCTTGAGTTCGATTGATCAGCCAAAACTCACTGGACGACGATTTCCTTGAACAACACGGCATTGATCCGGCTCGGGGCGATCGCGGCGTTGACACGCCGCGTTAGCTCCTCCTTGAGGCGGTAGAGGCCGGCCGAGCCGTCGAGATCGGTCGGGCGTAATTCGCGCAGGTAAGTCTGGAACGCGTCCATCAGCCGCGGCATGACCGGCTGGATTTGCGCGGACATCGCCTGATCCGGCAATTCGAGCGTCACCTTTACCTTCAGATATTGCGTGCGATCGCCGCCGGTCGACGACAGATTTACCAGCACATCGGGCATGTCGAGAAAGACGACCGGCTTGGTCTGAGGCACGGCAGCTGCCGCAGCCTCCTTTTTGCCATGCCGGGCGAAGAAAAAATAATAACCGCCGCCTGCGATGCCGCCCAAAATAACCAAGCCTCCAACGGCCATAATGATCATCTTGAGCGAGAACTTGCGCTTCCCGGGGGCTTCCTTGACCTCGTCGCCGTCGGCACCCGTGTTGTCGGCTTTGGATTGGGTTTCGTCTGTCGTTGCCATCACCGCTCCGCTGGCGTCAGATGCGCACGCAGTCGGCGGCACAGAACGCAGAACTAACGCCGCGAGCGCTGGTCAGCGCCGACGAATTTGGCGCCCTCACCGGGAACGCTATTCCTGCAATGGTTAATGGATGCTTGCGAGGAACCAGCCGGCGGGAAAAATTTGCCGGGTTGGGTAAGCGCTGCGGTGTTTTCTGCCCTCTCCGACGCGCCTGCGATTTCGATCTAAGTGATTGTCGGTATTATATTTTTTCCATTGGCATGGCTTCTGCAATGGCCACCCTGTCGCGGCTTGGGAGAAGTCGCGGCACGGGACGAGAAGCCGACCGGAGACGGCAGCTTCTTAAATACTGGGGGAGTGTACCGATGGAGAATGCGCTTCTCGTCGGCTTGTCGCGGCAGATGGCGCTCAGTCACGAACTCGATGTCGTCGCCAACAACATCGCCAACGTCAACACCACCGGATTCAAAGCCGACAACGCGGCGTTCTCTGAATTCTTGATGACCAAAGCCCGCGACAACGATTTTGGCGGCAAAGACAAGCGCGTCAGTTTCGTACAAGACCGCAACACCTGGATTGATCTGAGCCAGGGCGCGCTCGAACGTACCGGCAATCCGCTCGACGTCGCCATCGACGGCAAAGGCTACCTCACCGTGCAAACTCCGCGCGGCGTGCGCTACACCCGGAACGGGTCGCTCTCGATCAACGCCACCGGCCAGCTCGTCACCAGCGAAGGCGATCAAGTGATCGGGGCCGCCGGTCCGATCACGTTTCAGGTCGGCGATCATGATATCGCCATCAGCGGCAGCGGCATCATCACTGCACGCGACAGCACCAGTACGGACACTCCGCGCGGCCGGTTACAGCTCGCCAACTTCGACCGGCCGCAATTGTTGCAGAAGGACGGCGCTTCTCTGTTCAACGCTCCGGCTGGCGTCAATGCCGGCCCGGCCCCGCCAAACACCCGCATCGTCCAAGGCTCACTTGAGAAATCGAACGTGCGCGCCATCGCCGCGATGGCACGCATGATCGAAATCACCCGCAGTTACTCCGACATTTCCGCGATTCTGCAACAGCAAAGCGATCAGCGCCGCAGCGCGTTGCAGCAACTCTCGCAGCCGCCGAGCTCTTCTTGATGTTTGAAGTGAGGAATTAGGACGATGCGTTCGCTCGATACTGCGGCGACCGGAATGGCGGCAATGGACCTGCAAGTCCAAGTCATCGCCGGCAACCTGGCAAACATGACGACCACCGGTTTCAAGAGCCAACGTGCGGAATTCCAGGATCTCATCTACGAACACGTGCAACGCATCGGCGCGCAGGCCTCCGACAACGGCAACATCCTGCCGGTTGGCATCGAACTCGGTTCCGGTGTGAAGACAGTCGGCACCCCACGCCTGATGACGCAGGGATCGCTGTCGCAGACCGGTAATACGCTCGATGTCGCCATCCAGGGTGCCGGCTGGTTCCAGATATTGATGCCCGACGGCACTTTCAGCTACACCCGCGACGGCTCTTTCCAGATGGATAACCAGGGCCGCATCGTCACCGCCGAAGGCAACATCGTTCAGCCGACCATCACCATTCCCGCGAACTCGACGGGGTTGACCATCAACCAGCAAGGTCAGGTGTCGGTGACACTACCCGGCAGCACGACCTCCAGCATCCTCGGTCAGATCACACTTACCACCTTCATCAACGACGCCGGCTTGCAGGCCACCGGCAACAATCTGTTCGTTGCCACACCCGCCTCGGGCACGCCGCAAAACGGTGTGCCCGGCATTAACGGCGCGGGCACGTTGCTGCAGGGCAGCCTCGAACAATCGAATGTCTCGGCGGTCACGGAAATTTCCAATCTGATCGCCGCGCAGCGCGCCTATGAGATGAATTCAAAGGTCATCACCGCCGCGGACGAGATGCTGCAGACCACCGCGCAGTTGATGAAATGAGGAGGGTCCCTGTCGATGATCCGTCCCATCGTTCGACTTCTCACTCTGGCGGCGTTTCTTGGCCTGCTGGCCAACCCGGCCGTCGCCCAGAACGCCATGCCGGCGTTGCGCGCAAACGTCACCGTGAATGGCGATATCGTTCGCATCGGCGACCTCGTCGAGAATGCCGGGCCGGTCGCCGACGTGCCGATCTTCCGCGCGCCCGACCTCGGCACCAGAGGCACGGTCGCCGCCGAACGCATCATCGATGCAATCCGGCCGCAGCACCTGATCGGTATCGACACGCGCGGACTTTCGGAAGTGATCGTCACTCGTGCCAGCCGGTCGATTACGCCGAAAGAAATTTCGGCACGCATCGCGCAGGCGCTGGAAGGTCAATACGGCTTCACCACAGCGCGCAACATTCTGGTCGAGTTCGACCGTGAGGTGCGCACCCTTAATGTCGAACCGACCGCGACCGGCGACCTGCAGGTTCTTGCGCTCACCTACAATCCGCGCACCACACGCTTTGACGTGACTTTCGATCTGCCCTCAAGCGCGGCCCTGCGCACGCAGTCGACGCGCTTTACCGGGATTGCGTTCGAAACAATCGATGCCGTCACCGTAGATCACCCAATCGAACGCGGCGCGGTGCTCAAAGCGTCCGATCTGATCACTCAACGGCGGCCGAAGTCTGAAGGTGCCGCGATCACCGACATTCATGCGGCAGCCGGTCTGGCCGCGCGCCATGAATTGCGCCCCGGCCAATCGCTACGCGACGCCGATCTGATGAAGCCGGCGATCGTACAGCGCAACGATACCGTTACGATCGTTTACGAAGCGCCCGGGTTCACGCTCACCCTGCGCGGCCAAGCGCAGGATTCGGGCGCACTTGGCGATACGATCAGCGTGCTCAATGCCGAGTTGAAGCGTGTCGTGCATGGCGTCGTTTCCGGTCCGGGCCGTGTAACCGTAAGTACAACGCCAAAGCAACTCGTCGAAAATACGCCGGAGCCGGAACCGACTCCGAATCCTCGGCCTTCTGATCAACCGCGGCGAGAGCACCGCATCCAGTAACCTCGAGTTCAAAGTAAATGTTGAGATCGAATACGCGTCTTCGGCACGCACGTGCGCTTCTTAGCACAGTCGCCGTGACTTCCATGTTGACCGGGTGTGCCGCTCTGAGTGATCGGATCAAGCAACTCGGCGAACCGCCGGCGCTATCAGCGGTCGATAATCCGACCGCCAAACCTGGATACAAGCCGGTACAGATGCCGATGCCTACACCGCAACCGGTCGTTTACAATCCGAATTCGCTTTGGCGCAGCGGCTCGCGCGCGTTTTTTAACGACCAGCGCGCGCATGTCGTCGGCGACCTCCTGACGGTAAAGGTCAATATCAACGACACCGCCATTTTCCAGGATCAAACCCAGCTTAGCCGAACCACCACCGAGGATTCCGCAATTACCAATTTCATCGGCGCCAATGCGCTCGGCGGCTCGGTCGCGACCGCCGTATTGCCGGGCAGCCTCCTGACCGCCAATAGCAACTCGCAGATGAACGGCCAAGGCACGATCAACCGGCAAGATCAGTTGGTAACCAACGTCGCCGCCGTGGTCACGCAGGTGCTGCCGAACGGCAACATGGTGATCGAAGGTAAGCAGGAAGTGCGGCTCAATGCGGAAATGCGCGAACTAATCATTGCCGGTGTCGTGCGGCCGGAAGATATCGAAAGCGACAACGCCATTGAACTGCAAAAAATCGCCGAAGCGCGTGTCGCCTATGGCGGCCGCGGCACACTCACCAACATCCAGACGGAGCGCTGGGGCCAGCAAGCGGTGGATATTATCTTGCCGTTCTAATCTGGGTTCAGCGAACAGCAATCAGGAATCATGGAGGTCAAACGCAAATCTTCTCGGCTGATGCCTGACGCCTGATTTTACTTGCCGATCTCCCCGGGGCCGCATTTGCAGCGCTATCGGCCCCGATAAGGCGCGGCCTCCGGCAGCTCCCCGCCGGAGGCCGCGAGTTTTTGCTAAGCTCGTTATCGCGAAGAGCCAACGGGTCCGGCCCGAAGTGGCCAGCCCGATGACAGGCTACGCGACGCAGCAATCCTTGGTGCGCGTTACAAGACTGGTTTGCGTCGCTTCGCTCGCAATGAGGATCAGCTATGCTCGTCGGCGTGCTTTTTCGATGCATGCTCGTGGTGCTCGGCGGCATGCAGATGATGCCCATGCGCCACCTTCGAGTGATGCGCGGCCTTTTCGTGATTGCCAGCCTTGTGGTGTTTTGCCGCCTCGCGATGGTGTTTGGCGGCATGCTCGTGGTGCTGCGCGGCTTTCTCATGATGTTCATGAATGTCGTGACCGTCCATGACGTCTTGACTGTCCATCGTCCGCTCCCTGGCTCGTTGCTTCGTGTGGGGAAGCCGAACATCGTCCGGTTCGATGAGACATTTGCGAAGCATATTTGTCAGTAACGCGCTAAGCGCTGTTCACGCCGCCCTGCCGCAAAGGACGCCAAACCGGGCCAATTCCTGTCGCAATACTTTCACGACGCTGTCCCAGTCGCCGAATTGCGGCTGACGAAACAGCCGCGCACTCGGATACCAGGGGCTGTCTGCCCGCTCGCGAAGCCAACGGAAATCTGCCGCGAACGGCAACAGCAAAAACAGCGGCTTGCCCATGGCGCCGGCTAAATGCGCGACGGCGGTGTCGACGGCAATCACCGCATCGAGGAGCGCGATGGCAGCTGCGGTGTCGGCAAAATCCTTAGATTGTCGGCCGATCTCGCACACGTCGCTGCGACTTTGCAGAAACGGCAAATCGTCTTCGCGGACTTCGTGCTGCAAGCTTACAAACGCGACGTCGGGCAAATCCAGCAAAGGCTCGAGTGTTGCCAGCCGCATCGAACGGTTGAGATCGTTGTCGTGCGAGCGTTCGCCGGACCAAACCAATCCGACACGAAACCGCCGCTGCGGCAAGCGCGTCCGCCAAAACGAAATGGCCGCGTCGGCTGGCGCTATGTAGGCGTGATCGGCCGGTATCGTCTCCAGCGTGGTGCCGCAAGCCAATGGCAGGCTGAGCAGCGGACAGTGGAAATCGTAGTGCGGCAACGCCTCCTCTCGCGCGATCACTGCAGCGACCCCTTGCAAGCGTGACAATAGTCGTACCAGCGGCTGTTGAACTTCGAGGATGACGCGCGCACCCCGCGACGCCAGAAGCGTCGCATAGCGCGCAAACTGGATGGTATCTCCAAGGCCCTGCTCGGCATGGAGCAGAATAGTCTTGCCATCGAGCAACTCCTTACCAAGCCACAAAGGAGCCGCAAAACTTCGCCGCTGCGATGCCAGCCATCCGACCTGCCAGCGTGATTTATATCCACGCCACCCGGCAGCAAAATCGCCGAGTGTCAAACGTGCGACACTCTCGACAAAACGCGCCTGCGCAAAGTCCGGTTTGATAAGGAGCGCGCGCGAAGCGCTGCGTGCAGCCTCGTCGGGCCGGTCCAGCCGGCGCAGCGCCGCGGCGCGGTTGGTTAGGAGTTGCACGTTCCGCGGCGCGCATTCCAGTGCCCGGTCATAGGCGGCAAGCGCGTCTGCCACGCGGTTGAGCTTCAGCAGGGCATTGCCGCGATTGCCGAGCGCGTCGAGACGATTCGGCGTGTGCAGGAGCACGCGGTCAAAGCTTTCCAGCGCTTCGCGCGCACGGCCAAGCTCCAAAAGCACCACGCCGCGCCGGTTAAGCAGCTCCGCGTCGTCGGGCGCAAGACGCAGGCCTTCATCGTAGCTTGCGAGCGCTCGTTGAAAATCTCGCAGCGCGTGAAAAATCAAGCCCAGGCTGGCAAAGCCGTCGGCGCGCGAAAGGTCGCTTTTCAACGCTGCCTGAGTAAGTGCCAGCGCCGCATCGAGCCGCCCGCGCCGGTAGTTGATTTGCCCAAGGCCTTGCAGCGCGTCAAAATTGTCGGGCTGATGCTGCACCAGCTCGGCGTAAATCCGCTCCGCTTTGTTAAGTTCACCTTCTCCGAGAGCCCGGTGCGCGCGCCGGAGCATCCGTGACAGAGTTGGCTGCAAACTTTGCGACGGCCTATGGTTCATGAACCGGACAGCGAAAAGAGACGACCCCCGTGGGGTCGGAGGGCCAGCCATCGTTAACGAGCGGTAAAGGAACGAGGTAAATAAAGGCTTAATGGCCTTTCGACCCGCGATCATTTCTCTTGCAATGCATCGAGTTGTTTTTGCAGCGCGGCCACCCGATGCTCAAGTTTCGCCAGTCGATCGGCCACCGCATGCGCCGCGCTGTCATGCTCGTGGCGTTGTTTTGAGAATTGTTGTTTTGAGAATTGTTCGGGCTTCCAGCTTATGCCGAGGCTTCCACCCTTGCGCCATTCAACCTTAGCATGAAAATATTCGTCCTTATTCGGAAGATAAATTTCGAAGGCATTCGGCAGCGTAACGCTATCTGAAACCTCGAGACGGCCGCCGCTAGCGGTGGCGTCGCGAACGATACAGTCCATGCTCGAGAGTCTATTATTGAAATAGATTCGTCCCTTGAAAAAGGTCTTATGGCGGGCAAGCGTGCGGCGTTCGATCATCGCGATCCGGCCTCCTTCTCAGCAAAGCTCTCGACCGCGTCAATCACGGCCTAAATTCGAGCGCCCCAACGATTTGATCAGACCGGCCGTCCGCAAGCGCTCGCATAATTACTCTGACCCGTCTCGGCATCTCCTGCTCTTCAGCACTGGCCTAAAAATGCGATGATTTCGCTTAAATATGTTGCGACGGATCAAAATCCGCCCGCGGCATTGCGCCCGTGGTTTACAAAATCTGAATCAGGCGCCGGCGGTGGTAAGGGCGTAACCGTTTATGTTACGCGACCGCGATCGGCGTGCCGGTGCGAGAACCGGCCGCCTACTCCTCGCGGTAGACGCGCTCGCGGCGCTCGTGACGTTCCTGCGCCTCGATCGATAATGTGGCGATCGGGCGTGCTTCGAGCCGTTTGAGCGAAATCGGTTCGCCGGTCTCTTCGCAATAGCCGTAGGTGCCATCTTCGATACGCTGCAGCGCGGCGTCAATCTTGGCAATGAGTTTGCGCTGGCGGTCGCGGGCGCGCAATTCTATCGCCCGGTCGGTCTCCGATGAGGCGCGATCGGCGAGGTCGGGGTGGTTCTGGTTGTCGTCCTGGAGATGCTGCAGCGTCTCCTTGGCCTCTTTGAGGATGTCCTCACGCCAATCCAGCAGCTTGAGCCGAAAGTACTCGCGCTGCCGCTCATTCATAAACGGTTCGCGGTCCGTCGGCCGATAGATCTTGTCGAAGGGCCGGATGCTTTTGCCGTTCTTGTTCAATGTTTCGTCGGGTCGACCGTTCTTGCTTTTGACCGACTGCATGAACCTAATGTCCCCTACTCGCGCACGCGCGTTACGCCCTCCCGGAGGCGCGCCCATATACCGCGGGTCTGTGACGGTGACAATAACGATTGATGCCGCGGAGTGCCGGCGGGGCAAAGCAGGTTAATTCAAGCCGGCTTTTGCCAATTCTACCGCAACCCGGAGGTCGATTTCGCTCAAGACCTGATCGAGCCCCGGATCGCCCGAGCCGTCCTTGAGGTCGGCAGCGACCGCTTTGAGCCGCAACAGAGTCGCCTGGCCGAGGGTGCCGGATAGAAGACCGAGCTTCAGTTCATCCAAGGCATCAAGCGCCCGTGTGCCATGTTTGACCGCACGGCGGCGGCGTTCCAGCGGGTCCTCTATGCCTTGCAACGCGATGAGCGCATCGATCCCGCCCAACGTTCGCAGCGCCACCGCCGCGCTCTGCGGCTGAGGCGCGCTGGCCTCGGACAACGTAAAGGTGCCGCCGGCCGAACGCCGGACCGCTGCCGGTGACGCCGCAAGTACCGTTCCGTTTGGTCCAGTGACGCGCATCCCTAAGAAGGTGGGCGCTTATGGTTAATGGGCGGTAAAACATTGCCCAGCCGCCTCGGCAACAATTGCCGAAAACCGGCAATGGCTGCGTCGACGCCACCCTGCGGCTGTTCTGGGATAAGAGGATTATCCAGTCTTCACAATTACTTGCGCGGCGGGCCGGCTTTGGCACGCTATTGGCAATGAGGAAACCGTCCGACCTCTTGGGGAGCAGGAGATGAAAAGGACGTTACGACCGGCGCTCGTCGCGCTGGGGGTGCTTGCGTGCGCCGTCTCTTCGGCGACGGCGACCTCGCGTATTAAAGATCTCGCCAGCATCGAGGGCATACGCCAGAACCAACTCTTAGGTTATGGCCTCGTCGTCGGCCTTAACGGCACTGGCGACACCCTCAACAATACACCATTCACCAAGCAGTCCCTGCAGGGCATGCTCGAACGCCTCGGTGTCAATATCCGCGGCCAGCAGATCCGCACCGGCAACGTCGCCGCGGTCATGGTGACGGCGAACCTGCCGCCGTTCGCCACCCAGGGAACGCGCATCGACGTGACCGCTTCGGCCATGGGTGATGCCAAGAGCTTGCTCGGCGGCACGCTTTTGGTGACGCCGCTGCTCGGCGCTGACGGTAACGTCTATGCCGTGGCCCAGGGTTCGCTCGCCATCGGCGGCTTTGAGGCTCAAGGAGAAGCGGCCAAGGTGGTACGCGGCGTGCCAACCGTAGGGCGGCTGCCGAACGGCGCCATCATCGAGCGCGAAATCGACTTCTCATTGGCCACTCTCGGCCATTTGCGCCTGGCACTACGCAACGCCGACTTCACCACCGCAAAGCGAATTGCCATTGCCATTAACGACTATATCGGCTCGCCAGTCGCCGAGCCGCTTGACCCTTCGACCGTGCAATTGTCATTGCCGAAAAAGTTTCCGCAGAATTTCGTCGCGATGCTCACTGAGATCGAGCAATTGCAGGTCGAGCCGGACACGGCGGCGAAAATCGTCATCGACGAGCGCTCTGGGGTCATTGTCATCGGCCGCGACGTGCGGGTGTCGACGGTCGCAGTGGCGCAAGGCAATCTAACTGTGACGATCTCGGAATTGCCGCAAGTCAGTCAGCCCGGACCGCTATCGCGAGGCCGTACCGTGGTCGTCCCACGCACAAATGTCGGCGTGACCGAAGAAGGTAAAAAGCTTGCGTTGGTCCACGAGGGCGTGTCGCTGCAGCAGATCGTCGACGGTCTCAATGCGCTCGGTATCGGACCGCGCGATCTCATCTCGATCCTGCAGGCAATCAAAGCGGCCGGCGCGATCCAGGCCGACATCGAGGTGATGTAATGGCGAACACAGCCACAGCCGGGCTCAACCAGTCGATCTCAGCGCTTGCCGATGCCAGTAGCGCGCAGGCTCAGGCATCGCTGAAGCTCAAGGGCAAGGCAAAAGCCGCCGCGCAGCAATTCGAGGCGATGTTTCTGAACACCATGTTCCAGCAGATGTTCACCAGCGTGAACGGCGACGGGCCATTCGGAGGCAGCGGCGCGTTGAAGGTTTGGCGCTCGATGCTCACCGATCAATACGCCAAGAACTTCGCCCAGAACGGCGGCATCGGCATTGCTTCACATGTTTACGACGCCCTGTTGAAGCAGCAAGGAGTGAGCACCCAATGAGTTAGATCACGACAGCCGCCGAGGCGGAAACCGCCGTCGCGCAGGTGGCCGATTTAATCGCCAAGCTGCACGGCGTCATCGAACAGGAAACCGCGCTCGTGCATGCCGGAAAAGTGCGCAAGGCGGCTGCGCTCGGGCCGACGAAAAGCGAACTTGCCGGCCAGCTTTTCGCCGCCGGCGAGCGCCTGAAGGCGAATGCGAAGTTTTTGTTGCGGACGGCGCCCGCAGCTGCCGCCGCGTTGCGCCAATTACAGGAGGCGTTTCAAGCCGTCCTGCAAAAGAACATGATTGTGCTGGCGACGTCGCACGCCGTGTCGGAGGGCATCGTGCGCCGGCTCTCGGGCGATCTGGCGCGTAAGGCTTCGCCGCAAGTCTACGGCGCCTCGGGCCGCGCGGTGGTGCCCAATCCGAAGAGTGGCCAACCGCTCGCGATCAGCCGGGTGTTGTAACTCGGAGCTGCCGGCTGGCGACAACGCCCGCGAGTTCTTGCTTCAGCCGGGCAAGCGGCGTTTCCCAATCGCGAGGTCCCGTTTGGCGAAACAGCCGCATGGTCGGATACCAGGGAGAATCCGTGCGATCAAGCAGCCACCTGAAATCCGGCGAAAACGGTATCAATACGCCGACGGCCTTGGCCATGGCGCCGGCAAGATGCGCGACCGATGTGTCGACCGAGATGACGAGATCAAGCATGGAGATGACCGCGGCCGTATCGGCAAAATCTACAAATTCCTGACCGAGCTGAGTGACACCAAGTGCACCCAGCATTGCGGCATCAGTCTCGTCGACGTCTTTTTGCAGGCTGACAAAATCGACGTCGGCAGCTGAAAGCACCGCGGCAAAGCTTTCTAGCGGTATCGAGCGGCGACGGTTGTTAGAATGGGCGTTGGTGCCAGCCCAGCATATTCCGACCCGGAGCCGGCCGCCAGCGGGCAGCCGCCGGCGCCATTTGGCGATCCGCTCTTCATAGGCGCGAATATAGGGAACGTTTGCCGGTATAGTTGGCAGCTCGGTTTCGAACGCCAGTGGCAGGCTTAACAGCGGACAGTGCAGGTCGAATTCAGGTAACGGCTCGTTTTCGCCGAACACCCCCGCAACGCCGGGAACGGTTGCCAGCAGATCGACCACCGGACGCTGCACGCCGAGCAGCACCTTGGCCCCCCGTGCCGCGATCAGCGGCGCATAGCGCACGAACTGAATGGCGTCGCCCAACCCCTGTTCCGCTATCAGTAACATTGTTTTGCCATGCAAATCTTTCTCGCCCCGCCAAAGCGGTTGCGGCACGGCTCGCCGCAGCGGCGCGAATTCTTTCTTCTTCAAGCGATATTCATATTGCCGCCAGCCGGCGCGAAAGTCGCCCAGACACAGCCGCGCGAGGGCGGCGTTGAAATTGGCGTCGGCGTGCTCCGGGTCAAGTTCTATCGCCTTGCTGTAGCTCGCCAGCGCTTCCTGCATCTGAGCCGATGCCATGAAGATATTGCCGCGGTTGACGTGGGCCGCGACTGCTCTCGGTTCGATCCGAAGAGCGCGGTCAAAACTTGCCAGGGCTTCGTCCGTCCGGCTCAGAATAGCGAGGGCGGTGCCGCGGCCGGTCAGCGCCTCGGCGTGATCGGGCTTAAGCGCGAGCGCCCGATCGTAACTCGCAAGCGCCTCGGCATGGCGTTTGAGCCGCAGCAAAGCGTTACCCTTGTTGGTCAGGATGAAGATATTTTCTGGATCGCGTCCGAGAGCGCTTTCGAAGCACGAAAGCGCCTCCTCGCAACGATCGAGTTCCAACAGAGCAACGCCGCAATTGGTCAGGATGTCGGGACGATCAGGCGCGGCCGCGAGCGCCGCTTCATAACTCGACACGGCCTCCTGATGCCGGTCAAGTGCAGCAAGCGAATTGCCGCGATTGTTGTGCGCATCGGGAAGACCCGGCGCAAGCGCCAACGAACGGTCATAGCTTGCCAGCGCTTCGTCGTGGCGACCGAGACTTTTGAGCGCATTGCCGCGATTGTAATACGCGCCGGCGTCATTGCCGCGCAGCGCCAACACTTTGTCGAAGCTCGCCAGCGCCTCTTCGTGGCGTTTCAGAGCATCGAGAATGACGCCGTAGCTGGAGAGCACGTCCGCCGATCGCGGCTGCGCCCGAAGCGCCGCCGCCACCAGCTGCAAGCCTTCCGCTGCCTCTCCCTGCTGGTATCTGAGCACTCCGCGCAAATGCAGCGCGTCACAATGGTGCGGATCTGCCGCGAGGATAGCGTCGTAGATCCGCTCCGCTTCGTCGCGCCGCCCCTGCCGGTGCAACGCCAGGGCTTGTTCAAAGGAGCGCGCAAGCCGCGATCGCCGTGCGGATGCCTGCCTGCCCATACCGTTCCACCCTCTGCCCCGGATCGGCTTTAGCGCGCGCATCCCGCCGGGCGGACGCTCTGACAGTCGGGCAATAGGGTTAACCGGAGATGAAAGACCGGGGCAATCCGGATACCTAAAATTAACCGCACGCACCGATCATCAACGATCGGCGGCAGCTGTGGGACTGCAGAACCAGTGAGCATCCAAAGCCTCTCGTTCTTCCAGCAGGATCAGAACTACTGGAACCAATCGCAATCGGTCAGCCAGTCGCTCGCGCAAAGCGACGCGCTGATCACAGCCATGGGTACGGCGATGACCAACCAGGCGAGCGGCCTCGCCAGCATCGCCAACCAAGAGGCGCTGAATCGCGTCAATACCGCGCTGACAGCCGCCATACAAAGCGCACTCCAAACCACATCCGGCAGCTCGACATCCTCGTCGGGGAATTCGTCGTCAGGCGATTCCAGCACGTCCTCCGCTTCGACAGCTTCGAGCGCTAGCCCGTCGGGTTCATCTAATTCAAGTTCGTCTAATCCTACGTACGTACCAGCAACAGGCACCGGGACGGTGCCGCTGAACGCAAGTACCCCGCTGTCAACCCTGCTGATACCGCCGAACGGCACGATCACCGTGAGCGACGGCACCAATGTAACGACTTATACGTCGACGGGAACCGACACGGTCGCCAGTCTGATTAATGCCCTCAACACAAACGTCTACGGCAGCGCGCAGGTGACCGCGTCGCTCAACACCAGCGGCAACCTGGTCATTACCGGCAAATATAATACGGATAACGTGACGGTCGGCGGAACCTTCGCATCGGTCATCGGTTTCGGCGTTGGCAATAATACGTTTCAGCCCACCGTCGCCGCCAATGCTTCGAACGGTTCGAGCACCTCCGGCTCTTCCAGTTCTTCGACGACTTCGTCTGCGACCGGGACTGCCAGTTCCACCGCTTCGTCAGCCGGCACATCGACCAGTTCGTCTTTGGCTATTCCTAATAATTCGGCTTATGCGCTCCAGACCGGCGGCACTGCGGAATACTTGTTGGCCAGCAGCGGCCTGGGTGGGACACTGGTTGATGTGCTCGCCTGATCGGCCGCCCGCGCTGGCCCAAACCGCGGCGCCGGCGAAGTGAGCGCCGAACAAGCAAAAAATCCGGCCTACCCCACGGGAAGCCAAGCGCATAATGATCGCCGCTGATTTAGTTTTCGTCTGGAAATCTCCAAATCGTGGTGCGGACCAATTCATATGTTAGACACCTACGAGACCGCGCAAACGCTGCAAACAGCACATGAGCTGCGCCGGAGCGGCAAACTCAACGAAGCGGCCAAGCTGTACCGCAAACTAGTACGAAAGAATTCCAACGATTTTCACGCGATGCATTTTCTCGGTGTCACCGAGGCGGGTGGCGGGAATTTCAAGGAAGCCAAGCGGCTCATGGCGCGGTCGTTGTCGATCCAGCCGCCGAATGTGCTGTTTATAGAGAACTACGCCACCATATTGTTCCAGGCCGGCGACTACAGGTCTGCGCTCGACGTTTGCGAAGGCGGGCTGAAGCTCGACCCGGCCAGCATCACGCTGCTCTATGTGAGCGCGCTGGCACTGTTCAAACTCGACCGATTCGACGAGTTGCTGGCGCAATTTGACCAGCTTATCCTGATCGCCCCAAAACACGTCGCGGCGCTAAACGAACGTGGGTCCGTTCTTGCGGCGATGGAGCGTTATGACGACGCGCTCGCGACCATCGATAAAGCGCTGCTCGTCGATCCACGCTGCATCGAAGCGTATATCAACAAGGCCGCCACCTTCAAGGATATGAAGCGGTATGACGACGCGCTCGCCGCGTACGAGCATGCATTAGCGTTGCGGCCAGACCTCACCACTGTCTGGCTTGAGCGCGGCGCGATTCTGGCCAAGCTGGGACGTTACGAAGAGGCGATCGCCGTCTACGACAAAGCGCTCTCCGTGAATGGGGATCTCGCCGAGGCTTGGCTGGGTGGCGGCAACGTATTGTACGAACTCAACCACACCAACGAATCGCTAACCGCCTATGAAAAAGCGCTGGCCTTGAATCCCGCGCTCGCCGAGGCTTGGCTCGGCCGCGGCAATGTCTTTGGCAAACTACGGCGCCTCGAGGAGTTGCTCGCCGCGTTTGACAGAGCGCTTGAGTTGAACCTCAGCCTCGCCGAGGCCCGGCTCGGGCGCGGCAACATTCTTCAAGAAGTCGGACGCCACGACGACGCCCTTGCCGCTTACGGCGAGGCGCTTGATTTAAACCCCAATCTTGCAAATGCCTGGCTCGGGCTCGGCAATGCGCTCTACGTGGTCCAACGCTATCACGACGCGAACGCCGCCTATGACAAGGCGCTGGAGTTGAATCCCGACCTCGCCAAAGCCTGGCTCGGACGCGGCAATATTTTCAGTAGCCTCGGCGTCTATGCCGAGTCGCTTGCGGCTCACGACAAGGCGCTGGCGCTGCAACCCGGCCTCGCCGAAGCCTGGCTCGGGCGCGGTAACGCGCTCAGCGAGATGAAACATCATGACGAAGCGCTTGTCGCTTACGACCGGGCGTTGGCATTGAACCCCGAACTCGTCAGCGCTTGGCTTGGCCGCGGCAATGTTTTTGGCGATTTTGGCCGCCATGATGACTCGCTCGGCGCGTACGACCGGGCGCTTGCACTCAAACCCGACTTTGTCAAAGCTTGGCTTGGCCGCGGAATGGTCTTCAGCAGGAACGCCCTGCACGACGACGCTATGGCGGCTTTTAACCGAATGCTGGAGCTTAAGCCTGATTCCGCTGAAGCCCGGCTTGGCCGCGCCCGTTCGCTGTTTGAAACCAATCAACTCTCCGAGGCGCTTGCTGAAGTCGACGAGGCGCTGGCGATCAAGCCCAACCTTTACCCGGCGATTTCCTACCGTATCTTCGCGCTTGACTTCGCAAGCGACGTCACCGTCGCTGAACAACAAAAGGCGCGCAGCCATTGGTGGCAGGCGGTCGGCGCAAAAATATTCGAACATACGCAGAGCGAACACCTCAACAGCAGAGATCCCGACCGGCGGCTCAAAATCGGCTATGTATCCGCGGATTTCCGGACCCACTCAGCGGCGTTTTGCTTCAAGCCGGTGTTGCTCAATCACGACAAGACCCGGTTCGAGATTACGTGCTATTCATCGTCGCTGCAGGTGGACAGTTATACCGAGGATTTCCGCCGCGCCGCCGACCGCTGGCGTAATGTCACACAATTAACTGGCGACGAATTCAGCGCGCAAATCCGGACCGATGAGATCGATATCCTGGTCGACCTGTCCGGCCATACGGCCGGTAACCGGCTCGGGGTATTTGCGCGCAAGCTGGCGCCGATCCAGGTTACGGCTTGGGGAAACGCAACCGGCACCGGCATGCCGACAATGGATTATCTGTTCTCCGACCCGGTCACCTGCCCTCCTGAGGTCCGGCACCTGTTCGCGGAAAAGATATTCGATCTTCCTTGCGCTATCACGATCGAACAATTGCTGGGCGAGACTCCGCCGTCCGATCCGCCGGTCCTGTCGAACGGACATATCACCTTCGGGGCTTTCAATCGTTCAACCAAGATCACCGGTGAAGTTGTCGCGCTGTGGGCGCGCATTCTCCACGCGGTACCGCAATCCCGCCTGTTGCTGAAGCATTACGGGTTCGATCAGCCGGCCGTGCGTACGACGACGCTGGAAAAGTTCACGAGCCATGGTGTTGCTGCGGATCGTATCGCCTTTCTCGGCGCGACGTCGCGCGCCGACCACCTTGCTGCGTTCAAGAACGTGGATATCGCCCTCGATCCGTTTCCGCAGAATGGCGGCATCAGCACATTCGAAACTCTGCAGATGGGGGTGCCGACGGTCACGATGCTGGGCAAGACAATACCCAGCCGTATTGCCGGGGCGATCTTGACCGCGGTCGGTCTGGGCGGCTGGGTGGCTGAGGATGCCGACGGCTACCTCGCTATCGCAACGAAATTTGCGGCCATGCCCGAACATCTCGGAGCCCTGCGGCGCGAATTGCCCGTCAGGCTTTCAAGCTGTCCCGCAACCAACAACGTCCTCTATACCAAAGCGGTCGAAACGGCGTACCGCACGATGTGGCAGGATTACTGCCGCTCCGCGACCGCGCAAGCTTCGGCAGCCTGAGATTTTTTGCGCCGCCGCGCCGGCCGATAGCTACGGCAATACGGATTCGTCGGGCTTCGGCTGCCCAATGTCCACGAGGTAATGGAACGAATGTGGCAGGACCTGTCCGTCCACCATGATCGGCCGCTTCTCCAGCAGTTCGAATTTCAGGTTTGACAGCCCATCGCAGTACATAAATTCGGCGAGACGGCTGCGGCGTTGCAGAAAAACCGCACCCGTCCGCTCGGCCTCTTCGGTGCGCGCGCCGGCTGCGGTGTAGCCGGCATGCGGATGCGCCAGCGCCAGATAAGTACCGTCTCTTTTGTCGAAACCAAGTCCCGCCAGATGGCAGCGGCGGCCCAGTTCCACGTCTTCGTAGCCCCATCCCCAATAGACGTTCGGATAGCCGTTGACATGCTCGAACGCGGCCTTATCGAACAAAACCACGGCGCCGAAAAAAAACTCCGGGTCTTCCGGCAATGTCAGCCCGTGCCAGGCCAGACGCGCGGGCCGCGCCGACCATGAATAGTCGGCCCACAGCGGCAGGTAGTCGACATCGTGGAAACAGACATAATCGGCGCCGTCGCGAGCCAGCGCGTAACCGCAATTGCGCAGGCGGCCGCGGTTGAATATGGCAGTTCCGCTCTGTTCGACCACATGGAGCGAAAAAGCGATGTGACGGTCGAGCTTGTCGCGCTGGAAATACGTCGCAAGATGCGGCACGAATTTGCCCAGATGTTCGGCCCGGTCACGGTAAGGCACGATGATCGCCAGGCATTTGTTGTAGCCCGCAGCCATTTCGCCGTTATCAAAGCCCATCATACGCGGCCACCCCGGCTCTTGTCCCACCGCTGCAACCCGTTGCGATGGCGCCTCAGTTCCCGACAAACTGCGACGACAGCTCGCCGCAAAACGTCATCGGACCGACGTGATTGAGCTTGCTGCTGAGATCAGCCCAGATCTCGCCGCCAATGTCGGTCCAGCGTTTGCAGAACGCAAAGTCCTCGCTCAAATAGGTGCCGTCCTCGGCGATCATGTTTTCGAACAGGGCGAAGCGGTTTTCGCTCGGGCTCGCCGCATCGAGGGAATGATCGCGCTTATATCGAAGCTGCGGATAGAGCGCACACATGCGCTCCAGCGCCGCGCGCCTGATCATGAGAAAGCCGGTGCCGGCATAACGCACCTTGACGAAGCCTCCCTTCGCGATAACCGCATTGGGGTTTTCGACTTCAAACACATATTGTAGCGCCGCCGCGGCCGGATTCTGCCGCGCTGATTCGATTGCCGTCCTGACCTTGTCCCAATCGATGCGCTTGATCGGATAGACCGCCGCGCACATGTCGGCGCCGCACTCGACCAGGCGCAAGACCTGGTCCGGCTCGAAACCGATATCGGCATCGACAAACAACAAGTGCGTTGCGGTCGGATCGTCGAGAAATTGTGAAATCAGGCTCGCTCGCGCCCGGGTAATAAGAGCATCGCCGTCCTTGAACAAAATTTTCAGGCTGACATCGCTGTACGAGCGCACCGCACTCTGCAACTTGAAGAGCGAGGCTGCATACGGCACCGAAATCTGTCCGCCGAAACAGGGCGTGGCGATGACGAGATTGACCTGATTGGGTTTGGCGGACACCGGTGCTGCGAGCGGCGCATCCGCGGGCTTCAAAGTTGCTGTCTCAGACATCGCATGGACTCGTTCGCAGATGAGCATCTCCAAACATGGTTAATAGATAGCGAAGACAATGGTTAACGGCCGATGAAGCAAACGCGCCTCCGGCTAGAAATGCATTGAAGATCTTCGGTGACCGTGCGCGGCTGATGCCAAGTATTAATCTGCATTAAAATTTGCGATGGCGCCGCGCCTGCGCCGGCCAATCCAGGCGGAGGCGAAAAATGCGTCCTTTTTACGCGTCCTTAAATTGAATAGGGCAAACCATCAGCAGCCGGTCGTCTCGATCGGAGCCTGCACTCGCCGGTACAGCACGTACGGCAAGCGCAAACCAGTACGGCCTGTAACCAGAAGGGTATCGCAATGTCTGACATCACCTTAACCGCGGGCGTGCGGCAGAACCTGTTGTCGCTGCAGAACACGTCCAACGACCTGACCACGACGCAAGAGCGTCTCTCGACCGGCAAGAAGGTCAACACCGCCTTCGACAATCCGACCTCGTACTTCACCTCGCAAGCGCTGACTAACCGCGCCAACGACCTGAGCGCCCTGCTCGACCAGATCGGCCAGGCGCAGCAGACGCTGCAGGAAGCCAATAACGGCCTGACGTCGCTGACCAGCCTGCTCGAACAAGCGCTGTCCACCGCGCAACAGGCGCAGCAGTCGGCGGTCGGCGATGTGACCTATTCGGCGATCTCCGGCACCACTGCGATTGCCAACGACACGACCCAGGCTCTCAGCACGGCGACTGTCGCCAACGCGGTCACCGCCGCAGGCGTGACGGCGTCGGTGCAGTCGAACGTCAATCTTAACGCTGCCGGCATCGCCACGCTCGCGTCCGGCGACACGCTGGTCTACACGCTCGGCTCGCATACCGTCACCGCGACGTTCGGCACCGCCGATACCACCGCGTCGAATACCTTCACGGATGCCGCCGGGTTGATCGCCGTGCTGAACAGCGGTGGCGGCAGCAGCGGCAACTTCGGTACCGCGGCAACCGCACTTACCGACGGCAGCGGCGGAGTCACGGTGTATAGCAACGACGTTTCCACCGACTTCAGCTCGAGCTACACCTCTGCGGGCCTCTCTGCCAATACCGCGGATGTCACCACCACTGCCCACACCTTGGGTAGCGCGCTGACATTGTCTGACGGCACCCACAACGAAAGCTTCTACTACGTGGCCCAGAATGCGCAGGCCGCCGACGGCACCTTTAGCAATATCGCCGGCCTTATCAGCTCGATCGGCAACACCTCCTACTCCAGCGTCAATGCCACGATCACGCCGACCAATCCCGGCACCAACGGCTATCTGCAGCTCGCCGCAGCCAATGGCGTCGGAATCACGGTCGGCGGCGCCCTCGGCGGCGCTCTTGGCTTCAGCAGCTCGACCTACGAAAACAACTACAACGCGCAACTGGCCGGCATCAACAACGACACGCTGACGGTCCAGGTCGGCAGCGACACACATACCATCTCGTTCGGCACCGGCGCCAGCCAGATTTCGACCAAGGCTGGCCTTACCTCGCTGCTGGCCACGTTCGGCGATATCAACGGCGCGTTCAACTCGTCGAACGACCTGGTGTTCACGCCAACCAGCACCTCGACGGTCACCGTCGGCGGCGACCCGGCGGCGGCTACATTGTTCGGCATCGGCCTCGGCGGCTACAACCCGACCGCGACGGTGGTAACTCCGAGCTCCACCCGTTCTACCCTGCAGACCAACTTCAACAATCTGTTGACGCAGATCAATCAGCTCGCCGCGGACTTGTCGTACAATGGTATTAACTTGCTCAACAACAACAACCTGACGGTCGTATTCAACGAGACGAATACCAGTTCGCTCCAGATCCAAGGCGTGAACGACCAGTCCGGCGGACTCGGCCTGAACGCGCTCAACAACAACGAGTTCCAGGACAACAACTCGATCAATAACGTGATCACGTCCATCAATGACGCGATCACGACTGTTCGCGCCCAGACGCAGACGTTCGGCTCCAATTCGGGAACCATCCAGACCCGGCAGACCTTCGAGCAGAACACCATCAACACGCTGCAGACCGGATCGAGCAACCTGGTGCTCGCCGACCAGAACCAGGAGAGCGCCGACCTGCTCACCCTGCAGACGCAGCAGCAACTGGAAATCTCGGCACTGTCGATCGCCAACCAGGCGAACCAGTCGGTGCTCAAGTTGTTCCCATAAGACTCTTCCAGAACAGGCCTCTGGTGAAGACGGCGGGGCGAAAGCCCTGCCGTTTTTTCTTGGCGCCCGCAAATCGATGGCATCAATAATCGAATCTTAACGGGCGAACCGTACAAAGCCTTAAAGAAAGCGCGCAAGCTGATTTGCTTACGAAAAGAGGAACCACTCGCCCATGCATTATGCTAGCAAGGCCTACGAAAAGATTGCCAAAGAAACGGCCAGCCCGCGCAAGCTGGAGGCAAGCCTGCTCCTGAAAGCCGCCGCCCAATTGCAGGCGGTGTATGACTCCTGGAATGGTAAAAAACCGCGGGGCCTCGATGACGCGCTGTTATACAATCGCCGGCTCTGGACGGTATTCATCGACGCGGTGATGAGCGACGACAACAAGCTGCCGGTCGCCGTGCGCCGGAACATTGCGAACCTGGGTGTATTTGTTATGGGCGAGACGTTTTCGCTGATGACTGAGCCGAAGCCGGACCACCTGACGTCAATGATAAAAATCAATCGCGGCATCGCCGCGGGCTTGCGCGACAAAGCCTGACGGGGCGGGCAACAACAACGGCCTTTGTCAAAAGCCGGCGAGGCAGCTGCCCACTGCGAAAGTCGCTCAAATGTCTGATGCGCCTGAGTTGATATCAGGCGCCGCCCTGAAGGCGGCCACTGTCAAATTCCTGAACGAAACGAAGGCCAAGGTTGAGCAAGAGCAAAAAGGGTTGCTCAGTACGTTCGACAGCTGGTTCACGCGGGTCATCAAAGCTCTCATACCGCTAGACAGCAGCCAGCCGTGGGAAGACATCGTCCGCGAATATGCACTGCGTTCGCCCGCCCAAGGCCGGGGCCTGCAATGGGACTTGCACCGCCTTCGTCTTTTTCTCGACCGCTGGCAGCAAGGCCGCTTCGTCGAGTTTTCCGAGCGTGAACGGTCGTCGGTTCACTATCTTCCCGGGTACGGTACGGAGTTTGGCGTTGATGTGATGCTGACTTGGCAGGGCGCGCCCACGCTTATGCGCTGGCGCGGCACGCCGCTATTGAAGACCGTGTTCGATTTTGCGATCTACCCGGCGCTGATTGCAGAATTGCGCCCGCGAACGGTGTTTGAAATAGGCTCCGGATCGGGCGCAAGCGCGGTCTGGTTCGCCGACAATCAGGCGTTTTGCGGGGTCGACGGGCGGGTCCATTCAGTAGACCTGGTGAAGGCCCAACTCGAGCACCCGAACGTCAGTTTTCATCAGGGCGATTGTTCCGATCCCGAGCGGCTGTTTGATCCTGCCCTGTTGCGCTCGGAACCGCACCCCTGGCTCATGGTTGAAGATGCGCACCACAACGTAGCCGCGGTCATCGAGCGAATGCACGAATTTCTGCAGCCCGGCGATTATCTGGTGGTCGAAGACAGTGAAGTGAAACGCCCGGATATTCGGAAGTTTCTCGCCGCACATCCCGGCAATTACCTGGTCGACACGCGATTTACCGACTTCTTCGGCCGGAATGCGACCTGCGCTGGAGATTCAATATTTGTCAGAACGAACGCTGGCGAGAATAAGCCACGGGCCGCTGATCCGATCCGAGACTAGGCCCGTCTACCCATAAATTTGCCATGTCCGCGCAAATTCCGGAATCAGACAATGCGCGGCCCGTATTGGTGCTAATCGATGCCGAGGTTTTGGCCTTCTATGAAGCCAGCCCGCCGAAGTTCATCAAAGACGGCGACGCCCGCTACATGGACGAAAACATTTCTACAAATGCCCTGATCGTTCCGGCCACTTTTTCTTCAGAAACATGCCACGCGGCACCGTCATCCGCCGCATAATAATTGCTGCAATTTGAGCCTGCCCATCTAAAGATTTCAAATGACGGCCAGTACAAAATATCGGAAATATCCGATTGATTGACCACCTCATGAGCAACCAACCGCATTGTGCTTTTTGACAGACAATCAGCCTGAACGGCCAATTCATATTCGAAAGAAGCCATGAGCGGCACAGGCGAAACGGTAACGACGATTTTTATTGCAGGAGAAACACTTCTGATAAATCTTATTACGTGAAGAACGTTATCCACGTTCTCTTTGACACTGGTTGTTCGGTACAAGTATTTCTCCGCCAACACCCGAGAATTCAACGCTGTGCGCCGCGGCAAAACGAACTCGCCGGTCGACCTGTCAAAAAAGGCAGGCGCGACACCGAGGGTCAAAATGAACACATCGCTGTTCCTAATCACCTGAAGCGTGTTTTCTTTGCTCCAGCCCGACGGCAATAATTCGGCGATCCTCTCGCCTATCGCATGATCGACGCCGACATCACCCAGCCAATCAACGAATACCTTGTTCGCGAAAGTGGTATTAATGACTTCGGAAATTTCCATATGATAGCTGACATAGCCGCTACTGTTCAGGCTTTTTGATAGATTTCGGGCGAAGCAGGAGCCCATGGTAAAAAACCTGGTGCTCTTGCCTACGAACCTATGCCTGTTGCTCAAATCAACGGCGATATGATCCGTTATTAGCTTCTGAAAGTCACCCAGAAAATCTTCTGTTTGGGGATAGCGTCCAATTCTCCTCTTATTGCTCTTGTTGGCAATGTTAGATTTCGCGATCCTCAAGGTCTCTCTGTTGGCCGCAGTGTCGTAAGTCGGGGGATCAAGGGCTATAGCCTTTTCAAGACTTGAAATCGACTCTTCGAAAAAATTGCCCTGAGTTAGAATCTCGCTCAGCTTAAAATAGTCTACCGCCTTGTCGGAGGCGGGCGCCAGCTTGCGGAAAAGTTCGATCGCTTTGGCAAGCGGTCCGACGTGGCTACATCGTTCCGCCGCGCTTCTTATCAGATACAAATTATCTTCGGTGGGATTGTCGAATATTTCCGGGCGCTCGTCCAAAATAGACAGCATTAAGTCTCGTGATTCAGCGCGCTTCTTGTGTGTGCCGTCCTCAATGAGATGAGCGTATACTAGTCGGGACTCTATGTCTTTTTTGTCCAGCTCGATTATTTTTTGGAAAGCCAGCCTAGCGCTACTGTAGTCTTTGTCTTGGATAAATTTGGAACCCATCTCCCGTAGTTGTCTAAGAAGGAAATCAAGCGTTTGGGAAGGAGCCAGTGTCGTGGTCATGTGCTGCCAATTGCGTTGTCTTCATCCGGCTTGCATCGATCAGGCTACGGCCACGCGTTAACAAGTCCACGGCCAATCGACAACTGATCGTGACGTCCATTCTTTTAGCTCGCGCCAACGTCGATGCAATTCTGTCGAGATCATCCCGGGCTATCAGCCGCTTGACGGCGCGAGATAGTTGACCAGGCTCAATTGCGCCAGCCGTGCCGTGACCGACATCGACGCCGACAGATTATTCTGCAGTGTCAAAATATCTTCGCCGATCTGATTCTGATTGACGCCCTCAAAACCCTGCAACAGGTCCTGCAAGGTGGTCTGGGTCTGGGTGTTCGCGGTGGTCGCGTTTTGGACGGTCGTCTGCGCGTTTGCGATCTCGGCTTCGATGTCGCTGATCTGCTGGGTGCCCGGCTGGCCGTTGAGATTGGCGGTGACATCTTGCGTGAGAGCCTGGTAATTGCTCTGGGCGTTCGGATCGCTGGCCGAATAGGTCGTGGCGGCGAGCACGGCCACGTTGGCGACCAGCGTACTGATGGCCGGCTCGTTGGCGCGCATGCCGTAGGAAATCGTCAATGACGGACCAACTTGGGCCGTTGCGGTCTGCAGCGCCGGCGTGGTGCCGTTTTCGCCCGTATACCAAAATACTGTATTGGCGGCGGTGCCGGCCACCAGCGAGGTCGCGGCGTCGAACGGCGGGCCAGCGACCCGCAGCGGCGGATTCACGTTGTTACTGACGGATCCGGGCGAGAAACCCAGCGCGTTGCCTATAGTTCCGCCGACCGTGATCGAGCCATTGCTGTTGGTAAGCTCGAGCGCGCCGCCATTATTGGACGGGGTGATCGTCGCGGCGACGCTGGACGCTGGGTTGGCGATGGCGGCAAGGAGCGAGGAGCCGGGGGTATCGAGGGTGCTGAAGGTGCCGTTGGCGGCGCTGGCATTGCTGGCAACGTAGTAAAGGGTCGTCGTCTGATTGTCATCGCTGATCGTCAGTTCACTGCCCGGAACTATGTTCGCATTCGTGGCGGCGAAATCCGTGGCGGGATTGGCGATGCTGTTGACGCCGCCGGTGGTGAAGTTTTGGGTGAGGTTGTCGCTGGTCAAAACGAGGCCGCCGCTGTCGGGCCCGCTGCTGGGTAGAGTTGCGACCGCTTGCCCGTTGAAGGCCGTGTTCAGAAGTGTCTGCAGTTGAGCAAGCGACGTGAACTGATTGCCGACCGGAGCGCCGGTGGTGTACGTGGCCGTGAAGGACGTCGCCCCGAGCGTGAACGTCAGCGTGTCGCCGTTTTGCAGTTGGCTGAACCCGTTGGACGTGAGGGCGGCGGTCGATTGCGTCGAAGGCGTTGCGTTTGTGAGTGTAGCGTCGGTGGCATTATTCGTGCCGGTAACCTGGGTCTCGCCGATGAAGAAATCATTCGCGGCGGCCATGGCGGAAGCGGCTGGCAGCGCGGATTGCGCGAGATTGGCGACGGCCGTCGTCAGCGCGGCCTGAAGATTGGCTGCAGTAGCCGCAGGCGTTGCGCCTATGGTGAACTGATTTGTGCCCGGCGGCGTCGCCGCGGTCGCTTGCAGCGTGATGGTTTGGCTGGTGCCGTCAGGCAAATTTAGACTGAACGCAATCGAATCGCCGGGATTTGGATTGGACGCGGTGAGATCGACCGAATAAGACGTCGGCGGGCCCGAGGGAGTAACCACCGCTCCGGTCAAGCTGGAGTTCACGGCGGCCAGCTTGAAGCCGAAGGGCGAGCCTGCGACATCCTCGCCGATCGAAACGGTGGAACCGGCCACCGGCGGAATGACCAGACGGCCGAGCGGGGGAACATTGGCGCCTTCATCGGCCTGTAGGCGTTCGGCCATGACCTGCGTCAAGCCGGCCTGTGCGCCGTTGCCGTTGAGAATGTCGCTGGCGCTCGCCACTGAAGGCTGGTTCAGGGCGCTGCCTGAAAACATGTAATTGTCGCCCGCCTGCGTATTCAGCGCGGCGAGAATCTGATCGAGCTGGCCCGCGGCGGATTCTTGCGCCGTCGTCTGCCCGGTATTGTCGAGCGAAAAAGCCGAACTCTGTAGCAGCGATTGTTGAACCGCGCTGCTGGAGCTGCCGAGCTGCGTCAGCACCGATTGGGCAAGGGTCAGCGTGGTGCCGACGGTGGTGGCGGTGCTGCTGTAACCGCTGATGTCGGCAAGCTGCGCGGTTAGCTGCAGCGCCAACCCCGCTTGCGACTGAAGCCCGGAATAGGTGGTGGCGGCCTGGCCGGTGCCGAGCTCCTGACTCAGCGTATTGAGCTGATTGCTCATGTTGTTCTGCGCCAGCAGGATAGTGGCAGTGATCGATCCAGGCCCGGTAATACTCATTACTGCACCACCGTCAGCAACGTCGCCATCATCTGCTGGATTGTCGTCATCACCCGCGCGTTGGCGCCGTAAGCGTTCTGCAAGGCAATGAGGTTTGACATTTCAGTATCGATGTTGACGCCGGAACTATCGTTAAAACGCTGTTGCAAGGCGCTCAGGACGGTGTCCTGGCCCTGCTGCAGATTGGTCGCCGCGTTCGCCGCCTGACTTTGCTGGCTGACGATCTGGCTCATGTAGTCGGTCAGGGTGCCGGTGAACGGCGTGCTCTGGGTGCCGATACCGGTGGCCGGAGAAAAGGGCAGCGAAGCGGCGGTCATTTGATTGACCAAAAAATCCGGCCGGGTCGAGTCACCGCTGGTGGTATTGGCGGCGTAGGCAACAAGACTTGTCGGTGACGCAACGAGAGCGGGATTGACTTCGATGCGTCCCGCGAGGCCGGTCGTTTGCTGGCCGCTCGCATTGCTTGCGCCGGTAATGGGCTGGTTTCCATTTCCGTCAGTGAACAGCGGCAGCTGCGGGCTACCACTTGTGAGCGAAGTGGCCGTCGATGTGGCCGAGAGCGAATTGACGACGTTGCTGCTGCCGTTTTTGTTGATCACCTGCAGCACGGTGCCCGATGGATTAGAAAATTGCAGGTTCGCCCCAAGTGCAGCGTTAAGCTGAGACACCACCGAAGCCATGCCGCCAGAGAAGTCGATGCCGACAACCTGATTGTTCGGATTGGCGGGCGTGTCCTGCGGCGGCAGCGTGCCGCCGGTGCCGAGCGATACGATCGTAATCGTGTGCTGGGTATTAGTCCCGTCCGTATAGGTGAGCTGGACGCTATTGCCCGGCAATACAGAGCCGACGTCGACGTTGAAGCCGGACTGAGCGCCAACTGTGACCGCAGTCCCGTTTGTCGTCTGATTCGACAGCGCCTGGGACATCTGGTTGGCTAGTTCGTCAAGCTGGGTCTGCGCCTGGGGCAGAACGCTATCGCGCATCTGCACATAGGCTCCAAGCTGGCCCGATTGCAGCGCGTTGGTCGCGATCAGGTCGGTCGTAGCGCCGCTGGGCGAAACGAGTGTGACCGTACCAGTTCCGTCCTCGCTCGGATTTGCACTCCATAAGGCGGTGGCGGTGAGGCTTCCCACATCGCTAAATTGCAGCTGCGAGGCCTGCGGACCGGCCACAAGCTGCTGGCCCGTTCCGGTGAAGACTGAAATCTGATTGTTCGGGTTCTGCACCACGGTGACGTTCATCAGCTGACTGAGCTGAGTGACATCCTGATCACGCTGGTCCTCGAGCGTTGCCGTGGTGCCGTCAGTGGGACTCGCTCCCTCAAGCTGCAGATTGATCTGGGCAATCTGTTGCAACGCATTGTTCGCCGTTTGCACGCCGTTGGCGATACCCTGCTCCGCCTCCGTGCGCAGCTGCTGAATACTGGTGGTCATCGAATTGAGATTTTGCGCCAGCTCTTGCGCGGCGCCGATCACGGCGGATTGCTGCGACGACGAACTCGGATTGGACGCCAACGATTGCAGCGCGGTGGTGAAATTGTTGTAGATGGCATCAAAAGATGTCGAGGATCCGGGCGTGCCGTACACCTGCTGAAGCTGCTGATAAAGCTGCGAGGTAGTGTCCGCGTAGGAGTCGCCGGAGGTCTCCGTCCATAGCTGGCTCTGCACCAAGGTGTTGAGATCGCGATTGATCCCGGTCGTATCGACACTGGCTCCGGCCTGGCCGGCCACCACCAGCTCGTTCTGGCTGGCACTCTCGTCGACATAGCCGGGAGTGTCGGCGTTCGCCACGTTTCCGGCGATCACCGAGAGGCTTTGCTGGGTGACGTTCACGCCGGCCAGGGCCGCGGATAACGCCTGCGAAAGACCCATTTCGCCAGCTCTCCAAGGAGCCTATCGAGCGCGCCCGGTGCCGCTCATCGTTACTGGATGACCTGCAGTAGGGCCTGAATCATCTGATCGGCGGTCTGCATGACCTTGGCGTTCGCAGAGTAAGCCTGCTGCGCGACGATCAGCTGGCTGAACTGGGTCGCGATGTCGACGTTTGAGGCTTCGAGCGAACTGCCGACCACCGTGCCGGTGGAGTTAAGGAGCGGCGGGCCGGAATCGGCCGTTTGGGCATAAGCTTCACCGTTTAGCGGCTGCAAGGCGTTCTGACCATTGAACGTTGCCAGCGTGATCTGCGCCAGCGGAATGGTCTGCCCGTTTGAGAATGTGCCGGTGATTTGGTTCTGGCTGTCGACCGCAACCAATTCAAGTTCGCCGGAGGCGAACCCATTTTGTTGCAGCTGGCTTACCTGCGTCGTGCCGCTGGTGTTGGCGAACTGCGTCAGACCGGTGCCGAAATTGAGTGCGACGTTGCCGAGCGAGTCGCCGTTCACAGTGAGGTTTTGCAGCGTCACACTGGAAATGGGTGGTTGCAACTGGCCGCTCGAATTGAAGTTGAACACGGTGCCGACGTTTTGCCACGCAGCTTCGGTCCCGGTTGCGTTGGAATTGCTCTGATAGAACAGCTGCCACGAACCCGTGCTGGTCTCGGCCCAGCGGAATTGGACATTCACCGGATTTCCGAGCGTGTCATAGGCGGTGATCGAGCCACCATCGACCGACTGGTTGGTAAAAGTCGTTTCGTCGTTGGCAATCACGGTATCATTGGCCGGATAGGCTGCATCGTTCTGGATGCCGAACTCCGACAACAGCGCAGTCGGTGTGCTGTCGAGCACGATCTGGCTGTTGGACGTCAACGTGACATCGCCATTGGAGGTGTTCACTGTTCCCGTGACGCCGCTGAGACCTGTGATAGCCGCCTGCAACTGGGCGAGCGTCGCAACCTGACCGACCCCGGTACCGAAGGTGATGATCTGCGGCGTGCCGTTCCCGACGGTGATGGTCATCGTATCGCCCTGCGATACCGCGCCTTGCGTCAGCAGGTTAGTCGGCTCGGCCGCGTTCGCCCCGGCTGGAAATCCAAGGTCGGTGGCATCACTGCCGGTCGCGGTGACCGTAACCGAGGCGGTCCCGTTCGCGCCGCTGAGAACCAGATCGCCACCGCCGTTCAGTGCCGCGGTAACGTCCAACGTACCGCCGGTATGCGCATTGTTGATCGCGGTGATCAGATCAGTAACTGTCGCCCCTCCCGGCACGGTGTAGGTCGTCGGCGTATTGGTTCCGTCGTTGATCGTTATCTGGTCGCCCGTGGTTATGCCGAGCGATGACAACGTGGTTGCGCCAGTGAGACTGACATTTCCCGTGAGCTGCGCGATGGCGTCCGGCTGCAAGGTGGCGCCGGTGCCTGTTACCACTGCCGCGGCCGGAGCGCCGGCGAGCGGATTTGCTTCAAAATCGGTCCCAACGATCATTCCCGAACTTGGCGTGCTTGGCAGATTGGCCTGGTACTGGATCGCCGTGGTTGCTTGCGCGGGTATAAAGTCGTTGTTGAACTGTAGAACCTGAGGCGAACTGCCGACCGGATTTCCTGTCGCCGCGTCGATCGGAATGCCCATCAGATAATAGCCGGCGCCGTTGACCAGATATCCGCCCGAATTGAGCTGGAAATCGCCTGCCCGGGTGTAGTCACTGACCCCGCTGAACACCGGCTGGTTGTCCTCTGACCCGGTTGGCTGGGCCACGACGAAATAGCCGTTACCGTTGATCGCCATGTCGGTCGAGACTTGGGTACTTTGAATCGTCCCTTGCACCGAGTTGGTGGCGACCGAATTCGCAATAACGCCGTTGGCGTACGTCTGCGCCACCGAGGCGGCAGAAACCATGTCCTCGAAACTGGTGTCGGTTTCTTTGTAGCCGGTGGTCTGGGAGTTGGCGATGTTGCCAGAGATGTTTTGGAGCGCAAACGACTGCGCCTGCAGACCAGCCACGGAGGTGGTCAATGCGTCGAAGATACCCATGACTGCGTCTCCACTCGATCCTCAACCCGAACAGCGATGGGGCTTGACTGGCCATCCACCACGCACGCGCAGCTAACAGCAAGCTCTGTGCCATTAGATTTATCGCACAATCTCAAATGCTTACGGCACAGGCGCAATTTTGACCTGGTACGGATATGCCGGGGCAGCAGGCAGAAATTGCCGGGCAGCCGGACGGCTTTTGCGTCTGCGGAGCTGCAGTGGCGCCTTGTGAGCAACAAGTCTGTCGTGCTTAATGCGACAGTGAGTACGATTGTGCTGCGCCACTAGAATTCCAGCGGGATCCGCATGCGTTTCGAAGGCACCAACGCCTACGTCGCCACCGACGATCTTAAAGTTGCGGTCAATGCCGCGATCGCGCTGGAGCGGCCGCTTCTCGTCAAAGGCGAGCCTGGCACCGGTAAGACGGTGCTCGCGATCGAGATCGCCAGGGCACTCGGCGCACCGCTGATCGAGTGGCACATCAAGTCAACCACCAAGGCGCAGCAGGGACTCTACGAATATGACGCAGTGACACGGCTGCGCGACAGCCAACTGGGCGACGCGCGTGTCAAAGACATCCGCAACTACATCAGGCGCGGCAAGCTATGGGATGCGTTTGTCGCCGACGAGCGCCCGGTACTGCTGATCGACGAGATTGACAAGGCCGACATCGAGTTCCCGAACGACCTGCTGCAGGAACTCGATCGCATGGAGTTCTTCGTCTACGAGACTGGAGAAACTATCCATGCCCGGCGGCGACCGATTGTCGTCATCACTTCAAACAACGAGAAGGAATTACCGGACGCATTTCTGCGCCGCTGTTTCTTTCACTACATCCGCTTCCCGGATGCCGACACGATGCGCGCGATCATCGAAGTGCACTTTCCCGGCATCAAGCATCGGCTGGTGGCCGAAGCGCTGCGGCTGTTTTACGAGATCCGAGACGTGCCGGGCATGAAGAAGAAGCCTTCGACTTCCGAATTGCTCGACTGGCTCAAGCTGCTGATGGTCGAGGACATTTCAGTGGAAACATTACGCGAGCGCGATCCAAAGAAGTTGATTCCGCCGCTGCATGGTGCGCTGCTCAAAAACGAGCAGGACGTCCATCTGTTCGAGCGGCTGGCGTTCATGGCGAGACGCGAGAGCCGCTAAAACTGCTCACCACAGCGAGTGCAAGTTGAATAACGGATGCATGGCGAAGGTGTAGGTCGCGCCAACCCCAATGGTGAATTGGTTCGGCGAACCGCGCATCGTCACGAGTGGAGAATCGGCGGCGGAGCCGCTGATTCGTTCGTATTCTACAAGCGCGTGGGTCGACCATTGCCGGTTCCAGAAATATTCGATCTGTCCGCCGGCCCCGTAGGAGTAAAACCCTCCGGTCGCATTGTAGACCGGCAGCGCCGGGAGACCCGAAACAGTAGAGCTGGCCGACTGAGCCGCCGTGATGCTGAAATAGGGTGACACCGCAGCACTTGACTGCAGCGTCATGCGCGGTCCGGCCGACAGGCGGAATTGCCCGATCGGCACGACCACATCAGCAAACAGGTCGCCGATGACACCGGTCTCAGCGCCGATCCCCTGGCGCACTTCGCCGCGCAAGCGCAGCCACGACACCGGCCAGTATTGGGCGTAGCCGCCAAGCTGTAGCGCCCAACCCACGTCGCCCAGACCGTTGAGCTGGGTATAGGATGAGGAATAGCGCGGCCAATTTATTTTGCCTACAGGGCCGATCTGCAACGAGCCAAAATCGAAAATCGGCACCCCGAAGCCGTCGCGGGCGCCGAAAAAGAACGGCGGATCACCGGGTTTTTGAAGGGCGAAAAGTGGGACGCCGATAAACTGATATTTATTTGCCGGGGCACCCGGCCAAGCCGAAATCGCCCGGCCTTCACCACCTATGGTGATGAGCCAGTCGGGTACAGGCGTCACATATGCTGAGGGAGCCGATGCTGGCGGTGGCAGCGGCAGATCAGCTGCGGCGGCAATGCCGGGAATCGACAGAAGAAGCACCGCAACGGCAAACCGCCACCCGCCTAGCGCCATTCTGGTGTGCCCCCGCTCCGCCCCGCATGCTACGAAGCCGATAACTCAGTGTAGAGCAAATTCAGTTTACGTGCGACTAGGGCAAAGGGTTTCCAAAGAATAAATAAGCCGAGTGTGGCATTCTTGTTCACGCTTTGGCTCCTTGGCGGCGCTTGCGACGGCGCGGGCGATTTGCAGCGACATCCTGCCCAGTCAGATCGGCGTCAGGTTGCGTCTGGATATCGGCAGCCAAAGCTACGATAAAACCCAACTCGGCCGCGGACCGCTCTCGGATCACAGCGCTAGCCGCTGCGGCGTCGCGCGCACGTCGACGTGCCGTCTCGGCCGCTCGGCTTCGGCGCTCGGCCATGGCGTCACGCGCTCGCCTCACCCAATAATACATTTGCGCGGACGCGCGGCCGAAAATCCCGCCTGCCCAAACCAGCTCAAACGGCGTGAATTGCCGCCAAGTTTGATCGCCATCGGCGATGGCGCGGGCGATGAGGGTACCGGCCATCGCCGTGGTGTTGAGACCATGACCGCCAAAGCCGCTCGCCAGCCACAGTCCAGGCGCAAGCTCCCCAATCTGCGGCATGCGATGGATTGAGTTACCCAACGTGCCCGACCATGCATAATCGACAGCGATCTCGCCGAGCTGAGGGTAGGTTTTCTTGATGTCGGCGGTCAGCGCGCTCCGGTAGCGGTTTGGATCGCGCGGCCACATTGTAACCCGGCCCGACCACATCAGCCGCTCGCCGTCGACCACACGGTAATGATTGTCGGCGAGTTCGCTATCGCTGACGGCACCGCGATAGCTGATCGCTTCCGCAAGGCGCGGCCCGAGTGGAGCGGTGGTGATGACGTAAGTCGTGACGGAAATGAGGGCAGATGCGATCTTTGGCAGCAGCGTCCCGAGCTGCACGTTCCCACACAGCACCACATGATGGGCGCGCAACCGCGCGGCCGGGGTAACGATGCGCTTACGCACGCCCGCCGGATCAATGGACAGCGCCGGAGTTTGTTCAAAGATGCGGGCGCCGGCGCGTTCGGCAGCAGCGGCCAAGCCCAGTGCATAGTTCAGCGGGTGGACATGGAATGCCTGCGGAAAGTGGATGGCATGAAAGTAACGCTCACTATGCAATACGGTGCGCACGCGTTCGATCGGCCAGCCCTCGACCTCGCCGCCAAATTCGCCGATGAGGCCAACATGCCGCGTAAATGCGTCGCCGTTGTCGGTCTTGGAGACGCAGAGCCAGCCATCCTGGAGAGCGACTCCCGGTATGGCATCGTCGCGGATTGCGTTGCGAACGTATTCGAGTCCGCTTTGCGAAAAACTCCAGAGGTCCTTGGCCCGCTCAAATCCGACGCGGCTGACGATGCTCTCGGGTGCTGCGGCGAAGCCTGGAAGCACGAAGCCGGTGCTGCGTCCCGACGCGGCGGCCGCGATACGGCCTGCTTCGATGAGCGCGACGGAGCGCCCATCGCGTGCCAGCTCGCGCGCAACGGTCAAGCCGGCAAGGCCGCCGCCGATCACGCAGATATCGACGTCGAGGTCGAGATGAAGCGGCGGCCGCGGTGGCGCGTCCACTTTTGTCGTGGCGTACCAGGTTCCGTCATAGGCAGCAGTGGTTTCGGCTTGGTCCATCACTGCATTTTGCAGCGCCGCAACGATACGGCGATGCAACCTGTTCACATCCTGCGGGATACAAAATTTCTGTGCGTTGGCGCGGACACTATAGGAAGTTCGTATTCATCGCACTAGCCTGCCGCATTTGAAGTTTCGCCGAGACGCGCGGGAACTTCGAAGCGTACTAAATTTGTTGGATTTTCCGTCCGCTATGCGACCACCGACACAGAGCTGCTGACATGCGTCGTTTGCTGCTGCTACGTCATGCCAAGACCGAACGCGTCGCAGCGGGGGAGCGCGATCGCGATCGTAAACTTACGGCGCGCGGCCGAACCGACGCGCCAATCATCGGGGCTTACTTGGTTCGCCATCAGTTTATCCCTGATCTCGCGCTGGTCTCGCCGGCAACGCGGGCTGCCGAGACCTGGGCGCTGGTTGCTGCGGCCTTGCCCGAAGGTTCAACGCGGGTTGAAGGGACGAGCGCATCTATAACGCAGTTCCCGAGACGCTGATTGACCTGATCCGCGAGACCACAAAGGCGCGATCGCTCGTTGTCGTCGGCCACAATCCGGGCCTGCACGATCTTGCGGTGGAATTGATTGCCTCGGGCGAGGTCGAAGCGCGCGAGCGCATCAATGAAAAGCTGCCGACATGCGGCCTCGTCATCATTGATTTTCCGTTCAATGACTGGTCGCGGCTGCATGTCAATTCCGGTCGGCTTGAGCGCTTCGTCAGTCCGTGTACCATCGCCGAGGCGACGGACTAAACACCAATTGGATGTTTTGATCAAAAACGCAGCGGCGTGAAAAGCAAAAGGATAAGCGCCTATTGGTAGAACTCCGGCGAGT
>CAWJOX010000010.1:0-16665 GCA_963844545.1 uncultured Alphaproteobacteria bacterium | reverse complement strand
CCGCCGCGCAAACCATCCACAGACGGGCTGCAGCCGGTTCGCCTTGCCGAACCGTTCGAGGTGATGCGCGACGCCTCCGACCGTGTGCTCGCTGAGACGGGCAGCAGACCAAAAATCTTGCTCGCCAATCTCGGCACGCTGGCAGAATTCACCGTGCGCTCGACTTTTGCGAAGAATTTCTTCGAGGCTGGCGGCATCGAAACAGTCGATGGCGACGGCGCCGACGCCCCTGCGGTTGCGGCGGCGTTTAAGACCTCCGGCGCTTCACTCGTCTGTCTCTGCTCGACCGACAAGGTTTACGAGAACAAAGCCGTCGCGGCAGCGCAGGCGCTTAAAGCCGCCGGAGCCCGGCAAATCTATCTGGCTGGCCGGCCGCGCGAGCAGGAAGCCGCGCTGCGGGCGGCCGGCGTTCAATCATTCATTTACGAGGGTTGCGACGCCCTAGCGACACTGCAAGCCGCCTACGATATCCTTGGCATCGAGATCGGATGATAGCGATGAGCCGTATCCCGAATTTCGCGCAGATCGATTTCGCCGATGCGCCCGGCGCGCCGATGGCGCAGGGCGACCGTGGCTGACGCCTGAAGGCGTCACGGTCAAAGCCACTTATGGATCAGACGACCTCAAGGGTCTCGATGGCCTCGATACCTTTCCGGGCATCGCGCCGTTCCTGCGGGGTCCCTACCCGACCATGTACGTCACCCAACCGTGGACCATCCGGCAATATGCCGGCTTCTCCACGGCCGAGGATTTCGAACGCCTTTTATCGTCGCAATCTCGCTGCCGGGCAAAAGGGCCTCTCGATCGCCTTCGATCTTGCCACCCACCGCGGTTACGACAGCGACCATCCCCGCGTCTCGGGCGATGTCGGCATGGCGGGCGTCGCCATCGACTCGATCTACGATATGCGCACGCTGTTTGCCGGCATCCCGCTCGACCAGATGTCGGTGTCGATGACCATGAACGGCGCCGTACTGCCGGTGATGGCGCTGTACATCGTCGCCGCTGAAGAACAAGGCGTTCCGCCGGAAAAACTCGCCGGCACGATCCAGAACGACATCCTCAAAGAATTCATGGTGCGCAACACCTACATTTACCCGCCGAAGCCGTCGCTGCGCATCATCTCCGACATTTTCGCCTACACCTCGGCGCACATGCCGAAGTTCAATTCGATCTCGATCTCCGGCTACCGCATGCAGGAAGCCGGAGCGACGGCGGATCTGGAGCTCGCTTATACGCTCGCCGACGGCGTCAATACGCGCGCGCCGGCCTTGCGGCTTCGCTTGACATCGACCGGTTCGCGCCGCGGCTTTCGTTCTTCTTCGGCATCGGGATGAACTTTTTCATGGAAGTAGCGAAGCTTCGCGCCGCGCGTGTGCTGTGGGCGAAGCTGATGACGGAGTTCAATCCGAAGGACGCCCGTTCGCTGTCGCTGCGCACCCACTGCCAGACTTCGGGCTGGTCGCTGGCCGCGCAGGACGTGTTTAACAATGTTGCGCGCACCTGTGTTGAAGCGATGGCGGCAACGCAAGGCGGTACCCAATCGCTGCACACCAACGCGCTGGACGAAGCGCTGGCGCTGCCGACCGACTTTTCCGCCCGCATTGCTCGCAACACCCAGATCGTCCTGCAGCGCGAGAGCGGCACGACGCGGATGATCGATCCGTGGGGCGGATCGTTCTACGTCGAACGCCTCACCCACGACCTCGCGACCAAGGCCTGGGGTCATATCCGCGAAGTCGAAGAGCTTGGCGGCATGACCCGCGCCATTGAGGCGGCGCTGCCGAAGCTCCGCATCGAGGAAGCCGCCGCGCGCACCCAGGCGCGCATCGACTCGGGTGCGCAAGCAGTGATCGGCGTCAACAAATACCGCCCGCAGGACGAGGCGCACATCGATATCCTCAAGGTCGACAATGGCGCGGTGCGGCAATTGCAGATCGACAAGCTGTCGCGACTAAAGCGCGAACGCGACCCGCAGGCCGTCGCCGAAGCGCTGGCCGCGCTGACCCGCAATGCCGCCGGCGGCAACGGCAATCTGTTGGCACTTGCCATCGATGCGGCGCGGGCCAAAGCGACTGTCGGCGAGATATCGTTGGCGCTCGAGCAGGTTTTCGGGCGCCACCGGGCGGAGATCAAGGCGATCTCCGGCGTCTACAGGCGGGAGGCCGGCATGACCGACGCCGTCGAACGGGTACAGAAGCGCGTCGCTGAATTCGAGGAGAACGAAGGCCGCCGCCCGCGCATCCTGGTCGCCAAGATCGGGCAGGACGGCCACGACCGCGGCCAGAAAGTGATCGCGTCCGCGTTTGCCGATCTCGGTTTCGACGTCGATATCGGCCCGCTGTTTGCCACGCCGGCGGAAGCGGCGCGGCAGGCGGTCGAAAACGACGTGCACATTCTCGGCATCTCCTCGCTCGCGGGCGCTCACCTGACGCTGGTGCCGGAGCTCAAGGCTGAGCTCGAAAACAACGGCCGCCCGGACATTATGGTGGTGGTCGGCGGCGTGGTTCCACCGCAGGACTACGATGCGCTGAAAACCGCCGGCGCCGAGGCGATCTTCCCGCCCGGCACGGTAATCGCCGCAGCGGCCGAAGGATTACTGGATGCGCTCAACCGCCGGCTCGGCCATACCAAGGCGGCTGCAGAGTGAGCTGTTATGCCGATTGGTAGGAATGCTGAGAGCCAGGCGACAACTAGCGTCTAGCTGCATGACCCGCGACGAGATCATCGCCAAGCTTAAGGAAACTGCACCCGCGCTGCGCGCCGAAGGGGTGATACGGCTTGCGATTTTCGGTTCGCGCGCCCGCGGCGACGCGCGCGAGGACAGCGACCTCGACGTACTGATCGATGTCGACTCGGGAGCCGGATTCGAAGGGCTTCGCCTCGTCGGCGTCCTTGCCGACGCCGAACGGACGGTCACCGCTGCGACGGGCATCCCGACCCAGGAGACCATGCGCGCTTGGCTAGAACCCCGCGTTGCCGAACGGATCGCGGACGACGTGATCGAGGTGTTCTGAGAAAATGCCTCCGACGGTCGCCGATCGGTTGACTTACATTCTCACCGCGATCGAGACGATCGCGACCATGTTGGCCGGTAAGACGATCGGAGATGTCACGGCGGATTTGCCGTTGCGCCTGGAGATCATCTGCGAAGCCTCCTACCGCCTGCCGGAGAATATCAAGGCTCGGGAGACAAGCATTGACTGGAAAGGCATGATCGATTTCGGCAACCTGCTCCGCCACGCCTATCATCGGGTCGATCCGAAGTTGGTGTCCGAGATCGCATCGCGTGACCTGCCGCCGCTAAAAGCGTTCGTCGAGCGCGTTATTCGCGAATCGGAACAATAGACCGGCCGGCCGGCTTGGCCGGACCGCACACTGGATTTGATCGGCATCAATGCCCTCAATCCGCTTCTGCGGCGTTGATGATGCACCTAAGCGGCCGCCATGCGTGTCGCTGTCAGTCAGGAGTAAAACGTGAAAAAACTCGCCATACCGCACGACGCCTTCATTTTCGTCGGCGATGGACGCAAGGCCTTGTTCCTGCGCAACGAGGGCGACGACAAGTTCCCCAACTTGAAGACCGAGCAGGTCTTCGCCGAGGAGAACCCGCCGACCCATGAGCAAGGCGCCGACCGGCCCGGGCGGGGCGCCGAGAGTTCGGGAACGCATCGCCGCAGCAGCGTGGAACAGACCGACTGGCATCATCTGGAAGAGCACCGCTTCACCCAGCGGGTCGCGTCCGCTCTGGAGGCGCTGGTGCGTAGCCGCCACGTACCGGCGCTGGTCGTTGTTGCGCCGCCACGCACGCTTGCCGATTTGCGCCGCGACTTCCACGCTGACGTGAAGAAGCTGATCGTGGCCGAAGTCGGCAAAGATCTGACCAAGCATCCTGTATCAGAAATCGAAACTCACCTGCTGAGCTGACGACCCTCAGCGATCTCGCCGGCGCGACCTTATTGCGCCAGCGCCTCTTGCGGGCCCGGCGCCGAAGATACCAGCGGCCGGCCCCGTGCCCGCAGCGGCCGCGCCCCCGGCGCGCCCATTGAGTTCAAGAAGGCGTTGAAAACGTTACTGCCTTTGACCGCGTCGTGGCCAGCCGCGATCAGCATGTCAACCTGGTCCGGCGGCAACTTGAAAGCCGTCACCACGGCGTTGAGTTTCGCCGCGCGCGCCTCGTCGAATTGGTCGAAGGCGACGCGTCCCACGAAGATTTTGACGTCGCGGCAATTCCACCCGGCCGGCGCGCCGTACCGGCGCCGCTCGGTTGCCGAAAGCTTGCAGCGCCAGTTGATCAACGATTGCTGCCATTGCGCCATCGTGTCCTGGAACGCCGAGTAGCTGCCGACCGCGCCGGATCCGGTCGCGGTATCGGACGAGGCGGTAATCAGATTCGCGCCGGAGGGCCCCGCCACGGTCTTCACCCAGTCACCCGCCGGCGCGCGCCCGGCGTCGGCGACCAGAAACAACAGCCGTCGCAATTTGACGCCCTCTTCCGGCTCGAGCGGCCCGTAAGGCGTGTCTGAGGCAAGACGCGCGATGGTGAAGCCGGCCAGCCCGTAATTGTCGACCATGCCGCCGTCGAGCAGCTTGACGTAGCGAACTTCGCCGGAGTGATAGCGGTACATGGCATCGGCGAAAAACTTCAATAGCGGCGGCGCGTCCTGATTACGGCGCACGCGCTCGACCCATGCCGGCAATGGGATCGGACAACGGCCCGGATAGCCTTCGATAACCACGGGGGCGAAGACAACGGGCACGGCGGCCGAAGCCGCCACCGCCATCGAAATCGGATAGGTGGTGATGTCGCTGCACAGCGCCTTGAAAAGGACCGGACCAAACACGAACGGAGTCCGGTCGTAGATATCGGAGGCGTTGATCCAAACGTACGGCCGCCGCTGCGTGAGCAAGGATTTAAAGGTCGCGTGCCCGTACAGGTTGTCGTCAAGCCAGCGCGGAAACACAGTTGGGTCGTTGATGCCGCCCTGCAAACCTTTGGCGATATTCAGCAGGCTGAGATCCATTTTCAGATTCTCCTGCGCATTGCGCAGGAGGAAACGCTGCTTGAAATCGGTCAACGCCTTGCGCTTTTTCAGCCCATAATAGGCCGCCAAGATCGATCCGCCCGACACGCCGGTAACGAAGTCGACGCGGTCGAGCAGCGACGTCGAGTGGCCCGGAAGCGGGGTCTCATCGAGCGCGGTGAGCACCCCGTAAGAGAACGCCGCGGCGCGGGTACCGCCGCCGGAGAACGACAGCGCCACGACGGTATCGTCGTAATAGGTCTCAACCTGGCCGCCGAGTTCAGTCGATTGTTGAAGCCCGCCGACCAGCGGCTGATTGATCGGGTCGTTGTGAATTTGGGCGCACGCCACCATGAGGGCGGAACACGCAATGACACGCCCGCCGCGGACTAAACGCTGCAACAGCACGCCCCTCACCATTAACCAAAGTTATCGAGTCCGGGTCCAGTCGCGTCAAGCAAACGCCAGCATCATGAGACAGCAGGATTCTTTTGAGGTTAATGCGGGGCGCAACTTGGACATTTTTGCTGGCCAAGCGGGCGACCACGCCGCTGCCGCTCGCGTTCTACGTTGTAACGCTCACCGCACCAGGCGCAGCGGCGCGAGCGCGAGTTGGCGCGTCGGATTTGCCTTCCAATTCAATAGGCTAGAGCGAGTCCGGCGGTTGCCGATAGGCAAAAAGGCCGATTTTCCGCATCGTTTCACTCAGAATCGGGAAGAAAGGCGCGTCGTTGCGTGACAGAAGCATGAACACGATGCCTCCGCCGAACTCTTGGTCGCCTCGCCTTCCCGTCCCGCCGGGCTTCGGATCGTCGCCGCCAAGTCGACTTTTGGGCATTCCGGACGGGAAAAAGCCGGAGCTATTCAGCGGAGCCGCTTTCGAATCCTGCCCAGATATCCGATACTTGCTCGTCCCCCTCACGATTCGTCCCCGCTATCCCCACATTTAGTGGTTGATTCAGATTTTCATACTAAGTCTTGACGCGCGCGACCTCCTTGGCCTAGCTTTTCCAAGTTCGGCGCGCGGGTAACGAAGTCGGCCGGGCTCTCCAAAAAGGGTTTGCGGGAATGCTCCGCGCCGCGTGGGCGCGAGGCATGGGCGGTTTTGCCTCACACGAACGGGGCACCCGAAAGTTGCGTAACGAAGTCCCGGCTCAAGCCGGCAGGGTTGGGGTGGCAGACAGAAACAGGGGTCAAGCCGGACGCGGGGAAAGTGTTGTTCCTCCGCGTGCCGGGACACCGTCGGCGGCATATATTAAGCGGACATTTCCGCATGACGCCGGTGAAAAAGCAGATTTGAAATTAAAGGGGCAGAGAATGCGGATCGAGCGGCGCTACACCAAAGAGGGACAATCGCCTTACGCGGACATCGCTTTTCGTCTGACCGTCAGCGAGATCCGTAATCCGGACGGCTCCATCGTCTTTCACGCCGACGACGTGGAAGTGCCGGAGCAGTGGTCGCAAGTCGCCTCCGACGTGCTGGCGCAAAAGTATTTCCGCAAGGCCGGCGTTCCCTCGCGGCTGAAGAAGGTCGAAGAGGAAACCGTTCCGTCATGGCTGTGGCGGAGCGTTGCCGACGAGGCCGCGCTCAAGGAACTGCCGGAAAAGGATTGCTACGTCGGCGAGACCTCATGCAAGCAGGTGTTCGACCGGCTGGCCGGCACCTGGACCTATTGGGGTTGGAAGGGCGGCTACTTTACCTCAGAGGCCGATGCGCAAGCCTTCTTCGACGAGCACCGCTACATGCTGGCGATGCAGATGGCGGCGCCGAATTCGCCGCAATGGTTCAATACCGGGCTGCACTGGGCCTACGGCATCGACGGCCCGAGCCAGGGGCATTTCTACGTCGACTTCAAGACCGGCGAACTCACGCAATCCGCCACCGCTTACGAGCATCCGCAGCCGCACGCCTGCTTTATCCAGTCGATCGCCGACGACCTCGTCAACGAGGGCGGCATTATGGATCTGTGGGTGCGCGAGGCGCGGTTGTTCAAGTACGGCTCCGGCACCGGCACGAATTTCTCCAAGCTGCGCGGCGCCGGCGAGAAGCTCTCCGGCGGCGGCAAATCGTCGGGTCTGATGAGCTTTTTGAAAATCGGCGATCGCGCCGCGGGCGCGATCAAGTCGGGCGGCACCACGCGCCGCGCCGCCAAGATGGTGATTCTCGACGCCGATCATCCGGATATCGAGGCGTTCACCGAGTGGAAGGTGATCGAGGAGCAAAAAGTCGCCAACCTCGTCACCGGCTCCAAGATCAACCAGCGGCACCTGCGCGCGGTCCTGAAAGCGTGCGTGAACTGCGAGGGCTCGGGCGACGACTGCTTCACGCCGGAAAAAAACCCGGTGCTCCGCCGCGAAATCAAAGCGGCGCGCAAGAATCACGTGCCGGACAACTACATCCGCCGTGTCATTCAATTCGCCAGGCAAGGCTACAAGGACATCGAATTTCCGATCTACGACACCGACTGGGATTCTGAGGCCTATCTCACCGTCTCGGGCCAGAATTCCAACAATACGGTGCGGGTGACGGATGAATTCCTCAAAGCCGTCGAAGCCGACCGCGACTGGGATCTGTTCTGGCGCACCAAGCCGGGCAAGATTTCCAAGACCGTGAAGGCGCGCGATTTGTGGGAGAAGATCGGCTACGCCGCCTGGGCCAGCGCCGATCCCGGCCTGCAATTCCACACCACCATCAACGACTGGCACACCTGCCCGGCTTCAGGCCCGATCGTCGCCTCGAATCCGTGCTCGGAATACATGTTCCTCGACGACACCGCGTGCAATCTCGCCTCGTTGAACCTGCTCGCCTTCCACGCCGCCTCCCTCCCCGGCGGCGGGCCGGCGAAGGAGCTGTTCGACGTCGAGGGCTACGAACACGCCGTGCGGCTGTGGACCATTGTGCTCGAAATCTCGGTGCTGATGGCGCAGTTCCCTTCGCGCGAGATCGCCCAACGTTCTTACGACTTCCGCACGCTGGGCTTGGGCTACGCCAATGTCGGCGGCCTCCTGATGTCGTCCGGCATCCCCTACGACTCGGAAGCCGGCCGCGGCATCTGCGCGGCGCTCTCCGCAATCATGACCGGCATCTCGTATGCCACCTCGGCCGAAATGGCCGGCGAGCTTGGCCCCTTCCCGCGCTACGAAGAAAACCGCGGCGCCATGCTGCGCGTCATGCGCAACCATCGCCGCGCGGCTTACGGCGAACGCACCGGCTACGAGCAGATCACGACGCCGCCGGTGCCGCTCGACCACACGGCGCTGACGAATGGCGCGCGCAATTACCTCGCGTTGTCCGAACACGCCAAGCGCGCCTGGGACCGCGCCATCGCGCTCGGCGAAGCTCACGGCTATCGCAATGCGCAGGCGAGCGTGGTCGCGCCGACCGGCACGATCGGGCTCGTCATGGATTGCGATACCACCGGCATTGAACCCGACTTCGCGCTGGTTAAGTTCAAGAAGCTTGCCGGCGGCGGCTACTTCAAGATCATCAACCGCGCCGTGCCGGAAGCGCTGCGGGTGCTCGGCTATGCCGAAAACGAAATCACCGAGATCGTGACCTACGCGGTCGGCCTCGGCGATCTGGCGCAGGCGCCGGGGATCAACCACGCCACGCTCAAGGCCAAGGGCTTTACGCCCGAGGCGATCGAGAAGGTGGAAAAAGCGCTGCCGACCGCCTTCGACATCAAATTCGCCTTCAACAAGTGGACGCTGGGCGCCGAGTTTCTTCGTGACGAACTCGGCGTCGACGCCGAGGATTTGGCGGCTCCAGGCTTCGACCTGCTCTCGCATCTCGGCTTTACCCGTCGCGAGATCGACGCGGCCAACATCTATGTCTGCGGCGCCATGACCATCGAAGGCGCCCCGCACTTAAAGCCCGAGCACTATGCCGTGTTCGACTGCGCCAATCCGTGCGGCCGCACCGGCAAGCGTTATCTGTCCGTGGACAGCCACATCCGCATGCTGGCGGCGGCGCAGCCGTTCATTTCCGGCGCCATCTCCAAGACCATCAACATGCCGAACGAGGCGACGGTCGAGGACTGCAAGGAGGCCTACAAGCTCTCCTGGCGGCTTGGGCTCAAAGCCAACGCGCTCTACCGCGACGGCTCGAAGCTGTCGCAGCCGCTGCAAAGCCAGCTCATCGCCGACGACGAGGAGGACGATGACGTCATCGAGGCCTTCCTCGACAAGCCGGCCACTTCACGTGCTGCCGCGCTTTCGGAAAAGATCGTGGAGAAAGTCGTCGAGCGTATTGTGGTGATGCGCGAACGCGAACGCATGCCCGACCGGCGCAAGGGCTATACGCAGAAGGCCGTGGTCGGCGGGCACAAGGTCTATCTGCGCACCGGCGAATACGACGACGGCCGCCTCGGCGAAATCTTCATCGACATGCACAAGGAGGGCGCGGCGCTCCGCTCGCTCCTCAACAACTTCGCCATCGCGGTGTCGCTCGGCCTGCAATACGGCGTGCCGCTCGATGAATATGTCGATGCCTTCACCTTCACCCGCTTCGAGCCGTCTGGCCCGGTGCAGGGCAACGACACCATCAAATACGCCACCTCGATCCTCGATTACGTGTTCCGCGAACTCGCAGTCTCCTACATGGAGCGCTTCGACCTCGCCCACGTCGATCCATCCGGCGAAGGCTTCGATGCCCTCGGCAAGGGCGTCGAGGAAGGCCGCCCCGGGCCCGAGACGCGTTTCGTGTCGAAGGGGCTGACCCGCTCGCGCACCGACCGCCTGAAAGTGATGCAGGGCGGTGTCGATCGCGGCGCCGACACCCTTCCCTCTCCCCTCGCGGGAGAGGCCGGCGCGCGCAGCGCGCCGGGTGCGGGCCCATCCGGCTCCAAGGTGACCGCGCTCACCACCTCCGGCACCCGCGGCGACATCGCCGGCTCGACAGCGCTCAAGACCGAGCCCGAGCAAAAACTCTCGCCGACGGATTTGCTGGAGCAACAAAACCGCACCGACGCGCGCGTGCACGCCAAGCAGGCCGCAGCCGAGAAACGCGCCGAAGCCCGCGCCAAAGGCTACGAAGGCGAAGCCTGCGGCGAGTGCGGGAATTTCACTCTGGTGCGCAACGGCACGTGCCTCAAATGCGATACGTGCGGCTCAACGACGGGGTGTAGCTAACCAAGAAGTTGTGGGCGGCCGAAAGGCCGCCCTTTACTTGAAGGAACAAAAAGGGTACGGAGGCACTCTTAATCTTTGAAGGTAGGCACATATGCGCCTCAATTGGTTTTACGTCCGCGAATTCCAAAGCGTCCGAGATTCAGGCCGCATTGCCGTCGAGGATATCGCTTGCTTAGTCGGGAAAAATGAAGCGGGCAAAACGGCGCTTTTGCGGGCGCTATACAAACTGAACCCCATCGTAGCGAAAGAGGGTAATTTCGACGTCACCCGCGACTACCCTCGCATGGAGGTCGAAGATTATCGAATTGCTGTCACAGCAGGTCGACGCGACCATGCAGTACCGATTGAAGCTTGCTATTCAATTGAAGGAGAAGAACTCAAAGCGATTTCGGATTTGTTTGGACCCAATTGCTTAAAGGTTCCCGAGTTCATTCTTTCCAAGTCCTACGAAAACAAACGAACTTTCACGTTGCACATCGACGGCAACGCTGCACTTACCCACCTCATTGGCAGCGCAGATCTGACGGGGGAAATGCGCGAAGCCATTAAAGAAACCCCACGAACTGCGAAAGAGCTTCACGGCGCGCTGACCTCTCAAGAGCAGACAGAGGAAGTTAAGCGACTTGTCGGAATATTAGAGAGCGTCGTCAAACGCGGAGTGAACGGCTATGTGTTCGACACGATCCTTCTTAAGAGCGAACCTAAGTTTCTCTATTTTGACGAATATTATCAAATGACGGGCCATGAGAATATCGAGGCCCTCATAAAGCGACAAACCGAAAATCAGCTCAAGCAATCCGACTATCCTCTTCTCGGCTTGATTAAGCTTGCGCGGCTGGAATTGCCCGAACTCGTAAATCCGAACAGCACGATCGAGCTGAAAAATAAGCTAGAGGGCGCAAGCAATCACTTAACCCGGCAGATTCTCAAGTATTGGTCCCAAAACAAGCATCTTCGCATGACATTCGACGTTAGGCCCGGCCGGCCGGGTGACCCTGCAGGCATGCAGGCTGGCACCAATATCTGGGGCGGTGTCTATGACACCCGCCACCAAGTCACGACCGAATTAGGAAGTCGATCAAGGGGCTTTGTTTGGTTCTTTTCATTTCTCGCGTGGTATTCAGACGTGAAAAACTCACTCGAGCCAATGATCTTGCTGTTAGACGAGCCAGGACTTACGCTCCACGCAAAGGCTCAATACGATCTTCTGCGTTATTTTGAAACCGAGCTAAAGGGCAGCCATCAACTAATTTACACGACCCACTCGCCATTCATGATCGATCCTCAGCAGTTCAATCGAGTCCGTATCGTCCAAGACAGCAGCCTAGAAAAGGACGGCAGCGAGGACGATGGCTCGAAAGTCCTCTCCGACGTTTTCGCGGCGAGTGGAGATAGCCTCTTTCCACTTCAAGGCGCCTTGGGATATGAGTTGTACCAAACTCTTTTTGTCGGCCCCAACAGCCTGATCGTCGAAGGCCCAGCAGACCTTCTCTTCATCCAAGTAATGTCTGATCTGCTTACAGAAGAGGGTCGAGCCGGACTGGACCCCCGTTGGACGATTACTCCGGTTGGGGGAGCCAGCAAAGTGCCAACTTTTGTTGCGCTACTTGGCACGCAAAAGGGAATAAAATTAGCTACGCTGCTGGATACAAAAGCCACAGAGCAGCCGAAGATTGAAGAGCTCTACAAGAAAAAACTCCTAAAGAAAGCCAACGTCCTTACGTACGCTGATTTTATCGGGTCGGCCGATGCCGATGTCGAAGATATGTTTGAGGCCGCTTTTTATCTCGAACTCGTCAACGCCGAATTCAAAGATCAGCTTTCAGCGCCGATTTCGCTCGCGGAGCTTGACAGTAGACTTCCCTGCATCCTTCAGAGAATTGAAGAGTACTTCAAAATCAAGCCCCTACAATCCGGTCATTTCACCCATTTCCGGCCTGCCAGGTATTTTAGCGAGAACTCCGGAAAGCTTGGCAAACAAGTATCAAAAATAACCCGCGACCGATTTGAGCAGGCGTTCAAAGAGTTAAACGACTTACTTTCCAAATAGTCAGTTCAAAAAAATTATAATCGGGCGAGATCGACTCAACCAACCGACGCGATTTTGACTCTGCGGCGGCTCACAAATGGCGAAGAAAAAGCGAAAGTCACGACCCTCTCCCGAAAATAGTTCGACTTGGTTTATGATCCGGGTGGCCGAAGGAATGGCGGCATGGGCTTCGTTTGCTCAAGCTACATTTCTCAGCCCTGTCTATTCGGAGGCGTTGACGTACAGACCCATATTCGAAATTACCAGACCGCGCGAATGGAGGCCGTTTCCGCAAAAGAAGATTGCTAAGCGGACGCGGAAACTCGGACGAAACCAAACTGTGGATTTCGCGTTCCACTCGAATGACAACCGAACCGGTATTTTTCTGGAAGTAAAGTTCATTCGAAAGAAGGGTACTCATTGCGTCCAAATTTCGAAGGATATTCGCAAGCTGGTGCTACTTGACGGCGATGATATTTCGAAACGCAATCCCCCCAAACATGTCTTCAGATTTATTCTTTTGATTGGGACTAGAAAAGATATTCAGTCGCGGATAGAAAAGTACAAGAATGAAATTAGGAAATCAGAGCTCAAGAAGCTAGCTTACACCGAAGATCCCCGACTAGCTACGCAGGTAAAGTCTGCATTTGATAATAGCCTCAGACAAGCAAAAAATTTGGAGGCATGGTCGTTCGCGGGTCTTGGCAACGATAGGTGGAAATATTGGGCAGTACTCTTGAAGGAACAAAGTTGGTGGAAGGATTTATCAAAACTCACAGGTAAATTACCCGACGAGGATGAAGAAACAGATGAAGGCGTCCCGAATACTTCCGACGATGATGCCGAGGGCAACTTCGACGCCTAAACGCGCGGAGCGTTGACTCTTGTCGGCAGCGAGCGCGGCGCAATCCGGGATGGGCATAGACGATTGCACACTCACGCGGATTTCGCTTCGCTTCATCCGCTACAATTACACGCCAAAATATTCGCGGAAGAGCGAGCCTAGCCGGATGTAGCGCAGCAAGCGTAGGGTGGGCTAAGGCGCGCAGCGCCGAGCCCACGCGTCCAAGCCGACCTGAGAGCATGGGATGAACATTTAGGCGACCGCGGTCCGTTTTGACGATCACACGATGTGGGTCGACTTGAGCGACGGCCGCACTTTGGGCGTTCCACTAGCCTGGTTTCCCCGCCTCCCGCATGCGAGCGCCGAGGCGCGGCAACGCGTCGAGATCGGCCGACTTGGCCTGCATTGGGAAGAACTCGACGAGGATATCTCAATCGCCGGATTGCTGGCGGGGCGCAGCGATATGACGAGGCACCCCGAGCGCGCGGTCTAGCAAGCGTGGGGTAGGCTAAAGCGCGGAACGCGCCGAGCCCACGCACCTAATTTCGTCATTGCGAGCGATGGCGAAGCCCGTAGGGCGGATTAGCCGAAGGCGTAATCCGCCGCATCGCGGCAATCAATTGGCGGATTACGCTCCGCTAATCCGCCCTACTTGCCAGATTGCTTCGTCGCTGGCGCTCCTCGCAATGAACCACCCGTCATGCCCGCGCTTGTCGCGGGCACCCACGTCTTAAAACCTCCGTGAGCCGAAAGACGTGGATGGCCGGAACAAGTCCGGCCATGACGCTTCTAATCTCGTCACCGCCGGGCTTGACCCGGTGGTCCATGCTGGTTCGTCGGCTGTATGGATTGCCGGATCAAGTCCGGCAATGACGAAAGTGTGGAAAAAACAACAAACGATCGAATGACCTCACGCCCCCTCCTCCGTCGGCGGCGGGATGCGCTGCTCGTGAAAGCCGCGCTCGATCATTGCGTAAACCTCGCGCACCAGAATGTGGGTCGCGACCTCGTTCTCGGTGCGGCCGAGTTTGCCGAGCGTTGCCAGGAGAGCGAGGTAATTGAAGGTCTCGAGCGGCAGCGTCAGGCTCAAGGCCCGCGCCTCCGAGCGGTTTTCGGGTCGCGCCATGGGACGAACACATCGCAGGTTACAACATGGTTATAATACGGTTAAAACACTTGGCAGGCGACTTGAATCATGCAAGGTTGGGCCTCGGCGACGGGTTTCGCTCAACAAGCTTAAAGCGGCCCCGGTAACGGGTCCGGGCGTAAAAACGTCGGGCTGACAATCGCTTAAGTGCGGATGCGGCTCGGTGATCGCGGCGCCATGCGCGCTGTCGGGCACCGAATTCGCGCTTCTGCGGCCGGTAGCCTGAAAAGGCGCCTATTGCGCGCGGCCTTCGCCCAGTCGGCGGCCCAGAACCGGCCGCGGCATCCACGAGGCCAACCCATGACCAACCCGACCACCACCACAACCTGGACCGCGGAGCGGGTCGAGCAGCTCCGCAGCTTTGTCGTTTCCGGCCTGACCTGCAGTCAGATCGCCGCCGAGATCGGCGTCACCCGTAACGCCGTGATCGGCAAAATCCACCGCCTCGGCCTGTCGCCGGAGCGGCCAGCGGCGGCGCCGGCGCCGGCGCGTTCATGCCCTCAACGCGCCCGACAACCGCGGCGCCTGGCGCACCGCCACATGCTGCGGCTCATTCGCGCCGAAGCGCCACGCGTCGCCGAGGGAGCGAGCGCGGAGACCGTGTCGGTCGACAGCGCCCAGCACTGTTCGCTGCTCGAGTTGGCGCAGGGCAAATGCCGCTGGCCGCTCGGCGATGGCTCCGGCAATTCCGGCGCGGCGGATTTCGTCTTCTGCGGGAACGAAACCGCCGCCGGCTTCTCCTACTGCGCGGGCCACGCCCGCATGGCCTATCGGCTTCCGGCGCGGCGGCGCGCTTAGCCCTACGCGATCGACAATCACGCTCGCTGCCTGTCGTTGTCGATCGGCAGTACCTGGCCGCTGATCGACTTCGCCGCGTCGGAGGCGAGAAACACCGCGAGCGCAGCGATGTCCTTCGGATCGATCATCGCCTTGATCGACTGCTCGGCCATCGCTGCGGCGCGCACCTCCGAAATCGACTTGCCGCTGATCTGCGCGCGACCGGCAAAGACGCGCTCAATGCGGTCGCCCGCGACCGCGCCGGGCGCGATCGCGTTGGCGCGGATGCCCCATTCGCCAAGCTCGATCGCCAGCGTCTTGGTGAAGCCGATCACGCCCCATTTGGTGGCGGCATAGGGGCTGCGATTTGCAAAGCCGTAACGCCCGGCCACCGAGGACATGTTGATGATGACGCCGGCCACGGACTGCTTGAGATGCGGGATCGCAAGCCTGGTGACGTCGAACATGGCGGTCAGATTGACCGCCATCACTTTGTCCCAGTCATCGGGGGGATAATCGGCGACCGGCAGCGTCATTCCGGCAATGCCGGCATTGTTGATCAGCACGTCGAGCCCGCCGAGCTGCGCAACGGCGTCCGGCACCATGCGCTCGATGTCGGCGCGACGTGACATGTCGCATGGCTGCGCGATCAATCCGGGGATGTCGCTCGCGATCGCCTCGAGCGCCCTGGTGTCGATGTCGCAGACGAAGACGCGCGCACCGATCGCGGCAAACGCGCGCGCGAATTCGCGGCCGATGCCGGCAGCGCCGGCCGTGATCAAAACCCGTTGTGGCATTGTCCCGTCCTCGCCTCCATGGTCTCTGCGCTCGCGCATCCCAAGCATGAGAAATTCTCACTCTCAGGATGAAAGATCTCGTTTGTAGCCCGGACCATCAAACCACAGACTACACCACACCAAAGGCAACTGAGCCTTCTCTCACCGAGGAGAATGGACATGAGCAGCGTCGCTGCATGCCAGGACTTTCACCCGCGTCGCGCCCCCCTGCCCGCATCGACGAACGCGTCGGAGCCGCGCGAAGGCATTTTTCAGCGCATTTTTGCAGCCTTCGAGCGCTCGCGGCAGCGCCACCTCGAGAACGAGGCCGGTCGCTTCATCGCCAAGCACGGCGGACGGGTTACCGACGACCTCGAACGGCAACTAAATGGGTACTTCAGCGGCGGCGGTTTTCCGCCGTACCGGCCGCAGCGCGCGTTCCGGCCAATCGCCGGCTCGCAAATATAGGCTGACTGGGATTCGTCCGCCGAACATCGCTGACATGACTACGCCTCAGGGTGACGGCCGTCCGCACTCCAGCTACACTGAGGCCATGGACGACTTCCCGATCGCGCCGCCGATTATTGTCAGGGATGAGCCGAAGCCGCGGCACCTGAAGACGCTGAAGGATGCCCGCGACTATGTTGAGGCGGCGATGCGCATCGGCCACCCCGAGCCGTGGCGCGAAGTGTGGCACCGTCTCAAGGCGGTGACGGACGAAGAAGGGGCTATCGAGGCGATCGGCGACCTTCGCGAATTGCTGGAAGAAGAAGACCTGCTGCTGCCGTCCGGTCATGGGTAGAGAAGCGCAGCCCTGATCCAGCACAATTTGCTCGACGCGGCGTCCCCGCGCGTCCCTCATCGGATACGCGATAGCGTGGCGAAACCGAGGGCCGTGCACCGGCCGGAGCGACGTCCGAGAATCGCGCCACATTGGG
>CAWJOX010000009.1:0-86856 GCA_963844545.1 uncultured Alphaproteobacteria bacterium | reverse complement strand
GTACCAGAATGCCGGCCGCGAGCAGGATTGCCGACAGGCCGATGAGCCGCGCGAGGTAAATGGTAAGCGTGGACATAAAAGTCTCCGCCGATTACGCCGTTTGCGACATATGCCGGGATCGCCGCGGGTAGTTGTTGATTTATATCAACGGGCGAAGCGATGGCCGTTGCGGGTCCGAAATCTGACGTGGCGCGGTCAATGGCGATGCGGAATTTACCCCAAGAAAGCGGACAGGATCAGCCGCCCTTTAACGTCGGCTTTGGAGCTTGAACCGGGTCGCCTTGGTTCGACAGCCACTGCAGCGCCAGGCGTTATCAAATGGTCACTCATGACGATTTGCGGCGAGTTGATCGTGGTATTTGGATCCGACAGAACAGCGCTCGGCGCCAGCAGGATGAAGAGTGGCGAGATAGGCCCACGCATCCTTCGTCCACCGCGCATCGGCGAGCGCGTGGTGGCGCGCGCCGACCTGCCGCGGCAACTCGGGATCACCCAACTCGATGGCCCACTGTTTGATGTCCAGGCAAAGCTGCGGGAACCGAAACGGCAGTTCGTTCATATCGCCGAACAGCCAACAGAACGCGACCCAGTCGTAAGCGGGAAAATATCCCCAGAAAACCGGGTGAGCATCGTCATTAACGAATTGACGAACCGCGTAGCCGATTTCTTCCCGCGCCATTCCCGAGCCTTCGAGTTGCGGCCGGACGGTTTGAAGGGTCCACTCGCTAGCTTTCGTCCAATCAACCTCACTGCTCTCGGCATAGAACTCACGGCCGTCCTCAGCCACCAGTCCCACACTGATCAAATCGATTGTTTGCGGCCGCTCGATGAACTCCGTGTCGATCCAATATTTCATACATCACCCCTCGGAAGTTATTCGCGGCCGACTATCGACATTTCGGTTGTTACGTGACCCAAACTGATAAACGCATCAATCGTCCGCTGCCGCGAGGCACACTCCAAAAATCGAGATGACACAATCGCCGCACCCTGGTCCCTTTCGTGACCTGCCGGCACATCAGGTCCTGCCCAAAGGCGGACTGCAAAAGCCGACTGCATCCCTAGCCCTTCGAGACACGTCGACTTTGTCGGCGTGCCTCAGGGTGACGAGAAACTAAGACGCGGTTCTCAAAACTGCCGGGAATCTGAATTTACGGAGCTTCCCGTCCGCATGGATTGCCGGATCAAGTCCGGCAACGACGCATGAAACGCGGCAACGGCGTTCGGCTTACTCAATCGAGCTGCGATACCACGGCGAGGCGTTTGATCTCGCCGCTCTGGTAGGCGCGCAGGAAGGCTTCGTAGTTGCGGAACGAGACGCAGCCGTTCGACTGGCCGTTTGAGCCGAGCATGTAGGTGTGGGCGAGGAGCCCGGTGCGGCCGAAGACCTTGCTCTCGTCGAGCGGAATGAGGCGGAGCGCCCGCACGCCGTGGAACAGGCTTTCGCGCGGTTGCAGATCGTAGAGCGCAACCGGCGTGGCGCCGCGCATTTTTATTGCCGTATGCCGCGGATCGTCGAGCCACGGGCCGAAGCCGGAATGCGCTTCCAGCCGCGTGCCGTCCGGCAGATAAACCGTGCGCGCGGAAATATCGTAGACCGCGGTGTAGCGGTCGTAGCCGCCCGAAGCGCCCTGCCCCACGCCCGGTCCATCGTCCTCCGGCGCCGCATAAGCCAGCGCCGGCGGTGAGTGCCTGCCGAACAGACGTTGGAACAGCGACGGCTTCTCAGCCGGCGCGGCGGCGACATTCGAGCCCGCATGGGCAACGTCAAGACGCGCAACGTCGAGCGGCGTGCTCCGCCGGTGCACCGGCTGCTGCGCCGCCGAGGCGGCGTGATCGCTGCGCGGTGCGGCTGTACTGTCCTGCACTTTCGCCGGGGGCGGTACGCTATCGTCAACCGTAGCGAACCTGGCAAACATGCCGGGCGGAAAGCCCAACGGATGCGAATCAAACAGCGAAGCCATGATGCGCGATGCCGCCGCGTGCCGCGTGCGGTTCAATGCATCGGCGAGCTTGGCATAAGCGACCGCGCGCGGCGGCAGCTTGGCGCGCGTCGACGACGCCGGCGAGGCCGCTTCAGATAGCGGCTGCTGGTATGCGGTCTGCTCGTCGCCGCTGCCGGCAAGATTGGTCCAGAGGGTCCACGCGCAGGCAAACCCGATGCACACAAGCGCCGCGCCGGCGAATTGATGCAGGCGCGCATTCCTGGACAAAGCTTGCCTGGACAAAACTTGCCTGGACAAAACTTGACGATCGTATTCCGCGACAGAGTCACGCCACCCGAAAGTGTCTGTCATTCCCCTCGAAAGTCCCCCGCACCAAGTTCAAGTTGCCTTGTCCGGAGAAGCGTTCGATGAGCCGCGCTATAGCGCATCGAGCCGGACAAGCACGCGAGCCCCTCACCCCACCCGGTGCGAGATCGCGTCCGAACAAACAACCGCAAAAACGGTGCAACATTAAGGCGGCATTTCCGTTAATGCCGCCTGAAGATCGCGCTGTCGCAAAATGATACAGATTTTCCGCTGTTGCGACGGGCCGGCGAAGCAATCGGGATCGCGCGACGACTCTGGATTGCCGAAGCGGACTGATTTGCCGGTACGACCCGGTCAGCGCCAGTAGGAACGGCGCCAGCGCGCGTAGCGGTAGCCGTAACGCGGCCCGTAATAGCCGCGCCAATAGGGTCCGCGTCCGTACCCGTAAGGACCAACAAAACGCCGCGCCGGATACGCATAGCCGACACGCGGCGGCGGATAGCCATAGACCGCCGGAGGCGGCGGATAAGCGTAGCCTTGTTGAACCGGCGGCGGCCCCTCGTATCCGGGCGGCGGCATCTGCGCCTGAGGCATCGGCATATCGGCGGCTTTAGCCGGGGCAAATCCGGCGGCTCCGAACGCGCCTGCGGCAACAACCACAGCCAAGGACAGCTTCACAAAGATTCGCATCAGCTTTGCCTTTCAATCGATAACCAAAAACGATGCCGCATGGGAGCGAAGCGCGGGGGCGAAATTAGAGCCATGCCGAGGCGGATTTGCGCTATTCCGGCAACAAATATTCAGGCAGCGCGGCGCGCCCGCGGGCTACAATCCCGGGCCGGGGCAAAAGGGGCATGATCAGGAATGCAAAACCTGCAATCGGCGGCCGGAATTGCCGCCATCATCATCTTTGCCTTTATCATCAGTGAGAATCGCCGCGCGGTATCGTGGCGGCAGGCGGCGATCGGGCTCGTGGTCACTTTCCTGCTCGCGCTGCTTCTTCTCAAAGTGCCGCAGGTCAAGGTCGCCTTCGTCTGGATCAATGCTGCGGTCACTGCGATCGCGGCGGCGACCAGAGCCGGCACCAGCTTCGTGTTCGGCTATATCGGCGGCGGAGCGTTGCCGTTCGAGTCGAAAACACCGGGAGCAGATTTCATCCTCGCCTTCCAGGCGTTGCCGGTGGTGCTGGTGATGAGCGTGCTGTCCTCGGTGCTGTTCTACTGGGGCATCATGCCGCCGATTGTGCGCGGTTTTTCGTGGGTGCTGGAGAAGACGTTGAATGTCGGCGGCGCGGTCGGGCTATCGACGGCGGCCAACATCTTCGTCGGCCAGGTCGAAGCGCCGCTGTTCATCCGGCCCTATCTCGCCAAACTTTCGCGCGGCGAAATGTTCGTGGTGATGACCGGCGGCATGGCCGGCATTGCCGGCACGGTGTTCGTGCTCTACGCCACCATCCTAGTGCCGGTGATACCCGATGCCGCCGGCCATATCGCGGTGGCCTCGATCCTTGGCGCGCCGGCGGCGATCCTGATCAGCCTGATCATGGTGCCGGATTCCGGCGAGTTGCGGACCGGCGGCAGGCTCGGCGACATCGAGCATGGCGCGGTGAGCACCATGGACGCCATCGTCAAAGGCACCGGCGCGGGGCTTGAACTTCTTCTCAACATCGTCGCGATGCTGATCGTGTTCATTGCGCTCGTCTATCTCGCCAACGCCGTCCTCGGATTGCTGCCGGACTTTGCCGGCGCTCCGATCACGCTGCAGCGCATGCTTGGATGGATCATGGCGCCGGTCTGCTGGCTCCTGGGCGTGCCGTGGTCGCAGGCGGTCACCGCCGGCGGGTTGATGGGCATCAAGACCATCCTCAACGAGCTCGTGGCCTACCTGCAGCTTGCGGCGCTGCCGGAAGGCACGCTCGATCCGCGCTCGCGGCTGATCATGCTCTACGCCATGTGCGGCTTCGCCAATTTCGGCTCGCTCGGCATCATGATTGCGGGGCTCGCCACCATGTGTCCGGAGAAGCGCGATGAGGTGGTTTCGCTCGGCTTGAAGTCGATCGTCTCGGGCACGCTGACGACGTGCCTGCTCGGCGCTATCGTCGGCGTGTTGAGTTGACAACGCGGCCAGCGGCAAGAACCGCTCCGCATACAGAAAGGCACCGGGACATGAACGCAAAATCTTACGCGGCGGAGGCGATCGGAACCTTCTGGCTGACCTTCGGCGGATGCGGCAGCGCCGTCATTGCCGCGGGTTTTCCCCAGCTTGGAATTGGGTTTCTCGGCGTCGCGCTGGCCTTCGGACTTACGCTTGTGACCATGGCTTACGCTATCGGGCACGTCTCGGGATGTCATATCAATCCCGCAGTGACGGTAGGTCTCATGGCCGGAGGACGTTTCCCGGCGAGCCAGGTTATTCCCTACGTGATCGCACAGCTGATCGGTGCGACCGTCGCCGCGGCGCTGCTTTATCTGATCGCCAGCGGAGCGCCGGGTTTCGATCTGGCGAAAGGCTTCGCCACCAACGGCTACGGCGCGCATTCACCCGGCCATTACAGCCTGCTTTCGGCATTCGTAACCGAAGTCGTGATGACGATGATGTTTTTGTTCATCATCATGGGGTCGACGCATGGCAAGGCGCCGGCGGGTTTCGCGCCGCTCGCGATCGGGCTCGCGCTTACGCTGATCCATCTCGTGAGCATCCCGATCACCAATACTTCGGTCAATCCGGCGCGCAGTACCGGACCCGCTTTGTTCGAAGGCGGCGCGGCGCTAACGCAACTCTGGCTGTTCTGGGTTGCGCCTTTGATCGGCGGAATTCTCGGCGGCGTCATTTATCGCTGGCTCAGCGGCGAACCTGAGGGCGAGATAACGGGCACCGCGCCTAGGACATCACGATAACAAGACGCCACGATAACGCGACCAACACCGCTCCGGCGAATCGTCGCGAGACGATGACGCCGGGTCGCCAACCGCCGGGCTAGCTGCCGATGACGTTGATCGATTATCTTCAACGGCTGCTGCCCGGCATCGTTCTTTGCGTGGCGATCACCATCGCCGCGCTCGTTCTGCAAACGATTGAGGTCGGGCTGGTCGGCCAGCCCTATCTCGAAGCGCTGGTGCTGGCGATTCTAATCGGCGTCGCGATCCGCAGCGCCTGGAGGCCGGGGCCGCGTTGGATTCCGGGCATCGAGTTTTCCGCAAAGCTTCTGCTCGAAATCGCGATCGTTATGCTTGGCGCTTCGGTAAGCGCGGCGACCATCCTGGCGCTTGGCCTGATCCTGATTGTCGGCATCGCCTGCATTGTCGCCGTTGCGATCGCGTGCAGTTATCTGATCGGCAGCGCGCTCGGCCTGCCGCAGCGCATGAGCATTCTGATCGCCTGCGGCAATTCGATCTGCGGCAATTCGGCGATTGCCGCGATTGCGCCGGTGATCGGCGCCGACAGCGACGACGTCGCGTCCTCGATTTCGTTCACCGCCGTGCTCGGCGTCGTGGTCGTGCTCGGCCTGCCGCTGCTGGTGCCGATCTTGCAATTATCGCTGACGCAATACGGCGTGCTCGCCGGCTTGACGGTCTATGCGGTGCCGCAGGTTCTCGCCGCGACCTTGCCGATCGGAGCACTGAGCAACCAAGTCGGCACCGTCATCAAACTGGTGCGCGTGCTGATGCTCGGACCGGTCGTCCTGGTGTTTTCTCTGTTGGCCGGAAGATTGCGGACGGCTTCTACTCGCCCCGCGCCGGCGAAGCGCCGACCGCGTCTGCGCGAACTCGTGCCGTGGTTCATTGTCGGCTTTCTGGTCGTGCTGATGGTGCGCTCGCTCGGTCTCATCCCGCAGACTCTGCTGCCGCCGATCACGCGGGCAGCCGCGATCCTCACGACCATCGCCATGGCGGCGCTCGGACTGGGTGTTGATGTCCGCACGGTAGCGCGCACCGGCGTGCGCGTGACGCTCGCAGTGACGGCCTCGCTGATCGCGCTCGGCCTCATGAGTTACGGCCTTATTCGGCTGGCTGGGATCAGCTAGCGGCTACAAAGCGCCTAGTGCAGCCGAAACTCGCCGTCGACGGCGCGGATCTCGGCCGGCTTGATCAGGCGCGCATGCGCCACCGTGACCGAATGGAGCGGGCCTTCAAGCTTCTCCAGCCAGAAATTGAGGAATTTGTTCAGCTCGGGAAATTGCGGGCAAAGATCGTAGTCCTGCCAAACGTAAGTCTGGAGCAGCCAGGGGTGATCGGGCCGCCGGTAAAGGATGTTGGCGGTGGTCAATCCGTAGCCTTCGAGCTGGCGGTGAAAGTCTTTCGAAACCATAAGTGCCCTCCGTCCGTCCCCGGGAATGTTTCGAAACTCGCGGCCTTATTGCAAGCCTGAAAAATGAAGAAGCTGTTTACTTTCAAGGCACTAGCAGCATTCATCCGAACCTGCTAACAGCCTGGTTGCGACGAGCTTAATGCCGGAACTTTCGCGATGGCTGGAACGTAGCTCCGTTAACCATAAGCGGGTTGAAACAATCCGTCCGTTGGCAATCCGACAAAGTGAGTGCTAAAAAATTTCCCGGCGCCTCTTGCGAGCCAAAAACATCTCCCTATGTCGCCGTCATGCGGCTGCCTCGGGACCTGAAGGGGGCCGCCCTAAACCACAATTCTTCGCGTTTTCAACATACCTAGGAGGACACCATGAAGTTTCGCCCGCTTCACGACCGCGTCGTCGTCAAGCGCATCGATGCCGAGGAAAAAACGTCCGGCGGCATCATCATTCCGGACACCGCTAAGGAAAAGCCCTCCCAAGGCGAAGTCACCGCCGTCGGCCCGGGCGGCCGCGACGAGGCCGGCAAACTCATCCCGATCGACATCAAGGTTGGCGACCGCGTGCTGTTCGGCAAGTGGTCCGGCACCGAGGTCAAGATCGATGGCCAGGATCTCCTGATCATGAAGGAGTCCGACATCATGGGCATCATCGACGAGCCGGTGGCCAAGAAGAAGGCCGCCTAAACCCCGAAACCCCTCATCCTGAGGTGCCCGCCAAAGGCGGGCGTCGAAGGATGCCACTCAGTGCCAAAGTCACCCTAAAGGTTGGCCCTTCGAGGCTCGCGGCATAGCCGCTCGCACCTCAGGGTGACGACTGGAAAACAGGAGAGAACTCACATGGCTGCCAAGGAAGTCAGATTTTCCGTCGATGCGCGCGATAAGATGTTGCGCGGGGTCGACATTCTCGCCAATGCGGTGAGGGTGACGCTCGGCCCGAAAGGCCGCAACGTTGTGCTGGACAAGTCGTTCGGCGCTCCCCGCATTACCAAGGACGGCGTCACCGTCGCCAAGGAGATCGAACTCGAAGACAAGTTCGAGAACATGGGCGCACAGATGGTCCGCGAGGTCGCTTCAAAGACCTCCGACATCGCCGGTGACGGCACCACGACGGCGACCGTGCTCGCCGCCGCCATCGTCAAGGAAGGCTCGAAGGCCGTCGCCGCGGGCATGAACCCGATGGATCTGAAGCGCGGCATCGACCTCGCGGTCGAGACCGTGGTCGAGGAGCTGAAGAAGAACTCCAAGAAGGTCACCTCCAACGACGAGATCGCCCAGGTCGGCACCATTTCGGCCAACGGCGACCACGAGATCGGCCGCTTCCTCGCCGAGGCGATGAAGAAGGTCGGCAACGAGGGCGTGATCACGGTGGAAGAGGCCAAAAGCCTCGAGACCGAGCTCGACGTAGTCGAAGGCATGCAGTTCGACCGCGGCTACATCTCGCCGTACTTCATCACCAACGCCGACAAGATGCGCGTGGAGATGGAAGACCCCTACATCCTCATCAACGAAAAGAAGCTTTCGGCGCTGAATGAGCTGCTTCCGCTCTTGGAAGCCGTCGTGCAGACCGGCAAGCCGCTTCTGATTGTCGCCGAGGACGTGGAAGGCGAAGCGCTGGCGACCCTGGTGGTCAACAAGCTGCGCGGTGGTTTGAAGGTCGCGGCTGTGAAGGCCCCGGGCTTCGGCGATCGCCGCAAGGCCATGCTGCAGGACATCGCAGTCCTGACCGGCGGCCAGGCGATCAGTGAAGATCTCGGCATCAAGCTCGAGAACGTCACGATCGCCATGCTCGGCAAGGCCAAGAAGGTCATGATCGACAAGGAGAACACCACGATCGTCAACGGTGGCGGCAAGAAGGCCGACATCGAGGGCCGCATCTCCCAGATCAAGGCCCAGATCGAGGAGACCACCTCCGACTACGACCGTGAGAAGCTGCAGGAGCGGCTGGCCAAGCTCGCCGGCGGCGTCGCGGTGATCCGCGTCGGCGGCGCCACTGAGGTCGAGGTGAAGGAACGCAAGGATCGCGTCGATGACGCGATGCATGCAACCCGCGCCGCGGTCGAAGAAGGCATCCTGCCGGGAGGCGGCGTCGCGTTGCTGCGCGCCACCGAACAGCTCAAGAAGGTGCGCACCCACAACGAAGACCAGAAGCACGGCGTCGACATCGTGCGCAAGGCGCTGCAGTCTCCGGCTCGGCAGATCGCGACGAACGCCGGTGAAGACGGCTCGGTCATTGTCGGCAAGATCCTGGAGAACTCCAATTACGCTTTCGGCTTCGACGCCCAGGGCGGTGACTACGTCGACATGGTGAAAAAGGGCATCATCGATCCGACCAAGGTCGTGCGCCAGGCTCTGCAGGGCGCTTCCTCGGTCGCCGGCTTGCTCATCACCACCGAAGCGATGGTCGCCGAGCTGCCGAAGAAAAAAGACAGCATGCCGGCCATGCCGCCCGGCGGCGGTGGAATGGATTTCTAAACGAAATCCATTCCAGATCGCCGCGACTTTTTAAAGTGACCGAAGTCGGCGACAGCCGACTTCGGTGTGGCGGCGGGATGGACTTCTAATTTAGTCCGCTCACGGCAAATCAAGAACGGGGCGCAGCGCAAGCTGCGCCCTTTCCTCGTTCAATGGACGGAGCTAGAGTTTTGTAAGCGGAGGCGCGCCGAAATGAACGTCCAACTTCCGGTGCACATGGATCAGCAAGCGTTTCTTGCCTGGGTGCAAGAACGAGAGGAGCGCTATGAGCTTGATCGAGGGCGCGTTGTCATGATGACAGGTGGCTCGCGCGCCCACTGGCAGATTACCCTCAATCTCGGCAGGGCGCTCGCTGACCGTCTCGACCCGGATCGCTTTGCAGTCTTGCCGGAATTCGGGGTCGACCTTGGACCGCTTTCCATCCGATTCCCCGATATCGTTGTGGATGTGGCGGGGGAGACTCCCGGCGATTTGAAAGCCACCGCGCCGGTGCTCATCGTCGAAGTGCTTTCGCCTTCGTCGGAACGGGTCGATCTCGGGGACAAAGCGGCGGAGTATCTCAGGATGCCGAGCCTGATGGCCTACCTCGTCTTTGCGCAGGACGAAATGAAAGCGTGGGTTTGGGCCCGCGGACCGAAGGATTTCGCGGCCGGCGCCGACGTGTTGGAAGGTCAGGACGCCGTCATTCACGTCGGGCCGTTGGGGCTCGATTTGCCATTTGCGGAGGTCTATGCCCGCGTACGCCTCAAGTGATTTTTTCGCAGGCACCGTCCGTACATAAAAAATTAACCACCGCGGCCCGATCATAATCCTGCAATCGGACTACGGGGTCGGACGTGGACGTGCGGGGATATCTGGTTCGCGTCAGTGACGGCGTCACTGACCGTCATACGGTTCTGCTAGCGCCTGACATCGAGTTTGCGCGGCAAAAGGCAGCGGCGTCCTTTGCCGGCACGAGATGGCGCGTCAACGCCGTCGCCGAAATCCTAAAATAGCAGCCACTGGCTTCGCTGAGCTAAACAGCACTTCAGACGTCGCCGGGAACGGTCGCGTGTTCGCGCGGCGCGCGGTATTCAGCCGATTGAGGCGCGTTCTGCGTCAGCACCTGATCGATGACAAACAGCGGCCGGCGTTTGGTTTCGAGGTAAAGTCGCCCGACATATTCGCCGAGGAGTCCGAACAGAATGAGTTGCGCGGAGCCGAGGATGAGCACGACCGTCAACAAGCTGGTCCAGCCGGTCACCACATGGCCGAGCGCCCAGCTGCCGAAGGTGTAGGCGAGCATCAGCAGACTCAACAGACCGAGCAGCAGTCCGAGATAGGACGCCAGCCGCAGCGGCATGATTGAGAACGAGGTCAGCGCGTCGAACGCAAGCCCCATCATCTTGGCGAGCGAGTAGTTGCTCGCGCCCGAATGCCGCGCGGCGCGGTCGTAGGCGAGCGGCATCTGCCGCAATCCGATCCAGCTCACCATGCCGCGAATGAAGCGATGCTGCTCCGGCATGCTGTTAAGGATGTCGAGCACGCGCCGGGTCATCAGCCGGAAATCGCCAGCGTCGACCGGCAGATCGGCGTAGCCGACGCGCCGCATCAGGCGATAAAACAGCGCCGCCGTGCCGCGCTTGAGCACCGACTCGCCCTGCCGCTCACGGCGCAACCCGTAAACCACGTCCGCTTCGGCGCGATCCATCAGCCGCCACATCTCGCCGAGCAGTTCCGGCGGATCCTGCAAATCGGCGTCGATGGTGAGGATGCGGTCGCCACGGCAGGTATAGAGACCGGCCGTCATCGCCAGCTGATGACCGTGCCGGCGTGATAGATTGACCGCCACCAGATGCGGATCGCGCCGCACCAGATCGGTCATGATCGGCCAGGTCCGATCGCTTGAGCCATCGTTCAACAGGATCAGTTCGTAGTCCGCGCCGGCGGAGTCCTGCGCCGCCGCACTCATGCGCCGGTGAAATTCTTCGAGTCCCATCTCTTCGTTGTAGCAGGGCGCAACAATGGAGAGCCGCGGACTGACGCGCCTGTCGATCGACACCGGCATCGACGATTCTCCAGAGGGCATTCGCAAACGGTTTGCCGTTGCATTGTCAGGTTGCGCTGTCAATCGGATTAGACCCGCTACGGCGGGTCAAGCGGCGGCCCGATCGGACCGGACAGCCGGTAGACCTGATATTGCTGGATCGGCACGCCGCGGCGTGTCCGCGCCATGGTCGTCACCAGCTCGACCTTTTCAAAGCGCCGTTGAACGAGCGGCAGCTCGTCGCAATTGACGATGCACACATACATCATCGTGCTGGCGAACAGCGCCGGGTCCGGTTCGGGAGAGTTGACCCACCACAGACGCTCATTGATCTGGGCGACCGGCGGATGCGACGGCAGATAGAACGAAAGCCAGGAGGTCAAGCCGTAATTTCTTGTCAGCACAATCGGCGCGCCTAGTTTTTGGCGTACCTCGTCCAGTCGGACACCCAATTCCTTCCATCCGGCGCCGAGAGCGCGCGCGGTCGGATCGACCGGACCAAGCGGAACGACGGCGAACACCGCCTGCAGATAAAGGCAGGCGGCGATAACCAGACCAACCGGCACCGCAAGTTGCCGCGACCAGCGCGCGATGCTCGCCCAGACGCCGTCCCATTTGATCAGTTCCGCGGCAACAGCCGCCGCGATCACGAATGCCGCATAGATCGGCTCCGGCCAGTTGCCTTCGACACGCCCATGGAACGTATGCCAGACGAAATAGAGCACGATCGGCCAGACCATCGCGTTGAGAAGAACGCGCGCGCCGAGCGGCCCGCCCTCGCCCCACAGCATCGCGACGAGACCCATCACGCCGAGGATGAAGACCGGCGGCGTCGCAAGTCCCATTTGGGTGACGAAGAATTCGCCGAAATAACGCAATGACCATTCGTCAACGACCAGCCGGTGGAATTGGTACAGAACCGAAGCCCAGCCGTGTTGCGCATTCCAGATCAGGGTCGGCGAAAACACCACCAGCGCAAGCACGCCCGCGATGTATGGCCAGGGCGTCAACAGCCATTTGCGCTGCTGCGGCACCAGCACCAACCAGGCGAGAATGCTGACGGCAAAGAAGATCGTGGTATATTTCGACAGCATGCCGATCCCGAACGCCACGCCGATCGCAAGCCACCACGCGGCGCGGCCGGTTTCGAACAGCTTGACCAGCGTCAACAGCAGGAAAGCGGCTGCCGCGACCACGGCGTTATCGGGCGTGGCGATGATCGATCCGGCTGCCATCACCAGCGTCAGATTGAAATAGAGCGCCGCGGTCGCGCCGACTTTCTCGTCGTTGAAGAGGATTGCGGCAGACCGCCAGATCGCCCAGCTCGCCGGCAGCGCAAGCAGCACGTTGAACACGCGGACGCCAAATTCGGTGTTGCCGAACAGCTCGGTACCCAGCCTGATCAGAATTGGATTGACCGGCGGATGACTGTAGTAACCGCCCGCAATATGTTTTGACCAAACCCAGTAGAGACTTTCGTCAAAGCTCAGCGGCGTCAGCGCCGCGCAAATGAGACGCACGGCCACGAGAACAAGGATCGTCGCGACGACCGCAGCCTCGTAGCGCCGCTCCGGCAAAGTGGTGGCGCCTAACGCAACCAATTCGGTGTCCTTCTATCGAATGGTGGGGTGTTCGGTTGATTCCAACCGACGGGCAGGCTTCATAGCAGGACGAGCGGACAGGCGCCATCAAGGCGGAATCATCACGCGTGATCCTGCTGCTCCGATTCGAGCGCTTGAATTGCTCTTGTTTTCGGAATCACCCCGTCAATTGCTTTGCAAAAATTTAACCACATCGGTCCTTGACGGTGCCGGCAGAGCCGTTTGGCTGAAGCCGGACGTGGAGTGTCACATCGTTGATTCAACTCCAGAATATTGGCGCTCGCCCCGAGCCTGCCCAGATTTAGCCGATTTCTTTCTGGCCGCTGTTGTACTTCGGCTACAGTGTTTCGCTGATCAATCCGCTAGATTGTCGCGCGAGCGAGAAAACGACAAAGTTGAAAGGGACTTCCATGAAGCGGTTAGTGCTGGCAGTTGTGTTGAGCGTTGGCGCCGGGTCCGCCGCGCTGGCAGCCGATCTCCCACCGCCGATGGCGGCGCCGCCACGGGCTCCTGCGACCTACGTTCCGGCTCCGGTTCCTTATTACAATTGGAGCGGCTTCTATATCGGCGGCAATCTTGGTGGTGCCTTCACTAGCTCCAGCACTCTGTCAGAACTCCCAGCTAAGCGGCATTACCAGTACGACCAGCGGCTCGTTCATTGGCGGCGGCCAGGTTGGCGTTAATTGGGAGTTCGGGCCGGGCGTCGTGATCGGCGCCGAGGCCGACTTCGATTGGCTGCCCAACACCAAGAACACGGTTACCCTTACTGGTACAGGCGCTAATGCCGGGTCGACGGCAACGGCGAACATCAACAGTCGCTGGATGACACTGGTCGATGCCAGGCTTGGCTATGCGTGGGATCGCCTGCTGGTTTACGCAAAGGGCGGCGGTGCTTTTGTCGGCGCGAACAATTCATCACTGACCGTCAGTCCAGGTGGCGGGGTTTTGCCCCTTTCTGGCCCCGCCAATAATATGGGCTGGAATGTCGGCGTTGGGCTTGAATACGCGTTTTGGGGCGGCTGGTCGGCAAAAGCCGAATACGATTACGTCTCGCTGAATAACGCATCCTTTACCGCGGCGGGGACGGGAGGGGCGTTCAACCAAGACGTGATCTCGGCCAACAACCGCGTGATCAACATCGCGTTGGTCGGCATCAACTACAAGTTCGGCCCGTGGTGGTAATCGCTAATACGTGATGGGGGACGTGCGGGGGGCGGAGTGAAAACGCCCCCCTCACCGTTCGGATCCCAAAGCGCGACGCTTTAGCGCTTCCCGACCGACCTGCCATTCAAACTCTTTCGTCTGCGCCAAAGCCGCCGAGCAAAGTACGCGGCTCGATCCCGTTGCCGTACGCCGCAGCCTTCCTTCCTGACTGCAACCCGCCGGACGCCAAGGTCATTGCAGACTTGAGAAGGCGCTATGACACCGATCAGCTGTCGGCGTTAAAAAATTAGCCGGCGATTGTCGATCGTTTGGCAATTGCGCAGCCCAGCGCAAAAAATCCGATAAGTTGTGCCGTCAATCACATCACCAGCGGCGGGCCTGGTCCAGCTTTGCGGAGGCTATTGCCGGGGCAAATGGAGCAAGAGCCATGAGCGTTATGACCATCAACCTCACCGCCGTCTCTTCGCGCCGCCCGCCGAAATGGCGCAAATTGCTCGCCGAATTGCGGCAAAGAGGGAGCGCGAGCTCTCTTCGGCCTGATACGACGCCGGGATGCGCTGAGCAATTAAGAACCGCCTGCGGTAGGGCCGCAGGCGGTTCTGATTTGAATACAACGAGAAAGTGACGTCGTCGGCATTTTCAGTTCTGTGGCGCCGAGGCCGCTTCCTTGGTGCAGACGTCCGCGAACATCACGAGGCCGTCCGGCGTGTAGGTCTTGGTCAGGCAAGTGCACGGGCCGGAGCTGGCGACGGGAGCCGCGGCCGCAACATCCGGACCCGCATCGGCCACCACCGGGTCGACGACGATCCAGCGGCCGCCACGGAATATCCAGTGTCCGTGATGATTGAAGGCCCAGCCATGACGGCCCACAAATCCACGACCGCGGTAGCCGCGGTAACCGCCGTAGCCGGGGTGACCGATCCGGCCGCCGTTCAGTGCGACGCGGCCACCAACGCGGCCACCGATGTGGCCACCGACTCCAATGTGGCCACCGACACCAATGTGCCCGCCGCCACCGATATGACCGCCGCCGCTGAAGCCGCGGGCGTAGGAGGCGCTAGACGCAAACGAGGCAACGGCGATTGTCGCCGCGGCTGCGAGGGTAAGAATGAAAGTGCGTGACATGGAGGTTCTCCAAGGTTTGGGTTTCGGTACCCATTGGTCGGAGCCGTCCGGAAGAAGGTTCGACGCCGCTCGGCGGATTTCCGCAGCGGTCGTGGACGGGGTCGTGATCGGCCCTATTAAGGTGGCTTTGACCACGACTCCCGAGGCGGCCGCTCCGTCATGGCGATAGGTCTGCGGCGGTATTAGCCTCGAGCAGCCAGGCGGAGAGAACACTTCGAGGAACACCTGGAAAGAACACCTGGAGAGAACACTTCATGCGGACGATTGGACGTTTGCTAATTCTTAGCTGCGCTCTCCTCGGCACCAATCCGGCTCTCGCCGGCGACCCGCGCCCGCCGCAACTCAATATCTCCTTCCTGTCACAGCCCGCACCGATTGTGCAGTACGGCTCGACGCGGCTCGTCTACGAGATGCTGATCACCAACTTCTCGAAGAGTGCCTACGTGCTCGATGCAATCCATGCCAAGGCCGGAGCAATGCAGTCCAAATTCTCCGGCAAGCCGTTGGCGACAATGATCAGTCACCTCGGAGTGCCGGCGCCGGCGGAAGGTCCGGCCGATCGCACGATCGAAGCCGGGCGCACGGTCATGATATTTTTCCTGCTCGATATGGGCGACACTACAGTTCCGCGTGCGATCGAACATTCACTGCACGTGCTCGATAACAAAGGCGGCGCCCACGACATCACGCTGACGCCACTGCGGGTTGCCAACGAGAGCCCGATCGTCGTGGCGCCGCCGTTGCGCGGAGAATGGATTGCCGGGGACTCGGTGAACAATCGGCCCGACGCCGCGCATCGCCGCGCTGTTCTGATCGACAATGGACATGCCTGGCTCGCCCAGCGCTACGCCATCGACTGGGTGCAATATCAGACGGTCGATGGCGTGCGCACCACCTGGAAAGGCCCCGAGGATAAGAACGAAAGCTACTTCTGTTACAACCAGCCGATCTACAGCGTCGCCGACGGCAAAGTGGTCGATATGGCCGACGGTCTGCCGGAGAACGTACCGCATTCCGGCAAGTACGCCGTGCCGATCGACTTCAACAACGCCGCCGGCAATCACGTTGTGGTCGAGATCGCACCGCACCGCTTCGTACTTTATGCACACATGCGTCCCGGCACGGTACGGGTGAAGGTCGGGGATCAGGTTCGCACCGGCGAAGTCATCGGCATTGTTGGTAACACCGGCAGCTCAACCGAACCGCATCTGCACATGCATATTGATGATCAGCCGTCTTTTCTTGCTGGCAACGGCGTGCCGTATGAATTTACTGAGGGCGAGGCGAGCGGACCAGTCGATGCCAATGTGAGTTCGCCGAATGCCATCAGTTTCGGCCCGATCGGCCCGCAGCGGCCATTCAGGAACGACTATCCGGCGCCGAATGCGCTGGTGACGTTTAAGTGATTGGATCTTTTGCTGACGCGTTTTGAGCGCAACACGCCGCCCGGTAAAAACTGAGAAGGCCCGGAAAATCCGGGCCTTCCTGCGTCTGGGACTCAAACAGCAACAGTTACGCGATACAATAAAATACGCGATACGATCAAAAAGACCGACGGACCACGAATGAGCGGTGCGCGTTCATCCGGCGTCACCGGCTCACCGTGGCTGCAACCGGCGCCGGGTCGAAACCCGCCGCCAGGTACGCTAATATTATGGCAATCGCGCGTGACGCCGCTATGACCGGCCACCACGCGTGATACGGCCAGCACGGAAACCATCGTCATGGCAACGAAGGGCGGTCACATCTACGTCGGCATCGGCGGCTGGAATTACCAGCCGTGGCGCGGCGTGTTTTATCCAAAGGGTCTCGCGCAGGCGAAGGAACTGGAATACGCCGCGAGCCACCTGAGTTCGATCGAGATCAACTCGACCTTCTACGGCTCGCAAAAACCGGAGAGCTTCCGCAAATGGGCGGGCACGGTGCCGGACGGGTTCGTCTTTTCCGTCAAGGGGCCGCGCTTTGCCACCAACCGGCGCGTCCTCGCCGAAGCCGGCGACTCCATCAAGCGGTTCCTGAATTCCGGCGTACTCGAACTCGGCGATCGGCTCGGGCCGATGCTGTGGCAGTTTGCGCCGACCAAAAAATTCGACGCTTCGGACTTCGGAAAATTCCTCGAACTCTTGCCGGCGGAGGCGAACGGAATGCGCCTGCGTCACGTCGTGGAAGTGCGGCAGCCAAGCTTTGGCACGCCGGATTTCGTCGCCCTACTCCGCCAATTCAACACGCCGGTCGTATTCACCGACCACGCGACCTATCCCTCGCTCGCCGACCTGCCGGGCGATTTCGTCTATGCGCGCCTGCAAAAGGGGCGGGACACGATACCGACTGCCTATCCGCCGAAGGAACTCGATGCCTGGGCCCAGCGTTTGCGAACCTGGGCATCCGGCCAAATGCCGGACGACCTGCCGCGAGTCGATCGGGCTCATGAGCCCAAAAAAATCACGCCGCGGGATGTCTTCGCCTACGTAATTCATGAAGGTAAAATCCGCGCGCCGGCGGCGGCGATGGCTTTGATCGAGAGATTGAAAAATGGCGAATAGCAAGTGGCGATGAGATTGCTCGCTATTCGCTATTTCCTCAGTAGATTACAGTGTTGGACGTACGCAGGCGCTGTACCAGCACGCGCATGACGTTGAGCGCGAAGTAAGGCGTCCGGCTCACCAGGAACAGAAACTGCTTCTCACCAACAGGAACCAACTCGGCGTCGGTCGCGGCGACCGCGGTCGCGCTGCGCGGGCCGTGATCAATGATGGCCATTTCGCCGAAAATGCTGCGCTCAGGTAAGGTATCGAGCAAGCGATTGCCGAGGCGGATCTCAACGCTGCCGGTTTTGACAACGAACAGCTCCTCGGCCGGATCACCCTCCTTGAAGATGACCTCGCCGGCCTTGAAGCTTCGCACTGGAGCCCCTGCCCCCGCCAACAGGCCGAAATCGATATTCGTATCCGGCATAGCGTCCCCTGCTGTTCACCCAATTATTTCAATCTCATGACGACGCTTCATTGCAGTTTTATGACACAAATTGGAGGGATTCGAATGCCCGCGCAGAGGAGCGCCGGGCGAAAATGCCAACGGCCACGAAACGATCAGGTGCGCGTACATCCGGCGTCACCCGTCGTAACCGTGGCCGTCCCACGACGGAACCCGATTAGGGGCTCCACGTCGCTCGACCCCAAATGGGCACGCCGGCGCCATTATGCAAGGGGCGCTTTTGTGCCAGACTGCAGCGCGATTCCAAGGATGGCTTACGAAACCATCGCTGCAACGATTTCGTAACCGAAAGCCTTCTGTTTCTACAACCAGCCGGTTATTTCCGGCAGAACCAAACAATCGGCGCTTAGACTTCAAGGGAGAGACGATCATGACGATGAATCAAACACAGGCCGAAAGCATCGGGCGCGCCGTCGCCAGCGCGATCCATGAGCACTGGGTCATGTTCCTGGTCGAGGGCATCATCTTAGTCCTGCTCGGCATTGCCGCGATCGTGCTGCCGCCGATCGCCACGATTGCCTTTACCATCATCATCGGCTGGATCTTTCTGGTCAGCGGCATCGTCGGCTTGATCACGACATTTTGGGCGCGCCAGGCGCCCGGCTTCTGGTGGGCGCTGATCTCGGCGATTATCGCCATCGCCGCCGGCGTCGTGCTGCTGCGTTGGCCGATCAGCGGGGCGGTCTCGCTGACGCTGGTGCTGATCGCGTTCTTCGTGATCGAAGGCATCGCCTCGATCCTTTACGCCATCGAGCACCGCAACCAGCTCACCGGGCGCTGGGGCTGGATGCTGTTCAGCGGCATCATCGACCTGATCCTCGCCGCAATCATTTTTTCCGGCCTGCCCGGAACGGCGGTTTGGGCCCTCGGTCTCCTGGTCGGGATCAATATGGTGTTCGGCGGCGTGGCGCTGATCGGAATGGCGATGGCGGCGCGGCATCCCTCGGCTGCTTAGGCGGCAACGCTATCGCGCGATTGCCAGCGGGCCGTAGCCGACGCGCCTAAGCTCGGGGCGAGCGTAGAAGGTTCGTCGCTGCGCTCCTCGCTAAGGCGATGAATTACTCCGCCGGGACGGGATGCGGCACCCGGGCCTTTTCGACGTTGGCGGCGATCACCGCGATAGCCAGCACCGCGAGCAAAAAGCCCAGCGCCACGATGGCGGTAGCGCCGAGAATAAGATCGAAGCCGCCGCGGCCGTACAGGATCGCGATCATCGACATCGCCACCCCGGAGACCATAAAGGTGAGGAAATAGCGCACCGCATAGACGCGGCCTCGCCAGGCATCGGCGGTGTAGCGGGCGATGACGAGATCGTTGACCGTGATCTGTCCGTAAATTGCGGTCATCACGCAGGCGAGCGCGACCAACAGCATTTTACCGGTCGCAAACGCCGCCCACACCACGCTCGCGAACTGCATCACCGCGAGGATCGCGAACAGGATGTGCAGCCGGACATGCTCGACGATGCGGCCGACCGCCATCTGAGCCACTGCGCCGCAAAGGAAAACCGCCGTAGTAAGGCCGCCAATCATAAGGAGCGAAATATCGCCGCCGGCGCGTTCGTCGATGATCTTCGGCAGCGCAATCGAGATGGTGTTGAACACGAGCCCGGCGCACAGCGCGACCACCACAAAGAGGCCGAAGATCGCCGCGGCCGCAGCGGCCGACAGCGCAACGTCCGGCGCCGCACTGCGCGATGCCCGATGCCGCGCCTCGTTAGGCACGAAGCGAAGATACGCCAGGCCGGTGGCGATGCAGACGATGCCCGGCACCAGGAAGGCGCCCCGCCAGGAGAACGCCGCGGTCAGCACTGCCGTGATGGCGGCGGCAAGCGAGATACCGAGATTGCCGCAGACGCCGTTGAACGCGAGCGTCCGGCCGCGCTGGGTGGCGTTTTCAAGCACCAGCGCTGTGCCGACCGGATGATAGATTGCCGCGAAGATGCCGAGCGCGAACAAGGCAGCAGCAAGCGCATAGAGCGATGGCGCGAACGCGGCGCCGACGAGCGACGCCCCGCAGCCGATATAGAACGCGACCATCATGTTGCGGCGACTCCAGCGGTCCGCGAGCCAGCCTGCCGGCAGCGAGAATAATCCGAACGCGATGAAGGACGCCGTGCCGAACACGATGAGCTCGGAATAGGACAGGCGATAAAAGGCTTGCAGCTCGATCACCACCATCGGGAAGATCAGCATCACAAAGTGATCGAGCCCGTGGGCAACATTGAGAAAGCCGATCGCCAGCCGCTGCTGCGAAACGTCGGCGAGGCGGGCTAATCGATCGGCCGTGGAAGCTTCAGCGGTCATAAGTCAATCCCGAATTGCAGCACAGATATACAGCGCGCGAGAGCCGCTACCTACCGTGATTTTGCAGGTCAGTCCGGCTCTTGTTGGTCAAATGACCGCGATATGCCCCGCCTGGGCACCCCGCACCGCAGTCAAAGGGACCGAACGATCGAATGTCACAAGCCGTCCTTCGTTCGTGACAGCCAGCGCGAGCAAGTAGATGTCGGTCAGTTGGCTGGGACTGACGATGCGGTCGTGGTGGAAAAGGTCCCGGTCTCCTATGGAAATGCGATCGGGCCAAAAAGCGTGGTCGGTCTCGGTCATCTGCCGCCCGAGCAGATCGATGGCAAAACTCGTCGGCACCGGGTTGGCGTAGCCTGGTTGCGAGACGATCCGCACAAACCCATTCTCGGTGAGCGGGCACGACGCCCAGCCTTCGCGCTGGTTCGCGAGCCACCATCGATGCGCGGCGCCATGATGAACATGCTGCTCGTCCAACATAGCGATGAGCACGTTGACGTCGAATAAAGCCCGCACCGCTTTCAGCGATCGTCTTCAGCTAGTCGCTTGACCAGATCCGAAGTCACCAGACCGCCGCGTTTGGGCAGCACCCAAAAGCCATTGCGCTGGATTAGTGGTCCGTCAGCCGGCTGGGTTAGCGCGCGCCGGGCAAGCTCTGAGATGATCTTCCCTGCCGATGTCCCCTGGATTGCGGCCATTTCCTTCGCCGCGTTCAGCACATCATCATCGATCGAAAGGGTCGTTCGCATTGGACGATGCTATTTCATCTGATGACTTGATGCAATAGTCGGAAAATGCTCTCAAAGCTTGCTATGAACCAAAACTCAACTCGACTTACTCCCTAAATGGCGGGTATTCTCTTTCGGTCGGGGTTTAGAGGCGCACCGCGGGGGGGCGGCCTCAGTGGACGTTGCGTGGCGGTTTGTGGCGGCCGCGGCCGCGTTCTTGTTGCTTAGTGTTGTCCCGGCCCAGGCTGATACCGTGGGGCCGGATGGGCGCCCCTTGCTTCTGTTCGCCGGTACGGATGTGTGGCGCGACGGCGCCTTCCTTTACGGCGGGTTGTTATGGTCCCCGGCCGGTTTTGATGTTGACGGCTTTACGCTGAAACTCCTCCTCGCCGGCGGCCTTTACACCTATCCATCAGGCGGTTTGCATACCGACGTTGACGGCACGCTTCAGTCTGCCTCCGCGCTGCCCGGCTGGCGGGTGACCAGCGACGGCGTCACAATTGCGCTCTACGCCGGGCCAATCGTCCAGGATTATCGGCTTTCGCCCTACGATCCCGGCAGTCTTCTGCGCGGTCTTTATGCGGGTGCGCAGTTCTCCGGTGACGTCTGGTATCAGCCGACGCCGACGAGCATGGTTGCTCTCAACGCGTCGATTGCGTCGATCGCTCTCATCGGAACGATGCGCGCCGCAGTAGGCTGGCAACTGTCCGAGCCGTTCTTCGTCGGTCCCGAGGCCCAGGCGCTGTGGTGCATCGACTATCAACAGTGGCGCCTCGGCGCGCACGTCACCGGCTATCGCATCGATGGACTCGATTGGTCGGCCAGCGCCGGATGGGCGTACGAGTCTTTTCACCGCTACGGCCCCTATTTGCGTCTCGGCGTCAACACGCGGTTTTGAGGCCCTGCCCTTTGCCTCGGTCCAATCGGCGATTCATTCGCCTTGCAAGATTGCAAAGTATGCCGAAGGCTGAGTCCATATAGATCAGGAGAGTTGTTTAATGGCCAAGAACGGACTGACGACGATTTCAAGCCAGCACTCTGTCAAAGCCACAATCGATCGGCTGGAAAGCGCGGCAAAGGCTAAAGGCATGACCATCTTCGCCCGCGTCGATCATGCTGCGGGCGCGACATCGGTCGGCCTGTCCTTGCGCCCGACAGAGCTTCTGATTTTCGGCAATGCGCGGGGCGGCACCCCGCTGATGCAGCTGGCGCAAACGGTCGGCATCGATTTGCCGCTGAAGGCGCTCGCCTGGGAGGATGCAGCCGGAAAAACCTGGCTGTCCTACAATGAGCCGGCGTGGCTTGCTGAGCGGCACGGCGTTGAGGAGCAAGGCGCCGCGGTCGCGAACACGCTGGCTAACGCGATTGCCGGGCTCGCGAAGGAAGCAACCGGCGCGTAGGCGCCGCGTTTAAAAGCACTCAGCCCTTTTCGTCGCAGGCCCAGGCGCGCAGGACGCAATCGTGGCCCCCGAAATCGTAGCAGCGCCGCAGCGAGGCGTTCTCGGCTTTGCCGAGGTGCGAATTGATCGCCCAGCCGAACGAGCCGCACGGATGCTTGGCGTCGATCGCCAGCGCGGCGCAGCCGCGGCGGATCTCGCCGACGATCTTGCAGGCGTTACCCGAGCATTGCTTCATGGCCGCGGCGCGCGCGTCCGCGGTCTTGCGATAATCGTAGCCATAGCCGTAAGCGCCGCAGGCGCCGACCGCGAATGCGCCCGCTGCGTCGGCAATACCCATCGCCGCGATCAGGATACATCCCGTTGCCGCGGCGAGCGCGGAACTCCGCATCAAAAAGGTCATAATGGACCCTCCCCAAGGGTCTTGCCGAGGCTAGCGGGGAAGAGTTTCGAGTTGGTGAATCGGAACACTGTTCAGATGAGCGGATCCGCGACGTCGCCGACGAAACCGTCACCCAATAATGGGCGCGGCTAAAGCTTCGGCATTCCCGGCTGCTTTGAGCCGATCGAGCGTAGCCACCAGGCCGGTGGTGTCCGGACAGATGATCAGCTTCGTCGCGCGGCCCCAGCGCAGATGGACCACGTGAATGCCGCGGTTGTAGGTGCGAACATTGTCGGTGCCCGAGTTGGTCTCATCCCATTCGATGACGACGATGGTGTTCCAGGGGCCGCCGCTGACGGCGATCTTTCGTAGATCGAAGTGAATGTCGGGAAGCAGCCGATAAAGCCGCTCGTACCATTGCCGGGTCTTCGACAGTGTCGTCCTTGACCCGCCGAGCGCAGAATCGCCAAGGAACGAATGCTCGAATCGTTGGGCAAACTGCCGCAGCACGGGTTCGGCGTCGCCGCGATTGATGGCGCTGAACAAACCCTCGATGCGGCGGCGGACAATAGCGTGATACACGTTGCCCCCAGATAGTTCAATAATTGAACCATATCGCATTGAGTTCAATGATGCAACTGGCTAGTATTGGGCCCATGCAAAGAACCAGTTTTGCCCGGATGCACTGTTCGCTGGCCCGCGGGCTCGATTTGATCGGCGACTGGTGGTCGCCGCTGATCGTCCGCGATCTCTTCCTCGGCCTCGCGCGCTTTGACGAATTGATCGAGAATCTCGGCATCTCGCGCAATCTGCTGACGCGACGCCTTAAGTCGCTGGTCCGCAGCGGCATCGTCGAGCGAAAGGCCTATCGCCGCAAACCGATCCGATACGAATACCGTTTGACGGAGGCCGGGCGCGATCTGGTGCCGGCCATTCTGGCGCTAACGGCTTGGGGCGATCGCTGGGCGCAGCCAAAAGAAGGCAGCCCGATGTTGTTCGTGCACAAAAACTGCGGCCATGAGTTCCAGCCGCAAGTGACATGCTCTTCATGCGGCCAGGCGATCACCGCGGATGCGGTCAAAACTCTCGGTGGCCCGGGCGGGGCAATGAAACCGGGCACCAAGGTCTTGGCACGACGCCTGCAGCGCCAATAGAGCATGATCCGGAAAAGCCTGCCCTCGGACTCGATCCGGGGGTGGACGCCGGTTTCCCGCCTTCGCGAAGCCCTGCTTCGGCTGGCGAAGGAAGGTCCGAAAAGATCATGTTCCAGCAAAGATAATAGCAAAGATAATAGAGTGCCAATCGATTCAATCTGAAGCGATTACGCTCTAGTGGCCGTCGGCGGTTCTCGGCCGTGATCAGGTACCTTCCAACTCAGCCCTGACGGCTTCAAGCGCTTCCGGCGTATCGACGTCGGTCAGCGCCGCGCTGCCGGTCAGCGGCACCTCGACCACCGCTTCGCTATAGCGGCCGATCAGGTGGCGGGCACCGACGTCGCCCTCGACGTTCATGAGATCGGAGAAAAATCGCCGCGACCAGACCACCGGATTGCCGCGCTGACCGTCGATGGTGGGAATCGCGATCAGGGCTCCCTTGTCGGGATCGAGCGCGCCGATCAGTCGATCGATCATCGTGGCGTCGACTTGCGGCATGTCGCCGAGACAGACGATGACGGCGTCCGCCTGCGCCGGCAGCGCCGCGATCCCGGCGCGCAGCGAAGTGCCAAGACCATCGGCGAACTTCGGATTGTGGACGAAATCCACCGGCAGTCCCGCCAGCGCCGCCTCGACGCGCTCGCGCTGATGACCGGTGACGACGATGACCGGCCGTGCCTGCGAGGCGAGCGCTTCCTCGACGGCGATGCGCACCAGCGGCCGGCCGCCGATTTCGGCGAGGAGCTTGTTCGGTCCGCCCATGCGGCTCGAGCGGCCCGCAGCCAGCACCAGCGCCGCGATGTTGCTGGCAGGATGTACCGGCTCGTCACGCGGCTGCGGACGGGTGACGATTTCCATCAGCAGGCCGCCGACTCCCATGCCGGTAATATCCTCGCGCGGCACTTTCAGACCGGCGAGTAACCGCATCAGCACCCAGTCAAAACCGTTCTCCTTCGGACTGCGCGCGCAACCCGGGGCGCCAAGTACCGGATGTCCGGTCGCCGAGCCGATCAGCAACAGATTGCCCGGATCGACCGGCATGCCGAAATGTTCGATGCGGCCGCCGATCGCCTCCAGCGCCGCCGGGATGACGTCGCGGCGGTCGGCGATGGCCGAAGCGCCGAACACGATGACGAGCTCGGCGCCCTCGCGCAGTACTTCGCCGAGCGCGCGGGCTAGTGCCGCCTGCTCGTGCGGCACGCGCCGTTCGGCGACGATCGAGGCATTGGCGGGCACAAGCCGTTCGGTCGTGATTTTCAACGTCTTGTCGATTACCTTCGGCGATAGCCCGGGCAGCAGCGTGGACACAATCCCGACTTTGCGGATGCGATAAGGCGCGACGCGGATGAGCGGCCGCTGCGCCGTGGCCAGCGCCAAATCCCGCGCCGACGCGGCAACCGCAAACGGAATAATCTTCACCGTCGCGATCATCTCGCCGGCTACGACCGGCTTATAGGCCGACAACGTCGCCACCGTTATTGCTTCGTCGACGCGATTGATGCCATCGACGGCATTCTTGTCGACGACAAGCACCCCGGCCGCCCGCGCGAACAGATTAGCGCGGCCGGTGAAGGCGCGATCGACGTGCACGCCCTCGCCGGCAATTGCCTCGGCGATCCCGGCCGCCGCCACATCCTCGGACACGTCACTAGGCTCGAGCCGCGCGACTACGATGTCTGTGATGCCGGCGGCTTGGAGCGCGGCGGCCTCGATGGGGCCGATCAGCGTACCCTTCTTGAGTACCAGCGCGCCCTTGCGGATCGTGTGCACCGCAGTGGCGCCGATCGCCTCCTTGGGCGCGACGGCTCCGAACTTCATGACGCCGCCTTAACGAGGGGCGTTTCGGTTTCGGCCTCTTCGCGCAGCCGTTCTGTAATTTGCGCGATGATGGAGACCGCGATCTCCGCCGGCGAAACCGCACCGATGTCGAGACCGATCGGCGCATGGATGCGGGCAATGTCGGCATCGCTGATGCCTTGCTGCTTAAGGCGGTCAACTCGCCGCGCGTGCGTCTTCCGCGAGCCAAGAGCGCCGATATAGAAACAGTCGCGGGACAGCGCGTGCAGCAGCGCCGGATCGTCGATCTTCGGATCGTGGGTGAGCGCGACAAATGCGGTGTAACGGTCGATGCCGAGCGGTGGCAGCGCCTGGTCCGGCCATTCGGCGATGACTTTGACGTCCGGAAAACGCTCGGGCGACGCAAATGCGGTGCGCGGATCGACGATGGTGACGTCATAGCCCAGCAGCTTTGCGATCGGCGCGAGCGCCTGGCTGATGTGCACGGCGCCGGTGATGACGAGCTGCGGCGCCGGCACGTACACAGTGAAGAACACGCGTCCCTGCGGGGTCTCCTCCATGCCGCTCCGTCCGCTGCGCAGGCGCTCGGCAAGCTGCGGTTTGAGCTGATCCTTGCCAATATCGGCGGCCTTCACCAGCCGCTGTTGGCCGGTGGCGGTATCGGTGACGACGATCGCCGCGCGGCGCGCGGCGCGCTCGGCGTTCAGCGTGGTAAGGAGGTCAAGATGCATCAACGTCTCTCGGTCGTCATTGCGCAGGTTACCCGCGGCACGGCCGCCTGGTAACCTTGGCCATCATACTATCAAAAACGCATGGTGTTTATGGATTCGAGGCTCGCCGGCCCGGTCCGTTCCGGACCGTTGATATGGCAAAAAAATTGCCCCGTTCCAGGCCGCCTTTGGAGATAGCGTACCCGCGGCAGCTAGCGCCAACGATGCAATATTGACTGGAATAATTGAACTGATGCCGCCATAGATTTGGCTGCGCTGCAACAACGCATCGGTCGTTATCGACCGATTGGCGCGAAACAACTTCTAATCTTTGCTTCGGCTGTCAGAAATCACACCGGCAGCCGATTCCAACGCCCTTCACGAAACTGAGTGAGAGCGGCAAATGTTATCATTGCAGACGAAAAGACTAGACTGCCGCAAGCTATGAACTGACGGCGGCGCTCTTCGGTTGCCAGCCACTCGACAGGAAACGCGCGCCCGTCTCGGCCAGCGTCTGATAGTCGGCAAGCAAGTGCTTGCGATCATCGGCCATCATCTCCAGCCACCGATTAGCCCAGTCCTGATACGCGATCATCGCGTCCGGAATCGAACGCGCCGCCGTTAACTTCGAGGCAAATTCGGATGTCAAATTCGCTTCCGACTGAACGCGATCGAGCCACTGCCGTCTTGTCTCTTCGAATTTTTCGAACAGCTCCGATTGCGCGCTGGCAAATCCTTCGAACTGCTTCTGTCCCATCGCGGCAAACTCCGCAGGGGCAAAATTAAATGGGGATGACTTTTCCGTCTGAGTTTCCTTTTGGGCCACGACACGTCTCCTGCTGATCCAGCCGGAACCCAATCAATCTCACGCAGTCGCCTGCGGTATTGATGTAGATCAAACTCGAGCCTTCATATTACCGACACATAAACTACAAGCTGCACTCGCCCGCTAAGCGGGCCCGCACGCCTTCATTCCACCTTCTCCACGAAGACGCGGATCTTGCCGCCGCAGGACAGGCCAACCTTCCAGGCGGTTTCGTCGGCCACGCCGAATTCGAGCATTTTCGGCTTGCCGCTTTCGATCACGTCGAGCGCTTCCGTAACCACGGCGCCTTCGACGCAACCGCCGGAGACCGAACCCAGGAAATTCCCCTCCTCGTCGATGACGAGATTGGAGCCGACCGGCCGAGGCGCCGAGCCCCAAGTCTCGACCACGGTCGCGAGCGCCACAGAGTGGCCTTTCTTGCGCCAGTCCTCGGCGGCTTTGAGAATGTCGTTGTCGGTTGAGAGCATGGGAGCCTCCGTTATCGCCTTTCGATCGTCTCCCCGGCTTGACCCCGGGGGTCCATCTTCCTGGCCTTAAGATGGATTGCCGGATCAAGTCCGGCAATAATGTTTGCGAGGTCAGGCCACCTTTTGCATCCAGGCTTTCGGGTCGCCGGCGCCGCTGCGGCCGGGTTGCAATGCAGCCACCAGCTCAGTGATCGAAGTCGAGATCATGAATCGGCCGGAATTCGTCGACATGCGGCAACATGGTCTTGATGCCCCGCGCGCGCGCCTCGAAGCCTTCGAAACGCAGCAGCGGATTGAGCCAGATCAGCCGCCGGCACGAGCGATGCAGCCGGTCGATCTCGAAGGCGAGTGTATCGTCGGCATCGCGCTCGAGACCGTCGGTGATCAGGAGCACGATGGCGCCCTGGGTGAGCACGCGGCGCGCCCACTGCTTGTTGAAAGCATGCAGCGATGACGCGATCCGCGTCCCGCCCGACCAGTCCGGCACGCTCGCCGAACAGGCGGCCAGCGCGTCGTCAGGATCGCGTTGGCGCAATGCTCGGGTGATATTGGTCAGCCGCGTGCCGAACAGGAACGTGCTGACGCGCCGGCGTTTTTCCGTCAACGCATGCAGGAAATGCAGAAAAATCCGGCTGTACTGCGTCATGGAGCCGGATATGTCGAGCAAAGCCACGATCGGCGGCGGCTTCATTTTCGGTCCGACGAAGCGCAGATCGATGAAATCGCCGCCGCCTTTGAGGCTTGAACGCAAGGTGCGGCGGATATCGATCAGATGGCCGTGCGGATGCGGCGCGAGCCGCCGCGTGCGCACTTCTGCCATCGGCAGAACGAGCCGCTGCATCGCTTGCTTGGCGGCGGCGATCTCGGCGTTCGACATCTGCGCGAAATCCTTGCGTTGCAACACCTCGCGCTCGGAGACCGTCATGCGGGTGTCGAGCTCGATCTCGCGCTCGTGTTTGAGCTTGTCATCGAGGCCCGAAAACAGCGCCTCCTGGATGCGCGTCGCACCGGCCTCCGGCGGCCGGGGCGCCCCCGGCGCCGGCTGCAGCATCATTGCCATCAGCTGGTCGATATAACCGCGGCGGCGGAAGAAGATGCGGAACGCCTGATCGAACAGGACGGTGTGTTCGTGCCGCTTCACGAACACCGCGTGCAGCGTCCAGTAAAAATCCTCCCGGGTGCCGACGCCGGCGGCCTTCACCGCTTCGAGCGCGTCGAGCACCGCGCCGGGCCCGACCGGAATACCCGCCGCGCGCAGCGCGCGGGCGAAGTAGACGATGTTTTCAGCGAGCCGCCCGCTGGTTTCAGACATCTCGACTCCCATCGCTCGTCCCCGCGAAAGCGGGGACCCAGGCTGGATTCCCGCTTCTGCGGGAATGAGCGGAATTTTTACTCCGCCGCGCGTAGGTCCGACTTCATCTCGTCAAGCAATTCCTTGACCTTGCTGCCTTCGAGCCGCGCGATGTCGTCCTGATACTTCAGCAGTACGCCGAGCGTGTCGGAGACAGTCGCCGGATCGAGCGCGACCACGTCAAGCTCCGAGAGCGCGCTGGCCCAATCCAGCGTCTCGGCGACTCCGGGCGACTTGAACAGATCCTGCTTGCGCAGCGCCTGCACGAACGCGACCACCTGCTCGGAAAGCTTCTTGCCGACGCCGGGCACTTTGGCGCGCACGATCGCCAATTCGCGCTCAGCGCTGGGGTAGCCGACCCAGTGATAGAGGCAGCGGCGCTTAAGCGCATCGTGCACTTCGCGGGTCCGGTTCGAAGTGATCACCACGACCGGCGGGTGCGCGGCCTTGACCGTGCCCATTTCCGGGATCGTGACCTGAAAATCGCTCAACACTTCCAGCAAAAACGCCTCGAAAGCTTCGTCGGTTCGATCGATCTCGTCGATCAGCAACACCGGAGCGCCGGCGGTGTCTGGCTCTAGCGCCTGCAGGAGCGGACGCTTGATCAAAAAGCGCTCGGAGAAAATGTCGTGCTCGAGCCGCGCGCGGTCGTGCTCGCCCTCGGCTTCTGCAACCCGGATCGCAATCATCTGGGCGGCGTAGTTCCACTCGTAAACCGCCGCGGCGACGTCGAGGCCCTCGTAGCATTGTAAACGGATCAGGCGGCGGCCGAGCGTCGCAGATAGCACCTTGGCGATCTCGGTCTTGCCGACGCCGGCCTCACCTTCGAGGAAAATCGGCCGGCCCATTTTCAGCGCCAGATAAAGCACGGTGCCGAGCGAGCGGTCGGCGAGATACTCGGCTTCAGCGAGCAGCGCGACGGTGGCATCGATCGAGGCGGGTAACGGGTGGGGTGTGGCAGACGGCAAATTGAACCTCTTAATTCAGTGCGGCGGCGCTCAGCCATTCGATCCCGGCGGAAATAGCACCACAGATCTCAGCGGCCCGTCCATTAATCCATACATAAATATCCGGACTCCGGAAAACTCCTCGATCGCTTGCTCCGAAACGCAATAGTCGCTTGCCGCACGGGCCCAAGGCGTATCGGTCAAAAATTATGATGTGGGAATGAGTTAGTGACGAAAGGTCTAAGGAACTGCGCCCTCACTTGCGCCCAAACCGTATTGACCGTCGCGGGAGGGTCAGCGGCGGCCGGCTGCTAAAACGGCCAGCGTCGCCAAGACTGAATTTCGCAGAATGTCGTGCCTGACGGCTTGGGTCCGACCCGCCGCATCGGACGAGCGCGCCATCGGCCCACCCGCTGCCTTACGAACGCGCCGTTCTCGACGGCCGCCGAGCTTCACTTCTACGCGGCGGGGTACTTTCAATCGATCGGCAAACTGCTTCGCCACATTAGGCTGTTCCTGCTGCTTCCAGCCCGCCTGAGGATCGAACACGCCGATATATCCGCCCGCCAAGAGCTGCAACGGACGCGTTATTTGCCCGCAGTAATCAAATTTGGTCAGCGGCGATCCTGGGTTGAACCATGCCGGGAATACGAAATCGGAAACACGCGTCCGATCGATCCAATATCCAAAACCATCGTCCTCGCAAGCGTCGCAGACTTCATATGCGTATATGCGAAAGTCGGTGCTATCGGAGACCACCGTCGCGCGGTCCATCCAGGGATCGGCCAGCATTTCCAGCAATTCGTGACTGGCAGTGACCGTCCAGGTGTGACCGCTTTGCTGATCGGTCCGCGCAAACACCTTGCCGAGCGGGAGGCCCTCGGCCGTCAAGTCATGATAGCCGACCGCCGCTGCTTGATCGGCGTCGTCGAGGATAACGAGCCACCATGACCCAGCCACTGGCCCCGACCCCGTCCGTGGACAAAATTGCAACTGCGCATCAATTGCCCACACCGGCGCAAAATGTGCGCTGACTTGAGTTTGCAGGTCCGGAACGGCCGCTGATACTTCAGCATCAGTCAGCGTCGTGCTGGCATTAATGACGCTGATTGATTGCATGGATTGACTCCAGGCAACACCATCGGCGACTGATGCCCGGGACCCGTAAGGGCGATGCTGCGCGCCCTTCTTGGCCCCTTAGCTCGAAATCGCCGTCAATGCTCAAGCCGCCTTGCTCTGCATGCCGGCGACCAACGGGACCACGACGCGGGCAATGTTGCCGACATCGTCGATCCAATCTTTGTTGGGTTGCTGCACCGCTCCTTTGTTTTGCAGGGCGGCAGCGATGATTGGCGTCGCAATCTGAACGATGCGCGATACGTCGTTCAACCAGTCCTTGTTGTCCGGCTGATATCCCTTGCTTTGCAGGCCGGCAATAAGCGGAATGACCACACCAGCGGCGTTGATAATATCACCGATCCAGTCTTTGCTGCCCGGCTCGTATGCCTTGCTTTGCATCGTCGCTGCGATAATCGGCGCCGCCGCTTGCAGGATACCACCTACATCATTCAGCCAATTCTTGTTGTCCGGCTGAAATCCCTTGTTCTGCATACCGGCGACGAGCGGCACCACGATGCTCGCGATACGACCGACGTCGTTGATCCAGTCTTTACCGTTCGCTTGGGAACTCTTGCTTTGCATGAGCGGGGCCACGATCGGCCCCGGATCAAATATCGGGGGCGACAGATCGTCGAACCAATTCTTGCTCCCAGGCTGATAGCCCTTGCTCTGCATCGTCGTCAGGACGATTGGAAGAATTGTCGACAAGGCCTGTGTCCAATCCTTCTGCGTCATAGATCCGTTGTCCATGTGGTCCCCTCCTGCGCTGATCCGCAGTACCGCCGATGTGACGCTGCGAATAAGATCCTGAATGACGGAGTCCGAAAGAGTGCCGGTGTCACCCGCCTGCGCGTCTTCCTGCGGTTCGCCTGCCCCCTGAAACAAAACGAAGCTGGTCGATCCGAGATTTGGTGGCGCCGACGGCTCCTTCAGCATTGGCGTTTGACCGGTGCCGATCTGCCTCAAGAGATCGCCCGATGCAGCGACCAGATCCTTGACGATGGAGCTGGCACCCAAACGATGGATCGAACTGGTCAGTGCAAATGTGAACGCCGAGAGGCCTGCTGTTTGTGACGTTGATGCCGCGGCCACTTCATTATCCAAGCATGCGGACAGCAGAAGGCCCTTGCTGTCGCCGCTGCGCAATGCGGTAATTTCGAAAGGTTGAGCCTGAAAGCCCTTGCTGTCGGCGGCGGCCAAATGGTTTCGTACAATTTGCGGTGAGGCCGGGCTGAGCACTCCGAACGGGCTAAAACCGGAGATGGTTTTGGACTGGAGCAATTGCCGTTCGACCTGCGTGGTGTCGAGGGAAATCCATCGTTTGACCTTGCCGAACTCGACCTGCCCGCTTGGCAGTAGAAACAGCTTCTCCATGCCGCCTGAGAAACAAGCGTCGAGAACGATCGTCAAAACCCCGCCGGGCAAACCATCCATGAGCGCGGCGAGTTCGTCGTCTCCGAAAAACTGGCTGTCCTGGGTAACGAGCGCTTCCTCTAGGACGCTGTTGACGATTGGTCGATACCCGTGCCCAGAAAAGAAGAACACCAGGCGGTCAGCCGCGCTTGCGTTTTGAAACAATGTCTTGAGGCCGTCGATCAACCCGGCTTTCGTGGCCTGTCCGTCAGTCAGGACAGCGATCTCATCAAACTTGAAGTCATTCTTGAGCAGAGCGGCGATCGTCTCTGCGTCGTTGACGCAACTCGGCAACTGATTGGGGCTGGCGTAGTTGTTGATCCCGACGACCAGAGCCTTCGTCTTGCCGCCGCCACCTAAGCCCTTGTTTGTTCCGCCGTCAGCATTGCCAGCCATCGAACACTCACCGCGCTAGCTGAACTCGTGGTTAGCCCGTACCAGCTATACAATCATAGGTCAATATAAAAGTAAAAATATATCTCAGGTTGTATTCAGACACGTGCTCATCGGCGCCTGATCGGCTCGCTAAAACAAACAAGTGTGCGAAAGCCTGTCGAACGAGCCTAGGTCGGCAAACGGGCCGAGGCCCGGCGACAACAAGGCATCCACTTTGTCAGGAAAGAACCGAAATGCGCGGACCGTCGAGGTCAGCGCCCAGCGTTATTTCCCAATCGCCTCCGCGACCGCCCGCCGCGCCAGCACGCCGACGAGGTGAGCGCGATATTCGGCGCTGCCGTGAATGTCGCTGTTAAGGCCGTCGGCCGGGATAGTGAGCCCTTCCAGCGACTTTGGCGAAAATCGCTTTTTCAGTGCTTCCTCGAACGATGGCACGCGGAATACGCCGTTGCCGCCGGCGCCGGTGACTGCAACGCGAATCTCGCTGGCGCGCTTGCCGACAAAGACGCCGACCAGCGCATAGCGTGACGCCTGGTTGCGGAATTTCTGGTAGGCCGCCTTCTTCGGCAGCGGAAAGCTGATCTTGGTGATGATTTCCGCAGGCTCCAGCGCCGTCGAAAACATGCCGGTGAAGAAATCATCGGCTGCAATCCGGCGTTTGTTGGTGATGATGGTGGCGCCGAGTCCCAAACATGCTGCCGGATAATCGGCGGTCGGATCGTTGTTGGCGACCGAGCCGCCGATCGTGCCCATGTGACGCACCGCCGGGTCGCCGATCATGCCGGCGAGCTTGGCGATTACCGGCGCGGCCTGCTGCACCACCGCAGAGGTGTGCACGTCGACGTGCTTGGTCATGGCGCCAATGACGAGGGCGCGCCCCTTCAGCTCAATTCCGGACAGACCCTCGACCCGCGACAAGTCGATCAATTGCGGCGGGTTGGCGAGCCGGAGCTTCATCGTCGGCAGCAGCGTGTGGCCGCCGGCGAGAAGTTTCGCGTCCTCGTTCTTGCTCAGCAGATTGATCGCCTGCCGCAAGGTCTCGGGACGGTGGAAGGTGAAGCTATACATCTTGGGTTCTCCGTTTATTTCGTGCGGGTCAGGCCGCGTGCGGCAGCGAGTGGCCGGCCTTCTGCAATGCCGCCCAGACCGTGGCGGGTGTCGCCGGCATGGCAACGGCTTCGGTGCCGATGGCGTCGGTGATGGCGTTGATCACTGCGGCAGGCGAAGCGATCGCCCCGGCTTCGCCGCAGCCTTTGATGCCGAGCGGATTGGACGGCGCCTTGGTCACCGTCATGCCGATTTTCAGCGGCGGCAGATGATCGGCCCGCGGCATGCAATAGTCCATAAGCGAACCGGTAACCAGTTGGCCGTCCTTGTTGTAAATCGCGCTCTCGCACAGCGCCTGGCCGACGCCATGGGCAATGCCGCCATGGACCTGGCCCTCGACGATCATCGGATTGATCACGACACCAAAGTCATCGACCGCGGTCCAGGCCACGATCTCGGTGTTGCCGGTCTCCGGATCGACCTCGACCTCGCAGATGTGGCAGCCGGCGGGGAAAGTGAAGTTGGTCGGATCCCAGAACGCGCCCTCCTTCAGGCCGGGCTCAAGCTCCTGGCCGGAGAATTTGTGGGCGATGTAGGCGTTGAGCGCAACGCCGGCCCATGGCACGGACTTGTCGGTGCCGGCGACGCTGAACTTTCCGTCCTTGAACTCGATGTCGCCTTCAGCCGCTTCGAGCAGATGGGCGGCGACCTTCTTGGCCTTGGCCTCGACCTTGTCGAGCGCCTTGACGATCGCTGAAATGCCGACCGCGCCGGAGCGCGAGCCGTAGGTGCCCATGCCGAACTGCACCTTGTCGGTGTCGCCGTGTACGATCGACACGCTTTCAATTGGAATGCCGAGCCGCTCGGCAACCACCTGTGCGAAGGTTGTCTCGTGGCCCTGGCCGTGGGCGTGGGAGCCGGTGAGGATTTCGACCGAGCCGGTCGGATTAACCCGCACCTCCGCGGATTCCCACAAGCCAACGCCGGCACCAAGCGAGCCGACCGCCTGCGACGGCGCGAGCCCGCACGCTTCGATATAGGTCGAGAAGCCGATGCCGCGCAGCTTGCCGTGCCGCGCCGCCTCGCGCTTGCGCTTGGCGAAGCCTTTGTAATCGGCAAGCTCAAGCGCCTTGTCGAGGCTCGCGCCGTAATCGCCGCCGTCGTAGCAGAACAGCACCGGCGTTTGATGCGGGAACGACTTGACGAAATTGGCGCGGCGGAACGCGACTGGATCGCGGCCGGTCTGCCGCGCAGCGAGTTCGACAATGCGTTCGACGACGAAGGTCGCCTCGGGGCGTCCGGCGCCGCGGACGGCGTCGACCGGCGCGGTGTTGGTATAGACCGCGTCGACCTCGCAATAGATTTGCGGGATGGCATATTGGCCCGACAGCAGCGGACCATAAAGGTAAGTCGGGACCGACGACCAGAACAGCGATGGATAGGCGCCCATGTTGGCGATGGTGTGGACGCGCAGACCGGTGATCTTGCCGGCTTGATCGAGCGCCAGTTCCGCATGGGTGACGTGATCGCGGCCGTGAGCATCGACCAGGAATGACTCGCTGCGCTCTGCGGTCCACTTCACCGGCCGGCCGACTTTTTTGGCGGCCCAGATGCAGACGGTCTCCTCGGCATAGATGAAGATCTTCGAGCCGAAGCCACCCCCGACATCAGGAGCAACGACGCGCAGCTTGTTTTCCGCGGCGATACCGCAGAACGCGGCGAGTACAAGCCGTGCGGCATGCGGATTCTGGCTAGTGGTGTGAAGCGTGAATGACTCCGAGCCGGAATCATACTCACCGACGGCGGCGCGCGGCTCGATCGCCGCCGGTACCACGCGGTTGTTGATCAGATCGATCTTGGTGACGTGGTCGGCGGCCTTGAACGCGGCGTCCGTCGCCGCCTTGTCGCCGAGATGCCAGTTGAACACGATGTTGTTCGGCGCGACGTCGTGAATGACCGGCGCACCCGGCTTTGCCGCGGCCTTTGGATCGACTACGGCCGGGAGAACGCCGTAGTTGACCACGACCTTTTCCGCGGCGTCCTTGGCCTGCGAATAGCTCTCGGCAATGACAACAGCCACTTCGTCACCGACGTAGCATACCTTGCCATCGGCCAGCGCCGAACTCGGGCTGGTTTTCATCGGCGAGCCGTCCTTGGAATGAACGGTCCAGCCACAGATATGTCCGCCGATTTTGTCGGTTGCGACGTCGGCGCCGGTGAAGATCGCAACCACACCCGGCAAACGAGCGGCCGCTTTGATGTCGATCGATTTGATAATCGCGTGGGCGTGCGGGGAACGGACGAAATAGGCGTAGGCTTGGCCCGGCCGGTTGATGTCGTCGGTGTAATGACCTTTGCCGGTAATGAAGCGGTGATCTTCCTTCCGGCGCACCGCTGCGCCGATCCCGGTTGCTGTCATTGCGGTTTCCTCCCGCGGTTATATTTTGGACGCGTCTTCCCTTTAGAGTTGTTGCTTTATTCGGCGGCTTTTTTGGCAGCGCTGCTACCCATGGCGCGAGCTCCTGCGGCGATCGCCTTGACGATATTGTGATAGCCGGTGCAGCGGCAGATATTGCCCTCCAGCTCCTCGCGTATCGTCTTATCGTCGAGTTCGTTACCCTTGCGGCGGACCATGTCGACCGCTGTCAAAATCATGCCGGGCGTACAATAACCGCACTGCAATCCGTGGTTTTCGCGGAAAGCTTCCTGCATCGGATGAAGCGGACCGTCGGCCGGCGCCAGACCCTCGATCGAGAGCACGTCGGCGCCCTCGAGTTGCAGCGCAAGCACGGTGCAGGACTTCACCGCCTTGCCATTCACCAGCACCACGCAGGCGCCGCACTGCGACGTATCGCAGCCGACATGGGTGCCAGTTAGCCGGAGATTTTCGCGGAGTAATTGCACCAACAGCGTGCGCGGATCGACGTCGACGGTGACGGATTTGCCGTTCACGGTGAGGGATACGGCTGCCATAAGCGCCTCCTCAGATTCTTAAAAACGTCTTGTTTGCAGGACGGCTCGCGGCCGTGATCTGCCGTTAAGGTCAAAATCGTGACGTTTTCCCGGATTCCGACCTTGGAACAATAACAATCTGACCCGCGGCGCGGGCGCCGGTCAAGGATTAATCGTGCGCCGGGGATAGTTGCCCCGATGACGGACGGGCGGAGATTCGGGTGGCTCAGGACTGTTTGGGGTTCACCGCAGCGGCAAAATTCTGAAAGAATTCATCGGCCACTTTCTTGGCGGCGCCGTTGATCAGGCGCTGGCCGAGCTGAGCGAGCTTGCCGCCGATCTGTGCCTCGACCGCGTAGCTGAGCAGCGTACCGCCATCCTTGGGCAGGAGCTTAACGGTAGCGCCACCCTTGGCGAACCCCGCGACACCGCCATCGCCTTGACCCGAGATCGTGTAGCCGTTCGGCGGGTCGAGGTCGGACAGCGTCACCTTGCCTTTGAACTTCGCCTTCACCGGGCCGATCTTGGTCGTGGCAACCGCCTGAAATTCGGTATCCGATAGCTTGTCAAGTTGCTCGCAGCCGGGAATGCAGGCCTTGAGGGTTTCGGCGTCGTTGAGCTTCTCCCAGACCGTTTCCCGCGGGACCGCGAGCTGATACTCCCCGCTCATTGTCATAGCCATATCGCGTCACTCCTGTCGGCGCCGCCGCAACGTCCCGCCCAGTGTCCTTACCGAGGCGTAGCTTATACGTATCGCTTACCCCCTCGCACGGCGGCTGGAAAGACCGTCGTTCACCGCTTAGGCTAACGGCCGGTGCGAGTGCAGAGGAAGCTTCATGCCGAAAATCAGCGCGGACGGCTGCGCCATTCATGTAGAGGTGGAAGGGCCGGAGCACGCGCCGGTGCTCATGCTGTCGAACTCGCTCGGCACCAATCTGCACATGTGGAACGAGCAGGTAGCGCCGTTCACAAAGCACTTCCGGCTGGTGCGTTATGACCGCCGGGGCCACGGCCAATCGGATGTGCCGAAGGGGCCTTATTCGATGGAGCGGCTCGGCCGCGACGCCCTCGCGATCCTTGATGGGCTCGGCATCGAACGGACCAACTGGTGCGGGCTGTCGATGGGCGGCATGGTCGGTCAGTGGCTCGGCGCGCATGCGCCCGGACGGATCGACAAACTGATCCTGTCAAATACGTCCAGCTACTTTCACGACCGGACCATGTGGGACGGCCGCCTCAAGCTCGTACGCGAAAAAGGGCTCGCTGCAATCGTTGATGCCAATATGGAACGCTGGTTCACCAAATCATTTCGCGAGCGCTCGCCGCAGGCGATGGCACGCATTCGCGAGATGTTTCTGGCCACTAAACCCGAAGGCTATGTCGCCTGCGGCGAGGCGATCCGCGACATGGACCAGCGTATGCTGCTCGCCAAGATCACAAGACCGACTCTGGTCATAGCCGGCCGGCACGATCCAGCCACGACGCTCGAAGCCGGCGAGTTTCTCGCCCAGCACATTCCCGACGCCAAGCTTGTCGTGCTCGAGACCGCACACATTGCCAACATGGAGCAGCCGCAGGCTTACGCCGACACCGTGCTGGAATTTTTGCTGAAGTAGTCACCGTCATTCTGAGGCGGCCGCGAAGCGGCCCTCGAAGGATGCCGGCCCAGGCGCGAACCGAAATCGGTCTTGCCGATTTCGGAAAAGTTTAGTGTCCAAGTCGGCAACAGCCGACTTGGATGCTGTCGCCCTTCGAGGCTCGCGGAGCCCGTCATCGGGCCGGCCACTTCGGGCCGGACCCGTTGGCTCGCACCTCAGGGTGACGGAAAAGGTGTTCACCCTCGCTGATCGCGAAACTGATGCGGCGTCGTGCCGGTGTGCTTGCGAAAAAACCGGGCAAAATGCGAGGGGTCGGAAAACGCGAGCTCTTCGGCGATCTCCTGGATCGGCTGGGTGGTGAACACCAGTTGGCGCTTGGCTTCCGTAAGCACGCGCTGGCGAATGAGATGACCCGCGGTGACGCCGGTGGCGCGCTTGACGTGGTCGTTGAGCCGATCGACCGTCATGCCGAGTTTTTCGGCGTAGAAGCCGAGCTGATGTTCGCCGCGGAAGAATTCGTCGACCAGCGCCCGCAACTGCGCGACCGTGGCGTCGGCCGGCTGTAGCGTCACGCTGCCGGTGCGCGCCCGGCTTGCCGCAAGGCGCGCGACGCCAACGGCGATCAGGGCGAGTAGTCCACGCATCGCCACGCGATAGCCTTCGCGGGCTAGGCTGCTCTCTTCGGACAATTCCGTGCACAGCGCCGAAAGCCGCGCCCGTTCCGCGTCATCGGCAATAGGAATGATCGGGTGCGCGGCAAGTGCACGCAGCCGCGACAGGGCTTCGCCCGCCCGGTCCGCGAGCGCGACGGCTGCGTCTTCCGTGAACGTGAGCACCCAGCCTTGGGTAACGCTCGGCTCGAAGCGGAAGCCATGCGCAATCGCGGCCGGAACCAGAATCGCGGCAGGCGCGGAGAACGGCAGTCGCGCGGCTTCGAACGTCATTTCGCCGCTACCGCCCTCGATCAAAAGAATCTGAAACAGATTGCGGTGCCGGTGGGCGCGAATGGTCCAGTCGTGAATCGAGGAACGCGAAGCGATGGTTTCGACGTGAATAAAATCGAATGCCTGATCATCTGGAGGATCGCCGTAAAGGTGGAACAGCGGCAATGCGTTGGCCATGGACCAAGCATAAGCCGATTGCGCCCGGGATGAAGCCGCGCTTCGACGACTTTCACAACAAAGCGGCAGCCCGCCGTCAAAGCGGACTGCCGCGCTGCAACGGAAACGCTAGCGGTTCGTGGCGCCTTGATGACCAGGCTTGTTCTGGCCGCCCTGCCCGCCTTCGCCACCCTGGCGCTGCTGACCCGGCTGACCCGGCTTTGTCTGACCGCCCTGGCCACCCTGCTGCTGCTGGCCGGGTTTGCTCTGGCCGCCCTGCTGCGGATTGCTCTGATTTTGCTGGTCGCGCTGCGGATTGTTCGGTTCGTTAGACATCTGGAACGTTCTCCGGTGTTGTTCGAAAAAGCCCCCGCCCCGGCAGAACGACAATCCGCAATTCACAACCGCGTTCCAGGTTCCACTGCAATTATTTTATGCAACTATTTGGAAAAGCGCGCAAAAATGCCTTTTTTCGGCGCGGACCGAAAGTTTTCGCCACTGCCTATAATGACAGCAGCCGTCGGCTTTGCCGCTTACGGATGCCCCTGTTAAGTACTGGGCCGGGAATCGCAACGCGGCGGACGCATGGAATACTTCGTCCAGCAGCTCATCAACGGCATTACGCTCGGTTCGATCTATGGCCTGATCGCCATCGGCTACACGATGGTCTACGGCATCATCGGCATGATCAATTTCGCGCACGGCGACATCTTCATGGTCGGCGCGTTCCTGGCGCTCATTGCCTTCCTAGTCCTGGTGGCGATCGGCGTCACCGCCGTCCCGCTGGCATTGTTCCTGGTACTCCTCGTCGCCATGGCGCTGACGGCGCTGTACGGCTGGACCGTCGAGCGCATCGCCTACCGGCCGCTGCGGCATTCGTTCCGGCTGGCGCCGCTGATTTCCGCCATCGGTATGTCGATTGTGCTGCAGAACTACGTGCAGGTGGCGCAGGGCGCCCGCGTTAAACCGCTGCCGCCGCTTGTGCAGGGCGGCTACACACTGTTCGGGGGCAACGATTTCGCCGTACGCCTTTCCAACATTCAGATCATCGTGGTGGTCAGCACGCTGCTGCTGATGGTCGGGTTCTCGTTCCTCGTCGCGCGCACCAAGCTCGGGCGCAATATGCGCGCCTGCGAGCAAGACCTAAAAATGGCCGCACTGCTCGGCATCGACGTCGACCGCACGATCTCGCTCACGTTCGTCATCGGCGCGGCGCTCGCTGCGGTCGCCGGCCTGATGTTCCTCCTCTATTACGGGGTCGTCGATTTCTTCATCGGTTTTCTTGCCGGCGTGAAGGCGTTTACCGCCGCGGTGCTTGGCGGCATCGGCTCGCTGCCCGGCGCGATGATCGGCGGCATTCTCATCGGCCTGATCGAGACGATGTGGTCGGCCTATTTTTCCATCGAATATAAAGACGTCGCGGCGTTCGCGATCCTCATCGTGGTGCTGATATTCATGCCGACCGGCATTTTGGGCCGCCCTGAAGTCGAGAAGGTGTGAGCGAGCGGGCGCCCGTGCCGCAGGAGAGCGAACCCGCAGATCAGCGGCTTGATGTCTTCGCTGCGGTGAAGGAAGCCGCCATCGCGGCGCTGGTGGCTTTCGGCCTTTTTGTTTTAATGATCGGTATCCGCACCGATCAAGGACCGACCGGTGCGCTGGTGCTAACGACGCGCTTCGGTGCGCTCGCCGCAATCGTCGCGGCCGTTTTCGCTGCCGCGCTCCTGCGCGCCACGATTTGGCGGGAGGTGGCCGGTTCGATCGAACGTCTTGTGCCAGTCGCCGTAAGAACGGGACTTTCAGGTGTCTCGCGCTACGCCGCTGTCGCCTTTCTGATCTTTGCGCTGATCCTTCCGGTTGTCTTTTACTCCAACCGCTATTTGCTCGATCTCGGCATCCTGATCGTCACCTATACGATGCTCGGCTTCGGCCTGAATATCGTCGTCGGCCTCGCCGGCCTCCTCGATCTCGGTTATGTCGCGTTCTACGCCGTCGGCGCCTACTCCTACGCGCTGATCGCGCAGACCTTCGGCCTGTCGTTCTGGATCTGCCTGCCGCTTGCGGGCATCCTTGCCGCGTTCGCCGGCATATTGCTCGGCTTTCCTGTGCTGCGCTTGCGCGGCGATTACCTCGCCATCGTTACGCTCGGCTTCGGCGAGATCATCCGGCTTATCCTGCTCAACTGGCAAAGCCTCACTGGCGGGCCGAACGGCATTTCCGGAGTTCCGCGCCCGTCGTTCTTCGGCTTGCCATTCAATACTTCGAGCGAAGGGTTTGCCGCGACATTCGGCCTGCACTACTCGCCCACGCATCGCGTGGTATTTCTTTATTATCTCATTCTCGCGCTGGCGCTGCTGACCAACTGGGTAACGCTGCGGCTGCGGCGATTGCCGATTGGCCGCGCCTGGGAGGCGTTGCGTGAGGATGAGATCGCCTGTCGCGCGCTCGGCATCAATACCACCAATACCAAGCTCACTGCCTTTGCCATGGGCGCGATGTTCGGCGGCTTCGCCGGAGCGTTCTTCGCCACGCGGCAGGGCTTCATCAGTCCGGAGTCTTTCACCTTCGGCGAATCCGCCCTGGTGCTCGCGATCGTCGTCCTCGGCGGCATGGGCTCGCAGCTTGGCGTCGCCGTTGCCGCCGCGGTCATGCTTGGCGGTTTCGAGCTGTTCCGCGAGTTCGATCAATACCGCATGCTGGTGTTCGGCGCCGCCATGGTCGCAATCGTGATCTATCGCCCGCGCGGTCTGGTCTCGACGCGCGCGCCATCGGTGTCGCTGCGCACGCGCAAAGAGATTCCGGCAGCCATCGTGCAAGGTGCGCGCACGGAGACGCCGGCATGAATGCGGCGCCGATCCTCACGGTCGAGCACCTGACCATGCGCTTCGGCGGACTCGTAGCCGTCAGCGACCTCTCCTTCTCCGCACACCCGCGCCAGATCACCGCGCTGATCGGACCGAATGGCGCCGGCAAGACCACTTTATTCAACTGCATCACCGGCTTCTACAAGCCGACGGTCGGCCGGCTGATGCTTGCTCATCCGGACGGCGCCACGTTTTTGCTCGAGCGCCTGCCGGAGTTTCGCATCGCCAAGGAGGCGCGTGTCGCACGCACGTTTCAGAACGTGCGGCTGTTTGCCGGGATGACGCTGCTCGAAAATCTGCTCGTCGCGCAGCACAACACCCTGATGGTCGCTTCCGGCTTTACCGTGCTCGGCTTGGTCGGCTCGCGCACTTACGCGCGTGCCGAAGCGGACGCCATCGACAAGGCGCGCCATTGGCTCGATCGCGTGGGCCTTGCCGAGCGCGCCGACGATCCCGCCGGCGCGCTGCCCTACGGCGCGCAACGGCGACTCGAAATCGCACGCGCGATGTGTACCGATCCGGTGTTGCTCTGCCTCGACGAGCCTGCCGCCGGGCTGAACAATCGAGAGAGCGCCGAACTCAACGCGTTCTTACGGACGCTTCGCGACGAACATGGCACATCAATCCTGCTCATCGAGCACGACATGGGCGTGGTGATGGAGATTTCCGACCATATCGTCGTGCTCGACTACGGCCTGAAAATCGCCGACGGCGCTCCGCAGGATGTCCGCAACGACCCTAAGGTAATCGCCGCATATCTCGGCGTCCCCGACGAAGAAGTCGAGCGGGCCGGCGCGGAGGTCGGACTGTGAGCGGGGCGACTGCGCCGCTTCTCTCGCTGCGCGGCGTCAAAGCCTATTACGGCAGCGTCATCGCCCTCAAAGGCGTCGATGTCGACGTCAACGAAGGCGAGATCGTTGCGCTGATCGGCGCCAATGGCGCCGGCAAATCGACGCTGATGATGACGGTGTTTGGCAACCCGCGCGCCCGCGAAGGCAGTATCTGCTTCGCCGGCCGCGACATCACCGGCCTGACGACGCACGAGGTCGCCAAGCTCCGCATCGCGCAATCGCCCGAAGGCCGCCGCATTTTCCCGCGCATGACGGTGATGGAGAATTTGCAGATCGGCGCCACAGTGGCCGACGCCACCGACTTCGATGCCGACCTCGATCGCGTGTTCGCGCTGTTTCCGCGGCTGCGCGACCGCCGATATCAGCGCGGCGGCACGCTCTCCGGCGGCGAGCAGCAGATGCTGGCGATCGGCCGCGCGCTGATGAGCCGGCCGCGGTTGATCCTGCTCGACGAGCCGTCGCTTGGCTTGGCGCCCTTGCTCGCGCAGCAAATTTTTGCCGCCATTCGTGCGCTCAACGAACGCGACAAGCTCACCGTGTTTCTGGTCGAGCAAAACGCCTACCATGCGCTCAAGCTCGCGCACCGCGGTTACATCATGGTCAACGGCGAGATCACGCTGCAAGGCAGCGGCCGCGAATTGTTACGGCGGCCGGAAATCCGCGCCGCCTATCTCGAAGGCGGCAAGCGCTGACAGAGACGGATATGTGATCAATATGTTCAGTCTCTATTCCGGCGAGAGCATCGCGCCGATCGTGCTGGTAACCTTTGTCGTCGGCGGCGGTGCCGCGGCGCTTTCCGGCCGCGCCATTGCCCGCGCCTGGGGCCGGCAATGGCAGGTCGTCGTCACGGCGCTGCTTCTTGGCGCCGCCACGCGGTTCTTTCATTTCGCCTTGTTCGACGGCGAACTGCTCTCGCTCCCGTCGTATTGCTGCGACACGGTGATCTTGCTGATCTCCGCACTGATTGCGTGGCGCGCGACCCGTGCCGCCCAGATGGTGCGGCAATATCCCTGGCTTTACGCCCGCGCCGGCCCGCTTAACTGGCGCGAAATCGGGCAAGAAACTGCGCGCTAGAAGTGGTAATTTGCGTGAAACCATCACGGTCTTCAGCGAGGGATAGGCATGAACAACAAGCTGTGGCTTAGCGCCTTTGCGCTCCTTTTGGTCGCCTTCGCCGGCGCGGCGAAAGCCGACGAGATCGCCGTTGCCGCAGCCGGACCGATGACCGGCGGGCAAGCTACTTTTGGAAGGCAGATGCGCAATGGCGCCGAGCAGGCGATTGCCGACCTCAACGCCGCCGGCGGCGTGCTGGGGAAGAAGCTCACGCTGCAGATTGGCGACGATGCCTGCGATCCGAAACAAGCGCGCTCGGTCGCGGAAAAACTCGCCGGCGCGGGAGTGGCCGTCGTCGTCGGCCATTATTGCTCGTCCTCATCGATCCCGGCCTCGGATGCTTATCTCGACAGCGGCGTTTTGGAGATCACGCCGGCGTCGACCAATCCGCTCTTCACCGACCGAAAAATGTGGAACACCTTCCGCACCTGCGGCCGCGACGATCAGCAGGGCGGCTTTGCCGCCGGCTATCTGGCCAAGAATTTCAAAGGCAAGAACATCGCCATCATCAACGACAAGACGACATACGGAAAAGGCCTCGCCGACGAGGTCAAGAAAGCGCTCAACGCCGCCGGCGTGAAGGAGAAGCTGTACGAGTCGTACAACCAGGGCGACAAGGATTTCACCGCGCTGGTTTCCAAGCTCAAGCTGAACGGCATCGATATCGTCTATGACGGCGGCTATCACCAGGAGGCTGGCCTGATCGTGCGGCAGATGCGCGATCAGGGGCTTAAGACGGTGCTGATGGCGGGCGATGCCCTCGCCGCCCGCGAGTTTGCATCAATCGCCGGCCCAGCGGCGGAAGGTGTGCTGTTCACATTCGGTCCTGATCCGCGCAAGCGCCCGACCGCAGCGCCCATCGTCGCGAAATTCAAAGCGAAGGGCATCGATCCCGAGGGCTACACGCTTTACACTTACGCGGCCTTTCAGGTTTGGGCGCAGGCCGCCGCTAAGGCCGGCAGCGTCGACGGACAAAAGGTCGCCGCGGCCATCCACGCCGGCACCTGGGACACGGTGCTTGGTCCACTCTCATTCGACAAGAAGGGTGACATTACTTCCGTCGGCTGGGCGGTGTTTCGCTGGGACAAAGACGGCAATTACGACGAGATCACCGAGTCGGGGCGGACGTAGCGCCTGTATCCCGGGCTCTGCGCAGCAAGAAGTGATGCGCTGCAAAACCGGGACGTTACACGCGCCGAGCTTGGAAAGATCGCGGCTAACCGATCTTGCCGAGCATCGGGAAGGTATCCAACAGCCAGAAGCTAGCCTGTGTCACCGTGCCGGTGAGGAAGGCGATGCCGGTGAGCACCAACAGCCCGCCCATCGCCTTCTCCACCAGACCAAGATGAGCGCGAAAGCGCGCCAGGAAGGCGGCGAACGGTTCGATCGCAAGCGCGGCCGCCATGAACGGTATGCCGAGGCCGAGTGAATAGATCGCCAGCAGGCCGGCGCCTTTCGCGACGGTTGCCTCTGATGCCGCAACCGCAAGGATTGCCGCGAGGATCGGGCCGATGCACGGCGTCCAGCCGAGCGCAAACGCCAGCCCCATCAAATAAGCGCCCCACAATCCGACCGGCTTGGTCATGCCGAGGCGCTTCTCGCGCATCAACATTTTGATCGGCGTAAGCCCGAGAAAGTGCAGGCCCATGGCAATGATGACAAGGCCCGCAATGATGGCGAGCGGACCCGAATAGGCGCGCACCAGCGAGCCGATCACGCTGGCGCTGGCGCCGAGTGCTACGAACACGGTGGAGAAGCCGAGCACGAAGAGGAGCGCCGCAGCGAGCGTCTCGCGGCGCACCCGCGGCTCGCGGTTCCTTATCGGCAAAACGCTCGAGCGAGGTGCCGGTGAGATAGACCAGATAAGGCGGCACGAGCGGCAGCACGCAGGGCGACAGAAAGCTCAACATGCCGGCAACGAGCGCGGCGGCGATGGTGACGTTCGGCATGGCGCACTCATGCCCGGCCACTCTTCGTCGCGCAAGCGCAGCAGCGCCGCGCCCGCGAGGATGTGATCGTTGACCGCCCAGGCAAAATCGTCTCCGCTGACCGTTTGCGAGGCAGCATCATGCGCAACCTCATCACCGACGTCCCAGGACTCAAAATCGGTCACGCCGAGGATGCGCGCCTCGGTTCAGGCGCGACCGCCGTCGTGTTCGACGAACCGGCCGTCGCCTCGATCGATGTGCGCGGTGGCGGGCCGGGCACCCGCGAAACCGCGCTGCTCGATCCGGCGCAGACCGTCGAGGGCATCGACGCCATCACCCTTTCCGGCGGCTCGGCCTTCGGGCTCGATGCTGCTTCCGGCGTGCAGGCTTGGCTGCGGGAACAGGGCCGCGGCTTTGCCGTGCGCACGGTGCGGGTTCCGATCGTGCCGGCAGCAATCCTGTTTGATCTTCTCGGCGCCGGCGACAAGAACTGGGGCCGGTTTCCGCCCTACCGCGAGCTTGGTTATGCGGCCGCAGCCGCCGCCGGCGCGGATTTCGTCCTGGGGAGCGTTGGCGCCGGCACCGGAGCGACCACGGTCAACTATAAGGGCGGGATCGGCTCGGCCTCGGCGCAAACGCCGGACGGCCAAGTCGTCGGCGCTCTCGCGGTGGTCAATGCCGCCGGTAGCGTCGTGATCGGCGAAGGTCCGTGGTTCTGGGCGGCGCCGTTCGAGCACGACGGCGAGTTCGGCGGCCGCGGGTTACCGTCCGTTGTGCCCGCCGATGCGCTTTATCCGCTCACCAAAGGCGGTGCCAGAGAAAATACGACCCTGGTAGTTGTGGCCACTGACGCAATTTTAACCAAAGCGCAGGCAAAAAGGCTTGCCGTCATGGCGCAATCGGGCTTGTCGCGCGCCATCTACCCTGTTCACACCCCGCTTGACGGCGACGTGGTGTTCGCTGCCTCGACCGGCCGCCGCCCTCTTGCGGACGCACTTTTGGGGTTAACCGTACTTGGCGCAATAGCGGCTAATGTCGTGGCCCGCGCAGTCGCCCGCGGCGTTTACACCGCGACGGCGCTGCAACTTACGGGCGCGCTGCCAAGCTGGAAGGATCGATTCGAGCGATGAACCGGAGTGATCGAGTAGCTTCCAACCGTGACGTCGGTGGCGGAAACCGCAGCGTGCATCGATCACGCGATCGTCATGCGCCGGCGTTGACACGTTCGCCGATTGCGCTTTCATTCCGGGCAAAATGGCGATGGATTTGCTGCGAGGAACCATGCGTTTCGTAATCATTGGCGGTGCTGTGTTAGTCGGCCTGGGCCTCGCGGCCTTTGGCGCTCTCGCAGCCTTCGGGATCGGTTTGCCGCAATTGGCGTCCGCGGCACAGTCACTCACTGCGTCAGTCATCGCGCCTTCAGCGCCCGCACCGCTTACGCGCCTGGCATCGAACGATAAGGCGGTTCCGGCGCAGACACCATTTCATCAGCTTGCCCAATCGGCGGAGTCCGGGACATCGGCGCCGGAGACGACGGGAATGCGGCAGGCGCAGGCCGAGTCTACAAATGTTCCGCCGACGCGCGTCGCACAGACCACGCCGGCACAGACCACGCCGGCACAGAGCAATGCCAATCAGGCCGCGGCTGGTGCACCGTCCACTAATTCGGCCAAGGCCGCCGCAGCCAGCCCGCCGCCCAGCGGCATCGCGGCCTGCGACAAGCCGGGCGGGATGGGGCTTTCGCGCATCGTCGAAATCGACACCACTGGCGGGCCCGGGTTCGGCTTCGAACACTTCAAGCAGTACGATTTCCTCCGCGACAAAGAGATCGTGCTGACCTTCGATGACGGCCCCTGGCCGGAAAACACCATGGCGGTCGTCAAGGCGTTGACCGACAATTGTTTGAAAGCCACTTTCTTTGAGATCGGCGAGCACGCGACCTGGCATCCGGAGCTCACCAAGCGGGTGATCGCGGCCGGAATGACGGTCGGCACGCATACCTGGTCGCACAAGGACCTCGCCAAGAACCCCTACGCCAGCGACCTTGAACTGGCCAAACAGGAAATCGAACTGGGCATCAGCGCGGTACACATGGCCGCCGACGCCCCGATCGCGCCATTCTTCCGCTTCCCGGACCTGCAGCACCCCCCACAGCTCCTGGCCTATCTCGCCGAGCGCAACATCGCGGTATTCTCGACTGACATCGATTCGTTCGATTTCAAGTTGCATAAGCCGGAGCAGGTGATCAAATCGGTGATGACCAAGCTGGAAAAGCACGGTAAGGGCATCATCCTGATGCATGACTTCCAGAAGGCGACCGCCGAGGCTATGCCGGAACTCCTCCGCCAGCTCAAGGCAGGCGGCTACAAGGTCGTGCATCTGGTGCCGCGTCAGCCGGTGACGACGCTGCCGAAGTACGACGAAATGCTCATGCGGCAGGACAAGATGTCGGTGAACAATACGCGGCCCGAAAACAGCGTGTTGCATACGATCGGCGAGTACAAGGGTTCGCCGGCCCCGGCATCGGCGGTGCACGACTGATCGTCCGGCCGATCGCCGGCCTTTCATGGCCTGCTAGCGGATGAACCGATCCGCGCCGTAGGGTTTTGGATCGCAGAACGAGCTTGCGCCGGTCATCATCTCAGCAATGAGCCGTCCGGTCGCCGGCCCAAGCGTCAAGCCCCAATGGGCATGACCGATAGCGAGCCAAAGGCCACGCTGGCCGGGGGCCCGTCCGATCACTGGCCGCGAGTCGGGAAAGCAGGGCCGCGCCCCTAGCCACGGCTGAGCTTCGACGGCCTTCCCGAGCGGAAACAACGAGCGCGCCGCCGGCAACAGCCGATCGAATTGCACCGGCGTCGGCGCCGCATCGCGCGCGGCGAACTCGACGCCGGTGGTGATCCGGATACCCTGTTCCATCGGAGCGAGCACGTAGCCATTCTCGGCATCGAGCACCGGACGGCTGAGCGCGGCGTTGCCTTGCGGCCGATAGTGGCGGTGATAGCCGCGCTTGACCGCAAGCGGCAGACGGATGTCGAGCGGGTTGAGAACATCCGGCGCCCATGGACCGAGCGCAATCACCACGTCGCCGGTATCGATCGGCCCCGAAACCGTCTCGACGCGCCAATGAGAATCGGCGCGATGCAGCGTGCGGGCGTCGCCCGACAGCGTAAGGCCTCCGAGCGCGGCAAAGCGCGCGGCGTAGGCGCGGGTCAGCGCCAGCGGATTACTGACGCTGACGGCGCCGGTCCAATGTACCGCGTGCCGGAACACTCCCGCCAGCGCCGGCTCGAGCGCAAGCGCGGCATCGCGATCCAGCGGCACGTTGCCGATGCCGAAGCGCGCGGCAAGGTCGAGCTCCGGCGCTAACGCCGCGAACGCACCGTCGGTGCGGTAAAGCTTGAGCCAACCGCGACGGCTCAGATAGCGCTCCGCGCCGGCTTCGGCGGCCAGTTGCTCGTGCTCGCCGACCGCGCGCGCAAACAATGGCCGCATCAGCTGTGCCGTCTCGACCAGGCGCTGCGGCTGCGACGCGGCGCGAAAAGCCGCCAGCCAAGGCGCGATCCGCGGCAGATGCGACAAGTGATAGTTGGCTACAGGCGAGCGCTTCAGCGCGATCCGCGCCAGCTCGGCGAAACTTGAAGGAAACGCCGCCGGAAAAACGGTGTTGCCCTCGATGATGCCGGCATTGCCGTACGATGTGCCTTCCCCCGGGCCGCCACGATCGATCAGCGCGACCGACAGTCCGCGCTTGGCGAGCTGGACCGCGATGGATGTGCCGACGATGCCGGCCCCGAGCACGATGACATCGGTGCGCGCCAGGCGAGCCTCCGTTGTGGCCGAGTTTTAAGCGTACGCCGTAATCGTATGCGCACACGTCGGCCGGACCACAAGGCCCAGCACCAATCAGCGCCGATTTAAAATCGCGCGCTTGTCGTGCCGACGCGAATTGCGTCGCACGCGCTAACGATGTGCTGTGCGTCAACGATTATTGTCAGACTCCTGCAGGGCAATGAGCGTTTGCAGAGTCTGCGGCTCGAAGCGCGGGAACGTGCCGGCGGAAGTCGCGGGCGTTGCGCCGGAGGAGGCCGCCGGCGGGGCCGAGGGCACGCTGGTTTTTTGCGAGCTCGTCAGTGCAAACGATTGGGAGGGGGCATCGCCCTGCGCCGCACTGCTTTGCGATTGTCCCCGCTGCCACAGCGCTTGAAGCTGGGCGTAGGGATTGTTGCTATTCGATGCGCCAACCGTCGACATGGCACGCTCCTCGAAGCCATTGGATGCACAATTGATGCGCCAGTGGATGCTGTGATCCGAACATGGCGATGCAAGACCGGGGCCGCCGCGTAAGTGGCGCTAAGTCAACACGTTTTCCGCCAGAACGCATTTTGGCGCGGAGCGAAAAACTGCACGCCCTCAGACTGCCCCCGGCAAATAATGCCGGGTGCGGCGGGGTGCGTTGCCCCTCCCGGCATGGCGTGTTAGGCGAACCGCTCCGGCAAAGCCCTGCGTATATCGATGAGGCCCTGGTGACTCGTCCGCTCATTATTGCTCCGTCGATCCTGTCCGCCGATTTCGCAAAACTGGGCGAGGAAGTCCGCGCGGTCGACGCGGCCGGCGCCGACTGGATCCATGTCGACGTCATGGACGGCCATTTCGTACCCAACATCACCATCGGACCGGATGTGGTAAAGGCGCTTCGCCCGCACACCAAAAAGGTGTTCGACGTGCACCTTATGATCGCGCCGTGCGACCCCTATCTCGAAGCTTTCGCTAAGGCGGGTGCCGACATCATTACGGTGCATGTCGAGGCCGGCCCCCATATCCACCGCTCGCTGCAAACCATCCACGCGCTCGGCAAGAAAGTCGGCGTGACCATGAATCCCGGCACGCCGGCGGAAGCGGTCGCGCCGGTTATCGACCTCGTTGACCTGATCCTCGTCATGTCGGTCAATCCCGGCTTCGGGGGACAGAAATTCATTCCGGCGGCCATCGACAAAATCCGGAAGCTGCGCGCGCTTGCGGGCGGCCGGCCGATCGACATTGAGATCGACGGCGGCATTACGCCCGACGTGGCGCCCGAGGTCGTGCGCGCCGGCGCCAATGCCCTCGTCGCCGGTGCCGCCGTGTTCAAGGATCGGACGCCTGAATCTTATCGGACAAACATCGCGGCGATCCGCCAGGCGGCGGCGCTCGTCCGCGGGGAGGCTGCGTGATGGGTATTTTGGTTGATGGCAAATGGCGCGACGAGGACCTCCCGCAGGAGACCGGCGCGGCCGGTAATTTCCAGCGGATCGACAGTGTGTTCCGCGACCGCATCACCGCGGACGGCTCATCCGGGTTCAAGGCGGAAGCCGGGCGCTATCACCTCTACGTGGCCTACACCTGCCCGTGGGCGCATCGCACGCAAATCTATCTGGCGCTGAAGAAACTCACCGGCGCGATCAGTGTGGCGATCGCCATTCCCGGCTTGCGCCAGCAAGGCTGGACGTTCGAGGATAATGCCACGTTTCCGGATTGCACGCCTGACCGCGTCAACGGCTTCCACTATCTCCACGAAGCCTACAGCGCGAGCAATCCGCACTATACCGGCAAGGTCACCGTGCCGACGTTGTGGGATAACAAGACCAAGCGCATCGTCAACAACGAGTTCCTCCGAAATCATCCGCATGCTCAATTCGGAGTTCGCCGGCGTCGGCGCCGATCCGACGGATTTCTATCCGGCGCACTTGCGCGCCGAGATCGATCGGGTCAACGCGCAGGTCTATGCCACCGTCAACAACGGCGTCTATCGGTGCGGCTTTGCCCGCTCGCAGGCTGCCTACGACGAAGCCTACGACGCGCTGTTTGCCACACTCGATGAGATCGAGGCCCGGCTCGGACGCCAGCGTTATCTGGTCGGCAATCAGATCACCGAGGCCGACTGGCGGCTATTCCCCACGCTGGTGCGTTTCGACGTTGCCTATTTCTCGCTGTTCAAATGCAACAGGAACCGGATCGCCGATTATCCAAATCTCCTGAACTACATGCGTGAACTCTATGCAGTCCCGGGCGTCGCCGAGACCGTCAAGCCGCGCTATTACGTCATGGGCTACTACTCGATCGGCCGCGTCAATCCGACCGGCATCATACCGAAAGGAACGCCGGTCGACTTCCGACAGCCGCACGACCGCGCCCGCTTCGCGGCGTAAAAGTCGCGCTATCAGTTTGTTAGCCGGCTGCCTTGGAAGTCGTCGCGACGCCAGGCAGAGGAGGTGTTCGTCCGATGCGCCTCATGCGATTTGACGCGGCCGAGTACCTGTGGACTCGGGAAGCGCAGGTGGAGTACCTCACCGCGGCATATGAAGCGGGCGATCCTGAATTCATCCGCGACGCCTATATTGTTGTTTCCCGCGCGCGAGTAATTGCTCGCCTATCTGAAGAAAAAAGGCGTTGAGCTAAAGGTCATCGATGATCCCCCGTTACTCAAGGCCGGAAATGGCGGCGATCTGGTCGCGGGAAACGCGCTTTCGTATCTGGTTCGAGATCGAGGCGCATGCCGCCAGCGCCATGGCTGAACTTGGGATTATTCCGCCGCCGGCGGCAGCGAAAATCTGGGCCAAGGGCAAAGCAGCCAAGTTCGATATCGCGCGGATCGAGGAAATCGAACGTGAGACCAAGCACGACGTCGTCGCGTTTCTGACCCATCTGGCCGAGCTCGTCGGCCCGGAAGCGCGCTTCGTGCACCAGGGCATGACCTCGTCCGACGTGCTCGACACCTGCCTCAATGTGCAGCTTGTACGCGCCGCCGACCTCCTGATCGCCGACGTGGAAAAGCTCAACGCCGCGCTCAAACGCCGCGCGCTCGAATACAAATTCACTCCGACCATCGGCCGCTCGCACGGCATCCATGCGGAGCCGACGACGTTCGGGCTTAAGCTCGCTTATGCCTATGCCGAGTTCGCGCGCGCCAGGGAGCGCCTGATCGCGGCGCGTGGCGAAGTCGCGACCTGCGCGATTTCAGGCGCCGTCGGCACGTTCGCGCAGGTCGATCCGCGCGTCGAGGCGTATGTCGCGGATAAAATGGGATTAAAGGTCGAGACGATCTCGACCCAGGTTATCCCGCGCGACCGCCACGCCATGTATTTCGCCGTGCTCGGCGTCGTTGCCTCCTCGATCGAGCGGCTGGCAACCGAAATCCGCCACCTGCAGCGTACTGAGGTTCTGGAAGCGGAGGAGTATTTCTCGGCCGGGCAAAAGGGCTCATCCGCCATGCCGCACAAGCGCAACCCGGTGCTGTCGGAGAATCTGGTCGGGCTGGCGCGCATGGTCCGCGCCTATGTGATGCCGGCGCTCGAAGATGTCGCGCTGTGGCACGAACGCGACATCTCGCACTCCTCGGTCGAGCGCATGATCGGGCCCGACGCGACGGTGACGCTCGATTTTGCCCTCACTCGCCTCGCCGGCATCATCGACAAGCTGATTGTCTACCCCGACAACATGCGCAAGAACCTCGACCGGCTCGGCGGTCTCGTTCACTCGCAGCGCGTGCTGCTGGCGCTCACGCAAAAGGGCGTGAACCGCGAGGACGCCTACGCCATGGTCCAGCGCAACGCCATGAAGACCTGGCGCGGCGAAGGCGATTTTCTCGCGCTTCTCAAGGCCGACGCCGAGGTGCGCAAATACCTTAACGAAAAAGAGCTCGCCGCTAATTTCGACCTCGATTTTCACTTCGCGCAGGTCGGGACGATCTTCCGCCGGGTCTTCGGCTGAAGGGGTTAAAGTAAACACACGGCGGCGGACCCCGATTGCCGGCCGCCATTTTCTTATGTCACGACGCGCATGATGACGGCTGCCGAAACGATTTTGGTGTTTGACTCCGGGCTCGGCGGTCTCACGGTCTACCGTGAGATCGCGGCTGCTCGCCATGGCACCGATTTCATTTACGTCGCCGACGATGCGGCGTTTCCCTATGGAGCAATGCCCGAACCCGCGCTCGCGGCCCGGGTTGTTGCACTGATGGACGAATTGATCGCCGCGTACCGGCCCGATCTCATTGTCATCGCCTGCAACACCGCTTCGACCATCGTGCTGCCCGATTTGCGCAAAAAATTCTCCCTGCCCTTTGTCGGCACCGTGCCGGCGATCAAGCCTGCTTGCGCAAACTCGGTCACCCGACATGTTGCCGTGCTCGGCACCGAGGCAACGGTTGCACGCGAATATACCCGCGCGTTGATCCGCGACTACGCCGGCGATTGCCGGGTGACGCTGGTCGGATCAAAAGCGCTCGCTGCCCATGCGGAAGCGGAGCTCGCCGGAACGCCGGTCAGTGACGAAGTAATTTGCGCGGAAATCGCGCCATGCTTTCGCGACGAGGGCGCGCGGACGGATACTGTCGTGCTGGCCTGCACCCATTATCCCTTGCTGATTGATCGCCTGCGGCGGCTCGCCCCGTGGCCGGTGGCTTTTGTCGATCCGGCGCCGGCCATTGCACGCCGCGTCAACGAGCTTCTTGGTCCCGCGCCCTCCCCCAAACGTTCCGGCACGACCCGCGCGATTTTCACCTCAGGCCGCGCGCCGCGAACCGCACTCGCCCGCTTCGGCATTCACGCGCAACTGCCGGCCTCAACCGGCGCCGGCTGACCGGGCCTGCTGGTTCGCTCGCTTGCCGTCCGATCACACCGCCGATACGCTTTCGTTTTATTGATCTCGCCGGGACGCGAGGCCGCCACCATGACTGCTGCTGGCCCGAAGTACGCAGCGACCAACTATGGATTTCTCTATATCGCCCCAAGGCGTCGGCTCGATCCTCGGGGGGCCGGCGGCAGCTTTTCTCAAGCAAATGACGGGAAACTGGACCGCCGTGTTCATCATCGTCGCCGTCCTCGACGCGCTGACCGCGCTGCTGGCGATTACAGCGCTGCGGACGTTGCAGCACCGGCATTTTGCCAGCCAGTAAACCCGCCTCGCCCGTTAGTTTGACACTATGGCGGTTTGCACCTAAATACCGGGCGCGGCGCGGGCCCATGTGGCCCGCGCCGTGTTTCGCGACCCGCGGTTTGCGCCGGCGCTTCGGCGGCAAACCTGTCGGTTTCCCCCCTCGCGGTAAGAGGCGGAGAGACAGGAGGAGGGCGCGATCCTCAGCCAGGCGGCATGATCCCGAACAGCATTTCCAGCTATCGGACAAGGTCATGCCCTAACGCAATCAGCGAGGACGCGAATGACCAAGCGCCATGAGGCGAAGTACAAGATCGACCGCCGGTTAGGCCAGAATATCTGGGGCCGCCCCAAATCGCCGATCAACAAACGCGAATACGGCCCGGGCCAGCACGGCCAGCGCCGCAAAGGGAAGCTTTCCGATTACGGCGTGCAGCTGCGCGCCAAGCAGAAGCTCAAGGGCTATTACGCCAACATGTCGGAGCGGCACTTCCGCGGCATCTACGAAGAAGCGCGGCGGCTTAAAGGCGACACCGGCGCCCACATGATCGGGCTTCTTGAGCGACGGCTCGACACCATGATCTATCGTGCCAAGTTCGTGCCCACCGTGTTTGCCGCGCGGCAGTTCGTCAACCACGGCCACGTCAAAGTGAATGGGCGGCGGGTTACGATCCCTAGCTTCCGGGTAAAGGTCGGCGATCTCATTGAGGTCAAAGACAAGTCGAAGCAGTTGGCCCTTGTGCTTGAAGCGACGGCACTCGCCGAGCGCGACGTACCGGATTACGTCGAAGTCGATCATTCGAAGATGACAGCGAAGCTTTCACGCGTGCCGCTGATTGGCGAGGTGCCGTATCCGGTCGTGATGGAGCCGCATCTCGTCGTTGAATACTACTCGCGCTAGGCAAACGTAGCGCGGCTAGGCTTCACTGATTTTCCGATTTCTGTTGACTGTGCTGCACTGCGGCAATTGCCGCAATGCAGCGCAGCGCGCATCTTATGCACTACTTTTTTGGTCGCAACTTGAACAATCAGGTTCTCCCGCGTAGGTTTCGGCCGCGAGCTGTGCATCTATCGTGAATGCGTTCGCACGGGGCTGCTTAACAAACATAAGGGGAGAACGTACATGGATGCGTTAGGAAAGGTAAAAAGCTGGATCGGCGCTTTGACGGAAATCGGGCTGATGCTGCTGGCGTTGGCAATCGTTGCCGCGCTTCTTGTCGGAGCAAATTTGCCGTTCTTCGGCAACGTCACTGGTAACATCATGGCTCTGGTCAAGAGCTTAGGTGACGCCGGCCTGGTCGGGCTGATCGCGCTTGGCGTGATCATCTGGCTGTTCTCTTCGCGGCGGATGGCCTAGCGCCGCAGCTGAGCTACAGCACAGGGGTGATAACGTTGGGTGGCGAGGAAGCTCCCACCCAACGCCTTGAATGAAATCCCGCTCGGTAATTGGTTGAACGCTTCGGGCTGAAGCGAAGCGTTCGTGAGGGCGTGCGATGCTGGACTACCTGCAAAAAGCCAAACAATACCTGTGGGCGTTCGTCGAAATCGGATTCTTGACGGTGCTCGCCGTCGTGCTGCTGTATCTGATCCTCGGCGCCAATTCGGGGGTGTTTGTTTCCGGCGTCGCCGACAACGTCATGAAATTCGCCGCCGCTATGCCCTCCCAGACTCTGGTCGGGCTTGCCATCGTTCTGGCGCTGGTATTCCTGATCGCCAATCGCATGCGCTGAGCGCGCTTTGACGCCGGCCACTAGAATGAAATGGCCGGGGCAAGCCCGGCCATCATCATTTTGGATTGTCTCGGCAGTGCGCACAGACTAGTGCGCTCAGACCTGCGCGCTCTCCTTGAGCGCAATGCCTTTTTCCTTGAGCAGCGATTGCAGTTCGCCGGCCTGGAACATCTCGCGGATGATGTCGCAGCCGCCGACGAATTCGCCCTTGACGTAGAGCTGCGGGACCGTCGGCCAGTTGGAGTAGGACTTGATGCCGCCGCGCAGGTCATCGTTCTCGAGCACATTGAGGCCCTTATAGGAGACGCCGATATAATCGAGGATCTGAACGACCTGGCCGGAGAACCCGCACATCGGGAACTGCGGCGTGCCTTTCATGAACAGCACCACGTCGTTTGCCTTCACCTCGTTGTCAATGAATTGCTCGATGGACATCGCAGTCTTCCTTGTTGGTGCGGTCGGCGCGCTCGGCGTCAACTCTCTCTCCGATCTCAAACCTCAATATATGTAGCTCAAATCGCCAGCAAAGCCCATGCCATCAATTCAACCCGGATGGTCAATTTCGTCCGGAAACGAAATGACTATCTTCACCCTTACCAAGGGGATGGACTTCCCGCCGAGCCCAAACGGAAAGAAGGCCATGCTGCGCGGTAACGGCCGCGGGCGTCACCGCTCGGGCGTGCCGGTTTGCAGTGCCAGCGCATGCAGTTTGCCGCCCATTTCGCCCTTGAGCGCGGCATAGACGATCTGGTGCTGCTGTACGCGGGATTTGCCGCGGAACAACTCGGCGATGACGGTGGCGGCGTAATGGTCGCCATCGCCCGCCAGATCGCGGATGGTCACTTCGGCGTCCGGAATGCTGGCCCGGATCAGCCGCTCGATATCGCCCGCAGCCATAGCCATGGACCATCTCCTTACCGCCCCGAGCGCAATTGCGGCTTACCAGATTCCTCCTTCGGCAGGAAAGCCCGCGCGACGACGCAGCCTCCCTAACGCCAGAGTTCCTTGGTCGCCAGCCGTGCGCCGGCGGCTAACGCCTCGAGTTTTGCCCAGGCAATCTGCGGGTGGATGCGGCCGCCAAAGCCGCAATCGGTGCCGGCGATGACGTTCTCGCGGCCGACGATGTTGGCGTAGCGCACAATCCGGTCGGCGACGACCTGGGGATGTTCGACGATGTTGGTCGCGTGGCTGACGACGCCCGGGATGAGCAGCTTGCCGTCGGGAAGCTCGACGTCCTTCCAGACGCGCCATTCGTGCTCATGGCGGACATTGCCCGCTTCGACCGAATAGGCCGCGGCGTTGACGCTGAGCACGAGGTCGACAATGTCCTGCAGGGGAATGTCGGTGGTGTGCGGTCCGTGCCAGCTGCCCCAGCAGATATGAAAGCGGATCAGATCGGGAGGCAAGCCACGCAAAGCGTGATTGAGCGCCTCGATCCGCACCCGCTCGAATTTTTTGAATTCCGCGAGCGGCGGCTCCGGATTGATCATGTCCCAGTTGTCCGGGAGGCTTGGATCGTCGATCTGCAGGACGATTCCGGCATCGACAATCGCTTTATATTCCTCGTGCATCGCGTCGGCGGCGGCGAAGACGAATTCCTCTTCGGTCTTGTAGTGGAGGTCTTCGCCGCGGGCGAAGCTTCCCGGCCCGATCGAGCACATGAAGCCCTCCTCCGCGCCGACAGCCGCCATCGCTTTCTTCAGGTTGGCGATATCGGCGGCAATCGCAGCGTGCCCGATGTATTTGATCGGCGCGGTGCAGACCGGGCGCCGCGGGCGGCGCCGCGCTGCGCTGCCAAGCAGGGTGCCGGTCGATTCCGGGTCTTGATAAAACTCGCTGAACTTCTGCCAGTCGCGGCGGTTGGTCATCGTCGTCAGCGCCATATCGGCGACGCTGGATTTTTTGTGCTGGAACTCGGGAACCGAGTCCGCCGGCACGAACCCCTCCATGCGTGCGAAGGCGTAATTCCACCACACGCCGTAGTCATAGTTTGCCGCCATCGGCTTGCCGAATTCGCCGTCATCGGGAATGTCGACGCCGACCTCGCGCTGCTTGCGTACGACGTCGGCGACGGCCGCGCCGAGGGTCTTAGCGTAAACCGTATCATCCACCTTCTCCCCCTGCGCGCGGGCCCGGTTCAGCGCAATCAGGTCCGCCGGCCTCGACAAACTGCCGGAGTGAGTGGTGATGATACGATCGGTGCTGCGTTTCATGTGATTGCCTCCCTGGGACGCGTACTTTCATATAACCGGGGCAATCTCACAACCCGCCGTCGGTCACTGCCGATATGCCCAAACTGGTTATCGGATTGTGCGGGTGGGCAGGTTTTAGTTTGAGCCTGCCATGTAGGTGGGAAGCCACTCCTCAAAACGCTTGAGGAGATCGCCGATGGGCAAAGGCCGTTCGTCGCCGAAGGCGAGAACGCGACCGCCGGTCGCACCAAGACGCATGATCGGCACCGCGGCCGTGTTTGCAAGTTGCATGACACGGTCCGCGTCCTTGGCCGTGATCACGTAGCGCGCCTGATCTTCGCCGAACCAGAAGGCGTGCGCGGGAATGTCGGCGGGCACTTCCAGGACAGCGCCAAGACGCGACGCCATCGCCATCTCGGCAAGCGCGACCAGAAGCCCGCCATCGGAAATGTCGTGCACCGCCGTGACCAGCCCATCGCCGATCAGCGCGCGGACGAAATCACCGTGGCGGCGCTCGGCGGCGAGATCGACCGGAGGCGGCGCGCCCTCCTCCCTTCCGCAGACTTCGCGCAGATAAAGCGACTGGCCGAGCCAGCCTGTCGTTTCGCCGATCAGCAGGATCGCTTCACCCTCGGCTTTGAACGCGAGCGTCATCGACCTCGTGAAGTCATCGAGGATGCCGACGCCGCCGATCGTGGGCGTCGGCAGGATCGCCCGGCCGTTGGTCTCGTTGTAAAGCGAGACGTTGCCGGAGACGATCGGGAAATCGAGCGCGCGAGCGGCTTCGCCGATACCGCGAATGCAGCCGACCAGTTGCCCCATGATCTCCGGCCGCTCGGGATTGCCGAAGTTCAGATTGTCGGTCAGCGCCAGCGGCCGCGCGCCGACGGCGGTGAGATTGCGCCAGGCCTCCGCCACCGCCTGCTTGCCGCCCTCGAACGGATCGGCATCGCAATACCGCGGGGTGACGTCGGAGGTGAGTGCCAACGCTTTCGGTCCCTCCTGAACGCGCACGACCGCGGCATCGCCGCCAGGCCTCTGCACCGTATTGCCGAGGATGACGTGATCGTATTGCTCGAACACCCAGCGCTTGGAGCAGAGGTCCGACGAACCGATGAGTTGTTCTAATGCATCCGCGACGCTCATCGGCGGCTTCACCGAAGTGGCGTCGACTGCTGGCAATGGCGCGCTATCAGCGAACGCACGATCATAAACCGGCGCCTCGTCGCCGAGCTCCTTGATCGGCAGGTCGGCCATGACCGTGCCACCGTGGTGGATCAGAAAACGTTTCGTCGGCGTTGTTTCGCCGACCACAGCAAAGTCGAGCCCCCATTTGCGGAAGATCGCTTCGGCTTCCTTCTCCTTCTCCGGCTTGAGCACCATGAGCATGCGCTCCTGGCTTTCGGAGAGCATCATCTCGTAGGCGCTCATGCCGGTTTCGCGACACGGCACCCGGTCGAGATCGAGCGTGACGCCGAGATCGCCCTTGGCGCCCATCTCGACCGCGGAGCAGGTCAGCCCGGCGGCGCCCATATCCTGAATGGCGATGACGCAGCCTTTGGCCATGATTTCGAGGCAAGCTTCGAGCAGCAGCTTCTCCGAGAACGGATCGCCGACCTGAACCGTCGGCCGCTTCTCCTCGGCGTCTGCGCCGAACTCGGCCGAGGCCATGGTGGCGCCGTGAATGCCGTCGCGCCCGGTTTTCGAGCCGAGATAGACAATCGGCATGCCGACGCCCGATGCGGCGGAATAGAAAATCTTGTCCTTTTTGGCGATGCCGACGGCCATGGCGTTGACCAGGCAATTACCGTCGTAGCGGCGATGAAATCGAACTTCGCCACCGACCGTCGGCACGCCGAACGAATTGCCATAGCCGCCGATGCCCGCGACGACGCCCGACAAGAGGTGGCGCGTCTTTGGATTCTTTGGATCGCCGAACGACAACGCGTTGAGGCAGGCGATCGGCCGCGCACCCATAGTGAACACGTCGCGCAAAATACCGCCGACGCCGGTCGCCGCTCCCTGATAGGGCTCGATATAGCTCGGGTGGTTGTGGCTTTCCATCTTGAACACGACCGCGAGCCCGTCGCCGATATCGATGACGCCGGCGTTTTCGCCGGGCCCCTGGATCACCCACGGTGCCTTGGTCGGCAGCGTGCGCAAATGGATCTTCGATGATTTGTACGAGCAATGCTCGTTCCACATCGCCGAAAAAATGCCGAGCTCGGTGAAACTCGGCGTGCGGCCGATGAGCTTGACGATGCGCTCGTATTCGTCGGGCTTGAGCCCGTGCTGCGCGATCAGCTCTGGGGTAATCGCGGGTTCGTTGGAAATCACGCGATTGTTCTAGTCCGCTATCCCGGCGTTTTCATCCGTCATGGCCGGGCTTGTCCCGGCCATCCACGCCTTATTTTGTGCATGTAAAGACGGAGATGCCCAGGACAAGTCCGGCAACGGCACCGCTCACGCAGCCAATTTAAAGTGATCCACCAGCCCCGCGAACAAGCCGCGCCCGTCGGTCCGGCCCATCGACGCTTCGACGTGGTTTTCCGGGTGCGGCATCATGCCGAGCACGTTGCCGCGCGCGTTGATGATGCCGGCGATGGCGTTCATGGCGCCGTTGTGGTTCCAGTCCGGGTCGACCATGCCGTCCGGCGACGAGTAGCGGAACAGCACCCTGCCCTCGCCTTCGAGCCGCGCGATGGTTTCGCCGTCGGCGATATAGTTGCCCTCGCCGTGCGCCACCGGGACGCGGATCACCTGGCCGGCGTTATAGCCGCGGGTGAACGGCGTGTCGGAGCGCTCGACGCGCAGATAGACGTCGCGGCAGATAAAGCGCAATTGAGTGTTGCGCATCAACACGCCGGGAAGAAGCCCGGCCTCGCACGCGATCTGAAAGCCGTTGCACACGGCGAGCACCAGACCGCCTTGTTGGGCGAAAGCCGCTACCGCTGCCATGATCGGCGCGCGCGCCGCAATCGCGCCGCAGCGCAGGTAATCGCCGTAGGAAAAACCGCCGGGAATGACGACGAGATCGGTGCCGGGCGGCAGCGCGGTTTCAGCGTGCCAGACCATCGCCGGTTCCCGTCCCGAGATCAGCCGCAGCGCGCGCGCCATGTCGCGCTCGCGATTGATGCCCGGGAAGACGAGTACGGCCGACTTCATGGCGATCCTAGTGCGGGCACCATTATCCGGTGACTTCGACGCGGTAATTCTCGATCACGGTGTTGGCGAGGAGTTTCTCCGCAGCGCTCCTGAGCGCGGCCTCGGCGCCGGCGCGGTCAGCGCCTTCAATCTCGATGTCGAACACCTTGCCCTGGCGGACGCTGGCGATCCCATTCACCCCGAGCGAGCGCAACGCGCCCTCGATGGCCTTGCCCTGCGGATCGAGGATGCCGGATTTCAGCGTGACGAAGACACGGGCTTTCATGGCTCTTTGCTGGAAGAACTCGCCCGAACTAGCGTCCGCGCATCCATTCGATATCGTCATAGATTTCGGACAAAGGCACGGAAATACCAAGCGATGGCAGATCGAGCGATTCTTCAAGCGACCGAATCCGGTGCTCGGTGAAATTGGAGTCGCGCGCGAACACCACGACCTCGACCGTATCCTGAGCAACTACGACATAGTGGGTGAGCGTGGGCATGCTCACGTAGGCCGCGCGTTTCCAGCGCAGATCGCGATCCTGGGTCGATGGGGAAAGAACCTCGATCGCCACAATGATGTCGCTGCGGTCGCGCCAAAAATTCGCGAGAGAACTGCCGGCTCGCGGAATGACCAGGACATCGGGTTCAGGCCGATTGACGTCTGACACGCGGACACCCAAACCCGGGAACACGGCCCAAGAAGCATGGAGTTCGCGTGCCCGGTTGCGGAGCGCAGCCACCAAATTCCCGACAATCCACTGGTGGATTGGTGACGGCGACGCATTCAAGATCGGCTCCCCGTCGATCAACTCCCACTTTTCCTCGTCCGGCCGCGTATCGGTGAAAGCATAGAATTCGCCCACCGTCATCGGACCAGTCTTGATCGTCGGGACGCCCATGGGACGCGCTCCTGCGCCTAGCCCTTGACGAGCACCGGACCGGCGCCTTGCGGCCGCTCGCCTTCGCTCATGATGCCGAGCCGCTTGGCGACTTCGGTATAGGCCTCGACCAATCCGCCGAGATCGCGTCGGAAGCGGTCCTTGTCGAGTTTTTCGTTCGACTTGATGTCCCACAGCCGGCAGGAATCCGGGGAAATCTCGTCGGCGACGACAATGCGCATCAGGTCGTTCTCCCACAGCCGGCCGGTTTCCATCTTGAAATCGACCAGACGGATGCCGACGCCGAGGAACAACCCGGACAGAAAGTCGTTCACCCGGATGGCGAGCGACATGATGTCGTCGATCTCCTGCGGCGTCGCCCAGCCGAACGCGGTGATGTGCTCCTCCGACACCATCGGGTCGTTGAGCTGATCGTTCTTGTAGTAGAACTCGATGATCGAGCGCGGCAGTTGCGTGCCTTCCTCGATGCCGAGCCGCTGCGACAGCGAACCCGCGGCGACGTTGCGCACCACGACTTCGAGCGGAATGATCTCGACCTCGCGAATGAGCTGCTCGCGCATGTTGAGCCGGCGGATGAAGTGCGTCGGCACCCCGATATCGTTGAGGTGCTGGAAGACGTATTCGGAAATCCTGTTGTTCAGGACCCCCTTGCCTTCGATCACCTGATGTTTCTTGGCGTTGAAGGCGGTCGCATCGTCCTTGAAGTGCTGGATCAGAGTTCCCGGCTCGGGTCCTTCATAAAGGACCTTCGCCTTGCCTTCATAGATGCGGCGACGGCGGCTCATCGGAGTGTACCGTGGCTTGGTGAAATCCATGGAATGCCGTGGCTCCAGTTTTCGTGTCGAGGTCCGCGGCGGCGGCGAGGGCATGCGACTCAAACGCTGCCCCTCCGCGACCGGAAAGCTAGCTGAACGCGACGCGGAGCACAATTGGCATAGACCTGCGCGGGCCAAGCCGCAACGATCATGTTCAGGCCATGTTCGGTCCGTGTGGCGGTTGCCTTGACGAGCCACCCTCGATATGCAAGGCGGCAGCGCTTCTGCTAGTTCCATCACAGGCATCAGGACGTAACAGTATGACCACGTTCGACAAGCGCGAGGAAGGTTTTGAGCAGCAATTCGCGCACGACGAAGAACTGCGCTTCAAGGCGACCGCGCGCCGCAACAAGCTCCTCGGTCAATGGGCCGCGGAAAAACTTGGGCTCAGCGGAGCGGAGGCGGAAAGCTACGCCAAGGCCATGGTCATGAGCGACGTCGAGGCTGGCACGCACGACGTGATGGGGAAGATCCGCAAGGACTTCGCCGCCAAAGGCGTGGTGCAGTCCGATCACCAGATCGGCCGCGTCATGACCGAGTTGATGGAAAAGGCGATCGCCGACGTCAAAGCCGGCAAATAACGGCTGCGGCGACGAGCCTCTCTTTCCAGCAAATGTAGCGCAGCGAGCATCATGGCCATACCCGCGTTCACTCTTGCCCGCCGGCTGCGCGCCGGCGAAACCATATTCAGCGGCTGGTGCAGCCTGCCTTATCCGCTGGTCGCCGAGACCATCGGCCGCGAAGGTTTTCCAGCGGTGACGATCGAAGGGCAACACGGGCTGTGGGACGTCGGCGCGATGCTCACCGGCATAGCGGCGGTCCGACAGGGCGGCGCGGCGCCCGTCGTGCGCGTCCCGGTCGGCGATTTTGCGCTCGTCTCCCGTGTGCTCGACTTCGGCGCTGAAGGCGTTATCGCCCCAATGATCAACACCGCCGCCGATGCACGCGCCTTCGCCGCGTCGGCCAAATATCCCCCGGTCGGCGAACGAAGCTGGGGCCCGCATCGGGTGACTGCGCTGGCGGGGCTTGCCGATCAGTCGATCTATCTGCGCGAAGCCAACGACCACGTGATAACGCTGGCGATGATCGAGACCCGCACCGCGCTCGAAAATCTCGAGGCGATCATCAACACGCCGGGCATTGACGGCTTATTCCTTGGACCATCCGATCTTTCGATCGCGCTTTCGGACGGCAAGAGTCTCGACCCGCTGGCTAAGGAGGTCGATCGCGAACTCGACCGAATGGTCGCCGCCGCACAGCAGGCCGGCAAGATTCCGGGCGCCTTTTGCCATACGGCCGAACGGGCGGCAGCCCTGGACAAGCGCGGCGTGCGCTTCCTCGCCGTCATGAGCGACATCGCGATGCTGCGCGCCGGCGCCGCCGCGGCGCTGAAGGTGCTCAAAGGCTCGTAATCGCCCGCTCCAGCCGATCGAGCGCCGCACCGGGATCCGACGCCACATCGCTGGAGGCGACTTCAACCACGCGGTAATCGCGCGCGGCCAGCCACGCGCGTTTTGCCGCGCGAGCTTTTGTCGCTTCAGCGCTTTCCTCGGCCGGCACGAGGTCGATGACGACGCGCAACGGAAACGAGACAAAGTCGCAGATGTGTTGTCCGATCGGCGTCTGCCGCTTAAAGCCGCGGCCGGCGAAGCGACGATCGTTGACCAGCGCCTGCCACAACATGCGTTCGGCCTCGGTCGGATTACGGCGCAGCAACCGCGACAGCCCGCGCACCGGGCCGCGCTCGTTCGGCACCCGGCCGCCACCATGCTCGGCAAGGAGCGCCCGCAACAGTTCGGCCTCCTCGCCGTCAAGCACGCCGCCGCGCGCCGGTCCCTTGCGGCCCTCGGCGATCGACATGATCACGCCGTGCAGCGTCTGAATGTCCTGCTGCGTCGGCTGCATGCGGGTAAAGATGTTGCGCAGATTGATCTGCATGGTCTCGCGCTTGTCGGGCGGGCGGAAGAATTCGACCGCCTCCAGCTCGCGTTCGAGCGCCGCAAAGAAAGCCAGCAGCTGCTGTTTGGGAGCGGGCGCGGATTTGTCCGGCATGGTGAACGGCAGCTTGCCGCCGCTTGAAACTTTGAACCATTCGTAGGCCACGATCACCACGGCCTGTGCCAGATTGAGCGAGGCAAACGCCGGATTGACCGGCAAGGTGAGGATGCGATCGGCGAGCGCGATCTCGTCGTTCTCGAGCCCGTTGCGCTCGCGGCCGAACACGATTGCGACGGTTTCGGCGGCAGCGAGCCGCGGCGCCATCAACACCGCCGCTTCCGCAGCACCGATGACCGGCTTGGCCTGGTCGTGGGCGCGCGCCGTTGCGGCAACAACGAAGCTGCAGTCGGCGATTGCTGCCGTGAGCGTATCGTAAAGCTCCGCGCGCTCCAGAATGCGGTCGGCGCCTGCCGCCATGATACGGGCTTTGTCGCTGGGCCAGGCCTGGCGCGGCGCGACGAGCCGCAGCCGCGACAGGCCGAAATTAGCCATGGCGCGGGCGGCGGCGCCGATATTCTCGCCGAGCTGCGGCTCGACCAAAATGACGATCGGACCCGCCGGCGCGGCCCATTCCTTTGTGCTGTCGGTCCCTGCCCCAGGCATCGGTCGAACCCCGCGCAATGTCGGCTTTCTCCGTCGCGCCGCGAATGCTATAGCGGCGCCGGACGGGGCGCGCGAGCGCGTTCCGTTCCTGCCGGGTTTTTCATCCTTCCTCATTCAAAGGTCATCTGAAATGGCGAAAATCAAAGTGGCCAACCCGGTGGTCGAGATGGACGGCGACGAGATGACCCGGATCATCTGGCAGTCCATCAAGGACAAGCTGATCTTCCCGTATCTCGACATCAACCTGATGTACTTCGACCTCGGCATCCAGAAGCGCGACGAGACCCGCGACCAGATCACCATCGATGCCGCCGAGGCGACCAAGAAGGTCGGCGTCGCGGTGAAGTGCGCGACCATCACGCCGGACGAAGCCCGGGTGAAGGAGTTCAACCTCCACGAGATGTACCGTTCGCCGAACGGCACCATCCGCAACATTCTCGGCGGCGTGATCTTCCGCGAGCCGATCATCTGCAAGAACGTGCCGCGGCTGGTTCCGGGCTGGACCAAGCCGATTATCATCGGCCGCCACGCCTATGGCGATCAGTACCGCGCCACCGACTACAAGATCCCCGGCAAGGGCAAGCTTTATCTGACTTTCATCGGCGACGACGGCAAGGAAATCAAGCGCGAGGTCTTTCACTTCCCCGGCGCCGGCGTTGCCATGGCGATGTACAACCTCGACAGCTCGATCTACGACTTCGCCCGCGCCTCGATGAACTATGCGCTCGGCCGCGGCTATCCGCTTTATCTGTCGACCAAGAACACAATCGTCAAAGTCTATGACGGGCGCTTTAAGGATATTTTCCAGGAAGTGTTCGACAAGGAGTTCAAGGAAAAGTTCGCCGAGAAGAAGCTCACCTACGAGCACCGCCTGATCGACGACATGGTAGCAGCGGCGCTGAAATGGTCGGGCGGGTACGTCTGGGCCTGCAAGAACTACGACGGCGACGTGCAGTCGGATACGGTGGCGCAGGGTTACGGCTCGCTCGGCCTGATGACCTCGGTGCTGACCACGCCGGACGGCAAGATCGTCGAAGCGGAGGCCGCCCACGGCACCGTGACGCGGCATTACCGCGAGCATCAGAAGGGCAACGAAACCTCGACCAATTCCATCGCTTCGATCTACGCCTGGACGCGCGGGCTCGCGCATCGCGCCAAGCTCGACAACAATGCCGCGCTGGCGAAATTCGCCACAACACTCGAGCACGTCACGGTCGCCACCGTGGAATCCGGCTTCATGACCAAGGACCTCGCACTCCTGGTCGGTCCCGACCAGAAATGGCTTTCGACCACCGGCTTCCTCGACAAGGTCGACGAGAACTTGAAGAAGGCGATGGCGTGAGAACCATGCCGGCAAACACAGGGCGCTTCGTCCGGGCGCTGCTATGGTTGCCGCTTGCGTTGCTCGTCGTCCAAGCCGACGCTGCGCTCGCCCAGATGCCGGCGGCAATCGCCGCGCCGGACGCGACGCCGATCGTCACGCTCCATGCCGCGGGCGCGCAAATTTACCAATGCAAGGCGGGGAGCGACGGCAAGCTGACGTGGGCCTTTCGCGAGCCGATCGCAGCGCTGATCGCCAACGGCCAGACTGTTGGCCGTCATTACGCCGGCCCCACGTGGGAGCATGACGACGGCAGCGCCGTGACCGGCAAAGTTGTCGCCAAGGCGCCGGGAGCGACACACAACGACGTCGCCTGGCTGAAACTTGAGGTCGTTGGCCGCCGCGGCAGCGGAACGCTCGGCGCTGCCAATATTGTGCAGCGCACCAACACCTCGGGCGGCGCCCTCTCCGGCGCCTGCGATGCTGCCGGCGCACTGCGCAGCGTCCCCTATTCGGCGGACTACGTTTTTCTGCGCCGCGGCCAGTAAACGCCATAACCGGACCGGCGCGGGCTGGCGGCTGCGGCCCAGCCCGCCTATCTCCGCTTTATGGCTAAGCGAAAGCTAAGCGTGGTGGCAACTCTTGCGGTCGTCGTGCCGCTCCTCGTCATTCTGGCCGCCGCGCTGTGGTTTGCCGCCGGCGCGTTTGTGTCGGTCGGCGGCCCGCCGATGCCGGCAACCGGCTATATCGCCATGGTTCTTGGCATCGTGTTTTCGCTGATCATCGGCTGCGGGCTGATGGCGCTTTTGTTCTACTCAAGCCGCCATGGCTACGATGAGCCCTACCAGGCCGACGGCGACAACCGCGATTAGGCAGTGGCTGCCCGAACGAGGCCGCGCCAATGAGAAATTCTGTGATGATCATCAACTCAATTTAAGCAATTTGACCCTACCAAGGCATGCAAGAGGAGAGCTTGTTAAGCGTATCTCCCGACAGCGAGCGAAGTCAGGACGCGCAGGATCCGCGCAAATTAATTCGGAGGCAGCAATGATTTTCTCCCGCAATCAAACCAGGTGGACCGCCATCGCATTGATCGCTGCGTCCGCCGCTTTTACCGCAACGCCGGGCTTCGCCATGCCGCGCTATGATGGCGTCTGGAGCGTGTCGATCGTCACCAAGAAGGGCGACTGCCCGGCCAGCTACCGTTACCCGATGCTGATCGACCACGGCGTGCTTGCCAATGGCGGCGCGATCGCCCTTAACGTCAGCGGCAGGGTCGCCCAAAGTGGCGCCATCAAAGTCATGGTTTCAAGCGGCGACAAGAGCGCCATCGGCTATGGCCGGCTCGCCGGCAATGCCGGCCGCGGCTCGTGGAAGGCAGCGTCCTGCTCGGGCTTCTGGACTGCCGAGCGCCGCAGCTCGTAACACTTCCAACGTTATTGGAGCGCGTTTCCCGGGTCTGCAGCGCAGCACGCGGCGGTGCGCCGCAGACCCGGATCGTTTCGGCCTCGGAGATTATAGAAAATCCCGGATCAGCGGTGCAGCGTTGCGCGCTGCACCGCGTCCGGGATACGCACTACCAAACAGCGCGCTTACGCTTCCGCGGCGTCATCGTCGTCGGCGGCATCCTCACCGGCGAGAATTTTTTCAGCGATCAGGCCGGCATTCTGGCGGATGGCCGCCTCGATCTTCGCGGCCATGTCGGGATTGGCCTTGAGGAAACTCTTGGCGTTCTCGCGGCCCTGGCCGATCCTTTGGCTGTCATAGGAGAACCAGGCGCCGGACTTTTCCACCACGCCGGCCTTGACGCCGAGGTCGATCAGTTCGCCGGTCTTGGAAACGCCTTCGCCGTACATGATGTCGAACTCGACCTGCTTGAACGGCGGCGCGAGTTTATTTTTTACTACTTTGACCCGGGTTTGATTCCCGACCACCTCGTCGCGTTCCTTGATGGCGCCGATCCTGCGGATATCGAGGCGGATCGAAGCGTAGAATTTGAGCGCCTGGCCGCCGCTGGTGGTTTCCGGCGAGCCGTACATGACGCCGATCTTCATCCGGATCTGGTTGATGAAGATCACCATGGTGTTGGAGCGATTGATCGAGGCGGTGAGCTTGCGCAGCGCCTGACTCATCAGCCGCGCCTGCAGGCCGGGCTGCTGGTCGCCCATCTCGCCTTCGAGCTCGGCGCGCGGCACCAAAGCCGCGACCGAATCAATCACCAGCACATCGACCGCGCCGGAGCGCACCAGCGTGTCGGCGATTTCCAGCGCCTGCTCGCCGGCGTCGGGCTGCGAGATCAGAAGGTCGTCGACATTGACCCCGAGTTTGCGCGCATAGATCGGGTCGAGCGCGTGCTCGGCATCGACGAAAGCGCAAATGCCGCCCTTTTTCTGCGCCTCGGCGACGCAATGCAGCGCCAGCGTGGTTTTCCCTGAGGATTCCGGGCCGTAGATTTCGACCACGCGGCCGCGCGGCAGCCCGCCGATGCCAAGCGCGATGTCAAGCCCGAGCGAGCCGGTGGAGACGGTATCCACGTCCATCGACTGCATATTTTTGCCGAGCCGCATGATCGAGCCCTTGCCGAAATTGCGCTCGATCTGCGAGAGCGCAGCATCAAGGGCCTTCGATTTGTCCATGGACGATCCTTCGACGAGACGAAGCGCTGCACTCATGTTCCGTGCTCCTTATGGCCGGGATGACCAGGATTCGAAAGGCCGTTGCGAACGCCCTGATGGACCTCAGCGCAGTGGCCCGCAAAAACCAGACAATCCCGAAGCCCCCTTCATTGGGTCATGACGAAGAGCGCATTGTACACGATTTGTTCTGGTTGGCAATATGTTCTTTTTTGGGGTGGGGCACAACTATCCCCTAAGAACAGTTATGCGAATTTAGTATGTTCTGCATGCTCCCCTACTAGCCCTAGCAACGGGCCGAGGACATGCAAACACAAGTTAGATCAGTTTCGCCAATCGGGCCGCTTGGACTGGGCGGGGCAGGCGGATCGGGATTGTCGTGGGCGGCCGAGCATTTTCACTGGCAATGGCCGCGTTTCGTGATCTACATCGTTCTCATCGTAAGTATTATCAGCCTAATCACGGCCGTCGTCCTTTCTGTTTTACGGATGTATCAATGGACAAAGCAAAAACTGGCTGAATTTGATTTTTTGCTTGCTCGTATTGTGGTTGCGGTGAGGCACAGATTGATCCCGGTGATGCTAGGGGTAATGGGGGCCGCTGGAGCGCTATTGATTATTGGCGCTGTGCTTGGCGCTATCGCCTATTCAAATTCTTGGTCATCTTCCGTTGATGCCGGAACGACAACAACCGTAACATCGGAAACGTCCGAAACGTCAAAAGCACCAGTGACAGCGGCGGTTCACGAGCCGCCGAGTAAGCCCGCTCCCAAATATCTTTCGGAAATGTCATTAAATTTTTCTAGTGGCGAAATTCTGCGTCTTGATGCCGTCTCGGCAGTTACTGACGCCCGACTTAGGCTTTTTGTCGAAGAGGATGATCGCAAAAGAGTTTTTATTGGCGAGATAAAGAAGCCAATTCAAGGACAGCCAATCAATATCGTGCTTCTTAGACAGGCGCCAAATGGCACTCTTTGGTGGGGTAATCTCAACAGCGGAAAACAGATTCGCCTAGACCCCGCGTATGCGATAATCCCGTCGCCTCTGTAGTCACTCGTATTGTCATTATCGGTCCGACAGACAGGAACAATATTTTTGTCAGGTAGTCTTACTGTCGATAGGCAACGGAACCACCGAGGGGCGCGTCTCGCCCACAATGGCGAGGTATGCGCCCAGTGGATACGGGAGAAAACTATATGAAACGGCCAACATCTACGCAGCGTTTTGATCGTCTCTTGCAAGCGATGGCTACCCAACCTGAACCTTCGGAAAAGCAGCAAGCAGACAATCAAACATCAGATAAGGAGTCTGGCGCAGGTTATGGCGATACTCGAACTCGCGAAGGTAAGTCTGAAGGTGCTTCTTTGAAACGTGCACGTAAGTCCCGTTGATGCCGCGTTTCACGTTGGCCCAAAAGCCTTCGATATTGTTCGTGTGAACGTCGCCGCGTACATACTCTTTCGCGCCATGATCGACCGCTTCGTGTTCGTAACCGTAGCGTTCCGTGAGCAGCTTAAAAGCCGAACCTTCATCCGTATAGATTTTTGATCCCGGCTTAACGTAGGTCACGACATGCGGAATGATGTGCGCTTTGGTGCGCATTTGAACGTGGCGAGTAAGAACGTCGCCATTGCGCTCGACAATGCCGAACACCACGGCCTTATCATCGTGACCCGCTCGATCTTTGCCGCCGATTGTAATCGGCATGCAAAAAGGACCCCCTTTTTGGGGTGATCGGCATTCAATCGGGACCCCAGCACAGAGGGCCCACATTGGCTTCCATGATTTATGGAAGCCGAGGTTGGGATGCTGGTCGTGGAGACGATTGCGAAGATCCGCCGCGCGTTTTTTGTACAGGGCAAGTCGATCAAGGCGATCTGTCGCGAGCTGAGAGTCTCACGGAAGGTCGTACGGAAGGTTATTCGATCGGAAGCGACTGAGTTTCGCTATGAGAGAGAGGCGCAACCACTTCCAAAGATTGGTCCGTGGCGGGACAAGCTCGACCAATTGCTGTTGGCGAACGAAGGGAAGGCGTCGCGCGAACGTCTGACGCTGATCCGACTGTTCGAAGAGCTGCGAGAGCTCGGCTACGACGGTGGATACGATGCTGTCCGGCGTTACGGCAACAATTGGCGCAAGGAGCGCGGCGCCTCGACCGCCGCAGCTTACGTCCCGCTGAGCTTCGCTCCCGGTGAAGCCTACCAGTTCGACTCGAGTCACGAGGTCGTCGTGCTGGGCGGCGTGACGGTGATCGTGAAGGCTGCCCACGTCCGGCTCTGTCACAGTCGGATGCTGTTTGTGCGAACGTATCCCCGCGAGACGCAGGAGATGGTGTTCGACGCCCACGACCGGGCCTTTGCTCTGTTCAAGGGTGCATGCCAACGCGGCATCTACGACAACATGAAGACGGCGGTGGAGACGATCTTCGTTGGCAAAATCGCCTCTACAATCGCCGCTTCTTGCAGATGTGCAGTCATTACCTGGTCGATCCGGTCGCCTGCACGCCGGCATCGGGCTGGGAGAAGGGCCAAGTCGAGAACCAGGTCGGGCTGGTCCGCGAGCGCTTCTTCACGCCGCGGCTGCGGTTCAAGACCTACGACGAGATGAACGCGTGGCTGCTCGATCGATGTATCGCCCATGCCAAGGCGCATCACCATCCAGAGTTTACAGACCGGACGATATGGGAGGCGTTCGAGGCGGAACGGCCGAAGCTCGTTCCCTATAGGGGTCGGTTCGACGGCTTCCACTCGGTGCCAGCGTCAGTATCGAAGACTTGCCTGGTGCGCTTCGACAACAACAAATACTCCGTGGCCGCCAGCGCGGTCGGGCGTCCGGTCGAGGTCCACGCCTATGCCGATCGCATCGTGATCCGCCAGGACGGCCGGATCGTCGGTGAGCATTCCCGCTCGTTCGGCCGTGGCGAGACGATCTACGATCCTTGGCATTACGTCCCCGTGCTCGCTCGCAAGCCCGGGGCCCTGCGCAACGGCGCGCCCTTCAAGGACTGGGTGCTGCCGGCGTCGATGGAGCGCGTGCGGCGCAAGCTCGCCAGTGTCGATGACGGCAATCGGCAAATGGTCGACATCCTCACCGCGGTGCTCACCGACGGGTTGCCGGCGGTCGAGGCTGCATGCGCCGAAGCGATCGCCCACAGCGTCCACTCGGCCGATGTCGTCCTCAACATTCTTGCGCGTCAACGTGACCCTGATCCGCCAGCCACCATCCTCACACCAGCCGCGCTGACATTGCGACACGCCCCCATCGCTGATTGTGCCCGTTACGACAACCTCAGGAGGACCAACTGATGGAACGATCCCAACTCTTCGATCTCATGGGCGAGCTCAAGCTTTACGGCATGAAGGCCGCCTTCGACGAGATCATGGCCACGGCCGTCAAACGCCAGCACGAGCCCCAGCGCATCGTCGGTGATCTGCTCAACGCCGAGATCAACGAGAAGCAGGCACGCTCGATCAAGTACCAGCTCACCATCGCCAAGTTGCCGCTCGCCAAGGACCTCGACGACTTCCAGTTCGACGGCACGCCGATCAACGAGACACTCGTGCGTGACCTCGCCGGCGGCGAGTTCATCGCCCAGCAGCGCAACGCAGTGCTGGTCGGCGGAACCGGCACCGGCAAGACCCACTTAGCCATTGCTATCGCCAGAAGCTGCATCCGTTCCGGCTCTCGCGGCCGGTTCTACAACGTGGTCGACCTCGTCAACCGGCTCGAGATCGAGACCCGTAACGGAAGGCAAGGTCGGATCGCTGATCAACTCACGCGAATGGACTTCATCATTCTCGATGAGCTCGGTTATCTGCCGTTCGCTCAATCCGGAGGACAGCTCCTATTCCATCTCGTCAGTCGGCTCTACGAGCGCACCTCAATCATCGTCACCACCAACCTCGCATTCGGCGAATGGCCGAGCGTCTTCAGCGATCCCAAGATGACGACCGCGCTGCTCGATCGGCTGACCCACCACTGCGACATCATCGAGACCGGCAATGACAGTTGGCGCTTCAAGAGTCGGGCCGACGATCACACGACAACCCGCGCTCGCGCCGTCTCCGCAACCCCGACCAGCTCCGACGGCGCGAGCGCTAATCGTCTAAAACGCAAAACGAAGGGGTCCCTTTTGGACGCCGATCTGGGGGCCCGTTCCAACGCCGATTGACAGCCGATAAAAGTCTCGTCAATTTCGACCGTCTTGCCGGGACCGCCCAGCGGATAGTCGCCGTCAACGTAGCCCATGTACTTGCGGATTAGGTTGCACATCCGCCAAGCGGTTTTGTAGGTCACGCCAAGCTGTCGCTGGACTTCCTTAGCGGCCACACCGTTCCGAGAAGTCGTCGAACAGGAACATCACGAAAAACCAGTCCCGCAGCGGCGTCCTGGTGCTCTCAAATGGCGTCCCGGCAGTCGGGTAGACCTGATAGCCGCAATGCTCGCACGTAAAGCAGCGCCGCTCCTTGACCCGGTAATAGGTCGCCTGCTTTTCGCATTTAAAGCAGGTCAGCCGCTCGCCGAACCGGACCCGCATAAGGTGGTAAGACAGACGTCATCGTCGGGAACCGCTTGTTAAACGCTTTAACTGTCGGGCCTTTGATAGCCATAGCCAAACTCCAATAGGAAGAATGGACTATTCTATAACACCTTTTGTTCTAACTGTCTAGAGGGGATATATGCGGGGTGGGGGTACTGTCCTAACTCCGGGGCCAGTGTCCTAAGTGGCGGGAGGAAGTGTCCTAAATGGCGTCGTGGAGCGATTGCACTACTTTTCGGTCTGTCGAGTTTCTTTATGCTGTATTTGGCGCAGCGTCCCGCGATCGGCAATGAACTCCCACTGGAGTTTAATGTGGCCGCCGAAGGCATCCGAATACTCAGCCTCTCCGAAGAAATGCAAAACTTTGTCTTCCGTAACGAGAGCCCTTGCATCGCCGAAGGTAAATGGTTCGCTGTAAACGACCGTTTCTTCCGGGGTATCAATATTGACCCCGACGATTTGCAAGGCTCCTTCTGCAGCAGCCAATGTTCGCATTTCACCAGGAACTGCCTGAATACTGATTCCGTGCCACACATGTTGCAGGATGGCGGGCGTTTTGCCGTAGTTTCTCAGGACATATTGGATTCTGGGACCGGCCATTTTGGTGATATCTGGCATCTTGTCATATGCTTGAGCGCTCAAAAAAATGCCTTCAATGGTTACGTTTTTAATGACAACATAAAGATGAGCACGCTCCGCATCGATGACGGCTTGCGCATTGGCGCTAGCCGCTTTGGCGGCGTCTTCCGCAGCCTTAGCGGCTTTTTCGGCGGGAGCGAGGCTTCTGCGGATAAGGTCCAGTTGCCGATAGAAAAAACCAACCTGAATCGCGCCAACAGCAACCAAACAGAAGGTAAAAACGGCAATCGGGTCTCTCGCACGCTCCCACCATCCTTCCTGTTGTTTTTGCTGATTATCGGGATTGTTTGTTTTAGCGGAACCGCCTGGCTGACTGGGCGAATTTTGCGGTGACCAAAACATTGCTCCCAGAACGAAGATCGTGCTCGCGAGCAGCGCACCCAGAAAAATATCAGGGAAGCGAAATCATAGCTTTATCAGCATCCGCAGATCGTCAAACGGTTTCTAACCGGACGACATCAGCCTCAATCGCCTTGAGCGATGCAAGCAAGAATGTTGCCGAGAACGTCCCCCGGCTGATCTTATTCGCAATGCTCGCTTCTGTCTCTTTCAGTCCATGCTTTTCCAGCCGTTCGGCCAGTTCGCGATATCCGACATCGGCCCGCGCCAGTTCGGCCTTCAGGAAACGTTTCGCATTCAGCGTCACCCACTTAATCAATTTCGAGCAAGCGCAGCATCGCTACTCGCCTGCCGCAGTCATCGCAGTGGCGAGGGAAGCGGTGCGCGGCGTGCCGGCGGAAATCAGCACGTCGTATGTCGAGCGCAGCAATCTTTCGCTGCGCATGGCCTCGCGCCGTTTTACACGGCTGACAAACGCTTTCAGCAAAAAGCTGGACAATCACTGTGCGGCCGTGAGTCTTTATGTCGCTCACTACAATCTGTGCCGAGTTCACGAAAGCCTGCGGACTTCGCCGGCCGTGCAACTTGGGATCACAGACCGCGTGTGGTCGCTTGGCGACTTGATCGATGCCGCCTCGGCATCCAAATAATCGCTCGCTAAAACCGACTTGGCCCCTTTTCAAATCTGAGGCTGGTCCCTTTTGGGGCTAAAGGGGCCAGTACCCATATCTGCGAAAGCCGAGCCAAACACCCGTCCTCAGGACGTGCGCGCAAAATTGGCCGATGACAATGGTCGTGCATTGAGTATCCGAATATCCGAACTAACTTTGTGAGATGGAGGAAGAGCAACCGCTGAAAATAAAGTCCAGTGCTCATCTAGTGGCGGCTCAACGATGCGAGTGATCCAGATTTTCCAATGCGGCGGAGGTTCCGCTTTTTCCATCATCCATTCGCGATCTTCGACCGGCAGAACGAATGGTGATTTAGTGAGGAACGCCACGCGCATCGATATCAGACATAAAACCGAAGCCAGTTGCCAACGGCCAATCGTATCGATCAAGCACGGTTTGCCTAAGATGAGCGGGATAGCTATGGGGGTGACAGCATTTTCAATTCTGCTCATCCATCCGCTATTGCAAGCTCCGCACGTATTCCTTGGTTTTCGCGATAAAGCGCTCCCCTGTTTTTGAGTTTGCGTTTGTGGTATTGGGGCAAACTCGTCGGTGCGGGAAAAAGCGTCGCGCGTCTGAAAGTGCCCATGATTTTCGGGAAAATTCATCAACCGGTCTAGCCAATCGGCCCAAACGTGACCTTTTGTAAGTCCCGTTCGTCCGCACCAAACACATTTTCCAGCGGGCTTTGACATGGACAAAAAGCCAACGACCAAAAATGAGGAATACACGAAAGACGAAACCGCACGCCGTGCCACCGCGGCGCTCCGCGTAGCACTCAGCACGCCACCCAAGCCCCATAAGCCTATCGAGAAAAAGAAGGCGAGTCCGAAGCATCGCGCTAAATCAGCGTCTAAGCGTTAAATGGCGACGACCCGCGCCTCAAGCTCAATATCCTCTTCGCTCGCGGCCATGACGCTTTCTCCATAGCGGTGCGTTGCGCGCCTGTGGCGCTGCGGGGATCAATCTTGACCTGACAGTCAATCTTCTTCGGTGCCTTCAGATGCTCGATCCTCTCCGGCCTTATCGATTGCTAGCAATGCTCCCCGTATCCACACGGGAGCACTATCGAGGGGTAGTATTTCATAAGGCAAATGAAATTGATCGCAGGCGACGACAAGCTGAGCTAATGCGACGGGAGATTCTTGAAAGTTTACTTGCCAGACATTCGGGCCTAACTGCCGTGTTGCTCGATTTCCTTGTGTTTTTGCAATCGCGGCGGAAAACGCGAGCCAAGTCTGATCGTAATTCCCGGATGGCATTTCTACAGTCAGAATAGCGCTGTGCATTGGAGCGTCTCCATAGCCAGCAGCGCTTGACCTGAATCGCGAAACGCGAAATACAGGATTTGTGATCACAAGCCGCCGGTGCTGGCGGTTGCTTCTCGCGCCGTGGTGCCCACCACCACGGCGCGTCTATTTTAGGATGATTTGCTTTTTGTTCCGAATCGTTTTCGCCAGCGCGAAAACCGCCTCGCCTGCTGTTTGATAGTTTGCGGCTTAGTTAGCAGGCCGGTACGTGAGACGCTTGCCCTCCGCGCCCTTAATGGCGCGCGCCGCCCGTTCTCCATCGCTCACGCCAAGCTTGGCGCGGTTTGAATATCTGAAATCAAATTCGGCGAGATACCGCGTCAAATGGGCTTTTGAGACGTGGTGATAAACGCCGATTACGCCACGCTTGAAGATCGAAAAGAATCCTTCGACCGTGTTCGTGTAGGCGTCGCCGCGAGCGTATTCGTTTTTCCAATGGTTGACCGTTTCATGGCTCGCAAATTCCTCGCCAACACGAACATAGTTTTTATCTTCATCAGTCATTAGCCGCGACTTGCGCGACGCAGTTTTGATGATCAGCGGGCGCAGCGTCTTGGAAGTAACTCGCTTGCCTTCGCCTGCGTGGAATGAGCGAACGGCCCCGCCGCGCTCCACAAGCGAAACGACGACTTGCTTAGTCGGCACCTTCTTAGCATAGGCGCGGTTCTTTGACTTGCCGCCGACGACCGTTTCGTCAACCTCGACAATCTTGCCCTCCCCGCCGAGCGGCGACGGATTGGTGACCTTCATGGCCTCGCGAACGCGGTGAGCCATGAACCAAGCCGACTTGTACGTAATGCCAAGCATCCGATGAAGCTGGTGCGCGCTCACGCCCTTCTTGCTGGCGTTCATCAGGTAGAAGGCCAGTACCCATTTGCGCAGCGGGATATGGCTGCGTTCCATCGTCGTGCCGACCGTGACCGTGAAGGCTTGCGCGCAATCGTTGCATTGGAACAGCCCGGCACGGTGGGATTTGCCCTCTAGCCTGTGGACATTGACGGAGCCGCAATGCGGACAGAACGCGCCATCCGGCCAGCGGAGCCCTTCAAGGTGCTCTCGGGCCTTATCCTCATCGCAGAAGATCGGATTCGTGAAATCGACAGACATGGCGACAAATCCCTTCATCTGCCGCCATCCTGTCACGGACCGGCTACTATGTCAAGTATATAAGTGCCCAAATTTACGACGCCTCAGGAGTTGAACCGATGGCGTCTTGAGCTAGGGCCACACGCACGAAGTGCCGTGTGGCTAGCGTTGCCGCTGTGCTGAGGCGCTAACGGGGGGGCATGTCACTAAATAGGACACCGCCCTTGCCCTTTGTGGTCTTCGGCTGTTCGACCAATGAGATCACAACCGCTTCCGGCGGCACGCCGATATTCTTTACGACGGCGGCGGTGACGTCTTTGACGAGGCCACGCTTCTCATCCATCGAGCGGCCCTCAATGAGATAGACGACGATTTCCGGCATGGACTCCTCCGTGTTGTTTGCCGGCCATAGTCGCGCATAAGTCGCGCGCGAAGGCCGGTGTGCACTTGTGTAAAGATCGGGTTCCGTACTACCCAACGTCGCCGGTTGCCACAAGGGAGGGGACGATGAAACGTTTGGCTTTTGGAGTTGCCATCTTGGCGTTTGGTTTTGCCGCTTCGACCGCAGCTCGCGCTGATTTCGCTGTGATCAAATACAAGGATGGTGCTTGCCGAGTTTGGAGTGACACCAAGATGGCCCCCATGGGGATGAAGGGCAAGGATTGGTGGTGGGTCGGCAAGCCCGTGAAGACCAAGGAAGCCGCCGCTAAAAAAGGCGCTCGGGCTATGAAGCACAAGAAGTGCAAGAGCTGGTCCTAACCAAGCTTTCGGTCAGTCGCCGCTTTTGCCGCCCGCCACGGAAGTTGCGGGCGGATTGGTTTTGCGTTCCACTGAGACGCGGTGATCTGTCGCCTGGAACATACCGCAGGCTGCCGTGGTTGCCTGTCAGCCAGGGAGCGCATCATGAAACAATTGGCATTCGCAGTCGGCTTGTTGGCGGTAGCTCTGACCGCCGCTTCGCCCGCTCGGGCAGACTACGCCGTGGTTCAATTTGGTGACGGCTTTTGCCGGATCTGGTGGGACAGCGCCGGTACGCCGTGGGGCATCGGCTGGACCAAACTTGCCATCGGCCTACCGGACCACGAGGTTGCGCGGGCTATGCTCGATCGCGCCATCATCCAAGGTGCTTGTCGCTAACGGCGGTCTGAAATGACAGCTGACGATGACGCTGTCCTGGCGCCTGTTACACGGCGCCGGCGTCTATGCGGCAGTAGAGCTCAAGCGGCTAGAAATCACCCCGTGCCTGGAATGGGCCGAAATCCTGGCCGCGCATCCAGGACGCGCCGTTGGGTAGAAACGCTAACGGCGTTCTCGCGCTGCCATAAGCCCGTTCACGCGCGGCGCCATAAACTTGCTCGCGCGGGGCGCGCCAGGTGAGACGCTGCTGCCGTTGCGGCTGTTTCTTGGCAGCTTTCTTCCGCGCTGGCACTGCATCGGCAGTTACGACAGGAACATTGGCGGGTGGCGTCGACGCGACCGCCGCCTCGGCTAGTGCCGAAAGCTTAGCCAGATTTTGAGGACTGGAACGAGGGCCCGCGTCGGAAGCCGCAAGGTCCGGTAAAGGAGGCCCTCCCCGGTGATCGGTCACGATGCCGACTTCGTGTGGCGCTTGCAGCTGTGCCACCGCAGGATCAACGACAAATGCCGAGTTGCCCCGCTGCACCAACGTGCGCGCCGCAACCGAGGTTTCTTCGGCGGCCGGATAATCGATCAATGTAAGTACGACCGCGGCACCCGAAGTTGCGCCAATTGCAGCCGCCACCAGGGCTACTCGTGCCGTGCGGATAAAGCTGGGTGCCGGGGCGAGATACCCCCATTCCGGATTAAAGTTATCGGCAAAACGCATCTGGACCTCCGAGGCAAGCTAACCGCTTCCCTGCCCAGCCGCCGCCGATGTGGGAACGCACCGAAACGAAGTCGGTTCCTGTATGTCGCGGCAAGGTGATCGGCGGTTCACCGGCTTCGGCCGCCAAATTCCACCGTAATTCGTCGGCAGTTCGCCCGCGCTGTAAACGCTTAAGACGCGCTAACCAAGTTGGCCGGCGGACGCGGACTGGGATCCTCGCCGCCGATCCGGTCGCCAATCGCGCCGATCCACGTCGGGATCCCGCCGATCGCCGAAACGACCCGTTGGGTGACGGCGACGACGTGATCTTTGATCCCGATCGTCTTGGCGAGCAGCGAATGGTCTTGCACGGCCGATTTATGTTCTTCGTGCTGCTGCACGCGCGCGATCAGAAGCAGTGGAAGCGCTGCGCCAATGAGCGGATGCCTGCCATGCGCTTTAGCCGCAGCTATCGCGACCGCGGACGGCCGCAAACCGGCGGTGCCTGCTCCCGGCTGCAGCTCAGCCGCACTGTCTCCGGCGTTTGTATTCGCCGTCAGCTGCTTCTTTTCGTCGGCAATGCGCGCCTGGACGAAGCTCACAATCAGGCCGTGCTCGTCGCGGAGAAGCTGCATCATCTCCGCGGAGGCGGGAGCGGCCGGCGCAGCAACCCGCTCCTGCCCCCAACCCAACTGCAGATGGGTAAAAAGGAAGCCGCCGATGATGCTTGCCAGCGCCGCCGGCAGAACGTCATGGACGACCTTGGTCAGAAGGCGCTTTAGCAACGGCATTTCGTAGCGCATCAGACTGATCTCCCGAGACCGGTATTTTTCAAACGAGCGGTTGAATTTCAAACATGCGTTATAGGCGGCGGAGGGCCCGGAAAAAGGATTTTTTGCGGCACCACGCGATTTTAAAACGCCAAACGGCCTCTACGCCAGCCGTCCCAAGCCGCCGATCGCCCAACCGCTGACGAGTTCAGCAAGTTGCTTGACCGCTGATTTGTCGAGCGAAACTGCGATCGGAAGCTCGGCAAGCTGCTCGCGATTGCGGATGAATACGCCGCATTGACCGATCAGCCAGACGGCGGCGAGGACCAGCGTGCGCTGGTCGGCTTCGGGCATAAAGCGGCGCACCAGATCGATCGCCAGCCCCATGAACGGAGCCGCTTCCTCGCGCATAAGCTTGCGAAAGACCGCGGTCGGACGCGCCGTTTCCCAGTTGAAAATCCGCATGTAACGGCTGACCTCGTCGCGCGCCGTAATCGGTTGCAGCTGGCGGCGAACAAATGCGCCGAGCGCCGCCTCGCGGGACATTGCTTTGGCTTCTTCGGCATGCCCGAGCTGGTCTTCCGTAAGGGCGTGAAATGCCGTCCGCAGCACTTCGCCGTAGAGTCCTTCCTTGCCGGCAAAGTGGTAATTGATGGCGGCCTGGTTCACGCGTGCCTTGGCGACAATGGCGCGCACGCTAGTCGCGTCGTAGCCGCGTTCGGCAAACAGCCGCTCGGCGGCTTTGAGGATGCGCTCGCGCGTGATTTCGGACGGTCGCGTCATGGCCTTGGGCGCCTTTGGGCGTTTTTCAAACTCTTGTTCGAATTCCAAATATCGGTTTAGCGGCGCTCTTGCAACGTCCCGGCGGCCGTTAGCGCTTTAGACCGCCCCTTCCGAACCAGGCGCCCGGACCCAGAAGGCCGCGCTTGGAGGCTGCGGCCTGCTGCTCAAATGACTTGCCGCATGGCCTCCGCTATCGTCGTGGCTGATGATTGGGCCTTACCGAATTGAAGGCTACGCCATTGTCTCCGCCGACGGCATGATTGCCGATGGCGATGGAGCGATCCCGGGCAGCATTCGCAACGACGCCGACCAGAAGTTCCTGCAGACCGAGCTCGACCACGCTGCCGTCGTCGTGCATGGCCGCCATTCACATGAAGGTGGACCGCGCGCCGCTCGCCGCAAGCGTCTGATCGTGACACGGCGGATTGCATCCGTGGCGCCGGACCCATCGCACCCCAATGCGCTGTTGTGGAACCCGGCCGGGGCGACGCTCCAGGAGGCGCTCGCCGAACTCAACGTTGGTGCCGGTACCGCCGCCATCATCGGTGGTACTGAAGTTTTCGGCATGTTTTTGCCGCTCTACGACGCCTTCCACCTCACGCGCGCCGCCTTTGCCAAAATTCCGGGTGGACGACCGCTGTTTCCAAGGATCGGAACACAGCCGACGCCTGAAGATGCACTCGCGGCCCACGGCCTTAAGCCCGGCACCACACGGGATATTGACGCTGCAGCCGGGGTTACACTGACGACGTGGACGCGCGAAGCGGCGACCACGACCCGAAATTCGTGACCTCAGTGGTGCTACACAACCAAAGGTAGGCCACCTGCCGTCCCCTTGATGCGTTGCGGTCGGCAGCGGGTGTTTTCGGCGCAAGCCTTTGTTCACCCTTATCGCGGCATTGTCCTCGCTGTTTCAGCGGGACCGTGCCCGTAGCATCATGATGCGTAGTCTACCCCTCATTGACGAACTCGAGGCCGCGTTGAGCTCCGGCACCAATACGCGCCGGATCGAGATGCTGACCCGCATCACCGATCTGTTCGTTGGCGGCGCGCCGCGTTACTCGGAAGATCAGATCGGCGTGTTTGATGACGTGATGGTGCGCCTCATGAGCACGATTGAGGCCAAGGCGCGCGCCAAGCTCGCGAACCGGCTGGCGCCGATCGCCAACGCTCCTGCGAGCGTAGTTCACATGCTGGCGTTTGACGACGACATCGAAGTCGCGCGCCCCATCCTCAGACAATCGGAACGGCTCGAAGATCCCGCGCTGCTCGCCAACGCCAACACCAAAAGCCAGCAGCACCTGTTCGCCATTTCGCAGCGCCGAATTTTGAGCGAAGCCGTCACGGACGTGCTGGTCGAACGCGGCGACCGTGAGGTCGTCCATGCGGTGGTCAAGAACGCCGGCGCCCGGTTTTCCGACGCCGGTTTTCGCATGCTGGTAAAGCGCTCGGCCGGCGACGACGATCTTGCGACCATCGTCGGTATGCGCAGCGACATTCCCCGTACGCATTTTCTCGTATTGCTGGAAAAGGCCTCGGGCGCGGTGCGCGCGCGGCTGGCCGCCGAGAACCCGCAGGCCGGCACCGCCATCGACGGCGTGGTCGCCGAGGTCGTCGGCGGCATTCGTAACGATGCTCGCAATGCATCTCCGGACTTTGCCGCGGCGCAGGCAGCCGTGGAGCGGCTCAATCGTATCCGCCGTATCGGCGAAGCCGAAATCTACCAATATGCGCGCGACCGAAAGTTCGAGGAGACCGCGATCGCGCTTTCGATCTTGTGCGATACGCCAATCGACGTCGTCGAACGGGCGCTGCTGGATCCGGGCGCTGAGATCGTGCTGATCCTCGCCAAGGTCGCCGGGCTGTCGTCGACCACCACGAAAGCGATCTTGCTGTTGCGCGCAGCCGATCGCGGTATGTCGGCGAAAGACCTCGACAACGCGCTCGTAAGCTTCAACCATCTACAGCCCGACACTGCCCGCCGCGTGCTCGGCTTCTTTCGCACCCGCGTGAAAAAGCCGGCGCAGCCGATGGTCCCTCCCGCGGTCGCCGTCACCGGCTAGGTGCGCGGCGTTGCCCCAAACTCAAAACACGCGCTCCCGAAACTTCAAACTTTGCTGATCGTTGTACGATCAAAACCTACGGAGTTTTTGGCAAAATTTGCTTGACTCCGAGGGGTTTGCATTTATTTGGGGATTCCGCCGCTGCTCACCGGCCCGCGTGGACGCGATCGAGCGGCTTTCACTTCCGTGGCGCCGGCTCGCCGGCATCTCGGGTTCTCACCTCTGGTTGGGGAGGACGGCATGAGCCGGAACGCCCTCTTGCGATCGGGGAAGGGCTTGGGGATCCCAGGCACCGCCCGAACAAACGGCAGCAAGATTAAACTGAAGGTGGCGCCGCCCCCAACGCTGGTTGGAGACGGCGTCGGCCACTTTGCCGTTCGCAATGGCGTGCGCTGCGCCGGCGTGCATCTGATCGTTGATCTGCACGACGCCAAGCGGCTGGATGATATCGGCCACATCGAGGCGACGCTGCGGCGCTGCGTCGAAGCGGCGCGGGCGACGCTGTTGCACATCCATGTGCATCATTTTCAGCCCAATGGCGTATCCGGTGTGGCAGTGCTGGCGGAAAGCCACATCTCTATCCACACTTGGCCGGACGCGGGCTATGCCGCGCTCGATGTTTTCATGTGCGGCTCCGCGGATCCCGACGCATGTATTCCGGTGTTGCGCGAGGCGTTTTCCGCAAAGCATATCGGCGTGAATGAGATTTTGCGCGGGCAAGACGCTTAGGCCAGGCTTACCCTGTACGGGCTTGACGGCCGGGCCGGTTCCCGGCCGTTTTTCTTTCACTCACTGAGCTGCGGAGGTGTCATGGCCGAAAAGCGCTGGATCGCCGAGACGCTATTCGACGACCTCGGCCTTCGCATCAGCTATCGTGTCGACAAGCTCCTTTACGAGACCCAGACCCGAGCACCAGCATCTGGTGCTGTTCGAGCAGCCGTTCTTCGGCAAGATGCTGATGATCGACGGCGCGACCCAGATTTCGGCAAAAGACGAATTCATCTATCAGGAGATGATGTCGCACGTGCCGCTGTTTGCTCACGGCAAGGCGCACGAAGTACTCATCATCGGCGGCGGCGATTGCGGTATTGCCGAAGAGGTCCTCAAGCACAAGGCGATCACGCGCGTCACCCAAGTCGAAATCGACGCCAAGGTGGTCGAATTGTCCAAGGAGCATTTCCCGGAAATCACCAAGCCGCCATTTGCCGACCGGCGCTTCGAGAGCGTAATCGACGACGGCGAAATACGTCGCGCGAACCGAACGGCGCTTCGACGTATCATCGTCGACTCCACCGACCCTCAGGGCCCAGGCAAAATCCTATTCAGCCAGAAATTCTACCGCGCCTGCAAGTTGCATGAACAAGGGTGGCCTGATGGTGACACAGAACGGGGTGCCGATGTTGCAACCGCGCGGACTGCGTCGAGCATCGGAAAATTCCACCGGCTGTTTAAGGACGCCATTGCTACATCGCCGCGATTCCCACTTACGTCGGCGGCCATATGGCCATGGGCTTGGCGACCGACGACGGCGCCTGCGACGGACGCCCGTCGCGACCCTCACCGAACGCTACCGCAAAGCCGGCGGCTTTGCGACGAAATACTGGACGCCGGAGTCCACGGCACCACGTTCGCACTCCCGCGTTTCATCGCCGACGCGGCTGCAAAGACAAAGTCGCGACGCTGAAGGAACCAGCGGCCCATTCGGAGAAGCTCCGCGCCGCCATGCCGGTTGGCCCACCCTGCCCAACACGTATGTCCTTCATCCATTTGTGATGGACAATTCTATTCAGATTTCGCTGTCGCAAAGATGCTCTATAAGCCTTGCAGATGGATGTACGTGTTGGTGAGGGGGTAGCCATGAAGCTCTTCATGCATCCGATGTCGATGATGAGCCGACCGGTGCAACTTTCATCGCCGAGAACAAGATTCCGATCGACGAGGAGACGATCAACCTGTTCACGGGCGAGCACTATCGAAGCCGCCCTACACGGACGCTGAACCCGAACAACGCTCGTCCCGATGATCGAGGACGGCGACCTGCAAGCCTGACCGAAAGCTCGGCGATCCTCAAATACCTCGCCGACAAGATCGGCTCGCCGGCTTATCCGAAGGATTTGAAGCAGCGCGCCAAAGTCAACGAGATGATGGATTGGCTCAACACCAATTTCTATCGCGATTGGGCCTACAATCTCGCCTATC
>CAWJOX010000008.1:0-269979 GCA_963844545.1 uncultured Alphaproteobacteria bacterium | reverse complement strand
CGAAAAAACAAACTGTGGGACTCTGACGTGAGTCTCGTTCATGCTCCGCGCACGATTCTCGGAGCCCGCGATGCACAGGATGCTTGTCGTCGCCCTGTTGACCGCCTGCGCAATCAACATCGCCTGCCTGTGCGGCCACCTGTAGTGTGTAGGATGGGTAGAGCTCTTGCGAAACCCATCAAACAAAGGTCCCGCTTGCATGATGGGTTTCGCGTTCGATCTACCCATCCTACGAATTACGAGAAGAAGCGCTCACGCAAACGGATAGCCGGAAACCCCGGCGCCGGCGCGGATGAAGCCGGTGCCGACCGCGCTCAGCAGCCCTTCGATCTTGTCGAGGGTCGCGTCGATCAGGCCCGTCGGTTCGCCGGCCTCGAGCAGGCGCTTGAGTTGCAGTAGCCCCTGATTGGCGGCGTCGATCCGCCGCGCCAGCACCACCGTGATGTAGAGTAGCGCCGTCGGGTCTTTCAGCAATGTCGCGGCGTCGGCGACATGAAACTCCGACGTTTCCAGCGCGCGCACGTCCGCGCTGTGCGGCGCATCGAGCAGCGCCGAGAGTTCACCGAATACCGCGCCGGCTTCGGCCACCTGGGCGAACTCGATATCGCCCTTGTAAATGCCGACCGCGCCGCTTTTGAGAATCAACAGCCGCCCGGTTTTCGTACCCTCGGCAAACACGGTTTCGCCGGCCTCGTAGCTTTCGACCGGAAGCGCAGCAAGCTTGCTTTGCCAGGCCTCGGAATCGTGAATGAGCGTCATCCCCGCGCACCTGTTCGCCGGCATCGATCGAGGCCGATGGCAGCCGATCCGAGAAATACTCCGGACGCGTGCGAAGGTGCAATGTCATTGCCGCCGGCGGCGGCCACGCGCCGGGTTCCGGACCTTCGGTTGGCGACTTCAGCACTCCAACACGGCGAGCGTTCCTGCTCCGCGTAAATCGACCAGCGCCTCCTTTAGGGCCAGAAATGGCCGAGAACCGCGTTAGCTCGGCGTTCATCAAAATCCGCCTAGAATAAAGGGTTATGGCTCTGACCTCCCAGGCGGTGCTCGCCGAGCTTGATTCCGCGCTTCCCGAAAAGCCGGACTCCTGGCGCAGCAGCGGCTTTGCGCCGGATTGTCGATCTTTTCCTCAGCGGCGCGGCCCTCTACGGCAACGAGCAAGTCGCCGTGTTCGACGAGGTGATTGGCCGCCTGATCCAGAAAATGGACCGGCTGCAGCTTGCCGAGGTGAGCAGCCGGCTGGCGCCGGTCGCCAATGCGCCGGTCGGGGTGCTTGGACGTCTCGCCCGTCACAGCGACGTGGCGGTCTGCGGTCCGATCCTGGAACAGGCAACGGCGTTGCCGGACGCGGACCTCGTCGAGATTGCCGATAAGGACCGCGTCGATCCAGGTCTGCTGGCGAAAATCGCCGATCGGCCCCAGCTCAGCCCGGCGGTCACCGATATTCTGCTCAAGCGCGGCAACAAAGCGCTGCAGCGGAAGATTATCGACAACCCGAATGCGCTGGTCTCCGAAGGAGGCTTCGCCCGGGTGATCACGGGCCTCGGCGGCGACAAAGACCTCGCGTCCGCCATTGCCGCCCGTACCGACGTGCCGGCCGAGCTGCGAGTCTGGCTCACCACGACGTTGAGCGAATAGCACCGCTGCGACATTGGCGGCACGGAACCCGGCCGCACAGCATCGTGTTGAACTTACGTGGCCTCTAGCCGCCCCTTAACCCGATGACTTCGGCGGCTGTCGTGAACACAACCGACCATCGAGAATAATATATCGAGCGGGACGGGCGCGCGGCACGTGTCACCAGCCGGCTGCACCCGCGGGTTTACGCCCTGCTCATCGCGCTTGCGCTCTGGTTCGTCTTGGCGGTGTGGAGTTTCGCTGGCGGCGGCGTGACCGACTACCTGCTGTTCATTGTCAGCGGCTTTATCTTCGTCGTCATTGCGTTGTCGCTCATCCTGTCGCGCGTCGGGCATGGTAATGATACGGTCGAGACTAAAGCCGCGCCGGACACCGTTCCTCAGCGGTCATTACGCGATTGGGCGGCTCTGGATTTCGATACCTGGGCCGGGCGGCTCACCGGCACGGAAGCGGCAGTACAAATCCTGCTGCCGATCGCCGCCGCGGCAATCGGCATGACGGCGATTGGAATAGTGTTCCACCTCGCTGAGCACGCCGGCGCTTAGCCGCATCGCATCGGGCAGCGCCCGTGCGCAGCTCTATTTAAGTTCGACCGGCCGCGCCAGAGCAGCGCGTCCAGGCTCCACGGGCCGGGACCGGCGAGGAAGATATACAGAAAGATAAAACAATACAGCACCGCCGCTTCGCCGTGATTGAGATACGGATAAAAGCCCTGCGGCGCATGAAACATGAAATAGCCGATCGCCATCTCGCCGGACATGATGAACGCCGCCGCCCGCGAAAACAGGCCGAGCGTCAAAAGCACGCCGCCGCCAAATTCAATCAGCGCCGCGAACCATTCCAGATCGAACGGCGGCGGCGGCGGCATGGTCGCGGCCGGAAAGCCAAAATACTTCGCCAGTCCGTGCTCCATGAACAGCAGCGCAGCCATGATGCGCAGAATGCTTAGCCCATAAGGCGCGAAGCGATCGAGGAAATTCGCAGGCGACGCAGCGGATTTGGTGGACGCGATTTCGGAATCAACCATCAGACACCCCTCTCAACCCCGCGGGCGGTGTAGCCGCCGCGTCGGGCGCGCGCACCTCACAAATTGCTGATGCGACGCTGGGTGCAGATCTGATCTGAGTAAAAAGGCGGTCTGCCCGCGCCCCATAAGCAGGGCGCAGGCAGCCGCACGGCAAAGCCAGGCAAAAAACCGGTTACGATTTACTGGCGTTCCAGCGACCGTTGTACTTGAACTCCGGCGCGCCTTTGAGTTGGCTGGTGCTGGCGTCCATGCTGGCGTGCCATTTCTTCTCGGAACTGTTGTAGCTCACCTTGATGTTCGACGGATTGACCGCGACATAGTGCTCGCCGACACCAAGAAAGCCGCCGACCGACACGATGTAGGCCCGCGTGCGGCCATGCGGTCCCATGGCGATGTCTTTGATCTGGCCGACGTTCTTGTTGGCGTTGTTGTAGACATCAAGGCCAATCAGATTCGAGCTCAACTCGTCCCTATCGGGAATGGTCACGAACTCGGAAGTTGACGGCGTACTCATGGCGGTGGCCGAATTGTTGGTACCGGTCGCCGACCCGACCTCCGCAACTTCGGTTAAGGAGTCAGGGCTCACATTCATGACCACGGGGTTGCCGTCCTTGTCCTTGGCGCGGATCAGAAGCGATCCTGTCATCATATGGATGTCGCTAAACCCGGCCTTCTGCATCATGTCGCGCACCTGCATGCGCAGCGAACTTTTGGCGTTCGTGGCGTTGGCGTTCTGGTCCGCGGTATGCGGCGCGGTGGTTGATGGTGTCGCGTTAGGTTGCGTTGCGGGCGTATTGGTCTGAGCCATTGCCACCGACGGGCACAACAATAACGCCGTGCCGGCGGCGAGAACTGAAAGTCGCATTGGGTTTCTCCTGATGGATGTTCCGCCCCACAGTTACCGGATCAACGGCCGCAAACACCGGCCGTTCCGTGAACTTTTGGTCACACGAAATAGTGTGGAACCAAGTCAAAAAAACCGTCGCGAAATGGAACAGCGCCGTTGCCTGCGGGTTTATCGGCGCAGTTCTCTCGCAAACGAGATCTCAAAATGGACCGCGAAACGGACCGACGTGACCGGGAACTTTTGGACAAGCAATTGCGGCGCTTTAGTCCTAATCCCCGAAGCGACGGCACGCTGATTTTGGCGCTGGTCGCGGCGTTTCTCGCCGGCATGGCGGTCGGCGCTTTTGCATTTGCCTATAAAGTTGACCCGACGCGCATGGCTGCAACGGCCACCGCGCTGGCCGAGCCGGTCTATGCACTGCCGATCGCGCGATAGCAGGAGCGCCTGTAAAGGATATTAGTCGGCGCGACCCGTACCAGCTACTCCTCGGGCTCCGTGGTGAAGAACAGCGGAAAGCCGTTCTGCTTGCCCAAATCCGTGGCTTCCTTGGCCTTGGTCTCGGCGACGTCCCGCACGTAGACGGCGATGACACAGGCACCCTTTTGGTGCGCCGTCATCATCACCCGATAGGCTTGATCCTCGTTCATGCGGAAGACGGCCTTGAGCACCTGCACCACGAATTCGCGCGGCGTGTAGTCATCGTTGAGCAGAATCACTTTGTAGAGTGGCGGCCGTTGCGTCTTGGTGCGCACCTTGGTGCGCGGCTTCACCAGGGTCTTGGTGTTGGTCATGGTCGATGCTCCGCCAGCAGCGCTTGGCAAGCTTAAGCCAAGTATAGTCTGCATCGCTGAGCTTTCCTAATACGTCCCGGTCGGGGCCGCGCCCGGTTTTCTGCATGCCACCAGCTGTTACTGCTGCCGGCGCTGTTTCATCTCGGAACCGGCGCACCTATCTGAAGTCAATCGCCGCACCGCACGGAGGCCACCATGCATATTCTCTGGATCATTATCATCGGTTTCGTCGCCGGCATTGTTGCCCGTTTTCTGGCGCCGGGCCCGAACAATCCAGCGGGTTTTATCCTCACCACGCTGCTCGGCATCGCCGGCGCGTTCGTCGCGACCTTCATTGGCCAGATGATCGGCTGGTACGGCCCGAATCAGGGCGCCGGCCTCATCGGCGCTGTGGTCGGCGCGCTCCTTGTCCTCTTTATCTGGCACCGTCTGGTAACGAGCCACGCGATCTCCGATCCCGGCGATCGCCGCTATTTGTAGGTGCCGCCAGCGGGATTAGCCGCTAGCGAGCCGCCGCCGACCGGCGCTGCAAGCCTGCAAAACGAGACGTGCGGCGTTCGACGACAACCGCGCGAGGCGCACCAACCCGTCCGGTCACGGTCACGCGGTCCACGTCTTTGCGCTGTCCCATACGCAGCACAACGCCTCGTGCCTGATCGCGGGGGACTTCCATCAACGACGCCACGATCTCAATCTGCTCCTTGAGGTCGTCGGTGAGCCCCTGGGCCGCGACTACAGCTTCCTCGACCGTCGGCGGATCCCGTCGCACCCGGCGGCGGCCGTCTTTTGTCACCCACTCGTCGCTCATGTTCGCACCCGTGTTCTTTTTCCCTGTGCCGGCAGCCATTATCGTGCTTTTGCCGCAATGCAGCAAGGAAATTGTGCGATGCACACACGACAAATTTAGGCGATTATATACTTGACATAGTGTGCAGCGCAACATAGTCAGAGACCGACAGGCCGACGCTGCACTTATTGCGAGTTGTGATCGCCCTCCGTCAAGGAGGGTTTGTCGTGGGTCTTTCAATCTTCTGGCGTTGGGGTCTCCACCACGGGGAGGCGTCGAAAGGCGTGGTGGAGCGCTCGCACGACCTCGTGGGTGGAAGTGGGGATAAGCCTCGAGTCAATGTAGAATTGGGTTGGGGGCCAAAGCTCGGTCAAGGCGATTCCCTCATATCTGGGTACTGGCCCTTTCCATCCCGGCTGACCCCCTTTTGAATTTTGACGTGGCCCTCTTTTGACTCCGGCCTTGCAACTCAGAGCTATAAGCGCTATAGTATGGAAAGCGCCAGAGTGCTTTAAAAGGAGAAGGGGTATGCCAGTGGTTGAGATTTCATTCGACACCTACAAGCACCTCACGCTTCGCCGCGAGGACGAAACGGTGACATACGACGATGTGGTCCGCGATTTACTCAAACTTCCCCGATTAGGAGCCACGGCCTCAGCAGAACCAGCAAAGAAAGGCTGGACTAACAAAGGAGTCACCATCCCGCACGGCACAGAACTGCGCGCCAATTACAAAGGCGACATCCACACGGCTCGAATTGATGACGGCCAGTGGATCCAGGGCGGAACGACGATGAACAGTCCGTCAGAAGCCGCCCATGTTGTTACCGGCACCAGCGTGAACGGCTGGACGTTCTGGGAAGCTCGGCTGCCCGGCGAAAGTCGGTGGCGCCTACTCAAGTCAATGCGCTAAAGGCTCAAACACATGCCGATGCTCCAATTGATGTGTGCCACAACAGAAAGATCACTTCCTATCGGAATAGACGTGAGTCACGACGAAAAGCTAAGGATGCCAAACGAACTAAAATTCATCCGCTGCCCGTACTGCAACAGAGATCACGGCTGGAAGCCGGACGACGTGTTCTTTGAAGAACAATAGCCGTCAGGCCGGGTAACTATGATAGGCTCCCTATGACGGAAACAATCGACAACGCGAACGCCGCGGTCTCCCAAGCGGCCGATGATGGCATAGCCTTTTGGGAATCTTTATATTCAGCGCTGGAACAAGCGGGATGGACGTACATACCCATGCCGCCAGGCCAACCGGCCGTTGGCGTCCACCCCGCTGGTATTCCCATTGCGGCAGCGCCGGGCGTGGAAATCCTTTTCAATCCAACGAACGAGGCCGCAATGCTTCCGGCGGTGCTGGCTTTAGGCAATGCAATACACGCCGACAAAACCGTCGTAGCCGTCAACAGAGACAATATGAACAACCCTAACGAAGCTCCGGACATCATCCTTATCCGGATTGGGGCGCGGGTACCGCCTCCAGAATAATTCAGCCACTTAGGACACTTGCTCCAAGCTCCTAGGATACTATGCGGATTTTCCCTCCACTTAGGACAGTACCGTAGGTGCTCTCCTAATTCCGAGCCAATTGTCCTAATTCGATTTTCTGAGTGTCCTAATTTCGCTCGTTCCAATGTTTTATTGCCAGCCAAGCTCCAAGCTCTTCTTCAATTATCTTGATAGCGCGTTCGGCCTCCTCTGGCTTGATGATTCCACGGGCGACGAGCGTTCCAACGACGGACTCGCCAGCAGAAATGATGTTCGGGTTCTCGTCGCCCACGATACTAGCCCTTTCAATCCCGGCTGGCCCGTTTGAATTGAGGGGTGGCCCCTTTTAAGACTGCTCTAATATCCCCGTCGCGATGGCCAAAGAGATCAGGATCAAAACTATTGAGCGCCCGGATGGAAAAGCCCGGATTTACATAATCGCACGCGATGACGCTCTGTTCCGATACGCGGGCGAAGCAGAGTTTAACGAAGACGGTGAAACCTATTGGGCACCCTCCATCGGCTCCGGGCTTTACGAAACACCCGAAGACGCAGAGAGAGCGGCCTACGATGAGGTGGATTGGCTAAAGCGCATGAAATAGAAACGTCCACAATTCGTCCAATTCTAAACGGCCAACCCGCAAGCCGACCATCGTCCGATCCGGGGAATGTCGGTTAAGTCCGCCCTGAAAGGAAGGACCATGTCCGAAACGAACAAGGCCAACACGGTGGCCTTCCACAAGAAGGCGGTCTTTGAAGGCGACGTCGAGAACGCGTTCCGCATCTATGCCGGAGCCGTCTACCGCCAGCACAATCCTCTCATCGGCGATGGCATGGAAGGGCTCCGCAAGTTCATCGCTCAGCTGATGGCCAATCGTCCGAACGCGCATGGCGAGATCAAGCGCGTCTTCGCGGACGGGGATTACGTCATCCTCCACAGCCATTGGCACGGACTGTCGGACAATCCGGGCGGCGAAGCCGTCGTTGACATTTACCGGTCGGAAAACGGCAAGGTGGTCGAGCACTGGGATCTCATCCAGCCGATCCCGGCGACGGCTGCGAACAACAACACGATGTTCTGATCCGCTGCCGACAACGACGGCGGCGGCGATCCTCGCGTTCAACCCCGCCGTCAAATTCCGCCTGTCGTGATTCGGCCAGCACCGGGAGATGGCACTGGCCGCTCGATCCTGGCTGGTCCCTTTTGAGAACGAAGGCTAGCCCCTTTGAATATGAACAGACTTGCCGAATTTGCATATCAAGCATGTTCCCCGACTGCATTGCGGCGTTGCTCTGACCGTACTCTAGTACCGTCGGGTTCGGGGGACGCCATGCAAGATTCGGAATATCACCGTCGCCAAGCGGCGGCACTCATCAAGCTTGCCCAGACAACCCGGGATACTGACACCGCAGCGGCGCTGATGCGGCTGGCCGCAGAACATACGGAACTTGCGGACTTACCTGCGACCGATCCCCAATCCAGTGCGAGAAGACATTAGGCCACCCCGGTGGGCGGCCTCCAATTCCGGGAAACGCGCATCAATGTAATGACCGCATGCGGATGCAGTGCGAGCGCAGGGATGGCCGCAGGGATGGCCCACGTCAGCAGTCAACCATCGATGATGGGGCTGATTTACGTCGGCCGCCTTCAATTGGATTCCGCCGTTCAAGCTCTTCTGGAATTTGCCGAGCGGGACAGGGAGGTACCGGCCCCTTTCCATCCCGGCGGGTCCCCTCTGAATGAGGGATGGTCCCTTTTGAGCAAAACGGGAAACGAGTGAGTAACTCTACCTACTAACAAGCCGCTGTGAACAAACGCGGACTGCACCGAATTGCACATCCTGCTGGTTGTATACGCGCCATTATCTAGCTCTGAGGGCGCTGGATGCGCCGCGCCAGAGCGCGACCAGAGGATTTACCGATGGGCGCTTCGACTACCGACAAACCGCCGCCGTTGATAGCCGTCCGAAGGCACTCACGCAGTCCGGCCCAGCAACCGGCAATGATCATTGTTGCATCCAATCTTCCGCCGATCAGGTGCACGGTCATCAATATATCGGAGGAAGGTGCCGGCCTTTGGGTCGGCAGCACATTCGGTATTCCCGACAACTTCGACCTGTTAATCGACGGCGATTTAACGAGGCGCCCTTGCAGAGCGGTATGGAAAGAGACGCACAAACTTGGCGTCCAGTTTAAATAAGTGGCCGCCTCAATCGGCGGCCGCGTCGTGTTTTTTGTACTGCCCCCCTTTGCATCCCGGCTGGTCCCTTTTTGAATTGAGCGGCGGCCGTTTTTGATTTTCCGAGGAACATAAGGGCAAATACCTATCAGTGTTCAATATTGAACAAAATTGCTTTTGAGTTGTTGTCAGCTTGATCAGTTTTTCAGTTGAGTGCCGTCAATAAGGGTACTCGGTTGCCGCGTTATTACTTCATCATAAAATCGGCGAAACGGATCACGAGGATGCTGACGGCAAAGTACTTCCCCTCGACGATGATGCTCTCGCTTACGCAATGCTCGTCGTCCGAGAACTTAAGCAAGCCTACGGCCAAATCAATTCGGGGGCGATGATGATCGTCAAAGACGATAAGCAGCGGGTGGTTTTTTCAATTCCGTTCTAGGGCATCCAGGTGGCGTGCTGATCCCGAACGAAAATCTCATTCCGAGCGATGAGATCGACGAACAGGCCGCCTCAGTTGGCGCCTCGTCACTTACAAACCTGCTTTTGGTTTTCCCCATCAAAAGGCAATTAAAGCGTCTCGCCGAAACGAGGCCCGGCCCCAATTGTCCTCTGCGCCCGTTCTAATCCGGACGGTACCGGGGTGGCGGTAATGGCCGCTTTCCAGGCCGGTATCCGGGCGGGGGTACCGTCCTACTTCCGACCGTTCTGTCCAAATTTGAATTTCCGACTGTCCTCATTCCGTAATTGGAAACCAGGAACGGACGGCCGCGGCGGCCGGAAGGATCCTTGCCCTATTCGTTGCCTCTTATTCATGTGCGATCCGCTATACGGGGCCGCGTGTGTGATCAACTTCCGGAAGGAGCTCCAATGATCAAATCAATGCTCTCTATTTCGGCCGCGGCCATGCTGACATTTGCCGCCTCCGCGGTTCAAGCAATGCCGCCGGTTGGCGACCTCGGCAACAATCCGTCGCCGCACATTGTCCTGGTCGCCGGCGGCTGCGGCGCAGGCTTTCATCGCGGCCCTCACGGCGGCTGTATCCGCAATGGAGGCGCCGCTGTTGTCGCTGTCCCGTATTGGCGCGGCCCCGGATGGCGCTTTTACAACGGCTGTTGGCGCGGTCCAGGCGGCCGGGTGCACTGCGGCTAAACCGAACTGCGAGGCCGCGAATGCCGGCCATGCGAACGCCCCACCCGCTTGCGGGCGGATGGGGCGTTTTTCGTTGCGCCACGTGGAGATCGTCTGGCAGACAAGAACGCCGGGACGAGACCCCGGCTGTGCTGAGGAGCGGCCCTTTTTCAAACATATTGCTATTGTGCACTGCGTCATAGCAAGTCACTATCGTGCACTGCGCCAATGGCAAACTACATTTCGCGACTGTACCAGCGCCTAGGACCGCCGGCGTTCCTGATCTTGGGGTTGGGTGTCACGGTCGCTTGGACAGCCCTTCTTGGCTATGAGTTCGTCAGGCTGGTGGAAATGACCCTCTAAGCCGCCACAGCTGGCGGCCGTTTTGTTTGGTCGGCTCTAACTCGATCTTCAGTTCGACCGGCTCGGCACCATCATCGCAGATTTGCGATCATCGAGCGCCGTGCTGATTATCATCCCTGATACGGCAGAGGTCGCGAAACGCACGGCGCTCGATCCACGGCTGCCCGCTGGCCTCGGACCGAAAATCAGTGGCGCGGTTCGATTTTTCCCAGTGGTCCGTTTTGATCCTGATGGCGTTTGCAATACGGGAAAATACCTAGTTGCTGAAATGTGACTGGCTTTGTATCGGGCCGGCGCCGGCATATCGTTTGTTTGGAATTTACGCGGTCATGGGAAATACGCTGCAGCAATCGCCACTCTGCCCGAAATGCAAAAACCCAATGGAGCCCGGTCGCGCGAAGATCGATGGGTATCCTTATGTGCCAAGCTTTGAATGCTGGCCCTGCCTTGAGGTGATGACTGAGACTGCTGAGGATGACTAGAGCGCAGTCGCTTCAGATTGAACCGATTGGCGCTCTCTCATTCGGTCGAGCGTGATCTTTTCGGAAAACCGCCGGCCGACCCCGAATCGGGTCTGCGGGCGGGCGTTCTCCAGATCATGCTCCGGGCCGCCAAGGTTGGCGACCTCGTCGGTACTGGCCCTGCGAGCCCGCTGTCCCTAATCTGATTCCGGCGGTGTCCTCATCCGCCGGCGCCGGTCTGATTTGGTTTCGTGCTTTCCGGGGCGGATTTCCGCTCTGACTTTGGCCTCGTGAGCCTCAATGAGTTTGAGCGCGCTCATATAAGTCTGCAGCGTCAGCTCGGCTTCGACAGTGGGCTGACCCAAAGCTTTGAGTTTCGCCACGAGCTCCTGCTGCCGAGCCACGATTTGCCTGGCCTCAGCCGTACGGCGCTCGGCCGCAGCTAACTTCGTGTTTTTCCTCGGCATATGGACGACCCGGGTGGCCAGAGCCCGGGCAGTCATAAGCCTGAGGTACAATTGTTCTTGTGACCGAAGCTCGGCCGCTGCTCTTTAAGTGCCCGTCATGCGGCTGTCATGGCGACCCGTCAAGCTGTCAGCATTCACTCGACGGCTAACTGTCACCTCACATCCCCATTCCGACTGAGCCTCGGCCTCGACCAAGCCGAGGCTCTCTCTTTTGGCAGCGTGAGCTGGCGGCTTCTTTTCTGGCGGCTTCTTTTCATGTGTCGTGTGAGCGCGGCGTTCATCGCAAACCACGCCGAGTTCCATTCCTTCCCGAGCAAGGGTCCATTTCGGAACCAGACCGGCCCCAATCGCATTTAGGTCAAATGATAAATGCGGGGGGATCTGGCCTATGTCGCCGGAGGATTACCGCCGCCATGCCGCGGACTGTCTCGGCATCGCTGAGAGCATCATAAATCCGCAACATCGGGCGCGGCTCGTTATCATCGCGCACGCGTGGCTCCAGCTGGCGCGCCGGGCCGAGAAAAATCCAACCACGGAAATCGTCTACGAGACGCCTTCCAAGCCGGATAGTTCCACGCCGTGATCGACGCATTTAGAGCAAATCGGCTTTGCCGAATCTGCATAAAGTGACGGCCCATCAGAGTGATGGTCCATCTCCAGGCGCTTTTGGCCTCAGTGGCCCCTTTTGTTCTGTGCCGGGCCCTTTTGATTGAGATCAAGACCCGCGCCGCGGATGCGCGTACGGTGTTCATGCCCCGGTCCCGGGATTGGACGGTCTTGGCCGAACCTCAGAAGGAGCTAAGGTCTGGACCGTCCTTGGACTGTCCCTGCAGGCAATCAATGCCCCCCTTCCTCTATCGCTGTCCGAACACCGGCCTTCGGGTTCAAGGCTTCGTCGCCGAAGAGGTGCCGGACGACGTTGACAGCTACGAGTTGGTCACCTGCCTCGCGTGCCAGCAGGTCCACCTGGTCAATCCCGGTACCGGGAAGGTTCTGGGAGAAGCGGACGAGTGACGGACTTTATCCTTATGCCGTTCCGTTGGTTGCGGCAGCTTGCGGATGCTCCCTGTGAAACTAGGCCCGGACAGAGACAGCCAGAGCTTTCGTTTTGGGGCGGTGCTAATTCCGGGTTTTTTCTTCAAATTTTGCGGATTGGACTGTCCTAATTTTCACGGCTGAATTTACCTACGGACAAGAAGGAGCGGTTATCTTGCGGCCTCGGGCGGAGAGGACAACCCCGAGGGGCTAAAATGTCTCAACTACTGGTTCGGTTCGTGAAGGATCAATCTGCCGCGACGGCGATTGAATACGGCCTGATCGCCGCGGGTATTTCTGTCGCGATCATTGCCGTGGTCAATGGTCTCGGTTCGCAGCTCAATGCGACCTTTTCGAGCGTTTCGACGCAGCTCAAGTAAGTCGCGCGTAAGTTCCGTGCACCATGAGGCCGCCTCGTTTGGCGGTCTCATTTTTTTGCCGTTCCTTCCGCGCGAGGGCCGAAGTCGGCGCCGCGCTGATTTCCCTTGAAGCGTGTTCCAACCGGCGGCCGGTACCGGCCCTCCTTTTCATGTCGTAATCCCTTTTGGATTTTGGAACGGCCGCTTCGGAGATTGATCTAAATCAATCCATTTTGTGACGCGCGGCGGAATCCTGTTTCATGCCGCTCTTCATGTACCGCTGTCCCGCCACCGGATACCGCGTTCAGGGCTTCTCCGCCGAAGATATTTCGGAGGACCACCACATCTATGAGCCGGTGACTTGTCCGGTATGTGGCCAGATCCATCACGTGAACCCCGCTACCGGTGCCGTCTTGGGAGAACGGGTCGAGGAGGAGCGCCTTGGTTGACGGCAATGACGGCCGGCAATTCAGGCCTCGATGACGATCTTCGGGGCCTGGCGGCTTTCGGCTTGCAGGCCGTCGCGCACGCGGGCGGCGATGTCGCGGAAGATTTTGGCGTACGGGCCGTTCGGGTCGGTTGCGACCACTGGCGCGCCGGCATCGGATTTTTCGCGGATGTCGATCGCGAGCGGCACTTCGCCCAAGAACGGCACGCCGAGCCGCTCGGCCTCGCGGCAAGCGCCGCCGTGGCCGAAAATATCCGAGCGGGTGCCGCAATGCGGGCAGATGAATGTCGACATGTTCTCGACGATGCCGAGTACCGGCACGTTGACGCGGCGGAACATGGCAATGCCGCGCCGGGCGTCGATCAATGCTAAGTCCTGGGGCGTCGAGACAATCACGGCGCCCCTTAACGGCACCTGTTGCGCCATGGTGAGCTGCGCGTCCCCGGTGCCCGGCGGCATGTCGACCACCATGACATCGAGCGTGCCCCATTCAACTTCGCGCAGCATTTGCGTCAGCGCCGACATGACCATGGGCCCGCGCCAGATCATCGGCGTCTCTTCCTCGACCAGGAAGCCGATCGACATCACCGGCACGCCATGGCGCACGATCGGCTTTAATCGTGTGCCGCCGATGGTCTCCGGCTTCTCGCGGATGGCGAGCAGTTTGGGCAGTGACGGCCCGTAGATATCGGCGTCGAGGATCCCGACCTTGAGCCCTAAGTCGCGCAGGCCGAGCGCGAGATTGACTGCAACGGTCGATTTGCCGACGCCGCCCTTGCCGGAAGCGACCGCAATGATCGCGGCAACGCCCGGAATGCCTGTCGGACCCCTTGGTCCGTGCGCCGCTCCGGGTGCAGGTCCTGATGCCGGTCTCGATGCCGGTCCTGGCGCCGTTCCCGCGCGGGCCCGGGAGGCCACACCCGGAGCCGCCGGCGGGGCGGGTGGCGATGCGACAGCGGCGCCGCCGGCACGTTCGGCCGTGAGCGCGATCATGACCGATCGCACGCCGGGCACGGCTCGCACCGCCTGCTCGGTGCGCTCGCGCACGCTTTCCCACGCCTTCACCTGCGCGGCATCAACCGTGATGGAGAAAAAGACCTTACCATCGCTCGCCACAATATCGGAGAGCTTTCCGGTCGCCGTCAGCGGCGCGCCGTCGGGTCCCGATAGGTGCGCGAGCCTGGCCAGAATGTCGTCCTTGAGCGATGCCATACCGCCTCCATGCAGACTAGATAGGACAGCGCGGCTGGGGGCTCAATCGCCAGCCTCCGCTTGCTATAAGGCTTTCGCAGCGATGGAGGATATGATGGCGAAGGTGGCGTTTGTCGGTCTTGGCGTGATGGGCTACCCGATGGCCGGACATCTGAAGAAAAAGGGCGGCCACGACGTCACGGTTTTTAACCGCACCGCCGCCAAGGCCGAAAAGTGGGCCGCCGAATACGGCGGCAGCAGCGCGCCGACGCCGAAACAGGCGGCCGCGGGCCAGGACTTCGTCATGGTCTGCGTCGGCAACGACAACGATCTGCGCGAAGTGATGCTGGGCAGGGACGGCGTATTCGCCGGCGCGCGCCAAGGCGCCGTCGTTGTCGATCACACCACCGCCTCGGCCGAAATCGCGCGCGAGCTTTTTGCCGAAGCCAAAAACCGCGGCTTCGATTTCATCGACGCGCCGGTTTCCGGCGGCGAAGCCGGCGCCCAGAACGGCGTGCTCACGGTGATGTGCGGCGGCGACGCTGAGGTTTTCGCCAGAGCGGAAAAAGTCATCGCCGCGTATGCGCGCGCCTGCAATCTCCTCGGCGCATCCGGCTCAGGCCAACTCGCCAAGATGGTCAACCAGATTTGCATCGCCGGCGTCGTGCAAGGGCTCGCCGAGGCGCTGCACTTTGCGCAGAAAGCCGAGCTCGACATCGAAAAGCTGATCGCCACCATTTCCAAAGGCGCGGCGCAATCCTGGCAGATGGAGAACCGCTACAAAACCATGACTGCCGGCAAATTCGATTTCGGCTTCGCGGTCGACTGGATGCGCAAGGATCTCGGTATCTGTCTCGCCGAGGCGCGAAGAAACGGCGCGCACTTGCCGCTCACCGCTTTGGTCGATCAGTTCTACTCCGAAGTGCAAGCGATGGGCGGCAAGCGCTGGGATACGTCGAGCTTGATCGCGCTATTGCAGCGGTGAACGCGTTGGCGCAACTTCGATCCAACGCGAACGCGCGTTAGCGGGCGCGCCGGTATTCGGTGAGGAAGATCAACAAAGCGAAACTGCCGATGACGGCGCCCGCCGACACGGTGAGCCACCAGCCGCCATTGAAATATGTGAGCGAGCCCAGCGCCGAACCGACAGCACCACACAGGAAAATACACGTCATGTAGACCGCATTGAGCCGGCTGCGCGCTTCGGCGCTCAGGCTGTAGACGATGCGCTGGCCGGCGATGTGGTTGGTCTGCACCGCAGCGTCGAGTATGACCGCCGCGCCGGTCAGCACGAGCACCGCGCCCGCCGCCGTTGCCAAGCCGCTGGCCAGCAGCGAAACGATCACTGTGATCATTGCCGCCCCGGTTAGCGCCCGCCCATAGCCGCGATCGGCCAGGCGCCCGACAATCGGCGCGATCAGGACGCCGCCGGCGCCGGCGAGCGCGAATAACGCGATGCCGTCCTGGCTGAAGCCGAACCGGTCGTGCAGCATGAGCGGGGCGCCGGTCCAGAACAGGTTGAAGACGGCGAATAATGCCCCCTGATAGGCCGCGCGGCGCTGCAATGGCCGCGACGTGGCCAAAAGATGCAGCATGGAAGCGAGCAGCGCACCGTAGCCGATACCCGACGTCGGCTGGCGGCGCGGCAGCAGGCGCAGCAGCAGCGCGAGGATCACCAGCATCACGCCGGCGGAAAATACAAAGACCGCGCGCCATCCGAAATGAGCCGTGATCAGGCTCGCGAGCGGGCGAGACAGCATGATGCCGGCGAGCAGTCCACCCATGATGTTGCCGATCACCCTGCCCCGCACCTTCTCCGGCGACAGATGCGACGCCAGCGGTACCAGGATCTGCGCGGCGACAGAGAAGACGCCGAGGACAAAAGACGAGACGAGGAAGACGGCAGCGGAATTGCTGAACACGACCCCGGCCAATCCGATGATGATCCCGCACGTCGTCAGGACGATCAGCCGCCGGTTCTCGATCAGATCGCCGAGACCGACGACAAAGAAGAGACCGGCGCCAAAACCGAGCTGCGTCAGAGAGACAATGGTTCCGGCGAGACTCGCCGGCATATGCAAATTGAGCGCGATCGGGCCGACCAGCGACTGCGCGTAATAGGCGTTCGCGACGGTCGCACCACATGCCGCCGCGAACAGGCCGATGATGGCCGGGGGCAAACCTTTGGGCTCGCAAAACGCGGGCGTGACAATTTGTGCAGCGTTCCGCTGCCGCAGGTTGGACATCGAATTTTCGCTGTTTTTGATTTCACGGCCGCGGCCGCAGGTGCGGCCTTTGCCGGGCCGCATCGAGCCGAAACCACGAGACGTTTTCTCAATGGCATGTATGCTGCACCGCAGCAGTTACGAAATGAATTATTTGCATTGCATACATTCCGAATTGCCGCGCGGCATGGTGCTGATTGCGACCCGCTTAATTCTTGGCGCTCGCGGGCGATGACCAGTTGTTCGAGTCCGGCCGCAACTCTATTTCAGCCAGCCGCCGCCTTCTCCACGTAAGGCCGGAACGTCGTCTTGTCGGTTCCGCAGTCGGGGCAGCGCCAGTTCGGCGGGATGTCGGCAAAGGCCGTTCCCGGTCTGATCGATTGCTGCGGCAGGCCGCTGGCCTCTTCGTAGATGAAATAGCAGCCGCGGCACATGAAGCGGCGCTGGGTGCCGTTCATGGCCGCGATCGGCGCCGCGGTGACCGGCTGCGCCGGCGTCGAGCGCGGCACAAACACCGAATCGCCCACCGCAATTTGGCCGCCGTCGCGCACGACGAGATAGACGCCGAGGTTTTTGTGGCCGAACGCCGCGCGGAGCGAGCCAGGAATATCGAGATCGCGGCGCCCGGTCGCCGGGTTGACGTTGGTGGCGCCGCAACGGCCGTTTTTGCGATCGACCGCGAACACCGCGTCTCCGATCCGGACCTCGCTGCCGACCCAGTCGAACTCCTCCCAGGGCCTGGCGCCGTCGATATAGATGTTGGCGCGAAAGCGTAACGGGTCGATCTCGACGCCCCATTGCGCTTCAAGCGCGCGCACTGTCGCCAGATTAATCAGCGAGATGACGTTATCCGGCTTGTCCATGAAATGGCCGCCGGCGGAGCGCACGAGCGCCGGCGGCCCGCGCAGCGTCGGCACCAATTGCCAGAAGAAATTCTCGACTTTCCCGCGCTGTTCCTCATCGGTCAGCTGCGCCGAAATCACCTGCTGATTGCCCTGCTTCACTGTCAGCAGGAACGAGTCGAGATCGAGAGCGGTGTTCACGCGCGCCAGATTTTCTTCCAGCATGAGCATCACGAACAGGCCTTTCTTGGCCCATTTCGGATCGTCGCGGTCGATTGGAGCGCCGGGCCGCACCAGCGCAAAGATGCGGTCGTGCGGGAATGGCTTGTCGGCCTCCAATACGACGTTCGACAAAGGCTGCGCGCTCAGGCCTTTGATCGGATAGCGATAGATTTTGCTCACCGCGACCATCACGTTGCCCGCCTGCCGCACTGCGCCGAACGCCAAGTGTCTGCGGCGGCGGCGACGGGCCGTTAGAGCCGGCTTGCGCAGAAAGCTGGGGTCCAGATGGCGCGGCTTGCGCGCGAGGCTTTGTTGCGGCGGCGGCGGCACGCTGGCCCGGACAAAAAGCGAGTTCACGTCGGCGCTCGGATCGTCGATCGCGTCGTCGATGGCGTCCGAAAGCCGCGCCACGCCCTGCTCGATCTGCTTACGCGTGGCCGCCGCATAGCCGAGGATCAGCCCGCGCTGCGTCAGCGTCGAGGCCCGCGCCACATATGCGCCGCCGGAAAGAAAAGAGTACACGCCGATGCGGGCGCGCCGCGCCAGGTCTTCGACGATCGCGGCGTTGGGCACGCCCGCCGGAAGGTACCAAACGAGATGCAGGCCGGCCGCTTCCCCGGTGACGCTGATTTCGCCGAAGTTCCGGCGCAGCGCCGTCATCAGGCAATCGCGGCTCTCCTTGTAGCAGGCACGGCTGCGCAGCAGATGCGCTGCGTACGAACCCACCCGCATCATTTCGGCGAGCGCCGCCTGGTCGAGCCACGGGTTGCCGTTGTTGAGAAGCCCCTTCGCCGCGGCAAAGACGGCGGCGAGTTGTTCGGGGACGACCATATAACCGAGCCGCAAACCAGCGCCGAGCGTACGCGAGAACGTGCCGAGATAGATGGTGCAGTCCGGCGCATTCGCTGCGATCGCCTGCAACGGCGAGCCTTCGTAGCGAAGCTCGCCGTCACGATCGTCCTCAAGAATGTAGCAGCCATAGCGGCGCGCCCAGGCGACGATGGCGTGGCGGCGGGCCAGCGACAATATATGGCCGGTCGGAAATTGGTGCGACGGCGTCAAATAAAGCAGCGACGTCGGCCGCTGCGGCAGCTCGTCGGGGATCAGGCCCTCGAAATCAACGGCAACGCTCGTGATCTCCGAGCCGGTCGCCTCGAACGCGAATGCCGCGCCCTGATAGCACGGATCCTCGATCGCGCTCGGCGTGCCGTGATTAAGAAACAGCCGGGCCGCGATGCTGATCCCTTCCTGGGCGCCACTGATAATGACAATGCGGCCGGGATCGGCGGCGATGCCGCGTGTCGTCGCCAGATGATCGGCGATGGCCGAGCGGAGCGCCGGCAGTCCGGCCGGATCGCCATATTGCGAAAGTCCGATATGGCCGCCGTGAGAGAGATTGCTCTGGAGCAAGCGCCGCCACGTCTTGAGCGGGAACAGCGCCGCATTCGGCCTGCCGGGAAAAAAATCGAATGACAGCCGGTTGCGCCGTTGATCGACGACGTTCTGCACCCGCAACGGCAGCGGCGGCAGCGGCATGTGCGACAGGACGCCGGCACGGGCCGGCTCCGGCGTGCTCGCTGCCGCAACCGGCGTACCGGGCAGACTGTCGGAAACAAAGATTCCCGAGGCCGGACGGGCTTCGACGTAACCCTCGACGATCAGCGTGTCGTAGGCGCGGATTACGGTGTTGCGCGAAACCTCAAGCTGTTCCGACAAACGCCGCGAAGACGGCAGTCGGGTACCCGGACGAATCCGCGCGTGCCGGATGGCATCGCGAAGCTGGTCGACGAGCTGGCCGGTCAGCGGTTCGCGCCGGGAACGATCCAGCAGTACGGGTATCTGCATGCGCTCAAATGCAGTTTGTCGCGACTGCGTTTATGGTTCGGCCCGGCAAGCGATCTTAGTCAGGGTACCAGAATCTTTCAAAGCCGCCGCGCAACTGGTTCCGCGAATCCGCAGCCAACTGGACCCATCGAGGACCCGCAATCAGCCTGTTTGCCTAAGGCACGAGCACAAGTTGCGCGAAAGATGAGAACTCGGACCGTCCGCTGGGCAGATTCACGCGGCTAGCAGCTGTTACGCGGCGATAATCCGGTGCCATCGCATTTTTCCACCGTGGCTCTCGGCGCGCGGACCGCCGCGGCGCATGGTTTCTCACAGCCGGAACAGAGGCAACGGCTTGGCGAAGCACCGCCGGGCGGCTGGCCTTCCTTCAAATGGAGAAAGCTCATGCAGACTGCCAGACATTCATGGCTTCCCGCCTTGGTCGCGTCGGCGTTTCTTCTCGGCAGCGTCGCGCGCGCCGCGGCCGAAGACACGATCAAAATCGGAATCCTTCACTCGCTATCCGGCACGATGGCGATCAGCGAGACTATTCTGAAAGATCTGATGTTGATGCAGGTTGCCGAACTCAATCAGAACGGCGGCCTTCTGGGCAAGAAAGTCGAGCCGGTCGTCGTCGATCCGGCGTCGAACTGGCCGCTGTTCGCGGAAAAAGCTCGCGAACTCATCAGCAAAGATAAAGTCGCCGCCGTGTTCGGCTGCTGGACGTCGGTGTCGCGCAAATCCGTGCTGCCGGTGTTCGAAGAACTAAACGGACTGTTGTTCTACCCGCTGGAATACGAAGGTGAAGAATCCTCCTACAATATTTTCTACGGCAGTTCAGTCCCCGACAACAAAGCGATCCCGGCCGTCGAATATCTGATGAGCAAGGACGGCGGCGAGGTCAAGCGCTTCATCCTCGAAGGCACCGACTACGTCTATCCGCGCACCAGCAACAAGATCATCCGCGCCTACCTGAAACACAAGGGCGTCAAGGATGAAGACATTATGGAGAAATACACGCCGTTCGGCTTCTCCGACTGGCAGACCGAGGTCGCGGCGATCAAAAAATTCGGCTCGGCTGGCAAGAAGACAGCGGTGGTTTCCACCATCAACGGCGATGCCAACGTGCCGTTCTATAAGGAACTTGCCAATCAGGGCGTCAAAGCTTCCGACATTCCGGTCATCGCCTTTTCGGTCGGCGAAGAGGAGCTGGCGGGTCTCGACACCAAACCACTGGTCGGTCACCTCGCCGCGTGGAGCTACTTCGAGTCGGTCAACACGCCGGAGAACAAAGCGTTCATCGCCAAGTGGCACGCCTACACCCACGACAACAAGCGCGTGACCAACGATCCGATGGAATCCGCCTACATCCTGTTCCACATGTGGGTGCAGGCGGTGCAGCAGGCCGGCACGACCGACGTGGATGCCGTGCGGCAGGCCATGATCGGACAGAAAGTGAAGTCGCCGTCTGGCTTCGAGGTTACGATGTTGCCCAATCACCACATGGCGAAGCCGGTGATGATCGGCGAAGTCCAGGCCAACGGGCAGTTTGCCATTGTCTATAAGAGCAAGGCGCTGCCGCCGAAGGCATGGAGCCCCTACGTCGAAGCCAACAAGGGCAAGGTCGCCGATTGGTCGTGGCCGTGGGCCTGCGGCGGCTGCACGGCACCGAAATACTCGACCTTCTAGCGCGCTCGAACCAGAGCATCGCGCGCAACGGCCTGGTGATGGTGCTGACCCGCCGCCACCAGGCCGAACTTTTTTACGCGGCGCGCCGGCGACCGGCGATAGCGACCGGCCAACACCTGGCCGGACAGTTGTCCGCCGGCGCAGACGCCCAGATACACCGCGCCGACAGTTAACGTGTCACCGGACCGGAAGCACCCGCACCGCCCATTCGGCGCTTCGAGGTTGCGGGCTTGGTCGTAGGTGCTTCGGGGGGCGGCGGTTTACCTGCCGTGATCAGATCGGCACGCAGCTGGCGCAGCGCCTCAACACTTAGATCCTGCCCTTTTTTGAATGTGCGTAGGCGTCCTGAGAGGTCGTTGCCAAGAATCAACCGCATGAGGCCAGGATCAGAGGCAAAGCGCTCTACTACGGGCAAAAGGCGAATTTCAGCGCGAAGCAAGTCTGCTTCGTCGGCCCAATCTATGAGATCAACACCTCCCAACACGGATGCCAACTTCCTCAAGTGGGAAAACCGTAATGTGGCATATTTCATCGGATACATGAAGCTGGCACGATCGGAGGCGCTTCATCCGCAGGCGGCCGAAATCGCCTTCACCGCTGGTTAGCCGAGCGCAGCTTATGTTGCTGGGGTGTTGCTCCCCGAAAAGCAGACATTCGCCATCACGACCCAGACCCCAGCTTCGCGCCCAGAAGACACGTCCGCCGACATGGATGCGGTCAAACGCAAGCCCGCCGTCATGCCACGGCGCGCCTGGCCTCGCGTCCGCGAGATGTATTTTGCCGCAGCATGCGCCACGCCTCGATGGTCAGTTCGAGCGCGGTACCGTCGAGCGAGCGCCGCACTTCGATTTCGTCGGCAGCAACAACAAGCTCCGGCGGCAAAGCGAACTCGAAGCTGTGGTGGCCGCTGCCCATGCCGGCCTGCTTGAGGTCCTCGCGATAACCGCTGGCCAGAACCTGGCCGAGCAGCAGGCCGCCGGCAACGACGTCGAGGCAGACCGGCGCTTCGGGGTGATCGAGATTCTGCGCCCAGCCGGAGACGCACTCGCCGGTAATACGATCGACAAAGCCGCGCAGATTGCCGATCGGCGGCACCGCATCGCCGGCCACCAGTCCGGCCCGCAACGCGATGCGCTGCCGCACCGTCTCCAGCTCATAACCGCTATCGCATCGCGGCGCGTAATATTGCGCGGGCCCGATCTCCTGGTCCGGATATTTCTCCCGGTACTCATGGGCGTTGTGGAACAGCAAGCGGTTGTCGTCGTCGATATAGCTCTCCGCCAGCGCGCCTTCGGCGATGAGGACGTCGTGAGTATCTAGCTCAACGTGGTAGTATTCGATGCTCTCGGCGCTCTCAGCCTGCACGATCGATACACCGTTGACGAGGTCCGTGGCCTCGATCAGCACACCGTCGAGATGCTTGTCTTTGAAGTACATGGCGTGGTTCGGCGAGATCCAAAGATCGCGTTTCGGCACTTTGTCTTCGAGTGCGCCGGCTTTAATGCAGACCGGCAGAACGTCTTTGCGCCCCATCACAAAGCGGCCGCTATAGCTCCTGCGCCCGATCCATTTGATCGGCCGCGCTTCGCCTGAGGCGGTCGTTACCTTGTCGCCGATCTTGAGCTTCTCGACTTTCTTCTGGCCGCGCGGTGTCCGGATCAGCGTGCCGGGGCAGTAGCAAGGCGCGACATCGACCGTGCTGGTCGCGACAGCCGAGTTCAAAACGCCATCACTGACGGCCCAATCAATGGTGCGGCTGCCGGTGGTCGTGCTAGTAGTGTCGAATGTGATCAACTCGAGCGCCGTCTCGTAATCGAAAATGCTCGCCACGCCGCTCAACGTTAACTCACCGGAGCTGAACAAGCCGGCAATGCCGTTTTGAGTGGTGAAGCTCAGCGTGTCGTCGCCATTGACGTAGCCAGTGCCGATCGAGATCGTTGCGCCGGAAAGTGTGCCGCCACTGTCGGGGTCGGTAACGTCCAACGCGGCGTCGAGGATCACCGGCGAGCCGCCGAAGCCGAAGTTTACGTTCGCACCAGCGGTGACGGTCGGGGCCAAGTGCACAGTATCGAGCGTGCTAGTTGCGGTGTTCGAGCTCAACGTGCCGTCGTTCACGCTCCAGTCGATGGTGCGGGTCGTATGCGAGCCGCCGCCGGTCGGATCGCCATCGGTCGGTGTGAAGCTATAGGTGATCGAATCAAGCGCCGTCTCGTAGGTGGCGAGGCTAGCTGTGCCACTTAGCGTTAACGTGCCATTCGAGAAATTTTGGCCCAGGCCACCCGCAGTGCCGACGGTCAGTGTGTCACCGCTGATGTACCCGGTGATCGTCACCGTCGCGCTCGAAAGCGTAGAGCTAGACGCATCGGCTATCGTTACCCCGCTATCGAGCGCTACGGCTGCGCCACCGCCATCGAACGTCACCGTCGCCCCGGCGGTCATAACCGGCGGGACGTGAACGTCCACCGTACTGTCTGCCGTCGCGCTGCTAACGACGCCGTTGGTGACGGTCCAGCCGATGGTGCGCGGTGTCGCATTGGTGCTGGTGGTGGCGAAGGTCACGGCGTCGAGCGCCGACTTGTAATCGGCCGGACTGGCGTCACCGCCGAGCGTCAGGGCGCCACTGCTGAAGCTGCTGGTGATCTCGTCGCCGTCGCTGAAGAAGAAGGGATTCCCGCCGTTGAAGCTCAGCGTGTCGCCGGTCAGCGCGCCGGCGATGGTTGCGCCGGCCAGGTTCTGCCCGTCCTCGTCCGAGACCGTGAGGCCGGAGTCAACAAGCACCGCACCGCCGCCGGTAACAGCGGTTACCGTACCGCTCGCCGAGATGGTCGGCTGCGTCAACAGCACCAGTTGCGGATCGTTGGTGTCGAACGCCGGGGACGAGGTTGATGTCAGGGACCCCGTCACGCCCGTCATCGACAGGACCGGCGTGAGCGACGTACCGCCACTCAGGCTGCCCTCGAAGACCGTCGCCACGTCGCCCGAACTACTGTCTACAGTAGCCGGTGTTTCGCCGGTCGTGTAAAATATGCCATTCGCGGCATCGATGACGATGTCAGACGGCTGGTCAGCGCCGGACCCGCTATAGAGCGTCGTCACCGCCCCCAGCGTGGCATTCGCCGTGCTGCCCGATCCCGTGACCGTGAAGGGGATTTTGAGGATCTGGTTGTTGGCGCTGGTGGAGTCAGAGTAATCGACCGTCGTCAGGTAGAGTGTGTTGCCGCTGACGGCCAATCCCTGCAGCAGATCAACCGAATCGGTCGTGCTGAAAAACGACTTCAACACCGTGACCGTGCCGGTGGTCAGGTTAGCCACATCGAGATTGTCGGTCGCAGGAAAGCCGAAGCCGGCCTCGATGGAGTCATCGAAGAACAGCAGGTTGGCGGAAGTGTCGAGCGCGACATAGTCCGGATTGACCAGACCAGCACTGGTAGGGGTCAGCAGGGTGGGAGTGCCGCCACCGAGACTGACTTTGTAGATGCCGGTGTCGGCGGCGACCGTGTCACCAGTCTCCGCATTCTCGGCGGCCTGCGCAAAATAGAGCTCGTTGGTCTGCGCGTCGAGCGCGAGTCCGCCGAGTATGGCGAAGGTCGTGCTGGACGTGATGTTGGGGTCGGTCGCATCCTGGAGGGGCACCGTGAAGAAGGTGCTGAGACCGCCGGAGCCGGTGAGGCTGCCCTCTTGAATGCTGAGGGTGTATGTGACTGGGTTGTCGGCGGCGACGAAATACTCGTTCAGCGCCGTATCGACGGCGACTCCGCTTGTGAGGTAGTTGACGCCGCTATCTTTGCTCTGCGTGCCATCCGCGAGATCGATGGTGCTGCCGGCGATCTCCGACGAGCCGCTGACGCCGAATTGCTCGACCCTGTTGCCGGCGCCTTCAGGGCCGGTGGTACCATTCCACGTCGTGAAAACGATCTGGTTATTGGTGAGGCTCAACATATCCGGGTAGGCGGAAATAGCAGCCGCCGTGAACGGGCTCGCGACATCGGCCGTGCCGACATCGACATTGAGGTCCCAGCTGCCGCCTTCCGCGGCGGAGCCGACGAGGTGGGAGGCCGCGGCGATGTTCGCTCCGCCGGTCGCCTGCGACAATTGTTGCAGGAACGCATCGCCGGCAGTGCCCTGCCCCACGTCGCAGGCGTAGAGCTGGAGATCGCCGCCCGGCGCCAGCGCGGCGCCGATCTTGGCGAGTTCCGCTGTATAGGTCGACAGATCAGCGCCATCGAGCGTCGTCCCGCCAACATCGATTACGCCCGACGAGCCATGGCCGGCGATGGAGATCGATGACAGGTCCGTCAGATGGTGTCGCGCCAGGATGGCGGCGATCTGCCGCAAGCCATCGCGGTGCGGATCGAGAACGAAGGCTTCCACACCCGGCGCGAGACCGCGTAGCAGCTCGCGGCGGTCGGGAACGTTCGCGTCGATGAAGACGATTTGTTGAGGCTCTGCGCCCCGTGGGTCGGAACTGCCCATGATTGCTCCCTATATCGACGCAATATAACGAGCGAATAGGCGCGCGGCATTCGCATCGATTTTTGTTGCGTCCCGCCAGGTATCCTGCCACCGACGGGGCGACTAACGATCCAGTTCAGCTGCAAAAGCGTAACAAGCCAAGACCGTCGCGACAAAGCAATTCATCGGGAACAGCGTGTTACGGTTATTGTGGCAATCGGGTGGCAGCCAGCGTGTCAGCGCGGACGTGTCCGTGTGACCCAGCGACCTGTAGAAGTATTTTTTGAAACCGATTGTCGCGCATAAATTCCTTGCCGTCGGCGACTACCACGTGCCTTTGCTTCACCGTTGCAGTTACTCGCGTTTGAAGTGACGGTAATGCCTCGCATTTCACCTTCGCTTCACGGGCTCGTTTCCAACGCCGTTAAGCCGCGGCGCTCGGGCGATCGGAGGCGCTCTGGTGCCAGCGCCGCACGTTGGCGAGTTCATCCGGCACTTTAAGTTTCGACACCTTCATGAAATCGACCGCGACCTGCGCGGTGATGTCGGCGACGGTGTAATTCTCGCCGGCGATGAAGGGCCGGCCGTTCAGTTCGCTGTCGAGGAATTGCAAGAACGAGAAGATGCGCGGCTTGTTGGCCTCGCCCCAGTCCGGCACCTGCGGGTCGACCAGCGGCTTCATGTATGGATGCAGATGCTGAAACACCGTCGTGACCGGGCCGAACAGATTGAATTCGGCGCGCCGGCTCCACATCTCGACCAGCGCGCTCTCCAGCGCGCCACGGCCGAACAGCGGCGGATCGGGATGCAGCGCCTCGAAATAGCGGCAGATGGCGATGGACTCGGCGATCACCGTGCCGTCGTCGAGAACGAGCGCCGGCAGCCGCTGCATCGGGTTGATCGCGGTATAGGCCTCACCGCGGTGCTGTAGCGTGCCGATGTCGACCTGCTCCATCGGAACGTTAATGCCCTTTTCGGCGAGGAAGATGCGCACCCGGCGCGGGTTGGCGGCGCGGCCGCCATCATAGAGTTTCATGCGATGGGCCCTTATCCCGTTGCGGGGACGACCTTATCGCGGCCCGGAACTAGCCGCCAGCGCGCCAAAAATCCGCCGCTGGAGCCGTCGGAAAACCTCACACCTTCGCTCCGATTAACCCGCGTCCGACGCCTGACTTAAGCCTGGTCTTAAGGAATTTGGGCGACTTTTGACGCAAATTATCTCCAGCCGCGGACCGTAATGCCAAGTTCGACCAGCGAAACGCACGAGGGATCGGCGCTCGGCGCCGCCCCGTCGACCAAGCGGCGTCTTGCCACTCAGCATGTGCGCGAAGCCCGTGATCGGCTGACTTCGACCAGCGGTACGCGGCCGGTGTTCGACTACGAGTTGCTCCGTCTGTTTGCCCAGAACCGGCTTTCCGGTTCGTTGGTGATCCTGCTTCTCATCGTTACCATCGGGCTGCTATCCAGCTTGTGGACACAGGCGCTCACCTCCGGGATCTGGACCGCCGGGGCGTTGCTCATCCATCTCGTCATCATCCGCACCTGCCGGCAGTTTCTCGACGAGACGCCGAGTACCGCCAATCTCCGCTCCTGGCGGCTGCGTTTTATCACGCTCGATCTGTTCTTCGGCATGGCGTGGACCTTCATCCTCATCCATCCGCTCGGCGTCGACGAACAATCCGGTATGTTCATGCTGTTCGTCATGCTCCTGGTGGTGGCGATATCGAGCATGCTGGCATCGAGCCTGCCGGTCGCGGTGCTGGCGCTGACTTTGCCGGTTACGATTGCGATCGCGCTCGACTTCCTGCTCAAGGGCACGCTGCACGATTACATCCTGGCGGCGATGGCGCTAACCGCCGAGGGATACTTTTCGCTGCTCGCCTACCGGCTGTACTCGACGACGCTGGCAACGCTCGAAGCGCGCGCCGAAAAGGATGCATTGATCGGCGAGCTTGAACAGTCGAAATCAATTTCCGACGAGGCGCGCCGCCGCGCGGAAGCCGCAAACATCGCCAAATCGCGCTTCCTCGCGCAAATGAGTCACGAGCTGCGTACGCCGCTCAACGCCATCCTCGGCTTCTCGGAAGTAATGCAGGGCGAAATTTTCGGCGCCCACGCGGTACCCATGTATAAAGACTACGCTGGCGACATTCACAGTTCCGGCGTGCATCTGCTCAATCTCATCAACGAAATCCTCGATCTGTCGCGGATCGAGGCTGGCCGCTACGAACTCAACGAGGAGGCGGTGTCGCTGCATCGCGTAGTGGAAGATTGCCACCATCTGCTCAAGCTGCGGGCCGGCAACCGCGGCCTCACCATCCACGAATTGTTCGAGCCCGACATGCCGCGGCTGTGGGCAGACGAGCGCGCGGTGCGGCAGATCTGCCTCAATCTGCTCTCCAACGCGATTAAGTTCACGCCGCAGGGCGGCGAAATCTGGCTGAAGGTCGGTTGGACCGCGTCGGGGGGCCAATACATGAGCGTCAAGGATACCGGGCCGGGTATTCCGGAAGAGGAAATCCCGGTGGTGCTGGCCTCGTTCGGCCAGGGCTCGAACTCGATCAAATCGGCCGAGCAAGGCGCCGGCCTCGGTCTGCCGATCGCCAAGAATCTCATCGACCTGCACGGCGGCACGTTCACGCTCAAGTCCAAGCTGCGCATCGGCACCGAAGTGGTTGTGACGTTCCCGCCGGAGCGGGTCATGGCGGCGTTGGCGCCGATGCCCGATGGCGCGCCGCCAATCGCGCCGCACACGGACATATCGTCCGCGTCGTTCTCGCCGTCGGCCGACGAATTGACCAACCGCGCCCGCCGCGCGTTGTTTGGGACTTGAGCATGACCTGGAAAAGCGGTCGCCGGTCTTCCAACAAGATCGTGCTCAACTAAAACGTTACCGCGGCGAACTGAAATCTCCTAAAGTGCAGCGAAAGACGGTGGCAAGAGGGACAGCATCTGTGCGCCAGCGCCTGTTATGGATTCTCTTTGCCGGCCTCCTGATTGCCGTTCTGGTCCTGATCGTCCGCCACAGCCAGGGCACGGTCGGCCCGCTATCGAGCGGGCAATTCGCCTCGCTCGCTTACAAGATCGCGCTCCTGGTGTTCATCGGTGCCGGCGCGCTGTTCCTGTTCCGCGAACGTCTCGCGCTGGCGCTGACGGCCGCGCTCCTTTGGACCGTGCTCGCGCTCATTCTGGTCGTCGGTTACTCGTATCGTTTCGAGTTACGCGAAGTCGGCGACCGCGTGCTGGCTGAACTCGTACCTGGCCACGTCATTACCCGGGGACGCACGGTTGAGGTCGCGCGGACAGTGAACGGTGATTTCGACGTCACCGCGCAGATCAATGGTGCGCGCGTCGCCATGGTGCTCGATACCGGCGCCAGTTCCGTGGTGCTCACACGTGAAGACGCCAAAGCCGCCGGGTTGCCGCTGGAAGTGCTCGCCTACACGACCAACATCGAAACCGCCAACGGCCGTACGCGCGCCGCGCCGGTTACGCTCGACCGGATCGCGATCGGCGGCCTGGTCGAACATTCGGTGGCGGCTTTGGTGACCCAGCCCGGGCAGCTTAAAACCAGCCTCCTCGGCATGAGCTTTCTCAACCGGATGCAGAGCTGGGAAGTGCGCGGCGACCGGTTGTTGCTGCACGGCTATCCGTAACCGGATTCGCCGGCATCAGAACAGGCTGACAAGAAAGCGCAACGAGACCAGAAGCAGGAAGCAGCCGAACGCAATCTCGAGCGTTCGCCGCGACAGCCGATGCGCAAGCCGCGCGCCGTACGGCGCGACCAAGCTCGAAACCGGCGCCATGAGGACCAGGCCGAGCAGCGACACGAACCCGATCGACAACGGCGGCAGCAACGCCTGGTGCGGCAAGCCGGCGAGCATGAACCCAATGGCGCCGGCGATGGTGATCGGCACGCCGATGCCCGCCGAGGTCGCCACCGCATTGTGGATCGGTTTGCCATAAACCGTGAGCACGATGGTGGACAGCGCTCCGCCGCTCACACCCATCAGCGATCCACCCAGCCCAATGCCAAATCCGTAAAGCACCATGAGCGCCGGACCGGGAAGCTCGGAGCCGAGGTTCCAGCGATCGCCGGCAAACAGGAGCTTAATGGCGATGAAGCTCGCAATGATCACGAAGGAAACGGTGAATACGGCGGCTGGCGCAAACGCAGCAGCCAGCGCGCCACAGGCTACGCCAATGACGGCAGGGATCGTCCACAACCGAATGACCCCCGGGATCACCAGCCCCTTGGCGCGGTGCGTTCGGTAGGAGCGCAACGCCGTCGGCACGATAATGGCGATGGAGGTACCGACGCAAAGCTGCATCCGCACGTCTTCCGAGACGCCAAGCGCGCGAAACACTTCGAACAGCACCGGTACGATGACCGAGCCGCCGCCAACACCAAATGTGCCGGCGAGTAATCCAGTGACTACGCCGCCGACGACGATAACCGCTGCCAGCCAAAGGATTTCATGCAACCCGACGCCGAGGAAAATAGTGCCCACGTTCAATCATTCCTTTGAGACAGCAGACTCAACTCTATCCCCCGCCTTTTCGAGGGAGAGAAGCGCAAAACGCGCGCACGAGACCGTCGTTAAGTGAGGAGCATGCCGCTTACCCCTTCCTCCCCCTAAAAAAGGGGAGATTGAGGTGGCGGTCGCGCGCCCCCTTGCTAAGTGTATTGGTGATTTTCAGAACCTACGCCGCGACAGCCGCAAATTCGACGTCCGGAATTACGCCAAGTGCCGCGACAAGAAGTTCTGCGCCCGCGCCCCGTGTGCAGGCAGCGCCGGCGAGTTGACGACGGAAAGCGCGAGCGCCCGGCACAGCATGGAACAATCCGTGGAGGTGCCGGGTGATGGCATGCAGCCGCACGCCTTGCGCCAGCTCGCGCTCGATATAAGAGATCAAACCAGTGGCCGCTTCCTTCGCTGAAGCGAAGGGAGCATCTTCACCAAAGAAACCCGGATCGACGGCAAGGAGCCGCCATGGCTCCCGATAAGCGGCACGTCCGATCATCACGCCGTCCACGTACTCCAGATGCGCGCGCGCTTCTTCGAGTGTGCCAATGCCGCCGTTGAGCACGATCCTCATGCGCGGATGCGCCGCTTTGAGCCGGTAGACCCGTTCATAATCAAGCGGCGGCACGTCGCGGTTTTCTTTCGGCGACAGACCTTTCAGCCAGGCCTTGCGAGCGTGCACGATCAGCGCGTCGGCGCCGGCCTGCTTCACCGCCTGGACAAATATCTCCAGCGCCTGTTCCGGATCCTGATCGTCGATGCCGATGCGGCATTTCACAGTAACGGGGATCGACACGGCGGCCTTCATCGCGGCGACGCAGTCGCCGACAAGCGCGGGTTCGGCCATGAGGCAGGCGCCGAAGCGCCCCTCTTGCACCCGATCGGAGGGGCAACCGACATTCAGGTTGATTTCGTCGAAGCCAAGATCCGCGCCAATGCGCGCGCAGGCAGCAAGCGCTTTCGCGTTCGAGCCGCCGAGTTGCAGCGCCAGCGGATGTTCGGCGGCATCAAAACGGAGCAGCCGCGCCCGATCGCCGTGCAGCACCGCGCCGGTCGTCAGCATTTCAGTGTAAAGGAGCGCGCGGCGCGTCAGCAGCCGGTGGAAAAACCGGCAATGCCGGTCGGTCCACTCCATCATCGGAGCGACTGAGAATCGGCGGGACCGACTCTGTGGCGATTTATATGACGTATCAATCACTTCATTAATTCTCGTTAAGGCCGATGTCGTACCATTTCCGGCCGATTTTGACCCATTTTGGCGCCCGTGGTACGACATTGTCGTACTTTTCGGGTTCCAGTCGTACCGCAGAGCTAACGACAGGACGGACTCACTACGCCGACTGACGGCGGTACGACAAGTACGACAATTGCAAGACGGCGCGACAAGATGGGCACGATAATAGGACGGACTCGCAAAGACGGCTCAAAGGCCTTCGTCGCCCAGATCGTCATCAAGAAAGCTGGTGCAATCGTCCACCGCGAGGCGGAGACTTTTGACCGCAAACAAGCTGCCAATGCCTGGATCGTAAAGCGCGAGGCTGAACTCAAGCGCCCGGACGGGCTTGAGCACAAGGAGGATCCGACACTCGCCGCGGTGATCGACCGTTACATCGCCGAATCTAAAAACGCGGTCTTGGGTACCAAGGCTCAAGTCCTCAAGAGCATCAAGAACAGCGATCTTGGCGAGACCAAATGCAGCGACATTACCAGCCGTACTCTGGTCTCTTTCGCCCGCGAGCTCACCAAAAATGTCGAGCCGCAAACTTGCGGCAATTACTTCTCGCACCTTTCGAACATTTTCACCGTCGCCCGGCCGGCATGGGGCTATCCGTTGTCTCGGCAGGAATTCGATGACGCCGTCACTGTCATCAAGAAACTGGGATTGATTAGAAAGGGTAATGAGCGCGATCGCCGCCCGACGCTCGACGAGCTTGATCAACTGATGGAACACTTCGGACGAATTAGAGCAAACCGCCCCTCCTCCATACCGATGCAGAAAATCGTCGCATTCGCGATTTTTTCAACGAGACGGCAGGAAGAGATCACGCTGTTACGCTGGGCCGATCTGGAAGAAGACCGCATCCTCGTCCGTGACATGAAGCATCCTGGCGACAAGAAGGGCAATAACGTTTACTGCGAGCTTCCGCGCGAGGCGATCGTGATCGTCAAATCGATGCCGCGCGATGAAGAACGGATATTCCCCTATTCAACAGACGCTATCAGCGCCGCCTTCACCCGTGCCTGCAAAATTCTGGGAATCCAGGATCTGCGATTTCATGATCTTCGACATGAAGGAATTTCGAGGCTGTTCGAAATGGGAAGGACGATCCCTCAGGTCGCAGCCGTTTCAGGTCACCGTAGCTGGACCAGCCTGAAGCGATACACTCATATCCGGCAACGCCTCGATAAATATGACGATTGGAGGTGGAAAACAGTTGTTGCAACTAGCTGATCCGCGACTAGCCTCTGGTCTGCAAGGAATTTCTCAGGACTTCTCTACGGCTGTCCGGCGCGCGACATTGGCTGGAGCTGACCCTAGCGCCCGACAGCCCTAGTTAGGGCCGTCACGAGATGCGGCAAAGTGTGGATACGCCCCTGTCAATTGAAAAATTTACTCGTAAATTCAAACATGCGAGCTCAATACAAGTATCTACAACAACGCCGCCGCAACAAATATTTTTCCTGAGCGGGTCGTTGAGCTATTCGTCAACGATGAGTTTTGGCGTGGCGCGGAACAACTCCGTGTCGATCTTGTGCTCATCGGAAAAGTAACGGGGATGAAGATCGCAAAAGCAATTGTGATAACCTGCAACCCATACGTATTTTGAGAAGATGAGCGGATTACCCCTGTGCTCGGCGAGCCTTATTTCAACTGCTGCCTTGTGTTTCAACAGTTCGTCATAGAATGGTCCATGCTCATCCTCCGCGATAAGGATGGTATCGAGATAATTGACGAACCATTGGCCGTCCGAATCCTATAGCAGTTCTCCCACTTGAGGCGCGAACTTGGGTGACGAGTAATAATGAAGATGTTGCTTGACGGCAGTCACCGCCAATTCCGTCAAAATAATCCTCGGGTCTCTGGCGAGCCTAGATTCCCCGGTGTGAGCTTGCGTTAACGCGTCTCCAAAAACCACGATGTCATCAACATATGCCTCTCCGATTGAGATGGCGCCGCGAATAAAAAATCCCTCAAGCGCCATGTTGAACTGAAACCAGGCGACCTTGGAAAAGGCCGACCCAAGTTCAATTTCGGCATCTTCTATAATCGGCCATGCAATGACGATGTTGTCTGTAAATGCTTTCAGCACGTAGTGGTCTTTGGTCGTCAGTTTCTTCAGAACGGCAAGCCCTTCTAAGGCTTTACGTTCTTTAGAGAGAGCGCTGTGAAGCCTCTGTAGCAAGTCTTGCTGTGTGCCATCGAGCTCGGCAACATGTGTCAGGTTTTCATATCCGAGAATATCCATAAACACGAATACGGAGCGCCGCAGCTGCGGAGCACCCTCGGCATTCTCATACGGGTTACGGGACATGATGAGCGTGCTCAGCAGTTAGTCACATCGCTCGGCGCGAGATAACCAGTATGCGACCCGTCATCGGAAGGGTGTCGTGACCGGGCACTGGGCACCGGGTGTTCCGCTTCGATAGGTCCGCCATTGTCCATATATATATATATATATATATATATATATTATCAGTTGCGTAAAGTATCGAAAAATGATACGTTACGTATGTGAAAAATACGAAGCAACAGCCCAATATCAGACATTTCGTCTCTAACCTGGCCGCTGGCGGGCGCTATTTCTTCGCCTCCCGCGAAGCCCAGTCCGCGCTCGGCGTGTCGCCTGCCGCCGCCAAGCTTGCCTTAAATCGTATGGCAAAGCAGGGGGGTATCGCGAGCCCGGCGCGGGGATTCTACGTCATCGTCCCGCCGGAATACCGCAGCCTCGGCTGCCTTCCCGCCGACCAGTTCATCCCCGCTCTTATGAAGAGTCTTGGCCAGACATATTATATAGGTCTTCTCTCGGCGGCCCAATATCATGGCGCGGCGCATCACCGCCCGCAGGAATTCCAGGTCTTTCTTACCAAGAACCGCCGGCCAATCCAGTGCGGCAGTGTGCGTGTTGCGTTTATGGCTCGCAAGCGCATCACGGATGTTCCGGTCCAGAGCTTCAATACGCCTCGCGGCACGATCCTTGTCTCAACGCCCGAAGCAACGGCCATCGACCTTGTCGGCTACCAGCATCACGCAGGTGGACTGGATCAGGTGGCGACGATACTTTCCGAGCTTGCCGAGAAAATCGATCCCGGAAAACTCGCGGCTGCCGCACAGACCGCGCCCATTCCGTGGGCGCAGCGGCTTGGCTATCTGCTGGAGCAGATCGACGCCGGTAAAAAAGCCTCCAAGCTCAAAACTTATGTGCAAGAGCACGCAAGATTGGCGACCGCGCTTTTGCCAACCGCGCCGCGCGGCGATGCCCGCCGGGTCGATGACTGGAATCTCTACGTCAACGTAGACGTGGAGGCAGAAGCATGATCCCGCGCGACTACATCACAGAATGGCGCGCGCACGCGCCGTGGGTGCAGGATATTCAGGTCGAACAGGACCTCGTCATCTGCCGGGCGCTTGTCGACATTTACTCCCATCCGTTTCTGAAAGAAGCGCTCGCGTTTCGTGGAGGCACGGCGCTTTACAAGCTTCATCTCAAACCTGCTGCGCGTTATTCCGAGGACATCGATCTCGCACAGGTCAAGGCCGGAGCCGCAGGGCTAATAATGCAAGTTCTGCGCGACGTTCTCGATCCCTGGCTGGGCGCGCCGCGCTGGAAACAGAACGAAGGCCGTGTCACCTTCGTCTATCGCTTCGACTCCGAAGACACGCCGCCGATAAGGCTGCGCCTGAAAGTCGAAATCAATTCACGTGAGCATTTTGCTGTTCACGGCTTCACCAGAGTTCCCTTTGCGGTTTCGTCCCGCTGGTTTGAAGGCTCCTGTCAGATCACCAGCTACGCGCTTGACGAGCTTCTGGGCACGAAACCGACGATTGCCCGAGACGGCCTAAGGGTGCCGCAAACGACCTAGACGTGTGTGCATCCTATCCGGCGACGACGGCCATCGGCGTGATCTCCGGCACGGTGAAACACTCCGCGGTCAGCAACGTGGGGTGGTTAGGGCTTCCAGCCCTGTTCCCAAGCCGAGGGCGCCTTGGCATCGATCAAGACGAACGCAACTCTACAACTCCTTCCGCTGTTGTTGACCCACGCGTGGTTTGTTCCTTGCTGCACCAGAACGTCGCCAGCCATTAGATGGACCTCTGTGTCATCCATCAACATATCTATTTCGCCATCGAGCACGATCGCATAGTCGATGCTTTTGGTTCGGTGCGTATTGGCGTGCCTCGCATAACCCTGCGTCGTCGGGTCAATGCCCATTGCAATTAGCGTTCTTTCGTGGTCCGCGTGCGAGACTGCAGCGGGCTTCGACGTGGGAGGAAAATCTACGATCCGGAAAATGGTCCCTTGATCGGGTGGTGGAACGCCGACCTTAGTTTCTGCCTTGTCAGCGGTACTCGTCATATACACGGGAAATTCGCTCGTGACCCACAGATTGAGCACTGCATTGCCACCTGGACTGCGCGCTTTAGGCGTTGCCGGACCGTCGAAAAGTGCGACAGCCTTGCCTTGCTGATCGTGCCCGACGATTACGCGTCTTACCGGCTTCGATTCCACGTCGATCTCCTCTTAATTTTTTGCGCCGTTAGTCCTGCGGAATGATCGGCAGAAGTAAATGCGAAGGTCGTTTGCTGTCGTGATAAATCTTATGCAGCGTCGTCGCGCTGCTCACGATGTGGTTCGGCACATACTCGGCGTTGGTTGCGCCACCGACGCCTGTCGGCATATCTGCGGCTGCGATCTCGACGCAGATGCGATGCCCGCGGCGAAACAGGTTGGCCGTCGCCATGATCTCGATGGCATACTCTGTGATCTCGCCGGGCTTCACTTTCTTTTGGGCATTCCGGGTCAGCGGGTGCCACGGCCGCCAAGGTTTCGACCGCTTCGGATCGAGCGCGCGGTGAGAAGCCTTCAGCCATCCGCGCGTCAGTTCGCGTTCGGGAAGATTTCCCGGGACCTCCCGCTCGCCCTCACGTACCGTTCGGACCGAAACATCGGGGCCGATATCTTTGAGCGTGACGAACCAATTGGTGTCGTCTCGGTCAATTTTGGCAAACAGGTTCAGCACGGACGGTCCCACAACAAGAACATCGGCCGGTAGCGGGTCGCTCAGGTAACGTAAGGACTGGATTTTGTTGGATTGGGTGGGCGGCATTTGCACGAAAGCGTCGGGCGGAAGTTCGTCCCCGGCGCTTGCTGGCGAAAAGGGTGCTGTTCGAAGCCGTTCCCAGCTGTTGAGATAGAATTTTGTCCATCGAGTTTCCGGCAACGGCCAGTCGCTCGCGGAGCGCCATTCGTTGGCTCCCATAAGCCAATAGCGGACCGGCGGCTCGTCCATAATGCCGGTATCGATTTTTTTGAGCCAATGGTCGTGCCACCGGAGGATTTCGCTATGGAGTGTGTGGAACGGTCGTTCGAGGTGAGATGGGCCCGCGAACATCATTTTCTTCGGAGCAGAAATCCGCTCGAAATAATTCTGCGCGCCGTTTAGGTGAGTCTTGTAAGTGTATGCATACCAGCCCGAGCCGGTGTAAGTCGGGACCCTAATGCTCGCGAAGCTTTCCTCGGCTTCCTTGACCACCTCTTCATTGTCATAGGGGTCGATCAGAAGCTGAAAGTACGGCGGCATATGCTGACCTTTTTGGGTCAGCACGTTGTAGACGTGCGGATACATCTTGAAGTCCGGGTTGCTCATCGCCTGCAGCCATAACGCTTCTTTATCGGGAGGCAGGGCTGCGGGCTTTCCTTTGCCGCCATGCAACGCGGCGAAATGCATGATGTAGTATCGGAAGAGGTGCAGGACCCCGCCGGGATATTCTTCGCGAAAGCTCCCCATCATCCCGTAAGCACCACGCGGATCGAGAGGAAAAATCGCCTTTAGATGCGGCGGGTTCTGCCGGGCAACGAAGAGTTGTTCGGCGCCGAAGCCAGAAATTCCTACCATGCCGACGTTGCCATCACACCACGGCTGTTTCGCGATCCACTCAATCAAATCGTAGCTATCCCATTGTCGAGAGCCGCCCCCGTCCGACTTAAAGATGCCTCGCGGCGAACCAATTACGTGGACGTAGCCACGCGACACGAAAAATCGCGTGTCGCCGGCTTCGAGTAGTCCCGCCCACAGTGAAGACCACGCGGGCTGTGGCGGCAGTGCGTTTGCGACATCCGGCCCTTGAAGGTCTTTGTTGTAAATTGAGAAAGCGAGAAGCGCCGGAAACTTTCCGGAACCGTCTGGTCGATAGATATCAACGGACAGATTGACTCCATCGCGCATAGGGACTGCGACGTCCTTTTCTGAGATGAGATCGGCAAAGGTCGGGCGACGATCGTAGGGCACCGGGGCGCGGTCGCCCGATGGCAGCAGAGTCTCCTCATGGCTGAGATCATTCATTAGTGACTTCCCTTGCTTTGAATTTTGTTTTGCATCAGCTCACGATGAGCGTGGATCGGCAGTTTCTGCGAGACCGCCAGGCTGGGTACCTGTCTGGTCGTTCCCGGAGCCGGCTACTGAACGCGATGGCAGCGCTGTCGACGGCCTACGCGGGCCGTACTCCGCCGGCCTTTCTCCAACCATAATGTTCGGGCCGCTGTGTGGACACCGTCAGCCTGCCGTGTAGCCGCCGTCGGCGTAGAGAACGTGGCCGGTATAGAAGTCGGACGCTTTCGAAGCGAGGAACAGAAGCGGACCGGCAAGGTCCTCCGGTTCGCCGAGGCGGCCCTTCGGCACGCGCGTAAGAAAGCCCGCGCGCACGGTCTTGCCGCGCTCGTCGTCGGCGAACATCCACTCGGTGAGTGAGCGAGCGGAAAACCGTCGGCCCAAGCGCGTTGACGGTGATCCCGGTTGCGCCGAGCTCGCAGCCCAGCGCCTTGGTAATGCCGTCAACCGCCGACTTCGACGCGCAATACGCGCTGTAGCCGGCCGGGTGCCCGAGCAAGCCGCGCGCCGACGACATCAGAATAATCTTGCCGCCGCGGCCCTGCTTGGTCATCTGCCGTGCCGCGGCGCGCGCCATCAGCCAGGATTGCGTGACGTTTGCGTCCATCACGTCGAGAAAGTCTTCGGGTTTCTGATCGACGATTTTCGCAACCTTGTTCTGGCCCGATGCGACCACCAGGATGTCGAGGCCGCCGAATTTCCCGACGGCGGCGGCGACAATCGCATCGCAATTGGCTTCCGAACTCGGCCGCTTGGCGACGATCTCGGCCTTGCCGCCAAGTTTGGCGCATTCGGCCGCGATCTTCTTTAAGCCTTCGGCGTTGTTCGCAGTGATGACCACGTTGGCGCCGGATGCCGCGAGCGTCTTTGCCGCGACCGCGCCGAACGCGCCGGTTGCACCGGTCACGATCGCGGTCTTGCCTTTGACGTCGAACAGCGACAGCGGGTTTTTCAGGAAATCTTCGGACATGACTTCTCCCCAACACTTAAGACGTGGATGGCCGGGTCAAGCCCGGCCATGACGCCGATGGCGTCACTTCGGCGCCGGCGCGATGGCGACCAGGATCGAACACACTTGGTTGGTGCGATTGACGATCTCGCGGCTCTCGTTTGGGCCGATGAAGCATGAATTGTGCTTTTTCAGCACGGTTTCCTTGCCATCGATGATTACCGTCAGTTCGCCTTCCAGCACGAAGTAGACCTTCTCCGGCGGCGATGCGTCGGGGCCGGCGCCGCCGCCCGGGAGGAAATGCGAAATGCCGACAATCAGGCTCTTGGAGCCTCCAGCCTCCGCGCCGAAAAGCCGCAGTCCCGTGAAGTCGCGATGATTAGGCGCCTCGTAAGTCTTGGCCTCGGAGAAGCGTTTCACCTGCATCAGAACTTCTCCCCCTTCTCAATCCGGTAGCCGCCCTTCGGATCGGTGATGGCGACGAGGCGGATGATGCAGCCGTCGCCGCGGTCCCAGTTCCACGGAAAGAACGCGAAGGTGCAGCGTTTGCCGGTCACCTTGTCGATATCGCCGCCGACATTCTCGATACCGAGGATGCCGTTCTTGAACAGGATGCGGTGCACCGGCTCCCAATCCGGGAAATCGTCCTTCCAGTCGCGGCCGCCGGACCACTTTTTGTATTCGGCGGCGAGATGCGGATGCAGCGGCCCGTTCCTCTGCGGACCGATCGCAGTCGCCAGCGGATGGTCGTTGGCCTGGGTATCGTGGCCGACGACTTTCACTTTCTTTTCCACGAACCATTCGCCGGCCGACGGCACGAAGCCTGGCGCGTAGCAGAAATAGTCTTCGCTATCCTCGTACTTCTTGTGCCAGCCGGTGTTGACGATCACCACGTCGCGGGGCCGCACCACCTTGCCGGCGGCCTTCTCGAGGTCATCGTAGGTGATCTGCTCCCATTTCTTTTTCGGGATCGAAATGACAATGCCAGAGCCGAAGAAATGCGGCAGCGGCACTTCGTCGATAAACGGCGTGCCCTGAACGACGTGCGCCGGCGCGTCGATATGCGTGGTGTTGTGCATTGACGTGGTGATGCGCTGCGACAGCACGCCCGACTTCGCCATGTAATGGATGCGTTCGATCTTGACGTCTTCGAAGTACGGCCAATTCGGCGACTGATAGCCGAAGCGATGAGACAAATTGTAGAACGACAATCCCATCGCGTTGTTCTCGTTCTCCTCGAACGAGACCCCGCGTATTTTCATAGTCACTCAATCCTCCCCAAGTATTTTTCTCGCTCTGCCAAACCAAGTTATTGTGGGATGATCTCGCCAATCAAACCCGCGTCGTATTGGGTGAAGAATAACCGTCCATCCGACATCGCGGTTATGCAACGCGGTCCGCTGGCAGAAGTCGGAATGTGGTATTCGCCGATCACCGTGCCGTCGGGCGCCATTCGGCCGATTTTGTTGGCGAAGTTTTCCGTGAACCAGAGATCACCGTCGCGAGCTACCGTGACGCCGCGAAGCGAAGCATTAGCAGTGGGCACTGGAAACTCGACGATCGCTCCGCCGCGGGATATCCGTCCGAGAACATTGGCGCCCGTCTCGACGAACCAAATGGTGCCCTCTGGATGTCGCGCCATCGCACGCGGTTGACTGTTAGCGCTCGGTATTGGAAATTCTGTCACATCTCCTTCCAAGGTCATCCTGCCGACCCGCCCGCCGGAGGCTTCGCTGAACCATAACGCTCCGTCATGCACGACGATCGAAAGCGGCTTGCTGCCCGGCGTGATGCCGTTTCCGAATTCGGTGATGTTGCCGTTAGGTGTCACGCGGCAAACGCGGTCGATGTCGGAGGCGGAAAACCACACGTTGCCGTCCGGACCGCGCGCGATCCCATCGGGCCCCGACTTCGCGGTTCGCAGGGGAAATTCCGTTATGGTCCCGTTGCGGTCGAGACGGCCGACGCGATTGCCGGTTTTTTCCGTAAACCAAATGTTGCCATCGCCACCGACGTCGATGCCGATGGGAGTGCTGTCTTTTGACGGCAAAGCAAATTCCTGAAACGTACCCGAGTTAGGCTCAAGGCAGCCGATCTTTGAAGCGCCGCTTTCGCAAAACCAAAGATTTTGGTCGGGTCCCTCGACCGCAATGTAGGGCTTGCTGTCGTTCGTGGGTATTTGGTGTTCGCGGATTAGGGGCGGTGGCTTGATCATCGCGGACCTCTTCGCTAGGAGCGTCGTTGGTTTGACGCCGCCTGCCACACCCGCGCCGAGGTGAGCGGCATATCGATGTGGTCCACGCCACGCGAACTCAGAGCGTCGATAACAGCATTGACTACCGTTGGAGGCGCGCCGATCGTTCCAGACTCGGCAATACCTTTGATGCCAAGCGGATTCGTCTTGGCCGGTATCTCTACCAGTTCGGAGAGAAACGACGGGAAGTCTGTCGCGCGCGGCATACCGTAGTCGAGAAAACTGCCGGTTATCAGCTGGCCCGAAGACTCTTCGTAAACAACATTCTCAAACAAGGCCTGGCCAATGCCTTGAGCAAGGCCACCATGAATTTGCCCTTCGACGATCATCGGATTGATGACCATGCCGAGGTCGTCGACGGCGGCGAGGCGATCGAGGACAACCGACCCGGTCTCGGGATCGACTTCCACCTCGCAAACCTGACAACCGTTTGGGTAATTCGGTGCGCCGCCGGGCACGCCAGCGTACGAACCTATCCCGTCGAGGCCCAAGCCAAGTTTCACGACCGGGCCGGCCGGCGCAAAGAACGCACGAGCGACATCACTGATGGACATATGTTTGTCGGTGCCGACCACGGTGTAGGTACCCGACTTGAATTCGATGTCGGCCGCCGACGCCTCCATGAGCGCCGCCGCCATTTCCTTTCCTCGGGCAATAACAGCGTCGGCCGCCGCCCGCAGCGCGTTGCCACCGACCATCGAACTGCGCGCGGCGAACGTGCCGCGGCCAAACGCGACCTTGTCGGTGTCACCCTGAATGAAGTTGATATTTTCGAAGGGCACGCCAAGCCATTCGGCAACCAATTGCGAAAACGCAGTTGCGTGTCCTTGCCCATGGGAATGCGTTCCAGCGATGATGGTCACCATCCCGCTCGCATCAAAACGCAGCTCCATCCGCTCGTTGAAGACGCCGGCGAGCTCGATATAGGGCGTTACAGCACGGCCCCGCAGTTTTCCGCGCTTCTCGCTTTCCTTCCGCCGCTTCTCGAACCCCGCCCAGTCGGCGAGTGCGAGGCATTTATCCATCAATCGTTCAAATTCGCCGCTGTCGTAGTTCTGATGCGTGGGCGTGTGGTAAGGCATCGCGCCTGGTTTGATTAAATTCCGCCGACGCAGTTCCACGCGATCGACACCCGACAACTGGGCCGCCCTATCAACGAGGCGCTCGATCAGGTAGATCGCCTCCGGACGCCCGGCGCCACGATAAACTGAGGTCGGCGCCGTATTCGTGAATACGGCCCGCGTGCTGAAATCGATCGCCTGCACGTCGTAGACGCTCGGAATTAACATCAACGAAAAGAAGAGCGGCGCCGTGATCGCCGCCCACCAATAGGCGCCGAGCGCTTGATAGCCCCTCGCTCTGATGCCTAGAAACTTTCCATCGGCATCGATCGCGAGCTCCCCGTAGATCACCTGGTCGCGGGCGTGGGTGTCGAGCATCAAACTTTCGGCGCGGGTCGCCGTCCACTTGACCGGACGCCCGCAGCGTTTGGCGGCCCACAGCACCAACACGTCTTCAGGATAGATATTGGCTTTCACACCAAATCCGCCGCCGACGTCGGGCGAAAGTACGCGCACCTTTGATTCTGGAACGTGAAAGACCGCGGAGGACAGCACCGTTCTGACGCCGTGGGGGTCTTGCGACGATGTGTGGAGCGCGTATTTGCCTTGTGCATGGTCGTATGTACCGAGCGCGCAGCGAGGCTCAAGCGCGTTCGGCGCGACTCTGTTATTCACGAGACGAACCGAAGCGACGAACTTCGCGGCTGCAAACGCCGCATCGGTCGCCGCCTTGTCACCCATCGCGATCGTCACTGCCACGTTGCCGTTGGGGCAATCTTTCCAAATGACCGGCGCGTCGGGTTTTGCTGCCTCTTCGGCGTCGACAAGGGCCGGCAGTGGCTCGTAATCGACCGCAATCATCTCGGCGGCGTCGCGTGCTTGCTGCTCAGTCTCCGCGACCACGAAGGCAATGCGATCGCCGACACAGCGTACGTAGTCGGCAAGAAGAACAGGTCTGATCGTGCCGAAGCCCTTGGGCCCACCCCAATGCTCCGGCATGAAATGAGGCGGAATACCACCGATTTTGTCAGCGACGGCGTCCGCGCCGCTCAGCACACAAACTACACCCGGCGCATCTTTTGCCGCTGTCAAATCGATTTTATTTATTTTGGCGTGCGCATGGGGCGACAGGATTTGAACGCCGTAACATTGGCGCGGCAGTACGAGATCGGAGACGAATTCGCCGGCGCCGGTCGTGAAGCGTTGATCCTCAACACGGCGGACGGCCTGTCCGATGCCGAATTTCACCATGAGCGCACTTCCTTGTCCCCCAGTTCCTGTCTGCAGACGCCCCTATGCGCAGAAGGCGCCGTCCACCATGAGGGGCGCGCCGCTTATGAAGCTGCTGCGGTCAGATGCTAGGAAACAAACCGCTTGAGCGATTTCGGCGGGCTCGGCGTGGCGGCCCAGCGGTATCTGCTCGTCGAACCATTGGCCCGCCTCGCGCCCAAGCATGACGCTCATTGTTTTTTCGGCGGTGCGCATGAACTCATTGTCAACCGGGCCCGGATTTACGCTGTTGACGCGAATGCGGCGGTGCGCGACTTCGCGGGCGACACAACGCGTCATGCCCATGAGGGCGTGTTTCGCCGCGACGTAAGAACAATTGTGGGGAACACCCTTCACGCCAACAATGCTTGACGTGATGATGATGCTTCCGCCGTCGTTCATTTGCGGAATCGTGTATTTGCAAGCGAGGAAACAACCCCGCACATGCGTCGCGATAATCCGATCGAACAGCTCCTCGGGATATTCCGTAATCGGCATCAAGGGGCCGTCATTGCCGGCATTGCTGAACAAAACGTCGATCTTGCCAAAACGTTTTACCGTTTCGTCAACGTAGTGCTGAACATCCTCGGTCCGAGTGACATCCGCGGGGACAAAGGCGGCGCTGTCGGTATTGAGACCGCGGGTGACCCGCTGAAGCTTGTCGCCATCCAGGTCCACGAGCATCACCCGCGCGCCTTCATTGAGAAGCGCTTCGACTGTGGCAAATCCGATGCTTCCGGCACCGCCCGTGACAATACAGGTCTTTCCCTCAACCAATCCCACGGCGCGCTCCCTGACTAATTCCTGTTTGATGTGACGTTGGTGCGAGCAATTCCCAAACCAATGGGCGGCCGGCGGTTGCCGGGCAAATCCGGATCAAGCCCCCAAATGGCTTGATAGGTGTCGATGCATCGCCCAGCAGTCTGCAGCCAAACAAAGAGACCCAACATCACCACCCACCAAATTCCCATGAGGATAGGCATCCAGCGCGGCGCATCGGCCGCGATCAAGCCAGTCGGGATCGCCACCAGGACGAGCAGCAGCAACGCGTAGCCGGCGTATTTGTGAATGTATTCGAAGATGATCCGGCGCCGCGTCATGCTGAAATGATCGCCCGGCCATCGTTCGGGCGGTCGCTGTTTACGCGTAAAAGGATCAACCGGACCGCCATGCGTGCCCCGGAGCCACGCGCTCACCACGAGCGCAAGCACGAGCACCACCACTGCCCAGCCGAGCCCGGCGTGGAGGCTGTGCCATGGTGCGAGCCATCCGCTAGCGATGAGCCCGAAGACCAGGCCCGCGACCAAAATCGCCCCCGTGACGTGACCCCAGCGTCGGTGCGTTATGAACCAGAACGGATTGTCGAGTTGCCGCGGCCAATCCTGGCACGGCATTACCTTGAAATAGCGCACGACGATGACAAGAGGTGGCATCAGCAAACCCATGCTGAGTACCATCAAGCGCCCATGCCACGCCAACGAGCGCGAGATGAAATGCTCGGTCGATCCGCTGATCGGCGTGAAGAGCCAGTGAAAACCGGCTCCGATGATCGTCGCCCCGTTCGGTCCGTCTGCTATCCCAAGCATCATTCTTGTCGTCGTCGCAGCCCAGGAGGGCACGCCGTTCCTTCCGCGTCTCCCAGCGATCCGCGCCTCAGCGCGTTTTCTCGCGGCGAGATTTGAAATCGCTTTCGCGTTCCAAAGCCCCACGTCGGCGATAATTGAACATGCTCATTTTTCTGTCAAGCGCGGCCTTCTATCGACACCCACGGGAACACTGCCGGACATCTTCGAAGCTCGCGAGCTGGGCTTTTCGGCAAAACGCTTCACATCACGGGTAATCGCGGCTAAGAAATACCCGCCCAAGGTCCCCGCGACTGGATGGATTGTTTGCTGCATGGATAGCCCAGTGTCATCAATTCGTCGGGACAATGCCTTTGGTTTGCGTGAGCGTAACAAACGGGACAAGCTCCGCAGGATCAAGGACGCCGCTACCGAACTATTTTTGGAGAAAGGGTTTGATGATACGACCACGCGAGCGATTGCCTTGCGGGCCGGCGTCGGATTAGGCACGATCTTCGTTTATGCTCCTACGAAGCGCGATTTGCTGTTCCTCATCATCAATGAAGAACTGCAAACGGAAGTCGACCGATCCACCGCTCTAGTTCAAGAACGCCGATCATTATTGGATAACTTGATGCGCGTTTTTCGCGCACATTATCGCTATTTTGGACAACGACCGACGCTTTCTCGTCTCGCGCTCAGAGAAATGATGTTCTACGCCGCTGGCCCCCAGGCTCAAAAGTTTTTGAATACGCGTGAGCGCCTCATCGCTCTGATCGAGACTGCCGTAACGATAGCCATCGATAAGAAGGAGATCGCTCCACGCGAAGATGCGAAACTCGTCGCGTGGGTGATTTTTTCTATCTATCAGATTGAGATCCGCCATTGGCTCTCCTCCAATGATCTCGACCTCGCCAAGGGGACTAGTTTCCTAAGGCGGCAGTTAATTCTGTTCGTGGAAGGCCTGGCGCCCCGACGCGCCTCTTAAATTCATCGCGCGAATGTTGGTGCCGCTGCGGACGACGGTCTGGTGGCAGGAGCACGATCGCTGACATCTTGACAAAACTGATCCTACTCAATTACGAACACAGTCAATAATAACAATTTTGCCCCGCCCATCCCGGACGGTGCATGCGGGAGGAGTTCTAATGGAATGTCCCTGCGGGCTATACGGGACGCGTTTTCACAGGTCCCAAAAGTTTCGTTGGACTAGGGGCTAAGCAACTGTCTTTGCTACAAACAGCGTCCGCGGTGACGCGATCGGCCAGCTAATTGCAAATACGCGACCGCCACACCAATGTAGGCGGCATGGGAGGAGAAAATGTCGGACAGCAAAACGTTGGGAAAAAAGAAGTCGCAGCGAAGCAAGACCGGGCTTTCGCGCCGTAGTTTTATTGCAGCCTCAGCCGCCGGTGCAGCATTGCCGCTCATTTCAGGTCGGGGCGTGTGGGCCGCGGATTCTGAGAACGTGATCCGGGTGGGATTCGTCAGTCCCGTCAGCGGCAACCTCGGAACGTTTGGTGTCGGTGATCGATACCTGACCGCTCAGGTACGTAAGGCGCTCGATAAGGGTCTGCGGGTCGGCGACAAGACCTACAAGGTCGTACTGCTCGATCGGGATTCTCAATCTGACCCCGCGCGGGCTGGCCAGCTGGCCAAGGCCCTTATCAGTAGCGATAAGATCGATTTTATGCTCGTTACCTCGACCCCCGAGGTGGTAAATCCGGTTGCTGACGCCTGCGAAGCGGCGGGCGTGCCTTGCCTTTCGACGGTGATGCCCTGGGAGGCTTGGTATTTCGGTCGGGGGGGGAAGCCTGGCCAACCGTCGCCTTTCAAGTGGACATACCACTTCGCCTTCGGGGGCGCCCAATTTGCGGGATTGTATCTTTCATTGTGGAAGCAGGTACCCAACAACAAGAAGGTCGGGGCTATGTTTCCGAACGACGCCGATGGCAACGCCGTCCGTCCGCTCCTCACGGAGGCTTTCAAAAAGGGCGGATACACCGTGATTGACCCCGGTCCGTTCGAAGACGGGACCAGCGACTACTCCACGCAGATTGCGTTGTTTAAGCGAGAGCAAGTTGACCTCTTTGTCGCGCTTGTCCTTCCGCCTGATTTTGCCACCATGTGGCGTCAGGCAGCGCAGCAGGGTTTTGCGAAAACGACGAAGATTGCCACCCCCACGAAATCCGGCGGCAATCCGTCCGAAATCGAGGCGCTCGGCGCTCTGGGTTACAACCTCACCACCACCTCGCCCTGGGTCCCGGCAGCGCCCTACAAGTCACCGGTTCTCGGAGTCACAAGCCAGCAACTTGCGGACGGCTACGAGGCGGCTTCGGGCAAGCAAGTGACGCAGCAGTTGGGATCCAGCAACGCCGTTTTCGACGCCGGCATTCAGGCGCTCCAAATCTCCGGCAACCCATTGGACAAGGCTACCCTGGCCAAGACGCTGAGCAACTTGAAGGTCGAAACTACGGTCGGTCTGATCGACTTTAACACCGGCCCGATGCCTCACGTCATCGCTGTCACGCCGTTGTTCGGCACGCAGTGGCGAAAGGCGCCGAAAGGCAGCAAGTGGAAGGTGGAGCAGGTGGTCGCCGAGAACGCGGCCGATCCGAACTACAAAGTGACCGACAAGTTGATACCCTACAACGCATAGGGGAATAAGGTCTCTTTCGGACGAATAGGAGACGCGGCCGCCGTAACCACACTTCTTTCGGCCACGAGATTAGTGGGACCGCGACAGTCCGAAAGCATTACGCAATGAAGCGTCCCGTGAAGAATCGCGGGACGCAGCCCTCAGGCCGCACTATTTTAGATGACGCGGCCGATCAAATCGCCTTTAAATCAATCGCGATGCTTCAAAAGGTCTCGCCGTCGAGATTGCAGCGATCGCTGGGTGAATCGATGCGAACTTCGGGCTCAAAGGCTTCGGCGGCAACGCCTCGCCGTGGTTCAAGTCGAGGGAATTGAAAAACGGTGGCTTCCCAGTCGCAGGTAGCCGTTTTATCGGCGACATCGGTCGACAAACGTTTCAACGCGCTCGTTGTCTTGAACCAGGTCAACTTCACTATTGGCGAACGTGAGGCGGTCGGCATCGTCGGCCCGAACGGTGCCGGCAAGACAACGCTGCTCAATATTCTGGCGGGTGCCTATGAGCCCAGTGCTGGCACGGTGTTGTTTCGCGGCCAGGATATTACCAGCCTTCCCATAGAGCATCGCTGCCGGAAAGGGATTGCGAGGTCACATCAAATTCCGCGGCCGTTCGGCGGGATGACTGTTTTCGAAAATCTTTTCGTCGCCGCGGCGAATGGCGGAGGGTTCGGGCGTGACCGGGCTTACGATCGCTGCATCAACTCCTTGAAACTATGCGGCATGCTACATGTCGCCAATCGCCGAGCCGAGACCTTGGGCCTTTTGGATCGCAAGCGTTTGGAACTGGCCCGCGCCGTGGCCACCGATCCGGTCGTGCTGTTGTTGGACGAAATTGGCGGAGGTCTGACCGATGCCGAGGCCTCGGAATTGGTCGAAACGATCCAAACGTTACGCCAGCGCGAAATCGCGATTGTATGGATCGAGCATGTCGTTCACGTCCTGCTCCAGGTCGCTGAGCGGCTTGTCTGTATGGACGCGGGCGTCATTCTCGCCGACGGCGACCCGCAGAAAGTCATGTCCGATCGTGCCGTGATCGATGCCTATTTGGGTGGAGGCATCAAATAAGTCTGCTTTCGATCAATACTCTCGATATCCGGCACGGACTGCTGCAGGCCGTGCGTGCGGTCAGCTTTCAAGTCGATCAAGGAGAGACAGTTGCTCTGATAGGCGCCAACGGAGCCGGCAAAACGACCCTTCTCCGAGCGATAGCCGGCGCGCATCGGGCCTCGCGCGGCGAAATTCGTCTCGATGGGTCAGACATTACGAGAATGCCGACCTACCAGCGTGTGGCGATGGGGATCGCGCTAGTGCCGGAGGGACGGCGCCTCTTTGCCGCGATGACGGTCGAGGAGAATCTGCAAATTGCGCGCGCCAGCGGACGCAAAGGAGAATGGACAGTCGATCGCGTCATGGAAACCTTTCCGATGCTGAAGGCGCGGCGCAAGGCACGCTGCGGCACGCTTTCAGGCGGCGAGCAGCAGGCAACTGCCATCGGGCGCGCCCTGATGACCAATCCGCGCCTGCTGCTGCTCGATGAGGTTTCTCTTGGATTGTCTCCGTTGGCGGTCGACCTTGTTTACAAATCCGTCGAATCTCTCATCGCCTCCGGAGCTACGATCCTGCTTGTCGAGCAGGACCTCAACCGGGCGCTAAAAGTTGCGAACAGAGTCATGTGCATGCTGGAAGGGCGCATCGTCGTCGAAGGCAATGCCAAAAGTTTAACGCATGAGCAGATTACCGACGCATATTTCGGCCACCAGAAGCGCGCTCGATCGGAGACGGCACCATGAGTTTTGTCGGCGCCGTCATCGATGGAGTTTTGCTCGGCGGTTACTACGCGATGATCGCCTGCGGCCTCTCTTTCATGTTCGGCGTGATGAAAATCATCAACCTCGCCCACGGGAGCCTCGCCATCGTCGCCGGGTTCGCAGTTTGGCTCATTGCGGACAGGCTGGACTACGATCCTTTCGTGGCATTGATCGTTGTCCTGCCGGCAATGGGCGCTCTAGGATGGCTTCTGCAACGCGGCGTCTTGGAGCGAAGCGCGCGATCAGGCGAACTGGTGCCGATCCTCAGCACGTTCGGATTGGCGATCGTCGTCGAGAATGCTTTGTTTGAGTGCTTTGGAGCCGATACTCGCTCGCTAGCACCTTACGTCGGATCCCTTTCCTACGACAGCTTGGGACTCGGAGGCGGATTGAACGTCGGCCAATTGGCCATTCTGACATTCGCTGTCGCGATCCTGTTATTAGGTGGGCTCCAAATGTTCCTCACCTATACTTCCCTCGGGTGCCAAATTCGCGCCACGGCAGAGGATCCCGACACCGTCGAGCTCGTCGGCGTCAATTCCCGGTTTGTCAACGCCGTCGCCGCGTCAATTGCGCTTGTTACCGTCGCGCTCGCAGGTCTGTTTCTCGGCTTGCGAGCAACCTTCGACCCATACTCAGGCTCGTTGCAGCTTATTTTCGCGTTCGAAGCGGCAGTCATCGGCGGCACTGGAAGCCTGTGGGGTACATTGCGCGGTGGAATAGTTCTCGGCGTTGCCCAAACTTTTGGCGCGCATCTTCATCCACAAGGTTTCTTGCTGGCTGGGCACGCGGTGTTCCTTCTGGTTCTTGTCGGACGCCTTTACGTCCCCGGACAGTTTTTTCGCGTTTTCCTCAAATCAAAATTATTCGGGAAATTTTCGTGAGCCCTTATTCCAATATTTCGATCCAGCGCTGGACCAATCTGTCGATCGGCGTCGCCATTATCGTCGGCCTTGCGCTTGCCCTACTGTTGGCCGGTCCGGCTTTTATGCCGGATACGATGCTCGACAAGCTGACGGTGCTGTTCATCTACGTTTTGCTGGCGGCGATGTGGAATGCGCTGGCGGGATATGGCGGGATGATTTCAGCCGGGCAACAGGCATTCTTCGGAATCGGCGGATATCTCGCTATCCGACTATCCGAATGGGGCGTCGAACCCTATTTGGCGCTTATCGTTGCCGCGCTGCTGGCGGGGATCTCGGCCCTGCCCATCTCCGCGATTGTGCTGCGGCTTCGCGCTGGCGAGTTTGCCATCGGTATGTGGGTGATTGCTGAAGTTGCCCGGCTGCTCGTCAATCTCGACCCGATTATCCAAGGCGACACCGGCCGCTCGCTGATTGCGTTGTCGAGCTTTGACGCCGCCGAGCGACGCGAAATTACTTACTGGATTACGCTTGCGTCGATGACCATCATGCTCGGCGTGATATTCGTACTGCTCCGCAGCCGACTGGGTTCGTCAATTCAGGCCATACGAGATAACGAGGAAGCCGCAGCGTCGGTTGGCGTGCGAGTACTTTTCGCAAAACGCATTATCTTTGTAATCGCCGGAATAGGTTGCGCGCTGGCAGGGGCTTTGTGGTTAGCGACCTTTACGACTTTCCAGCCGCGCAGCTTTTTCGGCATCCAGTGGAGCGCCTACATGATATTCATGGTGCTCGTCGGCGGCATCGGACGTTTCGAAGGGCCGATCCTCGGCGCCATCATCTTCTTTCTCATCGAGACTTGGTTTTCGGCGGCGGGCGTCTGGTACCTGATCGTTCTTGGATTCACCGCGCTAGTTGTTTCGCTGTTCCTGCCCAAGGGCATCTGGGGTTACATCGAGGATCGCTTTCACCTGCTGCTGCTGCCTGTTGGCTATCACTTGCGCGTCTCAGCTGGCAGTCCAACCGCCAATCAGGGCGAAGCTCCGCGGCAGCGGTGATGGACTCAGGGTGGTCGGATTTCGGTTATCTATCTTCGCGAAAGATATGGTTCCGACGAACGACTAAGACCTTCGCACCCGTCGGCGACCCATCTTTTCGGTCTAGGTTGCTGGTTTCGCTCTATGCAGAACTGGGCGAGCGACAGTTCGTCGATAAAGACGAGCAGATCGTGTTCGACGTCGACCGGGTACTTGGGCGTCCCCGCAGCCTTTGCATCGGCGAAAAGTGCCGACGTCGCAAATCTTTCCGCCGCGGCGCTTTTGCAGCCGTGCAAATTGGGATCAACGTTGGTCGAAATGGGTCAACTACGTCACTTTCGCGATGTCCGCATCATGTCCGATTCACCCACAGCTCCGGACGTATTGTTGTCTTGCAGCAAACGAAGCCAGGCCCAAATGCGCGTATGAGCGTGACGGCTGACTCTCGAAGAGGACGACCCGCGTGACCTGGCACGGCAGGCAGTCGACGGCCGCTGCGAGAAGTGCTGGCGGAGCGGTCGTCCGCCCCCGCCCCTTGATCCGACCCGCGTTTTCGCGCGGGACCGACACCTACCCACAAAACAACCAAACAAACCACGGGGATGAAGAGTTCGCGCATCCGCGCGCAGCCTGTACAGCACCAAACAGTACGACGATCCGTACAACATCGCTAGTTCACCCCAAGCCTAACTACCTGACAGGCGTAGTTTTTCGGGGGCAATTGTCACACTCCATCATCGGAGCGACGCAGAATTGGTGGTGCCGATTCTCATATTTATTTATCGTATCATCAATCACTTGTCAGATTTCCGCTTCGTCTCATATTGTACCGTTTTCGGCTGATTTTGTCCCTTTTCGCCTGCCGCGATACAACAATGTCGTACTCGGGGAGCGATGTTGTACCATGGGAGCGATAATTGGACGGACTCGCAAAGACGGCTCAAAGGCCTTTTTAGCGCAAAGACCGATCACGAAGGGAGGAGTCATCGTCCATCGCAAGTTGGAGACCTTCGACCGCAAACCGGCCGCCAATGCTTGGATCGTCAACCGCGAGGCCGAGCCGAAGCGTCCGGGTGGACTGGAGCACAAGGATGATCCGGCTATCTCAGGCGTAATCGGCCGTTACATCTCGGAATCGAAGAACGCGGTGTCAAACCGCTTCCAAATTTTGCACGCCGAATGACACTCGACGAGGATGTACGCGATCAGGTTCGTGCGCTGGTCGACACCGAGGCCTTCCAACAGTCAAGTCGCGGGCGCAAGAAGATCGAGATGCGATTTGCGCATATGAAGCGCATCTTGCGGCTCGACCGGCTTCGACTGCGGGGCTTGAGCGGCGAGCCTCTTCTGGAGTCATCAGCAGACATCACCAAAACTGTGTGCGATGTCCCCTTTTACTGAAAGCGGACATCCTTTGAGCATGTTGCGCTCACCGTCGCCTGCCTCGCCTGGAGTTCTTGGCGGAGCAGTCGTCCGCAATCGCCTATCGGACTTTATGGCGAACGCGCCGGTGGAAATCATCGACACGTCGACGTCCTTTAGCGGCGTTTTCCCGGTCCATCGTTGCAAAAGCGCGTGTAGTCACGTGCTGCATGGAAATTTTATGCGCGCGTTCATACGATTAGCTGTGCGATTTCCGGAGGCAAAGACCGCTTCCTTGCGCCCGTGCAGTGGCTTAAGTCTCACCGGGCGAAGGAGTTGCTTATGCCGGGAACGTCTGCGAGTGTGACACCGGTACGCCGTCAGGCTGATGATCGAATGGCTGCTTTCGAGGTTCACACCACGGGATGAAAAGGATAATTGGTAACGCGGGCATCATGAAATGACTTGGCGTGTTGGCGTTTTGTTTTCGCAGACCGGAGTTACCGCGGCCATCGAGCGATCTCAGCTCAACGCCACTTTGCTCGCCGTCGAGGAGATCAACAAGGCGGGCGGCGTGCTGGGTCGTTCCATCGAACCCGACATCTACGATCCGGCCTCCAATCCCAAGCAATTCAGGGCACTTGCGGAGCAACTCCTGACGGTCGACCGGGTGCGCCTGATCTTCGGCTGCTATATGTCGAGCACACGCAAGGCGGTCCTCCCGGTGGTCGAGGCTTTCCGCGGGCTGCTGTTCTACCCAACACTATACGAGGGTTTCGAATATTCACTCCACTGTATCTATACGGGCGCGGCTCCAAATCAAAACTCGCTGCAATTGGCAAAGTTCTTGTTGCAACACTACGGCAACCGGTTTTTGCTGATCGGATCGAATTACATTTATCCTTACGAGTCCAACCGCGTCATTGCGGACTTGATTGCCCAGGCCAAGGGGAAGGTGCTGGATGAACTTTACGTCCCGCTCGATGCCAAATCGAAGGATTTCGATAAGGCCATCAGCAAAATCGGAAGTCTTAAGCCCGATGTCGTGTTTTCCACTGTCGTTGGTCAGTCGACCGCGATCTTCTACGAGGCCTATCGGCGCGCCGGCTTCGATCCAAATAAGATGCCGATCGCCAGCCTGACGACAAGCGAGGCCGAAATCGCCGAGATGACGCCAGAGGCTGCAGAAGGACACATTACGGCGGCGCCCTTCTTTGAAGCCATGGCCACATCCGCGGCGCGGCGATTTATCAGCGCATATAAGCTGCGTTATGGCTCGAACGCCCCGGTAACAGCCGGCGCAGAGGCGGCCTATTTTCAGGTTCATCTCGCGGCCGGCGCCCTCGCCCGCGCCGGCACCGACGATCCTGAACGGCTGCTGCCGGCGCTGCGCGACGCCGAGTTCGACGCGCCGCAAGGGCGTGTTCGGATCGATGGCAGCAACAATCACACCTATCTTTGGCCGCGGGTCGCAAAGCTCGACGCCCGGGGAAAATTCCAGATTGTCTGGAACCCTGGGGTTCGCGTTAAGCCTGACCCATATTGCGTGGTCATGAGCCTCGACGACTGGTCGGCGGACCGTCCACAGCCGATCCACGCTTGAGCGGAGGACGTCGTGGCTATCCCGATCCTGCGGGATCTTCGCGGTTTACGCGTGCAGGTGATACACCCGCCGGACGACGAGGGCGTTGAACTCGTCGAACATCTGCGTCGCATCGGGTGCACCGTCGAAGCCCAGTGGCCGATCCCCGACTTGTTCGCGCCGACGGCGGACATCGTACTGCTCACCGTCGACTACGAGAGCAGAGAGGTATTGCAGAAACTTTTCCGCAATCATCAAGATCAAAACCCCACTTTGCTTGCTGTTGTCGGTTATGAAAGCCCGTCAACACTGCAGCTGGTACTCGAATCCGGAGCGATGGCTGTCATCGAGCGTCCAATTCGGCCGTTTGGGCTCCTTACCAACCTGATGATCGCGCGAAGCTTGTGGATGGATCGACGCGAGACCGCAAAACGGCTGCGCAAAGTCGAACGAAAGCTCTCGGGAATCCAGAAGATTCAAAAAGCGAAATCCATTTTGATGGAAAAACAGGGACTGACTGAAGAGGACGCCTACAAGGCATTGCGCCAACAAGCGATGGGAAAGCGCGTCACCGTCGAAGATATGGCCGTCGCGATCATAAACGCAAACGAGCTATTGCAATCGCGTCCGAAAGGTGTTTAGATTTTTATGCTGTGACATAGTTGCGGCGCGTCGTCGACCACCAATGATGTTGGTTCGACAAGGCTAGGCAAGCCCGAGAGGTCCCACGACCTCGCGGGCTTTTTTATTTCTACGGCGGCCCAACAAGGCCGTTGAGCGTTTCCAAACACTCAGCCGAAGTCAAACTTCGGCGTGGGAGGAGTTGTTTACACTGGCGCGACGCCGGCGCGCCGGAAGGTGGTGTGTACTCACAACGTCAACAGGGGAGATGTGTGATGTTAAATCGGCGTAAATTTCTCAAGACAACAGGTGCGGCGGGCGCCGCCGGTGCGCTGGCAACGCCGGACTTTTTCCTTCGTTCCGCGCAGGCAGCCAATACCGTGCAGGTCGGTGTTCTGTTCTCACTGACCGGCGGACTGTCGATCATCGAAAAATCGCTTGCCGACGCAACGATGATGTCGATCTCGGAGATCAACGCCAGCGGCGGCGTCAAGGGAATGAAAATCGAAGCGATCCTCGAGGATGGTGCGTCCGATCCCAAGACTTACAATGAAAAAGCTTCCAAGCTGGTCATCCAGGACCGCGTGCCGACGGTGTTCGGTTCCTACACTTCGGCAAGCCGCAAAGCGGTACTGCCGGTGTTCGAAAAGCGCAACAATTTGTACTTCTATCCGACCTATTATGAAGGCTTCGAGTGCTCAAAGAACGTCGTCTACACCGGCGCCGTTCCCAATCAGCAGCTTTCCAACTTCATTCCGTGGATCATCAAGACGCTCGGCAAGAAGAAGTTCTTCATCGTCGGCTCGAACTACATTTATCCACGCGAGATGGCGAAAGTCTCCAAGATCCTGATCGAAAAAAGCGGCGGCGAATGGATTGCCGACGAATATCTGGAGCTCGGCGACTCCGAATGGGGTTCGATGGTCAACAAGATCAAGAGCTCCGGCTGCGACGTCGTTCTGTCAAACGTGGTCGGCGATTCCGTGGTCGCCTTCTATCGCGAATTCAAGAACCAGGGCCTCACCCACGACAAGCTGCCGATCTGCGCCACCGTGACCTCTGAAATCGAGATCGCAGCCATGGGTGCGGAATACGCGGTCGGAAGCTTCACCTCCTTCCCCTACTTCCAGGCCATCGACACCGATATCAACAAGGCGTTCGTCGAGCGCTACCGGAAGTTTGTGAAGGATCCCAAGGCGGTCACGCATCACGCGCTGGAGTCTTCCTATTTCCAAGTGTTCATCTGGAAGCAGGCCGTGGAGAAGGCGAGCACAGTAACACCGACAGCCATTCGCGATGCGGTGAAAGGCCAGGAGCTCAACGCGCCAAACGGGCACGTCAAAATCGAGCCGGAAAACCTGCACACCTGGCTGACGCCGCGTATCGCACAGTGGCAGGCGGACGGTCAGGGCAAAATCATCGATCAATACAAAGCGCCGATCAAACCACTACCCTACGTGGCGTACGGCGAGACCGACGACAATCTGTTCTGCACCGCCAAGGGGCTCGACACCTCGAAGCTCAAGAAGATCTGATCAGGTCTGGGCCGCGGCCGCCGGGTTTCTCGGCGGCCGCTGTGGTGATGCCATGATCGATACGCTTTTCATTGGCCTGAGCGTCGGCTCCATTCTGCTGCTTGTGGCGCTTGGCCTCGCCATCACCTACGGCGTCATGGGCGTCATCAATATGGCTCATGGCGAATTGGTGATGGTTGGCGCCTACACCACGGTGATGTCGGGCATCTGGCTGCACACCGGCATCCTGATTGCAATTCCGCTCGCTTTTGTAGTGACGGCGCTGCTCGGCCTCGTGATCGAGCGGGTCATCGTTCGGCGTCTCTACGGACGCATGCTCGACACGCTGCTCGCCACCTGGGGAATCGGAATACTCATCCAGCAGGCGGTGCGGCTGGAATTCGGCCTGTCGTTCTTCGGCATTCATATCGCCGGCCTCGGGCCCGGATTACAGAACGTGACGATCCCGGAAGCGCTGCAAGGCGCCCTCTCCATCGGTGGCATCGAAATCAACGCCTATCGCACCTTCATTATCGGGGTGACCATCGTGTTCACGGTGATCACCTGGGCGATCCTGTTTCGCACATCCATCGGCACGCAAGTGCGTGCCATCATCCGCAACCGGCAGATGGCCTCCGCTTGCGGCATTGATGTCGAACGCATCAACGCATTGACCTTCGCCTTCGGCTCCGGCCTTGCAGGCGTCGCCGGTGTGATGATGTCCGGCTTCAAGACCGTGTTTCCCGATATGGGAACGCCGATGGTGGTAGACGGATTTATGGTCGTGGTCGTCGGCGGCATTGGCAGCTTGCTGGGATCGGTGCTGTCTGCCGGTATGCTCGGCGAAATAAACGGCGTCGTCGCCTCGGTAACGAACGATATCGTCGCCCGCGCCGTCGTGTTCGGCGTCGTCATCCTCATTATTGTTGCCAAGCCAAAAGGCCTGTTCTCGTTCAAGGAACGCTGATCCGATGACCAAGCGTCACATCGAGATAGGCGTTTACGTGATCTTCATCGCGGCGATCATGATGGCGCCGTTGGTGATGGATCCGTTCTGGCTCAATCGCATCGCCAAGTATCTCGTGTATGGGATGCTTGGCATCGCGGTCGCGCTGTCGTGGGGCTACGCCGGCGTTCTCAATCTCGGCCAGGGTCTGTTCTTCGGCGGTGGCGCCTACATGCTCGCGATGTCTTTAAAGCTCGCGAGCCAAACTAGCCTGCAGCAGGGGTCCGACAAGCCGGTGCCTGACTTTATGCTGTGGAATGCCGAACCCGGCTCACAGACCGCCCTTTGCTGCATCAACAAAGCCTCATTCCTGTGGATACCATTCCAAAATCAATGGTTCGGTGTCGCCATGGGCATCGTGCTGCCGGTCGCCATCGCGGCGGTGCTCGGCATCATCCTGTTCCGTAAGAGAATCGTGGGCGTCTTCATTTCGATCATAACGCTTGCCCTCGTGCTTCTGGTCCGGCTCCTCATTATCGACGCCCAGCCGATAACCAACGGCTTCAATGGCCTGACCGACCTCGGCTGGTTCAAGCTGTTCGGCTTCGAGTTCGATCCGTATGTGGTTCAGACCTACTACCTGATCGCCATTTCGCTTTCGGTGGTGCTCGTCGCCGCGCGTCTGTTGATCGAAACGCGCGCCGGCCTGATCTTGCAGGCGATCCGCGACGATCAAAACCGGGCGCGATATCTCGGCTTTGACGTGCCGCGTTTTCAAACGTTCTTCTTCGCGGTTTCCGCGGGCATCGCGGCGATTGCCGGCATGCTTTACGTCATTGCGGCTGAGTTCGCCTCGCCGACCTTCATGGATCTGAGCTTTTCGATCAGCATGGTGGTGTGGGCGGCCGTCGGCGGCCGGGCGTCGATCCTGGGCGCATGCATCGGCGCCATCCTGATCAACACCCTCACCGCCACGGTCAGCGAGACCAAAGGCTTCGCCGAAGCCTGGAAGGCTGTCATTGGACTGGTCTTCGTCCTGGTCGTTCTCTATCTGCCGCGCGGCCTGGCGGGATTTGCCCACGACCTCGTCGACCGGTTTGTCGCCCGCTTCAACGGGTTGCGGCTAAGGCCCGCCAACGAACAGCAGTCGAACAAAGTGCAGCCGGCGGAATAGGAAACGGTGATGCCCGCAGCACTAACGGTTGACGGTCTTTCGGTCGATTTTGACGGCTTCAAAGCCGTCAATACGGTGTCGATGATCGTCGATGAGGGCGAGCTGCGCGTCCTTCTTGGCGCCAACGGCGCCGGCAAGACGACACTCATGGATCTTATCTCCGGCAAGACCAAAAGCACAAGCGGGCGCGTGTTCCTCTACGACACCGACATCACCAACAAGGAAGAGCACGAGATCGCGCTCGCCGGCGTTGGGCGCAAATTCCAGATCCCGAGCGTGTTCAAGGACCTCACTGTCAGACGCAATCTGGAAGTGGTGAGCTGTGGCGATACGCGGGTCATAGCCAACCTCGGCTTCGGATTCTCTCGCGAAAGTGAACAGCGTGTCGACGAGGTCCTCGAACTTGTCGGTCTCTCGGAGCAGGCGGCGGCGATAGCGGCCAATCTCAGTCACGGTCAGACCCAATGGCTCGAGCTTGGAATGCTGATGGTGCAGAACGCCAGGGTTCTCTTGCTCGATGAGCCCACCGCAGGAATGACCCAGGCGGAAACACTGAAAACCTCCAAGATCATCAACGCGCTCAAGGGCAAGCATACCCTGCTCGTGGTCGAGCATGACATGGCGTTTGTCCGCGAGATCGCCGAACGCATCACGGTCATGCATCTCGGCCAGGTCCTCGCGGAGGGCAGCGTGACCGAGATCGAGCAGAATCCAAAGGTACGCGAAGCTTATCTCGGCTCGAGGGCGATCAGCTGATGCTTAAGCTCATCCAGATCGACAGTTATTACGGCCGCAGTCACGTGCTGCATGGCGTAAACCTTGACGCCCACGCCGGCGAAATCACTGCGATTCTTGGCCGCAACGGCACCGGAAAGACCACGCTCCTCAAAACCATCATGGGCCTGACCGATCGAGCCACCGGCGAGATCAGATTTGGGACGGACGATATTGTCGCCCAGCCGACCTTCCGGCGGGCTCGCGCCGGCTTTGCTTACGTGCCGCAAGGCCGCGAGATCATTCCCGACTTCACCATCCGCGAAAACATTCTGCTCGGCGCTTTCGCCCGGCGCGACGGGCGCCGTTCGATCCCCAGTCTCGTGCCCGAGCTGTTCCCGTATCTCATAGAGAATCTCGATCGCAGGGGCGGCGTGCTGTCCGGTGGACAGCAGCAACAGCTCGCGATCGCGCGCGCTCTTGCCGCCGAGCCGAAGATATTGCTGCTCGATGAGCCGACCGAGGGAATTCAGCCGTCAATCGTCGAAGAAATCGAAGAGGTCATTCTGCGTCTCAATCGCGTGGAGCATCTCACCGTCATTCTCGTTGAACAAAATGTCGCCTTTGCGCGCCGCGCCGCCCGCCGCTTCGCCATCATGGAAAAGGGCAGCGTCGTTGCAGCGGGTGACATCGGCGATTTGAGCGACGATCTGGTCCACCGCCACATGGCGGTTTGAACGTGTTGCCGGGGTCGTGGCCTACGAACGCCGCGACATTCGGATGGATGCAAGAGCCTGTCACCAAGGAGAACGTTCATGTTGCACGGCGATATTTCGAGCAGCAAAGACACCGTCGGCGTTGCGGTGGTGAACTACAAGATGCCGCGTCTGCATACCAAGGCGGAGGTCCTCGACAACGCCAGGAAGATTGCTGACATGATCGTCGGCATGAAGCTCGGTTTGCCGGGGCTCGATTTGGTGATCTTCCCGGAATATTCCACTCACGGCATCATGTACGACTCGAAAGAGATGTACGATACCGCGTCCACGGTACCCGGCGAGGAAACTGAAATCTTCGCAGAAGCCTGCCGCAAGGCGAAGGTGTGGGGGGTATTTTCGCTGACTGGCGAACGTCACGAGCAACATCCGAAGAAGGCGCCTTACAACACGCTCATCCTGATGAACGATTCCGGCGAAGTCGCGCAGAAATATCGCAAGATCATGCCGTGGGTGCCGATCGAAGGCTGGTATCCGGGCAACTGCACCTACGTGTCCGACGGACCGAAGGGCCTGAAGGTTAGCCTGATCATCTGCGACGACGGCAACTATCCGGAAATCTGGCGCGACTGCGCGATGAAAGGCGCCGAGCTGATCGTGCGCTGTCAGGGCTACATGTATCCGGCCAAGGACCAGCAGGTGATCATGGCGAAGGCGATGGCGTGGGCCAATAACGTCTATGTTGCCGTCGCCAACGCCGCCGGCTTCGACGGTGTCTACTCGTATTTCGGGCATTCGGCGATCATCGGCTTCGATGGCCGCACCCTCGGCGAGTGCGGCGAGGAGGACTACGGCATCCAGTACGCCGCGCTCTCTATGTCTTTGATCCGTGACGCCCGCCGCAACATGCAGTCGGAAAACCACCTCTTCAAGCTCGTACATCGCGGCTACACCGGCAAGATCAACTCCGGCGAGGATGTTCGTGGTGAAGTTGTATGTCCTTACGATTTCTACAAGAAATGGATCACCGATCCCGAAGGCACGCGCGAAATGGTCGAGGCAATTACCCGGCCGACCGTCGGAACGGAGGAATGTCCGATCGAAGGCATTCCCTCGAAAAAGGTTGCCCATCGGTAGATCGCCGCGGCGCCGCGACGGTGCCGCTCCGCCGCACGGCAGAAGCGGCACCAGAGGCAACTCAAACTGAGGAGTGAGGTCGATGCTGCGGATCGAGCAGGTGCTGGGAAGCCGTCTTGATCCGGCGCTGGCCGAGCAGCTCCATGAGCTGGAACATCAGGGGGCCGTCGACTTCCTGACCGTGCCAGCGGCCGATGTCTCACGGCACCGCTTCCGCGCGACCACGCAGGGCGGCGCGGAAGTGGCGATCGCGCTACCGCGTGATCAGCGGCTGTTCGACGGCGCAGTCCTCGTGCTCGAGCCGGATCGTGCCATCGTGGTCCGTGTCGGGCAGGAGCGCTGGCTGCGCTTACAGCCGCGCGCCATCGCCGACGCGATCGAACTCGGCTATCACGCCGGCAATCTGCATTGGCGCATACGCTTCGCCGGCGAAGCGCTGATGATCGCCATGGAAGCGCCCATGGACGAATATCTCGCCCGGCTTGGCGGCTTGATCCGCGATCGCCGCGTCATCTCTTCGCTCGCCGAGGCCGACGAGGTCTTGCTTTGATCGATCTGCTGACGATTTTGCAACACGCGGACTCCGCGTTTCCAAGCGGCAGCTTCGCATTTTCCAACGGGATCGAGGGGCTCGCTGCCATGAACGCGCCGCTTGACCGCGACGGACTGCACAACATCGTGGCAATGTTTCTTCGTCATCGCTGGGCGACATCGGATCGCGTAGCGGTGGCTTTGGCTCACCGCGCCAATTGCAATTTCAAACAAATTTCCGAGATCGATCATGCCGTCGAGGCGGCCACGCTCGCCGAGCCGTTGCGCAGCGGATCGAAGCGGAACGGCGGCGCCCTACTGGCTGCTCATGTGCGATTGAAAACGCCCGGCGCCGTGGAATTGCGCACGCGCATTGAAGATGGCGCGGCGCTCGGTCACCTGCCTGTTGTGCAAGGTTTTGTCTGGCGCGCCCGAGGCATTGGCGAGGCGGACGCGATCGCGATGTCCGGTTATTCGACCGCGGCAGGGCTTACTACGGCGGCAGTCCGATTGGGACGCATCGGCGCGGTGGAAGCGCAAGCAGTGCTGACGGCGCAATTGACGACAATCGCCGGCTTGTCTGAGCCAGTACCGCCAGACGCCGAAATCGAAAGCTTCATGCCTTGGGTCGACGCCGCGGCTTCGCGCCATGCCCGTGCGCATCTGCGTCTGTTTGCGAGTTAGGGGGGCCACGCATGCTGCTCACGCCGACCGAGCTGGAACGCCTCACTATTTTTTCTGCAGCTGAGCTGGCGAGAAAGCGTCGCGCCAAAGGGCTGAAACTTAACTATCCCGAGGCTGTCGCGATCATCAGCGACGAGATTCTCGAGGGCGCGCGTGAAGGACGAAGCGTTGCCGATTTGATGTCACTCGGATCGACGATCCTGAGCACGAGCGACGTTATGCCCGGCGTCTCATCCATGCTGCCAATCCTTCAAGTCGAAGGCGTGTTCCCCGACGGCACCAAGCTGGTCACCGTACACGAGCCCATCCGGCCGCAGGCCGGTGCAGTGGCCGATTTGCTCGAGCCTGGCGCAATCCTTGCCGCCGACGGTGAAATCGAGTTGTCCGCCGACCGGCCGCGTACCACGCTCGCGGTGACCAATACCGGCGACCGCCCGGTGCAGATCGGCTCGCACTATCATTTCTTCGAAGTGAACAAGGCGCTCGATTTTGATCGGGCGGCGGCATTCGGCATGCGCCTCGATGTTCCCGCGGGTACCGCCGTTCGCTTTGAACCCGGCCAGCGCAAGGATGTCGCGCTAGTTGGTTTTGGCGGTCGCCGCGAACTGTCTGGCCTCAACGCTTTGACAGACGGCGTTGCAACCGATCAGTCCGTCCGCGAAGCCGCACTACGGCGCGCCCGCCAGGCTGGCTTCAAGGGCGCGTGAGGTTTCGCTGTGGTCTCGATTGCGCGCAAGGACTATGCGGCGCTGTACGGCCCGACGGTTGGCGACGGCATCCGCCTCGCTGATACGTCGCTCATAGCCGTCGTCGAGAAAGATTACGCGGTCTACGGCGATGAATGTCTACATGGCGGCGGCAAGACGCTGCGCGATGGCATCGGACTCGCGGCCGGCGTCACCAGCGCGCAAGGCGCGCTGGATATGCTTCTGTGCAATGTGCTGGTCATCGACCCGGTGATCGGCATCGTCAAAGGCGACCTCGGTCTAAAAAACGGCCGTATCGTCGGCCTCGGCAAGGCCGGCAACCCCGCCATCATGGACGGCGTCGATCCCCGTCTTCTCGTCTCGGCGGCAACGACTGTGCGTGATTGCGAAGGCATGATCGCCACGCCCGGCGCCATCGACGTCCACGTCCACTTCGATTCCGCCGGGCTGTGCGAGCATGCGATCTCCTCCGGCATCACCACCATGCTGGGTGGATCTCTCGGCCCGATCACCGTCGGCATCGACTCTGGCGGCCCCTTTAACGTCGGCAAGATGCTGCAAGCCGCCGAGCATTGGCCGATCAATTTCGGCTTTCTCGGCCGCGGCAATTCGCACAGGCCCGCTTCGATCGTCGAGCAGATGGAAACCGGCTGCGTTGGCTTGAAGATTCACGAAGACTGGGGCTCGATGCCGGCAACCATCGACGCATGTCTCGCCGTTGCCGATGATCTTGATTTCCAGGTGCAGCTGCACACCGACACGCTCAACGAGTCCGGCTTCGTCGAGGACACGCTCGCTGCCATCCGTGGTCGCGCGATCCACATGTATCACACCGAGGGCGCCGGCGGCGGTCACGCACCCGACATAATTCGCGTCGCCGGCATAGCGAATTGCCTGCCGTCGTCGACCAATCCGACCAATCCCTACACGGTGAACACCTTCGACGAACACCTCGACATGACGATGGTGTGTCACCACCTCAATCCCGCCATTCCCGAAGACGTGGCGTTCGCCGAAAGCCGTATCCGTGCGCAGACTATTGCCGCCGAGGACGTGCTTCATGACATCGGTGCGATCTCAATGCTTGGCTCCGACAGCCAGGGCATGGGGCGTATCCACGAGGTGATCTGCCGCACCTGGCAACTGGCATCGAAGATGAAGGACCAGCGCGGCACGCTGCCGGAGGAGCGGACGGGTTTCGGCGACAACGCCCGCATCCGCCGCTTCATCGCCAAATACACCATCAATGCGGCACGCACTTTCGGCATCGCCGATCACATCGGCTCGCTGGAGGACGGCAAGATGGCCGATGTGGTTGTGTGGCGGCCCGCCTTCTTTGGCATCAAACCTGAACTCGTCATCAAGGGCGGCTTCATCGTCTGGGGCGCTATGGGGGACTCTGCAGCTTCGTTGATGACGTGCGAACCGATTTTGCTGCGCCCGCAATGGGGCGCCTTCGGCCGTGCCGCCGCCGCACTATCGGCTTGTTTTGTTCATCCGCTGGCCATCGACCGTGGGCTCAAGTCCGAGCTTGGACTCTCCAAAGCGCTCCTGCCCGCACACGCAACGCGCAAGCTTTCCAAATTCGACATGATGTGGAACGATTCCTGTCCGAATATTCGCGTCGATCCCCAGACCTTCGACGTTTACGTGGATGGCGAACTGGCAACGTGCGAGCCGGCACGCGAGTTGCCGCTCGCGCAACGCTACATGCTCCGATGACCATGATGCACGACAGCGCGGCGTTTTCCGCATCGCGCAAGCCGCCCAAAATTGGCGCTGCGCGCATTGGCATTGGTGGGCCGGTCGGCTCCGGAAAGACCGCATTGATCGAGCGGCTGATTCCGATTCTGGCCGCACGCGGGATCGACCTCGCCGTCGTCACCAACGACCTCGTCACCCAGGAGGACGCCGAGCGGCTGCGGCGCTCCGGCCTCATCGATCCGGCGCGGGTGTCCGCCGTCGAAGCTGGCGCCTGCCCGCACACCGTCATTCGCGAGGACCCGACGCTGAACATCGCTGCGGGCGATGAACTCGAGCGCAAATTTCCCGGCGTCGAGCTCATCATGTTCGAATCCGGAGGCGACAACCTCGCGTCCACTTTCTCGCTCGACCTGGTCGATTGGTGGATTTTTGTGATCGACGTCGCCGGCGGCGACGATATTCCGCGCAAAAGGGGACCGGGCGTATTGCGCTGCGATCTGCTGGTGGTCAACAAGACCGATCTAGCGCCATTCGTCGGCGTCGATCTCAAAGCCATGCTGGCCGAAGCAAATACGGTGCGCGAAGGTCGCCCGATCGTGGCGACCAACGCGCGTACGGGCGACGGTATCGTGGCCGTCGCCGATGCAATGAACCAAGCCGTCCTATTTCGTTGATTGAGGACCCCGCCGCCGTGCTGGACAAGGTCGCGGGCTTTGGTCAATCGCTTGTCTCTGAGTCCGCGTGCGAACCGGTAACGGCGTCGCTACATTTCAGCCTTGGCGGCGGACGAACTGTGCTCTCCCGCCAGCGCCTGCCCTACCCTTTCCATGCCACGCGGCCGTTTTATCTCGATCGAGAGCGCCCGGAGATAGCGACACTCTATCTTCAATCCGCGTCGGGCGGACTGTACCGCGGCGATAGCGTCGCGCTGTCGATCATTACCGGTCCACACTCGGCAGCGCACATCACGACCCAGGCTTCCACAATCGTGCACCATACCCACAAGCGCCGCATCATACAGCGCACCCAGATCGATATCGGTGACCACTCTTTCGCGGCCGTAACTCCGGAACCGCTGGTGCTCTTTCCCGATGCCGAGATCCGCTGCGCGACCGACGTGACGTTGGCTGATACGGGACGGGCCATCCTGATCGAAGGCTTTGCGCATCACGATCCCGGGGGAAACGACCGTCCGTTCGATCGCTATAGCAACGCCGTCATCGTCCGTAACGATACCGGTGCTGTCCTCCTCGCAGATCGCGGCTCACTCGCAGGCGACCTGATGCTGGGCTCAACATCGCCGCTAGGACCCTTCCGCGCCGCTGCAACACTCATGGTAATCGGGCCCGGGTCGGAACGCTGTGACGCCGGCATGTTGGAAAGTCGCCTCGCGGCCTTCGGATGCGTGACCGGCATTTCGAAGTTGCCGAATGAGGCGGGCATTGGAGGCCGCATCCTGGCGGCTAATGGCGGCGCACTGGCGCGCGGACTCGAGACCGCATTTGCAATCGCTTTCGAAGCACTGCTCGGCGTCCCGCCGGCGCGCCGGCGCAAGTAAGTTCGGGGCTCACCGCCTGGCAAGGCGGAAATAAAGCTCGGTCAGCCGCGCTGGCAGATCTTCCAGACGCCGCACCGGCATGTGCTGGCTGCGGCCGAATACCGCCGCCCCCGAACCTGCGCCGGATGGATCAAGCGTCACGCCGAAAACGTCAATGCCGCGAGATCGCAGCTTAAGTACCGCTCGCCGCGCATCTTCAACCAGATCGCGCGGATCGACGACGTCAATATCGGATGGTTCACCGTCGGTCAGCACGAGGATCAGCTTGCGGTGGCTGCGCACAGCCGCGATTTCGGCGCCGGCGTGCCGCAATGCCGTGCCCAACCGGGTCGACAGCTGGGGTTCAAGATGCGCCAGGCGCGCTTTGACATTCGCATTGTAAGGTTCGGCAAATTCCTTGAGACAAAACATCCGGACATCTTCGCGTCCCGCAGATGCGAACGCACGCACCGCAAATGGATCGTCGAGCGCAGCCAGAGCTTCGGCGAGCGTCGCGACCGCCAGCCGCTCCAGATCGAGAACCGAAGCGCCAGATGCCGGGACATGATCGCGGGTCGATTCCGAAACATCCAATAGGATCGTCACCGCGATGTCGCGCTTGCGCCGCATCATGGCGCGGAACACCCGCTCGTCAGGCAGATCATTGGCGCGCAAGGCAATGGCCGCATCAAGGGCGGCATCGAGATCCAGTTCGGGTCCGTCGCTGCGCCGCTTGAGCCGCTCATGTCGCCCGACCTTGGCGCCCCGCACGAGACGGCGGATCCGCGCGCGCACGGCTGGAATGTTGTCGAGGGCGGTATCGATCGCAACGGCGTCCCCCGTCCGAACCGGTGCGGCACGCACGGTCGTCCAGTCCGGCCGTTCGGTGGCCGTATCGCAATCCCACTCGGGGTACGTGGCGAGGACCGGGCCCCGTTCGTCGGTTGGGCACGGCCGCGCGCGGCCAACCGCGTCCTGTGTCGGCTCGGCCTCGTCGCGACGACGATCTGGATTGTCGGCCTGGTCACGGCGCTCGATGCGCGCCGCATCCACCATCAACTCGACAACGTCGTCTTGCGGCTGCTCGCGTTCACCAAAATCCCATAAGCCTAGTCCATCGTCCCGGTACGCCGGCTCAACTACATAGGTGCGGGCGTCGAACTGAACGCGCATCTGGCCGAGGTCGTTGCCAAGGAGCCCGCCAATCTGCCGGCTGAGGGAAACATCATCGAGCCGGTGTAGCTCGGCCGCGAATAGCCCTCGCCCTTTGCCGACGAACCCATCCGGGTCAGCGTAATCCGGATCAAACAACGCGCGCGCCAGCCGTGCCATGAGCGTGGGCGCCGTGATCACGCCCGACGGCACGGCGACATGAAACGGCGCCCACACGCGGCGCAAACCCGGGAAGGATCGCATCGCCGAGGTCTCGACCCGCGCATCCTCCACCAGTCCGATAAGCGCCATCTGCAGCGGCTTCAGCGATCCAATCGGAAAGCGCGTCCTCGTTAGCGCCACATGGGCCGTTGCATGCGCGACGCAGGCGCGAAACAATTGCGGCAAGACGCTTTTCGACACCCCACGGAACACCGGCGGAATACGCAGCACGCCGCCGACGATATTCACTCGGCGAGGGAGCTGTCCGCCCGGAGGCGCCGCCGCGCTGCGCAGCACCGGCGGCCGGCCCCACAGCGCCGTGGCGTAGGCTTTCAGAATTCTTTCGTTGCGGGAAAAGGTCAGCGCTCCCGCAGCTTGCTCCAGCACCTGCGCCGCAAGCCGATCTTCCAAAGTGAAGAACGCACGCCGACGTGCTCGATCGCCGCGGGTATGTTTGAGACCGGTCGCGATGAAGCTTTCAAAGCCCGAACCGTCGCAAGCTTGAAGAATCATGTCGGTACGGCTCGCCACCGCAACGACCGATTCGGGTGCTTCGCGCGCCATCCGCACCAGACCGCGCGACCACAGTGTAATATCACCCGCCTCTGGCAGCCTCCGATGTGCCACCGGCACTGCCTGCAAGTACGCCAGCGCCGCTTGCGCGCCGGCGCCGCGACAAATATCAGCGGCCGTGTGCGAGAGATCGGCCAGACCACCGAGGGATATTTCAGATTTGAGGTCGACGCTCAGCCGCCAGAATGCCAGCTGGCACTCCGGACCGGCATTCACAAACGCGAGTTCAAGCGAACCCTGCGCCCATCGGTCGAGATCGGCGTCTGCGGCGCCGGCAGAAATTGCAACCCAGCAGTCTCGGAACGCGGCACGCAACGGATCGCGGTGGCGGATCAAATGATGGAGCCGTGTAACCGCGCGATCTTGCTCCGTCTCGATGACGTGAAGCTGCGCGCGGCTTCGTGGGCTCATGGCTCTGTGTGGGGTCTCGATTTTAAAGACAGGCCGCAATCGCCGCCGTCAGCGCCTCGCGCATATCCAGATCATCCGTGATTGGTAGAACGATGCTCGCCTGCGAGGCTTCTTCAATCCCGATGCCGGCCGCCACCAGTCGCCCGGCATGTATCAGCATGCGCGTGGATGCGCCCTCTTCAAGACCTTGTCCGCGCAGATTGCGCGAGCGGAGCGCGATGTCTACGAGGCGCCGCGCAGTCTTACGGTCAGCGCCGGATTCGCGGCTGACAATCTCGGTTTCGACGTCTGGTGCGGGATAGCCAAAATCGATCCCGACAAAACGCTGTTTGGTCGATTCTTTCAGATCCTTGACCGCGCTCTGATAGCCGGGATTGTACGAGATCACCAACTGAAAGTCGGAATGCGCTGAGACAAGTTCGTTCTTCTTCTCAAGCGGCAACATACGTCGCGCGTCAGTGAGAGGATGGATCACCACCGTGGTGTCCTGCCGCGCTTCGACGATCTCGTCGAGATAGCAAATCGCACCATGACGGACTGCAAGCGTCAATGGCCCGTCATGCCAGACGGTTCCTTCCGGCGCGAGCAGGAAGCGCCCGGCGAGGTCGGCTGCAGTCATATCCTCATGTGCGGCAACTGTGATGAGCGGCCGCTGCAGCCGCCACGCCATATATTCAATAAATCGCGTTTTACCCGAGCCGGTCGGACCCTTGAGCATGACCGGCAGGCGGCTGGAATAGGCCGCTTCAAACAGCGCGACTTCTGCACCCACGGGCAGGTAATACGGTTCGGCCCGGATCCGGTAAGCTTCCAATTGCATAGCCCATTCCCGCGCCTCGCGCCGAGACCGCCCGGAATGAGCTACGACACCCGCTCGCCTGCGGCGGTCCGGCGTCACTGCCAAAATGAGGCGCGACTTCCTTGTCGTGCCTACGTGAGGATTCCCTCAAGTGACATTACATCACCGAACCACGCAAAGCACAATGCAGGGCATTAGCACCTCGCTCGGAGGTTCGTTTGCTGGTTGCTCAGGTACTGGGCCGCCGTGAGGCCGTGGCCGCCCGCCGATGATCAGCACGTCATAGCGTTCGCGCGGAGCCGCGTCCCGTCAGACCGGCCGCCAGCCTCCGTTACCTTTCAGTCCGTTCCAGGCGAGCGCGAGTGCGGAGTACCGCATGAGCTAGCAATCAAGGGTCGTCTGCCGTTCCCATTCTGTGAGATGGCGGCAGTAATTATCCCAATCCGCATGTTTGAGCTTGAGGTAGGAGGCGGTGAAGTCCTCGCCCAGGGCCTTCTTGAGCACGGTGGACTTGTCGAGCGTCCTCAGGGCGTCGAGCAGATTGAGCGGGAGCTTTGCGGCATTCCTGGCTTTGTCGCCATCCGTGTACATGTTGATGTCCAGCCGCTTGCCGGGATCCCGCGCGTTTTCAATGCCGTCAAGTCCGGCGGCCAACACCGTCGCCGGAAGCAGATAAGGATTGGCGGCTCCGTCGGCGAGCCGGAATTCAAAGCGGCCCGCATCCGGAATTCGGATCATGTGGGTACGGTTGTTGCCGGCATACGTAATCGTGTTGGGCGACCAGGTCGCGCCAGAAAGCGTCGGCGGGGCGTTGATTCGTTTATAGGAATTTACGGTCGGGTTGGTGATCGCGCACATCGCGCCCGCAGAATGCATGACGCCGCCAATGAAATGATAGGCAGTCTTTGACAGGCCGAGCTCGCCACTTTTATCTGCGAAGACGTTCTTGTTCTTTCCCGACCACAACGAAACATGCACGTGGCATCCGCTGCCGGTCAAATTGGCGAACGGCTTGGGCATGAACGTCGCGCGGAAGCCATATTTTTCGGCAATCGACTTGACCATGAATTTGAAGAACGCCTGACGGTCGGCCGTCACCAGCGCATCGTCGTACTCCCAGTTCATTTCGAACTGGCCGTTCGCATCTTCGTGATCGTTTTGATAGGGCTTCCAGCCGAGAGCGACCATGGCGTCGCAAATCTCTGCAACAACCTCATAGCGCCGCATCAAGGCCTGCTGGTCGTAACATGGCTTGGCTTGTTGATCGGCTCCATCGGAAATCGCCATCCCATCCGGCGAAATCAAAAAATACTCGCATTCAACGCCGGTCTTCATGGCAAGGTTTTGTTTCGATGCATTCGCCACGACGCGCTTTAGGACTTGCCGTGGGTTCTGGGTAACTTCTTTGCCGCCCATGAAGAGATCGCCAGTCACCCATGCCACCTCCGGCTTCCACGGCAGCGGAATGACAGTACTTGGGTCCGGCATGACCAGCACGTCCGGATCGGCAGGTGTCATGTCAAACCAGGTGGCAAAACCGGCAAAACCCGCGCCGGACTTCGCAACCGTTTCGATGGCGCTGACCGGGACGATTTTCGCGCGCATCGTGCCGAAGAGATCGACAAATGCGATCAAAAAATACTTGATTCCATATTGTCTCGATACGTCCTTCCAGGTGGCCATCAACTAGTCCCCAAGCTCGTGCGTCCAGATCCGGCAATGAGTCATCGCGTCCAGCCTCACAGGCCCCGCCCAGGTATCCAACTCGTTCCGGCCAGCGGGACGCACGCCATGGCGGCAGCCTCGATGGTCAAAGCCGCCAAATCTTCTGGCTCAAGATTATGCAAATGACCCTTGCCACAAGCGCGCGCAATGGTTTGCGCCTCCAGCGTCATGACCGACAAATAATTTGCCAGCTTCCGACTGGCGGCAATCGGATCGAGTCGCGCCGAAAGCACCGGATCCTGGGTCGTGATCCCGGCCGGATCGCGACCTTCGTGCCAATCGTCGTAGGCGCCGGCGGTTGTCCCCAAAGCGCGATACTCATCTTCAAGATGCGGATCGTTGTCGCCGAGTGCGATCAACGCCGCGGTGCCGATCGATACGGCATCAGCACCCAAAGCTAGACACTTTGCTACGTCGGCGCCGTTGCGGATGCCGCCGGATACGATGAGCTGGACCTTGCGATGCATGCCAAGTTCCTGAAGGGCATGGACCGCGGGCACGATCGAACAAAGGAGCGGCAGACCAACATTTTCGATAAACACATCTTGAGTAGCCGCGGTGCCGCCTTGCATGCCGTCAAGAACGACGGCATCCGCCCCGGATTTCACGGCAAGCGCCGTGTCGTAATACGGGCGCGACGCACCGACCTTGACATATACCGGTTTCTCCCAGTCGGTGATTTCACGAAGCTCGTGGATTTTAATTTCCAGGTCGTCAGGACCGGTCCAATCCGGATGGCGGCAAGCCGAACGCTGATCAATGCCCTCGGGCAAACGACGCATCTCGGCCACCCGCGCGGTGATCTTCTGGCCGAGCAGCATTCCGCCGCCGCCAGGCTTGGCGCCCTGCCCGACAACAACCTCGATCGCATCAGCTTTGCGCAGATCGTCAGGATTCATGCCGTAACGCGACGGCAGCACCTGGTAGACAAGAATTTTCGAATGCTCGCGCTCTTCAGGCGTCATGCCGCCGTCGCCGGTGGTAGTTGAGGTGCCCACTGCTGTCGCGCCGCGGCCCAGCGCTTCCTTCGCTGGTGCCGAAAGCGCGCCAAAGCTCATACCGGCGATGGTGATTGGAATTTTCAGCTGGATCGGTTTTTTGGCGAACCGCGCGCCAATGGTGACATCGGTCGCGCATTTCTCGCGATATCCCTCGAGCGGATATCGGCTTATGGACGCGCCCAGAAACACCAGATCGTCGAAGTGGGGAAGCTTGCGCTTCGTACCCCCACCGCGAATATCATAGATACCGGTTGCCGCCGCGCGCCGGATTTCGGCAATGGCAAAATCGTCGAACGTTGCCGATTTGCGCGGTGGCGTGTGGATCCACCGATCTTGTAATGTCATCAGTAAGATCCAAGGTTATCGATGTGAAAGTGATAGAGCTTGCGCGCCGAGCCGTAGCGCCGGAATTCGCTGACATCGACGCTGCCGTTAATATCTGCCGCGTCTAATAACTTGCGCAGGTCAGCCTTATGGTCATCCCCCATCGGCTTTTCGATGCAGTCCGCGCCGAGGCTTTTCACGCCGCCGCGAACGTAGAGATGCGCTTCGTAGATTGAATCGCCAAGCGCGTCGCCCGTATCACCGAGGACGACAAGGTTGCCGGCTTGCGCCATGAAGGCCGACAAGTGTCCAACGGACCCTTTGACGACGATGTCGATGCCTTTCATCGAAATGCCGCAGCGCGCGGACGCATTGCCATCAATCACCAGGAGACCGCCGCAGCCGCTGGCGCCGGCAGCTTGCGATGCGTCGCCTTCGACGCGAACCTCGCCCGACATCATATTTTCGGCGACGCCTTGCCCCGCATTGCCATGAACGATCACTCGCGCGTGTTGGTTCATACCGGCACAGTAGTAACCGACATGGCCTTCCACCTCGACCAAAATCGTCGCATCGATACCCGCCGCGACAGAATGCTGACCGCGCGGATTGAGGACGCGCCAATGCGTCTCATTCGTAGCGGCCGTCAGTTTATGAAGTGCGGCGTTGAGTTCACGCAACGGCGTATGTGCCAAATCGACCGTCGCCATCAATGCCGTTCCCACAAATACGGCCTAGCCGGCTCCGGCTCCCACACTCTCGCAGTCTCTATTCCCGGGAGATCGACCAAAGCGCGATATTCGGTGCCGAACGCCACCCACTGATGTGTCTCCGCCATGACCGCGGGCTTGCAGGCGATGGGGTCACGCAGCACGCCAAATCCCAACTCAGTCCCAATAACAAAGGTGTAGAACCCGTCGAGTGTATCCAACGCTGCCTTCATTGCCTGTTGCAGCGATGCACCATTCTGCATCTTCCACGTCAGGAAGCCGGCGGCGACTTCGAAATCGTTGTCGGTTTCGAACCGGAGACCGTGCCGGACAAGCTCGCGCCGTACCGCGTTATGGTTCGACAGCGAGCCATTATGCACAAGGCATTGATCTGGGCCGGTCGTGAACGGGTGGGCACCCTCGGTGGTAACGGCAGACTCAGTTGCCATCCGCGTGTGACCGATCGCGTGCGTACCGGACATGCGATCAAGATTGAAGCGGGCGGCAACCTGATCGGGCCGTCCAACTTCCTTGAAAATTTCCATCCGGCTGCCGCTACCTACGATTCGGATACCGGTGTTCTTCTCAATCTCTGCCACGACCGCCTTGCGGCTGGCCTCCGGCACGGTGATGACCAGGTGCGAACCGCGCCGTTTATGAGCAAACACCGCAGAACCCAAGCGGCTCAGCAGCGCCTCAAAATCAAAATCTGCAGAGGCGCGCAGCGTTAGCTTGGAATGATTTGGAGTGACGTCTCCATAAACCGCGAACCCGGCCGAGTCCGGCCCACGATCGCTTAGCGTCCCCAGCATCCCCGCCAGCAAACGCCCGAGTCCGGGCTCAAGTTGGCGATCTTTTAGAAAAATGCCCGCTATGCCGCACATGGTTGCACAATGCGACAGAGACGAGAGACAGTCAAGCAAAGGGAAACTTATTTTCCTGACAGGAAACAGCATTCTTGATATAGAGATTGCGCCTGTATGTGCCGGGCCGCCAATCTAGAACTGAGCTGGGTATGACCCGTGAAACGTAGGCCCAAGCCAACAAACCAGGCGGGACGCATTTCGCCTAGCATCGATCTTCGGACCGGTTCGCATGCACCTACCGAGATCGCTCACTCCCTGGAGGCCGGGATCGGGGCCCAGGTGCGGAGGCTGCGGAAAGATCTCGATCTCACGGTTGCGGAACTGGGCTCCTCCGCAGGTATTTCGACGGGGATGCTGTCAAAGATCGAGAACGGATCGATTTCGGCATCCGTCGTCACTTTGAATGCACTCGCGCAAGCACTCAACGTACCCATCAGCCGGCTGTTCAGTGAAACCGAGGAGCAGCGCGACTGCTCGTTCGTAAAGGCCGGCCAAGGCGTGCGAATCGAGAGGCGTGGCAGCAAAGCGGGCCATCTCTACGATTTACTGGGTCATTCACTCAGCGGCGCGATTGTTGCCGAGCCCTATCTCATCACGCTGAAGCGCGATGCGGTGCCCTATACCGATTTCCGCCACGCCGGCATCGAATTCATCTACATGCTGACCGGCAAAGTCCGTTACCGCCATGCCGACCGGAGCTACGTGATGGAGCCGGGCGACGCGCTGTTTTTCGACGCGGCAGCACGCCATGGGCCCGAAGAGTTAATCAAGACGCCGATGACTTATCTGTCGATCATCATTTATCTGAGACGCTGACGTTTTGGACGGAAGCCGCTTCCGGGCTGCGGCATCCGTTGTTTTCCGTTCACCGAGCGCGCATCGCCGCGGTAAAGCGGCAGCCGCGCCAGATACGCGGGTGATGATTACCGTATTGACCTTTCTGCAGCTTGCACGCTTCCACCCTCGAAGAAACCACAACAAGGCCAGTGCCGACGAGAGAGGGGCCGATTCTTTTCACGACCGCTCATCAACAAAGAATTTGGACACGACTGCCAGTGTTTGCCACTCGTGCTCGATAGTCGCTGCCGCGCTCCCGCGAAAGAGACGGAGCGTGCGCATTTGCAATCAAGATATCCGTAAGCCAACTGCATTCTGCAGAGGCGAAACACCGGCATGAAGGCTCGCGCGTCTGTTCGCGGCCTGTACAGCGCAGCGCCAAACGGGTACGACGATCAGTACAACATCACCGGTTCGCCCAAACCTAACTAACTGAAAGTGTTAGTTTTTCGGGGCCATTGTCACACTCCATCATCGGAGCGACGCAGAATTTACGGGCTTGCTCGATGAATTGTCACTCGTCTGGCTCTCACGGGCTGGGCAATAGCGAAATTTGGCGGCACAGTCACCTTCCACGGATCGCAATCTCGCGCGGCACCGTGCGTTTATCGCGCACTCCCTATCGGTATATCCGCGGACACCCCGCCAAGCTAAACCGGTCCGATGAACGAGAAGGAAAAAGTCGCCCTGGGATCGATCGCCGCCTCGGCGGGGCTCACCGTGGCGAAAGCAATTGTCGGCGTCCTTACCGGCTCGCTCGCTATCCTCTCCGAAGCAGCGCACTCGCTGATCGATCTTGCCGCGACCGTGCTGACCTATATTGCGGTCCGCGTCTCCGGCAAGCCGGCCGATGCCGAGCACCAATATGGTCACGGCAAGGTCGAAAGCGTGACTGCACTGGCCGAAACCGCGCTTTTGCTTCTGCTCGCAGCGGTGGTCATTTATGAGGCCGCACAGCGGCTGTTCGGCGAACGCGTTCACGCCGTTGAAGCAACCGCCGCCGCTTTCGCCATCATCGCCGCTTCGATCGCGGTCGATTTTTTCCGCGCACGCACGCTGAACCGGGTGGCGCAGAAAACGTCGAGCCAGGCGCTAGAGGCTGACGCACTGCATTTCAGCTCCGATATGTGGTCGTCGATCGCGGTGCTGATCGGACTGGGCGGCGTCGCGCTCGGCTATTCGCGGGCCGACGCGGCCGCGGCCTTGGTCGTCGCGATATTCATTGGCATCGCCGGCGTGCGGCTCGGCCGTCGCACCATCGACACCTTGACCGACGCCGCGCCCGCCGGCGTGAGCGAGCGCGTGGCGGCGATCGCGCGCCGCGTGCCGGGTATCGTTACCGTCGAGCGCGTGCGCGCGCGCCCGGCCGGGCCCGCGTTGTTCGTCGACCTCGCCGTGGGAGTGAACCGCACGCTGCCGCTTGACCGCGTCACTGCGATCAAAGAGCGGCTCATGCAGGCGGTCCGCGCTGGCCTGCCGGAGGCCGAGGTCACCATCACCACCGAGCCGCGCGCGCTCGATGACGAAACGGTGCGCGAGCGGGTCATGCTGATTGCGCGTAACCGGGGCTTGGCCGTCCATCATGTCGCGGTGCAGGCGCTCGCCGAGCGGCTTGCGGTGTCGTTCGATCTCGAAGTCGAAGGCACGCTCCCGCTGAATGCCGCGCACGAAACCGCGAGCCAGCTCGAGGAGGCGATCCGCGAAGAACTCGGTCCGGAGGTTGAGGTCGAAACCCACATCGAGCCCCTGCCGGCCGTTGTTCTCGCCGGCCACGACGCCGCCGCCGGAAGAGTCGCGGAAATTGGCGGCGCGCTGACTGCGCTTGCAGCGGAAATCGTCGGCCTCGGCGAGGTACACGATGTACGTGTACGCGAAACTCCCGACGGCGAGATCGTTAATTTTCATTGCCGCGTTGACCCCACCCTCTCGGTGAGCGTGGTGCACGATTTGGTCGATGCCGCCGAGCGGCGGTTGCGCCGGCGCTTTCCGAGCATCAGCCGCGTTATTGGCCATGCCGAGCCGGGACGGTGAGTCTCACGGCATGAGCACCGCCGCGCCTTCGAAGCGGCCGGCCCGCAAATCAGCCAAGGCGGCGTTGGCTTCGCTTAAAGGATAGCGGGTCACCTGCGTTTTGATGCCGGCGCGCGGCGCGACTGCCAGGAACTCGTAAGCATCGCGCCGGGTGAGATTGGCGACCGAGACGAGCTGACGCTCCTCCCAAAGCAGGCGATAGGGGAAGCTTGGAATATCCGACATATGGATGCCGCCGCACACCACGCGTCCGCCCTTCTTCACCACGGCGAGCGCGGCTGGAACGAGCTCGCCCACCGGCGCGAAGATGATGGCGGCGTCAAGCTGTTCCGGCGGCGTGTCCCCGGAACCGCCGGCCCAGACTGCGCCGAGCGAGCGCGCGAATGTTTGCGAGGCCGCGTCGCCGGCGCGGGTGAAGGCGTAGACCCGCCGGCCCTGCCAGATGGCGACCTGCGCCAAAATATGCGCGGCGGCGCCGAAGCCGTAGAGGCCGAGCGTGGTCCCCTCCCCGGCTATCCGGTAACTGCGCCAGCCGATCAGGCCAGCGCAGAGCAGCGGTGCCGCCTCCGCGGCGTCGAGTTTCTCGGGCAGCGGAAAGGCAAAACGCGCATCGGCGAGCGTGTGCGTGGCATAGCCGCCGTCGCGCGTATAGCCCGTGAACAACGGTGAATCGCACAAGTTCTCGCGCCCGGAACGGCAATAGGGACAGACGCCGCAGGTCGCACCGAGCCATGGCACGCCGACGCGCTCGCCAACTCTGAAGCCACTCACGCCCGCTCCGAGCGCTGCGACGCGACCGACGATTTCGTGGCCCGGCACGATCGGCAGCTTGGGATGCGGCAATTCGCCGTCGACCACATGCAGATCGGTGCGGCACACGCCGCACGCTTCGATCTCGATCAGGATTTCGCCCGCCGCTGGCTGCGGTATCGAGCGCTCGCGCAGAACGAGCGGCGTCTGCGGCCGATCTAGCACCATTGCGCGCATGGCTGACATGGGAAGGCACCCTTTGTGCAGTACGCTGATTACCTGTGCTTTCAATTATCCGGCAAAACTTCTACATCAAGCCGATCATGCGCACCGAAGAACCGCGTCCCATCCGCCTCAAGGATTACCGCCCGCCGGACTGGCTCATCGAAACCGTCGATCTCGACGTGTCGCTCGACCCGACCGCGACCACGGTCCGCGCCAAGCTCAGGCTCAAGCCGAACGGCGGCGGCACGCCGGCACCGCTGGTCCTCGACGGCGAGGAGCTGAAGTTGCGCTCGCTCACGCTCGACGGCGCGCCGCTGCCGAGCGAAAGTTTCCTGGCTACGCCCGAACGGCTGACCATCGCGCAGCCGCCGAACCGGCCGTTCGAGCTTACCATCGAGACCGTGGTCGATCCCACCGCCAATACTCAGCTGATGGGTCTTTATCGCGCCGGCTCAACCTATTGCACGCAATGCGAGGCCGAGGGCTTCCGCCGCATCACCTACTTCCTCGACCGGCCGGACGTGATGGCGGTCTACACCACGCGCATCGAAGCCGACAAAGCCGAGACGCCGGTGCTGCTCTCCAACGGCAATCTGGTCGCCCAGGGCGACGTGCCCGGCACCAACCGGCATTTCGCTATCTGGCACGATCCGTTCAAGAAGCCTTGTTATTTGTTCGCGCTGGTCGGCGGCGAGCTTGGGCGCATCAGTGACAGCTTCACCACCATGTCCGGCCGCAACGTTGCACTGCACATTTATGTCGAGCCGGGCAAGGAAGACCGCGCGCACTACGCCATGGACAGCCTCAAGCGCGCGATGCGCTGGGACGAAGAGGCATTCGGCCGCGAATACGATCTTGATATCTTCATGATCGTCGCGGTTTCGGCCTTCAACATGGGCGCGATGGAGAACAAGGGTCTCAACGTCTTCAACGACAAATACGTGCTGGCTTCGCCGGCGACCGCGACCGATACCGACTACGCCCATATCGAAGCAGTGATCGCGCATGAATATTTTCACAACTGGACCGGCGATCGCATCACGTGCCGGGACTGGTTTCAGCTTTGCCTGAAAGAGGGCCTCACCGTTTTCCGCGACGAGGAGTTCTCCGCCGACCAGCGCTCGCGGGCCGTCGAGCGGATCGGCGATGTGCGCGCATTGCGCTCGCATCAGTTCGTCGAAGATGCCGGCCCGCTGGCCCATGCGGTGCGGCCCGAGGTCTATCACGAGATCAACAACTTCTACACGACCACGGTGTACGACAAAGGCGGCGAAGTCGTGCGCATGATCAAGGTCCTGCTTGGGCCGGAACTGTTCCGCAAAGGCATGGACCTCTACTTCGACCGGCATGACGGCGAAGCGGCGACCGTCGAGCAATTCGTACAATGCTTTGCCGACGTAAGCGGCCGCGATTTTTCGCAATTCATGCTTTGGTACACACAAGCCGGCACGCCGGAGGTTGTAGTCGCGCCGCATTACGACGCGCGAACCAAAACCTACCGGCTCGACATCACGCAAACAGTGCCGCCGACGCCGGGCCAGCCGGACAAGGCGCCGATGGTGATACCACTCGCGGTCGGACTGGTCGGCAAAGACGGCGGCGACCTGCGGCTTACGCTTGACCGTGGGCCACTGGACAATGGCGTGATCGAAGTGACCAAACCGAGCCAAAGCGTCGTCTTCACTGGTGTCGCCGAACCGCCGATCCCGTCGCTCAACCGCGGCTTTTCCGCGCCGGTCAAGCTGTCGTTGCCGATTGAACCGGGTGAGCTCCGTTTCCTCGCCGCGCACGATCACAATTCCTTCAATCGGTGGCAGGCCGTACAGACGCTGGGCATGTCGCTCTTGACTGGCAATGTCGCGGCGTTGCGCCGAAACGAGACTGCGCGCATTGATGAGGGTCTCATCGCCGCGCTCGGCGCCAACCTCGCCGACAACAATCTCGAGCCCGCATTCATCGCGCTAACGCTCAATCCGCCGAGCGAGAGCGACGTCGCCCGCGAGATTGGGCGCGATGTCGATCCCGGCGCTATCTTTGCCGCGCGCCGGCACTTGCGATCGGCGATCGGCGAACGGCTCGGCGACGCGCTGACCGATAGCTATCGGCGTATGATCGTTGCAGGCCCCTACCGGCCCGACGCGGCGAGCGCGGGCCGGCGCTCGCTCAAGAACGTCTGCCTCGATCTGCTGGCGGCGACGCAGCAGAACGAGGCGATCGCTCGCGCGCTTGCGCAATATCGCGACGCGGACAACATGACCGATCGCATGGCTGCGCTCGAGACGCTCGCTCAACACGATCGGCCGGAGCGCACCGAGGCGCTGAACGATTTCTATACCCGGTACGCGAACGATCCCCTGATCATCGATAAATGGCTGGCGCTGCAGGCGGCGATTCCCGAGCCGGCAACGCTTGATCGCGTGCGCGCGCTGACCGACCACCCAGCCTTCTCCATGGCCAATCCCAACCGGGTGCGGGCGTTGATCGGATCGTTCGCGCAGGTCAACCATACCCAGTTCAATCGCGCCGATGGCGCCGGTTATGATTTCGTAGCCGATGCCGTGCTCACGCTTGATCCGAAAAATCCGCAAGTGGCCGCGCGTCTGACGGGCGCATTCCGCTCATGGCGTGCGCTCGAACCGCGGCGCCGTGAACGCGCCGAAGCAACGCTACGCCGGGTCGCCGCAGCGCCGGCGCTGTCACGCGATGTTCACGATATCCTCGCCCGCACGCTGGCGGAGAGCTAGGGTCCTGCGCTGCATCCAACAGCGGCGATTGCACATCGGCCTCCCGATGCCGACATATTAGTCATGCGCCGGGGCCGGCGCGGACATGCCGACAATGACCGACAACCCACCTGCCAAGACGCGAACCCGTGTACGCGCGCTGCTGTTGAGCGACCGCATCGATACCTCGAATCTCGAACATGACGGTGTCGTGTCGACCGCGCCGTTGACCTACAAGTTTGGCGCCGATGGGTTTGTGACACTGTTTCGTTTCGGTGTCGTAGCGCTGATGGGGCTCACGGCGGCCGAGGAAGCCGATGTGTTGCGCAGCCTGCAGCCGCGTCTCATCCGACCGATCAAGCCCTCCGAGGAAGAAGCGGTGCTCATCGAGCTCGTTCCCGACAAGGACGACCAAATTCTTCCCGGCGGCCCGATCACGCTCAAGACCATCACGCCCGACCACCTGATTGTCATTGCCGACGCGTTGTCTAAAAGCGTCGTGCTGGCACGCGACGAGCGCGAAGTTGCGGCAGTCTTCGAACTCGTCGAGCCGTTCGCGCGTCAGCTCGCCGAGCGTGGCCGCGCTGGCGCCAGCCGCCGCACCATCCTTAAGCACATTGGCAACGCGTTGCTGGTTCAGCACCGCGTTTCCGGCCGCGTCGCGGTCGCGGAAAAGCCGGACGTGGTCTGGGATCGCCCCGATCTCGATCGGCTTTATGCCCGGCTGGAAGACGAATACGAGCTGCAAGAGCGCGCCGAAGCGTTGTCGCGCAAACTCAAGGTCATTGCTGACACCGCGCAAGTCTTCACCGATATCATGGATGCCAAGCGAACGTTCCGGCTGGAAATCATCATTGTTGTTTTGATTGCCGTCGAGCTCCTCATCGCAGCGTATCAAACGCTGACGCTGCACTGACCTCGACACCTTGGCGATAAGACCTGACGGGGTGTTCCGCCGCGATTGCGCCCGCTCGGTGACTTACGCCTGCGGTCAGGCCCCCCTACTATGTGCGCCCCGCAATCGCGCAACACAGAGGCCGCCATGACCTTCAAGACGCTGGTGTACAGGACCGACGGCGCCATCGCGACGATTACGCTCAATCGTCCCGATGAACTCAACACCATCGTGCCGCCGATGCCCGAGGAATTTGAATCGGCGATCAATCTCGCGGTCAAGGACCCATCCATCAAAGTCATCATTCTGCGCGGCGCCGGACGCTCGTTCTGCGCCGGCTATGATTTCGGCGGCGGATTTCACCTCTGGGACGAGCACATCACGACAAACGGCGCATGGGATGCAGGCAAGGACTTTGCCTGGGCGACAGCGCAGGGATTAGCGCCGACACAAAAGTTCATGAGCATGTGGCGCGCACCCAAGCCGGTGATCGCACAGGTCCACGGCTGGTGCGTCGGCGGCGGCAGCGATACCGCGCTATGCGCCGACATCGTCATCGCCAGCGAGGACGCGCGGATCGGAACGCCCTATTCGCGGATGTGGGGATGTTATCTGAGCGGTATGTGGCTGTATCGGCTTGGACTGACCAAAGCCAAAGAATATGCGCTGACCGGCAAGCCGCTTTCCGGCCGCGAAGCCGCCGACGTCGGTCTGATCAATCGCGCGGTGCCGTTCGCCCAGCTCGAAGACACCGTCCGCCAGATGGCGCGGCAGCTTGCTTCGATCCCGCTGTCGCAACTGGCGGCGATGAAACTCGTGGTCAACCAGGCCTACGAGAACATGGGGCTCAACAGCACACAAACGCTCGGGCCTATTCTTGACGGCCTGATGCGCAACACACCGGACGCGATCGACTTCATTCGCCTGGCTGAGAAAGGCGGCGTGCGCGCCGCAATTGCCGCACGCGACGGTCCTTTCGGCGACTATAGCCAGGCGGGCGCCGCTGAGCGGCCCAATCCCGACCACGTCATTGACGTCTGAGGTGACGTAAACTTGGTCCTGTGTGCGCCGGCAAAAAGCCGGGGACAGTGTGCGGAAAAATATTGACTCCAGAGTCTCGACAAATCAGCGCGCATCGATTCTTATGAGCATGATTCGGAAAGAGATGCGGCACATCCTTCCGATCGCGGTGCAGGGGACCGTCCGAACGGAGGCAGGCAATGGCGCGCGCCGACACGGCGAGTGCGTCTTTACGTTCCGATTCGATTCAGGGGTTGGCAAAATCGATCGCCAAACCCGCGTATCGGCGCCTGCTCAGCGCGGAGCCGCTGTTACGCCGCGCCGTCCCTGTTCTCATCATCGCTTTCCTGATCACAGTGTGTGTCGGCGCGGCGGTGCAGGTGCTCGAGCAGCGCCGGCAGGCAATCGTTGAAGCGCGGCAGGCAATCGAGGCGCTCGCCGATGAACTCGCCCTTGAGCTCGATCGCCAGGCGAGGGACACAAGAGGAACTCCCGGCCGAACTGCGGCGGCGATTGAGCAGGCACTGCCGGTGTGGGCGGCAAACGGTGATCGAGCGGTCCTGGTCGCCGATGCCGATGGCAGGATCGTCGCCAATACACCGAACGATCCTCGGCAGGTCGGACGATCGCTCCTCGATGTGCTCGGACCGACTCAGCCGCTAACCACCTTCGGCGCCGCCGCCGGCACACTGGAGATTACCTTACCGGATGGCGCGTCCGCATTCGCCACCGTGCGGTCATTGCGGAATCCGCTCGGCATTGTTGCCGTCGTCGAGACAGCATCGGGTGCGCTTGCGGGCTGGCGCTCGAGTACCGCGCTCACCGTTACGCTGTCGGCAACCACCGGCTTCGTGGTGCTTATTCTTGGCTTTGCTTTTCATTGGCAGGCGACGCGCGCACGCGAAGCGGACCTCATCCACGACACCGTGCGCGACCGCATCGACACAGCGCTCAACCGTGGCCGCTGCGGCTTGTGGGATTGGGACCTGGCGCGCGGCCGCGTGTTCTGGTCGCGCTCGATGTTCGACATCCTCGGGCTGCCGGCCAAGAACGATCTGCTCACCTTCGGCGAGCTCAATGAACTGGTGCACGAGGGTGATATCGACCTCTACGAGCTTGCCCGGCAACTCGCGGACGGCGAGCTCACCGCGATCGATCACGCCTTCCGCATGCGCCATGCCGACGGCCGCTGGTTGTGGTTGCGGGTGCGCTGCGAATTGGCGCGCCAGCAAGACGAAGCGGGCCTGCATCTGATCGGAATAGCCGTCGACGTCTCGGAGCAGAAGAACCTGGTCGAGCGGACCACGGCGGCGGATTTGCGGCTGCGCGATGCCATCGAGACCATACCGGAAGCCTTCGTCCTCTGGGACGCCGATAATCGCCTAGTATTGTGCAATTCGTATTTTCAGGAACTGCATCGGCTGCCGGACTCGGCCGTGGTGCCGGGCACGCCCTACGAGACGGTCGTCGCCGCCGGCAAGAAAGCCATCATTCGCACCACCATGGCCAACGGAGACGCCCAGACCCAGGGCGCACGCACCTTCGAGGCACAACTCACCGACGGGCGCTGGATGCACATCAGCGAGCGCCGCACCAAGGACGGCGGCTATGTCTGTGTTGGCACTGACATCACCAAGATCAAGCAGCATGAGCACAGGCTCATGGAAGGCGAGAAACGGCGGATCGCGACCATCAACGATCTGCGCCAATCGCAGCAGGCGCTGGAGCGGCAAACCGACGAACTGGCCGATCTGGCGGAAAAGTATGCCGAGGAAAAGAACCGCGCCGAGGAGGCAAACCAGACCAAATCGAAGTTCCTCGCCAATATGAGCCATGAGCTGCGCACGCCGCTCAATGCCATCATCGGCTTCTCCGAAATCATGGAAGCGGCGATGTTCGGGCCGCTCGGCGCCGACAAATATCGCGAATATTCCAGCGACATTCGCGAAAGCGGCCAGTATCTGCTCGACGTGATCAACGACATTCTCGATATGTCGAAGATCGAAGCCGGCGGCATCCACCTTTGTCCAGAGGTCGTGGAGCTCGACCGGATCGTCGCCGACTCCGTGCGCGTGGTGCTGGGGCGCGCGAACGAAAAGCGTCTGACGCTACGTTCCGACATCTCGCCCGGAATTGCGCTCAAAGCCGATCGCCGCGCGATCAAGCAGATTGCGCTCAACCTTCTTTCAAACGCCGTGAAGTTCACGCCAGACGGCGGTGCGGTGACCGTGCGCGGGCGGGCGCGGGGCGGTCACGCGACAATAGCCATCGAGGATAATGGCATCGGCATCCCCAAGGATGCGCTGCACAAGCTCGGCCGGCCGTTCGAACAGGTGGAAAGTCAATTGACCAAGCGGCACCAGGGATCGGGGCTCGGTCTCGCCATCGCCAAATCGCTCGCCGAGCTGCACGGCGGTCGCATGCGGATTCACTCGGTGCTCGGTACCGGCACGATCGTCGTGGTGCGGCTGCCGCTGAACGCACGGGAACCGGTGGCAGAGACTGAAGCATCCCATTGTGAGCAAGTGTTGCGACAAGCGTGATTTCCGGATACACTTCCGGAAATGGAAGGCTCAAGCAGGTCGAGCAAGAATGGCACGCCCGAAAAGCCAGTCGCTGTCCGCCCATCGCCGTCGCCAAAAGCGGCGCGGATTGATCCGCCTCGAGGTTAGCGTTCGCAAAGACGATGCGCCCCTCCTGCGCGGAGTTGTCGAGGCCCTCAGCGATCCGGAACGCGAAACGGAAACCCGCACGCTATTGCGCGAGCGCTTTGGCGCAGCCAAAGCCGCCGGTCTTAAGGCTTTGTTGGCGGCCACCCCGCTTGAAGGAATTGACCTCACCCGCGAGCCTGACACCGGTCGACGTCTGGAACTGTGAACTACCTTATCGACACAAATATTATTTCCGAGGTCCGCAAGGGCGCTCAGTGCGACCCCAATGTGGGCGCCTGGTTTGCCTCGATTGCCGATGCCGAGATTTATCTGAGCGTACTGGTGCTGGGTGAAATACGTAAAGGTATCGAACGGGCGCGACGAAGCGATCCGCGGCGAGCGAGCATTCTTGAGGATTGGCTCGACGCGGTCCGCCGGTCGTTTGCAGATCGCGTACTGCCCATCGATCAACAAGTAGCGGACGAATGGGGACGCATGAGTGGCAAGCGTTCCGTGCCCACAATTGATGCGCTGCTCGCCGCTACCGCCAAGATCCACGGGATGACGCTCGCAACACGTAATCTTTCAGATGTTGCCGATCTCGGCGCCCACATCATCAACCCGTTCGAAACGGGTCGCCGGTAGGTTGTGCTGAATGGCGACAACGGGACGCCATTCCTATCGGCGTTAGATTTCTCTACCCAAAATCCGCGTAAAAGACTCGCGCACCTGGCGCTGGGTTTCCACGACATAGGCGTTAAGCGCCGGGAAGTCCGGCAGATCGGCTGCGCGCGCAAGCAGGCCGAGCACGCCGGCGTTCGCGGTTTTTGGATCGAATGGGCCCTGCAGGCAGAGCCGGAGGATTTGGGTAAGGTCGTGAAACAGCCGAACCGCCGGCCGCAGTACGGCCGCGTCCTCGGCCTTAAGCACGCCGGCACGCGCCGCGCTGTCCAGCGTGCGCGCCGTCGAAGTATCGAGAATTTCCGGCAACGCGGCAGCGTGCACAAGCTCTAAATATTGGGCGATGAATTCGATATCGATCAACGCGCCGGCGGCATTTTTGAGATCCCACGGATCGGCATCGCCCCTTTCCTTGGCGATCGCGGCGCGCATCTCGATTACGTCCGCGGCGATCAACCGCGGCCCGCGCTTGCGGCAGAGGACATGGTGGATCGCAGCTTCGACGCGCGCGGCGAAAGCTGATGAAGCCGAGACCACGCGCGCCCGGGTCAGCGCCATGTGCTCCCAGGTCCACGCCTCGCGCTCCTGATAACTGATAAAGCCGCCGATCTGCGTCGCCAGCGGACCCGAGCCGCCGGAAGGACGCAGCCGCATGTCAACATGGTAGAGCACGCCGTAATTGGTCTGCACCGTCAGCGCGCTGATGAGACGCTGCGTCAGCCGCGCGAAATACTGGGCACCATAGAGCGGACGTTTGCCGTCGGAGTTCGGATGCTCGGCGTCAAAGTCGTAAATCACGATGAGGTCGAGGTCCGATGTCGCGGTCATTTCGCGCGCACCAAGCCGTCCAAGGGCCAGGATCGCTGTTTCCTGGCCGCGAATGCGGCCGTGCGCGGCGATGAAATCGGCTTCCACGCGAGCGTGCAGGGCGCGAATGAGCACGTCGGCGAGGCCGGCGAATACCTCTCCCGCCTGCTCGGCCGCTACCGATCCCGACAGGATGCGCGCGCCGATCAGAAACATGTGCTCCTGACCGAACAAGCGGATGGCGTCGAGCATGTCTTCATAACCGCGGGTCTCGCCGAGAGCGAGCGCCAGCTCAACTTCAAGGCGTTCTTCCTCCGGCAACGCGGCAAAGGCATGCGGCTCGATCAGCGGATCGATGACATGGGGGTGTTGCGCCAAAATATCGGCGAGCCGCGGCGCAGCCCCGAGGATGAGTGTGATGAACCGGACCAGATCAGGATTTTGCCGCAGCAGCGAGAGGAACCGGCCGCCGCCGCGCAAGCCGGCGAGGAAATGGTCAAAAGCGGCAAAAGCCGCATCCGGATTTTCTGCGCGCGCGAACTGATCGATGATGACCGGAACCAGTTCAGCAAGATTGTTTCGGGCTTGCTCGCCACGCAAGGCGCGATAGGTGGGCGCATGCCAACGCCGCACCGCGGCCGTCACCTCCCGCGGTTGGCGAAAACCCATCTCCGCGAGCCGATCAAGCGTCTCCCCTTCGTCCTCGGCGGTTCCCAGCGACAGGTTCTGCTGCTGGGCGAGCAAGGCTGGCGCGCTTTCGAACAGCCTGACATAATGTTTCTCGACCGTGCGCAGCTGCGCCAACAAGGCGACAGCGAAATTGTCCCGGCTCGCGAAACCAAGAAAGCGAGCGAAGGCATCGAGCGCATCGGGATCGGCCGGTAGGGTGTGGGTTTGTTCGTCGGCCATCATTTGCAGCCGATGCTCGACGCGGCGCAGAAAATCGTAAGCAGCCGTCAGCTCGTCGCGCGTCGCGGCATCGATCCAGCCGCCGGCGGTGAGCGCGTCGAGCGTCGCTACGGTCTCGCGGCCGCGCAGCGCGGCGTGGCGTCCGCCGGCGATGAGCTGCTGGGTCTGCACGAAGAACTCGATCTCGCGAATGCCGCCACGGCCGAGCTTGATGTTGTGTCCCTCGACGGCGATCTCGCCGTGGCCGCGGTAGGCGTGGATCTGCTGCTTCATCGCGTGGACGTCGGCGACCGCGGCGTAGTCGAGATATTTGCGCCACGCAAAAGGCGACAGCTCGCGGAGAAAACGGTCGCCGGCTTCGCGATCACCGGCACAAGGCCGCGCCTTTATCAGCGCCGCCCGCTCCCAGTTCTGTCCGCGGCCTTCGTAATAATTGAGTGCCGCGTCCGTTGAGATCGCAACCTGAGTGGAAGAGGGGTCGGGGCGGAGGCGCAGATCGACGCGGAAAACGTACCCATCCGGCGTGCGCTGCTGCAAAAGCTTCACCAGTTCGCGTGTAAGCCGCGCGTAGAACGGTGCGGCTTCAATATCGAGAGACAACGCCGCCGCGCCGGGATCGAAAAAGATCATCAGGTCGATATCGCTGGAGAAATTCAGCTCGTGCCCGCCCATTTTTCCCATCGCCAGCACGATGTAGCCGGAGCCATTTTCCGGATTCTGCCGGTCGGGGACGCGAAGCTTGCCGCCGCGCACCGCATCGGCGAGCAGCCAGCGGACGGCAGCACCGAGTGCGGTCTCGGCTACATCAGTAAGTGCCGAAGTCACACGCACGAGCGGCCAGACGCCGCCGATATCGGCAAGTGCAACAAGAAGCGCCGCGTCCGCCTTCATGCGCCGCAGAATGCGCATCACCGCCGGAGGACTCGGCGCTACAGCGGCCTCTTTGCGCACTTTGGCCAGTAGCTTGGCGATTTCCTTGTCAGGATCGTGGGTGAGCAGCCTGACAAAGCGCGCCGGATCGGCGCGCACCAGGTCCCAGAGATACGGTGCTTCCGCAGCCATGCCGCCCAGCAAACTCGCCAGAGGCTGATGCCCTTTGAGCAGCGATTTCAGAGCCTTGCCAGCGGCCGTTCGCGCGATACATTCGAGCCATTCGGCGGCCCGCGCACGGCCTTCGGCCGATGCGAATGGCAGTCCCCACCCCGCCCTGCCACCGCGAGAAGAACCGGCCAGTCGCCGGACCAAAGCCGCCTGATCGAGTGTCCTGGCCGGGCGTTTGCCGGACGCGGGCCGCCGCATCACGCGACCGCCGGCCCGGCCCGCGGCAATGCAATGATGCTCTTCAACCCGGGATGATTGTCTTCAAACTTGAGTTCGCCGCCGTGGAGCCGCGCCACAGCGGACGCAAGACTTAAACCCAGTCCCGACCCCGGCTCGGAGCGGCTTTGCTCGAGACGCACGAAACGCTCGACGACACGGCCGCGATCGGCTTCGGGAATGCCCGGCCCATGATCGGACACCGTCAGCGTGATGCGCTCGCCGTCGGCGCCGGCGCCGACCACAATCTCGGCGGTTGCACCGTTGGTTTTGCTCGTCTCCGGCCCGGCATATTTGATGGCGTTGTCGACCAGATTGGCCAAGGCTTGGCTCACCAGCTCGCGATTGCCCCGCACCGGCGCCGTAAGCGGCGCTTCAACCTTGAGCGCAAGCCCCTTTTCGTCGGCCAGCGGTTCGTACAGTTCGCCGACGTCGCGCACGATCTCGGCCGCGTCGAAGTCGACCATGTTGTCGCGTGCATGCCCGGCTTCGGCGCGCGCGATCATCAACAGCGCGTCGAAGGTGCGGATCAGTTCATCCGATTCCGCGATCGTGGCTTCCAGCGTCGCGCGGTAATCGAGGTCGCGCCGGGCGCCGCGCAGCGCCTGCTCACAGCGATTGCGCAGCCGCGTCAGCGGCGTTTTCAGATCGTGGGCAATATTGTCGGAGACCTCCTTGAGGCCTCGCATGAGCGCTTCGATACGCTCCAGCATGGCGTTGAGGTTCTCGGCGAGGCGGTCAAGCTCGTCGCCGGTGCCGGCCACGGGCAACCGGCCGCTGAGGTCGCCGGCCATGATGGTGTGCGCTGTTTCCGTCATCGCGTCGACCCGACGGAGCACGCGGCGGCTGACAAAAAATCCACCGGCGAGTCCGAGCACCACGACCAGCGCGAATGACCACCGCCCGGCGTTGGAGATGATGGCGTAGATCCGTTCGCGCTCTTCGAGATCGCGCCCGACCAAAATGCGGAAGCCGCTCGGCAGCTCCACCACCCGAACCAGCGCGCGATGTTGGGACTCATCCGATGCGTCGGCCCGGCGATAGGAGAGTTCGAACCATCCTGGATGATCGAGAATCCCCGGTTCCAGGGAGCCAACGTTTCCGGCAAGCTCCTCGCCGGTCGGCGTCGTTACCATAAGAAGATTCGAGCTCGGTCGCCGTGCGCGCTGATCGATGATGTTCACCAGTCGTCTGATACCGCCTTGCTCGTATTGCTCGCGCAGCACATTGACTTCCAGATTAACCCGGTTGGTGATCTGCTCGGTAATCAGCCGGCGCGTGTTCAGCGCGAAGTAGCCCAGAAGGGACACAGCGAACAAAATGAAGACCAACAGATAAACCAGCGTCAGTTGAAACGCCGTCGTTCGCAGGAGCTTGCCGAGCGCGGTCACGGATGGAAGTCTCTCAAGCTGTGAGCCGGAACAGTGACAGCGCCGTGGCGTCGTCCGCGGTCATTCCGATCTCACCGTTGCGCAGCTGCCATTTTTCGTCAGATCGGCCGCGTAACTCCAAGATGAAATACGCTTTTTCAGTTGACAACAAGTTAGGCGCACATTCCTCTTTGCCTGACCCTTTGCCAGATCAACTGCCCAAACGCCAATGAAAAACCGGAAAGGTTCGCAACGGAGGCGACCATAAGCGAGCAGCCGGAGCCCATAAATTCGCTCCCGGCAGCGACACGGTCATTGCCCCTGCTTTCGGTTCGGCGGCCATCTTGGCCGGCACGGCTTTGCTGGGGTGGGCATTGCTCTAAACTGAACTATCGTCTTCGCTCAGTATTCCGGATGGAATGATGGGACCGCTCGCAGGCTTCCGTATTGTTGAATTCGCCGGTATCGGGCCCGGACCGATGGCGGCGATGCTGTTCGCCGACCTTGGCGCGCGCGTCATTCGCGTCGATCGCGTTGCCTCGAGCGACCTCGGCATCGCCATTCCGACGCGTTTCGGATTGCTGGCGCGCTCGCGCCCGTCCGTCGCGGTCGATCTGAAACATCCCGACGGCATCGCGCTTGCCGCTGATCTCGCGGCAAATGCCGACGGCCTGATTGAGGGATTCCGGCCGGGCACCATGGAACGACTTGGGCTTGGCCCCGACGTCCTCCTGGCACGCAACCCGCGCCTGGTTTATGGGCGCATGACCGGATGGGGGCAGACTGGCCCGCTGGCGCAAACCGCGGGTCATGACCTGAACTATCTCGCTTTGGCCGGCGGCCTGCACGCCATTGGCCGCGCCGGAGCCAAGCCAACGCCGCCTCTCAATCTGGTCGCTGATTTCGGCGGCGGCGCGCTTTATCTCGCCTTCGGCATGGCCTGCGCCATGCTCGAAGCACAGCGTTCCGGCAAAGGCCAAGTCGTTGATGCGGCGATGACCGAAGGCGCGGCCTCGCTGATGACGATGTTTTACGGGTTGTACGCGGCGGGCCGGCACAGCCTCGAGCGGGGAACCAACCTGCTCGATTCCGGCTCGGCGATCTACGAAGTGTACGAATGCGCCGACGGACGGTTCGTTTCGGTCGCCGCGATCGAGCTGAAATTCCGCAAAGTGCTGTTCGAACGCCTGGGGCTGCCGTATACGACCGATGAGGGTCCCGAGCTGCGCGACAAGCTCGAAAAGCTGTTCAAGACACGGACCCGGGACGAGTGGTGTGCGCTACTGGAAGGAACGGACGCCTGTTTTGCACCCGTCCTTTCCATGGCCGAGGCTCCGCATCATCCGCACAACGTCGCCCGCAGCTCGTTTGTTGATATCGACGGAGTGACACAGCCGGCCGCCGCTCCCCGTTTTTCCCGGACGCCGGCGGCCCGGCCAACGCCGCCAGAAGAAGTCGGCGCAGACACCCGAAGCGTGCTGCGCGGATGGAATATTCCGCAGGACAAGATCGACGCGTTACTGGCAAGCGGCGTACTGGCAGAGTCGAAGATCGAGCCCGTACCGGCAAGCTGAATTCGCAAGCCCGCAACGGCGCGCAGAATTTTTACTTCGAATCCTCGCGGATCATATATCCGGCGCCGCGCACGGTGTGCAGAAGCGGCTGGGCAAAGCCTTTGTCGATCTTGGAACGCAGCCGCGAAATGTGCACGTCGATGACGTTGGTCTGCGGGTCAAAATGATAATCCCAGACGTTTTCCAGGAGCATGGTGCGGGTGACGACCTGGCCGGCGTGGCGCATCAGATATTCGAGCAGGCGAAATTCGCGCGGCTGCAATTGCAGCTCCTGACCGGCGCGTTTGACTTCGTGCGACAGCCGGTTGAGTTCGAGATCGCCAATCCGATAGAGAGTCTCTTCGCCGCGACTGCCGCGCCGGCGCGCCAGTGCCTCGATGCGTGCCAGCAACTCCGAGAACGCGTAGGGCTTGGCGAGATAGTCGTCGCCGCCGGTGCGCAATCCCTTGACCCGGTCATCAACCTGGCCGAGTGCGGAAAGGATCAGCACGGGCGTTTCCACCGACTTGCCACGCAAGGCGGCAATGATCGACAGCCCGTCCATTTTCGGCAGCATGCGGTCGATGATCATCACGTCGTACTGACCGTCCAGCGCAAGGGCGAGGCCCTCCTCTCCATCGGTTGCCCGGTCGGCGACGTGGCCGACTTCGCGGAAGGCCTTGACCAGATAGTCGGCGGCTTCGCGGTCGTCCTCGATGATGAGAAGGCGCATGCGTGCCGCTGTGCTCAGGAGGCTGGCTGGCGGTCCAGACGGACTGCCTATCGCCGGATCATATTGGCTCATCATATCGCCTCTCCAATCACTCCCGGCAATATCGTCGCCGCCTCAATCCGGTCTGCCTCACCGGTAAGGTAAAATGAGAGGGTGGCGAGGTTACCCGCCACCCCCCTGACCGCTGCTCCCCGGCCGGGGGCGACGGGTGCCGGGACGCAGAGGTGGTGTTAGGCGGGGACGGACCTTACGGCCCGTCCCCCGGGTACGCCCGCCAGCGGGGGCGACGGATGCCGGCGGATCGCCCCATTACCGATCAGGCAGTGCCGAGCGGCAGTGCGACGAAACGCGTGCCCTCATGCGACTTCACCCGAAACAACAGGGCGTGCTTGCCCTCTTTGCGCGCCTCGGAAAGTTGCTTGCGGACATCGCCTGGATTCGTGACGGACTTGCCGCCAACGTCGAGGATGACGTCGCCAACCTGGAAGCCGTGATCGGCGGCAACGCCGTTCGGGTCAACCGAGGTGACGACCACGCCGTTGCCCTCAGACCCGGACACCTGGCTGCTCGGAGCCAGCGTCAAGCCGAGTTTCGGCATGGCGTTGTCTGAGCCTTGGTGGTCGTTCTGCTGGTTTGCGGCCTGGTGCTCGCTGGGCAGCGTGCCGAGCGTGAGGTCGACGCTCTTCTCCTGCCCCTGACGGAACAGATCGAGCTTGACCGACGCTCCCGGCGCCATCGTCCCGATTTTACGGGCAAGTTCGCGCGCATCGGCGATGGACTTGCCGTTAACCGCGGTGATGACATCACCGCTTTCAATTCCGGCCTTGGCCGCAGGGCTGTTTGGCTGCGGTTCGGAGACGAGAGCCCCGGCGGCCTTCTTTAAGCCGAGGCTGTCGGCGAGGTCGGGAGTAACCGACTGGATCTGGACGCCGATCCAGCCACGGGTGACGCTGCCCTTGTCGCGCAACTGCGCAATTACGGTCTTAACCGTGTCGGCAGGGATATCGAAGGCAATGCCGACCGAGCCACCCGACGGCGAGAAGATCGCCGTGTTGACGCCAATGACATTGCCGTCAACGTCGAAGCTCGGACCGCCGGAATTGCCCTTGTTGACCGGAGCGTCGATCTGGATGAAGTCGTCGTACGGGCCGGCGCCGATGTCGCGGCCGCGGGCGGAAACGATGCCGGCAGTGACGGTACCACCAAGTCCAAACGGATTACCGACCGCCAGCACCCAGTCGCCGATCCGCGGTGTCGCGTCGGCAAACTTCACATAGGGGAAGTCCTTGCCGTCCACCTTGATCAGCGCGAGATCGGTGCGCGGATCGGTGCCTATGACTTTGGCAGCGTAGATCTTGCCATCGTCGGTCGTGACCTGAACGTTCTCGGCTTTTTGCACCACGTGATTGTTGGTTACGGCGTAGCCGTCAGCGGTAATGAAGAAGCCAGAACCCTGACCGGTAATGACCTGGTGGCGGCCTTCACCGTTCGGCATGCCGAAGCGTTTGAAGAAGCGCTCGAACGGCGAGCCGGGCGGGAACGGTATGTCGTCATCGCTCATCCCGGCGCTGGGAGTAATGTCCTGCTCCATCTTGACGCGCACGGAGATCACCGCCGGTTTTACCTTGGCGACAATATCGGCGAAGCCGACGGGACGCTGCGGAAGTTGCTGGGCCTGTTGCGACAGGTTCTGCGCATGCGCCGGGGCCGCGAAGAACGCGGCTTCAGGCGCCAGGTTCGGCGCGACCAAGAAGGCCGCTGCGCCGAGGCCGGCGACAGTTGTCGCCAAGAGCCCGATACGCCGCATGGATAGAATGCGACCTGGGCGTTGTGTAGTACCGTTCATCATTGTCTCCAACTCGGTTGACCGTCTCGCCACGGTGAAGCCCGAAGCCCCAACCGTAACGCGCAATGTGGGGCGATCCGCCTTACGGCGCGCTGTCGGGCCGATTAAAAGTTTGTAATGTGGAAAGGGAACTTTTACGGCGCCGATTACCGGCAAAGCGCGCCGCAAAACACGACGCTACTCACACTCAGCCCTGCCGCCGCAATAATTCCGACAATCGGGCTTCTTCGGCTGCCGTGAGATTGACCGTCTCAGGCGCCGGCGCTCGCCGGCGGCGCCTGATCACAACAACAATCGTCACGATCCCGATCAACAAAACGGCTGGAGGCACGCCCCACAGAGCGGCGTTGTGCCAGGCGAAGCGGGGCCGCAGCAACACAAATTCGCCGTAACGTGCAACCAGAAAATCAAGCACTTGCGTATCGCTGTCGCCGGCCTTCAGCCGCTCGCGGACGAGCACGCGCAGATCGTGGGCGAGCGGCGCCTCGGAATCGTCAATCGACTGATTCTGACACACCATGCATCGCAACTCCTTCGACAGCGTGCGCGCGCGGGCTTCGAGGTTTGAATCCGCGAGCATCTCGCCGGGCTCGACCGCGCGCAGCGGCAACGCCGCCGCCAACAACAAAATCAGCGCGGCCAACAACGGCCTGAGCGGCGTGATGGCGCGCGAATTTCTCACGCAGTTCACTCCGCCGCTTGCAGCGCTGCCTGAGCCTTCGACGGCCGCGGGGCGCCAATGCGCAGGCGCCGATCGGATAGCGACAGGGCGCCGCCGAAGAACATGATCACGCCGCCGAGCCAGATCATCAGCACCTGCGGCTTGAAGTACAGACGGACGGGAACCGTGCCGTCAGGATTCGGATCGCCGAGCGACAGATAAAGCTGACTCACGCCGCGCCGCATCAGCGCCGCCTCGGTCGTCGCCATATTGCGGGCGGGGAAGGTGCGCCGGCTCGGCTCCATGATGCCGAGCAAATCACCGTTGGTCCGGCGCACAATGAAGCGCCCAACGAGCTCGCGATAGTTCGGTCCGGGGCGGTTGAACAAGCCCCCGAATGTAAGCCGATAATGCGCCACGTCGACGGTCTCGCCGACCTTAAGTGCCGCGATGCGCTCGCTTCCCCAAGCCGTCACGGCAACGATGCCCATGAGCGTCACGCCAATGCCGAAATGGGCAAAAGCAGTGCCCCACGCTGAACGCGGCAGCCCGGCGGCGCGCCGCAACGCTGCGCCGAGCGGTATCCTGAGAATCATCGTCCGCTCGGCAATGTCGACGACGGCGCCGGCCATGACGAAGATCGAAAGGCCGACCCCGAAAGGCGCCAGCACCGGACCGCCGTGCAACAGCGCGAAGCTCGCCGCAATGGCGACCGCCGCGAGCATCGCCGCTGCCATCAGACGCTGGGCAGCGCCGAGAAGGTCGCCGCGCTTCCATCCGAGCAGCGGCCCAAACGGCATGACCAACAACAGCGGAACGAACAGCGGACCGAATGTCGCGTTGAAGAACGGCGGTCCGACCGAAATTTTGGCGCCGGTCAAAGCCTCGAGTGCGAGCGGGTAAAGCGTGCCGACGAAAACGGTCGCGCAGGCCGCTGTGAGGAACAGATTGTTGAACACCAGCGCGCCTTCGCGCGAGATCGGCGCGAACAGGCCGCCCTGTTTGAGGAGCGGCGCGCGCCAAGCGTACAGCGACAGCGCACCGCCAATGAAGATGATCAGAATGGCGAGGATGAAAATGCCGCGCGTCGGATCGGTGGCGAAGGCGTGCACCGACGTGAGCACACCCGAGCGAACCAAAAACGTTCCGATCAGCGAAAGCGAAAAGGCAACAATCGCGAGCAGGATGGTCCAGACCTTGAGCGCGCCGCGCCTTTCCATCACGACTGCCGAATGCAGCAGCGCGGTCCCAGCGAGCCACGGCATCAGCGAGGCATTTTCAACCGGATCCCAAAACCAGTAACCGCCCCAGCCGAGTTCGTAATAAGCCCAGTATGAGCCGCCGGCGATACCGAGCGTCAGACACATCCATGCGCCGAGCACCCACGGCCGCACCCAGCGCGCCCAGGCGGCATCGATGCGGCCTTCGATCAGCGCTGCGATTGCAAACGAGAACGCTATCGAGAACCCGACATAGCCGAGATAGAGCAGCGGCGGATGAAACGCGAGGCCCGGATCCTGCAGGACCGGATTAAGATCGCGGCCCTCGAACGGCGCATCGGCAATGCGCAGAAACGGATTCGACGTCACGAGAATGAACAGATGAAAGGCGGCGGCAATCCAGGCCTGCACCGCGAGCGCAGTGGCTTTGAGACCCAGCGGCAGATTGGTGCCGAAGGCGGCGACTAGAGCGCCAAACAACGTAAGGATGAAGACCCACAGCATCATGGAGCCTTCGTGGTTTCCCCAAACGCTGGTGAGCCGATAAATCAACGGCATCGCCGAGTTTGAATTCTCGTAGACGTTGAGTACCGAGAAATCGGAGGTGACGTAGCAGACGGCGAGCGCGCCGAAGGCGATAGCGACGAAAGCAAACTGGGCCAGCGCGGTCGGCGCCGCCATGCTCATGAGCACCGGATCATTGCTGCGCACGCCCACTATCGGCATCGTGCCTTGGATCAAGGCCAAGCCCAGAGCCAGCATCAACGCGTAGTGGCCGAGTTCGGCAATCACTTCGCGGCTCCTGCGGCCGGCATCGCCGCCCGCTGTCCGTAGTCGTCCTTCCAATGCCCGGTCTTCTTCAAGGCATCGGCAACTTCCTTGGGCATGTAGGTCTCGTCGTGTTTGGCGAGAATCGTGTCGGCATTGAATATGCCCGAACCGTCAAGCGCGCCTTCCGCCACGACCCCCTGCCCTTCGCGAAACAAGTCGGGCAGTACGCCTTGATACGCGACCGCCATCTCATGGTTACCATCGGTCACGTCGAAACGGACTTTCAGGTTGTCACTGCGCACGAGGCTGCCGGTTTTCACCAAACCACCAAGCCGGATGCGGGTGCCAGGACCTATGTGTTTCTCAGCCAGGTCGCTCGGTGAATTGAAGAACACGATGGAATTGCGGAACGCGTTGAGCATCAATGCAACGGCAATCGCCAGCACGCCGAGGCTGCCGCCGATCAGAACCAGACGTCGCTGCTTACGGGTCATGCGGTTTTCCCGGCGTCATCATTCGCCCGTTAGCCCTCGAGCCCGAGACCTCTGACCAGATCGTCGATCCGTTTGATCTGGTCGGGATGCTCGGCAAGCGCACGCTTGGCGTCGGCCGCAGCGCCCTTGGCCTTATCGCGGTCGCCGAGAACCGTATAGGCCCGCACGAGCCGCAACCAGCCTTCGACATCGGCGCCGTTGTCGCGGAGCCTGCCGGCGAGACGGGAGACCATCCCGCGGATCATGCCGCGGCGCGCCTCCTCACTCATGTCAGCCGAAGCCGCCACATCGTCGGCGCTCGGTCCGGACGCGGAAATCTGCTCGCCGCCTGCACGTGCGAGCGCATCGCCAACAAATTTGATCCACGGAGCGCCGGTCGGCGCGTCAGCAAGGAGCGCGCGCCACATTGTCCTCGCCTGCACGACGTTGCCATCCTGCTCGGCCGCGAGACCGAGAAAGTATCGAGCCTTCGCTTCGCGCGGATCGTGTGTAACGGCGCGTTCGAACGCAGCCTTGGCATCGACGGTGACGACGCCATCGGCCGCGGCGGTCAGCGCCTCGCCAAGATCAGCCTGCCGGGTAGCGTTGTCGCCGTTAAGCGCCAGCGATTTTCTTCGCGCCGCGACGGCATCGTAGAAGCGGCCGAGCCGCATATAGACCGGCGCGATCACTTCCCAGCCGGAACCGTCGTTGGGATTGCTGGCAAGGTGGGCCTCGACTTTGCTGACCAGACTGCCGATCGATTCGCGGCCCTGAGAAGTATTGACGCGGGCGAAGGCTGGTTCCCACGGAACATTTGGCGAGCCAAGCGCAATGTAAAGGCTTGGCGGGCCGAACGGCAAAATGATCAGTGCCGCGATCGCCACCGCGCGGCGCCGGCGCAGCATCGGCGGCGTAGCCCTCGCGGGAGCCGTGGGCGTCTGGGAGTCAGCCGCGGCGAGAAGCCGACGCGACACCTCAAGCCTTGCGGTTTCGGCTTCCGCTTCTCCGATCAGGCCGGCCGCGCGGTCGCGGTCGATTTCCTGAAGCTGATCCTTGTAGACAACGAGGTCGCTGCCGCCACCGAGCTTCCTCGGCGGTCGCCCCAACGGCCATGCCACCGCGAAGATTGCCGCGGCCGTCATCAACGCGAATATGCACCACAGAATCATGGTCATCATTCATCCGCGGAACGGGGGAAGCCGCAGCTTGGGAGCGGCACGCCATCGGGCCGCGCGGTTACATCATCACGGCGCCATTGCGGCGGCAATGGGAGCACGGGCGCGGCAATTGCGCGCGATGCGGCAATAACCGCGCACGGTCATCCGGACGCGGGTTAAGCGCGCGCCGATTTGCGCTCTGCCGTGGCCGACTGGATCGCAATTTCGGCCGCCTTCGCCAACAGCCCCGCATAGTCTGCTCCAAACACAATTCGGCAAAAACGAATCGCGGCGTCGAGCTGCGATTGCCGGAACGGTCGATCCGCATCGCCGGCGTGACGCATCGCGTCAAGCAGCACCTTGGTGCCGGTTTCAAGGTAGTGTTGCAGTTCGGAAAAGCTTCGCGTGGTTGCTTCGTTGACGGCGAGTTCGCTTGCATAGTTGCGGCAAGCGCCCACGGATTCGACCAACATTTCAGTGTCATTGACGTCGATGGTATCGAGCGTGGACCCGGGTGTTATTTCCTTGACCGGCCGCGGCCGCAAGAGCCGGCGCACGTGGCCTGGTGCCGACTCGATTTCGGCTTTCAGCAAATTGGAGACTTCGGTGCGGACGTGGACCAGCTGACGGCTCCACGGCGAGTTGACCGAGAGGTCCATTTCCGTCCGCACGCCGCGCACCGCATCGTGGATGGCCTTGAGCAGCGAAGTGACCGGCCGGTGCGCTTTGAGCTCCGCGCGCAGTTCGCCGACCAAGCAATCGATTTCGCCGAGCACGATGGTGACGGCAACCGCCCAGGGCGTCTCGGCGATGCGGGCGGTGTCGTCAGTCTCGGCGACCAGCGTCGCGATGCGGACCAGCTGCCACGGTGCCGCCAGCCGGCCCAAGACCAGAACCAAGCCGTAAAGCAATGGGTCCACTTTATTTATCGCGACCGCCGTGGATGCCTTCTTTGCGGTTGGCACATCGAGCCAGGCCTTGATGGTATCGACGTGCTCACGCTCGAGCGCGCGGATGTGGCTCGGCAGCCGCCGCGCCAATTCGGCCAAGGCATCACGGTTGCCGAGGATGGCGGCGAGTGTTCCAAGATCGTCGAGTGCCCGAGGCGTGCCGACTTGAACGGCCAGGCGCCGGCGCGCTTTGTCGTCACCTGTCACCGCGGCCACGGTTTCGCGGATGCGCATGATCGCCCGGTCGTGCAGAGCCCGCGTCAGCTGCTCAGCCTTGACGCGATCATCGTTGTATAAAGCGCGATTGATATCTTCGCTCAGCGCCTTGACCTCGGCGGGGATCAGGTCGCGGCCCAACCAGTCCCAGATCGGCGGCAGTGATACGCGCGCCATGCGCCCAAGGCGCTTATGATCGGCAGCATCGTCGATAAGGAAAGGCTCAAGCGGCGCGAAGAACAGCCGCCCGGCGGTGCCAATGCGGGCGACCGGCTGTCCGGCGGCGCGGATCGCGCGGCGTAATTCCTGCAGGATAAGTTCGCTGCCGGCGGCTTCCTCGCCGCGCAGGATAGCGCGTTCCAGCTCGGCAACCAGCAGGCCCTGCGCCTCCGGTGTGAGGTTCTGAAGATAGTCGCGCAACCGTTCGACGGCCGGCCCGCCGCTCGTCATGGGCACACCAGTTTTGGGCGCACCGCTTTCGGACGCACCACTTCGCCCGAAGGGTACCGCACACTTTTTAGTCAAGCCGCGCTTAAGAAGGAGTTACGCAAAACCTCGGAAATTCAGGGTCATGTGGCCCGCTTTTGGGCTGGCGCAGCCATATCTCTCTTAACGACTATCGAAAGACCGCCGAACCGGTTATCCCACAATCGTCCAGGTCCCGTCCGGATTGCGGCAAGCGGTGCCCCGGCCGATCTGCGGCCGGCCCTCAGCGTAGATCGCATGGGTAAACTGCCGGCATGGAACCCCGTTACGTTCATAAACGGGACCCGGGACCACGTTGCCGTAGCGTCCCGAGTCCGGGTTGCGCCATGGTACCGGCACTCCCGAAGGACCCAATTCCAAAGCCTGCATCTCCGCCTGGTAAGCGCGACGACTATCCTCGTCGTCGAGCGCCGCGCCACTGCGATCGCCAAGAAGACCGCCGAGCGCGTTGTCGATCGCGTCGCCGGCCGCGGCGCCGCCGACCTCTCGAGGTCCGGGATCTGGCGAGCATGCCGCCAGGCTCAGCCCCACCAGCGCCAATGTGACAAATCTGATCGCCGGCATGCCGCCCTCACACGCAGGAGTTGGCAGCATAACACCCGCCGGTTACCACGACCTCATCGGCGCGACGATTAGGGCGAAACTCTGTCTGGTAGCAATCACCTGCCTTCTTGACATCAAGGCATCAAGTCACCTATGTCTTGATGCATGCGCACCACATTGACCATTGAAGAAGACGTGGCCGTCCAGCTTGCCCGCCTGCAACGTGAGCGCAAGCAGAGCTTGAAGGACATCGTCAACGACGCATTGCGCCGGGGATTACGCGAGCTCCAGGCGCGGCCGAAACGCCGCAGAGAATTTCACACGACGACCCACGTAATGGGGCCCTTTCTCGTCAACATCGACAACGTCGCCGAAGCGCTCGCCCATGCGGAAGGTGACGACTTCAAGTGATCCTGCTCGACGTCAACATTCTCCTTTACGCAACAAACCAATCCGTAAGCCAACACGCCACCGCCCGCGAATGGTTGGATCGGCAGCTTTCCGACAACCACCGCGTCGGACTGCCATGGGCGACGTTGCTCGCGTTTCTGCGCTTGTCGACCAGTGCGAGAGTCGCAGCGCGTCCGCTCACCATGGATACGGCTTGGGAGAACGTGACCCAGTGGCTTGAATGCGAGCCGGTGTGGATTCCCCTTCCGACGGAAAGACACGCCGAGGTGCTCGGGACGTTGCTCGCACAGCCCGGCGTTCACGGGAATCTTGTCCCCGATGCGCATCTTGCCGCGCTCGCGATCGAACACGGCCTCACGCTATGCTCGACCGACGGCGACTTTGCGCGGTTCGGAGAACTTAACTGGATCAACCCGTTGGCGCGGTAACTCTACCCGCCTGGCAGCGCCAGTTCCGCACGCAAACCGCCGATCGGTGCGGCGCCAAGCGTCAGCACGCCGTTGTAGAGGCTCGCGAGCTCAATGACGATGGAGAGACCAAGTCCGGAACCGGGCTTGCTCTCGTCGAGCCGCTGCCCGCGCAGCGCTACCTGCTCGCGTTCGGCCGGTGAAAGTCCCGGTCCATCGTCGTCGACTATGACACGCACTTTCGGCTCGGCATCGCTGGCGCGGGCCTCGGCTGCGACTTCAATGGCGACCCGTGACTGCGCCCACTTGCAGGCGTTGTCGACGAGATTGCCGATCATTTCCTCGAGGTCCTGTTGCTCGCCGCGAAAGCGCGCGTGTTCCGGTACATCAACCGCGATGGCGATGTCCCGGTCGCGATGGAGCTTCTCCATGGTGCGCGCCAATGCGGTCACGACCGGCGGAACGTCGATCAGCGTCCCAACTACGGAGGAACGCGCCGCGAGCCGCGCGCGCTCCAGCTGCCGCGCCACCTGATCGCGCATGATGTCGGCCTGTTCCAGGACCTTTTGTGCCAGCGGATCATTGCCCCGCGCCGCCGCCTCATTGACAATGACGGACAGCGGCGTCTTGAGCGCGTGGGCAAGATTGCCGACATGGGTGCGCGCGCGCTCGACGATCTCGCGATTGGCCTCGATCAGCGCATTGGTCTCACGCGCCAGCGGAGCGATCTCGACTGGAAATTCGCCCTCCAAACGCTCGGCCCGTCCGGAACGGATCGCGGCGAGACTCGCGGAAATTCGCTTCAGCGGCGCAAGACCAAAGCGCACCTGCAAAACCGTGGTTATCAGTAGCGCGACGGCAAGACCCGCGAAAATCGCGCCGATGATGCGGTCGAAGCTCAGCATCTCGTCGTCGATTTCGGAGGCGTTTCCTGCGACCGCGATCAGATAACGCCCGTCGTCGCCGAGGTCGATGTTGCGCTCAACCAGCCGCAGCCGCACATCCTCGGGACCCGTCGTGTATCCCTTCCGGTACCCGCCAGATGCGGCGGGATCGTCTTTGTTTTCGGGCAAGCGCGGAAGGTTGGAATCCCACAGAGACCGCGAGGAATGCACGTCCTGTTTGGGCGTGTCGAGCCGCGTGACCTGCCAATACCAGCCCGACAGCGGCAGTTCGAACAAGGGCTCGCCGATCGATTGCGGGAATTTCTCGTTACCTTCCTCCGGAGAGGCGATGTCGGCGACGAGCGTGCGAAGATAGACGTCGAGCCGCCGGTCGAAGGCACGCTCGACGGCATTGCGATAGAGCGTGGACAACGCGACCCCGGTGATAATGAGGACCATGACCGTCAGGCCGGTCGCCCAGAGGAAGAGACGAAACGCGAGTGAATTAGCGCGCATCAGGCGGAGTGAGCAGGTAACCAAGACCGCGCACGGTCTGGATCACGTCCACGCCGAGTTTTTTACGGATGCGTCCGACGAATACTTCGATCGTGTTTGAATCGCGGTCGAAGTCCTGGTCGTAGAGGTGCTCGACCAGTTCAGTCCGCGACACCACGCGGCCGGTATGGTGCATGAGGTAGGAGAGCAGCCGGTACTCGTGCGAGGTGAGCTTCACCGGATTGCCATCGACCGCGACTCGCCCGGTCCGGGTATCCAGACGCACCGGGCCGCAGGTAAATTCGCTTTTGGCGTGTCCGGTTGAGCGGCGTAGCAAGGCACGCACCCGCGCCAGCACTTCTTCGACGTGAAAGGGCTTGGCAACATAATCGTCGGCACCGGCATCAAAGCCTTGCACCTTGTCGCTCCAGCGATCGCGCGCAGTCAGAATCAGCACCGGCATTGCTCGGCCGGTGCGTCGCCAGGATTCCAGTACGGAGATGCCGTCCATTTTCGGCAACCCGATGTCGAGAATGACGGCATCATAAGGCTCGCTCTCGCCGAGATAATGACCTTCCTCGCCGTCGAAGGCCCGATCGACGACGTAACCGGCGTCGGTCAGCGCCGTGGTGAGCTGCCGATTGAGATCGGGGTCGTCTTCAACAACGAGAAGGCGCAAAAAATAGCTCCGTTCAGCGCTCGCCGATCAGTGTGCCTTTCACTGCATCCACGGCCACGTGCGTCACTTTGCCGTCGAAGGCAAGCAGTGTCAGCATGTAGGCAAAGCCTTCTGGACGGCGGCAGAGGCGAGCACGCACGAGAATACCAGGCACCCTGATATGGACGGAGCGGAGGACAGCGACAAGCCGGAGCACCGCGCCACTCTCAACCAACGCTCGGCGCTCCAGCGGATTTAAACATCCGCGCGGACGCTCGATTCCGGAGTAGATCGGGCGAAACCGGTCCTGTGCGCGCGCCGCAGTATGCGCAATCGCGCCGGCAAACAACGCGACAATGAGCACTCGTGCGACGGCACCCATGCGGGTCTCCCGGAGCGGCAACACTTGACGCCCCAGCGGTAAGTGGAGGGCCATACGCCGTTCCACCTTCCCAGCCATGATCTAGGCACTCGGCCGTGAACAAGACCTGAACGGCCACCGCACATTGCTTGCAGTTATGTTCCGTCCGATACGAGGCTGACCGCACGCTCCAAGGCTACTCCGTTACAGTATCCGCTTGACGGAGTGGCCCATGCAGCGGCCGCTCCTCGACCAGAGCCAAAGATGCGAGCGCGACGGCCAGGAACGCGGCCGCCGTGATGAAAACCCAGCCGAATGTCGGAGCAAAATCGGCGTGACCCGCCAGCGCGGTGAGCGTGGTCACGCCGGTGTGGCCACCGGTATTGCCGAACACGATCGCTCCAAACACGGCGACGATGATCGCCCCGCCCAGCAAGCGGAAGAAGTTCAGCGTTCCGGTAGCAATCCCCATCTGGTGCGCCTTGACCGCGTTCTGCATGAGAATGGTGCTGGTCGGATACATCTGCCCCATGGCGGCGCCCAAGACCACGAGCAACAAGGCGAAGCCGGCGAGCGGCAGACTGGCCGGCTTCACGGCAAGGAAGCCGAGCACGGCGATGGCAATGAGGAGGCCAATGATCGGCACCCTCCGGTAATGCGCCAGACGTACCAGCAACCGCCCGCTGATCAACGAGCCGATCGTGGCGCCCGCCATAAATCCGATCAGCGCCAACCCCGAAATGCTCGCCGACGCACCGAGCACCATCTCGCAATAGAGCGGCGTGACAATCGTGATCCCAATGATGGTGCCGATGCTGAAAAATGCCGCGCAGGTAATGGCGCCGGTCACTCGGTCCCGCAATATCGCAAGCGGAATGAACGGCTCACGCGCCGTGAGCAGCCGGACAGCAAACGAGATCCACAGCATCACGGAGACAGCCGCAAGGCTCGCGATCTGCCACGAGGTCCAGGGGTAACGGGTACCGCCCCAATCGAGCGCCAGCAGGACGGCGACCGACGCGGCAACGAGGAGCACAACGCCCGGAACATCGAGCCGGTGCGGGCGATCGTGACGCGGCAACCGGCGCAGCGCCCGCCCGGTCATCACCAGCGCAATCGCGCCGAGCGGCACATTGATCCAGAAAATAACGGACCAGTGCAGATGGTCGGTGAGCAATCCGCCAAGCACTGGACCAAGAATGCTGGCACTCAAGAACACTACCGCCGTGTAGCTCTGCACCATCGGCCGTTCGCGTGGCGAGAGGATGTCGGCGATGATGGTCTGCGCGATCGGCAACAGCCCGCCGCCGCCAAGCCCCTGCAAGGCGCGGCCTAAAACCAGCACCCAAATTGTCGGCGCCACCGCGCACGCGATCGAACCAACGATGAAAATCCCGATCGCTACCAGCATGATGGTGCGCCGGCCGTGGATATCGGTAAGCTTCCCAAACAACGGTGTCGCCGCGGTCGCGGCGAGAAGATATGCCGTCACCACCCAAGAAAGATCATCGAGATCGGCGAGACTCTTCCCGATTGCCGGCAAAGCTGGCGCCACGATAGTCTGCTCGAGCGCCGAGAGAAACATGGCCAGCATGATGCCGACGAGGATGGTTCGGATTGCGGCATGATCGAGCGGCGGCAAGACGCCGGCATCCTGTTTTCCCCGAGCGAATGCCACGGAAGCGTCCTCGGCAAAATCCGGGGCAATGCTGTGGGCGTCGTCGGGGCTGATATCGCGAGGCAGATTCTCGGTCATGTCGCGTTCGTGATTTCCGAGAAATCCTTCCCCAGATTGGCCGCTGCCGGATCGCTCCCGCCCATCATCATTTGGCTATCACTTGGCTTGGACGATAGGTGAAAGCAACCGCTTTGGCCGCAGAGCTGGGCTGTTGTTTATTGAAATGGCGCCGGCAGATTATTTGAGCGCACCGTCGGAAATATCGCAGGTGGATCGTCTATTCGCTCTTGACGTCAGCCTTACGGCGCCGGGCTCCTTTCGGCAGCTTTAACGGCCAGCTTACGATGTAGTCTTCGAGCATATCGTCAGAGACATGCGTCTCGCTGGCGCTCACCCGGCCACGTACTGAGACCCCGGCAGTGTGGACGGTGTCCGGGTCTCCGGAAACCAGTGGATGCCACCAGTAGAGATCCTTGCCCTCGGCGAGCAGCACATAGGCGCACGAGGGCGGCAACCAGGTTATGGTTTTCAGGCTTTCGGGCGTCAGCTGCACGCAATCCTCGACCTGCTCGAGCCGATTCGAATAATCACGGCAACGGCAGGCCTGCGTATCGAGCAGGCGGCACCCGACGTCGGTATAAAAGGTCCGGTCGGTTCCCTCTTCTTCCAGCTTGTTAAGACAGCAGCGGCCGCAGCCGTCGCAGAGGCTTTCCCATTCGGAATCCGTCATTTCATCCAAAGACTTACGCTGCCAAAAGGGAATATCACTTGAACCTTGTTCGGCCATATCGTTGATCCCGGGCCGGCGCGGAAACCGTGTTGCTGAAACCCGATTAAGGTCTCCGCCGCTTGCCGCCAAAGGTCTTACGCCCAATTTGCCCCCAATTTCCATTCACAGTGTCCTGTTAGCGTCATTGGCCGCAGCCGCTGGCTCGGCTAAATCCTGATGGGCCGGACACATGACGCGGATGGCCCCGTCCCGGGAGTGGTTAAAGCGTGACCGACTGGTTTCCCGATCAGCGCGACGATTGGCGGGTCAAGCTCAAGCGGCTTTTGCTGGATCTCGACGCGCGGATTGATTTTGCCGTCTTTCAAAGCGGCAAATGGGCGCGCGAGCTGTACGAGCGGTTCACCGCGATCATGGACCGTTTCCACGTCGCGGGCTGGCGCCGCTGGCTTATCGTCGAGCCGCTGTCGGAAGCCGCGACATGGGGCACCTTTGGTCTTCTCTTGATGTTGGCGCTCGCCATCCCCTCCTTCCGCGAAACCTCGGACGAGGATTGGCTGAAGAAGTCCGAACTCGCCGTCACTTTCCTCGACCGCTACGGTAACGAGATCGGTAATCGCGGCATCAAGCACAACGATTCGGTACCGCTCGAGGAGATGCCTGACAATCTGATCAAGGCCGTGCTGGCCACCGAGGATCGCCGTTTTTACGAGCATTACGGCATCGACTTCTACGGCACACTCCGCGCGCTGATGACCAACGCGCGGGCCGGCGGCGTGGTGCAGGGCGGGTCCACCATCACCCAGCAGCTCGCCAAGAACCTTTTTCTGTCGAATGAGCGCACCATCGAGCGCAAGATCAACGAGGCGTTTCTCGCCAGCTGGCTCGAGACGCATCTTTCGAAGAAAGAGATCCTCAAGCTTTACCTGGATCGCGCCTACCTCGGCGGCGGCACCTTCGGAGTCGACGGCGCCGCGCAGTATTATTTCGGCAAGTCGGTGCGCGATGTGACGTTGCCGGAGGCTGCAATGATCGCCGGCCTGTTCAAAGCGCCAAGCAAATATTCCCCGCTCGCCAATCTGCCGGCGGCGCGTGCCCGCGCCAACGTCGTGCTCGACAATCTGGTCGACACCGGCTTCATGACCGCAGGTCAGGTCTATGGCGCTCGCCGCAATCCCGCCACTCCGGTTGATCGCCGCGAGGATTACGCGCCGAACTATTATCTCGACTGGGCCTTCGACGAGATGCGCAAGCTCGTCGACACGTTCCCGAAGTCCGTCAACGAGAGCTTCTTCGTGGTTCGGACGGCGCTCGACCCAAATCTGCAGCGCTACGCCGAACGCGAGGCGGAATCGATCTTACGCCAATACGGCCACGATTACGGCGCCGGCCAGACGGCTTTGGTGATCGCCGATCTCGACGGCGGCGTGCGCGCCATGGTCGGCGGCCGCGATTATGGAGAGAGCCAGTTCAACCGCGCGGTCGATGCGCTCCGCCAGCCAGGCTCCTCGTTCAAACCCTACGTCTATGCGACCGCCTTGGCGAACGGCTTTACACCAACCTCCATCGTCGTGGATTCACCGGTTTGCATCGGCAATTGGTGCCCGCACAATTATTCAGGCGGCTATTCGGGCTCAATGACGCTGACGCAGGCCATCACCAATTCGGTCAACATCATCCCGGTCAAGCTTTCGATTGCACTCGGCGACGGCAACCCAAAGCTCGGCCGCGCCAAGATCATCCAGACCGCACGCAATTTCGGCATCTATACGCCGCTTCCCGACACGCCATCGCTGCCGATCGGCGCCGACGCGGTCAACGTGCTCGAGCACGCCGTCGCGTTCGCGACCTTTCCCAATCTCGGCAGGGCGGTCGCGCCGCACGCGGCGCTTGAAGTACGCAGCGGCACCGGCCAGCTGATCTGGCGTTTCGACCGTGACGGCAAGCGGCCGGAACAGGTGATTTCGCCGCAGGTCGCACTGGAAATGATCGGGATGATGAACTCGGTCGTCGAAAGGGGCACGGGTAAGCGGGCGCAACTCGACGCCACCAGGGTTGGGGGAAAGACCGGGACCACCAACGCCTACCGCGATGCCTGGTTCGTCGGCTATACGGGAAATTTCACCGGCGCGGTTTGGATGGGCAACGACGATTATACCCCGACCAAACGCATGACCGGAGGCAGCCTGCCGGCGTTGCTCTGGCACAACATCATGACCTATGCGCACCAGAACATTGAATTGCGGCCGCTGCCCGGCTTGCCGCCGATTCCGCCGCACGCCCCCAGTGTCGCCGACGCTGCGCTTCTTCAGAATAACCCCGCTCCGCAGCAGATCTTGCTAACGCGGAAGGCGGCCGACGCTCTCATTCGCATCGAACATTCGCTCGACGATGCCAGCCACGCGCTTTCCGTTGAGGCGGCACCGGCGCGAACGCTAGGCTCGCTCGGCGGTGGCGAAGCCGGCGGCAGTACCGTGACCGCCGCCAGCGAACTTAAGCCTGCGGGGATTTCGCGCGGCAATTAGCTGCGCATTCGCTGCAAGCACACCACCTGATCGGGTCGAACGTGCGCCTGTTCTTCGGTTCCTGTTTCACACTGCTTCTCGCTGCCGTTATCGGACTGAGCGCGACCTGGCTCACGGTGACGCACGGCGTCGCGTTCGGCTCGCTGAAGATCGGCGCCTGGACGGCGTGGCCGCGGAGCGGATCGGTGGACATCGATCCCTACGCCCGGGCGATCGTCGCCCGCAGCGGCGAGCTGCCGATTGGCAGCGGCGACGGCGTCGCTTTCTTCGCGCGCACCGACGACGCGGGTAATCCGTTCGACGGACGCTGCACGTTTGTGCTCAGCGGCATGACGCCTTCGGCCCGCTACTGGACGCTGACACTCTACGACGCGGAAGGACGGCTGGTTGCGAATACAATCGACCGCCACGGCTTCACCAGCGCGGAGCTGCTGCGCGACGTCGGCGGCCGCTTCGCCATCAATGTCGGACCACGGGCGCGACCGGGAAATTGGCTGCCGAGCGGCGGCATCGAAAAATTCGTTCTGGTGCTGCGGCTCTACGATACGCCGATCGGAGTCGCCTCGATGACGTCAAGGGAAGGGCCGATGCCGGCGATCGTGCGGAAGACTTGCTCATGATCCGGCTTTCGTTTTGGCTCCTCGGTGCGCTTCTGCTTGGCGGCATCGTGCATCTTTCTACTGTGCTGGCGATGCCGCAGGCGGCCACACAGGATGCCTATTCGCGGCTAGCACGGCTCGCGCCGGTCAACAGCCTAGTGCCGCTCGCACCGCCGACTGCGCAGGACGCAATCATGCCGTTCATGGATCCGGCCTTCGCGGTCGCGGTGTGCCGCTATGATCTTTCCGCAGGGACGCTCAAGTTCAACGCGCCGGTGAGCCAGGCTTACACGTCGGTCACGTTCTACACGCGCAAAAGCGTGGCCTATTACGCGATCAACGATCGCGCGGCCGGCCGGCGCGCAATCGAACTCGATCTGATGACGCCGGAGCAGCATGCGGACTTGCCGGAAGAGCAGGACGTGACGGCCGCCGACCGCTTGATCATCGACTCGCCCACAACGACCGGCCTGATCGTGCTGCGGGCGCTGGCGCCGGAGCCCGGATTAATGGCGATGGCGCGCCGCGCGCTCGCCGATGCGAGGTGCCGCGCGGTGCCGTCGCAACAATAGGACGCTCAATTCGCGCCCGCGCTACTTGACGATCGGCGGCGGCTCTGCCGCAGCGCCGCGCGGTAAAACGGCAAAGCGCGGATCGGGGACCAACTCGTTCGCCGCGAGTTGCTGCTGCAACAACGCGAGCGCTATGTCCGCCTGAGCCGCCACGTTCTCCGGTTCCGCGACCACCAGGTGATCGAGCGCAAACCGATAGCCGGCACACCGCTGCGCCAGCGAATGCTGCACCCACACAATCGTCAGAGTATTCTCGCCGATGCGCGCCAGTGCGCTGAGCCGGTCCGGTGGAGAAATATCGGGGAGATAGTCCAGGCTTTCGCGGCGGCGCCGGTCCAGTTCGACAACGCGTCGGGCGATATCAAAGAACGGAGGGATGCGAACTGCGTCGTTGCGGATATCGTCTATCAGCCGGTTGTAGCGCCCGGCCGTCGAACGATAATCGGCGCCCTGCAGAGCCCGGTAATAGGCAGTCGGGTCGACGATCCACAATGAGTTTCGGAATTCGCGCTTGACGCCATATTCGTACAGTATGGCGTCCCAACGCTGGCGGCCGTAGGGCGGCACGATCAGCGGAAACGCCAAGTCGCGCAGCGTGCGCTCATCTTCGGTCAGATTGTCGAACGAAATTAGTGCGCCGGCGCGGCCGGCGGCCTCTTGGCCGACCCAGTCGTGAATGTTGTCGGTAACGAAAGGCCGGTCCAGCCGGCCGAAATCACCGATGCTGGTGCACCCGGCAAGCGCCGGGAGAACCAAGAGGATGAACGACAGCCTGGTCTTGTGATGGCGACCAACTCGCGGCGACATCGGTGCGCCCCGCGTTAGCGGCGCCTCACGCGTCGGCGACCGCCATTGTCCGCCGGCGGATGAGTGCGCGGTTCCGCGCCCTCTGAGCGCGGCTCGTCGTATCGTTCGATGCGGACGACCGGAAGGATAATGACCGTCGCGGACTCATCGGCCATGTCCGCACGGCCGAATCTCACAATCCGCCCCTCATCGGGGAACTTAACAATGGTACCCATATTGGCGGCCAGCCGTAGTCCTCTGCCTGTCCGGACAGCGGACCCCCTGCCCCGATGCACGCGCATCGGCGTCGCTGTAACTAAGCCGTATGCAGGGTTAACGCTCCGCTAACGGCGACAACATAGGTTTATGAGACGGTTTGATTGGTGCGATCTGATATCGCCCCACCGGTCCGCTGTAGTGAGTGAGTACGGACAATGGCTAGGCAACACCTTTCCGGCCTGGATGGGCTTACCGAGCTTGGTATCCGCACCGGCGCTGATATGCGGCCGACGCTGCTGCGTGTGCTCACCGACCTTTACGTCCACCGGCTTAGCCATACGCCCGATGAGGAACGCCATTACACCGAACTGGCGATGCGCCTGCTCGAAGCCGTGGACGTGTCGACGCGGGCCGCCGTTGCCCGGCGGTTTGCGGGCTACATGTCGCCGCCGCTGCGAGTCTTGCAATGGCTCACCCGCGATGTAGCGGAAGTCCGCGCGCAATTGCGTTCGCATCCGCTGCTGCAACCGTCCGCTCCGCTTGGACAGCCGGCATCTCAATCACCGCCGATTCCAGATCCTGAAGATACCGCCCTGCACGGCGGAGCATTGGCTCCGTCAGCAACGATCGCCCCGCTTGATTCAACCATAGCCGCCGAACTAACCGAGCTGTTCTTTGCCGCCAGCGCGATCGAGCGGCGCCTCATTCTACTTAACCTCAACGTCGTCGCGCCGGTTTCCCCTGAAAGCATCCAGGTGATGCGCGATATTTCGGTCAGCCAACGCCTGGAAGCCGCCGCACTTGGCGGCAACCGGGAAGGCTTCGCACAGGACCTGGCGCAAGCGCTGCGAATTCCGCGCGAGCTAGCAAGACGTATCGTGCGTGACGATCTGGGCGAGCCGGTCGTGGTGATGGCAAAGGCGCTCAACATGCCGCGCGAGGTGCTCTACCGCGTGCTGCTGTTCGTCAATCTAACCGTCGGCCACTCGGTCGAGCGCGTCCATGCGCTCGCCGCCCTCAACGACGAAATGACGCAAGCGGCGGCCGAAGGCATGGTCGTCATCTGGCAAGCGCTGCGCCAGCAGGACCGGGTCGTGACCGCGCGCCAGCCGCCCGCCCGGAACGACGAAACGCGACAGCGCCCGCGGCCGGCCATCGCCGCAGGGCCACGCCTTCAGATAACGCAGCGAATGAGCGGCCGCCGGAACGCTTCTTAAGCCCGCTTCAGCCGGCAACGACGTCGAGGAAATTGCGGCCCTCGCGGTCCTCGACCTCGACGATCCAGGCATCGGGATCGAATTTCAGCTGCCGCGCGAGATAAGCCTCGACGTCTGCATCGGGCGCTGACTGAGTGGCGAGGCTCGGGGTAAACGCGCGCGATGTTTCCGCCGCCGCATCGAAGGCGCTCTGGGGTGCCGGCCCGAATAAATCCGACGTGCCGTCGAGCTTGCTGATGCGAACGAACACGGCGCCGGCTTCTTCGGCCCCGCGCCGCCGCACTACAGCGAACACGCCCTCGACATGGCAGCGCCGCAAATAAGCGGCAACCCACAGTCCGGTTTTCAGACGCATGATTGTCAATCCTGGCGGCCCAGAGGCCGGCCCGGGATGCATAACTACAAACCGCGAAGTTTGCGACGGTGTTGGCGCCGGACCGAGACTATTCGATTGGACGACCGGTCATGGCGCCAAGTTCGCTCAGCAGGTGGTCCGAAAGCCGGCCGGTCACCGGTAGTTTGTGGTCGCTCTCGAATTTCTCAATCGCCGCCCTGGTCGGCTCGTCGACGACGCCGGACGGCCTGATCTGGCCATAGCCAAACTCCGAGAGGACGCGCTGCACCGCAACGACACGCGACGGCGCGGGCATGGCCGAGCTGATCAATTCAGCGATGGGGTCGTTACGATGGCTGGCGACGGCCTGCGGTGTTGTCCGCATACCGACGGCGTGACGCGCCGGAACAAGTTCCGCCGACTTGGACCCCACCACGACCGGGGCGACGCGGCGGCTTTCAACGGCCCGAGGCGGTGAGGTCGGATTGGCGACAAACGGCGCCGGATGGGCGCGCGATTGCAAGTAAAGCGCGTTGACGACGATGACAAGGCTCGCCACGACAGCGCCGACCAGGGCGAGCGAATCGACCGGACGACGCGCTGCCTTCGCCAACAGCCACAGTATGATCGAAGCGACAGCACCGAGCGGCCGCATTCCACGAAACCAAGCTCGCGCATTGTCGTTGCGGCGCTCACGCACTTTTCTTCACCCGAATGTTGTCATGAGTCAGCGCTTCGCGCGACGCCACCGGCGACTGCCCCGCCGCGTTAGTCGGCGCCGGTGGGAGGTAGCGTGTCACGTTGGTCGCAGCTTGAGCGGAATCCTGCTTAGCCAGACGTCCGCGCTCGCAATCGAGCGGCAGGCGCACGCTGACGCGCGTACCTTCGCCGATCCGGCTCTGGATTGTGACCTCGCCGCCATGCAGCCGCACCAGGCCTTTTACGATGGACAAGCCGAGCCCGGTGCCGCCGTGACGACGATCGTACGAAGCGCGCGCCTGAAAATATGGTTCGCCGACCCGCGCGAGATCCTCGTCGTTGATGCCGACGCCGTTGTCCTCGACCACGAAAATGACGTTTCCCGCCTCGGCACGAGCGCCAATTGTCACTTTGCCGCCGCGGTCGGTAAAGCGGACCGCGTTTGACAGAAGGTTGAGCAGAATTTGATGGAGCGCCCGCTTATCGGCGACGATCTCCGGGAGTTCGCCGGCGGGCGCCCGGTCGAGCTCAACGCCCGCCTCGGTCGCGCGCAATTCCAAAAGGCCGCAGCAAGAGGCAATGACTGGCGCCGGCGAGAACGGCTCCGGCGTGATCACGAAATTGTCGGTCTCGATTTTTGACATATCGAGAATGCCGTTGATGACGGCGAGCAGGTGGTGCCCGGAATCATTGATGAGGCCGGCGTATTCCTCGCGGCGGTTGGCATCGAGGCGCAGCACCGCCTCTTTCATCAACATGTCCGAGAAGCCGATGATCGCATTGAGCGGCGTGCGCAGTTCGTGGCTCATCGTGGCAAGGAACCGGCCTTTCGCCGCGTTGGCGCGTTCGGCTTCGGCGCGCGCGTCCTCAAGCGCCTGCTCCTGGCGCTTACGCTCCGTCACATCGCGAAGCACGGCAACGACTTCGCGGCGGCTGCCGGCCTCGGCCGTAACCTGCTCCAGGGGCCGGCAACGCATTTCGATCCAGATGAACTGCACCGCAGGCTGACCGGCGTCAGAGCAATCGCATCGGACACGGAATTCGACCGAACGACTCTCGCCGAGCGCCGCGGTATCGCCGAGCGCGCTCAGGTAGGCCGGTCGATCGGCGACGTGAACACGGCCGAACAAACCTTGCCCATGCAATTCGGCAACGCCAGACCCGAACAAAGATTCCGCGGCTGGTGATACGAACAGTACGGCGCCATCACGACCGTGCCGTGTGATCACGTCGGTCATGTTCCGCGCCAGGAGCCGGTACCGGTCCTCCTCGGCGTACAACAGCCAGAAACTCGTGCGCGACAGCGCCTCGGCACCGAGCGCGAGCCCGGCCGCATAGAGCGCCGCCGAAACAATGCCGAGCGCCGCAAGCGTTCCATGTCCGCCCGGCACCGGCGCAGGCAACAGCTTGAGCGCACCGACAAGTACCAGAAAACCAACGGCTGCAAGTGCGAAGGTTGAGGCGACCGCGACGACGCGTCGCGACGCCGAGAGCGCGGCCTCAAGCGGAACGACGACGAGCCAAATAGCGGCAAACGAAGCAATACCGCCGGTCGATACCGCGACTACCGTCACCAGGCCGGTCAAAGCCAGCGACGACAGCACGTGGGCGCTCTCGTAGCGGCCGGTGCGGGAGAGAAAGTAAGCGGTGAGGATCGGAGCGATGAGCCACGCAAACACCATCAACTCGATCGCCGTTGGCGCGCCGCGCACCAGCAGGTAGACCGGGAAGGATGCCAGCGCCACCACGCTGCCGAGCAGTCGCGGGGCGATAAAGGCGCGGTGGCGCGCCGCCGTCAGCGCATCGTGCTGCGCCGACGGGTGCACAAGCGACGCAATATAATCTCGTACCGGCGCGAAGAGACCCACGTTCCCGATCGCACGTCCGGACTTTGCCGACGCGCTCCCCTTTTTCTATCGGGTGATCGTGTCAGACCGCGCTTAAGCGAACCCTAAATCCACAGACACGCAGCGCGGCCGTACATCGGCGGCACGCGTTGCGCGCAAACGAACTCGCTGGAATCGCCGATCATGGTGAACGGGTCGTTGCGGCGAAAATTCATTGGTCGGTTACCGACTTATGCGGCGTGCAGAAAATGGAGACCCGAACGGATGCAGGCTTCTGGCGCCAGCGGGGCGAAAAGCACGCGTGGCGCGTTCGTTCAAATTTTAGGTAAATGATATTTTTTCAACTTGAGCGAAAATTTGCAGCGTATTCTGTTCGATTATGGACAAAAACGTCTCGGCACCCCCAACGTGGCCTTCAGGCCTGCCTGCTAGGTTGCAGCCACGAGCGGCACTCATGGCCGCCGGGGACGTGGGCGTTATGTTCTTCCTGTTGCGAATGGCGTTTTGGCTCGGCGTCGTACTGCTGCTGTTGCCGACTGGCGCAGCGCAGCGAAGCCCGTCAAGCAGCGAGATCAACGCTTCCGAGGCCATCTCGGCAGCGTCGGCCACCGTCGGTGATGTACGCGGATTCTGCCAGCGCCAGCCCGACGCCTGCACGGTGGGCTCTCAAGTGGCGACGGCCATCGGCTATAAAGCCGAGGCTGGCGCAAAGATGCTTTACGAAGTGTTGAGCGAGGCGATGGCGCCGCGCGAAACCGGCACGGTACCCGCCACACCGTCGCGGCACACAACCGGCGCCAAGGCTGCGTCGGAGCGATCCGCGGTCGAGCGTACTTCGCAGAGCACCTTGACGCCTGCCGATCTTGCGCCGTCCTGGCGCGGGCCGCCGCCGCGCAAAGACGGCAAGCACCCAGCGTAGCGAAAAGAATGGCGGTCGTAGCGAGGCGTAAAATGCCTCGCAAGGATGCCGTTACAAGCATCGACCTCCTTGACTCGGCGCTCTATATAAGGGGCGACGAGGAACCCCTGCAGCGATGGCAGATATCGACGAGATCATCGAGAATTTCTCGACCCTTGACGTTTGGGACGACCGTTATCGCTACCTGATCGAGCTGGGGCGGGAACTGCCGCCGCTGTCGCCGGCAGCGCACAACGACGCCAACAAAGTGCAGGGTTGCGCGAGCCAGGTTTGGCTCGACACCAGCGTGCGGCCAAACGGCGCCGGCGGACCCGTACTCACATTCGCCGGCGACAGTGACGCCCACATCGTGCGCGGACTGATCGCAATTCTGTTCGCGATATTTTCCGGCAAGCCGGCGAAAGACATCCTTTCGGCTGATGCACTTTCATTATTCGAACGGATGGGGTTGCGCGAGCATCTCACGCCGCAGCGGTCAAACGGCTTCCGCGCGATGGTGGAGCGTATCCGCTCCGACGCCCGTGCCGCACTCGCCACCGCAACCGTGTGAACCTGTTGTGACAGGCGACAGCGCAGAGGGAACTGTGGCGACTCCAGGAGTTGTGTTGTAAGGTTCCTGCGCAATCATCGCCACAGTGGCGCCGGGAAATTCAACGATGGCTGTTAGCTCTGCCGGCGTCATCGGCGCTTTCAACAATCAAAAGTTCCGCAGCAGATTGACCGACGTGTTCGCCGGAGTGATCTGCAGCACGCTGTCTATTGCCTATTGTCTGTCGTACGCGGCGCTCATTTTCACCGGCCCGATCGCGCATCTGCTTGCTTATGGAGTAGCGGTGACATTCCTGTCCGCTGCGATCGGCGGAGCGGTTGTGGCGCTGCGCAGCTCGCTTCCTTTCGCCGTTGCCGGCCCGGACAGTTCCATCTCCGTCGTCATCGCCGCCATGGTCGCAACGGTCGTCCAGCGCATCGTCGCTCACGGCGGCGCAAATCTTCTCGAGCCCACGCTCATCGTCATGTCATTGGCGACGGCGTTTACCGGGCTCGTGCTTTGCGTCCTCGGGTTCACGCACGCCGGGCGCGCAATCCGGTTCGTACCCTTTCCCGTCATCGGCGGATTTCTCGGCGCTACCGGCTGGCTGATGATCATGGGCGCGACCCAGGTCGTCACCGACCAGCGGCCGGAATTGAGAAACCTCGGCGCCTTCGCAGACGTATCGGTCATCAGCAAGCTTGCAGCCGGTGTCATCGTCGCAATCATCCTGCATCTCGTGGTGCGGCGCTCAAAAAGCCCTTTCGTGCTGCCCGGCGTGCTGCTGGCGGCATTCGCGGCCACCTATCTCGTCCTGATTTCGAGCGGCTCATCGCTTGGCGCAGCACAGGCCGACGGCTGGATGTTTCGCCCGCAGCCCGTCGCCGCACTGACATTGCCGTGGAGAAGCGGCACCCTCGAGAGTTTTTCCTGGACGTTACTTCCTTCGCTCGCCGGCGATTTTCTCGCGATTCTGTTCGTCACGATCAGCACCTTGTTGCTTAACACCACGGGTATCGAAATCGCGACCCGAAGCGAGGCCAATATTGAACGTGACTTGAAGGTCCTTGGACTCGCCAATTTGTTGACGGCGGCGCTCGGCGGATACGTCAGTTGCACGTCCTTGAGCCGCTCCATTCTCGCGCGCACCGCCGGCGCCACCAGCCGATTGTCCGGACTGACGGTCGCGGCGGTCTCGGCAGCGGTGCTGATCGCTGATCCGTCTTTCCTGGGCTATGTGCCAAAGTACGTCCTCGGTGGATTGCTGATCTTTCTCGGTTGGGGGCTCATCTACCAATGGATCATTCAATCGTCGCGGCAACTGCTCCCGATCGAGTGGCTTTCGCTGCTCGCAATCGCGCTATTGATTATCAATTGGGGTTTCGTCGGCGGCGTGCTGATCGGCGTGGTGATCGGTTGCGCCACGTTCGCGCTGAGCGCCAGCCGCGTCAGCGCGATCAAATTTAACTTTGACGGGTCGGAATATCGCTCCTCGCTCGACCGCGGACCGGATGAGCTGGCTCTACTGGCGGATCACGGACGCCAGGTCCAGGGCATGGCGCTGCAGAGCTATCTGTTTTTTGGGTCGGCAAACCGGCTCTATCAGCATGTCAAAACGCTGCTGGCCCGGCAGCGGGACTGCAGGTTTCTGATTTTCGATTTTCGTAACGTGACCGGCATCGATTTGTCGGCGACGCAAAGCTTCGCCCAGATCAGACAGGCGGCGACCGAAGCCGGCGCCCGGATTGTGCTGGTGAACCTTACACCGGAACTGGAACGGCCGTTTCGCACGGCCAAATTCTTTTCCGGCGACATCATCGTTGCCACCGATCTGGACCGGGCGCTGGAATCCTGCGAGCAAGCGATCATCGAGGTGCATCGCGGTGAAGGCGGCGATTTCCGATCTTTGCGTGCCTGGCTGACCGAATCGCTCGGCGATTCGCAGCTTGCCGATAGCTTGGCGCAATATTGCCGGCGTCTCGAAGTTCAAGCAGGCGACATCATTGCGCGGCAAGGCGACCCGGCAGCCTCGATGCATTTCATCCTCGAGGGCCGTGTCGGCATCATCGTCGACCTCCACGACGGACGCACGACGCGGGTGCGAAGCCTCGGCCCGCACACGACAGTCGGCGAAATGGGCCTGCTCACCCGGGCGCCGCGCAGTGCAACCATTCAGGCCGAAGCTCAAAGCGTCCTTTACGAGCTCGATGCGGACGCCTTTGAGCGCATCAAACGCGAGAACCCGCCGCTCAGTCAGGCGCTGCTGGCCTACGTCATTGCGGTGATGTCGGAACGGCTCAGCTTTGCCAACCGGGTGATCGGCGTCCTGCAGCGGTGAAGGTCTTTTGCGTTAGCTTGGTCAGGCCAAGCAAAGGTCAGCCGCGGTCCCGGCGCCGCCGGCGTTGCTGGCCGAGCCCCATCTGTTTGGCGAGCCGAGACCGAGCTTCCGCATAGTTGGGCGCGACCATGGGGTAGTCCGAAGCCAAACCCCATTTCTCGCGATATTGCTCCGGCGTCATATCGTATTGCGTGCGGAGGTGGCGCTTGAGCGACTTGAACTTCTTACCGTCCTCCAGACAAACGATATATTCCGGCGTGATTGAGCGCTTGACCGGAACAGCCGGCTTGGGAGGCTCGCTCGGCGTCGCAACCTGTCCGTTCGTGACCCGGAGCAACGCCGAGTACACCTGACCGATCAAGTTAGGAATTTCCGCACTAGCGACCGTATTGTTGCTCACATAGGCCGACACAATATTCGCAGTCAGTTGAATATAACTGCTCTCCCCTAAATTCTCAGCCATTGTCCGGCCTATTCTCGCAAGAGTAGCCGCCCCCTGACGTGCTGCGCTCGCCGTGAACCATACTTGCGAACAGTTCTAAACACTATGATACTTGGAAATTCAAAACAATCAACCTGGACCACCCGACTTTAACTAGGATATGCAAGGGAGGTCTTCGCTGCATACAGTGTATCAGAAACTGTATTTGAAAAGACCCATACAACTATTACCAAAATAACCTTCTACTCTTATGACAAAACGTCGGGGAAAGGGCGCACAACTTTCCCGTCGGCAAATTAAAATTTTGCATGCTCTTGCCATACAAAATCTAAAAGCCGAAGTGACTAAGCGCCACTCTCGATGTGATTGCGCAGCGCGGCGATAGAACCGAAACGCAATGTGCCTTGCGGCAGCTCGGCTTCGATCGACCCGTCCGAGTAGAGCGTATACGCCATCCCTTCGACTACGCCGGATTTGAGGATTGAGATTGGCGCTGCCGCGGCTGGCTCCACGCTCACTGGCCGCGCGGCAGGAATCGCCTCATTAACGGGCGCTGGCGGGAGTTGAGATATTGTCAAAGGTGGCTGCGGTGGCGCCGACACTGTAACTTCGACGGACGCCAGTTGAGCACCGCCTCGTGACTTCGCCGGCCAAAATGCATTGAACGTCGTGCCGGTTGCCTTCTCGGGCGCGGCGGATTGGCGCGCTTTGGCAACGACGCGGGGCACCGGGCGAAATGGCGTGGCCCCATTCGCACCCCGGCCAATCACCGCACCATTCTTGACCTCATGGATTGCTTCCTGAAAATGAGCGGGCGTCTGCGGCATCAACGCTACGTCGGCCTCCTCGACGACCAAGGCGCTTTCGAGCGGCGCGGCGACCGGGAATTTTGCAGGTCGAGTCTCAAATGCGGCAACTTCGGCCGGCGCCAACGTTGAGGTTGCGGCCGGAGGCGGCGGTGGCGGACCGGAGCTAGCCGGCTGCGTCTTTGGCGGAAACGGAAGACGCACCGTCGCGCTCGGTGACTTCGAGCCGAGCCCGGCAGGCGCTTCGGTCGGGAGCGCGGGTCGTGGCACCGGTCGCGCAGCAAGTGCCTGTTCGATGCGCTGCAATTGGCGCACGGCAATCGCGATGCCGACGAGCAGAAGGCCGCCGACTGCCGCGATCGTGCCAGGGGTGACAACTTCAGCGCCGAAGGTACCCTCGGGAAGGATAACGCCCGATGCCACGAGGGCCGACCCCGCCACGGCGGTCGCCGCACCCAAAACCAGCAAAAACATTGACATGACGCTAATTCCCGCGCCGGTAAGATGCCGCAGGTATCCTGCACCCACTCCATTTTGGCCGTCGTCCGACTGGGGCGCAAGGATAAATAGCAAGAAGGTTAGCAACGACAGCGGGGAGGATAGCGGCCACCATTCGCCCGCCCGACACCGTTGCCCAGACCGGGCCGTGGGCCTATTTAGACGAAACCTTGTCTTGCCGAGGCGGTTTTATCGACGTGCCCCCAAACCAGTTCCGATTTCACATTGAGGAGTAGAACCAATGGCATTCACCCTGCCCGATCTGCCGTACGCCTACGACGCGCTGACCCCGTACATGTCTCGCGAGACGCTCGAATATCACCACGACAAACACCACCAAGCCTACGTCACTAATGGGAATAATCTCGCAAAGGGCACCGAGTGGGAAAACAAGCCGCTCGAGGAGGTCGTGAAAGGAACGTTCGGCAAGAACCCAGGCCTCTTTAACAACGCCGGCCAGCACTACAACCACATTCATTTCTGGAAATGGATGAAAAAGGGCGGCGGCGGCGACAAGCTGCCCGGCAAACTGGAAAAGCAGATCACGACCGACCTCGGGTCGATCGCCAAGATGAAGGAGGATTTCATCCAGGCCGGCGTGACCCAATTCGGTTCCGGCTGGTGCTGGCTTGCGGTGAAGGACGGCAAGATCGCGATCATGAAGACCGCTAACGGCGAGAGCCCCTTAGTGCATGGCGCCTCGCCGATTCTCGGCTGCGACGTATGGGAGCATTCCTATTACATCGATTATCGCAACCGCCGCCCGGATTATCTCAAGGCCTTTGTTGATCACCTGATCAATTGGGACAATGTGGCCGAGATGTACGAAGCGGCGATGAAATAATTCCGTCGCGGGCGATCGGCGTGAATAGAAAGCGGGGCCAATGGCCCCGCTTTTTTCTTGCGACGCGCGACCACGATCCGCTGTAGGCGACAGCGCGATACCGTCGCTGTTGGCCGTCAAAGGCTCTGATTCCTGGCCTTAGTCACGCGGTCGCGTGGGCAAAATCCCAGTACAGTTCGCGTGCGCGCCGATAGATCGGACCGGGCTGCAGGTTGCGCTCATCGACGCGGATGATCGGCGATACCTTGGTGTAGTTGCCGGTTGAAAACACTTCGTCCGCCGACTGGAAATCGGAATAGCGCAGGGTCGTTTCCACGACCGTAACGCCGGCCTCGCGCAACAACGCTATTACCCGCGCCCGCGTGATCCCGGCAAGGAACGTCCCGTTGAAGACGGGCGTGAAAGCAACACCGTCCTTCACCATGAAAATGTTGGCGGTGGCAAGTTCGGCAACGTTGCCCAGCATGTCGCACATCAAGCAATTGTCGAAGCCGCGCGAGTGCGCTTCGGTCATGGCGCGCGCATTGTTCGGATAGAGGCAGCCGGCTTTGGCATCGACTGGAGCGGATTCGCGGGTCGGGCGGCGGTACGGCGACAGCGTGATGGCGGTGCCGGTTGGCTTCGGCAACGGGGCGACGTAAAGCGTCAGGCACCAGCGGGTGGTTTCAGGGTCGGGCCGCACCGCGCCTGAGGCCGCGTCCTCGGGCCAATACATCGGCCGGATGTAAAGCTCGGCGTCGCTCTCGAACCGCTTTAGTCCTTCGCGCACGAGACCGAGCCAGGTTTCTACTTCGACGACCGGCTTCAGCCCCATTGTCTTGGCGGATTTGTTGATGCGCGCGCAGTGTAAATCGACATCGGGCGCGGTGCCCTCGAAGGCCCGCGCCCCGTCGAACACCGACGTGCAAAGCCACGCCGCATGCGTGCGCACGCCCATGATCGGCACGTTGCCTTCGTGCCAAGCATTCTCGAAAAAGGTTAGGGTCTTCGACCAGGTGACAGGCCGGCTCATCGAATCATCCTTCCACGAGCTCCCATTGTCCCATGGGCGCTCCTTTGTCACCATGACCGCCGCAAGGAGACAAGAGCATGAGGACCTACGTATTTGACGCCTACGGCACGCTGTTCGACGTTCACGCCGCGATTGCGCGCCATCGCAGCGCGGCTGGCCCGGAAGCGGAACGGTGTTCGGAGATCTGGCGAACAAAGCAGCTCGAATACACCTGGACTTTGACGCTGGCGGGTCATTACATCGATTTTTGGACGTTGACCGAGCAGGCGCTCGACTATGCGCTGGCTCGTGTCCCGTCAGTCGATCGCACGCTGCGGCCGAAACTTCTCGATGCCTATCTCAAGCTCGATGCATTTGCTGAGGCCCGGCCGGCGCTCAGCGATCTCAAAGGGAGCGGCGCGCGCCTCGCCATCCTCTCCAACGGCTCGCCGCGGATGTTATCCGCCGCCGTTGGTGCGGCCGATATCGGCGGGCTTCTGGATGCTGTGCTGTCCGTCGACGCCGTGCGCGCCTACAAGCCGCGGCCGGAGGTTTACACGCTGGTGACCGAGCGTTTTAACGTCAAGCCGGAAGAGGTGGTGTTCGTCTCTTCCAACCGGTGGGACGTTATGGGCGCGTCTTCGTTTGGTTTTCGCGCCGTGTGGCTCAATCGTGCGCGTTTGCCGAACGAGTATGAGCGGTTCGTGCCGCCCCACGAAATTTTCGATCTCGCGCTGCTTTCCGGGCTCGATTACTGAGAGCCGCTCGGCCGCCTGCGAGAAAATTGCCGCCTCAGGCAGCGTCGTGGTGCGAGTCGATGCTCTCTGGGTTCTTCAGCGCCGTGACAATCTGCTGCTTCGTCAACCGCGTGCCGTCATCACCCTCGATCAGCAGAGCGACTCGTCCGCTGCTGTTGATATGCCGCGCCCAGCTCATGGCCTCATCGAGAACGCTGAACTCCTTGAAGAGGTGGCGATCCTTCTCCAGGGGAGAGATGGACTGCGAGCCGCGCGGTCCTGAGTAGACGCGATAGGTCATCGTGGACCTCCTGTTGGAAGCAACATCATCCAGGGTCCAACTAATATTGGTTCGAAATGCGCCGCTCCCGAGCCCGGGCGCCGCGGCGCGTTGACGCGGGCGGCGGTTAGTTCTGTGGTGCGATGAGCTGGTCACTGTACGGCAGCGCTGTCGGACGCTGGATCACGATAAAAGCGCGATCCAGCAAATGGTGGCAGCTGTTACAGCCCGCCGTAAGCTTGTCGAACGCGGTGGCAAAGGCCGCGCGATCCTTTGCTTCCACCGCCTTCTCGACGGAAGCAATCCCACCGCCCACCGCCTTCTCCACGGTGTCGCCGCCGAGAACCTGATTCACATCGTCAAAACCCTCCTTAAGCTCATCGACCTCGTAATCGGCGAGCGGCCAGTTACCCCGGCTGCCGGCAAACCAAAGCTTGATGTGGCGCATTTGCTGTAGCGCCATGATTTCGCCAATCTTGGGCGCGGCGGGCTCGACTGCCCCAGGCGATGCCGCCGCCTGCTCGGCGGTCACCTCCCGCGCGCCCGCCCCGACCACCGCCAAGACCGTCAAGATGGTCAACATAAGCTTCATCACACCCTCCTTCTGGCGACGCCGCGCCCGCCTGACACGCGAGTGTCTTCGCAAAACGTCAAAGCCAAAATCAGCGCGCCGGAATCAGCGATTCACCGCACTCCTTGGGATGAGCGTCCCGGCAAGTCTGATACAGCGTTGGGCAAGCTTTTGCCGCCGCGAGTGCAGCCTCGATGGTCTTGAGCCGGTCGCCAGCCGCACGCATTTGCCCTTCATAGGTGAGCACAGCATCAGCGCGCTCCACACCGCGATTGGTCATCAGAAAATGCTCGGCGCCGTCTAAGAAGGTTGTCGCGGTCTTGATCGCCTCGTTGAGCTTTCTGGTGAACTCTGCATTGGTGGTCGGATTGGGCTTGACCACGCGGGCGTGCACGGCGACATCGGTGTAAAGTGTGTTTAGCTTGAAATAGACGCCGCCGCATTGGGCAAGCGCCAGCCAATACGGCCGACCGTTAAACGGTCCAAGCGCCGCTACGACCGCGTCGCGGGCATCGACTGATGCGGCAGGAACCGCAGGTTCGGGGGTACGTTGCTGACGCTTCTGGCGCTTGGTCTGCGCCGCAGCGATGCTCGCGACAACGACGAGCGCCAGCGTGACCAGAGCGGCCTTGGCAAACGTTGCCCGCATGGCGCGAGTATCGCGGCGCTTTGTGCTGAAACTCAAAACCGCTCGACCCACGGGCGCAGCTCGATTTCCCAGGCCCAGGCACTGCGTTGCTGCCGCAGGAGATCGAGATAGGTTTGCGCGATAGCATCGGGGTTGAGCATGCTGTCGGGCTTGTCCGGCGGCTCGGCGCGGCTGGTGCTGCGGATACCACCGTCGATCACAATGTGGGCGACGTGAATGCCGCGGGGCGACAGTTCGCGCGCCATGCTTTGCGCCAGTCCGCGCAACGCGAACTTGCCCATCGCGAAGGGCGCTGATTGCGCGTAGCCCTTGACGCTTGCGGACGCGCCGGTGAACAGGACAGCCCCGTGGCCCGCCGGCAACATGCGCTTGACGCCTTCCTGCGCCACCAGGAACCCGGCGAATGCACTGACAATGAGCGTCTTCTCCACTTCGGCCGGATCGAGTTCCACAAACGGGCCACGGGTGCGATAGCTGGCATTGTAGACAACGACATCCGGGGCGCCGAACGCAGTTTCGACATCGGCGAACAGCTTCGAGACCTGCTCATGCTTTGTCGCATCACACGCGAACGCCTTCCCGCCGATTTCCTTTGCGAGCGGCGCGAGATCGTCGGCGCGGCGTGCGGCGAGCGCTACCTTCATGCCTGCTTTGGTAAATGTCCGCGCCACCGAAGCGGAAAGGCCGCCGCCAACCCCAACGACGACCGCGGTCCGGTATGCCAACTCCGCCATGCGAGCCTCCGTTTCCATTTTGTAAGTTCTCGACGCGGATAGAGCGGCCAATAGGCGCCTTCGTCAAGCAGACGTGTCGAAGCCGTCACTCTCTCAATCGACGACCGCGACCGCGTTGATCTCGACGAGACACCGCGGATCGGTCGCAAGCCGCACTACTTGCACGGTGGTCGTCGCCGGCTTGGCGTTGCGAAAGTACTCGGCCCAGGCGCGGTTGAGCGCATCCTGATCCGTAAGATCGGTCACAAAGCGGTCGGCAGTGACCACGTCGGCGAACGTCGCGCCGACGGCTTCAAGTCCGCGCTTTAGATTTTCAAGCGCTGCCCGCGCCTGCCCCGCCATGTCGTGCGGCATGGCGTCGAACTCCTCCGGCCGATGCGGATGATGATGATACACCGGCGCGGCGGTAACACCGGCGAGATACACGGTCGTACCGCCCCTCACCTTGATCGCGGGCGCATACGGCATCCACATATCTGGCGCGTCGGGCCAGTGAATGTGCTCGATCGTCTTGGACATAGCCGGGCTCCTCTTGCTCGCACACCATTTATCGTATATACACTAATTCAAGATGGCAATTACCTACGATCCCGCTAAGCGTCAATGGACGTTGCGGGAGCGGAGCCTCGATTTTGAGGATGCCGAACGGGTGTTTGCCGGCCGCGTCATCGAGCGATCGGACGATCGCTACGACTACGGTGAAATCCGCGTCGTCACAATCGGCTTCTTGCGGGATCGCATGGTTGTCGTTGTATGGACGCCTCGCGGAGCGCACCGGCACATCATTTCAATGAGGAAAGCTAATGAGCGAGAAAAAGCGCGCTACGGTCGGGAGTTCGAACGGGGTCGGAAGCGATCTAAAGAAAGTGGACGAGTATGTGCTTGGTCCTAAGGATTACGAAGAGATTCCAGAATTGACCGACGAATGGTTCCGCAGCGCGGATTTGTATGAGGGTGGTAAACTTGTGCGGCGTGGCCGGCCGCCTTCGCGCAATCCCAAGCAGCCAGTGAGCCTGCGGCTCGACCCCGACGTAGTCGCGCATTTCCGTCGCACCGGCCGGGGCTGGCAGAGCCGCATTAACGCGGCGTTGCGCAAGGTGGCGAAGCTGCCGGAGAGGAAGCGGAAGAAGGCGTGATGACAAGGACGATATTAAAAGCAAGAATCCGCCCTTTGGCGTCACTGCCGACACCGACCTGCGGCTTGCACGCTACCTCGGCATGTCGGAGTGATTTTTTATCGGGCTGCAGACCGATTATGAGTTGATAGAACGCACGCGCGCAATCGGTGACAAGCTCAAGGCCATTAGGCCAAGAGCGGCGTGAATTGGCGACGTTCGCCGTCGCTAAACGGCTCACTCTCAGCGTCACATCCGAAACACCCCGAACTTCGTCTCGGGAATCGGCGCGTTAAGCGCCGCGGAAAAACATAACGCCAGCACCCGGCGGGTTTCGACCGGTGTGATGATCCCGTCGTCCCACAGCCGCGCGGTGGCGAAATAAGGATTGCTCTCGGTATCGAACTGATCGCGGATCGGCTTCTTGAACGCCTCTTCCTCTTCCACCGGCCAGGTTTTTCCCGCCGCCTCGATATTGTCGCGCCGCACGGTTGCCAGCACGCTCGCCGCCTGCTCCGAGCCCATGAGCGAGACGCGCGCGTTCGGCCAGGTGAACAAGAACCGCGGGCCATAGGCGCGGCCGCACATGCCGTAATTGCCGGCGCCATACGAGCCGCCGATCACCACCGTGATCTTCGGCACCTGCGCGCAGGCGACCGCGGTCACCATCTTGGCGCCATCCTTGGCGATGCCGCCGGCCTCGTATTCGCGCCCGACCATGAAGCCGACGATATTTTGCAAAAACAGCAGCGGAATACACCGCTGGCAGCACAGCTCGATGAAATGCGCGGCCTTGCGCGCGCTCTCCGAGAACAAAATGCCATTGTTGCCCAGAATGCCGACCGGCATGCCGTGGATGTGAGCGAAGCCGGTGACCAGCGTGGTGCCGTAAAGCGCCTTGAACTCGTCGAATTCGGAGCTATCGACAAGGCGCGCGATCACTTCGCGAACGTCGTATTGCTTCTTGAGATCGGCCGACACGATACCGTCGAGTTCGCCGGCGTCATATTTCGGCTCGGCCGGCTTGGCGAGCACAATATCGTCCGGCTTCTTCGTATTCAGAGTGCCGACGATGCGGCGGCATAGCGCCAGCGCATGGCGATCATTCTCGGCGTAGTAATCGGCGACGCCGGATTTTTTGGCGTGCACGTCGGCGCCGCCAAGGTCTTCGGCCGAGACCACCTCGCCGGTCGCCGCTTTCACCAGCGGCGGGCCGCCGAGAAAGATAGTGCCTTGATTGCGCACAATAATGGTCTCGTCCGACATCGCCGGGACATAGGCCCCGCCCGCGGTGCACGAGCCCATCACCACGGCTATCTGGGCAATACCGGCGGCCGACAAAGTCGCCTGATTGTAGAAGATGCGGCCGAAATGCTCGCGGTCGGGAAAGACCTCCGGCCATTGCGGCAGATTGGCGCCGCCGGAATCGACCAAATAGATGCACGGCAACCGGTTCTCGCGCGCAACTTCCTGCGCGCGGAGGTGCTTCTTGACGGTCATCGGATAATAGGTGCCGCCCTTGATCGTCGAATTGTTGCAGACGATTACACACTCGCGCCCGGCGATGCGCCCAATGCCGGTGATAATCCCGGCCGCATGAATGGCGTCCTCGTACATCCCGTTGGCGGCGAGCGGCGACAGTTCAAGGAACGGCGAACCCGGATCGACGAGCGTCATGACCCGGTCGCGCGGCAAAAGTTTCCCCCGCGACAGGTGACGCTCGCGGGAACGCGGCGGCCCGCCTTCGGCAGCCTGCGCGCGGCGCTCTTGCAAATCAGCGATCAGTTCGCGCATGGCCGTCTGATTGGCCTGGAACTCCGCTGATAAACTGTCGATGTTGGATTTTATTGCGGTCACGAATCCCCCTCATCGAGCCCGATTTGACTATGACGCGAGCGCCGACGCAACGCGCCCCGCGCAGCTGGATTTTTCCGTCGGGCCTAGGGAAAAAGGCGACGCGCGCCGAGGGCGACTTCTGCCCGCTACGCGCGCACTTCCTGACGCTGGAACGTCACGTAGCCGATGACGAACAGCAGAATGGCGCTCGCGATCATGCCGACAGTCTGGGGCCACGCGATCAGCATGCTCTCGGCGAGCGGCAGCGGAGCGCCCAGCACCGCGCCCTGAAGCTGGCTGAGGTAGATCGGCCCCAGAGACCGCGTCGTGGGATCAAGGAGCGCTACCACCGTCTCGGCAAACAATGTGGTCGGCGATAGTCGCGCCAATATCTGCTCCGCCAGCGCGGTCGCCGGCGTCGGTAACCCCAAGGCAAGGTAACGCGGATCGGGTGGCGCAATGATTTGCGCAACAGCGCCGGCCAGCACCGGCCATATGAACGTGATGAACAGCCAGATTCCGAGCGTGACCAGCGCCGCGGTCGCGGCTGACCGGAACACAATCGAGAACAGCAGCGCCAGCGCCAGCCACACCCCGGCATAGACGATCGTCACCAAAAGGAAGAGAAAGCTGCGGGCGATCTCCTCAGCACCAGGGGGAATCCCGATCAGCAACAAGCCCAGCCCAACAACCAACAGCCATAGCGTGATCAGGCTGATCGCAAGCGTCATAAGTCCGGCGAGAAATTTTCCGAACAACAGGGCGTCGCGATAAATCGGCTGGGACAGAATCCGCGACAGCGTGCGCCGATTGTACTCGGAGTTGACGGAGTCAAAACCGAGGCCGATCGCCATCAGCGGCACCAGGAACGAGATGAAGGAGACGAACGAGGGCAGCGGTTCGCGTGAGGTTGTGAATAACCGCAGGAACAGGAAAGGATCTTCTGCCGTGGTTTCCTTGATCTGCTGGATGGCGCCGTAGAGCGCTGCCAGCGCGACCAGCACGACCAGCCATTCGAGCACCCGCATGCGCACGCTGGTGAGGTGGTCCGATAGCTCCTTGAGCACGACCACCCCGAGGCCGGAGAAAGCCGAGCCCTCACGCCGCATGGCGGGTCTCCTTCGTCGTCATTTCCGCGTCGGGTTTTTTCTCGAAATAGCGGGTGTAGATGGCGTCGAGGCTAGGCTCCTGAACGCCGAGGAACTTGAGACGGCCCTGCATGGCGACGACTTCGACCGCCGCCTCCGGACGCACGTCACGGTCGGCATGCAGGCGCAGCTTGCCGATGCCGGTGCGTTCGACGCCGCTCACGCCCGGAATGAGCGCGAGCCGCTCGGCAAGGCCGGCGCCGTCAGCCTCGATATCAACCACGTAGCCCCCGCCGAGAACCTCACGGCCGAGATCCGACACCGTCCCCATCAGGGCAATATGGCCGTCGGAAAACAGCGCGACCCGGTCGCAAATGCTCTGCACCCGCTCAAGCAGATGCGAGGACAGCAGGACCGAAACGCCCTCTGACTTGAAACCACGAATGATCGTAAGCAGCTCCGCGGTCGCCTGTGGGTCGAGCCCAGTCGTTGGCTCGTCGAGGATAGCGATCTGTGCGCCCTTCATCAGGATTTCCGCAAGCCCGAGACGCTGGCGCATGCCGCGGGAGAACGTGCCGACGCGCTTGTCAGCAGATTCGGCAAGGCCGACGCGCGCGAGCGCCTCGGCAATTCTTTTTTCGCGCTCGTCTTTTCTGAAGCCGATCAGGCGGGCGGTGTAGCGCAGATTGTCGGCCGCGGTCATCTGATCGTAGAAGCCGACCGTATCAGGCAGGTAACCGACGCGACGCTTCACCGACAACGGCTCGCGCGCCGGGTTGAATCCAAGCACGCGCACCTCGCCGCCAGAAATGTCGGTCAATCCGAGCAGCATCAGGATGGTGGTCGTCTTGCCGGCGCCGTTCGGGCCGAGCAATCCGAAAATTTCCCCGCGCCCTACCGTGAAAGAGATGTGATCAACGGCGACCGCAGGCCCGTAGTTTTTGGTGAGGCCCTTGGCCTCGATGACAGTGTCCTCGCTCATCGCCGGCCAAACCTTGCCACCGCTCCGACCATGACAAGCAGCGCAATGCCGATGATGCCGACACCCGCAATGCCCCACATCGTCGAGGTCGTCACCGTGACGCGGAAGGTGGTGGAGGCCGATTCGCCGCGCGCTGAGGCACGGATCGTCGTCACATAGTCGCCGGCGATGGCCTTCTCCGTCGGCGTGATCAGCGCCTGCACTTCTTTGTTCTCATTAGGTGCGATGCGTTGGACCGACTTCGGATCGAAGGTGATCTTCCAGCCGCTTGGCGCTGAACCGCTGAGCTCGACGTCGTCGGCGGGCGCCGTCCCAGTATTGGTGATCACCACCGGCACGGTCGTCTCCTTGCCGGCTGAAGCACGCGTCGAAACCAGGCCTTCGCGGCCGCTGATATCGAGCTTCGGCTGGCCGGTAATGTCGAGCGTGAGATCGGCGGTCGCCGTGGCATCCTCGGCGCCGACCCGCGCCATGACTTTGTAGCTTCCGGCAGCCGCGGTGTTCGGCGGCCGCACTTTGAGCTTCACGTCTTTGGTCTGGCCGGGGTCGATCGGCACGGCGTTGAGCTCCTGGCTGCCGTAATTCTCGGTGAACGAGGCGTCGAAATTCTGCGGCGCCTGCGCCGACAGACTGACGGTGAGTTTCTTGCCGCTGTCGTTCTTGATGCCGAGCTGATATTCGAAGGTCGACCTCGATGTGCCGCGCAACTCGGGAAGCTGCGGCGTCAGCGTCAGCTTTGCCGGCAGATCCTTGGCAAGCGTCACGGCGATCGGCAGCTCCACGTTCGTTGAACCGCCGGCCGCAGAGACCGTCAGCGTTTGGCTGCCGACCGCGGCACTCTTCGGTACATCGAGCCGCAGTTCGAGCGAAACACTTGAGTTGGTCGCCGGCATCGCCGCTGCGACCGGCTGGCCGCCGCCCATCAGGGTTGCCGTCCATCCGGAGGGAACGCCGGACACCGACAACGCTAGACGCTCGGGCGGCAACTCGTAATTTCGCAGTTTCAAACTGATCGAAGACGTTTCACCCGGCCGCAGCGTCACGGCGGGATAATCGCTCATCAGATAAAGGCCCTTGACGTCTTTGGGGTTGTCGTCAGCCTTGGCAATCGGGGCGAGCGAGGCCGCAACTGCGGCAAATGCAAGAGCGGCGATAAATTGATATCGCATTGGCGTTGGCTCCCGTTCAGGAAATGGTTAGCGGCCCTTCTACGGCGCGCTCAAGAGCGCGGGCGAAGTGGCCGGCATTGTGGGCGCAATCGTGACAAAATCATGCAGACAACGACCTATTTAGCAAGTCCTGCGGTAGAGAGCCGCAGTTTATAAGGTAAATGCGCGCATGCGTCGCAGGGCAGACATCAGCGCCGGTCTACTGGCTTTTCGGCGCGGCCGCGAGTTCGAAGTCCTGCTGGCGCACCCGGGCGGCCCGTTCTGGGCTAAAAAAGACGACGGGGCGTGGACGATACCGAAAGGTCTCGCAGAGGCCGATGCCGATCTCCTCGCCACCGCTAAGCGCGAATTTACCGAAGAGACGAACCTCACCGCCATCGGCGAATTCATTCCGCTGACTGCAGTGAAGCAAAAGGGCGGGAAGGCCGTGCACGCCTGGGCGTTCGAAGCAGACCTCGATCTGACGACGTTCGCCAGCAACACATTCGAGATCGAATGGCCGCCGAGATCGGGCCGCAAGCCACACTTTCCGGAGGTCGATCGCATCGCCTATTTCACGTTGCCGACGGCGATGGTGAAGATTGTCGCGTATCAGCGTCCGTTGCTGCGCGAACTCGAACGCGCCTCGGTTGAAGCGCGTCACTCATGCTTGACGTCCGGCCAATCGACCTCGTCGTGCGGCAGCACCCAGGGCTCACGGCATGCCGCCTCTCGCCATTCGTTCCACGCCGGCAGCGCCATGAGCGCGTGCATGTAGGCCTGAGCGATGGCACTCACCTCAACGGCATAGGTGCGGAAGCGCCAAACGACCGGAGCATACATGGCGTCGGCCGCACCAAACGCGCCATACAGAAACGGCCCGCCAGCCCCGAACCGCGAACGACACTCTTTCCAGATCGCATCGATGCGTGCGACATCCCCGATCGCCTCGGCGTCGAGCGCACGCGGCAATACCGGCCGCCGGATATTCATCGGCAGCTGCCGCCGCACCGCGGCGAATCCGGCGTGCATCTCCGACGAAATCGCCCTGGCATGGGCGCGCGCCGCTGGCGGTTCGGGCCATAATGCGGCGGCGGGAAATTTTTCCGCCAAGTATTCAAGGATCGCGAGCGACTCCCAGACGCAGGTGTTGCCGTCGATCAGCGTCGGGACCCTGCCGGCACCGCCCAACGCCTTCACCCGTTTCTTGAAATCGGGAGCTTCGAGCGAGATCAGGGTTTCTTCGAATGCAATTCCGGCGACCTTCATCGCCAGCCAGGGCCGGAACGACCAGGACGAGTAATTCTTATTGCCAATGATCAGTTGAAGTCCCATAGCGCATCTGCTCGCAGCTTTTCTGCGGAAAGATGAGTACGGTGTTCTGGCGCGAGCAAGAACGCGGCCGATCAAACCAGGCCGATCACCACAGCGAGAGACGACGCCAAAAAAACCGCCGCCGCGGCAAACAATGCGACGAGAGCAAACTCAATCCAGGGGCGCGCTACGGTTGGGTTACGGCTTGGGTATGGTCTCGTTTCTCAGCCGCCTCGCGCGGAAGCGTGATCGGCATTTCGGCTAGTGACATGGTGGTCCTTCCCCAAAAGGACTGCGGACAGAAACGCCCGGCACCATGCGACCACTGGCAAAACGAACCACTCGCGCCGCAAGCAATAGCATCCGCGTCACCGCGTAAGTATCGCGCCGCCGTAAAGGATCGGTGAATTAGTCAAACACAGATGGCGCTGCTGGCTCGTCTCCATGACGGTCAGGCACGTGTAGTTACCCGCGAGCGCCGCTCGGCAGCAAGACCTCAGATAGCGGGCGTGCATGTGGTCGGCGGGCATGGCCGAGAAGGGCAATTGCGCTCTCATTCACCGCAACATGATCGGTGCAAAAAGCAAAGACTGCCTCGCGGCGGTCTCTCCGAAACCCGATCGAGCGTTTCGATTACACAGCGGCGAAACTAGCAGCGGCGAAACTACCAGCGTTCCTCCGCTTCCTGAGCCAGCCAAGCAGACCTAACACGCCGACGCCGGTGGCGAAGAGTGGGAGGGCGGCAGGCAGGGGCGTGGCTGAAACCGGGGTCAGCGAAAAGGTGCCGACTCCAAAGCCGCCAGAGGTCAACTCCCCATAAGCGTTGCCCGACGGGGGTGTTCCCTGGGGAAAAAAGCTAAAGATATTGACGTCCAGTCCCGACGCCGTGTCGAAGGCAATGCCGGCCGTACTCAGAAATGTCGTCCCGGTGGGGAAGATCACTTGAGAAGCTGGGCTGGGGCTAGAGCCAAAAGTCGTCAGGCCGGCGATCATGCTGCCGTCGATGGTGCCGGTGATTCCAGTAATGATGTCGCTACCGGCGGATATCGTCGCTGTGATTGTGCCGCTACCCGGGAAAGGTACTCCCCCGAGTGACGCCGCAGGGCCGGTTAGCGTCCAATCGAATGTCTCTGTCACTGGTGTCGCATGTGCGGGCGCTGCCGCGATGAAGAGCACAAGCCCAAAAATCATCAGAGCAGCAGCCTTTAAAAACTTCACGTTCATCTTCATTCCTTTTTGACTGTCCTGCGCGTCGAACGTCAGGAGCAGTAAACATCAGAGACATGTCAGTCACGCGACGGCGCGTTCACCAAAATCACAAAATTCGAAAACCATCCGACGGAAGGATCGGATGTCGCGGTGTTGTTTGCTCTGACGGTTGGGATCGCGATCTTCGATCCGTTGCATACCTTAAATCCCTGTTACGCCCCGAACAATTAGGATTTGGATCGTGACCAAGACGGGAAAGCTTGCAGGCCCGGCGCGAACTCGAAAGATGGGGGACTCTCAGCCATTAAAGGGGGACACTTTAAAGACTGGAGGCACTACCGGCGGTTTTAATCCCGATGGTTCTATGGGCCACAGTGGCGGCGATGAAGGAGGTCGAGACATCTCTAGAGAGCTTGTGCCAGCCCTTACGGTCCGGGAAACAGCTCCGCCGTCTTGCCGGCGAGCCGGTAAACGAAAAGCCCGACCCACTCGCGCACTGCCGTGTCAGTCCGGCGCAGTCCGTCACTGAGTGAAGCGAACGGCCGAAAAGCGTCGATCGGCCCGCGGGTACGCCAATCGACGGGATAGGCCTCGACAGCGAACCCGGCCGCCCGGAACGCGGCAATCGAGCGCGGCATGTGATACGCTGACGTCAACAGAAGCCAGCGTTCACCTGGCTTCGGATCTACAAGACGGCGCGAGAATACCGCGTTCTCGATGGTGTTGCGCGACCGATCCTCCGCCTTGATCCGCTCGGGAGCGACACCAAGATCCTCCAACTCGCGCACCGCGAACATAGCCTCCGGACCTTCGTTGAATATCAGCGCATTGCTGCCCCCCGAGAACAGGAGCCGGGCATGCGGATAGCGGCGCGCCAATTCGGCGGCGACCGTGATGCGCTCTGCGGCTTCATCGAGCGCCACCGCCCCGCGAGCCGCCGAAACGTCCGGCGAAATCGAGCCGCCGAGGATGACAATGCCGTCGGGCGGTCCGCGCGAAGCGTCCCACGGCGGAAAACGCTGCTCCAGCGGCAAAATCAGGGCATTACCGAGTGGCGATAACCCAAAGAGGGCGATCAGCACCAGGCTGCTAACAACCAGCCAACTGGCTAGCCGGGTCAATCGCGTGCATAGCAGAACCAGACCGACAAGGCCGATCGTAATAATGAGATTCGACGGCAACGCGAAGAAGCCCAGAATTTTGGAGAGGATGAAGAACATCCAGCGCTCCCGGCGTCTAGCAGCTTCTTACGCTTGTGAGGAACGCGCTGGCGTCACAAACGCGATTTCCGCCACGCGGCGTAGCGCGCTTTGGCATCATCGTTCGGCGGATAAAGGCCGGGCAGTTTCACGCCATTCTCAACTTCGTGGAACACCCAACTTTCGTACAGCTCGTGCTCGGCGCCCTCGTGGGCGACGAATTCCAGCAATGCCTGGGGAACGACGATAGCGCCATCGTCGTCGGCTACGATCACATCGTCGGGAAAAATTGCGCAGCCGCCGCAGCCGATCGGCTGTTGCCAGCCGACAAAGGTCAGCCCGTTGACCGATGCCGGCGCTGCCGTACCGGCACACCAAACCGGCAACGCGCTGCTCAATACGCCGGACCGATCGCGCACGACACCGTCGGTCACGAGGGCGGCAACGTTTCGCTTCCTCATCCGTGCGCAAAGAATGTCGCCGAAGATGCCGGCGCTGGGCACGCCCATCGCGTCGGCAACGACGATGACGCCCTCCGGCATTTCCTCGATGGCGGCGCGGGTCGATATCGGATGGCCCCAACTTTCCGGGGTCGCGACATCCTCACGCACCGGAATGAAACGCAGCGTGAAGGCTCGACCGATAACCCGCTCGCCGTTCGGCGTCAGCGGCCTTGGCCCGTTCATCCAACAGCGCCTGATGCCCTTTTTGAGGAGCATCGTAGTCACCGTCGCTGTGGTCACCTTGCGCAAAATTTCAAACAGTGCGTCGCTCATGATCCGCCTCGTTCGGTCGCATTCGATCTCAGCCAATTGCCGATATGATCGACCGCTTCGAACATATCGCTGCGCGCGCCGGCGTAACACAAACGCAGATATTGCTTGCCGCGTAGCGGGTCGAAATCGACACCGGGGGTTGCCGCCACACCTGCTTCCTCCAGCATGCGCGTTGCGAAGGTGAAACTGTCGGTCGAGAACCGCGAGACGTCGGCATAGAGATAGAAGGCGCCGTCGGCGGGCAAAAATGAATCAAGACCCGTGCGCGGCAGTCCTTCGAGCAAAATCCGGCGATTTTCCTCGTAGCCGTGCCGCACTTCTTCAAGTTCAGCACGCCCCTCAAATGCCGCCTCCGCCGCGATTTGTGCAAGCGTCGGCACTGAAATTGCGAGGTTCTGTTGCAACCGCTCGACGGCCCGCACCAGCGGCGGCGGCACGACCATCCAGCCGATCCGCCATCCGGTCATGCAGAAGTATTTGGAGAATGAGTTGACGATGATGGCGTCGGACGAAATCCGCGCCGCGCACTCGGCGGCAAAAGTATAATCGAGGCCGTGATAGATCTCGTCGGAGATGACGATGATGCCGGCGTCTTCGGCGCCGCGGGTCAGATCGCGAAGCGCAGACGCAGTCATCATCGTGCCGCTCGGGTTAGCGGGAGAGGCGACGATGACGCCCTTGAGCGGAGTACTCCGGTGCTGCGCGAGCAAGGCTTCGCCGGTAATCGACCAACGCGTTGACCCGCTTGTTTCGATGCCAACGGGCTCGCAGCCGAGCGCCGTGAGGATGTGGCGATAAGGCGGATAACCCGGAAGCGCCACCGCGACGCGGTCCCCCGCTTCGAAGGCGGCGAGAAACGCCAGAATGAAACCGGCCGAAGAGCCGGTAGTAACGACAATGCGACTTGGATCGATATCGATATCGTGCCATTCGGCATAAGCGCGCGCGATGCGCCGGCGCAGCGAGGGAATGCCGAGGGTCTCGGTATAGCCGAGTGGGCCACCGGTCAGCGCAGCACGGGCCGCAGTGATCGCAGTTGCCGGCGCGCCCGCGGCTGGCTGGCCGACTTCCATATGAATGATACGGCGTCCCTGTGCTTCGAGACGAACTGCCGCGGCCATGACATCCATCACCATGAATGGCGGCACGTCGCTCCGTGCCGATGGTCGCAGCAGATGTTTTGCCCGCTCAAGCATCAAGCCACCTCGGCCGAGGGCTGGCGTTGCGGAAACCGCCCCGGTACCGCCGTATTCGCCGGGCTTTGTGGACTTTGGTTTCGTCTCGGCAACGCGGCGCGCTGTGTTGACCGTAACCGGTTACATGCATAGCTTGGGCCCCGGAGCGGGACCGCATACTTTGTCCCAAATGACTGCTGCGAGACCTCCTAGCAAGATGCGCCCTGCGGGACCAGCCTCTCGCGCCATTGCGCTCACCGCAGTAGCCGCGCTTGCGCTTGCGAGCCTGCCCGCGCGGGCCCAGACCGGCTCCTCCGCCGGCATTCCGATGATCCGCGATGCGGAGATCGAACAGTTGCTGCGCGAATACTCGCAGCCGATTTTGCGCGTTGCCGGACTGGGCTCGCAGAACGTCAAGATCGTCATCATCAACGACAAATCGTTCAACGCGTTCGTAATGGACGCGCATCGCATCTTCATAAACTCCGGCGCGCTGATGCAGGCCACTACGCCGAACCAGCTGATTGGCGTCTTCGCGCACGAGACCGGACACATTGTCGGCGGGCATCTGTCGAAGATGCGCCAGGAACTTGCCAACGCCACGACCGCGTCGATCGTCGCCATGCTGCTCGGTGCGGGCGCCATGGCGGCGGCGGCGAAATCAAGCAACTACGGCAACAGCCTGGATATGGGCAGTCTCGGCGGCGCGATGTTGAGCGCGCCACAATCCTATTTGCAACATACGCTGCTCGCCTATCAGCGCGCCCAAGAACAGCAGGCCGACCGCTCCGGCGTCCGGTTCCTGACCATGACCGGTCAGTCCGCCAAGGGCATGTACGATACGTTCAAGCGCTTTGCCGATGAGATGATGTTCACGGCGGCCTACGTCGATCCTTATGTGCAGAACCACCCGATGCCTGCCGAACGCATGGCCGCTTTGGAGGCGTTGGTTAAGACCCCGTATTGGAACAAGAAAGATCCGCCTGAACTGCAATTCCGCCACGACATGATGCGCGCGAAGCTGTACGGCTTTACCGAACGACCCGATAGCGTCCTGCGGCGCTACCCAGCATCGGACACCAGTATGCCGGCTCGCTATGCGCATGCAATCATTGCCTATCGTTTCGGCGACATTCGCTCTGCACTCACCCAGATCGAGAGCCTGATCCAGGCCATGCCCAAGAACCCCTATTTCTACGAGCTTGAGGGCCAGGCGTTGCTTGAAAACGGCCACGCCAACGAGGCGATCTTGCCGTTGCGCCGCGCCGTCGAGCTTGCACCCAATCCCGCGCTCATTCAGATACTGCTGGCACAAGCCATGGTCGCCACCAAAAATCCCAAGATGGTATCGGAGGCGATCCCGCTGCTGCGAGCGGCGCTGGTCAAGGAGCCCGAATCCGGCGACGCCTACGAGCAGCTTGCCATGGCTTACGGCCACAGCGGCAATCTCGCCGAGGCCGATCTTGCTTCGGCGCAGGCGGCCTTCGCACGCGGCGACAGCAAGACCGCGCGCGAGCTCGCCGGACGCGCCAAGACGCGTTTTCCCGTCGGCTCGCCGGGATGGGTAAGAGCCGACGACATCGTCGCTTTCAATAAAGGCAAGAGCCCGCTTCTATTCGGTCAATAATCGCAAAGGACAAATATAATGACATCGAGCCAACGCACGGCACTTCTGATCGCAGCCGCCCTCTCACTGGCGTCGCCGGCCGTAGCGACCGCACAGACGTTTTCCGCCGATCAGCGGCAGGAGATCGGGACCATCGTCAAAGAGTATCTCCTGGCGCACCCCGACGTGCTGCAGGACGCGATGGCCGAAGTCGAAAAGCAGCAAGCGGCGGCGGAAGCCGAGAAACATCGCGCGGCGGTCGCAGAGAACAACGCCACGCTTTTTAGTTCGCCCCACCAGGTCGTGCTCGGCAACCCGCACGGCAACGTCACGATGGTCGAGTTCTTCGACTATAATTGCGGCTACTGCAAGCGCGCGCTTTCCGACATGCTCGACCTCCTGAAGACCAACCCCAATCTGAAATTTGTCCTCAAAGAATTTCCGGTGCTCGGCGAAGGCTCGGTCGAGGCAGCCCACGTTGCGGTCGCCGCACGGATGCAGGACACGACCGGAAAAAAATACATTGAGTTTCACCAAAAGCTCTTGGGCGGTCGCGGCCGGGCCGACAAGGCGCGCGCGCTTGCGGTCGCCAAGGATGTCGGCTTCGATATGGCGCGTATCGAAAAGGACATGGGCAGTGACGAGGTCAAGAAGACCATTGATGAAAGCATGAAGCTCGCGGAAGCGCTCGGCGTTAACGGCACGCCGAGCTACGTGGTCGGCGGCGAGGTCGTCGTTGGAGCAGTCGGTCTCGACGCGCTGAAGGAAAAGCTCGCGGCTGAGCGCAAATAGCGGTTCGACTTATCCCCTACCCCGCGCTACCGCCCTTTCAACAAGCGTCGCGGCACCGGTTCCCGTTTTCTTAACGGGAACGGCGGTATTGCTGGTGTTCGCGTGGGGTGCCTCCCGCTTCCCCTTTGCTGGTGGCTTCCCTATAACCAGCCCCGGCAGGGCGGGCGCCGCCCGCAGCAAGTGACCGCCGGGTAGCTCGCAAAATGCCGAAGACCGTCTATGTCCTGAACGGGCCCAATCTCAATCTGCTCGGCACCCGCGAGCCCGAAATCTATGGCCGCGCGACGCTCGCTGACGTCGAGAAACTGTGCCGCGCGACGGCCGAACGGCACGGGCTCACAGTGGTTTTCCGCCAGTCGAACCATGAAGGGGAAATCATCGACTGGATTCAGGAGGCGCGCAGAGAAAAGGCGGCGGGGCTTGTTATCAATCCCGCAGGCTACAGCCACACCTCCATAGCGATTCTTGACGCCATCGCCTCGCTCGAAGTGCCTGTAATCGAGGTGCACATCAGCAATATCCACGCCCGCGACCAATTCCGCCGGCGCTCCTATGTATCGCAAGTCGCGCGTGCGGTGGTGTGCGGCTTTGGGACCGAAGGATATGTGCTTGCGATCACCGGTCTTGCCACCATGATCGCCAGGGATTGATCGTGGCTCGCAAGCCCGGGAACCCGCAAATGCCCAAGCCGCCCGTGGTTAGGACGCCCGCGATCGATCACGATGTGATCCGAGATCTGGCCAAGCTGCTCGATGAAACCGGCCTCACCGAAATCGAGTATCAGGAGGACGGCGTGTCGATCCGCGTGGCGCGCAATCTCAATGCCTCTGGCGGCCGGGCACCGCAGACCACGACCGCCGCCGAGGCGATCGCGGTGCCGGTCAAGGCCCCGATCGAGCCGATGGAGCACCCGGGTCTGGTGGCTTCGCCAATGGTGGGAACGGCTTATCTCGGGCCGGCACCGGGCGCGCGGCCCTTCGTCGAAGTCGGTGCGCAAGTGAAGGCCGGTGAAACGCTGATCATCATCGAAGCGATGAAGACAATGAATCAAATTCCTGCGCCTCGCTCGGGCACGGTCATACAAATTTTGATCGAGGACGGCCAGCCGGTCGAATACGGCGAGCCGTTGATGATCATCGAGTGAGTGATGGCGAATAGCGCGCGGCGAGTGGCGGGTGAATGTACGCGGACACGCTCCTCGCCATTCGCCATTCGTTGTTCGCCATTTACCGCCTCAATTGGCTGCCATGTTCGATAAAATCCTCATTGCCAACCGAGGAGAAATCGCGCTGCGCGTCCTGCGGGCGTGCAAAGAACTCGGCATTCCCACAGTGGCGGTACACTCGACGGCGGACGCGGACGCGATGCATGTACGGCTCGCCGACGAAAGCGTCTGCATTGGCCCGCCGCCCGCTAAGGACAGCTACCTCAACATTCCAGCGTTGCTCGCAGCCTGTGAGATTACGGGTGCCGACGCCGTGCATCCGGGCTACGGGTTTCTCGCGGAAAACGCGCGCTTTGCCGAGATTCTCGCCGAGCATAACGTGCAATTCATTGGTCCGCGTCCCGAGCATATCCGGCTGATGGGCGACAAGATCGCCGCCAAGCGCGCCGCAGTCGAGCTTGGTATTCCGACTGTTCCCGGCTCCGGTGGCGGTCTCAGTTCCGACGAAGAGGCGGAACGGTTGGCGCGCGAAGTCGGCTTTCCGGTCATGCTCAAAGCCGCCGCCGGCGGCGGCGGCCGCGGCATGAAAGTTGTTCGGGGAAAGAGCGAACTGGCTTCGGCTCTTGCCACGGCGCGGGCGGAGGCGAACGCGGCCTTCGGCGACGACACGGTTTATCTCGAGAAATATCTCGAGCGGCCGCGACACATCGAGATCCAGGTGTTGGGAGACGGCAAGGGCCGCGCCATCCATCTCGGCGAGCGCGACTGCTCGTTGCAGCGGCGGCATCAGAAAGTTTGGGAAGAAGGCCCCTCACCCGCCCTCAATACCGCAACGCGCAACCAGATTTGCGAGACCGTCGCGAGGGCGATGCGCGAGATCAGATATCTCAGCGCCGGGACCGTCGAATTTCTGTACGAGGACGGCAAATTCAGCTTCATCGAGATGAACACCCGCATTCAGGTGGAGCATCCGGTGACCGAGATGATCACCGACATCGACCTCGTCGCCGAGCAAATTCGGGTGGCGGCAGGCAATGAGCTTGCGCTGGCCCAGAACGACGTGAAGTTCCACGGCCACGCCATCGAGTGCCGCATCAATGCCGAAAATCCGGTCTCGTTCCGCGCCTCACCGGGCAAAATCGTACATTATCACCCGCCGGGCGGATTGGGCGTGCGGATCGATTCAGCCGTCTACCACGGCTACGCGATCCCGCCGTTCTACGATTCGCTCCTTGGCAAGCTTATTGTTCACGGTAAGACCCGGGAAGAATGCCTGATGCGGTTAAAGCGCGCTCTCGACGAATTCGTTGTCGATGGCATTGAGACCACACTGCCGCTGTTCCGCGCACTGGTGCGGGAAGCGCAGATCATCGATGGGGATTATCACATCCACTGGCTCGAGGATTTTCTCGCGCGCGGCGCGATCGAGCAGTAGCGCTTCACGCCGGTATGCGTTCCGCAGTCGCCTTCACGGCGTTGGCCAGGACCCGCCCAATCAGATCGGGGACATAGGGTTTAGTCACAAACGCGGAGCCCGGCACGCACACCTGCGGGTCGAGCATGTTGACGCGCCCCGAGGCGTACACCACCGGCAGGTCAGGCCGTAGCTCGCGGGCACGACGCGCCAGTGCGGTCCCATCCACCCCGCCCGGCAGATTGATATCCGTGAACAGCACGTCCACTAGCTCGGCGTTGAGATGCCGCAGCGCGTCCATGGCATTCGTCACCGTATAGACCGCGAAGCCCTGTTCCTCGAGTGATTCCGCGACCCATTCGGCGATCAGTAGCTCGTCCTCGACGAGCAGGACACGGATCGGCCGGACGTCGTTCGCGATTGCATTCATGACAGCAGGCTCCGATCTTGCCTCTAGCGGCGTAATAAGCTCCACGGCAATTGTGTTCAAGCTGGTGAAAATTTTATGGAAACCTTAGTTTACGGGCGCTTAAGGCGATCCGCGCGTGACGGGGTAATCGCGATAAACCGGGAAGTCCCCTACACTTGAAGAAGCCGCCTGCTGTTGGCTAAACGAAGCGCATGGCAAGCCGCGAGTCCGCCCTCGTCGACATCACACCGGAAGTGCTGCTGAAGGCGTATGCCTGCGGCATTTTCCCGATGGCGGAGAGCGCCGAGGACCCGGCGTTGTATTGGATCGAGCCGGAACGCCGCGGCATCCTGCCGCTCGACCGGTTCCATGTGCCGAGCCGCCTGGCGCGCACGGTGCGTTCCAGCCGCTTCTCGGTCGTTGTCGATCGCGATTTTGACGGCGTGCTCGACGGCTGCTCGGAGCCGATGCCCGGACGCACCCGTACGTGGATCAACACCCGAATCCGCAGCCTCTACCGCAAACTTTACGAGCGTGGCGACTGCCACACAGTCGAGGTTTACGAAGGCGACAAACTGGTCGGCGGCCTCTACGGGGTTAGCCTCGGGCGTGCCTTTTTCGGCGAGAGCATGTTCCACCGCGCCCGAGATGCCTCCAAGGTCGCGCTCGTCCACCTGGTAGCCCGGCTCAGGGCCGGACATTACCGGCTGCTCGATACCCAGTTCGTCACCGAGCATCTGCGCACGTTCGGCGCCGTCGAGGTTTCTCGCCCCGCCTACCACAAGCTGCTCGATGCCGCGCTGGTAGGTGAAGGAAATTTCGGCGCGCTCGCACTCGACCGACCAATTTCCGGAACCGTCGCGCTCGCGCGCCTTGACCCGGCCTGATTTGCCTTATTGCGGCTGTACTTGAACAGCGGGCCCCGGCTGCCGGTGCGGAGGCGCGGCTTGGCGAGTGCGGGAGCGCGCGGGCGGAGCTACAGCCGCCGCCGGCGCGGGCGGAGTGGCCGGTTCGGCGACCTTGATCGGCGAAGCGCAATCGTTCAGCCAAACATCGTAAATTGGGTGTTCGACGGCGTGCAGCCCCGGACTGGCGGCGAACATCCAGCCCGAAAAGATGCGCTTGACCTCGCCCTGCAGCGTGACTTCGTCCACCTGGACGAACGCGTCCGTGTTGGTCGCCTCGGTCGGTGGCCGCGTGTAGCACACGCGCGCGGTCACCTGGAGCGCCCCGAACTGAACCGTTTCCCCGATCGCGGCATCGAAGGTGATGATGCGGCCGGTGATCTTGTCGAGGCCGGAAAATACCGCACGCGAATTCTCGATTTTTTGTGTCGGCATTTCGGTGACCACCGTATCGTCGGGCGGCGATGAAGTATCCACCGGTTGCGGTGGCGTAGGATTGGCGCCCGGCGGCGTCAGGCGTGCACCCTGATCAAGCGGCGCCGAGATCGCCCCGGGCGGTGGCGGCAGAGGCTCCGCCTGGATGTTCGATGGCGGAGGCCCCGCTGACGGCGGCAGGGAAGATTGAACGGGGTACTGCGCCGGCGGCGGCCCTACGGATGGCCGCGGCAGCGACGATTGAGCTGGATACTGCGTCCGCGGGGGCGCCGGAGGAGGCGGTGGAAGTGAAGATTGAGCAGGATATTGCGCCGGCGGAGGCGTAGCGGACGGCGGATACGAAGATTGGCCGGGGTACTGCACCGGCGGCGGCTGCGGGGGAAAGGATCCGTTTGGGACATTGGCCGGTGGGCGCGGTGGGGAATCGCCGAATATGGCTCCCAACTGCGCCTGCGCTGATCCCGCAGCGAGCATTGCGCCGAGCACGGCCAGTAGGACGGCGATACGATGCATGGAATCCGGCAGCGCGATCAGGTTTGGCGCATCATCGCGGTTCGCCGGGTTAACACACGGAATGAGGCACGGGAAGGGCGAGCGGCTTCGCGGGAGTTCCGCTAACCGCCCGGCGCCCAGGGCTTGTAATCACCCGTTGCCTTTGGGCGACGACCCTGCGCCAACGTCGAGCCGCTTGGCCGATAGGCGCCGGGTGTACCGGTCAGATTGGGCCGGTGAGGCTTCTCCCAGGGGCGCGGCCTAACCTTGTCCTCGGTCGGTGGCACATCGACGGTATGGTGCAGCCAGCCGTGCCAGCTCGGAGGCACGGCAGAGGCCTCCGCTATCCCCTTATAAATCACCCAGCGCCGCTCGATGCCTAGCGTTGGATCGATTTTGCCGTTCCTGTTGCGGTAGTAGCGATTGCCGAATTCGTCTTCGCCGACGAATTCGCCGTAAAGACCGGTCCACACTTGGGTTCCAAAGGTCTGGCGGTTCCACCAGGTAAACAAGCGCAGCAGAAAGGTCTTCATCGCCGATCGCGGGTTAAGTGCTGACGGTCTATGCGCGCCTTGATGCCACCGCGCCGACATGCTGTCCAGCGCCGCGGATCGAAACCGGACGTTTTCTCAAGCGTTTCGACACTGTACCTTTCGCAGCATGCGGCAAGACATTACGCAACAACTGCAGTCGGTATTCAGCACGCTAGCCGACGCGCTCGGCTTTGCTCCGGCATGGGTGGTATCGTTGCTCATCCTCGCCGGTGCAATGATCGTCGCCTGGCTGTTGCACGCCGCGATGCTTGCGCTGCTGGAGCGGCTGCTCCGCGGACAGTCGTACTGGTATTCAATTCTCAAGGCGACCAAGGAGCCGACGCGTCTTGCGTTTTTGCTGGTAGCCTTCGCGGTTGCATTGCCGACCTCTCCGCTCGATCCGGGCACCAAGGCGATCTTCGCCCGGCTCCTGGGCCTCGCGACTATTTGTTTGCTCGGCTGGATGGCGATAGCCGCGCTGCACATCGCCGCCAACATCTATCTCATGGGCTTTGGAACGGACGTCCAGGATAATCTGCTGGCGCGCAAACACATCACCCAGGTGCGCGTCCTGCTTCGCGTCATGGACACGATTATCGTTCTGGTCACCGCGGGCTTCGCCCTGATGACTTTTGATGCGGTGCGTCAATATGGCGTCAGTCTTTTCGCCTCCGCCGGAGTCGCCGGCGTGGTGTTTGGTCTCGCCGCGCAACCGGTGCTCAGCAACCTCATTGCCGGCGTTCAACTCGCGATCACCCAGCCGATCCGAATCGAGGACGCGGTTACGGTGCAGAACGAGTACGGCTGGATCGAAGAAATCACCGCCACCTACGTGGTGATCCGCTTATGGGACCTGCGGCGGCTGATCGTGCCGCTGAATTTTTTCATCCAGCAGCCGTTCTACAACTGGACGCGGGAGGCGGCGGCCACCATGGGCAGCGTTCTGCTCTATCTCGATTACGCCGCTCCGGTCGACGTCGTCCGCAAGAAGGCCGCCGACCTGGTCGCCGAGACAAATAAAGACAACGCCAAGGTCGTGAGCGTTCAAGTGACCAACACCAGCGCTGAAGCGATCGAGGTACGAATTCTGGTGAGCTCAAATTCCGCCGCCACTACCGGCGACGTGTGCGCCGACCTGCGGGAAAAGCTGATCGCGTTCCTGCAGCAGCAGTATCCGGAAGCGCTGCCGCGACGGCGCAACGAGATCGTCGACCCTTCGGCGCGCAAGGCGGGCGGATCTCCTGCTCCACGGCCGGTTTGACGGCGGCTCCGGCTACCACCATCGCTGCGGCCGGAAGTGTCCGGCGGACTGCTCGATGACGGCGCCAACGGCAAACAAAGTCTCTTCCTCGAACGGCCGTCCGATCACCTGCAAACCCAAAGGCAGCCCCTGCGCATCGAGACCGCTCGGTACGGAAATGCCCGGCAGACCGGCCATATTCACCGTAACCGTGAAGACGTCGTTGAGATACATCTCCACCGGATCGTCGCCTCCATGATGGCCTAAGGCAAAGGCCGCGGACGGCGTGGTCGGCGTCAGAATGGCGTCGACGCCGGCGGCAAAGCAGGTTTCGAAATCGCGCTTGATCAGCGTTCGCACCTTCTGCGCCCGCAGATAATACGCGTCGTAATATCCGGCGGAGAGCACATAGGTGCCGATCATGATGCGCCGGCGCACTTCCTCGCCGAAGCCTTCGGCGCGGGTGCGCTCATACATTTCGATGACATCGCGGCCGTGAACGCGCAGTCCATAGCGCACACCGTCATAGCGCGCGAGATTGGACGAGGCTTCGGCGTTGGCGACAACGTAGTACGCCGGCAATGCGTATGCGGTGTGCGGGAGCGAAATGTCGACCATTTCGGCGCCCGCATCGTTGAGCCATTGCGCGCCGCGCTGCCACAACTCGTCAATCTCGGCGGCCATGCCCGGGACTCGATATTCTTTCGGGATGCCAATGCGCTTGCCCTTGATCGAGGCGCCGACGGCCTTTTCGTAATCGGGCACCGGAAGATCGACGCAGGTCGTATCGCGCGGATCGGGGCCGGCCATCGAGCGGAGCAAGATGGCGCAATCGCGTACGGTACGGGCGAACGGCCCGGCCTGATCGAGCGAAGAGGCGAACGCGACAATGCCCCAGCGCGAGCAGCGACCGTAGGTCGGTTTTACTCCAACGATGCCGCTAAATGCCGCCGGCTGGCGGATCGAGCCGCCGGTATCTGTGCCGGTCGCGCCGACGCAGAGATTGGCGGCGATGGCCGCCGCCGAACCGCCTGACGAACCGCCGGGCACGATCTTTGTATCCGAGCCGCGCCGCCGCCATGGCGACACCACCGGGCCGAAGAAAGACGTCTCGTTGGACGAGCCCATGGCGAACTCGTCGTTGTTGAGCTTGCCGAGCAGGACCGCGCCGTCCCGCCACAGATTGGCGGTGACGGTCGATTCATAAGTGGGAACGAAGTTTTGCAGGATATGCGAGCATGCCGTGGTACGCACGTCCGCGGTGCAGAACAGATCCTTGATACCTAGTGGCAGCCCTTCAAGCGGCCCGCCCTCGCCTTTTGCCAGTCGCGCATCTGCGGCGCGCGCCATGTTGCGCGCGCGATCCGGTGTTTCCAGGACGAAGGCATTGAGCACGCACGCCTGCTCGATGGCGGAAAGATGCGCCTCGGCGAGTTCGGTTGCGGTGAAGTCTTTATTTCGCAGCGCGTCGCGGGCCTGCGCCAGCGTCAACGAGGTGAGATCGGTCATCCAACCTTCGGATCGTCGCAGGAGAACTCGCTTTTTTCCGCAGGTACGGTGGCGCTGTCTGGTTTCTTCTCGTCCTGAGCTTGAGCCGCCGCCTGAGCCGGCTCCGACTCGACTGGATCAGCGAGGAACGGTGGCTGCTCCACCAAATATCCCTCGGGCGTGATGAGGCCGCGCCTTTGCAAATAGGCGAACCAGAGAGCGTCCTGTTCACATGCAATGCACATCATTCCACCACTTTGGGCACAACAAAGAAATGATCTTCCCGCGCGGGTGCGTTCGCCATGACATCGTCAGCGATGCCACCGTCGGTCACTCGGTCTTGCCGCATCTTCATCGCCATCGGCGTTACCGAAGTCATCGGCTCGACGCCCGTAACATCCACTTCAGCCAGCCGCTCGACGAACGCGAGCATGGCATTGAGTTCGCCGCGAAGATGCTCGACCTCATCCTCGGCGACCGCCACGCGCGCGAGATGCGCGACCCGACGGACCGTTTCGGCGTCAACGGACATAGCGGCAACCCTTAGCTTCGCCTAGCAGATGCGCGACGCCTCGCCTATAGCAGAGGGCCAATATGCCGCCAACTGCCAGCCGGCTGTTCAGTCCTTCCTATATCGCCCGCATTGTGCCACCGGCAGACCCCGCCTAACTTTAAGCCGTGATGCGCTCGTCCCAACCTGTCCACATTGTCGGCGGCGGTCTCGCCGGTTCTGAGGCGGCGTGGCAGTTTGCGCGCCGCGGCCTACCCGTGGTGCTCCACGAAATGCGGCCTTTTCGCTCCACCGCAGTGCACAAGACCGGGAACTTCGCCGAGCTCGTTTGCTCGAACTCGTTCCGTTCCGATGACGCGCAAGGCAGTGCCATCGGCCTGCTGCACGAGGAGATGCGTCGGCTTGGCTCGCTGGTGCTGCGCGCGGCCGACGCCCACATGCTGCCGGCTGGCGGAGCGCTTGCCGTCGACCGGGATGGCTTTGCCGCCGCGGTGACCGCGGCGATTGAGAGCGAGCCGCTGATCGAGGTCAGCCGCGAGGAGATCCTGGAGCTTCCGGACGAGTGGGACAGCGTGATCGTAGCCACCGGTCCCCTCACCTCGCCCGCGCTCGCCGAAACCATCCGCGCGCTAACCGGCGAAGCCGCGCTCGCATTCTTCGACGCCATCGCGCCGATCGTGCATCGCGATTCGATCGATTTCGACATTGCCTGGTTCCAATCGCGCTACGACAAATCCGGACCCGCCGGATCGGGTGCCGATTACATCAATTGCCCGCTGACGCGCGCGCAGTACGAAACCTTCGTCGATGCCTTGCTGGCTGCCGACAAGACCTCATTCCACGAATTCGAAACGGACACGCCCTATTTCGACGGTTGCCTGCCGATCGAGGTGATGGCCGAACGTGGCCGCGAAACGCTGCGCCATGGGCCGATGAAGCCGTTCGGCCTGACCAATCCGCGCCGGCCGTTGGAAAAGCCTTATGCCGTGGTGCAACTGCGCCAGGACAACAAACTCGGCACGCTATTCAACATCGTGGGCTTCCAGACCAAACTGAAGCACGGCGAACAGGCGCGCATCTTTCGCACCATTCCGGGCCTCGCCGACGCCGAATTCGCCCGACTCGGCGGACTGCATCGCAACACCTTCCTCAATTCGCCCAAGCTGCTCGATGAGACGCTGCGGCTCAACGCAATGCCGCGGCTGCGCTTTGCCGGCCAGATCACCGGCTGCGAGGGCTACGTGGAGTCGGCAGCCATTGGCCTTCTTGCCGGCCGCTTCGCCAGCGCCGAGCGGCTGGGCGAAAGGCCGAGCCTGCCGCCGCTGACAACGGCGCACGGAGCGCTCCTCGCCCATATCGTCGGAGGGCATATCGAAACGATCGATGCCGGCCCGCGCTCGTTTCAGCCGATGAACGTCAACTTCGGATTGTTCCCGCCGCTCGGCGGTGGCACGGCGCGTGGCGCCAAAAAGCCGGCGCTCTGTGCGCGCGCTCTCGCCGACCTCGAAGCGTGGATCGGCGCGGCGGTGCCGCATGCCGCCGAGTGATCGTGCTACAAACGCCGCATGGATGAGCGTGCAGGTCAGTCGGTGTTGGCGCAAGCGTGGCGCAGCAGCGTCCTCCTCAAGCGCGACATCTTTTCCACGATCGAACGCGGACATTTCCGCACCGAAGCCGGCGAAGTCGAAGCGGTGCTGCGCCGCCTCGACGAGGTGCCGTGGTGGAGCCGGCCGTTGGCGCAGTTGTTATTTCGGCGCGAATACCGCGCGCTCGCCGTCGCCGGATCGCTGGGAATTTGCCCGCCGCTGCTCTTTGCCGGGAGCCGCGCGTTGGTTCGCGGCTGGATCGACGGCGTGCCGCTGCACATCGCCAAGCCACACGGTGATGCCGCCTACTTCCGCTCCGCCAAAGCCGCGCTGCGGGCGCTGCATCATGCCGGAATTACCCACAACGATCTCGCCAAGGAACAAAACTGGCTCTATGCCAACGGCCGCGCCTATATCACCGACTTTCAGCTCGCCTGGTGTTTTCGCCGCCGCGGCAAGTTGTTCCGCCTGGCGCGTTATGAGGATTTGCGGCATCTGCTCAAGCACAAGCGCCGTTATGCCCCCGACGCGTTGACCGCCGCGGAACGCCGCGTGCTGGCGCGCAAGACGTTGATCACCCGGGTGTGGATGGCAACCGGCAAGAAGATCTATTACGCCATCACCCGCGGCATCGGCGTAACCGATCGCGAGGGCCGCGGCACGCGTTTTGTCCGCGAGGCGCCCGAGATCGCCGCGCGGCTGAAAACCCATCCGCAGGTTCGTGACGTCTCGATCGTCGCCTTTCCTGATCGGCGGACCGGTACCGGCCTCTACGCCTTCGTTGAAGGCAGCGCCAGCGAGCGCGAGCTCGGCGATTTTCTCGGCGGCGCAGGCCCCGAACGCCTGCAGATCGTGGAGGCGCTGCCTCGCGATGCGCATGGCGAAGTCCGCAGCGAAATCCTCGAACTGGTGGCGATGAATCAGCTCGACCTTATCGGTTCGCTGATCAAGAGCGATGCCGAACGCGCGCTGGTCGGGCGCATCGTCTCCGGCCGGCGCAATCTGCGCGACCGCTTCGCGTACTGACGCCCTTCCGCCGGATAAAGCGATCAAGCCACGGCGCTAGCCAGCGCTACGCGCCGCACCTTCATAAATCGAACAACACGCTGCGCCGCCGAGACGTCGATTGACTCGTAATCCGTCTGCTGAACAGCCTCATTGGACTGTTCGTCGACGATCTTTTGCTTTCTCAGGTTGAGGAATCCCTCGACGAGCGGCCAAGGCAGTTCGATCGAACGCAGCAACAATAATGCCGTCTGAACCGGCCCCTTGGCAAAAAGTCCAAAGACATACCCGGCGTCAAGATCCAACATCGCTGCGAACACCGACACGACGCACAACAATTGCTTTGCGCGAAGGGTCTCCCTCACAACGTCTTCCAGTCGAAGGTGGCCCTCGCGGATGCCTTTGATATGGGCTTGCGTCCGGGCGATATTGTTCGAATGGTCCTTCATCCAACCGGCAACATGCGACCCGATCGCAGCCTGATCGATTGCGATCGGTCGATTCTGCAGCCTGGTCGCCAGCTCCTCGGAGACTTTGGGCAGCAATATTCCGATCGCCTCAAGCGACAGGTCGGCGCGGTCAACCAATAAGCCCTGCAGCTCGGTATCCTTGTCGGATTTGTAGGCCAGTGTCCGCATGCCCACGCTGGAGAACTGCGCTCCCTGGTTGGCGGCAAGCTTCCGGACCGTCTTTCCGTCGCCCCGTTCCACAACAATATCGGAGACGGAGGGGCTGACGACCGCTCTGCTCACAATGGAGAGCAAATGTTCCTGCGAGCCGTCTCTGGCCACGGCAAGGAGCGTCTTCTCCGACAGCGCCTGATAGTTCTCCACCATTGGCGCGGCGACTTTGATGTCGTGATCGGTTGCCAGACGATGCGCCAAGGACTCTGGAATTTTGGTCATGGCGGAGAATTGTGCCGAAGCCTCCGCTCGAGCGTCTACGTTTATCTCGCCGAGAATGCGCTCCACAAGTTCGTCGAACAGATATTGTGCTGCAGGGACCGATTGCTCTGCGGAGTCCAAATAGACGTCGGTTATCCGCCGCAGCAATTTCAGTCGTTTTTCGGAAGAATGCTCCGCAGCCAGCTCGACAAGGTCTTGTGCCAGACCTTGCGGCACTCTTTTAAATTGTGATCCCACGACACCTCACTGAGATGCCTTTGTGCATCTTTTTGATGAGGCCCAGTTTGGCGCCACCGCTGGTTAAAAATACAACGCTCAGCGTTTAAGGAGGGTAAATCGGGTCGCTAAAACAACGAGACATGGGCAATTTAGGCAACAACAGTCAGGCAAAGTGTTAATCCAAAATAATGCAATTTGAGAGCACGGCCGCTATGGTTAAAAAAACAGCATGCATGCCCCCCTTGGGGAAAACGCTTATCGAGCCAAAATCTGCGCTAGTACCTCCACGAGCGCGGCAGGCGCGGTGACGTTTGGGCTGTGACTGGCGTCAAGTTCATAGAGCTGCCAACCGGCTTGGCCCTTGGCACGGTTCGCGAACTGGGCGAACGGCTTTTTGTCGGCGTACCGCGTGCAGTGAATATAGACGCGCGGCAAATCAAGCTCGGCCTGCAATTGCAGCGGCTGTTCGAAGCATTTAACCGATTGCGGCATCCTGAACTTTCCAATCCATTCCAGATCCTGCGCTGACGTATCGGGCGGCGTCGGGTTCGGGGTGACTCGCCAACCGTCCCCGGTCGCAACGCTGCCCAGCAATCGCTGCCGTTCTGCAGGCGGTACCAAATCGATCAAAGCTTGGCCATTCGCCGGCACAAAGGCATCAAGATAGATCAGCCGGCTGATGCGATCGCGCGTCCGGTCAGCCACGCCCGTCGCAACCATGCCGCCGTAGCTGTGGCCGATGAGCACGACGTCGCGGAGATCTTCGAATTTCAGCACGCCAAGCACATCGGCAATGTGCGTTTCGAGTTCATTTGACGGGCTCGCCAGATGCGCTCGCTCGCCCAGCCCGGTGTAGGTCGGCGTGAAGAACTGATGCCCGGCCGCTGCGATCAGGGGCCGCACTTTCTTCCAGGCCCAAGCCGCCGACCAGCCGCCGTGAGCAAGCACGATAGTCGCCAAGGCCATCCTCCCTCATCGATCTTGCACAACTTATCGCTTGCGGGAATTTCGCACGCAAGCACGCTGCATGTGCAGCGCTTGCAGCCCGCTTTCCGCCGTCGATCCTTTATCGCGTAATCCTGGCCGGGTTGCGCGCGGCTCGCCAGATCAGCCATTGCCGCCGCCAGGGTGGAATTTCAGTGGGCGCAAATGGATCGCTCCTGTTCAGCCGGTCGAGCGATCTGCCGACGAGTGCGAGCGGAAGCAGAGCCGGCACCGCTTCAGGCGGAAGCGACGCCATCAAAGTTGCCGCGGCTTCGAGTTGGCGGCGCGCGAGGTCGCGCAAGTCCGCGAGCGCTGCCGTCAGGCCGGCCGAGGGCCGGCCGGCAAATAAATCATGCAAGCGGACCTGATGATGCTCCAAGAGATCCGTCGGCACATAAAGCTGATGTCGGGCAACATGCCGGGGAAAGGCGTGTAGCAGCCCCGCGACACCGTACGCAATGCCCGCCGGCAGGCAAACAGCCTCAGCTTCCGTGTCGGCAAGAATTTGAGTGGCAAGACCAAACAGCGCCGAGGAGGTTCGTGTCGCGTAGGCTTCGAGATCGTCAAAACTGGCCATCGGGTCGTCGTAGAGGTCGAAGCGATGCGCCTCAATCAGATCGATAAGCTTGGCCGAAGAGAGTTGATAGCGTTCCATTGTGGAAAGCAGCGCCGCAGCGACGGGATTGGCGCGCGCCTCATCGACCCTTTCGCCGCCGATGACGTCGCTCCACCATTGCAGGCGGATTTCGCCGGGCAGTGCCGCGTGCGCCACCTCGCGCACGCGCGTCACCTCGGCGTTGAAAGCATAAACCGCGTGCAGCGCGCCGCGACGTTGCGCCGGCGCGAACAACGCGGCGATAAACCGATCCCGATCGGCAGTTCGGACCAGCTCGGCACAGTAGGCGAACACATCCTGCATGCAGCCGAGCTTAGCATTCAATCCACCGCAATCAGACCGGCGCCGACGCGGCGACTTTCCATCAGCATCACGTTATAAGTGCGCACAGCGGCGCCGGTAGTCATGGCATCGAATGAAATATGCGCGTTGCGGAATCGCGCCCGCAAAGGTTCCGGTGCGGCCCAGGGGATGGAGCCGGCGCCGAGAATAAAAAAGTCCAACGCATCGGCGCGATCAAACACCGGCGACAACGCCTCATCCGTCAGTCCATCCGGCGAAACGACCGGCCAGACCCAAATGCCGTCAGGCAGACAAAGCAGCGAACCGCGATGGGACATATCTGCAAAGCGGAAACCGCCTCCGCCATGCGCATCGATCACCACCTGGCGTGGCAGATGGCGCGCTTCCACTAACGGCGCGCCCTCGTCCGCCGTGGCGCGGGCGTGGGCGCCGTAGGAGCCGTCGGCGGCGCGAGCGGCGTCTCAGCCTCGGTATCCTCCGGCCCGCCCTGCCGGGTGCGGCCGACACCGAGATAGATCAGGATCGGCGACGCGATAAACACCGACGTGTAGGTGCCAACCAGCACCACGCCGAACATCATCGTCGCGGTGAAGCTGCGGATCGCCTGGCCGCCGAACAGCAGCAACGCGAGCAGCGACAGCGACACGGTGAGATGGGTGACGATCGAGCGCGACAGCGTGGCGTTGATCGATGCGTTGAGCAGATCCGGCATCGGCATCCGCTTATAGCGCCGCAGCATTTCACGGATGCGGTCGTAGATCACCACCGTGTCGTTGAGCGAGTAGCCGAGGATGGTGAGCAATGCCGCGATGCTGGTGAGATCAAAGTCGATGTGCGTCAGCGACATGAACCCGACCGTGAGCACCAGGTCATGCACGTTGGCGATCATGGCGCCGAGCGCGAACTGCCACTCGAACCGGAACCAGAGATAGATCAGGATGGCGCCGATCGCGAGCACGAGCCCGATAGTTCCGTAAGACAGCAGCTCGGTTGACACGCTCGGCCCGACCACTTCCACGCGCCGGTATTCGACCTCGCTGCCGAGAGCGTCGCGAACCTTCTGCACCGCCTGCTGCTGCGCCGTGTCGCCGCCCGGTTGCTCGGAAATACGGATCAGCACGTCGTTCGGCGCGCCGAATTCCTGCAGCTGGAAATCGCCGAGCCCGAGCGACCCGATCGTGCCGCGCAATTTGGCGATATCGGCGGGTCCGGCCTTGGTCTGCACCTCCATCAAGGTGCCCCCGACGAAGTCGATGCCGAAGTTCAGTCCGTGGATGAAATACAAAAGGATCGCCGCGATCGACAGCATCGCCGATACCGGAAAGCTGATGCGCCGAAAGCGCATGAAATCGAATTTGGTGTCATCGGGGACGATGCGAAGGAGGCGCACGGATATGCTTTCGTAATGATCAGATCGGGACCACGCGTGGCCGCCACATCCGCACCCAATACGCCACGATCAGCCGCGTCAGCGTGAACGCGGTGAAAAGGCTGGTGAGAATGCCGACGCCCAGCGTCACGGCAAAGCCGCGGACCGGACCGGTGCCGATATAGAACAGCACGGCCGCGGCGATGAACGTGGTGATGTTGGAATCGAGGATGGTCGCAAGCGCACGGGAGAAGCCGGCATCAATCGCGTTGATCGCGCTGCGGCCGGCTCGGACCTCCTCGCGGATGCGCTCGTAGATCAGCACGTTGGAATCCACCGCGATGCCGACCGTGAGCACGACGCCGGCGATGCCAGGGAGCGTCAATGTGGCGCTGAGCATCGACAGTACGCCGAAGATCATGGCGACGTTGATCGCGACCGCGACGTTGGCGAACAGCCCGAACAGGCCGTAGGTCACCAGCATGAACACGATAACGAGAGCGGCGCCGACGTAGGCGGCATGCTCGCCGGCATTGATCGAATCTTGCCCAAGACCGGGACCGACGGTGCGCTCTTCAATCACGGTCAGCGGCGCCGGCAACGCACCGGCGCGCAGCAGGATGGCGAGATCGTTCGCCTGCTGCACGGTGAAATTGCCGGAAATCTGCCCGGAACCGCCCAGGATCGGTTCGCGGATGACCGGCGCCGAGATTACCTTATTATCGAGAATGATGGCGAACGGCTTACCGACATTCTGCCGGGTGGCTTCGGCAAATTTGCGGGCGCCCGAGGAATTGAAGCGAAAGCTGACGATCGGCTCGCTATTGCGCTGGTCGAAGCCGGGCTGGGCGTCGGTGAGATCGGCGCCGGAGACCAGTACGCGCTTCTCGATCAGATATTTCTGCCCGCCCTCGCCGTCGAGAATTTCCGCGTCCGCCGGCGGATGAGTCGCGACCGCCTGCTCGACGGTCATCGATTGATCGACCATGCGAAAATCAAGCTTTGCGGTCTTGCCGAGAATTTGCTTCAGCCGCGACGGGTCCTGCAGGCCGGGCACCTGGACGAGAATGCGGTCGGCGCCCTCGCGCTGAATAGTCGGCTCGACCAGCCCGAGTTCATTGACGCGGCGTTCGATGATCTGGATCGACTGATCGACCGACTGCCGGATGCGCTCGGCCAGCGCCGCATCCGAGGGCGTCAGCGTAATCAGGCCGCCGTTCTCGGCGATATCGACGCTGCGCTGCCCGGAGGAGCCGATTATGCCCGACAATGGCTGCGACAGCTCGCGCAGCTTGCCGACCGCATTGTCAACGTCGCTTTCGCGGGTGATGCGCACTTCCACGCCATTGCCATGGATGGAACGGCCGGTGAATGGGATGCGGGCTCCGCGCAGAATGCGCAACACGTCGTCGGCAATTCCCTGCAGCCGCTCTTTGCGCACCGCATTGGTGTCGACTTCAAGGAGCAGGCTCGATCCGCCCTGCAGGTCGAGACCGAGCACGATGTGGCGCTGTGCCCAGGACGGCCATTTGCGCACTGTGTTCTCGGAGAAGAAATTCGGCAGCGCAAAGAGGCACACGACCAGAGCCGTGATCAGGATGCCGGCCGCTCTCCAGCGCGTGAAAAACAACATCGATACTGTAACCCTTGCTTGCGATCGCGCCGCGCGCGATCAGCTCGCGCTGTCGTCTTTGACCGGCTCGCCCTTGGCGCGCACTTCGGACACCATCGAGCGCATCTGCCGCACCCGGACGCCGTCGGAGATCTCAACCTCGATCTGGTCGTCGTCGACCACTTTGGTGACCTTACCGACGAGGCCGCCGTTGGTCACCACGGTGTCGCCCCGGCGCAGCGCCTTGACCATCGACTGGTGGGTTTTCACCCGCTGTTGCTGAGGACGCAGCACCAGGAAATACATAATCACGACAATCAAGATCAGCGGCAGCAGCGACGTGAGCATGCCGCCGCTGTCGCCGCCGAACAGGCCGCTTAGCGGATTGCCTTGCGCGAATGCAGGCGTGATAAACATGGTCCCTCCGGTCCGCTTGCGCGACGCGCAGCCCTTAAGACTAAGGACCGATTTTGCGCGGGAAATCGGCGCGGACTATAGCTGCCGTTCGCCCAATTGCAATGTTGCGGCTTGCCTCCGGGCGCGCTAGCGAGGGCTTTCGCATCCCGCTCGGGGGATGGGCGCAACCCGGTGCAAACATGGGCAAATCTCCACGACGCGGACAAAAAATGGCGGCGAATGAGCGCACCGGCGGCAGGCCGAAAGCACAACCTCGCGGCGACGCCGACTACAAGGTTCTGCATCGGATCGCCGACGCTCTCGAACGTCTTGCGCCGCGAGCGCCGTCCGGTCCGGATTTCTCCGCGGCCGAAGCATTCGTCTGGCACCCCGAGGGCCGAACGCTCGCCCCGGTGCGCCACATCAACCGGGTCGAGATGTCGCTACTCAAGGGCATCGATCGGGTGCGCGATCTTCTGGTCGAGAATACCGAGCGGTTCGCACGTGGCCTGCCGGCGAACAATGCGCTGCTCTGGGGCGCGCGCGGCATGGGAAAGTCGTCGCTGGTCAAGGCCGCCCACGCCGCAGTCGGTGCCGCGCATCGCAGCGCCTCGCTTCGGCTCATCGAGATTCACCGCGAAGACATCGAGTCGCTGCCGGAACTGATGGGGCTTCTGCGCAACGTGCCGCAACGCTTCATCGTGTTCTGCGACGATCTTTCGTTCGAGGCCGAGGACACTTCGTACAAAGCGCTCAAGACCATGCTCGAAGGCGGCATCGAGGGACGGCCCGAGAACGTCATTTTCTACGCCACCTCAAATCGCCGTCATCTGATGGCCCGCGACATGGTCGAAAACGAGCGCGCGACTGCGATCAATCCCGGCGAGGCGGTCGAGGAAAAGGTCTCGCTGTCCGACCGGTTCGGTTTGTGGCTTGGGTTTCATCGCTGCAGTCAGGATGAATACCTCGCCATGGTCGAGGGCTATGTCGCCCGTTACCAGATTCCGCTTGCCGACACCGAGTTGCGAGGCGAAGCGCTCGAATGGGCGACCACGCGTGGCGCCCGCTCGGGCCGCGTCGCGTGGCAATACGTGCAAGACCTGGCTGGGCGCCTGGGCGTCGCGCTGCGCGACTAGCGGCGGCTAGGCGCCGTTGAGATATTGCGCCGGATCGACCGGTACCGAGCCCTTGCGGATCTCGAAGTGCAATTGCGGCGACGTGACGGTTCCGGTCTGTCCGGATTTTGCGATCACCTGGCCGCGCTTCACGATGTCGCCCTTCTTGACCAGAAGTTCGCTGGCGTGCGCGTAGGCGGTGACGAAACCGTTGCTGTGGCGGACCAGCACCAGATTGCCGTAGCCCTTCAGCTCATTGCCGGCATAAGCGACGACGCCATCGTCGGCGGCCTTGACCGGCGTGCCTTCGGGCACAGCGAGGTTGATGCCGTCATTCTGCAAACCGTTCGGCTGCGGGCCGAAGCCGGTGATGACCCGGCCGCGCACCGGCCAGCGGAACGACGCCAGCGCGCCGACGGGCTGTGCGCTCTTGAGCGGTCCCTCCTGGCCGGCCGGGCCAACCGGGGTCACGACGCGTGCGCTGTGCGGCGAATCTGCCGTCGCGAAATTCTGATTCACCGGCGGCGGCCCCAGCGCCTCGGCGCGCGGCGCAGCAGGCGTCGGCAGCGCGGCCGATCTGGCACCCGGAATGACGATCCGCGCGCCGATCCGCAGCTGCGTATCGGGCGGGATGCTGTTGGCCCTGGCGAGCTCCAGAACCGGCTTATGATACAGCCGGGCGATGCTGTGCAGGGTTTCGCCGGGCGCCACGACGTGGACAGCGCCAGCCGGTGGGGGGGCGCTTCGCAGCGGCGAAGCAGCCGGGATTGTCGAAGGCGCCGACGAGGCGAGGCGCGTCTGCGGCGCCGAAAATGCCGTCGACGGACCGCGGTAGTGCGGAATAACCAGACGCTGCCCGGGGTGGACGTGCGCCGGGTTGGTGATGTTGTTGGCTTCCATCAGGGCGGCAACGGGGACGCCATGCCGCTTCGCCAGCATTTCAAGCGTTTCGCCAGGGGCAAGAACGACAGCCGTGCCGCCTTCCCACGTCCAGGTCGGGGGCGGCGGGGGCGGCCGAAGCGATCCGGTGACGTCGGAATTGCCGGGCTGGTACGAGCCCATCCCGCGGCCACCGCCCGAGACTCCGTCCGTGGAATTACCGGCGAGGTGCGGGAGCGGTCTGCTGTCGACGTAACCGGTGCTCGGCGGGATTGAGCCGGTCGTCTCGCTGCGCGGGGGACTATCGGTGCCGAAAAGATCGGAGAAGCGGTCGGAATCGCTGCTGCAGCTGGCGACGCCCAGCCCGATTAACGCAACAACAACGAATTGCGGCCCAACGGCCAACCAACGCGATGCGCACATGGTTACTCGCTCGCACGCAACTTCGACTACGAGCGAATAGACATCGTTGGGGTAAACAGGGCTTTAAGTATTGGGACAAAAATCTAATGACGCCGGAAATGTGGTGAAATGGTTACAATTCTCGTGCTTGCCCGTGGAGGAGCGGCACAAATCTGACCGCGATCAGATTTTGTCGTGTCAGTCCCGATGCTGTTTTGGTGAGCTTGACAATATGCTGGGCGCCGTCGCGCGGACCGAGCGGCAACACCATCTTGCCGTCCTCGCCGACCTGATCGACCAGCGCGTCAGGAATTTGTTCGGCGGCCGCAGTGACGATGATGCGGTCAAAAGGCGCCTTGTCCGGCGCGCCGGCAAAGCCGTCGCCGGCGAGCACGGTGACATTGGTATAGCCGAGCGTCCTGAGGCGGTCGCGCGCGGTATCGGCGAGCGTCCGATAGCGCTCGATGCTGACGACCTCGCGGGCCAGCCGTGAAAGAATGGCGGCCTGGTAGCCCGAGCCGGTGCCCACTTCGAGCACGCGGTGATGCGGCTCGATCTCGAGCTTTTCGGTCATGTAGGCGACGACATAGGGCTGACTGATGGTCTGCCCGCAGGCGATCGGCAGCGCATGGTCGGCGTAGGCGCTGTCCGTGAATTCGGACGCAACAAAGTGCTCGCGCGGCACCGCGTCCATGGCGCGCAGCACGGCCTGGTCGCTGATGCCGCGGCGGCGCAGCGTCAGCTGAAACCCCATGCGCTCCACGTCGTCCGCTTCAGTCCCGGGCACGACAACCTCGCCGATGCAACGCCGCCCCCTTTTTACCACTATGACGGCGCAGCTTATATTGTGATGTCGGTGTTCTCCCCCGGGAACCAGTTGCGAGGCTTCGGCATTAGGACGTTCGGCATGGGGATACAGGTCCGGCCGCCTCCGGGGCTGTTGCACAGGGCGGGTCGCTCGTATTCTCGAAAAATATAGTCGGTTATCTCGTCGACCCGGTATTTCGGATGACGCTCGAGAACAATTCGACCGCTACTAAGCGCATTCTCGTGGTCGAGGATGAGCTTATGATCCGGATGCTGCTCCAGGATATGCTGACCGACCTTGGCTATACGCTCGCCGGCGAGGCCGGCCACATCGAGGAGGCGTTGACGCTGGCGAAGCAAAGCGAGTTCGACGTCGCCATCCTTGACGTCAATCTCAATGGCGAGCCGATCTCGCCCGTGGTTGAGGTGCTGGTCGAGCGCGGGCTGCCCTTCGTATTCGCGACCGGCTACGGCCAACGCGGCGTGCCGGAGCTCTACCGGACGTCGCCGACACTGCAGAAGCCGTTCCAGGCCGACGCGCTCGCCGAAGCCATCGAGGCAGCGGTGCCGAGCTTTCGCATCTAATTTTCGTCGTCAAACAACGCGGCGAGCTTCGTCATATAGGGCTCGTCGGTCATGTCGAGCTTGAGCGGCGTGACCGCTATGCAGCGCTCATCGAGCGCGGCGAGGTCGGTGCCTTCGGGCGCGGCGAGAAAACCCTGCCGCACGTATGTGATCCAGTAATAGGGATTGCCGCGGCCATCCTTGCGCTCATCGATTTGCAGCCGCTCCTGGCCGCCGCGACGGCCTTGCGCGGTGACGGCGATGCGCTTGACGCCGTCCGGCGGACAATCGGGAAAATTGACGTTAATGAGCACATCACGCGGGATGCCTTGGGCGACCACGCGGCGAATGATGTCAGGACCGTATTTGAGGGCGGTATCCCAAAACGGCGGACGGTTAAGCCGCGAAGCGTAGGCTTGCGACAGCGCCAGCGAGGGAATGCCGATTACGGTGCCTTCGACCGCGCCCGCGACCGTGCCGGAGTAAATAACGTCCTCGCCGGCGTTGCGGCCGCGGTTGACGCCGGAGAGGATCAGATCCGGTCCCTTGCCGTTGAGCAGATGGCGCGCGCCCATGATCACGCAATCGGTCGGTGTGCCGCGCACCGCGAACCGGCGCTCAGCAACTTGGCGCAGCCGCAGCGGATCGTTGAGCGACAGCGAGTGCGCCACGCCCGACTGGTCGTATTCCGGCGCGATCACCCAGACGTCGTCGGAGATGGCGCGCGCAATCTTCTCGCATACGTCGAGCCCTTCAGCGTGGATGCCGTCGTCATTGGTGACCAGGATGCGCATTGCTTGTTATGATTTTTCAATCTTTTTGATGCCGCCCATATATGGCGCAAGTGCCTCGGGCACCGCAATCGATCCGTCTTCCTGCTGATAGGTTTCCATCACTGCGATCAGCGCGCGGCCGACGGCGACGCCGGAGCCGTTGAGCGTGTGGACGTGACGGACCTGGCGGCCCTCCTTGGTGCGATAACGCGCATTCATCCGCCGCGCCTGGAATTCGCCGCAGATCGAGCACGACGAAATCTCGCGATACATGTTTTGTCCCGGCAGCCACACCTCGATGTCGTAGGTCTTTTGCGAGGCAAAGCCCATATCGCCGGCACACAACGTCATGACGCGGTAATGCAATCCGAGCCGGCGCAGAATTTCCTCTGCGCAGGACAACATGCGCTCATGCTCGTCCTCCGATTGCTCCGGCGTAGTGATGGAGACCAGTTCGACCTTGGTGAACTGATGCTGTCGAATCATGCCCCGCGTGTCCTTGCCCGCAGCGCCGGCTTCCGCGCGAAAGCATGGCGTGCAGGCCGTGAGGCGCATCGGCAGCTGCGGTTCGTCGACGATCGATTCGCGGACGAGGTTTGTGAGTGGGACTTCAGCAGTTGGTATCAGCCACCTCCTCGGGTCAGCCGTCTCGATGGCGGTCTGCTTTTTCTCTTTGAGCTTTAGACGAGCGCGCTCTAAAGCCCAGTCAATGACAAACTGACTGAACCGATGACTGCGGAGCGACACTTCGAGCTTTGTGAGAAGCGCTTCACCAGATGGCTCAGTCGAAACGAGGAGCGCTTGATCAACTGCTTCGTTCGCAATTTTATCAATCGTCGTGGAAAGGAACTGATCGACTTCAAACTTTGGCAGTTGCGCCGTGCCAATCATCACTTCGTCGCGCACTAGCAGTGGCGGCGATACCTCGGTGTAATTGTGCGGCTCGCTAGTATGTACATCGAGCATGAGCTGTGCGAGCGCACGTTCAAGCCGAGCCAAGCCGTTCTTCAGAACGACGAAGCGCGCACCCGAGAGCTTGGCCGCTGTTTCAAAATCCATTTGGCCGAGCGCTTCGCCAAGATCGAAATGCTGCTTGGGCGTAAAAGCGTACTCGCGGTTGGCCCCGTAGCGGTGATGTTCAACGTTGTCATCGGCGCTCTTTCCATCCGGGACTTCTTCAAGGGGCAAATTGGGAATTCGCAATAGTACATCGCTCAATTCTTGTTCAACTGCCTTCTGCTCCATATCCGTTGTTGAGATCGTTGCCCTAACTTCAGCAACTTCTGCCATCAGCCTTTCGACTGTCACGTCGTCATTCCTAGCTTTGGCCTCCGCCATCTCCGCCGGAATCGCCTTTCTGCGAGCCTGCGCGCCTTCATTCACGCGGATGATGGCGCGTCGGCGTGCGTCAATGGAAAGCAAATTCTGAGAGGAGCAGCTTTTCCAATCTTCCTCATTAAGATGACGCCGCGCCAGCGCGCGGTCGAAGGCGTCGGGATTTTCGCGGATGAAGCGGATGTCGTGCATGCCTGTGTCCCGTCATCCCGAGGCGGCCGCGCAGCGGCCCTCGAAGGATGCGGCCGAGGCGCCTCGGCCGTCGCCCTTCGAGGCTCGCTGCGCTCGCACCTCAGGGTGACGGACCTAACGGCCGATGGATTGACGGGTCAAGCCCAATCACCGCGCGAAGAAATCACTCCGCGGGCTTGGCCGCAGCCGCTGCGGCGGCAGCGGCGCGCTCGGCGGCGGCCCGCTTCTCGACCCAGCGCACCGACAGGATCGAGCCCTCATAGAGCGCGACCAGCGGCAGCGCCAGCGACATCTGGCTGAGCACATCCGGCGGGGTCAGCACGGCGGCGATCACAAAGGCGACGACGATGAAATAGCGGCGCTTCGATTTGAGCTGGTCCGAGGTGATGATGCCGACGCGGCCAAGCAGCGTCAGGATCACCGGAAGCTGGAAGGCGATGCCGAACGCCAGAATGAGCTTCATCATCAGCGACAGATAGTCTTCGACCTTCGGCAGCAGCTCGATGCTCGCCTGGCCAGGACCGCCGGCCTGCTGCATGCTCAGCGAAAAGCGCGCCAGCATCGGCCAGACCACGAAATAGACCACCAGCGATCCCATCAGAAAAAAGATCGGAGTCGCGATAAGGTACGGAAGAAACGCGTGCCGCTCGTTGCGATAAAGCCCCGGCGCGACGAACATGTAGATCTGCGTGGCAATGACCGGAAACGCAATGAACGCCGCGCCGAACATCGCGAGCTTGAGCTGGACGATGAAATACTCAAGCAGGCCGGTGTAGATGAACTTCGAATTCTCCGGACCGGCCACCCATATATAGGGCCAGGTCAGCACGTTGTAGATTTGCTTGGCGAAGAAGAAGCAGACCACGGCCGCAATTGCGAACGCCGCAAGCGCCTTGATCAGGCGCGAGCGCAGTTCGACCAGGTGATCCATCAGCGGCGCCTTGGTCGCCTCGATCTCCTTCTCTTCTTCCTCGCGGGTCGTCATCCGGCGGGCCTTGTAGTGTCCGGTTCGGCGGCTGCACTTGCCGTTGCGGCTTCAGCCGCGATCGGCTCCGCGGCGGCGGGCTGCGGAGCAGGAGGCTCCGTTTCAGATCGCTCGGGGGCCTCCGGCGCAACCGGACCCGTGGCAGCGGCGACAACGTCCGTTTCGCCTAGCTCAGCCGCGGCTTCAGCGATCGGCAATGCGGCCGTCGGCTGAGGCGCCGCATCGGCCGTGGTCGAGGTCATCAGCGGCTGCTGCAGCGAGCTCTGAATATCCCGGCCCGCAGCCTCAACATCGGCGCGCACATCCTTGAGCGGATCGTAGCTCTTGATGTCGTGCGCGATGTCGTCGACCTGCTTTTTCAGGTCGGCCATTTCGGCTTCGCGCATCGCCTCCTGGAACTGGCCCTGAAAATCCGCCGCCATGCTGCGGACCTTGCGCGTCCATTGCCCCATGGTGCGCATGACCGCGGGCAGTTCCTTCGGCCCGATGACGATCAGCGCCACGACGCCGATGAGCAGGAACTCGGTCCAAGAGATGTCGAACATGGAAACTCCCGGCCGGCTCAACCGCCCATTCCGCGCGTCAACCGCCGGCCAGATTTATCCGCCGGGAACCAGCCGCAAAGGACCCGTCAGGACACCTTGGTGCCAGCCTCGGCCCGCGGTTTGACCGCTTCGGCCTGGTGGTCGATCGACTTGATCGGGGCGTCGGACTTGCCGGCGTCGGCTTCTTCCTCGGCCATGCCTTTCTTGAACGACTTGATGCCCTTGGCGACATCACCCATCAGGTCGGAAATCTTGCCGCGCCCGCCGAAGAGCAAAAGCCCCACGACGAGGACGATCATCCAGTGCCAGATGCTCAAAGACCCCATAAAATCCTCCGTGCGCGGGATACGCCTGCGCTCGCGTAAGACGCCGATTTTAGCCAGAAACTAAGCGCGAGTGGGGGCAAAAACAAGCATAACGGAAAATGCCGTTAAGCCGCAGGCGCTTCACCCCGAAGTGACAGGCGAAAGCTCAGCTTTCGGTACGCTCCGGCGGCGGCGCCAGCCCCAAATCGAGGTCGCCAGGTTCCAGCGGGTCTTCATCGTCGCGTAACCCCGGATCGTCGGACGGTATCGGTATGGTAAAGCCGGCCGGGATCGCCTTTTCGACGAGACCCGCGCCCTTAAGCTCATCAAGGCCCGGCAGATCGGTAATTGCGTCGAGCCCGAAATGCGACATGAAGGCCTCGGTGGTGCCGTAGGTCACCGGCCGGCCGGGCGCCTTGCGGCGGCCACGCAGACGTATCCAGCCGGTTTCCAGAAGCACATCGAGCGTTCCCTTCGAGGTGGAGACGCCGCGAATATCCTCGATTTCGGCCCGCGTCACCGGCTGGTGATAGGCGACAATCGCCAACGTTTCGATCGCGGCTCGCGAGAGTTTCTTGGTGACGACGGTTTCGCGCGTCAAGAGCCAAGCAAGATCGCCCGCGGTGCGCAGCGACCATTTGCCGCCGACGCGCACAATGTTCACGCCGCGCAGCGCATATTCGTTTTGCAACTGCTGCAGCAGCACGCGCACGTCGGCGCCGGCCGGCAGCCTCGCCGCCAAAGTCTTCTCGTCGAGAGGTTCGTCAGCGGCAAACAGCAAAGCTTCCAGGATGCGCAATTCCTCGGCCCGTTCGTTTGCATCCTTGTCGCCAACAATCACGCGCATCTCCGCCACGTTCGAAATCATCCCAGCCTCCACGTCAAGCATTCCCGGACTCAACTACCGCAGCGCCGCCGTTGTCCGCGTCCGGCCGCTTACGGACGTAAAGCGGAGCAAAAGCCTCGTGCTGATGTACTTCGAGGCGGCCCTCGCGCACCAGTTCGAGCATTGCCGCAAAGCTCGAGGCGCGCACCGTTGCGGCTAATGACGGCTCGACCACATAGGCGATCAAATACTCGTCGAGGACGCACCAGTCGGTCGCGCGGCCGATCAACCGCTCAATAGCTTCACGCGCCTCGGCGAGCGACCAGACTGTGCGCTTAGGCACGCGCACAAAAGCCCGCGCCTGCTTCTGCCGCTGCCCGGCATAGGCTGAAAGCAGATCGTAAAGCGTTGCGGTCCATTCCGGCCGCTTGATTTCCGCGATCGGCTCCGGCTGGCCGCGCTGAAACACCTCGCGGCCAAGCTGCGGCCGGTTGAGCAATTGCTCGGCCACTTGCCGGATCGCTTCGAGCCGCCGCAGCCGCAGCGCCAGTGCGGTCGCCATGTCCTCGGCACTGAGACCGTCGGGCTCGTGTTGTTCGGGCAGCAGCAGCCGCGATTTCAGGTAAGCGAGCCACGCCGCCATCACCAGATAATCGGCGGCGATCTCGAGCCGCAGTTTGCGCGCCGCTTCGATGAAAGCGAGGTACTGATCGGCGAGCGCCAAGATCGATATCTTGGCAAGATCGACTTTTTGCTGGCGCGCCAGCGTGAGGAGCAAATCGAGCGGCCCTTCGAAACCTTCAACATCGATCATCAACGCGGGCTCGTCCGTAGCCCGCTCCGAGAAGTCAGTCACGAATTGCGGATTTTCGGCGCTCATGCGTACCCCTGCGCGGGCTGCCACGCGCCGGTCATGAGCCGAAGGAACTCGGCGCGGCCGGCAACAAGATCGATCGGTGCTGCCGGTTTCCTCATCGCCAGCGCCGCCGCGGCGCGGCGTGACGCTTCGCCAGCGAGCACCGGCGCCTCCGCTGCAACAGCGAGCATTTCCGGCATATCGCCGTTGCAGTGAAGCACCACGTCGCAGCCGGCGGCGATGGCGGCGCGGGTGCGCTCGCCGACCGAGCCCGACAGGGCACCCATGGAAATATCGTCGGTCATCAAGAGGCCTTGGTAGCCGATGGAATCACGAATCACATCGCGCACTATAGTTGCCGAAATCGTGGCCGGCGCGACTGGGTCGATCGCTGTAAACACAACATGCGCGGTCATCGCCAGCGGCAGCGCCACCAGCGGACGAAAAGCGGCAAAATCTGTCGCCTCAAGTTCGGCGCGGCTGGCGCTGACGACCGGCAGCTTCCGGTGGCTGTCGGCGGTTGCGCGGCCATGGCCGGGAATGTGCTTGAGGACCGGCAGTACGCCCCCTTCCGCCAGCCCTGCCGCGATGGCGCCGGCAATGGCGGCGACCTTGGCGGGATCATTACCGTAGGCACGGTCGCCCACCACCGGATCGGCGCCGGCGACGGGGACATCTGCGATGGGCAGACAGTCAACATCGATGCCTAGTCCCGCAAGATCGGCAGCGATGAGCCGCGCTCCCAAATGCGCGGCAGAGAGGCCGGCTTCCCGGTCGCGATCGTAAATCGCGCCGTAGGCAGCACCGGGCGGATAAGCCGGCCAGTGCGGTGGACCGAGGCGCTGCACACGACCGCCTTCCTGGTCGATCAGCACAGGGGCGGCGCGGCCGAGAGTCGTCCGGAGATCTTCGACGAGGGTCCGCAGCGCTTTCGGGCTCTCGACATTGCGGCGAAACAAAATAATGCCCCACGGCGCTGCCTCCCGGAGAAAAGCTCGCTCCTCGCCGGTCAGCGCAGGTCCGGAAATGCCGGCGATAAGCGCACGCATCGCCGCCGCTTAGCCCGCGCGCGGCAAATCGGTCAAGCGCGACCCGTTAGTTGCGCTGGACCAGACAGTTACCGCCGGCTGCTTTGAGACTACTGCAAACACCGGCCGCCTGTTCCATTGAGGCGAATGGACCGACCATGGCGCGGTAATAGACCCCCTTGGCGCCGAGATCGGCACGGCGAATGATCGGCTCGCGGCCGCTGAGTTGGTTGGGGAACTTTGCCCGCAGCTGCTTGAAGCTCGCTTTGGCATCAGCCTCGCTGTGCTGCGAAGTGACTTGCACGGCGTATCCGCCCGAACGCGCACTCGCCGCCGGCGCAGCCCGGCCGGGCTCGGCGCTGGCTAGAGCGACCGGTGCCGCCGTAGCAGCTGCCACACGCGAGCGCGCCGCCGGAGCGGCTGCCTCGCCGTCGGCACCGGGCATGATCGACAATGGAGCATCGGCGCCGACCGGAGCCGAAGCAGCAGATGCACTCGCCTTGGCTGCTGCAGAGCGTGTGCTACGCGGGGCGGGCGCGGCCGCAGGTGCTAGCGCCGCGGGCTGCGCAGCCGTGGCACCGGACTGGTCGGCGTGGATGAGGACTGTGTGAACCTTTTTGGGCTCGGACGGAGCTGCTGCCGGCGCCGGAGCGGCCGGTGGGGCTGCTGCTGTCGTCGGCATTGGCGACGGCGCAGGTTGACCGCCGTCGGGCGGCGGCACCAACGCCGTGCCGGCTGATGCTGTGCTGTATGACGGCGCGGAGCCCTCAGGGGCAGCCGGTGCAGGCGTAACTAGCGGAGGCGGCATTTGCCCGGCGCCAATCGGAATGGTCGCAACCACCCGAGAGCCGACTTTCGGCGGCTCCATATTGACCGGCTGCTCTTCGTGCGAGACGAGCTTGTCCGAATTGGCTTGAGCCGATGTGCCGGATTGAGCGGAATTGTCGGCTTGGGCGTCACCGTTCTTCGGCAGGATTTTGTTCGGGGTGATGCTCGCTTTGATGATCGGCGGAAGGCCCGCGAACACAGCGCCGCCGAACATGTTGCGATAGGCGAACGCGCCGGCGGTCCCGACAATCACTAGACCAAGCACCGCCATCATCACGACCAAGCCGCGCCGGCGAGGCCTGGCCGGCTCGTCGTAATACTCTTCGGCATAGTCGCCATAGTCTTCGCCGGCCTCTTGCGCGCGGTCCGGTTCTTCGGCCTCGTAAGGGCCGACCGGCGCGGCCGATATAAATGCCGGCAGTTGGCGGGAGGATGAGACCGGCGCCTGCTGGTCCGGTTCGTATGGACCGACATCACCGCCGAAACCATTGAACTTCCCGGCCGAGCCGGAAAAATAGCGACCGCCAGTCGGGGGCTCGTCCGCGTAATCCTGCTCGTCATTGGAATAAGTGGAATAGGAAGCCGGCGGAAGCGGCGGCGGCGCGTCACGCTCTTCCGCATGACCGCCCTCATCAGCGTAATCTTCGTTGGCTGCCCAATCGAAGCCGGGGGCTGCTTCATCAGCCGAACGCCGCGCGCTGCGCTCGGCATAGGGATCGCCCTGACCGATGAGTTGAGCCAATTCGGCGAGCGGGTCATGGCCGCCGTCGCGCGCGCCTTCGCCGCGCGGCCAGCTTTTGCGGCGGCTATTAGAATTAGAGCGGAAATTATCGTCAGCCATCGAACTCGCCTCGTTCAGGCGTTAATGATCTCGATCAGCTTTCCCGGCGGCTGTTGCCGCGTCCCAAGTGGCAACAAAGGGAATTACCGCATTTCATTCGGCGCCGCGACACCAAGCAAGGCAAGCCCCGACGCGAGAACCGTGACCACGCCCTGTATGAGTACCAACCGGGCCAGGGTCAGTTCTCGATCATTCTGGATAATGAAGCGTAAATGTGGCGATGCATTGCCGAGCGTCCAAAGAGAGTGAAACTCGCTGGCTAAATCATACAAATAGAAGGCTATTCGATGCGGCTCGTGCGCTACTGCTGCCCCCTCGACCACCCGCGGATAAAGCGCAATTTGCCGCATCAGTGCGAGTTCCGCCGGGTCTGAGAGCCGATCGAGATTCGCTGCCTCGAGCAAATTAATCATATCCGGAGGCAAATCGGGAAACGCTTCGCGGGCGTTACGAAACACCGACTGGCCGCGAGCGTGACCGTACTGGACATAAAAGACCGGGTTGTCGCGGGACTGCTCGATCACCTTGGCAAGGTCGAAATCGAGCGCCGCGTCGTTCTTGCGAAACAGCATCATGAAGCGGACGGCGTCGCGCCCGACCTCATCGACGACTTCGCGAAGCGTGACGAACTCGCCTGCCCGCTTCGACATTTTGACCGGCTCGCCGGCGCGCAGGAGCTTCACAAGTTGCACGAGCTTCACGTCAAGCTCGGCCTTGCGATCGCTCAGCGCGGCCACCGCCGCCTGCATGCGCTTGATGTAGCCGCCGTGGTCGGCGCCCCAGACATCGATCAGGGTACGAAAGCCGCGCTCGAGTTTGCTGCGGTGGTAGGCGATGTCGGAGGCGAAATAGGTGTACGAGCCATCGGATTTTTTCAGCGGCCGATCGATGTCGTCGCCGAACGCGGTCGAGCGGAACAGCGTCTGTTCGCGGTCCTCCCAATCCTCCGGCAGAGCGCCCTTTGGCGGTGGCAGGCGGCCTTCGTAGACATAGTCGCGCGCCCGCAACCAATCGATCGTTGCCGCTACCAGATCGACACCGCCTTCGATCAGTGACCGTTCGGAATAAAAAACATCGAACTCGATGTTGAGGGCGGCCAGATCGGCGCGTACCGACGCCATCATCATCTCGATCGCTTTTTCGCGCACGTCCGGCAGCCAATCGGCTTCCGTCTTTTTGGTCAGCGCATCCCCGTATTCGGCCGCGAGCGCCACTCCCACCGGCTTCAGATAGTCGCCGGGATAGAGCCCTTCGGGTATTGCGCCGACGTCTTCACCGAGGGCTTCGCGATAACGCAGATACGCCGAGCGAGCGAGCTGATCAACCTGAGCGCCCGCGTCGTTGACATAGTATTCGCGCGTGACCTTGAAGCCGGTGAAGGCGAGCAGATTTGCCAGCGCGTCACCAAAGACGGCGCCGCGGCAGTGGCCGACGTGCATCGGCCCGGTAGGATTTGCCGAAACATATTCCACATTGATCGGCGCGCCGGCACCAATGTCACGCTTGCCGAATTGCGCGCCCAATTCCACGGCGCCGCGCAGCGTCGTGATCCAGGCGGACGGTTTGAGCGTGAGGTTGATGAAACCCGGCCCGGCAATATCGACTTTGGCGACCAGTTCATCCGCGCGCAACTTTTCGGCCAATGCTTCGGCAAGCTCGCGCGGCTTCTTGCCGGCGTCCTTTGCCAGCACCATCGCGGCGTTGGTCGCCATGTCGCCATGCGCGGCGTCACGCGGCGGCTCCATCGTTACCCGCGACAGATCGATGCCGGCCGGCAGAACGCGCGCCGCAATCAATTCGTCGCTTACGCGGCGAATGCGGTCGAGCATTTCGGCGAAGATGTTGTGCGCGATCATTAATAAACAGCTGGAACGCCAGTGGGGAGCGTCGCGCGCCTAACGCAATTCCGGCGTCGAGTCAAAAAGCCGAGCGTGCTCGGCAAGCGCGTAGCGGTCGGTCATGCCAGCAATAAAGTCGGCGATGTGACGGACGCGCGCGGCCTCGTGGCAGCCGGCGAGCCCTTCCCGCCATTCCGGCGGCAGGTCGTCGGGGTGAGCGCTATAGCGGGCGAACAGGTTTCTCACCACGTGAGCCGCTTCACGCATCACCCGCTGCACGCGCTCATGACGGTACATGCGGGTCCTGAGAAACTCCTTGATGGCGCCTTCGGCCTCCGCCATCGCCGCCGAGAATCCGGCGACGCCTGACGGCGCCTGCCGCACGTCGTCGGCTGAGCGCGGGGCCAGCGCCGCGACGCGGCGGTGCGTTTCGGCGGTGACATCCTCGATGAGGAGGCCGATCAGCCGCCGGATGAATTCGTGCACGCGACGAGCTGAATCGAGCGTGGGAAAGGCCGCGCGAATGTCGACGATGATCGTGCCCGGCAACGCCACCGCGGCAATGTCGTCGAGGCTGAACAGGTCGGCACGCAAACCGTCGTCGATGTCGTGCGCGTCATAAGCGATATCGTCTGCGATCGCGGCGACTTGCGCCTCGGCGCTCGGGAGGCTCCATAGCTGGAGATCCTGCCGTTGCGTGTAGTCCGAAATGGTCTTGGGAATGCCGTGTGCGCAATAACGTCCGACTGGCTTGCCGCCGCGGTCGGTCAGCGGACCGTTATGTTTGACCAGACCTTCGAGAGTTTCCCAAGTCAGATTGAGCCCATCGAAGCTCGGGTACCTGCGCTCCAGCGCAGTCACCACGCGCAAAGTCTGCGCGTTGTGGTCAAAGCCGCCGAAGGCGGAGAGACATTCGTCGAGCGCTCGCTCGCCGGCATGTCCAAATGGCGGGTGACCGAGGTCATGGGCGAGAGCCAGCGCCTCGGCTAAGTCCTCGTCGAGACCAAGCGCGCGGGCGAGCGCGCGCGCCACCTGCGCGACTTCCAGCGTGTGGGTGAGCCGCGTGCGGTAGTGGTCGCCTTCATCGAACACAAAGACCTGAGTCTTGTGCTTGAGGCGGCGAAAGGCGGACGAGTGGATGATGCGATCGCAATCGCGACGAAAGGCGCTCCTCCCCTTGCTCGCCGGCTCCGGATGTAGCCTTCCCCGGCTTCGTTCCGGATCGCACGCATAGGACGCGCGAATCGTCGCCGCATCGATCGCCATCGGCCTGCCCGGGCTGCGCAATTGACCTTCGTCGTGGCCGCACTTAACTATCGTCATTATACCGTGGCAAATGGGCATTATTGCCCGGCCGGAGAAGACGATAGTGGCGAATATCACGGTTACCGAGCGCGCGGCGCGCAAGATCGGCGAAATTCTGGGGCGCGAGCCCGCCGGCACCATGCTGCGGGTCAGTGTCGCGGGCGGCGGCTGCTCCGGCTTTCAGTACAAATTCGACACCGACCGCGCCAAGGCGGACGACGACATCGTGATCGAGCGCGCCGGCGCCACCGTGCTGATCGATCCGGTCTCGGTCAACTACATGGCCGGATCCGAGATTGATTTCGTCGACGACCTGATCGGCTCGGCGTTCAAGGTGCATAATCCCCAGGCCACCGCCTCGTGCGGCTGCGGCACCAGCTTCGCCCTCTAATCGGTTCGCCGAACTGGGGCGTCAGCCCGTGCGCATCGCCACCTGGAACGTCAACTCGATCAAGCAGCGCCTCGATGTAATGCTGGCCTGGCTCGCCGAGCGCCAGCCGGACATTGTCTGCCTGCAGGAGACTAAATGCGTTGACGACGCTTTCCCGCGCGAGCCGTTCGAGACGCTTGGCTATAACCTCGCAGTGCACGGCCAAAAGACCTTCAACGGCGTCGCCCTGCTCTCGAAGCTGCCGTTCGACGAGGTGACCACCGGCCTGCCCGGCGACCACACCGACGATCATGCCCGTTTCATCGAAGCGGTGGTGTCGACGGCGAACGGCGCAATGCGCATCGCCAGCATTTACCTGCCCAACGGCAATCCGCCGGACACCGAGAAATATTCGTACAAGATCAGCTGGATGAAGCGGCTTTTTGGCTACACACGTGAACGGCTTTTGCTCCAGGAGCCGCTGATCCTCGCCGGCGATTACAACGTCATTCCGGCGGCTGCCGACGCGCGCAATGCGGAAGCCTGGCGCGGCGACGCGCTGTTCCTGCCGCAGACCCGTCAGGCGTTCCAGTCGCTGATCAATCTCGGACTGACCGACGCAGTGCGTGCCACGAGCGAAGAGCCTGGACTCTATACGTTCTGGGATTACCAGGCGGGTGCGTGGCAGAAGAACAATGGCATCCGCATCGACCACGTCTTGCTGTCGCCCGAAGCCGCCGATCGGCTAACCGAACTCGGAATCGACCGCCACGTGAGGAGCTGGGAGAAGCCTTCCGATCACGTACCGGTTTGGGTCGATCTGGCAATCGAACGGCCCCATTAGCCGGGTATCCGTGCGTCGAGAACCGCGGCCGGCGTCCTGACTTAACCCTATTTTCACTATGGCGCCGGATAGTGCCGCGGCCTACCGAACCTCCGGCTCCGAATGCGATGGCTTGCTCTAAAACGCTGGGAAGATGTTAGTCCCTCGCCGGAACCACAGAACCCGTTACCGCTCCCGGCCGAGATAAAGCAGACGCCTCAAGTCGGCGGCATCCTCGAAACAATCGATCTTCTCGAGTTGGACCTGGGCGCCATGATCGGCCTGGTCCATCGCGCCTGTGAACGGGTCTGCCGTGAAGCGGAAGATTCTGCGGTTGCCACCAGCAAAATCATGCAGAAAACCGACAGCTTGGTCCAGCAATCGGGCATCGCCACTCGCGACCTGACCCAATTGGCGGCAGCGATCGAAGAATTGGCGCGATCGTCGGAGGACATCGGCCTTCAGGTGCGCAGCGCGGACGATCTCACCCGCGAGGCCAATGCATCGGCCGAACTGGCAGGGCGCGGCGTCGAAGGGCTCAAGAACTCGTCGACCCAGATCAGCCATGTCCTGAGCCTCATTTCCACGGTGGCGCGGCAGACCAACTTGCTGGCACTCAACGCCACCATCGAAGCGGCTCGTGCCGGCGACGCCGGCCGCGGCTTCGCCGTGGTCGCTGCCGAAGTGAAAAAACTTTCGCAAGAGACACAGCAGGCGACTGAAGAGATCGCGCAAAAGATCAATGCGCTTCAGGGCGACGCCGCGGTCTGCTTTGAAGCGGTTCAACGGATTGCGGACGTGATAACGGCGCTCCACCCGCTATTCGCCGACGTCGCATCGGCGGTGGAACAGCAGAGCGGCGCGACGGCGAACGTTGCCCGCGGCGCCACCGAAACACTGCGATTTACCGGCGCCGTCGCGGAAGGCGCATCCGAAATCCGCGGCGCCGCCACCGGCGCCACCAGCCACGGGAAATCCGTGGATCAGCACGGTAAAAGCGTCATCGCGCTCGCCGAAAAGCTCAAGATGCGAATGACGATATTCCTGCGTCAGAGCGAGGCCGGGGATCGTAGGCGGCACGACCGCCTGCCGTGCGAACTGAACGCCGAGCTGCGGACCGATGCCGGTTCAATTCGCGGCCGAACCGCCGACCTTTCGGAAGGCGGCGCGCTTGTTCGCGTCGACAATGCTGAGCCCGTCGCCGTGGGTGCCATCCTGGAAGCGACCATCGACGAGATCGGCACGACACGGATACGCGTCGCCAACAAATCGCCGCTGGGATTGCATCTCGAATTTTCGGAAATAGGGTCAAGTGCGCGCGCCAACCTCGAGCGCAAACTCGCATCGATACGCGAGGAGAACCGCGAAATCATTTCACGTGCGGTCGATGCTGCAAACGACATTTCGCGGCTGCTTGAGCGTTTGATCGAACGGGGAAGCCTGAGCCGCGAAGATTTATTCGACAACGACTACACGCCGATCGACGGCACCGATCCGCAGCAATATCGCACCCGGTTCCTTGCAGCCCTGGAGAACGCTTTGCCGCTAATACAGGAGCCGCTGCTGGCGGGCGACTCGCGGATGGTATTTTGCGCTGCGGTCGATCGAAACGGCTTTTTGCCGGTCCATAACCGCAAGTATTCCTTGGCCCAGCGCTCCGGCGAAAAGGCCTGGAACACCGCGAACTCACGCAATCGCCGGATCTTCGACGATCGCGCCGGCCTCGCTTCCGCGCGCAACGTGCGTCCCTACCTTATTCAGATCTATCCGCGCGACATGGGCAACGGCGTCACCGTGATGGTGCGCGAAATCGATGCGCCAATCCGTGTGTTCGGCAAGCACTGGGGCGGCTTCCGAACCGCCTATACGCTGTGAGCCGCCGCTCGCGGTGCCGCGCGCCTAATCGCGTCGGCCGCTAAGCCAGCCTTCGAGATAGACCAGCGCCATGGCGCGTTCGTCGTCGGTCGCGCGATGGAAGGCGCCGTCGTACAGCGGCTTAACCCAAGGCTCCTCGGAGCCGGCGCAGTCCTTGCTGAGCGTGAGCCACATCAGCCCGCGCGCAGCTTGCCGCGGCACTTTCGAGCCTTGGAACAGCATGTCGCCCAGCACCGCCTCGGCGCGGCAATCGCCCTTCCTTGCGGCGAGCAGGAGCCAGCGCGCCGCTTGGTGCGGATCGCCTGGCGTGCCGTCGAGATAAAGGCGACCAAGCTGGTATTGTGCATCGGCATCGCCGAAATACGATGCGGCGTAGGCGAACAGTTCGCGGGCCCGGGCCGCATCCTGCACGACCGTCGAATTGGGAATGCCCGTCAGATAGTAATGCCCGAGCGCGACGAACGCATTGGCGACAATCCGCGCCTGCGCGGTGCCCGGTGTCTCGTCCGGATGGGTGTTGGCGATCTGGCTGAAGTAAGCGAAGGCGCGCTGGTCGTCCCGGGGAACGCCATCACCGGCAGCATACATGCGGCCAACTTTCCATTGGGCAGCAATATGTCCCTGGTCGGCCGCATACTGAAGCGCCGTCAGCGCTCTGGCTTTTTCGCCGCCCTCAGGCAGTGCGCCCGGGGTACGCAATCCATCGTTCGGCGTGAGCAACGCTGTGCTGGGTGTGGTCGTTCCGTCGAAGGCAAAGGCCGGTCCGGCGGCAAGCCCAAGCCCACAAATCGCCGCGGCCAGCAAGCCGCGTGTTGCGACATGCGAAAGTTTGTCAGATGTCCGCATAGCACGCTTTCTCAACAGACCCGCCTGGATGGGTGACGGCGCCGTGACGCGCCGGCCCAACCTGCTGGGCGTATTTCCACAAGTAACCGGAGGTGAATTCGTCCGCGCGCGGCTTCCACTCGCGGGCACGGCGTTCGAGCTCGCTCTTCGTCAGCTTGACGTCTAGGATCGCGTTCTCGGCGTCGAGTTCGATGATGTCACCGTCACGCAGCAACGCGATCGGCCCGCCGACCGCCGCTTCTGGCCCGACGTGGCCGACACAGAAACCTCGCGTGGCGCCGGAGAAGCGGCCGTCGGTGATAAGAGCAACTTTGTCGCCCATGCCCTGACCGTAGAGCGCGGCCGTCGTCGACAGCATCTCGCGCATGCCGGGACCACCCCTGGGGCCTTCGTAGCGAATGACCAGCACGTCGCCTTCTTTGTACTTCTTGTTCTTCACCGCCTCGAAACAGGCTTCCTCGCCATCGAAACAGCGCGCCGGTCCGGAAAAATGCAAGCGCGCCATCCCGGCAACCTTAACAATCGCGCCGTCCGGCGCGAGGTTACCTTTGAGACCGACGACGCCACCGGTGGGGAGCATCGGCTTGTCGGCCGGATGGACGACGTCCTGATCTTTATTCCACTTCACGGACTTGAGATTCTCGGCGATGGTGCGGCCGGTGACGGTCATGCACTCGCCATGGAGGAAGCCATGGTCGAGCAGCGTCTTCATCAACAGCGGCACACCGCCAGCTTCGAACATGTCTTTGGCGACATAACGGCCGCCCGGTTTCAAATCCGCGATGTACGGTGTCTTTTTGAAGACTTCAGCGACGTCGAACAGATCGAACTCGACGCCGCACTCATGCGCGATCGCCGGCAGGTGCAACGCCGCGTTGGTCGAGCCGCCGGTGGCGGCGACAACCGCCGCGGCATTCTCCAGCGCCTTGCGGGTCACGATATCGCGCGGGCGGATATTCTTGACGATCAGGTCCATGATCATCTCGCCCGCCAGCATGCAGAATTTGTCACGCATCTCGTACGGCGCGGGCGCTCCCGACGAATAGGGCAGCGCAAGCCCAATCGCTTCGGACACGGTCGCCATGGTGTTGGCGGTAAATTGCGCGCCGCAGGCACCGGCCGAGGGACAGGCATTCTGCTCGAGCGTCTCCAGATCGGCGTCCGACATGGCGCCGACCGAATGTTTGCCGACGGCCTCGTAAACGTCCTGAATGGTAACCGGCTGACCCTTGAAGGTGCCGGGTAGGATCGAGCCGCCGTAAATAAAGATCGAGGGCACGTTGAGCCGGCACATTGCCATCATCATGCCCGGCTGGGACTTGTCGCAGCCGGCGACACCGACGATCGCGTCGTACGAGTGGCCGCGGATGGTCAGCTCGATGGAGTTGGCTATCACTTCGCGCGAAGGCAGCGAGGCCTTCATGCCGCCGTGCCCCATGGCGATGCCGTCGGTAACCGTGATGGTACAAAACTCGCGCGGCGTACCGCCGACTGCGGCAACGCCCCGCTTCACAGCCTGGGCTTGCCGCATCAGCGCGATGTTGCATGGGGCGGCTTCGTTCCAGCAAGTCGCGACGCCGACAAAGGGCTGATGGATCTCCTCTTTGCTCAAACCCATCGCATAATAGAACGCTCGGTGCGGCGCTCGCTCTGGGCCTTCCGTCGCGTGCCGGCTCGGCAACCTCGATTTCAGATTGGTCTTGGCATCCATCGAACACTTGTGGGCCTACAGGCCCCCTCGCCCCCCTCCGATCTCAAGAGCAAAGCCGCCTTGAAAATCGAAAGCGCCGCAACGTTTTGTACCGCCAGCCCTGACTGACCCGCATCGTGTCGAAAAATCCTATGGCTAAAAAGCGGCGCTTTACACGCGTGCAGTGCGGCATGGTCAAATGTTCCCTGCCTGTTGCGCCGGAGCCACAGGATGAGGGCCAGATCCGTCGATCTTAAACGCGCCATTTACCATAGGCGGCAATGCCTGCGACCATGCGCGCCATGCCGCGCCGCCTGACCCGATCCTTTTTCAGCCGAAGCGTTCACAAGGTCGCGCCGGATCTGATTGGCGCGACGTTGTTATTTAACGGCGTCGGCGGCCGGATCGTCGAGCTCGAGGCCTATGACCACACCGACCCCGCAGCGCACAGTTATCGCGGGCCGACCTGCCGTAACGCGGTGATGTTCGGCCCGCCGGGCTACGCCTACGTTTATCGCTCCTACGGCATTCACTGGTGCCTCAATCTCGTCTGCGAGCCCAAAGGCTCGGCTAGCGCAGTCTTGATCCGGGCTTTGGAGCCGACAGTCGGACTTCCGGTTATGCGGAGGCGGCGCGGCGTGCGCGATGAGCGGCTCCTCTGCGCGGGGCCGGGGCGGCTTTGCGAGGCGCTTGGCATCACAGACGCCCAATACGGTCTGGCACTCGACAAGCCGCCGTTCGAGCTTTTTGCCCGCTCAGAGTCGGTGGACGTGGTGGCCGGCGTGCGGATCGGCATCACCAAAGCCATCGCCCTGCCATGGCGTTACGGCCTGAATGGCTCGCGCTTTCTCAGCAAGCCTTTTCCACAGGCAGACGGCCCGACACCCGCGAGATAATCGACGGCTTGCGGGAACTACGTTTTGTAGTTACATTTAAATGGAATTTGAATGGGACACGGCCAAGGCGCGCGCGAATGTTTACAAGCACGCCGTAAGTTTCGAGGAAGCGGCCTCGATATTCCGAGGTTTCTCTATTCGACGCGCCGACACGCGACGCGACTACGGCGAAGAACGCTTCGTCGCGCTCGGGCGCGACGGCAACGGTGTCATTCTCAACGTGATCTACACTCTGCGTGGCGAAAACATTCGGATCATTTCGGCTTGGAAGGCATCACAGCATGAGCGGGAAAACTACACGAAAGCGCTCGCGGATCGTCCGCTATAGCCTCCCCGAGATTCCGGTAAAGCCGCTGAATCGCAAGCTGATCGAGATGAGCGACGAGGAAGCCGAACGCCGCGCTGCCGCCGATCCGGACGCCGGTATCATTCCGCCCGGCTTTTGGGATAATGCAACGGTGTGGGTGCCGGAGGCCAAGCAGCAGATTACGCTGCGTCTCGATCCCGATGTCATTGACTGGTTCAAGCGCACCGGCAAAGGCTATCAGTCGCGGATGGGCGCCGTGCTTCGCAGTTACGTCGAAGCGAAACGCAAACGCAGCACATAGCTATTCGAGCCTAAACGCCAGATCGAACCCCAATTCTTGCCGCGCTTTGTCGATCCTCACCGTGCCGTCGTCCTCGGCGATGTTGTAAATGCCGGGCGATCCCCGCGTGACGGCCAGGAGTGCAGCTTGGGCGGCAGCATCGACGTGCAGCGGCGCCCGCGCGTTAGGGGTGTTCCAGGTCCCCGGTCCGTAAAGCCGTCCGTAGCGCAGGACAATGCCGGCGATGCCGGGGGTGTTAAGGACCGCGTCTTCCAGGGCACGCACGCCGCGGACGCTGGTCACGCCAGGCGCATCGCCCTCTGCGGGTGCGAACGGATCGTCCTCGCTGTGCGGCTCAGGACCGGCGGCATAGGCGAACGCAATGCTCTGCGCGATCAGCCTGCGGGCGCCGGCGGCCTGCGCGGCGGCGACCAGATTGGCGGTGCCTTCGATCCGCAGGCGGGCGTTGCGCATCAGCCAATCGGCGAGCTGTGCCGGATCGATCACGTCCGGAAGATCGGTGAGCTGATGAATGACCACCTCCGGCCGCGCCCGGACAACGGCGGCCAGCACGGCGGCGCGATCGAAAACGTCAACGACGACCGGTTCAACGCCGGCCGCCTTCAGCGCTGCGGCTTTGTCTGGGGATCGCGTCGTGCCGACAACAGCGTGCCCGCCGCCCAGCAACAACGGCACCAGCCGCTGTCCGATCGCGCCGCTCGCTCCAGCAAGGAAAATCCGCACAACGACCGTCAGTGATACGCGACGATGAATTCGCAACCGGCCTCGGTCGGGAAAGTCCGCTTGATTTGGCCGGTCTTGAGCTCGAACTCGAACACCACCGCGTCGTCATGGCAGCACACATAGGCGTGCTCGCCGTCGGGCGCGAAGCCGAAGCCCATCGGGCTCTTTTTGGTCGGGAATGACGCGATCCGCTTAAGCCCGTCGGCTGCGTAAATCGCGGCGTGCTCGCCCTTGTTGGAGGAGACCACGACATAACGATTGTCCGGCGACACGCGCACGCGCCGCATCTGCGGGTTGATCGGATTTACTTCGTCGATCGCAACGGTTTGCTTGACGGCGTGGGTCTTCGCATCGATCACGTAAAATTCGGGCGCCGTTTGCGCACACACATAAAGCGTGGCGCCGTCGGGCGAAATGGCGAGCCCTTCGGTGATCTGCGGCACCTTGATCCGATCGATCACCGCGCGGCGGGCGACATCGACCACGACGATCTCGTCGCTTTTGACCGAAACAAACACCTTGCCGGTCACGTGGCTGATTGCGACCCAATGAGCGGTGTTGCCGACGTCGAGCCGCTGCACCTTGTCGGTTGCGGGATCAATCACCAGCACGGCATTGCCAAGCTCACCCGAGCACCACACCGCGCCGTTCTCGTCCATCATGACGCCGTGCGGTGCGTAGATGGCGCCGAGGTCGATGACGCGGGTCAGCGATTGCGACGGCAGGTCGATGACCACAATGCGCCGGTCCGGGTTCACGCGTTTGATGAAAATTCCATCGCCGTAGACAGAGCCGTAAGCGGTTCGCCCGTCGGCTGAAAGGGCGAGTTCATGCGTCGAGCCCGGCATGTCGATGGTCTTCGAAAGCGTCAGCGTCTCGGCGTCGAGAAAATGCACCTTGTGCGCGGTCTTGGCCGTGACGATCAGATTCGGGCCGCCAGGCCGGTTGTTCAGATCGAGCATGTGCGAACCTCCCTGTGTCGCAGTAATACACTAAGCGGCGCCTTGGAGCCGCTCCAGCGCTTCGGCGATCTTGGCCTTGCGTGCCTGAGCCTCGTCGCGCTTTTCCTTCTCTTCTTCGACCACATCTTCCGGCGCGCGCGCCACGAAATTGGGATTCCCGAGCTTGGCGTCGACCCGGGCGATGTCCGCGTCGGCCTTGGCCATTTCCTTGGCGAGTCGGGCACCTTCGGCAGCGAGATCAATTACACCTTTGAGCGGCAGAGCGGCGACTTCTCCTCGCACAACAAGCTGCACCGCGCCTTGCGGCGCTGCATCGGCAAAGGTGATATCCGCAACGCGCGCGAGGCGTTGTACGAATTCCGACCAGCGGGTGGCTCGCGCGCGCGTTTCTGCCGCAGCACCGGACAACACCAGCGGCAGGAGCGTAACTGGCGGGATGTTCATTTCCGCACGAACAGAGCGAATGGAAGTGATGAGATCAATCACCCAGCCGATCTCGGCCTCCGCCCCGGTATCATCAAACGCATCGTGCGCGGGCCATGCATCGAGCGCCAGCATGTGATTGCGAGGGGCACCCTTGTCCGCGGTGACGCGCCACAGTTCTTCGGTGATGAACGGCATGAACGGATGGAGCAATTTCAGGATTTCGTCGAGCGCCCATGAGGCCGCCGCTCGGGTCTCGCTCTTGGCCGCGCCATCTGGACCGGTCAGCACCGGCTTGATCAGTTCGAGATACCAGTCGCAATAAGTGTTCCACACAAAGCGGTACATGGCGTTTGCCGCTTCGTTGAACTTGTAGGCTTCCAGCGCCGCGGTGACTTCCCGTCCGGCATTTGCGGCCTCGTGGGCGATCCAGCGGTTGAGCGTCTCTTTGGCGTGGTGAGGATCGAAATCCGGATCGTGCGCGCAGCCGTTCATCTCGGCGAAGCGAGCGGCGTTCCAGAGTTTGGTTGCGAAATTGCGATAGCCGGCGACGCGTTCTGACGAGAGCTTGATATCGCGCCCCTGCGCCGCCATGGCGGCGAGCGTGAAGCGCAACGCGTCGGCGCCGTATTCGTCGATCAGCGCCAGCGGGTCGATGACGTTGCCTTTCGACTTCGACATCTTGGCGCCAGTGGCGTCGCGTACCAGGGCGTGGATGTAGACGGTCGGAAACGGCACCTCTTTCATGAAGTGCAGCCCCATCATCATCATGCGGGCGACCCAGAAGAAGATGATGTCGAAGCCGGTGACCAAGACGCTGGTCGGGTAATAGCGCTTCAGGTCCGGCGTTTCGTCGGGCCAGCCCAGCGTCGAGAACGGCCACAGCGCCGAGGAGAACCAGGTGTCGAGGACGTCTTCGTCGCGCCACAGCGGCACTGTCGCACCCTTGAATTTTGACTGGCTGGCGCCGTTAGGAAACGTGGATTCCATTATCCACTTTGTTTCCGCCTCGCGCCGCGACAATACTTCGATCGGTTTGCCGTATTGGTGACGAGCTGCCGCTACCGCCTCCTCCTCGGTTAATTCACAAAACAGGCCGCCCTCTGGTCCATACCAAACAGGTATCTGGTGCCCCCACCAGATTTGTCGGGATATGCACCAAGGCTGAATATGCTCCATCCAATTGAAGAACGTTGCTTCCCATTGTGTGGGTACGAACACGGTGCGCCCCGAGCGCACCGCCTCGATAGCCGGCTGGGCCAGCGTGCTGGCGTCGACGTACCACTGGTCCGTCAGATACGGCTCAATAATAGCAGCCGAGCGATCGCCGTGCGGTACCGCATGTGTCGTCGGTTCGATTTTCTCAAGAAGGCCATCGGCTTCAATCAATTCAACAATGTTTTTCCGAGCAACAAAACGATCTAAACCGTCAAGGTTTCTTAGACGGTCTAGAACTGGATCATCGACTTTGTATTTAACATATTCATCCGCGCCCTGTGGGTATCCACCGATGGCGTCAACAACTTCGTCCGCGCCCCCGTATTCTTGAGCGAACTTAGTATTTTCCCAAAATGCATTGTTAGTATCGATCCAAATCTTGGCTGAAGGCGTCAGCACATTGACGAGCGGCAGGCGGTGCCGCTTGCCGACTTCAAAATCATTGAAGTCGTGCGCCGGCGTGATCTTTACCGCGCCGGAGCCTTTTTCCGGGTCGGCGTATTCATCGCCGATGATTGGAATACGACGGCCGACAAGCGGCAGGATCGCCATCTTGCCTATCAGATGCTTGAGGCGCTCATTCTCGGGATGCACGGCAACAGCTGTATCGCCGAGCATGGTTTCCGGCCGCGTCGTCGCCACCACGATAAACTCGTCGCTGCCTTCGATCGGATATTTGATGTACCAGAGCGAGCCCTTGGTCTCGACCTGCTGCACTTCAAGGTCGGAGATGGCTGTCTTGAGCTTCGGGTCCCAGTTGACGAGACGCTTGTCTTTGTAGATCAGGCCGGAGCGATAGAGTTCCACGAACACTTTCGCCACCGCGCGCGAGAGGCCTTCGTCCATGGTGAAGCGCTCGCGCGACCAATCGCAAGAGGCGCCGAGTTGTTTCAGCTGCCCGATGATCGCGCCGCCCGACTCCGCCTTCCATTCCCACACGCGCTTGATGAACGCCTCGCGCCCCATTTCGCGGCTGCCGGGCTCTTGGCGCTCCATCAATTGCCGTTCAACCACGGCCTGGGTGGCAATGCCGGCGTGATCGGTTCCGGGCTGCCAGAGCACGTCCTTGCCGCGCATCCGCTCAAAGCGGCAGAGAATGTCCTGCAGGGTGTTGTTGAGCGCATGCCCCATGTGCAGCGAGCCGGTCACATTGGGCGGCGGAATGACGATGCAGTAAGGCGCGGCTTTGGCGCGCTCGGGCCGCCCGGCGCGGAAGGCGCCGGCCGCCTCCCAGGCGGCGTAAATGCGGCCTTCGACGGCAGCGGGCTGATAGGTCTTATCAATCGTCATCGTACTGTTTCCGCCGCGCGGCAGCGCTTAACTGCAACACGGTCATTCCAGAAAGCGGGTATCCGCGGCCGCGGCGGTGGCCTAAGAAACCCGCGCCGCGTGCACTGTCAACGCCGCTGTTCCTGCGCCGCTTTGGCACAACCGCTTGACCTTAGAGTTAACCCGCGCCGTGCTGTCCCCGCTCAACGCCCCGCCCGCTTCGGCGCAAAAAATCCCGACCCGCTCGATCCTGCTGCTGGCGGCGGCTGGCTTTGCCGCCCAGGCGCAGGTGCGCGTCACCGATTCGCTGCTGCCGCAAATCGCAACCGATTTTCAGACCACCGTGGGCGTCGCCGCCATCGTGGTCACAGCTTACGCCATCACCCACGGGACGATTCAGTTCGTGGTCGGGCCGGTGGCCGATCGCTTCGGGAAATATCGCACGGTCGCCATCATCAGCGTGCTTGCCTCCGTCCTGGTCGCACTCTGCGGCACAGTATCGACCCTGCCGCAACTCGCCCTTGCGCGGCTCGCGACCGGCGCAGCGGCCGGCTGGGTGATCCCGGTTTCGATGGCGTATCTCGGCGACGTGACGCCGCACGATCGCCTGCAGCCGATCCTGGCGCGCTACGCATCGGGCTACATTTTCGGCCAGCTGTTCGGGCAAGCCGCGGGCGGCGTGCTCGGCGATCTATTCGGCTGGCGCAACGTTTTCTTCGCACTCGGTGGCATGTTCGCGATCGCGGCGGCGGGTCTCGTATTCGAACTCATCATCAATCCGCAGACCCGCGCATCGGGCAAATCGGTCAACTCCCGAAGCTTCGTCGGCAACTACTCCGCGGTCCTATCCAATCCGTTTGCACGCATCATCATCGCTGTCGGGTTCGTCGAAGGCGGACTGGCGTGGGGCGCGTTCGCCTATATCGGGGCGAGCCTGCACCTTCGCTTTGGCCTCAGCTACACACTGATTGGCATCACGGTCGCGTTCTTCGGCGTCGGCGGGCTGATCTACGCCGGTTTGGTGCGGTTGTTCGTGAACCGGATAGGACAGATCGCTCTCCCCATCGCCGGCGGATTGGTCATCACCGCCGCTTACGTCGTACTGGCGTTTCAGTCGGTGTGGTGGCTCGCGCCGATCGCGGTCACCGCGATCGGGCTGGGCTTCTACATGTTCCACAACACCTTGCAGACCGTAGCCACGCAAATGACGCCACAGGCGCGCGGCACCGCTGTCTCGATCTTCTCTTCCGCGCTTTACCTTGGGCAGACGGCGGGCGTTGCGATCGGCGCGCTCGTCATCGATCGCGCCGGCGCGGTGCCGATTTTCCTCGGCACCGCGGTCGCATTTCCCGTGCTTGCGGTATGGTTTGCTTACGAACTGCGCCGGCGCCCGGCGCAGTAACGGACTTCCTAGACCTTCACTAGCGGCACCTTCGGCACTGAGCCGCGGCGCGGCGGCGAATTGCCGCCAGGACCGCCGCCCGGCGGCTTCCGCCGTGGCGACGCGCGGCGCTTCTTGGCGCGGCGCGGTTCGGGCAGCTTTTCGGGCCGCGGCGTCACCGGGCCGTCCAGGTATTCGAAACCAAGCTCGCTCTTGCCGTGCTCGTCCGTCTTGACGACAACCCGCACATGGCCGCCCGATTTCAGCCGCCCGAACAGCACTTCGTCGGCGAGCGGCTTCTTGATGTGCTCCTGGATCACCCGCGCCATCGGCCGGGCGCCCATCAGCTCGTCATAGCCATTGGCGATCAGCCATTTCGACAACTCGTCGGTCAGCTCGATGGTGACGTCGCGATCGGCGAGCTGCGCTTCGAGCTGAAGCACGAACTTCTCGACCACCTTCGCGATCACTTCCTCCGACAAATGCGCGAAGGTGATGATCGAATCGAGCCGGTTGCGGAATTCCGGCGCGAACAGCCGCGTGATCGCCTCCATGTCGTCGCCCTCGCGCTTGCTGCGCGTGAACCCGAAGGCGGCCTTGGCCATGTCGGCGGCGCCGGCATTGGTGGTCATGATCAGGATCACATTGCGGAAGTCGACCTGCTTGCCGTTGTGGTCGGTCAGCTTGCCGTGATCCATGATTTGCAGGAGCACGTTGAACAGATCCGGGTGCGCCTTTTCGATCTCGTCGAGCAGCAGCACACAATGCGGATGCTGGTCGACGCCGTCGGTCAGCAATCCACCCTGGTCGAAGCCGACATAGCCGGGGGGAGCGCCGATCAGCCGCGATATGGTGTGGCGCTCCATGTATTCCGACATGTCGAAGCGGATGGTTTCGACGCCCAGCGTGGCGGCGAGTTGCCGAGCCACTTCGGTCTTGCCGACGCCGGTTGGGCCGGAGAACAGATAGCAGCCGATCGGCTTTTCCGGCTCGCGCAGGCCGGCGCGCGCCAGCTTGATGGAAGCAGCGAGCGCCTCGATCGCCTTATCCTGCCCATAGACGACGCGTTTGAGAGTCGACTCGAGATGGAGGAGCACCTCGGCGTCGTCCTTCGATACCGCCTTCGGCGGAATGCGGGCCATGGTGGCGATCGTCGTCTCGATTTCCTTGATGCCGATGGTGCGCTTGCGCCGGCTTTCCGGGAGCAGCATCTGCGCGGCGCCCAACTCGTCGATCACGTCGATGGCCTTGTCGGGCAGCTTGCGGTCATGGATGTATCGTGCCGACAATTCGACCGCGGCCTTGATGGCTTCGTTGGTGTAGCGGAGCTTGTGATAGTCCTCGAAGTAGGGCTTAAGGCCCTTGAGGATTTCGATCGCATCCGGAACCGACGGCTCGTTGACATCGATCTTCTGGAACCGGCGCACCAGTGCGCGATCCTTCTCGAAATACTGCCGGTATTCCTTGTAAGTGGTCGAGCCGATGCAGCGAACCGTGCCGGAGGATAAAGCCGGCTTGAGCAGGTTCGACGCATCCATCGCGCCGCCGGAGGTGGCGCCCGCGCCGATCACGGTGTGGATCTCGTCGATGAACAGGATCGCGCCGGGATAAGCCTCAAGCTCCTTGATGACCTGCTTGAGCCGTTCCTCGAAATCGCCGCGGTAGCGCGTGCCGGCAAGCAGCGTTCCCATATCGAGCGCGAACACGGTGGCGTTGCGCAGCACGTCGGGAACTTCACCGTGGACGATGCGGCGCGCCAGCCCTTCGGCAATCGCTGTCTTGCCGACGCCGGCATCGCCGACGAACAGCGGATTGTTTTTAGACCGGCGGCACAGCACCTGAATGGTGCGGCTGATCTCGGCGTCGCGGCCGATCAGCGGATCGATCTTGCCGTCGCGCGCCTTCTTGTTGAGGTTGACGCAGTAAGCATCGAGCGCATCGCCCTTTTTCTTCGGCTCGTCCCCACTCTTGGAATCGTTCTCCTCGTCGGCGCCGCGCACCGGACGCGCTTCCGACATACCGGGCCGCTTGGCGATGCCGTGGCTGATATAATTGACCGCGTCGTAGCGGGTCATGTCCTGCTCCTGCAGGAAGTACGCGGCGTGGCTCTCGCGCTCGGCGAAGATCGCGACCAGCACATTGGCGCCGGTTACTTCCTCGCGCCCCGACGACTGAACGTGAATGACGGCGCGCTGGATGACACGCTGAAAGCCGGCAGTCGGTTTGGAGTCTTCGGCCCCATCGGTAACGAGGTTGTCGAGCTCGGATTCGAGGTATGCGACCAGACTGCGGCGCAGCTTGTCCAAGTCGACGTTGCAAGCCCGCATCACCGCCGCCGCATCCTGATCTTCGATCAGCGCAAGCAGGAGGTGTTCGAGCGTGGCGTATTCGTGGTGGCGCTCATTAGCGAGCGCCAGGGCCCGGTGTAGCGACTGTTCGAGACTGCGCGAGAACGTGGGCATTCAGTGTCTCACTTCCTTTGTATGAGTCGTTTTCGTTTCCCCCGGGATCACTTCTTTTCCATGATGCACTGCAAAGGATGCTGATGTTTGCGGGCAAAGTCCATAACCTGCGTCACTTTGGTTTCAGCAACCTCATAGGTGAACACGCCGCATTCGCCGATTCCGTGCTGGTGCACATGCATCATGATCCGATGCGCCGCCTCATGATCCTTGTTGAAGAAGCGCTCCAGTACGTGAACCACGAACTCCATCGGCGTGTAGTCGTCGTTGAGCAGCAGGACGCGATAGAGGTTCGGCCGTTTGGTCTGCGGCTTGGTCTTGGTAATGACCGCCGTACCCGGACCGCCCTGATCGCTTTTGCGCTTGCGGTCGTCGTCGGCCGCGCGGACCGGGTAATTTGTGCTGGCGTCGCCCCTTGGCTGCATTGCTTCGTCTATCGCTTAACTAGTTGCGGCGGCGATCAGCGGTGCCTCGCACCGCGAGGGCGTCGAACCCGCCGAACTCTACACACTATAAATACGGAATCGCCTGCTTTCCAGATCGCCAAAGTAACCACCCACCGCAGAACCCCGCATGGCCAGCCTGCACGTTCCGCGTCCGCTGACCACGCGGATAACAGCGTGCACGGCTAGCCTTGCCTGCAGGTTTGGTGCCAACCCGCGGCGCGGGCATTCATCGTGTCGGTGCGACGGGGAGACAAAAATCGTCGATCCCGCACGCCGCGCTAAACTGATGCGCGAGCTCGAATAGGACTTCGTGCCAGATTATGACGCTTTGAACATGCCCTCAGGCGACAAACGGCGGCCTCAACGGTCGAGCCTATCGCTTTCCGGATCGGTCGAATTGAGCAAAGCCTCGCCGGAATAACGACCATCATCGAGGCCGCGATGAATAATCGGCGATCTCGAAAGCGGGACCCTCAAACAGGCGCAGCGCGAGGCCGAACTCCGCCGCCCCGCGCGCCGCGCACAACTTCACTTCATTCCTGAAGCCTTCGCCATCACGCCTTCGAACGGCTTGTAGGCCTCCTTGGCGAGATCGGTGTAAAGCTCGCTGAGCTTGGTCGATTGGGCGACGAAATCCTCATACGAAGACTTGAGGTACTCGCTCTGCACCTCCATGGCTTTTTCCAGGCTCTTGGCCCCCATGAGCTTTTCCCAAGCGGCCGCCGAGCCTTCGAACGACTTCTTCGAGTAGTCTGCAACCTCGGTGGCGATGGCCTGCGCGTTCTTGCTCAACGCGCCAAACGAAGCCATCGCCATATCCATACTGTCCTTGCCCATTTTCTGCATCTGTTCGGTATTCATAAAATCCTCCCGGCGGGCTAATGCCGCACGGTGCTGAAGGTTGAAATCGACCCCGGCCCTTCGCCTCAAAAAGGCCTTCCGCGAACGCAATTGTTATTGTAGTGCGCTGCACAAAAAATACAACTGGAGTCGAATGCAGTGCACAATCAGGTGGCGACTAGCCGTAGGGGTGATCCGTGAGGTTAACGCTTTCGCAATGGCGTTCGCCTAGCGTATTCGAAAGGGTCGTCCGGGTGACGGCAGCTCCCTGATCTGGGAGCACCTCGCCATCGGTAGGCGTCGGGGAACCGAGCCGGCCGCCGACGGCCGAGGTCTGGCAGACCCGGAGGAGCCAACAGGGATGGCTCCCTTCGGGAGTTCCGTACGCGTCAGGGACGGGGTGAGTAATGAGTCGCGTGCGTTCTGAAGCCTCGTATGGGCTTCGCTTTTGCGTGCTGGGTCTTGCCGCCATCGCAGCGGCCTCCACCATCACCACCAATTCGGCTGACGCGGGATACCGCCATCGCTATCGCGTACTGCTGATACGCCAAGCGGCCAGGATTCATCGCCACGCCGACCCCGAGAGTTATTCACCGCCGTTTGCCTCGATCGTTGTCGACGGCAACGACGGCGAAGTCCTCCACGCGACCAACGCCGACGCTCCACGCCATCCCGCCTCTCTCACCAAGATTATGACGCTCTACTTGCTGTTCGAGCGGCTCGAGGCCGGCAAGATCCGGCTCGACTCGCAGCTCAAGGTGTCCGAACACGCGGCCGAGCAGGCGCCGACCAAACTCGGTTTGCGGCCCGGCCAAACCATCGCGGTCGATGACGCGATCAAAGCCGTTGTCACGAAGTCGGCGAACGACGCCGCCGTGACGATTGCCGAGAACCTCGCCGGCGACGAAGGCGAGTTCGCCAAGCTAATGACGCAAAAGGCCCGCGCGCTCGGCATGAGCCGCACGACCTACGTAAATGCCTCCGGCCTTCCGGACGACGACCAGATCACGACCGCGCGCGACCAGGCGTTACTCGGTCGGGCGATCCAGGAGCGGTTTCCACGCTATTACAAATACTTTTCAACTCCCGAGTTCGTTTATCACGGCCGGGAGATGCGCAATCACAATCACCTGCTCGGCGAAGTCGGCGGGGTCGACGGCATCAAAACCGGATACACCCGGGCCTCGGGTTTCAATCTCGTCACTTCGGTTCACCGCGACGGTCGCTACATCGTCGCCGTGGTCCTCGGCGGCCATTCGGCCGGCGAACGCGACGCGCGCATGCGTGAATTGATCAGCACTCACATCCGAGAGGCGTCATTGCGCCATATCGCCCCGCCCATGACGGCAATGGCTGAACCACCGAGAGAGCTGCAAGCCGCGCCCCCGGCCAAAGCCCAAGCTATTCCCGCACGGCGCGCCGACTCAGCGCTCACTACCGCTTCGACCCCCGGAGCGCCGCCCGGCTCAAGCGACCCGATCCAGCCGATCATGGTGCGGACGATCACTTATCGCACGGCGCCAGTGCAGGCGACGGCGTTCGCCCCGATGCCTGCGCTTGCTCCAGTTGTGACGCCCCCACCGTACCGGCCCGTGGCACCCGCGGCGGCCCCGGTGCAGCCCGCGGCACCTGTCGCAGTTCAGGCGGCACCGGGCGCGCCGTCAGAGGAAGCACCGAGCGACGTCGTCGTCGCATCGACCGAGCCTGCCCACGTCGTGACGAGCCCCAAGGCAGAACCGGCCAAGCCTGGCATCGCGATGTCTGAGCCGCCGCTGCGGCGGGCTCACGCGCATGGCGAATGGGTGGTTCAGGTCGGCGCCTTCGAGGACGAAGGTGAGGCGAGGCAGCATTTGAGTGCCGCTCAGCTCAAGGTGCCCGCCATGCTCGCCGCCGCAGACCCGTTCACTGAGCGGGTCCAAAAGGGCGACAAAGCTTACTACCGTGCGCGCTTTGCCGGCTTCGACAAGGCCACGGCCGAGGCCACCTGCAAGCTGCTCAAGCGCAGCGATATCGAGTGCATGGCCCTCAAAAACTGACCCGCGAAAAAAATCGCTTCAAGAAGCCGAGACCGGATCAACCGGAACACGCGACGGGACGTCATTCACGGATGGGATGCTACGCGAAGGTTCGCGTAGGGAATTTCAGCGATGGCGGCGAAGCAAGACCTCCTTGGCCTCATTGACGCGGGCAGCGAGGTACGTCGACCCCCCCTGGTCGGGATGCAGTTTCTTCATCAGGAACCGGTGAGCACGCCCGATCTCCTCGGCGTTGGCTCCGGGCTGAAGGCCAAGGATCTGATAAGCCTCCTGTTCCGTCATTTTGCCGGTGGACGCCGCGCTGCTCCCATTCCCCGATGCCGCATTACCCTCCGTGTGCTCACGCCAGCGGGGCGCCCGGCGGTCAAGATAAGCCATCAATAGCTGGCGGCTGTCGTTGTCGATCTCGCCGAGCAAACCGATCAGGGTCGGCGGATCGAGCGCATCAAGCGAGACACCTTCATATTTGCCGGCGAGAATGCGCCCGCGCATCGACCCGCTATCGTGATCAAGCTCCATTTCAAGGAATGCCGAACGCACGCGCGAAACCTGTCCCGGGCTTTTCTGCGTACGGCCGCCGAAGCCCGCCGGCCATAGCGAAATCCAGCCGAGCAATCCGAGCCCAACGGCGCCGACCGTAATCGCCACCCCGATTTCGCCGCGGAATAGAAGAAATGCGGCAAAGATCAACGCCGCGGCGCCGCCAATGGCGCGGACAAGCTTCGCGGCCTGCTTGGGGTCGGCCTTGGAGAAGGCGTTGACAGCCCACAACAGCAGGATGAGGACAACGACGCCGAGAATAAGCGGCATGATTACTTCAACTGCTCGAGCAGTCTCGCCGCGCCAGTCGAGTGCCTCGCTTCGAGATCGGCAAGGGCTTTCATGCCGCCAGCAGCGTAGGCCGCCGCCGCGCGCAAAAGTTCTCCCAGCTCATGCGCGGCGCCCGGCGCGAACCGGCAATAGGCTCCGCGGGACAGCCGCGCCAACTCGCGGAAAGCCCGTTCGCAAACCGGATCGTAGCCCTCCTGGAACATAAAGGCCGGAACGCTCCGCAGCCCAAGCTCGCCGGCGCCGGCGCACAGGTCGTCAAGTGATTCTTCCATGGCGTCGCCGACAAAGACCAAAGCGCCGATCTTGGCCTTATCGTTTTCGCGCCGCGCATGGGCAAGAACTTTCGCAATCTGGGTATGGCCGCCGCGGCAATCGATCCGCGACATCAGCGCACCAAGCCGGTCGGGCTCCGCGACCCATGGTGAAGCGCGGCATTCCGCCAGCCCGCGATAATAGACTAGCTGGATATCGAGACCGCCGGCGGCGGCGGCCTCGCGGAACATCTCGGCTTGCAGCAAACACGCCTGATCCCACGTCGGTTGCCGGCTCATTGTGGCATCGAGCGCGAAAACGAGCCGACCGCGAGCGCCCACCTTAACCGCAGGACCGAGCGCTTTGACTTGGGTGAGAAAGGCGTCAACCTCTGAGCGTGAAGATACCGCCGGCGCCCGATCGGACGCCCGGGGGTGCGTACTCTCAGCGCTTGACGCCGGCGCGTGGACGGACCGGTCGTTGCTCATCGCACAGCTCTTCGTCGCAAAGGGGGCTAGTACCTCGCCCTAAAGGTGGCCTCGTCGTGTAAGCGGCGCAATGGGCTGCCGAAGCCTCTACCGGCGGCCGGCTAATCCTTGGAGAGCAATGCCCGGATGGGGCCTAGCCGAACAGATCGTGAGTGTCGAGCGATCTCGTGGCGGCAGCGGCCCATTCGGCTCGGGCGGCCGCGCGGCGTTTGCCGCGCTCGTCGATCGGCGACCGCCGCGAATCGATCCAGCCGCTTGACCTCGTCACGTGCAGTAACGTGAGAGGTGTCGGGCCTTTCGTTGCCGAGGACGATGACAGGCGCCGAATACGGCTTGCCAACATCCGCCTGCATCAACATGGGAACGCAACTTCTGGGCGGCGATCCGTTGTCCGGCTTGCAAAGCTGTTGGGTGAAGATACAGCATGGAGCGATCTGAGTTAATCATTTACCACGCGGCGCATGTCGAATGCGCTCAGTGTGTACTTCGCACGGCAACGCATGGCCCGAAGTTTTTCAGCAACGAAGCAGCGACGGCCGCGAATCATCCGCACCTTGCCGGCACTAAAGCGCGCGCTCGTTGTTTGGCATGCCCGACGCGAAACGATTGCGCTGGTGCCGACGATGGGGGCATTGCATGCCGGCCATATTAGTTTGGTGCGACTGGCGCAGCGACGCGCCGATCGCGTCATCGTTTCGATTTTTGTCAATCCGTCACAATTTGCACCGGGCGAGGATCTTAAAGCCTATCCGCGAACGTTTGCTGCCGATGTTGCGGTGCTCGCCGGCCTGAGGGCCGATCTCGTATGGGCACCGTCGGTGAATGTGATGTACCCGTCCGGCTTTGCCAGCCGCGTCGTGCCGGAAGGCGCGGCGACGGTCGGCCTGGAGGACGCCTACCGCCCGCACTTCTTCGCTGGCGTCGCCACCGTCGTCGCCAAGCTTCTCATTCAATGCGAACCCGACGCCGCGATATTTGGCGAAAAGGACTACCAGCAGCTCAAGGTGGTAACTCAGCTTGCGCGTGACCTTGACCTGAAAGCGCGCATCGTTGGCGCGCCGGTAGTCCGCGAGTCTGACGGCCTCGCCTTGTCGTCGCGCAACCGCTACCTGTCGCCAAGCGAGCGCGCGGCGGCGCCGATACTTTATCAGGTACTCAAAGCCTGCGCGGTCGAGATAGCCACCGGCGAACCGATCGGGGGGGCGCTCAAAAAGGCGCGAACGGCAATTACCGATGCAGGCTTTACGCTCGACTATTTGGAAGCCCGCGAGGCCGAAACGCTCGCGCCGGTCACCTCGCGCAAGGGGCGCCCGATCCGGCTGCTGGTTGCTGCGCGGATCGGCAAGACACGGCTGATCGACAACGTCGCGGTCTAACCCAGTCCCAGTTTACTTGGACCCGCCCTTTAATGGATCCTTGACCGCTTCGTAGGTCGCAAACTCCACGCTGTAGAGTTGCCCGTTCACCTTCTCGACCTTGCGGATGTAGATGTTCTGCACGATGTCGCGGGTCTGCGGGTCGATCGAGATCGGGCCGCGCGGACTTTCCCAGGCCATGCCCTTCATCGCCGCCAGCAAGGCATCGCCGTCGGCGTTGCCATTGGTCTTTTTCAGCGCTTCGTAGATCAGATGCATGCCGTCGTAGCCGCCGACCGAGACGAAGTCCGGCCGAAAGCCGCTGGCCTTCTCGAAGGCGGCGACGTACGACTTGTTGAGCGCCGAATTGTGCGCCGCCGAATACGAGCCGGCCGTGATAATGCCGAGCATCTGATCGCCCATAGTGTTGAGATCGTCGTCGTCGGTCAGATCGCCGGGCCCGATGATTTTGATACCGGAACTCGCCAAGCCGCGCTCGGCGAATTGTTTGGCGAAGATGCCGGCCTGCGTGCCGGGGAAATAGATAAAGGCCGTGTCCGGATTGATGTCGCGGATGCGCTGCAGGAACGGAGCAAAGTCCGGATTGGCGAGCGGAATGCGGATGGATTCAATAATCTTGCCGCCGGCCTGGGTGAAGCGGGTCTTGAACGCCCTCTCTGCTTCAATTCCCGGCGCCCACTCGTTGACCAGCGTGACGACGCGCTTGCTGCCATTCTTGAACGCCCATTCGGCCATGATCCACGACTGCTGACCTACCAGAAAGCCGGCCCGCACCATGTAGGGTGATTTCGTTACTGTGATCGAGGCGCCCGAGCTTAGGACCAAAGCCGGTATCTTGGCCTCGGTAATGAGCGGAGCAACAGCCAGTGAGACCGGCGTGGTCCCGACGCCGAGCAGGTTTACTTTCTCGTTGACGATCATTTCCTGAATGATGCGGCGCCCATTGTCGGCAACGCCGCCATCGTCGCGGATTGTAAGCTCAAGCTTTCGCCCCGCAACCACGTTGCCGTGCTGCTGCATGTAGAGCTTGATCGCCGCCTCAAGCTGCCGGCCGACGGCATTGAAGCCGACGCCGGTCAGGGGGATGCTGATCCCCATCTTGAGGACTTCTTCGGCGCCGGCTCGGCCACCAAGCATTGCCACGGCTGCACCCGCGGCCGCGCCCTTGAGCATCGTTCTTCGCAGCATTGCAATCCCTCCCCCGTTGTCGACTCTTTGCCGTACCTGCTTTTGCGCAGGTATCGGTAACTCGAAAACGTCAGGCCGGCTCAAGATGCGGAATCTGTGGCCTCTCGCCCTCGGCCTTCCCGGTAATCGGCGCCCGCGGCAGGCGCGCGGTGCCGGCTTCCATGACGAAGTTGTGCGTGAGCGAATACCACGGCGGTTTGACGTCGGCGGCCGGGGCCGGTCCATCGTCGTGACGGACAAAATTGCCGAGCAAATGCCGGGTGACGCCGAACTGCACGTCGGTGTCGATGTACTTGTCGTCAGGCGGGTAGATTTGCGAAACCAGCGTTTTGAAGCCGGGCTTGTACGCCAGGAAGTGCAGATGCGCCGGCCGCATGTTGTGCCGCCCCTGGGCGCGCAACAGGTCGCCAACCGGACCGTCGATCGGAATTGGGTATCCTGCCGGCTTGACGCTGCGGAAGCTGATGTGGCCATCCGCGTCGGTGATGAACTTGCCACGCAGGTTCATGTCCGATTGGGTCGGATCCTGATTCTCATAGAAGCCTTCCGTCGAAGAATGCCACACATCGACTTCGGCGCCCTCGATCGGCTTGCCCTGCACATCGCGATAATAAGCGTCGACAAAAATAACCGGCCCCGGCGTTGCCGAGCGCACGATCGAGCCGCCGTTCTTCGTCAACGGCGAGTTCATGCGCCAGAACGGTCCCAGCTGACTGGCATCGGTTTCGGTCTGACCATGATCGCCGTTGTTGAGGAGGCAAACCAGCGCGGAGAAACCGAGCGTTCCGGCCATCAACACCGCCTCGTTGTGGTTTTCGTTGGTGTGCTTGCCGAGCGCATTGATGTAGGCGGTGGCGGCCTGGAACTCCTGTTCGGTCAGCTTCACCTCGCGGGCGAAGTCGTGCAGATGGCGAATAAAGGCGGACATGATTTCGCGAAACCGCGGGTTAGGCGCTCGCGACAATTCGCTGAGCACCGCCTTGGTAACGTCCGCCTGGGTTTCGATGATCATCTTCCACTCCGCATCTGCATCTATGTCGTTAGCGGCGGAGTTTACGTGATCGCCAAGGCCAGCGCCACGCGGGATCGCGGGGTCACATCAGGCCGAGTTCGCGCAACTCGCGGCGCATTTTTTCCGGCATGGCGGCGGCGCCAGGTGCCGCCTTGTCGAGATCGCGCGGCGCATCCTTGACCGCGAGGTAGCGCCAGCCCTGGAAGGCGCGAAACGGCCGCGGCGCAACCAGCACCACCTTGGGATCTAGCACGATGCCGCACCGGCCCACCCCGTCCTTGTCGCGAAACGGCCTGATGTCGCGGACGCGCTGGCGGCAGGCGATCTCGCCGCGGATCACCCAGTAGAGCGAACCGCCGTCGGTCAACTCTGCCGCGCGCTTCGGCACCATGCGCGTGCGGTGGATGTGCTCCGGTTTTTCGCCGCGTTTGCGTTTGTCTTTGAGCCTCTGCTTGATCCAGTCCTCAAGATCGCGGACCGAGTCCGCACCGACACACAGCTTGATGAGATGAAGGGGCATCCTTCGATGTTATCCTCCCGCGGCCGGTTCGATCATCATGATCTTTCCGCCTTCCACAACTTGAACGCCGGCGGCGACTACAACTTCCCGCACAATGCCGGCGAATGGTGCACGCAGCGTGTGTTCCATTTTCATCGCTTCGATCACCGCCAGCCGCTGCCCGCCGGCAACCTCGTCGCCCAGGCTGACGAAAAGTTCCAGTACCCTGCCATGCATCGGCGCCTTAATGATGCCGTCGCCGCTACCCGCTTCTGTCGCAGCGACTGAGATGTCCTGCAACCGGACCCGTGTCTGCCGGCCGTTATGCACGACATAGGCTTCATCTCCGGCAACGAAAGTCCTCGCATCTGGCGCTGGTGCTGTTCCGTCGATGACGACCTTCATGCCGTCTTTGCCGTAAGTGACGGCTGCGTTGGCGCCATCACCGTCGATCGCGATCGGAACGGTGACGGAGCGGTGGCCGCCGAGTTGAAACCCGTCGCGCGCCGCCCACGGCGAATTCGCTTCTTCCGCAGCAGCAGTGTCTTCGGCGGCAAGGAGGCTTGCGACGCCGGCCGCTGCGGCAGCGCGATCAGGGCGGTGCGGCACCGCGCCGAGCGCCGCCAAATTGCGATCGATGAAACCGGTATCGACTGTGCCGTCGCGAAAGCTTGGCGCACGGCATAGTGCCCCAAGAAACGCGACATTGCTGCGAACACCGGCGATGAGCGTGTGGTCAAGCGCGGTCGTCATCCGCTCGATCGCCGCATCGCGCGACCGCGCGTGCACGATGAGCTTTGCGATCATCGGATCGTAGAACGGGGTTACCTCGCCGCCCTGTTCGACACCGCCTTCCACGCGGATATCATCGGGCAGTTCCAGGCCTACGATCTTGCCAGTTGACGGCAGGAAGCCGTTCTCCGGGTCCTCGGCGTAAACGCGCGCTTCGATCGCATGACCGTCGAAGCGGATTTGCCCCTGTTCGAGCGGCAGCTTTTCATCGGCGGCGACCTGGAATTGCCAGGCGACCAAGTCGGTGCCGGTGACTTCCTCGGTCACCGGGTGTTCGACCTGAAGCCGCGTGTTCATTTCGATGAACCAGAAGCCGTCGGCGCGCAATCCGGCGGTGCCGTCGGCGACAAACTCGACCGTGCCGGCACCGACATAGCCGACTGCCTTCGCTGCCGCGACCGCGGCAGCGCCCATCTGCGCGCGCAACGGGCCGGTCATTCCCGGCGCCGGCGTTTCTTCGATCACCTTCTGATGACGGCGCTGCAGCGAGCAATCGCGCTCGCCGAGATGAACGACATTGCCATGCCTGTCGGCAAAGACCTGAATTTCAATGTGGCGCGGTGCTGAGATATATTTCTCGATCAGCACGCGGCTCGAACCGAACGCGGTCGTGGTCTCGCGGACCGCGCCTTCGAGCGCATCATCAAAGGCTGCCGACATATCGACACGGCGCATGCCCCTGCCGCCGCCCCCCGCCGCCGGCTTTATCAGGACCGGATAGCCGATTGCGTCCGCTTGCTCACGGAGAAATTTCGCCTCCTGCCGCTCGCCGTGATAGCCCGGTACGATGGGAACGCCGGCTTTCTCCATCAGCGCCTTGGCGCGATCTTTAAGGCCCATCGCCCGCATCGCCGTCGCCGGCGGTCCCACGAATACAATACCGGCTTGTTCGCACGCGTCGGCGAAGTCACCGCTTTCGGACAAGAACCCGTAGCCCGGGTGGACGCATTCCGCGCCCGCCAGCTTTGCGGCTTCGATCAAGCGATCGATCGAGAGATAGCTCTCACGCGGTTCGGCAGAACCGATGAAATAGGCCTCGTCGCACAGCCGGCGATGCAGGGCGTGGGTATCCGCCGCCGAATAGACCGCGATCGTGCGCATGCCGAGCCGTTTGGCGGTGCGCGCGATGCGGCAGGCGATTTCGCCGCGATTGGCAATAAGGACGGAGCTGAACATCACCGAGGACTTGCCGCGAGCGCAGTTTTTTTACAATTGGCTCATTGCGACCGCACCGGCCCGCCCGTGTTGGCGCTGGGCGAAGACGGATTGAGCTGAACCGGCGCGCCAGGCGGCGCCGCGGCCGCGCGTGGAGGTGGCGGCACCGGCTCCGGCCAGATTGGCTCGACCGCACCAGTACCCGCTGGAGCGGGTTGAGCAAGGGTTTGCGCCGGCGGATTTGCGGCCGACTTGCGTGAGTGTCGCGACGCGGGCGCGGCAGCTTGAGGGTTCGGATTGGCGGCCGCGGCAGCGGCAACGCCCGGCAGCACCGGCCCGGTCGGCTCCGGGTTCATGATGCTGACCGGCGGGATCGAAGCGGCCGACGGGAAATCGATATTGACCAGCTTGCGTGGTAGCATCGCGTTCGGCTGAGCTTGGGCGACCTCACCGGGCGCGGCATCGGCCGCCTTCGCCCAAACTTCCTGGTAGTGATCGAGGTAACGATCGAGTGTCTGCGCGCCGAGATTGGATCGCACCCGGCTTGCATCGCGCAGCAGCGCAAGCGCCTTGCAGGTCTGGCCGGTGCAGCCGTCACGGACCGTGAGCACGTGCGCAACGAAACCGAAATGGTCAGCCTCGAGTGAGCGGCGCAACGGCACTAATGCGGGCTCAATATCGGCACCGCCGTGCTCGGCATACGCGGTCATGCTTGCGAGCAAAGCCAGTCGTGCGCCCACGTAGGATGACGCGGCGGCAACGCTGACCGGCGAAACAAACAGCGCCTTCTCACACGCTGCCTCGACGTTTTCGCCTGCAAGCGCATCGAGGCAGGCGAGCGGCGACCCGGGAGCCAGCGCCAGCGCGCCAAGTTCGTCCAACCGCCGTTCAAGCGCCCGGCGATCGGGGCTTGAATTGCCCGATGTGGAATGGTCGACCGAAGCCCACGCAATCGCAGCGCCGAATATCGCGCCGAGCACGACGAGACCGACGCGCCACGGCAGGCTCGCTTGCGGCCGAAACAACGCCAGCATGCAGAACAAAAACAGCAGTGCCGCTGCTCCGGCAGTCACCCATAACCGCAACGCCGAAGTTCCGACTTCAGGATCAACGCCGAGCATCAACCCACCCCGGTACCGTCGAGAACGCTACTTGGCGAAAAAGCGAAGTATGGCCCAGAGCCCTTCTCGACTCCAGCCGCGTGTCTGAAACCGTCAAGCCGTCAGCTTCAACGAGCCTTGAATCTCAACGAGCCTTGAGGCGCAACAAGCCTTGGCAAACGTCCGCCCGACTTTCAGTGATCGACCTCGAGCTGGCTTTCTTTGGCCACCCGCTCAAAGGCTTCGCCGGAATTTTTGATCCGGTACTGATAATCGTCGCCGTCGGACGGCAACAGCTTGACCACCTTGTAGGTGCCGCTCGCACCAGGACGGCTGATCGGGCTCGAGGTGTACAGGACCGTCTGTCCGACGCGGAATTTGTGGGCGCGCAACAGCGGCGCGCGCATCGTCACTTCGGCGACACTCACGCTTGCTATTTTGACAGCGTTGATGGGCTCCTGATTGCCCGAAATCTGCCGCGAAACAGCCTTTCGAACACCTGGACTTCGGGTTGCCTTTATCGGCTTACTCTTCACTGAACGTGTATTCATAGAACCACTATATAGGCAAACAGAGACTTGAGCAAAAAATATAGTATCGCTAGACGGGCTTTGCCATAGCAAACCACTACAGCAGAAATGCTCAATCCATCAATAACATATAACCAGATCTTGCGATCAAGCTTGCGGCCGCGTTTTAGCCCTGTCGCCGCCACCCGCCGTTTTCGTCAGCCTGCCAATAAGTCACTTCAAAACCCGCGGATTTTGCCTCGCTCCAACGCGCTCGCGCGGTGTCAACCGCTTCGGCATCGTCGCCGTCGAACAACAGCACGAGGCGCTCATAGGCGTTGGCATCGCTGGGCATCGCCGCACCCTCGATGAGAAATCGTACCCCGGCCCCGTTGGGATTATGCTCGTGAAGGGTCAGCAGGATGGGTTGCTGGGCAACTTCGTTATCGCGCCAGGTCCCGTGTGGCAGAAATGAGTCGTCGCGCCAGGTCCACAAATGCGCGTCGAGTGCTTCGATGCGTTCTTCCGACGAGCCCTGCACCACGACGCGCCAGCCGCGCTCCAGCGACTTCTGCAACAACGCCGGCAGCACTTGCTCCGGCGTTTGGCCTCTGAGTTGATAGAATAGAATTTCAGTCATCGTTCGAGTTTGCCGGGAGAGTGCCGGCGTCAGCGTTCGTAGTAATCCTCGACAAGATGGTTGAGCAGGCGCACGCCCCAGCCGGAACTCCAGCTTTTGTTGATATCGGTCTGCGGCGAGCCGAGTGCGGTGCCGGCAATGTCGAGATGCGCCCACGGCGTTTTGTCGACGAAGCGCTGCAGAAATTGCGCCGCCGTAATCGAGCCGCCGTGACGCCCGCCGGTGTTCTTCATGTCGGCAAACTTCGAGTCGATCATCTTGTCGTACTCTGGTCCGAGCGGCATTCGCCACACCCGCTCGCCGGTCGCCTCCCCCGCCTTCGTCAAACGTTCGGCGAGCTTGTCGTCGTTGGAGAACATGCCGGCGTACTCCTGCCCAAGCGCCACGATGATGGCACCGGTCAAAGTTGCCAGATTGATCATGAATCTCGGTTTGAATCGCTTGTTGACGTAGTGCAGCACGTCGGCAAGTACAAGGCGGCCCTCGGCGTCGGTGTTGATGACTTCGACGGTCTGTCCCGACATCGTTGTGACAATGTCGCCTGGCCGCTGCGCCTTGCCGTCGGGCATATTCTCGACAAGCCCGATGGCGCCGACGACGTTGACCTTGGCCTTGCGCGAAGCCAGCGCCCGCATCAGCCCGACGACGCAAGCGGCTCCGGCCATGTCGCCTTTCATGTCCTCCATGCCTTGCGCCGGCTTGATCGAAATGCCCCCGCTGTCGAAGCACACGCCCTTGCCGATGAACGCTACCGGGTCGGTATCGCGTTTGCCGCCGTTCCACCGCATGACCACCACCTTCGATTCATGCGCCGAGCCCTGGCCCACGGCGATAAGCGCGCCCATGCCGAGTTTCTTCATCGCCGCCACGTCAAGAACCTCGACCAGGACACCTAGTTTTCGCAAGTCGGACGCGCGGCGAGCAAACTCCCCCGGGTAGAGTACATTGGCCGGCTCGTTGACGAGGTCACGCGCCAGTACGACGCCATCGGCGAGCCCCACGGTACTTGCCCAGGCCTTTTCGGCGGCGGCCGGGTTGGCGCAGGCGAGATTCACCTCGACCTTGGTCGGCCGTTCCTCGCCTTCCTTGCGCTTGGTCTTATAGCGATCGAAACTGTACGCTCGCAGACGCGCACCGAGTACCAGACCGGCAATCTGATCGCCCTTAAGCGCGCCCGCCGCAAATTCGGTCACAATCGTCGCCTGCGCGGCAGCGCGGGGCACCGCGCCGATGGCGACACCGCCCAGTCTGACAAGATCGCGATCTTTCAAGTCTCGCTCCTTGCCAATGCCGACCACGACCAGACGCGGCGCGTTGATATCCGCCGGCGCAATAATGTCGAGAGTCGATCCGCTTTTTCCGGTGAACCGATCTGCAGCCGCGGCGCGGCGCAGGTGATCACCGATCGGCGCTAGAATCTTCTGAGTTGCTGGCCCGAACTTCAGGTGCTCCCCGCAGAACGTAACCAGAACTCCGCGCAGGCGGTCAAATGATGTGAAGCCGATCTTGAGTTCGGGCATGATCCGAATCCCTGTTGGCCGGATTCCCCCCGGCGCTTGGCCCGTCATATGAACCGGACGGCGCAAACGTGCAAAGCGGCTTCTCGCGAGTGCGGGTCTGGCCGCCCGGCTCGCTTGGATAGAATCTATTAACCCTTAGCAACCGTTAGCTTTGGAGTTTCAATGGAATTGCCTTGGCGAGGCCATTTTGTGAACGCATGAAATTGCTTGCGTATCACGGGAACTCGGCTTGGGAGGTGGCAATCGCCTTCGATGGGGAGCCGGGCGCGGCCGCGGGGCCCGTCAGTGGGGATGTCACGTCCGATGGGGTCGATCGGCCGCTATATGTTTCGCACCACGCTGGGTGCATTTCTGATTACCTGCGTCAGCCTGACCATTGTGATGTGGTTCACGCAGGCCATCCGTGAATTCGATCTCATCACCAGCCAGCGCCAAACGGTTCTCGTCTTCGTCGGCATCACCGGACTGCTGATTCCGCTCCTGGTGATGATGATTGCGCCGATTTCGCTCGTCCTCGCCGTTGCCCACATTCTCAACAAGCTCAGTTCCGATTCCGAGATCATCGTGATGAACGCCGCCGGGGTTTCGCCGTGGCGACTGCTCAGTCCATTCATCGGCGTGGCGTTGGTGGTTTCGCTCCTGGTCTCGGCCATTGCAGTCTACATTTCGCCGCTGAGTCTCCGTGAACTGCGCGATTGGGCCACTCAGGTTCGCGCCGACATCCTCAGCAACATCGTTCAGCCTGGTCGTTTCGCGACCATAGGCGGTAACCTTACCTTCCACATCGCCGATCGGCGCCCCAACGGATTGCTGGTCGGCATCTTCCTCGACGATCGTCGCGATCCCAAGGAACATGCCACCTATCTCGCCGAGCAGGGTGAAATCGTGAAGAATGACACCGGCTCGTTCCTCGTGCTTGAGAAGGGCAGCGTTCAGCGTCTGGAGCCCGGCCAGAGCGATCCGCGCATCGTGACGTTTGACCGGTACGCCTTCGATCTTTCAAAGTTTGCCGCTGGGCCCCGTACCGTCGTCTACAACACACGGGAGAAATACATTTGGGAGCTGATGTGGCCGGCGCCGAATGACCCGCTATACGTGGCGCAACCGGGTGAGTACCGGTCGGAACTCCACGACCGTTTTGCCACTCCGCTTTATCCGCTGGCGTTCGTCATCCTTGCTTACACTTTCCTCGGGCCGCCGCAGACGACCCGGCAGAGCCGCGCGCTCGCGGCACTGAGTCTGATCGGTACGGTGTCACTGCTGCGCCTCGTCGGCTTTCTCAGCGTGATCATCGGCGTGCACACCCCGAGTGTACTCGCGGTGCAATATGTCGCGCTGTTCGGCGCGATTGCCGCCGGCCTGTGGCAAATATCGCGGGGACGAGCGATCGAGCCAGCCTCAGCAGTTTCCAAATTCGCAACCGCACTCACCGAACGCTTCGCGCGAGCGACGGCAAGTTGAGGCGCACGCGATGTTGACGGGTACGCTGTCACGCTATTTCGGATTTCGCTTTCTCAAATCCGTCGTCGGCACATTCTTCGGCGTGGTGGCGCTTGCCGCGATGATCGACTACGTCGAGCTGTTGCGCCGCAGCTCGGACTGGCCACACGCCACGGCCTGGGTGCTTGCCGAGATTTCCATTTTCCGCGTTCCCCAGCTGTCTGAACGCATCCTGCCGTTCGCGGTGCTGGTTGGAGCGATGTCGTGCTACCTGACGCTTTCCCGCCGGCTCGAACTGGTCGTGGCGCGGGCGGCGGGCGTTTCCGCCTGGCAGTTCGTAGCGCCAGCTATGGTCGTTGCGTTTTTGTTTGGCGTGGCCGCCACCACGCTCTACAATCCGCTCGCCGCAGTGCTGCACGAACGCTCCAAGCGCCTTGAAGCCGAGATGATGGGCGAGCTTCCGTCCGCGGCACTGCAGGGCGGCAGCTCAGGGGACTTTTGGGTACGTCAGAAGAGCGCCGACGGAGCCGCCATCATCAACGCCAAGTCGAGCCGCGAGCAGGGCTCAAAACTCGGCGGCGTCACCGTATTTACGTTCGATAATTCCGGCCAATTTCGGGAGCGAATCGAGGCGAAGAACGCCTCCCTGGAACAAGGCTATTGGCTGTTTGAGGACGCGCACATCTATTCGAACGGCAATCCGTCCGTCGTCCGAGACAACTACCGCATCGGCACAAATTTGACCCTCGCCCAAGTGCGGGAAAGCTTTGCCACACCGGAAACCGTCCCGTTCTGGGACCTTCCCTTCTACATCGATTTGGCGGAGCGAGCGGGGCTGGTGGCCGCAGGCTATCGTCTGCAATACCAGCAATTGTTGTCGCGTCCGTTTCTGCTTACCGCGATGGTATTGCTGGCCGCATCGGTGAGCCTGCGCTTCTTTCGTTTCGGCGGCGTGCAAAAGATGGTGCTGGGCGGAATCTCGGCCGGCTTTCTGCTGTTCGTATTGTCAAAGTTCACGGAGGACATGAGCAAATCGGAACTTATGTCGCCGGTCATGGCGGCATGGATTCCGGTAGTGGTCGGTAGTCTTACTGGTTTCGTTGTGCTGTTACACCAGGAGGATGGTTAGTGGCGCGTGCGTTCGGCCGTTTCCGGCCTGGCGTCAGCGGTGGCGTTCGGGTCGGCACAGCGTTTGTCGCCGCACTATTGGCGTTCGCTGCCTGCCAGCTGCTCATGGCTGCGCCTGCATCGGCCCAGAATCTGCTGCATTTCCCCGAAAGACCAGCGCAGCCAAAGCCGCCGGCGAACCAGTCCGATGCGCCGATGCTCGTGCAGGCGACCGAGATCCGATACGACTACACCAACAACACAGTGTCCGCTGTCGGCAATGTTCAGCTGTACTACAACGGCGCAACGGTCGAAGCCGACGAGGTCGTGTACGATCAAAAGACCAAGCGTCTGCGGGCGCGCGGCAACGTCCGAATGACCGAGGCCGACGGCAAGATCACGTACGGCCAGTTCATGGACTTGACCCAGGATTACCGTGACGGCTTCGTCGATTCGCTCCGCCTCGAGACCGTCGACGATACGCGGTTTGCCGCCAGCCGCGCCGACCGCGTCAAAGGCAACTACACGGTGATGGAAAATGGCGTCTACACCGCATGCCAGCCGTGCAAGGACGATCCGAAAAAGCCGCCGTTGTGGCAGGTCGAGGCCGCCCGGATCATCCACGATAGCGGCGAGAAGATGCTCTATTTCGAGGATGCCCGTGTCGAGTTTTTCGGCGTGCCGCTGATGTATTTTCCGTTCTTGTCGTCGCCTGATCCATCGGTCACGCGCAAGAGCGGCTTTCTTTATCCGACCTTCACTTACGGCACCGCATACGGCGGCGGCGCCGAAGTTGATTATTTCTGGGCGCTGGCACCAAGCTACGACGTGACCTTTGGGGTGACCGCCACGACGAAACAAGGCGAGTTGTTTCAGGGAGCTTGGCGCCAGCGTCTGATGGACGGGTCATACTCGATCAAGGCCGCCGGCATTTTTCAGCAGGACCCGGGATATTTCGCCAATCGCGACGGCCCCGACAGCCCGACCGCCAATACGTTCCGCGGCGCGATCCAGACCGCGGGTCAGTTCGCTTTGACCGACAAATGGGTTTGGGGATGGACCGGACTGTTGATGACCGACCCCGAGTTCCTCTACGACTATCAGCTTGGGCAATTTCTCAGTGGATTTGATCCGTTCCACACCGGTGTAGCCACCGAGGGCGTCTCCCAAGTTTACCTGACCGGCGCCGGGGACCGCAGCTATTTCGACATCCGGACGGTTTACTATTACGGCTTCTCCGGCCAGGACGTGCAGGCGGAGATTCCAGTTATCCACCCGGTCCTCGATTACTCCAACGCCGTTCCGCAGTCGGTGTGGGGCGGCGAGCTGAGCTACAAATTCAATCTGACGAGCCTGACGCGCCAGCAAGCGGAATTCGACGCTATCAATCAGAATGCGGCCACCAACAACCTGTGCACGTCAAACAATCCGGCCGTCATGACGTCCTCAAACTGCCTGCTGCGGGGCATTGCCGGAACCTATTCGCGGGCCTCCGGCGAACTCGACTGGCGGCGCACATTTGTTACCGATAACGGCCAAATGATCACGCCGTTCTTCGGCGTGCGCGGCGACGTTGCGCAGCTCGATATTGAAAACCAGGCGGGCACATCGAACTTCATTAATCCCGGCAGCACCGAGCTCGCGCGTGCCATGCCCGATATCGGGGTCGAATATCGCTACCCCCTCATCGACGTCGAACCGTGGGGTACGCAGACCATCGAGCCGATCGCACAGCTGATCCTGCGGCCGAACGAGGCCCAGATCGGTCGATGGCCGAACGAGGATGCTCAGAGCGTCGTCTTCAGCGACAGCAATCTGTTCTCGATCGATAAATTCTCGGGCTGGGACCGCGTCGAAGGCGGCGGCCGTGTCAATGCCGGTTTCGAATACACCGCTCAGGTCAACAGCGCCGGCTCGTTCAATGCCCTGTTCGGACAGTCTTATCAGATTTACGGCGTAAACTCCTTTGCCGCAGCCGACCTCATCAATACCGGCGCCGAAAGCGGGCTCGACAAGACCATATCCGATTACGTCGGACGACTGATGTATCAGCCGAACCAGGTCTTCTCATTCATCGCGCACGCGCGTTTCTCCTCCGGCGGATACGATCCCGGGCTCGGCGAAAACGTAGCGCCATGGACGCCTGAGCGGCTCGAGTTCGAAACCCGCGCCAACTTCGATCGCTGGACATTCCAGCTGATGTACGGTGACTACGCGCCACAACCCGAAATCGGCTTCCTGACGCGACGGGAGGAAATGCTCGCCGGAGCCGCGGTCAAGGTTACACAGAACTGGGTCCTGTTGGGCTCGCTCCGGTACGATCTTGCGGTTAATCAATTCGAGCAGACCCGGTTTGGAGTAGGTTATACTGACGATTGTCTCCTTGTGTCACTGAACTACATCTCGTCGTATATTTATACCGGAACAACACCCACTCTGAACAACACGGTTATGTTTCAGTTCAGCTTGCGCACGCTCGGGCCTAATGTATTGGCCTCGGGAACGAGTGCATTCTGAGTTCTTCTGAATGACGCTATATTGCGCCAACCGAACTGGGAGCTGGAAGGAACTGGGAGCTGGAAGGAGAAGAGAGCCGTAACCGTTACGATGAGACAAGAGGTGATCGTGCCTAACCCGTCCCATTGCCGCCGCCAGGCTGTCGCTGCAGCCTTGTTCGCCGCCGCGCTGATGCTTGCGGTTCCTTCGGTCGCGTGCGCGCAACAGGTCGTTGTGTTCGTAAACGGCACGCCTATTACGAACCTTGACGTTGAGCACCGCGCCAAGTTCATTCAGCTGAGCACCAAGAAAGTGGCTTCGCGCAAGGAGGCGCTCGACAGCCTCATCGACGAGATTTTGGAAGTGACCGAGGCCAAGCGGTTTAGCATCGACATCCCCGACTCGGAAGTAGACAGCTCTTATGCCGGCGTTGCGACCCGGATGGGGATCGACACGCAGAAGCTGACCCAACTGCTCGTCGCCGGCGGCGCCAGCGACGATACCCTAAAGCGGCGGCTGCGGGCGCAGCTTGCCTGGACCAACCTTGTACGCGGGCGCTACAGGGCAAGCCTCGAGATCAGGGACAAAGACGTCGAAGCGCAGCTCCTGCAAAAACCCGAAAAAGAAAAGAACGACGTCGGCTATGAGTACATCATGCGCCCAGTCGTATTCATCGTGCCGCGGGGTTCGCCGGAAACGGCTTACGAAGTCCGTAAGCGTGATGCCGAAGCGCTGCGCGCCCGATTTCAAAACTGCAACGACGGGATTGCTTTTGCCCGCGCGCTCGAAGATGTCGCCGTGCGCGATCAGGTGTCGAAGTATTCCGCCGACCTTGCGCAGCAATTGCGCGAAATTCTCGACACCACGGCGGTCGGCCATCTGACGCCGCCGGAGACGACGGCGGAGGGCGTGCAGATGTTTGCGATCTGCGCCAAGAGGGAGACCAAATCCGACACGCCGGAAATGCGTGAGATCCGCGATCAAATGCTGCAACGAAAGTTCGGCGCAAAAGCCAAGCAATATCTTGAAAGTTTGCGGCGGGCAGCGATGATCGAATACAAGATGCCGGAAGACAAATAGGCGGCAGAAGCGAAATCGTGCAGCCACTGGCTTTGACCATCGGCGAGCCGGCGGGAATCGGCCCCGACCTTTCCCTTGTGGTCTGGCATCGGCGCGCCGAACTCAACATTCCGCCATTCTACATCGTCGGCGACCCCGATTTTTTTCGGCGTCGCGCCGACCGGCTGGGCGTTGATGTTCCGATTGCGACCGCGAAGCCGTCGGCCGCCGCCGCAACATTCCCATCCGCTTTGCCGGTAGCTCCCCTCGACATCGCGATTAGCGCCGAGCCGGGTCACCCGGACCGATCGAGCGCTCCCGCGGCCGTGGCTTCCATTCGCCGCGCGGTCGCCGATGTCATGGCGGGAGCCGCCGCCGCGGTCGTCACCAACCCGGTGGCCAAAAACGTGCTCTACAATTGGGGATTTGCTGAACCCGGCCACACCGAATTTTTGGCGACGCTGGTGCAGGAAGCGACGGGCAAGACGCTGCGGCCGGTCATGATGTTGTGGTCGCCCGAACTCGCCGTCGTGCCGGTGACGATCCACCTGCCGCTGCGAGAGATCTTCCAACATCTTTCAACCGGCCTCGTGGTCGAAACCGGACGCATCGTGGCACGTGACCTCGCGTCGCGATTTCGCATTGCGCGGCCGCGCCTCGTGATCGCCGGGCTAAACCCCCATGCTGGCGAGAGCGGTGCGCTCGGCGAAGAAGACCGGACCATCGTCGCACCTGCGGTCGCCCGCCTTGTTGCCGACGGCATTGATGTCCGGGGCCCGCTGCCGGCTGACTCGCTGTTCCACGAGGCGGCACGCGCGACTTACGATGTGGCTTTGTGCATGTATCACGACCAGGCGCTGATCCCGATCAAGACGCTGGCCTTCGACCATGCCGTCAACGTCACACTCGGGCTTCCGTTCGTGCGAACCTCGCCCGATCACGGTACCGCCTTCGATGTCGCCGGCACCGGTGCCGCCGACGTGACAAGTCTGGTTGCGGCGCTGCGGCTGGCGGCGCGTCTGGCGATGGCGGACAGCCTGGCAGCCCTTGCCGCATCGTGACCGTTGCGCCGGACGGCCTGCCGCCGTTGCGCGAAGTCATTCGCCGGCACGGTCTCATCGCCAAGAAGTCTCTCGGACAGAATTTTCTGCTCGACCTCAATCTCGCCGCGCGGATTGGGCGCGGGGCAGGAGAGCTTGCAGGGGTGACTGTGCTGGAAATCGGCTCAGGACCAGGCGGCCTCACACGCGCGCTGCTGGCTCTCGGCGCTGCCCGGGTGATTGCGGTCGAGCGCGATGCGCGCGCAATTGCGGCTTTGGAGGAAATTGCCGACCACTACCGCGGCCGGCTTGAGATCGTCGCGGCAGACGCGCTTACGTTCGATCCGCGCTCGCATCTCGAGCACGGCCCGGTGCGTATCGTAGCCAACTTGCCCTACAACATCGCCACGGCGCTGTTGGTCTTGTGGCTCACGCTCGAGCCGTGGCCGCCTTGGTACGAGGCCGCCATACTTATGTTCCAGCGCGAGGTCGCCGAACGCATCGTGGCGGCGCCCGGCTCAAAAAGCTACGGACGGCTGTCCGTGCTGGCTCAATGGCGTTGCGAGGCGCGAATCCTGTTCGACGTTAATCCTTCCGCGTTTGTCCCGCCGCCAAAAGTTACTTCCTCGCTGGTGCGCCTGTTGCCGCGGGCGCAGCCGCTCCCTTGCGATCGTAAGCTTCTCGAAATCGCGACGCAGGCCGCGTTCGGGCAGCGCCGCAAGATGCTGCGTCAAAGCCTGCGCTCGCTGAATGTCGATGTTCCGGCACTTCTCGCGACCGCAGGGCTAAGCCCGACGGCGCGCGCCGAAGACATCTCGGTGGCCGGTTTTGCATCGCTGGCGCGGGCCCTCGCCGCCCATCGCGCTCTCGGGCATGATGCCGATGCCTGATGCCGCAGGAGGTAGCCGCTATGACTAAAATGCACCGCCAGTCGCTCGTCGCCTACGGACAACCGCTCTGCGAAACCATCGTGGACTGCCCCGCGCCGCGCGGCACCGAAGTGCTGGTCCGCATCGAGCGCTGCGGCGTGTGCCATTCCGATCTGCACCTGCAGGACGGCTACTTCTCGCTCGGCGGCGACAAAAAACTCGACGTCACTGCCGGACGAGCGCTGCCGTTCACGCTCGGGCATGAGATCGCCGGCGTCATCGAGAGCGCGGGCGAACAAGCCAAGGACACGGTCATCGGCCATCGCGTGGCGGTTTATCCGTGGATCGGGTGCGGTAGATGCCCGGCCTGCCTCGCGGGCGAAGAAAACCTGTGCTCCAGCCATCGCCATCTCGGCATCGCCGTCGATGGCGGATTCGCTACCCACGTACTCGTACCGCACCCGCGCTACCTCCTCGACTATTCACCGCTGTCGCCGGACTTCGCCGGACCGTTGATGTGCTCGGGTTTGACTGCTTATGCGGCGCTCAAGAGGCACAGCAACCGGCCGGAGCGCGGTCCGGTGCTGCTGATCGGATTAGGCGGCGTCGGCATGATGGGACTTGCCATTGCGCGGGCTCTATTTCGCACACCGCCGATCGTTGCCGATATCGACGCCGATAAGCGCCAAGCCGCGCTCGCAGCCGGTGCGGCGCAAGCCTATGACCCGTCCGACCCTCAAGCGCGCAAGGCGGTGATGGCGGCGACCGGCGGCGGACTGCTTGCGATCTGCGATTTTGTCGGCTCCGACAAGTCGCTGCAATTTGCGACTGGATTGCTTGCGCGCGGCGGCAAGGTCGTGGTGACGGGGCTTCTTGGCGGCAATTTTTCAATCGCCGCCGCCATGTTTGGCATCAAAGCGATGACGATCGAGGGCACGCTCACCGGGACGCTCGCAGAGGCGCGTGAGCTGCTCGAATTGGCGCGCTCGGGAAAGATCGCGCCGATTCCCACCCGCGATCGCCCGCTCGGGGAGGCGCAGGCGGCGTTGGACGATTTACGCTCCGGCCGCATCGTCGGCCGCACCGTGCTGTCGGCCTGACCGGCCTGCTACAGATCAGCCGCCAACCGGAACGATATAAAAATTTCCGGAACGCCGATCCGAAACGCCTTCGCCGTTCGTCCTTGCGTTGCCAGACGCCATGACGAACGAACAAAGAGGGGCAGAAAATGGCTCGAATGGTTGTGATTTACCGGAGGCCGCGCGATGTCGATGCATTCGACCAACACTATTTCCAAACCCACGTCCCGCTGGCAAAGAAGCTTCCGGGACTGAGAAAGTACGAAGTCAGCCACGGCCCGATAGCGACACCGGCAGGCGCCTCGGACTTTCACCTCGTGGCGACGTTGCATTTCGACGATCTGGCGGCGATCAAGCAGGCCTTCGCCAGCGCCGAAGGACAGCCTGCGCAATGGATCGGCGCATCTTCGCACCAGACGATACGCAAATTCTCATGCGCCAGTTTGACGACCGGCAGGTGTAAACGGTGGCGGCCGTGCGGGCCTGGGACTAAGGCGCTCGCGAAGGGGCTGAACTACTGACCCTCAAGTGATGCGTCAGCTTGCAAGCGATGTCTCCGCGGCAGCGTTCGATCCAGAGCTTCGATTCCGGAACCAAGTCGTGAACAAAACAACGAACACCGCGCCGATCAGGCCGCCGCAGGCGATGACTATCATAATGCTATCAGCGGCCCATCCGGCTCCGAGTAACGCTCCGGCGATCAATGGGCCGACGATCTGGCCGAACCGGCCCATGGCCATGCCCCAACCGACACCCGTGGATCGAATCGGCGTCGGATAGATCAGCGCTGATAGCGCAATCGCTCCGGCGGTGCCAAGCCCCATGAACAGACCGACCAGACCGATAAAGGTTGCGGCAAGGGCAACCGACGAAGCCCCGTAGCCCAAACCTACCGTCGCCGCCGTTCCGAGCAGAAATGCCGGAAACAGCACACGCAAAATTCCAAAGCGCTCCATCAGCCGGCCCGCGGTCGACTGTCCGATGAACGCGCCCAGACCGTTGAAGGCGACCACGAAGGCGGTGTTGGCGGGTGAGATGCCGTTGAGCCGCAACAGCGCAGGCGTCCACAAGGTCACGACTGTGAGCACGCCGAAGCCCATGAAGAACGGAACCCACAACAGCAGCGTGCCCCACTTGCGGCCTTCGTTGAACAGGTGCCGGATGGGCGCGCCGGGCAGAGACTTTTCCTCAATCACAAAATGCGCGTCGCTTTTCACAAACGGCGACCGGAATCGAGCAACGATTCGCCGTACGGCATCGGAATTGTTGCCGCGGGTCAGTAGAAACTTGATCGATTCCGGGAGGTAAAAATACAGCACGACGGCGATAACCAGCGGCAGAACGCCGCCAAGATAAAAAATCGCCTGCCAGCCCATCTTGGTCAGCAGATAGGAGTTGAGCAAACCGCCGATCATCCCGCCCAACGGAAACGACGACCACATCAGCGTCACGATGGCGGCACGCAGCCGGGCAGGCGCGTATTCCGACGTTAGCGCGATGAAGCACGGCGTTGCGCCGCCAAGCCCCAAACCTGCAAGCACTCTGAAGGCTACCAGCATGGGCACCGACGTCGCCGTCGCGGTCAGCAGGGTGAAGACGCCGATCAGCAAAGTCGCGAAAATCAGCAGAGTCTTACGCCCCAGGCGGTCGGCCAGCGGGCCGAACGACGCAGCGCCCACGGTCGCGCCCAGAAGCGCCGCGGAGAAGATCGGTCCGAAATTGGCAATCTTGATGCCGAGCGCGTCGGCGATGAATGGGGCCGCAACACCGATCGACTGGGTGTCAATGCCATCGAACAGATTGACCAGAGCGCAGCAAATGATGGTACCGATCTGAAACGAAGTCAGCCGGCCCTGGTCGATGAGGCGCGTGACATTTACTTCGTTGGTTGGTTGGTACGCTTGAGTCATGATCCCGCCAATCTCACAATCTTGCCTGGAGCTCACGTACGAAGCTGGAAAGACCGATCTGCCGCTCGCGCTTGAGCCGCTCCGCCGCCAGAATGGCGCGCACTTCAGCAAACGCTTTGTCGATATCGCGATTGACGATGACATAGTCATATTCCGGCCAATGACTCATCTCACCCGCAGCCTTGGCCATACGCGCACCGATAATGTCGTGACTGTCTTGGGCACGGCGCTGCAGCCTTCGCTCCAGTTCCTTCGCCGTGGGCGGCAGGATGAAGACACTGACGAGATCGTCACGGGCCTTCTCGCGAAGCTGTTGCGTGCCCTGCCAGTCGATATCGAACAGCACATCGCGACCGGACCGTAATGCCTTCTCTACCGGCCGGCGTGGCGTGCCGTAGCGATGATTGAAGACTTCGGCCCACTCCAGCAGCTTGCCGGTCTTCACCATGGCCCTGAAGCGGGCGATGTCGATGAAATGATAATCGCGTCCGTCGATCTCGCCGCGGCGCTTCGGCCGCGTCGTCACCGACACCGACAGCTCGACATTGCGATCGGCCTTAAGCAACATTCGCGCCAACGTCGTCTTGCCGGCACCCGAGGGCGACGACAACACGAACATGAGACCGCGCCGCGCGATGCTGGTCCGGCTTTTCTGACCGCGCGCCATACTCTATTCCACGTTCTGCACTTGCTCGCGAAACTGCTCCACCGCAGCTTTGAGCTCCAAGCCGATATTGGTGAGCTCAACGTCGTTGGCCTTGGCGCACAGCGTATTGGCTTCGCGATTAAGCTCCTGGGCGAGAAAATCTAGTCGGCGTCCGATTGGTCCTCCCTGGCCGATCAAAAGCTGGGCCTGAGCCAGATGCGCGGTAAGGCGGTCAAGCTCCTCGCGCACGTCGGCTTTGGTCGCGATCAGGATCGCTTCCTGATGCAGCCGGTCAGGATCGAATCGTTCGGACTGCGCCAATAACGCCGCGACCTGTTCGGCAAGCCGCGCCCGAATGGTTTCAGGCCGCCGGCCGGGCGAGAGCTCGGCACGTTCCACGTGCGCAGCAATATCGCCCAGCCGTGCCGCCAGCACGTGGCCGAGCGCCGCGCCCTCGTGACGGCGCATATCGACAAGCGCAGCAATGGTCTCGGCGAAGCCGGCGATCACAGCCGCCTCGGCGCTTCGCTTCTCCTGTTCGTTCTCCTCGGCGTCGCCGACTTCGATCACCCCCTTCAGCGCTAACAGCCCGTCGAGCGACGGCGGCGACGCCTCGATCCGCCGCGCGAGCTGCCGCACCGCCGTCAAAACTGATTCCAGTACTGCAGTGTTGATGCGCACGACCGGCACGATACCGGTGCGCTCAAGCGTCAAGCCCGCCTGGACGGACCCGCGCGCAAGCTTTTCCGCAGCCTGGGCCCGCGCCGGCACTTCGATCGCATCCCACCCGGGCGGCAGTCGAAGCCGCAGATCAAGACCTTTGCCGTTGACCGACTTGATTTCCCAGGCCCAAGCATAAGAACCGCTGACACCGTGGCTGCGAGCAAAGCCTGTCATGCTCGACAGCGACATTGAATGCGTTTCCCCGGTGGATGTATTGCGAAGAATTCGCGCCGAACTTAGCGGCGGGTTTCCGCAGCGACAAGGGCGATGCCGATAAGCTGTGGGCGAGTCAAGGAGCCGGCGAGCGAAGGCCGCGTTTTCCCCTAATGCGCCGGCGGGTTTTGAGTGTGGCGGCTCGAAGAGCGGCGAGGTTGCGGCAGTGCAGGCTGCGGCGGCGCTGACGCCGATTGGGCATCGGCGGGCGCCGCATCCTTTTGGTCACCCTCCAACGAGCGTAGCCGCGCGACGTTCTTCTGGTGCTGTTCGTAGGTCTCCGCGAATGCGTGCCCACCGGTGCCGTCGGCGACGAAATAAAGCTCGCGGGTACGTGCCGGATTGGCCGCAGCCTCGAGTGAGGCACGGCCCGGGTTGGCGATCGGCCCCGGCGGTAATCCGTCGATTTGGTAAGTGTTGTAGGCCGTCGGCTGTTCGATCTCGCTCTTCATGATCGGCCGCCCAAGCGTACCCTTGCCGCCGACCAGCCCGTAAATGATGGTCGGGTCGGATTGCAGCCGCATTTTCTGTTTTAGCCGGTTGACGAATACCGCGGCGATGCGGGTGCGCTCCTCCGGCTTCGCGGTTTCCTTCTCGACCAGTGAAGCAAGGACCACGAGTTGATCGGGCGTTTTGATCGGCAGATCGGGAGAATGCCGATCCCAGACTTCTTTCAACAGGTGCTGTTGCGCCTGTTGCATGCGCTGGATCATCTGTTCGCGCGTGACGCCGCGGGTGAAGTTGTAGGTATCCGGTAACAGGCTCCCCTCACGCGGCACTTCTTTGATATTTCCGACCAAGACCGGGTCGTCCAGCAGCCGCGCGACGATCTGCTCCGAAGTCAGGCCTTCCGGCATCGTGAATTGATGGGTCACCACGCGACCTTCAACGATCGTCGCGACCACGTCGCGCAAGCTCGCATGCGCCTTGAACTGATACTCGCCGGCTTTGAGATCTTCGCGCGCCTTGAGCACGAACACACCGCCGACGAAAACCCAAGGCTGATCGATCACCCCCTCGCTGACGAGAACATCGGCGATGTCGTGAATACCCGAGCCGCGCGGAATATTGACGATGTGGTTCTCCGGCAGCGGTCCCGGAGCATCGAATCGCTGTTTGCCGAAGACCAGCGCTGCGCCGGCCGCGATCGCCACCAGGACGAAGACGCTGAGGATGGCGTTGCCGACGATGACGAAAGGGTGCCGCGCACTCTTGGAGCGGCGGGTCGGTATTTGAACGGTATCCGGTTCGAGCGCGGTTCGCGGGCTGCGCGGCGTGATCGGCCTTTGCGTTTTAGCGCCAGTCGAAGCCGCGCTATTTGCCGTCACCGGCCGCTGCGAAATGGGTGGATACGGTTCGCCCGCGCCTTGCGCAGCCTTTGCGGCTGCTGCCGAAGACGCCGCGGGGCCGCGCGCAGTTTGGCCGTTGGTGCTCGCGGGCCGAACAGCCGCAGTAGCGGCCGGAGCACGCGGCGTTGCTGGCGAAGCAATCGGTGCCTTGGCGGGCCCGTTGACCGGCTGCGGCTTGGACGCACTCGAGCCGGTCTTCTCTGCACCCGCGGCGACGGGACGCGGCCTCTGTGCCGGTGCTGCGGTTGGCTTGGCCGTAGGTGTGCTTGATTGCGTGCTTGGCGTCTGCGGCGGCGCCTTTGCTTGAGGTGTCGGTGTGGACGCTGGAGCGGGTTGCTTCCCGGCTTGTGGTGCGGCCGGTGGGACTTTTAAACCGTTCGCTTGAGGCGCCGGAGCGACACGCGGCGGCACCGCTGTGCGCCGGCCGCCCTTGGGCGGTGGAGGTGAATCGAACTCCGTCACCGCCGTAAACCCGCTTTTGTACGCGCCATGAACAGTAAAGGGTTATTCACCACCCGGTGAGCCAATGCACGGCGCCTCCGCGCCGCCGCAGAAGGCAATGCGCATACGCTGAATCGCAAGCGAGTGCGGAGCAAATATGGCAGAACGGTGAAGCGCGGCACTAGTTGATCACCCGGCGAAAGACGAGCGAAGCGTTGGTGCCGCCGAATCCGAACGAGTTCGAAAGCACCACGTTGACGGACCGCTCGCGCGGTTTACGCGGCACGAGGTCGATGGCGGTGGCGACGGAGGGGTTATCGAGATTGAGAGTGGGCGGCACCACCTGATCGCGAAGCGCGAGCAAACAGAAGATCGCCTCGACGGTGCCGGCCGCCCCGAGCAGATGACCGATCGAAGACTTGGTCGATGACATGCTGATGTTGCCGGCGGCGTTGCCAACGAGCCGCTCCACGGCTCTCAGTTCAATCTCGTCGCCGATCGGCGTCGAGGTGCCGTGGGCATTGATGTAATCGATGTCCGCAGGCGAAATATCGGCTCGCTTAATCGCGGCCTTCATGCAGCGAAGCGCACCATCGCCATCCTCAGCCGGCGCAGTAATGTGGAACGCGTCGCCGGAAAGCCCGTAGCCGATCAGTTCGGCATAGATGCGGGCGCCGCGCCGCTTCGCATGGTCGTACTCTTCAAGCACCACTGCCCCTGCGCCCTCGCCCATTACGAAGCCGTCGCGATCGCGATCATAAGGCCGGGACGCACGCTCGGGCGTATCGTTAAATCCGGTCGACAGCGCGCGACATGCGGCAAATCCGGCGAGCGAAATGCGGCTGACCGGGGATTCCGTCCCGCCGGCCACCATCACCTCGGCATCGCCCAGCGAAATCAGTCGGCCGGCGTCGCCGATCGCGTGAGCGCCGGTCGAGCAAGCGGTGACGACCGAGTGATTGGGGCCTTTCAGCGAGTGCGCGATCGACACGTAGCCCGAGGCGAGATTGATTATCCGTCCGGGAATGAAAAACGGCGATACGCGGCGCGGACCGCGGTCGCGCAAAAGCAGGGCGGTTTCCGCGATACCTTCAATGCCGCCGATACCGGAACCGATCAGGACACCGGTCGTGGTCTGATCTTCGTAGCTCTGGGGGTGCCAGTTCGCATCGTCGAGCGCCTGCTTCGCCGCGCACATGGCAAACAGAATGAAGTCATCAACCTTGCGCTGTTCCTTAGGCTCCATCCATTGGTCGGGATTGAAGGTGCCCTCAGACCCGTCGCCGCGAGGAATCTGGCCCGCGATTTTGCACGGCAGATCGGCGACTTCGAACTTGTCGACGTGCCCAATGCCGCTCTTGCATGCCAGCAGGCGCCGCCAGGTCTCGTCGACGCCGTTGGCGAGCGGCGTCACCATGCCGAGACCTGTGACGACGACCCGTCTCATGATCTGCACTCTCGGCCGCCAGTTTTGCTGATGCCGTCTCGGTCGGACCTGCCGTCACCCCGCGTGTCCGTCCAAAACGTCGCGCTGACGTCGCGCCGAGATGCGCGATCCAGGGAGCAGCGAAAGGTCGTGCGCGGAATCAGCTCTTCGCGTTTTTTTCGAGGAACTTGATGGCGTCGCCCACGGTGAGAATGGTCTCGGCGGCGTCGTCGGGAATCTCGCAACCAAACTCCTCCTCGAAGGCCATGACGAGCTCGACCGTGTCGAGGCTGTCAGCGCCGAGATCGTCGATGAAACTGGCGTTCTCGGTCACCTTGTCGGGCTCGACGCCAAGGTGCTCCACGACGATCTTTTTCACGCGCTCGCCAATATCGCTCATCGTTCCAACCTCTTCTTTCAACGCAGCCCGATCAATTACGTCTCGGCCCCGTCCAGAGTCTTCGTAACTCTTGGGCGACGGCCGCGGATCGACAGCAATCAGAGGCGGACGTTCACTCCCCACACTCCGGCTTTGCGGTTCCCCCAGCCAAGTCACGGTCCGGTTACCATACTTCCATAGCCTTGACTAGCGCGGCGGTGCAGCGACGTCACAGCCTCTATGGCCTTCAAATCATGGCCATTCCACCGTTCACATGCAACGTCTGTCCAGTCATATAGGCGGCCTCGCCGGAAGCGAGAAAAGCAACCGCCGCCGCGACTTCTTCCACCGTACCGGCACGGCTCGCCGGGATCCTCGCGAGTATCACCTCGCGCTGTTTGTCGGTCAGCTTTTCGGTCATCGGCGTGATGATGAAACCAGGTGCCACGCAGTTGGCGGTGACGCCGCGCTTGGCGTATTCCTGAGCGATCGACTTGATCATTCCGGTGAGGCCGGCTTTGGCGGCAACGTAGTTCGCTTGCCCTGGGTTTCCGGTCGCGCCGACTACCGAGGTGATCGCGATGACCCGTCCGAAACGGCGGCGCATCATGCCGCGCACGGCAGCGCGTGCCAGGCGGAAGGTGGCGGTGAGGTTGACGGCGATGACCTGATCCCAGTCCTCGTCGCGCAGCTGCACGAAAAGATTGTCTTTAGTCACACCGGCATTGGCGACGAGGATGTCGAGCTGACCCATTGCCTCCTCCGCCCGCGGCACCAGAGCATCGGTTTCGGTGCGGTCGGAAAGATTGCAAGGCAGAACATGGACGCGGCTTCCCAGATCAGCGGCAAGCTGGTCGAGAACGTCGCGCCGTGTGCCGGAAACGGCAACCGCCGCGCCTTGTCGATGCAGAATGCGCGCGATGCTGCCGCCAATCGGGCCCGTCGCTCCGGTGATCAACGCAGTCTTACCGGTAAGTTCAAACATCAAGTCCTCGCGAAACGCGTAACGTTCAGCCGTGCAGTCTTGAACCTGGCAATATCTTCCGGCGCACTGATCGAGGAAGCTTCGGCGGTTTCGGCGATACGCTTAATCAAGCCGGTAAGCACTTTGCCCGCACCGATTTCATAAAACACGTTCACCCCTGCCCGCGCCATGAAAACAACCAACTCGCGCCAGCGCACCGTGCCGGTCACCTGCTCTACCAGGCTTCGGACAATTATCGCCGGATCGCTGATCGGCTGCCCCAGCACGTTGGCGACAAGCGGCACAATAGGCGGCTTGACGGTGACCGAGGCAAGCGCCTGCGCCATGGCATCCGCCGCGGGTCCCATCAGCGCGCAATGAAACGGCGCGGACACCGGCAACATCATCGCCCGTTTTACGCCGTGCGCTTTGGCGATCTCGACGGCGCTTTCGACGGCCGATTTCTCGCCCGACAAGACGACCTGGCCGCCGCCATTGTCGTTCGCGGCTGCACAGACACCTACAGCCGCGGCCTCTGCAGCGATGGCCTTGGCTTCATCGAATTTGACGCCGACGAGAGCAGCCATCGCCCCGACACCGACCGGCACCGCTTTTTGCATGGCGCGGCCACGAATGCGGAGAAGCCGCGCCGCATCCGCAAGCGTGAGCGACTGCGCAGCGGCCAGCGCCGAATATTCACCGAGCGAGTGACCGGCGACGAAAGCAGCATCGCGCCCTAAATCAACACCGGCCTCGGCTTCGAGAACGCGCAGCGTAGCGAGCGAGACTGCCATCAAAGCGGGTTGCGCATTCTCGGTGAGGGTTAAACTCGCTGCCGGCCCATTCCACATGGTGTCGCTGAGTTTCTCGCCGAGCGCCGCATCAACTTCATCGAACACCTGGCGCGCCGACGCGAAGGTTTCGGCGAGCGCCTTACCCATGCCGACCGCCTGGCTGCCCTGGCCGGGAAAAACGAAAGCGATCGTCATCGTTTACCTCTCGGGGGCGCGAGAAATACCGCCATCCCGGCCGTGTCAAGAGATACGGGTCCAGTAACAAAGCAACAACTCTGAGCCGGTACTCTCAATTAACCAGGGCGCACTTGCCTAAAGGTATTGTTTACAACCTTGCACCCGATGGACCCATTTGCCCTGATCACAGAGGCCGAACTCGCCCAAGCGCGCGAGGATCCCGCGTTCCGAAGGCGGCTTTTGACACGGAGCCTCGAAATCCTGCTCGGCAAACTGCAAAAACAGCGTCAGGCGCCTCGCAACGCTACTGCCACCGCCTCGCAGATGCGGGAGGGAGTAACACTTGCGGTACGATTGGCCGAGCTGATCCAGACCACGGCCGATCCGCCCCGCCGTTCCTGATCCGTCTTGCCTTTCCGCGCAGGCTGCATATAAGACCTGTCTTCCGCTCGACCCCGGCCGGGGGCTGAACGGACGGCCGCACAGGCTATCGTGCGGTAGGGCCAAACGGCCCGGCGTCCGGTGTTCCCGCCTTCAGAGCATTCGAGCCTTTCCCGAAGGGTTCGAGGGGCTTCGCGCCGTGAGCGAGCGACGACAACGAAGGAAAGGGCATCAATGCCGCTTTATGAGCATGTGTACCTTGCGCGCCAGGACGCCAGCGCGCAGCAGGTCGAAGAATTGACGGCGCATTTGAAGGGCGTGGTCGAAGGATTGGGCGGGTCGATCGCCAAGACCGAATACTGGGGCGTGAAGTCCCTGTCCTACCGTCTGCGCAAGAACCGCAAGGCGCACTTCACGCTGATGAACCTCGATGCTCCGCCCGCCGCCATCAACGAAATCGAGCGGCTCGAGCGCTTGAACGAAGACGTGTTGCGTTACCTCACCATCAGGGTCGAGGAGCATGAGGAAGGGCCGTCGGCAATGATGCGCCGGGCCGAACGCGATCGCGACCGCGACGACCGCCGTGGCGAGAGAGGCGACCGGTTCGATCGCGGGGATCGAGGCGACCGCTTCGACCGCGGCGATAGAGGCGATCGCCCGCCGCGGGATCGCGACCGGCGCCCGTCCGAGGGCGCTGACGATGTTGAAGCTGTGGTGGAGGAATAATCATGGCTATGTCACCGCATTCCGGCGGGGCACGCCGGCCGTTTTTCCGCCGCCGCAAGAGCTGCCCGTTCTCCGGCGCCAACGCGCCGAAGATCGACTACAAGGACGTCAAGCTGCTGCAGCGGTTCGTATCGGAGCGCGGCAAGATCGTTCCGAGCCGCATCACGGCAGTGTCCGCGAAAAAACAGCGCGAGCTTGCGCAAGCGATCAAGCGCGCGCGGTTTCTCGGGCTGCTGCCCTACGTCATCCGCTGAGCAGGGAGGACCCGACATGGAAGTGATCCTGCTCGAACGGGTGCCGAGACTCGGCCAGATGGGCGAGGTGGTGCGCGTCAAAGACGGCTTCGCCCGCAATTTCCTGTTGCCGCGGGGCAAGGCACTGCGCGCCACCCAGGAAAACCGTACGCGCTTTGAGACCATGAAGACCGACCTTGAGGCGCGTTCGCTCGCCCTCAAGGGCGAAGCCGGCCAGGTCGCCGCCAAGCTCGACGGCAAGAGTTTCACGGTTTTGCGCCAGGCGTCGGAATCAGGTCAGCTGTTCGGCTCGGTGTCGCCGCGCGATCTGGTGGGCCTCATTACCGCCGGGGGATTCAATGTGAGCCGCGGTCAAGTCGCGCTCACCACGCCGATCAAAACCATCGGCCGGCACACGGTTCAATTGTTGTTGCATCCCGAAATCGAGACATCGATAACGGTCGTTGTTGCTCGCAACAACGAAGAAGCGGCGCGGATCGAGCGCGGCGAGGACGTCACGCAATTGCGCGAAGAGCCGACGGAGGCGGAAGCCGCAGTGATCGCAGCGGAAGCGTTCTTCGAGCCCGAAGCCGCGGAGGCGCTGCGGTCTGGTGAAGGCGCTGACGAAACCGAAGCCACCTCGCCGCCCGAGAAGAGTTAGTCTCGGCGCAACAGCCCGTCGCGGCGTGAACTGTTATTAGTCGGGAATATTATCACGCGGCACCGGACCACTCTCGCCTGACGCGGCATCGCCCGGCGCCGAAGATTCCGGCGTCGTTGTTGGTGTCGCCGCCGGGCTTGGCTCCGGATTCGGCGGCGTACTTGGCGCGGGCTCTACCACAACCGCAGTAGGCGCAGGGGCAACTCCAGCGGGTTCGACCGGGGATTGGGGCGTCCTCGGCTCTTTGCGATGACCTCGCGCCGGCGCGGTCGGCGCCCGTTCGCCAGGAACAAGTTCGATATCTCGCTTCACCTCAGATTTTGCATCCGACTTTGCTTCCGCACGGGTCCCCTCCTCGGGCTTTGACTGCCGTGCCTGGCGCTTGGTCGGCTTCGGCTCCCTGGGCTCCTCGCCTGAGGGCGGGCCGCGCTCTGCCCGCTCGGTTGCCGGCTTTGGACCCTTCCCTTGCGCTGTACCTCCAACAGGCTCGGCGCCGCGGCCACCCAGCACGTAGGCGGCAAGCGCCGCCGCCTGGTCGCGGCTGGTGGTGTAGTGCTCGCGTAAAAAGTCCGTCAGTGCGGCGCTGTTCCGGCCCTTAGCCAAGCCGCGCGGTGCCTTGTGGCATTCGACACAGGCCGCGGCAAAGATTTGCGACGCCGACTTGCCCTGATCGAGATTGGTCTGCCCGTGCGCCATGGCGGGCGCTAGCACTGCAACGAGGCCGATCGTCGGCGCGAGACGCCAGTTCACCCCTGAGCTCCTCAAATCACTGCGGTTTAGCCGGTCTTCGTTACCCCAAAACCGGCCGAATGTGAGTTGCGTTGAGTCCCCGGGGAGAACCATCGCCCCGCATTGCTGGTCAAGCAGGATTTTGTTTTAATAACGGCAAGCCCAAAGCCCGCCGGCCTAAAGTCAATAAGCCGCAGGGCAGCGAATCTAAAGCTAAATGTGCGTCGACCGTCAGGTCCGGCGCGACGCGCGTAGGAGTGCGGAGGCGACGTTGGATCAGTTACTGTCGATATTTCTCAAGCGGTTTATCCGCCACGGTTCCCTTACGGTCATCACAGCGTCGGGCAAGCGATACATGTTCGGCGACGGCAGCGGGCCGCCTGTCGCCGTGCGCTTCACCGACGCAAGAGCCCAACGCGCGGTCCTGCTCGATCCCGAGCTGCGACTCGGCGAGGCTTACATGGACGGAACATTCGTGGTCGAGGAGGGCTCGATCGCGGATGCGCTCGCGATCCTGCTGCGGCAGGAAAGCGTCGCTGCTCCCAAATGGGCGCTGCCGACACGCCTCGTGCGCTACCTGTTTCGCCGGGTTCAGCAGTTCAATCTGCGGTCGCGGTCGCGGCGCAATGTGGCTCACCACTACGACCTCGACGGCAGGCTCTACTCGCTCTTCCTCGACGCCGACCAGCAGTATAGCTGCGCCTATTTTGAGACCGATGACCAATCGCTCGACGACGCCCAACTCGCCAAGAAGCGCCATCTTGCCGCCAAGCTTCTCGTTAATCCGGGCGCCAACGTCCTCGATATCGGCTGTGGCTGGGGCGGTCTTGCGCTCTATCTCGCCGAGGTGACGGGCGCCCATGCCACCGGCATCACGCTCTCGAAGGAACAGCACGCCCGTGCGCAGCAGCGAGCGATCGAGCGCGGCCGGGCCGAGGATGCAATTTTCCGCTTGATCGACTATCGCGATGTGACCGGGAGTTTCGATCGCATCGTGTCGGTTGGCATGTTCGAGCATGTCGGCGTCGGTTTTTACGATAAATTTTTCCGCAAATGCGCCCAGCTGCTCGATGATGACGGCGTATTTCTCCTGCACACCATCGGGCGGAGCAGTCCGCCAAGCGTCACCAATCCCTGGATTGCCAAGTATATCTTTCCGGGAGGCTATATCCCGGCACTCTCGGAAGTGCTGCCCGCGATCCAACGCGCGAAGCTGACTGTCACCGACGTCGAGATCCTGCAGCTGCACTACGCCGAGACGCTCAAGGCCTGGCGCGACCGCTTCCTCGCCCACCGCGAGGACGTCGAGCGGCTCTACGATCAGCGATTCGTCCGCATGTGGGAGTTCTACCTGGCCTCATCGGAAATGGCATTTCGCGAGAGCGACATGGTCGTGTTCCAGATCCAGATGACCAAGCGCAAGAGCGTCGTGCCGCAGACGCGGGACTACATTGCGCGCGAAGAAGCGCGCCTGCGCGACACCGAAGCCGGCTATGCACAACGGCTACGCTTGGCCGGCGAATAGCGCCGCATCGGCACGCGTCGAAAAGGTGAACGTCAAGAGCCATGTGCTCCCGGCGGTGTTTGTAAGTCGATGTGCAGTGGGTAACGGGGAAAGCCGCAATCAGCGTTTCCCATCGCCGCGCCGCTCGACTATCGACGAAGCGTTCGTGGCAAGCGCAACGGTTGTTAATTCGACAGTGCACCGTCCGTCGAGTGATCCGCGATGTTGAGTGACCCCAAATTGGCCACAGGCGAATCCCTTGATCGGGACCATGGCAGCATTCGATTCGATCGCACGCAAGCAGGCTCCCGCGGAACCGGCGTTCCGCATGCCGCCGCACAATATCGAGGCCGAGCAGGCGCTGCTTGGCGCGATCCTCGTTAACAACGAGGCGTTCTATCGTGTTTCCGATTTCCTCGAGCCGAAGCATTTCCTCGAGAACATCCATCAACGCATTTTCGAGCTTGCCGGCAGCCTGATTCGCGCTGGAAAACTGGCGACCCCGGTGACGCTCAAGACGTTCCTGCCGGGGGAGCTCGATATTGCCGGGCTGTCGGTCAATCAGTATCTGGCGCGGTTGGCCGCCGAAGCGACCACCATCATTAATGCCGAGGATTACGGCCGTACCGTCTATGATCTGTCGATCCGGCGCGACCTGATCACCATTGGCGAAGATATGGTCAACCTCGCATACGACGCGCCGGTTGATGCGACCCCAAAGAGCCATATCGAAGACGCTGAGCGCAAACTTTTCGAGCTCGCGGAAACGGGACGCTACGAAAGCGGCTTCCAGCGCTTCGCTCAGGCGCTGACCACGGCCGTCGACATGGCGGCCCGCGCCTATCAGCGCGACGGCAGCCTGTCGGGCCTCGCCACCGGGCTCACCGATCTCGACTCCCGGATGGGAGGCTTGCAGCCTTCGGACTTGGTCATCCTCGCCGGCCGCCCGGGTATGGGCAAAACCGCGCTCGCCACCAACATTGCTTACAATGTCGCCAAGGCCTGGGCGGGCGAAGTCCGCGCCGACGGGCACATGGCAACCGTCAACGGCGGTATCGTCGGCTTCTTCTCGCTGGAAATGTCGGCCGAACAGCTCGCCACCCGCATCATCTCCGAACAGACCGGAATTCCATCGAACAAGATACGGCGCGGGGCGATCGACGAAGCCGACTTCGAGAAGATCAAGGACGTATCGATCGAGCTGCAGAACCTGCCGTTCTACGTCGATGAGACCGGCGGTCTCTCGATCGGGCAATTGGCCGCCCGCGCGCGCCGGCTCAAGCGGCAGCGCGGCATCGATCTTCTGGTCATCGACTACGTGCAGTTGCTGCAGGGCTCGACGCGCCGCTCCAGCGAGAATTGGGTGCAGGAAATCACCGAAATCACCACCCGGCTGAAGGCGCTCGCCAAAGAGCTCAACGTTCCTATCCTCGCGCTGTCGCAATTGTCCCGCCAGGTCGAGGCCCGCGAGGACAAGCGGCCGCAGCTTTCGGATTTGCGTGAGTTGGGTTCGATCGAACAGGACGCCGACGTGGTGCTGTTCGTGTTCCGCGAGGAATATTATCACCAGATGCGCAAGCCGACGGAAGCGAACCGGGAGAAATTCGCCGAATGGTTGGCGGAGGGCGAGCGCGTCGACGGCAAAGCCGAGGTCATCATCGGCAAACAGCGTCACGGCCCGATCGGCACCATCGAATTGCAGTTCGACGCCGCCGTTACGCGCTTTGCCAATCTCGACACCGCTCACCAGTCCAGTTTCTAGCGCGCCCTGCTCTCCCGACTTTACCGCCGCCGCGGCGCCGGTCATAAGGCGGCATGGCACTCGCACAACCGCTGCCTGAAATCGGCAACCAGCCTGCTCGACCCTGAGACCGGCGGGACACTCACGGTCGATCTCGATGCCGTCGAGGCGAACTGGCGGGCGCTTGCCCGCCGGCTTCTCACTGTCGAATGCGCCGCCGTAGTCAAGGCCAACGCCTACGGGCTCGGTCTCGAGGCGGTCACCGCGAAGCTTGCCAAGGCCGGCTGCAAGACTTTTTTCGTCGCCGACGTCGCCGAAGCGCGACGCGCACGCACCCGCGCGCGCGACGCCGCAATCTACGTGCTCAACGGCTTTGCGCCAGAGGCTGCGATCGCGTTCGCTGAACTCAACGTCCAGCCGGTGATCAACAGCACGACCGAGCTGGCCGAATGGGACGCCTTCGTTGCCGCCCAAAACTGGCGCGGCGGTGCGGCGCTCCATGTCGATACCGGCATGAACCGGCTCGGCATCACCGCGGACGAAGCTGCCGCATTGGCGCCACGCGCGCAGACCGAAAACCACGGCATCACGCTGTTGATGAGTCACCTCGCCTGCGCTGAGATTGCGGATCAGCCGCTTACCGCCCACCAGATCCGGCTGTTTCGCGAGCTGCGCATGCTCTATCACGGCATCCCGGCTTCGCTGGTCAATTCGGCTGGCGTCTTCCTTGGCGATACGGCGCACTTCGATATCGCAAGACCCGGCGCCGCCCTCTATGGCATCAACCCGACGCCTCAGCGCGCCAATCCGATGCAAAGCGTGGTCGAACTGACCGGCCGCATCCTGCAAGTGCGCAAGGTACCGCACGGCGAAACCGTCGGTTATGGCGCCGCGTGGACGGCGCGACGGCCCTCGCGCATCGCCATCGCCGCGCTCGGCTACGCCGACGGCGTGCTGCGTTCCATCAGCGGCATCGACGGCAAAGCGGGCGGCGCAGCCATCATCGCCGGCAAACGCTGCCCGATCGTCGGCATAATCTCCATGGATCTTACCTGCGTCGACGTCACCGACCTTACCGATGTGCCGGTGCAGCGGGGCGACGTGGCTACTTTTATCGGCAAGGACTTATCCGTTGACGAAGTTGCCGCGGTTGCCGGCACTATCGGTTACGAGATTCTGACTCGGCTTGGTCCGCGCAGCCATCTCGTCTATCGCGGCGGTTGAGGAGCAAAGCGATGGTCGCCCGCGGGGCCAGTTTCGTCTGCCAGAGCTGTGGCGCCGCCGCGGCGCGCTGGGCCGGCCGCTGTGAAGCCTGCGGCGCGTGGAATACGTTCGTTGAAGAAGGCGCCGCAACAACGGCCCGTTCTACACGCAAGGGGCGCCTGTTCGCCGTCGAGCCGCTGAAGGGCCAAACGCACGAGGCGCCGCGACTCGCCTCGGGCATCGCCGAATTTGATCGCGTCACCGGCGGCGGCCTAGTGCGCGGCTCGGTGCTCCTGCTTGGCGGCGACCCGGGCATCGGCAAATCAACGCTGCTGATCGAAGTTGCGGCCGGTTACGCGCGCCACGGTCAGCGCGCGGTCTACATCTCCGGCGAGGAGGCCGTCGCACAAGTGCGGCTGCGCGCCGAACGGCTCGCCCTTGCCGATGCGGCGGTCGAACTCGCCGCGGAGACTTCCGTCGAAGATATCGTAGCGACGCTCTCGCAGGCGCAAGCGCCGCAGCTCCTCGTCATTGATTCGATCCAGACGATGTGGACGCAGACCGTCGAAGCCGCGCCTGGCACGGTTACACAGGTGCGCGGATCCGCGGCCGAGCTGATCCGTTTTGCCAAGCGTGCCGGCGCAGCCGTCATTCTGGTGGGCCACGTCACCAAGGACGGTCAGATCGCCGGCCCCCGCGTCGTCGAGCACATGGTCGACGCCGTGCTGTCGTTCGAAGGCGAAGGTTCGCAGCAATTCCGGATTCTGCGCGCGCTCAAGAATCGCTTCGGCCCGACCGACGAAATCGGTGTGTTCGAGATGACCGGAAGCGGCTTGCGCGAAGTCGCCAATCCCTCCGAGCTGTTTCTCTCTGAACGCGAACTCGGCAGCGCCGGCACTGCCGTCTTCGCCGGAATCGAAGGCACGCGGCCGCTGTTGGTGGAAATTCAGGCACTGGTCGCTCCGACGTCGCTCGGTACGCCGCGGCGCGCCGTGGTCGGCTGGGATCCGAGCCGCCTGTCGATGGTCCTAGCGGTGCTAGAGGCCCATTGTAGCGTTCGCCTTTCGGGGCACGACGTCTATCTCAACGTTGCCGGCGGATTGCGCGTGCAGGAGCCGGCAGCCGATCTCGCCGCCGCGGCGGCGCTGGTGTCGTCGCTTGCTCACGCGCCACTTCCCGCCGATGCCGTTTATTTCGGCGAAGTGTCGCTGTCCGGCGCCGTGCGACCTGTGGCGCAGACTGCAGCGAGACTGAAGGAAGCGCAGAAGCTCGGTTTCGCGCGCGCGACCGTGCCAGAGGCCGCGCGTGCCGAAGCTCCCCAAGGATTTGTGCTCTCAACCATCGGTACGCTTGCGAATCTGGTTGCCGACATTGCACGCGACGGCGCGCCAGCGCTGCGGCGCGTAGGGCGGCCGGACGGGTAATCCGAAACCGTATTTGCCCTCGGAATCGGCCTACTTGCTTATGATTAAGATGAGACTGTTGAGCGCACGAGAAGCCAGATGACTGTGCCCCCCGCTCCGGCTATACACGCGGCGGATTCTGCATTCGGGCCCCTGCGCACCCCGCCGATCCTACGGGCAAGCGAGCGGACTAGCACACCATGCCGATTACGCTGTTGGATATCGGGCTGATCGTCATCATGCTCGTCTCCGCCCTGCTCGCCATGGTGCGCGGCTTCATGCGCGAAATTCTTTCGATCGTCGCCTGGATACTGGCCGCCGGCGCCACGCTTTATGCGTATTCGAAGCTTTTGCCGCTCGCCAAGCAGTACTTCAATAATGACGTGGTTGCGACCGTTGCGGTGATCGGCGGCGTCTTCCTGATCACGCTGCTGGTGGTATCGATCCTGACCGTGCGGATTTCCGACATGGTACTCGACAGCCGGGTCGGTGCGCTCGATCGCACCCTCGGCTTCCTGTTCGGGTTGGGCCGCGGGCTGATTATCGTCGTGGTCGCCTATATGTTCTTCGACTGGCTGGTGCCAGACCGCAGCAAGCCGGAATGGGTGCTGCACGCCAAATCCAGGGTTGTGTTAAGCAGCACCGGCGAATGGCTCAAGGACCAATTGCCGGAGAACGCCGAAGCCACCATCTTAAAGCGGCTGAAGAGGCCGCGTCCGGAGGACACCGATAGCCCGGACAACGCGCCAGATCAGCGCAGCGACGTCGATACTCCGGCCGGCGGTCAGGCCGGTTACGATCGTTCCAGCCGTGTTGGCATGCGGCAATTGCTTGAGACCAAAGGAACACCGCATTGAGAATCGAGACGCCGAACATGACCGAACCTAGCCGGCTTGATCTCGATGAGGATCGCCTCCGTGAAGAATGCGGCGTGTTCGGCATCTTCGGACACCCCGACGCCGCCGCCATCACCGCGCTCGGCCTGCACGCCTTGCAGCACCGCGGCCAGGAAGCCGCCGGCATCGTTTCGTTCGACGGCAAGCGCTTTCACTCCGAGCGCCGGCTCGGGCTGGTCGGCGACGCTTTTTCCGGCCGTGAGGTGATCGATCGCCTGCCGGGCAACGCCGCCGTCGGCCATGTGCGCTATTCGACGACCGGCGAGACTATCCTGCGCAACGTGCAGCCGCTATTCGCCGAACTAAACGCCGGCGGCTTTGCCATTGGCCACAACGGCAATCTCACCAATGGCCTGACCTTGCGGCGCCAGCTGGTGCGCGAAGGCGCCATGATGCAGTCGACGACCGACACCGAGGTGATTCTTCACCTGGTGGCCCGCTCGCACCGCAACCGCTTCGTCGATCGCTTCATCGAGGGCCTGCGACTGCTCGAAGGCTCCTACGCCTTCGTCGGCCTCACCAACAAGAAACTGGTCGGCGCCCGCGATCCGCTGGGCATCCGGCCGCTGGTTCTCGGCAAGCTCGACGGCTGCCCGATCCTCGCCTCCGAGACCTGCGCGCTCGACATCATCGGTGCGCAATACATCCGCGACGTGGAAAACGGCGAGGTTCTGATCTTTGACGAAGACGGCGCCCATTCGCACAAGCCGTTTCCGGCGATGCCGCCCCGCCCCTGCATCTTCGAATATATCTATTTCTCGCGGCCGGACTCGATCATCGGCGGCCGTAGCGTCTACGACGTTCGCAAGACTTGCGGCGCTGAGCTTGCGCGCGAGGCGCCCGCTCCCGCCGATGTGGTGATTCCGGTGCCCGATTCCGGCGTGCCTGCAGCGATCGGCTACGCGCAGGCGTCCGGCATTCCCTACGAGTTGGGCATCATCCGCAATCACTATGTCGGCCGCACCTTCATCGAGCCGACACAGCAGATCCGGGCGCTCGGCGTCCGCCTCAAGCACAGCGCCAACCGCGCCGTGGTGAGCGGCAAGCGTATTGTGCTGATCGATGACTCGATCGTGCGCGGTACGACGTCGGTAAAGATCGTGCAGATGATGCGCGATGCCGGCGCCCGCGAAGTGCACTTCCGCATCGCTTCGCCGCCGATCACGCATCCCGACTACTATGGCATCGACACGCCGGAGCAGGACAAGCTCCTTGCCGCCACGCACGACCTTGAAGGCATGCGGCAGTTCATCGGCGCGGACTCGCTCGCCTTCCTCTCGGTCGATGGCATCTACCGCGCCATGGGCGAAAAAGCGCGCGATCCGGTGCGTCCGCAATTCACCGACCATTGTTTTACCGGCGAGTATCCGACACCGCTCACCGACCGCACGGCGCAGGACGCTCCGCCGCATCAGCTCTCGCTGCTCGCCGAGGCGAGCTGAGGAATGCCGCTGCCGCTCGCTGATCGGATTGCGCTCGTTACCGGCGCCTCGCGCGGCATCGGGTACGCGACAGCACTCGCGCTAGCCCGCGCGGGCGCGCATGTGATCGCTTTGGCGCGGACCGTCGGTGGGCTCGAGGAGCTTGACGACGCGATCCAGGCCGCCGGCAGTTCGGCAACGCTGACGCCGCTCGACATCCGCGATTACGGCGGGCTGTATAAACTTGCCGCGGCGTTGAACGAACGCTACGGGCGGCTTGACGTACTGGTCGGCAATGCCGCGATGGGCGGCATACCCTCTCCGCTCGATCACATTGAGCCGAAAGCCTGGGATGACATGATGGCGGTCAACGTCACCGCCAACTGGCATCTCATTCGCGCCATGGCCCCGTTGCTCAAGCGCTCCGCCGCGGGCCGCGCCGTTTTCATTACATCCGGTATCGCCACCATCCCCCGCGCCTATTGGGCGCCATATTCGGTTTCCAAGGCGGCGCTCGATGCGCTGGCTCGAACCTATGCCGACGAAACCAGCTCGACGGCGGTGCGCGTCAATCTGTTCAATCCGGGCCCGACCCGCACCCGCATGCGCGCTCTGGCCATGCCCGGTGAAGACCCGCTGATACTGCCAACACCCGAGCAAGTCGCGGAAAAAATTCTCGGCCTTTGCCTGCCGAGCTTTACTGAAACCGGCAAGCTATACGATTTCCGCGCCGGAAAGCTCCTTGAGTTCACGCAACCCGCGTGATTATCGCTGCGTGACGTTCCAGGCGACGACGGCCGCGACCGCGAGCAGCAGCGCAGCGATAAGAAATGGCGCGCCGGGAAGATGCCAGCTTGCCGCCGTGCCGATCGCAACCGCAAAAACCTGAGTAAAAAGTCCCGGTCCAAACAGATTGGCAACGCCGCTGATACTCGCATTGGCGCCCTGCAGCTGGCCCTGTTCGTCGGCGCCGACGAAGCGGCTCATCAACGCCAGACAGGCCGGGCCTTCCAACCCCCACAGCGCCATCAGCGGAATGCCGATCCAGAATTCCACGCCATTCCGGGCGAGCGCGAAAAACAGAAAGCCCACGACGCCGAACACAAGTCCGACCAGAAGGGCGGCGCGTTCGCCGATCCATTTTGTGACCGGCCCGACGACGCCGCCCTGGACGATGATCGACGCCATACCGACCGCAGCAAGCGTCAAGCCGACCGTGGTTTCGTCCCAACCGTAGCGATACAGCATGTACAGAACACCGATGCTCGGCAGCACGGCGTGCGCGAGATTGCCAAAGAAATTGACGAACGCGAGCCCGAACAACTCGGCGTGCGAACGCAGCAGCACGAGCGCGCCAAAGGGATTGGCCCGTTGCCAGCGAAACGCTGCGCGGCGCGCGGGCGACAGCGATTCAGGCAGCACGGCAAAACCGTAGAACGCGTTGGCAAGACTTAGACCCGCGGCAATCCAAAATGGCAGACGCGGAGAAATGCTGCCCGCCAGTCCACCAAGCGCCGGCCCCAGCACAAAGCCGGCGCCGAAAGCCGCGCCGAGCAGACCGAAGCGCGCGGCGCGTTTGTCGGGCGGCGTCACGTCGGCAACGTAAGCGTAAGCGGTTGCGATGCTCGCCGCGGTGATGCCGGAGATGACGCGTCCGACGAACAACCAGCCAAGCGTCGGCGCCAGCGCCATCAGGACATAATCGAGACCAACGCCAAAGTTGGAAACGACAATCAGCGGGCGCCGACCAAAAGTATCAGACAACGCGCCCTGAAACGGCGAGAACAGAAACTGCATCAGCGCCCATGCAGTGCCGAAGATACCGAAGATCTTGGCCGCTTGTTCGGTGTCGCCGCCGACAAAATCGACCACGAGCTTCGGCAGCACCGGAATGACGATGCCGATGGCGAGCATGTCGAGCAGCACAGTTGCAAAGATGAAGGCGAAGGCGGCCTCGCGCCGCAACACTCCGAGCTTGGCGCTCGGTTCGGCCGCAGACTTCTCCATCAGCGGCGACGCTTTCGGCCCGCATAGGGGTTGGCCTTGGCGCGCAGCGTGAGCCGGACCGGCGTGCCCGGCAGTGCGAATGCTTCGCGCAAGCCGTTGACCAGATAGCGGCGATAGGTCTCGGGAAGCGACGAGGCGCGCGATGAAAACAGGACGAAGGTCGGCGGCCGCGCTTTGGGCTGCGTGATGTAGTCGAGCCGCACGCGCCTGCCGGAAATTGCCGGCGGCGGATGGGCGCTCACCGCTTCGCTCAAGAAGCGGTTAAGTGCCGCAGTCGGAACGCGCCGGTTCCAGACGGCATAACTTTCCATCACCGCTGCCATCAGCCGATCGAGGCCTTCACCCGTGCGCGCCGACAGAGGAACCACCAGCACGCCCTTGATCTGCGGCAACACGCGATCGGCTATGTCACGCAGCCGCGACCGGACGCCCGGCTGTCGCTCCACCAAATCGACTTTGTTGATGGCGATGACAATGGCGCGGCCTTCCCGCTCGACGAGATCGACGATCCGGGTGTCTTGCTCTTCAAACGGCGCCTCGGCATCGACGAGCACGATGACCACTTCGGCGAAGCGGATCGCGTTGAGCGTGTCGGCGGTCGACAGTTTTTCCAGCTTCTCGGCGACGCGAGACCGGCGGCGCAATCCGGCGGTATCGTGAATCCGCAAGTGCCGCCCTTGCCAGGTGAGATCGACGGCGATGGCGTCGCGGGTGATGCCGGCTTCGGGTCCGGTCAGCAGCCGCTCTTCGCCGAGCAGGCGGTTGATCAGCGTCGATTTGCCGGTGTTGGGGCGGCCGACGACCGCGATGCGGATCGGCTTCTCCGCGTCTTCAGAAGGCGTTGCGGCTTCCGCCGCATTCTCTTCCGCGGTCGCTTCGGGGAGTGCTACGCGGAGCGCATCGTAGAGACCGGCCAAGCCCTCACCATGTTCGGCGCTGATGGCGACCGGATCGCCGAGGCCGAGCGCGTAGATTCAAGCACGCCCGCCTCCGCGGCGCGGCCCTCGCTCTTGTTGGCGACGACAATCGCGGGCTTGCCCGATTTGCGCACCAGGTCGGCGAACGCCCGATCCGCCGCCGTTGCGCCCGCGCGCGCATCGACCAGAAAGAGTACAGCGTCTGCTTGCACCAGGGCCGCCGCCGTCTGCGCCTGCATCCTTGCTGAAAGACTCTCGCGATCACGGTCGGCATCTTCGAGCCCAGCCGTATCGATAACCCTGAAGGACAGGTCTCCGAGCCTCCCCTCTCCTTCGCGACGGTCGCGCGTCACCCCCGGCCGATCGTCGACGAGAGCGCGCCGTGCTCCGACAAGACGGTTGAACAGCGTCGATTTTCCGACGTTGGGCCGACCGACAATGGCAAGCGTGAAGGACATGGCGCTAAAGGACATGGCGCTATCTGACGGCAAGAGCCAACAACGATGCGGCGCAAAGGCGCCGCATGCCGCTCTCTATCCCGACGCGGATAGCGTGAATAGGTGCCGGGTGCCGATGGATTCGGCTAGTTCGGTTGCGGAGGCTGCGCGGTCTGCTGGGCTTGGCCCGGAGGCGCCGCCGGCCAGGCAGGCTGCGCATGCTGCCCCGGCGCGGGCCAGTTGGTTTGCGCCGACGTCGCTTGCGGCGGACTCGGCCAAGCCGGTTGAGCGGCTTGCGCCGACGCCGGCGCCCGATCCCAAGCCGGATCGTGCGCCCCCGAAACCGGCGCCGACGACGGAGCCTGATTCCACGCCGGATCGTGCGCAGCCGAAACCGGGGCCTGAGCCGGCGATGACGCCGGCGCATGAGCGACCGCAGGTTTTGATTTTGGCTTCGGTTTGTGCTTCGGCTTCGAAGTTGCCGGTATCGCCGCAGGCTTGGGCGCAGGCGGGATTTCGGCGTTGTCCGCCGACTGCTGCTGCTCCGGCGGCGGCTGGTAACCCTTGACCAAATCAGGCGGCACGCCGGTTTCCGTGCCCGGCACACCGTTCGGGAACAGCGGCTCGCGTTCACCGGCGAGCTTTTTCTTGGTGCTGAATACGTCGGACGACAGCACCTCCGTCGGATCGAACTGGCCGCCTGGCGTGCAGGCGCCAAGCACAAGCCCTAACGCCAGCGCCGAGCCGATCCAAACCAGCGAAGGAGTTCGTCGCGTCGGCACCTGCTCTCAGCCTTTGCCGCTCGCCGCAATCAGCTCACTCAAGACCTCGGCGCGACTGCGCGCACCGGCAGGCGTTTGCGGATCGCTCGTGATCATGTTGGTCCATTGCCGCGCCGCGCCCATGTCGCCTTCCTTCCAGGCGGACAGCGCCAATAGTTCGCGCGCGCTGTGCCGGAAGACCCGCTCGGGCGTGGTCAACGGCTCAAGCCGCGTGCGCATGTCGGCATAGGATGACGTATCAACGAGCAGAAAGCCGGCGCGCAGTGCGGCCAGATCCTGCATTACGTTGCCGACGCTCCTGTCGGCGGCGATCTCGTCATAAGCTTTGACCGCTGCCTTGCGGTCGCTCTGAGCCAGTTCGCCGGCTTCGCGCAGTCGTGCCAGGACGCGATAGCCCGCGGTGCCATCGCTCGCCAGTTTGGCGAAGGCCGCCTCCGCTTCCTGGCGCTTGCCGGCTTCCGCGAGCGTCGCCGCCTGCTCGAACGCCGCGCCGGCTTCCGCCGCCCGTCGCGCTTGCCACCACTCGTAGCCGCGCCAGCCACCGACTGCGACGATGACGAGGATGCAGACGGCAATGATGTACGTGCCGTAGCGCTCCCACAGCTTTTTCAGCTGTTCGCGGCGTACTTCCTCGTCTACTTCGTGAAAGATATCGGACACGGCCTTGCCCCAGCACCAGCCCCCGGTTCGGCGAAGCCCGCCACCCTCGCGAAGCAAGAGGCGGCCGGCGCGACGAACCCTGCAACCACAAAGTTAAGGAATTCCGGGCGGTTAGGCTCGGAGAACCGCCTGCGAGCTAGAATAAGCATGTGGCGCGAGCAAGGCAAAGCCCCAGCGCTTGCTGCGGCGATTTTGCAGTCGTTGACGTCAACTCAGCGGAGAGCTGGCGGCAATCTTTAACGGGTCGACATAACCGGCTTCTCCAGCGATCAGGGCTTCTTCTTCCGCATGGCGTAGACGTGGTCGGAACCCGGAAAATTCCGCGCCCTGACCTCTTCGGCATAGCTTTTCACCGCTCGCTCGATTGAAGGCCCGAGTTCGCCAAACCGTTTGACGAATTTCGGCACCCGGGGCGAAAGTCCGAGCATGTCTTCGAGCACGAGGATCTGGCCGTCGCAGGTGACGCTTGCGCCGATGCCGATTGTGGGTATTGCGACGTCGCCGGTGATGCGGCGGGCGAGCGGCTCGGCGATCGCTTCCAGCACGACGGCAAAGGCACCGGCATCGGCCACCGCCCGTGCATCGGCTTCGATCGGCGCCCAGTCGCTTTCGTCGCGGCCTTGGGCGCGGAATGAGCCGATGGTGTTGATCGCCTGCGGCGTCAATCCGACGTGGCCCATGACCGGAACGCCGCGCTCGACCAAAAATGCGATGGTATCGGCCATGCGGCGGCCGCCCTCGATCTTGATGGCGCCGCAGCCGGTTTCCTTCAGTACGCGCGCTGCCGACGCAAACGCCTGTTCCCTGGAGGCCTCGTAAGAACCGAACGGCAGGTCAACGATCACCAGCGCCCGCGTCGAACCGCGCATCACTGCATGACCTTGCAGAATCATCATGTCGAGCGTGACCGGCACGGTGGTTTCGAGCCCGTGCATCACCATCCCGAGCGAATCACCTACCAAAATGACGTCGCAATAGCCGTCGAGAATGCGCGCAGTGTGCGCGTGATAGGACGTCAAGCAAACAATCGGTTCGCCATTCTTGCGCGCGCGAATGTCCGGAGCGGTGAACCGCCGTATCTCCTCATGCGCAGACATCGTCAGTGTCCGAGCGCCGGCGTTCCGAACGCCGGCAAGCCGATGACGATGGGATGAAACACGAAGCCGAGCGCCAGATAGAGAACGGTGCCGACGACTATCGCGATGATGTCGTTTCGCCGGCCGCCTGTGGGAATTGGCGGCGCGCCGGGATCGGTCCGACGCTTCAGCGTGATGCGATCGTAAACCGCCCACGCCAGCACCGAGCCGAACAGGATGATGCCGCCGACGTCGCCGTTGGCGCAGAGGTGCGCGAACGCCCAGAGCTTAACTCCGACCAGCATCGGGTGCTTGAGCACGCGCTTGATGTCGCCGGGAATGTAGGCGGCGACGACCGCGATACTCGCCGGCCACATCAGCGCGACCACGATCTGGCGGGTCCACGCCGGCGGATACCACAGCGGGATCATGCCTTCGGCGCGATAGCGCGCGAAGCCATAGCCGATCAAAACGAGGCCGACGATTGAGACCAGCGAGAACAGGCCGAGATAAGGTCCGCGGCCGAGCCGTTTGATCAAAGTTTCTCGCTCGCCGCGCATGGAGACGAACACATGCGCACCGAGAAACACGATCAAGCCAGATGATCTCGACGGTGAGGCCCATGATCCACGCCCAGCTTGGCAATTGAGGGCGCGCGAGCGTTTGATTTCGCCGGCCCCGGTGAGGCCGGATCATGGCGAGCGCGCCTTGCTTGTCAATGAGGAGGCTTGGGCCATCGAGGGCGACATGCCGCGGATCGGCGCTGATATCTTGCCGCCGCGACGGGCCGTCCGCGGCAAAGTAGAACAGTGATCAAGCCTCAGAAAACGAATAACAATGCCCCGATGAAGCGAATCGTCGCCCGTTCGTCTTATCCTGCTCGCCCTCCCTGCCTTGGCGCAGGATTGGCCAGGAAAGAGCGTAAGATTAATCGTGCCATTCGGCGCGGGAGCAACACCCGATCTCGTTGCACGCCTGATTGCCGATGACCTGCATCAGAAATCCGGCCGGACGTTCATCGTCGAGAACCGGCCGGGCGCCAGCGGCCGACCTCGCCCGATGGAAGCCGGTCATCGAAGCGACGCACATTAGGATTGGCTGACATACCCCGCATCACGGGCCGCCGAAGCGGAAGTTGATGCCCGCTTTGACTTCCTGGATGTTGAGATTGGCATTCGAGCTGTATGATGGAGTTGTCGGCGTCGTGAAATTCAAAGCCTGCGGGCCGAAGTTCAGATAATCGTACTCGATCTTCGCCGACCAGTTTTTGGTGATGCCGTATTCAAGACCGGCGCCCGCCGTCCAGCCCGTGCGCATGAACGTGGTACTCGCATTGTTGGCAAAGGTATCGGTGAAGCTGCTCTGGTCTTGCGCAAACGCGACACCGCCCTTGCCGTAAATCAGAAAGCGATCGAAGGCGGCGCCGATGCGGCCGGTGACGGTCGATGTCCAGTTCACGCCGGTATTGAGGGCATCGCCGATCGAATCGGTGCCGCTGCCCTTGAGGTTGGTCCAGTTGAAATCGCCCTCGACGCCAAGCACCAGCATGTTGAGCTGATAATTGGCGCCGACCTGCGCGCCGCCCAGAAATCCGGTGCCGCTGAACGTATTGCTCGCTCCGGTGAATGGATCAGTCCATGACGACTTGCCAAAATCGCCGCCGGCGTGCGCGCCAATATAGAGACCGCTCCAGTTGTAGATCGCGGCGGGCGCATACGCGACGGGCGCTACTGGAGCCGGCGCCGGTGCCGGCGGCAGATCGGCCGCTTCCGCCGCCTCAATGCACGCAGTGGCGACAACGGCGCAGATGGCGCCGCAAACGAAGACACGAAATTTCATGCAGAACTCCACCCTTGCCCCGAACGTGCCATTCGCCCCAACGCAACAACGGAACGCGATAGTTCCGTTGCTTGCGCGTCAGAGAGCACGACGTCTTCGGAAAAATCTTGATGGCACGGTGGCCAGAAAAAGACGTTGCGTGCGTCGTTAATCAATCTTGAATTTTGCACATCAGGGGCGGAACTGAGGCAGCCGCTGCTTTTGTTCCCTCTGCAGTCAGACTTTCTCGTTCATTTTCAGTGATGGCGAAATTGGCTCGCCTTTGGCAAGCGTAGCGAGGCGCAATTGCTGCGACAGCTTTGCGGCCGCTTGCGCGATCGCTTCGGAAATTTGCGCTCCCAATCGTTTGTCGTAACGGATCGCCGCACTCGCAATGCTGATCGCGCCGACCACATTACCGTCCGGTGCGAATACGGGCCGTGCAGTGCCCACGATCCCCGGCACATGCTCTTCGAAGGAGTAAGCGACGCCGTCTCGCCGGATGGTTTGAAGCTGCGCGCGCAACTCCTTCAGCGAGCCAATGCTCTTCGGCGTCATCGGCACAAGCTTGACCCGGTCCAGATAGTCCTCCTGCATCTCGTCGGGCAGATAGGCCAGCAACACCTTGCCGTATGAAGTGGTGTAGAGCGGCGACCGTTGGCCAAGCCGCATCACCGCCAACAGGGTTTCGCTGCCAAGGACGGTTGCTACTGTTTCGCCGAGATCGCCGCTCAACACATTGAACGCTGCCGTTTCGTTGGTCGTCGCCGCAAGCTCCGCCAACACCGGCCCGGACAGCGCGACAACATCTTGTGCCTGGGCGGCGCCGCGCGCGAGGTCGATGATGGCCGGCCCGAGGACATATCCTCTGGTCTCGGACGAGTAGCCAAGCCAGCCGCGCCCGACAAGATTCTTCAAGAGCTGGCTCAGGCTGCTTTTCGGTATTCCCATAATGTCCGCGATTTCCGTGTGGGACATTTCGCGTCGCCAGCGCCCGAGAAGTTCGAAAAGCGTAAGCACGCGGTCGGCCGATTTGACGGTGGAGCGACCGCGCACACCCTCTGTCACCTCTTCATCGTCGTCCACGCTGCTAGCCACCAAGAAACCCCTGCTCTGCCCGCATGTCGGGCATTTTCCCTGTTACCCGCCCGTGTCCTCAAGGCGCTGATCAGATCGCCATATCCGCGCCGTCGTTGCCTCCGGTTGTAGTGGTACTCACCGAACGAACCGCGAGCGCACGTTCAAAGTGTCCTTGCTCCGCGGCCATTTGTTCATATACATGACCTTGTTCACAATGGTATAGTGACCATAGGGCGGTTGCCCCGATCAATGCGTCGATCCTCTAGGGTCGCGGAGACAAAGTGGGAGGCTGAACTTCATGAGAAAATCATTCGGTATCGGTATGGGACTGGCGGGCGCGCTTTGGCTCGCGGCCGCTGCGCCGGCGTCGGCGCAGAACAAGCCCGTGACCATTGGCGTATCGCATCAAAGCTTGGGCTTTCCCTACGCGGTCGCACTGCAAAACGGCGAACTGAAAGCCGCCAAGGAGCTCGGTGCAAAGACCATCGATCTCGATTCCCATCTCAACACGCTCACGCAGGCTAACGACATCGACAAGCTGATTGCGCAGCACGTCGACGGCATCGTGATCGATCCGGGCGACAGCATCGCCGCGCAGGATTGGGCCGACAAAGCCAAGGCTGCCGGCATCCCGATCGCCTCGATGGGCGTCTTCGTCGGCGATCCCAAGAAACATCAACCGCCATGGGTGTATCCGGCCCTGGTCGGCTTGGCCGACCGCAACGATATCGACCAGGCCTATGCGATCGGCAAGATCGCAGTCGCCGACAATCCGAACGGCGGCAAAGTCGCGATCGTGGAAGGTCTGCCCGGCTTTGCCGCGGTGCTGTTCCGGACCCAAGGCTTTGAAAAGGCGCTCAAGGAATCGGGAAAAACCTTCCAGGTGATCGCCAAACAAGCCGGCAATTGGGACCCGGAGCGCGCGCACCAGATTTGCCAGGATGCGCTTCAGGCCCATCCCGACACGATGATCATGTTCGTGCACGATCAGGCGATGGGCCAGGGCTGCCTCGCGGCGGTCAAGTCGGCGAAATCCAAAGCCAAGATCTACACGCTCGACAGTTCGAAGAGTGTCGAAGCGTTGATCCGGGCCGGCGAACCGATCGTGACCACCTGCGCCAATCCGGAAACCAGCGGCTATCAGGCGACCGCGGCCGTGATCAACTACGCCCGCACCAAAAAGATGCCGGCGGACCGTTACCTTACCTATAAGTGGGACACCGTCAGAAAGGATAACGTGGACACCTGTCCGCCCCAGTTCTGAGGATGTCGCCTTGGTCTTGAATGACGCTGTCCTGTCGGTCAGACGCCTGGAAAAAGTCTATCCGAACGGGACCGCCGCACTGAAAAGTGCGAGCTTCGACATTGCCGGCGCCACAATCCATGGCCTTATCGGGGCCAACGGCGCCGGCAAGTCGACATTGATCAAAATTCTTTCCGGTGCAATCCCGGCATCCGGCGGCGAAATCGTTTGGTCGGGCGAGCGCCGCGACTGGCGGCGGCCGGCCGATGCCGCGGCCGCCGGCATTGCTACCATCCACCAGCACATTCCGCTCGCCGGCACCCTTTCGGTGCGGGAAAATGTGTTTCTGGCATCGTCGCGGCCTTGGCGCGAATCCGGTTTCGAGCGACGCCGTTTCGACGAGTTGCTGGAAGCCGTCGGCTACGACATCGATCCCGAAGCGATTGTTGACGAACTGCCGATCGGACGACGGCAGATGGTCTGCATTCTCCAGGCGCTTGCCGCCGACGCGCGTCTGTTGATCATGGACGAGCCGACCGCATCACTGTCGGACACCGAACGCACGATGGTGTTCGACACGATCCGCCGCCTGCGCAACTCGCGCGGCACTTCCGTCCTCTTTATTTCTCACTTTCTCGATGAAATTCTAGAGCTCTGCCAGCAAGTGACGGTATTGCGCGACGGCGTAACGGTCCTCAACGAGTCTCGCGGGGCGATCGATGAGCAAAAGCTGATCGTCGCCATCGTCGGACGGGAAGCCGCCCTCGCCGGCGAGAACCGTGCCGCGTTTGTGCGTGAGGCAGATGCCCCCCTTCTCGACGTGCGCAGCCTTTCGTCTTCCGGCCGGCTTGATCAAGTCGCGTTTTCAGTCAGGCCCGGCGAAGTTGTCGGTTTGGCCGGGCTCCTCGGCTCCGGGCGCAGCGAGATCATGCACGCCATCTTCGGCGCCGATCCGACAGCGAGCGGCAGCGTGACTATTGGCGGATTGCCAGTGCCGCGAACGATCGCGGGCGCAATCGCGGCCGGAATTGTTCTGGTCCCGGAGGATCGCATCCGACAGGCGCTGTTCGTCAATAAATCGGTCCGGTGGAACACCACTCTACCGAACCCGGCACCCGTCTCCATGTGGGGTCTAGTTCCAGTCGAAGCGCTGGAGGAACGGCGGGCCGACGAGATCATCTCCGCCTTTTCCGTGGTCGCGCCGAATGCTGACGTTCTGGTCGGCGAGTTAAGCGGTGGCAATGCGCAGAAGATTGCTCTCAGTCGCGCGCTCACCGCCGATTGCCGGGTGCTCCTTCTCGATGAACCGACGGCAGGCGTCGACATCGGCGCCAAAGCCGACATTCGCCGCGTTGTTTCGGAAATTGCAGAAACGGGCACGGCGATTGTCGTCGCAATTTCGGATTTTGAAGAGCTGCTGGCGATTTGCGACCGGGTGCTTGTCGTCTCGGAGGGGCGCATCATTGCCGAGCGACGGGCCGCCGGCACCAGCGAGCACGAGCTGATGGCGCTCGCCGGCGGATTGACCAACTGATGTTGATCGCATGGCGCAAGTGATCCAATCGCAGCCGCTCGTTCCCAAGGCGCCACGCTGGCGGACCGTGCTTAAAGGCTTTTCTCTCGGCGAGGCCGGCATTTATTACGCGCTGGCCCTGGTGCTGATCGTACTCACCATTCTGTCGCGGGTGTTTAAGTCGCAAAATTTCCTCGATCCCGGGAATCTCGCGAACATTCTCTATCAGGCCTCATTTGTCGCGATCATCGCCGTGCCGATGACGCTGGTCCTGATCAGCGGCAATTTCGATCTGTCGGTCGCTGCGACTGCGGCAATTTCCGCCGCCTGCGTCCTGTTATTAAGCGACCAGGTTGGAATTTTCCCCGCCATGGCCATCAGCCTCGTGCCGGGCTTGCTGGCCGGCCTCATCAATGCCGCCGTCGTTCAGGGCCTGGGCATTAACGCCTTCATTGTAACGCTGGCGACAATGACGGCGTTGCGCGGCGTCCTTCTGATCATCACCGGAGGGCACACCGCCTCCGCCGATGATCGCGAGGCACTCTGGCCGCTGAAGTGGATCGAGAACGGCTTCTGGGTCACGCCAAATCTGCTCTGGTGCGGCGGTGCAGCTGCGATCATCACAGCAGCGATCGTCTGGTATCGGCGCCGTGACGTGACGCCGCTGGTCTGGGCCGCTGCCGCAGCCGGCATAGCGCTGCTGATCGCCGGCTATTTTGTCGATGCCTCGTGGCCGCTTGCCAAGCCGGTCTACTACATGGCGGCTGTGACCGCGGTCGCCTGGTGCATAACGCGCTTCACCATCATCGGCCGCCGCTTGCAGGCCGTCGGCGCCAATGCCGAGGCGGCGAGGCTGATGGGCATCAGTATTAACCGCTATCGCGTTGTCCCTTTTGTGCTCAACGGACTGGCGGCGTCGTTCGTCGGGCTTTTGTTCGCGGCCCGACTGGGAGCGGTGCTGCCCAACGCGATGTCCGGAATGGAGCTGACAGTGATTACCGCGGCGATCCTCGGCGGCACGTCGTTGTTTGGCGGATCGGGAAGCGTTCTGAAATCCGTCACCGGCGCGGTCGTGCTCTATAGCCTGGTCAACGGGTTCGACATTCTCGGCCTGGGCACCAGCTATCAAGGCGTGATCGAGGGCGTCGTTCTGATCATTGCCGCCGCAATCTATACAGTTGGCAAACGCGGCCGGCGCGGCTGAGACATTCGCAAAATTAGAGGTGAGTTATGGCGGGACGTCTAAAAGATAAAGTTTGCATCATCACCGGCACCGGGAGCGGCATGGGCCGCGCCGCTGCGCTGTTGTTTTGTGCCGAAGGGGCCAAGGTCGTCGGCTGCGACATCGATGCCGGAAGCGCGGAGGCGACACTCCGCGACGCACGGCAGGCGGGCGGACAAATGGTCTCGCTGCAACCGGCCGACCTGACCGAGCAAAATCAATGCGACGCACTCTTGGCGCTCGCGCTGTCGACCTTTGGCGGGATCGACGTCGTCTACAACAACGCCGCCACAGCTTATTTCGGCTGGATGGATAAATTCACGTTTGAAGAATTTGCCCGCACCATCGAAGAAGAATTGCTGATCGTGTTCCGCTTCTGCAAGACCGTTTGGCCGCATCTGATCGCGCGCGGCGGCGGCTCGATCATCAACGTGGCCTCGACCTCGGCGAAAGTCGCCTACAAGGCGTTGCCAGGCATCGCCCACACCGCCGCCAAGGGCGGCGTTTTAGCCATGACGCGCCAGCTCGCAATGGAAGGCGGCAAACACAATATCCGCGCCAACACCATCTCGCCCGGCTTGATTGAGACCGGCGCGACACGCGTCTTGTTGAAAGATCCGAACTTCCTCAATCCGATGATGGAAAAACTGATGTTGGGGCGCGTCGGCAAGCCGGAAGAAGTCGCGCCCGCGGCTCTCTATCTCGCCTCCGATGAAAGCTCGTTCGTCACCGGTGCCGACATTGCCGTCGATGGCGGCACGACGGCGTGGTAACAAATCCGCAATCGCGGTAAACACTATCGACAGCAAAGGGAGAGCAACAATGCCCAGCACTTTGGCGCAAGGCGCCTATCAAATCGGTGTCGTCGTGCCCGACATTCATAAAGGAATGGCTTTCTTCAAAGGAAAACTCGGCGTTCCCGAATTTCTGTTTATCGAGAAGCCGGAACTGCAGGACGAAACCTACCTGGGCAAACCGGCGCCGTTGCGCCTGCACTTAGCCTTCGGCTGGGCCGGCGACATGCAGGTCGAACTCATTCAGCCGATCGCCGGCGTCAGCACGTATTCGAAGTTCCTCGACCACAATCCGAAGGGCGGCATCCATCACTACGGCATTGAAATTGCCAACTACGCCCAGGGCGTGAAGGAAATGGAAGCGGCCGGCTATTCGCTGGTCCAGGGCGGCCGCCACAACGAGACGCGGTTTGCCTATTTCGACACGACCGCCGAGATCGGGACCTACACCGAACTCGTCTATCTTCAGCCTGAAGAGAAGGCGTTCATGCATGGGCTGAAGCACAAGAAGTAAGGCCGAGGCTGGTTGCGTCTTCGATACAGTACAGTGCCGGAATCAGCCCTTTGCCGACAAAGCTTCAGCATAGTGGTCGGGCGAAAATCCGACCAGTAGTTTGCCGCCGTCCAGTTCGAGAACCGGCCGCTTGATCATGGACGGCTGAGCGAGCATCAGCGCCACAGCTTTCCTGGCGTCCACGCCGCTTTTGTCGTTATCCGGAAGCTTGCGAAAGGTGGTGCCGGCGCGATTGAGCAGGGTTTCCCAGCCGACTTTCTTGCTCCATCGCTCCAGCCGGTCGCGGTCGATACCCGCGGCCTTGTAGTCGTGAAATGAATAAGCAACACCGTGCTGGTCGAGCCAGGCGCGGGCTTTTTTCATCGTGTCGCAGTTCTTGATGCCGTAGATGGTGATCGACTTTGCCATGCGTGTCGCCTCCGCGGAGTGCGGTTTAACACAAGCCGCGATGGTTCCAGCGGCGATTGCCTAACTTATGCACTTGCCTATCGGCGCGGCGTTTGTTTCCCTTGGTCGGCGACAGTATCTGACAAGGACGATCAATGACGCCTCCAGGCAACGCGGCCCACGGTCTCGCCGAGCTCAAGAAGGAGCGAGCTCTCGGCGGTGTCGGTGCAACGAAAGCCCGCGATGTGCCGCGTATCGACATGGGCAGCTTTGATAAGCGCAAATCCGACATCGCCGAACAGCTCTGGAACGCATCGACCGAAATCGGCTTCTTTCAGCTCGTCAATCACGGCATTGCGCAGGAACAGATCGACGAAGCGTTCGCCATGACCGAGCGCTTCTTCGCGCTCCCGCACGCGGCCAAAGCACGCTATCCGCTCGGCAAAGGGACCAATGCCGGCTGGGAATACAAGAGCCAGGTGCGCCCTTCGACCGGCACCGCCGACCAAAAAGAATCCTACCAGATCACGCTACCCCGGATGTCAGGGCTGTGGCCGACGGGAGACGAGCTGCCGGGCTTCAAAGCCGTCATGCTCACGTTCGAGCGCATCAACTGGGCGCTGGCCATGAAGGTGTTGTCGTGCTTCGCGCTGAAACTTGGCTTTGAGCCGGACTTCTTCACCGAGTGTCACGATCCGCAATCGAGTGAGTACCAGTCCACATTGCGGCTGCTGCACTATCTGCCGATGGTCGATGCCAAGCCTGCGGACTTTGCCGGCTGGCGCGCCGGAGCGCACACCGATTTCGACTGCCTCACCCTGTTGCACCAACGCACCGGACAAGGCGGGCTGCAGCTGTGTCCGGGAAAGGAAGCGGCGGAGCTTGCCTGGACCGACGTCGAGCCGTTGCCCGGCGTGATCACCTGCAACATCGGCGACATGCTGATGCGCTGGAGCGACGACCGGCTGTTGTCGACGCTGCACCGCGTGCGCATGCCGCGTGCGGATGAATATCTCGGCCCGCGCTATTCAATTCCGTTTTTCTGCCAGGCCAACAAGGACGCGATAATTCAAGGTCCGGCCAAAACCTACGCGCCGATCACGGCGCATGACTACCTGCAGCAACGGATTGCGGCGAATTACGCCAAGTAACTGACTTCAGGCTGGCGCTAGCTGGCGAATAAATCCGCCGCTTATCTCCTTCATGTAATCGCGCTTGCCGACCGCAACGCCGTTGTGCCGCAGAATGTCGTAGGCGGTCACGACGTGACGCGCCGGTTCACGCCAACGTTCCGGATCGCTCGTCTTGGTCAGGGATTGTTGCCTGCCAGTGCTGAAGCAGGCTTGGTGAGCCAGCCGACATAGGTGAGGTAGAGCCCAATGATGATAAGGCCACCGAAGATAAGCCGCACAAGAAATGTCGAGTCCGCCAACGGGGCGGCGCGTTCGTACAGTTCGGGAGCGGCCATGAGCACCAAGCCTCGCAGTGCCAGAATCCATCCGAACACCGAGATCAACACCGCCGCCACGCTCGACCAGTACTGGTGAAACGCGATGATCAGCAGTCCTGCGAACAGCAACAGCGCGCCCGCGAACCACATGAACAGCGTGCTCTTGAAAAATTCGGCTGCGAATGCAGCCATCCCCGGCGCGCGCAGCGCGATAATGCCGGGGACGATGACCAGCCAAGGCCCGATGACACGCGCGAACGCGCGGGTTCGGATCTGCGATTTTGGTGTAGCGGGCACGACATTATCACTCCGCCGGTGGACCCATCCTCGTGTGCAGTATATCCGAGAAATGGCTCCGGCGTCGCCGCACAGACACCGTGATAGCGCTAGCTTCTTCGCCGGCCGGAGATCATCTTCAGCCATGGTGCCGAATGGAAGGCGCTCATCAGCACGTACATTGGAGCCATGCCGCTCAGCGGTGATACACCATGCACCGCCGAGCAAAGAATATCCGGCGGTCCCCCACCAGAGATACTCGTCAGTAGCGCCATGATTGCGAAGGCCGGCGCGGCCGCGAGCGATATCCAGCCGGCGGCGATTACCGGAGAAACTCCAGGTTCACTCCTCATGAAGTCTTTCATGGTTCTCTCCGTCGGCGCCCGCTCATCCGGCTAAAATTCTCAGCGCTCGTCGTACTCGTCGTGGCGGCGCCACCAGGGACCCGCCTCGTTGCGCCCTTTGGGCGCGCGGTCGAGCCACTGGTACGCACCCCAGAGGCCGTCGAGCCCCCGCGCATAAGTGGAATACGTGTGGTAGACGACGCCGTCTTCGAGCGCGAAAGCGCTCATGCCCGGCCGATCGCGGCGATATGTTTGCGCATCGGTCCCGCAACTGGCCGCGAACCTGGCGACGGGAGGGGGGACCGTTGTGGCGTCCATGACGTGGACGCCGCGCTGGTAGTTGTACTCGACTCCCCCGTTGCGCTGTTGCTCCTCGGTGATCGAGACGTTGAAATCGAAGTTGAAGTCGCCACCCTGCGACGAGGCCCACGGAAACGTCCACCTCATGCGCTCCTTGTACGCTTGAAGCTTCGCGAGTGGCGCGCGCGAGACCGCCCATAGCGCCACGTCGTGATGCGCCAGATGCACCGCGAAGCCGTCGAAGCCGTCCGCGATCATCGAGCACGATGGACAACCGGCTTTGTAATCCGGACCGAACATGAAGTGATAGACCAGGAGCTGCGAGCGCCCCTTGAAAAGATCAGCCAACGACACCGTGCCTTCGTCGGTTTCAAAGTCGTACGTCTTGTCGAGCCGGACCCAAGGCAGTTCCTGCCGTCGCCGCGCCACCTCGTCGCTGCGGTGCGTCAGTTCCTTCTCCTCCTTGAGCAGGTCGAGCCGTGCCGCGAGCCACTCGTTACGTGTCGTGGTCAAATGCTTTGTCATCGCCCTTCTCTCCATTCCGGCGGGGTATTCCCGTCCTGCGGTGGCCGGTCGTGAGATAGCCTTATCGCGGGGTGTCGAACCGGCGGGAGTTACAAGTGTGACGGGATTCCGATGGACTCGCTGATTACGGCCGCCGCGCGCGCGCTCGCGGCCGGTGATCCCCTGGGCGCATTGAATCGAATAGCGCTGCGCGACGATCCGTCTGCGCTTGCGCTGCGCGGCATCGCGATGGCGCAGCTCGGCGATCTCGATCGCGCGAAGGCTCTCGTGCGCAGTGCGGCGCGCGCCTTCGGTCCGCGAGAGGCCGTGGCGCGTGCACGGTGCATCGTGGCTGAGGCCGAAATTGCGCTGGTCTCGCGCGATCTCGGCTGGCCGGCCAAGACGCTCGATGCCGCGCGAGCGACGCTCGAAGAACACGGCGACCGCGTAAATGCCACGCATGCGCGCTATCTCGACATCCGGCGCCTGCTGCTGATCGGACGTCTCGACGAGGCCGAGCGCAAGCTCGCCGCGCTCGAGGTTGCGTCCCTGCCGCCAGCGTTCCGGACTATCCACGAGCTCGCGGTTGCAGGGATTGCGATACGGCGTCTCCACACGAAGACCGCGCGCGCGGCACTCGCCCGGGCAGAGCACGCCGCGCATCAGGCACGCATCCCGGCGCTGACCGCGGAGGTCGAAAATGCAGCGCTCGTTCTTAACACGCCAGCCGCTCGCCTGATCCAGCGTGGTAAGGAGCGATTCCTTTTGCTCGAGGATGTTGAAGAATTGCACGCGTCGAAGACCCTCGTCGTGGACGCCTGCCGCCATGTCGTCAGTCACACCGGCGCCACGATCTCGCTCGCTACGCGTCCAGTCTTGTTCGCGCTCGCCCGCGCGCTCGGCGAAGCGTGGCCGGACGATGTGCCGCGCAGTACGCTCGTCACGCGGGCCTTCCGAGGCAAGGAGGCCGATGCATCACATCGCGCACGACTGCGCGTCGAAATTGGACGGCTGCGCGCGGCGCTTCGAAAGCTGGCCGACGTGGGAGCAACCGAACGAGGATTTGCGTTGGTTCCGCGCGGCGCCCCCGCAGTCGTCGTGCTGGCGCGGCCGGTCGAAGAGAAGCACGCCGCCGTGCTCGCCTTTCTCGCCGATGGCGAGTTGTGGTCGAGTTCGGCGCTGGCACTGGCGCTTGGCGAGAGCCAGCGCTCAGTGCAGCGGGCGCTCGATAACCTTGCGGCGGCGGGCAAGGTGCAATCGTTCGGTCGCGGGCGCGCACTGCGCTGGATGACGCCGCCCGTGCCGGGATTCACGACGACCTTGTTACTCCCCGCTCCGCTGCCGAGCGATTAGGATCACTGCATGACAAAATCAGCAGCCGAAATCCTCCGCGAATATGGACCTTTTCCCGGCGTCGACCACGTGCATGGCGTTTCGTTTGACGGCCAGCATGTTTGGTTTGCTGCCGGGGACAAGCTAAGCGCCTTCGATCCTGCGAGCGGGAAGACGTCGCGGTCGCTCGATGTCGCCGCGCATGCGGGGACGGCGTTCGACGGCCAACACCTGTTTCAGATCCATGAGGACCGCATCCAGAAGGTCGATCCAAAGAGCGGCCGCGTACTCGCTACCATCCCGGCCCCCGGCGGTGGCGGCGACTCGGGGCTCGCGTGGGCCGAGGGCGCATTGTGGGTCGGGCAGTATCGGGCCCGCAAGATCCATCAGATCGATCCCGAGACCGGCGCCATCCTCCGCACCATCGAGACCAACCGCTTCGTCACCGGCGTCAGCTGGGTCGACGGCGAGCTGTGGCACGGCACCTGGGAAGGTGACGAGAGCGATTTGAGGCGAGTTGACCCTCGAACCGGAGAAGTTCTGGAGCGGCTCGAAATGCCGTCCGGCGTGGGTGTGTCGGGGCTCGAGTTTGACGGCGGCGACCGATTCTTCTGCGGCGGCGGCAACAGCGGAAAGGTGAGAGTTGTCCGCCGGCCCAAGCGGGGCTCCGTAGCCGGCAAACCTGCGACCGTCACTACCGACAGCCGATGATGGAGCAGGTCACTCCCACTCGATCGTGCCAGGCGGCTTCGACGTTACGTCGTAGACGACGCGATTGACCCCTTTGACCTCGTTGACGATGCGCGTCGCCACCGTGCCGAGGAAACTCATGTCGAACGGATAGAAGTCGGCCGTCATGCCGTCGGTCGAGGTCACCGCGCGCAGGCCGACGACAAAATCGTAGGTGCGGAAATCGCCCATGACGCCGACGGTGCGAACCGGCAACAGCACCGCGAAAGCCTGCCAGATGTCATCATAGAGTCCGACGCGGCGGATCTCTTCAATGAAGATCTCGTCGGCAACGCGGAGAATGTCGAGCTTTTCGCGCGTGATCGGCCCCGGACAGCGGATCGCGAGCCCCGGGCCGGGGAACGGATGACGGCCGACGAAGGCATCTGGCAGGTCAAGCTCGCGGCCAAGCGCGCGGACTTCATCCTTGAACAGTTCGCGCAACGGCTCGACCAGCCGCATGTTCATGCGCTCGGGCAAGCCGCCGACATTGTGATGCGATTTGATGGTCACCGACGGTCCGCCGGTGAACGACACGCTCTCGATCACGTCGGGATAAAGCGTGCCTTGAGCGAGAAATTCCGCCAATCCTTTGCCGTCATTTGCGATTTTTTTCGCCTCGGCTTCGAACACGTCGATGAACAATTTGCCGATAATCTTGCGTTTGAGTTCCGGTTCGTCGACGCCGTCCAGCGCCTGCAGAAAGTCATTGGCGGCGTCGACGTGCACGAGCGGGATATTGTAGTGGCCGCGAAACAGCGCGACGACCTTTTCGCCTTCGCCGAGTCGGAGAAGTCCGTGGTCGACGAACACGCAAGTGAGTTGATCGCCGATCGCCTCGTGAATCAGAACCGCGGCCACGGCGGAATCGACGCCGCCCGAGAGCCCGCAGATCACCCTGCCCTTGCCGACCTGGCGGCGGATTTTTTCGATCGCCTCATCCTTGAACGCACGCATCGTCCAGTCGCCGGTACAGGCGGCGATGTTGCGCACGAAGTTGCGCAGGATGGCGGCGCCGTGCGGCGTATGCACCACTTCAAGATGGAACTGCGTGGCGTAGAACTTCCGCTTCTCGTCGCCGATCATGGCAATCGGCGCGTTGGCCGATGTTCCGATCGCGGCAAAGCCGTCCGGCGGCCGCGTGACGCGGTCGCCGTGACTTATCCATACTGGATAGCGCTCACCGACCTGCCAGACGCCGTCGGTCAGTGCTGACGGCTTGGTCAGCTCGACCTCGGCGCGGCCGAATTCGCGATGATGACCGGCCTCGACCTTGCCGCCGAGCTGATGCGCCATTGCCTGCTCGCCGTAACAGATGCCGAGCACCGGCACGCCGGCCTGATAGATCGCCATCGGCGCGAGCGGCGCGTCCTTGTCGAGCACGGAAGCTGGTCCGCCGGAAAGGATGATTCCTTTCGGTTTCATCTCGAGCAGCGCGGTTTCCGCTTTCTGATACGGCACGATCTCGCAATAGACCTTCTCCTCGCGCACCCGCCGCGCGATGAGCTGCGTCACCTGCGAGCCGAAATCCACAATAAGAATCTTGTCGTGCGACGCCATAACCGGTTCCTGCGGCGCCTCGGCGTGGCGGGCTGTGGCAACGGAAGTCATGCGGAGCGCCGTAACAGGCTGACGAAAAACCCGTCGGTATCGGTCCGGCGCGGCGTCATCAGCAATCCTAGGCTTGAGATAAGCGCCGCACGGCTAAAAAGATAGGCACGCTCACCCAACACCTGCGCCACATCGCCGGGCTTTTCCACGGAAAAATCGGCATTCCGGCCGACAAAGGCGTGCACCTGATCGTCGTTCTCTTCCGCCAATACCGAGCAGGTGACATAGGCGATGCGGCCGCCCGGGTTCACCAGCCTGGCGGCACGGTCGAGCAACGCTTCCTGCTGTTTCAGGCGTAGCGCCAGCGCGCCGGGCCGCACGCGCCACTTGGCGTCCGGGTTGCGCCGCCAAGCTCCCGTTCCGGTGCAGGGAGCATCGATGAGCGCAAGATCGAAGCGGCCAGCAAGATCGGCGAGCACGTCGGCATCGCCGCGCGGGGTGCGCACCTGAATGTTGTGCGCGCCGGCGCGCAAGATGCGTTCGTGGATCGGCGCCAGCTGGCGCTTGTCGATGTCGGTTGCGTAGATTTGGCCATGGTTCTCCATCACCGCCGCCATCGCCAGCGTTTTGCCGCCCGCACCCGCGGCAAGGTCGACCACTTGCTCGCCGGGTTTTGCGCCAGCGAACAAAGCGGCAAGCTGCGAGCCCTCGTCCTGGATCTCGATCGCACCTTTAAGAAACGCGGGCTCGGCATGGATGGCGGGGCTTTTCGCGTCCGCCGAAAGCCGAATGCGAAGGCCGAGCGGCGACCACCGTGTCGGCTCGGCGCCAAGATGCGCGAGCTTGGCCAAGGTTTCGTCGCGCTCGCCCTTGAGCGTGTTGACGCGCAGATCGAGCGGCGCCCGGCTTGCGAGCGCGGCCCCTTCCGCGGCCCGTTCGTCGCCGAACACCCGCGCTAAATGCGGGTCGAGCCATTGCGGATAATCGCCCAGAACAAACGCCGGGGCCTCGGCGAGCGCGGCGCCGGAGAGTGCCGCCCGCTCACCCTCTGTCAACGGCTTAGGTGCAAAACGCGTCCCGTTGCACAGCGCCGAAATTTGCTCGACATCGAGACCGCGCTCGCGATGCAGCATCCCAATCAGCACGGCGCGCGGTGTCTCCTCGCCCATGAGCCACGCCGATGACGATCTCCGCCGCAACGCATCGTAGACAAGGCCGGCAATCGCAGCGCGGTCCGACGATCCGGCGAACCGATGCGCGAGCCCCCAATCCTTGAGCGCGTCGGCAGCCGGGCGACGCCGCGTCTCAATGTCGGCAGCGACCTCAATCGCAGCGGAAACGCGAGCGGGAGGCGTCATGCGGATAACCCGCGGACGGTCCGACTCATTTCATCGTATGAGAGCGCAGATGCCGGTCGGCATGACGTCACAGGATGCCGCCGCTCAGCACCTCGACGATGTAGATGACCCACATCACCATGAGCACCACCGCGCCGACCGAGTAAAACGCGCCGCGCAGCCGCACCTTATTGCTGGTCACGTGCACGTAAGCTTGCAGCAGCCGGCAGATCACGAAAATCCACGCCAGCACGACAAAGGCGTATCCGGCATGGCGGGTGACCCATTCGAGGATGGTGAGAATGTAGAACAGGACCGGCAGTTCGAACTGATTGGAAAACGAATACGCGGCCTGCATCGTGGGCTTCGGCCAGTTCGGTTCGCGTAACGCAATGTCAGCCGATTTGACGGCTCCGGTGCGATAGGCGGCGGTCCGAAGCGCGCCCATCCGGAGCATGAGCACGAAGGTCAGGATGACCTCGACGAACAGGGGCAACAGAACGGCTTGCAGCGACATCGGCAGGGACCCCAAAAGTCAATGGTCTTATCACCGCGCCGGAGCGGCGGCTAACGCGTCATGTCACGTGACTGTCACAGCTTAACGCTGATCGCGGTTTCGCCGTCGTCGTCGATCAGCGCGCTGCGCCAAGATTTGCCTTCGAATAACGCCTTGGATACTGCGTCGGCGGTGCCGCCATGGTTCAGGTTGGCGGTAATCAAGGTGCCGCCGGTCCGCAACAGCTTGCGCAAGGCAGTATGCAGCGCCGGGACCGGCGTGTGTCCGTCAAAGAATGCGAGATCGTAGCCGGCATCGAGCGTTGGTAGCACGGCGTTGAATTCGCCCTCGTGCACGGTGATGCGATGATCGAGGGTCGCCGCCGCGATGTTATCACGGGCAAGTGCGATGTGATCGGGATCGCGCTCCACAGTATCGACTGTCGAGTTTGGCGCGCCATACGCAAACGACAATGCCGTGTAGCCGAGTGCCGTGCCCAGCTCCAGAATGCGCCGTGCCTGGACCGCCGCAGCCAATGTGCTCAACAGTGGACCGTTGTCATAAGGGTGCGCGCCGCAGCCATGCCGTGCGCGATGCTGTTCGGTGGCCTTGCGGACTTGCGCGAATGGATCGATGGCCGGCCTTTTCATGCGTGCTCACTCGCGACTCGGATAATTCGGGCTCTCGCGCGTGATCGTGACATCATGAACGTGGCTCTCGCGCAGACCCGCGCCGGAAATACGCATGAACTCCGCCTTCTCGTGCAACTCGGCGAGGTCCTTGGCGCCGACGTAACCCATGGCCGCGCGCAAACCGCCGACCAGCTGATGCAGAACGTTGGCGACCGGTCCTTTGTAAGGCACCTGGCCCTCTACGCCCTCCGGCACCAGCTTGAGCGTGTCCTTGATTTCTTGCTGGAAGTACCGGTCCGCCGAGCCTCGCGCCATGGCACCGACCGAACCCATGCCGCGATAGGTCTTGTATGACCGGCCCTGATAAAGAAACACCTCGCCCGGAGTCTCGTCGGTGCCCGCAAGGAGCGATCCGACCATGGCGCAATCGGCGCCTGCCGCCATCGCCTTGGCGAGATCGCCGGAATATTTGATGCCGCCGTCGGCGATCACCGGCGTGTCGGTTCGGTTCGCCGCCTCGACCGCGTCCGCGATCGCCGTGAGCTGCGGCACGCCGACGCCGGCGATCATCCGCGTGGTGCAGATCGAGCCCGGTCCGATCCCAACCTTGATCGAGTCGGCACCGGCATCGATCAGCGCCTTGGCGCCCTCGGCGGTGGCGATATTGCCGGCAACCACCTGAACGGCGTTCGACAGACGCTTGATGCGCGTGACGGTATCGAGCACGCGCCTTGAATGGCCGTGCGCGGTATCGACGACGACGAGATCGACGCCGGCGTCGATCAACGCCTCGCTGCGAGCGTATCCGGCCTCGCCGACGCTGGTGGCGGCGGCAACGCGCAGCCTGCCTTGCTCGTCCTTGCAGGCATTGGGATTCGCCACCGCTTTCTCGATGTCCTTCACGGTGATCAGGCCGACGCAGCGATAGTCGCTGTCAACGACCAGGAGCTTCTCGATCCGATGCTGATGCAAAAGACGCTTGGCTTCGTCCTGGCCGACGCCCTCGCGCACCGTGATGAGCGCGTCCTTCGTCATCAGTTCCGATATTTTTTGCCGCCGGTCGGTAGCAAAGCGCACATCGCGATTGGTGAGGATGCCGACGAGCTTGCCGGCCCGGCCATTGCCGCCGCCTTCGACGACGGGGATGCCGGAGATATGATTCTCCTGCATCAGTGCCAGCGCGTCAGCGAGCGTCGCGTCGGGATGGATGGTGACCGGATTGACCACCATGCCTGATTCGAATTTCTTGACCTGCCGGACCTGCGCCGCCTGCACGGCCGGCTCCAGATTGCGGTGGATGACGCCGATGCCGCCCGCCTGCGCCATGGCGATTGCCATGTGCGCTTCCGTCACCGTATCCATGGCAGAGGCGACGATCGGGATGTTGAGCAAAATGCCGCGGGTAATCCGTGAGCGGATATCCACCTCTGAAGGCAGCACATCCGACAGACCCGGCTTGATAAGCACGTCGTCGAAGGTCAACCCTTCGCGTGGACTGTTCTGGTAACCGTTCTGCTGACTATTTTTGGGCATTGCCAACTCGTTTGCGCCCGCACGATTGCGGCGGGCTTGCTGGGGCGGGAACATCGAAAAACCGTACCGATGGATGATGGCTTGCGCGGAGCAATCGCCCCACCGGCCTACTCACCCACTTCGAGGGCCCGCTTTTGGGTTGGCGGCGGCTTCTAGCACGTCCGCGGCCGGATTGATAGATGGTGCTGGACAGCTTTGCCGGCCAGTGCACAGCAGAGTAGATTGAGCGGAGCCGAGTCGGGAGCAATGCGAATAAAACCGAGCCGTTTTGCCCACCGCGCATCGGGTTTAACCACGACGCCGCGTAGATTGCCCGCTCGTTCGACCGCATTGGTGGCTATGGCTTTCGCTGTACCGCTTGCGTTCCTGCAAGCCGCGCATGCGCTAGATGCAATGGACGAGCGCCGCTGTACCGGCCAATTGCGCGCCAGCAACGAAGAGCGGATCGCGTCGTGCACGGCGCTGATCAATTCCGGCCGCTATCAGTCGCCTAATCTTGCGATCCTGCACCATAACCGGGGCATGGTGATGCGGGCCAACGGCGACCTCCCCGGCGCGCTCAATGATTTCACCGAAGCGATCAAGCTCAATCCGGACTACGGGCGCGCTTATGCGGATCGCGGCGCCGTGCGCTTTGCCCAGCACGATCTCGACGGCGCCGTCGAAGACCTCGACGCGGCGGTCAAGCTTGATGCCAATGACGCCGGCGCCTTCATGATGCGCGGCAATGTGTACGACGAGAAGGCGGATTTCGACCACGCCATCGCCGATTACAACGAGGCGATCCGATTGTCGCCGAATTACGCCGCGGCCTACTTCAATCGCGGCCTCGCCTATCGCCGCAAGCGCGACTTCGATCACGCCATCGCCGACTACGATCAGGCGGTCCGGCTCGATCCTAAAAATGCATCGGTGCTGAATAATCGCGGCATCGTCTGGTTCGAAAAGGGTGACTTCGATCACGCCATCGCCGACTACAACCAGGCGATCAAGCTCGATGCCAAATCCGCCGCCGCCTACAACAATCGCGGCGACGCCTGGCGCGGCAAGGGCGATCTGGTGCACGCCCTGGCCGATTTCGACCGCGCCATCCAGCTGTCGCCGCAGTTCGCGCTCGCCTACGACAATCGCGGACTGGTCTACTATCAGAAGAAGGATTATCAGCACGCCATATCCGATTTCGACGCCGCGATCCGCTTTGATCCAACCAACGCCGACGCCTTCAGCAACCGCGGCGATGCCCGCGACGACAAGGGCGATCGCAACGCCGCCATCGCCGACTACAACGAAGCAATCCGTCTTGATCCAAAGAACGCACGCATCTACTACGACCGCGGCATCGCGTTCCGGCGCGACGGCGACCTCGACCGTGCCATCACCGATTTGAGCAAGGCGCTAGAGCTCAACCCCCAGCACGCCGGCGCCTACAATGAGCGCGGTTATGCGTACTATCAGCGCCACGATTTCGAGCACGCCATCGCCGACTATGACGAAGCGATCAAGCTCAATCCGAAATTCGCCGTCGCCTACAACAACCGCGGCAACGCGCTTGACGACAAGGGCGATCCGGGCCGCGCCATCGCCGACTACAACGAAGCGCTCCGCGTCGATCCGAACTACGCCGTGGCGCTCTACAATCGCGCCATCGCCTGGCGGCGCAAAGGCGATCTTGATCGCGCGATTGCCGACTACGACCAGGCGATCAAGCTCAATCCGACGGCGGCGGCTTACAACAACCGCGGCAGCGCTTTCCTCGCCAAGGGCGAGGACGACCGGGCCATTGCCGATCTCGACCAGGCCATCAAGCTCGATCCGCGCTCGGCCGACGCCTACATCAATCGCGGCAACGCCAAGCGCGAAAAGCTGGCGCTTGCCGAAGCCGTCACCGATTACACCCGCGCCATCGAATTGTCACCGAACGCGGCACTTGCGTACTACAATCGCGCCTGGGCTCATTACCTCGCCGGCGACGCGGTGCCCGCGCTGGCCGACGCCGACAAAGCCATCACGCTCAATCCCCGCTCAGCGAGCGCGTTTTCGACGCGCGGACTTATTCGCGAGCGGCTCGCCGACAATCCGGGCGCGATCGCCGATTTCCGCAAAGCGCTTGAGATCGATCCCTCGTTTCAGCAGCCAGCCGAAGGTCTGCAACGACTCAAAGCCGCCCCCGCACCGAGCCGCTGATCCTTGAGCGCGCCGTCGAGCTCGTACGACCGGGTCGTGCCGCTCATTGTCGCGGTGGCATTGTTCATGGAGAACATGGACTCGACCGTAATCGCGACGTCACTGCCAGCGATTGCGCGGGCGCTCGGAACCAACCCGCTGGCGCTCAAGCTTGCGGTCACCTCGTATCTGCTGGCGCTGGCGATCTGCATTCCGGCAAGCGGTTGGACCGCCGACCGCTTCGGCGCCCGCAACGTCTTTCGCCTCGCTATCGGGGTGTTCGTGCTCGGCTCAATCGGCTGCGCGCTGTCGCGCTCGCTTGATGAATTCGTACTGGCGCGGATCATCCAGGGCATGGGCGGCGCGATGATGACGCCGGTTGGCCGTTTGATCGTGGTGCGCAGCATCGACAAGCGGCTCCTGCTCAACGCCATGGCGCTCGTGACCATACCGGCACTGGTCGGCCCGATCGCCGGTCCGCCGCTAGGCGGCTTCATCACGACTTACGCGTCGTGGCACTGGATCTTCATTATCAACGTGCCGATCGGTCTGGTCGGGATAGTCATGGCGACGCGCTATATCCCCGATTTGCGCGGCGACCGGCCGGGGCCGTTCGACTATGTCGGCTTCGTTCTTTCCGGCCTCGGCATCGGCGGGCTGGCTTTCGGGTTATCCGTTCTCGGACTCGAGTTCTTGCCGTTCTGGATCGTTGCGGCGCTGCTCGGCGGCGGCGCCGCGGCAACGATCGCGTACATCTTCTATGCCAGGCACAAAGCCGAGCCGATCCTCGACCTCAGCCTTTTCAAATTTCCAACGTTTCGCGCCAGCATTTTCGGCGGCTTCATGTTCCGCATCGGCATCGGCGCCATGCCCTTTTTGCTGCCGCTCCTGTTGCAGATCGGATTCAGCCTGTCGCCGTTCCAATCTGGACTGATCACGTTCACCAGCGCCGTCGGCTCGATGTTCATGAAAGCCGCAGTCGCAAGCGTGCTCCGGCGCACCGGGTATCGTCCGATACTGGTCTACAACAGTCTCCTGAGCGCCGCTTTCCTTGCCGCTTGCGCGAGCTTTCTGCCAGGAATGCCGTTCGCCGCGATGATCGCGATACTGCTTGCCGGCGGATTCTTCCGCTCGCTGCAATTCACCGCCATCAATACCATCGCCTATGCCGAGATCGAGCCGCGGTTGATGAGCCGCGCCACCACGCTTGTCGCCATGGGGCAGCAATTGGCGCTGTCGACCGGCGTCGCCGTCGGCGCCCTGGTCGTCGAGATCATGATACGGCTCAAACACGGCAGCGCCATGAACGCCTATGACTTTCCGCCGGCCTTCCTCGCCGTCGGCGTGCTCACCGCAGCCGCGGCCCTGGTCTTCATCCGGCTTGCGCCCGACGCGGGCGCCGAACTCGCCGGCCGCGAGATCATCGCCCAGGCTGCGCCCGATACCGCGCGTTGATCGAACAGACGCCAATCGGTGTTTTCATCTTTCCGATTTCGGCAGCGACCACGGCACGAACCAGCGCTGCGCCAGCGTGCACAATCTGAACAGAATGAGGCTCAAGGCCACCAGCACCGCGAGACCGGCGAACGCTTGCGGAATCTTGAAGAACGACGTCGAGAACATGATGAAGAAGCCGAGACCGTGCTCGGCCGCCACGAATTCGGCGACGACCGCGCCGATGATCGCGAGCGTGATTGAGATCTTCAGCGCGCTGAAGATGTAAGGCACCGCGAACGGCAGCCGGATATGCAGCATTTCACGCGTCCGCCCGGCGCGGAGCGACCGCGACAACTCGATTAATTCCTCGGGCGTCGCCGTCAGGCCGGTTACCGTCGACACGACGATTGGAAAGAACGTGATCAAAAACGTGATGACGACGCGCGGCAGATCCGAGGCGCCGAGGGTCACGACGATGATCGGCGCGACAGCTACGATCGGGGTCGACTGGATGATTACGAGGATCGGGTAAAGCGTACGCGAAAGGAACCGCGAGTTGGCGAGAGCGACGGCGAGCGGGATCGAGACAGCGATGGCGACGACGTAACCCATCAGCGCCACGCGAAGCGTCGCACTGATGTTGGTCAGCCACTGCGCCGGCGTAATCTCGAATCCCGCGGCGACAATGGCGCTTGGCGACGGCAGCAGAAACGACGGGATATGGAACAGCCGGCAGGCGCCCTCCCATACGACAATGAGCGCGACGAAGGCCGCAGCCGGCGCCAGGCGATCCGCCCAGAGGCGCAGCTTCGGGCCAATCGCGGCAACGCCTGCTTTCGCCTCAGGCGGCGACACGGGTAAAGAGCTGGCCGCGGATATGGTTGGCGAGCGCATGGAATTTCGGCTCCGACAGAGTTGCAATCGAGCGCGGGCGCGGCAAATCGACATCGATGATTTCGCGGACCCGGCCTGGCCGCGGCGTCATCACAATGATGCGGTCGGAGAGCAACACCGCCTCGGGTATCGAATGGGTGATGAACAGAACGGTCTTCGGCCGTTCCGACCAGATGCGCAGCAGCTCGAGACTCATCTCATCGCGGGTGAGTGCGTCGAGCGCCGAGAACGGCTCGTCCATCAACAGAATGTCGGGATCGAGCAGCAGCGCGCGGGCGATAGCGACGCGCTGCTGCATGCCGCCGGAGAGTTCATCAATGCGCTTGGCGGCAAAATCTGAAAGTCCGACGAGCGCGAGCAGGTCACGCGCCCGAACCTTGTCCTCGGCGCTGACGCGGCCGTATTTGTGGCGCAGCGGGAACGTGACATTGCCGAGCACGTCGAACCACGGCAACAGCGTCGGCCGCTGGAACACAATGCCGATCTCGTCGCGCGGCTCGGTCACCTTCAGGTCGTAGATGCTGACCGCCCCGTGCGTGGGGAAGATCAGGCCGGCGATCAGCCGCAGCAGGGTCGACTTGCCGCACCCGGATGGACCGAGCACCGCCAGAAATTCGTTCTTGCCGACATCGAACGTCACGTTTTCGAGCGCGGTGACCGCCGTGCCGTCATTGCGTCCGAAGGTCTGCTCGACGTCGGCGAAGCGAATGACGTGCGACGGCTCGCTCATCGCCGGGCTCCGCGGCCAGCGTGGCGGGCGCCGCGCGCGTTCACTTGGGCAAGAACGAACGGTCGACCGCCGTCTCGGGATCGATCTTGTCGAGGGGCATGTTCTGCGCTTCAGCGGTCCACTTCCAGGTTTTCGCCAGCAGTGCTTTCTCAAAAGCGCCTTCGCCGTCTTTCTTGCTGATGGAATTGACGATCAGCGGTATCGACGCCGCAAACTGGGCGCGCGCGACTTCGACATCGACCTCGGGCACCATCGCCTTCAAGGCCTTGGCCGCAGCCATCGGATCGGCGATCGCTGCGGCGGTCGCTTTCATGTAGGCGCGCATGAATTTCTTCACGGTTTCGGGGCGCTGGGTCAGTATTTTTTCCGAGGCGAATACCGAAAGCCCATAGCCGTCGAAACCATGGTCGGACCAGGCGATGACTTTCAGTTTCTTGCCGGTCTCGGCGAGCGGCTTTACGAAGGCCGGCGCGACCGTGACCCAGTTGATGGTCGCGGCCACCTTGCCTGCCGCCAACATTGGCGCGAGCGCGCCCGGGTCGGCCTTGAGCAGATCAACCTTGGCCGGATCAATCCCGTTGGCTTTGAGAACCAGAGGCCACGAAACGTTTGATGAGGAGAACGTCGCCGTGGCCACGGTCTTGCCGGCAAGGTCTTTCAGAGTCGAGATGCCGGAGCCTTCGGTGGTGAAGATGGCATCGGGCTGCAGCGTGTAGATCGAGGCGAGAGCCTTGACCGCAACCGGAGTCTGAGCGCGCGCCTGCAGCAGCGCGGCAAGCCCGCCGGTGCCAAGGTCTGCCGCCCCGGTGCCCAGTTTGGTCACAACATCCGAGGAGCCACGGCCGGACTGAATCGTAACCTCAAGTCCCTCGGCCGCGAACAGGCCCCGCTGAACGCCGAGATAAGGCACGGCTTTGTCGCCGGCGGGAAGCCAGTCGATCATGAAGACGATTTTCTCGGCCGCAACGGCCGGAGCGCTGGCGCCAAGCAGCAGGGCAAGCCCGGCCGCGGCAGAAACAGCAAGCAGCTTTTTCATCATCGCACTGATCTCCACGCTTCCCGGACGTTCAAAGCAATAGTTGCGCCAGCGCCGCCGGCGTCAGCCTTGGTAGGTCTGACGGTACATTTCGCGCATATGCGCCTCGACCGAAGTCGGGGGATATTTCGGCTTATCTCCGGGGCCAAGGCAGGTCGGAATGCATTCGACCGTGTGCGCGTAGTTGCCGGTGAAAAAGAACGGCACCGAATAGCGCTCGCGCCCCGATGCGTTGACGACGCGATGCACCGTCGAGCGATAGCGATCGTTGGTCCAGCGCGCGATCATGTCGCCGAGATTGACCACATAGGTCCCGGGCACCGGATCGGCATGGATCCAACCATCAGAACCCTGATCCCAGACTTGCAGCCCGCCGACATCGTCCTGCCGCAGCAGCGTGAGACCGCCGAAATCCGTATGCGCGCCGGCGCCTTTCTGCCCGGGCTGGGCGCGCGCCGGCTGCGGCGGATAGTGCAACAACCGCACCGTCGCCATGGCGTCGTGGCAATAATCGGCGAAATACTGCTCCGGCAGGTTGAGCGAAAGCGCAATGCCGCCTATCATCCGCGCCGACAAATCCAGCATGACGTTCAGATAGGCTTGCATCACCGGACGAAAGTTCGGCCGCTGCGCCGGCCACTGATTGGCGCCGTGATTGAACATGCCGGCGACGACTCTCGGATCGTCGGGCCTATGGTCGGGACCGATGTAATAACCCTCCTTGAGATCGGGCGGCGTCCCGCGCTCAAGGGTTTGTCCCTGCAGCGGCTCGTAACCGCGATTGGCGTTCGAGCGCGCTTTGTCGACTGCCATTTTCTGCTCGACAGGCAGAGCAAAAAACGCAGCCGCTTCCTTGAAAACATCATCGACCAGCGTTTCGGAGACGCCGTGGTTGCTGATGTAGAAAAATCCTTTATCAAGGCAAGCGGAGCGCAATTGCGCCCCGACCTCTTGCCGATCGGCGGCGTGCGAACTGGTCAAACCCGAAATATCAATGACCGGAAGCGATGCGGCACTGACCCTCGCCGCCTCAAGCGCGCTCGGCATTGGCGCTCCTCGTTGAGCACCGGTGGAAATCTCCGGCTGCCGCAAACAATGATCCCTATTGTCAGGGGCATGAAGCCTATTTTGTAATCAGGCTTGATGAAATCGGCGGCAGCGCGCCGCCAGCACCGCGAAAGCCGCGAGCAAGCAGATAAAGCTCGGCCGAATCGGTCCGGCTGGCCGGCGGCTTGACGTGCTTGACGCTGGCGAAGTCGCGTTTGAGCTCGGCAAGGAGCTCGGCTTCAGTTCCGCCTTGCAACACTTTGCAAAGAAAGCTTCCGCCCGTGGCAAGCACTTCGCGCGCGAAATACACCGCCGCCTCCGCCAGCGCCATGATGCGCAGATGGTCGGTCTGCCGGTGGCCGGTCGCGTTCGCCGCCATATCGGAAAGCACCACGTCGGCGCGACCGCCGAGCATGGTCTTCAGGCGCTCAGGTGCGGTCTCATCGAGAAAATCGAGCTTGAGAAAATCGACACCGGCGATCGGCTTCATGTCGAGAATATCGAGCGCGACCACGCGTCCACCCGCGCCGGCACGCCGCGCCACGACTTCGGTCCAGCCGCCCGGCGCAGCGCCGAGGTCGACGACGCGCGCGCCCGGCTTAAGCAAATGATATTTGTCGTCGATCTCGGCGAGCTTGTAAGCCGCGCGGGAGCGAAAGCCCTCGCGCTTGGCGCGCGCGACATACGGATCTTTGATCTGGCGCTCCAGCCACGCGCGCGACGACAGCTTGCGGCGCTTTACATCCTTGAGCCGCGCCATGACCCGTCAGGCTTCGCCCCAGACGCCGTCGGCACGCATCATTTCGACCAGCATGCCCTCGCGCAGGCCGCGATCGGCGACGCGCAGCCGCGGACATGGGAATGAGCGGCGGATGGCATCGAGGATGGCGCAGCCCGCGAGCACCAGGTCGGCGCGCTCGGCGCCAATGCATGGATTGGCGGCGCGCTCTTCAAAGCTCATTGCCATCAATTCGTCGACCACGCGTGACACTTCGCCGTCGGACAGCCAGCAGCCGTCGACCCGGCGGCGGTCGTAGCGTTTCAATTTCAACGACACGCCGGCGATGGTGGTGACCGTGCCGGAAGTGCCGAGCATGTGAAAACCGTTGAGATCGCTGCGATGTTCAACGGCGAATCTTTCTACCGCGTCCGCGACATCATCGACCATGGCGTCGTAGACCTCACGCGGCACGACGGTGCCGCCGTAACGTTCGGCGAGAGTAACGACGCCGACCGGCAGCGACGCCCAGCCGATAATATCGGGCTGCGGCGGCCCGCGCTGATCGCCGTTAGGCCGGCCAAGCCGCACCAGCTCCGACGATCCGCCACCAATGTCGAACAGGATCACGCCGGCTGCGGCGGGATCGAACAGTTCGGTACAGCCCGCCGCCGCCAATCTCGCCTCGGTCGCGGAATCGATAATCTCAAGCTCAAGGCCGGCTTTCTCGGCGACCCGGGCGCGGAACGCTTCGCTATTTTCGGCCGCCCGGCAGGCCGCCGTCGCGATCAATCGCGCACGTTTAACGTTGCGCGCATACATCTTGTCGCGACAGACCAGCAGCGCCGAGACCGCACGATCGATCGCGGCCTCGCTGATCTGGCGCGAAGCTGCCACTCCCTCGCCGAGCCGGATGATCCGCGAAAAGGCGTCGACGACACGGAACCCGTCAGTGGTCGGGCGCGCGATCAGCAGGCGGCAATTGTTGGTGCCGAGATCGAGCGCCGCGTAGGTGGCCTCGGAATGCTCGTTTTCGGAATCCTGGGCGTCATCCCGCCGCAGGCTGTCGCGCCGCATGCCGTAAGGCGTCCGGCGATGCCAGCGAGGTCGCCGTCGAGGCGCTCCACGGCCGTCGAGGCCGCCGGTCGGCGGGGCCCCTTCCTTCATCCAATACCTTCCTGCCGCGCCGGAACTCTTGGGACTCGACTCCTGGGCTCGACGGCCGCGGGCTTGGTTCAAGTTCAAATCTCGCCAAATGTATCAGTTTGGGGCCGGAAGGGCCAATACCGTGCCGTTCTCGCCTACTAGCCATGCCGGTCGCCAACTTGTCGCGCTGCACCAAGTCCACTATGTCACCCGATGCGGACTCGTTTCAGGATTGAATACCCATGAATTTGCACCAGCCTGCTCCCCCACAGGCGGACCAATCGGCTGCTGACCGGTTGGCGGTCGAGAAATTTGCCATCGGTCAGTCGGTGCCCCGCAGCGAAGACCCGATGCTGCTGCGCGGTCATGGACGCTACACCGACGACGTCAGCCTTCCCGGCCAAGCCTATGCGGTGATGGTACGCAGCCGCAACGCCCACGGCGTCATTCGCAAGATCAATGTGGACGCGGCGCGGAAGATGCCGGGCGTGCTCGCCGTCTATACCGCGGGCGATCTGGAAGCCTACGGCGCCTTGAAGTGCGTCGTCCCGCTGAAGAACCGCGACGGCACGCCGATGAAGAAGCCATGGCGTGGCGCCTTGGCAAAAGACAAGGTCCGCTACGTCGGCGATCCGGTCGCGTGCGTGATTGCCGAGAACGTCAATGCCGGCAAGGACGCGGCCGAAGCCATCGAGATCGAGATCAACTCGCTCCCCGCCATCACCTCTGCGGGGAGTGCCGTGCGCAGCGGTGCGCCGCTGCTGTACGACGACGTGCCCGAGAACGTTCCGCTCGATTACCACTACGGCGATGCTGCGGCGGTCGAGGCCGCCTTCGCCAAGGCGGCGCACGTGACCACGATGGACCTCGTCAACAGCCGCGTGGTCGTCAACGCCATGGAGCCGCGGGCGGCGGTCGCCGCTTACGATGGCAGCCGTTTTACATTTTATGTGTGCTCGCAGGGCGTCACCGGCATGCGCGCCAACATCGCCGACGTGATGGGCGTCGATGCCAAGGTGGTCCGCATCCTCTCCGGTCAGGTCGGCGGCTCGTTTGGTATGAAGGGCGCAGTATTTTCAGAATACGTCTGCATACTGCACGCGGCGCGCGCTCTGGGCCGGCCGGTGAAGTGGACCGACGACCGCTCGGGAAGCTTTTTCTCCGACAGTCACGGCCGCGACCATGGCGTCACCGCCGAACTCGCGCTCGACAAGGACGGCACCTTCCTCGCCATCCGCATCAAGTGCTTCGCCGACATGGGCGCGTTTCTTTCGCCGATGGGGCCGTTTCCCGGCACGGTCAACATCGTGAAGAACGTGCAGAGCATGTACCGGACGCCGTTGATCGAACTCTCGGCCAAATGCGTTTTCACCAATACCTCGCAGACCGGCCCGTATCGCGGCGCCGGCCGGCCTGAGGGCAACTACTTCATGGAGCGGATGATCGACACCGCCGCATCCGAGATGGGCATCGATCGCCTCGCGCTGCGCAAGCGCAATCAGATCCGGCCGCAAGAGCTGCCGTACAAGACCGCGTCCGACGTGACCTATGACAGCGGCGACTTCGCGGAGTTGACCAAGCAAGCGCTAGAACTCGCCGACACGAAAGGCTTTGCCACTCGCAAGCGCGAAAGCCGCAAACGCGGCAAGCTGCGCGGCCTCGGCATCGGCAATTTTCTGGAAGTGACGGCGCCGCCCTCGAAGGAGCTGGCGCAGATCGAGTTCAACGCCGACGGCACCGTGACGCTGACGACCGGCACGTTCGATTTCGGCATGGGCCACGCCACACCGTTTGCGCAAGTCTTAAGCGCGGAGCTTGGCGTTCCGTTCGAGAAGATCAAGCTCGTCCAGGGCGACAGCGATCTTCTGGTCATGGGCGGCGGTAGCGGCGGCTCGAAGTCGCTGATGCACACCGGCACCGCGATCGTCGAAGCTTCCGCCAAGATCATAGAGAAGGGCAAGGAAGCCGCGAGCTATGTGCTCGAAGCCGCGCCCTCGGATATTGAATTCCGTCAAGGCCGCTTCGTCATCGCCGGCACCGACCGTTCCATCTCGGTGATGGAACTGGCGCAGACGCTGCGAAGCGGCGGCGCCAAGCTGCCGCCGGATGCGCCGCAATCGCTGGACGTGACCCACATCAGCGACGGACCCAGCGCGCCAACCTTCCCCAACGGCTGCCACATCGCCGAGGTCGAAGTCGATCCAGACACTGGCGTGGTCGAAGTCGTCAGTTACGTGTGCGTCAATGACTTCGGCGTGGTCGTCAATCCGCTGGTGGTCGCGGGCCAGCTCCATGGCGGCGTTGTGCAGGGTATCGGCCAAGCGCTCATGGAGATGACAGTTTATGACGACGATGGCCAATTGCTGACCGGCTCGTTCATGGATTACGCGATGCCGCGCGCCACCGACGCGCCGCCCTTTGTGCTCGCCGAACACCCAGTGCCGGCCAAGACCAATCCCCTTGGCGTCAAGGGTTGCGGCGAAGCCGGCTGCGCCGGCTCTCTGACCTCGATCATGAACGCCGTCATGAATGCTCTCGCCGACCGCGGCATTCGCCATGTCGACATGCCGTTAACACCTTTCCGGATATGGCAGGCGCTACAAACGGCGAATGGACCCGGCGTAGAGCATTCCGAACAATGACACAGACGCTTTCGGTTCCCGCGCATCGCCTTGGCGAAATGCGCGTGGTCGCGCCGGTCTGCGCGGCTCACTTCGTGAGCCATTATTATATGATGATCCTGGCGCCGCTGTTCGCCTTCGTGCGCACGGACTACGGCGTGAGCTACACCGACCTCGGGCTGGCGCTGACCGCATTCAATCTGGTATCGGCGGTGCTGCAGACGCCCACCGGATTTCTGGTCGACCGTGTCGGCGCCCGTAACGTGCTTATCGCAGGGGTTGCAGTGGGCGCCGTTGCCTTCGCGGTTGCCGGACTGGTCCATTCCTTCATCGTCTTTATCGCCATGTTTGCCGTCGCCGGAATCGGCAACACGGCCTACCACCCGGCCGATTATTCGCTGTTGTCGGATCACAGCACGCCCGCGCGCATCGGCCAGATATTCTCGTATCACACCTTTGCCGGCATTCTCGGCGGCGCGGTCGCTCCGGTGACACTCCTGGTGCTGCAAAGTCACTTCGGCTGGCGCGGCGCCTTTGTCGGGGCTGCGATCCTCGGCTTCATCGTACTTGCGCTGCTCATCGCGGAGCGGTCGGCGATGCCCGCAGAGCGTGCGGTGAAGAAGTACCGGGAACCGGCACCGGCCGGCGATGGCACCGCTGCCGCAACGGGCCAGGAGCACGGCTGGCGCCTTCTGCTCTCGGCGCCGATCCTGCTCAATCTTTGTTTCTTCATTTTGATTTCGCTGATGGGCGGGCTGAACAGCTTTTTCGTGGTCGCGCTCGGCGCGCTGTACAATACGTCTGCAACGCTCGCCAACGGAGCGCTGACCGCACTCCTGCTGATGAATGCCCTCGGCGTGTTGGTCGGCGGCGTGCTGGCCTCACGCACCAACCGTCATGCCGTCGTGGCCGCGCTCGGCCTCGGCATGGCCGGTATCGGCACTGCGCTCGTCGGCTTCGTCGGCTTTTCCCCGGCCGCGCTGCTTGCGCTGACGGCGCTGTCCGGCCTGTTCGTCGGCATTGCCAGCCCGTCGCGCGATATGCTGGTGCGCGCGGTGACGCCGCGCGGTGCGTACGGGCGCGTGTTCGGCTTCGTGTCCTCCGGATACAATATCGGCGCCATGATCGCGCCGACGATCTATGGAATGCTGATGGATCACGGGCAACCACGGGGGTTGTTTGTGTTCTCGGCCATTTGCAGCATCGTCTGCATCGGCACGGTGATCTTTGGATTTGCGGGCCGCGAGCAGCGCGAGCTGAGCCCCGTCCACTAGGATTATTCACGGGCGAAGGCTTTCCGAGGAGGCTTGGAAAGCGGGCTAAGATGTCCTAAATGGAGCCGCCTTCCCGGCGAACCGCGTTGGCATAAATCTTAAATGCCTGCACGCGTGAAATTGGG
>CAWJOX010000007.1:0-121107 GCA_963844545.1 uncultured Alphaproteobacteria bacterium | reverse complement strand
GAATAGTTCAACGGTAGAACAGCGGACTCTGACTCCGTTAATCTAGGTTCGAATCCTAGTTCCCCAGCCAGTCTAAAAATGCCGGAAATACATGACGCGCCGTATCAAACCATGTGCGGGGTTCGGCGCCCGGCGGACTATTTCGAGGAGAACGCATCGAACAGCGATTGCTGCGGATAGCCCGGCACGGCCTGGGCATCAGCGGCGGGAGGTGGCTGAGGTGGAGGAGCACCAGCAGCGGTGCCGTATGGCGGGTTGGCCTGATACGGCTGGCCCGCGGGCGTATACGTGCTCGGCGGGCGCGGCACGTTCTTCGCCGGCGGCGAATCCGGGGTGTCTTTGAACGTCTCTATCAGCGATTGTTTCGGATAGGGATAGGCGGACGCTGCCGCGTCATCGGTGGTAGCGGCTGGCGCGGGCGCTGCGCTGCTATACTGCGGCGGCGGTGGAGCGGCCGAGGTTTGGGCGGAGGACGACGGCGAGGAAAACGACGAACATCCGGCCAAAGCTGTCGCCAGCGACGTGGCAACGAACGCGATTACCGTGCTGCTCCTGCAAGCAACATTCCGAGCATCCGTCAGGCGAATGCACAACCCCTGCGTCCCCATATATGAAAATATAGCAATTGCATCATGTCGATCTCAAGGCCACCGCGCGCTTAGGACCGTGGCATCGTGGGCGTAAACCCTTTCACGTGCGACGGAAATGCCCGCGGCCATACGGCGGTTCTCAGCGGCAATCCTTTTGCTATAGTGAGCGCGAAAGTGCGCTCCACCGAATAGGCCGAAGAACGGGTCCAAGAACAGACCAAAGACCACGAGGCGGCGATGAGCGTTATCGACAGCACTGAATTCCCCACCCTTGCCGCGCCGCGCCGGCCGGAAGGCCCGACCAGCATGCGGCGGTCGCTCCGCGACATGCGCGACAATGCGCTCGCCGCACATCCTCCGGAGAACTTCGCCGCCGACATCATTACGCAGCGCATCTTGTGGCGGCGCATGTTCATCATCAACGAGCCGGGCGCGATCAAATACGTTCTGCTCGACAACGCGGCGAACTACACCAAATCGGAAGTCGGCCGGCGCCTGCTTGAGCCCGGCCTCGGCCGCGGCCTCCTAACCAGCGAGGGCGAGACTTGGCGGCGGCATCGCCGCATCATGGCGCCGTCGTTCGATCCGCGCAGCATCGTCGGCTACGCGCCGATCATGACCGGCGTTACCGAGGACTTGCTGGCAAAGTGGGACGCGCTGCCGGAGCCGCGTGAACTCGATGTCGCCGCCGAGATGATGCACATCACGCTCCACATCATCTCGCGCGCGATGTTCTCTTCCGATTCCGACGAGATCGTCGATGTCGTCGAGGGCGGTGTTAGCCAGTATCAGACTCTGGTGCGGCCGAGCGTTTTCGACCTGCTGCACTTTCCGCAATGGCTCGCGCGGCTGATGGCGCCGCTGCCGACGGACGGAATCTTCGACGAGTTCGATGCCAAGGTCGACCGGCTGTTGACCGAACGCGGCCGTGCGCCCGATGCCGAACCGAAGGATCTGCTGGCGCGATTGATCGCGGCCCGCGACAGCGAGACCGGCGGCGGCATGACCGGAAAGGAAGTGCGCGACCAAGTGGTCACCATCTTCATGGCCGGCCACGAGACCACGTCACTGGCGCTGTCGTGGACGTGGTATCTGCTGTCGCAACACCCTGCAGTGGAGGCCAAGCTTTACAACGAACTGCGCGACGTGCTCGACGGCCGCGCGCCGGTTTATGCCGACGTCGCCAATCTTCGTTACGCCCGTATGGTGATCGAAGAATCGATGCGGCTTTATCCGCCGGCGCACACCACCGGACGGCAGCCGATCGCGCCTGACGAAATCCTCGGCCATCGCATTCCGGCCGGCGCCGAAGTGCTGATCATGCCGTGGCTCCTGCACCGCAAGCCGCAGCTGTGGGAAAATCCGGACCGCTTCGACCCGGAACGGTTCCTGCCGGAGCGCGTCGCCGGACGCCCGCGCTTCGCCTACATGCCATTCGGCGCGGGACCGCGAATCTGCATCGGCGCGGCGTTCGCCATGACCGAGGCGATCCTGATCCTCGCCACCATCGCGCAACGCTACCGGCTGCATCTGAAGCCCGGTCATCCGGTCGAGCCGCAAGGCCTGATCACGCTGCGGCCGCGCCACGGGCTGCGGATGATCCTGGAGCGGCGGTAAGTTCCACAAGGCGCGTAGCGCGCCTTAGCTTCTAATAAACATCGGCTTGATAGCGGCCGCCGGTTTTCAGTTCGGCGACGAACCTTGCCGCATCCTGCGGCGAGCAGCCGCCATGCTCGGCAACGATATCCGTCAGCGCCGTCTCAACGTCTTTCGCCATCCGCAGCGCGTCGCCGCAGACATAGACGTGCGCGCCGTCGTTGAGCCACGTCCACAGATCGCGGCCGACTTCGCGCATGCGATGCTGGACGTAGATCTTTTCCTTGCCGTCGCGCGACCACGCCAGCGTCAGCCGCGTCAGCAGGCCGGCGGTGCGCATCGCCACCAGTTCTTCCTCGTAGAAGAAATCGTAGTCGCTGCGCTGATGGCCGAAGAACAGCCAGTTCCGCCCCGGCGCCTTGATGGCCGCCCGCTCGTGCAGGAAGGCGCGAAACGGTGCGATCCCGGTGCCGGGCCCGATCATGATGATCGGCTTCTCCGGATCGTCCGGCAGCGCGAAATGTTGCGCCTTCTGCACATAGACCCTGATCTTGTCGCCGGGCGCAATGCGGCCGCCGAGGAAGGTCGAGCAGACGCCGAGCCGGGTGCGCTTGTCGATCTCGTAACGCACGGCGTCGACGGTGAGCGAAACGCGGCCGGGACTGGATTTCAGCGAGGAGGAAATTGAATAGACGCGCGGCTGCAGCGGATCGAGCGCCTCGATGAAGGCTTCGGGGTCGGGCCTGATGCCGGGGAATTTGTGCAGGGCGGCGAGTACGTCGAGCGTCGCGGCATCGCCGTCGGGGTCCTCGCCGGCGGCAAGTCGCTTGGCTTTCTGCTTGCGTTCGCCGCCGGTAAGATACGAAATCAGCTCGAACAGCATGTCGGGCGCCGGCGACAGCGACACGCCGTCGGTCAGCACCTCGCGCAGCGTACGATCGCCAATGGGAAAATCCGGCGGCGCGTGGAGCGCGGCGAGCACCGCTGCAACGAGCTCCTGGTCGTTGGCGGGAAAAATGCCGAATGAATCGCCGACGACATAATCTAGATCGGTGCCCGCGAGATCGATGTCGATGTGCCAGGTCTCTTTCTCGGAGCCCGGCTTGTTGAGGCGGCGGCGGGAGAGGAAGGTGGCGTAGACCGGATTGTCGCGGGAGCGTCCGGGCGGCGTCGCCAGTGCGGGCGCGGGCTGCGCTGCCGGCTCGGCCGCGACCGCAGGCCCAGGCGCGGAATCAAGCTGCTGATAGAGCTGCTTGAGCATGCGGGAGGTTTCCTTGCCTCCCGGCACGCAGAGGTTCAGCCGCTTTTCCGATTTGCCGAACAGCGCATCGGCGTAGTCCTTGCAGTTATAGCCGCACTGGCCGCAATCCTGCTGCGCCATCGCCGCCATCAGCCGGCGCGGCAGCGCCCTGCCCTCCGCAAGCTTCATGCGGTCGGGCAACGGCATCGCGGGATCGTGCCACGGCGCGCCGTCATCTTCCGGTTCTGCCGCCGGCTGCGCCGCGCCGCCGATCAATCCGCCAAGCAACTTCGCGGCATCGGCGTCGGACAGCGGCGTGACGCTCTCCTGCAGGCCGAACAATCCGGCGAACAGCCCGTTGAGCCAGGTGCGCTGCTCCGGCGTAAACGGCGCCGACTCAGGGATGAATGACGGGATCGGCGGCCGCGGCGTGATGCTCATTCGGCAGCCTCAAGCTCGGTCATGGCTTGCAACACACCGATCTCATGCCGGCGCGCGAAGGCGAGGAAGGTTTCTTCAGGCGAGGCGCGATGCGCGAGGTAGGCTTTGAGAATCCGCTCGATGGTGCGCGGCGCGTCTTCGGCGACGACATCGCGATAAATTTCGCGGCCGAGCGCGGCGTGCGGCCCAAAGCCGCCGCCGACCAGGATGTGATAGCCCTCGACCGGATCGGCCTCCTCGTCCGCCTGGACCTTGCAGGCGAGCAGCCCGATCTCGGATACGAAATGCTGCGCGCAGGAATGATGGCAGCCAGTCAGATGGATATTGACCGGCGTGTCGAGCGCGACGCGCGCCTCGCACCAGCGCGCGATTTCCTCGGCGTGGCGCTTGGTGTCGGAAGCCGCGAACTTGCAGCCGGTATTGCCGGTACAGGCAACAAGACCGGCGCGAATCGGATTGGTTTCAATCGCGAGCCCGAGCGCTTCAATCCGCTCTTTTGCCCCTGCAACCTTCTCGGTCGGCACACCGGAGATCAGGAGATTCTGCCAGACGGTGAGCCGCACATCGCCGTCGCCGAGTTCGCGCGCGATCTCGGCGAGGCCGCGCATCTGCGCGACCGACAGGTAGCCGACCGGCACGACCACGCCGATCCAGTTCAGGCCGTCCTGCTTCTGCGGATGAACGCCGAGATGCGCGGTGCGATCAAACGCCGGACGCGGCGCCAGCGCGCCGGGCACTGCGCGATCAAACTTGCGGCCGAGAGTCTCTTCAAGCAAAGCGACGAACTTCTCGATACCCATGGCATCGAGCACATATTTCAGCCGCGCCTTGGTGCGGTCGGTGCGATTGCCGTGCTCGATGAAGAGCCGCACCACCGCATCTGCGACCTTGCAGGCGTCTTTCGGCTGCACCAGCACACCGGTGTCGCGGGCAAAATCATGATGCCCGGTGATGCCGCCGAGACCGAGCTTGAACCAGACACCGGGCGCAAGTCCGAAGCCGTCGTTCACCTGCACCGCCTGAAAGGCGATGTCGTTCGTCTCCTCAAGCACCGCGATGGTGCCGGCGCCGTCGAAGGCGACGTTGAACTTGCGCGGCAGACCGTAGAGCGAGCGATCGTTGAGGATGTGGAAGTGCCACTCGCGCGCGAACGGCCGGGTGTCGATCAGTTCCTGCGGATCGATCCCGGCGGTTGGCGTGCCAGTGACGTTGCGGATGTTGTCGGCGCCGGAGCCGCGCGAGCACAGCCCCAGATCCTGGACCGCCTCGATCATGGCGACCGCGTCGTGGGCTTTGACTTCGCGGATCTGGATATTGGCGCGCGTGGTGACATGGGCATAGCCGCCGCCATAACGCTCGGCGAGATCGGCGAGGCCTGAAAACTGCGCGGCTTTGAGGATGCCGTTCGGAATCCGCAGGCGGCACATATAGGAGTTTTGGTTCGGCGCGACATAGAACAGGCCGAAGAAGCGCCAGCGGAAATTGTCGGCGGGTTTCGGATATTCGCCTTTGGCGGCGTGATCCTTCAGCCGTTCATAGGTGTCGAACGGGTGTTGCTCGCGCTTGAACTTTTCCTGATCGGATAGTTTGCCGCCGGAGGCGAGCAGCCGGTTCTGCGCTTTCAGAGCGGCCGCATCGGGCCCGACCGGCTCGGGCGCCGGAGCGGCTCCGCCGGCGGCGCCACCGCCGGAGACGCTCTTCGCCGCCTTGGCGATCTGCACCCCGGCAACGAACCCTTCGAGGTAGCGTTTCTGTTCGGGGTTGAAGTCGCCGATCTGCTCCGCAGCCGCCTGTTTGAGGTCGGTCTCGCTCATTCAGCCGGCACTTGCGTCGGCGCGGCCAAAGGTGCGGGCGCAGCCGTACGGGGTTTGTGGGTGATGTAGAGCGCCAGCCCGGTGAACACGAAGCCGCCGACGAAATTGCCCAGCGTCACCGGAATCTGATTCCACAGCCACCACTGCGCGACGGTGATCTTCGCGCCCATCATCATCCCGGTCGGGATGATGAACATGTTGACGACCGAGTGCTCGAAGCCCTGTGCAAAGAAAATGAAGATCGGCATGTAGGCGCAGGCGATCTTGCCGATGGTCGACGACGTGGTCATCGCCGCGACGATGGCGAGGCAGACCATCCAGTTGCACAGGATCGCCTTGACGAACACGGTGACGAGCCCGGCAAAGCCGAGCGCCTCGTAGCCGGTGGTCTTGGCCTGGGCGATGGCGATGATCTTGGCGGCGACGCCGGCCGGCGCGGTGGCGCCAAAATTCGTGAGCACAATCGCCAATAGCCCGCCATAGACGACGCTGCCGATCAGGTTGCCGAGAAACACCCAGCCCCAATTGGCGAGCAGGCTCTTGCTGTCGGTATCGTTCTCGATCCATGGCAGCGGCAGCAAGCCGAAGCTGCCGGTGACGAGGTCGAGGCCGAGGAGCACGATGAGGATCAAACCGACCGGGAAGATCAACGCGCCGACCAGCGGCTGATTGGTCTGCACCGCGCCGGTGATGGCGAGACTTGTTGCCGCCGCGAGGATAGCGCCCGCAAGCCCGCCGCGGATGACAAGATCGACCGGCGATAACGCGAGCTTGGTGCGCCCCGCATTGATCATGGCGGACGCAACATCGGCGGGCTTCACGTAATCCATGTCTCGGCTCCAATGGCTTTAAGGCAGCCGAGACGCCCTAGCGGAGCCACCGGCCGGCCAACGCCCCTACTCTTGCCTACTAACAGCAAGCGGCGTGCCAGTGGTTATCACTTTGAATTATTTTGTGGATTCGAGTTACGGCGGGGGGTGATGCCGAGCTAGGCGGCGGCGGGAGGCAAAATTTTGAGCACGCGGGCTGTGGCGGGAACTTGGGGCTAGTCTTCCTGTTGACGATGAACATCGTGGACGACCACGCCGGAGCCCGGCGCCGGCATTGTCATCCACTCCTGCCGCTTGAGAGTCCGGCGGGTGTCTTCGTAGCCGCTTTGCCAGTGCTCGCGCATCGAGGTGCCGGAGAACTCATAGTCCTTGGCGTGCCCTTCATAGGCCTTCTGCTGGTAGATGATGTGCAGGATGGTGATTTCCGGCAGATCCGCGAGTTGATCGATACGGCGCCGATCTTCGTCGTTCAGGTCCTCGGACGGAATCTTGGCCAGCGCCTTCGCCAGCAGCATCTTCAAATTATGGATGCGCCGGTACACGTCGGTGGTGTAGCGGGTACGCGACGAATAGGTAATGTCCTTTTGGCGCGCCAGGACCTCCTGGATGTCGCGCGGCAATACTCCGCGTGCGCTAAAAAGATCGACCTGGAAAACCAGGGTATTCAGCTTGTCCTCCTGGTCGAGCAGGTGTTGCAGCGGCGTGTTGGAGACAATGCCGCCATCCCAAAAATGATCGGTGCCGATCTTGACCATTGGCAACGCCGGCGGCAGCGCGCCGCTCGCCATGATGTGCTCGGGCTCAATCTCCTCCTTGGCGTTGTCGAAGTAGACGAAATTACCGGAGAGGACGTTGACGGCGCCGACCGAAAAACGAGTTACGCGTTCGTTGATGAGCGAGAAGTCTACCAGCTCCATCAACGTATCGCGTAACGGGGAGGTGTCGTAATAGCTCGTCGCGGTGCGTGCGCCGGTCAGGCTCATCCACGGATTAGGGAAAGTCGGCTTGAAAAAACCCGGTTGCCCGGCAACGCTGGTGACCAGACAGCTGTGCGCGTTGCGGGCTTTGCGGAAAATATCGCCGTCCGGCGTGAACGGCCAGATTTTGCGTTCGGTGATCATATCCCAGAACGTTCGCAGCTGACCCAACCGGCGCTTGGGCGGATTGCCGGCAATGATCGCCGAATTGATGGCGCCGATCGAAACGCCCGACACCCAGTCGGGCTCGACTCCGGCCTCGTGCATCGCCTGATAGACACCGGCCTGATAGGCGCCGAGCGCGCCGCCGCCTTGCAGGACGAGCGCTATGCGATCGCATCGCTCCGGACGCCAGGCTTCCGATTGATCGGGACGCGACGGATGGGCTTTGAGGCGGGTGCGGACGTCATGCATGGCAGGTCACTCAAACATCGCTGATGATCAAACACGCGCAGCTTTGCGAAACGACGTGACCGGCACATGACAATATGATAGGTGAACAACTGCCACAAGGTGATATGTGAACGATTGTCACAAGAGTGTCGGCAGCGTTTCACACGATACGCTTTGGCTGCTCGCCGGGATGTTTGTTTGAGGGGGATTGGATGCGAGCAGGTAAAACCGCCATCGACGGCGGCTGGGCCGCCTATCGATAGAGCGGATCCATGCGCAAAGAAGACATTCTCAAATTGCCGTCGATGCCGGCGGCCGGGCCGAGCTATCCGGCCGGGCCTTACCGCTTCATCCACCGCGAATTCATGGTCATCACTTACGAGACCGATCCGCAGGTGGTGCGCGACCATCTGCCGGAACCGCTCGAACCGGTCGATCAGCCGCTCGTGCACTACGAGTGGATCAAGATGCCCGACAGTTCGGGTTTCGGCGATTACACGGAATCCGGAATGGTGCTGCCGTGCCGCTTTGAAGGGCAAGAGGCCAATTTCGTCGTGCAGATGTATCTCGACGACGATCCGCCGATTTCGGCCGGCCGGGAGATTTGGGGCTTTCCGAAAAAGTACGCCCACCCCAAGCTGGAAATCGTCAAGGACACTCTCACCGGAACCTTGGAATATGCCGGGCAGCTCGTCGCTATGGGCACCATGGGCTACAAGCACGAAAGCATGGCCGGAAACGGTGAGCGCACCACGGCGATATTGTCCAAGATGCAGATCAACCTAAAGCTCATTCCGGGCGTAGAGGGACACGCGGAAATCTGTCAGCTCGTCGCATATAATTTGACGGATATCACGGTCAAAGGCTCATGGCTCGGACCGGGGCGGTTGCACCTTGTCCCGCATGTGAATGCCCCGGTCGCGGATTTTCCCGTGCGCAAGATTATCGGCGCGCACCATTTTGTCGCCGACGTGACCCTGCCGTACGGGCGCGTGCTCTACGACTACAACAAGCCTGGTGCATGAAAAGGTCGAAAGCTAATTTCGACAACATCAGGCGTCCCTAAACCCGTCACACAACTGTAATGCTAGGGGTCTTTGCTTAGCGGGCCCCCCACGTGGCGAACGGAGCGGAAGGCGCGAACCGCGTCTCTTGCGCCGAAAACGCCGCCCGACAGGAGACTTCGTATGAAAGCGATGGACGTCATGGTTCGCGACGTGATCACCGTCAGCCCGGGTGATGACGTTGCCGACGCCGTGCAGCTTCTGGCCGATTACGACGTCAGCGCGCTGCCGGTAGTCGACGACGGCGAAAACGTCGTCGGCATCATCAGCGAAGCGGACCTGCTGCACCGGGAGGAAATCGGCACCGAGAAGCGGCGGCCGTGGTGGCTCGAAGCGGTAACGCCGGCGTCGAGTCTTGCCGGAGAATTCGCCAAATCGCACGGCCGCCGTGTCGAAGAAGTAATGTCGACCAACATTATTGCCGCGTCCGAAGATACCCCGCTCGGAGAAATCGCGACGCTGCTGGAACGGCATCGCATCAAACGCGTGCCGATCCTGCGCAGCGGCAAGCTCGTCGGCATTGTCAGCCGGGGGAACCTCATCCAGGCGCTGGCCTCGTCCCAAGCTCAGGCCGGCGCCGCCATCGGCAGTGGCACAGATAGTGACCGAAAGATTCGCCGCGAGGTGCTGGACCGCCTCGGCGAGCAGGACTGGACCGATTTCGGCGAGCGCAACGTCATCGTCAGCGACGGCATCGTGCACCTGTGGGGCCTGGTCGGCACGTCCGAAGAACACAAAGCCCTGCTGGCGCTGGCGGAAGGTGTCCCCGGCGTCGGCGGCGTTTCAGATGAAATGATTCCTGCCTATTAGGTCGCTATCACGGAGAGACGCTGCCGGTCCAAGACCGCAGAAGGCTTGCGGCCGCCGACCATGCACGATTTTTCGCATCGACCAGCGGCGGGTTGGCGAGTTCCGTTGTGGCCGTCGCCTGCCGTCCGCAGCCTTCCACCAGCACGGCAAATTTGATCTCGCCGTCGGTGTAATAGCTGTCGCCGCCGCCGTTGCGGCCATTGAGCGTCGGACCGGTGCCGCTCACCTCATAGGTGCTGACGACAACTTTCGCACCTTGCAGGTCGGCGGCAAGGAGATCCCGTTCGGCGTCGATGTCGGGCGCAATGTGGTGGGTTATCTGCGCGTCGGTGTGGCTGAAGCCGACACCGCGGTCGTAAGTCACGGCGCCGAGCCAGACCGGCCGGTCCTCATCGCCGCTTTCCAGCACTTGCCAAAATCGCACGTGGTGACGCCGGTCGGCGCTTTTGCCGGCCGGCTTTTCGAAGGCGAAGTCTTCACGCCGGTTCTCGTAATACAAATGGCTCACCGGCGCGTCACGATAAGGTCTATCTAACAGAACGCTGCCGGCGATGGCGATACTGGAGCGAAGCGTGATCGGATCGGCCGGATACCACCCCGCCGCTTTCATGGCGCACAGCACGTCTTCCCTCGATCCGACAAGCCCGACATTGATCGGATCGCCCGGAATGCCGGCCTTGGTGTGCGTCACCATCGCCAGCGTCGCAAGTTTCTTCTGGTGCTCGTAGTGCCGCCACGTTGACGGCAACAGGAAATAGGCCAGCACTACATAAAGGGCGACGAACACAGCCGTCCCAACGATCGCAATTTTATATTCCCGGCGCATGGCCGCAAGCATCGGCGATACCTCTTAAGGGTATCTGCCGAATGCTGGCCGCCGTTTCAACCGCATCGCTCTGGACGCCAGGGTCCGGTCCCGCTGCTGCCTTAGCTAAAGTGTGAAAAAATGCGTGTTGCCGCCCACTTGACCGCCGCCTCCACGATCCAGCCAAATACCACTACTCCGGCAACACCGAGGGACGCTAAGGCTGCGAACTTCGACCGCGATAGTTGAAGCGCAGCGACGGTCGGGCGAAGCATTTCGACCGCGGCGGCGTGCTGATCGAGTTTTTGAGTGAGCGCCGCAATCGAGGCCCGGCTTTCGGCGTACCAGCGATCGCGGGTTTCGCGGTCCTCGTCGGCACGGCGGCGCAGGTCCCGAACACTTGTTTCAACCGCCCCGATTACTCGGCTGATCTCGTCAAGCTTGCCGGCCATAGCGTCCGCTCATGTGTCCCTGGGTGGATGTCACGCAAGCGCCGCCAGATCGCTCATGAGGTCGTCGTATGAAAAGCCTTCAGGCGATTTCTGGTCGATCAGGCACTCCTGCGATACGTAAGCGATCGCCTCGTCACAGTATTGTTTGAGGAATGTTTCGGTCATCACCTGAACCATGCCCCAACTGACGACATGGAGCCCGGCGGCCTGCCGGCCGACCAGCGGCACGTAGTGGCCGCCGTCGATGGCCGCACCGGCGACAACGTCCCACGCCTGCCCTGCCCGGCTTTGCGCCAGCGCGGTCGCCGGCAATTGCAGGCCGATGCCGGCGGCACCAAACAAATACGTCGCCTGGTACAGGTGCACGACGTTGCCGGGCTCCAGCGCCAAATACGCAGCGATACGATGCCGGTTGCCGTGCGCGTCGACAATGCCGGTGGTGCGGCGATATTCCGCCGCCTCCTGTACATCGGTGCCTTGATCGGTTTCGGGCTTAGCCGGGTCGAAACCGGTCACCGCTGCATAGTCGCCAAGCACGTTGGTGTCGGTGAATGCGACGACCGCGCCGGCTTCACGCGCCAGCAACATCGTCTCGTGCGCTGCTCCGGCAAAAACGCAGTCACCGTAGCGATCGTTGGCGAACATGCCCCAATCGCGCATACCAATGGCGCCATCATGCCCAAAGGTGGCCGGCACCGGCGGCAAGGCGGCCGCATTGGTGTAGCTGGCGAGCTTGAACCGCACCGCATCGGGCCGCGCCGGCTTTTTGCCAAGCTTGAACGTCATGGACGGGCGCTTGGCCGCGTGTACGGCACAACGACGCCGTTGAGGACGACGAAGGCCGGTGTCGCCTTGAGCCTCGCCCCGGGCCTAGTGTATGGCACGACGACGCCATTGATCTCGACCGCGTTCGGGGTGCCCGGCGTCGCCTTGAGCCTAGCGCTGACCGGCACGGAATTGACTGTTGCACAGAACGCCTGGGCGATGGCTGCCGCGGTGGTGCCGATCGGGAATGTCGCGATCAGCGCGGTGATGGCGGTCAGGTCGGCAGCGACACTGCAGGCGCCCTTGATGTCGTTCACCACGGTCTGCCCGGTCGGCGTCAAGGTGATGGTGCCGTTTGGCGAAATGCTGGCGCAGCCGCCGACGGTGAAGAACGACGCCAAAGCGGCGCCGAGCATGAGCTTGCGCATGCGGTAGTCTCCTGTTGATGTGTGCGAATTAAAGTGACGGACGAGGCGCTAAGACTGGCCGCCGATTATTTTTCCGGTTTTGTTGCTGACCACGCTCCACGCCGCCGCAGCGATCGCTACCGCCGCGGAAATGACCGCATCGGCCGACCCGGCGGGGATAATGTTCTTGGCCACCAGCCAGGTGACGAGCGGCGGGACGACGGCGCGAACGATGCCGCCGAGCTGATCCTGGTTCATGATTGCGATTCCTTTGTTTGAGCTGGACCGGTTTGGGCCGCCGCCGCGAGCACGACCTGGCAAAGCTTCTGCACATCGGCGTCGGGTATCATGCTGGCGTAGAAGCCGGCTTCCTGGTCGATCCAGGCGCGCGCGGCTTTGAACGCAGCATCAAGCTGCGCTGGTGTCGTCATCGAGCACTCCCGTTGAGGTCAGCCGTGAACGCGTGCGGCTTGAATGTGCATCGCGTCGATCGAGGCAGGCGACCAATCGCCGCCCCAAATCCACCCCTCTTCCTTGAATTTCACGATCAGCAGGCTGTCGTCCTGGAAGAGGTGCCGCTGCGAATGTTGCTGATTGTCGGCGGCGTCCCAATCGATCGCCGCGGCAAAGGCGTGCATCGATAGCGCGGCTGAGCTGCCGCGGATGTTACGAAGATTGTAGCTGCCGTCGTACACGTCGTAGCGAAGCTTCTTGATCGTATCGAAGCTCCTGCCAGTCGCTTCCCAGATATTGTTGAGCACGCGGAACAAGGCTTTCCGCGCATTTCTTATGGATCAGAATGTGCGAGATGGCGACGTTGCCCATATGCAGCGGCCACGGACATGGCACGTCAATCGTGTTGCCGTGCAGCCAGCTTGGTGTTCGCGGATCGCCGTAGAACGACAAACATTCACTCTGCAATGGCCAGATATTGGTCATGCGCCTGCTCCTGGGAGGAAACATCTGATCTGGGTAGTGCCGTCGGCGTCGCGATAGGGCCACACCACAGCCGGCCCGAACCGGTTCGGCTCGGTCACGACGGCGGTATCGGGCACGTCGATCCATTGGCCGTCGACGCGCACCCGAAAACGGCCGTCTTTGGTGTCCCAATCGACATCGGCAATGCTGAAGCCGTCGGCGAACGAACAACAAAGACCCTTGCCGCTCGCCAGGCGATCGAACCAGGCGTGCATGTTTGGATCCATCTTGGCGTAGCGGCCGTCATCGCGCGCCCACGAAGGCACAGACACGGCAACGGCCAACACGCCCGCGGCAAAGGCCGCGGCGCTCCTGCTCCCCATGAGCAATTCTCCGTGATTTTGTTGGTTGGCAGTTGAGCCGCGCAAGCGCGTGATCGCAGCTGCTAGGCCGCTACGCGCATGGCAGCGGGATCAAAGTTCGGCGCTGGCCTGAATGTACGAGTTGCCGCTCCCGGCATCGCGCAGCAGGCCGCTCGCGGCGGTGGCCCCGCTGATGGTGAGAGCGATCTGAGCGGTCTGCGCCGTAGCCAGGCTTCCGCTAATGGCCGACCCGGTTATGCCCGAGCCGCCGGCGGGACGGACCTGGAACGTATTGCCGGCGGAGAAGGTAAAGCTTGGCGCCGCGCGCATGCTGACCGGGAAAAACAATCCGAACAGTGCACTCGTCGAGGTATCGACAAATCCGCTGGCATAGGGCGAATTAGCAGTGGTCGAGTTCCACGCGATGAAATACCGCTGACAAATCCCAGCTCCGTCGCGATCGGCCGCAGTTCCGGCGGCGGCGGATTGGAGTTGAGTCCAGCCGAGGCGCCGGGCGTCACGCGGATATCGCACTCGGTGATCTGAAGCGCCTTGGTGTTGGCGCCGAAATTGTTGCCAAAGTCGAATGCAATTTCGAGACCGTTAAAGGAATTGGCATTGGCCGGGAACGTGTAACCGAGTTGCGTCCAGCCATTGTTGGCGCACGGCTGGAGGCTGACCGCATTCACATCCGTCGTCGGACTCGTCCAGACATCCTGCGAGGCGGCGTGTTTGACGGTAAGGAGCGGCGTAATCGAACCGCCGGTGTTGTTGTAAACTTGTGCCTGCACGGTGACCGTCTGGCTGCAAAACGCCGCCGCAATCAGGCTCTCCACGCGTTGCTTGACGATGATGTCGGTGACGGACGCGGCGCCGGTGACCTGCAAGCTGTTTTTGGTCAGCAGGCGGCCGCCCGTCTGCGCGGCGGTCACACTCGCTCCGGCCGGCAGCACGATCCAGCCGTCGGGGGCGTAGCCACCCGACGTGGTGATGGTGATCGGCCCTGTCCCGCGCTGCCAGACATCCATCGTGCCGTTGCGGAACTTGTTGACCATGCCGCCGGACCCGCCGAGCGTGATGGTTGAGCCGGAGGCAGTGATGACATCGCCGTCATTGGCGGCGATCGTGATTGGCCCGGTGAGCCCGTTTACCGATGGCACGACCTCCGACAGCTTCGCCGCCGGCCAGCCGCCCGCGGTCGCGCCGTCCTGGACCACGACCCGATTATTGGTGGTATCGATCACCAGTTCGCCTTGCGCGCCGGTGAAGGCTGCGACCTGCGAGGCGGTGCCGCGGCGATACTGAACTTGAACGGCTGTCGTCATGCGAAATCCCTATGCGGCACCAAGATCGACATCGAGTTCGACGGCAAGCGTGAATGGCGTTCCGAAATCGTCTTCGACGCCCGGCACGGTCGTGACCGATCCCAGATCCATCGGGGTCGCGGTCATCCAGGAACGCGCCACCGGATGATCGATGGCAACGCCGCGTCGGCGTATAGGTATAGGCGGTGCACGCCGCGATATTCTGCACGCCGCCGCCGAAGACGTTGAAGCTTTGCAGCTTGATATAGATCTCGCGGCCGACATACCGCGCCGGCAAATCGTATTTGAAGATCGCGCTGCTGTTGAAAAACGCAAACTGCGCGCCGGTTGAATGCGAAGCGATCGCCGTGCCGTAGAGGCCGCGATAAAGATAGGTCAGCGAATATTGATGCGTGGCGGTCAGCGTCGCGGTTGCGTACGACACGAGCTCGGCGTCGACGATGCACAATGTATTGGCGAGTTGCGCGTCGAGAGTGCTTGCCGTCGCCAACGCAGCGCCGCTCTCCGCCGTGTTCACGGCAAGCGTGTCCGCGGCATCCGGATTGGTGCCGCCGTAGGAAGGAAGCGACGCCGTCAACACGCCTTGGGCCGCCGGGCCGACAATGGTGCCGATTTGCGTGTACGACGTGCCGTCACTCGACAGCCAGACATTGCAGCCACCCCAGTTTGGATCGGCAACGCCGCCAGAACCTCCGGACGCGGCGATCCAAACCTGAGCAGTCGCGCCGACCAGCGCCGACGGCGGCTCGAAAATGATTGGCGTGTTGACCGGGCCGGCGGCAACCGCGCGATTGAGCGGATTGTTACTCGCCGATTGCGTCGCATAGAGCGTCGCCGTCGCCACGCCCAGCGGGAACTCCTCCGCAGTTACGCTCAGGAAGCCGTTCTCATCCTCTTCGATCTCAGTGATCCGAACCGCCGCCCGCGACAGTCCGAGTACGGTATCGGTCACCGTCACCAGATCCATCGGATCGAGCAGGCAACACTCCCACGACAGCCGGAATTTGTAGGTATTGCGGATATAGACCGCCCGCTGCAGCATCAGCTGGCCGGAAATCAGCCCGACATTGGTGTCGCAGATTTCGTGCGCAGTGACGGTTGGCGCGATCCGCATGCCGTAGAGTTCGACGGCATTCTGGTCGCGCAACTCGACGCTGGTGAGATTATAGGCGTTGTCGCGATCGGCGACTTCGAGGCGCCAGACGTTGTATGCCTCATAAGGATCCGAGCGCGAAACCTGCAGCGGATCCTCGTTGTTCTCGAATTTGAAATCGTCGTCGGTGAGATCGTAGATCGGGGTGAGGTTCGGCGAAAACGACGCGGCGATCTGATAGGTGAACGTGATCTCAACGTTCGTGCCCTCGTCGCCATAGGCAAACAAATAGGTGCCGGCGGGCGACATCCCGTAGGCTGCCCGCGGCTGTCGGCCACGTCGTTCCGATATAGGTCAGCGGGGTGCCGGTGTTGGAATAGGTCACGCCGCCATCGGAGACGAAGTACGCGGAATTGCAGACCGTGATCCCGGCCGGATTGCTGCCGCCGGAGGCGACCTCGCCGATTTCCCGCTGCTGGGTAACGGTAACGTGGGTCCCGGCCGTCGTCGCGGTATCGCCATACGGAATGAGTTTGAGGAGCCCGCCGGACCAGACCGCCGCCGTGTTGGTCAATTGCAGCCAACGCGCGAAGATGCTGGACGCCTGCTCCTGGTCGGTCAGCGCCGGGCTCAAACCGAAGCCAACGGCTTTGCAGTAAGTCTGGAACGACGCATCGCCGCCAGAGCCGAACAGCGTGGTCGCGTCGATCGATGCCGAAGGAAAGCCGACGCCATATTGCGCGTTGGTCAGAAAGTCATTCACGACTTGCGCGGGATCGGCATCGACACCATTGATGCCGCTGCCGAAGAACGCGCCCTGCACCTCGAAATTATGATTGTCGAGCGTCGCGCTGTCGCCGAGGCTGTAATCCGATGAGCAAACGTAACATGTGCCCTGGTAAGCCAACGCCTCTGACGGATAGGCGGTCGCCAGATAGCTCCACACGCTCTGCGGCGTCGCCCCGGCGAACAGCGACAGTCCAAGTTCGCTTAAGCTATAGACCGATTGATTCTTCCAGATCTGGTTGATGCCGGTGATCGGGCCTTCGCAAATGGCCATGATCACCGCGGCGCTATAAGTAGTCTCCGAACTGCTGTCGCCGAACAGACCGCCCTTTCCGCCGCCCTTGCTGCCGCCCTGCGAGATCTGAAAGTTGTTGTACCAGACGACGTTCGGCGCGAGTTTCAATTCACCCCACACGATCGGCACCGGCAGTGTGTTGACCGCGGTCTGGATTTGCAGGCCGGTATAGTCCGGCGTCGTGGTCTGCGTGCCGCCGCCAAACAGCCCGCTCATGGTTTCTGCGCCCAGTAGCTGAAGAAGCGCGGCGCACGCGCCGCAGCGCACAGTGCCGAGTTGTGCTCGATCTCCTCCTCCAGAACCATGCGCGCCGGATGGAAGGCATGCACGATGGTTCTTGGCTGCGCTTTGGTGACGACGCCGCCATGCGCATAGCTGCGCCCGTAGCGAAGCACCATGACGTCGCCGGGCTGCGGTTCCGTGACTTCGCGGCCGCGATCGAAAATAAAGCCGAGATAGCGTTCGTCGCCGCGATGCAGGTGCCAATCGATCGGATAAGGCCGCGGGTCGAACGGTGCGCACAGCCCGGTATCAACAAAGACCCGGACCAGCAGCATGCCGCAATCGACGCCGACGCCCCTGATGTCAGCACAGTTGTGATACGGCGTGCCAATCCAAGACCGCGCCGCAGCAACGATTGCGGCGCGCTGCGCGTTTTCTGTCGGTGTCATGACCGGCCCTTGCCTTAATCGTATGTGTATGATATCCCTTATATATACACATCACGGGAACGCCTGCATGCGAACCAACATCGAGATCGACGATACACTGATGGCCGAAGCGCAGAAGGCGTCCGGACAAGCCACCAAAAAGCAAACGGTAGAGCAGGCTCTCCGTTTGCTGATCAAACTTCGCCGCCAAAAGGAGGCTGACAGCGCCTTTGGGCGATATCACTGGCGGGGTAGCCTCAACGTAAGCCGCAGGGGTCGGGGAGCGGCGTGATCGTTGTCGACAGCAGCGTTTGGATTGATTTCCTTAACGGCCGACATCTGACCCATGTACGGAAATTGCGCACACGTCTCGGCACGGAAGAAATCATCATTGGCGATCTTATGCTCTGCGAAGTGCTCCAAGGCCTTGAAAGCGAAGCCGCCGCGCAGGCGGTGGAAGGCTTTTTGCGGCGCTTCGACATCGTTTCGATGGCGGGCGACGCGATCGCCGTCGTCGCGGCCCGCAATTTTCGTCACCTGCGCCGCCGCGGCATCACCGTCCGCAAGACAATCGATCTTCTGATCGGTACCTGGTGCATCGAGAATCGCGTGCCCTTGCTGCACAATGATCGCGATTTCGTGCCGATGGCGCGTCATCTCGGATTACTGCAGGCCCAATAGCGCTGCTCCATCAGGTACACGTTAAATCAGATCGCCATCTGCGGCGGCGGCACGTAAGGAAAGCCACGAAAGTTCGCCAGATTGTTGAACTTGGTGTTGCAGGTGCCCGGCGTATGATCGCAGCCGAAATAGACGGTAAAGCGGTCGCCCGTGGCGGGTACGCTTTCCAGCGGATAAAGCAGCGTCAGCGAACTACCGGCAACGACCGAGCCTACGGTCGCGGTAGCTCCGGCATTGACGCCGGAGGTAAAGGTGATGGTTCCCTGCTGGAAATTCAGACTGGCGCCGGACCAATTGATAGCGGAAGCCGTCGATCCGGAGCCGACCGTGCCGCTGTTGCCGAAGGTGTTTTGCACCAAAGTGCACCCGGAATCGTAGAGTGTGTGCAGGCAGGTGGGCTGATAGACGTTGCGCGGCATATCGATGTCGAGTAGCACCAGATCGGAATTGACCGTGAGCTTGGCGCTGGTCCGCCCGATCTCGTCGATGACGCCCAACCGGCCTTTGAACAAAGTTACCGACCCAATTGCGGTGCCGCCGATGACGTCGGAGAAAAACACCCGCTCGCGCTCGATCTCGCAGCCGTCGAATGAGCCGTCGCGCAGCGCCTGCAGGAAAGGTGCGCCGCCGGTGATCGTGTCGGTCGACAACGCCGCGACCGTAATCTGCTGCTGGTCCACCTCCAGCCCCACCGATGCCTTGTACTTGAGGCCGTCGACCAGGATCGAATTGGCGAGATAGGTATTGCCGTTGTGGGTAAAGGTCACGTCCACATTGGTGTAGCAGAGGATCGTTCCCGACAGCATTGTGAACGTAAAGATATCCGCCATGATCAGCGGCATGTCGGGATTGGCGCGCGCGTTGTTGAGATAGGTGACGAGCGCAGACGATGCGGGCTTCATTTTTAACCTCGCGCTCGCGCCGCCCCCAACCCGCGAGCGCGAGGAAAAGAGCATTTATTGCTTCAGCCGCCCAGCCAGCTTTTGACGCTGCGGAATTTCATGCTGTCGAGCTTCCACAGGTTCGACATGAACTCTTCGAAATCCATTTGGTCGTCGAGAAAGCGGCAGTTGAACGCGTAAGAGAAGTCGGCCGAGACCGTGACGCCGCTGGTCGGCGCCGTGGTGAACGTCAGGGTATTCGGTGCCGTGAGGTTATAGGCGCTGCCCGACTGCGCGACGCCGTTGAGATAGACGTTGGCAACGCCGGTCACCCAGCTGACCGGCTCAAGGAAGCCGCCAAGCGTCCGCATCATTGTGAACGCCGTGGTCGTTCCATTGCCGGTCGCAAATGCCTGGCCGGTGACGGTGTTGTCGTCCGGGTCGGTGTAGAGGAAAGTGCCGAACTGCCCTTGCAGCTGCAGGAAGAAGCCCATGAGGCTTTGCAGGCTTGAAGATCCAAGCCCCGCAAACGCGGCGGTCGAATTCGAGGCGAGGCCGTTATAGACCGCCTCGAACTCGTAGAGCGGATACTCCATCAGTGCGACCCGTACTTCGCGGCCGGAGGCATGCGAGGCGACCCGCGTGGAGAATCCCGGTTTCTTATGCCGCGACCAGGAAAGTCCGGTCAGGCTTGGCAACGAAGGCGGCGTGGTCATGACCGCACCGTGCGCAACTTCAACGACTGCAGCGCATAGAGCTTGGACATGAACTCCTCCGCATCCGCGCTGTCGTCGTCGAAGCGACAGAGGAAGTACCAGTCGAAGTCGGCGGTGAAGGCAACGCCGGAAGGCGGCGCGGTCGCAAACGTGACGGATGGCGCGGACGGGGTCTGGTTCACGGTGTAATTGGCACTCGCCTGCACGACGCCATTGAGATAGACGGCCGATACCTTGCCAACGTTCGCTGGCGTGAGCGTATAGCCGCCAATCGTGACCGCGAAGAAAAACGTTGCCGTCGATCCGTCGCCTGTGCCGATCGCCTGCGCAGCCGCAGGCGAGAGAGCCGGCGGCTCGAAATAGAAAGACGCGCCCTCGCCCAGGCATTGCTCGAAGAAGCCGACGATCGCCTGCAGCTCGACGTTCGGCGACACCATGCGCAGAACGTCGTAATTCAGTTCGATCGACCATAGCGGCGCGACATACTTTGCTGCACGAACCTCGCGGCCGGAGACGTGCAGCGCCGATCCGGTCGAAAACAGCGGCGAATGTGTTACCGACCACCCGAGCGTCGGCACGGCCGGAAACGTCGAGTACGGGCCCAGCGCCGGCGGCGCGTCCGGTGACGGCACCGGCAGGAACGGACCCTTGCCGGCAAGCCAGTTACCGGCCGGCCAGTTGCCGGCGTCGCCCCACACGCCGGTCAGCTGGGGAAACGTCGGGAACGGCCGGGCATCCCAATTCCAGGCCGACATGAATGCGGTCTGGATCATCGGCACGCCGCCGACGGTTTCGTTGTTACCGTCGGTCACCCAATATTCGTAGACCGCCTGCAACGCGAGCAAATACAGAAGGTCATCGCGCCGCGGCCAGTAATTTCCAGCGACACTCGCGCTCGGGTCCCAGATCGACCAGAACGGTGTGCCGCTCTCGGTCGAATTTGGATCGTAAAAGACGTTCGGCTGATTGGTCCCCTTGTCGCAGGCCGGAAAGCCGTATTCGGCAAAGATGATCGGCTTCGAATTCGGCACCCACTCGGTGTACGGTCCTTGCGGCACCCAGGCGCCGCTCACATTGGCATAGATCGCCTGGTGCTGATTGTTCCACCACCAGCGCAGCTGCTTGTTGGCGAGAAGCTGCTGGTTCGCCGCATAGGCGTTGCGCGACTGCGCCAGCCGATCGCCTTGCGGCAGCGAGACGCGCAGGTCCGTGCCATTCGGATCGAAGCCGATGCCAAGATTGTTGCTGTCGTTATAGAACCAGTTGAAATACTGGCCGCCTTCGATGTTCGCCTTCAGATACGGGATGCTCCAAATACTTGGCTGGCCGGTCAGGCCGAGACCGTTGAACGTCGCCGCAGCTCGGCGGCCAAGCGCCGCTTGGCGCAGGCGTTAGCCAGTTCTGCGCATCGAGACCGCCGTCGCCGGTCGTCCAGTCGGACAGCGGCAGATAATTGTCGAACGAGACGACATCGATGTTGTTATGGGCATAGAGCTGGTCGAGATGCGGCCACTGGCCGTTCTCGCCCGAATGCTGATAGCCCATCCACACCGACCAGTCGGCGGAATAAGTAATCAGGTTATGCAGGTTCACGGTGTCTTTGGTGAGCGAAGCGGCGTCGAACACGCTGCGAACATCGTCAGCAAGCTGCATTAAGCCGGCGACGAATGGGTAATCCCAGGTGACCTTGCCATCACCGCCGGTCGTGCCCGCCTTGGTCCACGCGGGGCCGCGGATGGTCTCGATGCCGCGGAACTCGGAGCCGAGCAGAAACAGATCGACGCCGCCGGCGACCACGCACAGATTGGCGTAATGCAGGATCATTCGCCGGAACGTGAAATCCGTCGGCGGTCCCGAATAGGCGACGGTCAGATTGACATTGTCCTGGGTAAAGTTTGACGTCGCCGCTGCGCCAAGGAAATTGTTCACCGCCGTGGTCGCGGCGCTGGAAATGTCACTCCCGTTATAAGTGATGCGGCCGCGCCAGGGCTCGCCCGAAGCGGTCATGAGGATGAACGGATAGAACACAACCCGCAGTCCGCGCGATTTCAGATCGCGGATGCAGCGGACGATCGATTGGTCCGACGGTGTGCCGCCATAGATGAAGGCGTTCCCGATCTGCGGGATCGGGATCAGGCCCGCCGAGGACTGCGTCAGGCTCGAACAGCGCCAAACGTCAGAGCCGCCGGACGCCTGCTGAAAGGTTCCGTTGATATACGTCGTCGAAGGGTAGATTTGGCACGCGGTGATATCGGTCGAATTGCCGAACCAGGCAACGACCAGCGATACCGTCGTGCAGCCGGGATACTCGGCCTGAAGGTTGTTGATCGAGATCGTGTAGTCAGTGGTCGAGCCGGTACCAGCCGCCGGACCGCCGTTGGCGTAGCGATTGATGGAGCTGAGCGTCGATTCCGTGACGCGCTGACCGAGATAGGCAATCGTGTCGTAGGTAAACTCACCGGTCGACGGCAGCAGATTGACGCCGTTGATGTAGCCCATTGCTTTGGCCTGCGCTCGCAGCCGCCACGCCAACCCTCGCTCGCGCGGGCGGTTAAGGATGGATCGCGCGCAAGCCAAGATGTGCGCCGCGCCTGACGGCGTCGTTGATCGCACGCATCAGCTGCCTCTGGTTGTTGCTAAAGAACCGATCGACGCTCTGCGAGTTGAGCGCCGAGACGCTGATGCTCACCGGAGCGTGGATCTGCGTTCCAACACCGGCGCCGGTGAATGGTCCTGAGCCCCGCGCCGCCGGGATGATGGTTTCGCCGGGATGGATCAGCGCCAGGCCGCCGCGCACCACATAATCGGTGCCGACGTCGAAAATCGCCGCCGCCGACACGGAGGCTTGCGCCGCCGCGGCGGGGCCAGCAGCCGCCGGACCCATGGTCGGCGCCAGAAAGGCGAACACGCCGGCGAAGGTTTGCGCCGCGTCGGCCATGATCGCCTGCAGCGCGTTCGCCGCATTGGCGAGAATGCCGGAGCTCGCGGCGCCTTGTTCCGCCGCCGCGCGCGCCGCCGCTCCGCTGATGGTCGCGGTCGTCTGCGCCAGCTCGGCGGCGAGCCACTTCACCACCATGGTCTCGCACATTTCGATGAACTTGATGATGATGTCGCCGAGGACGTTTTTAAACGACTGCGACCAGCTGGTGGTGCCGGCGAGGAGTCCGCGGAGTTGCGAGTTGAAGGCGTTCTCGATGGTGCCGAGTGACGTCGTCCAGATCTGCTGCTGCTGCGCGATTGCCTGCTCGTCGAGCTTGATCATGTCGATGCGGTGCTTTTCTTCGAGCGCGGCGATCTGGTTGATGACGTTCAAGCGCTGCTTGACGCTGAGGTCGCCGAGCGCGGCTTCCTGCTGCAACAGGTTCAATTCGGCCTCGTATTCCTTTTGCGTCTCGGCCTCGAGCATGGCGAACTTCTGATTTTGCGTGATCTGGAACTGGTTCGCCTCCGCGTCGAGGACAATCTTCTGTTCGGTCAATCCCTGCCGCAGGAGCTTGATCTCGGCGCCAATTTCCCGCACCTGCAACGCGCTGCGCGCGGCTTCGGTGCCGAGTTCGCCAAAATCCTTGACGACCTGTGAAAGCATGTCCGCCGGCAGCGCGCCGCCAAATGCCGTACCCAAGCGGCCGAGGCTGCCGTCGAGGTTACGCACCGGCGCGGTCAGCCCGTTCAGCGCATCACGGACCTGCGCGATGCCGTCGATGGCATCGTCGGCCGAAGCGGTAAAGCTGATTTCAACCTGATTGTCGTCGGCCATTGCTGAACCCGTCGCTCACCTGATTGTGCCGGTCGGAAACATGGCGATCAGCGCATCGTAATTTCTCGACGCTCGCGCCCGCGGCTTGTGACCGAGCGCGGCGGCGGCGATGCGGCGCAGCGGCGGAAAATCCGCCCAGGCGCGATGTAAATCCTCGAGGAAAGCAATGTCGACCTGATCGAGGACCTGATCGCGCGTCCAATGCAGTTCGATCACGAGGTCGGCGACGAGCGCGCGCCAGTCGACGCGGTCGAAGCGCTCGCCGCCAACATTTCCCCCGCGGGCGCGACTCCTCCCGATGCAACGGTTTCGCCGGCTTCCACCCGCCGGCCGCCGGCTTGCTCGATCACCACCGGCAGAGCGGCGACCAGTTCGGCGATGGTGATGGGCAGATCGAAAAATTCATCGCGCGTCAGCCACGGATGGGCACGGCGCAGTCCATGCCAGAGCACTTCGGCTAGCGGCGCGAGCCGTTCTCCGGAAAGGCTATCCACGCCGATCGCCGACAGCTTCGGCACAAAATCGGCAATGGCGAGGATCTGCCGTAATGACAACGGCGCCACCAACCATTCGCGGCCGCCAAGCTGCACGGTGCGGGCTCCCGACAAATCGAGTTTCTCGTCGCGTTCAAAGCTCACGCCTGGTAACTCCTTCCATTAAGCCTCCGGTCATTGCGAGCGAAGCGAAGCAATCCAGGTTTTTAGCGGAAGGTCCTGGATTGCTTCGTCGCTCCGCTCCTCGCAATGACGCACTATTCACTCAAGCTGATAGTGCCAATATTATTCGAGGCATCCGCGATGGCCTGGAAGTCGAATTCGGCGACAGTGAATTTCTGGTTGGAGAATGGCAGCGACAGCTTCGAGGAGACGCAGGCGTTGAGCTTCACCAGGAGGTCCTTGCTGGTGCCGAAATAGTTGAAGGTCTCTTTCAGCGAGATTTCGAACATCGGCAGCGGCCCGGTGAGCTGGTTCGCCAGGCTGATCTTGTTTCCCGAGGCGACGGTGTAGCTGTAGTAGATCAGTACCGCGGCGCTGTTGTCGGCGGAGTTGAAGGTGTAGACGCCGCTCGCCACGCTGTATTGGCCCTGCGCCGGCGAGGAGGCAACCGGGGCAAGCTGCACGCCGGTCGTGGCATAGAAGACGCCGTAATCCTCGACGAAGGTCGATGCATTGGCGACGGTGACCGACCCGGAAGAAACAGTGTCGGTCTCGCCGGTCGTCATTTCCAGCATGCTGTTGGCGGTGAGCGTCTGCCCGAGAAACAGATTGTTGATCTGCGTCGCCTGCAGCCGGGCGAATTTGGCCTTGCCGGCGATCTTGAATTCACCGCCGCCGGCCGCGACCGGCATGCTGTATTGGCCGAGCAAAGTCTCGACCTTCCGGTCGAAATCAATCGACACGTCCTGCAAGGTTCCGAGCAGACACGGCGGCGTTCCGGTAATGTCGATGCGTTTGCCGATAAGCGTGCCACTGCCGAAGGCGTATTGGGTCATAAGTGGGCTCTCTGGTGCGAAGAGTTGGGTGGAAAAGAGCGAATAGCGAAGTGACGAATAGCGAATGGAAAATGAGTGGACTTTGGCGAGTATTCCCTATTCGCCACTCACCATTCGCCATTTGCCGTTCAGTTAAGGAACGAGAATCTGGAACGGGATCGCGGCGACGGCCTTGCCGTCAATGTCCCCGGTGTCGATGAACACCGGACCGAGCGGATAACAATGGGCGACAAGCCCGCCGAGCGTTTGCTTGTTGCCGCTGAGCGCGTCGGCGCCGCTGGGGGCGACCGCTGCATCGACGGCGTCAAGCAGAGCGTTCATGGCGGTGTCAGGCACATCCTCGGGGTCCATGCCGGCCGACATATAGATAAAGACATGCGCGTTGATGGTCAGCGTAGGCAGCCCTTCACTCTGCCGGCCGCGCGCCTCACCGGTCTTGAGCATAGTCAGGAAAGGCATCTGCGTCTCGTTGACCTGGTCCCAATGCACGAAACGCCGGCTCGTCGCCGTGAAATCCGTCGCGCCCGCGATGAGATTGAAGAAGGCAGCGGATATCTGTTCGCGCGTGACAGAAGTCATGGCAAACCTCAAGGCGGTTCAAATTCGTCGAGAAAAAGGCGGCGCGCGAATTCGTCCGCGCTATATTGGCTCCCATGAGACAGCTTCGGCGCGCTTGCCAGTCTCCAGGAAATGAAGTGCGATCTGCGTCAGTTCATCGAAATCCAGAATATACCGCGCGGGAATCGGCGCCACTGCGTGTCGCTTGAGAAACTCAACGACGCCACTCTTTACATGCCGCCTCGTGGGTAGAGCCATAAAATATGGCAGATCGCCGCTAACATGCTTGTACTGGGCGCATCCGATGCCCAAGCCGACCCCACCTATAAGATGAAAGCCGCAATCGGCAGTAAGCTGGCAGATAATTGGTGTGCATCTTCGCAGACGCTCAAGCGAATCAATAAGCTGATCCCTTTGCCCGATGACGACTCCATTCATCGGATCGAGCTCATCGTGCAGATTGTGATATCGAACGCTCCGGCTCTTCCTCACTTCAGGTGCCTCAGCGGAGGAGCTGGCCGAACTGAAACTTGCGCCGGCGCACGCGAGATGCCGGCCCGCGCGCGACTGTAATAGCCTCAACATGGTTAGCTTCCGATCCGGTCGCCAACGGCCGTCTGAGCTTGGTTTAACGGCTCCCACATTTTCCCAACCAAACTCGGTACTTCGCTCGCCCGTTACAAGAAAATGAAGCGCGATTTCTTTCAGCTCAACAAATCGCAGAATGTGCCGTGCCGGGATCGGCGTCAGCGTATCGGCCGTCAGGAACTCAAACCCTCCGTTATTCATGGGTGGCCTGGGCGACATGGCCATGAGATATGGCGGATTTCCGTCGGACCGACTGTATTGAGCACAGCCAACGGTGCGACCGATCCCGATCATAAGTTCAAAGCCATTATCTCCTGAGAGTTCGGCGAGAAACGGCGGTTGCTTCTTTCGAGCATCGAGCAATTCGCCCAGCTTTCCACCGTCAGAAAAGACGGCGCTATTCATAGGATCAAAATCGTCCCGATGATTGAGGTACAGAACGTTCATTATGAGCAACGCTGTCCGTCAGGTGCGCGTCAAATCCTTACGAGTTTCGGATCATCGGGAAACGCGCAATATTCACCCTTTCACCCATAGTCCAAGGTTCGAAACGCAGCCAAAAATTCCGGAGATTTGTGCTCCTGCGCAAGAACATAACAAGAACAAATAGTCAGCACAAGTAGTGGCGACGGGCAGCGATTACCGCATCGCCTGCACCACCCCCTCCGTCAGCTCTTCTCGGATCTCATCCGCCATCTCGGCCAGCGAGGAACGCAGGTAGGAGCGTTGCGGCATTGTCACGGCCGGCAGATTGACGCGGGCGGCGAACACCTGTTTGCCATCGACGGCGAACGCGAGCGCCTTGGCTTTGTCCGGCACGATCTGATGCGGCGGGATGGTGCCGCCGAATTCGTGGATCGCGGCGTATTTCACATCGCCGGACGTTGCGATGCTGACGGAAATATCCGCAGCCGAATCCTCGATAGTGGTGACGATCGAGCGGGCGAGCGCGCCGGTGCGCGGATTGAGTACGCCGCCGGCAAGCTTCTGCTGGACCTTGGCCTCAAGCTCGGCCGCGAGCGCGTTCGCTTTGTCCGATAGCGCGGCGCTGATGCGGTCCGGCATTGCCGCCAGCGCCGCCGAGGCGCTATCGCGCAGCGAGAGTGCGATCATACCGGCAACCTTCGGTTTGCGCCTAGGCCGCGCTCAGCCATATAATCATATAATAATGAGTGAGAGGCAAAAGCCGCCGACGGCGCCGACACCCAGGATGGCGGCGGCGTAGGCGGCCGGCGGCGACTGGGCGGTGGCCATGACGCGGCCGGCTAACACAAAGACGCAGGCCCAGAGCACCGGCATCAGCAGCATCAGCGATCGCATCTGAGTTTCCCGTTTGAGGGTTCATGACGTGCCCGAAGCGCCCGCGATATCGAAGACCGATCAGCCAAAACGGCTCGCGGTATTTCTGGACGGCACCTGGAACGAGATCGGCGACGACACCAATGTCTGGCGGCTGAAATCGCTGTGCTCGCCGACGAGCACCGACGGAACGCCCCAGCTCGCCTATTACGAAAAGGGCGTGCGCGGCTTGCTGGGCGGCGTGTTCGGCGATGGCATCGATACGATCATCAGCAACGCCTACCAATGGCTGATCGACCACTACGATGCCGGCGACGAGATTTTCATCTTCGGCTTCAGCCGCGGCGCCTATACCGCGCGCAGCCTGGCCGGGCTGATCGCCAAGTGCGGGCTGCTGAAGGCCGGCGGCGCTCTCGGCGTCAAGCAAATCTACAACAGATATCGCCGCACCGAGGCGCGGACGATCTGGGAGCTGTTAGATGCGCGCGACAGCGGCCAGACCGCAGACTTCACGCTCGAAGAGCAATTGATGCTCAAATATTCCATGGCCATCCACATCAAGCTGGTCGGCGTCTGGGATACGGTCGGCGACCTCGGTGTGCCTTGGCTCACCTTCGAGGGTCTGCACTGGTCGCCGGTGCGGTTCATGAGCACCGGGCTGCGCCGGCCGATCGAACATGGCTTTCATGCGCTCGCCATCGACGAGCACCGGCAGGCATTTTTGCCGACGCTGTGGACGGTGAGACATTCCAGCCCGCCGGATCCCGACGCCCCGCCGCCGCGGCCGATCGAGAGCGTCGAGCAGCGCTGGTTCGTCGGCGCGCACGCCAATGTCGGCGGCGGCAACGAAAGCGATATCCTGCCGCAAGTTCCGCTGCGCTGGATCATGAAGAAAGCTTCGCTGCACGGGCTCGCGTTCCGCGACGATGTTGATTTCGACGGCGACGAAATCGCGGCGGCTGTGACCGACTCCTACCGGGAGTTCATGTATGGCGTCTATCGCCTGTTCAGCTCGCCCTACTACCGGCCGATCGGCGCACTGCCCAAGCCGGTCGATGGCGGCACCGACAGCAATGTCAACGAGACGATCGATGCGTCGGTGTTCGCACGCTGGAACAACAATCCGAACTACCGGCCTCAGAACGTGCAGGAATGGGCCAACCGTTACGAGGTGAATATTTCGAGTTCTAACGAGTTCCGTTCTCGCCAATACGCCCAATGTTGCTGCGCCCGACTAGGAACGTTTCAGACTTGTCGTGCCCGCGCTTGTCGCGGACATCCACGTCTTCAAGTCCGAAATAAATCAAAGACGTGGATGGCCGGAACGAGTCCGGCCATGACGAGGCGTATGGGTCACGCTAAACACCGATTGGTATTAGATCCCCACGACGCTGCGATAGGGATCGAGCGAGGCGCGCACGAAATCGGGCATGTTCTTGAGGCTGTACGCCGCCGTCATCTGGCCCTGCACCGTCTGCGCGCTCTGGCCGATGCGGGTACGGTAGCGGTAGCGTTCGGCGACCCACTCGATGCAGGCATTGTTGATCGCTGCCGGAATAAAGCCGTAGGAGATCAGCACGGCGGCGCCGGCATCGGCAGCCGCGAACGTGTAGACGCCGCTGGCGACATTATACTCGCCGGCGCTCGGGGTACCCGAAACCGGCGCAAGCGCCGTGTCATTACTATATGTGACGCCGGCGTCGCTCGCCCACGGCCCGAACGGTACCGCGGCCGTCGCCGTGTAAGGGCCGGGCGCGGCCGGCACCGTGGCGCTTTCGCCTTCAACCGTATAGCCGGCGGTGTAATTGATCACCACGTTCTGCCGGCCCCGGCGAAAATTGACGTGGAACAGATCGAGCGCCTGCGGCCGGCCAGGCGGCAGGCCGTTCCAGGCTTCGAGCAGATAACCCTTGGTGAACGGCGCGCCGGCCGCGGGCGTCACCGCCGCTGGCACCGCCACATTATCGATCGCCAGCGAAGTCAGCTGCAGCGCCGGATAGTGCCGCAGGAACATCCGCGCCTTGCCGTTGCCGTCGAGGCGCTCGGCGACCGGCCGCGGCGTCAGCGAAGGCCGGCCGAGATAAGCGGTGATTGCCCCGCTCACGTCGGTGATCAGACGGGCGAGGAGTGCGTCATCGGACGAGCCGATGCCGCTCGAACCCGACAGCCAGGTTTTGACATCGGCGAGCACGGCGAGATCGGACGCGGCCATTTTGTTTGATCCTTGCGCTTACGCCTTACGTGCAGCCGGCTTGCCGCGGCGCGCGGGTGGCGCGGTTTTCGCTGGCTGCGCCGTGCCGGCTTCAACCTCGACAAAGCCGAAACACTCGATCAGCAGCGCACCGACCTCGGCCTCGACCTCGTAGACACCGTCGCGCGACTCGACGATGACGCCGGCAACACACGGGTCGCCGACGCCTTGCGGCGCTTTCAGCTTCATGGAGTTCCTCTGAGGTCTGATTTTCGAGGTCGTCATTGCCGGACTTGATCCGGCAATCCATGGAGCGGCAAGGCAGCATGGATGCGCGGGTCAAGCCCGCTCATGACGACTTTGAGGATCGCCGGTGGCAGACTAAGCCGCCGCTTCACCCCGCGGCGATGTTCGAGATCACCGCCATCGACGGCGGGAAATAGTGCTGCAGCACCTCGTCGGCGTAGACGCCGCTCTCGTAACGGCGGGCGCGCGGCGGCCACTCGATCTGGTAGTAGTCCTGCCGGGTGCGGACCTGCATGACGTTGCCGATGTTCGACAGCGGGTAAGGCAAGGTGCGCGAGGTCATCAGCACGGTGCCGGCCGGCATGTTGGGATGGACGCGGATGTCGAGCGTCTTCGGGCCCGCCATGGAGAACTTGTTGAGGTAGGTGCGCACCATGACGCCGCCACCGAGCGCGCCCTGCTCGCTCTCAAACACAAAGCGCTGCGCGGCGTTGCTGCCGCCGGCGAGAATCTTTGCCGACAGATCGTTGGCGACCTGCGACGACACCCACATGGTGTCGGGCGATAGCCGGTAAGTGTCCCAGCGGTTTTTCAACGCCGCATCGATCTCGACGATGCCGCCGGTGCCGTCGCCGGTGAGCGTCGAGCCGCTGCCGGCGGTGCCGGTTGCCAGGTAAGCGACGTAGGCGTTCGAGCCCGACTTGAAAGCCTGGTAGAGCAGACCGTCGAACACCAGAGCGTTGGTCGAGCTGTCGCTCGAGCCGAGCGAAGCCGCGGTCTGGGTGCCCGTGGCATTCGCGGTGATCACCAGCGAATTGATGGTGGTGATGGCGCCGAGAACTTCCGAGCCCGCCGCGCCCCAGAACCATGCGTAGCCGAGCGCGCCGGTCACCGGCGCGACGGTCGCCGCGATCGAGCCGGTCGTTCCGGACGAGATCGAACTGGTGGCATTCGCCGACTTGCCCGCGGCACCACCGCCGAACGTGTCGGACGAGCCATCGGCGTTGCTGCGCGTGATCGCGGCCTGGATGCCGCCGCTGACACTGCCGTTGACCACGGCGTCGAGCGCGAGCGCCACGCAGATGACGCTATAGGGGCTTGCCGCAGCGGTGAGGCTGCCGCCGCTCGTTGACGGCGCCAGTGAAGGCGTCGGCGTAGTGCTCAGTGCCACCGAAGTATTGCCGCCAAGGATCAGCAGCTCTTCGCCGAGCATGCAGGCTTCAAGCCCGACTTTGGCGCCGATCGCTTTGACATCGTCAAAGCCCATGCCGGCATATTGCGCTTCGAAATCGACCGAGGTTTCGATGCCGATGCCCTTGTAGGCGGCGGTGTAATCCTGGGTCGAGACCGCCTGCACGCCGCCGCGATTGCCGCCGGACACGCCGATGCGCAGCCCCGTGGTGTTGACGCCGGTCACCGCGCGCCAGTTGGCCTGGATGCCGCCTTTGCCGGACACGCGCGGGACTTCGTTGCGTAGCGGCGTCAGCAGCGGATAGAGGAATTTCGCGCCGAGTTCGAGGTCGTAATAAGTGAGGCCCGACGTCGCCGAGGTGGATTCAGAAAAGGTGCTAGTCTTGGCGAGCGGATCGCCGGGCAGCGGATTGGCGTGCGCCCTTTCGATTTCCTGGAGGAAGCCGCCGGCGCTGGCGAGCGCGGCATTATAGTCTTGCACGGTGCGCGGCATGGTCGATTTGGCAAGCACGTGCTGAAGGTTGGGCTGATACATGGTTTCGTTCCCGTGTTTGGTTGGTGGAATTTGGAAAGGCACGTGTCCGCTCATTCCCGCAAAAGCGGGAATGCGGCGCTGGGTCCCCGCCTTCGCGGGGACGAGCGGCGGAGAGTTATGCCTTGCGCGCGCGAAAGCCCGGCATGGCACGCATCGGATTGGACTGCGCTTTGCGGATGGCAAGCTCGGCCAAGGCCTCCAACGCACCCGGGCGATCGAGCAGATGATCGGGCGCCGCGAACTGCGAATCCTCGCTCTTCTCGGCGACGCGCACCGAGCTCGTCCCGAGCGGCAGCGGTTGGTCCTCGATTTTCTTCACCCGCGCCGCCATGTCATCGAGCCGCGTGGTCACGCCGTGAAGCGCTTTAGCGAACGGACGCTCAACGCGGCGTTCCAGTACCTTGGCGAATTTTTCTGCATCGTCATCGCCGGCCTCGTCGCCATGTTCGCCGGCCTGCGGCGAAAATTGCAGGTCCGAGTTGACATTGGCCCCTGGAATGTCGGCGGCGGCGCAGCAGTCAGGATCGAGGTCGGCCAAAAGATCGTGAATCTTCTTGATGCGCTCCTTGTCGGCTTTGGAATGGCGGGCGCCGACCTTGGCGAGCGAATGCGATGCCGGGGCTGCATCGCCTGGCGCGCCGGCTTTGAACTTGCGCAGCTCGGTCGAGCCGTCGGCCTTGATCACCGCAAAGGTCGCTTCCGGCAGGCAGGGATGATCGACGAGCGACACTTCGACAGGCTCCGCGGTGTAGCGCGTCAGCGTCGGCCGGTCCGGATCAGGCCAGCGCTTGAGGTAACGCCCGCCCTGGGAGAAGCCGGTGTAAACCCCCTCCTCCACTTTCTGCCATTCGGCATCGTCCACCACCTTGCCGCAGATCTCCACCTGCCTGGCCTCGTCGTTGAACGCGATCTCGACGAGCTTGCCGGCCGCAATGTGGCCGTGCATGGCGCGCAGGTTACCGAGGCTCTTGCCGTCGGTCGCGCTGGCAAAGCTCTGTGACCACTTCTGATAAAGCGGCTTGGTCGAGGCATAGTCGCAGACCTCGCCGGATACGTCCGGCGTCTCCGCTGTGACGACGCCATAGACCAGGCGCTGCGCCGCATCGATCTTGGTGATCGGCACAAAGATTTTCATGTCATCCATCGCGCATTCCTCGTTAGCGTTTTCGCGGCGCATGTGTGGGCTAAGGCAATCTAGACACTTGTTCCCGTATTGGGAACATGCTATGGCATGTTATGCGGGTCATTGCCCGAAACACGCTTGTGGGCTTTTGGAGCGATCACCCGGAAGCGAAGGTTGCGCTCGAACGCTGGTACAAACTCGTCAGAGCCGCCCATTGGACTTCGACCGACGAGGTGCAGAGAGCGGCTCCGAAATCCAAAGTGCTCAATAGAGAGCGTGTCAGGTTCGAAGTCGCGGGAGGCAACCACCGGCTCGTCGTCGCCTTCGATTTTCGCCGGCAGGTCGCTTTCGTGAAGTTCGTAGGCACCCACTCTGAATACGACCGCGTCGATGCTTTCACCGTATCGCGATACTGAGGACTGATCCGATGGAAATCCGACCGATCCGTACTGACAAAGATCACCGGGCAGCGCTCGCCGAAATCGACGCCTGCTGGGGCGCGCCGGAGAGCACCGATAAAGGCGATCGGCTCGACGTGCTGCTCGCCCTTGTCGACATCTACGAAGCGAAGCGATGGCCGATCGACATCGACAAGGGATTTGATCCGATCGACGTGCTCAACTATGCCATTGCGGAACTTGGCCACACCCAGGCCGAATTGGCGGAGATTTTGGACTCGCGCTCGCGCGCGTCGGAAATCCTCTCGCGCCGGCGCGCACTCACTGTCGACATGATTCACAAGATCAGCGAGGCGTGGAAGATTCCGGCGGACCTTCTCGTTCGTCCCTACAAAATCGAACGAGCCGCGTGAAAAAGCACAGCAGATGATGCGGGCGAGCCACTCGTCGAAGTCGTCCTTGTGCTGCGGCTCCTTGGTTTGCACGACCTTGGCGGCAGTGTCGCCTGGCACGAATTTGGCGCGGCGGCGCTTGGCGAGGTCGCCTGAGAATTCGGTGTCCCAGTAGTCCTGAAACTGTTTGATCTGTTCCGGCGTCCAGTTGGTCGGCACGCCGATCAGCGCGTCGGGGATCGAACCTTCGGTGTAATAGTCGAGCTGCCAGAGCTGACGGCGCAGCGCGATGTTGACCGTCATCAATACCTGCTGCACCGGCGAATAGCCGTAGACCTTGTGGGCGCGCACATTGCGCGGCCGATAGATTATGTCGCGCGCCGAGTAACTGACGGCCGGCAGGCCTTTGAGCACCTGCTGATAGGCCGGCGGACAGACCATTGTACCGTCGGCGTTGCGGTACTGCAGCGGCGTGCGGCCTCAATCGTCGATCACCCGCTTGATGGTGGCGCCGTCCAGCTGCTGCAGCGCGTCCTCACGCTACCGACAGGCTCCAACCAACTAACGATGGAATTGCGCCGGCTTCGCTACTAGACATTGACAATGCGTACCGCGTGGACAGTATTTTTTATCTGTGCATTTGCGGCGATCAGCGCTGCACGTGCGCAGGTCCCTGTGAACGCATTCGGGCGCACCGCCGCGGACATAACAGCCTGCCCGGTGCGCAGCCATTACATTCGGTTCTATGCGCTGTTGGACGACACCCACGCCGCATTCGCTTTCGCACATGATCACAACTGTATTGAATTGGAAGGCGATACCACAGTCAAAGTTGATCAGATCATCGGCGACACAAGCTGTGTTCGGCCCTCGGCCGCTTATGATTGCGTCTGGACGTCGTCTAATCGGCTCAGCAGTTTGGTAGATGCAGAAACCAAAGCGCTCATCAATGACATCAACCGGGAATTTGATAAAATGCATCCGGAGTGCAAGAGCAAGATCGGGCCAGACTATTGTAATTGATGGGCTCACATCGAACGACCCAGATTGTTTCGTCGCCGCAACTGCAAGCGACGATCGGCATTACCATCTCGCTATATCCTGACAGCCTACGTTTTCCCTTTCTCCCTTAGCGATTGCCTGAACTCGTATAGAGATTCGAGCTGCTCTTTGCTTTGCAAGTAAAAATACTCAGGCTTATCGTGGCGCACTCTGTCCGACGGAAAGTCGAGAGCTCCTATGTCCTTCAGGAACTTCTTCCCCGCTTGATAGTCGTCCTCACTAGCCCACGCGAGCGTCATTTCGACGCCGGTGCCCGCAGTATAAATTGTCGTTTTTAAACTCGGTGGCTCCGAGCTCTTGGGTCTGCGCTGCTCTAATGATCTCCTGAAATCATGAAGGGCATGAACCTGCTGCAGGTTTTCCAAATGGAACGCAGATTTCTTATCGACCATATCGTTCGACTGGCCGCGGACAATTCCCATTTCTGTCAGAAATTTTTCTGCCAGGGCATACTCTTCCTCATTAGCCCAACAGATCACGGACGTGACATCAAACATCGCTTCATAAATTCTCATTTTTAAGTCTGACATTGCCGTCACCGATTTATCGGATACGCCGTGAGGACTCGGTAACCTTTTGGAGAATCAAGATCCCGCACAATGACCACGTGAACACCATACGTATCCCTCACAAAAGGCGTCGATCGCTCCGTTTGGGCGAACGCTTCATACCCTGTGGGAGATCCAAAATACTCATCAATCTCTGCACGCTGCGAGAGGCCGTCTACCACCAAATCCACCTCATTTTGATTAGCGGAGATTGTTGAATTTACCAGTTTGTTGGCTGCTTCCAACGATGGAAATGAGCCTTCCCTCAACCCACTGGCCAAGTCTCCAAGCGACTCAGCCCGAGCGGCGGTATCGTTGACGATGGACAGCAGATGGTCTTGGCTCTTTCCGACATGATCTCTGATTGCATGACCGCCTTGGGCTTCTTCTTCCAGCAAGTCTATCGGGTAGCCGGACCGGCCAGGGCCTGCGGCAACCTGAACTCCTGACTCGTCTGTCGTCGCGTCCGTGCGCGTCCCGGTGTCCAGCGCCGCATATTGCACCGGTCGAGAAGCGCCGTTGGGTTCGGGGCTGTTATCCGATTCGCTCGCTGATCCGCGCCCGTCCCCGCTCGTCCACTGCCCGGCGTTCGGATTGCCGGCGGGCACGCGTGGTTGGTTCGTGTCGAAGTCTTTCATGAGAGACCGCTTCGCGACAGCTGTCTCAGCTTGGGCGTTCTGCCAATTTGTGCTGGTGTTGACCTCCTCACCGCCCGCATTCGCCTCGATCGGCACGTAGCCGGTGGCCGTAAGGACCATCGGGCGGTCGGCGGCTGCGTTGGCATAGGGGTCGAGGCCGAGGCTGTCGCGCATCTCGTTGAGCGTGACGGCTCCGAGCTTCACCCGGCCTTCCAGCTTGGTTTCCAGATCAAGGGGATCAGCGTCCTCGTCGAGCCAATGCAGCTCGAGGTCGGGCGACGCAAATTCCTCGGCAATGATCTCGTCGACCAGGTCCTTGACCCACTCCTTGGTCGGCTCAAGCCCCTCCTCTTCGCTCTGTGCCGACTGATTATCAGCGGTGGCGCGGTTCATCAGCTTCACCGCCCATTGCGGCGGCACTGAAAAGGCAAAGCAGATGATGCGGGCGAGCCACTCGTCGAAGTCGTCCTTGTGTTGCGGCTCCTTGGTTTGCACCACCTTGGCGGCAGTGTCGCCTGGCACGAATTTGGCGCGGCGGCGCTTGGCGAGGTCGCCGGTGAACTCGGTGTCCCAGTAGTCCTGAAACTGTTTGATCTGCTCCGGCGTCCAGTTCGTGGGAACGCCGATCAGCGCATCGGGAATCGAGCCTTCGGTGTAATAGTCGAGCTGCCAGAGCTGGCGGCGCAGCGCGATGTTGACGGTCATCAATACCTGCTGCACCGGCGAATACCCGTAGACCTTGTGGGCACGCACATTGCGCGGCCGGTAGACAATGTCGCGCGCCGAGTAATTGACCGCGGGCAGGCCTTTGAGCACCTGCTGATAGGCCGGCGGACAGACCATTGTACCGTCGGCGTCGCGGTACGGCAGCGGCGTGCGGCCCCAATCGTCGATCACGCGTTTGATGGTGGCGCCGTCGAGCTGCTGCAGCGCGCAAAGCTGCCCCGAGCGGGTGCGCCGGCAATAGAGCGTTGCCGCATCGATGACGAACATGTCTTCAAGGAGCGAGCGCAGCCAGGTCTTCCAACGTGTGGCGCCGTCGGGCTTATGGAAGAAGTGCTCGATCGCGATGACGCGTGTCTGCGTGTCGGCATCGAGCGCCGCCTTGCTGCGCTTGAGCTTGCCCGCACGCGGCCGGATGCGCCAGCGCTGACGCTCCATCTGGTCCTTACGCGTCTCGATGACGAGGCGAAGCAGATCATAGGCGTCGGCAAAGGCGCGCAGCTCGTGGAAGCCGATCGGCTCGTACGCACGCGGCCGGGTGACGATGTTGTAGCCGACGGGAAAATCGAAGCGGCGGCCGGCAACATCGGGCGGCGCAATGGGGCTAAGCGGATTGAGCGGCCCGAACCAGTCCGCGCCAGTGCCGCGCGCGATGCCCTGACTGGCACCGTAGGACACCTGGATCTGGTACGGCGATGGCGGCAAAGCCGCCTGGCCGGCGCCTGAACCCTGTTCGCTCATCGCAGTCCTTGAATTGTTTGGTCGAGCGCCGCTGCACGGCACACGAATGGTGGGTCGGGATCCCGAATGCGATCTGACAACGGGACCCCGACCCGAACGACCCGCGCCCCCTTGCGGCGGTCTCCGCTGTGCCGGAGGCAATTGCACTTCGCCGGGTGGGACGGCGGAGCGCAGGGAGCTTCACAGCGGGACGAGAGAGGTGCGCGGGTCAGGCCCGCAACATGCGGGCCGGCAAATGCCCGGGCGGATGGCGCTCCGCACGGGCATGTCGTGAATTCAAGTCGCTCTAGAAGTTTCAGCGCCGCCGATGATTATGGGCCGTTGCCGGCGGCGATATACGGCAGAATACTCGCCGGCAAACCGACGGACGCGAACACCTCGATGCGCTGTACGTTGCCGTCAAACTGGTGATTGGCGTTGGCGCCCCAGCCGAAGTCGACGCGCTGGGCACGGTAAAGAGCTACGCCCGCCGCGGTTTGCGCCGTGCCGCCGTTGAAGCTGGCGCTCTGCGCGCCGGGATCGACGGCATAGATGGTCTTACCCAGAGCGCCGGTGTTCCAAATCCCGGTCAGCGCCGGCACGTTGTCGGCGGTGCCGCCGACCGTAAGCCCGACGCCGATTTGACCGCTGCTGGACCCGCGGTCGATGTCCCACCGGCTGTTGTTGTCGCCTTCGTCGATCTGCAGCGGCGTCTGCGTCGTTGCAAATGACGTCGGATCGTTTGGTGTTCCGGACGCGTAGGCGGTGAATGCCGAACCGAACGGCAGCGGAGTGATCAGCGTTCCAACATCGGCCGGCCGCGACAGCGCGCCGCCCGCGGTGACGATCGGCGAACTCGGAGCCGACTGCGGCTCTTCCTGCGGCCAGCCGATCGTGATGTTGCAGTTGACCGCACCGGCGTTGAAATAGGCATTGATGTACGGCAGCGACAGCGTGCTGTTGGTTCCGCCAACTGTCCCGCTCACGCTAAACCGCGTCAGCGTTGCCCCTAATGACGATTGAAGATTCGGTGAAGCGATATTGCCGCTGACGTTATAGGTCGCGAGCAGATAGAACTGATTGAGCGAGCCGCAATTGCTTGCCGCGATCCATGCGCTGATCGCATAATTTTGACCGCTGCTGACCGGGACTGTCGCGGTGCTCGGCCCAAAGTAGATATATGTCGATCCACCACCAGTTCCTACCGTTCCGCTGATGTTGAAGGTGGCGGTATTGATGCCGCTGATCGTCTGCACCGAGGCGACGCTGACGGACACGCCACTTGAAGGCGTGTCGGTCCAGCCGGTCGGCAGCGTGCCTGGCGAACCCGCGCTTGCGCCGGCCATCGAATTGTCGGGTACGTAATTTTCGCTCGCAACCTCGCTCAGACAGCCCTGGTTGTTCTCGCGGAGCGCGCCGCCGCTGGTGCCGGTGACGCTCGTTGAAGTGGCGCTCCAGTAGCCCGAATTATCGGCGCTGTAGGCAGCGAGCGCCCGCGCCATGTTGATGAAATTGACCGGATCGCCCCAAACGCCGTTCTGATACGCCTGCCGGGTGACGCAGTTGATGTCTGCCTGCGGCAGCGGCAGCCCGGCGATCGGCGAGCCGTTAACGTTGCCGACGAACGGCGGCGGCTGCAGCAGTGCGAGCGGCGTGCCCTGCTGCCATGCCAACGCGGGCTGGGCGGCGCAGAGCAGCGCGAGGAGCAACGCGGCGCGGCGTAGCATCAATTTACGCCCACGGTGTGCAGGTTGATGCTCAGAACTTCGGCGCTCGCCGGCACATAGGCGTTGGTCACTTCGACCATGCCGTAGAGCGTGGTCGAGCCCGGCGCGCAACGCGCCGGCATATTGGCGGCGAGCGACATGCCGCTGTTCGCCGCGCCGGACGCCTGCTGGCTGCCCAGCGTGAACGCAACCCCGTTGAACTGACCGGTGAGATTGCCGAAGTCGGACGATGCGATAGCGAAGGTCGCGTTATCGGCGATGATGGTGCCGGGCGTGGCGGTGAAGATATACAGCACGCCGGCGAGCTTCACCGATGGATTACTGCTCGACCAGATGTCAACGCCGGAGATGATCACCTCGCCGCCGCCAGCGCGGCAAGCGTTGCTGAAGGCAAACACCGACGTGCACGAGCTGGTCGTGTGGCACCAGCCGGTGTTTGGGGTGTAGGTCGTGGTGTTTGCCGGCCGGGTGACGCTCGACGTGGGCAACGTCGGCGGCGCGTAGGACATGATCGCCGCCGGATTCGCGCATTGCCCGCTCGATACCGCGACCGCCTGCCCGGCAGCGTTCAGGCATTTCTGCACCACGGACGGGATGGCGACGCTGGTATTTTTAGAATCCGGATAGGTCGCCTGCGCGAACGCAATCCGCGGCGCCGCCAGTGCCAAAAATGCAAGCGCCGCGACCGATAAAGCTCTCATCATTGTTTCCTCTCGCACACGCTGATAGTCCTTGCGCTCTGTAAACGTCACCACGGCACTTTACGGCCGATGTTATGACGATTCCTGCGCGCCCACATCCTGGCCTTCAAGGCGGCTGAAGCCGTGACCGAGGAGCGGCTCGGCATCTTCAACCGCAACTTCGACAATGCCGGTTGCGTCGACGAGATAAGCTCGGCCGGACACGCCGTGCACCGTTGACACGTCTTCGGGCGCTCTCAACCTGACCGTCTTCGCGGGGACAACCGAACTTGACTGCTGGTCCGCCTTGGCCGCAGCCGCCTCGCGACGATAATGTTCAAAGATTCCCCAGCCGTTGCCCTGCGCCAGCATCAGATCCGTCAGCGCCCACACCAGCGCGTCGGCGCGATCCGGGCTGCCCGCGCCGCGGTAGCCCTGCATCGTGAACGCACACAGCTGGTCTTCAAGCACGGCGAAGCGGCCGACGTGATGCACCATGCCGCGTTCGTACAGCGTCGAGACCGGCTCGGCGCGCTGGGCCTTGCCCCGCGAGGCGGAAATGACCGCCACCGGCGCGTTGGCGTCCGCCGCGCGAATGACAAAGCGCACCATGTCGCCGCCGAAATTTTCCTCGGCAATGATCTGGTCCGCCCTGAACTCGTCATAGGCGCGCACCGCGGCGCGTCCCCAAACCGCGGGCGCATCGCGCAGCGACCGATCGGCAAGCACGTAAGCGTGACCGTCATCGCCACGGCCGGCAACGATGATGCCGATCTCGTCGGCCCGGTCATCGTCGCGGCCGGCAGCACCGGAAGGATCGACCGCCACCACCACGCGCAGGCAGCGATCCAGCGCGAACTCGGTCACCCGCGCGCGCGCAATGGTCTCGTAGTTGAACAACGCGCCGTCGAGATCATCGATATAGATGCCGTCAAAGAACCGCTTGCGCTGCCGCTCGGGCAGGTTCTCAAGGCTCTTGAGATAAGCCTCCGTGAGATTGGCGGCATTGTCCCCCGGATTGAGGAACATCCGCGCGTAATCTTCCGGGTTGGCCACCGGCTGCCGCGAAATCGGATCGCGCTTGTCGCCGAACAACAGATTGGTCCAATGGCCCTTGCTGGTCGGATTGAGATCGTAATAGGCGGCCTGACCGAGGCCGTCGACAACCTGCGCCAGGCGGGTTAGCGCGACCAACACCGATGCATAGGGAATCTGCGAACACTCATTGAGAAAGATGGTGGCGTATTCCTTGCCGAGGATCTTCTCAACCCGTTCCTGATCGTCCAGACCGCCGATCCAGATCTCCGATCCGTTCCCCAGCGAGAAATAGCCCTCGGTACGATGCCGCGTGATCGGCTTGTTCGGGAAAACTGACGCGAAACACTTTCGGCAGCGTATCCAGCGCAATCGCGGCGCGTGCTGCGTTGGCATGCAGCCGCAGAATAGCATGGCGCGAATTGTCGAACTGCAGCGCACGGCCGGCGATTTCATGCACCAGCAGCGTGGTCTTGCCGGAGCGCGAGCCGCCGACCAGGAGAGTGTGCCGCTGCGAGCGAAGGAGCTGCTGTGCCTGTTGCTGTCTTGGCGTAAGCTTTAATAGTGACGCGGACGGTACGACCGGTGAACTGTCGCTGGCGGCCATTCGTGTCCGGATGTTTGGAGATTTTGCTTTGTAAGCGTCATTTTAAAACCAGCTACCAAACGATCGGACGGACTCGAGCGAATTCAGGATGCGTCAAGCAAGCTTAATGTTCACCGCGCGCAGGCCGCGGGTGGTCTTCTCGATGTCGAAACTCACCGACTGGCCTTCGTAGAGCAGCTTGACGTCGATCGGCAGCTCGGTGCGATGGACGAACACGTCGCCGGTGCCGTCGTCCCGGGTGAAAAAGCCGTAACCCTTGGTCTCATTGAAAAACTTCACCTTGCCCGTGACGCTCACGTGCTCACCCCGCGATGGCTGTTAAAGAATTGGCGGCGCTCGGCCGCCCTCATTGCGAGACAGGAACAGACCCAGCCTCCGAAGAAGCGCCGGTCTTGTCCGGTTAGATATTTATTTGAGGGCGGTGGGAGCGGCGGGCACACTTTTGCAAGGCCCGCATGCGCGTGAGGAAATGCCGCCAAAAATCGGCCGTGTCAAACCGCGACCAGCCGACGGCTTCGTCATTTCGTGCGTTATCATGTTGGAATATCAAACAAAAACTTTTTTCGCGGCGGCGATCTGAAAAATCGTTCGGAAGCGCTACGCCGCTTCGCACTCGCGATGATTTTCAGGTGAATTGCAGCGCGGCCGCCAATTGGCGTACCAGATTAGCCCTATATTCGTTGAACCATTGCGCGTATGGCAGCGCCATTTCTCCGCGCGCGGTCGTTTCCGTGCGATAGATTTTGTACGACCTATTGAGGGATTTCAGTTCGCCCGCGCGTTGCAACCGTTCAATTTCTTCATCGACCCGGGCAATCGCCGCCATGGCCGCCGCCACAATCTCCTCATCCGTGTAAAGCATCAGGCCGCATTGCCTTGCGGCAACGACAACGGCTTTGCCGGCGAGATCAAGCGCAGACCCGGGCGCGGCAGACCCCGATGTTTCGTGCTTCGACTGGCCACGCCGCAACCGTGTTGTGGCCGCGGCGGCGACGCGCGCAGCATCAGAGGCGCGCCGGCACCACCATTGAGCTTCAATCGTCTCGCCCGGCGCCAGAGCGGCGTCGCATCCGCTGGCCAAGGCTGCGATTCGAACGCCTGTCGCCACCCCTATAACCGCGATGGCTGCAAGACCGAAGCCTTCACGATAGGCTGCAATTAGCGCCGCCTGAGCCTTCGATTGGCGGTGACCGGCGGATGATGCAATGCTTTTATTGCCGTTCACCGGATCGGCACGCGGCAGCGGACCAGCTCTCGGGCGATGATTTCGCAGCCCTTGCAGTTTCCGCGCGTTGAAGGCACGGCGCGTGATTTTCATCGGTTTGAGGCGTTCATCCACATCGGTGTCGAACGCCGCCCATAGCGAGCCGAGATTGACAGCGCGGGCGATGTGATGAAATTCAGCACCGCCGAGGTAAGCCGCCGGCCAGTACAGGGCCTGCTCCATCCGGGCGATTTCAGCGGGCGACGGCGGTATGCGGACGCGGTTCCGCAACCGCGCCATGCGTTCAAGTTCGTAGGTCTCGATCTGGGCATTGAGGTCGCCGCGGTCATAGACGTAGAACGGCATGGAATTGACGTAGCCGCGCGGGCGCGTGGCGATCGGCAATCGCGCCAACGTGCGAAACGCTTCCTCCATCCGCTCCATGACGACGATCACCGACCAGCACTCGTGACTCGCGCCGCGTTCTCGCCAACATCAGCGGGAGCGCCGACTGGCCGAGCGCGCCGAGAATGCCGGCTCGTTCGCCGCGCAATTCGGCGCGGGCGGCTCTGGCCGCGCGCTCCGCCAGTGGATGCCCCGCATCCGCGGCTTCGAGTTGATGTGTTGACTGCGTTTTATCGGCCAAACTCATGCATTCTCCGCGGCGGCATCGTGGAAGCTTTCTCAGCACCAGCAGATGGGGGATAGGCGCGCCTCATGTGGCGCACGCAGTACGGTATGCCGCGCTCCAGATCCGCCTCGGGCGCACCGCAAAAGAAGAATCTCTCCGTTCCCGGACGGCCATGGGGCCAACGGCAGGTCGTGTTGGTCAATTCAAGCAGCGTCTTGTGCTGCGTCGCCTTTGCAACGAGGGGCTTCGCGTGTCTGCTACGCGCTGCGCTGCGCCGGCGCCGCGCGGGTGCAACAATTGATTCGCCGGGCTCGCCGCTCACGGCCCTTTTTTGATGCTTCGCGCTGGCATCAGCCGGAGGCAGCCGAAGCCGAAAAATCTTTCCAAGCACCGCCGACCGCGACATTACACCAAGGCGGTCGGCAATGACAGCAGCGGTCTCGCCCTCGCTCCAGAGTTTGCGCAACATTTCCACGCGCTCTCGGCTCCACGATTCGCCTCGCATGCTGACAGCTCCGCTGAACTGCGGCGCGATCAGGCGCGCCGCAGCTGTTCGGGATGGGGTCAAGGGGTTCGCATCCACGGCGCCCGGTCGCAGCCGCGACTGGGTTGCTACCGTCACCGTTTATGTGCTATAGTCACTTTAACTGCGACAGTCAAGTCACTAGTTTAGATGCTAGGCGGCTTGTACCGAATTGGTGACAATCCATTGATGGCACGGCGGATTCGAAGTGCCCCGCCAAAGAGCGGGCTGTACCATGCGCGGGAAGCGCGCCGCATGTCGCGCTCGGAATTGGTGCGGCTTTCGGGCGTCTCCAAGCAGCAATTGTCGCGTCTCGAAAACAGCCTGATCCGGCTGCGGCTGGATCACTTAAAGCCGTTCGCCGGACCGCTCGGCTATTCGCCGGAGCAGATTTTGCTGTGGGGGCGATACCCCGGCACCAGCGGCAGCCACATCGAATCAAGCGACGTGTTGCGCGAAGAGGCGGCCCATGACGAGCCCTTCGGCCCCTCGCCCGGCCAGGTGCCTGAACTCGACACCCGCGCGGGCCTTGGCGGCGGCGGCGTGCCGGCTCGCGAACTGCGCAAGGACGGCCGCCACGCCGACCCGCTCAAGAGCGAAGGGTGGCTGTTTCCAGGGAGTTTTGTGCGTGAACAGCTGCACAGCTCGCCGAGCCGGCTCCTTGTCATTGATACCACCGGCGACAGCATGGCGCCGACCATCGTCTCCGGCGAACGCGTGATTGTGGATACGAGCCACAAGACGCCGACGCCCGACGGGCTTTATGCCATCCGCGACACGCTCAACAGCATTGTCATCAAGCGCCTGCAGGTACTCCGGTCCTCGCGCCCGCCGCGGGTGAAGATCATTTCCGACAATCCAAACCACCCGAGCGAAGAGACCTCGCTGGGCGAACTGGAAATCGTCGGCAAAGTGCTGTGCTGTCTCAAGCTGTTCTGAGATAAGCACCCTCCCCTTTCTTTGATCAAACCCGCCGGCGAACGGGCGAAACCGCTCGTCGCTGGTGAAGGAGTGATTCGTGACCGCGCATTACCATGTGCAGCGCGTCGCTGATATCGCAACTTAGGCTTGATAATTGTCCCCATTTATGTAACATAGCACGGACACTCAATCTTCGCTGAAAAGGGTCCCGATGGCGTACGCACCGCGCAGCGCGCGCGATGGTCTACGCATGCGCCGTGCCGTCGAAACGTTGGGCGAAACCGCGCCGGCGATGGACGCTGCACTGGCGCAAATCGGCACCGCCTTCGATGAAGCTGCCGCCATCAACAGCTTTAAGATGAGAGTTGAGCGGCTGATCGCGCTCGGACCCGATCATCCCGTGGTACGTGCCCGGTTCGGCGCACGTGCTGCAATGTTGGCTGGCCGAAGCCTCGACGGCGCAATCGCCATCGTTGAGCGCTGGTGGCGAGACGAACGCAAGGCATTCCAGATCGCCAGCGCCTTCGGCCGCGCCACCCGGCTGTCACTCGAGATCTTGAGCGAACTCCGCCTGATACTTCGACTGCTGCGCTTCAAGCGGATGGAGGCCGAGTATGATTCGATCATCGCGACATTGGGCGACGCGCCCTTTGCGGCCGCCGCTGAATGATCAAGGGAATGATCGCGAATCTAATCCGCTGGGACAACTCAAGACGAACCGGTGTTCACAACCCGGATATGGAGCTCGCGCAATTGCTTGGGCGTAGCCTCCGACGGCGCACCCATCATCAGGTCTTCGGCGCGCTGGTTCATCGGGAACAGCACGACCTCGCGCAGATTCTCCTCGCCGCACAGCAGCATGACGATGCGGTCGATGCCGGGCGCGATGCCGCCGTGCGGCGGCGCGCCGAGCGACAGCGCGTGCAGCATGCCACCGAATTTCTGTTCCAGCACGCTCTCGTCATAACCGGCGATGGCGAAGGCCTTCTTCATCACCTCGGGGCGATGATTGCGGATAGCGCCGGAGGAAAGCTCGACGCCGTTGCAGACGATGTCGTACTGGATCGCCTTGAGGCTGAGTATCTTGTCGCGGTCGCCGGCATCCAGCGCGAGAAATTCGTCCGCCGGCAAGTTCGGCATCGAGAACGGATTGTGGGAGAAGTCGATCTTCTTCTCCTCCTCATTCCATTCGTACATCGGAAAATCGACAATCCAGCACAGCTCGAAACGGGCTTTGTCGATCAGAGCAAGATCTTCGGCAACCTTTGTCCGCGCCGCGCCGGCAAATTTGAAAAAAGTCTGCGGCTCGCCGGCAACAAAGAACACGGCATCGCCCGATTTCAGACCAAGTTGTTTCCTGATCACTTCAGTTCGGTCTGGACCAATGTTATTGGCAATCGGACCAATACCGGCAACGGGAGCAAAATCCGAAACATCAGGGCGGTTTTTAGCTTGCCACTCTTCAAGAACTTTAATCGCTTCGATAATCTTCCCCTCTTCACGAAGCTTCTCAACTTGATCACGAACGGCCTTTTGATCCTTGTTCGTCGAATCCAAAATGCCTTCGACGTTCACGGGATACATGATGTAGCCCAGCCCGGGCTGGCCCTCGCCCTGCGCCCACGAATTCATCCGGTCGCAAAACGCGCGCGAGCCGCCCCCCGGTGCCGGGATCGCCCACACCGCAGCCTTAGCGACTCGTCTCAAGGATGCGGGCGAAGACCTTGAAGCCCGAACCGCGAAAAATCTCCGAGACATCCTGCATCTCGATCGGATTGCGTAGATCCGGCTTGTCGGTGCCGTACTTGCGTATCGCCTCGCCATAAGGAATGCGCGGAAACTGTCGCGTCACCGGCTTGCCGTCGCCGAACTCCTCGAACACGCCGCGAATGACCGGCTCGACCGCTTCGAACACGTCATCCTGGGTGACGAAGCTCATTTCCAGGTCGAGCTGATAGAATTCGCCGGGCGAGCGGTCGGCGCGGGCATCCTCGTCGCGAAAGCACGGCGCGATCTGGAAATAGCGGTCGAAGCCCGAGATCATGATCAGCTGTTTGAACTGCTGCGGCGCCTGCGGCAGCGCGTAGAACTTTCCCGGATGCAGCCGCGACGGCACCAGATAATCGCGCGCGCCTTCCGGCGACGAGGCGGTGAGGATCGGGGTCTGGAATTCGAAGAAGCCCTGCTCTTTCATCCGCCGCCGCAGCGAATCAATGACCGCGCCGCGCTTCATGATGTTGTTGTGCAGATGCTCGCGGCGCAGATCGAGGAAGCGATAGCGGAGCCTGATGTCTTCGGGATAGTCGTGCTCGCCGAACACCGGCATCGGCAGTTCGGCGGCGCGCCCCAGGACCTCGATCTCGCGGATGTAGACTTCCACCGCGCCGGTCGGCAGTTCCGGATTCTCGGTGCCGTCGGGGCGCAGCCGCACCTTGCCGTCGACGCGCACCACCCATTCCGAGCGCAATGTTTCGGCGATCTTGAAAGCCGGGCTGTCGGGATCGGCGACGACTTGCGTGAGGCCGTAATGGTCGCGCAGATCGATGAACAGCACGCCGCCATGGTCGCGGATGCGATGGCACCAGCCGGACAGGCGCACCTCGTTGCCGATGTCGCTCGATCTGAGCGCGCCGCAGGTATGGCTGCGATAGCGGTGCATTGACGCTTGCATTCTCGCTGTGGATGTCCGACCGGAACGCGGAAAGCGCATGCAGGGGCGGCTTTGTCAAGGCGCGCAGCAAGTTCCTCGTTGCCGGGTCGGCCCCGGCAACGCATGTTGCGAAACGCACACCAGGACCGGGTCTCAATGCCAAAGCAGCGAAGCAAAAAAGTCAGCACCGGCGCGCGCACCATGACCACTGGGGAGGCCACCATTGCCGCCCTTCTGGCCCATGGACTTGACACCGTCTATGCGCTGCCCGGCGTGCATAACGACGACTTTTTCGACGCGCTGGGGAAGAACGCGGACAAAATCCGCACCGTCCATACCCGTCACGAGCAGGGCGCGGCCTATATGGCGCTTGGCGCCGCCCTGGCGACAGCCAAGCCACAGGCCTATTGCGTCGTCCCCGGACCGGGCCTGCTCAACTCCGCCGCAGCGCTACTCACGGCCTACGGCATGAACGCGCCGGTGCTGGCGCTGATCGGACAGATACCGCAGAAGGCGATCGGCCGCGGCTTTGCCTATCTGCACGAAATCCGCGATCAGGCCGGAATCATTTCGCGGCTGGTGGACTGGTCGGCACGCATTGATGCTCCGCGCGAGGCGCCACGGCTGATTGCCAAAGCGATGCAGTCGATGTTTGTCGGGCGACCCGGCCCGGCGGCGCTGGAATGCGCCATCGACGTGTGGGGCCGCTCCGGCGCGGTGCCGGCGCAAGCGCCGTTGCCGCTACCAAAAACGCGGATCGACGAAGATGCCATCAAGTCTGCCGCGAAGCGCCTCGGCGCCGCCAAAAGACCGCTGATTGTCTGTGGCGGCGGCGCTCAGGACGCTTCGGCGGAAGTCAGACAGCTGGCGGACATGCTGCAAGCCCCGGTCCTGTCCTATCGGCGCGGGCGCGGCGTCATGGACGATCGCAACCCGCTGTCAGTCAATCTGCCGCTAGGGCATGAACTATGGGCGGAGGCCGACGCGGTGCTTGCGGTCGGCACCCACCTGCACATGCCGCTGCAGCATTGGGGCGTCGACCACGATCTGGCTATCGTCCGCGTCGATGCCGATCCCGACGAGCCCGCGCGCATCGTAAAGCCCAAGGTCGCGCTGGTCGGGCAGGCGTCACCAATCTTGCGCCGGCTCCTCGACGTGTTGCCGGCGCACAACGCGCGGCGACCCTCGCGCGCCGAAGACATGCGCGAGCGCCAGGCGCGGATGCGCAAGCGCCTTGCCAAGCTCGAGCCGCAACTCTCGTACCTCGCGGCGATCCGCGCCGAACTGCCCGAGGACGGCATGTTCATCGACGAGGTAACGCAAGTCGGGTTTGCCTCCCGGCTGGCGTTTCCAGTTCATCGTCCGCGGACCTACGTTTCGCCCGGCTATCAGGACAATCTCGGCTACGGCTTTGCCACCGCGCTCGGCGCGCAGGACGCACGGCGCGACGTGCCGGTGCTGTCGATCAGCGGCGACGGCGGCTTTCTGTTCACGGCAAACGAGATGGCGACCGCCGTGCGTCATCGCATTCCGCTGGTGACGATTGTGTTCAACGACGGCGCGTTCGGCAACGTCCGCCGCATCCAGCAGGAACGCTACGGCAACCGCCTCATTGCCAGCGACCTCGCCAATCCCGATTTCGTTGCCTTCGCCGAAAGCTTCGGCGCCGCGGCGATGCGGGCGAAGACTCCGGATGATCTGCGGCAGGCGCTGCGGCGCGCCTTCGCCCGCCGCGACGGTCCAACGCTGATCGAAGTTCCGGTCGGCGTCATGCCGAGCCCATGGGAGTTCATCATGATGCGACGGGTCCGCGGCGGCTAGGCTCGCCCGGAGCGTGGACTGAATCTCTGTTGACCGCTATCACTTTGCCAATGCATCCGATCACCACGACGTCCGAACTTGCCGCCGTCTGCCGGCGAATGGCGTCCCACCCCTTCGTCACCGTCGATACCGAGTTCCTGCGCGAGACCACCTATTATCCGCTGCTTTGCGTCGCGCAGATGGCCACGGCGGACGAGGCCGTGGTTGTCGACGCTCTGGCGCCCGGCATCGATCTGGCGCCGTTCTTCTCCCTGATGGCTGACGAAAAGGTGATGAAGGTCTTTCATGCCGCGCGTCAGGACATCGAAATCGTCTGGCACCGGGCCAAGCTTATTCCGCACCCGATCTTCGACACGCAGGTCGCGGCCATGGTGCTGGGCTATGGCGATTCCATTTCCTACGACCAGCTCGTCCAGCGCATCACCGGCGACGCACTCGACAAATCGCACCGCTTTACCGACTGGACGCGGCGGCCGCTATCGGAAGCGCAGCTTTCCTACGCCATCTCCGACGTGACGCATCTGCGGGACGTCTATGTTGCACTCGTGGAAGATCTTGGACGGCGTGGCCGTGTCGACTGGGTGCAGGAAGAGATGGAGGTCCTGACCTCACCCGATACCTACCGCATGGACCCGGAGAATGCCTGGCAGCGGCTAAAGACGCGGGTGCGAAAGCCGAAGGAGCTCGCGGTTCTCATCGAGGTCGCCGCCTGGCGCGAACGCGAGGCGCAAACGCGCGACGTGCCGCGCTCGCGGGTGCTCAAGGACGAGGTGATTGCAGATATTGCGGTCCATGCTCCCACCACCATTGATAAACTTAAGAACCTGCGCTCGCTGCCCAAGGGCTTCGAGCGTTCGCGCTGGGGCGAAGCCATCGTCGCCGCCGTGGAGCGCGGACTGGCAACCGACATGAAAAACTTGCCGCGGCCGGTGCGTTTCCAACCCACAGCAAACGGCACCGCCGTCGTCGAATTGCTGAAGGTGCTGTTGCGGATGATCTCCGAGCGCCATCACGTCGCCGCCAAGGTCATCGCCACGGTCGAGGACCTTGAGCGTATCGCCGCCGACGATGCCGCCGATGTTCCGGCGCTTGCCGGCTGGCGCCGCGAACTGTTCGGCGAAAAGGCGCTGGCGCTCAAGCGCGGCGAACTGGCGCTCGCCATCGAGCGGGGCAAGGTCGCCGCGGTCGAACGCGGTTGAGGGGTAGCGGCCGGATCTACGTAGCAGCAAACTTTTTGGTCCCGGCCCACAGCGAATAGATATAGCCGAGCAGCAGCACCGCATAAGTCACAACCAGCACCCAGCCCCCCGAGTTCATCAGGTGGGTGAGCGTTGCCCAGAGCGAAACCACGAGGCCGAGAACGTAGCCAACCGTGCCGCCGATCAATAGCCCGCGCAGCGCAATCCAGTCGTGGGAATATCTGACGAACCAGTTGATAAGTCCGAACTCTATCAACGTAAGTCCCAGCAACCGGAAGCCCAGCGCCGCGCCGGCACCGGGTTCAATGCCATAGGTGACGATGACAACGTTCGGGGTCAGCAGGAGTCCGAGACCATTCAGAATGGAAATCACGGCGATAACCACGAAGAAGCGCTTAAGATTTTCCATGTCATCCCCCCATGTTGCCACTCGTCCTGAGCGCAACTCGCCCTCTGATTGCTTTAATCATTGAATAGCAGTGCTGCGGTCTTGGCAACGCCGCTGCGCTTTGTTTAGCCCATCAGCATCACCGGCTCGCGGCCAATAAGCCGCGCCAGCGAGCGCAGCCGGCTCATCACGCGTTCGCCGGCCAACGCAGCATATTCGCCGGGCAGATGGAGCGCGAGTCGCTGCCGCTCCACCGCCAGCGGCGTTCTCGGCAGCACGCCGGGCATCGCCGCCGATACGACGTAAGCGAGCCGCATCGCGGCGCCCAGCACGCGCGCCCGGTCGATCATGCGCGTCGAGGCAAGTTCGCGCAGCCGCGGCGACAGCTCGTCGTCCATCACCAAACCGACGTGACGGTAGAACACCGATAGCGCCAGATAAGCGCGGCCTGGATGATCGATCGCGGTGAAGCCGCCATGAGCGATAATGTTGAGGGACTGCTCACCGCGATAATCCGGGTGCGCGCGCCAGCCGATGTCCGCCAGAAGACATGCAGCGTGACGAAGACGGCGTTCCTCGCCGGTCTCGTCGAGGCCGGAGGACGCCATGAAGCGATCGGTCCAACCGATGAGTTCTTCGCCGTGTCGCGGCGAGCGCGAGCGCAATTGGTTGAGGCCGCGCGCCGCTTCGATTAGTGCGTCCTTCTCTTTGTCTTTTTGCTTGAGCAGCGAGTAGAGCAAACCCTCGCGCACGCCGAGCGCGGAAAACACCACCTGGCGCGGCTTGCCGATGCGCAAAACATATTCCAGCACCAGCGCCGCGTAAGCGAGCAGCGGCCGGCGCGCATTGTTCACTACTTCAATGTTGGACAGGGTCTCGACATCGACCCGGTGGACTAGCCGGGCGAATTCGAGCGCGTCGTCTGCGGCGATGGCATAGCCGTGCATGACGTGCAGCGGATAGCCGGTCTGCCACATGTGCAGCCGTGCCAGTGCCCGCCAGGTGCCGCCGACCGCATAGAATGTGCGGTCTTCGCACCCCTTGAGCACGGGGAGAGTGCCGAGCGTCTTCTTGACGAATTTTTCCGCCTTCTTGAGCGACTTTGCCGAAATATCAGCCAGAGCGAGGCCGCCGAGCGGCCGGGTCAGGCCACGCCGCACGCGGGTGCCGTGAATGTCGACGAGTTCGAGCGACCCGCCGCCGAGATCGCCCACGACGCCATCTGCCTCGTGTACCCCCGAGATCACGCCAAGCGCGGTCAGTTCCGCCTCTTGCGAACCTGAGAGGATGTCGATTTCGGTCCCCGTGATTCGCTCGGCGAACTTGATGAAGGCGTGGCCGTTTTTGGCATCGCGGCACGCGGCGGTAGCGATCGCCAAAACTTTTTTCACCCCCATGGTAGTGCACAGCGCCCGGTAGCGCTTGAGCGCCGACAGCGCCTGCTCGACCGCGTCGGCGGCGAGGAGCCCGGTCGACTGCACCTCGCGGCCGAGCCCGCACAACGCTTTTTCGTTGAACAGCGCAGTCGGGCTGCGCGTGAGCGCCTCATAGACCACGAGGCGCACCGAATTCGAGCCGATGTCGATGACGGCGAGCGGCGGACCGTGGTCGAGGCGTCCGGGTGCGTCGATCTTGGCGCGGATCATCTTCTGAAATCAGCGTAACGCCAATGACAGGCGTCGCGCGCTCCTCACGCCCGATCCGAGCGATGCGGCAATCGGGGAATGGAATCTTTCAGCGACTTGCCGCGCCCGGAAAGGCTTGGATTGGTCATGAAATACGTATGCGCGTTGAACCTCTCCTCGCCGGCGGCAGGCTTGATGCGGGAGGAGGTACCGTCGGCCAGCAACTGCCAGCTTTGCTCGTTGTCCTTGAAATTGGCCACCATGATCTGATCGAGCACTTGCTCGTGCACGGTGGGATTGAGGATCGGGCAGAGCACCTCGACGCGGCGGTCGAGGTTGCGCGGCATCATATCGGCGGAGGAGATATAAACTGCGGCCTTCGCATGGGGCAGTACGTGACCGGCACCGAAACAGTAGATGCGGCCATGTTCCAGGAAGCGGCCAACAATTGATTTGACGCGGATATTTTCCGAGAGCCCTTCGACCCCTGGCCGCAGGCAGCAAATGCCGCGCACCACCAGTTCGATCGCCACGCCGGCACTCGACGCGCGATACAGCGCGTCGATGATGTCGGGATCGACCAGCGAATTCATTTTCATCCAAATCGCTGCCGGACGGCCGGCTTTGGCGTGGGCGATCTCCTGGTCGATGTGATCGACAATCCGCTTGCGTAAAGTCAGCGGCGACACTGCCATGCGTTCGAGCTCGGCCGGCTCTGCGTAGCCGGTCACATAGTTGAACACGCGGGCGACGTCGTGGGCGATGACGGGATCGGCGGTGAAAAACGACAGATCGGTATAAATGCGTGCCGTCACCGGATGATAATTGCCGGTGCCGACATGCACGTACGAAGCCAGCGAACTGCCCTCGCGCCGAACCACCAGCGACAGCTTCGCATGCGTCTTGAGTTCAATGAAGCCGTAGACGACCTGCACGCCGGCGCGCTCGAGATCGCGCGCCCAGCGGATATTGGCCTCTTCGTCGAAGCGCGCCTTGAGCTCGACGACCGCAGTGACCGATTTGCCGGCCTCGGCAGCCTCCGCCAGCGTTTTGACGATCGGTGAATCGGCCGAGGTGCGATAGAGCGTCTGCTTGATCGCCACCACATCCGGATCGCGCGTCGCCTGATGCAGAAAATCCACGACGACGTCGAATGACTCATACGGGTGATGGACGATGAGATCCTTCTGCCGGATCGCGGCAAAGCAATCGCCGCCATGGTCACGGATGCGATCGGGATAACGCGGAGTATAGGGTACGAATTCGAGATCAGGCCGGTGCAGCTTGGCGATCTGCGACATCTCGTCGAGCGCAAGCACGCCATCGACCTTGAACAAAGCGTCATCCGCCGCGTCGAGCGCGCGCTGCACGAAGCGCTGCAACTCGGCCGGCATATTGGCCTCGATATCGAGCCTGATCACCAAACCGCGGCGGCGGCGTTTGAGCGCAGTCTCAAACAGCCGCACCAGGTCTTCGGCTTCTTCAAGGACTTCGAGCTCGGAGTTGCGGATGACGCGGAACGCGCCTACTCCCTTCACCGCGTAGCCGGGAAACAATTTGCCGATGAAAAGGCTGGTCACGCCTTCGACCGAGATCAGGCGAACTTCGCCACCCTCCCCGACGTTCGGCAGCCGCGCGAATCTCTCGATGCGGTTCGGCATGCGGATCAGAGCGTTCATCGCCTTGCCGTCTTTGGCCCGGGCGAGCTGCAAGGCGATCGAGAAACCCAGATTCGGAATAAACGGGAACGGATGCGCCGGATCGACCGCGAGCGGGGTCAGCAACGGGAAAATATGAGACAGGAAATAATCTTCGAGCCAGGACTTCTCCGCTTTGGTGACCTCGGAAGCATCGATCAGCACGATGCCGGCTTGAGCCAGCGCCGCCCGCAGTTCGCGCCACTGCGCCTGCTGATCATGCACCAGCAACACGACCGCTTCGGCGATGCGCACAAGCTGTTCGGCCGGGGTCAATCCCTCCGGGCTCTTGGTGGCGATGCCGGCGCGCACCTGCGCGCGCAGGCCGGCGACCCGCACCATGAAGAATTCATCGAGGTTGTTCGACGAGATCGACAGGAATTTCAGCCGCTCCAGCAGCGGATGTCCGCGGTTGGCGGATTCTTCGAGAACGCGGCGATTGAAATTGAGCCAGGACAGTTCCCGATTGATGAAGCGATCCGGGCTTGCTGCCAGCGCCGACGCGGCGTGCTTTTCCGCGGGCTCCGCCAGGCGTACAGGCGCGGCCAGGCGGCGCGCCTGACCGGATTCGAGTGCGACAGCGGTCGCTTGGCCGCGATCGACCATAGCTGCTCCTTGTTCCGCGAGCCTCACCCTCGCTGGCCTCGGTGACGATTCGATGACTATTCGGGCTGAGTAAGGCGGCGCCGTATTGCGCCGTCAAGCCTAGCTCCGCGGGGTAGGCCCGACCGGACGATGACCGTTATATGGGGCTTGCATGATCAAAGGGTTACGGCCTGTTAACGCTTGAGGGGCGTGGGCCTTTCCTAGCGCCGCACAGCCGCCCGCGCATTACATCAATCATGTCCAATAACAAAAACGGCCGGGCATGACCCCGGCCGTCTCCGTAATCCCGCAGGTGCTGCTGCGGCTCAGCTGAGATCAGGCGAGGTCGAAGCGATCAGCGTTCATCACCTTGGTCCACGCCGCCACGAAGTCTTTCACGAACTTCTCCTTCGAGTCCGCGCACGCATAGACTTCCGCGAGAGCGCGCAGCTGCGAGTGCGAACCGAAGATCAGGTCGACGCGGGTGCCGGTCCACTTGAGCGCCTTCGTCTTTCGGTCGCGGCCCTCGTATACGCCTTCGGAGCCGGCGGGCTGCCATTGCGTGCGCATGTCGAGCAGGTTGACGAAGAAGTCGTTCGTCAGCTTTCCGGGCTGCTTGGTGAAGACGCCGTGCTTGGACTGCCCGGCATTGGCGCCCAGCACGCGCAGGCCGCCGAGGAGAACCGTCATCTCGGGCGCCGTCAGTGTCAGCAATTGCGCCCGATCCACCAATGCCTCCTCAGGCGCCATGAGCTGCTTGCCGCGGAGATAGTTGCGGAAACCGTCAGCGGTCGGTTCGAGTGGGGCGAAGGAATCGACGTCGGTCTCGTCCTGCGACGCGTCCGTGCGCCCCGGCGTGAACGGAACCTTCACGGCGACGCCAGCCTTCTTCGCCGCTTCCTCGACGGCTGCGCAGCCGCCGAGAACGATCAGGTCAGCAAGCGAAACTTTCTTGCCCTTGGACTTACTCTTGGTCTGCGAAGCATTGAATTCCTTTTGGATCGCCTCGAGCTTGCGCAGAACCTTCGCCAACTGAGCCGGCTGGTTGACGTCCCAGTCCTTTTGCGGCGCAAGCCGAATGCGCGCGCCGTTCGCGCCGCCGCGCTTGTCGGAACCGCGGAATGTCGACGCCGACGCCCAAGCCGTCGACACCAGCTGGGAAACGGTCAGGCCGGAGGCGAGGATTTTCGCCTTCAGAGCGGCAATGTCCTTCTCCCCGATCAGCGGGTGATCGACCGCCGGGATCGGGTCTTGCCAGATCAGAATCTCCTTTGGGACGAGCGGACCGAGATAACGATGAATCGGCCCCATGTCGCGGTGCGTCAGCTTGAACCACGCCCGGGCGAATGCGTCGGCGAACTGATCCGGATGCTCATAGAAGCGCCGCGAAATCTTCGCGTAAACCGGGTCCATCCGCAGCGACAGGTCAGTGGTCAGCATGGTCGGCACATGCTTCTTCGACTTATCGTACGCGTCCGGGACCGTGGCGGCGCCGCCTTTCGCCTTCCACTGATAGGCGCCGGCCGGGCTCTTGGTCAGCTCCCATTCGTTGTTGAACAGGTTGTCGAAGAAGTGGTTGCTCCACTTCGTCGGCGTCTGCGACCAGGTGACTTCGGGGCCACCGGTGATCGCGTCAGCGCCCACGCCCGTGCCGAACTTGCTCTTCCAACCGAGGCCCTGATCTTCGACGGCCGCGCCTTCGGGCGCCGGGCCGAGCAGCGACGGATCGCCGGCGCCGTGGGTCTTGCCGAAGGTATGGCCGCCGGCAATCAGCGCGACTGTCTCCTCGTCGTTCATCGCCATGCGGAAGAACGTTTCGCGGATGTCTTTTGCTGCAGCCACCGGGTCCGGTTTGCCGTTCGGCCCTTCCGGATTGACGTAGATCAGACCCATCTGCACGGCGGCGAGCGGATTCTGCAGCTCGCGTTCGCCGCTATAGCGTTCATCGCCCAGCCACGTCCCTTCGGGACCCCAGTAAAGCTGTTCAGGCTCCCAGACATCGACGCGGCCGCCGCCGAATCCGAACGTCTTGAACCCCATTGAATCGAGAGCCACGTTGCCGGCGAGAATTATCAGGTCGGCCCAGGAGATTTTGCGGCCGTATTTCTGCTTGATCGGCCACAACAGCCGGCGCGCCTTGTCGAGGCTCGCGTTGTCCGGCCAGCTATTGAGCGGCGCGAAGCGCTGTTGCCCGGCGCCGGCGCCGCCGCGGCCGTCGGCGGTGCGGTACGTGCCCGCGCTGTGCCACGCCATACGGATCATCAGTCCGCCGTAATGGCCGAAGTCGGCCGGCCACCAGTCCTGTGAATCCGTCATCAGGGCCCGCAGGTCCTTCATAACGGCCTTGAGGTCGAGGCTCTTGAACTCCTTGGCGTAGTCGAATTTCTCGCCCATTGGATTGGACAGAGACGAGTTCCCGTGGAGAACTTGAATGTCCAGCTGGTTCGGCCACCAGTCGCGGTTTACAGGTCCGCGGGTCGTGAACGGGCATTTGCCGGCGCTCTTTTCGTCAGTTTTTGCGTCCATGTCTGTCTCCCATTGTGTTCGGAAATCTTCTTCGGGCTGTTCCGAGTGCGGATTGGGGGTTGAGCGGAATTTAGGCTCGCCGAACGATTACGTCTAATCGTATTGCCTGCGGTATGCGATAAGAATATCTTATCGGCGTGATCACCTTGCGCCAGCTTCGCTATTTGACCGCGCTTGCCCGGCATCGGCATTTCGGCCGGGCCGCCGATGACTGCGCGGTAACGCAGCCGGCCTTGTCCATGCAGATACGCGAACTGGAACGCGAGATCGGCGCGCCACTCGTGGAACGACGGACCGGGGAGATCGCGCTGACGGAAACCGGCCTCGAAGTGGCACAGCGTGCCGAGCGCATCCTCGCGACAACCCGTGACCTTGTCGACTTCGCCCGCCACCGCGGCGTACTTACCGGCAAGCTTCGCCTTGGCATCATCCCGACGCTGGCGCCGTATATTTTGCCGCGCGTGCTGCCGCGGCTGCAACACGCATATCCGCAGCTTCGCCTGGAAGTACGCGAGACTTCAGACCAAGACATTGCTCGATGAACTCGTGGCCGGCGAACTCGACACGGTGGTGTTGGCTATGCCGGTGGACGGCGCCGACATCGAAACCCGCCGGCTATTCGACGATCCGTTCCTGCTGGCCGTGCCGGCCGTCGACCCTCTGCGGGGCAACCGGCGCGTCGCCGTCGCGGACGTGGAGCAGCGCCGGCTCATTCTCCTTGAGGAAGGACACTGCCTGCGCGACCAGGCTCTGGCGTTCTGTGGAGCTTCGAGCCGCGACGCGCCAGCCAGTCTCGGCGCCACCTCGCTCGCTACCGTGATGCAAATGGTGGCCAATGGCTACGGGGTGACGCTGCTGCCGGAAGTCGCCGCCGCTGTCGAAGCTCGCGACGATCGTGTGAAGCTCTTGCGTTTTGCCCGACCCGAGCCGGCGCGCACGATCGGGCTCGCCTGGCGGCGGACCTCGCCGCGCAAGAAGGATTTCGCCGCGCTCGGCGAGATCGTCAGCGAAACGCTGGGCGTCTCAGGGCGGAAGGCCGCGGTCGCGAAAAATCTCGGCGGCGAGCGCGCGCGTAGCCGGGCGCCGCAACCGTAACGCTTCGTTGTCGAGCGCAATGACTGCCGAACGTGCGGCGGCAAAGGAGCGCTCGATATGGGTCGACAGGTAAGCGACCACGGCTTCGTCGAGTGCAAGTTGGCGATCGGTCGCAAGCTTGACGATCACCGCGCGCAGCATCGCATCGTCTGGCGCCGCCAGCGTCGCGAGCGGCAGCGCCCGTAGTCGCGAGATAAGGTCGGGTATAGCCACCGGCCAGGTTGTCGGCGCGGTGCGCGCGGTAAAAAGCAAGTAGGCGTTCTCCTCGCGCGCAAGATTGATGAGATGAAACAGCGCGCGTTCATCCGCGGCCGTTGCGGCGTCCTCGACAACCAGCGCACCAGTCGCGAGCGCCGTCGGAATTTCGGCAGCACCGAGCGCATGAGCCGAAATTACGCGCGCGCCCGCCGCTTGCGCCCAGATCATTGCCAGATGAGTCTTGCCAGCTCCCTCGGGTCCAACCAAAGCCACCGCATTCGCCGGCCAATCCGGCCAGCAGTCGACCAGCCGAAGCGCGCCCTCATTGCACGGCCCGGACAGAAAATCCTCGCGCGCGTAACTTTCGGTGTGATCGAGCACGAGCGCGAGTTGCCGCGGAGGAAAGGTCATGGCGCGTTGGGCGGCGGGTTTCCGGTGTAGAGCGGGCTTGCCCGGTAACGGCTGACGGCGAAGCGTGTCAATACGCCGGCGGCCGCCGCAACCGGCACGGCGAGGAGGAGACCGACAAAGCCGAACAAGGTCCCGAACGTGAGCAGCGCGAAGATGAGCCAGACCGGATGCAAGCCGGCGCTGCCGCCGACGAGCTTCGGCGACAGAACATTGCCTTCAAGAAACTGACCGAACAGGACGACGCCAACGACGACGAGAATCCGCGTCCAGTCTGGAAAGAATTGCGCTAACGCCACGCCAAATGAGACGACAAGAGCCGTCAACGAACCAACGTAAGGAATGAAGGTCAGCAACCCGGAAACAGCGCCTATAAGCAACCCGAAGCTCAAGCCGGCCAGCGTCAGGCCGAATGCATAATAGCAGCCGAGGATGACACACACCGTGAACTGACCGCGCAGATAGCCTGTGATCGCCCTATCGATCTGGCGCCCCAGTGCTCGCACCGTGTGACGCTGTGGCAACGGGATCAGGCTGTCCAAGGTGTTCACGACCCTTCCCCAATCGCTGAGCAGATAGAAAGCAACGACCGGGGTGATAACCAGCAGCGACAGCAGGGAAAGCAGCGCCTCACCCTTGGTCCATAGCGTCGGCAGTACATCCGTCAGGTAACCGGCGGCCTTGTTCAGGATAACGCTGAGCGACCATTCATTGCCTGGAGCGTTGCCAAAGACCGCCTTCAGCCACGGATGGTCCGGATCGCTGACAAGCGTTTGCAGGTGCTGCACATATCCCGGTACGTGCGCGACGAAGCCCGAGAATTGCGTTGCCAGCACCGGCGCGATGACGACGAACAGCCCAACGACAACCAACACAAAGCCGCCGAGAATGAGTAAGGCGGCGATGAGGCGGCTGATGCCGTGCTTGGTGAGCTTGTTGGCCAGCGGATCAAGCAGATACGCCAGCGCGGCGCCGACGACGAACGGCAGTAGAATATGATGTAACAGCCACAGCAGGCCGACAAAGACCAACAACGCGACAACCCAGAACGCGATTTGCCGCTCGATCCGCATCTCGCCCTCGTGCCCCGCTCAGTGTCCGGTGCCGAACGAGTTCATATGGCGAAGCCACTCGGCGAGATAAAAGGCAATCGAAAGCAGCGTCAGCACGGCGACCAGTCCGGCAACAATTGTCACGATCAGCTTGGCATCGAAGCCAAAGCCATGTTCGGCCAGCACCAGAGTGGCCAGCAAGATTTGCGCCACCGTGTTGACTTTCGAGATTGGCAGCGGCCTGACCGGCATCGGTTTGCCCACCAGCCAGGAGAGCATGAAGCCCGAAATAATCATGATATCGCGTGACACGACGAGGATCACCAGCGGGATTGCCAACGCACCGGCGATCCCGAGCGCGACATAGATCGAAACGATCAGAGCCTTGTCGGCCAGCGGGTCGAGATACGCGCCGAGCTCGCTCGCCATGTGGAAGCGCTTGGCGAGGAAGCCGTCAACGGCATCGGTGATCCCGGCCACGAGGAACAGCGCAAAGGCAACGAGCATCTCGCCCGACGTAATCGCCCAGACCACGATCGGCACGAGAATGATCCGCGCCAGAGTAATAAGGTTCGGAATACTCAAAAACTCTCGCCCCGGCTACCGACGCGCCGAAACCGGAAAACACCCGACCTCGATACGCCGTCTTGCACCCCCACTATATAACTCGACCGCGCGCTTGCGCACCCGGCGATTCCGACGTACGAGCCGCCGAGTAATCCTCCCCCCGCGGGAAGGCTAGTCTACCGATTGGTGGGTCCGTGAAAAAGGCGCGCTACGCGGCCGCCGGCGTCGATATCGATGCCGGCAACCGCATGGTGGAACTAATCAAGCCGCTGGTGCGCGGAACCGCGCGAGCGGGGGCGGATGCCAAGATCGGCGGCTTCGGCGGCCTGTTCGATCTCAGGGCTGCCGGCTTCGGCGATGCAATCCTGGTCGCTGCGACCGACGGCGTCGGCACCAAGGTCAAAATCGCGGTCGAAACGTGGCGTCACGATACGATCGGGATCGATCTCGTCGCCATGTCGGTCAACGATCTCGTGGTGCAAGGGGCCGAACCGCTGTTCTTCCTGGACTACTTTGCCTGCAGCAAGCTCGATCCGGCGGTCGGAGCGAAGGTGGTCGAAGGTATTGCCGCAGGGTGCCGGGAAGCGCGTTGCGCCCTGATCGGCGGTGAAACCGCGGAAATGCCCGGCATGTATCAGCTCGGCGACTACGACCTTGCCGGCTTCGCCGTCGGCGCGGTGGGACGCAACGACGTGCTGCCGCGCCGCGATATTGCACCGGGCGACGTCGTGATCGGACTTACATCTTCCGGCGTGCATGCCAACGGCTTTTCGTTGGTACGGCGCATTGTCGCTGCGTCAGGGCTTTCTTGGGACGCACCAGCTCCATTTGCGCCGGCGCGAAGCTTGGGCGAAGCGCTGCTGACGCCGACACGGCTCTACGTGCGATCGTGCCTCGCCGCGATCCGCGGCACCAAAGCGGTCAAAGCGCTTGCCCACATCACTGGCGGCGGTTTCGTTGACAACATTCCGCGGGTGTTGCCGACGGGGCTTGCCGTCGCCTTGGAATTGGATTGCGTGCCCGTGCTTCCGGTCTTCAAATGGCTCGCGGCTTCGGGCGATGTCGACGAGCAGGAAATGCTGCGCACCTTCAACTGCGGCATCGGCATGATCGCCGTGCTGGAACCGAACGCAGCCGAAGCAGCAAGCGAGCAATTGCGTGCGAACGGCGAGACGGTTGTGCGGCTTGGCGAGGTGGTAGCCGGCACCGGGGAACCGCACGTCGATTTTGCCGGAAGCCTCGACCTCTCCTGGTAGACGATGAGCAAGAAGCGCGTCGCCGTCCTCATTTCCGGCCGCGGATCCAACATGACGGCGCTGATCGAAGCGGCCAAGGCCGCCGACTATCCGGCCGAAATCGCGCTCGTCGTCTCAAACCGGCCCGAGGCGCCGGGCCTGATCCGCGCCCGCGAAGAAGGCATCACCACGGCAGTCGTGGATCACAAGCTGTTCGGCGACGACCGCGAGGCGTTCGAACGCGCCCTTGATGCTGCGCTTGCCGCGCACCGGATCGACATCGTATGCCTCGCCGGTTTCATGCGGCTGTTGTCGCCGTGGTTCGTGCAGCGCTGGCGCGGCAAGATGCTCAACATCCATCCGGCGCTGCTGCCGCAATTCAAGGGGCTGCACACTCACCGCCGTGCGCTCGAAGCTGGCGTCAAGCGCCACGGCGCCACCGTCCATTTCGTGGTACCGGAAGTGGACGCGGGACCGATCGTGGAACAGGATTCGATTGCGGTGCGCGAAGGCGACACTGAAGACACGCTCGCCGCACGCGTTTTGGAGATCGAGCATCGGATTTACCCGCGCGCACTGCGTGCGCTGGCCGAAGGCCGCGCGCGCATCGCATCCTCGGGCGAGGATGGAAAAATACGCTAAATAAAAACCCCCGTACGAAAACGGGGGCTACAAGAAAGCGGGTTGCCGGTTGCTGCTACGCGACCTTGAGGTTCTCTGCGGAAGTCCGGCCGCGATTGGTTACCAACTCGTACTCGACCTCTTGGCCTTCGTTGAGCGTACGCAAACCAGCTCGCTCAACAGCCGAAATGTGCACGAACACGTCCTTGTCGCCGCCTGAGGGCTTGATAAACCCGTAGCCCTTGGTCGGGTTGAACCACTTGACGCTGCCTTTCTGCATCGTCTGTCTCCTAGTCAATGCGTATGCCAGTGCCGACACCGAACACAGCCGCACGCCGCGTGCAGATTGCGCTCCGCGCCACAAGCCAGATTGTGGGGAAAATTCCGAAACGATCGCGTCGCCAAGACGGCACCGCCGGATGGCCCCAATCCGATTGCTCGCAAAAACAAGCCGACAAATACGGCGCAAGCATGGCTGCCGTCACGCGCTTGATCGCGGCGACGAACCGGCGTCTCGCGCAAAACTATAATGTTGATCTGCTTCGATAATGCGGCGCAGCTACGGATGCAGAAAGAACGCGATCGCCATAATGACGTAGGCGGCCAACAACTGCAGGCCTTCGAGCCAATTGCTCTCGCCGTCCAACACGACAAAATTGACGATGACGACCGCCAGCACTGTTGCGACGAGCTCAAGAGTGCTGAAGACCAGATTCATCGGCTGCCCTAATAGCGCGCCGAGCAACACCAGGACCGGCGCGACCAGCAATACTATCTGGCTTGCCGAGCCGATCGATATCTGAAGCGCGACATCCATCCGGTTTTTGCGGGCGATGAGGACTGCGGCGGCGTTCTCCGCCGCGTTACCGACGACGGCCACGACAATCACGCCGATAAAGAGTTGCGACCAGCCCAAGCGCGCCGCTAGCGGTTCAACTGAGTTTACGAGAATGTCGCTGACCCACGCCACGGCGAGCGTCGCGACAAAGAGAGTTGCGATAGCCCGCGCCGTACTCCAACGCGGCTCGAATTTTCCGGCGTGTTCTTGATAAAGATGCTTATGCGTGTGCAGCGAGAAAATAAGGCTGGCGCCGTACATGCACATAAGCACCAGCGAAACCAGAACGCTGAGGCCTTCGACCGCCACGGCCTCAGTCGCGCTCTGAAAGAAGATCGCGGGCACGATGAGCGCGATCGTCGCCAGGAACAGGGTCGTGGCCTGTGCCAGGATGCCGGTCTTGTTGAAGGTTTGCTTCTCGCGCCGCCATCCGCCCGAGAACATGGCAAGACCCAGGACCAACAGCAGATTGCCGATGATCGAGCCGGCGATCGAAGCCTTCACCAGATCGACGAGCCCTGCCTTTAACGCAAAGACGCCGATGATGAGTTCGGGCGCGTTGCCAAAGCTTGCGCTCAGAAGCCCGCCGAGGACGGGATTTGTCCGTGTCGCCAGATCTTCTGTGGAAGTGCTGATAAATTTTGCCAGCGGGACGATGGCAAAGGCTGCGAGAAAAAACAGAATGACGGGCGACAGGCCCGCAAGAGCCGCGCCGATGGCGAGCGGGACAAAGGCGAGAAGCGCGATGAACAGCTTGTCCATTGCGTGCAGAACATCACCTCTCCGACCTTAACTCTGAACACAGCGCTTTCAGTCGCGCGGCCCGCGAGACCGCGCCAAACTTCAGCCGACGATCTCTTTGCCGGCGAAGAACTGCGCGATTTCCTTTTGCGCGGTATCGGCGGCGTCCGAGCCGTGCACCGAGTTTTCGCTGATCGACTTGGCAAGCTCTTTGCGGATGGTCCCCGGCGCGGCTTTAGCGGGATCGGTGGCCCCCATCAGATCGCGATAGGCCGCGATAGCGTTGTCGCCTTCGAGAACCTGCACGACCACCGGCCCCGAGATCATAAAGTCGACGAGTTCGCCAAAAAACGGCCGCTGACGGTGGACGGCATAGAACTGTTCCGCCTGAGCGCGGCTTATCATCACGCGCTTCTGCGCGATAATGCGCAGTCCCGATTTTTCGATCATCGCATTGATCGCGCCGGTGATGTTGCGGGCCGTCGCATCGGGTTTGAGGATCGAAAATGTACGCTCGATGGCCATCAAATTGTCCTTGAAGTTGTCCTTGAATTTGTCCTCGGCAAATCGCGGTGTGACGCGGAAGTGCGCGGCTTATAACCATCAGTCGTCGTTCCGGCAAGCGGCCGCGACTGATGAATCACAATCGGCGTAGAAAGTCGATGATGGCGGCGTTGACCTCCGATGCGCGCTCCTGCTGAGTCCAGTGACCGCAGCCGGGCAGCATGATGGTGCCGCGCAGTTGCGTCACGTTGCGCGTCAGGTTGGCGATAATCTGATCCATGCCGCGAAACGCGACCACGAGATCGCGATCGCCCGCCATGTAAAGCGCGGGGACCGTGACTTTTGCTCCCGCAAACGGCGCCATAAGTTCCCAATTCCGGTCGATGTTGCGGTACCAGTTGAGGCCGCCGCGAAATCCGGTGCGCTTAAATTCGCCGGCATAGAAATCCACGTCCGCTTCGCTGAGCCACGCCGGCAGCGTAGCCGGACTTGGCATACCGGTAAGAAAACCGCCGTCGCGCGGCACCATCCCGACGACGCCTCCGCCGCCGCGCGGCATATCGCCTGAGGCCGCGAACAAAAGCTTGACGATTGTTTGCCGCGCATCGCGCTCGAGTTCAACCTCCGCGACACCCGGTTCCTGGAAGTAGAGCTGGTAGAACATCGCATCGTCGCGGCGCGGCATCGCCGACGTGGGTTTAATCGGCCGCCGCGGCCAGAACGGAACGCTCAGCCCGATGACGGCCCGAAACCGGTCGGGCCGCAGTAAAGCTGCATGCCAGGCAACCGGCGCGCCCCAATCGTGTCCTGCAATCACCGCCTGCTCGGCTCCGATTGCGTCAAGCAATCCCACCATGTCACCAACGAGGTGAAGCAAAGTGTATTGGTCGATGGCTTCAGGCCGGTCGGAGCGGCCGTAACCGCGCATGTCCGGCGCAACAGCGTGAAAGCCGGCTGCCGAAAGGGCCGCAAGCTGGTGGCGCCACGAGTACCAGGATTCAGGAAAGCCGTGACATAGAACAACCAGCGGCCCCTCGCCTTGTTCGGCGATATGCAGATGAATGCCGTTGGTTTCGATCGTGCGTTGTACGATGGCGTTATTCGTCATTCTCAAACGATAGCACGACCGGCCGCTGCGCTAATTGGATTATAGGTGGCCGTCTTCGCTCGAGCGCCTGTAAGTTCGCCGCCCGAACGCCGCTTAGGTGTTGTCGTCGGGCTTCGGCGGTTTCTTGGTTTTGTCCGGCCTCTTTTTGACCATTTTTTTCTTCGCCGGCTCGGGAGCCTGCGCTTGCGGCACTTCTACGCGGTCCATTTCCGTAAGTCGGCCGCCGGCGAAACGATAGACCCCGGGTCGCGGACCGCTGTTGAAGGTCAACGCGACGGCCCGATCGCCGCCTGGACCCCTGCCGACGTTGACCGCCGTGGGTTGACCCAAGCGTGCAACAATATCGCATTCGCTCATGCCGATTGCGACGCCAGCACCAAGCAGCGAGGCTGCATCCGTTGGGCCAGCGGCTGGCGCCGCTCCAGCCGCCGGCGGCGGCGACGGCACGACGTACCTTGGACAGGCGCCACTAGCGTCGACCAGATCGTTCGCGGTGATCGGACGATCCATCTTCGCGTCATCAAATTGCGTGTAGGTGTAGCCGAGATTGGATCCGTAAAGCCTCAACGGCTTGACAAACCAAGAGCTGCTGGTGTCGAAACTGGAGCAGCCGCATAGCGCGGCGGCCAGCACCAGCGCCGACGCCCGCGACGCCAATCCTACAGCACACCTTACACCCTCGAACACCGACGCGTTCCCCTGCTCGCGGCCAGCCATCATAGCAGCATGCGCCAGTTTATGGTGTGATCGTGGCGCAAGCCCCGGCCCACACCGGTTCCCCAGGCACATTGCGGGTTATAGAGTGAATCGGCTAAAGGTAAAAAAACGATGAGAGCACAGGCGTTTGAGCGCGTTCTATGGTCGTGCAGGACGGTTTCGCAATGTGACCGCCATCACGGACTCTTCGTCGGGCCGGCGTGACACTGGATTGCCAAGTCTGACCGTCTCATAAGACGATCTCACAACTGCCCGGGGAGCATCGATGCGATTGCAATTCGTCGGCTGCGGCGACGCCTTCGGGTCGGGCGGACGATTTAATACCTGCTTCCACCTCACCGGACGAAACATCAATGTGTTGATCGATTGCGGCGCGAGCTCGCTGGTTTCGATGAACAAGCTCGCCATCAATCGCAACGACGTCAATGTCATCTTCCTCACGCATTTTCATGCTGATCATGTGGGGGGGTTGCCGTTCTACCTCCTCGAAGCGAATTACGTCCGTAAGCGCGATCAGCCGTTGACGATCGCCGGACCGCCGAGTCTCAAATCGCGGTTTGGCGACATCATGGAGGCCGAATTCCCCGGCACCAAAGATCTCGAGCTGAGATTCCCGTTGCAGCTCCGGGAACTTGACATCGGCAAGCGAAACGACATCGGCGGCCTCCGGGTGACCCCGTTCCATGTCGTGCACGATGACCGCGCCGGACCGTGTCTCGGCTTTCGCTTTGAAGCCGAGGGAAAGGTGATTGCCTTTTCCGGCGACAGCGAATGGACCAATTCGCTCATCGACATCGGGTACCAGGCCGACCTCTTCATCTGTGAGGCCTACACCCGCGACAAGCCGGTCGCGACCCACATGGCGCTGTCTTTGCTGGAGCGCCACCTCGACGAAATTCGTCCCAAGCGTCTGATCCTCAGCCATATGAGCGACGACATGCTGGCGCGCCGCGCCGAGATACCGTTCGAAACCGCCGAGGATGGAATGATCGTCGAGGTGTGATGCGGCCGTACTTACGTTAGCCGCCAAGCGCAGCCGCGATCGCCGCCAGCGCCGCATCAGCTTTTGAGCCGTCCGGGCCGCCCGCTTGCGCCATGTCGGGACGCCCGCCGCCGCCCTTTCCGCCCAGCGCCTCGGCGCCTTTGCGCACGAGTTCGACGGCATTGAAGCGCGGCACGAGATCGCTGGTGACGCCGACGACAATCCCCGCTTTGCCGTCTCCGGTCACACCGACGATGGCGACAATGCCGGACCCGACCGTCTTCTTGCCTTCATCGGCGAGGCTGCGCAGATCCTTTAGATCGATGCCCTCAACCGCGCGGGCCATCAGCTTGACGTCGCCGACGGTGCGCAGTCCGTCAGCGCCGTCGACTTTGGCGCCTCCGCCCATGGCGAGCTTCTTCTTTGCATCCGAAAGTTCGCGCTCGACGCGTTTGCGCTCGTCGAGCAGCGCTGACAATCGGGCCGGTACCTCGTCGATCGGCACCCGCAATTCGGCAGCGGCGGCTTTGGCGAGCTGCATGACGTGATTGGCGTGCTTGCGAGCGCCCTTGCCGGTGATCGCTTCGATACGGCGCACGCCCGCCGCAACGCCGCTTTCGCCGACCACCGAAATGAGGCCGATGTCGCCGGTGCTATTGACATGCGTGCCGCCGCACAATTCGACCGACCAGCCCATGGTGTTGCCGCCGCCTTCACCCATCGCGACGACGCGCACCTCGTCGCCATACTTCTCGCCGAACAGCGCGCGGGCGCCCGAGGCGATGGCGTCGTCGACCGCCATGATCCGCGTCGTTACCGGCGAATTCTGCAGCACAAGATCGTTGGCGATGTCCTCGACCTTTTCGAGTTCGCCGGCGGTGATCGGTTTCGGATGGGAAATATCCAAGCGCAGGCGGTCGGGCGCGACCAGCGAACCCTTCTGCGCCACGTGATCGCCGAGGACTTGGCGTAACGCCTCGTGCAAAAGGTGGGTGGCCGAGTGATTCTGCCTGATCGCGCTGCGCCGCCCGTGATCGACTTTCAGATCAAGTGCGGCGCCGACCGTTAGCGTGCCCTGCTCGACGGTGCCCAGGTGCACATAAAGATCGCCGGCACGCTTTTGCGTTTCGGCGACATGAAAGCGCACACCATCGCCGATCATTGAGCCGGTGTCGCCGACCTGACCGCCGGACTCGGCATAGAACGGCGTCTGATTGAGCACGACCGCTCCGCTCGCGCCCTTTTCAAGCGCGGCGACTTCTTTGCCGTCACGCAGCAGCGCAACCACAACACCTGCGGCGGTTTCAGTTTCGTAGCCGAGGAAATCCGTACCGCCGCGCTTTTCGCGCAAACCAAACCACACCGCCTCGTCTGCCGCCTCGCCGGAGCCGACCCACGAGGCGCGGGCCTTCTGGCGCTGCTCCTCCATCGCGTCGGTGAAGGACGCAATGTCGACGCCGATGCCGCGGGGCCTGAGCGCGTCCTGCGTCAGATCGAGCGGAAATCCGAAGGTGTCGTACAGTGTAAACGCTGTCACGCCATCGAACATGTCGCCTTTCTTGAGCGACTTGCTCGCTTCGTCGAGGATCGCAAGTCCGCGCTCGAGCGTCTTGCGGAAGCGGATTTCCTCAAGCTTCAGTGTTTCGGTGATCAGCCCCTCGGCGCGATGCAGTTCCGTGTAAGCCTGGCCCATCTCGCGCACCAGAACCGGCACGAGGCGCCACATCAGCGGATCCTTAGCGCCAAGGAGCTCAGCGTGGCGCATGGCGCGGCGCATGATGCGGCGAAGCACGTAGCCGCGGCCTTCGTTCGACGGCAGCACACCGTCGGCGATCAAGAATGAACTGGCGCGCAGATGGTCGGCGATAACCCGGTGCGAGGCCTTGCGCTCGCCGTCGGGATCGACGCCGGTGAGGTCGGCGATCGCCTCGATCAGCGCGCCGAACAGGTCGATCTTATAGTTGTCGTGCGTGCCTTGCAGCACCGCGGCCATGCGTTCGAGACCCATGCCGGTGTCGATTGAGGGCCGCGGCAGGTCGACGCGCCCGCCGCCGCCGGCAAGCTGCTCGTACTGCATGAACACCAGATTCCAGATTTCGACGAAGCGATCGCCCTCAGCTTCCGGGCTGCCCGGCGGCCCGCCCCAGATGTGCGGACCGTGATCGTAGAAGATCTCCGAGCACGGGCCGCACGGTCCGGTGTCGCCCATCGCCCAGAAATTGTCCGAGCCGGCGATACGGCCGATCTTGCTATCGGGCAGCCCCGCGATCTTCTTCCACAGCCTGAAGGCTTCGTCATCGTCGACATAGACCGTGACCATCAGCTTGTCGGCCGGCACGCCGAACTCTTTGGTCACGAGCTTCCAGGCAAGCTCGATGGCGCGCTCCTTGAAATAATCGCCGAACGAGAAATTGCCGAGCATTTCGAAGAAGGTGTGATGGCGCGCGGTGTAGCCGACATTGTCGAGGTCGTTGTGCTTGCCGCCGGCGCGCACGCATTTCTGCGCGGTGGCCGCGCGCGAATAGGGCCGCTTTTCCAGGCCGGTGAAGAGATTCTTGAACTGCACCATGCCGGCATTGGTGAACATCAATGTCGGGTCGTTGCGCGGCACGAGCGGAGAGCTCGGCACGATTTCATGCCCCTCTCGAGCAAAATAGGCGAGGAAGTTCGACCTGATTTCGTTGACGCCGCTCATTTAAGCTAACTCTCTAGCGGGGCGGTTGTTTCCTGTCCACAAAACGCGCGCTGAAACGCCCGATTGCGGTCCGCCCGCAAAGGATATAAGCGCTCTGTTCGCGGATGCGTATCCGTGCAAGCGAGCTTGCTATGAACGATGGAAGTGCTTCCCTCCCCCGGACCTTTGCCGAGCGGTTGCGGGCGGGCCGCTTCGTTATCACTGCGGAGGTCGCTCCGCCGGTCTCCTGCGACGCCCAGGACCTGCTGCGCAAGGCCACGCCGCTCCGGGGGCTCGCCGACGCGGTCAACGTCACCGACGGCGCCGGTGCGCGCGCCCACATGGCCGCGCTCGCGGCCGCCAACATCCTACTTGGCGCCGGCATTGAGCCGATCCTGCAAATTACCTGCCGTGACAAGAACCGCATCGCGCTGCAAAGCGAACTGATGGGCGCGGCCGCGCTCGGCATCCGCAATGTCATGGTGCTCACCGGCGACGATCCGAAAGCCGGCGACCAGCCCGACACCAAGGCGGTGTTCGATATTGATTCAAAAACGCTGCTCGAGACCGCGCGGCGGCTGCGCGACGACGGCAAATTGCCGACCGGGCGCGAGGTTGCCGGCAAGGCCGCCTTCTTCCTCGGCGCCGCCGACCTGCCGATCGATCCACCCGCCGATTGGCAGCCGTCGAGCCTCCGCGGCAAGGTCGCGGCCGGGGCCCAGTTCGTCCAGACCCAGTTCTGCATGGATGCGGCGCTGGTGCGACGCTACGTCAGCGCGCTCGCCACAGCCGGCCTGACGCGGCAACTCGCCATTCTGATCGGCATCAATCCGCTCCGTTCGGCCAAGTCGGCGCAGTGGATGAAAAGTCATCTGTTCGGCACCGTCGTTCCCGATGCATTCATCGCGCGGATGGAGAAAGCCGCTGATCCGGTTCGCGAGGGCGTGCGTATTTGCGTCGAACTGATCCAAGAGCTCTCCACCATTCCCGGCATTGCCGGCGTGCACATCATGGCGCCGGGCAACGATGCCGCCATTCCGGGAGTCATCGCCGAGGCGCGCGAGCGCGTGCAGAAAGCCGCGGTTTGAGCACGATTGTTGTTCCGCTCATTCCCGCGCAAGCGGGAATCCAGACGGCGAGCACCGACATCGGAATTAGCTTTCTGGGTCCCCGCTTTCGCGGGGACGAGCGGATAATAGCAGGCGTCTCTAGCTGCCCGGCTCCTCCACGGTGCGGATATCGACTTCCGATTTCAGCGTGCGATGAACCGGGCACTTGTCGGCGATTTCCAGAAGCCGCGCGCGCTGTTCGGCGGTCAGATCACCTTCGAACGTGATCGCACGCTCGATGTGGTCGATCTTCCCCTCTTTGGTCTCGCACTCTGAGCAATCGGTTGCGTAGATTTTTTCATGCCGGAGGCGGACCTGGGTCCGCGTCAACGGAATCTGCTTGTGGTCGGCGTAAAGCCGCACCGTCATCGACGTGCAGGCGCCGAGCGCGGCTACCAGGAAATCATAGGGGCCGGGCCCACTGTCGAGCCCACCCGCCTTCACAGGTTCGTCGGCCAATAGGCGATGCGCGCCGGTGATGATTTCCTGCTGGAACTGCCCCCGGCGCGTCTCGCGCACCACGACGGTACCGTCCGCGGTGTCGTCGGCCGGTTGAGCGTCCACCATCATGTCGAGGTAGCGATCGGCCCACGCCGAAATAACCCGCGCCACATAGGCGGCATCGCCGGGACGGCTGACCAGATGGTCGGCGCCGGTGAGAGAAATGAAACTCTTCGGATGCTTCGCGGTCGTAAAGATATGGCTGGCGTTATCGATGCCGACCGTCTCGTCCGTCGGCGAATGAAAGATCAGCAACGCCTTGCGCAGGCCGGCGATGTGCCCGGCCAGGTTCTGTTGCGCGATGTCATCGAGCAGCGCCCGGCGAACACGGAACGGCCGGCCGGCGAGCGTGACCTCGACCTCACCCTTGGAGGCGATCTCGGCGACGCGATCGCCGAACAGACCGGTGACGTGCGCCGGATCGAACGGCGCATTGATCGTTACCACGGCGCGCGCCTCGGGGATGCGGTGGGCGGCAGCGAGCACCGCGGCGCCACCGAGACTGTGCCCAATCAGGATCGCCGGCGCCGTCAGCGTTTGCCGCAAATGATCGGCGGCAGCGACCAGATCGTCGACATTCGAGGAGAAAGTGGTGTTGGCGAACTCGCCTTCGCTGGCGCCGAGCCCGGTGAAATCGAAACGCAGCACGGCGATGCCGTGAAGTTTCAGGCCCTCAGCAATGTCGTGCGCCGCCCTGTTGTGCTTGCCGCAGGTGAAGCAATGCGCGAACAATGCGACCGCGCGCGTCGCGCTATCGGGCCGGTCGAGCAGCGCGGCAAGCTTTTGACCCTGGGCGTTAGGAAAATCGAACCGTTCCACCGGCATTGGCACCTCCTGAAGCTGTGCCAAGATACGCCAATTTTCCGCACCCTGTGCCGCGCCATGATGGAAAAACAAAGAAGGGCCACCCGCAAGGGCAGCCCTTCCATTGTCAGGCCGTGGCCCGGTTGCGCGCGGCGATCTCCCGCCGCGCACTCATGAGCCGGTGACGGATTTAAGTCACCTGGCAGGAGCCTCGGCAGAGGCGAGGATCCAGTTCATGAATGCCGGCGACCGCGGCGATAGACAATGAGACACTGGATCACCTCCTTTCGGTTGTTAACGATGCCCCAATATAGAGCCGCCACCGAGATTCGGAAGTGCGTTTTGTGTGCCGCCTCGCCGCAATTGACGGCGTCGGTTTAGCGTCCGAGCTCCCGCATCGCCGCGTCGAGACCTTCAAGCGTCAGCGGATACATCCGGCCGCCGAGCAGCTGGCGCATCATTTTGATCGATTCCGTCATCTCCCATTCGCGCTCGCGCACCGGATTGAGCCAGACGCAGGACGGATAAGTCGAAATGATCCGCTGCATCCAGACGCCGCCGGCTTCCTCGTTGAAGTGCTCGACCGAGCCGCCGGGCGCCGCGATCTCGTAAGGCGACATGGAAGCGTCGCCGACGAAGATCACCTTGTAATCGTGTGGATAGGTATGCAGGACGTCCCAGGTCGGCGTCGTCTGGGTCCAGCGCCGCGCGTTCTCCCTCCACACTTTTTCGTACAGGCAATTGTGGAAGTAGAGATGCACCATGTGCTTGAACTCGGTCTTGGCGGCCGAGAACAATTCTTCCGTGGCTTTGACGTGCCAATCCATCGAGCCGCCGATGTCGAAGAAGAGGAGCACTTTAATGGTGTTATGCCGCTCCGGGCGCATCTGAATATCGAGATAGCCTTTGTGCGCGGTGCCCTTGATGGTGCCGTCGAGATCGAGTTCGTCGTCCGCGCCGGTGCGGGCAAACTTGCGCAGCCGGCGCAGCGCGATCTTGATATTGCGCGTGCCGAGTTCGACATCGCCGGCAAGATCCTTGAACTCGCGTTTGTCCCAAACTTTCACGGCGCGGAAATTGCGGTTTCCGTCCTGGCCGATGCGCACGCCTTCGGGATTGTAGCCGTAGGCGCCGAACGGCGAGGTCCCCGCCGTGCCGATCCATTTCTTGCCGCCCTGGTGACGACCCTTCTGTTCGGCGAGGCGCTGGCGCAACGTTTCCAGAAGCTTGTCGAGACCGCCCATAGCCTCGATCTGCTTCTTTTCTTCCTCGGTGAGGTGCTTCTCGGTGAGCTTCTTGAGCCATTCCAGCGGGATTTCCGCGGTCAGCGCATCCTCGATGAAATCGAGGCCTTTGAAGACATGGCCGAAGACGCGGTCGAAGCGGTCGAGGTTGCGCTCGTCTTTCACCAGGGCCGCGCGCGACAGGTAGTAGAAGTCCTCGATCCGCCGGCCGGCGAGGTCCATCTCCATCGCCTCCATGAGCGTGAGATATTCGCGCAGTGTCACCGGTAAGCCGGCGTCTTTCAGCTCATGGAAGAAGGTCGCGAACATCGCCGCCAATGTAATCGTCCGGCCGGTAGCCGTCGAGCCGCCGGCCGGGCGGCTACAAATCAAATCGGCGCGGAACCTGGGCTGTCATCCGGCGTCGTGCCCCGGCTTGCGCAGCCATAGCTCGAAGGCAAGCGCGTCCAGGCGCACTTCGCCTTGCCCAAATCGCGACTGCGACGCGAGCTGTGCAATGGCCTCCCGCGTGTAGGCGCGCTTCTTGAGCATGGTGTTGAAGGTGAGCTTGATCAGCGCGCCGTTGATGACGCCCTTGTCGCGCACATAATCGTTCACCTCCTGCGGCGAAAAATCCTTGCGCAGATCGATGATCAACGCCGTGCCTCCCGGCTTCAGCACGCGGTGCATTTCGTCGAGCGCCGCAAGCGGCCGGGCGAAGTTCTTGAACGCCGCGCAGCAGACGACGAAATCGAACACGCCGGAAGGCAGATCGAGATCGGCGGCGTCGCCCTCGTCAAAGGCAACGTCGGCGCCGGCTTTCTCGGCGTTTTCGCTCGCGATACGCACGAAGGTGCGGCTGATATCCACTCCGACCATGCGGCAGCGGGTAAGCTTCGCCAATTCGATCGCGAGATAGCCGGGTCCTGGTGCGATTTCGAGCACGCGCGAGTCGCGCCCGATCTGCGACGCCAGCCGACGCGCAAGGCTCTTGAATCGATCCATATCCTTGGCGGTTTGCCGCGCATACCAGGAAGCGATGAAGCCTTTCATGCCGACGCCCTTGTGGCCCCGTACTGCCTTGCCGGACGTAACGGTGTTCGGATGCCGCTCCGTTCGCACGATCATGATGTTCTCCTTTCAAATAACGAGTTTCTCGCCGCATCGGCGGCGACTGTTCTCGCGGAGATTCGGCTGGTAACTTGACTTTGCGTGCCTGAAGCCAGCGCGCTCCGCGCGGTCGGTTTTGGGTTCGGGCCCCGGCGATGTTCCAGCATCGTCGGGGCTGCTTATGCTGCGTCGCTAAGTCATCGGCGCGTCTCCATATTGCTTGTAGAATTCGGCGATGGTCGCCTCGCGGTCCTGGTGAAATCCGCGCCACAGATCGAGCGGGCCCCAGCCGCTTTCGATCCGTCGAATGAGTTCGGCGACGAATTGCAGTTCAGCGCGCAGCATCGCCAGCCGGTATTCGCTTTCGATGAGAAACAGCGCAGGGAAATTCGCGAGACTGACTTGTTCGATTTGGCGCGCCAGCACGCCCGCGTCGTCTTCAATCAGTTCGAGCCGGCGGCGCAACAGCGCCAGCGCCTCGTCGGGCGGGAGAACCGGCAGCAAACATAGCGCCGCTTCAAACTGCGGATATTCCTTACCCGGCTTGCCAATGAGATCGACCATCCAGGCGTGCAACTCGTCGAGCCCGGATGGCGTGATCTCATAGACCGTGCGCTCTGGCCTCCTGCCCTCGCGCGCGGTTTCGCGCGCCGCGATGTAGCCGCGCTGCAGCAGCAGATCGATCACCGTGTAAAGCGAGCCGTAGCGAAATTTGATGCTTTCCTCTTTGCGGCGCTGCTTCAGCAGCACGCCCATCTCGTACGGATGCATCGGCCGCTCGAACAGCAAAGCGAGCACCGCCAAAGCCAGCGGATTTGAGGGATGGGAGCGACGCGTCATTGCGATAGCCCACTGCGATTATTCGTAGACGAATATACTGGAAGGGCTATATCATCGTCAACTAATCAGAAAGATATATCTTGCGTTACATCTTATTATGTTCTATCGAACGATATATCTTAACTAGGAGACAAAATATGCACGGACATTGCGAATCACGAAGCGAAGGACATTGCGGAAGCCGCCATCGCGGCGGCCGCCACCGCAGCCATGGCTACAGCGGCCGTCACGGTTATGGCGGATCGGACAGCATGGGGCCGGACGATATCCGCGCCGGACGCATGCTGGCGCAGGGCGATCTGCGGCTGATCGCACTGGCTTTCATCGCCGAGGCGCCACGCCACGGCTACGAAATCATCAAGCTGGTGGAAGAAAAAACCGCGGATTGGTACAGCCCGAGTCCCGGCACAGTCTATCCGACGCTGACCTATCTTGAGGAAGCGGGTTACGTGACCGTCGCGTCAGAGGGCATCAAAAGGCTCTACACCATCACCGACGAAGGCCGCGCTTACCTCGCCGCCAATCGGCCGATTGCCGACATCGTGCTCGCCCGCCTGAGCGCTGTTGGCGAACGTACGACGCGCATGCGGCGCGCCGCGGATGACGAGCGTGACCGCCGCCGCTCACTGCCGCCGCTGGTTGATGCGGCACTGGCACACTTGCGCGACACCGTCAGCAAGCGCCTCGAAGGCGACGTGGGCCTCGAAGCGCAGCTCGTTGAAATCATCGCGCGCGCGGCGGCGGATTTGCAGCGCAAGTAGGCAAGTAAGAGCGTCGATTACACCGGCACGCGAACGGTAGCCCGCAAGCCGCCGATCGGCGCATCGCCAAGCACGATGTCGCCGCCGTGCGACCTCGCGATGTCGCGGGCGATGGCGAGACCGAGCCCGGTGCCGCCTTCGTCCTGATTGCGCGCATCGTCGAGCCGCAGGAACGGCTTGAATACGTCCTCGCGCAGCGACGCCGGGATGCCGGGACCGTCATCATCCACCGTCACCGTCAGCCAGCGATGATCGCGGTGGCCGGTGATCGAGACGGTTGAGGCAAACCGCCCGGCATTGGAAACGAGATTGGCGAGACAGCGTTTGAACGCCGCCGGCCGCACCGTGACTTCGGATTGGCCGTGGAAAGCCGCGGTCGCCCGATGCCCGTGGCGCTCGGCATCGACCTTGAGCTCTTCCAGCATGGCGGCGATGTCGGTCGGCGCCGACTGCTCGCCCAAATCCCCGCGCGCAAATGCGAGGTAGGCCTCGAGCATGCCCGCCATTTCATCGACGTCCTTCTTGATCGCCTCGACTTCGGGACTCTCGCCGAGGAGTGCGAGCTCGAGCTTGAACCGCGTGAGGATGGTGCGCAGATCGTGCGACACGCCGGCGAGCATGGTGGTGCGCTGCTCGATGGCACGCTCGATGCGCATTTTCATTTCCAGGAACGCCGCCGCCGCACGCCGGACTTCGCGGGCGCCGCGCGGACGGAAGTTTGACGCCTCACGGCCCTTACCGAACGCCTCGGCCGCGTCGGCCAACCGCAGGATCGGCCGGATCTGATTGCGGAGAAACAGAATGGCGATGCCGAGCACAATCAGCGACGTCGCCACCATCCACAGCAGGAAGATCCAGGAATTGGCGTCGTAGACGTCAGCGCGCCGCGCAAATATGCGCATGATCGTGTTGTCGAGTTGGATGCGGATTTCGACGATCGAAGAACGCCCGAGCGTGTCGATCCAGAACGGCAGCCCGATCTTACGGATTTCATCCGACAGCGCGGCGTCAAGCTGCGAGAAGAACGGTTTCGGCCCGGGCGGCGGCAATTGCGTCTCGGGGAGAAAATCGACCACGAGTTCAAGCCGGTCCTGAGCGATGCGGCGGAGCTGGGTGCGGTCGGCGCCCTGCGGATAGCTCTTGTAGACGTCGATCAGCGTCGCGATCTCGCGCGTCACCGCCGATGCAAGGTAGTAGTTCACCAGGTTCCACTGACGCTCAACGAACATGAACGCGACCACCGACTGAACCACCACCATGGGCACGATGATGATGAGCAGCGCGCGGGCATACAGCCCTTTCGGCATCGCGAGCTTGAGCCACTGGGCGAAGCGATCCCACGGGCCAGTGATCGGGGTCGCTATCGCGCCCGCGGTGGTGGCGGCAACGTTGGCGGCAGCCAAGAGGTGACTTGCCGCGCTGCGCAATCGTCCGGCGCCGCCCTCGAGGCTCGTCATTGAGCTGCTCATGGCGCGGCCACTAGCCGGTAGCCGACGCCGCGGACGGTCTGAACGAACAACGGGTTGGCCGGATCGGTTTCGACCTTGCGGCGCAACCGGTTGACCTGCACGTCGACGGTGCGCTCGCTGACGCTCTCGCCGTTGCCGGCAAGCGCCTGCCGCAGGACCGTCTCGCCGACGCTCGTGGACAGTACCCGGAGCATCTCGCGCTCACGATCGGTGAGGCGGATCACCTCGTCACCCCGGCGCAATTCGCCGCGGGCGAGATGGAAGACAAACGGTCCAAAGCGCACGGATTCAGGTGCCGCGGCGCTCGGTGGCCGAACGCGACGGAGGATGCTGGCAACGCGCAGCGATAACTCGCGGGGCTCGAACGGTTTGGCGAGATAATCGTCGGCGCCGATTTCGAGGCCCTTAATGCGGCTCTCTTTCTCGTCACGCGCCGTGAGCATCAGGATCGGCACCGCCGATCCGGCGCGGATCGCGCTCGCCAGATCGAAGCCGTTTTCGCCGGGCATCATGACGTCAAGGATGAGGAGATCGAAGTTAAGCCCTTCGAGCTTGGCTCTGGCCTCGCGCGAGGACTCCGCAGTGGTGACCCGATAGCCCTCCCCGACCAGAAAACGCGACAGCAGAACGCGGATGCGGCGATCGTCGTCAACAACGAGCAGGTGGGGCGCGTCGTCGGCCGGGTTCGCGGCGAACGTCGTCATGAAACTACGTCTCGACCGTTCGATCGCATCCGGTCAGCGTTGGCAATCAGACGCAGCACGCGTTCGCGGTCTTCGGCGTCGATCATGCCGGCGAGAAAGCGGTGCGCGGTCTCGCGAGCCTGTGGTCCAAGCTCATCCAGCACGCGTCCGATGCGTTCGGTCTGCAGGCCTGCAAGCTTCATCGCCAGCGCCGAGCCGGCGGGGCTGGCGTAGAGGAGGCGTTGGCGGCGATCGTCAGGACCGGCCTTTTGCACGACGTAGCCTTCATCGATCAGCTGCTTGAGCACCCGTCCCAAGGATTGTTTGGTGATCTTGAGAACGTCGAGCAGCTCGGCAACTTTCATACCAGGGTTGCGGTTGACGAAGTGCAGGACGCGGTGATGGGCCCGCCCAAAGTTGAGCTTTTCCAGAACCTGGTCCGGGTCGCCGACAAAGTCGCGGTAGGCGAAGAACAGGAGTTCGATGAGATCCCAGTACGGCTCCGGCGTTTTGGCCGTGGTATCGAGCGGCTCGGCGGCGGGGCCGGCTTTGCTCGGCGCGGTTAGACTGATGTCGGCCATTATGTCAGCCAAGTGATTAGGTCATGTCATTATGTCAGTCATATTGACATAATTCGGTTTGATTGTTACCCCCAAAAGCGCAATGACTTGGCAACATCGTGCCCCGTTGAGCTGAAGCGCGAGATTGCCCGAGCGTCAAAGCGCGCTCTTTTAGGGTGAACCAGACCTTACTGGGAGTTCGCTCCCAACGCAAAAGTCTTGGCCGAGCGCAAAGGCCCATGATGCGCAGCAGAATTCTGGCACGGACCGGGCCATCCATGCCGAGGGAGGCAGGGTCATGGCAGTGCCCTTCGACCAACGTTCCGACCTGATCTGGTTCGACGGCAAACTCATTCCCACCGCCGATTGCAAGATCAGCGTGCTGACCCACGGCCTGCATTACGCGAGCACCGTGTTCGAGGGCGAACGCGCCTATGGCGGCGAGATTTTCAAGGGTACCGAGCATTCCGAGCGGCTCAAGCGTTCGGCGCAACTGATGGATTTCGAAATCCCCTACAGCGTTGCGGAGATCGATGCGGCCAAGCGCGTCGTGCTGGAACGAAACAATCAGACCGAAGCCTATGTGCGAGCGATCGCCTGGCGCGGCTCCGAACAGCTTGGCGTCTCGGCGCAGAACAACAAGATTCACCTCGCGGTCGCGACCTGGGAATGGCCTAGCTATTTCGACCCGGCGCAGCGATTGAAGGGCCTTCGGCTAGACCTCGCCGAATATCGGCGTCCGGATCCGAGGACCGCGCCGGCGCTGGCCAAAGCAGCCGGCCTCTATGCGATCTGCACCATCTCTAAACATCGCGCCGAGCGGCGCGGCTTCGCCGACGCGATGATGCTCGACTGGCTGGGCCGCGTCGCCGAATGCACCGGCGCCAACATCTTCTTCATCAAGGACGGCAAGATCCACACGCCGACCGCCGATTGTTTCCTTGCCGGCATTACGCGCGCGACCGCCATGGCGCTGGCGCACCGCCACAACATCGAGGTGATCGAACGCCGCATCATGCCGGAGGAGCTCGCGGATTTCTCCGAGTGCTTCATTACCGGCACGGCAGCCGAGGTGACCCCGGTTTCGCAAATCGCCGACTGGTCGTTCACGCCCGGCCGCATCACCCAGCAATTGATGGCCGACTACACCGCCGAGGTGCAGCCGAAGGGCAAAGCCGCCGCCGCATAGGCTTGCTTCGCCGGCGGTCGCCGCCATTGGCGGGGCTCGTGACATCCGACTGGGCGCACCTGGTCTGCCGGATGCGGACTGTTCGGCGCCGCGTGGAAGCGGTAGGTTGGTGTTGCAATGAATCAGGCTCTCCGCCCCAAAATCCTGGCTTCGGCCTGCCCGCACGACTGTCCGTCGACCTGCGCGCTCGAGGTCGAGGTCTTCGGCAGGGACGCGATCGGCCGCGTCCGCGGCGCTGCGGACAACGGATATACCGCCGGCGTGATCTGCGCCAAGGTCGCGCGCTACGCCGAACGCGTGCATCATCCGGACCGCCTGAAGCAGCCGCTGCGCCGCGTCGGCGCCAAAGGCAGCGGCGAATTCGCGCCGATCTCCTGGGACGATGCGCTCGATCTCGTCGCCGAACAATTCCTCCGCGCTGAAGCGAAGCACGGCTCCGAGACAGTCTGGCCGTACCTCTACGCCGGCACGATGGGCTACGTGATGCGCGACGGCATCCACCGGCTGCGGCATGCCAAGAACTATTCCGGCTTTTTCTCGACCATCTGCGTCAATCCGGCATGGACCGGCTTCATCGCCGGCACCGGAAAGCTCGCCGGCACCGATCCGCGCGAAATGGCGAAGTCCGATCTGGTGGTGATCTGGGGCACCAACGCCGTCAACACCCAGATCAACGTCATGACCCATGCGACCCGCGCCCGGAAGGCGCGCGGCGCCAAGATCGTCGCGGTCGACGTGTACATGAACGGCACCATGCGGCAGGCCGATCTGCCGGTGCTGATCCGGCCCGGCACCGATGGCGCGCTCGCTTGCGCGGTGATGCACTGCCTGTTCCGCGACAACAAGGCCGATTGGGATTACCTCGAGCGCTACACCGATGCGCCGCACGAGCTCGCCGAGCATTTGCGAGCGCGAGACCCGCAATGGGCGTCGCGGATCACCGGCGCGCCGGTGGAAATCATCGAAGCCTTCGCCCGCCTCGTCGGTGAAAATAAGCGCGCCTACTTCCGGCTCGGCTATGGATTTTCGCGCTCGCGCAACGGCGCACTCAACATGCATGCGGCAAGCTGTATCGCGGCCGTCATCGGCGCCTGGCGCTACGAGGGCGGCGGCGCCTTCCACAACAACGGCGCTATCTTTCACCTTGACGCCACGCTGATCGAGGGCACCGACGTGCGCGATGCATCGATCCGCATGCTCGACCAGTCGCGCATCGGCGCCATCCTGACCGGCGACGACGACGCTCTACTCGGCGGCCCGCCGGTCACCGCGATGCTCATTCAGAACACCAATCCGGTTTCGGTCGCCCCCGATCAGGAACCGGTCAAGCGCGGCTTTGCCCGCGACGATCTGTTCGTCTGCGTGCACGAGCAGTTCATGACAGACACCGCCAAGATGGCCGACGTCGTACTGCCCGCCACCATGTTCGTTGAGCACGACGACTTCTATACGGCGGGGGGCAGCCAATACATTCTGCTTGGGCCGAAGCTGATCGAGCCGCCCGGCGAATGCCGATCGAACCATGAAGTGATTTGCGGCCTGGCCAAGCGGCTCGGCGCCGAGCATCCCGGCTTCGACATGACGCCGCGCGAGTTGATCGATGCGACGCTGCAGAAATCCGGCTGGGGCACGCTGGTGGATCTCGAAGCCAACCGCTGGATCGATTGCCAGCCGGACTTTGCCACTGCGCATTATCTCAACGGCTTTGCCTATCCCGACGGCAAATTCCGCTTCAAGCCCGACTGGCCGACGGTGCCGTTGCGGCGCTGGCATCGCAAGCACGCGCCACCGTCAATTCCAAAGCTGCCCGACCATTGGGACGTAATCGAGGAAGCCGAGCCCGAACATCCGTTCCGCCTCGCGACCTCGCCGGCGCGCGGCTTTCTCAATTCGAGCTTCACCGAAACGCCAACGTCGCTCGCCGGCGAGCGGCGGCCTGAAGTCATGATCCACCCCGAAGACGCCGCCGCCCTCGCGGTCGGCAACGGCGAGGAGGTCGTGCTCGGCAATCGCCGCGGCAAGGTGCGGCTGCACGCGCGGCTGTTCGACGGTGTCCGCCGTGGCGTGCTGATTGCGGAATCGCTCTGGCCTAATTCCGCTTACGCCGACGGCCGCGGCATCAACACCCTGACCGGGGCCGACCCGGTGGCGCCGTTCGGCGGCGCGGCTTTCCACGACAACAAAGTTTGGCTGAGAAAACTGAACTGACTGTTGAGTCAAGCACAAGGAGGAAACAATGCCCAGACTCCGTTACATCGAAGAGAACGAAAAGACCCCGCATACCCGCGAACTGATTGAATCGGCCAAGCGCACCGGCGCCCCCGATCCGCGCGTCGTCAGCCTGATGACGCGAAGCAAACTCGGCACCGCCTGGGTCGAATACTGGAACGCGCTGCTCTACCAGGGCCTGCTACCGCACAAGCTCAAGGAAATGTGCCGCATCAAGATTTCGGTGGCGCACCAGTGCGGCTATTGCTCGACGGTTCGGTCGAACGTCGCCAAAACGGAGGGACTGACCGAAGCCATGATCGACGATCTGTTCGATTATGCCGGCAGCAAATATTTCACTGCGCGCGAGAAGGCGGCACTGCACTACGCCGATCTGTTCAAGCAGGGCGAGCATGCCATCGACAAGGACGAGGTCTACGCCGAACTCGGCAGACACTTCAGCGACGAAGAGATTCTCGAGCTTGGCCTGTTCTGCGCCCAGGTCGACGGGGTCGGCAAGTTCGTCAAATCGCTCAACGTGCTGAGCTGGGAAGAAGCCTGCGAACTCAATCCGAAGCTCCGAGCCGAGGCCGCGCAGATCGCCGCAGAATAAGTCAGCCGCGGCGAGCAGTCTTCTTGCGGCGCGTTTTACCTGAAGCCTTCGCCGCCCTCGCGAGGCGCGCCTTGCGCCGGCGGCGCGCGGCCTTTGCCCGGCAAGCCGCACAGCGGCAGCCGCCGTTGCTCAGGAAATATTCCAGATACTCCTTGCCGTAGCTGTACGTAATCTCCTCCCCCGGCTCGATCGGGCGCTCGGCGACGATGACGATGCCGCCGTTGCGGCCCACCGGCTTCGCATTCGGCCGGCATGAATGGTTGATGTAGCGGGCGATGTTCCATCGCGGCGAGCCGTCGATGGTCCAGCGGCTGTTCAATTCGAACATGTAGCGGGCGCCGCGCGCCTCGCGCCGGTCGGCCTCCTTGGTGGTTATGATCCGGCCGCGATAGGTCGCGATATACGCGCCTCGTTTGACCGGTTTGGTGGCAAACAGGCCGAGCCCTGTCGTCGAGCGGCCGATACGATAGAACCGTGAAGGCATTGCTTGCGATTAGCGGCAGATTCGCGTGATGTCATCCAACAATCCCCAGATAACCGACAGGCATTCACTTTCGCAAGAGATCGGCGATCACCGCCTGCGCCGCATTGTGCCCCGGCGCGCCGGTCACGCCGCCGCCGGGATGAGCGCCAGAGCCGCAGAGATAGAGGCCCGCAACCGGCATGCGGTAGTCGGCGTAGCCGAGCATCGGGCGCGCCGAAAACAGCTGATCAAGCGTCAGCGCCCCATGGAAGATGTCACCGTTCGGCAGGCCGAAAATTCTCTCCAGATCCAGTGGCGAAAGGCTTTGCCTCGCGATCACGCTTTCCCGGAAACCAGGCGCATAGGATTCGACGGTATCGATCATCAGATCGGCGACGGTATCGCGGTGCTGATCCCACGATGAGCCGTCGGCGAATTGCGGCGTGACGTGCTGGCAGAACAGGCTCGCAACGTGCGCGCCACGCGGGGCCAGACTGTCGTCGAGCACCGACGGAATCAGCATTTCGACGATGGGCCTGCGGCTCCAGCCGTGTTGCACGCAATCGCGGTAGGCCTGATCCATATAGGACAGGCTTGGCGCCAGGATGATGCCGGCGGTGTGGTGGTCGCCGATTTCGGGCAGCGCGGTGAAGGTCGGTAGCTTCGACAGGGCGACATTCATCCGGAACGTCCCGGAGCCGGCCTTCCAGGCCTTCATGCGCTCCGCCATCGCCCGCGGAACGGCCTCGCGCGGGACCAGAGTCTGAAAGAGACGTTTCGGATTGACGTTGGCAATGACTGAGCGCGCCCGGATTGGCGTTCCGTCCTCTAGCACAATTCCTGCGGCGCGGCCGCGCTCGATGATGACTTCGCGCACGGCCGCACCCACAGCAATGTCGACGCCGTGCTCGGCGGCGGCCTTCGCCATCGCCTGGGTGATGGCGCCCATGCCGCCGATCGCGTGGCCCCATACGCCCGGCTTGCCGTTCACTTCGCCGAAAGTGTGATGCAGCAACACGTAGGCCGAGCCCGGCGTGTACGGACTAGCCAGGTTGCCCACGACCGCGTCGAAACCAAGCACAGCCTTGATCGGATCGGACTCGAACCAGCGGTCCAGCGCCTCGCCGGCCGATTGGCGGAACAGGCGTAACGCCGACTTGAGGCTGTCCTCCTGCCACAGCCGCTTGCCGATCGCGGCGAGCTTGCCGAGCTCGCGCGCGGCGTCGCCGAAACTGTCCATCCTCACGTTGGGCGGCGCCTTGAGCACAAGATCGCGCAAGACCCCCGCGAAACGACCGATCTCGGCTTGATAGGCCGGATAGCGGGCAGCGTCCGCAGTGCTAAATTTTGCGATTTCGCGCTCGGTGCGTCCCTCACCGGTAAGGAGGTAGCGCCCGTCCGGCAGCGGCAGAAAATTCTGCGCGCGGCGTTCGACAATACGCAGACCGTGCTGGTGCAAGTTGAGGTCGCGGATGACCTTCGGCTGCAGCAAACTCACGGTGTAGGCCGCCGTCGAGTTGCGAAAGCCGGGATGGAATTCCTCCGTGACGGCTGCGCCCCCGACCACGCCGCGCCGCTCAACCAGGCGCACGCGCAGTCCCGCCATGCCGAGATAGGCCGCGCAAACGAGCCCGTTGTGACCGGCTCCGATTATGACGGCATCGAGATCGGGCATAGCTGGTCAGGATGGCTCGCTCATGGCGGCGCGCACCATATCCCAATTGACGCGGCCGGCGCGTCGCAAACAGGCGGTTCCAGCACAGGCGCATCGGGATGATCGTGGCCAAATCCATTCTGAGGCAGATCGACCGTGGCGGCCGGCCGGCATAAACTTATAAACTGGTGCGACGGCTGCCGCGTGGAACTTGACACAAGCGACGCCTCACACCCACTGCCCTACCGGCGGCCCTTGAAAATTCGGCCGCGCTGGCCCAGACTGCCAAAATAAAGCGATTTCCTATGGAGGAATACATGTCCGAGAGCGCCACCAAGACTGCCGGCGTCGATGCGCCGCCAAAGTTCGAGTCCTTCCATCACGTCAGCATTCCGTGCCGCGATCTTGAGGAAGGCATTCGTTTCTACACCGAGGTGATGGGCGGCAGGGTTCGGGTCAAGGAACCGTTCTTTGCTTCGATCCAGGTTGCCGACGCGGCCATCGGCATCGGCGCCGAGGGTTGCTCCTACGTTGAACGCAGCGCCGAATATCCGCATTTTGCGTTCCATGCCGGCGGCGAGGAATTGTTGCAAATGAAGGAATGGCTAAAGCGCTGCGGCATACCGAGCACGATTTTCTGGACCCGCATGGGTGTCGAGGCGCTGATGTTCTTCCGCGATCCCTCGGGCAACCTGATCGAGCTCTACTGCGAGAAAGGCTTCAAGGGGGCGGACAAGCTGCCCCGCGGCCCCGCGCGTGGCCATGGCCGGACTGTGAACGTCGACGAACTCTATTACGACAAGTGGCAGGTGCCGGCTTCACGCTGATTGCGCCGAGTACACCGCGTTGCAACCCGGGCCGGCGATGCCGAGCTCGGGGATCTCGTTTTTTGCAAGTCGGCCACGCTATGCGGCTGGCGCGATGCTGGCCGCGCCGAAAGGTCACACGTCGGACCCGACCCGACTCGCGCGGTCCATTGAACTTGCTGCCCGAAGTGTCTAGTCTTCGTTCAAGAAACTTATTTCCAAGGGAGGAATTCGAAATGTCCACGCTCGCCCCCCGTGCGGCATCACTTATCTGGTCGCAAATCCTCGCTCTCGGCAGCGGCCTCGTTTTGCTGCTGACGCTCACCGCCCCGCCGCTCCGCGCCGAAGATGCTCCGATCCGCATCGGCTACTCGATGGCACGCACCGGACCGAACGCAGTCGCGGCGCAAGGCAGCGTCGAAGCTAACTACACCTTGTGGTCGGAGCAAGCCAATGCCGCCGGCGGACTCAACGTCAAAGGACAAAAGCGCAAAATCGAGCTGATCGGCTACGACGACCAGAGCGACGTCGAGACGTCGGTGCGCACCTACGAGAAGCTCATGGCCGACGACAAGGTCGATCTGATCCTGCCGCCTTGGGGATCGAACTTCGCGTTTGCCGTCGGGCCGCTGGCGAACAAATACGGCTATCCGTTTCTGTCGACCACCGGCAGCCCGAAGAAGCTGCTCGACATGAAGATGCCCTACTTCTTCGGTGCGTCCTGGACGTCCGAGCAATCGACCAGAGCGCTGGTCGATCTGATGGCTGCGCAGCACGTCAAGACCGTCGCCATCGGCTACATGGACGATCTGTTCGGTCTCGAGCGCTATAACCTGATGGTGCCGATGCTTAAGGAGCGCGGCATCACCATGGTCGGAGAAAAGAGCTTCCCGGCGAACACCAAAGATCTTTCGGTCGTGCTCAAGGATTTCAAGGCCAAGGCACCTGACGCCCTTGTCGGCCTGACCTATCCCGCCGAAAGCTTCCTGATGACGACGCAGACAAAGGAGATCGGCTTTAATCCGAAGCTGTTCTACGTCGCCATCGGCCCGGCGTTTCCGTTCTTCAAGCAACGCTTCGGCAACGCAGCGGACGGCATGATTGGTTTCGGCACCTGGACCCCGAGCGAGGGCCCGATGCAGCAGAACTACCGCGACGCCTACATGAAGCGCTTCAACAAGGAACCTGACCGCGACACCACCGGGTTTGTCTGGTCGAGCTTGCAGGTTCTGCAGGAGGCGGTAGAAAACGCCGGGCTCGATCGCAAGGCGATCCGCGACTACATCGCTTCGCACGAATTCACGACGCTGCTCGGCAAGATATCCTATAAAGACGGCATGCTGGCGCGCGACAGCGGCACGGTCAGTCAGTGGCAAAGCGGCAGTTACGAACTGATATGGCCGCCTGCACGCGCGACCAAGCCGCCGCTTTACCCGAAACCCGAGTGGAAATAATTCCGCTTTCGCGAAATCGGATCGCGCAAGCGTATAAGGACTAACCAGAGCGCGATCCGCCGTTCATCGGCGGATCGCGGCTTGGCGTCGAGCGACCAAGAATCTTCTCCGAACAGAGCAAAAAGGCGCGGCGAGGCATGGCGGCCCTATTCGCTTCTCCCTCGCTGTTTGCCGACCTTGTCGTGAACGGCCTGCTGCTCGGCGGCCTCTACGCCATCATCGCGATGGGGCTGAACCTGCAATACGGCATGCTGCGCATCCTGAACATCGCCCATGGCGAGTTTCTGATGATCGGCGCCTTCATCACCTACACGCTCAAAGTCGCAACCGGCGCCAGCCCGTTGTGGTTTCTTCCGGTTTCGGCGGCCGCGATGTTCGCGCTGGGCCTTCTGCTGCACGCCACAATTTTCCGCCGCCTGTCGGCGATCTCCCCGAACCTCGATGTGATGGAGGAAAAGAGTCTGATCGTCGGCTTCGGCCTGCTGTTCATCCTGCAGAACGCCGCGGTGCTGATCTGGGGCGCCGACCTCCACGGCTATGACTTCATGACCAACAGCCTGCATTTCGGCGGCGTCATATTCACCGCCAACCGGCTGCTGGTCCTGCTGCTCGCCATCCTGTTCAGCGCTGGCTTGATTCTCGGCCTGCGCTTCACGCTGCTCGGCCGCGCCGTTCGCGGCATGGTCCAGGCGCCGCTCGGCGCCATGCTGGTCGGCATCAACACCGGAACCCTGCATCCGCTGTGCTTCGGGCTTGGGCTGGCGCTCGCCGGGCTTTCCGGCTCGCTATTGTCGATGATTTATCTGATATCGCCGGATATGGGCACGCCGTATCTGATCACCGCGCTCATCGTCATCACGCTCGGCGGTCTCGGCAGCCTCACCGGCAGCATGATCGGCGGCGTTCTTCTTGGGCTGGTCGAAAGCTTCGGCGTCTACTTCACCGACCCGTCGCTGAAGATCCTGTTGTCATACTCGGTGTTCGTCCTGGTTCTGCTGTTGCGCCCGAGAGGCCTGTTCGCACGATGAGAGCAGCCTTGATGTTGAGCGCGGTGCTGATCGCCTGCCTTGCGGTGTTGCCGCTGGTCGCGTCGACCTTCGCGTTGTCGTTGACGCTGTCGATCGCGATGTATGCAGGTCTGGCGCTGAGCTGGTCGATGTTCAGCGGCACGACCGGTTACGTTGCACTGTCGACGTCGGCGTTTTTCGGCATCGGCGCCTACACCTGCGCCATCCTGCTGGGCTCGTGGTCCTGGCCCTTCGTGATTGCCGCAGGCGCGCTGGTCGCCGCGCTGCTGGCGCTGGTGCTGGGCCTGTGCGTGCTGCATTTGCGCGGTACCTATTTCGCGATCCTGACCTTCGGGATCAGCGAACTCCTGAAAAACCTGATCATGTATATCGAGAAGTCCGAGTTCGGCACGGTCGGACGGCTGATGATGGGCGCGCCGCCGCTGTCCGTGATCTATTGGACCGTGTTGGCGCTGGCGGTGCTCGCCGCGGCCCTCTACTGGCTGGTCGCCCGAAGCGATTTCGGTGCCGCCTTGCGCGCGATCGGCAGCGATGAAGGCCGCGCGTCGACGCTCGGCCTCAATGTCAGGAACGCGAAGATCGCGGGATTTTGCCTGAGCGCGCTCATTCCCGGCGCGATCGGCGCGGCAATGTCGGTGCGCTGGACCTACATCGAGCCGCAGATCGTATTCAACCCGTTCATCGTATTTCAGACCGTGCTGGTCGCCACGATCGGCGGCCCGACGCGGCTGATCGGTCCGATCCTCGGCGCGGCCGTGTTCGGGCTATTGCAGGAAACGCTGCGGCTCAACTTCGCCAACTACTACCTGATCCTGCTTGGCGTGCTCCTGATCTTGTCGGTGCTGTATATCCCTAACGGCCTCGTGAGCATCTTCAATTCAAACCGGGTGCGCGCGCTCCGGGGGGCGAGCGGCAAGCATGCCTGACGCGCTGGTCCAGCTGAGCGACCTGACGATCCGCTTTGGCGGCATCTCGGCGCTGTCGCACGTGAGCTTCAAGGTCACTCCATCCGAGCTCGTCGGCATTATCGGCCCAAACGGCGCCGGCAAGACCACGCTCTTCAACATTATGAGCGGAATCGCCGCGCCGACCGCAGGCACCATCAGCTTCGACGGCGACGAACTGACCGGGCGGCCGGCGCATGTCTTCAATCGCCTGGGCATCGCCCGCACTTTTCAAACCGCGCGGGTGTTCCGCAATCTGACGGTCCGGGAAAACGTGCACTTCGGCCTGCGGTTTCGGTGGCGCCGCGGCGGCCGCGCGGCCGATGCGCGGGCTGAGACCGACGGCCTGATGGCGCGTCTTGGGCTCATCGAACAGGCGCAGGTGGCGGCCGGCAGCTTACCGCCGACCCGGCAGCGGCTCCTGGAAGTTGCCATGGCGCTCGCCACCAATCCCCGCCTTTTGCTGCTCGATGAGGTGGCAGCCGGTCTGACGCAGAGCGAAGCGGAAGCGATGGCGTCTTTGATCCAAGCCATTCGCCGTGAACGGAATATTTCGGTCATCTGGATCGAGCACAACGTCAGCACCCTGATGCGTGCGGTAGACCGGGTGATGGTATTGCACCACGGCGAGGTGCTTGCCGACGGCCCGCCTGCCGAGGTCGCGCAAGATCGCGGCGTGATCGACGCTTATCTCGGCGAAACGAGTGCGGAGTAGACCGTGCTGAAGGTCACGCAATTGAGTGCCGGCTACGATGGTCTCACGGTGGTCCATGGCGTCAACCTCGCGGTCGAGCCGGGCTCGCTGACTGTTCTGGTCGGCGCAAACGGGGCCGGCAAGACCACGCTCCTGAAGGCAATCGCCGGCGTCATCGCCAATTGCGGCGCCGTCGAATTCAACGGCGAGGACATTACCCGCGCCTCGGTATCGGATCGGGTGGCAAAGGGCCTCGCGCTGGTGCCCGAAGGCCGGCATTTGTTTCCGGATATGACGGTCGAAGAAAATATCGAGCTTGGCGGCTTCCTTGTTGGCCGCGGCGACCGCCGCCGCCGCATCGACACGGTCATGCAGCTGTTTCCACGCCTTGCCGAGCGCCGGCGGCAGTTTGCCGGAACCATGAGCGGCGGCGAGCAGCAGATGCTGGCCATCGGCCGGGCGCTGGTCAGTGCACCGAGGCTATTGATGCTCGACGAGCCTTCGCTCGGCCTGGCGCCGAAGATCGTCGCCGAACTGTTCAAAATCGTCCGCGACATCAACGCGTCGGGAATTTCCGTTCTGCTGGTCGAGCAGAATGTCCGCCAGGCGATGCGGGTCGCCAGCTACAGCTACGTGTTGGAGCGGGGATCGATCGCGGCCGAGGGCTCGGGCGAACGCTTGTTGCAGTCAGACATTATCCGGCAGTCCTATTTGGGCACGATCTGACGGCGCTCGGACAATTGGAAAGTACTTTACTATTGAGAAACTTGACCTGGCACTCTACACTTCGGGAAATCAACGGGAGGCAAAAACAATGCAACTGGCCCAGACGCTGGCCGGCAATGTCTTTCAGATCGGCTATGTGGTGCCCGATATCCACGCGTCGGTACGCTTCTTCAAGGAGAAGCTCGGCGTGCCGAACTTCCTGGTCAAGGAGGACATCCAGGGCCAGGAGCAGACCTATCGCGGCAAGCCGGGCGATTTCCGCCACAGCATCGCCTTCGGCTATGCCGGCGACGTGCAGATCGAGCTGATCCAGACCCTCTCCGGCGCGAGCACCTATTCCGAATTTCTGGAACAAAATCCGAAGGGCGGCGTCCATCATCTCGGCATCCTGTCCGACGACTACAATGCCGGCGTTGCCGACATGACCGGCCGCGGGTTCAAGCTGGTTCAGAGTGGACGCAACGGCGAAACGCGCTTTGCTTATTTCGACGTCGATCATCCGATCGGGACGCTGATGGAGATCGTTTGCCTGGCGCCCGCGATCAAGGCAGCGTTCGAGAAGCTAAAGCGCGGAGAAGCCTGAGCCGTCCCAGCCCCGGACTCTCCGCAAGCCGATTTCAATCGGTCGAATTGCGGCCGAGTTGATGACTTAGATCCGCGGCGGCGGCGCGCAAAGCGCGGCGCGCAGCACTGTTCGGCCGCGTGTCCATGATGCCGTCCATGCCCGCCAGGTTGACGGTGGCAATAACATCGCCATCGATGTCGAACACTGGCGCACTCATCCCGATGACTCCCGGATGCATCAAGCCGACGGCAACCGCCATGCCGTCCTTTTTGACCTTGGCCAACAGCTTTTCGACATCAGCCATCGAGCGCAGGCCGGAGCGCGCCGCCGCACCCTTGCGGTCGGCCAGTTCACGGTCGATCATTGATTTGGTCTTGCGGCGATCAAGATAAGCGGCAAACACCCGGCCGGTCGAGGAGGTCAGCAATGGCGTCACCGTGCCGAGCTGAACCAGCAGCGATACCGGCTGCAGATTGAGCGCCTTGCGCACGACGGTCGGGCCCTGCGAACCCCAAACGGATAGCGCCGCCGTCGTGTCGAGCCGGTCGCGCAGCGAGTCCAGCGTCTCCTGGGCAATCTCCACAACGTCGATATTGCGCATGGCGGCAAAGCCAAGCTCGGCGGCAAAGCGGCCCAGCATGTAGCGGCCGGAAACGCTGTCCTGCCGGACCAGCCCGATACGAATGAAGCTGGCCAGATATTTGTGCGCCTTGCTGAGGCTCATTCGCGCCTGCTTGGCGAGGCTGGTGAGCGTCATCGGCCCGGACGTTTCGGCGAGCGCCCGCAGCAGCGCGGCGCTAACTTCGACCGACTGAATGCCTACGCTTTTCGTCGGGCTGCGCGCCATCGGGAATCTCCTTCCCGAATAGGTACCCAACTCATCGCGCCCTGCCAACGCCGGACAGCGGACCTATTCAACAAATTGTCTGATGGCCGAACTACTTCGCTGCTTCGCGCGGCAGCGGCGACCAGCGCTCCGCCGCGGCATCGTCAGCGCTCTTGGCTTCGACCCACGCCGTGCCGGTCGGCGCCTCTACCTGTTTCCAGAACGGCGCTCGCGTTTTCAGGTAGTCCATCAGGAAAGACGCCGCCGAAAACGCCGCCTGACGATGGCTTGAGGCGGTGGCGACCAGCACAATGACCTCGCCCGGCTCAATTCGCCCATAGCGATGGATTACGGTCACGCCGAGAAGCGGCCAGCGCGCATACGCCTCTTCAACGTGGCGCGCGATCTCCGCCTCGGCCATGCCCGGATAGTGTTCAAGTGTCAGCGCCGCAATCGGCGCACCGTTCTCGTCGGCGCGACAGACCCCGGTAAAGGTCACGACGGCGCCAATATCGGTCCGCCCGCGCGCTAACGCAGCGGTTTCTTCGCCAACATCGAACGCTTCGCGTTGCAGGCGGATGGTCGTGGTCGATGCCATGGCTTCAGCCGCCCGTCATCGGCGGGAAAAACGCAATCTCGCCTGCGCCCGCTATCGGTGCGTCGGGACGGACATGCCGGTGGTCGATAGCGGCACGGATCACTTTGGCATTCTCGAACGCGTAGGCATATTGCTCGTCGCGCGCCGCGAGCCACGCCATCAGTTCGCCGACCGTGGTTACTCCCGCGGGTGGATCGATCTGTTCGTCCGCCTTGCCCACGCGCTCACGCACCCAGGCGAAATAGACCAGCTTCACGCATCCTCCCGGCTCAGGTGCTGCAGCCCCGCCTGCAGATAATCCCATCCGGTATAGATGGTCAGCGAGGCAGAGAGCCACAACAGCAAGATGCCGATATACGTGATCGGTGGAAAGACCGCGTCGCCCGCGTCGCCCGCAATCAAAAACCCGACAGCGATAAGCTGAAGCGTTGTCTTCCATTTGGCGAGCCGCGTCACCGGCACGCTGACGCGCAGCTCGGCAAGATATTCACGCAGGCCCGAAACCAGGATCTCGCGGCAGAGGATGACGATCGCGGCGAACAGCGACCAGCCGTGAATGGTGTCCTCGGCGGCAAGCATCAACAGGCACGACGATACCAGGAGCTTGTCGGCGATCGGATCGAGCATGCGGCCAAGCGAGGATTGCTGATCCCACATCCGGGCAAGATAGCCGTCGAGGAAATCGCTGATGGCAGCGGCAATGAAAAAAGCGAGCGCGATCCAGCGCAGCCACAGCGGACCATCGAGAATGCTTTGCCCGAACATGCAGCCGACGACGATCGGTATCGAAACGATGCGGCCATAGGTCAGCACGTTAGGCAGCGCGAGCGGACGCCTGGGCAGCCGGCCTGTCGTTGTGGTTGTCGAATTCATGCCTGCACCTTAACGCCGCCGCGCCGCGGCTGACAGGGCCCTGCCCGGTATGCCTGCTTGGCGGCTCGCGCACCGGACGCCTGCGCCCAAACGCTGGCCATGGCTTCCGATCACGCCATAACTCCCAATTACGCAGCGCCCTCGTGAAAAAATTCGTAAATACGCCGCGCGGTTTCCGCGCTTATACCATCGACTTGCATCAGGTCCGTGACCGAAGCGCGCTCGATCGCCTTGAGCGTGCCGAAGTGATGCAGCAAGGCGCGCTTTCGCGTCGGCCCGATGCCGGCAATCTCCTGCAGGCCGGCCTCGCGCAGATCGCGCATGCGACGGGCGCGATGCGAACCGATCGCGAAGCGGTGCGCCTCATCGCGAAGCCGCTCGACAAAATAAAGCACCGGATCGCGCGGCGGCAGCTTGAACGAGTCGCGCCCCGGAAGAAAGAAGGTCTCGCGGCCGGCATCACGATCCGGTCCTTTGGCGATGGCGGCGAGCGGTACCTCGACTCCGTGCTGGGCCAAAACGTCGCGGGCGGCATTGAGCTGCCCCTGGCCGCCATCGATCAGCACGAGATCGGGCCATGGTGATTCAAGGTCGTCGGCTTCGGGCTGGGACTGGAGGATTTCAAGCTCCTCTTGCGGCAGAACCGGCTCTGAAGTCGCTGCGCCTGCCAACAGGGCGAGTTCAGCGATGGCTGCGGGCCGGGGCGCTTCCGCCACCAGCCGCTTGAAGCGGCGCCCGAGAACCTCGCGCATCATGGCAAAGTCGTCGCCGGGAGTAAGATCCGTCGAGCGGATGTTGAACTTGCGGTATTCTTTTTTACGAAATCCCTCCGGGCCGGCGACAATCATTGCGCCGACCGCATTAGAACCCTGGATGTGACTGTTGTCGTAGACCTCAATGCGTCGCGGCACCCGCGGCAACCCAAATGTCTCGGCGAGTTGGCGCAGCAGCTTCTCCTGCGTGGAGGTCTCGGCGAGCTTTCGGCCCAGCGCCTCCCGCGCGTTGGCGAGCGCGTGCTCGATCAAATCTTTTCGCTCGCCGCGGCGCGGCACGATAACTTCAATCTTGTGGCCGCTCTTGGTGCTAAGCGCTTCCGCCAACAGTTCGTGGTCGTCGATGTCATGCGAGATCAGGATCAGCCGCGGGCACGGCTTGTCGTCATAGAACTGAGCGAGGAATGCGCCGAGGATTTCGCCTGGCGAGATCGAGCGATCCGCTTTGGGGAAGTAGGCGCGGTTGCCCCAGTTCTGCCCAGTGCGGAAGAAAAACACCTCGACGCAGGCAAAACCGCCCTGCTGGTGGAGCGCAAAAACGTCGGCTTCCTCGACCCCGCGCGGGTTCACACCCTGGTGCGCCTGTATGGCTGAAAGCGCCGCCAGCCGGTCGCGGTAAATCGCGGCGCGTTCGAAATCGAGCGCGGCCGAGGCCTTCTCCATCTCGCCGGCAAGCTCGTCTTTCACGGCCTTGCTGCGGCCGGACAGGAATGCATTGGCTTCGTGAACCAGCACCGAATACTCGTTGAAGTCGATTTCGTTGGTGCATGGCCCCGAGCACCGCTTGATCTGATGCAGCAGGCATGGCCGGCTGCGGCTCTCGAAAAATGGATCCGTGCATGAGCGCAGCAGAAATGCGCGCTGCAGCGCGTTGATGGTGCGGTTGACGGCCCAGACCGACGCGAACGGACCGTAGTAATGGCCACGCCGCGTGCGCGCTCCGCGATGCTTGATGATTTGCGGCGCCCAGTGATCGGACGTGATCAGGATATAGGGAAAGGACTTGTCGTCGCGCAGCAGCACATTGAAGCGTGGCCGCAGCCGCTTGATCAGGTTGGCTTCAAGCAGCAGCGCTTCGGTCTCGGTGCGTGTTACGACGAATTCGAGCGCGCGGGTCGCGCCGATCATCCGTTCGATACGGGTGTCGAGGCCGGCAGGACGCGCATAGGCGCGAACGCGGTTACGGACGTTTTTCGCCTTGCCGACATAGAGCACGTCGCCGCGCGCATCGATCATGCGGTATACGCCCGGCCGGGGCGGAGCCAGCTTGGCGTAATGGAGGATGGCGGCGCGGCCGGCAGCCAGCGAAGTATCGGCCTCCTCGACACTATTGTTGGCCAGATCGATTTCGTCCGATGGAGGAAGCGACGCCTCCTCGTCCTCCTCGGCGTTCTCGATTTCCGGCTCGATGTCTTTTTTCGGAACGCTCATCCGTTGGGTCGCTCGAACATCATCCAGTTGTGGTTTGCGCTTTCAGCGCGCGGCCGCGTTTTTGTTGATCTTGGAAGTTTTGCTTGGCGAGTGCCGCAACGGGCTATCCCGTTCGCAATCCGCCCTTCCGGGAAACGTAAGGTTTGCAGCGGTCTAGAACCAGCGACGAAGCCAGGCAACGCTTCGATTTGCCGGCGCCTGGAAAACCGCGGGCCGCGAGGCGAACGAAGTTCCCTATATTATTTTTTCTTCGGAAATTAGAAGTAATTTAACCATGAGGCGAACGATGTTAAAACATAATTACCTATAATGATGACGATGTTTAGTTAAGTTTTGACACAATATTGTCTATATGAACAAATGCTGTGTGTCTTTTCTACACTAGACGCAATGTTCGCCGGGAATACTATTCGTGGACCTACGCGCGATGGAGATCCACAGATGAAGCGTTTGTTTGTTGCGGGCGTGGCTTTGGTCGCGCTCACTGGTGCGGCAGCGGCGGCCGATCTGCCCCCCGGCGGGGCGCCCTATTACTACAAGGCGCCGTATGCAGTGCCGGCGTTCAATTGGAGCGGATTCTACCTCGGCGTGAACGGTGGCGGCGGGTTCGGAAACTCGGCGTGGGACACGACCAGCTCGTTCAGCACAACCGGCGGCTTGGTTGGCGGCACGATCGGCTACAACTATCAGATCGGTCCGGCCGTGCTCGGCGCCGAAGGCGATATCGACTGGAGCGGCATTAAAGGCACCACCACCACCGGCGCCTGCCCGGCCGGGTGTACGACCAGCGATTCATGGCTTTCCACCCTGCGTGCGCGCGTCGGTTATGCGGCCAACCGCTTCATGCCCTATGTCACCGGCGGCGGTGCGTTCGGGAACATAAATGCCGCCACCCCGGGCCTGGCCGGCGGCACCGCCACGAACGTCGGCTGGACAGTCGGTGCCGGCCTCGAATTCGCAATTGCCGGCCACTGGTCGGCTAAGGCGGAATATCTCTACGTCGATCTCGGCAAATTCAATTGCGGCGCCGGCTGCGGCGCACCAGTCGACAACGTATCGTTCACCACCAGCCTCGTTCGTGCCGGCATCAACTACCGGTTCTGATCGCCCTTCGTCGCCATCAGCCGCGACAAAGCACCGAGACGCAAGTCCGGGGTTTTTTTGCCGCTTCCGGCAAACGCTCAGGCCTTCACCGCGGTCGCGCCGAAGGCCGGAACGCGGGCGGCGAAGCTATCGAGCCAGGTGACGAGGCGCGAATGATCGGCGCGCCAATCTCCGCCAAAGCGCAAATCGCGGTAACCGAGCGCACAGGCGAGCGCAATCTGACCGACATTGGGGAGAGCGGGGCTGGGATCAAGCGCGGGCGGCGCGGCTTCGAGTGCAGCGAGCGCACGTTTCACTTTGCCGGCCTGGTGATCCAGCCATTTTGGTTCGTGGCGCTCGGGTGGGCGCCAACGGCCTTCGTACACCGTCAGGATCGAAGCATCGATCAAGCCGTCGCCCAGCGCCTGCAATCTCAACGCGGCGAACCGCTCTTTGGATTGACGTGGAATGATCTTGCCGCCACCGCTCTTATCGTCGAGGTACTCGAGGATCACGCGCGAGTCGTAATAGCAGGTGCCGTCGTCGGCGATCAGTACTGGAATCTTGCCAAGCGGATTTTGCTCACGGACAGCGTCGCGCGGATCCATAGTGTCCGTTGGCTCGACTTTAACGTCATCGAAGCCAAGCACAGACAGCGCGATCTGCACCTTGCGGCCAAATGGAGAGGGCGCGGCAGAACGCAAGATCATCATGACGGCATCACTCGGTTGGTGGTTAGAGCCGTAGTGTAAAAAAAACGCTGTTGGAAGGACAATAGCTTGTTGCGGCGGCCGCAAGCCGCACTCAACCGGCGCCGCATTCGCGCGGCACAGACTGCCTCGTCGCTATTAGTGAAGCATGATCCTTGGGGAAAACCGGGTTTCCACTTTTCCGGATCGTGCGACTAGCCGGTCACCACCAGATTGACCGCCTTGGGGCCTTTGCCCTTCTTGTCAGGTTCGACATCGAAACTGATGCGCTGCCCCTCGATCAGCGACTTCAGCCCCGCGCGTTCCACCGCGGTGATGTGAACAAATACGTCGCGTCCGCCGTCATCAGGCTTGATGAAGCCGTAGCCACGCTCGCCATTGAAAAATTTGACCGTACCGGCCATTGCCATCGAGCAACTCCTTCCCCGTGGTTGCTTCGCCGCCGGCCCCCACGGCGCGACGGCTTGGCTGGACATCCACACGGGCAAGGCTTCGGCCGCATACGGCCTCAGTTTCTCCGCCGGCCCCCACAGGAGGCGGAACGTCTAAGCCAGCAACGCTTCAATTAGCCACATTTTTAGCGTGTGGAAAAGTGGGCGCTGGCCATTGACTAACATCGCCCGGCCGCCGGGTTAGCGGCTTGGCACGGTTTCTTCGGCCAACCAATCAATCCTGCTGGCCGCCGCCGGCGATAACGTGCGGGCAATCGCAGGCATAAAGCGCTGCAAATCCGGCCGTAACGTGTGCGGTGGGTTGACCACGATCAGCCCCGAGCCGACCAGACCGGCGTCGCCGCGCGGCGGGCCGAGCGTCAACTCGCAACGCAGAACATCCGGCAGCCCAAGCCGGTGCAGCCGACGTGCCAGCGCGTCCGGCCCGCTACGCTCCTTGATCGGATACCACATCAGGTAGATGCCCGTCGGCCATTTGCGGTAAGCGTCTGAAAACGCGCTCGACAGGCGCTCGAACTCCCCCGTTTCCTCAAACGGCGGGTCGATGACGACGAGGCCGCGGCGCTCCTTTGGCGGCACATACGCGCCGAGCGCGGTCCAGCCGTCGATCGTCACCGCTTTGGCGCGGCGGTTGCCACGCAGCGCCGCGGCGAGCGACGCAGCTGCGCCCGGCTCGAGTTCACAGGCGACGAGGCGATCCTGCGGCCGCAACAAACTCGCCGCGATAAGCGGAGAGCCCGGGTAGAACCGTAACTTGCCGTCGGGATTGAGTGCTTCGACGGCCTCAACATAGGGCGCCAGCAGACTGGCCAGTGCTCCCTGCCCCCGCATATTCCAGAGCCGCTCGATCCCATTGTGCCATTCGCCGCTGCGGCTCGGCTCCGGACCCAAAAGATCATAGCGGCCGGCGCCGGCATGGGTGTCGATCACACGAAAAGCGGCAGGTTTGCGCTGCAAATGGGCGAGGATCCGCGCCAAGACGGCGTGCTTGTGCACGTCGGCGAAATTGCCGGCATGAAACGCATGGCGATAGTTCATCAGTTCCCGCGCAGTGGCGGCATCAGCACCTGGTCCCTCCTGCAACTGCGTCTTGCGATCTCACCGCAATCACGAAATTGCAATTCCTTTGACAGGCAGATTCTGACCTCGGTCAACCGCTTCTTGTCGCAGCCGATCGCCATGCCGTTCGGCGAGAGCCCGGGATTTGCCGTCTCGAAAGCCTCCTCGACCGCAGCCGGCGAAACGCTCAGCGGCTCCTGCAGATTGATATATTCGGGCGGAATTTTTACCACCGCACGCGCCTTGCGTATCGTCTCAAAGTAGGCCCGTGGTGCAAGCCCGGAACAGGTCCCGTGCTTGTCCCACTCGTTGAATATGAGATGCGGCGCCGGCATCAGATCAAGCATCGAAGACACGATGCCATGATCGAGCCGCGGCGCCGGCACCTGACAATATTCCGGGAATCCGCGGTCGTATTGCGGCCACAGGCCATGGACCACAAACGCGTAGGGCCGCGCACCACACTGCGACGTCGGCGCACGCCCTCGTTGCCGGTCGGCGGCTGCCGCGCAGAATGAGGGCGACCAAGACAGCGAGAGAACGTAGAAATCGAACTGCCCCGCCTCGTTCTGCCGCACATCCTGAGCCGATGCTTGTTGAAGCACGGCGGCGACAACAACGAACGCAATCAAGGCGGCGCGAGCAACGAACGTAACCATGACACCCCCCACGACTGCCGTTAACACGCCACCACCATAAACGGATCGCGTGAACAAATCAAGAACAGGCTAACGTTGCGGTCGGGTGAGACCAAGCCCGCCAAATATTCGGGAAATTGCCGCCCAGGGAAAGCAGCGACAAGTCCGTTCGGGCGTTTGTCCTAATTTTCAATTCCCCGGTGCGGCAGTACTTGTCCGTCCAAACATCGCCTGACTTTAATGCTCCTAGTCGCTATGCTAGCGAAATGGTGGGTTTCGGCTGATGAGTTCAAAGTCCGAAGGGGTGAGCCCATGAGATTACTAATCGCAGGCGTGGTCATGACACTCTTGATGTCGAGCGCTCAGGCCCAGATCACCCCTCAATCCGCGCAGATGCAGGGGGCTTCGGCGATCGGGCAAAGCGCGGGGCGAACGAACCGCGATCCTACGGGCGAGCAAAAAGTGAAGGCGAACGATAAGGCCTACAATGCCGTGCTCAAGAATTTGCCCGACAAGCAATACGACCCCTGGCACGGCGTGCGCTGACGCAACAGCAAAGCGAACGGAAACGTCAGGGCCGCGCGGCGCGGCAGGCTGGTCCGTACGCCCAATTCCGATCAAGCCCGACGACGCAGAAGTTGACGCCGAAATCCATGCCGATCATGCCGGTGTCTTCGCCGATTGAATAATAGATCGGGTGCCTCAGGCCATTGCTCATCAACGCCGTGCCGCTGCAGAAACGCCGCGGAATGGATTGCGCCGCCCAAGCCAACACCGCGGTTTCGCGGATATGCTCGATACCGACGATCTTAAGCTCCGAGTCCCAGAACCTTGTCTCTTTGGTGAGGAAATTGCCGATAATACGATCGAGCGCCGGGCGAAAATCGCACGCCGGCATGTCGCGAAAATATTCTGGGCCCGGCAGCCAAAAATTCTTTTCGAACCAATTCGCTGCCCGTGGCTGTGACAGCGAAATGACGCTGAATACCAGCCCCAGCGCTAATGACGCGATCCGAACTGACATAAGCCCTCCAGCGCTTGCCACCTGCGCAGAACCGGCTAACCGTGCCGCGCCCGCGTTTGCCGGTCAAGAGTGACGGAACGCGAAAACGGGTGAAGGGAGGCCAGCGTGGACATCGCATCGCGACAGGAGCGCGCAGGCGAAATTCAGCGGAATGACAAGATTTGAATCTCGATTTCTTTTGATCACAGATTTCCATGATCACGCCGTGCGCGGAATCCACCACCGTTATGCTAACATTCACACGCTGTTGCCTCTGATTCGTCGGGCGCGTGCGTGAGGCGACCACTCGGAATTTGTGGATTTGAGTGGCCTCGGGGTCCGTGCCCGTCCCGCCGAGAGGGGTGGTGGACGGACAGCGAGGAGGGAGCATGATTCGCCTGCGGGCATAAGTTTCGCCGGCATCCGCAAGACGGGAGCCTCGGGCTCGGATCGAGAGGGCGAGAGACCCTCCGGGGTGGGTGGACATGGGCGAAGTGCACCAGCTCGCAATGTCTGAAGCGGCGTTCGGCTTGCTGGCTGCAGGGCGGCTGCTGACCAAGATTTTCCCGCCCTGGGTACAGGACTTGGCGTTGCTGGTGGAGAACGTGGAGGCCATTCGGCCTCCCGGGGCTTTGCCTGATTGGCAACCGGGCGCCGTAATTCGGTTGCCGTTCTCTAAAAAGATTTGCGCGGACGGCGACGCCGTCTGCAGCCAAGCGCTGATGGCGCTCGCGGACAGCGCCATGGTGATCGCCTGTTCGGCTGCCTGGAACGGCTACCGTCCGATGAGCACGATCGATCAAACCACGCATTTTCTGCGGCCAGTCACTTTCGACGTGGTCGCCGACGCGCGCGTGGTTCGTATCGGCAGCAGTACCAGCTTCGGCCGCGTCATGCTGCTGAGCGCCTCCGACAAGCGGCCGGTCGGCATGGTCGCCAGCGCCTATTCGATGCTGTGAACTGGTTGCGACCCGCTTTCCAATATTGCCGCAGGCCTCTAAGATCATTGTCCGTGGTGTGGAGGCTCGCGCAATGCCCAGAAATGCTTTGATCGCCGTCGCACTGAGCGTGGTGTTGAGCTGCTGCACCGGCGGCGTCGCGCTCGCCGGGTTGTTTGGCCCGGGCCCATGGTTCGGCTACCCATGGCCGTACGGCAACGATACCGGCGGAATCATCCCCTACAAGCCGGAAATCAGGGGGAGCTACCGCGAATTGGCCGCCAGCTATTGCGCCCATTGGGGCCGCCTGTCGCAGGTAACAAGCGTTCATCCCAAATACGGCGATTACATCAGCTTCGTTTGCATGGATCGCCCGCGCGTCATTCACTAGCGCGGCGGCATCAATCACCTCCAGTCCCCGATCACCGCCTGGACGAGCGCAAGCGCCGCCACGGCGGCAGTGTCGGCGCGCAGAATGCGGGGACCGAGCGAGATTCGCAGGACGTTCGGCAGCGTGAGCAACGCAGCGCGCTCGTCCTCGGCAAAACCACCTTCGGGCCCAACCAACACCGCAAGCGGGGAGCGCGGCACTCCGGCAAGTGCGTCGACAGGGCTCTTCACCTCGGCATCTTCATCGCAAAGCACCAGGCGGCGCGCGGGATCCCACGTGGCGAGGAGGCGAGCCAGCGACACAGGTGGCTCGATGGACGGCAGCGAAAGGATGCCGCATTGTTCGGCGGCTTCAATAGCGTTCGCCAGCATTCGCCCGGCGTTGACGCGCGCAACCTGGCCATGGCGGCTGAGCACGGGCTGCAGCCGCGAGACACCCATTTCGACCGCTTTCTGCACCATATAATCGAGTCGCGCCGCCTTGAGGGGGACAAACAGGTAGTGCAAATCCGCCGGCGCGGTCTGGGCACGGGTCTTAGCGCTGACGACCAGCGTCGCCGCGCGCCTTTCCGCTGTAAGGGCTGCGCTCCATTCTCCGTCACGGCCATTGAAGACGAGAACCCGGTCTCCTGATTTCAGGCGCAGCACCGTACCGAGGTAGTGCGCCTGAGCCCGATCGAGCGCCACACTCGCGCCCTCCTCGAGCGGCGCCCTGACGTACAAACGCGGACTGCGAAAGTCATATCCGGCCATAAGAAAATATGAATAATATGAGCGGCATTGCCGCGCCAGCGGACACCGCCAGCGTGCCGGGCTTAGCGTCGCAGTGGCCGTTTTGCGAAGTTTTGCCGCCTTGTTGCCGAAATCAGCGAGTCATTAAGCGCTAAGGACTCAAGGTGCGAGTCACGGGAACCGGGAAGGGACTGAACATGATGCGGAGCCTCGCGGCGCTGGCGCTCCTTGCCATTGCCTTGGGATCCCATTCTGCGCTGGCGCAGACCTCTCCCGTGCAATGCAACGCATTCGGCGGCTTGAGAGACAACGCGGAGAAGAAGGCGATCGCGCTGCGCACCGCGCTTCAGCACAAAGCCGAGCGCAAAGACATCTGCACGCTGGTGCAACGCTTCGCCTCCGCCGAAGAGACCGTCGTCAAATTCCTCGAACAGAACAAAACCTGGTGTGGCATTCCGGAGCAGGCGATTACAGCCGCAAAAACAAATCACGAACGGACCTTGAAATTCCGCACCGCGGCTTGCACGGAGGCGCCAGCCGCCAAACCGCGGGTGCCAACGCTCAGTGACGCTATCGGCACACCGTCGGTCGACACCGGCAACAACACCAAGACCGGCCGCGGCACGCTGGACTCGCTCAACGGCAATCCGCTGGCAAAATGAGCCCGGCGGCCGGTTCGGTTGCGGATGCCACCGGCAATTGGGTCGACACCCTCGCACCAGCCTGGTCCCGTCCTTATCTGCGGCTGGCCCGGCTCGATCGCCCGATTGGCTCGTGGCTGCTGCTGTTGCCGTGCTGGTGGTCGTCCGCCCTCGCGGCCGTCGCCGCCGACACACCGGTCCCAAGCGTGCTCCATCTGGTGCTGTTCTTCATCGGTGCGTTCGCGATGCGCGGCGCCGGTTGTACCTGGAACGACATCGTCGATCGCGACCTCGATCGCAGTGTCGAGCGGACGCGCTCGCGGCCGATCCCGTCCGGCCAGGTCAGCGTTTTGCAGGCCGTGATCTTTTTAATCGTCCAGGCACTGATTGGCCTTGCCGTGTTGATCTCGTTCAACGCCTTCACCATCGCGCTCGGCGTCGCCTCGCTCGCGATCGTGGCTGTTTATCCGTTTATGAAGCGGATCACCTATTGGCCGCAGATCGTGCTCGGCCTGGCGTTTTCCTGGGGCGCGCTGATGGGCTGGGCCGCGGCTTTCGGCCGTCTCGATGCGCCGGCATTCCTGCTTTATGCCGGCTCCATCGCCTGGGTAATCGGCTACGACACGATCTACGCTCACCAGGATCGTGAGGACGATGCGCTGATCGGCATCAAATCTACGGCGCTGCTGTTCGGCGAGCGCACCAAGCCGATGCTTGCTCTGTTTTACGGGCTCGCTGTTGTTCTCATCGGCAGTGCCGGCTTTGTTGCCGGCGCCGGTCCTGTCTTCGCAGTTGGCCTCGTCGCCTTCACCGCGCATTTGGCGTGGCAGATCATACGGCTCAACATCGCCGATCCCGACCGCTGCCTGGCGGTGTTCAAATCCGACCGCGACGCGGGTTTGATCCTGTTTGCCGGATTACTGCTCGACGCGGCGCTGCGCCGCTTTGTTTGACCGTTCGCGAGGTGGATCGCTATTGCGCGGTCAGGCCGCCGTCCACAGCGAGCGCCTGGCCGACAACAAAAGAGGCGTCGTCGGACGCCAGGAATAATACTGCGCGCCCGATCTCTTCAGGCTCGGCGATGCGCCCGATCGGATGCCGCGACAGAATGAACTCCTCGACTTTCGGGTCCTGAAACCAGTCCGCGAGGATCCGCGTACGCGTCGCGCCGGGACACACTGCATTGATACGGATGCCCTGGCCGATGTAATCGAGCGCCGCGGTGCGAGTTAGCCCGACGACGCCGTGTTTGCTCGCTGCGTAAGCGCCGATACCGCGTTCGCCGACCAGACCGGCAACCGAGGCGGTGTTGACGATGGCGCCGCCGCCGGCCGCGAGCATCGCGGGGATCTCGTATTTCATCGACAGGAAAATGCCTTTCAGGTTGACGTCGATGAGGCGGCTAAAGGCGACCTCCTCCTCGTCGGCGACGGCAAACCCGCTGGCGCCGACACCGGCATTGTTGAAGGCGACATGCAGCCGCCCATATGCGGCAACGGCGCGTTCGACCATGGCGCGGCAATCGGCCTCGCGGCTGACGTCGGCGGCTACAGCAAACGCGTCGCCGCCGGCGTCCTTGATAAGAGCGACGGTCTTCTCCGCATCCGCTTCGTTCTGATCGACCACGACCACGCGTCCGCCTTCGGCAGCGAAGAGCTGTGCGGTTGCCCTACCGATGCCTGAACCCGCACCAGTGACCAGAACGCTGCGGTCGGCAAAACGTCCGCTCATGCCAGTCTCCTCAGAACTCTCAGCCGGCCAAATAGGCGCTGTGCAGGATATCCGGGTTGCGCCGCAAATCGTCCGGCTCGCCGGAGAAACGAATGCGGCCGCGCTCCATCACGCAAACGTGGTGCGCGAGCCGGAGCGCGATATGGGTGAACTGTTCGATCAGCAAGACGCCGATGCCCTGCTCGGCAAGTTTGGTGACCACCGGCACCAAGCGCGCGACGATCACCGGCGCAAGCCCGAAGGATAATTCGTCGGCCAAGAGATAGCGCGGGCGGTCGACAATCGCCTGAGCCAGCACCAGCATTTGCTGCTGACCGCCCGACAGCGACCCCGCCCGCGAGTCGAGCTTGGCGCGCAACTCCGGAAACGTGTCCAGCACCGCCTCAACGCCAGCTGCCCGCCTGGCGCTGTCAAGGTGATAGCAGGCTACGCTCAGGTTTTCCGCCACGGTCAAATCCGTGAGCACGTGGTGGCCTTCCGGAACGGCGGCGACCCCCTTGCGGCGCACCTCCTCGGACCGCAACCCAGTAATCGCTTCGCCGTCGATCGAGACGGTGCCCGACTCCGTAGGCAGGGCGCCGGCGACCGCCAGCACCAAACTGCTTTTGCCGGCGCCGTTGGCGCCGAGAAGCGCCGTGATCCGTCCGGGCGCAATTTCGAGATCGACGCCGTGGATGACCTCACGTCCGGACCGCACCACGCGCAGACGCGAGATTGACAGTCCCTCGGTCACGCGGCCTCCCCCAAATAAGCGGTGCGCACCGCCGGATCCTTGAGGACCTCTTCGGTCGGTCCGTAGGCGATCTTGACGCCGAAATCGAGCACCAGCGTCGCCGAGCAGGTCTGCGAGATCAGATCGACGTCATGATCGACGAGGAGGACCTGCGCGCCGCAATGTTCCGGAATTCCGACAATGACGCGGCGCAGATGATCGGCTTCGGCCTCGCTCAGGCCTGCGCCCGGTTCATCCATCATGATGAGGCGCGGCGATCCGACCATGCCGCGGGCGATCTCGACCATGCGCCGATCGTTGGCGGAAAGTTCGCCGCCCAATCGATGTGGCCGGTCCTGGAGGCCGACATACGCGAGCGCCGTGCCGATGATTTCGTCCCGGCTCTTCGGCCCGTGCGGGACGTGATCGAGGATCGCCGCAACGTTGTCCCAAACCGAGAGGTTGAGAACCACCTGCTCGGTCTGGAAAGTGCGCCGGATACCGAACGCCGAGCGGCGATACGTAGTGATGCTCAGGATATCGGTGCCGTCGACCTTGACCGTTCCCTGCGCCGGGCGGACGAACCCGCTGAGGACATTGAGCACCGTGGTCTTGCCGGCGCCGTTAGGGCCGATCATTCCGGTAACCGGTGCGTCGAGCCGTACCGTCAGATTGCTGACCGCGCTTACCCCACCGAAAGCGACAACCAAGTTTTCGATCTCGATCACGCCGGCTTCCTCACCCAGAGTTGCCCGGCTTTCGTCTTGATCACGCGCGAAAGATCGACCAGCTGGCCGGAAACACCCTGCGGCGCGGTTATCAGAGCGTGCAACAAGCCGAAGCCGAAGATCATGGTCGCGATGTTGCCGTTGATACCGAAATCGTTGAGCAGCGCCGGGAACGCGCGCAATAGAAGGCCGGCCACGATCGGGCCGGCCCAGTGGCTGGCGCCACCAATGACTGTGAGCGCGAACAGCAACACCGATTCGCTTGCAGGGAACGCTCCCTGCTCCATTTGCCCGATGAGTCCGCTCAGTAAGGCGCCCGCGACTCCGGCGAGGAATCCAGCAAGCGTGAAGGCCCACACTTTGTAGCGGACGATATTGACGCCCGCGGCCAGCGCGCAAACCTCGCTACGCCGGATCATCGCCCAGGCGCGTCCCGGGCTGGAGCGCTTGTGCCACAGCACGACGAGATAACCGATGACCAGGAATGCCACACAATAACGGAAATAATCCGGATCGCTGAGCGCGAGCGCGGGCCTGCCCATCCAGGAGCGCTGGCCGCTGACCATCTTGCCGATGAGGCCCGGGCCGCCGTCCGGGAATTCGATCGCGCTAATCGCGACCTGGAAACCGCCGGCGATCATCAACGTCGTCAGCGCCAAATAAAGGCCGCGCATGCGTAGCGCCGGCAAACCGAAAACCAATCCGAAGATTGCGGCGCTGACGCCGCCGGCCAATATCGAAAACTCGAACGGAAGATGCGTCGCGTGGTAAAGCCGCAGCGCAAACCAGCCGCCGACGCCGACCAGCGCAAATTGGCAGAGGGACACCATCCCGAGCTGGGCGTAGATCACGCCGACGCACAGGCTGGCGAGCGCGAGAATGACGACCGACGTCAGGGTTTTGAGCCAGTACGCGTTGGCGATCTCCGGCACCAGAACGGCAACAACGATCGCGGCCGCGATTCCCGTTCCGACCCGCAGCATGAGATCACGTCGACCATTGGCGGCGGAAGCGCCGTAAAGGCTCTGATCGGGTTCGCCGAGGCCGGAACCGGCGCCGAACAAAATCTGCCCTCGCCGCTGCAACCACAGCAGTGCGGCAATGGCGAAGATGAACGGTGCCAGGCCGCGAACCGAGCCGATGTACGGAAACGGAGTGGCAATAGCTTCGGCAATGCCGATTAAGAGCCCGCCGATGACAGTGGCGTACAAGGAGCGCATGCGTCCGGCGATCGCGGCTGCGATCGCCGGTATCACCAAAAAAGTGAGGATGAGCGCCTGCAACCTGACCATGTTCGCCAGCAAAATGCCGCTCACGCCGGCGATAGCGCCCGACATCACCCACGCCCAGGCGTCAACTCGAAGAATCGGTATGCCAAGCAGACCGCTGATTTCGCGGTTGTTGGCCAACGCGCGCATGGCAAGACCAAGCTTGCTGCGGCTGAAGAAAACGATCACGCCGCCGGTGATGGCGAGCGACAGGGCCATCGCAATAAGGCGGGTGTAAGTGACGCGAACCCCAAGCACGCGAAAGCCGAGCGCATCGGTCGGCAGGCGCAACGCGCGCGGCCACTCGCCCCATATCAACTCCATGAAGCCGAGAATAATCAGGGCGAAGCCGAGCGTGGCGACGGCGCGCACGATCGGATCGCTATACGCAAGCCGCGGTGCAATGAGCCGACCATAGGCGAGCGAGACTGCGGTCGCTGCGGCGATGCCTGCGATCCATCCCACCCACGGCGGGCCGCCGGAATCGGCGATGTTCCACGCGATCAGCGCAGACAAGGCACCGACGGCCCCTTGCGCGAGATTCACCACGCCGGAGGATTGAAAAAGAATCACAAGGCCAACACCGGAGAGGACATAAACCGCTCCGGTGCTGAGCCCCGAGATCAGAAAAGGCCCGAGATCGGGCACCATTTCAATCGGCGACGTGAGTGGCCGCTTCCATCTTGCGAATATTCGCCAGGTCGGGATCGTCGATCTGGAAGCAGGATGCCTTGGTCACGAACTTACCGTTCTCGATGACCGCCACCGAGCCCGCGTGGTTGGCGTTATGCTCGTCGCCTTTGCCGAAGTACCACGGACCGCACATGATGTCGGACCGAAAGCCCTTCATCGTCTTCAAGGCCTGACTGACGCTGGCGCGGTTAATCTTGGCCGGATCCATTTTCAACATGAGGTCCACTATGGCCCGGGCGGCCACGTAGCCGGCCTGCGAGAATGTGTCGCGCTGATCACTCGGATGACCATAGGTGTCGAGGATCGCGTGCCAGTTGTTGGTGTCGGGCGCGTCTTTGTCGAGCGGCTCGAGCTCAAGCTCTACGAACGCTTTGCCGCTCCAGTACGGGCCAATCGCCTTCGGGAACAGCTCGTTGTAAACCGATGTCGGCGCGGCGAAATGGATCTTGTCGGCTAGATCCTGCTGCTCGGCGGCCGCAAAGATGGGAGTTGCACCTTCACGCGGCAGACTGACCTCGATCAGGTCCGGCTTTAGCGAAACCGCTTGCAGCAAGATTGAAGTGGCATCGGGTGTCGCGGGATCGATCAGGATGTTGTGATACTGAATGCCCTTGTCGGCGACCCAGGCCTTGATGCCGTCGCAAGAGAAATCGCCCACGCCCGGAATATTCGGCGAGATGCAGACGATATTTTTGATACCGAAGGTTTTGACCATGTACATCGCCGCGCCCAAATTGCTGAGCCGCGGGCCTTCGTTGGTGGGCGCAATGTTCTTGACGTGGAAGCAATCACGCGGCACGCCAACGCCGGCGACGACCAAAACGCCCTCGGTCTCGTAAAGGTGCTCGTTTACCGCGCACTCGACGAAACTTGAGTTGCCGACCATCACCACGACTTTTTTGTCTTTGACGAGCTTTGCCGCGACCTGTGCAGCCTGCTCCGGTTTCCAGCCGTCGTCTTCAACTGAGTAAGCGATCGGCCTGCCGTTGATACCGCCGTTCTTGTTGACACATTTGAAATAAGCGTCCGCAGCCTGCGCAGGCGAACTGAAGTCGGCCGGACCGGTTTTGCCGACGATCGCGCCGATTTCGATCGGTTGGCCGGTGGCGACCTTGCCGTTGTTAAGTCCGCACTTCGGCCCGTTCGCCGCCGAGGCCGGCGCCATCGCCAGCGTCGATGCGAGCCCGGCGACAGCCAGAGCCAACAACACCGTCAATGTCCGTTGCATAGAAACTCCCCTCCCTTTTTTTGCACGCTTTTCCGCGCAAGCACGACTTACGCGTACTACGTACATGACGCGCGAGCAACATTATCAATAGCTTTGGTCCGCGCGAAACGCCTAATGGCGGTGGGAGCTGACTAAGAAAGCGGCAGGGCCCGAACTTGAGGCCCGCCGATCTTTGTTCGCAAAGCGAACGCAAATCGCCTTGGCAGCGAATCCGACCGAAAAGTTCTGCATGGGACCGGAAAAGTACCGGACGAAAGTTCGCGCGACGCTCCAGTCTAAGCAACAACCTTGAGCATCCCGGTTTGTGCGTGACAGTTCAGATATTCGAAGAGTTGATCGGCCGCCGGCGCCACGGTGACTTCGTGATAGAGCCGGAGCTTGGCGGCCGGGCCGAGGCGTGAGAGATACTGCATCGCCGCACCGAAGATGCGCACATGGGTCGGATGCGATTCCGCCCAGCGCTCGAGCGCAGCGAGGCTGTTCCACCAGCTCATGCCGTAGCTCTTTTCAGTTGGCCGTCCGTCGCGGTCGAGAACCGTCATATAGCGGTTGGCGAAGCACCCGATCGCGAGACCTTCGTCGCGCAGGAATTCCATGCCGGCGCGCAGCACCGGTTCGACGTCGTCGAGATACATCCGGCGCTCGGCGGCATCGGTGTCGCTCCAGTCCTGACCGGAACGGATCAGACAGATATTCTCGTGCGGCTTCACACGAATCCGCGCGCCGTCGCGAATGAGGCTCGGCGTTCCGGCAGGCGCCATTGGGTTGGTTTGCGAGGCCGGAATGCGGTCGCGCATGCCGCCCCAATAAGCATGCTCCATCACCTCGCCGCTCAAGGCCTCGGCAAGCACCGCCACACCCTCGGGGCGGCCGAGCGACGAGAACAGCGTTTCGTAATTATCGACCGAAGGGCTCAGCACTTCGAGGAACGCGCCGACCCCGGCGCGATGGTAACTGTCGCCGGTCCAGCCCTCACGCACCGCAGGAAGCCAGGCATCGAAGGCGGTGCGCTCGTCCCAATAGGCGACGGTTACCGTGTTGGAAAAGCCGACCTCGTCCAGATAGCTGGCGCGGTCCCAATGTCGTGGACCGTTGGTGCGAGCAAAACTCGCCGCGAGCCATTCGATCGCCTCGCTCGCCGCCGGCGGGGCGGCACCGGGGTACTGAAGGCCGAAATAGGCCATCACCACCTTTTCGACCGTGGGCCGGTGGCGCGCGACAAACGATGGATATGGCGGCTTGTAGTCGTCCGGCACGCGCCGATGACGGGTCCGCGTTACCTGGAGATGCGCCGGGATTGCCGATTCCACGGCCCGCTCACTCCGCAGCAGCTTGCGTCAGCGTGAAGGCGGCAAGACTTGACGGAGCGGACGGTTTGGCTCCGGCTCCCGCATCGGCCTCCTGATCGACCGGCAGCGCCAACGTCTCAACGCGGTTCGCCGGACGATTATTGAAGAGAAGCCGCGTCACGTCCGGGCGGGCGTAGTGTCCGGCCGGATCGGCGGCCGCTTTCGCGACCGAAATCATGCCGAGGTCGATATCGGCGTAGAGCAAGCCCTCCTGATCGGGTGGCAACGGTTTAGCGAGCGGTGCGCCGTCGGGGCCGTAGATCACCGCGAAGCCACCGCCGACGTGCAGGAATTGGTGTTTCTCGGGCGAGTCACACAATTCATCGATCATCGCCTGCGAGACGGTCGCGCACGGCGCGATCACAAAGCACGATCCCTCCACCGCGTAGATTTTGCTCGCCGCATTATTGACCTCGGGGCCGAGCGCGTGGGCAAACGGATCGTAAAGCGAGAAGCTCGGCCACGCCGCGATGTGAACTTGTTCGTTTTGGGCATACATCGCGTACTTCGACAGCGGCTGCAGGTGCTCCCAGCAGCACAGCGCGCCGAGCCGGCCGATATCAAGCTGATGCACCGCAAGGTGCGAGCCATCGCCTTCACCGAACACCGTTCGCTCGGCGTGCGTGGGTTTCAGCTTCCGCCGCTTTGCGATCGTCTCGCCATCAGGCCCGATGATCCATTGCGCAATATAGAGACTGCCGCCGTCGCGCTCCGACAGCCCGAGCGCGACAAACATGTTGTTGCGCTTGGCGGCAGCACGCAACCGGTCGGCTTCGGGCGTGTCGTATTGCAGCGAGTTGTCGAAATAACGCGAGACGAAACCGCGCATGATCGCCCACGCCGGAGCACCGAGCCAGATCCACCACGGATAACCGGGGATCCAGGTCTCGGGAAAAGCGATCAGCCGCGCGCCGGCGGCACCGGCCTCGTCGATCAGCCGCACGGCCTTTTCAACCGAGGCATCGAGGTCGAGAAAAGCCGGCGCCGCCTGCACAGCCGCCACTTTGAACTTCGGATGCACTGCTGCCATGATCTGCCTCCCTTGCCGGTCCGGGACGGGGCGCGGCACGCTAAAGCCAACAACAGCAAGGCTAGACCCCGTCATCCTCATGCTCTTGGCTGGGCGCGCAGTAAAAATTGGCTGGCGGCGCAATCGGAAAAGACAGGCGTTTCTCACGACGGTGTGACGTGATAGCTTTAGCTGCCGGTCAGTTCGGAAAGCGGGTGCGGTGAATGAAAACCGTCCTGACAACGACCGAGATCCCTGGGCGCAAGCGCGCCCAGTTCTGGCAAGACGCCGTCTGCGACACGTTTGTCGAACTTGATTGCCAGGTCCATGCAGACCGGCCGTTTTTCGGCGAACTGGCGACGACGCAGTGCGACGGCCTGCATTTCTCCGCCGTTCGGTCCGAGGGTCAGATCGTCAAGCGGACACGCACGCGCATCCGCCGCGCGCGCGAAGAAGTCATGCTCATCAGTTTGCAGGTGAGCGGCATCGGCGTGATCGCGCAGGACGGCCGCGAGGCGAGACTCGAGCCCGGCGATTTCGCCTGCTACGACAGCACGCGGCCTTACACGCTGCGCTTTAATTCCGAATTCGAGCAGCTGGTGCTGCACATGCCGCGCGACGCCATGGTGCGGCGGATCGGCCGAACCGAAGCGTGGACCGCGCGGCGCGTCGAAGCCGCGAGCCCGGTCGGCTCGCTGGTACTGCCGTTCGTCCGCCGGACTGCTGCCGTGGTCTCCGACGTGGCGCCCGCGACCGCAAGCCGGCTCTCGGAGACCTGCCTGTCGCTGGTGACCGCCGCCCTCGGCGAGCGGCTTGGCGATGGGATCGCAGGTCAAAGCTCCGGGCGAACCGCGCTAACCTTCCGCGCCAAGGCGGTCATCGAGAGCAATCTGCACGACCACGGCCTCAACACCGAAAAGATCGCCGCGGTTTTGTTTATTTCGCCGCGCTATTTGCAGGACCTGTTCCATGCCGAGCAAACAACGGTGAGCGACTGGATCTGGAAGCGACGGCTTGAAAAGAGCCGGCGCGATTTGGCCGACCCGATACGGGCGTGCGACAGTATCGCGCAAATCGCCCTCGCCTGCGGCTTCACCGATTTTGGTCATTTCAGCCGGCGCTTCAAAGACGCGTTCGGCGTGCCCCCGCGCGAGTATCGCGCAACGCTGCGAGGCGGATCTTCCAGGTAAGCCCGACGTGTTCGTTAATCGAACGGACACAGTACGCAACCAAACCGCCTCACCGTATTTCCTGCCGCAGTGGTATCCTCTCGCTAGAAACTGACAAAGGCGGGAGGAGGCACAATGAAATCGGCGCAATTGTTTGACGTTAGCAGGCTCGCCACCATCGTCACCGGCGCGGCGAGCGGGATCGGCTTGGCCTATGCGGAAGTGATGGCCGACAATGGCGCGCGGGTGACGTTATTGGACAAAGACAAAGCTTCGCTTGACGCCGCGGTGCGCAGGCTGGCCGACCGCGGCGGCGATGCGCGCGCCCAGGTTCTCGATGTCACCGATCGCCCGGCGCTGCGCAAGGCGGTCGATACCGCAGCCAGCCATTACGGCAAGCTCGATGTCGTCTTCGCCAATGTCGGCATCGATTTACCGCCGGGTTTTCTCGGCATGACCGGAGAGCGGGTGCCCGAAGGTGCGTTCGAAAATGTCTCGGACGAGCGCTGGGACCAGGTCATCGCCACCAACCTCACGTCGATCTACTCGACGATCAAGGCTTGCGTCCCGCACATGAAAAAGAACGCAAAGGGCGGGCGCATCATCGTCACAACGTCGGTCGCGGCCATTCGCAGCGAGGCGATCGTCGGCATGCCCTACATGCCGGCCAAGGCCGGCGCCGCCCATCTGGTCCGCCAAGCGGCGCTGGAACTCGCCAAGCACAACATCCTCGTCAACGCCATCGCGCCCGGTCCGTTCGTTACTAATATCGCGGGTGGACACATGAAGGACCCGACGACGGCTGAGGCATTCGCCAAATTCGTGCCGCTCAAACGGCTCGCCTCCACCGAGGAAATCCAGGGGCTCGCGCTGTTCCTCGCCTCGCCGGCGTCGAGCTACGTGACCGGCTCGCAGATGGTCATCGACGGCGGTGTGCTGCTCGGCGTGGCGGATTAGGCTACGGGTAGCAATCACAGCACAACGGCAGGCAGTTGAGGGGCGCGTCGCAAACTGCTTTCGGCGCGCACACCAGCAGCAATGAGTTTCGTTAACCGAAACTTTACCATCTCTGGTCACATCTGAACGAAGGGCGACGAAATCACTCCGGGCCGTAAGTCATGGGCTTTTTCGGGTCGACGTCGCTCCCATCAAGCCATTTGGACGTTCAGCCGGCCGCACCAGCAGCCGCTTCGAAGCGCTGTTGGGTTCGTTCGTGCGACGTGTGTGGGGCGACACCACCATGAACGCGAGCGAGCGAAATGAGTTGAAAAATGCGGCGAGCGGAGCGACGAAATTTCGAGACACGTCGGGACGTTATCGCGCGACGTGGCGGTACCAGGTTCGAGCCTGCTTTCACCCGCGAAAGCATGCTCTCGCTGGTTAGCGATGCCCTGCAGCACCAACAGTCCGGACAAACGTCCCAAGCGGTTGCATTGTACGATCGAATCCTCTCGCTTAAGCCGGATATCGCCGAAGTTCATTGCAACCGCGGTGTCGCTCTCGTCAGCTTAGGCAGGCTCGAGGACGCGGAAACGGCGTATCGCCAAGCCATCGCACTCAATCCGTCCTTCGCGAATGCCCATAACAATCTGGGCGTCGTCCTGTGCGAGATCGGTAAGCCATACGACGCCGAGCTCGCATTCAGAGCGGCCATCAAACTCAAGCCAAAGGCTCCGCAACCCCGCCTACATTTGGGCTTCGCGCTGAGGCGCCAAAGTAAATTCGGCGACGCCGAGATTGCACATCGCCAGGCCATCGCGCTCGATCCCGGCTGCGGCGACGCTTACACCAGTCTCGGCGACGTGCTCCGCTGCTTAGGCAAATTCGACGAGGCTGAAAAGGCGCTGCGCCATGCGATCAGATTGCGGCCGCAGTCCGCAGATGCCTTCTCAAAGCTTGGGAACACACTGCGGGATCAGGGGAAACTAGGCGAAGCGGTATCCGCATGTCGGCGGGCTGTCGCACTCGATCCTAATAACGCGGGCGCGTACTATCAGCTCGGGGCCGCGTTCGGGAACCAGGGCGAACTTATCGAGGCGGCGGCTGCCTACCGACGCGCTATCGCGCTCAACCCGAAATTTGCAGGGGCGTATAACGACCTCGGCATCGCATTGAAGCACCTTGGCCGGTTGACCGAAGCCCGCCAGGCAGTGGAGCAAGCCATCCATTTAGCTCCACAAAATACCTTGCACTTCCTCAACTTGGGCGAAGTGAGAAGTTTCAGCCCTGGAGATCCGTATTTGGCGGCCATGGAAAAGGCTGCCGAGAACATCCTCTTGCTTCCTACAAGGCAACAGATCGAACTGCGTTTCGCGCTGGCCAAGGCGTACGAGGATGTCAACCGACGAAACGAATCATTCCAGCAACTATTGGCGGCGAACGCACTCCAGCGGAAGCAAATCCAATACGACGAAACCGCAACATTGGCGGCGTTCAAGCGCATCCGGGAGGGGTTCACACCCGCGCTGATGCAGGCCTTCCAGAGCATCGGCGAGCGATCTGCCTTGCCCGTTTTTATTATAGGGATGCCCCGCTCGGGAACGACGCTTATCGAGCAGATTGTAGCCAGCCATCCGCAAGTCTTCGGCGCAGGAGAACTCCCAAATTTTGGCAACGCCGTAGAAGACATTCTGGGCTCGCGGGCGCTTCCGAACGCGGCCAATCATTTTCGGCAGTTAGGCGCGCGCTACGTCGCTGAAATCAGCCCAATGGCGCCGACCGCGACGCGTATCGTCAACAAAACGCCGTCGAACTTCAACGTCGTTGGCCTTATTCATCTAGCGCTGCCTAATGCGCGCATCATTCATACCGTGCGCAATCCTGCGGATACCTGCGTATCCTGCTTTTCGAAGCTTTTCGCGGCCGGTCAGTATTACACCTACGACCTGACGGAACTCGGCCGCTACTACAGACACTATCAAGCACTCATGGAGCACTGGCGCCACGTATTGCCGCCGGGGCGTATCCTAGATGTGCACTACGAGGACGTCGTCGCCGATTTGGAGGGCCAATCTCGGCGGATCATCTCGCATTGTGGGCTCGAATGGAATGCGCGGTGCCTCACTTTCCATGAGACCGAACGGCCCGTGCGCACCGCGAGCGCGGCCCAGGTGCGGCAACCTATCTACAGCAGTGCGATTGGACGCTGGCGCGCCTACGAACCTTTTCTCCAACCACTATTGACGGAACTACGATCGGAGTGCGCGGGGGCGACATCCTTTCGACAAGATGAGCTATCCCCATGAACCTCTCGCCAGCGGTTTGCCTTCCTTCTGCGCCAGCGCCGACGGCCTTTGCCCTAAACCCCCTCGGGCCCACCGCGGCGGAAATATACGGCCTTGATTGTGCGCAAGCGATCGACCCGAGCACCTTGCGCGTGTTGAAGCAGGCGTTTCTGACCTATCCCGCGTTGATCTTCCGCGATCAGGTGCTGTCCGCGCCCGAGCTTGCAACCTTCGGCCGGCTGTTCGGGACGCTCGAAACCTACGAAAAAGCCGCCGCCAAGGTTGCTCGGCCACAGCTAGCCACGCTTCACGAAACGAGCGCGCGGACGACGCCGGACCAAATGCTGTACTTACATCCCAAGGATTCTGGCGTCCTCATCATGACGAACGAGGCGCTGCGCGACCTTACCGCGGTCGCCGTCATCGACAATGCCGAGTGCTGGCACTCCGATGGGTCGCACAAGCCCGAGCCTTATCAGGCGATCGCTCTTCACATCTTGCAAAATCCGGCCGCCGGCGGCGGTGACACGGAATTCTGCGATCTGCGCTTGATGTACGACGCGCTGCCGGCGGACGACAGGAGGCTGCTGGCCGGACTGACAGCCACGCATCACTGGAGCAAATCGCTCAATCCTCGCTTCGCTGGCGTGCTCGACAACGCGGCGCGCGAGGAAGGCGCACGCATCGCGGCCATGATCCCGCCAGCCCATCAGCCCGTTGTGCGTACCCATCCTGAGACCGGGCGCCCCGCGCTTTATCTTTCGCCACGCTTCACTTTGTGTATCGACGGCGCGCCGCCCGATGCCTCCCAGGCGATCCTAAACGAGCTTTTCGCACTCATGGACGATCCGCGGTTTTGTTATCGGCACCAGTGGCGCGAGCGGGACCTGATGATTTGGGACAACCGCTGCCTCAACCATCGCGTCCACGCCTACGCGGCGAATGACGTTCGCCGGCGACATCGCATCACCATCGGTGGCGACAGGCCTTATTATCGGGCGGCCTGATTCTGTTTGCTCTGATCGGACCGGTTCTAATCCGCTACCCGTTCATGTGAGTTTGAAGGAACGTGCCGGCGCTGCGGATCGCGTCACGTCCCTCGCTCAACATGAAGCCGAACAGATGCCAGACATGCGGCATGTTCGGCCAGATCTCGAGGCGGGTTGAAACATCGGCAGCGCCGGCTCGCTCCGCGAGCCGCGTCGCGTCGTCGAGCAGGATTTCCGCCGAGCCCACCTGAATGAGCAGCGGCGGCAGGCTGGAAAGATTGCCGGTCAGCGGCGCCAACTGCCCGCCGCGCCCGTCGCCTTTCGTGGCGCCGCGATAGGACCGGCCGGCGTACAGCAGCTCGTCCCTCGTCAGCGCCAGATCGCTCGCCGCCTTACTCTCCATCGACGCCCCGGTGCAGTCGAGATCGATCCACGGCGAGATCGAAAGGCCCGCGGCCGGCAACGGCAAACCGCTGTCACGGACGGCCATCATCGTCGCAACAATGAGGCCGCCGCCCGCCGAATCGCCGGCGAGCACAATCGATTTGGCGGCGGTGCCGTCGTCGAGAAGCGATCGATAGGCTGCCAGGGCATCGTCGACTGCGGCCGGGAACGGATGCTCGGGCGCCAGCCGGTAGTCGATCGCAAGAGCATGCGCCTTGGCGGCGCGGCTGAGTTCGCCCACCAGTGATCGGTACCCATTGGCGGACCCGGCAACATAGCCGCCGCCGTGGAGGTAGAGCAGAACGCGATCCTGCCGCACATCGGGCGCGTCGATCGAAAGGCCCGGCACGCCACCGGCGTTCACGGTTGCGATTTTGAGGTCGGGAGCGACCGGCACATTGCTCAGCAAACCTTCGAACTCGGCGCGCGCCTGTGCCGGCGGCGCCGCCAAGTCCGGACCGCCCTCGCCCATCATTCCGATAAGCGCCTTCAACTCCTCAGCACTCATGATTCCCTTCCCCTCTTCCGCGGCGATATGGGCACCGATAACTGCGGATTTGCGAATGCTCACCACATATAGCGCAAAGTTCCGGTACCGGTGTAGGTCTGCGAGCCGGGCGCGAACTCGCCATCGAACTTGGCGAGCAAGGTGAGCCGCGGCGTGATGAAAAGCTCGGCGCCGGCCGAGGCCAGCGCCGAGTTCTCCGGCATCTGCGCGCCGTAAACGGTGAAGTTTGTTCCCGGAAGGGCTTCAAACGCAGCACCAAGCGACGGATTGCTCACCCAATCGTGCGCCCAGGCGAGCCGCGCCCGCAACAGCAGCGGCATGCCGGCAACCACTTCCGGCTTGTCGAAACGCGCGCCGAGTTCGCTGCGCACATCGGTCGCGTTCATCGACGTATAAGAAAGCCCAAGGCCACCGCCGCTCAGATCGCTCTCCTTGAAGCTCGGGGTGTGAAAATCTTGCGCCTGCAGCGCGGCATAGGGCGTCACCCCAAGTGTCGGCAGCATAGCGTAGCGATAGCCGCCTTCGAGGCGCGCACCATAGCTCTGGGCGTCGAAGGTCGCGGTCAACGCATCACCCAGCACCGCGCGATTTGTCGTCATCCAATGGTTGGCGAAGGCGAGCGCGCCTGAGAGGTAAGCGGAACCAGAGCGCGTGATGCCATAGATGCCAGTCTGGAAGGCGTCACTTCGTCCGGCACCGCCGCTGGCAATGCCCCAATTGGTGCCACCACCACCAAGCGCGAAGCCAAAGATGGTATCGGGTGAGTAGTGATAATCCAACCCGGCGGCAAAGCCATAAGTCTGGGCATTGACGTTGCTCGAACCTGTGGCCGCATTGCCATTGGTCCAATTGCCACCGCCATAACTTGCGCCCCAGGTGGTCCAGCGCTGCTCAAACGCCACCGGCGGTGCCTTGAGCACTCCGGCGTAAGCTAGAGCGACGTCCGGCGGCAGGCTCGCTGTTTCATCCGGGGCAAAAGCCGTCGCGCGGCCACTGACACCGCCAACACCATTGCCGAGGCGGCCGTCGACGAACGGATCGAGCATCAGGTTCAGGAACTGATCCATTATCTGGAACGCGGCCAGTTCGCCGTCGACCGCAACTTCCCCGTCCAGCTGGGTCAACGCGCTGATGTACGACGGAACGGATAGCGTGCCGAGGTTCTGGAGGCCTGGCGGAAGTGCCGTTCCAGATAGAATCTTGCTGTTGATGGAGTTGATGACATTCTGCTGGTTCTGGCCCGTGCCAAGCGGCGTCGCGAGATCAACAACGGATTGCCCGTACGATAGATAGACGTCATGGGGATCATAACTCAGGGTCGGCGTGCTGCTGAGTTGCACCACACCGCCGTAACCAACGACGGAATTGAAAGCGCCGGTCACGCCGCCGCCCGAACTGAGGATCGCAACCTTGGATGCAGCATAGGAAGTACCGAGACCGGGCAGCACGCCGAGCAGCACCGTACCGCCATTGATCGTTGTCACACCGGTGACGTTGGTCAGCGCATGCTGCGTCGGCGTCAGATCGATGCCGTAGAAGCTGCCGGCATTGAAGACGAGATTACCGCCGACGGTGAGCGTGCCGGTCGGGTTTGCCGAGTTGCCGGGCGCGAGCGTTCCTCCGGCGGCTATCGTAGTCGTTTTAGGATCAACAGTACCGGTGCCGCTAAGCGTGCCGCGGGCGTTTACGGCAACACCACTCGTTGCCGTAAGCGAACCATCCACTTCCAATCTGGCGAACTCGCCTGCGATGCTCGCGCCGATGATGGTAGCGCCGGTAAAGGTGTTCGCGCCTGACAGAACTTCCGTTCCTCCAGACAGTGTCAGTCCACCGGTTCCGGAGATCGTGCCGGTGAACGTTCCGTTCGCCGCAGTCAGAGTTAAAGTTTGGCCTCCGAGTGAAACTAAACCGGTGCCGTCTCCCAAAAGCGACTTGATCGCCGCCCCTGCCGACGTTGCCGAAATATCGAAGGTGCCGCCTGCCGTAACGCCGACGCCGCTTGAGTTCGCGATTGTGCCCGGACCCGCCAGCGCCAGCAGACCGCCGCTGATCGAGGTCGCGCCAGTGTAAGTGTTGGCTCCGCTGAGCGTCGCCGCGCCGCCAGGCGTGATCGAGATGCCCCCTGTTCCGGATATTATCCCGGCGAGCCCCAAAGGCACCGAGTTCGACCCGATTACGAGAGACGCCGCACTGGTCGTTACAATGTTTGTATCGGTTACGAAGTTGGGCGTGTAGCCGATTGCCTGCCCGCTAAGATTAAACAGCACTGAGTTTTGCAGAAAGAATCCAATGCCGATTGTGTTGAGGTTCGAAGCATTGCCGACCGAAACCGAGTAAGGTGCCGAATACGGGAAAGATCCCTTTTTGAATGCGGTGATGCTGGCTGGCAAAGCTCCGCTCGCAGTGCCGGAAATCGCCAGCGTTGCGCCCTGGTTTAGGGAGTACGAACGAGCGACCGTTTCGGTATGCAGGTTGTAATAGGGAGTGCCGGTATCCAACAGCGTAGCGTTGGTCCAGGACACTTTGGGCTGACCGGCGCCTCCCGTCGAGAAGTTGAGGTTGATGCCAAATTCTGTGGAGCCCGGCGCGTTCG
>CAWJOX010000006.1:0-278245 GCA_963844545.1 uncultured Alphaproteobacteria bacterium | reverse complement strand
AATTTGGAAATGGTTTGGGCGGCGTGTCCCAAGCGACCGTGTTCGTCGGTCTAAATTGCGCGAGGAGTGCAGGCGTCAACCCAAGCATGACGCAGGGGCTGCATGAGGTCACGGTCTGCCCGACCTGCGGACCGTTCGCGAATGCGCCGGGATTTGCAGTCGTGCCGGTCTGCAGACTGGCCAGTGGTTGACCGTTGGCGGCCACCACGTATCCGGCGGCGGTTCCGGGTACTACAGCCTGGCCAAGTACGCTGCCAAAGGTTGTTTTGCTTGTATTAGCGGCAACACCAGGAATCCCCGCGTTATGTCCAGTGGCGGTATCCGTGAAATCACCAGCCCCGAAAATTCCGTAGAGCCCGCCGAAAACTCCCGGAATGCCCTCAGTCGGGCCGACGATTGGCCCATTGGTGCCATGGCCGGAGCGATTGTAGATCGCATTGATGATAAAGGCGGACGGCGCACCCGAGGGCGTAATTGCGTTCAAGGTGACGCCAGTCGGGGAATTCGCAGGCACCGACGAGTTCGGATAAAACGTGAGCGACGGCACTCCCACGAAATTGCCGGTGTAGGTATAGCCGGACCCGTAGGAATAGTTCACACCGGTCGGCAAACCATTCGGAAACAGCGCGGTCGGCACCGACATATTTGATGGAACGCTGCCAAACGCACCGGGAGAGTAGAATGCGTTGAAAGGCGCCGATCCCGTGTCGAACAAATACGTCCTCGGGTCGCCTCCGCCGATACCGACATTGATCGTCAGACGAACCCCGCCACTACTTTCAACAAGCTGCAGCGGAATGTCGGCCGACTGCGCCGCCGCGTCCCACACGCCGGCCGCACTCAACAGAAGACCAAGCAGCGCAAGCTTCGCCCAGTAGCCGCGACCCACAGCGCTCCCCTCTGGTTTCGAGCCGACCAGGACTGCTCGCCGCTTTAAATTTGTGTCAGTTGGCTTGGTACGCAGCGCGCGGTTCTAATATGACGCTGCCGCTTGGCCCGTAAACAAGTGCATCGCAGTTATCCACGCGAATGGCCGGAGCAAGTTAGAGATGCGGATTTGGTGTTTGTCTCGCCGAGATCGGGCGCGTTCGGCGCGATACCGCTGCTTTACACTCGCGCGATCACTGCCACCGGGCCGCCGCCGGGCGGCCCCTGGTGCTCGGCGCCGCCGGAGACATAGACGGCGCCGGTTCCCGACAAGCCGCTGATCAGGCCGCCGACGGCCGCGCGCGCGTGCCGCGTCGAGCCGACGTCGAAATCATCCAGCATGGTGTGGCGAAAGCCGCGTACCACGCCGTCGGGCGACGCTTCGGCTTTGGCGAAGATGTTCACCAACCGATCCTGCATCCGCACATCCGCCAAGCCGAGCCCGACGCTCTTGAGCGCTTCAATCACTGACGAAAGATCGATTGAATCCCGCATCAAGGCGTGGCCGATCACGAACGGGCTTCTCGACCGGCGCGAATTGCCCATCACGATGACGACGTTGTGCATCAGCTCGATGCCGGCGGAGGCAGACGCGACCGACGAAAACAGCTCCCAGTTTTTCAGGACCTGCTCTTCCGCGATTTCGGTCTCGATCTCACCCAACGCGCGCGCGACCCCAAGCGCAGAGGCGCCGCGCGAATAACCCATCGAACTGTAAGCGCTGGTCGTCACCGTCTTGCGGCCGCGGTGCAGCGCCGCCTCGATCCGTTCGCTGGTCAGCAACGGACATTTGATCTGCACGAAATGCACGTCACGCGGATCGTCGATGCCGGCGTCGCGCATGGCAAGATGCACTGCTTTGACCGTCTCTTCGATCTGGACCGTGCGGCCGATCTCTTCCGGCAGGAAGTCGCGGGTGTGAGCGATGCCGATGCTCAGGCGTTTCTCGTCCGTCGCTCCGTCCGCGGTGTCGGCCACCGTGCGTGTGAACACCGTCAGGTGCGGCGACAGAACACCTTCGGTGCCCCCCGACATGACGAAGGCGATCTTGTCTTCGACTGCGCGCGGCGTGAGACCGAGCTGCGGCGACAGCGCCTCACATAACGCCGCCATGGCATATTCGCGGGTGAAATCGTTGACCCCGCCGTTGCCTTCGGTCTTGCCGAGCACCGCGAGGATCGCAGCCGGCGCGATCTTTCCCGCCTCGATCAAGCGCATCAGTCCGGAAACGTCCCCGGGACCTTTGGTGGGAATCCGAACCACATCAACGGAAATTACCCGCTCACTCATTCCGCGTCCCCGCTCGACCAGAAGATCAGCCGTCGCTCGGTCCAGCTGATTGCGTAAAACATGGTAATGCCCGCCAACGCCGCTGCAAAGATCGCGGAAAACAGCGTCGCGGTTTCGAGATGCGCCGAAGAAATAATGATCAGATAGCCAAGCCCCTGGGTGGCGCCGACGAACTCGCCGACAATGGCGCCGACCACGGCAAGCGACGACGAAATCTTGAGCGCCGAGAACAGATACGGCAGGCAATACGGAACGCGGAGCTTGCGGAACTCCTGGGCGCGGCTCGCGCCCAGTGTTTCGAACAGCTCGCGGTATTCGAGATCGGCGGCTTTGAGGCCTTTGACCGTGTTCACCAGCACCGGAAAGAAGCAGATCAGGATCGCCGCCACGATCTTCGACCACCAGCCGGTGCCGAGCCAGATCACCAGCAAGGGCGCGATCGCAACGATCGGTGTCGTCTTCACCGCGATCGCAATGGGAAAAAGCCCGTCTTCGAGGGTGTGGAAGCGCACGAACAAAGTGGCGATGGCGAAGGCGAGCACGCTGGCGATGAAGAAGCCTGCGAGCGCTTCGATGAAAGTGACCCCGAATTGCACGGCGAGGGAGCGATCGACGGTAGCGAGGATCGCGACGGGCGACGGCAGAAGATATTCGGGAATCTGGGCAACAACAACGAAGGCCTGCCAGGCGACGAGCAGGAGCAGGCCGAAAGCAATTGGCGCGAGCGCCCGCGACATCATCGATCTCCCCTCACCATGGTGCGGATGCGGCGGATGATCGCGCCAGTGTCGAGGTCTTCTGGCTCGCGCGGTCGCGCGCAGGGCACGGCCAGGTCTTCAACGAGCCGCGCCGGCCGGCGCGACAGCACGATGACCCGGTCCGACATGGTGACAGCCTCCGGGATCGAATGCGTCACCATCAGTACCGTGGTCAGCCGGGTCTCCTTACTCTGCCAGATGCGGAGCAGTTCCTCGTTGAGCACGTCGCGGGTCAATTCGTCGAGCGCACCGAACGGCTCGTCGAGCAGAAGAACGTCCGGGTCGCACATCAGTGCACGGGCCAAAGCCGCGCGCTGTTGCATGCCACCCGACAGTTGGTGCGGATAGGCTTGCGCGAAGTCGCCGAGCCGCACCAAATCGAGCATGCGCAGCGCACTCTGCCGTTCGGCCGAGCCGGCAGTATTGCCGCCGAACTGAATCTCGATCGGCAGCAGCACGTTATCGAGCGTGGTCCGCCACGGCAGCAACAACGGCTTCTGGAACATGAAGCCGGTGCGCAAATCCGGCTCGCCCCGCACGATTTCCCCGCCGCTCGGCTTGACCAGGCCGGCGATCGCCTTGAGCAGTGTCGACTTGCCGCAACCGGACGGTCCCAGCAGCGACACGAACTCGCCGCGCCGCACCGTCAGGCGGAGACTCTCGACCGCGACCACGCTGCCGAAGCGGACATCGAGGTTCTCGATCGAGAGAACTGGCCTGGACGGCGCGAGCGGGGCGCCGTCCAACCGATCGGTCAAGACGATCGCGTTCATGACGTCAGTTGGTCGGCATCGCTTGGGTGGTGAAGGCCTTGGCGACGTCGACTGGTTGTTTTTGGAAGCCGGCGGCCAGCAGCAGCTTTTGCGCGGAGCTCCAGCCGGCTTCGTCCATGTAACCGACCGGCTTGCTGTCGGGCTGCAGCAGCGGCAGGCTCGCTTTCATCATCGCCAGTTCATGATCGTAAGTGAGCTTGTCGCCGTATTTGACGGTGATCTTGGCCGCCTCTTCCGGCGCCGCAATCGCGGTATTCCAGCCTTTCAGCGTCGCCGCGACAAACTTTTTGACCAGATCCGGTTTCTCCTTGAGCATCTTTTCCGTCGTGAACAGCGTGTCGGCATAAAGCTCGATGCCGTAGTTGGACGGATAGACGATGTTGACCGCGAAGCCTTTTTCCTTCGCCGCCAGCACTTCGTTGATAAGGTAGCCCGGCCAGACGTCGACGGTGCCGGTTAAAAGCGGCGTCATGTCGAATTTGACCGGAATTTCGGTGAGCTTCGATTTGTCGATCCCGGACTTGGCGAGCACGGCCCGATAGATCAGCTCCTCGTTGCCGCCGATCTTCACGCCGACTTTCTTGCCGACGTAGTCGGTCGGCACCTTGATGCCGGACTTGGCGAGCGAGAACAGCACAAACGGATTGCGGCGGTAGATCACCGCGAGCGCGACCACGGGCACGCCCTTGCTCCGCGCGATCAGGATCTGATCGGCGCCAGTGACGCCGAACTGCTCGTTGCCGCCGGTCACCATTTGCACGGCGGGGAAATCGGGACCGCCGGGCTGAATGTTCACGTCGAGGCCTTCGGATTTGTAGAACGCCTTTTCCTTCGCCACGTAGAACCCGGCGAACTGCGCCTGATTGAGCCACTTCAGGCGAAGCGTAACCGCCTCGTCGGCGTACGCGGTGGCGAACAGACTGCTCAAAGCCAGCAAGAGAATGGATGCCATAACGCGCATGATCGCTGCCCTCCTGTAGGAGCCCGGCAAGCGCGACTATGCGTTCGGACGAGTGAGCGCCACTAGAAGCAATTTATGGCCGCAGCGAGCGAAAAATCCGCTCGCTCGCCGGAAAACCGTTTAGAATGCGCGCCGTAAGCCGCACAAACACTGTCGTTGGAGACGATTTTTGAGCCGGTTGGCGGGAACGAGCAGACGGCGAGCCCGGGCGCCGCAGGCGCCGCCCGTGACGCGCAAAGTCGCCAATCCGCGGAAGCGGCTACGTCCGCCGCGGCTTTTGACTTACGTCGACGCCGTGGCCCGCCACGGCTCGATCCGCAAGGCGGCGGACGCGCTCAACGTCGCCTCCTCGGCCTTGAATCGGCAAATCCTCGATCTGGAAACGGACTTGGGTGCCGCATTGTTTGAACGCTTGCCGCGGGGCGTCCGCCTGACCGCCGCCGGCGAGGTTTTTCTCGCCTATGCGCGACAGGCGATTTCAGAACTCAAAGCCGTCGAGTCGCAGGTCGAACAACTGCGCGGGCTGGTGCGCGGGCAGGTCGGCATTGCGGCGGTCGAATTGGTCGCGGGCGAATTGCTGCCGTCGGCGATCACCAAATTCCAGGTCGAGCATCCCAACGTCCGCTTCAATGTCCGCATCGGCGCACCGGAGGAACTCGTTTCCGCGCTGATCGCCGATCAAGTCGATATGATCCTGACGCACCATCCGCCGCCGCGGAAACACATCGCCATCGCAGTCGCCGCGCAGCAGGCTTTGTGCGCGCTGATGGTTCACGATCATCCGCTTGCCAAACGCAGCGAACTGCATTTGCGCGACTGCCTCGCCTACCCGCTGGCGCTGGGCGACGCGACGCTCGCGGGGCGCGCCCTGATCGAGCAGGTATTGGCGCAAGCTTCGTTCGATCTCGATCCGCGGCTGGTTTCGGATTCGGTCGAGACCATGAAAGCGTTCGCACGGATGAACCGCGGCGTCTGCTTTCAGTTCCGCGCGCCCGGCAAAGCGGTGATCCCACCCGGCGACATGATCGCGCTGCCGCTGATCGATCCGCCGCTGCTGCACGCACGGCTCTTTCTGGCGACGCGCCGCGGACGGGTGTTGCCGATTGCCGCGGCGACGTTTGTTGAACTGCTCAGAACCGCGATGACGTGAGGTGGTGATTACCGGCGCAGATACGGCTCGCCGAGCGCGCGCGGTGCGGTTTGCCGTCCGGCCAAGCCGCCGACCGCGAGCAGCGCCAGCAGATAAGGCAGCATGATCAAGAGCGCATTCGGCACATTGACGCCGAGCGTCGGCAACTGAAACTGCAAAGCCGTCGCCGCGCCGAAGAGGAGACACGCGAGCACCGTGCCCGTCACCGTCCACTTGCCGAAAATGACCGCGGCGATCGCGAGATAGCCGGCGCCGCGGGTCATGCCTTCGGTAAAGGTGTGGATGTCGCCGATCGACAGGAACGCGCCCGCCAGCGCCGACATGAAGCCGGCGAAGATCACGCCCATGTAGCGGATCCAGGTGACCGACACGCCCGATTTGTCGACCGCGCGCGGCTCCGCGCCGGCGGCATGAATGGTAATGCCGAGCGACGTGTAGCGCAGGACGAGCGCCGTCAGAATGATGATGGCGACGCCGACATAAAGGAGCCACACCTGCCGGAACACGGCGTCACCGAAAACCGGGATATCGCCGAGCAGCGGCGGGCTCCATTTCGACAGACCGGGGATCTGTTCGCGCGAGCGCGCGCCGAAGATTTCCCGATAGGCGAGCGTGGTCGCGCCCAGCACCAAAATGTTGATGCCGATACCGGTAACGATCTGATTGGCGCGCAACGTGTTGCTCAGCAACGCCTGCAGCAGCGCGACCGGAAACACCACAACAATACCGATCAAAAGACCCACTTCCGGACTGCCGGTGGCCCACGAGCCGACCGCTGCGCCAAAGGCACCGGTCAGCATCATGCCCTCGATGCTCATGTTGAGCACGCCGGCGCGCTCGCTCACCAGTTCGCCGGTGCCGGCAAGCAACAGCGGGACCGCGAGGCGGATCGACGAGCCGATAAAGACCGCGAACAGCTCCCAGGTCATGGGCGCCGTCCGATGAAAAACGCAGCACCCGCGAGCGTCACGACGATCAGTCCCTGGATCACCATGACCAAAGCGGTCGGGACGCCAGCGACCATTTCCATGTTGATGCCGCCGGAACGGAGAAAGCCGAACAACAGCGCTGCCGCGATCACGCCGACCACCGAACCGCGCGCCAACAGGCCGGCGACCAGACCGTCGAAACCATAGCCCGACGAAAAGCCGTCCTTGAGCACGTATTGATCGCCGAGCAGCATGAAGCCGCCGGCAAGTCCGCCGAGCGCGCCGGCAATCGCAAGCGCCAGCATCACCATGCGCTGATAGGAAATGCCGGCGCGGTTGGCGGCAACGGGATTGAATCCGACCGCGCGCAGTTGTACGCCGAACAAGGTCTTGCTCAGCACGATCGCGGCTATGATCGCGATAATGATTGTGATCGGCAGACCGATATGCACGGGGAAGGAATAATCGCCGGTCAAAAGCGGCAGCTTGGTCGGGTCGGGAATTTCGAGGGATTCCGGCAGCGTCGCCGAACTGGTCATTGGCTTGCGCAACAAGGCCGGCGACTGCACGCACCAATATACCAGCCATACCGCGATGAAAGACAGCAACAGCGTGCTGATGACTTCGTTGGTGCCGACCTTGATTTTCAGAATACCGGCAATCGATCCCCAGAGCATGCCCGCCACTGCGGCGGCAATGAGCGGAATGATGAACGGCAAACCCGCCGGCAAGCCGGCGACGCCGCCATAAAGGGCCACCGCCGTGGCGGCGATACCGCCAACGGCGATCTGGCCCTCGCCGCCGACGTTCACGAGATTGGCGCGGTTGGCGATGACGAAGCCGATACCGACCAGAGCGAAGGCGATGCTGCGGTTGATCGAAGCTGCAATCGCGTAGGGCGAGCCGACGGTGCCGGCGACAAAGGCGGACAAAGCGTCCGGCACCGAAACGCCGATGGCGAAGATCAAAGCAAGTCCGAGCAGGCCCGCGACCACGACAGCGGAGATGGAGATCACCACCGAAGGCCGCAGCCACGCGCTGATGTTGCTTTTGGCGTTCACGGTCGCGTCGGTCATTGCGCTTGCCCTGCCATCATCGCGCCGATGCGTTCGCGCTCGGTCGGATCGGCGGCGCAGTTGCCCATGATCCGGCCGCGATAAAGCACAACGATCCGATCGGCCACCGCGATCAGTTCGTCGAGCTCAGAAGAAATCAGCAGAACCGCGGCGCCCCGCTCGCAGGCGGAGCGAATGTGGCCGTAGACGGCGGCAACCGCGCCGACGTCAAGTCCGCGGGTCGGCTGCGCGGCGACGAGGAACGTGAGTTTGGGCAGCGTTATCTCACGCGCCAGCACCGCCTTCTGCTGATTACCGCCCGAGAGCGAGGAGAAAGGCGATGTCGGGACCTGCGGCGCGCACATCGAAACGCGTCATCAGATCGCGGGCCGCCTGCACCAGTTCCCTGCGCCGCAGAAAACCAAATGATGTGAAGCCGTCGAGACGGTTGAGAAAGATGTTCTCGGCGACACTCATCTCCACCACGCAGCCGACCGCATGCCGATCCTCCGGCACAACGCCGATCCCGGCTGCGGTGATCTGTTTCGGACTGAGGTGCGTCGTCTCGTTGTCGCCGAGAAAGACCCGGCCTTCGGTCGGCGCCAACATGCCGGAAAGAACCGCAGCAAGCTCGCTTTGCCCGTTGCCTTCAACGCCGGCGACACCCACGATTTCGCCCGGCCCGATCGCAAGCGTAAAATGGTCGAGCCGGGTGACGCCCTGATTGTCAATCACCGTCAGTCCGTCGATCTGCACCGCTTCGTGCGGCGGCGTTTCGCTCGGCGCCGGTTCTGGCCGGCCGCGCACGGGCTCGGCCACGCCCAGCGTCGAGGCGGCGGATTTGTCGAGCGTCTTCACATCGCCCTGGATCATTGCGCGCACCAGCGCGTCGATTTCCTCGGCGGGATGATTGGAGCGGGCGACCACGCGACCGCCGCGTAGCACGGTCACACGGTCTGCCGCCTTTTTGATCTCGGCGAGCTTGTGCGTGACCAAGACCACTGCGGCGCCGCTTCGCGGCAACACGCCGGCACACGTCAAGCAGTGCGGCGATTTCGTCCGGCAGCAGGACTGCCGTCGGCTCGTCGAGCACGAACAGCCGCGGCTCGCGAATCAAACATTTGACGATTTCCACACGCTGCCGCTCGCCGACCGAAAGATCGTCGATCTTGGCGTAAGGATCGAGCTTGAAACCGTAATCGTTGGCCAGACGCTCGAGCCGCTGCGCCCAGGCTTTGGTGTTCACGAAGCCGCGTTGCTGACCGAGGATGACATTGTCGACCACGGTCATGTCGTGCACCAAACTAAAATGCTGGTGCACCATGGCGATGCCGCTGGCGAGCGCATCCGAGGGGCCGGTCGGGCGATAAATTTCGCCGCGAAAGCGCATGGTGCCTTGGTCCGGCACGTGCACGCCGAAAATCAGATTGCACAGGGTGGATTTGCCGGCGCCGTTTTCGCCGAGAATGCAGTGCACCTCTCCCGGCATGATGTCGAGCGAGGCGTCCGATACCGCCAACAATGCGCCGAACCGCTTGGTGACGCCTTGCAGCGCCAAAAGCGGTTCGGCCAGCGTTTGCGTGGGATCTCTCACCGCGAGCGATCCGGAAAGCGCGGCGTGCGCCGCGTTAGCCCTTCAGCACTTTGATCTTGCCGGCGAGGATATCCTTCTTGATCGCGTCAAGCTTTGCTTTCTGCGCCGGCGTACCGTTGCAGATGATCATGTCGGAGGCTTGCGGCCCCATTTTCAGGCCGAATTCCTTGTAACCGGGCTTCCACGTGCCGCTCACCGCTTGATCGATCGCGTATTGCACCTGATATCCGACCCCGGTGATCGAGTAGGCCACGTAAAGCGGATCACTGCCGCACCGGTCGGTGTAGCTGCCGATGATGTGCGTGCCCTTGTCCTTTGCCGCCTGTTCCATGCCGCGCAGCCCGAGATTGAGGATGTGATAGTGAATATCGGCGCCCTGCGCGATCGCAGCGAGCGTGGCTTCCTTCGATTTGGCGACGTCGTCAAAATCGCCGGTGTAGTTCTCGAAGTATTTGATGTTGGCGTTGACGTATTTCGCGCCGTTACCGAATTCCTTACCGGCATTGACGATCGAGGGAATTTCCAGGCCACCGACGTAACTGACGGCGCCGTTCTTGGACAGCATGGCGGCGGCTGCGCCCGCGACAAAGGCGATCTCGGCCTGCTTGACGTCATAGCCGGCGACGTTCGGCAACGATTTACCTTCATTACCGCCGACGATGGAGAACTTCACCTTGGGGAAGCGCTTGGCGATCTTGTACACCGACGCCTGGGTCTGACCGCCAACGCCAATGACCAGATCATTGCTGCTGGCGAGGTTGGTCAACGCCTGGTCCATGTCGGCGTAATTGATGTTCTCGATCATCTGGACCTTGATCTTGCCGCCGTACTTTTTCTCCGAGGCGACAAGACCGTCGTAGCCGGATTCCATCCAGCCTTTGTCAGATTTGGATCCGGGGATCAGGATGCCAACTTTCAATGGTCCGGCGGCGCGCACGGTGTGCGGAGCGGCGAGACCGAAGCCGAGAGCAACCGCAATTGCGGCGCCGGCCAGTACGAAGCGTCGGGAAAGCATGGACAGGGTCCTTCGCTAGAGGTGAACGACAACGTGCAACCTCACTGGCGCGAGCAAAGGCCATGCCACCGACTTAAATCATTGAAGCAACTAGAAATAATCTCACAAATCGGCACGTTGAATAAGTATATGCTTATTAGTTACGCAAAAATTGCCAATATTGAAGGCACTTAGCACGAATGGCGTCGAGCACCCTTTGCCGCGAAACAGGAAATTCCGCCGATTTCAAAGGCGTTTTCGTTGGCAGCAAAATTGCAAAGGATTTTCCGCGGACTAAAGCCGCTCCGCTGCTTTTGACGAAGGAGAACGGGCAATGTCAGCTGTGGAAAAGCGCAAGGAAGTTTCCTCCGCAGGTCCACTCGGGTTCGGCTCGCAATATGTCTGGCACGCGTCCGCCGAGACGATCGACATGGCGACGCCGGCGCCAGTACCGGTTTCGATCGCCTGTCAGCCGCAGAACGTGACCATCGATCTGCGTCGCACCACAATCATCGTGATCGATATGCAGAACGACTTTTGTGCCAAGGGCGGCTGGGTCGATCACCTCGGTGTCGACTATCGTCCGGATCGCGCCCCGATCGCGCCGCTACAGCGATTGCTGCCGGCGCTGCTCACCGGCTCCGAGGCCATTATCAGATCGCTGGCGTCGGTGGCGGCGCGCTGACGTGGCCATGGCCGCGGCTTCGACGGCAACACCCGACAATTTCGGCGCCTTCGTTCCGGACGGGATGTGCCGGCGCGAGGCCACGGCGCGCGGCGTGCTCGACGGACTGACCTTTGCCGTCAAGGACCTGATCGATGTCGACGGCTGCCGCACCGGTGGCGGCAATCCGGACTGGCTGGCGCAGCAGCAACCGGCGGCGCGCTCGGCTCCGGTCGTCGAAAAGGCGCTCGCCGCCGGCGCCACGCTGATCGGCAAGACCGTTACTGATGAGCTGGCGTTCAGCCTGGAAGGGCGCAATGTGCATCATAGCCGCCTCGTCAATCCGGTCTCTCCGGGCAGGCTTCCCGGTGGCTCCTCGAGCGGATCGGCGGTTGCGGTAGCCGGACGCCTGGTCGACTTCGCGCTCGGCACCGACACCGGCGGTTCGGTGCGCGTGCCGGCAAATTTCCTCGGCCTGTTCGGCTTTCGCCCGAGCCACGGGACGCTCTCCCTCGACGGCGTCGTCCCGTTCGCGCCGTCATACGATACGGTTGGTTGGTTTGCGCGCGACGCCAAAATGCTGGCGCAGGTCGGCGATGCCCTCCTGCCCGCTCAAGAGCACCCGCCGATCATAAACCTTAAGCTTGCTGACGACGCGTTCGCACTGGTCGATCCGCCGCTTGCTGCCGAACTCAAAACAAAAGTCGCGAAGCTCGGTCCGAACGGCAACGTCAGTGTGTTTGATGGCAAAGAGGCGGACTATTTTGAGTGCTACCGCGTTCTGCAAGGCGCGGAAATCTGGCAAAGCCTCGGCCCCTGGATCGCCCACCACAAACCGCGCTTCGCCGGCGACATCGCCCAGCGCTTCACCGGAACCGCCGCAATCACGCGCGACGACGTCGCGCGCTATGCACCGATCCGTGCCGCCATCCAGAATAGAATCGAGCAGCTCATCCCGCCAGGCACCGCCATCGTTATGCCGATCACGCCGTGTCCGGCGTTGATCGAGAACGCACCGGATGATGTCATCGGCTCGTTCTATCAACGCGCGCTGACGCTGACGTCGGTCGCCGGTCATTGCGGCGCACCCCAGGTCGCGCTGCCGCTCGGCCGCTGGCAAGAATGTCCGATCGGGCTTGCCATCCTCGGCCCGCGTGGCAGCGATCGAGCGCTGCTGCAATTGGCGACGACAATCGCCGCCCAGGCCGCCGCGATGGTCCCGGCATGACTTATGGCGATACCGATGCGCGGCGACTTCGGGCGCCGACGGCGCGTCCGCGCCGGCGGCCGCGCCGCACCCCGGCGCAGAGCCGCGACCAGATCCTGCGCGCCGCCACACGCGAATTCGTCACCCACGGTTTTGCCGGCGCACGCGTCAACCGCATCGTCAAGAAGGCGGGCAGCAACCCGCGCATGATCTATCATTACTTCGGCAGCAAATCGGGCCTCTACATCGCGGTGCTTGAGGAAGCCCTTGGCGGCCTGCGCCGCCGTGAGCTGCAGATCGACATTGAGCATCTCGATGCGCGCGAAGGTCTGCTGCAACTGTTCGACTTCATGGCGAGCTATTTCGAAAATAACCGGCACCTGGTGCGCCTGTTATCGGCGGAAAATTTGCTCAAGGCCAAATACATGCGCAAGTCGGCGCGCATCCCGGAGATGTCATCGCCGGTGCTCGACATGATCGAACAACTGATCGCACGCGGTACGAAAGTCGGACATTTACCGCGGGGATTGGACGGCCTGCGGCTGTATGTCCTGATGGTCGCACTCTCGCAGTTCCATCTGTCGAACGGGCACACTTTGTCGACGATCTTCGGCCGCGATTTGTACGCTTCGGACTGGCGCACCGATCGCGGCGCCGATGCGCGCCGCATGCTGGCGGCGTTTCTCAAGTCGTAGGCCGGCTGCCTGTCAGTTTCGAGCAATGATCTCGCGTTCGCCGCGATGGAGCGCCGGCGCAGCGGACGGCACCCCAACCCGGCGCCGCAGTAGTATCGAAGGCCGCCGACTCGCGACCGCGCCGCGACGACGGCGACGCCGGGTCGGCGCTTCGACGCGGACTGCGCCCAGCCGCGCGAACGGCTCGCGCAGGGTCCCGTCCTGTTCGGCAACGAGGAGCGGCAAACCCAACACCCGGCCCCAGGATTGCCATTCAGCCAGGATGTCGTCGCTCGTACTGGAAGAAAACAGCGGCAGCGACAGCGCCGGATCGCCGTGCTCAAGCACCACCGCGATAGCGGTCGGGGGCTGGTTGATCGCGCCGGTGAGGCGGATGGCAACACCGCGGAATGCTGCGACCGGCAAATTCAACGCCATGCGCATGCCGCCGACGCAACGGCGCACAACGACGCGCTCACGATGCAGGTCGACGACGCGCCGGCGCTCATCGGCCGCTTCATCTGCGGTTTCAAAACGCACGGGCAAAGAGAAGGGGTCGAGCCGCAACGCGCGGCTCGACCCGGCAGCAAACCTGCCGGCTTCCATTTGACGCCCCGAAAAACTCGGCTCCCGCCGGGCTGTTGCCGCCCGGTTGCCGCAACAATGCCAGCGCGCAGTCGCAATCGGCTTAAGAACCCTGGTTAATTCCTGCTATTCAGCCCGCCAAAGGCCTCGATGCTTGACGAGCCGTTGCAGCGGTAGTTGCAATTCGCGCTTTCCGGTCAGCCTTTGGGGCCGCGGAGTGGGTTGAATAGCGCGATAGTGGGCCACATCTTCGCCTTGTCTTCCCCGGTCACCACGCATAAACCAACCGTGCTAGCGCCATGCCTTCACTCCTCGACCAATCAGACCTTTCCGATCTCGCCGAACGTCTCGTGAGCGCCGCGCGGCGCGCCGGGGCCGATCAGGCCGACGCCATCGCCGTGCGTTCGATCTCGCTTTCGGTCGACGTGCGCGACGGCGACATCGAGGAATCGCAGCGCTCCGAGGGCGACGACCTCGGGCTGCGCGTCATTGTCGGTCACAAGCAGGCGGTGGTTTCGACCAATGATCTGAAGGGCGACGGCTTCGATGGCCTGGCCGAGCGGGCGGTGGCGATGGCGCGGGCGGCGCCGGATGACCGCTTCGCCGGGCTGGCCGATCCGTCACTCCTGGCGAGCAAATTACCGGATCTCGACCTGCTCGACCCGGAAATGCCGGATGTCGGCGTGCTGGAAACGCGCGCCCGCGAAGCCGAAGCCGCGGCGCTTGCTGTCGCCGGCGTAACCAAGTCGGGCGGCGCTTCGGCGTCGGCTGGAATCGGCGGCATGGTGCTGGTGACAAGCCATGGCTTTCATGGCGCCACGATCGGCTCGCGCCATGGCGTCGCCATGACCGCGATCGCCGGCGAAGGCACCGGCATGGAGCGCGACTACGATTTCTCCTCGACGCTGCACGCCGCCGATCTGGAAAACGCACAGGCGATCGGGCGTCACGCCGGCGAGCGCGCGGTCAAGCGGCTCAACCCGCGCAAGGTTGCGACCCGCCGGGTGCCGGTCGTGTTCGACTCCCGGATCTCTGGGTCGCTGGTCGGCCATCTCGCGAGCGCCGCCAACGGCAGTTCGATTGCGCGCAAAACGAGTTTTCTTCGCGAAAAGCTTGGCGCCAAGCTTTTCGCCTCGGGCATCGACATCATCGACGATCCGCTGCGGCCGCGCGGGTTGCGGTCGCGGCCGTTCGATGCCGAAGGCATTGCCGGACGTAGCCGTAAGCTGGTGGACGACGGCGTGCTCAAAACGTGGCTGCTCGACAGCGCGACGGCGCGAGAACTTGATCTGCAAACCACCGGCCACGCCCAGCGCGGCGTCTCTTCGACGCCTTCGCCCGGCCCGAGCAATCTGCATCTCGCCCCCGGAGCAAAAAGTCCGGACGAACTGGTCGCCGACATCGAGGACGGTTTCTACATCACCGACATGATCGGCATGGGGGTCAATCTGGTGACCGGCGACTATAGCCGCGGCGCGTCCGGTTTCTGGATCGAGAACGGCGAATGCACTTATGCGGTCAGTGAAGTCACCATTGCCGGACACCTGTTCGAGATATTCGCGAGCATGACGCCGGCGAACGATCTGGTTTTCCGCTACGGCACCAATGCGCCGACGATGCGCGTTGAGGGCATGACCGTTGCCGGCCAGTGAGGCCGCCGACCTTGCGCAAGTAGCCGCGCGGCTTACCGCATCCGTGCGCGAAGCGGGCCTACTAGCCCGGTCGATGTTCGGGAAGCCGATCAACAATTGGACCAAGGGTGAGTCTTCGCCGGTTTCCGATGCCGACATTGCCGTTGATCGATTGCTGCATGAACGGCTGGCGGGGGACGGATCGGGTTTTGCCTGGCTTTCTGAGGAGAGCGTCGACGATCCCGCCCGGCTCGCGGCGCGGTACGTCTGGATCGTGGACCCGATTGACGGCACGCGCGCCTATCTCGCCGGCCAACCGGATTGGGCGGTGTCGGCGGCATTGGTCGAGAACGGCCGGCCGATTGTGGCCTGCCTCTATGCCCCGGTGACGGATGAGTTCTTCGCCGCAATCGTCGGCAAAGGCGCGACCCGCAACAGTGTCGCGATCGCAGCCACACCTGGAACGTCGCTCGCCCAAGCGCGGATCGCGGGTCCAAAGAGCGTCCTGGAGCGGCTGGCCAAATCGGCGCCGCCATTCACCGTCATGCCGCGGATGCGCTCGCTCGCGCTGCGACTTGCCCGCGTGGCGCAGGGCGATTACGACGCGGCTATTGCCGGGGTCGACAGTCACGACTGGGACCTTGCAGCGGCTGATCTTTTGGTGCACGAAGCGGGCGGGGCACTAACCGCCGTCGGGGGCGAAACAGTCATTTATAATCTTCCCGCGCTGCGACACGGGATGCTCGTCGCGGCCGGCCGGGACAGGCATGCGGCGCTCGTCGAGCTGCTTAGGGATGAACGCCTCGCGTCTTCATGAATTGCGTATCTCGCGGATCAAGCATCATGGCGGACACCCCCAAACCGGCTTCCACGCAATTACTCCACCTCGTTTTCGGCGGTGAGCTGAGCAGCGTCGGGAGCACGGAGTTCAAAAACCTGGAACAGCTCGACATCGTCGGCGTCTTTCCGAACTACGCGACGGCTTACGCGGCGTGGAAAGCAAAGGCGCAGGGCACGGTCGACAATGCGCAGATGCGTTATTTCATTGTCCATATGCACCGGTTGCTCGATCCTGGAAGCGAAGCGCCGTAGCGTTGAGAGTGCGAATGCTGGGAGGACGTATCGGGCGGTCACGGCGTGATCGTCTGAACCGGGTAAACCATCCACGCGCCGTTCGGCCGCTTCGGAGAGGCTGAGCGTGCGTGTTCGATTGCCGCTTGCTTTGCGTTTGTACCGGTTTGCTTCCATCGCGGCGGCGCCAGCGGTGGCATCGCGCCTCCTGGCATGGCGCCTGAAACGCGGCAAGGAGAATCCCGCGCGGCTTGGTGAGCGCTACGGCGTGACCCGCGTACCGCGTCCCGATGGCCCGCTGATCTGGCTGCACGGCGCCAGCGTCGGCGAAATGCTGGCGGTCATTCCGCTCATTGAGCGCATCCGGGCGATGAATTTCGCCGTGCTGGTCACTTCCGGCACCGTCACCTCGGCGGCGCTCGCCGAGCAGCGCCTGCCGGCGGGCGCGGTGCATCAGTTCATTCCGCTCGACGCGCCGCGATTTGTCAGCCGATTTCTCGATCACTGGCAACCGGATCTGGCGCTATTTGTTGAATCCGACCTGTGGCCCAATCTGATCTTGACCTGTGCGGACCGCGGCATCCCGATGATCCTGGTCAACGGCCGCGTGTCGGAACGCTCGTTCAACCGCTGGCGCCGACTGCCGGGCGTGATTGGGGCGCTGCTCGGCTGCTTCGATCTCTGTCTGACCCAATCCGGCGCCGATACGGAGCGTTATGCGCAGCTCGGCGCACCCCGGATCACCAGCAGCGGCAATCTCAAACTCGATGTACCGGCGCCGCCCGTGGATCAAACGGCGCTTCGCAAATTGAGAGCGATCATCGGCACGCGCGCTGTCGTCGCCGCCGCGTCTACCCACGCCGGCGAGGAAGCGGCCGTCATTGCCGCACATCAGCGGCTGCGCGCCAAATGTCCGTCGTTGCTGACGGTCATCGCGCCCCGCCATCCCGACCGCGGCGCCGGGATTGTCGAGAGCGCAAAAACCGCCGGCCTTTCGGTCGCGCTCCGCTCCCGCGGCGAACTGCCGAGCCCCGATGTCGATATCTTTATCGCCGACACGCTCGGCGAGCTCGGCTTGATCTACCGGCTCGCGCCGATCGTGTTCATGGGCGGCTCGCTCGCCAGTCACGGCGGCCAGAATCCGATCGAGGCCATCAGGCTCGGCGCCGCCGTCGTCCACGGCCCCAATGTCTGGAACTTCGACGAGATTTACGCGACGCTCGATGCGGCTCACGGGGCCGAACGCATTGCCGACGAGGAAGGGCTGACGGCGTGTCTTGCCGACTGGCTCGCGCACCCTGCGACCCGCAAGACGGTGGCTGATGCTGCCCTGGTGACGGTCGGCAAGCTCAGCGGCGCACTCGACCGGACGCTGATCGCGCTCGAGCCCTATTTGATGCAGCTTCGGCTGGAACAGCAGGCATCTTAGTCTGGCGGATTTGATGATCATGCGGCGCCAGGATTTTTCGGGATCCGGCTTGGATGCGTGAGCCGGCCTTTTGGTGGCAGCCAGGCGGCGGCGCCCTGCTACGACCGTTCGCCGCGCTCTACGGTGCCGTCGCGGCACGGCGGATGCGCTCCCCGGGACGGAGCGTCGGTGTACCGGTCATTTGCCTCGGCAACCTCACGGTCGGCGGGTCGGGCAAGACGCCGGCCGCGCTTGCAGTCGGACGACTTTTGCTCGCCGCGCACCAACATCCGTTCTTTTTGACTCGCGGTTATGGCGGGCGGCTGGCCGGCCCGGTGCGGGTCGATCCAGCGGCCTATTCCGCCGCCGCAGTCGGCGACGAACCGCTCATCTTGGCGCGGCTGGCACCCACCATCGTCGCGCGCGATCGCCTGGAGGGCGCCAAAGCCGCGCGCCGCGCCGGTGCGACCGTCATCGTCATGGACGATGGGTTTCAGAACCCCGCGCTCGCCAAGGAGCTCTCGATCCTGCTAGTCGACAGCCGTCGCGGCATCGGCAACGGCCGCATCATTCCTGCGGGCCCATTGCGAGCGCCGCTTGAGGTGCAGATTGCACGCGCGCAAGCGATTGTTGTTGTCGGCTCCGGTCCCACTCCCGAAGCAGTGATGCAGTTCGTGTCCCGGCATCAGGTTGCGCTGTTCCGCGCCCGTCTCGAGCCGGACCGCGACACGCTCGCCGCGCTACAAGGCCGCGAGGTCCTGGCCTTTGCCGGCATCGCCGATCCGGACAAGTTTTTCGCAACGCTCACCGAAGGCGGCGTCACGGTGGCCGAGCGCGTAAGTTTTCCCGATCACCACCGTTATACGGCCACGGAAGCGCAAACTTTGATCGCGCGCGCCGACATCGGAAATTTGATCCTGATCACCACCGAAAAAGATTTTGCGCGGCTAACCGGCGATACCAATCTCACCTCGCTCGCCGCTCGCGCCAGCGCGCTGCCGGTGCGGCTTGTGATCGACGAACAACAACACTTTCAGCAAATGGTGTTGGACGTTTTGCCGCGGCGCTAGGTCAAGTTACTGTTTGTGCGCATACGCGGCGCTGTGTCGCTGCAGCACCGCCTCCGGCGTAGAGTACGCCTCCTGGAGATCGACGCTCCAGTATCTGAGTTCTTCGAGCGGAATCGCCGCACCGGTCACAGCGCAACGCACGAACGCACCCGGCCGCACAACGCGGAAATCGCCGTCCAGGTATTTGACCTCGGCCTCGCCGGGCATCGGCGACTGGCGATCGGTGCGATTGAGCAAATGGACCTCCGTCGGAGCGGCCTTCCTTCCATGGCCGGCACAAGCGGCAACATAGTCATTCCGCGGGGCGGACGAAACCCACCCGATTTCAAAATCCAGTAAGCCAATATCGCGCAAAAAGATTATGCCGCGCCGAGGCGGGCGCAGCATAATCTTACATTCTTATCGACCGGGAGATTCTGCGCTGCGAGTGTTTTACCAGCAACGCGCCGGATGCCGACGGCACCACCCGCCGCGCCAGCCCGGGGCATATCCGTAATAGCGGCGGTGGCCCCAACCCCAACGCCGGCAACGCCAGCCGCACCATGCCTGGATGACGTTGCCCGACGCGGCATCGCTCGCAACCCCGGTCGGCAGCGGTGCTATCGGCGCCGCCTGTGAAACTCCGGAAACGCCAGCGACCAGCACGGTCGCGACTGCAATCGCACATGCCGTCCGAATCATTGTTTCCTCCTTGGCGCGAATGAGTTCATAAAAGTCATAATTCGCTTAGGGGATGACAGTTCCGCACTGCCCAGACTTTCTTCTCTGTTAACAAATAAACAGCTCAAAACGCCACGTGGAACTGAACAAATAGTCAGCTTTATGAAGCGATCTTCTTATGAGCATGGCCGGGAAACTAGCTGAACAGATTTCCCTGTCCGGGATCGTCGTCGCGGCGGCGGCGGCGGCGCGGCGGTTCGGCGCGCGGCATCGAGGTCTGCACGACCTCGGCGCGGGCGCCGACGCGGCCATCGGAAAACTCGATGTCCATCTGCATGCCGGTCGAAACTGCCGCAGCGGTGCGCAGCGGCCGGCCGCCCCGATCGCGCACCAGCGCAAAGCCGCGCGCCAGGACGCCGCGATAGGAAAACGCCGCCAGCAACTGGGCATCGCGTTCGCACCGCGCCCAGCGCGCGTCGAGCAGATTGTCCATGGCCCGCCCGGCGCGCTCGGCCAGCGCGCCGACGCGCTCGCCTTCGCGCGCAATGCGCATGCGATGCGCCGTTACATTCGCTGCAACACTCGCCCGCAGCCGCGATGCGGCAGCGGCGTAACGATCGCGGCGGCGCTCGACCTGCATCCGCAACAAGTGCGCGCTTAGCCTGCCGCCGATGCGCGAGAAGCTGACGCGATGGATGTGCGCATTGACCCGCAACGCGCGCGCCAGCCCGGCGGCGGCATGATCGAGCCGCTGCCTCGGCACCGCCAACACTTCGTCGGCATCCGGAAGCGCGCGCGCCGCCGATCGCACCGCGTTGCGGCGGGCTTCCTGATTGCGTAACCAGGCGGTCAGCGCGCGCCGTTCGAGGTTCTCGACGTCGATCAAAAGCTCCGCGCGCACCGGCACCGCCATTTCGGCGGCGGCGGTCGGTGTCGGCGCCCGCCGGTCGGCGGCAAAGTCGATCAGCGTGACGTCAGTCTCGTGACCGACCGCGGAGATCAGCGGAATGAAGCTTGCCGCTGCCGCGCGCACCACGATTTCTTCGTTGAACGACCACAAATCTTCTAGCGAGCCGCCGCCGCGCGCGACGATGATCAGATCAGGCCGCGGCGTGTGTCCCCATTCCGGCAGCGCGTTAAATCCGGCAATCGCGGCAGCCACCTCGGCGGCGGAACCGTCGCCCTGCACCTTTACGGGCCAAACCAGCACGCGGCGCGGAAAGCGGTCGGCCAGCCGATGCAGGATGTCGCGAATGACCGCGCCGCTCGGCGAAGTGATGACGCCGATGACAGCCGGGAGATACGGCAGCAGCTGCTTGCGCGCTTCGTCAAACAATCCCTCAGCGGTCAATCGCCGTTTGCGCTCCTCGAGCAGCGCCATCAGCGCGCCGAGGCCGGCGGGTTCCAGCGTCTCGACTACGATCTGGTACTGCGAGCGGCCGGGATAGGTGGTGAGCCGCCCGGTGATCACCACCTCAAGACCGGCTTCGAGCTTGAGCTTGATGCGGGCGGCAGTGGTCCGCCAGATCACCCCGGCGATGCTGGCACGGTCGTCTTTGAGATCAAAGTAAACGTGGCCGTTGCCGTGATAGCTGACTTTGCCAAGCTCGCCGCGGACGCGCACGTAGCCGTACGACTCTTCGATCGTGCGCTTGAGCGCGGCCGAGAGCTCGGAGACGGTCAGTTCCGGCAAATTGAGCCGTGGTTCGTTCATCGCGGTCGTTAGTGCTGCGCGTCGCCGGTGGGGTCAAGACCCTTGGACAACTTCCGGCCTGATCTTGCGCCAACGCGCTCCCGTGCTACAGGGGCGGCGGCAACTTATCTCTGGAACATATGAACATTTTGCTCCTCGGCTCCGGTGGACGCGAGCATGCGCTGGCCTGGAAGATGGCGGCAAGTCCGCTGACCGACCGGCTGTTCTGTGCTCCGGGCAACGCCGGAATCGCGCGCGAAGCGGAGTGCGTCGCGCTCGACATCGCCAATCACTCGGCGGTGATCGGGTTTTGCCGTTCAAATGGCATCGATCTCGTTGTCGTCGGACCGGAGACGCCGCTTTGCGCCGGCATCGTCGACGATCTGGAGGCAGCAGGCATCAAAGCCTTTGGGCCGAGCCGCGCGGCGTCACAGCTCGAAGGGTCCAAAGGCTTTACCAAGGATCTCTGTCGCGCCAACGGGATTCCGACTGCAGCCTATGAGCGCTTTCGCGCCGCTGCACCGGCCAGGGCCTATGCCCGCGGCCGCGGCGCACCGATCGTCGTCAAGGCCGACGGGCTCGCTGCCGGCAAAGGCGTGATCGTTTCGGAAACCTTGGCGGAAGCGGAGGCAGCGATCGACATGATTTTCGGCGGCAGTCTCGGTGAAGCCGGCACGGAACTTGTCATTGAGGAGTTTCTGCACGGCGAAGAAGCGTCGTTCTTCGCACTCTGCGACGGCACGACAGCACTGCCGCTCGCCTCTGCGCAAGATCACAAGCGCGCCTTCGACGGCGACAAAGGGCCGAATACTGGCGGCATGGGCGCCTACTCGCCGGCGCCGATCATCGACGCGGCGATGAGTGCGCGCGTGATGGACGAAATCGTGTTCCCGACATTGCGCGCGATGCGAGCCTTGGGCGCGCCGTACAAGGGCGTGCTCTACGCCGGCCTGATTCTGACTGCCGACGGACCAAAGCTGATCGAATACAACGTGCGCTTCGGCGATCCGGAATGCCAGGTGCTGATGCCGCGGCTGATGTCGGACCTGGTGCCGGCTTTGCTTGCGAGCCGTGACGGTATGCTGAAATCGCTCGATCTGCGTTGGCATCCCGATGCTGCACTGACCGTGGTGATGGCCGCGCGTGGCTATCCGGGCTCTTACGACAAAGGTTCGGTCATTGAGGGGCTCGACGACGCCGCCGCGGTCGAAGGCGTAGAGATCTTCCACGCCGGCACCAAGGCGGAGGGCGGGAAGATTCTCGCCGATGGCGGACGGGTGCTCAACGTCTCGGCGCTCGGCAAGGACGTTCACGAGGCCCGGGACCGTGCCTACGAGGCGATCTCCCGCATCCGCTGGCCAGAGGGTTTTTACCGCCACGACATCGGCTGGCGTGCGGTGGAGCGGGAAAACCTCCAACGGACCGCCTCCGGCTGAAGGTAGCCATTGGGCGCCGGTTCGTATATATAGTTTATCACAGTGTATATACGGCGACACCATGGGCGTGCTCATCAAGAACTCAGCCACCGAGGCAAAAATTCGCAGGCTCGCGGCGCGCACTGGCGAAAGCTTGACCGACGCCGTCGACCAGGCGGTCGAAGAGCGTTTGGATCGGCTTGGACCGGCCAAACCAAAGGGGCGGGTCAATCGCAGGAAGCTCGCCGAGCTGCTCACCTACTTTGATAGGCTTCCCAAGATCAACGAGCACCTGACCGACGAGGAGATCGTCGGCTATGACGAGGGCGGGCTGCCGCGGTGATCGTCGTCGACACGTCGGTAGTTGTCGCGATCGTCAGGCACGAAGTGGAAGAGCCAATTTTCGTCGAAATACTCGATCAGAACTCCGCCACGATCATGTCGGCAGTTTCATATGTAGAAGCACACATGGTGGTCGCCGGGCGCAGATCGCAGGCGGATGCAAAGCGTCTCGAAGCGTTGATTGCGGCGCTGGGTATTGAAATTGCCGATGTCACTTATGAGCAAGCCGGTCTCGCAATTCGAGCTTTTCTGGCCTACGGCAAAGGCCGGCATCCGGCAGGACTAAACCTTGCCGACTGTTTTGGCTACGCTCTGGCCAAGAGCCGTGGCGCACCGTTGCTGTTCAAGGGTGACGACTTTTCCAGAACTGACATCGCCCTGGCGTGGCGGCCATAAGAGCGTTGGTTGATCCCGCAGGAAGACTTCGCCAAAGCAGGGCCAAGGGGAGGACAAATATAAATGAACGTCACCGATCGTCAGAGCACTTTCTCCGGCACAAAGGAAGTCTCCGAGCGGCTGCGCTTCGACGTCGGGCGGCTGGAAGCCTATCTGCGCGATCACGTTAAAGGATTTGCCGGCCCGGCAACGCTGTCGCAGTTCAAGGGCGGCCAGTCGAACCCGACCTATCTTGTCCAAACGCTGCAGTGCCGCTACGTGCTGCGGCGCAAACCGCCGGGCAAGCTGTTGCCGTCGGCACATGCGGTCGATCGCGAATTTCGCGTCATCAGCGCGCTTTATTCGCAGGGTTTTCCGGTCGCCGAGCCGGTCGTTTATTGCGCGGACGAAACTGTCATCGGCACGGCGTTCTTCGTCATGTCGCATGTCGAGGGCCGGGTGTTTTGGGAGCCGGAAATGCCCTCATCCAATCGGGCCGAGCGCGCGCAAGTTTACGACGCCATGAACGCGACGCTGGCGCAGCTGCACAATTTCGATCCGGCTGCGATCGGGCTCTCGGACTACGGCCGCGGCGAGAACTACGTGGCGCGCCAGATCGAGCGCTGGTCGAAGCAGTATCGCGCCTCGGAGACGGAGAAAATCGAAGACATGGAGCGGCTGATGGTCTGGCTGCCGGCCAACCTGCCGCCGCCACAGCCGTCGCGGCTGGTGCACGGCGACTATCGCCTGGACAATATGATCTTGGCGCCCAACGCACCGAAAGTAATGGCGGTGCTCGATTGGGAATTATCGACGCTCGGCGACCCGCTCGCGGACTTTTCCTATCACCTGATGCAGTGGCACATGCCGCAATCCGAAGCCGGCACCGGATCGCTGGTTGGCTTTGATTTGGCGGCGCTCGGCATCCCGTCGCTGGGAGAATACGTCGACGCCTACGTCAAGCGCACCGGTCTCGACCCGCGGCCGTATCTGGCGACCTATTCGGCGTACAATTTCTTCCGTATCGCCGCGATTTTGCAGGGCATCGTCGGCCGCGTCCGCGACGGCACCGCGACCAACGCGTTTGCCGCCGCCAAGGCCGCTCTTGTTGGTCCGCTGGCGGCAAAGGCCTGGGAATTCGCCCGGCAGGCCGGAGCTTGACGGCAATCCGGATGAAGACCTTCGCCCTCGCGCTTGGCGGCGGCGGCGCGCGCGGGCTCGCCCACATCGCGGTGATCGAAGCGCTCGACGACATGGGCGTGAAGCCGGTGGCGATTGCCGGCACGTCGATTGGCGCGCTGATCGGCGCCGCCTATGCGGCCGGCATGCGCGGCAGAGACATCCGCCACCATGTCATCCGCTTCGCGCACGACCGGAGCGAGACCACGCGCCGCCTGATTGCGGCGCGCGCCGGCACGCTCGCCGACTTGTTCGCCGGCGCATTCGGCCAGGCGACCCAGATCGACGCCGAGAAATTCTGCGCACAGTTTCTGCCCGAAGCGATCCCAGCCGAATTTTCCGAGTTGAAAATCCCGCTCGCAGTGACGACCACCGATCTGCATCGCCGCCAGGAAGTATCGCTGACCGCGGGGCCGCTCCGTCCGGCGCTCGCCGCCTCAATCGCAATTCCCGGACTGTTACGCCCGGTCGCCATCAATGGCTGCGTCCTCATCGATGGCGGCACCACTAACCCCCTGCCCTTCGATCGATTGCGCGGCAGCGCCGATTGCATCGTCGCCGTCGACGTGCTGACAGCACCGCCGACCGAGCGCGGCGATATCCCCGGAGCCTGGGAGAGCGTGATCGTTACGCTCAACATCATGGGCAGCGCCATCATCGCCGGAAAGCTGGCGCAGGGCGTGCCGGACCTGGTGATTCGGCCAAACGTCGTGATCTTTCGCACGCTGGATTTCTATCAGGCGACCGCAATCCTGCGGGCCTCTGAGGCTGTGAAGGAGGAAGTCAAAGAGCGACTCGGCGCGTTGCTCGCAGCGTGAGCCACGGCAAGCAGACTGCACCGCCGGCGCCCCGCTGAGTAAATCGATCGCGATCCTTGTCGCGCAAGGCCGCGGTCTATATTGTGCGCCGTCAACATTGGAGACTGAAATGGCTACAGGTACCGTGAAATGGTTCAATCCGACGAAGGGGTATGGGTTTATTCAGCCCTCAGGCGGTGGTGGCGGCAAGGACGTGTTCGTCCACATTTCGGCCGTTGAGCAGGCCGGCCTGCGTTCTCTCAACGAGGGACAGACCGTCGAGTACGAGATCGAGAGCAACCGGGGGAAAGAGTCAGCGGTCAGGCTCAAGGTCAAGTGAGCGTTTTATCGGCGCGCTCAGCCGAACGCGCCGTCGCGGACTGTCGGACTTGTGGTGCGTGCTGTTCGTTTTCTGCAGAGTGGCCGCGGTTCTCGATGGAAACTGACGCCGATCTTGACCGCATCCCTCCCGCTTATGTCGATAACGAACAAGGACGCATGCAATCCAGCGGCAATCGCTGCGCAGCCCTTATGGGGAAGGTCGGCGTCTCTACGGCGTGCGCGATCTACACCGTGAGGCCTGACGTTTGCAAAGCTTGTTTGCCGGGAGATGATGCCTGTCAAATGGCACGACGCCGCTTCAATCTGAGGGTGATAGCGCCGCCCGTCCTTGCGTATCAGCCGAGCCACGATCAATAACGCGGCGTCGTGATCAACCGCGAGCGCGAGTTAATCGGACGCCCGCCCCAAATCCTGCTGACCTATTGCAATGCTTCCAGCAGGCGCGGAGTCCGGCGACGACCCCTTTATTCCCGGCTCACTCAATTAAGGGGCGGTTTTTGTTGCGGGGCAATTTGAAACCGCCCCTTCCTGGATTTGGTCCTCAACCACATACCCAAACGTACCCGATGGGGGAGGTCCTCCAGCAACTGCCGACGCCGTAAGCCCACCAGCGGCCGCCGTACCAACGCCGTCCGGTGCCGTACCAGACGCCGCCGTAGTAGCGGCCACCGACGCGAGCTCCGCCGCGCACGCCCACCCTAGCTCCGCCGTGTACGCCGACGCCGGCGCGTACCCCGACACCGGTATGTACTGATACTCTGACGTGAGTTCCGCCGCGTCCGCCATGTGCTACACCGTGGCCGCCGGCATGACCGTGCGCGGCATGGCCGCCACCATGTCCTCCGCCGCCGTGTCCTCCGCCATGTCCGCCGCCGCCGTGTCCTTTAGCCATCGCGTCGGCCGGGATTGCGATCGCAGCGGCCACTGCGACAATGAGAGTGAGCTTCCGTAACATTGGGTTTTCTCCCGAAGGTTAAATCGTCAAAGTTCGATGTGCCTATCGCGCCGGCCCAGGTCTCGCGGCTAGCGTGCATCCCTAGCTCGTAGCGGTACAGGCACCCCATTTGTCATAGAGCAGGTCCGCCACATGTCGTGTGACAGGCGGCACAACTTACCGGTTTTTTGCACTCGGCCGCCGTGTCGCACAGAACCCGGCTTGAAGCACGTGCAGAGAACAAACAGCACGGCTTTCGTCATGATGTCGAGCGATTTCGTGCCGATGGTTAAGGAGAAGTCCGGGCTCCTTTCACTTCTGCGCCACCCTTGATTTGTTCGGATTGCAAGCTTGGTCGCGTCAGAATGCGCCCTTAAAGCTCGAAGGTTTCGATGCCTGGTCCAGCGGGATACGAATATCGACCGGCTCCGTCGGCTGAAAGTCGCCGGCGTAAGCCCGCCGGTGCAATTCCTCCGGCGAAGCGCCGGCGCTGCATCAGCTTTGGGCTAACTGCCAGCCGGTTAGTGCGCGACGTTGGCAGAACCCGGCGTTTGTCCGAACGCTGGCGCCGCGTTGTGCTGGCTGGAAATACTGTCGGCAACGGCTATGGCCTCCTTGGAGATGTCCCGCAGCAGTCCAGTAATGGAAATGCGGAATCCGACAAAATAAATCGATGAATTCTCTTTGTTTAGCTTACCTTTCAATGGTTTGATTTCATTGGTTTCGAGAAAGCATTGGTAGTTAGGTCGATACCCCGTCGCGAAGATGATAGCGTCGTATTTACCACTGCTGCCGTCTTGGAAGATTGCGCCGTCATGCGTAATCGCAGATACGCCGGGCGCGATCTTGATCGCTTCTTCGAAAATTTTGTGGACCGTGCCGACGTCGATGACTGGAACCCTTCCGGAGCTGGTGCACTGTTGCAAAATTCCTTGGTCAGGCCGCCTGACCCCGTGCTTCGAAAGGTTGCCAAGTGCAAAGTCGAGTATTGGGGGAAAAAACCAATCGTTCAGACCGGCGGGAAGCAGACCTGTCGCAAGCATTCCCACGATCTGAATTGGAATGCCGAAAAGCTCGCGCGGAACGATGTGAACCCCGTTGCGCAACGAAATGCTTGGCCGCGCGCCGCCTTCCGCCAGATCAAGTCCAATCTCGGCGCCGGTATTTCCCATTCCGATCACCAAGACAGATTGGCCGGCGAACGGCTGGGCGTCGATGTAGTCCGCGCTGTGGATGACTTTGCCTTTAAAGGTTTCCATCCCGACAAAGGACGGGCTTAGCCGCTCGGCATTGTAGCCGGACGCGATCACGACAAATGGGGCGCGAACGGACCCCAAGGTGCTTTCGATGACCCAGGCATTCGCGTCTCGACGCACCGAGCGCACGGTTTCGGCGAACCGTGGCCGCAAATCGAAATGCGCCGCATAGCTCTCCAAATAGCGGATCATCAGATCTCTAGGCGCATAGCGGGGATAGCTTGCGGGAAATGGCAGGAACGGCAACGAGGAGTATTGCTTCACGGTATGCAGGTGCAGTCGCGCGTAATGCCGGCGCCAAGACGAACCGATTTGGTGCTCTTTTTCAAGGATTACGAAGTCGAGGCCGGCCTTGCTCAGGCACGCGCCCACCGCCAATCCTGCGGGACCTGCCCCGATGACTGCAACGGTCGTAGCCTCTTCCAATTGCACTGCACTCCCTTGACCTTTTACCTTTTAACCGATCGCTCGCCACTCGCGAATTTATAATGATCGATTTGATCGGCAAAGGGTTTTAAGCTGACCCGGCGGCTTGATTGGCGACGTCTGGTTCCTCCTGAACGCAGACGTCTGCCGCGCGCCCAGCGCGCCCAGCCCTACCGTCGTTCCTGAAAAAAGCTTTTGAGCAGCGCCGACGTTTCCGCTTCCGCCAACCCGCCATAAACCTCGGGGCGATGGTGGCAGGCGGCCGAAGCGAAGAATTTCACGCCGTTGTCGACCGCGCCGCCTTTTGGATCGGCGGCGCCATAATAGAGACGGCGGATGTGTGCGAAGGCGACCGCGCCGGCGCACATCGTGCAGGGCTCGAGCGTGACATAGAGGTCGCAATCGGTGAGCCGCTCGGAGCCGAGGGCCGCCGACGCGTCGCGGATGGCGACGATCTCGGCGTGGGCCGTCGGGTCATGGTTGCCAATAGTGCGATTGCCGGCGCGCGCAATGACCGCGCCGTCGCGCACGATGACGCAGCCGACCGGGACTTCGCCGCGCTTGCCCGCGGCGCGCGCTTCGGTGAGCGCCATGTCCATAAACGATGTCATTTTCCGTCATGGCCGGGCTTGTCCCGGCCATCCACGTCTTTCGTTCGTTCAGGTGTATAAAGTCGTGGATGCCCGGCACAAGGCCGGGCATGACGAAGTATAAAAACTTATGACTTCCGCCAACAAAGCCGGCGAACGCATCGCCAAGGTGATCGCCCGCGCTGGGCTCACTTCGCGCCGCGAGGCCGAGGAATGGATCGCCGCGGGACGCGTTGCCGTCAACGGCAAAGTGATCGGCTCGCCGGCGCTCAATGTCGCTGCCGGCGACCGCGTCGCCGTCGATGGCGAACCGTTGCCGACGCGCGAGCGCACCCGACTGTTTCTCTATCACAAGCCGCGTGGGCTCTTAACCGCGCACACCGACCCGCGCGGCCGGCCGACCATTTTTCAGCATCTGCCAAAGCACCTGCCGCGCCTGATTAGCGTCGGCAGGCTCGACTTCAACACCGAGGGCCTGATCCTCCTCACCAATGACGGCGCGCTGGCGCGGGTGCTGGAATTGCCGGCGACCGGGTGGCAGCGCTGCTATCGCGTCCGGGCGCACGGGTCGGTGACGCAAGGAAAGCTCGACGAGCTGCGCGCTGGCGTGACCATCGACGGCATTCACTACAGCGCGATCGAAGCAATGCTGGAGCGCGTACAGGGCTCCAACCTGTGGCTCACGTTCGCGATCCGCGAAGGCAAAAACCGCGAGGTGCGCAATGTGCTCGGTCACCTCGGGCTGACGGTCGCCCGATTGATCCGTATTTCATTTGGGCCGTTCCAGCTTGCCGGCCTCGCCGAAGGCGCGGTCGAAGAGGTGCCGACCCGCACGTTGCGCGAACAGCTGGGAGAACAAGTCGTCGGGCTCTCGGGCGCGGATTTTTCCAGCCCGATCTCGGACGATCCACGGGTACGTCCTGCCTTCGACAAAAAGGACAGAAAAGAAGAAGCGCGCGGTGCCGGGCTATCGAAGGCAAAACAAGGTAAATCCAGCTCCCATTCATGGCGCGCACACGAACAAGAACGTCCGGCAAAAAAATTGAAACGAAAATACCACGGAACACGCCGCGATATGTCAGAGGCGCGCGAGCGACATCCGGGACCCGTGCGTGCCGAAGTTCTCAACGACCGCAAGGGCCGCACCGTTCACGTCGAACGCTTCGGCCAGCCGCGCCCCGTGGAAGAGCTGGCAAAACGGTCAGCCAGGCAGGACCATCGCCGCCGACGTGCGCCGGACCGCGCCTCCGGCGCGCGGCCCCGGCGGCCACGGCCCCGCTGATGCGAGTCGTCGGCGGACGCCTGCGCGGGCGCACGCTCGCCGGTCCGAAATCCGCGGCTATCCGGCCGACGGCGGACCGGCTCCGCGAATCGCTGTTCAACATCCTCATCCACAGCTACGGCGACCCCGTCACCGGCGCGCGCGTGCTCGATCTCTTTGCCGGCACCGGTGCGCTCGGCATTGAGGCGTTATCGCGCGGCGCGGCGTTCGCCCTGTTCGTCGACGAACGGCCGGAGGCTCGCGCGCTGCTGCGCGAGAACACAACCACGCTCGGTCTCGGCGGCGTATCGCGGATCTTTCGGCGCGACGCGACCAAGCTCGGCCCTGCGCATCCGGTCGAGCCGTTCTCGCTCGCCTTCCTCGATCCGCCTTACGGGCAAGGACTCGCCGAAAAGTCGCTCGCCTCGGCCCGCGCGGGATCGTGGTTGGTCCCCGAGGCGCTGATTGTCGTTGAAGAGACCAAAAAGGCGAAGTTCGGCGCACCTGAAGGGTTCACCGAACTGGAACGGCGGGACTATGACGATACCGAGTTCACCTTTCTGCGGCCGGCCTAAGAACTTCACCTTCGCCCGAACAGCCGCTCGATGTCGGTGAGCTTCAGTTCGACATAGGTCGGACGGCCGTGATTGCATTGTCCGGAATTCGGCGTCACTTCCATCTCGCGCAGCAGGGCATTCATCTCCTGCGGCTTAAGCCTGCGCCCGGCGCGGACCGAGCCGTGACAAGCCATGGTCGCGGCGACGTGCATCAGGCGGCGCTCCAGCGGCAAGGTCTCATCCCATTCGCCGATATGATCGGCCAGATCGCGCAGCAGGCCGCCGCCGTCGACCTCGCCAAGGAGTGCCGGCGTCTCGCGCAGCGCAACCGCGCCCGGCCCGAATGACTCGATCACGAGGCCGTATCGCGCCAGCTCGTCCGCGTGCGTAAGCAGGCGTTCCACGTCCGCCTCATCGAGTTCGACGACATCGGGGATCAGCAGGATCTGCCGCGCCACGCCCGTCTTGGCGATAGCAGCTTTGAGTTTTTCGTAGACGATGCGTTCATGAGCGGCGTGCTGATCGACAATAACGAGGCCGCCGCGGGTTTGCGCCACGATGTAAGTCTCGTGCACCTGCGCGCGTGCGGCTCCGAGCGGATGATCCAGCGCGTCGCCTAAACCGGCTGCGGTTTCGGTGGCGAGATACGGATCGAGCCCGGTGCCGAGGTCGGCCTCCGGCATACCGACCTCGAATGCGGCTTGCGCGGCTTCGGCGAAACCGCCGCCGTGCGACGGCGTCCATGCCGGGCGCGGATTTTTCCGCCGCGGACGAAATGCGGCAATGGTTGCACTGCCGCCGGTCGTCGCCGCGCGCGTAGCGTCACGGGCGAGCGCCGCTTTCAGCGCGTGCACGATCAAGGCTCGAACCAGGCCGGCGTTGCGAAAGCGCACTTCCGCTTTCGCCGGGTGCACGTTGACGTCGACCTCGCGCGCCGGAAGTTCGACAAACAACGCCACGAGCGGATGGCGGTCGCGCGGCAGATAATCGGCATAGGCCGCACGCACGGCACCGACGAGCAGCTTGTCGCGCACCGGCCGCCCATTGACGAACAGATATTGGCCGAGCGCATTGGCGCGCGTAAGCGTCGGCAGCGCTGCATAGCCTTCGACCCGAATGCCCTCGCGTTCGGCGGTTACCTCGACCGCGTTGGCGCGAAAATCCGCGCCGAGGATGTCGCCAAGGCGCGTAAGGCGGCCGGTCGAACCGGGCAGCGCGGCCGCGAACGTTATCGGCGCGCGCTCTTCGCCGGCTATGGTGAAGGCGACGTCTGGCCGGCTCATGGCGAGCCGGCGCACCACATCGCGCACGGCCTCGGCCTCGGTGCGATCAAGCTTGAGGAATTTCAGCCGCGCCGGCGTAGCGTAAAACAGTTCGCGCACCTCGACGCGCGTCCCCTCCCCCAGTGCCGCCGGTTTCAGCCCGGACCTGACCCCGGCATCGACTTCGATCGACCAGGCGTGCGGCTCGGCGCGATGCCGCGACGCGATCAAAAGCCGCGCCACAGCACCGATCGACGGCAGCGCCTCGCCGCGAAAGCCAAGCGTGCTGATCGACACCAGATCGTCGTCGGCAAGTTTCGACGTGGCGTGACGCTCAACCGCGAGCATGAGATCGGCACCCGTCATGCCGTCGCCGTCGTCAGTGACGGCAATGAGCCGCCGGCCGCCGCCGTCGGTCAGCACATCGATGCGGCGGGCGCCGGCATCGAGCGCGTTTTCAACGACTTCCTTCACCACGCTAGCCGGCCGCTCCACCACTTCGCCGGCGGCGATGCGGTTGATGACGGCTTCGGAAAGCTGGCGGACAGGCATCGGCGACTCGGTTTTGCGACGTTCGAGTCTAGCGTGAGCTACCAGGCGATGGCGAGCAGCCAATGGCCGCTGCACCATTGCCACCCGCCATACCGGTCATATCCGCGGTGCCGGACGATACGGCGCTTTACGTCGCCCAGCCGTGGTGCACATCGAAGATGCGCGCCGCTTCCGAAACGTGCGGCAACTCGAGAACCCCGGGCTCGACCAGTGCGACCCTGGTGTCTTCGTATCCCGCCTGCCAGTGCTCTTCCATCGCCAGCCGGGAAAACTCGAACATCTTCCCGGCCGTCTCGAATTTGTTCGACTGATACTTCAACTGCACGATAGTCGCGACTTTCACCCGTGCCTGCTCGGAGAGAAATCGTACTTCCGGGTCATTCTGGCATTGCTCCGGAAGCTGATCCAGAAATCGCCGCAGCGCGTGGCGGAATTTCTGCATCTTTTTGTACTGCTCCAGCGAAACGTTGATGCGGCTCGCGCTGTGGATTTCCATAGCCCGCAGGTTGGCCGACGGAATATCCATCGGCGGCTCCCCACTCGCGTCCCAAAGATCAACCTGGAAAACCAGCGCAGTATGACCGCCGCGGTTGTCGATTACGAACTGCATCGGTGAGTTCGAAACCACGCCGCCGTCCCAATAATATTCGCCGTCGATTTCCGTGGGCGGGAAACTCGGCGGCAGCGATGAACTCGCCAGGATATGGGCGGCAGTGATCTTTTGCTCGCGATTGTCGAAGTAGGCCGGCACGCCGGTGCGGACATTGGTGGCGAGAGCGGTGAACCGCATCGGCTCCGGGTCGGCGTTGATGCGATCAAAGTCGACCAGGCGCGCGAGCGTCTCCTTCAGCGGCGAGATGTCGTAATAGCTCACCTTCTCTGGACTATCGGCCGTGGAATTCACCGGTGGAAACGGCCGTGGCGAAAAGAAGCCCGGCGCTCCGTGCACCATGGTCGCGAAAGCGCTGATCTTGTTGGTCCAGAAACGCGCGTGACCGTTGCCGTTCCAGGGCAATTCGGTAAACCATGGCACATTGGGAATCCGCAGCGGCGGTTTGGTCACCGTTTCCCAAAACTGGCGCAACCGCTCAACCCGCTTCTCGGGCGGATTGCCTGCGATCAAGGCGCCGTTGATGGCGCCGATCGACGTGCCGCACAACCAATGCACGTCGATCCTGGCTTCATGGATCGCCTGATAAACGCCGGCCTGATATGCGCCCAGCGCGCCGCCGCCCTGCAACACCAGCGCAACGCGCTCGAACGGGAGCATGCGCGTTGCGCTCTTGATCATGAGTTCCGGAGAGGGGGTTTGATTCATAACGTCTCCTGCATTGCCAACAACGTTCAAGCAGCCGGCGACATTTCGTCCGCCACTGCTTGCATTAGCCCTCCGGATTTACGCGGATTTAACACCGAAGCTCCAACGCCGGCCTTCGATGAGCCGTTCGTCAAGCGAGCATTTCCCCAGCTGGAGCTAAGAGCAACGCGCCTGCTCCGCAAGCGTTCTCCCGCGCAATACAAATATTTGATCAACGCGGCGACAAAGTTGATTTGCCGGTCGCAAAAACGATTCACCTGTCGCAAAATTAACTGAGGCGCCGCAAAATCGCCCGTAAGCTTTCCGGCGCGACACGATTAAAAAAGAAGCTGATTAAATTTAGCGCCTTATCTTTGTTCACTCGCGCTGCCGGTCAGGGCGATCTCGACGCTGGCGGCTGGCGCACGACGGTCAGTCGAGCGACGGCTTGACGCGGCGCAGACGTTTAAGCCCGGCGTGGCGCTTTTTTGTTTCGATGCGGCGCTCGCGCGACGCCTTGGTGGGCCTGGTCGGCCGCCGCGCCCGCGGCGCGATCGCCGCGCGGCGGATAAGCTCAAGGAGGCGATCAAGCGCGTCGGCGCGATTGCGCGCCTGGGTGCGATGGCTTTGCGCGATGATCACCAGCACGCCGTCGCGAGTGAGCCGCGTGCCGGCCAACCGCTCGAGCCGGTCTTTCACCTGCGCCGGCAACGACGGTGACCCGCGCACATCGAAGCGAAGCTGCACGGCGGTCGACAGCTTGTTGACGTTCTGTCCGCCGGGCCCCGAAGCGCGGACAAAACTTTCTTCAATTTCGCGCTCGTCGAGACTGATCTGGGGGTTGACGCGTATCATGGCCGCAAAGCGTAGCGCGGATTAAGCGGCAGCGAAATCCGCGCCCGCACTAAGCCGAACACGTGTCGCCTACCTCACGCTCCGGGACGCTCCGTGGGCTGCAGCGTCTTACTGAGCTGTAGGCGCGTCGGCGGCACTGGTCGAGGCGACCCCCTCGGGCCGGCCTACTACGGTCACGAGGAGTCCGGCGTCGAGCAGCCGCTTGGCCACGCGCCGCGCGTCATCCAGCGTTACCGCATTGATCATCTCGGGCCGGCGGGAGAAATAGTCGATACCGAGACCGTCGCGCTGCAACTGCACGAGCAGAGCCGCAATCTTGCTCGACGTATCGAGATTAAGCGCGAACGAGCCATTGAGATAGGCCTTGGCCTTGGCAAGTTCGTCCGCCGTCGGCCCATCCTCGGCCAAGCGGCGGATTTCCTTCTGGATGAGATCGAGGGTTTCGCCGGTACGATCGGCGCGCGTGGCGGTGCCGCCGAGGAACACGGCACTGTGATTGAGCCAGACCAGGCTGTCATACACCGAATAGGCAAGCCCGCGCTTTTCCCGCACTTCCTGGTAAAGCCGCGATGAGAATGAGCCGCCGCCGAGAATGTGATTGACGATATAGGCGGCCATGAAATCCGGATCCTTGCGGGCGATGCCGGGACCGCCGAAAGCCACCACGGCCTGCGGCACGTCGAGCTTGATCACGATGCGCCGTCCCAGGCCCTGCGGGGTGACGTTGGCCACCGGCTTGAGATCCGGTTGCGCCGGAAGCGACCCGAAAACGCGATCAAGCATCACTTTGACCGCCTCGGCATCGATATCTCCGACCACGGCGACTTTCAGGTTGCCGCGGGCCAGAACCCGCCGCGTATAGTCTCTAAGGTCGTCGGTAGTAATCGTCGGCACCGATTCCAGCGTGCCGGCGACCGGACGGCCGTAAGGGTGGTCGGCAAAGGCCGCGTGCCACCACGTTCGGCTTGCTATTTCGGTCGGGTTGGTCGTGGCGCGCCGCAGCGTCGACATGATCTGCGCGCGGTTCAGTTCGACATCGCTCGGGTCGAAACGAGCCGCCGTCAGTCCGAGCCGCAGCGCTTCGAACGCCTCGTCGCGATTCTCCGTCAGCGTGCGCAGCGAGCCGCGCAGCGTGTCGCGCTCCGCCTCGTAATTCAACTCGATCGCTTTGCGCTCGAGGCGATCGTGAAATGTCTTCGAATCGTAGGGGCCGACGCCGTCGTCGAGCAAAGAAGAGACCAGGTTGGCAGTGCCTGCCTTGCCGGCCGGGTCCTGCGTGGCGCCGCCGGCAAAAGCGAAATCGACGGCAATCAGCGGAACCGCGGGCTCGTGCACCAGCCAGGCTTCGATGCCGCCGGGACTTACCACCCGCTCGATGGTGGTGGCGCCGGCCGGCGCGGCGAAGGCAACGAGCGCTGCAATAGCGGCGGCGGAGCGTTGCGGCAGGCGAAGTGAAATGATGGCGTTCACGAATGCTTCTCCTTCGCCGGAAAGCTGCCGACCAGATAGCCGGTGACCGACGCGCGACGGTTACACCAGGCGCGGGCCGCATCATGCACGGCCTCGGCGGTCACTGCGCGAATTTCTTCCGGCCAATTGCGGACCATATCGACAGTCTCGCCGGTCGCCAGCGCCGCACCGTACCAACGCGCCAGTGTCGCCTGGTTGTCCTGCGCATAGACGGCGTCGGCGATCAACCGGTTCTTGGCGACAGCAAGTTCGTCGGCGGTAATGCCGTGCTCGTTGACGTCGGCGATGATCTTGTCGATCGCCGTTTCAACATCCTGCAGCGTCTTCCCTGGCGCTGGCACGCCATAGACGCCGAACTTCCCGTAGTCGAGCGCGGTGCTCGAGTAATAGGCGCCGGCATTGAGCGCGAGCTTTTGCTCGACGACGAGCGTCTTGTAGAGGCGGCCGTTGACGCCGCCACCGAGCACGTGGGCCAAAACTTCCAGGGCCTGGCTCTCGCCCGGCTTGGCCGTGATCCGCGACGGCACCAGATAAACGCGGCTGACGCTCGGCTGCTCGACCTTCGGGTCGGCGAGCGTAACGGTGCGCGGCGCTTCCTGTGTCGGCTCCATCGGCCGGTGACGCGGCCCGATCTCGGCGCGCGGAGAAATCTTGCCGTAAGTCGCTTCGGCGTCGGCCTTGACCTCGTCAGCAGTGACGTCGCCGGCGATGACGACGATCGCGTTATTCGGCGTGTAGAAGCGCCGGTAAAAGGCCAGCGCGTCGTCACGAGTTAATTTTTCGATTTCAGGCCGCCAGCCGATGACCGGACGGCCGTAAGGATGATTGAGATAGAGCGCGGCGTCCATTTGCTCGGACAGCCGGCTGTTGGGATTGTTCGCGACCCGCATGTTCTGCTCTTCGAGCACTACGTTGAGCTCGGGACGCACCACGTCGTCGGTGAGCACAAGGCCGGTAATGCGGTCGGCCTCGAATGCCATCATTTCCTTCAAATGCTCGCGCGGCACGCGCTGAAAGAAGCCGGTGTAGTCGTCGGAGGTGAAGGCATTCTCCTGGCCGCCGATCGCGGCCACCGCAAGCGAGAACCGGTTGCCGGGGTTCGCCGCGGTGCCCTTGAACATCAGGTGTTCGAGGAAATGGGCGAGGCCGGAATTTCCGGGGGTTTCGTCGGCGGCGCCAACTTTATACCAGATCATATGGGTGACGACCGGCGCACGATGATCCGGAATAACCACGACTTCCAGCCCGTTGCTGAGGGTGAAGTGTTCGACTTTGGGTCCGGGGTCGGCATTGGCAGCGACTGGCAAAGCCGCAATCAACGCCAACGTCAGCAGCAGAGTTTTCGGCACGAGTTGTCTCCAGTTGGGTTTCGTCATGCCCCACTATCAGCGCCGCAACAAGCAGCGAACGTGATCTCGGCAGAGAAGCAGCAAACGGACTCGAAACGATGCCAACAAACCGGCATCGTCGGCCGGCGTACACTCGCAGCTAGTGTCCGGTCCCACTCGCCGGCGGGACAACCGAGCCCAGGTTGAAGTCGCTTGCAGACGCCGCTTTGCCAGGTTTCTTGTCGGGACCGATGCCGTAAGGCTGCTCCGGCGATGGAACCCGATATCCGGCAGGCGGATCGGTCAGATCTCTACGCACCGGTTCGCCGGCAAAGTTGGCGTATTCTTCTTTGCTGAACCAACCCAGCGGATTGTACCAAGGCTTCTTCGCGACCGGCGGATTTGGGGTTTGAACGGCCGTCTCGGGCACAACCGCCTGCTTGGGGTTGCCATTCTTGTGCCGCTTAGCCTGATCGGTCGGCCAGTCCGAGGTCGGCACTGCCGCCTCCGTCCCCGGTGGGGGCAGGTCACGGGTGGGCGGTACCACAAGCGGTGATCGCTCGGTGTAGTTGATGGCGGACTCGGCGTCGGGCTGACGCTTAATGCCGATGGTCCGCATCATCTTGTCAAGAACGCTCCCGTCGCTGCCATTGGTCTGGGCACAAACCGAGGACGCGCCGGAACTGGCGACGACACCGGCCAAAGCGGCCGCTATTGCGGCGCGTAGAAGGCCCGCGCGCCTACGCGACCTGCGCCCGGCATTGCGGCTGCAACTTTGAACCTGATTCATGGAACCTGAGTTCATGGAACCTGATTTATGCCTTCATCCATGGCCTTACCCAAGACAGCGGTACGCCGGAGCATGGCCTAAACTCATAAGAGCTTTTATCCGGGATCAGGGCGCTTTTACGGCACCCCTAGCCCACAGCGAATTGTACAGCAGAGCGGCGACGCCCGCTACGATGGCCAGATCAGCAAGGTTAAAGACATACCAGTTAAAGCGCCAGCTGGCAGTCTCGATGTGAAATAGCACAAAATCCATGACCCCCGGCCAATGCAGCCGGTCGAGAGCGTTGCCGATCGCCCCACCGATGATAAGACCAAGCGCCGCGGCCGTCAGCCGCGACGACGCCCGCGCCAGCCAAACCCATAGCAATACCACCGCGGCAACTTTGAAGGCGAGCAGCGCCCACAGCGCCGAGAACCCTTCTCGCTGGAAGAGCCCGTAGCTGATGCCGGTATTCCAGATGACGATGAGGTCGAGAAACGGCGTAAGCGCCACGCGGCTGCGGTCGGCAAGGCCGAATACATCCAAAAGCCATAGCTTGGATGCTTGGTCGAGGATGCCGGTAACGACGGCAATGGTCAGACCGAATGCGCTCAGCGGCCCCCAGGCGATGCTGCGGTCCGCTTTTCCACGTGCCGCCTCAGCCATACCGGCCCCTACTCCGCGGCTTTGCGCATGTCGTCCCACTCGCGCAGTGCTTGCGCATCGCGGGGCGTCACGTCGGGGAATTGCGGATCGAGACCGACGGCCGGGGAAATCTTCCACGACCGCGCGCATTTGTGCCCTGCGGCCAGTTCGGGGACGACGGCGACGCCGGCGACATCCGCCAGCCGAAACGCGTCCGCCGGGCCGTCGCCTTCGACCAGCGCCAGGCCTGAGGTGATGCAAACCTCGGCAAGGTCGACATCGACCACCGCCGAGAAAAGATCGGGATCGGCGACATACACGACAGGATGCGCTTCGAGCGAAGAGCCGATGCGTTTGTGGGCGCGTTCGATCTCGAGCGCCCCAGTCACCACGCGGCGCACCTGGCGGACCTTGCGCCACTTGTCCGCCAGCGCTTCATCGCGCCACTCGGCCGGCACCTCGGGAAACAGCTGGAGATGGACCGAGGCGCCCGACGGATCGCGTGCGAGCCACGCTTCTTCGGCAGTAAAACACAGGATCGGCGCGAGCCACGTCACCGTGCAGCGGAACAGATGGTCGAGCACGGTGAGGCAGGCTTTGCGCGTGACCGACGAGTACGGATCGCAATAGAGCGCATCCTTGCGGATATCGAAATAGAACGCCGACAGATCGACGGTCATCAATGTATTCAGCGCAGCAAAAATCCGCTTGTAGTCGAAATCGGCGTAAGCGCTCCGAACAAGCGGATCGACCTCGGCTAGCCGATGCAGCATCAACCGCTCAAGTTCAGGCATGCGCTCGACTGCAACGCGATCGGCACTCTCAAAATGGGCGAGATTGCCAAGCATCCAGCGCACGGTGTTGCGGAGCTTGCGGTAGGTGTCGACGGTGGTTTTGAGAGTTTCCGGACCGATCCGCTGGTCGTCCCAGTAGTCGGTCGCGCAGGTCCACAAGCGCAGGATATCGGCGCCCGATTGCTTGATCACGTCCTGCGGCGCCACCACATTGCCGAGCGACTTCGACATTTTGTGGCCGTGCTCGTCGAGGGTGAAGCCGTGAGTTACGACGATGTCGAACGGCGCGCGGCCGCGGGTGCCGCAGGATTCAAGCAGCGATGACTGAAACCAGCCGCGGTGCTGGTCGGAGCCTTCCAGATACATCACCACCTCGTCGCCGCCGTCGGCTTTGCGCCGCACATGGGCGAGTGCCGGGAAGTGTTCGGCGTCTTCCAGCACGAACGCGTGCGTCGAACCGGAGTCGAACCAGACGTCGAGGATATCGTCGACTTTCTGCCAGCCCTCGTTGTCGAGCTTGCCGAGGAAGCGCTCGCGGGCGCCCGGCGCGTACCAGGCGTCGGCGCCTTCCTGCTCGAACGCTTCGATGATACGGACATTGACCTCGGGGTCGTTGAGGATCTCCACCGAGCCGTCCGGCTGCTCCTTGATGAAGACCGCGATCGGCACGCCCCAGGCGCGCTGGCGCGAGATCACCCAGTCGGGCCGGCTTTCGATCATGCCGGCGATACGGTTCTCGCCCTGCTCCGGCACCCAGCGTGTCGCCCGGATCGCCTGCTCCGCCAGCTGCCGGAGCGTCGCGCCGTGGCGCGCGGTGCCGCTCAACAGCGCGATCGGCTGATCCATCGCAATGAACCATTGCGGCGTATTGCGGAAGATCACCGGCTTCTTTGAGCGCCACGAATGCGGGTATTGATGCTTGAGCCGCCCGCGGGCGAGCAGCATGCCGGCTTCGATCAAGGCTTTGATCACCGCCTCGTTGGCGTCGCCCTTCTCGCCTTTGTCGGTGAGTACGCGCCTGCCGGTAAATCCCGGCGCCTGTTCGGTGAAGCGGCCGTCGGCATCGACGGTGTAGGGTATCGTTGTATTGATGCCGAACTGCTCACCATCGCCATCCGGCATCCAGACTTTCATCTTGATGTTTGCTATTTCGTTCCTGTTCTCCGTCCACACGTCGAAATCTTCGCGCCCATGACCGGGCGCGGTATGAACAAATCCCGTACCCGTATCGTCGGTAACATGCGCTCCTGCCAGAAGCGGCACCGCAAAATCGTAGCCACCAAACTTTTTCAGAGGATGGTCGCAGACAAGCAGCGCGAGCTCGCTGTTCGAAACTGCACTCACTCTTTTGAAGGCCAGGACGCGAGCTTGTCGAAAGACGTCCACGGCCAACTTGTCGGCCAGAATCAGCCGATCATCCGGCTTGGCCCAGTTGCCGCTGGGCGCGTCCGTTACTTCGTACAGGCCATATTCGATCTTCGGCGAAAAACTGATCGCCCGGTTTCCGGGAATGGTCCAGGGAGTCGTCGTCCATATGACGATCGAAGCCGCTTTCAATTTGCTCTTGAGTTCAGCGTTACGGTCCAGCGCCGCGGCGAAGTTATCTGCAGCCGCTTGGACAAAGGAAGATGGGTCGGCGCTCGGATTTGTGGTGACGACCTTGGTTCCCCGCACCGGAAACTTCACCCACACCGTATCTGACGTGTAATCCTCGTACTCGACTTCGGCTTCGGCGAGCGCGGTCTTCTCCACCACCGACCACATCACCGGCTTACTGCCGCGATAGAGCGTGCCATTCGCCGCGAACTTCATGATCTCGCGGGCGATCTGCGCCTCGGCGAATGCGTCCATTGTGGTGTAGGGATGTGCCCAATCGCCGACGACGCCGAGGCGCTGGAACTCCTCGCTCTGCACCTTGATCCAGTGCTCGGCGAAACGCCGGCACTCCTGGCGGAATTCCACCAGCGCGGCCGGGTTCGCCAAGTCCGGCTTCGGCTTGCCCTTGGCGCGGTAGTTCTCCTCCTCGATCTTCCATTCGATCGGCAGGCCGTGACAATCCCAGCCGGGCACGTAATTGGAATCGAAGCCGAGCATCTGCTGGCTTCTGGTCACCACGTCCTTGAGAATTTTGTTGAGCGCGTGGCCGATATGGATGTTGCCGTTGGCGTAGGGCGGACCGTCATGCAGGACGAAGCGCGGCCGTCCCTTGGCGGCGGCACGCAGCCGGCCATAGAGATCGAGGTCCCGCCAGCGCGCCAGCAGCTCCAGCTCTTTCTGCGGCAGGCCGGCGCGCATTGGAAAGTCGGTCTTGGGCAGGAAGAGCGTCTCGCTGTAATCGCGCGCTTTCGCCGGCTGCTCGTTCATGGCGCGCCTTCTAACAAGCCACCGGCACCGCGCAAAGGGCCGTTTTGCGTGGCGAACGGATTCACCCTTTTGTTCCGGGCGCGGAGCGAAATTTACTGATTGAATGGGGTTTTCCGCCGCCTATATCATGGGCACGGCATTCGGGTCGTTCCAGTGCACGGAGAAGAGCCATGAGCACCGCGTCGACGGCGGCAAATAACGCTGGCGAAACGGCCAAAGAGGCCGTACGCGAGGCCCGCAAGGCTGCTTCCGCTGCCACGGGCAACCTGGAAGCCGATTTCCAGGCGCTGCGCGACGATTTCGCCAGGCTTGCCGACCAGATCGCCGGCATCGTCGCCGGCCCCGGCAGCGCCGCGTGGCGTCGCGCCAAGGCGAGCATCGACGACGCCGTCGCCGAGGCGGAGGACAAAGGCCGCGAGGCGGCGAGCGCCGTGCGCGAGGTATCCGGCCATTTCGTCGACGCGATCGACGAATTGATCAAGACCCGGCCGTACACCACGCTCGCCATCGTCGCCGGCATCGCATTCCTGTTCGGGGCGACCTGGCGGCGCTGAGGTCTTGATGCTCAAGAACTGGATGCACGACATCGCGCTTGCGCTGCGGGCGCGGAGCGGGTTGACCGGCGGCTTCTTTGTTTGGCTGACGATCATTCTGCTGGCAGCGCTCAGCGCGTTCGCGTTTCTGTGCGTCGCCGCCTACGACTGGCTGTCGCTGCAATTGGGCTCGATCTACGCTGCGCTGGCGATAGCGGGCTTCTTTATTTTGGTCGCGCTGATCGGAGCGCTTGTCGCGGCAATAGCGCGCCGCCGCGCCAGGCAGCGCGCGATCCTCGAACGCGCCGCGCGGGCGCAAAGCGTATCGTCGTGGCTGCTCGATCCGAAAATTCTCGGCGCCGCCCTCCAGGCCGGCCGCACGCTCGGCTGGCAACGCATCATCCCGGTGGCGCTGCTCGCCTTCCTGGCTGCGCAATGGCTGCGCGAGCGCGGCGAGCGGAAATCCGACGACGACGCATAATTTTTTTCTTAAATCGGTGGAAACACATCGCCGGCGCGTTTGAGCGCCGCCCGCGCTTTGGCGGCATCGTCATTCATGGCGCGCACCAGCTCGTCCACCGAACCAAATGCCGCCTCGTCGCGGATCCATTCGATAAAGGCGACGTCGATCCGCCGGCCATAAAGATCGCCGGCAAAATCAAACAAAAAGACTTCGAGCAGAACCACGCCGCTGTCGAACATCGGGCGCCGGCCGAAGTTCGCCACGCCATCATAACGGCGGTCGCCGAGCCCGACCCGCACCGCATAAACGCCATGGCGCAGCCCGCAGGCGGCGTCGAGACTTAAGTTCGCAGTCGGGAAACCGAGTTCGCGGCCGCGCTTGTCGCCGTGCCGCACCTCGCCGGACACAAACCACGGAAAACCGAGCAGCGCCGCCGCGTCGTCGAGGCGCGCCGCCGCGAGCGCCTCCCGAATCGGCCCGGAGGAAACCGGACGCCCGTTGAGTTCGAACGGCGCCACGACGTCGACGGCGAAGCCATACTTACGGCCTTGCGCTGCCAGAAAGTCCGACGAGCCGGTGCGGTTTTTGCCGAAGTGGAAATTGAAGCCGATGACGATACCGCTGACGGCGAACCGCCCGACCAGAATGCGGGTAACGAAATCCTCCGCGGTCAAACTCGCCAGCGCGGCGTCGAACGTCAGCACCACCGTGCCATCGAGGCCGTTCGCAGCAAGCAGCCGCAATTTGGCGGCCTCGTCGGTGAGCCGGAACAGCGGCTCGCCCGGGTTGAAGAAGTCGCGCGGATGCGGCTCGAAGGTGAGTACCCCTGCCGGCTGGCCAAGGCCCCGGGCGCGCGCGATCGCCGCCGCGATCACGGCCTGGTGGCCGCGGTGGACGCCATCGAAATTGCCCATGGCGAGGACGGCGCCGCGGAGCGCGCCATCGGGCGCTGCATCGCGCACGACGAGGAAGCGTTTCGGGGCCATCGGCCTGCAATGGTTAAGAAAAGCTGTGGGGCCCGTAGGTGCCGCCGCGGCAAGCCCAAGTCAAGACCGTCACGGTTAACCCGATGTTCAACCAGCGATGCTAAATCACCGCGCTTTGAAGGAGCGCTTTTGGGGGCAGCGTTACCTCGTTCTGAGGAGCCGACCAACTTCTCTCCTTGCAGAGGCCGCGCCAAGGAGCAGAGCAATGGCTCTCGATCCGACAATGCCTGTGCTCGTGGTCGACGACTACGCCACCATGGTCCGTATTATCCGCAATCTGTTGCGTCAGCTCGGCTTCGCCGATGTCGATGATGCCAGCGACGGCGTCGCGGCGATCGCCAAGATGCACAGCAAACGCTACGGCCTGGTGATCTCAGACTGGAATATGGAGCCGATGACCGGCTTTGACCTGCTGCGCCAAGTCCGTGCCGATCCCGACTTGAGCGACACGCCCTTCATCATGGTCACGGCCGAATCGAAGACCGAGAACGTGATCGCGGCGCGAAAGGCGGGCGTGAACAATTACATCGTCAAGCCGTTCAACGCGCAAACGCTGAAGGCCAAGATCGAGGCGGTTTTCCCCGAGGCTCCGCCGGACGTCGTTTCAGTTCGGTAGCTCTCGTCATTGCGAACAACGCAAGGCAATCGAGCCTTGCTTCCGAAATCCCAGATTGTTTGGTCGCGCTCTTCCTCGCAACGCCGGCTACCACGCCAGTGCGCGCGTAACCGCTTTCGGCGCTACGCCGGCTGCTGTCGAAAACCGTATTCAAGCCCGAAAGGTCCGGCGCTTCGCGTCCGCCCAGAGCCTCGGCGTGGATGCCGGAAACGACAAACAGACAATCGACGCCAAAATCGGCGGCGCCTTTCAGGTCGGTTCTGACCGAATCGCCGATCGCCAACACCCGATCGAGCGGCGGCACCTCGCCGCCGCGAAAGGCGGCGGCCTTGCCGAGCGCCGCCTCGTAGATCGGGACGTGCGGCTTGCCGCAATAGAGCACTTCGCCACCCAGCGCCGCGTAGGCGTCGGCCAGGGCGCCGGCGCAGTAGACCAGTTCATCGCCGCGCTCAACGACAATGTCGGGATTGGCGCAGACCATGAACAGTGAGCGGGCGCGCATCGCCGCAAGGAGTTCGCGGTAGCTGTCCGGCGTCTCGCGGGTGTCGTCGAACAGGCCGGTGCACACGACGTAATCGGCGTCTTCGACCGGCGCGAAGGCGACATCGAGTCCGGTAAAGATCGAGAGGTCGCGTCGCGGCCCGAGATGGAAGACACGTTCGCGTAACCGGTTCTCGACGATGCCGCGAGTGACATCGCCGGAGCTTGTGATCGCGTCGTAGGCGTCGTGCGGCACGTTGAGCCGGTCGAGGATGCGCTGCACCGAAGTGCCCGGCCGCGGCGCGTTGGTGATGAGGATGACAGTGCCGCGTTCGGCACGAAAGCGCATCAGCGCTTCGCAAGCCGGCGCGAAGGCGGCAACGCCGTTGTGCACCACGCCCCAGACGTCGCACAGCAGAACGTCGTAGCCGCGCGCCAGCGGTGCAAATCGCTCGATGATTTCAGGCAAGGAGGTTTCGCCGCCTTAGTTGCCGCTGCCGGCGCGGGCAAGTTTGGCAAGGCCGCCTTGTGCGGCAGGCGCGGCTTCGCTCGGAGCCGCGGCTGCCATCCGCGGCGCCGGCCCGCCCTTGCCGGCGTCGCCGGCGGCACCCTGCAACGCCTCCGGACGCACCGGGCGCGGCGGCGAAAACAAAAAGCCCTGCCCAAACCGGACATCGTAGTCCAACAGATCGACCACGGTAGATTCGGTCTCGATGCGGTCGGCGATCAGATCGATGCCGAAGCGGCCGAGCAGGTCGGAAAAATCCGCCGGATGGATATTGGTGGTGCTGCTGGTGGCGCGGTTCAGCAACAGCGCCGCCGACGCCTTGATGAAGCGGAAGCCGCGTTCGGTCAGTTCCCTCGGCTCAAGGCGAAGATCGGCGAGATTATCCATGGAAAACCGAAATCCGCGCTCGGCAAGCGCCGCCAGGCTCTCGTGCTCGATCGGTCCCATGGAGCGGACCGCGGCGTGAGTAAATTCGAACACCAGCGAAGGTGCAATCGCGCGGTTGGCCTCAAGAAATTCCAGCAATTGGGCAAACCCCGCATCGGTCAGCGTCGCGAGCGAAAGATTGCAGAACAGGCCGATGTCGCGGTTCTTGAGCAAAAGACGCCTGACCACCTGCACGCAGCGCAACACCGAAAGGCTGTCGAGCTTCGGCAGCAGCGAACCCGCTTCGGCATAAGGCAGAAAATCCTCGGCGGCGACGGTCTCGCCGTTGCCGGCATTGAGCCGCGATACTGCCTCGTAATAGCGAACCTTGCGCTGCGGCAGGGTTACGATCGGCTGCAGATGCAGATCGATCCGCTGCGCTTCGATGCCGGCGCGAATGGCGGCGATGATGCCGTCGCGGTCGAGGCCGCTGAAGGCCGGAATTGGCCGTCCAACTAGCGGCGCCGGGCCCGCCGCATCGCCGGGCTTGGCGGTTGCGCCTTCCTTCGCCGCCGGCGGTAACTCGGCGGCGACATGCTGCGGCACGGCGTTGTCGTTTCCGCGCAGCGCTGAGATCGCAGCGTCGTGCTGGGCCGCGGTGTCGGCCAGCTGGTTGACCAGCCGCGAAAGCTCTTCGATTTCGTTGGCGAGCGGGCGCGCGGTCGACAGCGCCCGCTCGAGCACCGACTCGATCTTGCTCTCCATAAAACCGAGCCGGCGGTCGAACTCCGCGAGCTGGCGCGCGAGATCGCTCGACCCGCGCGCGATGCTGGAAACCTGATCGCTCACCTCGGCGCGATCCTGCTTCCGGCCGGCGACGACATTATAGACCGCGAGCACGGTCAGAAGGCCCATCGCCGCGAGCGCCGAATTGGCGGGGCTGAGCCCAAAGCGAAGGAACAGCACAGCGCCCAGCGAGGCGGCGATGACCACCATGCAGCCGGCGATGAAAATGGCGCTGATGCGCACCAATTCAATGACCCCGCGCGCGCTAGACCCGGAGATCGATTCGCATCCGGACGCCACCAGTGTCCACAAGCCCTGCATCGCCGCAAGCCTGGTTTTATTGCATCAAAGGCACGGCGCGGGATTTGAAGGAGCGTCGCTAACGTCGGCCCCATCGAACCGCCGCCCAAATTCGCTCATGCAGATAATAAAAGGCGATCTTGGTCAGCATTTCGATGCCGGCAATGGATCCGGCAATTCCCACCCGGCCGGTTACGAGGAAGCTGATCACGAAGGTGTCGATCGAAGCCATCATTCGCCAAGTGACCGCCTTTGCGATTGATCGGCGGTGGGCCTCAAAGCCTTGGAGCCAGCGCATCGTGTCCTCGCCAGTGGAAAGGGCAAAATCCTAAGGCAGCCATTCGAACCGTCGCGACGCGGCGCCTCTATCCGCATAACGACGAGGAGGGCAACTTTGGGGGCAGAGGCACGCCATGGCCTCGGCTTCGATCGCAGGAGGGTTAAGGCTTACGCCACCGCTCGGATGACCCGCGCGGCCTTCTCAAACAGCTCGGCGATATGCGCCTCGGTCACGATCAGCGGCGGGGCGATCGCCAGCGTGTCGCCGGTGATGCGGATGACAAGATCCTCGTCGTGGAACGCGCGCTCCATCGCCTCGTAGCCGCGCTCGCCGACGGCGTCGGGCCGCGCGGCGAGATCGATGCCGGCGGCGAGCCCGACGGTGCGGACGTCGAGGACGTTCGGCAACCCTTTCAGCGTCATCGCCGCGTCGGCATAGACCGGCTCGAGCCGCTTGGCGCGATCGAACAGATTTTCGTCACGGTAGAGATCGAGCGTCGCCAGGCCCGCGGCGCAGGCGAGCGGGTGCGCCGAATAGGTATAACCGTGGAACAATTCGATGGTGTGCTCGGGCCCCTGCATGAAGGCGTCGTAGATGCTCTCGCGCGCGATCACGCCGCCCATCGGCACCGTGCCCGAGGTGACGCCTTTGGCGAAGCAGAGGAGGTCCGGCGTGACACCATAGCGTTCGGCGGCGAACGCATGACCGAGCCGGCCGAAGCCGGTAATCACCTCGTCGAAGATCAGCAGAATGCCGTGCCGGTCGCAGATCGCGCGCAGCCGCTGCAGATAGCCCTTTGGCGGCGGCAGCACGCCGGTCGATCCGGCCATGGGCTCGACGATCACGGCGGCGATGGTTGAAGCGCCGTGCAGCGCCACAATGCGTTCAAGCTCGTCGGCAAGGTGCGCGCCCCATTCCGGCTCGCCCTTGGTAAAGGCCTGATGCTCGCGGCTATAGGTCGCCGGCAGGTGGTCGACGCCGGCGAGCAGCGTGCCGAAGAATTTGCGGTTGTTGACAATGCCGCCGACCGAAATGCCGCCGAAGCCGACGCCGTGATAGCCGCGCTCGCGGCCGATCAGGCGCGTCCGCGCGCCGTCGCCGCGCACATTGTGGTAGGCGAGCGCGATCTTGAGCGCGGTGTCGATCGCCTCCGAGCCTGAATTGCAGAAAAATACCCGGTTGAGATCGGCCGGCGCCAGCGCCGCGATCCGGCTGGCCAGCTCGAACGACTTGGGATGTGCAAAGTGGAACGCCGCCGCGTAGTCGAGTTCCGCCGCCTGATTTGAAATCGCAGCGACGATCGGATCGCGGTTGTGGCCGGCATTGGTGCACCAAAGCCCGGCTAGCCCATCGAATACCGCGCGGCCGTCGGGCGTGAAATAATGCAGTTCCTTGGCGCGGGCGAGCAACCGCGGCGCGCGCTTGAATGCCCGATTCGGGGTGAATGGAATCCAGTAGGCGTCAAGATTATTGGTCTGCGGCGCCAAATCGCTGACATCCGTCATGGCTGACTGTCCTGTGCTTTCCGCTACCCTCTTTTGCTGTGGTGCAGCGGCTGATGCAGCGGCTGCTAACGCAATAGCCGGACCAGGGCGCGCCCCTTGTGAGTGTGAAACTCCCAGGTGACGAGCTTGCCATCATGCTTTGCATCCGCGGCTTTGAACCGCTGCTCGACGACGGCCAGATATTCTCCCTTGCTGAGTGTACCATCCTTGTCGACATCAGCGGCCGCGAATTCCTTGCGGCTGAGCCGGCCTTTCAATTGCTTGCGGTCGAGCGCGCCCTTCTTGTTGGTATCGAGTTTGTCGAACTGATCGGAGGCGGCCTTCTTGGCTTCGGCGAGGTCAACGGTGCCGTCATTGTCGGTGTCGAACTGACCGACCAAAGTCGAACCGGCGGCCCACGCCGTCCCTGTTGCCCCGACAAGAGCAGCGATCGCCGCCGCCATTGCATTCCGTCGCGAAATCATCGTCAATCCCCGCCGAAAAATGCCTCACCAATACCTAGCCGTTCGAATTTGGATTGGCTAGGCCGCGGACGGCACCCTTTAGAGCGAGCGCGCCGGACCGATCCTTGCCGCTTGGACACCATTGCGATACCAACCGCGCCATTCGCTCACCTCGTGCGCCGCCGAGACGGCTGATGGCCGAGAAACGCAAAGAAAACCACAAACTCAAGGCTCGCCTGCCGCGCGGCCTTGCCGATCGCGGCCCGGCCGAGATCGCCGCAACGCGCGCGATGATCGAAAAGATTCGCGTCGTCTACGAGCGCTATGGCTTCGAGCCGGTCGAGACTCCGGCGATCGAATACACCGACGCGCTTGGCAAATTTCTGCCCGACCAGGACCGGCCGAACGAGGGCGTGTTCTCGTTTCAGGACGACGACGAGCAATGGCTGTCGCTGCGCTACGACCTGACCGCGCCGCTCGCGCGCTATGTCGCGGAAAATTTCGACGCGCTGCCGAAGCCGTATCGGAGCTATCGCTTCGGCTGGGTGTTCCGCAACGAGAAGCCCGGCCCCGGCCGCTTCCGCCAGTTCATGCAGTTCGATGCCGACACGGTCGGCTCCGCCTCTCCCGCCGCCGATGCCGAGATGTGCATGATGGCGGCGGACACGATGGAGGAGCTCGGCATTCCGCGCGGCAGTTATGTGGTGAAGGTGAGCAATCGCAAAGTGTTTGACGGCGTGCTTGAAGCGATTGGCTTAGGCGGCGACAGCAAATGCGGAACGACGTCTCACCGTGCTGCGCGCCATCGATAAGTTTGATCGCTTGGCGATTCAAGGCGTTCGAGAGCTTTGTCGGAAGGGCCGGAAGGACGACAGTGGAGACTTTACGAAAGGCGCGGGGCTGTATACTGCTCAAATTCAACACGATTGTAACGTTCTATGAGCTGGTTGAATCTCTATCGAGGAAGCATCGCTCCTGGCATGACGGCTTGATTGAGGCGTGCTGAGACAAGCGCTTGGCACTGACTGGATATTGCCGATGAAGCTACGATCGGCAAATTTCGTACGTGGTTTGATAATTCCGAGATATTCCACGCAGTTTGAGACGGACTAGATGAAATTGCGGCACTTGCAGCGTCGTCCGATCTGTCGGATACAGCGACGGATCGAATTGATGACCATCTGTCGTCCGCGGCCTTGAATATTACACTGGCCCGGTCTTTGAAGTTGAGCTGACATTCCCGACCGACGGCAAAGACGGCTCGCCCGCTTCGGCTCGGTCGGTGGCGGCGGACGTTATGATGGCCTTGTGTCACGCTTTCGTGGCGAGCCGGTGCCGGCGACCGGATTTTCCATCGGCGTGTCGCGGCTCGCTGCCGCGCTTCAACATCTCGGCAAGCTCGAAAGCAAACCCGAGCCCGGTCCGGTCGTCGTCACCGTGTTCGACAAGGACCGTCTCGCCGACTATCAGACACATGGTCGCGAAGTTGCGCGCACGCAAACATCCGCGCCGAGCTTTATCTCGGCAATCCGCGCAACCTCGGCAATCAGCTCAAATACGCCGACAAGCGCAACTCGCCGTGCGTCGTCATTCAGGGCGGCGACGAAAAGGCCAGGGGCGAAGTCACGATCAAGGATCTGATTGTCGGCGCCGAACTCGCAAAACTGGAAAAAGGCCGCGAGGAACATTTGCAGAAGCAGGCCGAGGCGCAGCACTCCGTGCCGGAAGACAAACCTCGTCGAAGCCGTGCGCGCGGTGCTGGCGCGGCACGGGCTCGCGGCCGAGCGATGAACCGCGCCGTCAAGATAATCATCATCGTCGTCTGCGCGCTTCTCGTCGCGATCGTCGCGGCGCTCGCCGGCATGCTCGCATTCGGTACCAGCGATCCTCCGCACTTGCTCGCTTCGCTCGGCGCGCCGTTCCGCAAGGTCGATTTTAGCGATCTGCCGCAGCCGGAAAAACTTCAGACCAGCCACGGCTCGCCGATTGCGTACCGCGTCTGGCCGGCGAACCCCGCGCCCGACGCCGAACTCGTGGTCATCGCCATCCACGGCTCCTCGGCGCAGAGCGCAAGCATCCATCCGCTCGGCAAGGCGCTGAGCGCCGCCGGCATTCCGGTTTACGCGCCCGATATTCGCGGCCACGGCGCCACCGGCACGCGCGGCGATATCGACTATGCGGGCGAACTCGACGACGACATGGCCGACCTCGTCGCCGCGGTGCGCGCCAGGCATCCGAACGCGAAGCTCGTACTGATGGGCTTCTCCTCCGGCGGCGGCTACGCGCTCCATGTCGCTGCGACGCCGCTCGGAAAGATGTTTGTGCGCACGGTGATGTTGTCGCCGATGCTGGGGGCATTCGCGCCGACGTACAACCGGGACCCGAAATACGCGGTGCCGTTCATGCCGCGCATTCTGGCGCTCCTCCTGCTGGACCGCGTCGGCATCCACGCGTTCGATCATCTGACGACGCTCCTCCTCGCCATCGATCCGGCGCGAAGCGACATCCTGGTCGGTCATTATTCCTGGCTGCTGATGCGGGCGTTTGGGACGCGCGACTACGCCGCCGACGTCCATAACGCGCAAACGCCGCTCTCCGTCGTGGTCGGGGAAAAGGACGAGCTTTTCTACGCCGACAAATTCGCCCCCACTTTGCACGCGATCAAGCCGGAAATCCCGGTGACCATCGTTCCCGGGCTCAGTCATACCGAGCTGACTACAGACCCTAGCGCCGTCCCGGCGATCCTTGCCGCCGTGCGGGGTTTGTCCGGAACGCCCTGAGTTAACGGCACGAACCGATCTTCATCGAATAGCGACCACTGTCATGGTAAGGGGCCGCCGAACTGACTCTATCGTCGCGCGCACGTGGATCGGTTAACCATACGCTGGCGTGAATGTGGCTGACATGTCGGGCTTGGCAACCAACGGACCGGATCAGCGCGCGCAGAGGCTCGTCGCCTCCTATGTGCGCGCCGGGTACACCCCGATCGAGCCGCCGGTGCTGCAGCCGGCGGAACCGTTCCTCGACCTTTCCGGCGAGGACATCCGCCGCCGCATGTATCTCACCAGCGATCCGCACGGCCGCGAACTGTGCCTGCGGCCCGATCTCACCATTCCGGTGTCGCGCGCTTATCTGCAATCGCCGGCGGCCGGCAAGCCGGCAGGCTTTTGCTATCACGGCACGGTGTTTCGGCACCGCGAAGGATTGCCGGCCGAATTCGTGCAGGCCGGGATCGAATCCTTCGGCCGCCACGACAAGGCGGCGGCCGATGCGGAAATGCTGACGCTGGGGCTCGAAGCGACCACGCTCTATGGACTGAGCGCACCGGAGATCCGCATCGGCGATGTTGGCATGTTTATGGCTTTCGTCGCCGCGCTCGATCTTGCGCCGGCGTGGAAGCGCCGCCTGTTGAAAGACTTCAACAGCAAATGGTCGCTGGCTCACGATCTTGATCAACTTGCACTCACCGCCGCGAACCGGCCGCCGGAATATCAGGGCGTGCTCGCAGCACTTGCCGGCTCCGATCCCAAGGCGGCGCACAACCTCATCACCGACCTTCTTTCGATCGCCGGCATTGCCGCGGTGGGCGGCCGCTCTGTCGGTGAGATCGCCGACCGATTTCTCGAACAATCGGCACACGGCATCGGAACGCGGCTGCCACGCGAGACCCGCGCGCTGATCGAACGCTTCCTTGCGGTGCGCGGCATTCCAGACGAGGCAGCCGCTGAACTGCGCGCACTCGCCGCCGACGCCAACCTCGCGCTTGGGCCCGCGATCGATCTGTTTGAGACCCGCACCGGCTTTCTTGCCGCCCAAGGCGTCGACGTCGGCACCATACATTTCTCCACCGCGTTCGGCCGCGGTTTCGATTACTACACCGGCTTCGTCTTCGAATTGCACGATTCCCACGCCAAGGGTCCGCTGATTGCTGGCGGCCGCTACGATGAACTCCTGACGCGATTGGGCGCGCGCGAAGCGATTCCCGCCGTAGGTTTTGCCGCCTCCGTCGAAGAACTCGCCGCCTGTGGAGGTCCCGCATGAGCGCGCCGCTCATCCTCGCGGTGCCGTCCAAGGGACGCCTGCAGCAGAACACCGAAAACTTTTTCGCAAGTTCCGGGCTTGAACTCGTCAAGCCCCGCGGTGCGCGCGAGTATCGCGGCGCCATTGCCGGCTTCGACGGCGCGGAAATCGCTTATCTGTCCGCGGCCGAGATCACCGCGCAGCTCGCCCAAGGCGCCGTGCATCTCGGCATCACCGGCGAAGATTTGGTGCGCGAGATGATCCCCGACGCCGATCGCGAGGTCGTGTTTGTCGATCAGCTCGGCTTCGGCTTCGCCAATGTCGCCGTCGCCGTGCCGCAGGCCTGGATCGACGTGCGCAGCATGGCCGATCTTGACGACGTCGCAACCGCATTCCGGCTCAAGCACGAGCGCAAAATGCGGCTCGCGACCAAATACGCCAATTTGACGCGCGGCTTCTTTGCCGAGCACGGCGTGGTCGACTACCGCATCGTGGAAAGTTCGGGCGCGACCGAAGGCGCGCCGGCAGCCGGCACCGCCGAACTGATCGTCGACATCACCACCACCGGCTCGACGCTCGCCGCCAACGGGCTCAAAGTGATCGAGGACGGCGTGATCCTGCGCTCACAGGCGAACCTGGTCGCCGCACGCGCGGCACAATGGGAGACCGCGCATCGCGAAACCGCGCGCCTTCTCCTCGACCGGATCGACGCGCAAAAGCGGGCGCACGCCTACCGCGAAGTGCGCACGCGCTTTGCCGGATTGAACGACACGATGCTCAAGACCGCGCGCGAAAAATTCGGCGTCGCCGCGCCGTTCGGCGGCCCGACATCGTCGGGCATGCTGACGCTGCACTGCCCGCCGAAGCACGTGCACGGGCTGGCCAGCTTCCTGCGCGAACACGGCGCCGAGGCGGTGTCGGTCGCCGCGCTCGAATACGTCTATTCGCGCGACAATCTGCTCTACACGCGCCTGACGGCAGAACTCGACCGCAACAGTCCCGCCGCCGGGAATTAGTCGCGCCGCACCCGGCCGTCGCGATACCAGCCGATCGCATCGTCGAGCCGGTCATCACCCCAGAACAGCTCTTCGCCAACAATAAAGGTCGGCGAACCGAAAATTCCGAATGATCTGGCGGCATCGGTTTCGGCCAGCATGGTTTCGTTCGCTGCCGCTGAATTCGCCAGCGTCAGCACGCGCACCGGATCCTGCCCCGATGTCGCGCAGACTTGAGGACAGATTAGGCTCGCTGCCGGTTTCCTCTCCGGCCTGGAACCATCGCCGATACGCCGCGCGCACAAAGTCGGCACCCCAGCCTTCGCGCATACCGACAATGGCGACGAGATTGGCCATGCCTGATTGTTTGGCCGGGTAAGGCGCCGGCAGCTCCGCCGGCAGGCCGTGCATCGCCGCGCGACGCTCGATGTCCCGCCACATGTATCGCGATTTCGCGGGCTTGTCGGCGAACGGAATATGTTTCATCTCTTGAAGGATCAGAAGCAGATGAAACGGCCGCCACCGAAAGGTTATGCCGGTCGCACGTTCCACGCCGGCAAGCCGCATCACGCTCAAATAAGAATACGTGCTTCCCATGGTGAACCAGAAGTCGATCGGACCTTCGGCCATATCGATCCTCCCGTTGCCGCCTGGAGTTCGTAAGCTTCGGATGCCAGGCTGAAGCGGTCAAGGAGGAAGCGCGGTTGGAAAGCTCTCAGCACCAAATTCTGCTGCGTCGCGATCAACGCGAACGAGGCGTCGTTGCCTATCTGACGATCAACAATGCGCGCCGCCTCAACGCGATGAACAGCGCGATAATGGACGCCTTTATCGCGACGATGAATGAGCTCGCCACCGAAGCTGACCTGCGCGCGGTCGTGCTCTCCGGTTCCGGGCCAAAAGCGTTCATTGTCGGCGCCGACATCAACGAAATGGCCGCCATCAGAAACGCCGGGCAAGCTACAGCCTTCATCACCCGGCTGCACCAATGCTGCGACGCGATCCGCAATCTTCCGGTGCCGGTGATCGCGCGTATCCACGGCTACTGCTTTGGCGGCGGGCTCGAAATGGCGGCGGCCTGCGACGTGCGCATCGCGTCGGAGGGAGCCTTGTTCGGCATGCAGGAAGTCAAGCTCGGCATTCCGTCGGTTATCGAGGCCGCGCTCCTGCCGACGCTGGTCGGCTGGGGACGAGCACGCGAGATCATGCTGCTCGGCGAAACCTTCACGGCCGCGCAAGCGCTGGCGTGGCGGTTGGTCGAGCACGTCGTACCTGCCGCGGCACTCGATGAGGCGGTCGAGGGCTGGATCGGTAAGCTCCTGACCTCGGCGCCGCGCGCAGTGCGGCTGCAAAAGCGGCTGATCCGGCGTTGGGAGGACCTGCCGCTTGCGGCCGCCGTGCAAGCGGGCATCGATGCCTTCGCCGACGCTTACCGCAGCGAGGAGCCCGCCATCGCCATGCGCGAATTTCTCGCCGCGCAGCAGGCCCGCAAGCGCAAAGCCTGAGCTCAAACGTCTCGTTGCGCTTCACTCGCGGGCTTCGCACGCACCCGGAACACGACGAAATGCGACAGCGAGAAATTCACCACAAAGCTTGCCAGCACAGCGAGCGCCTTGGCGAGCCAGACCGGCAGCAGCAGAACTTCGGCGGCGACCAGAAGCGTCGCCGTATTCGCGAGCCATCCGGCGACGCCGGAGAGAACGAAGGCGAAGTAGGCGCTCCACTTCAGCTTGCGGCCGGATTCGGCAGCGAACGTAATCGACGAGTTCATGATGTAGGAGCCGGTGACGGCGACGATCCAGGAGATGGTGTTCGCCGCGATCAACAACAGCGTCGCGGCGCTGCCACAGCGGCAGAAAGCCGACAGCGAACCGAAGCTGGCCAGTGCAGTCGGCCAATCGTTCAGCCCCGCCCGCGCCAGGAGAAACACGCCGTAGTCGATGGCGGTGTTGACCACGCCGACCAGGCCGAAGGCGATCGCCTTGAAGCCGAGCGCCCGGTTCTGCCAACTGGCAAGAAGCCTGGCGCGCGCGCGGTCGTAGCGGGGAATTTGGGTCATTCCGGCCTTCGCATACCACGTCCGGCGCGATCCGCCAGCGTGGCCGACGCCGCGCCCGCGGCGCTACGCCCGCGACGACAGCCGCACGCGATTACGCTATACGTCAGCCGCGCAAGGAAGGGCCCAGGTGGTTAACGCAATAACCGAACCAGGATCGGCGGACGGAGCGCGCGGTGCTGGCCGCGGACTTTCGATCGTTGTTCCGCTGCACAACGAAGCCGCTTCACTTGCGCGCCTGCACGCCAGGCTGGTCGAGATTGCGCGGTCACTTGGCGCCAACCGCGGACTTGCGTGTGAAGTGATCTATGTCGACGACGGCAGCCGGGACGATACGCTTTCGATTGTGCGGGCGCTGCCCGCGAGCGCGCTCGACGTGCAGATGGTGTCGCTGTCACGCAACTTTGGCAAAGAAGCGGCATTACTGGCCGGCCTCGATCATGCGCGGCTTGGCGCGGTGATCTTCATCGACGGTGACGGCCAGCATCCGCCGGCGTTGATCGAGACGCTGGTTAGCCGTTGGCTCGATGACGGCTACGACGTGGTCTTTACCGCCAAAGCCCATCGCGCCAACGAGTCGGTGGCCCGGCGCCTCTTGGTGAAGAGTTTTTACGTGCTGCTCAATTGGGGCGCACGCACCAAGATCCCCGAGGACGCCGGCGACTTTCGGCTGTTATCGCCGCGCGCAGCCGACGCACTGCGGCAACTTCCCGAGCGCAACCGCTTCTTCAAGGGCTTGTCGAGCTGGATCGGCTTTCGCCAGATCCGCATCGATTACGAGCCGGAGGCACGCACTGACGGCCGGACCACCTGGAATCTGCGCTCTCTGATCGGCTTGTCGATCGATGGATTGACCGCGTTTTCTGTCGCGCCGCTGCGGGTCGCTACCCTCCTCGGTCTTATTCTCGCGCTGATCGCGTTTCTCTACGGCGCGCAGATCGTCTACGAGACCATGGTTTATGGCCAGAAAGTCCCCGGCTATCCGTCGCTGTTTGTCGGCGTGATGGTGCTCGGCGGCGTGCAACTGATCATGCTCGGTGTGGTCGGCGAATATATCGGCAAAATCCTCTACGAGCTGAAAGGCCGGCCGGTGTACTTCGTGGCCGAGCATGCGGTGAAGCTGCACGAGGAAGAAAAGCAACCCATGAGCGACACCCGTACCGCGGCGGAGTAACCCTCGTAGTTTACCGTCATCCTGAGGTGGCCGCGGAGCGGCCCTCGAAGGATGCGGCCGAAGCGCCGCGGCCGTCGTCCTTCGAGGCTCGCTGCGCTCGCACCTCGGGATGACGGAAAACAAATTCGCATTGATCGATCAGATCACGATCACCTTGGTGCCGACCTTCACGCGGTTGTACAGGTCGATGACATCCTCGTTGCGCAAGCGGATGCAGCCTGACGATACTTGCGTGCCGATAGTCCACGGCTCGTTGGAGCCATGGATGCGATAGAGCGTCGAGCCGAGATAGATCGCCCGCGCGCCGAGCGGATTTTCCGGCCCTCCAGGCATGAAGCGCGGCAGGTCGGGCCGCCGCTTGAGCATATCGTCCGGCGGCCGCCAGTCCGGCCACTCGCGCTTCGCCGAAACTTCCTTGATCCCGGCCCAGGTGAAACCCGGACGGCCGACGCCGATGCCGTAGCGCAACGCTTTACCGCCCGCCATCACCAAGTAGAGGAAGTAGTGCGGGGTATCGATGATGATCGTGCCCGGCGGTTGGCCGGCCGCATAGTCAACAACCTGACGATCGTATTTCGGATCGACGGTGATCGGCCGCGCCATGTCGCCACTGCTTGAGGGCGCATAGGCCGGCGACCAGTCACTGCGCGCGAACAATTGCGACAGGAATGGCGGCAGTGGATTGTACTGCGGCGACTGGCTGTATTGCGGTGGCTGATAGTATTGCGGCGGCTGATTTGCGGCCGGCTGCGCCATCGGCTGATAAGCGCCCGGCGGTGGCCCAGCCGTCTGCTGCTGGTAATAGACCGGCGAAGGTTGCAAGCCGCGACCCTGCTGCGCCGGAGCGAGTGCATAATATTGCGTGGCTGGTGGCTGATAGGCGCCGGGCTGTTGCGCGGCAGCCGCGTAATACGGCTGCGGTTGTGGCTGCTGATAGATTCCGGCTCGCTGTGCGGGTGCGACGGCGTAATATTGTGGCGTTGGCTGCCGGTAGCCGCGAGGCGGCGGTGACGGCGCAACCGCATAATATTGCGGCGCGGGTTGATAGCCGCGCCGCTGTGCAGGTGCCCCCTGCCGGTAGTAAGCCGGCGCGGAATACACCGGGGCCGGATACCTGGGCGCGGCGGAAGTTGGCGCCCGATACCTTGGCGCCGGCCGGTAGGCGTACTGCCCCGATTGGTCGCCGAAGGTCTGGGCAATGAACCCGCTACTGACGCCACTATTCTGGTTTTCGGAATAGATCTGCCAGCCGGGATCGAGGAGCGTGGTCTGCGCGCGGGCCTCGGATGCGGTCAATAGCGGCGCCCCGCCCGCGGCTAACACGGCGATCACCATCCACGTAAAAACAGACATACGCCGCATGCCGCACCCTGTACTCGGATTTCGGTCCGGCCGGCAGGCCGAACGCTTCGCGCCCCTTCCGACGAGTACAGGCGCAAACACCGACTGTTTGGTTAATTTTTGCCGGAGCGCGTTTGGCGGCCGCTTATTCGTACATTGTTCAGCAAGTCATAGTTTATTTTGCGTAAATCGCGCGTCACTTCGATTAGCTGTTGGCTTCGATCCCAACACTTGGCCCACGTGAACGTGACATTAAGCGTCGGCTTCTAAGGTCCCGCGCGAAATTGGTCGGTGATTATGGCCGCGCCGCGCAAGGTTTTCCGCATCGAAGAGACGGTTGCTCCGCAGCGCCTTGCGCAGGTAGACGCCACACCGGCGCCGGGCCTTCCTGAGATCATGCGCGAGCTTGGCAGGCTGCGCGCGATGCTGTCGGACCCATCACCCCGGCAACCTTCCGGATCACGCGCGTTGCCGCGCAATGAAGTCGACCGGCTTGCTGCGAAGCTTCAGCTCATTCGTTCAACCATCACCGGAGCCGCGCCCGAGCAGGCCGGCTCGAACGGGTCGCGTTCGCCGGGAGTTACCGCGACGCGCATCGCCAACGAGCTGGAAGCGGTGATGCGAGGCGGCGAACAGGCGACGCAAAAAATTCTCGCCGCTGCCGAAGAAATCGATCAGGCGGCGAACAATCTGTCGGCCGCGCTCAAGGACGACAGCAAACAAGGACTCGCCCAAGACATCCGCGACCGCGTGATCGCGATCTTCGAGGCCTGCAATTTTCAGGATCTGACCGGCCAGCGCGTTGCCAAGGTGATGGCGTCGCTCGACCGCATCGAACAACAGATCACCCGCACGCTCGACGAGCTTACCCGCGATAGTGCGCCGCCGATGCATGGCCCGCGTCTCGACGACGATTCCGGCCACGTGTCGCAAAGCCAGGTCGATTCGTTGTTCGCCGGCCGCGACGTTAAATCCGTGTGATGGCGTTGCCTTAGTGGACCGCAGGCGGCCGCTTGGAGCGGGCTACGCCTTCTGGTCCGCAGCGCACGTAAACGCCCACGCCATAGCGGGTAGCGACTTCGGGATTCATCCACCGCATCACGATGCTGCGGCCATCGAACGCGACGATCTCGCGATCCTGCAGACCGCCGGGGGGGCCGGGCGGGCCGATATAGTTCTTGCCGCTCGCACTGCCCTTGAGGCTGAGTTCCTGTAATTGGGCACTGTCGGCAAGGTACATCATCACGCCTCCGTTCGGACCGCGGTTGATGACCACCGGCTGGCCGCACTGGGCGCGGGCGGCGGCTTCCGTCCGTACCCGATCGGCTTCGTTGTGATAGGCGCCGTAACCCCACCGGCCGACGAGTTCCTCGGCACGGATCGAGGCCGGAATTTCAGCAACCGGCGGCGGTGCCATGGCCGGAGCGGGCTCGGGAGAGGAAAACGGATTGGTGGCGCAGGCCGAAAGCACAACCGCGCACAACGCGGCGCCAACAAACAAACGCAATCCACTGAGCGCCGCGCCCATTAAGCCCCTCCTTTAAAACCCCACACTGTCACGCCGCCAACGCAAACAACAATGCCGGCCACGGCCCCCGTCTTGACCAAGCATTGAGCCGGTATGGTGACGAGTTTTTGCGGCAAGAGCCAGACCTTCGCGGTTCGCCGCACTTTGTCCGGCCGCAAACATTCGCAACGGCACGCTCGCGTCGGCGGCGGCGTCTTGACAGCTTCGTCGCCAGGTCTTATCTCCCCCGTGTATTTCTTGGCACTCGTCTTTCATGAGTGCTAAGTCTCTGCAATCCATAGAGTTTCTATTAACGGGAACCCGCTCGCCGAGCGGCAATGAGGTGATCATGGCAAAGCTCAAATTCCGTCCTCTGCACGACCGCGTGGTCGTCAAGCGCATCCAGGCCGAGGAAAAGTCCAAAGGCGGCATCATCATTCCGGACACCGCCAAGGAGAAGCCGCAAGAGGGCGAAGTCGTGGCCGTTGGCCCCGGGGGCCGCGACGAGAACGGCAAGCTCATCACCATGGACCTCAAAGCCGGCGACCGCGTGCTGTTCGGCAAATGGTCGGGCACCGAAGTCAAGCTCGACGGCGACGAACTCCTGATCATGAAGGAGTCCGACATCATGGGCGTGATCGCCTGATCTGATTGCGTCACCCCGATGCGGCCGCGCTTCGCGCGGCCCACAAGAGGTGGCGGTCAAAACACAAATCTCAAGGAGAGAACAAAAATGGCTGCGAAAGACGTACGATTTTCCGGCGACGCCCGCGACCGCATGTTGCACGGCGTGGAGACGCTCGCCAATGCGGTGAAGGTGACCCTCGGCCCCAAGGGCCGCAACGTCGTGATCGAGAAGAGCTTCGGCGCTCCCCGCATCACCAAAGACGGCGTCACGGTCGCCAAGGAAATCGAGCTTGAAGACAAGTTCGAGAACATGGGCGCACAGATGGTGCGCGAAGTGGCGCAGAAAACCAATGACCAGGCCGGCGACGGCACCACGACCGCGACGGTGCTCGCGGCCGCGATCGTCAAGGAAGGCGTCAAGTCCGTGGCGGCCGGGATGAACCCGATGGACCTCAAACGCGGCATTGATCTCGCCGTTAGCGCCGTCGTCGCCGACATCAAAAAGCGCTCGAAGAAGGTTGGCTCGTCGTCGGAAGTTGCCCAGGTCGGCACCATCTCCTCGAACGGCGACGCAACCATCGGCAAGATGATTGCCGAGGCGATGCAGAAAGTCGGCAACGAAGGGGTGATCACGGTCGAGGAGGCGAAGGCCCTCGAGACCGACGTTGAGATCGTCGAGGGCATGCAGTTCGACCGTGGCTACCTTTCGCCGTACTTCATCACCAACGCCGAAAAGATGCTCGCGGAACTCGAAGACGCTTACGTGCTCCTCCACGAGAAGAAGCTGCCGGGATTGCAGCAACTCCTCCCCGTGCTCGAAGCCGTAGTTCAGGCGGGCAAGCCGCTTCTTATCATCGCCGAAGACGTCGAGGGTGAAGCGCTGGCGACGCTCGTGGTCAACAAGCTGCGCGGCGGCCTGAAGGTCGCGGCAGTGAAGGCTCCGGGGTTTGGCGACCGCCGCAAGGCCATGTTGGAAGACATCGCCATCCTGACCGGCGGCCAGCTGATTTCCGAGGACCTTGGCATCAAGCTTGAAACCGTGACGGTGGCGATGCTCGGCCGCGCCAAGAAGGTCGTGATCGAGAAAGAGAAGACCACCATCATCGACGGCGCCGGCAAGAAGAAGGACATCGAGGGGCGCGTGGCGCAGATCAAGGCACAGATCGAGGAGACCACCTCCGACTACGATCGCGAAAAGCTGCAGGAGCGGCTTGCCAAGCTCGCCGGCGGCGTTGCGGTGATCCGCGTCGGCGGCGCCACCGAAGTCGAGGTCAAGGAGAAGAAGGATCGCGTCGAGGATGCGCTGAACGCCACCCGCGCCGCAGTCGAGGAAGGCGTCGTGCCCGGCGGCGGCGTTGCCCTTCTTCGCGCCAAGAAGTCAGTCGGCAAGCTGCATAACGACAATCCCGACGTCCAGGCCGGCATCAATATCGTGCTCAAGGCCCTGGAGACGCCGCTCCGCCAGATCGCCGAGAATTCCGGCTTCGAAGGCTCGATCGTGGTCAACAAGATCCTCGAAGACAAGTCGGAGACATTTGGATTTGACGCGCAGCGCGAGGAATACGTTGACATGGTCGAGAAAGGCATCGTCGACCCGGCCAAGGTGGTGCGCGCGGCGCTGCAGGATGCGGCCTCCATTGCCGGCCTTTTGGTTACCACCGAAGCTATGGTCGCCGAAACGCCGAAGGATCAGCCGGCCATGCCGGCGATGCCACCCGGCGGCGGAATGGGCGGCATGGGCGGGATGGGTTTCTAACGCCTAAGGCCGTCATCCCGGAGTTGAAAGGGCGCGGTGCAAACCGCGCCCTTTTTCTTTTCTGCCTTCCCGCTTGCTTGTAAGTTGGTTATCGCGCTTAGGAGGAAATGATGACCAATGCTGCCGATCCGTTCGCAAAGTTCAAGGCAGCCCAGCGCGAAGCCTGGGCCACGTTTGCGCCCTGGGAAAATTTCACAGCCATGCCGGCGGCGAAGTTGGTGAAATTCGCGCAGGTGGCTCAAGGGCAGAGAGTGCTCGATGTTGCCTGCGGAACCGGCGTCGTCGCCATCACCGCGGCGCGCCGGGGCGCGAAGGTGTGCGGGCTCGATTTATCGCCGGCGCTTCTTGACCATGCCCGCCGAAATGCGACGACAGCACACCTTGATGTAGATTTCCGCGAGGGGGATGTCGAGGCTCTGCCCTATCCGGATGCCTCGTTCGATGTCGTTCTCAGCCAGTACGGCCACATGTTTGCTCCTCGTCCGGCCATCGCGGTGCGGGAGATGCTGCGCGTGCTTAAGGCTGGCGGCCGTATTGCCTTCTCGACCTGGCCGCCGGAGCTTTTCATAGCGCGCCAGTTTCCATTTTTTGCGCGCTATATGCCAGCGCCTCCGCCAGGACTCGATCCGCCGGCGTCGCCGCCGCTGTGGGGCGACCCAAATATTATTCGCGAGAGGCTCGGTGCGCAGGTGAATAACCTCGTGTTTGAGCGCGACACCATGATCGTGCCGACGCTGAGCCCCGAGCACTTCCGCGTTGGGCAAGAGGCTACCCTCGGGATGTTGACGAAGATCGTCAGGATGCTGCAGGACGAACCGGCCAAGCTTGCTCAACTCCGCGCCGAATATGAAGCGATGATCGGCGAGGTGTTCGAAGACAACGCCTTGCATTTCCACTTCATCATGACGCGCGGCAACAAGGTATGATCGACGCACGTTCCGCTTGTCGCCGTGACAACGGGGACCCTGACTGGATTACCTGAGTGCGCAGGAGCGAGCGGGACGGCCTACGGCTCAGTTGCTGATCAAACGAACCCGTAGCGTCGCGGCGCCGAGGAATTCGATGATGTTGCCCGGCGCCGGCAGCCGGTCACCCGAGCGAGGGTGTTGAACAGCATTCCTCCCCAAAACGTGATCCAGTCGACGTTCCATGCCCCGGTGGCGGAGCCGTAAAGTTAGGCGCGCAAACCGTCTGCGGGCGCCATCTGCCAAACCTACAGCCCGAGCGCCTTGCGTTTGGCGTCTATAGTTTTGATGTAACAGGGCGATGCCCCTGGGTCGTCATGCTGCGCCATAAGGACATCAAACGAACGAGATTTTTTGTCATGCTCCGAGGCACACTAATATTCCGATTCCAATGTTTGCAAGCGGCAGCTGCGTGCCCCGGAGGCAAAGCTTTGGAATGACGGAGCTACCCGACGATTTTTTATTCTAACGCGATATTGATCGTGCGGTGTTTAATTTAAGTCTGAGGACGCTAATCACCGGAGGTCCGACGTGAGAAGCCTCGTTTCGACAATCGCCACGATCTGGCGGCTGTCCGTTCCGTACTTCCGGTCCGATGACCGCAAGGCCGGCTGCCTTTTGCTCCTCGCGGTGGTTGCGATGGAGCTTGCGCTTGTAGCGCTCCAGGTCATCCTCAATCTTTGGTACAACCGCTTCTACAACACCTTGCAGGATCGCGACTGGAGCGCCTTCGTCAGCGCCATCCTGTTCTTCTGCGCGATCGCAGCGGCCAATACCCTCATCGCGGTCTATCAGGTCTACCTCGCTCAGTGGCTGCAAATCCGCTGGCGACGCTGGATGACGGAAAACTATCTGCGGCAATGGCTTGATGCCGCCAATCACTACCGCATGCAGCTTCTTGGCGACGCCGCCGACAATCCGGATCAGCGCATCGCCGAAGATCTGCGGATGTTCGTCGAGAGCACGCTCTCGATCGGCTCCCGGCTGCTCAATGCCCTGGGTACGCTCTCCGCCTTTATCGTCATTTTGTGGACGCTGTCGCAGGAGGCGCCGCTCCAATTGTTCGGTACGGGCTTCACCATCCCGGGATATCTGGTCTGGGCGGCGCTGATTTACGCCATCGTCGGCAGCGCGCTGACGCACCTGATCGGCTGGCCGCTCATCCCGCTCAATTTTCAGCGGCAGCGGGTCGAGGCCGATTTTCGCTTTAATCTGGTACGGACCCGCGAGAACGCCGAGCAGATCGCTTCGCTCGGCGGCGAGACCGCCGAACGCGAGCGCCACCTCACTCGCTTCGGGCACGTGTTTAGCAACTGGATCGCGATCATGCGCAGGCAGAAGCAGCTCACCTTCTTCACGCAGGGCTATACGCAGGTGGCGCTGATCTTTCCCTATCTGGTCGTAAGCCCGGCCTACTTCTCAGGCGCCATGCAGCTTGGCGGCCTGATGCAGACCGCATCGGCCTTCAACAGTGTCCAGAACGCCCTGTCGTACTTCATCAACATCTATGTCGAACTCGCGGAGTACCGTTCCGTGATCGCACGTCTGACCGGATTCGAGGATGCGATTGCGGCGGGCCGCGCTGCCGCGGTGGCGCCGCCTGCGATCGAAGTCGTGCCGCGCGGCGATGGCGCCGTGTTCACCGCCGACCGTCTCAATGTGCGCCTGCCCGATGGCGAGCCGATTATCGCCGTCGAGCATGTTGCGTTTCCGCCTGGTGAGCGTGTCCTCATCACCGGGCCATCCGGCGCAGGTAAATCGACATTGTTCCGCACCATCGCCGGGATTTGGCCATTTGGTTCGGGCCGCGTGACGGTGCCGGAGGGAGCGAAGGTGATGCTGCTGCCGCAGCGGCCGTATTTCCCGGTGGCGATGCTTTCGACGTCCGTCTCCTACCCGGCTGCTGCCGGCACATTCGACGACGCCAAAATTGCCGAAGCCCTGGCCGCCGTCGGGCTTCCGGAATTGGTCGCGCGGCTCGGCGAAGAAGACCACTGGAACCGCATTCTGTCGCAAGGCGAGCAGCAGCGGCTGGCGATCGCGCGTGCGCTACTGGCCGCGCCGGACTATCTGTTCCTCGACGAAGCGACGGCGGCGCTCGACGAAGCCGCCGAAGCGGTGTTGTACCGGTTGCTGCAGGAGCGGCTCAAGGGCACGGCCGTGGTTTCCATCGGTCACCGCTCAACGCTCCACGTTTTTCACCGCCGCCGTGTCGAGGTGGTGCCGGATGACGGCTTCTCGCAATTACGCGAGGTGCCATTGGCGTCGGCCGCGGAATGAATAGATAGTGGATGGAAGTCCTAGCGAAACGGAGACGGCAATCATGAAGGCAAGCGTCAATGGCCACGTCGTGGCCGAAAGTAACGACATCGTTTCGGCCCACGGCTACGAGTATTTCCCGAGCACCACGGTGCGCATGGACTGGCTGGAGAAGGTCGAAAAGACCAAGGACGACTTGGCCTGTCCTCACGGCGTCCAATTCTACGACGTCGTGATCGACGGCAAGCGGCATAGCCGCGCGGCCTGGTCGTACGAAAAGCCGCAGCCGCAGATGGCGCAGGTCGGCGGCCGTTTCGGCTTCTGGGAGGATGTCGAGGTTAAGTAGCCGGGCTTTGGTCCGCTACGCCGCAGCCTTCTTCCGATTCGCCTCAAGGCGCGCGTCGACCAGCGCGACCTGCGCATCGATCGCCGGATGATGCAGGCCTTTCTGCGCCGCGATCAGCTGCACCAGCTTGTCGGCGCGCTCGATGTTCGGCGCGCCGTTTTGCAGCGCGCGCGCCGCGGACGCCGGACGGGTCAGTGATTGGGCCGCGGCGGCGTATTTCTCGAACGGCACCATGTCGGCCGGATCGGCGCCGAGCTTGACGCAGAGATCGGCGACAAAATTGTAGACCGACCGCGAGGTCTCGATGTCGCTATGCACGGCCTCTTGCGCGGTGCGCATGCCGTCCGTGGTCACGCAGCGATAATTGCCGGCGAGCAGCATCGCCCACTTGGCCAGCGGCACGAAAATCGAATCATAAACCCGCAGCTTGACGGGCAGTTCGGTCTTGCCTTCCGGCGTGTCGAACCGGATCGCCTCGATCTCGTCCTGCAACTGGGTGAGAATTGCGGTAGGCCGTTCGGAAGGAAAGCGCGCGACCTTGAAATTGGTGGGCAGCGTCACCTGCAGGACGTTGACCTTTTCCTCGGGCGGCCTGATCGCCTGCGGGTCCGGGCTGCACAGCGTGATGCACGCCGGGTCGAAATTGTCCCAGACGCTGGGATCGGTATAGGCGGCCTTGAGTGAAGCAGTATCAAGGCCCGGGATGCGGCGCAGATAGGCGAGCGGCGGCATGTTCATGATCGACATGCACGGCACCTTCGCCCGCGCCACAGCGTCAAGGAGTTCGCGCACCCCGGGCGAACGGTATTGCGGCTCCTGCATCGCGAGCCCAACGAGATCGTAGTCCTTCGGATTAACACCCGATGTGCCGCCAGCGCTGACCTTGCCCGGGAGCTTGCGCGAATCGAGCTCGACCGGCGTCGTGCGCCCACGTACCGGCAGGCGCACCCGAAACCCCTCGGCATTGATGAGATCGGCCTCCGCGGGAAGGCACACGAGCTTGACGGTGTGGCCGCCGAACAAAAGCTTCGACGCCAATAGCGAGCCATAGGAGGCGCCCATGATCAGGATGTTGTAAGTCGCCATCGCGCACCTCCCACTTGACCGCGCCGCTGACATTCAGGTCGGCGCCGGCGATTGCTCGCCGGACATCGGTGCCACCAATGCTATGGGCCCCGCCCCCGCGACGCAATGCGGGTCGGACGGTATCAGCGCTAAAGCGGGTGCGACGGCAGATATGGAAACGCGGCCCGCGCAATCAGCGCGGCCCGCGTTCCATGCACCTATTGAGGCCGAGATAGTCCTAGGTGTTGTCGCCGAAACCAGAGCCCCCGAGCGGAGGCGGCCAAGATGGGGCCGCAGCTGGCTCCGCCGCCGGCATTGGCGCCGGAGCCGGCTTCTTCGCCGGCGCTTTACGCTTCGGAGCGGCCTTCTTCGCCACTTTCTTCGGTGCCTTCTTCACAGCCGATTTCTTTGTCTTCTTTATTGCCTTTATTGCCTTCTTTTTTTTGCGCGCCGGAGCGGCCTTTTTCTTCCCGGATTTCTTCTTCGCCTTCGACTTCTTCGCCATGATCGTCCTCCCGATCTAAGCTAGGAACAATTATCCCATCGGCCCCCGTGGGAGACCGGGTTCACGCCACAACAACGACCGAGCCCCCGTCAGCCCGCGGCCGCAGACGGATGCATCGACTAACGCTGCCGATGCTCCAAAAGCGCAGGCGGACAAGGCCCGCCGGTAGCCCAATCAATCAACTCGATTGTGTGGACAGCCGGAAGCTTGGTGCCCGCAGCGATCTGCGTTATGCAGCCGATATTCCCAGCCGCGATAACATCAGGTCGCAATCTCTCGATAGTCCCGACTTTGCGCTCGCGCAACCTTCTTGCGATATCCGGCTGCAAAATATTGTACGTTCCCGCCGATCCACAACACAGGTGGCCGTCCGGCACATCCTTCACCGCAAAGCCAAGCTTGAGCAACAGGTCCTTCGGCTGGCGCGTGATGCGCTGGCCGTGCTGCAGCGAACAAGCCGAGTGATAGGCCACGACGAGGCCGGGAGCGCTTTGCTCTGCCGGGAGCGGTTGCGTCGCGAGATATTCGCTGATGTCCTTGGCGAGGGCGGCCACTTTCCGAGCCGGTTCGGCGTAGGCCGGATCGGTGCGCAGCATGAAGCCGTAGTCCTTGACCGTCGTGCCGCAGCCGGACGTCGTGATCACGATGGCATCGATGCTACCCGCCGCTATCCAGGCGTCGATATTGCCCCGCGCCTGCGCCAACGCCTCATCCTCGCGGCCCATATGATGGACCAGTGAGCCGCAGCAGCCCGCCCCCTCCGCCACCACCACTTCGATGCCCAGCCGCGTCAGCACGCGAATCGCGGCGGCGTTGATTTGCGGCGCCAACAGGTCGTTGACGCAGCCGGCGAGCAGCGCCACGCGGCCCTTCCTCTCCGGCCCGACCGCGGGATAGGTGCGCGGCGCCAACGGCTCATGCGGCGGACGCCAGGGCGCCAGCCGAAGCATCGCAGCGAGACGTTTAAGCCCGATCGCTTCGGCGAGTCCGGCGAATGGCTTGCCGAGCAAGGCAGCGCCGAGCGCCAACCGGAAGCGCCGCGGATACGGCATCAGCCGCGCCAGCGTCATCCGCAGCAGCCGATCGCCGAGCGGCCGGCGGTAGGTGCGCTCGATGTGAGCGCGGGCATGATCCACCAAGTGCATGTAGTGGACCCCCGACGGACACGTCGTCATGCAGGCAAGGCAGGACAGGCAGCGATCAATATGCAACGTGACCTCGGCGGTCGCCGGCCGGTCATTCTCCAGCATGTCCTTGATGAGGTAGATGCGCCCGCGCGGCGAATTGAGCTCGTTGCCGTCAAGCACGTAGGTCGGGCAGGTGGCGGTGCAAAAGCCGCAATGGACGCAGGCGCGCAGGATTTTCTCCGATTCCGCGACGTCCGGATCGGCAAGCTGCGCGAGGGTGAACGAGGTCTGCATGATTACACGCCCGCCCACATGCGCCCGGAATTGAGCACGCCGCGCGGATCGAAGCTGTCGTGGAGCCGCTTGGTCAATGCCGAGAGCGCCGGCGTCTCCGGGGTGAACACATCGACCGCGGCGCGCACCGCGGCCGGCGCGCGAATGAGCGTCGCATGTCCGCCGGCCGCCGCGACGATGCCGCGCAGGCGTCCCGCGGCGGCATCGTCCACCGGCGGCAACGCCGCCCAGATCAGTCCGCCGCCCCAATCATAGAGGACGTCCGCCGACAGCTGTTCGGTGAGAACGCGTCCGACCTCGGCGCCGCGCGCCGGCGCTGTCGAGATGCGCCAGACGATGCGCTCTCCGGCAGGCCCCGCCGCCGCAAATGGCTCGACGTCGCGGATCGCGCGCCAGAACGCGCGTGAGGTGGTATTGCCGAGCGCGCTCAGGCTGCCAAACGGAGCCATCAGCTTTTCCAGCAGGGCTTTGCGGTGTGCCACCGACGGCGCAACGCCTTCAAGCCGGAACGCGGTCGCTGCGCGGCCGGCTGTCGCAATTTCAGCCATGCGCCCCACGACCAATGCCGGCAGATGCGCGGCGGCCGAAACATCCGCGGACGAACCCACGGCTGCCGTCATGGCTTTTCCAGCCGCCGCGTCGTCGAGGCCGAGCACCAGCAAAGTCTCTTCGGTCTCGGCGCGCGGCAGCGTCTTGATCGTCACATCGGTCATGGCCGCGAGCGTACCCCAGGAGCCGGCGAGGAGCTTGCAGAGGTCGTAGCCGGTGACGTTCTTCACCACCCGACCGCCAGATTTGAACGTCTCGCCGCGCCCTGACACGGCACTGAAGCCGAGGAAATGGTCGCGGGCGGCGCCAGCTTTGATGCGCCGCGGGCCGGACAAATTTGCCGAGAGCGCACCACCGATCGTGCCGCTGCCGGCCGCTGTGCCGAGCAGCGGTCCGTAGTCCATAGGCTCGAAGGCAAGCTCCTGCTTGCTCGCATCGACCAGCGCTTCAATCTCGGCAAGCGGCGTACCGGCCTTCGCGGAAAGCACCAACTCCGCCGGTTCGTAGAGCGTCACGCCGGAAAGGCCGGAAAGATCGAGCGTGGCATCCCATTGCGCCGCGCGGCCGATCGCGCGCTTCGAACCGCGTCCAACGATTTCGAGCGCCTTGCCGCCGGCGAGCGCCCATTGCACCGCCTGCTCGACCTCGGCCGCATCACACGGTTTGAGATTCTCGTTCATCGGAGCCCTGCCGTATCACCCCACCCGGCGCAATGGCGATAGCCCTTCTGACATGCGGCTATGGCCGGCAGGTCACGCCGCCCGCGGCTTGACCTCGCGGTCAATTCGCCGCCCGAGGGCTTGGCGGGTAATCTCCAGATCGTAGCGCGCCTGAAGATTGATCCAGGATTGGGCGTCAGTGCCGAAATAGCGCGCCAGCCGCAGGGCGGTGTCGGCAGTAATCGCGCGCTTTCCGGCCAAGATGGCGGCCACGCGATTGAGCGGAACATTGATATCCTTCGCCAGACGATAAGCGCTCAACTTCATCGGTTTGAGAAATTCCGTCCGCAGGACATCGCCGGGAGGATACGGCCTCATCGCTGCCCGGCGCTTGTCGACTACGCCGGCAAGATCGACCCGACCCGCATCGAGATCGTCACGACGAATGCTCATTCAGGCCTCTCAATGGTAATCGCAGAACTCCACGTCGTAGGCATTCCCGTCGCGCCATCGAAAGCAGATACGCCATTGATCGTTGACGCGGATGCTGTGTTGGCCGACACGGCTTCCCGACAGCGCCTCCAGGCGATTGCCGGGAGGCACCCGCAGGAACGCCAGGCTCGCGGCGCTGTCGATCAGATCGAGCTTCCGCTTGGCCCTCACGGCCACGTCGCTCGGCAAGCCTTTCACATATCGCCCCGAAGAGAGCGCCGCAGTTCGCTTATCGGCGAACGTCTTGATCACGGCTGACCGTAGGGTGCCGTCATGGTGACGTCAAGCGTCACTATGGCCGAGGCGGTGTGCGATCCGGAAAAATCACATCATTGGATTGTCGCAGCCGCAATATACCAGCATGATGTATGATGATGGGACTGGAACGCGCATTGACAGCTGGAATATCATCCGACGGCGACACGCGGTCGCCGAGATCGAACATTCGTGGAAGAGCCGCCGTCGCTCGCTCAAAACCGCGGCAAATCTGGGAATGCCACGCGGCCGGCGTGCACGTGCATGCGGCCTAGTTCGGCGCAGCGGTGCAGCGTCGGAAATACTTTTCCCGGATTGAGCAGGCTTTTATCGTCGAACGCGCATTTGACCCGCTGCTGATGGTCGAGATCGATCTCGGAAAACATCACCGGCATCAGGTCGCGCTTCTCGACGCCGACGCCATGCTCGCCGGTGAGCACGCCGCCGACCTCGACGCACAGCCGCAGGATGTCTGCGCCAAATTCTTCGGCCCGCTCCAGCTCGCCCGGCTTGTTGGCGTCGTAGAGGATCAGCGGATGCAAATTGCCGTCGCCGGCGTGAAATACATTGGCGACGCGCAAATCATATTTCGCCGACAATTCCTTCATGCGGTGTAGCACCAGCGGCAGTTGCGCGCGCGGAATGGTGCCGTCCATGCAATAGTAATCCGGCGAGATGCGGCCGACTGCGGGAAACGCCGCCTTGCGTCCGGCCCAGAACAGGAGCCGTTCCTCCTCGGAATTGGAAATGCGGCAGGTCACGGCGCGGCATTTCCGGGCAATCTCCTGGACACGGTCGAGGAGATGATCGACTTCGGCGCGCGGGCCGTCGAGTTCAACGATCAGGAGCGCCTCGACGTCGAGCGGATAGCCGGCGTGGACGAAGTCTTCGGCGGCGCGGATCGCGGGCCGGTCCATCATCTCCATGCCGCCCGGGATGATGCCGGCGCCGATGATGCGCGCGACACATTCGCCGCCGTCCTCGGATGCGGCAAAACCGATCAGCGCGGCGCGCGCCGTTTCCGGCTTCTTGAGCAGGCGTACCGTGACTTCGGTGACGACGCCAAGAAGCCCCTCCGACCCGATAACAATGCCGAGGAGATCGTAGCCGGCGGCATCGAGGTGACTGCCGCCGAGCCGCACCACCTCGCCGGTAATCAGCACCAGCTCACAGCCGAGGACGTTGTTGGTGGTGACCCCGTATTTGAGGCAATGCACGCCGCCGGAATTTTCCGCCACGTTGCCGCCGATGGTGCAGGCGATCTGCGACGACGGATCGGGCGCGTAGTAGAAGCCGGCGTCTTCCACCGCTTGCGAGACCGCAAGGTTGGTCACGCCCGGCTCGACCACGGCGACGCGATTGTCGAAATCGATGGCGCGGATGCGATTGAATTTTGCCATACCGAGAAGAACGCCGTCGCCGAGCGGCAGCGCCCCGCCAGAGAGCGAAGTCCCCGCCCCACGAGGCACGACCTTGATGCCTTCGCGGTGGCAATAGGCGAGCACGGCGGAAACCTGCTCCGTCGTCTCCGGCAACACGACCACCATGGGCAGCGCCCGATAGGCGGTGAGCCCGTCGCTTTCGTACGGCCGCATCGCCTGCTCCGAATCGATAACGCCCTCGCCCGGCACGATTCGCTTGAGCGCAGCGACAATCTCGGCGCGGCGGGCAAGCACAGCGCCATCTGATTCGGGCATCGCCACAGGCATGGGGATTTCTCCACCGACTTCGCTACGATATTTCCCTCATTATAGCGGGAAAACGATGGCCTGTGGCGGCAAGCGGCTCGGATTGGTGCCGATGCCAGTACGTTATGTTGCCAATCGGCACCACCTCCACGAAATTTCCGCGAGGTTCAATTTGGGATTGTCGGTTCGTCGATATTTCCCTAACGTCAAATAGCCCCCGGCAAACGAGGCGTGTCTCCGTGCCTGTGCGCGGAGTATCACGGCCGACTCGTGTGACCTGCGATGAGGGGCTTTTCGGGTCGCTTTAGTTTTGCCACGTGGCGGTGCGGATTTATGTCCGCCGCCGCAGTGCTTCTGTTTGCAATTCTGTTTACTGCGGCTAACGCGCCACCCGCCGAGGCGCTGCCCAGCTACGCCCGGCAGACTGGGCAGCCTTGCGGCACCTGCCACACCGATTTCGCCGGACTCACCCCTTACGGCCGTCTTTTCAAGATCAAAGGCTACACGACTGGTGGCGGTCCGTATCGCACAACACTGTTCCCCAGCTTCGACGATGCCAGCAAGAGCGGGCAAAAGCCTTGGGTGCCACCGCTCTCGATGATGACGGTTGTCGGATTCACCAACACGCAGGCGCCGCTGCCACCGCCCACCGCGCCATACAATGCAAACAACAACATCGCGCTGTCTTCCATAAACTTCATGTGGGGCGGCGCCATCACCGATCACATCGGTGCGTTTGCGCAAGTGAGCTACAATGCGCAACCCGCCGGAGGGTTTGGCAGCGATCCATACGGGCGTTCCTGGACTTGGGACAATACGGATGTTCGCTACGCGGATTCCGCAACGATTGGCGGCATCAACGTCATCTACGGCATTACCGCCAACAACAATCCGACCGTCCAGGATCCCTGGAACACCACGCCGGCCTGGGGCTTCCCATACGTGTCGTCGAACTTCGGTGCCGGATTTGGACCGACGCCAATTATCGACGGCGGTTTTGCACAAAATGTGGTGAGCGCCGGCGCCTATGCGTTCATCAACGATGCGCTCTACCTTGAAATGTCGGTTTACACCGCGCTTAGTCCTAACACGCAGATTGGTTTGGGCGCCGATCCGTTTGCCTCGCCCGGACTGTTCGACGCGGCGCCCTATTGGCGCGCGGCCTATGAGCCGCATTGGGGCAACCATTGGTTAGAAATCGGAACGTTTGGCATGGTAGCCGACGTCCATCCTTGGACAATGGCCGGCACCACGACGACCACGACTTTCCCGCAGACCGACAACTACACCGACATCGGCTTTGACACGCAATATCAGTATCAGGGCAGTAATTTTTGGGTCACGGTGCGCGGCAGCTTTATTCGTGAATACCAAAACCTGAATGCTAGCTTCACTAATGGGCTTGCCGCTAATCCGAACAACACCCTCAACGAAGCGCGGGGGTACGCTTCACTCGCCTACGGCAACGACAATCGGGTCGTGCTCACCGGCCAATACTTCACCAGCTGGGGAAGCGCCGACGCCCTGTTGTACGGCGGCAGTCCAAACACCGATGGTTGGATAGCCGAGATCGCTTACATTCCGTTTATCAGTAGCCAGGCGCCGGGATGGCCGTGGCTCAACGCCCGCATCGGGCTGCAATACACCTATTACACCGAATTCAACGGAACCACGGCCGGCGCCACGGCCAACAACACGCTGTTCCTCTATCTCTGGCTGGCGATGTAGCAGGATCAAACAATCCTGAGGGCTCGCGATGAAGGTCATACTGTTTGCAGGCGCGGCGTTATCTCTGTTGACGGTGTCGGCGTTGGGCGCCGATCTCGGACCGGAGATACCGTTCAAGGCGCCGCCGCCTCCGCCTTTCACCTGGAGCGGCTGCTATGCGGGCGTGCAGGCCGGCGGCGGCTTCGGGCAAACGGGTCTGACCGATACCGCGGGCGTCCTCTCACCTTTCACCGGCTTCACGTCCGCCGGCGTTAACATCAGCGGTTACACGCTCGGCGGACAAATCGGCTGCGACTATCAGTTCACGCCAAGCTGGGTGGTCGGCATCGAAGGCGGGGCTGCGGGCGGAAATATTGGAGGCGGCACATCGTTCGCATTGCCGGCGATCTCCGGCGACAGCGCTACGTTCAAGGAAGCGACCGACATGCTCAGCAGCGTCACCGGACGCGTCGGTTACGCCTGGGATCGGTGGTTGCTTTACGGCAAAGGCGGCGTCGCTTGGGCAGGCAACCGATACAGCGCGTTCGATACCCTCGCCACCTACGATTACGAAGGAGTGGAGACACGCTTCGGCTGGACCGCGGGCGTCGGCATCGAATGGGCGCTCTGGAACGATTGGTCGCTCAAGCTTGAATACGACTATTACGGCTTCGGTACGCGTAGCGTGACGTTCATCGACAATGTCACCGGCAATGTCGGCCCCGAGAACGTGAACCAGAACATTCAGGTGATCAAGCTCGGGCTGAATTTCCACGTCTTTGCCGGATCAGCTCCCGTCGTCCCGTTGAGTTGGTGAGGAGCGGATGAGCTTAAAGCTTCGGTGTTCTCAGCTCACAACGTCCGATCAAGGGCGCGGACGCCGCAGCGTTTGGCGCATCTGCTTTCGATCGGCATTGCCCGCCGCGATTTTGGCTACCGTTGCGGTAGCGACGGCTCGCGCAGAAGACACGAAAGCGGAGGTTCCGAAACAGGAGCTGCAGGCAAAGATGGCGTACTGCCAGGTCTGCCACGGACCGGCCGGCCAGGGCTTTCGCGGATACTACCCGATCCCGCGGCTCGCCGGACAGCAGCCCGAGTACTTCGAGAACCAGTTGCAGGCTTTCATCGATCGCCGGCGAACCAACGTCATCATGTTCAACGTCGCGCACGTCCTCAGCCCGGCGATGCTGGCGGCTCTCGCTGCGAATTTTCACGCTTTCGATCCCAAGCCGCTCGGCGGCGCGCCGAAGGAGCTCATAGAGACCGGTAAAAAAATCTATCAGGAGGGAATCCCCTCCGCCGACGTTCCCGCCTGCGCTTCCTGTCACGGTCCGGAAGCCAAAGGCGACGGACAATTTCCGCGCCTGGCGGGCCAGCTCAATGACTACATCTTCAACAAATTGACCAACTGGAGCAAAGAACGCGGTCAGAATCCGTCCAATCCGGATGCATCGGCAATCATGGAGCCGATCGCGCACGGCTTGAACAAACAGCAGATCGAAGCCGTCGCGGCTTACGTCAGCTACCTGGAGTGACTTTTTGGTCAGGATCATGAATCTGGTGAAATCACATCCGGGTGTGCGTGATGGCCGGGTTTGCCGTCGGGATCGTGCACGCCGGATGTTCGGCCGCGTCAGCCTGCAATTGCCGCTGCAAGCTGTGATCCTGGCGCTAGCTTTCTCGGCGACCGGACACGCTGACAGCGTCGACAGGCCCGCTGTTGCCAGGGGCGGGTTCGAAGCAAAACTGCAGTATTGCCAAGACTGCCACGGCCCTTCGGGACAGGGCTATCGCGGATTTTATCCGATCCCGCGGCTGGCCGGACAGCAAACGGACTACATCGAGAACCAGTTGCGGGCATTCGTCGAACGCCGGCGACCCAACAGCATCATGGCCAACGTTGCGCACGTGTTGAGCCCGGCGATGATCAACGCGCTCGCGACCCATTTTCAGTCGTTAAACCCCCCGCCCCTCGGCGGCGCACCAAAGCAACTCGTAGCCGAGGGACGAAAAATCTTTGAAGGCGGCGTCCCCGACGCCAATGTCGCCGCCTGCGCCGCTTGCCACGGTCCGGATGCGACCGGCCGTGATCAAATTCCGCGCTTGGCCGGGCAGCTCTACCCCTATCTGGTCAAGGAATTGACGAACTGGGGCAAGGAACGCGGACAGGTCCCGGCGCATCCGGACACCTCATTCATCATGGCGCCGGTCGCGCACAGCCTGACCAGGTCGGAAGTCGAAGCCGTCGCCGCTTATCTCAGTTACCTGAAGTAACGCTCTGTGTTTGATCGGCGCGCCCATGAAAGCAGGAAGCGTGGAATTCGGACGATGAGACACATCCCGCTAAAAACGGCGGCCCTGGCAATCGTCTGCATTGCCGCTTCGGTATTATTGGCGCGCGCCGAGAGCCTCGCGATCCGCAATTGCACCTGGTGCCACGGCTCCTCGGCGCAAGGTTACACGCCAGCGCCGCGACTGGCCGGGCAGCGTGCCCTTTACATGGAGAACCAGCTGGCAAGCTTCCGCACTCATGCGCGGAATAATCCGTTTTCGAAACAGTATATGTGGGGCGCGGCAGCAAGCCTCAGTCCTCAGTCCGTGCGCGAGCTGGCAATTTATTTTTCTTCGCTCCGCGCCAACGCCGCCAATGACGGCGACCATGAACTAACCGCGTTCGGAAGAACCATCTATCAACAGGGTCTTCCGGACGCGAACATTGCGGCCTGCGTCGCGTGTCACGGACCGAATGCCGAGGGCGTCGCCGAAATTCCTCGTTTGGGAGGTCTGGCCTACACCTACCTGAAACGGCGCCTGCAACAATGGGGCGAGGGCTACCATGCGACCGCCCGGCCGCCGATGCCACGTATTGCGAGCAAGCTTTCGCGCGACCAGATCGAGGCGCTGGCGTCGTACCTCAGCTTCGTCAAGTAAATCCAAACATGCGGCTGCCGCGAGACCAGCGACGCCAAGGCTCAACCGACTTCCGACGAAGACTCCGGCATCTTGAGATGCTGCGCGGCATATCCGCAGTTTTGAATGGCGCCGATCACTGTAAGCGTTGCCGAATTCGGGCAGTACCCTTGCCACCGTTCCCATCGGTCGTAGTCGAATGGATGCGCAAGATCCTGCACGCACTCGCGTTTGTGACGGCATAGCGAGCACCTGCCCTGCAGCTCGCGGAACAGCAGCGGATCCTCTGCCGCGAGATCGTGCCGGTCGACCTGGAGCGCGTCCATGCAGGAAAACAACAGACTCGAGTTCGTAAAGCTGGCGTGGCAGCTCTGCAGTTTCGTCGCGATTCGAATCGGCTGTAACGGGCGCGCAGTCTGCTCGAACGCACATGATCCGCCTCCGCCTTAGACTGGCAAACTTCAACCATCCGCGGCGCACGGCATTGACCTGGATCAAGGGCAAAAAAGCCTAGCCGACAATACGGAAATGCATGGCGCCCGCTTGCCGTTGATCTAGGTCAAAGCCCCGCCGATCCGCCGTCCTAGCCTCGCAAAAGAGAATTCCTGCAATGAAGAGGAGGGCCGCATGTTAGCCCCACCAAACGCCCGAAATACCTGGTCGCCGATTGAGGCCATTTCACAGTGGTGGCGAAATCTAACCGAAGGGGGTTTCTCATCGGAGTTGAGATGCTGCGCCGACGAGGAGATTGCGCGCATGGCGCAGGATGCAGGCGTTTCAGCCGCCGAATTCCGCAAACTCTCGCAGTTGGGTCCTGAGGGCGCCGACTTATTGCTGCGCCGCATGGAAGCTATCGACCTCGATCCAAAGGAGGTCGGCGGGACCGAACGGCGCACACTCCAGGATCTGCAACGGGTCTGTGCGATGTGCGAAAGCCATAGACGATGCGCGCACGACCTCGCACGCGATGCCGAAAATCCCGCGTGGGAGGATTACTGCCCGAACGCCGAAACGCTCAAAGCGCTGAACAAGATGCCGTGGGCACCGCGGCGCGAGTGGTAAATCCCGCCCTACCCTGTCGCTTCGGGGCCGCCGTCCGTTGTTGACCAGCGCAGTTCTGTCCAGGAGCTGCGAATGTACCGCCGGTATGCGCGGCTAAGTCCTATTGACGCGCCAAACCCGGCAGGGAACATACTGGATTGACCGGTCGCCAGACCCCCCTTACCGGCCGCTCGATTGTATTGCCCCGCCCTATTCTTGAAGGCTGCACCCCCATCAGAAGGAAAGATCACGATGATGATGCTGAGGACGCTCGTGACCGCTGCCCTAGTCACCGCCGCGTCGATCGGCGCGGGATTTGCCCAGGACGTCGAAAAGGGCGCCAACATCTTCAAGAGATGTCTGCCCTGCCACGCCATCGGCCCTGGCGCCACTAATAAAGTCGGGCCCGAGCTCAACGGCATCGACGGCCGGCATTCCGGCGAGGCACCAAACTTCAACTACAGCAGCGCCAACAAGAATTCCGGCATCGTCTGGGGCGAGGCGACGTTCAAGGAATACATCAAGGATCCCAGAGCAAAGATACCCGGCACCAAGATGATTTTTGCCGGCATCAAGAACGAGCAGGAGGTCAACGACCTGTGGGCCTACCTCAAACAGTTCGATGCCCAGGGGAACATAAAAAAGTAGCCGAACGCGCGGGCTCTTGATCTCGCGCAAATCTGTTGTGTCATTTATGTCATTTATATTGAATGTGATCCGCTATACGCCGCGCGCCTGAGGAGATGCCCCCAATGATCAAAGACATCATCGTCAATCTGACTGTCGGCGACCGGCTTGGCCCGGCCGGTGATTACGCGATCTCGGTCGCCGCGGCATTCGAGGCCCACCTCTCCGCCATCGCTTTCGTCTACGATCCGATCCTTCCGGTGTCGGGCGCGGGCTACATCCCCGCCGACGTGATCGAGATGCAGGAGCGGGAGAACACCGCCGCGAGCAAGGCCGCACTCGACGGCTTTACCGCGGCGAGCACGCGCGCCGGGATTACCGCTGAGCCGCTCACGCTGAGCGCCAGCCTCGCCGGCGTTGGCGACCAGTTCAGCCATCTGGCGCGGCGCTTCGATTTGGCGATTGTCGGCCAAGCCGAGCCCGAGCGGAGCGCTGTCGAAGAGGTGATCGCTGAAGCCGCTTTGTTTCAGTCCGGCCGGCCGGTGATCATCGTACCGTATATTCAGAAAGATCCACTCAAACTCGATCGCGTTATGGTGTGCTGGGACGGCAGCCGCGCGGCCACCCGCGCCATTGCCGATGCCATGCCGTTACTCAAGAAAGCCGGCCAAGTCGAAATCGTCATCGTGAGCAACGAACGCGGCAAGCAGGACGAAATCGAAGGCGCCGATATGGCGCAACACCTCGCGCGGCACGGGCTCAAGGTCGAGGTCAAGCGCACTGTCCTCGGCGACATCGACGTCGCGGACGTGATCCTCTCGCACGCTGCCGACGCCAGCGCCGATTTTATCGTTATGGGCGGGTACGGCCACTCGCGGTTGCGCGAATTCGTGCTCGGCGGCGTGACGCGGAGCATTTTCCAGTCGATGACCGCTCCGGTGCTGATGTCGCACTGAGCAGCGTGTGCCTCGCTGGGGCGCGGCAAAATACCCCTGCCCAAAATATACTCGCCCGCGTCGTTGACGCGCGAATAGTGGGCGTGTCACGTTTTCATCGACCCTCGTCACACCCGACGGGCTTTCGCTTCGCCAGAGGCGGGCCGGTCGGGATGCGGCGCTAAAAACACGCGTCAGAAAATCAGCGAGGCAGGACACAGGAGGATTAGGTCCCGATGGCGGCTCGATCTGCATGACCGAAAACTCGCCGCCGCTGCCGGCTACCCCGCAAAATGGCGCATCTCCGCATTTGCTGGAGATCACAGACATAACCATGCGCTTCGGCGGCATCGTTGCGCTCGAAGCCGTCACCTTCTCGGTCGATAAAGGCCGCATCGTCGGCCTGATCGGCCCAAACGGCGCCGGCAAGACCACACTCTTTAATTGCCTAAGCCGGCTTTATCGGCAGGGCCGCGGCGATATCAGATTGAATGGCCAGTCGTTGCGCCGCTGCGCGCCGTCCGACATTGCCGCACTCGGCGTCGGACGCACGTTTCAGGCGCCGACGCTGTTTGCCTCGATGTCCGTGCTCGACAACGTAAAAGTCGGCTCGCACGCGCGCGGCCGCAACGGTCCGTTGACCGATGCGCTGACGCTGCCATCCACGCGCAGCGAGGAACGCAAGTTCGACGAAACCGCCCACGAAATGCTGGCGTTCGTCGGCCTCGAGAAGCTGGCGCACCGGTCGGCCGCGAATTTTTCGTTGGGCGCACGCAAGCGTGTGGAGCTGGCTCGCGCCCTTGCCGCCCGTCCGGTGCTGCTTCTGCTCGATGAGCCGGCCGGCGGACTTAATCACGAAGAAGTGGCGGAGCTCGGCACCCTGATCCGTTCCATCCGCGACCAGCTCGGGATCACCGTGCTCCTGGTCGAGCATCACATGGGCCTGGTGATGAGCCTTTCGGATCAGGTGGTGGTGCTGAACTTTGGTCGCGTAATCGCCGATGGCCCGCCGGAAGACGTGCGCTGCAATCCGGCCGTCACCGAAGCCTATCTGGGAACGCGACACTGATGGCGCCGATCTTGGAGCTGCGCACGGTCAAGGCATTTTACGGCCAGTCTGAAGTCGTCCACGGCATCGATCTCGCGGTCCAGGAAGGCGGCATGACGGTGCTCCTCGGTGCCAACGGCGCCGGCAAGACCACCACGCTTCGTGCCATTTGCGGCATGGTGCGCAGCGAGGGTGAAATCATCTTCGCAGGAAAGCGTGTCGACCGCCGCATGACCGAAGCAATCGCAAGTCTCGGCGTTGCCCACGTGCCTGAAGGCCGCGGCACCTTTATCGGCCTCACTGTCGAGGAAAACCTGCGGCTGGGCGGCTACACCCGCAGCCGGCAACAGCAGGAGAACATCCAGCGTATGTACGGATATTTCCCGATTCTCGCGCAGCGCCGGAGGCAACAGGCGGGCGCGCTTTCCGGCGGCGAGCAGCAGATGCTCGCCATCGCCCGCGCTTTGATGATGGCGCCACGGCTCTTGGTGCTTGACGAACCTTCGTTCGGACTTGCCCCGCGAATTGTCGAAGATATTTTCGCGATTGTCGAACGGATCAGGCGCGAGGAACGCGTCAGCGTGTTGCTGGTCGAGCAGAATGCAAGCCTCGCGCTTGAGCTTGCCGACCACGCCTATCTGATCGAGACCGGCTACGTCGTTGCCTCTGGCACCGCAAAATCACTCGCCGACGATCCGCAAATCCGCCGCTCCTATCTCGGATACTGACGGGCCCGCGATGCATCAGCTTTTGCAGCAGATCTTCTCAGGCCTCGCCGCCGGCGCGATCTACGCCAGCGTGGCGCTGGCGCTGGTGATGATCTACCGGGCGACTGACCTGGTGAACTTTGCTCAAGGCGAGATGGCGATGTTCTCGACTTACATCGCCTGGACGCTGGTCAATGCCGGCCTCCCCTTCTGGCTTGCCTTCATCATTACGCTCGTCGTTTCGTTCATCGGCGGCATGGTGATCGAGCGGGTTCTCATCCGGCCGGTCGAAAACGCTCCCGTGCTGGCCGCCGTCGTCGTGACTATCGGACTATTGCTGATCTTCAATTCCGTCGCCGGCTGGATCTACAGCTACACCGTGCAGGATTTCCCCAGTCCGTTCCCGGACCGGCCGGTGTTCGGCGCGCTCATGACCACCCGGGACCTGGGCGTGATCGGCGTGACGCTGTTCATGCTGGTTCTGTTGTTTGCATTCTTCCGCTTCACCCCAACCGGACTGGCGATGCGCGCCGCCGCGCAAAATCCGGAATCGGCGCGGCTGTGCGGCATTCCGGTCGGACGCATGCTGGCAATCGGCTGGGGCCTGGCGGCGGCGATCGGTGCGACCGCCGGCTGCATGGTGGCGCCGGTCCTGTTCCTCGATCCCAACATGATGGGCGGCGTGCTGATCTACGCTTTCGCCGGCGCACTCCTTGGCGGCATCACCAGTCCGGTCGGCGCCGTGGCCGGCGGGCTGATTGTCGGCGTCACCGAGAATCTGGTCGGCACCTATCTGATCGCAAGCCAGCTCAAGCTGACGGTCGCGTTCGCCTTGATCATCCTGGTGCTGGTGTTCCGGCCGAACGGCCTGTTCGGCACCGCGATCGTGCGGCGGGTGTGAGCATGGACAAAAGCATCAGCGTCCTGGCTCCCGACGCGCTTGTCGGCGACCGCTACGCCGGCTTGACCGCCGGCGCCTGGTGCTGGATCGCCGCGGTGGTGGCGGTCGCGTTTGCCGCAGCGCTGCCGTTCGGCATGAGCAAATATCACGTGTTCGAGCTGACGATGGTGATGATCTACGCGATCGCCGTGCTCGGTCTCAACATCCTCACCGGCTACAACGGCCAGATCTCGCTCGGCCACGGCGGCTTTTTTGCTGCGGGCGCGTACACCGCAGCCATCCTGATGCATCGTTATGGCGTCCCCTACTGGGCGACGCTACCGCCAGCGGCGTTGATCTGCTTCGTACTCGGCGTGCTGTTCGGGCTGCCGGCGCTGCGCTTCGAGGGTCCCTATCTGGCGCTGGTGACGCTGGCGATGGCGCTGGCGACGCCGCAGCTGCTCAAATATTTCGACACTTGGACCGGCGGCCAGCAGGGCATAAACCTCGCCAAGCCGATGCCGCCGTCCGGACTCGGCATCGATCGCGATCGCTGGCTGTATTTCATCGTCTTAGTCGTGCTGCTGATCGCGATGCGGATTGCAGCCAACATTCTGCATGGGCGGACCGGCCGGGCCTTTGTTGCCATCCGTGACCATCCGATCGCGGCGGCCGCCATGGGCATCCACACGGCGCGCTACAAGACGCTGGCGTTTGGCACGTCGACGCTGTTCACCGGCGTTGCCGGCGCACTGTCCGCCATTGTCATCGGCTACGTCTCGCCTGAGGGTTACAGCCTGTTCTTGTCGATTTCGTTTCTCGTCGGCTCAGCGGTCGGCGGCATTGCCACCATCGGCGGCGCGATTGTCGGCGGCTTCTTCATCCAGTTCGTGCCTAATCTCGCCAACGACATCTCCGATGCGGCACCGTGGGCGATTTACGGATTGGCGATGTTGTTGTTCATGTATCTGATGCCGCGCGGCGTCGTCGGCTCGCTGGGGCCTCTGATCAACCGGGCGATCCAGAAAATTGCGCCCCATCGCGCGGCCAGCGATAACAGCGCGAAAAGAATAAAGGGGTAGAACGTCATGAAGGAGCAGCCGGCGAAAATCTTACACGCGAGAACGTAATAAAGCCGGCGGCCAGCATGCTCGATTTGAAGCTGCCTATGCTGCTCCCCGGCATTACGCTCTCGACCGGCCCGGAGAACTATGCTCCGATGAAGCAGATGCAATTGGAGAAGTTCGACGGCAGTTCCTGAAAGCTGTTCGGAGAGGTGATCTCCGGCGAATAAAGCCTGATCGCGAGAGAGCCCAGGCAATACAAGGGAGGATATCATGACATTCAAGCAGACCGTCACGATCGGCCTTGCAGCGGCCGGCCTTATTATCGCAAGCAGTCTTGCTTTTTCTGCCGGCCAATATGGTCCCGGCGCCAGCGACACCGAGATCAAGATCGGCAACACGATGCCGTACAGCGGCCCGGCTTCCGCATACGGCGCGATCGGCAAGTCGGAGACCGCATACTTCAACATGCTCAATCAGCAGGGTGGCATTAATGGCCGCAAAATCAACTACATCAGCCGCGATGATGGCTACAGTCCGCCGAAGACTGTCGAGCAGGTGCGCCAGCTGGTTGAACAAGACCAGGTGCTATTTCTGTTCAACACGCTCGGTACGCCGCCCAATACCGCGATCCGGGGCTACCTGAACGACAACAAGGTGCCGCAGCTGTTAGTCGCGACCGGCGCCGACAAATGGAACGACCCCAAGCACTTTCCTTGGACCATAGGGTGGCAGCCGAGCTATCGCATCGAAGCACGCATCTATGCCCGCTACATCCTCAAGAACCTGCCGAACGCCAAGATCGCTGTGCTCTATCAGAACGACGATTTCGGCAAGGACTATTTGATCGGCCTGCAAGAAGGTCTCGGAGACAAAGCCGGCAAGATGATTGTCGCCACCAAGACCTACGAAACCACGGACCCGACGGTGGATTCGCAAATCGTGGCTTTGCAGGGCAGCGGCGCCGACGTTCTCTTGACGGCGGCGATTCCGAAATTCGCCGCGCAGGCGATCCGCAAGGTTTACGACATCGGCTGGAAGCCAACCCACTTCATGACCAACGTGTCGAGTTCCGTCGGGGCGGTTTTCAAGCCTGCCGGTCCGGAGAAGGGCGTCGGCATCGTCTCGGCTGGCTATCTCAAAGATCCCACCGATCCGCAGTGGCAGGATGCGCCCGACTTTAAGGAATGGCTCGCGTGGATGAAAAAATACAACGCCGGTGGGAATTTAGCCGACGGAAATAACGTGACCGGGTATGCGGTGACTTCCACGCTCGTGCCGATTCTCAAGGCATGCGGTAACAATCTCACCCGCGAGAACATCATGAAACAGGCCGCCAGCCTGCACGATTTAAAAGTGCCGATGCTGCTGCCGGGCATCACCGTCTCGACCGGGCCGGACGACTTCGCGCCGATCAAGCAAATGCAGCTTATGAAGTTCGACGGCAAGACCTGGAAGTTGTTTGGCGAGGTGATTTCAGGATCAGGCAGTTAAGGCGCTACGCGGCCGGCATCGCCGTCTGCACGACCAGGCCGCGCGCGCGGGCGTCAGCGACGCCGAGCGCGCGCAACGCGGCGAGGGTAAGCGACTGCACAACGTCGTGCTCGTGGCCGGACGGATCCGGTGCGAGCGGGCCGATCAGGCCTTCGACGAGAAGACCGGCCAGCGCCGCTGCCGCCAAAGCCACATCCTGGTCGGGTAAGTGACGCGCAGCCATTGTTGCCGCGATCCTGGCAGCGAATTCCGCAGCCACGGCCTTGCGAAAGGCAGTGCGGACGGCATCGACTTCGGCGTCAATCGGTTCGGCGATCGCCGCGAACAGTAACCGTCGATCGCGCAAGGCGCGCGCCGCAAAAGTCATGATCGCTGCGGCAAGCGCCGACAGCGGACCGGGCGCGCCGGCAGCCGCGCGCTGCAACGCACCGATCTCGTGGTCCGTAATCTCCGTGAGTAATGCTGCAATCAGGTCGGTCTTGGCTGGGAAGTAGCGATACACCGTTCCCGTCGCGATCCCGGCGCGGGCAGCGACAGCCGCGATCTGCACCGCGGCCATGCCGCTTTCGCTCGCCAACATTCGCGCCGCGGCAATGATCGCGTCGCGGCGCGCGGCTAGACGGCGATTGACGTTCTCGGTCCGGCGATAAGGCATAAAGCTTGCGCTCGGCGATCGCGGAAACGCGACTCACTAATAAATGAATCATTATTCAATACAATCACAAATCAGCTAAATGACTGAATTTTCGCACGGCGGTGTCTGAGAACCGTCAAATGTGCTATGGGCGAACGCCCGCCGTGGAACTTTTCCCCCGTTCTAAGATTTTTCAGCCGTGCCCCTCTTCTTCTTTCAAATCACTCACGGCCCTGAGACATTCCCGCAAACGGAGCTGGACCTGCTCGATCCCGATGCCGCGCGGGAACAGGCGACCGTCACCGCGGGAGAGATGCTGCGCGATATGCGCGGTCGGTTTCTCCCCGGGACAGAGTGGCGGTTGGACGTTGCCGACCATTCCCAAAGGACCTTCTTCCGTCTGCGGATCGTCGCCGAGGCTTTCTCTTAGCTCAGCGGTTCTTCTCCGCCAGGGACTTGGCGCGAATTTTGGCGAGCGTCGTCACCGGCGTGATCGCTTCAGGATCGATGGCAAGCCGGATGATGGCGGGCTTGCCGGACGCTTGTGCTTCCTTGAACGCCGCCGGAAAATCGGCCGTACGTTCGACGCTGATGCCGAAGCCGCCGAAGGCGCGGGCATAGGCGGCAAAGTCCGGATTGCGCAACTCGGTAGCAATGATGCGGCCGGGATATTCGCGCTCCTGGTGCATGCGGATGGTGCCGTAGATGCCGTTGTCGGCGATCACGACGATAAACGGCAGTCCGTACTGCACGGCGGTCGCAAATTCCTGCCCGTTCATCAGGAAATCGCCGTCGCCGGCGATGCAGACAATCTGACGGTCGGGATAAAGGCGCTTCATCGCCACCGCGGCCGGCACCCCGTAACCCATTGAACCCGAGGTCGGCGCGACGTGCTGGCCGAAGCGCCGGAAACGAAAGAAGCGATGGATCCAGGCCGCGTAATTGCCGGCGCCATTGCACAGCATGGCGTCGGCGGGAAGGTTGTCGCGCAGCCACACCATGATGGCGCCGAGATTGACGCCACCCGGCTGCTCGGTGGGTTTCTCCGTCCAGGCGAGATAGTCGGCATGCGCGGGCTCGGCCTGACCGCGCAACGCCCCGAGATGCAGATGCTCGAGCGCCGCCGCGAATGCCGTTGGCGTCGCATGGATCGGCAGATGCGGACTATAGACGCGGCCGAGTTCTTCGGCGCCCGGATGGACGTGCACGAACGTCATCTGCGGCCGTGGAATGTTGAACAATGTATAGCTCTGCGACGGTAATTCACCCATCCGCCCGCCGATCAGGGCGACAAGGTCGGCGGATTTGATGCGTTCGACGAGCTTCGGATTCGGACCGATACCGAGATCGCCAGCATAGCAAGGATGCAGCGCATCGAAAAGATGGAGACGCCGGAATGTCGTGCACACCGGCAGCGCGTATTGTTGCGCGAAGCGCGCGACGCGGTTCGAAGCTTCCTGCGACCAGCGACTGCCGCCAAGAATGAGGATCGGCGCGCGCGCCGCGGCGAGCAGCTCCCCGAACTTCGCCATCTCGGTCGCGCCCGGCGAGGTCTCGATCGCCGTAAACGGCGGAGCGTTATCGACGGCGATGCGCTCGGTGAGCATGTCTTCCGGCAAGCTCACGACCACCGGACCCGGCCGTCCGTTAGCGGCGGTGTGGAACGCGCGTGACACGATTTCCGGCACCCGCGCCGGATCGTCGATCTCGGTCGCCCATTTGGTCATCGAGCCGAACACGGCGCGGTAGTCGAGTTCCTGAAACGCTTCGCGCTCAGTCATATCGCGCGCGACCTGGCCGACGAATACGACCAGCGGCGTCGAATCCTGGCGGGCGATGTGGATGCCGGGCGAGGCGTTGGTGGCGCCTGGCCCACGAGTGACGAAACAAACGCCCGGGTGGCCGGTCGCCTTGCCGACCGCCTCTGCCATCATCGCGGCGCCGCCCTCCTGCCGGCATACCGTAACGGCAATATCGCTGTCGTGAAACGCATCGATCGCGGCGAGATAGCTTTCGCCGGGCACGCAGAACACATGCTCGACGCCGTGAATGCGCAGCTGATCGACCAAAACCTCGGCGGCCGTACGATTATTGTCCTTACCGCGCATTGGTTTCTCCGCGATGGGGCGCAGCCGATTCGCCACGCCGGGCGTTGTAAACTTTGATTGCCGTGACCGGCAGCGGTAGTCCAGTCCTTTGGCGGCGCGCGAAAGTCCCCCCAGCATACCTGCGAACGGTTTGGACCGCATGAGCGATGCAGCGAACAGTCAGGAGGCGGTGTTCGCCTTCCTCGCCGATCCGGCAACCCACGGCGGCGCGAAAGTGCATCGCATCGACACCCATGCTGCGTCAGTGTTTCTCGCCGGCGATCGCGCGCTCAAGGTCAAGCGCGCCGTGCGCTTTCCGTTTCTCGACTATTCCACGCTGGATAAGCGCAAAGCCGCCTGCGAAGCCGAGCTGTCGGTGAACGCGCCCTACGCGCCGGAAATCTATCGTGGCGTCGTGCCGATCACCCGGGAAGCGAATGGAGAGTTCGCCATCGGCGGCCCGGGCACGCCGGTCGAGTGGGCGGTCGAGATGCAGCGCTTCGATGAACGGCGCACGCTCGATCACCTGGCTGGGGAAATCGACGAAGCATTGGCGGATGCGCTCGGCCGCGCCGTCGCCGCAGCCCACGCCAAGGCTCCCGTCGTAGACGCGGCGCCGTGGATCGCCGCGCTCGGCGGCTATATCGACGAGCATGTCGAAGCCTTCCGGCAATATCCGGAAATTTTTCCCGCCGCCGAAAGCGAAACGCTGGCGCGATTAAGCCGCGCCGCCTACCAGCGCATTGTCCCGCTGCTGCACGAGCGCAGCCGCCGCGGTTTCGTACGGCGCATTCACGGCGACCTTCATCTCGGCAACATCGTGCTCATCGACGGCAAGCCGGTGCTGTTCGACGCCATCGAATTCAGCGACATCATTGCTTCAGGCGATGCCTTTTACGACCTCGCATTTCTGCTCATGGACCTGCTGGAGCGCGGGCTCGCATTCGCCGCCAGTGTGGTGCTCAACCGCTACCTTACGCAGGCCCGCCGCATCGAAGACCTCGACGCGCTCGCGACGCTGCCCTTCTTCCTGTCGATGCGCGCAGCGATCCGCGCCAGAGTGACCGCGGCGCGCCTGGAGCGCGTGAAGGCGCCTGAGCAAGCCGCTATCGCGGGCTCGGCGCGGGCGTATTTCGATTTCGCGCGGCAGGCGATCACGCCGCCGGCCCCGAAATTCGTCGCCGTCGGCGGCCTATCCGGCACGGGAAAGACGAAGCTCGCGCGAGTGTTGGCGCCGGAATTAAAGCCGATGCCCGGCGCCGTCATCGTACGCTCGGACGTGGAGCGCAAAGCGCTGTTCGGCGTCGATGAGACCGACAAGCTCGCGGCAAGTGGCTACACCGACGAAGTGACAGTCCGTGTCTACGCAACACTTGCCGATAAGGCGCGTCGCATTTTGGCCGCCGGGCATTCGGTGATTGTCGACGCGGTGTTCGCGCAACCGCAGGAGCGGGCAGCGTTAGTCGAATCGGCAAACTCGGCGGGATTTCGCCTGTACGGACTGTTCCTGGCGGCCGACCTCAAGACCCGCCTCGCCCGCGTCGGCGCGCGTGCACACGATGCGTCCGATGCCGACGCCAAGATCGCCCAGGCGCAGGAAAACTACGATCTCGGCCCGCTCGGATGGACCGCGGTGGATGCCTCTGGAACGCCCGAAAACACCCTGGCGCGCGCAAAAGCCGCGCTGGCAAGTGATTGATTGACTGACGCCCGCTTGCGCCAATATAAGCGCGGTGAAACCGGGGCTTGGAAAGGCGCGACGATGGCGGGCGGTGCATCGACGACGACAGCGACAGGCATTGAACACCCGGAAGAACCCTCGCGCCGCGATTTCCTTTATATCGCCACCGGCACCGTCGCCGCGGTCGGCGGCGTCGCGGTCCTGGTCCCGCTGATCGCCCAGATGAATCCGGACGCTTCGACGCTTGCCGCCGGCGGGCCCGTGGACCTCGATATTTCGAAAGTCGAGCCTGGCCAGCAGGTCGTGGTCCGCTGGCGCGAACGGCCAATCTTCGTGTTCCACCGCACGCCTGAGCAGGTCAAAATACTGCAGGACCCCAAACTGGTGTCGCGGCTGTCCGACCCGAACTCGCAGCAAATCCAGCAGGCGCCGTACGCGACCAATTGGCATCGCTCGATCAAGCCGGAATACGGGATCCTAGTCGGTATATGTACCCATCTCGGCTGCATCCCGATGTTCTATCCGCAACCGAGCGCCTCCACGCCGGTCAGCGGCTGGCTGGGCGGTTATTTCTGTCCCTGTCACGGCTCCAAGTACGATCCGGCGGGACGGGTCTATAGCGGCGTGCCGGCGCCCTATAATCTGCCGGTGCCGCCGTACACCTTCGTCAGCGATACAACGATCAGAATTGGCGAAAATCCGAGCGGCTCGGCTTGGGATTTTGGCTCGATCCGCCAGCTTTAAGCGCGCGGTCTGCGTATTATCGGGGCAATGAAACTCAGGCGGCCATTGCGGCTCGGTCTGCTGCGATTATCGCTTTTGGCGATCATCGTCGGCACCGTTACCGGATTTGGCGCGGTCGTGTTCCGCGCGCTGATCGGGCTGATCCATAACATCGCCTTCCTCGGCTCGTTCACGATCGACTATGACGCGAGTGTCTTCACGCCGCCCGGCCCGTGGGGCGCATTCATCATTGTGGTCCCGGTTATCGGCGGCCTGATTGTCACATTCCTGATCACGAACTTTGCGCCCGAAGCCCGTGGCCATGGCGTGCCGGAAGTCATGGACGCCATCTATTACAAAGAGGGGATGATCCGCCCGGTCGTTGCAGTGATCAAATCGCTCGCTTCAGCACTGTCGATTGGTACCGGCGCCGCAGTGGGCCGTGAAGGACCGATTATCCAGATTGGCTCTGCCATCGGCTCGACCCTCGGACAGATCGTCCACATGGCACCGTGGCAGCGCATTACGCTCGTCGCCGCCGGCGCCGGCGCCGGCATTGCCGCAACCTTCAACACCCCGATCGGCGGCGTGATGTTCGCGATCGAGCTGATGATGCCGGAACTAAGCGCGCGCACTTTTCTCCCCGTTGCGCTAGCCACCGGCACGGCTACGTTTGTTGGCCGTATTTTCTTCGGCATTCATCCCGCATTCGCAATTCCCAACGCGCTTCTGGCATCGCAGGCGCCCGCCTCGCTCGAGGCGCTCATACTTTACGCGTTGCTCGGAGCGATCATCGGACTCGCAGCCGCCGGCTTTGTCCGCGGCCTCAGCCTCGCCGAGGATATTTTTGAGCTGATCGCCAACCCGTATTTGCGCAACGTCGTCGGCATGCTGACCATCGGCGTTCTGATCTACGTGCTGTTCCGCACCGCCGGGCACTACTATGTCGAGGGCGTCGGATATTCCACCATTCAGGCAATTCTTTCGGGCAATCTCACATTACCCTGGCTCCTGCTATTGTTATTTGTTGCGAAACTCGCCGCGACCTCCGTGAGCCTCGGCGGCGGCGCTTCCGGTGGCATTTTTTCTCCGTCGTTGTTCATGGGAGCAACGATCGGGGGTGCCTTTGGCCTTCTGGTCAATGCCGTCAGCCCGGTCGAAAGCTTAGGCATCACGACCTGCGCCATCGTCGGCATGGCGGCGATGGTCGGCGGCGGCACCGGTGCCGCCATGACCGCCGTCACCATGATTTTCGAGATGACCCGCGACTACGATCTGGTAATGCCGAGCATCATCGCGGTTGCGCTAGCGATCGGCGTCCGGCGCCTGCTCTCGCAGGAAAACATCTACACCATCAAGCTCGTCGGCCGCGGCCATTTCGTGCCGAAGGCGTTGCATGCCAACATGTTTCTGGTGCGCCGCGCCGACGAGGTGATGGAGAAAGACGTAACGATCCTCGCCGCCGATGCCGACTTCGACGCCTTCCTGCGCCAGCACGCCACCGGCGGCGGGTTCAAGCACGTGGTGGTAACGCGCGGCAATCACATCGCCGGCGTCGTGCGCGTCAATATCGGGCTCCGGCGCGGCGTCGAAGATGCCTATAGCGGCGTTCACTTCGGCGACGTCGCACAGCGCAATTTCACCATCGCGCGCGAAGCCGACATCATGTTCGACGTGGTCCAGCGGATGGGGCGCCACGACGCCGCCATGGCTGTCGTCATCAAAGGCCGCGGTCGCGGGCGTCCATCCGAAATCATCGGCATCATCTCGAAAGAGCACATCGCCGATTTCGTCGCCGAAAGCATCAAGCCGTTCGCTTGATCAACACCGCCGGCGAGTTTCACTACGAAGACGAAACCTGCATCAGTTGCGGCAACGTCGTCCGCGCCGGCAGCGACATCAGCAATTCGAAGTAGCTCGCCGCAGGCTGCTCGCGCCGGAACCGGGTCAGATGGTGGGCAAAATCGCTGTGGCATTTTCTTGAAGAGAAGCGCCGTCGTTCGAAAGAGCTTCGCTGTGACACCCGGCCAAGAGCCGGTGCGCTGTTGAGATTTGCGTAATTCATGACACCCGCCTCGCGCGTTTTTCGAGAGAAAGCATGGCCAGTTTTTCGTGTCCGGCGAAGCACTGCACGTCGCAATAGAGCAAGCGGGTTTGGGTTTCACGGACGTAGCCTTGTTCGATTGGCTCGCAGCACAGCGCACAGTAAGCATCCGTGCGCGGGACCCGGTCGTTGACCAGAACGAACTTGGCGCGGCTGGGAAATCGTGTCGGGCCTGAGGACATTACCTGGGTGCTCATTTGCGACTCCATCGGTTCGCCGTTATCCGTTCGTCGCTCTGGCTGGTGGAAAGGTTCATCGGACCGCCAAATGCGGCGCAAAAGGTACCCGGGATGCTCCATCCCCGGACTGCGGAAGCTTGGTCGCAAGCTTGCCAGGTTTTGAAATTAGTCCCGAGCGCGCAATCGGGGCAGCCACGGCCTCATGCGTTTTGCTCTGCGGCCAACAACAGCGCGTCGTCCAGCCGATCGTTACCCCAGAACATCTCGGTGCCGGCGAAGAATGTCGGAGCGCCGAAGATTCCGCGCCGACGCGCCTCGTCGGTCTGTTCGCGCAAGCGGTTTTTTGCGAAATCGGTTTGGGCCTGTTCCAGAATTTCAGCAGCCGGAAGACCAAGCTCCGTCAGTATCGGGGTGAGGCGCTCGGGTTTGTTGATGTCCTCATCATCCGCAAAGTTCAGCTCCATCACCTGACGGCAGAAGGCGCCGATCCAGGGCTCGTTCGCTCCCAGCAGCGCCACGCGCGCGGGCAACACGCTTAGTCGGGGAAATCCGCTGGGTTTCGTCCATCGCAGTCCGTACTTGCGGCATTGACGCACCATGTCCTGCCACACGTATGCGCCCTTCTCTCTTTGCAGCAGGAAGGGGGACGTCTCGAAGCCCAAAGCGCGAAAGATCGGCCCCAGCAAAAACGGTTTCCAGGCGATGCGGACGCCGTGCAGCTGGGCCGCATCCTCAATGCGCATGACGCTGAGGTAGCTATAGTTGCTCGCAAATTCGAACCAGAACTCGATTTCGGCCGGCGGTCTGGAAATCATCGTGGTGCCCGTCCTTGGCGCCTGAAGAGCCGCCGCCTGATGGCGTGAAAGTCAGTCGATCAGACCATGAGTTCCTCCGGCGCCAGTTCGTTCCAGCTATAGCCGCATTCGTCGCACGTGTAACGCAGGCACGCTCGGCCCCAACCATCTACTCGTCGGTGCGGGCCAACCGGTCGCCGTGACGTTCCGCATCTTGAGCAAATCATTGCAGCCTTCGACTTGGGCGCAAACTCCCGACACCGATCTGGAATCCGTTACAATCGACGGATCGTAAACGGCGGCACAAACGAGAAAAACTGTTCGCTGAATTAGTAATTTTCATTCAGCTGCCGACCCGCCGTCCACGCTCACCGGGAAAGCGGCGTCAGCGGCCGCGCATAGCACGCGAGCCAGAACCCGCGGTCCTACGCCGCCCGGTGCCGGCGCCGAGTTCGGACAACAGCCATTGCCTGAATAATTTGACCTCGGGCTTCTGAAAGTCGGTCTGCGCCGTAACCAGCCAGTAGCTGGCGCCGCTCGGAATCGACCGGCCGCCCAGCGGAACCAGCCGGCCGGTTTCGATATCGTCGTCGACCAGAGGCCGCCGGCCCAGGACTACGCCGAGGCCGCGCACGGCGGCATCGAACGCCATCTGCACGGTGTCGACACGAAGCCCGCCATCGATCGACGATGGCGCCTCGAGTTCGCTGGTCCTAAACCAGTGCTGCCAGTCGGTCGGCACCGAGGTGACATGGATCAGCGGCGCGTGCGCCAATAGCTTCGCATCTGAACCGCCGAACTGCTCCTTCAGCCCCGGGCTGCAAACCGGCAGCAATGTTTCGACCGCCAGCAAGGTCCAGTTCGGCGCCGGCTTCTTGGTGGTTGAGAACCGGATCGCGATGTCAAAATCGTCGAGCGTGAGATCGACCGGGCGAAGCGAGGTATCGATCGTCACCCGAATATCGGGATGCTGGGCGGCAAATTTCTCGAGACGCGGCAGCAGGATCTTGTTGGCGAAGGTCGGCGCGCTGCTCAGCGACAGCGTTCCGGTCGCTTTGCGGCCGGGCAGCTGTTCGGTGGCCTTGGCGATCAGGCTCAGCGCCTGATTGACCAGGGGCGCATAAATTTCGCCGGCACCGGTCAGCCGCAAGCCTCGCGACTGGCGATGGAACAGCTCAACGCCGAGCCAGTTTTCCAGCGTCTGGATGCCGTGACTGACGGCGCTGGCGGTCAGATTGAGTTCGTCGGCCGCCTTGCGGAAGCTTTTGTGACGCGCGGCAGCCTCGAACACTCGCAACGAACTCAATGGTGGAAGCCGGAAGGCCATGAGGCCACGCCATCGCCCGATTCAGCATGTCAGCCTCGACATTATAATTCGTTATGCGAGCGCTGCTCCGTGATTTTTGCGGATCGAAAACTGGTACATATTGCGAAACGTCAGCGGATTGGCCTGTTCGAAGCTGTGCCAGTGCTTGAGGTCCAGGACCGCTTCGGCCCCGGGAAATTGTTGCTGGAATTGCTCGATAGTCCTCGGATCGAGTTCGAAGCCGAGAAACGACAGCTGCTGCTCATCCAAGAACGCCGCGATTTCAGGGATCGTAAATCTGTGCTCCATGATATTGAACAGCATGTCGCGGCAGCCGCTCATACTGTAGAAGTCGACGGTGGTGATAATAGTCTCCCAGCGCCGCTCTTCCCTGGCGCGGATCAAGGCTTGGCGGAACGCGCGAATCCCCTCCGCAGTCGCCTGATAGCCTCGCTCGGCGATGAGTGCCCGCGCTTCAACGATTGAACGCCGCGCTGCCTCGCTATAGAGGCCGACCCGCATAACGCCGTTCGCCGCCAGGAGCGACAGCAATATGCGCCATCCGGCCCACGGATCTGCCAGATGATGCAATACGCCTGCGGCTTCGATCCGGTCGAAGGTGCGGCCGATCGTACCCAACTGCAAAATATCAGCTTGCGCGTATTCGATGTTATGGAGGCCGTGCTCGCGCGTCTTGCGCTGCGCATAAGCGAGACTCGTCCTGCTGAGGTCTATGGCGAAAATATGGGCGTCTGGAGATTTTTGCGCGATATCGAACGGGTGCTCCCCGGTACCGCACCCGGCAATGAGAATTTCTCGCCGCGGACGACCCTCCCCTGCCTGACTGATCCCGGCACCATCTGAGCCGGCAAGCGCGGCGAGCGGATTTACGGTCCAGCGCGGATATGGGTTTTCCTCGTATTGCTGCATGACGCGCATCGAGACTTCGTCATCGACCGGTGTAAGTGCCGCAATCGCGCGGCGATCTTCCGCTTCTTCGAGCGGCTCGCGCACCTGCTGCCGTAGCAGATCGGCGGCGTATTGCGGCCACGTACGGTCGAGGAGATCGCTAAGCGCGGGAAACGAATGAAGCGGAAAATAAGCGCCGACTGCGGCAAGTAAGAGCGGTGGGATCGCCTCCCCGGCCGAAAGCTTTAGCAGCAGTGCATCGCGCAATTCGCCAGCTTGACGCTCCTCCTCATCACTCCGCGCGTAGACGTACTCGTTGAGAAAGCATTGTTGCGCCAGGGCGCAAAACAGGCTCGTCACGCTATCATCGGCCTCGGCACCGGCGGCGGCAACGCCAAGGAGCGTGGCGCGTAGATTGGTCAGAAACTCTTCAAGCTGCGGGCCTCGGATAATTGTCGTTGCCAAGGCGCTCTGCAGAAAAATATCATTGGCAAGCTCGGCAATATCGCGATCAAACCGCAGTTCATCGTCCGAAGGCATGTCCGCTTCCCGTCATCCGCGACATGCAGGCGATGACAGCAGCATTGTTCATGAGGAACTGTTCGACGTCCCTGCCGCTGAGGCCGAGGACGATGGCCTTCTTGAAATGCGCGGCGGCGGCCTCCCGCTCCTCCAGGACCTGATAAGAGCTGGCAATATTGTAATGACAGGCGGCGTCGAGATCGTCCGCCGCAATGGCTGCGGCAAACGTCTTGATCGCAAGCCGGTGACGGCCGGAAGCCTGATAGACGAGCCCGAGAACGTTGAGATTGGCGGTGTGTGCGGGAGCACGAGCCTGAAGGCGCTTACAGATGACCTCGGCTCGGGCGAGCTGGCCCTGCTGGTAGGCCAAGGTCGCTTCGGCGACGAGGTCGGCCATCTCGGCCGGCCCGGAACCCGGCACCGCTTTGGCGCGCACAAATGCAGCCCGGCGTTCTCTTCTGTTCATATCAGTCTCGAATTGAGATTTGATTGCTCGAATTCGCCCCAGAGTTTCGGGCGAGACGATCTCAGCCGCCGCAGCAACGAACGACGCTTTGGTTGGGATCGGGGCTTGCGCCGTCCGATTAAGCGCGCATCTTACGCGCGCATCGGTCCACGCCGTGTCCGCAAGGAGGCGCTAGAGTTAATTTAAGCTGGCTTAATTTAACAGACGAGTTCGTCAGTTCAGGCATTCTCATGGCACGTATTCCAAATTTCTCATCGCGCTTTCTGAACAACAAAAAGCGTTAGCCCCTTGTCCAAAATCAAACCTAATTGGCGCGTCACGTCACGTGAAATTTGGTTGCCGGCGACGCATGACAAACATGCATTATGTCGTCGCTCACAAGTGCGTGACACTCAAGAGCAAATGCGTTGGCCGCAAAAGCTGCGTCCCCGTTTTTGGCGAGGACGCTCCTCGCCGACGCCGCCAACCGCAGGCGTCAGTGGCAGAGTCGCGACAACGTTTATGGCGTCGACTTTGGCTCGCCACAACAACGCCCTCCCGCGTCGGTCGCAAGATTAGTAGTGAACTCCCGTGCCAACGTGATGCCGTAGGAAATTACCCAGGAGACGCAGCGGGCCAAACGGCCGCTAAAACAGCCCGATGTGTGCAACGTCGCGCACGTGCTAATCGCTAAGGAGGGATGCTTTCGCTTTCCGACTTGCCCATAATGCATCATGGCTTTCGATGTTCGTGCGCTGGCCATTGCCGCGGCCGGCTTTACCGCCTTTGTCAATCTCTACTCGCCCCAGGCGCTGTTGCCCGAACTGTCGCATGAATTCGGCGTCGGGGCGGGCGAGATTAGCGCGCTGATGACCGCGAGCACCTTGGCGATCGCGCTGACCGCGCCATTCACCGGTGCGCTCGCTGATGTTCTCGGCCGCAAGCGCCTGATCACCGCCGCCGCCTTCGCTGTCGTCGTGCCGACACTAATCATGACCTTCGCTTCGAGCGTGCCGCAGCTCGTGATCCTGCGGTTCGTGCAGGGTCTGCTGCTGCCTCCGATCTTCACCGTCGCCGTCGCCTATGTTGGCGACGAATGGCCGTCTGCCGACGTACCGCGCGTTGCCGGATTGTTTATTTCCGGCTCGAGTGTCGGCGGCTTCTGCGGTCGGTTCTTTACTGGCGTGATCGCCGACCTGGTCGGCTGGCGCGCCTCCTTTGCAGCGGTGGCTTTGTTGACGCTCGCCGGCGGCCTGATCGTCACGCTGGCGCTGCCGCGCGAGCGGAGCTTTGTACGGTCGGGCGGATTCCTGCGTTCGGTACAGCAGATGCTCGCCCATCTGCGCAATCCGCGCTTGCTGGCGATCTACGCCGTCGGCTTCGGCGTGCTGTTCAACTTCATCGCCACATTCACCTACATCAGCTTTCATCTCGCCGGGCCACCGTACTTCTTCACGCCGACGCTGCTCGGCGCATTGTTCGCCACCTATCTCGGCGGCAGCATCGCCGTGCCCTGGGTTGGGCGCGCGATCATCCTGTTCGGTCGCCGCCGCTTTATCCTTGGCATCATCGCTATCTGGATCTGCGGCGCCCTGCTCCTCTTGGCGCCGCCGGTCAGTGTGGTGATTGTGGGGCTTACGATCTGCGCGATTTGCGGCATGGTGTGCCAGGCGGTGTCGACCGGCTACGTGATCACCACTGCCAAGGAGGGACGCTCGTCGGCCGCCGGCCTTTATGCCTCGACATTCTATATCGGCGGCAGCGCCGGCGCTTTCCTGATCGGATTTGTCTGGCAAGCTACCGGCTGGACCGGCTGTGTGGCCGCTATCGTTGCCATTCAGATTCTCATGGCGGCGGTTGTCGGCCTAGCTTGGGAACGTTCGCGGATTTAACGTTGCGCGGGAAGAGTCGACGGCATGCAGCAGAACCGACTTGATACCAATCCGGCGTTTAGCACGCGCAAGCTGAAATTAGGCACCTTCCAGACCAACCTCGACTCCGGCTGCGTCATGTCCGGCCTCGACGGTCGACTGGAGATCACCTGGCCGAATACCGTCGCGCTCGCCAAACTTGCCGATGAAATGGAGTTCGAGGCGCTCGTGCCGGTGGCGCGCTGGCGCGGCTTTGGCGGCGCGCACGATCCGCAGGGACCGGGCTTCGAAGCCTACACCTGGGCCGCCGGTATTGCGGCATCGACGTCGAACACCGGCGTAGTCTCCACCTCGCACGTGGCGCTCAATCATCCGATTGTTGCCGCGAAGCAATGCGCCGCGATCGATCACATCGCCAACGGCCGCTTCATGCTCAACGTGGTTTGCGGCTGGAACGGGCCGGAAATGGAAATGTTCGACTTGGCGCTGACGCGGCATGAGGACCGTTACGCCCGCGCCCAGGAATGGCTCGACATCGTCAAGCGGCTGTGGACGGAGGACGACGACTTCGACCACGACGGCCGCTTCTACCGCATCAACAAGGGCTACCTGAAGCCGAAGCCAATTCAGAAGCCCTATCCGGCGATCATGAACGCGGGCTCATCAGAGCGCGGCCGCCACTTCGCGGTAAAGAACTGCGACCTCATCTATACGATTCTGCGCAACGACGATTTCGATGCGTCTCACCGCCCATGTCGCCGGCTATCACCGGCTGGCGCGCGAGGAATACGGCCGCACCGTCCGCGTCTGGACGCTTGCTACCATCGTGCAGGCCGAGACCGAAAAGGAAGCCAAGCGATTTTACGATTATTACGTGCATGAGAAAGGCGACTGGGCCGCCGCCGGCAACGTGGTCGACGCCATGTCGGCCGAGATCAATGAGCGCAGCTACTCGCCGGAACGCAAGCGCGCCATCGCCGAGTTGTTCGTCGCCGGCTGGGGCGGATATCCGCTGATCGGCACCAAGGAGCAGATCGTCGACGGACTTGCGTCGCTCTCGCGCATGGGCCTCGACGGCGTATTGTTGTCGTGGCCGCGTTTTGAAGCCGGCATGCGCGAATTCCGCGATGTGACGTTGCCGCTGGTTAAGCAGGCGGGGCTGCGCGACTTCGGGCAAGCTAAGGTCTAACCAAAAATACACCACCCAACTTTGAGAAATGCGCACAGCGCGATACGCTAACAAAGTCTCGGACGTCGGGAGGAAAGCATGGGCCGCAAGATTGCGATTGTCGGAGCAGGCGCAGTCGGCGGCTATACCGGCGCGCACATGGTGCAGGCCGGCGAAGACGTGACTTTCATTGACCCGTGGCCGGCTCACGTCGACGAGATGCGCAAAAACGGCTTGCGCGTGATCCACGCCATGGATGTGCCGGAATTCAAAGTGGCGAGTGCGCGCCCTGCACGTGACCGATGTGCAGCAGCTAGCCAAAGAAAAGTCGATCGACATCGCCTTTGTCTGCATGAAGTCGTACGACACTGCCTGGGCGGCGACGCTGATCCGGCAATATCTGGCGCCCGATGGTTACGTGGTGTCGCTGCAGAACTGCATCAACGAACAAACCATTGCTGGCATCGTCGGCTGGGGCAAGACGGTCGGCTGTATTGCCAGCAGCATCATGGTCAATCTGCCCGAGCCCGGCCTGGTCACGCGTGGCGCCGGCAAGCGCGGCGCGACGCACACCGTATTTCGCGCCGGCGAAGTCCATGGCCGCGTCACGCCGCGCGTCGAGGAAGTCTGCCGGCTGGTCGGCCACGCCGACAGCGCCAAGGTGACCGCCAATTTGTGGGGCGAACGCTGGTCGAAGCTCGTCGCCAACGCCATGGGCAACGGCTTGAGCGCCTGCACCGGTCTCGACGATGCGGAGATGTTGAAGAGCGATCCGATCCGCCGCTTCTCGACGCGCCTCGGCAGTGAAGCGATCCGCGTCGGCCAGGCGCTCGGCTATCAGCTTGAGGATATCCTGCGCATGCCGCCCGAAACCATCGCCCGCGCGGGCGAAGGCGACGAAACCGCAACTCAGGCCTGTGACGCGCAGCGTTTTAAAGACGCCGCCCGCACCGTAGCTGGGCAGCGTCCGTCGATGGGCCAGGACATGCAGAAGGGCCGGCGCACCGAGATCGAGTTTCTCAACGGGCGCATTGTGCGCGAGGGCGAGAACGTCGGACTGCCCTGCCGGGCCAATGCCGCGCTCACCGAGATCGTCAAGCGCGTCGAGCGCGGTGAGCTGACACCCGACCCTCGTCATGTCACCGAGCTGCGGCTGAACTAACGCAAGCGTTGCGTACTCACGCCGGCGCTGCCTTCCAAATCCTCCCACGAAATTCAAAAAAAGCATCGATCAGGAACGTGCCTGCCACCGTCGATTGCAGACAAATACGCCTTTGCTAAATCGCGGCGTCGGTTAGATTTAAAAATTGAAACTTGGCGCTCAATCTTGAAGGAGGGCGAATGCCTATCGCCGGTCCATCGTCAACGGAGCTCGGTGAGATCGCCGCGGATCTCGGTTTTCATTTCGACCCTGCGGATATCGCAATGTTCCGGGGAATGATGCGCGGCGCGCTCGACGCCTACGCGGCGCTGGATCGCCTGCCGGACGCACTGCCGCAACCGCGTTACGCTCGCCTACCCGGCATCATCCCTGCGGCGGAGGATAATCCGTTCGGCGCCTTTGCGCGGATCACCGAAATTCGCGGCGCGACCAGCGGGCCGCTATCCGGCAAGCGCATTGTCGTGAAGGATTGCACCTGTGTGGCCGGCGTACCGATGATGAACGGCTCGGCGATTTTCGAGGGTTACACACCGGAAGTCGACGCCACGGTCGTCACGCGAATACTCGATGCCGGCGGCACCATCGTCGGCAAGTCCGCCAATGAGGACTATTGTTATTCCGGCGGCAGCCACACCAATGCGCGCGGGCCGGTCGATAATCCGCATCGTCCCGGTTTCACGTCGGGCGGATCTTCCTCGGGATCAGGCGCGCTGGTCGGCGGCGGCGTAGTCGACATGGCGCTCGGCACCGATCAGGGCGGATCGGTACGCCAGCCGGCATCGTTCTGCGGAGCCGTGGGCATGAAGGCGACGTTCGGCCTTGTGCCGTGCACCGGCAATCTGGGCATGGAATATTCGCTCGACCATCTCGGGCCGATCACGCGTAACGTTGCCGACAACGCCTTGCTGCTCGAAGTCATCGCCGGTTCCGACGGTCTCGACAGCCGGCAAAACAATATCAAAGTCGACCGCTATGCCGCCGATCTCAGCACCGGCGCAAAGGGATTGCGCGTCGGCATACTCGAAGAAACGTTCGGGTTACCGCAGTCCGACAAGCGGACCGATGCGGCGGTGCGCGCGGCAATCGCGGGCTTCAAAAAACTCGGCGCTGAAGTTGAAGTGGTGTCCGTGCCGTTGCATCGCTATGCTGGCGCGATCTGGATGCCGTTGGCGGCCGAAGGCTGTCTGATGACCATGTTTCATGGCAACGGCTCCGGCTTCGGCCCGAAGGGTGTCTATCTGCCCTCGGCCATGCAGCATCAGGCGATGTGGCGCCATCAGGCCGATCTCCTGCCCGACACCGTCAAGCTCGCCGCGCTGGTCGGCCAATACATGTTCACCGCTTACAGCGGCCGCTATTACGGCCGCGCGCAGAATTTGGCGCGGCTCCTTGCCGAGCACTACAACGAGGCGCTCAAGCGCGTCGATATTCTCGCTTCGCCGACGGTGCCGTTCCCGCCACCGCGGCGGCCGGCCGCGGATGCACCGCGGGAAGAAGCGGTCGCGACCGCCTTCGGCGTCACCATCAACACCGCACCGTTTAACGCCACCGGGCATCCGTCGATGAGCATGCCCTGCGGCTGGATCGACGGACTTCCGGTCGGCTTGATGCTGACCGGACGCAATTTCGATGAGCGGCTGCTCTATCGCGCCGCGTCGGCGCTGGAAGCCCATTTGGCGCGTGAGGGGGTCACCGGCCCCGAAGTGCGAGAGAAGTCTTTGCCCGCGGACGCGAAAGCGTCGGCCGCTTAGGTGACACCGTAGCCAAGACGCCGAGCACGTTTTGCGATCACCTCTCAAAGTGATGATTTTGATCCATCTCTGACCTCAGCGGTCGTGGCGAACTGCCGCGCATCGGCAAAATCGCAGTCTAACCCGCTGACTGACCGACTCGAATTGGGTATAATTCACTTGGCGACCTGCCATCATTCAGTCAAACCTTTCGCAATATGGTCTCGTTGCGGTCACCGGGAACAGGGCTCAATTGAATCCAGCACGCCAGTTTGCCGCCGCTGCGACGGCGTTGTCGCTGATCGCGGGTGCATTTTTCGTGTTCCCGACAACGGCATCGCGGGCCGAAGGCAACTGCCAAGACGCCGACCTCGCGGTCCTGTCATCCCCGATCGCGCCGTGGCGCGGCGCTCCTTTGCGGGTCCTCGTCACCGTTGAGAAACCAGCCGATGGCGAGCTGTCGCTGATCGCGCCCGACGGCAGCGTCGCTGCCAAATCGCGCGAACGCCACGGCGGGCCGCCGTATTTCTGGTTTGCCGAGGTCGCGTCGCCCACCGCCGGCGCGTGGCGCGCGCAGCTCACACGCGACCGCGCGCCAGCAGGGTGTGGCACGGTTACGCGCGAAATCGCTGTGAGCGACGGCGCGCCGCCGCGGCCGCGCGCGACCTCGGGAAGCGTGTGGCCGGTGCGCAATTCGTGGAATCGCGCGACGGAAAATTTGTATTCAGCGTGGATCGAGAAGCTGTTCGACGCGCCGCTTGACGCGGCGCCGTCGTGGAAGGCGCTGCACGAAGTGCTGCGCGATCGATCGCGCAATCTTCTGTTCAACCATTTGGGTCTGCGCGAAGACGAAGTCGCCATGGTGCTGCGTCCCGACTGCGCCGACCTGGTGTATTTCCTACGCGCCTATTTCGCGTTCAAGATGGGTCTGCCGTTTGGCTACTCAACGTGCTCGCGCGGCGGCGGCGGCAAACCGCCGCAGTGCTATGCGTGGGTGAGCATTCAGAGCGCAGGCGCACCGGCGGCGGGAAAAGAGCCGGCCGAGGTTGCTACGACTTCGACGACGCCGGCCGAGCGCGAGCCGCCCAAGCAACTCGGGCTCGCCCAGACGTTCGGGCGTTATTTGCACACCGTCGGCGACGTCGTTCAATCCGGATCGGTGCGGACGCTCGCCAACGACGACAACACTGATTTTTATACCGTACCGCTCACCCAAGAGACGCTGCGGCCGGGCACCGTCTACGCCGATCCGTACGGGCACGTGATGGTGCTGGTGCGGCGCGTGGCGCAGTCGGGCGGTGCGCCCGGGGTCTTCCTCGCCGTCGACGGCGAGCCCGATGGAACCGTGGCACGCAAGCGTTTTTGGCGCGGCAATTTTCTGTTTGCGCACGAACCCAGGCTCGGCAGTCCGGGGTTCAAGCGTTTCCGGCCGATCGTTCGCGAACAGAACGGCGGCTTGCGGCGGCTGACCAACGCCGAAATCGCGAAAAATCCTAACTACGGCGATTTTTCGCTGCAACAGTCCCAGCTCTCGGTCGAGGACTTTTACGACCGCATGGACGACGTGATGTCGCCCTCACCGCTCGATCCGGCGCGCGCGATGGACGACGCCATCGCCTCGCTCGAGGAGCAGGTGAAGACCCGCGTCGGCTCGGTCGAAAACGGCCGGAAGTATCAGAGTAGCGGCCACGGCGATGCGAGCATGCCGGATGGCCCGTCGATCTTCGCGACCACCGGCGCCTGGGAAGATTTCGCGACGCCGGCACGCGACTTTCGTTTGTTAATCGCCATTGACGTCGTGCGCGGCTATCCGGACCGCGTTACCCGGCGGCCCGAGCGCTACGCCATTCCGTTCGGCAAGAGCGCCGCGGACGTGAAAGCCGAGCTGCAGCGCGTGCTGGCTTCGGAGCTTGCGGCGCGCAAGTTCTCTTACACCCGCAGCGACGGTTCGCAGTGGACGCTCTCGCTCAAGGATGTGATCGATCGCTCCGCGGATCTGGAGATGGCGTACAACGTCAACGACTGCGTCGAATTGCGGTGGGGCGCGGCGCCAGCGAGTGAAGAGGCATCGACCTGCAAGCGCCATGCGCCTGCGGCGCAGCGCGCGAAGATGACGTCGTATCGCGGCTGGTTCCACGAGCGGCACTGGCCGACGCGCGCGTAGCCGCACGACCTCGATTACGGCCGGCTCTTCTCCAGCTATCCCGTCGGTTCGCACGCTACTGCTCGGCCGTATTAACGGGCGGCTAGGCAGCCGGCTATTAAGCTGAACCGCGTGATCTCCGTCACTGACCATCGCCACCACACGACGGAATAGTAAGCTATATTTTCTGTCACCGGAGCGAAGCGCAGAGGCGGATTATGAGGCCAAAGAAACGGCACGGGTTTGCGGCTGCCGCGATGCTTCTAGCGACCGTTGCACTGACGGCGCCCCTGTGCGAACCGGCCCGTGCGCAAACCGCGGATGCTTGGAAGTGCACCGGCAGAGGCGGCATCCCATGGGACGAGCAGATCGCCGGCTGTACCGATGCGATCAACTCGGCAAAATTCAGCGGAACCGACTTGGCCGCGATCTTCAACAGCCGCGGCACCGCCTACCTGGTCAAAGGCGACGTCGACCATGCCATCGGCGATTACGACCAGGCGATAAGCTTAAATCCCGGCTATGCGGTTGCCTTCAATAACCGCGGCTTCGCTTATGGCTTAAAGCGGAACTTTGACCACGCCATCGCCGACTTTGACCAGGCCATTGGACTTAATCCGAATTACGCGCTGGCGTTCTGGAATCGCGGCAATGTTTATATGGCCAAAGAGGAACGAGAGCCGGCTATCGCCGACTACACTACCGCCATTCGGCTCAATCCCGATAATGGCGCACTGTATAACGTGCGCGGCCTGCAATATTACATCGAGGGCAAGCTGGATTTGGCGCTCGCCGACTACAACAAGGCAATCGAGCTTAGCCCAAAAGATTATCGACCATACGATGGCCGCGGCAGTGTCTACAAGCGCAAGGGCGACTTTGACCTGGCGCTCGCCGATTTCACCAAGGCCATCGCGCTCGATCCGAACAAAGCGTTCACCTACTCTGCCCGCGGCGACGTCTATCGGGCAAAAGACGAACCCGACCCGGCGATTGCGGACTACACCCGAGCGATCGAACTCGATCCGAAAAATTTCCTCGCTTATGACGGCCGCGGCATCGCTCATAGGGCCAGGGGCGAAGCCGATCAGGCCCTTGCGGATTTCACCAAGGCCATCGAGCTTGATCCGCGATATGCCGCCGCCTTCAACGACCGCGCCGGCATTTATCTGGCCAGGGGCGAGTTCGACCTGGCGCTTGCCGACTACAGCAAAGCGATTGATATCATCCCGACCGATGCCGACGCCTACGTCATCCGCGGCAACGCCTATAAGCGGAAGGGCGACCTCGAGCGGGCGCTCGCCGACTACAACAAGGCGATCGAGATCGATCCGAAACTGTCGTTTGCCTACAACAGCCGCGGCCTGTTGAATTGGGACAAGGGCGATTTCGACCAGGCGCTGGCCGACACCGGCAAAGCCATCGAACTCGACCCGAACGATCCTCGTGCCTACAACGGCCGCGGGCTGGTCTATCAGGCCAAGGGCGACCTTGATGGGGCGTTGCGCGATTACGACAAGGCCGTCGAGCTCAATCCGAAGGACGCTGAAGATTTCTTCAACCGCGGCGCCATTTTCCAGCTCAAGGGCAAGCTCGATTGGGCGCTCGCGGACTTCAACAAGGCGATCGAGCTTAATCCGAAAGACGGCGGCGCCTACCGCAAGCGCGGCATCGTCTACGACGCCAAGGGCGACACCAAACGGGCCCAGGCCGACTACGACAAGGCCGATAAACTGGAACTGCAGACGCTGACGGGAGCGAAATAACAGGAAGCTATTTCTCGACGAAGTCCGCGCACTTCTGGATCTGGTCGTCCTGGCCCCACGGCATGATCGGCACCGACGAGGTTGAGTTCTTCGGCGAGCCTTCGATCAAGCGGTCGGAGTAGACCATGTAGACCAGCACGTTGCGCTTGGTGTCGCAGCCGCGCACGATTTGCATCTTCTTGAAGAACAGCGAACGGCGCTTGCGGAACATGTCCTCGCCCTGTTCGAACTTGGCCTTGAAACGGATCGGGCCGATCTGCCGGCACGACAGCGAAATATCCGAGACCTGTTCGGCGACGCCGATCCAGCCCTTGACGCCACCCTTCTCGGGAACGGTGAAATGGCAGGCGACGCCTTCGACGTCGGGATCGTCGAGGCCATAGGTCGCGAGCTTGTCGTTCGGCGTGAGGAACTTGAACACGGTCGAGCGCTTGAAGATCAGATCCGGCTCGTCGGCGGCATGCGCCGGCGCGGTCATGAGACCGCCAAGCAGCAGCGCGAGAAAAAGCCAAAGAGATTTACAAAGACACCTGCGCATCGCAACTCCTTGTCGACTTTTCGCAGCGCCCGCTGCGCCATGGCTATACACTGGTTTGCGCTATTGCGTCAGGAAATCGGGGCGCTGCATGTGTTGCCCTTTCATCGCCGATCCTGTGAGCGCCATGCGCCCACCGCCGGCACGGCCAGTCCCAGATTCTCGCGCAACGTTGCACCGGCAAAATCTTTGCGGAACAGGCCGCGGCGTTGCAGCTCCGGCACGACGAAGCGCACAAAGTCCTCGTAGGCGCCCGGGACGTGGGTGGCTGAGAGGACAAAGCCGTCACAGGCCGGCGCCGCGAACCATTGCTCGAGCTGATCGGCCACCTCTTTCGGGCCGCCGACAATCGGGTTGTGCACGCGCCCGCGTCCGCTGAAATGAATGAAATCCCGCACCGTCGGATTTTTCTTCCCGCTGGTACGCAGCACGCCGTCGCGAATGCCCTGGATGCCGGACATGGCTGCCAATTCCCCGTCGGTAAAAGCCTCGTCCATGCCCTTCGTTGCAAAATCGAAGTTGAGCCCTTCCGACAGAAGCGACAGCGCGTCGATCTCGAGCGGCAGCTTGTCGATCTCGGCCCATTTGTCCTCGGCTTCGGCTTTGGTCGCGGCCGCCACGGTGTTAATGAGCTGTGCCGTTTTGATGTGCTCCGCTTCACGCCCGCACCGCGCCACCTCGGCCTTGAACTCTGCATAGTCGCGCTTGCCGATTTCGATGTTCGGATAAACCACGAAGATGATTTCGCCCCAGCGCGCACCGAAGCGCCGGCCCCGGCCGCTCGCACCCGCCTGAATAATGACGGGATGGCCCTGCGCCGAGCGCGGGACCGTGAACACGCCGCGGGAGCGGAAGTAGCGGCCCTGATAGTCGAGGCGATGCACCTTCTCCGGCCTGGCGAACAAGCCGGTCAGCTTGTCCTGGACGATGGCGTCGTCTTCCCAGGCGTCCCAATGCTCGTGCACGATCTCCATGAATTCGTCGGCGCGGTCGTAGCGCAGGTCGTGATCGAGCACCTCGTCGCGGCCCATGTTCCTCGCTTCGCCGTCGTTGAGCGAGGTGACGACGTTCCAGGCCGCGCGCCCGTGAGTCATCAGATCAAGCGTGGCGAACACGCGCGCCACATGGAACGGCTCGTAATAGGTGGTCGAATAGGTCGCGCCAAGCCCAAGCCGCTCGGTCGCCATGCCCATTACGGTCAGCACCGTCACCGCATCGAGCTTCACGCAACGAATACCGTGTTGGACAGTATGCGCGTGGTTGCGCCCATACATGTCCGGCATCGACAGGCGGTCATCGAAGAAGCCGAGATGAAACTTCCCTTCCTCCAGCACGCGGCCGATGTGGCGATAAAAATCCGGCGACCATGAATTGGTGCGCGAGGCCGGATGCCGCCAGGAACTGGCGATGTTGGTGCAGTTCTGCGCCTGCAGGAAGCCGACCAATATCATCTGCCGCATCGGCCCTGCCCACTGCCGTCGTTCGGTTTGCTGTAACCGGCGACTATGATAACTCTCGCGCCGATGAACAAGAACGTGTTCGACGTGCGCGCAATCCTCGCCGGGCAGGCGCCGCAAGATGCGCCGGTCACGGTCAAAGGCTGGGTGCGCACCCGCCGCGACTCCAAGGCCGGCATTTCTTTCGTGCACCTCTCCGATGGCTCCGCGTTCCATCCGTTGCAGGTAGTCGCGCCGAACACGCTGCCGAACTACGCCGATGAGATTTTGAAACTCACCGCCGGCTGCGCTGTGGCGGCGACCGGGACGATCGTACCGTCGCCGGCCAAAGGCCAGCCGTTCGAGATGCAGGCGAGCGCGGTCGAAGTAATCGGCTGGGTCGACGACCCCGACACCTATCCGATCTCGCCGAAACACCACACCATGGAGTACCTGCGGGAAGTCGCCCATCTGCGGCCGCGCACCAACGTGATCGGCGCGGCCACGCGGGTGCGGCACACGCTGGCGAAGGCGATCCACCGCTTCTTCGACGATAACGGCTTCTTCTGGGTCAACACGCCAATCATCACGTCGTCCGACGCGGAGGGGGCGGGGTCGCTGTTCCGTGTCTCGACGCTCGATCTGGCCAACCTGCCGCGCACGGCTGAGGGCGGGATCGATTACGCCAAAGATTTCTTCGGCCGCGAGGCGTTCCTGACGGTGTCAGGCCAGCTCAACGTCGAGGCCTACTGCCTCGCGCTCACCAGGGTCTACACGTTCGGGCCGACGTTCCGCGCCGAGAACTCCAACACCAGCCGGCATCTGGCGGAATTCTGGATGATCGAGCCGGAAATCGCCTTCGCCGATCTTTCCGACGATGCGACGCTGGCAGAGCGACTGCTGAAATTCACCTTCGAGACGCTGTTGAAGGAACGGCCGGACGATCTCGCCTTCTTCGACGAGCGGATCGAGAAGGGCCTGGTGGCGAAGCTCTCCGGCATCGTCACGTCCGAGTTCGTGCGGATGGATTACAGCGAGGCGATCGCGGTGCTGGAACGGGCGCAGGAAAAGAATGAGAAATTCGAGTTCCCCGTAAAGTGGGGCATCGACCTGCAATCCGAGCACGAGCGCTATCTAACCGAGACATACGCCAGGAAGCCCGTCGTGGTGATGAACTATCCGAAGGACATCAAGGCGTTCTACATGCGGGTCAACGACGACGGCAAAACCGTCGCGGCCATGGACGTGCTCGCGCCCGGCATCGGCGAGATCATCGGCGGCAGCCAGCGCGAGGAGCGGCTCGACGTGCTCGACGCCCGCATGACCGAGCGGGCAATCGACAAGGAACATTACGGCTGGTACCGCGACCTGCGCCGCTACGGTACCGTCCCCCACGCCGGCTTCGGGCTGGGCTTCGAGCGCACGCTCGCCTACGTCACCGGACTTTCAAATGTGCGCGACGCGATCCCGTTCCCCCGCACGCCGGGGCATGCGCGGTATTGAGGTGTTGTGTAGGATGGGTAGAGCACTTGCGAAACCCATCGCCTACTGTCCCGCTGACATGATGGGTTTCGCTGCGCTCTACCCATCCTACACAGTTTCCCTAAACGCGGAAGCAAAGATGGCAATGCAATCGAAACGGCTGGTCGTGTGCATTAGTAACGATGGTTACTCGGCATCGCTTGAAAGGCGAAAAATCTACCTCGCGCTGCGCGATGCTGCGGCCGAAAAACATGGGCTGCGGCGGATCGTCGACGAATCTGGCGAGGATTATCTCTACCCAAAAGCATTATTCCGCTCGATCGCCCTGCTAAACTCAATCAAGAAAGCAGTATTGGGAGCAGCCTAGTTGCGTTGGATGGGTGCGCCTGTCGTGTTCAATACCGCAAGTGTCTCCGCCGCTCGCTTATCCAAGCCTCCGCATCTGCAACCGCCACCGCATCCAAGTCCTGCGGCGTCGCGCGCGCATCGTCCACCCACTCGCGCAGCAGCGGGCCGCCGTTGATGACGTCGATGGCGAGTTTGCCGTGCTCGTATTCGTAGGCGAAATCGCGCCACAGCGGATAGTCGGGATAAAGCCGCCGGATCGCCTTGAAGGCGAGCGCCTGGATGCGCCAGGGCTTGAAGGCTAAGTGATCGTAGCCGGGGCCTTCTGTGTGGATCTGCACACCGCTGCACAGCTTGCCGACGTGCTTGTGGAACGTCGGCTCGAACCAGCACTCGCGCAGGCGGCAGCCTTTGAGCCAAAGCGGCGCGAGCGCGTGCATCTCGCCGAGCACCGCCCGCGCCTCGATATCGGGAGCGCCGAACAGTTCCAGCGGCCGCGTGGTGCCGCGGCCTTCCGAGAGCGTCGTGCCCTCGACCATCACCGTGCCGGCATAGGCGCGCGCCATCCACAGATTCGGCGCGTTCGGGCTGGGATTGATCCAGGTGCGCTCGCCGAGCGGCCAGCCGAATCCCGGTGCGGCGTCGGGCCGCCAACCTTCCATATCGACGACGCGGTACTCGACATCGAGCTTCAGCGTTCTGATAAACCACGCACCCAATTCGCCGAGCGTGAGCCCATGGCGCATCGGCAATGCCCCGGCGCCGACAAAGCTTTCCCAGCCGGCGCGCAGCCTCAGGCCTTCGACCGGGCGGCCGACCGGATTGGGCCGGTCCAGCACCCACACTGCCTTGCCGCGTCGCGCCGCCGCTTCGAGCACGTAGCGCAGCGTGGTGATGAACGTATAGATCCGGCAGCCCAGATCTTGCAGATCGACGAGGATGACGTCGCAGGTATCCAGCATCGCAGCGGTTGGCTTGCGCACTTCGCCGTACAAACTGAAAACCGGGATGCCGTGCACCGGATCGTTGAAATCCGGCGACTCCTTCATGTTGTCCTGCTTGTCGCCGCGCAGCCCATGCTGCGGTCCAAACGCGGCGGTGAGGTTGATGTCACCGCATCCGGCCAGCGCATCGAGCGAGTGCATCAGGTCAGCCGTGACCGAAGCCGGGTGCGCGAGAAGCGCAACGCGCCGGCCGTAAAGCGGCGCGCGCAGAGCGGGTTCGGCGATAAGGCGATCGATGCCGAATTTCATGGCGGCTACTGCAAATCTCGGCGAAGTCCATTCAACGAGCGGCAAGTCCGATCTGCTCCCTCCCCCCTTGTGGGGGAGGGTGGGGAGGGGGGTCGAGAGGACGCCGCCGTGATGTCGACGCTCGCGCGCAACCTCCCGACCCCCACCCCTACCCACAAGGGGGAGGGGAAATTGCCGCTACGCTGGTGAAAGTTCATGAGCAAAGCAATCGGCATGATGGAAATCCGGCTTGCCCGGCGGATGCGCCAACGCCCAATATGATTTCCGGCCGCTGGTTTCTTCGATCACCGCCGAGAGGCCGAGCCGCAATCCCCCTCCCTTCCCTCCCCCGCGCGCGGGGGAGGGAAGGGAGGGGGTAGGCAGGCTCGATAAATCGAGCGTAGCTCGCAGCGTGTAGCACTCAGGCGCCGATTGCACCTCGATCCGCGGCGCGGCGATCTCGCTCGCTGCCCGCATGCCCGTTCGGTAACCGTCGAACCGATAGGCCGCCCATTGCGTCGAAGGCGCGAAGTTGAATTCGTAATACGCCTCGCCCGGCGCGGCGCGGATGAAAGCCTCGAAACAGCTGCTCCGCCAAAGCTCGTCTGCCCGCGCAGATACCGCCACCAGCGGCAGGCGCAGATCTGCGATCTTGCCGGTCGTGATGTAGGACAACGAGAGATTGCCGTCGTGTGGACGGGTGACATCAACGTCGACGCCCGTCACCGCCGTGCAGAACGAGTCCGGATGAAGTTTTAGCGCCAGGCGCATCGGCGGTGTTCGGAGCCTTTATTCCGTCATCCTGAGGTGCGAGCGAAGCGAGCCTCGAAGGGCAACGGCCGAAGCACATCGGCCGCATCCTTCGAGGGCCGCGAAGCTTGTCATCGGGCCGGCCACTTCGGGCCGGACCCGTTGGCGGCCGCCTCAGGATGACGGTAAGGCTCAGCGGCTGTCGAGGTAGGACACCTGCTTTACATCGCGCGGCGCACTGCCTTCTTCCCTACAGGCTCGCGCGCGGCAACCTGCCTTTAGCACGGGAGATTTCAACCGCAAAGCAAACGCGAAAGCCGGCGCGCAGGGCGGGAATTGCCAAATTCGCTTCTTTTGAAAATATTTCGAGCAGAAGATAGAACCGCCTGCCGGACGCGCCGCCGCTGATCCGTGGCAAGCATGTTCAGTATCGTCAGCCCGTCTTGCGGGCGCCGGGCACCCAGCGATTGGCTAAATGCCTTCGCTACGTTGGTGCGTACATTTAGATCGGCCGACTGTGCCTGGCGTCTTAGCCAGGGGATGACAATTCTAGGATAGGTGTATGCGAGATAGGCGACAACATAAGGCCCGCAACATTTGCGAACGTAGATGTCGTCGTCATTCATCAACACTTCCAGCCGCTGCAGTATCGGTCGCAGCCGATCGTCGGAGGTTTTCGCCTTGCGTTGCATTAAGGATTGACAGGCCGCCCGACGAATGCGGGCAGAACGGTGCTTCGGCCAGTGGATCGTAAGCTCCATCCCCTCTGCGAAATGATCCTCCATCAGATCACGCAAAGCGAACCCCGCAATCTCACGATCCCACCAATCATTGGAGTCTGCAAGTTTGCGAAGTTCTGAAATTCGGCGGCGTAAATTCATAGCTTATGCCGGCGAAATCACCACAGAGAACTCAGCCGGGAAACTTGGTCCCGAACATCGGCAGACCGCTTTGCGATTCGGCTTCGGTCGCCTCGTCCTGCAGAACGTCCCAGTGTTCAGCGAGCACGCCGTCGGCAACGCGCACGACATCGGCGGCGATCCAGTTTTTCGGCCTTCCGGTGTTCGAAAACCGGCCATGGACGATCACATAATCGCCTTCGGCGACGACCGTGCCCGGCTCATACTTCAGCGCCGCCGGCGCGCTCCTGATCAGATCGAACAATCCCTCGCGCCCGGGCCGGATGTGTGCGCTGTGCTGGATGTAGTTCGGCGACCAATAACGCTCGGCCGCCTTATAGTCCCGTTTGTTGAAAAGCGTGTCGAACGCTTCGAGGACCAACACTTTGTTCGATTCTTCGATTGTCTTCGCCATTTGCGTCCTCGCACGTCTCACCGCATTCCGTTCGCTCGCCACCCGAAGCTCAGAGCTTCGAGCCGCCATCCACGTGGATGGTGGCCCCGGTGATCCACCGCGCCTCTTCAGATGCCAGGAAGGCAACAACGCCGCCAATGTCGTCGGGCTGCGCGAGGCGTTTGAGCGCCTGTATGCTTAACGCGTAGTCTCGGCCAGCGTCAGTCTTTGTGAAACTCGACATATCCGTCGCGACGACGCCAGGTGCGATGGCATTGACACGGATGCCGCGCTCACCGAGTAACGAAGCAAAATGTTTCACGAGTGTCTCGACTGCGCCCTTGGTCGCCGCATAGGCGGGGATCGCGCCGACCACGGCACGCGCCGCGAGTGACCCGACAAGAAGGATGCTGCTGCCTTCGCGCAAAATCGGAAGCAGCTGCTGCACCAGAAAGAACGGCGCCCGGACATTGATGGCAAACAGACGGTCGAAATCCTCGACGGTAGTTTCCTCGATGGTCGCTGACTTCCCCATACCGGCGTTGGCGACAAGAATATCAAGGCGCTCGCCTACGATGCCACGCACCTTTTTGGCGAGCTGATGCGCGCCGTTGGGAGCGGCGAGATCGGCCGAGATCGTTTCCGCCCGACCGCCGCCTTTGCGTATTTCGCCGACGACCGCATCGGCTTCTTTAGCGCCAGTGCCAAAGTGCACGAGAACTTGGGCACCAGCCGCAGCAAGCGCAAGCGCGCTGGCGCGGCCGATGCCGCGCGAGGCGCCGGTGACGAGCGCGGTCTTTCCGGCAAGTGTGGACATGGTAATCTTCTCTGTTGCTGCCAGGTCGGATGGTCGATCTCACGCCAGCCAAACGTCGGTCGCCGACAGGAACGCCGATACGTCGCGATTGAACATTTCGGGATATCGGTCATGAGGACCGTGCCCGGTGTCGGGGTATATAAGAAGCTTGGCGTTGGGCAGGTTCTGTTGAAGGATGAATGAATTCACGGGATAAATGATAAGATCATTGCTGCCTCCGATGATCAATGTCGGCTGCTTGATCGCTTTCAGGTACTCGTAGGGCCGGTCTCGTGGCGTTGCATATTCCGCGATGGCTGCCTGCTGTGCCGGCGCGACCTTCTCGTTGGCTTCCGGATCGCGATCCTTCGTCCGCTTTCGGAACCTCTCAAGAAATGCCCTTCCGGCGGCCTGGCTCGCCGCCGAGGGCGTGAAGAAAACGCTCAGCCACAAGTGATCAGGAGGGTCATATTTAGCACTGAAGATTCGATTACCTTCGGGCGTACCGCCAACCATGCCTTCGGCGGAACGTGGCCCCGTGGCCAACAAGATCAGCCGCCGCACCAGCTCGGGAGCCTGTAGGGCAATCTCTTGCGCAACGAAGCCGCCGATAGAGAGGCCGAGCACATCGACTTCGGTTAGATCGAGAGCACGTATGAAAGCGATGGCGTTGGTGCCCATCATCGCAAACGTACGAGGGGCCTCGCCCGAAGATGACGCGACGCCCGCATTGTCAAAGAGAATGACCTCGCGCGTTTTGGCCATGCCGTCGGTCACCGCAGGATCCCAATGATCCATGGTGCCGGTAAAATGCTGGTTGAACAGCAACGGTATGCCGTTTGGCCTACCAAAACGGCGATAGGCGAAACGAATGCCGTTGGCCTCGACGAACCGCGTCGGTGCGGTTTGGTGGGTGTAGTCGGTCATGGTCGATCTCCCGATGAAAGGCTGGTTCAGCTCGCGGTCTTGCCGCCGTTGACTCTGATGATCTGGCCGGTGATGAACGAAGCCTTGCTCGACGCGAGGAACACGATTGCGTCGGCGATCTCTTCCGCCTTCGCGCCGCGCTTCAGCGGAATGGCGGCGATAAATGCCGCTTTCTTGTCAGGCGCGCCGGTCAAGCGGTCGAGCATGGCGGTGTCCGTCGGACCGGGCGCAACCGCGTTGACGCGCACGCCGAACGCCGCGCCTTCGAGCGCGGCGGACTTCGTCAGGCCTTCGACGGCATGTTTGCTGGCGGTGTAGAGCGACAAGTTCGCCGCGCCGCGCTCACCCATGGTGGAGGAAATATTGACGATGCTGCCACTGCCTTGCGGTTGCATGACGCGCAGCTCGTGCTTCAAACTAAGCAGCGTTCCGAGCACATTGGTATCGAACATCGCCGCATAGCTGTCGGATGTCTGCTCGGTCACGGGACCCGGCTTGCCTTCGGTGCCGGCATTGTTCACGGCGACATCCAGCCGGCCGAAGCGTGTCACGGCCTTGTCGACCAGATTGCGCACATCCTCGTCGTGGCGCACGTCCGCCCGGACGAACTCGGCTGCGGCGCCGAGTGTGAGCAATTCCTTCGCCAGCGCGATACCGGCCTCGTCGTGGCGCCCGGCGACGACCAAATTACTGTCTGCCTTGGCAAAAGCGAAGGCTGTGGCACGGCCGATTCCTGTCAGCGCACCGGTGATGAGGACAATTTTGGCGCTCACGGCATAATCTCCTTCTATGTAGGTCCGGTTGGCCGTCAGAGCGTGGCTTCAGGGCTGAACACGAAAGCGGTACCTAATGACGTTCGGCTCAGCGCGCCGCCCTACCGCCGTCAACGGCGAGGATGTGGCCGGTCATGAAGGACGACCTGCTGGAGGCGGCGAAAATGATCGCCTGGGCGATTTCGCCCGGTTCACCGAGGCGCGCGAGCGGCGCCTCCGACGCCAATGCAGCCTTATTTTCCGCCGTGCCGGTGAAGCGGTCGAGCATCCCGGTTTCGATTGCACCGGGTGCCACGGCGTTGACACGCACACCAAATGGCGCGGCCTCTAAGGCGGCGGATCGGGTCAAGCCTTCGACGGCATGCTTGCTAGCCGCGTAGACCGATGCGCCGGGCGCCCCTTCGTGGCCAAAGGCCGAGGAAATATTGACGATGCTTCCCGTGCGCTGGGCCTGCATCACGCGCAGCTCGTGCTTCATGCTGAGTATTGTGCCCAGCACATTGGTTTCAAAGGTGGCGGCGTACGTCTCGGCGGTCTGCGCAGTGGCGGGACCGGGCTTGCCTTCGGTCCCGGCGATGTTGATGGCGGCGTCCACGCGGCCGAAGCGGGCGACGGCACCGTCCACCAGTGCGCGAACGTCGTCTTCGTGGCGTACGTCTGCCTTGATGAACTCGGCCTCGGCGCCCAACGCGCGTAGTTCGCTAACCAATGCCCGGCCGGCATCCTCGCGGCGGCCGGAAACAACGACGCTTGCGCCATCCTTGGCAAAGGCCAGCGCGGTGGCGCGGCCGATCCCCGTCAAAGCACCGGTGATCAAGACTACTGGGTTGCTCATGATCAGTTCCTCTTCGGCGATTTTGGTTTCCCGCCGGCGGAGCGTGGCGCAACGCCCGAGATCGGCCGAGGGCGGTTCCCACACGAATCAAAAAGACGATAGGCGGCTCGGACAAAAAACCGATTGGACGATTCGACCGCGCTCGGTACAAATCCAGCGGGACGGCGAATCGCAGTTGATGAGACGATGGATGACTGCTCCGGCGTTGCCTATGCCGAAGAGCATTCGCCGGCAAACTGTCTATTGATGAAAACGATCTAGCCGCGGCGGAGCCATCGCCACTTGCCGGGACTGTGGCCTTCGGCCCGCACAAAGTTTCGGTTCAAATGGCTCTGGTCGACAAAGCCGCAAGCCAGCGCAACTTGTGTGAGTTCAAGATTGCCCGCAGTCAGCAATTCCTTGGCACGCTCGATACGCCGCTTCATCACCCATCGATGCGGCGTCATGCCGGTCGCCCGTCGGAAGGCGCGGGCAAAATAGCTCTCAGACAGGCGGCATTCCCGCGCGAGGTCCGCGATCGACGGATCGCCGTCAAGATGGGCTTCGATGAAGTCGTGGACCCGTCGCAGTTGCCACGGCGCCAGCCCGGCATGACTCCCGCCGCCAAGCAGTCCGCCGTACGCGGTCAAGATGTGCGCGTGGAACGCGAGCGCAACATAATCGACGAAGAGGGTCGTCGCCTTGGCCGAATCCTGAAGCACCGCCAACAGCGACATCGCCAGTCCGTGCATCATCGGGTCATACAGTCCCCGTGACGTCGTCCGCAGCCCTCCGACGCGACGCAAGCCACGGTCATAAGCCAGGCGGTCGAGCGTCGGCGCAGGCAGACAAAAGCGTAAAAAGTCGAAGGGTGGGACGAGGTTCGCGATGGTGCTGCGGCCGAGGTCGAAAAGATAGGTGTCGCCGGGTCCCGCCGAGTTTCGTCCGCTGGATTTTCCATCGACCCAAATCTCGCCTGAAGACAGCGGCGCCAGCGTTACTTCGAACGCAAAAGCGTCCTGCGCTGGTACTGACAACGTTGGGCCCTGGAGTGTTCCCGTCCCGTGCAGTCTGGTGAAAGCAATGGGGAGCCCAGTTTCCTTCAAGGCCAGGAGTGTGGGGGCCCGTTCCAACCTGAATTGCTTAGTGATTGTCGCCTCAATCCCATTTGTCTCCATGTACCGCTCCTCGCGTTCAAGTGGGACAACTCATCGGTTAATCCGGCGAACCACACCCACCGGCGCCTTCTATCGGCGCAACATCGTTTGCCAGTGCTGGAGAGGCAGCACCGTTTTTATCGGGTTTCTGCCACAGCGCTATGACTCGGACCCCCTAGCCCGGAAGTAAAGGACCTTGTAAGCAGATGGGCATGCCTGAATGATATGGAAGACCGCCATGGAGTTACGGCATCTTCGGTTCTTCGTCGCCGTCGCCGAGGAAGGAAGTCTGACCGGTGCAGCCGAGAAGCGTCTGCACACGGCACAACCTTCCCTCAGCCGCCAAATCCGCGACCTCGAATACGAGGTCGGCGTTCAGCTGATGAACCGCAGCGTGCACGGCATCGAATTGACCGCCGCCGGTCGGGCCTTTCTCGACCATGCACGGCTCGCTCTTACCCAGGCGGAGGCGGCCGCGGAAGCCGCGCGGCGAGCGGCGCAACCCATCAAACCGACTTTCGCCATGGGCTTCCTCACCGGGCAGGAAGTCCATTGGCTGCCTCGTGCCACCAGCATCCTTCGCGACGAACTGCCCAATATTGAAATCAAAGTTTCGAGCGACCATTCGATGGTGCTCGCAGACGACCTGCAGCGAGGCCGGCTGGATATCGCTTTCCTTCGATTGGAACAGAAGCCCGATCTGGAATTCAAATTGGTGGCAAAGGAACCGCTCGTCGTGATTCTGCCGAGCGATCATTCGCTCGCCGAGCGTATGGCCATCGATCCGCACGATCTGGCCAGCGAAACCTTTATCGGGATATCGAACACGCCGCACGTGCTGCGCGCCGTTATCGACGAATATCTGAAACGATCCGGAATAGAGATCGCCCCACATCTTGAAATCGATAATTTCGCGATGGCCATTTCTCTGGTCGCGTCGACGCGCGGCATGGCTCTGCTGCCGGCCTCAGCGGAGAATTTCTTGCCGTGGTCGGTCATCAGCCGTCCGCTGACAGGCGAAGCGCCGACCATCGATTTGGCCATCGGATATCACAAGGCGAACACCTCCCCGATCCTGAGAACATTCCTCTCCAGAATTGACGACTTGACCGGCCGGATATCCAGGAAGGCCGACCGGGATCATTGAATCAAGATCGGCCGCCTCGTCCGCGGGGCAGCGTGAAATCGAGGCGGCGAGACGGTTCCGTCGAAGCGAACCGCGAATACTTCCAGCTCGCGATGACGGCAGGGCTCAGCGGCTGTCGAGATTGGAAACCTGCTTCACCTCGCGCGGCACTGCCTCACCCGCTGCCGCCTCGCGCGGCATCGGCGCAACGAAGCCGCCGGCGCGCACCGTCTCGTCGAGCTTCTCGCGGTCGAGTTCCTGATCGTGCTTGTAGACATCCTCGCGGAATTGCACCGTGCCGTCGCGCGTCACCCAGCCGGTCAGGTAGACCCAGGCGACCGGCATCTTGTGCGGCAGGTTGATGATCTTGAGTTTGCCGGCGGCGATGCCGGCATCGATCGCAGCGCGATTCCACGGCGGCACGTCCTCGAGGATCCAGGCGGCGAGATCGCGCACGTTGTCGACCCGCGTGCAGCCGTGCGAGTCGAAACGGTAATCGTTGGCGAACAGATTCCGCGTCGTGGTGTCGTGCATGTACACCGAATACGGATTGGGCATGTCGATCTTGAGATTGCCCAGCGCGTTGAAGCCGCCGGAATCCTGGCGGACGGTAAAATTGGGCGAACGATCGGACGACCAGTCGATGGTTTGCGGATCGATCTCCTCGTCGCGGGCGCCGAGCACACGCATATGCATGCGGCTGAGATAGGTCGGGTCGCGACGCATGTGAGCCCGGATCTCGCTTTTGGTGATCGATAGCGGCACCGTCCAGGTCGGATTGAGATTAACCGCGGTGATGAAAGCGGTGAGCGTCGGCGACGGCTTGTCGATTTTGCCGACAATGACGCGGTAGCGGCGTTCCACCTTATCGTTGCTGACCGCCTCGACAAACGCGGCCGGAATGTTCACCACCACGTAGCGTTCGGCAAAAACGAAATCCATGCCGAAGAGCCGCTCCAGCGAAGCTTCGAGTTGTTTGATGCGCTCGGCGACCGGCACGTTCATCGCCTTCAAAGTTTTGGCATCGACATTGCCGGTGGCTTCAAGTCCGTGCCGGGTCTGAAAGCGTTTGACCGCCTCGACAACCGCCGCGTCGTAAGTATCGCCCTGCTCCTGCTCCGGCGCGAGGTCGTCGGAGATGACCAGATGCTGGCGCAGCAGGGCAACGGTCGGCCCGGTTGATTCAGGGGTGAGCTTTGTGTCCGCGGGCAGCGCCGGCCAGCCGCCGCGCACCTGGATCGCCGAGTAGCTGAACAGCGCCTCTTTGATGCGCTGATAGGTGCCGTCGTCGAAAACCGGTTCTGAGGAAAGCGCCAGAGCGGCCGCCGAACGCGACTCGGGTGTCGAGGGTGCTTTGGCGGCGCGAGGTGTTTTCGCCGACGGGCGTGCCGGCCTGGCGGCAGCGGCCCGCGCAGCACGGGGCGCGCTCGGCGCCGCCGGCGCGGGTGATAGCTGCGGATGCGGGACGGCTGGATGCGGATCGAGCAAAGTCGGCTGACCCACGCCCTGCGCCAGCGCGGGCCCTGTTGCCAAGGCGAATACGACGCCAACGATAAAGCTGATCCGCACGACTCGCCCTCGCTGCTTAAGTGAATATGCTATCGCTGTGGCGGCATTTGGACTAGATGCCGTCCGAAAGCGAAGGCTTCGGTGTTGTGATACCGTTGGTTCGCCCATCGTCGCCCCCGGGACATAACATTATAGCCGTTACGAACATGTATCTTGGTATCGATATCGGCGGCACGTTTACCGATCTCGTCCTGATGGACGAGGACGGGAATATAAGTACCGCCAAGGCCCCCACCACACCCGGCGAACTGGAAAAAGGCGTGTTCGATGCCGTCACCGTCGCCGCCAGCAGCCGCGGATTGAGCCCGGAAGATCTGCTCAGCCGCGTCAGCGCCTTCGGCCATGGCACCACGCAGGCGACCAACGCGCTGATCGAACGCACCGGCGCAACCACCGGGCTGATTGCGACGCGCGGCTTTGGCGACACGCTCGCGCTGCAGCGTCTGATGGGTTTCACCGCCGGCATACCGGTTGAAAACCTCGGCCATTACAGCCGGCGGCGCTACCCGGTTCCGATCGTGCCCCGACACCTGGTCCGCGAAGTGCGCGAGCGCGTCGATCAAGCCGGCAACGTGCTGGTTCCGCTCGACGAGGACAACGTTCGCACGGCGGTGCGCGATTTGATTGACGCCGGCGCCAAGACGTTTGCGGTGGCTCTGTTGTGGTCGTTCCGCAATCCGGCGCACGAAGAGCGCGTCGGCGACATCATCCGCGAACTGGCACCCGGCTGTTACGTCAGTCTGTCCTGCGAAGTGTCACCGATCATCGGCGAATATGAGCGCACCGCGACGACCGTCCTCAACTCGTATCTGGCGCCCAAAGTCGCCGACTACCTCAATCGCATTGAAAGCTTGCTCCGCGAGCGCGGCTTTCGCGGAAAGTTCAACGTGCTGAATTCCGCCGGCGGCGTCGTCCCGGCAAGCGAGGCGGCGCGCAAGCCGGTGTTGCTGGTCGCGAGCGGCCCGGCCGGAGGCGTCATTGGCTCGCTGCAACTGGCGCAGGAGATCGGCCACAACAACGTCATCACCACCGATATGGGCGGCACAAGCTTCGACGTCGCTTTGGTCGTCGACGGCAAGCCGCTGGTCTCCGGCACGCACGAGGTTGGCGGCTTCCATCTCAACACACCGGTGATCGACATTCGCGCCATTGGCGCCGGCGGCGGCTCGATCGCCCGCGTCCAAGCCGGCCTGCTGCGGGTCGGACCGGACAGCGCCGGCGCCGTGCCCGGTCCGGTTTGCTACGGCCGCGGGGGCAAGCTCGCCACCGTTACCGACGCCGATTTGGTGCTCGGCATTCTCTCGCCCGACAATTTTCTCGGCGGCCGCATGAAGCTCGACCTCGCCGCCGCGACCGCGGCGATCCGCGAGCAGATCGCCGGCCCACTCGGCATGAGCGTGGAGGAGGCCGCGGCCGGCATCCGCCGCGTGGTCGATGGGCATATGGCTGACACGCTGCGCGAAGTCACCATCGGGCGCGGCCACGATCCGCGCGATTTCGTGCTCCTTGCTTACGGCGGAGCGGGACCGGCGCATTGCATCGGCTACGGCGCCGAACTCGGCGTGCCGCGCATTCTCATTCCCGCCACCAGCATGGCGCACTCGGCCTACGGCGCGCTCGCCTCCGACATTCAACAATCCGCCGAGCGCTCGCTGGTACTGCGCGCCGGCGGCGGCACGCGCGATCCCTGGGACGGCCTTGACTGCGACGGCATCAATGCGGTGTTTGCTGAATTGCGGCAGCGCTGCCTCGCGGCAATGGAGCAATCGGGATTTACCGCCGCACAATCAGAACTCGCGCGCTCAATCGATATGCGCTACCGCCGCCAGACCCACGATTTGATGGTGCCGGTGCCGGACGGTCCGGTCACGCCTGAGACGGCGCGGAAACTCGTCGAGTTGTTCGAGGAATCCTACGAATTGGTGTACGGCAAGGGCGCCGGTTTTCGTTTCGCCGGCATCGAGCTGACCACGTTCCGCGTGGTGGCCGTTGGCCGCACGGTGAAACCATCGATCCACAAGCCGAGCGCGGTCGCTACACCGAAGCCGGGAACCCGCCGCATCTTTGAGCCGGCGACACTGAAGTGGACCGAGGCTGACGTGTTCCAGTGGCTCGACATGCCTTCGGGATTCGGCGTCACCGGCCCGGCGGTCGTCGAACATCCCGAAACCACCGTCTATGTCGGCCCCGGCCAAATTGCTCAGCTGGATAGTGCCGGCAATCTCTCCATCGATCTCACCTGAGATAACAACGATGAACACTCCCCTCCCCGGCCAATCCCGCGGCAACGCCACGATCGATCCGATCACCTTCGAAGTGATCCGGCACAAGCTCGAAGCCATTACCGAAGAGCAGGCTATCACGCTCAAGAACGTGTCGGGCTCGCCGGTGGTGACGGAGGCGACCGACTTCAACGTCGGCATCTATCTCGCCGACGGCGACATCGTGAACATGGGCCCGCAAGTGATTTTCCATGCCGGCACCATGTCGACGGTAATCTACTCGATCATCGAGCATTTCAGCGACAATCCGGGGATCAATGAGGGCGACATGTTCATCCTTAACGATCCGTATCGCGGCGCGATCCACCAGCCCGACGTCTCGATCGTGATGCCGATCTTCCATCAGGGCCGGCGCATCGCCTGGACCGGCTCGTGCGCGCACGAACTCGATACCGGCGGCATGACGTTCGGCAGCTGGTCGTTCGCCGCCACCGATGTGCAGCAGGAAGCGATGCTGCTGCCCGGCGTGAAGCTCGTCGAAAAGGGCGTGCTGCGCGAAGACATCTGGCAAATGATCATGGGCATGACGCGGCTGCCGCATGTCGTCGGCCTCGACTTCAAGGCGATGATCGCCGCCAACAACGTCGCCAGCCGCCGCTTTCATCAGTTGATGGACCGCTACGGCGTCGAGACCGTCGATCAGGTGATGCACACCGAGATCGACACCTCGGAAGCGCGGCTGCGCGAGCGCCTCAAGCTCATTCCCGACGGCACCTACCGCGCGCGCGATTTCCTCGACCACGACGGCCACGCCAATCGGCTTTATCAGGTCGAAGTCGCGGTTATCAAACGCGGCGACACACTCACGCTGGACATGGAAGGCTCGTCGCCGCAGGCGCCGGGCTTCATCAACTGCACGCGCTCAGGCCTGCGCGGCGCGCTGTTCACCGGACTGCTGCCGATTCTCGCGCCCGACATCCGCTGGAACGAGGGCGTGCTCAAGCCGGTAACAATCAAGGTGCCGGAGGCCAACATCTGTAACGCGCGCTGGCCGACGCCGGTGTCGGGCGCCACCGTCTCGACCGCATGGGTGGTGCAGAACGTCGCGGTCGCGGCCATGTCGCGCATGGTGGCGTGCGTGCCGTCGCTGGTGCAGGAAGGCCAGGCCGTCACCAAGGGCCAGTTTTCGGTGCTGACCATGGCGGGACCCGACCGCGACGGCGGCCCGTTCGGCATGCTGTTGATGGACGCGATGGCCGGTGGCGGCGGCGCCTATATCGATCACGACGGCCTCGACGGCTCCGGCGATCACTCGATCCCGCGCCCGCGGATCGGCAATGTCGAATCGAACGAAGCCTCGGGGCCGTTTCTTTATCTGTTCCGCTCGTTCATGCCCGACACCGAAGGCGCCGGCACCATGCGCGGCGGCGTGACCATGGGGCTGGCGGTAACGCCGCACGATGCCGACGAACTGCACACCATGGTGGTCGGCCACGGCGTCCAGGTCCCGAATTCAGTTGGCCAGTTCGGCGGCATGCCCGGCGCCTGCGCGTACCATCTTCTTCGCAAGTCGAATGCTGGAATTGCCGAACTGATCGACGCCAATACTCATATGCACGATCTGCTTGCGGCCGGCGGCAGCGTGCAGCGCTTCGATTCGAAGCCCGGCCACTTCCCGCTCCATCGCGGCGACGTGCTGGCCTATTCGTTCCAGGGCGGCGGCGGCTACGGCGACCCAATCCGGCGCGATCCCGCGCGCGTTGCCCGCGACGTCAATAACGGTCTCGTCACCGCGCAGCGCGCGGCTGCGGTTTACGGCGTGGTGCTGCGTGACAGCACTTTCGACAGCGGAGTAACTCGCGACCGCCGGCGCGCCATCCGCGCTGAGCGTCTGGGAGGCAGCGCCCCGAAATCCCAGCCGCCGGAGGGCGACGGCATGGCCGCCGTCTGCCCGCGCATCGAGAACAACAAGCGCTTTCGCTGCCTGTGCGGCGCCGACCTCGGTCCGGCGAGCGAAGACTGGAAACCGCGGGCCTACCGCCGCGTGGTGCCGCCGCAAGCCTGCGGACCGCACCTCACGCTGCACACCGAACTGGAGCTGCGGGAATTTATCTGTGGCGAGTGCGGCACGATGCTGGAAGTCGAAGTCGCGCGCCGCGGCCAGGAGTCGCTAGCGACTATCGTCTTGGATGCTTAGGTTTGCGTCCGGAAGCTTCAGTCGGGCCTAGTCGGTAGCGCCCGACCACGCGCGCCGCGACGTATGTCGCACGTGGACAATGTCGATGGCGGTTTCCGTTTCGGCCACGCGATAGAAAATTTTAAATCGGTAACGGTGTACAACCATCGCGCGGATGCCTGGAATGCGCGTGGCTTGCGTTGCTTCCGGATGTTTGCGGACGAACTCAACAGCGGCGTAAATCGCGTCAGGACATTGACGGCGCCTTGCGGACTGCGTTCGATGAGGTATTCACGGATTGCTTCTAAGTCTTTGGTCGCGCTCGGGCTGTAGCGAACGATCATAGAACGCCGCAACGCACCCAAAACGCTCTCATAGCCTCCTCGCTGGTCCACTCGCCGCGGTCAAACTCGGCGAGTCCTTCGCGGATGGCTTTTTCTTCCTCAGCAGTCAAATCGTACATGCCGGTGCGACGTGCCTCGATTTCGCGCGCCATTTCGTTGAGTTCTTCAACGTCCTCTTGCGGCCAAGTACTAACTCGGTCGAGGAGGTCTCTCGCACTCTTGTTCATTACATGCATCCCCAAAAGGGATCGGGCCGGGCCGACAGTGCATTCCGCTCACGCCTGCGGTTGCGGCTCCATCGGGCCTTCGGGGCGCGGGCGATTGCGGCCGGCGCCGGCGGTCGGCACGGTGGTGTTGCGCGGCGTGGTCGGCTCGATGATCGATTCGCGGTTCGGACGCTTGCCCACTAGCAGATCCTTGATCTCGTCGCCGCTCAAGGTCTCGAATTCAAGGAGCCCTTTGGCCAGCGTTTCAAGTTCGTCGCGCTTGTCGGTGAGGATTTGCTGCGCTTCCTGAAAGCCGGCTTCGACCAGACGCCTGATCTCGGCGTCGATCTTCTGCACGGTCGATTCGGAAATGTTCTGCTGCCGCGCCACCGAATAACCGAGGAACACTTCTTCCTGGTTCTCCCCATAAGCAACAGTGCCGAGCGCATCGGACAGACCCCAGCGCGTGACCATCATGCGCGCGAGCTTGGTCGCCTGCTCGATGTCGGAGGCGGCGCCCGAGGTCACCTTCTCGCGCCCGAATACCAGCTCTTCGGCGACACGGCCGCCCATCATGATGGCAAGCCGCGAGGTCATCTGTTCGAGGCTCATCGACAGCTTGTCGCGCTCCGGCAGCTGCATGACCATGCCAAGCGCACGACCGCGCGGGATGATGGTCGCCTTGTGCACCGGATCGGTTGCTTTGACGTTGAGCGCAACGATGGCGTGGCCGCCCTCGTGATAGGCGGTGAGGAGTTTTTCCTCCTCCGTCATCACCAGCGACTTGCGCTCGGCGCCCATCATCACCTTGTCCTTGGCGTCCTCGAACTCGACTTGGGTCACCATGCGCTTGTTGCGCCGGGCGGCCATCAAGGCCGCCTCGTTGACGAGGTTCATCAGATCGGCGCCGGAGAATCCCGGCGTGCCGCGCGCGATGGTCTTTAAGTTCACATCCGGCGCCAGCGGCACCTTGCGCACGTGCACTTTTAGAATCTGCTCGCGGCCGACCACGTCCGGATTGGGCACGACTACCTGGCGGTCGAAGCGGCCCGGGCGCAGCAGCGCCGGGTCGAGCACGTCGGGGCGGTTGGTGGCGGCGATCAAAATGATGCCTTCATTGGCTTCGAAGCCATCCATCTCGACGAGCAGTTGGTTCAGCGTCTGCTCGCGTTCGTCGTTGCCGCCGCCGAGGCCCGCGCCACGGTGGCGGCCGACGGCGTCGATCTCGTCGATGAAGATGATGCAGGGCGCGTTCTTCTTGGCCTGCTCGAACATGTCGCGGACGCGGCTGGCGCCGACGCCGACGAACATCTCGACGAAGTCGGAGCCGGAAATGGTGAAGAACGGCACGTTGGCCTCGCCGGCGATGGCGCGCGCGAGCAGCGTCTTGCCGGTGCCGGGCGGGCCGACCAGCAACAGGCCGCGCGGAATGCGCCCGCCGAGCCGCTGGAATTTGCCGGGGTCGCGCAGGAATTCGACGATTTCCTGAAGGTCAAGCTTGGCCTCATCGACACCGGCCACGTCTTCAAACGTGACGCGGCCATGCGCCTCGGTCAAAAGTTTCGCTCGCGATTTGCCGAAGCCCAGCGCCTTGCCGCCGGCGCCCTGCATTTGGCGCGACAGGAAAATCCAGACGCCGATCAGCGCTACGAACGGCAGCCAGGAAATCAGGAGCGACACGAACCAGGGCACGTTCTCAGTTTGCGGCCGCGCCGTGATCGAGACGCCCTTGTTATAAAGACGCTGAACGAGGCTCGGATCGCTCGGCGAATAGGTCTGGAAACTGCGGCCGTCGGTGAAGGTGCCGTGGATTTCCGGCCCCTGGATCAGGACGTCGCGCACGCGGCCTTGATCGACCTCGCTGAGCAGCTGCGAGAACGAGATGTCTTGCGAGGTGGTGTGCGTGCCGGGATTCTGAAATAGCGTGAACAAGGCAAGCAGCAGCAGGACGATAATGACCCACAGCGCGAAATTCCGGAGATTGGCGTTCATCGCATGTCCTCGGCCCACGATCAGCCGGGGTCCGACGGCCTATTAGCGCCGCGAATTGTGGCGGCCTCACGTCTGACTTAACTATAGCAATGTAGGGGCCGACACGCCCCCTGCCAAGGGAAGCCCAGAATGCGCAACTTGGCGAATATACGCCCTATTTGGCAAAGTGCCTGTTGCCGGTTCGGCGTATGGTTGACAGACGGCGAGCAGGCGCGCGCTCGATGGTCAGGCGGTCTCTCCCAAGCGTGACCAGCGCACCGGCCAGGGTCCGGCGTAGCGGGGCACGCGCGGTGCGCAACACATCGTAAAGCAATTCAAGCTTGCCCAGCTCGACCGGCCCCTCGTTGCCGGCGTGCGCGATGGCGCGGCCGAGGAGCCGCAGCGCGACTTCGGCCGGCAGATCGGCAAAGCGCAGCGTTTCGAACACGATCGGGCCGCGCTCGCGCCACGGGCCGGGTGCCAACGCCGCGCGGGCAGCGGCGACGGCGAATTCGATCGTCGCTTCCGCACGCCGCATTCGCGACGCCAGGCGCGCGAGGCCCCGCGCGTCAAGCCCCTCGCGCGCGAGCTCGGGCAGCAATGCGCGCAGCCGGGTGCGGGTAAAGCGCGGATCAAGGTTACTTGGATCTTCGCTATGCGCGATGGCGGCGGCACGAAGCGTCGCAACCAACCGCGCCTTGGAAACGCGTAGGAGCGGACGCACCAGAAAAATCGCGATGTCGCGGCCGGCGGGGATCGTCGCGGCGTGCGCCATGCCGGCGAGCCCGGTCAGACCGCTGCCGCGAGCAAGCCGAAACAGCACGGTCTCCGCCTGATCATCGAGCGTGTGCGCTGTCAGGATATGTTCATATCCGGTGCGCAGGGCCTCTTTCGCCAACAGTTGATAGCGGGCGTTGCGCGCCGCTTCCTGTAAGCCGGTTTTCGGCTTGGTGCCGCGCCAGTGCAACGTGCGATGCGGTACGCCGAGGCGACGGGCCAACCGCTTCACCGCCGCAGCTTCGCGCCGCGATTCCGGCCGCAGCCCATGGTCGATCGTGATCGCAACGAGTTTCGGCGGTGAATGCTTCACCCGCCTCTTGAGTCCTTTGGCCCAACGCGAGGCTAGAACGAGCAGCGCGGTGGAGTCTGAGCCGCCGGAGACGGCGAGCAGCAGCCCGCGCAGACCTTCAAGACCGCTAAACAGCGCGTTCGCTTCCTCGTCGCGAACCGCGTCCTCAGCATCGCCCACGCTTCTGGTCCCGCTCCACGGTCTGCTTGATGTTCTGCGGGGCGCGCGGATATTTACGCAACACCTCGCCGAGCGAAGCGCAGGCCGCTTCCTTTTCGCCTAATGCCGCAAGCAACTCGCCGAGCCGCAACAGCGCCTCCGGCGCTCTCGCCGTGGTGTCGTACTTCGTCGAGACGGCGAGGAATGATTCGGCGGCGTCGCGGTAGCGCTGTTGCTGAAAGAGACTCTCGCCGAGCCAATACAAGGCTTCCGGCGCCAACCGGTCGCTCGGATATTGACGCAGGAACACGCGGAACGTATCCGCAGCCTGCGGGTAATCGCGGCGCAGCACGTAACCGTAAGCGAGGTCGTATTCGTCCCTGGCGGTGTTGCTTGGCGGTAGCGTCGCCTGCATCGCACCGATGGCGCTGGTATTGGCCGGCGGCGGCGGTGGCAGTTCACCGCGCGGCGTTCCGAGATCAAGCGGCGGACTGATTTGACGCGATCCCGGCGCCTCGCCGACCGGAGGCGGCGGCTCGGTTGCTGCCGTGCTAGCGCCGAGCGGACGCGGCGCACCGGGCGCGTTCGGGTTCAGCGTCGGGTCGAACGCATCGCCGCGGCGGGTCGTCGATGGCGGTGGTGCCGTCTCGATCGGCGCGGGCGGAGCGATCGGCGCCGCCGCAATGACCGGTGGTGCGGCCGCGGCGGGAGGTGGTGAATATTGCGGCCGCGGCGACATTGGTGACGCGGGCGACGCGATCGGCGCCGCCGCCATTGCCGGCGGGGTTACAGCGGCAGGCGGCGAATATTGCGCCGTCGGCCGCGGCGGCGCCGCTGATGTCGTCGGCGTACCCGCCTGCACTTCGGCCTGCAGGCGCTGCATCTGCTGCTCAAGCTGTTGATTGCGGTATTGCAGCTGCTCGATGTTGCCGGTGAGGTTGCGGATCACGGCCTCGAGGCGATCGATACGCGTCACCAGTTCGGAGGAGGAATCTTGAGCGCTGGCGGCGTCGGCGCAAAGCATGCACGCCAAGATGGCCACGGGCAGGAAGGCGGAGCGGATCATCGCCGGTAAGCAGTTCGGTGGATAAGCGGCGGCTAACATAGCGAATCCTGCGTCTAAATTGTGACTGGCAGCCCTATTAGAGTCTTCACTGTAACCCCGACCGCCGGGGTTCGTACATTGTCGGCGCATCATGCGGGCTGAACCCGCGGACGCTTACGGCTCGCCCGCCACTCCTTGAAGCGCTGCACGACCACGAACAGCGACGGCACGAACCGAACCGCCAGGCAGGTGGAAGCGATCATGCTGCTGAACACGGTGACAAGCATAAGCACCGCGCGAGCCGGCCATGGTCATCAATGAACCACGTCGAATTTTCTCAACAGACCGACGGGACGCACAGATCAATGCAAAGATCAACAAGGCCACGATCCGATTTCAGGAGCGCTTTGGCAAGCTGAAACACCGCGTCAGAAAACCGATCGGCGCCGGGATGGCGCCGATCGCTGCAACACGGTCTTAACCCTGTAACAGATTGCCCGTAGAGCGCAATCGCTTCAGATTGAATCGATTGGCGCTCTATTATCTTTGCTGGAGCATGATCTTTTCGGACCTTCCTTCGCCCGCCGAAGCAGGGCTTCGCGAAGGCGGAAAACCGGCGTCCACTTTTCCGGATCATGCCCCTAGGAGCTCTGATTAAGCACCGTGACCGCGCGGCGGTTCTGCGACCAGCAGGAAATGTCGTTACACACCGCGACCGGCCGTTCCTTGCCGTAAGAGATGGTGCGCATGCGCTGTGCCGACACGCCGCGTGAGATAAGATATTCGCGCACGGTCTGCGCGCGGCGGGCGCCAAGCGCAATGTTGTATTCACGGGTGCCGCGCTCGTCGGCATGGCCTTCGATGAGGAAGGCATAGCGGCTGTACTGGTTGAGCCACAGCGCCTGCTTGTCGAGCGTCGCCCGCGCCTGCTCGGAAAGTTCCGTTGAATCGGTATCGAAGAACACGCGATCGCCGACATTGACGATGAAATCCTGCTGGCTGCCGGGCGCCGCCGCGCCGGCCATCGCCGCCGGTGGCTGCTGCTTGGCGCAGCCCGCGATCGCAATCGCGGCGAACACGAGAAGCGCGAATTTGGCGCCGCGGAAAATACTGACCAGGTTCATAGCGGTGCCTCCATTGTTCCGTCGTGACCGGACATGGCTGGTGTCTGGAGCGATCTAGCCGCGCCTTCGTTAAGCGAACGTTCCGTCAACCTTGATGGAGCCTTGCAAAGAAGGCTGCAGCCCGCACGTCACCCGGAAAGCCTTTGCAATGGTTAATAGGTCGTAAATGCGGCGACGATGTGGGCTTGATGGCGGTCTCGCGACCGCCCCATGACCACTGACGACCGGCTTACGAGAGGAGCGGTGACCAGGCCGGATCCGAGGCGAAGCTCGGCGTGGGTATGCGCTGTTCGTTACGTCCGCCGGTGTCGATCGTGAACAGCGATGGTCCGGCGTTGCCCCCCGGATCGCGGAAGAACATGATCACGCGGCCGTTTGGCGCGAAGGTGGGCCCCTCATTGTGGAAGCCTTCGGTGAGGATGCGCTCGCCGGTTCCATCCGGCTTCATCACCCCGATCGCGAACTTACCCTCAGCCTGACGTGTAAACGCGATGTAGTCGCCGCGCGGCGACCATACCGGAGTGGAATAAGTGCCCTCGCCAAAAGTGATGCGCTGCGCTTGCCCGCCGGTTGCGGCCATGACGTAGATTTGCGGGTGACCGCCGCGGTCCGATTCGAAGCAAATGTTTGCGCCGTCGGGCGAATAGGATGGCGCGGTATCGATTGCCGGCGTGTCGGTCAGCCGCGTCGTGGCCTTGGAGCGAAGGTCCATGACAAAAATGTTGGCGTTGGCGCCCTCCTGCAGGCTCATGATCACGCGCTGTCCGTCGGGCGAGAACCGCGGCGCAAAGCTCATGCCGGGAAAGTTGCCGACGATCTCGCGCTGACCGGTCTCGATATTGAGCAGATAGACGCGCGGGTCGCCCTCGCCGTACGCCATGTAGGTGATCTCCTGCGTCGACGGTGAAAAGCGCGGCGTGAGCACAAGTTCGTCGCCCCGGGTGAGATAGCGCACGTTGGCGCCGTCCTGATCCATGATGGCGAGCCGCTTGATGCGCCGCTCCGTCGGGCCGGTCTCGTCGACGAACACTACCCGGCTGTCAAAATAACCTTTCTCGCCGGTCAGCCGCTCGTAAATGGCATCCGAAATGATGTGAGCGACGCGGCGCCAATTGTCCGGCGTGGTGAAGTATTGCTGGCCGGCGAGCTGCTGACCGGCGAGCACGTCCCAGAGGCGGAATTCGGCCTTCAGCCGTCCGTCGGCCTGGCGCGTAACGCGTCCAGTCGCCAGCGCCTGTGCGTTGATGGTGCGCCAATCGGCAAACCGTGGCACGGCGTCGACATTGGCGATCTTTTCGAGGAAGGCCGCCTGATCGATCGGCGCAAACAGACCGCTGCGCTTGAGGTTGCCGGTAATGATCTGCGACACGCCCACGGCGGTTTCGTTGTCGCTTGGCGCGCCGCCGAGAAAATCCGCGATCGCGATCGGCATCGGCTGGGCGTTGCCCTGGGTGATGTCGAGGCGAACCTGCGCGGGAGCGATACGCGCCGACAACAGCAAAGCTCCGGCGCTGGCGCCAAGCTGGAGCGCACGGCGGCGCGTCAAAGATAACGTTCGCGTGGAAATCGAAAGAGAAGACAGCATCATGACCGGGAAATCGCTCATTGACCGAGCAGTTCGTGTGGATTGAATTTCACGGAAATGTCTTTCCAGAGATCGTAATGCTCCGGCTTGAGCATGGTGAACGGCTGGCACGACAGCAGCGCGCGCTTGCCGCTCTCGGCCAGCGCCGGTCCCAATGACGACGCCGAATCCTCGACCACGACCGGTTCGCCGGCGAGCGAAGCGTCCGGCTTGAACTGAACCCGAAGCACGACATAGAAGTCGGAATTCATGTCGATGCCCGGCGGCGGATTCCAGCACTCACTCAGCCGCCGGCGCAGTCCGTCGAGCTCTGAAACCGACAATTGCGCCGCATGTGCGGTGGGCGCTCCGAGCGAAGCTGCATTGCTTAACGTTTCGGCACTCGCAAGCTGCCGCTGCGGGTCGCGCTTGTCGAGCAGCGCCGCAACCTGATTGGCATCGAATTTAGGCGCCGGGCGCGGCTTCTTCGCCTCTTCCTTTTTCAATTCCGCGGCGATCTGATCGGGCTTGAACTCGGGCGGCTTCTTCAGCGGCTTTTTCAGTTCTTCCTTTTTCAAAGCCTCGGCGATCTGATCGGTCTTTGGTTTGGCGTCTTTTGGTTTGGGCTCAGCCTTTTCAATCTTCTCGGCGGCTTTGGTCTCGGTCTTCGCTTCCGGCTTGGGCGCCGGCGCAGCGTCGGTCTTGACCTCCGGCTTGTTCACCACTTTGGGCGCCAGCTCCTTGACCGGCTTCGGCAGGCCGACCTTGTCGGCCAGCGGCTTTGCATCGTGGATGGGCTTCGGCGCGTTCTTCACGCCGTTGGTTAGCTGGGTGAAATCGGTTGAGGAAATGAATTCGACCGGCAGCGGCTCGGTCGGCGGCGCGTCGTTCGGCCGCGCGGCGAAAGCGACCAGCCCCCAGCCCAACACCACGACATGGGCGATGCCCGATATAATCAGACTACGCCTCATCCTCCGCCCTGCTCGACCTCGGTAACCAGAGCCACCCGATGATACCCGGCCGCGGACAGGCGGCCCATCACCCGCATCATGGTACCGTAATCAACTTTTTTGTCGCCACGCACGTAGATGCGCTCGTCGAGCCCGCCGCGCGCGTCGGTGACTGCTTTGAGCTTCTGCACCAGATCTTCGACCTTGATCTCGTTGTTCTGGAGAAAAACCTGGCCCTGATTGTTCACCGAGATGGTCAGCGGCTCACGATCCTGGTCGAGCGACTTGGCCTGGCTCTGCGGCAGGTCGAGCGGGACGCCGACCGTGAGCAGCGGCGCCGACACCATGAAAACAATGAGCAGCACCAGCATCACGTCAACGAACGGCGTGACGTTGATCTCGCTCATGACGCCGCGCCGGCGGCGCCTGTGCCGGCCCCCCGACGCCGCGCTGATGACGTTGCCCGCCATATCCGCCCTTAACCGCGCTCGTCGATCTGCCGCGACAGGATCGCCGAGAACTCATCGGCAAACCCCTCGAGGCGCTGCGCCTGCCGGTTCACCTCGGTGATGAACTTATTGTAGAAAATGGTCGCCGGAATGGCGGCAATAAGTCCAATCGCGGTCGCAAACAATGCCTCGGCAATGCCGGGGGCGACCACCGCGAGCGAGGTGTTCTTCGACGCGGCGATCGACTGGAAGCTCGTCATAATGCCCCAAATGGTGCCGAACAGGCCGATGAAGGGGCCCGCCGAGCCGACCGTCGCCAGTACCAAGAGCCAGCGCTCCATACGCTCGACCTCGCGGGCGATGGCGACATCCATCACTTTCTCGATGCGCATCTGCAGACCGGCAAGCGACCGGACGTGACTCTCGAAGCTTTTTTTCCATTCCCGCATCGCGGCGACGAATAGCGCGCCGGTCGAATGGCCCGGTTCGGCTGCCAGCGAGGCGTATAGCTCCTCGAGCGATTGGCCGGACCAGAAGGCCTGTTCGAACCGATCCGCAGCTCTGCGAAAGCGCGAGAACAGAATCGTCTTGTCGATGGCGATCGCCCAGACCCAGACCGAGCAGACGATCAGGCCGCACATCACCGTTTTGACCAGCCAATGGGACTGCCAAAATAGGTGGAACAGCGACAGGTCGGAGGAGGTCAACGGCAAGGCCGACGCGGAGATGTCGGCAGGGTTCATGGGCGCGTCCTTTCGGCGATCCGACCGGGCGATGACCGAGCGGCGCGCCGGCGCCGGGAGCAAAGGCAGCAGTCAGCCGCATCGCGCGCGCCGACCAAGACCTGAAATATGTCGCGAGGACCCAAGCCGGACCCGCCACCGGCAGGACCGAAATCATCGCGAAACTTGTCCAAACTAGGGCGCAACACCGGTCGTCCGGGCCTAACGAAGCCCGGTTGTGCTTAACGCGCGGTTAATGCCCGGCCGCGCAAGCACGCTCATAAAAGTAGAGGGCCGTCCATTCGGGAAAATGGACGGCCCTGACAACAACAGGCGCGGCTGATGCGAGATAATTGTTACGCCTGCGGTTGCGGCTGTTGACCTCGGTCGGGCGCCGGGCGGTCGCGGCGCTCGTTCATGAACTGGTCGAACTCCGCGCGGTCCTTGGCAAAGCGCAACCGCTCCAGGAATTCCTTGAACTCGCGCTGCTCCTCTTCGAGCCGCTGCAGCGTCTCGGTGCGGTAGTCATCGAACGCGCGGTTGCCGCTTGAGGGCGGAGTGCCCCACCAATTGCCGCCGGCGCCGCGGGTGCGGAAGCGATCCATCCTGGCGCGCACACGATCCATCTTCTCCTGCATGCGTGCCGTCCTGCCTTCCCACCGATCCATATTGTCATTCCAACGACCGTCGTTCATCGGTCCATTCCCGGCATACATGGGGCGATGCCAACAGCTGAACCGCCCGCGAGCGATCAGAAACGCCAGGATGATGAGCCCGACCGGCCACCACCATACAAAGCCCAAAACCATCAGGATGAGTGCCATAACGCGACCGACTGCTCAGGTCTGCGGCTGCTGGGGTTGCGGCGGCTCGCTCGGCGGACGGTCGCGGCGCTCGTTCATGAACTGGTCGAACTCCGCGCGGTCCTTGGCAAAGCGCAACCGCTCCAGGAATTCTTTGAACTCGCGCTGCTCCTCTTCGAGCCGCTGCAGCGTCTCGGTGCGGTAGTCATCGAACGCGCGGTTGCCGCTTGAGGGCGGAGTGCCCCACCAGTTGCCGCCGGCGCCGCGCGCGCCGTCCATTCTACTGCGCATGCGATCCATCTTTTCCTGCATGCGCTCCATCTTCGATTGCCAGCGGCCCATGTGGTTCTCCCATCGGCCGCCATTTTGACGATGCCAGCATCCCATTCTTCCGCTCCCAAGAGAAAAGGCGAGCACTGCGAGGCCGACTGGCCACCAGGCGATAAAGCCGAGGACCGCCAGCGCGATCCAGGCCGGTTTTCCAAGTTCATCGAGCTTGTCGACGAGGACCATGATGGTGCCTCCTAGGTGTGAATGTAAATAACATTTACATCCAGCTTTCGGGCTGTCAAGAGGCTCGCGGTTTTGTGAAGAGCACTGCCGCCGTCCGCTATCCCGGACGCGCGGTTTTGGCTTCCGACACGCCGAGGCCGCGCAAGTAAACCAGCACTTCGGCCTCCAGAAGTTCCTCCGGCGCCATTGGCAAATTGCGTTTCGCCGCATCGCCGCGGCCGAACAATGACGCGATGCCGTGAGCCATTGCCCAGATATGGAGTGCGACCATCAGCGCCGGAGGCCGGCCGGCTGGAGGCATATGGCCGCACAGCTTTTCCGCTGCGCCGCGGAGCACAGCGAACGCCCGATCGCCTGCTTCACGCAGTTCGGAGTTGGTAGCGAGCGGAATTCCGGCCTCGAACATGGCCGAGTAATAAGCCGGCTCGGTACGGGCAAACTCCAGGTACGCCCGGCCCAAGCGGTCGAGCGCCGTAAAGGCGTCGGGCCGGCCTTCGTCCCAGGCACGCGCCAAAACCGCCTCGAATTGATTGAAGCCGCGCAGCGCCACGCTCGACAAAAGCTCGTCGCGGTCGCGAAAATGACGATAGGGCGCCGCCGGGCTGACTCCGGCCCAGCGTGCCGCTTCCGCAAAGGTGAAGCCGGCCGGCCCCTTTTGCGCGATCAGTTCGAGCGCGGCGCGAAGCAGCGCCTCCTTCAGATTGCCGTGGTGGTAGCCGCGCGGGCCGTCCTTGTCTTCCTTCGACCAGCTCATGTTAATACCTCTTACATGAGTTTGGCCGTGCCGTCGACCTCCGCGGTCGAGCGGAGCCACGTGGGTTCAACGGCTTAGGGCTGCAGCGCCTCGCGATCGGCCTTCATGGCGGCGCGCAGCGGCTTCGGAATCGGGCGGGCGCGACCGCCGCTGATAAAAGCCACACGCACCTGCGCTTCGGCCAGAAGCTCGTCGCTGCGCATGACGCGCTGGCGCAGGGTGATGGAGGCGCCCTTGACTTCCTCCGGCTCGGTGACGACGTCGAGCACATCGTCCATGCGTGCCGGCCGCAGGAAGTCGAGATTCATCGAGCGCACGACGAACGCAAATCCCGGCGCTTCTTTCTCGGCCGCTTCAAACAACGCGCGGTGATCGGCGCCGATCAGCCGCAGATAATTGGTGCGCCCGCGCTCCATGTAGCGCAGATAATTGGCGTGATAGACGATGCCGGTGAAGTCGGTGTCCTCGTAATAGACCCGCACGATAAGGAAGTGGCGGCCGTCGCGGATTTCGCCGTCAAGCGGGATACGGGTCATCGGTTCATCTCCAAGGCACCCGCGCCGTCATCGCATGCTCCCAATTCTTGCCGTCGAAAGGTTGCACCGACAGCGTTGCGATATCGACGCCGTCGAGACAGCGAACGTTGACGTCGATTTTATCCGGATCCGAGCGCGGCACGTAGAAGGGATGAATGCCGCAGGTGGCGCAGAAGGTGTGCCGCGCCGTGCCGGTGTTGAACCGGTAGGTGGTCAGCGCATCGGCGCCGCTCAAAAGCTCGAACTGCTCCGGCGCGACGATCAGATGCAAGAAGCCTTTCTTGGCGCAGATCGAACAATTGCAGTCGGTGATGCGCGCAAGATCCGCGGTGACGCGAAACCGCACCCGGCCGCAATGACAACCGCCTGACATCGTCTTCGGCATATATTCGCCCCGCCCAGCCCGGTCCGCCGCGCTACGTCCGCGAAACCCGTCTTACGGCAAGCCCGAGCACGTCAGCCGCACTTCGGCAAATTATTTTTCCCGCTGGGAATGGATCGTCGAGGTCGTGCACGTTTTGATGCTTTATGGACACATTGTCTAAATCGATCGCGATAATTGCTGGCGGTTTGCACTCGCAAAGAAACACTCGCGCTACCAATCGTGACTTACCGTTCCTCCCGAGGGGCAGTCGGACAGTCCTCGCTTGGCATTAAGCAGGCCATCTGCCGAGGACTGACCTCAAAAAGGACATGCCATGTCGTATCGAGCCATTACTTCTATCGCCGCTGCTGCTCTTTGTATCGCATGCGTTTCGACTGATGCTTCGGCATACCGTGCTGGCGGCGCCCGCGTTGGCGGGGTCCACGCCGGTGCGGTCCGCGCAGGCGGCGTCCGCGTCGGCGGAGTTTACCGTGGCGGGGTTTATCGCGGCGGTGTTGCTTATCGCGGCGGCGTTTATCGTGGCGGTGTAGCGTATCGTGGCGGCGCTTATCGTGGCGCCTGGGTGCGCCCGGGTGTGGGCATTGGCCTCGGTGCCGCCGCGGCCGGCGTTGCCATTGGTGCGGCCGCCGCAAATCCGTACAACAACCTCTACAACTACTATAACAACGGCTATTACAACAACGGCTATTACAACAGCGACTATTACAACGCCATCGGTGTCCAGTGCGGGTACGCGCCGTATCCGCCTTGCTATTGAGAGATAACCGTCACTCGTCCTCTTGCGCGAACAACCCGAACTGCGCCGGATCGCGTGACGGCTCGGCGAGCCCCAAATGCCGGAACGCGTGGCCGGTGATCAGCCGGCCACGCGGTGTTCGTTGCAGGAAGCCGCACTGGATCAGATAAGGCTCGATAATGTCTTCGATGGCGTCGCGCGGTTCCGACAACGCCGCGGCAAGAGTCTCGACGCCGACCGGGCCGCCGCCGTAGTTCATCGCGATTGTCGTCAGATAACGCCGGTCCATGGCATCGAGGCCGGCGGCATCGACCTCGAGCGCGGCGAGCGCCTTGTCGGCGACGGCGCGATCGATCGCGGGCGCGCCGTCAACGGCAGCGAAATCGCGCACGCGGCGCAGAAGCCGCCCGGCGATGCGCGGGGTACCCCGCGCGCGGCGGGCGATCTCGTTGGCGCCGTCAGGGGTCACGCTGATGCCGAGCACCCGGGCGCCGCGATTGACGATCTGTTCGAGTTCCGCCTCGGAATAAAAGTTGAGCCGTACCGGAATGCCGAAGCGGTCGCGCAGCGGATTGGTGAGGAGCCCGGCGCGGGTGGTCGCGCCAATGAGCGTGAATTTGGCGAGATCGATTTTCACCGAACGCGCCGCCGGCCCGCTGCCGATGATGAGATCAAGCTGGAAGTCTTCCATCGCCGGATAGAGCACTTCCTCAACCGCGGGGTTGAGCCGGTGCATCTCGTCGATGAAGAGCACGTCGCGCTCTTCGAGGTTGGTGAGGAGCGCGGCCAGATCGCCGGCCTTGGCGATCACTGGCCCGGAGGTAGCGCGGAAATTCACGCCGAGCTCGCGCGCCACGATTTGCGCCAGCGTGGTTTTGCCAAGTCCGGGCGGGCCGACAAACAAGACATGATCGAGCGCCTCGCGCCGCCCGCGGGCCGCTTCGATGAACACGCTCAGATTTTTTCGCGCCTGCTCCTGACCGATGAACTCCGAGAGCCGCTGCGGCCGCAACGTCGCCTCCGCCGCATCTTCATCGCGACGTTCGGGCGTGACGAGCTTGCGTCCGGGGCTGGTGCTCACCCCTCCGACCCCCGGCTGTATTTGTTCGGCAAGAGTTCGCCGATTTGCACGACCGACGGCGACTTCCCGTTCGGCACAATCACGCGCGCTTTCGGATCATAGTCGAAAATGAGTTCGCGGCAGGCGCCGCACGGCGACACCACCGCGATAGTCTGATCTTTTTCAGTCGGCGGCGGATGACGCACCGCGACAATGGTGTCGATGCCGGCGTCTCCCGCATCCACCACGGCGCGGCCCAGTGCAACCGCTTCGGCGCAGACCGCCATGCGGCCGAGATAGGCGTCGAGATTGACGCCGGTGAAAATCTTGCCCGAGCGGGTTCGAAGCGCCGCACCAACTTCCTGCCAGTCATCACGATAGCGTTGTTTGATCGCCGCGGTCGCGGCCGCAATCAGTTCGCGATCCGCTTGAGTGAGTTTGGCTTGAGGCTTGGCTTGGCGTTTTGCTTGGCGTTTCACTTCGCCAGCTCCTTCAATCCGAGCCGGATCAGCGTCCGCATCTCGGCGCCGTCGCCGGCGTTGCGCGCCGCAGCGGCGATGGCGGCCGCGGCCTGCGGCTGCGCATAGCCGAGATTGACCAGCGCCGATACGGCGTCGGAAATCGGTTGCGGCGCGCGCTTCTCGTCGAGCGCGCCGGAAAGCCGAACCAAAGCCGGATCGACATCGGTGTACGCCGGCGCCTTGTCTTTCAGCTCGGTGACGATGCGCTCGGCGACCTTCGGCCCGACGCCCGGCGTGCGCGCCACCATCGCCTTGTCGCGCATCGCGATGGCGGACGCGAGCTCGGACGGTTTGAGCGTACCGAGCACGGCAAGCGCGACCTTGGTGCCGACTCCCTGCACGGTTTGCAGGAGCCGGAACCATTCGCGCTCGGCATCGGTCGTGAAACCAAACAAACGAATCTGGTCCTCGCGCACATGGGTTTCGATCGCTAGCGTCGCCGGCTCGCCGACGCGAGGCAATTCCTGTAAGGTCCGCGCCGAGCAATGCACCAGATAGCCGACACCGTTGACGTCGAGGATGACGGAATCCTCGCCGTAGGAGTTGATCACGCCCCTGAGCTTGCCAATCATCGCACTGCGACCTTTAGCGCCGCGTGAAGGATTACGCTCTGCCGATGATGTGCGTGCGTCACGGCGATAGCGAGCGCATCGGCGGCGTCGTCGGAGGACGGGTCGGCCTTGGGCAGCAGCACACCGATCATCATGCGAACTTGGGCCTTATCACCGTGGCCGGCGCCGACAATGCTTTTCTTCACCAGATTGGGGGCGTATTCGGCAACCGGTACGCCGGCCTTCGCCGGCACCACCATGGCGATCCCGCGCGCCTGGCCGAGCTTCAGAGTCGCCTTGGCGTCGCGATTGACGAAAGTCGCCTCGACCGCCGCTTCGTCAGGACGAAACTCGTCAAGGATGCGCATCAGGCCGTCGTAGATCGCAAGAAGCCGCGCCGCCAGCGTGTCGCGATCGTTCGTCGTCACCGAACCGCAGCCGATAAACCCGAGCCGGTTGCCGGCAATCTCCACCATGCCCCAACCGGTGCGGCGGAGCCCCGGATCGATGCCGAGAATGCGAATCGGGCGGGTCATTATGGTTTGGTGATAGACCCACCATCGCCGCCGGCAAAGCGCCCTCGGCGATTTGTCGTTTGCGCCCGCAACCTTGCAGATGTCCGGCGCCGCCCGTAGAATTCGATCGCATGTTAGATTGGAGCACCTGCCCGGCGGTGGAACGTGTTCCCGGCAAAGTTAGTGGCGAGTGGCTGTTCAAAGCCACGCGCGTGCCGGTGAGGGCCTTATTTGAGAATCTCGAAGGCGGCGCTCGCATCGATGACTTCCTGGAGTGGTTTCCGGGAGTGACTCGCGAACAGGTGGAGCTGGTACTTCGCCACGCCGAACAGAGCCTGGTTGCCTGAAAAATGCGACCATTTTTTCTGCATGAAAATATTGTTTGACCAGGGCACGCCCGTACCGCTCCGTCGTGCACTAAACGAAAATACCGTATCAACAGCCTATGAAATGGGATGGCACCAGCTTGATAACGGCGAACTCCTGACGGCGACCGAAGCAAAATTCGATGCGCTGGTGACGACCGATCAAAATCTTCGCCATCAGCAGAATCTGGCCCAGCGGCGGTTGGCAATCTTGGTATTGCCGACTGCGAATTGGCCGGACCTTCGCACGCGCGAAGCGCAGATCGTGGCGGCCATCAATGCACTTCGACCGGGTGACGTCGTAGAACTAAAATTCTAACTTGTCGCTACGCGCTCATCCTTTGCACGAGCGCGTCCGAGACCTCGAAATTGGCATAGACGTTTTGCACGTCGTCATGCTCGTTGAGGCTGTCGATGAGCTTTAGAACCTTTTCGCCCTGCTCGTCGTCGACCGAAACCGTGTTCTGAGGACGCCATACCAGCGAGGCTTTGCGCGGCTCGCCGAACTTTGTCTCCAGCGCCTTGGCGACCGAACCGAAGCGATCGGGCGCGGCATAAATCTCATGACCGTCTTCGCTCGACGCGACATCGTCGGCGCCGGCTTCGAGCGCCGCTTCGAACATCGCGTCCGCGCTCGCCGCTTTGGCGTCGTATTCGATGACGCCGACATGGTCGAACATGAACGAGACTGCGCCGGTCTCGGCGAGGTTGCCGCCGCTCTTGGTGAAGGTCGCACGCACTTCGCCGGCCGTGCGATTGCGATTATCGGTCAGCACCTCGACGATGACGGCAACGCCGCCCGGTCCGTAGCCCTCGTAACGAATTTCCTCGTAGTTCTCAGCGTCGCCGCCGGTGGCCTTCTTGATGGCGCGATCGATATTGTCCTTCGGCATGTTTTCCGCGCGGGCGGCGATGATCGCCGCGCGCAGCCGCGGATTTATCGCCGGATCGGGCAAACCGATCTTGGCGGAAACGGTGATTTCACGGGCGAGCTTGCCGAACAGCTTGGATTTGACCTTATCCTGCCGCCCTTTGCGGTGCATGATGTTTTTGAACTGGGAATGACCGGCCATCGCTTCGTCTCTCTCGTTTTCTCCGTCGTTGCGAGCGCAGCGACGCCCTAATAGTGCTGCTCAAGGAGGAAATAAAGATGGGGGCCGAACCGCGCTCAGGACCAGAATGCCGGCATCGCCTGTTCGAGGCCGCCGCCGAGGCGCACCGGCCCGACCCGCACGGCGAGCCCGGTCTTCGGGTCGGTCTCGACCGCGATGCCGCATAACGTCGCCGGGCCGGTCGCCGCCTCGAAACGCGACGAAGAAATCTTGCGCGTGAAGCGCTGCAGCGGCTCTTCCTTGGTCATGCCGATCACCGAATTGTAGTCCCCGGTCATGCCGACATCGCTCATGAACGCGGTGCCACCCGGCAGAATGCGCGCGTCGGCGGTCGGCACGTGGGTATGGGTGCCGACGACAATGCTGGCGCGGCCGTCGCAGAAATAGCCCATCGTCTGCTTTTCGCTGGTGGTCTCGCCGTGCATGTCGACCAGGATGGCGTCCGCGCTTTTCGTCAGCGGACAGGCGGTCAATTCGCGATCGATTGCGGCGAACGGATCGTCGAGCGGATCCATGAAAACGCGCCCCATGGCATTGATGACCAGAACATGCGCGCTGCTTTTCGTCTCGCACAAGGCTGCGCCGCGGCCCGGCGTGCCGGGCGGATAGTTGATCGGCCGGATCAGGCGCGGCGCGCGCTCGATGAAAACCAGCGCCTCTTTTTGATCCCAGGCGTGATTGCCGAGCGTGATGGCGTCGGCGCCAGCTTCAAGCAATTCGTTATAGATCGTTTCGGTGATGCCGAAGCCGCCGGCGGCGTTCTCGCCATTGACCACGACGAAATCGAGTTTCCAGTCGCGAATGAGACCCGGAAGCCGCTCGGTGACAACCGCCCGCCCAGCACGGCCGACGACATCGCCGACGAACAGAATGCGCATGCTTTACCGGCCCCGCAAATCAATGACTTCGCGCTCGGTTAGCACAAGATCGAGACGCGCGTCGCGGGGCGTGGCCGGCACCTCCGGAACTTCCTGGGCGGCGAACGCGAGCCCCACCGCAACGACAGGCTTGCGCGCCCGCAGCTCCGCGATGGTGCGATCGTAATAACCGCCGCCATAGCCGAGGCGATGCCCGGTGCGGTCAAACGCAAGAAGCGGTACCAGAAGAATGTCGGGCTCCACCTCCGCCGCCTCCGGCGTCGGCTCGCGGATGCCCCAGACGCCGGCAGTGAGCGGCGCACCAGAGCTCCACTCGCGCATGACCAGCGGCTTGCCGCGTCCGGCAACGACCGGCAGAGCAAGGCGCGCTCCCTCCCCCACTAGTTTGCGCATCAGCGGCAGCGGATTGATCTCGTTCCCAAGCGGCATGAAGCCCGAGACGATAACGCCCAGCGCAAGCGGCAGCGGAAACGGCCGCGCCGCGATGGCTTCGGCGCCCGCCTGCCGCGCGCTCGCCGGCAGCGCGTCGCGCCGCGCGATCGCGTCGCGGCGAAGAACCACCTTCAAATCATCCATGCAGATTGGCGAGGTCATATCGATAAGTGCGGAGCCGCGCCGGCCGTAGGAGCGCGATCCCGGGAACCTACATAAGTAGGTGGGCGCCATGTATCCGAGCCCAAGAGCCCGGTAGGGACAGCTCCCGTTAGGATCGTAAGGCCCCGAGGTGTTGTCTCCTTACGCACCAGGCAGCCCCGCTTCAGCAATCTAGTGCTTGGCGGCGCTGGACGCTACGTTGGTCCCGACACATTCAGGAAAGAGCGGAAATGACACGCCGCCACCTGCTCGCCGCCTTGCCGCTGCTGGCGACTGGCGCGCTCGGCGCGGGCCTCGCCAGAAGTGCGGCGCCGTTGCGCGTGGGGGCGGCACTCCCCGACCCGCCGTTCGAGTTCATTGGTGAGAACGGTCCGGCCGGTTTCGACGTCACTCTTATGCAGCGCATTGCCGAGAAACTCGGCCGCGCCTGGCAACTGGTTCCCTACAAGGGCGCCGACTTCAACGGCATCTTCGCCGGCCTCGATGCCGGCACCTATGACTGCATTGCCTCAGGCACCACGATCACTCCCGAACGTCGAAGGATCGCCGATTTCTGCCCGCCTTATGTGGACTCCGGTCAATCGCTCGTGGTCGACACCGGCCGGCATCCCAACGTGCACGGGATCGCTGATCTCCCCGGGCTGGTGATCGGCGTGCAGCAGGGTAATACCAGCCAGCCGGTCGCCGATAAACTCGTTGCCGAGCATGGTGCGGCGCGCGTGCGGGTCTACGCCTATGATGAGATCGAGACGGCGCTCGGCGATCTGTCGACCGGCGGCTGCGACGCCTTCATGAAACTCGCCCCGGTCACCGAATGGTTCGTGCGCGACCGCCCGAAGCTTAAGGTCGTCGAAGTCGGCATCACGCACGAACGCCTCGGCATCTGCGTCGCCAAGAAAAACCCGGCGTTGCGCCAAGCGATCGGCAAGGCCCAGGCCGCACTGATGGCGGACGGCACGATAGCCGCGCTGATCAAACAGTGGCTCGGGAAGGGCGCGCACCTGCCGGGGTGATACACCCCGGCCTACCCCAGCGCGACGCTGCTGCCGCCGACGTTCTGATTGAGTTTTTTGGTGACAGCTTCGATGCGCTCGGCGGCACTCCCCAACGCCGCCGCGACCGCTTCCTGCACGACTTCGCTGCGATTGGCGGCGGCAGCCTGTGCATCCAGCGCGGCAGTGAGTTCCTGCTCGAGCTGTTTGATGCGCGAACTCATTTCAGTCAGCTCGTCGGCAATAGTGAGCGCTGCCATCACGGTAAGCCGTGAGTCGCCGATCTCGCCGAATTTGCCGCGCAGATCGGCGATGCGCGCATCGAGCTCACGCGCAAGTTCGGTCAGATGGTCCTCCTGACCATCCTCGCAGCCCATGCGAAACTGCCGGCCGTTGATGGTGACGCTGACCTGAGACATTGCAACTCCCAGACATTGACCAAGACATTGCACCAGAACATTTCAGGCTCGGCCTTTCCGCCCGAGCTTTCTTCAGTGTTCGTCGGTCAGAACGCCGTTGATAGTTTCGATCGCCTGCGCGATGCGTTGCGCGACATCCCGATTTGCCGCTTCGAGACCGCGCGAGCGGGCTGCCGCCTGATCAAGCTCGCTGGCAAGCCGGGCACGATCATTATCGAGCGCCTGGATCTGCATCGCCAGGACCTGCGCGTCGTGCTCGGTTTCGTCGCGCCGCTCCGCGGCTGCTTCCAGCGCATCGAGGGCAAGCGCGAGACGCCGGCTCGCGGTCTCCACGGAATTGGTTTCGCTCATGCGGCCATCCGGTTGCGGCCATCATACTCCGGTTACGGTGAAAACTGAGCACCGGCAATTATTTATCAACAGAAGCTTACGTCCCATCGAGGAGAAGCGTCAACGCCGAAAGCGGTTTGATCCGCAGCCCTGTGCATGATGCAATTCGGGTTCCGGCATGCATTTGACTCCAGTCCCCCCCATGCTATTTCGTCACCGCGGCCATCCGCCTCACGCCGCAATTGGCCAATTTAAGGACGATGCCGGACCGTCTTCTCGCGGCGAGCGCACCCCTCGCCCAATCATCCCGCTTTCCCGCCGCCGATTCTGGCCCGGCGGGACACGCGGACCACGCGTCGATGGCGAACGCCATCCGCGCGCTGGCGATGGATGCGGTCGAGCAGGCGAAGTCGGGCCATCCCGGTCTGCCAATGGGCGCGGCTGACGTCGCGACGGTGCTGTTTACGCGCTTCCTTAAATTCGATCCGGCCGATCCCGCCTGGCCCGACCGCGACCGCTTCGTGCTCTCGGCCGGCCATGGCTCGATGCTCATCTACGCGCTCCTTCATCTGCTCGGCTACGAGAAGATGACCATCGGCGAACTCAAGCGCTTTCGCCAGTTCGGATCGCTGACGCCCGGTCATCCCGAATATGGACATACCCCGGGCATCGAAACCACCACCGGCCCGCTCGGGCAGGGTATCGCCAACGCCGTGGGAATGGCGATTGCCGAACGCCACCTGGCGGCACTGTTCGGCGACGACCTTGTCGATCACACCACTTATGTGCTCGCCTCCGACGGCGACCTGATGGAAGGCATCAGCCAGGAGGCAATCGCACTCGCCGGGCACCTGAAGCTGAGAAAGCTCATTGTGCTGTTCGACGATAACGGCATCTCGATCGATGGCCCGCTGGCGCTCACCGACAGCGTCGATCAGCTCAAACGCTTCGAGGCGGCCGGCTGGTCGGCGACACGCATCGACGGCCACGACCCGGCGGCGATCGGCGCAGCGATCGAAACGGCCAAGAAATCCGACCGGCCGTCGTTGATCGCCTGCCGCACCATCATAGGCTACGGCGCACCGACCAAGGCCGGCAGTGAAAAAACCCACGGCTCACCGCTCGGCGCCGACGAAATCGCAGGGGCGCGGCAAAAGCTGAACTGGACCGCGCCGCCGTTCGAAATTCCTGCTGCCGTCCGCGAGCAATGGCATGCTGCCGGCGCGCGCGGCCGTCCGGCGCGACTCGCCTGGCAGCAACGCCTCGCCGCGATCGATCCGCAAAAACGTGCCGAGTTCGAGCGCCGTATCAAGGACAAGTTGCCGGCGGACAAACTTTCGACGGCAGTCGCGGCCGTTAAGCAGAAACTCGCCGAGACTCCGAAGGAGATGGCGACCCGCGCCGCATCCGAATTTGCGCTCGAAGCTCTGACGCCGGCGCTGCCGGAAATGGTCGGCGGCTCGGCCGACCTCACCGGCTCCAACAACACCCGCACCAAGGCGATGAAAGCGTTGAGCGCGGCGGACTATGGCGGCCGCTTCATCCATTACGGCGTCCGCGAGCACGGCATGGCAGCGGCCATGAACGGGATGGCGCTGCACGGCGGGATTATTCCTTACTCCGGCACGTTCCTGGTGTTCTCGGATTACTGCCGGCCGGCGATCCGGCTCGCCGCGCTGATGGGACAGCGCGTCATCCACGTCATGACGCACGATTCCATCGGTCTCGGCGAAGACGGACCGACGCATCAGCCGGTCGAGCACCTGGCCGCGTTGCGCGCCATCCCCAATCTTAAAGTGTTCCGGCCATGCGATGCGGTCGAGACGATTGAGTGCTGGCAGCTCGCTCTTGAGACAAACACCGGACCGAGCGTGCTGGCGTTAACGCGACAGAATGTGCCGCAGCTCCGCCAGGGCTTCGACGCGGCCAACCGCTGCGCTCATGGCGCTTATGAGCTCCTCCCCGCCAAAGACGGCACGGCCGCGGTGTCCCTGTTCGCGACTGGCTCCGAAGTCGCCATCGCGGTCGCGGCGCAAAAGCTTCTCGCCGAACGCAACGTTCCCGCGCGCGTTGTATCGGTGCCGTGCTTCGAACTGTTCCTCGCCGCGCCGAAAGACCTGCGGGCGGCGCTGATCGGCAAAGCCAAGGTCAACGTCGCGGTCGAGGCAGGCATCCGCCAGGGTTGGGACGCCATCATCGGCTCGGATGCCGCCTTTGTCGGCATGAGCAGCTTTGGCGCCAGCGCGCCCTATAAGGAGCTTTACCAACATTTTGGTATTACGCCCGAGAAGGTGGCCGAGGCAGCGCTGGCGCGTCTATAAGGTTACAGGAGATCGGCATGTCAGTACGCGTAGCCATCAACGGATTTGGCCGCATTGGCCGCAACATCTTGCGGGCGGCGATAGAAGCGGGGCGCAAGGATATTGAATTTCTCGCCATCAACGATCTGGCCCCGGTCGAGACTAACGCGCACCTGCTTCGCTTCGATTCAGTGCATGGACGCTTTCCTGGCGAGGTGACGGTCAAGGGCGACACCCTCAACTGCGGCAACGGCCCGATCAAGGTCACCGCCCACCGGGATCCGGCGCAGCTGCCGTGGAAAGAGCTCGGCATCGACGTCGCACTCGAATGCACCGGCATCTTCACCTCGAAGGAAAAAGCGGCGGCGCATCTGACCGCCGGCGCCAAGCGCGTTCTGATTTCCGCGCCCGCCGATGGCGCCGACCTCACCGTGGTCTACGGCGTCAACCATGACAAGCTGGCGAAGGCGCACACCGTCGTTTCCAACGCTTCGTGCACGACCAATTGTCTGGCTCCGGTCGTTAAGGTGCTCAACGACGCGGTCGGCATCGATAAGGGCTTTATGACGACGGTGCACTCCTACACCAACGACCAGCCGACGCTCGATCAAGTACATAAGGATCTGTATCGCGCGCGCGCTGCGGCGCTGAACATGATCCCGACCTCAACCGGCGCGGCGAAGGCCGTCGGTCTGGTGCTGCCGGAACTCGCAGGGCGGCTCGACGGCGTCGCGATTCGCGTGCCGACGCCGAACGTCTCCGTCATCGACTTCAAGTTCGTCGCCAAGCGCGCGACCTCGAAGGACGAGGTCAACGCCGCGATCAGGCGCGCCGCCGAGCAGCAGCTCAAGGGCATTCTCGGCTACACCGACGCGCCCAATGTTTCCACCGACTTTAACCACGACCCGCATTCCTCGGTGTTCCACATGGATCAAACCAAGGTGATGGATGGCACGCTAGTGCGCATCATGTCCTGGTACGACAATGAGTGGGGTTTCTCCAATCGCATGGTCGACACCGCGGTGGCGATGGGCAAGCTGAGCTGAACTCGCCGGCCATATTTGATTAAGTCATGTCTGCTTCAGTCATGTCTGCATCGGCCACATCTTCATCGGTTATGTCTTTCCGCAGCCTCGATGATGCCGACTTGAAGGGCAAGCGCGTGCTCGTGCGCGTCGATCTCAACGTACCGATGCAGGACGGCAAAGTTTCGGATGCGACCCGCATCGAAGAAGCGGCACCGACCATCACCGAGATCGCCGACAAGGGCGGCAAAGTGATTTTGCTGTCGCATTTTGGCCGGCCCAAGGGGCCCGATCCGAAATATTCGCTACGGCCGGTCGCCGCCGAGGTGGCACGGGTGGTGAAACGGCCGGTGGCCTTTGCCGAAGACTGCGTCGGCCCGAAGGCCGAAGCCGCGATCGCCGCCATGAAGAACGGCGACATTCTCTGTCTGGAGAACACGCGTTTCCATCCCGAGGAAGAAAAGAACGATCCGGAATTCGCCAAGCGGCTCGCCGCTTTGGGGGACATCTTTGTCGACGAAGCCTTCTCGGTCGCGCACCGCGCGCATGCGGCCAACGCCTCGATCGTGACTGCGTCGCATTTGATTGCCTATCCCGGGCGCGCCATGCAGGCCGAGCTTGATGCGCTCAAGAAGGCGTTCGAGACGCCGCAGCATCCGGTCGCGGCGATCGTCGGCGGCGCCAAGATTTCCACCAAGCTCGAACTGCTCGGCCACCTGCTGGAGAAAGTGGACACGCTGATTATCGGCGGCGGCATGGCCAACACCTTTCTCGCGGCGCAAGGCAAACCGGTCGGCAAATCGCTTTGCGAGAACGATCTGATCCCGGCAGCGCGCGAGATCCTGGCCAAGACCAAATCGCTGCATCGCGAGATCGTCCTGCCGGTGGACGTGGTCGTGGCGCAGAAGCTGACGGCGTTCGCGCCGTCCCGGGTGGTGGCGGTGGATGAGGTCGGCCCGGACGACATGATTTTGGACATCGGCCCGCGCAGCATCGAGTACGTCGTTTCCGCTTTGGCCCGATCCAAGACACTGGTCTGGAACGGGCCGTTCGGCGCCTTCGAAGTCGAACCGTTCGACAATGGCACGATTGAAGTGGCCGAGGCGGCGGCGGAACTCACGGCAGCCGGCAAGCTTGTCAGTTTTGCCGGTGGCGGCGATACGGTGGCAGCGCTGAACAAGGCCGGAGTGACATCGCGATTGACCCACGTCTCGACCGCGGGCGGCGCGTTTCTGGAATCGCTCGAGGGCAAGACGCTGCCCGGGGTCGAGGTGTTGAAGGTTTCCCCCACTCCCGCAATGTCCCGCGGATGAGGCATAATAGCGTTAGGCTCGAAACGAAGTTGAGGAGAGTGGGATGAACCTCGCCGAACTGAACAAGGTCGCGGACGCAATGGTTGCGCCCGGACGCGGCATCCTGGCCGCCGACGAATCGACCGGCACCATCAAGAAGCGCTTCGACGCCATCGATACCGAGTCGACGCCGATCACGCGGCGCGATTACCGCGAAATGCTGTTTCGCAGCAAGGAAGCGATGTCAAAGTACATTTCCGGCGTCATTCTTTATGACGAAACCATCCGGCAAAACGCAAAGGACGGCACGCCGATGGTCAAGGTTATCGAGCAAATGGGCTCGATCCCGGGAATAAAAGTGGACAAGGGCACCAAGCCGCTGCCGTTCTGTCCGAATGAAGTGATTACCGAAGGGCTCGACGGGCTGCGCGAGCGGCTCGTGGAATATCGCGGCCTCGGCGCCAAGTTCGCCAAATGGCGCGCCGTCATCGATATCGGCCCGGGCATTCCGAGCTTTGGCTGCCTGTTGGCGAACGCTCACGCGCTCGCCCGCTATGCCGCGCTGTGCCAGGACGAAGATATTGTGCCAATCGTCGAACCTGAGGTTTTGATGGACGGCGACCACGACATCGATCGCTGCGCCATGGTCACCGAATGGCTGCTCAACACGGTGTTCGAGCAGTTGTTCTATCAGCGCGTTCCGCTCGAAGGCATGGTGCTCAAGCCCAATATGATCGTGCCGGGCAAAAAGTCGGCAAAGCGCGCCTCGGTCGATGAAGTCGCGGAGAAGACGCTGCGCGTGCTCAAAGCCTGTGTGCCGGCCGCGGTTCCCGGTATAGCATTCTTGTCCGGCGGCCAGAGCGACGAGGAAGCGACCGCGCATCTCGACGCCATCAACAAAATGGGCCCGCTGCCGTGGCGGGTGACTTTCTCCTATGGCCGCGCTTTGCAGGCGGCACCGCAAAAGGCGTGGTCGGGCAAATCGGAGAACGTCGCCGCCGCCCAACGGGCCTTTGGCCACCGCGCCAGAATGAACGGCCTCGCCTCGCTCGGGCAGTGGAAGGCCGATCTCGAACGGAAAGCCGCGTAAGGGACATCCGCCCCCGCGCAGCGGGGGAGGGGGACCGCGCGAAGCGCGGTGGAGGGGGCGTCTGACTCGCCGACAATGAGAGCGCCGAAGAAAATCATCGGCAAAGCCCGGCACCTCCGTCGCACTCTATCGCCGCCGGAAGCACGGTTGTGGAGCCGCTTGCGTAGGCGCGAACCGGGATTGCCAGTATTTCGTCGGCAACATCCGATCGGTCCATACGTGCTCGACTTCTACTGCGCCAGGGCTCGTCTCGCGATCGAGATTGACGGAATAAGCCATGACATGGATGAGCGACCGCAGCGCGATGCTCGGCGAGATATTTGGCTCAGGAAACATGGTGTGACGGTGATCCGCATCCCTGCAGTCGAATTAATGGCCGGCGTTGACGACGCCGCTGACGCGATCGTTCGAATGGCGGCGGAGCGGGTTTGAGTCCGAGGCCCCCTCCACCGCGCTCCGCGCGGTCCCCCTCCCCCGCTTCGCGGGGGCGGATAAATGCGCCCCGCCCGCGACTTTATTTGGTTACGCCCACGCTCGGCGATACCACCTCCTTCGTGTCCAATCTCGAAGCTGCGTTGTCTGCCGGCGATATCGCAGCCGTGCTGCTTCGCCTTGAAAATACCGACGAACGCACCCTGATCAACCGCGCCAAGACCATCGCCGCGATCGTCCAGCGGCGCGACATCGCGCTCCTGCTCGACGGCCATCCCGAGATCGCCGCCCGCGCCGGCGTCGACGGCGCGCACCTGACCGGCACCGAGGCGCTGATCGCCGCGGTCGGCACGCTCAAGCCCGATCGCATCGCCGGCGCCGGGGGCTTGCACAGCCGTCATGATGCCATGCTCGCGGGCGAATCTGGCGCCGATTATGTCATGTTTGGCGAGCCGGACCGCCGGGGCAACCGCGCGCCGTTCGAAGCCATACTGGAGCGCATCAGATGGTGGGCGGAAGTGTTCGAGCCGCCGTGTGTGGGCTATGCCGCAAGTCCCGACGAGGTCGCCCTGCTCGCACAGGCCGGCGCCGATTTCATTGCGCTTGGTGATTGGATATGGACGCAGCCAACGGGACCGGTCGGCGCGATCGAGACGTCAGACGCCGCGCTCGTCGCGCCCGCGCGGGAGCGAGCCAATGATCCAAATGGCGCTTAGGATCGCCGTGGCACTGGCGCTTGCAGCAATCCTTGCTGCGCCCAAGCTCGCGTCGGCGCAAACCGAAACGCCGCCATTGAAATCCAGGCTGGCACATCACAAGCCCCATGAAAAGACCGACAAACCGGCGGCGGAAAAAAACGATCAGCAAACGGCACCGGCGCAGCCGCCTCTGGCCGCCAATCCCCGTGCCAACGGCGCCGATCTCGATCTCGCTTACGGCGCGTTCCAGCGCGGCTATTTCCTGACCGCGTTTGCACTGGCGACCGATCGCGTCACTCAGAAGAGCGACCCGAAGGCGATGACGCTGCTGGGCGAACTTTATTCCGCCGGTTTGGGCGTGCCGCAGGACGATAAGCGGGCGGAAGAGTGGTATCGGCTCGCCGCCGCGCGCGGCGACCGCGAGGCGATGTTCGCGCTGGCGATGTTCCGGTTGCGCGGCCGCGGCGGTCCGCGCGACCGCGAGGCGGGCGCCAAATGGCTCGCCGCCGCCGCCAAGCTCGGCCATGCGGTCGCCGCCTACAATCTGGCGCTTCTCTATATGGAGGGCCAATTGTTTCCGCAGGATTTCAATCGCGCCGCCGAACTCCTTCGCCAGTCGGCTGACGCCGGCAGCCCGGAAGCACAATACGCGCTGGGCACATTCTACAAACAGGGACGCGGCGTTCCCAAAGACCCGCGCGAAGCGGCGCGGCTGTGGTCCTTGGCCGCGCTTGCCGACAATACCGACGCCGAAGTCGAGTATGCCATCGCGCTGTTCAATGGCGACGGCGTCGCCAAGAACGAAACGGCCGCGGCGGCTTTGTTCCGCAAGGCGGCGCTGCGCGGCAGTGCCATCGCCATGGACCGCCTCGCCCGCATCCTCGCCGATGGCCGCGGCGCGCCGAAAAATCCGACCGAAGCGACCAAATGGCACCTGATTTCCAAGGCGCGCGGCGAAACCGATCTGCTGCTCGACGATTTTGTGAACAGCCTCGATCCGACGACCCGCGCCGCCGGGGAGAAAGCCGCCAAGCCCTGGCTCGACCCGCTCAAACGCCCGCGGTCGTAGTCGTGGTCGCAGGCTTGCCGCACCGCGACATTGGGATAGACTGAACAACAATGTTCCGAGCGGGCGGGCGGCTAAAATCTCCCAAGGAGGAATCATAATGAAAACGCTTCAGAACAACGCGCCAACAATTACGGCGCTGACCTCGGCTGTCGTTCTTGCCGCCGCTGCATTCGCGGCGCCGGCCCACGCGCAGGCGAACGGGCCGATCAAGATCGGCGTGATCGCAGAAGCGCAGGCAGTGGCCGGCTCGTCGATCCCGCTCGCCGCGCAGCTCGCGGCCGACGAGATCAACGCCGCGGGCGGCGTCGACGGCCGCAAGATCGAGATCGTGTCCTACGACGACCATTCGTCCGCCGCGGAATCGGTGCGAGCCTTCCAGCGCGCCGTGAATGAAGATCACGTCAACGCTGTGATCGCGAGCTACGTCAGCGAAGTGGTGCTGGCGCTTGAGCCGTGGACCGGCCGGCTGAAGACGGTGATGATCACCCCGGGCGCCGCCTCCGACGTCATCACCCAGAATATCGCCAAGGATTACAAGCATCTTAAATACACGTTCCACGGCTATTCGACTTCGACCAGCATCGCTGACGCTACCTGCGACGCCGCCAAGGATCTTCTGATCAAAGATCTGAAGATGAAAAGCGCGATCGTCATCAGCGAGGACGCCGCCTGGACCACGCCGCTCGATGCGGAATACCTGAAATGCCTGCCGCAGATCGGCCTCAAGGTGCTCGATCACATCCGCGTCTCGCCGGACACCACCGACTTCACCCCGATCTTCAACAAGATCGAGGGCCAGAAGCCCGACGTGATGATCACCGGCATCTCGCATGTCGGCGTGCAGCCGACGGTGCAGTGGAAGCAGCAGGAAGTACCGATCCCGATGTTCGGCGTGTCCTCGCAAGCTTCCAATTCCAGCTTCTGGCAGGACACCAACGGCGCGGTCGAGGGCGTACTCTACCAGGCCTTCTCCGGACCCGACGTGGCGGTCACGCCAAAGACGCTGCCGTTCGTCGCTGCCTTCAAGAAGCGCTTCGGCAATTTCCCGTCGTATTGCGGCTACACCGCCTACGACGAGGTCTATTATCTCGCCGACGCGTTCAAGCGCGCCGGCTCCAACGACTCCGACAAACTCGTCGAGGCGCTGGAGAAGACCGACTATGTCGGCACCATCGGTCGTGTGCAATTCAAGGGCAAAGATTCACCCAATCCGCACGCGCTCAAAATCGGCCCCGGCACCATCACCGGCCTGATGCTGCAATGGCAGAACGGCAAGCAGGTCAATTTGTGGCCGGCCAATGTCGCCAACGGCAAGCTGAAATTTCCGAACTTCATCAAGCTCGGCGCGGCCAATTGATCAAAGCTGATCGGCCGCCCGTTCGCGTTCTCTCCGGCCCGCACCCGCGGGCCGGAAGATTGTCTGGATGGGCCCGATGCTGTTCTGGCAGATCCTGATCGACGGTTTTGCGATCAGTTCGCTGTACGCGCTCGGCGCGACCGGATTTGCCCTGATCTTCGGCGTTTCCGGCGTCCTCAACCTCTCCCATGGCGCGCTGATGGTCACCGCTGTCGTCGCCGCCTGGGCCGCCGGCAACGATTTGCACGTCGGCGCCTATGCCGGCGCGGCGATCGGGGTGGCGACCGGATTTGTTGCCGCCCTCGTCACCTATTTCGTGGTGGTGCGGCCCCTGCAGGCCTCGCGCAAGATCCGGGAGGAAGAGAAGGAAATCTTTATCCTGACCGCGACGCTGCTCTGGGGCATCATGATCCAGGAGCTGATTGCGTATCTCTACACCAATAACGCCAAGACCGTGACGCCGATCGTTGCCGGCGTGGTCTCGATTGTCGGCGTCCGCACCCCCGCCAACGAAATCTTCACCGCAGTGGTGTGCTGGCTCGCGATCGGGCTCCTTTGGCTCCTGGTCAACCGGACCCGCGCCGGCAAGGTGCTGCTGGCCGCGTCGATGAATCCGCGCGGCGTAACGCTGCTCGGCGTCGAACTCTCGCAGGTCTACATCGCCATCTGGGCGATCTACGGCATCCTTGCCGGCATCGCCGGCGTGCTGCTCGGCATGTTCCTCGGTGTCTCGTCCTATAGCGTCGGACCTTTAACCGCGAGCGCGTTTGCCATTGTCGTGCTGGGCGGCCTGGGCAGCGTCTCGGGCGCGCTCATTGCCGCCTACGTGGTAGGTTATCTGGAAACCATCACCGCCTATCTGATCTCGCCGGCCTACCGCACCATCCCCGCGCTCCTGCTCCTGGTGGCGGTGATTTATGTGAGCCCGCGCGGGCTGCTGGGACGCCGCTAGATGCATTCGCTCTCCACCGCACGCGTGCTGCTGATTTCGCTCGGCGTCGTGGTGCTGGCGTCGTTCCTGCCGCTCGGCGTCTCGGGCTACATTCTCGGCCTCCTCACCGTCGCGTACTATTTCGGCGTGTTCGCGATGGCTTGGGATCTCCTCTTCGGCTTCGCCGGCGAAGTCAATTTCGGACCGACCTTCCTGATCGGCGTCGGCGCCTATACCGCGGGCATCCTCGATAATTTGTACCAGCCGCCGATCTGGCTCTGCCTCGTCGCCGGCGCGCTCGCCGCCGTGGTCGGCGGCGTGGTGCTGGCGCTGCCGGCGCTGCGCGTGCGCGGACCCTATTTCGGGTTGACCACGCTCGTCGCCGTACTGATGCTGCAGAACTTCATCGTCGTCGCCGCCGGGCTGACGGGCGGCGAGATCGGCCTCACCGTGCCCGACGTGATCTCGATCAGCGACAAAGTGAACTACGAGATCGCACTGTGGTTCATGGCCATTAGCGGCGCGATCCTGTTCTCGCTGGCGCGCTCCCCAGTGGGACTGATCCTCCAGGCGAGCGGCCAAGATGCGATACAGGCCGGCGCGCTCGGCTTCAACGTAGTGAAGCACAAGCTTGCCGCTTTCATCATCAGTGCCTTCTTCTCCGGCCTCGCCGGCGCGCTGCTGATCTTCTATCTCGGCACCGCCTCGGTCACGACGCTGGTCGACATCACCGTCGGCGTGCAGATCATCATCGCCGCGGTGATCGGCGGCCGCCGCACCATCCTCGGCGCCGTGCTCGGCGCGATCTTTCTGATTGCCATGAGCGAACTCTTGCGCCCGCTCGGCGACCTCTCGAACTTCATCGTATTTGCGTTGGCGCTCGGCGTGGTGCTGTTCTTCCCGAGCGGCTTCTTCGGCCTCATCACGCGCACGAAGGAAAACGCGTGACCGATCCGGCCGCTGCCCTTCTCGACGTCAGCGGCCTCACCAAGCGCTATGGCGGCCTGGTCGCCGTCAAGGACATGGCGCTCACTGTCCACGCCGGCAAAATCCTTGGCCTGATCGGCCCGAACGGCTCCGGCAAATCGACGGTGATGAAGCTCATCATGGGGATCGAGCGCCCCGATGCCGGCGCGGTCCGCATCGGCGGCACCGACGTCGCCGGCTGGCCGTCGCACAAGATCGCGCGGCTGGGCGCCGGCATCGTGTTCCAGCATTCGCGCCCGCTGCACCGGCAGACGGTGCTGGAGAACATCGAGCTCGCGCTGCTGCCCGACAAGCTCACCCGGTTGTTCGTCGATCCGCAGACCGAAGCCCGTGCCCGCGCCATCGCCAAGCGGGTCGGCCTGGACACCGTGCTCGACCGCCGTCCGGCGACGCTGCCGTTCGCCGATCTGCGCAAGATCGAAATCGCCAAGGCGATCGCCCGCGATCCGCAGGTGCTGCTGATCGACGAGCCATTCGCCGGCCTGACCGCGAAGGAGACTGAAGCGTTTTCCGATCTGATCTGCGAATTGCGCGACGATGGCCGCGCCGTGCTCCTCGTCGATCATAATGTGAAGAGCGTCGCCCGCCTCGTCGACCGGGTCATCGCCATGTATATCGGCGAACGCATCGCCGAAGGCACGGCCGAAGAGGTGATGCGCGACGAGAAAGTCCGCCGCGTCTATCTCGGCGGCAGCATCGAGACCGCGGCGCGGCCGGAGGCCTCGTTCCGCGATGCCGCGAGGCCGTTTCTCGCCGTCGACAAGGTCAGCGTGCAATACGGCAAGGCGCAGGCGCTCCAGGACGTCTCGATCCACGTCCACGGCGGCGAATTCGTCTCTGTCGTCGGATTAAACGGCGCCGGCAAGACCACGTTGTTCAACGCCATCTCGGGCCTCGTCCCCTATGCCGGCGATATCCGCCGCGAGGGTGCGACGCTGCGCAACGCGAGCGCCGCCGCGATCGCCCGCGGCGGCATCGTGCAATGCCCCGAAGGCCGCGAATTGTTCACCGACATGACGGTGCGCGAGAACCTCGATCTCGGCGGCCAGCATCTGCCGCCCGCCGAGAGCACCAAGCAGATTGGCTGGCTGTTCGAGCTGTTTCCGATCCTGCGCGAGCGCCAGAAGCAGGCGGCCGGCACGCTGTCCGGCGGCGAGCAGCAGATGCTGACCATTGCGCGCGCGCTGATGATGAAACCGAAACTCCTGATCCTCGACGAGCCGACGCTCGGGCTCGCGCCGGTTATCCTTGAGCAACTGTCCAAGGCGCTGGAAAGTTTGCGGCTGAGCACCGACATCACGCTGCTCCTTGGCGAGCAGAACGTCACCTTCGCGCTGCCGCACGCCGACCGCGTCTACGTCCTCGAACACGCTCGCATCGTCTGGGAAGGCGAACCGGCCCGCTTCGCCGCGGAAGCGGGCACGGGGTATTTATAAGGTTGGCCGCGCAACGCGTCCTTCGTTGCCTCGGCCGAACGCGGCATACTGGTGGCTTCGAAATGCGGAGGCGGGTCAGGAGAAGAATGATGTCGCTCAAGCTGAACGCTTCAACGATCGCACTGTGCACCACCATCTTGTTGTGTTGCTCTACAAGCGTCTACGCGCAAACCGAGCTATCGCTAACCTCACGACAACGATCGGAGATTTGGCGCAGGCTTGGCAAAGAGGCGACCCGGACGTCAGTGCCTGCGGGTTTGCACGTCGGCGAGACGGTTCCGGACACCATGCGTTTGCTGCCGTTCGTTCATAAGCTCCGCAAAAAGGTTCCGGCGATAAGGTCGTACTCCTATGCGCTGCTGCAGGGCGAGGTGCTGATCATCGATCGTCAGACGAAAAAGATTGTGTCGATTGTGTCCAAATAGGCGGTGCGCCGGGCCTCTAACCGCTTGCCCACTTGCGGCTCACCGCCGCGGTCTAATCGTCGGGGGAGCGTTGTTAGAGGCGTGCGCCTGGGGTAGTGAGGGCGCGCCGAAAAACGGCTAGGCCGCGTCGTAATCCGGGACTATGTTGCCGTATGAGCAAAGCTGCCAAGATTCGCGTTACTTTCAAAATCAAGCGGATCGCCGAGGATGACTGGCAATTCGAAGCCAGCTATCCCGGCGCCGAGGTCCGCTACATCAAAGGCTTCAAAAGCAAAGCCGAAGCCGACGAGTGGCTCAACGGCACCGGCCGCATCGACTGGCTGCGGTCGCAGGGCTACGCCAAATGACCAAGCCGGCCGGAGATTAATTCGCGACGGCGACGGCCTCGATCTCGATCAGAAAATCTTCCATCGCCAGCCTTGATACCTCAATCAGCGTGCTCGCCGGCGGTGTCAGGCCGCCGAGAAACCGGTCTCGCGCTTTGCGGAACGATGCCAGCTGGTTTGCGTCACGCATGAAGATCGTCAGCTTGGCGATATTGCCCGGCGTGCACCCGACCGCGGCGAGTGCCGCCGTGAGGTTACGAAAGACCTGATCGGCCTGCGCCTCGAAATCGCCCTTGCCGACAAGCTTGCCCTGCCGATCGAGCGCCACCTGCCCGGCAATGTAGACGATCCGCCCGCCGCGGATTTCCGCCACGTGCGAATAGCCGGGTGGCGCCGAAAGCTCGGGGGGATTGATGAAGTTTATGGTCTTCGACTGAGCGTCGGGCATGGTTCCTCTCCGGACTTGGGGTTGTTCATAGCGGCGAGAAGGATCGCCAGGCGGATAGTGTATCAAACCGCGTGGCGGCGGTGGCGACCGTTTTCGCCCAATTGCGTTTGCAAAGCTGTCGTTAAGCAGTTGGCGCTATGCAAGATCGGAAAAAGTCCGGCCGAATCGGCTTCGCGGTGATTTTTTGGTTCGCGCTTCTATCCGGCACTGATGAGGAGCAAGCGATGCGTAAAGGTGTTTTATTGTTCGCAATCACGGCAGCGCTGACGGTAAGTGCGCTCGATCGGCCGTCAGCGATGCCCACAATGGCGACCGGCGCGCTGCAAGCAGCCGCTTCGGCGAACGTTCGCGTCGAACGAGCCGGATATTACTTGTGGGGCAATTACTATCAGCCCGACGCGCGCCCCAATTATTATCTGCCGTATGGCGGCAACGGATTATACCGGCCAAGCCACGGCTATTTCAGCTCTTACCAAACCTACGGATGTACTTACGTTCAGGACCAATATTGCACTTTCAACCACTGGCCGCCGTTCTTTTTCCCCGGCTTTTGGTAGGCGCGCGGGTTCACTTGCCCGCGGGCGCTTTCTTCTGCTTTTTGGTATGATTGTAGTCGGCGGCGGCGCGGACCAGAGTTTTCAGCGCACGCTCGTTGATCTTGTCGCCCTCATGGATATCGATCGCGCGCCGCATATTACCTTCGAGGCTGGAGTTGAACAGGCCTGAAGGGTCCATAAGCGAGGCGCCGTTGGCGAAGGTCAGCTTCACGACCGCCTTGTAGGTCTCGCCGGTGCAGATGATGCCGCCGTGCTCCCACACCGGAACCCCTCGCCACTTCCATTCCTCGACCACGCCGGGGCAGGCCTCTTTGATGAGAGCGCGGACCCGCGCAAGCGTCTCACCCCGCCAATCGCCCAGCTCCTTGATCCTCCCGTCGATCAGCCGGGAGGCAGAGGCGCCCTCTTTTGCTTTCGTCGCGGCGCTGGCGCTCTTCTTCATGGTGGTGTCGCTTTCTTTAGGATTGTTGTCGCTAGCCCGTCAGGTGCTACTTCCCGTACTCTGCTTTCAGAGCGCGCAAGGCGTTGGCGTAATTGAAGGCAGCCAGCTGGCAGTCGGCGACGAACTGCTGCTTCACGACCGGCTTGCTCCTCGTATCTCGCGCACTCCTTTACGAGCTTCGCGACCGTCTTATCGTGCTGATACTCGCCAAGGCATTGGTCGATCACCTCCTGCTTCTCGGCGAGGCGCTCCTCCCCTTGGGCTTCCGATGCATCGAGCTTCCGGATTGCAGCTTCGCAATCGTTCCTGGTGAGAGCTGGCTTGGCCGCGGCGGCCCCTTCGGCGGCGTGGCCTAAGTCCGCTGCCGCGACAACAGCGAGCATCGAAAAGCCAAGAATGTATTTGGTCATCGCGTATTGCACACTGGCGTTGCCCGGCGGGACTGACGACATACCTAAGAATTTTCGGCCTGCATGTCACACCGGCACTTTCCCGCTCGTCATGATGTCGGAACCCAACAGAAGGAACCGAACCATGAACGCCAACGATCTCTTTGCCGCGGCCCCGGAACTGATGAAGAAGTGGACCGCCACATCGGTCGCCATCGCCTCGAGCCTGGAACCGGCCCTCGTCCGGCTCGTGGAAATCCGTGCCTCCCAGATCAACGGCTGCGCCAATTGCATCAATATGCATGCGGCGGAAGCGCGTGAGAAGGGCGAGACCGAGCAGCGCATCTACCTGCTCTCGGCCTGGCGCGAGGCGCCCTGCTACACCGGCCGCGAACGCGCCGCGCTCGGCTGGACCGAGGCGCTGACGCGGCTCTCCGAAGGGCACCAGCTGGAAGGCGCCCGCGAAGCCCTGAAGGCGGAGTTCAGCGAGGCGGAGCAGGTCAAGCTCACCCTGATGATCAATATCATCAACGGCTGGAACCGCATCGCCGTCGGCTTCCGCCAGTTTGTTGATCCGGCGCAAGCAAAGTCCATCGCGGCCCAAGCCGTCGACAAAGCCGTCAACAACGCCGTCGACAAGTCAGTCGAAAGGGCCGCCGCGTGACGGCGAGCGTCAGCCAAGGGATCACGACGCAGCGGCGAGTTTCGATCCGCTGCGTCCCAAGCTCATGCGGGTCGCTTACCGCATGCTCGGCTCCGTGGCCGACGCCGAGGATATCGTGCAGGAGGCCTTCATCCGCTGGATGAGGGCCGACCGCAGCGAGGTGCGTGAACCGGAAGCATTCCTGCGCCGCACGGTCACGCGGCTCTGTCTCGATCAGCTCAAATCAGCGCGGCGCCAGCGCGAAACCTATCTCGGCCCATGGCTTCCCGATCCGGTCCTCGAAGACGAGGCCGAGGAGGACGTCACCCTGCCGCTGATGCTGGCGCTCGAACGGCTGTCCCCGCTCGAGCGGGCGGCGTTCCTGCTGCACGACGTGTTCGCCCTGGAATTCGAGGAAGTCGCTGCCACCATCGGCCGCGATCCGGCGGCTTGCCGCAAGCTCGCGGAGCGGGCGCGCACTCATGTCCGCGAGGCGAGACCACGCTTTGCGGTCGACAGGCAACACGGCCTGGAGCTTGCCGAGGCATTCTTCACCGCATCGCGCAACGGCGACATGACAGCACTCGGCGCGATGCTGGCGGCCGACGTCAGCGTCCACGCCGACGGCGGCGGCAAGCGGCCGGCATCGCTCGAGCCTGTCGTCGGCTTCGACGCCGTCATGAAGATCAGCGAGTTTCTGGCCACGCTGTTCCGGCGGAACCCCTCGAAACTCGTGCGCACCGGCTTCGTCAACGGCTTGCCCGGTTTCATCACGCTGGAGGCCGACGGCGAACTCCAAACGACTGCGCTTGAAATCGAGCACGGCAAGATCGCCGCAATCTATGTGGTGCGAAATCCCGATAAGCTGCGGCACCTGCATTAGTCAGCGCGCGGCTCTTGCTCTTCGTTGTGCTTATCGTCGCATTCTTCCCCATACCCAGATTTGCCACACTTCCAGCCGGGTCGACTCAGATTATTTAACGACCTTTACTTAGGTTGATTTTGCGCTGGTGAGTCGCCTGTGACCGTTAAATGCCCAGAGATTTCCGAAGCGGCGATCATTGCCGATGATGCGCATCTCGCTGCCCAGCTTTCGTGCGTCTTGGCGGTGCCCGGAAAGTATCTGCCAATCCTCGAGCAACCACGATTGACACGACCAGACCGTGATGCCGAAGTCATCCGCTGCACGAACGCGCTCGCGCGATCAAAAGCCAAGCACTTCATTTTTGCGGCCCTCGGCGACATCACATCGGCGGCCCTCTCGGTTGGTATTCCAGCACAGAAAACAATTCATGTTCGAACCGCCGATGACATTTCCTCGCTTCCACTTCCAATTAAAACTTTCGATAAAGACCCATTGGCGTGGGGCAAAGACCGCATCGGCGTCGGTCTACTCAAGGCACTACGTGCCCAACGTCCAATTATCTTTACGGACGATTCATCGCTGGCCGACTCTATTCCGCCTAAAGGTGACCATCTCATCGTATGCGAAGAGGGCAACGAACTTGCTCAGGTAATAGCGGCGAATTTAGCATTTGCGACGGGCGCAGGTCTTCACCTTATCCCAAAGACCGAAAATGAGCGAGCCGAACAAATTCTTGAACGGCTTTATGGGATCAACGACAACCGGGAACAATCTGTCAGCGACACGCTGGCAAGTCTGCGCCGAGAAATCAGAGAACTCGCCGGACAGATACCGGTGCCGCATGGCGGATCAATCACGTTCATTACGCACGAGTTGCCGCTGGGCTTCGCCTTTCCGGAAGTTCCGTCCACGCACCTGCTCACTTATCCCGCTCTTGGCATTGCCATCGTAAACGGCCTTTCCACAGAGCAGCCGAAAAGTCCCGGTACTCGTGTCGCAACTCTTGTCAACCCGCAGACAGCGCCTGCACCGGAGATTGATGCTGCCGTATCTCTGCTTCGTCCATACGGCATTTATTTGAGAAAATACGAAGGCCTTGCGGCGGATGTAACGTCGATCAGCGAAATGATCGAGTTATTTCCCTATGACTTATTGCTGATCGCAACCCATTGCGGAGACGTTTCCGGCTACCGCTGGACATATGAATACGAGGATAGCGAGGGTTATCAGCGGACCCTAGTTGTCGATATTGCTTTGGGTATCGGTCGAACCAACTTGAAAGACTTGCTCAATGTCACCCAGTTCATGCGCTTCATCTCGTTGGACGGTGTGGATTTGAATAATCCGGCAGAAAGGAAAAAGCTCTATATCGGCAAAGCCATCCGCACGTTCACGGAGCTCATACGTGGCGAGCCCGAGCTGGAGCCAGTCAAAAAGGACACGGTGCCGAGAGTTTCAGGATCGGCAGCCTTGGCAATGGCCGATGGCAACCTTCTCGCATTGCCTCGTTCCCTAGCTCATGAAAACACGCCGATCGTTATCAACAATGCCTGTGTGTCATGGCACCGCCTTGCCCAGAATTTCATGTTCGGCGGCGCACGCGCTTACGTGGGCACATTGATGCCGGTTACTTCGGTCGAGGCCGCCGCCGTTGTCGAGCGGATGCTCGGCAAGCATTTCGGAAAGCCGCTCCCAGTGGGGCTGTGGGCGGCGCAACGTGACGTCTATGGGTCGGGTGGCCGTATACCTTACGTCATCATGGGTGTGTTTCCTCAGCGCATGCGGCCATCGCAGATAAACGCGCCGCAATACATAATGGAGCAACTCGCCGGGGGACTTCTTGAATGGCGCCGCATGCTCGCGAAGGCGCCAAGTGACCAACCCCGACGAGGTGCCCTGGAAAGTTACGTGCAGTATTATGAGCGTGAGTTGAAAGGTTACCGAGAACGTTGGCTTCCGGACCGCTCGCCAAAATAGCTGGCCCGGCCTTACCCGGATTTCAATTCGTTCAATCCGGGCTACGCGCGGGCCCTGCGCCACTTGGCGGCATACGGCAGCTCGTAGGGCGGATTAGCGAAGCGTAATCCGCCATCTTGTTCTTGCCACTGCGAGGAAAAGGCGGGTTACGCCTTCGGCTAACCCGCCCTACGGGTATGGGCGGCGTTCGCGCCTATCAGCCGGCGCGTCACCCGCTGCGCCGCTTGGCGGCATACGGCAGCACGAACATGTAGAGACCGCTGAACATCAGCAGGAAGAGAAACGGCAGCGGCGAATAGACCAGCCATGAGGGCGGCTTCCCCAGCGCCATGGCAATGAAGTTGGCGGCGACGGTGAGCGTAAAGATGATCGACAGCCAGCGGTGGATTTGCCGAATCCATTTGTTCCAGTTCAATGGGGCCTCCTGTGAAAACGTTCCCTCATCCTGAGGTGCCCGCGCAAAAGCGCGGGCCTCGAAGGATGCCGCTCAGGCACACGGGCCACATCCTTCGAGGCTCGCTAGCGCTCGCGCCTCAGGATGAGGAATCCGGGGGCTGGTTTTACTCAACGCGCGCCAACACCTGCTCCAGGTTGGCGAAGAACTTCTGCCAGCCGTATTTGGCGCCCTGGTAGTTCTGCGGCTGGTCGGGCCGGAAGCCGGTCTGCTCCATGCGCAGATGCGTCCCCGTGGGCGTCGGGGTGAGCGTGAATGTCACGGCACTCTCAAGACCGAGCGCGCCCCACGAGTAGGACAGCGTTTTGTTCGGCTCGACGACGAGGACCTGACAGTCGATGACGCCGTTCCAGTTCGGCTGCGGATCCATGCGCAGGCTGAACTGGTGACCGACGACCGGCGCGAAGTCGTTCTTCATCAGCCATTCCGCGATCAGGTGCGGCTGCGTGAGCGCGCGCCAGAGCTTTTCCGGCGGATAAGGCAGTTCCCGTTCGACGACGACGGAGAGCGTTTCGCCCGCTGGTTTGTTCATTGGTCCATCCTTTTGAGCAGATCTTCGAGGGCGTCGAACTTGCGCTGCCAGAACCCGGTCATCTGGCTGGTCCAGTCGATCAGCGGGGCGAGCGCGCGGAGCTGCGCGCTGTAGTGGGTCTGGCGGCCTTCGTGGCGGTCGCGCACCAGCCCGGCCTTCCGCAGCACTCCGAGATGTTTCGAGACCGCCGGCTGCGAGACCCCGGCCCGCGCCGTCAGTGCCCCGACGGTCTGCTCGCCGTCGCGGCACAACCGCTCGAAGATCGCCCGCCGCGTCGGATCGGCGAGCGTTCGAAACAGCACATCGTGAGTGTTCGGCATCTGGGATCAATAACCCGCTGGCTATGGATTGACGTATAACCGCCAAGCTATATGTGAGTCAAACAGAAACATGAAAAGGCGCACGATCCTCCTCACCGGAGGCATCGTGCAGCACGCTTCGCGGCGGAAGCGATTACGAGATTATTGTCAGGCCACGATCCGATGTTCGCGCGGCATCACTCGGCTGCACTGACCGGCGGAAGCGCAATAGTCTCAATCCTTGATAGATCGAGCTTGCGGGAGGCGTGGTCGATGTCGAGACCGACCACATTGCCATCGGCATCAAAATCGACGACCAGGCCCTCGACAATTTCGCGTGCCTCCGCACCCGGCGTGCTCTGAAGCTCGATATAGAGGCTGTCCGTCTCAGGATAGTAATGGAGCTTCATGGCTTATCCTCGCGGAAATTGTTACCGGCAGCATTAAATGGCGAATGGGTCGAACGCCAAATGGAAGAAGTCGAATTCGCTGATACAGTGACAATGTTATTGACATCGGTCCCCACTTTAGATACAAGGTGCAACGAATCTCGCTCACCAAGGACGCCTGTCGCGAAGGTATTCCGAGAGGTGGAGCGAGTGCGGTGCCCGCGCGCGGAACGATACACTCCGCACCCGGGCAGCTTCGGGCATCATGCTGACCGGCACTACGACCGGTCCGGGAGGTGCGTTCCCTGGACTGGGACAGGCGGGCGCGGGTAACGCCCGTGGAAGAACGCAAGATCTTTGCTCCCCGGTTGGAGCGAGCTTACAGGATCGAACGTCCTGCCGCGTCCCAGGAAGCCTGGCCTGGAGCTGCGCCCAAGGGCCGAAAGCCCTGACGGTAAGAGCCGTGGTGGAACGCCGATAGGCGAGCGTGCCCCCTCCCTACCCTCCCCCGCAAGCGGGAGAGGGGAAAGAGACAAGGGCGCGCGCCGCGCCCGTAAGGCGCGGAGGTTGGCTGAACACGTCTGTCGGCGTTCCGCTTCCTTTTTTCTTTCGTCATTGCGCTTCGTAGGGTGGGTAGAGCGAAGCGAAACCCACCGCTCAGCAGGTGGGTCACGCCGCGTTCGCAGCTAACTCCCCTACATTTTCGCAAAACTCGGGCGCATCTGCGCCGCGGGAACACTCACTGCTGCCCGTCACCCTGAGGTACTCGGCGCACAGCGCCGAGCCTCGAAGGGCGACGGAAGAAATGCCGCACGCCCCGGCACTGACAAAAGACTTAGCTTGACGCCGACGCGCGTTGCACCGTACCGCAGGCCGCCATGCCCCATTCCGCAACGCTTAACGTCATGATCAAGGCGGCGTACCGCGCCGGGAGGAGCCTCAAGCGCGATCTCGGCGAGGTCGAGAACCTGCAGGTGTCGCTGAAAGGCCCGCGCAATTTCGTCACCGCCGCCGACCGCAAGGCCGAAGCGATCGTGCGCGAGGATCTCGCCAAGGCGCGGCCGGATTACGGCTTCCTCGGCGAAGAAGGCGGCGCATTTCCCGGCGCCGACAAGAGCCACCGCTGGATTGTCGATCCGCTCGACGGCACCACCAATTTCCTGCACGGCATTCCGCACTTTGCGGTCTCGATTGCGCTGGAGCGAAACGGCGCCATCGTCGCCGGCGTCACCTACAATCCGGCCAACGACGACCTGTTCGTCGCCGAGCGCGGCAAGGGCGCTTTCCTCAACGACCGGCGTATTCGCGTCGCTGCCCGCAAACGCCTCGACGAAGCGGTCGTCGCCTGCGGGCTTCCGCACACCGGCCGCGGCGACCTCGAACTGGCGCGGGCGGAAATCGCCGCGGCGCAAAAGCATTTCGCCGGGCTGCGCCGGTTCGGCGCCGCGAGCCTCGACCTTGCCTGGATCGCCGCCGGCCGGTTCGATGCGTACTGGGAGCGCGACCTGTCGCCGTGGGACATGGCCGCGGGGATGATCCTGGTGCGCGAAGCCGGCGGCTTCGTTACCGATCTCGACGGCGGCGACGGCATCATGACCAAGAGCCAGATCGCCGCAGGCAACGACACCATGCACCACGAGCTGCTGCGGCTGTTGCGGGAGGCCGGCAAGGAAGCGGCGCGGCAGCCGGCGGCCCTGTAAAGCTTAATGGCGCGGTTCGGAGGCGCCATCACCGTGCCGCAAATGGTGCGGCAGGTCGAAAGTGCCTGGATTGCTTCGGGTACGCTCGCAATGACGAGCGGCGGGTTTGGCCGTCATTGCGATGAGGGCAGCGACGAAGCAATCCAGCGTAAAGCGCGGCGAATCGTATATAAAAACGGCGAATCGTGCATTTTTCTTCGACCGCGCCTATGCCATATTGGATCAGGTACCGGGCGCTAAGTTAAAGGCCGATGGCGAATAACAACCTCGACCCAGCCAAGCTGTCCTCGCCCCGCATCTTTCTGATCCGGATGCTGGTGTTTCTGATCCTGTGCGGGCTGATTGGCTTCGTGCTGCAGCGTCAGATCCTCACCGCGTTCATGGCCAATCCGTGGCTCAACGGCCTGATCTTCTGCGTGCTGTTGATCGGCATCATCCTGTCGTTTGCCCGGGTGATCCGGCTGTTCCCGGAAGTCTCCTGGGTCAACAGCTTCCGCCGCTCCGATCCGGCGCTGGCGAGGAAGCGGGAACCGAAACTGCTGGCGCCGATGGCGGCCATTCTCGGCGGCGAGCGCGCCGACCGGGTGTCGATTTCGGCGCAGACCATGCGCGCGTTCCTCAATTCGCTCGGCACCCGGCTCGACGAGGCGCGCGACATTTCGCGCTATCTGACCGGGCTCCTCGTCTTTCTCGGCCTCCTTGGCACTTTCTGGGGCCTGATCGCGACGGTCGGCTCGGTCGGCGGCATCATCAACAACCTCAATGTCGGCGGCGACGCCGACACCGTGTTCAACGCCCTCAAGGAGGGGCTCGCGGCGCCGCTTGGCGGCATGGGTATCTCGTTCTCGTCGTCGCTGTTCGGGCTCGCCGGCTCGCTGATCCTCGGCTTTCTCGACCTGCAGACGAGCCAGGCGCAGAACCGCTTCTACACCAACCTCGAAGACTGGCTGGCGACGACGGTGCAGGAACTCGGTGCGGCCGCTCCGGGTGGTGCGCTGCCCGTGGCGCTGCTCGACGCCATCGAGCGGCTGCGCAATTCGATCGGCGACGCCGCATCGGGCAAGGCGACCACTGCGGCGATGGCAAACCTCGCCGAAGCGATCCAGGGCCTCGTGCAGCACATGCGCTCGGAACAGCAGATGATCCGCGACTGGGCGGACGCGCAAGCCAAGCTTAACGCCGACATCCGCCGCTTCATGGAGATGCTGTCGCGCGAGACCGTCGACAGATAACTTGAGCCGGGCGCAAACGTGAACTAGGCGCGAAACAGATGGCGCTTTCCCGCAGCCGCGACAGCGGCATGAATTACTGGCCGGGCTTCGTCGACGCGCTGTCGACGCTGATCCTGTCGATCATCTTTCTGCTCACCGTGTTCATGGTGGCGCAGTTCTTCCTGTCGCAGCAAATCGCCGGCAAGGATACCGCGCTGGCGCGATTGAACGCGCAGATTTCGCGGCTGTCGCAGCTCCTCTCGCTGGAGCAGACCGGCAAGACCAGCCTCGAAGACGAGGTCTCGCAACTGCGCGCATCGCTGTCGGCCGCCGAAGGCGAGCGCGACCGGCTGCGCGGCGCCGCCGAAGGCGCCCAGAGCGCCGCGAAGAATGCCGACGCCGGCAAGGCCGCGGTCGGCAAGCTCTCATCGCAACTCGACATGGAGAAGGAGGCGACTGCGCGAGCGGTGGCGCAGATCGCGATCCTCAATCAGCAGATCGGCGCACTCCGCCGCCAGATCGCGGCGCTCGAACAGGCGCTCGGCGCTTCCGAGCAGAACGAGAAGGACGCCCAGATTCACATTGCCGATCTCGGCCAGCGCCTGAACGTGGCTTTGGCGCGGCGGGTGCAGGAACTGTCGCGCTACCGGTCGGACTTCTTCGGCAAGCTCCGCGAAATTCTCGGCAACCGGCCCGACATTCGCGTGGTCGGCGACCGCTTCGTGTTCCAGTCCGAGGTGTTTTTCGACAGCGGCGCCGCGGTGCTGCGCCCGGAAGGCCGCGTCGAGCTCGACAAGCTCGCCATGGCGCTTGCCGAGCTCGAAAAGCAAATTCCGTCCGACATCGATTGGGTGCTGCGCGTCGATGGCCATACCGACACGCGGCAATTGTCGGCGACGTCGCCGTTCAAGTCGAACTGGGAACTCTCGGCGGCGCGGGCGATTTCGGTGGTGCAATATCTGATCAGCAAGGGAATTTCGCCGCAGCGTCTGGTCGCCGCGGGCTTCGGCGAGTTTCAGCCGATCGATCCCGGCACTACCGAGGAAGCCTTCAGCCGCAATCGCCGCATCGAGCTGAAGCTGACGGAAAAGTAGCGCGTGCGGCGAGGTGCGACGCACGGTGCACGGTGAACGGGACGACGCACGATCGCGGTTTTGTGCTGCGCCGCTACGAGCCGCGCGACGAAGACGATGCGATCGCGCTGTGGCTGCGGACCTGGCAGACCGCCTATCCGCTGCTTGATTTCGCCAATCGGCTCGACTGGTGGCGGGCGCGCTGGCGCCACGAGCTGGTGCCGTCGGCGGACATCATGATCGCCGACGCCGCCGGCGAAATGATCGGCTTTGTAACGGTCGATCCGCGGACGGGATACCTCGATCAGATCGTGGTCGCGGCCGGGCGTTGGGCGTCCGGCGTCGGCGCGGCCCTCCTCGACGAAGCCAAGCGGCTGTCGCCGAGAGGCCTCGATCTCGACGTCAACACCGACAACGCCCGCGCCATTGCGTTTTACGGCAAGCACGGATTTTCGATCAGCGGCGCGAGCGTCAATCCGATTTCCGGCAAGCCCGTTCACCGCATGAGCTGGCGGCCGTGATTTTTCCGGCGCTAGCCAGTTTGAAATTGCAGCTTCGCCAGCCGCGCATAGAGCCCGCCGGCCGCGGCCAGCGTTTGATGCGTACCCTGCTCGACAATGCGGCCCTGGTCGAGCACCAGAATGCGGTCGCACGACAACACCGTCGCCAGCCGATGAGCAATGACAATCGTGGTGCGCTCACGCATCAACTCCGCAAGCGCCGCAGCAATCTGGGTCTCGCTTTCGGCGTCGAGCGACGAGGTCGCTTCGTCGAGCAGCAACAGCGGCGCATCGCGCAAGACTGCGCGCGCGATCGCAATCCGCTGCCGTTGTCCGCCCGAGAGCGTAACGCCGCGCTCGCCAACTTGCGTTTCCATTCCTGCTGGCAGCGCCGCGATAAACGAAGCGGCATGCGCGTGTTCGGCTGCGCGCGCGACCTCGGCGTCGGACGCATCCGGCCGGCCGAAGCGAATATTGTCGCCCACCGAGCTTGCGAACATAACGCTGTCCTGCGGCACCAACGCAATCCGCGCCCGCAGCTCCGCCGGATCGAGATCGGCGAGCCGCATACCGTCAAGTGCGACGCTTCCGGCTATGGGATCGTAGAAGCGCAACAGCAAATGAAAAATCGTGCTTTTGCCGGCTCCCGAAGGGCCGACGATCGCGACTTTCTCGCCCCGCGCAACGTGAAACGACACACCATCGAGCGCGAACACGTTTGGCCGCGTCGGGTAGGAGAAACGCACGTCGGTGAACGCGACTTCGCCCCGCGCCGGCAACGGCAATGCAAGCGGATGTGCCGGACGCGCAATAGCGGGCTTGATCGCCAGAATCTCAAACAGCCGCTCCGCCGCGCCGGAAGCTTGCGCCACCTCGCCGCCGGTTTCCGACAGCGAACCGAGAGCTGCCGCAGCAAACACCGCATAGAGCACGAATTGGCCAAGCCGGCCCGGCGTCATCTTGGCCGCAAGCACGTCCTGCGCGCCAACCCAGAGCACCACGATCACACTCGCCGAAACCAGAAAAATCGCGATTGCGGTGAGGATGGCGCGGGCGCGGATCGAAGCGCGCGCGGCGGTAAAGGCACGCTCCACAGCATCGCGAAACCGCCCGATGCCGAGCGGCTCATTGGTGAAGGCCTGCAGAACGCGCACGGCGCCGATCAGTTCGGCCGCATAAGCCGAGGCATCGGCAAGCGTATCCTGCGCAAACCGCGAACGTCGCCGCACCGCCCGGCCGAAAGCGTAAAGCGGCAGCACGATGATCGGGATCGCCGCCAGCACGAAGAGGGAAAGCCGCGGACTACTGACGACCATCATTACGCTCGCGCCGACGAACAGCACGACGTTGCGCAACGCGACCGAAACCGAACTGCCGACGGCGGCCTTGATCTGCGTGGTATCGGCGGTGAGCCGCGAGATCACCTCGCCGGTTCTCGCCTCGTCGAAAAAGGCGGCAGACAGCGAGGTCACATGCGCGAACACGTCGCCGCGCAAATCGGCGACGATGCGCTCGCCGAGCGTGGTGACGAGGTAGTAGCGGAGCGCGCTCGCCAGCGCCAAAACCCCGCCGACGCCGATCATGACCAGGAAATAGCTGTCGATCAGCGCCAGGCCGCGTGCGGTAAAGCCGAAATCGATCATCCGCCGCACCGCGATCGGCACGACGAGCGTAGTCAACGCTGCGAGAATCAAGGCTCCGAGCGCAGCGATAACCCGCCAGCGGTAGCGTTTGACGTAAGGCAGCAGCGAAGCCAGCGGGCGCAAATTGGTCCTGCGCGCCGCTCCTGCTTCCTGCGACGCGCCTGCGATCAGCGCCGACTGAACCGGCGGGACCACCGATGCGAGCGATGCAGTGGCGGAAAGCGCCGCCGTATTCTTTCCGGCATCAAAATTCATACGCCGCAACACCTTTTTGCCGCCCACGTGGCGGCTTTCCTTGGACAATGCGCCCGGGGCAGCGAACAGGCAACGTGCGGCAAGATGGCCGGGTTGACTTGTCTCATAGACGCCGTCGCGCTATAGAGCCGCAAATTTTCCCAGACACCGAGCGCTAGGCGGCGCTGCAAGAGGTTAACGGCACCCCATGAAATCCGACACCCACCCCGACTATCATATCGTCAAGGTCGTCATGACCGACGGCACCGAATTCACCACCCGCACCACCTGGGGCAAATCTGGCGATACGCTCCATCTCGATGTCGATCCGAAGTCGCATCCGGCCTGGACCGGCGGCCAGCAACATCTCGTCGATCGCGGTGGGCGGCTGTCGCGCTTTCAAAAGAAATTCTCGGGCTTTCTTAAAACGTAGTAGCGCGCGGCCCGGAAAGTCGGCGCCCGTAGCCGCTTAAGCCGTTGCCGGTGATCCTGGCTCCTTCAACCGGTCGCGCAGCCAGTAAGCCGTGATCCATAGCTTCGGATCCTCGATTGCGCCACGTCTCAGACGATCGAAAAGATCGTCAATCGGGACCTCTACGATTTTGATGTCTTCGTCGTCGATGCCGCCGCCTTTGCCCGTCCGGTCAGCGTCGCGCACCTCGGCACAATATAGAAATATGCGCTCGGAGCTGCCGCCGGGCGAAGAGAAGAACTTGCCGATCGGTTGCAACGTTCCAATTTGGTAGCCGGTCTCTTCGAGAGTCTCGCGAATAGCTGCGGCTTCGCCTGTTTCGTTTCCGTCGATCATTCCCGCCACTGTTTCGACGATCCAGCCGTCAGCGCTGGCCGGGTCGTCGCGGCGGCGCCCGAGCAAGGTGGGCGCTCTGAATTGCTCGACGAGTAAGACCGATTTTCGTTCTACATGAAAAAGCAGGACGGCAACTGAATCGCCGCGTTCGAACACCAGCCGCCTCTGTGCCGCACTGATCGTCCCGTCAGTTTTCTCCTGTGCGATCAGAAGCTCGTCGACTTTGAAAAAATCGTCGAATACCCGGCGTCGCCGCTGGATGATGGCCCTACGCGGCATCTTAGCCTCGGGCGTTATACGGCTTGAAAGATGAAGCGCTGAGCGAGCGCCTAGACCCCGTCGCGCTCGAACGCAGCCTTCAAAAGTCCCAGTTGCCGTTCGACCGGGTTGCCAACCGCGATCTTCACCGGCGGCGGTGCATGCATCGTCGCGTCGAGCCGCCGCACCTCGGCTTGGAGCTTGGTCGAGCGCGCGATGAGTTCCTGAAGCTTGCCCGGCAGAAGCGTGATCGATTTGGCGTCGCCCGGGTCGCACGCCGCCAACCGGACCTTGCTTTTTTCCTTATTGGCTTGCGCCAACGTCATTTCGCCTTCTTTGACCGCACGGTGCAAAAGGAGCCAGGAGGCAAGTTGCATCAGCCGCGTTGTAAGCCGCATGCTCTCGGTCGCATAAACTAGTGCAGCGCTACGCTCGAGTTTCTTGGATTCCGTGCGACCGGCGCCGTCGAGATAGCTGGCGGTCTCCTCGACCAAGGCCATTCCATCGCGAAAGAGGGTCGCAAATACTTGGGAATTCGCCAGCCGCTCGCTGAAAGAAACCGCGCCAGCCTCGGTCGCATGTTTTTCGGACATGGGTACGCCTCACAACGCGACCGCAGCATCGCCTGCCGGAGCCGCCAAGTCCAGCAGGCGAACCGACCGACTTGCCGACATAGTTGCCGGGCAAGCGACTGAGGCGACCGCGAGACAAAAAAGAGCCGCCGTTGCCGGCGGCTCAAGGTGATAACAGGGAGGCGTCAAACAGAGTGGACAGGAGCCACTCGATGTCCAGAAGTTGGACGAAATCTGTAATGAAGGAGAAAGCTTAACGAAAGGTTAAGGAATCGCCGACGGTTGTCGAAACTTTCTTCAGCTTAACTCTAGGTGGCTCCGACGGCCCTTTATTTCTTGAAGAACGCATTAGCCGCTGTCTGCGACGCGCGCTTTCTGGCGATTTCCGCTTCAAGCCGCGCAATCTCGTTCTTGAGCAGTCCTGCCCGGTCAGTCAGCTCGCTTACAGAGAGCAGCGCCAGCTCCTGCCCGATCTCGTGGGTGGTCTTCTTCTTCGGCAGTTCGTCCGGATCGATGGCGGCCATTTGCGCTGTTCCTCGATAAATAAACTAGCGACGCCGGTCGCCGTTGTCACACCCGCGGATGGTCCGTAAGAATGGCCGACAAGAAAGGCTTGCGCGAAGACCTGACCCTTTGAAAAGAAACGGGAAAATTGTTGCACCCGCAAGGGGCAAAGGGCTATTCATCGACCTCTTGGCTGGGAGGGGGCGCTCGGCATCAGACCGGGCCGCGAATTCGGCGTAAAGCCGACTAAGTTGTGAAACGGGGAGTTCCTCATCGTCGGAACGCAACGTGCGCCGACGGCCGAGTTTTTGGAGGTCGTCTCTTGCCATTGGTTCGCGCCGCGACGGCGCTGGTGGCCTTTGCGATTGCTGCCCTGCTGGGGATCGCGAGCGCGGCAGCAGTCGAGGCGGTCAATGTCCGTCTTGACGCAGCCGCCATCGACCTGACCGACGCGGTGGAGTTCCAGCACACCGACGGCGACCGCGTCCAAGTTTCGATCGCGCCGGGGCCCGACGGCATCGCCAGGCGCATCGAAGTCCGGGGGCGGGAAGCTGGAACCAATTGGGCGGTGTTCGCACTCGCCAACGACGGCGACGAGCAGATCGACCGACTAATCGTGGCGCCGCACTACCGCATGGTCGGGTCCGGACTAATCTGGCCCGATCTCGGCACCTCGCGCATCGTCAACATCACGCCGTCCTCAGGCGATCCGCCTGAGCGGCTCGATAATCCGAGCGCTGACGTGTTTCGCGTGACGCTCGATCCCGGCACGGTGATCACTTTCGTCGCTGAACTGCGCACGCCAAACCTGCCCCAGCTTTATTTGTGGGAACTCGATGCCTTCAAGGACAAGATCAACTCGCTGACGCTCTACCACGGCATCGTCATTGGCATCGCCGGTCTGCTGGCGCTGTTCCTGACCATCCTGTTTGTCGTCAAAGGCAGCGTGATGTTTCCCGCCGCCGCGGCGCTCGGCTGGGCGGTTCTGATTTATATCGGCATCGACTTTGGCTTCTGGGCCAAGGTCTTCGATATATCGTTGGGCGCCGAACGCATCTGGCGGGCTTCGGGCGAAGCGATCCTCGCCGCGACGTTGTTGGTATTTCTCTTTGCTTATTTGAACCTCAACCGCTGGCACGTACGCTACGCGCATATTACCGTCGGCTGGCTCGCCTTTCTGGGCGCGCTTGTGGCGGTGGCGCTTTACTCGCCTGAGGTCGCCTCCGGCATTGCCCGGATATCGCTATTTTTTATCGCCCTGCTCGGATTCGTTCTCATCGGCTATCTTTCAACGCACGGCTTTGACCGCGCAGTGATGCTGATCCCGACCTGGTTTCTTCTGGTGGTCTGGGTTTTTGGCGCAGCGCTGACGGTGCTGGGCTTTCTCACCAACGATATCGTTGGTCCGGCGTTGCTCGGCGGCCTCGTCCTTATTGTCATGCTGATCGGCTTCACGGTGATGCAGCACGCGTTCGCCGGCGGGATGGCTCAGGGTATCGTCTCCGACGTCGAGCGGCGCGCACTCGCTTTAACCGGCGCCGGCGATATGATCTGGGACTGGGACGTTTCCGCCGATCGGGTGTTTACCAGCCCGGAGGCCGAAGCGATGCTCGGTCTAAAAGCCGGCTCGCTCGACGGTGCTGCAGCAACCTGGCTCGAAGTTCTGCATCCGCTCGATCGAGACCGCTTCCGCGCGACACTTGACGGCGTGGTTGAGCAACGGCGCGGTCGCGTCTCGCAGGATTTTCGTGTTCGCGCATCTGATGGTCATTATCTCTGGTTCACGCTCCGGGCGCGCCCGGTTGTCGGTTCCGACGGCGAGGTTATCAGGCTGGTCGGCACGCTCACGGACGTGACCGAATTCAAGACGGTTGAGGAACGGCTGTTGCACGATGCCGTGCACGACAATCTCACCGGCCTGCCTAACCGTGAACTGTTCCTCGATCGGCTTGAAGCGGTGCTCAGCTTCGGCAAGGCCAACTCGACAATCCGTCCCACGGTGATGGTGATCGACATCGACCGCTTCAAGCAGGTCAACGACTCGGTTGGCATGGCGCTGGCCGATTCAATTCTACTCACACTGGCGCGGCGGCTCGGGCGCCTTATCAAGCCGCAGGACACGCTCGCCCGTCTGTCTGGCGATCAATTCGGGCTCATCGTGCTGTCGGAGCGCAACTCCTCGCGCCTCATCGCGCTTGCCGAGACCGTCCGGCGGACCTTGCGCGCCCCGATCACCTTCAATGACCGGGAGATTTTTCTCACCGGCTCGATTGGACTGACACTCGGCGATTCGGAGCCGCAACGCGCCGAGGAACGGCTCAAAGACGCCGAGCTCGCGATGTATCACGCCAAGCGTCTCGGCGGCGACCGCATCGATGTGTTCAAGGCCGCCATGCGAGCGCGCAAGTCGGATCGGTTGTCGCTTGAATCCGATCTGCGGCGGGCAATCGAACGCGATGAAATTACAATCCTGTATCAGCCGATCGTACGGCTCGACGATCGCGCGGTCGCGGGCTTCGAGGCGCTGGCGCGCTGGAATCATCCGCGCTTGGGTCGGCTGTCGCCCAACGAATTCATTACCATCGCCGAGGAGACTGGCCTCATCGTCGAACTTGGCCTTTTCGTTCTCGAACGTACCGCGCGCCAGCTCAGCACCTGGCAGCGTACGCTGCGGCCACGCGATTCGCTGTTCGCCAGCGTCAACGTGTCGTCGCGGCAATTGCTGCGTCACGACCTGATCCAGGACCTGCGCACCGTGCTGGCCCGCGCACCGCTGACGCGAGGATCACTCAAGCTCGAACTTACCGAGTCAGTCGTGATGGAGAACCCCGAACACGCCGCGCAAATGCTGCGACGGATTCGCGAACTCGGCGCCGGGCTCGCGCTCGACGATTTCGGCACCGGCTATTCCTCGCTTGCTTATCTGCAGCGATTCCCATTCGACACGATCAAGATCGATCAGTCCTTCGTACGCACAACGTCTAAAGGCACGCGGCCGGTGATCCTGCGTTCGATCATCGCGCTGGCTCACGATCTCGGCATGGATGTAGTCGCCGAGGGTGCTGAAACCGACTCCGACGCTGTCGAGCTTTATCAGCTCGGGTGCGAATACGCTCAGGGCTTTGTGTTTGGCGAGCCGATGACACCCGAGCGCGCCCGCGATCTCCTGCAACCGAATGCGAAAGTTGAGATGGCGCGTTAAAATCAGGCGTGCCCGGCCTCGCTCGAGAGCATGCCGAGATCGATGCCGATCTTTTTCAGCGCCTTGTCGTATTTGTTGCCAATGTCGGTGCCGAAGATGAGATCTGAATCCGGCGGACAATGCAGCCAGCCATTACCCTGGATTTCATTTTCGAGCTGGCCGGGGGCCCAACCGGCGTAGCCAAGCGCCAGGATCGCGCTCGCCGGCCCGTCGCCGCGGGCGATTGCTTTGAGAATATCGAGCGTGGCGGTGAGACAGATGCCGTCGTCGATCGGCAGCGTCGAATTTTCGATGAAGAAGTCGGCCGAGTGCAGCACAAAACCGCGTTCGGTTTCCACCGGCCCGCCACGCATAACTTTCACCACCCCTGCTCGGGATGGCAGTTGAATCACGTCCGCCGCCGGAATCACATCGAGTTTTACCAACAGGTCGGAGAAATTAATGTTCGGCGCGGGATGGTTGACAATGATGCCCATGGCGCCTTCGGCGGAATGTGCGCAAATATAAATCAGCGAGCGGGCAAAGCGATCGTCCAACATCGCCGGCATTGCAATGAGCATCTGGCCATCCAGATAGCCCCGTCCCCGATTCTTTCCGGACGTACCGCGCGGCAATTTCATTTCCAAAGGGTAGCTGATCGAAGCTTTTTTGCAAACGAACGACTGTGACAAAAGTTCACGCTATCCACTCGGATAGTGCGCGTGATGGGAACGAGATTGCAGGTGGCTCCGGGCGTGTTGCGGCCGCCGAATTTACACCTTCACTCGTTGGCGGTCAGTTTCACGAGCAAACCTACGCCGGTACGTGCAAAGTCACAATCATGTCAGTAGCGTGTGTGGCCCGCTTCGATCTACACAGCGAGCATGATGCGCGCCGCCTCAGCCCGCCAGCTAACCTTTGTGACTATGACGCTTTTTTGCGCGAGCGCCACATCGGCGGCGGCGCAAAGCACTTCCACCTGGGAAAAGGAACTCCATGCGGCCGCGCGGCTCATCGGTGGTGCGGCGATCGAATCCGGCGAAGCCAGATTGCTGCGAGCCGGTCTTGAAATTCGCCTCGATCCCGGCTGGAAAACCTATTGGCGCTATCCAGGCGATTCTGGCGTCCCGCCGACACTCGATTTCACGAGCTCTGAGAACGTGAAATCAGTCACTGCGCTATGGCCAGCGCCGGAGCGATTTTCCGATGGCGCAGGCGGCCATTCCATCGGCTATCTCGGGGATATTGTCTTGCCACTGCGGATCGTCCCAAAAGATGCGGCCAAAGTCTCGTTACTCCGTGTCAAGCTCGGCTATGCCATCTGCGGCAGCCTCTGCGTGCCGGCGGAAGCCAACCTCCATCTCACGCTCTCCGGCAAAGCCGGCGCCGAGGAGCCGAACCTGGTTACAGCAGAAGCGCGTGTGCCGCGCCGCGTTGCGCTCGGCGTCGCGCCTGGTGCGACCGATACTCTCGCCGTTCGCTCGGTTCGCTGCGAGACAACCGGAGCCCGTCAGCGCGTGGTGGTGGAGATCGTCGCACCTAAAGATACGCCGGTTGATCTGTTCGTCGAAGGACCAACGTCCGATTGGGCATTGCCGCTGCCTGAACCGCAGAGCGTGGCTGCGAATGATGCACCCGGAATGCGACGTTTCGCCTTTGACTTGGACGGTCTGCCCCCAGGCGCGGTCGCCAAAGACGCGACGCTAACGTTCACCGCGGTATCGCCCACCGACGCCATCGAGGTTCAAGCCCGTCTCGACTAATTCGCCCGACACGCTAATTTATGGCGGCCGAACAAACCCGATCTGGATAACGAGAGGATATGCAGCATGCCTATCAAGGTTGGCGACCGTTTGCCGCCCGACATCAAGTTCCGCGTCATGGGGCCCGAGGGCCCGGCGGTGAAGACCACTGAAGACGTATTCAAAGGCAAAAAAGTTGTGCTGTTCGCCGTTCCCGGCGCATTTACGCCAACCTGCAGCAACAACCACCTGCCCGGCTTTCTCAAGAACGCCGACGCCTTCAAAAGCAAAGGCGTCGACACCATTGCGGTCACCGGCGTCAACGACGTGTTCGTGTTCGACGCCTGGAAGAAAGCTACCGGCGCGGGGAGCAAGATCGAGTTTTTGTCCGACGGCAACGGCGAGTTCGCCAAGGCGCTCGATCTGTCGATGGATGGCTCGGGCGTGGGGCTCGGCATCCGCTCCAAACGCTACGCCATGCTGGTTGAAGACGGCGTCGTGAAGAAGCTCAACATCGAAGAAGCACCCGGTAAAGCCGAAACCTCTGGCGCGGACAATCTCCTGAAGGAGATGTGACCTCCTGAGCAGCAACGGCTGCACGACTCTCGCGCTCGGGTCGGACTGCCCGATATGCAGTCCGATTAACCGACCACGGTTCCGGCGCGGCGGATGCCAGCAATCGCCTCGCGCGCCAGTACGTCGGCGCGCTCGTTCTGGACGTGACCGGTATGGCCGCGCAGCCAGTGCCACTGAATCTGATGCGGCCCAAGTGCCGCATCGAGACGCTTCCACAGATCGACGTTCTTCACCGGCTTCTTGTCTGAGGTGCGCCAGCCGTTTCGCTTCCAGTTGGACATCCAAGACATGACGCCGTTGCGCAAATATTGGCTGTCGGTGTGCAAATCGACGCGGCACGGCCGCTTCAGCGATTCGAGCGCGGAGATCGCGGCCATCAGTTCCATGCGGTTGTTGGTGGTTGGCGCCTCGCCGCCCTTTATCTCCTTCTCGTGGTCGCCGAAGGCGAGAATCGCCCCCCACCCGCCTGGGCCCGGATTGCCTGAACAGGCGCCGTCGGTGTGAATAACCACGTGCGGAAGCTGTGCGGTCACGCGAACATCACTCCGTAGTCGTGCGCACTCTTTGCTTTCTGGTGAAAGCGCAGCTTGCGCAGATACTCGATCGGGTCTTTGGGTCGCACCAGTGCTCCGGGCGGCACGTCGAGCCAATCGACCAGCCGGGTGAGCAGAAAGCGCAAAGCGGCGCCGCGGGCGAGCAGCGGCAGCTTCTCCCATTCCGGCGCGGAAAGCGGACGCGTCTTGGCATAGCTCGTGAGCAGCGCGCGGCCCTTGGTGACGTTGTAGGAATGATCCGGCTCGAAACACCACGCATTGAGACAGATGGCGACGTCGTAGACGAGCGTATCGGTGCAGGCGAAGTAGAAGTCGATCAGCCCGGAGAGCTTGTCGCCGAGGAAAAAAACATTGTCCGGGAACAGATCGGCGTGGATGACGCCTTGCGGCAAACCGCGTGGCCACTCGCGTTCGAGCAAATCCAGCTCGGCGGCCAGCACATTCTTCAAGTCGCGCTGCACCGAATTCGCGCGCTCCCCGCATGCGGCGTAAAGCTGCCGCCAACCGCTGACTGAAAGCGCGTTCTCCCGCTGCATGGTGAAATCCGCACCGGCGAGATGAAGCCGCGCCAGCGCCTCGCCCAAAGCCGCGCTGTGCGTTGCGCTGGGCCGGCGAATCCACATGCCGTCGAGAAAAGTGACGATCGCTGCCGGACGCCCGGCCAGTCGGCCAAGCGCCTCGCCGGCGCGGTTCTTCACCGGCTGCGGACAGGTGATGCCGCGGCTTGCCAGATGCTCCATCAGCCCCAGGAAGAACGGCAGGTCGCGCTCGGCGACGCGCCGCTCGTACAGCGTGAGAATGAAATAGCCGCGGCTGGTGTGAACCAGGAAATTCGAGTTCTCGACGCCTTCGGCGATACCCTTATAGGCCAGAAGCTCACCGACGTCGTAGCCGGCAAGGAAAGGCGCGAGGTCTTCCGCCGCGACGTCGGTATAGACGGCCATAAAGTTCTCCAGTGCCTTCGCGGCTAGCCTGCCGTCCGTGGCGCCGTCAAGGGAGTTCCCTCCGTATCCGGGGCTGATGCAAAGAATTCCGCGCTATGGCGATCAAGCAACGACGACATATGATTGCTCGCGGGGCCGGAATAACAGGTGAATGGCGAGCCGCACGCACTATCGGTCTGAGCAAAGCGGCAGTATGATTGTGGAGGACCATCGAAACCGCGGCCGGGCGCGATGAAAACCGTCCTCGTTCCAACGGAGTATAACGCCGAGCATGGCGAAGCGATGCTTTCGGCGCTCGATACCGCACTTTCGCTTGCGCAAAAATTTGGCAGTTGCATCGAGGGCTTTGCGCTGCGTCCCGCGGTCGCCGACATGGTGGCAATGGATCCCGACGCCGGCTTGACCATGGTCGCGGTCAAGGAAAACGACGCGGAAATGGCGCGACAAGCCGAGGACCTGTTCCGCTCATTCATGGAGCGTCACGGCGTGCAGCGCCGCGCCGACCGGGCAGACGCCGCATCGCTGTCCTGGTCCTGGCTGCCCGCCGCGCCGAGCGGTCACGACTTTGTCGGCAGCTATGGCCGCGTCTTCGACATTATCGTGCTGGCGCGGCCGGAAGATGAATGGCAGAGCCCGTCCATGGTCACGCTCGAATCCGCATTGTTTGAAAGCGGACGTCCGGTGTTGATCGCGCCGCCGAATTCGCCGCGTTCGCTCGCAACCAACATCCTGATCGCCTGGAACCGCTCGACCGAACAGGCGCGCACCATGGCATTTGCCATGCCGCTGCTGCGGCTTGCGGAGCGGATCACCATCTTGACCGTCGAAGGGTCGACCGTAGCGGGGCCGAGCGGCATTGAAATGGCACGCTCGCTCAAGGCAAACGGCATCGCCGCCGAGCCGATCACGGTCACTCCCGGCAAAATCAGTGCCGGCGAGACCATCCTGACGAAGGCGGAAGAACTCGGCTGCGACCTGATCGTCAAGGGCGCCTATACGCAAAGCCGGCTGCGCCAGATGATCTTCGGCGGCACCACCCGGCACATTCTCGCCAAAGCCAAGCTTCCGGTGCTGATGGCGCATTAAGCCACGTGCGTCACTTCAGGTCTTTGCGGATAATCTTGCCGACATTGCTCTTGGGCAAACTGTCCACAAACACGATGACCTTGGGGACTTTGTAACCCGCCAGCCGTTCGCGCGCGAATTTCGTCAGCTCCACTTCGGTCAGCGCCGGATCGCGTTTGACGACGAAGAGCTTCACCCCCTGCCCGGTGTGTGGATCGGCAACGCCAATGACGGCCGCTTCAAGCACCCCCGGATGCTGGGCGATCACGTCCTCCACTTCATTGGGAAACACCTTGAAGCCGGAGACATTGACCATGTCCTTCTTGCGGTCGAGGATTTTCAGATAGCCCTGTGGATCGAACGCACCGATGTCACCGGTGTGCAGCCAGCCGCCTTCGCTGAGAACAAGTCTGCTCTCATCAGGACGCTGCCAATAGCCTTCCATAACCTGAGGCCCGCGGACGCAAATCTCGCCGGCTTCGCCGACCGGAAGATCGTGCCCGTTATCGTCACGGATAACCACCTCCGTTGAAGGGACCGGAAGTCCGACAGTGCCGATCTTCGGGCTTCGCACCGGATTGAGGCAGACGACCGGCGACGCTTCGGTAAGCCCGTAGCCTTCCACCAGCTCGGTGCCGGTGATCTCGCGCCAGCGCACCGCCACCGCGCTTTGCACCGCCGCGCCGCCGCCGACGGCAAAGCTGAGCTTGCTGAAATCGAGTTTGGCGAAATCGGGCGAATTGATCAGCGCGTTGAACAGCGTATTGACGCCGGTCATTGTCGTAACCTGTGCCCGCCGCATGGTGCGAATGAGTCCCTTGATGTCGCGCGGATCCGGTACCAGCACGCTCAGTCCGCCCATCAACGCAAACGCAAGCAAGTTCGCCGTCAGCGAAAAGATGTGATAGAGCGGCAGCGGCGTCAGAACGATCCCCTGCTCTTCTCTCAGATACGGCCTGATCACGGCGCGGCATTGCAGCGTGTTCGCGACCAGATTGCGGTGGGTGAGGATCGCTCCCTTCGGGACGCCGGTGGTGCCGCCGGTATATTGCAGCAAAGCGGGCGACGATGCGGGCGGCTGCGCATCCGCAAACCGGGCGCTCGGCTGGCGACCGCAGGCCGCTTGCAGCATCGTGAAGGTTTTGAAGCGCCAGCCCGGCACCGCGCGCCGGATGTAGGTATTGGCGAAATTGAACACCGTGCGTTTGAGCGCCGGCATGAAATCGCCGAGCCGCGCTACCACGACGTGCCGGATTCGGGTTTCGGCAAGCACGGGTTCGAGCTTGTGGGCAAAATTCTCCATGATCACGATCACGGTGGCGCCTGCGTCCGCAAGCTGCTCCTTCAGCTCGCGCGGCGTGTAGAGCGGGTTGACGTTGACGACCGTCAGACCCGCGCGCAGCGCGCCGAGGAACGCCACAGGATAGGCGAGCAGGTTCGGTAGCATGATGGCAACGCGGTCGCCCGCCTTGCAGTTTGCTTCTTCGATCAGGAAAGCCGCGAACGAGCGGCTGACGCGTTCCCACGCGGCGTAGCTCATCCGAGCTCCGAGGCATTCGAACGCGGCATGCGCGGCGTGCCGGGTGCAGGCATCAAGCAGCATCGCCGACAGCGATGGATAGGCGTCCGGATCGATGCTCTTGGGAATGCCCGGCGGATAAGACGCAAACCAGATCGGATCAGCGGAGGCGGCCGCGGCCGGCGCCGGACTCTGCGTCTGTTGCGTCATCGTATGGATCCTCGCTCACGACCTCGAAATGCGCCGCCGGCTTGCGCGCGGCAGATCAGCCAGGTTCGCTCCATCATCCGCAAGCCGGACTGCGGCGCTGAACCGCGTCATGGCGGAAGAGAATCCATTTGCGAGGATATCGATGTCGTTGGCGACAACGACCAGCGCATAACCCTCGCGGCGGCGCTGCATCGCGGCATCGACGCTGTTGGTGAAGATGGCGCAGGGAACGCCCGAAGCCTTGCAGGCATCGAACACGGCACGACAGGCCGCTTCGTGCCGCGCATCCGGTTTCGGAAAAGTACCAAGGGAGATCGCGAGATCGCCGGAGCCGATCAGCACGAAATCGATCCCTGCCGTACCGACGATAGCCGCAGCATTGCCTACGGCATGCTCCGTCTCGATCATGACGCCGACGACAGTGCCGGCATTCGCCTGCGTATAATAATCGACGAAGCCCCGGCCGAGCGGGCGCACGCCACCGGCCGATCGGCTGCCCTGAGGCGGAAACCGGGCGGCAGAAACCGCCGCGGCCGCCTGCCCTCCGTCTTCAATCAGTGGAACGATGACGCCTTCCGCCCCGGCGTCGAGGGCCTGCCCGATCGCGATCGGAGAATTCTCGGCGGTCCGGACGAGGACCGGAGCAAGTGGGCGAGTCGCGCCCACCGCGTGTTCGATGGCGTGCCGACTCCACAGTCCATGCTGCGCGTCGAGGACGATAGCGTCGGGCTTGGCGCTCGCGGCAAGTTCAATCACGGCGGGCGAGCCGGTGCTCATCCAGAACACGCCGAGCGGCTCGCGCTTGGCGATACGCTCACGCAGGCTTCGACGATTCGTATCGAACATGAGCGGTCCGGCACGGTTGCTCCGACAGGCACCATAGTCGCAAGGGGCACGGGAATCGAGTATTCGTCTTCCCCCCGCTCCGCGCCAAATCTCCCTCTTCTCCTTCTCCCCGCATGCGGAGAGAAGGTCGGGATGAGGGGGCCTAGCCGCCGGGCTCAAACTCTACACCGTCATCCTGAGGTGCGAGCGGAGCTAGCCTCGAAGGATGCGGCCCGGGCGCCTCGGCCGTCGCCCTTCGAGGCTCGGCGCTGCGCGCCAAGCACCTCAGGGTGACGGGCGACAGTCAACGTTCCCGCGGCGCGCTTCGCGCCCGGGTCTTGCGAAAATGTAGGGTGGGTTAGCTGCGAACGCGGCGTAACCCACCATGCTGAGCGGTGGGTTTCGCTTCGCTCTACCCACCCTACGAAGCGCAATGACGACCAAGGAAAAAAGGAAGCGGAACGCCGACAGACGTGTTAGCCAACCTCCGCATCTCGCGATGCGGCGCGCACCGGCGGGTGCGCTCGCCTATCGGCGTTCCACTACGGCTCTTACCGTCAGGGCTTTCGGCCCTTGGGCGCAACTCCAGGCCAGGCTTCCTGGGACGCGGCAGGACGTTCGATCCGGTACGGTCGCTCCAACCGGGGAGCAAAGATCTCGCGTTCTTACACGGGCGTTACCCGCGCCCGCCTGTCCCAGTCCAGGGAACGCACCTCCCGGACCGGTCGTAGTGCCGGTCAGCATGATGCCCGAAGCTGCCCGGGTGCGGAGTGTATCGTCCCGCGCGCGGGCACCGCACTCGCTCCACCTCTCGGAATACCTTCGCGACAGGCGTCCTCGGTGAGCGAGATTCTTTGGATCATATATCTGAAATGAGGACCAATGTCAACGAAAAAGAGACTAGCAGGCGACCGCGCGCGGGCGGAGCGCGACCGGCGCAGCTATCACGTCACGTTCTTTTGTTGGTATCGGAGCAATAGGAGATGCCGGACTCCATCCAAACGACGCGATTGGACCCGTTGCGGAAGTCACCGCCGCAACCAACCGTCGGGGAGCGTTATTAGGCGACGGCGCGTCCACGACCCGGCTCGTCGGGCGAGACCACTACACCCTGCACCGGCCGTACTGTATTCGCCGTCAGCATCAGCGGCGCACCGTCAAGCGAGCGACGCAGCTCGACGGCCTCGGGCGTGAAGGCGAGCCCTGCCGGCGGCGCAAACGCGAAACTATGGTGGCCGCTGCCCAAGCCGGCTTGCTTGAGATCTTCGCGATAGCGATTGGCCAAGACCTCGCCGATCAGCCGGCCACCTACAAATACATCGAGACAGACCGGCGCTTCGGGATGCTCCAGATTTTGCGCCCAACCGGCAATGCACTCTGTGCTGACCAGATCGACGTAGCCGCGCAGCGTGCCGACCCGCGGCTTATCATCACCTGAACACAGTCCGGCTCGTCGCGCGATCCGGCGCCGCACCGCTTCGACCTCGTGGCCGTCCTGCACACGTCGCGCACAGTATTGCGCGAGCCCGACCGCCGCGGCCGGATAAAGGGTCAGATATTCATGGGCGTTGTGGAACATGAAGCGGTCGTTGTCGTCGACGAAACTCTCGGACAACGCGCCTTCGGCGATGATCACATCGTGGCTGTCGAGTTCGACGTGGTAATATTGGACGCTGTCCACACTCTCCGCCTGAACGATCGACACGCCGTTGATGAGATCTTTCGCCTCGATCAGCACGCCGTCGAGATACATGGCGTGGTGCGGTGAGATCCAGAGGTCGCGCCGCGGTACATTGTCGTCGAGCGCGCCGGCCCTGATGCAGACCGGCAGAATGTTCTTACGCCCCATGACGAAACGGCCGCTATAACTGCGTTTGCCGATCCACTTGATCGGCCGCGGCGCGCCAGAGACGGTCATCACGGTATCGCCGATCTTCAGCTGCTCCACCCGCTGCTGCCCACGATTGGTGAGGATCATGGTGCCGCGGGAGTAACAAGGCGTGGTCGTCTCAATCGTCGTGGTGTCGGCAATGGTGTCGACGACAAAATGAAAATCGGAAACCGACGTTAAACCCGATCCGGTCAGCGCGAGATCGACCGGACCGCCGACACCGTTGAGATCGAGAGCGTCCCCGGAATAGCTTTTCCCGGTCATTTCGAAACCCGTGATCAGGATTTCGTCGTGGGCGCCGAAATTCTCGATCAATACTCCTGGTTCGGAACCCGGCGAGAATTCCAGCGTACGATCGTTGCCCGAAGAATTGAAGCTGATGGGTCCGGCGCCGGCGGCCTTGGTGTGACCCAAGTCGAGGGTGCCAGATTTGATGTCGATGCCACCGACAAAGGTATTGTCGGCATTGAGTGTGACTGTGCCGGTGCCGGAGATATCAACCTTGCCCGCGCCAGCATTTACGCCCGTTCCTCCCGCGCTGGTCTGGTCGGCGATGACGCCTGAGACGGTGAGTGGCTGACTTGCCGTCGCCTCAAAAGTGACAGTCTCGTTGCCTTGCAGGAAAATGCCGGTGCCATAGTTGTACGAGCCCGGATTGCCGGGGGTGGCCCCAGTACCGCCTGTGGCCGAGCCATCAGCCAGCACGCCGCCGTCGATGGTGAGCGTGCCACCCTGCTGCACGAAGATATCGCCGCCCGCACCGAGCCCGCCGCCGCCAGCGCCCGCAGCGCCCGAACCGGCACCGAAGCCGGCAAGCCCGCCGTGCTCTGCCTCTCCGGCTTCGCCATCGTCATCTCCGGGCTTGCCCGTGGCGCCCTTACCGCCCGTGGCAGTACCAAAACCGCCGCCGTTTAAGACTACTCCACGCCCCCCTGAGCCACCGGCGCCAGCCGCGCCTTTGCTCCCACCGCTCCCACCGTAGCCGCCGCCACCACCACCACCACCGAAGCCGCCGGCGCCGCCGTCGCCGCCGTCGCCACCATCGCCGCCGTTGCCACCGTCGCCACCATCGCCGCCTGCCGCTCCCGCTGGAATGTTGGGTATGGGGACTGGACCAGTCCCGCCGTAATAAGCGCCGGGCCCGGTCCAGGCAGTGTGACCGCCCACTCCGCCAGTACCGCCATTGCCCCCGCTGCCGCCATGACCGCCGGTGCCGCCTCCACCGCCGCCGGCACCAAAGCCGCCATCGCCGCCATCGCCCCCCTTGCCGCCTAGGCCTCCTTCACCGCCATCGCCTCCCTTCCCACCTGCGCCGACTGTGCCTGAGGTGTTAACGACATTGACACCCCTGTTTCCGCCTTGACCGCCTGCGCCCCCCGAGCCGCCTGCACCGCCGGTGCCGCCTGCCCCGCCCGCACCACCGCCAGCGCCCAATCCGCCATCGCTTCCCTTGGCACCGTCGTTACCCTGTCCACCGGTGCTGCCATCGCCGCCGGCACTGCCTGTTGGCGCGGCGGCGCCGTAACCCGGAGAACCAGAACGGCCGGAAGTTCCAGTAGGTCCGGCAGCCCCTTGGGCTCCTCCCGCGGCGGGATGGCCAGTCGCGGACTTCGGAGCGAAGATAATACTGGAATTACCACCTGCCGCGGCGCCACCATCGCCTCCGGCGCCACCCTGAGCGGCGTCGCCAGTGAACAAAACATTGTCGAGCGTGACGTTCGCAGTCTCCCCAACGAAGAGGCCGCCGCCGAGCCCGGCCCCACCGCCACCGTCGCCCTGCCCGGCGCCGCCCTGTGCCAGGGTACCGTTGATGGATAGATTTTGGATCGTTACGTCGCCGGAAATTACCGCGAGGCCGCCGTTTGATCCGGCACCGTCGAGCGCGTAGCCGCCGCCGTCGATGGTCAGAGTGACGCCGGATTGCAACGAGATCGCATAAATGCCGTCGGGCTGCCCAGGCTCGCCCTCGGTAATATTGCCGGTGAAGACGATCGTATAGTTGCCGGCGGTAGTCGTTTGATCGAGTTGCTCGATTGCACTGTTTAGATCAGCTTGACTCGATACAGTGATAGGTGACTCTGACATGAACATCTTCCCAAAGCAGCACGTTAACAGTCGCGACTTCGCTATTTTACGAGATGCGGCCCCGCCAACACAAGTCTTCGAATGAAAACCAGCTCAGCCGCAGACGGGCATCGGTCGTCATGTCGAAAGAGCGCTCCGGGAAATCCGTTCTCGAAACTGAGCGTGCCTGGATAGGCCGACATTCATTTAGGTTAATCTCAAAGTGCGAGCGAACCGTTCCGCCTGGCATATTGGTCGATTCACAGTTTGATTAAGTTCCACGCATGGCCGGCGAACCCAAGCAACCCGTAGCACTCGCATCATTCGTTGACGCCTCTGATTTGGCCACTGCGCTGCAACGTTACAGCCAGGGCGCTTATGACGAAGCGGCCGAGCTATTTGCTGCAGCACTTATTGTCGCACCGGACAACCCGACCGCCCTTCGCCTTCGCGGGCTAGCACTTACCCGCGCGGGTAAGGCAATGGAGGGTGTACCGTTGCTTGCGCGTGCGGTCGCGCTTGCTCCAACGGACCCTCTCGCGCACCTGCACTACGGCGTAGGGCTGCAGATAGCGGGACGCTTTGCCGAAGCGGCCGAGCTATTCCGCGCATCCTTGCCGCTGTTGCCGGCCAACCCGGCGCCAGCGTTGAATCTCGCTTCGGCGCTCCTTGAGCTGGGCGAAGCGGCGGAAGCGCGCGTCGCGGCGCGTCAAGCCGTGACGCTCGCTCCGGGCTCTGCGGAAGCTCATTACATCCATGGTCTTGCCGAAGTAGCAGCGGGTGCCTTCGCCGCCGGCCGCGATGAATTGATGGAAGCCGTGCGGTTGGAGCCGAAGCTCACCGACGGCTGGATTAGCCTCGGCGTCGCTCGTTATCGGCTCGGCGATGTCTGGGGCGCGACCGCGGCCATGAACCGGGCACTAGCCATCGAGCCAACAAACAATATCGCCGAGACGAACTTCGCCGTTTTCCTCTCGCTACGCGGCGAGCAGGAAGACGCGATCAGGCGGTTGCGTGCCGTGCTTGTGCGCGAGCCCACTTGTGTGCAAGCACGCGTCGCCCTTGGGAGTTTACTGGTCATCGACAGCGAGCCGGCCGAGGCGCTCGAGGTGCTAACGGGCACACCGCCTGCGGGACGTCTCGGCGTGCATTGGCGCGCACAGCGCGTTAGCGCGCTCTTTAACCTCGGCCGCCGCGCGGAAGCGCGCGCCGAGCTTGACGACATTACCGGGCCATTGGGCGAGGCAGAAATCCTGATCGCCGGGCGGCAGCTTCTCTTTGCCGTTGCGGCACGCAATCGCGTCCGGGCCGAGGAGCTTTCCCACCGCATTGCGACGCTCGCTGACGACGAGACGGGAGCTTTGCTCGAGCATCGCATCATCGCGCACTTCGACCTCGCCCGCTTCCGCAATTCGCGCCGCGAGCGAGGACGCGCCGTCGAACATTTACGGAGCGGTCACGCGCTGATCGCTCGCAGCCAGCCATTCTCGCGAGAACAATTCGCAGGCTTTTTCGCGGCCAACGTTGAAGCCTACAGCAGCGAGCGACTGCACGACGGGCCTCGCGCCAATAATCGCGACATGACTCCGTTGTTTATTGTCGGACTGCCACGTTCCGGCACCACGCTCATGGAACAGATTTTGTCGGCCCATCCATTAGTCCATGGAGCGGGAGAACGTTCCGCATTGCATGATTGCCTGGGCCGGCTCGTCGGACCGGTTTATCAGGCGGACGCAGTACGCAAGGCGGCGCGCCTTCCCGGGACAACGCTCAGCGGCGCCGCGCGGAAATACCTGGTCGATCTGCATACGCTGGCGCCAGGTGTCCGTTATGTCGCTGACAAAATGCCCGGGAATGCGAACCACCTTGGCTTCATCTCAACGCTGCTGCCTCGCGCGCGCGTTATCATTTGCGAACGCGACCCGCGCGACGTTGGGCTTTCCATCTTCCAGCTCCGCTTTTTCGGCCATCACCCTTACGCCCACGATCTCGCCGACCTCGGCTGGTTTATTGGTCAGCATCATAAATTAATGGACCATTGGCGCGCCGTGTTGCCCTTGCCTATGCTGAGCGTCAGGCTCGATGAGTGGGTCGAAGACTTTCAAGGCACGCTCAGGCGTGTGCTTGATTTTCTTGAGCTTCCGTATGACGAAGCTTGCGAGAATTTCTATCTGCAAAAAAGAAAGGTCCGGACCGCAAGCGCGGAGCAAGTGCGCCATCCTGTAAACGCCCGCGGCATCGGCCGCTGGCGCGCTTTTGCCGAACACCTCGAGCCGCTTTTCGATGAGCTCGACCGCGGCGGCGCGCTGCGCGAAAGCCCAGAGGATGCGCAACGGCGAGCGAGGACGCTTAGCCGCAGTTACCGCCCGGCGGCGGCGGTGCGCGTGCTCGCGAAAGCCGTTGATCGCGGTCCTCCTACGGTGTCGCAGCTTGCCGATATGGCGATTTTCCGTCTTGAGGCAGGTGAGCATGTCGCGGCGCGGGCGCTCGCCGAACAGGCGGTGGCGCTGGCGCCCGATAACCCGTCAATCCACAGCGTGCTTTGCTATGTGCTTGCTTACGTCCCTGGCGTGAGCGGCGCCGAACTCACCGCCACCATGCGACGGTGCGGCGCGCTCTACCTACGCGACCAAGCGACGCCTGATTTTCCCCCACCGAACAAGCGACTGCGCATCGGTCTGCTCGGTCTCTTCCACCGGAGCCCTGTCACGGCATTGACGGAGGCAGCTTTCGCAGCAATGGACCGGGACCGATTCGAAATCATCTGCTACTCGGTAGGCGGAAAGGAAGACCCGGTCACCGCGCGATATCGCACCCTCGGTCCCTTCCATGCAGTAGGTCATCTCGACGACGCGGCGCTCGCCAATCGCATCCGCTCGGACCGCATCGATATCCTGATCGAACTTGCCGGGTATCTTCGTGACGGACGTCTCTCCGTGCTTGCACGTCGCGCAGCGCCGGTGCAAATCAAATGGGCCGGCGCACAATTTCACACGACGGGCATCGCCGAGGTCGATTTCCTCATTACCGACGTGCGGGAGACGCCGCCAGAACTCGCGCCGCTCTATGGCGAACAGCTGCTCGTCATGCCCGGGAGCTACGCGTGCTGGACCCCGCCCGAGGAATCGCCGGAGCCTGTCGGACCGCCACGCGAAAGTAATGGCTTCATAACCTTCGGCTCCTTCAACAGCATGATGAAGATCACGGCACCCACAATCGCCGCGTGGTCGGCGATCCTCGCGCGTGTGCCCGGTTCGCGCATGCTGCTTACCGCACCCGCGCTGGGCGAGGCCGCGGTGGAGGAGCGTTTGCGTGCAGCATTTGAATCGCACGGCATCACGCACGATCGACTAGAGACGCGCGGGTTGATGCCGCAGCACGCGCTGCTATCTGCATATAACGAGATCGATATCGCGCTTAGCCCTTTTCCCTACAATGCCGGCGTCACCCTCTTGGAGGGGCTATGGATGGGCGTGCCGGCGATTGCGCTTTCGGGCGAGAGCTTCGCGAGCCGTCATGGTGCCAGCCATCTCGGCGCAGTAGGGCTCGCCGATTGGGCCGTTTCTTCCGAGGAAGCTTACATCGACCGTGCCATCTCCGCCGCGGGCGACGTGGACACACTTTCCAATCTGCGCGCGACGCTGCGCGCAACATTGCGCGTCAGTGCGCTGTGCGATGCACCACGTTTTGCCCGCAACCTCGAGGCCGCGCTTGAACGCGCAGCCGGGACGCTATGAACGAATTTACGGCCTACGTGTTTCCGCCGCCGACTCTGGAAGTCGATAGTGACTGCCAGCGGCCGACAACAACGTCCGCCGTTTGGCCGCTATCGGGGGGCAAACTAGACATCGCGCGGACATCGCGAACGTGCAGCCGTTTGACCTGCAGGGGACCCTAGCTGGCCGACACCGTGCGACAACTGCCCGCCCAGCGCTGCTGCCGTGTCTTCCGTTTGATCTCGGTCAGAAACTTATGGCAAAGTCGGATTGTACCGAACACATAACTCGCTTTAGGGAGGCGACAATGAAGCAACTGGCTTTTGTACTTGGTCTCTTGACGTTGAGCGTCACTGCCGCAACGCAGGCGCACGCTGATTTCGCTGTGGTCCGGTTCAACGGCGGCTATTGCCGCGTCTGGACTCGCGCGGAAGCGCCCCCTCAGGACTTCCAGTATCTGGCGTTTCGACGCGGCTCGCCGAACCACCCATGGTGGCAACACCTGTTTGCCACGGCGGCCGGAGCAGAAATAGCCTTGCACCAGGCTGTTGCGACGCATCGCTGCCATCATTAGTTTTGACGCACGTTCTTCAGCTTCTAGGTCTCACGCGGACTAAGCCGTCGGCGTACAGAGCGGCGTTCTCAAATGTTGCGTGAACTGAAAGCGCATGAGGTAGCACGGAGGGGCCGCCGCGAGGCGGCCTTTTCGTTTGGGCCCCAGCGTCCATCGAGGCTGTGTCGCCAGGAACCGGCGAACGCCGCAGCTCAACATCAGGCCAGACTTCCCGGGCGGAGGCTATTCATCGATCAATGCCGGATCGCAGCCGAGGATAGCCAAGCCGCCGAGTCTGAAGGCGGAACCGTAACCGCGTCGCCTTCTTCGACGTGCCACTGATCACACGTGCAGCAGTAGAAGCTGTAAAGATCGGGCAGCCCGTCAAATCGTGGGGTTCTGCGAAGCAGCTGCATCGGTTGCGCACAGCTGACACATCGTCGAGGTCTGGGCGCGGTCTTGTCGGCGAATTTTTCGAACATGACACCATCTCCCGCTTGCCAATCGGTCCGCAGGGAAGAAGTCGGGCCGGCCAGGGACATGGGATGCCGGCATTACCGTCGCGTGGCCGGGAGCTTAATTTTTAGCAATCAAGACGGGTCAGGCGTGGAACTGCGTCCATTTCGGCTCCGCTGCGAGAAAGCGGTGAACGGCGGCGGCGAACGCTTGTGGTATCTGGTCCGATAGCGGCACCATGCCGCCCTCGATCTCGATCAGAACATTGCCGGTAATCGTAACGGCACGGCGAGACTTCAGGGCATGGCCGTCGGACGTCGCATGAGCGGAACCGCCGTGAAGCTCGTGACAATCCTGTTGGCGGGCATGCTCGTGTTGTGCCTGCCTGCTACCGCGAGCGCGCAAAACTATAACCAGGTCGTCGTGTTCGGCGACAGCACGCTCGACAGCGGCTGGTTCACCGGCGCCTCGATCGGCCCGCATTCGGCCGGCACACCCGGCACTGACGCTGCGATCGCCGCCGCGTTGGCCGCCGGCGGCAGGCCCGTCGTGAACAACTCGCAGGTTCTCGCCGGCTTCTTCGGCCTTTCCGCCAATTCCGTCAGCGTGCCCACCGGCACCAACTATGCGGTAGGCGGCGCCGTCGATTATCTGGTGCCGCCGGGATTTATGGGCACGGGAAATCTCTATCCCAATCCATTGCTTCCCGGAACGGCGACCCAGATCAGCACCTATCTGACCTCGGTCAACGGCAAAGCTAACCCCAACGCACTCTATGTGTTGAACAGCGGCGCCAACGATGCCAGCGGGGCATTGGCCACCTATGGTCCAAATTCGGCAGCCGCCAACGCCTACCTCCTCGGCGAGGCGCAAATCCTGACAAACAAAGTGGCTCAGCTCGAGGCCGCCGGAGCGCGCTACCTCGTCGTGAGCAATTACTATCCCGACGCCACCGGCGCGCAAACGGGTTACGGAAAGACGATCGTCAATGCGACCTGGAGAGACTTCGTGGCAGCCGGAATCAAGTTTATTCCGGCAGATACCTATTCGGTTATCACTGCCGTTGAGAACAACCTCGCTGCGTACGGAATCCTTTTTCCCGTCAGCTCATACGCCTGCATACCGCCAGCCTCATTCGCCGGCACGACCGGCTATGGCGTGACCTGCGCGGCAACCACGACGCCCAATCCGAACTACGGCTATCTCGTCTCGGCGAATGCGACGCTGACACACCTGTTCATGGACGGGCTGCATCTCGCGCAAGCTGGGCAGACAATCGTGGCCGACTATTATTACGACCTGCTCACCGCGCCGAGCCAGATGTCGTTTCTCGCCGAAAGCGCCGTTCAGACGACGTTTGGCATGATTTACGGCATCCAGCAGCAGATCGACGTGTCGCAACGCCAGGCGCCCGCCGGCTGGAACGCCTGGATCAATGGCGACCTTTCGTATTTGCAGATCAACAACAGCTCGTCGGGGTTCCCCAACGATCCCGGGATTCCGATCTCTGGCTCGCTCGGCGTTGACTATCACTGGGCGGGCGGCTGGCTCGCCGGCGCCGCAGTCAGCGCCGGCTTTCTGAACTCCAGTTTTTCCACCGGCGGAGGTTTTACGCAAAACGAGGGCGCATTCAGCGTCTATGCAGCCTACCGCAACAGCGAGTGGTGGGCCGATCTGATCGGCAGCGCCGGCTGGCTTAATTTCAGCACCAACCGCCCGGTTCCGATCGGGATCACGACGCAACCAAACAACGGCGCAACCTCCGGCGCCGATTTGTCTCTGGCTGGTGAGGCAGGCTACGAATTCCACACCGGCCCGCTCGCGCACGGTCCGGTGGCCGGCTTTATCGTGCAACAGGCGACGATCAACGGCTTCACCGAGAGCGGCAGCTTTACAAGCCTGTCCTTCGGCAACCAAGTGATCAATTCCGACGTCGGTTTGCTCGGCTATCAGGCAAACTTAAGCTGGGGCCCGTGGCGCCCGTTCGCTCAGATCGTTTGGGATCACGACTTTGCTCCGCTCAACCGAGTCGTGAACGCGTCGCTGACCACCATCGCCGCACCGGGCTATTCGCTGCCGGCCGTCATCGTCGGCCGCGACTGGGCAACCGTGACCGTTGGAACGGAGTTCAAGATTGCCGGGCCGTGGACCGGTCTCGCGTCGTTCACATCCCAGTTGGGTCAGCAAAACGTCGCCGCCAATTACACCGGCGTGTTGGGCGTAAATTACGCGTTCGGTCAGCAACTTCCGCTACCGGCGGTGTATAAGAACTAGAAAGTGTGTGATCGCGGCACTCGCGAAAAAAGCGCTGTTATTTGGACGGTGATCGAGCGGCTAGAGCCACTTCGGCTGCGCCGCGAGAAAACGGTGAACGACGGCGGCGAACGCTTCCGGCATCTGGTCCGGCAGCGGCACCATGCCGCCTTCGATCTCGATCAGCGTGCTGCCGGCGATCGCTGCGGCAACCTTCGGCGCATGCGGGTAAGCGTGCGGGTCGGCGGTCGGCGCGATCACGAGCGCCGGGCAGCGGATGAGCGGCAGGCGCTTTTCCATCTCGTGACGATCGACAACGCGATGGCCTTCGGCGGCGCCGCGGCCCGCTTTCAGCGCGTCGACAATGAACCGCTCCAGCAGATCGATGCGGTCGGACGGATAGAACGACTGCCGCATCGACCACAGCTCGGCCAGATGGCCGCCGTCCATGCGCGGCGTCACTTCATCGACCACGGCACGCTTGTGCGCCTTGGCCTCGGCGCGGCGCGCGGCGTCGACATGGGGGCTGGCGGATAGAACCAACGCCGCCACCTGTTCGGGATAGCTGGCGGCGATTTCGATCGCGATCGAAGCACCGGTGTGATGGCCGACAACGGCCGCGCGGTCAATCTCGAGCGCTAACAGCAGCTCATGCGCCGCCTTGGCCCAGTTTTCGATCGACTCCTGGCCCTGCGGCAACGGATCGGAGTCGCCGTAGCCGACCGTATCCATGGCGATGGCGCGGTAATGCCGTCCGAGGAGCGGCAGCACATCGCGAAACTCGTCCCACGAACGCGGTGTCTGATGCAGCAGCAACACCGGCGCGCCGCGGCCGGCTTCGGCGACGTGAATGCGTCCGGATGGGGTGGAGACAAATGACCGTTCGACCTGCGGCATACGCCACACCTCTCAAGCAAATGCCGCCGCCGTCGGTAATACCGCAGCAATCGTCCGGCCGCCGTGGCGGCCGGACGCTGCATAACGCGTATCAGGTTTTGGTGATAGTATCGGCCAGAATCCAGCCGTTCTTGTAGTGCACGAAGTCGATGTCCTTCTTGCGCACCACCGTGATCACGCTTTGCAGAAGCGGAATGATCGCGCCGTATTCGACCGCCTTCTTGTTCATTTCCTTGTAAGCCGCGATGCGCTTGTCATAGTCGGCGATGGCAAATAGAGCCGCCACCTCATCGCCGATTGCTTTTTCCTTCCAGGCCGAGAACGGCAGATGCGGATTGAGCAAATAGCCGGTGAACATCTCCGGATCGCCGGTCGCGTTGTCCCAGCTGTAGAGCGTCGCCTCAGGGAGCTTGTTGCCGCGGTTGAGCTCGAAATACTTCGCGTACTCGACGATCTCGATATCGGCATCAATGCCGACTTTCTTCCACATCTGAACGATAGCGCGCGCGATATCGTAGTCGCTGGGAAACTGGCCATTGGTCGTCGCGAGCTTGATCTTCGCCGGCTTGGCAGTGCTAAATCCTGAAACGGCCAAAAGCTTTTTCGCCAAGGCCACATCGTAAGGGAAAGTATAACCTGGGACGACGCCGGGAGTGTCAGGCGGAGCGACCACCGACAGCGGCACCGCGGCACCGCCGTAGAAGGCCTTGGAGAGGGCGGCTTTGTCGATGGCATGATGGGCGGCCAGCCGCACGTTCTTGTCGGCGAAGCCGAGATCGCCGCGGGTCTGAATAATGATGACGCGTTCGATCGGGTCGAGCTCCGCCTTGAAATTGGCGTCCTTCATGAAGCGGTCGGCTTCACGCACCGGCACGTTCAACGTCAGATCGACCTGGCCGGACTGGATCGCGGCGACGCGGGCGGATGGGTCCTTGATGATCTCGAACGTCACGTTTTTCATTTTTGGCTTTGGGCCCCAATAGGCGTCGTTGCGCTCAAGCACGACGCGGCTGTTGAGCTCATAGTCGACCAGCTTGTACGGACCGGTACCGATCGGCGCCTTGACGAAACCGTCCTGGCCGACTTTTTCCATGTAGGCCTTCGGCACCACATAGCTGCACAGGAACGCCAGCCAAATCGCCGAAGTGGCAAAGGGAAGTTTGAAATGCATCACGGCCTGGGTCGGCGACGGCATGTCCACGCCGGTCACAAAACCCCAGATGTTGGCGACGTCGATCTTGTGCCCGGCCTTGACCCGATCGAAGAACGAATATTTGAAATCCGCCGCGGTCATTTTCGAGCCGTCGTGGAATGTAACGTCATCGCGGAAATCGAGCGTGAGCGAGAGGGCGTCGGGCGCAAGCTTCCAGGTCTTGACCAGTTTCGGGATTAGCTTGAGGTCCGGCGCCTGATCGAGCGGCTGGTCGAACACCAGTTTGTAGATCGGCTGCGTGTCGGGAACGGTGCGCTGCTCCGGGTCCCATGACGGCACGTCGGTTGGCCAGCCGATCGTAACCTTGTCCATGTCGGCGGCGAGCACGGTAGCAGAGCGCAGGAACGCCGGCGCTCCGATCGCTCCAATGCCGAGGGCCTGACACAGGGCCCGACGCGATACTTCAATCATAGCAATCTCCTTCGATCTCAGGGGTAAAATTCCAGGTACGCGGCGACCGCTCACGCCTTCGCCGACAAGGAATGGTCACGCGCCTCGGCACCGGTGATCCCCTCGTGCGTCGAGTGTACTTCCAGTTCCGTGGCGGCGCGAGAGTGTAATGGCTTGGCGACGCGGCGAGCAGCGGCCAGTCTTGCACGCAGACAGATCGTTCAGGCCGAGGGGCTTGTCGTGTCGCGTGAACGCCTCGAGCTCACGGCAATCGGACCGGGCCGAGCCTTGTGAATATGATTGTGATCCCGGCGTAATCCTGCTGCATCGACAGGGCATTTCAGCTCCACCGGGTGACCGTGTCGTGTGTGCAGATAGGCGTCGCGCCACTCCTCTTTGCGCCGCGCCAATTCTGCAACCGATGCGAGACCCTTGCGGGCAACAAGACTTTCGAGCGCCAGCAGCCAGCGCCGGTAATACGCCGCCTCGACGCTTTCTCCGCTTTCAGCCGGCACCTCGCGCAGGGTAACGGCGAACAATTCTGCCCATTCGCTCCAGCTAAACGCCCCTTGCCGATTGAGCGCGACGGCGAGCGAAAAGGCCTCGGCGTGCCAAGGCTCGAGAAATACCGGCCCGGCTTCAGAGCCGGGCAGGTCGGAAGGTTGCGGCGCGCCGGGCTGGTTCACGTCGCGCGCAGTCCGGCCGGATCGAGATAGTCGTCGAACAAGTCGATCTGCAGGGTGTCTCGCGCCGACGCTTCCGGGCCCCAAAGTTCTCGCGCCGAGAAGCGGACGCCGTAGACGTGCTGCGCGTGAGGACCAAGGCCCGCCGCGTTAGTGTCGGGGAGAGCGAAGATCCCCTGGTCGACGACGACGGTCCCGTGCTTGCCGCGGACGTAGCGCGGCAACCGCGTATGACCGCGCGGATTTATATTGCGGGCAATCACCGCATCGCCGGGCCGGAAGCGCGCCGGTGCGCCGTCCGCGCTTCGCGACGTTCCGCCCTGCTCAAGGATCACGCGTGCGACGTCCTGCGTCACCGGCGGTGCGGTGTTGGGACCCGGCGACGCCGAACGGCCATCCGCAAGCTCCCTGGCGCTGATCACGCCTTTCTCTCGGAGCAGCGCCTCGGTACTGTACAGCCACCGCTCGTAGTAGACGCTTTTCAGATAGGTGATCGGATCGACGTCTTCGGTTACGCGCCGAATTTCGTCGACGTTGAACAGACCAGCGCCAAGCGCAGAGAAAGTGATGCCAAGGATGCGGCGCTCCCATTCGTGGTGGAAGGGTCCCGCGTCATCGCTGCGGTCAACCGGTCCGAAGCCTTGCATACCGCCCATATCGGCAATACCGTTCATTTTATTGCCTCTCCATTGCAGCGAAGATCACGCTGGCGGCCGCGGCAGGGCCGTGCCGATCATCGCGTCGCGGGTGACCAGTTCGGCAAGCTTGTCCTCGCTCCAGCCGTCCGTTCCGGCCGGCCGCATCGGCAGGACGAGGTAGCGAATTTCGGCGTTGCTGTCGTAGACGCGCACCTCGACCTCGTCGGGAATCTCAAGGCCGAATTCGGCCAGCACGCTGCGCGGTTCGATCACGATCCGTGAACGATAGGCCGGCGATTTGTACCAAGTCGGAGGCAGCCCAAGGGTCGGCCACGGGTAACAAGAGCAAAGCGTGCAGGTCACCACGTTATGCACTGTCGACGTGTTCTCGACGACCACCATTTCTTCGCCTTGCAATCCGCCGAAGGAAAGCTCGGCGATCGCCGCCGTGCCGTTGGCGAGGAGCCGCTGTTTGTAGGCCGGATCGCTCCAGGCACGAGCCACGACTTTGGCACCGTTGCGCGGACCAACGCGGTGCTCGTAGTAATCCGCAAACGCTCCGACCACGTCCGGGTCGATAATCGCCTTCTCCACCAGCAGCGACTCCAGCGCCTTCACCCGCAAAGCGGGATCGGACGGCGGCTCGGTATGATCGTGGTCGGCCATGACAAACACTCTTTCATAGGACACGTAACTCGTCGCGGCTCCGGCGATCGAGAGCGGAGGCGCGAGGTCGATTGAAAATTTAGCCCATGCGACGATTTTGCAAAGTGGAATCTCGCCGGATCGCGTGGATGTTGGCGCAAACATTGCACTGCTGCTTCGGTCCCGATACTCCTTTCCTCGTCCTACTGGCCGTCTGAGTGAAATGATCGGAATTGTTGGCAAGCTGATCGCGCGCCGTCTGCTCACGGCCGTTCCTATACTGCTGGCGGTGTCGGTGCTGTTATTCTGCGTGCTGCGGGCGCTGCCCGTGGACCCCGCGGCGATGTCGCTGCCGCCGACCGCCACACTTGAAGAAATCGAGGCCAAGCGACACGAAATGGGCCTCGATCGCCCGCTGCCGGAGCAATACGTGATCTGGCTCACAGACGCTCTGCACGGCGACTTCGGCCGCTCCATCCAATTTCGCCGCGATTCCGGATCGCTGGTTGCGACGACGTTGCCGGCCACCATCCAGCTCGCCGTGGCGGCAATGGTGATCGCAGCGATCTTGGGCATCGGCGGCGGGCTCCTGATGTTTCGCGTCCGCGGTACGGCGCTCGAACCGCTGACCGACCTGGTCTCGATCCTGCTCCTCTCGATTCCGGAGTTTCTGTGGGGACTTATTCTGCTGTTCGTGTTCGGTGTGGTGTTGCACCTTTTGCCGTTCACCGGACAGGTTGCGCCGGACCTTCCGGCGCCGCGCATCACCGGATTTCTCTTGATTGACTCTTTGCTGTCGGGCCGCTTGGACATTTTCTGGAGCGCGTGTCAGCACCTCATTCTTCCGGCCGTCGCACTCGGCCTTGCGTTCTCGCCGACCATCATGCGCGTGCTGCGATCGAGTTTGTTCGACGTTTATCATGAGGACTATATCCAGCAGGCGCGGCTTCGCGGCCTGTCCGAGGGCCACATTCTCATCAAGCATGCATTCAAGAACGCGTCGCTGCCGACGCTGACGCTTACCGGCGTTCAGTTCGGAATTCTGTTCAGCGGCACACTGTTGGTCGAAGTGATCTATTCCTATCCCGGCATGGGCAATCTGATGGTGGACGCCGTGCGCAACGCCGATCTACCGCTGATCCAGACCATCGGACTCACTTATTGCATCGTCGTGCTGATGATCAACACCATCGTCGACGGTCTCTATGTCGTGCTCAATCCGAAGCTGCGGGTGCGCTGATGCCGAGCGCCCTGTCCCGTTCGCTTCGCTCGCCGCGGGTGCTGATTGCGCTCGGTATGATCTTTTGCATCCTTGTCTGTGCAATCTTTGCCGGCCGCATCGCGCCGAATGATCCGTCGGATCAGAACCTGCTGGCGATCCTGGCGCCGCCGGCGTGGATGGATGGCGGCGATCCGGCCTATCCGCTTGGTACCGACAGCCTCGGCCGTTGCGTGCTCTCGCGCCTGATCTACGGCGCCCGCACCGCAATGCTGGTCGCGTTCTTCGCTTCGCTCGGCGCGATGATCATTGGGTCGATCCTTGCGCACATCGCAGGATATTTCGGCGGCACAACCGATTGGATCATCGGACGGCTGGTGGATATCTGGATGTCGTTTCCTCCGGTCATTCTCTCGCTCATTCTCATGGTGGGGCTCGGTGTCGGGCTCGACCGTGTCATTCTTGCCATCATTCTGGTGGATTGGACGCGGTTTTGCCGCGTCTTGCGCAGCGAAGTGCTGATCGTCACCCGGCATGATTATGTCTCCGCGGCGCGCCTGCTTGGCTTCACCCACTGGCAGGCGATCGCCAGAGAAGTACTGCCGGCGACGCTGCCGCTCCTGATCACACTGATCAGCCTCGAAATGGCGATCGCCGTTATTGTCGAAGCGATTCTTTCGTTTGTTGGATTAGGCGTCGGTGCCGATCAAGCTGCGTGGGGGCAGATGATCGCCGATGCGCGGCAATACGTCTATCAATCGCCGTGGAATTTATTGCTTCCGGCGATCGCGATCTTTCTGACGGTCGCGGCTTTCAACCTACTGGGCGACGGGCTGCGGCGCACGCTCGATGTGCGGCTCGCGGAAAGCGGACGGTAATGACCGTGTTTGCTTTGCAGGCCAGGGACATCGTCGTCAGCGCCAAGATCGACGGCAGCGTCGTACCGGCAATCCGCGGACTTTCTTTCGACCTGCCGCCAAGCAAGATTCTCGGCCTTGTCGGCGAATCCGGCGCCGGCAAATCGATGATCGGGCGTGCTATCGCCCAGCTGCTTCCATCAGGTTTTGAGATCACCGCGGGATCGCTGCTGTTCGAGGGCGAAGACCTTTTGCAAATGCCGCCGGCGCGCCGCCGCGCCCTGCTCGGCCGCGCGATTGCGTTCATTCCCCAGCAGCCGATGACGGCGCTCAATCCGGTGATGACGATCGGCGCACAATTCGACGAGCACCTGGCACGGCTCGGCGAGGAAGGCCGCGAAAAACGCCGCGAACGCGCGATCGCCGCTCTCACCGCGGCGAGATTGCCGCAGGCCGGCGACTTGCTGCGGCAATATCCGCATCAACTATCGGGCGGCATGTGCCAGCGCGTGTTGATCGCCTTTGCGTTTTCAAGCAATCCGCGTCTGGTCATCGCCGACGAGCCGACGACCGCGCTCGATGTCACCATTCATCCACAAATCCTCCGGCTCGTTGCCGAGATGCAGCGCGAGCATGGCACGGCGGTCATTTTCATCACCCACGACCTGCGGCTCGCCGCGCAACTGTGCGATCAGGTGGTGGTGATGTATGCGGGCCGCGCCATCGAGAGCGGCCCGGCGCGGTCGATTCTGTCGAAGCCGGCGCATCCCTATACGCGCTGTTTGCAGCTCGCCAACCCGTCGCTGCGCGAAGAGCGGCAGGCGCTCTACGTGATGCCGGACCAGATGCCAAGTTTGCGCCAGCTCAAAGATATGACCGGATGTCATTTCGCGCCGCGCTGTCCGCTTGTCACAGCGGAATGCCGCGAGGCTGAGCCGCCGAATGTGGTGGTCGCGGCCGGCCATAACGTCGCCTGCATTCACGCCGCCGGTGTGCCGAACATTGAAACCACCGAAGACGCGACGGTAGCCCCGAAAACGTCCGCCCACATCGTCCTGCAGGTCGAAAAGCTGCAGAAGCACTACAGCATTGGCGGCGGGTTGTTCGGCGGCGCGCAAAAATTCGAGGCGGTGAAGGAAGCGTCCTTCAGCATCGCCGAGAACGAGTTCGTCGCTCTTGTCGGCCAAAGCGGCAGCGGCAAGAGCACCATTGCCAAGCTCCTCGTCGGGCTCGAGCAGCCGACCGGCGGACAGATTTTGCTTAATGGCGATGACCTTACCGATCGCTCCGAACGCACCCGGGCGCGCCGCGCCGTGCGCCTGCAAATGGTTTTCCAGGATCCGCAATCCGCGCTCAATCCGCGGCGGCGCATCGCCAGTATTGTCACGCAAGCGATGGAGGCCGGTAGCCGCCATGCAAGCTGGGACCAGCGCCTGGCGCGGACCAGGGAACTCCTGGCCGAGGTTGGTCTGTCGACCGACATCGGCCCGCGATTGCCCGGTCAATTGTCAGGCGGGCAGCGCCAGCGCGTCAACATCGCGCGCGCGTTGTGCAACATTCCAACGATTCTGGTCGCCGATGAGATCGTTTCCGGGCTCGACGTTTCGATCCAGGCGCAGCTTCTGGCGTTGCTGGCGCGGCTGCGCGCGGAACTCGGTTTCGGCATGCTGTTTATCTCGCACGATCTTTCGGTTGTCCGTCATTTGTGCTCCCGCGTCCTGGTGATGTATCGCGGCGAAATCGTCGAACAGGGCGTAACCGACGCGGTATTCTCAAACCCGCAGCATCCGCATACCCGCGCGCTGGTTTCGTCGGTGCCACCGGACGATCCATTAGCCGCTTGGCCCGCACTGAGCCCGGTAGCAGCGAACGGCGGAGAGCCGGTTTCAGCGTGATGTTTGGAGGCATCTATGCCCGCGGCGAATGAAGTTTTTGCGGTCGAATTTGACCATTACGGCGGTCCCGAGGTTCTGCAGCTCCGCCGCATCACGCTGCCGCAGCCGGCGCCGAACGAGGTTTTGATCCAAGTCCACGCGGCAAGCATGAACCCGGTCGACTGGAAAGTGCGCTCGGGCATGCTGCAAAAGTTTTTCCCGGTGACGTTTCCGGCGGTCACCGGTCGCGATGGCGCGGGCGAGGTGATCGCTGTAGGCAGCGGAACTGATGCGTCGTTGCTAGGCAAGCGAGTGTGCTTTCTGGCGTCACGCGGCGTCGGCACATGGAGTCAGAAAATCGCCCTGACGGCATCGCTGGCGGTACCGTTTCCGGCGACGATCTCCTACGACGACGCGGCTGCATTGCCACTCGCGGGCATCAGTGCCTGGATCGGCATGGTGCAGACCGGAAACGTCAAAGCAGGAATGCGGGTTTTGATTCACGCCGCCGCCGGCGGAGTCGGCGGCATAGCCGTGCAGATCGCGCGCTTGCACGGCGCGACAGTGATCGCAACCTGCTCTGAGCACAACGTCGATTTCGTCCGTGCGCTCGGAGCGCAGGAGGTCATCGCCTACGACAAGATCGCGTTCGAGGACCATGCGCGCGACGTCGATCTCGTTTTCGATGTCATCGGCGGCGAAGTGCACCGCCGCAGCTATCAAACCCTCAAGCGCGGCGGCATGATCGTTGCTCTCGCGGCGGCGCCAATCGAGGACCAAAGCGCGCGCTACGGCGTCAAGCTCGCGGTGCCACAGGTCCTGTCGGACCCGGCCGCACTCGCCGAAGTCGTCGCGCTTGTTGCCGCTGGAAAGCTCAAACCGTCCGTCGAGCAGGTGCTGCCGATGTTGGATTTTGCCAAGGCGCACCAAATGTCGGAAACCGGCCACGCCCGCGGCAAAACCGTTTTGACGCTAACCGGCTAGTTCGTTCGCGCTCCCGCTTCGCGGAATAGCAACGAAAGCTCATTCGCCCTCAAGGTCGAGACGTGCGTGCTCTCAGCGAATCTTACGTTTGCCGAAAGTCGGCTGGACCTCTGGTATCGGCGGCATCTGCCAGGTACCGACGACCGGCATGCTGGTATCGCGGTTGATGATAACCTCAAGCACGGTCGGAACGTTGGAGCGGATCGCTTCGCGATAAGCGTCGCCGAATTGGTCGGGATGTTCGATGCGGATGCCGCGTCCGCCCATGGCCTCGGTCATCTTGGCGAAATCCGGATTCCATAACTGTCCGGTCCGTTCGTTCACGAAGCTGGTGCCGATTTCGCGACCATCGTGATAGAAGCGCTGCAGGTCGCGGATGGTGCCGATGGCATAATTATTCTGCAGCACCCAGACGGCGGGCAGATTGTGTTCGACGGCCGTGGCCACGACATGCGGCATCATCATGAACCCGCCGTCGCCGCACAACGTCACGCAGGGTGAATTGGGCCGCGCCAGTCTTGCGCCCAAGACGCCGGCCACGCCGAAACCCATGGCTGCAAAGCCGCCCGCGGTCAGGTGGTTGCCGGGAATGCGCGGCTTCCAATATTGCTCCGACCAGACCTGGCAGTTGCCGACATCGTCGACCATCACCGTCTCCGGCGGGGAGATCTTGTTCATCTCCGCCAGCATGCGTCGCGGCTCGATCGGCACTTCATTCGAGCGTTCGAAGGGCTCGCAGTAATTGCGCCAATCCATGCGCCAGGCTTCGATCTCCTTGTGCCAGGCGTTGCCGTAGGCCAGACGCATTCCCTTGGCCCGCGCGATCCGCGCCGCTTGGGCGAGAAAGGCTTTGGCGTCGCCGACCATGCCGATCTCGACTGGATAGTTGCGCCCGATCTCCTCCGGATCGATGTCGACCTGGATAAGACGCGTCGGCGGAATGTTGTAGACATAGCCGGGAAGCCAGGAGCCGGTGTGCAGATCATTAAAGCGCGCGCCGACCGCGAGGATCACGTCGGCACTACGCGCGGCTTCGGTCGCCGGATATTCGCCCCACACGCCGGCAACGCCGACGTTGAGCCGGTGGTCGAACGGCAGCGCGCCTTTGCCCATGAAGGACGTGTAAACGGGAATCTCGAGTTGCTCGGCAAGCGCCTTCAACTCCTCATAGGCGCGGGCGACCCGCACGCCGCCACCGGCGAGAAGGAGCGGCCGCTGGGCGTTGACCAGGAGGTTGAGCGCCTTCTCGACCGTTTCATCGGCGACCGTGGTGCGCCAGTTGAGTGGTTGTCCATGCACCGCAGGATCCGGCGTCGAGACCGGCGCGGTTCTCATATAAAGATCGTAAGGCATGTCGAAATGCACCGGTCCCGGGCGACCGGTGCGCATCATCGTGAAGGCATCGGGCAGCGCTTTGACCAGGTCCTCAACCTTGCGGATGCGCCATGACTTTTTGACGATCGGCGTGAACATCGACGACATGTCGCCGTGATAGCGGTAGTCGTCTTGCAGCGCGCCGGTGTCGGTTTGGTTTGTCGGGACGTTGCCGGTAATGACGAAGAACGCGGAGCCATCGTAGTACGCATTGGCAACCGCAATCATCATGTTCATCGGCCCGGGACCGGTCGAAGCGTAAATCGCAAGCGGCTCGCCGGTGAGGCGGTAGTAGACGTCCGCCATGAAGCCTGCGGATTGTTCAATGCGCGGCTGGATGTGACGGATGCGGTTGGTGTGTTTGAAGATGCCGTCGAGCAGGCCGATGGCGCCGTGCCCGGCATAGCCGAGTATGTACGGAACTTTCTCCTTGACCAAATACTCGGCGATAATATCGGCGCCGCGAATTTCGTTGGGGGTTGCGGTGTAGGTCGAGCTTGGCGGCTGCGACGGCGTCGGGCGCCTGCGTTGTCCCGCGCATATCGCTGAACCGCCCGCCGTAGTTCGAGCCGCGCGTCTGCGACCCATAACGGGATTGATCAGATGACGTAGACCCGTAGGTGTTGTACGAGCCGGACCGCTCTTGCATCGGTCGCCCTCCCTGAAAATGAATTTTCTTGGCGCCGATTGGTCGTCCGTCTGGCGCTTGATGGTAAGAGTAGCACATCTATCGGCGTTTCGCCGCCAAAAAGGCCTGGGGCCGACATCCGGATGGATCACGCAATTGCGTCTTGTCGGTCCCGGATAGCTGGTATCGAATGCAATTATCATCCTGTGGAAGCGGCGCCCACGGTTGGGTTCAGTCGTAAGGACAACGTCATGAAAATCGAGATCGAATATTGCGGTCGATGAGGCTATGAACCGCGCGCCCGTGAGGCGCGGGAACTGATCCTTAAACTGCGACCCTCGGCACAAATAAGCCTTCAGCGGTCAAGTGGCGGCGTGTTCGAAATTCGAATTGACGGCGAACTCGCGTTCTCAAAGAAGGCGACCGGTCGTTTTCCAACGAGCCAGGACATAGCCGACTGTCTCACCTGAAAGTCAGCGACAGGCGCCGCATGCGTCAGTGCGCTAATTCGTCCGCACGCCGGCTTCGCGCAGCAGCGGCAGAACCGCGTCGATGAAATACGGCAATTCGTTCTTGAAATTCACGAACGAAACTGTTGCTCCGGCGAAGCCGGCTTCGCTGATTTTCACCAGTTCGCCGGCGATGTGCGGCCGGCGTCCCGACCAGCGGATAGGTGCCGGCGCCCGGCGGCAAACCGTTTGCGGTGCAGGCGATAGGCCTCCTCCTCGTGCGAGCCGGAGAATTTTTGCTTTTGCCCGGTGTAGAAATCGACGCTTGCCGTGTCGGCCATCGTCACCGCGTAATACTCATAATAGTCTTCCGCTTCGGTCTGCGTCGGCCGGCAGACCACGTGGCAGGTCGTGTAGACGCCGATGTTGCGGCCTTCGGCCGCTGCCCGCTGGTTCATCTCCGCAACGTGCGCGCGGCCCTTTTCGATATCGACAAATGTCGTCAGCAGGAAATCCGCGGCCTTGGCGGCGAAATCACGGCCCGGCGGCGAGAACGCGGCATTGAGCGTTATCGGCCGCGGCGACTGCAGCGGACGCGGCTTACCGGAGACATTTTTGAGCTGGTAGTATTTGCCGTCGTGGTCGAAAGGTTCGGTCGCCGTGTAGATGCGATTGATGATGTCGAACCATTCCAGGCCCTGCTCGTAGCGGTCCTCGATCAGCTTTAGACCAAACAACGCAAACTCTTCGGGATTCCAGCCGCAGACGATGTTGAGGCCGGCGCGGCCGTTGGAAACGTGGTCGAGCGTAGCAAGCGCCTTGGCTGCGTAAACCGGATGGAGCATGGGGACGTGGACGGTCGCTAGCACGCCGGTCCGCCGGGTTACCCCGGCGAGGCCCGTGGCATGAGTTAGGGTCTCGAACGACCACTCGCGGCTGTTCATCTCGCCGCCAAAGCCCTTCCAGCGGGCAATCGGTAGCAGGAACTCGAAGCCCGCCTGGTCGGCGAGCCGCGCGACTTCCACGGTCTCGCTCCAAAGCGCCGGCCAGCGCTCGGGCACGCGCGTGAGCGTCAGGCCCCCGTCGGAATTCATCGAGAAGACGCCAAGCTTGAGCCGGTTCGGACCGTGCATCGGATGGGGAGGAACTGTGGCCATGACAATAAATCCGATGCTAACCACTTGGGCGGAGTGAGGCGGGCGCCGAAAGGTTAAGCGTCCCCGCTCGCTCAGGGTCAAGACCGCCAGCCCGCATACCCGTAAACCATTGGCGACAGGGCCGATTCAGCGAAATCGGCCGCTGTACGATGCGCAGCAAGAAAGGTCAGGCGTTGTGCATAATCTGGGCGTCTGCCCCTTGAGAAACGATTTTCGGCTTTTCGTACAATGACTTGAACTTATTAACATGTTGTGGGCCGGCTCGATCGCCCAGGAAGTGGACACATTACAAAATGGCCATATTCTGCCACACTGGGCCGTTAGGGTTACTCGGGTCGGGGGTGGGGTGAGCGTAAGTCAGCGTTAACCCTTCCCAAATTAACACTGCGTTAGTGCTGTTCGCCGCGGCTCCGCGGAGTTTGGCGCTAGTAGCGTGTCAACGTGGGGACGCTGGTGCTCGGTGCAGGGGTGCGCCTAAGCTGCCGTACCGTCAGGACGCGCACCTTTTATTCGTGCGGTCTTGCGGCTCTTGTCCTCCTTATCGGATCGCGCGGGCTGCAGAACGCGATCGCCGAGGGCGATACGCGCACCATCTCGCTGCACCACGTCCATACCAACGAAGACATCACCGTCACCTTCAAGCGTGAGGGCCGTTACGACGAGGCGGCGCTCGACAAGCTCAACTGGTTCCTGCGCGACTGGCGCCGCGAGCAGCAGACCCGGATGGATCCGCACCTCATCGATCTGGTTTGGGAGGTGCAGCGGGAGACCGGATCGAAGGAGCCGATCTGGGTGGTCTGTGGCTATCGCTCGCCTGAGACCAACGCCATGCTCCGCCGCCGCAGTAATGGCGTGGCGAAATACAGCCAGCACATGCTCGGCCATGCCATGGACTTCTACATTCCGGGCGTACCGCTGGAACAGCTTCGCGTTATTGGCTTGCGCCTGCAGCGTGGCGGTGTCGGCTTTTATCCCTCGTCCGGCTCCCCATTCGTGCATATGGACACCGGCGGCGTGCGGCACTGGCCGCGCATGACGCGCGAACAGCTGGTCCGGGTCTTCCCCGACGGCCGCACCGTCCACATCCCGACCGACGGCCGGCCCCTGCCGGGATACGCACTCGCGCTGGCCGATCTTAGAAAGCGCGGCGACAATCCATCGGAAATTTCGATCGAAGCCGCGCGGAGCGCCGGGGTGCAAATCGCGGACGGGGGCGTGGCCCACCGTATCATCAGCCCGTTCAAGAAGCTTTTCGGCCTAGGGCGTGACGACGAAGACGATGACGCGGGCGGGAGTGCTCCCGCGGTCATGGCGTCGAGCGAGCCAGCGCCCAATCCGGAGCCGCTGCGCGCACGGGCCAAGGCCGCGGTAGTCGCCGCCATCGATCGCGCCGAGGACAAAGTCGCCGCGCAGAAGGTAAAACTCATCCAGGTGGCGTCACGCGCCGAAGCAAAGCTCGCCGCCGACAAGACCAAGATCGCCCGGGCCGCTTCGAAGGTGCACGTCATTTCGCGCGCTGAAGCAGCGCCGGCGGTGCTCACGCCGAGTCAAATCATTATCGCCCGTGGATTCTGGCAGGGCCTGCCGGACGGCATGACCGCCGCTCGTCCAGCGGCCTTGAACCCACTGGCCGCTTTGCCGCGCGGCACCGAACCTGAAATGACCGGCGCTATCGGCTCGTTCGCCGCGGAAAGCGCCCCGCGCACCGCCGCGCTCGCTTATGCCGAGCCGGCGGCGCAGGAAGCACCTCTAAATGGCGTAACGGTTCCGGCTGCGGTAAACGTGGCACCGCCGGACGCCATAGTGACAAATGCAGTCGCCGTGCAAACCGGAAATAACGTGATGACGGTCGCGGTGAAACGCGTGAACGGCCGGCCGGCCTCCGCGATCCTTACCGTCGCCAACAAGATGTCGGCATTGCTTGGCGATAGCGAGCGCCTCAACGATCCCTGGCTGCGCGCCATCGTTCTGTCGCCAAGCGTGACACGATTCCTGAGCGTCACCATGCTCGGGGCACACGACTTCCGCTTCCTGGCGGCACTACTGGTAAGGCCGGCCAATTCAGTGATGATGACGTTCGCCGCCGACCCGCAGCCCGGCCTCGCGCAAGATCATTTCAGCGGCAGTGCGATCGTGTTCCTGTCAACCATCACGTATCCGATGCAGACCGCAGATCTGCGGTGATCAGGCCGTCACTCCGGGCTCAGCGAAGTAAGCCAACAATCCGCACGCGAATTACCGGTACATCACGGACGGCGCGCCGTTACTCCAGCATGCCGAGCGCGTGCAGGTAGGTCTCCAGGATCGCCTCCTGCTCCTTGCGCTCATTGACGTCCAGCTTGCGCAATCGCACGACGGTGCGCATCGCCTTGACGTCGAAGCCGTTGGCCTTGGCTTCGGCATAGACGTCGCGCACGTCGTCGGCGAGGGCTTTCTTTTCCTCTTCAAGGCGCTCGACGCGTTCGACAAATGCCTTGAGGTGATCCTTGGCGAAACGGTGTGCGGTTTGCGCGTCGGTGGCTGCGGCGGCGGTGGACATCGGGTACTCCTGCCAAAAGTGTTGGCCGCCAGCTTTCGAAACTGAACGCGCCGCGGTCAAGCTGCGTTCGCGCTCATCCACACATTGCACAGGATATCGCAGCCGAACACTTCGCCTCAGTGCTTTTGGCTTGCTTTTTCGAATGCCGCTTTTTGGCTCGCGGATGCGTCGTTCTGATATTTTACGCGCCATTGATCATACGGCATGCCGTAGACGATCTCGCGGCTCTGTTCTTTCGTCATCGGCACGCCTTGTTCGTCCGCGGCATCCTTCATCCAGTTCGAAAGACAGTTGCGGCAAAAACCGGCCAAATTCATCAGATCGATGTTCTGCACGTCGGTACGTGAACGCAGGTGCTCGACCAGGCGCCGATAAACGGCAGCTTCGAGTTCCACACGGCTTTTCTCGTCGGTAGCCATCTTCTCCTCCGCGGATTAGTTATGACACAGATAGAGGTCGCACCGGCCGCTTTCCATACTTGTTCCCGGGGTAGCTATGGATAAGACAAGCGCGGCCGCGCGCGAACTGCTCGAATCGATGTTCCAAAAGGCGGTCGGGGCCGCCCATCCTAGGAGCGCGCTGCCGCCGTACCTGCCCGAGCCACCGTCGCGCGGGCGTCTTGTCATCCTCGCCGCTGGCAAGGCGGCCGGGTCGATGACCCAAATCGCGGAACAGCGATACGCCGAACTGCCTCAGAACCGAATCGCCGGGCTCGGCATAACCCGCCACGGTTACGGACGACCGACGAAGCGCATCCCGGTCATCGAAGCCGGTCATCCCGTCCCGGACAAGATCGGCGTCTCGGGTACCAAACGCGTGCTGGCCTTGGCCGACGCCGTCGATGCCAACGACCTTGTGCTCGTTTTGCTCTCCGGCGGCGCGTCGGCAAACTGGATCGCACCCGCTCCCGGCCTCGCACTCGAGGAGAAGCAGGCGGTCACACGCGCGCTTCTCAAGAGCGGCGCCAATATCGGCGAGATGAACGCGGTGCGAAAACATCTGTCCCGTATTAAGGGCGGCCGCCTCACCAAACGCGCTCATCCGGCCAAAGTCGTGACGCTGGCGATTTCTGACGTACCGGGCGACGATCCGGCGGTGATCGGCTCCGGACCGACTGTGCCCGACCCGACCACGCTTGCGGACGCGAGGGAAATCGTCCGCCGCTACCGCCTGAAGCTGCCTGACGCCATCACGCGGGCGCTCCATGATCCCGGCAACGAAACACCAAAACCGGGCGACCACATATTCAGCGGATCTGACTACCGGATCGTGGCGCGACCGGCTGACGCATTACGTGCCGCCGCCGAATGCGCCGGCGCCGCCGGATACGAATGTGTCATGCTCGGCGATCGCTTGCAGGGCGAGGCGCGGGACGTTGCCGCCGAACACGCCCGGCTCGCGCTGGAGGCTCGCGCGCAAAACCGCCGCGCCGCCATCCTGTCCGGCGGCGAACTTACGGTAACGCTGCGTGGCAACGGCCGCGGCGGCCCTAACCAGGAATATGTACTGGCGCTCGCCATACACCTTGACGGCGCGCCCGGCATCGCGGCGCTCGCAGCCGACACCGATGGGACTGACGGCGGCGGCGGCCGCCCTGACGACCCAGCCGGCGCTTTCGTCGATCCGGCCACGCTCGAGCGGGCACGGCGGGCTGGCCTCGATCCTGCCGCCTTTCTTGCGGACAACAATTCCACAGGGTTTTTCAATGGTATCGGCGATTTGTTCCGGCCCGGTCCGACGTTTACGAACGTCACCGACTTTCGGGCCATCATTGTTGACAGCCATTGAGCCTTGACCGGATTCTGAACCGGAAATGAGCGACGCGATTTACTTGAGAACTGGGGCGGGCGCAGTTACCGCAAGCGTGCTGGCCTTGCTCGGGCTGATTGCCCTAGCGACGCCGGCCGCGGCCGATTTCCGGCTGTGCAACAACACTGCAAGCCGGGTAGGCGTCGCCGTCGGCTACAAAGGCGCCGACGGCTGGACCACGGAAGGCTGGTGGAATCTGCCCTCGCGCTCGTGCGAGACCGTGCTCAAGGGCAATCTCGTCGCGCGTTTTTATTACGTCTATGCCATTGATTACGATCATGGCGGGGAGTGGATGGGGCAAGCCTATATGTGCACCCGCGACAAGGAGTTCACGATTCGCGGCATCGCCGACTGTCTGGCGCGCGGCTATGATCGAACCGGGTTTTTCGAAGTGGATACCGGCGAGCAGCCCGGCTGGACGGTGCAACTGACCGAATCGAGCGAACAGGCGCCGCAACATCCACTGCTGCCGGGGAACCCGTTGACGCCGATCCAGTCGTCTCCGCCTGCCGGCACTCGGTTCGCACCTCCAGCCGCTACACCCGGCATCCGCCAGGGGCCCGGCGCGCCGACGCTGCTCACGCCGCCCGCAGGCCAGGCGCGATGAGGCGCCAGCGGCGCACCAAACTAGTGGCGACGCTTGGACCAGCTTCTTCGAGCCGTGCCGTCATCAGCCGATTGTTCGAAGCCGGTGCCGACGTATTCCGCATCAACATGAGTCACACCGCGCCCGATAAGATGCGGGAGCTGGTTGAGACGATCCGCGCCGTTGAAGCAGATTATAGCCGGTCGATCGGCATCCTGGTCGATTTGCAGGGGCCGAAGTTGCGGCTCGGCAGTTTCGCGAACGACTGGGCAGTGATCGAACGCGGCCAGGACTTCATCCTCGACGCCGACCCGGCCCCGGGCAACTCCACGCGCGTCAATCTTCCGCATCCGGAAATCTTCGCCGCGATCAAAGCGGGCGATGCACTTTTGATCGACGACGGCAAATTGCGGCTGGCGGTGACCGAAGCTCAACCGCAGCGGATTGTCGCGCGCGTGCAGGTCGGCGGCAAAGTATCGAACCGCAAGGGCGTAAGCCTGCCCCAGACCGTCGTGCCGGTTGCAGCGCTCACGGCGAAGGATCTGGCCGACCTCGAAGCCGCGCTCGACGCCGGCATCGACTGGGTGGCGCTGTCGTTCATCCAGCGCCCGGAGGACGTGGCGGAAGCGAAGAAGATCACCCGCGGGCGCGCGGCGGTGATGGCCAAGATCGAAAAGCCCCAAGCCGTAGCGCGGCTCAATGACATTCTCGATCTCGCCGATGGATTGATGGTCGCGCGTGGCGATCTCGGTGTCGAGATGCCGCTCGAAAAAGTTCCCGGCGTGCAAAAGGAAATGACTCGCGCCTGCCGCCAGGCCGGAAAGCCGGTGATTGTCGCTACGCAGATGCTGGAATCGATGATCGCGAGCCCGGTGCCGACGCGTGCCGAAGTCTCCGACGTTGCCACCGCGATTTTCGATGGCGCCGATGCGGTGATGCTGTCGGCGGAATCGGCGTCCGGTCAATACCCGGTTGACGCAGTCGCCACAATGAACCGGATCGCCGAGGAGGTTGAGAACGACCCGATCTATCTGCCGGCGCTCCACGTTCTGCGTACCGAGCCGGAAGCAACCGGCGCTGACGCCATCGCCGCAGCGGCAAGGCAGGTTGCCGAGACGCTCGATCTTTCGGCCATCGTTTGCTGGACCAGTTCCGGCGCTACGGGAATGCGCGTTTCCCGCGAGCGCCCGAAGCCGCTGATCGTCGCCATTTCGCCCATCATGGCCACCGGACGAAAGCTGTCGCTGGTTTGGGGTGTTCACTGCGTTGTTGCGGAGGACGCCCGCGATCAGGACGACATGGTGGAGCGTGCGTGTCAGATCGCGTTCGCGGAAGGCTTCGCCAAAGCCGGGCAGCGCGTTATCATCGTCGCCGGCGTACCGCTCGGCACGCCCGGCACGACCAACATGATTAGGGTTGCCTTTGTCGGCGGACGTGCCACAAGCGACATCTGATTTTCGGGGATGAGCGACGGGGATGGTCGCTCTAATTTGCGAGCGCGCTGGTTGCGGCGCGCTGCTGCACTGAGCGGCTAAGCTCCTCAACGGCAGCCGCGACGCGGTCGGCCGCGGCGTGGTGCAGCATGTGCCCAAAGCCCGGCACCACCTCGACCTTTACCATCGGCGTCGCGGCGGCAAGTTTCATCGAATGCTGCTCCGGCGGCACCAGCGGATCCCGGTCGCCGCAAAGTGCAATCGTCGGAGTCGCCAGGTTGTGGTAACGGCTCGCCTGCTGCGCGAGAAAATCGTCGAGGCAGCCAATGTCGGCCCAATTCGCCAACAGCGTCGGCGGCCGCAACACCAGCATCGCCGCGGTGCGCTTCACGTAACGATGCGGCAGCGACTGCGGCAAGAACGCAGTCCGGGAACCCGGGCGGATCAAAATCGCACCAAACGGCAGCGCCAGCGTATGCGCGAACAACCATCCGATCGGTGTCGCCAGCAACGCGTTGATTTTGGTCATGCGCGACAGCCCCGGATGGGTGGGTGCCGCGACCAGCACGAGCCCGGCTGCGCGTTCGGGAAAATCGAGTGCAAAGGTGAGCGCTAGCGTACCGCCCCAGGAATGGCCGACGATGATGGCGCGGCCGACGCCGAGTTTATCAAGCAAATCACGCAAAACTGACGCCTGATAAGCGGGCGAACTGCCGTCGCCGCGTCTGCGGGCGCTGAAACCAAAGCCCGGCCGGTCGATGAGAATGACGCGGTGACGTGCGGCAAGCCGTTCGCCGAGCGCAAGATTCATATCCTGGAGATTGGCGCCGGCGCCATGCAGAAGAACGACCGGAGGCGCTTCGTGGGCGCCGTCTCCGAGTTCGATCACGTGCTGACGAAAGCCGTCGACTTCAATGAAGCGGCCGGCCGGCACATGCGCCCGCTCGATCAGACGCGTTCCGATAAAGGTAATGACGGCGCCGGCGCACAGGACGACAACGACGATCGTGATCGTGGTCATAAGCCTCGCGCGACCCTGACGCTAATGACGGTACCGCGCATCCCGGCGCCGGCGGAACCGCTGGGAAGCCGCAATTGTTGGGCGCCGATTACGAGAAAATCATGGCGGCGGCAGCCCCGCCACGGCTCAGAGCGCTTGGCCCTTCAGCCAGCTGCTGCCCCGTGCGTAAAGCTTTTCCAGTTCGGGACCTTCAATCCCCGGCATGTCCGGCTTCACCCTATAGCCGATCTTGCTCTGCAGATAGGCAAGGTGACGATAGCCCTCCGGGAAGCTTTCGAGCAAATCCTGGTCGAGGACGAGCCTGGCCGAAGGATCGACCGGATCGAGCCGGTCCTTTTCGTAGATCGGCTGGCGCAACACCAGGCCCCAACGGCCGCCGCGCTTTTCAAAGAAGTCGTAGAAGCGCCCGGTACACACAACGTCGCAGATCACACCCTCAACCGGCGCGCGCTGCGAAATCGTCATCTTGGTCTGCGCAACCGCTCGATCGCCAGCAACCTCAATCGCGCTGCCGCCGAGGAAGTGCAGGATGCGCACGCCGCGCGCCCAGCCTTCGTCGTTGACCTTGATGAATTCCTCATAGCCGCCCTGAAACCAGGTCGCCATCATGCGGCCCTCGGCATGCCACACCGTGCGAAAGCGGTCCCACAGGCGCGCATCGCGCCACACCGCCCAGCACTCAACCAGCTCACGGATAATGACTTTGTCCGCGGCGACATCACTCATGGCATTCCCCCGGCATTCGTCACCGGCGCTTTGCGCCGGTGTTCCATCAGCCCAGACAGAAAGATGAGATGAAGTGCCGGGTCAAGGATACAAGCCGAAGTCCGGCGATGACGACAAATCAGAGATCCCGCCCCTCGACTTTCTCGCGCAACGTCTTCACCACGTCCGGAACGTGCTCGAGGTGAGGGTCAACCGCGAGCGCTCGGCGGTACGCTTCGAGGGCATGCTTGTCGTCACCGATCTCCTGCAAGATGAGACCCAGACCGGACAGCGCCCCGAAATGCCGCGGTTCGCGTAGCAACACTTCGCGAATATCGGCGACCGAGTGCCCGTACTCCTTCATCAAGTAGTAGACCGTGGCGCGCCGATTCCAAGCCTCCACATAGTCCGGCTTAAGCGTAATGACGGCGTCAAGCAGCTTGATCGCGAGGTCGTAGTCCTTCTCGTCGGTCGCCGCCTTTACGCGCGCCATGAGCAAATTGCAGGTGTCGCTGCCTGACACCATCCACAGCGCCCAGATGCGATCTTCGATCGCCTTGGCGCTCTCGGCGTCAGGCGCGATCTTCAAGCCGGCGAACAGCGTATCGAGATTGTAAGTCTTGTCGCCCCGTCCGGGCCGCGGCAGGTCGTCCCGCGGCGCTACCCAGTCAGGCGCCGGAGCGCCTTCGGGCTTACTTTGCGCCAGTGCCGGCTTCACGAGCACACCGGGCCCGAGAAGTATCGTGCCGAGAGCAAGCGCGGATAGGAATCGCGACACCATCCCAACGAATTTAGTCGCCGCGCGTGGCGCAGCAAGCCCGAAAATTGGTCAAAGTCGCGTGAAGGATGCGGCAGCTTCAGCGGCGCGGCGCCGGTCTCAGCCCTGGCGGGCTTTGAATCGCCGCTGCGTCTTATTGATAACGTAAACGCGCCCTTTGCGGCGGACGATGCGGTTGTCGCGGTGGCGGCCCCGCAGTGATTTCAATGAATTACGGACTTTCATAACCGATATCCCGATCTTTGCGGGTTTGCTTAAGGAGGGTCCGCCGCCTTGTCAATGATGCCAATCAATGATGCCAAGTGTTTGTCGGCCCGGCCTATACCGACGCCAACCGCGTGCTTTCGCGCGCTGTGGCAGGCGCGTCCAGCGACCTGCCCTTGACCGCTGAAAAGCCGGTCGCAGGGTCAATCGGCAAAAAGCGGCATTGTCCGCGCCTGCGTAACTTTACTCGGCAGCGATCCGCGGCGCCGGACGGAGCGACTGCGCGGCCGCGAGCGCCTGGTCGAGATCGGCCAGAATGTCGTCAATGTGTTCGATGCCGACCGACAGCCTGATCATCTCCGGCCGCACCCCCGCCTTCTCTTGTTCCGCCGCCGACATTTGCCGATGCGTGGTCGAGGCGGGATGGCAGGCGAGCGACTTGGCATCGCCCATATTGACCAGCCGTTTGAACAGCTTGAGCGCGTCGTAGAACGCCTTTCCCGCCTCAAGGCCTCCGGCGACACCGAAGGTCAGGAGCGAGCACGCGCGTCCGCCAAAATATTTTTGTGCTAGTGCGTGATAAGGACTTTCCGGAAAGCCGGCGTAGTTGATCCAGGCGACGCGAGGGTCGTCGCGCAGAAATTCGGCGACCCGGCGCGCATTTTCGACGTGGCGCTCGACGCGCAACGCGACAGTCTCGATCCCCTGCAGCAGCAGGAAAGCCGATAGCGGCGCGAGCACCGCACCCGTTGTTCGCAGATAGACGCTGCGGCACCGCGCGACATAGGCGGCTTTTCCGAAGTGCTCGGTATAGACGAGACCGTGATAGGAACGGTCTGGTTGATTGAACATCGGAAAGCGGTCGGCATGCGCCCGCCAGGGGAAGCGGCCCGAATCGACGATGGCCCCGCCCAGCGTGGTGCCGTGGCCTCCGAGAAACTTGGTCAGCGAATGAACGACAATGTCGGCGCCGTAGTCGATAGGGCGGAGCAGGATCGGCGTCGCTACGGTGTTATCGACCACGAGTGGAATGCCGTGCCGTGCCGCGACCTTGGCCAGCGCCTCAATGTCGCAGATGTTTCCGGCCGGATTGCCGATGCTTTCGCAGAAGATCGCGCGGGTTTTTTCATCAACCAGCCGCTCGACCGCCTCAACCTGATCGGACTCGGCAAAGCGGACGTTGATGCCCTGCCCCGGCAGCATGTGCGCGAACAGCGTATGGGTCGTGCCGTAAAGCTGCGGGACCGAGATGATGTTGCTGCCGATCTCAGTGAGATTGAGCACGGCGTAGTTCAGCGCCGCCTGTCCCGAGCTGACGCACAAAGCCTCGAGGCCGCCTTCGAGTTCGGCTATGCGGCGTTCGAGTACTGCGGTAGTCGGATTACTGATGCGGCTGTAGCGGTGCCCGGGCACTTCAAGATTGAACAAGGCGGCGCCGTGATCGGCGCTTTCAAATTCGTAAGCTACCGTCTGATAGATGGGTACCGCGACGGCCCTGGTTGTCGGCTCGGTCTCGTAACCGCCGTGAACAGCAACCGTGTCGCTTTTCATAACTCCCCGCCGCTGTTGCGCCTTTCCAACCCGCTCCGACTCTATCTTCTTTTGATTTTTTATGCGTGGCGGATGAGGGCAACAACTTAACTGCGTTGGATCGGAAATAACAACCTTAACGAACTACCTCTCTCGACATTCGCGCGGCGGCGGGGAGGATAAAATTTTATCAGACGCCGAGCAGCTGTAATCAAAAGGATCCCGGTCATGGCGACGACGGCGGTTGCGACACGATCACGCGCCGGCATTTTCGGCTTGACATGATAGTAAGCAATAGCTTACGGTTAGCCATGGCTTACGATACAGCGTTGGCTGCACTGGCCGATCCGACGCGCCGGCAGGTATTTGAGAGTTTGAATTCGGGACCGAAAGCCGTCGGGGCCATAGCCCGCGGGCTGCCGGTCAGCCGGCCGGCCGTGTCGCAACATTTGCGCGTCCTGAAGGACGCCGGTCTCGTCGCAGATCGCCCGGAAGGCACGCGACGAGTCTACTACATCGACCCCCGTGGCCTGGGCACCATACGCAAGTGGCTGGACCAGTTCTGGGACGTTGCGCTGCAAGCCTATGCCGATGAGGTCAAGCAATCGGAGAGTAAAAGGCGATGAACCAGACAGTAATGCCAGCCCCGGTCCGCAAGAGCGTACGGGTCGACGCGCCGCCGCAACGTGCTTTCGAGGTTTTCACCGCCGGCATCGGCCGGTGGTGGCCCAAGACCCATCACATCGGCGCCTCCGATCTCGACAAGCACGTCATCGAGCCCCGAAGCGGCGGACGCTGGTTCGAGCGCGGCGTCGATGGCGCGGAATGCGAGATCGGCAAAGTACTGGTCTGGGATCCGCCGTCGCGGCTGGTGCTGAGCTGGCAGCTGACGCCGGACTGGAAGTTCGACGCCGACTTGATCACCGAAGTGGAAGTGCGGTTCTTGCCGGACGGAGCGGACGCCACGCGCGTCGAACTTGAACATCGCAATCTGGAACGCTTCGGCAGCCGCGCCGACGCCTTCCGCCAGCAGATCGATTCTCCGGAGGGATGGGGCGGCCTGCTGCAACTTTTTGCTCAAGCGGCCAGACAGTAACAGGAGCGGACGATGTCACAGTTTGTCGTCTACAGCATGCCGGGAAGCCCGTACGGAAGAGCCGTGCTCGCGACTTTCGGCGAAAAAGGCGCCGGCTATCGGTTTGCAACTGTCTCCGGCTCCCGCAGCGAACCGCACATTTCCCGGCATCCGTTCGGCCGCGTGCCTGTGCTCGAACACGACGGCTTCATGCTTTATGAGACGCAGGCAATCATGCGCTATCTCGATCGCGTGCTGCACGGTCCGGTACTGACCCCGGCCGATCCGGGGGCGGCTGCGCGCATGGATCAGGTCATGAACATCTGCGACTGGTACCTGTTCCAAGGCGTCAACAACGTCATCGGATTTCATCGTATCGTTGCGCCGCGGCTGTTCGGTTCCGCGCCGGATGAGGCCGCTATCGCTGCCGCGATGCCGAAAGCGGATGTCGTTTTCAAAGAGTTGTCGCGGCTGCTCGGGACGAGACATTGGTTCGCCGGCGAATCGGTAAGTCTCGCCGACATTCTCGTCGCGGCACATCTCGACTTCCTCGCCCAAACGCCGGAATGGGATCAGCTAGCGCAGACATCGCCAAACCTCGTCTCGTGGCTGCAGCGCATGAATGCCCGCCCAAGCTTCAAATCGACGACGTGGGAACGCGTTGCGGAGCTCGCCAAAGCTGCCTGACACGAGCGCGTAGGGCGCAACGCTAGCGCCCAACGCAATGCTACGGCCGCTCCGCTTCGATCGTCACTGGCGGGCGGCCCTTGCCTTCCATATCCGCGGGGCCGTCACGCGTGGTGACAATCCGGATCGAATTGTTCGCGATGCTTATCTTGCCTTCCCACCGGTCGCCGAGTGGAAAGTTGCGGACGTTGGTGAGATTGATTTGCCAATAGAGATTTCCGTTCAGATCCAACGCGCGCGACGCGGTGAGATCCAAAACATGGAGGATGGTGAAATATCCGGAGCCGCCGCCATTGAAAGTCGCGATCACGGCCAACATTCCGTTCTCGGTCGAACCGACAAACTTGTAGGCCGTTTCCTGTCTGTCCGCCGGTTTCTGAACGGTCTTTGTTTGAAAAACCCAATCGCCGTCCTCTTTAATATCGTCGTAATAAAGATTGCTTCCGATCGCGGCATCGACGTTCACCGTGACTGACCCAGATGTCGCTCGAGTTCGGCCAGGTCGCCGTCGCCGAAATCGCGAAAGATCTCCGGCGGAATTGGCTTGCCATGCAGCTTGAAGGTCTGCCGCACCTCGGCCACCAGTGCGGCAGTTGCGGCATCCGGTTGCGCTTTTTGCCGGGCAGCGGTCGCGGGAGGGGCTGTTTGCTGCGCGGCGCTCGCCAGTAATGGCACGCAGCAACAGGCGATCGTCCCGAACGCGACCAGAAGACCGGCTGGCCGGCCCATCAGACCGGACGCGCCCCGACGAGGATGGCAGCCACGATGCACGGCTCGTTGCCGCGCACGCTCCAGGAATGATTGGTGCCGCGCTGGATGAGAATATCGCCGGCCTTGAGCAGCGTTTCGCCTTCGTCCATCAGCGCGTAGATTTCACCCTTGAGCACCACGATATAGTCGACCGTATTGGTCTTATGCCGCATCGGATCGTCGCTGGCGCGATCCGGCGCATGACCGGCGCCGATCGAATCAAAAGCGCGACCGGCATCGGCCCTGCCCCGCCACTGCGAGTCCGGAGGAAATTCGACGATACGAAGGATCGTGCCGTCTTTGGGCGGCTCAAGCCGCACCGGGCGCGCCGCCGCATCGGCGCTGCCTTCATTGCTGGCCGGCGAGCTGGACGTCTCCCACAAATCGGTAAGGGCAACGCCCGGCATCGAGTCCATTTCCTTGATGTTGGGCGCAAGGCTGTCCATGAGAAAGCACGACCGCCCCTTCTCGTTGTGACCGGTAACGACCCTTCTTACGCGCCATGCCATGATGCTTCCTTCCTTGAATTTGTTATTTTGCAGAGCATAGGGCGGGCAAAAATCGCAGACAACGTGGGACCCCGCGAATGCCTCAAACTCTTCGCGCTGGCATTGCAACGGCAACCGATCGCCTATGAGAACTTCAATCACGACCGGCAATGCCTGTGAGCACGAGATTCTAAGGGCGTCGAGCACTCACGCGGCGCGCTGGACGATAGCGGCGATGGCCGCGACAGACAGCGCGAGCCAGGCGACAATCAGGATCGTGCCGCCCGTCGGCGCGGCGAATGCAAACAAACGGTGGCCCAGGAACGCGCGGCTGGCGATGTCGCCGGAAAACAGCGCCGCGCCAACGACCCAGGCAATCAGAACCGCCAGCGTCAACGGGCGCCACAACAGACCTTGCTGCGCAACCGCGGAGCCGCCGAGCAAAGCGGCGGCGTGGAACAACAACATGTAGGCGGCGCTGTCGAGACCGGCGTTAGGCGCCGCGTGTGCGCCGGCCGCGGCTAAGACAATGCCGCCGGCGCCCATCAAGCCAGCGAGAATAAGTATGATAGTCAGAACCACCATCGCGTCCTTACGTCACCGGAATAGATGTCGTTGCGAGCGAAGCGCCGCTACGCGGTCGTGCCGGCGTCGACCGTCAGCACCGTCCCGGTGATATTGCGCGCCTTGTCGCTGAGCAGAAACTCGACCGCGTTAGCCACGTCGTCCACCTCGGGAAAGCGGCGCAGCGCGGTCCTGCGCACGATCTGCTGACGCTGTTCGTCGCTAAACACACTCGTCATGTCGGTCGCCAAAAATCCCGGCGACACCGCGTTGACGTTGATGCCGAGGCGCCCGACCTCGCGGGCCAGCGAACGGGTGAAGCCGAGCATCGATGTTTTGGTAGCGGCGTAAGCGGCAAGACCGCTGTAGCCGGTGGCCCCGATGATCGAGGCAATATTGACGATGCGGCCGGCGCCGGCGGACATCATGCCGCGCACCACATATTTGGTGAGCACCATTGGCGACAGCGTGTTCACCCGCACCTGCTCCTCGATCTTTGCATTGTGCATCATCGCCAGCGCACCCTCGATCCCCACGGCGGCGTTGTTGACGAGGCCGAACAACGGGCCGAATTCCTTGCGCAGACCGTGCACCAGCCCGGGAATTTCGTCGATTTTGCCGAGGTCGAATGGCACGAAATGCAGCGCGCCTTTATTTGCGCGCTCGGCTTGCGCAAGCGCCGTCGTGAAATCCTTATTTTTGCGCCGGGCAACAGCGATGACCCGGTAGCCCGACCCTGTGAGTTTTTGACAGATGGCGAGACCGAGGCCGCGGCTGCCGCCGGTCACGAGTACGCTGCGCGTCGCATCCGCCATGTTCTTATCGCTCGCGGCGCGCCAGCTTGCCGGCCGCGCCAATGCCGAGCGCTGGCACGAAACTGATCGCCGCCGGGACCTTGTGGCGCGGCAGCGTCTCGCGGCAAAGCTTTAGAATATCGTCCCTGATCGTTGTTTGCTGCGCGCCAGCTCCGTCCGGATCGGATTTGAGGACGACATCGGCGACCGCGATCGCACCAGTGATCGGGTTTTTTTTGGACCACACCCGCGACATTCCCACCTGCGGGTGCTGGTTGATGACCGCCTCGATCTCTTCCGGATGAACCTTCAGCCCGCCGACGTTGATGACGCCGCCTTTGCGGCCGGCAAAGTAGTACCGATCGCCCCGCCGCTCGACAATATCACCGGTATCGACAAATCCATCGGCGTCGGCGAGCATCTGCTCGGCACCGACATAACGCGACGCCGCCCGCGGCGAGCGGATGCGCAGTGAGCCGTCGGAAAAGACCTTCATTTCCACACCATCACGGACCGAGCCGATATACGACGCTGGAAAGCCTGCCAGACCGTCATTGACGTCAAAGGCGACGCCAGCCTCGGTGGAGGCGTAGGCATGGCCCACCGCCGCCTGTGGAAATGTTGCCCGCAGCCGGTCGAGAATCGCCTGGTCGGCGATTTCTCCCGACAGCCTCACATAACGCGGCGCGATTTTGCCGATCGTCGGATTCATCAACGCGCTACGCCACTGCGAAGGCGTACCCGAGAGGTGGGTAACGCCGTGCCGCGCCAGGCGATCGAGATGATCAGCGATGGGCTCGCCGGCGCTGGAAAGGACCAGCGAAGCGCCGCCGAGCACGGCGCGAAGATACATTTGCAAACCGCCGTAGCGGCGGATGTCATAGAAGGTGCCCCATACCGCGGCGCCGTCCGCAACGCTTCGGGCTCTGACGGCCGCCGTAAGACCAGCAACGTCGTGCATGACCAGTTTTGGTGCGCCTGTCGTGCCGGACGTCAGCAGCAGCCACTGGGTGCGACAGTCGACGGGCGGGCGGGCTTCAGCAGAAGCGACTGTGGGTTCGCAGGTGACCCGGACAGGAAGATCAAGCGCCGTGCTTTGCTGCGTTTTGTCGTCAACCACCGCCGCATCGATCTCAGCCGCGGCTAACACGGCGACGAGATCAGCGGCGTCGACATCGGGCGGCAGGATCACGATGCGCCGCGCCCGGCCGTCCAACTCGATCAGTGCCAGCGCTGTCGTCAGCTGGCTTTCGGTCGCCAAGACGACAGACCGGTCCGAAAGCTCCGCGAGACGCCCGCCAAAACTCGTCCCGTGACGAAGATCCGTGTAGCAAGCGGACGCTGTTCGATCCCAGAAAAATCGGGTGACCGATGTATTGGCGAGGGCATCCTGCAGCGACGGCGCTTCAGGGCGCGCCATGCTCATAGACTTTCACGAATTCGCCGAGCGTAACCGGAAAATAGGCGTCCTCGGCGGCCGTGAACGGGTCGATGCCCAGCGTATCTTCAAGCCGCGCGACGAGTACCGCAAAGCCGAGCGAGTTGAGGCCGCAATCCGCCAGTACGAGATCCTCTTTGAGCGGCGCCAGGATCTTGCCGTGCTCCCGCGCCACCCGTTCCATCTGTTCGAATATGGTTAATTTTACTGACATAGTCGCGCGCCTACCGTTTGTTCACTCCGGCTCGGTATATTTCCCATGCTCAGTATATTCCCGGCACCCTTACGATCAAGTTCATGAAGTACACGTGGTCAACGCGAATAATTTCCCATGACGGGCTTGCGCTGCCGTCAAATTGACGAGGCCGATCTTGACGCGGTCGCGACGCTCCTGACGCGGGGGTTCCCCGTACGTAATCGTCAGTTCTGGCTCGATGCTCTGGGACAGCTCACCCTTCATGAGCCACCGCCGGAATTGCCGAAATATGGATACCTTCTGGAAAGCGACAGCACGGTCGTTGGCGCGATCCTTGTTATCTGCTCAAAGGTGCGCGCGCACGACACGGTGGCGACACGCTGCAACCTGTCGAGCTGGTACGTCGAACCTCCGTTCCGCGCCTATGCACCTCTGCTTGTCTCGCAAGCGTTACGGTACAAGGACGTCACGTACACCAACGTATCGTCCGCGCCGCACACGCGACCCATCATCGAAGCCCAGGGATTTTCGCGCTATAGCGAAGGCATCTTTGTTGCGGTCCCTGCACTGCAGGGACCGTTCGCCGATCCGGCGATAGAGGTCCTGGATGCCCGGCGGCGGCCCCGCGTCGCGTTCGACCCGTGCGACCAGGAAATGTTGCAGCGGCACGCGGCGCATGGCTGCATCAGCCTGTGGTGTGCGACGCCCGAATACGCTTACCCGTTCGTATTCCGCCCGCGGCTGGTCAGAGGCTTCTTACCCTGCGCGCAATTGATTTACTGTCGTGACGTCAGCGAGCTTGTGCGTTTTGCTGGACCGGTTGGACGCGCACTCGCGCTTCACGGCGTGCCGCTTGTCCTGATCGACGCCAATGGCCCGATACCGGGTCTGCTCGGTTGGTTCGGCCGCGGCAGGATGCCGAGATATTTCAAAGGCCCGCAGCGTCCAAGGCTCGGTGATCTCGCGTATAGTGAATACGCCCTCTTGGGTGTCTAGCCGCTTCGCGGCGCTCAAACTTTCCCGGAATCAAAACGGTCATCCCCTGCGCGAAATTTGGGCATTTGACTCTGTTTGATTTCATTTTAGAGTTAAAAGGTTTTTACGGCGCTCTAAAGACGTTTCGCCATGAGCATGCGTACTCCCGGTCTCACAGTCCGCCCTTCCAACCGGGACATCTCCGCTGACGGCCTCACCAAGGCTGCGCTTCAGATCGCCGATAGCCGATCTTTGACCGCGTTGCGCGACGCGCTTTTTGATCGCGCCGATGCACTGATCGGCAGCGTGGCGATGGGCCTCTACATGTTCGATCGGACCGAACAGTTGCAATACGTCTCGAGCCGCCTCGCGCCGCAAGGCTTCCTTGACGAATACGAGCGCGAATATTGCAAGTCCGACGCCATGCTCGACTGCATCGTGTCGCAGGGCCGCACCATCGACGGCTTTCATTTCCATGGCCCGGCGCGCTGGCGACACAGCGGCAATTACGAAATCCTGCGCGGGTGGGGCTTCTATCACAATATGGGAGGCGCACTCGTCGTCGATGGCCGCGTCGCCGGCGCGTTATTCGTGGCGACTGCGCACGACGCCGAACCGTTCGAAGAGGCCCACGTCAATCGCCTCGATTTGATGTGCCGGGCGGGCTCGCTTGCACTCGCGGCGATGCGTGGACGCGAGCGTCTGCGATGCGAACTGGCAAGCGCCTCGTCTGACGACGGGCGCGATTCCCTGCATGTCGACGGGGATTGGTCAGGTCCGGCGAAAGCGTTTGACGACGATCGCCCCATTGACCGGTTGCCGGCGCGCTCGCGCGAAGTGGCGCGGCTGCTGTGTCAGGGGCGTCCCAACAAAGCGATTGCCAATCATCTCGGCATTTCGGTCTACACCGTTAAGGAGCACGTGCGGAATTTGTGCAGGCGTTTTGGCGCCGTCAACCGCACCGATCTCGTCCATCGCCTTTTGATTGCTTCCTGATGGCGGCTTAGCCCGCAGCCAATTGGTTATATCGAAAGGCGCAGCCTGCCCCACTACGGCGGGGCAGGCCGTCTTCGTTTCAATAGTCCAGCGTCAGCGAGCCGATGCAGGAGCATGGATGCTGCCCGCCGAAGGCTCCCGCGCGAGGACCAACAAGACGAGCAGCACAATCACCTCGCATATTGTGTAAGCGATAAATGCCCAGGCGAACGAGCCCGTGATATTGATGACCGCACCCATCAACGACGGCGACAGGAAGGTCGCGAACACACCTATGACCTCGGCGTAGCCAATCGCCGCCGGCACGATCCGGTCGGGATATTTCTGGCTCAGGAGGCTGAAGATCGCACCGCCGCTGAACACGGCCGCGCCGCTGAGCGACGCGATCAAGAGGAGCGGACCGAAGCCCATGGGATTGATGGCAGTCAGCACGAAGGACAAGCCGACGAGCACGCCCAGGAAGGCGCCAAACTTGAGAATGGCAGGCCGATTGTCGAGCCAGTCAGTGACATAGCCGCCGATCGTCAGGAACACCACCTGCGACAGACCCATAGCCGTTCCCACCAGCGCCGCGTGACCGACCGGCATACCTTGAACCTTGATGTAGGTCGGAATGACCCAGGTCGCGGTCCCGGACAGTGCGAACGTACAGCCGCCGATGCCCAGCGCGCCGACGTAGACCCACCTTGATTTGAAAATTTCCCAAAGCGAGGTGTTGGTGGAAGTCGCAGGCTTCGCCGGCTCCCACACGAAGTCCTTGATGCCGATGTCCTGCGGATTGTCGCGTGCCCAAATCAGATCCAGCACGCCGATCACGAGCGTCAATACGGCAAGAACGCCGAAGAAGGTCCGCCATCCAAACGCCAGCGTCAGCGGGATGCCGATCGCGAAATCCGCCGTGATGGCCAGGCTGTAGGCGGCAAGGATGATACCCATGATGGAGGCGCGGCGCGATTCCGGCCACCAGCCGACCATGAGCTTGATGTTTCCGGTCCAGACCGCCGCATCAAAAAAGCCGATGATGATGCGCAGCACTACAAGCTCAGCAAAATTCTGGACGAACACCTGGATCGCCATGCAGATGCCGCTGCCGATCAGTCCGATGACCAGCATCTTGCGCGAGGTCATGGTGCGGCTGACCGGCGACCAGAAGAACATGCCAAGCCCATAGGAGATGGCGAAAATGCCTTGGGCAAAACCAGCCTCCCAGGGCTGGAGCTTAATGTCCGGTGAAACGAAGGCCAGCACTGCGGCGAAACCGTACCAATCCGCTGCCAGGAAGATCTCGGCCAGAATGGCCAGCGCAAGAATGCCCCACTGCCAGTTCTTGATACGCGACCGCTCAGTTTCAGTGATCGTGGTCATGGACATGACTTTTCCTTTCGCTAAGAATCACTCAAGACCGTTCTGCGGTCGTACACTTTTTGTCCCGGGGGGTATGCGATCGTTGCACTTTGCGCGCGATTGCGCGGACCAGGCCTGTGCGGACAGCTCGCGTTCATGATTTCGGCGGCAGGAAGTTGACTTCGTGCTGGGCGGAAATGCGCACGACTTCGTTGGGATCGGTCAGGTTGTGCAACTTGTCAAACAACGCGCGAAGTTTGCGTGCCGGCGCAACCCAGAACAGGCACTTCACCGGCGCCGTGGAATTGTTGAACAAGCCGTGGGGTCGGTTCATGGGCAGCCGGATCAAATCGCCCGGACCGGCGCTTCCTTGCACGCCTTCGAGCTCCAGATCGAGCTTGCCTTCGATCATATAGATAAATTCGTCCTGGGTCGGGTGAACATGCGGCGGCACGAAACTGCCGGGCGGCAACAGCGCATGCCAGCCCATCGACGCGTCGGATTCTTCCTTGAGCGTGTAGGTTTGGCCAAGAACGTTCCAAACCGTGCCGTTGAAGCCCTCGTTCGCGCGCGTCACTCCCGCCGGCAGTTCAATCATCGTTTGTTTCCTCTGCTTGCAACGTCAATCTTCATGCCGCCAAAAACTCGCTGACGATTTCCGTGGCCGACGGCGTTTCCTCGAACACCAGATGGCCGGTTTTTGAAACCAGCTTCAGGTGCCCGTCGGGGAGTAGATCCATCCATGTGTCCGCTTGCGCCGTCGGACGCATGCGATCGGCAGTGCCCCAGAGCAGCAGCGTCGGAACGCCGATCCGGTGTAGCCAGCGCGCGAGCTTGGGATTCCCTTGCGGATTGTCTCGGACGAGCTGTGCGTAAGCGCCGATCTCGCGGCCCAGACGAGCATCGAAATCCGGGTCTGGTGCGTTCGGGAAATAGCGCAGCGCGGCTGCGGGATCGTTGGCCAGATAGGACGGCAGCTCCGGCGGCGTAATCTCGGATAGCTCGGGCGCCCGCGCCTTCTCGACAACAAGGCCCGCGGGAGCAACCAGCACGAGCCGCCGCAGGCGATACGGCTGGCGGATGGCAAACTCGGCCGCCAGCCATCCCCCAAGAGAGAAGCCGCCAAGGTCGAATTTGGTCAGACCGAGGCGATCGAACAGGTCCATGTAATGCAGGACATAGTCTTCGATCGTATCGAGCGAGGGGTCGTCGCCCGAATCGCCGAAATTCGGGTTGTAGGGAATAATGACCTCGCGGCGCGCGGACAGGGCGCGGGCAAATTCGAAGCCGGTGAACGTTCCGGTGCCGTGCAGGAAAACAAATTCCGGCCCGCTGCCGATTGAATGAACGACTGTTTTGACGCCGTTGATGTCGTACTCGACGCGCGCGAATCCGGTCATGTCGACGGCGGCCTTTACGTCCGCTTCGCTCATGCTAGCGTTCTCCAGCTCGGTGAACCGGCCGTTGCCGCTGTCATCCGACGACTCCAAACACCGTCCACTGCGAGTCCGGGGCGGGAAGGCCGAGCAGCGCACGGCCGACTTCCTCCACGATCTGGTCCGCCATCAGGATATGCTGCGTCCCCGAATGGATATCGCGATAGAAGCGCTGCATGGTGGTGTTGCGGAGCGATGCGCCGCGCGCCGCACGATGGGCGAAGGTACTCACGTCGGAAATCACATCGTGAACGTGACGCAGCGAGAGCTTGATCATGGTCATTTGGTCAAGCGATGGAGCCTCGCCGCGACCGCACGTCTCGGAAACACTGCGCCAGGTCTGGTAGACCAGCGCATGCGCCGCACGGAAGCGCCCCTCCGCTTGGGCGAACTGAAATTTGAAGCTCGCGCTGTCGCTCGACTTGCCGAAGGCATCGGTGCGCTCAACGATCACTTTGACGAGTTCGTCGAGAATCCGGCGGCCGACACCGATTGCCCAGCTTGAATGCGCCCAGGCGCTCCAACCGGCGAGGCCCAGCATGCCCTGGATGCCGCCGCGTCGCGGCGCGCCGATGTCGAAGTCGTATGTCCTGTGACCCGGGACGAATAGCTCCCGTCCGTCGGCCAGTTCGTAGTCGAAGCTGCCCGTCGCGCGGAGACCGAGCACATCCCAATTGCCGAGCAGCTTGATGGTCGAACGGGGGTGATGGGTGATAACGACCTTCGGATGCCCGTTCGGCTGGATCACCATGTCCTTGCCCGACGGATCGGTGACGAAACAGCCGGTATGGATCCATTCGGCGTGGGTAATGGCGCTGCCATACGCCCAGTGGCCGCTGATCATGTAGCCGCCGTCGACCGGCCGGGCAAAACCACGCGGCACACCGTTGCCGGCAATAGTAATGTCCACACCATTGCGGAAGACTTCGGCGATGCCGGGATCTTCGATGTAGATGGCCATCGTCATGCCTTCCATATTGTTGACGATGGTGCACCAGCCGGCCGAAGCGTGCGCGTAGGACAGGCGCTCAACAATCTGCATCGCATCGAACGGCGATATTTCAGGTCCGCCAACGGCTTTCGGAAACAGCATCGTGTAGATGCCGGATTTACGCAGCGCGTCGACAACGTCGTCGGTCATATGGCCGAGGCGCTCCGCTTCATCTGCCCGCTGTTCGATCAGGGGCAGGAGCGCGTCGACCCGAGCGTTAAATTCGGCCGCCGGCGCGTCGGCAGTTCGCTCCGCGCGCATCAGGCTTAAATTCGTCATCCACATCCTCCGAAGCGTTGCAGCCGTGCCCGCGGCGGGAAAGTTTGCGGGGCGCGGTCGGAGTGTGGGACACACCGCCGCGCCCTGCGCTGGAGCAATGCGATGACTTGCACCGGCGCATTTCCTGCTAAAGCGCGATCAGCCTGATCGAAATGCGCCTTTGCCAGAACGGATTGCAAAACCGACCAGCCCCAACGGTCAGCGCCCTTCCAATCTTTTGCGGACAGGGAGTTTCCGAGCGGGACTGACAGCTGACAACCCCCTCAAAGGAGGGGTACGGAAGCTCATGACGGCGTCAGACTGACAACGCTTTGCGCACAGCCGCCGGCCAGTCCGACAAATCGAGGCCATGCGTAGCGAATAACGCGAGTGCCAAGCGATCAATGCCGAAGGCGACGCAACCCGTGTGCGCCACTTCGCCGTCCGCGTTGCGCAGGTTCCACACCGTGCCGAAGTGGTCGCGATGATAGTTGAAGCTCATGCACGCCGTTGGTTTCTCCGTCGAAAGCACCGGAACGAGCAGCTCGAACTTCAGGGCCTGCTCGATTTGACTCATCGCCATCAGTTTGCCGCCGCGCCCAAAGAACGCGTCGCTCGCCTGCTCGATCCGGCAAGGCAGCCCCAGTTGACTGGCGAAGTCCGGCGCCCGGTCCAACCAGCGTCGGCGGAAGGCATCAACCTGCTCGGGCGTGCCGAGGCAAACATATTCACGCATGCGGAACGACTGGAGCCGATCGAGGTCTTTCGACGGCTCGCGTCGAAAGCAGTCGCTGGCAACGTCGAACTTAAGTCCTGTGGCCGGCACCTCGCCGCGGCTCGCGACCAACGGGTAAACCGGGTAACAGGCGGCGGGCGTCAGAACCAGATCGGCTGCCGATAGCTCCGGCGTCCAATCCTGGCCGCTCTCAAAGCGCTCGACTGTGCCCCGGATCTTGGCTTCGTCGCCATCGAGACAGCACACGCAGCCCAGAAAGTGCGGGAAACTCTTCAAATAGCCTGACCTCTCCAAGTGCCGGCGGCTCATTACCGGCGGGAACCGCAAAACTTCGGTTCCCGACTCACGGTAGCGCGAGATCAGCGCCGTAAGTCCGTCAACTACGTTCTCGAAGACGCCGGTGCGCGCATATACGCCGTCGATATCCGACGGCAACAATAACGTCTCGGTAATTGCATCCAGCGAATGAATCGGTGGTTCCGGCTTTTTGAATACGACGTTCACGGATTTCGTCTCACTTTCTGACACTATGACAGCTTGCCGCTTAGTCGCGGATTGACCCCGGTATGCTGCTCAGCAGCGACGCCGTCCCAAGATTGCCAAGGATGCGATCATTGTTGATCATGATTGGCGCCGACAGAATATCGCGAAGATGGCGCCCGATACTGAACTCGCCGTCATTGCGGTAACCGGCCAGCCCGCTCGCCTGCATTGCGCTCATGACGGTCGCCACGGCGAGCTCGGATGCGTTGACCTTGAGGAGGTTCATCGCACTCTGGAAGTCGAGGGATTCGAGCGCAACCGGATCGTCTGCCGCCAGTTCGAAGCGCTGCAGCGCACCGGCGATGAGACCGCGCAATTTCTGCAGCGACGCATTGGCGCGGGTTAACTGCGCCGCTCCCGGTGGCAGCGTGTCGTCGGCTCGCTGTCTCGCTTTGCGAACGAACGCACGGGTGCGCTCGACGGCCGCTGCGGCAATGCCGGCCCAGGCGCTGCTCCACAGCAGATGCGCAACCGGCATCATGGTGCGGGCATGAATCTCTTCGTAAGCCACGGGCAGGATCTGCTCGCCTGCCGCAGACGCGGTGAGCTTGAAGCCCGCGCTGCACGTGCCGCGCATGCCGAGCGCATCCCAGCCGCCCTGGCCTTCGAGCGTGTAGTCTTGCTTTAAGAGAACAACCAGGACCTGGTCGGCGCTCGCCGCGTCGGCCGAACGCCGTGCCGTGGTCACGATGGCGTCCGCGGCCTCGCCATAGGAGATGACGGTGGCGCTTCTTTCGAGCGCGATGCGCGCGCCCTGGCGCTCGATCGGCGCAGTGCTGTTGCGAATATCGCCGCCGCGGTCGCCTTCGGTCGTCGACGACGCGAGCAGCATTTGCTCGGCGCAGATTCGGCGCATCAACAGCTGATGCCAAGGGCTGCTGCGCCCATGTCGCGTTAGGCAGGCTACCTTGGTCTGGTGCATCGCGTAGACCATCGCCGTCGAGGCGCAGGCGCGCCCGAGCGCATAGCAAATGTCGGCAATCTCGGAAATGCCGGCGCCCTCGCCGCCGAATTCGAGCGGCACGGCGACACCCAGAAGACGCTGCTCACGCGCCGCCGCCATCGCCTCCGCCGGGAATCGCGACCCGGAATCAACCGCAGCAGCATGCGCGGCCGCAACCGCCGCAACTTTCTGCGCACGAACCGTGAAGCTTTCGGGGCCGGCGAGCTTCTGATTGCCGGCAACGGGCAAGCCGCGCGCCGGACCGCGCGAAGCGGAAACGCCCTGCAGCGTTGCTGTTCGCGTCGTCATGGATGGGTTTTACCTCTATTTCGCAATCGGATTTCGCTCGCGATACCTGGCTGAGGTAACGCAAAACTTTGAATTCGCAGCTGCGATCGGCTGAAATTATTGTTGTTCTTTCTCATAAAGGTTACCAATCGCAAACCCTTCACGTGTAGTCATTATACGTGCGGGGAACTTTAAGGACAATTGCGCCGGCAGCCCGGCGAAATTGGGAGACAATTAACCGTGCTTGATCGCGCCGATATCCATCTGACGGATCGCGTGGTTCTGCTGGTGCGCGGAATTTTTGATAAGCGCGCCATCACGCGGCCGGTCGGCCGGGACGACGATCTGCGCGCCAGCGGCCTGTCTTCCCTGGATATTGTCAACCTGATGCTCGCCGTCGAAGCGGAATTCGCCGTCAAAATTCCCGAGCGCGAAATGACGCCGGCAAATTTCCGTTCAGTCGCGCGGATCGCCGCGCTGGTCGCAGCCTGCCAAGAGTTCGAGCCTGATCTGACGGGCCCATGCGCCGGCTGTTGCCGTCGAAAATTCCGTCCTGCGTTCTCGCGTCCTCCGCCTCGTCATGACGCTCCGGCATTGCTAGACTTGCCGGCAGACGCAAGACCGGGGCCGGTTGGGAGGACGCATGGAATTCGGCATTCTTTTTACTTCACATCCCAATACCGACGCCGAACCCTATCCGCACCGCGATGTGCACGCGCGGGTCACGCAGCAAATCCTGCGCGCCGACGAACTCGACTACGATTATGCCTGGGTCGCCGAACATCATTTCAGCAACGAATACGGCATCATGCCGGACGTGTTCGTCTATGCCGCCTATCTCGCGGCGCTGACGAAACGCATCAAGATCGGCACCGCGGTGGTCACGTTGCCGCTAGCTAACCCGCTGCGGGTCGCGGAGAACACCGCCTTTGTCGACATTCTCAGCAACGGCCGTTTCGCGCTCGGCCTTGGTTCGGGTTACCGCAAGTACGAATTCGACAGCTTCGGCGTCGAATTCGATGCGCGGCGGGATATCCAGGAGGAGGCGCTGCCGCTGCTGATGGACCTGTTCCACAACAGGCACACCGATCATCAGGGGAAATATTTCAATTTCAAAGTGGACCGCCCGTATGAATTGTTTCCCCACGCGCTGCAGGTTCCGCATCCGCCGATCTTTCTCGCCGGCGCCACTGACCGCTCGATCGGCGTCGCGGCCCGCATGGGTTTTGGTCTTTTTCTTTCAAGCTGGACGCCGTTCGCCGAGCTGGCGCGCCAGAGCGCGACCTATCGCGCGCTGCTGACGGAAACTCCGCCGAACCTGCGCACCAATCCGGCGCGGGGGCACGTCGACGTAGCCCGCTGGGTCTATGTCGCGGAGAATGACGCGAAGGCCAAACGTGAAAGCGAACCTGGTATCATGCGCAATCTGGCGCATTTCGGCAGCGGTCATACGTCGGGCTACCTCGGCACGGTGTCGCAGGACGTCGGCGCCACGCCGCGTGACTACGACTCGCTAGCGCGCGACATCATCCTGCACGGCTCGCCCGCTACCGTTGTCGCAAAGATCGAAGAGCTGCGGGCGATGGCTCACAACGCTTCGATCATGCTGCATTTCCCGCCGTGGTACGGCGCGGAGAAGGCGCTCGCTTCGCTCGAACTGTTCGCGGCTGATGTGATGCCGAAGTTTCGCGAGACGGCGCGCGCACAGAAGCGTGCGTGACGTCAGGCCGACGCGAATTCGCTGATACGAGCGTCGGTCACCAGCATCGCCCCCGGATAGTGGGTGATGCAGAATTCGGGCCGCGCCACCGCAATTGCCGCCTGGGGGGTGACACCGCACGCCCAGAACACCGGCATTTCATCTCCGCCGATTGGCACCGGATCGCCGTAATCGGGCGCCGCCAGATCGGCGATGCCGAGCAATTCCGGTTTTCCGATGTGCACCGGCGCGCCGTGCGCCGACGGATATCGGCTCGTAATCTCAACGGCGCGGATTGCGTTGGCGGGCGTAAACGGCCGCATGGAAACGACCAGCGGCCCATGGAACATGCCCGCCGGTACGGTCTCGATCGAGGTGCGGTACATCGGCACGGTGCAATTGCGGGTGATGTGGCGCATTTCAATGCCGTCTTCGATCAGCACCTGTTCGAAGGAGAACGAACAGCCGATGGCAAAGGTAACGAGGTCGTCGCGCCACCATTTCGTGATGTCTTGCGGCTCGTCGACGAGCTTGCCGTCGCGCCAGACCCGATAGCGCGGCAGATCGGTGCGGATATCGAGATCCCATCCCAAAGCCGGGATGCGCCAGTCGCCCGGCTGCCCGACGCCAACGAGCGGGCACGGTTTTGGGTTGAGTTCGCAAAAGCGCTTAAAGTCATCGGCGACGGATTGGGGCAGGATCGCGAGGTTGGCCTGCACGAACCCGGGTGCAAAGCCAGACGTAGGGCCGACATACCCGCCGCGCCGGATGAAACGCCGAGCCGCCAAGCCGGTCTGAAGCTTTCCAGAAGATGCGATTTGCGTTGCCACCGTGCCGGACCGTCCTGGTGAATTCGGAAAGCCCAAAGCCTTTTTATCAGCAAAGACGGGGCAGCGCGCCCCGCTAATGGGGTGCGCGGCGACAAGATGTCCAGCCCGTTTGCTTCCCGAAACCGGTTGAAACCAAGCCCAAGATCGCGTTTGCTGAGGCAATGTCATCGCGACTTAGGAGCGAGTGACCATGCGCCACCACGCACATCGTCTTACGTTAGCAATCACCGCCACCTTGCTTCTTGGGCTGTTCGCGCCGGCAATCGAAGGCGCGCAGGCACAAGAGCCGGCGCCGATCAAAATCGGTTTTGTGACTTTTCTTACCGGGCCGGCCGCCGCGCCGTTCGGCATCCCGGACCACAACGCCGCTGAACTTTTGGTCGAAGAACTCAACGCCGGACATGTGCCCGCACCCTACACCCAGGTAGGACTCGGCGGCGCCAAGATCGAGCCCAAGTTCCTCGATGAAGCCGGCTCTGCCGCCGACGTCGTCACCCAATTCCGCAACCTTGCGGAGCGCGATCACGTCGATGTGGTGGTCGGCTACGTGTCCTCGGGTAATTGCCTCGCAGTCACGCCGGTCGCCGAGGAACTAAAACAGCTTACTGTTCTCGATATCTGCGGCACGCCACGGGTCTTTGAGGAAAAACCGCGCCATTACGTTTTCCGCGTCAACCCGCACGCGACGATGGATAATGTTTCAGCCGCGAAATATGTGCTGAGCAAGTTCAAGGACGTCTCGGTCTATTCGGGCATCAATCAAAACTATGCTTGGGGGCAGGATTCGTGGCGCGACTTCCGCTTGGCGATGAAGGACCTCGATCCCAAGGCGACCGTCGACAAGGAGCTGTTTCCAAAGCTTTTCGCCGGTGAATACGGTGCCGAGATTTCCACGCTGCTGACCTCGAACGCGCAGTTTATCCATTCGAGCTTTTACGATGGCGATCTGGAAGCGTTCATTTATCAAGCCGGCGCGCGCGGATTGCCGCAACGCATCCCCCTCGTGCTGACCACCGGCGAATCGTCGCTGTGGCGGCTTGGCGCAAAAGTCCCGGACGGCACGATAGTCGGTGCGCGAGGCCCGCATACGTTCTTCGCCCACGACAGTGCCCTGAACACCTGGTTCCACAAGGCTTACGTCGATCGTTTCAAGGAACAACCGATCTACCCGGCTTACGACTTTGCGCAATCGCTGTTCGGCCTGAAAATGGCTTGGGAAAAGGCACAGGCAAAAAAGGGCGGCGGGCGGCCGACTACCGAGGAAGTGATCGCGGCGTTTGAAGGGATTTCGTTTCCGACGCCGAGCACGATAGTGCAAATGGCTCTCGCCAACGGCCATCAAGGCATCAGCGACACCGCTATCGGGACTTACAAGTTCGACAAGGCGGAAGGTCGGCCGGAGATGGTCGACATCGTGCGCTATCCAGCCGCCTGTGTGAATCCGCCGGCGGGCGTCGATTCCGTCACCTGGCTTGAAGGCGGCATGAAAGGCGCGAAGTGCGATTGACGGATCGCCGGCCTCTAGCCCTTTGGCAGAGGTGGAATCCGATTGGATGTTGACCGCCTTCGCCATCCTGACCGACGGGCTCGTCTACGCGGCCTACCTGTTTCTCGTCGCCGTCGGTCTCACGCTGATCTTCGGCGTCATGCGAATACTCAACGTCACCCATGGCTCGTTCTATGCGTTCGGTGCTTATGGCTCAGCGATCGCCGCTGGCGTTTATTTCGACCGCGGCTTACCGGCCGCGGGCGGATTTTTGCTGATGGTGCTGGTGGCGATGATGATCGGGCTTGTGCTCGGCCTGATCCTGGAACGCGGGCTGCTGCGGCTCTTTTACGGCAAGGACGAGGTGATCGTCGTGCTCGTCACCTACGCCGCCTTTCTCATCCTCGAGGACGTGATCCGGCTGATCTGGGGACCCAACTCGTATGCGCTCTATCAGCCGCTCGCCCTTGCCGGAACCGTTGACGCCGGATCGCTGGTTCTGTCCGGCTACGACATTGGCCTCGTTGGCTTCGCCGGCTTGCTGGCGGTCGCGGCAAGCTTCGTGCTCAAGCGCACGCGATGGGGACACCTGCTCACCGTAGTCATCTTTGATCGCGAGATCGCCGCGGCGATGGGGATCAATGTTACCGCCGTGTACACAATCACCTTCGTGATCGGCGCCATGCTCGGGGCGCTCGGCGGTGCAGTAATGGCGCCCAAGATAGCCGTGACGCTCGGTATCGGTGTCGAGGTGATCGTGCTCGCCTTCGCTGTCGTGGCAATCGGCGGTATGGGCTCGATTGGCGGCGCTGTTCTCGGCGCGCTCATCGTCGGCGAGTGCCGGGCCGCCGCAGTCCATCTGGTTCCGCAGATCGAGTTGTTCGTCATCTATGCGGTCATGGCGCTGGTGCTGGTGTTCCGGCCGCAGGGTCTGTTCACGCGCGTAGCGCCGCGAAAGATATGACCATGCTGCCGCGCTCAATTCCTATTGGCACGGCCGGCTTTGTTGTCGTTGCCGCGGCCGCGCCGGCGCTGCCCTCTTGGCTCGTTTCGCTTACAACACTCGCGTTCGCCAACGGTTTGGTGGTCGTCGGACTGATTATCTTATGGCGCGCCGGTCTCATCCCTTTCGGGCAGGCGCTGTTTTACGCCATCGGCGCCTATGCAGTGGCCTTGATCGCCCGCTACGGCGGAGTGCACGACGCGTTCGTACTGATCGCAGCCGCCGCGGTACTCTCCGCAATTGCCGCCTTCCTCACCGGTTTCCTGCTCGCGCGCTACCGCGAGATTTTCTTCGCCATGCTCAGTCTCGCCATGTCGATGATTCTTTACGGTGTGCTGGTGAAAACCGAAACCCTCGGCTCGACCGACGGTTTTCACGTCGAAGCGCCGACCTATTTCGGCTACGCGCCGCAAGGCGCGATGCATCTGTTGGTCCTGTTCTGGACCCTGCTGGCCGTCTCCGCCATCTGCACCTTGATGGTGTTTCTATATTTACGCTCCGTCGCTGGCGCGCTCGCTGTGCCGCTGCGCGACAGTGAAATTCGACTGGAGTTCCTCGGTGTCTCAGTCAACCGGCTCATCCATCTCAAGCTGGTGATCGCCGGAACGCTCGCGGGCGTCGGCGGCGCTTTTGCCGCGTTTTCGATCGAGCACGTCGATCCAAACATGGCCTATTGGACGACGTCCGGCGGTTTTGTTTTCGTGACTATTCTTGCTGGCGCCGGCTCAATCGCTGCAGCCTTCATCGGCTCCTTTGTCTTCGAGCTGCTAAAGTCCATCGCCTACGACATTCTGCCTGGTACCTGGCAGATATTCCTCGGCGCAGCGTTGCTCATTACCATCCTATTCTTGCCCGACGGACTCGGTTCGCTGTTCGCACGCCTAAGACAACTCAAGCCCAAACCGATGAGCGCGCCGTCATGAGAGCGGCACTGTGAGTACCATCCTGCGCGTCCGCGACCTGGAAAAGACCTTCGGGTCGCTCGTCGCCGCGCACGACATCAACGTCGCCGTGCCGCCGCTGCAGACCGTCGGCATTATCGGCGCCAACGGCGCCGGTAAGACCACTTTTGTCAACATGATCACGGGCCACCTGCGGCCGAGCAAAGGCTCGATCTGGTTCGAGGATCGGGACATCACCGGCTGTCCATCGCGCGAAATCACCCGGCTCGGCATCGCCCGCTCCTTTCAAGTGCCGCAGATATTCGCCTCGCTGACCGTGCTGGAAAACATGTGCGCGGCGACCTCAATCGCGCGCACCACCGGCGGGCTGTTCCACCTGGCGCTCACGCCTTTGCATTCCTCTTCGACCCTCGCGCAAAGCGAGGCGGCGCTCGAACTATTTCGCATCGCCGGGTACCGCCACGCGCTCGCCGCCACACTGCCCCAAGGCGTCCGTAAGCTCCTCGACATCGCCATGGCGATCGCGGGAGCACCGCGCGTCCTCCTGCTCGACGAGCCGACCAGCGGCATCTCCATCGAGGAAAAATTCGATGTGATGGCGGTGGTGATGTCGGCCCTGAAGGATCGCTACATTACGGTGCTATTCGTTGAGCACGACATGGACATCGTCGAGCGCTACGCCGATCGCGTACTCGCGTTCTACGATGGCGCCGTTATAGCCGACGGGCCGCCGATCGAGACGCTGGAGAACCCGCGTATCCAGGAGCTGATCAGCGGTCCGAAGCTCAAGATCGCCGCGCCGAACGGCCGTCATGCTTAAGGTCGCCAATTTCAACGTATCGATTGGCCCGGTCCCCGTTGTCCGGAGCGCGTCACTCGAACTTAATGCGGGTGAGATGTGTGGACTTATCGGCCGCAATGGCGCGGGCAAAACCACGCTGATGCGCGCTCTGATGGGGGCGTTGCCGGCGAGCGGTACCGCCGAGTTCGGCGGAATCGATCTGCTGCGGCTGCCGTCGCATCGCCGGGCGGCCCACGGCATTGGTTATATGCCGGAGGACCGTCGGCTGGTTCCCGAATTTACGGTGGAGCAGAATATTCGGGTGCCAAGCTGGGCCGCTGGGCGCTACAGCGTTGACCAGCGGCTGGACTGGATATTTAGCGTCATGCCGGAAGTCGAGCGCTTTCGCGGTCGGCGCGCACTTGAGCTTTCAGGTGGCCAGCAAAAAATGGTGGCTCTCGCCCGTGCGTTGATGGCTGGCCAGCGTATGCTGCTGCTGGACGAGCCGTTCGAGGGGCTAGCCCCGGCCCTCGCGAGACGGCTTGGCGAGGTCTTGGCCAGTCTAAAGGCGCAATCGGTTTCGGTCCTGCTGTCCGAATTGAACGAGATCCATGTCGCTGACCTCCTGGCACGCACCTACCGCATTGAACGCGGCGCGGTGACAATGGCCTAGCGGGATCAGACGGACGGGTCTTTACGTAGAAACGCCGTAAGCGCGGCAACGTCCTTTTTGTCCACGGCAAAATCCTCGGCGATACGTTTGTAGAAATGCGCCGCGCCTTCATAGAGCTCACGCGCCGCCGGATCGTCGCCGACGAAGCCGGCGATCTCCTCCATTTCAGCGATCCATCGGTAGGCCTTAGCGGGCATCATCGGCAATTGCTGCTTGAACAGCGCGAATATTTCCTTCTGGCTGAAAGAAAGCTCCTCGAACAACGCCGCGGCGGAGCCGGCGCGTGTGGCAGCGAGCATCATCGCCGCACCGATCGCCTGCGTTCCTTTGGTGATGCCGGCGTACGACATTTTCAGCGCCGAGGCGGCACTGAGCGAACCTTCCAGCAGTCGCACGTCGAGACCGTATTCCCGTAATACCGCAAAGCGTGGCGCTGCCCCGCCCGAAGCATAGAAGCGCGGGCTGAAGTCTTTGCCTTTCGGCGGCGGCCCGATGATCCCGCAATCGACGAACGGGCAGCCCGTTGGCGCGATCACGGCGGCAACACGCTCCACCGTCGCCGGATTGATCGCATTGCAGTCGACGTAGACCGGCTTGGCGTTGCTGGCCATCAGCACTGGCGCTAGACGCTGGGCCAGCGCCAATGCGTCGCCCGGCGGCAGAATCGAGAGGATAAGATCGGTGGAGGCAATCTCCTCGTCGCTCGCTGCCACCATGCCGGCCTCGGCGGCACGCGCCGCCGTGGATTGGCTGCGGCCGGCAAGCGAGGTCAGGACTTTGAGGCCGTGATCGGCGAGCCGTTTGCCGACGGCTGCGCCCATCGCGCCGGGGGCGATTATTGCAACGGTAGGAAGCATCATGTCCTCGCTGACGGAACGAGGAGCGATCATAGCAATCTGGCAGGCCCCGCAAGAAGGCGGTTCACGCTGTTTCGCGCGTTTTTGCAGTGCTGCCGGTTTGCAATCGCCGCCGCAAAACCGGAACGCGGCCGTCGGAACTCGGCTGATAGAACACGGAATAACGCGCCGCTGATTTCGCAAATACCTGCGCATCCGCCGGTTTCTTGACTTCAAAGGAATCGAAGCCGGCGCGAACGAGAAACTGGAACTGATCGCGTAACACGTCGCCGGTGGCGCGAAGTTCACCGCGATAATTGTGGCGCTCGCGCAGCAGCCGCGCCTGACTATACGCACGGCCATCGCGGAACTTTGGGAACACCAGTGCGATCAGCGAAAGGTGCTTCAACCACGGCGCAAGCTCCGCGACCCGGCGATCATTGGGCCAGAGCACGCCCACCGGCGCATCGCGTGCCACAAGGTCCGCGGCATCCGAAATAAACCGTTGCCCGGTCACGATGACCGGGAAACCCTCCGCTATCGGTGCGTCATCGAGCACCCGGACGTAGCGGTCCTCAACAATTTGGCCGGCCTTAACGAGCGGCATAGACGCGCTCCCTGAACGGTTCAACGCCGAGACGCTTGACGGTATCGATGAACAATTCGTCCGGCCGCTGGCGGAGTTCGACGTAGGCTGCGGCAATGTCCTCGACGACGTCGGCCACCTGGGCGTAAGGCACCGCCGGCCCCACCAGCGCCCCGAGCGTGGCGTTCTCGTCGGCCTTGCCGCCAAGTGTGATTTGGTAAAATTCCTCGCCGTTCTTCTCGACACCAAGAATGCCGATGTGCCCAACGTGGTGGTGGCCGCAGGCATTGATGCAGCCGGAAATATTGATGTGCAACCTGCCGAGATCGCGTGCCAAGTCGGGATCGCGAAATCGCCGCGTGATCTCCTGGGCGATCGGGATCGAACGCGCATTCGCGAGGCTGCAATAGTCGAGGCCGGGACAGGAGATGATGTCTGTGATCAGATTGACGTTCGGCGTCGCGACGCCGATCGCGTCAAGCTCGCGCCACAGCGCCGGCAGGTCGCGCTGGGCGACGTGCGGCAATGCCAAATTCTGCTCGTGACCGACGCGGATTTCGTCGAACGAAAAACGTTCGGCAAGATTCGCGACCGCATCCATCTGCTCGGCAGTCAAATCGCCGGGCGTGCCGCCTTCGGGCTTTAGCGAAAGCGTGACAATGGCATATCCCGGCAGTTTGTGATTTGCGACCGCATTGTCGACCCACGCGTCGAAGCGGCGGTCGGCGCGCCGCACCGCGGCAGGTTCCGGTGGACTGTCATCGAGCTGCGCGTAGGCCGGATAGCGAAAGCGGGCGGCGATTTCGGCAAATCCCGCAGGATCAAGCGCGAGCGCACCGTCCTTGATTGCCTGCCACTCGGTTTCGACCTCTTTGGCAAAAGCTTCGGCGCCAAGCTCGTGCACCAGGATCTTGATACGGGCCTTGTAGATATTGTCGCGCCGGCCGAACTCGTTGTAGGTCCGCAGGATCGCCTCGACGTAACTCAGCACGTCGCGCTTGTGCAGGAATGGTTTGATCGTCTTGGCAAGGAATGGCGTCCGTCCGAGACCGCCGCCAACCATAACCTCGAAGCCAATCTCGCCCGCACCATTGCGATGCAGTCGCAGCGCCAGGTCATGGACGCGCAACGCGGCCCGATCGTGGCTCGACGCACCGACCGCGATCTTGAACTTGCGCGGCAGGAACGAAAATTCCGGATGCAGCGTCACATGCTGACGAACCAGCTCGGCCCAGACGCGCGGATCCTCGATCTCGTCCGGCGCCACACCGGCCCACTGGTCCGTGGTGATGTTGCGCACGCAATTGCCGCTGGTTTGCATCCCGTGCATGCCGACGCTGGCAAGCGCAGCCATGGCGTCGGGCAGTTCCTCGAGCTTGATCCAGTGATACTGAATGTTCTGCCGCGTGGTGAAATGGCCGTAGCCACGATCGAAGCGCCGCGCTACGTGCGCCAGCATGCGCATTTGGATCGAAGACAGTGTCCCGTAAGGAATGGCGGTGCGCAGCATGTAGGCGTGAAGCTGCAGATAGACGCCGTTCATCAGCCGCAACGGCTTGAATTCGTCCTCGGTCAGTTCGCCTGACAGGCGGCGCGCGACCTGGTCGCGAAATTCCGCAACCCGCTCGGTAACCAGCGTCCGGTCGAAATCGTCGTAGACGTACATACCGCGTCGGCTTTTTCTGTTGTGCGCGGCTACATGCGCGCGTGATGTTCTTCTGGAACCGCGCTGCTTAGCTTGGATATCGTCGGCAAATCGATCGTAGGACCACGCAGGCGAATGCGTTCGCGCAGATTGCCGGGCCGGATTTCACCGTCCCGGGTCAGATTGACCGGCGCGATATACGAGCCGACTGCGCGCAGATCATCGGCAACAGCGGCCTTGACCAGCGCTTGCGCCCCGGCGGCATCGGTTGCCACAGCGGCGGCCGCAAGTGCGGTGGTCCAGCCGCCGTCGGCACGCCGATACACTACCGCTCCATCGCCAACGCGGTTGGCAGTGACCACGACCGGTCCGCTGATTTTGATTTTTTGCTCAAGAGGCGAGGTCATGGCGAACTCCTGATGGAGAACCTGTGGGCCCGACAACCGGTCCGACGAAGAATGATCTTCTATATAAGAGCTAATTCAGCGTCGCAAATAGTAGAATATTTCGCTGTTTTGCTGTTGCGCGGGAAAAGAAACGTGCGGAGGAACGCTGCTTTCGAGAAACGTCCATCTCCGCGGGCCAGTGGCCGCTTTGACTCTCAAGTTTATGGCCGGTGTTGCGAGCGCGTGCCGGCCGCGAATTCGCCGGGCTACGACAAATGTCCGGTCGCAATCGCCGCGACTTTCGAGGCATCTGCGGGCGACGCTTGCCCGCGCCAGACCACGTGCATGTCGGGCCGCAACAAGATCAGATCGCAGCCATAAACATCCCGGGCAACCGAATTGGGCACGTCGAGCACACTGACTGGCGCGCCGAAGGATCGGATGGCGTTTTCGAGACCGCTCGTATCCGCTTGGGTGCCGCCGAGCTTGAGGATGGTGTAGCCATCGGCAATGCGATCCTGCATGGGCGCGCCGTCGTCGAGCCAGACATGCGGGAGCCGGGCTCCCGGCCAGGTCGTCGGCTGATACTCGCGGAACAGATGCTCGGGCCCACCCGGTACATTGCAGACAATCGGCGAATCTACGTAACGGTAACCGAGCTCGGCGCCGATCATCTCGTTGCTCTTGCGCTGTTCGATGTCGGCGACGGCGCTCAGGTTTCTTCGCGTTTCTTCGCCTGCCGGGGTGTCGTCCCGAATATTGGGGCGCCACATCGAACGCCACTTGCGGCGACCGATTGTTGCGTAGCGCGAGGCGCCGACGTTACGATCCCCAATCTGACGTCGCTCAATTTCGTACGATTTGAGGAGATTCGACCCTCCCCAGCCGCGCAGCACTGCCGCAAGCTTCCAGGAAAGATCGATGGCATCGCCGACACCGGAGTTCATGCCAAGCCCACCGGTCGGGATCACCAGATGGACCGCGTCGCCGGCAAGAAAGACGCGGTCTTTGCCGTAGCGCTCGGCGAGCAGGAGATTCTGCCGCCATGGAGCACAGGACAGCCTCTCATATTTGACCGGAACACCGACGGTTCGTTCAAACGCCACGTCCATCTCATCGTCAGTGTCCACGACGGAATGCAGCGTCCAGTGCCGGGTCGAATCCTGCATGATCAGGAACGTGGCTCTGTCGTCGGCCACATGATAGTGGCGGCCCCGGCCCGGGCCATTGCCGATCGGCAGTTGGTCAACGAGCTCGACGCAGCGGTAAAGCGCCTGCCGTAACTCCAGCAAGTTGCCTTCGCCCGCCAACTCGATGCCAAGTTCCCGTCGCACCGCGCTCGACCCGCCGTCGCAGCCGACGAGGTAAGCGGTACGAATGGTTTGCACGGTACGGTCACTGTTGCGCATCTGCGCCGTTACACCCGCACCGTCCTGCTTCAGCGACAAGAACTCGCAACCGAACCGGACCGTGACAGACGGAAGCGTCTCGGCAACGGATTTCAGCAGCGGCTCAAGCGTATATTGCGAAATGAGCTGATACGGCTCGAGCGGGAGGCTTCCATTGTTGGTCGCGCGCGAGCGCCCCTGCGCTTCCGTGACCGACGGGTAGGACAGATGGAGCAAAGGCGCTTTGTCGAGGGCCAGAACGATATAGACGTCCATTGGCCAGTCGGAACGCAATCCGGCGGCGCGAATTTGCTCGGACAACCCCATGCGACGATAGATTTCCATGGTGCGGGCGTTGACCCGCTCCATCTTCGGCAGGAAAGCCGGGCGCTCCTTCTGCTCGACAATCGTGCACTTGATGCCGCGGCGGCCGAGATCGATGGCGAGCGTTAGGCCGGTGGGTCCTGCGCCGACAACCAGAACTTCGGTGTCCATCGCGCCTTCGATCAAACCTCCGGGGACGGTCCACACCACCCCGGCAGGTAGCTGGCGGCGCTGCTTTTGGCCAGTTGCAACGCCTGTTCGATCGCGCGATCGAAGTTGCGCTCGACCATCTGCCGTTTGACGCGCCGGCGCAGAAAGTCCGCCCACAAGAATTCACTGTACGGCGTCGTGTCTTTGGCGAAGCCGCCGGCGCGGCGCAACTCGCCGGCCAGCGAGCGGAACGGATCGTCGATCAGATCCGATAATTTCTTGGGGATGTCGCGATAGTGACGCCGTCGGCCCTCGGCGTCGTACGGGTGCATCCAGTTGCGATTATCCATCACCGACCAGAACATGTCGCGATCAAGCGCGCTCAGATCGAAGCTGACGGTCACCGCCAGTTCCTTGACCCCTTCCTCGTGAAGTGCGCGCGCCAGGTGATGATGGTCGATGACGTAGTGCCGCGATTTTGGGCCCAGGATTACCGGAATGATATGCCGGCCGAGAAATTTTCCACCCTTGGTCAATCCCGTTTCGCGCCAGCGTTTCTGCTTAGCCCGCACTTCGCGCATGCCGACCGTGATCTGCGTCGGACGGAGATCCACGATGGCGACCGTCGCCACCACCGGCTCGCGAATTCGGTTCATATTAGTTCGTCGACGCGTTGACCGCGCCGCTCAATTTCTCCATCAGGCCGACAATATCCTTGCGCATCGTCGCCAGCTTGGAAAACTGCTCGGTAAGGTTTGACACGCGGTCCTCCAGCTCCCGCTTGGTCTCACTGAATTTCTTGACCCGTTCAGCGAGACTGCCGTCGTCATCGTCCTCAATCTGTCTGATCTTCATGAACAGACGGTCGCGAAGCTCGCGCAATTCCCCAATCACATGAACAACGCCGCTCCCATCCGCTTCCAGCGGAACAAGCCGCGATTGAACTTCGCCGAGCTTCGACTTGAGCTGCGTAAAGGCAACCGCGCGCCGCTCGATTTCACCGAGGTGCGCCTGGGTCGTCTCGATGAATGCTGCAAGCTCCGCCACCCGCGCATCGATGTCAGCCTCGTCATCCTCTTTTGCCTTATCCGACAGCATATCGAGTGCGCGATCGAAATTGGCGAAGAGGCCTTCGACATCCTTGCGCAGCAATCCCAGCTTGTTGAACTGCGCGTTGAGCTGGGCAAGCCGCTCGTCGAGTGACTTCTTGTGATCCGCAAGGGTCTGCACCCGGTCGCCAAGCGGACCTTGCGGCGTCTGCTCGATCGCGGCAATCTCGTCGGCGAGCTGGTCGCGCGTGGTGTTGAGCTCCTTGAGGCGGCCGGCGACGCCGTCCTCGGCAGCCAAATAGGGGGCGAGCCGCGATTGCAACTCGATGTAATCCTCCTGCAGGCCAGCGAGCGTTTTTGACGCGCGTTCGATAGCGTCGCAGCGATCGTGGCTTTGCCTGACGAATTCCATCATTTTCTTCAGATTGATATCGAGCGCGACCGCGTCATCCCCACTCGCGATTTCCGCCAAGGTGTGATCGATATCTATTTGCCTGGTGTCGAGCTCGGCGAAAAGCTGTTCGACCGAGCGCCGTTTTTCCAGAACCGGCGCGAGCCGCTTCTGCAGGCTCTGCTGCTGAGTGCGGATCTCTTCGATACGTGAGCTGAGGTCGCCGACCTGGTTGCGGCCCTTTTGGATTTGCGCCACGCGCTCGGCCTCAACGAGCCGCTGATTGAGCGCGTTCATCGCATCTTCCGGATCGGTACGGGCAAGATGAGACACTGCCGCTTCGGTTTCGACCTGCGACTTCGCCAGCGTCTTGACCCCTTGCCGGACGCCATCGAGGCGCATTTCAAGGGCGTGCGCCGCCTGGCGTTGCCGTACCAGAGTTTCCCCCAGCCAGACCGCGGCTGGAACCAGTACCAGCGGAACGATGACAACGATGACCCACGCAAGCTTGGCAAGAAGCGTCTGCGACGCAAATGCGTCCACGACCACGCTCGCTTCGCGCCCTTCCGCCAGGATTAAAAAGGCCAAGGCCAGGACGAAAAGAGCGGCGCAAACAGCCGCAACATTGCGTACGGAAAAGTAAGTCACCCGGGAAACCTCACGAATTTTCTTGTTTGGTACGACAGGAGACCGCAGGGCACAAGTGTGGGCACTCAGCACGTGTCGACGCGAACAGCCCCGGCGGCGATTACCAGCAAATTGCATTAATTATGAGAACGCATGGACAACAGCAGGGCGGCGCGGTATTGGGTAACAGCGAGTTGATGTGGTGCTATTGACGCCAGGGAGCCCGTGTCACACGCCTTCATGAACCGCATCAGCAAGCAACCGCGCGCCGGCACCGCGCTGTTGGTTCCGTTTGCGGCTGTCCTGATACTTGGCGGCTCGCATACCGCCCAGGGCCAGGAACCCCTCCCCGCAGCGTCCAAGCCTGCCAAGTGTGATCGCGCGGCGTTCCGCGTCGTCGTCGATGTCGGCCACACCGTCGACAAGCCCGGCGCCGACAGCGCTCGCGGCACGACCGAGTATAGCTTCAACCTCCGTCTCGCCGACGAAGTGCGGCAAGCGCTCGTCACCGCCGGTTTCGAAAAAACTGTGCGGCTTATCACCCAAGCAGCCCCCGTGCGTGGCCTGCTCGAACGCGCCGAGCGAGCCAACAGCATGCACGCCGATCTCTTCATCTCAATCCATCACGATTCCGTGCCGGATAACCTGCTCGAAACCTGGGAATATGAGGGACAGCAGAGATCGTTCAGCGATCGCTTCAAGGGCTACGCACTGTTTATCTCAAACGAAAACGGCAACCGCAAAGGCAGCCTCGAGTTCGGTCATTTCTTGGGCGAGGAGTTGGAGGCGCGCGGCTTGCGATACACGCCACATTACACGTTGCCGCTGATGGGCCGTCGCCGCCACGAACTACTTGACCCGGAAGCCGGCGTCTACCGCTATGATCAGCTGGTGGTGCTGCGGAAGACACTCATGCCGGCGGTACTGATGGAAGCCGGATCCATCATCAATCGCGACGAGGAACTGGAACTGGCAACGCCCGAACGTCGCGCTGCTACCAGTGCTGCCGTTGCGGCAGCAGTCGAAGATTTCTGTGACACGCAGTCTCACCCAAACCACTACCTCCAAGCCAAGCGGCCTCGCATCCGCGTACGGCCGCACCGCCAAGCCGCAACGTTGCCGCTTTCGTCGCGTGCTGCTAACCTTCAGGACAGCGGAAAATAATTACACGATCGGGTAATAAATCCCACCTCGCCGCCGCCAGCACAGCATAAATTTGTTCGTGTCGCAGCGCACGGGTGCGCAGCACGGTGGTGAGATCGGCGAAGCGCGGCGCGGCTTTAATGTCCGGCATTAGGCGGAGCAGGGTCTCGATTTTTGGGTCGTAAGCGACCTCAACGCCGCCGAGCTCGATGAGTTTTGCCAAAAATTCAAGGCAGCCTTGCGCTCCCCGCAGCCGGCCTCGTGACTGGTTTCCGTACCCGTTAGCGGGTAAACCAAACCTTAGATCGTGTGGAATACGCTGCCCTGCGCGGGGCAGGCGGAAAAACGGCCCGGCGCCGCAATAACTACCCAATCATGGATCAACGCACCGACAGCGAACGTCGTCAGGACATTGCGCCGAGCCGAGATGCCCGACCGGCCGCCGGCCAGGCGCCGAAGCCGCAGTCTTGGGTCGACGGAATGCGTCGGCGGCGCCGCATGGTGCTGGTTATTACCGCCCTGATCATTGCCGGGATCGTCGCGGTCGTGGTCTGGTGGGTCAGCACCAGCGGCTATGAAACCACCGACGATGCTTTCATTGACGCCCGGACGGTGTCGATCAGTTCACAAGTCAATGCCGCCATTGTCGATGTGCCGGTGACCGACAATCAATTGGTCGAAGCCGGGGCGGTGCTCGTGCGCCTCGACGACCGCGACTATAAGGCTCAGGTCGACCAAGCTCATGCCCAGGTCGATCAGGCGACTGCAAGCATTGGCAATATTGATGCTCAAATTGTCGCACAGCAATCGCGCATCGAAGAAGCCGACAAGCAGGCCATGCAGGCGCACGCGACGCTCACCTTCGCGCAGCAGCAAAACCAACGCTACCAGACGCTGGTCAAAAACGGCGCAGCGACCGTCGAACAGGCCCAGCAATACGCGTCCGGTCTGCTGCAAGCCGAAGCGACTTATGCAGCGGCACAAGCCAACGCGGTCGCCACCAAAAAACAGCTACCGGTGCTCAAGGCCCAGCGCACCCTGACCGAGGCACAACTCGAGCAAGCGCGCGCGGCCCTGGAGCAAGCAGAGACCAATCTGTCGCGGACCGTCATCACCGCGCCGGTAGCGGGCCGGGTTGCAAGGCTGACCGCTACCAAAGGCAACTATGCCGCGGTCGGTCAGGCGCTGATCATGTTTGTGCCGCGCGACGTCTGGGTGACCGCGAATTTCAAGGAGACTCAGCTAGTAGCGCTGCGGCCGGGCCAACCGGTCGAGATCAGGATCGACGCCTACCCCGACCGCACATTCAAAGGTCACGTGGACAGCGTCCAACCGGGCAGCGGCACGGCCTTCAGCCTGCTGCCGGCTGAGAATGCAACCGGCAACTACGTCAAAATCGTCCAGCGCGTACCGGTCAAGATTGTGTTCAACGAACAGCCCGATGTGCTGTTGGGGCCCGGCATGTCGGTCGTGCCAACCGTCACGACGAAATGAGCGATCAGCGGCAATTCTCCGGCCGGGAAAGCCGCTCGGCCGCGGGCGACCGCAGCCCCTGGCTGATCGCAATCGTGCTCTCCATCGCGACGTTCATGGTCGTGCTCGACACCGCGATTGCCAACGTAGCGCTCCGCTATATCGCCGGCAGCCTGGCGGTCAGCGTTGACGAAAGCACCTGGGTGGTCACGACCTATCTGATCGCTAACGCCGTCGTGCTGCCGGTGAGCGGTTGGCTGTCAAACGTGGTCGGCCGTAAGCGCTTCTACATGATCTGCGTTGCTCTGTTCACAATCGCCTCGCTGTTGTGCGGCTTGGCGTCGAGCCTTAACGCGCTCATCGTGTTTCGCATCCTGCAAGGCCTGGGCGGCGGCGGCATGCCGACCAGCGAACAGGCTATGCTCGCGGATACGTTCACGGTGCGACAGCGCCCTCAGGCGTTCGCGATCTACGGAATCGCCGTCATCGTCGCGCCAACCGTCGGCCCCACCATCGGCGGCTGGATCACCGACAACTATTCATGGCACTGGATCTTCTTCATCAACGTGCCGTTCGGCATCGTCTCACTACTGCTCGTGCAATGGCTGGTCGTTGAACCAGACGTACTTGAGCGCGAGCGCGCTCAGCGCCTCGCCGGCGGACTAAAGATCGATTGGGTCGGATTTGCGCTGATTGCGCTGACTTTCGGCAGTCTCGAATTCGTGCTCGACCGCGGGCAGATCGACGACTGGTTCCACTCCACGACCATCATCATCTTTGCGACCATCGCCGCCTGCTCGTTCATTTTCCTCGTCCCGTGGGAGCTGACCCGCGACGACCCGATTGTGGATCTGCGATTGCTCCTGCAGCGGCAGTTCGGCATGGCCTTTATCGTCATGTTCGCGGTTGGCGCCATCCTGTTCGGCTCGAACCAGATAACGCCGCAACTGATGCAGACAAACTTTCCATACACGGCGATGCTCTCCGGACTCGCCATGATGCCCGGCGGATTGGCGATGTTGGTCATGATGCCTATTGTGGGGCAGCTTATCCCCCGCATGGAGCCGAAATACTGGATAGCCATCGGCTTCTCGGTCATCGCGTTGGCGATGTGGTACTCGACCTCGCTCGTTCCCGACGCGAGCTTCGGCTACTTCGCGACCGTGCGGGTATTTCAGACCGTCGGTATGCCGTTTCTGTTCATACCGATCAATTCCGTCGCCTATACGGGGTTGCCGCCGCAAAAAACCAGCGAAGGCTCAGCGCTCATCAACGTTGCCCGTAATCTTGGCGGCAGCATTGGCGTGTCGCTCGCCAACACCGAACTGGTGCAACGCTCGCAATTTCATCAATCCCGGCTCGTCGAAAATCTGGTCCCGTCGTCGCCGGGATTTCAATCAACGCTGCACGGCCTCACCCAGTACTTCGCGCAGAGCGGATCGCCGGCCAACGCGCAGGGCCGGGCGATCGGCTACATCGCCCAGCTGGTCAGCGACCAGTCTGCGCTGATGGCCTATATCGACATCTTTTATAGCTGGTGCATTTTCGCCGTGGTACTCGTGCCGCTGGTACTCTTGCTGATCCGGCGAATAGGACCAGTGACGGGTCAGGCCGCTGCAGGGCACTGACGACTCCGGTTTGTGGGTTGCCGCCTGCGTCGTGGGCAGGGCCGATGAAAAATTGCGCCCTCGCCGGGACGAGCGCGTCCGCATCCACAGCGCTAAGGCAGGCGACGGGGGGCCGCGCCCCCGACCCTGTGTGAGCCGGCATATTGAAAAGTCTTAATTGCGACACGCTCGTGCGCTGAATATCTTTCGTGCAGTTGGTACGGCACCATTCTTGCTTGAGCTCGTTAGTGGAGGGGTAGTGGGGGGCGTGAAAGACCCCGGATGATGACACTGCCGGGAAGAAAGGAGTCGCCAATGTGTGACTTTAGCCTCCAAAGCGTGCGGTCGCGACCCGCAAAAGTCGGCGATAAGCTTGTTACGCGTGACTTCGGCACTGGTACACGCGGCTTTGCCGCCTCCGACGATGCCGGCATGGCAGTATGTTTGTTGCCGGGAACGGAGCTGGCATTCGCCGGTGAAGTTGCTTGCCTGCCGGCCGGCCTGCTCGGCTGGAAGACCAAGACGATCAATTACCAGACCGCCATCTTCCGCCAGGTCAACAAGGAAAAGTTGGCCGCGCATCACGACGCGCTCGAGTTTCCCGATGGGCGCACCGTGTTGTTGACGCTTCTGTGCGAGGGCCAAGCGGCATCGGTACTGCAACTACCGGCTCAACCGAAGACCGAGGTCGAGGCACGCGAACAGGAACGGGTGGGTTTCATCGGCTGAGGCACTCGTCCTGCTGTGCTGCTAGAGTCCGCTGACTGAAGCGAGAAATAAGAAACCGGCCGCTGCTCGGCGGCCGGTGTTTTTTGTAACCGCTTAATCAGGCGCCGCCGCCAGGGACAAAGCAGCGGATATAAACTGTACCGTCATACGTGGTATACCAGACGACCGCGTCGCCGGTTGGATTGCCTTCATCATTGACTACCGCCTCCGGCGGCACCACCATCCATTCGCCGTTAATCGGCACCCAGTAATTATTCTCCCGCATATCGTAATCGGTGGGGTGACCATCGGCGATGTCGCAGCAGGGAATCCCGGTGTGGGATTTCACACTTTTGAACCAGGCGCGGACTTCAGGGGGAACATTGCCGAACTGACCATTGTCATGCGCCAGGGCCGGCGTGCAAATAATGAGGGCGGCAAGTGCCATTCGCCAGCTCATATGGTTCTCCAAAACAGACGCCAACCACGCCGCCATCATGCCAACGGTACCGGTAATTGGCGGCAATACGTTCGTTCGCAATTCGGTTTCGGTGCGTCGCGCGGCCGTCTTTTGCTAATCAGCCTCGCTCGCAGCATTAAAACGCAGACTCTTCGGATTCGTTCCGGGCGTGGCCAGTTCCTGCAATAGCGCGCACTATGTCTGCCGCTCGCCATTCAGAAGCGGGATTGCGAACCGGAACGTCGATACCCGACCCGGCGTTTTCTTGACGATCAGGGCTCTTCCGTTCCGGCATCGCGCCAGTTAGCGCCTTGCGCGCCCTGAAATCATTCGCCATGACAATTGCCACAGAAAATTTACGCCGAATCCCCTCTTCAATGGCCGAAGATCCACCTCGCGCCGAAGCTGCTACCTCCCCCGGCGCGGCCGATGCCGCGACCAAGCTGCCGTCTCGATCGCTGTTTCTGACGATCTTTCCCTCGATCATGCTGCCGATGTTCCTGGCGGTCGCAGACCAGACCATCGTGGCCACCGCGTTACCCGTCATCGCTGCGGATTTTGGCGAGGTCGAGCGCGTGTCGTGGGTGGTGGTGTCGTATCTGATTGCCAACACCATCGCCGCTCCGGTCTACGGGCGCCTAGGCGACTCGTTCGGCCGCCGAAACATGATGCTCATAGGGCTCATCATCTTCATGCTCGGATCGGTCCTCTGCGCGTTCGCTCCGAACATGGGATTGCTGACCGCGGCACGCATCGTCCAGGGATTCGGCGGCGGCGGGTTGATGACCCTATCGCAAGCGCTGGTAGGCGAAAGCGTTCCGCCTCGCGAGCGAGGCCGCTATCAGGGCTATCTTGCCGGGGTCGCAGTCAGCTCCAATACGTTTGGACCGGTAGCCGGTGGCTATCTCACCCAGGCCTTCGGCTGGCGGTCGATTTTCCTCATCAACGTGCCGCTGGGGCTTGTCGCCGCCCTTCTCGTGCTGCGCCTGGCCACCCAGCCGAGCGACCGTCGGCGGACCACGTTCGATGCTCCGGGCCTGGTGCTGTTTATCATGTTCGTCGGCCCGGTCATTCTGGCTCTCGAACAAGTGCAGCGTATGCAAGCAAGCACGCTGCCGATGATCGGCGGCCTGCTGGCGTTGGGCGTGATCGCGTTGACCGCCCTGGTTTGGCAAGAGAAGCACTCAACCTCACCGCTCATTCCCCCTGCCTTGTTCAGAGAACCCTCGGTCTGGCGCAGCGACGGCCTGGCGGCCTGTCATGGGGCGGCGCTGGTATCGTTGATCACGTTTTTGCCGCTCTATCTGCGTGCGGTGCGGGGCACCTCGCCCGCTGACACGGGGCTGCTGTTATTGCCGCTCACATTTGGTATCGGTCTTGGTTCGCTCGTCGCCGGACAATTGATAACCAGAACGGGCCGTACCGCAATATTTCCGTCCTTCGGCTTGACGGCCGCGACGGCCGCTTTGTTGTTTGTCGGCTTCTGGATGCCGCATCTGTCTCTCGCGCAACTGCCGTGGGTCTTCGGCGTCACCGCTCTGTTCATGGGTACGGTGATGGGCGTGGTGCAGGTCACGGTGCAGGCCGTAGCGGGACAACGTATGCTTGGTACCGGCGCGGCGATGGTGCAGTTCTCACGTTCCGTAGGAGCCGCCTTTGGCACTGCGGCAGTGGCGGCTGTTCTGTTTTCGGTGCTCGCAACCAGCGATCGCGAAACGGCGAGCCTGTTGGGCACCATCATCGACCGCGGGCCCGCGGCGATCTCTGCTCTGGCTCCAGCCCGCCAGGCAATCATCCAGACCGAACTCGCTGACGCGTTCCGCGCGGCCTTTGTGACGGTGGCAGCGTTTACCGCCATCGGAGCATCGCTCGCGTGGTCGATGCCGCTGCGGCGGGTGTAGCGGATCGCGCCGATTTGGGAATGACCAAAATCCTGCTCACACGGCCTGCATGAGGTCAGTTAGGATTCTGCGGCGATGAAGTGAGTCACCTTAGGCTCTCCCGTCAGGTCGAACCGCTCAACTGCTTCCTGCACAATGCGATCAGCCTGCGTGACGCGTTCGTGCTGGCGCAGATGCTCCATCCAGGATTCCACCAGGAACGTTTCCAGCATGCGTCCGTCCTCGGCGGCATCCTCGAACACGCTCCAGGCATAGGCACCGTCGCGCCGGCGCACATATTCGAGCTTGGCGATGGCTTCGAGGAACGCTTCACGGTCCTGCGGGCGGATCCGGTATTCCACCGTCACCAGCACCGGTCCGCGATCGCTTTCGATCGTTTGCGTGGTGATCGGCGCGGGCCAGTGCATGCTTGGTGTGAGATCGAGGCCTGCGCCGGTTTGCAGCTTCCACCGCCAGGTCAGCGGGATTGCTGCGATCGCGCCGGCCGCGGCAAGAAAATGCGCCACCGGTAATCCGACAGAGGCGGCAATTTCGCCCCAGGCTGCGCTGCCGAGCGTCAGGCAACCGAAGAATACCGTCGTATACAAAGCAAGCCCTCGCCCGCGCACCCAATCCGGCAAGGCGACCTGCGCCGACACGGTCAGCGTCGCCAGCACCCAAATCCACGATGCTCCGGCAGCAACACTGGCCACGAGCGCTATTAGAGGTTCTTGGGCGAGACCGTACAGCACCATGGCGATAGCCTGGCCAAGCGCTCCCAGCGCCATCAGGCGGTCCGGTCCCAGCTTGGGTTTCAGCCATGGCAAAAAGAATGCACCGCCCACGGCGCCGACCCCGATCGCGCCGAGGAGTACGCCGTAAAGACCCGGTCCACCGGCAATCTGCGCGCGGGCGACGAGAGGCAGTAACGCCCAATACGCGCTGGCAAAAAGAAAGAATCCAACGGCTCGCGCCATCGTGCTGCGCAACGGCGAACTGTGTCTGGCGTAACGAAGGCCGGCCCACATCGCCTGGCCGAAACGCTCCGCCGGCAGCGGCGTACCCAGTTTCTTCCTCTCTCGCCACCACAGCAAGGATCCGACGATTGCGAGGTTGGAAACGGTGTTGATCCAAAACGGCGCAACAATGCCGAGGCCGGAAATAGCCACGCCGCCCAGTGCCGGACCAAGCGCGCGCGAAATGTTCACGCCGACGCTGTTAGCGGCAATGCCGGCAGGCAAGTCGTCTCTCGGAACAAGTAACGGAACGACGGCCTGCCAAGCGGGGCCCGTCAACGCGCCCGCGGCGCCGAGCAATAACGTGAACAACAGCAAATTGCCCGGCGTAGCCAAACCAAACCCGACCATCGCCGCATAGACCGCTGAAACGACGGTATACAGCGACTCGACGACAATCAGATATTTGCGTTTGTCGAAAATATCGGCGAACGCGCCGGCCGGCAGCGCCAACAGGAAAATCGGCAGGTTGCTCGCCGCCTGCACCAATGCCACGATCAAGGGATCGGGATTGAGGCTGGTCATAAGCCAGCCCGACGCCGCGCTGTACATCCAGCCGCCGACGTTCGAGACTAACGTCGCGGTCCATATCACCGCGAACGCCGGGTGGCGAAACGGCGCCGCAAATGAAAGCGGCTTAGTTGAACTCGCGCTGGCGGTGCTCATGCCGCGACATGATGTGAGGGTTTCACGTTCGCTTCGCGGCACCTCTCGCCGCGACCATTACAGCAAGCAGCAGTGCGTTATGCGTTGACGTGATCATGGCGCGAACTATAGGCTTCGCGTCGCGCCTCTGTGAAGAGGCGGAACAATTTGCACGGGGAGGTCAACATGCCGAAGATCAAGGCTAACGGCATCACGATGAACTACGAGCAACAGGGGACGGGCGAGCCGCTCGTGCTCATCCCCTACCTCGCTGCCGACAATGCCTGCTACGCTTTCCAGGTTGCCGACTACGCCAAGCATTTCACCTGCATCTCGGTCGACCCGCGCGGTGCCGGGGAAACCGACAGGCCATCCGGCGCTTATTCAATGGAATTGTTCGCCGACGACGTCGCCGCCTTCATGCAGGCGATCGGCGTTGATCGCGCGCATGTCAGCGGTCTGTCGCTTGGCGCTGCCACCGGCTTATGGCTCGCCGGCAAATATCCGCAGCGGGTCAAATCACTGTCAGTGCACAGCGGCTGGACCAAGTCCGATCCGTTCCTCAAAGTCGTCGTGGAAGGCTGGCGGACCATCGCGAAAGGCCTGGGTAGTGTCACCGAGATGATCATTCAGGGCATCTTCCCCTTCTGCTTCACGCCGGAGCTCTACGCCTCCAAGCCGGATTACATCGACCAGCTCGCGGCGTTCGTGCGCAGCCGGCCGAAGCAGCCGCTCGATGCTTTCATGAGCCAATCGAGCGCGGTGCTTGCCCATGATGCGCTGTCGCAACTAGAGCGCATCAAGGCTCCGACTCAGATCACCTTCGGCCGCCACGACATCGTGTGCTCGACCCGCTTCGCCGACGCGATGAAGAACGGCATCAAAGGCAGCGAACTTCTGGTGTTCGAGGATTGTGCACATGCGCCGATTTACGAGAACGTTGCCGCGTTCAACGAGAAGAGTTTGGGCTTCCTGCAGCGCCACGCCGGATAGGCGCTCACGCGGACGCGCGATGAGCGAGCCAGCGGCCGGCCTCGGCGGCGGCGAATAACTCCGCGAGTGCTGCATTCACTGCGGCCGGCTCCTCGCTGGTGACGGTGTGGCCGGACCGCGGAATGACCAAAAGGCCCGCGGTCGGCACCGTGCGCTTGAGAAAGACGCTGCCGTCGAGGCAGGTGTCGTCCTCATCCCCGACAATGACGAGGAGAGGCAGCGAAAACCGCTTGAGGTCGGCTTCAAGGTCCCAAAGTGTCGGGCGCCGCGCCTGCAACATCGACATGGTCAGTGCGTGTCCTTGCGCCGAGTGCTCGGAGAGCATGCGCGTAAACTCCGCATAACCGCGCGGATCCTTGTGCTTCTGGGTTAGGCGCGTCGGATTATCAGCATAAAGTGCCGCGGCGGCGGCAATGCCTTTATCCAAAAACATTTGGGCGGTTTCCGCCGCCTGCTTGCGCATCGCTTCGCGCACCGCGGGGTCGGCAACCGACCCCCAGCCGCAACCGGCCGCGGTCACCGAGATGCAGCGCTCCGGATGCCGCATGCTGACGTGGAGCGCGGTATATGCACCCATGGAATGGCCGACGATGTGCGCCTTTGCAATGCCGAGCGCGTCCATCAGCGCGACGACGTCGCCGCGGGCAACGTCCTGTCCGTAACGGGAAGGATCACTGGGTATGTCAGACGGCGGATAGCCGCGCGCCGAGAACGTAACGCAGCGATGCGAACGCGCGAAATAGCGCATCTGCGGCTCCCACGTTCGATAGTCGCCGGCGAACTCATGAACAAAAATGATCGGGCTGCCGCTGCCGGCCTCCTCATAATAGAGCCTGGTGCCGTCGGCACTCGTGATCATCGGCATCGGTTACCTCGGTTGGTTTTACGCCGCCTGCGGGATCAGTTCGACTTCGCGCATCTGGGTTACCGGCTGCGGCAGAACGCCATCATCAGTGACGTCGTAGCCGACAACGCGCAAGATGCCACGGGCCGGACTCATGGCGACGGCAAGCCTTGTATACGGATTGAGCACCGGCTCGCGGACCCAGTCAAAACCGTTGTCGGACAGCGGGCCGCGCCATGCCGTCAAGGCATCGCGCCGCACTCGGCTGAAGCCGGCAGCGTCGTCGAACGAACTCACCAGAAACCGACGCGTGCCGATGCGACCTTCCCAGCCCGATCGGCATGGTACCCAATCATTCGCGGCGCAAGTTTCTTCCTCGCGGCTGACGAAACCGGTTTCCGTGCGTTCGATGACGCAGCGCTCGTGCGCCGCGCAACCCACGATCGTGTAGATCACCGGACGCGCGACCGGCGTCGTCTCGAGAAGTCGCCGCGCCGCGGCAAAATCCTCACAGACCTCGAAAGCGTGGCGCAAAAGTTGATCCGGCGGCATTCGGCCGGTGCCCGCTGCGGTACGACCGACGCCGGCAATGTAATCGACTGGGCGCAGCAAGCGGTGCCGGGTGCGGCGCCACATCGGCGCCTGATTAAGGGCAGCCCCGAAACGTTGCGGCGTCATCGCCGTTAGGACGCCAACGTAACCCGGCCAGGTGACGCTGAAAAAATCACCATGCTCGCCCGACATGTGCGCGATCTCGGTGTGGCGTCCCAGCCCGCGAAACGGCCAATCCAGCGTGCGCACAAGCCAAGGAACGCCATCCTGTTCATCCGCCCGCGCCGTGCAGCCCCATTGATAGGCGGCGTTGAGCAGCCACACGCCCGAGATATCAAGCGCCGACGCGATTTGCGCGATCTCGGCAAAGTATGGCGAGCGGGAGCGCCTGAGTGAGTTTCGCGACAGCATATCCAGCGCCGGAATCAGCGGTAGTGCCGACTGCGGAAAAAACCGCAAACAGGCGTCCCGCAAGGCGCGCGCCCGCGTAGCGCTCCGCAGCGCATGGTGCGGTGGACCGCCTTCGCGAATATCGACAATGGGGATCGTCGGTAGCGTCTCGCTCATCTCAACACCTGCGGCCCCTCTCCCAACTCAAGTCCAATCTTAGTCGGTGTCGATGTCGCTCGCACACTGGTAAGCTCCAGCTAGACCGCCGGACGCCGAAGAACGGCGGATTATTGTAAGCTGGCGCGGCGCGATTCTCAGCCGGCGCGGATGACCTACATGACCGCGCGATCCAAATTCCTTCGCGCTGGCGTGATTACAGCCGCACTCGCGGCGTTACCGCCGAATCCAGCCCGCGCAGGACCCCCTTTTCAAACCGACGATCCCGAGCCGGTTCCTTATCAGCATTTCGAGTTCTACACGCTCTCGACGGGCGCGGCCGTACGCGGCGACACCCAGGGAGAAGGCCCGGCTTGGGAATTCAATTACGGCGTGATCCCAAACGGCCAGGTTCACATCATCGCGCCGCTGACTTTCGACAGTCCCGCCGGCGCCCGCTCCCAATTCGGCTACGGCGACACCGAGCTCGGCTTCAAATATCGCTTCATCGACGAGGACAAGAACGGCGCTCGTCCCATGATCGGCGCCTACCCCCTGATCGAACTGCCGACTGGCAACGAGAGCCACGGCCTCGGCGCCGGCTATACGCGCGCCTATTTTCCGATCTGGATCCAGAAGAGCTTCGGCGACTGGACGACCTATGGCGGAGGCGGCTACTGGATCAACCATGGTGACGATACCGTCGACCGCGATTACTGGTACTTTGGCTGGCTGCTGCAACGGCAGGTGACCAAACAATTGGCCATCGGCGCCGAGATCTTCCACCAAACCGCTACGGTCGCATTCGGCGCCACCGACAGCGCCTACACCAAGCCGACAACGGGGTTCAACATCGGCGCGATCTACGATTTCGACGAGCACAACCACCTGCTCGTCTCTGCCGGAGCCGGTCTGCAGAATGCATCGACGACCAATATCTTCTCCTGGTACGTCGGCTATCAAATCACCGGGCCTTAAAGACACTTCGGCGCGCTCCGAGACACTGACGGGCTTGCGTTATCCGGAAAGCCGGACGAAAACGCCTTGTCTGATCGATGGACTGCAACAGTGCGGGTAAAGGGACCATGAAGACTGTAACTCTTGGACGAAACGGGCCGACGGTCGCGGAGTTGGGGCTCGGCTGCATGGGTATGTCGCCGGGCGTGTACGGCCCGAGCGACGAAGCCGAGAGCATCGCCACCATCCGCGCCGCGCTCGATGCCGGTGTCACGCTGCTCGACACCGGCGACTTCTATGGCATGGGCCACAATGAAATGCTGATACGCCGGGCGCTGGAAGGCGTGCCGCGCTCGAACGTCGTCATCTCGGTAAAATTCGGAGCGCTGCGCGACCCGGCCGGCATGTTCGTCGGCCAAGATTGCCGGCCGCAGGCGGTCAAAAATTTCGTTGCCTACACGCTGCGGCGCCTCGGCACCGATTACATCGACATTTACCGCCCCGCGCGCCTCGATGCGGCCGTGCCGATTGAAGACACCGTTGGCGCCATCGCCGACCTGGTCCGCGCCGGATATGTCCGTCATATCGGCCTGTCCGAGGTCGGCGCCGAAACCATCAAGCGCGCCCATGCGGTGCATCCCATCGTCGATTTGCAAATTGAATACTCGCTCATGAGCCGCAGCATCGAAAAGGCGATCCTGCCGACGACCCGCCAGCTGGGAATCGGCATTACCGCTTACGGCGTTCTCTCGCGCGGTATCTTGAGCGGACGGGTGCCGCCGCGGACCAATAAGGGGGACATTCGTATTGTCCGCATGCCGCGTTATCAGGAGGGTAATATCGAAAAGAACCTCACCCTGGTCGACGCGCTGCGGCAGATCGGCAATGAAAAAAGTGCGACCCCGGCACAACTCGCAATTGCCTGGGTGCGCTCACGCGGCGACGACATCATGCCGGTGCTTGGAGCGCGCCGCCGCGACCAACTCCAGGAGACGCTCGGCGCGCTCGATCTGAAGCTCACTGCCGCAGACATCGCGCGCATCGATGCGGCGGTAGCGCCGGACCGGATTGCCGGTGAACGATATGACGCGCCACAGATGGCGCACCTCGACAGCGAAGTGCACCATTAGCGCCGCTCACTTGATCTTGACGGCCTACCGTTGAAATACTCCCCCTCAAGCCGGCGGCGTCCACGCCGACCGGATAAAGGGGGAGGAACGGTGTGGCTGAGTATCATTACATTGTCGTAGGCGCCGGCTCTGCCGGATGCGCCATTGCCTCACGCCTGTCTGAAGACGCATCGACCAACGTGCTGCTCCTTGAAGCAGGCGGCACGGACGATGACGACAGGATTTTCTCGCCGCAACGCGCCTGGGAGCTTTGGAACACGCCGTTCGATTGGGCTTTCACAACCGCACCACAGCCGGGCGCCGTCAATCGCCCGATTTTTTGGCCGCGCGGCAAAGTGCTGGGCGGATCGAGCTGTCTCAACGGCATGATCTATGTGCGCGGCGCGGCCGCGGACTACGACCATTGGGCCTATCTCGGCAATGTGGGCTGGGACTACGAAAGCGTCCTTCCCTACTTCAAGAAATCGGAAGACTATTATGGCGGCGCGTCTGAGTATCACGGCGTGGGTGGCCCGCTGTCGGTATCGCGCCACACGACCCCGAACCCGTTGACTGAAGTTTTTATTGAAGCCGCCGTCCGGGCTGGTCATCCGATCAATTATGACTTTTCCGGTCCCGAACTTCTTGGCGTCGGATATACCGACACAACGACGCGCGATGGCCAGCGGTGCAGCGCCGCTGCGGCGTTCCTCAAGCCGGCGCACAACCGGCGCAATCTGACGGTACAGACTGGCGCGCGCAGCCATCGCCTGTTGATCGAGCACGGGCGCTGCAACGGTGTCGCCTACGAAGAGGGCGGCAGGCTGCAGACTGTACGCGCTGCAAACGAGGTCATTGTCTGCGCCGGTGCCATCGGCTCGCCGCACCTTCTGCTGTTGTCCGGCATTGGTCCGGCAAGTGATCTGAGCAAGCTGGGCATCCGCGTGCACGCCGATCTACCCGGAGTGGGTCAGAATCTGCACGATCATCTCCTGACCTTTGTTATCCACGAGGCGAGCAGAGAGATCCCCGCTCCAAAGCACAACATTCTCGAAGCGCATCTGTTCGCCAAAAGCGATCCGCGCCTGCCGGCGCCCGACCACCAGCCGCTCCTGATGTGTAATGCCCCGCCACTGCCTACTCTTGAAATCCCGGCGAACGCCTATGCGATCGCACCCGGCATCATTCGTCCGGTGTCACGCGGCGAACTGAAATTGACCGCCGACAATCCGGCGGCGCCGCTCCATCTCGACCCGCGCTACCTGAGCGAGCCAGCCGATCTCAATGCGCTGGTCCATTCGCTGGAAGTATCGATCGAGATACTGGAGAGCCCGGCGTTCGCCAAATGGCGCAAACGCGCAGTGTGGCCCAAAGCAAAAACGCGGGCCGAGCGCATTCAGTGGGTGCGCGAAACCTGCGAGACCTACCATCACCAGGCCGGCACCTGCAAAATGGGCATCGACGCGATGAGCGTGGTCGATCCGCAGTTGCGTGTGTATGGCATCGATGGCCTGCGCGTCGCCGATGCGTCAATCATGCCGGCAGTAACCAGCGGCAACACCAACGCCCCTTCGATCATGATCGGCGAAAAGGCCGCCGATCTCATCCGCGGCAGGCATGCCCTGAATTGACGCGCGCGGCGGAAGCCGGCTTCCAAATCATGCTCTCCCATGTGGGGAACCCGCTGCGCCCCTAGGGCGTTGGACCACGGGACTTGGTGCGATCCCGAGGGGCGAGACGACGCAGTGGATTACATTCGAGCCAGCCGCGAAACGCGGCAAACACTGAACATTCGCGATCCGCGTCCCGTCGACAGCGTTCAGAACATGTGGCAGTCGATTGGGCTTGCCGCGACGATCGGCATTTTTTTGCTCATGTTCGGCATCTTCCTTTATGTTGGCCGCTCCATCCTGTTGCCGGTTTTTGCGGCCGCGATCGTGGCGATGACGTTTGCGCCGCTGGTGCGGCGGGCGACGCGGCACGGCATTCCGTCCTGGATCACCGCCCTCTTGATCGTCATTGTCGCGTTCGGCGCGCTTGGAATTGTCGCCATGGCCATGGCCGGCCCGGTCAGCGAATGGATCTCGCGGGCGCCAGAGATCGGCGCTACGATCAAAGAACGGCTCTCGGTTCTGGACCGCCCGCTTGCTTCGCTCCACGAACTCGAAAACACGCTGTTCGGAGGCAGCGCGGTTTCCGTGAATTCTTCATCGCCGAACATGGTGTTGCCGGTGGTCGCCTTCCTTACTCCCGCCGCCGCTGAGCTGCTGCTGTTTTTTGCGGCGTTAATGTTTTTTCTGATCGGTCAGGGAACGTTGCGCTCGAATCTTGTCGCTCTGTTTCAAAATCGGGACGCCAAATTGCGATTTCTGAAAATCGCCAACGACATTGAGCACAATCTTGCGGGTTATCTGACCGTCGTCACGATCATAAATGCATCGCTGGGAATAATCGTAGCCGCCGGAGCGTGGCTTCTCGGACTTCCAAGCCCCCTCACCTTCGGCGTGCTGGCGGCAGTACTCAATTATGTCCCCTATGTTGGCCCCGCCGTCATGGTGGTTACGCTGTTTGGCGTTGGCCTGGTCACCTTTCCTTCGCTGGGTCAGGCGTTTATTGCCCCGCTTGCTTTTGTGTGTCTGACAACGATGGAAGGCCATTTCATCACGCCGACCATCATCGGCCGGCGTCTTACGCTCAGTCCGCTCCTGATCTTGCTGGCGCTCGCATTCTGGACCTGGATGTGGGGGCCGGTCGGCGCACTGCTGGCGGCACCGTTCTCAATCATTGAACTCGTGGTCTTCAATCATTTGTTTCCGAGCGACGACGGCAAACTGCCCGATTGATCGTGATATTAGGCGACCTGTTCGCGCAGGCCCCGGCGATGCCCGCTCCTCTGTCCCACCGAAAGTCCGCCAATCTGCGCTCTTGGGCAGGACGCGCTCGGTACGAACTGATGTTCACACGCGGGATGTGCGGCTCGGTGCAGCCAAGCGCCGGACCGTCCTTCTGCATCTCGCGCGCCGCATCGACCATGAGCCGTCGAAACCCCACGACCGCCAGATCGCTGGCGCCGAGGCGCTCCTTGGTACGATCCGCGATCGCTCCCATGGTTTCCCACCTGGAGATATCCTGATTGGGAATCCCGCGGATGCCGGTGAAGTCGCCGAGCTTCATCGCGTTGGCGGTCCTGCAAATAACCCTTGGCGCCGGTTCGCAGATTGCGAAAGTCGCGGGTGAGATCGATTCCCGGCTGCGCGCCGTTGAATTTCGGCCAGGCCTCCGCGCGGGCGCCTGTTGAAAGCCAAGCTGGTGTCCTTTGCGGAGCAAGTGAACGAGGTCGCGATCCATAACGTCAAGCTGGCCGATATCGTCACGACCCGGCGCACACTGCTGGCGATCATCGAGAACCTGGCCGAAGACGAAGCCCATTCGACCGGGCGTATTCCATCGACCCGAGAGCTCGCGCGGCTCGTGGCGGTTGCGCGGCGCCGGTGCCGCTGCCGGTAGAGGAGCGCTCAAAGGGCGGCCCGTTGAGTGCAAATGAGTCTGTTCGCTCACACTTATCTCAATGACACCCTCGACACCACAGGCCTTTCCACCTAAGGGCATTGGCGAATTTTGTATGCGGAGGCTGAGATGACTAAGTTGGACGCGCTGCTTGAGGATCTTGTGATTGCGAACCGGATCCTGGCGCATGAAGGCGTCGTGGATGGATTCGGACACGTCAGCGTTCGCCACCCGGAACGCCCCGATCGTTTCTTCATGTCGAGGTCGCGCAGTCCGGAACTGGTGACTCTCGACGATCTCATGGAGTTCGATCTCGACTGCAATCCAATCGATCAGCGCGGCCGCGTCATGTATGGCGAACGGCCTATTCACGGCGCCATTTTCCAGGCCCGGCCCGATGTGGGATCGGTGGTCCACAACCACGCCCACGAAGTCATCCCCTACTCCGTGACCAAAGAGCCGATGCGGCAGATCATCCACACGGCGGGAGGCATGGGATATCACGTTCCGGTCTGGGACATCCACGACGACTTCGGCGATACCGATATGCTGGTCCGCAACATGCAGCAGGGCAAAAGCCTCGCGAAGACCCTCGGCGACAATGCCGCGGTGCTGATGCGTGGCCATGGCTGTACGGTCACCGGCAAGACCATTCGTGACGCGGTGCGGGTCGCCGTCTATCTCATGGTCAATGCGCGTCTGCAGACCGAGGCGATGCGCCTGGGCGACGTTACGTTCCTCTCGGAGGGGGAAATGACCGGGACAGCCGAAATGTCGGCATCACCACTCGCCATGGATCGCATCTGGGAATATTGGACGCGGCGCAGCGGTTATTCTCCCAACACAACATCCTGAAGAAGTTGTGACGAAAGCTGCGCAGTTGCAGAGGCTCGTTAAAGCTGCCCATGTGGTCGCCACCAGGGCGCGGTTCGCGTTTGCATTGCTGCTCCATCGGCCAACGTCGCAGTGCCGTGGTCAATTACGACACCAACATGTGCAATTTCGGAGCTAAGTCATTGAGGAAAAATTCAGATCGAGGCGTGGTGGGCCCGGGAGGACTCGAACCTCCAACCAAGCGGTTATGAGCCGCTAGCTCTGACCATTGAGCTACGGGCCCTGCCAATACCGAGATTACCCTCGGCGACTGAGCAAGAACACCGCCTGCTCGCCGAAAAGATTCCAGAACCACCACGGCATTTTCAGCCGCATCCGGCTGCCCCAGGCGTTAAGTGATACCGCTTCTTCAATCTTGGCGCCGGCGACGCGGCATAGCTGGCGGAAATCTTTGATGCTGCAGAAGTGGATGTTGGGCGTCTCGTACCAGGCATAGGGCAAATTGTCGGTGTGCGGCATGTGACCGCCGAGGGCGACTTGCAGCCGGATTTGCCAGTGCCCGAAATTCGGAAACGAGACGATCGCGTATCGGCCGATGCGCAGCATGTGTTCGAGCACGACGCGCGGCTGACGGGTCGCCTGCAAGGTCTGCGACAGGATGACGAAGTCGAAGGCATCGTCGGGATAGTCCACGAGGTCCGTGTCGGCGTCGCCCTGTACCACCGCGAGGCCCTTGGCGACGCATTCGTTCACGCCCTCACGTGACAGTTCGATGCCGCGGCCGTCGACGCCGCGCGTCTCCAGCAGACGCAACAGTTCGCCATCGCCGCAACCGACGTCGAGCACCCGCGCACCGGGCTCCACCATGGCGGCGACAACCAAGAGGTCGACGCGCGAGCCGCCTGGCCCGCGCGCGGCTTCGGCCATAGTCAGGTCGTGCTTGAGCCGGGTCAGCATCGCTATCTCCGCGCCGGCGGCAAGCCACGCGCTGTCGCCGCGCCATCGAGGAAGCCGCGGACGATTGTAAACAATTCCGGCTCGTCGAGCAGGAAGGCGTCGTGGCCCTTGTCCGTCGTGATTTCGGCGAACGAGACCCGGGCGCCTGCCGCATTCAGCGCATGCACCGTAGCGCGCGATTCCGGCGTCGGGAACAGCCAGTCGCTGGTGAAAGAAATCACGCAGAAGCGCGTCGGCGCGCCGCGGAAGGCGTTGGCGGCGACGCCGTCGTAATCGGCGGCAAGATCAAAATAGTCCATCGCTCGGGTCAGATACAGATAGGAATTGGCATCGAAACGTTCGACGAAAGTGATGCCCTGGTGGCGCAGGTAGGACTCGACCTGAAAATCGGCATCAAACGAGAATGTCGGGTTCTCGCGATCCTGAAACCGGCGGCCGAACTTTCGGTGCAGCGCGGCATCGGACAAATAAGTGATGTGTGCGCCCATGCGCGCGACCGCGAGCCCACGCCGCGGATTGGTGCTTTCGGCAAAATAGCGGCCGCCGCGCCATTCGGGATCCGCCATTACCGCCTGGCGGCCGACTTCGTGGAAGGCGATGTTTTGTGCCGAATGGCGCATCGATGCGGCGATCGGAAGCGCCGCGAACACGCGGTGCGGATAGCTTGCCGCCCATTGCAGTGCCTGCATGCCGCCCATCGAGCCGCCGGCCACCGCAAACAGCGATTTAATGCCGAGATAATCCAGCAGCATCGCCTGGGCGCGCACCATGTCGCGCACGGTGATGACCGGAAAGTCGAGGCCCCACGGCATGCCGGTCGCGGGATTGGTTGAGGCCGGCCCGGACGTCCCCATGCAGCCGCCGACGACATTGGGGCAAATGATGAAATAGCGATCCGTGTTGATCGGCCGGCCCGGCCCAACCATGGTCTCCCACCAGCCTGGCTTGCCGGTTATCGGATGATCGTTGACCGCGTGCTGATCGCCGGTCAGCGCATGGCAGATCAGAATGGCATTGTCGCGCTCGGCGTTGAGCGTGCCGTAAGTCTGGTAGGCAATCTGCAACGGACTGAAGTCAATCCCGGCATCAAGTCGCAACGGATTGTTTGCAGAAAAGCGCACGACCAGCGAGTGCGGGTGATCCGCCTCGCGCGCACGGTCGGCGCGATCGAGCGTGGCGCTGGCCTCGGCCATAAGTTACGTCCCGGACTAATACTTTAACGTTCTTGCGCCCGCCTCAAGGGCGGTCAAAGGCGCGTAAATAGGCCGCTGGCTAAAGGAGTCAATGTTTTCTTAGCTTGATGTTTGATTTTTCTTTGCTTTCGGCCCCGGCCGCACCTATCAATTCACGCATTATTCCGGGCAAAGCATGAAACCGCCGCACCGCCCAGAGCCTTCGCTCACCGAGCTACGCCGCGAGATCGATCGCATTGACGAGGCCATGCACGCGCTCCTGATCGAGCGCGGCGAGATCATCGACCGGCTGATCGCGGTAAAAAAGACCGAAGAATCCGGCTCGGCGTTCCGCCCGGCGCGCGAGGCGGACATGATGCGCCGGCTCGTCAAGCGTCATCACGGTAATCTTCCGCTCGATACCGCCGAGAGCATCTGGCGCGTGATCATTTCGACCTTCACTTATGTGCAGGCGCCGTTCGCGGTGCACGCCGATCTTTCCGCGGGCGATGCGCTGATGCGCGATTCCGCGCGTTTCCATTTCGGCTTCACCGTGCCGTTCGTACCGCATATGGGAGCGGCGAATGTGGTCCAGGCGGTGACTGCATCAAAAGGCGATCTCGGCCTCGTTCCCGCCTTCGCCACCGCGGGTGCCGGCCCATGGTGGACGGCACTTGAATTTGAAGCGGCTCCGAAGATCATCGCGCGGCTGCCCTTTGTCGAGCGCGCCGATCATCCCGCCGGTATGCCGGTTTTCGTCGTCTCGCGGGTGGCGGCGGACGCCATGGTGACCGAAACTGAGGTATGGAGCTTGCGGGTGTCCGGATGGAGCGCGTCATATGTAGACAAGCTCGCCGGGCTTGCTGAAGCCATCGCCGTCCCCGATCGCGCCTTCGATGGCGCCGCGCTGCTTATTTCCGTCGAGCGCGACCGCATCGGTGCGGTCGCCGACGCTTTGCTTGGCGTCGGCGCCTCGATCCGCTCGAAGGCCCTCGTCGGCAGCCACGCGACCCGCTATACGGTTCCGCTTAAGAGCTAACCGTCCTCGGGCGAGTGAGAAACCACTGAGTAAGCAATGACAGCCATGCAGCCCCAACCGCGGGCCGGCGTGCTCGATATCGAGGCTTATGTGCCCGGCAAGAGCACCGCGCCCGGCATAGCCAAGGTGTTCAAGCTATCCTCGAACGAAACACCGCTTGGGCCGAGCCCGCGTGCGATCGCGGCGTATCAATCGGTCGCCACGCATTTACAGGATTACCCGGATGGATCCGCCAGCGAATTGCGCGAGGCGATCGGACGTGTCTTTGGACTCGACCCGGACCGTATTGTTTGTGGCGCCGGCTCCGACGATCTATTGAATCTGTTAGCGCGTGCCTATCTCGCCGACGGCGACGAAGCGATCCACACCACACACGGCTTTGTTGTCTACCCGATCGCCACGCTGGGCACCGGTGCACGGCCGATAGTCGCGGCGGAGACCAACCACACCGCCAACGTCGATGCGATCCTCGCGGCAGTAACGAAAAAGACTAAAATGGTCTTCCTCGCCAATCCGAACAATCCGACCGGAACCTACATTTCGTTCGACGAGGTCAAGCGGCTGCATCGCGGGCTGCCGCCGCAGGTGCTCCTCGTGCTCGACGCCGCTTACGCAGAATACGTGCAGCGGAACGATTACGAGTCCGGCATCGAGTTGGTCGCCACCAGCGACAATGTCGTCATGACCCGTACTTTCTCGAAAATTCACGGGTTGGCGGCGGTGCGTCTAGGTTGGATGTTCGGCCCTGCCCACGTGGTCGCCGCGATCAATCGCATTCGCGGGCCTTTCAACGTCAACGCCCCGGCGATCGCTGCAGGTGTTGCTGCGATCGAAGATTTTGAGCATCAGCAACGTTCGCGAGAACACAATATCCGCTGGCTCGCCTGGCTAACTCAGGAGATCGAGAAACTCGGCCTTAAAGTGACGCCGAGCGTCGCGAATTTTTTGCTGATTCATTTCCCCGAAGCCAAAGAGCGTTCCGCCAAGGAGGCCGACGCTTTCCTCACCGCGCGAGGGCTTATTCTGCGTCAGGTCAGCGTCTACAAGCTGCCGAACGCGCTGCGAATGAGTGTCGGCACTGAGGAAGCCAATCGCCTCGTCGTCGCTGCGCTCGGCGAATTTTTGGCTAAAGCGGCGTGATGTTGTGGCGCAATCGGCACCTTTGTTTAATCGCCTCGCGCTGATCGGCGCGGGCCTGATCGGCTCTTCGATCGCTCGCGCCGCGCGTGCCCAGAACGCCGTGCGCGAGATCGTGACCACCGCTCAGTCGGCCGCAACCCGCCGGCGCGTCGCCGAACTTGGCCTCGCCGATCAGGTGGTCGAAGGCAATGCTGCCGCGGTCGCTGGCGCGGATCTCGTCATCGTCTGCGTTCCGGTCGGTGTTTGCGGCGCAGTCGCCGCCGAAATCGGCCCGCACCTGTCACCCGGAACGATCGTTTCCGATGTCGGCTCAGTAAAGGGAGCCGTGGTGCGGGAGATGGGTCCGCATCTGCCCAAGGGAATCCATTTTGTGCCGGCCCATCCGGTCGCTGGAACCGAGCATTCGGGTCCCGATGCGGGCTTTGCGACTCTGTTCGTTGGCCGCTGGTGTATCCTGACGCCGCCTGAAGGCGCCGATATGGCTGCCGTAGAACGGCTCGCCGCGTTCTGGAGCGCGCTCGGTGCCAATGTCGAAACCATGCCGGCGGCCCATCACGACCTGGTCCTGGCGATCACGAGTCACCTGCCGCACCTGATTGCCTACACCATCGTCGGCACCGCCGACGAACTCGCCGAAGTGACACGCTCGGAAGTGCTCAAATTCTCCGCCGGCGGTTTCCGCGATTTCACTCGCATCGCCGCATCCGATCCAACCATGTGGCGCGATGTCTTCCTCGCCAACAAGGACGCGGTGCTGGAGATGCTGGGCACCTTCAATGAAGACCTTTCGCAGTTGACCCGCGCCATTCGCCGCGGCGACGGCGAAGCCCTGTTCGCGCACTTCACGCGTACACGCGCTATTCGGCGCGGCATTGTCCAGATTGGGCAGGATTCGCCGGTCCCCGATTTCGGCCGGCCGCATCCCGACCTTCCGGTCGAGCCGCTGCCGCGGCCGTACGCCGTCTCCAGCGAGGACTAGCGCGCGCGAACCGTCAGCGCTTCGTTGATCGCGGCGCGCAGCTCCGCAACCGTAAACGGCTTTGAGATGACGTCGTGGATAATGGCGTCGAGGCCGTGGGCGCGCTCTCTCTGATCGGCGTAACCGGTCATCATCAGGATCGTAATGTCGGGATGATCACGGGCAGCGCTGAGGGCGAGCGCGATGCCGTCCATCATCGGCATGCGGATATCCGTAAGCAAGAGATCAAAACGGCCATTGTCGCGTGCTAGCAGGTCGATCGCGTCGATGCCGTCGCACGCGGTCTTGACCTCGTGACCGTCGGTCATAAGCGCACGCGCACACAACGCTCGCAGCGCTTCCTCGTCTTCGGCGATAAGTATTCGCGCCATGGCGTTAGCGCGCTCCGGCGACGATGTCGCGGCGGTTGACGAAGCGGACGATGACGTCACGTGCCTCGGGTGGCGGCGATGCAAGACGGCTATGGAACGCGACGGCTTCGCCCGGCGTCAACGACGGGCGCGATGGAACAGCGATCCAGGAATAAATCTCCTGCCGGGCGGCGTTGCGAACGATGAACTTCAGTCGCGGGATTTCGACAACTTTGCGCGCCGTGTTGACGACGTTTCCTTCGACCACGAGGATCGGCACGCCATCGTGATGTTCCGTCGACGTGGCGATGCCATCAAAGGTGAGACCGCGCAGGTTCACCGGCATTCCAAGCAAAGCGTAGAAGGAGGCAGTTTGCGGTAGCAGGCGCACAATGTCATGGCGCCAACCAATAAGAATGACGTCGACAAGGACCAGCGCCAGAATTCCGGTCTGCAAGAGCGACAGCGGCCAACGCGGCACGGTAGGCGCTGCGCTGCGCCGCTGCTGCCGCGCAGCGACTGTTTCGATGTCTTCCGGCGGTGCGGCACGGTGGTCGGCGTGATCATCGTCGTCAACGTCGATTGGGGGACGGCCCTCGAAATCGTTGGGTGCGATCGGTGGTGCTTGGACTTCCGCAGCATCGTCCGGCTCATCTGGAAACCCTTCCGGGTCGCCCTCGCCAGTCGTTGCCGAAGCGAACGGTTCATCTTCTGCTGGTTGCGTGTTGTCACCCGCAGCTGACGCACGCGAATCTGAGGCAACCTGAGACGCCGCCCGCTCGGCAACGAGACCTGAGGCCTCCCCCGCGACACCATTGTCTGGACCGATGGCCGCGGCAGCAGCAAGAACCCTATCCGCGCGGCTCGGCTCCGCGTGCCAAACCGCGCGGCAACGCAGACAGCGCACCTGCCGCCCAGTCGGCGGCATGTTTGCCGACTTCACGTCATAGGACGTACCGCAAGATGGGCAGACAATAAGCATAGTACGAATCAGGAAGCGCGCTTCACCGCTGCGATCCTAGCGCCCGATCCGTTAACGCATTGGAAACCATACCGGCCGTCGCTGGGCATCGTGCTATGAGGCAGACTGGACGGCGGCGAATCAGTGCGACCCGTGCCAGGAAGCTCACACGATAAGCTCACATCAAAAAACCACACTAGATCATAGATTTGCCAGTATCCCGGGACGTTCGGAGGATGGCGTGATCCGGTTCGAGAATGTCGGCTTGCGTTACGGGCTTGGCTCGGAGGTGTTGCGCGACCTCAACTTCGGCATCGAGTGGCACTCGTTCCAGTTCCTGACCGGACCGTCGGGCGCCGGCAAGACCTCGCTGCTGCGTTTGATGCTGTTGTCGCTGCGACCGACGCGCGGCCTCATCAGTATGTTCGATCAGGACACCGCGACGCTAAGCAAGAATGATCGCGCCAATCTGCGGCGGCGTATCGGAATCGTGTTCCAGGATTTTCGACTCCTCGATCACATGACAACGTATGAAAACGTGGCTTTGCCGCTTCGTGTTCTCGGCAAGGAGGAGGCCGACTATCGGGCGGAAGTCGTCGAACTGCTGCAATGGGTGGGGCTTGGCGAGCGGTTGGAAGCTTTGCCGGCCATCCTCTCAGGCGGTGAAAAGCAGCGCGCGGCCATAGCGCGCGCCGTGATCGCGCGGCCTCAGCTTTTGCTTGCCGACGAGCCGACCGGCAATGTCGATCCCAATCTCGGCCAGCGGTTGCTCCGGCTGTTCATCGAACTCAACAAGTCCGGCACCGCAGTCGTCATCGCCACCCACGACATTGCGCTGATGGACGAGTACGACGCGCGCCGGCTGGTTCTGCATGAGGGACGCCTGCATGTCTATGATTGAGCCAGTCGAAACCATGGCGGAGCCGTGGGACGACCTGGACGCGTCTCCCGCACTTGTGCGCTCCATGCCGGCGGTAGCGCCGATCGTGCCCAAGAACTCGATCGCCGGGCGGTCTCTGACCGCCGTTGTCGCCATCATGACCTTCCTCGCCGCACTGACAACCGGCGCCGGGATGGTTGTGCTCAACGCGGCGAGCGACTGGCAGTCGGAAGTGGGTCGTGAGGTCACTATTCAGGTGCGCCCTACCCCCGGACGCGACGTCGAGGCTGATTTGCGCAAGGCAGCCGACCTCGCGCGCGCGACGGTCGGCACCGCCGAGGTGCGGGTTTACACCAAGGAGGAATCCGCGCGCTTGGTCGAACCTTGGCTTGGTTCGGGTTTTGCGCTGGACGACCTCCCGATTCCGCGCTTGATTGTCATCAAGCTCGGCGACCGGCGCCCGGCCTGATCTGGCGGCGTTGCGGCAGTCGCTCGCAGCTCAAGTGGTGACCGCGAGCCTTGACGATCATCGCCGCTGGATCAGCCGCATGCGGACCATGGCCGAGACCGCTGTCGGCGGCGGCCTGGCGGTGCTGGCGCTGGTGCTGGCGGCAACCGTCCTATCTGTAACGTTTGCCACGCGCGGCACCATGGCGGCCAACCGGCCGATCGTCGAAGTGCTGCATTACGTGGGCGCGACTGATGCGTTCATTGCCGATCAATTCCAGCGTCATTTTCTGGTCTTGGGCTTCAAGGGCGGTGCCATCGGGGGCGGGGCGGCGATCCTGCTGTTCGCCATCGTCGAGACGGCCAATTCCTGGCTGGCGGGAACCGCTGGCGGTGACGAAATCGCCGCGTTATTCGGGAATCTCACTACCGGAGTTTCCGGCTATTTTGCCATCCTTCTCTTGATCGTGCTTATGGCGCTGGTCACGGCTTTCGCCTCGCGTCACACCGTCAACCGCACCTTGAAGGCCATCGACTAACGCAGAAACCGGATCAATTTGCCGCCCGAATTGTTATGATACGGGCCGATGGGGACCGGCACAACGACACTTGGCGCGGGGGACGCGCGCGGCGATGCTTAGCCTTAAGGCCGCGGTCGAAACGCGGCGGATTACCTATTTTGCCGTCAGACTTGCCATCCTCGCCGGCATCGCAATCGTTATTGGCTTCGGGTTCTTCCTCCGATTATTGCCGAGCGAGGAAGTTGCACTGAGCCGAAACGCCGACGGCATCGTGGTGTTGACGGGCGGCACCTCCCGCGTGTCCGATGCGCTCGAGCTTCTTGCTGCCCATCGCGGCAAGCGTCTGCTCATCACCGGCGTCAATCCCGGCACCACGACCAACGACATCGCCCGCCAGATCTCCGACTACGGCCGCATTCTCGCCTGCTGCGTCGACCTCGATTATTCGGCGATCAATACACTCGGCAATGCGGTGCAAACACGCCACTGGGCGATCAATCGCGGTTTCCACTCGCTCATCATCGTGACGTCCGCCTATCACATGCCGCGTGCGCTTGCGGAAATCGCGCACCAACTTCCGGACGTCACGCTTATTCCGTTCCCTGTTGTATCGGACCGCCTGCGCGTCGAGCCGTGGTGGGCGAATGGCAGCACCACGAAACTGGTGCTATCGGAATATTTCAAATACCTTTTCGCCAAGCTCCGCATGCGCTTTGACTCGGTGATGGCCGAAGCCAGCATCACGCGGATTGCCGACGCTCGTTCGCTCGACCGGTTGTATTGAGCCAAGCCGCTTTGTCCCGCTCTCCCGCAGTATCGGTTCGCTCGCTCGTCTTTAATGCGCTGTTTTATGTAAACATCATCGTTCGGATGATCGTCGCGCTGCCGACGCTCGCGCTGCCGCGACGCTTCATGCTGGGCGTTCTGCGGCGCTATAGCCGCAGCACTCTCTGGCTGCTGCGGGTCGTCTGCGAGGTCGATGTCGAGTGGCGCGGTCGGGAGAAACTGCCGCAAGGCGCGTATCTCGTCGCCTGCAAGCATCAATCGCTGTGGGAGACATTCGCGCTGTTCATGCTACTTCCTGATCCGACCTACATTCTTAAGCGCGAACTGATGTGGATTCCTCTGTTCGGATGGCTTGCGTCCAAAGCACGCATGATCCCTATCAACAGGGGTGCGCGCGCTGCGGCGATGGCGCGGATGGCGGCGCGGGCGCGAGAGGAGATCCGGCTCGCGCGTCAGATCGTCATCTTTCCCGAAGGCACGCGGCGTCCCCCGGCGCCGAGCCGCGTTATCTGCCTGGTGTCGCGTTTCTCTATGACAAATGGGCTTGCCCTGCGTGCCGATTGCGCTCAATTCCGGACTGTTCTGGCCGCGCCGCACATTGCACCGCTATCCCGGCACGGTCTTGGTGGAGGTCCTGGACCCATCGAGCCCGGTCTCGACAAACGTGCGTTCCTGGCACGCCTCCAAGCCGTTCTGGAGGAAGCCACCGCACGGCTCGTCGCGGAGGGTCAGCAATCAAGAATCTAGCGGCACTGATGTCTGCCAGCCGATGCCGGATTTTCCGCCGACCTGATTGCCGAGCCGTTCGGCTATCAGGTGCAGATCGCCTTCGCGATAGCCCAGCGCTTCCAGTGCGCGAACGGTTTCAATGACGTAGTCGCGATTTGGGCCGGAACTGCCGTGACCCCACGAACGTGATGCAGACATTCATCAAGGGTCAACCGTCCGGCATATTGTACGTGACTGCGATCAACGATGAAGCAGAGCGCCCTCACCTGGCGCCGGGCGGTTTCCTCAAGCTCGATGCGCCGCATGGTTTCCAGATAAACGGTGGTAACCTGCTCGCGTGCGCGCAAGTAAGCTATCGTTGCGGCGTGCGCCGCGGCGGTGACCCGAAACGCGATCCCGCGGCACATTCCGCCGCGGTCAAGCCCCAGCACCAGCCCCGGCCGCTCCGGCGTACCGCGATGAACAAACGAATAAACGCAGAGCGCGCGGTGCAGTCCGATCAGCCTGGCCGGCACCCGCTCGACGAACTCGAACCCCGGACGCCACATCAGGGAACCATAACCGAACACCCAGAGGTCTTCTCCGTTATCCGCGTTGACCCCTTGCATCGCTGTCGTTGACTCCGCCTGGAAGTTCCGCTCGCCTGCTGACGGGATTGCGCATAACAATCCGCTCATGGCGGCGCAATGGCCGGTCTTTGAAACGCCGCACTCGGCAGGCGAAGAGAAACAATGCCAGGTGAATTTCCGCTGAGCATGATGCACTCGCTGGAACGGCGGGCGGGCAAGCCTGCCATGCGCCGCGTCCGGCGTCGGCGGTGGTCGATCTTGGTGCCCATCGCGATTGTTATTGCGTTCGCGTTCGTATGGGTCTGGCTCTGGTACTATGCCTCCTCCATCGCCGATCGGACGCTGGCCGGCTGGGTCGAACGCGAAGC
>CAWJOX010000005.1:0-80284 GCA_963844545.1 uncultured Alphaproteobacteria bacterium | reverse complement strand
ACCGCCGAATTGGATCGCAGACTGGAGGCTTGCGCGGCTGACGGTACATGGGCTGCCACAAGATCCCGAAGGCGTCTCAATTCGGCTGGACGGATCGCATGTCGACCGCACCGGGGCTAACGCCGGTACGCTATTCGGCGCCAAAACTGTAGACCTCCAAGGGCGTGTTACCGGCGGTTCGCCGCACGACCATCCGGTGATCGCAATCACCTTGCGTGTGGTTGGAGCGACAGCGCCCATGCTCGATCCCTTGCTTGCCGAGCCCATCGAGGGTGAAATCGATGCCGAGCTCCGTGGCTTTAAGGATTTATCGCCGAAACCGTGGGCGGAGCGGTTGCGCGAGATGCAGGCTGCCGCAGACGGCGGGATCGAAATCAAGTCGCTGCGGCTGGCGAAAACCAACGTCATCGTCGTCGGTGCTGGAAAGCTCAGCCTGAATGCACAGGGTAAGCTCGACGGTCTCGTCCGCGTCGCTATCGCCGGCATCGAATATCTCGTACCGCAGCTCGGCGTCGATCGGCTGATCGGCCAAGGTATTGACCGCCTGGCGGGTACGAACGGTGCCGCCGCTCAAGGAGCCGCTGCACTCGATCGCCTGATGCCAGGATTGGGCGGGGCTCTTCGCCAAACCGCAAATGCCAGCGTGGTCGAAAACCTCAAAAAAATGGGGCAGCCATCATCGATCGACCAACAGCCGGCGATCGTTCTGCCGTTGCGGTTCGCCGACGGCTCCATTTACCTCGGCATGCTGCGGGTTGGCGAGGTGCCGCCGCTGTTTTGAGGCTAATCTTTTCGTCCTGCGTGCCAGCCGACGGAAGCGTCAGGCACGGAGTCCGTCGATGCGAAATACGGCTTGAGATCGAGCAGCGGCGTGTCGTCGACGCAATCCAGACCGACCACTGCGAGTCTGTTGCCTTCGATCCGAACCAGCCGGGCGACCGACACCGCAATCGGATTGGGGCGCACTGGCGAGCGTAGCGCGAACGTACCGCGCCGCTCGGCGTAGTGCCGGGGCGCCTGCAAGACGAGGTCGCGCCGGGCGTGGTCCATCCAGTAGAGTACGACCACGTGGCTGACGGTTTCGAGCCCGGAAAGCCCCTCGAGCCAGCGCGGATCGAGCACGATTGTGCATTCTGCGTCGGTTTCGCGCGGATTCTTCGGGCAATCTTCCCGCCGTTTCCATGGCGTGCGAATGCGCCCGATGTAATAGAGCGAAGCGTCAAACCGGTCCGGCAGTTCGACTGCGATTTCGCCGTCGCGCAGGTCGCTTTCGTCGCTAGCTTTGACTTCAGACATGAGCGGAGATTCGCACGCTGCTTGCCGGCGCGCCAAGGTCTTCGCAAGCCAGTCGCTTTGCGCCCTTTGTGGGATTTATCCCAACAAGCCTTGCCATCTTATCCGCATAAAGATATCTTTATGTCGCGACGAAACGTACGGTAAGGCTTGCGAGATGGACACTGCCCAACTCGGTTTTTCGGCCCTCACAGCAACGCTCAAGGCGGCGGCGGAAGCAACCCGGCTGCGGCTGCTGATGCTGATTGCCGAGGCCGAGCTGACCGTCACCGATCTCACAGCTATCCTGCGCCAATCGCAACCGCGGCTTTCACGCCATTTGCGGCTTCTAGCCGAAGCCGGGCTGGTGGAGCGGCATCGCGAAGGATCGTGGGCATTTTTTCGCCTCGGTGAGCGCGGCGGCGCCGCCGACATTGCGCGGGCCCTGATTGCGCGCCTCGACCCGAACGATCCGATCATTGCGCGGGATCGCGAGCGGCTGGCAGCCGTGCGGGCTGCCCGTGCTGCGGCGGCGCAGAACTATTTCCGCCGCCACGCCGCAGAGTGGGATCGTATCCGCAAACTGCACGTCGCCGAGGTCGCAGTCGAGGAAGCGATTTGCACGGCGCTCGACGGTGCACCGATCCGTTCGCTACTCGATCTCGGCACCGGCACCGGGCGTATGCTTGAGCTTTTCGCCGCCAAGATTGAGCGCGGCCTGGGCCTTGATCTGTCGTTGGACATGCTGGCGCTGGCCCGCGAGCATCTCGACCGCGCGGGTCTCAAGAACTGCAGTGTGCGCTACGGCGACATTTACGATCTCGCCTTGCCGCGAGATTTATTCGACGTCGTCATTATTCATCAGGTTCTGCACTTCCTCGACGATAGCGGTCGCGCGATCCGTGAAGCCGCGCGGGTGCTGCGTCCGGGGGGACGCCTGCTGGTGATTGATTTTGCACCGCACGATCTCGAATTCCTGCGCGACGTACACGCGCATCGCCGCCTTGGCTTCGCCGCCGAGACCGTGACGCAGTGGCTCGAAGCCGCCGGACTGGATTTCGTCCGCCAGCAAACGCTGCCACCGGGACCGGAGGGCAAAATCGCGGTTTCGCTTTGGCTGGGGCGTGACCCGCGCATCGCCATCGCCACACAAGAGTTGCGCGAGGTGGCTTAATGGACAGCCGACTAAGCCGCTTCACGCACGCGAGCTCAGAGCGCGCCATCCGCGTCTCGTTTGAATTTTTTCCGCCCAAGACTGCGGACATGGAGCGCAGTCTTTGGGAGGCGATCGGCCGCTTGGCGCCGCTTCTGCCGTACTTCGTTTCCGTTACCTACGGCGCCGGCGGGTCGACGCGTGAGCGCACCCACGCGACGGTCAAGCGCATTCTCACTGAGACAATGTTGACGCCGGCGGCCCATCTGACTTGCGTCGCCGCCACCCGCACCGAGGTCGACGCGGTGATCGAGGCATATGCACAGGCAGGCGTACGGCATATCGTCGCGCTGCGCGGCGATCCGCTTGGCGGTATTGGCGACAGCTATGCGCCGCATCCGGGCGGCTATCGCAATGCCGCCGATCTCGTCGCCGGGATTAAGCGCGTCGCCGAGATCGAGGTTTCGGTTTCGGCTTATCCGGAAAGGCACCCCGACAGCGCCAGTGTCGCCGCCGACATCGATATGCTCAAGGCCAAAGTGGATGCCGGTGCGACGCGCGCGATTACCCAGTTCTTTTTCGAGAACAGCCTGTATCTGCGTTATCTCGATCGCGTGCAGGCAGCCGGCATCAACATCCCGATCGTGCCGGGCATTCTCCCGGTGCAAAATTTCAAGCAAACTAAAAGTTTCGCGGCACGCGCCGGTGCTTCAGTCCCTGACTGGCTCGCTGCGCGTTTCGACGGCCTTGATGACGATGCGGCGACGCGCAAGTTGATCGCCGCCGCGGTCGCTGCCGAGCAGGTGCTCGATCTGGTCGACCACGGCGTCACCGACTTTCACTTCTACACCATGAATTGCGCCGACCTGGTCTACGCAATCTGTCATTTGCTCGGGCTGCGCCCAGGCAAGGAGCAATCCACGGGCGCTCTTTCTGATGTCGAAAACGAACGAGCTTAAGGTCAATGGTGAACCCGTCGGTGACCGAACTGACAAGAGAAACGACGCTTCGGCGGCTCGCGGCGGAGCGAATTCTCGTCCTTGACGGTGCGATGGGCACCATGATCCAGGCGCTCGGCCTTGATGAAGAAGGTTATCGCGGCGCCCGTTTCGACGCCTGGAACCGCGAGGTGCGCGGCAATAACGATCTCCTCAATCTGAGCCGACCGGATGCGGTACGCGCGATCCACCTCGCCTACTTCCGCGCCGGCGCCGACATCGTCTCCACCAACACGTTCTCCTCTACCCGCATCGCACAAGCCGACTACGGGATGGCGGAGATCGCCCGCGAACTGAACGTGGAAGGCGCGCGGCTCGCCCGCGAAGCTGCCCGCATCGCGCAGGACGAGGACGGACGGCCGCGTTTCGTCGCCGGCGCCATCGGCCCAACCAACCGCACCGCGTCGATCTCGCCAGATGTGTTGAATCCGAGCTTTCGCGCCGTCACCTTTGATGAGCTGCGCATCGCATACGCTGAGCAGGTTGGCGGCCTGATTGACGGCGGCGTCGATATTCTCTTGATCGAAACGATCTTCGACACGCTTAACGCCAAGGCTGCGATTTTCGCATGCGCCGAAGTCTTGAACGCGCGCGGCATTGCCTTGCCGGTGATGATTTCCGGCACCATCACCGATCGCGCCGGACGGCTCCTCTCCGGACAAACGCCAGAGGCATTCTGGAATTCCGTCGCTCACGCGCTACCGCTTTCGATCGGACTGAACTGCGCCCTTGGCGCCAGCCAGATGCGAGCGCATATCGCCGAACTGGGCCGGGTCGCCGACACGCTGATCTGCGCCTATCCTAACGCCGGCTTGCCCAACGAATTCGGCCACTACGATGAAGGCCCGCAGACCATGGCCGGCCAACTTGCCGAGTTCGCCGCCGCCGGGCTCGTCAACATCGTCGGCGGCTGTTGCGGCACCACGCCAGATCACATTCGGGCCATCGCCGCGGCTGTCGTAGGCAAGAAACCGCGACCCATTCCGGCGATCCCACCGCGCTTGCGGCTCTCTGGGCTCGAAGCCTTCACGCTGACGCCGGCGATCCCGTTCGTGAATGTCGGCGAACGGACCAACGTCACCGGTTCGGCGCGGTTTCGAAAACTCATCACCGCGGGCGACTATGCCGCAGCGCTCACGGTCGCCCGCGACCAAGTGGAAAACGGCGCGCAAATTCTCGACGTCAACATGGATGAAGGCCTGCTCGATTCCGAGCAGGCGATGACCACTTTTCTCAATCTTATTGCCGCCGAGCCGGACATCGCGCGGGTTCCGGTGATGATCGACTCCTCGAAGTTCTCCGTGATCGAGGCCGGATTGAAATGCGTGCAGGGCAAATCGGTGGTGAACTCGATCTCGCTTAAGGAGGGCGAAGAGGCCTTCATCCGCCACGCCGAGATCGTCCGCCGTTATGGCGCCGCGGTCGTCGTGATGGCGTTCGACGAGGCCGGCCAAGCCGACACGCTCGAGCGCAAGACTGCCGTCGCCGCGCGCGCCTACGCCATTCTCGTCAACCGGGTCGGCTTTCCGCCGCAGGACATCATCTTTGACCCGAACATCTTCGCTGTGGCGACTGGAATGGAAGAGCACAACGGCTACGGCGTCGCCTTCATCGAAGCGGCGCGCTGGATCAGGCAGAACCTGCCGCACACCCACGTTTCCGGCGGCGTGTCGAATTTGTCGTTCTCATTTCGCGGCAATGAACTGGTCCGTGAGGCGATGCACGCGGTATTTCTCTATCACGCCATCGCCGCCGGAATGGACATGGGCATCGTCAATGCCGGCCAGCTCGCCGTCTATGACGATCTCGATCCGGAATTGCGAACTGCGTGCGAGGACGTTGTGCTCAATCGCCGCCCCGACGCGGCCGAAAAGCTGCTTGCGCTCGCTGAGCGCCACCGCGGGCACGGTAAGGAGAAGAAGGAAGCCGATCTGGCGTGGCGCGAATGGCCGGTGGAGCGACGCCTGTCGCATGCCCTCGTCCATGGCATCACTGATTTTATCGCCGCTGATGTTGAAGAGGCGCGCCTGAGAGCGCCCCGCCCGCTCGCCGTGATCGAAGGCCCGCTCATGGACGGCATGAATGTCGTCGGCGATCTGTTCGGCTCTGGCCGCATGTTCCTGCCGCAGGTCGTGAAATCGGCGCGGGTGATGAAGCAGGCCGTCGCTCATTTGATGCCCTACATGGAGCAGCAGAGGGATGGCCGGACGCATTCGTCGTCGAACGGCAAGATCGTGCTCGCCACCGTCAAGGGCGACGTGCATGACATCGGCAAGAACATCGTCGGCGTCGTCCTTGCCTGCAATAATTACGACATCGTCGACCTCGGCGTAATGGTGCCGGCGGAGAAAATCCTGCAAGCGGCCATCGCCGAACGAGCCGACATCATCGGCCTGTCGGGCCTGATCACGCCGTCTCTGGACGAAATGTGTCATGTCGCCTCTGAACTTGAGCGCCAAGGTTTCGAAGTGCCGCTGCTGATCGGCGGCGCCACGACGAGCCGCGTCCACACCGCGGTCAAGATCCACCCGAACTATCGGCGTGGGCAAACCGTCTACGTCAATGATGCAAGCCGCGCAGTCGGCGTGGTTGCGGCATTGCTCTCGCCCGAAACGAGGGCGCGCACCGTCACCGAAGTACGCGCTGAATATGCCCGCATTGCCGCAGCGCATGCCCGCGGCGAAGAGACCAAGCACCGCCTCCCGCTTGCCGATGCGCGCCAGAATGCTTTGAAGCTCAATTGGTCCGGGGTTTACGTCCCTCCAGTGCCGCGCCAGCTTGGCATGCATCCGCTTCAAGACATTCCAATTTCTGGACTCACGGATTTCATTGACTGGACGCCCTTCTTTGCGACGTGGGAACTCAACGGCAAGTTCCCGGCCATCCTTGACGACGCCACCGTTGGCGATGCCGCACGCAGCCTGTTCGCCGACGCCCAGGAGATGCTGCGGCGGATCGTTGCCGAGCGCTGGTTCCGGGCGAATGCAGTGATCGGCTTATGGCCGGCAAACAGCGAGGGCGACGATATCCTCGTGTTCAACAACGAAGCGCGGAGCATGCCGATTGCCGTTCTGCATACGCTCCGCCAGCAGCTGCCGCGCCGAGAGGGTCGCGCCAACGTTGCGCTCGCCGACTTCATCGCGCCGCGTGCGAGCGGGCTTGCCGACTATATCGGCGCCTTCGCCGTCACTGCCGGCATCGGCGAGGAAGCCGTCGTTGAACGTTTCAAACACGCTAACGATGACTATTCGGCGATCATGGCCAAAGCGCTCGCCGATCGGCTTGCGGAAGCGCTGGCCGAATATCTGCACCAGCGCGTCCGAAAGGAGTTCTGGGCCTACGCACCGGACGAGGAATTAGCGAGTGGCGATTTGATCGCCGAAAAATATCGCGGCATTCGTCCGGCACCTGGCTATCCAGCGCAACCCGATCATACAGAAAAAGCGATGTTATTCACGCTGCTTGATGGCGAGCGGCATACCGGCATGCAGCTGACCGAAAGCTTCGCGATGCGGCCCGGCGCTTCAGTGTGCGGCTTCTATTTCAGCCACCCGGACAGCTATTACTTCGGCGTCGGCAAGATCGAACGCGATCAGGTCGAGGATTACGCGAAGCGTAAGGGTTGGACTGTCACGCAAGCCGAGAGATGGCTGGCGCCGATCGTCAATTACGACCCGCTCGCCGCCGTCCGGAGCGCCGCGGAATAGCGGCTCGGCACGTTACGGTTTCGCGATGGCGCGCTCGACAAACAGCGCCGCCTCCAGCGCTTCGCGATCGCCGCCGAAGCGACCGACGATCTGAACGCCCAGCGGCAAGTTGCCGTCGTCCAATCCCGGGACGTTGACGCAGGGTGTGCCCATCAGCGTCCACAGCCGATTGAACGCCGCGTCGCCAGTCGAGCCGAGCCCCTGCGGCGCTGCGCCGGGCGCCGACGGCACCAGCAATACATCTATCGCGCTCATGGCGTCCGCAAGCGCCCGCCGCCCGCGCGAAGCCGTCCGGCGAGCCGCATCGTAATCTTCAACTTTGATCGCCGCGGCACGATCGAGGTGCTCGCGCAATTGCTGCGCCACTTCGTCACGATGGCGGTCATACTCAAAGGCCAGCGCGCGAAAAGCTTCGTAGTCCTGAATGATGAACTGCGCGCGATAAGCTTCTTCAAGAATTGGCGGCAGCGTCAGTTCGCTCACTGAGGCGCCGGCTCGCTGCGCCGCGCGGACCGCAGTTTCGACCGCTGCCTGCATCGCGGCGCTTGCTTGCGGCCAGAGATGCGTCCGGGCGAAGCCTATTCGCGGCGCCGCCGGCGCTGTGCGATCGACCCGCAAATCGCGGCCGGTGATCCCAGCCGCAGCGAAAGCGACGTCCGCAACTCCGGCTCCGTAAAGCCCGACGGTATCGAGATGCCACGCCAAACATTTCATGCCGACAGTCGGGATCAGCCGGTACGATGGCTTAAAGCCCGCAACGCCGCAAAATGCCGCGGGCCGGATCACAGAACCGGCGGTTTGACTGCCGAGTGCGATCGGCACCATCCCGGCGGCGACCGCCGCCGCCGAGCCGGACGATGAGCCGCCGGGCGTATGCGCAAGGTTACGCGGGTTGCGCGTGCCGGCTGGCACCATGAAGGCGAATTGCGTCGTTACCGTCTTGCCGAGGATCAAACCGCCAGCGCGGCGGACTAACGCGGCCGCGGCTGAGTTGGCTCGGGGCCGGTATCCGGAATAAATCGGCGAGCCATATTGGGTCGGCAGATCGGCGGTGTCGTAGATGTCCTTGATCCCGACCGGCAGACCGCGCAGCGGTGTCGCGGCGAGGCCGGGCTCATCGGCCGCGCGCCGCGCCGCATCGAGGTCAAGCGTCACGAACGCGCCGATCTTGGGCTCGTTTGCAGCGATCGCTTCGGCGCACATTTCGACAACCGCGCGCGGTGTCAATTTGCCGGCTTCGATACGGCGGGCAAGATCGAGTGCGGCGAGCATCAGTGACGCTCGATCAGCGCGACGACGTGCGTCGTCGCGTCGCGCACAAAGGGGAACGCGATGCAGGCCGGCACCGCGGCGACCGGCCGAGCGACGATATAGGCGAAGAGCTGGCGGCGCACGAAATCAACGTAAAGGCCGATGTTCACATGGAACACGGCGGCACTGGCGGCGAAGGCAACAACGCCAGTGACGAGAGTGGGAAAAATAGATCTCGCCTTGCCGTGCATTACCACCCTCCCCGTCGCTTTAACGATGTGGCCCAAATGACGGCGCACAATCAAGAGCCGCGCACCGGCGCGGCATGGTTAACATAGCGTTCGCGCGCGCAGCCGCCGACATCATTGAATAGTCCTTAACGGACTGTCTCGCATTCTGCACATTATGTCGCGTGGCGTTCAGTGGTCGCTGTTGGGCTCCGCCGTCGTTGCCGCGTTGATCGCGCTCGCCGGCTGCAGCCATTACTTCAGCGGCGAGCGAGAGGCGTGGCGCGGCGAGGCCGAAGTTGCCTGTCTCAATTCCGGCGCGGTGAAGGAAAGCCCGGAGCGTGTCCGCATCTCTGCGATCACCGGGCCAGGCATGTGCGGCGCCGATTATCCGTTGCGGGTGTCGGCTCTGGGAGAAAGCGGGCCGCTCGGCTATGACGACGAACCGCTGCGTCCACCCGGCGCAATTCCGGATGCCGCGCTTCCTCCGCGATGGCCAGTTCAATCCAACGCGCTGCCGCCGCCCCCGCAGGCACAGTACGGTCCGCCACAATACGGTCCGTTGCCATCGGGACAACCACAATACCCTGCACCGCAATATGGGCCGCCGCCTCGATACAGTACGGTGCAATCTCTGCCGGCGCAGTCTGCCGCGGTGGCAGCGCAAAGTTACCCGCCTCCCGCTTCGCAGCAGGCCGGGGCACCGATGTCGCTCTATCCTCCGGGCGTCGCGCCAGCGGAAGAAGACGATTTCGATTTTCAGCCCAGTCCGCCACAGCCTTACGGCGCCGCACCCACCCCACGGGCAAGCGCCGTGCCGCCGGCGTATCCACCGCGCAGCTATCCGGCGCCTAATTACCCGCCGACCTACCCTCCGCCAAATTACCCGCAGCAAAGTGCTGCGCCGCCGACTTACTCACCACGCGCCGAGCCACTGCCACCCGGCCCAGAGGAATCAGTTCCGCTCGGCCCGCCGCGCGCACCGATGGTCACTGGAGCGGTTGGGCCGGTCGAAGTGAAACCCGCGGCGACGCTCGCTTGCCCGATCGTCTCGGCGCTCGACCAATGGATTACCACGGCAGTGCAACCGGCCGCGCTCCGCTGGTTCCGCCAGCCTGTCGTCGAGATCAAACAAATCTCGGCGTACTCCTGTCGCGGCATGAACGGCGATCCGAACGCCCATATTTCCGAGCATGCCTTCGGCAACGCACTCGACATTGCCGAGTTTACGCTTGCGGATGGTCACCGGATCAGCGTGCAATATGGCTGGCGCGGTTCGCCGGAGGAACAAGGCTTTCTGCATGACGTCCAATTGGCGGCATGCCGTGAATTCACCACCGTGCTCGCGCCCGGCGCTAACGTCTATCACTACAATCACATCCACGTTGATTTGATGCGCCGCTCAAGCGGGCGTCACATCTGCCAGCCCGCCGCCATTCCCGGCGAAGTCGTCGCCGAACGCGCGCGGGCGCGATATGCCTACCAGCATCCGTACGATCCGGGCGTGACCGGTTCGATCAGAAGCAAAACCTATTCGCGTGTGCTCGGCTATTCTAGCGACGACGGTTTGCCACTCGCCGTTCCAGGCGAGGATTAAAGTTCCTTTCGCTTTGTTAATGATCGAGAAACCCTATCAAACAGCCATCCTGTGACCTCGGTCACAGAGGTCCAGCCCATTTCAGATTACCTCTCAAACACTGAAACCGTTCCTTAGGAGAACAACAATGCGTAAGACACTTCTCGCTGCCCTCGGTGGGGTTGCCCTTCTCTCTGCCGGAGCAATTGCCAATCAAGCGAGTGCAATGACTTTTGCGACGCCGCCGGCACTCGGTGCCGCGGCCGCCAACAACGCTCTGGTTGAAAAGGCCGCCGTGGTCTGTGGGTATTATGGCTGCGCGCGAGTTGGCCCCCGGTACTACGGCTACTACGGCTACCGTCCTTACCGCTGGTACGGTCGCCGCTGGTACTACTAAAAATCGAACTACGTTCGGACAAAGCCACGCTCCAGCTATCACTGGAGCGTGGCTTCGCCGTTCTGGCTTTAACACCTATTTGTGTTCGGACCGCTCCATGTGCGCGAGCAGCGCGGCAGTTGGCCAGCAGTCGAGTTTTAGCCCGTTGCGCTTCTGATATTCGCCGAGCGCGGCGCGCGTTTTCATCCCCGCCTTGCCGTCGATCTTGTCATGATAGTAGCCGCGTGCAGTGAGAATTTCCTGCATGCGATCGAGATCCCGAGTGGGAAGCTGCGCGACCTTACCCCAGGGCGTCTCGAACGGCCGCGGATCGAGCATCCGATCGCTGAGATGACCGACAAAGAGAACGTAGAGGTCGGAAAAATTGTACTCCTTGATAGCGAAATAGTTTGGCGTGGCAAGAAAGGCCGGACCGTATAGACCGGCCGGCTGCAGAAGCGACGCCGGCTGGGCGCGTTCTGTTGATGAGATATCTCGCCCGTAAGCCGGAACGAAACCGAGCTTGAGCCACTCGCCGATCGGCCTCGTGTTTTCCGGAACGCCAATCGTGCAGTCGACGTTGCCGGGCGGGCGCACTTCGTAGGACCAGCGCACGCCGCGTTGCCAACCCTTGTCAACGAGTTGCTTCGCCGCCGAGGCAAGCGCGTCGGGCACCGAATGCCAGATGTCGCGGCGCCCATCGCCGTCAAAATCGACAGCATATTTGTAAAAATCCGACGGCAGGAATTGCGTCAGCCCCATGGCGCCCGCCCACGAGCTCTTCATGTCGGCGAGCTTGACGGAGCCGTCCTCCAGCATCTTGAGCGCCAGCAGAAATTCTTCGCGGAATTTATCCTTGCGTTTGCCGAAATAAGCTTGCGTCGCCAGGACGCGGATTGCGTTGCGCGAGTTGTGTGCATGCCCATAGTCGGTTTCGCGTCCAAAGATCGCGAGCAGGATCGTCGGCGGAACACCAAACTGATGCTCGATCGTAGTTAGCTGTGCACGGTATTGTTCGAGGAGATTGCGGCCTCTTGCCGCGAGGCGCTCGATCGACGTTTCCTTCAGATAATCCGCCGGTGTCTGCACGAATTCCGCCTGACCGGGCGTTGCCAGTTCCGGCCGACCGGGCAGAACAAGTTCGGGCAGCGACAGATCCGGCTCAAGCCCCCGCGTGGCCAGGTCGAAAGTCGCACGGGAAACACCGAGTTCCTGTGCCTGGGGCCACAACGACTGCAGCCAACTTTGAAAGGCCGCGTCCGCCGCAAATGCGGTATCGGCGAAAGCCAGTGCGCAGACCACGGCGCCACAAAAAAAGTACGAGGCGATTCTCATCGCCTCGCACTGTCATCGCAGTGGCAATGGAATGCAATCGCTTACGACGCTTTGGCCTGCGGCCTTGGCGGCGCCGTATTCTGAAAGCTCGGCCGCGCCGAAAGCAGGTCGAAGTAGGCGGAAAGCGACTTCGCCGCAGCTATGGCGCTGCCGGATTCGGGAAAATTCTTCAGGTAAGCGAGGATCGGCATCAGGTTAATGTCGGCGAAGGTGAAACTGTCGCCGGCAAGGTAGCCTGCTTTGGCAACGGCGCGGTCGAGGAGATCAATCTCCTGCGTGACGGCCGGCACGACGGCGTCGATCGTTTTTCGATCCGGCGAACCGCCGGTCCCTTTCGGGAAGACGTAGTTCAGCAGATAGGTGCGAACCAGGGTGCCGTCGATCTTGGTGTTGACCAGCGAGACCCACTGCTCGGTGAGCGCAGCGTGACGCGGCTCGGTTGGGATCAATTTTTTACCAGGAAAAGCGAGATCGAGATAGGTGGCAATTGCCTTCGACTCGCACAATTCGAAATCGCCGTGACGCATCACCGGAACCTTGCCGAACGGATGAATGGCGTCCACATCGGTCGAGTGCGGCGGCGATTGCTTCAGATCATACGGGATCGACTTCTCCTCGCACACCATGCGGACCGCCCGCGTGTAGGTCGATGGTGCCGGACCGATGATTTCCACGTTTGGCATGTTCTACTCCCCTGTTGAACCCGGCCGTCGGCCCGAGCCCGAAAAACATGCAGCGGGCGCGATGTATCGGGGCAGCGAATTACTTTACCAACAGGTTAACTATAGGGATCAGGCGATATGAGTTAAGCGTTCCAATGCCAAGGCGCGCCCAATGCAAGTTTATCGCACCGCTACAACGAACAGCCGCGGAAATTTCAACAGCACCTTGCCATCGACACGCGGTTGGTAGGCGTCAGCAACTTTTTCCGTATAGGCGGCAAGAAACTGTTCGCGCATGCCGGCATCGAGCAGCGACAAATAAGGCTGCAACGAAGAACCCTTGAACCATTCAACAATGGCTTTCGGGTCCGCCAAGGCGTGATTGTAGACGGTGTGCCAAATATCGAAGTACGTACTAACCGGCTTGAGCAGGTCGTAGTAGGCGTCACGCGGCAACATTTCACCGCGGGGAACGGCGGTCTTCAGCTGCGCCGCCCACGGTCCGCTGCCCGCCACTTCACGCTGCAGTACGTTGGCGGGCTCGTTGGTGTTATCCGGCATTTGCACCGCAAGCACGCCGCCTGGCTGGCAATGCTTCGAGCAATCGCCGCAACACCTGCGGATGATCAGGCACCCACTGTAAGGCAGCGTTGGCGAACAGGAGATCGGTGCGTTCCTCGGGCGTCCACGTAGCAATGTCGGCCTTGACAAATTTGCATTGCGGCAGCCGTTCACGCGCCTTGCGCAGCATGTCGGGCGAAGAATCGAGACCGACAACTTCGGATTGCGGAAAGCGCTCGACCAGAAGCTCGGTCGAGTTGCCCGGCCCGCAGCCGAGATCGACCGCAAGCCGCGGGCGTTGCAGCGGCACCTGTGCCAGGAGATCGCGCGGCGGCCGGGTACGTTCATCCTCGAACTTGAGATACTGACGCGCGTTCCAGTCTTCCATCGGTTCGGTTCGCTCACTCGGCGGGTGCGGGGTGTTCGGCGGCAAACGCTTTCTGCTTGGCGCGATCGGTCGCCAACAGCACATAGGCCGCCGGAACGACGAACAGTGTGAACAGCGTGCCGATGGAGAGGCCAGCGGCGATAACGATGCCCATCTGCACGCGGGAAACCGCGCCAGCGCCGCCCGCTGTAATCAATGGCACCACGCCAAGCACCATCGCCGCCGTCGTCATCAAGATCGGGCGCAGTCTTATCCCCGCGGCCAACTCGACCGCCTCGCGCTTGCCGCGCCCTTCAGCCTGCAAATCATTGGCGAACTGCACAATCAGGATGCCGTGTTTGCTGATCAGGCCCATGAGCGTCACGAGTCCGACCTCGGTGTAGATGTTGAGCGAGGCGCCGCCGAACCCCAGGCTGATGAAGATCAAAGCGCCGGCGATCGACATCGGCACCGACACCAGGATGATGACCGGGTCGCGAAAACTTTCGAACAACGCCGCCAGCGCGAGAAAAATGATAATCAGCGCGAAGCCGAAGGTGGCGACGAAACCGCTGCTCTCCTGAACGTATTGACGGCTCAAGCCGCCGTAATCGATCGAATAGTCCCGAGGCAGCATGCGGGCCGCCAGCTTCTGCAGGTAGGCAAGCGCGTCACCCTGCGGAACGCCGGGCATGGCGACGCCCTGGATGGTCGCGCTGTTGAGCTGCTGGAAATGATTGAGCGATTCCGGAACCGTCTTGGTGGTGACGGTCGCAATAGTCGACAGCGGCACCAGTGTGCCGTCGGCGGTGCGAATGTGATAGTCGAGCAGCTGCTTGGGATTTAGCCGAAATCGCTGCTGTACCTGCGGAATGACTTTGTAGGAGCGCCCGCTCATGCTGAAATAATTGATATAACCACCGCCGAGCATCGACGCGAGCGCGCCACCGACGTCGCTCATTTTCAACCCGAGCTGAGCGGTCTTGTCACGATCAATCGAGATATTCGATTGCGGATTGTCGATCTTCAAATCGGAATCGAGGAAGATGAAGTTCCCGCTCTGCTGCGCCTCGCGAAGGAACTTTTGCGCAACATCGAATAACTGCTCGAACGGCTCCGTCGTGCCGATCACAAATTGCACCGGCAGTCCAATGCTGCCCGGCAGCGGCGGCGGCTGAAAGGCGACCACCCGAATGCCTGCAACCTTGCTCAGCTCCTGTTGCACCACCGGCTGCAGAGCGTTGGTCGACTTGGATCGGGCATCCCACGGCTTCAGCGCCATGCCCGAAATCGATTGGCCGGGCATGTCGATCTGGAAGACGTGCCCGGTTTCCGGATGGTGCGTGAAAATCTCGTAGACTTCATGCGAATAAAGCTGCCGCTGTTTGAGTGTGGCGTTCGGCGCCGCAATCGATTGCGACAGGATGACGCCCTGGTCCTCCTGCGGCGCAAGTTCAGTGTGAGCGGTAATGAACAGAAAGTAGATGCTCGACAGCACCGCCAGTGCAAACACGATCGTCACCGGCAGATAGTTCAAGCTCCGGTTCAGGCGCCGCTCATATGAAGCCCGCAGCCAATTGAAGCCGCGGTCGATGTAGTACGTGAACTTTTCCTCCCAGCCCCGATGTTCAGGGTCGGGCGCTTTGAGGAGCCGCGAGCACAACATCGGCGACAGCGTCAGCGCGACAATGCCGGAAACCGTTACAGCTCCGACCAGGGCGAACGCGAATTCGGCAAACAACGCGCCGGTAAGGCCGCTTTGAAAGCCGATAGGTACATAGACCGCGCCCAGCACCACCGTCATCGCTATGATCGGCCAGCCCAATTCACGCGCTGCCGCGACAGCCGCGGGGACCGGCGCCACGCCTTCCTCAAGATGGCGGCTGACGTTCTCGACCACGATGATCGCGTCGTCCACGACAAGTCCGATCGCGAGCACCAGCGCCAGTAACGTGAGCAGATTGATCGAATAGCCCAGCGCCAGAAGAACGATCAGCGTGCCGACCAGCGACAGCGGGATGGCGACCGTCGGTATCAGCGACGACCGCACCGAGCCCAGGAACAGGAACACGACCAGTGTGACGATGACCAGGGCCTCGACCAGGCTCAGCACGACCTCGTAGATCGCGGCGTTCACGAATTCGGTAAAATCGTAGACGATTGCGCCATCGAGCCCGCGCGGCAATTGCTCGTGAATGTCGGGCCAGATCCGACGAACGCCATGAACAACTTCAAGAAGGTTGGCCGCGGGCGCGACCTGGACGCCGATATAAACCGCTTGCTTGCCGTCGAACCCGACCTCGGATTCATAATCCTCGGCGCCAAGCGAGACGTTGGCGACATCCTTCAAGCGGACCACCGCACCATTGCTCTGCTTGACGACAAGGTTGCGGAATTCTTCCGCGGTATGCAGACCGGTCGACGCCGTAAGATTGACCTGCACCATCTGGCCTTTGGTGGTGCCGATGCCGGAGATGTAATCGTTCGCTGTCAATGCCTGGCTGACGTCGGTCGCGGTCAGCCCAAACGCCGCGAGCTTTTGCGGATCGAGCCAGGCACGCAGGGCGAACACCTTCTGGCCGAGCAGTTCCGCGGTCTGCACGCCCGGCACTGTCTGCAGCTTGGGCTGTACGACCCGCGTCAGATAGTCGGTGATCTGGTTCGGCGCGAGCGTATCGCTGTCGAAACCGAGATACATCGCGTCGATGGTTTGACCGATCTTGACGGTGAGCACCGGCTGCTGGGTTCCGACCGGCAGCTGATTGAGCACCGAGGCGATTTTGGTATTGATCTCGGTAAGGGCCTTGTCGGCATCGTAGTTGAGCCGCAGGTAGATCGTGATGGTCGAGGTGCTGCTCTGGCTGGTCGACGTCATATAGTCGATGCCATAGGCCTGAGCGATCGCAATCTCGAGCGGCGTGGTGATGAAACCCGCCACGAGGTCGGGATCGGCGCCGTAATAAGTCGTGGTAACGGTCACCACCGCATTTTCAGTGCGCGGGTATTGCAGCACCGGCAGCGTGTAATAGGCGCGCACGCCAAGAACGAGAATCAAAAGGCTGATGGTCGAGGCAAGGACTGGTCGGCGAATAAAGATGTCGGTGAAGTTCATGATGACCGCCTACTACCGGTCGATCGGAACGGGCGCCGCGTCCGCCGTCGGCGTAACCGAATTATCGATCAAAACCACCGAACCGTTGTGAAGCTTGATCTGCCCGGCGGTCACGACCCTGTCGCCATCCTCCACGCCCTTCAGCACGGCGACCTGATCGCCGCGCGTCGGCCCGACGACAACGAAGGTCTGACGCGCGGTCAATTGCGGCTTGCCGTCGGCGTCGTTGCCTTTTGACTCGACAACGTAAACCGTGTCGCCGTACGGATTATAGGTGATCGCCGTCTGTGGCAGCGTAACGTAGTTCTGCGGCGATCCGGTCGTGATCTCGACCGTTGCATACATCCCCGGCAGCAGCTTGTGATCGGGATTTTTCAACGTCGCGCGGATCTGCACGTTGCGGCTGCCGGTATCGACCTTCGGGTTGATCGCCGAAATTTCGCCGGTAAATACTTTGTCCTTAAACGCATCAATCTTCACGGTGACCGTTTGTCCGAGACGCACCTGATCGACTGCCTGTTGCGGCACAAAGAAGTCCGCAAAAATCGGATCAAGCGCTTGCAGCGTAACGATCACGGTCCCGGGCCCGAGATATTGTCCGAGGTCTACGGCACGAATGCCGAGGTGCCCGGAAAACGGCGCACGTAAAAGCTTCTTGTCGATGATGGCTTGCTGCTGCGCCACCTGCGCCTTCGCGTTTTTCAGGTTGGCCGAATCGGCGTCCAGCGTCGCTTGGCTCACCGCCTGCATCTTGAATTGCTTTTGATCGCGCTCGTAAGTGATATCGCTCAAATCCGCCATCGCCTCCAGCGAATGAAGTCTTGCGATATCGTCCGCCGTCCGCAGCTTGAGCAACGGCGCGCCCTCTTCGACATCGTCGCCGGAATTGAACGAAATCGATTCGACGACGCCGGAAACTTCCAGCGACAAATCGGCCCCTTTCACCGCCCGCAAGCTGCCGATCGCCTCGATCTTCGTCTGCCATTCGCTGTAAGCGGCTTTGGCGACAGAGATGGTCTGCGGCGGGTTGCTCAGGGCAGCGATGAATTTCTTGATCATCATGCCTTTGAACACCTGGAATCCGAAGATTCCGCCGAACACGATGGCGACCGCCACGAGCATGATCACCATGCGCTTGATCATTTATTGGACTCCAGTTTTAGCGGCGGCGGCCTGTCGCTCGCCGCGTGGACGATCTGCGGTTCGGGGCTGTAGGGATCGGGCGCGACATCGGCACGGTTCCACCAGCCGCCGCCCAGCGCCTGGAACAACGCGGCGGTGTCGGCAAAGCGCGCGGCCTGCGCCTGCACCAGAGCAAGCAGGGCCTGCTGATAGCTGCGCTGCGCGTTGAGTAGAACCACATAGGTGATGGCGCCAAGACGATATTGGCCGCGTGTAAGATCGAACGTGTCAGATGCCGCTCGCACTGCGCGCTGCTGAGCCTTGAGCGTGGCGGCATCCAATTGCAGTGCGCGGAGCACGTCGGCAACGTTCTGAAAAGCGGTAATCACGGTGTTGCGGTATTGGGCGTCAACCTTTTCGTAGGCGGCTCTCGCCGCCCGCTCCTGATGCAAAAGGGTAAAGCCGTGGAAGATCGGCTGCGTAACAGCGGGCGCGATGGTCCAGACCGCGGTCGCCGGCGTGAACAGCGTCGTCGCTGTCAGCGCCGCGCTGCCGACATCTCCGGTGATGGCGAATTGCGGCAGTCTGTTGGCGATAGCGACACCGATCTGGGCGCTCGCCTGCTGCAACTGGGCTTGCGCAGCGCGCACGTCGGGCCGTTGCTGGACAAGCTGCGACGGCAGGCTCACTGGTAATTTTGTCGGCAGATGCAACGCCGCCAGCGTGAGATGCTCGCGCAAGGCTTCATTCGGGAAGTGGCCTATCAAAGCCAGCAGCACGTGGCGCTGCTGTTCAAGTTGCTTCTGCAGCGGCGGCAATGTGGCCTCGGTGGTGGCCACTTCCGATTCCTGCTGGAGCACATCGGCACGCGTAGCCGCACCGACTTCAAATTGATTTCGCACGACCGCGAGCTGATCCGTTTCCGCCTTAATGATTTCGAGTGTCGCCTGTATTTGTCCACGCAGCGACGCTTCCTGGATCGCCGCGGTCACGACGTTCGCGGTCAGCGTCAGATAAGTGGCCTCGAGCCCGAAACGCTGATTTTCGGCAAGCGCCGCAGTCGCTTCGATTGCCCGCCGCTGGCCGCCGAAAACATCGGGGGTGTAGGAGACATTCACGGAGGCCTGCCAGAGATTGAACGTCTCCGAAGGTCCAGAAAGGCCGAACTCCGCCGGCGAGAATCCTTGACGCGTAAAGGAGCCGGCGGCGTCAACGGTCGGTAACATGGTGCCCGCCTGCGCATACAAAGTCTCCTTGGCCTGCCACAAGGCGGCTTGCGCCGCCTGCAGGTTCGGATTGGCGCGAAGCGCTTCTGCAATCAGTGCGTCGATCTCCTTCGAATGGAACACTCTCCACCACTCGCCCGGGATGTCGCGGCCATTGACGAACGTTTGCCCTGCGCCACCGCCGACCGGAGCAGCCGCCGTCGGCGCGAGCGCCTTTTCAGGCGTATAGCCGGCGACCGGCGGAGCTGGCGGGGGCGCAAAATCCGGCCCGACGGCGCAAGCCGCCAGCACTGACAACGACGCCACAAGACCCGTTGCCCTCGGCAAGAAGAAGCCGAGACGGGCCAAATACTTACCCCTGCGGGCGCTAGCCGGCCGGCTTCGGCGCCACCTGAAAGACCCCGCCCGAATGCACACTTAATCCACCCTTAACAAAGGCAGATTAGTTATTTACTATCTGGTTAGTCAATAAGCCGAATTTCTCCGGGAATTGAGGTCATCCAATGACCGATGTGATGGAAGCCCGTACCGAAACCCGGCGCCGCCGCAAGGCCGAACGCCCTCACGAGATCCTCGAAGCCGCGTTCACCGAGTTTTCGCGTAACGGCTATGCGACCACAACCCTCGATCAAATAGCCGAGCGCGCGGGCGTGACCAAAGGGACGATCTACGTCTACTTCGAGAACAAGGAGCACTTGTTCATCTCAATGGTGCGCGAGCTGATGAAGGCGACGCTCGACACCGTTCAGGAAATGTATGAACGCCATGAGGGCTCGACGGCAGAACTGCTACGGGCGCAGTTCAGCTTTATCTACGAAAACATCGTCGAGGACCGGCGGCGGCGCGAAGTAGTGCGCATGCTGATCGCCGAGGCGTCGCGTTTTCCGGCGCTCGCCGACCGTTACCACGAGGAAATTCATCGCCCTTGCATGGAAGTACTCCAGCAGGCAATCCAGCGCGGGATGGACCGCGGCGAGATCCGGCGTTCCGCGGTGACCGAGTGCCCTCTGGTCATCATCGCACCTATCGCATTGGTGGACCTCTGGATGATGATGTTCGACGACCGTCATCCGCTCGATCTGAAAACCTATTTCAAGGCTCACCTCGACCTGGTGCTCAGCGGCCTCTTGGTGAAGCCGTCGTAAGCTCGGGCCCGGCGCACGACAACGGCATACGCGAATTTCGAGAGACAGCGCGCAATCCACGCCAGAACGTCAGCGTGAGAACTTCTTATATTTGATCCGGTGCGGAATGACCGTATCGGTTCCCAGCCGCCGCATTTTGTCCTTCTCGTAGTCCTGAAAATTCCCTTCGAACCACTCAACGCGGCTGTCACCCTCAAACGCAAGGATGTGCGTGGCGATGCGGTCGAGGAACCAGCGGTCGTGGCTGATGATGACGGCGCAGCCGGCGAAATCTTCGAGCGCCTCTTCCAGCGCGCGCAGCGTATCGACGTCGAGATCGTTGGTCGGCTCGTCGAGCAGCAGCACGTTGGCGCCGGATTTGAGCATCTTGGCGAGATGCACGCGGTTGCGCTCACCGCCGGATAGCGAGCCGACTTTCTTCTGCTGGTCGGCGCCTTTGAAATTGAAAGCTGCGCAATAAGCGCGCGAATTGACTTCGCGCTTGCCGAGCTGAAGCTGATCGAGACCGCCGGAGATTTCCTCCCATACCGTCTTCTTGCCGTCGAGGGTGTCGCGTGACTGATCGACATAGCCGAGATGGACCGACTCGCCGATTTTGATGGTGCCCTGATCGGGCTGTTCCTGCGCGGTGACCATCCGGAATAGCGTGGTCTTGCCGGCGCCGTTGGGCCCAATGATGCCGACAATGCCGCCTGGCGGCAGCTTGAAGGTCAGGTCGTCAATCAGCAGATTGTCGCCGAAGCCTTTTTTCAGGTGCTCGAACTCGACGACGTTCTGTCCAAGCCGCTCGGTGACCGGGATGACGATCTGTGCGGTTTGAGTTTGTTTCTCCCCGGCCTTTTTCAGCAAGTCCTCATAACGCTCATAGCGCGCCTTGGATTTTGCCTGCCGCGCGCGCGGAGAGGCTGCGATCCATTCCTGTTCGCGCGCCAGCGTGCGCTGCCGGGCTTCCTCTTCGCGGCCTTCCTGTTCGAGGCGCTTCTGCTTCTGCGCGAGCCATGCCGAATAATTGCCCTCGTAGGGAATGCCGCGGCCGCGGTCGAGCTCAAGGATCCAACCGGTGACGTTGTCGAGAAAATAGCGGTCATGAGTGACGATAAGAATGGCGCCCGGGTAATTACGCAAATGGCCCTCGAGCCACATCACCGATTCGGCGTCGAGATGGTTGGTCGGCTCGTCGAGCAGCAAAAGCTCAGGCTGCTCCAACAGGAGCCGGCATAGCGCAACCCGCCGCCGCTCGCCGCCTGAAAGCTTGGTCACCTCGGCATCATCCGCCGGGCAGCGCAGCGCATCCATCGCCTGATCGACTTTGGAGTCGAGATCCCACAGCCCCTTGGCTTCGATTTCGTCCTGCAGCTTGGTCATCTCGTCGGCGGTCTCGTCCGAATAGTTGGTGGCGAGTTCGTTGTAGCGATCAACAACCGCCTTCTGCGGCGCCACACCCTCCATGACGTTGCCGCGGACCGATTTTTCCGGATCAAGCTGCGGCTCCTGCGCCAGGTAACCGATACGGGCGCCGTCCGCCGCCCACGCCTCACCGGAAAATTCCGAGTCGAGGCCGGCCATGATACGAAGAAGAGTGGACTTGCCGGAGCCGTTGACGCCGAGCACGCCGATCTTCGCGTCGGGATAGAATGACAGATTGATGTTCTCCAAGATCTTCCGATTGCCGGGATAGGTCTTGGAGAGACCCTGCATGTGATAAATGAACTGACGGGCCATTTTGGTCCGGGCTTAAAACGCCCTGCCTTTATCGTGAGGGCGCGTCGCGCCGATGTCTGGAAGCAGACGGTGATGTAATGGGCGCGAAAGTAAAGGGCAACCCGCCGCAAGGTCAATCTGACGCTGTTGGACCCGGATTTTGTTCCCCTCGAGCCGCCACTGCGGCTCCTCGGTCCGCGGGGACTGCCGATACTTTGGCGCAGTCACATCGAGACGATTCCCCGGGTTGAGGTGCGAAGAAGGGGTAACGCGTGTGCGGCGAACGGGCAGCCGATTATCGCCAGCCTTAAAGCCTCGGCACGGGAACGGAAAGGCTTCGTAAAGTCTGAAAAGCTGTTTCGTCGCGTGAACCACTTACACGCAACGCCTTCGAACCAATTTTTAATGATTTATCGCCGAAAGTTTGCGATAAAGCCGCGCCTTCGCGAATTTAGGGCTCTGAACAGAGCTCGGCTAAACGACGCGGCTCCGCAAAGCGGCTTGGGAGCGCGTCATGCGCAAAAATCCGTCCAATACCTTCCGCGAGCTGTCGCGGACGTTTGCGCACCTGTTCAATTCCTATCGGCCGGAACTGCACTACATGCGCGGGCCCGGCCCGAAATGGCACGCCAAGCGGAGCGGCTCCGCGACCAGCCGGACGCCAACCGCCGCCAACGTCTCAGCACTGAGCGAGATCGCCAAAGCCAACGCCTAAGCTCCGCCACGAGCTTGGGGGACTGCAGGCTGAGGTGAGCGGCCGCAAAACCCATGGTCACGCTCTGATGGGTTTCGTTCACGCTCGACCCATCATACGATAGCGGCTTCCCAGGAACGACGAGGGCCTTATGCCGCTTCGCTGCGCTATTCTCGACGATTACCAGAACGTCGCGCTGACCATGACCGATTGGTCGAAAGTCAAAGACGACGTAGAGATCAAAGTGTTCAACGAACATCTCGGCGCCGCGGACAAGGTCATTGCGGCGCTTAAAGGCTTTGCCATCGTCTGCGCGATGCGCGAGCGCACCGCCTTCCCGCGTGCCGTGATCGAGGCCCTGCCTGATCTCAAACTTCTGATCACGACCGGCATGCGCAATGCCTCGATCGACCTCGAAGCTGCCAAAGCGTGCGGCGTCACTGTCTGCGGCACGCCTGGCTTCGGCAACGCCACGGCGGCCATCGCCGCCGGGCTGATGCTCGAACTCGCGCGCCACATCGGTTACGAGAATGCGCGGCTCAAGGCCGGCGCGCCCTGGCAAACGACTATCGGGTTTGATCTTGAAGGCATGACGCTCGGGCTCCTCGGCCTCGGCAGACTTGGCGCCCGCATGGCCGAGATCGGCCGCGCGTTCAAGATGAACCTTATCGCCTGGAGCCAAAACCTGACGCCCGAAAAGTGCAGCGAGGTTGGCGTCGAATATGTAAGCCGCGACGATCTGTTCCGCCGCGCGGACTTCCTGTCGATCCATGTGCAATTGTCACCGCGGACCCGCGGCCTGATTGGCGCACATGAACTTGGCCTGATGAAGAAAAGCGCTTACCTCATCAATACCTCACGCGGACCGATCGTCGAGGAGGCGGCGCTGATTGCCGCGTTGGCCGAAAAACGCATCGCCGGCGCCGGCCTCGACGTATTCGATATCGAACCGCTGCCGATCGATCATCCCTTGCGGAAGCTCGACAATGTCGTGCTCACGCCGCACCTCGGCTATGTCGCCGAACAGAACTACCGTGCCTATTTCGCCGGGATGGTGGAAGACATCCGCGCCTTCCTCGACGACAAACCGGTTCGCGTGCTGACATAAGCTTCCGTCCACGCCATCACCCGTGACGAATTTTTAGCGCCAGGATCGTCGCCGTCATCACCAAGGTGACGATGCTCGAGCCGATCAGTGGCGCATCGACGATTGCCAAACCGTAGATCAGCCACAGGAGGACGCCGAGTACGCACAACCACGTGCCCGGCAGCGAAATGGCGCGTGTCTCCCGTTCACGGATGATCTTTATGGCCTGTGGAACCCAGCACATAGTGGTCAGAACAGCTCCGGTTGCTCCGGTGGCGTCGATAAGCCAAGGCGCCATCATTCCATGTCCTGTTTCAAACACGCCATCAGGGCGCTTTTTCCATGCTGCGAAGCCCGGCGCATGGCGCTGCGAATCACCCCAATTCTAGTGGCCGCTCGATGTGGGCGAGATGACACTCCGGCCCTAACGCAGTTACCTGCAGGCAAATCAACCTTGCCGGCGCGCCAAAAAAGATGTCATCGGACCGTCACGCATGAATCGTAAAATCATCAAGGCGTTGGGTTAGATTTGTATCCTGGGTTTGTTGCCTAGCAACAATGTTGCGCGCACCCCATAGAGTTCTCCAGCGCCTGCAGACAATGACATGAACGTTTCCGAGCACACCGCCAGAGTCTTCGACACCGACCTCATCAAGCTCACCCAGTTGGTCGCGCAAATGGGTGGCTTTGCTCAGAAGCAAATTACAGACTCGATCGACGCGCTCACCCGCCGCGACGTCGGGCTGGCGCGTCAGGTCATTGCCGCCGACGCGACGGTCGACGCGTTGCAGCGGCAGATCGAGGACAAAGCGATTGCGACGATCGCGCTGCGGCAGCCGATGGCGATCGATCTGCGCGCGCTGGTGGCGATGTTGCGGATTGCCAATGACCTCGAACGGGTCGGAGACCTGGCGAAGAATATCGGCAAGCGGGTCATCGCCGTGAGCGGAGACAACTCCCAGCGTACGCTGATGCGCGGCCTCAAGCACATGGCAGCGCTGGTCGTGTCGCAGCTAGCTGCGGTGCTCGACAGCTTCGTCGACCGCGATCCTAACAAAGCGCTGCAGGTCTGGGCAGCCGACAAGGAAGTCGATGCGCTCTACGTTTCGCTGTTCCGGGAATTGCTGACCTATACGATGGAGGACCCCGGCACCATTTCCATGTGCATCCACCATCTTTTCTGCGCCAAGAATATCGAGCGTATCGGCGACCATGCCACCAACATCGCCGAAGCGGTGCACTATATGGTTGAGGGTCACGCCATTGCCGGCGAGCGGCCCAAAGGCGATACGTCGAGCTACGTCGGCGAAACGCTGGCGACGCCGAGCAAAGTGCTGGCTTAGACCGCACTGCGACACCTCAATCTGAAGCTGTTCAGCGATCGTCTGTTCTCGGTCGGGCGGCGTGAGCCTCGGGATAAGCGTCGCGCTGTGGCCCCTACTAGAGACCGAGATAGGTCTCGCAGGGTCTCGCTCGAATCCCGACCGGTGATGTCGGTTCCTCCGAAAAAAATGCGACCGCGCGCCGTGAGGGCCCGTTAACCTCTCATTAGGGTTAACGTTCTATTGCTGACCGGTCTGCGGCGGGCCGTGTGCCCCGGTGCCATGTACCTCATTCGGCGGCAATCGAGATGCCCTCTGACGGCAGCAACAGTGTCCCTTTTGCACGCCTGTTAATCTCGGCCACTCTCCTCTTCGCGATCGCGGCCGCGACGGCCGGATGCCAAACGACACAAAGCACCGAAACGACCGGATCACTCCCAGTCGCGCCTGTCGCGGCCCCTGATCGCTCGGATGCCGACTGGCGGCGCGATGTGCAGGTCTATCGGGAGAAGTATCGCGCCAATCCGACAAAAATCGACGTGGCCCTGCCATATGCTCAAGCATTACGTGCGACCGGACAGCGTGCGCAGGCCGTCGCGGTCCTTGAGCGAGCGGCGATCGAAAACCCCCACGACAAGGCCGTGCTGGGCGCCTACGGCCGCGCACTAGCGGAAGCCGGAAATCTCAACCAGGCCTTTGATGTCCTCGAACGGGCGCATTCGCCCGATCAACCCGATTGGCACATTTTGTCCGCACAGGGAGCCGTCCTCGACCAACTGGGGCGGCATGCCGAAGCGCAACGTTATTACCTGACGGCGTTGAAAATCGTTCCGGACGAGCCTTCGGTGCTTTCGAATCTTGGGCTCTCCTATGCGCTCTCCAAGGATCTGCCCGACGCCGAGACAACTTTGCGCCGCGCTGCGGCGCAGCGACCGGTGGATTCGCGCGTACGGCAGAACCTGGCTTTGGTAGTCGGCTTGCAAGGGCGTTTCAAGGAAGCGGAGACTATCGCCCGCGCTGATCTGCCGCCGGATGAGGCCGCAGCCAACGTTGCCTACCTGCGGCAGATGCTTGCACACCGCAAAGACCTGCGCGATCCGAACCGAGATATACGACCGATCGACAGCGCGAGCTGACGTTCAGTGCAGGCCCATGACCTTGATCGCCGCCGGGCCGAGAATGACCACAAACAGCACCGGCAGGAAGAATAAGATCATCGGCACCGTAAGTTTAGGCGGCAAAGCCGCGGCCTGCTTCTCGGCTTCCGACATCCGCGCATCGCGACTTTCCTGTGAGAGTACCCGCATGGTCGCGCCAAGCGGCGTGCCGTAGCGCTCGGCCTGCTGCAAAGCAAGACACACGGATTTCACCCCTTCCAGGCCGGTGCGCTGCGCCAAATTGTCATAAGCCTGACGGCGATCCGGCAGATACGACAATTCCGCCGTCGTCAGCGTCAGCTCCTCGGCCAGCGGGATCGATTGCGTGCCGACCTCCTCGCTGACTTTCTGGAAAGACGCCTCAACTGACATGCCCGATTCGATGCAGATCAAAAGCAGGTCCAGCGAGTCTGGAAATGCGCGCTTAATCGAAACCTGCCGGCGCTGAATCTTATTTCTTAGAAACAAATTTGGACTCAACATACCGAAATAGGCGGCGCCAATCCCAATTCCGATCTTGATCATCGTTGGCTGATTGAGCTGGATCACCACGAAAACGTAGAACAATGAAGCAAGCAGCATGGCGACCGGCATCACCATGCGGAAGAACAGATAGGTGACATATGGCGCCTGCCCGCGGTAACCCGCCTGCACCAGCATGGTGCGGGCTTGTTCCTGACCGACCCATTTGCTGAGATTGAAGTTTTCGACGATGGTCTTCATATACGCTTTTGGCGATTGCCGAAGCGTGACCTTGTTGCCCTGCGCCATTCGCTCGCGTTCACGCAGCCGAATCTTTTCTCGTTCGAACGCGACCGCTTTCATACGCGCGGACAGCGTGTCCTTTGCCAACAGCGGCATCGCCAGCGTCAGCACCGTCGCGCCGGCCGCGATTGCAGCGAACATCATGGTAAGAAATTGCGGTTCGAAATATTTGTCGAGGAGCTGATACATGCGCGGAACTTTAGAAATCGAAGTTGATCATCTTACGCATCACCAAGATGCCGATCGACATCCAAACAGCGCTGCCGGCCATCATCATGCGGCCGAGCGGCTCCGTCCACAGCAACGACATGTACTGCGGACTCGTGACGTAAACGAGAATCATCACAGCAATCGGCAACGCCCCAATAATCGTCGCCGAGGCCTTGGCTTCCATCGACATGGCCTTGATCTTGGCTTTCATCTTCTTGCGGTCGCGCAGCACGCGAGACAGGTTGCCGAGCGCCTCGGAGAGATTGCCGCCGGCGCGCTGTTGGATCGAAATGACGATGCCGAAGAAGTTCGCTTCGGGAAGCGGCATGTGTTCGTAGAGTTGCTGGCAGGCCTCCCCGAGTGGAATGCCGATTGTTTGCGTGTCGATGATGCCACGAATTTCGCTGCGAATCGGTTCATTGGCCTCGGCAGCAATCAACTTGAGACTATCGAGCAACGGCAGACCGGCCTTGATGCCGCGAACGATGACATCGACGGCGTCCGGAAATGTCTCGAGGAAGCGCGATTCCCGCCGCTTCTTGAGAAACGACAAAATCCAAAATGGCAACCCACCGCCGGCAGCGAATGCCAAGCCCAGCGCGGCCAGCAAGCCGGCGCCCATCAGCATCGCAACCAGGAAGACGACAACGCCTGCCGCCCCGGCGGTCATCATGAAGCGGCGCGTCGACCACTTGAGCCCGGCCCGCGCGATGCGTACGGACAACGGCACACGTTTGGCGGTCTTTTGCCGTGCCTCGAGCTGTTTCAGTGTGCCTTCGATTTGCTCGCGCCGCGACTTCTGCGCCCCGCGTACGGGACGCTGCATCACCGGCTCAGCGCGGGCAACGCTTGCCATGCGTCGCTCTGCGGCGCGCTCGCCGGACAGGAGTGGATACAAGAACACCCACCCGACGCCGCCGATCGCGACCATGACCATCAGAAAAATGCCGTAGGTTTGCATGGCCGATTCCGTCCTCAGTTTCTAACCCGTTCGGCGGCCTGGGCCGCGTCGAGCGCGGCCGCGAGGCGGACGTCCTCACCGTAGTACCGCGCACGATCCCAAAACTTCGGACGGCCGATACCCGTGGATCGATGCTGGCCGATGAGGTTGCCGTTCGCGTCCTCGCCCAAGATGTCGTACAGAAACAGATCCTGGGTGATGATCACGTCGCCTTCCATTCCCATGACCTCGGTTACGTGGGTGATGCGTCGCGAACCATCGCGCAAACGCGCGGCTTGAATGACGACATCGATCGAACCGCAGATCATTTCCCGGATCGTGCGCGACGGCAGCGAGTAACCGCCCATCGTGATCATCGATTCTAGCCGCGAGAGCGCTTCGCGCGGCATGTTGGCATGCAACGTGCCCATCGAGCCGTCGTGGCCCGTGTTCATTGCCTGCAAGAGGTCGAAGGCCTCCTGTCCGCGCACCTCGCCGACGATGATCCGCTCCGGCCGCATACGCAGGCAATTGCGCACCAGATCCCGCATGGTGATCTGGCCCTCGCCTTCGAGATTGGGCGGGCGCGTTTCCAAACGGACCACGTGCGGCTGCTGCAATTGCAGTTCAGCCGCGTCTTCGCAGGTGACAATGCGCTCGTCGTCGTCGATGTAGCGGGTCAGGCAGTTCAACAGCGTGGTCTTGCCCGAACCGGTACCGCCAGAGATCAGGACGTTGACGCGGCAGCGGCCGATGATCTTCAGGATTTCCGCCCCTTCCGGCGAAACCGAGCCGTACCGGATCAGCTGCTCGAGAGTGAGCTTATCCTTCTTGAATTTACGTATCGTGAGCGCCGGCCCGTCGATCGCGAGCGGCGGCACGATGGCGTTGACGCGCGAGCCGTCTGGCAAGCGCGCGTCGCAGATCGGCGAAGATTTGTCGACGCGGCGCCCGACCTGGCTGACGATGCGCTGGCAGATATTGAGCAATTGTTGGTTATCGCGGAAACGGATACCGGTCTTTTGAATCTTGCCGCCGACTTCGATGTAGACCGTTCCGGAACCGTTGACCATGATGTCGGAAATCTCATCTCGAGCCAGCAGCGGTTCAAGCGGCCCGTAGCCGAGCACATCGTTGCAGATGTCGTCGAGCAGATCTTCCTGCTCGGAGATCGACATCACGATGTTCTTGATCGCGATGATTTCGTTGACGATGTCCCGGATTTCCTCGCGTGCGGAATTGGAGTCGAGCTTGGCAAGCTGGCCGAGGTCGATCGCTTCGATCAGCGCGCCGAAAATCGTTCCTTTGGTCTCGTAGTAGGAATCCGAACGGCGCGTGTCGATGGCGGACGGAACCTGCTGTTGCGGGCTTTGTGGGGCGGCGTTCGCTCTGCCAGCGGGCGGCGCTCCGATAATTGGCGCCCCGAGGCCGGCGGACGGAAACGGAGTGCGTCCGCCCTGGGAGGGTGCGGCGGCAGGTGGCGCTGCCGCAGGCGGCGCGGCGGGCGATGGCGCGACTGGCCGTGGGGCCGCGGGCAGCCGCTCGGCGAGAACGGGGGCGGTACTACCATTAGGACGCTTGCCAAACACCAACGCTACTCCGACACACGATGACAGCTACGATTGTCGTTGCAGAAGCTTTTCAAAGAGCGGCGACAAAAGGCCCGAACGTTGTTTCTTCGGCTCCGGGCGGCCGGTCATCTGCTGTGCCAGTTGCCGGATCAACTCAGCAGTACGGTGGCCGGCCGCAATCTCTGCGATCATTTGGCCGTTGTTCGCCGCGGCGCCGAATAGCTGCGGTTCAAACGGAATGACCGCAACCGGCTCGCTTTCGAGCGCCTTGGCGAAATCGGCGGCCTTGATCTCCGGCCGCTTAGGGACGCCGATCTGATTGAGACAGTAGAGCGGTAGCTGATCATTCGGCCGCGCCGCCTTGAGGAAATCGTAGAGATTTTTGGTGTTGCGCAGGTTGGCAAGATCGGGCGCGGCAACGATCAGGATATCGTCGGCGCCGACCAGGGTCTGCTTGGTCCAGCCGGTCCACTGATGCGGCACGTCCAGCACGACGCACGGGACCGTAGCCCGCAGCGAATCGAAGATCGCCTCGAATGCATCAGCTCCGAAATCGTAAACGTGGTCGAGAGTCGCCGGCGCCGCCAAGAGGCTCAGGTGATCGGTACACTTCGAGAGCAGCCGGTCGATGAAGGCATCATCGATGCGATCGGGCGAAAACACCGCCTCGGCAATTCCTTGAGGCGGGTCTTGGTTGAAATCAAGACCAGCAGTCCCGAACGCGAGATCGAGATCGGTCACGACCGAGTTGAGCGTCAAGTCGCGCGCGATAGAAAAGGCGATGTTGTGAGCGACGGTGGAGGCGCCGACGCCGCCTTTGGCTCCAACGACCGCGATGACACGGCCGACCGGCTTGGCGTCAGGCGCCGAAAACAGACCGCACACGGCACGCACCACCTGGAGCGCGCCGACCGGCGCTATCAGATAATCGCTAACACCGCGCCGCACCAACTCGCGATAGAGCCTGACATCGTTCATACGCCCAATGATGATGACCCGTGTAGCGGCGTCACAGACCGGTGCCAACTGGTCGAGACCGCCGAGGATATCCTCGTTGCGGCTTTCGGATTCAAGAATAATGACATTCGGCGTCGCCGAGCTCTGATAAGCTTCGATGGCGGCAACCAGCCCGCCCATCTGAATACGCAGATGCGCTCTGGCCAGGCGTCGATCTTCACCAGCCGCCTGAATCGCGGCGGCGGTCTCCACGGTTTCACAGAAAGCCTGCACCGAAACGCGCGGCGCGGGCGCGATGCGTTCATCGCGGCCGGCCACCTCGGCGCCGGGACTCTCAACTTGAACGGCTTGGCTCGGTGAACTCATCATATGATGGCATCATTTCCCAAGGTCGCTGATCTTGCCCGTTTCGCCTGTTTGTTGTTGCACAGCAGTGGATTTGCCTGCTCGGTAGTTTTCCATGACGGTCGTTCGCTGCATTTCGTAGGGCGGCGTTTCGGCGCGCGGCTGCACCAGGTCGGCCGGATTATCCACCATGGCAGCGAGGTTGCGCTGCGTCGCGCAGCCCTGATTCCACACCGGCTGGTTCTCAAAATAGTCTCGGTTGAGGCTGGGCCCGATATCTGCCGGCCAGAGGCCACATGGTCCGGCCTGGGCTTGAATCCGCGGATAGGAGATGCGGATGGCCGCAAGCGCGCTGGTCGGCGGGTGATAGCCGCGTACAACGACGCCGTCACGCGGCACGCCGCTTGCGGCCAGGATCGAGCGAATTGTTCGCATGGCCTCCGCAGCCGCACGCTCGTTACTGGTGCCGATCGGCAGATCGACGATAACGCCGCCAGTGGCCTCCCGCCTCCAGGTTTGTGCAAATGCCAGGACTTCGGCGCGCTGCATCGCGTTGAGCTGGCCGCGATTGGAGCCAACGAAAACTTCGAGTGTATGATCGGCTTCCGACATCGTGATCGGGTGACGCTGGCGATAATCGGACGGAACGTCGGGAACGGCGGCGACTTGTTGATCAGTGTTGCAGGCGCAGACGAAAAGCGAAAATCCGGCGACGATTGCGGCGCGAACGGCCGCCCCGGCGTTAGCGCGCCTGCTGGCGATCATTTGGTTGACAGTCTGCATCGTCGTCTCCTTGCGCGCCAAGTGCGTTGAGCGCCTCAGTCGAGGATGAATCCGTACTTGCCGCGATAATTGTCGGGCGGATCGGGAGTGCCGCCGACGCCGTAAATGCGGTTGAAGCGCCCAAGCAGGACTTGCGCAGGATCGCTCGGATCAGCGAAGCCGTCATCGGGCCGCGACAAATCCTTCTGCGCGACCGCGCGCACCACGTAGGGTGTGACCAGCACCATCAGCTCGGTCCGCTGGTTGACGTAGTCGTTGCTCTTAAACAGCGGTCCAAGGACGGGAAGCTCCGCCAAGCCCGGAAGACCGTTGATGTTGTGCCGCGTCTCGTCGTGGATCATGCCGGCCATGGCCAGCGAACCGCCCGAAGGAATCTCGAGCGTGGTCTCGGCCCGGCGGGTGCGGATCGATGGCACGGTTACGGTGTCAGTTGAACCGGGAATGGGGATGGTCAGCGCATTTTGGCTCGAGATGTCCGACACCTCGGTCATGACTTTCAGGCTGATGCGGCCCTCGCTGAGCACCACCGGGGTGAAGTTCAAACTAACGCCGAATTTCTTGAACTCGATCGCCGGCTGACACGTTGTCGGCGCTCCCGGCGTGCTTGACGTAGCCGAGCAGGAATAGCCATTCAGGATCGGGAATTCACCGCCGGCCAGGAACGTTGCCGTTTCGCCGGAGATCGCGGTCAGACTTGGCTCAGCCAAGGTATGGATGACGCCGGCCTGTTCCATCGCCTGCAGCGTGGCGGTGATCGATTTCCACCCACCGGCGATGCTGGAGCCGCTGAGCGACTGGCCGTATGCCGAGAACGGATTGGTGTTGTTGAAGTTCACAACCGCGGTGCCATACCCGACCGAACCCGAAAGGTTAATGCCGAGCTGTTTGACGAGATCGCGCTCGACCTCCGCGACCGTTACCTTGAGCATGATCTGGTCGCGGCCGCGGACGACGATGGCATTGACAATCTTTTGTGAACCGGCACCACCACTACTGCTCGAGCTGCCTAAGGCGAGCGCGGTGCTCAACCCGGTGCCACCGCCGCCGACGTTAATGCTGCCGATTCCGCCGCCGCTGCCGCCCCCTCCACCGCCGCCGGTGCTGCCGACGAAGCTTTCCCCAGTAGCCACGAAATGGGATGCGATCTGGTAGGCCTGCTGCGCGTCGACCTGGTTCGCCACTGTGCCGGTCAGGAGAATGCCGTCGCCGATGCCTTCAACGTTGACTTCAGAGCCGGGGATCAGACGTTGGATAGCGGCACGGATCGGGCTGACATCAAGGCTGACCGCAATGTCGAAGTTCGCGAGTTGCTTGCCGTCGGAATCGAAGAAGAAAATGTTGGTTGCACCTGAAGCAACGGCCACGATGTAAGCGCGCCGCGAAGAGCGAACGACTGCGTTGGCGATCTTGGGATCGGCAACCAGCACATCCTTGATGTCGCGCGGAAAATTAATGACGACCGATTTACCCTTGGCGAGTGGAAGGAAGCGCGAGTTGAAGTCGCCTGCGGCAACCGTAATCGGCTGCATTCCCGGTTCGCGAACCGCCGGCTCGGCTGCTCTACTTTGCGCAAGGCACCAGCAGACGACCGGCAAGACGAGGCCGAAAAGAGCGACCGCGCGGATCGGTGTTCCTGATGCCATCGTCGAAGTCCCCTCCGTTCTGTCAGCGCGTCGACTGCGTCGTCACGCCGTAACGCACCGTACTGACGGTCGTCTTTGCCTCCTCCTTCGCTTCACCACCTTCTGGCGTCGGTGATTGCGAATCGAGAAGGCTGCGCAGTATCAGTGAAAGCGTGCCGGTCTGACGCGCCAGCGCGAGTGTTTCCGCCTGATGCGGATCAAGCTCGATCGTCGCGGTTTTGCCGATCACCACTTTCTGACCGTTCTTTTCCCCGAGCGCCTGGTCAACTGCCAGAACCCGCACGTTTCGCAGGATCGTCTCACTGATATATTTTTCGACCCCGGACAGCTTTTCCGCCGCCTTGTCACGGTGCGTCAGCAGAACGTCGACGTGGTCGTTTGGCAGGATAAAGCCGCCGGCTTCAGTATCCGGCGCCACATCCATTGCAATCGCTCGCATGCCCCGCGGCAGAACAGCGGCCATGAAACCGCCGGCCTTAGACGCGACGACCTTGGAGTCGCGGATGGGCTCGCCGGCCGCCACCGGCGTGCGCACGATGGCGCCGACGAAGTCCTTGATCGCGTCGGGCCGATCGGTCTTCCTGATGAAATTCGATCCCGCTGAAGCGGGCCAAGTCTGCCAGCCGACATCATGCGCACCGACCACCTGGCCGGTATCGAGATCGGACTTGGCGATCAGCACTTCGACCGTGGCAAGCGGCGGCGGAGGTGGAGGCGCCTTAGGCGGCTCAGGCGCTCGATTGAGCCCGCGCGCCAGCATGGCGGCAACACCGCCCGCAGCAAGCGCAACAACAAGTACGATAAGGCGCGCGCGTTTCATTACGCTCGACTTCCAATGTGACGTCAGCGACCGGACGGACCGCCGTCTGCCGGATTTCAGCAGCTAAACGTCAAGGCATGGTTAATGAGCCGTATCCAAATCGCGTTAATTGCGCGTTACGACGCGACATTTCACGGCCTCGAAGTGCAAAGATCCGGTACAAACAGGGCCGGATTTAAGAACCAGAATTGATTTTGAAAACAAACCAGGTCGAGTAACGGTTACTAAACGATGAACGCACTCTAAAGCGCGGCGGTCGTCATCCACTCAGTGTGCGGATAGATCAGGAGAGCCGCGGCAGCGAGCGCGATGCCGTAGGGAACACCACCGTCCCGGCGGTGCAGCCGTTCTGCCCATTCGCGGCCGACGAAGGCTTTCGGCAGCGGTACGGCGCGAAACTGGATGATCAGCATGGTTAGCGCACCGCCGAGCAGCGAAGCATAGAGTAGATAATCGGCGAGATGGGCAAAGCCGAGCCAAAGTACCGTTGCAGCGGCAAGCTTAGCGTCGCCGCCGCCGATCCAGCCGCACGTGAAAAAGACGAACACGACCGCAAGCACCGCAGCTGCGGCGCCAGCATGCGATAGCATGTCGGCGGCGCTCATCCCGGTCAGGGCTGCGAGCAGGCCGAAGCCGCCGACGAGGATCAGCGAAACACGATTGGCGATCGTCATGGTGAACAGATCGCTCGAAGCGGCAAACGCCATCATCGCCGGAAAGAGTGTCAGTTCGATCGCCTCAATCAGCAAAGCCATGACAGGCGGCACCGTCGGTTGTTCTCCATCCCCGGTTTAATTCAGCGGCAGTTGAGAGTGCGTTATCGAGCGCACAAAGAAACAAAAGGGCTCCGGTGATCCACCGCAGCCCTTTGTGTAACGAATGCGAGAGAGAGAGAGAGAAGAAGCTTACTTAAGCTGGGTGGAGATGCTGCTGAAGGTCGTGTTCAGCTTGCTGCCGAGGCCATTGACGACGGCGATAATGGCAACAGAAATGCCGGCAGCGATCAGGCCATATTCAATGGCCGTTGCGCCCAACTCGTCCTTCACGAAACGCGAAAACAGGGTCTTCATAGTTGGCTCCTTAGGTCCACACGTGGCTGTCTGAGCTCGACCCAATGCCCGTTAGCCGGACCATTTGGATCGCCTTGGAAACTAGCCACGAGAAATTGCGATGCGGTTAAATCAATCAGTGAAACTTGGAGCGGTTCCATCGAACCACAACGTAGTTAATATCGTATTTCAGAGTGCGAAGATTTTTTGGTTTGCGGTTCCGACAGGCCGACGTGAAATGACGACACCAGTTTCGCTGGCAATCTGCAGGTCAATGCATTGCAGACAAACGTTTCTCGTACGTCACCATGGTGACGCGCCGCTGTGATTCATCGCCTATTAATGAGCTTCCTCGATATCATTGCGGCTAGAGGCATCTGCTCCAGCGAGCGAGCGGTCGCCGGGAAAAATCTAAGAAGCGACCGATGGCATGAATCAGGAACTGCTCGCATTCGTCGTCAGTGTCGGCGAGACCTTCATAAAAGGCGTGCCGATTTCGCTGGCGCTGGCCGGGGTCTTCACCGTGCTGACCTACTTCTGGGCGTGCAATCCGGGCCGCCCGTGGTGGCATAAGCGCGATCTCATCACCGATCTTTGCTACTGGTTCTTCATCCCGGTGCTCACCCGCTACTTGCGCATCGGGATGCTGGTTGCCGGCGCCGCGGTTCTGTTCGGCATCACCACGGCCGACGGCCTGATCGCGTTCTACGAGAACGGCCATGGGCCGCTTGCGGCGCTTCCGCTGGCTGCGCAAATGATCATCTTCCTGATCGGCGAAGACTTTATCACCTATTGGTCGCATCGGCTCTTCCACGGTACCCAGCTGTGGAAGTACCACGCCGTGCACCATTCCTCGGAAGAACTGGAATGGATCTCGGCGGCGCGCTTCCATCCGGTCAATCTTTTCTTCGGCGCGGTGATTGCAGACGTCGTCATGCTTATCATCGGCATCTCGCCGAACGTGTTCGTCGTGCTCGGGCCTATCACCATCGCTCATTCCGCGTTCGTCCACGCCAATCTTGACTGGACCCTGGGCCCGCTCAAATACGTGATCGCAAGTCCAGTGTTCCACCGCTGGCACCACACGGCAGCGGAACGCGGCGGTGAGAAAAACTTCGCCGCAACCTTTCCGGTACTCGATCTCATCTTCGGCACATTCTACATGCCGGCCGGCGAACTGCCGGATCGTTACGGGATCGCGGACGCGGAGTTCCCGACGAGTTTTGGCGCCCAACTCGCGCATCCTTTCACCCAGGAAAAAGCCGCGCAGTGAGAACCGCTTCGCTCCATAGCGGGTGCGCGAGCTCGATCTTATCTGGACTACTTTGTGGGCGCCGACGGCTCGGCCGATTTGCACTTCCTTCACTATTTTGCAGTGAAGTAACGGCCTCGTAGTACAGCCCTCTTCGGTTGTTTGTCGTCGCGTAGCGTTTCGGAGAGTAACGATGATGGCGTTGTGCGCGCGAGCGCGGGCAAGCTTGCGCCTGTTGTATCGGCTGTCCGCGATCATCCTGCTGATAACTCTCGTTGCGCCGGCCACCGCTGCTGAACCGATCGTCGTGTTTCTCGACCAGGCCAGGATCATGCAGCTGCCGGAACGGGCGTCGACCGTCGTGATCGGCAATCCGCTCATCGCCGATCTGACGATCCAACCCGGTGGAACTCGGGATCATTACCGGCAAGGGCTACGGAGCGACCAACTTCGTCGTGCTCGACCGCCATGGCGCCGTGCTGGCCGAGCACGCCGTCGAGGTCACTGGACCAAACGACAAGACCGTTGTCGTCTATCGCGGCATCGATCGCGAAACCTACAGCTGCACGCCTGATTGCTCGCGCCGCATCACCCTTGGCGACTCTCCGGAATACTTTGATAAGACGTTGTCGGAGACGACGAACCGCAATTCTCAAGCCGCAGCCGCCGGCGCGCTCGCGGCGGGACATTAAGCCCCGCGCCGACGCCTCACGGAATCGGCAGCGCCGTTGTCGACTTGATCTTCTCCATGGCGAAACGGGAGGTGACATTGGTCAGCGGCACCGACGCGATCAGCCGTTTGTAAAAGGAGTCGTAACCGGCGATGTCGGGCACCACGACCCGCAGCATGTAATCGATGTCACCCGCCATGCGGTAGAATTCCATGACTTCCGGCATGGCGCTGACGGTCTTGGCGAAGCGCTCAAGCCAATCCTGGGAATGATCGCCGGTCTCGATTGAGACGAACACCGTGACACCTAGTCCGATGCGCCCCTGATCGACCAGCGCCACACGCTTCTGAATGACGCCGTCGGCTTCCAGCCGTTGGATGCGTTTCCAGCAAGGTGTCGACGACAGGCCAACGCGGGAGCCGATCTCGGCCACCGCAAGTGAAGCGTCCTCCTGGAGCACGGCGAGGATTTTGCGGTCGATAGCGTCCATATGATTTGCACCTGGTCAATTACGCCAGCAACAGAATAATTTTTCAAGCCGACGCGTAATCTAGTATTTACATAGAATATTATTCTGAATCAAGCGACGTTTGCAAGGCGTCACTCCTGACGTGCAAGCACATCCACCGTCGAAACACCTCGGCGACGGACGGGATGGCCGCACCCTTTCGAAGGCCGCTTCACGGCTGCCTCACGATAACGGTGTAACGGCCGCCATAGCTGGTGCGCTGTTTTCCGCCAACAGTCTCTCGACCTCCGTACGGGTCGGCGCACCGGCCGAGCCGCCGATGCGGGTGCACTTGATCCCGGCGACGGCCGCACCGAAGCGGAGCGCTTCGGTTTCGCTGCGCCCCTCGGCAAGCGCCAGCGCGAAACCGCCGTGCAGGGCATCGCCGGCGCCGAGAGTATCCACCGCGCAGATCGGAAACACCGGTACGCGGTGGAACGCACCGCCGTCGAGGACAAGGATATCGTTTGGCCCGTCGCTGACGGCGAGGAACGCGTCGGTATGGCGCGCGATGGTTTTGAGCGCTTCGCCGAGATCGCCGCCGCCGGTCGTAGCGAGCAGGCACTCAGAGGAAAAGACGACGTGTGAGGCAACGCTAAAAAACGGATCGTCTACGACGGTGGGTTTGTCGCCGTCGAGCACAACGGGCACGTTGCGCCGCCGCGCCGCCTCGCAAATCGGCCGGGCAAATTGCGGATACCTGTTGTCCGCGAGCACCAGATCAGCCGAAGCTGCCAAGCGTTCCGGATCTTCCGGCGTGACCGCGGCAATCCGCTGGTCGCGGTAGGTGACGATCGTGCGATCGCCGCGCGCGTCGATGAAAATCGCCGAGAGGGCGGTCGCGAGACCATCGACGCGTTGACAGGCACTGGTATCGACATTCTCGCGGCTTAGAGCGGCCAGGACGCGATCGCCGTTGTCGTCCTCTCCGGCAGGCCCTCCCAACGGCCCGGCAAGCGCTGCGCGACCGCCCAGCCGTGCGATAGCGACCGCGGCATTCGCCGCGCAGCCGCCATTGACGACAAAAAAGCCCTTCGCCTCGACCTTGCCGTCGGCTTTCGGAAAATTTTCAACACGGAAAACTTCGTCAAGCACAATGATACCGGTGCACAGGATACGCGGCACGCTCGCGCCACCGGTACGCTTGTTACGCAAACTGTCAGCCAGCGACATCGCCACTCCAGCAAACCATCACGCCGGATTTCAGTCTCCAACTCTTCAGCGCAACGCTTTAATCCAACACTTGACGCCCATGCTCGACAAAATCGTGAATAATGTGATGAGCGATCGCGATCGGCGGCGGCGCAGTCAAAGCCTGCGGGTGCTTGCGCGCCAGCATCAGTTTCAACTCCTCGCGGTCGAACCAGCGCGCCTCCTCGATCTCGTTCTGGTCGATGACGATCTGTTCCGTCAACGCCATTGCATGACAGCCGATCATCAGCGACGACGGGAATGGCCAAGGCTGGGAGGCAAAGTATTTAACCCTCGCGCAAGTGAGCCCCACTTCCTCACGCACCTCGCGACGCACCGCTTCCTCGATTGATTCGCCCGGCTCTGCGAAGCCGGCAAGACACGACCACATGGTCTGCGGGAAGCGAGGCGAGCGGCCGAGCACGCAACGGTCACCCGCGATCGCCAGCATGATGACAACCGGGTCGGTACGGGGAAAATGTTGGGCCTTGCATGACGGGCAATCGCGGCGCCAGCCGCCCTGCACCAGCTTGGTTGCCGCGCCGCAATTTGGACAGAAGCGATGGCGGGCGTGCCATCCGAGTATCGCCTTGGCTTCGGCGAGCGGCGGTAGATGCCAAGCGGCTACCGCGCCTTGCACCGCGATTGAGCGCAGATCGATGAGCTTGAGATCGTTTCTTGCTTTAAGCGGCTCGACCGCTTCTGCGTCCAGGCCGGCGCCAAAGCGGGGCGCATCGCCCAGAAGTCCGAGAAACACGGTTTCGCGGGCCAGCCCGCAGGATTTTGCTTCGGCAGGCAAAAACAGCGGATCAAAGCCGTCCACCTGCTGCTTGAGCACCACCAACTCGCCGCCGATCACGTAAAAGCCGGCGCGACTATTCTCCGCCAGCGCAGCGAGCCCGGCTTCGTCGTCGCGCAGTGCGGCGGCGCGATCGAGAATACTACCGGAGTAAGCCTGGCGGGGCGCGGCGGGGGCTGGCTCTTTTGACATTTTGCGCTGGATTGAAGCCGCACCAGCTATCGCGGTCAAGCGCGTGCAGTGCACAACCAGGCGAGTCGACGTTCGTTGGCTCTATCACCGCCCTCGCAGGAACTTTCTAACAATCAGCCGCAACTCCGAGTTTCTTTCGAATCGTACTGACGAAGCTCTCAAAGGCGGCCGCGTCGCCGGCGCGCGAAACGGCAACACCCCAAACGGGTTTCGGCCACAATGGATCGTGCGTCCACCGCGCGACAATGTGGACGTGAAGCTGCGGCACGACATTGCCGATGGCGGCGATATTGATCTTGTCGCATCGCGTGACTTCCTTGAGCGCGCGAGAGACCAGAGTTATTTCGCCCATCAGCAGTGTCGCCTCATCGCCAAGATCGGCGATCTCGGCGACGTTCGCCCGCCGCGGGACAAGAATGAGCCACGGATAGTCGGCATCGTTGGTAGATAGAAGGTGAGAAAGCGCCAGATCGCAGACCGCAGTAGTGTCGTCACGTAACTGCGGATGAAGGAACCAGCCGGCTTGAGACATCGCGGCCCTTTTGGCTCAATTCCACGCCATCTGCGCTGCTTTCACGCACAGCGCGAGCTTGGCGCGCTGGTCGGCTTCGCTGACCGGATTGCCGGCGACGGTGGAGGCAAAGCCGCATTGCGGGCTGATGGCGAGGCGATCCATGTCAATGAAGCGGGCCGCCTCGCCGATGCGCTTAAGCAGATCGTCTAGCCTTTCCGGCACGGAATTCTTGGAGCTAATGAGCCCGAGCACCACACCCTTGCCGGCCGCAACGTAACACAACGGCGCGAAGTCGCCGGCACGCTCAGTATCAAACTCAAGCAGAAAGTGGGTCACTCCGGCGCAACCAAACAAGGTCTTGGCGATTTCGTCGTATCCGCCTTCAGCGAGATATTTGCCTTTGAAGTTCCCGCGGCACATGTGCACCCCGACCATCATACCGGGCGGTGCCCCGGCGACCGCCTCGGCGATCGCTTCCACATAAAGATCGATCAGCTCTGCCATCGCCCTGCCGTCGACCGCCACTTGCTTTCGCACCGCCGGATCGCAAAGCATCGCCAGCGCGACTTCGTCGAGCTGGATGTAACGGCAACCTGCGGCGGCAAGGTCGGCGATCTCGGCACGATAGATCGTGGCTAGCTCGCGGAAAAAATCGCGTGGGCTGTCATAGACACCCGGCGTTGCGTATTGCGCGCCGCGCCAGAAGTGCATGGTCGATGGCGCCGGCAACGTTATCTTGGGGAGTGCGGTCGTGTTGGCGCGCAGGAAGGTGAATTCGTCGAGCGCGATCGGCGCTCGTCGTGCCACCCTTCCGGTTACCGAAGGGGCGGTGAAGGCCAGCTCTTCGCCGTCCTCATCGCGAAAGCTGAAGCGCGCCTTATCTACGCCGAGGCCTTCGATACCTTCGACGAAGCGGCCCCAATATGAGCCGCGGCGGAACTCACCGTCAGTGACCATCTTAAGTCCGACGTCCTCCTGCATCTTGATAGCGCCGCGGATCGCCGCGTCCTGTGCGGCCGCAAAACGCTCCTGCTCGAATTCGCCGGCATGAAAGGCGCGAAAGGCCTGCCGCAGCGCCGGCGGGCGCAATAGGCTGCCGATGTGATCGGCGCGAAACGGCGGGTTATGCATGGCAGTTCTCGCTTACGTTTCCAGCGCGGTGCAGCGGGAAAGGTCCCTCGACCAAAACGCTTCTAGCAGCAGCGACCCTCTCTTGAATATGATGGAAACAAAGGGAGGGACCCTGTGGCGGATCGGGCGGAGCGTGCCGAGGCGACACGGCGGGCGTGGTTGGCGACCATCGAGCGCCATCGCCATGACCGCGATGCGCCCGGCTCGGCGGAATACTGGTCGCCGCGGCTGGACACCGCCTCACGCGATGAGTTACGCGCCATCCAAGACGACAAAATCGCCGCCGCGGCGCCGTTTCTGTATGAGAACAGCGATTTCTATCGGCGCCGGTTCGACCGGCTCGGCCTCATTCCTTCCGACCTGCATACTGTAGACGATCTGATCGACAAATGGCCGGTGGTCGACAAGCTGGAAATGGCGGAGGACGCCGCGGCGCAGCCGCCGTATGGCACCTATACGGCGATGACCGAGGAAATCTGGGCTGAGCGCGGCTGGATGATGTTTTCGTCGTCCGGCACGACCGGCTACACCGCGCGTGTTTCGCTATTCGCACATCGACCGCGAACTATGGGCCTGGGCGAATGCGCGGGCGCTTCATTCGATGGACTTCCGCAAAGGCGATACGGTCTTCATGATCACCGGCTATGGGCCGCATGTGTGGGCCTGGGGCGTGCAATACGCGCTCGCCAAAATGGGCCTGCCGACGCTGCCGGGCGGCGGCATGGATGCCCGGGCGCGCGCCAACATCGTCATCCGCTATAAGCCGACCATCCTGCTCTGCACACCGTCCTACGCGCTTCATCTCGGGCGCACGGTCGAGGCTCTCGGCGTCGATCCGCGCTCGACGTCCGTGCGCACGCTCTTCGTCGCCGGCGAGCCCGGCATGAGCGTCGCCGCGACGCGCGAACGCATCCAGGAACTGTGGGGAGCGCGGCTGGTTGAGTTTTACGGCTGCACCGAAGCATCGCCACATGTCGGCGGTTTCTCGTGCGGTTATTCGCAGCCGGCGGACGGTCCCGTCTCCACGCACCTTCTTGAGGATGTCCAGGTCTGGGAAACAATCGATCCCCAATCGCGTCGATCGCAGCGCGATGGCGAGCGCGGACTGACTGTCTGCACGAATCTCAATTCCGAGTCCTCGCCGCAATTGCGCTTTTTGGTCGGCGATTACGCGACCTTCGATCGCACGCGATGTCCATGCGGACGGAACCACGTGCGGGCGGTCGGCTCCTTCGCCGGACGCGCCGACGACCTGATCAATCTGCGAGGCATAAAAATGTTTCCCGGACAGATCGAGCACGCGGTCCGCTCGATCGAAGGAATTGGCGACGAGTTCGAGATTGTGCTTGTAACCAATCCCGACGGTCTCGACGTGATGACGGTGCGGGTCGAGCACCACGCCGGCGAAGCGATTGCCACCGCCGTAGTCGAAGAAATCCGCACGCGCTGCGAGGTAAGGGCGGCCGTCGAAGTACTCAAACCGGGCACGCTGCCGCGCACTGAGTTCAAAGCAGCGCGGGTTAAGGACCGGCGCGACAAGCGCGAATAAGCGTCTGGCAACCGGTCGATCACTTTGAACCCTAGTGGCGTGTAAGCCAGACACGCGCAGCGCGCTGGGCAGCCGCGATCTGGGCTTCCGACATTTCGCTAGCGATCTCTCGGCGCAGCCGAGCTGCTTCGCTGTTGCCGCGCATCGCCGCGATGTTGAACCATTTATGCGCAGCAACCATGTCCGCAGGCATGAAGTTGCCGGTTGAGTACATCAAGCCGAGCTCGAAGCACTTTTCGCCCTCAGCACCTTTACCGAAGGAGGCACTATCCACGTTGGCCATCGCTTGTGTCGACATTGACTTGCTCCCTGTAGCCTTTCTCGCCTCACCGCGAGGCTAGTGGAAGCTAGCGACAACCCACGCCCTCATAAAATTCAGGATTTCTCCATAAGGAGGACACCTTAGCCACGAGTTCGGCCGGCCCCCCGCGCCGCCAATGGTACGTGGCGCAGGGGCGTCCGCTTGCTTTCCCGGCCTTCGCGGCCGATATAGGGCGCGGGAGGTTGGCGGTGGACGAGCCACTCGCCAACCGGGTCAGGTCCGGAAGGAAGCAGCCCTAACGAGCGCGGTTCGGGTCGCTCGTCAGCCTCCCACCCTCTCATATCGGCTTATGTAGCTGGCGTTATGGTAGCCCGCATGAGCGAAGCGACGTGCGGGGACGATCGATTGGTTTGAACACCTACCCCGGATTTCGCTAGGCTCATCCGGCTGCGCTCAACATGAACGACACATCCAATCAAGCCGCCTCCTATCGCGTGCTGGCGCGCAAATACCGGCCATCGACCTTCGCCGATCTGATCGGCCAGGACGCCATGGTACGAACGGTTTCGAATGCGTTCGAGACCGGCCGCATCCCACAGGCCTGGATCCTCACCGGCGTGCGTGGCGTCGGCAAAACCACGACCGCGCGCATTCTAGCGCGCGCGCTCAATTACGAGCTGCCAGACGGCTCGATTACCGGGCCGACGATCGACATGCCGGTGCTCGGCGTGCACTGCCAGGCGATCATGGAGAGCCGGCACCTCGACGTGATCGAGATGGATGCCGCCTCGCACAACAGTGTCGACGACGTGCGGCAGATCAACGAGGCCATCCGCTACGCGCCGGTCTCGGCCCGTTACAAGGTCTACATCCTCGACGAAGTGCACATGCTGTCCGGCGCTGCCTTTAATGCGTTGCTCAAAACGCTGGAAGAGCCACCGCCGCACGCCAAGTTTGTGTTCGCGACCACCGAAATCCGCAAAGTCCCGATCACAGTACTCTCGCGCTGCCAGCGTTTCGATCTGCGCCGCGTTGATGCAGAGCTGCTGGTCAAGCACCTGCAGGGCATTGCGCAGAAGGAGACGATCAGCGCCGAGCCCGCGGCTTTGGCGATGATTGCGCGAGCTTCCGAAGGCTCGGTACGCGACGCGCTGTCGCTGTTCGATCAGGCGATCGCCCACGCCGCTGGGCCAGTGCGCGCCGAGGACGTGCGACAGATGCTCGGCCTTGCCGATCGAGCTCGCGTCATCGACCTGTTCGAGGCGCTGATGCGCGCCGATCTCGCCCGTGCATTGGCCGAAGTACGCGACCAGTACGACACCGGCGCCGATCCGGCCATGGTGCTGGGCGATCTTGCCGAGTTCACGCATTTCGTCACCCGGGTGAAGATCGTGCCTGCTCTCGCCGACGACGTTTCACTCACCGAGACTGAACGCACGCGCGGCCGCGCCTTTGCGGGGAAACTCTCGATGCGTGTCCTCGCGCGCACCTGGCAGATGCTGCTCAAGGGGATGGAAGAGGTCGCCGCTGCCGGACGGCCGCTTGCTGCTGCCGAGATGGTGCTGGTGCGTATCGCCTATGCCGCCGACCTGCCGACGCCGGACGAAGTGATCCGCTCGCTGGGCGACAGCGCCCGCGGCAATGGCGGTGCACCGTCGCCGAGCCAACCGTCGTCAAGGGTGGAGTCGCCCCGGATGGGGATGCCGGCGCGTGTTGAAGCCCCGCGCACGGAAGCGCCACGCAGCGGAACGCGCGCGACGCTCGCCGCTGCGGCACCTGCCGAGATGCGGGCAAGCGAGCCGGTCGCGCGCGGCGAGGAGAGCGCAGCGTCAGTTCGTTCGCTTGCAAGCTTCGAGGACTTGGTAGCGCTGGCGGCCGAAAGGCGCGACCTCACGATCAAGAGTGCACTCGAACGCGACGTGCGACTGGTGCGCTTTGAGGACGGCAGGTTGGAAATCAGCCTGGAAACAAGCGCGCCGAAATCGCTCACCGGCGATCTCTCAAAGAAGCTTTCCGATTGGACCGGGCGGCGCTGGATGGTCATCGTGTCCGCCGAGCCCGGCGTGCCTAGTCTCTACGCTCAGGCGCAGATGCGCAAAGCCGATCTGAAGGACGGCGTACGCGCCGATCCACTGGTGCAGGCGGTGCTCGCGCGCTTTCCCGGCGCCGAGATCGTCGACGTGCGGCCGCCCACCGGTGCAGCGGCGGGGCCGGACGATGTACCGTTCGAGGCGGCAGGCGAACCCGGCCCGGCCGACGACGAACTCTAAGAAGGTATCGCAATGGTCGATTTTCTCGGCCTGATGAAACAGGCCACCGAACTCAAATCGAAAATGGAGGCGATGCAGGCTGAGCTCGACCGCATCGAGGTCGAAGGCTCGGCCGGTGGCGGACTTGTTACCCTGAAGCTTTCCGGCAAGGGCGAACTCAGAGCCGCGCAAGTCGACGATTCTCTTTGCAAGCCCGACCAGAAGGAAATCCTCCAGGACCTCATCGTCGCCGCGCATGCCGACGCCCGCCGCAAGCTCGAGGCGTTGTTAGCCGAGCGCATGCAGTCGCTGACCGGCGGTCTGCCGCTGCCGCCGGGCCTTAAATTGTTCTGATCGATGCCCGCGATCGCCGCCGGTCCAGAGATCGAACGTCTGATCCAACTCTTGGCGCGGTTGCCTGGCTTGGGACCGCGCTCGGCGCGGCGTGCGGCGCTCTTTCTCATCAAGAAGCGCGAAGCGGTGATGGCGCCGTTAGCCGCCGCTTTGCAGACCGCGATTGAGAAGATCGAGGTATGCAAGATTTGCGGCAACATCGATACGCAGAATCCTTGCACCGTCTGCACCGACCCGCGGCGCGATGCTGCCGCCATCGTGGTGGTGGCCGACGTCGCCGACCTTTGGGCGCTCGAGCGCGCCCGCGCCATCAACGCGCGTTATCATGTGCTCGGGGGCACGCTTTCGCCGCTCGATGGTGTCGGGCCAGATGACCTCACCGTCGCTGCCCTGGTCCGGCGTGCACACGATCCTACAGTGGACGAAATCATCCTGGCGCTCAATGCCACCGTCGATGGGCAGAGCACGGCGCACTACATCACCGACCTCCTCCACGACGCCAACGTCAAGGTTACGCGACTGGCGCATGGCGTCCCAGTGGGCGGCGAACTCGATTACCTCGACGAGGGCACGCTGGCGGCCGCCATCCGCAGTCGGACGCCATTTTAGGCCCGCTGGGCAATCGCCTCGACTGCCTGCAAATTAGCCAGCAAACGCCCGCTCGGCGACCATAAAATGTGACAGCGGGAAGAAGTAAACGACCTACCAGCCGTCAGACCATCCCAAGTCCCCCCTTGGAGCCGCTAACCCTTGGCTTTTCCGAACTTGGCCCACAGCTTGCATAGCCTTGGGTGCGATCTCGATCTCACAACTCGTGTTGAATGAGATTGCTTGGAGCCCCGGCGATCCCGGCACCGGGGCTCCATCCTTTTCGAGAACCGTCATGGCCGGAACCAACCAGCCATGACGGTTCCACTTTCCCCTCAGAACCTGCCGTTGCGCTTTGCCGTTACTCTTCGCACATGGAGGCGAAGAACTGGACGGGAGCGCACCCATGACTGATGCGCCCGGAAAGACTAATGCGCCAAAAAGGGCTCAGAAGCGCGTCGGGATGGAAAGCTTCTTCACTAAGTGGTACGCGCGGCGTCTTAGCCCGATCGGGTTCGAGCTTTGGCTGAAGAAATGAGGGGCCGCAACTCCCACATGAGCGACGACATCAACTACAACAAGACCTTCGAACTCGTCCCCGGCCATGCGGCGGAAGTGGCGCCCGGCGTTCGCGCGATCGTCGCCAACAATCCCGGACCGTTCACCTTCAAGGGCACGGTCAGTTACATCATCGGCCGCGGCAAAGTTGCAATTCTCGATCCCGGCCCGGAAGACGATGCACACATCGCGGCTTTGCTCGACGCGGTGCGCGGCGAGACCATCACCCACATCTTTGTCACGCACACACATCGCGACCATTCTCCCGCCGTGCCAAAGGTAAAGGCTGCGACCGGCGCGACGGTTTACGCGGAGGGTCCGCATCGCCCCGCGCGCCCGCTGCACGTCGGCGAGGCAGGTCGGCTCGATGCCAGCGCCGATCTGGATTTTCGTCCGGACATCACGCTCGCCGACGGCAGTGTAGTGACCGGCGATGGATGGACCGTTGAAGCGCTGACGACGCCGGGACATACCGCCAACCACATGGCGTACGCGCTGAAGGAAGCGGATCTGATTTTTTCCGGCGATCACGTGATGGCGTGGTCGACTTCAATCGTAGCGCCACCCGATGGGGCGATGGGCGACTATATGGCGTCGCTGGAAAAACTCGCGCAGCGGAAAGAGTCCGTCTATCTCCCGGGTCACGGCGGACCGGTGCAGGACGCACCGCGCTTCGTGCAGGGCTACATCAGGCATCGCCATGGACGCGAGGCATCGATCCTGCGCCGGCTGGAAAAAGGCGCCGCCGACATTCCAACGCTGGTGCGTGCGATCTATATCGGCCTCGATCCGCGTCTTGTCGGCGCGGCTTCGCTTTCCGTCCTCGCCCATATGGAAGACTTGGTCGCGCGCGGCCTGGTCGCGACTGACGGCGCGCCGTCGATCAGCGGCACTTACCGTCTGACAGAGCTCCCCTTGCCGCCAGCCTGAGGTGATTTCGCAGCGGATTTCTTTTCGGTTTTATCAGCCTTCTCGGCCTTTTCGGACTTCTCAGGTTTTTCCGGCTTCTCAGGCGCCGGAGACGCCAGGTCATCGTCAACGTCGTCCATCAGTGCGCGCACGCGCGCGGCGTTGCCGCCAAGATCGTGACGGCCATAACGTGACGCCGAGCGATAGTCGATGCGCGCGCCGTCCGGCGCGGGGCGCACGCGTACGACCACGTCTTCGCGGAAGCCGAGGATCGGGGTCCGCGCAATCGCCTCGATGTGGCCGTCACGCGCGCCGGGTGGGCGTGAATCGACGATGTGCCACTTGCGCTTGGTGATGACTTTCAGCACCGCATCGTAAGCCTGTTGCGGCGATGAATCGGTCATGTCCGGCTCGATATCGGAATAGGCGGCGTGCTGTTGCTGGGCGGCGTAGAGACCGGCATAAGTGACCGGATTGGCGTCGCGCGGCCGCAACCGCGCGATCACCTCGAACTTCGGCGGATCGATCGGGTCGGTGGTGACGTCGTAAATCGCCGGCAAACGATACGCCTTGACACCGAGATAGAGCGGATAGGCGACGAGCGCGAGCCCGATGAAGAACGCCGTGACGGCCTCGCGCATGCCGCCGACGCCTTCCATCCAGATGACAATACCGGCACCGAAGGCAAGCAGGATTGCGGTCAACGCGAGCAACAAAGCGCCAGCAAGCGTCGCCAGCGCCGGCACGATATCGAGCGTTCCCGAGCGCACGATGATGATGCCGACAACCATCGCGGCGACCGAAAACAATGCGATGCGCCGCGCCCAAATGGCAAGCCGGGATGTCGGCTGTTCAGCGATCCGCCGCCTGACCATCGCCCATCATTCTCGTCCGCCCGCCAAGGCTCATTTTACGGCATTAATAGTAAAACCGGTCCAGCAAAGCGAACGCCGCCAAATACCCTGAAATCGGAGAGTTAATGCGAGTGGCGCGCGGGCCCGTTGTGCGGAAACCCGAACTACCGCTTTTTTTGCCCCCGCTTTCTCGTTTCGCCGCGTTTGATGCCCGCCATCGCTTCGAGCACGGCACAGGCTGCCGCCGTATCCTCCTCGCCGTAGCCGGTCGCCATCGCGGCGGCATAGATCGGCAGCGTTGCGGAGAATAACGGCGTCGGGACGCCGAGCGCCTGGGCAAAGCCGCCGATCACGTCCATGTCCTTCTGCCACAGCGAAATTTTCATTGTCGGAGCGTCATAGCGATCCTTCACCATCATCGGCGCGCGCAGCTCGAACACACGCGAATTGCCCGCGCCGATCCTGATCTGGTCGTAGATGAGTTGCGGCGGCAGACCGGCTTTCATGCCGAGCACCATCGCTTCTGCGCTCGCCACATTGTGGATGGCGACGAGCAAATTGGCGACGTATTTCATGCGGCTGCCGTTGCCGAATTCGCCGAGGTCATGCAGCGCGCGCGTGAAATCGGCGAACAGCGGGCGAAGCTTTTTAATTTCGGCCGAACCGCCTGAGGCGTAAATGACAAGATCCTTCGCCTTGGCCTGAATGCCGGTGCCGCTTACGGGGCAGTCAAGCAGGACGTGACCGGCCTCGCGCAAAACAGCTTCGGCAGCGGTTTTGTCCTCAAGCTTAAACGTCGAAGCTTCAATCACCACCCGGCGCGGCACGTTGGCCCCGGCGATGGCAGCGACCGTCGCCGCAAGCGCGGCGGGTTTAGGCAGGCTTAGAATGACGATCGGCGCTTGGCGCGCCACTCCGCCGGCATCGGCGGCGATTTCAACGCCAATTCGGCCGAGCGCTCGCCGTCGCGCCGGTGCGATGTCATAGCCGATGACGCGCCAGCCGGCCGCGTGGAGATTTTCCGCAAAGGCGCCGCCCATGATGCCGAGGCCGACGACACCGACGGAGCCCTTTTTGTTTTTCGCCATTTAAAGCGAGGTTTCTAGAAACCGCAGCAGCCGCGGGATCGCAAGCGCGTTATAGCTCTGCGGCTCGTCCTCGAATGGATCGGCCGACCAGAAGTGCCCGGCGCCGGGCAGGACGATCCGACGCACGAAGAATTGAGCCTGGGCAAGCGCCGTGAGAAAGGCGCCGGATTGTGTTTCCGAATCGACAATGTCGTCATTGGTGCCGTGAATCAGCAGGAAGCGCAGCTGGTTGCGATCGACGGTCGCGTGGCTGATCGGGGAAGCTTCGAAATAGATGCGCCGGTTCACTGTAGGCGAGGTACCGAGAAACTTTTCGACGATGGGATCGCGCGGCCGCGCGACCAGGTCATGCGTCCACTGCGCCAATAGATCGTAGACGCCATAAAAGCCGACGACGGCCTTGACGTTGGCGGGCACGGTGGCATGGGCGCCGTCGCGATAGGCCGTGGTGAACTGATCGCCGGCCAGTGCAACAAGCGCCGAGAGATGCGCGCCGGCAGAATCGCCAATCAGGCCGATACGCTCCGGATCGATATCGAATTCGCCGGCTTTGGCGCGCACGAATTGCACCGCCGCCCTGGCATCGTAGACAGCGGCGGGGTACATGCCTTGTTTGGCCAGCCGGTAATCGATCGCGAAAAGCGCATAGCCGTAGCGAGCGAGAAACGGGCCCCAGTTGTTGTAGAACTCGCGGCTGCCGACCTGCCACCCGCCACCGTGTATCGCGACCAGGACCGGCGCTTTGCTGCGGCCCTTGGGCAGATAGAGGTCGCCGACGAGCTTAACACCGTCGTGCTCGGCAAAGACAAGGCCGGGGCGGTTTACGACCTCGTATTCCGCCGACGTAGAAGTAAGCGTGGAGTGCATTGTCACATTCTCTGCGATCGCTTCCCGATGAGGCCAGACCAGCGGTAGCAAGTTTCGTCGTCGCTCGAAAGCGCCTTGTCGTTCATTCCTCCCCTGTAGGACGCGCAGGGCAGGATTGCTTGTGCAACGGCGATGTCCCACTCGTTCGGAAGCTACCACCAGGCGTGGAAATGATGCAGCGGCCCGCGACCGGATCCGACGTCGAGCCGATCGGCCGCAGCGATCGCCGCGCTCACATAAACTTTTGCCTGGCGCGCCGCCTCGTCGAGGGCGAGCCCTTTGGCAAGACCTGCGGCAATAGCCGACGCAAACGTGCAACCGGTGCCGTGGGTTTTGCGCGTCTCGAGGCGCGGCGCGGCAAGTCGCAGGCAATGGTCGGCCTCGACCAGATAATCGACGCTTTCCGGGCCGCTGCCGTGACCGCCCTTGATCAGCACCGCTGCTGCGCCAAGCGTCAGCAGCTGCTGGCCCTGGGCCTGCATTTCATTTTCGTCACGTGCCGGCGATGCGCCGAGCAGCACGGCGGCTTCCGCGAGATTGGGCGTCAGCAGATGCACGCGCGAAATAAGGTCGCGTAGTGCGGTGAGCGCATCCTCACGCAACAATCTTTCGCCCGAGCTTGCAACCAGGACCGGGTCGAGCACAACGTTGCGCGGACGATAGCGATCGAGCGAAGCAGCGACGACCTCGATTATCTGCGCATTGCCGAGCATGCCGATCTTCACCGCCTTCACGTCAAGATCGGCGAACACCGCATTGATTTGCGCGGCGACAAAGTCGGCAGGCACCTCGTGGATCGCGAACACGCCCGCGGTGTTCTGCGCCGTCAACGCGGTGACAACGGTAGCGCCGTAGACACCGAGCGCGGCAAACGTCTTGAGATCGGCCTCGATGCCGGCGCCGGCGCTTGAATCCGAACCCGCGATACTCACGGCGATGGGAACGCTCATTTCTCAATGTCTCCGTTCGCCTGGCCCCGCTATTGCTACCTCACGCGCCCCGCTTCCCCAGTATCGCGTCGACAATCTGACGCAGCTCGCGCGCCGCCCCGGCGGGATCGGCTACAACCGACAGTGCGGAGATAACGGCAACGCCGTCAGCGCCGGCAGCGATTACGGCAGCCGCGTTACCGGCGTCGATGCCGGCGATGCCGGCAACGGGCAGAGTCGGCGCTCGACCACGCAACGCGTTGGCAACGCGCGCAAAACCTTCGGTGCCGATCGGCGCGCTCTTCTGTTCTTTTGAGAGCGTCGCATAGACGCCGCCGACGCCGGCATAGTCAATGAATTCGACAGGCGCCGTCGCGGCCTCGTCGACGGTCCTGATCGACAGGCCGATGATTGCGTCCGGTCCGAGCAATGCGCGCGCATCTTCGGCGGACATGTCGTCCTGCCCCAGATGCACCCCGTCGGCACGGGCGGCCAGTGCGACATCGACGCGGTCATTGACCACGAAAGGCACCTTAAATGGCGCCAGCGCCACCTTGATTGCGCGCGCCTCGGCGATCATGTCTCGTGTTTCCCGTCTTTTGTCGCGCAACTGCACCAGCGTGGCGCCACCCTCGGCGACCAGGCGCGCCAAGTCGACCAGATGGTGCCGGCCGGCGCGCTCGGGATCGACGATGGCATTGAGCCGCAGATCGACAGGCCTCATGACACTCTCGCGCGCTGGCGCAAGATCACGCGATCGAGGCCATAGAGAGCATCGACGATTGCGGCAGCGAAGCTGCCGGGTCCGCGAACGTCCCGGGCCGCCACTTCACCGGCAACGCCGAAAGCAGTCAGGGTCGCACTTACCGCGATGAACGAATTGCTCTCGACGGCGAGTGCAGCAGCGACCAGGGCCGAACCCGCGCAGCCTATTGCCGTCACCAGACCCATCAACGGATCGCCGTTAGAAACAACGACGTAGCGTGTTCCGTCAGTTATCCGGTCAACGCCACCGGTGATTGCCACGACCGTCGCGTAGGCCTTGGCGAAGCGCGCCGGCGCGTCGCCGGCGGGGTCGTTGCCAGATAGGGTGGCAAACTCCGCCGCGTTGAGGCGCACAATTGCGGGCCCTTGCATGAGGACGTCGCGCGCAAAATGTGCACGCGGCGGCGCCCGGTCGACAAACACCGGATCGAGCACCCAGGGCTTGCGCCCTGCCTTTGCTGCGGCGATAGCCGCATTGATCGCCGCGCGCCGCTCGGTATCGAACGTGCCGAGATTAACGAGCAATGCATCCGAGCCGGCGACGAACGAGCCGATCTCTTCCGGCGAAATCGTCATCGACGGCACCGCGCCGGCCGCCAGCAGCACATTCGCGGTAAATTGCTGCGCAACGCTGTTGGTGATGCAATGCACGCGCGGCGCCCGCGTCCGCACGCGCGCGAGGATCTCGGCGGCGATGTCGGCAAGCTCGACCGCAGCATGCATGTCAGTTAGCGACTTTCGTGCGCGACATAGCGAGACTTCCTCCTCGGACCATAAGGCCTTATCAGGGCGGCCGATTTAGCCTAGCATTTAATTCCTGAGGCGGAGGTGCGCATGGTCCCGTTTTTCGTACAGATCAAGTGTCAGATGGGAAAGTCCTACCAGGTGGCCAACAGCCTTGCCGACGCCGAGATCGCCTCGGAAATCTATTCCACCGCCGGCGACTTCGATCTACTGGTGAAGTTCTATGTGGACACCACAACCGACATCGGCCACTTCATCGCCGAAAAGGTGCAAACCATCCCCGGCGTACAGGACACGCGCACCATCATCACATTCAAGGCTTTCGGCGGCCCCTAGCGCCATTCTGGGACGCGGCCTTATTTCTGCTTGGCCGGCGGCTTCGGACCTTCCCGTGGCGGCAGCGAAGCGACGTAGGCGGCGATCGCGGCACGGTCAGCGGGGCTGAGCAAGGACGTATTGCGAATGACCTCGGCCATCGCACCTCCTGCGTAATCGCCGGTCGGCTCCATACCATCGCCCAGATAGCTGGCGATGTCCTTTTGCGACCACGCTGTGTCATCCCCGGAAGGATGCTGCAACCCGGCCGGCGTGATGTTGGGTACCCAGCCTTTGCCATCCGCCGCCGGGCCGCCGGCGAATTGTTCGCTCTCGACGATTGCGCCGAGAAAATTCCTCGGGCTGTGACATTCGGCGCAGTGTCCCGGCCCGTTCACCAGGTAGGCGCCGCGATTGATTTCCGACGATTGCGAAACGTCTGGCACGAACGGTCCGCCACGGAGAAACAAGAGCTTCCAAAGTCCGACCAAGCGACGAATGTTGAATGGAAACGACAGGTCATGCGGGCGCGCCCGGCCGGCGACCGCGGGCAAGGTTTTCAGATAAGCAAACAGATCGCGCAGGTCGGCCAGTTCCATGTGCTGATAGGACGTGTATGGCAAGGCGGGATAGAGGTGGCGGCCCTCCGGCGAGGTGCCCTTCCAGAGCGCGGTAACGAAATCCGCCTCAGTCCACTTCCCGATGCCGTCGGCAGCGTCGGGCGAGATATTCGGTACGTAGAAAGTGCCGAACGGCGAATTCAAAGCAAGCCCGCCACCCAAGCGCGTCCGATCGACCTTGTCGGGATCCGCATTCGGCGTGGCGTGGCAGGATGCGCAACCGCCGATGTTGAACATGGTCCGGCCGTTCTCGACGTTGGGCGCATAGTTCGGTAGCGCAGAAGCCGGAACGGTCGCGGGGATGGTCACGACCCAGAGGACGAGCCCGGCGGCGACGGCGCCAGCCACCACCGCACCTGCGAAAACCCTGGCTCTACGCATCATGCGACGCGGGCACCCGCTATAAGCGGTTCAAAGATTGCGCGTGCCGCGCGTTTGAAGAGGCGGATGGTCTCAACTTTTCTTGACGCGATAGTGTTCGTGGCAGCCGCCGCAATCGTTCTTGCCGATACTGCCGAACGCCGCCTTGAAGCTGTCGAGGTCAGTGACTTTAGCAGCGGCATCCTTGGCATCAGCGCCGAGCTTGGCAAACCTGGCTTTGACATCTTCCATACTCGTCCAGATCTTCGGATCGGCGGCGGTATCGCCGCCGGTCTTCGAGTTGGCGGGGAAAAGTGACGGCATCTTCGCCGCTGCATCCTCCCATGCCGCGAAAATCTTGTGCACCTTATCGATATCGAACGGCGCTTCGCCCTTCATCATGGCGACACCGATCTTGGCCTGATCGCCATTTGCCTTCATCAGCGCCTTGCGCGCGGCGATCGGGTCCTGCTGGGCGATGGCGATGCTCACGCCAAGCGCAATGGCCGCAATAACGAACACGGTACGGATCATGTGATGGTTTCCCCTCTGTCTCGATGGCAGGGCGGATAGGCCGCCAACGTAATGAAATTTCAGAATATCGACCCAGCTAGGCGCACGATATTGGCAAATAGCGAGCCGGAGAAATCACGAAACCGTATCCCCTGTTCGCTCGTATAATACCGGCAGAAGCGCGATCGCTGAACCTGGCGGGCGCCAGCAAAGTCGACACATGAAAACCGTTTATCGGTTCCGCAAGGAACGGCACTTCGACGAGCCGCCGGAGGAGATTTGGCCGTTTGTCGCTGACACCGCGCGGCTCAACGAGATGTCGGGCTCGCCACGCTATCTCGTCGAAGAGCGGGCCGACGCTCAAGGCCGCATCCACCGTTTCGCCAGCGTCGGATTGTTCGGACCGTTCCGCATAAAATGGGAGGAAGGGTACGGGGAGTGGCAGGAAAACCGCAGGCTCAGCCAGACCCGGCAGTTTCTCAACGGGCCCCTTCGCCGGTCCAACTCAACCTTCGAACTCGACGCCGAAGGCAAAGGCACCCGGCTGGTGTTCTCTGCCGAGGTCGAGTGTGTTGGCGTGCTTGGCTGGCTTGCGCGTGCGTCCGGCAAGATCGGCCGCGAAGGCGACAAAAGGCTCGCGGCCATCGAGCGGCTGGTTGCCGAGGCTGACAAGCTCGACGCTATCCCCGGCGCCCTCGACGAAGACGCTGTAAGGCCGGCGGCGCGCCGCCGCTTCGATGCGCTGATCGCGGAGCTCAATCGCGACCCGGCGAGTCATGGACTTGCGCCGAAGCTGTCGGAGTTTCTCTTGCATGCGCCGATGCTGGCGCTTTCCAGCATGCGTCCCCTCGCCACGGCGCGGCGCTGGCAGGCGAAGCCCGACGACACAATAGAGTTGTTCCTTGTTGCGCAGCGCCTTGGCATTTTAGCGATGGGCTGGGACTTGCTGTGTCCGCGCTGCCGTGGTGCGAAATCTCGCGTTGAACATCTGCATGATCTGCCGCGCGGTGCCCACTGCACGTCGTGCAACATCGACTACGAGCGCGATTTCACCCGGAACGTCGAGCTGACTTTTCACCCCGGAGCTTGGCTGCGTCCGCTCCCCGAAGGCGAATTATGCCTACTCGGACAGGGCACGACCCCGCATGTGAGATTTCAGGCCGAGGTGGCGGCTCAGTCGAGCAAGACCTTCGCACTGACTTTATCGCCCGGCCCTTATCGCTTTCGCACCATCGAAGCAGGTAACCAAGCGGATGCGAATATCGGCTGTGACGGTGTCCTTCCGGAAATCACCGCGAACGGTTCCGACATCAAATTGGGCGTTCCGGGCCACAAAGACGAATGCGTCATCCACAACGCGACCGATCGGCCGTTTGTCTTCGTCGTTGAGGACCGCAATTGGGCCAAGGATGCCCTGACCGGCGAAATCGTAATCGCGATGCCCGCGTTCCGGCGGCTTTGCCCCGAGCAGCTGTTGCGGCCGGGGGACGACGTCGAGATCGGCCAGGTAGCGATCGTGTTCACCGATCTTCAGGGCTCGACCAAGCTTTACGATGAACTTGGCGATTCCTCGGCGTATCGGCTCGTGCGCGATCACTTCGCTTTTCTTTCGGAACGCGTGGCGCGGCATCGGGGCGCTGTGGTCAAGACCGTCGGCGACGCCGTGATGGCGGTGTTCAACGATCCAGCCGATGCCGTACGCGCGGTACTCTCTATCCAGGACGAAGTAGCAAGCTTCAATCGCGGCCGCAGCGACGGTGGGGTCGTTCTAAAGCTTGGGCTGCATTGTGGCGGCTGCATTGTTGTCACTGTCGGCGGCGTGCTCGATTATTTCGGCTCGACGGTGAACACGGCGTCGCGGCTCGAGCACCAGTGCCGTGGCGGTGAAGTGATCATATCCGCCGCGGTCTTGGCCGACTCCGAAGCGCGCGAGGCGCTAGCCGGCCGAATCGTGACGGACGACAATGCGACACTGCGCGGATTAAGCGAACCGGTGCATTTCGTGCGGATTGGCAGCCATGGCAATTTCGAGAAATGAACGTGCCCCAGACCGGCGACATTTTTGACTACATCATCATCGGTGCCGGAGCCGCGGGCTGCGTCATTGCCAATCGGCTATCCGCCGATCCGCGCCATCGCGTTTTGCTGCTCGAAGCAGGCGGACCAGACGATTATTTCTGGCTGAAGGTGCCGCTTGGCATCCCCTTTGTGCTCGGCAACCCGCGCTGCGACTGGCGGCTGCGCAGCGAGCCGGAGCCGCATCTCGGCGGGCGCGTAATCGAGGTGCCGCGCGGCAAGACGCTCGGCGGTTCACCTGCGCTCCAGTCATCATGATGGGGGAGACGGCGGCAGACATGATCGCCGCCGATCGCAAACTGGTCGCTGCCGCCCGACGATCGCCGAGCCTGCTCCGGCACTACAAAAGCTCGCCGGCAATCGTGTAGAAGCTATCGTGCGAGCAAATCACCCTGAATGCGCGTCGGTAGCTCGCGAGATAGTCGTGCACAGCGCGGAATTCGTGCAGCACCGAGCTGAATTCGTCGAAGATGATGATCGCGCCGCTCGGCAGAACCGCGTCCAGTTTGGTCAGGCAGTAGAGGGCCGACGAATAGAGATCGCAGTCGATATTGACGATGATTCTATTATTGGTTTTGAATTCGGCGACGAACTTAGGCAGCGTGTCCTGAAACAGGCCAACGACGAAGCGCACGCGCGCATCTGGTATTTCAGGTAGGCGGCCGCCGGTATCGAAATGCCCGCGCTTGTAGTCGGCATTCCAGTCTTCCGGCAGTCCGGTAAAGCAGTCGAAGCCAAAAAATCTGCTCTCAGCCGAACTGTTCTCAATGGCAAAATGGCGAATGCTGTGACCACGATGAACACCAAACTCCAGATAGTCGATGGCGCCCGGGAGCCGGCTGGCAACGAACGACCACATTTCCTCCCGCGAGGCAAAACAGGTGACGTGCGCGTTTTCTTGCCTGAACCGGCTCAGCAGCGGCTGCCTGTTCATCTTATCGAACATGGCGCTGTAAGGCATGAAGCGTCCATAATTGTATTTTAAAGCGTCGGCCACGACACCTTTGGTTCGCTTGGCCTGCTGCAACAATGACATCTCTTCCTTCCACTCGCGGCGCCGGCGCCGTCAGTTTGGACGACCTGCGTGCGTGTAATTCTTTTCTGCTCGGCAGCAGTTAACACCCGTGCAGGGACGGGTGATTTAACATTCAAACGTCAACCTTAATCGTGCCGATCTATAAGCCCGCCTCGACTACGTGCGCCACTTGCCTACGCGATCAAGTGATCGAGCGACGGAATGCCCGCAGGCGAGTCCAAGGCTCAGTTCATCGAGACTATCAATTCAACAGCTCATACCTACGAAGGCATTCCCGGCTTGATCCGCAAATATTACAGGATCGCGCCGGACGGCGGTTCGATTGTCGGCATCTATCTTTGGGAGAATCGGGCTGCCGCCAACACGTTCTACATCGCGGATTGGGTAGCGATGGTGACCAAGCGTTGGGCGGCGCCTACGCAGCGCCGAGAATGGGAAACGCCCATGGTCGTGGAGAGCGCCGAACATTGTTTGGTCGCCGCTGAATAGCAGCAACACTTTCTATTCGGTCTATCAGTCCGTCCAGTAGGGGCGCTGGCGCGCGAATCGCGCCAGCGCCGGCCTTTGTCGTCACTAGCTGGCTAGTTACGAACGCAGCGACGGAGCGCCGGGCTCCAGTGCCAGCCGGCTCCGCAGCCGCCGGCGACGAGCGTGATGGCGTTGGATTGATAGATTTGCTTAGCGGCCGCAACCGGCGCGGCTTGGGCCTGCCAGGTCATCATCGTGAACGCTGCAGCGGCAGCGAGAACAGCGAGCTTCGTCATCGATTATCTCTCCAGTGACGAGGCGGAATATCGCCCCACGCGGCGGAGATTAGCGCGGCGGAACGTGAATACAATGGGTCTAACGGAGGTACTTTGGGATTATCCGCGATTGCTGAACGCGCGTTCACATACGCTGCGACGGCGTACTTTCTTGCGTGTCGCCCTCAGTTGCTCAGCGCACTCCCAGCATCATCGGTGGCAGGCAGCCGGCAAGTCGGCCAAGTGCTGATTCCGGCAGGATTGCAACGACGGTCGAATGCCGGTTTGCAAACGCCTGCAACGCGGCGACTCGTTTCTCCGGCATTGTGACGCATCCGGCTGTGCCGCTGCCCGGTCTCCTCCAGACATGGATAAAGATGCACGAACCCGCTTTGTTGGCCCCGTCTGTCGGGTAGTCGACCACTAGCCCGCGGCGATAAAGCGGCGTCGCCCGCATACCTTCCTTGCCGACCGATAGGCCGACGGCCCGCCGCGATGCGAACTTGTTGTAAGCCGCCGACGCCGGATCCTCGACGCACACGCTGTCGGGATCAAGCCGCAGATAATCCACGAGCGACGAGGCGGCAAAACCGAAGGGCCGGCCTACCCGATAGATGCCGGCCGGACTGCGGTCGTCGCCTTCAACCTTTATCGGTTCGTTGTTGCTCGCCAAATCGCGAAACGCGCGGCTCCAGGCGACACCTTTCCTGCCGACCATCACCGGTTCGGCCGATTTGACAGAACGCCAATGGGCATCTCCTCGCGGGCGCTCGAACAACCGCAGCGTTCCGGTCGACGAAGCCGCCGATGGAACGGTCACCAGGACGAGACGGTTCGCGTCCTGCATCAATGCGGGGCAGGTTTGCCCGAAGCTAGTTGAGGTAATCAGGCACGTACAAAACAAGACAACAAACGCGGCACCCAGTCGCATGCTTATTCGCCCCCACCCGGATCGCCTCCCGGTCGACACGCAGCATATCAAATTCCAGTCAACCGGTCAGCCGCTATTGTGGCGCCAGTCATTTGAATTTCGCGTTGCGAACAAAGACCCGTCTACGATCTACTCTTCTGGGAGAGAACCAAAACGGGCGGTAAATTCAAATGTCGTCCTCTTATAAATGGACGCGGCGCCAAACCATCGAGGCCATTAGCGGCTTCGCAGCGGTTGGCAGCTTACTGGCCGGTGGCGCCGACGTACCAACAATCGCTGCCGCGGCCGGCGCCACCGACGCCAAATGGCTGACGCTTCCGCCCACACCGACACTGCCCGATACGACGCGAAAGGGCATCGCGACCGTCAATGGTACCGACGTCTTCTATGCGCAATTCGGACAGGGACCGCCGGTCCTGCTGCTGCACGGCGGGTTGGCCAACTCGAACTATTGGGGCCATCAAGTCGAGCACCTGGCTCGTCGTTTCTCAGTAATCGTCATGGACACGCGCGGCCACGGCAGAAGCCCGGTGATGTCGCGTGCCTTCGGCTACCGATTGTTTGCAGAAGACGCTGCGGGCCTTCTCGACTTTCTGAAGATTCCCCAGGTCTCGATCGTCGGCTGGAGCGACGGTGCCGTCACCGGGCTTCAGCTGGCGATGACCAAGCCTGACAGGATCGCCAAATTGTTTGCGTTCAGCGCCAACAGCTCTACCGACGGTTTGAAGACGAACGGAGCGCAAAGCTCTGTCTTTGTGAGATTTGCCAGCCGCTGCCGGGCTGAGTACGCGCTTCTCTCCCCGCACCCCGAGAGATGGCAACAATTGCTTGACGGACTTCGCGTCATGTGGCGGACCGAACCACGCTTCACCAGGCGCGATTTGGCAGCGGTGAAAGCCGCGACCACGATTTCAGACGGCGAGCACGATGAAATTATCAAACGCGATCACACCGCGAAAATGGCCGTCGCGATACCACGCGGGCGTCTGGTGATACTGCCCGGTGTCAGCCATTTCGCGATGCTTCAGGATCCGGGACAGTTCAATAAAGCGCTGAGCGACTTCCTTGCGGCTTAGAAGCGAGAACATCGCTGCCTCGAAGTATGTGATCAACGCTTTCCCGGGCCGTTGGTGCATTTGGACCAAGCTACCCGCACTCGAACGTCGATTAATTCCCGGTTTCGGTACGTCGTAAGATGAACGACTGTACCGGGCGCCAGCGTTGAAATCGCTCTGGCGAAGTCATGCCAACTCGTAAGCGGCGCACCGTTGATTGCGGTGACTACGTCGCGTGCTTCGATACCGGCCTGCGCGGCAGGGCCACCGTGCCGCGGCCGATGAAAAATTGCTCCGTAACGCTCGGTGATACCAAGGCTGTCCGCAACTGCAGGAATCATCGGTCCGACTCTAACGCCGATAGAGCCGCAGAATAATGTCGCCGCCGGTTGCTGCGCATGAGCCATAGGCGGCGTCGCCGCGAGGCAACACAGAAGCGCGATAATTTTCAGCCGCATGGATCAGTCCGAGCTGCGAGCTTTGTCGTGAGCGGCGCTCTATGCTGGCGTCCACTATGTGATCGCGGCGTGCCCTCGACCTCCTCCTGCAAAATCTGGAACCGGCCGCTTGTTCCCCCTCGCGGGACTGCTCTAAGGTCCCCGAGCGCAAAGCATACCCCGATGACCGCGGCTGCTTTGATCGCCGCGGTTCATATTTACACCAGGACCCCGCCGTATGCACCAAGATCGATTTGTTCCGCCGCCGGGTGCTTTTACTCGGAGTGTTCCGATCCGGTTCTCGCATTGCGACCCAGCCGGCATTGTCTACTTCCCGCATTACTTCAACATGTTCAACGGCCTCATTGAGGACTGGTACACGCAGGAGCTGGGTTTCGAGTACGCCAAGCTCATCATGGGCAGCCGATATGGATTTCCATTCGTACACATCGAATGCGACTTCAAGATCCCAAGCCGTATCGGTGACGTTATCGATCTCACCTTGCTGGTTGAGCGCGTCGGCCGGTCCTCCTTGGGCATTGTCGTCGTCTGCCATCGAGACGGGCTAGAACGGCTGCGTGCGCGCATGGCCACTGCGATGATGTCGCTTGAAACGGGTAAGGCTGTGCAATTGCCGCAGCCGCTCCGCGACGCCATCGATTCCTACTGCGAACGGACCCGGAGCGGCTGAGCAGAGCCCTCGGGCGAAACATCTTCGCCCGGATCATTCGTTCCGGTCGGCGCCGGCCATGACAGCATCGCGAGCGGCTGAAATCCGACCGCCAGCCGCAATAGCATCGACGATTGCCTGCAGGAGCGATTCGAGTCGGCATTTCAATACCGGATCCCCCGGCCCGCTGGGCCCCAACTGGCCTCCGAGAGCAAGCACCGCAAATCCGTGCACGCCGGCCCAGGCAAGGTCCGCCATTGCCTGTTTCACGCCCGGCGCGCATTGCGGGATCACCTCGGCGATGCCGCCTTCGAGTCGTGCGTGCGCCGCTTTGGCTGCACGAGCAAGCTGTTCGTTGGTTCCGCTGCGAGCCCCGTGATTGAACATCAACCGGAATGCCGCCTTATTGGTCATGGCAAAGTTCACATACCCGCGACCAAGGGCCACGAGTTGCGGGGCCGGATTGCGTTCGCCGGCGGCCGATGAGTCCATTGCCGCCGTCAAATCGTCAAAACCCCGGGCCGCGATTTCGGCCAGCAAATCGCTGACGGAATTGAAGTGATGCGCCGGCGCAGCGTGCGAAACCCTGGCGCGCCGGGCGCATTCACGCAGCGTAAAGCCCTCGAGGCCGCGCTGTTCGATCAAGGTACGTCCGGCGCGGATCAGCGCCTCTTTCAGCTGTCCATGATGATACTGCCCGGCTTTTCTTCGCAGCTTTGCCACTGGAAGTGCCCTATTCCCCGGCGGATTCGCCAATAACTCCATGCCTCACGAAATCTTGACGTTGACAAGATTGCGTTGCGCACTGAGTAATCATTATAGTGCCGCGATCTTGACGTCGACAAGATTAACGTGAGACCGAACACATGTCATACGATGCGTTCAAGGTCATCCACCTTCCAGGTGTCATCATCATCACCGGGTCTGGAAGGTGACGGCGGATCGCACCGGCGACCCGCGCACCATTGCCTACGCCCAACACCTCGTCACCCTGACCGATTGGCTATTTACCGCCGGGGGCGCCGCTTTGATACTCGTTGGCGCCTACGGGATGGCCTCGGTCACGCATCTCGACCTGAACGGTGCGACTTGGCTGGTTTGGGGACAGCGGCTGTTTGTAGCTTCCGGCCTGATTTGGGTTATCATTCTGATACCCACTCAATTTGTACGGGCTCGCCAGGCGCGAGCCTTCGCCAGCGGTGGCACTATCCCCGATAGCTACTGGCGGCATGGGCGGCGCTGGGTGATCTGGGGAACCGTCGCAACGGTCATCCCGCTGGCCAACCTGTACTTCATGGTGTTCAAACCGTGAGCCTGGTCAAATCCCCGCGAAGAAGGGCCCGGCGGATTGTTGCAGCCACATTCGCCGTCGTGTTGGTTGCTGGGCTGTCTGTCGTTTTGCTTCTGGCCTTCGGCAGCCAATCGCCATCCACTAACGGTGACCTTGTCGGCGCCGATCCGGCGCTGCCGCCACCCGACCGCAGCTGGCTCCCAACGCTTAACTTTTCGCAGGCCGAACCGTGGCCGGTGGGCAAAGAGCCCACCGCGCCGGTCGGCTTCAAAGTGACACGCTTTGCTTCCGGCCTCGATCATCCGCGATGGCTATACGTCCTTCCGAATGGCGATCTACTGGTGGCGGAAAGCAGCACCGTACCGCGCGAGCCGAAATCGATCCGCGAGATGGTTCAGCTATGGCTTCAGCGCAGAACCGGCGCCGTCAAGGAGAGCGCCAATCGCATCATATTACTGCGCGACCGTCACGGGCTTGGCACGGCCGAGCAAAGATTTGTATTCGCTTCCGGTCTTCGCCAGCCGTTTGGAATGCTTTTGCTCGGCGATAAATTCTATGTGGCCAATACCGACAGCGTCTGGCGTTTTTCATATCACGACGGCGACACGCACGTGGAAGGCGGGCAGAAAATTCTCGATCTGCCCGCAGGAGGCTACAACAACCACTGGACGCGCAACATTATTGCCAACCGCGACGCGACCAAGCTCTATGTCACCGTCGGTTCGGGCAGCAACGACGGTGAAAACGGCATCGACAACGAATTCCACCGCGCCAACATTCTGGAGGCTAATCCTGATGGTTCCGGCCTGCGGGTATTTGCGTCGGGCATTCGAAACCCCAACGGTCTGGCTTGGGCGCCAGGAACGGATGTGCTGTGGACGGTGGCGAACGAGCGCGACATGTTGGGCAACGATCTGGTGCCCGACTTCCTGACCGGCGTGAAAGACGGCGCGTTCTACGGCTGGCCTTACAGCTATTGGGGCAAGAACATCGACCAGCGCGTCAAGCCGCAACAGCCGGCGTTGGTCGACAAGGCGATCGCACCCGACTATTCGCTCGGTGCACACGTCGCGGCGCTCGGCCTCGCCTTCTACACCGGCGGCGCCTTTCGCGAGCACTTTCACGGCGGCGCGTTCATCGGCGAACACGGGTCGTGGAATCGCCGCCCATTCACGGGTTACAAGGTCGTATACGTTCCCTTTCGTGACGGCAGGCCGTATGGCGACCCGGAAGATTTCCTCACCGGATTTATGCCGGCGGGTGAACAAGGCATCGCGTATGGCCGTCCAGTTGGTGTCGCAGTCGATACAAACGGTGCGCTACTCGTTGCCGATGACGTCGGCGACACCATCTGGCGCGTCGCCGCCGATCCGCCGCGTCAGAAATAGCCGCTCGGCGGCGAGAACCGCCTACTCCGCCGCCTGCGCGCTCACCCGCTCGGTTTTGCCTCGTCGCGGTCCGAGTGCGGCAATCCAGCGCGCGATCACATAGAACACCGGCGTGAAGATCAGCCCGAACGCCGTCACGCCGATCATGCCGAAGAATACTGCGGTGCCGAGAGCTTGGCGGAGTTCTGCGCCGGCGCCGATTGCCCAGACGAGCGGCGTGACGCCGAGAATGAATGCGAACGAGGTCATCAGGATTGGGCGCAGCCGCAACCGCATCGCCTCGACCGCGGCGTCCCAGCGGCTGCGGCCCTGATCTTCCAGTTGCCGCGCGAATTCGACGATCAGGATCGCGTTCTTGGCGGCAAGCCCGATCAGCACCACAAAGCCGACCTGGGTGAGGATGTTGTTGTCCTGCCCGCGCAGGATGACGCCGGTGATAGCGGCGACAAGGCACATCGGCACGATCATGATGACCGCCAACGGCAGTGTCAGGCTTTCATACTGCGCGGCAAGCACGAGGAATACGAATACCACCGCGAGGATGAAGGCAAACATCGCGGTATTGCCGGCCCGGATCTGCTGGAAAGCGAGCGATGTCCACTCCGTCGCGAAGCCCTCGGGTAGCGTTTCCTCCGCGAGCTTGTCCATAATCGCGATCCCCTGCCCTTGCGAATATCCGGCTACGGAAGCGCCATCCATTTCGGCAGCGGGATACAGATTGTAGTGCGGCACGCGGAACGGCCCGGAAATGTCGTGCACCGTGGTGAATGATCCGAGCGGTACGGTATCGCCGTTGGCGTTGCGCACCCGGATCTTGAGAACATCGGCCACATTGCGCCGGTCCTCGTCACGGGCCTGCGCAGTGACGCGGAAAGTCCGCCCAAACAGATTGAAATCGTTGACGTACGCTGAGCCGATATAGACCTGCAAGGCGTTGAAGACGTCTTGCACGTTGACGCCAAGGAGCTGGGCTTTGGTGCGGTCGATGTCGAGATAGACCTGCGGCGTCGACGTTTCGAACAGCGTAAAGACGTGTTCGATGCCCGGCGTGCGGGCGGCTCGCGCCATGAACTCGTTTGCGACATCGCGCAGCGCCGCGGCGCCGCGTCCGGCTCGATCCTCGATGATCATGCGAAACCCACCGGAATTGCTGATGCCGCGCACCGGCGGCGGCAATACCGCAATCAGAAAGCCCTCCTGAATCTTGGACAGGCGCTTGTTAAGCTCTGTTTGAATGGCCGGCGCCGATTGGCGCGGATCGTGCGCGCGTTCGGCGAACGGCTTGAGTGTCAGAAAGATCGCGCCCGCGTTGGGGGCGTTGGTGAAGGTCGCCCCGGAGAAACCGACAACGTTTACGCCGTGATCGACGCCCGGCACCTGCAACGCCATGTCCAGCGCGCGCTGCTGCACGGCGTCGGTGCGCGCGAGCGAGGCGCCCGGCGGCAGCTGAATGATAACAATCATGTAGCCGGCATCGACCTGCGGGATGAAACCGACCGGCGTCCGGCGAAATTGATTGAGGCCGAACGCAAGCACGACCAGGTAGATCACGAACATGATCGCTGCCCGTCGGACGGTACGCCCGGCCAGCCAGGAAACCCCCGAACCGAGGTGCTCGAATGCCCAATTGAAGCCGCCGAAGAACCGGTGGATCGGCATCTCCCACCAGCGGTCGCGGTGCCCGAGATCATGGGGTTTGAGCAGAAGCGCGCACATCGCCGGCGATAGCGTCAGCGAGACGATAAGCGAGATAATCGTGGCCCCCGCGATCGTCAGCGCAAACTGCCGGTAGAACTGCCCGGATATGCCGGTGATGAACACCGAAGGCACGAACACGGCGCAGAGCACGAGCGCGATGGCGATCAGCGCCGCACCGACTTCGTCCATGCTTTTCCGCGCCGCCTCGCGGGGCGCAAGACCAGTCGCGATGTTACGTTCCACATTCTCCACTACGACAATAGCGTCGTCGACCACGATGCCGATTGCCAGCACCAGTCCAAATAACGACAGATTGTTCAGCGTGAAGCCGAACGCGGCCATGAAGAAGAAAGTGCCGACCAGCGATACCGGTATGGCGACAAGCGGAATGATTGCCGCGCGCCAGGTTTGCAGGAAAAGAATAACTACCAGGACGACAAGCACGATGGCTTCGCCGATCGTCTCTATTACCGCATTGACGGATTCCTGGATGAATTGAGTTGGATCGAAGAAAATGTCGTACTTGACGCCGGACGGAAAGCGCTTCGACAGCTTTTCCATCAGTTCCCTGACGGCGTGCGAGGTTTCGAGCGCATTCGAGCCGGGGCGCTGAAAGATGGCCAGCGCGACGGCGGGGTAGTGATCGAGATATGAATTCGACGAATAGTCGAGCGCTGCCAGTTCCACCTTGGCGACGTCCTTCAGCCGCACCACGGCTCCCGGCGTCTGTTTGATTACGATCGAGGCGAACTCCTCCGGATCCGCCAACCGCCCGAGAGTTTGCACCGCGATCTGGAAGGCGCCAGGTTTTGCCACCGGCGGTTGATCGAGAATGCCGGAGGCGACCTGGATGTTCTGGCCTTGCAGAGCGTTGGTTACGTCGGTCGCGGTCAGGCCCAGGGATTGCAGGCGATCGGGATCAAGCCACACTCGCATCGAGTAATCGCGGGCGCCGAATACGGTGATTGAGCCGACCCCGTCGACTTGTGTGACCGCGTCGGTCACTTCGAGCGTCGCGTAATTGGAAATAAACAGCGCATCGCGTGACTTGTCGGGCGAATAGAGGTGCACGACCATCATCAGGTCGGGCGAACTTTTCTGGACGACCACGCCGATGTTGCGCACGTCGGAAGGAAGCCGCGGCGTGGCGATGGCGACACGGTTTTGTACCTGCACTTGCGCGATGTCGAGATTGGTGCCGAGTTCGAAACTGACCGCGATGGAGAAGCGCCCGTCAGCGGTCGAGTTCGACGCCATGTAGATCATGTTCTCGACGCCGTTGATCTGCTGCTCGATCGGCGTCACCACGGTCGAGGCCACGACTTCGGCGCTGGCACCGGGATATTGCCCGGTGACGCTGATCAGGGGCGGCGCGATCTCGGGATATTGGGCGATTGGCAGGCGCGAGAACGACACGGTGCCGAGGATCACGAAGACAATCGAGATCACAGCGGCAAAGATCGGCCGGTCGATAAAAAAATGCGAAATTCGCATGCCGGTCTCAGTCGGCCTTGGCCTGATCGGCGGCTTTGCGGACGGCCGAAGTTTTGGCTGCCTCGCCTTCTACCGCCACTTTCACGCCTGGCCGTGCACGCATCAGCCCCTTGACGATGACGCGGTCCGAGGTGGTGAGGCCTTTTTTGATCACGCGTAGCCCATCGTCGAGCTGGCCGGGAACGACGTATTTCTGCCGCGCGACGCCGCCGTCGTCGACAGCGAGGACGTATTTGCGCGACTGCTCGGTCCCAATCGCCGCGTCGGGAATGAGCAGCGCCGTGTAGGGTGGCGAACCGGGGACGCGGATGCGACCGAACATGCCCGGCGTGAACAGGCCGCCGGGATTGGCGAAAATCGCGCGGCCGCGGATCGTGCCCGAGGAGCGATCGATAACATTGTCGACGAAATCCATCTTGCCGTTGTGCTTGAAATCAGTCTCATCGAGGAGCTTGAGCGCGACCGGAATGGCCCCACCCTCCATCTGCCCATTCATCCCGGCGAAACGCTGGTAGCGCAGATAGGAGGCCTCGTCGAAGGTAAACTCAAAGCGGATCGGATCGACCGAGACGATGGTACCGAGCAACGTCGTGTTGCTGCCGCTGCCGCCGGTGACCAAATTTCCCACTGAGACACGGCGGTCGCCGATGCGTCCATCGATGGGCGCGCGCAACTCAGAATATTCGTTGAGGTCGAGCTCGGCCTGGTGGACCATGGCCTCCTGCGCGGCGACTGAAGCTTCCGTCACGCTCTTGGCCTGCTTGCGCTGGTCGTAGGTCTGCTCGGTGATGGTCTTGTTGTGCACCAGCTCCTGGCCGCGCGCGAGATCAGCCTCGGCGAAGGCGAGGTTGGCGCGCGCCTGGGCGAGATTGGCGCGCATCTGGTCGAGCGCGATCTGAAACGGCTTGTGGTCGATGACGAACAGAAGATCGCCTTTCTTCACCATCTGGCCGTCGGTGAAACGGATCTCGGTGAGATACCCGGAAACGCGCGAGCGAATCTCGACCGAATCAACGGCGACGAAGCGGCCGACATACTCGTCCTGATCGACGACCGTGCGCTGCACCGGCGTCGCTACGGTCACCGTCGGCGGCGGTGGAGCGCTTCCCTGCTGCTGGCCCTGACCGCAGCCCGCGAGGGCTAAAAGCGCCGCTGCTATTGCAAGCATAGCGGTGGACCGCGCCGCATTGGCGATGACCATGAAGTCCCCTTCGAAACGTGCCGGCGTTCGAACTATACGCGGTCGCCGCTGTCAACCGCAGCAGATTCGTTCGCCCTTCCCTGGCCCGTCTCGAGTTCCCATATAGACGGCCCGGCAAGCGCCAAGCGATGCCGGCTAAAGATGGCGAAATTCCATGAAATTAATCCCCATGAGTGATGGCGGCTTGGGCGGAGCCCAATCCGGCATAACCGATCCAACGTCCGTGCCACCCGACGATCAGGCGCTGCTCGATGCCTATTCGCGCGCGGTGATCGACGTTGTCGACCGCGTCGGGCCAGCCGTGGTCGGCCTTGCCGTCCGTGGTCCCGCCCGATCTTCTCCCGCGCACGGCGGAGGCAAGGACGGAACCCGCGGTGGCGCCGGCTCCGGCGTCGTGGTGGCACCGGACGGGCTCATTCTCACCAACAGCCACGTCGCCGGCTCGACCTCGCGAATTGATGTGACCACCGCCGACGGTCAACACCTGAAAGCGCGGTTGGTCGGCGACGATCCCGATACCGATCTCGCGCTCATCCGCGTCGATGAACCGGTAACGTTGCCGGCGGCCTCGCTCGGCGATTCCAAGCGATTGAGGCGCGGCCAGCTGGTGATTGCGATCGGCAATCCGCTGGGATTCGAGTCGACCGTGACCACCGGTGTCGTCTCCGCGCTCGGCCGTTCGCTGCGTTCGCGCACCGGACGCCTGATCGACGATTTGATCCAGACCGATGCCGCGCTTAACCCCGGCAATTCCGGCGGGCCGCTGGTGTCGTCCCATGGCGAGGTGGTTGGCATCAACACCGCCGTGATCATGGGCGCGCAGGGAATCTGCTTTGCCGTCGCTGCTAACACCGCGAACTTCGTGCTCGGCGAGTTGGTGCGGCACGGCCGTGTGCGCCGGGCCTTCATCGGCATTTCCGCGCAGCAGATCGCCGCTACGGCGCGGCTGCGCCGCGCCACCGGTCACACCGGGGACAACGCGGTGATGGTCGGCACCGTTGAGACGGGAAGCGCCGCCGACCGCTCCGGCCTCAAAGCGGGCGACGTTGTGCTCCGCCTCGACGGCACGACCATTGCCGGCGCGGATGATCTCATCCGCACGCTCACCGGCGACAAGATCGGCAAAGACGTCACCCTCGATGTGCTGCGCGGAACCGAACAGCTCACCATCTCTCTCGTTCCACAGGAGCGAAAGCGCGCCAGCTGAAGAGAATCAGCGCGTCGCTACATTATTGCCAAAGTTGTTTGGTCGCGAGCTCAGCCCCCTCGGATAGTATCGCGAGTTTCGCCCAGGCGATTTCCGGGTGGACGCGTCCGCCGAGACCGCAATCGGTACCGGCAACGACGTTCTCGCGACCCGCGATTTGCGCATAACGAATGATCCGGTCGGCGACCAATTCAGGGTGCTCAAGCACGTTGGTGGCGTGGCTGACGACGCCGGGGATCAGAACCTTGCCTTCCGGAAGCCTGGTGTGCTTCCAGACCTTCCATTCGTGCTCGTGGCGCACGTTGCCGGCCTCGACCGAATAGGCTTGTGCCTTCACTTTGATCAACAAGTCGACCACGTCCTTCAGCGGCACGTCGCCGCTATGCGGGCCGTGCCAGCTGCCCCAGCAAATGTGGAAGCGAACTCGGTCTTCGGGAATGCCCTTCAGGGCGTGGTTCACCGCCTCGACCTGGAATTCGGCCCATTTCCGGTAGCCGGCCATGTCGCCGTTGACCGAGAACCACCAGTCCCAGATATCGACCAAAGCGGGATCGTCGATCTGCAGGACGAAGCCCGCGTCGACGATAGCTTTGTATTCTTCGCGGATCGCTTCGGCCAGCGCCCAGGTGTAGTCCTCCTGACTTTTGTAATACTCGTTCGGCAGGATTTGCATGGTCGCCGGCGACACCGCCGTCACGAAAGCTTCTTCGGCGCCAGCGCCTGCCAAGGCGGATTTAAGGTTCGCGATATCGTGCTGGACCAGGGCGTGACCGGTAAATTTGATCGGGCCGGTGCAGGTGAGCCCGAACATGCGGGAGCTGGAGCTGCCGGCCGCGCCGGCGCTGCCCATGCCGCCGTCTTCAGCATAGAACCTGGCGAATTCCTTGCGCTCCTTGCTGCCAAACGTCCACGCCCCGCGCCCCTTCTTGGCCTGCTCTTCCCGCACCTCAAAACCGCCGAGGCGATCGTAGACATAGGACCACCACGCACCGAAATCCGTTGATCGCCGCATCGCCTTGCCGAACTCGCCGTCGTTGACGACGTCGATGCCGCACTTGACCTGCTGGCGGACAACATCCGCAATCGCCGATTTCAAACGCGGCTGGAGCTTACCGTCCGGCGCGTTGTCCCGGTAAAGCTCCATTAGATCATCCGGCCGCGGCAGGCTGCCGACATGCGTGGTAAGAATCCGATCGCTACTTCGCTTCATGTTTGCTTCCTCCCTGCGGCCCGGCTCGGCCGAAATGGGCGGCGATCTTCGGACCGATCGGCTCACCCAGCTGACCGTTTCGCGGAACGGCCAGCCCGGTGCAGCGTATGGCTCAGTGCGCGGGGTGTCTACCGCCGCGCGAATGGCGCCTTCAAGTCGCGCGCAACCGTTCTCGCGGCGCTGACGCGCCCGAGCCACCCCCGCGCAGCGCGGGGAGGAAAGTGTAGTTATTTGATCGCTTGCGGATTGAGCGGCGAGCCGGTGCCGCCGGTGATGATGAGCGGCGATCCGCAGAAAAAGAACTCATAGCTGCCGTCAGCCTCGCAGTCCTCCGCCAGCTCCTTGACGTAGAACATTTCGCCCATGGTCAGCCCCATGGCCGGGATCACGACCCAGTGCCAAGGCTGATTGACTTCCATCGTTTCGTTGGGCCGCACTTCGACGCCCCAGGTGTCGGAGCAGATGGCGGCAATCTGTTTGTCCTGGCACCAGTAACAATTCTCGAACCGCACCCCTGGCGCGCTGCCGCCGGCGTAGGTGCCCCAATTTTTCTCCGCCATGCACCGTTCCATCTGGCCGGTGCGCAGGATCACGAAATCACCGCGCCGGATCTCGACATTCTCGTCCTTGGCACACGTGTCGAGCTCGTCGTTGGAGATCGCTTCGCCGTCCTTGAGCCAGTCGACGCCACGAAAGCGCGCGATATCGAGCAGCACGCCGCGGCCGACCATCTTGTTCTTGGCGTGCTCGATGCCGAGCTTGCCGAGACCGTTGCAGTCGACCTCGCGCGCATCGAAGCCGTTGTACATCTTGTCTTCGTAAAAGATGTGGCCCAGCGAATCCCAATGGGTCGCGCATTGCACCGGCAGGTTGATGGCGTCGTCGGCGTAGCGGATGTTCGGCACTTTGTCCTGGCGGCCGGCGACCGCATCGGTGCCGGTAGCCAGCATGGTGTGGATGGGATTCCAGCGACCTCCGAACAGGCCGGTCTGCGGGCCGTGGCGGTCGAGCGGAATTCCGAGCGCGAAGACCTTGCCGGTGCGGATCAATCCGGCCGCCCGCACGATATCCTCCGGCGTGACGTGGTTGAGCGTGCCGATCTGATCGTCCTTGCCCCAGCGGCCCCAATTCTTGAGCTTCTCGGTTGCTTCCGCGATGGCCTTTCGGCTGACGTTGATATTCATTGGGGTCATTCCCTACCGGCTTTTTTCTTGCACAACCGTTTTGCCGGTAAGCGTGGGCCGCCAGCCGGGACTTTAAGGCGCGACGTGGAGATCGGTGATGAAGCTATTGAGTTTCACTTTGGACGGCAAGGCGTTGTACGGCGCACTCCGCGACGGCGGCGTTGTGACCATGAATGATCGCCTCGGATACGATACGCTCCGCGACGCGCTTGCCGCGGGGGCGATCGAGCGGATGCGGGAGATTGCAGCGCACGAGAAGCCCGACCAAACGCTCGACGAGATAAAATTCCAGCCGGCAATTCCGCGTCCCGAAAAAATCCTGTGCGCCGGCATCAATTACCGCGCGCATGCCGCCGAGACCGGGCGGGAGCTACCGAAAGCCCCTGCCATGTTCGCACGCTTCGCCGATACGCTCATCGGCCACGAAGGCAAAATGATTCGCCCCCGCGTCTCTCGCGCGTTCGATTTCGAGGGCGAGCTTGCCGTGGTGATCGGCCGATCTGGCCGCCATATCAGTGTCGAACGAGCGCTCGACCACGTCGCGGGCTACACCTGTTTTGTCGACGGGAGCGTCCGCGATTACCAGAAATTTTCCGTCACGTCCGGCAAGAACTTTCCCGGCACCGGGCCGCTCGGACCATGGATTGTCACCGCCGACGAAATTCCCGATCCGGCCCGGCTGACGCTGACGACGCAGCTCAACAGCATGGAGGTCCAGCGGTCATCGACCGGGCTGATGATTCATTCAATTCCCGAGATCATCGCGTTCTGCTCCGCGTTCACTGCGCTTTCCGCCGGCGACGTGATAGCCACCGGAACGCCGCAAGGCGTCGGGCACAGCCGCCAGCCGCCGTTATGGATGACGGCCGGCGATGTGCTCGAAGTCGAAATCAGTGGCATCGGCACGCTGCGTGCCCACGTGGCAGATGAGCCCTGACTATCTTGCCCGCTGAGCCGGGAAGAAAGGCTTAAGCGTCAGCGTCCGCCAATTGCGGCACAGACGCGGGAGCGTCCGCCGGCTTCTTCGGCTCAAGCGCCGCCGCAACCGCCTCCTCAACCCGTTCGAGCCAGATAAACTCCATCTCACGGCGGGCGATTTCGGGGATGTCGTCGTAGTCCCGGCGATTGCGCGCCGGCAGCATCACTCGCTTGATCCCGGCGCTGTAGGCAGCCAGGACTTTTTCCTTGATACCACCGACCGGCAGCACCAGGCCGCGCAGGCTGATCTCACCCGTCATCGCCGTGTCGCTGCGTATGGTCCGGTCGGTCATCAATGACGTCAGCGCCATAAACATAGCGACGCCCGCGCTCGGTCCGTCCTTCGGGGTCGCGCCGGCCGGCACGTGGACATGGATGTCGCTCTTCTCGAAGAGGCTCGCATTGATGCCGAGCGCCGAGGCACGGTTTTTGACGATCGAGAGCGCGGCCTGGGCGCTTTCCTTCATCACGTCGCCGAGCTGGCCGGTGAGGATCAGCCGGCCGGAGCCAGGAGTACGGGTGGCCTCGATGAACAGGATATCGCCGCCAACCGGGGTCCAGGCGAGACCGGTCGCGACGCCGGGCACACTGGTACGCATCGCCGTCTCGCTCTCGAACTTCGGCGCGCCGAGGATCGCGACCAGATCTTCGCGCGCGATCCGGATCGGACCGCTTTGGCCTTCGGCAATGCGCACCGCGGCGTTGCGCAGCGCCTGGCCGATCAGCCGTTCCAGACTGCGCACGCCCGCTTCACGGGTGTAGTTCTGGATGATGTCGCGCAGCACATCGTCGCCGATCTCGACCTGGCCGGCTTTCAGCCCGTTCGCCTCCATCTGGCGCTTCACCAAATAGCGGTGGGCGATCTCGAGCTTCTCGTCGGCGGTATAGCCGGCAAGGCTGATGATCTCCATGCGGTCGCGCAGCGGCCCAGGAATTGTGTCGAGCATGTTGGCCGTGGTGATGAACACCACCCGGCTCAGATCGAACGGCACGGCGAGGTAGTTGTCGCGGAACGTGTTGTTCTGCTCCGGGTCGAGCACTTCCAGCAGCGCCGCGCCCGGATCGCCCTGGATGCCGGCGCCGAGCTTGTCGATCTCGTCGAGCATCATCACGCAGTTGCGCGAGCCGGTCTTGCGGATCGCCTGGATGATGTTGCCCGGCAGCGCGCCGATGTATGTACGCCGATGGCCGCGGATTTCAGCTTCGTCGTGCACGCCGCCGAGACTCACGCGCACGAACTTGCGGTCCATGGCGCGCGCAATCGACTGGCCGAGCGAGGTTTTGCCGACGCCGGGCGGCCCGACGAAGCACAGGATCGGCGCCTTGCCCTGCGGCGCGAGCTTGCGCACGGCGAGATATTCGATGATCCGGCGCTTGATCTTGTCGAGATCGTAGTGGTCCTCGTCGAGGATACGCCGCGCCTGCCCGATGTCGATCGGCTTCTCCTCGGGCAGCGCCCAAGGAAGTTCGATCAGCCAATCGAGATAGCTGCGCACCATGCCGTATTCGCCGGCCGCTTCCGGCATGCGTTGCAGCCGGCGCAATTCCTTGCGCGCCTGCTCCTCGACCTCCTTCGGCATCTTCGCGTTGGTGATGGCCTTGTCGAGCTCGGCCATTTCGGCCGCTTTGCCCTCCTCGCCTTCGCCCAATTGGCGCTGGATGGCAGCCATCTGCTCGCGCAGCAACGCCTCGCGTTGGCGCTCGTCGAGCGCGGTCTTGGTCTGCCGACCGATCTCCTGCGACAGCCGCAGCACTTCGATGCGGTGCGACAACAGACGCAGCACCTTGTCCATGCGCGCCGAAATATCGACCGTCTCCAGGATCTCCTGCTTCTCTTCCGGCTTCACGTCCATGTAGGCGATGGCGAGATCCGCAAGCGCGGACGGACCCTCGATCGACTGGACCGCGGCCAGAAGCTCGGGCGGCGCCTGCGGCAGCAATTGAATTGCTTCCAGCGTCTGCGCCTTCAGATTGACGAACCGCGCTTCGACCTCCGCCGAGCTCGTCTCGGGTTCAGGAATCTGGAGCACGCGGGCGACGAAGAACGGCCAGCCGCTGAGATATTCGACGATCTGGAACCGTTGCACGCCTTGGCAGACCAAGTGATGCGAGCCATCCGGCGCGGTGATGTAGCGCACGATATTGGCAAGCGTACCCATGCGATGCATGTCGATCGGCGTCGGATCGGCGACCTCGGCATCGCGCTGCAACAGGATTCCGACTTGGCGCTGATCGCGCACCGCCTGTTGTGCGCCAGCAATGGACTTCGGCCGGCCGAGCGTGATCGGCAGAACCAGGCCGGGAAACAGCACGGTATTGCGCACCGGCACGATGATGAGCGCGTCGGCGGGCAGTGGCGGCAGCGTGCTGCCGCCGTCGGTCGTATTTGTCTTTGCGAGCATTTCAGTCTCAGCCACGGCTCATCCCCGCTTTCTGCAAGGTGATCACCAGGCAGCCATCGCTGACGGCGTGGCGAACGCTGCTGTAGCGGCCGGCCGGCAGCCGCAGCCGCCGGTAAAAGCGACCTTGCGGCAGCTCAAGCCGATGAATAATGGCGGTGCGCAGGGCAGCCGGATAGACTCGTGTCCCGGCGATCACCAGTTCGCCGTCTTCGATGGCGGCTTCCACCTTTTCAGCGTCAACGCCGGGCAATGCGACCAGCGCCAAAACCTCAAACTCCGTCTCCAAAATATCGACCGGCGGTTCCCAGGCCGGCTGCCGGGCCTGCGTGCCGGCAGGCCGGAACAACTCGCGATGCATCCGCTCGGCACGCGAGAGCATCTCGCACGCTTCCGACCACATCCAATCGCGGGCCACGTCACGGGCCATGGGGCATCCCCTCCAGCTTTGGTTTGCATATGTGTGGCGTCAGGGTGGGAAAATCAACGCCCGGCCAGCGGGATAGAGCTGGCTTGCGCTTGTTTGACGATCCCGACACGCAACCACCATGACTTTCCGCCATTATATAGGGTGGGGCCGGGCAAGCCACCGATTGCGCCGCACGTGTACATGACCGCGTGCGACGTCAGCAGTCCGATAGTTGGGTACAAGACTGAGCGGAGGTGCAAATGGCACGAAGACCCGCCGCGCGGCCAATTGGAGAGACCATCCGGGCGCCGGAAAAGATTCCAATATCGCTGACCGTCAACGGCCTCGATACGAAGCTCATGGTCGCGCCATGGACGACGCTGCTTGACGCGCTGCGTGACCATCTCGACCTAACCGGGACGAAAAAGGGCTGCGATCACGGCCAGTGTGGCGCGTGCACGGTGCTGGTAGACGGGCGACGGATCAATTCCTGCCTGACCCTCGCGGTGATGAAGGACGGAGCCAAAGTCACCACCATCGAAGGCCTCGCAATCGACGGCCGGCTTCATCCGCTACAACAGGCCTTCATCGAACACGACGCGTTTCAGTGTGGATACTGCACCCCGGGACAAATCTGCTCGGCGGCGGGCCTGATTGCCGAAGGGAAAGCGAAAACCCCTGACGAAATTCGCGAACTCATGAGCGGCAACATCTGCCGATGCGGCGCATATCCCAACATCGTCGCGGCAATTCAGCAGGCGATGGTAAGCCATGATTAATTTCCAGTATTCCCGGGCCGACGACGTTGCCGACGCGGTGCGGCTGATTGCGGCAGATCCGGCGGCGAAATTCATCGCCGGCGGTACCAATCTGCTCGACTTGATGAAGGAGGATGTAGAACGGCCGTCCCGGCTGATCGACATCTCGCGTTTGCCGCTTAATTCCATCAATGAGACGGCGGAGGGAGGATTGCGGATCGGTGCTTTGGTGCCGAATTCCGATCTCGCCTATCACCCGCTGATCGTGCAGCGCTATCCGCTGCTTGGCAGCGCAATACTCGCGGGTGCATCGGCGCAACTGCGCAACATGGCGTCAACGGGTGGCAATCTGCTGCAGCGCACGCGCTGCTACTACTTCTATGACACCGCCACGCCTTGCAATAAACGCGAGCCGGGCAGCGGCTGCTCGGCGCGCAACGGCCTTAACCGCATGCATGCGATCCTTGGCGCGAGCGACTCCTGCATTGCGACCCATCCCTCAGATATGTGCGTAGCGCTCGCCGCACTCGACGCAACAGTGCACGTCGCCGGTCCAGCGGGCGAGCGGACAATTGCTTTTACCGATTTTCATCGTCTGCCCGGCGATACGCCGCACCGCGACACCAATCTGGGCCAGAATGAACTCATCACCGCGGTCGAGCTTCCGGTTCGAGGCTTTGCGACCAATTATTCGTACCTCAAGATCCGCGATCGCCTCTCCTATGCGTTCGCCCTGGTCTCGATCGCAGCCGCGCTGGAGTTGGAAGGCGACACGATCAAAGAAGCGCGCTTGGCGCTTGGCGGCGTCGCCCACAAGCCGTGGCGTGATCCGGCGGCCGAAGCGGCGTTGCTCGGTGGGCCCGCCAACCCGGCGGCGTTTGCACGTGCGGCTGAGCTGCTGCTGCGCGAGGCTAAGGGCTACGCCCACAACGCGTTCAAGATTGATTTGGCGCGCCGCGGCATCGTCCGCGCGTTGAGTCAGGCTGCGAACGCGACACCGCAGTCACAATCCAGCAAGAAAATTCGGTGAATGCCGTGACCGCTTACATCGGCACACCGACTTCGCGCATCGACGGCCCTGCCAAAGTTACCGGGGCGGCGAAATACGCCGGCGAATTCAGCGCGGCAGACCTCGCCTTCGGCAGTGTCGTCCAGTCGACGATCGCCAAGGGTCGCATCGCACGCATCGGCGCCAGCGACGCGTTGCGCGTCGAAGGCGTACTCACCGTGCTCACGCACGAGAATCGGCCGCGCATGGCCAACAAGGCGGCCGCGTTCAAGGACGATGTGGCGCCGGAACGCGGCTCTCCGTTCCGTCCGCTCTACGACAACAAGATCGTGTTCAGCGGGCAACCTGTCGCCCTGGTGCTTGCCGAGGAGTGGGAGTTGGCGCGCTTCGCGGCGAGCCTGGTGCACATCGAATACGAGGAGGAGGCCTTCGTTTCCGATCTTCAGACGCGGCGCGACAAGGCGGTCGTCGTCAACAAGCCCCAAAAACCGCGCGGCAACGCCGCCAAAGCCTATGCGTCCGCGGCAGTACGACACGAGGCAGAATATTTCATACCCACCGAACATCACAATCCGATGGAGTTGTTCGCTTCGACCGTCGTATGGGAGGGCAACGGCAAGCTCACAGTCTACGACAAGACGCAAGGTGTGCAGAACGTGCAGCGCTATCTGTGCAGCGCGTTCAGGATGAAGCCTGAGACCGTGCGCGTTATGTCGCCCTACATGGGCGGGGGCTTCGGCGCCGGGCTTCGCCCCCAATATCAGGTGGCGCTGGCGGTACTGGCGTCGCTGGCGCTGGAGCGTTCGGTCCGTCTCGTCCTGACCCGCCAGCAGATGTACGCGCTCGGTTATCGCCCGGCCACGATCGAGCACCTCGCTCTGGGCGCGAAAACCGGTGGCACGCTTGATGCGATCATCCACGAGGCGATTGCAGTCACGTCGCAGTACGAAGACTTTTCCCGAAACGATACCGCCTGGTCGGGCCAGCTTTACAAAAGCGCGAACGCTAAATATGTCCACCGGCTCGCGCGGCTCGATCTCCCCACACCCGCGGACATGCGGGCGCCGGGCGCGGCCACGGGTATCTATGCGCTCGAATGCGCGATGGACGAACTCGCCGTTGCATTAAAGCTCGATCCGCTTGAGCTGCGTCTGCGCTGCCATTCCGATCGCGATCAGAACGACGACGTTCCGTACACCAGCAAGAAACTGCGTGAATGTTATCGGCAGGGTGCGGAAGCGTTCGGCTGGGACAAACGCAACCCCGAACCGCGATCGATGCGCGATGGCGGCGAACTGGTCGGCTGGGGCATGGCGACGGGCATCTGGGAGGCGCTGCAGATGGAGACCGCCGTCCGCATCGTGCTGACGGCGAATGGACACGCCGAGGTCGCGTGCGCGTTCTCCGACATCGGCACCGGCACCTATACGATCATGGCACAAGTGGCCGCAGACCTGCTTGGCCTGCCGCTCGACAACATCACAGTCAGGCTTGGCGATTCGACGCTCCCGCACGCTCCGGTCGAGGGTGGTTCGTGGACAGCGGCGTCGGTGTCGCACGCGATAGCGAAGACTGCCGATGCACTGCGCAAGGAGCTGTTGCGGCTAGCGAAAAAGATGCCGAATTCGCCGCTTGCGTCCGCGAAGCCCGACGGCGTTATTCTCGCAGACGGCAGGCTTGTAGAGAGCACGAAGCCACATCGCTCCGTATCCGTCGCGGACGCGATGCGGCACGGTAGCCTCGACCGCATCGAGCGCGAAAGTACCAACCGTTTCAAAGACAACGGCTCGCACGCGCGCAACACACACTCGGCGATCTTCGCAGAGGTGAAAATTGACGAGCAACTCGGCGTTATCCGCGTCACCCGCGTCGTCAACGCGGTCGCGGCCGGCCGCATCCTGAACACCAAGACCGCGCACAGTCAGATCATGGGCAGCGTAGTTTGGGGCATCGGCATGGCGCTGCACGAGGAGACGCTGGTCGATCACAATTTCGGCCGGGTCATGAACGCGAACATCGCCGAATACCATGTGCCGGTAAACGCCGACGTCCACGACATCGAGGTCATCTTCGTCGACGAGCCCGACGACATGGTCAATCCGCTGGGCATCAAGGGAGTCGGCGAGATTGGCATTGTCGGCGTGGCGGCAGCGATCGCCAACGCGATCTATCACGCCACCGGAAAGCGCGTGCG
>CAWJOX010000004.1:0-462807 GCA_963844545.1 uncultured Alphaproteobacteria bacterium | reverse complement strand
CAGCACGACCTTGGTCTTCGGATCATGAGGCGCCATGTTCAACACTCCATCGATGTCTGTCTGCCCACCAGACGCATGTGCAGCGAGGTTGAGATCTCGAAGAACGCCTTCGAGATAGCTCCCTTCCGCAAGTCTGATTGGCGTCTGAGGACGCATCTAAGCCATACCACCCCGTGTCGTCGCAACGAGCCATGGTCGCTCCAAAAGACGTGGTCGAACCGGCCGCGGATTTCGGTGCGCGGCGCCTCATGGCGCCCAGCGATGGATATCGCGGCGCAAGCGGATGTCGGCTTTTGGGGGCTTTGCGGAAATGGCCACCAAGTCGGAAGTATGAGCCGGCGCGACGGATTTCCGCCGCTCGATCAGATCTTCAAACGCGCTTGATCCTAAGTTTTTTCGCAGAACGGCACTTCTTACATGCGAGCGTGAGATCTTCGAACTCCCGGCCGAACAGAATTGGTGTGATGCGGATAATGACCATTTCCGTTCCGCAAATAGGACACGTCGACGAAGCCCCTGCTTCTGGTGGCATTTCTTGGCTAGCCACATGATTTCCTTTCGCCGAGGCGAGCCAACGGACACCCGGGCGGCGCCCTCCTTCGCCGTCAAATCAGGCCATCACGCTGACGCACCTCATGGAAAGAGACGAGTCGCTGCTGATCTTCGTCCCAGAGCACCAGCCGCACACACCTGAAACTCTGGCTTAACGTAAGTCGACCGATGGAGCCCAGTTCCGGGTAATCGCGCAGCACCTGCGGCAGTCGGTAGTAAGGTATCCGGCTGCACAGATGATGGACGTGATGAATGCCGATATTGGCGGTGAACCAGCGCAGGACGCCCGGCAGATCATAATACGAGCTGCCGTGAAGCGCCGCTTCCTGCAGGTTCCAAACGCCGTCACGAGCCCATTCGGTATCCTCGAATTGGTGCTGGACATAGAACAGCCAGACACCGACCGAAGCCGCCAGCAGCATGATCGGCAGATGCACCAGCAGGAACGGAACGACGCCGACCAGCCATATCATGGCGGCGACGACAGCCGCGATGGCGACATTGGTCGCCATGGTGCTGAGCCAGGGCCGCCAGCCAGCACGCATCAGGCCGACTGGCAGCCGGTGCTGCAGGATAAACAAATATGCCGGGCCCAAGCCGAACATGACGATCGGGTGTCGATAGACGCGGTAACCAAGCCGCGCCATCGGGACAGCGCGAGGTACTCGTGCACTGTCAGCGTGTCGATGTCGCCGATGCCGCGCCGATCGAGATTGCCCGAAGTCGCATGATGAACGGCGTGAGTGCGTCGCCAGAAGTCGTAGGGCGTGAGCGTGAATACGCCGATCGCACGGCCGACCCAGTCGTTTGCGAGACGATGATGGAAGAAGGCGCCATGACCGCAATCATGCTGGATCATGAACAGCCGCACGAGAAAGCCCGCAGCCGGCACGGCGAGCAGCAGGCAGACCCAGTAGCCGATATCGATGGTCGCCCACATTAGAAGCCAGAGCAGAACAAACGGCCCGGCTGTGATGACGAGCTCAATAATGCTGCGCACAGGGCTCGGTGAGCGATAGCGGGCGAGGATTTGTGTCCATCCGTGAGCCTCGGACTGGCATGTGACTAACTTGGGGTTTTGGTTCTTCAAGATCGTCTTTTATATCGGCATGGCCGGGCGGGGTTATCGCTTCAAAGCCCCAACTATGGCTAAAAGTCAGTGTAGGGAGCGAATTTTCGAGAGCATCAACTCCTACGTCGGTGGTGTCTGAGCAAAATTGCTCACTCTTAACCGACGGTAGCGATCCCTACCGGGTAAGAAATTGAATTGGCCGGAGTGTTTGCAACTGGCCCAAATGAGAAGTGCCGCAACGTCGACGTTGAGTCCGCTCTTAGGGTATGAACCGGCTGCCCCCGGGCAAGCTAAACTGGTGCTACGCAAACGCAAACCGATGTTGGCTTTGGGCATCGGAGACGAAGAGCGACGAACACCGCCGCGCTTTCTTGGACATGGCCGGGGCGTGGAGGGCGTTGGCACTGAAAGAAGAGCGGCGGAGTGTACAAGCTGGAAGTCTTGCGGTGCTTCGCCCTGACTGCAGAATGTCTGTGAAGCCATCCGCGTTCAACCAAATCAACTTGTCGGGGCTAAGTAATCACTATAAGGAGCGAAATCTTCAGAATGAGCGGCGATATCGTCTGGAGCACGAGCGCTTCCTTGGGCTTAAACAACGAATTTAGCACGAAAGCCCCGTTCGCGTCAGATGCATCATTGCGATTTCTTTGCGCGTGCAATCGCTGCCGGCCATCTTCTCGAACAGGTGAACGATGGCACGGCGAAGAGCTGCCTCTTTGATCCGCATGAACGCCTTGGTGAGCGACAACCCATCGGAGGTAGTGAGAAAAAGGGAGATGTAGGTGCGGACGGGCGCCCGGTATCCAACCTTCGATGCACTCGTTGGCGATGGCGATCTGGTCAAAATTGCTCACCTTGGATCGTCCGGCTCAATGGGCATCACCGCTCAGTTGCCTGAAGCAGAAAGCGGGGCGCGTCTGTGAGCCCGCTAATCCAATCACCGTTATTCCATGGGCCGCTTGTCTTGCCGTCGGTGTGGCACTGGGCGCAGCAAGGCGAACCGCCGCCATAGCGGGTGGCGGCACGCTGATCACGAGCTGACGCCTGTTCAAAGACATTTAATTTACGGTGCGCGGCTCGCGAGTGGTCAAAATTGCTCAGATTTCTGTCGGCAAAAGCATGCCAAGTGTTGGCTGCTGAGCTGGACGTCTGCGTTCGCTCCTATGGGTCTACGCGCATGCATAGGCTTACAGACGTGGTTGCCTCGGCGGGTTGCCCCCGCGTGCGGCAAAAGAGCAATGACCAAATCAGCACTCTACCCGCTGCGCTTCGAGCCGATTTATCAGTACCGGCTATGGGGCGGCCGGCGTTTGGCGGACTGGCTGAAAGCGCCGCTGCCGAGCGATGGACCGATCGGCGAAGCCTGGTTGCTGAGCGATCGCGACGAGCACCCCAGCCGCGTTGCCGAGGGGCCGCTCAAGGGACGCACGATCGCTCAACTGATTGAACGGGCGCCGAAGCTCGTACTCGGCAAATTGGCCCGACGTTTCCGCCGATTTCCGTTGCTGCTGAAATTCCTCGATGTGCAAAAGATGCTCTCCGTGCAAGTGCATCCGTCTGATTGCAACGCCGATCTGATACCCGAGGGCGAAACCGGAAAAACCGAGGCGTGGGTCGTTCTGGAAGCAGAACCCGCAAGCCGTGTTTACGCCGGCTTAAAGCCCGGCACGACCGCAGAGGACTTACGTGCTCTCTCGGAGCATACTGCGAACAAATATCTAACCAGTTTCACGCCCCGGCGCGGGCAAGGCATTCTTATCGAGGCTGGAGTTGTTCACTCGCTCGGTGATGGCGTCGTGGTGTTCGAGGTCCAGGAAAACAGCGACGTTACTTTTCGGCTGTATGATTGGAACCACATCGATCCGAAGACAGGCCACCCGCGCGCGCTGCAGGTTGCCAAGGCGCTGGCATGCATTGATTTGATGCAGGGCCCGGTCTGCCCGATCGCGCCCGTGGTCGAAACCCTGCAGCCAGCTATGCGCGAGCGGCTCTTTGATGGTTCACATTTCCGATTGTGGCGCCTCCGGGGTGAGGCGCCGTTCGCGGTCGGCGCCCCGGATGAGCCGCGGGTTTTGGTGTGTCTTGAAGGTGTAGGAAGTCTCGAACATGACGGCGCCGATTTCACGATAGAGAAAGGCGCGGTTGTGCTTTTGCCGGCGGCTGTGGGCGCTTGTCGCTTTCGACCCGAAGGCCCGATCACGCTGCTCGATATCGCTGTGCCGGAGCAGCCATGAAAACACTCGTTATATTCGATCTTGACGGAACGCTCGCTGAAAGCAAAGCGTCCCTCGACCCGGAGATGGCCACGCTTCTGGCGCGGCTGCTGGAGGTCGTTAAAGTCGCAGTGATCTCCGGAGGAGCATGGGCGCAATTTGAAAAGCAGGTGCTTTGTTATCTGCCAGAGGACAAGCGTCTGAAGGATTTATCGCTGCTGCCGACCTGCGGAACAAAATTCTATCGCTACGACGGAGGGTGGCAAAATCTCTATTCGGAGGATTTCGGCGCCGAGGAGAAGGAAAGAATCATCCGTGGACTGAACAAAGCGATCGATCAATCCGGATTTAGAGCCGCAAAGCGCTGGGGAGACTTGATCGAAGATCGCGGTAGCCAGATTACGTTTTCCGCTCTGGGCCAGGAGGCGCCGCTAAACGAAAAAAAGACGTGGGATTCCGACTTCAAGAAGCGCAAAAAAATCAAGGCGATTCTCCAACCGTTGATTCCAGAATTTTCAATTCAATTGGGCGGCGCGACCTCGATCGATGTCACCAAGCCGGGCGTCGACAAGGGTTACGGCGTCAGGAAACTCCATGAGACGCTTGGCATCGCTATCGAAGATATGATTTTCGTTGGCGATGCCGTTTTCCCCGGCGGAAATGACTATCCGGCCAAGCAAGCGGGCGCGGTGTCCATCGAAGTGCGGGATCCGCACGAAACCAAACGCGTCATCGAAGCCATTATTGCGTGTCTGGAAAGCGGGGACAGCCGGTGCGGGACTTCAAGCTAAAGCGGATCGGCATGATGATGGAGCCGCAGGCCGGCAACCCGAATGAAGTGGAGGGCGTCCTCAATCCGGCGGCAATTCGGGCTCGGGACGGGCAGCTGTATCTCTTTCCGCGCCTCGTGGCCTGCGGCAATTTTTCTCGCATCGGGATCGCCCGTGTGTTGTTCGACGGTTCTGGCGATCCGACGGGTGTCGAACGCATGGGCATGGCCTTGGAGCCGGAGGCCGACTACGAACTGTCCAGGAATGGCGGGGGGTGCGAGGATCCGCGGATCGCTTATGTGGAGCCATTGCAACATTACGTCATGACGTACACGGCGCTTTCGCGTCGCGGTCCCCGCATCGCAATCGCCATCTCCGATGATTTGCTGCAATGGCGTCGAATCGGCCTTGCCACCTTTCATCCCTACAATGGCATCGCTTTTGATGACGTGGATAACAAGGACGCCAGCGTGTTTCCTGCGCTGATTCCTGACCCCTCCGGTCAGCCGGCCGTTGCGCTCGTGCACCGGCCACTGTTTCCGGGAACGCGTCCGGAAGAAAGGCTGCACCAATCAGCGTCCTGCTCAATGGATATTCATCGAGAAAGCATTTGGATCTCGTATTGCCGCGCAAGCGCAACCGGTGATGAGCATCCCCTCGGCGAGTTCGTCGCACATCATCGACTGGCCTGCCCCGAGGCGGGGTGGGAGCGCCTCAAAATTGGCGGCGGTACGCCGCCGGTAATGTGCCGCCATGGCTGGCTGATGCTCTATCACGGCGTACACGACATTCCTCAACCGGGGGGCCTGACCGGGCGCAAGATGTGCTATTCAGCCGGCGCGATGGTGCTGTCGAAGGAGCACCCGAACAGGACTATCTATCGCTCGTCTAAGCCGGTGCTTTGTCCTGAGGGCCCGCTGGAATGCCGCGGTACGGTCGACGATGTGGTATTTCCCACGGGGATCGATCGGCGCGACGATCTTGGCGCGCCCGATCGCTTCGACATCTATTACGGCATGGCGGACGATCGAATTGGCGTGGCGCGTCTGGACGTGCCAACAACGCTGCCCCGCGATTTATGAATTCAACGGTTGCAACGATCTCCTTTCCTGAGCCATTTGCTGGGCAATATTTCTCGCCGCCAGCTATTCACCAGGTTTTGAGTGCGCTGACGGCGAATCATTAGCCTCAGACTGGAACCGTTCCCCTCATCCAAGGGTTTGTCCTGAGGGGCGCTTCTCCCTGCACCGGTGGATTGCATATCCATCGTCCAAAACCCCGAGAAGCCGCTCATGTCAGCCAAATCGACGACGGTCCGACGTATCGAGGCACCGGGTTTGGAAACCCAGCAAGAAGGCGCGTTCGATCAGCTTTGCGTAAACACCATTCGCACGCTGGCGATGGACGCCGTGCAGCAGGCCAATTCCGGCCATCCGGGCACGCCGATGGCGTTGGCGCCGTTGGTTTACACCATCTGGCAAAATTTTCTGCGGTTTAATCCGGAGGATCCGATCTGGCCCAATCGCGATCGCTTCGTGTTGTCCAATGGTCACGCTTCGATGCTGCTCTACGCGACACTTTATCTCAGCGGCGTGAAAGCGGTGAATGCCAACTACGAGCGTTCTGGACGAGCCCGCGGTTTCGCTCGACGATATCAAGCGGTTTCGGCAGCTCGGGAGCAAATGTCCCGGTCATCCCGAATATCACCTCACGACGGGCGTCGAAGCGACAACCGGCCCCCTCGGCCAAGGCTGCGGCAACAGCGTGGGCATGGCGCTGGCCGGACGGTGGCTGGCAAAGCACTTCAACCGGCCGGATTTCACGATGTTCGACTATGACGTCTATGTCGTATGCGGCGACGGCGACATGATGGAGGGCGTATCGAGCGAAGCGGCCTCGCTCGCGGGTCACCAGATGCTCGGTAATCTTTGCTGGTTCTACGACAGCAACCGCGTGACGATCGAAGGGCACACGGATCTGGCCTTCAGCGACGATGTCGCGGCGCGGTTCCTTGCCTATGGCTGGAACGTGCAACACGTCGGCGATGTCAACGATCTGGAGCGGTTGGCCGAGGCGATCGAGATTTTCCGCCGTACCAAGGACGTGCCAACGCTGATCATCGTCGACAGCCACATCGGCTACGGCGCGCCGCACAAGCAGGACACCAGCGCGGCCCACGGCGAGCCGCTCGGCGAAGAGGAGATACGTCTTGCCAAGCGGAGCTATGGCTGGCCCGAGGACGCCAAGTTTCTCGTCCCGGACGGCGTGCGCGAGCACTTCCGGGACGGTATCGGACAGCGCGGCCAAAGCCTTCACAAAGCCTGGCTTACCCAATTTGAGTCCTATCGAAAAAAATATCCCGATCTCGCCGACGAGGTCGAGCGCATGCAGCGGCGCGAGCTTCCGCCAAACTGGGACGCCGCGCTTCCGGTTTTCGCCGCCGACGCGAAAGGCGTTGCCACGCGCGACTCGTCCGGCAAGGTACTCAACGCCATTGCCTCGCATTACCCGTGGCTGATCGGCGGTTCTGCCGACCTCGCCCCATCCACCAAAACGCGGCTTACATTCGAGGGCGCCGGCGATCAGGAAGCTGACACGCCGGGCGGCCGCAATCTGCATTTCGGCGTGCGCGAGCATGCCATGGGCGCGGTCCTCAACGGGCTTGCACTGTCCAAGATTCGTGCCTTCGGATCGACCTTCCTCGTCTTTTCCGACTACATGAAGCCGGCCATCCGGCTGAGCGCGCTGATGGAGCTTCCGGTCGTCTTCGTGTTCACGCATGATTCGATCGGCCTCGGGCAGGATGGCCCAACGCACCAACCGGTCGAACAGCTCATAGCGCTCCGCAGCATTCCCGGCCTCATTACACTGCGACCTGCCGACGCCAATGAGGTCGTCGAAGCATGGCGCGTCATAATAGGTCTAAAGCATCAGCCCGCCTGTCTGGTGTTGACCCGCCAACCGCTTCCAACCTTCGATCGCACGCGCTTTGCGTCGGCAGCAGGTGTCGCGCGGGGCGCCTATGTCATGGCTGACGCCGAAAGAGGCGAGCCGGCAGTGATCCTGATCGGAACCGGTAGCGCGGTTGCGCTCTGCGCCGAGGTTTACGAGACGCTCCAGCGGGACGGTATTCCGGCGCGCGTCGTCAGCATGCCGTCCTGGGAGTTGTTCGAACAGCAGGATCAGGCCTATCGCGACAGCGTGCTGCCGCCCGACATCACGGCCCGCGTGTCGGTCGAGGAAGGTTCGGTGATCGGCTGGGATCGGTATGTCGGTATTGGCGGTGCCAAAATCGGCATGCACACGTTTGGCTCATCCGCCCCGATCAAGGACCTGATGGCGAAATTCGGTTTCACGCCGGAGAACGTACTCGCCGCAGCCAAGGAGCAGATAGCGAAGTCCAAGCAAGTCCAGGAGGCAGACGGCATGAATCCGCTCAAGCAGCTTGAAGCATGCGGTCAGTCGCCCTGGCTGGACTATCTAAAGCGCAGCCTGATCGAGAAGGGCGAATTGCGCACTCTGATCGAACGCGACGGACTGAAGGGCGTTACCTCGAACCCCTCGATCTTCGAGAAGGCCATCGGAGAGAGCGACGAATATGCGGACGCGTTGAAACAGTTCCAGGCCACGGCCGACCACAGCATCTCCGCAATCTACGAGCACCTGGCGATTGCCGATATCCACGGCGCGGCCGATGTGTTGCGCCCGGTTTACGATGAGACGCAAGGCCGGGATGGCTACATCAGTTTGGAATGCTCGCCCTACTTGGCCAACGACACCGAAGCTACGGTGGCCGAAGCGTTGCGGCTCTGGGCGGCGGTGAAGCGTCCAAACCTGATGGTGAAGGTGCCGGCGACCCCCGCCGGCATTCCTGCGATCCGCCAATTGATCGGTCGCGGACTGAACATCAACATCACTTTGCTGTTCTCCGTAAGCGTCTACGAACAAGTGGTCGAAGCTTATATCTCCGGGCTTGAGGACTTGGCGCGGGCAGGGGGCGACGTTTCTAAAATCGGCAGCGTCGCCAGCATCTTCGTCAGCCGCATCGACACGGCCGTCGACAAGCGGCTGGACCGGCTCAATGACAAGCGGCTGGCGGATCGGTTCCGCGGCAAGGTGGCGATCGCTAACGCGAAACTCGCTTACGTTCGCTACAAAGAGCTTTTCTCAGGCCCGCGCTGGCAGCGTCTGGCCGCGGCGGGCGCGAAGACGCAGCGGCTGCTCTGGGCTTCCACCAGCACCAAAGATCCGGCCTACAAGGATACAATGTATGTCGAGGCGCTGATCGGCCGCGACACTGTAGATACGATTCCGCCGGCGACCATGGACGCATTTCGCGACCACGGTAAGGCGACACCCGACGTCATCGAGCAAGATGTTGCAGGCGCCCGCGCGATACTCTCCGAGCTGGCGCAGCACGGCATCTCTCTGAAAGAGATCACGGAAGAGCTGGTCATCGAGGGCGTGCAGCAATTCGCGGACTCGTTCGACAAGCTGTTCGGTGCCATCGCCCGGCGGCGGCGTAAGCTGCGCGAGGGCGATCGCGCCGGTTTCGCAATCGGGCTGGGCTCGCCCGAGCTAAAGACCGCGTTCGAAGCGGAAATGGAGGTCTGGCGCAAAGACGGCCGCATTCGGCGCCTGTGGGCTGGTGACAAGACTCTGTGGACCGGAACGGACGAGGACAAATGGCTTGGCTGGCTCACCATCGTCGAGGAGGAGCTGGCCGATGTTGATCGGCTGCAAGGCTTTGCGGAGGAGATAAAGAAGCGCGGCTTCACCAACCTCGTCCTGCTCGGCATGGGCGGCTCAAGCCTCGGTCCGGAAGTTCTGGGCGCGGCTTTCGGGCCGCAGTCGGGTTGGCCGCGCTTTCACATGCTCGACAGTACCGATCCCGCGCAGATCAGGGCGATCGAGCGGGCGGTTGATCTCGGCAAGACGCTGTTTATCGTTTCCTCCAAATCCGGCAGTACGCTCGAACCCAACATTTTCATGGAGTATTTCTTCGACCGCGTCGGCGCGGTGCGAGGCAAGGAAAAAGCCGGCGAGCATTTCGTCGCGGTGACCGATCCAGGTTCTTCGCTGGAGCGCCGCGCGAAGGAGCTGCGCTTCGCCCATATCTTCCATGGCGTGCCCTCGATCGGCGGCCGTTACTCCGTGCTGTCGAAGTTCGGTCTGGTGCCGGCTGCGGCGATGGGTATCGACGTCAAGCGCATCCTCGAGGCGGTGCAGCCGATGGAACGTGCCTGCGGCGCGGACGTGCCGCCGGCGGAGAATCCAGGCGTGCAGCTCGGCATCGCCATGGGCGTCGCGTCAACTAGGTTCGGCCGCGACAAGGTGACGATCATTGCCTCGCCGCGGATCGCCGATCTCGGCGCCTGGCTGGAGCAGCTTCTCGCCGAGAGCACCGGCAAGCGCGGACGCGGGCTGATCCCGCTGGCCGGCGAGCCGCTCACGACGCCCGAGCGCTATGGGAGCGACAGGTTCTTCGCCTACCTGGAGTTGGATGGGCAGATTGATCCGTCGCAACGACAAGCGGTGGAAGCGCTGGAGCGCGCCGGCCATCCGGTCGCGCGGATCAGCGTCAAAGATGTTTGGCACATCGGTCAGGAATTTTTCCGTTGGGAGATGGCGACCGCAGTGGCCGGCGCGATCATCGGCATCGATCCGTTCGACCAACCGGACGTGGAAGCAAGCAAGGATAAGACGCGCGCGCTGACTGAAGCCTACGAAAAGTCGCATCGCTTGCCGGCGGAGGCGCCGATGTTCCGTGAGAACGGTCTCGCCCTCTACGCCGATCGGCGCAACGCCGCCGAGCTCGGCCGGCACAACACGCTGTCCGGCTATATGAAAAGCCATTTCGGCCGCGTGCACGGCGGCACAAAAGCGGGCGACTACGTCGCGCTGCTCGCCTACATTCAACGCGACAAGTCGCACACTCAGGCGCTCACCGGGATGCGCGCGCGCATCCGCGACAAAACCCGCGCCGCCACCTGCGTCGGCTTCGGGCCTCGTTTTCAGCATTCGACGGGGCAGGCTTACAAGGGCGGCCCGAATTCCGGCGTGTTCCTGCAGATCACCTGCGACGATCCGGCCGATATCGACGTGCCCGGTCATTCATACAGCTTCGGCGTGGTGAAAGCGGCACAGGCCAGCGGCGACCTTGACGTGCTGGTCGAACGCGGCCGCCGCGCGCTGCGCGTCCACCTCAAGGATGTTGACGCGGGATTGGCGGAGCTCGCGCGCGCGATCAATTCGGCGTTCGAATAATGAATTCCCATAGGGAGTGGCACAGATGCAGATCGGTATGATCGGACTTGGCAAAATGGGCGGCAACATGTCTCGTCGCTTGATGAAAGCGGGACATCAAACCGTGGTATTCGCGCGCTCCGTGAAATCGCGCGAGGCGCTGGCAAAGGACGGCGCCACGGCTGCCGCGTCGCTTGCAGACGTGGTCAAAAAGCTCGGGCAAAAGCCGCGCGCGATTTGGCTGATGTTGCCGGCCGGCCAGGTCACCGAAGAAACGGTCGAAAGCCTCGGTGGCCTGTTGGAGCGCGACGACATTGTCATCGACGGCGGTAATTCCTTCTACAAGGACGATATCCGTCGGGCAAAACAGCTGGCTAAAAAAGGAATTCGCTACGTCGATTGCGGCACGTCGGGAGGTGTCTGGGGCATCGAGCGCGGCTATTGCATGATGATTGGCGGTTCCAAAGAGGCGGTCGATCACCTCGATCCGATCTTCTCGGCGCTCGCTCCCGGACTCGGCGATATCCCGCGCACAGCCGGGCGTTCGAAAGGCGATACGCGCGCCGAACGCGGCTATATTCACGCCGGTCCGTCCGGTGCCGGGCACTTCGTCAAGATGGTGCACAACGGCATTGAGTACGGATTGATGCAGGCCTACGCGGAAGGCTTCGATATTCTGCGAAACAAGGATTCGAGCGACCTGCCCGAGGACGAGCGCTTCACGCTGAACATGCCTGATATCGCGGAAGTTTGGCGGCGCGGCAGTGTCATCTCATCCTGGCTGCTCGATCTCGGCGCCGCGGCGCTAGCGAAGGATCCACAGTTGAAGGATTTTTCCGGCTTCGTCCAGGATTCGGGGGAGGGCCGCTGGACGGTCGAGGCCGCGATCGAGGAAGCGGTTCCGGCGGATGTAATTTCCTCGGCGCTCTACGCCCGTTTCCGTTCGCGGCAGGAACATACCTTCGGCGAAAAGATGCTCTCGGCCATGCGCTTCGGCTTCGGCGGCCACGTCGAGGGTCAGGAGCCGATCGACCCGGAACCAAAGCCAAAAGGATTCGCAGCGGCAGCCGGCGGCACAGCACGCCGCCGAGTAGCATCATGCTTGATAAACTTCCGACCCGGACGCCGCAGACTGCGCAGGTGATTGCGTGCCCGCCGCACCGTGAGGCTAAGCCGGCCGACCCCTGCGCCATGGTGATCTTCGGTGCTACCGGCGACCTCACCAAGCGCCTCGTGGTGCCGGCACTCTATAATCTGTTGCGCACCAAGGTGCTGCCTGAGCACTTCGTCTTGATCGGCGTTGCCCGGGCGGAGGGAACCGCTGAAAGCTGGCGTGACGAGCTTCATGACATGCTGACAAGCTTTGTCGGCAACGCCGCCGCCGAGTTTGATGTCGACCATATCGACGAGGATGTGTGGAAGCGGCTAGCGGAGAAGATGATTTACATCCAGGGCGATCTCACGAAACCCGAGCTGTACGATAAACTTCGCAGCACTCTCGACCAAGCCGAAAAGACCCACGGCACCCGAGGCAACGCCATCTTCTATCTCGCGGTCGCCGATCGGCTGTTCGGCGCCGTGATCGAGCAGCTGGGCAAGGCAAAGCTTACCGAGCAGGACGAAGACGAGAGCGGCAAGCATCGGTTCTGGCGCCGCGTTGTGATCGAGAAGCCGTTCGGGCACAGCCTGGATTCGGCGCGCGAATTGAACGCCCACATCCTGCGCACTCTGAACGAGAACCAGATCTTCCGGATCGACCATTTTCTCGGAAAGGACACGGTCCAGAACATCATGGCGTTCCGCTTCGCCAACGGCCTGTTCGAACCGATCTGGAATCGCGACCGCATCGATCACGTGCAGATCACCGCGGCAGAGACAGTGGGCGTGGAGGGCCGTGGCAGTTTCTACGAGGCGACCGGCGCGTTGCGCGACATGGTTCCCAATCACCTGTTCACATTGCTTTCGATGGTGGCCATGGAGCCACCCACCGGCTTCGATGCCGCGGCGATCCGTTCAAAGAAGGCCGAGGTGTTGGCCGCGATCCCTGCCGTCAACCCGGCTGCGGTCGTTCGCGGCCAGTACAGCGCCGGCACAACGCTCGGTAAAAGCGTGAGGGCCTATCGGCAGGAGCCCAATGTAGCGCAGGATTCAAACGTCGAGACCTATGTCGCGATGCGGCTCGAGATCGACAACTGGCGTTGGGCCGGCGTGCCCTTTTACCTGCGCACCGGCAAGCACATGACGCAACGGAATACCGAGATAGCGATCCGCTTTAAGCAGGCGCCTTACGCGGCGTTCCAGGGCACGCCGGTCAACACTCTGCGACCCAATTGGCTGGTGCTGCGCATCGCGCCCGACGAGGGCATCTCCCTGCAGTTCGAAGTCAAGCGTCCGGGGCCCGTGGTGGACCTCGCCGCCGTCAAAATGGACTTCCGCTACGACGACTGGTTCCCCAAGGAACCCAACGTCGGATACGAGACCCTGATCTATGACGTCATGATCGGCGATCCGACATTATTCATGCGCGCCGACATGGTGGAGCAGACTTGGCGCATCGTGCAGCCGGTGCTCGACGCTTGGGCCAAGGGTGGTGCGGCAGATCTGCCGCTCTATCCGGCTGGAAGCTCGGGACCGAGCGAGGCGGAGGCGCTTTTGGCACGAGACGGCCGGTGCTGGCGGAACGTCCACGGCGATAACGATGGACGATCGTCATGAATCGTGTGCGCCCATCGCCGTTCAAATGTTCTGCTGTGATTTCGGATGTCGATGGCACGTTGGTGACTGACGACAAGGTGTTGACGGTGCGCGCCCGGGCGGCTGTGGCACGGCTGCGCGCTGACGGAATCATTTTTTCGATTATCAGCAGCCGGCCACCTCGCGGTCTCTGCATGCTGCTCAAGCCCCTTGGCATCACGACGCTGGTCGGCGGCTTCAACGGCGGGGTGCTGGCAACTCCCGATCTTGCGGTCATCGCCGAACATCTTCTGTTGCCAGAGATCGCTCGACGTGCGGTCGACATGCTCAGTGCGCGCGGGGCAGAGGTGTGGATTTTCAGTGGCCAGGACTGGCAGGTGCGTCGTTCCAACGGACCTTATGTCGCGTTGGAAGAACGCACGGTGGCGTTCCCGCCGACAATTGTCGAAGATTTCGGACCTGCCCTCGATACCGCCGCCAAGATCGTCGGTGTCAGCAAGGATTTCGAGCTTCTCGCACAATGCGAGCGCGACCTAAGCGCTGCGCTCGTCGATCGAGCGACCGTCGCGCGTTCCCAACCCTACTACCTCGACGTCACTCACCCGCTTGCCAACAAGGGCGTAGCATTATCGGAGATCGCAAAGCTGTTGGGTATTCCCTTGGCGGAGGTCGCCGTTATCGGCGACGGCGCTAACGACGTCGCGATGTTCGAGCAAAGTGGCCTTAGCATCGCCATGGGCAATGCCAGCCAACAGGTGCAGCGTGCCGCGGATTTCGTAACAGACAGCAATAAGGAAGATGGCTTCGCCAACGCGATCGAGCGTTTCATCCTCGGCGGCGACCGTTCGCATGCGCGGGTTGCGACGGCGGAAGCAGGAGAGCGCGTATGGTAGTTCCCGCTCGCGCCGCATCGAAAATCTCGCTTGTCCTGGCCGACGTCGACGGCACGCTCGTCACTGCGGAGAAAATTCTGACGCCGCGCGCGGCAGCGGCCGTGAAGGGCCTTCACACCGCAGACGTCGCCTTTGCGATTACCAGCGGCCGGCCGCCGCGTGGCATGGCGATGCTGATCAAACCGTTGGCTTTGAGGACCCCGATTGCCGGATTCAACGGCGGAATCTTCGTCAAGCCCGACATGACCATCATGGCAGAGCACGTGCTTGCCGCCGACGCCGCAAAGCGCGCGCTGGAGGTCATCCTCCAGAATGGCATGGATGTGTGGGTCTACAGCGGGAAGGACTGGCTTGTCCGTGACCCCAACGCGCCCCATGTCGCGCGAGAGCAATGGACTGTCAAGTTCGCTCCGACCATTGTCGAGAATTTCGAACATGTGCTCGGCCGCGCGGTCAAGATCGTCGGCGTGAGTGACGATCACGACCTGGTCGCGCGCTGCGAAAAGGATGCGCAGGACGCGCTCGGCGCAAAAGCGTCGGCGGCCCGTTCGCAACCCTACTATCTCGACATCACCCACCCGGACGCCAACAAAGGAACCGTCGTTACAACGCTGTCGAAACTCCTCTCGATCCCGGCCAGCGAGATTGCGACGCTCGGCGACATGCCGAACGACGTGCTGATGTTTCGCAAAAGCGGCCTCAGCATCGCAATGGGCAATGCCAGCCCGGAGGTGCAGGCGCAGGCCGACGCGGTGACCAACTCGTATGACGATGAGGGTTTCGCCAAGGCGATCGAGCGGCTCATCTTGCCCCGCGCCAGCTCGGCTCTGTCGAGGGCGTCATGAAGCCGATCGTTGTAGCGCCTTCCATTCTTGCCGCTGACTTGCGGCGGATCGGCGAAGAAGTCCGCGCCGTCGATCAAGCGGGCGCCAATTGGATTCATATCGACATTATGGATGGCAGGTTCGTGCCGAACATCTCCTTCGGCCCTGCAGTCGTGAACGCTGTGCGCCGCTCGACCGTGAAGCCGCTCAATGTGCACCTGATGATCATCGAACCCGAGCGCTATCTCGGCGATTTTGCCAACGCCGGCGCCGATCATCTGCTCGTTCAGGCCGAGCCGTCGTCGACGATCCACCTTCATCGCGCGCTGTCGCAAATTCGCGAGCTTGGTAAGAAGGCTGGTGCGGTGCTTAATCCGGCGAGTCCCATCGCGTTTGTCGAGCACGTGCTGCACCTCTGCGACATTGTCCTCGTGATGACGGTCAATCCCGGATTTGGCGGACAGAAATTCCTCCCGGAGATGTTGCCGAAAATCCGTGAACTGCGGCGGCTTTGCAACTCACGAAGACTAGATCCGTGGATCGAGGTCGATGGCGGTGAGAACGCGGAAAATGCCGCGTTGGCCGTTGCCGCAGGGGCAAACGCGATCGTCGCCGGATCGGCAATATTCGGTTCCGACGATTACGCGGAAGCCATCGCACGAATTCGAAACAGCACGCTACCCATGAAAGTTGTTGCACAATGACCGATATCGCATCGGCCGAGAACCGGACTTTCGCTGATGCTGAAACGCTCGCGCACGATGTCGCCGAATGGCTCTGCGGCCTTGCGCGGGCTACCGACCGCGCCTTCGCGGTTAGCCTGTCAGGCGGCTCGACGCCCCGACGTCTCTACGAGTATCTCGCGACTCCGGAGATTGCCTCCCGCTTTCCATGGAATCGTTCGCACTGGTTCTGGGGCGATGAACGGTTTGTGCCCCACGACCATCCCGACAGCAATTTTCGCATGGCGCGCGAAGCCTTCCTTTCGCGGGTACCGGTTCCTGGCCACAATATCCATGCGGTTCCGACGGAGGGCGTATCACCTGAGGAAGCCGCCGCCGCCTACGAGACGACGCTGAAGCGCTTCTACGGCGCCGACGCGCTAGCTTCCGGCCGGCCGCTTTTCGACGTCACGCTCCTTGGGATCGGAGAGGACGGACACACCGCCTCATTATTCCCCGGTCAGCCGGCGCTGCAAGAAACGCGACGGTGGGCCGTCGCTGTCATTGGCGCAAAAGCCGAGGCGCGCATCACGCTGACTTATCCGGCGCTCGACAGCAGCCGCGATGTCGCGTTCGTGGTTACGGGACAAGAAAAGCGGCAGGTCGTCGCCCGCGCCCAGGCCGGCGACCGGACACTTCCCGCAGCTGTAGTTCGCCCGGTCGGGCGTCTCCACTGGTTCACTGATCGCTCAGCGGCGTTGGCAGGAGCGGCGTGATGTCCGTGCAAACCCCGCCAAGGAAAAACACTGCGCCGTCAGGCCCCGCTGCGGTGATCATCATGGGGGTTTCGGGATGCGGTAAGTCGACCATTGGCGCGCTTCTCGCCTCGCAATTGCGATGGGAGTTCGAGGATGCCGATTGGCTACACCCGGCGGCCAACGTCGACAAGATGCACAACGGCATTCCGCTCACCGACGAAGATCGTCGGCCCTGGCTGGCTGCGATCGCTGCCTGGATCGATCACAGCCGTCGTTCGGGCGGACGCGCCGTTGTCGCATGCTCTGCTCTCAAGCGCCGCTACCGCGATGTTCTGATCGGGGATCGCTCCGACGTTCGTCTGGTCTATCTCAAGGGCGATGAGGCGCTGATCGCGCGCCGCATCGCCACCCGCCATGAGCATTTCATGCCGCGAAGCCTGCTTCACAGCCAGTTCGAGGCGCTGGAGGAACCGGGCCCGGATGAAAATCCGATTATCGTATCGATCGAACCGCAGCCGCGTGAGATCGTGGCTAAAATCTTGTCAGCGCTGAACATGATCCAAGGCGCTGAGCCGCCCAAGCAAACATCTCTGAGATCATCCGTCCGTGGCGCATGGACGAACCCGTAAGGAGCCGCCGATGCCTGCCACGCTATCGCCCGATCTGCTGGAGGACGCGCCAGCAACGCTGCCGCCCGATTCGCTGGAGGAGATGCCCGCCGCCCTGACTACAGATCAGCTGGAGAGAATGAATGCCTATTGGCGCGCGGCGAATTATCTTTCGGTTGGGCAAATCTATCTAAAAGACAATCCGTTGCTCGAAGCCCCGCTCAGGCTCGAACACGGAAACTCCCGGCTCCATTCACGAAGGCGGGCGTTCCAGCCTTGGTGCATCAACGTCTGGCCGGCACACTTGATACGATCCTGGCGAAGATACACAGAATCCAGAAGGCTGCGCGCTCTTCTCCAGATACCGGTCTGCGAGCACGGCAATGACTGCCTCCTCCGCCATGTCCATTTGCTGAACCGCATCGTTACACGTGCGGCGCAGCCGTGATCATGATCTAGATCAACGCTTCCAAATGTGACGGTTCAATTCGAGCAAGATCCTCTCATTTGGACGGCGGCATTTTAACTGAGGCTCGAAAACTACATTGCCGGATTAGCCAACAATTGCTTTAGCGCCTCCATCGCTTTGCCGAACTTGTCCCAATTGCCCTGCCGCAGCGCCTTTTCAACGTCCTCGAACTGCATTCTCGCCTGGCCAGCATCCAACTGGCCGGTCGTTGCCTTCGCGGCAGCGACGGTTGCTCGCGCTGTGGGTGCCGCCTGAGGCTGCGGCGTACCGAAAAGAGCGGTGAGCGCCTCATCGAGCGTCGGCTCCATGACGACTTTGTCGCCGGCCACCGGAATGGATGGCGCTCCGAGGGACAAGCGACACACCGAAGAACAGGTTGTGTCGTTCGCCGAAAAGGCGACCCGGCAAAACGAGTTCCATCGCAGTCGACGCGATCCGGACCATAAATTTCGGCGCGATGCGCACGAGAAAGTTATGGGATGGCTCCTACCTCGCGCTGGCAGGCCGTGATGGGTGGCTACGTATCCAGGAATTCCGCCCCAGTCCGGGTTGTGTATCCTTGATGAGGGGGTCGAAAAGCGAAGCGCCTTCGGCATCTCCTGCGAACCCGAGTTTTTGCTTGATCTGGCTCGCGCCGCCTAGCCTTTTGTCTGTGCGCCAATCAATACGAACGCAATTTTGACCGGCTTGTCACTCTTATTCCGCCAGGCATGCCGCGTTCCATTCTGGACAATGATGTCATGCGGCTTGAGATGGACTTGTTTGCCATCATCAAGCTCTGCCCAAACCTCACCCTCCAGAACGATTTCATAGTCGATCGTTGGCGTCCTGTGCATGCCCGGATTGTCGGGCTCCATGGCGGCTGCCAAGTCGGGAACATGTTCGGCAAATTCCTGAAAGCCGGCCATAGGATCGATGGTCGCAAAGACCGAGTCGGGAGCGAACGTCACGACCATCAGCCGTGTTTCGCCCGGCTGGACGGGAACATACGTGCTGGTCTCGGAGACGATATCAGCGCCGTCGGCCGGCAAGGTCGGCACCGCCGGCGTCGACCAGACCAACGTCGCCGATTGCCCTGGAATATTCTTGAAAGCTTTGCTTCTGCGCGTACCGCCATCCGAGATGAACTTCGATTTGCCGCCGGACGTTCCGGTGACCACGCGACGTACACTCATGTCATCCTCCCTGAACTTGCTAAAGGCGCTGCGATCTTTAATTTGCGACGATCAGACCTTCGCGAACACCGCCGACCAGCGCTCGAGCATGTCGGTCTCCTGGCCGGGCACCATGTTCACACCGACTTGTTTGTAGCCGAGAACCTGCATGCCCCTGAGCCGGTCGACAAGCTCGGCATGAGTGCCAGTCAGGGTCAGGCCGCGAACGACGGTGTCGGAAAGGTGCTTCTCTTCCGGGCGGACGAACATTAAGTGACCGCGATGATTGGAGAGATAGCGGGCGTCGGCTGGCTCGTAGGTCTGATATACCTTGCGATAAGCTTCCAGTTCCGCCTTGAAAGGGAAATGCGGTCCAACGGGGAACACCGAGCCGAACTGATCTTCTTCCACCAGATTGTGAAACGCGATCGCGGCGAAAGGACCGGCCTGTGCCATTGCGCGCGGACTGTCGGCAGGCTCGCCTTCGTCCAGCACGCAGCCGCCGGAACTGGCCGCCACGTAGAGATTTTTCACGTCGCGCCCGGCCGCTTTCCACTTGGCGTGCATGTCTTCGATATCTTCCTGCTCGCGCTGCGGGAAGCTCGAACTGCCGATCCAGTTGGCGCCGAGCTTGGCGGTGAGCGCGCGGGCTTTTGGACCGAACGCCGAGACAAAGGTCGGGATCGGATCCTTGATATCGATCAGCCCGAGCTCGGGATTGAGAAAGCGGACCTTGTGGCTCCCGCCCTCTTCGGACCACTCGACGGTTTTGCCTTTGAGCAAGCCTTCGACGACTTCAATGTATTTTTCCAGCCGGGCGAGCGTCACTGGGCCGAGACCCATGGTTCGCCGGCCGGTGTAGCCAGTCGATACGCCGAACACCACGCGACCCGGCGCTAGCGCGTTGAGCGTCGCGAGCGCGTTGGCGGCGACCGGCGCTATGCGGTTCGAGGGGATAAAAACGCCGGCGCACAGCTTGATGCGCGAGGTCTTCATCGCCGCCGCACCCATGGCGACCAGAACATCGGCACTGAGCAAGTGTGTGTCGTAGAACCAGGCGTGAGTAGCGCCGAGTTCTTCCGCACGCTTTACGACCTCGTAGCTTTTGGCCTTGGTCGGCAAGCAAACGCCAAAATCCATTTTGCTCCTCCCGATATCGCCGGACTTATACGTCCGCGCGCAGTGGATCGGCCTATTGACGGCCGCGTTCTCGTTGAGCGATTGGCATCGGCGCCGGCGGCCGCAACGGCGCGGCGCCGAAGGAGGCGGCGATCCGGTCGGCCGCGACCTCACCATAGATTGTGGTCCGCTGGCGTGGACGTCTGCCGCAGGACGCAATCACCTCTTCCATGCCGCAGCTATCGGGACACAGCTGGGTGAGCGGAATGAAGACTTTTCGCGAATAGGAAACCGCGGCGCCGTGGCCGCGATCGCGCAAATCGGCTGCGACCTTCATGATCGCGGGAAGGTCATTTGCATATTCCAGCAGGGCAAAGACGTCGGCGTCCGACAAACGGCGACCGTCCCGGCCAATGGCTAAGGCGCGAGTGAAGCTGCTCATTGTGATTCAAGGACCACTGAAACGTGGTCCCATTCCGCTCGGCGTTCGTCGAGCAGCTTCCAGCTGCGGGTAGCGGAAGGCCTGCTCATAAATCTTGTCAGATCGGGCGGCTCGTCGACATCAAGGGCAATGGCGAGATTGTGGATGATGGTCGGGGTCAGTCCACACGCACGCGCTGCTGCAAGGTGCGGAAAATAGCTGTCAGGACCAAACCGTAGCGGAACCACATCAGCTGGCGAGCAGACGATCGTGTTTGACCCGAGTTCGTCCCACGCCGGAACAATCGTGAAGGCAGGAGCCGCCGCGTGCGCCGCCAAAACACGGCTGATATCGATACGCGATACGAGCGGCACATCCCCCGGGATCGTCAACATGGTGGATGAGTTCGCGGCCAATCGGCGTGCCGCCGCGTTGACAGCGCCGGTGTGACCCTCGCGCGCGCCATTCGACCAAACCTCGGCGCCCCAGCGTTGCGCCATGTCGGCAGCGTTCCGGTCTATTGTCACGACGGCGATCCCGTGCAACTCGGACACGGCCGCAACAGCCTCCAACACGTCCTGGAACATGGCGAGCGCCAGGTCTTGCCGTAGCCGGGGCGATAGGGCTTCTGCCAGCCGTTGCTTTGCGACGACTGTTTCCTTAACCGGAATAACCGCCCAAATATCGGGATGCGACGCTCGCCGATTGTTCGCCATTCAGCGCTTCCATCAGACGCGGGAAAGGCACCATGCGCTTTTTGCCGTGCAGCGGGCGTGGCGTCTGTCCTGTTTCTTTATGACAGCGGCTTTAGGAGTTCCGCTATGGAGGCAGCTTATCTGCCAAGGATAGCACAGTTTTCGCCAGGTGCTCGCGATCCGCAAGCGAAACCATCAAGGCATTGGTCACGATTGTCGGAATGAGGAGTTTTGTAGCAAGAGCCGCGTCACGGTGCTCGACGATGTAGCCGTCCAATGATTCGCCACAGCGCTTGGCGACGGTTTCGGCGCCGACCTCGAAACCGAGCTCACGCATAATCTTCGCCGTCGGGCCCTTAATCGCTTTGCCGCCGATAATTGGGGCCACGGCCACGATCGGCGCAGTTAAGGTCACCCGGCCATTGCCGACCAGGGGTTCAAAGCGATTTTGTAAAACTCAGTGAGCGCGTTCCTTGAATCGACTAAACGTGACGTATCAGTTCAGTCACGCCCAGCTGCTTTTCGCTTGGACCGGTACAAGCTCTGATTCGGGCACACCGACAGCCGCGACCGAGCGGAAGAATCCGTTTTGCCATTGACCGACAGTGTAAGCGATGTTTTGCAGCTGGCTGCGGAGGTCGATCTCGCTGATCACGGTTTTGAACGTGTGGCTTTTCAGGTACGCGGTGATTACATCCTTATCGACCGTACCGGCTCCCTCGAACGCCTGCGTGAGCACTTCCCCATTTGCGTACAGGTAGAAGCAGGCGTTGTAGTCGGAATCGACGCCAGTGACCTCCTTGTGCAGCTTTAAGAAGGCGCGGGTCTTGCCGTTGTTCGGGACGCCGCCGAACCCGATGATATTTTCAGCCGAGGCGCCGTACTTCCCGGCAAAGCCGGCGAACGCACAACCGATACCATTGTAGTAGGCCTTGACGCTGAAGTTTTCGATCTTGGCCTGATCGGTCAGGCCGAAAGTGTCAGGCGGATAAGAATAGGCGATGAAGGCATCGGGGTTGCTGGCCTTCGCGGCCTTGATCACCGGTGCGTAATCCTGCGTGCCCAGCGGGTAGGATTTGTCGTAGACCAGTTCGAAGCCGGCTGCGGGAAAGAGCTTCCTGCTGATGTTGGCGGATTCAATGCCGTACTCGTCCGCCACGTTGACCATGGCGATTTTCTTGCCCATCTGGCCGCCGTCCCGCAGCTTCTTGAGGACATCAACCACGGCCGAGCTGTATTGCGTGGTTGTTCCGTTGGCGAAGAACAGTCGCGGATTTTTCTTGACCAGCGCCGCGCCCAAGTCGGTAACGCAGGCCACTGCGAGTTGCGGATAGCCAAGCCTCGCGAAGGTCGGCACCGCGGCCACGTTGAAGCCCGTGCTATACAAGCCCACGATCCAATCAGCCTTATCGACGGTGGCAAGACGTTCGATCGCCTTGATCGCTTCCGGCGGCTGGGTATGGTCGTCGTACTCAATCAGCTCCACTTTACGTTGGCCGTCTTTAAGCTTAAGGCCGCCGGCCTGGTTCACCTGGTGAGCCCACAGCCGCCACGGCGGGAAAAACGTGGCGGCAGCGCCCGGAGCGAGCGGGCCAGTCTTCGCACCCACCACCCCGATCTTGACAGTCCTGGTATCCGCTCTTGCGGTCGCTATGAAGGGCGCGGCCAGCGCCGTCGCGCCGGCATATTTCAGCAATTCGCGTCGTCGCATGGAAACCTCCCCGATCGCTTTTTTCGCGATTGCCATATAGCGCGGCACAGGGAAGCGGTATGTCGTCAGAACTAATGACATTCAGGTGCGCGGCTAAGATGTCCTAAGCATTTAGGACAGACTTAGCGGAACTAGCACGCAAGGATGTCGATCGTCAGAACCAGTTCGTACAGAACAAACAATCAAGGAGAGAACAGTGAATGCAGTCGCCGAAGCCGAGGCGAATGTGGCAACACTGCGCGTAGGCGGCGGCGCGGTGGGTTTCAATTGGCTGCCGGTGATTGCGGCCGAACGGCAAGGCATGTTTACGCGACGCAATCTGGCGGTCGACATCAAACGTCTCGGTGCCGTCGATAAAGCAACCGCTGCAGTCAAGAGCGGCGAACTCGACCTCGTCATCACGCCCCCCGAGGGCGCGATCCGCGATTGTGCCAACGGCGGCAATCTGCGGATCATCGCCGGCAACGTCAACCGACTGCCGCTCTCGCTGATCGCCAATCCACGCATTCGCCGGGTCGAGGACCTGCGTGGCGCGCGCCTTGGCACCTCGTCGCTGACCGAAGGCACAGCGTTGTATACGATGGAAATGTTGCGGCACCACGGTTTGAATTATCCAGGCGACTACGAGTTCGCGGTTGTCGGCGTCCACCCGGCACGCTGGAAAGCTTTGCAGGAAGGAACCATCGACGCTGCGGTACAACTCATTCCATTGAACTTCGTGGCCGAGGATGCCGGCTACAACAATCTGGGCGAGGTGACCGACTACATACCGGAGATCGTCTTCACCGGCCTCATTGTCGATCACGTTGCGGCCGAAAAGCGCCGCGAGCACATCGTTGCCTTTCTTCAGGGCGTGATCGAAGGCACGCGTTGGATCAACGATCCTGCCAATGACGAAGCGCTTCTGGTCTTGACGAAAGAACTGACCCAAGCGGAGGGGAAATACGCGCGGCAAGCTCTGGAATACATGCGCGAGAAGCGGGTCTTTTCACTGGACCTTTCCATTCCCGATGCAGCGTTCACGAAATCGATCGAACTTATGCAGAAGGCCGGGTTGGCCGATGAGCACCTGGCGGCGAGCGCGAGAAGAGTGCTCGACGACAGCTTTCGGATCGCTGCACTCAAGCCGGGCTGACGCGGCAAAATTTATCCCCGATGACCGTTCCTCCCTTGGATTTAGCTCTCGACGCAAGAACCGCAGTGCGCATCGTCTGCGGAGCGTTCTTCTTGCCGCACACAATCGCCAAGTTGCGCAATATAGGCCGCGCGTCGGTGCTGTTCGACAAAGTCGGCTTTCGACCGGCGCGCCCGTTTGTCCTGTTGACGACTGGCATGGAGCTGGTTGCGGCGTTCGGGTTGATTTCGGGCCTCTACCCCCGGACCGGGGCGGTCGTCGCGACAATCGTGCTACTCGGCGCCGCCTATGCCATCGCCCGCGCCCATGCCGTAAAGTGGCGGTGGCAACACCCGGGCATCGAATACATGCTGTTTTGGGCAATCATTTGCCTTTGCGTCGGCTTTCTTTCCTGAATGCGCAGTTGGACAAGGACATTTCAGGACAGCTCCTCATATCGAAAACCCAAAGGTACCGTTATCTGACGATAGAATATGCTATCGTGGTCGTCCGTTCACATAGTCTAGAAGCCATCGAAATGGCCCGACAGCAGTGGGAGGAGAGCGCCAATGATCGTCGTTTCTCCGGCGCGTTCGGACGAACGTTTGAATCTCAGCACGCGCGATGCATGCGAGGTCGTCAATTCCGTCGGAACTGAATCTTATGGCGATGTCTGCTTCGCAATGCTCGAACGAGCACTCAATGCGGAGCATTGGGCGCTGTTTCGCTTTCGATCAGGCAGCCCGCTGAAATGCGTGGCGACGGCGAGCAAGCGCGATAAGGCGGCAGCTAAGGAAAATTGCGACCGCTTTGTTGGGCGATGTTACAGCGTCGACCCCTCGGTAAAGGTCGCGAGCAGGAGGCTTTCCGCACCCACGCTAACGAAAATGGCCATCGATGATATCGAGGACCCGCAATACCGGCACTGCTTCGAGCTGACGCACGTTCAGGAACGCGTGAGCTTGTTTTCGTGGATTGGGCTCGATTTGTACCAACTGAGTGTATTCCGCGGTCCGCGAAAGGCGTCCTTTTCCGCTCCCGAGATGAATCACTTTGCAGCGCTCGCCAGACTGCTCTTGGCCACGGCGCAAAAACACGAGGCGTTGACCGATCAGCAACGCAGCTTTCCGCGGCATCTGAACATCGAGGGCATTGAGCGTCTTCTGAAGCTTCGCTCGCCCGAACTCAGCACGCGCGAGTGCGAAGTGTGTGCGCGCGCGGTGGCTGGCAAGACGATCGAAGGAACGTCGCTTGAGCTCGATATAAGGCGAACCAGCGTCATTACCTATCGGCAACGAGCTTATCAGAAACTCGGCATCTCCCGCACCAACGAGCTCGTCGCGCTTTTGAGTAATTTGCATGCGGAGAGATCGCTGGCCTCATGATCAACGCTGGTCCGCGCCGAGGAGCGAACTCTCGACACCACCTCTCGCTTCCCTGTCCCAAACTCCGAGGACAGACAGCGCGTCAGCTTCGTACGTTCCATCTGTGGCCAGTTTATCATCGCGCAGCGGCGTTGCACCGAACGATACGCGCCATATAGGCCCCAGCCGAAGTTTTCGGGCGAAAATCTGCAGTGACTGTCGCCGTCTGATGTCCTTAGCTCTCAGGACAAACTCAGCGCTACCGCTGGAAAATACTTCTCAGAAGGACCGGGCGAGCAGAGCGGTCGAGCTGCGAACCTTGCGCAGCCGAATTGCGGGAAGGTCCACACGGAGCCGTAAATGTCCAAACGTACTAAACCGCCGTTTCGTGCGGACCACGTCGGAAGCCTGCTTCGTCCCCAGCATTTGCTCGATGCCCGCAGCGACTTCGACAAAGGCGAAATTTCCGCCGCGCAACTGCGCAGTATTGAGGACGATGCCATTCGGCACGTTGTCAAACGTCAGGAGGACGTGGGCCTCAAATCCGTAACCGACGGCGAATTTCGCCGCCGCAGCTGGCACATGGACTTCATCTGCCGCATCGGCGGCGTGACGTCGGCCGGGACGCAGTTGCGACCATTCCAGAATGAAACGGGTTCCGTGAAGAATGAAATAGATTTGCCGAAGGTCATTGGGAAGCTTTGCCTTAAAGAGCCGATTTTCGCCGAAGATTTTAAATTTCTGCGAACCGTGACCAAAGCGACGCCGAAGCTTTCAATCCCGTCACCGAGCATGTTGCACGGGCTTGGCTCCATTGAGGACGATACTGTCTACAACCGGCCGGAGGATTTCTGGCGCGATCTCGTCAAGGTCTACACCGACGAATTGTGGGCGCTTAGCCGCATCGGCTGCAGTTATCTGCAAATTGACGACACGATGTTCGCGACCCTGAGCGATCCTTCCTTCCAGAAAAAGCTCAATCCCTCTGCGGGAGCGCAAGACCAGCTCTATGAGACCTATATTCGCCTGGTCAACGATTCCATCGCCCAAAAGCCGCCGGGGATGACGTTGTGTGTCCACACCTGTCGCGGCAATCATCGCTCGGCTTGGGTAGCCGCGGGTGGCTACGATCCGGTAGCCGAGGCGGTGTTTAACGAACTCAACGTCGATGGGTTCTTCCTGGAATACGACGATGAACGCTCCGGCACATTTGAGCCGCTTCGTTTCGTACCAAAAGGCAAAATGGTCGTGTTGGGATTGCTCACCAGCAAGAAGGGAGCTCTTGAAAGAAAAGACGATATCAAACGGCGCATTGATGCGGCCACGAAATATATCGACCTGGACCAGCTCGCGCTCTCCCCGCAATGCGGATTCGCCTCAACCCTGCTGGGCAACTTGCTTACTGAAGACCAGGAATTTGCGAAGCTCGCGCTGGTGGTCGAAACCGCCAGGGAAGTTTGGGGCGAGTGATCGTTCCCGCGCGGCCACATTTGCGGCAAAACGACCTGGGCTCGATCACCGTCAAGGCGTCAGGGTTGAGGCAGCGCCCTGAGGTGCCGGATAGGGCGGCCGGGCGCGATGGCCTGTGCGGCGGCGACGATGGCATTAGCGTCAATGCCATAGAAGCGGTACAGATCAGCCAGCGATCCGGTCTGGCCGAAATGCTCCACGCCAAGTGGGCGTACACGATTGCCCGAAACCGCCCCCAGCCAGGCGAGCGTCGCCGGATGTCCATCCAAGACGGTGACGATGCCACAATGCGGCGGCACGTCGGCGAACAGCCGTTCAATGTGCGAGCGCGCATGCACAAGGCCGCGCTCGCGCGCGCGTTGTGCGGCCGTCCACCCGGCATTGAGCCGATCGGCCGAGGTGACGGCGAGCAGGCCGACATCGCGCCGGTCTTCGGCCATTAGCCCGACGGCGGCAATCGCTTCCGGTGCAATCGCGCCGGTGTAAGCAACGACTACCTGACAATTCGGTCCCGGCTTGCGCAGCCAGTAGCCGCCATCGACAATTTGCTGGCGCAGTTCCGGCGTCATCACGCGCGCAATCTGCTCGATCGGTCGCGTCGATAGTCGGAGATAGACCGATCCGCCGGTCTCGTCTCGCAGCCAGGTCTGTTCGGATATTTCGCCGCCGCTCTTCTGAATGTACGCAAACGCCCATGCCAGAATGACCGCCAGCTCGTCGGCGTAGGCAGGCTCGAAGCTTGCGAGCCCGTCTTGGGCCATTCCGATCAGCGGTTCCGCGATCGATTGGTGCGCGCCGCCTTCTCCCGCCAGCGTGATTCCCGACGGTGTGCCGACCACAATGAAACGCGCGTCCTGATAACAGGCGTAATTGAGCGCATCGAGCCCGCGTGCGACGAATGGATCGTACAATGTGCCGATTGGCAGCAGCCGTTCGCCATTGATCGAATGCGACAGGCCGAGTGCCGAGAGCAGAATGAACAGGTTCGTCTCAGCGATGCCGAGTTCGATGTGCTGACCCTTCGGCGAGAATTCCCAATTGAAGGTCGAGGGGATACGCTCGCTCTTGAATGTGTCGGCCATCGCTTGACGCGCAAACAATCCGCGCCGGTTCACCCAGCCGCCGAGATTTGTTGAGACTGTCACATCCGGAGACGTCGTGACGACGCGGCGCGCGAAATCGCTGTCGGTGCGGGTAATCTCGTTGAGGAGCGTACCGAAACCTGTCTGCGTTGACGTCACCGCCTGGAACGCTGACGGCAACTCGGGCGGGACCTCGATCTCTGGCGCCTTAAACCTCCGTGCGCCGCCCGCCGCAAACGGAACGCGATCAAGAAATGTCTCCAGCCGCTCCACCGGCAGCGACAGGCCCTCGAACCGATCCCATTCGTGGCCGGGTCGCACGCTCATGGCCCGGCGAAATATCTCCATCTGCGGCGGCGTCATGAGCCCCGAGTGATTGTCCTTGTGTCCGGCCATTGGCAGGCCGAAACCTTTGATGGTGTAGGTGATGAAACAAGTCGGCCTGTCGTTGTTGGCGTCGCGAAAGGCTTCGAGCAATGACGGCAGGTCATGCCCGCCGAGATTATTCATCAAGGCGGCCAGCTCTTCGTCGGAGCGCTTGTCGATGAGCCGGCTGACGTCGCCCTGATCGCCAATTTCATCGTTGAGCCGCTTGCGCCAGGCAGCCCCTCCGGCAAACACCAGGGCCGAGTAGAGCGGGTTGCCGCAATTGTCGATCCACTGACGCAACTTTTCGCCACCGGGCTCCTTGAATGCCGACTGCTGCAGCGAGCCGTATTTTAGGATCACGACGTTCCAGCCGAAATTCCTGAAAAGCTGCTCGTAACGCTCCCACAACCCTTCGCGCACGACGGCGTCGAGGCTCTGCCTGTTGTAGTCGATGATCCACCAGCAATTGCGCAGGCCCTGCTTCCAGCCTTCCAGCAGGGCTTCGAAAATATTGCCTTCGTCGAGCTCGGCATCGCCTACCAGCGCCACCATGCGTCCTTCGGGCCGATCAAGGCCCCAGCCATGGGCGCGCACGTAGTCCTGCGTCAGTGACGAAAACAGCGTCTGTGCTACGCCAAGCCCGACCGAACCGGTCGAGAAATCCACGTCGTCTACGTCCTTGGTGCGCGACGGATAGCTCTGTGCGCCTTTAAAGCCGCGGAAGGCTTCCAGCTGTTCGCGAGTCTGCTTACCAAGCAGATGTTGAATTGCGTGGAATACCGGACTGGCATGCGGCTTTACCGCGACGCGGTCCTGCGGCCGCAATACCGCGAAATAGAGCGCGGTCATGATCGTAGTGAGCGAGGCCGACGAGGCTTGATGGCCGCCTACTTTCAGACCGTCGTTGTTCTCGCGCAGGTGGTTGGCGTTATGAATGGTCCAGCTTGCGAGCCAGAGGACCTTCTTCTCCAGCTCGCGCAGGGCCGCGACGTCGTCGGTGTCACGATCTTCTAAAGTGCCCATTGGCCCTACCTGCCGCCGCTTAAGGGTCGCCCCGGCGCGTGCCGCCGCCAACCTCAAGCATCGGACGGGGGGAGTTTAATGCGGCCGCAATGAAGAGCAATCACGCCATTGCAATTGATTTGTAGGTTCCGCCGCGAATAGCACTACAGGTACTCCGTCCAGCCCACGTGTGTCATTGTTTCGATCAACGAAATCCGAAAGTCTTCCAGGGAGTGAAAAATATCCATGCCAGTGCAGAACAGATTGCGGCCGCTGGAGGCGGCGGTCGAGGCGACCAACAATGGCGTGCCGCTGCGCATCATCGGGTCCGGGGCGTAAAGCATCGCCGATATTCTTTGGATGGCGAAGAAGGGCTCGCCGCTCCATTCGATTGAAAATCTCGTCGACAAGAAGGTCGCCTTCACGGTGCCCGGCTCGGTGACCAACGTGCTGATCTTGATGTCCCTGAAGAAGAGGGCATCATCTAAGACGTTGAGTGACCAGACGGTATGGGCGGGAAGGACGACCGTCCACACCCGTACCGATCCCCAATGCTGGGACGCGCGGCGTTCAATTCTGCCGCACGATGACGTGGGTACCGACGGACACCCGGTCATACAAGTCGGCAACGTCATCGTTTACCAGGCGAAAGCAGCCGGAGGAAACGGCTTGTCCGATGGTCTCAGGCGCATTGGTGCCATGGATGCGATACACCGTGTTGCCGAGATACATGGCGCGGGCGCCAAGCGGATTGCCGGGACCCCCTGCCATGAAACGGGGCAGATAGGGCTGGCGCTCGATCATTTCCGCAGGCGGACGCCAATCCGGCCACTCGGTTTTGCGGGTGATCTTCAACAGGCCGGTCCAGGTGAAGCCATCGCGGCCGACCCCGATGCCATAGCGCAGCGCGCGCGTCTCACTCTCGATCAGGTAGAGGTGACGCTCTGATGTTTCGACGATGATGGTGCCGGGAGGGTGTTGCGAGCGATAAAACACCGCCTGCCGCTGAAAATTTTCCGGGAGGTTGTTGGCCGAATTGCCGTGGTCGACGCCGGGCGCGACATCCTCCATCGTCGGCTGGAAAAACGGAAGCGGGAAGCCTTGTTGGGGCAGTGCTGGTGCGGACACGAGGCAGAGAACCGCCGCTCCGATCCATACGGCCAATGCGTGTGCGCTGCTTTTCAGCTTCGATCCACTCATAGCACTGCTCCCCATCTCCCTTGGAAATTCGATGCCATCGGCCCGCCGCCTGCCGGTCGACCGCGGCCCGTAGTCTAGCAGAAAGTGGTTCGAAAATCATGGCCCGCCTGGCATGAAGCAACAAGGTTGGTGACAGGCGAGACATGTCCATCAATTGTCTTGCACGGAGCTGCGAAATCGAACAGCGAGTTTGCTCAGTCGCGGTTGTCAACGCCGACGGTTGACTGCTCGACCGTAGTGCGCGCGGCGAATTCAATTTCGATCATGCCAGACACCGAATAGGACGCCTGCAGTTGCGCCGTGAAAAAACAACCATTAACAATTCGCATTTTTTCAAAATTTAAAAAAGTCTTATTTCAAAGCCATTTGGCCGCCGATTTTTATTTGTGTCGCATTAATGGCGGCGTGATGACGATGGGCAAAACTCGATTATTATGAAACATATTTTGATTTGCTCCGCGGTATGGACTTTTTAACCAGCCTATGGTTAGTCGCGGCCTTATCGGGCGTTCGCACCGGCTATCGACCCCCAAAAAAACGTAACAGTCAAGAAAGGCATCGCTGCCAAATGTTGAAACGCGGAACGAAAGTGCTTGGGTACGTTCAGAAGAAACTTGTCGACCACTCGCAGATATTTGTGCGCGTCACCTTCGGGGCCTTCCTTGGCAGTCTCGTCGTGCTGCTCATCCTGCTGTACGCCAACGTGCCGATAGTCGGCATGTAGCTCACATTTGCCCGAACAGGGGAGCGCTGACCCTATTCGGGCAATTACAAACGCTCCATTCACTATCAGCCCTCTCCTGCGCAATTTCGCCACATTCTGACCACGCTCGGATTCGATACCTAGCCGGCGGGGATCGGGGACTATGCGGCTTCGACTGCGGGTGGCGTTGTCACGGTTTGCGCCGATCGGTCTTTGCGCCGCTATTGGCCTTTCGCTCGCCAACTGCTCCAGTAGCGTTGATCCGCGCTACGGCGTTTCGGCAAGCCCGCGCGTCGTCGACGACGGCGAGCCGGTGCCCAAGGGTGGCGGCGTCTACCGCGTCGGTGCGCCGTATGTCGTTGCCGGCCGCACCTATTATCCAACGGATGATCCCAACTATCGGGCTGAGGGCCTCGCCTCGTGGTACGGCGATGATTTCCACGGCCGTATGACCGCGAACGGCGAAGTTTTCGATCTCAATGCGATCTCGGCGGCGCATCCGACCCTGCCACTGCCGAGCTACGCACGCGTGACTAATCTCTCTAACGGCCGTTCCATCATTGTCCGCATCAATGATCGCGGACCGTTTCACGGCAACCGAATCATCGATGTATCGGGCAGGGCAGCTTATCTCCTCGGCTTCCGGGCCGCCGGCACCGCCTGGGTGCGGGTCGAGTACGTCGGGCGCGCACCGCTTCAAGGTTCCGACGACAGGATCCTCGAAGCAACGTTGCGGGTGGACGAGCCGGCACCGGCGCCCAATGGCGTCAAGCTCGCCGCAACGTCTATCGTCCCGGTGATGCCGCGCGCGCCGGTGCCAGCACGCAACACCCGGTTGGCCAGCGCGGCCCAGAATGACGTATCATCTATCCCCGTCGGGGCAATCGCGCAGCCGGTTGCCTACGCAACCCAGCCAGGTGCCTTCAGCGGCCCCGACCAGTTGCTTAACGGGCGCGGCCTCTACTGATTTTAACGCTGTCGCTGCGACATTGACGCAGTTGCGCGCTGCCACCTTGCGCGCGACGCGCAGTTCGCGTGAGAATGAGCTTTCCGTTTTATCGCACTGAGAAGTGGAGGCGGCTTTGTCGGCCGTGCATCGTCAAGTTTTCCGGCTTGGATGGGCGTCGACTGCCGTAGCCGGCGCGCTGTTGGTCGTGACCGCGCTTGCTGCTCACGCCGTCTCGAACATGAATGTCAAGAAGGACGAGCTGTTTCAGACCAGCGTGCCCAATGCGCTCCTTCTGGATACCAACAGTGACAGCGTTCTGTTCGAGAAGGGCGGCGATCAGCTGGTCCCGCCGGCGAGCCTCGCCAAGCTTATGACGCTCGAATTCGTATTCAACGAAATCAAGCAAGGCCGCCTGAAACTCGACCAGGAGTTCGTGATCAGCGAAAACGCCTGGCGCAAGGGCGGGGCGCCGTCGCACGGCTCAACCATGTTTGCGGCCATTCACAGCCGGGTGAGTTTGGACGATCTCCTGCACGGCATCATTGTCGATTCCGCCAATGACGCGTGCATCGCGATTGCAGAGGGTATCGCCGGCAACGAGGCGGCGTTCGGCGAAATGTTGACCAAGCGCGCCCGCGAAATCGGGCTGGAGAAATCGACCTTCACCAATGCGACGGGCTATTCGGATCCAAACCTGCGCGTGACGCCGCGTGAGCTCGCTTATTTGGCGCGCCACATCATGCGGACTTATCCCGACTTCTATTCGTATTTCTCGGAGCGCGAATTCACCTGGAACAAAATCCGCCAAACCAACCGCAATCCTTTGCTGGCCATGGGCATCGGAGCGGACGGACTCAAGACCGGCGAAACCTCCGAAGCCGGGTTCAATCTGGTGGGATCGGCGGTGCAGGACAATCTGCGACTGATCGTGGTGATTACCGGCGCAAGGTCGGATAAGGAGCGGGCCGAGGAAGCGCGCAAGATGCTGGAGTGGGGTTTCCACGGCTTCGAGGCGCGGGTCCTGTTCGCTGAAGGACAGACCGTCGGCGAGGCGCGAGTTTTCGGCGGCGATACGCGCTACGTTCCTTTGATCGCACCAGGCACTATCAGTGTGATGATGCCGCGCAACGGCGGCGAACACCTGCTCGCTCGCATCATCTATTCCGGGCCGGTGCCGGCGCCGGTAAGTAAGGGGCAAAACATCGGCAAGCTGAAAGTCTGGCGCGGCGAGAGCCTCGCCCTTGAAGTGCCGCTCAGGGCCGCCGAGGACGTCGGTACGGGCAGCATGTCGCATCGCGCCATGGACGCGGCGACTGAATTGATGATCGGTCTGTTTCGCGCCGGCGTGAATAAACTATAATACTGCCTTGGTACGTTCTGGCGCTGCATCGCGCCATTTGCACGCGCCTTCGTATCTTAGTCGAAATTAGTACCCTAAGTCATTGGACCTAAGCCTGTTTAATCGGAGTTTGTCGCGCCGAAGCCCGCCAATGCTTACATCAGCACGCGCGGGGGCCGGTCCGAGCGGGACAATCCAGCATGAGTGGCAAATTCATTACCTTCGAAGGCGGCGAGGGGACTGGCAAGTCGACACAAGCTTCGTTGCTGGCGCTGCGGCTGGCGTCGCTTGGAATACGCACGCAGCTCACGCGCGAGCCGGGCGGTTCGCCCGGCGCTGAAATCATTCGTCACGTGCTGCTGTCCGGTGCAGCAAAGCCATTGGGCCCCGACGCCGAGGCGATGCTGTTTGCGGCAGCGCGCGATGATCATGTGCAGCAAACCATCCTGCCGGCGCTGGACGCTGGCAAATGGGTGATTTGCGACCGCTTCGCCGATTCAACCCGGGTCTATCAGGGCGTCCTCGGCGCGGTCGATCTACGCCTCATCACCGCGCTCGAGCGCGTGTCCATTGGCGATCTAAAGCCCGACCTTACTTTCGTGCTCGACGTACCGGCCCAAATAGGAATGAAGCGCGCGGCAGGCCGGCGCCGCGGCGGCAAAGCTGATCGCTTCGAAGCAGAAGATATCGCCTTTCACGAAAAGCTGCGGGAAGCCTACCTGGAGCTGGCGGCGGCCGAGAATGAGCGCTGCGTCGTCATTGACGCCAAGGCGCCGAAGAAGATTGTAGCACAACGCATCTGGGATGCCGTGCAGGCGAAGCTCGAACCGGGAAGGGCGCCGGCCGAATTGGAGAATGCGGCTCATGAGTCCGCAAGCTACCGAACCTGACGAGGCGTCGCTGCCCTCCGCAACGAGCGCGTTTTACGGCAACGCAGGAACCGAAGCCGCGCTGCTTGCCGCCTATCGCAGCCGCCGCGTTCCGCATGCCTTCCTGCTCATCGGCCAAAAGGGCATCGGCAAGGCGACACTGGCTTATCGGTTCGCCCGCTTCGTGCTCGCTCATTCAGACCCGGGGGCGCCCGAAGTGCAGGGCGCGACTTCGCTCGCGGTCGAAGCGGCACATCCTGTCGCCCGCCGGATGGCGGCGCGCGCCCAAGGCGATCTGCTGATTTTGGAACGCACCCCAAATGACAAGGGCGTTCTGCGTCAGCAGATTGCCGTGGAAGACATCCGGCGCACCATCGGCTTCTTCGGCTCGACCGCCGCGGAGGGGGGATGGCGCATCGCCATTGTCGACGCCGTCGATGAGCTTAACCGCTTTGGCGCCAACGCGCTCTTGAAAGTGCTTGAAGAACCACCGCAGCGCACGCTGTTGCTGCTGGTTTGTCATTCCGCGGCGCGGGTATTGCCGACGTTGCGCTCACGCTGCAGCGTCATGACCATGCGGCCCTTGCGGCAGACCGACGTGGCTGCGGCGCTCGCCGCAGCAATTGGCAGATCGGCGAGCGATCCGGATATCGAAGCAGCCGCCGCTGCCGCGGACGGCAGTGTCGCGCGCGCTTTGACTTTTCTCGACGCGGATGCATTGGCGCTGCGCCAACAAGCACTCGACCAGCTCGATCGCTTGCCTGCAACCAACGCTGGCGCGCTCCATGCGCTTGGCGACGCGCTCGCCGGCGTTGACCCGCAGCCGCTTGCCGCGTTCGTCGACACCGTCAACGTCTGGCTGTCGCAGCGTCTGGACCGCAGCAGCGGCGATCTCGGCCGTCTCGCGCAATTGGCCGGAGCATGGGAGCGGATCAATCAGGCGGCGCGGGACGCCACCGAGTACAATCTGGAACGAAAGCCGCTGGTTTTCAGCGTCTTCGGCTTGCTTGCGGAGGCGACGAGCGGTTGATACCTATGCCCCATCCTTGGCCGGGCTTGTCCCGGCCTTTGGTCTTTTGAGGCGCCACCACTTGGAGAGCGCCTCCCGTTTAGGGCGCCGAGCTGCGGCGCGAGAATGAGATGGCTGGCAAGCCCTACTACATCACTACCGCGATTGCCTACCCGAACGGTCCGCCGCATATCGGCCACGCCTACGAAGCGATCGCCACCGACGCCATCGCCCGCTTCATGCGACTTGACGGCCGTGACGTGTTCTTCCTCACCGGCACCGACGAGCACGGGATGAAGATGTTGCAGACGGCAAACAAAGAGAGTCTGACGCCGCGCCAGCTGGTCGAGCGCAACGTGCCGCGCTTCCAGGCCATGGTGAAAATGCTCAATTGCTCGAACGACGACTTCATCCGCACCACCGAGCCGCGCCACTACCGCTCGTCGGAGGCGATCTGGGAGCGGATGGAGGCGAACGGCGACATTTATCTCGACAAGTATGCCGGCTGGTACTCGGTGCGCGACGAGGCCTACTACGACGAGAGCGAAACCCGGCTCGACGACAAGGGACAACGGCTCGGCCCCAACGGCACGCCGGTCGAATGGGTCGAGGAGGAGAGCTATTTCTTCCGGCTGTCCGCCTACGAGGACAAGCTTCTCGCCCTCTACGCCAACGATCCGAACTACGTGCTGCCGCGCGAACGGCTCAACGAGGTCGTGAGTTTCGTCAAAAGCGGCCTCCAGGACCTTTCGATCTCGCGCACCACGTTCGACTGGGGCGTGAAGGTGCCGGCCGATCCCCGTCACGTGATGTACGTTTGGGTCGATGCGCTCACCAACTACATCACCGCTGTCGGCTATCCCGATACCGACAGTGAGAAATTTCGCCGGTATTGGCCGGCCGATCTGCATGTCATTGGCAAGGACATCGTGCGGTTCCACGCGGTGTACTGGCCGGCTTTTCTGATGTCGGCGGGCATTGCCGTACCGCGGCGCATTTTCTCCCATGGGTTTCTGTTCAACCGCGGGGAAAAAATGTCGAAGTCGGTCGGAAACGTCATCGACCCGTTTGCGCTCGCCGAAGCTTACGGCGTCGATCCGCTGCGCTATTTTTTTCTGCGCGAGGTTCCTTTCGGCCAGGACGGCAATTACAGCCACGACGCCATCGTCAACCGCACCAATGCCGACCTCGCCAACGATCTCGGCAATTTGGCGCAACGCTCGCTGACCATGGTGGCCCGCGGCTTTGGCGGCGTGCTGCCCGCGCCGGCCGCCTTGAGCATAGCCGACCAGGCGATCCTCGCTGCCGCCGATGGCATGATCGGAAAGGCGCGCGAGGCTATGGCCACGCAACAATTGCATCAGGTGCTCAATGCGGTGTGGGCAGTGGTCGCAGAGGCGAACCGCTATTTCGCCGGCGAAGCGCCTTGGGCGCTCGCCAAAACCGACCCGGCAAAGCAGGGCACCGTGCTGTATGTGACCGCCGAAGTGCTGCGGCAGATCGCCATACTGGCTCAACCGTTCGTGCCGGCATCGGCGGCGAAATTACTGGATCTGCTGGCGGTGCCTGCCACGGAACGGGACTTTTCATTCCTCGGCGGCAAACATCGCATCGCCGTCGGCGCCGCGCTTCCGGCGCCCATGGCGGTCTTTCCACGATATGTCGAGCCAGCGGAGAGCGCGGCGCAATAGCCATACTGCAGAACATGTTAGTTGACAGCCATTGCCACCTCGATTTTCCCGATTTTGCTGACGAGCTCGACGCCGTGGTGGCGCGCGCGCGTGCCGCAGGAATTGGACGGATGGTCACGATCTCGACGCGGGTTTGCCGCCACAACGAACTGCTCGCGATCGCGGATCGCTTTGCCGACGTCTATTGCTCGGTCGGCACGCATCCCCATTATGCACACGAAGAATTGGACGTGACCGCCGCCGATCTCGTCAGCCGCACGCGCCATCCCAAAGTGGTAGCGATCGGCGAGGCCGGCCTCGACTACCATTACGACCGCAGCCCGCGGCAAGACCAGGAGCGCGGATTTCGCATCCACATCAAGGCGGCGCGCGAGACTGGACTACCGCTTGTGATCCATTCGCGCGACGCCGATGGCGACACTGCGCGCATCCTCGAGGAAGAAACCGGGCAGGGCGCCTTCCCTGCCGTACTGCATTGTTTCACTGGCGGCGGCGATCTCGCCCGGCGCGCGATCGCTCTCGGACTTTTTATTTCCTTCACCGGCATTCTGACGTTCAAGAACTCGACGGCGCTCCGCACCATCGCCGCCGAGTTGCCGCGCGACCGCATCCTGGTCGAGACCGATGCGCCCTATCTCGCGCCCAGCCCATATCGCGGCAAACGCAACGAGCCGGCTTTTGTCGTCGAGACCGCCAAGGTGCTCGCGCAAACGCGCGGCGTTTCCTTTGACGAGATCGCGCGTCAGACTACGGAAAACTTCTTCGTCTTGTTCAGCAAGGTGCCGCGTCCCGCGGCTGCTGCTGCATGACCTTGAAGTTCACGATCCTCGGCTGTGGCTCATCCGGCGGCGTGCCGCGGCCGGCGCTGGGCTGGGGCGCCTGCGATCCGACCAATCCCAAAAACCGCCGCCGTCGCACCTCGCTGCTGGTTGAGCGCCAGGAAGACGGCGGCGTTACCAGAGTGCTGGTCGATACCTCACCGGATTTTCGCGAGCAGCTGATCGATGCCGACGTCGATCGCCTCGACGGCGTCCTTTACACGCACGAACATGCCGACCACATCCACGGCATCGACGACCTGCGGGCGTATTTCATCAAGCAGCGGCAGTTGATCGATGTCTATCTCGACGAGCATACGGCGAAGGTCGTCCGCACCCGGTTCGGCTATTGCTTCGAAACGCCGCCCGGAAGCGAATATCCGCCAATCGTGCGCGAGCATCGCCTCGTCGCCGGGCAGCCAATCACCATCGCCGGGCAGGGCGGACCGATCGAAGTGCTACCGGTCCTGCAGGAGCATGGCGACATCGCCTCGCTCGGTTTCCGCTTTGGCCGCATGGCCTATTCTTGCGATCTCAGCGGCTTGCCGCCCGAGAGCATCGCAGCCTTATCCGACCTCGATATCTGGGTTGTCGACGCCCTGCGCTACCGGCCGCATCCAAGCCATTTCTCTCTCGACGACGCGCTGGCCTGGATCGAGCGGCTCAAACCGCGCCGGGCGATTCTGACCAACCTTCACGCCGATCTCGACTACGAGACTTTGCGTAAGACTGTACCAGCCCATGTTGAGCCTGCATTCGATGGGCTTGCCGAAGATGTTCCATAATATCTCTTATGCGAATCGCATGTGCGGGGAACCCATAGCCCCGCATTTTCGTTGCAACATGTCGCTTTGCGCTTCCGATGACTGGGCTCAGGCGGCAGCGCTCTGTCCCGTCCTCCATCTGTAAGGTGACCACCGTGAGCAAACTCCGAGCCGTCGATACGCGCCACAAGGTGGCGCCCGCACTTGATACGCCCACCGATCTTCCCGAAGAAGCCGTCCGGGCACTGTCAGCCAAGCTCAATGAAATCCTCGCCGACGCTTTCGCGCTTTACCTCAAGACCAAGAACTTCCATTGGCATGTGAGCGGCCCGCATTTCCGCGATTATCATTTGCTGCTCGATGAGCAGTCGGAGCAGATTTTCGCGACGACCGACGACATCGCCGAACGCGTCCGCAAGATCGGCGGCACTACGCTGCGTTCGATCGGCCACGTTGCCAAGTTGCAGACCATCAGGGACAATGATGAGAGCTTCGTCCCGGCGCATGAGATGCTGCGCGAGCTGATGAACGATAATAAGCATATCGCCGCATCGATGCGCGAATGCCATGAGCTCGCGGAAAAACATGAGGATGTTGCTACCGCCAGTCTTTTGGAAAATTTTATCGATGGGACGGAGCGGCGCACCTGGTTCCTGTTCGAAGCAAGCCGTGCTGCTGAAAAGCACTAGAAGCGTGAATTACGCACAAGCGACGAAGGCTTTGGTCGCGGGTCTTCAAGGGGTCTGATAGGGTCGGGCTTGCCCTTGTGAGACTCCGTCATGACCCCTTCCCGCGACATCGGCCGGCTGATCGAAATCATGGCGGCACTGCGGACGCCCAAGACCGGCTGCCCGTGGGATCTGGAGCAAGACTTCGCGACCATCGCACCCTATACGCTCGAAGAAGCCTACGAGGTCGCGGATGCCATTGCGCGCAACGATCTTGCCGACCTTGAGGACGAACTTGGCGATCTGCTGCTGCAGGTCGTCTTCCACGCCCGTATGGCGCAGGAGCAGGGCGCGTTCGATTTCGGCGACGTGGTCGAGGCGATCACCACCAAGCTGATCCGCCGGCATCCGCATGTATTCGGCAGCGAGCAGGCAAAGAATCCGCAGACGGTCAAAGGCTTGTGGGAGGAAATTAAGGCCCAGGAGAAACAGGAAAAAGCCTCCAACGGCCGGCCGGCCGAGCAAGGCGCGCTGGCAGGCGTGCCGGTAGCATTACCCGCCCTCACCCGCGCTCTGAAGCTTCAAGCCAAGGCGAGCCGGGTCGGCTTCGATTGGAACGATCCGCGCGCGGTCCTGCGCAAAATCCGCGAAGAGACCGACGAGATCGAAGCTGCGCTCGACGGCGACGGCGTAAGCGCAGCGGCCGAAGTCGGCGATCTCCTGTTCGCCGCTGTAAATCTCGCGCGCCATCTCCACGCCGACCCGGAAGCGCTGTTGCGGCAGACCAATCAAAAATTCGAGCGCCGCTTTGCAGCAATCGAGCGCGCACTAGCAGCGCAAGGCAAGGCGCCGCAGGACGCAACGCTCGCCGAGATGGATAAGCTCTGGGACGCGGCCAAGGCGCGGGAGTAAGTGCCGCCCGGCGCGGCTACGTGGCGCTCAGATCAAGTCCGGGCCCGACACTTTAGTGAGCGAATCTTTCCCGCACGGTGTCTGCCCGCTCCGGAGCGGCCCGCACGGTCATGGCGATACGGCCCGATTTTTCGTCGATCACTTTGTGGATCACTTCGGTGTGCCGGTATAGCCAGCTCAAGCCCGCACCGTCGGCGGCGTCGAGGCAAAGCTCGAGAAGAACGCGGCCGGCGGCAAGGCGAGCCTCGATGGCCGCTCCAAGTGCATCGAGCCCCTCCCCGGTCACTGCCGAAACCAGCACCGGGCGATTGTCGGCCGGACGGCGCTCAGCAAGGTTTTGCAGACGCACACGAGCGTCGGCGTCAAGCCGATCGATCTTGTTCCATACTTCAAGCAGCGCCGGTTTTTCGTTGCTGTCACGCTGCGGATCGACGCCGAGCTGACGTAGAATATTCTCCACGTCCTGCAATTGCGCTGCGGCATCCTCGTGGGAAACGTCACGCACGTGCAGGATCACGTCGGCCTCGATCACTTCCTCAAGCGTGGCGCGGAACGCCGCGATCAGCATGGTCGGCAGATCGGAAATGAACCCGACGGTGTCGGAGAGAATGACGCGGGCGCCGTGCGGGAGGGCAACGGCGCGCAGTGTCGGATCGAGCGTCGAGAACAGCATATCAGCGGAGAGTACGCGCGCCTTCGTCATGGTGTTGAACAGCGTCGATTTGCCGGCATTGGTGTAGCCGACCAGAGCGACGATTGGGTACGGCACGCGGCGGCGGCTCTCGCGATGGAGTTCGCGGGTGCGCTTCACCTTGGTTAGCTCGGCCTCGATCTTGGCGAGACGCTCCTCGATCATGCGCCGGTCGGCTTCCAATTGGGTCTCGCCGGGACCGCCGAGAAAACCGAAGCCGCCGCGCTGGCGCTCCAGATGGGTCCACGAGCGCACCAGCCGGCTTTTCTGATAAGTCAGATGGGCGTGTTCGACCTGCAGCGCCCCTTCACGGGTGCGCGCGCGCCGACCGAAAATTTCGAGAATAAGCCCGGTGCGGTCCAGCACCTTGGCGTTCCACGCCTGCTCCAGATTGCGCTGCTGCACCGGCGAGAGCGCGCAATCCATGACAACGATGCCGGTTTCGTGGGACTTCACCAGCCCGGCAATTTCTTCGACCTTGCCCTTGCCGAGATAGGTCGCCGGCCGCACGGTGCTCAGCATGACAATGCCGGATTGTTCGACGTCGAGATCGATGGCGCGGGCCAGACCAACGGCTTCGTCGAGCTTCGCGTCCGGTCCGCGATCGGCCAAAGTGGCGTGCGCGGCGGCACGCCGCAGTACCGGTTCGATCACGAAAGCGCGGCCCGTTGCCGAGCCGCCGGGGCTCAGCTGATTAGAGCGCGTGTCGCGACGGCGCGGCTCCAATCAGACCTTTTCCCCGGCCGGGGCATCCTCGGCGCCCTCAAAAAGCTGGACGGGATGACCCGGCATGATGGTCGATATGGCGTGCTTGTAGACCAGCTGCGAATGACCATCGCGGCGCAGCAGCACGCAGAAATTGTCGAACCAGGTCACCACGCCCTGGAGCTTGACCCCGTTCACCAGAAAAATGGTGAGCGGAATTTTGGCCTTGCGGACGTGATTAAGGAAAGTGTCTTGCAGGTTTTGTGAGCGGTCGGCTGCCATGGCCGTTGTTTCCGTTCTTGTACCGCAGGCCCCTACCCTGCGGGTCTTTTCTTGCGCCTGATCATGCGGTGGGCCGAGCGAAGCGAAACCCACATTAAAAACGTCACTCCAACTGCGGGCCGTGCTTCGCTCGACCCACGCTACACGCTTCCAAGCCCGCCACCCCCGCTAGCGATCCAAGCTGACCATTAGAAAGTACGACGCGAGGGGATGCAAGCCTAAGTTTTGATAGTATCATTTTGGAGCATAAGGAACTGCGCTAAGTGGCTGTCCCTGCTCAGCGAAGTGATGGAATTCCCGGCGCAAAGCGGTCGCGATCGGACCCGGTTTGCCGTCGCCGATGGGCCGATCATCGATTTGCACCACCGGCATGACGATCTGGCTCGCCGAAGTAATAAACGCTTCACGAGCCGCGAAGGCTTCCTTGAGCGTGAATGCCCGTTCCTCGACCGTAAGGCCCTTCGCTTTGATCGCTTCGAGCAGCACCGTCCGCGTGATCCCGCGCAGAATGGCGTGATCAGCTGGGCGGGTTACCACCGTGCCGGCCTGCGTAACGATCCAAGTATTGCCCGAGGCGCTTTCGGTCACGTTGCCGCCCTGATCGACAAACCAGGCGTCGCGCGCGCCGTGTTCGATGGCGGCTTGCCGCGCCAGTACGTTCGGCAGGAGGCCGGTTGTCTTGATATCCACCCGACCCCAGCGATTATCCGGCACGCTGAGGACTGCAATGCCCTTGGCGGCCAGTGCTTCATTGCGCGCTTGGTTCAGTGCACGCGCGGTTACTACGACGCTGGGCGATACGGCCGGCACCGGAAAAGCGTGGTCCCGACGCGCTACGCCGCGCGTTATCTGCAGGTAGACGACGCCGTAAGCGATCCGATTGCGCGCAACCACCTCGCGCAGCACGACGCCGAGGGCTGCGAGCGACATCGGCATGCGAATGTGCAATTCAGAGAGCGAACGCGTGAGCCGCGCCATGTGGCGGCGCTCGTCGATCGGCCGCCCTCCCCTGATCTCGCAGACCTCGTAGACGCTGTCGGCGAACTGATAGCCCCGGTCCTCCACATGGACCGTCGCCGCGCGCATCGGAACGTAGCGCCCGTTGACGTAGGCTACTCGGGACATCGGTCGCCGGCGCTCAGTCGATCCCCAGCGCCTTGAGCTTGCGGTGGAGCGCCGAGCGTTCCATGCCGACGAACTCGGCGGTGCGGGAGATATTGCCGCCGAAACGGCTGATCTGCGCTACGAGATACTCGCGCTCGAACACTTCGCGCGCCTCGCGCAACGCCAGGCTCATGAGGTGCTCGCCGCCGTTGCCATTTGGCATCGACGGAATCATCGAGCCGACGTCTTGCGGCAGCATCGCCGCAGTTATCTCGGCATCGGGCTCGCCGCCGGCGAGGATCATCAGCCGCTCGACGTTGTTGCGCAGCTGCCGCACGTTCCCCGGCCAGTCGTGCGATTGCAGCACGGCCAGCGCGTCGCCGCCGACATTGCGTTTGGGCAGGCCCGTGGTGTTGGATATCTGGGTCATGAAATAGTCGACCAGTTCACGCACGTCCTCGCGGCGCTCGGCGAGTGGCGGCACGCGGATCGGCACCACTGACAGACGATGATAAAGATCCTCGCGGAATTTGCCCGCCGCGATATCGGCCTCGATATTGCGGCTGGTCGATGAGACGACGCGTACGTCGACCGTGACTTTGGTGCTGCCGCCGACCCGCTGGAAAGTCTGGTCTACGAGTACGCGTAGAATCTTGTTCTGCGTCTCGCGCGGCATGTCGGCGATTTCGTCGATGAACAATGTACCGCCATGGGCTTCTTCCAGCGCACCAACCTTGCGGCTTTGGGTGCCATTTCCCGCCTCGACGCCGAACAGCTCGACCTCCATCTGCTCGGGCATAATGGCGGCCGCGTTGATTACGACAAAAGGCCCATTGGCGCGGGCGGACAGGGCGTGAATGGTGCGCGCCGCAAGCTCCTTGCCGCTGCCCGAGGGACCAACGATAAGAATGCGGCTGTTGGTCGGTCCCACGCGTTCGATGGTTTGGCGCAGCTGATTGGCGGCTGGCGAATGGCCGACGATCGTCGTGGCCTGCGGGCCGAGCTGCTTCAGCTCTCTTACCTCCCGCTTGAGCCGCGAGTTCTCGAGCGCCCGCTCGGCGACCAGCAACAGCCGATCGGCTTTGAACGGCTTCTCAATGAAATCGTAGGCGCCGCGTTTAATCGCCGAGACGGCGGTCTCGATGTTGCCGTGGCCGGAAATCATCACGACCGGCAGCTCAGGATGGTCTTGTTTTAGGGCATCGAGCAATTGCAATCCGTCGAGGCGGCTTCCTTGCAGCCAGATGTCGAGAAAAACCAGGTTTGGCCTGCGGGCAACGACTGCGGCGACCGCTTCATCGCTGTCGCCAGCCGTGCGGGTGCCATGGCCTTCGTCCTGCAAAATGCCGGCAACCAGCTCGCGGATATCGACCTCGTCATCGACGATCAGGATATCGGATGTCATGATCACACCGTCGCTCTGTGCGCTTCCGCCGGCGCTGCGGGAGCCTCAACCGGCTCGGCAGCAAAGCGCAGCTGCATCCACGCGCCCCGAGCGCCGGGGATTTTCTCGGATGCGTCGTGCAGCTCAATGCGTCCGCCGTGCTCTTCCAGAATGCGCCCGACTATAGCGAGGCCCAAGCCGGTGCCCTTCTCACGCGTCGTCACGTAAGGCTCGAGCAGCCGCGCACGGTTCTCCTTGGGCAAGCCGATACCGTTATCGATCACGTCGATGACCACATCCTTGCCATCACGGCGGGCGCTGACCGCGATGCGGCCGCGGTCCCCTACCCCGCCCGCCGCCGCTTGCAAGGCAGCGTTCGGACCGGGCGGCACCGCTCCGATCGCTTCGGTCGCATTCTTGACGATGTTGGTGAGTGCCTGCGAGATGAGCCGCCGATCGAACCGCGCGGGCATCGTCTCCGCGGGCAGATCGACCTCGAAATTGATATCGGGGTGACCGACACGCATCAGGAAAACGACCTGGCGCACCGTGTCGGCCACGTCCTCGGAGGTCATGACCGCCTTCGGCATCCGCGCGAAGCGGGAGAACTCATCGACCATGCGTTTGATGTCATCGACCTGGCGTATGATGGTCGACGTGCATTGTTCGAACACGGCGGCGTCTTCGACAATCACCTTCCCGTATTTTCGGCGCAGCCGCTCTGCCGACAGCTGGATCGGCGTCAGCGGATTCTTGATCTCGTGCGCGATGCGCCGGGCGATATCCGCCCATGCTGACGAGCGTTGTGCCAGCACCAATTCGGTCACATCGTCGATCGTGATGACATAACCGTGTTCAGATTCGGCGGCCTGCTCGCTGGTGACGCGCACCGAAAAATTTCGCTCCTGTCCGCCGCGGCTTACCGTGACTTGGCGCTGGACAAGACGCTGATTGCCATTGCGCGCCGATTCAAAAATCTCGGCGAGTTCAGGAGCGACCTCCGTAAGCAGACGCCCGAGCGACTTTCCTTCGGTATGGGCGATTAGCTGCTCAGCCGAGCGGTTGAGGATGGTGATGCGGCCGTCGGCATTCACGCCGATAACGCCGGCGCTGGCGCCGGCGAGCACGGCCTCGGTAAATCGCCGCCGGCTGTCGATCACGTCGCGAGCGCGCACGATGTCGTCGTGTTGCGTGCGTAACTCCTGAGTCATTTTGTTGAAGGTCTCGCCAAGGCGAGCCAAATCGCCCTCGGAGCGGCGGATCGGCACTTGGACCTGGAGATTGCCGGTGGAAACCACGTTAGCGGCGCCGATCAGTCGGCGAATCGGAGCGACCAACCGATTGGCGAAATCGAGGCCGATCCATGCCGATGACAAGAGCACAATGAGCGCGATGACCGCGAACATCAGCGCGAACGCGATTTGAATGCCGAGCCGGCGCGCTTCAAGATTGGCGTACTCGCCGACGCTCTCCTGGGTCGCCCGTAGTTGCTGCACCACGACCGGATCCAGCAGCCGGGCAACATAGAGATAGGTATCGTCGTAGCCGTGCAGCTTGACGGCGGCGGCGACGTGATCGCCTTCGGGAATGAGCGCGACCTGCGGCTCAGTCTCGCCGATCTTGCCGAGCAGCTCCTTGGAGGGAAGCACGATCGCCTTGTCCATGGTGACGGCGGCGCGCTCGATGGTGGAGCCGTCGGCGTGGATCATCAAGGCCGCGGAGAGGCCGCGTGCACTTGCCTGGGCGGTGAAGAATGTGCGGAACCGATCGCGATCGGAATCGAACATCGGCTTGGCGCGCCCGAGGTCGAACGCCATAGCCATGATCTCACCGCGGATCGCCTGAGCATGCTCATTGACGTAGGCGTTGGCCACGATCACCGACTGCTCAATCATGGCGCGCGTGCGGGTCGAAAAGAAACGATCAAGCGCGCGATCAAGCGTCGTGCTGGCGACGATGGCAACCAGGATGGTCGGCACGGCGGCGATCACAGCGAACAGGCCGACGATCTGCACGTGCAGACGCGAGCCGGCATAACCGCGTCGGCGAGCCCGAACCACGACCCAGACTTCGCGTCCAATGATGGCCAGCAGCAAAAGGCCGGTCGCGAAATCTCCAAGCAGGAGCGCGACAACGACCTCGTGAACCGGCGCGATCGGCGTGAAATCCGAAAGAACGAGGAAGGTCGCGGTCGCCGAGAGGAGTGCGGCACCGACCGCAATCGCTCCGACCAACCGGGAGCCGACCAGCATCGGTACTGCTGCGGCCGGATCTAGCGGAGCAACCTGATCTGCAGTCGTCATGAAGCGGTTAAGCACGGGACTGATGCGGCGCAGAACGAATGGGCCCCGGCCATTCGCGCCAGTTACTTTTATATCACTCAATGAGTGATGCTTTTATACAACAATGTTGCCCAATTGCGCCAATTCCTAGGCGTTCTCAACGCCGGCATCTCGGGCAAATCGTCGTCCGCGCTTAGCTGCCGCCGGTGCGATAGACCTGAATTTCGAGGTCGCGGATTTTCTTGCGCAGCGTGTTGCGATTGACGCCGAGGAGATCAGCAGCGCGGATTTGATTGCCGCGGGTCGCCGCCAACGCCGCTGAGAGCAACGGCGCCTCGACCTCGCGCAAAATGCGGTGGTACAGGCCGGGCGGCGGCAAGCCTTCATCGAAGCCGGAGAAATAACGCGCCAGGTAACGCTCGACGGCGTTCGCCAGATTTTCGTCACCGCGGTAGCTGTCCCCTGGCGCGGTAAGCGCAGGCTGCGATAATTCGGCGTCGACCACCGCCGCGGTGATTGTTTCCTGCGGGTAAAGCGCGGCAAGACGCCGGGCAAGATTTTCCAGTTCGCGGACGTTGCCGGGCCAGCGGTGGCGCCGCAAGCGGTCGAGCGCGGCCTGATCGATTTGCTTCGCCGGCAGGCCCTCGCGCTCAACCTGCGCGAAGAAATGCCGGATCAAGTCTGCAATGTCTTCGGTCCGTTCGCGCAGCGGCGGCAGCCGCAACGGCACGACATTCAGACGGAAAAACAGATCCTCGCGGAACAGCCCCTGCTGGATGAGCTGGCGCAGATCTTTGTTGGTTGCGGCGATAATGCGCACATCGGCCTTGATCGGCGTGCGGCCGCCGACGGTGGTGTACTCGCCTTGCTGCAGCACGCGCAAAAGCCGCGTCTGCGCCTCCATCGGCATGTCGCCGATCTCGTCAAGGAACAGCGTGCCGCCTTCGGCCTGCTCGAAACGGCCGGCGCTGCGGGTATTGGCGCCGGTAAAGGCGCCCTTCTCGTGGCCGAACAATTCGGATTCGATGAGGTCGCGCGGAATCGCCGCCATGTTGATGGCGACGAACGGCCCGGTACGCCGCTTGCCGTAATCGTGCAGCGCGCGCGCCACCAGCTCCTTGCCAGTGCCAGACTCACCGCTGATCATGACGGTCAAATCCGTCTGCATCAGCCGCGCCAACACGCGATAGATTTCCTGCATGGCCGGCGAGCGGCCGACGAGCGGGATCGACTCGAAATCTTCGGCCTTGACCGGGGGTCGTGGCCGCTCCTTCGGCTCCGACAGAGCACGTCCAACGATGGCGATCAGTTCCTTAAGGTCGAACGGTTTCGGCAGATATTCGTACGCGCCCCGCTCGGAGGCGCGGATCGCCGTCATGAACGTGTTTTGCGCGCTCATGATGATAACCGGTAAATCCGGCCGTGCCTTCTTGATGCGCAGCAGCAAATCGAAAGCGTTCTCATCCGGCAACACGACATCGCTGATGATGAGGTCGCCGTCGCCCTGACTAATCCAGCGCCACATGGTGGCGGCATTGCCGGTCGAGCGGACCTCATAACCGGCGCGCGACAGCGCCTGATTGAGCACGGTCCGGATCGCCGCATCGTCGTCGGCAACGAGAATATTTCCCGCCGGCATCAATGATCCCCTAATGATCGATCATGCTTTGGCTGAATGGCGGCTTCGCCGCCCTCCCCGGTGTACATCGGCATAAGCACGCGAAAGATGGTTCGCCGCGGTTGCGACTCGCATTCGATGATGCCGCCATGATCGCCGACGATCTTGGCGACCAAAGCGAGCCCCAAGCCTGATCCCGTCGGCTTGGTGGTGACGAACGGATCGAACAGATGCGGCATCAGTTCGTCGGGCACCCCGGGTCCGTTGTCCTTCACGCAGAATTCGAGCGGCAGCGAGATGCGGGTTTTGGCGCCGGGAATCGACAGCCGCACTCCGGGGCGAAAGGCGGTCGACAGAAGAATCTCGCCGCTGGAATTGTCGCCGATCGCTTCGGCGGCGTTCTTCACCAGATTCAAGAATACCTGTACGAGCTGGTCCCGGTTCGCCAGCACCGGCGGCAGCGACGGATCGTACTCTTCGACAAACCTGATCTGGCGGGCGACGCCGGATTGGGCCAATCGCTTCACGTGGTCGAGCACGACGTGGATGTTGATCGGTTCGCGCTCGACCGGTCGCTCGTCGGAAAACACTTCCATGCGATCGACCAGCTTAACAATGCGGTCGGCTTCGTCGCAGATGAGACGCGTGAGAGTGCGGTCGTCGTCAGTGACGGACTGTTCCAGCAACTGGGCCGCGCCACGGATACCGGACAGCGGATTCTTGATCTCGTGCGCGAGCATGGCGGCAAGCGCGATCACCGAGCGCGCCGCGCCGCGGTGAGTGAGCTGGCGATCCATCTTGTCGGCGATGGTGCGCTCCTGCAGCATCACCACCACGTAGTCCGGCCGCTCGGCCAACGGCGCCACGTGCAGATCTACAAGCCGGTCGCCGGGGTTGCGCGGAGTGCCGAGATCGACTTTGTACTCGTTGACCGCCGCGCCGGTCGCACGGACCTGATCGACCAGTGCGAGCAAGGGGCTCCCAAACGGCACCAAGTCATTGAGGAGATGACGCCGCAGCAAAGGCACCGAAACCTCGAAAAAGGCTTCCGCTGCCACGTTGGCATCGGCCACCATGCCGTCCGAGGTCACGACGATCACCGGATGCGGCAGCGCGTTAAGCACCGCATCGGCGGGCGTCGCTGTTAGCAATGGCTCGGCTGTTCTCATGCCACGATGCTCGTGTCTTGAGGCACGTGATGCGCCCAAAGCCCTCGCAAAGCGCGGAAGCGTGCTAGAGGCGGCCGAAAGCTTTCCGATCGGCTATGGCAAGTTGGCTGAAACGGGTTGTTGCACACGAATTAGGCGTCACTTCGTTTCTGCATATAGTTTAGCCAAATCCAGGCGGGGCGCAAGTGCTGCACTGCAATATAGTCAATTTGCGGGCACTCCAGATCCGCAGCCTGTGGATTTGGCTCACGCCTTTGTCTGGGCCCACGATCAGGACCCAGGGGCACGTCGCACATCCGTCGGACATAGGCTAAAGCGAATGCCGCAATCGCGAGCGGAGTAGTTACATGGTGGGCAGAATTGCGGCCGTTGTTGTCGCAGCCGGACGGGGCCAACGAGTTGGCGGCGATGTTCCGAAGCAATATCGGAGTATTGCCGGGGAACCGGTCATCCGCCCTGCTCTAGCGGCCTTTCTTACCCATCCGCAGATCCACGCCGTGCAACCCGTTATTCACGCACAAGATGCGGAAGCGTTCCGCGCCGCGACCACTGGCCTCCAGGGCCTGTCCCCGGTCTGGGGCGGCGCCACACGGCAAGCCTCGGTTCGCGCCGGGCTCGAGGCGCTCCGCGCCGTCGGGCCCGACTTTGTGTTGATCCACGATGCGGCGCGACCGTTCCTGACGGGCGCGCTTATCACCCGCGCGATCGACACCGCGGCAGAGCACCGCGCGGCGGTGCCCGCCGTTGCCGTCGCCGATACCGTCAAGCAAGTCGATGAGCGGGAGACCGTAATCGAGACACTCGATCGCAGCCGGCTGCGCCTGGTACAGACACCACAGGCCTTCGCTTTTGACCTGATCGTCGAAGCGCACGAGCGTGCGGCGACGGCCGGCCGCGACGACTTTACCGACGATGCCGCGCTTGCCGAATGGGCCGGGCATCGCGTCACGGTTTTCCCCGGCGAGACCACCAACGTGAAACTCACCACCAATGACGATTTCATCCGCGCCGAAGCCATACGCATGGCGGCGCTCGCCGACGTACGCACCGGCAACGGCTTCGATGTGCACGCCTTCGGCGACGGCGATCATGTCATGCTGGGAGGCGTCCGCATCCCGCATGCGCGTGGCCTCACCGGACATTCTGACGCCGACGTCGTTCTTCACGCTTTGGTCGATGCTGTTCTTGGCGCACTCGCCGATGGCGATATTGGATCGCACTTTCCCCCGAGCGACCCGCAATGGCGTGGAGCATCGTCCGATCGATTTCTCGCCTTCGCCTGCGAACGCGTGCGCACGCGTTCGGGCACGATCGCGCACCTCGACGCCACGGTCGTGTGCGAGGCACCGCGCGTCGCTCCGCATCGTGACGCGATGCGCGCACGGATTGCCGCAATCGCCGGCATCCCGATCGAGCGCGTCGGCGTCAAGGCAACGACCAGTGAGAAGCTCGGGTTCACTGGGCGTGGCGAAGGCATCGTGGCAATGGCGACGGCGACGGTGCGGCTGCCCTGGAGCGCGGCGTGATTGATGACGAGCTGCGCAAATCGGCTACGCGCGTTCTTGCGTTGTGCCGTGCGCGCGCCCTCAAAATTGTCACGGTTGAATCCTGCACCGGCGGAACTCGTCGCCGCGACCCTCACTGAAATCGCCGGCTCTTCGGATGTCGTCGACTGCGGCTTCGTCACCTATTCGAATGAGGCGAAGCAGTCGCTGGTCGGCGTACCGGCCGCAATGTTGAGGCAGCACGGTGCGGTGAGCGCGGAGACCGCGGCGGCGATGGCCGCCGGCGGGCTAAAAAGTTCGCGGGCGGATTTGTCGGTCGCCGTCACCGGCATCGCCGGCCCGGGCGGAGGCTCGACGGCAAAGCCGGTCGGTCTGGTTTACTTCGCCGCGGCAAGCCGTGACGGGCGCCAGCTGGCGCGCCAGAAGCTTTACGGCAAGATCGGACGGCGGCGCGTACGGGTACGTTCCGTCGCCGAGGCACTGGAGCTCTTGCGGCTGCTCGCGGAGCAGGCCGATCGTTGAGGACGGAACAAACAGACGGCAGCAACACGAACGGCCGCCGGGCTCGCGCTATGCGGCCTGGGTGCCGTAGACCTGATCGGCGCGACGTTCGAATGCAGCGGCGAAGCGGCGGAACGCAGCATCAAACATCGTGCCCATCAACAGGCCGAGCGCTCGGCTGCGAAATTCATAGGCGATGAAAAACTCGACGTCGCAGACTCGATTGTCCACAGCATGGAACTTCCAGATGTTGTTCAAGCGGCGAAACGGCCCTTCGAGATATTCCACCAGAATCTGCAGGTTGGGGCGGTCGAGGGTCACGCGGCTGGTGAACGTCTCGCGAAGGAGTTTATAGGCGACTGTCATGTCGGCGACAATGACATCCTTGCCGTCTTGTTGGATCCGCTGCCGCACCTTGAGCGATTGGCACAGTGGCACGAACTCGGGATAGTGCTCGACGTCGGCGACCAGATCGAACATCTTGTCGGCGCCGTGACGGACGCGTCTGGTGGTGGATAGTTCCGGCATCGATCAGCGCGTCGCCCGTAGTGCCTTCAGCCGCGCGAAATCCTCACCCGCGTGATGCGATGAACGGGTGAGCGGGCTCGCCGAGACGAAAGAAAAACCCTTGGCATAGGCGATCGTCGTCAGCGCCTTGAATTCATCCGGCGGTACAAAGCGGATTACGGGGTGATGCTTGCGCGAGGGCTGCAAATATTGGCCGATGGTAAGAAAGTCCACGTCGGCCGCGCGCAGATCATCCATCACCTGCAGGACTTCATTGCGCTCCTCGCCGAGCCCAACCATAATTCCGGATTTGGTGAAGATTTGGGGATCGATCTCTTTGGCCCGCTGCAGCAGCTGGACCGAGGCGAAGTAGCGCGCGCCGGGACGCACGGTGAGGTACTTCGACGGCACGGTTTCAAGATTATGGTTGAAGACATCCGGGCGCGCCGCGACAACGGTCTCGACCGCCCGCGCTTTCCGTAAAAAATCCGGCGTCAGCACCTCGATCGTCGTCTGCGGGCAACGGCCGCGGATGGCGCCGATGACCGCGGCAAAATGCGCCGCACCGCCGTCGTCGAGGTCATCCCGATCGACAGACGTGATAACGACATGGGCCAACCCGAGCTTGGCTGTGGCGTCGGCAACGCGAACCGGCTCGGCGGGATCGAGTGCGCCGGGTAGCCCGGTCTTGACGTTACAGAACGCGCAGGCGCGCGTGCAGGTGTCGCCCATAATCATGAAAGTGGCGTGCTTTTTTTCCCAGCACTCGCCGATATTGGGACAGCCGGCCTCCTCGCAAACTGTGTGCAGGCCGTGGGTGCGTACGATCCGGCGCGTTTCGACATAGCCGGCCGAGATCGGCGCTTTGACCCTGATCCAGTCCGGCTTGGGCAGTGTCGGCTGGTCCGGGCGGTGCGCCTTTTCCGGGTGGCGGGGTACCGTTGCGGCACTCGACACAGTGTTGATCAAAACGGCCATGACGGCTCCGAGGAGCAGATTGCCCTCACGCGATACTTACGAGGCGGGTCGCTGCATCGCAAGGCGTCCAAGTGACATCGGCTGCATGTCGCAGGCTACTCGCAAAACGTCGCAAGTTCTGCGCTACAGCGATTTACCGAGCTGGTGCGGGCGTAAGGCTGACCGCCAATCAAATATTCAACACGCGCCCGTAGGCGTCGAGCACCGCTTCTTTCATCATTTCCGACAGGGTCGGATGCGGGAAGACGGTGTGCATGAGTTCTTCTTCCGTGGTCTCGAGATTCATCGCGATCACGTAGCCCTGGATCAATTCCGTGACTTCGGCGCCGACCATGTGTGCGCCGAGAAGTTGCCCTGTCTTCTTGTCGAAGATCACCTTGACCAGGCCCTGATCTTCGCCCAGCGCGATCGCCTTGCCGTTGCCCACGAATGGAAACCGACCGACGCGAATATCGAGCTTCTGTTCCTTCGCCGCCTGCTCGGTAACCCCGACTGAAGCGATCTGCGGCGTGCAATAGGTGCAGCCGGGAATGAGCCGCTTGTCCATCGGATGGGGATGCAGCCCCTTGATGGCTTCGACGCAGATGACGCCTTCGTGCTCGGCCTTGTGCGCAAGGAGCGGCGGGCCGGCAACGTCGCCAATGGCGTAAATGCCGGGCACGTTGGTCTTGCAGGCGCCATCGGTGACGATCGCGCCGCGCTCGGTCTTCACGCCGAGCTTCTCCAGCCCGAGATTCTCGATATTGCCGACAACCCCTACAGCGGAAATGACCCGCTCAACGGCGAGCGTCAGCGCGCCGCCCTTGCCGTCGTCGATGGTTGCGGTGGCGCCGTCGGCCGCCTTATCGAGCTTCGTCACTTTGGCGCCGGTGTAAATTTTGATGCCCTGCTTCTCAAAACTCTTGCGTGCGAAGGCGGCGATCTCGCCGTCCTCGACGGGAAGAATTTGCGGCAGCACTTCGACCACGGTCACCTCGGCGCCGAGTGTCCGGTAGAACGAAGCGAATTCGATGCCGATGGCGCCCGAGCCGATGACCAGCAATGATTGCGGCATGCGGTCCGGCACCATGGCCTCGAAGTAGGTCCAGATCAGTTTCTTGTCCGGTTCCAGGCCCGGCAGAACGCGCGGGCGGGCGCCGGTGGCGAGGATTACGTGCTTGGCTTGGTACGCGCCAGGTCCGAGCGCGCCCTTCGGCGCTTCTGTTTTGCCCGGCTTCACCGTGATCTTGCCGGGCGCGTCAATAGCAGCCTCTCCCCAGATCACGGCGACCTTGTTCTTCCGCATCAGGAAGCCGACGCCGTCGTTAAGTCGTTTGGAGACCGCGCGCGAGCGTTTCACGACGGCCGACGGATCGTAAGTGACCTCACCGGCCGACAGCCCGTAATCCTTGGCGTGCTGAAGATAATGAAAAATCTCAGCGGAGCGCAGCAGCGCCTTGGTCGGGATGCAGCCCCAATTCAGGCAGATGCCGCCCAAATAGTCGCGCTCGACAATTGCGGTCTTAAATCCCAGCTGCGCGGCGCGAATGGCGCAAACGTAGCCGCCCGGCCCCGAGCCGATGATGATGATGTCGAAATTCGTGTCAGCCATTCCCAACCTCGTGAACTTAAGTACGCAGTTCTAAAACCCTATCGTCGCGGCGGCACCATACCCCAATCAGCCGCCGCCGTCGCAAACTGTGCGGCGTCTGCGGGTTGCAGGCGGAACCGGTCAAGTATGTAATGTTGCCGCTGCGTAAATGGAGGAACGCCGTGATTGAGCTTCACGATCACCTGGTCGACTGCAGGTCGCCGGCGCTGAAGTCGTCGGGCTATTGCCGGGTGACTTGAACAAAATTACGGAGTTTGCTGCCGCGGTAGATGCGCGAAGCCACCGCTGATCCGGCGACATGCTCAAACGCTTTCCACTATTGCCGGATCCGAAGCGCGCTATTCGTTCATACGAACCTCACTTCAGCGGCTTTCCGGCCGTTTCGGGTGCGGCCATCGTGGCGATAAAGGTCAGGATCGCCAGCACGATCAAGTAGACCGAAATCGGCCATGTCGCGCCACCCGTCCAGGCCATGAATGTCGCTGCGGCGAAGGGGGTAAAGCCGCCGCTGATCGCCGCGCCGATTTGGAAGCCGAGCGAAGCGCCACTGTAGCGCAGTCTCGCGCTGAACAGCTCGGAATACCACGGCGCGCCGACACCAAACCCGATAATCTGTCCGAAGATAATGGCCGCCATAACCGTCAGCGTAATAAGGAGCGTATCCTTGGTGTTAAAAAGCCAGAACATCGGGAAAGCAAAGACGACCGCGAACAGGCAGCTCGCATAGAACATCGCCTTGCGGCCGACACGGTCGGAAAGCCAACCGAAAAACGGGATCGCCACCAGCGCGACGACCGCGGAAAGCAAAAGGGCGTTGAGGATCAGACTGCGCGGCAGCGCCAGTTTGCCGGTGACATAGCTGATGGCAAAGATACCGGCGATGCTCACGTAGCTAATCTCGGAGAGCTTCAGCCCGATGGCGGTGAAAAACGAGCGTGGGTGCTCAGTGATGACCTCGATCACCGGCAGTTTTGCCATTGCCTGCTTGGCTTCGATCTCGCGGAATACCGGTGTCTCCTCGAGCTGCAGCCGGATGTACAAACCGACGCCAGCGACGATGATGCTGATCAGGAATGGTACGCGCCAGCCCCAGGCCAGGAAATCCGCTTCGGGCAGTTTAGCCAAAAGCGTCAGCGCGCCGATGGCAGCAAGATTGCCGATCGGATAGCCAAGCTGAACCATCGCACCCAACAGGCCGCGGCTCTTGTCAGGAGCATTCTCGACCACCATCAGCACCGCGCCACCCCATTCGCCGCCAAGCCCGATGCCCTGAAGCAAACGCAGCAGCACAAGTAGCACCGGCGCCAGCAGCCCGATCTGGCTGTAAGTCGGCAGGAGGCCGATCAGGAATGTGCCGAGTCCCATGATGGCGATGGTCAGCGCCAGCATGGCCTTGCGGCCGACGCGGTCGCCAAAATGCCCGAAGATCGCGGCGCCGAAGGGGCGGGCAAAAAAACCGACGCCATAGGTACCAAACGCCGCGATCGTCCCGAGCGCCGGATCGGACAGTGGAAAGAACAACTTGTTGAAGACCAGCGCGCTGGCGGTACCGTAAATCAGGAAATCGTACCATTCGACCGCCGTCCCGACGACGCTCGAGGCGACGATGCGTTTGATCTCGGCCTTTCGCCGGTCTGGGCTTTCGACGAGCGGGACTTGCCCCACTGTGCTCATGGTGCGCCTCTCAATGAGGTGATCGCGCCCGGAGCGATCCCGATTCTTAAATGTGTCCGTTCAACCGATGTCTACACCAGCATCATCACCGGATTTTCGATTAGGGCCTTGAACGCGCCGATCAGAACCGCGCCCAGCGCGCCGTCGACGGCGCGATGATCGCACGACATGGTCACGCTCATGATCTGTGCCGCCTCGATCTTGCCATTGCGGACGACTGCGCGCTCCTCGCCAGTGCCGACGGCGAGGATGGTCGACTGCGGTGGATTGATTACGGCGGTGAAGTCCTTAATGCCGAACATGCCAAGATTCGAGACCGACGAGGTGCCGCCCTGATATTCTTGGGGCTTGAGTTTCTTGGCGCGCGCCCGCGCCGCAAGCTCCTTCATCTCGTTGGAGATCGCCGACAGCGATTTGGTCTCGGCGTTGCGGATGATCGGCGTAATAAGACCGGCCGGGAGTGCGACCGCGACACCGACATCGGAGTGTTTGTGCTTGAGCATGCCGGCTTCGGTCCAGCTCACATTCGCATTCGGCACGCGCTGCAGCGCCAGCGCCAATGCTTTGATAACGAAGTCGTTGACCGAGAGCTTGTAGGCGGGCTTGCCGTCCTTGTCCTTGGGAGCCGAGGCGTTGATCTCCTCGCGCGCCGCAACAAGCTTGCCGATGTCGCAGTCGATGGTGAGATAAAAGTGCGGAATGGTCTGCGTCGAGGCGGTGAGCCGCTGCGCGATGGTGCGGCGCATGCCGTCGTGCGGGATGAACTCGTAGCTGCCTTCTTCATAGAGCGCGCGGATTTGCTGATCCGACATCGAAGGCGCAATGGCTGGAGCGCCGGCCGCCGCGGGCATAGGCGCGGCGGCGGGCGCGCGCAGGCCCTTGCCTTCCTTGGCCGCCGTCACGTCGCGGGCGATGATGCGGCCATGCGGCCCGCTCCCGGTAATGCGCCCGATGTCGATGCCGGATTCTTTCGCCAGACGCCTGGCGAGCGGCGAGGAGAAGACGCGATTGGTTCCATGGCCGTTAGGCCGAGCCCCCTCACCCCCACCCTCTCCCGCGAGGGGAGAGGGAGCGCGCGGTGCTTGCGGCAGGACCGGCGTCTTCCCCTCTTTTGCGGTTGGTTCGGCAGCAGGCGCAGAAGTCGCGGCTTGCTGGGCAGCCCCCTCTCCCTTTGCGGGGGTGGGGGTGAGGGGGTCGGGGCGCTGGGTCCTGCCCCCTTCCCGGCTGCCGCTGCGGCGGCTTTCGGATCCTCGCCCTCTTGCGCCATAACGGCGATCAGCTGGTGGACGGGTACGTCGTTGGTACCTTCGGGCACCACGATCTTTGCCATCACGCCGTCATCGACGGCTTCGTATTCCATCGTCGCCTTGTCGGTTTCGATTTCGGCAATAACGTCGCCGGTTTTGACCGCCTCACCTTCCTTCTTGAGCCATTTGGCGAGGTTACCCTTCTCCATCGTAGGCGACAGCGCCGGCATGAAGATGTTGATGGGCATGGCGCGGCAATCTCACCCGGATGTCAGCGGTAGCAGACGGCCTTGGCCGCCTCGACGACTTCGGCGACCGACGGCAGCGCGAGCTTTTCCAAATTCGCGGCATAAGGCATCGGCACGTCCTTGCCGGTGACACGAATGACCGGCGCATCGAGATAGTCGAAGGCCTCTTCCATCATCCGCGCGGCAACCTCGGCACCGACCCCGGATTGTTTCCAGCCTTCTTCGACGGTGACCAGCCGTCCGGTTTTCTTCAGCGACTCGATGACGGTGTCGGTGTCCATCGGCTTGAGCGTGCGCAGATCGATCACCTCGGCGGCAATGTTCTCCTTGGCGAGTTCGTCGGCGGCCTTCAGCGCGTAGGTCATGCCCATCGACCAGGCAACAAGCGTCACGTCGTTGCCGGCACGCACGATCCGCGCGCGGCCGATCGGCAGCACATAATCGTCGAGTTTCGGCACCGGCGAGGACACGCCGTACAACAGCTCGTTCTCGAGAAACACGATCGGGTTGGGATCGCGGATCGCCGCTTTGAGCAAGCCCTTGGCATCCGCCGCGTTCGACGGCGCGATCACCTTCAGGCCGGGAACGTGGGAATACCACGAAGAATAGTCCTGGCTGTGCTGGGCAGCGACACGGGAGGCGGGTCCGTTCGGTCCGCGAAATACCATGGCGACATCGACCTGCCCGCCGGACATGTAGCGCGTCTTCGCCGCCGAGTTGATGATATGGTCGATCGCCTGCATGGCGAAATTGAACGTCATGAACTCGACGATCGGCTTTAAGCCGGCAAGCGCAGTGCCGACGCCGAGCCCGGTAAAGCCGTACTCAGTAATCGGCGTATCGATGACGCGCCGCGCGCCGAACTCCTGCAGCAGTCCCTGCGTCACCTTGTACGCGCCCTGATACTCGGCGACTTCCTCGCCGATCACGAATACGTTGCCGTCGCGGCGCATCTCCTCGGCCATGGCGTCGCGTAACGCCTCGCGCATGGTCATGATGACCATTTCCGTGCCTTCCGGGACCTCGGGCTCGGGCGTCGAAGGCGCGGCTGGCGGCTTGGCTGTCCTGGCTATCGCCGGCGCAAGTGTCTCGGCTTTTTCCGCCTTTGCCGGCGGGGCGGATTCTGCGCCCTTCTCCTGCCGCGCCAGCTGCGTTGCCGCGGTCGCGGATTTGCCGTCGGTGAGGGTGGCTTTGTCTTCGCCTTCGGCGAGGATCATGGCGATCGGGGTATTGACCGCCACGTCGTTTGTGCCCTCCGGCACCAAAATTTTGCCAAGCGTGCCGTCGTCAATCGCCTCGACTTCCATTGTCGCCTTGTCGGTTTCAATCTCGGCGATCACGTCGCCGGTCTTGATCGTATCACCCTCCTTCTTGAGCCATTTGGCGAGGTTGCCCTTTTCCATGGTGGGCGACAGCGCAGGCATGAGGACTTGGACGGGCATGGCGGGGTTAACTCGTGGTCAATCGTCACGCCTTAAGCGGACCGCGGGTTCCGGCTACAAGCATGATCGCGTTCACTGATAGACGTCAGTGTAGAGCTCCGCGGGGTCGGGCTCAGCATCGTGCGTCGCGAATTCGGACGCCTCATTAATGACGGAACGTACGGAAGCATCGATTTTTTTCAATTCGTCTTCACTTGCCCATTTCTTGGCGAGAAGCCGTGCCCGTACCTGCTCGATCGGATCGTGCTCGGTGCGAACCTTGTCGACTTCTTCTTTGGTGCGATATTTGGCCGGGTCCGACATCGAGTGCCCGCGATAGCGGTAGGTCACCATCTCGATGATGGTCGGCCCTTTGCCGGCACGGCACCAGGCGATCGCCTCCTCGCCCGCCGCTTTGACGGCGCGCACGTCCATGCCGTCAACCTCAGTGCCGGGAATATTGAACGACAGGCCGCGCTTGGAAAAATCGGTTTGTGCGGAGGAGCGAGTTACCGAGGTGCCCATAGCGTAGCGGTTATTCTCAATGATGTAGACCACGGGCAGCTTCCACAACTCCGCCATGTTGAAGCTTTCGTAGACCTGGCCCTGGTTCGCTGCGCCGTCGCCGAAAAAGGTCAGGGATACGTCGTCATTTTCCCGGTACTTGTTGGCGAACGCCAAGCCGGTGCCGATCGGCGCCGGCGCGCCGACGATGCCGTGGCCCCCGTAGAAATTCTTCTCACGGGAGAACATGTGCATCGAGCCGCCTTTGCCCTTGGAGTAGCCGCCGCGCCGGCCGGTGAGCTCCGCCATGACGCCCTTCGGGTCCATGCCACAAGCCAGCATGTGACCATGATCGCGATAGCCGGTGATCATCTGATCACCGTCGCGTTTAGCCATCTTCATGCCGACCACGACCGCTTCCTGGCCGATATAGAGGTGGCAGAAGCCGCCTATCAGCCCCATCCCGTACATCTGACCGGCCTTTTCCTCGAAGCGCCGGATCAGGAGCATCTGCCCGAGCGCGTGAAGCTCCTGCTCCTTGGTAAATTCCGCGACCGGACCGGTCTGGCCTGCCACCTGGACGGCGGGGCGGTGTTCGCCGCCGAATTGCTCTGCTTCTTTGGTTTTAGCGACGGCCATCCGCATCCTCGACAAATCGGGGCTTCATCCCATAGCCGAAATCCGCCTACGGCGGAAGTCGGCGCTCGGCGCTGGTTCCGACCACCAAGTCGCTCGCAGTAAAAAAATATTTCGGAAACGGCGAGGGCGAGTTCAAGACCCGCCGCCCGGCGCAGGCCGGGGTTTGTCGAGCATTAAGGTCAGATCATTGGGGTGCGTGTAGTCGAGCTGGGCCCGGGCGCGTTCATCGAGCATGTCGGGATCAAGCCCCCTGGACTTGAGCAAGCCGATGCGGCGTTCCCACTGCGCCCGCTCGACTTGCAACCGCGAAAGTTCGGTTGAAAGCGCCGCAATCTGCTGATCGATATCTTGCTTGGCCTTGAGCCCGTGATTTCCCGAAAACGCATTCACGCCGAAATAGCCGATGAGCAAGGCCGCCATTATGTAAAGGCCGAGCGTAGTGAGGATCGAGCGTAAACGTTTGCGGGTGACCATGCCGCAACCATGAGAGGGCCGGCTTAAGGCGACCTTAATGCCCGGCGCCCGACGATCCGGGCAACTGGTTGCGCAGCTCGCTCAGTATGAAATTTCCGATCCGCTTTCCCCGATTGCGCAAATAGCGCAGCAGCCCTGCGTCAACAAAATAGGTAAGAAGAATGCTGTCTCGCGTCTTTACCTCATCGCCAATCCGATCGGCCGAATGCCAAGTGTCGGTGCCCACAGCAAAGGCATAGCCGCTGTTGGGAGCGAAGGTCATTTGCTTTTCCTTCGGCAGCGTCCCGTCTGAAAGCTTGCGATGGAAAATAGTGCCAATATGCGTGGTGGAATGGTCGCGCGGCAAGTAAAGCTGCACGGTGATGCCCTTCCAGCGAGTGTCGGTGTGCGGCGTAATCAGATAGCCGGGAATATCACGCGTGAGGACCGGGATCGGAAACATGCCGACCTTGGCGTAATCGCTGCCAAAGCGCCGCTCGAGCATCGGCGCCAAACGTCGAGCGAACGCATCGCGCACCGCTGCCGAGCAAAGCGTCCGCCCGACAAGAGTCCACACCGCGCGTTTTTCCGGCTCCAAGTGCCGGATATATTCGGGGAACAGATCGATCTTGACGCGGGTGTGCGTTCCGTCGGCAAGGTCATGACCTTTGCTGCGGCCGTGCATCGGCCGATAGTCCCTCGCCGCCGGCATCTGTTCGAGCATGGCAGCATAGATATCCTGCGGAAACACGTCGTTGAGCACGAGATGATAGAATGGCGTCTCGTAGGCGGGAGACCGATCCACCGCCGCGACGACAAAATCGCGGAGCCGCGTTGTCGCGAGGTCCCGGCTGCCTGCCCTCAATTCCAGCGACTGGTCCATTGCCGATCGCGCTAAGCCGCGCCCCCAACTGCCCCCGTTAAAGCGACACCATGTACCGCCGTTTGCCGACGCGCGACAAGTCCCGTCGGGATAAAGCCTAAGCCAATGCCTTGAACGCCGCTCGGCCGGCATAGAGAGCTTGGGCGCCGAGCTCCTCCTCGATGCGCAACAGTTGGTTGTATTTCGCTGTGCGGTCGGAACGGGCCAAGGACCCGGTCTTGATCTGCCCGCAATTGCAGGCGACCGCGAGGTCCGCAATGGTCGCATCCTCGGTCTCGCCGGAGCGATGCGACATCACGGCGGTGTAGCCAGCCTTGTGCGCCATCTCGACGGCGGCAAGCGTTTCGGTCAGCGTGCCGATCTGATTGACCTTGATCAGTATAGAATTGGCGATGCCGTTTTTGATGCCCTCGAACAGCCGCGTGACATTGGTGACAAAGACATCATCGCCGACGAGCTGGCAGCGATCGCCGATTTTCTGCGTCAGGAGTTTCCAGCCGGCGAAATCGTCCTCGGCCATGCCGTCTTCAATCGAGACGATCGGATAACGCTGCACCAATCCGGCCAAATACTCGACCTGTTGCTCGATGGAGCGGGTCTTGCCTTCTCCCGCGTAACGATACGCGCCGTCTTTGAAAAACTCGCTCGCGGCAGGATCGAGCGCAATCATGACGTCTCGGCCGATCCGGTATCCCGCCTTCTCGATCGCCGCAACGACCTGATCAAGCGCGGCCTCGGCCGAAGGCAGATTCGGCGCAAAACCGCCTTCGTCGCCGACATTGGTGTTATGGCCGGCTGCTTTGAGTGCGGCGCGCAGGGTGTGAAAGATTTCCGATCCGGCGCGCAATGCTTCGGCGAACGATGTCGCGCCAAGCGGCACGATCATGAATTCCTGGAAGTCGATTGGATTGTCGGCATGCACGCCGCCGTTGATGATGTTCATCATCGGCACCGGCAAAAGCCGCGCGGCGGTGCCGCCGACATAGCGGTAAAGCGGCAGATTGTTCGCCGCTGCCGCGGCCTTGGCGACGGCCAGCGAGACCCCGAGGATAGCATTGGCGCCGAGCCGCCCCTTGTTGGGCGTGCCGTCGAGCGCAATCATAATTTCGTCGATCTTGACCTGAGCTTCGGCGTCCATGCCACTGAGCGCGTCGAAAATTTCGCCGTTGACGGCCTCGACCGCATTGCGCACGCCTTTGCCGAGATAGCGCGTGCCGCCGTCGCGCAATTCGACCGCTTCATGGGTCCCGGTCGAGGCACCCGACGGCACGCCGGCACGGCCACGCGAGCCGTCAGCCAACACAACATCGATCTCGACGGTCGGATTGCCGCGGCTGTCCAGAATTTCGCGGCCGACGATATCAACAATGGCAGTCATGCGCGCTCCGGCTTCTCCCTGACCTGCGACGCGGCTTCTACAGGAACGGCGAGCCCAATGCCATGTCCGTCTAACTGGCGGCTCGCGAGCGAAAACCGGGCGTGCGGTATGACTTACTTCATGTATCCGACATAATAGATGCCGATGACGGCGGCCCATGTTATCGCATCCGCAAACGTACCGAGGCGCGCCTATGTCGAAACCGCCCTTGCAACTTGGCCGTCCGGCGTCGATTCCAGTTTCCCCCGAAAAGGCGGTGCTTGACCGCGTGAGCAATCCGCATCCGAATACGAACTATCTCGCCCGCTTCACCTTCCCTGAGTTCACCGTGATGTGCCCGGTTACCGGCCAGCCGGATTTTGCCACGCTGGTGATCGACTACGTGCCGCGGACTTGGCTTGTGGAATCGAAATCGCTCAAGCTCTATCTCAACAGCTTCCGCAATCATGGTGCGTTCCATGAGGAATGCACCGTCTCGATCGGCAAAAAACTGGTCGCGCTGTTAAAGCCCAAATGGTTGCGGATCGGGGGGTATTTTCATCCGCGCGGCGGTATGCCAATCGATGTGTTCTGGCAGGCGGGAAGGCTTCCCGCAGGCACTTGGGTGCCAGAACAGGGCGTTAGCACCTACCGCGCGCGTTAGCGGGGGTTTGCCCCGATTGATGGCCTTGAAATCGGCGGCTGGCTGGGCCAGCTAGCCCTGATGAGCCGCGCGCCCCGCATCTCCTTCGTCTCGCTCGGCTGTCCGAAAGCCTTGGTCGATTCCGAGCGCATTATCACCCAGCTGCGGGCGGAAGGTTACGAGCTTTCGCGCGACCACGCCGACTCCGACCTCGCCATCGTGAATACGTGCGGATTTCTCGACAGCGCGCAGGCAGAATCGCTCGCGGCGATCGGCGCGGCGCTTGCCGAAAACGGCAAGGTGGTTGTGACCGGCTGCATGGGCGCGGAGCCGGAAAAGATCACCGCCGTGCATCCGAACGTCCTCGCCGTGACCGGGCCGCAGCAGTACGAGAACGTGCTGGAGGCGGTGCATCGTGCCGCGCCCCCGCAGCACGATCCCTACGCCGACCTCATTCCACCCCAGGGCATCAAACTGACGCCTCGGCATTACGCTTATCTAAAGATTTCAGAGGGTTGCAACAATCGTTGCACATTCTGCATTATTCCGAAATTGCGCGGCGGTCTGGTCTCGCGGCCGGCCGCCGACGTGCTTGGTGAAGCCGAGCGGCTGGTCGCGGCGGGCGTCAAGGAGTTGCTGGTCATTTCCCAGGACACATCAGCCTACGGCGTCGATTTGAAGTACGCGCCGAGCAACTGGAAGGGCAGCGATGTGCGGGCGAAGTTCCTCGATCTCACGCGCGCGCTCGGTGAATTTGGCGTTTGGGTGCGGCTACATTACGTCTATCCCTATCCGCACGTGGATGAAGTTATCCCGCTCATGGCGGACGGCAAAATACTGCCGTATCTTGACGTGCCGTTTCAGCATGCCAGTCCCCCCGTGCTCAAACGCATGCGCCGGCCTGCGGCACGGGAAGAGACGCTCTCGCGGATCCAAAAATGGCGCGCAGTCTGCCCCGATCTGACTATTCGCTCGACTTTTATTGTCGGCTTTCCCGGCGAAACGGACGCGGATTTTTCGCTGCTCCTCGATTGGCTCGGCGAGGCCGAACTCGATCGCGTCGGCTGCTTCCGCTATGAGCCGGTTGCCGGCGCCGCGGCCAACGAGCTCGCTGCGCCGGTGCCCGAGCCGGTCAAAGCCGAGCGCTTCGACCGATTGATGCGGCGTCAGCAGGAGATTTCGCGCAAACGCCTTAAGCGCAAGGTCGGTGCGCGAGAGCGCGTCATCATCGATGAGGTCGTCCCCGGCAAGCCCGGATCAGGCCTGGCGACTGCGAAAGGCCGCACCAGGGGCGACGCGCCGCAGATCGACGGCACGGTTTTCGTGCAAAGCCGCAGGCCGTTGCGGGTCGGCGAAATTGCGACCGTGAAGATCGACCGCACCGAGGCCTACGACCTTTATGGAACTGCGGTAGGCTATTAAACCTGTCGCTCCTTCGGCGCGTTGTGGCCAACGCGGCCGGATGACCTGTTTTTGCTGGCATTGCCGCACGTTCGGCGCTTTCATGCCGCGCGAGGCGCCGCACCGTGACCGCGATCTTCATCACCGCGACCGCAACCAACGTGGGAAAGACCCAGGTCGTCGCCTCGCTCATCCGTCACTTGCGGCAGTCCGGTCGTACTGTCGAGGCCGTTAAGCCGATTGTCAGCGGATACGATCCCGCGCGCGCGGCGGCGAGCGACCCCGGCGTGCTGATTGCCGCGCTCGGGTTGCCGTTCTCGCCGGAATCGATCGAGCGGGTCTCGCCTTGGCGTTTTCAAGCCGCGGTTTCGCCGGATTTGGCGGCCCGGTATGAAGGCCGCAGCATCGATGTCGATCGCGTCGTGGCCTTTTGTCAAAGCGCGGTCGAACGACACCGCGACGTCCTGCTCATTGACGGTGTGGGCGGCATCATGGTGCCGCTCGACGACAGCCGCACCATCCTCGATGTAATGATGGCATTGGACTTGCCGCTGATCCTGGTCGCCGGTTCCTATCAGGGGGCCGCCAGCCACACGCTGACCGCGCTTGATTCGCTTTTCAGGCGCGGCATGAAGGTTCTGGCGACTATCGTCAACGAGACGCCGGATAGTACCGAGCCCCTCGACGAGGTCGTGGGGTCGATTGCCCGCTTCACCGAACCAGTGATTGGACTTCCGCGTCCGCGGGGATAGGTAGGCCCGCCGTCACTCCTCTCACTGCATTCTCGACCCAGAACGAGATGAGGTCAGCTCGCCTGATCACGGTGCATTAGCTGAAAAACCGGATCTGCACGATCGTTTCGGCCATGCCTTCAAGGTTGAATAAAGCGTGCAGCAAGATGGTCAGCAACAGAGAGCCGCTCCGCCACCGCATCCAGCCCAGAAAAAGCCCAATAATGAAAATCTGCAGAATGCCGGTCCAATCGTACTGAACATGCAGCGCCGCCCATAACACCGAAATCACTACTATCGCCGGCCACGCCGAGCGATCCGAACGGGCCCAGCCGCGGAACAAGAACCCGCGAAATATGATCTCCTCGCTCGCCGGCGCGACAATCACGGCCGCAATTAAAAACGGCGCCAACCAGCCTTCGGCGGCGGCCGTGCTGTAGGACTGGAGCTGAAACGGCGTCACCAGCGGTTGTCCGGTGACATAAAGCACCGCGTCGCTGATCGCGATCAGCCCAACGATGCAGATGATCCCGACCCTCAAATCGCGCGTCTGCGGTACTGCCAGCGCCAGGTACTCTGCCTGCGAAGCCCGCGCCAGCCGTATGGCCAGCATCAAAATGGCGATGGTAATCGGGTTGGCGATCAGGATGAACAGCGCAACCGCGACACCATCGAATGGCACATCGAGGACGGTGCTTAAGTCGCCGATCCGCCACCACACCAAGACGGCCAGCGCAGCGAATTGGCCAACGAGAAAGGCAAGAAGCGCCCAGCCGAATGTCGCCCAATACCCCCAAATCCTCATGGATCGGCGCCCGTCCTCAGGGCAGAAGGATCAACGAACCAGTGGTGGCGCGGCCTTCGAGATCGCGGTGCGCCTTGGCGGCGTCGCGCAGCGCGTATTTGTGATTGACCGGGATTTTCACCGCGCCGCTCCCGACGACCGCGAACAGTTCGGCGGCTATTGCGAGCAGATCTTCGCGCTTGGCAGCATAAGTATTGAGCGTCGGTCGCGTCGCGAACAGGGAGCCCTTGAATTGCAGGAGATTGATGTCAAACGCTCCAATCGGTCCCGACGCACTGCCGAAGCTCACGAACATCCCAAGCGGGCGTATGCAATCGAGCGACGCTGGGAAGGTCTCCTTGCCGATGCCGTCGTAAACCACGTCGCACAACTTGCCACCGGTGATCTCTTTCACACGGGCGACGAAATTCTCCTCGCGGTAAAGGATGGTGTGATGGCAGCCATTGGCGCGGGCGAGTTCGGCTTTTTCTTTCGATCCCACGGTGCCGATGACGTTGGCGCCGAGATGGTTGGCCCATTGGCAGAGGATAAGGCCGACGCCGCCCGCTGCAGCGTGCATCAATACGTTCATACCCTTCTCGACCTTGAAGGTGCGGCGCACGAGATATTCCACCGTCATGCCTTTGAGCATCATGCCGGCGGCCTGCTCGTAGCTGATGTTGGCCGGGAGCTTCACCGCGCGATCGGCCGGAACGTTGCGTTCCGCCGTGTAGCAACCCGGACCTTGCACGTAGGCAACCCGATCGCCGCGCTTGAATTCCGAAACGCCGGGACCGACCTCCACGACCTCGCCGGCAGCTTCATTGCCGGCGACAAATGGCAAGCCACCCGGAGCCGGATAGAGGCCTGATCGAAAGTAGGTGTCGACGAAGTTCACGCCAATGGCGTGCTGCTTCACCCGGATTTGTCCCTGGGCGGGAGGCGGAACGTCAATGTCCTCGTAGGTCAGGACCTCGGGACCGCCGACTTTATGCACGCGCACCGCCGCAACCATTTGCCTCTCCTATCACGCTCTTTCGCGAGCGCGCGATCATAGGTAGTCGCAAAGGCGGCGCAAGGGATCAATCGGCGCGGCGCAGAAGCCCGACGATCACGAAATAGAGCGCAATCGCTGCGAGGGCCGCTGCGACCCAGGCGGACGGCTCGAGGTTTTGTACCAATGCGACAACCGCGAGCAAGGCCCACAGCACCAAGGCCGCGATATTGAGTGCACGCCATCTCGGCACGCGCACCGGATGGACAAAATAGATTGGAGCAAATGTCGTCGCCGCCAATACGACGATGACGACGGCGCTGAGCCACGGTGCGGGCTTGAGCACGAACAGATAGAACGCCACGACGTTCCACAGCGCCGGAAAGCCGCGGAAATAGCTATCGCTGGTCTTCATCCGCCGGTCGGCGAAATAGAGTGCGCCGGTCACCGTAACGATGAGGCCGAGCGGAAGCGCCATGGATGGCGGCAGCAGGCCGCTCGCGACCATGGCGTACGCCGGTACGAACACGTAGGTGGTGAAATCGACCACGAAATCGAGAAGCTCGCCCGACCACCGCGGCAGCACCTCGGCAACGTGCAGTCGCCGTGCAAAAGTTCCGTCAATACCGTCAATGATCAGCGCCGCGCCGAGCCATACGAACATCTGCGTCCAGGCGGTGCCGACCGCGGCGATCAACGCGAGCAGCGCGCACGCGGCGCCGCAGGCGGTGAAGACGTGGACGGAAAAGGCCCCGGCCTCGCGAAGTCTGGCACCGGCCCCCGGTGATTTTGGCTCCATGCACCAATCATACGCAATCTCTCCACGATTGCTCATCGTCTGGATATAAAATCTCACGGAGTGAACATGCGAGGCCGCGGGGTTGAGTAGCATCGGGGAAAACATCACGGCTGAAGTAGCGGTCATCGGCGGCGGACCGGCGGGCCTTGTCAGTGCTATCGCGCTTAAAGCAGCCGGCGTTGATGCTGTCCTCGTCGCGCCATATCCCGACGACGACCACCGCACCACCGCGCTGCTGGCAGGCTCGGTGACGGCGCTGGCGACATTGGGCTGTTGGGAGGCTTGCCGGCCGCACGCCGCCCCTCTCGCGACTTTGCGCATCGTCGATGCCACGCGGCGGCTTCTGCGCGCGCCGGAGATTGCCTTTACGGCAGCGGAGATCGGCCTGGACGCCTTTGGCTTCAACATCGAGAACCGTCATCTCATCGCGGCACTATCGGCGCGCGCAGCGGAACTGAAGCTGTCGCGCATCGAACAGGCTGCACTAACGATCACGAGCGATCCATTGGGCGTCACAATCGAGTTTAACGGCGGCACGGCCCGCGCGCGTCTCGCTATCGGGGCCGACGGCCAACGCTCGCTCTGCCGGAGCGCGGCCGGCATCAGTACCAACCGCCACGCCTATCCTCAGACCGCGCTCACGCTCAATCTCGCGCACACCCGGCCGCACCTCGACACCGCGACGGAATTCCATACCGAAAGCGGTCCCTTCACACTCGTTCCTCTGCCCGGACAGCGATCGAGCCTCGTCTGTGTGCTCGATCCGGCCCACGCTGCCGCGCTTGCCTCAATGCCTGCTCCGGAGCTTTCCGCCGAGATTGAGCATCGCGCCCATTCGCTGTTGGGCAAAATGAGCGTCGAACCGGGGCACGGCATGTTTCCGCTCGCGGTCGAGACGGCACAGTCATTTGCCCGCTCGCGCATTGCGCTGGTCGGCGAGGCGGCGCACGTGGTGCCGCCGATCGGCGCTCAAGGGCTTAATCTCGGACTACGCGATGCGGCAACGCTCGCCGAACTCGTCGCCGACGCGCAGCGGCAAAATGCCGACATCGGCTCTCCCGGCGTGCTGGCGCGCTACGATGCGGAGCGCCGCGCCGACATAACCAGCCACAGGATCGCGATTGACCTGCTCAACCGAAGTCTGCTGACCGACTTTTTTCCGGTACACGGCCTGCGCGGACTATCGCTGTATCTTGTCGATCACATCGGGCCGTTGCGCCGGGCCCTGATGCGCGAAGGCGTCAATCCCGCCGCCTCACAACCCCGCTTGATGCGCGGCGAAATGTTGTGAGGCGTCGGTATTTTGTAGGCACAATTGCCACGAAAAGCGGCTTGGCGCGGTCGTGCGGTTCATCCTACGGTCAGGCTCGGGGTTGAGGGATCTTGCATGAAACTGCCGCGGAACTTCTTTAAGCCGCTGGCGATCGGGGCGCCCGCTCCGCTGCGCGAACTTCCGCTCAAGCTCGAGCGCATGATTCACTTCGTGCCGCCGCACCTGGAGAAGCTGCGTTCGAAGGTCCCGGAACTCATTCATCAGGTCGATGTGGTGCTCGGCAATCTCGAGGACGCCATCCCGGCCGATGCCAAAGAAGCGGCCCGCGCCGGCTTCATCGCCATGGCGAAAGCATCCGATTTCGGCGCCACCGGACTGTGGACCCGTGTCAACGCGCTCAATTCACCGTGGGTGCTGGACGACATTTGCGAGATCGTCGCCGCCGTCGGCCGGAAACTCGACGTCATTATGTTGCCCAAGGTCGAAGGCGCATGGGACATCCACTATCTCGATCAGTTGCTCGCCCAGCTTGAGGCCAAACACGCTGTCACGAAGCCGATCCTCATTCATGCCATTCTGGAAACCGCCGAGGGTGTAGACAACGTTGCAGCAATCGCTACGGCCTCGCCGCGCATGCACGGCATCAGCCTCGGTCCAGCGGACCTTGCCGCGTCGCGCGCAATGAAAACCACGCGGGTCGGTGGCGGCCATCCCGACTACAAGGTCCTGGCCGACGCCGCTCCCGGCGCCGCCGCCGATGCGCCACGCGCCGCCTACCAGCAGGATCTCTGGCACTATACGACGGCGAAAATGGTTGACGCGTGCGCCGCTGCAGGCATCAAACCGTTCTACGGTCCGTTCGGAGATTTCGCCGACGCGGCCGCCTGCGAGGCGCAGTTCCGCAACAGCTTCCTGATGGGATGTGTGGGCGCCTGGACCTTGCACCCGAGCCAGGTCGCGATCGCCAAGCGGGTGTTTTCGCCAGATCCGTCGGAGGTGGCTTTTGCACAAAAGATCATTGCCGCCATGCCCGATGGCAGCGGCGCGGTGATGATCGACGGCAAAATGCAGGATGACGCCACCTGGAAGCAAGCCAAGGTGCTAGTCGATCTCGCCCGCCTTGTGGCCACCAAGGATCCGGAAATGGCAGCGCGTTACGGACTATGAAACAAACTATGAATCGTGGCATGAACGAGCATTCATCGTCTGGTCGGTTGCCTGCCACAATTATATCATTGCATCGTTGTGACGCACGTGCCGCGAAAGAGGTCCAGAGTTGACTGCCACCATGAACAAGATTCGCAATGCGAAATATCAGATCGGCCAGGTAGTGCGGCACCGTCTGTTCCCGTTCCGCGGCGTCGTCTTCGACATCGACCCGATCTTCAGCAATACCGAGGAATGGTACGAGTCGATTCCTACGGAAATTCGCCCGCACAAAGATCAGCCGTTCTACCATCTGTTCGCCGAAAACGAAGAAACCGAATACGTCGCCTACGTTTCAGAACAGAATTTATTGCCCGACAACAGCGGCGAGCCGGTCCGGCATCCGCAGGTCGCGGAGGTTTTCATCCGCGACGACGATGGTGGCTATCGCCCGCGTTCGGCGATGCGCCACTGATTTGCAAACGGCAGTATCGTGAGAGCGCAAGTCTAACCAAGCAGCTTATTTTGTTACTGCAACCGTCAAGCCGGCCTGCGCCGCACCGTTACGGCGTCTTGCCGCCAGACGGCGGCGCCGCAGAGGATGTGGGCGCGCCCTGCTGACTCTCGAGCCTCTTGCGTGCTTCGTCGGCCCGCCGTTGCAGCTCTTCCTGCAACTTTTTCTGTTGCTCCTCGAACACCTTGGGATCGGTCGGCGGCCCGTCATAGGCCTTGGCAAAATCGGCGAGCGGCATCACGACGCTGATCGGCTGCCCGGTCGCATTGATCGCCTGAAGAACGAGCCCCTTACCTTTTTTCAGCTTGTTGATCAAATCCGCATTGACTTCGTAATCGGCCATGCAGCCATTCGTGAAACAGATAACGTATGGTGCGGTCATTGGCTGGTTTTGATCGATAATGGTGCGCGTGCCGTGAATGAGCTGCATGCCAAGCGGCATCGTGATGCGCATAAGCTTCTTTTCCTGCCCTTCCGGCTCGATAATGACGGCCGCAGCCACGGGCTGCCCCAATTCAACCCGCGCATCCTTACCAGTAAAACAAACTTCCTTCGCATTCGGATCCGGGGTCTGCTTAGGCTGACCCTTGAGACAGAACTTCGTCCATGGCGAGAATACTAACTGCACCTGCTGGCCGGGCGGCATCTGGCCCGCGGGGGCTTGCGCCGCCTGCGGTTCCGCCGCCGTTGGAGGGGCCGCCGGTTTCTTGGCGGGCTTTTGCCTCGCGGCCGGAGCCGGAGGCTGCTGCGCGAAGGCATGGGACCCAATCGCAAACGTGAGCGCAACCGCGAGCGTCGCGCTGCGGGTAAAATTCGATGAGCACGTTTTGGCAATGGCAGCGAGCGAAGAGGTCGCCGGCCTCGCTGCGGCCGGCGCGGTCAGATAGATCATAAGATGCAGTCCCTCGTTATTGCTGCCACGCAAATTAGCGAGCGCCCCCTAGGTCGACGGTCATTCGGCGCAGATTGCGGCAACAGCGTGACACCGCGACCCAGCGGCACGGTGCCCAAATAGCCCGCTTTTATCGAAAGATAAAGCGCACCTTGGTTCGACCGCGAAAGCGGGCGTCGAGTTGGTGTCGGGCGGGAGCTTAGCCCCTCGATACCGCTATGTTACATCCTTGGCGATCGAATCGTGCCGAGATCTGTTTGCACCCGATGCATATCATACTTAAGGCGCGCGCTATATCGGCCGTCGTGCGGGCCGCTTTTTGCGTCGCCTGCGCGATATTCGCCTGCGTGACGCCCGCAGCCGCGGAGGCGGCGCACGCTATCGCCATGCACGGTGCACCGGCGATGGCGGACGATTTTGCCGGGCTTCCCTATGTTAATCCAGACGCTCCGCAAGGCGGCCGGCTGGTACAAGGCGTGCTCGGCACCTTCGACAGCCTCAATCCGTTCATCGTCAAAGGTCTCGCTGTCCAGAACCTGCGTGGCTACGTGATCGAAAGTCTCATGGCCCGGGGTTACGACGAACCGTTCACGCTTTATGGCCTGTTGGCGCGTACCGTGGAGACCGACGATGCGCGCAGCTACGTCACCTTTGGGCTCGATCCGGCGGCGCATTTCTCCGATGGCGCCGCGGTCACGGCCGCTGACGTGGTTTTCTCTTGGAAGCTGCTGCGCGATCACGGCCGTCCGAATTACCGCACCTACTACTCCAAAGTGGTCAAAGCCGAGGCGCTCGATGCGCGCACCGTGCGGTTCGATCTCAGTGGTAGCAACGACCGCGAGCTGCCGCTTATTCTCGGGCTGATGCCAGTCCTGCCGGAGCATGCAATCGACGTCGCCACTTTCGAAGACACAACGCTGGCGAGACCGGTCGGCAGCGGCCCTTACGTTGTCGGCAACGTCGATCCCGGCAAGAGCATCACTTTCGAGCGCGATCCAAATTACTGGGGGCGGGCGCTTCCGATCAATCGGGGCTTATGGAATTTCGCCGAGCTGCGTTTTGACTATTATCGGGATGCCAACGCCTATTTCGAAGCATTCAAAACCGGCCTTTACGAGGTGCGCGCCGAGCGCGACCCGAGCCGCTGGCAGACTGGCTATGACTTCCCCGCGGTGCACGATGGCCGCATCATTAAGGAGTCGTTTCGCTCAGGCTTACCCAAGATAGCCTCGGACTTTGTCTTCAATACGCGGCAGCCAATCTTTTCCGATATCCGCGTACGTGAGGCGCTTTTGCTGCTGTTCGACGCCGAATGGGTCAATCGCAATTTTTTCTTCGACCTTTATCGGCGGAGTGCGAGCTTCTTCGACAACTCGGAATTGTCGGCCTATCACCGCCCGGCCGACGCGCGCGAGCGGGCGTTGCTGCAACCTTATGCCAACTCCGTGCGCACCGACGTGCTCGACGGCAGCTGGTCGCCACCAAAGACTGATGGGTCAGGCCGCGATCGCGCCAGCTTGCGGCAAGCACTCGCGCTGCTCGATGCCGCGGGCTATTCGCTGAAAGGAACGACATTGCGCGAACGCGCCAGCGGCAAGCCGTTCCGCTTCGAGATCATGGTGACGAGCCGCGACGAGGAGCGGCTGGCACTGACCTTTTCCAGTAACCTCTCGCGCGCCGGCATCGAGGCGCAAGTCCGGCTGGTCGATGCGGTGCAATACGATCAACGCCGGATATCGTTCGATTTCGACATGATCGAGTATCGCTGGGAGCAGTCACTCTCACCGGGCAACGAGCAAAGTTTTTACTGGGGATCCGCTGCAGCCGGCGAGCAGGGTTCGCGGAACTATATGGGCGCGCGCAGTGCCGGGATCGACGCCATGATCGCCGCGCTGCTCCGCGCCCGCGAGCGCCCCGACTTCGTCGCCGCCGTGCGTGCGCTTGATCGGCTGCTCATCTCCGGCTGCTACGTCGTGCCGTTGTTTTATCTGCCTGAACAATGGGTGGCACGCTGGACTTCGATCGCGCATCCATCGCGCACCTCCCTCTCCGGGTATTTGCCGGAAACGTGGTGGCGCCAACCGAAACGAGCGCTGCAGTGATCCTTGGCGACGCCCGGCACGAACGGAGTCAGTCGTCGGCTGACTCGAGCCGCATCACCATCGACGAGCTGCTCCGCTCGGCCGCCAGGCGACGTCCGAATGCCCTTGCCCTCGTCGATGCCGAAAATCGCGAGGGCTTCACCGACGGGGAACCGCGGCGGATCACTTACGCCGAAGCTGACCGCATCGTTGACGCAATCGCGCGGCGGCTGCGCAGCATGGCGCTGCCGACCGACGCCGTGGTTGGCATTCAGCTGCCCAGTATCGTCGAGAACTTTCTGGTCACTCTCGGCGTTTTGCGGGCCGAAATGATCGCAGCGCCGCTGCCGCTCCTTTGGCGACGCGCCGAAGCCGTAGAAGCGCTCGAACGCATCGGCGCAAAGGCGCTTATCACCTGCGGTCACGTCGGCGCGTTCAACCACGCTGATTTTGCTCTGCATCTCGCCGCCGACGTGTTTTCCATCCGCTACGTTTGCGCGTTTGGATCAAATCTGCCCGACGGGACGGTCTCATTTGATGATCTGATGAGCACGGGTGCCTCCGATTCCGTTTCACCGATCGAGACGGAGCGAAAGAGCGATGCTTCTTCGCACCTCGCCGCGGTCACTTTCGACACCGGTGAAGGCGGCATTGTGCCGGTGGCGCGCAGTCATGCCGAACTGCTCGCCGGTGGCCTCGCAGTGCTGCTTGAAAGCCATCTGCCGCAAGAAGCGAATATCCTTTCGGCGCTTCCGCCCGCGTCGTTTGCCGGCATCAGCTTGACCTTCCTGCCCTGGCTCCTGAGCGGCGGCACTCTGGTTCTGCATCATCCGTTCGAACCGGATATTTTTGTGCGTCAGCATCGAGACTATCGCTGCGGCGCGGTCATCCTGCCCGCTCCCGTTGCCTTTCGCTTGAACGAGACCGGTATCTTTGCCGGTCAAGAGCCAGTCGCGGTAATTGCCGCATGGCGTTCGCCGGAGTGGCTCGCCTCAAGCCCGACGTGGAGCGAACCAAATCGCGCGCTCACTGACGTTTCTATCTTTGGTGAAACAGCAATCGTTCCGGCGCGCCGCGGACCCGATGGCAAACCGAGCCCGATTGCGTTTGGTCGGCTGACGGTTCCGCACGATAGTGCAGATGGTGTCGCGGTCGCTGACCTGGCGCGAACCGATACCGGCACTGTCGCGTTCCGCGGGCCGATGGTGCCAAGTCATTCCTTCCCGACCGGGCTCGAGCGCTCCAGCCTGCCGCATTTCCAGATCGGGCGGGCCGGGTTCGTCGATACCGGCTATTCCTGCCGCATCGATGCCGTGACGCAGGCAATGATCGTCACAGCCGCGCCTTCCGGTATTGCCAGCGTCGGCGGCTATCGCTTCCCGCTCCGCGCTCTCCAGGAGGCCGCCGCTGGCTTTGAGGATGGCGCGACGCTGGTGACGCTGCCAGATCCGCTCATTGGGCAGCGGCTGATCGGCAACGCTGCCGACCGCGGCGCGATCCAGCAGGCGCTCAGCGCGGCCGGTTTTAATCCGCTCGTCGTCGCGGCTTTTCGCGACCGCAGCGAACGCGGTCTCGTCGAAGCTTAACGCCAACCAGGCGGCCGAAAGCGCAGCGTGGCGGCGCCGTTGACGCGCCATTAACGGCACTTTGGCATGGTTACGGCTGCGCTTCGAAAAAAGTCCGCATCCCGCCATGGCGTTGCAAGGTCCGTTCGTCGTCGTTGCCGACAGCCCGGCGCCGGATGTCGTCGAGGCTTTGCGCGCGGCGGGCGCCTTCCCAATCATCGAAACCAGCTGGCCGGACGCTGTTGCCGCGATCGCTTCGGTCGAGCCGGAAGCGGTGGTGCTGGCCGGGCCGTGCGCCGATCGCGAACGCGCCGACGATCATGCCCACGCGCTGACCAAGCGGCTTAACGCCGCCGGCGGCGCGTTTACGCCGGTCGTCGCCCGCATGCACGAGGACGGCTCGGCGCCGGTGCCGCAGGCGCTGGCGATTTCCGCAAACGTGCCGGCGGCGCGGATCGTTCGCCGACTCGGCGCCGCGGCGCGGATTCGCGCGCTCCACGGCACGGTGTTGCGCCGCATGGAAACGCTGGCGTCGCACGGCGAGCCGGTGCCGGAAATGCCGGCCAACGATGCGCTCGATGAAGCGACGGTCCTGGTCGCGGGCCGCGGCCGGAATTATCCGGAGCTGGCGGTCGCGGTCGGCGAACGCGTCGGCCTCGTCGGCGCACTCAGCGTCGAGAGCGCGGCGCGGGCGCTTCATGCCCGCGACATCGACGGCATGATCATCGGCGACGGTTTTGGCCCGCGGATCATTGAAGCGCTGCTGACCGTACTCGCCGAGGACACTCGCTTTCGCGATCTGCCGGTCGCGGTGCTGGGCGGCCACCCCGGCGTGATCGAGCAATTTCTTCCCGCAACTGGCCAATCTCGACCGCCTTACCGGCGGACCGGCGCGGCTGGTCGAGCGCTTCCTGCCGTTCGTCCGGCTCCACGCTTTCGGCGAGCGGCAGCGGCGCATGCTCAAATCCCTCGACGCCAAAGGCATGATCGATCCCAATACCGGGCTCCTCGCCCACGACGCGTTCTGGCGCGACCTCAACCGCGCCGTCGGCGACGCCGAAAAACGCGGCGTCGGGCTTTCGATCGCGCGCTTTTCGTTCGCGCGCAGCGACAGCCGCATCAGCCTCGACGCCGCGCGGCTGGTGAGCCGGCTGATGCGCCAGGTCGATTTCGCCTGCCGCGAAGCCGACGATTCGATCTTCGCGGTGTTCACCGAGACCGACCTGCGCGCCGCCCACGTCATCACCCGGCGGATCGCGAGCGTGCTCAAGCACACCATGCTGGCGCCGGACCGCAAGCGCCCCGGCGTCGATACTGCGGTGACACTGGCGACGCTGAAACCGACCGACAGCGTCGATTTACTGATCGCCCGGGTTGTGGACGATGTTGCCGCCGGCTAAAGCCGACACCATTTATGGTGGAGAAATTGTCGGCAACATCAATTCCGGCACCCCGGCCGACGGGTTAAACTTGACGCTAGCGAAACCCCATCCAGCGAAAGTTTCGTCATGACCGCTTCCTCTGCTCCGACCACCTCCGTCCATGTCGACGTGGTTTCCGATGTGGTTTGTCCGTGGTGCTATATCGGCAAGCGCCGGCTCGAAATGGCGACCGCGCTGGTGCCCGACATTGCCGTCGATATCAACTGGCGGCCGTATTTTCTCAATCCGTGGATTCCGCGCGAAGGCATCGACCGGCAGACCTACCTGGAGACCAAGTTCGGCTCCGCCGAGCGCTACCGCATGATGGCCGAACGCGTCGCCGCCACGGCCGCGATCGACGGATTGGTGTATGCGCCCGACAAAGTGAGCCGCCAGCCCAACACGCTCGACTGCCATCGCCTCATCCTGTGGTCGCGCAGCGCCACCGATCCCGGCCGGATGAAGCAGCGCCTGATGGAGCTTTACTTTGCCGAAGGCGCCGATCTGACCGATCCGAAGACGCTGATCCAGGCGGCGGTCGACTGCGGCATGGACGGCGACCTGGTGCGGCGGCTTCTTGCCAGCGACGCCGACGTCGACCGCATCGAAAGCGAAGCCAACAGCGCCAAGGAAGCCGGCATCGATGGCGTGCCGTGCTTTATTTTCGGCGGCAGCGTCATCGTCACCGGCGCCCAGTCGCCGGAATATCTCGCCAGCGCCATCGAGCGCAGCGCCGGCCGCCACGCCCGGATGCGGGCATAGGTTCGCGCTCTCGCGACGCGCTTCGCGCCCGAGGTTTAGTTCTCGTCATTGCGAACGAAGCGAAGCAATCCAGTACGGCTGTCCCGTTTAGTCGGACAACGAAGCGGGCGTTCATTGCCCCGCTGGATTGCTTCGTCGCTTCGCTCCTCGCAATGACGACTGAGCAAACAAAAAGGGGGCAGAACGCCGACAAACGTGTGTCCAACCTCCGCGCCTTACGGGCGCGGCGCGCACCCTTTCTCTTTCCCCTCCCCCGCTTGTGGGGGAGGGTAGGGGCACCCCATCGCGCTTACGCGATGGGGACCCCGCGAGGGGGCACGCTCGCCTGTCGGCGTTCCGCCACGGCTCTTACCGTCAGGGCTTTCGGCCCTTGGGCGCAGCTTCAGGCCAGGCTTCCTGGGACGTGGCAGGACGTTCGATCCTGTACGGCTCGCTCCAACCGCGGAGCAAAGATCTTACGTTCTTACGCGGGCGTTACCCGCGCCCGCCTGTCCCAGTCCAGGGAACGCACCTCCCGGACCGGTCGTAGTGCCGGTCAGATGATGCCCGAAGCTGCCCGGGTGCGGTTTGCGAAACCGCGCGCGGGCACCGCACTCGCTCCACTTTCAGGATCGCATCTAGAAAGCGCCCTTTCGACGAGCGAGATTTGCTCACCGTGTAACTTAAAGAGAGACGACTGTCAACCATAAAGTGACCCGGTTAGCGCTGCCGTGCTTGGCAGAACTGCGGGGCGCGTGACGGCAAGGAACCATTGGGAAGCCCGCGCGGTTGATAGCCGGTCACGCATGCCGCGCCCGCTGGTCCTGACCTGCATCTATCCGGCGGCTGCACGGCGATCATTGTTCGAACCATTCATGAGGCCAGGAGAAACGCGATGTTCCGCAAGATGATCAGGACGAAAGCGCCCTCGACCAAGCAGAGCACCTTCCCCCTTAACCGATGGCCGAAGGGCCATTTGCAACTGAAAGCCCGCTCGCAAGCCTCTCTTCTCGCACTCGCTTGCATTGCATTTGCCGGTCCGGCTGTTGCCGCCAGCGCCTATGACGGCAACTGGAGCGTCGTAATCGCGACAACCGGCGGCGCCTGCGACCCCACGCTTCGTTATCCGATAGCGATCACCAACGGCATGGTTGGTAACGCTGGCGATAGCGCCGCGACGGTGCAAGGACGGGTCACCCCAAGAGGCGCCGTCAGGGTAAGCGTGCAGTCCGGAAACGAATGGGCCAACGGCTCGGGCCATCTCGGCATGAGCCGCGGCAGCGGCGTCTGGAGAGGTCAAGGCTCGGCCGGCGCTTGCGAAGGCACCTGGGTGGCGATGCGGCGGCCGGGCGCCTACGCCGCGCAATCGGGCGCGCCGATTTACGACTACGTCCCGCAACCGGTCGGCCAAGCACAGCAGAGTCCGAGAGCTGCGGTGGCCGCCTGTGAGGCGCGGTTTCGGTCCTATAACCCGGCAACCGGGACCTTCCTCGGCATTGACGGCGCGCGGCACCCCTGCCCGTAGCGCCTCGATAACACCCGAGTCATTCCGGGTTTGCGCCTTCGGCGCGCCCCGGAATGACGTGGGACTCAATCCAGCACCGCTTTCATCGTGGCGCGCACATCCTCAACATAGTTTGTAGGATGGGTAGAGCGCAGCGAAACCCATCGTTTCAACGCCAGACCAAACTTGGGAGGCGATGGGTTTCACTTCGTTCTACCCATCCTACACAGCCCGTTCGCCCTGGCGGATCAATTCCCCTCCTCCGGCGCATTTGTCTCGCCGGCCTGGCCGTTGAGGGTCGCGAGAATTTGGTAGCCGGCGCGCGTCACCGGACAGTGCGCCGAATTCGCCAGCAGCACGATGCCGGAACCGGCGCCCGGCACGAAGCCGATATAGGAGCTGTAGCCCAGCGTTCCGCCGTTCTTCCAGACCACCGACAAACGGGGCCCGAGCGGCGCGATTTGCCAGGCCAAGCCCACGCCGGCGCCGGGCCGCGGCAGCGCAAACCGCGACTTGTGCAGCTCATCGAGCAAACCATTGGGGAGAGCGCCTTTGATCTCGCCCATGTTCCAGGCGAGGAAACGCTGCATGTCGCTTGCGGTCGAAAACAGCGCGCCGGCGCCGTTGAATGCCGGCCACGTCGGCATGTTTTCTTTGGCGCGCTGCCCTGCCCGGTTGTAGCCGATCGCCAGTCGCGCCCGCTCTTCATCGTCGAGCTTGAGCCGCGTATCCGGCATGCCGAGCCTGGCCGTGATCTCCTGCTGCACCATTTGCGGCCAGGGCGTGCCGGTCGCCCGCGCGAGCGCGTGCGCCAGCAGCGCCACGCCCAAATTCGAGTACTCGAATTGCGTGCCGGGCGCGCGCGGCAGCCGGTAGGACGCAAGGAACGCAAACATCTCGGCGTCGGAATAACTGTCGCCCTGCATCGGCGGCTGGCGCGGCAGGCCCGACGTATGCGTGGCGAGGTCGACAAGCGTGATCTGCCGTCCGCCGAAACGCGGCACCGTGACGCCGCGGGGCACATAGTTCTGCAGCGGCGCATCGAGCCTGACCGATTGGCGCTGCGCATCAATTGCCAGCAGCGTGGTGGTGAACACCTTGGTGATGGAGCCAATCTCGAATTCGGTCGCCGGCGTCGGCAGACGCCCGCTGCCGCGCGCCACTTCCCCATAGGCGTAAAAGCCCTGCGTGCCGCGATCATTGGTCCCGACCGCGATCCCGGTGCATTCGCCGCGCTCGACCAGCGACCCGGCGAGCGCCGCCACGGCCGAACTAACCGCCGGGTTAGCCGTTTGCGCGTGCGCCTCGCCCGGCCAAAAAGCGGCGACGCTTTGGATCAGGATCACACATACGGCCGCCGCCAGCCGCTTCACCATCTCTGCCTCCACGCCTTCGCCCCACACAAAACGTCTCACCAGTCCGCGACAAATCAACAACCAAATTCCGACGCGGCTAGTAATCGTGTCCCGTCATCCTGAGGTGCGAGCCAACGGGTCCGGCCCGAAGTGGCCGGCCCGATGACAGGCTCCGCGAGCCTCGAAGGATGCGGCCGAGGTGGCGACGCTGCCGGGGCCGTCGCCCTTCGAGGCTCGGCGCTGCGCGCCGAGCACCTCAGGGTGACGGGTAACCGAATAGCCCGGATGGAACGGAGCACAATCCCGCAGCGGACTTCAGGCTGGTCGATCGTTCCCCGCATTGCGCTCCGCTCCATCCGGGTTACGCTGGCTTATTCACAGAAAGGAAGTTGAATGAAAACCCAGGTGCACGAATATGACGGCGGCGGGACGCAGTCGCGCGGCTACCTGACGCTGCCGGACAAGACCGGCAAGCGCCCAGGCGTCCTCGTCGTGCACGAGGCGCCCGGCCTTGACGATCACGCCAAGCGTCGCGCCGAAATGCTGGCTGGCCTCGGCTATGTCGCGCTTGCGGCGGACCTTTACGGCGGCGGCATTGTCGGCAAGGGGGAGAAGGCGCTCGAGCTGATGGCCCCGCTCCGCGACAACCCGGATGTCCTGCGCCGGCGCATGCGCGCGGCGTTCGATGAGCTGGCCAAAGTTGCGAGTGTCGACGACAAACGACTGGCCGCCATCGGCTATTGCTTCGGCGGAATGTCGGTACTTGAGCTCGCGCGCAGCGGCGCCCCGGCCGCCGGCGTCGTGTCGTTCCACGGCTTGCTTAAAACCCAGCGGCCTGCAGCGGCCGGCGAGATCAAGGCAAAAATCCTCGTGTGTACCGGCTCGGCCGATCCGATCGTTCCCGCGGAGCAGGTCGTCGAATTCGAGACGGAGATGATCAAGGCGGGCACGGACTGGCAGGTCATTACCTATGGCGGCGCCAAGCATGCCTTCACCAACACCGCCGCCGACAGCCTGCCAATGCCAGGCTTCGGCTATTCGCCCTCGGCCGATGCCAGATCCTGGCTGGCGATGCAGAACTTTTTTGCCGAAATATTTGGTAGTGACTGAAAAGCTTGACCCGCAAGGCGCCGGCGAGGCCCACGCGGATAGCAAAGCTCGACCTTTCAGAACGTGGGCACGGCGCGTTGCGCCTTAAGCCCACCCTACGCTTACGCTTGCTTCTGTAGGTCCGCGCTTTCGCCCTTTATTCGCAGCGACCCAAAAATCAATATTCCGGAAACTTCAATGCCGAATAGTAGGATGGCTGCTCAAAATCGATTAGTCCATACTGTTTGAAGCTCTTTCGAGCTGCCCTCCATGCTAAAACAAAACTCGGCGCGTTTGTTTCCAGATCGATGCTATTATTATAATTGTACCACAATCCGGAAATAATTTCCGCTTCGGTCAACGGTACGTAACTGACGCCGAAGCGCGCCGCTAATGTTCTAGATCGCTCTTTGAGAGCCCGACGCAGCACTCCAACCAACCATCCGTCCAATTCGGAGAACTGCTCATGTGATGTTACGAGCGGGTAAAAGCTCATCAAGCCCTTAAACTTTCGAATTCGAATATTTTGTTCAAGAAATCGCTTCAAGTCCCGCTCTTTCAGGCCTCCGTTAATATACCGCCTGATCTCATTGATGCACGTGACGAGGTCCCAGTCGTAGAACAACCCTCCAACACGATCCGTCGAAAACTGTCCCCTCGAACGGGGGTTGTGTAAGAGGTGAATATAAATAGTCTTGGATATATGGCGTTTAATTCTCTTAATTCCTTTGGTCGAAATCTTGACGTGATCTCTCGTGAATTTATGCCCTATGTAATCAAATTCTTTAATGGATTTGATTTTGCCGACGTCGCCCTCATTCACGAAAGCCCACCGCTTATCTCCTGCGGCTGACGGAAGCAGCTGCGCGATTCCTGGTGACTTCTCGTAATTTATGGCTATTCCAGAATAGTGACAGTGCCGCCGAAAATGCTCCACCACATTCAGGGCATCGTCGTGATTGTAGGTCACACAAACAATATCATCGGCAAAGCGGACAAAGGCGCCGTTAGTTCTCTCCAGGGCTTTGTCTAATTCATGCGCAGCGATATTTGATAGAAATAACGATAGCGAGCATCCCTGCGGAGTTCCCTTTGTACGCCGTTTGAATTGCCCATTTCTGTAATTCGTGAATTCCGCAAATTCGTGATCCAGAAATTTTTCTATAATGAACCTTTCGGTCGGTGAGATTACAAAAAAATTGCGCTCAATAACAAAGTTCACATAGTCGTGTTTGATGGAATCGAAATATTTTGAAAAATCAAATTGGACAACATACGCTTTTTCGCTTTTTAGTAGAGATGAAAGTTGCAACACAGCATCAAACAGACCGCGATCATTTCGGTACGAATAACAAAATGACGATAGTATATTGCGGTTGCGGTCGCGAAGTTTTCGATTGAACAAGTTCGCAATCGCGGAATCTACGATTGAGAAAACCATAATTTCGCGGTAGCCACCGCCATCTTTGGCGATTTTGTAGAGGATTGCAGGTTCGACTTTGTACTGACGCGTCAGGATTTTGCGCCAGATTACCCTTGCAAGAAACTTTGAATGACGAATGCAGTAGATCGGATTAAAATGATTGTGCAGACTCCAGTGTCTTGGAGCACGATGAGTACCCGGTATCGCGTCTCGGCCCGTACGAAGTTTATAACGTCGCTCAAATTTGACAGCCGAATACCGAATTTTCTTATCACGCTCTAAAAGCTTTTTAGCTTGATGCTCAATTGCGTTTTTAATCGCATCTTCCATCGGCAATACGCAAAGATGCGCCAAGGGCCATAAGTCAGGGTCCGCTTGCGCGGCCGACGTTTGCAAGGCGCTCACAGTTGCGCTGTGAACTACATAGTAAAGTTCGGCCCTTGGCGGCTAGCACGCACGTGCATAAACCGAACCGTAACTAACACAACCCTAGCGCGTCAAGAGTATCCTTTCATTGGGGCGTCGTAATTCCAATGGTCGAAAGTAGGTGCGGATTCCCGGATTTACGTGAAAGAATAAATTCCCGTAGTTTTGCTTCACTCCAGTCAGTCTGTGCGGCAGTTAGGTTTCCTCGAAAGAGCTCATAAACCAACCACACTCTATAGGTATTTAGAACGTCACTTTCGCAATATCTTGCAACATCTTCTATTTGGCCCGAGTTGACCATTGCTTCGACTTGCGCGCCGTCGATTCCTGGTGGCTTGCCGGGCAGACCAATTATCTTAGTAAGTTCGTCGAGCTTTACCTTTGCCTCCGATCTAAATGATGCCAACACATCGCAGAGATCGAGAGCGTCATCGGCGTATCGATGAAAATAGGGTCGAACTAATAGTCCACCTGCCGAAATGCGGTTGACCATAGCCCGATAGCGTAAAACCGGCAGATCGAAAGCGTTGCCGTTGAATGTAACAAGTTGTGGGCGAAGCTGTCCTATTCGCTCGACGAATCCTGTTATTAGTTCAGTCTCGGATCTGTCACCAACGTGAGGCGCACCAAACGCATCAAACGCCACCCTTCGGTTGTCGAGCTTGCCACGAGTGCGCCGATGCAAACAATTTTGTGCAGAGGATATTTGGGAAAATCTAATCCCAAGGCTTTTCGCACTTCGTTCGTTGTTTCCCCCTCCATACCCAGCATCCGGGCAGTTGCTTTTAGGTCGGGTACGGTTTCGAGGTCCCACACGATTATTGAGCGTTCAGGCATCTGAGAACACCGCGTTGGCTATCTCGCGAAGAATATCCAGATTCTTCTTTATCTGGCTCGTTGAATTCATTCTTGTCGGCGTGGCCCTATCGATGTCCCAGAGGAAAGCGAGCTTCGGTGAACCGCAACAAGGGCGACGAAGTTCACGCCGCCTTGGCCGCCCTGTCAGCGATCCCGACCAACGTCCGCAAAATTTCCGTAGCCGCCTCTCAGCCGCTCGGCGGGTGCGTCCCATTCGTCGAAGAACACGACCTTCATATCAGGGCGCACGCGTTGCCCTGCCGATTTAGGCGATGAGGCCTTGGGCTCGGCGAAGACATTGTCGCCGGATTTGGCGCCAGCACGGCGGCGGCTTTCGGCTTGCCGCCGCGGCCCTCGCCACGGCCGATCGCCATGATGGCGGTGCCCATGGCCACGCTGCCGAAAGTAACGACAAAGCCGAACAGCAGGAGCCCCAGAGCCGTGAGCGGCGACCGATCGGCCACGATCAGATCGCGCAAGCCATGCGGATTGAGCGCCAATAGCCCGCCAAGCATGAGCGCGGCGACCGTCACGCCGATGGCGAGATTGATCGCGAGCAAGCGAAACAGCGGCTCGCGGAAAAAGGCTCTTCGGCGTGGCCAGGTTCAAGATCATGGCGGGCCCTAGCCTATCGCGGCGAGGCCGCCAAGGCCAACGGCCCGCGCAGCAAAAGCACGCCACCGGTCGGCGCCTTTCGCTATGATGCGGCAGCCGCGACTCGAATTTTGCCGCGGCGCCACCGGAGAACAGTGAATGCTCTACGATCCGCAATGGGGGCAACGAAACGACCCGTTCTCGCCTGCCAAGCCTCATCGCCTGGCTGGAGCGGCAGGATCCGCGCGAGGAATATTGCTATTCGAGCACCGGCGAATGCCTGTTGGCGCGCTACTTCTCGGCGCGGGGCTTCACCAAGGTCATCATGGCGGCCGACTATTTTTATCACTTTCCGCGGCCGGGCTCGCTTTACGAAACGGCGCCGCTGCCGCCGCAGTTCAACGACATCGCCAAGGGCAAGGTCCGCACCTTCGGCGCCGCGCTCGCCCGCGCCCGCGAACTGCAGCCCTGCAGCGCCGGATAGACTGCCGCGACGCCCACGGCGCGCCCTGCCCCGTCATCCTGAAGCGGCCCCGGCAACTTGCCGCGCTTTGCGCAACCGCGACCGGACGCCTATCTGGCGTTCGTGCAACGTCCCGCCGGCCAAACATGAAACACCAGCAGCTCGCCCTCTTTGCGCCGCCAGCAACGCCGGCGATGCCGGCCGGCTTTGCCTATGCGCCGGATGTGATCGACGCCGCCGAGGAGGCGCGCCTTGTCGGCGCGTTTGCCGATCTGCCGTTCAAGGAGTTCGAGTTTCACGGCTTCCTCGGCAAGCGCCGCGTGGTCTCGTTCGGCCTGCGCTACGACTTCAACGGCGGCGGCTTGCAGCAGGCGGCGCCGATCCCGCCGTTTGTGCTTCCGGTGCGCGAGCGCGCCGCCGCCTTCGCCGGACTGGCGCCCGATCGCCTGCAACACGTTCTGATCACCGAATACCGGCCGGGCGCCGCCATCGGCTGGCATCGCGACCGGCCGAATTTCGGCGACGTGATCGGCGTCTCGCTCCTCTCGCCGTGCACGTTCCGGATGCGGCGCAAGCGCGAGGCCGGCTGGGAGCGCGCCGCCATGCAGCTCGACCGCCGTTCGGTTTATCTGATGCGCGGTCCCGCGCGCGACGACTGGGAGCACAGCATCCCCGCGGTCGAGGAGCTGCGCTACTCGATCACCTTCCGCTCGCTGCGTGTTCCCGACCCGCGGTAGCCGGCGCGGACAACACTCGCGGCCAACGGCGCAACGTCACGCCGCCTTCGCCGCCTTCTCCGCAAGCCCGACCAGCGTGCGCAAAATCCCCGCGGCGCCTTTGAGGCGCTCGGCAGGCGTGTCCCATTCGTCGAAGAACACGACCTTCATGTCGGGGCGCACGCGCGCGCCTTCGGGGTGCTTGCCGATATAGGCGATCAGGCCTTCGGGGTTGGCGAAGACGTTGTCGCGGAACGCGAGCACGGCGCCTTTCGGGCCGACCTCGATGCGCTCGACATTGGCGCGCCGGCATAGCGCTTTGATGGCGACGACTTGCAGGAGATATTGCACCTCCTGCGGCAGCGGACCGAAGCGGTCGACCAGTTCGGCGGCGAAGGCCTCGATGTCGCGGTCGTCCTCGATCTCGGACAGCCGCCGGTAGAGCGCGAGCCGCACCGGCAGGTCGGTGACGTAATCCTCCGGAATGAGCACCGGCGTGCCGAGCGTGATCTGCGGCGACCATTTGTCGGCGACCGGCGCGCTGATGCCGGCTTTCAGACTCATCACCGCCTCTTCCAGCATTTGCTGGTAAAGCTCGAAGCCGACTTCCTTGATGTGGCCGGACTGCTCGTCGCCGAGGAGATTGCCGGCGCCGCGGATGTCGAGATCGTGCGAGGCGAGCTGGAAGCCGGCGCCGAGCGTGTCGAGCGATTGCAGCACCTTGAGCCGGCGCTCGGCCTGCGGCGTGATTTTCCGCGCGTTCGGCAGCGTGAGCAGCGCGTAGGCGCGGAGCTTGGCACGGCCGACCCGGCCGCGGAGCTGATAGATCTGCGACAGCCCGAACCGGTCGGCGCGGTGCACGATCAGCGTGTTGGCGGTCGGAATGTCGAGGCCGGATTCGATGATGGTGGTCGAAAGGAGCACGTCGTATTTGCCGTCGTAGAACGCGCTCATCACGTCTTCGAGCACCGTCGACGGCATCTGGCCGTGGGCGACCGCGACGCGCACTTCCGGCACGGACTTGTCGAGGAACGATTTGGTCTCGGCCAGATCCTCGATGCGCGGGCAGACATAAAACGACTGCCCGCCGCGATAGCGCTCGCGCAGCAGCGCCTCGCGCACCACGATCGGATCGAACGGCGCGACGAAGGTGCGCACGGCCAGCCGATCGACCGGCGGCGTGGCGATGATCGACATTTCGCGCACGCCGGAGAGCGCGAGTTGCAGCGTGCGCGGGATCGGCGTCGCGGTCAGCGTCAGCACATGCACTTCGGCGCGGAGCTGCTTGAGCTTCTCCTTATGGGCGACGCCGAAGTGCTGCTCCTCGTCGACGACGATGAGGCCGAGGTCCTTGAACTTGATCGCCTTGCCGAGGAGCGCGTGAGTGCCGACGACGATGTCGATCTGGCCGTCGGCGAGACCCTTCTTGGTCTTGGCGAGTTCGGCGGCGGAGACGAGCCGCGAGGCTTGTGCGACGTGCACCGGATAGCCGCGCAGCCGGTCGGAGAAAGTCTTGAAGTGCTGGCGCGAAAGCAGCGTCGTCGGCACCACGACCGCGACCTGCTTGCCGCTCATGGCGGTGACGAAGGCGGCGCGCAACGCCACCTCGGTCTTGCCGAAGCCGACGTCGCCGCAGATCAGCCGATCCATCGGCTGCCCGGAGGCGAGATCGGCAAGCACGGCCGAGATCGCGGCCTGCTGATCGTCGGTCTCCTCGTAGGGAAAGCCGGCGCAGAATTCGTCGTAAAGCCCGGTCTCGACGGTGAGCCGCGGCGCTTCGCGCAACAGCCGCTCGGCGGCGACCTTGATCAGTTCGCCGGCGATCTCGCGGATGCGGTTCTTCATCCGCGACTTGCGCGCCTGCCAGGCGGTGGAGCCGAGCCGGTCAAGCTCGACGCCGGCTTCTTCCGAGCCGTAGCGCGAGAGCAGCTCGATGTTCTCCACCGGGAGAAACAGCTTGTCGCCGCCGGCGTAGTGGATTTCCAGGCAGTCGTGCGGCGCGCCCGCTGCCTCGATGGCGCGCAGGCCGATGAAGCGGCCGATGCCGTGATCGACGTGGACGACGATGTCGCCGGCGGCAAGGCTCGTGACTTCGGCGATGAAATTTTCCGCGCGCTTGGAGGCCCGGCGCGGCCGCACCAGGCGCTCGCCGAGAATGTCGGCTTCGGTGATCAGCGCTGCGTCTTGCGTCTCAAAACCGGAGTCGAGGCCGAGCACGGCGAGCGCGACCTGGTGGCGCGGCAGCGCCTGCGCCTGCGGCCACGACGCGACCGGCGCCAGATTGAGCAGGCGATGCTCGGCCAGCACATGCGCCATGCGCTCGCGCGAGCCGTCGCTCCACATGGCGATGACGACGCGCTTGCCGGCGGATTGCAGCGCCTCGACGTGGGTTCGCACCGCGTCGAACACGTTGCCGCCGGGCTCGCTCCGCTCGGCGACGAAGTTGTGGCCGGCATGGGCGCCGATGTCGATTGAGTCCGCGCCGCCGTCGGGCGCGGCAAAGGCGGAGAGGCGCGCGAGGGCGGCGTGGTCGAGGCGTTCGCGCCATTCGGCTTCGGCAAGGTAGAGCCGATCCGGCGGCAGCGGCTTATATGGCGCGCCGCCGCCCGGCTGATCGATCGCGTCCTTGCGCGCCTGATAATAATCGGCGATCTGCGCCAGCCGCTCGTGGGCGGCTTCTTCGGCGAGCGCCTCGATCGCGACCGGGCTGCCGTCGACATAGTCGAACAGCGTTTCGAGCCGGGTGTGAAACAGCGGCAGCCAGTGCTCGATGCCGGCAGCGCGCCGGCCTTCGCTGACCGCTTCATAGAGCACGTCGTCGGGACCCGCGGCGCCGAACGCCGCGACATAGCCGGTGCGAAACAGCCGGATGGTGTCGGTGGTGAGCTGAAACTCCGCCATCGGCACGAGATCGAGCGCGCGCAGCTCGTCGGTCGTGCGTTGCGTGTCCGGATCGAAGCTGCGGATGGTTTCGAGCGTGTCGCCGAAGAAATCGAGCCGCACCGGCGCGTCCATGCCCGGCGCGTACAGATCGACAATGCCGCCGCGCACCGCGTAGTCGCCGGGCTCGCGCACGGTCGATGCACGATTAAAGCCGTTAAGCTCGAGCCATTGCAGGACGCCCGCCATCGGCAGCAGATTGCCCGGCGCGGCTGAGAGCGACTGCCGCGCCAGCGTCTCGCGCGGCGGCACCCGCTGCAGCACGGCGTTCACGGTGGCGAGCACGACGGCGGGCTTGTCGCGGCCTTTGACACGGGCGAGCCGCGACAGCGTCATCATCCGTTGCGCCACCACGTCCGCATGCGGCGAAGCCCGGTCGTAGGGCAGGCAATCCCATGCCGGAAATTCCAGCACCTCGATATCGGGGGCGAAGAAGCCGAGCGCCCGCGACAGCGTCGCCATACGCGGGCCGTCGCGGCAGATCACGACGAGGCTGATTGCCGGCGCGGTCGGGCCGGCGGCAATGGCGCGCGCGAGATCGGCCAGCACCAGCCCTTCGGCGCCGTCGGCGACGCCGGCGAGAAGAAGCGGCCGGCCGGGACGAAGCCGTTGCGCCGGTGAAGGCGCTGGAGTTCGCACCTGCACCGTCACGGCTTCTCCCCGGCGCCGGTTTTCCTGGTCTGATTGTGAAATGCTCGCAGGTTAGCAAGCACGGCGGTGTCGTAAGCCGCCGGCACGTTTTCGGCACCGATCACCCAGGCGTAGAGTTCGGCGTTCGGCGCTTCCATCAGCCGCTCGAAATCGTCCAGCCCGGCGTCGTCGAGCGCCTCGATATAGGCATCGGCGAAACGGCCGACGATCAAATCGGTTTCGCGGACGCCGCGGCGCCAGGCCCGGAACAGGAGCCGTCGCCGCCGCGGGTCCAACCCTTCGCTCGATCGCTCGGTCATCGCGTAAAGCCCAACGCCAAAAGCCCGGACGCGGCCGGGGGAGGCGTTATATAGAGGGCGCGGGCTCGAATGTCAGCGCTAGTTCACCGTCATCCTGAGGCGGCCGCGCAGCGGCCCTCGAAGGATGCGGCTGAGGCGCCGGGGCCGTCGCCCTTCGAGGCTCGCTTCGCTCGCACCTCAGGGTGACGGATCGTAATATGAAGCTCTGATGCGCCCCGCAGTGCTCAATCCGCTGTTCGCGCCGCTCTCGGCGCTGCCCGGTATCGGGCCGAAGCTGGAGAAACTGTTCGCCCGGCTGATCGGGCGCGACGACGAGCCGCCACGCATTATCGATCTGCTGTTTCATCTGCCGACCGGCTTCGTCGACCGGCGCAATCAGCCAAAGCTTTCGGCCGTCACGCCCGATACCGTTGTCACCGTGGCGGTCACCGTCGATCGCCACCGGCCGCCACCGCCTAACCGGCCCCGCGCGCCCTACAACATCGAGACCAGCGACGACACCAACACGCTGACCATCACCTATTTCAATGCGCGCAGGGATTATCTGGAGAAACTCTTTCGCCAAGGCGAGACCCGCTACGTTTCCGGCATCGCGACGCTCTACGACGGCCATTTGCAAATGGTGCATCCCGACCGTGTGGTGGATGCAGCCGGCTTTGCCAAGCTGCCGCTGATCGATCCGGTCTATCCGCTCACCGAGGGGCTGCATCCAAACCAGCTGCGCAAGGCAATCGAGATCGCGCTCCATCGCCTGCCCGATTTAGCCGAATGGCAGGATGCCGCCTGGCTCAAGCGCAACGGCTTTCCAACTTTTACCGAGGCGTTGCGGGTCGTACATCACCCCGCAAGCCCGGCCGACCTTGAGCCTTCGAGTCCGGCGTGGTCGCGGCTCGCCTACGACGAATTGCTTGCCGGCCAGCTCGCGCTTGCACTGCTGCGCGGCCACATGCGCACGCGCGCCGGCCGCGGCAGCGCCGCCGAGGGACTCCTTCGCTCCCGGATCGTCGCCGCCCTGCCCTACTCGCTTACGCTATCGCAGCAGCGTGCGGTCGACGACATTATTGCTGATCTTGCGCAGCCGAACCGCATGCTGCGGCTCCTCCACGGCGACGTCGGGTCCGGCAAGACCGTTGTCGCGCTGCTTGCCGCCGCGACGGTGATCGAGGCCGGCCGGCAGGCCGCGTTCATGGCGCCGACCGAAATTCTGGCGCGTCAGCATTTCGCCACTATCGCGCCGGCTCGCAACGGCCGCCAGCATCCGCTTTGCCATCCTCACCGGCCGCGAGCGCGGCCGCGACCGCGCGGAGATTTTGTCGGCGCTTGCCGCCGGCGATATCGATCTCATCGTCGGCACCCACGCGCTGTTTCAGGACGACGTGGCGTTCCACGATCTGGCGCTCGCCATCGTCGACGAGCAGCACCGCTTCGGCGTGCACCAACGGCTTGCGCTCACCCGCAAAGGCGAAGCGGTCGATCTTCTGGTGCTCACCGCGACGCCGATCCCGCGGACGCTGGTGCTGACCTATTTCGGCGACATGGACATTTCCGAACTGCGCGAAAAGCCGGCCGGCCGGCAGAAAATCGACACCCGCGCGCTGCCGCTGGAACGGCTCGGCGAGGTGATCGACGCCGTCGCGCGCGCGCTCGACGATGGGCGCCGTGTCTACTGGGTATGCCCGCTGGTCGAGGAATCCGAAAGTGTCGACCTTGCCGCCGCCGAGGATCGCTATGCGGCTTTGACGAAGCGCTTCGGCGACACCGTCGAACTCATCCATGGCCGCATGCGCGGTCCCGAGAAAGACAAGGCGATGGCGCGCTTCGCCTCGGGCCTAGCGCGCATCCTGGTGGCGACGACGGTGATCGAAGTCGGCGTCGACGTGCCGGAAGCAAGCGTCATGGTGATCGAGCACGCCGAACGCTTTGGGCTGGCGCAGCTGCATCAGCTGCGCGGCCGCATCGGGCGTGGCGCCGCGCGCTCGACCTGCCTCCTGCTGTACAAGGGCCCACTCGGCGAAACCGCGAAAGCGCGGCTTGCCATCCTGCGCGAGACCGACGATGGCTTCCGCATCGCCGAGGAGGATTTGCGCTTGCGCGGCGAAGGCGACCTGCTCGGCACGCGGCAGAGTGGCATGCCCGGCTTCCGCCTCGCGCGCCTCGAAGTCCACGGCAAGCTCTTGAGCGCGGCGCGCGAAGACGCCGCATTGGTGCTCAATCGCGATTTCGAAGCTCGGCTCGGTGCGCGGCGCCGCGCTGCGCCAGCTTCTTTATCTGTTCGCGCGCGATGAGGCGATTAGGCTCCTTGGCGCCGGATGATTTAACCGCCGAAGGGGTCTGGACCGAACCGGTTCGGACCGACCGTGCCCCGCGTGCAGTACCAGATGATCAGAATGATCCAGCCGATGATCGGTATAAGATTGATAAAAATCCACCAGCCGGCGCGATCCAAATCGTTAAGTCGCCGCACGGCAACCGCGAAGCTCGGCAGAATAATGGCGAGACCGAAGAGCGGAAAAATGACCGTTGTGCCAAGCACCAAGTCAATAATTCCGGCTGCAATCAAGCCAACAACCACGAATAGCGTCCAGTACCAATACTCCGAACGGATGGCGCGGCCAGAGAACTTCACGTAATTTGAAAACCCGGACGAAATCGCTTGAGCAAAGTTCATGCCGCGCCCCCGATGCCTTAAGCGCGGGCACCGTACCACGGCCGCAGCGCCGAGGCGTTCCGACGATTTTATCTCCGCACTTAGGCCGCGGGGCTCGGCGCCGCTTTACGCGCGGCCCGGGCGGCACGGGCTGTTTCAGCCAGCGCCGCCAGCCGGTTCTGGGGATCAACGCCGGGCTGCATAATGCCGGCGGAGATCAGGAGCGTCATGGCCTGTTCGACCGTTATATCGAGGTCAATGACGTCGCGCCGCGGCACATAAAAGAAGAATCCGGTGGTCGGATTCGGCGTGCACGGCAGGAACGCCGACACATGCTCGCTCGCCGGCAGGTGTGCGGAAATCTGCGGGCTCGGCGGCTGGGTCAAAAACACCAGCGACCACATCCCCGGCGCCGGAAACTCGACCAGACCGACGTTGCGGAAACTCGATTCCGAGGCGGAAAATAAGGTCTGGAAAATCTGCTTGGTAGTGCGGTAGATCGGCCGCACGATCGGCATGCGGCTCAACAGGCTCTCGCCGAAACTGACGAGCCGGGTGCCGACCAGATTGGCGGTAAGGAAACCGAGCAGCGTCAGCGCCACAAATGCGATGATCAGCCCGAGGCCGGGAATATTGAACGGCAAATAGGTCTCGGGACGGTAGGCCACCGGGATGACCGGCCGCACCACATTGTCGACCCAGGTCACGAACCACCAGATCAGCCACACCGTCACCGCCACCGGTCCGGCAACGACCAGGCCGGTCAAAAAGTAGTTGCGGACGCGGCTGACTATCCCGGACGCAGATTTGTTTGCGTCTGCAGGCGTTTCCGCGCTTTGTTCAATGTCATCCATTATGGCTTCGGTCGCCGGCGCCAACTCTACGGCTGTAATTATATACCGATGTAGCCCGCTCGCACAGGGTTGCAGCAACCACCGCGCCGCCGGTGCTATTCGACCGTCACCGACTTGGCCAGATTGCGCGGCTGATCGACGTCGGTGCCCAGGCTGACGGCGGTATGATAGGCGATGAGCTGCACCGGCACCGCGTAGACCAGCGGCGTTATCGTCGCCGGCATGGTAGGCATGGTGAGCGTCACCAACGATTGACCGGCCACGGCGTCGGCGCCCTTGGCGTCGGTCACCAGGATCAAGCGGCCGCCGCGCGCCGCGACTTCCTGCATGTTGGAAACGGTCTTGTCGAACACCCGATCGTGCGGCGCGATCACGACGACCGGCATGGTTTCGTCAATCAGTGCGATTGGGCCGTGCTTGAGTTCGCCGGCCGCATAGCCCTCGGCGTGGATGTAGGAGATTTCCTTAAGCTTCAACGCGCCCTCAAGCGCAATCGGATAGCTGGTGCCGCGTCCAAGGTAGAGGACGTCGCGGCATTTTGAGAGTTCGCGGGCGAGTTGCTCGATCTGCGGTTCGAGCGCGAGCGCTTCAGTCAGATGCCGCGGCACCTCGATCAGTGCACGGACGAGTTTTTGCTCGTCGCTCTCGGTGAGCACGCCACGGGCGCGGCCCGCGGCAATCGCCAGCGTTGCCAATGCCGCCAGCTGGCAGGTGAAGGCCTTGGTCGAAGCGACGCCGATTTCCGGCCCGGCCAGCGTCGGCATCACGATGTCGCTTTCGCGAGCAATCGTCGAGGTCGGCACGTTGACGACAGAGAGGACGTGCTGACCGTGCTCGCGCGCGTAGCGGAGCGACGCCAGCGTGTCGGCAGTCTCGCCCGACTGCGAAATGAAGATCGACAGCGACCCGGGATCGAGCGGAACGTCGCGGTAGCGGAACTCCGACGCAATATCGACTTCGACCGGTAATTGCGCAAAGCGCTCGAACCAATAGCGCGCGACCATGCCGGCGTAATAGGCAGTGCCGCAGGCGGCGATCGAGATGCGCTTGAGTGTGCGAAAATCAAACGGCAGCTTTATCGGCAGCTCGACCCGCTCGGCCACCATGTCGAGATAATGCGCCAGGGTGTGGCCGACGACCTCGGGCTGCTCGTAGATCTCCTTCGCCATAAAATGGCGATGGTTGCCCTTGTCGAGCAGCAAGATTGACGCCTGCGACTTGAGCACGGTGCGCTGCACGAGCTCGCCGTTGGCATCGCGGATTTCAGCGCCGTTGCGATGAAGAACCGCGCAGTCGCCGTCTTCCAGATAACTCACCATATCGGTGAACGGCGCCAGCGCGATCGCATCGGAGCCGACGAACATCGCGTCCTCGCCGAAGCCAATCGCCAGCGGCGAGCCACGACGCGCGCCAATCAAGAGGTTCTCCTCGCCGGCAAACAGAAACGCCAGCGCGAACGCGCCGCGCAGCCGCGGTAATGCCGCCGCGACCGCATCGACCGGAGACAAGCCGCGCTTCAGCTCCTCGCTCACGAGGTGTGCCACCACCTCGCTGTCGGTTTCGGTTGCGAATTTGGCACCCTTGCCTTCCAGCTCACGGCGCAATTCGCCGAAATTTTCGATGATGCCGTTGTGCACGACGGCAAGGCGCTCGGTGGCGTGCGGATGTGCATTGTTCTCGGTCGGCCGCCCGTGCGTCGCCCACCGGGTGTGGCCGATGCCGATCGTTCCCGACAATGGCTCGCGCACGAGCTTGCCTTCCAGATTCCTGAGTTTGCCTTCGGCGCGCCGACGCGTCAGCACGCCGTGTTCAAGGGTGGCTACTCCCGCCGAATTGTAGCCGCGGTATTCGAGGCGCTTGAGCGCATCGATGAGGAGCGGCGCGACCGGCTCACCGCCGATGATCCCAACAATTCCGCACATCCCTGTTGTGGCCTCCTCGGCCGCTGTCGCAGCGGAACCCGCCCGGCGGTTATCCGTTTGGCCGCAATCCTAGCCAAGACCAAATAAAAAAAAGTTTCGCTGGGTAACAGCCCAATGCGCAGCCATCAGATGCAAAATGCGGCCTAATCGCGTGAATGTGCTCGTTTTTTGCCGAGCGCCTTCAAATCGCGCAAGCGCGCTGCGCCGTTTTCCTTAACGACTTGACGCGCGCGCCCGAGCGCCAGCGCGCCCGCCGGCACATCCCTGGTGATGACCGACCCGGAACCGATATAGGCGCCGGCCCCAATCTCGATTGGCGCCACCAGGGCCGAGTTGGAGCCGATAAAGGCGCCGTCGCCGATCTTGGTGCAGTGTTTGTCGCTGCCATCGTAATTGCAGGTGATGGTGCCGGCCCCGATATTTGCGCCGGCACCGACCACCGCGTCGCCAATATAGCTCAGATGATTGGCCTTGGCGCCGGCCTCGATCGAAGCTTCCTTGACCTCGACGAAATTGCCGATGCGTGCGCCATCGCCAAGCCGAGTTCCGGGCCGCAGCCGCGCATACGGTCCGACCGAAACGCCCTTACCGACGTGAGCACCGGCAAGGTGCGAAAATGAATGGATCACGGCCCCGTCCTCCACCGTCACTTTCTCGCCAAACACGACATACGGTTCGACGACGACGTCCTTGCCGAATTTGGTGTCGGTAGACAGAAACACGGTCTCCGGCGCGATCAGCGTGACGCCTGAATCGAGCGCCGCGTCGCGCAGGCGCCGCTGCGCAACAGCTTCCGCTTCGGCGAGTTGGCTTTTGGTGTTGATGCCGCGCACTTCGTCCTCCTCGACTTCGATCGCGACCGCATCGAGCTTCATGCTGCGCGCGATCTCGATTGCATCGGTCAAATAAAACTCGCCTTTGCGATTGCGGTTGCCGATCCGCTCCAGGATCGCAAGCGCATGCACACCAGCAAGCGCCATGATGCCGCCGTTGCAAAGGCTGATGGTGCGTTCGCTCGCACTGGCGTCGGCCTCTTCGCGGATGGCGATCAGCCTATCCCCGTCAACGATGAGCCGGCCATAGCCGGCCGGGTCGGCGGGCCGGAATCCAAGCACGGCAATGGCCGCGCCGGCGGCCAGTGGCGCGCGCAGGCGCTCGAGCGTCGTCGCCCGAATGAGCGGCGTGTCGCCGTAGACGATCAGAACATCGTCGCAACGCCGTTCGATCGCCGCTTTAGCCGCCAGTACCGCGTGTGCCGTTCCACGCCGCTCTCGCTGCACAAAGCATTCGGCGCCCGGCAGAACGCGCCGTGCTTCGGCCTCGACCGCCTCCTGCCTAGGGCCGACGACGACAGCTGTCGCCGTGACGCGGGCTTCGGCGATCGCAGCCAACACATGCGCAAGCAACGAACGGCCGGCGATGGCATGCAAGACCTTGGGCCGCGCCGAGCGCATCCGCGTGCCCTCGCCAGCCGCGAGCACGATTGCAAGACAGGTTCGTGCCGTCATGAACGAGTTCTCCGCGGCGCTCTCATAGCCGAGCAAGCGCGCCCTGACGAGCGTCCGCACCGCACCCGTCGCGCCTCGCATGACAATTTAAGAGTTCCAAAGCGACCGCCGGCGGCAGTTCGAGCAATGGAATCTGCTATTTTACGATTGATTCGGCGAAAGATACCCGGAGCGGATGCATGCTGGAGGGAGCGCGATTTGTAAACGCGACCTCAAAAACGAGGGCTGGCGCTCAGGCCGCTTTCACCATGCAGCGGCTTTGGCGCCAGGCGGTGTGGGGTTGCATTGCCGCAGCCGCGGTGCTGCTCGCTGTCCTCGCGGCCTTCACTGACATCGGCTCGCAGCGGGCCGCGCTGGTCTTTGGTGCTTCGAACGCCGCACCAGCCCCGCGTCCGCAAACTGCGCGAACCAGCCAAGCTGTTGCACAGGCAACCACCCCAGCCCCGTCGCGTTCGCTGGACGCCGATTACGTCGTTCGGCAATTGACGCAGACGGTTCGCGGTCTTGCCGATGACCGCGACCGCATGATGAAACGGCTTGCCGCAATGGAGCGCAATGTCGACGATATGACCGGTTCGATCAGCCAGCAGATCGAAGCGATCAAAGCCGCAAGCACTCCCCCCGCTGTGCCGTGGCTTAACACTGCGTCCATGGCGCCGATCGCTGCTCCGGAAACATCGCTGCCAGCTGGCTGGGAATCGACACCGCGGCCAAGTTCGACGGCGCCCGCTGACGCGCAGCCGAGGCCAGACGCCGCTGCAGCGCCGGCCACCGCCGCCTACGGCGCCGAAATCGGCAGCGCTTCCTCAATTAAAGCCCTGCACGCGCGCTGGGCCGGAATTCGCTCCGCTCACCTGCGAATTCTTGACGGCTTAACGCCGGTCGTGGCGGTGCGGGAAAATCCGCGATCGCATAGGACCGAGTTGCGGCTCGTGGTCGGACCGCTTGCCGACGCGGCAGCAGCGGCGCAACTGTGCGCGTCGCTGATGGCTGTCCGGCTTTCCTGCCTTCCGACTATGTTCGACGGTCATAACCTCGCGCTGGAATAATCGACGCTGTATAGTGCGGCGTATGCCCGAAGTGATCGCGCCGCGCCGGCTGTTTCTGCCGACTGCCCGTCAGACAAACTGGCTCCTTGTCATCACGTTCCTGTCGCTGGGGGAAGCGCTCTACCTGCGTTATCAGGCGATGGAAAACGGCGTGGTGTCGATTGCCTGCCGCGGCGGGCTCGGCACCTGGCTATGCGGCACATTCCGGCTGGCGATCGTGCTCTACAACCATCAGGTCTTTGGCGGGGTCGCGCTCGCCGTCGCGCTACTCAATCTCATCCGGCCATCGCTCATCCTGTTTGCAGTGGCGCTCGCTGCGGCGGCTTTCGGCGTGGTCATGCACAATGCCGACCTTTCGGCACTTGCCGCCGGCGTGCTCATCCTGAGCTTGGCGCGTCCCGTGCCAGTGCCAAGATAATTGCGAGACCGATCAAGGCGCCGCAGAACCAGACCGACTGCCAGTTGGCGAAGGTTTCGTTGAAGACAATGTAAACGGCCGAGACCGCGAGAACCGCTGCGGCCGCCGTCTCGGCGGGCGCCCGCTGTCCCGCCGGCCGCGGCATCGAAGCCAGCAACACCAGAAACGGCACCGCGGCGGCAGTCAGCGGCGCAAACGGAATGTCGCGGTAGCGCGGATCGAACACCAGGCCGAGCGCTGCTTCGACCGTGACCAGCATCAGCGCGATCAACGTGCCGCCCAGCAGCCAATCGAGGCCATCGCGACGGCCGAGATTGCCAAGGAGCGACGCGAACGACGGAGTTGAGCGGCCGGTAGCGTAGGCGGCAGCGCAGACGATCGGAGCAGCGGCGGCAATTGCGGCGAAGGCAAGCGAACGCAGCCAGCTCCCCGGGCTGAAACTGTCGATGACGACCGCCTCGATCACCCAACCGAACAGGACGCCGGGAACAAGCGCCAGCGCGGCGATCCTCAGCCATTGCAATGCCGACAGGCCCTTCTCGCGTCCGGCAAAAAACGCGGCGCCGAAGGTCAGGGTCGCTAACAGCACGCCAGCCAGCGCCTGGGCGACCCAGTACGGATGATCCGAGACCGTGCCGTCGAAACTGAATTTCGGCGCGCCGGTCGCGCGGTCGATGATGCCCCAATAGCCGCCGACCGCGCCTTCGAGCTCGCGTTTCCACGGCTGATCGAACGCCTCGATGACGTTCATCCGGAAATTTTCGCGTTTTGCCAGCGCCATCGCTTCCAGAATGGCGCGTGCCTGGTTGGACGGCGACGGCCGCGCGCCTTCGCGCATCCGGCCGGCGCTCGGCCAGCCGAATTCGCCGATGACGATCTCTTTCCCCGGAAACGCAGCCGCCACCCGCGCACGGATGGCCGCCACGTGGGCGGCCGCGCGCGTCGCCGGTATCGGGAAGTCCTCCCAGTAGGGCAGGACATGGATGGTGACGAAATCGACTGCGTTCTGGACGTCGGGATAGCGCAGCCAGAATTCCCACACGTCAGCGTAGGTAACCGGCATCGGCACCTGCGTCTTGACCTGGCGGATGTAGCCAATGAGGTCGGTAGACGACATTTCGCCGCGCAGCAGGACCTCGTTGCCGACGACCACGGCGGCGATGACATCGGGATACGCTTTGGCGAGCGCGACGGTGGTTTCGATTTGCTGGCGGGTCTTGGCCGGATCGCTTGAGACCCAGATGCCGTGCAGGACCTTTAGCCCGTGCCGTCTGGCGCTCTCGAGCACGTCGGCACGGCCATCATCGACCGAATAGGTACGAATACAATCGGTGTACTTCGATAATAGTGCCAGATCCTGTTCGATCTGCGCCGCCTCGACGCGGGTTCCCTCGACCAGCGGATTCTGAGCGTCGCGGAACGGCGCGTAAGACAGGCAATAAGGCTTACCCACGGACGCCGTCGGCGACGCGATCTGGATCGGCGCGCCCAGCCAACACCAAACCCCGCAAACCACAAGCGCGGTGACCACAAACGACGCGAGCGCTGAGCCGGTCGCGGAGCCTCCTCCGGTAGCGGACATGGACAGCCATTAACCTTGCAATCGCCTCGTGCCAAGATCGGATGCCAAGATCGGTGCCGAGACCGGGTGCCAAGACCGGTGCCAAGATCAGCGGCTGCGTCGCGATACGCGCTGGACAAACCGGCGTAGTTGGGGTGTTGTCACACGGGGCCGCTGAGAACATGCTGCACGGCGCAATCAGGTGGCCAGGGAAACGTCCCGTTCTCGATTCTAAAACTTAAGAAGACCATGCATCATCGTGTGTTGAGCCTAGTTGGCGGCCTGTGCGCCGCCTTGTTGTTCACTGCGGTCGCACTCGGCGCGCTCGGTCAAGGGGCGCTCGCACAGGCCAACGAGCCCAAGGCCGCCGACAAGCCCACGGCGGCAGGCCACGAACCGGCAAAAGAACCGCAAAAAGTCGACGAATTCGCCGAGGCGCAACATGCGCTCACCGGTCCCGCCGGCAATCCGGAGTGCGTCTGGCTCGGCCGCCGCGTCGTCAGCCTGCTGTGGCGCGACGATCTCGACACCGCCTTTCGCCACCTGGATCTCTATGACCGCTTTGGCTGTCCAAGTGCCCATATCCAGGCGTCGTTCCGCTGCCTGATCCTGCACGGCAACAACATCGACCCGAAAGCCGCCGACAGCCTTAACGGCCGGGTCCAATCGTGCTGGATCAACCCGGTATCACCCGCCATTTCAGTCCCGGCGGCGGCAGCCCCGAGCCCAACGACTAGCCGATAACGTTGCCGACGTTTTGATCGCACTGAACCGACAAAAAAGTTGAGGACTCAAAGCGGTTGTCTTGAATTTGCCACTACCGCAGCCTAATTTTTGTTCGCCGGTCGCAAATAGCCTATTTCGTTAACTGTCGAGCCTACGGGGACGGGTTCGGCGCGTGTGTCCTCTCTCCCCTCGTGGTTATGAATTCAATGCGCACCGTAGCTGCCGTGCTCGCGCTTGTAGCGTGCGTGCATGCCGGCTTGTGGGCCTCGCTACGAACCAAAGAAGCGGCGCCGGATTTCACCGGGCAGCTTGCCAGCGTTTCCTACGCGCCATTTGTCGCATCGGCGCATCCGGATTGGGGCGAACGCCCGACCGTCGAACAGATCCGCGCTGACCTCAAAGCCATAGCGCCCTATACCCGCGCCATCCGCACCTATTCGTCGACCGGCGGTGCCGAACTGGTGCCGCCGATCGCTGCCGAGTTCGGCCTTAAGGTCACGGTCGGAGCCTGGATCGACAAAAACCAGGAACGCAACGAGCGGGAAATCCGCTCGGCGCTCAATCTCGCCCGCCACAACAGCAACGTTAACGCCATTGTGGTCGGTAACGAGACGATGCTGCGGAATGAGACCAGTGCTGAAGATCTTATTAAGCTCATCCAGCGGGTGAAAAAATCGAGCCCCGTGCCGGTAACTACAGGCGAAAATTGGTCGACATGGGTCGACCACCCGGAGCTGGCCTCGGCGGTAGACTTCATCGCTGCGCATATCCTGCCGTATTGGTCGGGAATTAAAGCCTCCAAAGCGGTCGATCATACCATCGAGATCTACGACAAACTGCGGCGTCTAAATCCGGGCAAGCGCATCGTGATCGCCGAATTCGGCTGGCCCAGCGCCGGCTACAACTTTCGTGACGCCAATCCCGGCCGGATGGAGCAGGCAGCCATTGTCCGCGACTTCGTGGCGCGCGCCGAGGCCTACGGCATCGACTACAACGTCATCGAGGCGATCGATCAGCCGTGGAAGACCGCCGAGGGCGGCGTCGGCCCGTATTGGGGCCTGCTCAATTCGTCGCGTCAGCCGAAATTCTCCTGGACCGGTCCGATCACCGATCCGGACTACATCAAGCAGGCCGGCCTCGCTGTGCTGTTCGGGCTCCTGCTGTCGTTGCCGATCCTCGCTATCAGCGGGGTAACCAGGGCGCAGGCGTTAATGCTCGCCGGATCGGCCAACCTGGTCGGTGCCTGGGTTGCGGCAATCGCGGCGTTCTGGAACGGCCATTATTTTGTACCGGGCGCCGCCTTTGCGCTCGGGCTTGGCGTGCTCCTGTTGATACCGCTGGTCGCCATCGCGCTCGCACGCGTCGAGGAGATCGCCGCCATCGCCTTGGGGCGTGCGCCGCGGCGGCTTGCCTATTCTCCGCCGCTGGTCCCCGACGCCTTCGCGCCGAAAGTGTCGATCCATATTCCGGCCTGTCGCGAACCGCCGGAAATGTTGAAGGCGACACTCGATGCCGTCGCCCGGCTCGACTACCCCAATCTGGAATGCGTTCTGGTCATCAATAATACGCCAGATCCGGCGCTGTGGCGGCCGGTCGAGGAACATTGCGGTACGCTGGGCGGCCGGTTCAAATGCGTCAGAGTTGAAAATCTCATCGGTTACAAGGCGGGCGCGCTGCGGCTGGCGCTGGCGCACACCGCGAGCGACGCCGAAATCATCGGCGTGATCGATGCGGATTACATGGTTGATGCGGATTGGCTCAAAGCCCTGGTGCCGCTGTTCGCCGATCCGCGGGTCGGCCTCGTTCAATCGCCCCAGGACCACCGCGATGGCGACCGCTCGGTGCTGCATCGCGCGATGAACGCCGAATATGCGGGTTTCTTCGATATCGGGATGGTGCAGCGTAACGAAGCCAACGCCATCATCGTGCATGGCACGATGTGCCTGATCAGGCGCGCCGCGATCGAAGAGGCCGGCGGCTGGTCGAGCGACACCATCGTCGAGGATAGCGACATCGGGCTGGCGCTGCTGGAGCACGGCTGGATCGCACACTACACCAACCGCCGCTACGGCTACGGCCTATTGCCGGACACTTTCGAGGCTTACAAACGGCAACGCCAGCGCTGGGCGTTTGGCGGCATGCAGCTTGTGCGTAAACATTGGCGGCATTTGTTGCCGGGGGCGCAAAGCCTGTCGCGGGAGCAAAAACGCGAATACGGCCTCGGCTGGCTCAACTGGCTTGGCGCGGAGAGCGTCGGCGTTGTCGTCGCGCTTCTCAACATCGCCTGGGTGCCGGTGGTGGCGTTCGCCAATATCGCCGTCCCAGACCGGATTCTGACGGTGCCGATCCTCGCCTCGTTCATTGTCTCGGTCGCCCATTTCGCCGCCCTCTATCGGCTGCGGGTGCGTATACCGATCGGCCAGATGTTCGGTGCGGTCTTTGCCGCCATGTCCATGCAATGGACGGTGGCGTATGCGGTCGGCGCCGGCGTGTTCAAGGAGCGGTTGCCATTCCTGCGCACGGCCAAGGGCGGCGCGACGCGCAAGGGCGAGTTCCCGGCCTTCTGGGAGGGAGTGATTGCCGCGCTACTCCTGATCGGGGCGCTCACTCTGGTCATCTCCAACTACAAACAAGTCCGCGAAATCAACATCTTCGCGGTGGTCCTTGTGGTCCAGAGTTTGCCGTTCCTCGCGGCCGTCGCCATGGCCGCCATCGAGGGCACACGGCTTAACTCGTTTGCTTATTGGCGGGCGCTCGAGGCCCGGGCGCTTGAGTTGCTGCCGCGGTCCAAAGCCATCGCCGAACCGGCGAAGCTGCCGGCGGAAAACCGGGTCGAAGCGGCGCAGTAATCGTCAGCCGGCGAGCGCCGTTTCCGCGAGCCGCACCCAGTAGGACGTCCCGACCGGGATCGCCTCGTCGTTGAAATCGTAGGCCGGATGATGCAGCCCGGCGCTGTCGCCGTTGCCGATCCAGATGAAGGCGCCGGGGCGCTCCTGCAGCATGTAGGCAAAGTCCTCCGCGCCCATGATCGGGGGAGCATCGGTGTTCACCTTGTCCTTGCCAGCGATCTCGGCCGCGACCTCCGAGGCGAACACCGTCTGCGGCTCCTCGTTCACCAGCACCGGATAGCCGGGCGTGTACGTGAGATCGGCTTTGGCGCCATAAGTCTGGACGGTGCCTGCCACGACCTCCCGGATGCGCTTCTCCAGCAACTTGCGCACGTCGGCCGACAGGCTGCGCACCGTGCCGCGGAGCTGCGCGTACTGCGGGATGACGTTTTCAGTCTCGCCAGCCCGGAACACGCAGACCGAAATCACCGCAGCTTCGAGCGGATCGACGTTACGCGCCACAATCGACTGCAATTGGGTGACGATTTGAGATCCCACCAGAACGGTATCGACGCCGCGATGCGGCCACCCGGCATGCGCGCCGGTACCTTCGAGGTCGATAACAATGGTGTCGGTCGAGGCCATCAGCGGCCCGGAGCGGATGGCGAATTGCCCGACGGCCAAACCCGGGCCGTTGTGCATGCCGTACACCTGCTGGATGCCGAAGCGATCCAGCAGGCCGTCCTTGATCATGGCGCGGGCGCCGGCGCCACCCTCCTCCGCCGGCTGGAAGATGACGACGGCGGTCCCGGTAAAGTTACGGGTGTCGGCAAGATACTTGGCCGCGCCGAGCAGCATTGCGGTGTGACCGTCATGGCCGCAGGCGTGCATCTTGCCCGGCACCGTCGACTTGTACGGCAGGTTGGTCGCCTCTTCGATCGGCAGCGCATCCATGTCGGCGCGCAGCCCAACGACCTTGCCGCCCGTTTTCCGTCCGCGAATGACGCCCACGACGCCGGTCCGGCCGATGCCGGTCACGACTTCGTCGCAGCCGAAACTCTTGAGCTTTTCCGCAACTGCCGCCGCGGTGCGGTGCACGTCGTACTGAAGTTCCGGATGGGCGTGGAAGTCCCGCCGCCACGCGGTGATTTCCGGATGCAGGTCGGCAACGCGGTTCACGATTGGCATCGCATGATCCTCGTTCGGCGTTACCCGGCCCGATGCACAGTGTAGCAAATGGCCGACAGGAAGCGACACTTGATCGTTTCCCGAATTCCGCCGGCGCAGTATGCTTTCTGTTAACGCGATGCCGGGGAGCAACGAGGAATGCAATGGCCGAGAGCCCGAAATACGACCTCCTTCTCCGCGGCGGGCGCGTCATTTGCCCGGCGTCCAATATTGACGGCATCCGCGACATAGCGATCCGCGACGGCCGCATCGCGGCAGTTGAACAAACCATCCTGCCGTCGAGCGCGGCGGAGACGATCGACGTTTCCGGCAAGCTGGTACTGCCGGGCCTGATCGACACCCACGGCCACGTCTACCAATACGTCACCGGACGTTTCGGCTTGAACCCGGACATGGTCGGCGTGCGCTCAGGCGTGACCACCGTGGTCGACCAGGGCGGTCCCTCGTGCATGACGCTGCCCGGCTTCCGCCGCTTTATCGCTGAGCCGGCGGCGACGCAGATTTACGCGTTCCTCTCGGCCTATCTCGTCGGCGGCCTGGAGGGCCATTACTACCCCAATCTCTACAGCCCCGACTGCGTCGACGTTGACGCCACAGTGACGGCCGCCAACGCCAACAAGGACATCGTGCGCGGCATCAAGGGCCACGCCGAGATCGGCGGCTTCGCGCGCTGGGGCATCAAGGTGCTGGAAATGGCGGCCGAGATCGGGCGCCGCTCCGACTTGCCGCTCTACGTGCACTTCGGCACGCTGTGGGGACTGCCGGAGAGCGGCGCCAACGGCGAGGACGCCGACACCATTCTGGAGCGCGTCATCCCGAAGCTGCGCGCGGGCGACATTCTCGCCCATCCGTTCACGCGGCATCCCGGCGGTTTCGTCAATCGGCAGGGCGAGGTTCACAAGGTCATTCGCGCCGCCCTCGACCGCGGGCTCAAGATCGACGTCGGCCATGGCAGCCATTTCTCCTATCGCCTTGCGAGGAAGGCGCTCGATGCCGGCATTGTGCCGCACACGCTCGGCGCCGACATGCACGGCTACAACACCGAGGTCCCTGCGCCTGCCGGCACGCCCGAGCAGCATTACGACGACGAGAACCATCCGTTCCACGGCCAGGCGCGCTTTAGCCTCACCCAGGCGATGAGTTCGATGATCGCGCTCGGCCTGCCGCTCGAAACCGTGGTCCCGATGGTCACGCTGCATCCGGCGCAAATGCTCGGACTGACCGATCGGCTCGGCGCGCTCACCCCCGGTTTCACCGCCGACATATCGGTGCTGTCGGACGATCGCGGCCGCTTCGTGCTGCGCGATAACGAGAACACCGAGGTGATCGCCGAGCGGCTCATTCGGCCGGCCTTCTGCCTGCGCGCCGGCAAGCGCTTCGACGCGGACTCCCCGATCCTGCCGCAGGCCATCGCGGCCTAGTTCCCGCCAAATCGCGGGCCGGCCAAGGCGGCACTGGTAACCGGCGAGGCTTTTGAGTATGGAGTGCGCGCACGAGCGCGTAGCTCAGTCGGTAGAGCACGTGACTTTTAATCACGGGGTCGTGGGTTCGATCCCCACCGCGCTCACCAATAAATTCCTTGGTTTAAATGATAGCTCTCCGGCGACTTCAGCGTCCGGGTAACAATTGGGGTAACGATCTATGGAGGCTGAGGCACTGTACCGGCACCTAGGTCGAATAATCGAAGCAGCGCCCGCTTTCCCGGCGGGCGGACACCTCTCACCGGAACAAATGCGATGGATTGGCCAAGCACGCGCGCTCGTTCAAGAGAGCGGCGATGAAAAGGCGATAGCCGAGTTCGACCGAGCAACCCAATATCTGAACACCGCGGGTAGAGGAAGCGCTTTTCAAAACATCATGCTGTCTCTGCACAAAGCTCTCGGCGTAGCCGAGCTTAGGGCTCCGCCGTCTGCACAGGGAGCCTTCATTCCAGTTAATCGACGGTTTGACGCTTTCGCCGCTATTCATAAGATTCTTCAGTCCGCAACGATCGATATTCTCGTAGTTGACCCGTATTTGGACGAAACTATCCTAACGGAATTTGGCGGCAGCGTTCCTGATAAGGTGTCGCTTCGCCTCCTCGCCGATGAAACAAGTGTTAGACCGTCACTCGCACCAGCAAGCAAAGCTTGGGCGGCTCAGCATGGAACGCAGCGGCCTTTAGCCGTCCGAGTGGCTGGGCCCAAATCGCTCCACGATAGGGTGATCCTCGTTGACAAAGCTATTGCGTGGACTGCTACTCAGTCATTCAAAGATTTTGCTAAGAGATCACCGGCGGAACTCGTTCGAGCGGACGACACTGCCGCGTTGAAGATTGCTGCCTATGAATCAATTTGGACAACCGCGCAGGTCGTCATTTAAATGGGTGAGATGTCCGACGAGGTCAAGGCTGGCAGCGTAGTTCAGCTTAAGTCGGGCGGACCAATGATGACTGTCGCATGGGTCGAGATGAAAGGTGACCACTACACCGATGATGTCGCCCATTGCACTTGGTTCATTCGAGAAAAAGAGCCTTGGAAGCTTGACGAGCGCACATTCCCTCTTACCTCGCTCAAGCTCCTTGAGCCTTAGTGTGTGACCAATTCTTCGTCAAAAACAATCATTCTCGCGCGGAGCGCGTCACTCGGTTGATCACGACCAGATCGCACTGACCAATCTGCTCCAAGTGGCCCAGGAAACGTGGCTCCTTGCCATTTCATAGTCCGAGCCAACTCAAAATCCTGCCACCCCTTCCTCTATTATCCTTTCCGAATTGCCGATCCACCGCAGGCCGGCAAATAGCTTCGACCGTCCGGCTACACTCCTGCAATTTTTCCGATACCGTATCCCGCACGCCCATCGCTTCACCGTAGCCGGCCCACACGTCGGTGCGAAATTTCTCCCACGTCCTGGTATTGTCTTCTGTTCTAACTTGGGGTGAAGAATCGCGCATAAGCATTCCTGCCGAAACCTCCACTTCCCTCCGGGCCTTTTGCACCAAGAGAAGCGCATCTTCCGCTCTTTGCCCAAACAACGCGCCGCATCTGATCTGGAGCTTCCATGCTCTATCGAAGAAATCCCGATGACCTTCTATCCTTTTCAAAATTGTATAGAAGCTTCCCCGGCTCCTTCGTTTATCCTCCTCTTCGCTCGCAATCTCCGGCATATCCTTCCACTCGTAATCGAATGCCATCGGACTCCGTATGTTATCGAAAACCCATATCATTTCTCGGATCAACACCAATGCGTCGATGGCCGTATCAATTCTCTTTTCCTCGATCTTCTGTCTCTGCCATCGTCCAAATGACTGAAAGCCGCCAACCGCAATTATTATCGTTATGACGAAGCCCGCTATCGTGAGGACTTGTGTCCAACCAAACGCCCAGGGATTGTTCATCGCAGTTTCTCACAGACAATGGCCGACTTTATGAAAACCCCCGACCAAGCGACTGACCTCAAACGGGGGATCGCCGAAATTAAGATCAGGCCGGTCGATCAAAAACGGTTGCTGATCCTAAAGCAGTCATTTCCCGCGTTGAAGCGGTCATGATTGGCGACCCGCAACCTCGCCTTCATTTCGTGCCTGGGCTGTCGTGCGGCCCGACTGCTGTGTGCGCGGTGACCGGCGTCGATGCGGAAACTGCTACGCAAGCGATCGCGGATGCGGCACTGGCGGACACCGGCAAGGCCATAACGAGCTTTGACAAGACTTGGTTCAGGCACCAAGTGCTCGCGGTCGAGCGACTGGGGTACGCACTTTTCACCCGCAACAACCGATCGCTCAATGCTTCGCAGATAGGGCGACCCGGAAGATGTTGGCCTGCCAGCTTCTTGGCTCAGCAGCTGATCATGGCCGAGTTTCTGAAAAGCAACAGGCTTTCCGACGTTTTGATTTGCCACGCGGTCAAACCGACGGACGGCAAACCGGAGGAAATGGAGGCCCATGCCTTCGTCGTCGAACGCGATTACTATGTGGATAACAGCCCTGATGTCCCCAAGCCAACCCCGGTCGCCATAGTGCATTCGAACGTGGCAGATTTCCGTGTTGTCGAATATTTTATTGTCCGCCCCAAATCTTCGTGAAGCAAGCTGACGAAGTATGGTCGCTTCATCAATAAGCTAATGTGGGTGATCCTTGGCGATTAGACAATGAAGCCAAGCCCAGAAACGCTGACAACGTAGGTGGCGCGTTGTAGTTCGCGGTAGGTCGCCTCATCTGGCGGAGTCGAACTCTTTCTTAATCTCCGGAATTTCACCCGGGCGAACCGGCCAAGCAATCACGGCAAATCCGCCCGAGTCCCTACCTCCCTCAACGTAAGCATATGATTTTCCGCATCCGGGCGGCGGGCAATGCAAGCCGTGCGGATTTATGTGCCCGCTAACCAAGAAGACGCGATTACAGGACGGGCAAGTAAAGGCAGCATTGTTGCCAAACCAGTAAGCATCAACGTCGCTATTCTCCCGTTTCAAAAATCTCGTTGGCATTGTCACGGCCCTGTTAGCAACATCATCCCGGATATTTAGTGGCCGCTGTGGAAAGTCACAACATTACGACCGGGCAGCGGCACGAAGCCAACATGAGCGCCGCTCCAACCGGAATATTTGGATCGTTCCGCCCCCCAAAGTCATCCATCCGTAAGGCAATCGCTTTGGCAACCGGCGAATAGCGCGCGCACGGGTTGCTGTCGTTGCCCGATGTGACCAGCCAGCGCCCTTGGCGTCGAGGGCACCAACGATTTCGCCGACGTGATATCACCAACAACCACCTGAGCGAGGGTGGCGCAGTAACTCACCTCAATACGACGCGTCGGATTTTCATCAAATCGCGCGCGTTGACGTAGTCACTCGCAAAGAAATTCGATGGTAGCTGAGAACACCTTCTGGCGAATGTCAGCCGCCAGCAACAGGCCAACTGAAAGCCCCGGCAAATTCAATTCGCCGGGGCTTTTTTTCCAGTTCGCCGGGGCTTTTTTTGCTGCAAACGGCGGTCATGAGCCGCAAAAACGCAAAGCGGCAACAGCGCCGTTGAAATCAAGCGACCTTTCTTAGCGGCGCGTTGAGCACTTCTGTTGCTGCCTTGGTATAAGTTTCGCCCAGAGTTTTAATTTGCTCGCCAAATGAAGTCAGCAGCGACTGCATGAATTCGGTCTGAATTGGCACTATCTCCAGCAAATCCTTTGCCCGGCTCATTTTATGTGCGTAGTCGCGAACAATAATTATGTGCTTCCTGGCAGAGTCCTTGGCTTTTTCACCTAACTCCGTCCCGCTCAACGGGTGGGTTGAAACCTGCTTCTGAAGAAAATCGAAGTATTTATCCATGGACCCGCGAACTTCCTCTCCGATCTGTTCCACCAGCTGGTCCAGCGTTATGTTCCAATCTGTGATTTTCGCGTTTGCCACTGTGGTATCCTCCTGGGAGAACAGATGAGTTTCAGCGCGCGTGGAGTCGCAGCGTTAGAGGATTGCAGCGGTCACCCCATGGCGACATTTGCATGCAATTCCCGCGCCTTTTATTGATTTGAGTCAACAGCCATCCCGACCCATAAAACCCGAGGACGAAAGAGCTACCGCCCCCGTCATGACACGATTTTACCAACCGGACTTGAGCCGGGATCTTGACAGCCCATTTGCCCGAGACGGCAGCGACAAGCTCGTCCGCCGCTCCTATTGGCTGGATATGAACGATCGCACGCTGGTGATGGTGATGGTCAATGGCATCGGCAAAGACCTGACGAATGATGAAAAACGAGCGCATTTGACCGACCTGCGACGCGGGCACCTGATCGACCAGGTCTGTATTCAGGAAGTGCTGCCACCTGAAAAACCCTGAGTGATTGCCGCTGGCGGCGAGCAAACGGCTCGTGGTGGCCAGAGCGCAATCGCTTCAAACTCATGCTCTAAAAGCCAAGCTTGACGGCATCCGGCCAACTCGGCGAGGAATGCCTGACCATTTCGCACGCTTGGGCGTGCGGCGTCCTTTGGCAGCGCACCGTTCGGCAAATTCGCAGAAGCACCGCGTCGAGCCAGCGCCAGCCGGTTTTGAACACCGCTGCTGCTTGCGCAACGGAGACGGTCGATGTCGCGCGCCGGATTTGTCGTCACTGCCGCCGCGGCCGCGATGGCAGGTGCGCTTGCGGGATGCTCGGGCCTGTCGCTTGCCGCGTCCGCCTGGCTAAAGCCGGACCGGACCCCGCAGCTGGAGACGCTGCAGTTCCAATCCGAACCGACCGGCGCCGAGGTGCGCACTGCCCAGGGTCAGACCTGTCAAACACCCTGTTCTCTTGCGGTGGTCGCGGAAAACCAGTCGGTGACATTTACCAAGAACGGCTTCATCCCGCAGACCGTTCAGATCACCGTCAGCGCACCGGCCGAGCATTCCTGGTTCGCGCGGAGCAAGCCGCCGACCTTGATGCCCAACCCCGTCGGCGCGGCGCTCAGGGTGGTCCCGCCCGAGGTTGTGCCGCCGCTCAAGCCGGTCGCGAGACAGGAGCCACCGCCAACCGTTAAACACTACTGGCCCTCCTCCAGGCCGATGGCGGCGCCGCCGGAGGCATCACCCGCTCCGCCACCGCTCACTCAATAAGCGTGGTTCTTATAAGCGGTGGTTCTTGCCGAACTTGTCGAACATGCCGCTTTAGTCGTGCGCCAGCCGTCGGCGGCTGCCGCCGCTTTAGGCCGCAACGCCCGTCAGTTGGCGGCCTTGGCCGGTGACTCGTCGGCCTTCGGCGCCGCGGGCGCAGGCGTCACGGCGGGCTGCTGGGCGGTTTGCTCTTGAGTCGTGGCCACAACAATCGGTGTGGCGTTAGCGGCGTTCCTGAGCGCCGAAGTCGCAGGCTGACGCTTGGTGGACAGCCCCCAGTGCGAGGGCCAGAGCCGTGAGAACGACGAGCTTCTTCATAGGTCGCATCCTCTCAATTCAGAGTAGCTGCTGCCACCCGGCTGGAGCTGTGCATACCACACGCGCCACGCCGTGAACAGCATCCGCTCCATGCCCTCCCCGCGCCGCTGCCGCGCCTCTCGACGAGGTAGCGGACAGAAGACAGTCCCTATACCTTGTGGCTATGGAACCGCCGCGCGGCATTTACAGAGAACGGAAGGGTTGGGGCGATCAAGACAGCGCGCACGTCAAATACGACGAACATCAAGAGCTCGATGTCCCGGAAGATCGCTACCGTGCCCGCGGCTACCAGCCGCCGTTTGAACAACTGCCGTGGAAAGACGAGAGTGCTAACGACAATGCGTAGCGGCCGCAAAGGCAGCACCGTGACCGGTGGCGCCGGCCTGCCGGTCGCGTCTTAACTCGTCTGGTCCATGCGGTATTCAACCGCTTCAAGCGGCATTTGAAGGAAGTCACGAGGAATGGTCATGACGATGAAGCAGATCGTCGCGACGATTTTGGCGGCAGCCAGCCTCCTGGTCGCCGGCGGATTGATCTGCGCTGCGGGCGAGTACGGACCGGGTGTCAGCGACGCCGAGATAAAGATCGGCAACGCCATGCCGTATAGCGGCCCGGCTTCGGCTTTGGGCGCCACCGGAAAAGCTGAAGCCGCCTACTTCAATATGATCAATGCGCAAGGCGGCATCAGCGGCCGCAAGATCAAATTCATCAGCCGCGACGACAGCTACAGCCCGCCGAAGACCGTCGAAGTGGTTCGCAAGCTGGTCGAGCAGGACGAGGTGCTGCTGATGTTCAGCGTGCTCGGCACGCCGCCCAACACCGCGATCCAGGGCTACCTGAACGACAACAAGGTCCCGCAACTGTTCGCCGTCTCCGGCGCCGACAAGTGGAACAATCCCAGGAAATATCCGTGGACGATGGGCTGGCGGCCGAGCTATCGCGTCGAGGCGCGGATCTATGGCCGCTATATCCTCAACAACCTGCCCAACGCCAAGATCGGCGTGCTCTATCAGAACGATGATTTCGGCGAGGACTACCTTGTCGGCCTGCGCGAGGCGCTGGGCGACAGGGCGGACAAAATGATTGTCGCCACGCAGAGCTATGAAACCACCGATCCAACCATCGACTCGCAAATCGTGGCGTTACAGGCGAGCGGCGCCAACGTGCTGGTGACCGCGGCTATCCCCAAATCTGCCGCGCAGGCGATCCGCAAGGTCTACGACATCGGCTGGAAGCCGACGCACTTCCTTACCTCGGTATCGATTTCGGTCGGGGCGGTGATGCAGCCCGCAGGAACTCGAGAAAAGCGTCGGCATCATCACGGCGGGCTATCTGAAAGACCCGACCGACCGGCAGTGGCTGGATACGCCCGACTACAAGGAATGGCTGGCCTGGATGAAGAAATACAACACCGCGGGCAATATCGCCGACAGCTACAACGTCTACGGCTACGCGTTGGCGCAGACCATGGTCGCCGTGCTCAAGGCGAGCGGCAGCACTCTCACCCGCGAAAACGTGATGAAGCAGGCAGCCAGCATCCACAATCTTGCGGTGCCGATGCTGCTGCCGGGCATCACGCTCTCCACCAGCGCGGACGATTTCGCCCCAATCAAACAGATGCAATTGGAGAAGTTCGACGGCGCGACCTGGCAGGTGTTTGGCGAAGTGCTCTCGGGGATCGGCCGCTGATCTCGACGTGCAGTAAAAACGTTGCGGCAAATCAGGACGGCGGCACGCTTCTTTCCTGGGTCAGCGACACGTCACAGGTTCGGCATTCAAAGGTGTACAATTCCGGCAGGCCGTGGAAGCGCAGCGTCTTGCGGACGAGCCGCATCGGCTGCGCGCAGATTGGGCAACGCGGTGGCGTGTGTGCCGATTTGTTGGCGCTTTCGTCGGACATGAAGGTAACCGGTTCCCGGCGGCATCGGCGACCACTGGCGTGCCAGCACCGCGCTCGACGCACGAAAATGGGAACGGAACATTGCTGCGGAGTGGCCGTGGGATTAATGTTTGGCAATCGAAGCGAGCGCCCTGTCGCCGCGCGCGCTTACCCATAAAATCAAAGCACTAAGCGCGGTTGATGACAGATTAGAACAGCCGGTCGGCATTCAGGCCGCCGTCGAACGGCGGTACTGCATGTCTTAAAGCTGCCTCTGCGATTTGTCGCAGTTGACCGACTCATTTACACACTCGCAAAACGAGAGCCGAATTCATTCTGCGGGGGTTTCGATGAACCTGAGAGCCTTCAGGCGCTTTATTCTTGTCGGAGCAACCGCGTTCTTATTGGCGGCGTGTGCAGCAGGCCAGCCATTTTGGTCTCCGGCCCCGGAGCCCCCTCCGCCACCGCCGCCGGTCGCCGAGTATCCGCCACCGCCGCCGCCTCCTGGCGGTCCGCCGCCACGTGCGGAATACCCGCCACCGCCGCCCCCTGGCGGTGCGCCGCGGCGAGCTGAGTATCCGCCACCGCCGCCTCCCGGCGGAGCTCCGCCCCCGGCAGAGATGGGCCGGTCGGCCAAGGCGAAACAACTGCGCGAAGCTTGCCGCGGCGACTTGGCGCGACTTTGCGCCGCCGTTCCCTCCGGTGGAGGCGGCAAAATGCACTGCCTGAAGGCGCACCGCGCCGAACTGTCGCCTTCCTGCAAGTCGTTCCTTGCCTCGGCTCGGCGCGGATGAGGTTCAAACGTCGGCTGATGAAACAAGCTGTTCGGTTTGATCATCAAACCGAGCAGTTGCGCTAAGGCTCCAGGTTCTCCGGTTTGCAGCCGCTCGCTTCGGCGGGTCCGAATGCCTTCTCCTTCGGAATAACGCGAACCGGCCGATAGTAGTCCCAAGGATATTTGCTCGCCGCCGGGGACTTCACTTGGTAGAGCGCCAGGTCATAGAGGACCCGGCCGTCGGGCCTGATCGTAGCCTCCTGACCGAAATAATCGGCCGGCATTTCGCGCATCTTGCGGTTGACGGTGCGGCCGTCGTCGCTGCCGGTTGCCTGCACGGCTTTCAAATAATGCCGCACCGACGCGTAGACCGCTGCCTGTTCCTTGGTCGGCATTTTCTGATGACGGGCAAACATCCGTTCGGCAAATTTCCGGGTCTGTTCATTCTGATCCCAATAAAACCCCGACGCGGCATTAAGGCCTTGGGCTGCCGCAAGGCCGAGACCATGGATGTCGGTGATGAAGACCAGGAACGCCGCCAGTTGCTGTCCGGATTCCTGAAGGCGAAATTCCTGCGCTTCTTTGATGGCGTTGATGGTGTCCTTGCCGACGCTGGCGAGCCCGACGAAATGCGCCTTCGACGCCTGGGCTTGGAGCAGAAACGAAGCCAGATCCGGCGATCCCAGCGGATAACGCACGCCGCCCACGACCTTGCCGCCCTGGCGCTCGATTTCGGCGGAGGCGTCGCGCTGCAGCGAAGCCCCCAGGGCGTAGTCCACCGCCACGAAGAACCAGGTTTCGCCCGGCTTTTCCGTTACGCCTTGAACCACGGCCGACGTCAGAGCCCGCGAATTGTCGGTCCAATGGGTGGTGAAGGGCGAGCACGCCTTGCCGGTCAAATCCGCCGTAGCCGCACCGCCGATCAACAGCGTCTTTTTTGCTTTGCGGGCGATCTCCTGCACCGCGAGTGCCGCGGAGGAGACCGGCATGTCGGCAATGGCGTCGACTTTTTCGGTATCGAACCAGCGCCGCGCGATCAGCGCCGCTGAATTGGGCTTTTCGGCAAAATCTTCGTCGATCACTTGAACCGGCACGCTGTTAATGGCGCCGCCGAAATCCTCGACGGCGAGCCGCGCCGCGGTTGCAGCGGCAACACCGCTGGCGTCGGCACCGACCGTGGACTGATTACTCAAAACGCCGATCTTGATGACGCCATCCGATATCTGGGCCGAGGCGTTGTCGATCGATCCGGCCCACAGTAACGCAGCGAAAATCAGCGCAACAGCACTTCGCATCAGCGTGTTTCCTAAACAGGCGTCCCAAGCGAACGCGGTAAAATTTGCGGTAAACTAGCGATTTCATTCCCCCGCGACCACTTCTGCAAGTTCCGTTCCGAAGCGTCTGGAGGAAGCGCAGGGCCCCCTGTAACGTTAATCTCGAAGCGCGGTGGAATGTTGGGACGCGGCGTGCTTCGGCTTTGTCCGAGGCCGCGCGTCTTTAGTTCTGCGTTTCTGACGCCCGCCTCGGCCCCAAGCTTGCGCCGTCGCCCGGTTGCTCGCTTGGGGTCCTGCTTTGCGCTGCCCGAGCTCGCGGCACGCCGATCGGCACCGAGCATTGGCGCCCGAGTCCATTGGTCCGACACCCTGCGGTCTGACGCGGCGCGGATTTCAGACAAGTTCCATAAAAACTCGTGCCTAGCGTTAGCCAACCCGCAATTGCTGTTTGCTACGTGTGATCTTCATAGGAGGGGTCGTCGCCACTTGCTGACGCACAGTAAGGAACCCGACTATGAACTTCGGATACGCGTTTGCGCTTGCCCTTTGCGGTCTTGCTCTCGCACCGGTCGCCGCCTTAGCCGGCGAGCAGGAAGACCGGCAAGCCTGCATGAACGATGCCTTGACGGTCTGCTCACAATACATCCCCGACCGCGACCGCATTGCCAGTTGCCTGTTTGTCAACCGCGGCCGCATCTCGCCGGCGTGCCAGGCCGTCATGACCCGGCCTAGCCGGGCGACGGTGTCGCCGGCGGCGTTGACCAACACGCGCTGACAGTCGCCGGACGTTAGACTGTTAGCGGCGGCGCCTTCACTCGGCCGCAGCCATCTGGGCGGCGTTGCGCTCCACATCGGTTAGCCGGTCGATGATGCGGCGGGCCGCGATGGCGCCAGCATCGGCGGCGATGTCGACCTGCGGCGGGTTTGGCACGAGATTGAGCATCCGCTGCTGGGCCGTGAACACGGCGACATCCTCGAGAAACGCGGTCCGCACCTGCTCGAATATTTTGTTGGTCGTCTCCAGGTTCTTGACGTCGAAGCTGTGCGCCTGCCCCCAGAAATAATGCGTGGTGGTTTCGGTCTCGGGCGTGATGGCGTTGAGATTACGCATGCTGATGCCGCCAACTCTTTTGCCTTGCGGCGCGCCGGTCCCGGTCGGCGTCGCGCCAACATCCAGGCGGAGGAACGCCGGCGGCGCAAAGTCGATGATCTGCCAGCGATCGACATTGCCGGTAAAGCCGCCGACCTTTTTGTAGGTCGGCGGCGGATCCTGGTCGATCACCCAGCGGGTCACCACCACGTTGTTCGGCGCGCGATCGACCTTCACCTGGGCGTGCTCGGCGATCGCAGCATTGCCGATGGTGGTCTCGTGCACAAAGGCGAGGTGTGTCAGGTCGAGAAGATTATCGACGATCAGCTGCCAGTTCGCGTCAACGTGCAGATAGGAGCTCTTCGCGCCCCATTCCGGATCGTCGAGCCAATGGAAATCAGGAATCGCCGCCGGATCGGCGAGAGCCGGATCGCCCATCCATATCCAGATCCAGCGGTAACGCTCCGCCACCGGATAGGTTTTTGCTTTCGCAGCCTTTGGGATGTGATCCTGGCCGGGAATGCGGACACAGCGGCCGTCAGCGCCGAAACGAAGCCCGTGGTAGTGGCATTGCAGCGTGTCGCCAACGAGCTTTCCCATAGACAGCGGCAGATGCCTGTGCGGACAGCGGTCCTCAAACGCAACCGGATGCCCGTCCTCGGTGCGGAATAAGACGACCGGCTCGCTAAGAATCATGCGGCCGAAAGGCGTGCGGCCAATTTCCTCCTCCGCCGCGGCGACATACCAAAAATTCCGCAGGAACATGGCACGCTCCATGGGTGATGGCGTCGGCACGATGCTCCGACTTCGCGATCATTTTGGCAATAGGCCGAACTTCGCGCGGCGGCTTCGGTTTGCTGCGCGCGCTTGGCAATGCGCGGGCGTTCGTGCAACATGCGCGGCCCCTTCGTGGGCGGCATCGGGAGCCGTTATGTCGATTTTTGCCGTGAACTATCTGTGCCGTGAAGTTCTGCGCGACCACGCCTTCCGCGCCGCCATGAAGGCCGATCCAGCCAAGGCGCTGGCGCCGCTCGATCTCACCGACGACGAGCGCAAGGCGCTGGTTGCAGGCGACGTTGGCGCGCTCTACCGCATGGGCGTCAACGGCTTCCTCATGGGCTATCTCGCCCGCTTCGAGGTTTGCGGGCTCAACGTCGAAATCTACAATCAGCGCATGCGCGCCGTGAAGGTCGACGAGGTCGGAGCGCCGGTCTAGTTCGGCTCCGGTGTTGCTGCCGCTCTCGTGTCTGAAATCATCAAAATCAGTGCCACAATTCCTAGAACAGCGAATGCAGCACCGTAATAGAACACGGCTGCGTGCCCAATGCGGTCCCACAACACGCCGGCGATAACACTCGCGACGAGCTGTAACAGGCCCAACGTCGTATTGTACCAGCCGATGCCACCGGCGCGCATGCTTTCAGGCACCAGGTGCGAGGCAAACGCTTTGCCTACGGTACGGAATATACCTTGGTACAGGCCATAGAATACAAAGAACGCGGCAATCAAAACGCCATTCTGCGCCAACGCGAAACCCAGATACGTGATCAGAAAAATCGCGAACGCAGCGAGCAGGACATTCCTGCCTCCCCATTTGTCGATCAACCACCCCGATGGATACGAAATCAATGCCGCCACGAGATTGAACGCCGCATAGATCAGAATAGCGCGCTCCAGCGGCACGCCGATATCCCGGGTTCGCAAAATCAGGAATGCATTGCTGGAATTGCCGAGCCCGAACAGCGCGGTCACCAGCAGATACTTCCAGTACGCCGCTGGAAACTGCCGCAGGCCGATGTCGATCTTCGCCTTAGAGGCGACGACGGCGCGCCGTTCGTTGACGAACAGCACCATGCAGAACGCCAGCAAGCCCGGGATGATGGCAAAATAGAAAACCGAGCGGATGCCGACGTGCAGCGAATACAGAAGAAATACCGCCAGCAACGGCCCGAGAAACGCGCCGGCATTATCGCCGACGCCTTCAAGCCCGAAGGCGCGGCCCCGGTTTGCCTCGTCTACCGACGAGGCAATCAGTGCATCGCGCGGCGCCGAGCGCGCGCCGGCGCCGAGCCGGTCCAGCACTCGCGCGCCGAATAGCAACTGCCACACCGGAGCAAGCCCCATGAGCGGCTTGCTGATCGCCGCAAGAAAGTATCCGGCAAGCGCAATCGGCTTTCGCTTTTGCAGTCGGTCGGAAAGCGTTCCGGAAAAACCCTGGACGATATTCTGGGTCGCCTGGGCGAAACCATCCACGAGCCCGACGATGCTGCCGCTGGCGTGCAAAGTTTGTGTTAGAAAGATCGGCAGCACCGGATAAAGCATTTCCGTGGAAATATCGGAGAACAAACTGGCGAAGGTGAAGAGAAACGTGGTCCGTGACAGACCGCCAAAATAGCGCCGGATCGCACCTTCAGTCATGGCCGTCACCAATTTGCCAGCGCCAGGCCAATTCCGCCAAGCGCACCGACGACGACAACAAGCAGCGGCGGTGCACGCCAGGCGGTTAGCAAAACGAAGCCGAGAAGCGCGACGCCAAAGTCTCCGGGCGTTTTGACCGAGGTCGTCCAGATCGGGCTGTAGAGCGCCGCGCCAAGCAGGCCGACGACGGACGCGTTCACGCCGCGCATCGCCGCTTGGGCGTCCGGCCGACGGCGGAACGTATCCCAAAACGGCAAGGTGCCCAGAAGGATCAAAATACCGGGGAGGAAAATGCCGAACAGGCCAAGCGCCGCGCCGGCAACGCCGTGCGGCGACGGAGCGACGACGGTGCCGAGATAGGCGGCGAACGTGAACAGCGGGCCGGGAATGGCCTGCGCGGCGCCGTAGCCGGCGAGAAACGCATCGTCGCTCACCCAGCCGGGCCCGACGAACGCTTCGCGCAGCAGTGGCAGCACCACGTGGCCACCGCCAAACACCAGCGCGCCGGAGCGGTAGAACGCGTCAAACAAGGCAATGCTCGGCCAGATCTGAAAGCTCTGCACGATCGGCAGGCCGATCAGCAAAGCAAAGAAAGCCGTCAGCGCCGCCAATCCCGCGCGGCGTGACACCGGCACGACGATATGACCTTCGGCCGGCGGCGGCGCGCCGCGGCAAAGCCAAAGACCTAGAGCGCCGCCGAGCAGGATCGAACCGACCTGGGCGATCGACGAATTGCTGAACAGGATAATCAGAGCCGTCAGCACTGCGATGGAGGCGCGCTCGCGGTCCGGACACAGGGTGCGCGCCATGCCGAACACCGCCTGCGCGACAATGGCGACGGCGACGAGCTTTAGACCATGCAACAGACCCGCTCCGGCGGCGCCGCTCAGGGCGCCGGCGCCGTACGCAAACAGCACGAGCACGATCGCTGACGGAAGCGTAAAGCCGGTCCATGCCGCGAACGCGCCGCGATAGCCGGCTCGCGCCAGTCCAATCGAAAACCCGACCTGGCTGCTTGCGGGCCCCGGCAAAAATTGGCACAGCGCTACGAGGTCGACAAAAGCCTGCTCGTCGAGCCAGCGCCGGCGGACAACAAACTCCTCACGGAAATAGCCGATATGCGCGATCGGCCCGCCGAATGAGCTTAATCCGAGCTTGAGGAAGGCGCGCAGGACTTCGAACGGTGAGCCTATCGGAACCCGCTTCGACTCGCCGGTCTGCTGACCTTCGACAACGGACATGGATGAACTCTGTTTACGGTGAGAACAGCGCGTCGAGCGACCACTTTCCACCGCCCTCGATTAGCAAGTACAGCGATCCAAGCAGCATAGCGAAGTCGTCGCGCGCCTCGTGCATCATGCTCCAGAAGCCGTAGCGCGCCAGTTTCGGAAGATGAAAAATCCAATACTCGTGCCCGAGCAGGATCGGCACTTTTGTTGAAGCAATTGCGACGATCATGATGACGATCAGCGGGATGGCGGCAAGCCGGGTGAAAAGGCCGAGAATAATCAGCACGCCGCAGATCGTCTCGACCGTGCCGACAAACGGCCCCAGCACGTCGGGAAACGGAATTCCGATGCGGGCGAAGCGTCCGGCCCCCAAGATTCCCGGGAACGCGAGCTTCTGAATTCCTTCCGGGAAGAACACCACCAAGCCGACAATGAGGCGGATGAGTATGCTCCAGCCGGGAGCGCGACTGGCGAAGATTGCTGAGCGCCAATCGACACAGTTTGACGTGCTCACGTTTGCCTCCGCTCAGCGTTCACCCCTTGAGGTAATGTTGCTTGTACCAGTCCAGGATTTCGCTGCCGGTCGTGAGCCAGACTTCTTGGCGCGAGGTGATGTGGGCCAGTGCTTTGGCGAAATATTTGCTGCGGTGCGGGTAACCGACCAGAAACGGATGCAGGCAGATCGACATCACCCGGCCGGTTTTGGCGCCGTCCTCATAAAGCACGTCGAACTGGTCGCAAATCATCTGGCCGAAGGTTTCCGGGCTCTGGTGCAGGTCAAGGAGCGCCGGAATGTCGTTGATCTCGGTCGAATAAGGCATGGCGATCATCGAGCCTTTCTTCACCTGCATCGGATAGGGCTGATCGTCGTTGACCCAATTGCCGACATACTCGATGCCGTTCTCGGCCAGGATGTCGAGGGTGCGCACGGTCTCGCTCAGCGCCGGACTGAGCCAGCCGCGCGGCGCCTCACCGACGCTCTTGGTGATGGTGCTGACGACGTGTTTGATCAACGCCTTCTCTTCCGCCTCGGTCTGGTTGTTGATCAAGGTCGAATTGTTGGTGCCGTGACCCATCCATTCCCAGCCGAGTTTCTTTCCTTCCTCGATGATGCGCGGATAATGGCTGCACACGTCGGAATTGAGCGCGACAGTGCCCTTGACGCCGTATTTCTCCATCACCTCCATCATCCGCCAGATGCCGACGCGCACGCCGTAGTCGCGCCACGAATAATTGAGCACGTCGGGGTTGACCGGGAGCGCGGCGATCCGCGTCGAGGGCCGATCGAACAGAAAATGCTCGATATTCGGAATGACCCAGACGGCGACGCGGGCGCCGTTCGGCCACGACAATTTCGGCCGATCGATAATCGCCGAGTAGTCGAACCGGCTGTGCTCAATCGGTATCGATGGAGGCGGCGGCGCCTTCCGCTGTTTCGACCGTTGCACGATTTTCTTCGCCGCTTTGCGCGCCACCTGTCCCTCCCTGATGATCAAGCGGTGTATTGATCTGGCGGCACCGCACCGCTCGGGTTAATGTTGCACAAGCGCCGCATAGAAGCGAAGGCCCAAAGGAGTTCAGCGAAATGGCAAATATCGTCGCCGGGTTCGGCGTCCCGCACACCCCGGTATTCCCGTTCTTCGTCAAGCGCGACGGACCTGAGTGCGAAACCGCCAAGCTGTTCGCGGCGCAGAAGGAGCATCTCGCGGCGGTGCGTCCCGATGTGATCGTGATGTTCGACACCGATCATCTCAACACCTTCTTCCTCGACAATCTGCCAATCTTTGCCGTGGGCGTGGACAAGAGCTTTGCCGGTCCCAACGACGAGCCGCGGGAAATGCCGGTCTACAAAATCCCGTCGGCGGTGGATCTTGCGGCACACATCCGCCACGCCAGCATCGAAGCCGGCTTCGACGCGGCGCTGACGCAACACTATTCAGTTGATCACTCGATCGCAGTGCCGCTGCACTTTCTTACGCCCGACATGCAGGTGCCGGTCATCCCGTTCTTCATCAGCGGACACCTGCCGCCCTTGCCGTCTGCGCAACGCTGCTATGCGCTCGGCCAGGCCGTCGGCCGCGCGATCGCATCGTGGCCGGCGCCACTACGGGTGGTGATCATGGGCAGCGGCAGTTTTTCACTCGAAGTCGCGGGCCCGCGCATGGCCCCGGGCCGCACCGATGGCGTGCCTGATCCGGATTGGGCCTGGCGCATCATCAAGCTGATGGAAGAACAGCAAATCGAAAAACTCATCAGCGAGGCCACCGAGCATCAGCTCCTCAAGGCCGGCAATGTCGGCGGCGAAGTGCTCAACTGGATCGCGATGCTCGGCGCTATCGGCAATCACAAGCCGAACTACATCGCACCGCAGATGCAGAACGGCCACGCCTACGGTGTGTGGCGCTGGAATTGAGCTACGGCTTCGGCCCGCATCGCCCGCCGACCGCGGACGATTGCCTTTTGAGTGGGCCAAGGCCATCATCGCCAACGAGAGCAACGACCGCCAACGGTCTAACTCGCTCCGATCAGCAGGGAGGAACATCCATATGAGGTCGCCAACAATTCCGCTTTATACGGCGCTCGCCGCCGCGATTGCGCTGGCAGCGCCACACGCCTCGGCGCAGGCGGCCAAGCGGGTTGCATTTCTCGATGGACCGATTGCCGACAAGTATATTGGCGGCCTCACCCGCAGCTTCACTGAAACCGCCAAAGCCGCCGGACTTGACGTTTCCGTCGTGCAAAGTCCGTTTGACCCGGCACTTCAGGCGCAGCAAATGGACGACGCCATCGCCAAGAAGGTCGATGCCATCGTCATGATGATTATGAGCCAGAAGGCGCTCATCCCGGCACTCACACGTGCCAAGGAAGCCCACATCCCGGTCATATTGATCAATACGCCGATTCCCCAACAGGACCTCTACACGGCGTTTGTCGGGGAGGACAGCAGCAACCTGGGCGCGACTGCCGCGAAAGCCATGGCCGAGGGACTCAAGGGCCGTTCTGCGGCAAAGGTCGCAATCATTGCCGGCAGTATGGATGAGGGAATAGCTCCCGCCCGCGTCGCCGCGTTCAAGAACGAGATGGCGAAGCATCCCGGCATATCCGTCGTTGCGGTCGAGGAGACTCATTGGGCGCCCCCCGAGGCCGAGCGCGCCACCGGCCAATTGCTCGCTCGTTTTTCAGGACAAGGCGGCCTCGACGGCATCTATGCCATGAACGATCCGCTGGCTAACGGTGCCGTGCAAGCGGCGCAATCCGCAGGCGTGAAGCTTGGAACCGGCAAGGGCGAGCTGGTAATCGTCGGCGGCAATTGCCTGGCGATGGGCATCGCGGACATCGAACAGGGTTCGATGTACGCAACCCTGTACTGGACCCCAATCAATATGGGCCGGGATACGGCCAATACCGTCAAGAAGATCTTGGACGGGCAGTCCGTTCCGAAGAAGCAGTCACGAAGCCTCGATATCATTACCAAGGCCAACGTTGCGAAATACAAGGCTGAGTGCACTTTCTAACTTGACGCGAGGCGGACGCGGCGCAGCGCTCGGTGCTGTGCCGCTTTCCGTTGGAAAATCTACTCTGCCGGCGACACTTCGCGCGTCCGACCGAGATCGTCGCGCCGCAAAAACAATTCGGCGAAATGGCGCCGGATTGCGAACAGGCGCGGGTCGAGATCGACCGCGTCGGCGATGGCGACCAGGAACAGGACGCCGCCGGTGACGACATCCTGCACGGCGGGCGGCGTACCGACGGCATTAAGGCCGGCGCGGAGCAGGCATAGCACCAGCACGCCGCCGATCATGCCGATCGGCGTGCCCTTGCCGCCCATCAGCGATACACCGCCGATGATCGCTCCCGCCGTTGCCGGTACGAGCGCATTGGTCAATGCCTCGCCCGAAGCTGCCGCCAAGCTGTAGCTCAACAATGATCCGCCGAGCGCGGCGAGCATGCCCGAGCACGCAAACACCGCCGGAATGATCGCGGAGGTTCGCACCCCCGCGACCATGGCGGCGCGGCGATCGCTTCCCGTCGCGTAGATGTCGCGGCCGACGCGGGTGCGCGCCATGAAGAACGCGGCGACGAGGAAAGCGGCAAGCGCAACCAGGCTGCGAAACGAAAAGATGTGCAGCAGCGGATTATTCACCGCCAGGGCCACATCCATCCGCGGATAGCTGATCGACAAATTACCAGTGACGACGTAGGCGAGGCCGCCCAGCGTCAATAGCCCGCCGAGCGTTACACCGATCGAGCCAAGGCGCAGCCAAACCATGATCGTGCCCTGGAACAGCCCCCAGACGAGGCCGAACAGGACCGCAAGCGCGACGCCAAGCGCCGGGTGGCTGGCGCCGGTCAGGACCGCAATGCAGCCGGCAAGACTCAGCATGCCGCCGACGGACAGATCGAACTCACGGATGATCATCGACAGGCCGAGACCAAGCGCAATCGGACCGATCGTGGCGAATTGCTGTAGTACGCTGAATGCCGTCGCGGTGGTAAGGAACTGGCCGCGGCCGCGGTCGAGAATCCAGAGCACCGCGGTAATCGCCAGTAGGAGCAAGTACGGACGCACCGAGCGGTTGGCGATAAGTTGGCGCATTTTTTCTCAGTGGTCGTCAGCGAGGGTCTGCAGCATGATCACGAGAAGCACGATGACGCCGATCGTCAAATATTGAATTTGCGTGCTGAAACCGTGCAGCAGCAGCAGCACCTGACAGATCGCGATGATGAAAGCGCCAACGAGGCTGCGGATCGCCGAGCCTTCGCCGCCCGAGATCGCCGTGCCGCCTACCAGTACGGCGCTGATCGCGCTGTAATCGTAACCGAGGCCAAGCTCCAGGTCGCCGCTCGAATAGCGCGCCGCCATCAGCATGCCCGCGATCGCCGTGCACAGACCTGCTGCAACATAGGCGCCGAGCACGATGCGTGCGGGCTCCAGGCCGGCGGCCAGCGCCGCCCGCCAGTTGCTTCCCACCATGTAGAGTTGGCGTCCGAAACGCGTGAAGGAGAGGATGATCTGGGCGGCGACCACGGTGAGGATAAAAGCGGCAAGCGGCATCGGTATACCGAAGATCCGCCCTTTCAGCGCGGCCGCGGCATCGCCGTGCGGATATACCCCTTGCCCTTGGGTGATCAGCGTCGTGCCGCCGGTGATCAGCGCCAGCGCCGCCATGCTGACAATAATCGGATTGGCGCGGAAGTATCCGACGGCGAAGCCCTGGATGCCCGTGACCGCGGCGCCGAACGCCAGGGCGACCATCGATGCACCGACCAGGCCCAGCGGCAGCGCGGCGATGAACACGATGCCGCTGGTCGATAATGTCACCCCGAGCGCGAACGACATGATGTTGCCGCTCAACGTGATGAAGGTCATCCCCACGGCAACGCAGCCGATGAACGAGGTCGTGTTCAAGAGCGAGAACAAGCTGACGGCAGTGAAAAATCCGGGCGTGGCCAAGGCCACGCCGACGAGCGCAAGGATGGCAGCCAGACGGATCGCTACCAGCACCTTGCCGCGGCTCGAATGCGGAAGCCGCGCACGCAAATTAATCCGCCAGGCCGCTGGGAGGGCCTGCTCGCTCATGGCGCCGGATCTGCCGGATGGGTGATGTCGGCAACCACGCGATGCATGGAGACTTCGCTGCGCCGATAGTGACCGACCTGGCGGCCGCGGTAGAGCGTGATCACAACGTCGCCGACGCCGACGATCTCCTCGAGATCGCTCGACGACATCACCAACGCGTAGCCCTCCTCGCAGAAAGCGCGCATGAGTCGATAAATCTCCGCCCGCGCACCGACATCGATGCCGCGCGTCGGCTCGTTCATCAAAAGCACGCCGTTCGCTTGCCGCTCGACGCAGCGGCCGAAGGCGAGTTTCTGCTGGTTGCCGCCGCTAAGCGCCTCAGCCCGCGACCGCAGACGGCGGCGGTCGATGCCGACATGCCTTGCGAGGCGACTGGCCGCTGCCCGCAGCGCCCCACCGTGCAGAAAGCCGAACAGCGAATGTTCGTGCAACCGCGTCGCCACCAGATTCTGCAACACGCTCAAGCGGCGGAATACCCCTTCGGCGGCACGATCCCCGGAGACGAACATGATCCCACGTTGCGCGGCGCGCGACGGCGAACCCAGCTTCAACGGCCGGCCGTTGATCGTGACCAGTCCGTTCGCATCATGCACCAAACCCGCAAGCGCGCTTACGATCTCGGCGGCTCCCGAACCCACCTGGCCGGCAATGCAAAGGATTTCGCCGCGGCTGACCGTCATCGAGAAATTTTCGACAATGCCGGGAAGCGTTATTCCTTCGACCACAAGCGCCGGCGCGCCCCGCGCACGGGTTTCCTCGGGATACATTTCGCCGCTCGGCCGTCCAAGCATCAGCTCAATGAGCCCGGCGCGGTCGAGGCCGGAGAGCCCGCTGGTAGTGACCAGCTCACCGTTGCGCAGAACCGTGACCCGATCGCAGATCGCGTAAACCTCTGCCAGCCGATGGGTGATGTAGAGGATCGAGCGCCCTTCACGCTTGACTGCCAGCAGCGCGGCAAAGATCCGTTCGATCTCAACGTCGGTCAGCGTCGCTGTCGGCTCATCGAGGATGAGGACGCGGGCGTCGCGGGTGAGAAGGCGCGCAATCTCGACGAGCTGGCGCTCGCCCATGCTGAGGCTGGTGACGGGCGCATCGAGCGAAATGTGGTCGGCCCCAAGCAGTGCCAGCGCCTCAGCGGCGCGTCTGCGTAATTCCGGTCGCTTGTGCAGAAACGGAACGCGGAGCGAGCCGAGCCAGATGTTGTCCTCGACCGAAAGATCGGGGCAGAGGCTCAATTCCTGCGCGACGATCGCAATTCCGAGTTCTTGGGCCTGGCGAGGCGTCGCAATGCTCACGGGTTCACCGCCGACCAAGACGGTTCCCTGATCGGGCCGATAGACCCCGGTCAGAATTTTGACGAGCGTGCTCTTTCCGGCGCCGTTTTCGCCGCATATGCCACGAATTTCGCCGGGACTGATGTCAAGCGACACATCTTTGAGCGCGGCAATGGGTCCGAAGCTCTTCGAAATGTTGCGGACGCCGACGACTGAGGTTTCCACTCCGCTCCGATCCGCGCCCGTTCGGTCGTCCCAAAGATCACGGTGGGGTATCGCAGCTTGCAACGTCGCCGTCGCTTTCATGGCGCGCGCCGATCAACCGAGTGCCAAGACCAAGGCGCGCGTGCTACTGCTCGCTTGCGGCGGCTTGCGCCTTCCCGTTTTGATGCCATCTCCTCCCAAACCTCATTACCCGCGGTGCTTTTTTACGATCATCGCCGCCGTATCGCGATGATAGTTGAACCAGAACATAGTGCAATTGGCCGACCGCCGCGTCCAGTTCATCGGCACGACTTCCTGATTGCTTCGCTTCGCTCGCAATGACGCGGATGAGTTTTACGTCGAGCGCGTCAGCCCACCGTTGACGTAGAGGGTCTGCCCGGTGATGAAGGCAGCGTCCTCGCTCGCCAGAAACGACACCGCACCGACCAGATCGGTGGCCACTTCGGTGCGTTTAATCGATTGCGCGTGGGCCATGTGATCGAACAGTGCATCTTTGGACATGCCGCCGGGAATCTCCTTGTCGGCCAGCGTCCCCGGCGTGCGCGTCAGCCCGGGCGCGATAGCGTTAACGGTGACGCCGTGCTCGCCGAACTCAGTGGCTGCCGAGCGCGTGAAGCCGATCACGCCGGCTTTGCTGCTGATGTAGTGGATCAGGTTCGGCACCAGCAGGCTGACCGTATCCGACGCGATGTTGACGATCCGGCCCCAATGCCGCTGCCGCATGCCGCCGACGAACGCTTTGGACATCAGGAACATGGAATCGAGATTGACCGACAGCACCCGCCGCCAATCCTCGAAGCTGATGTCGTCGAAGGCCTGCATGGGGTAGATGCCGGCATTGTTGATGAGAATGTCGCAGTGGCCGCCGCCCTTCTCGACCTCGGCCTTTAAGAACGCGACGCTCGCGGGATTGCTGACATCGCATTCGACTGCGATGGCCTGTCCGCCGGCACTTTCGATCTGCCGCACGGTGTCCTGGGCCTTGGCGCGGTCGGCAATGACGATCCGCGCCCCCTCGCCTGCAAGCCGGATCGCCGACGCCTGACCGATCCCCGAAGCCGCGCCGGAAATAACGACGGTCTTGCCTTCATGCCTTTTTGCCATTTCTCATCCTCCCGTTTTCGGCGGGCGATTGTTCGCATATAAAGGGTGCGCTGGTGAAGGGTTCTGCAGGTTGCACAACCTCATCGCCACGGCGCCGGGCGAAACGTTTGGGAATAGGAGTGCGGATTGTGACCAGCGGCAAGGACGACGAAGAATTTTTCCGGCAACGCGGCTTCGGCATCAAGATCGGCTTTGGCGAGCGGCCGGCTCTGATCGTGATCGACATGATCAATGGCTTTACCGACGCGTCGATGCCGCTGGGCGCCAATCTCGATACCCAGATCAAGGCGCAGCAACCGCTGGTCGAAATCGCGCACCAGCGCGATATCCCGGTCATTTTCTCGACCGTGTTCTACGAGGAACCGGATATCAAAGACGCCGGCATTTGGGCGCTCAAGCAGTCAGGCGCGCGCACGCTCACCGCCGGCTCTGAAGCGGTCAAGGTCGACAACCGCCTCGACCTGAAGCGCAAGGACATTCTCCTCGTCAAGAAATACGCCTCGTGCTTCTTCGGCACCGATCTGGTGCCGCGCCTCAACAGCCGCCGCGTCGATACGCTCATCATCACCGGCTGCACCACATCCGGCTGCGTGCGGGCGACGGCGGTCGACGCGGTGCAAAACGGTTTTCGTCCGATGGTAGTGCGCGAAGCAGTCGGCGACCGCTCGGTAGCCGCCCACGAGCAGAGTTTGTTCGACCTCAACGCCAAATACGCCGACGTGGTTTCGCTCGACGAGACGCTGCAATATCTCAAGACCGTCGGCCATAACCAGCCGGCCAATTAGCGCGCGTTTCCCGGGCGCGGCGCAGCACGAAGTGTTGCGACGCAGAACCGGGATCGTTAAGGACGCGGAGTCCGCGAAGGTCCCGGATCAGCGGTGCATCGCTCCGCGCTGCAGCGCGTCCGGGAAACGGCTATCAGAACATCGGATAGGCTGGATTGAGCGGCAGGCCAAACTGGGTGCGGCCGAAATTCTCCGCCGGCACGTCCCAGTTCATCACCACGTGCGAGGCGATGGCGTGTACGTCGCGCCAGCAGCGTTGCGCCGAGTTGTTGTCCAGCAATCCGCTTGAGCCGCTGATGTTGATCAGTTCGTCCATCGCATCGCGCAACATCCGCATGGCGTAACTGAAATCGCGGCGCAGCAGCGTGCGCGTCTCCAAGTTCATGCCGCTATAGTCCTTGCGGGCGATCGAGAGAGCACGGCGCGCCAGCAATTCGGCGGCGTCGATCTGCGCGCCGATCTCGGCAACCTTCATCTGCACCGGCACGTGCTGGGCGATGGCGAGCTGGGTGTAGGTCAGGTAGCGCTGCCGCGTCCACTCCACGAAGTCAGTATAAGCGCCGCGCGCCGAGCCCAGAGCCGGACCGAGCAGCGCGTACGAGTGCACGGCGATGAACGGGGTGCGGTAGATCGGATTGGTATTGACTTTCGACCCCGGAGAATTGGCGTCGCGAAGCGTCGAGAACGACACGCTGCGGTGCTCAGGCACGAACACATTATCGAGCACGCTGGTGATCGAGCCGGTACCGCGGAGCCCTGAGCAATACCACGTGTCGTCCTGTTTCACTTGCGACACCGGCACCAGATAGAGCCGCATGTCCGGATGATCTTCGCCCTCGCGGAACGCGAGTCCGCCGATCAGGATCCAGTGCGAATGCCGGAGCCCGCTGCACCACGACCAGCGGCCGTCCAGGCGGTACCCGCCCGGCACCACCGTCACCTTGCCGGTCGGCGCCGCCGAGGTGGCGATGCAGGCGGCGTTGTTCTCGCTCCAGACGTCGTGCTGCGCCTCTTCCGGGAAATGCGCCAGGATGCAGGCGTGGTCGGCCAGATAGTTCAGCACCCAGGCCGACGATGCGCAGGTCGATTTGCCGAGTTCGATGGAAATGTCGAACGCCACCTCATGGTCGTGTTCGTAGCCGCCCCATCGCTTCGGTTGCAGCACGTGGATCAGGCCGGCGTCGAGGTATTCCTCCACCGACTCGCGCGGAACCTCGCGGTCGCGCTCGGCCTTGATGGCGCGTTCGCGCAGCTTCGGGGCCAGCGCGCGGGCGCGCCCGACCAGTTCGTCGGCTGTCGGAATCTTGGCGGGCGGGGCAGCGGTCCGCAATTCGGCAACACTCATTGGGTTTCCTCCGTTTGGCCGCGACATTGCGTCAGCGCTGGGAGGGAATCAAGCGGCGCCCGTTTCCTTTATCAGCCGTCCTTGATCCGATGCACCTTCCGGTGTCATCATGTTAACGACCGATCCAGCGCTGATCGTCGGCCAAAAAATGGACCGCGCATCAAGAAACAGGGGGAAACATGCGTCTCGGATTTTTCATGATGCCGGTGCACCCTCCGGCCCGTACGTTTACCGAGACACTTACGGAAGACACCGAGAAATCGCTGTTGGCCGACCGGCTCGGCTTCGAGGAGCTCTGGCTCGGCGAGCATTTTTCGGCGACCAGCGAGCCGATCCCGTCGCCGCTGATGTTCATGGCTGGCCTCGTGCCACAGACCAAGAACCTGCGGTTCGGCACCGGAGTGATCTGCATTCCCAACCACGATCCGATCATCGTCGCCGCCGAGGTGGCGCAGTTCGACCACATGAGCCGGGGACGCTTCGAGCTCGGCATCGGCCCCGGCGGTCTCTTATCGGACTTTGAGCTGTTCGGTCACAACGACGTCGGCGTGCGCAATCGCAAGGTGGTCGAAGCGGTCAAGATCATGCAGATGATTTGGTCGCAGGACCCGCCGTACGAATTCAACGGCGAGTTCCGCAAATTTCGCCTGAAAGACACCGTCAATGCTGAGCTTGGCATCGGCTACATGCCGAAGCCCTATCAAAAGGGCGGACCGCCGATCACGCTGTCACTCGCCAGCCCGAATTCAGCGTCGGCGCGGACTGCCGCGCAGCAGAACTGGGGCATCATTTCGGCCAACATCGTGCCGACCTACTCGGTGGCTACGCATTGGGCGATCTACAGCAAAGCGTGCGCGGAGATGGGCAAAAAGCCGTCCGGCGAGAACTGGCGGGTGTCGCGCAACATCGTGGTCGCGCCGAGCGACGCGGAAGCGTTCGATCGGGTGTACGGTGATGCCGCGTCGAACAACTACTTCTTCACCTACATTCGCACCGCACTCGCCGGGGCCGGGATTCTGTCGGTGCTCAAGCCGCGGCCCGAAATGTCGGACGAAGAAGCGACCGTAAGCGTCATCACCGAGGGCTGCACGCTCTATGGCTCGCCGAAAAACATGCTCGATAAGCTGGTCGCGTTCCGCGAAGAGGTCGGGCCGTTCGGCACGCTGTTGATGACCGGCCTCGACTGGACCGGACCCAACGGCGCGTGGGAGCGGCAGTCGATGCAGCTCATGGCCGAAGAGGTCATGCCGAAGTTCAATCAGCACATTCACGCGCAAGCGGCGGAATAGACCGCAATCGATGCTTATTTGTCGCAGTTGTTGCACTGCAGCGGCCACGAGAGTTTCATAAAGGCGTCGCAGCGGCGCCACAGATGCTGTGCAACATTCCGCTCACAGGGACAAAATTGGGGTGCGTGAGGTGAACGTCGAGGAGATCGACGATGAACTTGCAATGCGCCTACAACGAATTAGCTGCCAACCAAAATTTCGGCCGACCCAAATGCCCGCGCTGCGGAAGCATGCTGTTGATCGCCGAGGAAGCGGAATTCAACGTTAAAGGCCGCATTCGCAACACCTGGTCGTGCGACGATTGCGCCCACGAATTTGTCACGTCGATTACGTTATGGCCGCGTTAGGCCCGGTTTGCTGTCGGGCCTAGGCTATTTCTCAGTTGTTGAGTCATAGTCGCCCCACATCGGAGGAAACGCCCCACCGCTAGGTGAGCCGAGCGTGAGGAACCGGGACGATGGTGCTGCGTTAATGCGTTAGAGCGTTAGTTTATAAGGTTGTGTCCGTGTCCGCTGGTTGCGTTTGAGTGCGGACGCGAAAGTGAAGTGACCCGCCGGTCCGGCGTATTTCGCGACCGGCGGGTTCTTTTTTGCGGGTTCTTTTTTGCGGGTTCTTTTTTGTCAGTCGTGACTTTCGCGAATATCGCGCTTTGCCGCCCATTGTTCCCTGGTCGCCGCCGCATAGTCGGAAAAGCGGCCGGCGCTGACGGCAGCGCGGGCGCCCGCCATTAGATCCTGGTAGTAGAACAGATTCACCAGCGAAAGGAGCGTGCCGCCAAGCGCCTCGCCGCTGCGGAACAAGTGGTGCAGATAGGCGCGGGAAAATTCGCGCGCCGCAGCACAGCGGCTTTCCTCGTCGAGCGGTCGCGGATCGTCCGCGTGGTGCGCATTCTTGATGTTGATCGGGCCGAAGCGGGTGAAGGCAAGTCCGTGGCGGCCGTTGCGGGTCGGCAGTACGCAATCGAACATGTCGACGCCGCGGGCGATGGCTTCGAGCAGGTCCGCCGGTGTGCCGACGCCCATCAGATAACGTGGCCGATCAGGGGGAAGCGCGGCGGCGGTCGCTGCAACGACTTCCAGCATCACGCTTTGGGTCTCGCCGACCGCGAGACCGCCAATGGCGTAACCAGGAAAACCGATGTCGACGAGCGCGCGTGCACTGGCTTCGCGCAAATGCAGGTCGTCACCACCTTGCACGATGCCGAACAGCGCACGGCCGGGCGCCGCCCGCTCGAACGCGCGTTTGCTGCGTTCGGCCCAGCGCAGCGACAGCTTCATCGCTCGCTCGATCTCGGCACGCTCGGCCGGAAGCCTGACGCACTCGTCAAGCTGCATGGCGATATCGGAGCCGAGCAGGATCTGCACCTCCATCGCGCGCTTCGGCGTCAACTCCACCATCGCACCGTCGAGATGCGAGCGGAACGTCACGCCCTCCTCGGTGATCTTCCGTAGCGGCGCGAGCGACATCACCTGAAAGCCGCCGGAATCGGTGAGGATCGGATGCGGCCAGCGCATGAAGGTGTGCAGGCCCCCGAGCGCCGCGACCCGCTCCGCCGATGGCCGCAGCATTAGATGATAGGTATTGCCGAGCAGAATCTCCGCGCCGGACGCGCGGACGTCGTCGTGATGCACGCCCTTGATCGCCGCTCGCGTGCCGACCGGCATGAAAGCCGGCGTGTGCACGAGGCCGTGTGCCGTCATTATCTCGCCCGTGCGGGCAGCGCCGTCGGTGGCAGTCAGGCGGAAGGAAAACGGGTCAGGCATGGGGCCTAATAGCAGCTTTCATCGACGCAGCCCGCTTACGTGGCGCGAAACAGCAAGCAGGCGTCGCCGTACGAATAAAAGCGATAGCCCTGCTCGATCGCATGCGCATAGGCGCGTTGCATCACCTCAAGACCGCAAAGAGCGCACACGAGCATGAACAAAGTAGAGCGCGGCAAATGAAAGTTGGTCAGCATCGCCTCGACGACGCGAAAGCGATAGCCCGGAGCGATGAACAAAGCGGTTTCGCCGGAGAATTCCGCTAGCGCACCGTCTTCAGCCGCCGCGCTTTCGAGAAGCCGCAGCGAGGTCGAGCCGACCGCGACTATGCGACCGCCAGCGCGCCGCGCGGCGTTGAGCGCCGTTGCTGTTTCGGCACTGACGCTGCCCCATTCCGGCTGCATGCGGTGACCGGACGTATCCTCCGCCTTCACCGGCAGAAACGTGCCGGCGCCGACGTGCAGCGTCACGCGGTGAAGCGCGATGCCGCGCGCGCCCAGTTCTTCCACAAGCGCTTCGGTGAAATGCAGCCCCGCGGTCGGCGCCGCCACCGAGCCTTCCTCCCGCGCGAACATGGTCTGGTAGTCGATGCGGTCCTGCTCGTCGACTTCGCGGCGGCCGGCGATGTACGGTGGCAACGGCATGTCGCCGCGCTCGGCCAGCGCCTGGTCAAGCACGGCGCCATGGAAAGCAAACGAAAACGTCACCTCGCCACCCTCCCCTCTGGCTTCGACCGTGGCGTCAAGCTGGTCGAGGAAGCAGACGCGGCCTTCGCTGCCGAAGCGTACGACGTCGCCGACGGCAAGGCGCTTGGCAGGACGTACCAACGCAAGCCAGCGCGAGCCGTCGAGCCTTTTGATCAGCGTGGCCGCGATTGCCGGTTCACGATCGCCTCGCCCGATGCGGCGGCCATGCAGGCTTGCGGGGATTACTTTGGTATCGTTGACAACAAGCGCATCGCCTGCCCGCAGCAAGTCCGGCAGATCGCGCATCGTGTGGTCTTCGAGCGCCGCATTCGGACGCACGACGAGCAGGCGCGCGGCATCGCGCGGTTGCGCCGGCCGAAGCGCAATGCGGTCTTCGGGAAGAGCGAAATTGAACAGGTCGGTGCGCATTCACGCACGCGACATTTGGCGGCATGATCGCCGCCGCTGGGCGCCGATCATCGCGGATTCGCGGCGTTATGGATCGTACGATCGTCGACGAATCGTATGGCGATCGGGCGGCCGGCGACCGCGCCGCCCATGCCCTCGCTGAAATGCAGCGGCGTACAGCGCTTGAGGGCCGCGTCGATGGCGTCGCGATAGATGGTGCGCACCTGCTGCGGGGCGTCGTGGCTGACGTAGGTCATGCGGGGCGGAGCGACGACCTCACCGTCACGCTTGAACGCGAAACGGATGGTGTATTCCATACCATGTCGTCCCTCGTCCTTCGGCGGCGGCACCCAGCACTCGCGCAGCGCGGCAAACATGGCGCGGATTGTATCCAGCCTGTGATCGTCCGGATGATCGCCGCCCGCGCCTGCGTCTGCGCCCTCTTTGTTTTGGCCGGCATCACCGCCGTTCTTCTCCGGCTCGCCCGAGGGTCTGTTTGCCGGGTCGTTGTCGTCGGTCGAGGTGATGGTGAGCCGCAACGTCTCGGGCAGCGTCGGCTCGAACATCGGAAAGCACGGGCCGCGGTGAAACACGCCGCAGAAGGACGGATGACAAGGCTGTCCGCTCAGGACGCTGCATGGCGCCCGCGCCGGCGGCAAATGGTTGAGTCTCGACGTTTGCGCCGCCGCAGGCAGTGCGGCGAGGCTGATCGCGGCATTGATTAGACCGATCCGCATGCGGGACGGGCCCATTGATGCTGCGGCTCCTAAGCCTCTACGTCGGCAGCCACCTGCATCTGGATGATGCGGTCCGGTTTGGACGGCGGCTCACCGCGCTTGAGTTTGTCGATCACCTCCATGCCGGCGACGACTTCGCCCACCACGGTGTACTGGCCGTTAAGGAACGAGCCCTCGTCGAACATGATGAAGAATTGGCTGTTGGCGGAATTGGGATTGCTGGTCCGCGCCATGCCTACGATTCCCCGCTCGAACGGAACCTTGGAGAATTCCGCCGGCAGGTCCGGATGTTCCGAGCCGCCGGTGCCGTCGCCGTTCTCGCCGTCGCCAGTCTGCGCCATGAAGCCGTCGATGACGCGATGGAACGGCACGTCGTCGTAGAATCCCTCCCGCGCCAAAAGCTTCAGGCGTTCGGCATGTTTGGGCGCCACATCTTCGCGCAGCTTGATGATGACGCGGCCGGGAGTGGTTTCGACGATCAGCGTGTTTTCCGGATCGGTTCCCGCAGGGAGCGATTCATCCATTTGTTGTTTCCTCTATCGACGCAACAGAACTGATAGCCATGCGATTTCAATCCTAAGGCTCGATTGTGGCCTTCTTGATGTAATCGAGCTTGCCAAACTGCTTGACCAGATAGGCGTTGCCTTCCTGCTGAATCCGGCCTTGCTCGGGCCCCTGTCCGCCCGGTGCGCCCTCGCCGTAGCCGCTGTAGAGCGCGTCTACGACCGGCATACCCGAAACAACCTGGCCGAACGGCGCAAAGCCCTGACGGTCGAGCATATTGTTGTCGGCGAAATTGATGAACACCTGGGTGGTGCGCGTGTTGGGACCGGCGGTCGCGAACGTAATCAGGCCGCGCTTGTTGCTTTGCTTGACCGGATCGTCCTTGATCCGCGCCTCGCGCCACACTGCCGAAAGTTTCGGGTCGGCGTTGATGCCGAACTGCACCATGAAGCCGCTTATCACGCGGAAGAAGCGGGCGTTGTCGAAAAATCCGTTTTTGACGAGGTTGTAGAAGCGATCGGCGCCGTTCGGCGCCCAATCGCGATGAACTTCAATGACGAAGGTGCCTTTGCTGGTGTCAAACTTCGCCTTGTAGACCGCCGGCGCCGGTTCATTCAAGGCCGCAGGATTGCCGAGGCCCTGGCTCCAGGCCGGACCTGTGACTACAAGCGCAAGCAGAACTGTAATGAGGCGGATCATAGTATCTCCCGGATGAGAAGGCGTTCAGGCTTTGGTAAATTTCTTTTTAAGACGCGCGGCGACCACGGCCGGCACGAACATCGAAACGTCGCCGCCCATGCCGGCAATCTGCCGCACCAAGGTGGCGGTGATCGGGCGAACTTCGGGCGACGCCGGCAGAAATACGGTTTGGACTTCCGGCGCCATCGCGCCGTTCATGCCGGCCATCTGCATTTCATAATCGAAGTCCGCGGCGTCACGCAGCCCCCGGATCAGGAGAGTCGCGCCAACCCGTCGCGCCGCCAACACCACGAGATCGCCGAACGTGGTGCAGACGATCTCACAACCCGCGCTGCGCCCGATCGGCGTGGAGATCTCCTCGAGCATGGCGAGGCGTTCCTCCGCCGAGAACAGCGGCGCCTTACCGGGATGAATGCCAACCGCGAGCACCAGCCGGTCGGCGAGCCGGACCGCACTTTTCACCACGTCAAGATGACCGTTGGTGATGGGGTCGAACGACCCGGCGAAGAGGGCTGTGCGCGGCATGGCGGGGGGTCTAGCCCGCGGTCCTCATAACCGCAAGGCGGCTGGCGCGACAATGGCCTGAGGTTTATCGCACCGGTATGACGGGATATCGTGCCTCCAAACGCGATCGAAGGCGTCATTGTTCGTGTGGGGGTGGAAATTGCCTATGGATGCCCAAGCCCAAGGCGAGGCTAAAGCCGATACCAAAATTGTCAGGCATCCAGCCGACGCGGGCCCGCAGCGGGTCAGTGCCGATGTGTGCGTGGTGGGCGCTGGCATCGCTGGAACCTCCGCAGCACTGACCGCAGCTCGGAACGGTCGCAAAGTCATCCTGGTCGACGGCCTGCCGGTGCTCGGCGGTCAGGCGGTGAATTCAATCATCGGCACGTTCTGCGGCCTGTTCGCCAATGGCACCCATGGCCACCAATTCACCCACGGCATCGCCGACGAAATCCTGCGCGACCTCGGCGCCAAGGAGCAGACCCTCCATTACCGGCGGGGGCCGGTGACCACGGTGGTTTATTACGACGAAGTCGCGCTCGCCCGCTGGATCGAAGAGGCTATCCGCAAGGCGGGGATCACCGTCGTGCTCGGGGCCGTGCTGCGGCGCGTGGAAGTCGACGGCCGCCGCGTCAAGCGCCTTGAGCTTGCCACCCGCTATGGTGACGTGCACGTCGAGGCGACGGGCTTCGTCGATTCAAGCGGCGATGCGGCTTTGGTCTGGCAGGCAGGCTTTGCCTGCCGCGAGCCCGCGAACCGCAAAGTGTTCGGCACCCAGATGGTGGTTCTTGAGCATATCGATGAAGCCAGGCAGCCGACCCGCGACGAGATCGGTGCGCGGATGAAGGAGAAGGGCGACGAGTACGGGCTGGTCCGCCGTGAAGGCCTCGCTTTCATCATTCCCGGGCGCGGCGTCGCGGCCATGAACATGACCCATGTCGAGACGCCGCTCGATCCGCTGGAGGCCTCTGCCCGGACGCTCGACGGCCGCGACCAGGCCGATCGCGCCGTCGCTTTCCTGCGCCGCGAGTTTCCGGATTGTTTCGGGAAATGCCGCGTGCGCGCTTACGGCTTTCCGGGCATTCGGCAGACGCGCTGGATCGTCGGGCGCCAGCAGCTCACCGAAGATGACGTGATGAACGGCACGCGCTTTGCCGACGCGATTGGGCGCACCGCCTGGCCGATCGAATTGCATGATCATGGCAGCGGCCATCGCTGGCACACGTTCCCCGAAGATCATGTGCACTACATTCCGCTCGCGAGTCTGACGCCGGCGGACGCCGACAACGTCGTCGCCGCCGGGCGCTGCATCGATGCCGACACAGCGGCGCTGTCGAGCGTGCGGGTGATGGGCCCGTGCATCGCCATGGGCGCGGCGGCGGCGCATGCGCTCGATCTTGCCGGTACCGGCAGCGTGCATCAGATCGACCTCGCGGCGCTGGCAACGCGTGTCTACGACAACGTCGAGCGGACGGACTGAAAGATGCACCTGATCGATCACGAGAAGGGCGATACTGGATGGCGCGCACGGCAAAGCCAAAGCCCGCGCCATGGATTTGTTAGTACGCTACAGCGAGGCGCTCGGCGGCTTGCGGCCGATTACCCCCGGAAATCGCTGCGGCCCGTCATTTTTCGCTAACCCCAATACCAGCAAAAATGTGACGCACGTCAATGTGGGCTTTTCCGATCTGATCCAAATTACCTTTCAGTGAAGGCGACCCGCGCACAAGCGCAGCGGCCCTCGGGGCAGACGACAGGGCGCCAGATCGCAAGAGAGGGATCGGTGTCATGCTCAAAGCCTTTTATGCCATAACCGCCGCCGCGATCGTTGCCGGAGCCTTCGTCGCAACGCTGAGCATTTCAGAGCAGGTTGAAGCCCGCGGATCGGTCCCGGGCATGAAGGCGGACCGTGCCGACATGCGCCCGCTCGCCGGCAAGTGCTCGGAGAATGCGTGGCCCTATTTCGAGGCCTCCTGCCTGCGCGATACGCGCAATCCCTTTGGCAAGGCGCGCGAAGTTCGCATCGTTTCCCCGGACCGGCTGACCCAGGCCGGCGCAATCGCCGCCCGCTAAGTCGCTGGCCGGCCCTGCCGGTCCCCACGCACGTTTCATCCGCGCGCTAAAGTGCGCTAAGAGCCAGCCGGCAGCAGAAAGCGCCGGCCGGGATGATCGTTCTCATCGACAACTACGACAGCTTCACCTTCAACCTGGTCCACTTCTTTGGGGACCTCGGGGCGGAAGTGCGTGTGCACCGCAACGACAGGATTTCGACCGCCGCAATCCTCGCCGCGGAACCCGACGCCATTGTGCTTTCGCCCGGCCCCTGTACGCCGAAGGAGGCCGGAATTTGCCTTGACCTGATCGCGGCCGCATCCGGCAAAATTCCCATCCTCGGCGTCTGCCTCGGCCATCAGGCGATCGGGGACGCTTTCGGCGGCAAGGTGGTGCGGGCACCGGCGCCGGTGCACGGCAAGCTGTCCGAAATCCGCCACGGCGGCGCGGGCATTTTTCACGGCATCAACGCGCCGTTCCAGGCGACGCGCTATCATTCGCTGATCGTCGAGCGCAACAGCCTGCCTGACGAACTGAGCGTGACGGCGGACACCGGCGATGGCCTGATCATGGGTCTCGCCCACAAGCGCCTGCCGGTCCATGGCGTGCAATTTCATCCCGAGAGCATCGCTTCCGAGCACGGCCATCTGATGTTGAAGAACTTTCTCGACATCGCCGCGTCGTGGAACGAGTTCGAGCGGACGCCGCGCCGCTTCTGCACCGCAGAAGCCCCCGGCGCGCCTGAACTGAGGGCTTCATCGTGACCAACTCATTTCGGGCCATCATCGGCAAAGTCGCCACCGGCGCGACGCTCACCCGCGAGGAAGCCTCGGGCGCGTTCGACCAGATGATGTCCGGCGAGGCGACGCCGTCGCAGATGGGCGCTTTGTTGATGGCGTTACGGGTGCGCGGCGAGACCGTCGACGAGATCACCGGCGCGGTCGCCACCATGCGCAGCAAGATGTTGCGCGTAACTGCGCCGCCCGACGCCATCGACGTCGTCGGCACCGGCGGCGATGCCTCCGGCTCGTTCAACATTTCCACCTGCGCCGCGCTGATTGTCGCCGGCGCCGGCGTTCCGGTCGCCAAGCACGGCAATCGCGCGCTGTCGTCGCGCTCGGGCGCCGCCGACGTGCTGGCCGCGCTCGGCGTCAAGATCGAACTCACGCCGGACGCGATCGCGCGCTGCATCACCGAGGCCGGCATCGGCTTCATGTTCGCGCCGGCGCACCATCCGGCGACCAAGAACGTGGCGGCGACCCGGGTCGAACTCGGCACCCGCACCATCTTCAATCTGCTCGGCCCGCTCTCCAACCCGGCGGGCGTCCGCCGGCAAATGGTCGGCGTATTCTCCAAGCAATGGACGCAGCCGCTGGCGCAGGTGTTGAGAAATCTCGGCGCCGAACGGGCCTGGGTAGTGCACGGCTCCGACGGGCTCGACGAAATCACCACATCGGGCCCGACCAGCGTCGCCGCCCTTGAAGACGGCCACGTCAAGACGTTTGAAATTTCGCCGGAAGAACTCGGCTTGCGCAAGGTCAAGCCGGAGGCGCTGCGCGGCGGCGACGCGGCGACCAACGCCGAAGCGGTGTTGAACGTGCTCAAGGGCAACGCTTCCGCGTTCCGGGACGTGGCGCTGCTCAATGCCGCGGCAGCGCTGGTGGTGGCCGGCAAGGCGAAAGACCTGAAAGACGGACTGCATGCCGCCGCCCACTCGGTCGATTCCGGCGAAGCCGAAGGACGGCTCGATCGCCTGATCGCGGTGTCCAACAATGACTGACATCCTCGCCAAAATCGCGGCCTATAAGCGCGAAGAGATCGCGGCGGCAAAACGCGAGCGGCCGTTGGCGGTGCTCGAGCGCGAGGCTAACAACGCCGGAGCAGCCGCGCGGATTTTTGTCGGCAATCGAGCGCCGGCTTGCCGCCGGCGAGTACGCCCTAATCGCCGAAATCAAAAAGGCAAGCCCGTCGAAGGGGCTGATCCGGGAGACATTCGACCCGCCGGCGCTTGCTGCGGCCTATGCGCAGGGCGGCGCAACGTGCCTGTCGGTGCTGACTGACGCACCGTCGTTCCAAGGCTCGCTGGACTTTATGCGCCAAGCGCGCGCCGCCTGCGCTCTGCCGGTGCTGCGCAAGGATTTCATGTTCGATCTCTATCAGGTGGTGGAAGCCCGCGCCGCCGGCGCGGATTGCATTCTTATCATCATGGCTGCGGTCGATGATCGCTGCGCGGCGGAACTGGAAGACGTAGCGGTCGGACTCGGCATGGACGTTCTCGTCGAGGTCCACGACGAGGCCGAACTGCAGCGAGCGATGCTCCTGAAATCGCGGCTGATCGGCATCAACAATCGCAACCTCAAGACCTTCGAAACGACGCTCGCGACCTCCGAGCGCCTGGCGAAGCTCATTCCGCCGAGCTACGTCGTTGTCGGCGAGAGCGGGATATTTGCGCCGAACGATCTCGCACGGCTCGCCGAGGCCGGCATTTCGACCTTTCTCGTGGGTGAAAGCCTGATGCGCCAGAGCGATGTCGCTGCCGCTACGCGAGCGCTGCTTACACGCAATCCCCCTCCCTCCCCTCCCCCGCGCGCGGGGGAGGTTGAGGAGGGGGCCGCCCGGTGAATGAATTGGCGCGGCGCGCGAAACTCAGCCATCTCGGCGCGCGCGGCGAAGCCCGCATGGTGGACGTTTCCGCAAAACCTGCGACCGAACGCGAAGCTTTGGCCGAAGGCCGCGTCGTGATGCAGCAAGCGACGCTCGATATTGTGCGCAAGGGCAACGCAAAGAAGGGCGATGTGCTCGGCACCGCGCGCATCGCCGGCATCATGGCCGCAAAGCGCACCCACGAGCTGATCCCGCTCTGTCATCCGCTTGCTATCTCGCAGGTCGAGGTCGACCTCACGCCCGATGCCAGGCTTCCGGGCATTGCCGTCAAAGCCCGCGTCAAGGTCGCGGGACCAACCGGCGTGGAAATGGAGGCGCTTACCGCCGTCTCGGTTGCCTGTCTCACCATCTATGACATGGTGAAGGCGGTCGATCGCGGCATGCGCATCGAAGGCATCCGGCTCCTGGAGAAGCGCGGCGGCCGCAGCGGTCATTATCGCGCAAAGGAGTAAGTCGGTGGCGTTACTGTCGGTCGCTGAGGCGCTCGAACGCGTGCTCGAACACGCCGCGCCGTTGCCGGCCGAAGAAGCGCCGCTCGCCGACGCCGATGGCCGCGTCCTTGCCCTTCCACTGAAGGCGCTGCGCACCCAGCCGCCCGCCGATGTGTCCGCCATGGACGGCTATGCCGTGCGCTCTGCCGATGTATCGAGCGTGCCGGCGCGGCTGAAAATCATCGGCGAAGTCGCCGCCGGGCGGCCGTTTTCGCACCGCGTCGGCCGCGGTGAAGCGGCGCGTATCTTCACCGGCGGCGTGATCCCCGATGGCGCCGATACCATCGTGATCCAGGAGCAAACAAAGCGCCTCGGCGACGAGGTCGAGGTGGAAAAGCCGTCCGGCAAAGGCCGGCACATCCGCGTCCAAGGGCTCGACTTCAAGGCGGGCGAGGTTCTGTTAGCCGCCGGCCATCGGCTGACGGCGCGCGACCTGATGCTCGCCGCGGCGATGAATCATCCGCTGGTCCCAGTGCACCGGCGGCCGAAAGTTGCGCTGTTTGCGACTGGCGACGAGCTGGTGCCGCCCGGCGTGGAGCCGGCGCCGGGCCAGATCGTCTCCTCCAACACGTTTGCGATTGGCGCGCTCGCACGCGAGGAAGGTGCCGAAGTCGTCGACCTCGGCATCGTCGGCGACCAGCTCGATGCGACCGTCGCTGCGGTCCGCAGCGCGCGCGAACTCAGCGCCGACATTCTCGTCACCAGCGGCGGCGCATCTGTCGGCGATTACGATCTCGTGCAGAAAGCGTTCGCCGCCGAAGGCATGTCGCTCTCGTTTTGGCGACTGGCGCTGCGGCCCGGGCGCCCGCTGATGCACGGCCGGCTCGGCGCCATGCAGGTGCTGGGCGTTCCGGGCAATCCGGTCTCGGCGTTCGTTTGCGGTTTTCTGTTCCTGGCGCCGCTCATTCGCCGCCTCGCCGGAAGAAACGACCTCGCACCCGGCAACCGAATCGGCCGTGCTTGGCTGCGACCTTCCCGAGAACGACGAACGCGCCGACTATCTGCGCTCCACTTTGAAAGCGGGTCCGCAAGGGGCCGTCGCGACGCCGTTTCCGGTCCAGGACAGTTCCATGATCGGGCCGCTGGCGAAAGCGGATTGTCTCGTGATCCGAGAACCTTATGAACCGGCAGCGAAAGCCGGCAGCCTATGCCGGATCGTTAAATTCGAGCGTTAAGCGCGCGTTTGGCTCAGCCCCCGCTTTCTTCACGTCAAATTAAATGGTTGCAGAACACATATGGAACGGATAGTGTCCGTTCATGATTTGTTTCGGCTGCTGGGGCGGCCAGAGAGGAAGCGCCGATGCTGACACGCAAGCAGGCTGAGCTCTTGCGTTTTATCCATGAGCGACTCAAGGAGGCCGGAGTTCCACCGTCCTTCGACGAGATGAAGGACGCGCTCGATCTGCGCTCCAAGTCGGGCATCCATCGGCTCATTACCGCGCTCGAAGAACGCGGCTTCATTCGCCGCCTGCCTAACCGGGCGCGCGCTATCGAGGTCATCAAGCTTCCCGAGTCAGTGGCACACGGCATTGCTTCGAATCGGTCGCGCGGTTTCACGCCGAGCGTCATCGAAGGCAATCTCGGCCGGGTGCGCACCGCCTCGGAGGACGAAAGCGGCCGGCCGGTTGCTGTGCCCGTGATGGGTCGCATCGCCGCCGGCACGCCGATTGAAGCGATCCAGACCCGCAGCCACACCATCAACATGCCACCTGATCTGTTGAGCCCCGGCGAGCATTTTGCGCTCGAGGTTCGCGGCGATTCGATGATCGAGGCCGGCATTCTCGATGGCGACATCGCTCTCCTTAAACGCACCGATGCGGCCGACACTGGCGATATCGTGGTCGCCCTGATCGACGATGAGGAAGCGACGCTGAAACGATTCCGCCGACGCGGCGCTTCGATTGCGCTCGAGCCTGCCAATACCGCCTACGAGGTGCGCATCCTGCCGCCCAACCGCGTGCGCATTCAGGGCAAGCTGGTCGGCCTGTTCCGGCGATACTGAGCTCAATCGTCTGCTTCCAGATCCTCAGACCGCGGCGTCGCATCGCGCGGCGGTGAGTGCGTGGTCGCTGGTGCGCGCGTGGCACTTTCAGAACCTGCGGTGGTCCCGGCGCGAGACTGGCGCGGCGCCCAGGGCCGGTCGAAATTCGGCGGACGCGCCGACTCCATCACAAAGCCGGAGCCATCGCGGCTTAGCGCGATCGCCCCCTGCTCGCGCCAGGTGCTGCGGCCGATGGCGGTGGCAGCACAGCCGGGCGGTATCTCGCGCGCCGCCACCACGACCGCGGCGCGCTGGCAGTCTTCCTCAAACGCTTCCGGCGCCAGCACGTAAGAAACCAGCCGCCCGTCGGAAAGTTTGCCGATGCAGCCGACAGCATCGCAGGTAATGCCCGCGCCCAGTCCTGGATCGCGGACGTCGCGGCCGTCCGCATCGGCCGCAAGCCACTCCCGCATCGCGAATGTATCGCCGCCGGCGCGGTGAAATGCGAGCCTGCCGTCGGCGCCTCGCACCGCGAATATCCGCCCGTCGGCGGCAACGAGAATGTCCGGCTGCGGCGTGCGCGCTGCAAAGATGATCGCGAGCGCGACGAAGACCAGCCCGCTCCAGCGCAGCAGCGTCTTGAGCAGACAGATCAGCAGCAAGCCCGCGGTCGCCAACAGCAGCGGCCCGGTGCCGAACGCGGTGACACGGCCGAATGCGCCCGGCAGGCCCGCGACCCAGAGCGCGACGAAGTCCATCCATTCGATGCCGTAACCCATCTGCTGCCAGAACATTGCATCGAAGCCGAACGGAATGGCGACGACGCCGAGAATGCCCATCGGCATCACCCAGCCCGACACGATCGGCATGGCGAGCAGATTGGAGAGCACGCCATACGGTGCCATGCGGTGAAAGTGAAACGCAGCGTAAGGCGTGGTGGCGAGGCCGGCGACGAGCGACGCGAGAATAAGGCTCAGCATTTCGCGCACGCCCCAAAGCGCCGCCCGTGCGCCCAGCGAAGAATCTGCGCCTGCTCGCGCCCAGGGAATGCCGCGCTCGTAGCCCGCGATCAGCGCCAGCGTCGCCGCAAACGACATCTGAAAGCTTGGATGCACGACTGCTTCCGGCGCGAACAACAACACGATCAGCGCGGCAATTGTCACCGTGCGCAGCGTCAGGATCGGGCGATCGAGCATGACGCCGATCAGCACAATCGCAATCATGATGAACGAGCGCTGGGTCGCGACCTCGGCGCCGGACAGCACCAGATAGAACGTGGTCACGAGGAGGGCGGCGAAGGCCGACCATTTCTTGATCGGCGCCCGGTCGGCAAGCCCCGGGATCAGCGCGAGAAGGGCGCGCACGATGAAGAACACGATGCCGGCAACCACAGCCATGTGATAGCCGGAGATCGACAGCACGTGCCCGATGCCGGAGACGAACATCGCGTCGTAGACGTTGGGCGCAATCGCGTCGCGCTTGCCGGTAATCAGTGCCGAGGCGATGGAGCCGACGTCGCCCGAAAGCACCGAGCGGATACGTTGATCGATGCCGTCGCGCAGTCCTTGAATGAATGCGTTGGCGCGCAACCGCATGCTCGCAGCCGCCGGCGGCGTGACGATCTTGATGGCGCCGTGCACAAAGCCCGAGGCGCCGATCCGCTGGAAATAAAGGTCGCGGGCGAAGTCGTAACTGCCGGGCCGCAGCGGCTGCAGCGGCGGGTTGAGCTGCGCCTTGACCTCAACGAAGGACCCGGCGGGCGGCGTCATGCCCCGACGCACCGACAGCCGAACGCGCTCCGGCTTGCCGACAACGCGCTTGCCGTCGAGCCGCTCGACCCTGACCACAAAGCGGTCGGTCTTCTGACTCTCCTCCCGCAGTTCGACAAAGCCGGACAGCGAAACGCTGTAGGCCGGATAGCGCAGCACCGGATGGTCGATCAGCGCGGTTTTCAGCGTGGCAACGGCAAAGCCGGCGGCAACTGCCAGGAATCCGAGGCTCACGACGAAGCCGACAGGACGGCGGCGCAGCAGGAAGGTTACGATGATGGCTACAACCGCCGCCGCCGACACCGCCCAGATCGCGGGTTCGTGGTCGGCGGTGAAATAGAGGACGCTCCCCGTGCCGAAGGCGACCGCAAACCACGGCAGCAAGCGGCCGGCACCAACCTCGATGGCGGCCCATTCGCGAAGGCGCGCCGGGATGGTGAATTCGGCATGCGGCCAAGCCGCGCCCCATGCCTGGCGCGCCCGGTCGACCGGCCAAGTCCTAACCCCAGCCCCTGCTCGGCTTCGCGCGTTACTCTCGTCCGCCACCGCGCGCCCCCGCCCGCTCGCGCGCCAAAAAGCCATCATGCTACACGACGTGCCGACGCCAGGCGAGCTTTGGCGCAAGACACGAGCCCTCGTCTTGCGGCAGGAATCAGGCTGCGTTTACCCGCAGAGGACATCCGGTGTCGATGTCATCGACCAGACCGCAGATCATGGTTTTCGGCTACCACAAAACCGGGACGGTTCTATTCGAACGCGTCATGAGGCGTGTCGCGGAACAACTGAAGCGAACTGTCGCAAAGCATTTCGGAATGGTGTCGGTGCTCGACCCGACCAAGGACATCGTGCTTTTGCCGCACTCGCTCGCAGCATGTGAGATAACCTGGCCATACCGTGCGGTAAGAATCGTCCGGGACCCGCGTGACATCTGGGTGTCTGGGTATTTGTATCATCAGCGCTGTCAGGAAGGCTGGTGTGTCAATACCAATTTTGATCAGACCGCGCCGATCAATTATCCACGCGTAGACTTCTCGTTCCAGCACTATCCAGAAACGTGGAAGCGGAATTACCTGACGAGCCTCCGTGGGGCATCATACCAGGAGAATTTGCTTAATCGGAATCAGGAGGAGGGGCTTGATTTCGAATTAGCCGGTTACACGGGATGCACGCTGAAAGCGATGCAGGAATGGCGGCTCCGAGAGTCCCATACTCTTGATGTCAAGCTGGAAGACGTCGTCGCAAATTTTGATCACGCGATGAGGCTCATCTTCGCCCATCTTGGATTCCAAGGGCGCGAATGCGAGCTGGCCGTTCGGTTGGCAGCATCCGAGGACATGGCTCGGATGGATGACGCAATGGTCGCTAGCAACCCGCACATCCATTCCCGCCAGATATCCAAGTGGCGAGCTATGCTTTCCCCTACCCGGCTTGCGAGTTTCGAAAAACGCTATGGAAATCTGATGACCGGCCTGGGATATCCTCTCGAAGCCCATTGAGCGGTGCAGTGAGCGCGGTCTGTTTTTGTCTGGGAGCTTTTCAAGCGAGGCTACTGATCGGGCCTTTCAGTCTTTACTGGCGACCTTCGCCCACGTATCGCGCAATCCGACTGTGCGGTTGAAAACAAGCCGACTGGGCTTTGAGTCCGGGTCGCGGCAGAAATAGCCTTGCCGTTCGAACTGGACCACATCGTCGGAATTTTGCTTTGCCAAAGCGGGCTCAAGACGCGCATCGGCAAGAACTTCAAGTGATTGCGGATTAAGCTCCGCGGCAAATTTACTGACATCCGGATCGGGCCGCAGAAATAACGGATTGTAAAGCCGCACTTCCGCCGGCACCGCATCCGCCGCAGAAACCCAGTGCATGGTCGCCTTGACTTTGCGTCCATCGGGCGCGTTGCCGCCTTTGGTCGCTGGATCGTAGATGCAGCGCAATTCGATCACGTCGCCTGAGGCATTCTTCACCACCTCGCGGCAGCTGATGAAATAGGCGTAGCGCAGGCGCACCTCGGTGCCCGGCGACAGACGGAAGAATTTCTTCGGCGGGTTCTCCATGAAATCGTCGCGGTCGATGAACAGCTCGCGGCCGAAGCGGACGCGCCGCGTGCCGGCGCTCGTGTCCTCGGGGTGATTGACCGCCTCGACTTCCTCGCTTCGGCCTTCGGGATAGTTCTCGATCACAACTTTCAACGGCCGCAGCACCGCCATGCGCCGCTGCGCGGTCTTGTTGAGATGCTCGCGGATGGAAAACTCCAGCATCCCGACATCGACCACACTGTTGGCCTTGGCGACGCCGATGCGCTTGATGAAATCGCGGATCGCGGCCGGCGGTACGCCGCGCCGGCGCAAGCCGGCAAGTGTCGGCATGCGCGGATCGTCCCAGCCATGCACGTGACCGCCGCGCACCAGTTCGGTCAACGCGCGCTTTGACAGTACCGTGTGGGTGAGATTGAGCCGCGCGAATTCGTATTGGTGCGGCCGCGACGGCACCGGCAGGTTTTCCAGACACCAGTCGTAGAGCGGCCGGTGATCCTCGAATTCCAGCGTGCAGATCGAGTGGGTGACGCCCTCGATGGCATCCGACTGGCCGTGGGCGAAATCGTAGCTCGGATAGATGCACCATGCGGTGCCGGTGCGCGGATGCTCGGCGTGAAGGATGCGATAGAGCACCGGATCGCGCAGGTTGATGTTGCCCGAGCCCATGTCGATCTTGGCGCGCAGTACACGCGCGCCGCTGGGAAATTCACCGGCTCGCATGCGGCGAAACAGATCGAGATTTTCCTCGACGCTTCGCCCCCGGTAGGGACTCTCGGTACCGGCCTCGGTCAACGTGCCGCGCGTGAGCCGCATCTCCTCCTGGGTCTGGTCGTCGACATAAGCCTTGCCGGCGCGGATCAGATACTCCGCCCATTCGTAAAGCTGCTCGAAATAGTCGGACGCGTGGTAGAGATGCCGGCCCCAATCGAAGCCGAGCCAGCGGACGTCGCGCTCGATGGCGTCGATATATTCCTGCAACTCCTTGGTCGGATTGGTGTCGTCGTAGCGCAGATTGCAGTGGCCGCCGAATTCCTCCGCCACGCCGAAGTTCAGGCAGATCGATTTGGCGTGGCCGATATGCAGATAGCCGTTCGGCTCAGGCGGAAACCGGGTGACGATGGTTTTGTGCCGGCCGGAGGCGAGATCGGCACGAATGATGTCGCGGATGAAATCCTGACCCGCTTCCCGTACCGCCGTTTCCACAGCCATCATGACCTGATCGCTTCTATTTGCCACGGCAAAGCCTGCGGCGCGCCCGGATTGGACAAATTGGGTTCCGCGGTCAAGCCCGCCAGGCCGAAACGGAAGACGAAACCGAAGCCGGTTTACTTCCATTCATACTTAGCTGTGCTACACGAGCGCGCCTGTGCGAGGAACCTGGACGGTCCATGAGCGTCGTTACCCGCTTTGCCCCCTCGCCGACCGGATTCCTCCATATCGGCGGCGCGCGCACGGCTCTGTTTAATTGGCTTTATTCCCGCGGCCGCGGCGGCAAAATGCTGCTACGGATCGAGGACACCGATCGCGAACGCTCGACGCAAGCCGCGATCGACGCCATCCTCGACGGGCTCTCCTGGCTCGGCATCGATTGGGATGGCGACGTCATCTATCAATTCTCCCGCTCGGCGCGGCACCGGGAGGTCGCCGAACAGCTGCTCGCATCCGGGCACGCTTATCGCTGCTACGCCAGCCCGGAAGAGCTTAAGGAGATGCGCGAGGCGGCGCGGCGAGAAGGCCGCTCCAAGCTCTATGACGGCCGCTGGCGCGACCGCGATCCGAGCGAGGCGCCTGCCGGCGCCAAACCGGCGATCCGGCTGAAAGCGCCGCTGACCGGTGAGACCGTCATCGACGATCAGGTGCAGGGCCGCGTGGTCTGGCAAAACGAGAACCTCGATGACCTGGTGCTGCTCCGCTCCGACGGCACGCCGACCTACATGCTCGCTGTCGTAGTCGACGATCACGACATGGCGGTCACGCACATCATCCGTGGCGACGATCACCTGACCAACGCCGCGCGGCAGAAACAAATCTACGACGCGCTCGGCTGGCAGGTGCCGGTGATGGCGCACATTCCTCTTATTCACGGCCCCGACGGTTCAAAACTCTCAAAACGCCACGGCGCGCTCGGCGTCGACGCCTACCGCGCCATGGGCTACTTGCCGGCGGCGTTGCGCAATTACCTGGTGCGCCTCGGCTGGAGCCATGGCGATCAAGAGATCTTCTCCACCGAGGAAATGATCGCGGCTTTCGACCTGCCTCAGATCGGCCGATCGCCCGCGCGATTCGATTTCGCCAAGCTCGAAAACCTCAACGGTCACTACATCCGGACCAGTGCCGACGAGGCACTGCTTCAAGCGATTGAGCAGTTGCTGCCTCACCTGGCGGACGGCGACGCCATTGCGGCCAAGCTGACACCGCAGCTGCGACAACAGTGGCTGGCGGCTATGCCGAGCTTGAAGGAGCGCGCCAAGACCCTGCTCGATCTCATTGACGGGGCGCATTTTTTGCTCGCGAACCGACCTATTCTCCTGGACGATCCAGCGAAAGCCCTGCTGACTTCACAAGCAAGGGCGTTGTTGCAGGATATTGAGCCGGAACTTGCTCGCGTTGAGCCGTGGACGGCATCAGCAACCGAACAGGCCGTTCGCGCGTTTGCTGAACGCAAGGGCGCCAAACTCGGCGCCGTGGCGCAGCCGTTGCGCGCGTCGCTGACCGGCCGCACGACATCGCCCGGCATTTTCGAAGTGCTGATCGTGCTCGGCAAGGCAGAGAGCCTCGCCCGGATCGCCGACCAGTCCGGAGTTGCCACAGCCGAGCAAGGCAATGCCTGATCATCGCAAGCGGCGATCAGCAGGTCCGGCGGACCACTGGTGCGAGCCCCCGCTGGTGCGACGCTGGCGAAAGGCCTATTTTCTTGCGGTGCACACTCCGTTGCGCTACGCCAATAAGGCCGGATCGGCAGTGCCGCGCCTTGTTACGGCTGGCGTGCCGTGTGCATCGCACTGCTAACGCTGTCACCCCATCGAGGATGCGATCATGGACGCGAAAACCGGCGCGAACACCAAAACTGGCAAGCTGACGCTCGGCGACAAGAACTATTCGTTTCCGCTCCTGGAGGGCACGCTCGGTCCGGAAGTGATGGACGTCAGCAAGCTTTACAATCAGGCGGAAATCTTCACTTACGACCCGGGCTTTACGTCGACCGCCAGCTGCGAGTCCAAGATCACCTATATCGACGGCGACAAAGGTGTGCTGCTCTATCGCGGCTATCCGATCGAAGATCTGGCCGAACACGGCGATTTTCTCGAGACCTGTTACCTCCTGCTTTACGGCGAACTTCCCACCGCCGCGCAGAAGGAGAATTTCGACGACCGCGTGGTCCATCACACCATGGTCCACGAGCAGATGAGCCGGTTCTTTCAGGGCTTCCGCCGCGACGCCCATCCCATGGCGGTGATGGTCGGCTGCGTCGGCGCGCTGTCGGCGTTCTATCACGACTCCACCGACATCACCGATCCGACCCAGCGGATGATCGCCTCAATCCGCATGATCGCGAAATCGCCGACGCTGGCGGCGATGGCTTACAAATATTCCGTCGGCCAGCCGTTCATGTATCCGAAGAACGAACTCGATTACGCATCGAACTTCCTGCGCATGTGCTTTGCGGTGCCGTGCGAGGAGTACAACCCCAATCCGGTGCTGGCACGCGCCATGGACCGCATTTTCACGCTGCACGCCGACCACGAGCAGAATGCCTCGACCTCGACGGTGCGTCTCGCCGGCTCGACCGGCGCCAATCCGTTTGCCTGCATCGCCGCCGGCATCGCCTGCCTGTGGGGACCGGCGCACGGCGGCGCTAACGAGGCGGCGTTGAAGATGCTGGGCGAGATCGGCAGCGTCGATCGCATTCCGGAATACGTCAAGCGCGCCAAGGACCCGAACGACTCGTTCCGGCTGATGGGTTTCGGCCACCGCGTCTACAAGAACTACGATCCACGCGCGAAGATCATGCAGAAAACCTGTCACGAGGTTCTGCACGAACTCGGCGTCAACGATCCATTGCTCGATGTCGCGATGGAACTCGAGCGTATTGCGCTGCACGACGAGTATTTTATCGAGAAGCGGCTGTACCCGAATGTCGACTTCTATTCAGGCATCACGCTGCGCGCGATGGGCTTCCCGACCGCGATGTTCACCGTGCTGTTCGCAGTGGCCCGCACGGTCGGCTGGATCGCGCAGTGGAAGGAAATGATCGAAGACCCGCACCAGAAACTCGGCCGCCCGCGCCAGCTTTACACCGGGTCGCCGAAGCGCGAGTACCAGCCGATCTCGCGGCGGAAGTAACGCCGCGTCCCATCATCATTGCCGGGCTATACACTGGATCCGGCAATCCACCTGCTTTCTCGCACTCAGCTAAAATTGGTTACTGGCTGTCTGCGCGTCGCTCCGGCCAAGTAATGACTGCGTCACACGCGGGAACGTCTGCTTTGCTCGGCAGGGACGGGTCGGCAGGGAAGCTTGAAAGCGACCGAGAGCCGTATCATGGTCGCATGACGCGATAGGCCACAAGGCGAGGTTGCGCAAGCGTGTCGATTGGCTAGGGCAAACACCGGTTAGTGGTTTTTGCATCTGCGACTGGAAAATTCATCGGCGATTGGCGCGCGGTGCGCGCGAGAGGGACTGGTGTCGCTTAATGGTCGCGCACTCTTCCGGTTAACTGCGCCAGTCGCCCGGAGGGTAACGGTCCCCTTGCACGGAGATTCTGGAGACGGCGTCGTCGATATAACGAAGATCAGCGGCCGTGAGCGCGATGGACACCGCGCCGATGTTCTCTTCGACGCGGTGGAGTTTGGTCGTGCCCGGGATCGGAACGATCCATGGCTTTTGCGCCAGTAGCCAGGCGAGCGCCATCTGCGCGGGCGTCGCATTCTTCTCGCGCGCGATCTCTTCCAGCAGACGGATCAAGGGTTGGTTCGCTCTGCGCGCCTCCGGCGTGAACCGCGGCAAGGTGGTGCGAGTATCGTTGCTGGCGAAGGTCGTGGTCTCGTCGATCTTGCCGGTGAGAAACCCCCTGCCCAGGGGACCGTAGGGGACAAAGCCGATCCCCAGTTCCTCGCAGGTCGGCAACACCTCGGCTTCAGTCTGACGCCACCAGAGCGAGTATTCGCTTTGGACAGCCGCGACCGGCTGGACCGCGTGTGCGCGGCGGATGGTCGAGGCTCCTACCTCGCATAACCCGAAGTGCTTGACCTTGCCCTGGACGATCAGCTCCTTGACGGCGGCAGCGACATCCTCGATCGGAACACCGGGATCCACCCGGTGCTGGTAGAAGAGGTCGATAGCTTCGACCCGCAACCGCTTGAGCGAGTCCTCGGCCACTTGCCGGATGCGTTCGGGGCGGCTGTTACGCCGGGTCACATCGCCAGAGCCGAGGTCGAAGCCAAACTTCGTGGCGATGACGACGTTCTTCCTGAAGGGCGTCAGGGCCTCGCCGACCAGCTCTTCGTTCGTGAAGGGGCCATAAACCTCTGCCGTGTCGAAGAAGGTGACTCCGCGCTCGATCGCCGCTCGGATGAGCGCGATCATTTCATTCTTTGCCAGTGCCGGGCCGCGGCGATAATTCATTCCCATACAGCCGAGACCAACGGCCGAGACTTCTGGGCCGCCGTTTCCCAATGTGCGCATCTGCATGGCTATCTCCTGAGACTTTTGACGTGACTGCCACGCTATTTCGTCCTGGCGTTTACTCTGAAAAACCTGCAAACACTTAAGTCCTTTGTTAGGAAACCTAATAAATGAGGGAGCCCGCTGCGGCGCTTCGCGCCTTCCGCCTTGTCGCTGAGCACGCGAGCTTCACGCGCGCTGCCGCGGTACTGGATGTGACGCCGTCGGCTTTGAGCCAGACCTTGCTTCAGCTGGAGGAGTACCTCGACGTGCGTCTCCTCCAGCGCACCACGCGGCGTGTCGGCCTTACCGAAGCAGGCCGCCAACTGCTCGAGCGCATCGCGGCGCCGCTGAGCGAGATCGACGCCGCGCTCGAACAGACGCGCCAGCAAAGCGGCCGTCCCGTAGGTCGTCTGACGGTCACTTCGCCGCGTGTCGCCGCCAGCGCCTTCGTCGAGCCGATCCTGCCGGAGTTTCTCCGGCTCTACCCTGAAATCACTCTCGATCTACGCATCGAGAACAATCTGACCGACGTCATCGGCGAGGGGATCGATGTCGGGATCCGGCTCGGCGAAAAACTCGAACGCGACATGATCTGTGTCTCGCTCACCGGCCCCGTCCGCTCGGTCGTGGTCGCCGCGCCAAGCTATTTTCACCGCCGTGGGCGACCGACGCACCCGCGCGACCTCGCCACCCATGACTGTATCCAGGTGAGATCGGCAGGGAATGACAACCCTTATCACTGGGACTTTTGCGAGGATGGCCGCTGGTTCGACGTCGAGGTCGGCGGTAGCCTCATCACAAACGACAGCGCGCTCGCCCTGCGCGCGGCCTTGAATGGCGTCGGCCTGCGACACGCCATGTTGCTGCTTGATGTACGGGAGCATCTTCTTGCCGGCCGCCTGGAAAGCGCGCTCGAAGCTTGGCTGCCGCCCTACGAAGGCTTCTTCCTCTATTATTCGAGCCGCGCGCACATACCGCTAAAATTGCGGGCATTCATCGACTGCGTTTTGGAGCACGCGCGCAAAGATCGCCGCGATCGGTGATACATGCAGCTCAGGGGTCATTCGCGACGAATGCCCAGCGAGAGCCCGCGCGTCGCTTCGTTTCTCGCGATGACGCCTTCGACTTAGAAATGGCTGTAAGCCGGCCGCGCAAACGTGAGCGCTTCGCCATTGTGCATGAAGCGCGCGCCCTCCCCGTCAAGCACGCGCCCGATTTCTGTCACCAAGACACCGGCCGCATCCGCAGCTGCATGAAACTTCGGAAGCTTTTCCGGGACCATCGTCAACAGGATTTCATAATCGTCGCCGCCGGTAAGCACTGTTTCGAGCATCGCCGGGTCGGCGGCGACTGCCGCTTGCGCGGCATCAGATAGCGGCACTCGTGCCACATCGATCTCGGCCGCGACCGCTGAGGCGCGGCACAGCTTGGCGAGGTCGCCGACAAGCCCGTCGGAAACATCCATCGCCGCTGCCGCGTGCTGCAGCACCGCTTCAGCGAGGGCGTTGCGCGGCTGCGGCAAGAGATAGCGTTGTTCCAGATGGGCAGCCATCGCTGGCGTGAGCCGCCAGTGGACGGACAGACCAGCATCACCCCGCACCTTCACCCCGAGCGCCGCGTCGCCGATCGTGCCGGTGACCACCACGCAGTCCCCCACCTTGGCGGTCGAGCGCCGCACCATGCGCCCGTGCGGCACCGTGCCGAATGCCGCGATCGAGACCGTGGTGGGTCCGGCCGTATGATCGGTGTCGCCGCCGAGAAGCGGGCAGCCATAGTGCAGCGCGTCTTCACCAAGACCCGATGCGAACGCAGAGATCCAGGTCTCGTCGGTTCCCGCCGCCATCGCCAGCGATAGCAGAAAGCCGAGCGGCTTGGCGCCTTTTGCTGCGAGATCGGAAAGATTCATCCTCAACGCCTTGCGGCCGATGTCCTCCGCCGGGTCGTTCGGAAAGAAATGTACGCCGGCAATGACGCCGTCGGTTTTCAGAACCAGATCGCAGCCGGGCGGCGGCGACAGCACAGCAGCGTCATCAACAAGACCCAAGGCGCCAGGATGCGTCGCGATCGGGCGCAAATAGCGCGCGATCAGGCGTTCCTCGGCCGATTCCATTGCGTTTGGCATCGCACGGTGCACAGGCAGACTGTGCTAGTCATGTACCAGTGCCCGAACGCCAAAGGAAATGCCGTGGAGCCCTTCGACCTGTACTCGCCCGTGATCGATGCCGATCCGTTTCCGTACTACGCAGAGCTGCGCGACAAGTATCCCTGCTACTGGAGCGAAAACGCGCAGCTCTGGATTCTGTCGCGCTATGACGACATCGTCGAAGCGGCGCGCGATTGGGAGACGTTTTCGTCGACCCAGGGCAACCTGATCGACGAACTCCCCGGCCGCGCCGGCGCGACGCTGGGTACGACCGACCCGCCGCGGCACGACCGGCTTCGCGCATTGAGCCAGGCCGCCTTTCTCAAGCGTAATCTCGACCGGCTCATTGAACCGACCGTGGAAATCGCCGATCGCGCGCTCGACCGCATCGTCGAACAGGGGACATTCGAGTTCGTCAACGACTTCTCCAGCCAGATCACGGTCAAGCTTTTGTTCCGCACCATGGGCCTGCCCGAACGCGATCACGCCGACATCAGGCGCAAGGTCATTCTCGCGGTCTCAACCGATAAGAGCGTGAAGGGGCGTACTGCTGAACACATCGCCGCGTTCAAGGATATGAGCGAGTTTCTTACGGCCGAGGTGGCCGCGCGCCGAACCAAGCCGACCGACGACCTGATCACCCACCTAGCCGAGGCAGAGATCGACGGCGATCGCCTCTCCGAGCGCGAGGTCGTACTCACCACGGCGACCTTCGTCATGGCGGGCGTGGAGTTGTTGTCGAGCTTCATGAGTGTGTTCGCGCTCAACCTTCACGATTATCCCGACGCGCGGCGACGGCTGGTCGCCGATCCCGCGCAGATTGCGCCAGCCATCGAGGAATTGCTCCGCTTCAATACGTCCGCACAGCGTTTCCGGCGATTTGCCACCCGCAAGACCGAGCTACACGGCGAAACGATTAAAGCGGGCGACAAAGTCGTGCTCGCCTTCGGCTCGGGAAATCGCGACGGCCGCAAATTCCCGGACCCGGACATTTTCGACATTGACCGCCGCCCGATTGGGCATCTCGGCTTCGGCTCGGGCAAGCATTTCTGCTTGGGCAGCCAGATGGCGCGGCTCGTGACTGAAGTGGCGATGCGGCGCTTCCTCGATCGGGTGCCGGATTATCACCTCACAGCTGATACGATCGCCTGGAATTCGTCCTCGAACTTCCGCAGTCCGACGGCGCTGCCATTCACGCGCGGCTGAACCCGCCGCTACGCTCCGCCGCTCGCCGGCGACGGTGAGGCCGGGGGAAATTCGTCAGCGCGGAGCTGGTGCGCCAGCTCGCTGAGCACTGCATTGATCATGCCGGTTTCGTCGCGGTCGACGAAGGCGGAGGCAACATCGACATACTCGGACATCACGACCTGCGCCGGCACGTCGCGCCGGCAAGTGAGCTCATAAGCGCCGGCGCGCAGCACCGCCCGCAACACCGCCTCGATACGTTTGAGCGGCCAGCCGCGGGTCAAGGCAGCATCGATTTGCGGATCGAGCCTGGTCTGCTCGCGCAGGACGCCGCCGACAATATCGCGAAAGAAGGCAACTTCAGCCGGCCGGTATTGCGCGCCTTCGACCTCACCGCCGAGCCAATGGCTCTCGAATTCGGTCAAAATCTCGTTCAGCCCGGTGCCGGCGAGGTCCATCTGATAGAGCGCCTGCACTGCGGCAAGCCGCGCCGCGCCACGTTTGTTGGCTTTGCGCGCTTCGGTCGCTCCGGCTTTCGCGGTCGCGCGCGCCATTATTCACTTCCCCCGCGTGAGTCGGCGTTTGACCCGGATCAGCGCCAGCGCCGCGCGCGCCGCGTCGCCACCTTTGTCCTGGTCCTCAAGCCGCGCGCGGGCCAGGGCTTGCGTGAGCGTATTGACGGTAACAATGCCGTTGCCGATCGGCAGTGCGCGCGCCACGGAAAGCTCAAGCAGCCCTTGGGCGGAAAGCTGCGAAACAATCTCGAAATGAATGGTGTCGCCGCGGATGACGCAACCAAGCGCCACCACTCCGTCGTAATGGCGGCCTTTTTGCTTTGCCGCTTCGAGCGCGATGACAATCGCTGCCGGGATTTCAAGCGAGCCCGGCACCGTGACGCGTTCAATCACGGCACCCGCTTCCTCCAGCACTTTCATCGCGCCGGCAAGCAGCTGATCGGCAATGTCGTCGTAGTAGCGTGCTTCGACAATCAGAATACGGGCGCCTTTAGCGCCGCTCTTCTCACTTTTGCTCCGCCGCGGTCCGGCCATAGTCGCCCTCTCTTGCCGGTGCGGTCGTAGCAAGCGCAGGAGGCGCGAACAAGCGCAGGCTCAATGCGGGTTGGCAGTGTCGAGGAGCCGCGCGGCGTAACGGGCCATTTGGTCGACTTCGAGATTGAGCCGCATGCCGGGCCGGAGCGAACCAAATGTCGTGACTTTGAGCGTGTGCGGAATGAGCAATACCGAGAACGTGTCGCCCTCGACTTCGTTGACGGTGAGTGAGACGCCGTCGAGCGCGACCGACCCTTTGGGGGCAATAAAGCGCGCAAGCTCACTCGGGGCGCGCAACGACAGTCGCGCCATATCGGGCAAGTCTTCGCGGCTGAGCAGCTCAGCAATGCCGTCAACATGCCCGCTGACCAGGTGGCCACCGAGTTCGTCGCCAAGCTTCAGCGACCGCTCCAGGTTAAGCCGCGTACCGCGCTGCCACGCGCCGGCTGTGGTCACGCGCAGTGTCTCGGCGGCCACATCCACAGCGAAGAAGGCGCGATTGCCCTTGCGCCCGCGCTCCACCACCGTGAGGCAGGGGCCGGAGCAGGCGATCGAGGCGCCGATGTCGATGGAATCCGGATCGTAGCCGCAAGCGACGCTCAGGCGGCGCAGCCCTTCGGCTTGTTCGTTAACCTCCAGAACCTCGCCCAAGTCGCTGACAATACCGGTAAACAATGGCCTCACCTTCGCTCGAAAACGTCACATCTATCAGCCCCGATTGGCTCAGTCGCCAAGTGCCGCAAAGCGCCTGACTTGGTCAGCGCCGCAAGCGGCAGGCCGTCGAGTGCATCTATGCCGTCGGACCCGATAATCGTTGGCGAGTGAAACAATACCGCCTCATCGACGAGTTCAGCAGCGACGAACCCAGCCGCAAGCATCGGCCCGCCCTCGACCATCAGCCGGGTGATGCCACGCGCGGCGATAAGCTTGAGCACCGCCGCAATATCGAGACCACCGCCGCGCTCCGCCGCCCGCAGCACCACGACACCATCCGCCGCCAGCGCTTCCTCGGCCGCGCGCGCCGCTCCGGCTCCGGCGACGACCCATACCGGCACCTCGCGGGCGGTTTGCACCAGCCGCGAAGTCCGCGGCAGACGCAAGCTCGTGTCGAGCACGATACGGACTGGCGAGTCTTTCGCCATGCCGGGCAATCGGCATGTGAGCAGCGGATCGTCGGCAAGCGCCGTGCCGCTGCCGACCATGATCGCATCGCTTTGCGCTCGCAGCAGGTGGACGCGGTCACGCACCTCCACGCCGGTAATGGCAACCGGTCTCCGACCCGCCGCTCCGACCTTGCCGTCGGCGGAAATCGCGAGCTTGAGTATCACGTGCGGGCGGCCTTCGCACACGCGCATGATGTGGCCGGCGTGATCACGGCGCGCCTCGTCGGCACCGGTACCGACCTCGACCACGATGCCGGCGGAACGCAACCTCGCGTGTCCCTGCCCCGCCACTTCGGGATTGGGATCTTCCATGGCCGAGACGACGCGCGCCAGGCCTGCGGCGACAATGGCGTCGGCGCAGGGCGGCGATTTGCCGTGATGCGAGCAAGGCTCCAGCGTCACGTACAGCGTCGCGCCGCGCGCGGTTTCGCCGGCGCGGCGCAGTGCTTCTACTTCGGCATGCGGCCTGCCGCCAGGCTGGGTCCAGCCGCGGCCGACGATGACGCCGTCTTTCACGATAACAGTACCAACGGCCGGGTTGGGCCATGTGCGGCCGAGCCCGCGCCGCCCGAGTGCGAGTCCCAGCGTCATGAAACGCGTGTCATCGCTTTGCGCCAACACCGCGCTCCGTGATAGATTTTTCTGCATGAATGTCATTCGCCGCACGATGACCGTCGACGAATACCTCGCCTGGAGCGAAATCCAGACCGAGCGGCAGCGTACGGAACTCATCAACGGGCAGATCGTGCCCAAGGCGACAGAACGGGTCGCTCACAACCGCATCAAAGGTGAAGTCTATTTGGTTTTGCGCCGGGCGGTGGCAGCTACCAAACTGCCTTGCGAGGTCATGACCGACGGTATCGCCGTGCGGATCGACGAGCATACCGCTTACGAACCGGACGCACTGGTCCATTGCGGCGACAAGCTGCCGGGCGAAACGATGGTTGTGCGCACTCCCATTATCATCGTTGAGGTGCTCTCGCCGACGACCAGGCATAGCGACACCAGCGCCAAGCTCATCGGTTACTTTAAACTGCCAAGCGTCGCCCATTATCTCATCGTTGATCCGGACGCGCGCACGGTGACGCATTTCGCCCGCGATGCTGCGCCGAACCTGCTGAGCAGCGGTCCATTGCGTCTTGATCCGCCCGGTCTCGATCTCACTATCGAGGAACTGCTCGGCCCTGCGTGAGCCATAGAGCGCAATCACTTGCGGGCGATCTCTGCAGCTTCTTCGCCGGACAATTCGGCCAGTGCCGTCTCGAAATCCTTGGCCTCGCGAAAATTGCGATAGACCGAAGCAAACCGCACATAGGCCACATCATCGAGGTCGCGGAGATACGCCATGACCGTCTCGCCGATGGTCTCCGAGGAAACCTCGCTCTCGCCCTGGCTCTCCAGCTCGCGCACGATCTTCGAGACCATCTGATCGACGCGTTCGGGTTCGACCGGACGCTTGCGCAAGGCGATCTGCACCGAACGCAACAGCTTGTCGCGGTCAAACGGCACGCGCCGGCCGTTGCGCTTGATAACAATGAGTTCGCGCAACTGCACCCGCTCGAACGTGGTGAAGCGGAAATTGCACGATAGGCACACCCGCCGGCGCCGGATCACGGAAGAATCTTCCGTCGGCCGCGAGTCCTTCACCTGGGTATCGAGACTTCCGCAACTCGGACAGCGCATGCCGTGCCTTACCCCTCGTAGATCGGAAAGCGGCCGACCAGGCGTTTGACCTTGTCGCGCACGTTGCCTTCCGCCGGCGCGTCTTCCTCCGCTCCCTTTTGCGCCAGCGCGTCCAGTACCTCGGCGATCATGTCGCCAACCTGGCGGAATTCGGCGATGCCGAAGCCGCGGGTCGTGCCGGCCGGCGTGCCGAGCCGCACGCCGGAGGTCACCGTCGGCTTCTCTGGATCGAACGGAATGCCGTTCTTGTTGCAGGTGATGTTGGCGCGCCCAAGCGCTGCCTCGGCGACTTTGCCGGTCAAGCCCTTCTTGCGCACGTCCACCAGCATCAGATGGGTATCCGTGCCGCCGGAGACGATATCGAGCCCGCGCGATTTGAGCGTTTCGGCAAGCGCCTTTGCGTTCTCGACGACGTTCTTCGCGTAAACTCTGAACGACGGGCGCAGCGCCTCGCCGAACGCGACCGCCTTTGCCGCAATCACGTGCATTAGAGGGCCGCCTTGCATGCCGGGAAAAACCGCGGAGTTAAGCTTTTTCGCCAGTTCCAGGTCGTCGGCCAGGATCATTCCGCCGCGCGGTCCGCGCAGCGTCTTATGCGTGGTCGTGGTCACCACGTGCGCATGGGGAAACGGGCTTGGGTGGACGCCGCCGGCCACCAGCCCGGCAAAGTGCGCCATGTCGACCATAAGGTACGCACCGACCGCGTCGGCGATCTCGCGGAAGCGGCGGAAATCAATGATGCGCGGATAGGCGGAACCGCCGGTGATAATAACCTTCGGCCGATGCTCCTTTGCCAGATGCTCGACCTCCGCCATGTCGATGAGGTGGTCGTTACGCCGCACACCATACGGGACCGGCTTGAACCAGCGTCCGGACAGGTTGACGGGCGAGCCGTGGGTGAGATGCCCGCCGGCGGCGAGGTTCAGACCCATGAAGGTATCGCCGGGCTGCATCAACGCCATGAACACTTCGGCGTTGGCGGAGGCGCCGGAATGGGGCTGGACGTTGGCGAAGGAGCAGCCGAACAGCTTCTTGGCGCGGTCGATGGCGACCTGTTCGACCACGTCGACGAATTCGCACCCGCCGTAATAGCGCTTCCCCGGCAGGCCCTCGGCGTATTTGTTGGTCAGCACCGAGCCTTGCGCTTCGAGCACGGCACGGCTGACGATGTTCTCCGACGCGATCAGTTCGATCTCATCGCGCTGGCGCCCGAGTTCGCGGCGAATGGCGTCGGCGATCTCGGGATCGCTTTCGCCGAGCGCTGCCGAGAAAAACCCTTCCGCCGAAAGCGCCGCTCCCTGCGAAACCGACATCTTTCCCCTGCCTTTATGCGTTCCCGCGGAAAACCGTGACAGCTCAACCAATCGCTCGCCGATAGCATACCGGCCGGCTGGCGCAAGCTCTAGGATTGGCGACGGCCAGCGCCGCTACATTTGGGGATTTTTGGGCCGTTTCGCCAACGGCCCTGCGATCAGAACGCCCGGTTCATAACGTGCTGGTCGATGCCTGCACACCGGAGACGTTGTCCTTGCCGTAGATGTCCTCCCGGAACTGCACGACACCGTCGGGCGTCGCCCAGCCGGTAATGTAAACCCAGTGGAGCGGCACCTGTTTCGTCAACTGGGCGGTCTTCTGCTCGCCGGATTTAATGACGCGGTCGATATCTTCGAGGGACCAGCCTTTCATGCCTTCAAGCAGCCAGGCGACCAGCTGCCGCACATTCTGCACGCGCACGCAGCCTGACGAATGGAAGCGGAAGTCATCGCCGAACAGGTTCTTCAGCGGCGTATCATGCATGTAGACGCCGTACTGGCTCGGAAAATTGATGCGGATCGAGCCGAGCGAATTGAAGCTGCCGGGATCCTGCTTGAACGAGTAATGCGTCGCATCTTCCGAATACCAGTTGATTTGCGACGGCTGCAGCTCTTTGTGGCGGGCATCGAAAATGCGGATGTGATTGCTGGTCAGATAATCGGGCTGATCCTGCATTTTCGGGATCAGATCCTTCTGCACGATCGAAGCCGGCACCGTCCAATACGGGTTGAAGTTGACCTGAATGATCTTGCTATTGATCTCCGGCGAAGGCCGGTCCGGCTTGCCAACGACGGCGGTGTGGCGCGAAACCGCCACGCCATTCTCAATCGCCTCGATGCGCGCCGCCGGAATGTTGCAGACCACGTAGCGGGGGCTGAGATGGGTGCTCAATTCGCGCAGCCGCCCCAGATTGATCTTCAGTTGGGCAAGCCGCACCGGCGCCGGCACATTAAGCGCGCCCAGCGTCTCGGCGCGGATCACGCCGTCGACGGTCAGGCCATGGCGCAGCTGGAAGCGCCGCACTGCGGCCTCGACGTAGGAATCGTAGATGTCGTTGCCGACCGCATTCGGATCGATGTCGCTCGACGCCACCAGCCGGGCGCGAAGGGCGCTGACGCTCGGGTGGCGGTCGCCGAGACGGAGCACGCTCACGCCGGTGACCTGCGGCCAGCCGCCGCGGCCGACGATCGCGGCGTAGCGGTCGATCGCCTGCTCGGTCGTCTGCGCCGTTGCCGCCGAGACGGTCGGCAGCGACCGCCTCGGCATATGGACATTGCGGGACGCGTCATCAAAGCCCTGCCCGAAGCCGCCGCGCTGGGTGTCGCCGATCAGCGCGTCCAGCGCGGCATCCCCGGCAACCGCGCGGCGCGCCGCCAATCCTGCTGCGCCAATGGTCGCGAGCCCGCCGATCCGCCGCAGCACTGCACGCCGGTGCAGCCGTTGGGTGCCTTTGTCCTCGGGTTCATCGTTCTGGGGTTCATCCATCGGGCGGCTTTCCAGCACGATATGAAGGCCGAATTTGGCCGAAGCCGGCGCCCATCGCCGAGCCGTTGTGCGAAGTAGCACGAACCGGTCGTGGAACTAAAGGGGACGTCCTGTAGTCTGGCGCAAATGCGAACGCCTGCCCGCCAACAATTCCGGGAGCAGCCTTGAGCATAAAGTCATGGGCATAGTCAGGCTGATAGCGGCGCCGATCCGAAGCATCATGCGATCGAGACTGTTTCAGCTGGCAGCAGTGCTCGCGGTCATTCTGCTGCTGGACTACTATTCGTTCGACTACGCGCCATTGCGCGAAATCTCTGGCGCCCTCAAAACGCTGGTCGATGCCACCGTCCGGTTCTTTGCGGAGCATTTTCGCGTCGGGCTTCTGACCGATCCTGTGCTCCAGGTCGGTCTGATTGTTTTCTATGTTTATCTGGTCTGTCTCATCCTCGCGTTCCTCGCGCGCATTGCAATCAGATGGCTCGTTGATCTGATCGGATGGAGCAACTTTCTCTGGCTTCGAAACACCATTGCGCAGGAGCGCGGCATTGCCGCATACCGCGCCTGGCAGCCATTGGAACGCATCAGGCCGGTGCATATTCCGCAAGACAAATGGGAAGAGGCGTTTGCCTGGCCGGCCAACAATATGCCGCCCTACCCGCCGCTTCCCCAACGGATCCTGCGCGTGGTGCTGATCTACGCAGCCGTACTTGTGGCTGCGGCAATTCTGCTGCAAATTTTTACGCCGTTCCCGGTTCTGACCTGGCTGGGCAGAACGACGGGAATATTATCGAATTGAGCGTCTGAGACAGACTAAAGAAAAAAAGACCCCGGCATTTGCGCCGGGGTACAGACATGCCAGTACGATGGAATCCTGGCAAAAAACTACGCGACCTTAGAGCCGGTAGAGAATTTGATCGGTCCAGAAACGCTCGAGCCGGTGCAGCGCCTTGTTGAGCACGCCGAACTCATCGGCGGTGATGCCGCCGACCTGCTCAACGGTGCGCACGTGCTTCTGGTAAAGCGCATCGACGATGTCGCGCACGTCGCGGCCTTTTTCCGTTAGCTTGATGCGCACCGAGCGCCGGTCGACCCGGGAACGCTGATGATCGAGGAAGCCCATCTCGACGAGCTTCTTCAGATTGTAGGAGACATTGGAGCCGAGATAATAGCCGCGGGTGCGCAACTCGCCGGCGGTCAGTTCCTTGTCGCCGATATTGTACAAAAGCAGCGCCTGTACCGAATTGATGTCGGCGCGGCCGCGGCGATCGAATTCGTCCTTGATGACATCGAGCAGACGCCGGTGCAGACGCTCGACCAAGGTCAGCGCCTCCAGATAATGCGGCCGGATGTGGTCGAAGCGCGCCTCGCGTTCGGCAGCGGGCTCGACCGTCTTTGCGACGGCTTTCATAGTGACGCCTTTCCCGTAACTATTTTATCTTGTCTTCGACGGGCCCTGTTTTCCCGTCGTAACGCGCCACCGTACCCGCCAGGGTCTAAGATCAGTTTAAAAGACACACTAAAAATAGGGTTTATTTGCCGCGGTCGAGCTATGATTAAGCCTTGAATTGCAACACCTTTCGCGACGTTTTGTTCACCTTCACAAGCCCCGTTTTCGCGGCCGATCGCGCCCGAAAACGCCAATTTCGCCGCGGTTGACACCGCGTCAGCCCGACATGCTAAACACGGCCGCGGAATCTCGCCCTTTGGCCGGCAATGTTCCGTTTCCCACGTCACTCCAATTGCGTGAGACGTGCGGGGGAGTGTCCCGAGTGGCAAAGGGGGCGGACTGTAAATCCGCTGGCTTACGCCTTCGTAGGTTCGAGTCCTACCTCCCCCACCATCCCGCTTCTTGTCCGGCCCGGAGACATGGGTGACAGAACGTACCTATGCGCTACGCGCTTCGCAGGATTTGCACAGTCCCAAACCGCGAAGCAGGATGCCCTCCGTAGCCTAGGCGGAGGAGGGCTTCGGAGCGAAATTGCCAAGGGCACATTAGCGTGACAGAACCACCTCATGCGCGAACGCCCATGGCAATCAAAGCCGCGCGCGCAGCGCCGGGATGGCGCGCGGCCCCACCACAATCGCCCCCACGGGAATAGACCTATCGCGAGGCGCGAACGCGACGCCCCGAGCATCTTGTACGGCTGGCATACCGTCACGGCTGCCCTCGCCAATCCAGCACGCCGCATCCGCAAGCTCTGGGCAACTGAAAACGCGGCACGGCGCCTGGCCGACGAAGGGATCGCGCCGCCCATCGAACCGGAACTGGTGCGGCCCGACGCCATCGCCGCGCGGCTTTCGCCGGACGCGGTGCATCAAGGCCTGCTCGCCGAAGCCGATCCGCTCGCCGCGCCCGAATTGGACGAATTGACCGCCGCCGGCATTGTTCTCGTGCTCGACCAGATCACCGATCCGCACAACGTCGGTGCGATCCTACGCACCGCGGCGGCGTTCGCGGTCGCAGCGATCGTCACCACCGCGCGTCACAGCCCGGAGGCGACCGGCGTGCTCGCCAAATCCGCATCGGGCGCGCTTGAACTGGTGCCGATCGTGATCGTGCAAAATCTCGCGCGCGGACTCGGGTCACTCAAGGAGCACGGATTTCGCGTCATCGGACTGGACAGTGAAGCACCCGACGATCTCGCCGCGGTCACGCTGTCCGCGCCGCTCGCGCTGGTGCTCGGCGCCGAAGGCAAGGGCCTGCGGCAAGGAACGAAGGCCGTTTGTGACCAGCTCGCGCGGCTTGATCTTCCCGGCGCGATCAAAAGCCTGAATGTCTCCAACGCAGCGGCGCTGTCGCTTTACGTTGCCACCCGTGCGCAGCCTTGAGGCAACAACAATGATGCTTGCGCGATGTGTTGCTGCCGTGTGCTTGGCGTGCGCTTGCCGGCTCGGCTCGCATCCAAGTCAGCAACAAGGGCTCGGGACCAAATAAAAAAACAAAGGCCCGCGCGGAGCGGGCCTTTGTCGATCTTGCCGGGGAAGAAGCCCAAGCGTCAACGGTACAAGTATGGCCGAGCGCGGTAATAGCGCGGATGGACGTACGCACGCGCCCCATAGGCATAGCGCGGACCGCGATAGACGACGACCGGGAAAGTATCCGGGCGCGCGAAAGCCGAAGCGGGAGCCGATGTAGGGATAGTTGATGGCTGGGGCGAACGCTGCCCCGGGTGAGTACGACTGGTACGGCACCATCAGGCCCGGACCACTGTATTCCGGCCCCTGGTTCACGACGTAGAGCGGCGACGGGGCGTAGCCGACAGCACGGGCGCAATTGCAGCTATTGAAGCCAAAGAAGCTACTGAAGCCACCGCAGCCGCCAAAGCCGCAGCCGCCGCCGCATCCACCCAAAGTGCCGCATCCGCCCGTGTCCCAATGATCAACGGCGATTGGCGCTGGCGCGACCACCGCGGGAGGCGGAAGCGGGGCTGGAATAGCGTAGATGGGGGCCGGTTGAGCGTAGACTGGCGGCGCATAGACAGCTGGAGCTGCAAATCCGCAGCCGCCACAGCCCGCTAAGGCTGCTGAGCTGAGACCGACAGCGAACAACATGGCCGAAGCCACTAGAATTGCGCGATGAAACGACATGGTACTCCTCACTTGGCGTTGCTACGTGGAAGAGGCGGATGAGGACTGGCGTTGCGCGGTCCGTCCGAAAGCGTCGGGTCCTGGTCAGCGTGGAGGCGGTCTTCGATATCTGCCGCCCCCGTTCCAGATGATGGGCGGTGCGGCAACCGGTGGGTAAGTGGTGACTGGGCCGGGTGCCGATTGGCTCGACCAGCTCTGGTAAAAGCTCTCGGCCGGGGGCGGCAGCTGCCGGTTTGGCGGCGGAACCACTTCGAGGCGCCCATAGCCCGGCCGCTCACCGGTGCTGGGAAAGTAGGCCGGCCCGTAAACACGACGTCGTGCGGGGCCGCCGTCGGGCTCGGGGACCACAACGGCGAAGGGCCGGTAGATCACCGTCGGCACCATGCCGATCGGCCGATCGAGGCCGTAGTCGCCCTCGACCACCGACCAGGACGCATCCATTCCGTTGATGATTACGGGAACGTCCGGCCTGCCTGGAATGACAACGGAGGGGATGCGCTGGGCAAAGGCGGGGCCAACGCCAAACGCAAGCAACAAGACCGCCGCATGGAGAACGCGCATAAGAACCCGCCTTGAACGGCGGCACGTTATGGGATCGGACCAGTCAAATTCGTTTAGAACCGCCCGATCGGATCGGTGAATTGCGCGGTAACATTAATTGCGCGCTACGGCGCTGCTGTGCACCGGCTTCGGTCATCGGACCCTCAGCGTTCGAGCCCGGCCCGCGCCGAGACCGAAAATCAGCGATGCCAGGCCGACCGCTGTGTAAAAAACCGCGACCGCGTGCCACGAACCGGCCCAATCGTAAATGAGGCCGACGGCAAACGGCCCAATCAAGCCGCCAAGTACATAACCGACACTCTGTGCCAGCGCCGAAAGTTTGCCGGCCGCGTGCGGATCGCCGGCGCGCAAAACAAACAGGAGAAGTCCGACCCCGAAGGCGCCGCCCTGTCCGAGTCCTAACAACACCGAGAACAGGCTGAGCGACCACACCGGCGCAAAGATAAAGCCGAGAAGACCGGCGGCGGTGAACGCCACTAGGACGGCAATGATGAGGCGCTGATCGCGCTGCCGACCGGCAACAACTGGTGCCAAGAGGCCGGTGACCATTTGACCGACATAGCTGATCGAAACCACGATGCCGCTCGTCGCGGGATCGAGGCCGCGGGCTTGCAACATACTCGGGCCCCAGTTGAACACGGCGTAGGCGAGCGAGCTGATAAGACCGAAATAGGCTGTGACCTGCCAGGCCAAAGGATCGCGCAAAACGCTGGTGACTTGCGTTTCGGGGACGAGCTTGGTCTCCGGGCGAAACAGCTGCGGCAAAAATACGATGGCGCCGATCAGCGCCGGCAGGCCCCAGAACAGCAGCACCCTTTCCCAGCTATCGCCCAGCGCATGCTGCATTGGCACGGCGGCCGCAGTGGCAACCGCCGGACCGAGGCAGATCAGCATCGTGTAGAGGCCCATCATCAAGCCGACGTGGCGGGGAAAGTCGCGCTTGACGATCACGGGCGTCAGCACGCCCAAGAAACACATCGACGCCCCGATGATCACAGTGCCGACAAACAGCGGCGCTGCACCGAAACTGCGCACCACGCACCCGATCGCCAGCGCCAGAAGCGACGCCTGCAGCACCGCTTCGGTGCCGAAGCGGCGGGCAAGCGGCGGTGCGACCGGCCCGAACGCGCCAAGACAGACCACCGGCGCCATGGTTAGAACGCTGATTTCGAGCCCCGACAGACCAAGGTCGCGCCGGATGTCGGCGAGGAACAGCGCCACGGTCGTGATGGCTGGCCGCAGATTAAATGCGATCAGCAGCACGGCCGCGACGGTCCAGCCTGGGTGCCGTCGCAGCTTCGCCCGGACTGACCGGTCATCGAGTGAGTGGTTATCGAGCGGTCGATTTGAAGCGCTCGATATGCGGGAGATTGCGTCCATCGCGGCCTTAAGTGGGAATCGGTGATGTTTACGCCAGCCGCATCGCCGAATAGGACTTATGCGCTCACCGCCCGCGCGCGCAAAGCACCCACGACTTTTGGCTTACGACCTCTGGCGGACAGACAGGGGACCTCCCGCGGACTAGCGTGACGCCGGTTTGGGGGGCTCGCCGAGACACGCCAAGATTGAGGCACCGCGCTCGCCCAACAACGAGCTGGGGGGAACGCCAATGACTACCGTGGCTATCAACGCGCCGCGCACAGGAGGGATGACGAGCGAACAACGTCTCGTAATCTTTGCCTCCTCGTTGGGCACCGTCTTCGAATGGTACGATTTTTACATCTACGGCACGCTCGGCGCGTTCCTGGCGAAATACTTTTTCTCCAACGTCCCGGCGAATGTCGGCTTCATCTTCGCGCTGCTCGCGTTCGCGGCGGGATTCGCCGTCCGCCCATTCGGCGCCCTGATCTTCGGTCGGTTCGGCGATTTGATCGGCCGCAAATATACGTTCCTTGTCACCATGTCGCTGATGGGTATCGGCACGTTCTTCATCGGTGTGATCCCCGGCTACGCGAGTTGGGGCATCATGGCGCCGGTCCTGTTGATCGCGCTTCGGCTCATTCAAGGGCTTGCGCTCGGCGGTGAATATGGCGGCGCCGCGATTTACGTCGCTGAACACGCGCCGCCGAACAAGCGGGGCTATTACACGTCGTGGATCCAGACCACTGCAACGCTCGGCTTATTCCTCGCGCTGCTGCTGATCCTCGGTATTCGCACCGCTATGGGCGAGGCCGATTTCGGCGCTTGGGGCTGGCGTATCCCGTTCCTGCTTTCGGCGATCCTGCTAGCGGTATCGCTCTGGATCCGGCTCAAGCTTAATGAATCACCGCTGTTCAAGCGGATGGTCGAGGAAGGCAAGCAATCGAAGCGGCCGCTCGCAGAAGCTTTCGGGCAATGGAGCAACGCCAAGATTGCCATTCTCGCCTTGTTCGGCGCCACCGCCGGCGAGGCGGTCGTGTGGTACGGCGGTCAGTTCTACGCGCTGTTCTTCCTGACCCAGACGCTCAAGGTTCCGGGCGTCACCGCGCAGATCATGATCGCAATCGCGCTCGCCATCGGCACGCCCTGCTTCATCCTGTTCGGCTGGCTGTCGGACAAGATCGGGCGAAAGCCGATCATGCTCGCGGGCTTTGCGCTCGCTGTCGTGACCTACTTCCCGATCTTCCAGGGCATCACCCACTTCGCCAATCCGAGGCTGGAGCATGCACTGTCGGCGGCGCCAGTAACGGTGACCGCCGATCCAAGCAAATGCTCGTTCCAGTTCAGGGCAACGGGCACGGAGAAGTACACCACCGGCTGCGACATCATCAAACAGGCGCTGGTCGGCCTGTCGGTGAACTACGAAAACGTGGCAGCGCCTGCCGGAACTACGGCGAGTGTCAAGATTGGCGATCAGACGATTACGGCCGACACGCCGGACGTCAAAAACGCGATCGCAGCGGCCATCAAGGCGCACGGCTATCCGCCAAGCGCCGACCCGAACGACATCAACTACGTGATGACCGTGATCCTGCTCGCGATCCTCGTCATCTACGTGACCTTGGTGTACGGACCGATCGCAGCCTGGCTGGTTGAATTGTTCCCGACCCGCATCCGCTATAGCGGGTTGTCGCTGCCCTATCACATCGGCAACGGCTGGTTCGGCGGCTTTCTGCCGGCGACCGTGTTCGCCATTGTCGCTGCGACCGGCAACATCTATTCGGGTCTGTGGTATCCGATCGCGGTCGCGGCCATGAGCTTCGTCGTCGGGCTTATCTTCCTGCCCGAGACCAAGGACCGCGATATCACGCACATGTAAGGCAGGTTCGACCGAAATAACGGGACGGCTCACTGGGCCGTCCCGTTTTCTTTTTTTGCCGATTAACGCCGCTGTTCAGTGCGTGGTGTCGCCCTCGACTGCGCCGCCTTTTTGCAGAAACATCTCGCCGAGATGGGCGATAGTATGGGCCAGAACGTTGGCCTGATCCTCTTCCGGTACGAAGGTCAAAATCATGTCCGCCAGACTTTCGGCCATCCGGGCGGCAAGATCGGCCGCATCCGGCGTCTCGGTCTTCTCGATGTGCTTTTGCACGATTTCATTGATATCGCAGTGCAGGCAATCCGACATGAAATTACTCGCTTTGTAGATGGCGGGTTCCCTGTTAGATGGCGATTGAGGTCGGAAAAATCAGCCTATCCGACACCACGGTTGCGTGTGTACGTGGTTTGGCTGACTGCGCATAGCCGCCGAACCGCCCTCCCCCGCCTCAGGTCTTCTGCCGCATGAATTCAGCCACGCGTTCGCCGATCATGATGGTCGGCATGTTGGTATTGGCGCTGACGATTTGCGGCATGACCGAGGCATCGGCGACGCGCAACCCTTGCACGCCATAGACCCGACATTGCGGATCGACGACCGCCATCGGATTATCCGCGGCGCCGATCGCACAGGTCGAACTGGGATGAAAACTCGAGCCGGTGGTCGCGAGGATTTCATCGTCCGAGATGGGATAGGTGGCCGCCTCGTCGGCGACCAACCGTCCGGGCTTGATCGCAGCGCCAATCATAGCGCGCCGCAGCGGCGCCGGAGCGGCCAGCACCGCGGTCGCGCCAATCGCCTTCGCCACTCCCGACAGTCCGACGTCGTTGATCAGCCGCAGCGGCGCCTGCCGCGGCATCAAATAAATCTCTTCGAAGCAATCGCGCACCGCGGGATCGAGCAGCAATCGTTCCGCATGCCGCACCGCCATGATCATCCGCTTTGCATCGAGCGGATCGGAAAGCAGCCGCTGCTCGACCCGCAGCGGCGCATTCGGATCGGCGGAGCGCAGTGCCACGACGCCGCGCGAGATCGGCGTATAGAGGCAGGCAGCGACCATCGCCATGCGCAGCCCGAACCGCTTCGGACTGACCCGGCCGCAGTAATAGTGGAACAGATCGCCTTTCGGGCAGCCTTCGACGCCGGACGAAAATCTCTGGCTCGTCATGATGTAATGCTGGGCGTCGGCGCGAACGCGCGAGTTCGCCTTAAGCGTCATGGCGAAGTGCATTTGCGGATGATTTTGGTAGTTCCGACCCACACCCAGCCGATCCGCAGTGATCGCGATACCAAGCTCGCGCAATTCTGCCGCCGGACCGACGCCTGACCGCAACAGCAACGCCGGCGAATGAACGGCCCCGGCCGATACCACGACCTCACGCGCCGCGATCGTGATCGCTTCCCCGGCGCGCTCCACCACGATCCCGGTTACACGGGTGCCGTCGAAAGTAATGCGCAGCACGCGCGTACTCGTCATGATTTCAAGGTTGCCTCGCGCCCTCGCCTGGGCGTCAAGATAACAACGTGCGCTGGTCGCCCGCTCGTCGTCCTGGCTGAGCGGCGTGACAAAGAAGCCGTCGTCGGCGGTGTCATAGATATTAGCGAGCGATGCGATGCCCTGCGCGACCGCCGCCTGTTCGAGATGCTTCATGTACAGCGGCCAGCGCTCGCGCGGCAATCGCCGCACCATATTCGGGCCCCGCACGTTGCGGCGCGGCGCCGGCTCGTCGAGGTCGTTGGTCATGGCCTGGAATGTCGGCAGCACATCCTGCCAACCCCAATCGCGCGCGCCCATCCGCTCCCAGCCGTCGTAGTCAGTCGGCAGTCCGCGCAGCGCGATCATGCCCATGACACTCGAGCCGCCGCCCATCACCCGCGGCTGCAGAAACGGCACCGGCGGCTCGTCCTTGCGCAAGCTCGCGGCAAAGCCCGGCCAAAAATAATTGCGGTTGATGTAGGCCGCCGGAAAGATGCTGCGGATGTCCGCCGGCACCGCACCGGGCGCCGTGTCCTGCCCGGCTTCGATCAGCAGCACCCGCCGCGACGGATCCTCCGACAGCCGCGCGGCGACTGTTGCGCCCGCCGATCCTGCGCCCACGACAATAACATCAGCTTCCTGCATGGCGCTTCCCCCGGACGGCGCGTTTCTTCAAGGCTTAAGAGCGAAAGGCGATGTTGTCACTCATGCCAAATCAGCCGGCGAGCGATGAGATTGCGCAAGGCCGCGGCGCCGGCACAGAGCAGCGCGAAGGCGAACGCCGCGCCCAAGATCTGCCAAGCCGCACCAAATGCCGGATCGTCGCCACGCAACGGTCCGATCGTTTTGAACAGCGCGGCAACCGCACCGATGCCGCCGCCATAAGCCGCTGCGCGCGCAATGTTCCAATTGCGCGGAGCTTGGCTCGACAGATAGAGCGACGGAATCGGCATCGCTTATTCCGCGGCCTCGACGTGCGCTGACAGGTTTGCCGTGACGCCGGCAAGATCGGGCAACACCAGACGCAGAATTTGCGTCTCATCGCGTGCCACCAGATCGGCGGCTTCGCCTTCGCCGAGGTGAAACGCAGTCAATGGCCGGTACGCCTGTTCGCCAATGATCCCCGATCCTGACAACACCAGGTAAACGCTGCGGGGACGAGCCTTGTAGTTGGCCCCGCGAACAAGCTTGATCTGCTCGGCGGCACATTGGCGCTCGGTGAAGATGCCGAGCGGTCTTTTGGCCGCGCCGGGCGTATCGGCAAGCGGCAGCCAGTCGTAGTTTTCCGGGTCGACCATGATTGGATCACGGTAGCGCGGCTTCGGATAATCCATCCGCCTGCCGTGCACGTGCTCCCAGATCGCCTGATAGGCGTCGCTGTTGCGGCGGCCCCCACTGTCTTCGTTGCGGCGAAAGACGCCGCCCTCGAAGGTGCCGAACTTTTTCAGTTCCTCGGTGCCGGCGGCGACCTCCTTCGGGGACAGGTAGCCGCTGCCGCTGGCGCCGCCGAATTGCAGCACGGCCGTGACCGAACGGCCTTCCGAACTTTGCGGACCATATGCGGCGCCTTCCGGAAAGTAGCCAAACGTCCCGGCCGTCATCTTGCCGTTGCGGTCGAAATTGCTGGTGCCTTCGAGCTGGAAACGGAACTGATCGAAATTGTGCCGGTGCCGCGGCGAAGCGAAATCGCCATCCTGTTGGCCGATGCCGAGATGAAAGTTGCCGGGCGTGCCGTCCTCGCCTTCGAGCAGGTGCCGATAATGAAACGTCCCGCCGCGATGCTGCAACCCGCGTTTCCACTCCACTTCATCAGCGTGAACAAGTTTCATGGCAAAACTCCCGGTTCGGCGGCTTGGGCGGGCCGGTTGCGCCCCGGTTCTAGTTTCTGAGATTTGCCTTGCACGCGCAATCGCAATTCACGGCGCATTTATACGTTACCGCAAATTGGTTTCCGCGTGCGCCCCAAAGGCACAGCACCAAGCGGCATCGACTTCGCGCAGCCTCAGCTATCGGCGCTTCGATCGCGATTTGCGGGCGGCGTAACGGGCGTCTCTCGCCGCCTTTTGTTCCGCTTCCAGCGCGCGTTCGCGCTCTGCGCGTTCGGCTTTGGCGCGCTCAGCCTCGATCGCGGCGTCACGCTCCGCCTGCTGCTTGCGTTCGGCCTCTCGGGCTTTGGCCTCGGCCTTTTCGATCTCGCGCGATTTCTTAACCGCCTCGCGGTCGGCAGCAAGCGCCGTTCGGGCGGTCAGCCGGTCGGCTAGCCCCGGATCGGCGGCCTTGGCGCGAAACTTTTCCAGTGCCGCCTTCTTCGCCTTGACCGCGGCCTCTTGCCGCTCGAGGAAATCCGGTTGCTTAAACCCACTCATTTATTCTTGACCTTGCGATTGGACGCCGCGGATCCGCCGGTTCGCGTTTGCTGAAGCCCCATCAACGCACGCGCCAGCCAACCACTGTTGCTTCGATGGGGCTGCTTGTATCCACGTTTTGCCACGCCCCGCTCCGCCAGCGACACAGAAACGGAATGACATAGGTGCCGATGTGATCCTCACAAAGCAGCTCAAGCGGCTGATCCGTGGGCGGCACGCCTTCGTGGATGAAGTCATCGATTTGCGCTTGCCGTGTCGCCATGCGATTATCCGCGCCGCTACGATTTCGATGCATGCCGCCGGCGCTGCGACAGCAGCGCGACGTGCTTATATGATACCATTGGACAAGGAATCAACCGGCGAGGATCGGATGGCATTCAAGCCGAACTACGGAAGAGATCGCGCCGAACGCGCGCGGTCAGCACGCGCCAGGAGCGAAGAGAAGCAACGAAAGAAGGACGAGAAGGCGGCGCAGCGTAAAGCCGAACGCGAGGGATCCGCACCGCCATCGGAACCGACCAATCCTCCACCGGAGGAAGGGCAAAGTTAGCGCTGTTGTTTGATCCACCGATTCTCAAGAACGGGCGAGCCGCTAAGGTCTGCCACCTGAGGTCAATCCGAGAAAGCCAGATTTAGTGGTAATCAGCAGCGATGTGTTCTCATAGAGTTGCTGATCAGGTGGAATAGCAACTGTGCGCCAGACTGACTGAACGACAGGTAGCCGAGCTGGTCGATGACGATGAGGTCGTGGCGCAGCAGCTTCTCCGCGAGCCGACCGCTGCGACCGGCGGCCTTCTCCTGCTCCAGCTGATTGACCAGATCGACCAGGTTGAAGAAGCGGCCTCTGGCGCGAGCACGAATGACCGCAGAGGCGACGGCGATGCACAGATGGGTTTTACCGGTGCCGGTGCCACCGATGAAGATCGCATTGCGCTTGGCGTCCAGGAATGTACCGGCGGCGAGTATCGACTTGTAGCACGTCAGCTGCGCGACACTCCGCCCACCTCTCCGGCGAGGTGGGTCGACGGAATGCGTGATGTGCGCGTCGACTACCATCAACCGCTCGACGACTGGGAGCGGTAATCGACGAGACGGATTCAAACATCGGCTTGAACTATTTGGTGCTAAACGACACCTTAAGCGGGAACGAAACAATAAGGACGCGGACGATGTGTCCTGGACCGGACATGGATGAGCCGAACCTGCACATGGCGCTGTTGGCATTGCGGGAAGGTGATCCGGGCAAGGCCGAAGCGATCGCGCAGCGTCTCCTTCACAATATGCCCGACGATCCGGCGGTCCATCAGCTGACCGCCGTTATCGCATTGCAACGGGGCGATGCCAAACAAGCCGCGCGCTCGGCCCGCGCCAGTCTCGCGCGGCGCCCCGACCACGTTCCCAGCCTGGTCGTTGCTGGGCGTGCTGCACGCGCGTTAGTCGACCTCGCGGGAGCGCTTAAGTTCTTTCGCCGCGCCACGGCCCTTGCGCCGGAACAAGCCGATGCCGCTTTCCTGATGTGCGTGACATTGCTCGAACTCGGCGATGCGGAGGCTCGAACTTTGCTGCCTACGCTCCTCGATCGGTTTCCGCGTGACGCCGAGGGTTGGCGCTTGCTCGGAGGTGCCCTGGAGCGCGCCAACCAACCCGAGGCAGCGCTGTTCGCTTTCAAACGAGCAGTCGAGGCCAATCCCTCGGCCGCGCTACACCTACGCGTCGGACTATTGTTACAATCCTTGGGTCGATTTGCGGAGGCCATTGAGTCTTATCAAGCGGCGTCAGACTTGGCGCCTGACAACGTTGATGCCGCCCTGAAGCTTGGTCTCTGCTTACGTCGAATCGGCAACACTGCATGCGCCAGCGCGGTGCTTGAGCGGGCCGTCGACCTAGAGGCGGTGAGCGGCGAAGTTTGGTTCGCGCTGGGTCTGGTGAGACAGGACAACCACGATTTCGTGCCCGCTGTGGAGGCCTATCGCCAAGCGCTTAAGATGCGACCCGACCTCGCGGAGGCCGCGGTCAATCTCGGGATCTGCCACCAGGAGATCGGCGACATGACGTCGGCCAAAGTGGCATACCGCCTCGCATTGAAGCTAAGGCCGGACACGTTTGGTCGCATCGCGCAGGCATTGGCGGCGTCGCCGATCGGCGAGGTTTGGCTCGATGTGGCGGCACTGCGCCGTTCACTTGACGGTTGACAAGCGACTTCGCCGCGCCCGGTAGCGCCGACGATAGACGCCGGGCTTCGATAACAGAGCGGCACCGGTAGCATCATAACGCCGCTGCGCTTCCTGCGAGAGCGGTTCACAGACAAGCTCTGCGCCGTCGCGCGCAACTGGAAAGCATTGTGCCACCGGCATTCCAGCCGGCATGACGCCGCTAAAGTTCGGATCGACCCAGACCGCCGGAAAAAGGATGCCGACGTCGCAGAAGCGATCGGAATCTACTAACCCGCTGAGCAGCCGGAATGGCAGATCAACTCGGTTGACCGGATGTGTTGCGAACAACGAATAACCAGCTTCGAGTTCGACCGTCCAAAAGCTGTTGAACTTGATTACGGCGCGGGCCGCATCGTAGAAGGGTGTTCCAGCTACCTGGGCGGGCGTATGAAAGCTTAGCGGGGAGCGCGGATGCGCCTCAACCGCTAGGGGCGGCAAGTCCCACGACCATGAAAATTTGCCGTCGCGCACGGTGACATCGCATGGCAGCGGAATGATAAACCCGTGCGCCATCGCGTCGACGAAAGGCGGACAGTGCTTGACCGTTCGTATCTGCTGACCATGCAGTTCTGAAAACGCCGTCGCCGGCATGTTGCGAAGCCAGTCCGGCAAAGCACCGCGAGCGGCGACCGGCTGGGGTAGCCGGCCGTAAAGAGCGGGATCGCAGCGAAACACGATGCGCATAACGTTGCCGAGTTCAAACGCCCCGATACAGCCCAAAGTTAAAGGCAACGGAGATGCGCAAACCGTTACCACGATAGGGCCGCACCGCATGCAGCAAAAAGGACGGAAAGAGGAACATCAGCCCGGGACGCGGACGAATGGTCTCGGCGCTGCCGGCCGACAAACCGTCTTCGCCGCCGAATTTCAGGGCGGGCGCGTGCATCATCGGCGCCGGCCCGCGCGGATCGAACATTTCGAATTCCCCGCCCAGCGACGGATCATCGGCGCAGCCACCATCATTGACATAATAGGTTCCGGACCAGAACGACCCCGGATGATAGTGACAGGCATTCGAATCGCCAGGTCCGCTGACATTGGCCCAAGCCTCAGTTTTCCACTCCGGACGCACCGATTGTCCTTCGCGGTTCGATGTCAGTTTCGTCGCCATGTCGCGTCCGAATGCCAAAACTTCCTCAGCCCGTTTACCGCCCCATTCAGCAAAATCACGGGTCGAATGCCAACCGCCCATGTTGGAAGCACCGATGGTCGGATGCTCCGCCCGCCGGCGCAAAATGATTTCCTGCAATTCGGCGTTACGCCCTTCAGCATCGGGCAGAACGACCGCCGCGACCGGCGTCGCAAACAATCCCTTCACTTGGATATCAATGCGCGACATAGCATTACCTCGGCGCAAAATGCCTAGCGGGCCAGAAACTTCCCCCGGTGTTGGACCATGAAGGTTTCCAAAGAGGCGATTTGCTGTTGCGAAAGTCGAAGGCCAAGCTTGGATCGCCGCCAAATCACATCGGCGGTCTCCTCTGCCCATTCCTCTCGCATCAAATACATGACCTCGGTCTCTGTCAGGCCATTGCCGAAGTCGCGCCCGAGCGAACTCCAACTCGTTGCCCCATCGAGGACGACGCGGGCTTTCGTGCCGTAAGCTCGGACCAAACGGCTGGATTGATGCTCACCGAGCCACGGATACTCGCGCCCGATGTCTTTGACCAGCGCGTCAAAACCCTGCACCGGAAAATCGCCGCCCGGCAGTGGTACTTGGCCGGACCAGTTACTCCGGCTGCGCGCCTTCGCCGGCAAATAACGTTCAAGCTTGTCAAGAGCGTGTTGCGCCAGACGTCGATAGGTAGTGATCTTGCCGCCAAATATCGAGAGCATCGGCGCGCCGGCTTCGTCCAGATCCAGCACATAATCGCGCGTTGCCGCCTGCGCTTCGCTCGCGCCATCGTCATAAAGCGGCCGCACGCCAGAATAGGTCCAAACGACCTCCCCGGGGGCAATTGTTGTGCTGAAATACTGGTTCACTGCGTTGCAAAGATAATCGATATCCGCGCGGGAGGTGTGGACCTCGCCGGGATCACCGACATAGTCGTTTTCCGTCGTACCGATCAGGGTGAAGTCACCTTCGTAGGGAATGGCGAAGATGATGCGCTTGTCAGAGTTCTGAAAGATGTAGCAACGGTCATGCGTATAGAGTTTGGGGACAACGATATGCGACCCCTGCACCAGCCGGATACTTGCCGGCGCGTTCCGCCGCTGAGTGACGGCGAGCACGTTACCGACCCAAGGCCCGGCGGCGTTGACGAGTATCTTTGCGCGCACCGTTTGGGCAGGCTCACCGGAGCGGCCGTCGACCGTAGTCAACTGCCACGCGTCCTGGCTGCGGGTTGCGGCGATCGCCTTGGTTCGGGTGCGGATCGTCGCGCCTCGATCCGCGGCGTCGCGAGCGTTTAGTATGACCAATCGGGAATCGTCCACCCAGCAGTCGGAATATTCGAAGCCAAGCGAGTAATGGCCGGGCTTAAGCGGCCGGCCGGCGACGTCGTGCGCAAGATCCAGAGTCGAAGTGGCCGGCAAAAGTTCGCGCCCGCCGAGATGGTCATAAAGGAAAAGCCCCAACCGAAGCAGCCAAGCCGGGCGCAGCCCTTTATGATAGGGTAGCACAAAGCGCAACGGCCAGATGATATGAGGCGCCATCCGCCACAGCACCTCGCGCTCCATGAGCGCTTCGCGTACTAGGCGGAATTCCAGATATTCGAGGTAACGAAGTCCGCCGTGAATGAGCTTGGTCGCGGCCGAGGAGGTGCCGCTGGCCAAATCAGCCTGCTCACACAGATAAACCGATAGTCCGCGGCCGGCGGCATCGCGGGCTATACCGCAACCGTTGATCCCGCCTCCGATGATCGCGACATCGTAGGTCCCGTCCACGTCGTTTCCCCCAACCTGGGCCGGCGCCTTATTCGTTTTATGATTGTTGAGAACCTAAGCGAATAGTAACTCGCACACAAGCGCACATTTCGAAGCTAAAAACGAAACGCCGCATTGACGGCTGAATTGGTAGCCTCTCAGACAGAAGGGAACGACGAAAACTACGTCAATCAAATCGAGGGCGCGGTGAACCACCCCGAAACAGCCGCCGCATTTTGTGTTGATGTCTCGGTCTTGGTCTCAGTCTCGGTCACCCTGACACCGTGACTTGTGCATATTTCGCGCAATTTCGTGGACGTGAGCCGGTCCGTTACAAAGTCGTCGACCTCGGACAAGTGGCCGATGCGGACCGGCGCTGCTCGTTCCAGCTTCGTGCGATCGCAAACAAGCAACACGCGACGGGCATTATCGATGATGGCGCGGGACACGGTTACTTCTCGGGGATCAAAGTCGAGGAGCGACCCTTCCTCATCGAGCGCCGAGGCGCCGATGACGGCGATGTCGACCTTGTATTGACGGATGAGATCGACGGCCGCGCTGCCAATAACCGCGCCATCGGAGCGGCGAACCAAACCGCCGGCCACGACAACCTCGATCGTAGGATGGCGATAAAGCGCCATCGCGACATTGAGATTGTTGGTAATGACCAAGAGGTTTTGGTGATTTTTCAATGCGGTAGCGACCTCCTCGGTTGTCGTGCCGATGTTAATGAAAAGCGAGCATTGGTTGGGAATCAGCGCCGCGGCGGTAAGGCCGATGTCGCGCTTTTCCGTCGCCGCGATGAAGCGCCGCGCCTCATACGCAAGATTCTCGACTGATGAGGCAATCACCGCCCCGCCGTGCGTGCGCGACAGGACCCGAAGGTCGCATAGTTCGTTGAGATCGCGGCGGATAGTCTGTGGTGTGACCTCGAAACGGGTCGCCAACTCGTCGACTGTGACCCGCCCGACGGTCCGGGCTAACGTCACGATAGTATTCTGTCGATCATTGAGCGGCTGCATAGTACCGAATTGCTCCTGGAATTTTCCCTTTTAATTTTCGTTTTGACTGTTTATGATTGATATTAAGTTCGAATGCAAATCAGTTCGCCGAACGAGCGAACGCTAAGAGGGGGGATGCTGCTGGTGCCTGCCCGATGCGATCGGATTGACCGTCATAAGCGCGATCGGCGCAAGCCTCCTCCTATGTTGTGCCAACCGGCGGCGGCGGCCGGCTTTGATTACAATCAGCGTACTGCCCCCCCTTCCCTGACTCACATTTTGGTCGAGATGCCTTGCCCGACGGCCGGGAGCGAATGAGCGTCTGCCTTGAGAGCGTCAGCATGGTTTCGATGGGGGAGAGGATCATCAGCGACGTCTCGCTCACCGTCGAACGGGGAACTATGAACGTGCTCCTCGGTCCGACGCTCGCTGGCAAGACATCGCTCATTCAACTCATGGCCGGCCTCGACAAGCCGACCTCGGGACGCATACTCGTTGATGGCAAAGACGCAACCGACATCCCCGTCCGCAAGCGCTCGGTGGCGATGGTTTATCAGCAGTTCTTGAACTACCCGTCGCTGTCGGTCTACGAAAACATCGCCTCACCACTGCGCGTCGCCAAGCTGAAATCGGATGAAGTAGACCGTCGCGTGCGCGGTGCCGCACGACTCCTCGGTTTGGAATCGACGCTCGACCGCCTACCGAGCCAGCTCTCGGGCGGGCAGCAGCAGCGCACCGCCATCGCACGCGCGATCGTGAAAGGCGCCGATCTGGTTCTGCTTGACGAGCCGCTGGCCAATCTCGACTACAAATTGCGCGAGGAGCTGCGCGAAGAACTTCCGTCCATTCTCAAGCAGGCCGGGTCGATACTCGTCTACGCGACGGCCGAACCGCTTGAAGCGCTACTGCTCGGCGGCGTCACCGCGACCCTATCCAAAGGGCGCATGATTCAAAACGGGCCAGCTGCGCAAGTTTATCATCGGCCGAGCCATATCGATTCGGCTCGCGTCTTTTCCGATCCACCGCTCAACGAAGTTACCGCGATCAAGCAAGGTGGTTCGCTGCGCTTTGGTCAGGATCTCATGGTGCCGGCCGTCGGAATCCTGGCGGAGGTCGTCGACGGAACCTACACACTAGGCTTCCGTGGCGACATGGGACGGATCGATGCGCCATGGCACTCCTCCATCAGCCTTCGCGGCAGGATCACGTTGGCGGAGATCAGCGGCTCCGAAAGCTTCGTCCACGTTGAGACCGGTCTCGGCACTTTCGTCTGCGTGGAGCGCGGGGTGAGCATGCGGCAACCCGAGCAGTCGGTCACGCTCCATATCGATGCGGATCGGGTGTTCGTATTTGACCGCGCTGGATTGCCGGTCGGAGCCATACCGGAAGCGTGATGGGACCAGAACATGGCACGCATTACGCTCGACGGTATCGCCCATACCTACGACGCCCGGTCGGGGACGATGGCGCTGCAGCGGCTCAATCACGTCTGGGAGCACGGTCGCGCCTATGCGCTTCTTGGTCCTTCGGGTTGTGGCAAGACCACGCTCCTGAACATCATTTCCGGTCTGATCGCGCCGTCGGAAGGGAGGGTGCTGTTCGACGGCAAAGATGTGACGATGCTGCCGACCGAGGAACGCAACATCGCCCAGGTGTTTCAGTTCCCGGTCATCTACGACACCATGAGTGTCGCGGAAAATCTCGAATTTCCGCTGAAGAACCGCCACATTGATCGCGGCGCGATCAAAGCCCGTGTCGCCGAAATCGCCGACCTGCTCGGACTCACCAAAGAGCTGTCCTGCCGCGCACGGACGCTTACTGCCGAGGCCAAGCAGAAGGTATCGCTGGGGCGAGGCCTGGTACGCGCCGATGTTGCCGCGATCCTGTTCGACGAGCCGTTGACGGTCATTGATCCTGCACTCAAATGGCAGCTGCGGTCGAAACTCAAGGCGGTACACCGGGCGCTGGACCTGCTGATGGTCTACGTCACGCACGATCAGGTCGAGGCATTGACCTTCGCCGATCAAGTCGTGGTGATGAACGACGGCCGCGTCCTGCAGGTCGCCTCGCCGGCGCAATTGTTCGAGCGGCCCGAACACACCTTCGTCGGTTATTTCATCGGCTCGCCTGGAATGAATCTCGTCGAGGCGAAAGTCGCCGATCATGTTGCCAACGTCGCAGGTCACGACATCGAGCTGGGGGCCCATTACCCAAAGCTGGCAAACAATTCGGCAGTTATCGGGTTTCGCCCTGACTTTGCCTCGCTGGCCCCCAGTGGTGGTATTCCCGTGCAGGTCCAGCGGCTGGAGGACCTCGGGCGCCGGCGACTGGCGCGCGTGAAGCTCGGCCCGCACGACATCTTCGCAACTGTGCCAGACGGCGTTTCGATCGACGGCGGCCACGCCGGCCTGACGATCCAGCAAGATCGATTGTTCGTCTATGTCAATGACGAACTCGTTCCGGGAGATCGTCGATAATGGAAAAGCCGCTCAACAATCGGGCTTGGCTGATGGTTGCGCCGGTTGTGGCGCTGGTGCTGTTCTCTGCGCTGCTACCGATGATGACCGTGGTGAATTACTCGGTTCAGGATTCGCTCGGGCAGAACCACTTCTTCTGGAACGGCGACGCTTGGTTCCGTGACCTCCTCAACCCCGCCACGGAGATTGGCGCCCGTTTTCAGGATGCCTTGCTCAAGAATCTGAGCTTTTCGCTGGTCGCCCTGCTGATCGAAGTTCCGCTTGGCATCGCCATAGCGCTTTGCCTGCCGCGCGGCGGTCGAACCGTCGGTCCCTTGCTGGTGATCATTGCGTTACCAATGTTGATCCCCTGGAACGTGATCGGCACGATGTGGCAAATCTTCTCGCGCGCCGACATCGGCTTGTTCGGTGCCGCCCTAACCGGGTTGGGTATTCCCTACAATGTCACGCAAGAGCCGATCTCGGCCTGGTGCACGATTGTCGTCATTGATGTCTGGCATTGGACACCACTGATCATTCTGCTGACTTACGCCGGCCTACGCGCCATTCCCGACGCCTATTACCAAGCGGCGCGGATCGACGCGGCAAGCCGCTGGGCGACGTTCGTCAACATCGAATTGCCAAAGCTCCAGAAGGTTTTGGTCATCGCCATCCTACTGCGCTTCATGCAGACATTCATGATTTATACCGAGCCGTTCGTCGTTACCGGCGGCGGGCCGGGCAGCGCCACGACATTCCTCTCCATCGATCTGGTGAAGATTGCACTTGGGCAGGTCGATCTCGGCAGCGCCGCGGCGATGTCGCTCGTCTACAACCTTATCACGCTGACGATCTGCTGGGTGTTCTTCACGATCATGATGCAGTTGGACCGCCGGAGGTATGCTTGATGGGCGCCGACGTACTGCCCAACGCCAGCCTCGCTGTGGTTCGCCCCCGCTCGCGCTCGTTCGCCACGCGAAGGGCATCGAGTTTGCTGCCGAGGCTCGGCTTAGGCGTCTATCTCCTGGCCTTGATGCTGCCGATCTACTGGCTCGTGAGCATGAGCCTGCGCAGCAACGAAAGTATCATGTCCAATATGGCGCTTTGGCCGCATCACCCTTCGCTGCAGAAATATATCTTCATCTTCAATGATCCGACCTGGGTTCACGCCTTCCTGGTGTCGCTCACTTACGTGGCGATAAACACTGTCATCTCGGTGACCGCCGCTCTGCCGGCCGCCTACGCATTCAATCGCTATCATTTCATCGGCGACAAGTATTTGTTCTTCTGGCTGCTGTCGAACTTGATGGCGCCGACGGCGGTGTACGCCATGCCATTCTTCAATCTTTATTATGCCATCGGCCTTTTCGACACGGTCTGGGCAGTAGCCTTGGCTCATTGCCTGTTTAACGTTCCGGTGGCGGTTTGGATTCTCGAGGGCTTCGTCGCCGGTGTACCGCGCGAGATCGATGAGATGGCGGCAATCGATGGCTATTCATTCCCCCAATTCTTCATCCGCATTTTCCTGCCGTTGATCGCCAACGGAGTGGGGGTCACTGCGTTCTTCTGCTTCATGTTCTCCTGGGTTGAGCAACTACTGGCGACGACGCTGACAGCAACCACCGCGCTGCCGTTTGCGGCCGTGATGACGCGCAGCTACTCGGTAGCGGGAATGGACTGGTCGCTGCTCGCGGCAGCGGGCGTACTCACGATGATCCCCGGCGCGGTCGTGATCTGGTTCGTACGCAATCATATCGCCAAAGGCTTTGCCTTGGGCCGGGTCTGATTGGAGGGCCTTGAATGTTCGCGTGGATGGCATGGACCTGGGAGACGGGGATTTTCTTCGGCCTGATCGCGGTGGCTCTCGTTGTGCTGACGCTGCTGGCGATCTTTCGGCCGCAGCCGCCGCGCATGGGTATTCTCGGCTTTCCGACGCAGCGTGGCGACCGATTCTTCGTCTCGCTGATCGGCTCCGCTTTCATCTTCATCCTGTGGATGCGTTTCGACGGCGGTGCCTTGTGGTACCCGCTCGCGGTATCCGTCGCGTACGGAGCGGCGATGTTCAAGTTTGCCTGACAGGGCATCGAATAACCTTGCGTATGGAGCGCGAGGAAATGTGGAGGGAACGACCATGGACGTGAAACGACGTGACATATTGAAGGGGGCAGCGGCGGCCACTGCGGCAGCTGCGGTAGGAGCGCCAGTACTGCTGACGCCGACCCCGAGTTATGCGCAGCAGTTGGATGCGGCCAAGAAGTGGGTGGATAACGAGTTCCAGCCCTCGACGCTGACCAAGGATCAGCAGATGGCCGAGATGGAGTGGTTTATCAAGGCCTCGCAGCCCTTCAAGGGCATGAAGGCGAGCTGCGCTTCTGAAATTCTCGGCGTTCATGAATATGAATCGAAGACGCTGACCAAGGCATTCGCCGAGATTACCGGCATTCAGATCAATCATGAGATGATGGACGAGGGGCTCATCGTCGACAAGATTGAAGTCGAGATCCAGTCCGGTCGGCCGATCTACGACTTCTGGATGAACGACTCGGACTTCATCGGGACGCATCCGCGGTACAACGACATCGCCGGCGGCTCGCTGACCGATTTCATGGCCAACGAAGCTAAGGACATCACCAATCCCAACCTCGATCTGAAGGATTTCATCGGCTTGTCCTTCGCCACGTTCACCGACGGCAAGCTGTACCAGCTACCGGACCAGCAGTTCGCCAACCTGTATTGGTTCCGCCACGACTGGTTTTCGCGGCCCGACCTGAAGGCTGGTTTCAAGAAGCAGTTCGGCTATGATCTCGGCGTGCCGGTGAACTGGTCGGCCTACGAGGATATCGCCGAGTATTTCACGAACACCGTAAAGACGATCGACGGCCAACGCATCTACGGCCATATGGATTACGGTAAGAAGGATCCGTCGCTCGGCTGGCGCTTCACCGATGCGTGGCTCTCGATGGCCGGAAACGGCGACCGCGGCCTACCCAACGGACGTCCGGTGGACGAATGGGGCATTCGTGCGGAGAACGGCATTCCGGTCGGTTCCTCCATTACGCGGGGCGGCGACGCCAACGGCCCGGCGGCCGTTTACGCGCTGGCCAAATTCGCGGAGTGGCTCAAGAAATACGCGCCGCCGGAGGCGGCCGGTATGGACTTCCTCGAAGCCGGCGCGGTGCCGGGTCAAGGTCGTATCGCCCAGCAGATCTTCTGGTACAGCGCGTTCACGGCCGCGCTCTCGAAGCCCGACCTGCCGGTGATGAACAAGGACGGCACGCCGAAATGGCGTATGGCTCCGAGCCCGCACGGCGCCTATTGGAAGGAAGGCATGAAGCTCGGCTACCAGGACGTGGGCTGCTGGACCTATCTCAAATACGCCGCGCCGGAGCGCATCAAGGCGGGTTGGCTCTATGGTCAATTCTGCGTGTCGAAGACCGTCTCGCTGAAGAAGGCGGTCACGTTCCTGCATGTCATCCGCGAAAGCGACATCTCGTCCGACGCGATGACCAAACTTGCCCCCAAGGTCGGCGGCTGGGTCGAGTTCTACCGCAGCCCGGCGCGCAAGCTGTGGACGCCTACCGGCGTCAACGTGCCCGAATACGGCAAGCTGGCGCAGGTGTGGTGGCAGAACGTGTCGAGGGCGATCTCCGGCGAGCAGACCCCGCAACAGGCCATGGACGGTCTCGCCCGTGACCAAGATGCCATCATGGCGCGCCTGGAGAAGTCGGGCGTTCAGGGCAAGCTCGGTCCCAAGCTGAACCCGGAAAAGCCTGCGGAATACTGGTACGCGAAAGCAGAGAAGGACGGCAATCTCGCGCCGCAGCGCAAGCTCGCCAACGAAAAGCCACCCGGAATAACCGTCGACTACGACGAGCTGATCAAGTCCTGGAAGGCAGAGAAGCCGCAAAAGGGCTAAGGCTCGACTACGCTCTGAGCGCGGCCGGCAACGGCCTCGCTCGGAGCCGGGCAATCATGCGTTGAGCCGACGGACGGCTGCGTATGGATGAAGGAAGCATCGCCGAGCGCAACCGACTCTCGGCCGCTCCCCCCATGTCTGAGTGAGTACGCTGAAATCACGGCCAGGTTACTCGCCGCGCTGTGCAAGCTGCATTGATGCGATACATCCTCGCCCTCGACCAAGCCACTAGCTCGACGCGCACGATTGTGTTCGGACCAGACGCTGCGCCGCTGGTGACTGCGCAACAGGAGTTCAAGCAAATCTACCCGCATCCGGGGTGGATCGAGCATGACCCGCGCGACCTGTGGCAAACGACGCTGACCACCATGCGCGAGGCGTTCGCAAAGGCAGCCGTTGATGCCGCCGACGTCCTGGCCATCGGCATCGCCAATCAGCGCGAGACCACACTGGTTTGGAGCCGTAATACGGGCGAGCCGATCGGCAACGCCATCGTCTGGCAGGATCGCCGCACGACCGATCTCTGTGCGCGTCTGGTCGCGGACGGTTGCGAGGAGATGATCGCAGAGCGGACCGGACTATTGCTCGATCCCTATTTCTCGGCAACGAAGATTTGTTGGCTCTTGGACAATGTTCACGGCGCACGCGCACGCGCCGAGAAAGGCGAATTGGCCTTCGGTACCGTCGACACCTACCTGCTGTGGCGACTGACCCGCGGCAGTGTGCATGCCACCGACGCCACCAACGCCTCTCGCACGCTCTTATTCAACATTCAGTCCGCCGCGTGGGACGAAGAATTGCTGCGACTGTTCAACGTGCCACCGTCGTTGCTACCCACAGTTAGAGACACAGCCGGTGAATTGGGCATCGCCGCGGCCGAGCATCTCGGCAGTGAGGTTCTCATCCTCGCCATTGCAGGTAACCAGCAAGCTGCGTTCGTCGGTCAGGCCTGCCTCGAGCCGGGCGGACTTGCCGCGCAAGCCGACCCTGAGTAGCCGGTCTATTTCGTGCCGGCCTTTGTCGGCCTCGGTGCACCCTACTGGAACAGCAGCGCGCGCGGCACCATCACTGGTTTGACGCACGGTACGACACGGAAGGAGTTGGCGCGCGCGGTACTCGAAAGCGTCGGCTATCAGATCCGCGATCTGCTCGCGGCCATGTACGCCGATGCCGGCAACGCCGGGCCGGGAAGCAACACCTGCCATCCGCGTCGACGGCGGCATGTCCGCTAGTAACTGGACGATGCAATTCGTCTCTGACGTACTGGACTCGCAGGTGGACCGGCCTACCGTACGTGGAGACCACAGCGCTTGGCGTTGCCCTCCTGGCCGGGTGGCAAGCTGGTTTGTATCCGGACCCAAGCGGCTTTTCACGAAGTTGGCGTCTTGACCGCAGCTTTCAGCCGTCGATGTTGAAGTCCGTCCGCCGCCAGCGCTACGGCGGTTGGCGCGATGCGATTGCGCGCACGATATTGCAAGCCGTCGAACTGTGACACCGTCTGGGCCGCCAAGGCCTTTTGGCCCAATGCGGTAACTGAAAACCCATCGCGTTGTCATCAAGGTCGTTTCGAGATCACGCCGGCGGCGCGGCGTCAAGGTTCCCTTCCCCGCGTTTGCGCCACGGGCTTATTGCTGTGCTCCGAGTACTATGAGGATCCGTAATGCAACAGTCAGTTACAGTTAGTGAGGCGTCTTATCGGTCAGGCGCTCCCAACGATGCCTTTGAACGCCCGCTCCGCGCGGGCGGCATCATTTCTGCGCGATGCTGATAGGTGCCCTTCATACCGCGCTTGAAATGTTAAAAACACCCTCGATAGTGTTGGTGCGAACATTGCCGCGTCGTACGGGAAACATCACGATTGGCGATGGGCCTTCGAGGCGGCGGTCGCCGACTGCCCGAACGAACGCGTTACCCTGCGTCAGGGTGCATTGCTCATTCGCGAGCACAAGCCTACTTCACCAACGAGCCACACGTTTGCTACAAGGTCGGACGATCCCGGAGCAAAATCTTCGGGGCGAAAAGCTAAGTTACTGATTTCGCAGTTAAGCCGGGTTAGCTCAGCGGTAGAGCAGCGGTTTTGTAAACCGTTGGTCGGGAGTTCAATCCTCTCACCCGGCACCAAGATCATGCGCGCCGGGCTGACAATTGCTCGGCCAGCTGGGCCTTCGAAATCTTGCCCGTGGGCGTCATAGGAAACTCCGGAACGACTTTTATTGTCAGCGGCGACAAATCGTACCGGGGAAGCTTCGCCTGAAGGGGCGCTCGTACCGCGGCTTCGTCAATCCTGGTACCGGAGGCGACGGTGACGCAACCGATGGGACGAGTGCCGAGCGCCGCGTCGGGCAACCCGATCACCGAGGCCTGCAATACGCCGGAGATTTCGCACAGCGCGTCTTCGACATCGCGCGGAAACCACGTGATGTCGCCGACTTTGATCAATTCCGAGAAGCGGCCGCGCATGGTGACGTAGCCTTCGTTGTCCACCAGTCCCGCATCGCCGGTATGCAGCCAGCCGCCGCGCAGTGCCTCGGCGGTCTTCTCCGGCTTGCCAAAATAGCCTTTCATGAAACCGCCGCGTAGGCAGATTTCGCCGACCTGGCCGATCGGCACTTCGTGACCATCAACGTCAAAGACGCGCACTTCCTTATCGGGCAGCGGCGGTCCGACCGCGCCCAATCGCCGATCAGGTTCGAGCTCCGGAAAACCGAGGCCGACGAAACCGCCCAGTTCGCTTTGCCCGTAGCTCTCGACCAGCGGCAGCTTGAGTTCGTCGCGCCATGCTTTCTTCAGCGCCGCCGGCACCGGGCCGCCGCCCGACATGCCGTAACGCAGCCGCCCGGGCGTGCGTCCGCGCTGCCGGGACTCGACCAGCACTTCCGACAGCAATGGCGGATTGGCTGCGAACGCCGTCGCACCGGTTGCATCCATCGCCTCCCAGCCGGTTTGCTGCGTCCAGCGGCCCATCACCGAGACCGTGGTAACGCGATGCAGGCCGGGCAGCAGGTTCGCCACCAGCTGATATGAACTCGACAACGCGGTAGGACCAAAGCACGCGTCGTCCGGCGAGAGCCGCAAGCGTTCCGCGATGCATCGCGTCGCGCGCATGGTTGGCTCGTGCGCGAGGCAGGCGCCCTTAGGCCGTCCTGAAGTGCCCGACGTGTAGGAGAGGTGCGCGACGGCGTCCTCATCGCCCGGATCCGGCGGCGGCGCGAACTTCGCCGCCAGCAAATCCGGAAGGCTCTCGGCTGCCTCCTGCGGACCGTCCATGCAGACGAGCTTCTGCACTGTCGGGCATTGCCGCGCCGCACGCCGCACGGCGTCGCCCATATCGTGAGTGTAGATCACGACGCGCGGCGTGTGGTCGTTGAAATAGTATTCGAGTTCATCGGCAAACCGCACATTCACCAGCGCGGCGATCGCCCCGATGCGCCAACAGGCAAACAGTCCGATCAGATAGTCCATGCCGTTGTGCGCGAAGATGGTGACGCGGTCGCCGTAGCGGACACCGAGGTGATGCAGGGCGCCGGCGAAATGTTCGGTGGCTTCCACCGACTGCGCATAGGTGAGCGTTTTGTTGCGATCCACCCAGCGAAACGCAATTTTGTCAGGCGCGCGGGCGGCTCCGTCGGTCAACAGTTGATGCATCAACACGGCACGATACCCTTAGAGTTAGGTTATCATCGCAGCGGAACGTAAGTGCGCATCTTGCCGGGATTGCAGATGCCCAATGGGTCGACCTCACGCTTGAAACCCATCAGATCGGCGTCCGCGCTCTTGTAACCGGCGCTGTCCTCCAGCATCCAGATATGCGGATCGGCGATGAAGACTCCATGGCGCCGATGAATCTCCATGATCTCGTTGAGCCGCTCGTCGGTGGTGTATTTGATCATAGCGAGGCCCGAGGCTGTCGGCAGTCCGGCATAGCGCGTGAACTCGAAATGCTGGATCAATTCGTCGGGCGAAAACAGAGCGTCGATCTCGGCGATTTTCTCGAGCAAGCCGAACGCCGGGTACAGCGCCTGAAGGTAGGTGATGTCGCGGTCGACATTGAGCGCGTGCAACGTCGTATGATTCCAGGTCAGCTCATAGAGCGGCCGCGCACCCATCGATTCATCGGTCGGCCGCCGATAGGTAATCTCGCCGTTGTGGGCGGCGGCCAGCGACAGGAACGCCTCGATCGAATGATCCGCGACCATGGCGATGACCGTGGCGCGGCCGGTGGGGAAATATTGCTCCATGCCTTTGAAATAAGTCGGGATCGGCCAGGCGAGCGGCGTGACCAGCTTTTTCACCACGCCGTCGGCGAGCGCCAGTTCATGGCCAAAGCGGACCGCGGTCATGAGGTCGTCAAAGGCGACGATCAGATCGATCCAGTCGAACGCCGGGGCCAGCGGCATTTCCAGGGCGGTAATGATGCCGGTCGTGCCCCAGCCGTGACAGATCTTGAGTGCCGCATCACCCTTCAGCTCGAATGCGCGCGGGTTTTCCTCGAGGCTGATGACGCGCGCGCCGGTGATGTTGCCCAGCTCGCGCAGCCCGCCATAGGTCACCGAACCGACGCCGCCTGAGCCGCCGGCGGCGAAGCCGCCGATGGACGCCATGCGCTTGGTCGACGGATGCATGCGCAGCTCGTAGCCCTGCTTGCGCGTCTCGGCGTCGATCAGATGCATCTTGCGGCCTGATCCCACGCGCAGGAGAGCGCCCTTCTGCCATTCGATGGCGTTGAGAGCGCTCATGTCGAGCACGATGCCACCCCGGACCGGGACGCATTGGCCGTAGTTGCCGGTGCCGCCGCCGCGGATTGTGATCGGCACGCGATAGCGCGCCGCGGCTGTGGCAACGCGCACCACGTCCGCCTCATCGCGCGGCACGACCACGAGATCGGCTACCTTGCCCTGCAATTGCCGCTTGAGCACCGGGCTGAACCAAAAGAAGTCGCGCGATTTCTTTTGGATGGTCTTTGGATCGGTTTCGACCGGAACATCACCCAACGCCTTGGCGAAGGCGGCCAAATCGTAGCTGTGGTTGGAAACCTTGGTGGGTGCGTTCATGGCGTCGCTTCTCCGCGGCATTCAGCGATGACAACCGGACTAGCTTACTCTCTCGGATGTCCCACTGAAGTCCCGAGGCAGCCGATTGGTGTGTCTTCCTTGTTCCCCGCGCCATCGCCTGATCGCCGCGAGCGAGAGGGCTGTCTCGACACGCGCCACTGCATGCTGCTCGCAACCACTGGAGCGGGCGGGATGCCGGCGTGGCTACGTAAACTTCCAATTCCTGGACCCTACGAAGCCCGCTTTGCCACTTCCTGCATTTTTTGCATCTTCATCAGCAGATGCTCGCCCGAAGTAATGGGTGCGTATTTGGCGCGGCCATGGTCGAGACAGCCCGGCAGACATTCGATCACTGCATCGTAATTTGGCTGATGGAAGAAAATCAGCGACTGCCGCCGGCTCCCGATCGACTTGTCGCGGGGCGGATTGACGACGCGATGCATGGTCGAGACCCATCGGTCGTTGGTCCATTGCGCCATCAGATCGCCGAGGTTGACGACGAAGGTTCCGGGCACGACCGGCACTGGGCGCCAGCGCCCCTCGGCATCGAGGACTTCGAGGCCGCCCGGTTTGTCCTCGGCTTTGATGATGGTCATCGAGCCGTAATCGGTGTGCGCGCCGGCCCGAAGTTGTCCCTCCGGCAATTCGTGCGGCTGCTCCGGATAATTGCTGACAACGAAATTGGTCATGTGTTTGTCGACTTTGTCGTCGAACCAGTTCTCGTCCAAATCGAGTGCCAGCGCGAACAAGCGCATCAGATTGCCCGCCAGGTTCTCCATGGCATGATAGTATTCGGTCCAGGCTTCGCGCAGTCCGGGGACTCCTTCCGGCCAGATATTGGGCGCGAAAATGCGCTTGCCCAAGGGCGAGGTGTAATAGGGATCGGCCGGATCGATGGTCACACGGTTGATCGAGAACAGCTCGCGATAATCCGGCGGCGCAGCGCGATCGTCCCGGCTATAGGCCACTGCGTTGGTCTCGACCGCGTAGTAACCCCGATAGATGTTCGGATCCGGGGTCCCGAAGCGGCGTTTCTCCGCATCGGGTAAATCGAAGAACGCACGCCCGGTTGCCTCGGTTCGGCGGATCAGTTCATCGGGCACACCATGTCCGGTGACGACGAGAAATCCGATCGCGCGGCAGGCCTCGCCGATCTCTTGCGCGATGCGCTGTTTTTCGCTTGCTGAACCTGTGAAATATCCGCTGATATCGATAACCGGAACTGCGTCGACGGTCCCGACAGGAGTTTCTGATACGAGCTTCATCACTTACTTCCCCACCTTTTGGTTGACGAACTGCAGCGTGTAGGAAGCCTTGTAATCGAGCGACGGCGGATAGACTCCGGCTTTGACCATGGTGTCAAAGAAATCCTTCCAACGCTCATCTGTCATCGAGCCAATACCCAACGTCTGCGCGCTGCCGGATTCAAGCAGTCCCGAGCCGTTCATCGCCTCGATCGCTTCGGCGGCAGCCTTGTCGGTGTAATCCGGGTTGTCCTTCTTGATCAGCGCGATCGCCTTGTCATGCGGCCCGTGCAAGAACGTCGCGTAGCCCTTGATCGACGCGTTAACGAAGCGCTTCACCACGTCGGGATGTTCCGTCACCATCTTTTTCGAGCACATCAACAACTCAGAATAGGAGCTGTAGCCATAGTCGGCGAGGAGAAAGACCTGAGGATCGACGCCAGCCTCCTTGGCGCGAAACGGCTCGTTGGTGAGATAGCCCTGCTGAATGAGCGATTTATCCACCAGAAAAGGCGCGATGCTGAAGCTGTAGGGGCGGATCTGATCGTCGGTGAAGCCGAACGCGACCTTGAGGAATTTCCAATACGTGTCAACTGCATCGGTCGAGATCAACACTGGCCGACCCTTGATGTCGGCCAGCGTCTTCAGCCCGAGTTCCTTGTGCGCCATCAGAACCTGCGGGTCCTTCTGGAACATGGAGGCAACAGCGATAAAGGGGATGTTCTCCTTCACCATGTTCACGGGAATGAACGAGTTGGAGATCATCGCGAAATCGAGCGCACCCGCGATCAGCAATTGCGCAGTGTTGACCTGCGGACCGCCCATCTTGATCGACACGTCGAGACCGGCCGCGTCGTAATAGCCTTCGGCCTTGGCCTGGTAATAGCCGCCATGCTCGGCCTGGGCGAGCCAGTTCGTGCCCAACACAATCTTGTCGTTGGCTTGCGCGGCGCCGCCGAAACCGACAATCGCAAACGCCAGCGTTCCGGCAAGGAACTTCGCTCTCCCACTCATGCTTCTGCCCCGTTGATGGTGGTGAAACAGTATGAAAGGAGCAAGAAGCATGCCGATTTCATCGACTAAACGGCCACTTTCATCGCCGAAAAGTCGTCAGCGTCCGTGCGCGTAGCCGGGAATCGGATCGCGATCGAAGAGTGGATTAGATCTCGCGCAATGCCGAAAGCGGATAGGAATCGATCTCGCGCAGCAGTTCGATGATGCGCGGCGCAACATGCTCAACGATCTTGTGGCCGCGCTGCGCGTCGGCATCGAGCGCATTGCCGCAGGCGCCGAGCAGATTCAAATCCTGAGTCTGCCAGCCGAAGCCGACACCGCTGCCCTCGGATCTCAAATATTTGTAGCGCTCAGCTATCGCGACCGACGCCGGGACGAAGTCGCGTCGCTGATCGTTGCGGACGAGTTCGGGATGCAGGTGGAGCATCAGCGAGGTCTCGCTGGAACCACCGTGAATGCCGTGCTCCGCTTCGGCGCCTGAAAACAGCCCCTCAGGCATGCCGACGGCCCAATAACTCAACGCTACGACGAACATCTTCAACCGCACGCGCAGGTCGCGCGCGACAATATCCATAATCGGCGGCTGTCCACCGTGGCTGTTGAGCAGTACGAGCTTGCGGATTCCGCTGCGTGCGACACTCTCCCCGATTTCGGTCCAGAGCCGAATCAAGGTCTCCGCCGTAAAGGTCAGTGTGCCGGGGAAGGCCACGTGCTCGTTCGACTTTCCAACCGCCATCATCGGCAAGAAGGTGACGGGCAGATCGTCGGGCAATAGCGCGATAACGCGCTCGATGATGCCGCTGTTGATTGCAGCATCGACGCTGACCGGCAGGTGCGGCCCATGTTGTTCGATGGCGGCGACGGGCAAGACGGCAATGACGCGCTCGCGGTCGAGTGCACCGAAATCGGCCGTTGTCATCTCTTCCCAACGCTTGCGCGGAAACCGAGACATCGCAGCATCCTTTAGGCGCGGGCACCGGTATCGGCAATGCCACGAATAATCACGACGGGATTTCGCTTAATTCGCGGGCATTGGGAGGCGCCCGCCGACGGTGGGAAATAGAGTCGGCCCAATAATTGGTCAGATGTTGCTTGATTTGGAGGCTACCGCGATCGGACGCCGGCTAATGCTATCGCGGGGCCATTTGGCGCGGGCTGGTATGAGACTTGCTGCGCAGTGCCATCATTACAGCGGAACGGGACGATGCAAACCGCGGTTGTCACGGCCGATCGCGCCGATACCGATCAGCTTGGCTTTTGGCATGAACGCAATCGCTGCAGGCCGATGAGGGCCGTGACGATGCGTGGCGCCACGCCACGGGTCGCGTAAATGGCGAATTCTGTTTCGTTGCTTGCGCCGAAGGCTCTCGGCAGCGATCCCGGTGACGTCAAGCGACCGCTGATCCGAATCGACGGTGTCAGCAAGATCTATCAGAACGGCACGGTGGCGCTGGCCGACGTCAAGCTCGACGTGCGGAACGGAGAATTTCTGAGCCTGCTGGGTCCCTCGGGTTGCGGCAAATCCACCCTGCTGCGGATGATCGCCGGCCTTGGTGCGCCGTCATCCGGCGTCATCGACTGGCCGCAGGCACAATACGATGTGAGCGGCGAACCGGAGCGCAGCTTGGGGTTCGTGTTTCAAGAACCGACGCTGATGCCCTGGGCCACGGTGTTCGAAAATGTGTATCTGCCGCTGAAGCTCGCCGGCGTGAGCCGCCGCGACGCCGAGCCGCGGATCGCCGAAGTTATCAGGATGGTCGGCCTCCAGAAGTTTGCCAAGCATTATCCGCGGGAATTATCCGGCGGCATGAAGATGCGGGTTTCGATCGCCCGCGCGATCGCAGTGAAGCCGCGCGTTCTCCTCATGGACGAGCCGTTCGCCGCTCTGGATGAGATCACGCGCTTTCGGCTCAACAATGATTTGCTTGCATTGTGGCAGGAGCAGAAGTGGACGGTGATCTTTGTCACCCACAGCGTTTATGAATTGGTTTATCTGTCGAACCGCATCGCGGTCATGAACGCGCGGCCCGGCCGCATCATGACGGAACTCGCGATCGACGCGCCTTATCCGCGCACCGACGCGTTTCGAACCTCGCCGATCTACAACGAATTTTGCCGGGTGACCTCGGCCGAACTCAAGCTCACGATGACCGATCCGGACGAGCGCTGATGGAGACCGCACCAACCAGCGAGGCGACGTCGCGCCTGGCGCGCGTTCTGGTGCCGGTGGCACTCGGAATTCTCTTCCTCGGCGTCTGGGAATTTCTCGTCCGCTGGCTGGAGGTTCCGAAATTCGTACTGCCGCCGCCTTCGCTGATTCTTAACTCGCTGCTGAACGACTTCGGGACGCTAGCGGCGTCAATGTGGAAGACGCTCGAGGTAACAATTGCGGCTTTTTTCGTCGCGCTGGTGCTCGGCGTTACCGGCGCAATCCTGTTCACCCAATCGCGCCTGTTCGAGATCAGTTTGTTTCCCTATGCCGTGGTGTTGCAGGTAACGCCAATCGTCTCAATCGCGCCGTTCATTTTGATCTGGGTGGGGCTCGACCATACCGAGCGCGCATTGTTGATCCTGGCGACAATCGTGGCGTTCTTTCCAATCCTGTCCAACACTACGCTGGGGATGAAGAGTGTCGACCACAATCTGCTCAACCTGTTCGATCTCTATCACGCATCGCGCTGGCAGCGGCTGCGTTATCTTCAGTTGCCGAGTGCCATGCCCTACCTTCTCGGCGGCATGAAAATTTCCGGCGGACTTGCACTGATCGGAACGGTGGTCGCCGAATTTGTTGCCGGGTCGGGAACCGGTACTGGATTGGCCTGGCGCATTATCGAATCCTCGAACCGGCTCAATATACCCCGCATGTTCGCGGCCCTCCTCCTGCTATCGGTGCTCGGCGTCACCATCTTCTTCGGCTTGTCCGCGGTGGAAAGGCTGCTACTACGCAAGTGGCACGAAAGCGCGATCGGCCGGGAGAACTAGCGCATGGCCGCGGCATTGCCGGAAACCGTCTCGATGCGGACGCGCGACGGTGTGCGGCTCGATGCCGATCTTTATCGTCCCGATGGCAGGGGCCCATTTCCCGTTCTGCTCATGCGCCAGCCTTATGGACGGCAAATCGCCTCCACTATCTGCTACGCGCATCCGTCGTGGTACGCCGACCAGGGCTATATCGTCGTCATCCAGGATGTGCGCGGGCGGGGCAGCTCCGAAGGTGCATTCCGTCTATTTGCTGACGATGTCGCGGATGGTGAGGATACGATTGCTTGGGCCGCCGCGCTGCCGGGCTCGTCAGGCGCGGTCGGCATGTACGGTTTTTCGTATCAGGGCACCAACCAGCTGCTGGCAGCATCGTCTGGCGCGCCCGCGCTGAAAGCGCTGGCGCCGGCGATGATCGGCTGGGATATCGGTACCGATTGGGCTTATGAGAACGGCGCCTTCTGTCTCGCTGCCGGGCTCGGTTGGGCGACACAGATCGGGGCGGAGACGGCGCGGCTCGCCGGCGACGCCGCGGCCTTCGATACCTTCTTTCGTGCTTCGCGCGCCACGCCCTTTCATTCCCTCATCGCGGCGCGGCCCGATTACGTCGAGCGTTTCGGGAAGTATACGCATTACCAGACCTGGCTCGACAATCCGCCAGGTAGTTCCTATTGGCGCGAAATCTCGCCGGCCTTCCGCGCGCCAACGGTGAATCTGCCGATGCTGTTTGTCGGCGGCTGGCACGATTCCCATTTGCCCGGCACGGTCGCCGCCTATAAGCATTTTGCCGCCAGGGGGCCTGGACGGACGCGCATCACGATTGGTCCCTGGACGCATTTTCCCTGGACGCGCAGGATCGGCGGGCACGACTTCGGACCGCATGCCGTGACCGATATCGATCAGCAACAAGTGCGATGGTTCGATCATTGCCTCAAAGGCGAGGATACCGGAGTGCTGTCGGAGCACCCGGTGCGGTTATTCGACGTGGGGGAAAATGCGTGGCGCGAATTTTCGTCTTGGCCCGGCAAACCGGCGAGCTTTTTTCTGGACGGGAGCGGCCGCGCCTCGATCGATGAGATCGACGGCAAGCTCGGATTGGAATTGCCGTCGCGGGCGACAGCGGATTTCGTCGTGCACGATCCTTGGCGGCCGGTTCCTGCGGTGGGCGGTGCTTATGGCACGCCGCCGGGCGCGACCGATCGTTCGGCAATTGACGCCCGTCCCGACGTCCTCACCTTCACCAGCGAACCGGCGCTTGAACCGATCAAGATCGCCGGCGATATCGCGGCCGAGCTTTGGTTCTTGGCCGATGCGCCGAGCTTCGATGTCAGTTGCGTGCTGTCACGTGTCGACCCGCATGGTGGAACGATGCCGTTGGCCCAAGGCTATCGGCTGGTGACATCCGGCACGAACCTCAACGAGGCGATCGAAATTCCACTCCGTGCCACCTGCGCAACAATCAAGCCTGGCGAGCGCCTCCGATTGTCGATCGCAGGAGCCTGCTTTCCGGCTTATCCGGTGAATCCCGGCACTGGAAAGAGCTCAACCGCGGCGTCCAGCGCCGAGGCACGGATCATTACGCTCGGCGTGCGGCATGGCGCTCAATACCCATCGCGGCTGCGTGTCGGCTTCGGCTAAACAGGTGGGGCGATGTCGGCGTTGGTAGCTTTTCCGAGTGTCGACCTCTTTTCGAGCGGCAACTATCGCCTCGTGAATGCAAAACTTCCACTTTGTCTTCTTGAAAGCAAAGACGGCAGCGACCGCGGATCAGACGCGCTTACACTTGGCACACTGACAATTTCTGGCGGCAAAATTCACCAAATCGCCATCGGCCCGCAGGCCGCCGCGGTCGCAAATGACAGCCTGCCTGCAATCGACCTCGACGGCGGAATGATCTGGCCGGTCTGTGTCGATCTGCACACTCATCTCGACAAGGGGCAGACCTGGTTCCGGGCGCCAAATAAAAGCGGCAAATGGCAGGATGCCCTAGCCATCGTCGGAAAGGATCGCGAGGCCAACTGGAGCGCGGAGGATGTAGCCGCGCGCATGGATTTTGCGCTTCGTTGCGCCTTCGCGCACGGCACCGCCGCTGTGCGCACGCATATCGATTCAATGGGAGCGCAAAGCGCGATCAGTTGGCCGGTGCTGGCGCAGATGCGCGATCGCTGGGCCGGTCGCATCGCCCTGCAAGGCGTGTCGCTCGCATTGCTTGATCATTACGTCGGGAAGGACGGGGAACGACTCGCCGATCTGGTCGCTGACCACGGTGGCATCCTCGGCGCCGTTGTTATCGACGATCCCGAGCCGAAACTTGAACGCGTGTTCTCTCTGGCGCGCGACCGCGACCTTGATCTCGACTTTCACGCGGACGAGACGGACAACCCCGATTCCAACGGACTTGAAGCGATCGCGGAAGCTACGATCCGGTTCGGATGGCAGGGCCGAGTGACTGCGGGTCATTGCTGCAGTTTGACTTGCCGGCCGGCGGCGGACGCTGAGCGCACTATTTTCCGCGTTGCCGCGGCGGGCGTCGCGGTGGTCTCGTTACCGATGTGCAACATGTATCTGCAGGATCGTCAGCGACCGGAACGCACGCCGCGCTGGCGCGGCGTGACCTTGCTAAAGGAACTCGCGGCTGCCGGCGTGCCGGTGGCCGTCGCCAGCGACAATACCCGGGATGCGTTTTACGCCTACGGCGACCTCGATCCGATCGAGGTATTTGCCCAAGCGGTCCGCATCGCCCAGCTTGATAGTCCCCTTGGCGGATGGGCGCGGGCCGTCACCGCTACGCCGGCCCGCGTCATGGGTACGGATATCACCGGCTTGCTGGGGCAAGGACAGAACGCCGATCTCATCCTGTTTCACGCGCGATCCTGGTCGGAGCTGTTGTCGCGCCCGGGCGGCCGCCGCTTGGTTATCCGCAACGGCCGGCCGCTAACCGACCGGCCGCCGGACTATCGCGAACTGGACTCGCTCCGCCGTTGACCACAGAGGTCGATGACTTCTTGGTTGCTATATTGCGTTCGACCCTCTGTAGGGGCAGCGCCACTACGAGTTTGGGGTCCCTAGTTTTGTACGGACACCCCAATAAGGCGTCGGCAAGATCGTTGATCGGCGTCAAAGCACGGTCTCACCTGCCGAGGAAGTTCACCGGGTAGATGACGAGATCGAGTGTCTTCCATTGCTTGTACTTTTCCGCAGGCAGCATGGTGTAGGGCTGGCACTTCTGCAGCGCTTCGATGGCGCTTTGCAGCAGCGCCCGGCCTTTCGGCGACGGGTTCGGTTCGAGCAATTTTGGCGGCGATGCCAGAGTGCCGTCGCGGTTGAGATAAACCCGGAGCGAAATGCTGACTTTGTCGTCGGGCTCGATCCCGGCGGGCAACGACGAACACCAGCTAATGCGTTCACGGAACGGCTCTGTGAAGTCGTACCCGGTCTGGAGCGCGTTGACTGGCGGCGCGTTGAAGCCGCCGCCGAGCGGTCCGCCGACGAGCGCGAGTTGCGCCAGCATCTCGCCGACCTCCGGCTGATATGGTGTCTCTTGGGCGTGCGGCTGAGGCGGGGCTGGCGGCACGTCGGATGATTGAGCCTGCTCCGTTTCAGATTGAGCTGCCTCTGGCCCGGCATTCAGTGGCCTTTCCACCGCTTCGTGGGCGTTGTGCGGCGACCGCGAACGCCGTTGCGATTGCTGCGGCTGCGGTGCGGCCGGTCTGGGCGGCGGCTGAGCGGGTTCGCTCGCGCTCTTGGAGTTGGATGATACCTCGGCGCCGGACGTCCGAAGCTCCGAAGGTGTACCCTCGAGCCGCGGAGCTTCATCCGGCGGCACGATATCGACCACCATCGCATCGGGTGGGATCGCGTTCAGCGAGCCCGCATTGAAATACAATAAGCCGACGACCAGCGCCCCGACATGGGCGGCGGCCGAAATAACCAGCCCGGGATGAGCAAACCGCTTTAATCCAACCATGAAAATAAGTATCGACACTGCCGCGCGCGCCAGCCTTATACCAGCCAGCCCTGCAATGATGTCGCTTTTTATTCGGCGGCCGTGACCAATAACCGTGCGCCGCGCTATCGATGCGTGTATTTTACGGACGGGTTGCGGCGACAGCAGAAATGGGTGGGGACCATGAAAAATGCGCTGGCTCTGATGGTAATATTGGCAATGATTATGGCAATTGACGCGCCGGTAACGAAGGCTGAAGCCGCCTCGCCGCGATGCGTCGCGTTCTGCAACAGCTGGTGCGCCAAGAATTTTGCCATGAAAAATCCGGCCGCGTGCAGCCAGCAGTGCCAACTGAAGCATTGCAAATGACAGCAGAGCCGACGCAGCCGATGCGATAACACCATGCCGATTGTCACGCGCCGCACTCTCCTTGCCGGCTCGGCATCGGCTGCGTTCTCGGCAGGCGCCCATCCGGCTGCCGCCGCTGCACCGTTGGCCGGCAAGCAGACCCCCGGAATCTATCGCTATAGGATCGGTGCATTCGAGCTGACCGCGCTTTATGACGGCATCTGGTATCGGCCGATCACTGACAAGTTCATCCGCAACGCTCCGTTTGCCGAGGTTGAGAGCGCACTCGCCGACGCATTCATGCCGGCCGACGAACTGGCGACGCCGTTCACAACGCTGATCGTCAATACCGGCACGAAGGTAGTGCTGCTCGACACCGGTACCGGCGGTCAGATTGCGCCCTCGGCCGGCGTGCTCCGAGACAATCTCGCCGCCGCCGGTATCAATCCAAAAGCTGTCGACCTCATTGTCATTTCGCATTTTCACCCGGACCATATCAACGGCATCAAAGACAAGGACGACAATCTGGTGTTTCCCAATGCCGAGATCATGGTGCCGGCGGCCGAGTGGAATTTCTGGATGGACGACGCCAACCTGAACGCGGCTGCCGCGGATCTGAAACTCACCTTTCGCAATCAGCGGCGGATTTTTGCCAACATCGCACGCCGGGTCGTGCGCTTTGAGCCGGGAGCGGAAGTTGCGCCCGGCGTTGTGACGCTCGCGGCTCCTGGCCATACGCCGGGCCACACCGTGTTTGCTATTCATTCCGGCAATCAATCACTCCTGGTGCTCGGCGACACCGCGCAGCATCCAGCGGTGTTCGCGCGTCACCCGGATTGGCAGGCCGCCTTCGACATCGATGGTGATGCGGCGGTCGCCACACGCAAAAAACTATTCGATCGCGTCGCCGCCGACCGCATGCTGGTGACGGGCTATCACTTCCCGTTTCCGGCCTGCGGTCACCTGGTCAAGACCGTGACCGGCTACGAGCACGTGCCGATCGAGTGGCAGCCTAACTTGTAGATCACATTTTCTCGATGACACCGAAGCGTCACGCCAAATCGTGTGCGACACGGTAAGATCGCTGCCTTGAACTTTCGGAGAGCGCTATGAAGCCGCCGCTTTCGCTTGCTGCCGCGTTGCTTTTTTCAGCTGTTCTTGTCGCTCCCAATATCGCCGCCGCCGTCGGCGATGATAATCCGACCCCGCCACCGGCGAAGCCGTCGCAGACGAAAACGAAATCCAAGGACACCAACAAGCCGAAGCCGAATACCAACAAAAGCGGCGCGACGGAGGATTTCCTGCGCGGCTATCACACCGCCTACCGGCTGATCTACGACAAGAATGAATATGAGGCCGGCATCGCCGCGCTACGCGCGCTTGGCTACGACGACAATGCAGACGTGGCGACGCTGCTCGGCTACGCCAGCCGTAAACTTGGCCGCTACGACGACGCCAAAATTTGGTACGAGCGCGCGCTTGCCGCCGATCCGAACCACGCGGTGACCTGGTCGTATTACGGCATGTGGCAGGCCGAGCAGGGTAATGTGCTCAAGGCCAAGGACGATCTGGAAAAGGTCCGCCTGATCTGCGGCACCGATTGCCGCGCTTACAAGATGCTGAAGGACGTGATTGACGGCACGCAGACGTATTAGCCGCTGCTTTGATCGTTCGTGGAGTCAGCAGACCCCCACTCGGGACGGTTTATTTCGTCCCCTCGGTCTCGTGCACGATCCAGGCGTGGTAGTCCGGATCGACGTTCTCGAGCGGCACGACGAGAATCGCGGGCGTCGTGTACGAGTGCATCTCCTTGACCGCACCGCGCACGGCTTCAGCGAGGCTTGCCCGCGTTTTGATGATCATCACCGCTTCCTCGCCGCGCTCGATCGCGCCTTGCCACCAATAAAGCGAAACCATGCCCGGTAGGATGTTGACACACGCGCATAGCCGCCGGTCGACCAGCACACGCCCGGCATGCTCCGCCTCGACAACCGATGGATAGGTCGTATAGACGAACACCGCGCGTTCCATGCTCAACTCCCGCGGCACCGCACCGGCCGCCGATTTGCCAGGACTTCCAGGCGTCTCGAACAGCCGCCCAACCGGACCGCCTATGCCGCAGCGCCGTACCAAATCCCGCTACAAGAACGTTGCCTTCGTCGCCAGTGATACGCCGCCGGCGCAGCGGGCCCGGCGCAGCCTGGTTCGCCGCTACGGCGACGCGTCGCCGGAGACCGCCGACGTCGTCGTCGCGCTTGGCGGCGATGGCCTGATGCTCTCGACCCTGCAACGGTTCATGAATTCCGGCAAGCCGATCTACGGCATGCACCGCGGCACGGTCGGCTTCCTGATGAACGAATTCTCCGAAAAGAACCTGGCCGAGCGTCTCGCCGCCGCGCAAGTCACCGTGATCCATCCGCTCGTCATGCGCGCGCACGACGCCGCCGGACGCGTGCATCGCCACCGAGCCATCAATGAAGTCTCGCTATTCCGCCAGAGTTACCAGGCGGCGCGGCTTCGAATCTTGGTCGACGGCGAGGAGCGGCTTTCCGAGCTCGTTGCCGACGGCATTCTGCTCGCCACCCCGGCCGGCTCGACCGCTTACAATCTCTCCGTCCAGGGACCGATCATTCCCATCGATGCGCCGCTCCTGGCGCTGACACCGATCAGTCCATTCCGGCCGCGGCGCTGGCGCGGCGCGCTCCTGCCCGACCGCGCTCGCGTCACCATCGACGTGCGCGAAGCGGACAAGCGTCCGGTCGCCGCCGTCGCCGACCACAACGAAGTGCGCTCGGTCCGCTCCGTCGAGATCAGCATGGATCATAAAGTCGCTATGCACATGCTGTTCGACCCCGGGCATAGCCTCGACGAGCGCATCCTGCGGGAGCAGTTCGGTTACTAGCGGGATTGCCGGTTTTCGTTGAACCAGCCTCCTATGCTTAACCAGGCCTTAACGGCAAAACCTTAGCTTCGATGCTGCGAGGTCGGGTGCGATACATCCGCCTTCGGAGGCTCTATGGTTCGCATTAATTTCAACCGCCTGCGTTTTCTCGTCATCGACGATAACGCCCATATGCGGCGTATCTTGCGTACGCTGCTGCACGGCTTCGGTACCCGCGAGGTATACGAAGCCGAAGACGGCGCCGCCGGCCTCGAGGCTTTCACCCATTACATGCCCGATATCGTGCTCACCGACTGGGTGATGCCGATCTTCGACGGCTTGGAATTGGCGCAGATGATTCGCCAGCCCGGCGCCAACGCCAATCCCTACGTGCCGATCATCATGCTGACCGGCCATTCGGAGAAGAAGCGTGTCGTCAGCGCGCGCGACGCCGGCATCACCGAATTTTTGGCCAAACCGATCTCCGCCAAGGCGCTGTACGAGCGCATCCTCAACGTCGTCGCCAACCCGCGTCCGTTTATCAAGACCAAGTCCTACTTCGGGCCCGACCGCCGCCGCAACGTCAACCCGAACTACGCCGGACCGGAACGGCGCAAGGGCGGCAAGACGGATGTGATCCGTCAGCAGCCGCTGCTCGACAAAGTCACGAACTGACCTTCAGGAGCGATGACGAACATGGCGCCCCGCAACAACGACACGCCGTCGGTCGCAACGTTCGCGGACCATGAAGTAATCACGCCGCCGCACAGGCTGCGCAAGGCCGTGGCGCCGGCGACCGATCCGGACGACGATCCGGTCGCGCGCGCGGAAGCGGCTCTGGCGCAGCTTTCCAGCGAATTCGCCGGCTGGATGTATGCCGAATGCGAACGTCTCGAAGCCGCGCGGCAGCAGGTGAAACAGCTTGGCTTTAGCAACAAGACCCACGACGAGCTGTTTCGCGCCAGCCACGACATCAAGGGCGAGGCCGCGACGTTCGGCTTTCCCGGCATCGCTGGCGCCGCCGAAAGCTTGTGCCGTCTGCTTGAACATACGCCCGAGATGACGCGCATTCCCCAGGGGCTGGTCGATCGGCATGTCGATGCGGTACGCGCCATTGCCCGCGAATACGCGCGGCCGGACATCGTCGACGTTGCCGAGGCGCTTACGCAGCGTCTGCGCGAAGTCACCGACGAGTTTCTTCGCGTCGAGAACAGCGAGCGGCCGGATTATCTGGAAAGCATTTTCGCGCCGTCGATTGCGCCCGGTACTGCCCAAAGCTGATAGGCCGCGTCTCGTTAAATCAACAGGAAGTGACTGATCCTGGCGCCCGCGGACTATGCCGCCACCGAACGAGCCTCGGCTTCAAGCGTTTCGGCAACGAGTTCGTCGCAGAATAGCCGCGCCTCCTCGCGCGCGGCCTCGGTGGCGAAGCGGCGCAACAGCATGTTCAGCGGCGCGAGTTCGCCCAGCACCTCGGTCTTGCAGCGGGAGAGCACGCGCTCGATCACGCGGCGCTTCAACCGCGCCGCTCCTCCCGGTTCGCCAATCAGCCCGCCCTCGCGCATCGCCTCGATTGCCTCCTTGAAGGCAGGGTAAGTCGACGGCGGCAATCTGGCCTGGTCCAACAACGCCCGCAAACTCGCACTGCCGCTGTCATCGAGCAGGCTCGATATGCGCTCGACCGGCATATCGGTGAGTTCGGCCAGCGCCTGCTCGAAGAGGACGACGTTGCCGGATAGGAGCGCGCGTAAAATGAGGCCGGCCGTCAGCTGTCCAGTGACGCGCAGATGGCGAATCAGCGGCCGCATCTGCCTGGTCGGCGTATCTGCGGCGAGCACCACCGTCGCCTTCTCGCAAGCCTCGCGGGCGATGCGCTGGGCGTGATCGGCATCGAGCCATTGCCGCGCGGCGACGAAACCGGCCAGTGTCTCCGAAAGCTTGGCGACCAGCGTCAGGCGGGTCGCCGCCGCAATATCCTCACGCTGCAGCAGCGGCTCGCGAATCGCAGCCAGATGGCCGTAGCGCTCGACAATCCGGTCGATCGAGAACGGCGCGATTTCGGCATCGTCGTTCTCCAGAAGCACCAGACACGCTTCTGCCGAGCCAACTTCGGCAATGGCGGCCGCGACCGATCGTGGCAGCAAGGCGCGGGTCGCGATCGCGGCCTGCACTGCACCGCCACCCGTCGCAACGGCATCGACCAGATCGGCGTCGACCAACAGCGGCGAGAGCGCCAGCACCGGCGCGGCGATCTGCGGCTGATCGGCCGCTAGCGCCAGCACAACCGCGGGCGGCGCTTTGTCGCTTGCCGCGAATGTATCCGCAAGCGCACGGCGCACCAGCGGTGAAGCGTCGTCGAGGAGCATCAGCAGCGCACCCTCGGCCGAGGCAGCGTCCTCAGGCGACAAATCGGAATAAAGGTACGCGCGGGCGAGCGCGCCGGTTGCTTCGGCTCTTTTTCCGGCCGGCGCGGTGCGTACCCAATCCAGAAAGTGACGGACGATCATGGTTTCCTCGCGCCTTCACGTCCCCTTGGCGGGCAGATCCGTAAACAGATTGAGCATGCCGCCGGAACTCAATTTCGGCGCCGTCACACCGGTGCCGTTCGCGGTCGCGCTCGGCGCACCCCAGAGCGCACTCACGACCGGTGCTAGCGGCGCGTTGCGGTTTCGATCCGTAAACAGCGCATGAAACACCTGTTCGTCGTGCGCCGGCTGCGGCGGAGTGGCGGCGGCGAAGGCGTTGGTAATACCCGCCGTATCCGGCGTTGCGGCGGCAACTGCGGCCTGCGCTGTTGCGGCCAGATGGCCTTGAGTCTTCAGCGCCATTTCATAGCGGGCGGTGAGGATATTGCGCACCTGCGCCACGCTCCGGGCCGTTCCCGTCGCGCGATCGTAGAAGATCGGCGAATTGGCCTGCGCAGCTTCGGGAAAAAACTCTGCGGCTTTGGCGTTCGGATTGCTGGCTGCGAGATTGATGAGTCGCGCTGCGCTGCCGGCGCCGAGAAAGTGCGCGATGTAGAGTTCGCCCTCGCTCGGCGCGCGGCCAAGCCGATCGCTCAACGCCGCCGCGTTCGCCTGCGTAAAAGCACCGGCCATCGCCGCGTTGGCAGCGGGATCGGTGCGCAGGTTGAGGATCTCATTGCGCAATGCCGGGTCGCTGACCTGGTATTGGCCCGACGCCGTCATCGTGATGGCATCGGCATAGCGGCCGTAACCGAGCGCCGGACCGGCTTGCTTCATAGTCGCAAGCCAGGTTTGTTGGATGAACTGGTACAGGCCGCGGGCGGACGAAGTCGCGGCGCCGGCCAACGCGTTCAGACCGAACTCGACCTGCGCCGTCGCCAAGAGGTAATTGAAGCTCGTACCGGTGGCCTGCGCCGCCTGACGGATAGCGCCGGTCACCGCCGAGCTTGCGGTGGAATTGCTGGAATCGACCAGCATGTGGACCACTCCCCTGCCGGCTCCCACCGGCCGCCCGTTCGGGCGTTAGGGATGATTAACGACTATGGTAAACATGGGCTTAACGGCCCGTCATTGAGGGAGGCAGAAGTGACCCAGCAAACAGCAGTGCGGCACAAGCGCGGCGGACTCTATTTCGAGGATTTCGTTCCGGGCGAACTCGTCGAGCATCGCTATACGCGCACCGTCACGCAGATGGACAACATGCTGTTCTCCAACATGACGCTCAACCCGCAACCGCTCCATATCGACCGGCATTTCTGCGAGCAGGAGACCGAGTGGGGCCAGCCGCTGATGAACTCGCTGTTTACGCTCGGGCTGATGATCGGCATGTCGGTCAGCGACCTCACCGTCGGCACCACCATCGCCAATCTCGGCATGAGCGACGTGAAATTTCCGCATCCGGTTTTCGAAGGCGATACCTTGCACGCGACCACCGAGGTCATCGGCAAGCGCGAATCGAAATCGCGGCCCGGCGCCGGCATCGTCGAGTTGCATCACCGCGCCTACAACCAGGACAACAAGCTGGTGGCCGAGTGCCGCCGCCAGGCGTTCATGCGGATGCGGCCGAAGTGAAGTAACGCCCGTGCTGGCGCCCCTTGGCTCTTAATCCGGCGGCATCGGCCAACAATAGGCGTTAAAGGAGGTCAACAATGTCTGTCGACATCGTGCGCCGTCCCGCCCAACCAAGCCGGCTCGCTCCAATCGAACCGCGGTTCGCTCCGCTGTTTTGTCTGGTCCTGCTGACCGCCGCCTGCGCGCTGGCGAGCTTCGCCTTCGCTTGTGCGACGCCATTCGCGGCATTTGCCGTAGTAGCCGGCGCGGTACTGTCCCTGCCTGCGGCGCTCCTGGTGGTCGCCGCGACGTGGGTCGTCAATCAGGCGATCGGCTTAGGCGCGCTCGGCTATCCGCACGATTTGAATACGGTGCTATGGGGCTTCGCCATCGGGGCCGCAGCGCTCGCGTCGACCGGGGTATCCAAACTGGTGCTGCGCTCGGTCGCGCGAACCAGCACGCCAGCGGCGCTGGGCCTGGCCTTCGTCGGAGCCTATGCGGCCTATGAGATCGTGCTGTTTGCTGTCACTCCGTTGTTGGGCGGGGCTGGTTCTTTCACCTTGGCGATCGTCGGGCGGCTCGCCGTCTTGAGCCTTCTGTGGCTGATCGGATTGGTTGCGGCCTGCGAGGTGTTCCGCCTGCTTAACCCCGTTCGCCAGCGTCAAATAGTGTCCTGATTGTTTCAAAACGACAGGAGCCGCCAGCGCATCGCCGCTCCGATAATCAGCGCGACAAGCTCGTCGCCGAATGCCGTCACTAGGCTTTATCCGCAGACCGCCGAAATGAAGTGGCCCTGTGGTGTTACGGCTTATGAAGGATGCTGTGATGACAACCGAAGATCTATTTGAGATTGAGCCTATTCCCTAGGGCGTCGTTGTGCACTAACGTAAGTTAATGGGGGCAGCCCGAACCGCGGGCTGGCGTTCTGACCGACTCGTCCGGTGGCATGCGCGGCATCTTCAGAAAGAGCGTGAAGTCCAAGCGTTTCGTGCGGCCATTGCTCGCCATTGCCGTCGCCTATGCCGTCGCAGCGCAAAGCCTGCTCCTCGCGTTCGGCGGATTCGCGCTGGCTGCGCATAGCGATACTAGCGCGCCGGCCTTTGAACTTTGCCTCCACGACGGCCAAGCCGCGCCCGGATCATCGGACGGCGTGCCGAGCCATCCCGGCTGCACGCATTGCATCTTCTGTTTTGCCGGGTCGCATCACGCCGTGGCCCCGGCACCGCTTGCTTTATTTCACCGCGTGAATGTCGAGATTGTCGACATCCCGTGGGTAAGCGATCAACACGCCCTACCCCGCTTTTCTGACTATTCGATAGCAAGTCCCCGAGGCCCTCCGCCTCGCGTGTGACGGCCCGGCGGAGCATTTGCATCCGCCGCGTTTAGGGCCTTCGGCCAGGGCCATTTCATCTTTCTGCCAGCCCGAACTCCGAGCGCCAGCGCGCGCAAAAGGGAACGGCAGCGCGTCAAAGCGCAAACATTCACCCCCTTACACGCGGGGAAACCATGTCCAATCCAAACAGTGAAATGCGGCTGCCTGCTCATCGGCGGCCACCTGCTCATCGATTGCTCAAAGCGGCCTGTCTCGCTACCGCAACGCTCACGCTCGCGCTCGGCGCAAAGGCGGCCATCGCGGCCGACATGGCGCTGAAAGCACCGCCCGCACCCGTCTATCAATGGACCGGCTGCTACGCCGGAGTTAACATTGGCGAAGGCGCGAGCGCATCGAATTTCGGTAGTGCAGTCGACACCGGCACCTACTTGGCGGCCGGCGACACGGCGACGGTCGCCGGCAGCGGCGGCGGAAGCAAAAACGCCGACGGCGTTCTCCCAGGCGGCCAGATCGGCTGCAACTACCAGACCGGGACCGTAGTGCTGGGCGTCGAAGGCGACTTCGACTATTTCCGCAGCAATCCGGTATTCAACAACAACACCAACACGCTGGCCAACGGCAACAGCTTTGCCATCTCGCAATCGCTGACGACCAACTATCTGGCGACGGTGCGTCCGCGCATCGGCATCGGTGCGGACCGTAACCTCGCCTACATCACCGGCGGCGCGGCGTTCACTAGCATCAGCTACACGGAAGGCTATTCCGACGCCAACACTCCTCCGGGCGCCGGCACAGCCGCCGCTTCGCGATCACTCGTCGGTTGGACCGCCGGCGCCGGTTGGGAATATGCCTTTGCCGACCACTGGACGGTCAAGGCCGAATATCTGTTCGCGAGCTTCCCGACGACGAACGCGACTGGCCTGATCACGGGTCCTGGCGGAACCAGCAACACCCTGCACGGTTCCGCGGACCTCGTCATCCAGCTCATCCGCGCGGGCGTCAACTTCAAGTTCTGATCCTCGCGAGAGCACGATGTTCGAACCTATTCATCCCTTGACCTCAACCCTCCGCGTGGACACGCGCCGTTTTTCGGCTGCGTTGCGGCGCGCAAATCCAAATGGTGATAAAATGTCGACTACCAACAACACTGCACAACCGCCGACGGGTAGCCGCCCGATACGGCGCGTTGTGGCGCTCCTTGCTTTCGTCCTGCCGTCGCTTCTGTCCTTTGTCGCGCTGCTAAGCTTCTCGACAACGGCGGCGCTCGCCTGCGCCTGCGGCTGCAGCGTGTTCGACGTCGGCGGCCTCGACACGCCGCAGGAACAGGACCACGGCGGCCGCGTTTTCTTCGAATTCTGGAGCGGTGATCAGACGCAGAATTATGTCGGCAGTTCCAGAGCCTCTGCGGCCCTTAATACCGACAAGCAAATCGTTACGCAGTGGTACAACGTCGGCTTTGCGTACAATTTCAATCGCGATTGGGGCGTCATGGTGCGAATACCGACCACCAACCGCAGCTTGACCACCGACACCCAGAACCCTGCCTACGGCATAGCGACGTTCAACTCCAAGGATATCGGCGACATCGAGGTTATGGGAATGTACACTGGCTTCTTCAAAGATATGTCGACCGGAATCTTGTTCGGCTTAAAGCTGCCGACTGGCACATTCAACGCTCCGGGGCTTGACCGCGACACGCAGATCGGATCGGGCAGTACCGACCTTATGCTCGGCGCGTTCCATCGCGGGCTGCTCACCGGCGACAATGCCTGGCAACATTTCGAACAGATCATGTGGCGACGGCCGTTCCTGTACCAGAGCGCGGCCGATCCACAGGGCTTCTTCGATGGCAATGCCGGCGTCGTGCAAACTTACTATCCGGGAGAGCAAATCGACGGCGCCGCCGGCATCCTCTATAACAACCTTTATCACGTGATCGGGTTCGACAAGATCACCCCGCTGGCTCAGGTGATCATTTCGCACCGTGATGCCGACAGTGGCTCCGGTTCCGATCCGTATAACAGCGGCTTCGACCGGGTGATGCTCTCGCCCGGCGTTGAGTTCACCAAAGTGGTCGACGAGGCCAACAATCGGGTCGTCAAGCTTTATGCGGACATTGAGGTCCCGGTTTATTACCGCGCTAATGCGGCTAACAACGCCGGCACCGAGGGGCAACTCGTCGCTCCCTACTTGATCAAGGTCGTGGCGAGCTACAATTTTTGATGCATCAAAGGCTGGCGTGCCTAGAAAGCTGGGCGCGCCAGCTCACGAAAGGAATAGCGATGTCAGTCAGCGCGCGCGGGGCCTTGGTGCCACCGAACATTCTTGTGCAATTTTTTGATCCGCTTGAGTTGCTCGGCAGGCTTGCTGGGATAGCTCGGCATATCGGTGAAGTTGGTGCCGGGCATCAACTCGGCCGGACCGCCACCGCGGGCGCTCGCTACCCCGGCAAACGCGGAAACTGCGAGCAGGACGACGGCAAGTTCTCTCAGCATGTTGCTCTCTCTTGGTTTGCGTGATGGCGGCGCGAGTTTCCATCTCGGCCCAAGGCCGGCCACGGTCTCAATTGCGATACCCAATTTGGGCCGCAGCCGCCACTCTGCTGTGGTCCGGGCTTGTGGCCGCTCCCGCCCTTGCCGTACCGCAGATTGGTGAAGCGGCGTCGCCACTGGTTGTTACTGCACTCGACGGAACCACTTTCGATCTCGCCAAGCTGCGCGGCAAGGTCGTGCTGGTCAATTATTGGGCGACATGGTGTGCACCTTGCCGCAAGGAAATGCCAAAGCTCGACGCGTTCTACCGGCACTATCACGACCGCGGCCTGGAAATCATCGGCATCAGCATCGACTTCCCGCGCGACTACGAGAAAATGCGCAAGGCCGCTCGCTCGGTCACCTACCCGACGGCCGCAGCCAAGGACATCTCCGACGACGGCTTCGGAAAGCCGGGAGGGGTGCCCATCACCTGGATCATCGACGCCGATGGCAAGGTGCGCGACCGGATGATCGATGTGCGCGATGAATTGCTCAAGGGCATCGTCGTTCCGCTGTTGCCGCGTTGACCGAAGCCCGAAAGCCATGAAAACGCACTCATGTTGAACACGCGGAAGGCCGTGCAACACACCGCAGCGACTGCACTATTCGCCCTCGCCGTGATCGTTGCTGCGCCGGCGCATGCCGGCGCCTGGGTGTCGGATGGTAAAACCGGATGTCAGGTTTGGGATCCCAATCCCCAACTGGAAGAATCAGTCAAATGGTCGGGATCGTGTGCTAACGGCCGGGCGCAGGGACCTGGGACCGCGCAATGGTCCAAAGCAGATGTGCCGTTCGAGACCGATGAAGGCGAATGGCATGACGGCCGCCAAGTCAAAGTTGGCAAGCAATCCTGGTCCGGCGGCCGCTACGAAGGCGAACTGGCGGACGGCGAGCCGAATGGTAACGGCAAATTGACCGTACAAAAACTGCGATACGAGGGTGAGTTTCGAAATGGCAAACCTAACGGCGTTGGGACTCTGACGGCCGGGAGCCAAACCGTCAGTGGCTTCTGGAAGGACGGGTGCTTGCAGGGGCAACGAAAGGCCTCAATCGGCGTTCCCGTGTCGGCTTGTCGCTAACGTCAATGCTTGGGGATGGCGGTGATCTTCGCCGCCGCGAGGCCTGCCCGATGAAGGAGAATAAGATGCGAGGACAATCTCTGCTTCTTGGCGGCGTCATCCTGGCGCTGGTCTCGATCTACAATTCCGCGGATGCGCGGGCCCAGAACGCGAATGGCAAAGACTGCCGCATGGAGCAGCAATGCCACTGGGAGAACTTCAAGAAAATATGCGTGTGGGTGAAAGTTTGCCGTTAGCTGTTCAGACTACCATCAAACAAGGAGGAAGCTATGACAAATATCAATTGGAAGAAAATCTCTCCCGCTTTCACCGCTGTTCTCGCGCTCGCTTTGGCGCAGCTTTCGCCGGCGCCGGCACAAGCCGCCGATTATAATGTCGGCACCATCCACATCACCCAGCCGTGGGCGCGGGCGACGCCGAAGGGCGCGTCGTCGGGCGCGGCCTACCTGACGATTGCAAACAACGGCAAGGCACCCGATCGCGTCAGCTGCGTGTCGAGTGATCTCAGCGCACACTGCCAGATTCACACCATGACCATGGAAAACGGCGTGATGAAAATGCGGCCGGTCGAAGGTGGCCTGGAAATCAAACCGGGGGAAACGGTCACGCTCAAGCCGGGCGGTCTGCACGTCATGCTCGTCGACCTCAAACAACCGCTGGTGCCGGGCAAAATGGCCGAAGCGACGCTGCAATTTGAGAAGGCCGGGACCGTCAAGGTCGAATTTCCGATCGCCGCCATCGGAGCCGCCGCACCGGGCGCTGCCGCAGGCGGCGGCACCATGATGATGGAGGGTCACGGCGGCATGATGCAAATGAACAAGCACTGACGGTGCGCCTGTCCTGACGGCTGCTGATTCCCATTGACGAACGCGCGCCAGCGACGTGAATTCGTCCTTGCCTGCCTCTCCGGCTGACGCAGGGAAACACCAACGTCATGCGCTCGTTGCTTTTCGTCCCCGCCGACAGTGCAAAGAAGCTCGACAAGGGCATGGCAAGCGGCGCCGACGCGTTGATCGTCGACCTCGAAGATTCGATCGCGTTCGACGGCAAGGCGCGGGCGCGACAGGCCGCGGCGGCGTTTCTAAAGGAGACCGTTAGCACCGCCTCACGGCCGTATCTGGTCGTTCGCGTCAACAGCCTGGAGACCGGCCTCACCGATGCCGATCTCGACGCCGTCATTCCGGAAAAGCCTGACGCGATTATGCTGCCGAAGGCAGAAGGCGGCGCCGCGGTCGTCCATGCCGATGCCAAGCTTGCGGTGCGCGAGGCGCTGAGCAATCTTCCCGACGGTCACGTTAAGATCATCGCGCTAGCCACTGAAACTGCTGCGGCTTTGTTTCTGGCCGGCACTTACCGCGGGGCCAGCACGCGGTTGAGCGGGCTGACCTGGGGCGCCGAGGACCTTTCCGCCGATCTCGGGGCGGAAACCAATCGCGATGCCCAAGGCCGTTTTCTCGATCCTTACCGGCTGGCGCGGGCGTTGTGCCTCGCCGGGGCCGCCGCCGCCGAGGTGCCGGCACTCGACACCGTCTACGTCGACTTCCGCGACAGCGACGGCCTTCGCCGCGAATGCGAAGAGGCGCGCCGCGACGGCTTTACCGCGAAAATGGCAATCCATCCGGCGCAGGTGCCAGTCATCAACGAAGTGTTCACTCCGACGCCGCAAGCCCTGGAGCACGCCCAGGCAATCATCAATGCGTTTGCCGCCAATCCCGACGCCGGCGTCGTCGGCATCGGCGGCGTCATGTTCGATCGCCCGCATCTCGCCCGGGCAAAGCGGCTGCTGGCGCGCGCGACGACGAAGTAAAGCCAGTTGCTTCGTGAGGCCAGTGTACTCAAATCCGCTAGCCACCTTTCTTTGATCAATAGCTGGCAGTCTCAGCAGAATGGCCTTCCTTCATTCCTTCACCCTCCCCGATTTCTTGGACACGCTGGTGAGCCTGGTCGCGGCCTTCGTGCTTGGGGGGCTGATTGGGGCTGAGCGCCAGTATCGCCAACGCGGCGGCGGCCTGCGCACGCATGTACTGGTCGCCGTAGGCGCAGCTACCTTCGTTGACATCGGCATGCACCTCAATGGCAATGCCGGCGCGACCCAAATTATCGCCTACGTTGTTTCTGGCGTCGGCTTTCTCGGCGCCGGCGTCATCATGAAGCAAGGCAGCAATGTTTGGGGCCTCAATACCGCGGCAACGCTGTGGTGCTCGGCCGCAGTGGGCGCGTGCGCGGGCGCTGATCTCGCTTTTGAAGCGATCCTTCTCACCGCGCTTGTCTTGGCCGGCAATACGCTGTTGCGGCCGCTCGTCAACGCGATCAACCGGGCGCCGATCGACCAAAGCGGCACCGAAGCTATCTCGGAAGTGCACGTGACCACACGGTCCAATCAGGTCGACGACGGCCGTGAGCTCCTTAGGGAAGTGCTGCAATCTGCCAGTTATCCGCCTCAGGATATCGAAGTTCTCGAACGCGAAGGCGGCGATACCGAACTTGTGGCCACCCTGCTGAGCACGACGGCCGATCCGCATGAACTCGATCAAATTGTTACGCGTCTGGAAAGCAATCCACTCGTCGAAAACGCCAGCTGGAACTTGCGGACAACGGAGTAAAACGTTCCTGCACAAGCGCCTCATCGGCAACGAATTATTCACCGCCGCCGTGGAAGGCGTTCAAACCACCCGCGACCCGGCGGTGCCGGCGCAGCAACAAAAAGACGCTTAGGTGATTGACAAGCGAGCCGCGGCGAAGTCCCTTCACGCGGCTGACGTTGTTCGCGCGTAGGTCTATTCTCGCGTGGGTCTTGAGGCGCCCCGTTGCGGTGCGTCCGCTGTGTCCACGCCGTGAGCCAGGGAGGACATCATGATAGGCCATATTCAAAATTTGGACGTCCAAATCCCGAAGGACATCATCCAATATTGGGGATGGTTCCTGGCCTTCGGCATCGCGCTGGTCGTGCTTGGCGTCTTGGCCATCGGGCGCGCTGTAACGGCCACCATCGTCTCGATCCTGTTCTTCGGCTGGCTTCTGCTTTTCGCCTGCGGCATCGAAGTGGCTCAAGCAATTGTCGTCGGGCATTGGGCGGGCTTTTTTCACCATCTGGTCGGCGCGATTCTTTTCGGCGTCACCGGATTTCTTATCGTGACAAGACCCCTGCTTGGCGCCGAAGTCGCCACGATACTGATGGCGCTGTTTTTCTTGTTCGGCGGGCTGTTTCAGATCATCAGCTCGGCGTGGATCGCTCTGCCCGGCTGGGGCTGGCAGATCATCGACGGAATTATCACCTTTATCCTGGGCGTGCTCGTTCTTGCCCAATGGCCGGTTTCAGGCCTTTGGGTTATCGGCCTTTTCATCGGGATCGATCTGATCTTTTACGGCGGCGCCTGGATCGCGCTTGCTCTCGGCCTGCGCGCGAGTTCGTGATCGCCAGCGAAGTTTGGATTTCGCTCAAACGCTGCCAAGGCGGCTCGACAGGAGCGGACTTTCGGGCAAGCTTACCGGCAGCGCGCGTTCGCGGCATTCGACGCGAAACCGCTTCGCGAGCATCGGCTCGCCATCGAGATTGATGTTGAGCCCGTTCTCCAATTCGTACTCGATCCAGGGACTTCGCGCCGTGACCAGTTTGGAGCGAATGCCCACAGCGCCCTCGCGGAGCAGATGGGAGAACGCGTCGAGCCGTGCCGCGTGATCGAGTTCCGGCAGAATTGTCAGGTCAAGGGACCCGTCGTCGATCAGCGCATTTGGGCAAAGCCGAATGCCGCCGCCGGCCTGGCGGCCGTTGCCGATCGCAACCGCGAGAAAATGCCCCTCCCACGAAAAGCCTTCGGCGCGAAACGTACCTTGATTGGCTGCAAGCTCGGCAAAATGCGAAATTCCGGTGATGGCGTAGGCCAAGCCGCCGAGGCGCTTCTTGAGGTTGGGGTCGGTTTCGACGGTAACGCGCGAGCCGAAGCCGCCAGAGACGAGGTTCACAAACGGCTTACCGTCAACGAGACCAACGTCGATCAACCGGGCCGGCACGGTTGCCGCAAGCCTCAAAGCGGCCGTGAGATCCTGGACCGGGATGCCGGTTGAACGAGCAAAATCGTTGGCTGTGCCAAGAGGAAGAACTGCAAGGCTGCACTCAGCTGGGAGACGGCTCGTGTAAGCTGCCGCAAACACTTCGTTAATCGTTCCGTCACCGCCGCCGGCGACAATGCGCCCGATCTTGCCGCCACCAGCATCGGTAACCGCTTCGGCCGTCAACCGTGCTGCGTCGCCCGGCTCCCAGGTTACGCGCACCTCCACGCCGTGGCCCTCTTTCCGCAGTGTTTGCACAGCCGTTCGCACGCGAGGGTCCGCGGCGGCCTTGCCGTGCAGAACAATGCGCAGATTGGCCAAGCGCTTGACCTCACTCCTTGCCTCGAATTTTGCCGCAGCCTCTGGATCGAACACGTCTTCGCCGCCCGGATCAAGTTGGCATCCGTGAGCATCATCGGCACGGCGATCGTGTGGTACGATTTCCTGATTGCGTCATTTGCCGTCGGGATGACTGATCGCCCAGACATAGGCGGCGACGGCGGCGACGTCCTGGTCCGACAATTGCGCACCGCCTCGCGGCGGCATCGGGTCCGAATAATCCTTCGGCTTCGGCACTCCGTCGACAATCGTGCGCGTGATCCTGGCGAGGCTGCCGTCACTTTGCAGCCACTTGCCGTCGACCAGCGATGGCGCTTGCGGGCTTCCCTTCGCATCCGACCCATGGCAGCCGGTGCAGGTGCCACCCTCCGCCTCGCCGTGGAAGATGCGATCGCCAAGCGCGACCTCTTCCTTGGTTGCGCCGGGCGGGATGGGCAGAGAAGCCGACAAGCCGCCCGGCGTCAGGATGCGTTCCTTCGGGCGGGCCGGGCTCGCCGGAGCTTACTGCTGCCATCTTCGGCGTCGGCGCCGGTGTAACCTGCGCATTGGCGTCGCCATGAAAAGTCACGCGCCAGATGCGGCCACGCGTGTCCTCGGAGATGTAGAGTGCGCCGTCCGGTCCCATCGCCAGGCCTGAAGGGCGGAATGCAGCTTGGCCCGGCTCTTTGACCGCACCGGCAAATCCGTCGGCGAAGACGATAAAGTTCGCCGATGCCCTGCCGTCTTTGAGCGGCTGGAAGACGACGTTATAGCCGCCCTGCGGCTCGGGCGCGCGATTCCACGAACCATGGAAGGCGACAAACGCGCCGCCCTGGTAAGCGGCAGGAAATGCCTTACCGGAGTAGATCAACAGATCGTTTGGCGCCCAATGCCCCGGCAACGCGGCCACCGGCGCTGTTTTCTCGGCGCAGACGCCAACTTTCCTGCCGCCGTCGCCGCCATATTCCGGCGCGAGCACAAGCTTATTCTGAAGCCCATCGTAATAACACTCCGGCCAGCCGTAATCGGCACCTTGCTTGAGCTCGACGATCTCCTCGGCCGGCAACTGGGCGCTTTGCTCGGAGGTGTAGAGTTTCGGCCAATTCTGCGAGAGTTGGTCGCGGCCGTGCTGCGTGACGAAGAGCCGCCCCGCAGGATCGAAAGCGAATCCTTCGCCGTTGCGCAGCCCGGTCGCGTAGCGTTCCGCCGCCGAGAAATGCTGATCCTTCTTGTCGGCTTCGTAGCGCCAGGTCCCGGCGCGGGTTTTGAGTTCGATGCACGGCTGATGACCCGGCGAGTTGGCGATCCGGTTTTCGATCTGGCACGAATTTGTCGCTGATCCGAGGTCGACGTACAGGTGCCCTTCCCGGTCAATGATGAACGGATGCATCGGGTGGTCGCCGGTGAGCGGCAGGCCGGAGAGAATGACTTGGGGTTGCTCGTGCGGCACGACGGCCGACGGGGGCAGCGGATACCGGATGATCTTGTCGTTTTGTTCGGCGTAGAGCCCGCCATGATAGAAGGCGACGCCGGTGCCGCCCGCCGAGCCTTGCGCGACGCCATCGCCGAAGCGCTCGATCACATCGGCATGGCCGTTGCCTTTGCTATCCTTCAGCGCCACCAGAAAGCCACCAGCCGGCGGCTTGTCGTTGCGATAATAGCGGCCGCTCCAGGTGTTGACGTAGAGCACGCCGTTCGGCGCAAACACCATGTGACGGGCGTGCCCGAGATTGTCGGCGAAAACGGTCGCGCAGAAGCCTTGGGAAAGCGTGATGCCGCCGTTATCGCCGGAGCAGGCGTCCGCTCGCGCACCGACCGAATTTGTTTGAGCAAACACCGCTGGCGTAGCTGCAATCAAGACTACGGAGAACAAAACGGTTGCAAGAATCGCTGCGCGATGGCGCCGGCGTTCACGAAAGAGCAAGCGCTCGGTCATGATGAATGCTCCGTGCTGCGAGAGATGCTGGAGTTATGGACAAACACGCTCTTTCAACAGCGCCGTCTGCTAAACGAGCCATCGATCTCGTAAAGTTGATCGTCAGGTCACGGCGGCACCGGCCTTAGTCCTGTGCTTACGGAAGGTTCTCAACGCGAGTTCGGATCGGCCATGATACTAACCCCGGCCTCGATCCGGGATTGATGACCAGGTGATGACAGCGCTCTGAAACGACGAGTTTGTCACCGGGAAACTGATTAGCTTTTGGCCCGGTAAACTGCCTCCGGATCGAACACGCGTTCGTCGCGAAATTCGAGCGTTACCGCGCCCGGTTTGCCGAGTGGCACCGCGCGATAGAAACACGAGCGGCGGCCGGTGTGGCAGGCGCCGCCGGCCTGCTCGACCTTGATCCAGACCGCATCCTGGTCGCAGTCGACGCGCATCTCGACGACGCGCTGGGTGTGGCCGGAGGTTTCGCCTTTCTTCCACAGCGCACCGCGAGATCGGCTAAAGTACCAGGCTTCGCCGGTGGCGATGGTCTTTTGCAACGCAGCCGCGTTCATATGCGCCACCATCAGCACCTCGCCCGAGCTGGCATCGGTGGCGACGCAGGTGACTAGTCCGTCGGCGTCGAACTTCGGCGTCAGCGCTGTGCCCTCTTCGAGGCTTGCGGCCGCGGCGGGCGGCGCGAATGGTGTCCGGTCAGGCATATCGGTCGGTCATTTCAACCACTTTAGCGGGGCTTTGGCACCAGGCGTCTGTTGCATATATAGAGCGTCGGCGCACTAACGCGGCCGAACACATCGCCAACGCCCTATCCGACACACCTGCCTGTTATGCTCAACGACGTCTACAATCGCCGCATCATCGAGTTAGCCGGAACGATTCCGCGGATCGGGCGGCTCGCGGAGCCGGATGCCACGGCGAAGGCGGTGTCAAAATTATGCGGCTCGACGGTCACCATCGATTTGAAAATGGACGGCGACAAGGTGACCGACTTCGCCCACGAGGTGAAGGCCTGCGCGCTCGGCCAGGCGTCATCCTCAATCATGGCGCGAAACGTCGTCGGTTCGACCGCCGGCGAATTACGGGCGCTGCGTGAAGGCGTACGCAGGATGCTCAAGGAGAACGGTGCGCCCCCCGCCGCCGGAAAATGGGCCGATATTGCGGTGCTCGAACCAGTACGCGATTACAAAGCCCGCCACGCCTCCACAATGCTGACTTTCGACGCCGTGGTCGACGCCATCGGCCAGATCGAGGCCAAGCGCGGCGCTAAAGCTGCGGCGGAATGATTTTTGTCATTCCGGAAACCGAGGGGCGGTTGTCCGGAATCCATAACCACAAACGGCCCATGTCGCTCGACCAGCTGTTCGATAGGTCACGCCGCGCCCCTCGCCTCGCCGGCCGCGGGTTGATCAAGGCGTATCGCTACACGCTCTCGCCGCTGGTCGGTTTCCACTGCCGGCATCTGCCGACGTGCTCGGACTATGCCGACCAAGCCATTGAACGCTACGGGCTGTGGGCGGGCGGCTGGATGACTTTTGCCCGGCTGCTCCGTTGCCACCCTTGGGGCACCCACGGCCTCGACTTCGTCTGCGACGAACTTCCAGGGAAGGCGCGGTGGTACCTGCCGTGGCGCTATGCACGGTGGCGCGGCGCGAACGCGATGCCGCGCGACGCGGCGTGAAAGGTTACGCCGCGGCCCGGACCGGCGGCGCCATAAAGTCCGGATTAATCGGCGTGCGCACGTGCTTGGCCACGATACGATCAATTTCCGCCATCGCGGCAGCGTCGATTGTCCAGCCCAGAACGTCGCCCACCGGATCGAGTTGGCCGGGATGCCTGGCGCCCCAGAGAGCAATGGTATTCGGCGCTCGATCAAGGACCCAGCGCAACGCCAAGTGAATTACCCGTTTCCCGAACTTTTCCTGCGCAAAACGATCGAGCGCGGCTACAGCCGCAAGGTATTCGGCGAAATGCGGTGGCTTGAATTTTGGATCGGCATTGCCGCGCAAGTCACTGTCGGAAAAGTGAGTGTCGGCCCGCATGCGACCCGAAAGTAACCCGCGGCAAAGTGAACCGTAAGCCAGCATCGCCAGTCCGTAGCGGCGTGCATAGGGAAACACGTCGGCCTCAATCGCACGCTCGAACAGATTATAAGGCGGCTGCACCGCATGCAGGGGCGCCACGGCGCGAAAAGCGTCCATCTGCGCCGGCGAGAAATTGCTCACGCCGATCGCGCGGATCTTGCCCGCCTGCAACAGCTCGGCCATAGCGCCGGCAGTTTCCTCGATTGGCGTGTTCGGGTCGGGCCAATGAATTTGATAGAGGTCGATGACGTCGGTGCGCAGCCGGCGCAGCGAGTTGTCGATCTCTTTCATGACCCGGGCGCGGCTGCCGTCGCGGAACGGCTGCTCATCCTTCCAGTTGAGCGCGACCTTGGTGGCGAGAACAACGCCGGCGCGGCGGCCGCCTTCTGCCAAAGCCTTGCCGACGATCTCCTCGGAATGGCCGAAACCATAGACCGGCGCGGTATCGATCAGCGTAATGCCGCGATCAAGCGCGGCGTGGATGGTGCGGATGGATTCGGCCTCGTCGGTGCCGCCCCACATCCAACCGCCGATCGCCCAGGTGCCAAGTCCGATGCGGGAAGGAGTGAGGTTCGTGCCGGGAATGTGGAAGGTCTCCATCGGCGTTTTGGGGGTCATTGGGGGCTCCAAAAGTTGGCAACGTCCAGGCACAACGACTTGGATCGCTGTACACCGGCTATTCCCCTCAAAGAGGCACATAGGCAGAGCCTCTGCGCGCAACAGCCGAAGGCATTGCATGGGTCATGTTGCACTGCCGCATACCTTGCCTTCGACGTGCCGTGCGCTAAATAGCGTCCATCACGCTTACCTGCGTTCGTAGGCAGCGAGTGAGCAAAAGGAGTAGAAAATGGTCGCCGTGACCTTTCCCGACGGCGCGCGCCGGGAATACCCGCCAAATACAACCGGCCTCGATATCGCCAAAAGCATCTCGCCGTCGCTCGCCAAGCGCACGGTGGCGATGGCGCTGGACGGCAGGCTTACCGACCTTGCCGATCCGATCGAGCATGATGCGAAGGTCGAGTTCCTGACCCGCGACGATCCGCGGGCGCTGGAACTCATCCGCCACGACGCCGCGCACGTGCTGGCCGAAGCGGTGCAGAGCCTTTGGCCGGGCACGCAAGTCACCATTGGGCCGGTGATCGAGAACGGCTTCTATTACGATTTCTTCCGCAACCAGCCGTTCACGCCGGAGGATTTCGACGCCATCGAAAAAAAGATGCGCGAGATCATCGCCCGCGACAAACCCTTCACCAAGGAAGTCTGGTCGCGCGACCAAGCGAAGAAAGTATTCCGCGACAAGGGCGAGCTGTTCAAGGTCGAACTGGTCGACGCCATCCCCGAGGACCAGCAGATCAAGATCTACAAGCAGGGCGACTGGTTCGATCTGTGCCGCGGCCCGCACATGACCTCGACCGGCAAGGTTGGCAATTCGTTCAAGCTGATGAAGACTGCCGGGGCCTATTGGCGGGGCGATTCGAGCCGCGAGATGCTGTCGCGCATCTACGGCACCGCGTTCGCCAAACAGGAAGAGCTTGACGCCTACCTCAAGCAGATCGAGGAAGCCGAAAAGCGCGACCATCGCCGGGTCGGCCGCGAAATGGATTTATTCCATTTCCAGGAAGAAGCCCCAGGCTCGGTGTTCTGGCACCCCAAAGGCTGGACGCTGTTCCAGACGCTGGAGAACTACATCCGCCGGCGTCAGGCAGATGCCGGTTATGCCGAGGTCAATGCACCGCAGCTCATCGACTCATCGTTATGGGTCGCGTCCGGCCACATGGCGACATTCCGCGACGGCATGTTCCTGGTTGAGCCGCGCAAAGAGGACGAACGCACCTACGTCATCAAGCCGATGAATTGTCCCGGCCACATTCAGATTTTCAAGAACGGGCTGAAATCCTATCGCGATCTGCCGTTCAAGATCGCCGAATTCGGCAAGGTGCACCGGTTCGAGCCATCGGGCGCATTGCACGGGCTGATGCGCGTGCGCGCTTTCACCCAGGACGACGCGCATATTTTCGTCACCGAGGAGCAGATCGCAGCCGAGGTGCTCGCCGTCAACGATCTGATCCTGTCGATCTACGCCGACTTCGGCTTCGACGATGTGCGCATCAAATTCTCCGACCGGCCGGACAAGCGCATCGGCGAAGACGCCGTGTGGGACAAGGCGGAAGAAGCTCTGATGCAGGCGCTCGAAGCGTCCGGCCGGCCGTGGACGCTTAACAAGGGCGAAGGCGCCTTTTATGGCCCCAAACTCGAATACGTCCTGCGCGATGCCATCGGCCGCGACTGGCAGTGCGGCACCGTGCAGGTCGATCTCAACATGCCGGGCCGGCTCGGTGCATTTTACATCGACGAGCACTCAAACAAAGTGACGCCGGTGATGCTGCACCGGGCGATGTTCGGTTCGCTGGAGCGCTTCACCGGTATCATGATCGAGCATTACGCTGGGCACCTGCCCCTGTGGCTGTCGCCGCTCCAGGCCGTCGTCGCCACCATCACCTCGGATGCCGACGATTACGCGCGCGATGTCATTGCCGCGGCGCATCGTTTGGGTCTGCGGGTGGAGGCCGACCTGCGCAACGAAAAGATCAACTACAAAGTGCGCGAGCACTCGCTGGCGAAAGTCCCGGCGCTGCTGGTCGTCGGCAAAAAGGAAGCCGCCGAGCGCACGGTCTCGATCCGCCGCCTCGGCAGCGACAAACAGCAGAGCATGGCTCTCGATGCTGCTCTTGCCGCGCTGGCGCAGGAAGCCGTGCCGCCCGACGTGCGGCGATTGAAGAAGGCCGCGTGACGCTTGGGGCCTCGGCCGCGCGACGGGCGCCGCCTTAATGCGCCAGCACCTGGACTTCGCCGTCGACGCCGGTGATGACTTTGAAGTCGCGCTGGAAGGTCCTGCCCTCGTTGCGCGCGATCACGTGATAGTCGCCCTCGGCGAGTACGACACGCGGGAAGGCGCCAATCGATTCCTTGATCACGTCGCCGCCCGGCGTCAGCACCGTCCATTGGGTGTTGGCGAGCGCCTCGCCGGCCGGATCGTTGACGAGTTTCAGAGTGATGACCGCAGCACGATGGGTGACGACGATATCGGTCAGCTTGGCCGCTTGCACCCGCACGTCGGAACGCACCACCGAATTGCCGTCGCCGTAATTCGAGACGATGTAGTAAGTGCCCTCGGGCAACAGCACGACGTCGCCGGTCATGACGCCCTGGGCAATCGGGCGGCGCTCCGTCGTATCAAATTGACTGCCTCTATAGACGTCGAAGGAAATCTGCCCGGTGGGGATGCGGACATCGCCAACGCGCCCCTCGAGGCGGATGCCGCCGGCGGGAATCTCGAAAACTTCGCGAACCGGCTCGCCGCGCAGCTGTACCGCCTTCGCCGTACCGGCCAGTCCGAGACTCGCATAGACGACGTAATTACCGACCGGCAGAACGAAAGTCGGCGCCGCCGCTTTCTCCTCTTTGATCAAGCGAAACACACCGGTCGCATCGGGCTTGGCGGTATAAACGCGCCAGATGAGGCCACCGCTAATCGCCGGGGCGTCATGCCCGTAACGGGCGGAAACCGCGAGCGCCACCTGTCCGGCCGGAGCCATCGGCAATGACTGCGCGACCGGAGGACCTGATTGAGGAGATACCGGCGCCATTGGCACAATAGTAGCGCCCGGGGAGCCGGTACCGGGCGTAAGCGGCATGGGAGCCGTCACTTGGGGTGACATCAAATCGCGCGATTGGGCGTTAGCTTGCACCGCAGCAATGAAGAGGAAAACTAAGGCAATCGGCCACGCGCTGCCGCGCCGAATTCGCCTTAAACCCCACCCAAGCATGGCGAATTTCTTCGATCCTAATCACGGCAATTTTTGGCCAATGCAATCGATGCCGCTTTCACCATAATATGGCTAGCAACTTGTTACCTTTCGTTCCGTGGCCGATCATGGATGGCCGTAAAAGCCGTCCTCCGCCGCGGGGAAATGAGGAATCCCGTGAGTATTACAGACGTAAGATCCAGGCCCGTTCCGGGAAAGCCAGGCCGTCCTTTGATCGGACTGGTCCTTGGCAGCGGCGCAGCGCGCGGCTTTGCCCATATCGGAGTCATCCACGCGCTGATCGAACACGGGATCATCCCTGACATCATTGTCGGCACTTCGATCGGCGCTCTAGTAGGCGGCTGTTACGCCTACAACCAATTGAATGAATTGGAAGCCTGGGCGCGCTCGCTGACGGTCCGCCGGATCATTAGCTATCTCGATGTCAGAATTGGCAGTTCGGGGCTGATCGGGGGCGGACGGTTGGCAAAACAATTGGCGGAGGCGGTCGGCACAACTGCCATCGAAGACTTGCCGGTTCGCTTTGCGGCTATCGCCACCGAAGTGGGGACCGGTCACGAAATCTGGCTGACGCGAGGTTCGTTGGCGTTGGCGATGCGAGCTTCCTACGCGTTGCCGGGAATATTTCCCCCAGTGCGCGTCGGCGGACGCTGGCTGGTCGACGGCGCGCTGGTCAATCCCGTACCGGTATCGGCGGCACGCGCTTTCGGCGCGCGCGTGGTGATTGCAGTCAATCTTGACGCGGATCGCTTCGCGCGCGGCGCGACGATCGCGAGCCATGGCTCGGACGCCGAGGATTTACCGCAGGAGCCTCCGCCGGGAACGCCGCGGAAGGCGTTCCTCGGGCTCGGCGGCATATTCGGAGCGGAACGGGCGCTAAAGCGCCAAATCCTCGCCAACGACGCCCGGCCCGGATTTACGACTGTCATGATCGAGGCGTTCAACATCATGCAGGATCGCCTGACGCGCATGCGGCTAGCCGGCGACCCGCCCGATATCCACATCACCCCGCACATCGGCAATATCGGCTGGCTCGAATTCCATCGCGCGGCGGAAGCGATAGCAGCCGGCAAAATTGCCACCGAGAAGGCTTTGGAACCGATCGCCGACACTATCGCCGCTCTGGGCTGACCGCTTCGCAGCGAATTGGCACGGGTAAAGCGAGTTATTGTGAGGGCGGCAGGCGGGAGCAGTTCGTCTGACATGTGAGCTGTGTCGTCGTGCAGTTCGACTGACACGCGGTGTTTGCCGTCGGATTGGTGGCCGGCGTCACATTGTTGGGCGTTACTGTCGGCGACGTCAGCGACAGGCCAGGTACCAGACAGCTACTTTGACAGCTCGCGGCTGTGGCATTGCATGTCATCATGCAATTGGTGACGGCGGACGTGACGCTGGACGACGGCGGCGCGGATGTGGACGGCACGCTCGGCGTGGCGATCTGCGCGAACGCGGTTTCCGGCGCCGCGGCGACGATCGCCGCCGCGATGAGAATAACAACGCCCCGCATGACCGCCTCCATTGCCGCGTAAGCGGGACTATGATGCCACGATCAACTGCCGCGGCAAACAGGCTCAGAGAGGCCCTTTACGCCGTCATGATGTAGTCGCGCATCGCTACCGACTCGCGCTCCATTTCGGAGAGCCGATGCTTGACGATATCGCCGATCGACACGACACCGACCAATCGGCCCTGATCGACTACCGGCATGTGGCGAAACTTGCCAGCGGTCATACGCTCCATGATGCTCGCGACCGTCTCGCTCTCGTTGCAAGTCTCAACTTTGCGGGTCATCGTTTGGCTCACGGGGGCATCGAGCGCGGCGGCCCCGCCTTCGGCTAGAGCCCGCACGATATCGCGCTCCGAGATAATGCCGATGATGCGATGGTCGGCGCCGAGAATAAGCGCCGCACCGATGCGTTTCTCGGCAAGAAGCCGCGTCGCGTCGGCAAGAGTTGCGACGGCTTCGACGGTAACGACCTCGCGGCCTTTGGCCGCGAGAATGATAGCGACAGTCATCGTAGCCTCCCTAGCTTCACAACGTGCGGCCGCAAGAGCGGGCCGCAACATGACGTGAAGGTTATGTTTTCGGTCGGCGCCGGGTTCCATCGGCGGGTTTTGCACCGGCGGACCATCTTGCGGGTGGCCCGTCCTCGGCTGCCTGCGCCGTTGTTTCGATGTTGCAGCGTTTCGATGTTGCGGCGCAGCGTCGAGTCTCGCTTGGATCGCCCATAAAAACCAGCGCTGACTCTAACCACATATATAACACGCGAATGCGGCGGCGGCATGGTGCAACTTGAAGATATCCCCCACCGGGAGTTAACCGCTTCGTCCGGCGTCGACTTCCCGCCTGGGCGCGACCGGATCGAACGCGTTGAACAGGAAAAGCCCGGCGAGAAAACCGCCGATATGCGCCTGCCAAGCGACCTCTTGGCCTTCGCCAATTATCGAAACTGAACCCAAGCCGAAGAGAGCGTTCAGCCCCAGCCAGGCGACGAGAAAAATCAGAAACCTCGGGTCTCGTAATGTCGCTGTGAGCGGCGCCGCCGGCACGCGATAGGCATCGCCGTTAATCTCGCCGCGCCATACCGCAAGCGGGCCACCCTTCTGCAAGACAAAGCGCAACGCCGCCGCCATGGCCCCGGAAATGGCGGCTGACGCGCCGATCATCGGCACCATCGCAGCCGGATGAGTGATCAGATGTGCGAATGCGCCGGCGGCGGCAACTACCAGCATGAAGCCGATATAGCGCCAAGCCCCGAAACGACGCGCGAGCGCGGCGCCAAACGGCAACAGCCACGCGAGGTTCAGGCCGATGTGCATGAGATTGGCGTGGATAAAAGCGTAACTGAAGAAGGTCCAGAGATCGGCGCCAAATCCACCAGGGAAGGAATCACCGAGCAACAGATCGGTGTCATAGCGCGCCGGAATAAAAGCGAAGGTCAGCAGGAACTGCTGATCCTCAGCATCGGTCAGCACCAGCATACGCAACGCATGCACAGCAAGGAGGACAACCATCGTCCCCACGACGACGGCCGGCACATTAAACATCGGCTCTGGGCGCTGATTCACCAAGACATGACCTACCCCGCCGACATAGGCCGCGATCGTCTCGACGGCAAGGCAGTGCACGGCAGCGCCGGCGCCGGCGCAGACGAAAGAAAAAGGGAGGACATGAGCCCTCCCTTTGCAGTTAGCGGGGATTCCACAGCTCGCACTGGGTGATATTTAAATTCGCCCTGATTGCTTCGGCGGCTTCGTGAAAGGCCGCCAGCTGTGGTTACATCCCTCGCCTCCCCTTACCGCAAACGCTGCCGAGCAGCCGACGGCGCGTAACAATTGGTTGCAGTACCCTAAGCGGCTACGCCAATGCCGCCAACGTCAACGTTTTGTTAGGATTAATTGAGTGTTGCCGCCGCTGCGCCAGACGCCAAAAGCGGCCGCGGCACGCGCCCTGCTCCAACACCTAGCGCACGGCCGAACCCAGCGATTGCTGTCTCAAACCGGGACAGTCTGACGCAGCGGAAGACTCGCGTGCGGGAGCGACCGACCCATGAAACATGCCGCCAGCCGCGAACTTTACGCCTATTGGGAGGAAAAGCGCGGAACCCGCCCGGCACCGGAACGGGCCGAAATCGAACCCGGCGCCATTCGCGGCGTGCTGAGCGACGCTTTCATCCTGGCGCTCGATCGCAGTGCCGGTCATCCGATCCGGCTTGCCGGGACCCGCGTCTGTGCGCTGTTCGACCGGGAGATCAAAGGGGAAGCTTTCGTCGATCTCTGGAGCGCTGCGAGCCGGCCGATCATCGGCAGCCTGCTGGCAATTCTCATCGACGAATGCACGGGAACCGTCGCCGGCGTCACCGCTCAAAATGCCAACGGCGAACCGATCGAACTCGAGCTTTTGTTGCTGCCGCTGGGCACACGACGGCCGAGCTTCGCGCGGGCGATCGGCGTGTTGGCTCCGCTCAAAGTTCCGCCGTGGCTGGGCGTCAGCCCAATCGGCGCACTCACGCTTGGAGGACGCCGCCATGTCGGAGCGGAACTCGAGAGACGGCTGCTGCCGCGCTTTATGACACCACGCCTGCGGCGTGGTCTGATGGTCTACGAAGGCGGACAGGGAGCCGTTCCGGCCAACAAGCCAAATAATGAGGACGGACCCAGCGCTGCATAGGCTAAACCCAAACAACGCAAATTAACGGCAACTAACGGGGCATTAAGATCACGCACCTACGCTCACGCGTGCCACGGCAAGCAGATGAGCGATGGCGTTAGCTGCAGAACAAAAGCCCGGATTGCGTGCGCTCAGCGATGAGCGGCGCCGCTTTCAGCGCGTGCGCGTTGATCTGTTGGGCCGCTACATGCTGCCCGATCGGCGCGAGTTTCCTTGTCAGGTGCTGAATATGTCGCCCGGCGGCATGGCCGTGATCGCCTCCGTGAGCGCCCAGCCCGGTGAACGCGTCATCGCCTATGTCGACCATCTGGGCCGGCTGGAAGGTCACGTGGCGCGCCAGTTTCAGAACGGCTTCGCGATGACGATCTCGGCGACGACGCGCAAACGCGACAAGCTTGCGGCGCAACTGACCTGGCTCGCCAATCGGCACATTCTTGGGCTGCCCGAAGATCGCCGGCATGGCCGTATCGTCCCGCGCAATCCGATTGCCGCGCTGATCTTACCCAATGGCGTCAACGTCAGCTGCCGTGTCGTCGACGTTTCGCAGTCGGGCGCCGCCATCACGAGTGACCAGCGCCCGCAGATTGGTTCGTTGGTCACACTGGGCAAGGTGCCCGGCCGCGTCGTGCGCTACCTCGATGATGGCTTCGCCATCGAATTTACCCGGTTGCAGCACCAGGATTTTCTAGAAGACGCGATCCGCGGCGCATAAGCGGCGGCGCTTCGGATGTCTGGTCAATCGTCGTGGCCAACGGCCGACGGCAGCTCTTCAGCGATAGTGAGTACGTCGGGCTCGGCTGGTTCCGCCCCGGCGTCATAATGGCCGATATTTTTGAGCGCCGTGCGCAACCTCCCGCCGGCTCGGTCGAGCACGCTTGCGGCCTCGTCGATGCTGCAGCCATGCAGCAACAAGACGGCGAGCTTCACGTTGCCATCCGCACAGCGGAGCGCGTCGGCGGCTTCGGCTTCGCCACGACCGGTAAGCCGGCGCAGAATGGTTTCGCTGCGGCGTGCGAGTTTGGCATTGGTCGCCTGTACGTCGACCATGAGTCCTTTGTGGACGCGGCCGAGGCGGATCATGACCAGCGACGACAACAGATTGAGCGCGACGCGCTGCGCGGTGCCGGCCTTCATGCGCGTCGAGCCGGCAATCGGCTCCGGACCGGTGTCGAGCCAAATCGAACAGTCCGCTTCCTGTAAAATCGGAGTATCGCGATTGTTGGCGATGCCGATCGTCAGTGCGCCGCGCTGTTTGGCTTCGCGCAAGCACGCCAGCGTAAACGGCGTCGTCCCGCTTGCGGCAACCGCGATCACGACATCGGGCGCCGCGATCCGGTGCTGCTTGATTAACATCGCGGCGTAATCGGTCTTATCCTCCGCGTTCTCCACTGACCGCAGGAGCGCGTCTTTGCCGCCGGCCATGAGCAGCAACAGCCGCTCCTGTGGCCAGTTGAAAGTCGGGATAAGCTCGGCGCCGTCCTGGAGCGCAAGCCGGCCGGAAGTCCCGGCACCCACGTAGATCAAACGTCCGCCCTGGTCGAGACGCTCCTCCATCGCGCGGGCCGCGTCCTCGATGGCGGAAATTGCGGCGCGAACGGCAGCCACGGCCGCCATTTGCCCTTCGATCATCGCATGCAGGACGTCCGCCGGTTCCCACAGATCGATATCCGAATAGCGGGGACTGGCACGCTCGGTATCCATCGCAGTCACCAAGGCCGGTAAAATTGGCTCCGGTCGCACGAGCAAACCATTTCGACCTCAATTGGTTCTTAACTTAGGCGGTGGCGATCTACTGACGGAGGAACTTTTCGCGTGGACGCTCACGTACTCCTGCTCGGCATTGATGGTGGCGGCACCAGCTGTCGCGCCCGGCTGTGCGCTTTCTCCGGCGAGGTCCTGGGCGAGGCGGCGACCGGTCCGGCCAACCTCCGGCTTGGTGTCGAGCAGAGCTTCTCCGCGGTCGCCGACGCCGCCACGCAAACGCTTGGCCAAGCCGGCCTTTCGCCCTCACATCTAGCACGAGTTGTCGCCTGCCTGGCCTTGGCGGGAGCAAGCGAGCCGAGCTACCTCGCCGCTGCTCAGAGCAACCCGCACCCGTTCCGCAAAGCCGTCATCATTACCGACGCGCACGCCGCCTGCCTCGGTGCACACGGCCAACGGGACGGCGGTGTCATTGTGGCCGGCACAGGCACCGTCGGCTGGGCGGTAATACGAGGAAATACCTTCCGCGTCGGCGGCTGGGGTCTGCCGGTTTCGGACGAAGGCGGCGGCGCCTGGCTCGGCTGCGAAGCGCTACGCCGAGTGCTTTGGGCGCTTGACGGCCGCCTTGCCTGGACCGGGCTCTTGCGTGCGATCGCGGCGGACTTCGACAACGACCCGCATGTCATCGTGCGATGGGCCGCTACCGCTTCTCCCGGCGACTTTGGGTCGCTGGCACCGCTCGTCTTCGACTATGCCGCGCGGAGTGACGTCGTCGCGGTTGAATTAGCTGAGCTTGCCGCGCGCCACATCGACGTACTTGCGGCGCGGCTCGTCGAGGTCGGAGCCACGCGATTGGCTTTGGCTGGCGGCTGTGCACCGTTCCTGCAAAATTTTCTCGCCAAAACAACCAAATCGCATCTGGTCGAACCATCCGGCGATGCCTTACAAGGCGCCTTGCAAGTCGCGCGCTCGGCCGCGCAATCGCTGGCGCGCGTAGCGTAATGTCCGCGGCAAGCCGACAAAGAAACCAAGAAAGCACTTGGACATGACCAGGTTCGGCGCCGGCATGGCGGCGGAATTAGGCGAGGCGCCCGCGGCGGTGCGTCGGCAAGCGGATAACCTTGCTGCGCCGCTCACCGAACTTGCCGCTCGGCTCGCCGGTCGGCCGCCGGATGTCGTCGTTACCTGTGCAAGAGGCAGCTCCGCGCATGCGGCGGCCTTCGCCAAGCATTTGATCGAGCGCCACGTCGGTATTCCCGTGGCTGCGGCGGCACCAAACATTGCCACCATCTATCGCCGACCTCTCCGCCTGCGCGGTCAACTGCTCCTCACCATCTCACAATCCGGATCGAGCGACGATCTCATCGAAATGACCAGCGCGGCGCGGGCCGCGGGGGCGCTAACAGTCGCCATCGTCAATGAGCCGGAGAGTGCCTTGGCATCCGCGTCTGAAGTCGTGCTGCCAATGGCTGCCGGTCCGGAGTTCAGCGTCGCCGCGACGAAGACGTTTATCGCTTCGCTTGCCGCCGTTCTGCGCTTGGCGGCACAGTGGAGCGGCGGTATTAAAATGCTCGGGGCGTGCGAGCGGCTGCCTGACCGCCTCGACGAAGCGGCGCGACTTGATTGGAGCGACGCGCTAAAGCCATTGGCCAAAGCGAATAGTCTCGTCGCCATCGGGCGAGGCCCGACTTTGGCGATCGCGCGGGAGGCAGCTCTCAAGCTCAAGGAAACCTGCGCGCTGCACGCCGAGGCGTTCAGCAGCGCCGAGTTTCAGCATGGTCCGATTGCGCTGATATCGAGCACTTACCCCATGCTCGTATTCACGCCGGCCGATGAATCCGCCTCCGGTTTCGGCGATTTCGTGACCGATTTGCGCCGCAAGGGAGCCTACGTGCTCGTCGCCGAACCGGGCGAAAAGATTCCCGGCCGTTTGCCGGCGCTCGCGCCCGATCAAGCCGATGCCGACGCGATCTGTCTGATCCAAAGTTTCTACGCGTTCCTGGTCGACCTGGCCGCGCAGCGTGGCGCCGACATCGAGCGGCCACGGCATTTGCAAAAGGTGACGCGCACCCGATGAGCGGAAGCGTCATTGCCGTCGCTGCGCGCCGGGTTTTTGACGGCATCGCCACACATTCGGATGCGGCCGTGTTGATCGATGGCGACAGGATTGGCGCCGTCGTACCACGCGACAACGTCGCGAGCACTATTCCGATTCGCGAATTGCCGGACAACGCGTGGCTCGCGCCGGGTTTCATCGACATCCAGGTCAATGGCGGCGGCGACGTGTTGCTGAACGACGCGCCGACCCCCGAAGCCATGCGCGCGATCGCCGCCGCGCACCGCAAATTCGGAACGACCGCACTGTTGCCGACGCTGATCAGCGACACCCTGGAAAAGATGGCGGCTGCGCTCGCCGCCGCGGAATTGCTGGCTGGCGTTGAGCACGGCGTGCTCGGTATTCATCTCGAGGGTCCGTTTCTGTCGCCGGAAAAGCCCGGCGTTCATGATCCCCGGGCGCTGCGGCGTCCGACATCAGAAGACCTCGCACTTCTCGCCGCGCCGCGCCAAGGCGTTACTCTTGTCACGCTTGCTCCCGAACAGGTGCCGGCCCATTTCATCGCCAAGCTCGCTGCTGCCGGCGTGCGCGTCGCGCTTGGCCATTCGGTAGCGACGTATGCGCAAACGCAAGCGGCAATGGCTGCGGGGCTCATCGGCTTCACGCACCTCTTCAATGCCATGCGGCCGCTGGAAAGCCGCGAGCCGGGACCGATCGCGGCGGCGTTGGAAACGCCGCAAGCCTGGTATGGGCTGATCGTGGACGGCTTTCACGTTGCGCCAGCCATGTTGCGGCTGGCGCTTCGCGGCGCAGGCCATCCAATCCTGGTGACCGACGCCATGCCTCCAGTCGGCGGCACGCGAATGTCTTTCAAGCTTGCCGGCAAAACCATCGTCGTGCGCGATGGCCGCTGCACCAGAGAACCGGACGGGACTTTGGCCGGCGCCTGCCTCGACATGGCCGGCGCGGTGCGCAATTGCGTCCGATTGCTGAGTATCCCACTCACCGACGCATTGCGCTTTGCGTCGGTCAATCCGGCGGAATTTCTCGGTCTTGGTCAGGAGCTCGGCAAACTCGCGCCCGGCTTTCGCGCCGACATGGTGGCGTTCGACGGCGACACGATCGAGGTGCTCGATACCTGGGTCGCCGGCGCCGATTTTACCAATCGCGACCGGGGCGTGGGTGGCCAAGTATGTTTGGTCTAAATCAATTGACTTAGTCCCATAGACCTAAATAGCGTTGGCGTACACACGTTAGCGCAATTCGCCGCGCTGGGAAAATGCGCCTGTGCAGTGGGCGGGAGGAAACTTGCATGGGCGCGGAGTCCAGTCTCGATGTGCGTCGTATGGCGACCCGCATCCGTCTTCACGCCACCCAGATGGTTGCCATTCAGGGCTTCGGCTATCTCGGCCAAGCCCTGTCTTCTGCCGAAATCCTTGCGGTATTGTTTGGCAGCACTCTTCGCTTGGGCTGGGATCGTTTCATCATATCACCCGGCCATTACGTCATTGGCGTTTATGCGGCGGCCGTTGAGGTTGGGCTCCTCAAAGCCGATCACCTTGCGAGTTACGGCCGGGACGGAGCGCTGTTGGAAGCAATTGGCACGGAGCGTACTCCCGTTGCTGACCTGGTATGCGGATCTTTAGGCCAAGGCCTGTCTGGCGCTATCGGCTTTGCGCTCGCGTCTCGATTAGCCGGTGACGATCGCATCACTTACGCGCTTCTCAGCGACGGCGAGATGGAAGAAGGGCAAGTCTGGGAGGCGGCCATGTTTGCGTCGCACCACCGCCACCGCATGGGACAATTGACAGTCGTTATCGATGCCAACAACTCACAGGTCGATGGCTCGGTATCGTCCGTAACCACGATCGAGCCTTTAGCGGAGAAGTGGACTTCGTTTGGCTGGCGTGTTGCCGACGTCGACGGTCACGACATCGATGCTCTGTCGGCTGCCTTGAGCAGTCGTTCCAACGACGCCGAGCCACTTGTCGTCATCGCGCGCACGGACATCCTTGGGCGCGTACGCTCGATCCCTCCGACCGTTGATGGTCATTTTATTAAACTGGACGATGCACTGCAGCGCGCCTTGACCGCCGAATTGGAGGCTGCCCTTGTATGAGCCGCCCTATCGAACCGTTCTCAAGCCATATGGCGAGGCATTGCTGGCTTTGGCGCGTAAGCGTCAGGACATTGTGTGCCTTGGCGCGGACCTGACCCGCCAGACCGAGACCGACATTTTCCGCGATGCTCTTCCCGACCGCTTCATCAATGCCGGAATGGCCGAAGCGAACATGATCGGTATCGCTGGCGGTCTCGCACGCGCTGGCCACGTGGTGTTCGTCAATACGTTCGGGGTGTTCTGCACCCGACGCTGCTACGATCAGATCGCGATGTCGGTCGCTTATCCGAACCTCGACGTAAAGATCGTCGGTTTTATGCCGGGCTTGTCCAGTCCCGGCGGGCCCAGCCATCAGGCCATCGAGGATGTGGCACTGATGCGCGCGCTACCGAACATGACCGTTGTAGACCCTGCCGATGCCACCGAGGTTACGCAATCAGTCGCCGCGATCGTTGATCATCCCGGACCGGTCTATCTACGCCTCAAACGCGGTGAGAACCCGGTGATTTTTACAGACGATCACAAACTCGATCTCACGAAAGCCCAGGTATTGAGGGGGTCGCAGCGCAGCGACGTCTGCATTATCGCGGCCGGCATGATGATCCCCGCCGCTCTCGCGGCCGCAAACACACTTGAACAAAACGGCTTAAATACAACCGTGATCAATACGCCAGTGATCAAGCCTTTGGATGCGCAAACTATCGTCGCTGCGGCGCGACAAAGCCGAATTGTAATTACCGCGGAGAACCACACTGTCATCGGCGGATTGGGGTCCGCAGTCGCCGAAACCCTCGCAGAGGCTGCGGTCGGCGTGTCGTTGCGCCGTATCGGCATCGCCGACGTATTCGCAGAATCGGGCAGCCGAGAGTTTTTGTTCAACCGATACGGCCTCAGCTCGCAACATATCGTCGCCGCAGCTTGGAACGGTCTCGCACTCAACCGGCCAGTGCCAGTTGTACCCACAGTTGAGACATCCGCTGGTTCCTACGCCCCCGTCTAACGTCGTCAGTGCCGACGCGGGCGAAAACGGGTCGGCATGTCGACCACTGTCTGACCTGTTAGCGTGCCAGTTCATCCCTAGTCGAAATTGTTGCGCTTCCCTTTGCGCACGTAAGCCACGACATCGCTGATGTGCTTGCGGCCATGCGCCGGCGCGTTCTTGGCGAGGTGGGCGAACATCTGGATCGCGAAGCCGCCATCCAGGCTGTCGGTGATCTGCCGCCGCCACGGCCGCCGCACGATCTGGGTCGTCATTCGCCGCGTCGTGCGCGGCTGGGTCATGATGTGATCGGCGATCTTGTAAGCGCGCTCGATCAGCTTGTCGCGCGGGTGGATTTCGTTGATCATGCCATATTCCAGCGCGGTCTTGGCATCGATCGCCTGCCCGGTGAGCAGCGCATAAGCGGCGCGCTTGACCCCGAGCAATTCCTGAAAACAGCTATGAATGCCGTCGCCGGGCACTGAACCGATGTCGTAGTGCAAATCGTAAATGATCGCGTCTTCGGCGGCGATCGTGATGTCGCACATCAGGCACATTTCGGTATGGAAGCCCGAGCCGTTGATCACGCCGATGGTCGGAATTTCCAGATCGTTGACCAGCGAGCTGACGTTGATGCGGCCGTCTTTGTAGGCGTATTCGTAAGCCCAATAGGCCAGATCGTCCTGCTCCAGCTTGAAGCCTTCCGGATCGGCATCCATCATGAATTCGTCGCCCGATCCGGTGAAGATCATGATCTCGTTTTCGGGATCGGCGCCGACGGTCTTGAACATCTGGCCGACGGAGCGGTGGTTTTCGACGCTGAGCTGGATCGGTCCGTCCTTGGTGTGGGCCTGCACCAGAATGACGCCGTCGGGCCGCCGTTCCATCTTGTAGAAATTCTTGAAACGCTCCTTGTATTCCTCGAATTTCGGCGGCAAGACAAAATTATTGAGCGACATACCTGCACTCCCTCTTTAGACCGCCGCAGCGACCCGCTGGACCTGAAGAAATCTGGCGACGATCGGCTTGAGCACGTCGAGCCTCTCGACCTGCGGGACGTGGCCGCAATCCTTGACGATCTCAACCCGTGAATTGGCGATCCGCACGGCGAATTCCTTAGCATAAGCCGAAGACACCAGCGCGTCGTCCTCGCCCCAGACGATGAGCGTGTCCGCCTTGATGCGGTGAATGCGCTTTTTCAGACCCTTATCCGGTATCGGCCAGACGAACTTGCCAGTCGCGCCGAGCGCCCAAACGAGGTCTGCAATAGCGGTTGCCGCCTCGATCAGGATCGTCCGGCATTTGCAGGGCCTGCTTGACCGGCTCCGACGACAGATTCTTGTACAGCGTGGCGACCAATTTTTCCGGCGGCATCAGCATATAGGGAGCGACCGGAATATCCTCGCGCCACAGCCCGATCGGGTCGAGCAGGATCAGCTTGCTCACGCGATCCGGACGATGCGCGGCAAGCTCGCACGCCATCATGCCTCCGAACGAAGTTCCGATGACCGGCACCGATCGCAGGTTAAGCGCATCGAAGATTTCGTCATAGATCAGCACCAGATCCCACAAGCTCTCGACGCCATAAATCGAGTCACGCGCAGTCTCGCCGGTACCCGGATGATGCGGCGCGTAAACGGTGAAGCTTTCGGTCAGCCATTCGACGAACGGGTCCCAGATCGGACCACCGGCCGCGTGCAGATAAACAAGCGGCGGACCGCTGCCGCCGAGCCTCACCTTGGCCTGGAAATCACAATGGCGGATCGGGATCGTTCGGATATTGGGCGTAGCCATGTTTCACATCCAACTTGTTGCTGGCATTCGTTCGCGGCGGAGGTTCGTCGAACAGGGGTTCGTTGAATAACCTTAGGCGGTTGCCATTTCGCGCTGGCGCACCGGACGTTGGCGCAGCTTCTTCGGCCACCAATGATTCTCCCACGGCTTGTCCTCCCAAATCTTCTGCAGATGCGGCAGAACTTCGCGCCCGAACAACTCGATATTTTTCTTGGCAATCGCATGCGGCATCGAGCCGAATTGCAGCGCGACCATCAGATGGCCGACGTTGAGGCGCTTGGCCATATCGGCAAGCTTCTCGCGTACCGTCGCCGGGCTGCCAACCACGACGAACTCCTTGTCGATCATGTCCTTGGCCTTGAGCGGCTTAAGCTCAATCGACAGGTCGCCGAATTGCAGGAAGTTCTTGCCGTTTTTCAGAATGTTCAGCAGGCTCTTGTAGTCGGAATAACCGGGCGGGGCGATCTGGTAGGTCGGCTGATGCAGGAGCTTGTGATAGAAATATTCGACGTGCTTGGCGTACAGCTCCTCCGCTGCGCGATCGGTTTCGGCAACGGCCACGATCTGGAGAAATGACGCGCGGTACGGATTGGCGTCCTTGCCCTTGGCGGCGGCCCGCTCCCAGAACCGGTCCATGACATTGTCAGCCGATTTGCCGCCGAAATAGCTCAGATACGCGTACGGCAGATTGCGGTCGTGGCAATAATCCCAGGTCGAGGAGCTGGCGGCGCCCGGCACCAACAGCGGCGGATGCGGATCCTGCACCGGCCGCGGCCACAAATTGACTTTCGGCAGCTGATAATACTTGCCGTTCCAGGCGAAGAATTCTTTCGCGGTCCACGCCTTGAGCATGAGGTCGATGGCTTCGCGCCAGCGCTCGCGCTGGTCCATCGGCGTCACCCCATAGCTGATATTGGCGTCACAACCGAGACCGAGCGGCACGCCGGCGATCAGCCTTCCGCCGCTTATGCAGTCGAGCACCGCATATTCCTCGGCGATACGGATCGGCGGCGACGTCGCGGCGACCGTGGCGCCAAGCTGCACCAGTGCGACGTTCTCCAGCCCCTGATCGCGGGTCATCTTGGCCAGGATGGCGCCGAACAGGTTCGGATTGCACATGAACCCGTAAGGGTTCTGGTGATGTTCGTTAGTGCCGATGCCGTCGAAGCCAAGCTTGGCCGCCAGCATCAATTCGTCGATCGACCAGTTGTAAACGTCGGTGACCTTGTTGGCGTCACCGTATTCCCACCACGGCGCATCAACCCATGCCGATGCGAGGTCGCCGGGAAAACTCTCCGGCAGATCACGATAGGGCATGAAATGAAACATCGTGACCTTCATGGGCCGTCCCTCCATTTGCGATCTTGTTCAACCCGAGATTAACCACACGCTCGGGGCGAGCCTTATTGGCTCCGTTCGGCAACCTTAACAGGCCGCCTTGCGGGCCAGCAAGTTCCCGTCCGCGACCGCGCGCCGCGGCCCGCGGAGCCTTGCGGCGCCCGCGACGCGATCACGGCTGAGGCGAGCCATTCTCCCGGCAACGTCAGTGCCGGGTAAACGAAACCGGGAAATTTTCCACAGTCGCGGGAAGCGCCAGACTTCCATCGCCGCCGTCGCGCTATATGGCGCACGCGGGCTGAGCGGCTCTTATTAGCAGAGAACGCTTGCTGTTGCGGCCGTTCGGCGCACGCGCGCAATTTGAATCAAAATTGAGCAGTTAAATTTTAGCGGAAGTTAAGCGCGATATCGCCGGAGATTTTCCCAACTGTTTAGACGGTTTTACTTCAAATTGCAGCACTCAACTTAGCGGCCGCGAAAAAGCTTTGTGAGAAACGTGACCCCAAGAAGACGGGAGAGGGGTCATGATTTCGGGTGCCAATAATTCGCGCACCAAAGCGTTTGTCAGGCGCAGCACAGCCGCGGCCATAATCGCGCTCGCCGCGCTGGCGATGCCGACCGCGGGCAGCGCCGACGAACGGCCGTTATTCATTTCGCTTGGCGAAACCGCGAAAGCGCCGATCGGCTGGGTCGAGTTTTGCATCGAATACGATCCGGAGTGCAAAACCACGCCATCGCAGCCGCGCGACGTGATGCTGTCCGCCCAAGCGTGGAAAGACCTCGATCGCGTCAATCTCTGGGTCAACAGCCACGTCAAGCCGATGACCGACATGGAGCATTGGGGCGTGGTCGAGCGCTGGAATTATCCCGACGACGGCTACGGCGACTGCGAAGATTATGTGCTGCTCAAGCGCCGGATGCTGATGCAAGCCGGTTGGCCGCGCGAGGCTCTGCTGATCACGGTGGTGCGCGACCATCGCGGCGACGGCCACGCCATCCTCACCGTGAAGACCAACAAGGGCGAGTACGTCCTCGACAACCAGAACGATCAGATCCTGCTGTGGTCCGACACCGGCTACCGCTTCGTCAAACGCCAGTCGCAGGCCGATCCCAATGTGTGGATCGGACTCGGCGAACCGCACCCGGCATCGGCAACCGCAGCCGCGCGCTGACGATCTGAAAGGAGTTTGCGACCCCGGTCACATCCCCACCCCTCCCCGTCCCCAGACCGGGTTCGCGCGGCCGGCTCTCCCCCAGGAGCCGGCCGCACCTTTTTCATATCGAAGAAATACTGATTTAACGTGGCTTTCTCACCTCGGTCATGTCGCTTTGCGACGGAACGAAGCACGAAACTGACGTGTCGAGGTGGGGAAAATCCGGGGAATATGTTCGCCGTTTATTCCCGGATGATGAGAGTTCGATAACCGCTCGGCGCTAACGATGGTGCTGCCGGTTGCCTGTCTGAGCGCCGGCCTACTCGGAAGGCCCCGGCGCCGAGACACGCTGGGGCCTTTTTTGCACGGTGCATTCGTGATCCAACGCCAGAACTGGTCACGCCGACTGCCGCGGCCGCTTCTCATCCCCGACGTCATGATGCTTGCGACGCTCGCCGACGTGCGGACTCTGATGCAGCATTTGCCGGCTGATCGTCGCGAGCTGTCGACATGGCGCCAGGTGGCGGCAGACATTGAAGCTGCTGCTGCCGGCGGCGATATTGACGGTGCAGCTATCGGGCTGCGGATGGTGCTGTTCTTGGAGCGCGTCGAATGCCGTCCGAAGTGAGGCCCCGCAGCGAGCGCAACGCCGGCAAGCGCTGGTCGACGCTGGACAAGCGCGATCTCACGGAAGCGCTCGCGCGCGGCGATAGCATCGCCTACGCGGCCACCTTTCTCCTACGCTCGATCGGCGAGGTCGCCAAGATGGCAGCCGAGCTCGGGCTGCTTACGAAGGCGGGCGCCAAGTACACGATCGATCTTTATTACGACGACGCGGATGGCGGCGGCATCGAACTGGAGCTTGCGCGTGAGCATCGGCTTGATGTTGCCCGCGCGTTGCATGTCCTGATGTGCGCCCAACATCCGGGACGGCAGGTACTGCTGCGGCAGGGAGCCCAGGTGCTGCGGCGCAGCGATCAGGCGCTAGCGGACCTGGAGTCGCCCCAAGGGCTCTAGTCCGGCACCGCCGAGTCGCGCAAAACTTTTCTGTGCGCGACGATGATGTTGCCGCGCGGCTGCTATGGCGAGGAGGCCATCGGCAGATTAGCTAACCGTGTAGCGAAGGAAGGGGCGGCGCGAAGGCGCCGAAGGAAGGGGAACATGCCGAACAAGATCAAAGCAAAGATACTAGCGGAGAGGAAAGTCGCCCAGGCAAGCAAGCTCATCGAACTATTCAAGGCGGCTAATGGTCGTATTGCTCGCGACCCCGCCGAGCTTGAGCGCTGGGCGGCGTCACCGGAAGGGCAAGTCGCGCTACAGCCGCATCTCGACAAGGAAGGGAAGATCGTTACCGATCGCCGGAAGTTTAACCGGCTGCGGACCGATGCCGTCCCGCGGAAGAAAGCTGCTTGAGCAAAAAGTTGGCGGACACGAAAAAAGAGGTAGACAGGAACCCCGATTCTCGGCTATACAAACGTCAACCTCGGAACGAGGCATGCGCTGGCGACTTTCGCCGGCGCTTTTTGTTTCAGGATCGCGGCGCCGAGGCCAAGCCCGGCGCCGAAGTTGTTTCTGGCTGGGTCCTTGCCATGACCGTCGTGCGTGCAGCACGCGCGCGCTGGGTCTGAAAACGGATCGCGAATTCTACGAGCCGCCTTTTTGAGGCGGTATTTTTTTGCCCGCGCCGGTCCAGATCAGATCGCTATTCATCCGAGAGGTTCAACATGCGCGCCAGGATATCGCCGCAGGTTTCCGACGCCGTGCACAAGCTCGCGATTAGACGGGGCCGGTCAGACCAGGAGATGGTGAACTACGTGATCAGCCTCGGCCTGGCGTCGCTCGGCGGATCGCTGCCGTCATCGACCGCGCCTGACCAGGAAGCTGGAAACGACGGGACCTGCACACTCACATGCCCACTGCCTCGACCGGTGTACAGCGCGATCAGGCACCTCGCTCGGGACCAAGGATGCTCTGGCCGGCAAATGACCCGAGAAGTGATCACCGCCGGCTTAAACGCTCTCGGCGCATGGCCGCCACCAGGCAGTAACGGAAATGGCGGCAATGTTTAGCTCCAGAGACCTCGCGCTTTGGCTTCATAGCGGCGACCTGGAGGCCAACGCAGGTGCGCTTGTCGATCTCTCGTCATGAGCGGCGACGTCAAGATCGTCACCGTACTGGATCAGTTCACCGTCATCCGCGGGCACTACGAGCCGGAAATTCGGTTCGGTCGGCCTGACTTCGTGCCGACGATGGCACCGACTTTGGCTTAAGCTCAGATAAATCGCGCCGGCAAACGGCGCCTCTTATTGCTGGCCCTCGCCAGCTCCTAGCTCGCCGGGTTGATCTCCGGTGGGAATGCTGTTTTGGCAAACTTGCCGGCTCTGGCACTCACCGGGGCCGGCCTTTTCCCGGACAGCAAACCAATCAAACCAAAACAGCGCTCGGCGTCCTCCGGGCAACATAAACCTTCGGCACACGCAACATGCCGATGGTCAAGATAATGGATTGCGCCAATGTCCACGTACATCGAAGCCGCGCCAAAGTTGCGGCCATGAGCAACGCCGCGATTGATGCCGCTTACCGTGTCAAAGCCGGAAGTGCCACCAACAAGACCGTACTCATTGCACTCGCCAATCGAGCCAACGACGAAGGCAAGTGCTGGCCGTTCCTTCGCACGTTGAAGGCCGAAACCGAGTTGAGCGAGCGTGCCATTCGCACAGCTCTCGCCGATCTCGAACGTCGTGGGCTGCTCAGTCGCGCCGCGCAATACCTCGACGGCACCAAATACCGCCGCAGCAATCTGATCACGCTACATCTCGACATGGTGCACGACGTGCAGGATATGGGGCAGGAGGTGCAGGATGATGGTGCATCTGACGCACCATATGGTGCAGGAGACGCACCATACATGGGGCAGGACGTGCCGGTAGATGGTGCACCAGGTGCACCACATATAGAACCATCACTGAACCGTAATAAGGTGGAACCCAAAAAGAACCAGGCGCGGCCGCGCGATGTCTTCGACGTCGAATTCAATGAACAATTCTGGCCGCTTTACCCGAACAGGATCGACCGGAAGAAAGCCAGCGAAGCTTACGTGAAGGCACGGAAGCGCGGAATTCCCTTCGATGCCATCATGGACGGCCTCAAGCGTTACGTCGCGGCCCATCCCGTCGATTACCAGTACTGGAAGGGGCCGGCCGCATGGCTGAATAGCGAACGCTGGAACGACCAGCCGGCGCCGTCACCGCAGCCGCAATCCGGATCAAAGCGAAATTCTACGGTAGAGGCGGCTAATCGCATCTACGAGCGCACATACGGTTCCCCCAATACCGCGAAGGCGGCGTAGGAGGCATCGATGGCCGGAACACAACTCGCCACCATCCAGCCGCTGCCGGTACCGTCGCCAGCCAATCCGGCGCCGGCGTTGCCGACGTGGGCTGTGACGCTGCATGACGCGGTGGTCACCAATAATCAGGTCGACCTTGAAACCGGGAAGCTCGTTGACGCGCTGGTACTGCGCCAGGAATTGATGCCGACACCTCAGCAGCGCGCCGCTCTGGAGAATCACAAGACCAAGCTCGCGGCATTGCTCGAGCTGACGCCGCTGAACCATGACGAGTGCGGCAAGCGCACGCTGGGTCTCGTCACGAAATTGCTGTTGGCGAAGCCAGCGCGAGACGCCGGACCAGAAGCGGCGGAAGCGCGTATCGAGTTCTACGCCATGGCGCTTGAAGACGTGCCGTCATGGGCGGTCGCCATCGTGATCCGCAAATGGGCTCGCGGCGATTGTGATCAGCTCTACAAAGTCGGTGCGCCGATCGAACGGTATGACTACCGTTGGGCACCCGACAGTGCCGAGCTGCGGAAGCTGGCGCTTCGAGAAACGCATAAGCTCCGCGAACAGATCAGACATATCGATCGCGTCCTTGCCGCGGTTCCGTATCAGGACCGTACCGAGGCGCAACGGAAGAATATCGCGGCCATCGTCGCAGCATTAAGCGGCGCCGCCGGCAACGGTGTTGGAATTGATGAGGCCGCCGAGATCGGCAGGAAACTTATCGAACGCCGATCCACAGACGAAACGAGACAGGCCGCCAATGTCATTTGATCAGATGCTCTCAAACCATTTGCGCAAGCAAACACCGGCGACCGAACGCACGCGGTCGCGACCACAACAGAAAAAGGATAAAGCTATGACCGCAACAGGAACCGCAACGGGCACCGTTGTCTTTTTCGACCGATTCGGATTCATCGCACCCGATGACGGCGCCCGCGACGTATTTGTTCACAAAAACAGCTTGATCGGCGTCGAAACCCTGCAACGCGATCAACGAGTCAGCTTTGACCTCGGCGAAGGCCGTGATGGCCGGCCTTGCGCGGTGAATGTCCGCCTCCTCGCAGCCTAAATAGCGGCCCGCGACTCCTTTGCGCGCACACGCGACGGCCGGGGCGATTTTTGAACGCCTTTCGGCGACCCGCGTCCGCCCGCCGGGCGATTTGCGGGCGCTTTGGGGCAGCTATCGAAGAATCAAGGACAGGCAATGGCGACCAAGTCAAAACTCACGCAAAGCGTCGATCGCGGCGACCGCTACGGACCCGAAGCACGCGATAAAAGCCGTCGCGTCCAGACCCTGTATCGCGCCCTCCTAGCAAGCCATGGCACTGGGCCCAGTCGAACCGTTGTCGAAGCCCAGTGTCTCAAGGTTGCCGAGTTGGTCGCCGGTGCCGAGGCGCTTCGCGCTGCCCTGCTTGCAAGCGAAAGTCCGAGCGCGGCGCTGATCAATTCGGTGACCAGGTTGGAGTCGACCGCAGCTCGCGCCGAGCGCGCGTTGGACAAACTGGCACCGCCCAAGACTGATGCCGATGCCTGGGCCGAGGCTTGGGAAAAGTCGCAACAAGGAAGCGAGTAGCGTATGGCCAAAGCACCGTCATCGTCGTTGACGCGATGGCAACGTGATCCCTGCGCCTTTATCGAGGAAGTGCTGCACGATCCGGAGACCAACAAACCGTTTAAGCTGCTGCCAGCAGAACGCGACTTTCTGGGATATGCCTTCAAGACCGATGCCGCCGGCCGGTTGCTCTATCCAGAGCAGGTCTACGCGGCGCCGAAGAAATCCGGCAAGACTGGCTTCGCGGCGATCCACATGCTCTGCACCGTATTGTTGTTCGGCGGCCGCTATGCAGAGGGGTACGCCCTTGCCAATGATCTGGAGCAGGCCCAGTCGCGAGTGTTCCAGGCGGTTAGCCGCATTGTTGAAGCCTCGCCATTACTGAAACAGGCAGCCACCGAAATCTTGAAAGACCGGATCACATTCTCCAAGGTGTTCGGCAACGCCACGATCGCAGCCATCGCCTCCGACTACACCGGCGCCGCCGGCGCTAACCCTACGGTATCTGTTTTCGATGAGCTGTGGGGCTTCACGAGCGAACGAAGTCGGCGACTATGGGACGAAATGGTGCCGCCTCCGACGCGGAAGATCGCCTGCCGGCTGACCGTTACCTACGCGGGATTTGAAGGCGAGTCTGAGCTGTTGCAGGAACTGTACAGACGCGGCTTGGCGCAGCCCGAAGTCGGCAAGAGCCTGCGTGCCGGCAACGGCATCCTGATGGCTTGGCACCACGAACCGATCGCGCCCTGGCAAACTGAAAGTTGGTTGGACCAGATGCGGAGCAGCCTTCGGGCTAATCAGTTTCTCCGCATGATCCAAAACAGGTTCGTCACCAGCGAGGCCAGTTTCGTTGATCTTGAAAAGTGGGATGCCTGCATCGACCCGCAGGCCACACCGCTGATCAGCAATCCTGATCTCCCGATCTATGTGGGCGTCGACGCCAGTACAAAGCGTGACAGCACGGCGATCGTGGCGGTCACATGGGACCAAGCGGCGCAGCGTGCGCGCTTAGTATCGCACCGTGTATTTCAACCGACACCAGATGAGCCGCTTGATTTCGAGGCCACCATCGAAGCGACAATCATTGACCTATCGCACCGCTTCAACATCAGCCGAGTAATCTTTGACCCGTGGCAAATGCAGGCCACGAGCCAGCGACTGACCCGTGCTGGCATCACTGTTGAGGAGTTTCCTCAAAGCTCCGGGAACTTGACTCTGATGAGCCAGAATCTTTTCGAGCTAATCGAGGGTCGAAATCTCATCCTCTACCGCGACGATGCCATGCGGCTGTCAGTCGGCCATGCCGTTGCGGTCGAGACGCCGCGCGGCTGGCGGATCACGAAGGAGAAACAGAATGACAAAATCGATGTCGTCGTCGCGTTAGCGATGGCTTGCTGGGCCGCTGTTTCGATCGGCGCGAACGCCGATTTGCGCAAAATCTCATGGTCTGCGGGTACGCCATACTGGGATCGATACCGGTACGACACGAGCGATCCGTATCACGAAGCCAGGCGCCGCTCCGTTGTCCGAACCGGCAACTTGGATTCTGACGGCCGGCCAATCGACGCCAACCCCGGCCGGCCGGTCGTTCCTGTTCAACCACGGATCACGATCGAAACCAACAACGACAGCTTGATGTAACGGAGGCCGGTACATGCTCAAGCCCAAAGACATTTGGAACGCTACACTCGCCTCGCTCGGCGTCGTGAAGCAATTGCACCCGACAATTCCGGTGATGCCGGATAATCTGTTCGACCGGGACATCGCCGCGACCGAGGCCCGCCGTCTCGGCGGCAGCCGCGTGATCATCCCGACCAACAACGACTTTCTACGCTAATCACCTACATCGAAAACGCACGCCCACGCGCTGGCGCGGCGCGTCGTTCCCCCCGATTTTGCCAGCACAGGGCATAGCCCAAGGAGTCCACCACAATGACCATCAACATCCAAAATGTTATCGCCGGAAACGCTGAAACAACTGAGCGACTTCGGCGTCATCTCGACGTAGCCAACGTCCCGCACGAATGGCACGACCGCGTCATCGCAGCATGCCAGGCGTGCGGCTTGCTCGCCTCGTCCGGAAGCAAAGAGGTGAACGCCGCTGCATCGAGCGGCAGTCGGCTTACGTCACCAGGGAGTCGCCTCGACCAAATCGCAGCCGCAGGCGAGACGCCGTCCGGTGCCGCGAAACTTGCGCTCGCACTCGGCGAGCTGCGGCGCATCGGGATCAGCTTGGAGGACGCAACCAACGCGACGCAGCTCCATGCCGCGCTCAAAGGGCGGCCGCCCGAACAGAGAATGGTGACGAAATCGATCCTCGCCGCGGCGAAAATTATCGACTGATCGTATTCGGCGGCCCTTTCCGACCTCTCTCTCTCTTGGTCTTGCTCGGGCGGGCCGCTCGAACGGTGCCTGGCGCGCTGCATGAAACAGCAGCCAGGCACTTCATTTTCATCAGCAAATTTCAAAGGATCACATTCATGTTGGGAGTCAACATTTTTACCAACAATCAAGCGGCAGCGACAACGATCGCCGCTGAGTTGGGTATCGCAAATGCGGCCGGTGGGAGCGCCGGTGCTTCGGTGTCGGTCACGATCAACAATTTGGTCGATCAGTTCGGCACCGGCAGACTGCCGAGCAACTTCGCCGTCGTCGTCACGCCATCGCAGGCATGCTTCTGGTCGGTCACCAATAAAAGCGCATCAGGCTTTACCGTCACGCTGACGCCGGTTAACTCGAGCACGACGTTGGCGGCAGGCACGTTCGACTTCGTCGTCGTGGGCTAATTCCATGCGAGAGTTTTCGTTGCTGGAGTTCGCGAAATTTATTCAAGCAGAATTAGGCGAAGGCGTTGAACACGCCAAAGAGACCGCCCTTGAGCTTGGCGCTCGCGCAATTCAGCATGAAGCGCGCCGCGTCATCGGTACATACGATTACGGCTGGCCCGAGCTGGCACCGGCGACGCAGGCCGATCGAGAAAAGAAAGGCTATGCGCCGGACGAGCCGTTGCTCCGCGATGGCACGCTCCGCGATTCGATCAAATATACGGTGATCAGCAAAGAAGAAGCTGAGATCGGCTCCAACAGCGATATCGCGGTGTGGCAAGAATTGGGGACGTCATCGATTCCCGCGCGATCATTCCTCGCCGGGGCCGCCGCTCATGAAGCCAGAGCCGTCGCCCACGCAATGGGTGATCTTGTTGCCGCCGCGGTCGAAAGCCGCAACGTTGCCGGAGAGATAGCCAAGCTGGCGATCGAGGTCGCCCACGACCTCGCGCACGATGCCCACGAGCTACTGGAAGGCGACGAGGACCAGGATCATGGCCGATAATCCCCCATATGTTGCCTGGTATCAGCGCTGGCGCGATGCGGCATCATTAGAAGAAAAGCGCCAGCTTCTTCACCGACATCCCAGGCACACGAAACTGTTGCCCTCGATCGAAGCGCTGCGCGACTCGCCTGAAAAGATGATCATGCCGAACGGGCTCCGGCTTATTGACTGCGACGCCGTCGAGCTGGCCGCGATGGCGGAATACTTCCTCGCAGTTCGGGCTGCCGTGCGGGCACGAGTCCGAAAGATCGAGCGGTGCGACGCCTTAACAGGCGTGACCATTTGAAAGGGCCCCACGATGCGAGACGAGACCCGCAAAAATATGCAGCAGCAGTTGATTGAGGACTGCCACCGTGCTTCATGCATCGATCCTCGAATTCCGCTCGCGATGCCCGTACCGTTCCCGCGCCCGGAGTTCGGACCGAGCCCCGCTGAGTGGTTTGCGCGCAAGCATGCCCGCGGCGAACGTGGGCGCTTTTTTCCACTTCACGAAGCCCAATACCGTCGCCGCGACGAGAGTCGGCGCGACGCCGGTTGAGATACCGACGATGCCGGCCTGCATCGACTTTTAGCACAAGCATTGGAGAGACTAATGACCACCGACCAAAAAGTTGACGTATTGAGCCGTCGCCTCGATGAAGTCGTCGGATATCTCAAAGAAACGCTCGGCTTCGGCAAGGACAAAAGCCGTACCGAATTTCGCTGCATCGTCGAGTCAGCGGTCGCGAATGCAGCCAATATGGGTGTCAGCAACGGCGATTTGGCATCGATCCTGAGAGAAGAAGCCGATCGCTGCCAGGAAATCCACTTGGCGTTCCGTTAAGGCGATGGGGTATTCAAAGTGTCTGATCACGAAATTACACCGATAGACGCTCGCGCGCCCGAAATAACGATTAAGGAGTCTGATCTAGTCCGGGCTGTGGTTCAGTCTGTGAAAACAGCGTTCCGCTGGACGGAGGCTGAAACGATTGCTGAATTTGAGGCGCCGCTAGTAGCCGCCGACGTGCTTCGTCTCTTACTTGTTGGGACGGGTCAAACAGCGCGCGCCGAAAGTCTAGAAACCATTGGAGGGCTTTTTGAGCAGCTGTCACATCATCATCAAGATCGGACTTCCTGAAACATTGAACATTTGAATAATTCGGAGCATCGGGAGGTGGGGTCGGTGATTGATGCTGGTGGTAGTGGAGGAACGTTGTCGGCGTTGCCGTCCATCGCCTCATTTGCTTTCGCCATGCGTTCATTTGCTCCTCAAAGGCAACTCTTTCTCTTAGGCTGTCCTTCGGGTCCATCAGAGCAAGGGCGTCCGGGATGTTGTCCGGTATGCCCCAAAGATGGTGGGCGTATTCATGCCTTCGATCGCGGGAAGCTTTGCTGGCCTTCCATATGGCGCTCAGTAGCTTGTGATCGTCGGGTGTAAGTGTTTTTTCAGCGGCGGCTAATACAGCTTGGCGCTGCGCGTCCTGATTTTTTATTGCGTGGAACATAGCTACAGCGACGGCAAGGTCTGATTTGATCAGGTAGGCAAGCAGCTCCGCGATGATGCTATCGATAGTCGCCCAAGTGGCTATTACCGTCATCGGAAGCGCGATAAGGTGAGGCTTGTTCGCCAGCTTTGACGGATCAAAATCCACTTTGGTATCAGGCCTTATGCGATTGACCGGCTGAGGTGACATGGCTGCAAAAACCTGATCAAAAGACAGAACTTCGCGTTTCGAGCGCGCGGTTGATGTTGTAGCAAGAAGTCCCATTAGCCAAAAACCCATAGCGACTCGTCGTTAAATCTGACCTAGGCACAGCGGCCCGCCCTAGCCCGGCCCGCCCGCCTGAAATTTTTTCATCGACCAAAATCGGCGGTTTCGCAGTCCGCCACGCCATAAAATTGCCGGTCAACGGTTTGAGCGCCCTGGCCGGCTGTGAGCGGGGCGGAGCCCGGATGTACGGCACGTCCCGCTTTTCAATTCATTGCGGCCTTGATGAGGATGGTGCTGAGCCAGACCGAGCCCAAGACCAGGCCGGTGGCAGAAGGCGGCGACGGCCAGCTTGGCGATCGCGACCATCACCTTGAAGTAGGTGTCGGCGACCTTGTCGGCGATCGAGCGCTGCCGGGATGCAGGAGCGGCGCCGATCTCGACGTCGATAACGGCACGGCGCCGGTGCCGTTCTGGTGAACTATGCCAAGGATGAACGCCTGGTTCGGGCGGCCAATCCCATGGTGCTGACGTAGGCATGGTTCAATTATAGGCGGGATCAGCCTCCAATTCCACTTGCGAAACTGTCCAGAATGTGCGTAGATTACGGACAGTTTAGTGGGATCAGGAGGCGAAACGCCAATGAATGCGACCGTCCACAAGCTGCCGTCAAGGCGAGTAAACCGGACAGTGGGGCTTACACGGACTCCGAACGCTGAAATGCGACCGTCCGGTGAGAACCTGAGCGACGAACAGGTCCGCCGACTTATCAAGGCTGCCCGCGGCAATCGCTACGGCCAGCGCGACGCGCTCATGATCGAGCTGGCATGGCACCACGGGCTCAGGGCGAGCGAACTGTGCGGCCTTACCTGGGATGACATCCGCGGTGGCCGAAATCCTACGCTCTACGTGCGGCGCGCCAAGGGCGGCCAGAGCGGCTACAATCCACTAAGCGGTGAACACTTGCGCGCGTTGAACGCCCTGCGGCCCGAGGAGCCCGGCGCCACGATCTTCACCAGCGAGCGCAAGGGCAATGCCTTCACGCCCGCCGGCTTCGCCAAGATGGTTGAACGTGCTGGCATCGAAGCCGGCTTCAAATTCAAGGTGCATCCGCACCAGCTACGCCATGCCTGTGCCGCCCACTTGGCCCCGAAGATCAATCAGCTTGAGTTGGCCGCGCACCTGGGCATGAAAGACCCCAGAACGCTCGGGCACTACTATGCCGGCGATCCTGAGCGGCGACGGCATAAATGGTAAGAACTCATTAGCGGCGGTTTCTGAGCCGCTACACCCTATCGAGGCACACACCGAGGGCCCGGCATTCGCGCCGGGCCTCTTCTTTTGGCCAACAGGAAAGGACGCACCATGCCATCGTCGTCGACCAGTTCACAGCCCGGCACCACATCCAACGCCGATCACGCATCGCTTCTCAATTCATAACGGCTACACAATGGAGATTTTGGCTTCGGCCCCAGCCGGCGGTGCCGGAGCTGGTGTTGGTGGTGCCCCAACAAGTGCGGATGCCGTACCAATCCGAGCGCTGCAAATAGTGCTGTCGGTCCCGATGACGGAGAACAGGGATTTGGTGGTGGCGACACCACGACGACACAGGCAAGCAGCCCAACTCCGGTTCAAGTACCGACCGTGGCACCGTTCCAAGGTGGCGATACAGGCGCAGGCATCGGCGCCCTGCCGTAAGGCTTCGAGATTGATCGCCCGTGTGCCACCTGGCCCGCACCAGGAAGTGCCCGACGATCATCCGGGCACCCTCTCTTGTCCCCTACCCATGAGAGGGTGCCCACCAATTTCGGTGCCTCCATCGTCCAGGGCACCCGCGGCAAGTCGGCAAGTGCTGCGACCAAACAACACCGACAGCCGGCGGACGGGTTCTTCGCCCCGTGGTGCCGGCAACCTTCTTAACCCCGGTGCCAACGGGCACCAAAACCACAGAAAGCAAAACCGATGAGTAGCAAGCCCTACAGAGACATCGCGGCCGACACAGCAGCCGCAAACCGCGGCGTCATGCCAAGCGTTTTGGTAGATACATACGGCTCCGCTCCGCCTGCCGCTGCGCGCGCGAATGGTGGCGTGACCGATCAGGCAGGAGCGCAAGCTGCGCAAGACGCTCGGCGCAATGCGACGCCAGGCACTTACGACACCGCCAAACGCTAAGAGCAAATCCCAATGTTCAAGTGGAAACCGGCACCCCAGGACCGCGGAGAAGCGCTCCGAATCTTCCGGACTGATCTCGCCAAAGCAATCGAGGCCGCGCGCTTTGCGCACGTCGACGCTCGCACCCTTGCCGATTTGCTCGGCGCCAGGGCCGATCAGCTCCGCCGCGACTTCGCCATTTCGGCGCCGGTGGGCGCGGCACTTTGAGATCGCGTTGTGCCGATCGAGCGTAACGAAAGAACCTCGTGCCGGCGCGAGGTTTCCAATGGGAAGGCGCGTCGCTCGCCAGCAGGCTGCCGAGCCGTACAGGAAGCCTAGTTCCCGCTCCAGCATTCGCTGAAACCGCCGCGGGGTATGGTTGATGCCACGACCGGCGCCGCACGAATTTAAGGGCCCCGTAGTGCGCATTTACCAGCCGGCGTGGCTACTGGCGGACCAGGCAAGGCGAAGCAAGGTGTCTCTCCGGAGAGACACATGGAACTTCCGGCGGCATTGCCCGCGGCAACTCCTCGCGCGTGCGCGCGCGAGGCTGTCGCGCTTCAGGGAAGTAAAAATTACGCGCCGAACGAAAGCAAAGGCGGGTTGACTCGCAAGCAGTCGGCGACCTGCCCGGCATTGAGGCAGATCATGTTCCGGCAGTTGCGAAGCACCTCGTAGTATCGGTGGAGTCGGAGAACGACACCATCTTCGTCGACGTGGACGACGACACCCCTGTCGTCGGCTGGAATTACAGCTCGGCCGGTGAGGATGTCTCTGGTGAAGACGACACGGTCGCCGGCATTAACGGTGGATCGTGCCTGGTTGGTGAAACTTGTCATGCTGCCCTCATTCAAGGGCGCCGCCAGCGCGCCCTACTACCCATGTTGCTGCCTGTCCGGCTGACTGATCCGGACATAAGCAGGGCCGTGGTAGGGACCGGCCCCCCGCGGTCGGGATGCCTTGTCTACGGCATCTGCCCCCAGCGCGTTGCAGCGAATGTCTAGCATAAGTTTCTGGTCATCGTCAAACGCGCACAGCGCAGAAGTGCCTGTGCCGCAGGGGTTTCCGGGTATTCTACCCGGAATTCTACCCGGTTCTAATGACCCTCCGCGGCGCGAACGGAGCCACCAAAATCCCGGTTAATCTTCCGCCAGCTATGGATCACTTTGCGGCTAGGAATGCCGGCTTCCCCTGCTATCAACTTCGTTTCCTTGAGGGAACGAAGTTTAAGGTCCGAACGCCAGCCCTGCGCTTTCTCCTGCCTATCCCACCACTGCACGAACTATTTGATCGGTGATCTCGCGTTGTTAGAGACAACACCCCTCCCGATCGAGTAATCTCCGCTCATACGAAACGGAGCAACAAATCGACCTAACCGCCGTTGCGCGTACTTCGCGCCCGGCAAGGGAGAACTTTTGTGTCGACAAATGCTCCGAATCTGCCGCCTGATCGCGATGGACGGCGAGTGGCAGTGTATACATTGGACGAAGTGGCCGCTCGGCTGCACAAGACTCCACGATGGCTTCAAGGATGGTTGCGTAGTAACCCCCGTGATGCGTCTGATAGGCCGCTGTTCGGCGCCGCCGGACGCACCAAGTTATTCACCGAAGTCCACCTTCAACGGATTGTCGAGGCCCTGCCGTGCCCCTCAAGATCATCCCTCCCCGCAACTCGAAAACAAAGAACCTCTACATTCGCGGCACGTACCTCGGGCGAGCTGTGGACAAGAGCTGCGGAACTGACAGGCGATCTGTCGCTCGTATCCTCCTCAAGCGCATTGAGGGAGAAATCGAGCGCGGCGAATATCAGGTAAAGGCTGTCCCGCCCAAGCGGGGCGCAGCTACCTTTATGACTGCCGCAATCGCCTATTTGGAAGCGGGACGCCGGAAGCGCTACGTCGCGAAGCTCATCAAGTATTTTGGCGAGACGCCGCTCGATCAGCTCGACCAGGATGCGATCGATGAGGCTGCCGCGGCGCTGCACCCCAACGCCGGGCCAGGGACGCGCAACGCGGCTGTCTACACTCCTGTATCAGCAATCCTGCATCATGCCGGGGTCGACATTAAGGTTCGCCGGCCAAAGGGCGCGAAGGGTCGCATCGTCACCGATTGGCTTAAGCCAGAAGATGCGAACGCGATCATTTCTGCGGCGGACCAAATCGATATCGAGTTCGCCACGCTGTTGCGGGTACTGCTGTACACCGGCCTGAGACTGGGCGAGGTGCTTGCTTGGTGCTGGGATGACCTGCGTCTTGACGAGGGCGCCGCGTGGACCAGGCGCGAGAAAGACGGCATCGAGTTCCGACGTCATTCTTCGCCCCGATCTGGTCGCAGCGTTGCGGGCTCTGCGTCCGCCAGAAGGTCGTGGCCGTGTGTTTCGGTTCCACCAGGGCGGTCATCTCAAGCACCTGTTGACCCGTGCGAAGCTTGCTGCGCTCGCGCTGCCCTGCCCTGCACGGCGCCCGATCGGCTGGCGCGCCACGGATAACCGCCTCGCCTGGGTGAACTTCCACACCTTCCGGCACACATGGGCGACCTGGATGCGCCGCTACGGCGGTCTCGATACAAAGGGCTTGGTCGCGACAAAGAACTGGCGCGATGAGCGCAGTGCGTCACGCTATGCGCACGCTGTTGCCAGCGAGGAGTGGAAGCGCGTTGATCGATTGCCTTCGGTGGGGAATTTCCGGGGACCATAGTACTCGGACATTAAGAAACGCTTGGCATTATTGATGCTGCATTAGTCTCCCCCAGGAGCCGGCCGCACCTTTTTTGGAAGACACGCGTACTCACAAAAATCCGCTCAAGCCTGCCCGCCTTGATGTGGCATTGACGAAAGCGTCGGCGGGCCGCTGACGGGCCAACAGAATAAAGCCGACGAATTAACTGGCAGACGCACCGGCAGAGGCAAGTCGGTGGCTCTTAGACGTATCCAATCCGACGCGATATCGTCGAAAATCGGTTGACATGCAGCGCAGCCTCAAAAGGCGCTAAATTGTGCCGCAAGATTGTGCAGGCCTGCCTCTTCATCGGTCATCACCCGACGCGTTTGAACACGGCACAGGCATTTGCATCGCCGGCACAGCGATTCCTCCCAGAGACCGTGTAATTTTTCACGGCGCCAGGCTTTAGCGTCGCACTGAAGCGAAATATCCGCGGGTTGGCATACCGCTTGCGAACCAATGGCAGTCGACACCGGAGACCGATATGAGCCGAGCGGCCGACCTGGAACTCGCCTCCGTGGTGAAGCGCTACGGGGATACGGTCGCCGTCGACCATATCTCGCTGAAAATCAAGGCCGGCACCTATTGTTGTTTACTGGGCCCGTCCGGCTGCGGAAAGACGTCGACGCTCAGAATGATCGCCGGCCATGAGGACGTAAGCGACGGCGATATCGTGATCGGCAACAAGGCGGTCGGCGACACGCCGCCGGCGGCGCGCGGCACCGCCATGATGTTCCAGAACTACGCCCTCTTTCCGCATTTGTCGGTCATCGACAATGTCGCCTTCTCGCTCCGGATGAAGGGTATGCGGAAAGCGGAGCGGCACGCGCGCGCCCGACAAACGCTGGGTCTGGTCGCGATGCAGGATTACGCAGCCCGATTGCCTGCGCAGCTTTCCGGCGGCCAGCAGCAGCGCGTCGCCCTCGCCCGGGCACTGGTGACCGACCCGCAAATCCTCCTCCTCGACGAGCCTTTGTCTGCGCTCGATCCGTTCCTGCGCATCCGCATGCGGGCGGAACTCAAGCGCCTGCAGCGCGAACTCGGCATCTCTTTCATCCACGTTACCCACAGCCAGGAAGAGGCGATGGGTCTCGCCGACATGATTGTGGTGATGAACGGCGGCCGCATCGAGCAAATTGGCGCACCGCGCGACATCTACGACAAGCCACGCACCGAGTTCGTGGCGCGCTTCATCGGCGGCAACAATGTGCTGCCGATCGACGGCCGCCGCTACGGCATGCGCGCCGACCGGTTGCGTCTGCAGGGCGGTCCTGGCGGCCTCGCGGCGACTGTGCGGGACGTTGAGTACCAAGGGGTCTTTGTCATCGTCAGCCTGCGCGCCGAAGGCGACCTCGACCTCACCGCGCTCGTCGCCGAGCAGAATTTCAACGACCATCCGGTCACCATCGACCAACAGGTTTCCATATCCTGGGATGCGGCTGACCTGCATGAGCTTGCAGGTTCGCCGTAGCGCGGCTGATCCACACATAAGAGGAAGGAATCAAGGAAATGACCGACACGATCAAACGCCGCGGCGTTAGCCGCCGCACGCTGTTGCAAGGCTCGGCGGCACTCGCCGGCCTCGCCGGAACCGATGTAGTCACCGGCTTTCCCGCCGTGCATGCGGCAGGTCCGGTGTCGCTGCGCTATCTCGGCACCGCCGTGAACCAGTCGACCGACATCGCCAAGAAGGTCAAAGAGGACCTCGGGATCACCATCGAATATGTGCCGGTGACCACCGACGTGGTGACCAAACGGATCATCACCCAGCCGGATTCGTTCGATCTCGTCGACGTCGAATACTTCTCGCTGCCCAGTCTGGTGCCGTCCGGCAGTCTCGTTGGCATGGACGCCAAGAAGATCAAGCTCGCCGATGAGATTACGACGGTCCTGAGCAAGGGTGTCATCAACGGCAAGAAGATCGGCAGCCAGGGCACCGCCCCATTCAAGGTATTCTATCTCGAAGGCAAGCATTCGAAGAAGTTCTCCAAGACCCCGACCGAGTGGCTTACGCTTATTACAACGACCTACAACGCCGACTCGCTCGGTATCCGGCCCGACCTCATCGGCCGGCCTATCGAGCACTGGTCGGAATTGCTCAATCCGCAATTCAAGGGCAAGGCGGCGCTGATCAATGTACCCTCGATCGGCATCATGGACGCCGCCATGGCGATCGAATTGACCGGCCAGATCAAATATGCCGACAAGGGCAACCAGACCAAGGCCGAGATCGACAAGACCATCGATATCCTGACCAAGGCCAAGAAAGACGGCCAATTCCGCGCCTTTTGGACCGACTTCAACGAGTCGGTAAACCTTATGGCCTCCGGCGAAGTGGTCATCCAGTCGATGTGGTCGCCGGCAGTAACGGCGGTACGCTCCAAGGGCATCAAATGCGAATACGTGCCGCTCGCTGAAGGCTATCGCGGCTGGTGCTCCGGATTTGCGCTGCCGCGTACGCTCTCCGGAAAGAAAGAGGACGCGGCCTACGAGTTCATCAACTGGTTCCTATCCGGATGGGCCGGCGCCTATTTGAGCCGTCAGGGCTACTACTCGGCGGTGCTCGCCACCACCCAGAAATTCCTGGAGCCCTACGAGTGGGATTATTGGTACGAAGGCAAGCCGGCCGCCAAGGACATCCATGCACCAAACGGGACATTGATCGAGAAAGCCGGCGCGTTGCGCGACGGCGGGTCCTATGAAACGCGCATGAGTCGCATTGCATGCTGGAACTCGGTCATGGACGAGAACGAATATCTCATCAACAAATGGAATCAGTTCATCGCGGCGTGACGCTGGAGGCCGGAACCCGGCTAAGCGAAGCCGCCGTTTCGGAGACAGTTGCCAAGCGCGTGCCCGAACGCGGCGATCGCGGCAAAGCCCGGCCGTCGCGTTCGACGCCGTATTGGCAAGCGTCACCGATGGCGCTCGTCTTCTTCATTTTCTTTGTGCTGCCGCTCGTTGTCACGCTGGTCGTCAGCTTCTGGCGATACAATCAATACTCGATCATCCCGGACTTCACGCCGCATAACTATCTGGCCGTATTCGATGGCTGCATCAGCGGCCTGCCCAAACTGTGCACGACTTTCGGTACCTACTTGTCGACGCTGAAATTCTGCCTGATCGTTTGGGCGGTGACGCTGGTGCTCGGCTTTACGATCGCGTATTTCCTCGCCTTTCATATCCGCACACTCACCATGCAGCTGGTACTGGCGCTGGTGTGCATCATCCCGTTTTGGACCTCGGACGTGATCAGGATGATCTCCTGGATTCCGCTGCTTGGCCGCAACGGGCTGGTGAACAAGGCGCTGCTTGGGCTGGGGCTGGTCAGCCAACCGGTCGAATGGCTGCTCTACTCCGACTTCGCGGTGACAGTCGCATTCGTCCACCTGCTGACCGCCTTCATGATCGTGCCGATCCTCAATTCGATGCTGCGGATCGACAAATCGCTGATCGAGGCGGCGCGCGACGCCGGCGCCAGCGGCTGGCAGGTTCTCCGCCATGTCGTGATCCCGCTTTCGAAAACCGGCATCGCGATCGGTTCGATCTTCGTCATCACCATGGTGATGGGCGATTTCGTGACCATCGGCGTGATGGGCGGTCAGCAGATCGCCTCGGTCGGCAAGGAGATCAATGTCGAGACCGGTTACCTGCAATTCCCGATCGCCGCCGCCAATGCCGTGATCCTGCTCGGCGCGGTGCTCGCCATCATCTACGGCCTCACCCGCTTCATCGATATCCGCAAGGAGCTCTGATCCATGAGCGAGAAGCGGCGCGCGTCATTCTATTGGCTTGCCGGCGTGTTCGCGCTGTTCGTCCTGTTCCTCTATGGCCCCGTTATCACCATTCTGGTGCTGTCGTTTCAGGGACCCGAGGGCGGTCTGACATTCCCGATGAATGGCCTTTCGGTCCATTGGTTCATTCAGCTCTGGAATGGCATCGGGCTCGTCGACATCAGCCAGGGTCTGTGGAACTCGCTGATGCTTGGTGTCCTCGTTATGATCCTCACGGTCGTCATCTCGTCGATGGCTGGCCTCGCCTTCCGCCGCCGGTTTCGCGGTTCGTCGGCGTTGTTCTACACGGCGATCGCAAGTCTGATCATGCCCTCAATCGTCGTCTCACTTGGTATTGCCCTTGAGTTCCGCATTTTAGATGACGGCATCAAGGCGCTGGGCGACGCCATGAACATGGAATGGATTCAGGACAATTACACGACCTCGGCGGATATGTTCTCGTCGGGTCTCGGCGCTCATTTGTCGTGGACGCTGCCATTCGGACTGCTGATCATGTTTGCGGTGTTCAATCGTTTCAATCGCGCCTATGAGGAGGCGGCGCGCGATCTCGGCGCCACGCCCTGGCAGAGCATCCGCCATGTCGTGCTGCCGATCATCGCGCCGTCGCTGGTCGGCGTCGCCTTGTTCGGCTTCACACTTTCCTGGGACGAGGTTGCCCGGTCGAGCCAGGCGATGGGTTCGAGCAACACGCTGCCGCTGCAGCTGCAGGCGCTGACCACGACGGTGACCACGCCAGCTATCTATGCGCTCGGCACCACGACCACGGCGATTTCATTCCTCGTCATCGGCGCCGCGCTGGCGACGGTCTTTCTTGTTCAACGCCGCCGCCGGCGGCACGGCTCGGACGCCGGCCAGGGTATGGTCTGAGGATGCGCATCGTCATCGTCAACCCGAACACCTCAACGGCGATGACCGCCACGATTGCCGCCGCCGCGCGCCAAGCGGCGAGCGCCACGACCGAGATCGTCGCGGTGCAGCCCAGTTCCGGCCCAACCTCGATTGAGGGTGTCTATGATGGCGCCATCGCCGTTCCGGGCGTCATCGAGGAAATCCTTCGCGCCGAAGCGTCCGGAGCCGACGCACATGTCGTCGCCTGCTTCGACGACACCGGCCTCGACGCGGCCCGCTCCGCGGCCGCCGCGCCGGTCGTCGGCATCGGCGAAGCCGCGTTCCATATAGCGAGCCTGGTGTCCAGCCGCTTCACCGTCATAACCACGCTGGCTCGCTCAGTTCCGATCATCGAGCGTAATCTGGCGGTCACCGGTCTGGCGGCGCGCTGCGCACGCGTGCGCGCCAGCGACATCCCCGTGCTCGCACTCGACGATCCGGCAAACAATGCACGCGGCCGCATCTCGGATATGATCGCCGCCGCCATCCGTGAAGACGGTGCCGATGGCATCGTGCTGGGCTGCGCCGGCATGGCCAACCTCGCAGGCGAACTCTCGGCCGATCACGGACTGCCGGTCATCGAGGGCGTGTCAGCCGCTACGCGCCTTGCCGAGGCGCTGGTCGCACTTCGGCTCGTCACCTCAAAGTCCGGCCTGTGGGCTTCGCCGCTGCCAAAAGCATACGCGGGAATGTTCGAGGGACTGTCGCCGGCGGCGAAGGTCTGACGGACGTTGTTTCCGCTCGCCGGCACCTGCGCAGTTCATCCCGAACGTCGCGGGCTATCTGTTTGCATTTTCGCATAGCTGTTTGCTGATCAGCGCATGGCTATGTTGGGCAAACAAACAAGGGGCGCCTGAATCAAAACGCCTTTGTGAGTTGTTTCACGCGGAAGGGCGGGTATGGTGCGCTGCACAGCGGAGATTTTCCGCTCAGGGGTGACGAACGGACTATCCACGGCGGTGACCATGGATGGGAACTGGGGAAGCGGTGCTGCCGAATGACTGCGATCGTCCGGATCGCCCTGCGGCGTCCTTACACCTTCGTCGTACTCGCTCTCCTCCTGCTGCTTATTGGGCCGCTCGCGGCCTGGCGTACGCCGGTCGATATCTTTCCGGAAATACGCATCCCGGTCATCGCCGCGATCTGGCGCTACACCGGCTTGCCGCCGGAAGAAATGGCTGGCCGCATGGTGACTCAGTTCCAGCGCGCCCTGACCACTACCGTCAACGACATCGAGCACATCGAAGCGAATTCCTACACCGGCACCGGCATCGTCAAGGTGTTCTTCCAGCAAGGCGCCGACATCCGCACCGCCAACGCGCAGGTCACCGCGATCTCGCAGACCCTGCTCAGACAGATGCCGCCCGGCACCGTGCCGCCGCTCATTCTCAACTACAACGCCTCGACCGTTCCGATTATTCAGCTCGCGTTGTCGGGCAAGGGCCTGCCCGAGCAAACGCTGTTCGACCTCGGTCTCAACTTCGTGCGTGTTCCGATTGTCACCGTGCCGGGCGCGGCCATGCCGTATCCGTTTGGCGGCAAGTTTCGCCAGGTTCAGATCGACATCGACCCCGAGGCGATGCGGGCGCGCGGGTTGTCCGGCCAGGACGTTGCCAATGCGCTGGCCGCCCAGAACCTGATCGTTCCCGTCGGCACCGAAAAGATCGGCACTTTTGAGTACGCGATCAATCTCAACGACGCCCCTTCGGTGATCGCCGCGTTGGGCGACTTGCCCATTAAAACCGTCAACGGCGCGATGGTCTATATCCATGACGTGGCCCATGTGCGCGACGGTAGTCCGCCGCAGACCAATATCGTTCACGTCGACGGCAACCGCTCGGTGTTGATGTACGTGCTCAAGAACGGCGCAGCGTCGACACTCGCGATCATCGAAGGCGTGAAGAAAAAAGTGCAGGAGATGAAAAAAACCCTGCCGAGCAACCTTGTGCTCACGGCGATCGGCGACCAGTCAATTTTTATCAACGCCGCGATCGGCGGCGTGATCCGCGAAGGTGTCATCGCTGCCGCACTGACCAGCCTGATGATTTTGCTGTTTCTCGGTAGCTTCCGCTCGACGCTGATTATTGCCACGTCGATTCCGCTCTCGGTGCTCGGCTCGATCGCAACGCTCTGGGCACTCGGCGAAACGCTTAACATCATGACGCTCGGCGGCCTCGCACTCGCGGTCGGTATTCTCGTCGACGAGGCGACCGTCACCATCGAGAACATCAACTGGCATCTCGAACAGGGCAAGGAAGTGGAGACCGCCATTCTCGACGGCGCCGAGCAGATCGTGACGCCGGCGTTCGTCTCGCTGTTGTGCATTTGCATCGTGTTCGTGCCGATGTTCTTTTTGAGCGGCGTGCCGCACTTCCTGTTCGTGCCGCTCGCCGAAGCGGTGATATCGGCGATGGTCTGGTCGTTCATCCTGTCGCGCACGCTGGTTCCGACGATGGCGAAATACATGCTGCGCCGGCACCAGCCGCACACCGACATGCACGGGCTTAACGGTCCGCTGCCGCCGTCGCGCAATCCCTTGGTCCGCATCCAGCGCGGTTTCGAGGCCGGCTTTGAGCGGACCCGTCTCGCCTATCGCGAGCTTTTGACGATGGCGCTGCGTCATCGTGCCATCTTTGTGACCTGCTTTCTTGCGTTCGTGTTCGGCTCGTTTGCGCTCGCGCCCTATCTCGGGCGCGATTTCTTTCCGTCGGTCGACGGCGGCCGGATTCTCATGCACGTGCGTTCGCATATCGGTACCCGCGTCGAGGAGAACGCCCGCGAGTTTGCCGAAATCGAGAAGGTCGTCCGGCAAGTCATCCCGCCGGAGGAGATGGAAACGCTGGTCGACAACATCGGCTTTCCGGTCAGCGGCATCAACATGACCTACAACAACACCGGCACCATCGGCTCGCAGGACGGTGAAATCCAGATCGGTTTGAGCGAGGGTCACCGGCCCACGGCCGAATACGTCCGCACCCTGCGCGAAGAATTACCGGCTCGCTTCCCCGGTACGACATTTTCGTTCTTGCCGGCCGACATCATCAGCCAAATTCTCAATTTCGGCGCGCCGGCGCCTATCGAGGTGCAAATTCGCGGGCCCAAACTCGAAGAGAATTTCGCCTATGCCCAAGAGCTCTTGCGCCGGCTCAGGCACATTCCCGGTCTGGTCGATGCGCGTATCCAGCAGTCGCTCAGCGCGCCCGGCTTCAACGTCGATGTTGATCGCACGCGCGCGCAATATGTCGGCATCGCCGAGCGCGACGTGACTAACAGCATGGTCGTGAACCTCGCCGGCTCTGACCAGGTGCAGCCGACGTTCTTCCTCAATCCCGATAACGGCGTCAATTATTCAATCGTCATGCAGACGCCGCAATACCAGGTCGATTCCTTGAACGCGCTGCGTAACCTGCCGATTACCGCACCGGGCGCGGCCCAGCAAATATTGGGCGCCATCGCCGACATCAAACGTGTGGCGGTCCCCGCCGTATATTCGCAGTACAACATTCAGCCGGTGATCCAGATTTACGGCACCACCCAGGGCCGCGATCTCGGCGCCGTGGCTGCCGACGTACAGAAAACCCTGGACGAAACCACAAAGGATGCGCCGAAGACCGCGACTGTAACAATGCTCGGACAGGTCAAGACCATGAACGACGCCTTCAGCGGCCTCATCTTCGGTTTGGCCGCCGCGGTCGTGCTGATCTACCTGCTGATCGTGGTGAACTTCCAATCCTGGGCCGATCCGTTCGTGATCATCACGGCGCTGCCCGCGGCGCTTGCCGGTATCGTGTGGATGCTGTTCGCCACCGGTACGACGCTGTCGGTGCCGGCGCTAACCGGCGCCATCATGTGCATGGGGGTGGCGACCGCCAACAGTGTCCTCGTCATCAGCTTCGCCAAGGAGCGGCTCGACGAGCACGGCGATGCCGTAGCGGCCGCGATCGAGGCTGGATTTGTCCGCTTACGGCCCGTCGTCATGACTGCGCTCGCCATGATCATCGGCATGCTGCCGATGGCGCTAGGCCTGGGCGAAGGCGGCGAACAGAATGCGCCGCTCGGCCGCGCCGTTGTCGGCGGACTGTGTTTCGCAACCGTCGCAACTCTGATATTCGTGCCGGTGGTCTTCAGCATCATCCACCAACGCCGCGGCTCGCCGGGGACTCGCGTGATCGGAGAACCGCATGCTGCCTGATTCCGCCCCGCCGCACCCGGTGTCACGCCGCGGGCTCTACATCACGGCCCTGGTGGCGGCGGTCATCGCTGTGATCATTGTGGTGTTCGGTATTACCAGCCGGAAGATCGCCGACGCCAAACTCCAGGAATGGACCGAGAATCAGGCGATCCCGGTAGTCGCCGTGGCGCCGCCCGACATGCGCGGCAAAGCCTCGACCTTCAGCCTTCCCGGCCGGCTGGAAGCTTATACGCAGGCGCAGATCTATGCCCGTGTCACCGGCTACGTCAAAGAGTGGGATGCCGATATCGGCACGCCGGTCAAAGCCGGCCAGTTGCTTGCCACCATCGACGCGCCGGATCTCGACCAGCAGATCATGCAGGCGGAAGCCAATCTCGCCAGCGCCAAGGCCAATTCCGTGCTATCGGATATGACGCTGACCCGCGGCCAGTCGTTGATCAAGACGCTTGCCATATCGCAGCAAGATCTCGACCAAAGGGCGGCGGACGCCTCCAACAAACAGGGCATGGTTCGCGCCGCTCAGGCCAATCTCGATCGGCTGCGGGTGCTGGAGCAGTATAAGCGGCTCACCGCGCCGTTTGACGGGCTGGTCACCGCGCGCACCACGGATGTCGGCGCGCTGATCAACGCCGGCGGCGGCGGGCCGCCGCTGTTCGTCGTCTCAGAAACCAGCAAGCTGCGCGTCTACGTCGGCGTGCCGCAAAGCTACGTGCCCAACATCCCGGTCGGCACCAAAGCGCAGATCGTCGTGCCGGAATATCCGGGACGAACTTTCCCGGCTACAGTGGAAGCTTCCGCCCAATCCGTCGACATTGCGTCGGGCACGACGCGCATCCAGCTCGTCGTCGACAATTCCAACGATGAGCTGATGACCGGCGACTTCACCAATGTGACTTTCGACCTGCCGCACCCCGAAATCGCGATCAACGTCCCGGCAAGTGCGCTGATCTTTAATCAGCAGGGACTGCAAGTCGCCACCGTCGGCAGCAACGGTCGCATCGTGCTCAAACAAGTCACTATCTCGCGCGATTTGGGCAACGAGGTTGAACTTGGATCGGGAATTGCCGCGGACGATCGCGTGGTCGCCAATCCGCCGGACGGGATCGCGACCGGCGACCAGGTCCGCATTGCCGGCGCCCCGGGAGTCCCCGGTGCCGGCGAAACCGCCGAGGCGAAGTGATCGCGGCGGACTGAGGTCAGCCGATCGGCTTTAGTCCCTTCGCATAACGCTTGAAGTTGCGAACATAGAACTCAGCGCCAGCCGCAATCTCCACCGCGGCCTCTTCGTCGAGCGTGCGCTGAACCCGCGCCGGCGAGCCGATGATCAGCGATCTTTCCGGAAACGACTTACCCTCGGTGATCAGGGCGCCGGCGCCAACGAGGCAATGGGCACCAATCTGCGCACCGTTGAGGATGGTCGCCCCCATACCGACGAGCACATGCGCGCCGATGGTGCAGCCGTGCAGAACGACATTGTGACCGATCACGCAATCCGGCCCGATGGTGATCGGAAAGCCGAAATCGGTATGCAGCGTGGAATTATCCTGAATCTGCGAGCGTTCGCCGAGTTCGATCCACTCGTTATCGCCGCGCAGCACGGCGCCGAACCAGACACTGCAATCGGTATTCAGCCGCACCTTGCCGATCACCGCGGCGCTCGGCGCCACCCAATAGCGGCCCTCCTCCGGCAAATCCGGCTTCTGGCCGTCGAGTTCATAGATCATTGTTGTTTGCTCATGCGTTATGCGCGGGCATTATCCGCGCATCCACATTCCGCATCCGCAGCGCTGTGGCAAGGTGCGGAAAACCGAAGCTTCAGGTCACCAGCAATTACAGCACAAGCGTGGCGGCAACGCCTAGATCAACGCTTGAAGCGCCATCACCACGACCGTTCCCGACATCAAGCTCCACAACGCGGCGACCACGGTTGCGATCATCACGAAGCCTACGTTGCGGCGCTCGGAGCGTCGCCCGCGCAGCGTGTTGCGCATGATCAGAAACGGGGCGGAGAACACCAGCACCGGAACCGCCGCGAAGCGCGTCGGCATCGGCCCCACTTCGAGCAGCCGGAAGCTTGGGAAGCGCAAGCGGAACAGGCGATAGCCGCTGGCACATAGCCCGGCGATCGCAAAGCCAAAGGCGATCGCGAACACCGACTCGATTGCTTCAGGCGTAATCGCCGGCAGCAGGGCCTGGGACATGCGGGACGCCTCCGGTTATCAACGAAAGGCATCGCAGAGTGGGCGCCGCGCCGCCAGAACTTGATTAAGAAACGGTTAACATCAGGGCAGCCCAGCCCGTGCAATACTGCCCGCCGATTCGAAATTGAGCAGCGAGGCACAACATGACGGCGCATGCGGCCCTTCGCCTGAAATTACGCCGCAAATCACTTAGCTTGCTGCTGCCGTTGGCGTTGCTCGTTGTCCTGATCGCCGCCGCTGCAACCTTTGTTTCCTATATGCTGTGGCCGACCTGGCCGACCAAGACGGCTGTGCTCGACGTGCCGGCGGTCCCGGTTACGGTTGCCGGTGTCCTCTTCAACGTGCCGCCGGCGGCGATCCGGGCCCCGGTGCAACGTTATGCCGGAGCGCACGAGCGGATCGACCTCGCCTTCCTTTGGCCGTCGCTGGCGCCACCTTCGAGTGAAGCTGCCGTCGCCGCGCCTGTTTCCATCGGGAAAGACGCGCTACCGACGCCGGTTTCTGAGAACCGTCTGTTCGTGACTATTGCCGGACTTGGCGCGGTGCTCGCTCCTGCCGAGCGTTTGCGCAGCATCTATCCGCATTATTTCGAGACCGAAGCGACGGCGGGTCCCGACGGACTCGCTGTGCTCGCATTCCGCGCCGGGACGCCTTACGAGGGCGAAGACCTGATCTACTTTGCGGAGAAGCCCGAAGCGTTTTTCGTTCGCTGCACGCGGACGGTCCGCACCGTCCCGGGCACATGCGTGCACGAGCGCCTGCTCGATGCGGCCGACATCACCTTGCGGTTTCCCCGGCAATGGCTGCAGGACTGGCGGAGCGTTGCTGGCGGCTTCGACCGGCTGGTAGGACAGCTGCATCCGAACGGCGGATGAACAAAGCGGCCGAAGCTCGCGTTACTCGAGGTCGCTGCCCAGGATCGCCATCTGGAAATTGTATGACCGTTCATCGTCCTCGTCATCGACGAACAGAACGCCAACAAATTCCTCGCCGACATAGACCTCGGCCGAATCGTCCTTTTTCGGCCGCGGCACCACGCGGATGCGCGCATTGCCGAACAGCTTCTTTAAGTAAGCGTCGAGCTTTCTGACTTCTTGAACGTCCACCGGTTTCTCCTGCCGCAAGGCGCATAGCATGCGAGCGCAACGACAACAATGACGACGAGCTGCGGTTTCCGCCTCTAAGCGTTACCGGGGCACCCGGAGGAGGCCGCCCTGGATGGCTCGATAAACCAACGTTTCACGAAATGCAGAATGCCGCGGAAACGCACGGACCGTGCGGCTCAAACCTCGTCGTAGAGCATTTGATCCATCAACCGCGCCGGCTCGGGGCAACCGGCCTTCCCCACCACCCGCGCCGGCACGCCGGCAATGGTCACATTGTTCGGCACCGGCTTGAGCACCACCGAGCCGGCGGCAATACGTGCGCAATGCCCAACCTCGATGTTGCCGAGGATCTTGGCGCCCGCGCCAATCATGACGCCGTAGCGAATCTTTGGGTGGCGATCGCCGGCCTCCTTGCCGGTGCCGCCGAGCGTAACGTCATGCAGCATCGACACGTCGTCCTCGATCACCGCGGTTTCACCGACGACAAGGCCGGTAGCATGATCCAGAAAAATGCCGCGACCGATCCGCGCAGCAGGATGGATGTCGCACTGGAACACCGCCGAGGAACGGCTCTGCAGATAGAGCGCGAAGTCGCGCCGTCCCTTGTTCCACAGCCAGTGCGCCAACCGATGCGTTTCGATGGCGTGAAAGCCCTTGTAGTACAGCACCGGCTCCAGCAGCCGATGGGTCGCCGGATCGCGATCGACCGTGGCCGCGATATCGGCGCGAAAGCATTCGCCAATAGTCGGCTCGTCCTCAAGCGCGTCCGCGTAGGCCTGCCGGATCATTTCGCTTGAGAGCGCCGCATGATCGAGCCGTTCCGCCAGCCGATACACCACCGCTGCTTCGAGCGTGTCGCGATGCAAAATCGTTGAATAGATGAAGGTGGCGAGTTCCGGCTCGCGCCGCACGATATCCTCGGCCTCACGCCGGATCCGGGCCCAGACCGGATCGACCTTATCGAGGATCGGTTTCGCCTGATGCTGTGCCATGATCGCCTCCCGGAGGGACACGTTCTAGCATAATTGGTGCGGCGCAAGACAAAAACCAGAGGGATCCTCCCTCCAACCTATTCGCTGTCCCAACGGCCAATGACTGGGCAAGGCTGCCTTTGGCCGAGCCCAATAGCCTAGCTCCAGTCAAGGCCGCCGCGCCAGAAAGTCCACCACGGCGGCCTTGAACACGCGGTCACCGACCGCGAGCATGTGGTCCCGGCCCGGGATGACCAATGCCTGCGCATCCGGAATGAGCGCCGCCAGCGCGTCCGGCGAGCCGGCCACAGTGTCGATACTTCCGACTGCCACCAGGACGGGAACGTCGATCCGACTGACGTCACCGGGACTAAGCGTTTGGCGCGCACCGCGAATACATGCGGCGAGCGCGCGCAGGTCGGACCGCGTCTTTTCGGCGAAGGCGCGAAACATGTGCCCGGTGGGATCGGACACCTCCGCGAGCGACGGCGCCTCGAGCGCCCGCGCGATCCTTTCCGGATCGCCGACGCCTTCAATCAATCCGACACCAAGCCCACCAAACACGGCCGAGCGCACACACTCGGGATGCTCCACCGCAAGAAAAGCGGTGTTACGCGCCCCCATCGAATAACCCATGACATCGGCGCGGCCGAGCCCGAGGTGATCGAGCAGCGCTCGCGCGTCCTCGGCCATGATGGCGCTGTGATAGGCGGCGGGATCATAGAGCTTGCTGGATTCACCGTGGCCGCGATTATCGAGGGCGATGACGCGACGCCCGGCGCGTCTGAGGGTGGTCACCCAGCCCGGATAGACCCAGTTGACCTCTTTGTTGGAGGCAAAGCCGTGGATGAGCACGATCGGCTCGCCCTCGCCTTCGTCGAGGAAGGCAATCTCGACATCGTCATGCGCAAAACGCGGCATGCCGCGACCATAGTCGATCCGCACGCCACCGCACAAAGATGGTGATGCAGGCGGCGGATGGCGCTAGGGTGATGATGATTGGCAGGCCAAAATCCGCCGCCATAGAAACTACGGGAGGATCACGATGCATCGCATGTGGCTCGTTGTGCTGGTTACGCTGTTCGCCTTTTCGAGCGGCATTGCCCGGGCGCAGGTTTCCGACGATGTCGTCAAGATTGGCGTGCTGACAGACCTCTCCGGGCCGGCAGCGACCGCGACCGGTCCGGGTTCGGTAGCGGCCGCACAGATGGCGGTCGAAGATTTTGGCGGCACCGTCTTAGGCAAGCCGATCCAGGTGATTTCCGCCGACCATCAGATCAAGCCGGACCTTGCCGTCGGCATCGCCCGGCAATGGTACGACCGTGACCAGGTCGATCTGATTGTCGACGTACCGGTGTCGGCGGTGGGCTTGGCAGTGCAAAACGTCGCCAACGAACGCAAGAAACTTTTCATCACCCATTCAACCGGCACCGCCGATTTCCACGGCAAGTTTTGTTCGCCTTATGCGATCCAATGGGTCTTTGATACCCACGCGCTCGCAGTCGGTACTGCGCGGGAGGTCACCAAGCGCGGCGGCAACAGCTGGTTCTTCCTGACCGCCGATTACGCGTTCGGACACGCCCTGGAGCGCGATGCATCGCAAGTCATCACCCAAAATGGCGGCAAGGTGCTGGGCTCGGTCGCGCATCCTTTTGCCACCCCTGATCTCTCGTCGTTCATCCTCCAGGCCCAGGCCTCGAAAGCCAAAATCATTGGCATTGCCAGCGGGCCTCCCGACAACGTCAACGCCATCAAGCTCGGCGGCGAATTCGGCATCTTCCAGGGCGGTCAGCAAATGGCCGGCTTGTTGGTGCTCATCACCGACATCAACGCGCTTGGCCTGAAGGCGGCGCAAGGCCTGCTGCTTACTACTTCGTTCTACTGGGATATGGACGAGCAGACCCGCGCCTGGTCGAAGCGATTCTTCGCCAAAATCAACCGCATGCCGACGATGTGGCAGGCCGGCGTCTATTCCTCGGTCATGAATTATCTCAACGCCATCAAGGCGACCGGCACCGACGATCCGCTGAAGGTCGCGGCCAAGATGCGGGAAGCCCCGATCCAGGATTTTTTCGCGCGTAACGGCAAGCTGCGCGAAGACAACCTGATGGTCCATGACCTTGTCCTGGTGCAGGTCAAGACGCCGGAGGAATTCGAAGTATCCGTGGGACTACTACAAGATCCTCGCGCACATTCCGGGCGAGCAGGCATTCGGGCCGCCGAACCCGGCTTGTTCTCTGGTCAAGAAATGAACGTCATTGCGAGGAGCAAGACGATGCAGCAGTCCAAGCTTCGCGGCACCAGCCGGATTGCCTCGTCGCGTGAGCAATGACGGCGCAATCGTTACATCAAACAATCCACGCGGACGCGGCAGCTGATGATCCCGCCCGGCCCGCGGCGGTTGCCGGATTCGATCTGAAGAAACTGTCCCCAGAGTTTCTCGACGATCCTTATCCGACCTACCATGCGCTCCGGCGATTTGATCCGGTGCATCGCATGCCCGACGGATCGTATTTCCTGACCCGCTATGACGATTGCCTTGAGGTCTATCGCGACGTCGACATCTGGAGTTCGGACAAGAAGCTCGATTTCAGGCCGAATTTCGCCGACAGCCTATTGTACGAGCATCACACCACGAGCCTCGTGTTCAACGATCCGCCCTATCACAGCCGTGTGCGTAAGCTGCTGGCACCTGCATTCACTCCCCGCGCGCTCAGCGCGTTGCAGAGCCGGATCGAGCAGCTCGTCGACCACTTGCTTGAAGCTGCCGCCAGCCGCGGCGAGATCGATCTCATCACCGACTTTGCCGCGGCGATTCCGGTCCAACTGATCGGCGACATGCTTGGCATCCCGCACGATGAACGCGGGCCGCTGCGCGGATGGTCGCTGGCCATTCTTGGTGCTCTGGAACCGGTTCTCAGCCGTCAACAATTCGATACCGGCGTCGCAGCGGTCGGCGATTTCAAGGAATACCTCAACAACATTATCTCTCGCCGGCTGCAAACTGGCGACAAGGACCCGGCGGAAATTCTCTCCAAGCTGATCGACGCCAGCGACTATGTCGCTCATGGCGACGGCGAGCGGCTGTCGAAGCTGGAGCTGGTCCACAATTGCATTTTTCTTCTCAACGCCGGCCACGAGACGACCACCAACCTCATCGGCAACGCGGTCGACCTTCTGATCCGTTATCCCGGCGCCATGAACGACCTGCGCGCCCGTCCAGATGCGATGGAGACTGCGGTCGAAGAATTCCTCCGGATGGAAAGCTCGAACCAGCTCGGCAATCGCAGAGCCGCGCGGGCCACCGTGTTGGGTGGCGTCGAGCTCGCGGCCGGCAGCTACGTGCATATCTGCATTGGCGCCGCCAATCGCGACCCCGACCAATTCCCCGATCCGGACCGGCTCGACATCTGGCGCCAACCGAACCGGCACCTCGCTTTCGGCACCGGCATTCATGCCTGCGCGGGAATGTCGCTCGCCCGCATGGAGGCGCAGGTGGCAATCGGACGATTGCTGCAGCGCTTCACACAGATTGAGCCGATCGCCGCCCCAATACGTGGTGGCCGCGCCCGATTCCGCGGCTTCACGTCCTATCCGGTCCGGCTCCTAAGCTGACAAGGACTGCTGGAAATCGGCCCTTTGCGCGGCTATGGTGCCGACCGGAAAAGTGGCAGCGGACATGACTGATTTGATCGTTCCCCATTTTCATAATGATCTCGGCGTCGCCGTCATTGACATCGGTGCCAAGGAGTTCATGTGCGTCGGCGCCATGCCGCCATTCGATCATCCGCACGTATTCTGCGACATGGGAGCGGACGCGGAGTACATTTGCCCGTATTGCTCGACGCTCTATCGGCACGACCCGGCGCTGAAGCCGAACGCCGCGCGGCCGGCGGAATGCGCGTTGCACGATGCCCCCGCCTGAGTTGTCAGCGGGAGGGAGCAGCTGCCGACCTCGCCGATCGTCATTGTCGCCGGAGCCGGTATCGGCGGACTGACCGCGGCGCTGGCGCTGGCGCGCAACGGTTTCCGAGTCAGCGTCCTGGAACAATCCGAGCGGCTTGAGGAAACCGGCGCCGGAATTCAGCTCTCGCCGAACGCGACGCGCACCCTGATCGACCTCGGGCTGGGTGACCGCCTGCGGCCTGTCGCGGTCGCACCTATAGCGCTGCGGGTGATGAGCGCTGCAAGCGGACGCGAAATTGTCCGACTGCCGCTCGGCGACGCCGCCGAACAGCGTTACGGCGCGCCCTACTGGGCGATCCATCGCGGTGACCTGCAGGCGGCGCTCCTGGCCGCGGTGTCGCGGCGCCTGGAGGTCACGCTGAAGCTTGGCACGCGCGTCGAGGACTTCGTCACCCATCCGAATGGCATCACCGTATCAGCGCACGGCCGCAGCGGGGCTATCGATGAACGGGGTCTTGCGCTCATCGGCGCCGACGGTCTGTGGTCGGTGGTGCGCAGCCGCATCGCTGACGACGCACCGCCGCGCTTCACCGGGCATGCCGCCTGGCGCAGTCTGGTTCCCGCGCGCGAGGTCGCGCCGGAGTTTCGCGAGCCATTCGTTTATCTCTGGCTCGGGCGCGAGGCGCATCTGGTTCACTATCCGGTCAAGGCCGGCCAGGTGATCAACATCGTCGTTATTGCCGCCGAATCCTGGAATGCGCCCGGCTGGAGCGAGCCGGCAAGCCGCGCCGACCTGGTGCCGCGCCTGACCGCCGAGGCATGGGCACTGCCGGCGCGCACTCTCGTCGGCCTGCCCGACGCCTGGCTGAAATGGGCGCTTTACGAGCGCCGGCCAATCGGGCGCTGGTCAAAAGGACCGATAGGACTTCTTGGCGACGCCGCGCACCCGATGCTGCCCTACCTGGCGCAAGGCGCAGCGATGGCAATCGAGGATGCGGCGGTGGTGGCGCAATGCTTGGCGCGGCAGCCCGACGATCCGGCTGCTGCCCTGCAAACTTACGGCGCGGCGAGGCGCGCACGGACGCGGAAGGTGCAACGCCTCGCCGCCCGTAACGGCGCCCGCTATCATTTCGGCGGCGTTGGCGGCTGGGTGCGCGATGCCGCAATGCGGACGATCGGCGGTAAGCAGCTTTTGCGCAACTACGACTGGATCTACGATTGGCACCCGCCCGCGGGGCTGAGCGTCAACTGAGGCAACTAGCTGGTCGCGGCTCCGGGGCCACGGCTATAAGCCAGCGCTTCTCCAATAACCAGACGATCACATTCATTCGCTGAGGGCCGACGGCCGCAAGGGAACATTTGGCCGGCGGCAAGGTTCAGTTTGAGTAACTGGGCTCCGGAGTGGAGAGGAGTAGTTCCATGTGCGACTACAGTTTGCATCTCGTGGCGTCACGGCCGGCCAAGGTTGGAGAAACGATCGTCGCCACGGATTTCGCCAAATCGATAACCCGCGGCTTTGCCGCGGTCGGGGAGCCGGAGGTCGCGGTTTGCCTGCTTCCCGGCACCGAGCTCGCCTTCGCGAGCGACGTTGTGTACGAACGCGCTTTCAGCCTGTTCGGCCGCGCTCGGGCCGGTCACAAAGTAGCGCGTTTCCGGCAGATCAATATGGACGATCCGAACGTGCACCACGACGCGCTCGAATTTCCGAACGGGCAGATGGTCTTGATCACGCGCCTCATTCCCGGCCAACGCGCCACCGTCCTGCAGATGCCGGCATCGCCTCACGCCCACGGCTCAACCGAGGGCGCGGCGCAAAGCACGCAGGAATGGATCGAAGCGTAGCTCTATTGCGGCAAGGCAATAGACACCGGGTTTGACCGGTACGGCGGAGTAACAGCCGAGAAGGCAGGCGTAGTGTTACGCCCGCCTCTTGGCCGCGATGAAATATCGCCACTCCCTAAAACTGATTTTTTGTTGTCAGGGGTCCAACCGGTTTTCCACACCCTGTTCGCGGCCGGCGGCGTTCTGTTTGGCCATGGCGCTCCGAAAGCCATCCCGCTCTTTGAGCGACTGCCAGTACGCGGCCACCGCCGGCGTGAACTTCGCGTCGAGCTTGGTGAACACGGCAAGCAGCAAAGCATAGCCGACGGAAATGTCGGCTGCGGTGAACCGTCCGGCGCAGAGCGTCGGTTGCCTCGAGACGACCGCGTCGATGCCGCGCAGCCGGGCGAGAAACCACCGCGAATAATCGGCGGCGACTTGATCCAAGCGCCGCTCCGGCGGCGCGAATACCGAATAGCGCAGCACCACCGCCTGCGGAAATGTCAGCGTCGCTTCGCCGAAATGCAGCCAGTTGAGATAAAGACCAAAATCCGCCTCGGTCGGCGCGACCGCCAAAGAACTTGGGCCGTAGCGCGTCACCAGGTACTGGCAGATCGCCGCTGATTTAGTAAGCCGCATGGCGCCGTCCAGAAACGTCGGCACGGTTCCGAGCGGATTGACGGCAAGGTAGTCCGGCGCCAAGTCCCGCGGCGGGAACGGCAGCATTTTCAGCTCATACGGCAAGCCCATCTCCTCGAGCGTCCACAGCGGACGAAACGAGCGGGCGTTGTGGCAGTGATAGAGCGTGAGCATGGTTTCAGTCCCTCTCGCCTGGCCGCCGTGTTCCGCTCGCCTTCGTCGACAACGGCGACCAGATCACCATTGACGTGCCCGGCAAGGCGGTCGATTTGCACGTGCCGGCCGAGAAGACGGAGCGCCGCCGTGCGGTCCCGCGAACATTCGGCGCGCAAAATCTTAAAGGCTGGCTACGGACTTACCAGCATGCCGTGCAACCGGTACATAAGGGTGCCATGCTCGACTGAAGCCGCGCTGGCGGCGGTCTGTAGGAGACTTGGGGGGTGCTGCAGCTGATGGGCCGGACGGCCGTTGTGACGGGAGCCGCAGGCGGGATCGGCCGGGCGATCGCCGTATCGTTGGCGCGCCGCGGCTGCAATCTCGCGCTCGCTGACCTCAACGAGGAAAACCTCCGCAAGACGGCTGCCGAGATCGCGACGCAAGGGGTGCGGGTGAGCAGGCATCATCTCGATGTGTCGGACCGTGATGCAGTCGGCGCCCTGCCGGACCTGGTCGTTGCCGAACACAACCGTGTCGATGTGCTCGTCAACAATGCCGGCGTGGCGCTCGCTGGCTCCTTCGAACAGGTCACCGAAACCGATTTCGAATGGCTGTTCGGCATCAATTTCTGGGGCGTGGTGCGGATGACACGGGCCTTCCTGCCGCTCCTGCACAGCAGCGACGACGCGCGCATCGTTAACCTTTCGAGCATATTCGGAATAATCGCCCCGCCGGGCAATACGGCTTATTCGGCGAGCAAATTTGCCGTGCGCGGCTTTTCCGAATCCCTGCGTCATGAGCTGCGGAAAAGCCGCATCGGCGTAACTGTGGTTCATCCAGGGGGCGTGGCCACCTCGATCGTGCGTAACGCGCGGATGCCGAAGACCAATACGCCCGAGGAGGATGAGCAGCGGCGAAAGTCGTTTGAGGCTATCCTGACGATGCCGCCCGCTCTTGCCGGCGAGACCATCGTTCGCGCCATCGAACGCCGGCAGGCGCGCATTCTGGTCGGCTCCGATGCTAAGATGATCGCCATTCTGGAGCGCCTGATGCCGGTCAACTACTGGAACCTGCTGGGACGGAGGTTGAAGAAATGACCGTCTTGATCTCAATCGTCGGCGCCTTCCTTGTACTCTTCGTTTTGCTGCTGGGCGGACTTGCCATCTTCTCGGCGCGAACGGCGCGGCAGGTCGAGAAGCTGCTGCCAGCGCGCGGACGCTTCATCGATGTCGACGGCGAGCGAATTCATTATCTCGACGAAGGCTCGGGGCCTCCGCTCGTGCTCATTCACGGCCTTGCTGGCCAGATCCGCGTTTTCACTCACTCGCTCCTCGATCATCTAAAAAGCCATCACCGCGTCATCATTCTCGACCGGCCGGGCTGCGGGTATTCGAACCGATCGCCGAAAGCCTCGGCGGCGGTCAGCGCGCAGGCGCGTACCGTCGCCCGCTTCATCGAAGCGCTTGAACTCGAGCGGCCGCTGGTTGTCGGCCATTCATTGGGCGGCGCGATCGCACTCGCGCTTGGCTTGAACCATCCCGAGCAGGTCTCCGGGCTGGCGCTTATTGCACCGTTGACCCATGCACAGGACGAAATACCCCCGCTGTTCCGCGGGCTCGCCATCAGCTCCCCATTCCTGCGCCACGTCGTCGGCTGGACGTCGGCGATCCCGATCTCCATCCGCAACCGTGCGTTTGTGCTCGACATGGCCTTCGGTCCGGAACCGGTCGCCCACGACTACGGGACCCGCGGGGGCGGCCTGTTGAACTTGCGGCCGAAGAGCTTCATCAACGCGTCGCGCGATATGATGGCGGCTATGGAAGACTTAAGAGACATGCAGGAGCGCTACCACACGCTGACGATGCCGGTTGGCATATTGTTTGGGACGGCCGACCGAATTTTGGACGCCACGCGACACGGCGCCGCGATGGCAACCAAGATTGCCGGACTCGATCTCGAACTGATCGAAGGCGCCGGCCACATGATTGTGATCACGGCCGCCCATCGCTCCGCCAAATTCATCACGCGCATGTCGCAACGTGTTGCGAGCGCAACCGCGCCCGCGTCGGCCGGCCGGATCGATGACTGAGCGCCCGGAGCATCTTGACGTCGTCATCGTCGGTAGCGGGCTTTCCGGCATCGATGCCGCCTATCACCTGCAAGCGTATTGCCCCGGCAAGTCCTACACCATCCTCGAGAGTCGCGACGCCATCGGCGGGACTTGGGATTTGTTCCGTTATCCGGGCATCCGTTCCGATTCCGACATGTACACGTTCGGCTATTCGTTCCGGCCCTGGCAATCGAATGCCGCCATCGCCGACGGTGACTCGATCCGCACTTATATTCGCGAGACAGCGGAGGCTTATGGCATCGATCGGAAGATCCGCTTCCAGCATCGGGTGAAAAGCGCGTCGTGGTCGTCGGCGGACGCCCTGTGGACCATCGATGCGGAGCGCGGACCCGAGCGCGAACCTGTTCGCTTCACCTGTAATTTCGCCTTCTCATGCACCGGCTATTACGACTATGCGGCCGGCTACACGCCCGAATTTCCCGGCATCGAGAAGTTTTGCGGCCGGGTCGTGCACCCGCAGCAATGGCCCGAAGACCTCGATTATGCCGGCAAGCGCGTGGTGGTGATTGGCAGCGGCGCGACCGCGGTGACCATCATTCCTGTCATGGCAAAAACCGCCGCGCTGGTGACGATGCTGCAGCGCTCTCCAACCTATATCGTCTCACGCCCGACGCAGGATGCGATCGCCGGCTGGCTGCGCCGCCATCTGCCGATACGGGCCGCCTACAGCCTGGCGCGCTGGTACAATGTACTGTTCGGGCTTTATTTTTACAGTCTGTCCCGCCGCAAGCCGGAAGCGGTCAAGCAGTGGATCATTGACCAGGCGCGGCAACAGCTCGGCGACGACTACGACGTCACGACGCATTTCACGCCGCGCTATAACCCTTGGGACCAGCGCTTGTGTCTCGCGCCCGACGCCGATTTTTTCCACGCTATCAAGTCCGGCAAGGCCGACGTCGTGACCGACCAGATCGACAGTTTCACCGAGGCCGGGATTCGGCTGCAATCAGGTCGTGAACTTAAAGCCGACATCATCGTCACTGCGACCGGCCTCAAGATGCAATTGCTCGGCGGCATTCAAGTCGCCGTCGACGGTAAGCCGGTCAAATTTTCAGACACCATGAATTTCAAGGGCGTCATGTTCAGCGACGTGCCGAATCTCGCCGCCGCGTTCGGCTATACCAACGCATCGTGGACGTTAAAGTGCGACCTGACCTGCGCCTATGTGAGCCGGCTCATCAATTATATGGATCGGCGCGGCTATGCTGCCTGCACGCCGCGCCGCGATCCCACAGTCAAAGCGGAACCGCTGATCGATTTTTCTTCCGGCTACATCCAGCGCGCGATCGATCAGTTCCCGCGTCAGGGCTCCAGGAAGCCCTGGCGGCTTTACCAGAATTACGTACGAGACCTGCTCAGCCTCCGCTACGGCCCGGTCGACGATAAAGCCCTGGAGTTCTCTCGCCGGCGCGAAACCAAGATAGCCGCGTAGGTTGCGCCTACGGCCTGGTTTGCCGTCGTGGCCAAACGCCGTTCCCTGTCATCGCGCACAATCTCTTGCTATGGTTCGGTTGAACGCCGACCAACGAGGTGCCCGCCATGTCCGAAGCCATCAATCACGCCAAACTCGCGATGCTGTTTCGTAGGGAGTTTCAGCTCTGCAACGTGCAGAAAGGCGAAACCATCGTGCTCCTGAGCGACCTTGGGGCAAGGCGCGACTACGTCTCCGCCGCCTTTGCCGCCGCCGAAGACCTGGGCGCCGACGCCTACGAGATGTGCGTCAATGCCATGCCGTCATGGACCAAAGTCGGCGTCGAGACCGTCGGCCGCTGCAAGGGCACGCTTGAGGCCATCAAGTCGGCCGACATGCTGGTCTGCCTGCACATTCCGCTGTTCACTCGCTGGCTGAAAGAGGCCCGCGACGCCGGAACGCGGGTGCTGATGGTCATCGACGGTCCGGACGAACTGGAGGAACTGATGGCGCCTCCGGGTCTGAAGGAGGCGGTACGGCACGCGGGCGAGCGGCTGCAGCGCGCCAAGACCATGCGCATCATGCGAGACGGCGGCACCGACCTGACCGTCGGCACCGGCGAATATCCAACCATGATCCAGTACGGCTTCTCGGAAGCAGCCGGCCGTTTCGACCATTGGGGCGCCGGCCACGTCCATACCTTCCCGAACGAAGGCTCGGCCAATGGCACCGTCGTGTTTGCACCCGGCGACATTATTATCCTGCCGTACTGCCGTTACGTTCAGGACGAAGTGCGGCTCGATATTCGCGACGGCTTTATCCGCAAGATCGAAGGCGGCCTCGATGCCAAGCTGATGAGCGATTGGCTCGACGGCAATCGCGCCAATGCCGATGACATGGATGGCCACGCCATCTCCCATCTCGGCTGGGGGTTGAACCCACAGGGACGCTGGGACGCGATTGCGCTCCATGGCGCCGATCCGACGCGCCATCATGCCGGCGCACGCTGCTTTGCCGGTAATTTCCTGTTCTCCACCGGGCCGAATTCGCAGGGCGGCGGCAAGCGCACAACGAAAGGGCACTACGATGTGCCGATGCGCGATTGTACGGTCACCCTGGATAACGACGTGATTATCGACCGCGGCCGCTTCGCCGACGAGAAGATGCGCGTTGCGCGGGCGCCGCGCTAAGGCCAGCGCGCGGCATGCATGAGCATCCCGGCGGTCAGCGCCAATGGCCTTGCCAAGCAATTCGGCGCGACGCGCGCGCTGGATGGTGTCGACTTCGACGTGCTTCCCGGCGAAGTGCATGCACTGGTCGGCGAGAACGGTGCCGGCAAATCGACGCTGGTGCGTATTCTCGGCGGGGTGCACCGGCCTGACCACGGGGCAATCGCGGTCAGCGGGCAAGCGTGTCATTTTAGCGGCCCGCGCGACGCTATAGCAGCAGGCATCGTCACCATCCCGCAGGAGCTGCGGCTCGTGCCTGCATTGTCAGTTGCTGAGAACCTGACGCTCGGCGACCCGCCGCTGCGGCGTCGGTTGGGTGTCAAAGTCGTTGACCGTGTGCGCATGCGCCGTGAGGCGCGAGCGGAACTGGCGCAGCTCGACTTTGCTCCGGATCCCGACGGCCGCGTCGATCGTCTCAGCTTCGCCGAACGTCAGCTGGTCGCGATCGCCAAAGCGCTGCGCAAACAGTGCCAAGTCCTCATTCTCGACGAGCCCACGGCGGCGCTCGAGACCCACGAGATCGAGCGATTGTTCGCCGTGCTGGCGCGGATGAAGATTCAGGGCACGGCGATCGTTTACGTTTCGCACCGACTGGACGAGGTGGTCGCGCTCGGCGACCGCTGCACCGTGCTGCGCGACGGCCGCGTCGCGGCAACGAGCCGCCGCGGCGACTTCAAAGTTGGCGACTTGGTTGCAGCTATGACCGGCCGCGCGGCAGCGAAAATCGAAACGCAAGCGCTGTCGCCCGGCGAGGTTCTGCTCGAAGACGTGACTACACGGCCCGACGCTATTCGTCTGCGCGCCCGCGAAGTAATCGGGCTGGCGGGGCTCCTGGGTAGCGGCGCCACCGGAGTGTTGCGGCGGCTGTTCGGCGTTGGCGGCGCGGCGACCGATGTGCGGCGTAATGGGACGCTGCGGCATATCGCAAGCCCGTCGGTGGCGGTCCGCGCGGGCATCGGCTTTGTGCCCGGCGAGCGGCGGCTGGGTCTGGTGATGAACTTGTCGGTCCGCGACAATATTCTGCTGCCAAGCCTTGACCGGCTGGCGCGCGGCGTCGTCATCGACCGCGCCCGCTGCGATCGTCTGGTCGATCAATTGATGGAAGCGCTGGACATCCGCCCGCGACGGCCTCGCCTGCCCGTCTCCGCGTTGTCGGGAGGCAATCAGCAAAAGGTCATTCTCGCAAAGTGGCTGGCTCGCGAAGTGGGCGTGCTGTTGCTGGAAGAACCGACCCAGGGCGTCGACGTGGCGGCAAAGGCGCAGATTCACTCCCTGATCCGCGACTTCGCCAAACGCGGCGGCGGCGTTCTGATACGCTCCAGTGAACTCGACGAACTCACGCTGATCAGCGACAAGATCCTGGCGTTGCACCAGGGCCGCATCACCGACAGCGTGGAGCGCGGCGACGGCTTCGACGAGACGCGTCTGCATATCGCGATCGGCGGATGATCATGCCGCCGTCGCTGCAACGCTTTAACCTGGCCGGCCAAATTCCACTGCTCGCGTTGTTGGTGCTGTGCCTCGTCACCGCGTTGCTGACCAATCGCTTTCTGTCGCCGCTCAACCTCACCAACATTCTGGTGCAGTCCTCGATCATGGCGGTCATTGCCATCGGCATGACGTTCGTCATCGTCGGCGGCGGTTTTGATCTTTCGGTGGGGTCGACCGTTGCTTTCGCCGGCTGCGTCGCCGCCATGGCAATGGTGCAATTCGGTTTGGTCGCCGGCGTCGTTGCCGGGATCGCGGCCGGCATCGCCGTCGGAATGGTGAACGGCGTGATCATCGCCCAGCTCGGGGTCAATCCGTTCATCACCACGCTCGGCACGATGGTGCTGGTACGCGGGCTCGTCTACCTGATCACCGCCGGAGCCCCGGTCGGCGACGATCGCTTACCGGCTGCATTCATTGCCTTCGGATCGGCACGCTTTTTGGGGATTCACGATCTGGTGTGGGTCCCCGCCATTCTCCTGATTGTCTTATCGTGGGTAATGACAGCCACACCTTACGGCCGGAGGATCTACGCGACCGGCGGCAACCGCGAGGCGGCCTTTCTTTCCGGCATCCCGGTCAACCGCATCATTGCATCGACCTATGTCTGGTGTGGGGCGCTCGGCGGCCTAGCGGGAGTGATGCTTGCGGCCCGTTTGCAGTCCGGTCAGCCGACCGCCGGCGAGTTCTACGAACTCACGGCCATCGCTGCCGTGGTGCTGGGCGGGGCCAGCCTCCAGGGCGGCGAAGGCACCCTCTACAAGAGCATTATCGGCGTCTTCATCATGATTGTGCTCGGCAACAGCCTCAATTTGCTTAATGTCGATTCCTATTGGCAGCGGGTCGCGATCGGGGCGGTCATCATTGCGGCAGCGGCGGCAGATCGGCTACGCTCCCGCCGCTAGTGAGGAGAGTGTGCCATGCTGAAGCTTCGTCCCGCCGCGCTCGTTTTGGCCGTATTGGCGGCAACGATTGGCTATGGCGTTGCGCCCTCGCCGGCGCAGCAAAAAATCACCATCGGCGTGTCGTTAGCGCAGGACGACAATCCGTTTTACATCGTGATGCTTAAAGGCATTCGCGCCCGTGCCGGCGAGCTTGGCTGGGACGTCGCTACGGTTTCGGCCAACGAGGACAAGGTCAAGCAGATTAACGGCGTGCAGGATCTCGTCGCCCGCGGCGTCAAGGGCATTTTGATCTCGCCGATCGACGCCGTCGGCGTCAACGCCGCCTATGACGCGGCTAAAGCCGCGAACATTCCGATCGTCTCGGTGGCGCGAGGCTCGACCTCGCCCAATCAGACAATCCACGTCGCCATGGACGAGAAGCAGATCGGCCGCGACATTGCCGCGTGGACCGCGAAGGCGATTGGCGGCGAAGGCAAGGTCGCGATGCTGCTCGGCCCGAGCGGCGCGCCGACCTTCCGCAATCTGGCCGACGGCTACACCGAAGTGATGGCCAAGTATCCAAAGATTCAGATTGCGTTCCGTACCGACGGACCGCTGACGCGGGAGCGCGGCGTCAAGCAGGCCGAGGATGCTCTGGTCTCCAATCCTGACCTTAAAGCGATCTATTGCGCCAACGATGATGTCGCACTCGGCGCTGCCCAAGCTGTGATCGCGGCGGGCCGCTCCGACAAGACGATCGTGACCGGCATGAACGGCGTACCGCCGGCACTACACGCGCTCAAGGACGGCAAGATCGCCATGACGGTCGAACTCAATCCGTTCCTATGGGGCCGTTTGGGAGTCGACGTACTGGCGCAGTACCTGAAAGGCGACAAGGTCGAGCCGCGGGTCTTCATCAAACACGTCATCGTCGACAAGACCAACATCGACGAAAAGCTGCCGAAGCCATAAGGACAACAAAAATGGCCGACGTCGCGGCCGCCACAAAGCAAGAAGATTTCGTCGCTCAACTGGAAGCGGCCAACCTGCACCCGCTGTGGGATCGGTTTCGGACGCTGACGCCGGTCAAGCCTCAAGCCAAAGACCCGCCGCTCATCTGGCGCTGGCGCGACATCGAGCCGTTCACCGAGCGCGCCGGTGCGGAGGTGTCGATCGACGACGTCGAACGGCGCGCGCTGATCCTCGTCAATCCGGCATTCGGCGGTGAGACGGTGACGACCTCGAACCTCATCGGCGCCTTTACGGTACTCGATCCGGGCGACCGCGCCCGCCCCCATCGCCACACCTTCGCGGCGATCCGTTTCGCCACCCAGGCTGAAGGTGCAACCACGATAGTCAACGGCCGGCGCTGCGATATGCATGACGGCGATCTGATCCTGACGCCGCCGATGTGCTGGCACGGCCACGTCAACGACAGCGATCACCGTATCACCTGGTTCGATGCCGCCAACATTCCGCTGATCCGCAGCCTCGATACCAATTTTTTCGAGCCCGGCGACCCCAAATCCAATCAGTTCTGGCAATCGGACGAACGCGACGAACAGTTCTGGGCCGAGTCCGGCCTCGTCGGCGCCGATCTGGAGCATTCTCCCGCGCATTCGCCGAAATTCCATTATTCCGGCGACGCCACCCGGCGGCTGCTGGCCGCGCTTCCGACCGGCCAGGACGGTGCGCGCACCGTGCGTTATACCAATCCACTAACCGGCGATGCCGTCATGCCCGCGCTCGACTGCTACGCGACGCGGCTGACCAGGGGACAGGCCACCCGGCCGAAGCGTACGACATGCAACATGATGTGCCTGGTGGTGTCAGGCGCCGGACGATCGACAGTGGGCGAGCACACCTTCGATTGGTCGCAGCACGACGTATTTTCGATTCCGCACTGGAACTTTGCGAGCCACACCGCAACGGGCGGCGACGCCGATCTGTTCGTCGTTTCAGACAGAGTGGCCTTCGAGCGCCTCGATCTCTTGCGCGAGGAATACCAATAAATCCACGCCCGACCTTGACGCATGAAGGCATCGGCGCGCCGGTCCGCCGCGTCGAGGACGACAAATTCCTCCGCGGTCTGGGCCGCTTCGTGTCGGACATTGTGCTCCCCGGAGAGCTGCACGGCGTGTTGGTGCGTTCCCCGCATGCACACGCGCGCATTCGCCAGATCGACAATACCGCCGCTCTCAACACGGCCGGAGTTGCAGCCGTGTTCACCGGCGCCGATATGGCTGCCGACAATGTCGGACCGATGGCGCCGCTTTGGGCGATCAAAGGCGCCGACGGCAAACCGATGGCCGAGCCGCCGCGCTGGGCGCTGGCGCGCGGCACCGTCCGCCACGTCGGCGAGCCGGTAGCGCTGGTTGTGGCCGAGACGCTGTCGCAGGCGCGCGACGCCGCTGACATTGTTCGCGTCGACTATGAGCCGCTGCCAGCGGTGACCGATGCAAGAGCCGCGATGCGGGCCGAGGCACCGCAGCTGCACGATGCGGCGCCAGGCAATGTCTGCTTTCGCTTCGCCCGCGGCGACCAAGCCGCCGTCGCCAAAGCCTTTGCGGGCGCAGCGCACGTGGTGCGGCTTGATCTCGTCAACAATCGCCTGATCGGTGCGGCGCTGGAACCGCGCGCTCTTCTCGCCGACGGCGGTGTCAACGGCAAACTCACGCTCTATTGCGCTACGCAGGTGCCGCACCACATTCGCCGCGTCGTCAGCGAGCAGCTCAACCTGCCGCAGACCGCGATCCGTCTTGTTGCGCCCGACGTCGGGGGCGGCTTCGGCTACAAGGGCAAGCACTATCCCGAAGAGACCATCATCGCCTGGGGGGCGCGCCGGCTGCGGCGGCCGCTGAAATGGATCGCGACGCGCAGCGAGTGTTTCATTTCCGATAATCAGGCGCGCGACCACCAGACCCGTGCCGAACTTGCGCTCGATCGCGAGGGAAACTTTCTCGCCCTGCGAGTCGACACCATCGCCAATCTCGGCGCCTATGTCTCGACCATGGGCGCGGCCATCCCGAGCGCGATCTATTCGGCGCTGCTGGCAGGCGTTTACCGCACCCCGGCGATTGCCACGCAATCGACCGGTGTCTTCACCAACACGCTGCCTGTTGACGCATATCGTGGCGCTGGCCGTCCCGAAGCCTGCTACGTGCTGGAGCGGCTGGCCGACGAAGCCGCGCGTGTGCTGGGGCTGGACCGGGCCGAAATCAGGCGGCGAAATCTCGTGACTGCCGACGCCATGCCGTACAAAACGCCGATCGGCCCGACCTACGATTGCGGCAACTTCCCGAAAATTCTCTCGCGCCTGTTACAAGTCGCCGACTACGATGGCTTCGGGAAGCGACGCGCCCATACCGCCCGCAAGGCAAAGCTGCGCGGCTTTGGTCTTGCCTGCTACGTGGAATCCTCGGGCATCGCGCCATCGCGATTTGCAACCTCGCTCGGCGCCCGCGTCGGTTTCTTCGAGGCGGCCACGATCCGGGTGCAACCAGACGGCAGCGTGCAGGCGCTGCTCGGCACCCACAATCACGGCCAGGGCCACGCCACGACGTTTGCGCAAATCCTTTCGTCACGGCTCGGCGTGCCGCTGTCTGGCGTCGACATTATGGAAGGTGATACCGATCAGGTGCCGATCGGAACTGGCACCTTCGGGTCGCGCTCGATCGCCGTCGGCGGCTCCGCTCTCGATCGCGCGGCGGGTAAGATCATCGAGAAGGGCAAGCGCATCGCGGCGCATCTCCTCGAAGCCGCAACCGACGATATTACCTTTATGGGCGGGATGTTTTCAGTCGCCGGCACCGACCGCAACGTCACGCTGCGGGAAGTCGCGCGCGCCGCCCACGTCCCCACGCTTTATCCGGCCGAGGAGGAACTCGGATTACAGGACAGTGCGTTCTACGATCCATCGGGTTTTGCCTGGAGCAACGGCGTCCATGGCTGCGAGGTTGAGATCGATCAGGATACCGGCGACGTCCGCGTCATCGGCTATTGGGCCGTGGACGACGTCGGCACCGTGATCAATCCGATGATCGTCGAGGGACAGGTCCAGGGCGGGGTCGCCCAAGGCCTCGGCCAAGCGCTGCGCGAACGGTGTGTCTATGACGCCACCAATGGCCAGTTACTTTCTGGTTCGTTCATGGACTACGCGATACCCCGGGCTAGCGATATGCCGGCGATCGTCTCAGAGTTCGACGAAGGCCAGCCGTGCACCAACAATCCGCTGGGGGCCAAAGGCTGCGGCGAAGCCGGTTCAATCGGCGCTCCGGCAGCTATTGTCAGCGCCGTCCTTGATGCGCTAAGGCCGCTCGGCGTCACCGACGTCCAGTTGCCGCTGACGCCGGAGCAAATATGGAAGGCCATTCAAACGTCAGGAAGGACGACACCATCTGATGCCTGAAGTTGAGCGCGTATCGGTTGCAGGCCTGAAGGTCGCCAAAGTCCTCTACGATTTCGTCGTCCATGAGGTCATCCCCGACACTGGCGTCGAAGCGGCGTCGTTTTGGCAGGGTCTTGATGACATCATTTCCCGTTTTGCCCCGTTGAATCGCAAATTGTTGCAGCGGCGCGATGAACTGCAGGCAAAAATTGACGATTGGTACCGGGAACGGCGCGGCCGCGACATCGACGAGGCCGCCGACAAGGCGTTCCTCCAGGACATCGGCTATCTCGTGCCCGAAGGGCCCGCCTTCAAGATCGATACGGCGAATGTTGACGACGAGATCGCGGCAGTTGCCGGCCCGCAGCTGGTGGTCCCGATCAGCAATGCGCGCTACGCGCTCAACGCCGCAAACGCGCGATGGGGCTCGCTCTACGATGCGCTTTACGGCTCCGACGCCATTCCGCGAGACGGCCAGACCCAGAGCAAGGGTTACGATCCGGAGCGCGGCAAACGGGTGATCGCATGGGCGCGGCACTTTCTCGATCACGCGGCGCCCCTTGCCTCCGGCTCGCATGCCGATGTGACGGGATATGCGATCGGCGCCGGCGCGCTGTCAGTCACGCTCGACAACGGCACTACGACCGGGCTCGCGGACCCGAGGAAACTGCGCGGCTATCGCGGCCGCGCCGACGCACCGGAAGTGATCTTGCTCGAAAACAATGGCCTGCACATCGAGGTGGTCATCAATCGCGCCCATCCCGTCGGCCGAACCGATGCAGCAGGAGTCGCTGATGTGGTCATTGAGGCCGCGCTCACGACAATCATGGACCTGGAAGACTCGATCGCGGCGGTCGATCCGTACGACAAGGTTGCGGCTTACCGGAATTGGCTTGGGCTTTGTCAGGGAACGCTGGTCGAGGTCTTTCAAAAAGACGGCAAATCCGTCAACCGCCAGCTTTCCGCGGACCGCAGCTACACCAAGCCCGACGGCGGCGCCCTGGTCCTGCCGGGCCGAAGCTTGATGCTGATCCGCAACGTCGGCCATCTGATGATGGACGAAGGCGTCATCGGCCGCGACGGAGAGCCAGCGCCGGAAGGTATCCTCGACGCCGCCATCACCAGCCTGATCGCGCTGCACGATCTCAAGAGCAAGCGCCCGGTGCGCAACAGCCGAAAGGGCTCGATCTACATCGTCAAGCCGAAGATGCACGGGCCGGACGAGGTTGCTTTCGCCAACGATTTGTTTGGCGCCGTCGAGGACATGTTGGTGCTGCCACGCAACACCATCAAGCTCGGCCTGATGGACGAAGAGCGGCGCACTACCGTGAACCTCAAGGAATGCATTCGCACCGTGAAGTCGCGGGTGTTCTTCATCAATACCGGTTTCCTCGATCGCACCGGCGACGAGATTCACACCGGCATGGAAGCCGGGCCGATGGTCCGCAAGGGCGAAATGCGCAACCAGCCCTGGCTGCACGCCTACGAGGACTGGAATGTCGATATCGGGCTCGCCTGCGGCCTTCCCGGTCGCGCCCAGATCGGCAAAGGCATGTGGGCGATGCCGGACCTGATGGCGGCGATGCTCAAACAGAAGATCGCCCAGCCCGAGGCCGGGGCCACCACCGCGTGGGTTCCCTCCCCGACCGCCGCGACGTTGCACGCCACGCATTATCACCTGGTCAACGTCTTCCGCCGGCAGCAGGAGCTGGCATCGCGTCCGCGTGCCAGCATCGACGATATTCTGACAGTACCGCTTGCCCGCGGCGTGAACTGGTCGCCTGAAGAAGTTCAACAGGAGCTCGACAACAACGCGCAGGGTATTCTCGGCTATGTCGTGCGCTGGATCGAACAGGGCATCGGCTGCTCGAAGGTTCCGGACATCAACAACGTGGCGCTGATGGAGGACCGGGCGACGCTGCGGATTTCCAGTCAGCATATCGCCAACTGGCTTCGGCACGGCATCACCACCGAAGCTCAGGTGATGGATACCCTCAAACGCATGGCCAGCGTCGTCGACCGGCAGAACGCCGCCGATCCGCACTACTCGCCGATGGCGCCCGATTTCGAAAAATCCGTCGCGTTCGCCGCGGCCTGCGATTTGGTGTTCAAAGGCGACGTGCAGCCGAACGGCTACACGGAACCGATCCTGCACGCCCGGCGCGCGGAATATAAGCGGCGGCACCAACTACAGTGAGGCGCGCAGGCGGCTGTCATCGAGCGCGCCTTCCCACTTAGCGACGACCAGTGTGGCGACGCCGTTGCCAATGAGATTCGTCGGCGTCATCCCTTGCGACAGCAGGCGGTGCACCCCGAGAATAATCGCCACACTCTCGACCGGTATGGTTCCGACCGCGCCCAGTGTCGCGGCAAGCACAATGAAAGCGGCACCGGCAACACCGGCCGCGCCCTTTGAGGCTAGCAGCAGCACCACCAGCAATCCGATCTGGTGCTCCAACGTCAGCGGCGTGTCGGTCGCCTGCGCCAGAAATACCGCGGCGGTCGCCAGGTAAAGGCAGGTGCCGTCGAGGTTGAACGAATAGCCGGTCGGAATGACGAGCCCGACCACGCTTTCCTCGCACCCCAAGGCCTCGAGCTTGGCGATCATGCGCGGCAGCACCGTCTCCGACGACGTAGTCGCGATCACGATCAATAGCTCTTCGCGGATATAGCGGATGAATTTGATGAGGCTGAAGCCGCACCAATGTGAAATCGGCCACAGCACGGCGAAGATGAAGACAAGACAGGTGATATAAAAACTCACCACCAGCTTGCCGAGCGACAACAGCGAGCCAGCGCCGAACTTGCCCACAGTGAAGGCAATGGCGCCGAACGCGCCGATTGGCGCGGCCCACATCACGAAGCCGACGATCCGAAAAAACATCTGCGCCGCTATTTCGATCAGATCGGTAAGAGGCTTGCCGGCGGGGCCCATCCAGCTCAGCGCGAAGCCGCAGAGCACCGAGACGAACAGAACTTGAAGGACATTGCCCTCGCTGAATGCACCGATGAAGGTGTTGGGAATGATGTTGAGCACAAATTGCGCTGTCGTGCGCCTCTGGGTCTGTTCGAGATAGTGTGCCACGCTCGAGGTATCGACGTGGGAAAGGTCCACATGCATCCCGGCGCCGGGCTGGAACAGATTCACCGCGACAAGCCCGACGATAAGGGCGATCGTGGTCAGCACTTCGAAATAGATCAGCGCCTTCAGGGCGACGCGGCCGACCTTCGCCATGTTGGCCATGCTGGCGATGCCGTGCACGACGGTGCAGAAGATGATCGGCGCAATGAGCACCCGGATTGCCTTGATAAAGGCATCGCCAAGCGGCTCCATGCGGGCGCCGACTTCGGGGTAACGCACGCCAAGCGCCACGCCGATCGCCATCGCCACCAGCACCAGAAACCAAAGCCGCAGATAGAATGGTCGGGCGCGCATGCTCCGGACGGATTTTTCAGAGGCTGCCTGATCCATGGCGTTGCGGAGATGCTCGCGAAACGGGCGCGGGACCCCCTCCCCCGAACGGAGGAAGGAGGCCGCGGTCACCGCAATGTTCGTTATTTCACATTTCCGGTTGTGCGCGCCAATACCGGCAGGCCGTGTCACGCGTCATATTCGGCGGAAATATCCTGGCCGGTGTAGTCGGGCATGAAAGCCGCCGACACCGCGCTGATGACGGCGCAAGCGGCGATGTAGATGGCGATCGCGTACCCGGTGTGATAGGCGGCGAACAAAGCGGTGGCGATCAGCGGCGCCGGTCCGCCGGCAATGATCGACGCCAGCTGATAGCCGAGCGAGGCGCCACTGTAACGCAGCCGCGGCGTGAAAGATTCCGCAATCAGCGCCGCCTGCGGCCCGTACTGAATGTCATGAGGAATGAGCGACAACACGATGGCGATGAACACCGCCGACGGGATCGCCGTATCGACCATGCCGAAATACAGAAATCCGAACAGACCGGTGACAACGACGCCGATCAGATACATTTTCCGGCGTCCGATGCGATCGGAGATGTGGCCGGAAAGCGGGATAGTGACGAACGACACAACGGCCGCCACCATCACCGCTGTAAGGATCAAGTTTCGCGACATATGCAGGGTCCCGACTGCATAGGCGAATATGAACGCGGTGAAGATGTAGAACGGCGCCTGTTCGGACATCCGCAGCAGGGCCGAGAGCAGGATCTCCCGCGGCTGTTTCTTGAACACCTCGACGATCGGCGTCCGCTCGATCTTGTTGGTGTTCAAAAGCTGCTGGAACACCGGCGTCTCCAGGATGCCGAGCCGGATCCACAAGCCGATGGCGACAAGGATGATGGAAAGCGCGAACGGAATGCGCCAGCCCCACACCGCGAACTGATCGCCCGACCAGGCGCTGAATACGAGAACCGCCACGTTGGCCAAGAACAGTCCGCTGGGAACACCGAATTGCGGCCACGAAGCGACCAGTCCGCGCTGGCCGTGGGTGCGCGACCATTCCATGGCTAGCAGCACGGAGCCGCCCCACTCGCCGCCAACGCCGATGCCTTGCAGCGCGCGCAAGACGGTCAAAATCACCGCGCCCCAGATGCCGATCGACTCGTAGGTCGGCACAAACGCGATCAGGAACGTTGCGATGCCCATGCACAGCAGCGTCGCGATCAGGGTCGCCTTGCGGCCGATTCGATCGCCGTAATGGCCGAAAATCGCCGCGCCGATCGGGCGGGCCGCGAAGCCGATGAAATAGGTGCCGAAGGCGGCGAGTGTCGCGGCAAGCGGCGCCTGGTTCGGGAAGTAAAGCTTGCCGAAGACGAGTCCGGCCGCGGTGCCGTAAAGGAAAAAGTCGTACCACTCGATCGTGGTACCGATGGTCGATGCGATAACGGCTTTGCGCAACTGCGCGCTGTGCTCCGCCTCCGGCAGCGGCACGTATGTCGACGCCATAGCCATGGCAAACCTCCCCGTATTACCCCTTTGCGGAGCAGACGTTCCCCGCCCACTCTCAAAATAACAATATTCCAAAGCATGGGCTATGGCCACGGACGCGAGGACGCATCACCGCTAGGACCGGCTGATGCCGGCACCGAAACGCGCGGAAACCACCGCTGCGGCGCGATGGTCCGGCTTAGTGGGCGTCGTGCTGCGACGACGCGGCCGATCTTATTGACTACGGATTTATTGGGTAGGTTTGCTGGACGCCATTACTGTAACCGGCACGTCGCGGTAGGTATCCGCAAACAGCCGCTTCAGATTCTCCACCTTGGGAAGGTCGTTGAACACAATATACGGATAGGACGGGTGCAGGACCAAAAAGTCCTGATGATAGTCCTCAGCCGGGTAGAAGCCGGTGAGCGGCTCAAGCACGGTCACAATCGGACTTCGAAATACGTGGGCCTTATTGAGCTGAGCAATATAGGCCTCGGCGATGCGTTTCTGCTCGCCGTTAGCGTAGAAGATCGCCGAGCGATATGAAGGCCCTCTATCGGGACCTTGATAATTCAACTCGGTCGGATTGTGCGCAACCGAAAAGTAAATCTGCAAAATCTTGCCGTAGGAAATCTGCTGCGGATCGAAAGTCACGGCGACCGCCTCGGCGTGGCCGGTCCGCTCCGTGCCGACCATCTCGTAGTGGGCCGTTTCTTTTTTGCCACCGGAATACCCTGACAGGGCCTGGGTGACGCCTTTGGTATGCTCGAAAACACCCTGCACACCCCAAAAGCAGCCGCCGGCTAAAACCACGGTCTGTGTTCCGCACCCGCCGGAGCCGTCGCGTCAAGCGCCGGCGCCGGTATCACCACGGCAGGCTCCGCCGCACGGGCTCCATTGAGCGTAAGGGCGACAAACGGGACCAGCAACAAAGCGCGCACGCCAGCGCGAAATGAAATGCTGCCACCGACTGCCATCTGCTCCTCCAGAAATCTTATCGCGCCATCCGGCGCGGCCTCGAATGAGACTTACAGTTACGGCAATGCCTATGCGCGGCGCCAATCACAATTGGCGAGAACAGATGGCCCCGTTTAGTCACGACATCGTGTGTTGCCCGGTCATGACTACTAAAAAATGCCACCCCCAAATCGCAGACTCAGAAAGCTTCCGCCATGGCGGTCTCCGGACGCTTCGCCTTCAGGCGCTCAGGCCACCAGCGGTCGTCGTACCGGTCGTCCCACAGGTCCTTAAGATGCGGCAGCACTTCACGCGCGAACAAGTCGATGTTGCTCTTGCATAGATCGGTCGGCATCGACCCGAAATGTAAGAGCGCCAGCAAGTGGCCGACACGGAGCCGCTTCATCCCGTCCATCAGCTGCTCGCGCACTGTCCGCGGACTGCCGACGATGACGAACCCGCGCTGATAAAAGTCCTTGGCCTTGAGCTCACGCAGATTAATGGCCGCCCGCGGATTACTGCGCACCGCCTGCAGCAGCGAGGCATATTCCAGGCAGCCCGGGATCTGCTGATAGTACGACGGCGTGTACAGGAGCTTGTTGAAGAAGTATTCGGCGTGAGGGCCGTAGAGATCTTCGGCCTCGGCATCGGTCTCAGCAACGCCGATGAGCTGCAGGAAACTAAAGCGGTACGGATTATCATCGCGGCCCTTGCTCGCCACCAGCTCCCAGTAGCGGTCGGCCACCTGTGCGGCGTTTTTCGCACCGAAATAGCTTAAGTGGCAGAAGCAGTGATCGAGCCCGACGACATATTCTGCTGTCGCCGAGATGCCCGAGCCGGGAATCCAGATCGGCGGATGCGGCTGCTGGATCGGCCGCGGCCACAGGTTCACCATGCCGAGCTGATAGTGCTTGCCGTTCCAGGCGAAGATCTCTTTCGCCGACCAGGCCTTGACCACCAGCGATAGCGCTTCGCGGAAACGCTCGCGCTGCTCGATCGGGACCACGGCGTTACTAATGACGGCGTCGGTCGGCAGGCCCGTCGGAAAGCCCGCAACCAGCCGGCCGCCGCTGATGCAATCGAGCATCGCGTATTCTTCGGCGATGCGCGTCGGCGGCGTGGTGGACGGCAGCGTCGAGCCGAGCTGGACGATCGCGACGTTCTGCCCGTTGGTCAGCTTGGCAAGCACCGACCCCATCAAGCTCGGGTTGGCCATGAAGCCGTAGACATTCTGATGATGTTGATTGGTGCACAGCCCATCCAGGCCGGCATTGGCCGCACAGAGAAGTTCGTCGAGGGTTGCGTTGTAGTACTGACCGACCTTGTCCGCATCGGCAACATCGAACCACGGCGGATCGATGAATGCCGAGCTGTAGCGTTGCACGAAATCTTCGGGCAAATCGCGGTACGGCATCAGGTGGAACATGCACACTTTCACGGGTTTCCTCCTGTTGCCGACTTGCTTTTGTGCACATGCTACGTGGCGACCCCTGGCAACTCAATGCCGCTGCCCAATCGGGCGGCGCATAAATCTCGAGGCGTCGCCGGCGCGGCTGAAACGACTGATTAACAATTTCCTTCAATGATGCCGCTCGCGGCAAGCGAACCTGATTTGCAAGTACTTATAATTCGGCTGCAAGGGTATGAGCTTGGCAAACAGCGCAAAAGCGGGACCACCGGCCCAAATGGCCTCCGATAAGGCGCCTGCTGAGGCCGAGAAAGCCGACCGAAGTGCGCGCGTGCCCCTCGCTTTTGTCGTTGATGGGGACGCGAGCATCCGGAGTTTCCTATCGCTGGTTCTCCACGGCGTCGGGATTGATACCGAAGAATTACCCGACGGCCAGACCTTTCGCCTGGCGCTCTCCCGCCGCGCTCCCGACATCGTTTACCTCAATATCGCGCTTGAATCCGCCGAGGCGCTCGAATGCGTGATGGCGCTTGGGGCGCGCGGTTACGCCGGCTATGTCCAGCTCATGAGCAACCGCGGCTCGGCGGTGCTTCAGCACGTCAAGAGCGTCGGCGAGCAACAGCGGCTCCGGATGCTGGCGCCGCTGAAGAAGCCGTTCGATACCAGCGTGCTGTTGAAAGTCCTGCACGACCTCAAGCTTGGGCATCCGCAATCGCTTGCGGCCCGCGTGGATCTCGATGAGGCCCTGCGCCATGGCTGGATCGAGTTCTGGTACCAACCGAAGATCGATCTGCGAAAAAAGCAGCTGATCGGCACCGAGGCATTTGCCCGTGCGCGTCATCCGCAACATGGCATACTGATGCCGAACGCGTTCATGCCCGGAGCCACAGAGTTGAGCCTGATCATGCTATCGGAACAGGCGCTCGATCGGGCCCTGAAAGCAAGCGTCAACTTCGCCAACCTCGGCGTCACGCTGCGACCCGCGGTCAATATTCCGGTCGAAGCGCTGGTTAAGCTACCGGTTGAAGATATCGTGCAGAGCTATCCGCGGCAAGTTCGAGAAATGGCCGGGCCTCACCATTGATATTGCGGAAGAGCAGATCATCACCGAGCTTCCGCTGGCGAGCGAGCTGGCGAAAAAGCTGCGGCACCTCAATATTCATCTGGCGATCGATCATTTTGGCCGGGCTTATTCGGCGCTAACGCGGCTTAAGGAGTCGCCGTTTGCCGAGCTCAAGCTCGACCGCGCCTTCGTCAACGACTGCGCTGAGCGACAAGGTGAACGCACCGTTGTGCAAAACGGTCATCGACCTGGCGCACAGTTTCGGCAGCGCCGCCGTCGGGATTGGAATCGAAAAAGCATCTGACGCGGTCGCGCTGGTCAGCATGGGTTGCAATTACGGCCAGGGATTTCTGCTCGGTCAGCCGATGCCGGAGGAGCGTTTCAGTTCACTCTTGCGCCAGCGCGCTGCCTCGCAAGGCCGGCAACTAGCCGCCGAACAGGCGGAGGCTGCCCGTACGGCAGCCGAACACGCCTAAGCGTTACTTGGGCGAAATGCTCCGCCGGTCGGCGGATCAAGGTCTCAGTGCGTCCAGGCTTCGCGGCGCGGATAGGCAAAATTGTCGGCATAGGAGATGCGCGGGCGCACGGGCGGCTTGGTCTCGAACACCTGGTAAGGAATGCCGTTGCGTTCGCAATAGGCAATGGCTTCCTCCTTGGTGTCGAAGTGCAACTGCACTTCCTGCTTCATATCGGTTGAGCTGGTCCAGCCCATGAGCGGCTCCACGGTGCGCGGCTGCTCCGGCTCATAGTCCAGCACCCACGCCTTGGTGTTGGCCTGGCCGGACTGCATTGCCGTACGGCTTGGCTTATAAATCCGAGCGGTCATGGAAAAATCTCATCGGTCGATTTGAACCAAAGATACTGCTTTCGCCAAGACCTTTACGAAAGGCCCCCCAACAGCAGCCGTTTGCAGGCACGCTACGCTATAGCGAAGCGTAGGCGAATGCTCGAAGCGGCAGGATTTGAACCCGTGGCAGCGGATTATAATTGCTCGACACGATTCTGACAAACAGCCCTCGAATGAGGGGCGGGTCAGAAAGATCGGCCGCAAAGATGATATTCGTCTCTCGCTCGGTTCGATTTGGCGACTTGCTAGCACCACCGCCCCCGGTTACCCATTTACGCCGACAGCGCGCGGGGGGCGTTATGAATGTCTATGACTTGAATAAGCGGACAGCCGTCGTGACCGGCGGAGCGCAGGGCATTGGACTTGCCGTCGCGAACCGGATCCTTGCTTCCGGCGGGCAGGTCGCCATCTGGGATCGGGACCGCGCGTTACTCGATAAAACAATAGCGGGCATGGGGATGCCGGACAGCATTCAGGGCCTTCGCCGTCGATATCGCGGACCTTGCCGCCGTCGAAGCGGCCACCAAAGCGACCATCGCGCATTTCGGCAAGATCGACATTCTGGTCAACAACGCCGCGATCGTCGGCCCCAACGCGCCGACTTGGGAGTATCCGCCCGAAGCGTTCCGCGACGTGGTCAACGTCGGGCTTATTGGCACGTTCTACTGCTGCCGGACGGTTGTCCCCCACATGATTGCGGCGAACTACGGCCGCATCGTCAATCTCAGTTCCGTTGCCGGCAAAGAGGGTAACCCGCAAGCGCCGGCCTACAGTTCAATGAAGGCTGCCGTGATCGGGTTGACCAAATCGCTCGGCAAGGAGCTTGCCGCCTACAACATCGCCGTCAATTGCGTCACCCCTGCGGTTGCCAAAACCACACTGGCTTTGAGCCAGGCACCGGATTTTCTGGCGATGATCGTTTCGAAGATTCCGCGTGGACGCATGCTCGAGCTTGATGAGGCGGCTTCCATGATCTGCTGGCTCGCAAGCGCGGAAAATTCGTTCACTACCGGCGCAGTGTTCGACCTTTCAGGCGGCCGCGCGACGTATTGATCGGCGGCATTGCGAAACGCGGAGTGAGCTGGAATGAGACTTTATTATGCGCCGGGTGCGTGCTCGCTTGCCCCGCATATCGCGCTCGAGGAGGTCGGCGCGCCGTTTGAGCTGTCCCGCGTCGATCTCGGGACCAATCAACAGAGCAGCGCGGAATATCTGCGCATCAATCCGAAGGGGCGCGTGCCGGCGCTCGCCGACGGCGACTGGGTATTGACGGAAGCGCCGGCAATCCTGCGCTACATCGCGGCGCGCCATCCGGCCGCCGGGCTTTGGCCGTGGGATTCACGCGAGGAAGCACGCTGCGCCGAGTGGCTTAACTGGCTCTCGTCTACCGTTCAGATCGCCTTTACCCACGTCCGGCGTGCGGCGCGTTACGTTTCCGACGCCCGCGCGGTTGAGGATGTCGCGGCCACCGGCAAAAAGACCTGCCGTGAGCTCTGGCAGGCGGTGGATGAAAAAGTAGGTGCGGGGCCTTGGGCGATCGGCGAGCGCTATAGCGTCGCCGACCCACTTCTCCTGGTCTACTGGACGTGGGGGCGCGGTCCAGTTCTCGGCTTCGACATGGAACGGGAATGCCCACGCTGGACCACGCATGCGCGCAGGCTGGCTGCCCGCCCGGCGGTGCAACGGGCCTTCGCCAGCGAAGGCCTCACCTTGCCGTCTTAGCCGAGCGCGGCGATGACCTCATTCGCCTTCGTCACCGCGGCGACGTTCTGCATCGCGTATTGGATGGAAGCGCGGTGCCAGTCGGCATTCATGGTCGAGCAGCAATCCTCCGGCACGACGACGAAATAGCCCTTGTCGGCGGCGGTGCGGGCGGTGTGTTCGATCGACATATTGGTCCACGCGCCGGTATCGATAATCGTGTCGCGGCCGCCGGATCTGAGCACGATCTCGAGGTGGCTGCCTTCAAACGCGCTCATCCGGATCTTCTCGACGACGTGATCGCCGGGCTGCGGCTCCAGGCCAGCGGCCGGTGCCGCGCCCCAGGTCCCTCGTACCATGGCCTTGGAATCGACCAGGCCCTCGAACAGCGGCGCGTTAAGTGTGAATCCCGGCGCGCCCGGTTCGACGACGAACCAAACGTGGATGATCATCACGCCACGGGCACGGCACACATCGGCAAGGCGGCGAATATTCTCGACGACGTTCTGTTCACGGGCGTGTTGCGGTGCGCCGGACGATGCAAACGCGCCGCCGTCCATCATGACATCGTTCTGCATGTCCTGGATGATGAGCGCGCAGCGCGAGGGATCGAGCGATAGCCCATTATTTGTGCTGGCGCGCTCGGCAGCTGTTGCAGGCGCGGCGGTCGATGTTGTGCCCGCGCCAACGCTTGCATTTGGACGCATGAATGGCTCGATGTGCGGGCCGATCTTGGTGCGGACGGCATAGAGCGAATGGGTCGCGCACATGAACAACGTGCGCCAATCCGATTTGCCCCAATGCAGATTGGCGACCAGCTCCGGCACTTTGACTTTGCCGATCAGCGCGCCCGAACGCGAATAGACCCAGACGCCGCCGGGCGCTGTCACCCAGACATTGCCGGCACTGTCGCATTTCATGCCGTCGGGCACACCCGGCTCAAGTTCGGAGCGGATGCCGGAAGCGAAAATGCGGTCGGGGCCCAGCGATCCGTCCGCATTCACGTCAAAAACCCGGATCAATGCGCGTACCGTGTCATTGACGTACAACTGCCGCTCATCCGGTGAAAAGCAGAGCCCGTTCGGCTGTTCGAACAGATTGCGGTCGACCAGAAGCTCCGGCTGCCCGCCGCCCGGCGGCACGCGATAGACGCCCTGGAACCCGAGTTGGCGCGGCCGCTCGACACCATAGACAGGCATGCGGCCGTACCACGGATCGGAAAAATAGATCGAGCCGTCGGAACGAACGCAGACGTCGTTCGGGCTATTAAGCTCCTTGCCGTCGAAGTGCGAGGCGAGGACTTCACGGCGCCCGTTGGATTCGCGGATCAGACTCGAGGTAGCATGCTCGCAGACGATGAGGCCCAAATTCGCGTCGTAACTCATGCCGTTGCATTTGTTGGATGGCTTCATCACCTCACGCACGCCGCCGCGCTCGTCATAGCGGCGGCGGACGTCAGCCGGCATGTCTGAGAACAGCAGGAACTGATCGCGCGGATGCCAGATCGGTCCCTCGGTAAACGTAAATCCGGTGGCTAGCCGATCGACCGGTGCGTCGAGATCGATCAAATCCGAAAATTCGCGGCGCAGCGCGGAGTGACTCATCGCACGCCTCCCCTGGTCACGCCGCGAACCAGTTGCGGCGTGGCAGCGATTGGATGACTGGGCCGGGAACCTGGTCCTGCAAACGGCCGATGACCTGCCCGGCTTCGATAATGGCCGGCCGATCGTGCACCGGCAGCACGAAACGCGAGCTGGCGACAACCTTTTTGATTGCCGCCTTTTCCTGCCGCTTGGTGGTGCCGTGGTTGCCGGTAACACGCGGCTCCATGTCGCTGATTTCGCGGAAGGGCTCGACCAGCTGATCGTTGATGTCGTAGAGCACGTCCCCGCAAATTGTCGCGACACCTTCCGCGGTCTTCACGATCACATTCATAGAGCCTTCGGTATGGCCGCCGGCAGCTTCGCAGATAACGCCGGGCATCAGTTCGGTCGGCCCTGATATTTCGAGGTCAAGAAAGCGCAGCGCCCCCTTGGTGTGCAGCCGGTCGATCAGATGCTTGATATCGACCGCCGGGTATTGCGGATGCATCAGGCCGGAAACGGAGTATTCGAGCTCGCGCCTGTTGATGACCGCCGCCGTATTCATGGGAAAGAGGTCGTCCTTGCCGGCATGGTCGATGTGCAAGTGCGTGTGCAGCACATAGCGCACGTCACCAAGCTTCAGCCCGTGCTTCTTAAGCTGGTTTTCGATCATATTCTCATGCGACTGCATTCCGCGCATGCCGAGCGTTTCCATGATCTGGTTTGATCGATAACCCGTGTCGACCACGATCGGCCAGGTTCCGCCGAGCACGAGGAAGCCATAGACCGGCACCCGGCGCGTGCGGCCGCAATCGCGGCCCAGCACCAGGAAGCTCGAATTCGAGCTCGATATCGCCGTAGTCGAGAATCTTTATTTCTAACGCCATACTTTCCTCCCCACTCGGGTCTCCGATAATGCACCTGTGCGCATGTTCTTGGTTTTTGCCTCGCTAGGTGGTCATCATGCCGCCCTCGCATCGGCCAATTGCAGAACGTGCGCACAGATTTGCTCGACCGACCCGCCATCGCCGAGCACGTCGAGAAACGGCCGCGCTGCAACGAGGCCCGCGGTACGCGGCTCAAAGCCAGGATCGGCGGCCAGCGGCGTCAGCCAGATAATTCGCCAGGCGATGCGCGAAAAACGCGCGACCGCGTCGGCCATGGCTGTTGGATCGCCGCGCTCAAGCCCATCGGAAAGCACCACGAGCGCCGCGCCCCGCGCCAGCGCCGCAAAGCGTGGCACGCTGAGAAAAGCATTAAGCGCCTCGCCGATACGGGTGCCGCCGTCCCAGTCGGCAACAAGCAGCGAGGCGGTAGCGAGCGCCTGTTCGCGGTTCTTCAGGCGAAGTGGCCGGGTAATGCGTGTAAGCCTGGTGCCGATAGTGAAGACTTCGACCGAGTTGGCGGCGCGGACCAGCGCGTGGGCAAAGGCGAGGTGCGATTGCGTGCGCTCCTTCATCGAGCCGGAGACGTCGACCAGAACGACAATGCGCCGCTGCCGCAAACGGCGCTTGCGCTGACGGAGGCTGACGATCTCGCCGCCGTGCCGCATGGCGTCGCGGAACATCCGCCGCGCGTCGGTGCCGGGTCCGCCGCGCGCGGAGCGCCAGCGATAGCCGCGTCGCCGCGGGACACGAGCGGGAAGTGCGCGGGAAAAGCGACGGAGTGTTTCACCCTCCTGTCCGGGACCGAAGCGGCGCGCCGAGAGACGCTCAGCAGTCGTAGCCTGCGCGCCGGATTTATGGGTCTCATCGCCGAAGATCGGCTCCGGCCCAACCGAGGAATCCTCAGCCGCCCGCACCGGCTCTTCATCGCTCGGCGCCGTCTCGACCGCCGTGCCGAGCACACCGAGAAAATGAGCGTCGAACAGCGCGTCGAACTCGGCAAAACGCTCCGGCGGCGGCGCCAGCATCGCCCGTGCGGCCCGGCGGATATCATTAATCTCTTCCGGGCCGAGAAGCTCGATCGCCGCAAGCCAGGCCATGGTTTGTTCAGGCGCGACAGAGAACCCGGCCCGGCGCAACAGCCCGGAGAAGCCCACGAAATGGGCGATCGGCTCGATCACGGTATTCACGCTTGAGCCTCCGCCAGGATGGCATCGATCTTCGGCGCGATGTGCACGAGATCGTCCTCGTCCTTGAGGACAACGCCGAGCGAACGCTTAAAGGCCTCGGGCCAGCGCGCGCCCTGCTCGTTGAGCAGCGTTGCGGCTTCCGCCCATTCGACCGCCTCGGCGATGCCGGGAAGCTTGGCCAGCGGTTCGCGGCGCAGGCGTCCGACCGCAGCGACAACGGCCTGGGCCGCTCGTTCGCTGACGCCGGAGGCGCGCATTGTAATGATGCGCATTTCGCGCTCCGCGGTCGGATATTCAATCCAGTGATAGACGCAGCGGCGGCGCAACGCCTCGTGCAATTCGCGGGTGCGGTTGGAGGTCAAGATGACCACCGGCCGCTCATAGGCACGAATAGCGCCTCGCTCCGGGATCGAAATCTGAAAGTCGGAAAGAAATTCGAGCAGGAAGGCCTCAAACTCATGATCTGAGCGGTCGATCTCGTCGATGAGCAACACCGTCTCTTGCGGCCGCCGCAGACAAGCAAGCATCGGCCGTTCGATCAGGAATTCGTCGCGGTAAATATCGATCGGGCTGTCGCTCTCGCTCTGCTGGCGGAGCGCCAGCATCTGCCGTGGAAAATTCCACTCGTAGAGCGCCGCCGAGGCGTCGATGCCTTCATAGCATTGCAGGCGAAGAAGCGTCCGGCCCAGCACGCCGGCGATCGCCTTGGCGGCTTCGGTCTTGCCGACGCCAGGGGCGCCTTCGAGCAACAATGGCTTGCCCAGCGCCAACGCGAGATAGGCGGCGGTCGAAAGTTCATCGTCGGCGAGGTAATAGGCAGCGCGCAACGCTTCTTCCAGTTCGCGCGGGCTGCCAATGCCGACGATTTTTTGACGCACCGCCATGGTCTTAACGCGTGCGCCCGCCGGCTGCCGCGCCGCCACGCGCCTTGATCGCGCGCAGAACTTTCTCCGGCGTGATCGGCAGATCGTTGACGCGTACACCAACAGCGTTGAAGACTGCATTGGCAACGGCTGGCAGCACCGGATTGGCGCACATCTCGCCAGGCCCTTTGGCACCGAACGGACCGTCGGGCGCGGGCCGTTCGAGTACGATAATGTCGTGCGGACAGATATCACCCGCGCCCGGCATCAAGTAGTCGTTGAAGTCACGCGGGCCGTTTCTTGTATCGGGATAATATGGCTCCGGCGTTTCATAGAGTGCGTGGCTCATGCCCATCCAGGAGCCGCCGACGAGCTGCTGTTCGACTAGCTTCGGGTTGATCGCGCGCCCGATCTCATAGGCGCTCGTCATTTTCAAAACGGCAACTTCGCCGGTCTCGTCGTCGACCTCGACTTCGGCGACCAGACAGGCATGCGCATAGCAGGTCGCGGGCGACATCTCGCCGGTTTCCGGATCAACGTCGGAGAGCGGCACGAGGAAGATTCCGCGCCCGGAAATCGTTTTGCCCTGGCGGAATTGCGCAGCGATGGCGACATCTCGCACCGAGATTGAGCGATGCGGCGCGCCCTTGACGCGGATGGAGCCTTTGCCGTCAGTCTCAAGGTCACCCGGATCCACCTCAAGCTCTTCCGCCGCGGCTTCCAGCATGACCCCGCGCGCCTCGCGCGCCGCCGTCATCACTGCGTTGCCGACGCGATGTGTGCCGCGCGAGGCGAATGAGCCCATGCAATGCGGGCCGGTATCGGAATCGGCGGTGTCGACGTAAACGTCCTCGACTGGTACGCCGAGCGTCTCGGCGCAGATCTGCCGCGTCACCGATTTCATCCCCTGGCCGAGATCGATCGAGGACAGCGCGACGGTGAACTTGCCGCTGGGGTTGGAATGAACCAGCGCCTGGCTTGGATCACCGCCGAGATTCATGCCGATCGGATAATTGATGGTAGCGACGCCGCGCCCGCGATGTTTGGCCATGATCAGCGTCTCCTGGTGCCGAAGACTGAGGAAAAACGGGCTGCGCCGTGCGTCGATCCGGCCGGTGGTGGAGCCGGCACCGGCGCACTGCGTGGTGGTGGCGCCGGCGGTGCGGTCCGCGCCGGCGCGGCCGGGGTCGGCCGCTCGTAGGTGACCCGCTGCGGCGCCGCCGGAGCCAGTTTGGCAGCCGGCGCGAGCGCTGGTGCGCGTGTTCGATCCGCAACGCCGCCCGTGCGGGCCGCACCGCCGTCCTGCCGCGACGACATGCGCTTGAACTCATCACGGATCGGCCAATTGGCTTTTTCCGCGACCACCTGCGCGCATTCGATCAGCGCGCAGTTCTTCGCCTCGCGCCGATGCGCTTTCATGTCGCCGTCGCGGTAGGCATTGAGGATGCGGAATTCGAGCGGGTCCATCCCGACCGCGACCGCGAGCTTGTCCATTTGGCACTCGATCGCGAAGTCGAGGGCGGTGACGCCAAAGCCGCGCATGGCGGTCGCTGGCGTACGGTTGGTGAATACGCAGTAGATGTCAGCGTGGACGTTGGGGATCGTGTAAGGCCCCGGAATATGAGCCGCGCATTTGACCACCGCGTAGCTTGATAATCGGGTGTAGGCGCCGGAGTCGAAGTAGGCGCGTGCTTGGCGGGCGACAATGCGCCCGTCCTTCATGACGCCATCCTTCATGTAGATGCGCTCGGCGCCTCGCGGGGAACCGAACTGCATCTCTTCGTGGCGGCCGAACCGGTAGCGGACCGGCGCGCCGGTCAAGCGGGCCGCCAGGATGGAAAGCGGCTCGGTCAAGGTGTCGACCTTTCCGCCAAAACCGCCGCCGACAGTGCCGCCGATGAAATGCAATTGGTTTGACTGTATCGCGTTGATTTTGGCCGAAGTGTCGAGCGAGAAGAACAGCGCCTGCGTCGAGGTGTAAACGATGAAACGGCCGCTGGTGTCCGGCACCGCGATCGAGCCGTTGGTCTCAGTCGGCGCGTGCTCGATCGGCGACATCTGGTAGCGGTCTTCGATGATGACGTCGGCTTGCTTGAATGCCGCCTCGACGTCGCCGAACCGTACTTTCTGGTGATCGTATTTTCCGTAATATTCGAACGTGTTCTTTGGATAGGTCGCGTTGACCGACGGCGCACCCGGTTTCAGCGCTTCTTCGACGTCAAACACCGCCGGCAACTGATCGTAGGAGATGCGCACCAGCGCCATCGCCTCCAATGCTGCGCGCTCGCTGATTGCGACAATGCCGAGGATCGGTTCGCCCTTGTAACGCACTACGTCGGAGGCCAGCGAAGGTTCATCGTCCTTGCCGAACTGGATGAGACTGAGAAGCGTGTTGAGATTGACCGGTACGTCTGCGGCCCGGATGATCCGTTTCACGCCAGGCGCGCGCGCCGCCGCCGAATCGTCGATCGAGCGAATACGCGCATGCGCATACGGGCTGCGCAAAATTTTTAGATGAAGAAGATTGGCGAAGCGGTGATCGTCGTAGTACGGCGACGTGCCGGTAACGTGGCCAAGGATGTCCTGGCGCGCCGTCGGCTGGCCGATCTCGATGAGATTGTCGTCGCGTTCGTCGGCGAAAATATCCTTACGGAATTCAAGCATATTCGTTTCCTCAGGCGCGCCGGCGGGCGTCGCTGCGGGCGGCGTCAAGCACCGCCTCGATAATTGGTTCGTAGCCGGTACAGCGGCAGATGTTGCCGCACAGAGCGTCGACCACGTCCGCCCGCGTTGGGTTGGAGTTGCGGCTAAGCAGCGCCTTGGCCGCCATCAGCATGCCCGGCGTGCAATAGCCGCACTGCGCTGCGAAATGTTCCATGAATGCGTCTTGCAACGGATGCAGATCGGCGCCGCGGCGAAGGCCGGCCACTGTCTCGATCGAACGGCCGGCGCAGGTTTCGGCAAGTGTCACGCACGAAACTCGCGGTACGCCGTCGATCAGCACCGTGCAGGTGCCGCAGGTACCCTGCCAGCAGCCGCCCTTAACCGTCAAATCGCCAACCGACTCGCGCAGCGTGTCGAGGAGGTTAGCGCCACTCTCGACAAAGGCGGCGACTTCCTCACCGTTGAGATGGAACTGTATCGGGGTCTTCATCGACGCCTCATGCTTGGGCCGTGCCGAGCAGCAGCCGCCGTAAATATACGGGCAGGATTTCGCGCCGCCACCAGGCGCTGGCGATAGCGTCGTCGGTGGGAGACGTGCCGTCGGCGGCCACGGCGAGCGCCGGCGCGATCCCGGCGGCGTCCAGCGTCCGGCCCTCGAGCGCGCGTTCCGCCGCTTTCGCACGAACCGGCGTTTGGCCCATCGCCCCATAGGCGATGCGTGCGCCGGTAACGCGGCCGCTGGCGAAAGGCAATTGCGCCGCGATCGAGAGCACCGAAATTCCCTTGGGATGGACCCGGGTGACTTTGGTGAAGCGGAAGGAGTCCACCGGCGGCCGTTTGAAAGCGACACCGGAAACGAGCACGGTGGCTCGATCGCGCCGGCTGAGAAGCTCCTCAAGCGGCAGTTCGCGCTGGCTGAAGCCACCGGCGAGCGTCACGGTCGCGTCGAGCGCGAGCAGCGCGGCCGCGAAGTCGCCGTAAGGAGAAGGCGCAAACAGATTGCCGCCGACGGTCGCCGCCTCGCGCACCGCCGGTCCGCCGACCGCGCGCGCGACCGGATGAAGAAAGGCCAGCTCACGTTCGCCGAGAATGGCGGCCATGGTGACGCCGGCGCCGAGCTCAACGCGGCCCGACGAAACCGCGATATGCAGCAAACTCGGATCGGTCGAGCGGACGATCGTCTCGATCGTCGGGTCGGCCTCGTTGACCGCGCGCATGACCAGCGTTCCGCCGCCGAGGAAGCGGGCGTTGTGTTCGCTTGACAGCGCGCCGGCGGCGTCGGCCAGACGGGCGAAGGTCTTGACGTTGACGCTCATGCGCGGCCTTCCGATGCCGATGACACGGCGAGTTCGGCGCGAATCGCAGCGAATCCTGCGTCGTAGATATCCTCGCCCACCATACGCGTCATCTCCGCTTCCTGGCCCTTGCGGGTCGTGAACGAGCAGCGCCAGTCCCAGAATGTCCGGTCGCCGTCAGTAACCGGCGCCAGCCGCACGTGGGCTACGTAGTTGAACAAAGGAACCGGCGTGTCGAGCAGACAATAGCTGAAAGTTTGTTCTAAATCGGAAAGCGTGAGCAGCCGCTCGCGCAGCTCGGAGCCGTCGCGCAAAAAGAAATGCCGCACGCAGCCGATCTTGTCGGAACTCTGGCCGCGCTCGATTTCGCTCTTGCCGACAGCAGGATGCCAACGGTCATGGCCGTTGAAGTCGCGCAGCATCGCCCAGACCCGATCGCATGGTGCGTCGATAACTGTCGAACGAACGATGCGGATCACCGGCCTAACCTCCGAACTGCCGCTTCAGGGCATCGAATCCGCCCTGAAAAACGCCGCCGCCGATGTTGGAGACCAGTTCGGTCTCGCGCTCGAGCGCGCAATCGAATTCCGCGGTCCATTCCGCAAACGTTCGGTCGCCGTCGGTGATCGGGGTAAGACGGAGTGTCGCCACGTAGTTCTCAACTCCCATCGGCGACTCCAGGATCGAATAGGTGCAGAACAGATCGAAGTCCGAAAGGCCGAGAAGCTTCTCGCGAATCCGGTCGCCGTTCCGCAATCGAAAATCCCGTACGCAGCCGATTTTGTCCGACGGTTCGCCGTTCTCGATACGGCTTTCGGCGATCCCCGGGTGCCAGGCGGGCAGGCCGTTGAAATCGCGCACCCGCGCCCAGACGCGGTCGGAGCGGCCGTTAATGACGCTCGAGACATAGACGCGGGCCATTGGACTGCTTCCTCCTTCCTTCTGTTTTCGATTTCTTGCCGGCCGCTTTATCCGGACGATCCGCCGCCACCTTCAGGGGGCTTCTTGGGCGCGGTCTCCTTGCGGATGCCTTGCATGTCGCGCGCCTCGCGGATGAGGCCCGGCATGCGCGAGAGGCTCCCGCCCTCGATGCCAATCTCGGCGAGAATCTGGTCGATCATTGGCGCTTGCACGCGATATCGCAGCGCCGAGTTGATTACTTCGTCGGTGGCGCTGCGCCCGCCGTTGCCACCATTGCCGCCGCCGCCATTGAGGCCGTCGACATGGAGGATGCGGATACCCTCGATCTTCTCCATCGGCTTGACGCTCTCGCGCACGATGCCTTCGATGCGCTCAAGCAGCCGGCGGCGGAACAGCGACGCACGGGCCGCATCGGTGAGGACGTTCTCTGCTTCGTTGAGGAGCTTCTGCGCTTCGGCTTCGACCGCCGCCCGCACTTGCTGGGCGGCCGCGGCGATCCGCACTTCCTCGGCCTCCTTTTCGGCGATCAACACCTCGACCGCGCGCCGACGGCGAGCTGCCTCGCTCTCGCGCACCGTCTTGACGCGTTCCTCCGCTTCAACCGCCTGCGCGCGGGCCACTTCGGCCTCCGCTTGCGCCGCCGATTGCTCCAGCGATTTGCGCTGAATTTCGATGTCGCTCTCCATGCGCGCAGTCTCGACCGCGGTTTCGCGGCCGATTTCAAGCTGACGCAATTCGCGCTCGCGAATGATGCGTGCCTCGTCGAGACCCCGTTCCGAGGCGATCCGCGCGCGCTCGACCTCTTCGCGGGCGGCAATCTCGGCCTCCTGCAGTGCCTGCACGCGGGAAACCTCGAACTGTTCCACGGCGCGGCGGCGCTCAAGACGGGCAAGCTCAATGCTCTGTTCGCGCAGGACGTCGGTGCGCTCGACATGCTGGGTAGCGACGATGTTGGCTTCCTTGACACGGCGATCGGCGTCGGCGCGTTCGGCGAGTTTCGCCGCCACTCCGATCGAGCGGTCCTGATCGGCGATCTCGATGACTTTGCGCCGCTCGGTATCGAGGACGTCGCGGGTCTGCGAGGAGGCGATGCGCTCGCGTTCCAGAACCAGCTCGGTTGTGATACGCGCGGTCTCGATCGCCTCGCGGCGCTTGATTTCCGCGTCCTCGATTGCCGCTTCGCGGGCAATGTCGCGCGCTCGGGTTTCCTGATCGGCGGCGATACGCTCGGCCGAGATTCGTTTGTCCTGAGCAATACGCGCAGCTTCGACCGCTTCGCGCGCCGTGATTTCGGCGGTGTCAACCGCACGGTTACGGGCAATCTCGAGTGCCCGTATTTCTTCTTCGCGGGATATGCGTTCCCCGGCAATCTTGCGATCTTGCAGGATTCGAACCGAACTCGACCAACTGACGAGATGTTATCTCGGCGGATTCGATCGCTTCGTTGCGGGCAATCTCCCGCCCGCGGGTGTCTTTATCCGCTTCGATTCGATCGGCGGCGAGTTTCTTGTCGAGTTCGATGCGTGCGGTTTCTGTCGATTCCCGCGCGGCGATTTCGGCCGCATCTATCGCCTTGATGCGCTCAATTTCCCGGCTACGCGTCTCTTCCTCGGATTCGATGCGTTCGACAGTGATTTTCCTTTCCTGCGCGATGCGGGCGGCTTCGACGGATTCACGGGCCGCAATTTCCGCTTCGTCAATTGCGCGGGTCCTGGCGATGTCGAGCGCGCGGACGCGCTCCTCCTGCTGGATGCGGGCGGCGGCGGTGACTTCCCGCGCCTCGATGTCGGTCCGCTCCAGGTTACGCGTGCGCTCGATCTCCAGTGTTCTGGTCGCGAGTTCGGCGGCGATCCGGTCGGCGGCAAGCGCCTGTTCGCGAGCGATTCGCGCCTCTTCGGTCGCCTTTGCGGCGGCGATCTCTTCTTCTTCGACAGCGCGGTTGCGCGCAATCTCGCGGCGGCGGATTTCCTCCTCAAGCGCAATGCGCTCGTCCGTGACAATTCGTTCCTGAGCGATGCGTGCTCGCTCAGTGATTTCGCGCGCGGCGATCTCGGCCTGTTCCAGGTTGCGCGTGCGCTCGATCTCAAGCCGCCGGTTTTCCTCGTCCATGGCAATGCGCGCCGTGGCGACCGAAAGTTCCTGCGCGATACGCGCCTTCTCGGTCTCCTCACGCGCCGCGATCTCGGCCTGCTCGACGTTACGTGTGCGTTCGATCTCGCGCCGCTGATCGTCTTCCTCGCGGGCAATCCGCGCCTCGGTGACGACGCGCTCCTGGGCTATGCGCGCGCGCTCGACGCGCTCGCGCGCAGCAATCTCGGCCTCGTCCACCTGCCGGCCGCGCTCGATTTCGCGTTCGCGGATGTCGCGTTCGGAAGTGATGCGGGCCTCAGCCAGCGCGCGCTCATGGGCGATGCGTGTCTTCTCGACTTCTTCGCGAGCGGAAATCTGCGCCTGCTCGGCCTCGGTGTCGCGGAGCGCGCGCTCTCGCGCGAGTTCGGCGCGCTGGACCGCGCGTCTGACTTCGATATCCCGCTCCTGATTAAGCCGCGCGGCTTCGCTCTCGCGATCGATTTCCAGCGCCTGCTTCTCGGCCTCGAGATTGCGGGACCGGATCAGGATCATCGAATCCTGCTCGATGTCGTTGCGCAATTTGCGCCGGGCTTCAATGTCCTCGATCAGTTTGGTCAAGCCTTCGGCGTCGAAGCGGTTCGACGGATTGAAGAACTCCAGATCGGTCTGATCGAGGTCGGTAATCGCCACCGATTCCAGTTCGAGGCCATTTCGCTTCAGACTCTCCAGCGCCGCTTCGGTAACGCGTGTGACATACTCGCCGCGCCGCTCGTGCATCTCGATCATGGTCATTTCGGAGGCGACCGAGCGGAGCGCGGAAACGAATTTGCCGGCGAGCAGCGTATCAAGCTCGGCGACGTTCATCGTGCGCCGGCCGAGCGTGGCGGCGGCGATGGTTACGGCCTCGCGCGTCGGTGGCACGCGGACGTAAAACTCGGACTCGATGTCGACCCGCATCCGATCCTTGGTGATGAGCGCGTCGTCACGGTTGCGCACGACCTGCATGCGCAGGACGTTCATGTTGACCGGCGTGATCTCGTGAATGAACGGCAACACGAACGCGCCGCTGTTGATGACCACCTTTTCGCCGAACAGGCCGGTGCGCACGAAGGAGACTTCCTTCGATGAGCGGTGGTACAGCCAGTTCACGAAGTAGACGACGATCGCGATAACAATGACGGCGACGATCAGCCAGATGATCAGGCTGCCGAGAATGGCGGCGGACATCTTACTTTCCTCCCTCCCGCCCAGCGTTTGGCCGGCGCGGGTTCATCTTCACTCTGCGACTAAGCTCTCTTGATCATTTTGAACTTTGCTACCTGCTCGCGCAGCGCGCGCTCGACCGGCAGCCGCTCCATCGATGAAGCGCCGTAAAATCCGTGACAATGGCGGGCGCGCGCCAGCACATACTCGGCGTCAGCCGGCTCGGCGATCGGCCCGCCGTGAACGAGGATGAGCGCATCGCGGTTTATCGCGAGGGCTGCTTCCGCCATCGCGTCGGTCAGCGCCGGACAATCCTCAAGTTTGATCGATGTTGCAGCACCGATGGTGCCGCCGACGGTCAGGCCAAAATGACAGACCAGGAGGTCGGCGCCGGCGCGTGCCATCGCTGCGGCCTCCGACGGGTCAAACACGTAAGGCGTGGTCAGGAGATCGCGCGCATGCGCCTGGGCAATCATCTCGACTTCACGACCATAGCCCATGCCGGTCTCTTCGAGGCCAGCGCGGAAACGGCCGTCAATAAGACCGACGGTTGGAAAATTCTGCACACCGCTAAAGCCAAGCCGTGCAATCTCATCAAGAAACACATCCATCTGACGGAACGGATCGGTGCCGCACACCCCGGCCAGCACGGGCGTATTACCGACCACCGGTAGAACCTCACGCGCCATATCAACGACGATGCCGTTGGCGTCGCCGAACGGCATCATGCCGGCGAGCGAACCCCGGCCGGCCATGCGGTAACGGCCGGAGTTGTAGATCACGATGAGATCGGCGCCGCCTTTTTCTTCGCCCTTCGCCGACAGCCCGGTGCCCGCACCGGCGCCGACGATAGGTTCGCCGCGCTTCTTCATGGCCTGGAACCGCGCCAGGATGTCGGACCGTAGGATGCGGGCCATGTTCTATCCCTTCGCGCGCCGACGGGTCAGACGGCCACCAAACAGACGGCGGAATTCAGCGACGATTTCCGCAGCGAAGTGCGGATCGTTGATGTGCGCGGGCATGCGGACGAGGCGGCGTGTCGCAGTTTGTCGAACGGTCGCTTCCAGTGCACGAAACAGTTCCTCGTCGGCGTTCGGATCTGAAAATGGGCGGCCGGGCGCATCGAGAGCGGACACGCCGCCCTCGGGAAGGAAGAAGCGCACTGGGCCGTCCATGCGATTAAGCCGCTCGCCGATCCAGCGGCCGACGCGCGCATTTTCTTCCGGCGTGGTCCGCATCAGCGTCACGGCGGGATTGTGAACATGGAGCGTGCGGCCGCGGTATCGCTCGGGCACACTCGCCATCGGTCCAAAGTTCACCATGTCGAGCGCGCCGCACGAGCCGATGTACGGTACGCGCGTGCGGATGATCGCGCCGAACCGATCTTCGGTCGCCGGCAACACGCCACCGCACAACAGGTCGCAGACCTCGGTGGTCGTGATGTCGATCACGCCGGCAAGATCACCGGAATCGACGAGCTTCTCCATCGATTGGCCCCCGACGCCGGTGGCGTGGAAGACCAGGCACTCGAAATCTTCGTCAAGCGCATCGGCGACCGCGTCAACGCAAGGCGTGGTCACGCCGAACATCGTCAGTCCGATCGCCGGCTTGACTTCGTGGCGGCGAGCCGCTGCCCGATCGGGCTCGGCGTTTGCGCTGCGCACCTTCACCATCCCGACCATTGCCGCGGCGCCGTTGGCAAGGATTTGACGCGAGACCGTATTGAGGCCGGCGACGTCGGTCACGGAGTACAGCATCATGATGTCCGACGGCCCCACGTACGGTGCAACATTGCCGGAGGCGACGGATGAAATAAGAACTTTCGGCACCCCGATCGGCAGCGCGCGCATCGCCGGAGCGACCAGCGAGCTACCGCCCGACCCGCCCGCCGAAATCAGGCCGCCGACGCGATCCTGACGCTTGATCCAGGCCTCGAAAGCTTCGGCCATCGCAGTAATTGCAGCGCCGCGTTCGCCGGTGAAGACCGCGTTGGGCCCACCGCGGTAATAAGCAGCGATGTGGTGTGGCGGGACATCGGCCGGAGACGGGCCACCGGATGTCGACAGATCGACGAGAACGACGCGAACGCCGGCAGCGGCGATCTGGTCGCGAAGGAAGCGCAGTTCGACACCTTTGGTGTCGAGTGTTCCCGCGACAATCACCGGCGCGGCGCCGCCGCGATGGAGTGGCCGCAACTCGACCGCCGGGGTGGCGGCGGATGTCGTCGGCTCGGGCACGGTTGTGCGCGTGCGCGCGGCGGTTTCGATCTGCGCAACCGGCGCCGGCTGTGACCAGCGGGTTGGCGGGTTCGGATTCGACATAAAGACCCGGACCGGGCCGCGAGCCCTCGGCTGAGGCGTGGCTCCGGCTGCGGTAGGGGCCTCGATATTCTCTTCGGGCGCTTCCGCTTCACCGTGCTGACCGACACCTAACAGCCGCTGTTGCAATTCGCGGTCCGCCTCGAGCCGCGACGCCTCCATGATCCGGTTGACGCGACCGTTGATCATGATCGCGACCTTTTCGGCTACCGCAGTCGCGACGCCGATATTCTGCTCGACGACGAAGACACCGATTTCACCCTGTTCGCCGAGGCTGACCAAAATTTCCTCGACTTGCTCCACAATCACCGGCGCGAGTCCCTCGGTAGGCTCGTCCATAACGAGGAGCCGCGGGTTGAGAAGCAGCGCGCGAGAGATCGCGAGCATCTGCTGCTCGCCGCCAGAGAGCTGATTGCCACGATTGGTTCGCCGTTCCGCAAGGCGCGGGAACGTCTCGTAGATGCGTGAGATCGACCACGGCCCGCGATTGCCGGTCGCGAGCCGCAGGTGCTCGTCGACCGTCACCGACGGCCACAACCGCCGGCCTTGCGGCACGTAGCCCAATCCCATCCGCGCTATCTCGGCGGGGGTGCGGCCGACGAGCTCCTCGCCCATGAACCGAATGGAGCCGCTGGCCGCCGGAGTAAGTCCCACGATCGTTTTGCACAGTGTGGTCTTGCCCATGCCATTGCGGCCGACCAGAGAAAGCACGCCGTGCTCGAGCCGCAGATCGACGCCTTGCAGCGCGTGGCTGCGGCCGTAAAACACGTTGAGGCCCCTTATTTCCAGAAGATCGGCCGGGCGACGCTCAGGCATGGCCGCCACCCAGATACAGTTGCTGCACTTCGGGATCTGCCTCTATCTCGTGCGGCGCACCTTCCTTGAAGATGCGGCCGTTGTGCATCATGGTCACGCTCTCGACCACACGCAAAGCCACGTCCATGTCATGCTCGATGATGATGTAGCCGATATGGGTTGGAAGCGCCGTGAGGATGGCGACCAGATCGCCGCGTTCGTTCGGCGAGAGACCCGCTGCCGGTTCATCGAAGAGAATGAATTGAGGCGCTCCGGCGAGCGCAAGCGCGATTTCGAGCTGCCGCTGCTGGCCGTGGGCTAATTCGCCGACCAGGCGGTCGGCGACGTTTTCAAGATGCACAAGCGAGGTGAGATCCGCGACGGATAGCATGATGCCGTCGTTGGCGCGCGTGCGAATGAAGGAGAAGCGCCCGCGCGAAACGCCGCGGCAAGCGAGATAGACGTTCTCGCGCACCGTAAGATGTGAGAACAGCAATGAGATTTGATAAGTGCGTCGAAGCCCGCGGCGGATGCGTTCGTGTGGCGGCAGCGTCGTTACGTCCTCGCCGAAGAAGCGCACCGTTCCCGAGGTGGGCGGAAAATCACCGGTCACGCAATTGAGCAGCGTCGTCTTGCCGGCGCCGTTCGACCCGAGCACGGCGCGGCGTTCGCCCGGCCGTACACTGAGCGTGATGTCGGTCAGGGCGGCTAGCGCGCCAAACATCCGGCTCACGCCGCGCAACTCGATCGCGTTGCCGGTGCCGGCTGCGGCCATCCGTTCGGCAATCGAGCTCACCGGCCATTCCTCCCGCCGGACGATGGGGCACGCGCCACCAGCCGCCGCCATAGCCCAATCACGCCGTCCGGCGAAAACAGGACAATGACGAGGAAAGTCAGGCCGATCAGTGTCTGGAAGCGGCGGCCATCGAGTCCGACAACGACCAGCGCATCAAGCGCGAAGGTGCGCATGATCACGTAGATAATTGCGCCGATGAAGGGGCCGATCGGGTGGCCGAGCCCACCGACAACCGCGATGACGAGGATATTGATCACCACATCAACGCCAACCGAGAACGGGGAAATCTGATTGTTCTGCCAGACCAGCAGGATTCCGCCGATCGCGGCAATAAGCGCGGCAAAGGCATAGGCGGCGATGCGGTGAGCGGTGACGTTGTAGCCGATCGCTTCCATGCGGCGTGGATTGTCGCGCACACCTTGCAGCGCCAGACCGAACGGCGCACGGGAGACGTAGAGCACCACGATGTAGCTCAGCGCGGCAAAGAATAAGATCAGGTAGTAAAGCGGGATTGGGCGCTTCCAGTTGATGCCAAATGCGTGCGGCGCCGGAATCGTCGTGAAGCCGTTGAAGCCGTTAAAGATCGGCCAGTTCTGCAGCGCCAGGTAGAAAAACGCCGCCGCGATGGCGAGCGTAATCATGATCGTGTAAATGCCTTCGGTACGAGCCGAGAGTGCACCGGTGAGGGTTCCAAAGGCGACGGCGATTGCGATGGCCAGCGGCGCCGCGACCCACCACGGCCAGAACAGGCTGATCGCGGGAAGCGAGCTCGCTCCAAGCACAGCGATCATATAGCCGGAGACGCCGGCCACGGTCATCTGCGCCAGGCTGACCATGCCGCCATATCCGGCGAGGAACATCAGCGACAGCGCGATCATGCCGAGGATCATCGCCCAGCCGGCGACTTGGACGAGAATGAACTCGCCGGCGACGGCCGGCAGAAGCACCAGCACAAGACCGAGGAGCAGAGTCGGCGATTGTTGCGTGACCCAGCGCGACAGGATGCCACCGCGGTGCGAATCCTGCGCGGCGAGCGGTGTGACGCCAGTGGTCTGGACCAGCGCCATCAGCTTCTCCCCAGCAGCCCTTGCGGGCGGATGGCAAGCACGATGACCATGATCAGAAAGGTGAGCATGGTCGCATAGTTCTGGAAGTAAGTCTGGCCGAATTGTTCGGCGCACCCGATAATGACGGCTCCGAGCGCGGCGCCCGGTATCGATCCCATGCCGCCGACAATGACCACGGTCAGCGAGGCCAGCAAAAAATGCGTGTCCTCGCCGAGTGAGATCGATTGAAACGTCCCCCCGACAATGCCGGCCATACCGGCGAGTCCGGCACCGAACGCGAACACCACGACGAAGAGCAGCTGAACCCGGTAGCCGAGGACCGACAGCATGTCGCGATCATCAACGCCCGCGCGGATCATGACTCCGATGCGCGTGCGATGAAGCGCAAGCCACATGCCGATCCCGATGATCACCGCGGCGGCGAAAATGACAAGCCGCACGCGCGGATAGTGCAAGAACATCGTAGCACCGCTCGATCTGACGGCGACGACGATCGGTGTTGGCGTGGGTCCCAACAAATAGTCCGGCGTATCGATCTGGATGGCGTTGCCGCCCCAGACCCAGACCATCAGATCGGAGAAGACGATGGAAAGCCCTAGCGTCACCAGCGTCTGGCGCAGGTCCTGCCCCTCCATACGGCGAAAGATTAGGAACTGCATGGCGATACCGACGACGGCGCAACAGACGAACGCGACCACGTAACTGAACAGCCACGAGCCGGTCCATTGCGTGGCCTCGTAGCCCATATAGCCGCCGAACAGATAGAGCGAGCCATGCGCGAGGTTGACGTTGCGCATCAAACCGAAAATCAGTGTGAAACCGGTGGCGACGAGAAAATACAGTCCGCCGAGCGTTATGCCGTTGAAAAGCGCGTTGACGAACAGCAGCTTCTTTCCAAATACCCCCTCGAATCCGGCCGGCCATGGCGCCAGCACGAGCCACAACGCGAAAATCACCGCGACCGCAATGATGAGCGCGGCGACGGGATGATTTCCGATCCAGCGACCAAGCGCGTCGCCGCGTGCGGCCTCCTCTACAGCACCTTGATCGCCAACCGTCGGGGACACTCAATTGCCTCCTGCTCGGCCGAAAATTTAGCTGAGCAGAGGTCCATTCGCGTGTTTGACAGTCTGATTTTTGCCCGATCGCGGCGGCCGCCTGGCTGCCGCTACTCACTCACGACCCGCGCGATCGTCCGGTAAAGCGTGGGCGCGATTCCGACATTGGCGGCAAAGAAATGGGTAAAGTGGCTCTGTGACGAAAAACCGAGTTCAAAGCCGATGTCGGTGACCGAGGCTTGCGAGGCTGTGAGCCGGTCGAGCGCGCGCTCGACGCGCATGGTGTTGGCATAGAGCGCAGGCGTTATCCCGATATTCTGGCGAAACAATTTATAGAAATGCGGCCGCGACAGGCCGGCGTCTCGCGCCACATTGTCGAGTTCGATACCTTGGGCAAGGTTATCATCCAGCAAGCGCAGCGACTTACGGACCCGAAAGTCGATTGACGATCGCGGTCCCTCCGGGCGCGCGGGCGGGCCACCCCCGGTCCAGGAATCGTCAAAGCTCGCGTCGAACAACTGGTTCAAATATCGATTGACGATGCGATAGCTTGCATTCGTCACCAGCGTGTGCGCGAGGCTGACGGCGATCGAGCGGATGGTCGTCCCGACCCGAATAGCATTGGCGCCGAAACGCAGGCTGCCGCGGCCCTCCTGATCCCGGTCGAGCCAGCGGTCGCAGATATAGGCGACCAGATAAATCGACGGTTCGTCGTTGGAACAGGGCTGAAAGGAATGAGGCTGCCAGGGGTTGATCGCTACGCCCGACGTCGGATCAACAAGATGGGGAACCCCGCAGATGGTCACGAATGCGGGCGGACCGCTCAACAAAAAGGTCAAATGGCCTTCTCGGTGGGCGTGAGTGCGCATCGGCTTGTCGAGCCGATACACCGTGACACGGCCGAACGCCCCATGACAGACGGCCAAAGCCGTACTCATCTATTCCTCCCAAACGCGCACGTTATTGTTTTATCAATTGATTAAACGACGACCGGGGATCGTTGACAAGTAGGTGCCGCACACCAGCGAAGATGCCGCAACGTCCAGCGCTGGTCCTGAGCGGACGAAGAATCAGACTAGCAGACACGGTGCTGCGGTAGGCTTTTGGCCTTGGTGGGCTTGTAGAATTGGGCCAGCCGCTGGTACGGTTTGTAATCGGTCGGGCACGGGGCGACGGCCCTATGATAGCGCGAAAAGCGCATTCGGCCGGCAAACGACGCCGCTTCACGGCGCTCGGTCACAGGAGGAAACCTCATGCGCAAGGGCTTACTATTGGCGACCGCGGCCGGCTTTGCCGCGCTGTTGGGTACTGGGTCGGTTAACGCCGCCGACAAACTCAAGGTTGGCGTTACCGCAACGCTCGAAGGCACCTACACCGTTCTCGGCGAGGACGGCATGCGCGGCTATGAGCTCGCGGTCGAGGCGCACGGCGGGAAGGTCGCCGGCAGGGAAGTCGAGACCATCGTCGGCTCAACGGACGCCAGTCCGGATTTGGCGTTGCGCGCCGCCAAGAAGCTGGTCGAGCAGGACAAGGTCGATATGCTGATCTCGCCTCTGTCGGGCGCGGAAGGCATCGCGATGCGGGATTATTCGAAGACCCAGCCACAAATAACAGTGATGAACGCCTCGTCCGGCGCGCTGGAGACGACCTATGGCGATCCATCCGCCGGGGTCACGCCGTCGCTGAATTTTTTCCGTACCAACCTGGACGGGGCGCAATGGCAGGCGGGCCTCGGCGACTACGCTTATAACGTCAAGCATTACAAGAAGATCGCCACGATCGGCGAAGATTACGCGTTCGTCTATACGCAGGTGATGGGGCTGGTGGTTGAATATTGTAAGGCCGGCGGCCAGATCACTAAGCGACTCTGGGTGCCGCTCGGCACCAAGGATTTCGCCTCCTATATTCCGCAGCTTCTGTCGGAAGACGTCGACGCCATCTATCTTGGTCTCGGCGGCGCCGACGCCGTAAACTTCCTCAATCAGTACCAGCAGGCTGGCGGCAACGCTCATCTGCTCGGCGGCTCGATCATGGTCGACCAGACCGTGCTGTCGTCGAAGGGCAAAGCGAAGGAAGCGCTGGTCGGTACCATCGCCGCCAGCGGCATGGCCGACAACGACCCAAATCCGAAGTGGCAGGCGTTCGTGAAGGCCTACCAGCAGCACGCAAAGACCGGCTATTTCAAAAACGCTTTCAGCGGCCCTTCGCTGCTCGCGATCAGCTACTACAACTCGGCCGACTCCATGTTTAAGGCGCTGGACGAGGTCAAAGGCGATCTCAGCAACAACAACAAACGTTTCCGCGAAGCGTTGAGCAAGATCGTGCTCGATGCCCCGAACGGAAAGATCACGCTCGACGAGAACCGCCAGGCGATCGGGACCAATTTCGTCACCGAAGTCGTCAAGGCCCCCAATGGCGATCTGGTCAGCAAAGTCGTCAAGGTCATCCCCAACGTGCAGGAGCGGCTCGGCTTCTCCAAGGCGGTGTTCGACAAGTTCGTTCCGCCTGGTCGCGAAAATCCGCCTTGCAAAAAGACGTACGACTAGCTGACCACCGATAAGTTTTCGGCCGCGCTCCGGCGCGGCCGATACTTTCTTGGCAATGTGTCGACCCGCCAGGACTGAACTGTCGTCCGAAGCGTTATAATCGCGCAACCAGAACGCGGGTTTCCAATTCGCAGTGATTCTGTCGCCCGCGTCGGCTGGGCTTCGACGCGACCGAAGAAGTTTGAAGACGACAGATTCTACCGATCTGGTCCGAGCGCCGCTCGGTCAGGTCATCAACCTCAAACACGAACTGACGCCGTCTTGCCACCCGTGAGTCCGGCTGCGACGAGACAGTACTTCGCGAAAGCCCGGCGCATGGCGGGCTTCCTGCAGAGGTTACCGTGCGCGCCTCGCGCACGTCGCCTGTGTTTAGGCTGCCGTCTTGGCGCTCTGTATCGCCTGCCACACGCGGCTCGGCGTCGCGGGCATATCGATGCGATCGATGCCGAGCGGGGTCAGAGCATCAATGATCGCATTGATAACGACCGGTGGAGCCCCGATAGTGCCGGATTCGCCGATGCCCTTGACGCCAATCGGATTGGTTTTGCAGCGAACTTCTTCCAGTGCGATCTCGAAATTCGGCAGCATGTCCGCCCGCGGCATCGTGTAGTCCATTAAGCTGCCGGTGACGAGCTGCGCGGTCGAGGGATCATAGACGGCATGCTCGTAAAGCGCCTGGCCGATGCCTTGCGCAACGCCGCCGTGCTGCTGGCCGTTGACGATCAGCGGATTGAGCACCTGCCCGAGGTCATCGACCATCACGTAGCGGTCGACCGCGACCACACCGGTCTCCGGGTCGATCTCGACCTCGACCGCATGCGCGCCGTTCGGATGGCTGGGCGGCTCGGGCGAATGAGTGCCGGAGCCTTCGAGCCCGATGCCGAATTGGGTCATCGGCCCCATCGGCGCGAACGATGCCTTTGCTATCTCGACGAGCGGAATGGCCTTGTCGGTGCCGGCCACCGTGAAGTTGCCATCCTTGAATTCGATGTCACCCGTGTCCGCTTCCAACATGGCGGCCGCCATCGACTTTGCCTTGTCGATAATCGCATCCGCGGCTCGGCGAAGCGCGCTGCCTCCGACCACGGCGCTCCGCGCCCCGTAGGTGCCGCGACCGAATGGCACCTGCGCGGTGTCGCCTTGCACGTAGCGGATCTTGTCGAACGGCACGCCGAGGAATTCATGGACGAGTTGTGCGAACACTGTCGCGTGCCCCTGCCCGTGCGAGTGCGTGCCTCCCAATACCGTAACGGTCCCACCCGGATCGAAGCGGATATCCATGCGGTCGTTGAAGATGCCGCCAAACTCAATGTAGTAGCAGACCGATCGGCCGCGCAGCTTGCCGGCCTTTTCGGAGGCCGTTTTGCGCTTCGCGTAACCCTTCCAGTCCGCCATCTCGACGCACTTGTCGAGCAGGCGAACGAACTCGCCGGAATCGTAGGAGAACCAGGTCGGCGTGTTGTAGGGGAATTTGTCCGGAGCGATGAGATTAACCCGGCGAATCTCCGCCACATCCATGCCGATCTGCTTCGCCGCGTGTTCGATCATGCGCTCGGTGAAATAGGCGGCCTCCGGACGTCCGGCGCCGCGATAGGGACCCGCCTGCGGCGTGTTCGTGAACAGGCCTTTGCACATGACGTGGATCGCCTGCACGTCATAGGCTTCCGGAATGAAGCGCATCGAGAATAGACCGCTCACCATGCCCGGGCCGACGAAATACGCGCCGACCTGGAATAGCGCCTGCGAGCGGATCGCCAGGATTTTTCCTTTTTCGTCGAGCGCAAGCTCTCCGTAGCTTACAAGATCGCGGCCGGTGTGATCCGTCATCATCGCTTCGGAGCGTGTCGCTACCCACTTCACCGGGCGGCGGAGCTTCTTTGACGCCCAAAGCACCAGGGCGTCATCCGGAAACGCGCCGCCCTTCAGACCGAACCCGCCGCCGACGTCGGGCGATACCACGCGCACCTGATTTTCATTGGCATGGAGAATGTGCGCGATCTCCGTCCGCGCGCCATGAGGATTTTGCGACGAGGTGTAGAGCGTGTAACTGTCCTCGGCCGTATTGTAATCGCCGATCGCGGTGCGCGGCTCCATCGACACCGGAGTGAGCCGGTTGTTCTCCATGCGCAGCTTGACGTGATGCTTCGCCTTTGCGAACGCCGCGTCGGTCGCCGCCTGGTCGCCGATCATCAGTTGGAACGCGACGTTGCCGTTCGGATTGTCCTCCCACACTTTCGGCGCGCCATCCTTGGCAGCGTCTTCGAGCAGCGCTACCGCCGGCAGCGGCTCGTAGTCGATCTCGACCATTTCGGCCGCGTCGCGCGCCTGCGCGAGCGTTTCGGCGACGACGAAAGCGATGCGGTCACCCACGAAGCGCGCCTTGTCGGATTGCAGAAGCTGCTGATGAATGCGGTGACCTTTCGGCGCGCCGAGATCCTCCGGCATCATGGCGGCGGTGAAGCCGCCGAGGTGATCGTGCGCGACGTCAGCGCCGGTCAGCACCAACAGCACTCCCGGCGCTGCCCTCGCCTTCGATGCATCCACCTTCTTGATGCGCGCATGCGCATGTGGGGAAAGCACGTTCACACCGTGGCACATACCGGGCAGCGCGATATCATCGACGTAGCGCCCCTGGCCCGTCAGGAAGCGTTGATCTTCCACGCGCCGCACCGCCTGCCCAATTCCGAATTTGATCATCTGTCGAGACCTTACGATTCGAGACTTGCGTCCCTCCAGCACCACGACCGTTCGTCGTGCTCGTCGGCTGTGGCAAGCAGCCCCGACGGCACTTTAAGGCCGCGCGCCCTTGCTGTCTTCAGATTTATCGTCAGGATGTACTTGGTCGGCATCAGCCGCTCTAGCGCTTTACGCCGCATCGAGCGCCTCGGGGCGCCGCCGCGAATCTTCGAGCAAAATTGCCGACTCGGCATGCCAGCACAGGATTTCGCGCTCTCCCATCTTATAGACGCGGTCTTGCGCGTGCCGGTGCTGTTCGACATGGACATACTGTCCTGGCGCGACTTCAAACACATCGGTTTCGAGCGAGCCGAGAAACTCGCTGGCGATGTACTTGCCTTCAACGCGGTTGGCCATGTCCTCTTTGTCGCCGGTGTTCATCAGGTCGGCGCGGACCGAAAACCACATTTCCTTGCCCACCGGCACGTTCCTGAAGGTCGGCGGCACCCGCACATATAACAGCTGTCCGAGCGACTCGACGAACACGATCGATCCGCTGCGCGAGCGGATGCGGCCCTGGAACAGATTGTTATTGCCGATGAATTCGGCGACGAATTTCGTCTTCGGATTCTCATGCACTTCGCGCGAGGTGCCGATCTGCTGGATGACGGCGTCGCTCATGACGATGACTTTGTCGGCGAGCGACATCGCTTCCTGCTGCGAATGCGTTACCATGATGAAAGTGATGTTCAGCTCGCGCTGTACTTTCTTCAGTTCGATCATCATCGCCTGGCGCAGATTGAAATCGAGCGACCCCAGCGGCTCGTCCAGCAACAGCACGGTCGGCCGGCTGATCAAGGCGCGCGCCAAGGCAACGCGCTGTTGCTGGCCGCCGGATAGGGCGGCTGGCCGGCGGTCGGCAAAACTGGTGAGCCCCACCATTTCCAGCATTTCCCACACGCGCCGGTCGCGCGCGGTCTTCTCCATGCCCTTCATTTTCAGGCTGAACTCGACGTTCTGGAACACCGTGCGATGCGGAAACAGGGCGAAACTCTGGAACATCATTGAGGTGTCGCGCCGCGCCGGGGGCAGATCGGTCACGTCCTTGCCGGCGATAACGATCGTACCTTCGGTCACTTCCTCCAGGCCGCCGATCATCCGCAGCGTTGTCGTCTTGCCGCAACCGGACGGCCCGAGCATCGCGACGAATTCGCCATGCTCGATTTCGGCGTTGAAGTCGATAACTGCCCGGGCGCCGCCCGGGTAGGTCTTGGAGACGTTATCGAGAATGACGTCGGGCTGATTCATCGCCGCTGCATCAGCCCGCCGATTTGGCCACGGCGTTGATCATGTTCCACACCGACTCGAACGGCACTTTGTCCAGCGCGCCTTCGTGGTTGAATTCGCCCAGCACTTTTACCGCCTGGCGCATGTCCTCGTTTTCGCCGGCATGGCCTTCCAGCTGCACGAGCGCTTCCGGGAAGGGAAGCTCACGTGCCTTCTTGCTTCGCAGATGTTCCTGCACCAGCGCGTTGAGGTGCTCATAGGTCTGCTTCAATGAGCTGCCGTTGTAGGGCCGGCCGAGCAGCCCCTGAATGCCGTTGGCGCTCAGCCGCTGACGCAACCCCTCAGGGAGCGATTGCGCCAGGCCTTCGATAACCTCACCAATCCCGAAGCCCTGCGTGAACAGCCCGCGGATCGTGTCCATCGTGCCTTCGCCATTGCCGTACATGCGGATTTGCGCGCCCGATAGCGCGCCTCCCATAGCCTTGGCCTGGTCGATGTGAACGTCCCGCTCGGCCTCGATCCGGAGCTTCGCAAGCTCAAGAAATGTCGCCGCGTCATTGTACTTCTTCAGCGCTTCGGCCTTGGCCTCGAGGCCGGTCGCCTCGGCTTCGAGTTGACGCTGCGCGTTGGCGATACGCAATTGCTCGACTTCCATTTCCGCCCGACCGCGGGCGCCGGCCTCGCGTTCGATACCCTCGGCGCCGATCTTCTGCGCCTCGGTGGTGGCGCGCGCGCGCGTCAGTGTCGCCACTGCTTCCAGCTCCGCGGCAAGCTTTCGCGCCTCGGACTGGGTGATCATGTGCATGCGCATCACCGCAGCCTTGCTCTCTTCCTCGATGCGCCGCGCATCCGCCGCCTTGCTCACCTCGATGACCTCGACTTGGCGCGCCCGTTCGGCGTCCGCTACGACCCGGACCGACTCGACTTTATGCTCAGCCCGTTCCCGTTCGGCGGTGCTTGCCAGACGCTCGGTCTCGGCGATTTCGAGTTCGCGCATCTTGGCCGCGAGTGCGATCTCGCGATCGCGCTCGGCCTGCTCGCGGGCGAGGAAGCGCTCGATATCGGTGCGCTCGCGTTCGCCCTCTTTGCTGATCAGCGCGATCTCGCGGCTCATCTCCTCCTGCTGGCGTGCGAGTTCACGGCGGATTTCCGCTGCCTCGCGCTGCTTCGCCTCCTCGATGATGGCGATATCTTTTTGAATCTGTGCGCTCTCCAGCGCCTGCTGCTTGCGGATTTCCTCCTGTTCGACCTCCCAGCGCCGGTCGAGCACAAAGCGCTGTTGTTCGCTCAAGATGCGGGCCCGCTCGTCGGAAATCTCCTTTTCCTGTTTGGCAAGCGCGACGGCCTCGTCTCGATCGACCAGAAGGATGCCAAGGCGCGTTTCGAGGCTCCGCTTTCGCACCGACAGGGCTGTTTCCTCGCTTACCTGATGGCGCTCATCCCGGGCACGTTCCTCGGCGGCCGCCACCGCGGTGGCGCGGGCAATTTCCGCTTCCTGCCGTTCCCGCTCCTTGGCGGCGAGATCAATCGCCTTGTCGCGCTCGGCGCGCTCGCGGGCGAGATTGCGGGTGATTTCCGCAATCTCCGCTTCGCGCGCCTTGTCGATTAGCGCGATCTCGCGGTCGCGGCGTTCCTGCTCAAGTGCAAGTTCCTTCTGTACCTGAGCAATCTCGCGGCGCTTCGCCTCTGCCGTGAACGCGATGTCGCGTTCGGTGCGCAGCTGCTCCAACGCCTTTTCGTTTTCGAGTTCTCGCTGCTCGACTGCCAAGCGCTGATCGAGCACGAACGTCTGTTTCTCACGCAGCTGCTTGGCCTGCTCGTTGGCGATTTCCTTGTCTTGGCTGGCGCGCGCGACCGCTTCCTGGCGCTCGATTTCCAGCAACTCGAGCTGCGTGGTCAAGTCCTTGTTGCGGATCGCGACCGTGGTCTGCTTCTCCGTGGTGTGGACCTTGCGCCGCGCTTCCGACGTAATCTCGGTGATGACCTTGAGACCTTCGGCGTCGAACACGTTGTCGGACCGGAAGTATTCCTTGGTCGACTGTTCCAGCGAAACGATAGTGATTTCTTCGAGCATCAAACCATTGGCGGTAAAGCTTTCGCTGACGCTTTCCTTTATTTCTTTCGCGAAGGCGTCGCGGTTTTCGTGCAGCTGCTTGAGCGTTTTGGTCGCGGCGAAGCTGCGTATCGCACCGACCACCTTTGCTTCCAGCAGACTGCGAACCTTGTCGGCGTCGAACGTCTTCTCGCCGAGCGTACGGCTCGCGTTAAGGACAGCTTGCTCGGTATGGCCGACGTGGGCATACAATTCGGTGTTCACATCGATGCGGATATTGTCGGCCGTCAGGACCGCCTGTTCGCGCGCCCGGCTGACGGCGAACTTGATGGTTTCGAGCGAGACCCAGGTGATCTCGTGAAACACCGGAAGCACGATGGCCCCTCGCCCCAGGCAGACCTTGGTGCCGAGGAATCCGGTCCGGATGAAGCCCATGTTGGACGGCGCGCGTTTGTAGATCCAGATCGAGATTATGTAGAAAATCGCGATAAGGATGATCGCGGCGATCAGGAGACTGATTACAACTTCAAGCATCGTGCATTCGCCCCTATCGAAGTTCTAGCGTTGTCATTGCCCACATCCGCTCATGCCGCCTGAACGGCACGAAGCGCCGAAGCGCCGGCTTTGCGCTCCCCGAAGTCGAACAGTTTTGGCGTCTTTCGATTGCGCTTCATGCTCTCGCGCAGGTCGTCGGTAGCCCGGTGATCGAGTTCAAATCGGGGACCGGTGAGCACCACACCATACTGCTCGCGGGCCTTCGCTTCGCTCATCAGTTTGCGCGCAACGTCGTTGCGCGTGCGCATCGGATCGCGCTCCAGAGGATCGCCCCAGCCGCCGCCGCCGGCGGTACGGAAAATCACGCGGTCGCCGGGGTAGACGCGCACGTTGTCTATTTTGGATGCGAGCGGTTCGCGGGCGCCATCCTTGCGGACGAGCCATTTCTCCGAACACGTGGCCGGCTTGCCGCCGAGGATGCCCCAGGGCTGGGACAGGTGCCGGTCGTCGTGGATCGAAACATCGCCCTCCTCAAGCAGGAGAAAGATCTTCTCAACCCCATTGCCGCCGCGGTGCTTGCCGGCGCCGCCGGTGTCCATGAGCGTCGAGTAACCCTCGACAATCATCGGGTAGTAGGTCTCCAGGTATTCGCTCGGGATGTTCTGAAACAACGGCCACCATGAATGGCCGTCCATACCGTCGCCGACCGGACGGCCGGGAATTCCGCCATACAGAATTTCCATGAGCTGGAACGGCCGGCGGGACTTGTCGATGCCGGAGTACAGGAAATGCGGGCTCGAACCGTAGCCTGCCGCGGTCGCCATCTCCGGCGCGTTATAGCTCAGCGCTCCGCCGAGCACGTCGAATTGCCGTGACAACGTGTGGGTCCGGCAACCGAGCGACGCCGGAAAGTCGGGATGTACCAGCGAGCCTTTGGGCAGGGTGACGTGGATGACATCGTAGAAGCCATCGTTGAACAAGATCTGGGGGTCGAACACCATGATCATGTAGACCCCGATGAACATCTTGAACATGCCCTCGTGGAGATAGAAGTTGATCGGGCCAGGGGCTTGCACCGACGTTCCGGTCCAGTCGAAGTAGGCATTATCGCCCTCGCGCCAGACCGTGAGCTTCATCTTGAACGGACCATTGCCGCGGCCGTCGTCGTCGACATAATCCTCGAACGATTTCGGCTCCTCGGGCAAATTCTTCACAATCAAGTGGCGCATCGCACGATTGGTGCGCTCAAGCAGCGCGTCGCAGGCCTGCTTGAAGGTCTCGCGGCCAAAGCGATTGCAAATCTCGACGACCCGCTTCTCGCCGGCGCGGCAGCCGGCAATAATCGCCATGAGATCGGAATAGTTCATCTCCGGCGTGCGGGTATTGTTCATGATGACGCTGAGAGCGGCCTGATTGACTACGCCACGCTCATAAAGCTTGATCGGCGGGATGCGGATGCCCTCGCCGAAGATCGAGGCGGCGTCCGTCGGCATGCTGCCCGGCACCGCGCCGCCGACATCCATCATATGACCGAACATCGAGGTGAAGCCGACCAGGTCGCCTTCGTGAAACACCGGCACCAGCACCATCCAGTCGTTCAGGTGGCTGATCGCGCCGGCGCAGGCGTAGGGATCGTTCTGCAAAATGACGTCGCCCGGTTCGAGCTCAAACTTGCTCTGCTTGAGCATGTTGGAAACGTACGAGCCAAACTGCCCGACGATCATGCGGCCCTTCACGTCGCAAATCATGGGAAATTCGTCATGCTGCTCGCGGATTACCGGCGACATCGCCGAGCGGAACAGCACCGCATCCATTTCGTGGCGTGCATTGCGCAGCGCATTCTCGATCAGGTCGAGCGAAACCGTGTCGAGCCGGCGGCTCTCTGTCGGTTTCGACGAGTGGGCTGCGCCCGGATGAGCAATGCGCCCGCCGGCGTTGGTACCGGCGGCCGATGGCCGCGACGCCGGCCGTTCACCGCGTGCCTCCGACGCCGGCGCGTCGCCAAACATCTCGGCACAGCCGCGAAGCGCCGCCTCCGTTGCCCGGCTCAGCGCAGCGCCCTCGTCGCCATTTGCGCGCGCCGAGCCGAACTGCATCTTCGAGTTGCCGTTAACCGTCAGCTTGCAGAGTACAGTCACAGATCCGCGCTCGGTCTTATGCTCAACCACTTCGGACGACCACTGCGAGCCGAACCGGTCGTTGAGCGTCGCGTATACGTCGGAAGGCTGCGCAGCCCGTTCCGAAGCGAGGCTGGCAGAGGCCAAGTCAGCGCTCGTCGTCGGCCGATGAGTAGAGCCGAGCAGGCCCAATTCCTGGGTCTGTGAGGAGAAAACCTTGTCGAACTGCTGCTTGTTAGCCTTGAGCAGGTCGTCAAAACTCACAGAACTGCTCAGCGGGCTGAAGTTGGTCATCGGGTTCATTCTCCGCGGCGCCTCATGACGCCTTGTCGGGCCTGATCAGAATGTTCAGATACTCGTCGACCTCGCCGGTGTGGTTCGGATGGATGACCGTCGTCGCGTCCATTTGGGCGACAATCGCCGGACCGCGGACGCGATTGCCGGCGCGCAACCGATTGCGGTCGTAGATGTTCGCCGAAACGAAACTACCGTCGAAATAGGCGCGGTGCTGCTCCACTACTGCGTGAGCCGCATCCGGTCCTTCCTTGTCAAACTTCGGCAAATTCATTTTTTGCACGGCGCCGACGCCGACCGCGCGAAGATTGACCAGTTCGACGGGGTGATCGAGCTTGAAACCGTAGATGCGTTCGTGCGCCAGACCGAAGCGCGCGGCAAGGTCATTGAGCGCACCGCTTCCCAACCGGTCGGGATCGATCTCCATGGAAAACTCGTAGCCCTGTCGGAAGTAGCGGACGTCGGCCTCGTAATTTATGCGTTGCCGCGACTCGTCCACGCCTTCCTCGCGCAGCCAGGCTCTGGCGTCGCGACCCAATTTGGTGAGGATGTCACCGATTTGACTCGGATCGGCTTCGTCGATGGTGCGGACAAAGGTCTGGGCGAATTCGTTTTTCACATCGGAGTAGAGAAACCCCAGGGCCGACAAAACGCCGGGCGTCGGCGGCACGATAGTCGGATAACAACCGGCAAGTATGGCCATGGCGTTGCCATGCAGCGGGCCCGCGCCCCCGAATGCGACCAGCGCAAAGTCTCGCGGGTCGAGGCCTTTCTGCACGGTGACGAGCCGCAGCGCTCCCAGCATATTCTCGTTGACAATGTCGAGAATGCCTTGCGCGGCCTGATGCAGATCGAGGCTCAGCGCGCGCGCAATCTTGCCTACCGCCTCCTCGGACGCCTTGGTGTCCAGCATCATGCGCCCACCGAGCAGGCGCGGCGGGAGACGGCCCAACACGACGTTGGCGTCGGTGACCGTCGGCAGTTCGCCGCCTTTGCCGTAACAGGCCGGACCCGGTACGGCGCCCGCGCTCTGCGGCCCAACGCGCAGCGCACCGGTCATCGGCACGTGCGCAATTGAGCCGCCGCCGGCGCCGACGCTGTGCACGTCAACCGAAGGCACCTTGATCGGATAGTAGCCGATGGCCGTCTGCCGCGAGATCGTCGGCTTGCCATCCTGAATGAGCGAGACGTCGGTAGAGGTGCCGCCCATGTCGAAGCCGAGCGCCTCCGGGTAGCCGGCAAGCGAGGCCATGAACGCCGCGCCTGACACGCCACCGGCCGGGCCGGACATCATCGTATGCACCGGCGATTGGCTGGCGCGCTCGACGCTCATCAGGCCGCCGTCGGAACGCACGATATTGACGCTGGGCTGAAACTGGATGCTGTGCAGCTTTTCCTCGAAACCGTTCAGATAACGGCGCATGCTGGGGCGAACATAGGCGTTCATAACTGTGACCAGCGTGCGCTCGTACTCGCGAAACTCCGGCAGGATTTCCGAAGACAGCGACACCGTCATGTCAGGCGCGATTTCCTCGACAATGGCTTTAAGGCGCTGCTCATGGGCCGGATTGGCGTAGGAGTGCATCAGCGAGACGGTGATGGATTCGGCGCCGAGTTCGATCAGTTCGTTCACCACCTTGCGGGCCGCCGCCTCATCAAGCGGCGTGATCACGTCGCCGCGCGCGCTGACGCGCTCGCGAACGCCGCGAGTGAGTTCAAGATCCGCCAGCGGATCGGGCTTCTGCATGATGATCCAGCCGGCGAGCGGCCCCGGCGTCTGCGAGCGCGCGAGATGCAGGACCTGCTCAAAGTTCTCGGTGACGAGGAGCCCGACTTTAGCGCCCTTCTCTTCCAGAACGATATTGGTCGACACCGTTGTGCCGTGAAGGAGCGCCGCGATATCGGACGCAGGCACGCCGGTCTCTTCGATCAGGAGCTGGATGCCGTTGAGAATTCCGATCGACTGATCGGCGGGCGTCGACGGCGTCTTCAGGAGCCGCATGGCGCCCGAACGCTCGTCGAACAGAAGCAGGTCCGTAAAGGTCCCACCGACGTCAATGCCGAGCCGGCTGCTCATCAAATCCCCTGCGTTGCGCGTCTCGGGGCGATGTCGCGCCGAGGCTCGAACACGCCCGCTTGTCGTCTCTCCCTAAAACACGTCTGCGCCGTCCACGCGCGACGGGAGGCGCGTTTATATGCACGCCCATTTTTATGGCAAAGGTCCCGGGGCGCCACAATACTCTTGGAGCCAGGGCCCATTGTCAACTCGTTACGTTGCCGAACTTCCGGAGCTAACACGCTGCCGATATGTGAATTTTGACAACAAGCCGGAATGATTTACCATTCCGACAGTGCCCGGACCGAGACAGCGATTATGGCGGACGAAACTACTAAACAGCAGCAATTCTGGATCGGGCTCATTGCCCTCATCATCCTTTTGATTTTCCTTTATTTCTATCGCCCGTTCGAGACCTATCTGGTCGCGCATATCCCCTTCATTCACTTCAACAATGTGATTTTCTGGTTTGCCTCGCTGGTAGGCATCGTGGCTTACGCGTTCGCGCACTGGCAGTCGTTCCGCAACGAGATTTTCCGCAACGTCACCGACTTGAACGTCGATACGCTGGTGTTTGACACGCTGCAGGCGGCAATTCTGGTGGCGGTTATCTTCTGTGCCGGCGGGACGCTCCAAGCCATTGAGGTCTTGAGCGAATACTTCGTCAATCGCGGGCCGATCTTCGACGCCGGGTTCGGAGAGAAGCTGCTGTCGATCTTCCTGCTGGTGGTTTTGGCAGTGATTTTCCTGCTGCTGCATTACGTCGTGCGCGCACTGCGCACCGGCTGGCGGCCGCAAAGCGCGCCGCCGCGAGCACGCTGACTTAATTTCTACCGAGAGATGTATGGCGGCGTTATCCGCACGCCCGGTCAGACCGCCACGGCTGCCGGCGCATTAACCAGGTCATTGAAAGCAGCAAGCGAGCGCTCGATGCGCCCGCGCTGCAATCCGCGCACGATGAAAATCAGCCGCGAGCGCCGGTCGGAGTCCGGCCATTGTTCGAGATGGCTCGGCGGATGAACGATGTGCTGCACGCCATTGATCAGCACCGGTGTCGGCACTCCCGCCACGTTCAACAGCCCCTTGAGCCGGAGAATGTCGGCACCGTGCCGGTGCAGCAGCATGCTCGCCCAGACGCCGAACGCGGTCCAATCCAAAGGCCGATTGAAAACCACCGCAAAGGAGGCAACGCCCGCCGTGTGATCCGGCGCGCTGTCGTCTGTTTCCTCGGCGACCCAGTGTCGGGCCTCGCGAGACTTGCCGTCCGTGTCGTAGATGTCGTCGGTGAGAACCTGGTGGAGATCGCCGCTGATGTCGGCCGATTGCAAAATCTGCGCGGAGCCGTTGAGAGCGCGCAGCCGCACGCGCAGCGCCCGAACGGACGGCTCATCGGACAAATCCGTCTTGGTCACCACCAGGCGATCGGCCATCGAGACCTGTTTGACCGCTTCGACGAATTCGTCCAGTTGCGAACCGCCGTTGACGGCATCGACCGTGGTTATGATGCCGGAAAGACGGAAATGATGCCGGAGCACCTGCTCCGACAACAGCGTGTAGGCGATCGGAGACGGATCGGCCAGTCCCGACGTTTCAATGACGACGCGGCGGAAGTGCGGGACCTCGCCGCGGGTTCGTTGCGACAGTAAATTCCGCAACGCCTTCTGCAGATCGCCACGAACAGCGCAGCACACGCAGCCGTTCTCCAGCAAAAGCGTGCTCTCCGCCACGGCCTGCAGCAGATGATGGTCGAGCCCGACCTCGCCGAACTCGTTGACCAGAACGGCGACATCGGACAGTTCCGGCGCGTGCAACAGGCGCTGCAGCAGCGTTGTTTTGCCGCTGCCAAGAAAGCCGGTGATAATGTTGACCGGGGTCAACTCGCCGTAGGTCGTCATCTTGCAGGCTCAGGCCTTCGCATTGGCAAGCGCGCTCAGATAGCGCTCATCGAGCGGATCGCATTCCCGGCCGCTGATCCGCTCCGCAGCCGGCCAGACATCGGCGACGGTGTCGACGATCGCCGTCCGCCCGGTGCGGCTGGTCAGCAAATAGGCGTTGCCCGACCAGTCCTTGGCGACGACACCTTGAGGCTTGAGGGCTGCATTGAGAATGCGGACGCGCGCCTGGCGCTCGCGCAGCCGCGTTTGCGGCTCGGTCCGGCTGGCAAAGACTTCGGGAGCACTCGAGCTATCGCTCCAATGACCCTTGCCGCCGAGTACGCCGCATAACGCGCACATGAGCCGCTGCCGCTACAGCGCGCCGGCCGCCTGAACGGCAGCGCTGTCCCGCGGATAGCGGCGGCGGAAATCGTCGGCGATTTCGTCGAAGGTGCAGAACTTCACGCCGGCATGCTTCGACAGATAATCGTACATCCGCTCCAGCATCAGCAGGACCTGTGGGCGCCCGGACACATCGGGATGAATGGTCATGGCGAACACCGCGTAATCGTATTCCCGGTAGACCCAATCGAACTGGTCGCACCAGAGTTCTTCGATGTCCCGCGGCTTGATAAAACCATGGCTGTTCGGCGCGCTCTTGATGAACATCATCGGCGGCAGGTCGTCGAGATACCAACTGCCCGGGATGTCGATCAGATCGGTCTCCTCACCGCGCACCAGCGGCTTCATCCAGTCATTCGGATGCTTGGAGTAGTCGATCAGCGTCCAGCTGTCCCCTACCCGCACATAGAACGGATGGAAGTCGTTGTTCATGAGGCTGTGGTCGTACTTGATGCCCTTGTTCAGCAGCAGCTGGTTGGTGACAGTGGAGAATTCCCACCACGGCGCGACATAGCCGGTCGGACGCCGGCCGCTGAGCCGTTCGATCAGATCGATGCACTTGTCCATGACCGCCTCTTCCTGCTCCGGCGTCATGGCGATCGGGTTTTCGTGCGAGTAGCCGTGCATGCCGATTTCATGGCCGGCATCGACCACCATCTTGCATTGCGTCGGAAAGGTTTCGATCGAGTGCCCGGGAATAAACCAGCTGGTCGGTATCCCGAGGCGATCGAACAGTTTGACGAGGCGCGGTACGCCGATTTCACCGGCAAACAAGCCGCGGGAGATATCGCAGGGCGAATTCTCGCCGCCATAGGAGCCGAGCCAGCCGGCGACCGCGTCGACGTCGACGCCGATCGCGCAGAGTATCTCCTTCTTTCCGCCGGTACCGGCCCGCGGCATCGATCGCGCGCTTCGCGCCGCCTCCGCGCCGCGCGACGTCACCAGCGAACGCGGCTGATAGCGCGGACCTGCAGCTGTGCCGTAGCCGGCGCGGCCGGAACCAAAAGCCGGATGCAAACGATTTTCGTCGGTCATGGGTGCCCTACTCTAATCACGGTTCGTTGGACGGGCGCTCGGTTCAACCGTCAACGATACGGAACAAAACTGCGGAACAGTCCCACGTTGCTGGCGGACCGGCAAGAGGGCGGCTATCAACGCATGTTTGCCATTGCGCTTGTTTGCACGCCGCCATCGTTGACAAGCAGCCATGGGCAACGTCATCTTCAGCTATTCCTCTAAGGTCTGGAGCGACAAGCCATGAGCGACTGGCAGAGTGGTACCCGGGCAGATTACGAGCGTAAGGGCTTCGCTGCCCGATCCGGCTACGGCAAAAGCCCGGTGTTGCTGATCGTCGATTTCATTAACGCGTTTACCGATCCGACAACGCCGCTCGGTGGCGACTTCGCCTGGGAGATCAACGCGACGCGAAAACTTCTGGAGGCGTTTCGGCGCGGCCGGCTGCCGGTCGTCTACACGACAACTGCTTACGCCAAGGATCTGCGTGACGGCGGCGTGTTCGTGAAAAAGGTTCCCTCGCTTGCGATCCTGCAAAAAGGTTCGCCTCTGGTCGAGGTCGACCCCAGAATTGAACCGCTGCCAGGCGAGCGGATCGTCGAAAAGAAATACGCCAGCGCCTTTTTCGGCACCCATCTGGATGTCGAGCTGCGGTCGCTCGGCATCGACACCGTTGTCCTGGCCGGCTGCACGACGAGCGGCTGCATTCGCGCTTCGGCCGTCGATTCCCTGCAATACGGCTTTCAAACCATAGTCGTGCGCGAGGCGGTCGGCGACCGCGCCGCCGGACCGCATCAGGCGAACCTCTTCGACATGGACGCGAAATACGCCGATGTCGTTTATTTGAAGGACGCCCTCGACTATCTTGGTACGTTCGCCGCACGGGCAGATTTTTCGGCCCATGCGCAAGACGATTTCGACCAGTGGTGGCGACAGGCGCAGCGGGCCTGAGCCTTAGAGATGGCAAACCCGCAACGACCGTCCGAGCTATCGTCGGCGTTCGACGACATGCTGGCGAAGACCAAGAAGCGTTTTGACGATCTGTACGTTCGACAGCAGCCGGCAGCGGCGTCCTTTACGGTCGCGCACCCACGGCCTGGCAGTGGCTGGCCGACAGTTCTCGCCGGGACCACGGCCGCTGCCCAGCTCGATCCCGAGTCACCGGCCGTGCGCCAACTCAACGAACGCTTTGGCGGCGACTGGCGCTTTGAGATTGCCGAACAGCAGCGCGACGGCGATGAAGCAATCGTTCTGGGCAGGCTCATTCTCGGAAAAGACGGCGCCGTGCGGACCCAGTTCGGCCGCGCCACGATCGGAGCAAAACCGCTCGCCGGAGCAAGCGGTGGCGTCAAGTTTCAGCTCGGCGCCGGCACAGATACCGATGAACGCGATGCCTTTCGCCGCGCCACCGAAGCGGCCCTGATCAACTGCGTCGAGCTCGGCTAAGAATACAAACCAGCCGAACGCTCCGCTCAGTGCGCGGCCGTTGCGCTGCGCGCTGTTTGTCTCGCGACTTCGCTCTTCTCGGCGTATTCGCCGCACCAATCGTTACCGAACGTGATCGGCCACGCGCCAACCCCGTTCTCCCGGCGCTCCGGCGGGAATCGCCGGCAGTAGCCGACAGCCTGATCCGAGTCCGGATCGGCCCCTTCCGTGGGATGAAAATGCCACCACCGGCAACCGGAACAAACGAACTTGGCGGTTACAGCCATCGGCTAACGTCCCTTTTCAATTTAAGGTCGTATTCAATCACTTTTACCTCGATCTACTCAACTGCAGCCGGATGCATTCGAACGCGCCTCCAGCGTGAGGCCAGGGGTTGCACATGCTGACCAATGCTGACAATGTTCGCCTGCGAAAATCGAATAACTAAGGCGTTGTGCTCCCGGGTTTGGCACGGCGGCGCGGGGACGACCAGCTATCCATGGCGCGCGTAGGCGTCGACGTCGGCGGCACTAATACGGACCTCGTTCTCGAGGCCGATCACGGCGTGTTCGTGCACAAGGTCGCGAGCACGCCGCACGACCAGTCTGAAGGCGTACTCAAGGGGCTGCGCGAGCTTTGTGAAATCTCCAAGGTCCGCCCCGACGACGTGTCGCTGATCGTGCATGGCACCACGGTCGCGACCAACATCACCATAGAGCATAACGGCGCCGAAGTCGGCATGCTCACGACGCGTAACTTCCGCGACATCCTCCACATCGGTCGCCACAAGCGGCCCTACAATTTTTCGCTGCATTTCGAAGTCCCCTGGCAGCAACGGCCGCTGGTCAAACGGCGCAACCGCATCGCGGTGACCGAGCGCATTCTGCCGCCAGACGGCACGGTCGAAACCGCTCTCGACGAGAACGAAGTCGCCGAGGCGATCCGGCTGTTCAAGCGCCGCGGCATCAAATCCGTGGTCATCGGCTTTCTGTTTTCGTTTCTCAACGACGCGCACGAACGGCGGGCCGCGGAGATCGTGCGCGCCGAAATGCCGGACGCGTACATCTGCACGTCGTCCGAAGTCGCCAATGTCATCCGCGAATACGAACGGTTCTCGACCGCGGCCATGAACGGCTTTGTTGGACCCAAGACTTCGCTCTATCTCAACAACTTGCAGAACAAGCTGAGCCAAAACGGGTTCCGGGCCAATCTGCGCGTCATTCAATCGAACGGCGGCATCGCCACCGTCGAGACCTGTTCACAGAAGGCGGTCGGCATCCTGATGTCGGGCCCCGCGGGCGGCGTGATCGGCGGCCGGGCCGAGGGCTTAATGTGCGGCCGCTCCAACCTCATCACCGTCGATATCGGCGGTACTTCAGCCGACATCAGCACCATCCCCGACGGGCGCATCAAGATCATGAATGCGCGCGACTCCTACGTTAACGGCCATCCGATCCTGGTGCCGATGATCGATCTCGTTTCGATCGGCGCCGGCGGCGGCTCGATCGCGTATATCGACTCCGCCGGCGGTTTCCATGTCGGGCCGCGCTCGGCTGGTGCCGAACCGGGCCCTGCCTGTTACGGCCGAGGCGGCGAAGAGCCGACGGTCACGGACGCCCAGGTGGTTCTCGGGCGCCTCGATGCCGACAAGATGCTGGGCGGCGATCTGCCGCTCAACCCCGACCTCGCGCACAAGGCGGTTGAAGCGAAGGTGGCAAAGCCGCTCGGCCTCTCCATTACCGACGCCGCGCTTGGCATCATCAAGGTCATCAACTCGAACATGGCTTTGGCGATCCGCTCCAATTCCGTCGCGCGCGGCATCGACCCGCGGGAATTCGCGCTGGTGCCGTTCGGCGGCGCCGGCCCCTTGCACGGGGTCGCGCTGGCCGAGGCGATTGCGGCGAAAGAGATCATCGTGCCGGTCGCTCCGGGCATTACCGCGGCGATGGGGCTGCTGCAGACCGACATGCAATATGAACATGCGCGGTCTTTGATTGTCTCCCTAAAACACGCCGATCAGGCCGCCCTCACCCGCATCAACACCGTGATCGACGAGCTGGTGGATCGGTGCCGGCGCGATCTGGCGAAGGACGGTGTGCCGCCGGAACGGCATAAATTTCAAAAGCTCGCGGAATGCCGGTATCACGGACAGGGCTTCGAGTTGCGTGCGCAGCTACCGGACGGCAAAATGACCGCCGCCAACCTTGGCGAAGTAGTTGCCGCCTTTCACCAGCAGCACCGGCTCGACTACGGCTATCACTTCGAGGACGGCGAGGTCGAATTGATAACGGTCCGGGTGATCGGCCGCGAAGATGTCGTGCCGCTCAAGGTTGCGCGGATCGAAAAGGCCAACGGCCACAACATATCGGATGCGCTGCTCTATAGCCGTCAGACCACGTTCGATGACGGCAAGACCGTCGAGACGCCGCGCTACAACCGCGACCGTCTCAAAGCCGGACATCGGATCGCGGGGCCGGCGATCCTGATCCAGCACAACTCTACGACATTGCTGCCGCCGGGATACGTCGCCGAGGTGGCCGAATTCGGCAATCTGCACGTCCACCGCAGCTGAAAGCGAGCGTCATGTCCGGACAGACCATCGATCCGATCACGCTGCAGGTGATCAACGGCGCGTTGCAGACCATCGCGGAAGAAATGGGGCATGTGCTGTACCGCATGTCGTTTTCGTCCATCATCCGCGAATCGCAAGATCTCGGTGCTGGGTTATTCGACACCGAATTCAACACGCTGTGCGAATCGGAATCGACTCCGCTGCACATCGGCTCGCTGCCCGGCTACCTCGCGGGCATTCGCGACACCTTGCAGGATGGCGAATGGCACGACGGCGATGTCGTCATTCACAATCATCCCTATCACGGTTCGAGCCATTCGCCCGATATCGCGGTCGTCGTCCCCGTGTTCCATGAAGGCACGCTGGTTGGATACTCGGCAAACACCGCCCACCATGTCGATATCGGCGCTGCGACGCCGGGATTGATCATCGACATTCCCGACGTCTTCGCCGAGGGCATGCTGTTTGCCGGCACCAAGCTCTACGAGCGCGGTAAACGCAACGAGGCGGTGTGGGAATTCATTCGCCGCAACAGCCGCGCGGCGCGCCAGTTGCAGGACGACCTCGATGCCCAGATCGCTTCGGCCCGGCTCGGCGCCAAAAGGTTTGTCGAACTCATGGACCGCTACGGGCGGCAGATGGTGCTCGACGCGACCCAGCAATTGATGGACTACACCGAGCGCGTGCTGCGCCAGCGTATTGCCAAGATTCCGGACGGCGAGTATCGCGCCGAAGGGTTCCTCGACGACGACGGCAAGAACCGCGACGTCCGCCTCCCCATCAAGGTGTGCGTACGCGTTACCGGCGACGACATCGAGATCGATCTCACCGGTTCGTCGAAGCAGGTCGAGACCGCGTTCAACGTGCCGTTCGAAGGCTCGACCAAGGTCGCCTGCTTCTGTGCCGTCCGCTCGCTGCTGCTGGATGCCGTGACTTCGGACGTGAAGGTCCCGTCCAATCAAGGATCGTTCCGCCCGGTGAAAGTCACCGCCCCCAAAGGTTCAATCTACAATCCGATTTACCCGGCCGCCGCCGAGGCCCGCTTTGCCCAATGCAATCGGGTGATCGATCTGATCTACAAGGCGCTGGCGCCGGTGTTACCGAACGACATCATCGCCGGAAGCTCCGCTAGCCTGTCGTTCTGCTCGTATGCCGGTATTCGCCCCTCGGGCGATTATTGGGTGTTCCTTGAAGTCAATGAAGGCTCGTACGGCGGCCGCCCGCGCGCAGACGGACCGGACAGCATCGATAATCTGATGGCCAACACGCGGAACAACCCCATCGAAGATCTGGCGATGCATCTGCCGATGATTTGCGACCGCTACGAATTGCGCGACGATGTGCTGCCCGGCGCCGGCAGGTTTCGCGGCGGCATCGGCGTGGTCAAGGCGCAGCGGGTTCTGACCGATGCGTTCATCACCCACGAGAACGAGCGGCACTACGACGTGCCATGGGGCATCTTTGGCGGCGATCCGGGCCAGGTTGGCAAAGTCGATATCTATAATGTCGCCCGGCCTGATGACATCAAGCACATGCCGGCGAAATTCTCCGGTATGCGTGTGGCGGCGGGCGACGTTCACGTTTTCTACGGTCCGTGCGGCGGCGGCTTCGGCGAGCCGCTGGAGCGTCCGGCTGCAAAAGTGCTTGAGGACGTGCTCGACGGCTTCTGCACTGTCGAACATGCCCAACTCGCCTACGGCGTGATTGTCGATCCAGTTGTCGAAACCGTGGACGAGGCGGCAACCAAGGCATTGCGTGAGCGCATGCGCGGGGCTCCACGGTCAAAACCGACGGCATCCGCCGAACCGCCGCGGCTGCGAGCGCCGGAGCAGGCACCTACACCCGCCGGCAACGGCGCCAGAGCTCCCGGCCCTCAACCGAGCCACGCCGCCGCTTCTATGCGGCCGACGCCGCAGCCGACCACCACTGGCCGAGCGCTGAGCGAAGCGTTGCGCAACCTCCGCGGCGCCTACGGCGATGGCTGGAGCTTCGAGATTGTGCGGCACGATGCTTACGGCGGTAAGATTGAAGTCGTCGGCCAGTTGCGCGCCAACGGTTCCACTGTGCGCGAAACTGCGGTGGCCCAGAGTGTCCAGGGCCGTTCGCGCGGCGAACTTTTGCAGCAGGCGGCCAACGACAGCCTTCGCAAATGCGCCGAGGCGCTGATGCGAAACGGACGTTAGCGCGGTCATGCAACGACATTAGCGGAAGGTCAGGCCGTCTTTGGAACAGCGAAGCACCATCTTCGTCGAGGCGATGATCGTCGTCGCGGTCATCGGCGTGCTGGCGTTTTTGATTGGCCTTTTGGTGCGCGCGCCGCAGCGGCAGCAGGCCGGCGTCAGCGCCGCCGGGCAGCCGTCGCCGTCACCGCGATGGTACGAAATCACGCTTGCGATCATTCTGCTGGCGGCGATCGCTGCGTTCGTCATCTGGATCATTTCCACCGGCAAGCCCTGGGTCTGGGGCGAAAGCATCGAGAATTGGCAGACCGACACCCGCACGATCGTCTTTGCCGCGATCATGGTTGCGCTCGGCGTTATCGGTCTTGGTGTGTCGCTGATTTATGCGCTGGTCCAGGCCGCGCCGGGCCCGGTGGTGCGCCGTTCGGTCGCAGCAAGCAGGGAAGCGGCGGCTCCCGGCGCGGTGCCGATACCGACACCATCGCCGTTGCGGATCCTCGGATTACTGCTCTTGGTCGTGGCAATCATCCTGTTGTGCTGGATTGCTCTGCCTTACGCGCAGCAGCACGGCCTCATTGTTCAGCTCATTTATCCAGCTACGCTCGGACTCTCGCTGGTGCTGCTGTTTGACAAGGCGACCCGGACCTGGGGCATCAAAGGCGGCGCCGAGACTTTCCGCGAATGGCTGTTCTGCGATCTGCTGGTATTTCTGCTGGTGCTCGCCTTCCTCCACCTGCGCGGGCTCGCCAAGCCCGAGGCCTATACCGTCAGCTTCTGGGACCTTCTTAACGTCGTGCTGTTCTTTGCCGCGTTCTGGATCGTCGACCGCACCGCCGCGCGCGGCCGGTTTCTGTTTGTCTACGGCTATCTGGTCGTGCTGCCGCTGTTGCTCTTGATCTGGGACGCGGTTCTCGGGGTGGCGGCACAGGCTTCGTGGTGGGCATCGATCTGGCCGTTTCTTATCGTCGCCGCCGTTTTCTTCGTACTAGAGGCCGTCACGCTGACCACGTCGGACGGCGAACGGCAGACGCTGCCGGCGGTAAAGGATGGGCTGTTCGTCGTGATCTACGCGGTGCTGCTGATCGTTGCGGTAAAATCCTATGCTTGAGCACGCTTCGATGCGCGCTACGGTGCAACCTCTTGCCGATGGCTGCGGGGCATGCTCCAGTTGGGCGCTGGGGCAAATCCGCTTTTAGAGTTGGGGGCTTGATCGACAATGGCGGGGTGGCGACTGTTTTGGGCGCTTGTGGGCTATGTGGCCTTCATCGTTATTCTGATCTTTCTGTACTTTTATAAGCCGTTTGAGGAGTTCTTCACTCTGGTCATAAACGGGCTGGGGTACGACAACGCAATGTTCTGGGTCGTGCTGCTCGCGGCCATTATCGGCTTCTGCGGCTATCACTGGCGCGCCTATCGGCTCTATATTGTGCAACGGCATAGCGTCGATGGAATGGTGTTGGCTTCACTGCGCGGTTCGGCCTTTGTCGCAGTCCTGTTTTGCGCCGGCGCAACCGTGCAATCGCTGCTGATTCTTTGCCACTATCTGTTGCAGCCCGGCTACACAATGGGCAGCGAATTTGGCTCCCGGCTCGGCGCCGTGGTCGCGCTGGTGATCCTGACCGTGATCTTTTGTCTGATCTATTGGGTGCTCAAAGTCATACGGCAGGCGGCCACGGCTTAGAGCGAGGCCCGCGCCTTAGCGCGATCGCCGATAGAGGATTGTATAGACTACAACAAACAATGCGATCATCAGCAGCGAGAATATCGTTGACGCGGTGCCGAGGGCAAACAGCGTCGGCTGGACGCGCTGCGTCAGTGACGCATTAATATCAAGCGGCAGCGTGTTGTTCGCTCCTGCCAGCAGTGTGGTCCGCGCGAATTCATCGTAGGAGAGCGTGAAGCCGAAGAGGCCCGCTGCAATGATGCCCGGCAGGATCAGCGGCAGCGTTACCTCCTTGAACACGGTCCATTCGTCGGCCCCCATGTCGCGCGCCGCTTCCTCCAGGCGGGCGTCGAAGCGGTTGAACACAGCCATCATGACCAACAAGCCGAACGGCAACGTCCACACGACGTGAACGCCGAGGCCGGAATACCACCACGCCGGTGAAATGCCGACGACACGCAGCAGCGAAGCGAGACCGAGACTGAGCAAAATGCCCGGCACCATCAGGCCCGCCATCACTGCGTAAAACAGGACGCCAGATCCGCGGAAGGGCTTGCGAAATGCCATCGCCAGCATGGTCGAAAACAACCCGGTAATGATCATCACCACGACCGCCAGAATGAGCGAACGCACAAGAGAGGCCTTGAGATCGCCGACCTCCGACGGTCCGGTGAGTTTTTCCCACCAATAGAAACTCAAGCCCCGCATCGGGAAGGTCACGCCGCCGCGCCGCCCCTGGAAGGATAACGTAAACATGGCGAACATCGGCCCGTAGACGAAAATGAGAAAGATCGCATAGTAAACGCTAAAGCCCGCTTTCACGCGCTTCCTGCGGCGACTTTCCGGGGTCGAGTGGGCCACTCGCTAAAGCTCCTTACGTATGTCGACCACCCGCAGGATGATGACAACGCCGATCATCATTGCCAACATCAGCATGATCGCGTTTACCGCAGCGAAAGGATAGTTGGCGATCACGTAATAGTTGAGGATTACAGTGCCGGTGGTCGAGGTCTTGCCGCCATAGACGACGACGGCCGTAGCGAATTCGCCCATCACCATAACGAAGACGAAAATCATGCCGATGGCGACGCCCGGCAGCGACAAGGGCGCAATGATTTCGCGGAAGATCTGGAACGGCGTCGCACCCATGTCGCGCGCGGCTTCAAGCAGCGTCTTGTCGATTTTGGCGAGTGAGAAGAAGATCGGTCCGACGGCCAACACGACATACAGCTGAACCAGCGCCATCGTGTAGCTAAACTCGGAATAGAGAAAGAAGCTTACCGGCTCGTGGATAGCGCCGATTGCCATCAGAAACTCGTTGAGCAGCCCGTGGCGGCCGAGCATCGGCAGCCAGGCCACCGCGCGAATGAGATAGCTGGTCCAGAACGGGACCATGACCAGAAGAAACAGGGCCAGCTGCCATTTGAAATTTTCCACCTGCATGGATAGGAAATAGGCCATCGGATAGGCGAGGATCAGGCAGAGCGCCATCACCGTTGCGGTGAAGCGGAAGGTGGTCCACAACGTGCGGATAAAGATCGATGGCGTCAGGAAATTGTAAGTTTTTGGATCGAAGAAGCCTTCCGAAACGAAGAAAGCCTTGTAGTTATCCAGCGAGAATGCCGGCACCATGCTGTGACCGGTCGATTTCCAGAAACTGAAGACGAAGATCGAGACCAGCGGAAGAAGGAGAAAGATGATGAGCCACAAGCTGGCCGGAGCGATCAGTATGGGCACCGGAAAGCCCGGCTCGCGGCTGTACTTGCGCTCGGCTTCCGCCTCAGCCGGCGCTGCCGGCGCGCCCCCGATCAACCCGCGCGGCGCGTTTTCGGCAAGTTTCGTGTAGCTCTCGAATGTTGTCACGCGTCAATCACACGCAAAAGTGCCGCCGGCTTTGCGGGCCGGCGGCATCGCTCCGTTATCATCGCGAGCGGTCTGCACCGGTCAAGCCGTAAGGAACTCCGTCCACCGCTTAACCAGGTAGTCGTTCTCTTTCATGATCGAGTTCCAGACGTTGATCTTTGAATAGCGGTTCCAATACGAACCGCCCGAACGAACGTCGCCCTTCTTGATGATGACGGTCCCGAACGGATCCGACAGATCTTTCGCCGCCGGCTTGCCTTCGTACCAATAGTCCCATTCGGCCGGTTCGAGGTACTTCTTCGCGTTATCGGGGATCGAGTGATAGTAGCCTTGGCGGGCGACGAACGCGCCGCCCCAGCCGCCGAGCCACCAATTGATGTATTCGTAGGCCTGATCCAGTTGCTTGCCTTTAACCTTGGCCGAGATCGCGAGACCGCCGTGCCAGCCGCGCATGCCCTCCTTCGGGAAGGCATAGTTGCAGGGCACGCCTTCCGCCTGGATCGCGGCAACGGCCGGCGACCACATGCTCTCCAGTACTACTTCGCCGTTGACCATCAGGTTGACCGACTGGCCGAAGTTTTCCCAGAAGGCGCGGAAGTGGCCTTTCTTCTTCAGCGGGATCAGATAGTCGACAAGGAAGTCGATCTCGGCTTTGGTCATGTTGCCTTTATCGCCGAATTTCTTGAGACCGAGCGCCTCGATCGCCAATGCCGCGTCCATAACGCCGATTTGCGGTACATTGAGCAACGCTACCTTGCCGCTCCATTCCTTGTTGAGCAACTCGCCCCAGCTTTCGATCGGCCGCCCGGTTGCCTTCGGGTTGTAGCCCATAGAATTGGCATTGTGCCACGCCGGGGCCATGATGATGTGGTCGGAGGGGCCTTTCACCGTGTTGCCCTCGGCGTCTACCCACAAGAACAGGTAAGGGGCATCGCCTTGCCCGACGCTCGAGTCCGGCGTCAACTTTCCGGTCTTTGTGAGATTGGTTACCTTATCCCAGTCCTTGAGTTTTTTGACTGGAATGGGCTGCCAAACCTTAGCCGGCTCCATCACCCGCATATCGTTAAAGTAGCCCTCGGCGATTTCGTACTGGTCGTTCTGATTCAGCATTTTGCTGAACATCTCGCCGTAACCCATCGCCTGACCGACGACCGGGAAACCCAAATCTTTCGACGCTTGACCTTGGATCTCATTGATCTCGCTGACGCCGAGACCGATGCTTCGCAAGCCGTCCGCCGCCTCGGCGATCCGGAAGTTTGTGCTAGCTAAGGCGCCGGCCGCCACGCCGGCCGCCGTGGTTTTCAGCAACGATCTGCGTGACAACATTCCCCGCCGAACACTTCCTGGGCTTTCGTACGCCATGCCCATCTCCTCTGTTTGAAGAAGCCAAAAGTCGCTTTGTGTATTGAAGCCCGGTTGCGGCGTTCAGCCAAAGCTCTGGTGCGCCGCTTCAATATAATTGAATGATACATCAGGGCCGGGGCCTGTCAAACCACCATTGTGCTGACGTAAATTGAAGCCGCAGATTGCATCGGCCATAAACACTATCTGATACCGAGACTTGACGAGGTCTCCTTCGCACGCAGTCGCTGCCATGCTCTCGGTCGCGCGGGAGAGGTAAGTGGCATTCTCAACATGCTACCGCCGGGAGGTGAGACCGTTGCCGGGCGACGGATTTGGTCTAGCTTTGGCGCCCCAAGCCCGGCGAAAACGATGCCGGTCGCCACAACTGATTGCGCCGGCTCACCAGCAAATGCCCGTAGGTTTGCGCGAAACGTTGCCAGGCGGGATCGGCCAATAGCTTGGCGTGACGAGTCTCGCGATCGGCCGCATTGCTAAACATCCAGAGGTGGCTCACCTCGTCCATGCCGCCGACCTCGGCCTGAAGGAATGCGATCATATGTCCCAGATTGGCCTGAATGATCGCGGCCCCTTCCTGTTCGTAGGCGGCGACAAGGGCCGGCGCCTTGCCGGGATGCAGCACGTAGGTGATCTGCTCGATCAGCACGTTACGCGGTCGCCTTCGCCAGTTCCGGCGTGCGGTGCTTGGTGATCTTCATCCAGACATGTTCGCCGGACGTAGTCCGGCCATAACGGGCCGGCCGTTCCACACCCGCGCAGGTCGGCAGGCATTCGATCGCGGCGTCGTAGTTCGGTTGATGGAAGAACGCCATCGACAGCCGGCGACTGCCCAGCGCCTTGTCGCGCGGCGGATTGACAACGCGATGCAGCGTCGACACCCAGCGATCGTTGGTCCACTCGGCCATGAGGTCGCCGAGGTTGACGACGAAGGTTCCGGGCAAGGTTGGCACGTCAATCCACGCGCCCTCCTTGCTCAGCACCTGAAGACCGCCCGGTGCGTTATCGGGCTTCAAAATTGTCAGGCTGCCGTAATCGGTATGCGCCCCGGCGCGTAGCTGACCCGGCAGCGGTTCCTTTGGCTGCTCCGGGTAGTGCAGCACGCTGAAATTGGTGATGTGCCGATCGACCTTGTTGTCGAAGAAATGCTTATCCATGCCCAGACCGACGGCGAAAATGCGCATCAGTTCGGTCGCCACCCGCTCCATCTGGTGATAATAGGCCTCCCACACCGGACGAAAGTTCGCCGGCTGTTCCGGCCAGAAGTTCGGGGCGAAGAATTTCCCCGGCTTGGCGGCACGGTGGTACTCGTCATCAGGCGCGTCGGTCGGCCCGATCGAGAACGACTCCTTGAAGTCGGGCGGTGACTCTTCGTCCAGTGAATAGGACAGCGCCTCGCTTCCGAGCGAGATATAGCCGCGATAACGATCCGGCGGCATGCGCAGCTTCACCTTCTCCTCCAGCGGCCGGTCGAAATAAGCGCGCGATACACTGCGCATGTCTTCGATCAGGCTGTCAGGCACGCCGTGCCCGGAAATGATCAGAAAGCCGAGCGACGAACAGGCGCGGTCGACTTCGCGCGCGACGGCTTCCTGGTCTTTTGCGGAACCATTGAGAAACGGGCCAATGTCGATCACAGGAATGCTGTTCATCTCACCACCTCCGTTCGCGCAATAATCGTTGCGACTTGATTGTCACGTTTCAATTGCCATGTTTGGCAGCGGCATGGCCACTCTCATGAAGACCCTCTCATGAACATCCGGTTTTCGAGGCCCCTGACAGCCTTTAAATCCGGGCACGCGAGCATCCCGGGCTCGACCGCCATTTTTGTTGCGGCTCATGCCGCCGTCCGCTTTGTTTGTTATTGAGGCTCGTTTGTCGACCGCCAAGCCTCTTGTGCGCCCGCTTTTATTTGCGAATGATACATCAGGGCCGAGACCTGTCAAACCGCCGAGGGGGCAAACGTGAGTGTATTGATCAAGAACGGCCGGATCGTCACCGCAGTCGACGACTACCGCGCCGACATCTTCATCAACGGCTCCCAAGTGACGCTCATCGGCAAGGACCTCGTGATGGCGGCCGACAAGCAGATCGACGCCACCGGCAAATTGGTGATCCCCGGCGGCATCGATCCGCATACGCATCTCGAGTTGCCGTTCGGCGGCACGACAACGTCCGATACGTTCGAAACCGGCACCCGCGCGGCGGCGTATGGCGGCACCACCTGCATCATCGATTTCGCCGTGCAATCGCGCGGGACGTCGACCTTGAAGGCGCTGGACGACTGGCACGCCAAGGCACAGGGCAAAACCGCGATCGATTACGCCTTCCACATGATCGTAACCGACATGCCGCAGGAGCGGATCGGCGAGATGCGCAGCCTCGCCGACAACGGCATTACCAGCTACAAATTATTCATGGCGTACCCGGGTGCGTTGCTCTCCGACGACGGCACGATCTTCCGCGCCATGCGCAAGGCCGGAGAGGACGGCACGCTGGTCTGCATGCACGCCGAGAACGGCATCGTCATCGACGAATTGGTGAAGATTGCGCTCACGGAACGCAAGGTCGAGCCGAAATATCACGCGCTGACCCGCCCGACCCGGTTGGAAGCGGAAGGCGTGCATCGCGCCTTGTCGATCGCCGAAGTTGCGCGCGCGCCGGTCTATATCGTTCATTTGAGTTGCTACGATGCGCTGCATGAGCTGCGCCTAGCGCAAGCGCGCGGCGTGATGGCGCACGCCGAGACCTGTCCGCAATATTTGCTGCTCGACGTCGATCGCTATGACGAGCCGGGTTTCGACGGCGCCAAGTATGTCTTGACGCCGCCGCTGCGCGAAAAGTGGAATCATGATGAGCTGTGGGGCGGACTGCGCGCACACGCGCTCGACGTCATCTCGACCGATCACTGCCCGTTCTGCCTCAAAGAGCAGAAGGAGCTCGGGCGCAGCGACTTCAGCAAAATCCCCAATGGCGGTCCCGGCATCGAGAGCCGTATGAGCCTGATCTATCATCACGGGGTGAGCAAGGGACACATCTCGCTCAATCGGTTCGTCGAACTGACTTCGACGGCGCCGGCGAAGATCTTTGGTTTGTTTCCGAAAAAAGGCACAATCGCGGTCGGCAGCGACGCCGACATCGTGATCTTCGATCCCGCGCGCGAAGAGACGATCAGCGCTTTCAACGCGCATACGCATCACATGAATATCGATTACAGCGCTTACGAGGGATTCAAGGTCAAGGGTTATACCGAGACCGTGCTGTCGCGCGGCAAGGTGGTGATCGAGAAAGGCGAATATGTCGGCCGCGCCGGCGACGGCGCATTCGTCAAGCGGGGCGCATACGGCGGGCAGTACGCGAACACTCATGCCAACATGGTGCGCGACGTTCTGGCGCCACGCGCATCTCTTGGTTCTCCGGGACGTCGGCTGTCCTGAGGTCCGTTGCAAGATGACGGCGGAAACGATCGCGAAGACCAGGCTCACCTCGGACCCGGTGACCCCAGTGCAATTGCGCGCCGACATTGCGCGGTTGTTCGAAACACTCGCAGCCGGCGGTTTCGGCATCGTGCCGCTCGACGTCGCCTACGCTGTGGTTGCGACCACAGCTCGCGGCATTCGAAGTATCTTCGAAACCAAGCGGCGCTCCTACGACAAACCTTCCGGCATGTTCGGCAATTGGCGCCTGAGCCGCGAAATCCATCTCATGGACGAAAGACGGCACGCCATGGTGCGCGGGATCATCGAGGATGAGCGGCTCCCGCTTTCTGTGGTAGCGCCATTTCGCGCCGACCATCCCCTCTTTGCCGCGGTCGACCCGTTCGTGATGAAGAACTCGTCCAAGGGCGGCACGCTCGACATGTTGCTCAACGCCGGCCAATTTCACGACGCCATCGCCGAAGGTTCGGTCGTCCGCGGCACCGCCGTGTTCGGTTCGTCCGCCAATTTATCGCTTTCCGGCAGCAAGTATCGCTACGGAGATATCGAGCCGGCCATTCGCGATGCCGCTGCCGTCTCTTTCAACTACGGCCAGTCGAAATACGCAAATCCGAATGGGCTATCCAGCACCATCATCGACTTCACCAACTTCAGCGTGGTGCGCGTCGGCCATCGTTTTGATCAACTGGCGCGCGCTTTCGCTATCCGCTTCGGCGTTACTCTGGAAGTCTGATCCTTGGAGACCGAAATGAGCGATCCTTACAAGGACATTGGCTTCGACGCCAACCGGATCGGCTTCGGCAGGCGCGCCGGTATTGTCGTGGTCGACTTTCAGAAGGGCTTTACCGAAAGCCGCTTCAAGCTTGGCGGCAGTCCCATGGTGGAACGCGCGGTCAACAATACCGCAAAGCTGGTCGCAGCGGCGCGCGAGGCTGGGCTACCGGTCGCGTGCTGCTACACTGCCTACTCAAGCGCACGCGATGCCCCGTTGTGGAAGATCCCGACCGTCGTCAACGAATTCCACCACGGCCATCCCTGCACCGAGCTTGACGAGCGCATCTATGATCGCACCTACGACATGGTGGTATGCAAGACGGCGGCGTCGATCTTTTTCAATACGCCGGTTGCGTCCTATTTCATCAAGGATGGCGTCGACACAGTGATTGTCTCCGGATGCAACACCTCTGGATGCGTGCGCGCGAGCATCACCGATGCCTTTTCCTACGGCTTTCGCGTCATCGTACCGGAGCCGTGCTGCGGCGACGTCGACGAAGGCCCGCATCGCGACAATTTGCGGGACGTGCAGCGCCGCTATGCCGACGTGGTAAGTCTGGAGGAAGTGCTCGCCTACATTGAGACATCGGGACGGCGGAATGACTAAGCGAGTGCATAGAAAGAATGGACCGGGGTTAGGCGGGAACCCAAAGCAGTCGCCGCCTACCCCCAATTTCCGACGTATCGCCGCGTCGCACTAAGTGACGTAACGGGCCAAAACCGGAAATGTAAGTCCGACCTCAGCCTGCCGGTTCAGGATTGGGAAACTTCCACTTGCCGTTCAGAATTTCGGCGCGCGGGCGATAGAGCCGCACCGTGTAGTTCCAGCCGGGCATGATCGGCAGACAGTTCGAAATCTTGCCGTCGCAACCGCCGAACTGAATGGTGACGGCGCCATCTGCATCCTTTTTGGCCGTCAAATTGTTGAGCGTGTAGGCGTTGTAGGGGTTCTTCTCGAAATAGCCTGCGGCGTCGTAGACGCTGACTGACCAGAAGGCGTTGACCGGCACGTCCTTGACGTGGAGCCGGTAGATGGTCGTGCCGTCATTCTTTGGTACGTTCGCGCCGATATATGTCGCATCCTTGTCGGGATTGCCGCCCCAGCCGGCGGCGGTGCCGATCAGGTGCTTAATCGGATCAACCTCATCCTTGGTCCCGAAGGCGTGTTTGAAGCTGCCTGTGTGCTTTGCGAGCACCAAAAGGGCATCGCGGATTTCCTTCAGGCTTGCCTGATCCCAATTCGGCAGTTCGAGCTTACCAACGTCCTTCTGGCTAACCTTGATCGTATCCTGGAGTTTGTGAACCTCGTCGAGGTCTTTCGGATCGTTGGGATCGACTAAGGTGCGGATCGCCACCATCACATAACGGGTGCCGACATTCTTTTCGGTAAGCGTGTGGGGCTTGTCGTCGTAAGTGACAAACGGCACATAATGGTCTTCATTGATGATCTGCATCGACATGAAGCGCTTGCCGGCGTCGGGAAGTGTGATCGTCAGCGGCCCGGCCGCGAGATCGAACACGCCAAAGGAATAAAGTGTGTCGCGGTTGAGCCGAATGACCGTCTGGTTGTCGATCGAGGCAGGCTCGCGGCGATGACCGAGCCTGCCGATCCCGTTTTCCTTGGCGTTCGTCGCTAGATAATTATCAGTCTCGGCGCGCACGAAGTTGTCGACAGTGACCGGGACCGCGGCACTTGAAGGCGACTGCCCGCGCGCTATTGCAGGCAAGAAAATCAGACATAGCGATACGACGATGGCGTTTCTCATGGTGCTGTTCCCGGCACATGACTGTAACGGAGCGTAGCCCCATTGCTTGACCGGTCAATGTCCGTCTTGGGGTCATTCGCGACATACGCGGTCGGCGGCAGCGGACGGCCACTTCCGCTGTGCCCCGGAAACCGATGTTTGATTGCGCCGCAGCATCCGACGCGACGAGCCAGCAGGAGACACACCGAGGAACAGCGGCAACGCTTCATGCCGGACAACGATTTTTTGTGCTTATGAAATCCGCGAAAGCGCATCGCTGGAAAGATCAAGCAGGTCGTTCAAAGCGGACGTGGTCTTTTGGCCAAGTGCGCCTTCAACCCGGGCCTGAGCCCGACGCCACAACGGCATCGCCTTGAGAAATTCGCGCTTCCCCTTCTCGGCAATGCGAACGATGCGCATGCGCCCGTCGACTGGATCCGTCAAATTTTTCACCAGACCTCTGGCGGCCAGCGGCTTGAGTATCCGGTTTAGCGTCGTGGGATCTGCTCCCAACCGTTCGGACAGCGCTCCGATCGACAGTCCATCCGAGCGTACGAGATCGACGCCATAAAGATTTGCCAGCACGCCGAACTGGTTGATCGTCAATCCAACGGCCTCGAGGGCACGGTCATAGATGTGGGTGATGTGGCGGCTTGTCCGCCTAACGCGCAGGCACGTACATCCCATAACCTCTTGAAGGCTCTTGTCCATCCGATGCTTTTCCGTCAGCGATCTCGTCTCACGGCACGCGGCACGCGCGATTCGTGTTGTCAGTCGTGCGATTAGACCCCCTCGCGTTTCTTGACAACGCCATATAATCTGCATATGCAGATATTGCAGCATGTTGCAATGGAGCGGGCCATGTCAGCAATCTCCTCCTTTGATCCCAATCGCCGCGCCGCGCTGCGAATGACCGCTGTAGGGGCGGCCGCGCTTGCGGCGGGCTTTAGCCAAGACCGCGCGCAGGCGGCAACGCGGACGATCGCGGTCGAACGGCTGAGCGTGGTGTCGGCGAAGCCTTTTGAGGCCGTCGTCGCCGCATTTGAATCATTCATCGGACGTCCCGACATGAACGCTTTCATGAAAGATCTGAGTGCCACGCAAACCTACGAAGAGATGGAGAAGGTCGTGCAGCAGGCGATCGGGAAATCAGGTCTCATAGAGTTCGCCCGGTTCGATCTCGGTTTCATTCTGCGGAAGGAGCCGGGTGGCGGCGCTGCGAAAAGCCTGCGCTTCCTGGTCGGCAATCCGCTGATCATGAAGAAGATGGCGAAGCACGTTGCCGACGCCGGTTCCTACACGCCGGTGACCGTTCTCATCGATGAGCGTGCGGATGGCATCCATCTGTCTTACGACAAGACGGCAAGCTTTCTGTCGCCATACGGCAACGCTGATGCGCTGCAGGTTGCCCGCGACCTCGACCTCAAAATCGAAAATATCTGCAGAACCGCCGCAGCTTAGGTCGAATTCAATCCGCACCTGATTAGAGGCCACGATGTCGCCGGCAACCATCTTCCAGATACATCTCGTTCTAGGTTACTTCCCGTGGCTGCTTTTCGTCGGCGTGTATGGCCTGCCCTGGCTCAAATCCATGGACCTGGTCGAAGCCCAGCGCGCCATCGCCACTCTGCACAGCTTCCGCTTCTTCGGGCTCGTGTTCGTCGTTCCAGGCGTCGTTGGCGCCAATCTACCGGCAGGCTTCGCCACGTTCGCTGCCTACGGCGACTTCACTACGGGTTTGCTGGCCATGCTGGCGCTTCTGACAATTAGGATACGTCCAGTCTTTTGGCTGTTCGTTGTCGCCTTTAATCTCGTTGGGGCGGTCGACATCATCGTCGACTATTACCACGGCAACCAAGTCGGCCTTCCGGCGCTGGCCGGAGAGTTGGGCGCCGCATACGCGATCCCCATCATTTACGTGCCGCTGCTGATGATCACGCACTGCGTCGCGTTCTATTTGCTGGTGCATCGACCGCGTCAGATGCACTCAAAAGAGGCCTGATAGGCCCGGTCTTGTTGGCGCCGATACCGACACGGCCGTTTACCCGCGCCCGATCCCGTCTACCGAGGTATGGTTTGCTCGTGGTGAGCGCGTCAGCTATGACGTACCGCGTTGAGATCGATAGTTTGCCGCCTCACGCATCAAGGACGCCACCATGATCGACTTCTATGCGCTGACCAGCCCAAATGTGCAGAAGATCTACATCATGCTCGAAGAGACGAAGTTGCCTTACCAAGAGCATTTCATCGACGTGTGGAAAGGCGACCAGTTCAACCCTGACTTCGTAAAGATCAATCCGAACGGAAAGATTCCCGTGATCGTGGATCACGACGGCCCGGGCGGCAAGCCCTACACGGTCTTTGAGTCCGGCGCGATCCTGATGTATCTGGCGGAAAAAACTGGAAAATTCCTACCCCGGGACATGACCAAGAAATACGAGGTACTGCAGTGGCTGATGATTTAGATCTCGGGTGTCGGTCCGATGTTTGGCCAGTTCACCCACTTCAAGCTGTTCGCGCCCGGCGACAAAGACAATTCCTATGCTATGACGCGCTATCAGACCGAAGTGAAACGCCTTTATGAGTTGCTTGAGAACCGGCTCACCAAGGTGCCCTATCTCGGCGGCGGCGAGTATACCATCGCCGACATCGCGACGTTTCCTTGGACGCGCAATCACGACACGCAGGGCGTGAAATGGGAGGATAACCCAAACCTCGCGCGCTGGTTCAACGCTATCAACGAACGGCCGGCGGTAAAGGCCGCGCTCGGCAAGATCAATGCGATCAAATCGAACCGCGATACCTCCTCGGACGACCAAAAGGACCGCTTCTTCAATCGCGGCCGTTATGCGAGGGCGTAATCTAACATCGACCCCGCACTGATTTAGTTGCGAGGTTCTTCTTAGCTCTGCTCTGGCCGATGCGTGATTGGATGGCCCGTTAATAGTCAATCACGAAGGGAAAGTGGTGGAAAATCAATGGAGAAATTGGTCGGGGCAGCAGGATTTGAACCTGCGACCTGCAGTACCCAAAACTGCCGCGCTACCAGGCTGCGCTATACCCCGCCCGGCGCGCCGCTGAATACAGGTTTCGGCGGTTGCCGGCAAGCTCCACAGCCTCAATGACTGCCTAAGGCCGGGCTCTCGACGCGGTCGCCCGGCGCAATGCCGAGTTTGTGCGCCGTGCCGCCGATCACTTCAAGGACGGCGCGCACCGGACCGCCGGAAGGGATGGGGCGGTCGGAAAGCGGTTCGGTGTTTTCGGCGATACGCAGGATCCGACCATCGCCGCGGATAAAGATCATGTCGAGGGATATGTAGGTGTTGTGCATCCAGAACGACACCGGCTGTTCGCGCTCGAAATCGAACAGCATCCCGCGCCCTTCCGGCAATTCCTTGCGGAACATCAGACCGCGCGAACGCTCAGCGTCATTGGTTGCAAGTTCGACGGTAAAGGCGTGGACCCCGCTCTTGCTGACGATCTCGAGCGTCGCGTCCGCCGCCGACGCCGGCCTGCCGAGCGCGGCGAATAGAACAATTAGCCCTGCCGCGGCGAGGCGGGATAAGGGCTGGCCCCGGACTCTCAAATGCGCGGCGAAGGCAGCTAGTGGGAAGCGGGACCGAGCGGCCCGCTCTCGGGACGGACTTCGGCCGCCATCATTCCCTTGGGCCCGGGCCCATACCGGACGAGAACGAACTGGCCTGGACGCAGTTCGGTAATGCCGAACCGTCGCAACGTCTCCATGTGGACGAAAATATCGGGGGTCCCCTCCCCGCGCGTTACGAAGCCGAAACCCCGAAGCCGATTGAACCATTTCACCTGTGCCCGTTCGAGACCGCTGGTCGGGGTCACCGTAACATGGGTTCGTGGCGGCGGCATCTGCGCCGGATGAATCGCCGTCGATTCGTCCATCGAGATGACGCGGAATGCCTGCAGGCCTTTCGGCCGCGGCAGCACCTCGCAGACCACCCGGGCGCCTTCGTATGCAGTTTGATATCCGTCGCGGCGCAAACAGGTCACGTGCAGCAGCACGTCCGCCATGCCGTTGTCGGGAACGATGAAGCCGTAACCCTTGGCGACATCAAACCATTTGATGACGCCGGCTACCTCGATGACGTGGGCTGCGGCGTCGTCGGGAAAATCGACGTCCGGCTCGAGCCCCGCCCTGGTGGATTTTTGTTCGATCCCGTCCGACGTCATGACGCCGAGGCCGCCGCCGCTCTTGTGGTGACGCCCCGTACGGGCGCTGCACGAATCTCTTGAATCGAAGATAACACCGACCATCGAAGGGAAAAGCGAAAAATGCAGTGAATGTGTAAAAGCTCACAACCTGTGAACATCGGTGGATGAAGCACAATCGACGAACGGCTCTAGCACCGTGCCGATGTCGTGGCGCACCACGAGGTCGGCAATGTCGTCGAAGTCGGTCGGATCGCGGTTGATAATGATCAGCCGGGCGCCATTGCGTTTAGCCATCAGCGGAAATCCGGCTGCTGGCCAGACCACGAGCGAAGACCCGATGGCCAGAAACAGATCGCAGGACCGCGTCAGCTCTTCCGCTCGCCGCATTGCGGAATCGGGCATGGCCTGCCCGAACGATATCGTCGCGGTCTTGATGTAGCCGCCGCAGGCGGGACAATCTGGCGCACAGCCGTTCCCGGCATCCATCCGCTGCCGCACCCAGGATAATTCGTAGCGCTGCTCGCAATCGAGGCACAGGGCATAGGTCGTATTGCCGTGCAGCTCGACCACGTGTTCGGGTGCGATTCCAGAGTCCTGGTGCAGGTTATCGATATTCTGCGTAATCACCGCTGGGACCTTGCCCAGCCGATAAAGGCTGGCGAGCGCGCGATGGCCGCGCCCCGGCTTGGCATGACCGAAATCGTCGCCCATGGCGAAGCGGCGCCGCCACGACTCGTTCCGGGCCTCCTGGCTGGCAAGGAAGTCGTCGAACATGATCGGACGGTTCTTGGTCCAGATCCCGCCCGGCGAGCGAAAATCGGGAATGCCGCACTCGGTCGAGATCCCGGCGCCGGTAAAGGGCAGGATGACGCTGGCGTCCCCGATTGCCTCGTTAAGGCTCGCCATGACCTGGTCGAGATCGGAATCGGGCGCGGACAACCTTCCTAGCTGCATCGCGCTATCCTACATAGCTAACGATTATCGGCCAACGGCGTTTCAACACCGGCCCATGGAGCCATCATGCGCTATCTGCACACAATGCTGCGCGTGCGCAATCTCGACGCGGCGCTCGACTTCTATTGCAATAAGCTCGGGCTGAAGGAGACCCGCCGGCGGGTCGACGAAAAGAACAAATACACGCTGGTATTCCTCGCAGCGCCCGGCGACGGCGACCTCGTCGCCAAGGGGCCCGAGAGCCGGGCCGCGCCGCTGGTCGAGCTTACCTATAACTGGGACAGCGGCGAGGATTACGGCGACGCCCGCTATTTCGGCCATCTCGCCTACGAGGTCGACGACATCTATGCGCTCTGTGAGCGGCTGATGAAGGCCGGCGTCACGATCAACCGGCCGCCGCGGGACGGCATGATGGCGTTCGTGCGCTCACCGGACAAGCAATCGATTGAGTTGCTGCAAAAGGGTTCAGCGCTGCCGCCCAAGGAGCCGTGGGTATCGATGCCCAATACCGGTCATTGGTGACGGCAAGCGCGGCGTCGCGGCATCCACTGCCGAAGCGCGCCTGCCAAAGATCGAGCAGCGTGTCGCATGCGCGTTCTTTATGTGTACTGTCATCCGGTACCGGAAAGCCTCCACGCTGCGATCCGCACGGCCGCTCTGGATGGCCTTGCGGCCGCTAGTCACGACGTCGACTTGCTCGATCTTTACGCTGAAAAATTCGATCCGGTGCTCTCGACCGAGGACCGGCGGCGATACCACGACGTTGCCCGCAACCGCCAGGGCCTCGAAGAATACGTGACGCGGCTCACCGTCACTGAAGCGCTGGTGCTGCAGTTCCCGACCTGGTCGTTCGGACCGCCCGCCATGCTCAAGGGCTTCCTCGATCGCCTGTTGCTGCCCGGCGTCGCATTCGATCTTAGCGACCCAGCGCACGCCAAGCCGACGTTGCGCAACATCAAGCGGATCGTTGGCATCGTGACTTACGGCCGTCCACGCTACATGGCGTTTTGGATGGGCGATCCGCCGCGCAAAATCGTCACCCGCTATCTGCCATGGTTTAGCGGTGGTGCGGCGCGCACCGACTCCCATGCGCTTTATCACCTCAATGTCGCGACGCAAGCGCAGCGCGTGGCTTTCATCGAGAAGGTCGGCGGGGCGATGCGCCGCCTTTAGAGCATGATCCGGAAAAAGCCCGCCCTCGGACTTGATCGCGGGCGGACGCCGGTTTCCCGCCTTCGCGAAGCCCCGCTTCGGCGGGCGGCGAAGAAAGGTCCGAAAAGATCATGCTCCAGCAAAGATAATAGAGCGCCAATCGATACAATCTGAGGCGATTGCGCTCTAGGCGAACCAAAAGCCGTCGGAGCCCCGCTTGCTTGCCCGTGGCGCCAAACCTCTTTATATGTCGCGCCCTTCCCTCGCGGTTTTTTGCGCGCGGGTTGCGCCCTTCGTCTAGCGGTCCAGGACGCCGCCCTTTCACGGCGGAAACACGGGTTCGATTCCCGTAGGGCGCGCCAATGATTTCAACAGCTGATCTAGCATAACCGATGCCCAACAGATGCCTAATATGCGGATGGGACACCGCCGCGTCGTTTCACGACGGTTGCGCATAGAGCAGAGGCCAAAATTTCGTGCCCGCGGACGCTGCCGGCCAAGGTCGTTTAGACCTGGCTCGGCCACGCCGACGTGATGACGTGGCAGCTGGCGTGATGGACAGCAGATACTTCATCGAGCTTTTCAACGGCGGCGGCGAAAGTGCCGGCGTTGAGGAAGCTAAGGCTGACGTATTCGATTACATCGAATGCTTCTACAACGCTAAACGCCGACACTCGACAATCGGCTACAGAAGCCCCTGGAGCTCGAGATGCCGGCGGGATTAGTTTAGGCGGGTGTCAGCCAAACCGGGTGCAAGCCAAGGGTGATCGTTACAAAACGAATCACATGAAGGAGCCGTCCAACGCAAATTACCACGATCGGTTTGGATATCGCCAAGAGCGTGTTCCAGGTTCACGGCATCGACGCGGCTGAGAAGGTCGTTGTCAGAAAGCAACTCCGCCGCAGCCAGGTGCCGGCGTTGGTTGCTTCGTTGCCACCGAGCCTGATCTGCATGGAGGCATGTGCCACGGCACACTTTGGGCTCGCGAGCTGACGAGGCAAGCACAAGGGTCAGCGACATATTGCTTGGCGGCCGGGGTCGTTTGCGCTGCTCGTTGTTCGCCCGCAGCTCTGCCGGCAACGTTCCGATCGAATAAGGCACTGATTGAACTTTACCGGCGTCTCACCGCACGTGGGAAGGCACACAATGCAGCTATCATCGCCTGTGCTAGGAAACTCTTGATCTACGCAAACACCGTCGTCCAACGCGGCACGCCATGGACCGAAAGACCGCTCGCTGCTTAATGTTGTTACCCTTACTATAATCTTATAATCTTGACTTTCTCGCCGCTTCCACCCGAGATTTGTCCTGGTTTTGGCTAGTTTGAGGAATTCGGTCGATGTCAGACACCATTGTCGTCCCCAACAATGACCCCGCCGCCATCGAGAGCGGCAACTCGTGGAACGGTCTGGACACCGCGGGCGCACCCGTCATCGTCACTTTCTCCTTCCCAACCTCGCTGCCCGCCTATGACGAGACGATTGGCGGATTCACCCCGGCGACGATTGCCAGCTTCACGCCGTTCACTGCGGCTGAGCAGGCCCAGGCGCTCGCGGCACTAGGTCAATGGGCCGCCGCGTCCGGCATCGTCTTCATCGAGGTACCACCGGGTGAGGGCGACATCACGTTCGCGAATGTCAGTTTCAGCACCACGACCACGGGGTCGGAGAACGGCGACTATCAGGGCGCCGCCGGTATCGGTTTCTATCCATTCGGCGATTGGAGTTATCTCACCGGCAATGCCAGCTCGGGTTACGGCTTTACCAGCGACCTCGGTCCAGCCGGCGCCGTGTTCATGAACTCCGATTACCTCAACAACGGCACGGTCGATCTCGGCACCCTGCTGCACGAAATCGGCCATGCCATCGGCATGAAGCACCCCGACCAGGTCGTCTATACCGCTGACGGCGTCGAGCACAACCAGGTGCTGGATCCGACTGAGAACAGCGCCTTATACACCATCATGTCGGAGACCGGAGACGCCGCCAACGAAGGCAACGCCAGCCTCTTCGCGCTCGACAAGCTCGCGGCCGCCGACCTCTATGGCCCTGCCGGTACCGGCGGCGTTGAAACCACATCCGCCTCGGGTGCTAATTCGGTGTCGAATTGGACGTGGGACGCCACCACCGAGACACTGACCCAGACCGCTGTTTCCGCCAACGAGACTATTCACGGCACTTCGGTCAACGACATCATCTACGGCTACGATTACGGCGGCAGTGCGCCTACCAGCGGCACCATTGCCCTGTTTGGCCTGGACGGCACCAACTACCTTTATGCCGGCTCCGGCACCACCGCTCTCTATGGCGGCCCTGACATCAACACGCTGGTCGGCGGCGCCGGCGATGACAGTTTTTACGTCTACAGCAATCAGACCACGGTCACGGACGCCTACACCACCGGCAACAACACACTCTACGCCAGCGGGGTAAATGCGACGTTGCCGAAAAACGTCGATACGCTTTACCTCTACGGCAGCGGCCTGACCGGCACTGGCAACGATCAGGATGACAGCATCTTCGGCGATGGCGTCTATTCGAACACTCTGATCGCCGGCTCGGGCTACGACTATATTGTTGGTGGCAGCGGCGGTAACACACTGGTTGCCGGCACCGGCATCGACACCATGTATGGCGGCACCGGCGCCAACACTTTCGTGTTCGCGCCCGAAGACGCGCCAGTCAACAACCCCAACGGCGACGACTATATCGGTGATTTCAAGCCCGGCACCGACAAGCTCGATTTTTCCGCCTTTGCGAAAGCTGGTCATGAGCTTTCCTTCATCGGCACCGCGCCCCTCACCGCCCCCGGCCAGGTCGATGAAGTCTTCTCGGGCGGCGACACCTTCGTTGAAGGCGACGTTACGAGCCCGGGCGGCGCCGACTTCGAAATCCAGATGTCCGGCAGCCTCACCCTGCAAGCCACCGACTTCGTCTTCTCATCCGGCCCCTGCTATCTCGCGGGGACCCGCATTCTCACGCAGGATGGTGAAGTCCCGGTCGAAAGCTTGTCGATCGGCGATCGCGTGGTCACCCACGACGGCCGTGCCGAGCCGATCAAATGGATCGGACGGCGCAGCTACAGCGGGCGCTTCGTTATGGGCCGCCCGGATATTCTCCCAATCTGCATCAAGGTCGGCGCGCTGGACGAGAACGTGCCGAGTTGCGACCTCTGGATTTCGCCGAACCATGCCATGTATCTCGACGGCCTGTTGATCGAAGCCAAGGACCTCGTCAACGGCGTCTCCATCGTGCAGGCCGACCGCGCGGACAACGTCGAGTATTTCCATATCGAACTGGAAACCCATGACGTCATCATCGCCGACGGCGCACTTTCCGAGACCTTTATTGACGACGACAGCCGGTTCATGTTTCACAATGCGCAGGAATACCACGCGCTCTATTCCGATGCTGTGGCGGCACCGGCGCAGTATTGCGCGCCGCGTCTGGAGGACGGGTTCGAGGTCGAGGCAGCGCGACGACGCATTGCGGTACGTGCGGGACTCGTTTCAGACGAAGTGACAAACGGCGCCGGCGGCCTGCGTGGCCATGTCGAACTCGTCACGGCGCACTCAATCGCAGGCTGGGCGCAGAATGTCGCGCATCCGGAGGCGCCCGTCTGTCTCGACATCTTTGCCGGCGGCCTGCTGGTCGCCCAAGTTTTGGCCAACCGTTATCGCGAAGACCTTCAGAAAGCCGGCATGGGCAGCGGCAACCACGGTTTTGAGTTCACTCTGCGGCCAGACCTTGTTGTTGCTCCCGATGCACTGGAAGTGAGGCGCTCGCTCAACGAAGCACTCTTGCCCGTTTCCGAACAGGCGAGAAGAAGTAGCTTATCAATAGCAGTGTAGTGTCGCGGCCGGTACTGAATGTTGGATTCTAGCCCCTTCGCTGCATTCGGTGCGGAGGCGCTGCAATGTCTGCAATTGTGTGAACAGCGGAAGTGACTAATGCAGCTTACGCCGCAGACACGTGATCGGCTCAACGATTGAGGGGTCGTCGTTGTCCTCCAAAAATGGGTAGAGTCCATCACCTCTGAGGGGATGAGGACCCGCATCGCGGCAGTTGCGAGACGTACGGCGATTGCGGTGAGCCTGGAAGAAGTGCTCCCCTATATCGAGACGTCGGGACAGCGGAATAACAAAGCGTACGCGAAGCTGGGCATTCTCCACCGGCGAGCTGTGCGTATTGCCGTAGGCGCGAATAAGCGGAGGATAATCACCGAGGCATCAGCGTTTCGACGACATGGTCGGCTGTCGAAGCTGCTGGGTCTTGGAATGGTGCCGATCAACCGCGAGGTCAGCATTAAGCAGCCTTATTGATCGCGGCGTATTTCTCTCGCACGAGCGGCAGCACATTGGCGCCGAAGCGCCGGATGTCGGCAACAAAGTCGACAAAGGTCAGGAGCAACCCGCCGATACCGGTATCGCGCTCGAGGGTGGCGATTTGCTCGGCCACGGACTCATAGGAGCCGTGCAGCACCGGAAAGCCCATGAAAGCAAGGTTGCCCTCCTCGATCGGCGCCGACAGTCCGTCCAGAAAGTGTCGGCTGGTGCCGTCCGGATTGGTGTCCATCGAAGCGCTGCGCGCGATATTTGAAAGCGCCTCACGATCGGCTCCGCCGATGATGGCTTGCGCCTTTTCCAGCGCCAGCGCGTCGGTCTCCTCGGTGATGACGGTGACCAGCGCCAGCGTCCCGACATTGCGCCCCAACTTGCGCGACTCTTCGATCACGGGCTGGGCGATGCGGCGCAATTTCTCACGACCGCCGAACACGAAATTGAATTCCGCGTGCCGGGCGGTGAACATCTGTCCGCGCGGCGACTGCCCGGCGCAGACGATCGGGATTTCACGGCCGGGCATCGGATAGCAAGTGCAGTCGGTCAGCTTGAAAAATTCGCCGTCGAAGCTCATCCGGCCTTCGCGCCAAAGCGTGCGCATGATCTTGATGTACTCTTCGGTATATTCGTAGCGCCGGTCATGATAGTTATCGCCCGGCCACAGACCCATCTGCTGATATTCCGGCCGGTTCCACCCGGTGACGATGTTGACGCCGGCGCGTCCCCGGCTGATGTCGTTAAAGGTCGAAATCTGCCGCGCTGCTACGGCGGGATGAATGCCAAGCACGGGAACGGTAGCGTAAAGCTCAATGGTCTTGGTCTCGGCGGCGAGCCCGCAGGCCAGCGTTATGGAGTCGAGGCAGGATTCCCAATAGCCGGATGTGCCGCCAAAGCCGCGGTATTTGATCATCGAGAGAATGAAATCGAGCCCGATGCGCTCGCACTCCTTGGTTATGTCCAGGCAGTGCTGGTAGCTCGGGACGTATTGAGGACTCGAATTCGAGACGATGTAACCGTTTTGGCCGTTGGGCAGAAAGACGCCTAGTTTCATAGTCCGCTCGTGGGCTGCGATGACATTGAAGGGATCGTAGGCCTTTGCCTAAAGGTGCCACGGCCGCTTCCGCTGAGAACAAATTTTTCGGTGCCGTGCAGCCAGCGGCAAAAGTTTGTGCGGATTTCGTCAACTCCAGGATGCCGCAGCGCCTTCGCTCTTCAGGATCGCTTAGCGGCGGCAGCACCCAAACGCTGAATGCTGGTCTGGTTTTTGCACCACACTTAAGGGACCGTTCCGCCGGGGGCGAAGCTTCAGTCCCCTGCGGCGAGAATGGGCTTCGTGCGGCTATAATGGGCACCCGCGAGGTTTACCGTGACCAAATTCAGCGTCGCATCGGTACCGCCGCAGGACCGCAGTGTGCACTGGTCGAACTTCGTCTCGCAAATTTTCTTCCCGCTGCACGCCTCGTTTGCCGAACCTGAGCGGTTTTACGGAACGATTGAGAACTGGAAGCTTGGGGAAGTCTCGCTATCGCGCTTCGACTCCGCCCCGGTTTGTTATGACCGGTACGCGCAGCATTTGCGCAGCCCCGCAGACGACGACCTGCTGATAACCTTCGCTACCAAGTCGGGCGCCAGGTTCAGTCAGAGCAACAACCTGCTCCATTGCAAGAAGAACGGCTTTTTTATCGAGCGGAGCGATTTGCCCTATCAATTCTCGCATCCCGAAGAAAACGAACTCTGGGTGCTGAAAGTGCCGACCCGGATGTTGCGAAATCGGATGCGTGTGCTCGATCGCTACTTTGGCTATGTTTACGATTCCGGCCGCGGTGCCGGCGCCCTATTTCTCGACGCCGCCAAGACCATTCCGCTCCGGGCGGAGGAGCTTAGCAGCGCTTCACGAGACGGACTCGGACGCTGTCTGGTCGATCTGCTTTGTCTGGCGCTCGAAGACGATCAGCGGGCGCTCGGCAGCGGGATGAGTTCGGTCCGGCTCGGCCACTTGGCTCGGGTCGAGCGTTACGTCCGCAAGCACCTCACCAATCACGCCATGACTGTCGAAGACATTGCCGTGGCAAACGGTATTTCGAGTCGGTACCTGCACAAGTTGTTCAAAGAAAGCGATACCACTGTCGGCCAATGGATCAGAGAGTTGCGGCTGGAAGCGACCCTAGTTGATCTCCAGGATCCGCGTCACGGCGAGACTGTGGCCGAGATCGCCTATCGTTGGGGCTTCGGCGATCAAGCGCAATTCAGCCGCCACTTCAAATCGCACTTCGGCAGGACGCCGCGCGAAGCTCGGCAGCTCGCAGGAACGGACAAGAAGCGTAGCGCTTCCGGCGGCCCGCCGCCGCTGGTGCAGAGGGATCCGCAACATTCTTGACCCGAAACCGTAGTGATTTGGCCACTGCCGCGGCGCCCGTTTAGCTTTTCAATCTTGCAGCAGCCGGGCGGAAAAATGATAGTCATGGCTGGCTGACATGCCGGGACCATTGTCTTTCGCCGTCACGCGGAACGTATCTGAGTTGATTGCCGCAGCCGAAGCCGTCGTTGATCCTGTAACCCGCGAAGTCATTGCCGGCAGGCTGCTGGCCACCGTCGACGAAATGGCGATCGTTTTAGCGCGAGCGTCGATGAGTCCGGTGATCTACGAGGTCCTGGACTTTGCCTGCGGCGTCTGCGACCGCCGCGGCGACCTCGTCGCGCAGACCAACGGCATCACGGTATTCACCGGCACGTTTTCGCAGCAGGTGCGCTTCATCATTGGTCGCTTTGCGGCCGAGATGGCGCCCGGCGATACCTTTCTCACCAACGATCCATTCGAAGGCGGCACGCACGCGCCAGCGGAATGATCGCGGTGACCGACGGCGACACTTATAATTATTCCGTGGAGCTTCTGGAGGCGAAGTTCCCGCTGCTGGTGAGCCGATACACTTATAATGTGGAAGCTGGAGTTGGCGCCGGGCAGTATCGCGGCGGCTTCGACCTCGTCCGCGAGTATAATATCGAAAGCGATGACGTTGCGCTCCACGCCAGCTATGGCCGGACCGCGACCCGGCCGTGGGGCGTCGACGGTGGAGCCGGAGGCAGTCTCAACGGCATTGATGTGATCCGCAGCGATGCCTGCCGGGAGCTGACCCGGCCGCCGCACTTTTTGCTGCAACGCGGCGATCGCGTTGTCATCCGCACCGGGGCGGCGGTGGCTGGGGCGATCCTGGTACGCGTGATCCAGCGGCCGTCGCGCAAGATGTCCGCGACGATCTCACACTTTCGCTGATGCGGCGACTTACTATGGCGTCGTGATCGATCCGGCAACGTGGAGAATGGATGACGCTGCCACGGCCGGGCTTCGGGAGAAAGCGCATCAGAAAGCCTGGCAATGATCAAAGTTGCTACCGATGCCGGCGGCACCTTTACCGATCTCGTCGCCTTCGATGAAACCTCAGGCAAGATTTATCTCGGCAAGGCCCTGACCACGCCCAAAGATCCGTCGCGAGGCGTCATCGATTCAATCATCCACGGTCGCGTGACCGGACTCTCAACGCCTGAGGTGTCGTTCTTCGTTCACGGCGGCACCACCGTGATCAACGCCATCACTGAACGTAAAGGCGTGCGGACGGCGATCGTAACCACCCAGGGATTTCGCGACGTCATCGCCATCGGCCGCGGCAACCGCCCTGACCTTTACAATCTGCACTCCAGCTCGCCCGAGCCGTTTGTCCCGCGACATCTGCGCTTCGAAGCCGCTGAGCGAATTGACGCCAAAGGTCAGGTAAAGACGCCGCTCTCCCGAGATTCGATTGATGCCGTTGCCAAATCGATCGCCACCACCGGCGTCGAAGCAGTCGCAATCGTGTTCCTGCACGCCTACATCAATCCGATCCACGAAGCTGCCGCCGCCGCACGGTTGCGTCAGTTGCTGCCGGGTGTCGCCGTCACCGCGAGCCACGAAATATCGCGCCAATGGCGCGAGTATGAACGGTCGAACACGACAGTTCTGTCGGCTTATGTGAAGCCGATCATCGCTCACTATCTCCGCAAACTCAGCAGCGCCCTCAACGGTGCCGGGGTAACCTGTCCGTGCTACTGCATCCAGTCCAACGGCGGTCTTGCCGACTTCGGAACGGCTGAAGCGTCGCCGCTGGTGTCGGTGGAGTCCGGTCCCGCCGGCGGAGTCGCCGGATCGGTACGCGTCGGCGAAGTGCTTCGCGTAACCGAAGTTTGTATCTCGATGTCGGCGGGACCACCGCGAAATGTTCGCTGGTCGGCGATGGACGGCCGATATTGCGGCCGGACTACAAGCTGGGATGGAGCCGGATCAATCCCGGCTATCCGCTGCAGGTGCCCGTGATCGACATCGTCGAAATCGGCGCCGGAGGCGGGTCGATTGTGCGGGTCGACGAAACCGGCGGCATCAAGGTCGGCCCGCAGAGCGCCGGCGCTGATCCCGGTCCGGCCTGTTACCGACGCGGCGGCAAGGATCCGACTGTCACCGATGCGGCTGTGCTGACCGGAATTGTCGACCCGCACCGATTTGCCGGTGGCCGGATCAAGCTCGATCCCCAATTGTCGGCCGAGTCGTTTGCGCCGGTTGCCGCAGCCCTCGGGCTGTCGGTTGTTGCCGCGGCGCAAGCGGTCATCGGCCTTGCCGAAGCCAACATGATCAATGCACCATCCAGCGCGGTCATGATCCGCGCGATCTGACCATGGTGGTCAGCGGCGGCGGCGGCCCGATGCACGCGGCGAAACTCGGACGCGAACTCGAAGTCAAACGCGTCGTGATCCCGCGCTACGCCGGATTGTTCTCGGCCTGGGGCATGCTGACGGCGTGGCCTCGCATCGATCTGCACCAGACGCGTTTGTTGCCGCTCGATGCAAAGTCATTTGTTGCCGTGCAGGAGATATTCGGCGAGCTTGAGGCGGAAGCCGTGCAACGGTTCGATGTTTCTAAAACTGAGGTGCGTTCGATCATGCGATCGAGATGCGCTATGTCGGGCAGGAGCACACCGTCTCGACGCGGCTCGATCCGCGCGCCGGACTCGATGCGGCGCTGGCGGCTTTCCACGCCGCGCATGAAAAGACCTACACCTTCCGGCTCGACGACACCGGCGTCGAACAGGTGACGTTTCATCTGAGCGCCGAAATCGATACGCCGCGGATCGGGATGCCGGAAATTTCGACGATCGGTTCCGTCGAGGAAGCCATCGTCGGGCGCCGGGAGCTGCACGTCGGTGCCCGCGAAGCTGCCTTCGCTGCGGTCTACGACCGGGACCTATTACCGGCGGGCGCAAGCTTTTCAGTACCGGCACTTATAGAAGAAGCGACGGCGACGACGGCGGTGCTACCCGGACAGCGGGTCACCATCGACCGCTTCGGTCTGCTTCTGATCGAGGAAGGCGAATGAAGGTCGCCGGCTAAAGCGCACGAGCCTGCTCGGCGGTTCCGGCGGTGCGGCCGTTCTACTCTGCGGCGGTATCCGCTGGCGCCGGCGATGCGGCTGCCATCCCGCCACGATGGAGCGGCGCGCGCGGCTGCGCCGCCGTCTGCCGTGTCGCAAACGGCCACGGAATTTCGCGGCTGCGCGTCAACCCTGACGGCCTGAAAATCAGGATCAACGCCATGATCAGACCCAGCCCGATTTCCTGCGACCCTTCGGGCAGCGCCACGTGAGTGGAGCCGAGATTAAAGCCCGCCTCGAGCATACGCAGGCCTTCGACAACGACGGTTACGGCTACGACCCCGACGACCGCGCCGCTGAGGCTACCGAGACCGCCGACGACCAGCATTGAAAGCGTGATGAAGGTCAGGTTCAGAAAAAACACGTCGACCGTGAGCACTCCAAGAAAATGGGCGTAAAGCCCGCCGCCCACGCCGACGAAAAAGGCGCTGACGACAAAAGCAACGAGCCGCACGCGAATAACGTCCACCGCGCAGGAAGTAGCCGCGACGTCGTCGTCACGCGAGGCGCGCAACATTAGTCCGAATCGCGAATTCTGGAACAGGAACGCGGCGAATATGGTGAGAAGCACGAACACGACGATCGGCCACGGGCCATTCAAAGTGGGAATGCCGATGATCGAGCTTGTCCCCCCGGTGACGGTTTCCCAGTTCGAATAGACGCTGTTGATGATCGCCAGGAAGGCAAACGTCGCGATCGAGGCGGCGATGCCGGAAAGCCGGATCACGACGGCGCCGTAGAGCAGCGCGACCAATGCCGCGAGAACGCCGCCACTGATGACATCGACCGGAAACGGCCATTGGGCGGTCTGCAGGAAATTCGGCAAGCCGGTCAGCATCAGCTGCTTCCAGTTCGGCTCACAGGTTGCCCAGGCCGCCGCATAGGCGCCGATGCACATGAAACCGATATGGCCAAAGGACAGCACGCCGGAATTGCCGATGAACAATTGCATGGCGACAACGACGATCATGCGGGTCAGCATTTCGATCAACGTCGTTTGCAGCTCGTCACCGCCGGCGATTTGGCCGATCGCGACGAGAACAATCACGCCGATCGAGAGGGCGAAAAGCGGCCAATATTTGCGCATTATGAGTTGGGGAGATAGCTCGTCCATTGTTCTACTCAGACGCGCTGCACAAGCGCCTTTGTCGGGATTAGTCCGCCCGGCCGATACAGCAGAATGAGAATGACGACGGCGAAGACGAAAGCGTCACGGAACGGCCGCAGCTCAGCCGGCAGGTAAGCCTGCAACATGGTGGAGATCAGCCCGACGGTGAAGCCGCCGACGACGGCGCCAGCGAGACTTCCCATCCCGCCGATGACCGTGGCGATGAACGCGAACAGCATCAAAGGAACGCCCATAGTGTTGCTCAATTGGCCGGTCTGCGAAAGAAACAGCAGCGATACCGCGGCCGCCAGCAGTCCGGAGATGGCGAAAGCCAAACCGACCACAAAATTGGCGCGCACCCCGAGATAGCGCGCCATGCGGAAGTCTTCGGCCGCCGCCCGCATTTGCACGCCGAACGATGTCTGGCGCAAAAACAGTGTCAGCAGGATCATCAGTGCAATCGTCACCGCGATGGTCACGAGTTGCAACTGCGGAACGCGGAGCTGCCCGATCTCAACTTGCTGGCTCAGATTGGACCACAGGTCCGCAGCCTTCGGTCGGGCGCCGTAAAACATCAGGATGACGTTTTGAATGATGTAACCAAGTGCAAACGAGGCGATCATCAAAGTCGGGGCCGATGCCCGCCGCAACGGACGGAACAGCAACGCGTCGGCGAGCAAAGCCAGCACGACGACGACGATGCAGACCGTCGGTATCATGAGGATCAACGGCCAATGACCAATGAACATTTTGGCGGTGACATCGAGTGACGGGATGATCAGCGCATACGCACCAACGGTGATGAAATCTCCGTGGGCGAAGTTGGCGAGGCGCAAGATGCCGAACAGCAAGCCGATGCCAAGTGCCGCCAGCGCGTACAGGCTGCCCAGACTCAGCGCATCGATGAGATTTTGCAGGAAGCCGATCATGATGACACGCTTTTGCTTGCAGGCGCGTCATGCCGGTCTTGGAAGCCGAAATATGCGCTCATGATAGCGTGGCCCTCGCGCAAGTTGGCGGCGCGGTCATGCAACTGCACACGGCCGCTCCGCAGCACGTAGATACGGTCAGCAAATTTCAACACCCGGTCGGAGGACTGTTCGTTGATCAGCAGCGTCAGTCCGTCGCGGCGGCGGAGATCGATCAGGATTTCGTAGACCTGATCGATGATGCGCGGCGCCAGGCCGAGCGACGGCTCGTCGACCAAAACCATGCGCGGTCGCGTCAGTAGCGCGCGTGCAATCACCAGCATCTGTTGCTCGCCGCCGGAGAGCCTGCCCGCTGGCTGTCCCAGCCGCTCGCGAAGCTGCGGAAAGTGCTCGAGGATGCGGCGAAAGTCGTCGTTGACGTTAGCGCGATCGCGGCGCTGGAAGGTGCCGATGCGAAGATTCTCGGCAACGGTCAGCGTGGCGAAAACATGGCGCCCCTCGGGTACCAGCGAGACCCCAAGCCTCGATATTGCTTCCGGCACCATGCCGGCGATGACTTTTCCTCCTAGGCGAACAGTCCCCGCCTGCAGCGGTACGCCGCCGGCGATGGCGGCGAGCATCGTCGATTTGCCAGCTCCGTTTGGTCCGATGACGCAGACGATTTCGCCTTCGCCGACATGGAGCGACACGCCGCGCAACGCGACGAGGCGGCCATAGCTGACGTGAATGTCTTCGACCTCGAGCATTGCGGACGGATCCATTCGTGCGCGTTCAACCATGCTCGCCGAGATCAACCATGCTCGCCGAGATAGGCGTTAATGACTGCGGTGTTGCGTTGAATCTCCTGCGGCGTCCCCTCAGCGATGGTGCGTCCGGTGTCGAGCACGTGGATCCGGTCGCAGACGCCCATGATCACCCGCATGTTATGTTCGATCAGCAACACGCCGCACTCGAATTCCTTCGGAATAGCTGCGATCAGGTGCATCAGCTCGTCGCACTCGGCGTCCGACATGCCGGCGGCAGGCTCGTCCAGCAGGACGAAGGCGGGAGGCAGAACCATCGCGCGAGCGATGCCCACCCGTCGCTCGTCGGTGTACGGCAACGAACCGGCAATGACATGAGCTCTGTCGGCGAGGCCTACCCACCCCAGCATGTCCATGGCGTAACGGTGCGACTGCCGTCGATTGAGGCCCAGACCGACGGCTGTCACCTCGACGTTTTCCAGGATGGTCATGTCGCGAAACAGCCGGCCGCTTTGGAACGTGCGGGCGACGCCTGCCTTGCGGAAATGGCTCGGCGACCATCCGGAGCTATCAGTTCCGCCAAGCACGGCACGGCCGCTGGTCGGGATCTGAAAACCGGTGAGGCAATTGACCAGCGTCGTCTTGCCGGCGCCGTTCGGACCGATCAGACCAAACACCTGACGCCGCTCGACGCGCAGGGAAACGTCCGCGATTGCAGTCAGTCCGCTGAACTGAACAACGATAGCTTCCGCACAGAGCTCCGCAGCATCGCTCGGTGCTGACGCAGCAACCGGAAGTACGCTAAATCGCATGCGATCGGACGCCCTCACAGGACCCCGACACGTTTACATGGCCTAGCCTTCATGGCAAACTGCTCCACGCTGGGGCTGGCGAGTTCACGAAAAGCCAACGGCGGTTTCCGCCCGGTTGGAACGTCGTTCAACTCGCTTGCAAGAGCCGTGCTTGCAAGAACCGTGCTAAGGGGCCTGGCGCGTTCGCCTCAAGAACAGATCAGGCATTACCGGGGTCACAACAGGGGTAGTCATGAGACGTCATCTAGTCGCGGGCGGGCTCGCCGCCGCAGGCTTGCTAATGCTCTTGTCGGCACCGCAATTGCGGGCCGCACAGGATATCGTTCTCGGATTGTCAGTGGCGATGTCAGGGCCGATGGCCGCGTACGACGACAACGGCGCCAAGATGACACAGGTGTTCGTCGACGACGTGAATGCCAAGGGCGGCCTCCTTGGACGGAAGCTGCGCGTCGTAACGGCCGACACGAAATCGGACCGCGCTGAAGGCGCCAAAGCTGGCCAAGAAGTGCTTCGCGAGGGCGCCGACGTCGTTTTCGGCACCTGCGATTATGATTACGGTGCTCCGGCGGCGCTGCAGGGACAGAAGGCCGGCAAAATCACTGTCTTCATGTGCGCCGAAGATCCGAAGGCCGGCATTGCCGGCATCGGACCGTTCTCCTTCACGTCGTCAGTTGCCGCGCAGGTGCAAGGCGCGGTGTTCGGTGAATGGGGCTACGAGAAGAAGGGTTGGCGCACTGGTTACGTGCTGCTCGACGACTCTATCGAATACGACAAGTCTATTTGTGCCGGCTTTGATTGGATGTTTCCGAAAAAGGGCGGCAAGATCGTCGAGCATGACGTCTTCAAACAAAACGACGCTTCGATCGCCTCGCAGGTGACGCGGCTGCGCAACGCGATCGCTGCCCAGAAGGTCGACGTGATCATGTTATGTACCTACCTTCCAGGCGGCGGCAGCGCTACGCGGCAGATCCGGGCAGCAGGCATCGACTTGCCGATCGCCAACGGCAGCTCGATGGACGGCACGTATTGGCTTGATGCGGTGCCGAACCTGTCGAACTTCTACGTACCGGTGCAGGCGTCGATTTACGGCGACGACCCGCACCCTGAAATCAACGCACTCATCAAACGGTATACGGAAAAGTTCAAGGAACCGCCGGTCACGCAATACGCGTTTCCGATCTACGCCTGGTTGCAGCTCTGGGCCAGGGCGGTAGAGAAAGCCGGCACGACCGACGCAGCCAAGGTCGTGGCAGTGATGAACACGTTCAAGGATGAGCCGACCATTCTCGGCCCGCGCAGTTTCAGCAGCACGCTGCACATCCAGGATCGTGCACCCTACTTCATCGTCGAGATCGCCAATCGAAAGGGCAAAGTGATCGACCAGTGGCGGATCAGCGAAGCCATTCCGCCCAACGTGCTGTACCGGAAGAAATAAGCGGCACTTTGGTTTGTTGAATGATGCGTGACGGGCGGCGCTCCCTCGGGGCGCCGTCCGTTGCGTTTGTGGATCTCATTCGTCGCATCTGAGAATCCCGGCTGTCGGAGGGACCCGAATGGCTGTTCTAACAACTTCGGCGGGAGGCGCGAACGCCTCACCATCCGCGACGCGCAGCGTGCTCTTGATCGGCGCGTCCCGCGGACTGGGCTTGGGATTGACGAAACTGTTCGCCATCCGCGGCTGGAACGTGGTGGCTACCGAACGAAGCAACTCCGCCGGCCTTAAATCCGCAGCGGCAAACGCGGCCGGCCGGATCCGGATCGAGCGCCTCGACATCAACAATCATGACGAGGTCAACGAGTTGCATCGCCGGCTTTCCGGCGAGCTATTCGACGTTATTTTCATCATCGCCGGCGTGCACGATGATACGACCAAACCGATCCATGAAGTTCCGGTGCCGGAAGCGGCACGTTTATTCATCACCAATGCCCACAGCCCGATCTACGTGGCGGAGGCGATTTTTGATCGCCTGAAGCCTCGCGGCACGCTGGCGATCATGTCGTCGCGGATGGGCAGCTTGGCGCTCGCACCAACTTACGCCGCTGGTGAATGGGAAACCTATCGGGCCAGCAAGGCTGCCCTGAACATGCTGGCGCGCTGCTTTTATCAGCGTCACCAGGGCGAAGGCCGAACGCTGCTGATCATGCATCCTGGCTGGGTGAAGACCGAAATGGGCGGCGAGGACGCGCCGGTCGATCTCGCGGCCAGCGTCGAGGGTCTCTACCACACACTAGAGAAGTGGAGCGGCAGCGGCGAGGAAGTCTATATCGACTATGAAGGCAATGTGCTGCCTTGGTAGCGCGAAGCCAAGTCTGTTACGATCATCGCGGGTCCGCAGAGGCTTGGCGATGATTGGCGTTCTAAGGATTTGGTGAAATGAGATTCGCGCCTAATAACCTCTACATCGAGGAATATGTAAAGTGCGCAAATTGCGGCGTCTTGATCTACGAAAAGCGTGGCGCCAAAGACCCCGGCAGGAAGCCCGAAACAATTACCAAAGCCGGCAAAATTTATTGCTCACAATGGTGTCTCGACTGGGAAGAGGCGAGAGCCGACAAGGAAGCCAAAAGAACATCGGCGGTCGGTTCGTAGGGTTGGGGTCAGAGGAATGCAGTACCGTCTGGGTATTGATATCGGCGGGACCTTCACGGATTTTGTCGCCTTCAACGAAGCAAATCGTGAGTTAAAGGCCTGGAAGAATCTTTCGACGCCTCGCGACCCAATCGAAGGCGTAATGACCGGCCTCAAGACTTTTGGGGACACTGAAAGCATCGCTTCAATCCGCCTCGGCACGACCGTCGCGACCAACGCGCTGCTCGAAGGCAAAGGCGCGGTTGTCGCTTACCTGACGACGCGCGGCTTCCGCGACATTCCGTTCATCGGCCGCGGCAACCGCCGCAACCATTACGATCTCGCGTGGGTCAAGCCGAAGCCGTTCGTCAAGCGCCGCAACGCGTTGGAGGTCAACGAAAGAATTGGTCCCTCAGGCGAGGTCATCGAGAAGCTCGATGAAGCGCAGGTCCGGGCGATCGCGGACGAGATGGTCGCCAAAGGCGAGATCGAAGCCGTCGCCGTGGTGTTGATGCACTCCTATCTGGCGCCCGAGCACGAGTTTCTGATCAAGAAGATCTTTGCCGAGCGCGCGCCCAACATTCCGGTTTCGATTTCTTACGAAGTGCTGCCGAAGTGGAAGGAGCATTTTCGCTCTTCGACCACGATCTGCGACGCCTTCATCAAGCCCGTCGTGAACCGGCAGCTTCATTCCATCCGCGATCGGTTCAAGAACGAAAACGTCGGCGCCAAAATCGTCATCATGCGTTCAAACGGCGGCGAAATGACTCTCGACGCTGCCGCGGACGCGCCGATCCAGATCGCCGTCTCCGGGCCGGCCGGTGGGGTCATTGCCGCAAAGCAGATGGCGCAGCTACTCGGCATCTCCAACCTGGTCACGCTCGACATGGGCGGAACCTCGACCGACGTTTCGACCATCGTCGACGGCCGCGAGAAGTTCACCACCGATTTCGAGATCGAATGGGGCCGGCCGATCCAGATCCCGATGCTCGATATCCGTTCGATCGGCGCCGGCGGCGGCTCGATCGCGCGGATCGACGCCGGCGGCATGCTGGTCGTTGGCCCGCAAAGCGCCGGCGCCAACCCGGGCCCGGCCTGCTATCGGCTCGGCGGCAAGCTGCCGACGGTGACCGACGCCAATGTGGTGACCGGCAGGATCAGTCCGAGCAATTTTCTCGGCGGCAAAATGAGTCTCGATGCCGATGCCGCGAGCGCCGCGATCCAGCCGATTGCCGATCATCTTGGCCTGCCGCTGGAAAAGGCGGCGCTGTCGATCATCCACATTGCCAACAACAACATGGTAGGCGCGCTGCACAGCGTGCTGACCGAGCAGGGCCTCGATCCGCGCGACTTCGTGCTGGTGGCGTTCGGCGGCGCCGGCCCGCCGCATGTCAGCGACCTGATGACCGACGCATCTATCCCGCGCGGACTGGTGCCCAATTTTCCCGGCCAGTTCTCCGCCTTGGGCTTCATCATGGCCGACGCGCGCGTCGACCGGCATCGCACCGTGCAGTTGAACTCGCGCTTCTTCGACCGCGAGCGGGCGGCTGCGACGATGGCGGCGCTGGTCAAGGAATGCATCGCCGATCTCGCGGCGCAGGGCCATACCGACGTGGTGATCGCCCGAAGCGTCGAGATGCGCTACCTTGGGCAAAACCACGAACTGGAAATCCCGGCCGACGTTGATAGCTTCAGCGACACCGAAGTAACGCGGCTGCTCGCCGCGTTTCACGACCTGCACGAGGCGCGCTTCGGATTTCGGCTGGCGGATCATATCGAGATCGTGAACTTTCTGGTCACGGGGATCGCGAAAACCGGCCAGCTCGGATTTCCGGAAATCGGCAGCGCCAAGGGACCCGCCGTTCCAGTATCGCGGCGCCCGGTCTGGTTCGCCGAAGGATGGGTCGATACGCCGGTCTATGCGCGAGCCGATCTGCTGGAGGGTCACGCGTTATCCGGGCCGGCTCTGGTGGAAGAGAGCGCTTCCGTCACGGTCCTGGATCCGGGGAAAAAGATGACGGTCGATCGATACGGCAACTTGTTGATCGCGAGCTGAGCCGGAGCACAAGGAGCAAGCCAATGGACATGGTATCGCTGAACATCGTGGGCGGCATCCTGGCTTCGATCTGCCGCGATATGGGTGTGACGCTGATGCGGACGTCCTATTCGACGATCTTTTCGGAGTCGCTCGATTTCACCTGCGCGCTGGCGCTCCCCAACGGCGAGATGATCGCGACCGGCGACTTCTGTCCGGCGATGATCGGCGGCATGCCGCTGTTGATCCGTTCCTGCGTCAATGAAATCGCCGTCGAGGATCTCGAGGAAGGCGACGTTATTCTGCACAACGATCCCTATCGCGGCGGACTGCACACGCCCGAACATACCTTTTTCAAGCCGGTATTTGTCGACGGCGACCTGATCGGTTTTTCGGTTGCCATCGGCCACGTCTGCGAGGTGGGAGGCATGTCGCCGGCCGGCTTCGCCGGCGAGGCGACCGAGGTTTTCCACGAAGGCCTGCGCGTGCCGCCGGTCAAGATCAAAAAAGCCGGCAAGGACGTTGACGACATCTGGCGCATCCTGCTCGCGAACGTGCGCACGCCCCGCTACAACATGGGCGATTTCCGCGCCTTGATCGCGGCCACCGATCTCGGCGAGCGGCGCATGACCCAGCTCGTCCGCAAGCACGGGACCAAAAATTTCCGCGAAATCGTGAACGCGCTGATGGACTATTCCGAGCGCCGGATGCGCGCGGAGATCAGCAAGATTCCGGATGGCCGTTATGTCTTCGAGGATTACATGGAAGACGACGGCATCGAGGACAAGCCGTACAAAATTCGCGCCGAGGTCGTGGTCGATGGCTCCGACATGGTGGTCGACTATTACGGTTCGTCGCCGCAGGCGAAGGGCCCGATCAATGCGACGCTCGGAGTGGCATGGAGCGCGGCTTACGACGCAGTGCTCCAGCTGACGGATTTTTCCATTCCGAAGAATTCCGGATGCTTCCGGCCGATCCGCGTACTCGCCCCGCCCGGCACCGTGGTGAACGTCAATTTCCCGGGACCTTCGGTTGGCGGCAATACCGAGACGCACTGCCGGATCGCCTATACTGTGATGGGCGCGCTTGCGGCCGGCCTCAAGGAACGCTCGGCCGCGACCGATGGCGCCTCGCACAGCAATTTCTTGTTTGGCGGCGCCGACAATAAAACCGGCGAGTTCTTCTGTTGCTACGACCTGACCCCGGTCGGCTGGGGTGCCCGCAGCTTCGCCGACGGCAACGACGCGGTCTGCGGGATCAACGGCAATTGTCCGCACATTCCGGTGGAAGTGTTCGAGAACCGTTTTCCGTGGCACATGGAGGAGTTCAAGCTAGTGGATGGCTCCGGCGGAGCGGGCAAATTCCGCGGCGGACTGTCCCTGTCAAAGACCGTGCGTTGCACTGACACCAACATGACTTACAGTTACATGGCCGACCGGCAGAAAATCCCGCCATGGGGCATTCACGGCGGTATGGCGGGCGGCAAGGCCGGCCTGCTGATGCAGCGAAACGGCTCCGACGAATGGCTCACGGTTGCGCAAGCCTTCAACAAAGCATCGCCCAGCAAGTTCGCCAATGTGCCGATCCGGCCCGGTGACCGCATCAAGATTACGGGACCTGCCGGCGGCGGCTGGGGACCGCCAACCGAGCGCGATCCGAAGATGGTCGCAGAGGATTTGCAGGACGGATTCATCACCCGCGAACAAGCCGAAACGGTCTACGGTTACCGGCCGAACGGCGGCCGCTGACGCGCCCGCTCCATGTCGGCAGGGCAGCGATGAGCGATGATTTCTCTCAAGGTGCGGCCTATGTCGACGGCCGCTACATGCCGCTCGCTGAGGCGACCATCCCGATCACCGATTGGGGCTACCGGCGTTCCGACGTCACCTATGACGTCGTGTCGGTCTGGCATGGGCTGTTCTTCCGGCTCGACGACCACATCGCCCGCTTCAGACGATCGATGAATGCGCTGCGGCTGTCGCCTGCGGAAACCGACGACGATATCCACCGCATCCTGCATCGCTGCGTGCAATTATCGGGATTGCGCGACGCCTATGTCGCGTTCGATTGTCTGCGCGGACGCCCGGTTAGCGGCAAGCCGTACCATCCCGCGAACACCCGCAATTACATGGTCGCGTTCGCACGGCCTTGGGTCAATCTGATGTCGCCGGAAGTGCAGGCCCGCGGTGCGCATCTCATTATTGCCAAGGCGCCCCGCATTCCTGAAGAATCCATCGACCCTACGGTGAAGAACTTTCACTGGGGCGATCTGACCCGCGGACTATTCGAGGCTCATGACGCCGGCGTCGATGGCGCCGTGCTCGTCGACCGCTCCGGCTTCGTTACCGAGGGCCCCGGCTACAACATCTTTTCCGTCACGGCAGGTGAAGTCTCGACGCCCGATCGCGGCGCGCTCGAGGGTGTGACGCGGCGGTCAGTGATAGAGCTTTGCGCGGAGCTGAACATTCCTTGCCGGGTACGGCCGATCCCGGTCCAGGAGCTTCTTCAGGCTGACGAGATCTTTATCACCACGACAGCCGGCGGTCCGATGCCGGTTTCGCGGATCGATGGTCACATCATGGGCAACGACCGGCCCGGTCCGCTGTCGTCGCAGCTGAAAACCACTTTCTGGAAAAAGCGCGAAGCCGGTTGGCACGGGACGCCGGTCGATTACACCGCGGCCGCGTAGAGCAGGTCAGCCGGCGAGTGCAAGTTCCGGCTCAAGCAATTTCTGGCCCAGGGCTTCCGCGACGACCGGGTGAGTAATGCGGCCCGCGTAGACGTTGAGTCCATCGCGCAGATGCGGATCGTCGCGCATCGCTTGCCGCCAACCCTTGTCGGCGATGGCTTGCACAAACGGCAACGTGACGTTGTTGAGGGCGAAGGTCGACGTCCTGGCAACTCCGCCCGGCATGTTGGCGACGCAATAGTGGATCACGCCGTCGACGACGTAGGTGGGATGCGAATGGGTCGTCGGCTTCGAAGTCTCGACGCAGCCGCCCTGATCGATCGAGACGTCGACGATCACCGATCCCCGCTTCATGGTTCTGACCATGTCGCGCGTAATCAATTTTGGCGCAGCCGCGCCGGGAACGAGAACCGTGCCGATGATGAGGTCGGCCTCGGCCACGAGGTGCGCGAGCGCTTCCCGGGTCGGGAAAATGGTCTTGATGCGCGTTCCGAACTGACCGACCAGACGCCGAAGAACGTCTGCCGAGCGATCGACCACGGTCACGTCCGCGCCGAGTCCGACCGCTATCAGCACCGCATTGGTGCCGGCGACGCCGCCGCCCAGTACCAACACGGTGCCCGGCGCCACGCCGGTTACACCGCCCAGCAGAATGCCGCGCCCGCCCTGCGCATTTTCCAGGCAATAGGCGCCGACCTGGACCGACATACGCCCCGCGACTTCAGACATCGGCGTCAGCAGCGGCAGCGCACCTGACGCGCTGGTCACGGTTTCGTAGGCGATGCAGGTGGCGCCAGAGCGGATTAGATCGTTGGCCTGCTCGGGATCGGGGGCGAGATGCAAATAGGTGAAAAGAATTTGCCCGGCACGCAATTGCTTGCGCTCGACTGCCAAAGGCTCCTTCACCTTCACGATCAGCTCGGCGGTCGACCAAATCTTGGCGGCGCTGTCGGCTATGGCAGCGCCGGCGCGCTCGAAATCCGTGTCGAAAACGCCCGCGCCCTGCCCTGCTCCCGTTTCAACCAGAACCCGGTGTCCGTGCGCCACAAGCTCATGGACCGAAGCAGAGACCAGCCCAACCCGGTCCTCGTGATCTTTGATCTCTTTTGGAACACCAATCAGCACGGGTGCGCGGCTCCTATGAAAAAATTGGAGTATCAGCCCGGCGGCAAATTCATCATCTGCGGAAATTCGGGCAATGTCCTGCGGATGTTTCTCGTATTCCCCCAAATTCTCCTTGAACACGCGACATTCAGGCCGGTATCGTTCATTTATGTCGCCGCCCGAGTTCTACAAACCTTCTCACCTCGCTCGCCGGCGGCGGAATTCCCTCACTCAAGTTGCCTGCCGGGCGTCCGTCGCTTCGACGAGGTAGTTTGCATGGCCTATACGATATCGGTCGACACCGGCGGCACATTCACCGACGTCATCGTTTCCGACAAGTCCGGAACGATGACCATCGGCAAAGCGCTGACGACACGGGAGCGCATCTTTCTTGGCATGCGTGAGGCGATCCAGGCAGCCGCCGAGAGCCTCAAGGTGCCGTTCGCGTCGCTGCTGGCTGAAACCAAGCTACTGATTTACGGCACGACCTACGCCACCAACGCGATCGTAACTAAAACCGTCGCGAAGACCGCGTTTGTAACCACTGCGGGATTTTCCGATACCTTGCTACTTAAAGAAGGCGGCAAATCCAATCCGCACGATTTTTCCTACGACTACCCAGACCCCTACATTCCCCGGCGCTTCACCTTCGAAGTCGAAGAGCGGATGACTTCAGAGGGGACCGCTTCGGTCGCGTTCAGCGAGGCCCAGGCGCGCAAGGTGGTCGAACAGATTAAGCAAGGCTCTTTCGAGGCGGTCGCGGTCTGCTTCCTGTGGTCGATTGCCAATCCCGATCACGAATTGCGGTTTGCCCGGCTGCTCGACGAACTCCTCCCCGACATTCCGTACACGCTATCGCACCGCCTCATTCCCATTGTGCGCGAATATCGCCGAGCCTCGGCGACCGCGATCGATGCGTCGCTGAAGCCGCTGATGCAGCGCCACCTCCGCGGTCTGGAAAAGGATTTGCACGGCGCAGGTTTCACCGGCGAACTCCTGATCAGCACCACCGCCGGCGGCTGCAATTATGCCGAAGCACTGATTGAGAAGCCGGTCTATACGGTCGGATCGGGCCCGGCGATGGCGCCGATCGCGGGCTTGACGTTCTCGCGGCTCGAGGACCTCGGCGACAACATCATCGTCTGCGATACCGGAGGCACCACGTTCGACGTCGGCCTGGTGCGTGACGGCAATCTCACCTACACGCGGGATACCTGGCTCGGCCCCCACTTCATCGGCGACCTGCTGGCGATATCGGCGGTCGACGTGCGCTCGATTGGGGCCGGCGGCGGCTCGATCGCCTGGATCGACGACGGCGGGCTGATGCGCGTCGGCCCGCAATCCGCCGGCGCCGATCCCGGTCCGGCCTGTTACGGACGCGGCGGAAAGCTGCCGACCGTTTCTGATGCGGCCGTGGTGCTGGGCTACTTTGATCCCGACTACTTTCTCGGCGGCCGCATGAAGCTCGATGTCGAAGCGGCCCGGCGTGCGGTGAAAGACATCGCCGACCGGGTCGGTTCGTCGTTGGAGGAAACGGCCTACCGCATATTGACGCTCGCCGGCGATTTCATGATGCGGGCGATCCGCGACATCACCATCAACGAGGGCTTCAATCCGCGCGAGAGCACCATCGTAGCTGGTGGTGGCGCCGCGGGTTTGAATATCATGATGATCGCCGCCGAGCTTGGCTGCGAGCGCGTCGTTCTGCCCAAAGTCGCGGCCGCGCTGTCAGCCTCCGGCATGCAATACGCCAATATCGTCGCCGAGGAGACGGCGACGCTGGTGACCGTTTCAAACCGCTTCGATTTCGACAAGGTCAACGCGCTCCTCGCCGAGTTGACCAGTCGGCTTGAAACATTTCGGCGCGGTCTGGGTGAGCGCGGCAGCGACTACACCATCGAATATTTTGCTGAGGCCCGGTATCTCGCGCAGGTCTGGGAGCTGGAAACCCCTCTCCCCAAAGCGTGCTTTAGCGGCCCGGAGGACGTGGCGGCTTTGGTCGCCACCTTCCACGAAGTCCATGAACGCGTCTTTGCGGTACGCGATGAAGGCAGCGCCGTCGAGATCGTCAACTGGAAGGCGCGGCTGACCGCGAAAATCAGTCATTCGAGGCCAGCCCCCATGTCCGGATTTTCCGACGCGGAGGCAAAGCCGTCCTCATCGCGAAATTGTTTTTTCGGCGGTTCGGCTCCGGTCAAAACCGCGGTCTATAAGCCGAGTGACATCCGCCCGGGAAGCGTCATCACCGGACCGGCGATTGTCGAAGAACCGACCACGACGCTCGTGATCTATCCGGGCATGAGCGCGCGGGTGAGCGGCTTCGGAAATTATCTGCTGCGCGTGGGATAAGGCACGACTGACATGGCGAAAACTGCGGCGACGAAGTTCGATCCCTACATGACGGCGATCATCGCTAACCGGATCGACGGCATTATTCGCGAGATGACCAACACCCTGCTGCGCGCGGCGCGATCGGCGGTAATCAACTCGGCGCGCGATTTCAGCTGCGCAGTCTGTACCGCCGACAACGAGCTGTTGGCCTCGGCCGAAGGTCTGCCGATCCATATTTTCGGCAGCCATCTCCTGACCGAGGCGATGGCGAAATTCCACGCCGGCGATATCCGGGAAGGCGATTGTTATCTGCACAATGATCCTTACTCGGGCAACACCCATGCCGCCGACCACGCCTTTCTGGTTCCGGTGTTTTTTGAGGGCGAACATCTGTTCACCTCGGTCGCTAAGGCCCATCAGGCCGATGTCGGCAACAGCCTGCCGACCACCTACATGGCGCACGCTAAAGACCAGTACGAAGAGGGAGCACTGATCTTCCCGGCAGTGCGTATCCAGCGCGATTACAAGATGAACGAGGATATCGTTCGGATGTGCCGTTCGCGCATCCGGGTCCCGACCCAGTGGTACGGGGATTTTCTCGCCGGCATCGGCTCAGCCCGCATCGCCGAACGCCGCTTGAAAGAGCTGTGCGAGAAGTACGGCAAGGAGACCATCAAGTCCTTTATCGCCAACTGGATGGAATATTCCGAGCAGCGGATGATCCAGGCCATCAAAAAGCTGCCAAAAGCCGAACTGACCACCAGAGGCGCGCACGATCCTCTGGGCGAGCTTTTGCCGGACGGCGTTCCTCTGAACGTGAAAGTCCGCGTCGATCCCGCGGAAGCCATCATCGAGATCGATCTGCGCGACAATATCGACAATGTGCCGTGCGGCTTCAACGAAAGCGTCGCCTGCACCAGCGCTGCGGTTTGCTCCGGTGTTTTCAACTCAATCGATTCGTCGGTGCCGCGGAATGCCGGCTCGTTCAGACGCATAAGACTGCTGCTGAAGGAAGGCGCGGTATGCGGTTATCCGAAGTTTCCCCACAGTTGCTCGGTGGCAACGACCAATGTCGCCGACCGTCTGATCAATCTGACCCAGCGCGCTTTCGCTGAAATGGCAGAGGGCCTCGGTCTCGCCGAAGGCGGGATCGGAATGGGCGCCGGGCTGAGCGTGGTGTCCGGCAAGGACCACCGCAGCAACGATGAGCCGTACATCAACCAGATGTTCATCGCCGAGGCGGGCGGGCCGGGAAGCCCTTCTGCGGATGGCTGGCCGAATTACGGTCTCCCGGTCGTGGCCGGGCTGATGTATCGGGATTCAGTCGAGATCGACGAGCTTAAGCACCCGCTTGAGTTTCGCTACGTGAAAATCGTTCCCGGATCGGGTGGAGCGGGCAAGTTTCGCGGTTCGGTCGCGGTGGAGACCGCTTACGGCCCAAAGGAACTGCCCGTCGATGCACTGTGGCCGTGCGACGGCACACACTATCCGCCCCAGGGCGTCCGCGGCGGCGCCAACGGCGTCACCGCACGTCACTGGAAGGTCAGCGCTAACGGCAGCGAAGAAGAATTGCCGAATGTCGTCATTACCACCATCAAGAAGGGCGAGATTGTTCGCGGCAACACCACCAGTGGCGGAGGCTATGGTAATCCGCTCGATCGCGACCCGAAGCGGGTCCTGAAAGACATTCTCGACGGTTTCGAAACGCTGCAACGCGCCGCCGACATTTACGGCGTGATTTTCTCCGGAAGCCTTGAAGATGAAACCCTTGCCGTCGATGCCGCGGCGACAAGCCGGCGCCGCACCACGCTCGCGACGAGCGCAGGCGCACGCGGCTAGCTAGTCGGCCGGGTAGCGTCCCTGCCGCTTCTGGAGGTCTCCTTCTGGACTCCGGAGCTGACATCAAGTTTGCACAGCGGCGGATTTCTTACCCCGCGCCCTCCTGAGCAGAGTGTGAAGGTGCCGTTCTGATTAGGTCATCTTCGAATCGCTGCATTACCAACCTTGCTATCCGTAGCCGGTGGCCGAGCCGAACGTCATGGAAACCGTCTCGGCCTCGGATGCGTACCCCAATGGGCCTCGGAGTGTTGCAAGCAAAGAAGTTCGCGACGGCGCCCTTAGAATGCCCCGGATCATAATACCTCCGCGTTGCAGATGGCTTGAATTAAATTGCATAGTGGTTCGATGCGAGGATCGTTTCACCTGACGCAGTGTTCGTAACCAGTGAAAAGGTGCCGCGATGGCGATCTATTCAGTTTGGGCCTCGGGACCCATCACCAACTCTTACACCTGGTTTGGCAACAACAATACGAACCTAGTTCCGGGGGCGACCGATTGGGTTTACATCAACTATGTCCAGTCACCCAATAATCCTCCCTATACGCTCACTGGTAACGGCACTTTCGGCTATCTCACCGTAACATCCACTGTCACCTTTACTAACAGTCAGATCACCGTAGTCGGCCAGGATGGTCCCAACGAAGGTAACGGTTACAATTCAACCGACTACGACGCTGTTGTCGTTGAGGGTTCGCTCACTTTCTCGGGCGCAGGTACCAGTCTTACCGCCGACGAGGAGACCTGGGTCAGCTCGGTCAACACAACTTCTCCGGCATCACTGCTCATCACGAACAGCGCCACGGCGCAGTTCCAGAGTGCACTTAACGCCAACGGTCAATGGACAGTCGCGCTCGACCTGGAAAATGGCAGCGCCACGATATCCGGGCAGGGAACGAGCGCGACAACCGATAATGGACTGATTGTTGGTGACAGCGGTTTTTTTGTAACGGCCGGCAGCGCAAGCAATAGTGCGTTGACCGTAAGCCAGGGCGCAGCGTTCGAGGTCGGCAGCAGTCACGGCGATACCACCTCCATCGGCAACGCTCTGAATACAACGGGCACCATCACCGTCACCGACGCCAACACGACCATGACGAGCGACGCTGGTATGGAAGTCGGCGTGCTCGGTACGGGAACGCTCGATGTCGTAAACACCGCGACGCTTACGCTCGGCGCCAGCGACAATATCGGTTTCTATATCGGCTACGGCGCCACCGGCACCGGCTATTTCAACCTGAATACCGGCGCGCAGGTCAACGGCGAAGCCTTTGCCGACATTGGCAACGACGCGGGGTCGTATGGCGACGCCACAATTGACGGAATGAACACGACCTGGACGCAAACGCAGGACATCGCTGTCGGTTACGGCGGCTTCGGCATCCTCACCGTGCAGAACCAAGCCACGGTCACGGCCAATGCACTCATCGCGGGCGTGGAACTCGGCAGCTGGGGCGACATTACACTGACCTCTGGCGGCACCATCACGGTGCAAGAGCTCCGCATCGGCATCGCCGATCACGGCGACATCACGGTGGACGGCACCGGCAGCACGACCAGCGAGCCGACCACGCTCACGGTGAGCGATGACGCGACCGTCGGCGAAGAGGGCGACGGCTATTTGACGGTCCAGGATGGGGGTCAGGCGACGATTACCAATGACCTCACCGTCGGCGTCGAGACCAGCGGCATCGGCTATGTCACCGTCACCGGCCAGGACGCCACCGGTACCAATGCCAGCACGCTCGGCGGCATGGCCGATTTCAGCATCGGCGACGCCGGCGACGCGTATGTGTACGTTTCGGCCGGCGGCGCGATCGATGCACAGACCGCCTCGGTCGAAATCGGCGTCGAAGACGACAGCACTGGCCAGCTCTTGGTGACGGACGACGACAGCTCCGTCGACACCGCTGACATGACGATTGGTGTCGCAGGCGACGGCACCGTGCTGGCTGAAAATGCGGGCGCCCTGACCAACACGTCGGTGACGCTCGGCGAGCAAGAAGGCGGCTCGGGGACGGTCACGCTCACCGATCAGGAGACAAGCTGGGATATTTCCGGTGACCTGACCATCGGCGCGGCGGGCGACGGGACCTTCTCCGATAGCGGCGCCGACCTGTCGGTTGATGGCGACGTGATTTTGGGCGCGGAGGACACGGGCACGGGCTCGCTCACCCTCAATGCCGCAACGCCGAACTTCGGCAGCGACATGATCATCGGCGAAGCCGGAACCGGCCAAGTGTATGTCAATCAAGGCAGCGCGATGACCGTGAAGTCGCTCACGCTGGGCAGCCAGGCCGACTCAACCGGCGAGCTCGACATTACCGGCAGCACGGTGCAAAGCGACGATCTGACCGATGGCGACAGCGGCCAGGGCACCATCGATGTCACCGAAGACTCCACGTTGACGACCGTGAACGATGCCACTGTTGGCAACTCGATCGGCACCGACCTCTCCACCGTACTGGTCGACACCGGGAGCCAGTGGCTTCTCAACGGCAATCTTACTATCGGCGAGGCCGCGCAAGGCGAAGTCGACATCGACAACGCAAGCCAAGTCGCCGCGCTCGGCCAGGTCGTGCTCGGCGACCAAGCGGGCGCGATCGGAACCGTCAACGTGAACGGCACCAACAGCGCGCCGCAATCGACCTCCCTCGGTTACGGGCAGGGCCTCGTCGTCGGCAATGCCGGCGAAGGCATCATGAATATTCTTGCCGGCGCCATGGTCGCGCCAACGCCGCTGCCGCCGAGCGGCTCAGCCCCTCCAGGGTATGGCGAGATCGAAATCGCCGCCCAAAACGGGGGCCCGGGTGAGACCAGCAGCCTCAAAGTTGATGGCGACGGTTCGCAGCTCGAGGGATCGAGCCTCGCGGTCGGCGGCACGACTGATGCAGCGGGCGGGGACGGGACCCTGCTGGTCTGGGATCAGGGTGAGGTAGTCATCTCGGGTTCGGCCGGGACCACGGTCTGGGGCACCGGAACGATCGACATGATCGAGGGAACGCTCATCACGCCCACTCTCACCATCGAGGCCGGCGGCACATTCTTGTCCGAATACGGCACCGTTGCGGGATCAACTGACGGTTCCAATCCCGGCGCACTGACCAATGATGGAACGTTCACCGCTCTAATCGGCACGACCACAATTTCAGATAACGTAACCACGGACCCGGGAGCCACCGGCCAATTTGAGATTTACTCTGGCGCGACGCTCGATTTCTCCGGCACGGTCGACGCCGGACAGACCATCACCTTTGCCGGCGGCAATGCCGACCTGACGCTCGATCCGCCGGGTGCCAATGGCCCCGGCTTCAACGCGGCGCTTGCTGATTTTTTCTCGGGCGAACAGATCACCATTGACAATTTTGCAGCAACGTCGAGTTCGTATGTCGACGGCGACTATGTTCTGAGCAACGGCACCACCAATGTTGATCTTGATTTCGGCGCCGCTCAGAGCCTCGCGACACTTAGCTATAGCGTGGAAGGCGGAAATACGATCGTTACCTCCGATGAGGCGGCTTGCTATTGCCGTGGCACGCTGATCCGGACGCTGGGCGGCGACAGGCGTATCGAGACGCTCAAGATCGGCGACAAGGTGATGACGATGTCCGGCAAGGCGCAGCTGATCAAATGGATCGGCAAACACGCCTATCACGGTCGCTTTATTATCGGCCGTAAGGAAATTCTACCGATCTGTATCAAGGCCGGTGCGCTCGACGATAACATTCCCGGGCGCGATCTTTGGATTTCGCCGCATCACGCCATGTATCTCGATGGAGTGCTGATCGAGGCCAAGGATCTGGTCAACGGCGCCTCAATCGTGCAGGCCGAGCGCGCCGACAAAGTGGAATATTTCCACATCGAGCTTGAAACACACGATGTCATTGTTGCCGAGGGTGCGTTGTCGGAGACCTTCATCGACGATGATAACCGCGGCATGTTCCACAATGCCTACGAGTATCGGGCGTTGTATCCAGATGTGGCGGCGGACGCGGCGCGTTACTGCGCGCCGCGGGTTGATGAAGGTTACGAGCTTGAGGCGATCCGCCGACGGATTGCGCTACGCGCCATATTAACGTCTAAGGGAAAGACGCCGCTCGGCGCTCTGCGCGGCTGTGTTGATCTTGTCAGTGTAAACTCCGTCGCAGGCTGGGCGCAGAATATCGACCATCCGGAAGCGCCGGTCTGTCTCGACATTTTTGCCGGCGGGCGTTTGATCGGTCAAGTTCTGGCCAATCGCTATCGCGGAGACCTCAAACGTGCCGGCATCGGCAGCGGCTTCCATAGCTTCAGGTTTACGCCGCCCGACGGCATTGCCCTCGTTCCCGATGCAGTGGAGGTCAGACGGGCACTCGACGAGGCGGTCTTACCCCACTCGTCACAAGCGAGAAGCACCGGCACACCAGCCGCAGCTTAGCTAAAACTCGTGTCTGCATTGAAATTGAGTCAATTCTGAACTCGATTGGTCATTGCCTGCGCCAACGCGCGGCGCTTGGCTGCTGCTCTGGGTTTTTCTCCTGATCCAGCGAGCTTTCACGGCGGCCATTCGGCTTACGCCTTCATGGGCCGGCGCCTGGGTGAATTACGGCATCGCCCGATATCGTCAGGGCGCCGTCGAAGACGCCAAGACCGTAATGCGTCAGGCGTTTGTGCGCGTTCCCGGCCATGCTGCCGCAGGACCGGGTGAGCGCGCGGATAGCTGTCGTCAGGTTTGCTCGATCAGCGTAAAGCCAAGCTCAAGCGCGAGACCCGGTTCTTGTATTCCGCACGCGCTTTCAAAGCGGCGGCCATATCAACCTCGACGAAGCGCGCCACATTGTTGGGCTGCATCTGCGCGATGCGATCCATGTCGGCGCTGATGACCGTCCCGATCATGGCGTAGCCGCCGCCGGAAACGGCATCACGATGCAGGATGATCGGTTCGAGGCCGCCGGGCACCTGGATCGAGCCGTAAGGATATCCGGCGTCGACGATGTTAGACGGATCGGAGCCAGCGCCGAACGGCTGCTTGCGATCGCGAAAGCTAAGCGGGCGGCCTTTCCGATAACGATAGCCGATGCGATCGGCTTCGGGCGCGACCGTCCAGGTATCTTCAAAGAAGGATTTCGCAGCCTCTTCGGTCAGGCGGTAGAAATAGAGGCCGGTCAGCACGCGCAACTCAAGTGACTTGGGATAGGAAGGCACCAGATCCGCGGCCAAGACACGCCCGGGGCGCACACCTGCACGCGCGGCGCCGACGGGCAGTTTATCGCCGGCAGCGAGCTTGCGGCCGGAAAAGCCGCCCAACGCGCCAAGCGCGTAAGTCGAGCGGCTGCCAAGGACAACCCGGACGTCAATGCCGCCGGCAATTGCGAGATAGGCGCGCGCGCCGCTTTTCATGAAATCGAACGTCAGCCGATCGTCCGCCCGCACCGCAAACGACTCGTTGCGCGGTCGCGCCTCGCCGTTGATCTTGGGCGTCGCTTCGGCGCCCGTGATGGCGATGATGGCGGCCTCGCGGAAGACGAGCTCAGGCCCCATCAGCGCGATTTCGAGCCCGGCGGCGCCCTCCTCGTTCCCGACCAGTAAATTCGCCGCGCGCAGTGCATATTGATCGAGTGCTCCCGAAAGCGGGATGCCAATATTGTAGTAGCTCGGCCGGCCGAGATCCTGAACGGTGGTGGCCAGCCCCGGCTTGATCACCTCAATGGCCATAAAGCACCTCCACCAGATGCCGGGCGTAGCCACCCGGATCGCTGTGAAAGGCCTTCAGGGAAAAATTCACCGGCCGGACAGTGAGGTCGAAGGTTCCAGCTTCCACCGCTTTGATGTCGCGATCATATTCATCGCGCGCAATCGCCTTGAACTTGACGATGTCGCCCGGTTTGAAGAACGCCAGGAAATCCTTGAAATAGGGCAACGTCTGCGCCGGGTCGTAGATCGGCGCCGGGGTTATCCCAAACATCTGATAGCCGCCCGCCCCGCGCACCGAATAGATCGCCGTAAAGCAGCCGCCGTGGCCGATGGTCAGCTTCGGTGTGTCGGTGCGCGGCCGCAGGTACTTCGGCGCTTCGATCTGTTTCGATCGCTCAACGATCTGATACAGCCACGGCAGTCCCGCAACGAAACCGACCATAGACACGAACCACGGTGCGCCGGAGTGAGCGGTGATGAAGTCGTCGATCGACTTGTAGCCGTTGATACGCGCCCCGTATTCGATGTCAGTGCTTTTCGGATCCTGGTGGCGCTCGCGAAAGCGGAGCTGCGTCTCATTGGTCCACGGATCGTTGTAAAGCACCGGAACTTCGATGATGCGAGTCGGCAATTCTAGATCGGCGTCGCCGATCTGCGCTTCAATGTCTTTGAGTGTCTGCATCATCTTATCTGGATGAACCACATCCGGGTCGAAGCGAACCAGATAGGACGCGTTGGACGGGCAAATCTCGGACACGCCGGCAATGCGCTGCTTGCCGAGCTCGCTGCAAATCGCCATGCCCTTGAAGAAAGCTTCAAGGGACATTTCTTCGCCGATTTCGGCGAAGACGTGCTCGTCCCCGCCAAACGAATAACGGATTCCGCTCATGCGTGTCTCCGGTCTTGGTTCCCCTCAGGCGGCCATTACGGCGATCCGGCCGTTAGCAGCCGCTCCAAAAACCCGGTGTCGAACTGCGCCGCCCGCACCTCGCTCAGTTTGGCCAGCCGCTTGTGCAGCGAGGCGGTCGTAGTAACTCCTTCGATTTCGAACTCGTCCAGCGCGCGTTGCAGGCGTGCCAGCGCAAGATTTCGAGTTTCCGCGTGCACGATGATTTTGGCAAGCAGGGAGTCGTAATAGGGCGGCACGGTGTAGCCGGGATAGATCATGGTGTCGACGCGAACGCCCGGGCCAGCGGGCCATGCGAGAGTGCTAATCCGCCCGGGCGAGGGCCGGAAATTCTTGGCCGGATCCTCGGCGTTGATCCGCACCTCGATCGCGGCACCACGCACGGTGACGTCGGCCTGCGCGAAGTCTAGCGGATCGCCCTGTGCGATCGATATGGTGGCGCGAACGAGATCGATCCCGGTGACCATTTCGGTCACCGGATGCTCGACCTGGATGCGCGTGTTCATTTCGATGAAGAAGAACTCACCGCTGCCTTCGTCGTAGAGGTATTCGAGCGTTCCGGCCCCGCGATAGCTCGCTCGTTGGGCAAGCCGCACCGCCGAGGCGCACAGCGCCTGCCGCGTGGCGTCATTGATCGCCGGCGATGGCGCCTCCTCCCACACCTTCTGGCGGCGACGTTGCAGGGAGCATTCGCGCTCGAAGCAATGCACGACGTTCTTGCCGTCGCCCAGCACCTGCACCTCGAGGTGGCGCGCGCGGTTTAAAAATCGCTCCAGGTAAATCGCGCCGCTACCGAAAGCGGCCAAGGCTTCGGCCTGCGCGGTGTGAAAGTGGTGCTTGAGACTTGCTTCGTCGGTAGCAACGCGAATGCCCCTGCCGCCGCCGCCCGCACTCGCCTTCAGCATGACGGGAAACCCGATGGCGCGGGCCGCGTCGAGGGCATGAGCCTCGTCGCCGATCTCCCCTTCGCTCCCGGGCACTATCGGCACGTTGGCGGCTTGCGCCGCGATACGCGCAGCGGCTTTGTCGCCCATCATACGGATCGTGTCTGCCGTCGGTCCGACGAAGACCAGCCCCGCAGCGGTGACTGCCTCCGCAAACCGCGCATTCTCGGCGAGGAAGCCGTAGCCCGGATGGATCGCGCCGGCGCTGGTTTGGCGTGCCGCGGCGATGATGGCGTCGATGTTGAGATAGCTTTTGGCTGCGGGCGCCGGGCCAATGCAGATGGCTTCATCGGCGTAGCGCACCGCGAGGCTGTCTTTATCGGCCTCACTGAATACCGTGACGGTTCGCAGATTCATTTCCTTCGCCGCACGGATGATCCGCACAGCGATCTCGCCGCGGTTGGCAACCAGAAGCTTGTCGAACACGGGGAGAACTCAGCTGGTTTCGATCAGCACCAGGGCCTGTCCCGGTTCGACCGGCGCCTCGTTATCGACGAGAAAGCGCACCACTTTCCCGCTCATGTCCGCCGTGACTTCGCTGAACTGCTTCATCACCTCGACCAGCCCAACCACGTCGCCCTCGGCAACCCGGTCGCCGGAATCCTTATAAGGCGGCTTATCCGGCGCCGGCCGACGGTAGAAAATTCCAGGCAGCGGACTCAAAATTTCATGCTGCGCCATGCTTGTAGCCTCTCTCGAACCGCCGCCTAACCAAGATAGTCCGCAATCGCAGTTTTCACGGCTTGCGCGATCGCTACGGCATTGGGCGTATCAGAATGAACGCAGATACAATCTGCGCGCACGGGCACTTCGCCGCCATTGACCGTTTCCGCCAAACCATCCTTGACGGCGCGCAGAGCGCGCCGGGCGGCGAGTTCCGGGTCGACCGCCTCATGCTCGCGGGTCACAATCAGTGAGCCGTCTGCGGCATATTCAAGATCCGCATAGTATTCGGAAATGAATTCCAGTCCCTCGGCCGGATAGACCTTCTCATGCATCGTACCGGCCATGCCCAAAACCGGCACGTTGAATACCTTGACCGCGTCGGCGACCGCCTTGGCTACCTCTGGCGACTTCGCCGCCATGCCGTAGAGCGAGCCGTGCGGCTTGACGTGAAACAACTTCATGCCTTCACGTTCGAGGAAGCCCTTAAGCGCGCCGACCTGATAGACGATGCAATCCGTCAGCTCTTCGGCCCGCATCTTCATTTCGCGCCGGCCGAACCCCTGAAGATCGGGCAACGACGGGTGCGCGCCGACCTTGACGTTGTGCTGTTTTGCCAGCCGCACCGTGTTCGCCATGACCGTTGGGTCCGAGGCATGGAAGCCGCAGGCGACGTTGGCGATCGTGATGTGCGGCATCAGGCCTTCGTCATCGCCGATTTTATACAGGCCGAAGCTTTCGCCCATATCGCAATTGATCGCGACCGTCGCGTTTCTCGCCGCAGGCATGCTGGCTACCCCTTCGTCCTCATAATGGCCCCGGCCATGGTTCAACGCAGAAAGTGCGTAACGCCTATATGTTCGCTTCACCCGTGTCCTTAAGTTCAATCTCAATGAAGGTCATGACGCCAGCGCCGGCATTGATGACATCGTGCTCGACGCCGGCGTTACGAAAGTACGATTTTCCCTGCTGCAAGCGTGAACGGGAACGGCCGCCGTCGGGGCCGACAAGCTCCAGCTCGCCGTCAATGACCGGCACCACGACGTAGTCATAGGCATGACGATGCCATCCCGTGGCCGCACCCGGCGCAAAGCGCCATTCGGTCACGCGCAGATGATCGTTGTCGATCTGCACCGTAGGCACCGCTCGACTGTCGCTCATGCTGGTCCCCAAGCCGTCTCGCGCCATCCTAGCCAATAGTGCCGACCGGATGGAAGGGTTCCGCCCACATCCGCGCTCAGATCACGCCGGCCGCAGCGCTGGACGAGGCCCGCAGCTTCTGCGTTGCCGCTTCGTCAAGACGCATCGCGTCATCGATGACCACGGCGTAGACATCGCGGGCGCGCTCCTTGGTGATCCAGCCCTCCGCAACGTCGGCAAGAACGCGGGCGGGCGCGCGTTCATGCGGCGGCCCGTACCCGCCGCCGCCGCAGCAAATCGACTGGATAGTTTCGCCATCGGTCAAAGTGACCTGCGCACAGTTCGAGAGCGGCTCGATGACGCCGTCGACCCGACGCTTCAGATGCCCGGCCAGGCCGCCGACGCCACCACCGCGCACGCCGAGGGCGGCGTTCACCGATCCATCGCTCACATAGGCAAGATCGACCGAGCAGCCGACCGGCCCGAACTCGACGAACAGGCTGGGCGCGCCGCGGCTTCGCCCGGCGCCCTCGGTGTCGGGCATGATCCTGCGCTCGGCGACCCAAATCGGCTGATAAAGTTCGTCCAGCTCGACGCTATCGATGAAACACATGCCGCCGTTGCCGACGTGCAGGTAGGTGAGCCAGCAGTCGCCGAATGGCGTACCGGGCCCGGCGGTCGAGCCAAGAAACAGCTGGTTGACAAAGCGCTCGCCGCTACGCGGATCCACGCCGGAAATGACTGAGGACGATGGCGGCAGGCAGCCGCCGCATTCGGCGATGCCGTAACCGTCGCCGAGCTGGCCAATCGCCAGGGAAACCGCGTGGGTGAGCCGGTCGGCCACATTTGTCGTCGCAACCGAGCAGCTGGTCGGGTGCCGGGGAATCCCGGTCACGCTGTTCTCGCGCAGCTTGATTTCGACACGGCGAAAGCTTCCGGCGTTGCGCGGAATGTCGCCGCCGATGCTGTTGAATACGCCGATCAGAGCGGCCGTACCGGTGCAGGCCTCGGTCAGGTTGAGCCCGCACGGCAAGGCATCGATGTTGTCGCGCAAATCGATGGTGATGCTGCCCTCCTGGGGATGCACCTCCACCGTGGCGACGACGCGGACGCCGTCCTTCGGCGTTCCAGGGATCGCATCGTGGACGCTGACGCCCGTGGCCTTTCCCGCCGGCATCTGCCGGATGCGCGTGGCCATCCGCTCCTCGCTGAAATCGAACCACTGCCCGGCGAAGGCTTCGAGCCTGTCCCATCCCGCTTCACGGCCGAGCGCGAGCACCTCACGCTCGCCAATCCGCGCCGAGCCGACCATCGCCAGAAAGTCGCCCTTCCATTGGCCGGGAACGCGGATGCGCAGTTCGCACATCCGGACGATGTCTTCGATGTCGCGATAGTCCTGTTGCACCTTGACGGCGGGGAAGATCAGCGCGCCCTCGGCATACACGTCGACCGCGGTGCCCATATAGGTCGTGGGCAACGCGTTGCCGCAGTCGGCCTGATGCGCCTTTGTCAGCACCGTGAAGCGATGGATGCCGTCATCGTCGATGACGGGAATGAGGATGGTGTGATCGGCGGCGTGCGAATTGCCGTGATAGGGAGAATTGTGCAGGAAGGCGTCGCCGCGTTTGAGCACCGGGTGAAATTCCTTCACCGCGCGGGCCATCAGGTTTGGCCCGACCAACGTATGAATTGGCAGGCTGTCAGCCGCCGCCAGCAATTCACAATCGGCCGTCACGATGCAGCAGGAAAAGTCGCGGGCGCGGTTAAGCACGCCGGATCGGCCGGTTCGATAGAGCGTGTTGCTCATCTTGCGGACGATGCCTTCGAAGCGATTGATCAGAATCGCCATCTCAGCACCGTCGAGCAATTTTTCAGTCATGACCGTCCTCTTGCCGCGGCGTAAGTTTGTTCCGAGGCGCCGCCGGGGCTGACGACAAGGTTGCCGTTGACGCTGCGGACGAAGGCTGCGCCGGTATCGATGACGATCGAAGTAAAAGGAGACTCGACGATCGCCGGACCGTCGATCCTTCTATTCGGCTCGATGTCGCCGAACGCCAGCACCGGAACTTCCAGCCAACCGCTTTGAGGGAAGAACGCCCGCCGCCATTGCGGCATCTCTGCCGGCATCTGCGCATGGGCCAATTTCAAGTCGGGGTGAACGCCGACCGGACAGCGGACGGCGGCGCGCCACGCAATCACCTCGATCGGCGAATGCGGATCGGAGAAAGCAAAGATGTGCTCGTGGGCGCGATGAAACGCCTGCGACAGAACCTCGAGGCCGCCGGCGCCAAACAGCCGATCCGGCTCGATCGCAACATCGATCTCCCACACCTGATGCAGATATCGCGCCTCGACCAGAAAATCGATGTGAACGTCGTGCGACGCCGCACCCGCGGCCTCGGCAAACGCCAGAGCCTGCCGGCGCAGATCGGCGACGATCGCTGCAGCGCCATCCCGGTCGAACTGTGTGGTGCTGGTTACGAACACGCGGCGATATTCCCGGGAGATATCCGAAACCGCCGCACCGAATGCGCTGAGTGCTGCGCCGACTTCAGGAACGATCAGTTGCTCGCAGCCGAGCCTTTCCGCGATCGTTAGTGCGTTAAGTCCCGCCGCGCCGCCGCCGCCGACAATGACGGCTCGGGCCGGGTCGATGCCCTGATTGACGGTGATGTCAGAGATCGCCTGCACCATGTTCTCCGACCAGACCGACATGATCGCGCTCGCGGCCGCTTCGAGCGTCATGGCGAACGGACCCGCCACATCGCGCTGAACGGCCGCCATCGCGGCGTTGCGATCAAGCCTGATGCGTCCGCCAAGGAAGAACGACGGATCGATATAGCCGAGCACCAGAGCAGCATCGGTCACCGTGGCGTATTGGCCGCCAGCCGCATAGCAGGCCGGACCCGGCACCGCGCCGGCGCTTTGCGGGCCGACGCGCAGCACCCTGCCCTCTTCGACCCAGGCAATGCTGCCGCCGCCGGCACCGATGCTACGCACGTCCACCGAAGGAAACCCGGTCAGATCGCTCTGCAACGGCCGGCCGAGCCAAGTCTCGTGGGTGAATGGCACGCGGCCCTGACGCACCAGCGATACGTCGAACGTCGTGCCGCCGGTGTCGAAGATGATGGCGTCCTTGTTCGGCGTTTCGGCAGCCGCGAGCCGGGCGCCGGCAATCGGCGCCATCGACGGCCCGGAGTTGATCGCAAGGATCGGCGCACGCTGAACTTCATCGATGTCCACCATGCCGCCTTGCGACGTCAGCACCAGAATGCGCCCGCCAAATCCGGCTTCGCGCATCGACTGCGTCAGGCCGGCGAGATAACGGTTCATCAGCGGCTTGAGCGATGCATCGAGCGCCGCCGAAATTGCGCGGCGGTATTCGCGCAGGGCCGGATTTAACTGATGCGAGAGCGTAACCGGCACGTCAGGAAGGCGCGCGGCGAGGATCTCACCCACACGGCGCTCGTGCGCCGGATGCAGCACCGACCAGAGCAGACAAACCGCCACCGCCTCCACCCCGCGCTGGCGAAGCTGATCGGCAATAGCTTCGACCGCGGCTTCGTCAAGTGGCCGCTTTATCTCGCCCGATGCCAGTACGCGCTCCGGCACCTCAAACGTGAGAGCGCGGGGGATGTACGGATCGGGATAAGGCACCGTGTGATTGAAAGGCTCACGGCGTCCACCTTCGCGCAGCACCAATATGTCGGGATGGCCGCTGGTAACCAGCAACGCCGTCTTTGCGGTCTTCTTAGTGACGATCGCATTGATGGCGTGGGTGGTGCCATGAATGAACATATCGCCCCGGCCGAGCAGCGTGCGGCGATCGATCTGAAACTGTTTGGCGGCAATCTCGAAGGCATCGAGCACACCCTTGACCGGCTCGCTGGGCACGGTCGCTGCCTTGAACATCTGAATGTGCCCGGCTTCATCCTCAATAATGAGATCGGTGAAGGTGCCGCCGGTATCGGTTGCGAAACGCATTTTTTGTTCCCGCTCCGTCAGCCGCGCGATCAGTAGGCCGACCAGCCACGGTCAACAAAGAGCACGGCGCCGGTCACCGAGTCTGCATCGGCTGATGCGAGGAACACCGCGCTGCCGGCAAGCTCCTCAGGCTTCAGCCAGCCGCCCGGGCCGCCGAAGCGTTCGCCGACGCGCCGCAAATATTCCGCATCGGTCTGTCGCGCCTCCTCGTTCATCGGCGTCTCGATCCAGCCGGGAGCAATGGCGTTGACCTGGATGTTTCGATCGCGCAGCTCGAGCGCGAGCGACTTCGTCACCAGCACGATCGCACCCTTGGTGCCGCAATAGACCGCGGAGTTGGGATAACCGTCGTGTCCGAAGATCGAACCGATGTTGATGATCTTGCCATGCCCCTGGCGCTCGAAAACCGGCAGCACGCTCTGGCAGAGGAAGAAAACGCCCTTGAGGTTGGTGTTGATCATGGCGTCGAACGCAGCCTCGGTCGTCTGGCCGAGCCGCGACATCAGGTAAACGCCGGCGTTGTTGAGCAGGATATGCACGGTGCCATAGGCATCGACGACTTGCGCCACGGCAGCATCGATTTGATCGGTGCGCCCGATATCGGCTTGCACCGCGATCGCCTCGCCGCCGGAAGCACGAATGGACTGGACGACCGCCGCAGCCTTTGTTCGGTCGCGGTTGATAATCGCTACCTTGGCGCCCTCCGCCGCGAAGCGCCGGGCGAATGCTTCGCCAATCCCCTGCGAACCGCCGGTGATGATAGCAACGCGATCCTTAAGCCTCATGCCCGCCACACCTTGCGCGTGCGCCGTGTCGTGACGCTCGCGACGCCGCCCTCCGGCTAAGGCGGATACGATCTGCCTGATCGCAATTTGCCCGCAAAGCCTTTCATAGGTCGCCGGCATTGACAAGGCGGCAAGCGCGGTGCCGGAAGCGACGCGATCAAACAACAAGCCGGTCAGACGTTGCAGCCGCGCGGCCGGGGCGACGAAACTTGACATGCCCCGGCACAATGCGACTATTCAAAAACGCGGTGCGCTCCCGAACCGCCCGCGATGCGGTCAGCATCGCACCCCACGCTTCGGCTATCCGGAGATCAACCGTGACCGTTGCCGCCAACTCGGCTTTCAGCCGTGATATCGCCCGCGTTCTGCATCCCTACACGCATCTCAAGAAGCATGAGCAGAATGGCCCGCTCATTATTGCGCGCGGCGAGGGAATTCGCGTCATCGATGAGGACGGCAAGTCGTACATCGACGGGTTGGCGGGTCTGTGGTGCGTCTCGCTCGGCTTTAGCGAGCCGCGGCTCGTCGAAGCGGCCCGGCGGCAGCTTGCAACGCTGCCCTACTATCACTCATTCGCGCACAAATCGCATGAGCCGAATATCGATCTTGCCGATCGCATTCTGGCAATGCTTCCGGTGCCGATGTCGAAGGTGTTTTTCAACACGTCGGGATCGGAGGCCAATGACAGCGCCGTCAAGATGGTCTGGTACTACAACAACGCGCGGGGGCGTCACCGCAAGAAGAAAATCATTTCGCGGGTGAAGGCCTATCACGGTGTCACTATCGCCGCCGCAAGCCTCACGGGGCTTCCGAACAATCATCGCGACTTTGACTTGCCGATCGCACAAATCCGGCACGCTGATTGTCCGCATCACTACCGGTTCGCAAAGCCGAACGAGAGCGAAGAGGACTTCGCGACGCGGCTTGCGGAAAGCCTCGAAGCGCAGATCGTGCGCGAGGATCCTGAAACCGTCGCCGCGTTCATAGCCGAGCCGGTGATGGGTGCCGGCGGCGTTATCGTGCCGCCGAAGGGCTATTTCGACAAAATCCAGAAAGTGCTCAAAAAATACGACGTGCTGTTTATCGTTGACGAGGTGATTTGCGGCTTCGGCCGCACCGGCAACATGTTTGGCATCGAGACCTTCGATCTTGAGCCGGACATCATCACCATGGCGAAAGCCATGTCGTCCGGCTACCAGCCGATTTCAGCCACTGTCATCAGCGAAGATATTTATCAGGCGCTGGTGACCCAGAGCGAGAAGATCGGCGTGTTCGCTCACGGCTTCACCTACTCCGCTCATCCCGTTGCCTGCGCGGTCGCACTCGAAACGCTCAAAATCTATGAGGAGCGCAAGATTCTGGACCACGTCCGCGCGTTGACGCCCGTGTTTCAGGAACGGCTGCACAATTTCGCGTCACACCCGCTGGTCGGTGAAGCGCGTGGTATCGGCCTGATTGGCGCTATAGAACTCGTTTGCGACAAGGCGACCAAGGCGCCGTTCGACGCCGCAGCCGGCGTCGGACTGTTGGGCGCGGAACTTGCGCAGCGGGAAGGATTGATCCTGCGGGCTATGGGCGACAGCCTGGCGCTTTGTCCGCCGCTGATCATCTCCAAGCCGGAGATCAACGAGGTGTTCGATAGGCTCGAGCGCGCGCTTGAGCAGATCCACGGCGAGGTCAAGCAGCGTGGATTGTTGTAAGCGGACGCGGAGATTTATCGGCCTTGGAGCCGGACGATAGCCTGGTTTGCCGCCAAGTCAGCCCGACGAGCAATTAAGGGGTGGTGCGATGAAACTAAAGGATCGCGTCGCGATCGTTACCGGAGGATCGCAGGGCATCGGCGAAGCAATCGCGGTGCGCTACGCGCAGGAGGGTGCCAAAGTCGCGGTCGTCTATCACGCCAACGATGCGGTGGCGAAGCAGGCCGTTGACAAGATAACGGCGGCGGGCGGGGTTGCCCGTGCAGTCAAGGCGGACTGCTCCAAAATTCCGCAGATCGAAAAGATGGTCGCAGAGGTGCGAAACGCCTTCGGCAGCGTGCATATTCTGGTCAACAACGCCGGCGTATTTCGCACCGTGCCGGTATCCGAAACTACCGAAGCGATCTGGGACGAACAGCTCGACCTGAATCTGAAGGGTGCGTTCTTCTGCGTGAAAGCGGTGCTTCCCGAATTCATGAAAAACGGCGGCGGCAAGGTCATCAACATTACATCGATCGCCGGTGTCGGCGCCTTCCCTAACTGTCCGGCATACTGCGCATCGAAGGGCGGGCTGGAAATCCTGACCAAAGCGCTGGCGACCGAACTCGGCCGGCACAAGATCAACGTCAATTCGCTGGCGCCCGGCAACGTCGCGACGCCGCTTAACGCGCATTTGCGCGGCCCCGGCAACGAAACTTATCTGAGCCTGATGCGGACCATGACCCCTACCGGCCGCGATTTCCTCTCCCCCGATGAAATGACCGGCGCGGCAGTCTTCCTTGCGTCGGACGACTCCTCCGGCATGCATGGGGCAACCGTGCTGGTCGATGCCGGATGGTCGGCTTGGTAACGATGAGGCCGCCGAACAACCGACTGGGGATGCGCTATGCGCGCCGTTTTTGAAACGCGTTCTTGGTCGCGACCCTGTCGCCGACAAACTGCGAAAGGTCACACCCTGCCGTTCGCACCTTGTTGCCGAGCGAGAAGATCGGCAGCCGCGCCTATGCGCTCTACAGCGACGCCTGCATCCAGACGATGGGCATCGACCCGGTGGCGCAAGGATTGGTGCAGCATCACGAAACCATCGACATCATCGGCGACGTCACGCTCTGGCTGCGCGACATCGAGGAGGCGTGGCAGAAGGAGAACGAGCAGACGCGCGTCGAAATCACCCGAGACGACGCCTACGCGATTCTCGAGTTTGATATCGCCGAGCGATTCCTGACCGAGCCGGTCAAATAAGCGCAACAAGCCGAACAATGGTTACACCACCCTGATCTTTGCGCCGACGTTGGTCGACTTGTCTCTTACGGGTCAGACTCGGTCCTTCGGAGAGGTCCGAGTCATGTCCGCTTTTCCCAATAGCGGACTAAACGTGCACGTTGCGTCACTTCCGCGAAGGGCCAGAAGGCGACATTCGGCGTAACGCGAGCACCGATATGTATTCGTCGGTGCTCGCGTTAATCTCATTGAGCCATCAGATTGGATGCGCCCTGATTTTTCGTGATCGGCGGCGGGTTCCACTTGCCGGTAAGCGCGTCGGACTTCGGGCCGTACAGCCGCATAGTCAGATTGAACGGCCCCTTCGGAGCGGGAAGCCAGTTGGTCTCTTTGTCAGTCCCCGGACTTTCGTTCTGGAAGTAAAGGTCAAGAGAACCATCGGTGTTGTACTTGAACGGCATCCAACTGCTCACCGCAAAACGATTGAGGCTGTTTGCGACCTGGAAACCGTCGCTGTCGTAGAGCGTGAGCGACCAAAAGGCATTTACCGGCGGTGTAGCGCCCCTGTCGAAGTGGATCGTGTACTTGCTTGCGCCGTCAAGCGGCTTGCCGGTTTCGTCGGCGAGGTTGAGCGGATAGATCGCATCTTCCGGCAGGTTCGCACCAAGGCCCAACTGCGCGACGATGGCGCGCTTCAGATAGTAATTACCGTACACGCCCATCGTGTCGGTATTCATCGACCAATAGTTCGCGACCCGGGCAATGGTCGGCACTTTCCATGCCATAAGTTGTTGCCCGGCCGCCGGGGCAGCCTCCAGCGCCTTCCTCACAACCGGATCGACCTTGCTCATATCGAAGCTCTTGCCCGGTTCGATGCCGATCCGCTTCATCCGCGCGATAATTGGTTGATCAGTGACGTGCGGCGGTTGCAGCTTGAGAAGCTCAGCCGCATAGGTGAAATAATCGCCGCCTTTCATGGTATCGACCTGAATTTTGGGGGGCGTTTTCATGTCGATGCTCGGATCGAGCTTCACCTCGACCGGCTTGGGTGCCTTACCCCACTCCGAAAGCGGCGTGATCTTGTAACCGGCCTGAATTTTGTGAACGGCATCATAGTCTGGCGGACCGTCAGTTTTGGTGCGGCCGATGATCCAGACGTAGGGGGTTGGCGCTTCGATTTGCGTAAATCCCGCTGCTATAGTTCCACTCCAGCCGCGCGGCGTGACGAGGAAATTGCCCGCCTGCGTTCCCGTGGTGCGCCAACCCGGCGATGCGAATACGTCTGTCCACATGTCGAGCATCGGCAACAGGTAATAGCGCCCGCCCGTGTCAGGGACAGAGACGACCATCGGCTCTTTCGTCAGGTCGAGGTACACGAAGGAGTAGAGCGTATCGAAATTGGGCCGCACGACCTGTCTCATATCCGCAGTTGGAAACGCCGGAACGTTGAACATTACGTTCATGGGGCTGCCGAGCCCTTTGCCGGGTTCGACATTCGTCAGTTGCTTGCGCGTCACGTCCATGGTCACGAGCGGGTAGAAGTAGATGTAGGCATCCCTAGCAATGGATTGCGCCTCCTGTTCTGTGATGGCGCTCTGTGCCTGTGCGGCGGATGTAAGAAGGGGGCAAAGAAAAAAGCCCAGTATCAAGGCGATCCTGCTTGTATTCATGTGCTCTCCCGTTGGATGTCAGCCCCGTACTAAGGTCGCATAAATCGGTGCGCATGTCTGCCGTGGGTCAATCGCTGCATGATTTTGACCGCCTGAGTCCGTTATAACGTCAACAGCGGACCTGCCCGCAAGTTACGCAAAGGGCCACAGGGAGACATCGCCCGTCGAGCGCCGTGGTAAAATAACGCCTGGACCAAGATGCTGCCGCCGACGACCGACGGCGCCTTTAAAAGGTACTGGCTCAGAATGGATCGTTCAGACCTGCCGTCCTAAGGGCGCACAGAATTTGTTCCTTATCGTCGGCATATTTGAATGGCAGCATCTGGCCGGCAAACTTCAAATCCAGCGCCGGATTAATTGCGCGCATTCGTTCGACGTGTTCTCGGGCCAACAAGTCTCGTCCTACGGCCGCCTCGGCGGCCGCGCGCAGCAAGAGGGAGATCAAATGCCTAGGATTGAGCCGCAGTGCATCGTCGGTCCACCGGATCGCTTCTTGTGGCCGTCCCGCTAGGAAGTGAGCGATCGCGCCGCCTGGAAGCCAGAGAAACATGCTGGGGTCATGCGGACTGAGGCGACGCGCACGTTTGAGCATTTCGAGCGAACGTTCCGGCTGACGACACAGGGCATTTCCGAAGCCGTTAGCTCCACAAATCCACACTGAGTTTGGATTCTCGTGAAATGCTTCTTCGTGCCTAGCAAGGCCGCCGTCGAAGTCGCGCTCAATCATAAGCTGCCACGCCCCACGTATCGTTTGGATCAACGGATCCGAGGGGTCCAGTTCCACTGCACGCTGTGCGAATGTTAAAGCCTCGGTGAGCAATGGCCGAAGGGAGCCACCTTGCGTCAGTTGGACTCGAAATAGATCGGCCCAGCTCGCGTAGGCATATGCCAGCGCATAATCCGGAGCCAGCTGGACTGCCCGACGCAGAAAATCCAGAGCCCTGTTGTTGTCCTCAAGGGTTAGAATCCATAGGTGCCGATAGGCCCGTAGCACGCAATCGTAGGCGGCGAGGTTATCGGGTCCTTTGCCACGCGCTCGTCGAAGTTCCGCGGACAGGATTTCAGGCTCTACGGCCCCGACAATGTTTTCCGAGATCTCATCTTGAAGATCAAAGATGTCTGCGAGCCGACGATCAAAACGTTCGGTCCAGATATGCCTACCCGTTTCGACCTCAATCAATTGGCAACTGATGCGCACTCGGTTGTCTGCCTTACGGACGCTGCCTTCGAGCACATAGCGAACGCCAAGCTCATGCGCGACCTGCTCGATGTCGGCCGACCGGCCGCGATAGGTGAAGCTGGAATTGCTCGCGATGACGAAAAGACTCTTGAACCGTGTAAGGGCCGTGATGATTTCTTCCGTCATCCCGTCGGCGAAGTAATCCTGTTCGGGATCGCCGCTCATATTCATAAACGGCAGGACAGCGATCGATGGCTGATCAGAAGGCGATGGCAATGGACGAAATGGCTCGACCAGGCCATTACCAGGGCTTGTTACGACTGAGCGTTCCTCTTCGCGTACCGTTGCCACGAAGCGGAAGCCCTTCCCGCGCAAGGTTTTGATCAATCGCTGGCCTTTGCCACTGTCACCGACTGCCACACGGGCCGAATTGATCCGCGTCGTCAGCGCCGATTCTGAAACGATCCGCCCATGCCAGATCGCGGCCAGTAAATCGTCCTTGCTGACGACTCGCTCGCGGTGGCGGATTAGGTACTCCAGGAGATCGAAGACCTGCGGCTCGGCCGCGATCAAGTTTGCTCCGCGGCGCAACTCGCGCCGCTCAGGGTCGAGAACCAGATCCTCAAAAAAATAGTTCACTTGCCTTGCTCGCCGCGCGGCGAAGTCCTCACCAAACTTACCCGACGGCGTCCTTTGGTGGAACGAAAAATCAAGCTCGCATTAAGGTAAAACCAAGACCACCTTAATGCATGGATTTCCGCCCGCTGTCATGATCGTCGGCATAAACAGAGTGGTCGTTTGCACCATAGGAGGCACCGATGAATGACGTCGCCACCGCGCCGCGCGCCGGCACTGCCGGGATCCAGGGGGACTTATGGAGTGCACGGGCCCGTGATTACGCCGAAGTCATGGAGGGGTTCTTTCGTCCACTCTACGAGAGCGCGCTCGGGCGGCCCGAACTTGCAAAGGCGGGCTCGAGCCTCGATGTCGGTTGCGGACCCGGTCTTGCCGCAACAGTCTTCGCCCGAAAAACTGCCAACGTTTCGGGCATTGATGCGTCGGCCGCGTTCATCGAAATCGCGCGCGAACGACTGCCCGGACGAGACTTCCGCGTCGGGGAAATGCAAACGCTGCCGTACGCGGATCAAAGCTTCGACGTCGTGACCGGCTTCAATTCGTTTCAATACGCGGCATCCCCGATCGATGCACTACGCGAGGCCAGCCGTGTGACGCGGCGAGCCGGTACGATTGTGATTGCGACTTGGGGCCGGCCCGAGGATTGTGAAGCCGCCGGTCACCTCAAGGCCCTCGGCTCGCTGATGCCACCGCCACCTCCGGGAGCACCAGGGCCCTTCGCGCTGTCGGACAAAGTAAAATTAAGTGCGCTGGCCTCGGATGCCGGCCTAACTCCGTTGGAAGTAATCGACGTTGAATGTCCGTGGAACTTTGCTAGCCTCGATACGGCGCTGCGCGGCATGCTGTCTGCGGGGCCGGCTGAGCGGGCGATCCGAAACTCCGGGATGGAACGCGCGCGTGATGCGGTCGCGAACGCAATTGCGCCCTACCGCAAACCTTCGGGCGAATATCACTTAAATAACAAGTTCCGTTACCTCATCGCCCGCGTATGACCGCCGACTGCTGGTGAGGCACCTCATCGGCTTTCTGCTTAGGCCGCGGCAACAATTGGCCGCAGCGCAACCGCGCCGGAAAGGGTTCGGGCTCGGTCGATGTCTGCATCGGGTCATGAACGTCATTTCGAGCGGCAAACTCACACTTCCGCTTCGCCCCCGATTACAGACGTATTGCTGTCTCGCAACAAACGACGTTCAAGGCCACTTTCCGACTCCTGCACCGCGGCAAAGCTGCCATAGCGGCGGCCTCTAAAACGCGCGACGGCGGTTCCGCGCGGCAACATACGCTAACGATGTACGAGCGGTTCGCATCCCATCGATGAAGAAGAGACTCAAGCCGACTGGACCGACGTTTCGTTCAAAAGCCTCCAAACAACGGCGGGGCGAAGCGGCGTTTCGCGCACCCGGGAGCCGGTATGGGCGATCGCGTCGGCAACCGCATTCGTGACGGCGGCATGAGCACCGATAGCGCCGCCCTCGCCGACGCCTTTCACGCCGAGGGGGTTCAGATTTGAGGGCGACACGAGATGACTGATTTCAATCGGCGGCAGATCGAGGCTGGTCGGCAGCGGATAGTCGAGCAAGCTCGCCGTCAGAAGCTGTCCCTGCTCATCATAAACAAGTTCTTCAAGTAGCGCGCCGCCGGCCCCCTGCGCGATTCCGCCGGCGATCTGGCCTTCCACGATCATCGGGTTGATCATCCGGCCGCAATCGTTCACCACGACGTAGCGCGAGAGCTTCACATCCCCGGTTTCGCGATCAATATCGACTTCGGCTACGTGCACTCCATATGAAAAGGGCGACTGCTTCTTCTCAAAGTAATAGCGAACCTCAAGGCCAGGCTCCATGCCCGGTGGTCGAGTACCGCCCGGCCGTGCCGCTTGGGCTAGTTCCGCGAGTGTATAGCCCTTGTCCGGGACACCGACGATGTGGGCAACGCCGTCTTTCCATTCGACATCGGCGGGACTGGCTTCGAACAGATGCGCGGCCATCTGGATCGCCTTGTCGCGAACCCGCTGAGCTGCCCCGTAAGCGGCAGAACCTGCCATGACGGCGTTGCGACTAGCGTAGGTTCCGACGCCAAATGGGATGCGAGCTGTATCACCAAAGCCGACGCTGACGCGCTCCAGCGACACCTCAAGTTCATCGGCGACGATTTGAGCGAGCGCCGTAGCCGATCCCTGGCCCTGTGGGGCAGCGCCACTGACGACGCTGACGTTGCCGTTCCCATCGACGCGAACCTCCGCGCTCTCGTAGGGACCGATGGCCGCCTGCTGCACGTACACACAAATCCCGACGCCGCGCAGCCGGCCCTCGCTTCGGGCGTCCAATTGGGCTTTGCGAAAGTCCGCATAATTGGCCTTCTCTAAAGCTTGCCGCAAAGCCGCGGGGAAATCGCCTGAATCGTAGCTTACCGCGGCTTCAACGTTAATGAGCCCGGTGTTGTATGGCAGAGCCTCCGGCGGCAGCAGGTTCTTCAATCGCAATTCCGCAGGATCGATGCCGAGCTGATGGCTCGCAATATCGAGAAGTCGCTCGCGCGCATAAGTCCCTTCCGGGGCACCGGCGCCGCGGTAAGTCGAGGTCGGGCTCTTGTTCGTCAGCGGGCAGATCACTTCCGCGGAATAGTTTTTGATGTTGTACGGTCCGGGCAGCCCGGTGATTGCCAGCGAAGCATTGACGATTCCCAGCGTGCGAACATAAGCGCCCTGATCGCTGATGATCTGTCCACGCATGCCGAGGATCGTGCCGTCGGCTTTGAGCGCCAGTTCAACATCGAATGTCATCTCACGCGCGTGCACGCTGCCAAGGAAGTGTTCCCTGCGATCCTCGATCCATTTGACCGGCCGATTGAGGCGCGTCGCGGCAAGCGGAATCAGAATGTCCTCGGGATAAATGTCGCACTTGACGCCGAAACCGCCGCCGACGTCGGGCAGGATGCATCGGATGCGCCGTTCTTCCATGCCGAGCATGGCTGCGGTGATGCGCCGCGCGGTATGCGGCCATTGACCCGATGCCCATATGCTCAGTTCCCCACTGACCGGATCCGGGCTTGCCAGGATACCGCGGGTTTCCAAGGGTACGCCTGAGTAGCGCTGCATGCGAAGGCGATCGCTCACCACGTAGTCGGCGTCCTCGAAGGCGGCTTTTACGTCGCCGAAGCCCTGCGTCCAGCGCGCCGCGACATTTCCGGGCGCGGTAGCGTGCAAGGATGGCGCCCCTGCCGCGCGCGCCTGATCGGCGTCACTCAAAACAGGCAATGGGTCATATTCTACTTCTGCGGCTTCGAGCGCTTCCTCGGCATGGGCGCGATCCGACGCCACGACGATCGCCACCGGCTCCCCGACATATCTGACGACTTCGCGAGCCAGTGGAAATTGTCCGCACGGCAGCAGAGACGGGACGCCCACCACAACCGGAATCGACGGCGGATTCTGCCAAATATCGCCAAGGCAAAAAGCGTCGACCACGCCGGCCGCGGCGCGCATTGCGCTCAGATCGATTTTGCGAATTCGCGCGTGGGCGTGAGGGCTGCGCAATACGGCGGCGTGCAAAATCCCCGGCAGGCGCAGATCATCGACGAAACTCGCCTGGCCACGCAGGAAACGGGGGTCTTCGAGACGCGGAACCCGTGCCCCCACCATCTTCGCCCCCATTTTCAACGCTCCCGAAGGCGATCGGCTTTTGCGACTGCCTTCACGACGTTTAAGGGGCCTGGACGCATTGGCGACTAGGAGCGCTGCCGCGCGAACCGCCGACGAGACGCCAATGGATCCTATTGCATGCGGACCATTTTGCCGCCTTCGATTGTTACGATCGTCGCTTTGCGGACCGCGTAGCCGTCCGCGTTGACGGTGTTGGCGCCGGTCAACGGCGCCTTGGCGTCCTTCAGTTGTGCCCAGCAATCGCGGATCGCGGTCCGGTCGGCCGCAAGGTCATGCCCGGCGACGCCGCGCTGGCGGATGCATTCGCGCGTCAGATAAAGTGTGTCGTATGTCAGGGCGCCGACATTGGTGGGAGGATTTTTAAACCGCGCTTCATATTCCTTTGCCCAAGCAGCGATCGTTGGATCTTGATCGCCGGCGAAAAAGTCGGTGACGCTCATAATGCCATTGGCGTCGGCGCCGGCCAGCGCGTTGAAGCGGTCACTCATGACCGCAATTCCCGCCACGATCGGCTGTTTCATTCCTTGCCGCCGTATCTCCTTCACGACATGCGCGGATTCAGTGTACAGCCCGCACAGCACCACCCCGTCCGGGTTCAGGCCGCTCGCCTTGGTGACCTGCGCGGAGAAATCGATGTCTCCGGTCTGGAATGTAATCGTATCGAGGATCTTGACGCCAAGCTTCTCGAGCGCCGGGGGAAAAACCCGCGTGCACTCGCTATTGGAAACCGCATCCTTGGCATCGACCAAAATGACGACGCTTTTGGTCGATGGGTGTTTATCGAGCCACGCTTTCACGAGCGAGCCATCGAGCTTGTCCGCGGTCGTAGCAAAGCCAAATGCCCACGGGCGGTTAGCGGTGGCAATTCCCGGCTTCGCGGCCGTCGGCGAAATGATCGGCGTTGCCATGCGGTTGGCGACCGGAAAAGCGACTTCACTCTCGCTGCTTGACATCGGTCCGACGATGACCGCGACTTGATCGGAATCGATCAGCTTGCGCGTCACGCTGATAGCCTCCGTGCCGCTCCATCGCGTATCGTAAATGATCGGCACAAGCTTGCCCGCGGCGCCGCCGAGGTCGCTGTACTTTTCCAGGAACATGTCGACCGACACGTGTTGCTCCTGGCCATATCTTGAACCCGCGCCGGTCAGCGGCATGAGGATGCCGATGCGCACGTCGGCATGGACGGCCTGCACGCCCATCATGAGCATCGCGATCAAAAGCAGCATTCGATACATGACTTACCTCCGACTGTGGTTATAGTTGATCAGGTGTTTCCCGGAGCGTCATTAAACTCGGCGTCCTTAAGCCAGGTGGTCCTCCCGCATTATTTCAGCCCCGACGCGATATTCGACCTCGTCAAAAAAGAAGCGCTTCGATCGCGAGAGATAGACCCGGTTGTCGGCACTTAGCGCTTCACCCTCGGGAGTCGCGTCGTCGGCATTCATCTCCGCTTCATCGACGAACCACGATTCGGAGAAGCCATCGATGTGGACGTCCAAAGCGGCAATCCCGTGCGGCGGAGGTACCTCGGCATTGACGTAGAGCTGGCAGTACCGCCGCGGTCCGTGATGGAGCTTTTTCAGCAGCTCGGCGTGGACGTTGACCCAATGCTGAATGAATTGCTCGTGACTCCATCCTTGCTTTCTGACGAGGGGCACGAGGCGTTTTAGCATTCCGTCGCCGGTCACGTCCTCGGGCAACGCGTTGGTTATTCGTTGTTCGTCGAACACGAAGGTCGCAATGCCTCCCACATGGCTTCGAAGATGCTGCAGATAAGTCGGCGTTCTAACGCGTCCTAAAATCTCCGCTGCCTGCTGCGGCGGACCCTCAAGCCACAGCTCCTCGATGCCATCAAGCTGCAGATCAAGCTGCGGCGTGCCGGGCGGCCAAACCCGATCCGGATGCAAGCGGTATTGGACGTAGCGCCAGCACAAGTCGACGCCCGTTATCAATGCCGGGGTTTCATCAGCCCAGATTTGACCAAACTGCGTGTGAGTGAGGTCGCTCCTTCGCGCCAACAGGGTGAGCAGTTTGATCATATGCCCGCTCCGCGACAGGTACAGAGATGCGACCTCGCATCGCTCATTGCGGAGCCTCGCCACGAACCCAGGTGCGGCGGACGTACCGGATGTCATTCTCCATGTCGAACGGCGTGCCGCGATGCAGCGTGCACCTGTTGTCCCAAACGAGGATGTCGCCGGCCTGCCATTTGTGCCGATAGACGAAGCTGTCCTGCGTCGCGAACGCAATCAGTTCGTCGATCAGATCCATCGCCTCCGTCTCCGGCATGCCGATAATGCCGCGAATGACCAGGCTGGCGCTCACCCAGAGCGACTTGCGCCCGTCGTGCACGTGGCGACGAACGAGCGGGTGGATCACGTCGGGAAGCGCCTCAAGCTGTTCCCTGCTTGCTTGGCGTCCGCGCTTTGCCATCAGTTTGCTGAAGCTGTGCTGGACCATCAGGCCGTCGAGTTGTCTTTGCCGCTCCGCCGGCAACGCGTTCCACGCCGCACAAACGTCGGCCAGCAAGGTATCCGACCCTTCCTTCGGCACCTCCAGCGCGTAGAGCATCGTGCAGAGCGCCGGATTGCGGTGGTAGTTCATGTCGGTGTGCCAGTTCAGACCGGCGGCGGGATCGCCGATCCTGCGGCCGTTCACGACCTTGTTCGAGATCACGTAGATTTCCGGATATTCCGGATCGCACCATTCCGGATAATCGTTTCCGGCCGGCTCGCCGAAAATCCTCGTAAACGCCACTTGCGCCGCCTGGTCCAGCGATTGGCCGCGCAGCACGATGGCGCCGTGCCGAAACAGCAGCGTGGCAACTTTGGAAAGCGTCTCCCGATCGGCGGAGGCAATATCAACGTCCAGGATCTGGACACCGAAAGCCGGCATCAGCGGCCGGGTCTCGAGCTGGATAGTGTCGCCGAGTGAAGGCATCCGAAGATCCATAGTTTACTCAATCAGCCCGTTGAAGGAGACGCGCTGAAGGCACACGTTGCTAAAACGATCAGCGCGCGGCCTGCCCTGCCGCTAGACCGGCTCTTCACCTCGTACCCAAGTGCGATGGACGAGGCGAATGTACTTGCCCTTGTTGAACGGCGTGCCGCGATGCAGCGTGCATCGATTGTCCCACACAAGGATGTCGCCGACCTGCCACTTATGGCGGTAGACGAACTGGTCCTGGGTAGCAAACTCCATCAGTTCCCGGATCAACTCCTTGCCGTCCGGATTTGGCATGTCCACGATGCCATTCGGCGTCGTCGTGGAGAGTCCCCAAAGCGCTTTGCGACCGTCGGCCGGATGCCGGCGAACCAGCGGATGACACACATCCGGGTATTCGCGTCTTTCCTCTTCCGTCAGGGTCCGGTTCGAGCGTGCAGCAAGGTTGGCATAGCTATGATGCACCTTAAGTCCGTCGATTTGCCGCCGACGTTCCTGCGGCAACGCGTTCCATGCGGCGCAGGTGTCGGCGATCAGCGTGTCCGAACCTTCGGGCGGAACCTCGAGCGCATGCAGGCAGGTGTAGGCCGCCGGCCGGCGCTCGTAGTTAAGGTCAGTGTGCCAGGCAGTGCCGGCTTCCGGGTCGCCAATGGGTTTGCCGTCGACGATCTTGTTCGAGATGACGAAAACTTTGGGTTCGTCTGGAACGGTAAATTCCAACTGGGGATTGGCCGCCGGCTCGCCAAATAAGCTGGTGAAATCCACCTGCTCGCCCGGATTCAAGCGCTGCCCGCGCAACACAATGGCGCCGTGATGCGCAAGTTCAATCGCCAGGCCGCTCAGGGTTTCGCGATCGGCTGTCTTGACGTCGACGCCGGTGATTTCCACTCCGAAGCTGCCGATAAGAGGGCGAGTATCAAGCTGTTCGGAAGTTGCAGCCGTTGATCCCATGGATACCTCCGATTATAGAATTCCGCGAAAGCTCCGCGCACACCGGCTGATGATATTTTTACCATGCCTCTCCCGTTGCCTACAGCGCCGTCAGACCGATGACCATCATAGACCGCGTCAATGGAGTTTGCTTCTTGCGACGGCAGAAATGCAACTTTGACGCCGGCGCCGCATGAGCTTGCTGCGGCTGGAAGGCGTATCCGTCCGTTACGGCAAGAGCCAAGCCTTGAGTGACGTATCGCTGAAAGTCGAAGCCGGCGAAATTGTCACGCTGATCGGCGCCAACGGAGCGGGAAAAAGCACCTTAATGCGCGCCATCATGCGTCTGGTGCCGCTTTACGCCGGCACGATTGAGTATGACGGCCGCAGGCTGGACGCGTTACGCACGCACAGCATCGCGCAGATGGGCATCGCCTACGTGCCCGAAGGTCGGGGCGTTCTGCGCGAGCTTTCAGTTCGGGAGAACCTCGTTCTCGGTACCTTTGGAAACCGCGACCGCGCGGAATTGAAGGATAAGCTTGAGACGGTCCTATCGCGCTTTCCTGCTCTTGCCGAAAGGCTGCAGCACCTCGCCGGAAATCTGTCGGGCGGTCAGCAACAGATGTTGGTCATCGGACGCGCATTGATGGCGAATCCAAAGCTATTGCTCCTCGACGAACCGTCGCTCGGCCTTGCGCCCCTCATTGCCGAAGAAATCTTCCGAATTGTTGCCGAGCTGGCAAAGGCTGGAGTGACGGTCCTGCTGGTTGAGCAAAACGCCAATGCCGCGCTGAAATTGGCAAACCGGGCGTACGTGCTCGAAACAGGGCGAATTGTGCTTGCGGGAAATGATTTGCGTTCAAACAAGAAAGTTCGCGAAGCGTATTTCGGTGAATTGTCCTCCGACCCGTAACAACCGCAGCCCGATCGGACCTGAAATTCTCAACGGGCGCGGACCTATTAACGCGAAGCCACAGCCCTATTGATGCGAGCTGGATAAAGGCTTGGTAATTGGCCGCGAGTTCATCGTACCGCGTCGCGACTCGTCGACACTGTTTGATCTTGTTGAAAACGCGTTCGACCAAGTTGCGCGCAGGGTAGACGCCTCAGGTGCGCTTTCGGGGCGAAGCCGACATGAGCCGGCTGGCAAAGCTGGCCCGATTGGACGAAAATGACCCGAAGCAGACTCTTCCGCGCTGGCAACAGTTCGCAGTAGAGCGTGTTTGCTCACCCCGGTCGCTGCGGACTCGAAGCAACGCGATTCAGCGGAGCCGTCGTACGAAGTGAAGATCGAGCCCGGACAACGGCGCGCCGACCTGATGCATTGCCCCGCCCTTGGCAAGGGACCCGAGGTCAATAGCCACGAAGCCAATGCTATCGATCAGATCGATCACGGTTTTCTTAGCTTCGCTATCGTCTCCTGACGTGAAGATCACGGTCTTTGGCTTATGCGATGAAAAGTCTTGTATCCAAGCCATGGGCATATTGCTGATCGACTTCACAAGTCTGGCGCCCACCGCCAATTCTGCGACCATCTCGCTCGAAGTGCGCCCCTTCAAAGCGGCGATCGATCTCTTCACTCCTTCAGGACTGATATCGGGATTGGTATCCATGTGGGCATTGGTCGCATCGATCAGGATCCGCCCATGCCAATCGATATTCTTTAGCGCCTCGGGCACGTTCACCCATCGTGTGGCGAGGATGACGAGATCGCTTTCGGCCGCCTGCGCCTTCGTGCCGGCCGTCGCGCCCGGGCCGAGATCGGCGATCAGTCCAGCCAGGGTCTCCGGTCCTCTCGAATTAGATACGATGATCTCATGACCAGCGTTGATCAGATGACGCCCGAAGGTCTTGGTTACATTCCCCGCGCCGATGAAACCGATACGCATGATGATTTTCCTTTCCGAACCGGTGCGGCTGCTGTCACGCAGCGATGTCTGGCGTGACGACTGCGGGCGGTGAGCTCGCTAGCGACCCGTCGGAGACATCTCGATAAGACGCGTTGGACTTTAAATGTCATATGCAACACCGGAAGAAGGCTTCGACTGCTTATTCCGCGGTCAGCGGCCTTCTCTGCCATCGTCGCGTGGGCCACCAGAGGAGCCCATCCAAAGCCGACTTCGGGGCGGCAAGCAGGGTCGCCTATGACTTCGATGGGCTTGTTTGCACCCATTGGGGAGGTCGACATGAAGTCGGCACGGGACCTGTCAGGGCTTCACGAACCGATAGGCGAAGCGATCAGTCTCGTCCTTGATCGAGGGATCAAACACCTTGATCGAGTGCGCATCGTCCTTGTTCGCGAGCATGGTGCTTTGCGCATCGAGCACGAAGCCGGCCGCCTCCACCTCCTTGCGGACGGACGCAGGGTCGATCCGATGCAGCGACTGGGCGTCGCCCGTGCCCGCCCCGGCAGCGGCGGCATGGTCCACGATGACGTAGCAGCCACCGGGCTTCAGCCGCTCGTAGACGGCTCGATTGAAGTCGGCAGCCGTCGCGCCCTTCTTCTGGATCAGCGTGGTGTGAAGATCGTGGTAGAACAGGTGCAGCCACAGGACATCCGCTGGTTCCGTCACCTTCGGCATCGCCACGAGGTCCGCCGAGACGGCTTCGACGTTCTCTCGGCCCAGCCCCTTTGCAAGCGTCCGCATGCGGCCGACCGGATCGTTCTTGAAGTGGGCGACTTCGGCCGGCACGAAGCTGTAGACCCGCCCTTTGGGTCCCACGATGTCGGAGAAGAGACGGGTCCAGTCGCCGTCGCCTGGGTAAACGTCGATGACGGTGGAGCCTGCCTCGATTCGTGCGAACCGGATCAATTCGGATAGCTTAGATTGGTCGTACATCGGAATCTCCCTTACGGTCGGGCAAACGACGAGCTGGCGGCGTGCGAGGGGCAATCCACAGCTGATCCACCGTCTACCCCAAGCCGACGGCTGCAAAGGGCCAGCGCTACGCAGGTCCGGACGCGTCCATCTGCGAGGCCCGGGCCAGTGCTTGGGTGTCGACGTATTCCCGGATGTTGGTCAGTCTGCCATCCCGGACCGTGATGGCGAAGATCCAGTCGTCCACAAACGTCTTGTTCGTAGCTTTGATCTTTCCCTTCGCGAAGCCGACGACGAGGACCCGGTCTCCTTGCGCCACGAATTCCCGGGGTTCCGTGGACGTTTCCATCGACTTAGATGCCGTCTCAAGCAAATCCGCCAGCCCGGCGTGACCGTGGCGCGTGCCGGCCAGCGGCCAGTCCTTGCCCGGAATGATCCACTCGATGTCTTCGGCAACCAGCGCCAGCAGAGCCTCCCTGTCGCCGCGGCCGATCGCGGCAAAGAAGTCCTTCACGGTCTGGACGTTTTTGTCGGTGCTCATAGAATCTCCTCCATTTTCCTCGGATCGGATCGTGTCCGATCTACTTCATCGTTAGGCCCAGCGACTGGCCTCCTCAAAACTAAGGCGAGGATTGCGCGGAAACACAGAAGCTGGATCGCCGTAGCCAATGCTGCAGATGAAGTTCGACTGGATTCGCGTGCCAGAGAAAAAGGCCTTATCCACACCGGCGTTGTCGAAGCCCGACATGGGGCCGCAGTCCAGTCCCAACGCCCGGGCAGCGACGATGAGGTAAGCGCCCTGCAGCGTCCCGTTTCGCATTGCCGTCACCTCGGCCACGCCTGGTCCCGCAAAGTACTTCTGCATGACCTCGGCATTGTGAGGCAAAAGCTTTGGAAGCTGGCCGGCGAAATCCAAATCGTGGCCGATAATGACCGTGACGGGAGCCTGAAAAATCTTCGGCTTATTCTGTTCCGCCGCAAGCCCGGCGAGCGTTGCCTTTCCGTCGGCGCTACGCACCCAAACGAAACGGGCGGGGCTGCAGTTCGCAGACGTCGGCCCCCATTTCATGAGATCGTAGATCTCGCGCACGTTTGCGTCCGCCACAGCACGATCGGCCCAGCCGTTAAAGGTGCGAGCGGAACGAAAGATTTGATCGAGCGAGGGGTCGGATAACGCGGCTGTCATGGATAGATCCTTTTCAGATGGCGCTGGGTGATCCGTTCGTGTGTGGCGACCTTGCTCCCGCCGATTAGCCACTTTTCGGCGATCCGGCGCGAATTCAGATGGCCGAGAAGCCGCCGTCGACAGACAACTCCACGCCATTCACGAAGCTCGAATTGTCTGAAGCAAGAAACAGCGCGGCCGCCGCAATTTCCTCAGGACGACCCATCTTTCCCCGCGGGATCAGGGATTCGAACATCTGCTTCGCCTCCTCGGTGAGAACTTTGTCCTGCATCGGTGTGGCGATCGGTCCCGGGTGCAGCACGTTCACCCGGATGTTCCTGCCCTTGAGTTCGTTGAGCCACCCGCGTGCGAAAGCATGCAGCGTCGCCTTGCTCGCCGCATACACGCTGTAACCAGGAAAACCTTTGATCGACGCAACTGACCCGGTCATGAAGATCGATCCGCCGTCGTTGAACAGCGGCAACGCCTTTTGGACGGTAAACAGCGTGCCGCGCGCATTCAGGCCGAAGGTCGCGTCGAAGTGCTGCTCGGTAATTTCGCCCAGTGGGACGGCTTCGCCCGTGCCAGCGCTCGCATACAGGATGTCGATCTTGCCCTTTACCCGCTTGACCGTATCGAACAGGCGGTCGAGGTCATCGAGATTGGCCGCGTCGCCGCGAACGCCGGTTACGTTCCGGCCAATCACCTTGACGGCCTCATCGAGCGCCTCCTGCCTCCGGCCCGTGATGAAGACATAAGCGCCTTCGTCAACGAACCGCTTGGCGCTCACCATCGCCATGCCGCTCGATCCACCCGTGATGACTGCAACCTTGCCGTCTAGCTTTCCCATGACTTTTCCTTCCAGGCTTCCGCCTTTGGTCGTTCGGGGGACGCCCCCGAGAACCTCCACATAGGTCCGCCGGCGGCAGGCGCTGAGTGCGGAATCGCGCACATCGGTGGTGCAAAATCGATCCGGCTGGACGCCCTGACGCCAGCCGCGTCGATCGATGTCTGCCGTTCGGAATTGGGCCGCGCTCGTCAAAATAAGCTATGATAACTGCACATACTGGGGTTCGATGTGTTAGATGCGGGCTTTGGAAGGCGCACCGCGCGGTGCCGGAACGCACCATGATCGACTGGGATGATGTCCGCTACTTTCTCGCCGTCGCGCGCGGAGGCTCAGTGCGGGCTGCCGCCGAGCGCCTCGGAATGAATCACTCGACCGTGCTGCGACGCATCGCTCAGCTCGAGAAACACCTCGGGGCGCAAATGTTCGAAAAGCTCCCTTCGGGCTACCGCCTGACGGCGGCGGGCGAGGAGGTCCTTGAGCTCGCGAACCAGATGGAAGCGTCGTCGCACCAGTTGGAGACGCGCGTCCTGGGGCGCGACCAGAGCGTGCGCGGGCTTCTGCGGGTGACGTTGGCACCGCCCCTCGCGAGACACCTGCTCATGCCGGACTTCGCCGAATTCGCGCGTCTGCATCCGGACATCGAGATAGAAATCCAGTCGTCCGGCGAACTGGCAAATCTGACCAACCGAGAGGCCGACGTGGCGATCCGTGTCGTCTACGACCGCAAAACCCTACCGCTCAATCTTCACGGCTTGAAGGGACCGGAGCTGTTCGGCAGCGTCTACATGTCCCGCAATCGACTGGCCGCGTGGCGTGCGGGCGCGCCTGATCCCATCCGGTGGATCGTCATAAGCATGCATGGAATTCCGGACTGGGCCAGCGAGGGTGAGGTTCGCACTGCGGGGGTTCCCTTCAGGACCACGGACGCCGAGGCGCAGATCGCTGCTGTACGGCAAGGACTCGGGATCACGACACTGCCTTGCTTCATCGGAGATGCCGATCCCCTGCTGGTGAGGGTGCCGGGCACCGACCTGCATATGTACGGAACGCTCTGGCTTCTCACACAGGGTGACACGCGCAAGACCAAGCGCGTGCGGCTCTTCACCGAGTTCGTATCCCACAGGCTCGCGGGATACGCTCCGCTTCTCGCGGGGCTGTCCATATCGCGCGACTGATGCGCAGCAAGTCCGCTAAGCGAATGGTCGGTAAGTGGATAAATGTGCCCAAAAGGCAAGATTTCCGCTTCTGGCCCATTGCGTCATCTCGCGGCAAAGCAGCATTCCGGTCGCCTTTCGGGGTGAAGCAGACATTGAGCAGCGCTCGCAGAGGCGAAATTTATAAATACGCGCCCTAGCAGTTCTCAATAATATATCGAGCCGACTTTGCCGCCACCGACCGCTATTGCATCGCCCGAAATGGCGGTCGACTTTGGCGACGAGAGAAACGCGACGACGTAAGCCACTTGTTCGGCCGTCACGATATGCCGGATGGATGTTTCTTCGGCCAAGCGCTGCTCGATCGCTTCAACTGACAATCCGGCAACCGACGCCCTGTAGCGGAGCGCGTCCGGCGCTTTTTCCGTTCGGGTGAAGCCGGGGTGCACGCACGTCACGCTGATACCGTGTGGTCCAAGTTCATCCGCCAGATTCTTCGTCAGCGCCGCGACACTGACATTGCGGATAGATCCGATAATCGACCCGGTCTGCCGCGCGGCGAGGCCCGAGACATTAATGATGCGGCCGGAACGCTGACGTTGCATGACCGGGGCGGCTTCCCTTGCGCAGCGCAAATAGCCGAGAACTTTGACGTTGATGTCAGCCCAGAAGACCTCGTCGGTGATGCCTGCAAGCTTCGGTGCCGGCTGCTGGCCGGCCGGTTGGGCGGCGCAGTTCACGAGAATGTCGATCCGACCGTGCTCGGCGACAATCTGTGAGAAGGCGATGCGAACGTCGTCATCCTTTCCGGTATCGGCGCGGCAGGCGAAAACCGGCCGTCCGGTTTTCGCGGCGATTTCAGATGCGGCGGTCTCGGCAGTCGCAAGGTCCCGCGCGACGATCGCAACCTTGGCGCCCTCTTTGGCCAACTCGGTCGCAATCGCTTTGCCGATGCCGCGGCTGCCGCCGGTGACGATCGCGACCCTATCGTTTAGTTCCAAATCCACTGCCGCTTCTCCCCGGTAGATGAATCCCAATTAAAGTATGCTGCTGGCTGGCGACAGGCCGCCCGCTCGCTATCCTTGGATGAGACAAGGAGATTCACTTCGGGACCGTCTGCAGATGCGCCAAGGCGGTGTCCAGCAGGAGCTGCGCCGGTGCGCTGCGCGCGGCATGTCCATTCGCCATCAGATAGACGCTGCATATCGGCGCTTCGTCGTCAGGCAACAGCGGCCACAGCACCGAAGCAAAATTTGAATTCTCAACAATTGGTTTCGGAAGAAAACCGATGCCCATGCCAAGCTGGATCAGCCACATACGTTCGTTCAGGCTGTCGGCAAAGCCGCCGATGCGGCGGCCGAGACCGTAACGGTCCCGATAGCGAATGTAGGGCAGCGGTTCATCACGGGTCACGACAAAAGGCTCAGCTTCCATCAGCGTCGGCGAGACCGCAGGCTTCCCGAAGAATCGATGCTTTGGGCCGCAATAAAGCTGTTGGGGCTGTTTGGTGATCGGAATGAACAGATAGCGATCGTCAAGTTCGTCGGCAAATCCGATCGCAAGTTCGATCTCGCCCTTTTTCAACGAGTCCAAAATCTCGCGCCACGGCGCCACGTCCAGCCTGATCTCGATGCGCGGATAGCGGGTGTGAAAATCATCAAAAATGCCGGTCAGCGCGCTGAGATTGTACAAGTTCGACAGCACGCGCAGCGTGACAGTGCCTGAAAGCTCCGCGCTGGTCGCGGAGATCGCTCGCGGAATATTTCGAACCGACGCCTGCAGGCTCTCACAAGCAGCCAATAGCTGGTGTCCGTGCACCGTCAACTCGACTCCGCGTGGCGTCCTCGTACAGAGCGTCGCGCCAACCTGGTCTTCGAGCCGCCGCAGCGCGGCCGTGATACTGGGTTGCTTCTTGTTTAAGGCCCTCGCCGCGGCACCGATGCCGCCGCGCCGCGCAATTTCGTGGAACACCTTGAACAGGTTCCAGTCGACGTTGCGCGCAAACGTGACGCTCGGTTCGGAAATCACATCAGACTTGCCCATCGCAGTCTGCCTCCGCCGGCGAGAATCGCAACAATCGGCTTATGCTTCAAGGCCTTAAAAGCAAGAACCAGACCAGCCGAATGACCCTATCGCCATATCGCGCCCCCGCGAAAGGTCATAGAGCAACGCCATGCCCGGCATCGACCATTTGGTGCTACGGATAGCGGCAGGGCAATGCAAAAATTCCATTTTGTCGCTGAAATGCGATTTGGCAGGAGCGCGAAGGCGCATACTCGCCAATGACAGGGAGACCCGAGTGCCGCAAACAGCCGCGGACGAGATAGATTTCCGATTCGCCCGCCAAATCGTGGGACGGACACGGTTTAGCGTTCTTCCGGTCAAGGAAGCAGAGCTACTCCCGCCGGAGACCTACATCAGCGAGAAGTTCTGGGCATTCGAGAAGTACGCCATATTTTCCCGGGAATGGCTGTGCGTCGCGCACGTCAACGAGGTGCCGAACGTCGGTGACTATTTGCCGCTGACTATCTTGGATGAGCCGGTCGTGGTCGTTCGCGACGAAAAGCTTAACGTGCGCGTCCTATCGGCCATTTGCCGGCATCGCGGTCATCCCCTGGTCGGCGGCGTCGCGGAAAATCCGCACCCCGGCCGGTGCATGAACGGCAGCCGGCTTATTTGCCCCTATCACAACTGGGTCTATGGGCTTGACGGTCGGCTCCTCGGAGCGCCGTCGATGAGCGAGACCACTCCGGTCTCCGTGTTGCGCGACAAAATGCACCTTCCGGAAATCAAGTCCGAAATCTTTCACGGTCTGATATTCCTCAACTTCCACGACGATCCGCCGCCGCTCGCCCCGAGTTTGGCCAAGCTTGACGGCGAATTCGCGAGCTACGGAATGGAAAAACTGATTCCGGGCCACGTATTTCCGCAAGAATTGCTGAAGTGGAATTGGAAGCTGCATCACGAAAATGCGCTGGAGCCATACCACACATCGTATGTCCACAAAGGTTATCATGAGGCGGTTCCTTCGAATTTGACTTAATTCCGCGACTTTGAAATCGGCGACGGTCAGGTGATGCGCACCACCGGGTTTGCCAAGAGGAGCGGCGATCTGTTTGAGGAATCCGGTCATCGGCGGCTGCCGGAAATCGAGGGGCTGAGCGAAGAGCAGCGCAGCCGGGTGCTGTTTATTTCGATCATGCCCTGCGCGGTCGCCGTGCTGCAGCCGTCGTTCGTCACCATTACGTTTCTCAGCCCGGTATCGGCAGGCGTCATGAACTCGCGCCGTGTCAATCTTTACTCCAAACCTGCAACCGAAGTGCCCGAGTTCGATCGCATCCGCCACGAGCAGTTCGAACATATGAAGGTCATCATCATGCAGGACCAGGTGACGCAGGTAGCCCTGCAGGAGGCATATCATTCACGCTACATGCCGTCCGGACGACTGTCTTACCTGGAGACCGCAATTACCCAGCTCAACACGTGGGTGGTCGACAAATACAAGCGCGGTCTTGAGGCGGCCGATGTGGCGTGAGCTGTCGGCGGATTGCCGCCCGCGGCGTTCGATCAGAGCGCGGTGCGCGTCGCCTGAAAACTGTCATTGGTTGTTGCATGTTTGATCTGATCGTGCGTGGCGGGACCATCGTCAGCTCGGACGGGCTCACCCGCGCCGACATCGGCATTGCCGACGGCACGATCAGGGCGGTCGCCCAGGGCGACGAAACACTGGCCGGTGCTCCCGAAATCGACGCCAAGGACAAGTTCATCCTTCCCGGGCTCGTCGACGCCCATGTTCACATCCCCGGCTATCTGCTGCGCCACCGGCTCGACGATTTCAGCTCCGCCACCGCCGCCGCCGCCATCGGCGGAGTGACCACCATCATGCTCATGCCGACCGACGATCCCCGCACGGTGTCGGCAAGCTATTTCGAGCGAAAGAAGCGGATCGGCGAGCAGGAATCATTCGTTGATTTCGCCATCCAGGCTTTGGTGTCGCCTAAGACGGAATGCAGCGAGATCGAGGAGATGGCGGCGCTCGGCCCGGTATCATTCGAGTTGTTTCTCGCCTATGGCGGCAATCCAGCCTTTGTCGTCGCGAACGACGACTACGAGCTGCACCGGCTGATGAAGCTCGTCCACCAGGTGGGCGGCGTCGTTGGTGTCACGCCGCACTCAGGCTCCCTGATCGCAAAACTCACCGAGCTGCAAAAGCAGCGCGAAGCGGAAAGACAGCATCTCGATCCGCAGCACAGGGAAGATCCGCTACCGCCGGTGCAAAATTTCGCCATGACGCGCCCCACCTTGTCGGAGGGCCTTGGCATCACGCGGGCATGCACCGTCGCGTGCGAGACCGGCACGCGCATCCATCTCCGATCGTTGTCGTCACAGAGGAGCGTCGATTTAGTCCGGCGTTTTCGCAACTCGGTACCGCTGACGTCGGAGGTGATGTCTCATCATCTTCTGTTCGCCGAGGAGGAAGCGGTCGAATTAGGGCCGTATGGAATCATCATTCCTCCAATCCGGACCAGCAACGAGCGCGACAGCCTGCGCTCAGCCGTGCGGTCCGGCGAAATCGACATGGTCGTGAGCGATCATTCGCCGGTGTTGCGCGAAGACAAGGAGCTCGGCTGGAGCGACGTTTGGCACACGCCGCCCGGCATGCCCGGTTTGCAGACTCTGTGCATGTCGATGCTGGCCCTCGTCGATGACGGCCAGTTATCCATGCCCGACATCGCGCGAGCATGCGCCGAGCGACCATCGAAGGCGTTCGGCCTGTTTCCAAAGAAGGGCGCGGTGCAGGTCGGGTCAGACGCCGACCTCATCATCGTCAACGGCGCGGAGCGCACGCTGGTCACCGACAGTCAGCAGCGCAGCAAAGCAGACTACACCACGCTCAAGGGGCGCACCATCAATGGCCGGATCGAGGGCGTGTTCCTGCGCGGCAACATGATCGCCCGCGACGGCGAAGTCATTTCCCGGCCGAGCGGCTCCTTTGTGCGGCCATGACCACGCTGTGGTCCCGATTGAGGCGAAAAGCAAACATGACAGCCAACCTTTCATTGAACATCCTGACGCTGTGTGGAAGTGTGCGTAAGGAGTCCTACAATGCGGCTTTGCTGCGCGCATTGCCGTCGCTTTCGGCGGGCGACCTGATTTTCAAGGAAGGTCCGTCCGTTGCCGACATCCCGATCTATGATGGCGATCTGGAACGGCTGAGCGGCTTTCCCGCTGTCGTGAACGCGGTGGCGGCGTCGATACGCGAGGCGGATGGTTTGCTGATAGCTTCGCCCGAATACAATTATTCGGTGCCGGGCGGATTGAAAAATCTGATCGATTGGGTATCCCGCACGCCGAACCAGCCGTTCGCGCGCAAGCCGGTGCTGATCCAGTCAGTGTCTGGCGGGCCGATGGGCGGCGTGCGGATGCAGCATCACCTGAGACAGATCATGGTCTTCGTAAACGCGCGCGTCATGCCGCGGCCGGAAGTCATGATCGGGCCCGCGACGACGAAGTTCGACGAAGCGGGGCAGTTGATCGACAAGGCGGCGCGCGAATCTGTGCGCGCGCAATTGACTGAGTTCGCGGTCTTCATCCGGGAAGGGACTGCGACTGACAGGCGGTAACCGCCATCGCGAGGTCGGAAACTCTGGGCTAAGGTGAGCTTCCCGGGTCGGGGAGCGCGCCGTTGCCGCGGAGCGACGGGGCTTTGTCATGCTGCTGCAGCAACTCATCAACGGACTGATGCTCGGCGGCACCTACGCGCTCGTCGCGATCGGGTATTCGCTGGTGTTCGGCGTTCTTCGGCTCATTCATCTCGCCCATGGCGAAGTGTTCATGGTGGGCGCCTATATCGGCCTGGAGGTCATGCTTGCGTTTCACGTCGGACCGGTAGCGGCTCTCCTGGCCGCGATCGTCGGCACGGCGCTGTTGGGGATCGTTCTTGAGTTGATTGTGTTCCGGCCGATTCGGCGAAAAGGCGGAAGCTTTCTCGCGCCGATGGTCACGAGCATCGGCGCGGGCTTGATTCTGCAGGAGGTGTTCACGAAAATATTCGGTGCGGAGCAAACCGAATTTCCGGCCGGTCTCGGCAACGACGTTTACCACCTCGGCCCGCTGCTCGTCAGCGCGACGCAAGTATTCATCATGGCGATCGCAGTTCTGTCGATGATCGTCCTCCATCTCTTCATATCGCGGACGCGGTATGGAATGGCGATGAGGGCGGTCGCGGAGAATGTCGAGATCGCGAGTGTCCTCGGCATCAATACCGACGCCGTTATCATGCTGACCTTCGCGGTCGCCTCAGGTCTTGCCGGCATCGCCGGCGTGCTAGTCGGCCTCGCTTACACGGCGGTCTCGCCGTTCATGGGCATCAACATGGCGATCAAAGGATTGGCGATCATGCTGGTCGGCGGGCTCGGCAGCATTTACGGCGCCATGGTGGGCGGTCTCCTTCTTGGGATCGTCGAAGTTCTCTGCGTTGCCTACTTCGCCTCCTCGTACCGGGATGCGGTGTCCTTCGGCCTCATGATCGTCATTCTGTTGGTGCGGCCGCGCGGCCTGTTCGCGACCGGCACGTCGGCGGAGCGCTGATCCATGTTCGAGGGCTATTGGGGCTCGGTGGCGATTTTTTTCGGCATCAATGTGCTGATGGCATTCAGCCTCTATGTCCCGATGACCGCCGGATTGATCTCGCTCGGCCAGGGCGGCTTCATGGCGATCGGCGCGTATGCCAGCGCGGTGCTGACCAAAGACGGCGTGCCGTTTTCGATTGCGGTTGGCGTAGGCGGTTTGCTTGCGGCGTTGAGCGGCATTGTCGTCGGCATTCCCGCCATTCAGGATTCGCGGCATCTACCTGATCATCCTCACGCTCGGCTTCGGCGAGATCGTGCGCGTCTTTTTTCTCAATTTCAGCTACACCGGCGGTGCCAGCGGTATTGGCGGAATGGCGCCCTACACGAATTTCGCCTGGGTGGCGTCCGCCTGCCTCGTCACCGGCCTGGTCGCATGGCGGCTTCGCTACGCGCGCATCGGTCGCGCCATGATCGCCATCCATGCCGACGAAGTTGCCGCCCAGGCGATGGGCGTCAATGTCGTGCGCGCGAAGCTTGCGGCATTCGCGGTTGGAGCTTTCATAGCGGGCGTCGCCGGCGCCTTCTACGCGCACTACACGCTGTTCATCGATTCAGCCCAATTCGGCTTTTTGCGTTCCGCCGATGCGTTTCTGTTCATAGTCCTTGGCGGAATTGCCAATCCGCTGGGTCCCGTAGCGGGCGCAGCGGTGGCGACGCTGACCCCTGAAATATTTCGCTTCCTTCAGGATTGGCGGATGACGTTCTTTGGCGCCCTCCTGATAGCCGCCGCGCTTTGGCGTCCGGACGGCTTGGTAGGCGCCATCAGGACGCGTCGATGACCGCCATACTTCGCGTCGACGACGTATCGAAGCGGTTTGGCGGCTTTTTGGCGCTGAGCAACGTGAGCTGCGAGGTGGTTGAGGGGCGCATCCACGCCCTGATCGGCCCCAATGGGGCCGGCAAAAGCACGTTGTTGAATATCATCAGCGGAGTCATCGCGCCAACAAGCGGGGATGTCGCGTTCGCCGGCCAAGCTTATACCGGCCGCCGCCCGGACACGATTCATGCGATGGGCATCGCCCGAAACTTTCAGCACGTCCGCCTGTTCAAGGGTCTCTCCGTGCTTGAAAACGTCATGATCGGCAGCGATGCACAGACCGGTACCGGGACGTGGAGCGATGTTGTCGATCTTGTCCTGCCATTCCGCGATCGCGATGCCGTAACCCGGCAAGCGCAAGAAGCGCTGCAATTCGTCGGCATGGAGGCGCTTGGCAACCACGTCGTCGATCAACTGACCTTGGTTGATCAGCGCCGCGTGGAGATCGCCCGCGCACTGGCGAGCCGGCCGCGACTTCTTTTGCTCGACGAGCCCGCCGGAGGGATGAACCCGTCCGAGGTCGAGGACCTCACCGGCGTTGTGCGCCAGATTCAGCGCGCAGGCGTAACGGTTCTGCTCGTCGAACATCACATGCGGTTTGTCATGACGCTGGCGGAATGGATCACGGTTCTCGATGCCGGGCGGGTCATCGCCGACGGCGTACCCGAAGTCGTACGACGCGATCCGGCGGTGATTTCCGCCTACATCGGCACCAGCGTGTGAGACGGTGTGCATTCTCCAAGACGATGTCGGCGCCAGCGCAGGCGGAAAGTGCCTTTCGCTGACGACGTGAACCGATCGTCAGGATCGCGTCCTAGAGAACCCGCCCCAGCACTTCAACTGCTGAGAAAACTCCTCAGTGCACTTGATCGGCTCGGGTGCTTGAGCTTCCGCAGTGCCTTGGCCTCGATCTGCCGAATTCGCTCACGCGTCACCGAGAACTGTTGGCCAACTTCCTCCAGTGTGTGATCGCTGTTCATGCCGAGGCCAAAGCGCATGCGGATGATGCGCTCCTCGCGCGGCGTCAGTGAAGCCAGCATGTGCGTCGTCGTCTCGCGCAGGTTCGACTGGATCGCGGCGTCGATCGGCAGGATCGCGTTGGTGTCCTCGATCAAGTCGCCGAGGTGGCTGTCCCCCTCCTCGCCGATCGGCGTTTCCAGCGACAGCGGTTCCTTGGCGATCTTCAAGGTCTTGCGGACCTTCTCGAGCGGCATGTGGAGCTTCTTGGCGAGTTCCTCCGGTGTCGGTTCGCGGCCGATCTCGCCGAGCATCTGCCGGCTTGTGCGCACGATCTTGTTGATCGTCTCGATCATGTGAACGGGCACACGGATGGTGCGCGACTGATCGGCGAGCGAGCGGCTGACCGCCTGACGGACCCACCAGGTAGCGTAGGTCGCGAACTTGTAACCGCGCCGGTACTCGAACTTGTCGACCGCCTTCATCAGGCCGATGTTGCCTTCCTGGATGAGGTCGAGGAACTGCAGGCCGCGATTGGTGTATTTCTTCGCGATCGAGACGACGAGGCGCAAGTTCGCCTCCACCATCTCCTTCTTGGCCTGCCGGCCTTCACGCTCGCCCCTCTGCACGATCTGCACGATCTTTCGAAATTCGCCGATCTCGAGCCCGGTCTCGCCGGCGAGCGCGTGGATCTCGCGGCAGTGCTGCTTGACCCGGTCCCTGTCTTTGGCGGCAAAGCTGCTCCAGCTTTTGGCCGAAAGCTTCGACACGCGGTTGAGCCAGTGCGGGTCGAGCTCAGAACCCAGATAGTTCTTGAGGAAATCCTCGCGCGCCACGCCATGGCTCTCGGCGAGCCGCATCAGGCGGCCCTCGCAGCCGACGAGGCGTTTGTTGATGTCGTAGAGTTGCTCGACCAGTGCATCGATGCGCGCCTGGTTCAACCGCAGCGATTTCACCTCGCCGATGATCTCGATCTTCAGCTTCTTATAGTTGCGTTCCTGCGCGGGCGAGAGCGACTGCCTTTTGAGCTGGAATTGGATATCCTGATCCTGTAGCCGGCGCAGGCGCTTGTAGGTGTCGGCGATGGTGTCGAAGGTCTCGATCACCTTGGGCTTGAGTTCCGCCTCCATTGCGGCGACCGAGAGCCAGTTTTCCATATCGTCGTCGTCATCATCCAAGTTGCTCTCGCCGATGGTCCCGGCGGCAGCCGTCTCCCCGCCGGCCGAGCTTGCGCCAGCCGGCTTAAAGGGTGTCGGAGCGGCTGGCGCAGTGGCCGGCGCCCGCATCTGCGGCGGCCCGGCCTGGTCGGCGACGGCGACGTCCACAATCAACTGTCCGTCAGACCCGATCGCCGGTGTAGGCATCGCAGTAGCGCCAGTACCGGCATAGGTGGCATCGAGGTCGATGATGTCGCGCAGCAGAACCTTGCCGTCGTTGAGTTCGTTCCGCCAGATGATAATGGCCTGGAAGGTGAGCGGACTTTCGCAGAGCCCGGCGATCATCGCCTCACGGCCAGCCTCGATTTGCTTGGCAATGGCAATCTCGCCCTCGCGCGAAAGCAGTTCCACCGAGCCCATTTCGCGGAGATACATGCGCACCGGGTCATCGCTGCGCTCGGCCAGTTCCTTGGCCCCGGACTTGGCCGGGACCGGCCGTTGCCGGACTTCAACCAGCTCATTGCCGCCCTCGGATTCCTGCTCCGGGTCCTCGCCGGTCGTCGCCTTTGCGTGAGGCTTGGTCTCGTCAGGCTTGGTCTCATCCCCCTCGACCAAATCGACGCCCATTTCTTCGAAAATCGACAGGATATCCTGGATCCGCTCCGAATTGGCTTTCTTCGCGGGTAGCACGGCGTTGAGCTGATCAAACGTGACGTAGCCGCGCTTCTTGGCGCTGCCGATCAGCTGCTGGACGGCTGCTTCAGAAAGGCTATCGGACCGGATCTCGGGACCCTCCTTCACCAGTAGCTCTTTCTTCTGTGGCGTCATCTTCATCTTGCTTCCCATGCATCCCAAGATGTTGCCGACGACAGTGCTGAGCTTTTAGATCAAGTTTTTCAGCGGGCTTGTCGATTACGGTTGTTCCGAGATCAGAAGCGGGGCGCGCGCGGGGGGCCGCTTCGTCCGGGGGCCGCACCAGGGACTGCCCGAGGCTTCATCGGCAGCAAACCCTCGCGCTGCAGCTTTTTGCGGGCGAGCTTGCGGGCGCGGCGGATCGCTTCCGCCTTCTCCCGGACTCTTCGCTCAGAGGGCTTTTCGTAATGGCCGCGGAGCTTCATTTCGCGGAAGACACCCTCGCGCTGCATCTTCTTCTTCAGCACCTTGAGGGCTTGGTCGACATTGTTGTCACGGACGAGAACCTGCACGCGGCGTTCCTTTTCGATCGAGCGGCGGATAGGCCCGACGGCCAAGGCGCTCGGGCCTCATGGCGCACGGATAACGATACGTCGGCTGCCGACGGCACCCGCTGTACGGAATCAACGTCGATATCTGAAATCTCTGCCGATAGATAGCGCTTTCGTCGGCCTCAATTCGGCTCCCGTAATGCCGTATATTCGCTGGTAGCTAGACGTCAGTGACTTTTCGGCATGCAAGCGACGGGTCGAGAGCCGTTCCGCTTGTGCGCGGTGGGTTTCGGAGAACTTTCGCTCACGCGAAAGCCGTCAGGTCACCAACTTCGCGCTGACGTTAAATCGGTTTGGAAAGCCGGGAATAAGATCACGGCTGTTCGGGCCGCGGGCGCGGCAGCGGGGGCCAGTACGCAACGCGGACTTTACCCAAGCCTGGGAAATGCAGCGCTTGAGCGGCACCGAGTGCAAGGTCGATCTCCCGCCCGCGAACATTGGGGCCGCGATCGTTAACGACGACCTCAACCACGTTGCGTCCGTAGCTGACCACGAGGCGGGTGCCGAACGGCAGACTGCGATGAGCAACCGTCATCCCGTGCGGGTTGAATTTTCTCCCGGTCGCGACGCGGTTACCCTCCCAGTAGACGGAAGCAACCATGAGGCCGGTCGGCCCGGCATGGACTGGGGACAGCAACGCAAGGCAAAGCGCCGCTGACGCGAGCGTGCGTGTCAAAAGCATTTGGCTGTCAGAAAACCGTCAACCCTCTCAGCAGGCTACAGTGTAGCGGCGAGAGCAGAAGCTGTGGCAGGAAAGCTGACGCATGATTACCCTGTCCCCCGTTCTAACGTCTCCGACGCCACAAAATTTATCTGCTTCTCGAAAGCGTGGCAACCCCGCAAACGCCGTCGCGCCGTTTGTATCGGCGCATCTGTCGCTTAGCCGACATATTGTACCGCAATCATTACCTTACGCATTTCGCCGGCTTCTGCCGCGGCTTGACGACTAACGCGTCGAAACGGTTTCAGCGCTGCTCAATGCCGCCACCAAGTCGGAGAAAAGTTCGTTGCTCAGACTTACGTGGTTCACCAGAAGCCGGTGCGCCTCATCGCCGTCACCCGCAATAATCGCGTCAACAATCGCTTCATGCTCATTGGAGGCGCGGCGCAGAGCGTCGGGCCGCTTCAAATGATAGGCGCGGTATGGCGAAAGCCGTCCATAGAGCGCAGCAGCTTGTTCCTTGAGATAGTCGTTGTGCGCACCGGCGTAGATTGCGTCGTGAAATGATTTATTCAGTTCGTGATATCCTTCCCGATCTCTGGCATCGACGTAAGGCCGGAATTTCTTTTGAATCGAAATCAAAACGGAGTGCTCGGCAGGCGTCATGCGGCGCGCGGCCAGGCGGCCACAGAATCCCTCAAGCTCGGCCATCACCTCGAACATCTCCACCATTTTTGAAGGCGTGATTTTCGCAACGACGGCGCTCTGATGCGGGCGCCATTCAACGAGATTAGCGGCCGCCAACTGCCGGAGAGCTTCGCGCACCGGTGTACGCGACACGTTGAATGCCTCGGCCAACTTTTTCTCATCCAGTTCCTCGCCGGGCCGCAGCACCCCGGAAATGATTTGATCAGCGATCTGTCGCCGCACGCGGTCCGAGCGAATAATGGGCGCGTCATTGCTCTCGGCTTTGCGAACGCCGTCCCGGGTAACAGGCTTGGTCATGATTGACATCATCGCGGACTCGCTGCTGTTCAACTGCAGAGTAGAACCTCATCCGCAGTCTTATTTCTCTACTAGCGGCAACTCTCTTGTATACCCGATTAGCTAGATTGTATATTATGCATTCGGCGTAGTAGCAGGCATTACGAAATGACGGTTCGTCTAGCTCTCTTGCAGATGAATTGTTCGGGAACGCGTGAACAGAACATAGCTCGCTCCGAACAGATGATCCGTGAAGCCCCAGCAAGACCATCGGCGTTGTCACCGGCATGCAGGGCAGACGGACGTTTCGCGTCCAAGTCGACGGTGAGGAAAATCACGCCGGCACATCGTCGCGCAGCATACGGCGCGACGCCTGGTCTCCGCGGTCGCCATTGTGAGCGCGCTGCAGCATGCAATGTGGGACGACGCCGATATTGTGCGTTTCACCATCGGCGTGTTTACCGTCACCCCCAACGCGCCGTTCATCGTTCCCGGGCGCGTGATCTTTTCGCTCGATCTTCGACACCCGGACGCAGCCACGCTGCGCAAACTGGGCGATACAACCCCGGAGATTTGCGAAAAGTCGCGCGGGCGCTGCCAAGTGTCGGTGAAGGGCTGGTGCGCGATCCGCCGCTCGAATTTCCAACGCCGATCCGCGATACTACCCGGTCGGCGTCCACCGCGCTCGGCGTGCCCTGGATGGATATCCTGTCGTTTGCCGGCCACGATTCCCGCTACCTGCATTACATCTGCCCCGCCGCCATGATCTTCATCCCCTGCAAGGACGGCATCAGCCACAACGAAGTCGAAAGCATCCGCGAGCAGGACGCGCTCGACGGAACGCGTGTTCTGGCCGAAGCCCTCTTTGCTTTGGCGAACGCTGATTGATGCGCCGAAAATGACCCGGGCTAACAGCGTTACACACCCCACTGCGGGGCTGCCGATTGGCACGGAAGTGGACGCTTCGGCGGCACAACGGCCAAAGCGCGCGACCCTGCGCGGACGGCTGGCAACCGTGGTTCCACTCGACCCGGCGACCCATGCAGAAGCGCTGTACGAAGGCACGCATGGTCCTGATCGGGAAAAGCTTTGGCTTTACATGGGCGCCGGACCGTTCGGCGACCGCGCACCGTTTCGCGCCTATCTGGACAAGCTTACCGCATCGGACGATCCGCTCTCCTTTACGATCATTGCCAATGCCAGCGGCCGCGCCAGCGGGCATGCGTCCTACATGCGGATGGCTCCAGAGCACCGCGTGATCGAAGTCGGCAATATCTTTTACACGGCCTCGCTTGCCCGTTCGGCCGCCGCCACTGAAGCGATGTATCTGATGGCCAAACACATCTTCGAGGACCTCAATTATCGGCGTTACGAATGGAAATGTAATGCATTGAACGAACCTTCCCGCCGCGCCGCGTTACGTCTAGGATTTTCCTTCGAAGGCATCTTTCGTCAGCACATGATCCAGAAGAGCCGCAACCGCGATACGGCGTGGTTCGCCATGCTCGATCACGAATGGCCGGCGCGAAAAGCCAGATTCGAAGCGTGGCTGCGGCCGGAGAACTTTGACGACAGCGGCAAGCAGCGGGCCGCACTTTCCGCCATGAAGCCGTAGCGTTCATGACGGCTGAGATGCCTCCCCCGCTGCGCAAGGAGGATAACCGGCTGCTGCGCGGCGCCGCACTGTTCGTCGACGACATTCACACCGGACCCACCGGAGAAAAACAATGAACACCCAAACGCTGGATAAGCTCGATGCGTCGACTGCGGCCGAAACCGCGATCGGCCTCACCCAGGAGATGGTGCGGATCGATAGCACCAACGGCAAAGAAGATGCGCTGGCCCGGGATCTGGAAGCGCGGCTCAAGTCGCTCAAGGTCGGCAAAGTCTGGTGCGAGAAGACCTATGAGGGCCGCCTCAACACTTTATGGGAGGTGGACAGCGGCAAACCGGGACCGAGCCTGCTCTTCACCGGGCATCTCGACACCAAGCCGGTGTGCGAAGGCTGGCAACGCGATCCGTTCGATGGCGCGATCGAGAACGGCCGGCTCTACGGCCACGGCGTCATGGACATGAAGGCCGGGCTCGGTTCTTTGGTCGGTGGCATCATGACCATGATCGACAGCGGCGTCGATTTCAAAGGCAAGATTACCTTCGTCGCGGTCGCCGATCACATGGGCCAGCAGACCGGCAGCATCGATCTGTTTCGGCGGCACAAGTTCGATCACTGCGTGCTGGCCGAACTCACCGACATGCAAATCTACATCGCTCATCGCGGCCGTTATTATTTCGACATTTCCACCGTCGGGCACTCGGCTCATACCTGCCACAAGTACAAAGCCATCAACGCCATCGAGAAAATGCTCCCCGTGGTCGAGGAAATCTCCAAGCTCAAATATTTTCCGAACATCCCGCAGGACATGAAAGACCTCGTCGGACCGGAACTCTACACCGCGGTCGGCCGCATCTATGGTGGACTGTTTCCCGGCGGCCCTTCCATGATTCCGGACCGCTGTACTATCCGCGTCGATACCCGCCCGCAGCCGGGTGTTCCGATCGAGGAAGTGAAAGGGATCATCGAGGGCGCTCTGCAACGCGCCAAGGCGCGCGATCCGCAGATCGTGTTGGAGATGGTCGATGCGGACGTGAAAGATTCCTTTATGGTCGATCCAAAAGCCCCCATCGTGGTCGCGCTGAAATCCGCCTGGGAAACGGTGATGGGCAAGCCGGTCACTTTCCGCGGCGGCTCCTGGCTTGGCGATACGGCGAGCTTCGGCACCCTGTGCGAGACCGTGATCTTTGGCCCCGGCGGCGAGCCGGTCTATCAGCCGAATGAATTGTTGGCGCTGAGCGACATCGAAGCGGCAACGCGGATCTATGCGCTCACGGCCGCCAAAATTCTTCAGGCGAGTTAGAAGCACTCGCAAAACACAGCATCGCAACGCGTCCGACATGCTCCAATGATCACCACGTCCGACGGGATCAAACTTGAGGTCCGCACGGTCGGGAGCGGCGAACCGCTGGTGTTCGCGCACGAATTTTCCGGCGACGCTAGCAGTTGGGATGCGCAGGTCGGCTTCTTCTCGCGCTACTACCGCTGCACGATCTATTGCGCGCGTGGTTATCCGCCATCCGAGGTGCCCGCTTCCGTCGATGCGTATAACCAAAACCGCGCTGCTGAAGATCTCGCTGATGTCGTGCGCGCCGTCGCCGGCGGTCCGGCGCATGTGGTCGGGCTCTCCATGGGCGGCTTTGCCGCGCTGCACTTCGGCCTTCGCTACCCGCAACTCGCCCGCTCGCTCACCATCGCCGGCGTCGGCTATGGCGCCAAGCCGGACCAGCAGCCCGAATACGGCAATTCCATGCGGCGCGAAGCCGATCATGCTGAAGCCATCGGCATGACAGCCTTTGCCCGAGAGCTTGCTGCAAGCAGTTACGCGCAATGCCTGCGCGCCAAGGACGAGGCCGGCTGGTGCCGCTTTGCGGCGCAGCTTAGTGAGCATTCGGTGGCCGGCATGGCCATGACGCTACGGGGCGTGCTCGCAGCCCGGCCATCGCTCTGGCATCTTGCTGATGCGTTGCGTGAGCTTAGAGTGCCGGTCCTGCTGCTCACTGGTGACGACGATACGCCCTGCCTCGAACCGAACCTGTTTCTCAAGGCCACGCTGCCGGAAGCAGCGCTTTGCGTGCTGCCGCGCACGGGGCATCTGATGAATCTCGAAGAGCCGATGCTTTTCAACACCATCGTGTTCGGATTTCTCGCCGCCGTCGATCGCGGTCAGTGGCGGCGATGGAAGGGCACTACCGAAAAACTCGCGCAGTAAAGGGAGCCACAGCATGAGCGGTACTGGAAAACTGGCGGGCAAGGTCGCGCTGGTGACAGGGGGAAGCCGCGGCCTGGGCCGCGGCATTGCTGAAGGCTTCGCCGCCGAAGGCGCCAACATCGTCGTGAACTATCTCAAGGATGAGAAGTCAGCGAACGCAGTCGTCGACGCGATCAAAAAACACGGCAGTGACGCCATCGCCGTTCGCGCCAATATCGGCGAAGTCGACGATGTAATCCGCATGATCGACACGGCCATCAAGAAATTCGGCAAGATCGACATCCTCGTCAACAATGCCGGGATGCTCAATTCCCACAAGCTCGCCGAAATGTCGGTCGAAACCTGGGACGACATGATCAAGGTGCATCTGCGCGGCATGTTCCTGTGCACGCGTTTCACCATTCCGCACATGCTCAAGCAGAAGAGCGGCAAAGTCATCAATATGAGCGGCACGTTTGGCGTGACCGGCGGCGCGGAGTTTACCCACATGTCGGCCGCCAAGGCCGGCATGATCGGCTTTACCCGCGCTTTGGCGCGCGAAGTCGGCCACGATGGCATCAACGTCAACTGCATCGCGCCCGCGATCATTCGCACCGACCTCTATAACTTCATGCCGGAGGACGTGCGCGACTCCATCGTCGGCGGCTACCCGCTCGGTCGCGTCGGCGAAGTCGAGGACGTGGTTTCTACCGCGCTGTTTCTCGCCACCAAGGATGGCGATTATTTCACCGGGCAGACGCTGTGCCCGGCCGGCGGCGATGTGATGGTTTGATGCCGGCCAGCCGGCGGCTGGATGAATGACAACAGAAAGGGGCTGTTATGATCGTCGAGGAACGCTGCTACACGCTGAAACCGGGGACGGTTGCGCTCTATTACCAGGACTACAGCGCCCGCGGGCTGAAAATCCAGCAGCCGATACTGGGCAACCTGATCGGCTATTTTCATACTGAAATCGGCGAACTCAATCAGATCGTGCACATGTGGGGCTACGACTTGCTCGCCGAGCGCGAACGGCGGCGCGCCGTGCTGGCCGCGAACGCGGACTGGCAGGCGTACCTGAAGCAGTCGCCGGACATCATCTTGAAGATGGAAACGCGCATTTTGGTTCCGGCGCCGTTCTCGCCGATTAAGTAACCAACGCCGTCAGGCCAGTCAGACAAACGAGGGGACGATGGAGACCGTCGATATCTTGATCGAGCACGGCATTGTGCTCACCCTCAACAATGACCGGCACATCATCACCGATGGCGCCGTCGCCATCGGCAAGGACCGCATTGTCGCGGTTGGCAAGACTAGCGACCTGCGCAACCGTTACAAAGGCACCAAGACGATCGACGCGTCGCTGCGGCTGGTCATGCCCGGTCTGGTGGACGGCCACGCCCATCTTGGCGAGATCGCCCGTGGTCTCATTCCCGATACGCTTCGCACCAGCGATTGGCTCAAGTTCTGGTGCTACCCCTACATGGCGGCAATCACCGAGGAGGACGAGTATTGGTACTCGAAGTGTCTGATCGCGGAAATGATCCGCTCAGGCACGACCTGCTTTGTCGAGCCCGGCTGCATGTGGCTCAACACCACCATCAAGGCCATCGAGGAAACCGGAATCCGCGCTACCACCGGAAGCTGGGTGTGGGATCACGCCGGCCCCGACGGCCACAAGTGCCCTGAATATTTCAAGAAAATGACGTTGCAGCAGGCCCTCGACCTGACCGAAAGCAACATCAAGGCGTTCGACGGCATCGCCGACGGCCGCATCAAATGTTTCGCCACCATCGAAGGCGTTGGCACCTGCTCGGACGATTTGATGCTCGGCGCCAAGGCGATCGCCGACCGCTACGGCACCTTCACCCTGATGCACAAGGCAAGCTCGCGGGAGGAAGTGGCGAGCGAGCTCAAGGCCACCGGCCACCGGCCGGTCGAGCATATGTACCGGATCGGCGCGCTCGGCCCGAACGTCTATCTGAACCACATGACCGCGGTCGATGCCTTTGAAGTCGACATGCTCGCGGAAACGGACACCAAGGTGTGCCAGAACCCGCCCGCAGCGCTCAAGCTCGCCAAGGGCACGACGCAGATGAGCCATTTCCTGGAAATGCGCGCCAAGGGCGTCACGGTTTGCCTTGGCTGCGACGGCGTCAATTCCGGCGACCACAAGGACATGTTTCGCTCGATGTACCTCGCCGCGACGCTGCCGAAGGATGCCAAGATCGACCCCGAAGTCATCACGGCGGAAGAGGTGGTGGAGATGGCGACGCTCTCTGGCCATCGCGCTACCGGCTGGCAGAACGACATTGGCGCGCTGGCGCCGGGCATGAAGGCCGATCTGATCCTGGTCAACACCGACCGGCCGGAATGGGTGCCGACCTACAACTACGTCTACAGCCTCGTGTACACGGCGAGCGGCGACAGCGTGGATACCACCATCGTCGACGGCCGCATCCTTATGGAAAACCGGCAGCTGACGACGCTCGATCTTGCCGAAGTGCACGCCCGTTGCCGGGAGCTCGCGCCGAAACTTGCGGCGCGCGCCAACGTCAAGCCGCAGTCGCGGTGGCCGGTGCTGTGAGGCCGCGGTCAGACCGCGGCGATGGCGGAGATTTCGATTTGGAGCTCCGGCAAGGCGAGCTTCGAGACTTCGACGATGACGCTCGTCGGACCGTCCTTGGGAAAATACTTCATGCGGATATCGACAAGGTCATGAAATGCCCGCATGTCGGTGACATAGACCGTGACCTGCACGATGTCCTTCATATCCGCTTTGTTGGCGACGAGAATAGCGCGGATGTTCTCCAGAACCTGGACGGCCTGCGCGCGCAGGTCGCCCTTCCCGACCACCTTGCCGGCTTTGTCGACCGCAATCTGGCCGGCGACAAACAGCAGCGGGCCGCTCGAAACGCGTACCGCATTGGAATAGTAGGGCTTGAGGGGCGGCGCGACGGTGCGCGGATTGCTGACTTTCTTGCGCGGCTTTTTCATCGGCTCACCTACGGATTGTTTGTTGCTTCACTTACACAACGAAGGTTGCAGCACGACGGAGCCCGGGTGGCGACACACGCGCTTGTTTTGGCTACCCACGGCCGTTACCCGTAAGATGCCGATGAGCGACGTAAAACGCAAATACATGGTGGCGACCGATGTCGGCGGGACCTGCACCGACACCATCGTGTTTGCCGCCGGAGAGCCGGCGCATCTCGGCAAGACGCTCTCGACGCCGCCGGATTTTTCGGGCGCCGGCAGCAACGTGGAGCCGCGCGTGGCGCTGCGGCGCTTCGCGTGTCCCCAATACGGACATTTGCTGGATACCGAAACGGCGCTGCCGGAGGACCCTTTCCTTGAGGACATCGTCGCGGCATAGGAACTCAGGCCACTGTCGAGGATGCGATGCATGACGTGAACGTTCGTCAGGAAATCATTGATCGCGTCCTCGCGCGGCGCGGTCGCTATCACTGGTTCGAGGAACTCGATCCGAGGCGCACCGCTCTCGTCATCATCGACATGCAGGAACTGTTCTGCGCCCCCGGCGCGCCGGCCGAAGTGGCGGGATCGAGGGACATCGTCGAGCCGATCAACCAGCTGACCGGAGAATTGCGAAAGATCGGCGTACCCATCATCTGGGTGTTGCACGCCAATTCACAGACCGGCGGACGCAGCGACTGGGAATTGTTTTTCAATTACATCGTCGCCGACGACGTCAGGGAGAAAACGAAGCAAAGCCTGGCGCCCGGTCGCCAGCAAGTCTGGTCGGGATTGACCGTCGATCCGGCCGACACCAAGGTCATCAAGAACCGCTATAGCGCGCTGATAGCCGGTTCTTCAGGCCTCGAACGATTGCTGCGCAGCCTCGATATCGACACCGTTCTCGTTGCCGGGACCAAGACCAATATCTGCTGCGAGGCGACCGCTCGCGACGCCATGATGCTCGACTTCAAGGTGGTGATGGTCTCGGACTGTTGCGCGGCTTTGTCCGACGACGAACATCGCTCCGCACTGGAGAACATGATCCAGCAGTTCGGCGACGTCATGACCGGCGATGAAGTCCTCGAGCGGCTCCGCCGCCGCACCAATCGTTAGGACCGCAAGCCTCGGATGGGACTCAAGCTCTCGGCTTGGATTTCGGGCCGAACGGCTCGGGCAAAAACGGCGTGTCGCGTTCATCCAAAAAGCCGCGTATGCCACCCTGCTTTTGCGCAGCGAACAGTTTGTCCCGTTCCGGCCCATGCGAGGTGTGCGCCATCGCCGACAATGCGGCGTTGAGATTCATGCCGCTCAGCACACCGGCGGTTTGCAGGCCACGCATGGTGATGGCCTTGTTCATCCGCACCGAAGCTTCCGGCACCATCGCGATGCGCTCGGCGAGGCGGCGGGCATGGGGGATCAGTTGGTCGTGCGGCACCACTTCGTTGACGAGACCGATACGCAATGCTTCCCGCGCATCGATATGGTCACCAGTAAGCGCGTAGCGGTTCGCCACCTTCCATCCGCACAAGGCAGCGAACAGAAACGTCGTGTTGGAAATGTGCCGGACTTCCGGCTGGGCAAAAACGGCGCGCTCCGAAGCGATGGTGATGTCGCAGGCGATCTGATACCAAAAGCCGCCGCCCATGGCGTAGCCGTTGACGGCGGCGATCACGGGTTTGGCCAGCTGCCAAATATGCATCAGCTTTTCGACCACGCGGCTGTCGTGAAGCCACCAGTATTCGATGTACTCGCCAACGGCCTTGCCGCTTGGATCTTGCGGGTTCGGGTCGGATTCGCGGCCGGTCGCCATATCGTAGCCGGCACAGAACGCGTTGCCCGACCCGGTAAGGATGATGGCGCGCACTTTCCTATCCGCGTCGGCCTCATCGAGCGCCTGGTGTAGTTCATCCTCGAGCTGCGGCAGGATCGCGTTAAATGTTTTTGGCCGATTGAGCGTGATGGTCGCGACCGGTCCGTCAACTTCATACAGAATCTGTGTGTAGGCCACGATCACCACCTCCATGCCGCCTATTGGATGAAGATTGTAGTATCGCGACCGAAGGCTGCAATTAAAACGGCACCACGATGCCGTCGAGCGGTGCGTCGCAGTTGACGAGGCCGACGCGTTTCGAGGCGATGTGGACGTCGCCGCCACAACGTGGCCGGTCGAAATGGCTCATCCGGCAGCGCACCCGCACGGCGCGGGACCAGCCAACCGGCGCATAGAAAGAGAAAGGCGCCGGCTTGACGCCGACGCCCTTCGTCGCACGCACTACACCACTCTTGTCGGGTTCGTCGGCACCCTTACATGCCGGCGTTAATCTCCGTCTGCAGCGTGGCGGCGTTCGCCGCGTCATTTTGCTGTTCGGCCGCGGCCATCGAGGCATTCAGGGCATTGGTGTCGTTCATCTGCTGAATCGCCTGATTTTCAGCATCGGATGCCGCCTGCGCGTCGCAAGATGCGCAGCCTGCTGACGCGCTGGAATCATAGGAGGGCGAAGAAGACCAATCGTAGGACCCGCCGCCGGAGCCGCGCAGGGTGTGAACATCCCGCACCAAGTTGGCGTACGGGACCGGCCCGCCGCCAAGCATACCGCGGACGAACTGCGCGACATCGACATTGAGCCGGCCGCCGGGCAGCGCCCTCCGGGCCGCGAACTGGAGCGGGGCGTGCGCTTGCGAGGCTTGCGCGTACCCGGGAACCGGGTTGGCCGGGCTCGGAGCCGCCATTGCGGTGGTTCCGATCAGCGCCAGCGAAGTCGCGAGCATTGCAGTGGTGATCAAAGATTTCATGACACGCTCCTCTTTGTTGTTGTGGGCCGAGAAGGGTCCAAAGGGTTCAAGACGCTTGCGAACATCGACAAGGCTAAGCCGCGTAAGCTTTCCACCCGATGGCCGGGTAATTAATTGTTCGCCATGTTCACTGGCTTTGTTCCTCGAAGCGTCAGCAGGCCTGAGTGGTTTTGTTGTGCGCTGCGCACGAAAATTTTGCGGCGCACCGTCGGCTTTGTGACTCATCGGGGTCATGGAGATGCCACAGATTCTGCCTAGCGTACCGCTTCAGGAGGGGTGAGGCAGGGAGAGAAAACAGTGCACAACGACACCGCACGCGCACGTCTTGCGACTTACGACAGAAACATTTGTCCGCAGTGCAGCGGTTGGCTGCTGGCGCCCGATTGGTCGGAACACGTCAGCGAACGAAGCGTTCGCCATAGCTGGTCGTGCGAAGCCTGCGGTTATGGATTCGAGACGACCGTGTTTTTCGCAGCGCCGGAGCAGGCCGCCGCGTAGCGTTTAAACGGTATTTGAGTGTTCACGCGCGCGGCGGATAGCGATGCCGCCGTCCCTGAAAATCTTCAACCACAGTGCCGTCTTCGCTGAGATAGTTCGGGCCGATCGGCGATTTGCCATGACCGTCCGGGATGTCGAGCACGTAGCCTGGCTGGCACAGGCCAGAGTAGCGGCCGCGGAGCTCACGCATCAGCGCCTGACCTTCGGCAATCGTCGTCCGCATATGCGCCGTGCCGGGCGCCAGATCGGCGTGATGCAGATAATAAGGCTTGATGCGGCACTCGACCAGCGAACGCATCAGCGTGCCGAGCGTTTCGGCGTCGTCGTTCACCCCGCGCAACAGCACCGACTGGGACAGCATCGGAATGCCGGCATCGATCAAGCGCGCGCAGGCAGCGCGGGCCTTTTTGGTCAATTCGCGGGGATGATTGACGTGCAAGACCACGAAGGTCGCCTTGTCCTGCGCTCGCAGCGCGCGGACTAAGGCGCCCGATATGCGCTCCGGCGCGACAGCCGGCACGCGGGTATGCACCCGGATCACCTTAACGTGATCGATAGCGGCAAGTGAGCCGACCACATCCTTGATCCGCCGCGCCGAAAGCACGAGCGGATCGCCGCCGCTCAAGATCGCTTCCCAGATTTCCGGATGAGCACGGATGTAATCGAGCGCGCCCGCAAGCGCGGCCGGCGACAATCCTCCCCTCCCCGGCCCCACCATTTCGCGACGAAAGCAGAATCGGCAATAGACCGCGCAAGCGTTCACGATCTTTAAGAGCGCCCGGTCGGGATAGCGATGGACGATGCCTTCGACCGGGCTGAACGCATCATCGCCGATCGGATCGCGGCTTTCCTGCGGACTTTGCTCAAGCTCGCGCGCGTCGGGTACGAATTGCCGCGCGATCGGATCACGCGGGTCGCCGGGATCGATCAAGTCAGCCATCACGGGAGTGATCGCGACCGCATAGCGCGCGGCGACTTGCTCCAGCGTCGCGAGCCTGTCACGGCCAGTCAAATGCGCATCGACGAGCGCGGATGGACTGCGCAAACCTTTTTTTTGGGCGACGGTAACCATGCAAGGCCTCAATTCATGAGGATCGGGGGCCTTATGCGCGATACGGCGTCTTACAAGCAAGTGACCATCCTCCTCCCTCGCGGAGTAAAACGCAGCGGGGGAGGGGGACTGCGCGAAGCGCGGTGGAGGGGGCGCAGGCCTCAAAGCCTCTCTGGCGCCGTTGTAGATAGCACTCCAGCCTGCTTGCTGTGCCTGGAAAACTCCTTACATGATTTTAGCCGAATGGGAGCATGCGATGGCGGTCACCGGCACCCGAATCATACTCAGCGCGCGTGACAGCAAGCGCGTGCTGGAGCTGTTGGAGAATCCGCCCAATCCGACCCCCGCCCTTACAGCAGCCGCGCGGCGCTGTGCCGCGCGGAAAAAGCCCCTAGCCCACATGAACACGCGCTGAAGTCGGGTCGATATGTTGCAGCGCTCTTTCGGGCTTCGGGCTTCGCTTGTTTAACCCATCCCTTCCATGACGGAGTTTGAGTAAAATATCGCTGCCCCAAAGTACGGTTTATCCCATGCAACAGCACATCCTTTTAACCGGTGCAGGATTCACTCGAAATTGGGGCGGCTGGCTCGCCGACGAAGCGTTCGAATATCTTTTGGCGAGCGGCCACACCGACGACTCTCTTAGAGCGCTGCTCTGGACGGATAGGAACAATGGGCTAGGGTTCGGAGAGTCCCTGGCCGCGCTTCAAGAACAGTATGAGCTCCAAGAACGGGGCGAGAAGAACTGGTCACCGCAAGCTGAACAAAATCTCCGCAACCTGACGCAAGCGTTGCATCGAATGTTCGGTGACATGACGCTAGGCTTTAGCGCTCAGTCTTTCGAACTCACTGACAACCCAGAAGTCCAAGTAACGACATTCCTATCGAAGTTCAACGCGATCTTCACTTTGAATCAGGACACATTGCTGGAAGCAAAATATTTTGGAAAACTGACGAAGAAGGAATCTTTCATCGCAGGCATTAATAGTCCAAATTATGCGGACGCTTACCGACCTGGTATTGTCAAATCTCTGGACACATTGGCGTACGGAAGCCTTGCTAGTCGGATCAATCTTTATAAACCTGACCCCGATCAGTTCATCATCAAGCCCGATCTTCAGCCGTACTTTAAACTGCATGGCTCTGCCGACTTCCAAATCGGCGCGCGCGACATGATGCTGATCTTGGGCGGCAACAAGCCTGACAGTATCAGCAAGCATCCGCTGCTGCGATGGTATCATGAAGAGTTTCGGAAGCGACTGTATATTCCAGACGCGCGGCTCATGGTTATCGGCTATAGCTTTGGTGATCCGCACATTAATGAAATCATTGCTGATGGCGTAAGATGCGGTCTGAAGCTCTTCATTATCGATCTAAAGGGGGTCGATATGATTGGTTCCCGGTCAAATGCGCGCCCCGAGATTGTTTCGTTGCTGAAGAGCGGCGTTATCGGGGCTTCCCGTCGTCCCTTCCTATCGACGTTCGGAGGAAACGACATGGTGGAGTTTCGCAAGATCGATCGCTTCTTCAGATCGGGCGTTATGGCAAGAACATGCCAGCCCGTGATTTAGCTTCGCATTCGTGTTGCGGTGACATTGCAGTTAGTGATTTCGCCACTGACAAACCCCTGAGAGTTAGCCATAGACATATTGAAGGACGGCACAAAGGCAAGGCGCGGGCGGCGACGCGTGCCATGCCAGTGACGATTGCGCCTCGCCTGCACACACCCTCCACCGCGCTTCGCGCGGTCCCCCTCCCCGCTACGCTTCGCTCCGCGGGGGCGGATATTTATCCGAGCGGATTCCACAACACCTGCTCGATGCGCGCGGCTCCGGTTGCCAGCATGACCAGGCGGTCGAGGCCAAGCGCGATGCCGCAAGCCTGCGGCATCATCTCGAGCGCAGCAAGGAAATCCTCGTCGAGCGGATAGCGCTCGCCGTAAATGCGCTCCTTCTCCGCCATTTCGCGTTCGAGCCGCCGGCGCTGTTCGGCGGCGTCAGTCAATTCGCCAAAGCCGTTAGCGAGTTCCACGCCGCACGCATAAAACTCGAAGCGCTCGGCGACGCGCCGATCTGGCGCGGGCCGCGCCAAAGCCGCCTGCCCGGCCGGATATCGATCAAGAATGGTCGCTCTGCCGATGCCTAGCTGGCCTTCGATCTTTTCCACCAGCACACGGCTGAAAATGTCGCCCCAGCTATCGTCTTCGCTGACGCGAATCCCAGCTGATCGAGCCGCGCGGGAAAGCCCGTCACGGTCGGCCCCGCCGTCCGGCAGTGTCGCCAATAAATCGATACCGGCGAAGCGGGCGAACGCTTCGGCAACCGTCAGCCGCTCCGGCGCGGCGAACGGATCGGCCGAGCGGCCGCGAAAGTTCAGTTGCTCGGTTCCGGCCGCCTTTGCCGCGAGTGCCAAGATCGCCGCACAATCTCGCATCAGCGTCTCATAGGGTTCGCCGGCGCGATACCATTCGATCAGGGTAAATTCGGGGTGGTGCAGCGCGCCGCGCTCACGGTTGCGGAACACTTTGGCGAACTCGACGATGCGACGCTCGCCCGCCGCCAGGAGCTTTTTGCAGGCGAATTCCGGGGACGTCCGCAGGTAAAGCGGCGATGGGGCTCCGTCCGGGGCCAGAAGCGTCGTGGCGAAAGCGTGCAGATGGGTCTCATTCCCCGGCGAAAGCTGCAAAACGCCGGTCTCCACCTCGATAAAGTCGTTCTCGGTAAACCAGTCCCGCAGGGCAGCGACGATGCGGTTGCGCGCCAGCAGGAACGGCCGGCGATCGGCGTGCACGTGAGGGGCCCAAAAGGGCGAGGCAGGACGGCTTTCCGGCATATCCTTGTACGGAAGGGGTGGAGGAAATATGTGGCGATCGGGCTCAAGATCGCTATGTTGCGCCCCTATTCAAAGCCAATTCATCGAGGAAACCGTGAAAGTCATCGCCAGCTCGCTGCGAAAAGGCAATATCGTCGAGATTGACGGCAAGCTCGGCGTCATCGTCTCAACCGAGAATATCCACCCCGGCAAGGGCACCCCTGTCACCCAGATGGACGTGCGGCGGATCGCCGACGGGGTCAAGGTTTCGCTGCGCTTTAAGACCACCGAGCAGGTCGAACGGGCCTTCGTCGAAGACCGCAAGCACCAATATATGTATCAGGACAGCGACGGCTTCCATTTCATGAACATGGAGACCTACGACCAAGTCGCGCTCCCCAACGACATTATCGGCGACCTGGCGGCCTATCTGCAGCCGGAGATGGAAGTCACGATCAGCATGCACGACGCCGTCCCGGTCGCCATCGAGCTGCCGCCAAAAGCCGTGCTCGAAGTGGTGGAAACCGAGCCGTCCATCAAAAGCCAGACCGCCGCATCCTCCTATAAGCCGGCGGTGCTGTCTAATGGCGTGCGCACCATGGTGCCGCCCTTCGTCACCACCGGCACCAAGATCGTGGTCATGACGGCCGACGGCAGCTACGTCGAGCGGGCGAAGGAATAGCAGCCGTCATCCGCGGGAGCACCGCTCCGCTCACGAAATCGAGCCGCGTCTATATGCGCCCTCTCCCCTTGCGGGCTACGGGATGCACGGAAGTGATTCCGCTATGGTTGGCGATGTGATTCAAGGCCTTCGTGGCGACTTTGCTGGAGGCTGTGCGATGGCATATGGCGATATTCGGGTTGCGGAACGATCGGATTGGCTGATCGAGCGGGTGGCGACGACGGGCACGCTGGTGCTTCGCCGCGTCGGCGGGACCAGAGCCGGGGAGCTTGCGGTCCATCGTTTTCTGTCTTCACCGTATGTCAGTGTTGCAAATATCGTCGCGACCCTGGCGGCGCGCACGGCGGTGCAATGCGCCGGTCGGCATGTGCTGGCGGTTCAGGACACGACGGAGATCAATTTTGCCGGCCGCGACAAGAAGCGACGCGGCTTTGGCGCGGGCGGCGATGGCAAGACGCCTGGGTTCTTCATCCACCCTGTCATTGCACCGGACGTCGAGACGGAAGCGGTCGTCGGGCTGGTCGATGCGGGGATCTGGACCCGGTCGCAGGGGCGCGTTGCACCACGGCGCAAGCGGACCTTGGAAGACAAGGAGTCAAGCGCTGGCTCGCCGGTTGTGAGGCTGCGGCCGAGACCTTGGCTGGGGCCGCTTCGGTGGTCATGGTGGCGGACCGCGAAAGCGACCTTTATGCATTGTTTGCTCGCCGGCCTGACCGGCTCGATCTGATCGTGCGCGCTGGGCAGGATCGCGGTTTGGAGCAAGGCGGCCTGCTGTCTGCGCCCTCGACAAGTCCGAAGCTTTGCATCGCAGCGAGGTGCAGGTAGCGCCGCGCGGGCCGGGCGACAAGGGACGCATCGCCACGGTCGAGTTGCGTGCCGCAACGGTGCGCATCAAGCGTCCGCGGGTTGGTGCTTCGCGTGCGCTTGCCGAGACGATAGAACTTGGCCTGGTCGAAGCGCGGGAAGTCGATGCCCCCAAAGCTAACACGCCGTTGCTTTGGCGCCTGCTCACGACGTTGCCGGTGGCCACCGCCGCGCACGCCCAGCAAGTCGTGCAGCTTTATCGTTTGCGCTGGCGCATCGAACAGGTTTTCCGCGCGCTCAAGAGCGATGGCCTCAAACTTGATGACAGCCAAATGGTCGACGCCGAACGCTTGTTCAATCTGGCGGCGATCGGCATGGCCGCCGCTATCCGCACCATCCAACTGGTGGACGCCAGAGACGGCAGTCCTCGCCCCGCCACCGATGTCGTCGACCAGACCTTCGCCGTCCCGCTGCAATTGCTGTCGAAAAAACTCGAAGGCAAAACCGCGCGGCAGAAAAATCCGCATCCGCCCGGATCGCTCGCCTTCGTCGCTTGGATCACCGCACGGCTCGGCGGCTGGAACTGCTACTACAAGCCGCCGGGACCAAAGACCATGCGCCAGGGATGGAACCAACTCGCCGCCAAACTCAAGGCTATGCTCTTGCTGCCCAATACCAAAATCCGTAAATCCCGTAGCTCCTTGCGGGAGAATGCAACGCGGGACTCTCAGCAAGCACGGTCGGGTGAGGGGTTGCGGCGCGACCCCTCACCCATTTTTGTTGTTGAACCGCCGCACAGCCCTCTCCCGCAAGGGGAGGGCATACTTTCGGCGCGGTGTGATTTCAGAAAAACGCCAGCGTGCGAAATTTCGACGCCCGCGCGCGGCGACTTCAATAAACCGGAAATACTCCTTTCGATGTGTTCAAAACGTATGACTCAAAACCCGAGCCATCTGGAATTATTCGAACGCTTATACCTGAGCCGAACTCAAATATAAGTTTGCCATTCACATCTACATCAACAACGTGCTGATTGAGAAATTCAAAAAGCGCCACCGATGTGCTAGAAGACTCTCCATGGCCGGCGTTCAGTGTTCCGCCGTCAAACGTTTCAAATGGACCCTGCACGAGTACGGTCCCTCCATGCGAGAAATGTAATATCATCGACCCAACGCCGACCAAAACTCCCGCAAAGCTCGAGCCTTTGAGGCTGCTCAGATCAGCTTGCAGGTTCTTCCAATCAGCTTGCGATCGAGTCATGTTAGCCGCACGCTCACACGCCGGAGAGTGGCCGCCCTGGCGCGCGTGTATCTAGCCCTCGCGTACACGGTCATCCTTGCGGGATGGCGCCGCGCTGGGCGCGCTTTTGGTGCAACCAGATTTCAGAAAAACGCCAGCGTGCGGATCTCGATGCTTTCGCGCGGCCGCGCGTTCGGCGGCGAGGTCGGATCGTCGAAGGCGGTGTGCGCGGTCCAGCGGGCGCGGCCGTCTTTGAGCGAATTGTACACCTTGAACACAATTGCCTCTTCGCGCCGCATGCGCGGAAACCAGAACCATTTGTTGTTCGGATTGTAAGTGATGGCGTAGGTCTGCCCGACCCGATTGGGATAGCGCCGCTCGGAAACAATCAGATTATCGGTCGACACGGTGCGCGCATCACAGATCGCGAGCGGAAAGCTTTCCACCGGATGCCGGATCGGCCGCCACACCTGGATGATGGCAAAGCGGCGGCGCAGGAGCGCGTCCGCCTCGTCCGGCAGCAGATCGCGAACGCGCTGTGGCCCCGACCATTCGGTGTAATCATTGTGCACCCGCGGCACGACTTCCCGAATCTTTAGCTCGGCGCGCAGCGCGTCGTCACCGGTGCGCAGCGTGTGGTCGAAGACCACGACGCGGGAAGCGCCGCTCTCCGCCTTCACCAGCGCTTCCATCTCCGGGTAATAGATCCGCCGAACCTCGTCTTCGTTGTAGAACTCGCCGACTTTAGTATCGTGACGGATGAAGCGAAAACCTTCACGGTCGAGCATGAACTCGCCCGCATGCGGCCGGCCGTTGTGGATGATGACGTGCCGGGGATCGAGCCTCCCGCCGCGCATGTCGGCCGTCCCGCCAGGGCCCGCTTCGGTTACGATCTTCTCGCCGGTATCGACGAGGTAATTGAGCGTCGCCTCGATCTCCGGGACAGTTTCCGGCTCAGGGCGCCGTTCGAGGACCTGATCCATTGCCAACTCCTTCGCCAAGCGCTTTTGCTCATGACCGCATCAGCGCTTATCCGCACAAGATAAACCGCGGACCGAAGCTGGGTAAGAGGCGCCGACCGGCGCACGTTTCAAACCCGCCATGCGCGACCAGCGCGCGTCTATCAGGCCCGCAATCTGAACATTTATTCATTATAACGCGCCTGTTCTACCGTTTCACCGCCATAGAGAAAGTTTTACGCATATTTCGTTCGTCGACAACATGGCACCACTTGGCAAAGCCGGCGTTGTTACTGATAGTGGGTTGTTGTTGGGTTTAGGATCAAAGCCGTGCGCTTGACGGCAAAATTTGACCGCGCTGCGTGCTTGCACTCGTGGACAAAAACCGCGCTCACAACTTTCGGCGCGCCGCGCCCGCGCCTCAAATTCATTTCGGTCGGTCTCTCATGCGCCATGCTCGCGACCTCCGCCGGCACGGCGTTGAGTGACGGCTGCAAGCCAAATCACCCGAGACCTCTGATCATTCTCAAAGATATGGGGGCTTGCGGGTTCGATCCGCAGACTTTGAGCTTCAGCGGCGAGCCGGCTGAGCAAGCCAGGTGCTTGATGCGCGGCATGGACGCGAGCCGAAATCTCGGCCCCGCGCTTGATGCTCTGCCGCTAGCACTTGCGAGCCGCGTTGGACAGGACAGCGGGCTTCCGGCGCGGGAAGTGCTGAGCGCGTTTCTCTCGAAGCAAAATCTGGAATGGGATTTCGCCGCCTATCTTTGGCAGCCGCTGTCGCGCGCCCGTGATAACGATCCGGATGCGCCGATGGCGCGCTATTTCGTCATCCACGATACCAGCGGACCGAGTTTCGGCCGCCGTTCGTTTCCCTCCGACCTCGACGTCAACCCGAAGATCAACAATCTCGCCGGTTTCAAATGCACCGATGGCTGGGGCAAGGCTCATGTCGTCATTAATCGTTAGGGTCGACATGCTGTTGGATCATGAGCTTTCCGTTCCCTGGCGCGAGACCAAGTTCGAGCGGGCCGTCAATTTCGCCGGCGCTCTGAAGGGGCTTTTCATCCATGTCGAGATGATCCAGCCGCGGCGGAGCACCGGACGACGGCGCAATGATGCCCAGCCTCCGGACCCGAGCTTCACCACCGCCCAATACGATCGGCTGGCTTTGCTCTATACGATCGCGAGCGTTCGGGCCGGGCGTTGGCTGGTGCCGGCCTTTCATGCCGCCATCGATGCCCACATCCGCAACGGCCACGACGATCCGCTCAATTTTGATGTTCAAAGCTTTGCCAACAGCCTCGATGGCGTCATGGCTGCACTGCAGACGCCCCAGGCGGCCCCCGCCGAAACCATCGCGCAGGGTGCCAGCAATGCCGTGCCGAGCCCCCAGTCACCGGCGACTGACTCGGCGAAAGTAACTGAAGGCAGTCCTTCGGCCGACGCCGCTGTTGTCGCACCCGAGGCCGCCGCGCAACGGTTGGTCGAAACGGGCCCGCAAACCGAGCCAGAACCTGCGGTTAAACGCGTGCCCCTTGCCGCGCACGCAACCGAGACCGGAAGTAGTCCGAAACACCGCGATCGCGAGGCTGTCGGCGCCGAACATTGCGAGGCGCTCGTTGCTAAAGGCCATCGCCGGGTCGCTTGTCGGCCTCATGTTGCCGAAAGCCGCCCGCGCGGGAGACGGGCGCACCTCGTCCGGGCGGTGGATCGCCTAACTCCGGACGAAAGCCGTGGCGCGCGGCGTAGCGGAGGCGACGTACACCCGCATCACGCGCGGGGTGCGCCACGACACAACCGGGCTTGAGGCGTCCGACAATCAGCAAGAGTTGTGCGCGCCTTCCGGCGCAAGGTCGGTATGCAGCCCACGGATGGCTCAGCCGTGCGTGATGGCTGCTTGCCCGCTTGCGTCCAGGCTCATGATCCGGTTCGATCCCCCCGACAAAATTCGAGGAACGCCGCCCAAAGGAAATGTCCAGATGACCCCCACTCAATCCGCGACCCCGCGCACCGCGGCGAAATCTGCCGCTGATGCGTCGATCGCAGCGCTCGAACGCCCGACCCCCGCCGGCGCCAATGCGCCCGGCTTCGGCAGCGACGTCGTCGCCGAAACGCTGCAGGCGCTCGACATTCCCTATATCGCGGTAACGCCGGGCGCGAGCTATCGCGGCCTTCACGACAGCATCGTCAATTATCTCGGCAACTCGACGCCACAGATGCTCTTGTGCGTACATGAGGAATCCGCAGTCGCTATTGCCCACGGCTACGCGAAAGTCACCGGCAAGGCGATCGCCGCGGCCGTGCATTCCAATGTCGGGCTCCAGCACGCCACCATGGCAATGTTCAACGCCTGGTGCGATCGCATGCCTGTTCTGGTGCTCGGCGCCACTGGCCCGGTCGATGCGGTCAAGCGCCGGCCGTGGATCGACTGGATCCACACCGCCCGCGATCAGGGCGCCCTGATCCGCGGCTACAGCAAGTGGGACGATCAGCCGGCCTCGCCCGGCGCCGCGCGCGAAGCGCTGCTGCGCGGCACCTGGATCGCCAACACCGCGCCGATGGGTCCAGTCTACATCAATCTCGATGCCGAGATGCAGGAAGCAAAACTCGCCGAGCAACTGCCTCCGATCGATGCCGCCCGCTACATGCCGACCGTGACGACCGCCGCGCCCGCCGACCTGGTGCAAAAAGCGTCGGCGATGCTGAAATCCGCCAAGCAGGTAGTGATCCTCGCCGGCCGCGCCTCGCGCAGTGAGGAAACGTGGAATGCCCGCGTCGCGCTCGCCGAAGCGCTCAACGCCAGCGTCGTCACCGATCTAAAAATCGGCGCGAGCTTTCCGACCGATCATCCACTGCATGCCGGAGCCCCGCGCGACGTGACCCCCGACAGCGTGCCTGCGATCCGCAATGCGGACGTGATTTTGAGTCTCGACTGGGTCGATCTCGCCGGCGCACTGCGCTCACTCGGCCCCTCGCCGACCGCAAAGATCATCCAGGTCTCGCTCGACTACCGCATCCACAGCGCCTGGAGCATGGACTATCAGGCCCTGCCGCCGGTCGATCTGTTCCTCTCCGCCGATCCTGACCTCGTCGTCCCGGAACTCGTCAAAGAAATCGGTAAGGGAAGCAAACCGCGCGTCGCGCCGAAGCCGCGTGCGCCCGCAAGCGATCAACAGCCGGCGGGCTTCACTAACGAAATCATCGCCTACACGCTGCGCGAAGTTCTCGGCGATCGGCCGACGACGCTCACCCACCTGCCGATCTCCTGGGAGGATCGGTGGTGGCCGTTCCGCCATCCGCTGGACTTCCTTGGTTCCGATGGCGGCGGCGGTGTTGGTGGCGGGCCGGGAATTTCCGTCGGCGCGGCGTTGGCGCTGAAAAATTCCGGGCGGCTACCGGTCGCCGTCTGCGGCGATGGTGACTTTCTCATGGGCATCACGGCGGTCTGGACCGCGGTACACTACAAAATCCCGCTGCTGTTCGTGATCGCCAACAACCGCTCGTTCTATAATGACGAACTGCATCAGGAGCGCATGGCGCGGATGCGGGCGCGCCCGGTCGAGAACAAATGGATCGGCCAGCGCATGGCCGATCCCGAAATCGATCTCGCCGCAATGGGCCGTGCGCAAGGCGCGGTCGGCTTTGGTCCGATCGCCAAGCCTGCCGATCTTGCCGAAGCACTGGAGCAAGCGATTGCCGCGGTCGATGCCGGCGGCGTCGCGGTCGTCGATGTACGCGTCGAGCCCGGCTATACTGCAAACATGACCGCGGCGATGACACGCGCCAAAAGTTAAGGAGAGGAAACCAACATGAACACTGCAGTCCCGCTCAAATCCCTCAAAGCCGAGCCGCTTCGCCTCCCGGATCATCGGGACATCTATTACGGCGGCGCGTGGCACAAGCCGATATCCGGCAGCTATGTCGATTCCATCAATCCCGGTACCGCCGAGTCGCTTGGCCCAGTGGCGAATGGCGGCGCGGCCGATATCGACGCCGCGGTCGGCGCGGCCAAGAAAGCCTTTGACGGCTGGCGTAACACCCCGCCGCTCGAACGCGCGCGGCTATTGAAGCGCATTGCCAACGTGCTGCGCGAGAACGCCGACGAGCTCGCGATGATCGACGCCGCCGATTGCGGCAATCCGGTCCATGAGATGGTGATGGACGCAACCGTTGCCGCCGCGCAGATCGAGTTCTACGCCGGCCTCGTCACCGAAATGAAGGGCGCGTCGATCCCGATGGGACCGGGCGTGGTCAATTTCTCGGTGCGCGAGCCGCGCGGCGTGGTCGGCCGCATCATTCCGTTCAATCATCCGTTCATGTTCTGCGCCGGCAAAGCGGGCGCGCCGCTCGCGACCGGCAACACGGTGGTGATGAAGCCGCCGGAGCAGGCGCCGCTCTCGGCGCTTCGGCTCGCCGAAATGATTGGCGACATTCTGCCGCCCGGCGTGTTCAACGTCGTTCCTGGTGGCCGCGAAGCGGGCTCGGCGCTGACGACCCATCCCGATGTCGCGATGATCGCGCTGATCGGCTCGGTGCCGACCGGCCGCGCGGTGATGAAGGCCGCCGCCGACACGCTCAAGCCGGTCATGCTCGAACTCGGCGGCAAGAATGCGCTGGTCGCCTACCCTGATGCCGATCCCGATGACGTTGCGGGCGGCGTCGTCGGCGGCATGAACTTCACCTGGTGCGGCCAATCCTGTGGTTCGACCAGCCGCGCCTTCATCCACGAAAAAATCTACGACGCCGTGCTGGCGAAGGTGAAAACCAAGGTCGCCCACTTCAAGCCCGGCATCGCTACCGACCGCGCCACCACCATGGGCTCGATCATCTCCGAGACGCAATACGAGCGCATCCTCGGCTTTATCGAGTCGGCCAAGCAGGAAGGCGCGCGGCTGTTTCACGGCGGCGGCAGGCCATCCGATCCAGCTCTGGCTAAAGGCTTCTTCATCGAGCCCACGATATTCGCCGACGTGCAGCCGAACATGCGCATCGCGCGGGAGGAAATTTTCGGACCGGTGCTCTCGATCTTCAAATGGAGCGATGAAGCAAAGATGCTCGAGCAGGTGAACTCGGTCGAATACGGCCTCACCGCTTCGATCTGGACCAACGACCTCTCCACCGCACACCGCACTGCCGGCGCGGTGCAGGCCGGCTTTGTCTGGATCAACGACGTCTCCAAGCATTTCCTCGGCGCGCCGTTCGGCGGCTACAAGCAGTCCGGCATCGGCCGCGAGGAATGTTTCGAGGAGATGCTCGCCTACACGCAAGAAAAGAACATTCACGTGCGGCTCAAGCCGGCGAAGGCGTGACGACGCCTGCCAGCTAAGCTCGGCGATCAGCGTCCGCTGTAGCGCCCCGCCAATTCGCGGGCGCGTTGCTCGGTCTTGTCGAGAATGCAGTGCTCGGTCGCGGCCCCCATGCCGGTGCCGTGACCCCATTCGTAAGCGGTGAGCGCGCCGCAATCGGCGTCGCGGAACGCGATCCAGGCCTGCTCAGCTTTCTTCAATTCGGACTTCCACGCGGCGGCGTGCTCCGGATCCGAGCTTTCGATGCTCTTGATGGCGCCGCGATAGACGTCGTTGAGCTTGGCATCGGCGGCTTTGGCGAGCTTTTCAAGACATCCCGACTGCGCGTTCGTTGCCAGCTGGTCACACGCCGCCGCAGCCGCCGCAGACTCCTGCGCTGAACTCGGCGAAGACAGCGCCAGTAAAGCCGCCACCGCGATCCATTTGGCCAGCCTCATCTGACATCCCGCTTTGGAGGCGCTCCGTCGGTCTCAGCGCGGTGCGCCACACATCAAAGTTTGTATGTCTCAAACGTGGTCGGGTGGAACAGGTCCTCCACCTTGACGAGCCGCGGCGACAATCCCTGGGCGTAATGGTGGCGCAGAAAGGTTTCCAACGTCTTGCGGTTGGCCTCGACGCCATAGGACCAGAAATCCGCACCCATCAGCGCGCGCGTCTCCATCAGCCGCTCCTCGATGAACGGCAGCGTGACCTTGCTTGAGGAGGTGTCACCAAGACTTTCCAGCGCCGCGGCCTTCGCGTGCTCGAAGGCCTTGAACACGGCCGCGGGCAACCACGGGTGCCTCTCGACCAGGTCGCGGCGCACACCGATCAAATGCATGATCGGAAAAATGCCGGTGCGCTTGAAATAATCCTTGGCCGCCGCAACCGGATCGGAAAACAGCCAGCCGACATGCGGATGCCCGCGCTCGAACGGCGTCGGCACCCGCGGTCCGATGACGCCGTCAATCTCTCCGGTGTCCAGCATCTCGGACAATGTCCGGTCCGCGGGCGCGTCGTCGAGTTTCACGTCCTTCGGCAGGTTGATGGTTATCTTTTCCAGCCGCCCGGGCTCAAACATTCCGGCGCGAATCCAGTGAATGTCGGAGGGTTTCACGCCGTGATCGTCTTCGAGAATGGCGCGGGCCCAGACATTCGCGGTGAGCTGGTATTCCGGCACGCCGATTTTCTTGCCCTTGAGGTCCGCGGGCTTCTTGATGCGGTCGGTGCGCACATAGATCGCGTTATGGCGAAACGCGCGCGACACGAAAGCCGGCACGCCGACATAGGGGCTGTCGCCGCGGGCCGTCTTGACCGTGAAGCTCGACAGCGACAATTCGCAGATGTCGAATTCGGCCTGGCGGAAAGCGCGAAAGAAGATCTCCTCCGGGCCAAGCGCCATGAATACCGGATCGACGCCGTCGATCTGCACCATCCCGTCGGAGAGCGGGCGGATACGGTCATAGTCGCGGACGGCGAGGGATAGATTGAGCTTGGCCATGGATGTCCTTGGATGTCCTCGGATGTATTTCTTGGGCGCGTGAGCGGCTCACATAGCCGCGCGGGGCGGCTTGTGCCAATAGTCGAGCAATTCCTTCACCGGTCCCGGAGCCGAAAATGCGTCTGCCGATCTATCAGGTCGATGCCTTCACCGACAACCTGTTCGGCGGCAACCCTGCCGCGATCTGCCCGCTGGACGTCTGGCTGCCGGACGCGACCATGCAGGCGATCGCGGCCGAGAACAACCTATCGGAGACGGCGTTCTTCGTCCGCGACGGCGGCGATTATGCGCTGCGCTGGTTCACGCCGGCGGTCGAGGTCGACTTATGCGGGCATGCGACGCTTGCCTCCGGCCACGTGATCATGAGCCTTCTCGAACCGCAGCGTCAGAGCGTCAGCTTCCGCACCGCGAAAGCCGGAACCTTGGTCGTCGCGCGGCGCGCCGACATGCTGGTCATGGATTTTCCGGCGCGGCCCGCTGTTCCGGCAGAAGCGCCGCCGGGCCTGCTCGCAGCATTGGGCGGCAAGCCGCGTGAGGTGCTGCGCGCCCGCGATCATCTCATTGTCTATGACAGCGCGGCGGAGATTGCGGAACTCAAGCCCGACCTTGCCGCACTTGCGAAGCTAGACTGCTGGGCCGCGATTGTGACGGCTCCCGGCGAGAACGGCATCGATTTCGTGTCGCGCTTCTTTGCTCCGGCACAAGGCGTTCCGGAGGATCCGGTGACGGGTTCGTCGCACACCACCCTGACGCCTTACTGGGCCAAGCGTCTCGGCAAGACCGAACTGGAAGCCCGCCAGCTCTCGCGCCGCGGCGGCGCGCTCCGCTGCACGCTCAACGGCGACCGCGTCAGCATCGCCGGCCGCGCGGTGCTTTATCTGGCGGGCGAGATTTCGGTGTAAATTGCGCGGCAATAGTATTCGATGTCAGCTTTGCCCCGGGCAGCCGATATCGCAAGCAAGATTTGTATGTCTGCAGCGGGCCAAGAGCGGTGCTTGGCATCATTGAATGCAGATCGAATTATACGGGGGGAATGCGTGAGCAGCGCTTACTTAGGGAATTACCCGATCGAGCATCGCGCGGGCGAAATCGAGCGCCTGCATATTCAATCTGGTGCGATGGCACCGGACGCGCTCGCGATGCTCGATCGCATAGGACCCATCAAGAGTTGGACATGTCTAGATATCGGGTGCGGCCCCGGGGGCATTACCGATCTTTTAAGTGCCCGCGTCGGACCCGCTGGCCGGGTAGTGGGGCTCGATATGGACGCAGAGTTCCTGGAACACGCGCGGTGGAATGCGCCAAGTAACGTCGAGTTTCGCCTCGGCGATGCCTACGGCTCCGACTTGTCTGCCGGCACGTTTGACTTGGTGCATATGCGTTTTGTCGCCAGCACCGCGGGAAACCCCGAACAGCTACTTAAGGAGGCTACTCGTCTGGCACGGCCGGGCGGTATTGTTGCGCTTCAAGAGCCCGACGGATCCACGCTCAATTGCTATCCGCCGCATCCGGCGTGGGACCGGTTGAAGGCCGTGCTCCTGGCGGTTTTCAAAGGAGTGGGAGCCGATCTCGAGCTTGCAAGGCGATTGTACAATCTAGTTCATCAGGCGGGATTTCGGGACGTGGAATATCGGACAGCACTGCTTGGCGTTCGTTCCATTGATCCCATGGTCGATTATCTGCCGTCTACCGTCGAATCCCTTCGAGGATCGGTTGTTAAACTCGCTTTGCTCAATGAGAGCGAACTCAACGCCGCTCTGCGCGATTGCCGACAGCATCTTTCTCAGCCTGGAACTGCTTTCACGATGTACACAGTCGCGCAGGTGTGGGGCCGGACCGCTTAAGTTGCCTACCGGCGGAAATATAACCGCCGTGCAAGATTGGAGGGCTCGCGAGCGATGCAGAGACAAACGCGCAACGTCGCCCCGTCCAGCCGTACTCCCCGAACATCGCCGAAGGAGCGTTGACCCTAACTAGACCTCACGCGACTGGGTACAGGCAAGGGCGAGACAAAGGATGCCCAACTTCGGTTTTGGCCCAACAGCCGACGTTGCGGTGGCTTAAAATTTGCGGGCCGTACCTGATTTAGAGCGCCCCGGCCTCGCGATGATCGTCGTCCGGTACTGGCCGCCGAAAGCGACCAAGTTTAGCCCTCAAGAAAATGACCGAATGCGGCTAGCGGCTGAAGACGGTCGCAGATGATCTTAGTAATCGCCAACATGGGCATAGAAAGGATTCCGCCCGGAATACCCCACATCCAGAACCAGAAGACGAGCGAAATGATGACGAGAACGGGATTGAGAGTGAACCGTCTAGCCAGAAGCATCGGCGTTAACGTCTCGCCCTCAATCAAATGAAATCCAAAATAAAGTCCCGCCGGAAGCAGCGCTTGCCAGAGCGTGTCATGGGTCAACAGACCAGCGAGCAGAAAGATCAACACGCCTAAGGCCGTGCCGAGGATCGGCACGTAGTTCAGCAGAAAGGCTACCGTTCCCCAGAGGATCGGGTCGCCGACCCCCGTGAGCCACATCGCCAATGCCGTAGCGATGCCTACAGCCGCGTTCATGATCGTGATTGTGACCAGATACGCGGAGACGTCGCTTTCTATCTGCTGCGAGATTTCCACGACCTGACGCTTGCTGCTAAAGCGCGGCAATATCTCGACTAGGCGGTGCAAGAAGATATCGCCGGACACGAGAAGGAAGAAAAGAAAAAGCACAGTCATGAAAAAGCCGCTGGCAAAACTTCCGGTTCCGGTGAATAGCCTCATCAAAAGAGTTGCGCCCCTCTCGGAGATGGCCCCATTTGGTGATGGTCCCGTTTGGTCAAAATCTTGCAGCTGCTGCAAAAACCGTTCCAGTGTATTGATGGGCGCCCGAGTGAAACTCAGCCGCTCCTCAAGCCGGGGAATGCCCTCCGGAAGCTTGGCTGCCCAGGTACGCGCCGGGCCTGAAATGGCCGTACCCAAGCCGACGATCATTCCGAATAACGCGAGGATCAGCAGCAGCGCCGCGAGTATTCGCGGCACGCGCAACCGTTCCAGTACGCGCAAGACTGGCTGCAGCAGGAGCTTGAGAACGATAGCAAAGACCAATGGCATTACGATTTCGCTCACGACATTGGCTGCCGCCAGCACCGCAAGGACGAATAGACCACCAAGGAATATGACTTTTGGATCAGAGGGCAGAGGTAAATCCTCCGGCACTTCTGCCGGCGATACGACCTCGGTTTTCTGCGCATGAGGTGCCATGTTCGAGATCATATCAATGGCCATAATCGAGTAGCTTTGCAACCGCCGGCCCCAAATCGGAAGAATTGACCGTGCAGTGTCTGGAACAATACCTTTATGAGACCGTTACCTCGGACACCGAACAAATAAATAGCGAGGATACCGCCATGGAATTGATCCTGATTATTGTTGTATTAGTTTTGCTGTTTGGCGGCGGTGGCGGATACTACGGTCGCAGGCGAGGGTATTGGTGATTGAACGCGGTGGTCCGCTCCGGCCTCGCCTTTTTCCGAAGTCGGCAACTTGATTCAGAAGTGCAAGGCATTCGGCTTCGAGTCATCAGCCCGAGTGCTTTCGCAATCTCCCTAGCGCCTGTCGCAGTGCGTATGACGCCAGCGCCCTTGAAAACGTAGCCTCCGCCCCTGGCCCACCCTCCGGGCCTTACATGCGATAGACCATCGCACGTCGGCGGCCCGACTAGAGAAGCGACGCATATGATATGAACGTCGTATTGCTAATGGTCGCCCTCCTCGCCACCGCGAGCCCCGCGTTGGCTGGTGAGCCACAGATCACCTGCAATCAGGTCCGTGCCTACGTGACGCAGGTAGGCTTGGTGCAAGCCAAAGCCAATGCTCGTGCCGCGGGGATGACAGCGGCCCAACAACGGCGAGCAAGACGGTGCCTTGCGAACAAGGACTAAATCCCCAATGCCGCTTACCAGTGGCGGTCACTTCCGCTGTTCATTTTGCAGACAAAGCGCCGCATCACACTAACTGAGGTGATGGGACCAGTTGCAGACATCCCGACCAACTCCACTCCTGGCTGCTAGTGGCGTCGCTACCGCCAGTTTACAAAGTGAGCAGTTTTGCACAGACGCCGCCCCTCGAAACCCTTTACAGTCACTTCCGGGAAAAGTCGCATCCAGCCGAAACGGCGGCATGCGACAAGAATCCGGCTGGAAGTAAATCACCACGGTAGGGCGAATGGCCGGACTATCCAGTCCCTCGCGCCAGACCGATTGCTCACGGACTCTGCCCACAACCACAAAAGACCGTCTCACAGTGTCACCGAGATTGAACGCGCGATACCCTTCCCTTCGAAAAATGCCTATGATTGGCGTGGAAGGTCTCGTCATGGCGACTAAACGTCGGCGCGCATTCGATACGAAATCTTTTCTCGCCCGCATCGGCGACGGCAGGAGCATCGGTAAGTATCGCAAGGGGCAGGTCGTCTTCTCACAAGGGGACCCCGGCGACGCTGTTTTCTACATCCAAAAAGGCAAGGCCAAGCTCACCGTCGTTTCCGAGCAAGGCAAGGAAGCGGTCATAGCGATTCTCGGTGCCGACGATTTCTTCGGCGAGGGATGCCTGGCGGGGCAGGCGCAGCGTATCGCGACGGTCACGGCCATGACCGACGCTGTCATCGCGCGATTGGAAAAATCGGCGATTATCAAAGTAATCCATGAGGAACCGGCGTTCTCGGAATTGTTCATCGCGCATCTGCTGGGTCGGAGCATCCGCGTCGAAGCCGATCTCGTCGATCAGCTGTTCAATTCGAGCGAGAAGCGCCTTGCCCGCCTGCTCCTGCTATTGGCGAATTTTGGGAAGGAAGGGACACCCGAGCCGGTGATCGCGAAAATCAGCCAGGAGACGCTCGCCGAGATGATCGGAACGACGCGGTCGCGGGTGAGTTTCTTCATGAACAAATTTAGGAAGCTGGGCTTCATCGAGTACAATGGCGGCATCGAAGTTCACAGTTCACTATTGAACGTGGTTCTGCACGATCAGCCGCAAATTAAGAAATAGATTTTGCGGATCTTGCCGCGCGCCGCGGGCGCTGCTGGCCAATGCGATCCACACGCTAAGATGTGAGCAATAATGCACAGACGTCCGGCGGCATGGCGCTTTAATTTGGCGCAAAGCAAAAGGATCGCGCCATGTCGTTAGGAGTCATTCTCGTTATCATCCTCGTCATTTTTCTTCTTGGCGGGTTCAGCGGCCGCTTCGGCGGTTACGGTTACGGCTACGGACACCGCGGGGTTGGTCTCGTCGGTATCGTCCTGATTATTCTTTTGATTCTCGTGCTGCTCGGGCGGATTTGACCGCTCACACAAGCCTCTCATGACCTCGTTGGCGCGCCAGACGGCCGTGACCGGCGGCGATCCCAGAATGCTAAGTGCCATGAGCGATGGTGAGGAGCGGTCGCGCCTCCGAGCAGGAAACGCGACCGTCCATGGTCCAATTGCAACGATCGTCTTCAGAAGGGGCCGTAGCCACCCAAGACGCCGTCTATCAAACCGCCGACGATGGGAACGCCGTAACCTGGGCAATTGTAGTAGCCGCAGCTGTTATAGATCCGTCCAGAGCGATAGCCGCCGTATCGGGCAACGTGGCGACCACCGGGGCCAATCCTCGCATGTCCGCCCGCGGCATGTCCGCCTACTGCGTGTCCTGCCGGATGTCCGCCGCCTGGATGGTCGGTAGCGAACGCACTGGTCGCCGCCGGCACGCAACCGAGCGCGACCGCAGCAGCCAGAGCGATGAGGGTTTTATGAAGCACTTTGATTTCTCCTATGGTTCAAACAAAAAACTAGTTCAAAGAATTTTGTTGTTGTGTGCGTGTGCGATGGCAACGCCGAATCCCGCGAAAGGTTGCTAGCCATGGCGACACGTTCGCGTGTGCTTGCGACCCGTTGACCATGTCTGGGTGAGCAATTTTATACAGACGCTGCTGGGCTATCAGACCTAGCTATACGGCCAGTGCCTGGCGGCTACCCGACAAAAAGGACTGCCGATGTTCACTACTGATCAATATCGCGCCAAAGCGATCGAATATTCCAACCTGCTGAAGATAGCAAACGGCCACAACGAGGAGCGTGAATTCCAGAGGCTGGAACGAAGCTTTGCCGAACTTGCGGACAACGCCCAATGGGTGACCGAAAATCAAGGTAAGATCGTGCAGGCCTCCCAGTGCCAGCCCCAAAAGTGAAATACATCCTGTCAGCATCCGAGATTCCGGCCGGCCAGAATTATGTGCTGGTCAGATATGGCGAAAAATACGAAGAAACGAAACATCCGTTGGGCCTTACGATTACGGTCGCCCGACAAAAATCGAAAACCGTAAGCGAGCTCTCCTTTTTGACGGCCGTTCACACTGCCAAACGGATTGGTAAGCAAGCGCGCCTTTCCGAGATTTTTGCCTGCAAATAGCTCCAACGGCCGGCGCGTGAACTCCACCGACGGAGCTCACTCCCAAAGGACCACAATGTCTTTAGACCTTTTTATGAACGACACCTGCCCGAGATGCCGCAAGCCGATAAAGTTCGCCGTTATCGAGCAACATCCAACTCGCCGCGATCTTTCGGTGCACAAGTTTGAATGTGCTGACTGCGGGTTTGTAAAAACCAAAGTCCTTTTCCGAAAGCTGATCGTCGCCGCCTGATAGCCCAAAGCCGTATCGAAGCGGACTATCCCAACTTGACCACCAGGGTCTCAACGCGCTGACATCTTGGACATTCAAAGGTGCGGAGATCAAACCCCGGTTTCTTCGGCTCAATGATCGCGAGATACATAAGCTCCGAACATCCAGGACACTCTGGCCTCTCGTTGATCGGCGTGTTTTGTAGCGTGTATTCAGAAAACGTCATTTGCGACTCCCCCTCATTACAGGCCGGAGCAGCTAACCTGACTTTCAGCCACCGATACCTGACCGAGATCACTTGGGTGACGCATCTCATACGATCGGTCAGCGTCGACTGTGCAGAATTGCACACTTTTCACTAAGTAACCGAACCGTGAGTATAATTAGATATAATTTCACACTAGACAGTAGCAGAAGTAGGTGGGGCAATGCCCTAACGGGCAGGGTCACGGCGACGTCCTAACGAAACCGCCGCAGTCTGCTCCCACTCCAATCAAGCATGATGTAGCATGGCCATCGCCGATCTTAGCGAGAAATGCCTTTGGGTCGAATGACGGTCGGCGTTTAGCTGCCATGACTCGGGCTTTCGTACTGTTCAGCCGCTAGTCGGCTGGCGGATACAGCTTATGTCGGAGTTGCCCCGCTCGGAAGACCGGGCTCGATTGGTGCCACTCCGCCTCCGAGTGAGCACTTTTGCTCAGACTCGGACTCCGGCTGAGCCGTAAAATTCAATTCAATTTATTGCGCCGCGCCAACCAATAGCGATTTCGGTGGATTCATCCGAAGAAGTCCGCCGTGACGCTATTTGGAGGATGTATGCAAAAAACCAATTTCAGAGAACAGTTTAAGAATGTCGCAGACGCCTGCGCTCTGGCTCAGAGCATCGTCGATACGGTCCGGGAACCTGTCATCGTACTCGACAAGGGGTTGCGCGTTATTGCCGCGAGCCGCTCCTTCTATTCGACATTCGCGGTGAGCCCCGAGGAGACACAAGGAAAACTCCTTTACGCGTTAGGCGACGGGCAATGGGATATTCCGAAACTTCGCGTGCTGCTGGAGAAAATTATCCCGGAACATGGCGTGATAACGGATTATGAGGTCGAGCACGACTTTCCGCATCTTGGCAGCCGCATCATGCTCCTGAACGCCCGCCAAGTGTTCTACAAGGAAGGCGCCGAAATGACCATTCTGCTCGGATTTGAGGATGTCACGGCGCGGCGCACTTTGGAGCGCGAAAAAGACGATCTGTTGCAACAGAAGGACGTATTGCTTGAGGAAATTCAGCACCGGATTGCCAATAGTCTGCAAATCATTGCGGGCATTATTTTGATGAAAGCAAATACAGTTAGCTCTGAGGAGACCCGGACCCTTTTGCAGGACACTCACGATCGGGTGATTTCGATCGCGACCGTTCAACAACAACTCTACGCATCGGGGATAGTGGGGCCTATTGAAATGCTTCCTTATCTCGAAAGACTGGGTGCTGCGCTCGCGGCGTCGATGATTAGGGATGCTCGACCGATCACGTTGAAAGTGGTCGGCGCGGCAGGCAGCTTAAGTGCCCGTCAGGCTGAGAGTGTTGGTTTGATCGCGACGGAGCTTGTCATGAACGCTCTCAAGCACGCGTTCCCTGACCACAATATGAATGGCCGGATCAACGTGGCCTACGACGTCGATGGAACGAATTGGAAACTGTCAGTCGCTGATAATGGAATCGGCAAGCCGGATGGCGTCTTTGCCCAAACAAAGACCGGGCTCGGCACGGGCATAATCAAAGCCCTCGCACAAAACCTAAACGCCAAAGTCGAAACTTTAGCCGGGCCTGATGGCACGATCGTGTCAATCACACACGCCACTTTTCCGTCAACGGTAACGCGGGCCGCATAAAGACAATTATTTCCGCGTCAGCATCGCCGACCGGGCTGTGCTTCACCTCGAGTG
>CAWJOX010000003.1:0-57326 GCA_963844545.1 uncultured Alphaproteobacteria bacterium | reverse complement strand
GCGGCATGCGGGCGATCCTCCGGCACCCAGAAAACATCGGAATTCTCGAATCTGAACCGGACGTCTTTGAGGAGTTCAGGATCGCCAATGAACGAAGGCACCTCGAAGCTGAAGGCGCATTGCCCGTCGCCAATCTCATGCTCCAAAAGATCTTGCCGAAACCGGTCCGCAGCACAGCGGCCGAGCAAATCGTGACCAAGCCAAATCTCGAGGGAAATCTTCAGTTCCGGGGCTTCAACAATGGTGATCCACCCCTCGATAAATTCGCCATCAATGCGATCTACGCTGCCTCGAATTTGCACAACCCCACCCCGAATACCGCGCGAACCAGCAACAGAATATAGCAAGTTCCTGTTACAGAAACGAGAAACTTGAGGCACGTTGCTTGCTTTCTGAGCGCCAGCGATCGAACCCTATTTTTTGGTTAACAGTCAAACCGCGATGGTTTGTTGCTGGGTATTCGCCAGGCCGACACGCTCGGCCTTGTAGCCGCGGTCAAGAATGGCCTGCCACCACCGCCGGTTTTCCAGATACCACTGCACCGTTTTGGCAAGACCGGTCTCGAACGTCTCGGCCGCGCGCCAGCCCAGCTCGTTTTCAAGCTTCGACGCATCGATCGCATAACGCCGGTCATGGCCGGGGCGATCGGTGACGAACGAGATCAGCTGATGGCGCGAACCCCGCGCCGAAGGCTGCAGCCGATCGAGCAGCTCGCAGATCGCCTGGACCACGAAGAGATTGGCGCGCTCGTTGCGGCCGCCGACGTTGTAGGTTTCGCCGATCCGGCCACGCTCGACCACGTGGGTGAGCGCCTTGGCATGATCCTCGACATAGAGCCAGTCGCGCACGTTCTGGCCGTCGCCATAAACCGGGAGCGGTTCGTGGGCGAGGCCCTTGATGATGACGTGCGGGATGAGTTTCTCGGGAAAATGATACGGGCCGTAATTGTTCGAACAATTGGTGACGATGGTCGGCAGGCCGTAGGTTTCGCGCCAGGCGCGCACCAGATGATCCGACGAAGCCTTTGAGGCGGAATACGGCGAGTTCGGCGCATAGGCGGTGGACTCGGTGAACAAGCCTTCCGGCCCCAGTGTGCCGTACACTTCGTCGGTCGAAATATGATGAAACCGGAATTGACCTTGCGCGGTGCGATCAAGCCCGCGCCAATGCCGCAACGCCTCCTGCAGCAGTGTGAAGGTGCCGACAACATTGGTCTGGACGAATTCCGATGGGCCGTCGATTGAGCGGTCGACGTGACTCTCGGCTGCAAGGTTCATCACGTAGTGCGGCCGGTATTGATCGAACAGCTGCCGCAGCGCCGGCCCGTTGCAAATGTCGACGCGGGCGAAGCGATAGCGGCGGTTGCCCTCGGCCTGCGGGATCGAGTCAAGACAAGCGGCATAGGTGAGCTTGTCGATGTTGACGACGAAGGCTTCGGTATCATCGAGCAGATGCCGGATAACCGCCGAGCCGATAAAGCCGGCGCCACCAGTTACAAAAATGACGGCATTTTTAAACCGCATGCGTCAAAGCTCCGGGCTGCGATTTGACGAACGAGCGGTGGATGCCCAACAGGTACTGGCCGTAGCTGCTTTTTGCGCAGCGCGCCGCAAGCTTTTCGAAATGATCCAGCGTGATGTAGCCGAGCCGAAGCGCGATCTCTTCGGGACAAGCGACGCGCAGTCCCTGACGCTGTTCCAGAATCTGCACGAAATGACTTGCTTCAACGAGCGACGCATGGGTGCCGGTGTCGAGCCACGCAAAGCCGCGGCCCAACACTTCGACGAACAGATCGCCGCGGTCCATGTAGGCACGATTGAGATCGGTGATTTCCAGCTCGCCGCGCGGCGACGGCTTTAATTCGGCGGCCATGCTCACAACGGCATTGTCGTAAAAATAAAGTCCGGTCACGGCAATGTTTGACTTTGGCTGTAGCGGCTTTTCCTCGATGGATACCGCGCGCCCAGTGTCGTCAAGTTCCACGACGCCATATTGCTCGGGTGAGTTGACCGCGTAGCCAAACACCGTCGCTCCGGTCTCGCGAGCATACGCATTCGCCAGCAAATCCAGCAGGCCGTGACCGTAAAAAATGTTGTCGCCGAGAACAAGCGCGACGCGGTCGGCGCCAACGAAATCGGCTCCCAAGATGAAGGCGTCGGCCAAGCCGCGGGGCTCGTCCTGATGAACGTACGAGAACCGAAGTCCGAAATCGGAGCCGTCACCCAACAGCCTCTCAAACAGCGGTTTGTCCTGCGGTGTACTTATGATCAGGATATCCCGGATGCCGGCAAACATCAGGGTTGCCAGCGGATAATAAATCATTGGCTTGTCGAAGACTGGCAACAACTGCTTTGAGACAACGGAGGTGACCGGATAAAGCCGGGTGCCGGACCCGCCCGCCAGAATGATGCCTTTCATCTAACATCAACCCCTATTCCCGCCGCACTCGCCCGGTGCAAGAGGAAGTCCGACGCCCGACAGGCACCGCTTGTTGCGGCAGGTAAAATGTAGGCGGAACAAGTCCCTCGTTTAATATATTTGCAATGCAAGGTAAACAGGATGCGGTCTTCACACCGGGCTCGCGATCTAAGGAAGCGAGATGAACATTATTGAGACCGCGATTCCCGGCGTCCTGATCCTCGAGCCGAAGGTTTTCGGCGATGCCCGCGGTTTCTTCACCGAACTCTATCAGGCCGACCGCTATGCCAAGGCTGGGATTTCGACCACCTTCGTACAGGACAACCTCTCGCGGTCCACACGCAATGTGTTGCGCGGGCTGCACATCCAAAACCCAAAACCCCAGGGCAAGCTTGTCACGGTGCTTAGAGGGGCGGTGCTGGACGTCGCCGTCGACGTCCGTCTCGGCAGCCCCAGCTTCGGTCATCATGTGAAGGTCGAACTCAACGAGGATAACCATCGGCAATTCTGGGTTCCGCGTGGTTTTGCCCATGGCTTTGTCGTGCTGTCAGACAGTGCGGATTTCTTTTATAAATGCGATGAATTCTACAGCCCCGCTGACGAGCTCGTTTTGAAATGGGATGATCCAAAGCTGGATATTGATTGGAGCACTACGGCACCGGAGCTTTCTCAACGCGATCGAAACGGCCGTCAGGTGGCAGACCTATTAGCGGTTCTGCCGAAGTTCGATTAACTCGCTTGGGGCGTCGATTTTTGGCATCCGTTGCGATAGACAATAGAACACAATCGGCTAAGGGTATTTAAAGCTGGGGAATACCGCGCTTCGAGGTTATCCTGCTAGCCGTCGAAGACCGCGCGCCCAGGATTTAGTGGGAGTGCAGATGAATTAAGCCGAGAAGAAATAGTCCTTATTTCATCTTTGGTCCGATTCACGAGTTCGGAAGGAACTGGGTCCTCGACGTCGTTGCGATCGTGCCTGACAAAGTACTGATCCCACTCTTGCTCGGCCCTCAGCAAATTCCGGCGTGCTTGCTTCACCGCGAACTCATTACTCGATTTAACAACAAAATGGTCAACCCGCAGAACGTCCCAAATTGCCTTCGTCGTTATGCCGCTTTGAAATCCGTATGAGGTGTCCCAAACCACATCTTCGCCTCGCGGGTTTACGTATCGGCCTGAGCGCAGCAACATGGCATGAGGATTGTCCGTCGGCCCTTCACAGGAGGCGACGCGGACAAATGCTTTGGCGTGACAGTTGACGGCAAACTCCTGCGGCGCCCGAGCGGTAAAGCGCTCTATGACGAGACCGTCTCCCGATTCGGCGCGGCCGGACGAACCATAAATAGCCCAATTGAGCGCAACTGCGCCAATAGTCGGATCGGATAGCCACCGTTGTGCAATTGCAGAAACGACAGGTTCAACTGACGCATCGGCGGTCGCAAGGTTTTGGCGGGCGAACCAGGAAGCGTCCGGCCTTAGAAATTCGTCGGCATCGATGAAGAACAAACCCTCCAGGACAGGTCGCGCCGCTTCCAAAGCTTGGCGATAAAACGCCAACTGAAAAGTTTTCTGATCGCGCCAATCAAACCGCAAAATGACGCCGGCGTCTTCAAGCTCCTTTAGCAGCGTCGACGTCTCATCCGAGCCCCCGTTGTCGGCTAGTAGGAATGTGTTAATTCCGAGCACACGGTGATAGGCGATCCACTCGAGCAGATAACGCGCTTCCTCGCGTACTGGCGCGGCAATCGCGAGCAATGGTGAGTCAGGTCTCAACACGCGGGCCTTACAATTCGCGACCGCGCATCATATCCGCTCGGACAAATGTTGAACATTGAGCGCCACAGTAACGCAGAACCATTTTTGTGATGCCACAACGGGGCTGACGGGTTCGATTTGCGGACGCTGGCATAGATGCGGAACGCCGACAAGGAGGCGATACAGCAAGATTTGAAGAGTTGCGGTCTCGATATGTCCGACGAAGCAGAACCGCGAACTTTAGCAAACGCCCGCGGAACTTAACGCAATAACGTTGCCTCGCATATATGCGCGCCGCGCCTCCAGCTACACAATCTCGACGCAAAACGCCCCGCGATGCGGGGCGTCCGCTAAAGACTCCCGCTGTCGATCCAATTACAGATGGACCACGTGGCCGTCGGAGAAGGTCAAGGTCTGAATGCCGCTGATCTTGAAGTGCTGACCGGTGTCGTCGAACTTAACAGTCGTAACTCCGTTAGCCGCGGTGTTAATGGTGATACCGACGCCGGTGCCATACTTCTCGTGGTCGAAGAACACCGCATCGCCGCTGCCCGAGCCGGTGATCGTATCGCTGCCATGGGCCCCGATATGGATCTGCTCGTTGTTGCCGCCGGCCACCAGCGTGCCATTTCCGTGCCCGGAGTCGCCTGCGCCGCCGACATAAAATGCGTCGTGGCTACCCGCGCCGTAGAGATACTCTTGGTGGCCGTCGCCGCCCTGCAGAGTAACGGCGCCGAAGTGTTGGGCGTTTAGTACATCGCCTTCGCCGCTACCGCCCGACAGCACAGCATGGCTACCGCCAGCAACCAGCGACTCATCCGTGCCGCCCCCGGCTACGAGTACATCGCCGTGGCCACTGCCGCCGACCAGAGTGGCAAAGTTGCCGGAGTCATAAAGCATCGAATGGGCACCGGAACCCGCGACCAGCGAATCATGAGCTCCACCTCCGGATATGGAGTCTCTTCCAGAACCGCCGGTTACGGTGTTGCTGCCAATGCCGACTTCAACGATGTCGTTGCCGCTATCCTGCAACGCGATGGTGTTGGTACCGTTGCCGGTCGCGATCATCATGTTGCTGCGGCCCGTTACGGTAAGATTTTGCGGGCCGCCTGTATCCTGGAGGACAATGGCCTGAAATTGCAGCGAATACTGATCGGTGTCGATGCTGTAGGTGCCGGGCGTTGTGATATCGAAAACTTGCGCCGGCGGCGCGACCGGGAACGGCGGCGTTCCGATCTGAACCGATATCAAGCTCGCTGAGTCCAGAACCCCGCGGGTGTCGCCGCGACCGATCAAAAAGTTGTTGAGACCTGTCTCGATCGGATCGATGCCTTGGCTGATGAGCAATGTGTCGAGCGTAGCCAAGTCGAATGATTGCAGGCTGTAACTCACGCCACTTTCTCCCCTGTAGTGCGCTGCCCGCGACGATGTCGCTGGCGGCGCACAGGCCCATGCATGTTCCCGACGATTGAGAGTAGCTATCGCCGTCGTGGCGAATGGCGATGCACTTTAAGAAAAAATTCAGACCTGGCTATCCCCCAAGTTGGGGGGTACGAGACTTTAACGCACGCCGAACAGTGCAGAGCGCGTCAGATTATTTGTTTATTTGTTGGGTTCGAACGCGCGTGTTTGCAATGCGACGCATCGGCTACCGTCCTTGTTGATTACCCGCGGCGGACAGCCTCGCGAAATGAACGGTGCCGTTTTTGCGCACGTCTGCACCGTCACGGCTGCTCCGATGCTGCTACAAAACTGCTTTTCCAGCCGCCGTTTCTTTGTTTCCTTTTGCGAAACGTCTGTACAAATCGACGGGCACCGCTTGTTGACCGCCACTCTTGTTCGGCCTGCACTCCCCTAAATTGGGGGGTAGTCATGGTTTAAAATCCATGTGTAATTGACAAGTGGTACGTTCGTGTAGCGGGTTGCGCCAGCGATACTGTGCAAAGCAGTAGAGTGGGGACGGCGTGAGTTATGCGTTGAAGAACTTCGACCTCGCGACGCTCGACTGGTTGCTGCAGAGCGACGGCGTCAATTCCATCGCCATCGGTGCCAACGACTTTCTGATCGCACGCGGTGACATGAAGGGCGTAACAGACACAACAGATCTCATATCTGTTCAGAGCGGAACACCGCCGTTCCCGGCCTCGCGGCCCGGCAGCGATCATCGGCGATACGCCCAGTCGAAAGAGGCTTCGCAAGCGTTGAGGGGAATTGGCCAATGACAATCACACTGAACGGCACGACGCTGACGAACTCCGGCTTTGGTACGGTCCTTACCAACATCGGCGAGGGGTACCTCACCAATGCTGCAACCCTCACCAACGAACACCGCGCGTACCTAATCAATATCGGCGTGGGTACGACCCTAACCAATGAGGAAGCTTCGACGCTAACCAATACCGGCGCGACTCTCCTCAACACCGGCGGCGCAACGCTCACCAACACCGGCGCCGGTACGGAGCTCTACAATCTGGGCCCGCCGTCGCATGGCGCGAGGCTGACCAATACCGGCGTGGGCACAGTGCTCATCAATGAAAATGGCGCCAGCCTGATCAATGGCGCAAACAGCACGATCAACAATCGGGACGGCGCGACGCTTATCAACAGCGCGAACGTGCTCAACAACGGCACAATCAATAACAGCGCCAGCTTCGACGATACCGCAACCGGGACGGTGCTCGGCACCGGAAGCTTTATCCAGACGGCCGGAGGCGTGACCGAGATCGACGGGTACTTCATGCAGGGCGCCCTGAATGTCGAAGCGGGCACTTTCACCGTCAATAACACCGCCGTGATCACGGGTGACGCATCCGACGCCGGCAGCATCACCATCACCGCGAATAACACGCTCACGGTCGGCCGCACCTTTACCGTTACCGGGAATCTCACAATCGATTCCGGCGCGACGCTTGCAGCCAGAAATCTCGTCGAGAATGGCGGCGTAATCACCCTCGACGGCGGCACCATCGATCCTACCGGGATCGCAGCCTACGGCGGCACCATTTCCGGTTCCGGAGCGCTGATCGGCAATGTCGTCAATGACGCCGAGATGACGGCTTCAGGCGGCAGCTTGGATATCCAGGGTAACGTGACCGGCGGCGGCACACTCGTGGTCGGATCGGGCGCAACGCTCGAACTCGAAGGCACCGTCGGCGACGGCAACACTTTGCAGTTCGCCGCGGATACCGGGGTGGCGCAGATCGGCGATCTGCTCAACAGCTCCGACCAGCAGCAATTCAATGCGCCGATTTCGGACTTTGTGCCGGGCGATGGCATCGCTCTCGCGCTCGACGGATTGGGCACTTTCGGCGATATCTCCGACGCCACGCCCGGTGCTTACGACGCCTTGACCAACACGACGGCGTTGGCACTCGACGACGGCGGGAGTCTCGTTGCCACACTCACCATGGAAGGTGACTATGCCGGCCGTACCTTCAACGTGTCGCAGGCTTCGGGCTTCGCCGACGTCAGCATGGCTCCCTGCTATTGCCCCGGCACGCAGATCCAGACCGAGCGCGGGCAAAAGCGCGTCGAGGATCTGAAAATCGGCGACGAAATAATGACCATGTCCGGCGCCTTGCGGCCGATCAAATGGATCGGACGGCGGCGCTACGGCGGACGTTTCGTCATGGGGCGCAAAGATATTCTGCCGATCTGCATCAAGGCCGGCGCGCTCGACGACAATGTCCCACGACGCGATCTGTGGATTTCGCCGCGTCACGCCATGTATTTCAAAGATAAGCGCCTCGAAGGCGTGCTGATCGAGGCGAAGGACCTTGTTAACGGCGCCTCGATCGTAATGGTTGAGCGCGTGGATAAGGTGGAATATTTCCACATCGAGCTCGACACTCACGATGTGATCATCGCCGAGGGGGCGCTGTCGGAGAGTTTTATCGACGACGACAGCCGCGGCATGTTCCACAATGCTGACGAATATCGTGCGCTTTATCCCGAGTCGGTAACCGGCATTGCGCAATACTGCGCCCCGCGTCTGGAAGATGGCTACGAGGTCGAAGCGGTACGGCAACGGATCGCGCTGCGTGCTGGATTGGTCCTGGCCGAGAAACGAATCGGGCACTTGCGCGGTCACGTCAATCGCGTCACCGACAATTGCATTGCCGGTTGGGCGCAGAATACCGACCATCCCGAAGCGCCGGTCTGTCTCGACATCTATGCCGGTGGCCAGCTAATCGGCCAGGTTCTGGCCAATCACTATCGCGAAGACCTCGCGCGAGCCGCCATCGGCAGCGGCCGTCACGGCTTCGAGTTTAGTCCGCCGGCTGGACTAACTTTTGCTCCCGACGCTGTCGATGTGCGACGTTCGCTGGACGGCGTTCCACTCGCGCTGACAGTCACATCGATGTATGCGGAACCACGTCAGCCGGCAATGCGCGCCTGAACCATAATCACGCCGTCGCCGAAGTCGCTCCAATGACGCGCAAGATCGAGCGCTTTTTCCCGACGGGATTAGTGTCAGGACGGGCTACGCTCCAGGTGCGACCTCGGGCGAAGTACGGCCGGAGAGTTGCAACGCTTCTCGGACCACGCTCAAGCGGCCGCTTGTCGATCTGCTCGATGATAAACCGGCGTTTCATTCTTTGCCCCTTTGAACTGCGCCCGGATCCAGCTCCAGAGCTCGTCGATCTCCTGGGCCGCCCTGCCCTGCGGAGCGTATTCGGTAACACCGAGGCCGGCAGCGATGGCGTCTTGAAAATCCATGCGTGCGGACAGCATCGGTCTGGCCAGAACTCCGAGCCGCGTCAGGTCTTGTGCCGATTTGCGCGCGCGCGAACTGCGGTAGGTCGGCGGACACTGGTTGAGGACAAAGGCGGCTTTGCGCTTTGCCAGAAAAACCGCGCGAAAGGTCGCCGCCGTCGCCTCGACGTCCAAGCGCGCCGGCCGCGCCGGCAGCAGGCAAAGATCCGCAGCCTCGGTCACCAGCCGGGCGGCGGCGCTGTCCGCACCGGCGGTGTCGAAAACCGCAACGGTAAAGCCGACGTCGGCCAGCCCTTCGAGTATGGCGTGTAACCGCGGCAGACGCTCGCATTCGAACGGTTCGACCATAACCTTGTTTGGCGGGCTCGCTGCTTCGCGGCGCAGGCCCCAACGCGCCAGCGAGCCTTGGGGATCAAGATCAAGCGCGATCACCCTTTCGCCCGTTCCCGCTGCGGCTACTGCAAGCGACGCTGCGAGCGTCGTTTTTCCGGCTCCGCCTTTTTGCGTAAGAAATGCGATCGTGCGCATTACAACACCGAATGTTTCATTCCCGGGATGCTGTCATTGCCGTCGAACGACGGCCGGCTTTGCAGCGGAACGAGGCTTGACGCCCCGAAATTGTTCGGAATCTCGATGTCGACTGCAAGCGTCGACACCGATTTGCCGCGATCCATCTTGATCTGCACCCGGTCTGGCTCGAACGAGACATGCCGGCTGATGACCGCGAGGATCTCTTCGCGCAGCAGGCCGAGGAGATCGGAATTGTTGGCGGCCATGCGCTCGTGCGCGAGCAGTATCTGCAAGCGCTCGCGCGCTATCGGCGCGGAGGCGCGCCGAAAAAGATTGAACGTGATCATGCCGCTTTCCGTCCGAACAGCTTGTTGAAGAATCCGGTGCTCTCGCTGGGAACCTGCATGGGGATGGTTTCGCCTTTAAGGCGCCGCGCGGCGGCGAAGTAGGCGCGGGATGCGGCGCTCAGCGCGTTGTTCAGCGTTACCGGTGAGCCGACGTTCGAAGCACGCAGCACCTCCTGGCTTTCCGGAATAATGCCGAGCAGAGGTACCGACAGGATTTCCAGCACATCATCGATCGACAGTATCTCGCCGGCCGCGGCGCGCACCGAATTGTAGCGCGTGACCAGGAGGTGCTTGTCGACCCGCTCGCCGCGCTCCGCCTTCGCCGTTTTGGAGTCCAGGAGCCCGATGATGCGATCGGAGTCGCGCACCGAGGACACTTCGGGATTGGTGACGATGATCGCGGAATTGGCATACCGCATTGCCAGCGTCGCGCCGCGTTCGATCCCGGCCGGGCTGTCGCAGATGATCCAGTCGAATTTCGTGCGCAGTTCCTCGATGACCTTGGCGACGCCCTCCTCGGTCAACGCGTCCTTGTCGCGGGTCTGCGAAGCCGGCAGCAGGTGGAGATTCTCCAGGCGTTTGTCGCGAATAAGCGCCTGCGGCAGCTTCGCCACCCCGTGAATGACGTTTATCAGATCAAAGACCACACGCCGCTCCGCGCCCATCACCAGGTCGAGGTTGCGCAGGCCGACATCAAAGTCGATGACGACGACCTTCTCCCCTTCCTGGGCGAGTGCGGCGCCCAATGCAGCCGTTGAAGTTGTCTTGCCAACTCCGCCTTTGCCGGATGTGACGACTACGACCTGCGACATTGTCCTGCCTTTCGTTTCTCTAGTTCATCGCCGAAATTTTCAGTGTGCCGGCCTCAAGCCAGGCCTGAACCGACCGGCGGCGCAGGCTGTCCTCGATATCGTCGGCCGTCCTGTAATAGGAATTGATAGCCAGCAACTCGGCCTCGACGCTGTGGCAAAAGATCCGCGCGCGGGCGTCGCCGGTGGCACCGGCGAGCGCGCGGCCGCGCAGTGCGCCGTAAACATGGATCGAGCCGCCCGCGATGATTTCGGCGCCTGAGCCAACCGAGCCAAGAACGGTAATGTCGCCTTCCATAAAGACCACGGATTGCCCCGAGCGCACCGGCTCCTCGATCAGGAGCGATGCCGGCTGCGGCTTCTGCGGAGCTCGCGGGGTAACGACCGGGGGCGGAAGGACTGCGGCGTTTTTTGCCGAAAGCTCGAAGGGTTGCGTCCCGCGGCCGCCGCGAAGCACAGGGGGGAGTCCCGCTTGCCACTTCGCCGGGTCGATGCCTTCGATGCCGAGAATGCAAACGTTGCGCTTCTCGAGATCGGCGACGAGTTCGGTGATGGCGGCCGCACTGAGGTTAACGGCCGAAAGGTCGAGCGCCACCGGCTGCCCGGAGAAAAAGCCCTTGGACCGCTCCAAGGTCGCGTCGAGGTCAGTGAGCCAGTCCTGGAGGGGCGGTTGCGGCGCGATTGCGAACGCCGTGTAGGAGCGCGCCCGGAACATCAGCGACTGGCGTTGGCGAAGAACGCTCGACACTGTGCCTCTCCTCTTGGTGATTCCGATTGGTTAATAAAATGCGTCGGTTTGGTTAATGAACCATTAATGGCTCGGCGCGCCGCAAAGACGGCATTAACCGGCTGCCGGCTGCCCGATCGGCGTGACCGCGAGAGGCCGGACCTTCAGCGGCCGGAAGTTGGCGGGGATCAGGATCAGCGGGCGAGGAACGGCGAGGCGTCGGATGCCAAATTGCATCGCCAGCTCGCTTCGATTAGTACTAGGATGGATTTGAGTTTGAGGGGCAAACAGGACGGCGACCTGTTGCACCCGCTGGGCAGCGGTCGTGGGGCTGTGCATCAGATGAATGTTGCAGTACTCGGCGCCAATTCACCCGGCAGCGGCTCCGAACCCGAATTTGAACTGACCCTTCAAGCTGAAGCCGAAACTTACTCAGCGGCGAATTCGTCGACCGCAACGGGTGCAACTTCAACTACCGGCTCGGCGACCGCATCCAAGCGCGCGTATCCGCTGCCCGCGGAATTACCGACGCAAATGGGCCCGAACGGGCTCCGCTTCGATTTCAACGATGGCTGTCGCATCATTTTGGAGGAGGCCGAGCATCCGTGGCGCGTGCGCCTCAGCGACCTCGATACCGGCAATACTCTGTTCGAAACGGAGCTGAAAACCGGTCGCGTCAACAGCAGCAAGCGCTATTACGTCCGCTTCCGCGTCGAGGCGTGGCAGAACGGCGAGAGCGTATTTGTTCATGATTACTCGGCCGCGGACCGCGACGTACTCATCCAGTTTCCAGTTGGCACGCTGGGCGACACGCTCGGCTGGCTTCCCTTTGCAGTGAAGTTCCAGGAACGCCACAACTGCCGCCTCACCTGCGGGATGGCCGAAAAACTCATTCCGCTGTTCCGCGACGCCTATCCGAATATCACTTTCGTCACCCACGAAGAGATCAAGCCGGAAAATTATTACGCGACCTACTGCATGGGGCTGTTCTTCGACGACAAGGACGGTCTGCATCAGCCCTGCGATTTCCGCCTTGTCGGACTGCATCGCACCGCCGGTTACATCCTGGGCGTCGATCCGACCGAGGCGCCGCCGCGCATCGTGCTCGCCGACGATACCCGTCCGCTCGCCGAACCCTATGTCTGCATCGCGGTTCAGAGCACGACTCAAGCCAAGTATTGGAACAATCCCCACGGCTGGCACGAGATCGTCCGCGATCTGAAGGAGTCCGGTTATCGTGTGATCTGCATCGACCAAAAAACGACGCACGGTACCGGCCTGGTCTGGAACCACATTCCCCACGGCGCCGAAGACCAGACCGGCGACCAGCCGTTGCAGGAGCGCGCGCGGTGGCTCAAGCACGCGGAGTTTTTTGTCGGATTGTCGAGCGGGCTGTCGTGGCTGGCGTGGGCGGTGGGTACTCCGGTGGTGATGATTTCAGGCTTCACCCATCCGCTGAACGAATTCACGACGCCCTACCGGGTGGTGAACTATCACGCCTGCAACAGCTGCTGGAATGACGTCCGGCACCGCTTCGATCATGCGGATTTTCTATGGTGTCCACGCCAAAAGGACACCCCGCGCCAGTTCGAATGCACGCGGCTCATCACCGCGGATTATGTGAAATCCATCCTGCGGCAGATCCCGGGCTTCCGGAGTTCGCCGCATGCAGATGGGAAGAAGAAGTAGAAGAAGTAACGGTAGAGGCTATCGCCAAGGTCGGTCTCGGCAGCGGCCGCCGCGGCGCGCCGTTCGCTCGGCGGTGCCGCTCTCGAAATCTCCGACGTCGCGCGACGGGAGCGCCGAAAAACCGCAAACCAGCGTTGCTAAACTTTCGCAGACAACTCATCGGCGATGGCGCGGCTATCGACGTTTCGGTTCGCCTCCCACATTCGGCGAAATTGTACGCCGCAACTTGTCGATTACTTGCGCCGATCCGGCAATCGCCGGCCGCGGCGTGACGGCGTTGTCACATAAGTGTCAGCGGACTGTCAGCAAAGGCACCCTAATCTGGCTCCCTAAGGGTATGGGAGTGCGTCATGGGCCAAGACTTCAAGCCCGTCATGATCGGGTCGGGCCGAAACCTCTACCTCCTCAACTGACATCACACAATCACGGCGCCGCGCTAATCGATCTGGGGATCCAGTCGGGCGACGGTGTGAGTTTTCGTTCCATCAGGGTAGGTATCCATGACCGTCACATCAGTAACAAGCGGCGTAACGTCGAGCGGGCTTACCATAAGCTCCGGCAATGAGCTCCTGGTCCAATCGGGCGGTACCGCGAGCTCGACAACTGTGGAAGGCGGCGGTTCGCTCGTCGTCAACAGCGGCGGCAAAGAATTTTCCGCCACCATTTTGTCGGGCGGGACGGCGACGATTTCAAGCGGAGGTTCGGCGACCGGCGACCAAATCTACGGGACTCTGACCATAATCAGCACCGGAGCGACCGCGGTCAGCAACGAGACCGTAGATTCCGGCGGCTCGCTCAACATCAGTAAGTCCGCAACGGTGAGCAATACGACACTGATCAGTGGCGGCACCGTGGATTTTCTGACCGGAGCGGCGACCCTTGCCGGTAACCTGACTTTCTCCGGTGGCGACAACACGCTTCTGGTCGGCGCACTCGCTAACACTGTTGGAACCAACGGTGACTTGGCGGCGATCTCGGGATTTTCGTCCACCGACAAAATCGACATTACAGCGCTCAGCAGCGCCACCGCGACACTCTCGACGGTGATATCCGGCGGCAATACGATTGCGGAAGTCATTAGCGGCGGTTCGACCATTGTAGAAGAGTTCGTATTTTCCGGTACGACGACCTACACCAGCAGTACTTTGTCGCTGGTCGCAGACTCGGGCGGTCACGCCGAGATAGAATATGGCTCCGCCGGTTCGTCTGGCGGCACGACGACATCGGTGACAACGTCCACTGCTTCAGGCGCGTACACCGAAACCTCCGGCAACACGCTTCTGGTTCTCAATGGCGGCAGCGTCTCTGCCGCCACCATCGACAACGGCGCTTTTCTCGTCGTCAGCGGCGGCGCTGACTACGCGGCGACCGTTTCAGCCGGCGGCACCGAGACGGTTTCAGCAGGTTCGGCAACCGGGGATCAAATCTATGGCGCCGCGAGCGTTGACTCCGGCGGCGACGTTTCCAGCGAAACGGTGGAGGCGGGTGGCGCGCTCGTTGTCAACGGCGGCGCTGTCGATACAGCGTCAACGGTGTTAGCGGCCGGTTCAGAAACGGTGCTGGGCTCGGCAACCGGCGATCAGATCTACGGCACACAATTGGTCAGTGCCGCCACCGCGATCGTCACCAACGAAACCGTGTACAGTGGCGGCAACCTGGACGTGTTTCTGAAAGGCGCTGTCGCCAGCGAAACGACGGTGTCGAGCGGCGGCTTTCTCAACATCAGCGGGAACGCCGTTGCGAGCGACACGACGCTGAGTGGTGGCGGCACGCTCGAATTGCAATCGCCCAAAGCGACCCTTTCCGGCACGCTGACTTTCGCTGGCGGCAACAACACGCTCGAGGTCAGCGTTCTCTCGAGCACCGGCAGCAGCGGGCTCGGCGACCAAGCGACGATCTCCGGATTTTCGTCTACCGATCGGATCGACATTACGGCGCTTACCGACGCAGGAACGACACTGTCGGTGACAACGTCCGGCACCGATACGGTCGCGGAAATCATCAGCGGTGGTTCGACGATAGTCGAAACGTTTATATTTTCCGGTACAACAACCTACACCAGCAACACTTTGTCGCTGATCGCGGACTCTGGCGGTGACGCCGAGATAGTATACGCTTCCGGCGGCGGCGGTACGACGACGTCGGTGACGACGTCCACTGCGTCAGGCATGTACACCGAAACCGCCGGCAAGACGCTGGAGGTGCTAAACGGCGGCAGCGTCACGGCACCGACAATCGAAAGCGGGGCGTTCCTCGTCGTCAACGGTGGCGTCGACTCCGACGCCGACATTGAGGCTGGCGGCACCGAGACGGTTTCGGCGGGCACCGCGAGCGGCGATCAGATCTATGGTTCCGCGATCGTCAGCGCCGGCACGATGTCCGATGAAACCGTGCAGAGCGGCGGAACGCTCACTATGGACGGCGGAACGGCAAGCAATACCGTCCTCGACGGCGGCGCTACGCTTGAGCTGTCGGACCCTTCAGCAACGCTTTCCGGTACGCTGACTTTCGCCAACGGCGACAACAGCCTCGTCGTCAACGTGCTCCCCAGTTTGGGTGCCGGCGATCAGGCGGTGATTTCCGGCTACTCGACCAACGACAAGATCGAGGTGACCGAAGTTACCCCGTCCAGCGCCAACCTGTCGTTCTCCGCAGGCCCCAACGGCGAGGAAATCGCCACCGTCAGCGGCACGAATAGCGGCGGCTCGCCTGAAAGCGTGTCGTTCATCTTCGGTAACGGCACCACATACAACGCGAGCACAATATCGCTGGCGCCGGATGCATCTGGCGTCGATCTCGTTCTCGATACGACACCAGTCGTCACCTTCACCAGTTTGAGCGGCTTGCAGACCAACGACGCGACTCAAATCGTCAACGGAACTGTCGATACGACAGTTGACCCGTACGCCATCGGCACCACCGTGTCGGTGATCGAGAGCGGCCAAGTGGTCGGCGCGGGTACGGTCGGCGCCAACGGCTATTGGAGCGCCAATGTCGCCTTTCTCAACGACGACGGCACCAACACGCTCTCCGCGACCGATACGGACAATGCCGGCAATACCGGCTCAACCAGTCAGCCGCTGACGTATAACGTCAATACCAGTGCGGCTGCCTTTGCGGCGGGCAATCTGGTCATCAGCATTTCCGGAGACGGCGACGGCAGCGGCTCCTACGGCGACAATCAGGCGAGCCCAATGACGCTGGAGCAGATCACGACATCCGGCACTATCGTCAGCCAGCTCGTGATGCCGGAGACGACGACTGTGGTCGATGGCGTGACCGAATACGCGATCTCCAGCGAATACGGCTCGTCCTCGGAAGGCACGCTCGAGCTTTCGGCCGACGGCCAGTCGCTCGTCATCGCCGGTTATGGCGTTAATCCACAGACCTACAACGAAGGCGGCGCTGCAGTCTACGGCAACGCCGCCGAGGCGCAGTCGACGAGCATTCCGGGTGGCCAATATACGGCCGTACCGCGCGTTATCGCCGACATCAACGTCGATGGCACCATCGACACCTCGACCGCGCTCTACAACGTCTTCAATACCAACAATCCGCGCAGCGTCGCCACCGTCAACGGTTCGTCGTTCTACGTCTCTGGTCAGGGGGCTAAAGGCGATACGACAGGCGGCGTTTTTTATGCGACGGACGGCACCTCGTCTGCGACTGCCATTGATGACTCGACCACCACGCGCACTGCCGAGATCTACGACGGCGACCTCTATGTGTCAGCCGATAACAAAGGGGGCATGACCGGTATTTTCGACTATGGGCCGGTGGCGGACTTGAACGGTCCGGTGACGCCGACCGCCCTGCCCGGCATCGACACTTCCGTCACTTTGACCGCCACTAACGGCAATACAGTCAATGGCGCTGACGCCGGCACGAGCGTCTATCTGAGCCCCGAGAATTTTTTCTTCGCCAATTCCACCACGCTCTATGTCGCCGACGGCGGCGATCCGAAGAACGGCGGACTTGGCGACGGCGGTCTGCAGAAGTGGGTCCTGAGCGACGGGCAGTGGAATCTGGAGTACACGCTTTCCGCGGGCCTCAATCTCGTGCCTGACACCGCATCTTCCGGCACCTCCGGCCTGATCGGCCTGACCGGCGAGGTAGTCGGCAACTCGGTCGAACTGTTTGCGACCAACGAAGCGCTCACCGATCTCGGCCAGACCTATGTCTACGAGATCACCGATCAGCTGGACGCCACGACGCCGGCGCCGGACGAAAGCTTCGACGCCATCCTGACAGCCTCGCCGGACGAAAACATTCGCGGCATTTCTTTCGCGCCGACGGAAACCACGACGCCCTGCTACTGTCGCGGGACGCTCATTCAAACCGATCGCGGCGAAGTGCCGGCCGAACGGCTTTCGATCGGCGACAGAGTGATCACGAAATCCGGCGAGGCGAGGCCGATCAAGTGGATCGGGCGGCGCAGTTATGGCGGCCGCTTTGCGCTGGGGCGCAGGGATATTCTGCCGATCTGCATCAAGGCCGGCGCACTCGACCACGATGTGCCGCGACGCGATCTTTGGATCTCGCCGCATCACGCCATGTACTTCAAAGACAACCACCTCGAGGCCGTGCTGATCGAGGCCAAGGATCTCGTCAACGGCGTCTCCATCGTCCAGGCCGACCGGGTCGACAGCGTCGAGTACTTCCATATCGAACTCGACAGCCACGACGTGATCATCGCCGAGGGTGCGCTGTCCGAGAGCTTCATCGACGACGACAGCCGCGGTTTGTTCCACAACGCGCACGAGTACAAAGAGCTCCACGCGGAGGCCGCGGCGGGGCTTGAGCAGTATTGCGCGCCGCGCTGCGAAGATGGCTATGAGGTCGAAGCGGCGCGCCGGCGCATCGCGCTGCGCGCCGGGTTAGGCACAATGCGGGACGAGCCGCGTGCGGGCGCACTGCGCGGCCAAGTCGACCGCATCACCGCACGCTGCATTGAAGGCTGGGCCCAGAACCTCCACAATCCAGAAGCGCCGGTGTGCCTGGACATTTACGCCGGCGCCCAGTTGATCGGCCAAGTGCTCGCCAACACCTATCGCGGTGACCTCGAACGCGCCGGCCACGGCAGCGGCCGCCACAGCTTCGCGTTCACGCCTCCGCCGGGGCTGGTCATTACGCCCGACACGGTGCACGTGCGCCGCTCGTTTGACGGTGCTCTGCTGGCACGTCGCGGGCCGATGCGCACGGCTGCGTAGAATAGTCCTCGAATAGCCCCTCGGCGGCCATCCTGATTCCACCGGCGGCGTAGATAACGCGTCTTGCGGCGCTGTTTTCAAGATGCTGGACTGCGTCTATATCGATGTAGACGCAATCGTCGGCATTTTGCCGACGGCGAGACCGGGACATCAGATAGCGTTGATCCTTCATGCTGAAGGGTAATCTCGATATGGTTAATTTGCGGCAGGTATCCGGCTGGGCGCGGGACGACGCGCAGCCGGACCTGCCGGTCAGTCTGCTGGTCACCGACAATGACCGGCTGATCGGCCGCATCCTCGCCAATCGTTATCGGGCCGATCTCGAACAGGCCGGTATCGGCAACGGCCGGCACAGCTTCGAATTCCAGTTTGAGAAAAGCCTGGCGCCGCTCGAAAAGCATGTGCTGCGGGTGCGCCGCGAATCCGACGGCGCCGATCTCGGCCAGTCGCCGGTCACGCTGGAAGCGACGCAAGCCTTCGACCTCTCGGCGCGAGAGGCATTGACCGATCTCATCCAGCGCTCCGGTACCGATCAGGACATCACCACGAAAATAGACTTTTTGATCCAGCAAGTCGAAAAACTGCTGCAACAGCTTGCCGAGCACGACAGCCATCGAGCCGACCGCAACAATTATAAGCAGCTTCTGCAACGCTGGCGGCGAACGCCTACGGCCGCGGATGCGGCGGCAACCATGCCCCGAGCCCACCGGCGTGCGCTCGTGATCGACGACCGGTTTCCCAAATCCGACCGCGATGCGGGTTCGATCGCAATTCTCAGTCACATGCAGTCGTTACAAAGATTTGGCTATGAGGTCGTGTTTACGCCGTCGGCTGAGTTCGCCGCCACCGATCAGAGCACGGCGGCACTTGACGCAATCGGCGTAACCATCTGTCACGCGCCTTATTACGGCTCGATCGAGGAAGTCTTGCGCCGGCAAGCCGGTGAATTCGATCTGGTTTACCTGCATCGCGTCTCGAACGCCGCAAAGTACGGCGAACTCGTCCGTTATCACAATCCCAAGGCGCGGCAGATATTCAGTGTCGCCGATCTCCATCACGTGCGCTATGCGCGGCAGGCCAGCGCCGAAGGTAGACCTGAACTCGTCGCGCTCAGTCAACGGACGCGGTTCGTCGAATATGTCGCCGCTGTCTCGGCTGACGCGGTCATCACCCACTCGTTGCGGGAAGCGGAAGATTTGGCCAAACATGTCCCTGCCGCCAAAATCCATACCGTGACCTGGTCGACGACGCCGCGCCCGACGCGAATTCCGTTCACGCAAAGGTCCGGCGTGGCGTTTATCGGCAGCTACGGTCACGCGCCGAACCTCGACGCAGCACGATGGCTGATCGACGAAATCATGCCTACAGTGCGAAAGCGCAAGTCAGACATCGAGTGTTTGCTGGTCGGCAGCGACATGCCCGAACAATTGCGCCGCCTGTGCAAGGATGGCGTCGTGGCGATCGGCCACGTCAAAGACCTGGCGGAGATCTTTGACCGGGTGCGGCTCACCGTGGCGCCATTGACTTACGGCGCGGGCGTCAAGGGCAAGGTGATCGACAGCCTCGGTGCCGGATTGCCGTGCGTATGCACGCCGATTGCCGCCGAGGGCCTCGATCTTCCCGAACCGCTGCAAGCCTGCATCGCCGAGAGCGCCGACGCACTCGCGGCATTGATTTGCAAACTGCACGACGACGAGCAGGCCAATGACGCTTGCGGCCGCGCCGGCCTCGACTACGTCAAAGCAGCTTTTTCAAACGAAAAACTGGATGCGGGTATGCGCCAGGTGCTCGGGCCCGCGGCGCCGCTTTAACCAATACCAAGCCAGTCGGCACAAACCGGCAGAGGAGCCTTTATGCCACGTGCTCAACGCAAGCTCGCCTTTGTGCTGGCGGCCACAGATCACGGCCCGATGATTCTGAACCGGTTTGACTACCATGCGCTCGACGCGAACCGGGTCTACGGCGTCGGCATCGAACTCCTGCAAGGCGGCGCCTTTTCGCCGGCGGAAATCGGCCTTTCGCTCGGTCTATTGGATTTGCGCCGCCGCTATTTCGGCGATGGCGTCGTCGCAATCGATTGCGGAGCCAATATCGGCGTCCACACCGTGGAATGGGCCAAGCACACGACCGGATGGGGTTCGGTGACCGCATTCGAAGCGCAGGAGCGGGTGTTCTATGCGCTCGCCGGTAACATCGCGCTGAACAATTGTTTCAACGCCCGGGCCGTCCACGCTGCCCTGGCCGCGCGCGCGGGAACCATGAAAATTCCTTCACCGGATTACCTGCGGCCGGGAAGCTTCGGCAGCCTTGAATTGCAAAAGCGGGAGACGACCGAATTCATCGGTCAGCCGGTCGACTATTCGCCGGCAAATCTCGTCGACGTTCCGACCGCGAGCATCGACTCGCTCGCTGTGCCGAGGATCGATATGATGAAGATCGACGTCGAAGGCATGGAATTGGAGGTGCTCGAAGGCGCCGCCCAGTCGATCGAACGTCATAAGCCAGTGTTGATGGTCGAGTGGGTCAAGAGCGATAAGAGGAAATTGGCATCCTGGCTCACCAATCGTGCTTATCTGGTGTTCGAGAGCGGGATGAACTTCCTGGCGATCCACAAGACCGATCGATGTTCGGCGCACATGGGAAAAGCGGGATTGTCGGTGACGATCTGAGCCGCGCCGGCGAGCCTCAATTTACCGTGCGACGCCGCGGCGGACGCTAACTCGAGAAAATTGCGTGAAACGCATCTTAATCATGGTCTTCCTGATCGGGGTCAGCGCTGCCTGCCTTTGGATAGCAATCGCGGCCGTGGTCACGCCGCCGCCGCCACACAAAGGGGCCGCGGCAAATACGAGGGATGCCAACGGTGCTGGTGCCGGTGGTGGTGGCGTCGGCGCCGGCCCCGCGGCGGGTTCCTCAGGAAGTTCGTCTGGTGCAAGTGGCGGAATGAACTCGTCGATAACGAGCACTGCGGCAGATGTTTTGCCCTGCCAGGCCAGATGCCAAACGGGGGGCTCATCCTGCCAGAGCACCTGTTATCAGCAATACAACGTCACCAATCAAACCCAGTACTGGTCGCAATGCATGCAGGGCTGCGGCACCAAATTGAGCGTGTGCTCCAATAATTGCATCAGCGGGGTGACCCTGCCGCCGATTTCCACGGTGTTGCCGCCTCCGCCGCCTGCCGCGCCATCTCTTTCGTCGCAGCCAACGCGTTCGCCGCCTCCGCCTTCCCAGCCGGACGATTCGTCCTCATCATCATCATCATCATCATCCTCCTCGGGGCGCTAATGATGGCTGTCGGCGACGCTGGCGCTCGTTGCGCAACGTTTTTCTCCCCTCCCCTTGCACTTTGAAATCGCATGCTGTGCCGGCCGTCGCTTTCGGCACAAATGCCGTTTCGCTGGAACGGCCGGATTTGTATTTTTGATCGATAACAGCTTTCAGGACGAGTTGAGATCGGCGCCGTTTTCCACGGCGTCAAATCCGACAAGACCGACGGAGTATCTGTATGAATACCGCAACCGCCGTTGTGGCCGGCAATTTGTCGGAGCGCCGGCTCGGCACCATCGGCAACGAAGACTGGTGGGCCGTCGTTGTCGGCCTCGCCATTGTCATCGCTGGCCTGATCGATTACGCGCTCGGCACCGGCGTCATAAAATTTCTCGGCGTTTCTCCGGCCGGAATGAAATGGGCGAGCGGCGCCGACATCGTTGCCCATTTCGCCAGGCTGTGGCCGAATTATCTCGCCCAGTTCATCGTGCTGGCGATCGTCTTCGGCGGCTCGCTGCGGCTGATGGGGCGCCCGTTTAGCGAATTTCTGCCGAGCTTCGCGCTGATTTATATCGGCCTCTTGTTTGTTTCGACGCTCGCGGGCTGGAAGAGCGCGAGCTACTACAACCTCGAGGCTGCGCTCCTGGCGCTCATCGGCGGCCTTGCGCTGGCCAATGCGGTCAAGATTCCGGAGCGGTTGAAGGCTGCTCTGCGCGTGGAGTTTTACGTCAAAACCGGCATTGTGCTGCTCGGAGCGACCTTTCCGATCTCATTGATCGTATCGGCGGGCGGCGTTGCGCTGACCCAATCCGCGATCATCTCAATCGTCACGGCCGCAATTATCTTTTTCGTGGCGACGCGAGTTTTCGGCCTTGACCGCCGCTTCGCGGCTGTGCTCGGCACCGCAGGCTCGGTCTGCGGGGTGTCGGCTTCGCTCGCTGTTGCCGCCTCGGTCGGCGCGCGCAAGGATGAAATCGCCGCGTCGGTGACGCTGGTGGTGATCGCCGCGATCGTTATGGTCTTCTTTCTGCCCTACGCCAGTCACTGGCTCGCTCTGCCGGCGGGCGTTGGCGGCGCCTGGATCGGATCCTCGGAATTTGCCGACGCCGCAGGCTACGCGGCGGCAAGCGTATTCGGAAATCTGAGCGGCAACGAAGCCGGCTCGTTGCGCGCCTTCACCATGAACAAGGTGATCGGCCGCGACATCTGGATCGGCGTCTGGTCGCTGTTCTGGGCTTTCCTCGCGCTTCGTTACTGGGAGGGCGGCGGCAAGGTCCGCCGCATCGATCCTGGCGAAATTTGGCGGCGCTTTCCCAAATTCGTCATCGGCTTCTTCATCGCCGCAGTGCTGGTCTCGATTTATTTTGGCGACACCATCACGCCGCACCAGACCGCCGACTTCCTGCGGCCGATCGGCAGCTTGCGCGGCACCGTGTTCACGTTGTGCTTCCTCGCCATCGGCTTGACGACGCGATTTTCGGAACTCGAATCAGTCAATTGGCGTGCTGCGCTGGCGTTCACTTCGGGCGCCATCGTCAATGTGATCGCCGGATACCTGCTTTCTGCGCAAGTTTTCTATGGGTACTGGGCAAGGCTCTGATCGTGCTTGCGCCGCTTGCCGCCATTTTTTGGCGGATCCGGCGGCACTGGAACGTTCCTTTCCGGGGCTGACCGCGATGTCGTCGGCCTATTCGGCCGCGCGCGCCGACACCGGCCTTTGCCAACTGCGCAACAGGTTCCGGCGGTCCGTCGATACCTGCGACGCTTACGAAGCGAAAGTTGCCGTCCTGCCGTGCGCTTGACGATCCCGGGTTCGCCCACAAACCGGGCGGCGGCAGTGTTTGACATCGCTTTTCCCGCCGGGCAAGACGTTGCCATGGCCGTCACACTGAGCGAGCTGAAGGTCAAGCTGTTCACGGATGGCGCCGACAAGGCGCAGATCCGGGACATGGCCAAACAGGCTTGGATCCGGGGCTTTACCACCAATCCGTCGCTCCTGAAGGCGGCGCAGGTCTCCGACTATGCGTCGTACGCGCGCGAACTGGTTGCCGCCGTTCCCGACCGTCACATCTCGTTCGAAGTGTTTTCCGACGACATTCCGGAAATGGTGGCGCAGGCCCGTCTGATCGCGACGTGGGGGCCGAACGTCTATGTCAAGTTGCCGGTAACGACGACGCGCGGCGAGCCGCTGTTCAGCGCGGTTCGCGCCCTCTCGCAGGACGGCATCAAAGTCAATCTGACGGCGATCTTTAGCGCGCCGCAGGCGGCGAGCGGTATCGAAGCACTGTCGGGAGGCGCTCCTGCTTGCGTGTCGGTATTCGCCGGCCGGCTGGCCGACGCCGGCATCGATTATCGGCCGATCATGCGCGACGCGGTGGCGCGGGCACGCCAGACTTCGAATGTCGAGATCATCTGGGCCTCGACACGGGAAGTCTTCAACGTGATCGAGGCCGACGAAATCAAATGCCACATCATCACGGCGCCGGCCGCCGTGCTGAAGAAGCTCCCCGCGCTTGGAACCAAAACGGCGGCAGAACTGTCGCTGGATGCGGTCAAGGCGTTCCGGGAGGATGCCGTGGCGGTCGGATTGATGCTGCCCGTTGCGTCTTCTCGCGCCGCCGAGTGATTACCGAACCGCTTAAAGTCTTGCGCAATCGCGGCGCTGATTTGTAACCTGGCGTAACGCCGGACGACTTAAAAAGCCCCGTTGGTGAAGCCGGTGCGTCCGGCACGTGCGCGATTGATTCTGTTTCGCCGTGCCGACGTCAAAGACAAGCGGGAAACGCCCCGATGGAAATCAACGTTTCTTTCGATCAGAACACCGCAAGGTTGCCGAGCGGGTTTGTCGCGGCGGTCGATTATGTCGCCGGCTACTTTGATAGTCTTTTCACCAATCCGGTTACCATCAACATTGACGTCGGCTACGGCGAAATAGACGGATCGCCCTTGGCTCGAGGCGATCTCGGTGAGAGCGAGGTACTCCGCTACGCACGCGAGGGTTATGGCTCGGTCGTGAGCGTGCTTCAGTCCGAGGGCGCGCCGGGCTCCTCGACGCTGCCGGGGACCTCGCCGCTGTCGGGCAACTTGACCATGACTCCGGCCGAGGCGCAGGCGCTCGGCCTGCGATCGGCGGTATCGACGAGCTACGTCGGCTTCAGCAGCACGGCGCACTTCAGCTATAGCCCCCAACGCCACGCCGCCGGCCGGCGAATACTACTTTGTCGGCATCGTTGAGCACGAATTTACCGAGGATATGGGCCGCATATCGCTGATCGGCGGTCAGCCCTACCATTATTCACCGATGGATCTGTTTCGTTATTCCTCTCCGGGCGTCCGCGATGTCGTCACCGGGGGCAACGGCAGCACCGCGTATTTCTCAATCAACAACGGCAGCACCGATCTTGGCAGCTGGAACAATCAGATCAGCAACGGCGACCTCGGCGACTGGTACGGCAACAACATTCCGAACGGCGGCAACGACGCGTTCAATGATTATTCCTCGAGCGGCGTGCTGAACGCACTGTCGCCGACGGATCTGACTCTGATGCAGTCGATCGGCTGGACAATTGCACCCACTGCCACGGTCAGCGGACAACACTTCAAGGTTCCCGAGTTCCACGCGGTCGAACTCGCTTCGTACATTTCGGTGTCCAATCCTCAGGGCGATGCGATTACGCAATACGGCTTCTACGATGCCGGAGGAACCTCGAACGGGCATTTGATGGTGAACGGCGTGGCGCAGCCCGGCGGGCAATGGATCTCCGTCAGCGCCAGCGACCTGGGCAACGTGCAATATGTCGGCGGCTCGTCGCCCGGCCACCAGTCGCTCTACGTGCAGGTGTTTGACGCCTCGACGGGATCATGGTCGGCCTACGCGTCCTTTACCGCGCGGACAATTGCAGCCACGCCGCCCACGGTGGAGGTGCGGAATGTCCGCGTGCCGGAAAACGGATCGATTGCGGCGGCCTCACTGATCACGTCGGTATCCAACCCGGACGGCGACAGCCTGACGCAGTACGGTTTTTTCGACGCCGGCGGCAACAACAACGGCCACTTCGTCGTCAACAGCGCGGCCCAGCCGATCGACCAATGGATTTATGCCAGCACCAACGATCTGGGCAGCGTGACGTACGACGGCGGCTCCTCGCCAGGTCATCAAACGCTGTACGTTGAAGTTTACGATGCAAGCACCAACCAGTGGTCGGCTGCGAGCTCATTGACAGCGCGGACCACGGCGGCAGGCGCCGGGCATGACTCCCTGGGCCTCGGCCATGGGCTGTTTGGTCATCTGAACATCTGATAGATCCCGTGCGCTTATAGCGCCGCAATAGGGGGTACTTTTTGTGCGTGGAGGCCCCGCCGCACAGCGTAAATTTCATTCGTTCGGCGCTCGACGGGGAAAAATCTGGTTATTTCCGATGATCTTTTTCCTTTAGTTGACAAATTCCACAGAGCACATTTTATACTTAATATATCATCTCAATATATTATTTGGCCGAGGGGGCTGTTCGATGGGTTGGATATCGGGGAAACCCGCGCTCACGTTGCGCGCATTCCGTCCGGACCGTGCTAGGGGTTGCAGTTCCGGGCTTCCTGGCGGCGGCCGGACGTCTTGGCGGGCTAACGTGAGAAAGCTCGGTGCGGCCTTGCCGGCGGCGATGCTGCTTGTTGGTGCCGCATGGACGACGGCAGCATTCGCTGACGAGCCGATTTTGACCAAGGCGCCGGTCGTGAGCGTTCCATCCGCCGGACAAGGACCATGCGACAGCGTCCCGGCCTTTTTTCTCACGAGTTGTCAGTTGGCGTGGTACGGGGTCAGAGTTCTACGGCACTATCGACGTAGGCGGCGGTTACCAGACCAACGGCGCGCCGTTCAATCCGTACTTCCCGCAAGGCAGCTCGTACGTCGTCCAAAAAATGAGCCGGGAGTTGATGTGGACGCTCGCGCCAAGCGCGTTGTCGCGATCGAATATCGGTGTCGAGGTGCGTGAGCCATTCGCTCCCGGCTGGACATTCGTCGGCCAGTTGGAGGCCAGCTTTGACCCTTATTCGCTGCAATTTTCAAACGGCCCGGCATCAATCGCGGACAACAGAGGCGTTCCGCTCATCGACCAGAGCGCGAATAACGACTCAAGCCACGCCGGTCAGATCTATAATGCGCTTGGCTATCTCGGGGTCAGCTCCACGACTCTCGGCACCCTGACATTCTTCCGGCAAAATGCGCTGACACTGGACGCCGTTCTCGCCTACGATCCGATGGAGGCATCTTATGCCTTCTCGGCGCTCGGCTTTTCGAGCTCCAATTGCGGCGCCGGCGATACCGAGACGTGCCGTATAACGACGGCCATCAAATACCGGGTCGCAATCGGTGCGCTCCGAATTGGCGCGCTGGCTCAAGTCGGCGGCCACGGTCAGAATAACGGTTCAAACGGCGACTACGAAGCCCAGATCGGCGGTGACATCCCGGTCGGTAAATTCGGCTGGGGCGAAGGCCTGCTTTCGCTCGACACCATCTACAAATGGGAAAAGGACGCTGTGAACCTTTCGCTCAGCGGCGCCCCCACCGCCGCGGGCATACCGATCGCGCCATATCTGCCGCAAACGCTCGCGGCCACGATCTCAAACAACCAAAGCGTCATGCTCCTGTCCAAATACACGGTCGGGCCGCTCCGACTGTTTGCCGGCTATGAATGGTATCAACTTGCCCCGCCGAGCGATCCGGTGAATACCGTCACCGGTTTTACCAATATCGGCGGTTTACCGATGGGCAGCGCCTACGGCAATCTTACGTCAATCAACAATGTGGCTTTTTCCGCCGGCTGCGGCGCCGGCACGGGATGCAGCGACAAGGTCATGCAGGTGATATGGACGGGTGCTCGTTACGCGGTCAGCAAAGACCTCGACCTGGCCGCCGGCTATTATCATTACATTCAGAACCAGTATGTCGGTGGGGCCGGCATCTGCACCAACCCCACGGCGCACTCGCAATGCGCCGGCACGTTCGACGCCGTTTCCGCCCTTGTCGACTGGCGGTTTCTGCCGAAGTGGGACGCGTATTTCGGTATGATGTTCTCGCAGGTGAATGCCGGCTTGTCGAACGGCTACCTCGCCCGCAACAACTTCGATCCGACGGTCGGCGTTCGCTTCCGCTTCTGAGTATGCGGCCGGATCGATCGGTAAATAGGTTCCTCTTTGACGCATTTGGACCTGCTATCGCGTCAAGATTCTCGGGAGACGTGCCATGACGTTCAGGATTGACGGAGCCCTCGCAGCAGCTTTTGTGATTTCTTTTCTTTGCGCTTTCGGCGCTTCGGCAAAAGCAGAAACCGCCGCGAACGACGGCAAACAACGCGCTCACGCGGCACATCAGGTTCACAAACAGGCTGCGTCCGCGCCGCGTATCGTTCCTGGCAATGTCCCGCATTTTGACGAGACTCGCCCGTGGACGTTTGCTTGGGGAGCGCCACCTCTGCAGGACCCGCGAGACGCATATCACGGCTATTTTGCCAACCCAGTGGATAATCCGCGCTATTACGGCGGTGGCCGGACGACGCTAATCTTCCGCTGAGATAGCGCGCTTGCTCCGCACCGATCATGCGGGAGCCAGCGCTCTCTTTTGAGTCCTGGAGATTGTTTTAAATAATCGCGTGGCGCGCAGATGTCCGGCGTGGTCGCCTCCGCGTGGAGAATTACGGCGTATATTTTTTCGCTACTTTGGGGATTTTGGCGAAAGGTGATCGGCCAATCTGCTGTTGAGATTGATTCCGCTGCGCGCGTAAAAATTGCCTCAAGGCTCTTTCCGGGCAACGAAACTATGTGCGTACTCCCCCTGTAAGCCTTGGAAGCAAAACGTGTTTGGGTCCCATTGCCGATTGGGTCGCCAGTCGGCTTTGGCCGTGCTAGGTCAATGCCGTGGGCGACAGCGTCGAGGGGAGCCCTTTGGGCATGAGTGAGGTTGTCGGGGTAGCGGCCAAACCATTGAAGGTCGGAGTAGTCGGCGTCGGCGTCATGGGCAGCAATCATGCCCGGGTGCTGGCGGACATTCCCGGCGTTCATCTTGTCGGCATCGCGGACCCCGACCGCAAGCAGCGGGATCTTGTCGCCCGAAATCTTGGTTGCGGTGCGTTCATCGACATGAAGGGATTGCTCGGCGCCGGCGTCGATGCCATCACCATCGCAGCACCGACGCATCTTCACCACGATCTGGCGCTCGAATGCATCGGTCGCGGCGTCCACGTCATGGTGGAAAAGCCGATCGCTCCGACGGTCGAGGAAGGGCACGCGATTGTCGCCGCCGCGCGCCGCGCCGGCGTCACGCTGATGGTGGGCCACGTCGAGCGCTTCAACCCGGCGGTGGAGTTGGTCAAGCGGGCGATCAAGAATCAGGACATCCTGTCGATCGCCATCACCCGCGTCGGCCCGTTCCCGCCGCGCATGTCGAATGTCGGAGTGGTGATCGATCTCGCGGTCCACGACATCGACCTGATCCGCTGGTTCACCGATTCGGAGATCGTCGAGATCCAGCCGCAATTGTCGAGCGCAGTCGCCGAGCGCGAAGACATTGCGCTGCTGCAATTCCGCACCGCCTCCGGCGTGCTCGCCCATATCAACACCAACTGGCTGACGCCGTTCAAGGCGCGCACCATCCACATTGCGACGCGCGACAAATATCTCATCGCCGATCTCCTGACGCTGCAGGTCACCGAATGTTTCGGCTTCCAGGCGGACGGCAGCTACTCGATGCGGCATCTGTCGGTCGGCTACGCGGAGCCGTTGCGCGCCGAGCTGGTCGCCTTTATAGACGCCATCCGCAGTCATCGGACGCCCGCGGTGACCGGCGAAGAAGGCGTGGCCAGCCTTGAGATCGCGATACGCTGCCTTACCGCGCGCCCGACGCAATCAAGCGTGCCGCAACGCAAAGGGCCACGCCGCGTCGCCGGCTGAACCCACGTCAGTCGTGCCGCGATCGCGCCAGGAATTTCCATGAATCAACACGCCCGGCTTGACGAGCGGCCGATCCCTTTCATCGACGTTGCCGCGCAGCGCCGTCGGCTCGGCCCCGCGATCGACGCCGCGATTTCCCGCGTGCTCGCGCATTGCCAGTTTATCCAGGGGCCGGAAGTGCGGGCTTTGGAGACCGAGCTTGCGGCATTCTGCGGCGCGGGGCACGCGGTGGCCTGCTCGAGCGGTACCGACGCGCTTCACCTCGTGCTCATGGCCTGGGGCATCGGGCCGGGCGATGCCGTGATCTGCCCGACCTTCACCTTCTGCGCGACCGCCGAAGTCGTGGCGCTGTGCGGCGCGACGCCGGTCATGGCCGATGTCGAGGCGGACACATTCAACCTCGATCCGGCGAGTTGCGAACGCGCAGTCGCGACCGCCAAGCGGCTTGGGCTCAAGCCGCGCGCGATCATTCCCGTCGATCTGTTTGGTCTGCCGGCGGACCACGACGCTATCGCCGCCGTTGCAGAGAGGCACGACCTCCTCGTGCTCGACGATGCCGCGCAGTCGTTCGGCGCCAGCTATCGGGGCCGCAAGCTTGGCGCAATCGGACCGGCCACGGCGACGAGCTTCTTTCCGGCCAAGCCGCTGGGCTGCTACGGCGACGGCGGCGCCATTTTCACTGACGATGGCGATCTGGCGGCGCGGCTCAGAAGCCTGCGCGTGCACGGCGAAAGCACCGACAAATACGACGCCATCCGCATCGGCATCACCGGCCGGCTTGATTCAATTCAGGCAGCAATCCTTCTGGAAAAGCTCAAAATCTTCCCGGACGAAATCGTGGCGCGAAATGTCGTGGCGCAACGTTACACGGACGGCCTCGCCCGCCTCGCGACGGTGCCGCGCGTCGGCAATGAGTCGACATCGGTCTGGGCGCAATACACCATCCGGCTCGCGCCGGGGCAGCGGGACGCGTTGGCGGCGGCGCTGAAGGCGCAAGGCATTCCGACCGCGATTTACTACGCCAAGCCCTTGCATCGCCAGGCCGCTTATCGCGACTATCCGGTGGCGGACGGCGGCGTGCCGGTCAGCGAGCGGCTGGCGGACGAAGTCATCAGCCTGCCGATGCACGCTTATCTCGAGGCGCCGGTTCAGGACCGTATCATCGCAGCGATTCGTCGGGCGCTGGCGGGGTAAGCTTCATCCTGCCCCACAAAGCGGGGAAGGATTAAGAGCGGCGGTAATGATCGAGCGGATTCTCACCGTCGGCGGCTTTACGCTTCTGTCGCGCCTGACCGGCTTTTTCCGCGACATCATGCTGGCGGCGATCCTCGGCGCCGGGCCAGTCGCCGACGCGTTCTTCGTCGCCTTCAGGCTGCCAAACCACTTTCGCGCCATCTTCGCCGAAGGCGCGTTCAACGCCGCCTTCATTCCGGCTTACGCGCGCATCCGCACCCAAGGCGGCCCACAGGCGGCGGCGTTGTTCGGCGACCGCATCTTTACATTGCTGATTGCGACGCAGGCGGTGCTGCTGGCGCTGGCGCTGATCTTTACCCCGCAAGTGATCGAACTCCTGGCGCCGGGCTTCTCGCATGAGCCGCAGCGGTTTGAACTGGCGGTCTCGCTCACGCGCATCACCTTCCCCTATCTGCTGTTGATTACGCTGGTGACGTTGTGGGGCGGCATTCTCAACGCGCTGCACCGGTTCGCCGCAGCGGCAGCGGCGCCGATCCTGCTCAACCTGTCGATGATGGCGACGCTGGCGCTTTACGGGTTTTTCGGCGGCGCCGGCTACGCCGCGGCATGGGGCGTCCTGATCTCGGGCGTGCTGCAGGCCGCGCTGGTTGGCGGCGATACCTTCCGTGCAGGCGTATTCACAGTGTTTCGGGCGCTGCGCTTCGACAGCGATATACGCCGGTTCTTTACCGCGCTGGTGCCGGCGACCATCGGTTCGGCAGGCACGCAACTCGCGCTGTTCGCCGACACCATCATCGCGAGCTTCCTGGCGACGGGCGCGATCTCGGCGCTCTATTACGCCGACCGTATCGATCAGCTGCCGATCGGCGTCATCGGCATTGCCGTCGGCACCGTGCTGATCCCGGAGATGACCCACCGGATCGCTGCCGGCGACGAAGCCGGCGCCCGCTCGGCGCAGAACCGCGCCATCGAATTTGCGCTTCTCCTGGCGATCCCTTGCATCGTCGCTTTTTTGGTGGTGCCGGAGCCGATCATGCGCGGCCTGTTCATGCGCGGCCGGTTCACGGCCGGCGACGCACATGCCGCCGCCATGACGCTCGTTGCTTATACCATCGGACTTATTCCGTTCGTGCTCATTCGCAGCGTCGTCGCGCCGTTCCTCGCCCGCGGCGATACACTGACACCGATGAAAGCGGCCTTGATCGGCACCGCCGTCAACATCGTCTTCAAGATCGCCCTGATGGGCTCGTTGGCCCAGGTGGGACTCGCGCTCGCGACTTCGATCGGCGCCTGGATCAATTTCATCCTGGTGTTGTGGCTCGCGGCGCGCGCCGGCCATATCGCCGCCGACGCCGCGCTCAAATCGTCGCTCGTCAAGCTCGCCGTGGCCGGTGTCGCTATGGCGATCATTCTTGTGTTCGTAGCACCGCTTGTGAGCTTGCTGTTTTCATCCTGGTCCAAATTCCGCAACGAAGCGGAGTTGGCCGTGCTAGCGCTGGTTGGCGCCGTGTTTTACGGCTCACTGGCGCTCGCGTTGTTCGGCCGCCGGGGGCTTTCGTTGCTGCGCAAGCGTGCGCAAAAAGCGCCTTCCGCGCCGATCGAAGCGTTTGAGGGTACGTCGCCGCCGCCGGCGGGCCCGGACGATGTATGATTTAGCTTATCTCGAACGCCACAATTCTAATGAATTCTTAAAATCGATTTTGCAAAGTTTGAGCGATATTTGCCTAATCATGCGCCGACGCGACGCTCATCTCTCGTCAAGTCGCAGCAAGATCGATCGGGGGGAATGTCGTGTATGATCTTTGGACCAGCTATTACGAGGCGATCCGTTTCACCTGCGAAGCGCACGCGGTCATGTCGGCGCGATTCATCCTCATTGCATCGGGTGACCCGAGGGCCGCCGCCGAGACCTGCCGGATGATTTCGGAGAAGGCGATTGCCTTCGCCGAAGCACACTCCGCAGCCGAACAGGCGCTGGCCGACGGATTGGGACTTTACGAAGCTGCGGAACGGGCCTATTTGCCGCTGTGCCAATGCGTGCACGAAAACAGCGAAAGACTGTTGTCCTCCGTGCACTGAACACCAGGCCGTGCACGCCATCAACGGACCTTCCATCAGCTTCGCGCATTGATTGGCCGGTTCTCGGTCCAGTCCCAGGTGCCGTTGTCGCGGTCGCGGACGGCTTCCTTCCATCCGACCGTCTCCGCGCGCCGCTTGAAGTTCACGCCCTCGGGCGAGTGCCGGGTGATGCCGTCGAACACCGTGGCGATGAGCTGCGTGTTCTTTAATCCCATGGCTTCGATGGCCTGATTGACCACAAGCTTCTGCATCATCAACTGGTTGACCGGCACCGTGGCGATGCGTTCGGCGAGCGCCTCGACTTCGGCGTCAAGCTCTTCCGGCGGCACGGCTTTGAGGACCAGGCCGAGTTTCTCGGCTTCAATGCCAGTGATCTTGTCGCCGGTAAACAACATCCGCTTGGCGCGCTCGGGACCAAGCCGGTAGACCCACATCGCCGTGGTCGGACAACCCCAGACCCGCGTCGGCATATAGCCGATGCGGGCGTCGGTGCTCATGACGATCATGTCCGCGCACAGCGCAATGTCGGAGCCGCCCGCGACCGCGTAACCGTGTACCTTGCAGATCACCGGCCGGTAGGAGTGCCACAGACTCATGAACATTTCGGTGTTCCGCATCATGAAGGCATAATCCTTCATCGGATCCCACGGCATCTCCTGAGTGACGCCAGTGCCGCCGGTGCCTTGCGCGTAATAAGTCAGGTCATATCCGGCGCAGAATGCCGCTCCGGCGCCGGCCAGTATGATGACGTGGACGCCCGGATCGGCGTTAGCCCGCTCGACGCAGCCAGCCAGTTCTACCGGCACTTCGTCATCGATAGCGTTCATGACGTCGGGGCGGTTGAGCATTATGCGCCCGATTCTGCCGTCCTTCTCGTAGATCACCTTTGGCATTGGGGTCTCCTCCCGAAACGGTTTTTTTACCATGTTTTGTTACCAGTACGATTGGGCGACATCGTCGGCATTCTTTAAAGCGAGCTCGACGTGACCGTCGCAAACGCACAACACAGCCAACTGGCAACTTGGCCGGCAGCGCTCTTGCGCAGAGTGATCCATGCTGACGGGTAGCCGAATCACCATCGGCCCGCTCTTTCCCGAGGATTTCAGCTCGCTCTACTGCTGGATCAACGACGTTGCGGCTGCACGCCTCGACTTTGCTTATCGGCCCGTCGACATGATGGCTCACCAACAATGGTGGGATAGCCTCGGCAAGGACCCGACGAAGGTGGTGTTTGCAATCAGAAAAACGGCCGAGACGGCGATTATCGGCTACGTGCAGATCAACGGCATCAACAGCGTGCACCGATCAGCCGAGCTCGGCATCCGGATCGGCGAGGAAAAAAATCGCGGCCAGGGACACGGCAGAGAAGCCTTGCGTCTGGCCGTCGATTTCTGCTGGAACCACCTCAACCTCAATCGGGTGCAATTGATCGTGTTCAAGCACAACGATCGTGCGATCGGCGCTTACAAGGCAGTCGGTTTCAGGAAAGAAGGATTGCTGAAGAAAGCCGCCTTCATCGGCGGCGGCTGGGTCGATGTGGTCGTGATGGCGGCCTTGCGTCCGGCTCCTATGCGGCAGCAAAAATCGCGCAAAGCGGCACACGTCTTGCCAACGCTCAAGGATGAGCAGCCAACTTCCCAATCCGCCGCAACAGTAGATCGGCGCCGGGTGGCCTGATCGGCTATAATAGCGCGACCGGTGCGCTCCGCTGCCGGCCGGTCGCCGGACTATCTCTTGGCAACAGCGGCGTCGTCGACGAACATGACATCGCAACTTTTTGCCTGCCGGCGGCAGGATTCGAGTGCTCCGCTCGATGCCGCTTCCGTCGTTCGCTGGCCGGATTGCCAGCCGAAGTGACCGCCACGAGAGATGGCGAACGCCTTGTGCGGGGAACTCATCAGATAAGTTTCGAACGCGTTGCGGCCGTTCGTCGACAAAATCTCCGGCGCGGCAACAGCCGGCCGCGCGGGTAGAGATAGCGGCGTCGCACGAAGCTTCAGATCGTGCTCTTGCAGGAACGCGTCGACCGGACCGCTCCACACCGGGATGCCGGCCATTGAAAATAGCCGGTGTCCGTCACGGCCGAATGCTGGCGCAGCGACGAAATCGACATCGCCGCCGCCACCCGTGAACGCTGCTTTCAATTGCTGCGCCAGTTTTGGCCCGAAGTAGTGGTCGTTTTCGGCATAGACCCAAAGCATCGGTATCCGCGACCGCCGGCCGAACACGCCAAAAGCTTCGATGAGCCGGTCCGGGTGGCAAACCCGGCCGTCGTGGTGCATCGATCCGCGGCCGCCGGCAAAGCTGATGGCGGCGACAAGCTCCGGGGGCGGATCGGCCGTGAGAGCCACGGTGGCAAAGCCGCCCGCCGACACGCCGACGCCGATCACCCGCGACGGATCGATGTCCGGACGCCGCACCAGAAAGGTAATCGCTGCCTTAAGATCGGCGGCGCCGGCGGTCGCCGCGGCGATATAGTTCGGATTGCCGCAGTATCCGTAGCCATCCGCCCAATCCCCGCCTGAGTCGCCGTAACCGCGTCGCATCACCACCACGGCCGCCCAGCCACGCCGGGCGAATTCGATAGCCTGCGGCAGCATCGCCAACGGGCTCATACTTGCGTGCTGATCAATCGAACGCGGCGCGCCGTGAGTAATCAGTGCCAGCGGATAACGGCCCGGTTCGTTCGGCCGGACCAGCAACGCTTCAAGACCGCGCGGGCCGGCCAGCGCGAATGGAACGCGCAATTCCTCTTGAAGATACGGCTCGGCTGCCGGGCTATGACTGACTGGCCCAATAAAGATCGTCGCGGCGATGACAAGACGGACCCACCGCATCGCGTGCTACGCCTGCAGCGCCGCAAGCACGGCCGGCGTGACCGACTTCGCCCCATTCCTGCACGAAATGCCCTGCCTCGGCGAATTCCAGCGGCGGCGGACAGCCGCGAATGTCTTTATGCAAAGCGCGCATCACCGGCGGCCCAAGCACCGGATCGGTCATGCCGATCGCCATGACGCTTCGCCGCGCCACTCGTTGCGCCAGAAGTCGCGCGCGGCGCGTTCAATCATTGCCCCTGGGCTATCGGGAAATTCCGGCACCAGATTGGGAAAGCGCCGCACGCCCGCCTTGTAACTCTTGTCCGGATAGGGCGCGTCATAGGCGGCGGCCTCCGCTGCCGACAGATGCGGACACGCCCGTCCCATCAATTTGCTGATCGCCATATCCGGTTGGCTGTTGGAAAACGCCCGCCAATCCAAAAATCCCTTTGGCAATGGCACTTCGCCGGTCGGCAACGCGGTGTTCATCACGATCAATCGCGAATAACGCTGCGGACTTTCGAGCGGCAGCGTCAGGCCGAGAAGGCCGCCCCAGTCCTGCACCACAAGCGTGATCTCGGTGAGATCGAGCGCGCGCACCAAGGCAAGCAGGCTGTTGCGATGGAAGTCGAACGTGTAGACGCTGTCGTCTGCCGGCTTGTCCGAGCGTCCGAAGCCAAAAAAGTCCGGCGCCACGACGCGGCTGCCCGTTGCCAGGAAGTGCGGGATCATCCGCCGATAGAGATAGCTCCAGGTCGGCTGGCCGTGCAGGCAGAGAAATACCGGTGCCGTCTTTGGTCCCTCATCGAGATAGGACATCGCCAGGCCCGAATAGCCCGAAAGGTCATCGCGGCTTTGAGCGCTCCAGAAGAATCCAGGCAGGTTGGAGAACCGCTCGGCGGGAGTTCTTAAGATATCTGTCATTTTAAGCCCGATTGCCGACCACGTAGTTATAGGCGATGGCACCCATCGCTTATCGCCTTATCGGAGTCCAGCTTCTTGACAGCGTATCGATCGTCGCGGCGGGACATCGCCGCCGCACGTTGATGCCATTGATGTAGGTCAAAGTAGCTCGGTACACCATCCAGCTATAAGAGCTGATGACTGTAGGCACAGAGACCGCGTTTACCGCCGTAGCAGCTGACCGGATTGATTGGACGCCCTACCTCGTGGGCGGCGGCATCGGCGTCTTGAGCTGGGCTGTGTTTGCGATTGCCGATGATCCGCTCGGCATCACTACTGCACTCTCCGCGATGGCGGGCTTTGCCGCCATGCCGTTCGTCGGCGCCGAAACCGTTTGGCACAATAGCTATTGGGCCCAGACGGTCCCAAGTCTTTCCTACGGCTCGCTGTTTCTGGTCGGCGTTATTCTCGGAGCGTTTGCCGCATCGGTGGGCGCGCAGCAATTCCATATCGAAGCGGTGCCGGCGGTGTGGCGCCGGCGTTTCGGGCCGTCGCCGGCCCGCCGTTTCGCCGCCGCTTTTATCGGCGGCGCTGTTGAGATGTACGGCGCGCGGCTCGCCGGCGGCTGCGCCAGCGGTCACGGCATTAGCGGCACCCTGCAGCTGGCGTTGTCGAGCTGGGTCTTCACGATCCTGATGTTTACCACCGCCATTGTGGTTGGCTCATATCTGTTTGGCGGCAGCGGGGAGCGCCGATGAATCTTCCCGTGACCGGCTCCGCGTTGCTCCCGCTCGGGATCCTGTTCGGCTTCATTTTCGGCTGGCTCCTGCAGCGCGCCCGATTGACCGACACCGGTGTCATCATCGGGCAATTGCGGCTTCGTGACTATACGCTGTTCAAGGTGATGCTGACCGCCATCATTGTCGGTGGCATCGGTGTCTTCGTTCTGCATTCCGGCGGCTTGGCCGCTTATCACATCAAGCCGGCCAATCTCCTGGCGGTAGCGCTTGGCGCCATCTTGTTCGGCGTCGGCATGGCGATCTACGGCTACTGCCCCGGCACCGGACTTGCCGCCATCGGAACCGGCAGCCTTCACGCGCTCGCCGGCGCCGTTGGGATGCTCGCGGGTGCAATCGCGTTCGCTTTTTCCTTCGACTGGATCAAGGCCAAGTTATTACCGATCGCCGCCATGGGGCCGGTCCGCCTGCCGGACCTCACCGGCGTCTCCGACCTCGCCTGGTTCGCCGGACTCGTTATCGTCGGGTTCGTTGCCCTGATCGCGCTGCAGCGCCGCGGACGCGCCTGATCCCCGCGCCGGCCACATCCGGCCGATATTTTAGCCCTTGCTAAATTAGTATTCGCTAATATATAGGCTGCGTACAGAAGGAGCATGACGCCATGCGCCAGCAACCCATAATCCGCGCGTTCTTTGACGAACCGACCAATACCGTCAGTTACATCGTCGCCGACCCTGCCACCAAACAGGCGGCGGTGATCGATCCGGTACTCGACTACGACCCCAACGCCAGCCAGGTCGATACCGGCTCGGTCGAGGCGATTCTAAGCGTAGCGAAAGAACAGGGATACCGGATCGTCTGGACCCTTGAGACCCACGCCCACGCCGATCATCTGTCCGGCTCGCCTTACATCAAGGCCAAGACCGGGGCGAAGATCGGCATCGGCGAGCACATCAAGGACGTTCAGCGGGTGTTCCGGCCGATTTTCGACGCCGCCGATCTTAAGACCGACGGCAGCGATTTTGATCATCTGTTCAAGGACGGTGAGCGCTTCAAGATCGGCGAACTGGATGCCGAGGTGCTCTACACGCCGGGTCACACGCCGGCTGATGTGACCTACAAGGTTGAGGACGCGGCGTTCGTCGGCGATACGCTGTTCATGCCTGATTACGGCACCGCGCGCGCCGATTTTCCCGGCGGCGACGCACACCGGCTCTACCAGTCGATTCGCAAATTACTGGCGCTGCCGGCGAACACGCGGCTGTTCATGTGCCACGATTACAAGGCGCCGGGCCGCAATACTTTCGCGTGGGAAACTACGGTTGGCGAAGAACGCGAGAACAATGTGCACGTCAAGGACGGCGTCAGCGAAGAAGCGTTCGTTGCTTTGCGTAGTGCCCGGGATGCGACGCTTTCGGCACCGCGGCTCCTCTTGCCGTCGATCCAGGTCAACATCCGCGCCGGGAAATTCCCGCCGGCTCACACCAACGGTGTGCGTTATCTCACCATACCGGTGAGATTCAAGAACACCGACGCACTCGCCGCGTAAAGGGAATTATCGTGAGCTTGCGGATCAACGACGCAAAGGAGCTGGCGGCGAAAGCCGCCGAAGCAACGCGCCTTCTGACCGCGCTTGCCAATGAAAGCCGGCTGGCAATCCTGTGCCAGCTGGTCGAGGGCGAGCGTTCAGTCGGCGAGCTGGTCGAGGCCGTTGGACTTAGCCAATCGGCTCTTTCCCAGCATCTCGCCAAGCTTCGCACCTCCGGCATCGTGGCCACACGGCGGGACGCCCAGAGCATCTATTACCGGCTTGCCAGCAAAGCCGCCGGCAGCGTCATGACGACACTGGCGGAGATCTATTGCCGGCGCCGTCCACGGAAGTCTGTACACTAACCAGGAGAAACTCAGATGCAGATCAAATCCATTGATCCGATTTCGCTGAAGAAGCGCCTCGACGAAGGCAGCGCCGTGCTTATCGATGTCCGCGAGCCGCATGAACACGCCCGCGAACACATCGAAGGCGCCCGGCTTGCGCCGCTGTCGCGGTTCCAAAATGAAGACTTCGGCGAGGTCAGCGATAAGACGGCCGTCTTTCATTGTCACAGCGGCGGACGGACAGGTTCAAACGCGCGCCTCCTCACGTCAAAGGGCTTCCGCGACGCTTATCACTTGAGCGGCGGCATCATGGCCTGGAAGGCGGCGGGGCTGCCCACGCGATCCAAGCGAAATGCGACCGGCGAGGGCAACCGCAAGCGCTTCTGGCTGTTCTAAAGCACGCGAGCGCCAAGGGGCCGGACGGGTATGACCATGGTCTGGGCCCAAGATGCGCTTGCGGTGCTCTCCGGCAGCGCTGTCGGCTTCTCGCTGGGATTGATCGGCGGCGGCGGCTCGATTCTTGCCGTGCCGCTTCTGCTCTACGTCGTCGGCATCGGCGACGCCCACGTCGCCATCGGGACCAGCGCACTCGCGGTCTCGGCGAACGCCTTCGGCAACCTCATCGGCCATTCGCGCGCCGGCAACGTCAAATGGCCCTGTGCAGCCACGTTCGCGGGCGCCGGCATTGCCGGCGCCGCGATCGGATCTTCGCTCGGCAAGCTGGTCGACGGCCAAAAACTCCTGTTCCTGTTCGCGCTGGCGATGATCGCGGTCGGCGTGGCGATGTTGCGGCCGCGCGCCGCGGCAGGCGATCCTGGCGTTCGCATAACGCCCGCCATCGCGGTTCGCCTCGTCGTCGTCGGTGTGATCGTCGGGGCGTTTTCCGGGTTTTTCGGCATCGGCGGCGGTTTCCTGATCGTTCCCGGCATCATGCTTGGCAGCGGCATGGCGATCCTCAACGCCATTGGTTCGTCGCTGTTGTCAGTCGGCGCGTTCGGCCTGACCACTGCAATCAACTACGCCATTTCCGGCTTGATTGACTGGAAGGTCGCGGCGCTTTTCATCATCGGCGGCTTGGTCGGAGGAATTTTCGGCACACGCACTGCGGTTCGTCTGGCGGCTGACCGGAGAAAACTTATTTATACCTTCGCGGCGGTGATCTTTGCCGTCGCTATTTACATGCTGGTACGCACCGGACTGCCGCTGTTGCAGTCCAGATCGTGAGAACGACAATGGCAACAACCCTAACCGTCCCCTGCCCGCATTGTCATACGCTCAACCGCGTGCCGGCCGAACGGCGCAAAGAAGGCGGCAAGTGCGGCCACTGCCATCAGTCGCTGTTTCCGGGGCAGCCGATCAATCTCGACGCCGCGCATTTCGACCGCCACGCCAGCGCGGCGGATTTGCCGTTGCTGGTCGACTTCTGGGCCACGTGGTGCGGCCCGTGCCGCGCGATGGCGCCGGTGTTTGAGGCTGCGGCCAAGGAGTTCGAGCCGCGCCTGCGCTTCGCCAAGGTAGATACCGACGCCGAGCAGAGCCTGGCGGCCCGCTATCACATCCAGGCGATACCGACCATGGTCCTCGTCCGCGGCGGACGCGAACTGGCGCGCCACAGCGGCGCCATGCCGCCGGGCGCGTTACGCTCCTGGATCGAGCAGCATCTCAACGGGTGAAGGTCAGCGGCTGACTTTTCTCAGCCGCTGACACGCTGGCCGGCGTTAAGCAGCCGGCAGCTTGATCTTGCCAATATCCAGAAATTTCATGACGACCTTTTCGTAATACGGCTCGGTCGTGCCGGCGCGGACTTTGCGCAGGAAGTATTTCTCGAACGCGACCTTGGCGACGTGCACCCAGCGGCCGCGCGACGCCCAATTGACGTTGCGCGGCGGATTTTGCGGCATGGCGACAAAGGCGACGCCCGAATCGCCGAAGTCGGCCAGACAGATTGCGTTCCAGGTGGCTTCGTGCGTCGTCTCCTGGTCGCGCACCAGCTGGCCGATGTTCAGCGCTGTCGCCGTCACCATGGATTCGATCATATAACCGGTCTTCGGCACTCCGACCGGCACTGGCGTCTGCTCCAGCGGCGCGATTGCGATACAGACCCCGACGCCGAACACGTTGCGGAATTTCGGATTGCGCTGATGCTTATCGACTACGATGAAACCACGCGGATTGGTCAGACCTTCGATGCCGCGCAGCGCGGCGATGCCGCGGAACGCCGGGATCATCATCGCGAACTTGAACGGCACCTCGTGGGCTTTCTTCGGCTTGCCGTCGTCGTCAACTTCCGTCACCCGCACCTTGTCGGCATCGACCTTATCGACCTTGGCGTTAACGATCCATTTGATGTGGCGCTGGCGCATCTCGGATTCGAGCACGCCCTTGGTATCGCCGACGCCGCCGACGCCAAGATGGCCGATATAGGGCTCGGCCGTCACAAAGGTCATCGGAACCTTGTCGCGAATGCGCCGCTGACGGAGATCCGTATCCATGATCATGGCGAACTCGTAGGCCGGCCCGAAGCAGGATGCGCCCTGAACGCCGCCGACCACGATCGGCCCGGGGTTCTTGCAGAATTCCTCCCAGCGCGTGTTGGCCGCAGCGGCATGGTCGACGTCGCAGATTGAATTGGTGTTGTGCTCGGGCCCGAAGCCTTCGATTTCATCGAACGCCAGCTCCGGTCCGGTCGCGACGACCAGGTAGTCGTAATCGACCGAGGAGCCGTCGCCCAGCTCAATCCGGTTCTCGGACGGATGAACGCGCTTTGCCCCGGCGGCGCTGAACCCAATGCCATGCCGTGAGAGCACCGGCGCTAACTCAATGATGATATCGTCCTTGGAACGCCACTTCACCGCAACCCAGGGATTCGATGGCGTGAATTGAAAGAACGATTTGTTGGAGATCAGCGTGACGCGGTCTTCGCGGCGCACCGACTTCCGCAGCTCGTAGACGCACGACACTCCGCCAATGCCGCCGCCGAGCACGACAATATGAGACATTTGATCCCTCCAAATTATAATTCTTCGATTATGTGGCTTGTCTTAAACGGCAAAAGCCGAGGGGCGCTTTGACCTATATCAATCAGAGCGCGAAATCCTGCCGATTGATCGCCGCTCCGGGGCGGGTCAACACCAGCTGGCATCGTCAGCCTGAGGCTCGCGGAAAAGCTCTTGAATGTTGGCCTCGATCAGGCGGAAGCCGACATTTCCATAAAGCTTCTGACGCCCGTCGTTGAGCACCAGGCTTGGACTGCCTTCGATCCGCATTTTGTCGGCATCTTGATAGTCCGCAGCTAAGCTAGCGAAGGCGACGCCGCTGTGAATGAGTTGCTCAATAGAGCCGATATGGGCGCCCAAGCCCTCGGCAATCTTGCATTGGACATCCCAGCGCGAAATATCCCGGCAGTCCCGGAAGAACGCGCTGCGGAACGCCCACATGACTCGATCGAATATCTTCGAGTCGCGGTCCCACAGCTGGACCGCTTTCAAGAACAGATGAGGGCTGGCCGAACTCGGCGGTCGCGTTTTCAGCCAAATATCAGGATGGACCGTAATATGCGGAAACCTCTCCGCCACGTGCCGCAGATGCAGATTAAATCCTTCGTATCCGCCCTTCTCCTTCCAGCTGGACTTGATCTTTTCGACCGTGTCGCCAAACACCGAGCAAAACCGATGCTTTATGCGCACCGAGTTCACCGAATTTTTCTTCGACCGCAGCCAAGCGGGCTTGGGAAACATAGGCCCAAACGCACAGGACGTCGGAAAAGGACGTTACCTCGATTACCTTCATGTCTGACCTGACCTGCCAACCGGGAAGTAACGGCCAAAGACGCCTCTAAACGGCCCCGCTCGAAGTCGTCATTGATTTGCGTCAACGTCCGAGAAGCGGGCGCGTGCGGCGCGTCACGTGAAAAGCATGGCGCGCACTTGATGTAGCTCAATGCGCCGAGAAGATTTCGAAAATTTAATCTGAAACGACGGAACGCGGACGTTCCAAGATGCTTAGATAATCGATCGGTCTCGCTCGAAAGCGCTGATCGTAACTCGCGTTGTTATTTGCGAACCAGTCGCGCCAAGCCGACAATTGGAGTGATTGCCATGCCAAGGAAAATATTTGCACTCGCTTTTGCGATCGTCATCGGCACTGCAGCAATGACAACTGGCGCAATGGCCGCAGGCCACGGTGGCGGTGGCCACGGTGGGGGCGGTCACGGCGGCTTTGGCGGCGGTCACGGCGGCGGCCGCGGCTACGGCGGTCACGGCTTTGCAATGGGCCACGCCCGGATCGGCCACTACGGCGGCTGGCGGGGTGGTCATTATGCCAGGGGCTATGGGCACCGAGGTTATGGGTTTAGCGGCCTTTATGGCTACGGCGGCTTTTGTTTCCCAACCCCGATCGGCATGATCTGTCCTTAACGTCGGGTCTACATAGATCGGCGCAGGCACCACACTTCCGGACAACACCGACAACGTATTCGCGCTGCATTCGGCGTGCAGCCGCTCCGGCGCATGGAGAACTCGTGATCCGCAAATCGCGGCCGAGTTGCTTTGCCGGAACGACGCTCGAAACCCGCTTGCGGGCGCGCGGAATCAGGACATTGGTTGTCATCGGTATCGCGATCAACGTCGGTGTCGAATGGACGCTGCGTGAGGCAATGTCGTGCGAATTCTACGGGGTATTGGTCGAGGACGCCACGATGGCAGCCGGCCCCGCGGAGGTGCACCGCGCGACGGTTTACAACGTCGAGTGCTTCATTGGTTGGGTAACGACGACCGCGCAATTTGAGATAGCAGCGCGGGCGCTGGCAGGCGCTGCGTCATAACTTCCTGACGGGATTCGCAGCTACCTATTTCCTCCGATCAAAGCTACCATTCGGCCTCAGCTTACTGTCCCGCCGGATTCAAAAGGAAAAAGCATGGGAATTCGATCGCTGTTGTGCGGAATTGCGCTCGCCGCCATGGCGGCATCCGCGGCCTGCGCGCAGGAACCGGTCAAGATCGGACTGATCACTACCCTGAGCGGGCCCGGCGGGTATCTTGGCGCCGACATTCGCGACGGCTTTCAGCTGGCGGTGGAAATGGGCGGCGGGAAACTCGGCGGTATCCCGGTTCAGGTGCTGGTCGAGGACGATGGCTTCAAGCCAGGACAGGGCAAACAAATCGCGGACAAGTTTCTCAAGACCGAGAAAATCAAACTCTTTACCGGCATTGTGTTCTCCAACATCGTCGGCGCAACCGTCCCCGACATTCTCGATGCCGGCGCCATCTATGTCAGCCCGAACGCGGCGCCGTCGAATTTTTCCGGCAAAGACTGCAACAAGAATTATTTTGTCGTTTCGTGGCAGAACGATTCGCTACATGAGAGCGCCGGCCAGAACGCCACCAACCTGGGCTACAAAAAGGCGTTCATTCTGGCGCCGAACTATCAAGCCGGCAAAGATGCGCTGGCCGGCTTCAAGCGCTACTTCAAAGGCGAGATCGTCGGCGAAGTCTATACCCGTCTCGATCAGACCGATTACGCGCCGGAAATGGCGCAGATCCGCGCCGCCAAGCCGGACGTCGTGTTCCAGTTTCACCCCGGCGGTCTCGGCATTTCCTTCATGCGCCAGTATCAGCAGGCGGGTCTGCTCGGCACCATTCCGATGGTGGTGGCTGCGCCTTCCATGGACACGGTCATTCTCAAGGCGATCGGAGACGCCGCCATTGGCGTCAATGTCAGTTCGCAGTGGAATACGGACTTTGATAATGACGCCAACAAGCAATTCATGGCCGCGTGGCAAAAGAAATACGGCGCCGACCGCCTGCCGACCTTCTATGCCAGCCAGGGCTACGACACGGCGCTCGCCATCGGCGCCGCGCTCAAAGGTGTCAAAGGCGATCTTTCCGACACCGACGCATTTCGCACCGCCATGCTGAAGGCCGACTTCCACTCCGTGCGCGGCGCTTTCAAGTTTGGCAACAACCAGCATCCGATCCAGGACTGGTACGCGATGCGCGTCGAGAAAGGACCGGATGGCAAGCCGGTGATCAAGACGATCGGAAAAGTCCTGTCCAATCACGGTGACGCTTACGCCAAGGATTGCAAGCTGTAAGGTCCAGCCGGCGATCCGATCCAAGCGGCAAAGCCATGAATCTGGCGCTTGAGCAGACGCTGAACGGCATTCAGTTCGGCGTCATGCTCTTCTTGCTGGCGGCCGGGCTGACGCTGATCTTTGGCGTTATGCGCATCATCAACCTGGCGCATGGCGCCTTTTACATGATCGGCGCCTACGGCGCCGCGCTGGTCGGCGAGCGCACCGGCTCGTATGCGCTCGCCGCGCTCGCTGGTCTCGCAGCGGCCGGGCTCGCCGGTCTGATCATCGAATTTGTTGTGATCCGCCGCCTCTATGCGCGCGATCATGTCCAGCAGGTGCTGGCCACCTTCGGTGTCATTCTCTTGATCAATGAAGGCACGACCATACTGTTCGGCCGGCAGCCGCTCTACCTGCCGATGCCCCCCGTCCTGTCCGGCACGGTACAGATCGTGCCCGGCGTGCCGTATCCGGCCTATCGCCTGGCCATCATAGTGGCCGGTCTTCTGGTCGCGATCGGGCTCTCGCTGTTCATCAACCGGACGCGCATCGGGATGTTGGTCCGCGCCGGCTCGACCCATCGCGAGATGGTACGCGCTCTCGGCGTGAATATCCGGCTACTTTACACGCTGGTGTTCGGCCTGGGCGCACTGCTCGCGGGCTTGGGCGGCCTGTTGGCCGCTCCCCTGCTCGCGGTTCAGGTCGGAATGGGCGAGCAGATTCTAATCCTGACGTTTGTTGTCGTCGTTATCGGCGGTGTCGGCTCGATCCGCGGGGCATTTGCCGGAGCTATGCTGGTCGGCATTACGGATACTCTATTGCGCGCGTTCCTGCCGATGCTGCTGCACCGGGTGATGACGATTTCGGAGGCCGACGCTTTGGGCGGCGGGCTTTCCTCCATGGGCATTTATCTGCTCATGGCCCTGGTGCTTCTAATCCGCCCGCAAGGATTAATTCGTGCTGCGGGCTGATGGTGCCTCCGGATTGATCCGGTACCGCGTCGTGGGCGGTCTTGCGCTCGGCGTCTGCCTGTTGCTCCTGCCCTGGGCGACGACCGAGGCAGGCAATCCCGCATTGATTGGGCTTGCAACCCGTATCGTCATCTACGCGATCGCCGCGTCCAGTCTCAATCTCATTCTCGGTTACGGCGGTCTCGTCAGCTTCGGCCATGCGGCGTATTTCGGCGTCGGCGCCTATGCCGTCGGCATGCTGTATTTCCATTTCAGCAACGCCGAGCCGTTTCTTGGCCTCTTTCCCGGTACCAACCAGCTCCTGGTCACAATACCCGTCGCCATCGTGACCAGCGCGATATTTGCGCTCGTCCTCGGCGCGCTGTCGTTGCGCACGGCCGGTTTGCAATTCATCATGATTACGCTTGCGTTCGCGCAGATGGTCTTCTTTCTGTTTGTCTCGCTGAAATATTATGGCGGCGATGATGGCTTGATCGTGCGGCACCGCAACGTCCTGTTCAATCTCGATATGGCCGATGACACAACGTTCTATTTTGTCTGCCTTGCGATCGCTGCAGTTTACATCTTCCTGTTCTGGCGGCTGGCTGAATCCCGGTTTGGTCTGGTGCTCGGCGGCATCCGCCAGAACGAGCGCCGGCTCGCGGCGATCGGTATTTCGACCTACCGTTACAAGCTCGTCGCATTCGTGATTGCCGGCGCTGGCGCGGGACTGGCCGGCGCGCTGATGGCCAACTTCGCCAAATTTGTCAGTCCGGACCTGCTGGACTGGTCGCAGTCCGGTGAACTGATGATCATGGTGATCCTTGGTGGCGGCGCGACCCTGTTCGGACCGCTGATCGGCGCCGCGATATTCATCGGCCTTGAGACCGTGCTGACCGGCTGGACCGAGCATTGGCAGGTGTTTCTGGGCCCGTTCCTGATCCTCGTCGCGCTGTTCACCCGCGGCGGCGTGCTGTCATTATTCAAAGCCGGTACGAGCGGCACTCATGCCTGATCCGCTGTTGCGCATCGATAACCTGACCAAACGATTTGGCAGCCTTGCCGCCAATGACGGGCTGTCGCTCGATATCGTTGCGGGCGAAGTCCACGCCGTCATCGGCCCCAACGGCGCCGGCAAGACGACGCTGATTTCGCAGCTGTTCGGCGAACTCACGCCCGATGCCGGCGCCATCATATTTGCCGGCAGGGATATCGGCGCGCTCACCACCGCCGAACGTGTTCACATCGGCCTGGCGCGCTCTTTCCAGATCACCGAACTCTTGCCCGACTATACCGCGCTCGACAACGTTACCCTCGCGGTGCAGGCCCGGACCGGCCACAGCTTTCACTTTTGGTCTAATGCACGCCGCGACCCCGCACTGCGCGAAGCGGCAATGGAAGCGCTTGCGCGTGTTGGGCTCAACCGGCGCGCCGCTGTCGTGGTGAGCGAAATGTCACACGGCGAGCAGAAGCAACTTGAGCTTGCGATCGCGCTCGCGACCAGGCCGCAGCTGCTTTTGCTCGACGAGCCGATGGCTGGATTGGGAGCGACCGAATGCGCGTCCACCGTTGCACTCTTGGCTGGCCTCAAGGGCGCTACCACGATCCTCTTGGTCGAGCATGACATGGATGCGGTCTTTGCGCTCGCCGACCGCATCTCGGTGCTGGCGAGGGGCCAGCGCGTGGCGACCGGCTCGGCCGAAGATATCCGCAACAATGAAGCCGTGCGGCTCGCCTATTTCGGCGAAGGAAACCTCTAGTGTTGCGCGTCGAAGGTCTTCAGGCCAGCTACGGCCGCGGTCAGGTGTTGTTCGATATCCATCTCGACATCGGCCCGGGCGAGGTCGTTACCCTGCTCGGCCGCAACGGCATGGGCAAAACCACGACCATCCGCTCGATCATGGGCTTGGTGCCACGGCGCTGGGGCTTGATCGAATTCGACGGCAGAGCCATTGGCGACTGCGCGCCGGAGGTGGTGGCCCGCCGCGGCGTAGGTCTGGTGCCGGAAGGCCGGCTGATCTTCCCGACGTTAACCGTTGAAGAAAATCTGATTGCTACGGCGGCGAATAGGCTCACCCGCGCCGAGACGTGGACGTTGAATGAAATCTACCAGCTCTTTCCAAGGCTGTCAGAGCGGCGAAACCAGTTCGGCCGCACGCTCTCCGGCGGTGAGCAGCAGATGCTGGCGATCGGCCGCGCGCTGATGACCAATCCCCTGCTCATGATTTTCGACGAAGCGACTGAAGGTTTGGCCCCGGTGATCTGCGGCGAAATCTGGAGTTGCATTTCGCTCCTGAAATCCCGCGGCCAGTCCATCCTTATCGTCGACAGAAACCTGAAAATTCTTCAGCGGCTCGCCGATCGGCACTACATCATCGAAAAAGGCCGCACGGTTTGGTCGGGCAGCTCGACCGACATGGACCGCGACGTCGACCTAGTGCACCGCTACATCGGCATCTAAATCACGTTCTTCGCGCATAACGAATGCCGTCGCCGCCTCGGCCAACGAAAACGGCCGCCCGGTTCCCCGGGCGGCCGCTCACCTTGCCAAAAATCAGCGGTTAAACTTCAGCTCCATCTGAAGGCGATGGCGCCGCTGATCGAACGTGGGCGGGTGCGCATCTGGTTGCCGCCGTCGTTGCCGGATTGAACAATCCACTGGCCATTTTCCTGGCCGACAATCTTGCCGACGTGATGCGGCCACACAACCACCGCACCGATGCCGGGCGGGCCCGCGTGCCCCCATCGCGCCCAATTGCGCGCAAGATTGAATTGCGGCCCTGGATCGCTGCCGACCAGCTGCCGCATTGCCCAGCCGCACCAAGCGGCCGGGCGTCCGCCATAGCCGCGATGAAATGTGGCGGTTGCGGCTGTGGCATACGCGCCGTATCCAAACTCTGGCGACGCGGAGTTGAAATAACGCGGTGCCCGATCACGATGCGCATAGGCATAGTGCCTGACCTGAGTATAGGCAGCATGCCGATAATGATGCTCTCGTGCTTCGGCGTTCTGTGCAATTGCCAATGTCGCCGCGACCGCGGCCATTAAGGTCGTCAACTTCATTCGAACCGTCCCTCGTGTTGTTAACGATGCACGCACTGTTTGATCTGCGAACAAAAACCCCGTCCAAACAGTCATGTTTGAACGAGGCTTGCAGACACAAACGCCTCGCTGAAAGGCGAGGCGCACCGCGTCATAGCATCTGAAGGACCGATCGTGCCGCCCGATTTTGCATGGCAAGTATTTGTTTGATGGCCACAGGCGTCAAATTTTCGCCTATTTTGGACGGCCGAATTTTTGTTAACGAATGTGTTGATTCATTGAAACGCAGGGCGGGGCATTGCATCGCTCCGCGATGCAATATTTGCGCCAAACGCCGCGCGATCTTAACCGTGGCAAATCAAAAAATACACGACAGCGAAACGGCTATGATTTCGGTTGCGCCGCCGCTATCGCCTTCCAGTCGAATTTTTTGGCCAGCGTCAGCGCTTCATCGTCCGGGATTCCGTTAAACGAGACGCTGAGCATACCGCTGGTGCCGAGCGCGACCAGAATCGCGCCGGATTTGTCTTTGAAGTTGAAGGATCGCGTGACCTTCATGCCGTCGATCGTCGACGTGTTCATGCGGCCATCGCTGGTTTCAATGTTCATGCCGGTCTGCATCGCCGCCAACGCCCCCTTTGCGGCCATGCCGAAGAGAATTTGCGCATGCAGGCGCGCCGCGCCGCGCTGATATTCCCGGGTTGCGGTAATCATACTGTTGCCGGGCATTTCCATCGAAACGCCGTCCGGCTTTTTTCCCTGCCAGCCGTCGAGGTCGACCAGGAACGGAAAGTAGCGCTGAAACGCCTGCTCGGCCCATGCCGTCGAAGCCTGCAGCAGCCCGATGGCCGACAGAGCGCTCATGGTGGAACAGAGTACACGGCGACGATTGATCATTTCAGCCCCCCAAATATTGGCCGCTCAACATAACAATGGCCGGCCTTGCCGGGAAAGCGATTTCAAACGCCGGGAGCCCGCACTTCGGCACGTAGATTGACAATCGGCAACCCGCGGGCGATCACAGACAATGCAGATCAAGCCTGATTTTCAAACGGCTGCTCCTCCGCAGCTTATGTTCCCGCATTTGGCTCCTCCGGCGGCCGGAACCGCGATCGAGGTCGCCTCGGGTATCCTGTGGGCGCGGTTGGCACTGCCCTTCCTGCTTGACCACGTCAATATCTACTTCATCGATGATGGTGACGGATGGGCCGTGATCGATACCGGGCTCGGCGACGAGGCAACCAAGCTCGCGTGGCCGCGGCTGCTCGATGGACCGTTGCGCAAGCGGCCGCTCACGCGCATCATTGCCACGCATTTTCATCCGGACCATGTCGGTGCGGCGGGCTTTTTGCTCAAGCAGTTCGACGTTCCGCTGTACATGGCGGCCACCGAATATTTACAAAGCCTGAACATCCATCTTGATCCCGGCGCGCTCGAGGCCGCGCATTACCGCCGGTTCTACACCGAGCACGGTCTTGATGAAGCGACGACGCAGCGAGTGGTCACCAGCGGACACGCCTATCTCAAACTCACATCGGGGCTGCCGCCAACCTACCAACGCGTGGTCGGCGGCGACACCTTGCGCATCGGCAATCGCGAGTTCGAGGTGCTCACCGGCGCCGGACATTCGCCGGAAGAGATCATGTTGTTCAACCGCGCCGAGAAGCTGTTTTTCGCCGCCGATCAGGTGCTGGCGAAAATTTCTCCCAATGTCAGCGTCATCGCCGTCGATCCGGAAGGCGATCCGCTTGGCTACTATTTGCGGTCGCTGAACGCCCTGCGCAGAGACCTCCCTGAGGACGTATTGGTGCTGCCGGGACACAATCTGCCGTTCTACGGGCTGCACACCCGGGTCGCCGAATTGCTCGACCACCATCAAGGACGCTGCGATCGCATAGTGCAGGCTTGTCGTGCCGCGCCGAAGTCGGCAGCCGAGCTGGTACCGTCGGTGTTCGCGCGCAGGCTCGATCCGCATCAGATGGGCTTTGCCTTCAGCGAAGTCCTGGCCCACGTCAATTACATGCTGCGGCAAGGCACGCTCAAGCCAATCGCAACCAGCGATCGCATCCAGCGCGTCGGCGCCGCCTCGCCTGGCTAACCATGTTTGCCGGCCCGGCGGCATAGAGCGCCATGCTCGACTGCACCGATCAAAGTTTGCGGTCCTGGCCTTCTTCTGTTGCCGCTTTCGTATCCGGACACCTAGTCCACCGCCGTTCTCGTCGATGGACTATATGCCGCCGTGGAACTAATTGAAAAGATTTGGGAATTTGGCTTCGTTTTGCATTTTCTCAAGTACATACAATTAAAACGAGCATTTTGCTTTTACTCTATCTGTGATAGTGCGAACTGATCGCTCACGTACGGCCGCGGCGCGTCGCTCATATCGGTCAAGTTTGAGCAGTTCGGGCAGCGCGCGTCGCATGGCTTCCGCCAAGCGCGCAGGCTCTGCTGAAGGCATGGTTGCTGCGGCTTCGACGGGTATTGGAAAGGGCGCTCCTCGTTCGAACGCCTTCAGAACACGTATAATCTCTCTCGTCGATTCGATGTCCGGCGCTTGCAGTTCTCCAAACGCCAAAAAACGCCCGACTAGCGCCACTTTGACCTGCCGGATCTCCGCGAGGTCAAACTCGGCTTGCGCGGCGTCGCGAGCGCATTCGAGGATGACTATGTCGGTGGCATTGCCCGCGATCTTGCGCGCCAATCTTTCGATGCGTTTGCTGCGCTGTGCGCTCGAGGGCACGCTGGCGGTTAGACCATGGCGAAAAGAATTTCCCCTCGATCGTCTCTTGCCGATGCTGGAACGAGGACCGGTGCTCTTGAGCGCGTTGCGACGGTTCGCCGCAATTTTCCGTTGGCTCGCCACGGTCAGGCTGCTGCCGATGGCTTTTTGCTTGAGGCATTTTCCAGCGCTAGGACTTTGCCATCGATGATCCGATCGCTGCTCTCGCGCAGCTGCCGCGCCCAACCGCCGCGATAATCGGCGAGGTAACGAAACGCCTTATCGCGACGCGACTCCAACGATGCGAGTAACCTTTCGAGCAGCTCGAGGTCCGCAGCTGAGGTTCTGATGACCTCCGCTTCGATGGCCGACTCATCAAGTTGAAAATCCTTCAGCAATTTTGAAACCTGTCGTTTTGCTGCCGGGTCGGAAAACCATGCACACGCCAGACTTTCCACGTCCTCGTATATTTCAAGGGCATATTCTCCGGGCCTCCGCAAAGCTTGCTTAAGAACTGCTTGTAAAGCAACGCGGAACCCAGAATTGATGATTGCCGCTTTGCAACGCCGCAGTCGGAGAATTTCCCAGGTAAGGTGGGCAATATCGGATACATACACCTGCTCCAGTATTCCGCGGGGCTTAAACTCTTGATCGAAAGAACCGCGGACGCGATCGAACTCAGCCCGCGATTCGGTAATGAGCAGGGGTGATGCCGGCAAGAGTGCGTGAGTGCGACGTCGTTTTGACATTTTGTCTCCACGAGGTTGATCGCAAAAATACCCCTCATATAAATTGGATCGAAGCGGTTCGATTTCAAGAATGGACCGCGATTGCGTTTTGCTTTTTGCAGGCGCGATGCGACCAGTTCGTCGCGCACCCGTTCCAAATCTTACTGTGCCTGCGTCCCCATCCAGCAGCTAGCGGTCGTGCCAAAGGAATGTGCGGGCCGAAGTGCGGTATCAGCTGTGACCGGAGCCCTTCCCGCGCCAAGCGCGATTGCAACTTGAATTCCACTTGAAAAATGACGACGGCGGCGGCAGCCTTGCACAGGCGCTTGTTCCTGGCTGGCCTTACGATGCCGTACTATGCGGCCTAGGCCTTTTTCTGTTGCCGCTTTGGCAGCCAGACACCTGGCCCACCGTCGTTCTCCCATCAAAATGCGTCTTCCTCGCTGCGCGGAAGACGTCGCGCGTTCTGCCGCCCAGAGCCAGTTGTCACGGTGAGATTCTTCGGTCGCGCTGACCGTCGGCATTGACTGATTTCGAGCGAGGTATGTCTTTTGCCGTCGACGGAGGCCTTAGCGCCGCGAGGTGCTTAGCCTGAGCAAGCCTTCCAACCGGCGTTTGCGGCCCCTAGCCTTTTTTCTGTTGCCACTTTCGTAGCCGGACACCCGGGCCGCCGCCGTTCTCGTCGATGAACTCCACGCCGGCTCCCTCTAACGCCCTCTTCAGTGCAGCTACCGTCGACATGTGCGCAGCCATTATTCCTGGTGTCGATTCGAGCCGCTTTATCGTCGGAAGCGAGACTGATCAGGCGCGGGCCAGATCGCGCTGCTCCCAGCGGATGTAAATCGGCGTCCAGTTTTTGACCCCACCCTACTCCGACTCTAAATTTTTGGTGCTGCGTCAGAATCGATCATGTTTCAAAGATTTGATCAGCGTCCATAGCCCATCAATTTCCCGCAAAGAGCTTGTCAGTCAACGACTCGCGGCAGTTTGAGCGGGGGTCGCTCGGCGCCGATTCACGCCGTGCGGCCCTATTGGTCTTCAGGAGTTACCGCAGCTCCGGTTACAACCGCGCCAATTCCGGAAGTATCGTGTTGCGGGCCGCTTCGAAGAGATACACGTCACCGCGGTTCGACAAAATCACAATGCCGAGTTTCTGCTTAGGCACCAATCCGAGATAGGCTGACGCGTTGTTGAGCCCGCCCGGCTTGTCGACGATTGTTGGCCCGCCTAAAGTGTTGATCTCCCAAGCCATCGCCTGCGCATTCTGCGAATTGACGCGAAAAGCTTCGCGTTGCGTCGCCTGCAGGGCTTCTCGAAGCTGTGGGTCGATTACGCCCTCGCCTAGACTGGCCGCGAGAAGCTTCGCCAAATCGCGCGCCGACGAAAACATCTGTCCGGTGCCGGGAAAATCGTAATAGCCCTGCTGATTGCCGGGCGCACCGATCGGCGTGCCGTCCGCGGAATAGCCCTGAACGAGGCGCCGCGCGAATTGCGGCCCCATTATCGCCTGGTTGTCCGGCCCGCGCTCAGGCACGAGGGTCGAATCCATCCCGAGCGGCTGAAGGATGCGGCTTTCGATCAGCTCGCGGATGGTCGAGTGGTAGCGGCGTTCGAGGGCAACCTGCAGCAGCACGTAGCCTGCATGTGTATAGATGCGCTGCTTGCCGGGTTCGACGCCGGCGGGCGGCGTCCAAGCGTTGAGCATGTCGAGAAAATCGGCAAACGAGTAGGATTCATTCGGCCAGGGCGGATGGTCTGTCGGCAGCAGCAGACCGGACGTATGGACCACGAGTTCGCCGATCGTGACGCGGCGTATATAGTCGCCGTGTAATTCGCCCACGTATTTGGCGACCGGGTCGTCAAGCCGAAGTTCCCCGCGCAGCATCCCATCCGCCACCAAGGTGGCCTCGAACAGCTTGCGCACCGACCCGATGTTGAACAGCGAGTCCGTGGTGATCGACCGCTGCGCCGCCCGGTCGGCCAACCCGCCGTTGAAGAACAATGTGCGGCCGGCGATGTGGACTGCGATTGCCGCCCCGCCGGCGCCGTTTGCCGGCACCAGCGCCTCGATCTCGTGAACGATAATGCGTTCGACTTCCGCATCCATATCGGTGTGCGCGTTGGATTTGACCACGGCGATGAGTATCACAAGGGAGCACATCGCGGTGCGGGCCAGGACCACGGGAACGTCACGCCATTTGCGGTTGCTGCTCACGGTGACCAAGAAATCATCCTATGCGCCAGAAGGCGCTTTCAGTGACATCTTTGGCTTGATGAAAAAGTCATCGCTCTTATCGGGCATCATTTCTCGGGTCTTCGGGAAGTCGACCACGCCGTCCAGAACCACGATGGCTACGTGAATGCCGACCGGCCAGAGTGAGCGCGCCATGGACTCCGCAAGAATACGCTGCGCGGCCTTGGCGCGCGCGAAGGCCGCCGTCCTCGGCATCCCCCGCAAAGATGCCGTGGCGCCGATGAAGATAATGCTGCCAGCACCAACCCGCTTCATGGCTGGGTTACCTGCCGAGAGACGAGCAAGGATCCCAAGGCATTGACCCGCCAAAGCAGCCTCAAGAGCCTCTGGCGTGATCTCCTCGACCGACCCCCAGGAGCCGGAGCCGGCATTATAGATGAGAACCTCCACCTCGCCGAGGTCCACACTTACGACGGAAGCTGCGTCGGCTACATCGCATTCGTAGGCACCCGCCACCGTCGAGTTCCTTCGCCAGGGCGCTGCTTAGCGTGGTATTGCGCGCCATCAAGGCAACGGCGTAACCGCCTGCAGTGAAGCGTCGGGCCAGGGCGGCGCCGTTGCCTGGGCCAACGCCTACGACGACGCAAACAGGTTTTGTCATTGTGAGGACCTTTCGTTTTGACTCCGATACGATCGAGCCATCTTCAGATGACCCCAAAGTAAGCGGGTGCAGGAGGTAGCGAAACAGGGCGGCGAAGGCGGCTCGGCGGTGGTTCAAACCATCGAAGTAATCGGCGATCAACTTCCACCGCAGTCGCCGACTGGCTCGAAGGCTAAAGCATTTCGCCACAGCGGCCGACCCTTCCCTGAGGCCCATCCTATTGGCGAATTCGACCAATACAGACGTTGCGCGTTGCTTCTCGCGTCTCGCGAACCTCGACAACGGGGCGTTTGAACGCGCGAATTGTTACGAGACGGCCCTGTCGCGCCAAATCGGCCAAATCCTGCTCACGCTCGACTTCTTGCGGCGGACTAGATAGCCGGGTCGCTTACTCACACTCTACTGTGAAATTCAAAGTACCAGACTGACAGCATAACCAAATGCTATTTTGAGAACGGCTCCCACGATGACGTCGTTCATTTCGCGAAGCTGTCCGCAATCGCCGCGTCTGCACTAAAGAAGAAAGCCCCGGCCTGTTGGCACGGCAGCCGGGGCTAAGTCATTGCAACAAGGGTTGCGGCTCAGGGGCCAAAACCCACCTTACTTTTAGGCTGATGTCGCGCGAACAGACAATTGCCGCGAGCGCATGCCTGCCCGATCATAATCGCCGCCGGCCTGCATAAAAGAAAAGCCCCGGCCGAGCAGCCGGGGCTTGAAGAAGCGTGGCTTTGCAGACTTAGAAGCGCACAAACTGTCGAATGATTGCCCCGATAGGCGGCGGGCCATAAACTCGGCGCACAGGAGCCTGCACGACCTCCACCTCGGGCTCAGGCTCGCTCTCAGCAATCGGACCGATCGCTTCGAACTTCGCCTTCTGCTCGTCAGATAGCGTTCCATAGAAATCATTGAGCGAAACGCTCACCGCCCCAACGGCGGCAAGCATGACATCGAGTTGCTTGTGGACTGCGGCGAGTCGCCCCGGGGGCGTGATCGCATTTTCTGCTCCGCAGGAGGCCTTAAGCAAATCTGCCGCTGCCTGGGTGTTGGCGTTCTGCAACGCGACCAAATTCCTACGCTCCGCGTCGGTTAGTTGTACCGCTTTGTCGATCTCGGCCGCCGGCAATTCCACGCCGCTGAGTTGTGAAGGACCGCAGTTCTCGGCGGCCATGTCTGGCGCGCCTTGGCGCGCGGCACTGGCAAGGGCGTTCACCCGCGCCTTCTGCTCGTCATTGAGAAGGCCGTAGAACTTCTCCAGTGGCGGCTGCACGATCTCCACCGCGGCGATCATCGCCTCGATGCGTCGCTGCATGGCCGCTATCCGGCCAGTTGCCGTGAGCGCTACCTCGACCGGGCAGGCAATCTTGATGTCCTGCGAGGCTTTCACTACCGCGAGCCCAAGATCGTCAAGCGCGGCAGCCTGTTCTTCGGTCGGATGCAGCGCATCGCGAAATTGGTCAAGCGGCATCCTGGCGATGTCACTGACGTCCTCTCCGCAGGTTAAAGCCAGCTGATCGGGTGCCGCGTAGTAGGCGAACGGCCAGGACAGCCAGGACAGTGGATTACGAAACGCGCCAGCGAACCCGGCATGCACCTTGCCACCGTGGCCGCCCTTGGCTTCGTGACCACCGGCCTTGCCATCACGGCCGCCTTTGGCCTCGTGGCCGCCACTGTGACCGCCGCCACCGCGGCTGGCGTGTGCACCACCCCCGTGACTGCCTCCACCCAGACTGAATCCACCGTGACCGCCCCCGCCAAGACTGAACCCACCGTGACTGCTTCCGCCATGACTGCCGCCGCCACTACTTTTGCCGGAGGCGTATGTGGTAGTTGCCAATGTGGTTGTTAGGACAACGACCGCGAATTCCCAGTTTGATCGACATTTTTCAGCTCCCCGATGGTATTGAATGGCGTACTTCCAGTTTATAGGCATATCGCAATCGGGAGACGAAAGGCGTGATGCGCG
>CAWJOX010000002.1:0-161401 GCA_963844545.1 uncultured Alphaproteobacteria bacterium | reverse complement strand
GGAAGTCTTCGCTGCCCTGCCGGCATGCTTCATTGGTATTGAGGCGTGTCCGACCGCACATCATTGGAGCCGCAAGCTTCAGGCGCTCGGCCATACGGTGAGGCTGATGCCGCCGAGCTATGTGAAGGCGTATCTCAAGCGCAACAAGAATGATGCCAACGATGCTGCTGCGATCTGTGAGGCGGTGACGCGACCGTCGATGCGGTTCGTACCGACAAAATCTGAACAGCAGCAATCGGGCTTGATGATGCATCGCAGCCGGCAGCTGCTCGTCCGTCAGCGCACGATGCTGTCGAATGCGATCCGTGGGCATCTGGCGGAGCTCGGCATCATCTCGGCCAAGGGCCGCAATGGCACTGCCGAGCTGTTGGAGGTTATTGCGAACCAGGAAGATGATCGCATTCCAGCGATGGCACGGTTCAGCCTCGAAGTTCTTGCTCGGCAATACGCAGCTATCGCGGCAGAGGTTGGTGTCATCGAGAAGCGTATCCACGCCTGGCACAGATCCTGTGAAGAAAGTCGGCGGCTCGAGGAAATCCCTGGCGTTGGTCCGATCGTCGCCACCGCGTTAGTCGCCGAGGTCGGCGATTGGAACGCGTTCGCATCGGGCCGCAACCTCGCGGCGTGGATCGGCTTAGTTCCCAAGCAGCACTCAACCGGCGGCAAAGAGAAACTCGGCGGAATATCGAAACAGGGAAATCGGCATTTGCGCTGGCTACTCGTTGCCGGCGCAATGGCGGTCATCCGATATGCGAGGCAGCACGGCACAAAACGGCCGTGGCTCGCTCGTCTTATAGCGACCCGACCAATCAAGGTCGCTGCCGTCGCGCTCGCCAACAAGATCGCGCGGATAGCCTGGGCCATGATGGTGCGCGGAGAACGCTTCAAGGAGCCGAGATTGGCCTTAGACGCGGCATAGCCGACACCGGCCGAAAGCTCCAACGAATTGGCGAGGGCATGACGACGTAATGCAGATACGGTCGTTCCGGGGATCGGGAGAACCCGCTTGGGTCAACGCATACTCGAATGCGTGCGATCGATTGGGACCTGATCCGCGCAGAGCATTAGGGCCAGCGGCCACCCGCGCCGCATCAACAGGCCGGACACGTGACCGCACCCGACCATGCTGCATCAAGTCAGAAAGTTCTTGCCAGGGCGCCGTCCACACGTGACCCATACCGGAAGCCTTGAGGGGTGAGGCTTTGTGCTAAAAGGTTCCCTCGATAGCCTCGGATGCTGCGTCGAGCCCCGCCATTTGGACGGGTCCCACTCTCATCTTTTCACGATCCAATGCGTCCCGTATCCGTCGTTGAATAATGCGCTCCGACAAGTCAACATTTTCAGCCCTAACGCGTTTGGCTACATCGAGTAAGTCGGGCGGCAGGGTTTCTAGTATGGGTGCCGCAAAGGCGCATGGAAGGTCACGTCCAGAATGGTCGATGCGGTCTCGCCTCGGTCCGAAGGCCAAGTACTTCAACAAGAAGTCGATGGAAATAACTGGCGAATGCCGAATCTTTTTAGAAATTTCCTCCTCCAGATTCGGTAGCATCTTTCGTGCTGCGCTATCTAATGTCAGCCACCAACTCTCAAATCCTAGTGGCGCTTTCCCTCTTTGCGCCTGCCGCTCATTGAGAACCGAGATGCAGCACTCTGAATCATGCGCAGCAAGCCTATTTGCATATACATTAAATTCTCCGTCGGACGCGCGACGCTTATCGTGCATCTCCCGCCAATAATCCCGGATCGCAGACGCCACAGCCGGATCAATGTCATTTGAGTTAACAGGCTTTACGACCTCTATAGCGAAGAGATCGGAAAGGTAGTCCGCAATGTCCTGTGTCGGTTGATTTGGTCCTCGAAATTGCTCTACCCAAGAGCCGAAAGCACTCGGTGCCCGGCCTGCCAAAGCATACTGGGCATAAACATAGGGAACGCGACCCGTCCAGTTGTTCGCATGTGTGTATGCAACGCAGCGGTTCAGGTGCCTCTCTATTTCTTCCAGAATCCCAGAGGTCAGGACCAGAGTTATTCCTGCGGTTTTTGCTTGCTCAAACATTGAGGTGAACGGTCTAAGACGTTCAGGAAACGCTTGTTCGGCAAAAATTGGGAGCAAGACGCTGGTGTCCAGCCACATCTTACCGTGATCGAATAGTTTTTTTGTCACCTTCTGGACATCGGGAACTTCTTCCAAGAATGAAAATAGGGTGTAGCTGTCCGAAAGCAGACGCAAATATTCTCGCGCGGCGTCGCTGGGATTTTGCAGCTCATTTCGCACCGCGTACAATAAGAAATCAACATTTTCTCTATCAGAAATCAAACGGTCAGCTGGTGCTTCAGGGATTACGATCGAGCGTAAATCAACCTCGTTGACAGGGGGTTCCGCATCGCGAGCAAGTGACGAAGCAAACTCCTCGCCCCGTTTGAAGAAATATTGTTCAATGATTTTTTGAACTAGGTAGACGACGAGATCGACCTTTTCCCTCGAACAGCCCGCGTCAGTTGGCGATTTGAGCAACATCATCTTCGAAGACTGCTTTAAATAGCGCGATCGCAGCCGCTTCATCTTTTAAGCGTTCAATTTCTTCGTAGCTCAGATTGAATTCGTCGACCTTTGGCCAGTGCCGCACTGCCGACCTGGAAAGCCGCTTAAGCGCCGCGTCAATATAAGGGACTATCTGAGGAAGCGGATGTTTAGGCAAAAACTCAGAGACGCGCTTTTGTACTGCCTGTCGCGTCATTCGACTAGTGCTGTTCGTTCCATGGAGAGCGCCTCGCACAAGAGCTTCAAACGCAGATTTGGTGAGGCCCTTTGCAACGGATTTATTTCGCCACTGCAATTCGAGAAATACCAGAGCAGTTTTTGCATCCTGCCCGGTCAATGCCGCAGCAGATTGCTTTAACAATCCCTTCGACTCCAGTAGAGGATCAACAACTACGCGGGCCAACTCAGCTGCAGCCGCGCTCCGATTTTTATCCAGGTTTGTGCGATCTACAAACCAAGATCGATCCCGGACGTCCAGGTAAAGCCCATCGATCAATAGCGCTTGTTTGATCTTATCTGCTTTTGCCCCAATTTTTTGATTTGAAAGGACGACTAAAATGCGCGCCTTGGGAAATGTGGCTTTCAGGCGTGCGACCGTCCGCCTTATTTTGGCTGCCCAATCAACTTGAACTGAATATTGTATGACTACATTGGCAACGCCGTTAGGTGAAAACAACTCAGAATCACGGCCACCATCTCCTTCTGGGGCCGCCATGCTTCGAATGTCGTCCCATTCTGATGTTAAAAAAGCAGACGCAACCCGCTCAAAATGCTCCCAATCACTTGGACGGAGTTGGCTGAGCGCAAGTTCAAATCGTTGGGTTGAGACTTCCATGCTTCGCGCTGGGTTTGATAAACTAGCAAACGCAGCATATTGGCAGGCGCTAAGGTTGCACAGGGGGGACTTGTCGGCTTTTGGCCCTCTGCGACAGATATTGCAGCGCAAGCGAATGTCGGCGTTCAAGGTAATAGCGGAAATCGCCGCTGGACGCTTCAAACGACGTTGATGACCCATTTGCGAGGCGGATCGTTTTTCTTGGGGCGCCATTTGCGCATTGCCGGGAAGAATGGGGCAAGTCATACTGATTGCGGTGAAACAAATTTCATATCGAGTAAGTTTTTAGGGAGCGACCAATGGCAGTCATAAGCACGACCGTTACGGTTCCGGCCGGAGTAACGTCCAGCGGTGAGATCGTAATAAGCGGTGGCATGCTCAAAGTGGACAGCGGTGGAGCGATCGTCGGCACCATCGATACCCAAGCTGGCCTAACGTTTATCTCTGCCGGAGGCACCGCGACCGGCACGACTGTGCAAGACAACGGCTTTAACCCCAACTCCGGTCTCGCCAGCGGCGGGCAGGCAGTTGAAGGTGTGGCGATCTCGACCTTGGTTGCCTCGGGTGGCTTTGAGCTGGTGGCTGAAGGCGGAGTGACCTCCGGAGCGCTGGTGCTTAAGGGCGGAGGGGAGTTGCTAGGGCTCTTCGCAGGTGCCGGAACGGGCCTTGCCGTGGGCATGACCGTCGACGGCGGCACGGCGTTTGTTCAGGCCGGAGGCACTGCGTCTGGGACCACCGTCACGAACGGCGGCGTGCTGACTGTTTTTTCCGGTGGCACAGACAGCCACGCATCAGTGGAGAGCGGTGGCACGGTCAACGTGTCTTCCGGCGGTACGGACATTCACGCATCAGTCGGCAGCGGCGGCACGCTCACCGTCTCTTCAGGCGGCGTGGTTAGCGCGCTGACGATCAATGATCCCAACGATCCAAGTGTCTCCGCCGAAGCTCAAGTGCTGACCGGCGGCACCGTCGACGGCACGACCAGGATCGACGGAGGACAGCTGATACTGGACGCCGGCGCCGTCTTCCAAGCGCATGCCAGCCTGACGATCATCAACAGCGGCTGGCTGATCCTTGAACAAGACTTGTTCAAGGGCACCATCCATGACTTCGGCGGACAGGACTTTATGGACCTGACGAAGATCCGGTTCACCGGCGCGACCACCGAGACCTTTACGCCAAGCGGCGCTGGCGGCACGCTTCAGGTCCAAGCGGGTTCCCATGTTGCCGACCTTCATTTGGCCGGCAGCTACTCAACTGCAAACTTCGCGCTCGCGAGCGATGGCGCGCACGGCACGCTGGTCAGTTTTGTCCCGTGATGCCTCGCTGAATGGACCACCGAGCGAATGGAGCTTCCCGCGTTCCGTTCGCTCGTTGCGCTCAGCCGAAGCACCGATGTCGGTTGTTGGCCCATCACGTCATTTCGGCAAGAATCGGAATTTGGTCGCTATCGGGGCACAACGGACATGGCCGAACTTGATGCCGGTTTGGCGCCGGTCGTGGGTGACCCAACGCGGACCTTAGGACGCCGTGAAATAATTCTATGATCCACTGCACGCCGCATGTCTGAAAGTGGCCCGTTGCGTTGGACATTATGCAGCGTCAATTCGGTAGCGATCAGATCAAAAGCGGACATCACGGTGACATCGCCGAAGTGAAGCAAATGATGCATGTCGCGAAGAGAACATTCTCACTTAAGTCGGGAAACTGCGGACGACTTGCTTTATGCCGTCGTTGTCACTGATGGCGGGACGAATTGCTCTTGACCATCGTCACTGGTTTAGGTACTATGCACCCATCGAATCTCGCTCGGTGAAGGACGCCTTCGGCCGAGGGTACTCCTGAAGGTGGAGCGAGTGCGGTGCCCGCGCGCGGAACGATACACTTCGCACCCGGGCAGCTTCGGGCATCATGCTGACCGGCACTACGACCGGTCCGGGAGGTGCGTTCCCTGGACTGGGACAGGCGGGCGCGGGTAACGCCCGCGTAAGAACGTAAGATCTTTGCTCCCCGGTTGGAGCGAGCTTACCGGATCGAACGTCCTGCCGCGTCCCAGGAAGCCTGGCCTGGAGCTGCGCCCAAGGGCCGAAAGCCCTGACGGTAAGAGCCGTGGTGGAACGCCGATAGGCGAGCGTGTGCCGCTGCACACGCGCCGCGCCCGTAAAGGTGCGGAGGTTGGCTACACACGTCTGTCGGCGTTCCGCTTCCTTTTTTTCTTTTGTCATTGCGCTTCGTAGGGTGGGTAGAGCGAAGCGAAACCCACCGCTCAGCATGGTGGGTTACGCCGCGGAGCTTGTCATCGGGCCGGCCACTTCGGGCCGGACCCGTTGGCGGCTGACCCAGCCCACATTTTCGCAAGCCTCGGGCGCGGAGCGCGTCGCGGGAACGTATTCGCTTATCCGCCCCCGCGTAGTGAAACGGAGCGGGGGAGGGGGACCGCGCGTTTGCGCGGTGGAGGGGGCATGCAGCGCTTGAGCTAGCGGCGCGGCCGACGCCCCTTCCACCGCGCCGCTGCGCAGCGCGGTCCCCCTTCCCCGCTTCGCGGGGCAGGATAAAAGAGGACACCATGCGCATCCGATTTGATTTCGGCTCCATCACGCTCGATGCCGAGCTTCTTGATACGCCGACGGCGAAGGCGATTGCGGCGGCGCTGCCGATCGCCGGGCCGGCGCTGACCTGGGGGGAGGAGGTTTATTTCGAAATCCCGGTGAAGGTCGCACGCGAGACGGACGCCCGGGCGGTCGTCACGCCCGGTGAGATCGCCTACTGGCCCGACGGCCACGCCATCGCCATCGGCTTTGGCCGCACGCCAATCTCGCAGGGCGACGAGACGCGGCTCGCCAGCCCGTGCAATATCTGGGCGAAAGCGATGGGCGACGTGAAGACGCTCGCGAAGGTGAAGGCGGGCGCCAAGATCAAGGTGACGGCGGCTGATTAGGTGCTGTCGCATTAGGTGCTGCCGCGGGTGCTGCTGGCGGCGGCAAAGGGTTGTCGGTGCGCCGCTGTGCGAAAAACACGGTCAGGTCCCAAGCGTTGCGGATATTGACGATCAGCAAAAGGACCAGTGCTCCGGCCAACAGCGGCGGGCCAATTTTGGAGTGCAGGAAAATGAAAACTGATGCGGCGAGCGCGGCGGCATAGGCCGCCATCGGGCTCGCGCCATAGGCGAGGCGATCATCGAGATCGGTGACGGTACTCGTGCGCATGACGCGGACCAGTATGGCAATCGAATAGAGGAGCGCCACCGCCGCGCTGACGCCGATGAGCGCGGCGAGCGAATGATCGGTGTTGATCGGCACCAAAGCCGCGAGGCTCAAGAACAAGACGTAGGTGTAATGAAAGATGATCGGGCTGGTGAACGTCCGCGTCGGGCTGCGGCGTTCGGCGCTCAAGTAGCCCGCGCCGATCGAAGCGGCGACAAACAGCAGTCCCACCAGCGTGGCGGCGGCGGTGCCGAGTACGGCATAAAATTCGTGCCAGCCATCGAGCACGCTGGATCATCCTCTGCCGACGAACGGCATCTTGTTGGCCATCACCGTCATGAACAGCACGTTGGCATCGAGCGGAAGGCTTGCCATGTAGACCACGGCGCGGCCGACGTCGTCGACGTTCATGCGCGCTTCCGGCCTGGTGCTGCCGTCGGCCTGCAACATGCCCTCGGCCATCTTTTCGGTGAGCGGGGTCGCAGCATTACCGATATCGATCTGGCCGCAGCAGATGTCGTAGGCGCGGCAGTCGAGCGCGGTCTGTTTGGTGAGCCCGGTGATGGCGTGTTTGGTCGCGGTGTAGGCGGCGGTGCCGGGCCGCGGCGTATGCGCCGAGATCGAGCCGTTGTTGATGATGCGGCCGCCGCGCGGATCCTGCGCTTTCATGATCTTGATGGCTTCCTGGGTGCAAATAAATGGCCCGGTGAGATTGGTGGCGACGATCGAGAGCCACCGTTCAAGCGGGATGTCTTCCAGCGGCATGCCGCGCATGCTGACGCCGGCATTGTTGAACAACAGATCGAGCCGGCCGAAGGTCTCTTTGACTTTGGCGAACAGTGCCAGGATGGCGGCCGGCTCGCGCACATCGGTTGGCACCACGAGCGTCGTGCCGTTCGCCTCCTTCGCCACCGCCTCAAGCTTGTCGGCGCGGCGGCCGGCAAGCGCTACCGCGTAGCCCTCGCGGGAAAGCGCAAGCGCCGCGCTTCTGCCGACGCCGCTGCCGGCTCCGGTCACCAACGCGATCTTCTGTGCAGCCATCGGCCCCTCCGTCGGGTTTATTGCGGAAGTAGAGTGGCCAACGTGCCGCCGCAATGCAATCGGGTCGCCTTCCCGGATGCAGTTCAATTTGCTTCGGGCGCAGCAACTGCGCTGCCTGGTCGTTATGGCGTTCCGGACTTAGACGCTCCACGGCGGCGCGAAGGGTTCGCCGCCTTCAATCATTGCCCGTGCTCCCACCGGCAATACGGCGATCGCCTCAAAGGCCGTCTGGTGCGGATTAGCGAGGCTGAAGTTGGCGAAGGGGGGGACGACCAGAGCGTCGCCGGCATTGAAACTGATTTCGCTGCCATTTAGAGACGCAGTCGCGCTGCCCGCGGTGGCGATCAGTATCTCCTCGCGGGTCAACTGATGGACTTTCGCGGGAGTGCCCGGATCGAGCGTGACTCGCCAGACGGCGTTCTCGTGCGATCCGCGGCTGGGGGCGGCCAGCACGGTGAAGGTCGTTCCGGTCGTTCCGGGAATCTTGAAGACTTTAGCGTCCGATGAGGGAATATGGGGCATTGATCTCTCCTTTGAAACGGCGCGGCTTGCCGGATCGGCGCGCGGTCCATATAGTCAAGTTACTTGTCTATCATTTCATGGCACGGCGATATGGTCAAGCGACTTGACGATGACGCGGCAGACTTGATCGACCACGTCGGATGGCGGATCTGGCGGCTGTCGCGGGCATGGAAGGCGGAGTTCGACGCGGCAATGGCGGCGCGGGGCCACCGCTGGTTCGCCGAAGCGCGGTCGAATGTACTGCCGCATTTGGACCGCCACGGCACCGCGCAATCCGCTCTGCAGAGCCGGATGGGTGTGACCAAACAGGCGGTGCAGCAATTCGTCGATGAACTGGTGGCCGACGGAATTGTCGAGCGCCGAACCAATCCGGACGATCACCGCGGCAAAGTGATCTATTTCACGCGCAGAGGTCAGCGCGTTTTGGCGGACGCCAACGCCGTCAAGGTCGAAATTCAGTCGCGCTATCGCGCCAAGCTCGGCGCGCAGAGGTTCGCCGAATTCATGACTTGTTTGGAAGTGCTGGAGGAGGGCGAGACTGCGCCGGTAGCAACGGCGGTGGTGGTGCGTGCGCGGTGATCGAGTTCGCCTTGCCTCAACTCGCGAGCGCGATTTCCTGGTCCGGACTGGCGAAGCGGTGGTCGTCGGGTGCAGCGAGCCGCGTGGCAATATCCGCGGCCGGGCCGGGCCTGCCGAAGCGGAAGCCCTGCATCGAGTGCACGCCGGCGGCGCGCAGGAACAAATGCTGTTCCGCGCTTTCGACGCCCTCGGCAGTCACCTTCATGCCAAGGCCGCGGCCGAGGCTGACGACGGCGTGGACAATGGCGGCCGCGTCCGGCGCCGTCTCGATGCTGCGCACAAAGCTCGAGTTGATCTTGAGCTTGTCGAACGGGAAACGCCGCAAATATTGCAGGCTCGAATAGCCGGTGCCGAAATCGTCGAGCGCAAACCGCACGCCGATTGCTTTCAGGCGGAGCATCGACAGCTCCGAGGTTTCGAGGTTGCCAAGCAGCGTGCTCTCGGTGAGCTCCAGTTCCAGACGGCCCGGATCGAAATCGGTTTCCTTGAGGATGCGTTCGACCACATCGACGAAGTCCGAACGGCGGAACTGCAGCGGCGAGACATTGACGGCGACGGTCAATCCCGGCCACTGCCTGCCGTCGAGGCAGGCGCGGCGCAGCATCCACTCGCCGAGCTCGACGATCAAGCCGGAGTGCTCGGCGATCGGAATGAACTCCGAGGGCGGGATGACGCCTATGGTCGGATGGGTCCAGCGCGCCAGCGCTTCGACGCCGACCATTTTATCGCCGCTGGCATTGACGATCGGCTGGTAGGCGGCATTAAGGCCGTCGTTCTTGATCGCGTACAACAGATCGCCTTCCAGGAGCTTTCTTTGCGACAGGTCGGCATCCATCGCCGCGTCGTAGATGAAAGCGCGATTGCGGCCTTCGTTCTTGGCGCGGTAGAGCGCCATGTCGGCGTAGCGCAGAATGTCGCCGGCGTCCTTGGCGCGGCGGTCGATCACCGCAATGCCGATCGAAGCGCCGATGACGATGTTGTGGCCGCTGATCAAATAGGGCGCGCAGACCGCGGTCAGGATGCGCCCGGCGATCGCCTGCAGCGAATACGAATCGGAGCTGCAGGTGGTGAGGATCGCGAACTCGTCGCCGCCGAGACGGGCGACCAGATCGTCATCGCGCATCACCTGGCTCAAGCGCTTGGTGACGTCGAGAATGAGTTCGTCGCCGATGTGATGACCGAGCGTGTCGTTGACGTCTTTGAAGTGATCAAGGTCGATGAAGAAGACGGCGGCCGAAGGGCCGCCGCGACGCACTTCGTCGATGGCACTCTCGAGCCGCTCGCCGAAATAAATGCGGTTCGGCAACCCGCAGACCGGATCGTGCAAGGCGAGGTGACGCAGCTGCGTTTCGCCGGCGGTGATTTTCCCCATGGTGCGCCGCATGTGGTATATCACCAGGCAGAGCAACCCGGCGAAGCCGGCGAGCGCCACGACCATAAACGGCAGCACGCGGCTCACAATCTGGCCACCGGGCGTGGCCGGCTTCCAGGCGAAGCGTGCGACCGGGCTACCTCGCGGATCGGTAATGGCGACGATCGGCGTGTCTCCGGCGGGGGTTTGATCGTCGAGCTGATGCAAGTCGGCAAGTTGCAGCTGGCTGCCGATCTCGCGCAACATGGCGTCATCGATGTATTTGACGGCGACGACGATTGGCGCGCCGGTGTTGCCGGCGGCGAAATCGTCGTCGGAGCCGACGGCGACAGCCGCCACGATCGCGGGCCGCTCGGTGAAGCGCTGGATAAGGGCCGCGAACCGGCTCGATTGCGTTGGACCCGGCGCAACGATGACGGGAACGGCGTGGCTCAATGCTGCCCCAGTCCGCCCGTGCAACAGATCGAGCATGGCCGCAAGCTCTACCGGCCACTTGATCGCGCCGGTCGCTGCGGCGGATCGCGAACGGGAATATTCGACCTTATCGGCAGCGTCGACGACGGCGACGAGATCGTCATCGAAATAGCTCTCCAGCCAATTGCCGACCCGGCGCTCGACCCATTGCTGATTATAAGTGCGGCGAATAGTCTCGGCGGCGCGCTCCGTCGCGGCGACGCTTTCAAGTTCGCGCAGAACTTGCGCGCCGCGATCGGCGACCGCCTGTTGGACCAGTTCCTGTTCCCGTTTGAACGAAACTTCGTCGGCCCGTCGCGCCGAGGTCAGCACCGCAACAATGACGCAGATGATCGCGACGGCGACCAGCACGCCGATTGGCAGGACGAGCCGCCGCAGGATCTGGTCCGCACGCGGCTGCTTGCTGCCCTCGGCGATGTCCGGCTGCGCCGAAGCACTCACGCTGTTGCCCTTTGCGGTGTTGCTGTTCACCGCGGAACATACGGCGAAAATGATTGCAATTCGCTTGCATTGGCCGCGCGAAAAGCGCTGGCCCGCCGGGCGGCTTCGAAATCGTTGTGGCAGTTAACGCCGGGTAAATTCCCGGGCGTAACGCAGCGAAGCGGCGGTAATTCTTGGCGGGGTGCGCCGAAACTTCTGCAACGCTGGCAGCGACTTAGCGCGCGATCATCGCCTGTTGGTGTAAGGCGGGCGCGGGATTGCGATATGGGCGGCGCGCAGCGCCGCCGACCAGCGTTCGCGCAGATCGGTGAAGTAGGGTTCCCCCGGCTCGATCCGGTAGATCAGCTCAGCGTCGCAGGTGTCGCGCCGCACCACCAGGAGATCGATTGGCATGCCGACGCTCAGATTCGAGCGCATCGTCGAGTTGATGGAAACCAGCCCGACCTTGAGCGCATCGTAAAGGTCCATGCCGTAGAATATTGCGCGATCGAGCACCGGCTTGCCGTATTTGTGTTCGCCGATCTGCAGATAGGGCGTATCGGTGGTGCTCTCGATGAAGTTGCCGGCGGAATAGATCATAAACAGCCGCATGCGTTCGTCGGCGATCTGGCCGCCGAACAGAAACGAAACGTCGAACGATACATCCGACGATTCCAGCGCCTTGCCTTCGGTAGCGTGAATGGTGCGGATCACATGTCCGACGCGCTGCGCGGCCTGGAACATGCTCGGAGCGTTCATCAACGTCTCGTGCTCGCCGGTATCGGGATTGTCGTAGCCTTCGGTGAGAATGCTGACCACCGACTGGCTGATCGAAAGATTTCCGGCGGAAGCGATCGCCATGATGCGCTTTCCGGGGTCCTTGAAGATGTGGAGCTTGCGGAAGGTGGCGATGTTGTCGACGCCGGCATTGGTGCGGGTATCGCCGAACATCACCAGGCCTTCACGCACCAGAATGCCACAGCAATAAGTCATCGATTTACCGGCTCCCGCAACGCGCTCTTTATACTGGCCGTCGTCCGCTTGCGCCATGCCGCCTCGGCCTTTCCCCGCTTGCCTCGCTCACTGATCGACTTTGATTGCGACCGCGAGCTTCTCGTCGCCCGCGCCGTAGCGGGTACCGCGCACCGGCACCGCGCCGAGAGCATCGAGACCGACGGCGACGCGAACATAGGCCTCGGTCGGGCAAACGCAGTTTACCGGGTCGAAGCCGACCCAACCGAGGCCGGGCACGAAGGCCTCCGCCCAAGCGTGACCGGCGTGCTGCTCGATGGCGTCTTCGGCGCAGAAATATCCGGAGATATAGCGTGCCGGTATCGCAAGGCTGTGCGCCGCGCCGATGAAGATATGGGTCAAGTCGCGGGCAATGCCGCGCTTGCGCGCGAACACCTCGACGGCTGTTGCGGCTTCTTGCGGTCCGTCGTCGTCATGCGGCAGTTCTTCGTGCAGCCGGTGCATAAGCGCGTGGAGGTGAGCCAGCACATCGCCGCCGCTGGCCCGGCCGGTTTCGCCGGCAAACTCGCTGATGCGTTCATCGGCCTGCGTCAACGCCGTGTCGCGCAGGAACAGGCTTGGCGGAAATCGTTCGACGGTATCGCGAACCACCCCATCGGTATTCTGCGTTTCGACCTCGCCGTCGACCCTGATGCTCAATGTCTCGAGCGGACCATCGGCGGTGAAGACATGGGTAAGGTTGCCAAAGGCATCCTCATGCGCGTTGAGCCGCGCGTCGGCGGAAATATCGATGCGCCAGCCGATGACGTACTGACCCTCATGGTTACGCGGCGTGAGCCGCAGTACCTGGATTGTGCCAGCGGCGGCCGGGTCGTAGCGACGGACGATGCTGTGGGCGATGTGGAGGCGCATAACGGCCGGCGGATGACGGATGACAACGGACGGATGATAGACGACCCGATAGCCGTCTGTCCTCTATCGTCCGCTGTCTGCCGGTCGCCTACATCAGATATTGCTGGGCGATGGCCGTTCCGAGCTGATTGTTGTCTTCGACGAAATTGTCGATGAACTCGTGCAGTCCGGTTTGGAAAATCTCTTCAATGCGGCTGTTTTGCAGCCGCGCCCTCACAGCGCGGGCCTGACGCTGGGCATTGCCCTGTCGACCGTAGGCGTGGGCGATGCGGTCGAGATTTTGCACGAGATTCTCATAGCAGCTCGCCAGCGAACGCGGCATCTCATCCTTGAGCATGAGCAGGTCGGCGACCAGCCACGGCTTGACGTTCTGGCGGTACACCCAGTGATACGCCGTGAGCGCCGATACCGAGCGCAGGATCGAAGCCCATTGATGGTAGTCGAGCGGGCCGCCAACTCTTTCATGCGCCGGCAGCAGCAAATGGTACTTGACGTCGAGGATGCGCGCGGTGTTGTCGGCGCGTTCGATATAGACGCCGAGGCGGGAGAACCAGTAGGCATCGTTACGCAGCATGGTGCGATAAGCCGATCCATCGAACCGGAGCGAAGATTCCTGCACCCAGCGCAGGAAGCGCGCGAACTCCTCGCGCGACCGCGGACCGTTGCCCCACTTCTTGAGTTCGAGCCAGGCGCTGTTGATCGTGTCCCACATCTCTATGGTGAGCGCAGTGCGGACCGAGCGCGCGTTCAGCCGCGCCGTCTCGATGCAGTTTCGGATCGAGGACGGATTGCTGGTCGAGAACGCCAAAAACTCGGTGACGGTCTCTTCGTTCGCCTCGGAATAGGCCGCGAAAAAGGCGCTGGCGCAGCCGGCTGTGGCGACCGCCGACTCCCACTCGTTCGAGGTGCCGACATAGGAGAGCGGCAGCGCCGTGAGCCGGTAGGTGGTATCGAGGATGCGCGCCAGATATTCCGCGCGCTCGACGTAGCGAGCGAGCCAGTAAAGGTTATCGGCCGTGCGCGAGAGCATTTTTTGCGTTTATCCGTCCAACACCCAGGTATCCTTGGTGCCGCCGCCCTGGCTTGAGTTGACGACGAGCGAGCCCTTTTTCAGCGCAACCCGCGTCAGTCCGCCCGGCACGATGCGGACGCGGTCGCTGCCCGAGAGCACGAAGGGCCGCAGGTCGACGTGGCGCGGCGCTATGCCCTCTTCGACGCAGGTGGGGCAGGTCGACAGCGCAAGCGTCGGCTGCGCGATGAAATTTTTCGGGTCGGACTTCAGCTTGGCGCGAAACGCGTCGATCGCGACCTTGCCAGCCTTCGGACCGATCAGCATGCCGTAGCCGCCGGAGCCGTGCACTTCCTTCACCACGAGTTCTTCCAGGTGGTCGAGCACATAGGCGAGATGATCGCTCTCCCGGCAGCGCCAGGTCGGCACGTTCTTCAGGAGCGGCTCCTCGCCCAGATAGAACTTTACGATGTCGGGCATGTAACTGTAGACCGCTTTATCATCAGCGATCCCGGTCCCGACCGCATTCGCGAGCGTGACGTTGCCGGCCTGATAGGCGGACATCAGGCCGGGCACCCCGAGCGCGCTGTCAGGCCGGAATACCAGCGGATCGAGAAAGTCGTCGTCGACGCGGCGATAAATGACGTCAACGCGCTTTAAGCCTTCGGTCGTGCGCATGTAAATGACGTCGCCCTTGGCCACGAGATCGCGGCCTTCGACCAATTCGACACCGAGCTTGTCGGCCAGGAACGAATGCTCGTAGTAAGCGGAATTGTAGACGCCGGGCGTGAGCAGCACGACGGTTGGCTCGGCGGAAGCGGTCGGCGGTGCGATGGATTTCAGCGTTGCCAGAAGTTCATCCGGGTAATTCTCCACCGGTGCGACCCGATAGCGGGAGAACAATTCGGGAAAGAGCCGCAGCATGATCTCGCGGTTCTCCAGCATGTAGGAGACGCCCGATGGTGTGCGCGCATTGTCCTCGAGCACGTAAAAGTCTTCGGCGTCGACGCGGATGATGTCGATGCCGGCGACATGTACGTAGATGTCGTGCGGTACCTTTTGCCCGTTCATTTCCGGGCGAAAGACCGGATTCTGAAACACCAGGTCCTCGGGAACGATTCCGGCTTTCAGGATTTCGCGACGGCCATAAACGTCCTTGATGTAGGCGTTGATAGCCTTGACGCGCTGCTCGAGACCGCGTTGCAGGACCTCCCATTCTGCCGCTGAGATGATGCGCGGGATGACGTCGAAGGGGATGAGACGTTCCTGCGCCTCGGGCTCGCCATAGACCGCAAAGGTGATGCCGATGCGCCGGAAGAACAGCTCGGCCTCACGGCGGCGGAAATCGAGCGTATCGGGCGCAATCTGGTCCAGCCACTGCGATAGCTCGGTGTAGGGCAGCCGGACCGCGCCTTCGCTACCCCTCATTTCGTCGAACATGTCCCCGGCCCGCCTGAAGTCGAACTGGAAATGCCTGCCGCATCAATGGCAGTAGCCTAATTCTAGCAATCTTTGCGCCAACTTGAACGGGCCAAGCGTGCCCAGGCCGGCGGTTACCCGATCCTTAATGCTTACGTTTTAGGCGAAGTGACCAACCGAGTGGCGTGCCCGATTTCACAAATCCTGGAAACGCTTCTTCTCGGCGGCGAGGCTTTCGAGGAGCGGGGCCGGGGTGAAGTCCGCCCCCATCGTCCCCTCGAATTCTTTCAGCTTGGCCAGCACTTTGTCCGGGCCGATCAGGTCGCCGTAGAACATCGGCCCGCCGCGATAGACCGGCCAGCCGTAGCCGTTGATCCAGACAATATCGATGTCGGAGGCGCGCTGGGCTTTGCCTTCTTCGATGATCTTGGCGCCTTCGTTGATCATTGGATAGATGCAGCGCTCTAGAATCTCCTGGTTTGAGATACTGCGCCGGTTGATGCCCTTCTTGGCGGCGAAGTCGAGGATGATCTTTTCGACAACGGGAGAAGGCTTGGCATTACGCTGTTCGTCGTAGTCGTAGAATCCGGCGCCGGTTTTTTGCCCGCGCCGATCCATTTCGCAGAGGATCTCCCGAATGGTCGAGGATTTGCTCGCCTCCTTCGACCAGCCGATGTCGAGGCCGGCGAGATCGCTCATGGCAAACGGGCCCATGGGCAGACCGAAATCGTAGATCACACGATCGACGTCCCAGGGCATGGCGCCTTCGAGGATCAGCTTTTGCGCCTCGCGCTGGCGCTGCGCCAGCATGCGGTTGCCGACAAAGCCGTGGCAGACGCCGACGAGCACCCCAATTTTTCCGATCTTCCGCGCCAGCTGCATGACGGTAGCAATCACCGGCTTTGCGGTCTTGGCGCCGCGCACGACTTCGAGAAGCCGCATCACGTTGGCCGGCGAGAAAAAGTGCATGCCGATCACATGGTCCGGGCGGCTGGTGACGGCGGCGATTTCGTCGATGTTGAGGTAGGAGGTGTTGGAAGCCAGGATCGCGCCCGGTTTGGCGATCTTGTCGAGTTTGCGGAAGACGTCCTTTTTGATGTCCATATTCTCGAACACCGCTTCGATGATCAGATCGCAGTCGGACAGAGCGTCTAGATTCAAACCGGGATGAAGAAGTCCCATGCGGGTTTCGACGTCGGCCGCAGTCAGCCGCCCTTTCTTGGCGGTGTTGTCGTAGTTGCGGCGGATGGTGGCAATTCCGCGATCGAGCGCGGCTTGTGCGGTCTCGACGATGGTCACCGGAATGCCGGCATTGAGAAAATTCATCGAGATGCCGCCGCCCATAGTGCCGGCGCCGATCACGCCAACCTTATTGATTGGCAAGGTCGGCGTGTCGTCCGGCACATCGGCGATCTTCCAAACCTTGCGTTCGGCAAAGAACACGTAACGCTGGGCCTGCGATTGCGCGGTGGGGATGAGGTCGAGGAAGGCCTGGCGCTCGCGCTTCATGCCTTCGTCAAACGGCAGTTCTATCGCGTTCTGCACGGCGCGGATGGCGACCTGCCAGGCCTCGAAGCCACGATACTTGCGTGCATATTCGCGGCGGATCTTGTCGAATATTTCCGGGTGTCCGCGGGCCGCCTCGATCTTGTCGTTGAGATCGCGAATCCTGCGCAGCGGCATTTTCGTATCGATGACTTTGCGCGCAAACGCCATCGCGCCATCGCGCAATTTTCCTTCTTCAACGAGCGTATCGACCACGCCCCATTCCAGCGCCTGCTTGGCGGAAAATGGCGTGCCGGAGAGAATGGCCTCAAGCGCGGCCTCAACCCCGCTCAAGCGCGGCAGGCGTTGCGTGCCGCCCGCGCCCGGAAGGAGTCCGAGCTTGATTTCGGGAAATCCAAACTTCGCCGACGGCACCGCGACCCGGTAATGGCACATCAGCGACATTTCGAAACCGCCGCCAAGTGCAGTGCCGTGGATCGCGGCAATGACCGGCTTCGGTCCGCCCTCGAGTGCTGTCTGCAGTTCAGGCAGCGTAGCGCCTTTGGCGGGTTTGCCGAATTCGGAAATATCGGCGCCGGCGATGAAGGTGCGGCCGGCGCAAATCACGACGATGGCTTTGACGGCGGCGTCGGCCGTCGCCTGCTGGACGCCGTCGCGCAGGCCGTTGCGAACATCGGCTGAAAGCGCGTTGACCGGAGGTGAGTTGATGGTGATGACGGCGATGTCGCCTTCGCAGGTCAGATCGGTGACGGCATTGATGGCGCTCATCGTCGTTTCCTCTTCAGCTTGCCGGTTTGCTTTGCGCTCAATAAGCTGGAGCGCAAAATACATCATATGCAACAGGAAGGAATGGCCGTGTCGCTCTTCGACCTCAGTGGAAAGGTGGCGCTCGTCACCGGCTCATCGCGCGGCATCGGGCGGGCCATTGTCGAGCGAATGGCCGAGCACGGGGCGAAGGTGGTGGTTTCCTCGCGCAAGCTCGACGCCTGCAAGGAAGTGGCGGCGGCGATCAATGCCAAATACGGCGAGGGGCGGGCGCTGGCGATACCGGCGAATATCTCGTCAAAAGACGAATTGCAGCGGCTGGTCGCGGAAACAACGCGCCAGTTCGGCGATATTCACGTGCTGGTGTGCAACGCCGCCTCAAATCCCCATTACGGGCCGATGCACACCATCACCGACGAGCAGTTGCGCAAAATTCTGGACAACAACATCGTGTCCAATCACTGGCTGATCACGATGGTGGCGCCGCAGATGATCGTCCGCAAGGACGGCGCGATCATCATCGTCTCCTCGATCGGCGGTCTGCGCGGCAGCCCGGTGATCGGCACCTATTGCATCTCCAAGGCGGCAGATTTGCAGCTGGCGCGCAATCTCGCCGTCGAGCTCGGACCGCACAACGTGCGGATCAACTGCATCGCGCCGGGCCTGATCCGCACCGATTTTGCGCGCGCGCTTTGGGAAAATCCGGAGATGCTGCAACACAGAAACGAACAGACGCCGCTCCGACGCATCGGCGAGCCGGACGAGATTGCCGGCGCCGCGATCATGCTCGCCTCCCAAGCCGGAAGCTTCATGACCGGACAAACCATCGTCGTCGATGGCGGCGTAACCATTGCCTGAGCAGAGTTTGGGCGGCCGCGCTCAGATCCGCGTGTTGGTGTATTTGCGCATTTCCAGCCGCGAGATCGCGCGGCAGTGGACTTCATCCGGCCCGTCGGCGAGCCGAAGCGTGCGGATATGGGCATAAGATTTCGCCAGTCCGGCGTCGGTGGTTACGCCCATCGCGCCATGCGCCTGGATCGCGTCATCGATAACGCGTAGCGCGATCCGCGGCGCCGCGACTTTGATCATGGCGATTTCGAGCTGCGCGGTTTTGTTGCCAAGCTTGTCCATGATGTCGGCGGCCTTGAGACAAAGTAGGCGGGTCATCTCGATGTCGATGCGCGCTTCGGCGATACGTTGCTCCCACACTGACTGCTCGGCGAGTTTCTTGCCGAAAGCGACGCGCGACAAAAGCCGCTTGGTCATCTTTTCCAGTGCGACTTCGGCGGCCCCGATCGTACGCATGCAATGGTGTATCCGCCCGGGGCCGAGCCGTCCCTGCGCGATCTCGAAACCGCGGCCTTCGCCGAGGAGGAGATTGCCGACCGGGACCCGGACATTGTCGAGCTGGACTTCGGCGTGACCGTGCGGCGCGTCGTCATAGCCAAACACTGGCAGCATGCGCAGCACTTTGACGCCGGGCGTATTGAGCGGAACCAGGATCTGCGACTGCTGTTCGTGCCGGGCGCGGCTCGGGTCGGTCTTTCCCATGACGATCGCGATCTTGCAGCGCGGATCGCCGACGCCCGATGACCACCATTTGCGGCCGTTGATCACATAGTCGCTGCCCTCGCGAACAATCGAGGTTTCGATATTGGTGGCGTCGGACGACGCCACCGCCGGTTCGGTCATCAGAAACGCCGAGCGGATTTCGCCGGCAAGCAGCGGCTTGAGCCACTTGGTCTTTTGCTCCGGCGATCCGTAGCGATGCAGAACTTCCATGTTGCCGGTGTCGGGCGCGGAGCAATTGAAGACTTCCGATGCCCACGACACCCGGCCCATCTGCTCGGCGCAAAGCGCGTAGTCGAGGTTCGTCAATCCGGCGCCGTGGTAGTCGCCTTCGTCGTGCGTCGGGGACGGCGGCAGGAAGAGATTCCACAGGCCTTCGGCTTTGGCCTTGGCTTTCAGCTGTTCGAGGACCGGGATGACCTTCCAGCGTTCACCTTCATGGTCCTGACGGTCGTAGGTTTCGACCGCCGGATAGACATGGGCTTCCATGAAAGCGACAACCCGGTCGCGCCAGAGCTTTTGCCGCTCCGATATCGAAAAATCCATGACCTTTCTCTCCCCGACGTTGCGCGACCATACCAGCGGGCTGGAAACAGTGCCATGCTTGAGCCGCCGGGGCTGCCGCGCTACAGAAAACGCGAAGGCGCGGAGATTTGCCGATGAGCGGCTCGACGACCCGCACGACTGACAGTGACAGCGCGATCATAACGGCGGCTCTGCTTGTCATCGGCGACGAGATTCTGTCTGGCCGAACCAAGGACAGGAACATCGGCTATACCGCGGAGTTTCTCACCGCGATCGGCATCGATCTCAAGGAAGTGCGCGTCGTGCCCGACGAGGAGCCGGAGATCGTCGCGGCGCTGAACGTATTACGTGCGCGCTACACGTACGTCTTCACCACGGGCGGCATCGGCCCGAACTCACGACGACATTACCGCCGACGCGATCGCCAAGGCGTTCGGCGTGCCGATCGATTATCATCCCGGCGCGGTGGAAATTCTGCGCGCGCGCCTCGTCGAAACCGGCGGGACCATGAACGAGGCGCGCATGCGTATGACGCGGATGCCCGCAGGCGCGGAATTGGTGCTCAACAAAATCTCGGCCGCGCCCGGTTTCCGGATCGACAACGTCATCGTCATGGCGGGCATTCCACAAGTCATGCAGGCCATGCTCGACTACGTGGCGCCGCAGCTGAAGACCGGTGTGAAGATGTTGTCGGATACGGTGCGCGCCGACTGCCGCGAAGGCGATATCGGCAGCGAACTCGGCGCGGTGGCGAAAGCGCATCCCGCCGTCATCATCGGCTCCTATCCTTTTATCGATGAAGACCGGCGCGCCAACGCCCACATCGTGATGCGCTCGCGCGACCCGCAAAAACTCGCCGATGCCAAGGCCGCCGTGGAGGCGATGCTCAAGCGGGTGCAGGCGCAGCTTGCGGCCGGGTAGGGCGTCAGACGGCCGGCGCTCCAGGTAAAAGACCCGGCTCAAGTCACCGTGATGCCGGGCGCTGCGGCGACCACGGTGGCTCGCCTTGCGGCGCCCTGACCTGAAGCCTACCTTCGCCGCAATGCGGTGCGAGGAAGCGCTTCAATGAGCGAAACCGAAGCCCTCTTTGGCGTATTGCGCCAATCGGCGGATCCTGATTGTGCCGCCTCCATCGAGCAATTGGTTCGCGATGGGGCCGATCACGAGCTTTGCCGCGTCAATGTGCTCGCGTTTGCCGGCAAGCGCGGTCTTGATGAAGAGCGGACCATTGCCGCGTTCCTCCATGCGGCGAGGCTCGGCCTGTTCGAATTATCGTGGAACGTGCTCTGCCCCGGCTGCGGCGGCGTGCTTGACGCGGGTGCGACGCTCAAGACCGTGAACCGCGACGAATACGACTGCGGACTGTGCGCCGCCGGTTACAAGCCGACGCTCGATGAGATGGTGGAAGTGACCTTTACGGTCAGTCCGCGCACGCGCCGCATTGCCGCGCATAGTCCGGATACATTATCGGAGGTCGAATATTACCGGCAGATTTTCTGGTGTTCGGGTGTCGATCTTCCCGAGACGCTGGCGGAAAGTCTCGCCGAGTTTACCGTCGACTCGATCGAGTTGCCGCCTGGCGAGAAGGCGGTGCTGTCAGTGCAGCTACCCAGCGAGTTTATCATCCTGTTTGATCCGGTGACGCACGGCACGCAGTTCATTGACGTAAAAGGCGAGCCGACGCGCGAGCGGCAAACGCTCACGATGGTTTTCAACAATGTAAAAGCACCGGTTGGCACGATCGAGCTGCGGCCGGGTCCATTGCGGCTCTCACTCGAGAACCGCACCAACCGGCGGGTGTTGCCCGGGCTGTGGATTGCCGCCGATTCTTTGCATCATCTGCTTGGTAAGCGCCGGCCGTTCCTGACGGCAAAGCGTCTTCTGACCAATCAGACCTTCCGGGACATCTATCGCACCGAGACACTCGATACGGACCAGCGGCTCAAGATCACGAGCCTCACCTTTCTGTTCACGGATCTCAAAGGCTCGACCGCGCTTTATGAGCGGGTCGGCGACCTCGTTGCCTACGATCTGGTGCGCCAGCATTTCCACGTTCTCTACGATGTGGTCGCGGCGGAGGCCGGGGCGGTGGTCAAGACCATCGGCGATGCGGTGATGGCGACTTTCGAGACGCCCGGCCGGGCGCTGGCGGCGGCGTTGCGCATGCGCGAGGAAATGGCCCGCATCAATGCCGAACGCAACAATGAGGACTTGATCCTCAAGATCGGCATTCACGAAGGGCCATGCCTCGCGGTCACGCTCAACAACAGCCAGGATTATTTCGGCCAGACCGTGAACATGGCCGCCCGCGTGCAGGGGCTCGCGTCCTCGCGTGCGATCTTCGTCACCAAGTCGGTGGTCGACGACGCCAACGCGGCGAAAATTCTGGAAAGCTCGGGTCTGCAGCCGACGATGCAGCGTGCGGCGCTCCGCGGCATCGCCGACCAAACCACCGTGTACGAGATTCCCTGATTGCCAGCGGTGCGCCTGGTCTGATATCGGCTGAAAACGCGTCACCCTCGCCGCAAGGACCTTCGATGGCCCAGGTCGAAGCAGAGCAGCCCGCCAATCCAATCCCGCGCGATCCTGCAAAAATTTTTCCGGTGTCGTGGGACCAGTTTCACCGCGATTCGCGGGCGCTTGCGTGGCGATTAAGCGGCGCCGGTCCATTTGAGGCCATCGTCTGCATCACCCGCGGCGGGCTGGTGCCGGCGGCGATCGTTGCCCGCGAGCTTGGCATCAAGCTGATCGAGACGGTGTGCGTCTCGAGTTATACCGGCACCAACCAGGGCGATTTGAAGGTGCTAAAGAACGTGGCGGCCCCGATTGTTGCCCTTGGCGGCGGGCAGGGGGTGCGGGTTCTGCTGGTCGATGATCTAGTCGACACCGGCAAGACGGCAAAAGTCGTGCGCGAAATCGTGCCGCGCGCCCACCTCGCGACCGTCTACGCCAAGCCCATGGGCCGGCCACTGGTGGATACTTTCATCACCGAGGTGTCGCAGGATACCTGGATCTACTTTCCGTGGGATACTGGACTCGCGTTCCAGCCACCGATCAACGAAGCGGGATTGTAGGAGGACGTCCAATGGATGCGATCACGCCGAAAGCAGACCACAACACCGCCGAGACCCATTCGCACGTCGTGCGCCCGACCGAGATGGAATGGAAAAAGACACGCTTCCCCGGCTGCGAAGTGAAAGGGCTGCTGCTCGACAAAGAGACCGGGCTTGTCACGGCGCTGATGCGCCTTGCTCCCGGCGCCGTGCTGCCGGATCATGAGCACGTCAAGATCGAGCAGACTTACATGCTCGAAGGCAAACTCGTCGACAAGGAAGGCCCGGTCGCCGGGCTGACCGTCGGCGTCGGCGAGTTCGTCTGGCGCGAAGCCGGCAGTCGCCATGTCGCTTGGACGCCTGAAGGCGGGCTGATGCTCGCCATGTTCCAGGTGCCGAACAAATTCTTCGAGCGCGACGGGAGCGTCACCGATATTTCGGGGGCCGATTGGGACAGCTTATGGGGGCACGTTTTCAAAGAGTAGGAGCAACTGATGTTGCGGAAACTCATCCATGCGGGCGCAATCGTCGCCGTCTTCGCGGGATCGGCTGCCGCCCAAGACATCCAGGACAAGCCAGGAATTTCCCTCAACCCCAGACGGCAACTAAGCCCAGAACAGATCGAAAAGCAAAAAGCCACGGATCAAGCCTACCGGGCGGCGATGAAGAAGATTCCCGATAAGGCTTCGTCCGGGGATCCGTGGGGCGGTGTTCGCCCGGCCGGGCCAACAACCGCCAAGAATAAGCAGCAATAACGGCAGCCGCCGGCCGTCGTGCTCGCTTCCGGTGCACGCGCGCCCGGTGCTACAAGAGCGACCGCGCGAACCTGCTTTCAAGGTTTCGCTCTGCGGACGTGGCGAAATGGTAGACGCAAGGGACTTAAAATCCCTTGGCCGTAAGGCTGTGAGGGTTCGAGTCCCTCCGTCCGCACCAGTCTCTGCAGTGTCAGGACGGGGGACGCCGATCACACACGCGAAATCGAAGTGTGGCTTCGGTTCGTAAGCCTTGCCGCTTCTTAACCGGTTAAGTGTGTGGCGCATTGACGCTGGCTGGCCCGGCTCAGCATTGCCTTTTGTGTTGGAATGGCGGGCGACTGTGCTAGCGTCGATTTAGGAAGCGTCAGTCGGTTGGGCACATGGCAAATAGGCGGAACACGCCGCCGCGAACAATACGGTATTCCAGGAGCAACGATGCCAGTGCAAGTCAACCCAGTCCAGACGAGCACGGCCGTGGCATCGTTAGCCGCGCAGCTTCGATGCACGTCGATGTCAGTCGCTCGATGCATAGCTCCCGGGTTGCGGCGGCCGGCGACAACAACGGCGTGTTCGATGCTGGCATCGCGAGCCAGACGCGTGACCTAACCTTCACAATCGGCTCAGGCAACGAGCCGTATCTCGGCGAACTCGTGCCGCCACAACGCGAGGCCGGCCGACCAGTAGTCCGCGTTTCCTCTGGCCCTACCGGACAGAAGCTGGCAACCATGACCGTCCCGTCCACGGGGACCGCGCTGATTTTCGACCATGCCAGCTGCGCAACAATTGTAAACGCTGCGGAAGGCGTCCGCATTACATTGAACCCTCACGCGGCGCAGGATCTGGAGATACCGGCGACCAAATTGACGATTCGCTGGCCGCATCAGATACCGGCGGGGGCCGAACCGGGCAGGGCGGACATACCGCCCGCGCTGCACGGCGAAGTCGCTCAAGCACCCAGCGATGAGGACCGGCAATTCGCAGCGCTGATCGAGCGCTCCGGCCTGCTCGATGCTGCTTTCTACCATTCGCACAACGGCGGCCTCGCGGCTGCCGGGATATCTCCGGCTCTCCACTACGTCACGTATGGCGACGCCGAAGGCCGCAAACCCAGCGCCTATTTCGATCCAGTTTGGTATTCAAAAAAATACTTCAATCGCCCGCCGCCGCGCGGCGCGTTGCGTGACTATGTCGAAATCGGCGAGCGGCTCGGTCGCAAACCGTGCGCCGTTTTTGACCCTCTCTGGTACGCCTCGACCTATGGGATCGATCTCCACAGCGAATGCGCCCTGGCGCATTACCTGTCCAAACGGGGGTCGAATCGCCATTCTCCCAACCCCTATTTCGATGTCTCGTTTTATCTCGACCACAATCCCGACGTGCGCGAGGCGGATGTAGATGCTTTCGAGCATTGGCTTCACTGGGGCATCCGCGAGAGCCGCAAGGGCTCGCCCCGTTTCAACGCCGAATTTGTCTGGCCGACTTACCTCAACAACAATCGCGACATTAATGCTTTCGAGAAATTCATGGATATCGGGTTGGAGCTCGGCTGGGATCCGGTCGGCAGCCGGGCGGACGACCGCCGTTTCGAGGCCTATCGCGAGCTGAAGCGGAATTGCGTGCGCGGGCCGCTGTTTGAAGAACTGGCGCCGCCGCCCGGAGCTGCTCCGAAACTGGCCAAGCTCCTCGCGTTCTATCTGCCGCAATTTCATCCAATCCCGCAGAACGACGAATGGTGGGGCGCCGGATTTACTGAATGGCACAACATACCGCGCGCCGTGCCGCGCTATGCTGGCCATTATCAACCTCGCATCCCGCGCGATCTGGGGTTCTACAGTCTCGAGTCACCTGCGGTGATGCGCCGGCAAGTCGAATTGGCGCGGCTGATGGGGCTCTTTGGCTTTTGTTTCTATTATTACAACTTTGGTGGGCAGCGGCTCCTGGAAAAGCCGCTCGACGCATTCGTTGCAGATCGCGAGATCGATTTTCCGTTCTGCCTCATCTGGGCGAACGAGAACTGGACCCGGCGGTGGGACGGGCGGGAGCGCGAAATCCTGATCCGGCAGGATTACCACCCTGGGCATGTCGCCGCCCTGGTCGCCGACATCGCGCGATACATGCGCAATCCGCGCTACATCCGGCTGGCCGGCGATCGGCCATTACTGATGCTCTATCGTCCCGACGTCATCCCTGCCTGCGCCGACGCGGTGGGATCGTGGCGGGAGCATTTCCGCCGCGATCATGGTCTCGACCCGATTATTGTGATGGCCCAGACCTTCGGGACCTTCGACCCCGGCCCCCTGGGGTTCGACGGCGCCCTGGAATTCCCTCCGCATAAGCTCGGCTTTGAGCTCGATCTGCTCAGCCGCCGAACCGACTTCGAGCTCTACGATATCGATTTTCGCGGTTGGGTGCACGACTACGAGCAGATCGTCGGCGAGTCACTGGCGCTGCCGGCGTCGAAATTTCCGCTGATCAAGACGGCATTTCCGAGCTGGGATAACGACGCCCGCACCCAGGGTGCCGGCATGTCATTTGCGAATTCGACGCCCCGGGCTTTCCAACGCTGGCTTGAGGGGTTGATCGAGCTGGCGCAGAAGCGGCCGTTCTTCGGCGAGCCTTTTGTCTGCATCAATGCCTGGAACGAGTGGTGCGAGGGGGCATACCTGGAGCCCGATGTGCATTTCGGATACGCTTATCTCAATGCGCTGGCGCGCACGGTCACGCGTGAAGTTCCCGTCGCGCGGTCGAGGGCGCGCGGCAGAACCATCTGAGATCCCGCTTCCATACATTCGCCGCCGGCTCAGATCAGCGACAAACGTTTGCCGCGCATTCGCAGCAAGTCATCGAGCTGGAAATCCTGGGCGAGCTGCTTCGAGCCGCGCTGGATAGCGACAAACCAATCGCGGACAACGATGTTCCAGAACAGATCCGGGTGGCCGCCATAGGCGATCAGCAATTCGAAGATGAGATTGGTGGGGGCGGGCTGCCCGCCAAAAGCTTCTCCGTTCTGATATCGCGGGCTGTCGATGTGCGCCCAGTGCCAGTCTTCGATAATATACAGCCCGCCTTCTCGCAGGCGCGGGAATAGTATTTCGAAGCTCCTTCGGCTGAGTTCGTACTGGTGCGACGCGTCGTCGATCACGAGGTCGAGGTACTGCCCGGGAAACTCCCGGTCCAGGATCGCGGTGATAACGGCGCGGTCGTCCTGAGACACGCCGAAATTCAGCCGTATCTTCTCACCCAGCCGATATTTCTCGATAATCTGGTTGATCGCCGGGTTTCTATGAGCGAGAGCCATATTTCGGTCTTGGCCCGTGGGATTCGGAGTCGGACTGGGATTGAGGCGATCGAGAGCAACGACCTTTCCAACATCCGTTGCAAGCCCGTAGAACAGCGGACTGCCGCCCTGCCAGATTCCCAATTCGAGCAGGTTGTCGACCCGATGAGGTGCAAGGAAATCAAGATACTGCCGCAGCAAGCGTGTTTCTTTAAGGATCACCACACGATCGGGCGTTGTCATTTCGGTGTACGACACCAGATCGCCGGCAAATTCGAGGCCATCAACGACGAATTTCGTCTCTGAAATCCATTCGACGGGTCTAATCACTTGCATCTCGGTCTTGCTCAAGTTCTAAGGCGATCAAATCTCGCAAAATCGCAGCCGTTGTTGGGACGGCGCTCCAGCCGAAAGGCCTGTTCGCAAAGCTGGTGCCAAAGCTCGAATGGCGGTTGAGCGCCGCCAACGAAATCTGTTAGCCCCGGAAAATATCCCGCATACAATCTGTCTTGCAATTGTTCGACCATGCCGACGGGGTGACCGTCGTCGGACGGCCGCACATAGAGCAGCGAATTCGGCGCAAAAGCCTGCAGGGCCGAAAACAGCCGCCCGACATCGGCGTCCGAATTCCGCTGGTCGGTCGAGTAGACAAATATCTTCTGCGAATCTTCAAGGTCCGTGATCAGCTTGTTCTTCAGAAACACGAGCCGTTGCAGCTGCCGACTCTGGAACGCCTCACGCTTTTCGAGCGTCGGCAGGTCGCGCTGATAGACAAAGGTGTGGAAGATCAGGCCGTATCTTCGCATGCGGACGATGTTTTCGTCTTTGTACAGTTCGAAACCAGTGTCCTCGGCGGTGCCGATTGCAGAAAAACGATCCTCCAACGCCGCGATCAGCGGCTCGAAGTTGGTGAAAGCGAACCGCAGGAGCCCCAGCGGCTCCACCCCGAACTTACGCTGGACCGCGCCAAAATCGCATCGCTCGCCGAGGCTCTCGAACGCCAACATCAATTCGGTCGCAGCGAGATGTTCGGCCGTAGGTGCCGCGTTTTTCTGTTCAGGCGGCGCGGCTAGCGCGACCAACTGCGCAGCGGGCGACCGATCCCGGAGCTGGCGGACGACCCAGCCGAGATTTGCCTCAAAGCGTTCCACGTCACTCAGTTTTCCGCGCGCCGTTTCGAGTCGTACCGCCGCCTCAGTCCAATCGTCACGAGCGACCGCGGTCCAGACGTGTTCGATCAGCAGGTCTTCGGCCTCCGGATGTTGGGTTAGTGCTTCCGCCACAAGCGCCTCGGCCTCCGCGCCACGCCCTGCCATACGCAGCGCCTGGCTTGATCCCGCCGTGCCGTCAGTGCGCTCCGGATGCTTGTGGCTGAGCAAAGACCAATGGCGTAACGCCTCCGGCCAGTCGCGCCGAGCCACCGCGATCCAGGCGAACTCCGCCAGCGCATTCGGGTCGTCGGGAAAGCGTTGGGCTGCGGCGGCGGCCATTCTAGCCGCCTCGTCGAGCCGGCCGGACTGCCACAGCGAACGGGCGGCCCATATGTAGCAGTCCGGACGGTCCGGTGCGCGCGCCCGCACCTGCGACCAGTGCTCGATCGCTTCGTTCCAGTCTTGCCCCCGCATCGCGGTCCAGGCGCGCTGCGCGATCAGCTCCGGATCATCGGAAAACCGCCCGTCGATTTTGGCAGCAAGTTCTTTGGCTTCGTCGAGACGCCCGGCCTGCCACAGCACCTGAACCGGACGAATATGACCTTCCGGGCGATCTGGAAACTCAGCGCGCAGAACTTGCCACCAATGCAGCGCCGCGTCCGCTTCGCGGCGCCCCATTGCGGCCCAGGCTGCGGCCGCTATGTCGTCGGCCGTCATCCATTGACTATCTTCATAGCTTGATTTCAACGATCGCCTCCGCAGGCCATGTGACACTGCAGATACACACTGCAAAATGCCACGCTGCAAATGTCACACTGTAGCCGGCGCGAATGCAAGCAGGCCGCTGATCGCGCCGCGTCGGCCTTCTGCCGTTAGTTTACGAGTAAGTCGAAGAGGCTTTAGCGGCAATCGCAAACACTTTGCATTGAGCATAAAGGACTTTGGTATCTTCTGGCCGTAAAGCCGTGAGAGGTGGACCCCTCCGTCTGCCCCGGCGGACCGGACGTCGGTCTGCTGAATTCAGATGCCTTGCGTTCCGCCGGTTGCGCAATGCTGCATTCGGTAAACTTCCGGCCTTTCCGATCGGGCGTAGTCGCAGCCGCCGTCGCCAAATCCGCCGTCGTCGACGCAACGGACTTAGAAAGTCAGATTTTGTGCTAAGCTTTTGTGGCCGCGAATTTACTTCGAGTGGGGCGGAAAGTAGCGCTACGCTTCAAAGGTTGCGCGCAAGCAGCGGTAAGGCTTTGGCAACAAGAATTGAAGAGGGATCAGAGAATCCTTCGAGCCCAAAGGGGTCTCGACAGCTTGTCGCCAGTGCCGGCACGGCCAACGCGGTCGAACCTGCCAACGACAACGCGAGCAGGGCAAAGCGTGGCGGCACGCGGTGCATGTAATTCCTCTGTTGTTTTTCGCCGGCTACAGGCTACCGACGACGGCGGGCTATTTCAGGCGAATATTCGACGTTCTCTCCTGTTGGTCAATTCACGTTGAATGATGGCCGGATACGCGGTCGCAAATATGCCGCGCCACTGCCAGGCTGGTTTCTGCGGGCAACTGCCTCAACCGTAAAGAATGACGCCGGAGCTGGATGATAATACCGGGGTTCCGCGCCCACGAACTTCGCAGCACAATTACCGTGCAGAGCCGTTCAGCAATTTGTTTTGGTGCGCTGCTGAGACAGGCAATTGCGAGTGGTTTCAAGGAACCCGCTGAGAAGAGCGCAGGGTAACAGGAAGCGGCCGCGATATCGGCCTGGGAGCGGGCCAGCTTCGACGATAGCGCGGCAGTACTTGCCTTATGAAGCCGAAACTTGCGAGCAGGAGGCTCGCCCACACCGCGGCGCTGAAATAGAGCGACATCCACGCGATCTCGTCTTTCCAGCGGGCGATATCGTGAGTCACGACCCAGCGGGTGGCCACGTCGTGCAGGCCTGAAAACAGCCCGAAGAATTCTCGGCCGCTCACCAAGTCGGCCTGCCAGCGGATGAAATACATCGGCACGTCGATCGTGCACATGAAAACGACATAGCCGGACACGCCGGCGATAGCGGCCGCGATTGCCCATTGCACCACACCGCGATAGCGGCTGATGAGGTCCAAAAGCGCGATGGCAATGAGCACGAAGATCACCGTCCACAGTGAATTTTCCAGCACGTTGCCCAGATAATTGGTGGTGATCACCGCGTACCAAGAACAAGCTTCCGCCAGCACGACCAGCGGGACGATTGTTCTTGAGATATTTCGCGCGCTCTCGGCGTTGGCGACTTCGGCGAACGCGCGCAAGACGATGGCCCACTGCGCAACGAAGCAGATTTCCGCGACGGTGGCGACCGACCTGCCGACAAAGATGCTCGAGAGCCAGGTATCGAACAGGCAGATTCGCTGGACGTCGGCGCGGGGCAGGATGGAACGGAACGCGCAGCCCAGGACGTAGGCGGCGCTCAGCAGCAGTAAGGGCTCGATAGCGAAGACGCCGGCGCGCGGGGCAGCGCCATTCCTGCGAACACGCGCAATAAGTCCGAGCAGCAGCGCAACATTGCCGGCGCTGACCAGGATCAAGAAGCTCCACCAGATCGCAACTGGATTGGACGAGCTAAGCCAGTCAAGCCGCATCACTTTCCCACCCGCGTTACCAAACTCTCATGGAATTGTAACAATTCAGTCACACAATTCCAGAGGGTTCGTGCGGGTTCCGGCGAATACGCTTTTTCAGACGCCGGCGAACTTGGCCGGCCGCTTTTCCAAAAATGCCTTCACGCCTTCGCGAAAATCCCCTGATGCGCCGGCGAGACGCTGGCTACGGCACTCGAGATCGAGCTGCTGTTCGAAGGAGTTCTGCTGGCTGTCCCAGTAAAGCCGGCGGATGAGACCGAGCGCGACGGTCGGGCCGGCGGCGAGTTCGTGCGCGAGGCGCAGCGCTTCGCTCATCAGCGCCTCGTCATCGAACACGCGGTTGACCAAGCCCCAGGCCAGCGCCGTTTCGGCTGGCAGGCGTTCCCCTAGCAGCGACAACTCGATCGCGCGCGCCCGTCCGACCAGCCGGGGCAGGAGCCACGTCGAGCCGCAATCGGGCACCAGGCCGATGCGCCGGAATGCCTGCAGGAAATAGGCGGAGCGCGCGCAGAGTATCAAATCGCCCATCAGCGCGAGGCTCATGCCGGCGCCGGCAGCAGGACCGTTGACTGCGGTTATGACCGGATATTGCAGATCGCGCAGCCTCCTGATGAAGGGATGGAACAGGGTCTCCAGCGTCCGGCCGGCGCCGCGCTTCGCCAGTCCGTCGTCGCCGCGTCCTTGCAGGTTGGCGCCGGTCGAAAACGCGCGGCCCACGCCGGTCAACACGAGGCAACGGGTATGCTCGTTCGACGATACCAACGCATCGAGGGCTTCGGTCATGCCCTTGAGCATCTCCGGCGACACCGCGTTAAGCACGTCAGGATGGTTCATGCGCAGGACGGCGACGGCGCCGTCGCGCTCCAGGCTGGCGCGTTCGAACTCCATGTACGTCTCCCCTGGCGTGCTCGTCCTCGATGCGGGCGCGAAGCCGTCCGGGCAAGTCAGCGCCGAGCACGTTAAAGCGTAGGGAAGGTATCAGGGCGCGTCTGAGAGCTAAAGCGCTTTTGGGTCCGTGGCCAGCGTCGCCCGTGTGATCGCGTAGCGAGCTGTTCAGATCTGATCAGCGGCCTAACCAACAACTATTATACGGATCGTTCATCGGTACAGCGTGACGCTGATAATTCCGCCCAGGTCACCTTCGCTGGCGCCTTCTTTCGGGAAGCCGGTAATGTCGATTTCTCCCGCAGGGGAGCCATGGCAGGCAAGGCAGCTGCGGCCGTAATATTCTGGAAACAGCGTACGCTGCGCCGTCACACCGTCTTTTGCAGCTGTGGCAGTATAGGGCTGATCCTTGGGCCAGGATGACGCCATCAGCCGCGTCTGGATGGCCTCAAGCTCCCATTCGTCCGGGCGCACCTTCGGGTTGCGGATCAGCCTAGGCGGTGCGGTCACTTTCATCTCCGCGATGCCGGCCGCACGGCGACCGAAGGCCTCGTTCACCAGGCGCCCGAACACGGCGGGAATGAATCCCTTGAAGCCCACGCCCTGGCGATTGATGGTTTCCTGGTGGACGTCCATGACTTCAGCAATGGCATCCATCTGCATATGAACAAGCTTGCCCTGGAGCGAGTTGGGCGGGATTGCTGAAGGGTCGATCTCGACGGTTTGCTGATAAAGTTTGCTGGCTTCGGCCAGCACCATTTTCGCATCAATGCCTTTGTTGCCGACATTCGGATCGTTGATGCGGTCCTGATTTCGCGAAATCACGGTGCGTCCGGCTCGTAGCAGCGTGGCCAGGCTTTTGGCGATCTGCGTATCGTCGTCAGCGGTTCGGCTGACCGCCGGGACGTTCGTGATGACGGCAACCGCCAACGTCACGCTAACAACCGCGCTCATCGTCCCGGCGACGGCCACGCCAAGCCGCCCCGTTGCGGCCGCCAAATGCAGCCCCCTAAGTGAAACTCGACGCATCGGCATATTTGCCTCCTTGGATTGGTGTCCGGCTGCGGTCAAACCGCTGTGACCCTTTTCAAGAAATCCTCGACGGTCTTGTCGATGGTGTTGGTTTGCGCCGACAGCGCATGGGCGACATCGAGCACCTGCGACGCGAAGCGGTTAGTGTTGCCGATCGCCTTGGTTACTTCGGTCATATTGCCGGCGAGCTGGGTGACGCCTGCGGCAGCGCCTTGGACATTTCGCGTGATCATTTGCGCAGCATTGTTTTGCTGCTCGACGGACGCGGCGATCGCCGACGTGAAACGGGCGATATCATCGGTTACGACGTTGATTGATTGGATCACGTCGACCGCTTCGGTCGTTGAGGTCTGAATCCCGGCGATTTGCATGGTGATGTCTTCCGTGGCCTTTGCCGTCTGGCTGGCGAGTTGCTTGATCTCGTTGGCAACTACGGCAAAGCCGCGGCCCGCCTGTCCGGCGCGCGCCGCTTCGATTGTGGCATTGAGCGCCAGGAGGTTGGTCTGCTCCGCGACATCGCGGATGAGCTTGACCACGTCACCGATCCGATTTGAACCTGCGGATAGCTGCTCGCCAAGTTCATCCGCCGAGTGGGCGATCTCGGCGGCGCGGTTGACGACCCCGCGCGTCTGGTCGGCTTGTTTGTTGATCTCGTGGATCGAAACACCGAGCTCTTCAGTGGCGTCAGCCACGGTGCGCACGTTATTCGAGGTTGTCTCGGACGAAAGCGAGACCGCGCGGGCTTGAGCGTCGGCTTCGCTGGCGATAGCCGAAAGTCCGCGCGCCGTCGTCTCCATCGCCGAAGCGTTGATCGACAGCGTCGTGACGACGGAGCTCACGGCGGCGCGAAAGTCGTCGATGATCTTATCAATGGACGAAGCCCGGACGCGTTGGGTCAGCTGCTCCGCCCGCTCGCGTTCGATAAGCTTACGCCGCTCCATCTCGCCGGCATGCAACACCTGCAGTGCGCGTGACATTTCGCCCATCTCATCGCGGGTCGAGATCGAAGGCAGCCTGCTGTCAACGTCGCCGGCGGCGAGCTGGCGCATCGCATTGCTGATCGATATCAGCCGTTGAACGAGCCGCCGCTGAACATAAAGGACGCCGACGCCGACGGCGGCAATGATGCTGGCGATCGCAACGATCAAGAGCACGATGCGGCTACGATTGAGCGTTTTGGTCAACGTGGCGGTACCACGACCGACGCCGTCCTGCGCCGTGGTTACAAGGTTCGCGACCGTGGCATCGAGATCGCGCTGGATGGCGACGTTTTCATCGATGGTGGCGTCGGCTCGTACCCCGACGAATGTCTCTCGCGCGTGATGCGCGAAAATACTCTCGGCGCCGATGCCGAGCGGAAGGAGTTGTTCCGCAGTCTTGGTGACGCCGTCATTGGACAGCGCCGCAACCGAATCGCGCAGCCCGCCCGCTGCCGCCTTGAGAAGATCCTGAATGGGCTTGAATTCAGTCGGCTCGTTTAACAACGAGGCTTCGCTGATCAAGCTGACAAAGAGATGGGCCTTGGCGGAGACTTCAAGGGCCGGACGTGACTCCAGCAGCTGCGCCAGCTGCTCGGCGAGCTTTGCATTGGTCTTGTGCAGGGTTTCAACCTGCGCGGCGATCTCCATGCGCAGATTGGTCCGCTCGGCTATAATGTCCTCAAGAGCCGAGAGATTGGCATCAAGACGCTTCGACAGCGTGATCAGCCTGCCGATCGCCGGGTTGTCGCTGTCGAGCTTTTGCAGGCGCCGTAACGTATCGCCCATGTTGCTGTGTTTGCGCGCGATCAACGCGGCGAGGTTTTTTTGATCCGCCACGGTTCTGGCGTTGATCAATCGCGCCGCCGCCGCCGAAATTTCCCCTGAGAGTGCGGAAAGCTGAATAACTTCGGCGACCACCGGCATACGCCGTGTCGCGAAATCGTCGATCCCGGTCTCGACGGCCGAGAAGCACAGCAGCGAGACGACTGTCGAGATTGCAGTCAAGCCGGCGACAAAACTGAAGGCGGATTGAAGCCTGGTGGCGACGCCAAGTCGTGGGCCACGCCGCCTCGACGATCGCGGCGCGGCGCCTGCGTCGAACGGGCCAGCCATTTTGTCCGCTCGCTAATCGTTGTTCCTGTCACCCGCAGCAGCCAAAACGGCTCAGCAGGCGATTGCCCGCACGGCGACACGTCTCGAACAAGGTTACAGAGCATCGTAAAGAACTGGTTACGGTTGTACCCGCAGTCCAGCAGATTCCTTTCCGGATAGCCGTGGAATGTAGTGCTTCTTGAGTCGACAGCCGACACGGGCATCTTGACGCGTAAGTTAACCCCCTAGACCTGACTTAACGCTGTTAACCGGCTACTTCGCAGCCATGCGCCCACGTATAGCCGCGACGCAAAGGTCGAATTTGTCGGCACGTCGGCTTGGAACAGCGAACGCGAATTCTGGTCCCGCGGATTTGTGTCGCGAGAGCCGTGAAGCCGCTTTCTCACGAAAAAGCAGTTCGGACGTTGCCTTATTTGCGGCGCAGGAGGCTGCAAACGGAGGGCCGGGACTTACGCGACTTTGAGCGACTGCTAAACCGGCTCTGGCGTGTTGGATGATTCGATGACATCGATGGACGGCGGTCGCGCGTCCGCACCTTGCCCAGATCGCAAGCCGGCTGTTGGGCCGTTACCAGGCCGATGCGCTCGACGGCGTGCGCTCGGATTGATCTGCGGCTTGTTAGCCGTCGCGTGCGGCGGCTGTTCTTTGAGCGACGGCGTTGGCCCGTACATCGTCGACCCCGGCCGTTATTCAGCTTATCACTGCAAGGATCTTGTCGATCGACTGAAGGCCCTGACTACACGGCAAACGGAATTGCGCGACCTCATGGCCAAAGCCAGTGAAGGCGGCGGCGGTACTGTAATCGGAACGCTGTCCTATCGGCCGGAGTACGAGAAGGATTTGGGTGAAGAGAAAGTCTTGCGGCGCACGGCGGCCGACAAGAAATGTGCATTGGAGCCGCCGACTTTTGAAAGCGACCAGAGCATCCGCTGATAAAGCTCATAGCGGCAAGGTTCGGAACCTAGAGGTTATCCAAGCCAACCGCGAGAGCAACACCGGCGGCGGCGAGCAGCACCAGCACGGCCGCGCTTACCGCCGTTGCGCGTCCACCCGCGAACACGGCCGCGTAAAACGCTTTCAGAACATTGTTGGATGATGCTGCAATGAGAATTGCGGCGGCGAGCGCGGTTTCCGACATTCCCGATGTCCCGCCTTGCGCCAGATTAAGGACGAACGGATCGATGTCCGTCACGCCGACGATGGCTGCGAGCGTGTAGATCCCCGAGACGCCGAACTGCGCTTTGGCCCAATTCGACACCAACGACACCGCGATAAAAAGAAACGCAAAAAGAGCCGCGGGACCGAGCTCGAGCGGATTGCCGCCGGATGGTGGAAGAGCCGGCCGTGGCGCCTTGGCGTTTTCCTGCGCCGGTCGCGCCAGCCAGTATTGCAGCGCGCACACCAACAGCCCGGCGAGCGAAAGGCCGCAAAGCGGCAGCGCCAACGTTCGCGCCAGCGTCATATTGAAGACCGCGACGACGATGAGGATGCGGAGATACATGATTGCGGTAGCGAGTGTGATCCCGGCCAGCGCATTGCGTCGCAACACAGACCCGGTTTTCGCCTGACGCGCCAGCACCACCGTCGTTGCGGTCGACGAGTAAACGCCGCCCAAGGCGGCCATCCACAACCCGTTCGCCGCCGCGGTCCAGTAGCGTTGGGCCAGATAGCTGGCGTAGGACAAGCTGCAGACGACGACGAGCGCGAGCCACGCCTGGCGCGGCGTGATCGTCGTCAGCATGGTGACCGGCTCGTTTGGCAACAGCGGCAGAATGATCCCGGTCAGAATCAAAAATTCGCCGGCGGTGACGATTTCCGTCAATTCGACGCGCCGCGCCAGAGCGTGCAGTTTTTCGCGGCCGGTGAGAAGGAGGACCGCGCTCACGGTGAATGTCACTGCCACCCAGGGCGGCAGCGCCAAGGCGATGGCGCCTAGCAGATAAGCGTGAACGTTGAGCGCGGGTATGACCAGCCCGACATTCGGCTCGCCTTCCTCATGCTGCTCGCGGACGTGCTGGCGGTAGAAAATCGCAAGCCAGATGCCAAGCACGACGAGGCCGCCGGTGAAGGGGATGAAATGCTCGGGATCGAACAGGTAAAGCACGCCGCCGGCGAACGCCAGCATCGGAAAGGTACGGATGCCGCCTGGACGTTTGGTATCGGTACGCGCGAAAAAATCCTCGAATGCCAGCCCAAGAAACAAGCTCAGGCCCAGAAGGAGGCCGACACTGGTCAGGGAGGGTGCTGAAATCATTGAGAGATCAATCGTCCGCGTGACCGGGTGCGCACCGTGGCAATTCGATTTCGCCTATCATACATAGTTTGGCAGCGCGATCTTAAAGGCCTGCGCGCCATCAGTGCACATTGCCATTAGATTTGCTGAATTGGGGAATAAGCCATGAGCTGGATGCCCGATAAAGACCCGGTACTGGGCGACAAGCAATCGTGCGATGCGCTCGAACTGATCATCATTCCGCGGGTGCGCGATCTCGGCGACGGCTTTTCCGTGCGCCGTGCGCTGCCCCACGCTAAACGACAGATGATCGGCCCGTTTATTTTTTTCGATCAGATGGGGCCGGTGCAGCTGATGGCCGGGAAGGGGATGGATGTCCGTCCACATCCCCACATCGGGCTGGCTACCGTCACTTACCTGTTCGACGGCCGCGTCATGCACCGGGACAGTGAAGGCAATGCGTTCGAGATCACCCCGGGGTCGATGAATCTCATGACCGCGGGCCGCGGCATTTCCCATTCCGAGCGGACGCCGGCGAGTATGCGCACCGGCGGCGGGGACATGTTCGGCATCCAGAGCTGGATCGCGCTGCCGCAAGACCATGAGGAGATGGCGCCGCTGTTCGAACACTTCGATGCCGCGAGCCTGCCGAGCGTCGACGACGGCGGCGTGCGCGCGCGGGTCATCGCCGGCTCGGCGTTCGGACAGAAGTCGCCGGTCGGCATGGTCTCGGAGTGGTTTTATGCCGAAGTCTTGCTCGATGCCGGCGCGAGCGCGCCGCTCGATGCCGACCATGAGGAGCGCGCCATCTATGTGGCCGAGGGCGAAGTCGATATCGCCGGCGACAAATTCGCGGCGCCGCAGCTTTTAGTATTCCGTCCCGGCGACCGCATTACCGTGACGGCGCCGAAGCCGGCCCGGCTGATGTTTCTCGGCGGCGCCGCGCTCGAAGGCCCGCGTTATCTGTGGTGGAATTTCGTCTCCTCGCGCAAGGAGCGCATCGAGGACGCGAAGCAGGAATGGAAGAGCGGCCGCTTCGCGCTGATTCCCGGCGACGAGAAGGAGTTCATCCCGCTGCCGGAGAACTAGGGCAGGGTGCCGACGGTGCGGCCAATTCGTCCTTAATTCACCGGGCTGGCAGGTAGAAAAGCGCCAGTATTGCCGCAATCATTGCGAACAAAACGCGAATTGTGATTCAGTCGGGTGTCGAGCCCGCGTGATTCGCTCGCGTGGGCCCAAGGCAGTCTCAAGCCAATCGAAGGCAATCGATCCCGTGTCGGCGGCGCGCCTGGAAAAACTCAATCCGCAACAGCGCCGTGCCGTCGAGCATGGCGGTCTGCCGCTGGCCGAGGCCGGGCCGCTGCTCATCATTGCTGGCGCGGGTTCGGGCAAGACCTCGACGCTGGCGCATCGTGTCGCTTGGCTAATCGAACAGGGCGCCGATCCACGGCGCATTATGCTTCTGACCTTTTCGCGGCGTGCCGCGGCGGAAATGATCCGCCGCGTCGACTTGATCCTCGTTGAGTTCAACCGCGTGCGGGGCGCCGTGACCGATGGCCTGGCCTGGGCCGGCACATTTCACGCCATCGGCGCGCGGCTGTTGCGTGAATATGCCGAAACGATCGGCCTTGCACCGGCCTTCACCATCCATGATCGGGAGGATTCCGCTGATCTGATGAATCTCTTGCGTCACGATCTTGGATTTTACAAGACCGAGAAGCGCTTTCCGACCAAAGGCACTTGTCTCGCGATTTATTCGCGCGCCGTGAACGGTGAGTTTCCGCTCGACGAGGTTCTCGGCTCCTATTTTCCTTGGTGTGCGATATGGCAGGACGAGCTGCGGGCGCTGTTTGCGCAATACGTTGAAACCAAACAGCACCAGCATGTGCTCGATTACGACGATCTCCTGCTGTACTGGGCGCACATGATGCTGGAGCCTTCGATCGCCGGCGAAATCTCGGAGCGGTTCGACCATGTGCTGGTCGACGAATATCAGGACACCAACAGGCTGCAGGCATCTGTGCTGCTGGCGCTGCGGCCCAACGGCAACGGCTTGACCGTGGTCGGCGACGATGCGCAGTCGATCTATTCGTTTCGCGCCGCAACCGTGCGCAACATCCTCGACTTTCCCGGGCACTTCAGCCCGCGGGCGGAGATGGTGATGCTCGAGCAAAATTATCGCTCGACCCAGCCGATCTTGACGGCCGCTAATGCCGTCATCGAATTAGCCGAGGAGCGTTTCACCAAAAATCTGTGGTCGGAGCGAACGTCCGTCGAGCGGCCGCAGTTGATCAGCGTGCGCGATGAAGCGGATCAGGCGCTCTACGTGGTCGAGAAAGTGCTGGAAAGCCGCGAACAAGGCCTCGCGCTGAAAACGCAAGCCGTTTTGTTCCGCGCCTCGCATCACTCAGGACCGCTCGAAGTGGAGCTGACCCGCCGCAACGTTCCATTCGTAAAGTTCGGCGGGCTGAAATTTTTGGAAGCCGCGCACATCAAAGACATACTGGCATTCCTGCGCTGGGCGGAAAATCCGCGCGATCGCGTCGCCGGCTTCCGCGTCGTGCAATTGCTGCCGGGCGCCGGACCGGCTACGGCGGCGCGGGTTCTGGAGCGTGTCGCCGAGCAGGCCGACGCGGTGGCGGCCTTGGGCGATATCAAGCCGCCGGCGGCGGCGGCCGAGCATTGGCCCGCCTTTGTCGAGGCGGTTCGCCTGGTCCGCGGTCGCGCGGCGGGCTGGCCCGCCGAGTTGGACTTGGTGCGCCGCTGGTACGAGCCGCACCTCAACCGCATCCACGACGATGCTACGCTGCGAGAGGCCGATCTGCTGCAGCTCCTGCAAATCGCCTCGACCTATCCAAGCCGCGAGCGATTTTTGACCGAGCTGACGCTCGATCCGCCGGATGCGACCAGCGACCGGTCCGGCGATCCGCTGCTCGACGAGGATTATCTGATCCTCTCGACCATTCATTCGGCCAAGGGCCAGGAGTGGAAGTCAGTCCATATTTTGAACGCCGTCGATGGCTGCCTGCCCTCGGATCTTGCCACCGGCACCAGCGCGGAGATCGAGGAGGAGCGGCGGCTGCTCTATGTCGCAATGACCCGCGCACGTGATCATCTGCACGTGATCGTGCCGCAACGCTTCTTCGTGCACGGGCAACGCAGCAACGGCGACCGACACATGTATGCGTCACGTACCCGATTCATTCCAGCCGCGCTGCTCGAGCATTTCGAGTGCTGCGCCTGGCCGCGAGCGGCAGCAACTGGCGCCGCGGCGAAGCCAGTGCGCGCGCCGGTCGATATCAGCGCCCGCGTGCGCCGAAGCTGGGGCTAAGATCGAGCGCGGCCAGCTTTACAGTTTGACCGCGCGAAGCCGCAAGGCGTTCGCGATTACGCTCACCGAGGAAAGCGCCATCGCCGCGGCGCCGATGATCGGCGATAGCAGAATGCCGAAGGTCGGGTAGAGAATGCCGGCTGCGATTGGAATGGCGGCGCCGTTATACAGGAACGCGAAGAACAAATTTTGCCGGATGTTGCGCATGATGGCGCGAGACAGATGCCGCGCTCGCACGATGCCGGCGAGGTCGCCCTTGAGCAGCGTGATGCCGGCGCTTTCGATGGCGACGTCGGTGCCGGTGCCCATGGCAATGCCGACGTCAGCGGCGGCGAGCGCCGGCGCATCGTTGATACCGTCGCCGGCCATGGCGACGATGCGGCCTTCGCGGCGCAGCTTGTCGACCACGCCGCCTTTTTCGTTAGGCAACACCTCCGCTTCGATCTCGCTGATCGTAAGCCTCCGCGCCACCGCCTCCGCGGTGGCCCGGTTGTCGCCGGTCAGCATGACAATGCGCAAACCATCGCCGCGCAGCGCTTGCAGCGCCGCGGGCGCATTTCCCTTGATGGGGTCGGCAACGCCGAGAATGCCGGCGAAATCGCCGTCAACCGCGAGAAAGATCACGGTCGCGCCGTCGCGGCGCAGACGCTCGGCGTCAGCTGCAAGGGAAATCGCCCTGACGCCGCGTTCGGCGAGAAACTTGTCGTTTCCGAGCGCAACCTCACGGCCGTCGACTGTGCCGACCACGCCTTTGCCCGTTGGGGAGTCGAAATTGGCCACTTCGGCGAGCGCGATACCGCGCTCAGCCGCCGCGGCAACGATCGCCGTCGCCAGCGGATGTTCGCTCGCGCGCTCGACGCTCGCTGCGAGCCGCAGCACTTCAGCATCATTGCCGCCCGTGGCAGAAACGATGGCGACGACCTTGGGCTTGCCTTCGGTCAAAGTCCCGGTCTTGTCGACCACGAGCGTATCGACTTTCTCCATCCGCTCCAGCGCTCCCGCGCTCTTGACCAGGATGCCCGCCTGCGCGCCGCGTCCGACGCCGACCATGATTGACATCGGCGTAGCGAGACCGAGCGCACACGGACAGGCAATAATGAGGACGCTGACCGCAGCGACGAGGCCGAAAGTAAGGCGCGGTTCGGGTCCATAGATCGACCAGGCTGCGAAGGCCAGCAGCGCGGCAGCGATCACCAGCGGCACGAACCAGGACGCCACTTGGTCGGCGAGGCGCGCAATGGGCGCGCGTGAGCGTTGTGCCGTGGCGACCATCTGCACGATTTGCGCCAGCAGCGTGTCGCGCCCGACCTTCTCGGCCCGCATGACGAAGCCGCCGGTCTGGTTAAGCGTTCCGGCGCTGACGTGCGCGCTCGCCGCTTTTACCACCGGCATGGATTCGCCGGTGACCAGCAATTCGTCGATCGACGAGTGCCCGTCGACGATGGTGCCGTCGACCGGGACTTTTTCGCCGGGACGCACCCGCAACCGCTCTCCGACGGCAACGTCGGCAAGCGAAACTTCAGAACTCCCTGCCATCGTCGGCGATCCGACGCGCCGTCTTGGGCGCAAGATCGAGGAGGGCGCGGATGGCGCTCGAAGTCGAGGCGCGGGCGCGCAATTCGAGCACCTGCCCGAGCAGCACCAGCACGGTGATGACGGCCGCGGCCTCGAAATAGAGCGCAACGCCGCCATGTGCGTCGCGGAAGGCTCGAGGAAAGAGCTGCGGAGCGAGGGCGGCGACGACGCTGTAGACATAGGCCACACCCGTACCCAGCGCGATCAGCGTGAACATGTTGAGATGGCGGCTGCGCAGCGACTGGGCTCCGCGCACCAAGAACGGCCAGCCGCCCCAGAGCACCACCGGCGTCGCGAAAACGAGTTGCACCAGTGCCGACGCCGTGTGCGATAGCGGCGCAAATCCAAACAAATGCGCGCCCATCTCCAGTACGACGACCGGCAGCGCCAGCATGGCGGAAAACCATAGCCGGCGTGTCATGTCGGCGAGTTCGCCGCCGCCGTCGCCATCGTCGGCAAGGCCGGTCTCGGGTTCGAGCGCCATGCCGCAGATCGGGCAGGCGCCCGGACTGGCCTCGCGGATTTCGGGGTGCATCGGGCAGGTATAAATCGTGCTTTCCGGCGCCGGCGGCGCAACTGCCTTCGACGATGACGCGTCCAGATATCTGCCGGGTTCGGCGATGAACTTGCTGCGGCAGCCGGCACTGCAGAAGTAGTAGGCGTGTCCGCCGTGCGTATGGCGATGCGGAGTTTTTGCCGGATCAACTTTCATGCCGCAGACCGGATCGGTTGCGGTTAAGTCACCATGCGAATGAACCGATTGCTCCACGACAATCCCGCTTGAAACGGATACCCGGTAGGGGTATATAGCGGTCATGCGAGCGGATGCCAAGACAGCGGTGCTCAAGCGCCTGAAGCGGATCGAGGGTCAGGTGCGCGGGCTGGCGCGCATGGTCGAGGACGACCGCTATTGCATCGACATCGTTACCCAGCTTTCGGCCGCGCGCGCCGCTCTGCGCCGCGCCGAGGACGAGATCCTGGCCGATCACGTCGCTCACTGCGTCGAACACGCTATTGCTTCGGGCAACAAAGGCGAGCAGCGAAGGAAGGTCGGCGAATTGATCGATGTCCTGTCGCGTAGCGACCGCTGACGGCTTAACTGAATTTCTCGCGCGCCAGCGCCGCGCCTTTCGCAAGCGCCTCAAGTTTCTGCACCGCGATGTCCCGCCGCATCGGCGCCATGCCGCAATTGGTGCAGGGGATGATCTTTTCCTTCGGCACGTAGTCGGCGACCTGCGTGATAATGGCGGCGACCTGTTCGGGCGTTTCGACTTCGTCGGTGGCGACATCGATGGCGCCAATGAGGATGTCTTTGCCGTCGAGCAGTTTGAGCACGCTCAGCGGCACGTGCGAGTTGATGCACTCGACCGAAACCTGATCGATCCGGCTCCGCGCGAGCGCCGGAAAAAATCTCTCGTACTGCCGCCATTCGCCGCCGAGTGTTGCTTTCCAGGCGATATTGGCAGGAATGCCGTACCCGTAGCAGATATGGACCGCACTGGTTGCGGCGACGTCCTCGATGGCGCGATGCAGCGCTTCGATTCCCCAGTCGGCCGCCTCGTCCAAGTAGACGTTGAAGGCCGGCTCGTCGAACTGGATCACGTCGACGCCGTCGGCAGCGAGGCCGCGCGCTTCTTCGTTCAGCAGCGCCGCGAACGCCATCGCCATCTTGACGCGGTCGCCGTAGTGAGCGTCCGCGATGGTATCGACGATGGTCATCGGGCCAGGCAGGGTGAATTTCAATTTCCGGCGGGTATGGGCGCGGGCAAGCCGCGCTTCGCGGGCGTGAACGCGCGAGCGCAGCCGCAGCGGGCCGGTGACGGTCGGACACATCGCCTTGTAGCGATCGTTGCGGATGCCCATTTCGATGCGGCGCTCGAAGTCGATGCCTTCGACGGCTTCGAGGAAGCCGTGGACGAAATGCTGACGCGCCTGCTCGCCGTCGGCGACGATGTCAATGCCCGCATCTTCCTGCAATTTGAGCGCCAGCAGCGTGGCGTCGTCCTTGCCTGCCAACAACTGCTCGCCCTGGAGACGCCACGGCGCCCAAAGCTTGTTCGGTTCGGCGAGCCACGACGGTTTCGGCAAACTGCCGGCAATTGTGGTCGGAAACAGAACATTCTGGCTCGTTGGCATGGCAAAACCCCGGCAAGCTTTGCATCTTGACGCTGATGCGTCGCACCGATTATCGGAACACTTTCTCGCGATAATCAATCGCTTTGGGAGGACGGGCATGGCGGACGCGGAAGCTCTCCCGCAGCTTCAATTTGTTTTCGCCGCCCACGTTAAGGTCGATGCACCGCTCGACCTCGGCGATGTGGGCAAAGGCGGGCGGCGTATCGTTGCCATCGCCGGTGGAGAGTTTTCAGGTCCGCAGCTGCGCGGCACGGTGTTGCCGGGTGGCGCCGACTGGCAGGTTTTGCGTGACGACGGCGTTGCCGAGCTGGAAGCGCGCTACACGCTTCGCACCGACGACGCAGCGTTGATCTATGTCCGCAATCACGCGCTTCGCCATGGTCCGGCCAACGTGATGACGGCGCTCGCCGCTGGTCAGCCGGTCGATCCCTCGAGCTACTATTTCCGCGGCGCGACGTTCTTCGAGACGAGCGCTGCACGTTATGCCTGGATCACCAGGTGCATCGTCGTTTGCACCGGGGAACGCGAACCCACTGCCGTAAAGGTCAAGTTCTTTCAGCTGCTATGACAGCCGGGCGACTTAATCCGCACGCTCGAGCCAATTTTTCAGCGCCACCGCGTTGTTATGGTTCTCGTCGCGAGCGGCGTAAAGCAAGGTGACCGGACGGCTCTGCGCCTGTTTGCGCAGGTCGGCGGCTGCGGTCCTGGCAGGCTCTTGCGCCAGCTCGCGGCGATAGGCCGCGACGAACTCATCCCATTTCGTCGGGTCGCCGTGCACCAGCCGGCGGAGCGCATCGCTCGGCGAAATCTCTTTGAGCCACAGATCAATCCGCGCTTTTTCCTTGGCGATGCCGCGCGGCCACAGCCGGTCTACCAGTACGCGAAGTCCGTCTTCCTTCGCCAGCGGCTCGTAGATGCGCTTGATACGAAAGCCGCCCGCCGCCTCTTTGCGTGGCCGTTTTGCTTTCATTTTGCGGCAGACGTCCGCTCATCGTTCTTGCCGTTGCCGAACACCATCAAGGTGGAGGTGCCGTGGGCCAGGATGCGTCCTTCGAAATCGAGCACCCGGCCTTCGGCGGATATAATTTGCCGGCCACGGCTAACGACACGCCCTTCGGCGCGGACGCGGCCGGTGTCGTGTTTAATCGCGCGGGTGAAATTGGCTTTGGTCTCGACCGTCGCATAGCCGGCGCCGGCCGGAAGAATAGTATGTCCCGCAACCCCTGTGACCGTATCGATCAGCGTGAGCGCCCAACCGCCGTGTACCGTGCCAAGGGGATTAAGGAAATCGGGCTTGGTCTCAGCTTCGAACAATGCGTAGCCGTCGCCAACCTCGATGATCCAAAAGTTCAGCGTCTGTGCGATCGGCGGCGCAGGAATTTTGCGATCGATCATAGCCTGCAGCATTTCCCGCCCGGTCATCCCGGCAACCTCGCTCGGGTTAGCGAGGCCATAGGTAAATGAGGATACCGCGAGCATGGCAGTGTTTCCTTGTAGATACAAATGATGTAGATACATACAACCATGGCCAAACGACCGCAAGCTCCTCCGAAGACGCTCGTCAGCGATGCCCGCGCCGCCGTGGACGCGTGCGCCTGCTGGGCCAGCCGGCTCGCGGCGCGACGAATTACCAACTTCCTTGAGGAGCGCATGCAGGGAAGCGGTTTCAGCATCGCGCAGTTCGGCTTGATGGCGCAGATCGCTGCCGCGCCAGATGACACGCTTGGAGCGCTCGCTGAGCGGACCGGCCTCGATCAGTCAACGCTGTCGCGAAACTTACGTGCGCTGGAGACTGCCGGCCTCGTCGAGATCGCGATTGTGGACGAAGATCAGCGCCGCCGGGCGGTGTGGCTCACCGAGGCGGGGGCGCGCCGGCTGCAAGCGGCCATTCCGGTTTGGCGCGACGCTCACGCGGCGCTGGAGCAACGGCTTGATCCGCGACTGGCGCTTACACTCGGCGCCGCTTCGGAACGATTGGTCGGCTAATTACTAAGTTTTTTCTGCCGGAATAACGATCTGCGTCTGGATCACCAGCGCGCAGAGCTTGCCGTCATTCCGCGTGATCTTGGTCTGCCACACCATGGTGGTGCGGCCGCGATGTAGCGGCGTGCACTCGGCGCGCGCGGTTTCGCCGACTGGAATGGCGGCAAAGAAATTGGTCTTGCTCTCGATGGTCGCGGTGCGTGCGCCCGTTGGTAAATTCACCACCGTAGCGACGCCGCCGAGATTGTCGGCGAGCGCCATGACCGCGCCGCCGTGCAGAATATCCGGGACGGTTGCGAGCTCGTGGCGGACGGCGAGTTCGGCCTCGACGCGTTCCGGCGAAACGTGGGTCAGCTTGATGCCGAGGAACGCGGCGAACGGAGCTTGAAAATCGGATGGGCTCGTCATGGCGGCTGCCCCCTGGCTAATAGACCACGACGCTGCGGATGCTTTTGCCTTCGTGCATCAGATCGAACGCCCTGTTGATGTCGCTGAGCGGCATGGTGTGGGTGATCATCGGGTCGATTTCGATTTTCCCTTCCATGTACCAATCGACGATTTTTGGCACGTCGGAGCGGCCGCGGGCGCCGCCGAAAGCGGTTCCGCGCCACACCCGGCCGGTCACGAGCTGAAACGGCCGCGTGGCGATCTCCTGGCCCGAGCCGGCGACGCCGATGATGATGCTCTCGCCCCAGCCGCGATGGCAGCTTTCCAGCGCCGCACGCATCAGATTGACATTGCCGATGCACTCAAAGGTGTAATCGGCACCGCCGATCTGGTCGGCGCCGCTCTTGGTCATGTTGACGAGATGCGGGACGAGATCGCCGCCGATTTCCTTCGGATTGACGAAATGCGTCATCCCGAATCGTTCGCCCCAAGCCTTCTTGTCCGGATTAAGATCGACGCCGATGATCATGTCGGCGCCGACGAGGCGCAGGCCCTGGATGACGTTTAGTCCGATACCGCCGAGGCCGAAGACGATGCATTTCGATCCCGGCTCGACTTTCGCGGTATTGATGACGGCGCCGATGCCGGTGGTCACGCCGCAGCCGATGTAGCAGACCTTGTCGAACGGTGCGTCCTCGCGGATTTTGGCTACCGCGATTTCCGGCAGCACCGTGAAATTGCTGAACGTCGAGCAGCCCATGTAGTGATGAACTTTTCTGCCGTCGATCGAGAAGCGCGAAGTGCCGTCAGGCATGACACCCTGGCCTTGGGTGGCGCGGATCGCGGTGCACAGATTGGTCTTGCGCGACAGGCAGGATGGGCAGGATCTACATTCCGGCGTGTACAGCGGAATGACGTGGTCGCCCTTCTTCACCGACGTCACGCCGGGGCCGACATCGACCACGATGCCGGCGCCTTCGTGACCGAGGATCGCGGGAAATAGCCCCTCCGGATCGGCGCCCGACAGGGTGAACTCGTCGGTGTGGCAGATGCCGGTCGCCTTGATCTCGACTAGCACTTCACCGGCACGTGGGCCCTCAAGCTTCACATTCGTGACTTCGAGCGGCTTGCCGGCATTAAAGGCAACGGCGGCGCGAACGTCCATGGGTTTCCTCTTCTGCGGTGATTGTCATTCGGACGATGAATTGATGCTGTCATCGTCCATTAACAATACCGGTGGCACGCAAACAAGTGTTCGCGGTCACTGCGCGCGGGCGGTCGCCCTGCAATCCTCTATCATTGAACTTGGATGGGCAGGAGCTACGCTCAGTTCGTCGGGCAAAAGGAGATACGGCAATGGATCCAATTGGCGTCGTCATATTTGCTCTGGTGATTTTCTTCTTGCTGGTCGTGGTGCTTGGAAGCTTTTTCACGGTGAGCACTGCTCAGGTAGCGGTGATTACCAGATTTGGAAAATTTCGTCGCGTGGCCGAGCCTGGCCTGAACTGGAAGTGGCCGATCATCGACAAGGTTGCGGGTAAGATCAGCCTGCGCGTCAATCAAATCGATCTGACAATGGAGACCAAGACCAAGGACAACGTCTTCGTCACGATTCCCATCTCCGTGCAAAATCGGGTGCGGCCGGAAAAAATCTACGACGCGTTCTACAAACTCGCCAATCCGATGGAGCAAATCCAGTCTTATGTCGAACAGGTAATCCTTGGTCATGTTCCCGGCATGACACTCGATGAAGTTTTCGCCAGCCAGTCGGGCATTGCTACGGCCGTGAAGCAGGAGCTCGACGCGGACATGGCCGCGTTCGGATTTGAAATCGTCAATGTCCTCGTCACTGACATCGTTCCGGATGCGAAAGTGAAATCGGCGATGAACGACATCAATGCCGCGCAACGCGAGCAGGTCGCGGCCAATGCGCGTGGTGAGGCCGAGAAGATTCTGGTGGTCAAAAAGGCCGAAGCCGAGGCGGAGAGTAAGGCGCTTCAAGGCCAGGGCATCGCCAATCAGAGGAAAGCGATTATTGCGGGACTTCAGGGTTCAATCGACCAATTCAAGAAAGTCGTCGAAGATGCATCAACCTCCGAGGTCATGCAGCTTGTCATGGCCACGCAGTATTTCGACACGATCAAATCGATCGGGGAAAGCGACAAGACCAATACCCTGTTCCTGTCACATTCGCCGGCGGCGGTTCGTGACATTTCAGATCAGATCCTGCAATCGATGCTGACGGCGGAAAGAGCGAAAGCTTAGGCGCGTCGACGTCGCTGTGATTCGCGTCGGCGCGATCTAAAGCGTAATCAAGGGGTGGCGCGAACCCGGGGATCAACGCCATGCGGCAGATTTGGATCACAAAAGCCGGTCCGCCGGAGATCTTGGAAGTCAAAGAGGCGCCCGATCCCGAGCCCAAAGCCGGCGAAGTTCGCATTCGCACCGAAGCGACTGGCGTCAATTTTGCCGACATCATGGGACGCCTGGGTATCTATCCGGACCTGCCGCCGATGCCGGTGGTGCCGGGCTACGAGGTCAGCGGCCGCATCGATGCGGTGGGTGCCGGAGCGGACAGTAATTGGGCCGGCCGCGACGTCGTGGCGGTAACGCGATTTGGCGGTTACGCCGATGTTGTTTGTGTTCCGGCCAATCAGATCTTCGCGCGCCCAGCGAATATGTCGGCATTAGAGGGCGCGGCCTTTCCCGTCAACTATTTCACGGCGTGGCAGCTCGTTGTGGTGATGGGCGGCTTGAAAGCCGGCGAAACCGTGCTCGTTCATTCCGCGGGCGGCGGCGTCGGCATCGCTGCGACGCAGATTGCCAAGCATATCGGTGCCCGCGTCATCGGCACGGCTTCAGCCGGCAAGCACGCCGAGCTGCGCGCGCTCGGCGTGGATGACCTGATCGACTATCGAACCGAAGATTTCGAAGCCCGCACCCGCGAGATCACCAACGGCCGCGGCGTTGAACTTATTCTCGATGCGGTCGGCGGCGAGTCCTGGAAGAAAGGTTATCGGGTGCTGGCGCCGACGGGACGCCTCGGCATGTTCGGCCTGTCCGCCGCGGCGACGGGCAAGAACCGCAACGTGCTGTCAATGCTGTCCGCGGTCGCGAACATGCCGTGGTTTCAATTCAACCCGCTGTCACTGATGAACGCGAACAAGGGTGTGTTCGGTGTCAATCTCGGCCATATGTGGGGCGAAATTGACCGGCAGCGCGCGTGGGCGGATCGCTTATGGGCGTTGTGGGCGCAAGGCGCGATCAAGCCAAAGATCGCACGGAGCTTCCGCTTCAGCGAAGCTCCGCAAGCGCATCACTTCATTCAGGATCGCGGCAATATCGGCAAAGTCGTTTTGGTGCCGTAGGTTGGTTCCCCAGAATGGGTGCTACTGAAAAGCAGAAAGCGCGGCGTCACCGCCGCGCTTTATCGATCGTAACTTACCGAACTACGCTTACTGACGCGGCGCCGGCACAATGCGGATATAGGGCTTCGGCGTCTTCCAACCCTGCGGATAAAGTTTCTCCGCCTCTTCATTGGTAACGGCGCCGGTGAGAATGACGTCTTCGCCCTGTTTCCAGTTCGCCGGCGTCGCTACGCGGTGCTTGGCGGTGAGCTGCAGCGAATTGACCACACGGAGCACTTCGTCGAAATTGCGGCCTGTAGTCATCGGATAGACCAGTATGAGCTTGATCTTCTTGTCGGGTCCGATGATGAACACGTTGCGAACGGTCTGGTTATCGGCCGGAGTACGGCCGTCCGACGTCCCGCCCGTGCTCGCCGGCAGCATGCCGTAAAGCTTCGACACCTTCAGGTCCGTGTCGCCGATCATTGGGTAGTTCGGGGCAAAGCCGACCACGTCCTTGATATCGGCAGCCCATTTCTTGTGGTTATCGACCGGGTCGACGGACAGCCCGATGATCTTCACACCGCGCTTGTCGAACTCCGGCTTGAGCCGGGCCATGGTGCCAAGCTCGGTCGTGCAGACTGGGGTGAAATCCTTGGGGTGGGAGAACAGCACCACCCAATTGTTGCCGATCCAGTCGTGGAAATGGATCTTGCCTTCCGTCGTTTCGGCTTCGAAATCAGGGGCGGTGTCGCCGATTGCAAGGGCCATGGAAACCTCCGTCGCGTGGTCTGATTTGAGATCTTTTTTGAATACTGCCCGCATCACATAGCGTTCAGGTGGCGGCAATACTAGGGCTTATACTGAGGATTGTATGTTCGAATTCGCCTTAAAGCTAAGAAGAATTGACTGGTTGCGGCAATAGGGACGGAAGAAATTTCTGATGGGCTAGGGGGAGCTGAGGGGGGCCTGTTGGGCTCTTAATTAGCTACTGCCACGTGACCTGGATCACATCCGGTGCCCAGAACTTGCCTTACCGTCGCCTTTTAGCAGCCCGGCTCGCATTGCAAATCTTGTGCGCTAAACCGCGAGCCAGGACGGCGGCGAAGATGGGTGTGATGGAACCGCGCGTGCGCACTGCCGTCGAATATAAAGCGCGGGAGGCAATGATGAAGCTCTCGATCGATTACGGCCTTCTAACTCTTGAAACCCTGACCGAGGTGATTGGGCACTCGGAGATTGTGGTCGCGCATCCAGCCGATCACGTGAAGAGTCTCCCCGCTGGATTCGACGCGACGGACCTGGCCATTCTCGATTGGATCGTTGCCGAGGGGCAGCGCGTCGGCCGCGGCCTCGTCCGGATGTAGGTTCTGCGATTCAGCGCGCCGGGCAGGGAATCGGCGCGGTGGATAGACCAACAGTTCGTCCCGGAAAACCCGCGGCATCGAAATAGCGGGTCCCACCGACCATCTGCCTATTCAGGACCGTAACCAGCCCGTTAGACGCGGGTTCTGACGTCATCACGCAGCCGGTCACATCCGGCTGCGCGCCATTCAATATCGTTTCCGAAAGCACCCGGCCCACGAGCTTGTCCTTTTGGTCGCCGATTTCGAGCTGCATCAAATGCGCGATCGTTCGACCGACGTCGGCGTTGCTGGCCGGCGCCGGATCGACGAAATGCGATTTGAAATCCGGCCCCTGCATGGCCATGAAATTCCAGGTGTCGGCGCGGCTAAACGAACCGTGCATGCCCTGGCCTTGCTGGAGGCCGGTATCGGCGATCTCGGCCGCGCATCGCACCGGCTCTCCGCACACAGTGTCGAACGATCGGAAGCTGACCACGATGGCCGGGTGCGGGGTCACCGCGGTGTCCTCGAGGGCTATGTCGTCCAGACTGAGCGTTCCCGGAAACTTGCCGAGCTTCGATCCGACAAAGATGCCGCTGACGTAATCCTGTGCGAGCAAGGCATCGACGATCTGCTTCGCGACGGCTTGGTCGGCGTCGGGCAGATAGATGAGGTCGGACCCGCCGTTTGCCGCCACCACTATTTTCGGATTGTTTTTGTCGCTGCCGATGAAACCGTTGCCTTTCACAGGACGTTCGCCCAGCGCGACCACCCTGTAACCGTTGTCCGGGTCGAGCAGCGGCAAGTTGAGCGCTTTTGCCAGATCGAGCGCCAGAAAGCCGTACGGCAATTGGCCCTCCGGCGTGTCGGCAATCTTTGTCGTTGTCGTCGGACTCGTATGGCTCTCCTTCGAGATCGTGGAAAATCCGTGATCGGCAACCGTGATGATGTCGGTCGTGTCAAAGAGGTTGAGCTCAACCAAAGCGGCGCGGATTCTCGCCAAATCGTCGTCGGCATTACGGATGGCCGCCAGCGATGTCGGCCCGTTGATGCCGGGTACGAGCGAATTCAAGCTGTCGCGCTGCAGATGCTGCGTTCCGTCCGGATCGCGGGACCAGAACACCAGAACGAACGGCTTGCCGCGCTTCTTGAATAGCGGCAGGACTACTCGGGTCGTGACCGCGGTAAAATAATCCTGCTGCAAACTATTTGGGATCGTGCCGTTGCTGCGCGGCGGAGGTTTTAGCTCCAACTTTGCAGCGTCAAGCAGGCCGATCATTTCAGCCGATAGCGGGATGCCTCTGTTCGGATTGCCCGTCGAGTTGTCGATGATGATCGTCGGCGTGCCGTCGCGATCGGTATGATCGAAAATCAACGTCGGACCGAGCTTGCCGATTGCCGCCGTACTGTAGCCCTTGCCGCTGGCGAGTTTCAGGATGGCGGGCTCATTGAGATAGTTTCCCCATTTCTCGTCGAGCTGGCCGAGCACGGAGTTGCTCTCCAGAAATGGCGTTTGGCTCACGCCGCCATCCACCCGCACTTCGAAGCCGGTATAGATCGTGTTGGAGAAGTCGCCAGTGTCGCCGAGCAAGTGTCCGGTGGCCATGGCGGACGCGTTCGCCGTCGTCAACGTGGGAAACAGCGAGTGGCTGTTGCGCAGGCTTACCCCTTCGCGTGCGACCGCCGCCATTGTCGGGGCGGTCGCATCATCGACCATCCGGGAGCGCAGACCGTCGGCGACAAACAGAACCACGTTGTGGAGTTGGGACGCCCGCCCCTGCGCGGCAGCCGGCGATGCCGCGAGGATCGGTACTATTGCTGTAACAACGACAAGCAACCCGCGCATCGAGAAGATTCCGTTAGCGGAAAACCATATTCTTTGAGCACAACGTATGACGGGGGCGTGACCGACACTCATGACGCAGACTGGGACGGGCATCCCTCTAACAAGTTAGCGCCCAAGCGGGGAGGTGTCGCAGGCGAACGGTACTGTCGCTAGCAGGCTGCGGTCATTGACATTCTCGCGACGACGCCGCAAAGCCAACGGGCGGGCTCGCGGGTTTCAACACGGAAATGTTCAAGCGAATCCTCATTGCCAACCGCGGCGAAATCGCCTGTCGGATCATCAAGACCGCCCGCCGCATGGGGATCGCAACCGTTGCGGTTTATTCCGAGGCTGACCGCGACGCGCTCCATGTCGAGATGGCCGACACGGCAATCCCGATCGGGCCGCCGCCTGCCGCGCAAAGCTACCTTCTGATCGACCGGATCGTTGCTGCCTGCAAGGAAAGCGGCGCCGAAGCGGTACATCCGGGCTACGGTTTTTTGTCCGAGCGCGCGGCGTTTCCCGAGGCGCTCGCCAAGGCGGGCGTTGTGTTTATTGGGCCGAACCCCAAGGCAATCGCCGCCATGGGCGACAAGATCGAATCAAAAAAAGCCGCCGCCCGCGCCAACGTCTCCACCGTACCGGGTCATCTCGGCGTGATCGAGGACGATATCCAGGCGATCGCCATCGCCGAACAGATTGGGTATCCGGTGATGATCAAGGCATCAGCTGGCGGGGGCGGTAAGGGCATGCGCATCGCCTTTACCAAGGGGGAAGTCGCCGAGAACTTCGCCCGCGCCCGCTCGGAAGCGAAATCAAGCTTCGGCGATGATCGCGTTTTCATCGAGAAATTCATCACCGATCCGCGCCATGTCGAAATTCAGGTTTTGGGCGACAAACATGGCAACGTCATCCATCTCGGCGAACGCGAGTGCTCGATCCAGCGCCGCAATCAGAAAGTCATCGAGGAATTGCCGAGCCCGCTGCTTGACGCCAAGACACGCGCCAAGATGGGCGAGCAGGCCGTCGCGCTCGCCAGCGCGGTCGGCTACGATAGCGCCGGCACGGTGGAATTCGTGGCCGGGCAGGACCGCAGCTTTTACTTCTTGGAGATGAACACGCGGCTGCAAGTCGAGCATCCGGTGACCGAACTTGTCACCGGCATCGATCTGGTCGAGCAGATGATCCGGGTCGCTGCGGGCGAGCCGCTGGCGCTGAAACAAAGCGACGTGAAGCTTTCCGGCTGGGCGGTTGAGAGCCGCGTCTATGCAGAGGACCCGTATCGGAATTTCGCGCCGTCTATCGGGCGCCTGGTGCGGTATCGCCCGCCGCGGGAAGGCGAGCACGATGGCGTAACAGTGCGAAACGACACCGGAGTAGCAGAAGGCGGTGAAATCTCACTCTATTACGATCCGATGATCGCAAAGCTCGTCACGCATGCGAAGACCCGTGTCGAAGCAATCGACGCGCAGGCTGACGCGCTTGATGCCTTCACCATCGAAGGTATTCGCCACAACATTCCGTTTCTCGCGGCGATCATGCAGCATCCGCGCTGGCGCGCCGGCAAACTCTCCACCGCCTTCATCGCCGAGGAATTTCCCCACGGTTTCGAGCGCACCGCTCCGACCGGCGCCGTGGCGCGTGCCATCGCCGGCGTCGCGGCGGCGATTGACCATGTTCTGGGCGAGCGCAAGCGCCGCATTTCCGGCCAGCTCAATAGTGCAATGACCCGCGAGCGCCGCCGGGCAATCTGGCTGAGCGGCGAAGAGATTCACGCCGATGTCGACCACGAAGGTGGGTCCATCGTGGTATTGTTCGAGGATGGCAATCGGCATGTTATTTCCTCGAACTGGCTTCCGCGCATGCCGGTTTGGAGCGGCACCCTCGATGGTGCGGCCGTCGCCATGCACGTGCGGATGATCCCGAACGGCTTCGAGCTCGCCTACCGCGGCATTGAAGTGAAAGCGTTTGTCTATACCGAGCGCGAAGCGCGCTACGCGCGTCTGATGCCGGCAAAGAAACTCTCCGGCAGCGAAAAAGCCGTACGCTGTCCAATGCCTGGCCTGGTCGTTTCGATTGCCGTCGCGGAAGGCCAAGAGGTCAAGGCGGGTGAAACCTTGGCTGTCGTCGAGGCGATGAAGATGGAGAACATCCTGCGCGCTGAGCGCGACGGCATTATCAAGAAGATACCCGTCAAGCCAGGCGACAGCGTCGCCGTCGACGCGGTGATCATGGAATTCGCCTAGAAACCACGCGGGCGCGCCGAAGGCGCAAACGCAATGACGGCCCACCTGTATGGAAGCGCTACGCTTTCTTTTTTCGCCGTCTGGGCGGCTGTCGCCGCAGGCCTTTTTGTTCGGCGCCTTCGCAGTGTATGCCGCCGGCGCGGCATCGCAGCTGCTGACGATGCCGGCAGTCATGTCACGCGGCGGACCGTGGCTGTTTGCGGCTGCCCAGGCGCTGCTGATTTGGATCTGGTACGTTTTGCATGCGAAGCGGCTGCACGACGCCGACCGCTCCGTTGCACCTGCCGTTGCCGCAAGCATCCTCTACGGGCTGGCGATCATCCTTCTGTTGATCCTCGCGGTTGCATTCTACTCGCCGCTTGCCGGACAAGGGACGGATGCAAACACCGCGAGTGCGCTCGGTTTGATCCTGCTCGTTGCCGTCGTTGCGGTTTTGCTCGGCTCACCGCATTATGATTTGGCTTCGGTGGTGGTGGCTATCCTGCTTCTGCTCGCTTTCCTGCCGTTGATCCTCGCGGCCGGAGTCACTTTATTTGCGGCGACCAGACAAAGCGCGGAAGGCCGTGCGGCGTGATCCTGTACTTCGCCTATGGGTCGAATATGCACCGCGACGTGATGGCGACACATGCGCCGAACGCGGTGCCGCTTGGCGCGGGGGCTCTGGCGAATTACGAGTTCGTAATTACCGCAGACGGCTATGCATCTATCAAGCCGAAACAAGGGCGCACTGTCTGCGGCGTGCTATGGCGGATCGAACCCCGCGATCGGGTGCGGCTTGATGCATGGGAGAACGTTGCCGGGGGTCTCTACCACGCTAAGATGCTGTCGGTTCGACACGCCGGCCGCCACTACGGTGCGCTCACCTATATTGCGCGGCAACAGCCGGCCGGACGGGCGAAGGCCGGCTACATGGAGCTTTTGATCGCGGCGGCGCTGGAGTGGCAATTGCCAGCAGCGTACATTGCATACTTGCAGCGCTTTCTGCCGAAACGGCCGGGCGAGGTGACCTGGCGCAGCCTTAAGGAATACGGATGGACGTGATCTTTAAGGTCGTCGTCCGCGGCCGGGTGCACGGCATCGGCTTTCGTGCCTGGGCGGAGCGGACCGCGCTCGAACTCGGCGTCGAGGGCTGGGTACGCAACTGCCGCGACGGCTCGGTCGAGGCGGTGTTGGCGGGTCCGGAGGAAGTCGTCCTGACAATGATTGAACTGTGCCGGGATGGTCCACCGGGCGCGCGGGTTGAGGCCGTCGATCAGCGCGAAGCTGGTGCGACAGACTTGGCGCTCCGCCGCCCTGGCGAATTGTTTTCCGTGCTGGCAAATTTTTGAGCTTCCGCCGTCGCGCCAAACAGTTTTTCAAATTCGGCCTGCAGCACGTTATCGACGTCGCTCATCGACGCAGGCGCACCGAGATCGGCGAGCGACGTGACGCCGTATCGCGGATCGGAAACTCCGCAGGGCACGATGCCGGAGAAATGCGACAGGTCCGGCGCGACATTGAGCGCAAATCCGTGGAACGTGACCCAACGCTGCACGCGAATGCCGATTGCGGCAATTTTGTCTTCGGCACTTTGGTCCTTGCCGGGGCGGCGCACCCACACGCCGATGCGATCGTCGCGACGCTCACCGCGCACGTCGAAGGCCGCTAGCGTACGGATGATCCATTCCTCGATGGTCGCGACGAAGCGGCGGACGTCCGGCGCGCGCCGCTTGAGATCAAGCATGAGGTAGCCGACCCGCTGGCCCGGCCCATGATAGGTGAACTGGCCGCCGCGGCCGGCCGTGTAAACGGGAAAGCGCGCCTCGATCAGTTCCTGCGGCTGCGCCGATGTGCCAGCTGTGTATAGCGGCGGGTGCTCGACAAGCCAGACCAGTTCTCGCGCCTCACCCCGCGCGATTGCCGCGGCACGGGCCGCCATGAACTCGACAGCACGCTCGTAATCGACCGCGCCGCCGCTCGTGCTCCATTCGACCGGCGGCGAGCCGGCAATTGGGAGAGCGCCAATCTTCAGATCGCTGCGCGTGTTAACCACCTCGTAACCATGCCGGGCTCAAGAATAGCGCAGTAACGGCCATCCACAAAAGCCGCGCGGGGAACCTTGGCGACACTCGATAACGTCTCGATCGATATTGCGGTGGTATTGGGGAGAACCTCGATGCCGATCCATCAAGTGCTGCGGCTCGGCCGTGGCGCCATTATCGAACTCGACTCGTCGGAGGAAGACGAGGTCCGCATCCTCGCCAACAACATGCCGGTGGCGAAGGGGACCGTGATCGTCAGCGGCAATCGGATCGCTGTTGAGGTCAAGGAACTGTTGCCGCGGACACCGGACGCGGTCTAGCCCGGCGGTCGCCGATTTCCGCCTTGCTTCGCGTGCAACTAGCCAAGTCGTAGCGGCCGTAACGGTCGCGAGTTTGGGTCTTGTCCGCGCCAGAGCTTGCTGTTACATCGGCGCCACGCACCAATTTGACGGTGCGTTCAGCCCACATGCGGTCGTGGCGGAATTGGTAGACGCACTAGCTTGAGGTGCTAGCGGGGCAACCCGTGGAGGTTCGAGTCCTCTCGACCGCACCACATTGGTCATCGAATTTGGCTTCCGGGGCTTTTGGCGTTGACGCGCGCGCCACGATGAAAGTGCAGTAAGACCTCATTGAGCATATCCATCCGAGTGCTGGCCGGCTGTGATTTCTGCCAGTCTCGGCGTCCCAATTTGGCCGCGATACGGTCGTAACCGGCGGTCGGTGGGATGGGGAATCTCTTTCATGAACGTCCGCATTTCTGGTTTGATCGCGTTGCTTCTGGCAGCGCTGATGATGAGTTCTTGTGCGCCGCCGCGGCCGTGCCCGCCGGGGTGGCACCCGGGGCCATATGGCCGCAGATGCTTTCCGGATGCGGGACCGTATGCCCCGCCGCCAGGTTATTTGCCGCCTTCTGGAGCGCGGGGATATGGGCCGCCTCCTGGAGCGCCGGGATATGGGCCGCCGCCTCCGCCCGGTGCCTATCCGCCTCCACCCGGTTCGCCGCCTCCGCCGGGTGGGCCGCCGCCTTCTTAACAGCACAGCTCGTATTCCGCCTAGGTCGGCTTACTCCGCCGGCGCTGCATCCGCGCCGAAGCCCGCGAGACCGAAATCGTGCAGATCCGGCGCAGGTAGTTCGATGTTGTCCGCCGGCACTGTGTGACCAAGCCGATCCGGCCATTCGATCGCCGCGGCCCGGGCGAACCTTGCTCCACCGGAGCGGTCCGCAAGAACAATCCTGCGCTTTGGCAGGTACGCGGTTGCGAACGACGTAACGTCGGGCACCGGCAACATGGTGTGATCGGCCGATCCCGGCTCGCCGACCGTTTGGATCCGCCCCGGGACGTCGCCAGGTATCACGTGGACGACACGGAAACCCTTCTCTTTCAGCTCCTTCAAGAGTTCCGGTAAGGCCGCGACGGTGGACTTATGAATATCGTGCAGCAGCAGAATGCCTTTGCCGCGTTTCTCCAGCCGGCTCATGGCCCGGGAAACGATGTCGCGCGGCTTGATATGGCGATGCCAGTCATCGGCGACCGTGTCGGAACTGAAGATCACCAGCGAACGCGCGGCGGCTTCCTCCTCGATGACCGGCGATCGCGACAGACCGGGAATGCGGATGAACGGCGCCAGCTCGTCTGGGTCGCCGAGGGCTGCGCCGACGTCGGCGATGCCCTGATCGATCTCCCAACGGATCTTCTCGACCGGCAACTTTTGCATCCGCAACGGATGATCTTCGGTATGGGTGCCGATGGTATGCCCTTCCTGATGGATCCGGCGCACCACACTCGGGTACGTCCGCGCCATGTTGCCGATCAGGAAATAGGTCGCCTTGATGCATTGCTCGGCGAGGATATCGAGCACCTTGTTCGAATACGGCGGCAGCGGCCCATCGTCGAAAGTGAGAACCACTTCCTTGTCCGCGAGCGGCAGGCTCTGCGGATATTGCATCACGCCAACCTGCGTCAGTTCGCCGGGTTCGAGTACCAGCACGCGGCTGGTGCCGAGCGCGTTGGGCTTGCCGGGACATTCTTGTGCCAGTGCCGGCTGGGCAGCCAATAACGCACCGGCGACAGCAGCTATCGCAGCGCAGGCGGCGGCAAAACCGTACGGCTGTACAACGCTGTTACTCTTCATGCCTCTCTCAGTACCCGGCTTGATCAGCCGGTACCACCTTCTAAAACACGCTACCTGAAGGGTCGATTAATGTCATGTTTACCCTCAAATAACGTCCGTCGCGGCTGTTGAAAACCAGCGCCGGCCAATCGTCTTTCCTTGTCGTTAATCGACGGCGGTTAGACCTAACATAGGTATTTTTCCTCGACGGGGCGTGCGTGATGACGGCCGCTACGGCAGCCGCGAAGTGGTTGGCGGCGCGTAGGCTAATTTCGCGTTCCTCGATGCGGTCCCCATTTGGTCAGAGCGATCGCCTGGTGCTGTTCGCGCCGGCGCTTCTGTCCGGCGCGGTAATCCTGTGCGCGGCAATCGGTTTTGCCGTCACGCAACTCAGCGCCAGCCATATCGCAGCCCAGGAGCACGCCGCTCTGCAACGGACGCTTGAAGCATTCCAGGGAGCGACTGGCGATGTCCAGGATATCAACGATACGGAGCTTCGGCTGATTGAGCACAGCGCGGGTCTTAAGGATCTGCGCTTTGATGTTGGACCCGCCAACGAAGCCGGGCGTGAAATGCAATCGCTGCACGACGCGCGGGGCCGGATCATCGGCTGGTTCAGCTGGATCGCCGATAACGCGCTGGCTCACGCCATGGACCGGCTGTGGGGTCTGTTGGCAGTGGTCGGCGCCGTGTTTGGTGTCGTTAGCTTTCTTGCCGCATGGGTCTCGCAGCGGCCGCCGCGTTCGCTCGATCGCAGGGCAGCGACCGCGCGCAAGCCGATCAGCCACGACGCGTTGACCGGACTGCCCAATCAGCGCGCCATGATCGAACATCTCGACGATGCGCTGGCGCAGCGCCGTCTCGGCAGTGTCGTTTTCATCCTGGTTGATCTTGACGGCTTTCACGAGGTTAACGACGCGTTGGGGCGGGCAGGCGGCGATGCGGTCATGATGAACGTTGCCGAGCATTTGCGGACCGGGCTGCCGGCCGGTGCGATGTTGGGGCGCTTCGAGGAAGACGAATTTGCCGTGGTCGCCACTGGCGATGATCGGCGCACCGCAGCCGCGCTCGTTGATACGCTGCGCGCTTCGCTGCAGCGCCCGATCTTCGTCGACCGGATGTGGCAGATCACCGCCGGCGTCGGCGTCGCGGAAGCGCCCGAGGATGGCACCACCAGCGACGAACTGGCGCGCCGCGCGGGTCTGGCGCTTCGCGCCGCCAAGCGCGAGGGCCGCGGCCGGTTGCGGTTGTTCGAGCCGCAGATCGAGACCGAATACGCCGAGCGCCGTTCGCTGTTGCGCGAACTCCAATCCGCAATCTCGCTGCAAACATTCGACGTTCACTATCAGCCGATTGTCGCCGCCGACGGCGGCGCGATGGTCGGCGTCGAAGCGTTGCTGCGCTGGACCCACCCGAGCCGCGGTCCGATCCCGCCGGCGGTGTTCATTCCGCTCGCCGAACAAAGCGGCCTGATGTCCCAGCTCGGCGAGATCGTGCTGCGCCGCGCGCTGGCCGACGCCTCGCGGTGGCCGGCATTGTCGGTCGCCGTCAATCTTTCGCCGTTGCAGATTCGCGACCGCTGGCTGGTCGATCTGGTCGGCGCCGTGATGTCGGAGACCGGGATCGCCTCTTCGCGCGTCGTGCTCGAAGTGACCGAAGGCATCCTGATCGATAATCCGCAGGAAGCGCTCACCCGGCTCGAAGCGTTGCGCGCTCTCGGCGTGAGCCTCGCGCTCGACGATTTCGGCACCGGCTTTTCGAGCCTCAACTACCTGCAAAAATTTCCGTTCGACCGGCTCAAGATCGATCGCGCCTTCGTTGCCTCGCTCGGCTCGTCCGGCAGCACCGGTCCGATCATCCAGGCGATTGTCACGTTGGGCCATGCGCTCGGCATGAAAGTGCTGGCGGAAGGCGTCGAGACCGACGAACAGCGGGTCTTGCTGCGTCTTGCCGGCTGCGACGAAATGCAGGGCTACCTGTTCGCCAAGCCCGGGCCGGTCGCCGAGATCGACCGGGTCCTGACCAGGGTCGCCCGCTCCGCGGCCGGGTAAAACGGCCCCCACGCTGACAGCGTGGCGGCTAACCGCTATCGTTGGCGCACGTAAGGCGCCGGCGAGGTGCCTGCGGCAGAGCCAACCATGATCTCTAACCGCCTTCCCGGCCTCGATTTTGATCTCGGCAGCGATGTCGAGATGTTGCGCGATACGGTCGGCGCGTTTGCGCAGGCCAAGATCGCGCCGAACGCCGCAGAGATCGACCGCTCCAACAAATTTCCGCGCGAGCTGTGGCCGCAGCTCGGCGAGCTCGGTCTTCTCGGCATCACCGTCGAAGAGGAATGGGGCGGCGCGGGGATGGGCTACCTCGCGCATTGCGTGGCGATGGAGGAGATTTCGCGCGCCTCGGCGGCGATCGGTCTGTCGTACGGCGCGCATTCGAACCTCTGTGTCAATCAGCTCCGGAGGAACGGCAGCCCCGAGCAGAAGAAACGCTATTTGCCGAAACTGATTTCCGGCGAGCACGTCGGCGCGCTGGCGATGTCGGAGCCCAATGCCGGCTCCGACGTGGTGTCGATGCGCACCCGCGCCGACCAAAAGGGCGACCGCTTCGTCCTCAACGGGACGAAAATGTGGATCACCAATGGTCCGCTCGCCGACACCATGGTGGTCTACGCCAAGACCGACTCGACCGCAGGCTCGCGCGGCATCACCGCCTTCGTTGTCGAGAAAACCTTCAAGGGATTTTCCACCGGTGCGAAACTCGACAAACTCGGCATGCGCGGCTCCGACACCGGCGAACTTGTATTCGAGGACTGCGAAGTGCCGGCCGAAAATGTGCTTGGGGTGGTCGGCAACGGCGTCAACATCCTGATGTCCGGTCTCGACTACGAGCGCGCGGTGCTCGCGGCCGGTCCGATCGGGGTGATGCAGGCCTGCCTCGATTTGGTCGTGCCTTACGTTCACCAGCGCACCCAATTCGGCCAGCCGATCGGCCGCTTCCAGCTCATTCAGGCCAAGCTCGCCGACATGTACGTCACGCTCAATGCCAGCAAGGCTTATGTTTATGCGGTTGCGAAAGCCTGCGACCGCGGCGAGACCACGCGCGAGGATGCCGCCGGCGCCATTCTCTATGCCGCCGAACGTGCGACCTGGATGGCGCTCGAAACCATCCAGTGCCTCGGCGGCAACGGCTACATCAACGACTTCCCCGCCGGGCGGCTCCTGCGCGACGCCAAGCTCTACGAAATCGGCGCCGGCACCAGCGAGATCCGCCGCATGCTGATCGGGCGGGAGATTTTCGAAAAGACGCGGTGACGGCGGCGACGACCCACCTTCCGTCATCCTGAGGTGCGCGCCGCAGGCGCGCCTCGAAGGATGCGGTCCCGGCGCCTCGGCCGTCGCCCTTCGAGGCCCGCGCTGCGCGCGGGCACCTCAGGGTGACGGGCAACAACAATCGTTCCCGCGGCGCGCTTCGCGCCCGGGTCTTGCGAAAATGTAGGGTGGGTTAGCTGCGAACGCGGCGTAACCCACCATGCTGAGCGGTGGGTTTCACTTCGCTCTACCCACCCTACGAAGCGCAATGACGAAAAGAAAAAGGAAGCGGAACGCCGACAGACGTGTGTAGCCAACCTCCGCATCTCGCGATGCGGCGCGCACCGGCGGGTGCGCTCGCCTATCGGCGTTCCACCACGGCTCTTACCGTCAGGGCTTTCGGCCCTTGGGCGCAACTCCAGGCCAGGCTTCCTGGGACGCGGCATGACGTTCGATCCGGTACGGTCGCTCCAACCGGGGAGCAAAGACCTCGCGTTCTTACACGGGCGTTACCCGCGCCCGCCTGTCCCAGTCCAGGGAACGCACCTCCCGGACCGGTCGTAGTGCCGGTCAGCATGATGCCCGAAGCTGCCCGGGTGCGGAGTGTATCGTCCCGCGCGCGGGCACCGCACTCGCTCCACCTCTCGGAATACCTTCGCGACAGGCGTCCTTGGTGAGCGAGATTCTTTGAGCGAATACCCGAAATAGAGACGAAAGTCAATAGAATCGTGACGTGCCGCGCTCAACAGAACACGACCGCAGCACGAAGACGCATGTCACGCTCCCCCGCGGGGACGCGCAAATACGTGCGGCTTTAGCGCGGCACAGCGCAGCCCGTAGGATGGGTGGAGCGGAGCGATACCCATCATGGGCCGGCCAAGACGAGTCCGAGCCGGGTGAGCGCCAGCAAAATCCGGGGTTTGCGATCCCGCCTCACACGTCACTCCCGGCTTTCGCTGTGGTCAACCCGGGCTACGCTCACTGCTACATAGAGGTGCTTTTTCCCGCAGCATCAGTTCTCGCCTGCCGCAGCGGTCTTTGCTTCACGCAAATCGATCCGAGCAGGATGTCCATGTTTTTCTAGGAGGTGAAGCAAATTGCCGCCGTTTAAAAGCGTGATTGGCTTTCCCTTTGCAAATTCATAGGAGTCTGGGCCATAGACGGAGGTTGTCACTAATATTCCACGGCTGGCACCTTCGTTAATGAGCGTGCCGTAAAGGTCTCGCACTGCTGACACTCCAACCGGGTTCGTATAGCGTTTCGCCTGAATAACAATCTTTCCTCCCCGAATTGGATCGGGATCAAAAGCGATGGCATCAACGCCATGATCTCGGCTGGCTCGTGTGATCTTCACTTCGCCCCCAGAGCTCGAGAATTCCTTTTCGAACACGTCTCGCACCAAGTGTTCAAAATCCTCCCAGGGTATCGAAGCAATGTTGACTGCTCGATCAATACTATCAATCACGTCTCGCGCCGGAACGAAGCGTTCGTCTACTCGGCTCATTTTAAGGATTGGGACAACGGCTACCATGCCAGACAGTTTCGAGCTTCCGACCCCCTTCAACGCACGGAAACAGGATTTGGGGTCGACCGCACTGAAGTCTATATTTTCGATAGCCGATTTTGTTGCTTGCAATGAGACGATGCACGCCCTCGCGGGTCTCCCATTGGCCTTGTCTATAAAATCTACATAACCGTTCAATGTAACGGATTGAATCGCATCAATAAGATCGGAAGCGAAAATCTCGATTATTGTTCGCAGACATGTTTGATACACAACAGTCTCGAATATTTCATCTAACTCTCTGTCTTTCAATCGAATGCTTTCAAACTCGTCCCTAGTCTGTATATATTTAACCGCCGCCATCTTCGGCAAACGGCTGACGTCTGGTAGATCATAGTTCACAACCATAACGCCAGTCGCGCCGTCAAATGCAATTTCCCAGCGTTTTGGAAAGCAGTTCGGATACTCCGAGCGGGAGAGAACGAGATCGGTGAAGTCCGCAACAGCATCGGCATCTTTGTTTAGATGCCGCTTTCGGAGTTCATCAATTCGCTCATTCACTGTCTGTTGAGCGGCTTTGAATGAAGCTTGTCGTTCAACCCATTCTTGCCATTTTTGTTTATATTTGGCGTAGCGGCCATTGTTTTGCTCAGTGACCCGGTCGGCCACGCGTTGCCAATCAGTATGCGCCGCTGCCCATCGGTCGGTTGCCTGTCTAATACGCTTGCGTTTCAAAAATGGAATGATGTGAAACAACAGCGGTACATGCGGACGAAAACGCGGGTCATCAATTTTTGGTTCCTCGGGATAGCTTTCATAGCTCGGCTTTTGAGGTTGGGGTTCATTGAACTCGCTTCGGTCAAACAGCGAACTCCAACTAGTTTTTTCTGAGTTCAGCGTCCGCGCAAGAAGTTTTCGAAGCTCATTTATTTCCGCTTGCGCCTCCTCCGTTTGCCGGAGCGCAAGTGCCTTTTTTTGACTTCGGTCGAGTGTTAATTGGAGACGCCGGCTTCGAGCGTCGTTTATCTCTTGCTGGCGCTGCCACTGCACTTCCCAGGTTCTTAGTTGCTCTTCCGCTTTCCTTTTCACTACAAAAGGATCGTTCCCACGAATTCTTCTGAATTTCGCCAGCCCGGGATGCTCTATGTCGATGTAATGGTTCACAGTGCGCGCCTTATCGCTATTAAGGCGGGAATGCGCAGCAATTGCAACCGCCGCAGAGATAAGACGAACTGTCGCAGGACCCTCAATAGGTGAACGCCTCGACATCGGTTGGCGAAGCGTAAGTTGCCATACTTTGCTTGCTTACCAACGAAGGACCATAGGTGCCCCCACCCAAATCCATTCCGATCTTCGACGGCCACAACGACGTCCTGCTCCGGCTGCATATGCGCGGCGGCGCGGATGCGGTGACGGCATTCCTGCAAGGCGAGGAGAAGGGCCATCTGGATCTTCCTAAAGCGCACAAGGGCGGATTTGCCGGTGGCCTGTTCGCGATCTTCGTGCCTTCACCCAAAAAGAAAGATCGCGCCAACGGCGAAACGCCTTCGCCGGAGACCGGCAGCGTCATCGGCAACGATCCGGCGCCGCCTGCCGTCGATGTTGCAGAGGCGCAGCGGGTCGTGTTCGCCATGGCGTCGCTGCTGTTTCGGATCGAGCGGGAGTCGAAAGGGCGCGTTCGCGTTTGCCGGACTGTTGCCGATATCGAAAGCTGCCTCGCCGACGACGCGCTGGCGGCGGTGCTTCATATCGAAGGCGCCGAAGCGATCGATGCGAACTTCGAGCTGCTCGACGTGCTGTACGCGGCGGGGCTGCGCTCGCTCGGGCCGGTGTGGAGCCGGCCGAACGTGTTCGGCCACGGCGTGCCGTTCCGCTGCCCGTCTTCGCCCGACACCGGCCCCGGTCTGACCGATCTCGGCAAGGCGCTGATCGGCGCCTGCAACCGGTTGCGGATTCTGATCGATCTGTCGCACCTCAACGAACGCGGCTTCTGGGACGTTGCCGAAATCAGCAATGCGCCGCTGGTCGCCACGCACTCCAACGCGCACGCCGTCAGCCCGCATTCGCGCAATCTGACCGACAAGCAACTGGCGGCGATCGGCGAAACCGGCGGCCTCGTCGGCGTCAATTTTGCCACGAGCTTCCTGCGTCCGGACGGCCGTCACGATCGGGACACGCCGCTCGACCTGATGATCGCAGCACATCGAGCACATGCTCGAACACGCCGGCGAGGACTGCGTCGGACTTGGCTCCGATTTCGACGGCGCCATGATCCCCGCGGCATTAGGCAACGCCGCCGGGCTGCAAAATCTTGTGCAGGCGATGCGCCAGCGCGGCTTTAAAAAGCCGCTGATCGAGAAGCTGTGCTTCCGAAATTGGCTGCGCGTGTTGGGACGAACCTGGGGGAGGGCGGATGGGACGGATTAGCGAAGTCGTCACATTCACCGACGCGAATTCTCATTCGGAAGTCCGGCTTGGCGACCCCCTCTCCCCGCGTGCGGGGAGAGGGTCGGGGTGAGGGGGCAGCGCCGCTGCCGCTGCCGCGAAGATTGTGTCCCAAACACCTTCGATATTTTCCACCACCTCGTTATTCCAGAAACGCAAGACGCGGTAACGATGTGCGACGAGCCATCGTTCGCGCACGACATCACGAGCGTTATCCGCGTGCTGACCGCCGTCGACCTCGATAACAAGCCGCCGCTCCCGGCATACAAAATCGACAACATACGGCCCGATCGGCTCCTGGCGCACGAATTTGTATCCGGCAAGCGACCTGGAGCGAAGGTATCGCCACAGCTTGCGTTCGGCGCGTGTGGAATTTTTCCGTAATTGCCGCGCCAAACTTGTCTTCGTTACGTTGACGCTACGCATGCGTCTAAGCCCCCTCACCCCAACCCTCTCCCCGCACGCGGGGAGAAGGAGCCGCGAGCGGCGAGACAGAAGTGCGTCCGCTCGATCGATCATACCGACTCACCCTAATCTTCGGTCGTATTCCAGCACAGCGTTGAGCAGCACCTGCGCGCCGGCGGCGCATTCGTCGAAGCTCGTCGACTCGGCTTCGTTGTGGGAAATGCCGCCGGCGCAGGGCACGAAGATCATGGTGGTCGGCGCGACGCGGGCGACGTAGGCGGCGTCGTGGCCGGCGCCGGAGATCATGTCGCGGGATTGAAAGCCGGCTTTCGCCGCGCCGACGCGCACGCAGTCGATCAGCTCCGGTGCGAATTTGACTGCCGGTGAGTGCCAGATGCGCGCTTCTTTGTAGGAAAGCTTCATCGGCTCGAGAATTTCGGCAAGCGAAGCGCGCAGTTTCGCTTCCATGGCGTCAAGAACTTTTTCGTCCGGATGGCGGAAATCGACCGTGAAGAAAACTTCGCCGGGAACGACATTGCGGCTGTTCGGCTTGTTTTCGATCAGGCCAACGGCGCCGACTGCATCAGGCGCGTGCTCCCAGGCGATGGCGTCGATGCGCTCGATCATGCGCGCGGCGCCAAGGAGCGCATTCTTGCGCAGCCGCATCGGGGTCGCGCCGGTATGCGCCTCCTGGCCGCTGACGGTGACTTCGTACCAGCGCATGCCCTGCACGCCCTGGACGATGCCGATCATCTTGCCTTCGTCTTCCAGGATCGGGCCCTGCTCGATGTGCAGTTCGAACATGGCGCCGAACTTGCGCGCGCCGGCTTTCTCCGGGCCCTTGTAGCCGATGCGGGTCAGCTCCTCGCCGAAGGTCTTGCCGTCGCGATCGGCGCGCGAATAGGCAAAGTCCGGCGTGAACACACTGGCGAATACGCCGGACGCCAGCATCGCCGGCGCGTAGCGCGAGCCTTCCTCGTTGGTCCAGTTGACGATCTCGATTGGTGCGTTGGTCTCGTAGCCGGTCTCGTGCAGCGTGCGCAGCGCTTCGAGCGCGCCAAGAACGCCGAGCACGCCGTCGAACTTGCCGCCGGTCGGCTGGGTGTCGAGGTGTGAGCCCATGGCGATCGGCGGCAGCTTGTCGTTCTTGCCCGGCCGGCGCGCAAACATATTGCCGACCTCATCGACCGCGACGGTGCAGCCGAGCGCCTCGCACTGCGCCTTGAACCAGTCGCGCACCTGGCGATCGAGATCGGTCAAGGTGAGCCGGCAAATGCCGCCCTTGGCGGTGGCGCCGATCTTCGCCGTTTCCATCAGCGTATCCCACAGGCGCTGGGCATCGATCTGAAGGTTTTGCATCGGAAGCAACTCTGCTCGCGTTATGGCGTGACGTCGACGCGTTCGACGCGGCGCGGGGTGTTAAGTTCGCGCCATGTGGCGTTGGCGACGTGCACGGCCGGAAACGGATCGCGCGGCACGTATTGGCCGGCGCCGGCCGCGGCCCGCAGGTCGCCGTCGAGCCAGGTGATCTCGCCGCGCGACAGCGTCGCCCGCGGCAGGCCTTTGCATTGGAAGCCTTCGAACACGTTGTAGTCGATCCGGCTCACTTGCTTCTTGGCCGAGATGGTTTTGCCGGCGCTTGGGTCCCAAATGACCAGATCGGCATCGGAGCCGACCGCGACCGCGCCTTTTTTCGGGTAGACGTTGAGGATGCGCGCGCAATTCGTTGAGGTGACGGCGACAAATTCTTCTTTGGTCAGCCGCCCGGTGTTGACGCCGACGGTCCACAGCAACGGCATCCGGTCCTCAAGCCCGCCGGTGCCGTTCGGTATCTTGGTGAAGTCGGTGCGGCCAAGCCGTTTCTGTTCGGTTGTGAACGCGCAATGATCGGTCGCCACGACCTGCAATGAGCCCGACTGCAGGCCGGCCCAGAGACTGGCCCGATGCTCCTTGGTGCGGAATGGCGGCGACATCACCCGCTGCGCCGCGTACTCCCAGTCCTTATTGCGATATTCGCCCTCGTCGAGGACGAGGTGCTGGATGATCGGTTCGCCGAACACGCGCTGGCCGGCGGCGCGGGCGCGGGCGATAGCTTCGTGCGCGTCGCGGCTCGAAGTGTGCACGATGTAGACCGGACAGCCGGCCATGTCGGCGATCATGATGGCGCGGTTGGTGGCTTCGCCTTCGACGGCGGGCGGGCGCGAGTAAGCATGGCCCTCGGGTCCGGTCACGCCGGTGCTGAGATAATGCTGCTGCAGGTGCCAGACGATGTCGCCGTTCTCGGCGTGAATGAGCGGCATGGCGCCGAGCCCGGCGCAGCGCAGGAACGAGTTGTACATCTCGTCGTCGTTGACCATCAACGCGCCCTTGTAGGCGAGGAAATGTTTGAAGGTGTTGATGCCGTAGGTTTTGACGGTCGTCTCCATCTCGTCGAACACCTGCTTGTCCCACCAGGTGATCGCCATGTGGAAGCCGTAGTCGCTGGCCGCGCCTTCGGCTTTCCGGCGCCAGTCCTGATAGGCGGCCAGCAGCGACTGCCCGGGATTGGGAATGCAATGATCAATCACCATGGTGGTGCCGCCCGAGAGCGCCGCCTTGGTGCCCCATTCGAAATCGTCGGCCGTGACTGTGCCCATGAACTCGAACTCGAGATGCGTATGCGGATCGATGCCGCCCGGCATGACATAACAACCGCCGGCATCGATCACTTCGGCGCCGGCCGGCGCTTCGAGGTTGGCGCCGATCGCAGCGATTATGCCGTCACTCAAAAGAACGTTGGCGCGCCGTGAATAGTCGTAGTTGACGACGGTGCCGCCGCGAATGAGTTTGATCATGAGGGTGCCTGTTCTCGTTGCTGCTAAGACGCCTGGCCCGCATTTTTGTATGTTTGTCGGGGGTTCGTCAAAGCGCGTCCGCAGGGGGAGCAATGTCGAAGTGGTCAAGTTGGATCGCGCGCACGGGCTTGGCGGTCTTGCTGTTAGGCGGGACGCAGGCCGCACCGGCCCAGGACGAAAAACCGACCGCGCAGCAGACCGCCGCCATTCGCGCTTGCGCCGAGAAGAACCAGGACGATCTCACCGAGGCGGAACGTACCATGGCGCATTTCCACGGACCCGCGGCGGCGGGAAAGAACGGACCGGTGGTGATCTGGCTGAGCAAACAGGGCACCCCGCCCGCGAGCCCGATCAAGGGCGAAGCCACGCTCACTCCCGAGCAGGCGGCGCAGTTCACCGCCGGCGAGTGGTACATCAATCTCCACACCCAGTCGCATCCGGCAGGCGAGATCCGCGGTCAGGTCGTGCCGCCGAAAAGCTGATCGCGCCGGGTAAGCGCACTCACAGCACGTTGACGAGAACGGCGACAGCGAGCGCGCTGGCGCCGAGGAGGAGGCTCGCGCGCAAAAGGCTGCCGATGCGGGGGCGCGGCACCTCGGGCGGCAGGTCTTTCCGCCCCGTGATCATCGGCATGAGCAGATCGTGTCCCTTGGCAATGCCTGTTAATCTCGTCGCCACGCCGTGCAGAGCACGCCGCCAATCCAAATCTGGGGCATGGCCGATTGCTTTCGCCTCGACGCGAAGATCTGGGACGACTTGCTCAACGAGAACTACAAGAGCTTTCGCGATAACATCGACGCCACGCAAGCCGCCAAGCTGCGCGACATGCAGCGGGCGTGGATCGTCTCGCGCGATGCCACCTGCGCGTTTTACGACGTGAAAATCCAGGGCAGCATGGCAATCCCGATGGGAGCAGCTTGCCTCGCGCGCGAGATGGCGCGCCGCGCGGTACTGCTCAAATTCTTCACCCGTTTGTGAAGGCGGGCAATGGCCTACTGGGCCGGGGAATTAGTCGTTCAGAGACCTTATCCGCATCGATGGGAACTCACTAACTCATTCAATCCAAGCCGAATCAGCTATGGTGTCCGCAGCCGGGAACGCTGGAGCTTATGCCCATGCTGCGCGTTCGGTTGAAAGCTGATGGACGCTTGGTGGAAATCCTGCCTGACGGCAGCGAAGGTCCGATTTTGATTTCCGACGGCGCGCCCGCGCCGCGCGTCAACGGTGCGAGACATTCGCCGAACGGCCGCTTCGTCGAGGCGGCCTATGCGCGCAATGTGCGCGGGCAGACCGGTCTGACCCAGACTGCGTTCGCCGCGCGGATCGGAGTGCCGGTCGAGACCGTGCGTAATTGGGAACAGGGCAAACGCTCGCCGCGTGGACCGGCCCGGGCGTTGCTCAAGGTCATTGAACGGGCGCCCGAAGCAGCGTTTGCGGTGCTTGGCGCCAAGCCGCGATAAGCGTTGTGCCGCCCGCGGACTCGATAGGGCCGATGTAATGACGACGAGAGCGGGCGTTCCGGCCATCGAGGTCAAAGGCGCCCGCATTCCCTTGCTCGGGCTCGGTACTTGGGAGTTGCGCGGCCGTGTTTGCGCCCGCGTCGTCGAGCAGGCATTGCGTCTCGGCTACCGGCACATCGACACCGCCGAAATGTATGACAACGAGCGCGAGGTGGGCGAGGGGCTGCGCGGGTCGGGCGTCAGGCGCGACGAAGTGTTCATAACAACGAAGATCTGGCCGACGCATTTCACACCGCGCGAATTCGATCGCGCGGTGCACGAGTGTCTGGCGCGGCTGCGCTTGAGCGAGGTCGATCTGCTGCTGTTGCACTGGCCGAGTACCCGGTTGCCGCTTGCGGAAACGATCGGTGTCCTCGTCAAGGCCAAGCGCGACGGCCTTGCACGTCACATCGGCGTCTCCAACTTCAGCGTGGCGCAGATCGAAGAGGCGGTGCAGGTCAGCAGCGAACCGCTGGTATGCAATCAGTTTGAGTGTAACCCTTTCCTCGACCAGTCCGCGCTGATCGCCGCTTGCCACAAACTGGGGATGGCCGTCGTCGCCTACAGCCCGCTCGCGCGCGGCCGGATTCGCGACAATGAGGTGTTGTCGCGGATCGGCGCCGCGCACAAGAAAAGCGCCACGCAGGTCTGCCTTCGCTTTCTGGTGCAGCAGCACATGGTCGTCATTCCGCGGACCAGCAAAGTGGAGCGCTTATCCGGTAACGCGGCGATTTTCGATTTTTCGCTCAGCGATACCGAGATGGCGGCGATTTCCGGTTTGGCACACACAGGCGTCCCGTCCAACTAAGACGTGGAACTCATAAGCTCGCAGCCAGATGTAGATGGCTGCCGCTTGACTTCTACTTTCGGGGCTTAGCCGACATGGCCGGATTTGCTACCGGTTCGGCCCGGTCGCGAATGACCCTCTTCGGACATGCGCCTTTTACGATTGCGGATTAATTTTCATCGCCATCCGCACGAGTTCGGCAAGATTGCGCGCGCCCATCCGCTCCATGACCCAAGCACGATGGTTTTCGACGGTCTTGATGCTTATTTTGAGCTGCATTCCTATCTCCTTGCTCGACAATCCTGCGGCGGCAAGGTCCATAACTTGACGTTGGCGGGCAGACAGCGAATTAAATCGGGACCTCAACCGTTCCAGTTCTAGAGCATCGCCAATATGCTGCCGTTCCAACTCTACCGCTTTCCGAATGCTGACGAGAAGTCGGGTCTCATCGAACGGCTTTTCGATGAAATCGAATGCTCCGATTTTAATCGCAGACACCGCCATATCGATATCGCCGTGGCCCGTAATCAGGATGATCGGCCGCGCAAAGCGTCGCGTGTTGAGATAACGGACAAGAGAAAGACCTGAGACACCCGGCATCCGCACATCAGAGACAACACAATCAAACAGCGTCGAGTCATCGACGGCTGCCAGAAACCCTTCCACAACACCGAATCGAGATACCTTGAGTTCCTGTTGCTCAAGATAAAGTCCAAGAGAATCGAGTACCGCCGGATCGTCGTCAATAAGTGCGATGTGGATTGGGTCAGCCATGTCACGATGCCTTTGCGACAGGAAGCGTGAAGTGAATATCAGCGCCTTGCGAGTTTTCGTCCAACCAGAGACGGCCGCCATGAGCTTCTATTATCGATTTGCAAAGTGACAATCCGTAGCCAAGCCCTTCTGCCTTGGTCGACAAAAACGGGAGAAACGGGCTTTCGAACTGGTCAGGTAGGAATCCCGGCCCGTTATCGGTGACTCTAATCTCGACGAAGTCTGTGCCGGCAGCCGACGCTTCGACCGAAATGTGACCTTCGGAAATTTTTGCCTCATCGAGGGCCTCAATCGAATTGCGCAGGAGGTTGAGGAGGGCTTGTTCGACTTGCAGAAGATCCACGAAGACGGGCGGGAGATCGCTGACTGTGACGGCCCGGGCGCTCGCATTGATATTATCTAGTTCGACCCGACATAACGCCAGTGTTTCTCGCAATATGTGCTCTACGTTGTGTGAGGCGCGATTGCTGCTGTCGAGACGCACAAGCGCCCGCAAGCTTCGAACCACTTCGGCAGCGCGCTCGACCTGTGCCACCGTTTTCTTTGCGGTTATCCCGACCATTGCGAGATCGGCGTTCCCGCGGCATATCGCGTCATCGACCAACCGTGCGTAAGTCCGGGCGGCCATTAGTGGTTGGTTCAACTCATGCGCGATAGCGGTAGTAAGCTCACCCATGCCGCCGAGCTGGGCAACACGCGACAGCGATTCCTGATGTAGACGAAGGCGAGATTCGATACGGCGATGTCCCGCGACCAATTCCCCGGCGACAAGTCCGGTTGCTGCCAGAACGAGCATGAGCGTCTGAATTGCGGTCACATCGTGAACTCTCGCTGGGAAGAGCGTAACCCCGAGGATCAATCCGACCTGAGTGATCAGGATGTTGATGCAAACCCCCTCAAATCCCGTACGCACGGCCGTCCATATAATCGGCAGGAAGAGAACATAAAATAATTGGAAGCGCTGCTCTTCAGAGGAGCCAAAAATTAGCGCCAATGCACCGACGACCAACGCAGATTGAAGAACAGTTTCGAGAGATATGCGCAATACATGAATGCGCGAGAATGCGATGAGCGCAAATGGCGTGACCACCAGGATTCCGATCAGGTCGCCAATCCCATAGCGAATTGTTGCCGCCGCAAAATCGCCTGTCGTCAGTAACCCCGCAAAAATGGCCACGGCCACATAACTCGACGACACGAACGCCGAACTCACCCCCGCGACGAGCATCAATAGAACCAAATCACGCATCGAGGATAGGCGTGAATCGAACCGTGTACTTGGGTGCAACAAGAATGCCAAAGCGGTCGAATACCCACCGCCAATCAGGGCGGCGAACGAAAGCTCTACGACCCAGGACACCTCCGGCAGAGGCAAGACTAGGTCCCCGAGAACCGGGCCGATAAACAGAAGGGGAATCATACGAGCGCCAAAGAGCAGTACCAACGCGAAGCTCAACCCCGTGCAGGGATCCCATGGCGTTATATTCGCGGACGCATAGGGTTCGATATAGCTGATCCAATCGAGCAGCACGTAGCTCGCAAGATAACAGATACCAACAACGACCACCGGCAGCGCTCGGATGCGCATGTAAGCTATCGGCTTCGCTCGCGCCGCTCTGGTTCGTTCAATCATTGCCATTGGCACTCTTTCACCGCGCGTATCGGGGCTCAGCGGCTAGGGGTTTGTACCTAGGTGTTAATGCCCAAGCGCATTCACCTGAGAGCTTCCCCGAATTGTCGTGGCGTATTGATCCCCCTAGCGTATGGCTGCAGCAAGATGAGAATCGACGACGTTAAAGAGTGGTGCGCGCTTGATAGCGTGGCGCTGCAATACCGACGCGAGCATTTAATCAAACCGGCTGATGTCACACCCGTTACCCGCCAACGGTATGCGGGTGCAGCACTTCGCTCATTGTGAATGAAAAAGCATACCGCACCGAGACACGGCACAAGTTCAGTGACAGGAGGAACTGATGGCACTGATCACCACGACTGTTGATGTGGGCCCCGGCGTAACTTCTACCGGTGATACCGTTATAACCCCCGGTGAACTCGTCGCCAGCGGCGGGACGATCTCCAACACGGTCGCAACCGATGGTGGCGTGACGATCGCCTTCAACGGCGGCGTTGAGATTGGAACAATTGTGGCCGACGGCGCCCTATCGGAAGTCGCCGTTAATGGCACAGCGATCGGCACTGTCGTTGGCGCCGGTGGCCAAGAGTTTTTGCTTGAGGATGACGCCGTGACCTCCGGGGCGCTGGTGCTTAAAGGTGGAATTGAAAGAATATTCAGTGCCGGCAGCGCCGTGGGAATGACCGTCAACGGCGGCTCGGCAACGGTCTTTGGCGGCGGTACCGCGTCTGGTAGCGACGTCATTAATGGTGGCGTGCTGACCGTCTCAAGCGGCGGCACGGACAGCGGTGCAACCGTGGGTCCTGGCGGCACGCTGAACGTCTCTTCCGGCGGCACCGACAGCGGCACGTCAGTAACCGGCGGCACGCTGAACGTCTCTTCCGGTGGCACGGCCGACCATACTTCGGTAGGCACCGGCGGCATGATGAACGTGTCCTCGGGAGGGACCGCCAGCGGCGCATCAGTCGGCAGCGGCGGCATGCTCACCGTCTCCTCCGGCGGCGTCGTCAGCGCGCTAACGATCAAAGATCCGAACGACCCGGGTGTCACCGCGGCTGCCAATGTGCTTTCCGGCGGCACTGTTGACGGCACCACCAAGATCGATGGTGGACAGCTGATATTGGACGCCGGCGCCGTCTTTCAACCACATGCCACGCTAACTATCATCAACAGCGGCTGGCTGGTGCTCGAACAGGACTCGTTCAAAGGCACCATCAAAGACTTCGGCGGACAGGACTTCATGGACCTGACCAAGATCAGATTCATCGGTCAGGAGACGACTGAGACCTTTACACAAACCAGCGCGGCCGGCGGCACGCTTCAGGTCGCACAGGGAAACCACGTCGTCGACCTTCACTTGGCCGGCACCTACACGACGGCGAACTTCGCGCTCGCGAGCGATGGCGCGCACGGCACGCTGGTTACCTTTGTGCCCAATGCCTCGCTGGCAGGGCACGGGCACGGGTAGGAGACATTATCAGATCGATCTGCGTGTCTATCTGATACGAAGTCCAAACGGACCCCCGGGCGAACGGGACCTCTCGCATCCGTTCGCTCGGTGCTGCTGTTCAGCGCGGTAAAGTCCAGCCGAAGCACCTGAGAATGTCGGCTCATAGCCCGAAACCGAAGTGCCTCAAGTGTCCGCTATCGGCAGAAGCTGACACAACTCGGGCATCACACCTCTTCGCGCGATTGGCGCCTTCTCGGCCGACCATGCCACTTGGCGCCCTTGCTCGATTTTCGTGAGCCCTCCTGGCGGACAACATACAAAAAGTCGGGTCGAAGAACTTTTCTGAAAAGGCTGATGGGGAATACCCTCGCGCTCACGATTGGTAGCGAAAATTTATGGAGTTGGAGAATTACAAAGAGCCGATGCGGCTCCAGCCACAGTTAACGCTGCCAAGCTCAGAGTGGGCGGAAATCTCTTCGGCCGCTATGGCCATGCGCGGACACCATCGCCATTTAAGACAAGGCCGCAACTGAGATGACATGATGGAAATCCTTCAGAACCTCGTTCTTCCGGATGGCGGCAGGGTCGTTAGATACGATGCCCCACTCGATTCACGCGGGCTGATCGACAATCTCGCATGCTTCAATCCGAGTGGAAGCTTGAGATGGAGGAACGCTCCTCCATACAATGCGGCTGGGCAGGCGGACTTCTTTACATTCGTTAGGCTGGACGGAAAGTTCGTTGTGGCCAACACCTACGGATGCTGGGACGTATGGATCGACCCAAAGAGCGGCCAAGATATCAGGACTGAATTTATGATGTAAGGAAACACCATCACTGGATTCCGGACGTCCATATCGGGCCTCCTCTTAAATGGTCTAACCGAAGTGCTGAAGCGTCCGCTATTTGATCATTATCGGGCGCAAAGCAAACCTCCCATGGACATCACAGAAGGGAAGCGTTTGACCGATGCTGTCGAAAAAGTCGGCCATTAAACGTCCAACGGGGAGAAATGGGCAATAATGGAATCCGAAATCGAGATTGCTTGAATCAATATTCTCGATGCTGGCCTGTTTTGAAACGCTCTTCTTCGCTCCGCTGCTAAAAATCCTTTGTCGACAGTATCGACCCATAGCCGTCGTCGGCGCCAAAGTGGCCGATACAACTCGGACCCCAAACCATCAGTCTGAATTTTTTGCTTTGCTCTTCAGTTGAACAGGCTGGCTGACGTGGGCCTTGAGCCTTCGGAGGGACCCCTTGCCCGCTAGGCGATAGCCTTGGATCATGCCCCCCGACCGTCGGCGGGTCGGGTTCTTTCGGGGGCTGCACAAATGTCAGAGCGTGAAGGACGCAAGTTCTTTTTTTTGCTTCAGGCGATCCTAGCGGCGTTGTTCCTTATCGTTGGCGTCGCCCTTGCCATCGAAGCTGCGTCCGGTGGGTACGGCTTAGGGCTCGTCATTGTTGCGGTGATGGCGAATGGGCCCGGCTTATTGTTCTTTATTTTGGCGGCGCTGTCCGCTGCGACAGCGATGCATTTGCGGCCGTAAAGCCCGTGACCCGGGACACGGCATGATGTCTCCAATTGGCCCGCTGCGACAGATATTGCGGCGCAAGCGAATGTCGGCGTTCAGGGCAATAGTGGAAGTCGCCGCTAGACGCTTCAAACGACGTTGATGACCCCATAGCAGACGCCGCCGGCGTCTTTAGCTAGGATATGTCGGCCGCCCTTACCGTGTCCGGACAGCGGTAACCGACAGTCCAGAACTCTCGAGGACTCGAAGTTCGCGATGGAGATCGGCCCTAATGATGATCCGAATATTGAAACTGGCGCTAAGCACACCGCTCATTTTGGCTGCGGCACTCGTGGTCGGACCTTGCCGGGTGAGCTTGGCGCAAGGCGATGCAGATTTGGAAGCGCCAGGCTTGGAGCCTTTCACCGCGGCGGTCAGCGGCGGCACAACGCTTTTTCAGAACGTCCGTATCTTTGATGGCAGGAGTAGCGTGCTCTCAGCTCCTTCCAATGTGCTGGTCAAAAGCGGCATCATTGAGCGCATATCCGTAAACCCTATCGCCGTCGATGCGAATGCCAACGTTCGGATTATTGCGGCGGACGGACGGGTACTGATGCCGGGCCTGATTGACGCGCATTGGCATGCATTCATGGCGGCGACGCCTCAGATGGTGCTCATGACCGCCGATCCGAACTATCTCCAGCTCTTGGCCGCGCGACAGGCCGAAGCAACGCTGATGAGGGGTTTCACGACAGTCCGTGACCTCGGTGGTCCTGTCTTTGGGCTCAAGCGCGCCATCGACGAAGGTGTCACAATTGGTCCGCGCATCTATCCTTCGGGCGCCTTTATCTCGCAAACCTCGGGACATGGAGATTTCAGGTTCTCCTTCGAGGTTCCGCGGGTGCTCGGAGGTCCGCTGAGCCATTCCGAAGCCGAAGGTATCGCCGCCATCGCCGACAGCCCCGATGAGGTCCGGTTACGAGCCAGAGAGCAATTGAGGCAGGGTGCCAGCCAGATCAAACTCATGGCGGGCGGTGGCGTTGCTTCGCCCCACAATCCGATCGAGTCGACGCAGTACACCGAACCCGAGATTCGTGCCGCCGTCGAGGCGGCCGACAATTGGGGCACGTATGTCACGGTACATGCCTATACGCCGCGCGCAATCCGGCAAGCGGTTGCCGCTGGCGTCAAGTGTATCGAACACGGTCAGTTAATCGACGAACCGACCGCCAAGTTGCTTGCGGATAAAGGTATCTGGTGGAGCTTGCAGCCGTTTCTGGACGATGAAGATGCGTCCCCACTGGAGAACCCGGTGTCGCAGAAGAAGGCGCTAGAAGTCTTTGCCGGAACGGACAACGCCTACAAGCTGGCGAGGAAATACAATGTCAAAACGGCTTTTGGCACGGACATTCTGTTCGACGCGAGGCTCACCACCCGGCAGGGGGCGATCTTGGCGAAGATGGTTCGCTGGTACACGCCCGCCGAAACGCTCAAAATGGCTACTGCCGACAACGGCGCGTTGATGGCACTGTCCGGGTTTATCAATCCTTACCCCGGCAAGCTTGGCGTGGTCGAGGAGGGCGCGATCGCCGATCTGCTGCTTATCGACGGCAATCCGCTGGAAAATATCAAGCTCGTCGCAGACCCAGACAGGAACTTTCTCGTCATCATGAAGGGTGGCACGATCTACAAAGATATCGTCACGAAGTAGCCGAAGCGCGTTCCGCAGAGGGGGCGTTTTGCGCACCGGAAGGAACGCTCCTCCGTATCTCCTCTTGGCGCAAAGTAGCGGATACTGCGTTACCGCATCGTCTAGAACGATCCGAATGCCGTCCCCAATCCGATCACCGCGACGAGGCCGAGAAGGGCACCGACAATCGCGACCATGACAATGTCCAGATAGCTTTCGCGGTGGGTCGAGCCGCAGACCGCGAGCAAGGTGACCACGGCGCCGTTATGCGGCAGGCTATCGAGCGTGCCCGCGCCGATCACGGCTACCCGGTGCATCAGCGCCGGATCGATACCCTGCTCCGCCGCAAGGCGCATGTAGGTTGCGCCGAGCGCGTCGAGCGCGATGGTCAGTCCGCCCGATGCCGAGCCGGTGAGCGACGCCAGCACGTTGGTCGCCACCGCGAGCGATACCAGCGGACCGCCCTCGATCGAGAGCACCCAGTCGCGGACCATCGCGAAGGCCGGCAGCGCCGCGACGACCGAACCAAAGCCGACGAGGCTTGCGACGCTTAGCGCCGGAAGCACGGATGCATTGGCGCCGGCGTCCATGCTCGCGCGCAGCGCGGGCAGACGCTGGTAGTTGACGGCGATCAACGTCACGATGGCCGCTGCGAGCGCCGTGACAACCGACCAGACGCCCCCGACGGCGGAGAGCGACGTCGAGCCCCAAAATTCATCGGCAAGATACGAAGCGTCGAGACGAGGCAATACAAAGAGCGACACTATGAGATTGACGCCGACAACAATGACGAGCGGTAAGGCGGCCAATGCGATGGGACGAGCGGCATCGCTTTGACGGCCATGGCGGATCTCCGCCGGATCGAATGTACTTGACGTCGTTGCGCGTTCGCGGACGATCTCGTTCTCGGGGGCATCGAGGGTAAGGTCTCCGTCTGCCCCATAACCTTCGCCCTTCCTGCGCGCGGAAGCCTCGGCGCGGGTGAGCCACCAAAGGCCGAATCCCAGCATCACCGCCGAGGCGATGACGCCAAGGCCCGGTGCCGCGAATGGAGACGTGCCGAAGAACGGCATCGGAATCGCGTTCTGGATCGCGGGCGTTCCGGGGAGTGCCGACATGGTGAAGGTTGACGTGCCAAGCACGATCGCCGCCGGCATCAGACGCCTCGGGATCGCCGCCGCGCGAAACAGCGCATGCGCCATTGGCGCCAACACGAAGAATGCGACGAAAAGACTGACGCCGCCGTAAGTGACCGCGGCGCCGGCGAGCACGACCGAAAGCACCGCCCGCCGCGGGCCCAGGCTCTCGGTCATGAAGCGGGCGATGGTCGACACGGAGCCGCTGTCCTCCATGAGCTTGCCGAACAGCGCGCCGAGGAGAAAAATGGGGAAGAACTGCATGATGAATTGTGCGGCGCTGCCCATGAAGGTTTGCGTCCAATGGGCGAGCAGCGGCTCTCCCGCGAAGCCGGCTGCCAGGATCGCCGCAGCCGGAGCGAGCAGAAGAACGCTCCAGCCCCGATATGCGAGCCAGATCAGCAGCCCGAGAGCGACAAGAATGCCGAGAAGTCCCATCCGTCAGATCAGTTCCAACAAGGCATCGATATCCAACGTGGAGCGGCGCCCGAGATTCGATGCATGCGTATCCAAAAAGGCTTGCGCAGACCTTCGCCCCTCATCGTGCAGCAACGAGAAGAATTCCCATTCCGCGTTGAGCTTGGAGGAGGCGCCGAGCTCGGTAAGCATGTTGCTGGCGATGCGGTGGATGCGCATGCCCGCCCATTGCGCGCCCTCGGTGTCGCCCGGATCGGCGACCTGCCGAAGCACGGCGATCATGCGCAGCTCCTTGAGCAGAACCGCGTTAAATGACACCTCGTTCAACCGGTTGAGAATCTCCGAGGCGGAGCGCGGCGATCCTTCGCGTTCTACGGGATTGATCTGAACGAGAATGGTGTCGTGTGATTTGCATTCCCGAACCAGCGGCGTGATCGTGGGATTGCCGGAATAGCCTCCGTCCCAGTAGGGATCGCCATCGATCTCTATGGCTTGAAACATGGTGGGCAGACAGGCCGAGGCGAGCAAAACGTCCGGCGTAATGGTGTTGTTTCTGAACACGTGCGGACGGCCGGTCCGAACATTGGTGGCGGTGACGAAGAGCTTCGTTGACGCTCGCGCCAGCCGCTCGAAATCTATCGTCTCCGCCAGAATTGCGCGCAACGGATTGCTACCCATCGGGTTCAAATCGTAGGGCGACAAAAGGCGGGATATGAGGTCCATGACCACGTAGGCCGGCGACGAGTTCAACGTCCAGCGTCCGAGCAGCACATCGAGTGGTCCGCGCCGGAAAGGGCTGAAGCGCGCTGCCTCGGAGACGCGGCGCCAGAAATTCTCGAGCGCGGTTCGAGCTCCGTCGGCCCCGCCTTTGGCATGGCCGTCCACCAATAGAGCGGCGTTCATCGCGCCGGCGGATGTTCCGGAAATGCCGTCGATCGTAAGCCACGGCTCTTCGAGGAGACGGTCCAGCACACCCCAGGTGAAGGCCCCGTGCGACCCGCCGCCCTGGAGCGCGAGATCGACGAGGAGCGGGTCGCGAGTGATGGCGGCTGTCGGCATCAGACCTCACAACGACAAATATGCACCAAGTCGACGCAGCACCGCGTTATCGGGGGTGACCGTAGCACGCTTGTCCGCAGGCTCGGAATAGCGGGCGGCACAGCCGCTCAGAGCCCACGTCCAACGTCGGACAACAGGCGACTCAAATCGCGGATGACGCCTCGGCTGCGCCATGCTGCATGAAAATCGAGCGAACTGGGCTGAGAGGCAATGATGCGTGGGTTTATTGGGTCAATCAAATTCGGTGCAGCCGCCATGGCAGCGGCTGTGATGCCGCTAGTCGGCACAGGAGGCGGCGCGGACACTTCACGTCCGATGATCGCGCTCGCACGCGGCTACCAACACATCCCGTGAAAGGCATTGCGAAGGCAATGTTGTCCCGGCTGGCAAATGTGAAAGCGGGTCGATACGAAGGCGCGACATTCGCACGTTTTTTTATCGACGACGCCCTCCGGACAAGGAGGAAAGTGCTTAATTTTGAAGGCCGCAGATGCTTCTTGAGCCACCATTCCACCAAGGAAACAACATAGGACGATGAGGGACGTTCTCATATTTTTCCTCACAGTTTGACGGACAATCGCGCCGCCCCGGCTGCTCGGCACCGCCGGCACAACCGGCTGTGAGTGCCAGCGTTGGCTTGTTGCGCCGCCTGATTCCTCGCGTGCGTGCGCGCGAGGTAGGTGCGACAACCCACTGGAGCCCTGGCGACTATGGCATGCTATGAGTTTGGGAGTGCCGTGTCATGAGCCTTGGGAGAGGGAATGAGAGGGAGCAAAGTTGTTGCCTTGCTTTTTGCAAAAGGCCCTCGAAGTCAAAACTAGCGAGCTTCGGCGAGCGGACGACATTGCTCCGGCGCTTGAGGTGATCGAATGAGGCCGTGTGATGTCTGCGTTTGGACCCATAGCGACATGTGGCCCAGCAACGGTTGTCGGTCGCTTTCGAGGCATAGTGGACGTCGCAAGTCGTCCGTCCGAACACTGTTCATCAGTTCACGGCCTAGCGCGCCCTTCGCAGGCCGACACAAACGCGATTTCAGTTCAGCAGGACGCCGCTCAAAACTCTACGTCGAGCTCTTCCAACTCGTCGGGCTCGACCTTGGCGGCGGCGATCCACTCCTGCATCAGCGGCATTGCCATGATGGTGCGACAGTATTGCGCCGACACCGGATCGAGCGCGACGTCGTACGTGACAAAGCGGGTGCAAACCGGAGCGTACATCGCGTCGGCGGCACAGGGCTTTTTGCCGAACAGGTATGGTCCCTGGTACTTCTCCAGGCATTCGCGCCAGATCGCAGTGATGCGCTCGATATCGCCGCGGGCGCCGGCCCAGGATTTGAAGCCCGGAAAATGCGCTTTGAGATTCATCGGCAGCGCCGAGCGCAGATTGGCGAAGCCGGAATGCATCTCACCGCAGATCGCGCGGCAATGCGCGCGTTGCGCTTGATCGGCCGGCAACAGGCCCGCTTCGGGCTTGATCTCATGTAGATATTCGGCGATCGCCAGCGTGTCCCAAACCTTAAGCCCGTCGTGGATCAGGCAAGGCACCAGGAAGGACGGCGACAGCAGCAGTAATTCCGCGCGCGTCGAGGGGTCATCGGTGCCGACGTGCTGTTCGTCGAAATCGAGGCCGGACATTTTGCAGAGCAACCAGCCGCGCAGCGACCATGAGCCATAATTCTTGCTTGCAATTGTCAGGGTGGCCTTAGACATTGAGCGCTCGTGGTGGCGGGAAGGTTGTGTTTATCAATCGGTTACGGCCAATTTCAGGGATTCGGCGGTGCTTGCTTCCGCGCTCCGATTCCCGCGTTCCGCTCCCTTAATGCAGGATGTTCACAATTTTGTCGCAGCGCAACAAGAAATGCACTAGTTTCCCCGCGCTTGGGGGGTCGCAGGTGTGCTGTCGCCAGACAGCCTACGGCGCCCGTGGGTAACGGATGCTGTATTTCGCCTATCAGACCCACGCCGACATTATAACGCCGATGAAAGCGTGGGCGACCATGGCGCTCGCCGCCGGCCGCCAGCCGCTGGTCGCCGAAAATTCCGCCATCCGCAATCTGACCGCGGCCTACGAGCTGGTGTCGCGGATGGGACTGACCCACACCCGGCCGCCCTTTGGCATCCGCTCGATTAACGTCGGCAACCGCGAGGTCGAAGTGCGCGAGGAAGCCGCGCACAAGACGCCGTTCGGCACGCTGCTTCACTTCAAAAAAGATGTGGCGGCGACACAGCCGCGCGTGCTGCTGGTAGCGCCGCTGTCCGGGCACTTCGCCACGCTGCTGCGGGCGACGGTGCGCACCATGCTCCCCGATCACGACGTTTACATCACCGACTGGCACAATGCCCGCGACATTCCGCTGATCGCGGGCCGCTTCGGCGTCGATGAATATGTCGATCATCTTATCAAGTTTCTCGAAGTAATGGGGCCCGGCTCGCACGTCCTTGCGGTGTGCCAGCCCTGCGTCGCGGTTCTGTCCGCCGTTGCGGCGATGGCGCAGCAGAGCAATCCGGCGCAGCCGCGCTCGATGACGCTGATGGCCGGACCGATCGACTGCCGGGTCAATCCGACCAAGGTCAACGATCTCGCCAACAAGCGCGACATGGCCTGGTTCGAGCGGATGCTCACGGCTTCAGTGCCGATCCGCTATCCCGGCGCGTTCCGCCGGGTCTATCCGGGCTTCGTTCAGCTCACCGCTTTCATGAGCATGAACATCGAGCGGCACGTGAAGGCGCACAAGGAGCTTTACGAGCATCTTGCCAATGGCGAAACCGAAAAGGCGGCAACCACCAAAGCCTTCTACGACGAATATTTCGCCGTGCTCGATCTTACCGCCGAGTTTTATCTGGAGACGGTGCGGCTGATCTTCCAGGAATACGCGCTGCCGCTCGGCAAGCTGGAATGGCACGGCACCCGCATCGATCCGAGCGCGATTCGCCGCACCATGCTGCTCACGGTCGAAGGCGAGCGCGACGACATCTGCGCCGTCGGCCAGACCGTCGCGGCGCACGACCTGTGCAGCAAGCTCCGCCCATATCTCAAGCGCCACCACATGCAAGCCGGCGTCGGCCATTACGGCGTGTTCTCCGGCAAACGCTGGGAGAACCAGGTTTATCCGATCGTCAAGAACGTGATCCTGTCGAGCGATTGAGCGGTAGTGGATTACGGACGAATGGCCCCGCAGGCGAACTCATCGGCCGAGTTTTGGCCACTCGCTATCGTGACGGCCCACAGCGGGCGGGATGGAGCGGCCATCACAGTTTCGTGTTTATTCCGCGCGATGGCGTTGCCTTCGATAAGATGTGGTGGTGGTTCACGCGTTCGTTCGATGGCGTCGCGCTGGAACCGACGATCGACGCCCGGCGCGCGCCGCGATGTCCCGAGGCCGCGAATGCGTGAGCGCGGTGGCTTAGCGACGCATCGATGATCGCCGCACTGAGCGAACGAAGGGGATATCCGGTGTTGGCGTAGTGGTGACCCGCGAGGGTCGAAAGAGTTGGTGGGATAGGTGTCAGTGGCGGAAACGGCGGCTTCCGATCTCGGTAACGACCGCGTTGGAATGTTGACCGCGCTGCGCGACCAGGGCGCCGCACGCTTGCGCGCAAATTCTTTCGTCGAAGCGATCGAACTACTTGCCCGCGCCGTTTCGCTCGAGCCGAACGATCCAAAGGCACAACTCAGTCTCGGCGTCGCTTTGCAAGGCGCCGGTCGTCACGCCGATGCCGTAAGGGTCCTTGGGTCCGTGCAAAAGTTGCTGCCGGACGATCCAATAGCGTTCCTGCATGCTGCGTCGTCGCTGCTTGCTCTCGGAGACGCGGTCGGTGCGCTGCGTGCCGCAAGCGATGCGTGCCACCGCGGACCCAGTCTGCCGCAAGCGCATTATATGTACGGGCGGGCTTGGTTGGCTCAGAACGATCCCACGAAAGCCGAGCGTGCTTTTGCCGAAGCGCTTCGGCTCGCGCCGGGATCGGCCGACGCCTGGGTCAGTTATGGTATCGCCCGATACAACCAGGGCGCCACCGAAGACGCCAAGACCGCGATGCGCCAGGCGCTCAAGTTCGCGCCGAACCATTCGACGGCGTCATCAAATCTCGCCGCCTTTATGCGGATCAGCGGCGAATCCGAAGCCGCCGTACAATTGCTTCAGGCGACCATCACCAGAGATCCAAATAACACCGGAGCACGGCTTAACCTGGCGGCGGACTTTTTGCAGGACGAACGCGCCGGCGACGCGTTGGCGCTGCTCGACGGGGCGCCGCCGGCCAGCGGTGGTCCGCGCGCGGCGCGCCACTGGCATCTGCAGAAGTCGCTGGCGCTCCTGCAGCTTGGCCATGCAACGGAGGCAAAAGCAGAGCTTGACGCTCTCTCCGCCCTCGGCCCGATCCCGCCCGGTCTCGCGCCGCTGTGGCACTGGCGCCAGGTGCTGCTGGCGCACGCCGACAACGACCTGCCGCGTGCGTGTGCGGCGGCCGAGCAGATGGAAGCGGCGCTCGAAACGATGGGGCCGGAGGCCGTTCTCGAACACCGTGTTATGGGGCACTACGACCTCGCCAAGTTCTGGTCGGGGCAAAATGCCCGCTCGCGTGCATTCGCGCATTGGCAAGCGGGCCACAAGCTCATCAAAAGGAGCCAACCATTTTCGCGTGACGCGCACCGCTCTTTCGTCGACGCCAATATCGCCGCCTTCGATAAAGATCGCTTCGTCAACGGTCCGCGGGCGCAGAACGCCGATCCCGCGCCGGTCTTCATTGTCGGCATGCCGCGCTCGGGCACGACCTTGTGCGAACAAATTCTCGCCGCGCACGCGCAGGTTCTCGGAGCGGGCGAAAGGAATGCGCTTCCGGCCGCCTTTCGCGCGCTGGGCGGTGGAGAAGATCAGGCCGGGTCGGTTCGCCGTATTGCCGCGCTCGGCACCGGTGCGCTCGACGCTGCGGCATCGCAATATCTCGCCGAACTTCATGCGCTGGCGCCGGACAAGGCCCGTATCGTCGACAAGCTTCCCGGCAACTTCAACTATCTCGGCCTTGTCGGCCTGATGCTGCCGGGCGCGAAGATCATTTACTGCGCGCGCGACCCGCGCGACATCGGGCTGTCGATTTTCACCTTCCGCTTCCACGGCGCGCACGGCTACGCGCACGATCTTGCCAATCTCGGCTGGTATATCGGCGAGCACGACCGGCTGATGCAGCATTGGAAGACCGTGCTGCCGAATCCAATCCTCACCGTGAATTTGTCGGATTGGGTCGAGGATTTTGACGGTACGCTCGCTCGCGTTTTGGCGCATGCCGATCTGCCGCCAGATCCCAACTGTGCGCGCTTCTACGAAGGCGACAACCGCGTGCGAACGGTCAGTTACGCACAAGTGCGCCAACCGGTTAACGCGCGCGGCATCGGCCGCTGGAAGGCCTATGCCGCAGAGCTTGCGCCGTTGATCGGCGAGCTCGAGAACGCGGGATTGATCGCTCCCGACCAAGCGAAGATTGCCGACCGGTCAGCAGGCTCGCCGGAGCTGAGCTTGTGGAAGCCGGCGGAGCCCGCCACTGCGCTCGGCTTGGCGGTCGAGTTTCTCATGAAGGAGCCGGTGTTCGCGAGATTGCCATTCGGCGACTGGTCGCAGGTGCTGATCGGGCAGATCAATCGCGATCAGTTTTTTCTTGTTGTCGACGCACAGCGGCGCGTCCAGGGATTTCTCGGCTGGGCATTCACGCAAGAACGTCTCGCAGAGCGATGGGTCGAAAGCCGCGCGTCGCTCACCGACGAGGATTGCCGGGAAGGCGATTGTGTCATTATCAACGCCTGGGCAGCCTCTTCGACGGCAGCGCATCGACTGTTGATCGATGAAGGGCTCAAGCTGTTTGCTCGAAAGCTCCGAATCTATGCCCGGCGATACAACATCCGCGGTCGGCCCCGGCCACTACGGATCGGTGGCCATGAGGCGGCCGACAAATTTGCGGCGATGATGCGGGCGGTCGCCAACGTTCAGGATGAAAACGCGACGCGTCGTCAGGACGCCTAGGAAAAGCAAACAGGTCGGTGAGCAGTCATGGCCAACGTCTACACGGTTACCACGACGTCGGATGTCGATCCGAGTCCCGGCAACGATCTGACGCTGAGCGAGGCGATCAATGACGCCAACGCCAATCCCGGCTCGACCATTGATTTCTCACCATCGGTCTTCACGGCGGGAAACGACACCTACACGCTGACCGGCACGCTGCCGGAGATCACCGCCAACGTCACCATCGACGGCACGACCACCGACGGTCAGGGCATCACGCTCGACGGCGGCGGCAAGTATCAAGGCCTCTACGTCTATTCGGGTACGGCCGTCATTGAAAACCTCACGCTCGACGACACGCCCGCCATCGGCCAAGCCGGAAGTAATGGTGCTGACGGCAACGCCGTCTTCACTCCTGGGGGTGGTGGTGTATTTGGCGCGGGTGGCGGTGGCGGCGGCGGTGCGGGCCTTGGCGGCGGCCTCCTGGTCGGGAGTCAAGCGTCGGTCACGTTGAGCAACGTCGCCTTCGCGGCGGATTCGGCGACGGGCGGCCAAGGCGGCGCTGGCGGCAGCTACGATGTCACACACGATATGGGTAACAACCGCGGCGGGTCGGGCGGCGGTTTTGAGAGCGGCGCCGGCGGCCAAGGCGCCCAGACAAAGGGTGTCGGTGGCAGTGCCGGCGGTTTCGGTGCCGGGGGTGGCGGTGGCGCGGGGAGCGCCGGGACAGGTGGAGCCGGCGGCTTCGGCGGGGGTGGCGGTGGCGGCGGCGGGCTCTCGAAGCCTGGCGAGAACGGGGCCGGAGTTGGTGGTGCTGGTGGGTTCGGCGCTGGCGCCGGCCGCGGGATCGCAGGTCCCTTCAGTTTAAGCGGTGGCGGCGGTGGCGGCGGCCTTGGCGCCGGCGGCGACATTTTTGTCGAACAAGGCGGATCGCTGACGATCGATGCCGCTTCGCTTGGCGCGGCGACGGTGAGTGGCGGCCTCCTCGGTTCTGATGGTGAGGGCAACACCGCCGGGACCGGCGGAGCCTACGGCAGCGGGCTCTTCATCCAGGGCGACCAGTCGGTGACCTTTGCACCGGCCGCGGACCAGACCGTTACCATCTCCGGCGTCGTTGCCGATCAGAGCGGGTCGGGCGGCACCGGCGTCAACGCCGGCACAGGATCGTTGATCATGGACGGCGCCGGCGCGCTGGTGCTCGCCGCGGACAACATGCCCGGCTCGTCGAGCGACCCCGACCACGGGGGTTTCACCGGCGGCATCACGATCGAAGCGGGGACGGTCGATCTGACGGCGGCGGGCGCGGCCGGCTCAGGTCCGATCACCTTCGATCCCGGCACGCTGGAATTTACGCCGGCGACAGCACCGACCAACGAGATCGACGGTTTCGGCGCCGGCGACAGCATCCAGATTGACGATTTTCGGGAGACGTCGGCGCCGACTTACGCAAACCGCATCCTGACGCTCACGGGAACGGATGAAAACGGAAATCCAATTTCGCCTTTTACCCTCGACATTCCGGGGCAGGCGCTCGGGAATTTCCAGGTCAATGTCGGTTCGACCGACACGGTGATCGACTACGCCGCCTGCTATTGCGCAGGCACGCTCATCCGCACGGCGTGCGGGAACAAGCGAGCCGAGAAGCTTCAGATTGGCGATGAGGTGATGACCGCGTCCGGCGTGGCGCGGCCGATCAAATGGATCGGGCGCAGAAGCTACCTTGGGCGCTTCGTGATGGGACGGAAAGACATTCTCCCGGTCTGCATCAAAGCCAGCGCGCTCGACGACAACGTGCCCAAACGTGATCTGTGGATTTCGCCGAACCACGCCATGTATCTGGACGGCGTGCTGATCGAGGCGAAAGACCTCGTCAACGGTGTTTCAGTCGTGCAGGGCGAGGCGGTCGAACAAGTCGCATACTTCCACATCGAGCTTGAGACCCACGACGTGATCGTCGCCGAGGGCGCGCTGTCGGAGACGTTCATCGACGACGACAGTCGCGGAATGTTCCACAACGCGCACGAATACCGCGTGCTCTATCCCGCGGCGGCGGCGGTCGCGCGCTATTGCGCACCGCGGCTTGACGATGGCTACGAAGTGGAGGCGATCCGGCGGCGCCTGGCGCGGCGCGCCGGATTGGTCTCGGAGGAGACCTCGACGTTAGCGGGCCAGCTGCGCGGTTTCATCGATCGGATCACGCCGCATGTCCTTGAAGGCTGGGCGCAGAACGTCGATCATCCGGAAGCGCCGGTTTGTTTGGACATCTTTGCCGGTGACCGACTGATTGGTCAGATACTGGCCGATTGTTATCGAGAGGATCTCAAGCAAGCCGGCATCGGCAGCGGTCATCATGGCTTTGAGTTCGTACTGCCAGCGGAGCTTTTGTTCGCTCCCAAAGACATCGATGTGCGGCGCTCGGTCGACGGTGCGGCGCTGGAGCTGACAATCGACGCCTGGCGAGCGCTGCGATCCGCCGCTTAGCCCACCTCCTTTCCTTTGCGCCGCCGGTAAAACGTGCCGGCTAGCGGGACAGGTCGCGTTGGGAGTAGGCTTGTTTCGCGCGTCTGTCTTTAGCGCGCGGACAGGAGGCGCACATGGTCACGAGCGTCAAACAAATGCTTGAAGCCGCCAACGCTGCGGTGCCGAAGATTACGCCGGCGCAGGCGAAGGAGATCATCGCCAAAGGCGATGCGCTCGTGGTCGACGTGCGCGACGCGCCCGAGGTGCAGGCGAGCGGCAAGGTCGCGGGCGCCGTCCATGTCTCCCGCGGCATGCTGGAGTTCCGCGCCGATCCGGATTTGCCCTCGCACGACAAGAATTTCAGCAAGGACAAGAGCGTCATTCTTTATTGCGGCTCGGGCGGGCGCGCCGCGCTCGCCGGTAAGATGCTCAAGGATTTGGGCTACGGGCGGGTCTACAATCTCGGCGGGTTCAAGGACTGGGCCGACTCGGGCGGCGCGGTGGAGAAGTAATCAAGCCGACGTTGCTAGGGACGCGGCTCCGTGGAGATCACCGCATTGCGGCTGCGATGTTGCCGCCATCGACGGTGGTGACGTCGGCCGTGGTCTTCAAGGCCACCGCCTGGTGCACAAACGCTTGCGCCACATCCTCCGCCGTCACTTCGCGGCCGAGTAGATTGCCGCTCATGTAGTCCTTGTCCGACACGCCGCGGGCCTTCGCGCGCTCCTTTATAAAATCCGCTGTAAGCAGCCCTGAGCGGATGCGGTCGGCATTGACGGCATTGGCGCGGATGCCGTCTGCGCCGTAATCGAGCGCGTATTGGCGCATCAACGCCAGCAGCGCCGCTTTCGGGATCCCGTACGGACCGAAATTCGGGCCGGGATTGACCGCCTGTTTGGAGACGTTGAAGAGGAGGCAACCGCCGGTTTTCTGCGCCAGCATGATTTTGACCGCCGCCTGCGCGACGCGCTGCTGGCCGTAAAAATTCAGCTCAAAGCTTTTGCGCAAAACCTCTTCGTCGATCTCGCCGATGCGGCCCTGCCAGGCTGCGCCGGCATTGGCGACCAAAATATCGACGCCGCCGAAGGCCGCCGCTACGGCATCGAAGGCAGCGTGCACGGACGCCGCGTCGGTCACGTCGCATTGCACCGCAATTGCAGTCGGACCGATCGCCTCGGCCTTCTCGCGCGCTGCGCCGAGATTGAGGTCGAGCAGGGCAACTTCCGCGCCTGCCGCGGCGAACGCTTTCGCGGTCGCTGCGCCGATGGCGCCCGCGGCGCCGGTGACGACAGCAACCTGGCCGGACAGCGGCGGCTCCTTGCGCGCGCCGAGCTTGGCTTGCTCCAGCGGCCAATATTCAACGTCGAACATGTCGGCCTCGGAGATCGACTCGAAGCGGCCGATGCTTTCCGCGCCGGTGACGACAGCGATCCATTCCTCGGCGATGTCGGCGGCGATGACCGCGTCGCGTTTGGAGCGGCCTAAACCAAAAAGCCCGAGCCCCGGAACCAGGACAACACGGGGCAGGGGATCGAGCTCGTGCTTGATCCCGCCGACACGATGGTTGTGATGCGAAAAATAGTTGTGGTAGCGCTCGGCGAAATCGCCTGCCGCTTTGCGCACAGTCGCTGCGAAATCATCCAGCTTGCCGGTCTGAGGTGTAGGCAAAACCAGCGGCCAGTTCTTGGTGCGAATGGTGTGATCCGGAGTAACCACGCCCGCCTGGCTCAAGCGCGGCAAATCGTCGGCGTTGACGAATGCCTGAATGCTTTTGTTGCCGCGAAAATCCAACACCAGCCTGCGCCAGGCGCCTTCGATGTTTTCGTCTCTTTCGCTGCACGCGCCACGCACGATCGGCGCGACTTCTGCAAGTGAGGCGGCCTCGCGCCGCGCCGTCACGGCGGCGGATTTGCCGCGCTGGGCAATGAAATCTTCCGCCAGCGACACCATCTCGATCATCCGCTCATAGGCTTCGCGCGCGGTTTCGCCGAAGGTGACGATCCCGTGCTTGCTGAGAATGAGCCCGTCGCTCGGTTGGTTTCGCTCGAAAATCTCGATTGCGGCCTTGGCCAGACCGAAGCCGGGCATGAGGTAGGGCACGAACGCCAGCCGCCCGCAAAACACTTCGGCGCATTTTTCTTCGCCGCGCGGCTGATCGATCACGCTGAGCACCGCCGTCGCATGGGTGTGATCGATGAATTTGTGCGGCAGGAACGCATGCAGCATGATCTCGACGGACGGATTTGGCGCCGCCGGATCGATCAGGTTGGCGCGCTCAATGGCCACCAGCTCTTCGTCGGCGATGGCATCGATCGAGCGCAGTTGACGCAACGGCGCAAGCCGTACCGCGGGCAGCCCTTCAGGCCCGGTGGTTGCCATGTCGGCGCCGGATGCTTTGACCCGCAAAATCTCGACATCGTCGCCGAGCAAGTCGCGGGCGCGGGCCTTTAGCGAGGTGTTGCCGCCGCCGTGGAGGACGAGTTTTGGATCGCGGCCGAGGAGCCGCGTGGTGTAGACGCGAAGCGCCAGGTCGCGCTCAACGCCCTCGGCGCCGTGGGCGACAATAGCCTCGGCGTCACGGTCGACCCACGCGCTTTTCATGGCGTGTCGAGAGTTGAATCAACCGCCGGCAAAGCGCCGGGACCACCAGCCGCTGCGGCGCGGCTTGTCAGTGCTTTCGCTTTCGCCGACTTCGGTGATCACCGGTTCCGGAGGCGGCGGCGACGATGCCGGCACTGGCGTTGGCTGTGGCGCGTCCGCGCTCACAATCGGCGCCGGCTCGCGAACGGTCGAGCGCCGGCGCGGCGGCTCTGGTTGGCTCGCCGGGGCCGAGGGCGTTGATTCAACGACGGCCGGCTCGCTGGAAGGCGCCGCTGCGGCGAATGGGGGCGCGGCGTCAAGGTCGGCGACGGCTGTTGTGAGTTCCGCTTCGGTCGGCGGCGCTCCGGTGAGCTCTTCGGGCGGCGTCGGCGGCGGCTCATGAGGCTCGTAGGTATCGTGCCCCTCCGCCAGAGGCGCAGCTTCGCCGATCCGTTCCGGACGATTGCGCCGGCCGCCGCGGCGGCCGCGTCGCCGTCGCCGCCCGCCATCGCGCTGCGGCTCGTCGCGGTTGCTGGAGCCGTTTTCGCTGGCCTCTTCGGCGAGTTCATCCGCCGACAACTCGCCAATTTCGCCTGCGGCATGTTCGCCTGCCGTCTCTGCCATCTCTTCATGATGGTCCGGCTGCGGGTGCACGCCGCCACCATTGCGTCCGCGGCGTCGCCGCCGGCGCCGGCGGCGTCCGCCGCCTTCCGCATGCTCGGCGGAAACTTCCGCCGCTGATCCCTCAACCTCAGTCTCGACCTCGGCGTCGGACTCTTCTTCTTCCAACACCGCCGCATCTTCAAGATCGTCGTCCTCCTCGAGCGGGGCGGCGATTGCTTCGTTCCGTTCGGCCAGCGCTTTGGCCGCTTCCAGCGTGTGCACCTGCTCACCGCGATCGATGGCGAACGCCAGCGGCGCCGCGATGGTGGCATCAGCGCTGACGGTGATGGTGATCGCGAACCGCTCCTCCAGTGCCCGCAGGTGCGCGCGCTTCTGGTTGAGCACATAAAGCGCCACGTCGGGGCGGGTGCGCGCGATCAGATTGTGGGTCGCGCCCTTGATCAGCTGCTCTTCCAGCGCCCGCAGTACCTGCAGCGCCAGCGACGAAACCGAGCGCACGTGGCCGCTGCCGCCGCAGTACGGACACTTCTCCGTCGAGCTTTCGAGCACGCTGGCGCGAATGCGCTGGCGCGACATTTCGAGCAGGCCGAAGTGCGAGATGCGGCCGACCTGGATGCGGGCGCGATCCTGCTTGAGGCATTCTTTCAGCCGGCGCTCGACCGAGCGGTTGTTGCGCTTCTCGTCCATATCGATGAAGTCGATGACGATCAGCCCGGCGAGGTCGCGCAATCTAAGCTGGCGCGCGATCTCATCGGCGGCTTCCAGATTGGTTTTGAGCGCGGTGTCCTCGATGTGATGCTCGCGTGTGGCGCGGCCGGAATTGACGTCGATGGCGACCAGCGCTTCGGCCTGGTTGAGCACGATGTAACCGCCGGAGCGCAGCTGCACTACCGGCGAGAACATGCCGTCGAGCTGGTTCTCGACCCCGTAGCGCGAGAGCAGCGGCTGGGTGTCGGAATACGGCTTTACGTTCTTTGCATGACTCGGCATGAGCATGCGCATGAAGTCTTTGGCCTCGTTATAGGCCTCCGGCCCGGCGACGATCACCTCGTCGATTTCCTTGGAGTAAAGGTCGCGGATCGAGCGTTTGACTAGCGAACCCTCTTCGTAGACGAGCTTCGGCGCCGTCGATTTCAGGGTCAGGTCGCGCACGGTTTCCCAGAGCCGCAGCAGATATTCGAAATCGCGCTTGATCTCGGTCTTGGTGCGGCTGGCACCGGCGGTGCGCACAATCACGCCCATGCCTTCCGGAACTTCGAGTTCCTGGGCGATCTCCTTGAGCCTGGAACGATCCTCGCCGCTGGTGATTTTGCGGCTGATCCCGCCACCGCGCGCGGTATTGGGCATCAGCACCGAATAGCGGCCGGCGAGCGACAGATAGGTTGTCAGCGCGGCGCCCTTGGTGCCGCGCTCCTCTTTGACCACCTGCACCAGCATGACCTGACGGCGCTTGATGACTTCCTGGATTTTATACTGGCGGCGGTAGCGCGGAGCGCGATCGGGGACCTCTTCGAGCGCATCGGCGCCGCCGACAAATTCAACGATCTCTTCGGCGGCCTCGTCGTCTTCGCCGTTCTCGCCGCCATTGTGACGCTCGGAAACTTCGCGAACGTTGTCCGCATCGGCGGCCTCGGCCGTTGGCTCGACGCTCCCGGGGGCTGGTTCGCCGGCTGTCTCGACCAGAGACGGGGTGTCGTGTGCCTCGGCGTCGTCGCCGTGTGGCGGCAAGCGTACGGAAGAGACAGCGGCCTCGGTTGCTTCGGCTTCGGCGGGCGAGTGGGCCTCGGCATGATCTGCGGAGTGCTCGGCGGCGAGCTGTTGCTCGTGCTCTGCCTCGCCGACCAACTCGGTAACGGTCGGGCCTTCGGTGTCCTCGGCTTCGACCGCCGCCTCATCTTCGATTGCGGTTTCTTCGGTTGGCTGCGTTTCAGCGCGTTCGTGCGCCTCGGCCGCCTCGCCGTGCACCACCTCATCCCCGCGCCGCGCCTGCGACGAGCGGCTGTTGCCGCGATGCCGGCGCGAGCGCCGATCCCGATCGTCCTCATCTTCGGCGGCGCGCTGGGCGCGGCCCTCTTCGTCGATTAGGGCCTGCCGGTCAGCGACCGGGATCTGATAATAGTCCGGATGAATTTCGCTGAACGCCAGGAAGCCGTGGCGGTTGCCGCCGTAATCGACAAAGGCTGCTTGCAGCGACGGCTCAACGCGCGTCACTTTCGCCAGATAGATATTGCCTCTGAGCTGTTTACGCTGAGCAGACTCGAAGTCGAATTCCTCGACGCGATTGCCGCGCAAGACGACTACCCGGGTCTCTTCCGGATGCGTCGCGTCGATAAGCATTTTGTTGGCCATTGCAAATCTCGTGAAGGCGCTCGTGCCGCACGCTCCGCGCCGCAGCGGCGAGGGAGGACGGTGAACTGCCTGTTAGTCGGTGAAGGAAAAGGATCGGAAATCCCGAACGCGCTGAACGGAACTCGGTCCGCCGGTCGCAGAGCGTGTGACCGCTGCTGCACCAATCTGATCGAACCTGTTGCGCCTCGAACATGAATTCCAAACCGTGATGGACGGCGGCGCCTTAAGCCGCCGCGATTACTCTCCAGTGCCTACGGCATCGGCGACACCGCATCGGCAATGCATATCGTGCCGGCGCGGCGCCGCGCGGTAAGTTCCGGCCGCCCTGCTCCTTTAAGGTATTTGGCTCGCTTGTTCGTCCATCTGCATCGGCCGGCGCGCTATCTGCGCCGGATCGGATCGAAAAGCGCCGTCCGCTCAAGCTTCCCCCAATCGGAAGCGGTTGCGGCGGACATGCCGGATACCCTGACGGGACACAGCCTGAACACTTGACCGTCGGCAACCTCTTCTTAAGGCCGCGGCTACGGAATTGGCAAGTCGGATGCGACATTTACCCAATGCAGGCGAATTGCGGGTTTGCCCGCTGCCTTGTCCGCTTACCTCTAATCTAGGTACTTAAGTTTCGATTAACCACGCCTGCCTAATGCAGTAAGAGGGGCGCGGAGGGCTGAAAACCGATGGCTGTCCGAGCGGCGCGCTGGGCTTTCCTCGGTCTGATCTTCGCGACGGCCGCATTTGCCGGGGACCGGGCTATGGCCCCCTCGGCTGCTGGCGGCGATTCGCCCCCGGTTGCGACCGATGCGCGGCTCGGCGGCGACGAATTGCAGACCCGGTTTGTCATGGATATCAGCCGCAAGATCGATCTCCACGCCTTTACGCTGGCCGATCCGTATCGCGTCGTAATCGACATTCCGCAGGTAACGTTTCAGCTTCCGCCGAAAACGGGCGAGACTGGCCGCGGCCTGATCAAGGCCTTTCGCTTCGGCCTGGTGATGCAGGGCGGGTCACGGCTGGTGTTCGACCTCGCCAAGCCGGTGCGCGTCGAAAAAGCCTTCGTCGTCGATGCCGCCGCCGACGCGCCGGCGCGATTGGTGATTGATCTTGTCGCAACCGATCGCGAGAGCTTCTTGCGCCGGATCGCTTTGGAAAACAGCCAAGTGCGCGCCGAGCCTCCACACGAGAGCAATCAGGCGGCGAAGGACACCGATCTGCGTCCGCTTGTCGCGCTTGATCCCGGCCACGGCGGCATCGACACCGGCAGCAAGGCGCCGAGCGGCGAACTGGAAAAAGACATCGTCTTGAATTTCGCCCAACACTTGCGCGACCGCATCGAGAAAATCCGGGAAGTACCGCGTCCTCATGACGCGGAACGACGACACTTTCGTGCCGCTTGCCGAGCGGGTACGCATCGCGCGCAACGCCGGCGCTTCGCTGTTCGTTTCGATCCACGCCGACTCGCTGCCGCACCGGGAGGGTGATGCGCAAGGCGCGAGCATCTACACATTGTCGGATACCGCGACCGACTCGGAGGCCGCGCGCCTTGCCGAGAAGGAAAACCGCGCCGATGTTATCGCCGGTGTCGATCTTAAAGCTGAGCCGGATGACGTAGCCGGCATCCTGCTCGACCTTGCCGAGCGGGAGACCAAAGGTCTTTCCCTGCGATTTGCCCAGAAACTGGTCAGTGACCTGAAGACCGCTACCGTGCTGCACAAGAAGCCGCTGAAGTCGGCCGGCTTTCGCGTGTTGCGGGCGCCCGACATCCCCTCCGTGCTGGTAGAACTCGGCTACGTCTCGAACCGCTCTGACCTGCACTCACTGCTTTCCGAAACCTGGCGCAATCGGACGTCGGCGACTATGGCGCGAGCCATCGACTCCTTCATGGCGGCTCGCACCACCGGCACCCGCACCGGCGCAAATTAGGGATCCCGACCAGTGCGTTGCCCGAGCTATCGCCGGCCTCAGTTTGAACAAAAACCGGAGCGACGAAACGCGATGGCGATCGGTGCTAACGGGGAATTGGGGCCGATAGCGCCCAACCGGATGTTCGCCGCGTGGCCATGTTTGAACGCGCGCCGCGGCGAGGTAGGGCGCTGGTAAATGAAGCTCTTGCTACGATTCCTCGGCTTCCTGTTCGCGGCGGGCACCATTCTGTTCCTTGTCGGCATCGGCGCAGTCGCCGGTGTATTATGGCATTTCTCCAAGGACTTGCCGGACTATTCTCAACTAAAGGACTATGAGCCTCCGGTGATGACGCGGGTACACGCCGCGGACGGCTCATTGTTGGCTGAATATGCCAACGAACGCCGGCTCTATCTTCCGATCCAGGCGGTGCCGAAGCTGGTGATCGACGCGTTCATCTCGGCGGAAGACAAAAACTTTTACCAACATCCCGGAATTGACGTTGCCGGCATTGCCCGCGCGGCCCTGCTTTATGTCCAGAACTTTGGCAGCAGCCGGCGCCCACAAGGCGCTTCGACCATCACCCAACAGGTGGCGAAGAACTTCCTGCTGACCAACGAACTATCGATCACGCGCAAGATCAAGGAAGCTTTGCTCGCGCTGCGCATCGAGCGGACCTATTCGAAGGACAAGATCCTCGAACTTTATCTCAATCAAATTTACCTCGGACTCGGCGCCTACGGCATTGCCGCGGCTTCGCTGCTGTACTTCGACAAATCGGTGCACGAGCTGACGATCGCCGAGGCGGCGTATCTCGCGGCGTTGCCCAAGGGTCCGAACAATTACAATCCATTCCGCCACCACGACGAAGCGGTCGCGCGCCGCAATTACGTGATCGACCGCATGGTGGAAGATGGCTACATCACCGCGCAAGCTGGCGACAGCGCGAAGAAACAGCCTCTTAACATCGCGGTGCGGCCGACCGGCGCCCACACCTTCGCAGCCGAATACTTCGCCGAAGAAGTACGTCGCTACATCTTGGAAAATTACGGCGAGAAAAAGCTCTACGAGGGTGGGCTTTCAGTGCGTACCACGCTCGACCCAAAGATGCAGGTGCTGGCGCGCAAAACCATGACCGCCGGCCTCGTCAATTTTGATGAGACGCAAGGCTGGCGCGGTCCGGTCACCAAGATCGACATCAGCGGCGATTGGGGCGCGAAGCTCGCCGACGTGAAATCGCTGTCTGACATCGATCCGTGGCGGCTCGCCGTCGTACTCCAGGCCGACGATCAGTCGGCGCGCATCGGGCTCCAGCCACCGCGCGATCCCGGCGGCGCCGTGGTCAAGGCTCGTGAAGTTGGTATCGTCCCTGCCGAAGGCGCCAAATGGGCCAAACCGGCGGGCACGCCGGCAAAACAGGCAGTACGGGTCAGTCAGATCCTCACACCTGGCGACGTCATCTACGTCGAGCCGCTGAAGGACCGACAAGGTCAGTTCCAGCTGCGCCAGATACCGGAACTCTCCGGCGCCATGGTCGTCATGGATCCGCATACCGGCCGCGTGCTGGCGATGGTTGGCGGCTTCTCTTACGACCAGAGCCAGTTCAACCGCGCGACCCAGGCGCTACGGCAGCCCGGCTCCTCGTTCAAACCGCTCGTCTATGCTTCCGCGATCGACAACGGCTACACGCCCTCAACCATTGTGCTCGATGCTCCCCTCGAAATTGACATGGGGCCTGGGGGTGGCGGCGTTTGGAAGCCGGAAAACTACGGCGGCAAATTCTATGGGCCCTCGACGCTGCGCTTCGGCCTTGAACTGTCGCGCAACGTCATGACGGTGCGGTTGGCGCAAGACATCGGCATGCCGCTGATTGCGGAATACGCCAAGCGGTTCGGCGTCTACGACGATTTGCCGCCTTACCTGTCGTACGCGCTCGGCGCCGGCGAGACCACGGTATTGCGGATGGTCGCCGCTTATTCGATGCTGGACAATGGCGGCAAACGCGTCAAGCCGACCTTGATCGACCGGATTCAGGACCGCTACGGCCACACCATCTATAAGCACGACCAGCGCGAGTGCCGCGGCTGCGACGCCGATCAATGGACCAATCAGCCCGAGCCGACGCTGGTCGATCGCCGCGAACAGGTGATTGATCCGATGACCGCCTATCAGATCACCTCGATGATGGAGGGCGTCGTCCAGCGCGGCACAGCGACCGTGGTGCGCGACGTTGGCAAGCCCATCGCCGGCAAAACCGGCACTACCAATGACGAGAAGGACGTGTGGTTCATCGGCTTTTCGCCGGATATCGTGTGCGGCGTCTATATGGGGTACGACAAGCCGCGCCACATCGGGCGCCTTGCCACCGGCGGGCACTTGGCCGCGCCGGTGGTGCGCGATTTCCTCAAGGCCGCGCTCGCCGACAAGCCGCCGATCCCGTTCCGCGTGCCGCCCGGCATCAAGCTGATCCGGGTCAACGCCAAAACCGGCATGCGCGCCGCCGCCGGCGACACCCGCGTCATTCTCGAGGCCTTCAAGCCGGGCACCGCGCCGCCCGATAGCTACTCGGTCATCGGGGCCGAATCCGCCAATGGCAAAGCGCTGGCAGTTCCGCCCGAAGCGGACCGCTCTGGCCGACCGGGCACCAGCGGTTTGTACTGAGATCGGGGATCGGGCGTTAGCGATCAGGTCGCGCCGGCCGGCCAAGCCAGGGCGCAATCATTGACACCTGATGTCCGACGCCTGATATCTGACCCATGCGCGCGGAAATCACGGCCATCGTCGAGGAGATCAAGCAGTCCGTCGGGCTGCTGAGGAGGCATCTTTGACGTCGACAAAGCCCGTACGCGGCTTGCCGAGCTGAACCGGCAGGCGGAAGACCCCGATCTGTGGAACGATCCGCAGCGCGCCAGCCGCGTCATGCAGGAGCGCACCGCGCTCGACGACCAGCTCACCGCGCTGTCGCGCATCGAGCAGGAGCGCGACGATCAGGTGATGCTGATCGAGCTTGGCGAAGCGGAGCACGATCAGAAAGTCATCGCCGAGGCCGAAACGGCGCTGCGTACGCTCAAGGCCGAAGTGGCGCGTCGCGAGCTTGAGGCGCTGCTGTCCGGCGAAGCCGACGCCAACGATTGCTATCTCGAAGTGCATGCCGGCGCCGGCGGCACCGAGAGCCAGGATTGGGCCAATATGCTGCTGCGCATGTACGTGCGCTGGGCCGAGCAGCATGGCTTCAAGGTCGACTACATCGAGGAAACCCAGGGCGAAGAAGCCGGCATCAAATCGGCCACCATCGAGGTCAAGGGCCGCAACGCCTATGGCTGGCTGAAAACCGAGAATGGCGTGCACCGGCTGGTGCGCATCTCGCCATTCGACGCCAATGCGCGCCGGCATACATCGTTCGCCAGCGTCAACGTCTATCCGGTGGTCGACGACCGCATCAATATCGACATCAAGGAAGCCGACGTGCGCGTCGATACGATGCGCGCCGGCGGCGCCGGCGGCCAGCACGTCAACAAGACCGAATCGGCGATCCGCCTCACCCACATTCCGACCAACATCGTAGTCGTGTGCCAGAACGATCGTTCCCAGCACCGCAATCGGGCACAGGCCTGGCAGATGCTGCGCGCCAAACTCTATGAAGCCGAGCTGAAAAAACGCGAGGCGCAGGCCGCCGCCGAACAGGCCGCCAAGACCGATATCGGCTGGGGCCATCAGATCCGTTCCTACGTGCTGCAGCCCTATCAGATGGTGAAGGATTTGCGCACCGGCGTCGCGACGTCCAACACCGGCGGCGTGCTCGATGGCGACATCGATCAATTCATGGCAGCCGCGCTGGCGCAGAAGGCGTTCGGCGGCGAGCCGGCCGCGGTGGAAGACGTCGAGTAGAGTGCGTGCCCTTAAATCGCGCTCAATGTCCGCTTCGCTCCGAAGGCAACTGAATTGCTGCGTCGCCGCGAAATGACGCGATGGGGCCATTCAAACCTCAAAGCCGCGTCCGAGCCAGGTCCCTCGAAGCCGACTTGTGGAGGTACTGCGGCGGTGCCAAAAAAGCGCAAGCTCGCGGGCGAACCTTTCCGAGGTGTGCTCCGACAAAGAGGTTGTTCCCGGGGAGAAATTCCGAGGCGGGGCTACCGTTACGCCGTAGCTGGGGGCTTTTCGCTCAAAACCCCTTGAAGCCGTCGATGGCCACCCATGCATTTGATGCTCACCGTGACGATCCTTGCTGCGACGCTTGTGGCTACCGCGCCGTTGCTCGCCCAAACCTGCCGGCCGATGGAAAGCTCAGCAGTCGGTGTTGATACCGGCATGACGGACGTGCTTCCGCAGCGCTGCGATGAGTTTGGCAAATGCCGAATCTTCGACATCAGCGGACGGCCGCTCGGCGAGCCCGGCGACTTTGTCGTTCCGCGAACCGCGTCGGCCTTTGGTCTGGTTGCGGTCGAAACAAAGAACAGCGGCTTGCGGGGCTACATGAACACTGATGGCACCTGGAAGATCGAACCGCAATTCAAGCGCGCGGGTCCATATTGTGGCGACCGCGCGGCCGTCCAGCGCGTCGACGGTCTCTGGGTCTACCTTGATCGTGAAGGCCAGGAGGTCGGCGGTCCCTGGGACGGCGCGGAAGCGTTCACCGAAGGCCGCGGCCTCATTACATCCTACAAGGGGGGCGACAAGTTCCTCCACGGATATATCGACACCAGCGGCAAGGTCGTCATTCCAGTTCAATTCGCTGGCGCGCGATTGTTTTCGGGAGGGCTTGCGGCGGTGCTGGTCGGCGGAAAATGGGGTTACATCGACCGCGACGGCAAGATGGCCATCACTCCGCGCTTCGCCGAGGCCGAAGCTTTTCGGGACGGTCGTGCCGTGGTGCGTGTCGGTGCCGGCTGGGCAAGGAACAGCGGCCTGATCGATGCGACCGGGAAATTCATCATCGAGCCGCAATACGAGCAGATCAGCAGGATCGGCGAGCGTTTCTGGAGCGTCGGCATCACCGACCGGGCCCATCGCGGCAACGGCGAACCTCCGCTGTTGTCGCGGCTCGTCGATGCGGAGGGACACTTTGTTTCAAGGAAGTCCTACAATGCCTTCGGCGCGCTGGAGGATGGGCTGATTTCAGTCTGCCGCAAGGATCGCTGCGGCTTCATGGACATCCATGGCAAACTTGCCATTCCCTTGAAGTACAAGGGCGTGGACGATTTCCAGGAAGGGCTCGCCGCGGTAACCACCGACGGAAACCGCTACGGCTTCATCGATCGCAAGGGCAAGCTTGTTCTCGCCGAACGTTATGACAGCCTCGGTCCGCACCACGAACATTTTGGCGCGGGACCATTCGTGAACGGCCTGGCGCCGGCGGGCTGCAAGGGACGTTGGGGCTTCATCGACAAGGAGGGCGCTTGGGCGATCCCGCCGATCTACCGGTTCGCGCAGTCGTTCGAAAACGGCTTCGCACCCGTCCGGATCAAGACCGGAACCGGGCATCTGCGGCCCGACGGCAGCGCCATCGATTTCAGTCCAGCTGAAGTCAACGAGATCACGCTGCCGTCGCGTCCCTGCGGTGCTCCGTTGGCGCACGCCAATCCGGGATCAGGATGAAGCCGGCGTCCACGCCGCAGTCGTCACCGCGAAACACGCTTGCAGGACGATTAACCATCTGCCTGTTCGTCGGTGCGGGCCCGGCTTCCCTCGCGCTGTTGCTCTTGTGCCGGCATTGGCCGCGAGCATCCTCGCAGGGTGCCTTTCGTTCGAAGCTTGGTTACTTCAGATTTAAGCCTCCGGTTCTGAAACGCTACTGCGTTTGCTCGACGTCTCAGGATCGGCCGATGACTTATTCCTCGCTTTCAGCGCGGCGTTTCTGCTGTTCGCCGTCGACGAACTGTTCCACGCCTTGGCAGCGGCTTCGCCATTCGGCGGCTGGGCCTTTTCATTCCGGCTTGCGGGTTTCGGCGTGTTGATTTTTGCGATCCTGCGAAAGAACCTCAGATAACCGATCCCGGGAACGCCGGGGCATTTGCGGAGGGGCGTTAGACTTGGCCGCCGGGCTGCCGCGCCGGTTCTATTGCAATTTCAATTTGGTCGGGACCGCTCTGCTTTGGTTGTTCGGGCAGTATGCGTCGAAGTGCAGCGCATCGAGTTGTATTTTCGACGTAATACCGCTCGCATCCTGCCAGCTTGAGGGGAAGCGTGCGCGGATCCTTCCTGGTTGGTGCATCATTGTCGGCTAGGGGACGACGATGAAATTCGTCATTCGCTACGGCTTGGCGGCCCTTCTCATCATCACCGCAATCGTGCTGGTGATACCGCCGTTTGCCGCCTCTCTGATCGAACAGTGGTCGGAGAGCGATGTCGAATTGCGCTCGGTATTGGCCTTCAATTCGGCGCTCGGTCAATTCAACGAACTGCTTGTCGATCGGGACTTAAAGAAAATCATGGTGCTGTTCGAGCGGATGGCGCTCGACGAGCAATTGTTGGCGGTCGGATTCTGCGACGACAATGGGACGCTCGTCTACAAGACCAAAGAAATGCCGAAGGGCTTCGTTTGCAAGAAGCCGGTTCCGCGCACTACGCCGCAATTTTCAACACTCCACGTCGGCCGCCTGAGCCTCATGGTGTCGAGCTTCCCGGTCGTGACGCCCGACGAGCGCGGGCAGATGGTGCTGGTACATGATCTGGCGGTCGTCGCGCAGCGCACCGCCGAGGCGAGGCGATGGACTATCGTCGTTCTCGTCGGCGTGGTGTTTCTTGCCGCGGCCTTTGCCGGTCTGGTCACGATCTTGTTGGCACGCGGCTGGCTCCGGTCGTTGCGGCGCGCGATCGAGGACATGCGGCTCGGCGGCAGCGGCGCCATCGCGGCTTCCAGAGCGACGCCCTTTGCAGCCGAGCTCCGTCACCTCTTGCGCGACCTTGAGCTGAGCCAGATTCCGGCCGACGGACCCGATGTCGAATGGTCTCCCGCCATGCTTCGCAACGTGCTGGCGCGGAAGCTGCCGGGCGCCGAAGTGATCGTGGTCTCGAATCGCGAGCCGTACATCCACAATCGCGAAGGTGCTGACATTGTCGTGCAAACGCCGGCTAGCGGTCTGGTTGCCGCCATCGAGCCCATCATGCGTGCCTGTGGCGGCACCTGGGTCGCTCACGGCAGCGGCAGCGCCGACGCTGAAACCGTCGACCGGTTTGATCGCATCCGTGTGCCGCCGGCCCAACCGAGCTACTTGCTACGGCGCGTCTGGGTGACGGAGGAGGAGCAAAACGGCTACTACTACGGACTCGCCAACGAGGGCTTGTGGCCGTTGTGTCACATGGCTTACGTGCGGCCGAATTTCCGCGATCGCGACTGGAATCAGTACAAGCTCGTCAACGCCCGTTACGCTCAGGCCGTCGCAGATGAGGCCAAACGGCCCGATCCGATCATCCTCGTTCAGGATTACCATTTTGCGCTATTGCCGAGCATGCTGCGCAAGAAGCTCCCGAACGCGACCATCATTACGTTCTGGCACATTCCGTGGCCAAATCCCGAGACATTCGGAATCTGCCCGTGGAAGGAGGAAATCATCGCCGGACTGCTGGGCAGTTCGGTGATCGGTTTCCACACCCGGTTCTACTGCAATAATTTTCTCGATACTGTTGACCGCTTTATGGAAGCCCGGACTGATCGGGAGCACTCGCTAATCACCTTCGGCAGCCTTGACACGCTCGTCCGACCCTACCCGATCTCGATTGAGTGGCCGCCCGCCGCCATGGCCGGACAGAAGCCGGTCGCCGAATGTCGCGCGCAGGTGCGCCAGCGCTTCGGCCTCGCCAATGACGTGCGCCTTGGCGTGGGAATCGAACGTTTCGATTATACCAAAGGCATTCTCGACCGCCTGCAGGCGATTGATGCCCTGCTGTCGCGACGTCCGGAGTGGAAGAACCAGTTCGTCTTCGTGCAAGTCGCAGCGCCGACGAGGAGCAAACTTGCCGTCTATACCGCGCTGCAGAAGCAGGCTGCGGAGCTTGCCGGAGAAATCAACGCCCGGCATGGTAACTCGGCCTATCAGCCGATCGTTCTGGTCGTGCGCCACTATGAGCCGCACGAAATATTCGAACTGTTCCGCGCCGCCGACCTGTGCATCGTTTCGAGCCTCCAGGATGGAATGAATCTCGTCGCCAAGGAGTTTGTCGCGGCGCGTGACGATGACGATGGAGTCTTGCTGCTGTCGACTTTCGCCGGCGCTTCGCAGGAGTTGGCCGAAGCACTGATTGTCAATCCCTATGACGTCCACAACACGAGTGTCGCCATCGAGCAGGCTCTGCTGATGTCGCCCACGGAAAAACGCGAACGGATGCGGCTGATGCGCGAAATTGTGCGGTTGCGCAATGTCTACCGCTGGGCCGGCCAGATGCTGCTCGATGCCGCCGACCTCAGGAAACGACGCCGCATCATGCAGTTGATGTCTCAGCAGCGCTCCACGCTTGAGGCGCCGAAGCGAGTTGCCTTGAAGTAATCGGTTTTCGCAACGGTGAGCGGGCCCGGGTGCGGAACAATTTTCCGATGTGTATTGCCAGACCTCTTCGCCGGGCGCGGCACCACACGCGGCGATCACTCCGCATAGCGGTACGCACCGCCTTTCTCGAGCGCCCGCTTGTAAGCCGGTCGCGCGTGGATCCGCTCCAGGAAATTGATCAGCCTGGGGCGTGTTTCGTCGAGACCGGCGCGGTCGGTGGCGACTTCGAGCGGAAAGCTTAACATGATGTCGGCGGCGGAGAAGTGATCGCCGAGGAACCATGGCGACACCGTTAGTTCGCCCTCCAGATAATCCAGGTGAAGCTTCAGCTGCGATCTGACGAAGCCTCTCGCCGGGAACGCCAAAAATCCAAGGCGGTCGAGGACAAGCTTGAGCAGCAGCGGCGGCATCAGCGAGCCTTCGGCGTAATGCAGCCAGTATTTGTAGCGCCAATAAAGGTCCGCATGACGCGACGGTGCCAGATCGGAGCCATAACGCTCGACCAGATATTCGACGATCAGTCCGGTCTCGGCGAATTTTTTGTCGTTGTCTTCGAGGATCGGCGATTTGCCGAGCGGATGGACGCGGCGCAGTTCCTTCGGCGCCAGCATCGTCCGCCGGTCACGCTCGTAGCGCACGACTTCGTACGGTGTGCCGGTTTCTTCGAGCAACCAGAGAACGCGCTGGCTGCGTGAATTGTTCAGATGATGGACACGGATCATGTCGCGCCAAAAGCAACGGTGAAGCGATGATCGGAAAGTCGTAACAAGCAAACTCGGGAATAGCGATACACGGTTCGCTATCCGTGATCGCTATAGCAAAGCGCTATTGGGTCGTCGTACCTTCGAGCCTGGCGCCGGCATTGAGGAATTTCAGCGGATCAACTGCCTCGCCGTCGATGCGGGTTTCGTAGTGCACGTGCGGGCCAGTCGAGCGTCCGGTCGAGCCGAGACGGCCGACGACCTGGCCAACCCGAACCTTGTCGCCGACGTCGACGTCGATCTGCGAGAGATGGCCATAGCGGGTCGCAAGCCCGTTGCCGTGATCGATCTCGACCATCTTGCCGTACCCGCCGGTCCAGCCGGCGTTGGTGACGGTTCCTGCGGCGGTCGCCCGGATCGGGTCGCCGACTTCGCCGCGGAAATCGAGGCCGGTGTGCATTGCCGGGATGCGCAGAAACGGATCAATCCGTACACCGAACGGTGAGGACATATCGATGTCGCCGCTCACCGGCTTGCGCACCGGAATGTAGACCAGCGCACGGTTCAACTGTTCGGTCTGGGCGCGCGCGATGTTGAGGCGCATGAGCTCGCGCTCGAACGTGTTGCTTTCGCCAGGCAGTTTGACCGGGACGAATGGTCCGCCGCTTGCCGCCGCCGGCGGCGCGTTGATCTTCAGACCAAGCTCGGCAAATACATTCCGCAGTCGGCGGGCTCTGCCCTCGTAGCGTTCCTCAATTTGCGTGAGCGCCAGCGTCTGGCGTCGCTCGACGCGCTCAAGAGCGGTTTCGGCGCGCGCGAGCTTGGCGGTAACATCCCCACCTTTGCCGGTTTTGCGGTTGGTCTGCATCCAATCGGGATCAAGGAACGACTGCCGGTCGCGACGGGACGGGCTGCTAAACGTCGCTTCCGAGCCGCCACGTGCTGGCGGCCTGATCGAACCGGTCGCCACGGGATCGACGATGCCAACCAAAGCTGACGCCCGCAACTCCAGCGTGCTTTGGCGGCGCAGCAGGTCGTCGAGCTTTTGCTGGAACTGTTCCTGATCGAGCAGCTGGCGGCTCGTGGTGCGGTCAAGGCGGGCACGCAGTTCAGCGATACGGTCCTCATAGGCGTATTGCTGTTCGGCCTGGCGGGCGAGGAGACCTCGGAGAACGTCCTCGCGGAAGGCGAAATAAGTGGCGGCGGTCAACGACCAGCCGGCCATGATCACCACCGTGCCGACGGCGATCCAGAACGCGACCGGTCCGAATCGAATCTGCCGCCCGGCATGGGCGAATGTGTAACCAGAAGCTGCTCGGCTTACGCTTCGCTCACGCGGAACGCCGTGCCCTTGAAAGCGCACGACTTCACGCGACTGAGTCGCTTTCCCACCCGACATTGACGCTCCCACAAGAGCCGGTTGTTTGGTCCGGCTCGCCCGGAAAGGCATTTGAGCGCCGTATGGTTAATATTCCGCAAATTGCGGCTGACATTTTGTGACCTGGGGTAAATGCTTCGGCAATTTCGAACCTTACCGCGACGGTAACCGCCGGTTTTTGGAACGAGGTCATGCTTCATAGCGACTTGCTTCAAAGCGACTTGGCGGCCGCCAGCACCTCTTCGGCGTGTCCTTCGACCGAGACTTTCGGCCACACACGGGCAAGACGTTGGTCTGGCCCGATCAGGACGGTGGTTCGCACGACCCCCATGAACTTCCGCCCGTACATCGACTTCTCCCCCCAGACACCATAGGCTTCCAGCATCCGATGCTTTTCGTCGGACGCCAGTGCGATCGAGAGTTTGTGCTTGGATTTGAATTTGTCCTGTGCCGGTACCGGGTCGGCCGACACGCCGAGGATGTCGGTATCGACTTTCGCAAAAGCGGTCTTGAGGCGGGAGAAGTCGATGGCCTCTTTGGTACAGCCGGGCGTATCCGCCTTCGGATAGAAATACAGTACCAGCTTGCGGCCGGCGAAATCGGCCAGCGAGACAGTGCCGCCTCCATCCCGGGGCAATGTGAACGCGGGGGCCTTGGTGCCGGGGTCGAGCTTGGTGGACATGCGCCTTCCTTTCGACGCTTTCAAAGCGGCATTGTGCGCCGCCAGAATACGCGCGCTCGTGGACGGGGTCGATGGCGCCGGGTTATTCTGAAATCACCGCGGACGAGGGGCCAGCCGAGGGGGCATGATCAGCCAGCAAAGGCAGCGGGCCGCGCTTCCGCGATGGAGGTCGGTCGTTCATCTGCGGCGAAGGATACGCTCTGCCGCGACCGACGGCGCGCTCCGCGCCAGCGATGTCCCGCGCGTTTCGCCCTTCCGGCCGTTGTCGGCGTTCTTTGCGCGTCATCAGACATGGATCCGCCGCTCGGCGATCGGCATTGGGGTCGTCTGTGTGCTCGTCGCGGCGGGCTTTCTCACACTGTGGTGGCGGCTTGCGAGCGGACCAATTCAGCTTGACGTGGCGACACCGTGGCTTGCCTCCGCGATCGAGGAGAATTTCGGCAGTCATCACCACGTCTCGGTCGGCGGCACCCAGATCGAACGCACCGAAAATGGCGCCACTGCGGTACGTATCCGCGACATTGTCGTGCGCGATGCGGACGGGACTGTCGTGGCCAGCGCACCAAAAGCCGAGGTCCGCGTGTCCGGCTCAGGCCTCTTGAGCGGACACCTGCGCGCCGAAAGCCTCAATCTCGTCGGTGCCGAGATGGCCGTGCGCATCGAGCAGGATGGCGAAGTCACGGTCTTTGCCGGCGCTGACAAACGTCCGATTGCCACGGCCTCGGCACCGGTTTCCGCTGCCGCGCTGTTGCGCGCTGCCCAGGAAAAAGCCAACGAGCAAACGGCTTCAATACCGGTCCAGCCGGTCGCCTCGCGCCGCGCCCGCGACGTGTTCGCGGCGCTGTTGTCCTGGATCGACGGCATCAGCCAGAGTGGGCTCGACGGCCACGACCTGCGCGAGCTCGGGCTCAAGAACGGCAATCTGACGGTCGACGACAAGCGCACCGGCAAGCACTGGACGCTTAAGGATATCAACCTCAGCGTCGAGCGCACGCACGGCGGTGTCGAAGTCAGCGTCGGCTCTGACAATCCGGCGCGGCCGTGGGGCCTGGTCGCGGTGGTGACGCCAACCCGTCAGGGCTACCGAAGGATTCAAATTCAAGCTCGCCGCGTCTCCGCCAGCGACCTTCTCCTGGTGACGCGTCTTGACGACGGCAATGTCCGGGTTGACGCGACATTGTCCGCGAGCATCGATGGCGAGATCGGCCCCGACGGATTGCCGCAGATCGCCACCGCCCGCCTCGTTGCCGAGACCGGCTCGATCGAGTATGCGAATGACGACGACAGCCGCCTCACGTTCGATCGCGCCGAGTTCAAACTGAATTGGGAAGCCGGGACCCATCTGTTGTCGGTACCGTTCCAGATTCTTTCCGGCGGCGCCCGCGTCACGCTCCTGGGACAGATCGAAGTGCCGCCCGAGGCCGGCGGCGTCTGGTCGTTCAAGGTCGGCGGCGGCACGATCGTGTTGACCGCTCCTGGTGCGGCCAGCGATCCGCCTTTAGTCCTGAACCGCATTGCCGTGAGCGGTCGCTACGACGCCGGCAAGCAGCGCTTCGTCATGGACGAAGGCGATATCGGCAACACCAGCGTCGGTGTCGCCATGTCCGGCAACATGGATTTTTCAGGCGGTGCCGCGCGCTTGACAGCTGGTTTTGCCGGCACGCGCATGCCGGTCGAATCCCTGAAACGGATTTGGCCGATTTTTATCAATCCGCAAGTGCGTGGCTGGTTCAACGAGCACCTTCTCAGCGGCACCGTCGAGCGCATCGTGATTGCGGTGAACGCGCCGTTCGATACGCTCAAGGCCGGCGGCCCGCCGGTTCCCAACGACGGATTGTCAATCGAAGCGCTGGCGACGGGCTGCGTGCTGCGGCCGGTGGATAACCTGCCGGCACTGCGCGATGCCGATCTCAACATACGTATTGTTGGACGTAACGCCGTCGTGGCGGTCAGCAAGGCAACCGCTGATCTGCCGTCCGGGCGCAAGCTTGTCCTGTCTTCCGGCACGTTCGAGGTACCCGATACGGACGTGCACCCGCCGCAGGCGCGCGTGCGGTTCAAGCTCGACGGGCCGGCGCCGGCCGCGGCGGAACTGCTGCGCACCGAACGTCTGCGCGACATTGCCGACGTGCCCTTCGATCCGTCGACCATCCGCGGGACGGTGAGCGCGCAAGTCACGCTCGGGATGCCGATCAAGTCCCATCTGCCGGCGGGATCGACCACTTACGCAATCACGGTCGACGCCACCAATTTTTCCGCCGACCGCATGATCATGGGACAGAAGGTCGACGCCGCGCTATTGCGGGCGACCGCTACGCCGCAGGGCTTCCAGCTCAAGGGCGATGTGAAGATCGGCAGCACCCCGGTCAGTCTCGAGTATCGCAAGGCGCGCGGTGACGCCGACGCGGAAATCCGCATCACCGGCATGCTCGACGAGGCGGCGCGCAATAATCTCGGCTTCGATGTCGGCGACGCGATTGCCGGCGCAATTCCGATCCGGCTGTCAGGCCGTGTCGCCATGACATCCGAACGCGAGGGTCGCTTCACCGTCGATGCCGATCTTACGCCGGCGCAGATTGACGGCCTGCTGCCGGGCTGGACCAAGCCGTCGGGCAAACCGGCGCGGGCAACCTTCACGCTGACGACCAAGCCGCAATCGATCCGGATCGACGATCTGCTCATCGAAGGCTCCGGCGGCGGCGTGAAAGGATCAATCGAGCTCGACGGTTCGGGCGAAGTGCAGTCGGCGCGTTTCCCCGCCTATGGCTTCTCCGACGGCGACCGCGCCAGCCTCAAGATCGACCGCTCCGGCGACGGGGCATTGCGGGTCGTCATGCGCGGCGACGTCTACGATGGACGCGGCTTCGTCAAGACTGCAGCCGGCGCGGCGTCGTCGCACGCGAATGGCAAACGTCGGGCGGTGGATGTCGACGTTGATATGAAACTCGGCGCGGTGGTCGGCTTTAACGGCGAGGCGTTGCGCAGCGTCGATCTCAAGCTGTCGCGCCGCGCCGGCGAAATTCGCAGCTTCGGCCTGAACGCCAAGATCGGGCGCGACGCCACCCTGACCGGCGATCTGCGCGGGCGCAGCAGCGGCCGCCAGCTGGTTTATCTGGAAAGCAGCGATGCCGGTGCGTTCTTTCGCTTCACCGATGTCTACACCCGCATGACCGGCGGCCAGGTGGCGGTCGCGATCGAGGCGCCGTCGGCCGACAGCACCGCGCAACAAGGCATGCTCAGCGCGCACAATTTTACCATCCACGACGAGACCCAGCTCGAGCGCGCGGTCTCGACCGGCGGCCAACCGCGCCGCGGCGGCAACGCCATGGATTTCTCCAACATGCGGGTCGACTTCACCCGCATGCCAGGCCGGGTCGCTCTGCGCGACGGCGTCGTAAGAGGACCGATCCTCGGCGGCACCATCGACGGTGTCGTTGACTACACGCGCGACGACGTGCACCTGCACGGCACGTTGGTTCCGCTCTACGGACCCAACAATCTGCTCGGCCAGCTGCCGCTGCTCGGGCTGTTCCTCGGCGGCGAGAAAGAGGGACTGGTCGGCATCACCTACGAAGTGGTGGGCCGGCCAGGCAGTCCGCAGCTGCGCATCAACCCGATTTCAGCGCTCGCCCCGGGACTGCTGCGCAAGGTGTTCGAATTTCCGGCCAACGGTGACGATACTGGCGTTGATAGGGTTCCCACCCAATTTCGCTGAGCTCATACCGGCTTCAGTAGCACGTGACGCTTTCGGCCGAGCGAGAGCTTGATCACGCCTTCGGGCGTTATGTGCGAAGGCGTTAGCATCATGGTTTTTCGATCGACGATCACGTCATTGATACGCAGGCCACGTCCATCGATCAATCGAGCCGCTTCACCGTTAGACTTAGCGAAGCCAACTAATTGGGCAGCGACCATCGCCGGGAGGCCGATATCTTGGAAAAACTTTTCTCGTAAATAGCTCGGCATCTCCACTGTCGGCAGGTTGGTGCCGAGACCACCTTCTTCGAAGGTAGTGCGCGCGGTGCCGGCTGCTTCTTCGCCCGCCGCACGGCCGTGCACGAGCGCCGTCGCTTCCGTCGCGAGAATTTTCTTCGCTTCGTTGACGTCCGCGCCCTTGAGTGCCGCGAGACGTTCGATCTCGTCGAGTGGCAGCACGGTGAACAACTTGAGGAACCGCTCGACATCGGCATCCTCGGTGTTGCGCCAGTATTGCCAATATTCGTACGGGCTCACCAGGTTGGCGTTGAGCCACACCGCGCCGGCGGCAGTCTTGCCCATCTTCGCGCCCGACGACGTGGTGATCAGCGGCGAGGTCAGCGCGAAGAGTTGCGCGTTGTGCAGACGGCGGCCGAGATCGATGCCATTGACGATGTTGCCCCACTGATCGGAGCCGCCCATCTGCAACGCGCAGCCGTGCCGGCGATGCAGTTCGACGAAGTCGTACGCCTGCAGGATCATGTAGTTGAATTCGAGAAACGACAATTCCTGCTGGCGCTCGAGCCGAAGCTTGACCGAATCGAACGCCAGCATCCGGTTAATTGAGAAGTGTCGGCCGACGTCACGAAGAAAATCGACATAGTTGAGCCTGTTGAGCCAGTCGGCGTTGTTGGCCATGATGGCGTTGCCGCCGCCGCCTTCGAATTTCAGGAACTTGTCGAAGACCGCGCGAATGCCCTTCAGGTTTTCGTTGATCTCTTCGTCGGTGAGCAGCCGGCGGCTTTCGTCCTTTCCCGACGGATCGCCGACGCGCGTAGTGCCGCCGCCCATCAGTGCGATCGGCCGGTGGCCGGTCTGCTGCAGCCAGTACAGCAGCATGATCGGCAGCAGCGAGCCGACATGAAGCGACCGTGCGGTGCAGTCGAAACCGATATAGGCGGTAATGGTTGACGAGCGCGCGAGCGCATCCAGCGCATCGGGTTCCGAGACCTGGTGGATGAAGCCCCGGCTGGCGAGGACGTTGAGAAAATCGGACTTGTAAGTGCTCATCGCGTTCCGGCGATATATGTTCCGTCACTCTGAGATGCGAGCCAACGGATCCGACCCGAAGTGGTCGGCCCGATGATAAACTCCGCGAGCCTCGAAGGGCGACGGCCCGGGCGCCTCGGCCGTTCATCCTTTGACGGCCGCCTTGCGGCCACCTCAGGATGACGGTGAATAAGCGGCGGCGCTGGTGTAACAGGTCCACCGGCTGATTCAACCAAAGATACCGCAAATGGCGTCGCCATCGTCCTGGCAACCCGACGCTGCTGCGCATGCTCGCCGAGCGCGTCGCGCCGGCGCGGGTCGAAACCGCGCACGACGCCGGCTGGTCGATCAACTCGCTCGAGGCACAAGCCTTCGCCTACTTGGCGGTGCGCAGTCTGCACGGTCTGCCGATCACCTTCCCCGGCACCACCGGCGTGCCGCGCCCGCTCTGCGGCGGCGTGCTGGCAAGACCCTGGCGCGAGCGGCAAGTAATCGTTAAGGAAAGGGTTAAGCTCGCCGTCGCCAGCCACGACTGTGACGCTAGCTTTCACGTTACTCGCTCAACGTTAAAACCGCCATGAAAGCGACAATTGCGGTCAGGACGGCGGCCGCGCCGATCGCGCCGGGCGTCGGATCGGTCGCGATGGTTACTGTCCACAACGCGACTGTCAGCAATACGCAAGCACTTCGAAGAATCCTGGATACCGAGCTTATAAGATGTCTTTTCATTTGGCGATCTTAATCTGGCGGCGCAAGCCGCTGATCGCGAGAGACGCGCGTGATTTGTCGGCTACAAGGTTTGTGCGCGACCTTCCTTCAAAATGCGCTATGCAATCGCGCGCCAAAGACGGAAACCGGGCCGCGGTCGATGTTGTAGGCAGGGTTCGCGATAAACTGATAGTCGAAGGTGACTTTCGTCGAAGACGTGACGGCGTAGCTGTAATACGCTTCGACGATCTGCTCCATTCCAGGATGCGGCAGTTGTCCATCGCCAATCAGAATGCCGAGCCCGCCAGCGTTGAAAAAGGCTTCGTGCTCGCCCGAAATGCCATTGATGACGCCGGCCACTCCGATCGTATCGTCGGGACGGCCCCATTGCGCGCCGTTGAGCGACAATCCGGCCGCTACGGTCCGATCAATGTCGGTAAACTCGTAAGGCTCGATATCGCCATTGGCGATACCGGCGCGGACGAACGCGCCTAGATCGGATGTGATTTCCTGCTCGATATTCATGCTCAACCCGCCGCGACTGCGATATTGCCGGACCGCGGAAATATCGGCCGGGCCGCCGGTGATCTGCGCCAGTGCGATTGCGTCCTGATAGCTGCCCATGCGCCCGCGACTGAGAAATCCGGTAACTGCGATCTTGTCAGGATGCCCCCACAGGTCGAAGCGGCGCTCGATTTCGCCGACCCATTGGAACTGGCCGAATGTCGGATCGAGTTCGAGATTGTTGGGGAGGATCGACAGATCGAATAGGCCGCCGCGCAATGTCCAGCCGCCATGATACCACTCGGCGGCGGCGCCGAGCGTGTAGCCCCATGGTTCGGCCGCGTAATCGAACGTTCCGGTATCGACGACTGACCAGTTCAAGAAGTCATTGCGCGGATCGTGGGCATATTTGTTGTTGTCGAAGACATCGGCGACACTGAATTTTCCCACCGTTAGCACGAGGCGATCAGCGGTTTGGCTCCCGGCAAACTGATTGATCCCCGCGTCCACCTTCTGCGAGTCCCCGCCAAGATCGATGGTTTGACGGATGAAGGCGCGCTGTAATCGCGTATAGGGATAGGCAAAACCGATCTTGTAGGCTTCGCCGCTCGTATAACCGGCGATACCGAGCGTGTTGCCGATCCCGAATCCCTGGTCGATCTCGGGATTGAGCCATAGCTCTGCGCCCCGCCACAGCCGAATACCCGCAAACAACGTGGCGTCCCAGGTTTCACGACCCAAGCCGTCACCAGGAAGACTGTTGGTACCCTCATAGGGCGATCGGAACGCCGGATATCCCTGCCAAGTGAAAGTGGTCTGGCCGTGAAAATTGACGATATCCGGGTCCGGTGTAGACGACGATACGGTTGACGAAGCCACGTCGTCGCCGAAACGATAATTCAAGCCGGCACGCAGAACCTGCAGCGACAAATCCGAATTGAACCGCTGACCCGCATTGGCGAACAACACGCTGCTGCTGCCATAGTCTGTGAAAAGGTATTCCAGCCGCGCAGTCCAGTGCGGCGCCACTGGAGCCTCGACGCCGACACCGGCCGTCCATCCCAAGCGCCACAAAAACGGCATGTCAGTGGCGCCGGTGGCCAGTTGGGTCAGAGTCAGCCGATCATACGTCCAGGCAAAGCCCCCCGTCGCATAAAACAGCCAGTTCGCCGGTGCATAGCCGATGCGGCCACGCACGGTACCGGAAGAAAGCACTGTCTCGCTGTAGCTCTCGGCACCAAATGGCGAGGATAATGTTGAGGTGCCGCCGATAGAAATGCCGTCGGGATTTTCAATACTTGGAAACGACGCGTCGACCTCGGCACCAACGACGAACCGGTTCGGCAGCATGTAATTGTAGCCAGCTTGCAGTCCGGTGGAAAAACTTCCCGTCCCTTTGAAGAGATCGAACGACTGAAACATGTCGAGTGCCCCGCTGAGGCCTGGCGCTGCCGTCCAGTTCGATCTGCCCAAGGTGTAACCCATGTTCATGCCGGCATAGAAACCGCTCCGGTCATAGGCTGGAGACGATGGTGCTGCTTTCACCAACAGGTCCGCAGCGACGGCTGTAGGCATCTGCGCCGTGGCAACAAACATCATGGCGCAAACTGCAAACCAGATTGCACGCACAACACGGCCCCCTTCACCCTTGCCGGTCACGCCTTCGATCACCTACCGGAAGGTGTAGCATAGGCTACAGGCTAAGGGCCGTGCTTCGGTTGTCAATGGTCATAGATGTAGCCAAGGCTCTATTTTGACATCAAAAGCAAAGCGTGCTCATCGTGCAACACAATTGGTCCGAGTAAGTGTGGCCGCCGAAATGAGATCAAACGCTTCGAGCGACGTGAGGCCAAAGCATCGCGGTGCCGCGACGGCGTTACCGGCGGAGCTAATCCAAGCGAGCCGTTTCGGTAAGACCCGATCGGCCCAATCGACAGCGCTGCTGGAAGACTATGTTGAGTTGATTGCGGACCTGCTGGCCAATGAAGGCGAGGCGCGGCCGACCGACATCGCGCGCCGGCTCGGCGTCTCCCATGCCACGGCAATTAAGACCGTTTCTCGCTTGAAGCGGACAGGGTTGGCGACCGCGCGCCCATATCGCGGGGTATTTTTAACGGAGAAGGGTGAGGCGCTGGCGCAAAGAGTCCGCGCTCGTCATCGGCTCGTTGTCGACGTTCTTCGCGCGATAGGAGTGCCAGTAGAATCCGCCGAGGCCGATGCCGAAGGCATCGAGCATTATGTGTCGGAAGCGACGCTTCAGGCGTTTTCCCGCTTCTTGCGTGGTCGAGCTTGATATTTTCCGCCTAATTTGGATCGCACGCGAATATCGCGCACAGGCTTTCGCCCACGACTTCTTCGCTCTCAGGTGGCCAATTCTGCAACGGCCTGCGCCCTTCGCGCTGACGTAACGCCTCCTACTGCCGGGATTGCAAATCCGTCAAACAACCGCAATATTATGCCGACACACCGAATTGTAGCGTATTGCATATTATCGATACGTGGCTACTGTGAGGATTGAATATTTGTGGCAGGGAGTGCCGGCATGTCCGATCTGCAGGGTGCCGTTCCGCGATCCAAATGGAGATTTTCGCGGCTGGACGATGAGAACGAACCGAGTCTGCCCGAGGTTTATGGCTCGATAGCAGTGCCGCAGTCGGCGGTCTGGTTTCGGCGCATGTTCGTTTTCATGGGGCCGGGCTACATGGTCTCGGTCGGCTACATGGACCCAGGCAATTGGGCGACCGATCTCGCCGGCGGCGCCTCATTCGGCTACACGCTCCTTTTCATCATTATGCTGTCGAACCTGATGGCGATTCTGCTGCAGGCCCTTGCCGCGAGGCTCGGCATCGTCACCGGCCGTGATCTTGCACAAGCCTGCCGCGCCTATTACCCGAGGCCGATCAATCTGCTGCTGTGGATTGCCTGCGAATTGGCGATCATCGCCTGCGACTTGGCCGAAGTGATCGGAACAGCAATCGCTCTTCAGCTCCTCTTCAACATTCCGCTGATTGCCGGTGCAGCGATCGCCGGGCTCGACGCCTTTTTGCTGTTGTTCTTGATGAACAGCGGGTTCCGTTTCCTAGAAGCTTTCATCATTGCGCTGCTCGTTGTGATATTTGCATGCTTCACGATCCAGATCATTGCCGCGGCGCCGCCAGCAGGTGAACTGCTCAAAAATTTATTCATTCCATCGCCGGAGATCGTAACCAATCCGGCGATGCTCTATGTCGCGATTGGCATCATCGGCGCCACTGTGATGCCGCATAATCTCTACTTACATTCCTCGATCGTGCAGACCCGCGACTATGCCAAAACCGACGAGGGAAAGCGCGACGCCATCAAATGGGCGGTAACGGACTCAACCATTGCACTGATGCTGGCACTGTTCGTCAATGCAGCAATCTTGATCGTCTCGGCCGTCGCTTTCCACACCAGTGGCCATCAGGACATTGCCGATATTGGTCAAGCCTTTAAGTTGTTGTCGCCGCTGCTGGGCCTCGGCATCGGGTCCTTCCTTTTCGCAATCGCGCTGCTCGCGTCCGGGGTCAACTCGACTGTGACCGCAACTCTGGCAGGCCAGATCGTCATGGAAGGCTTTCTGCGCCTGCGTATTCCGCACTGGGTAAGACGATTAATTACGCGTGGCATTGCCATCGTTCCAGTGATCATCATAACCGCGATATACGGTGAGAAGGGCAGCGGCAACCTGTTGATTTTCAGCCAAGTCGTCCTTTCGATGCAATTGCCGTTTGCGGTAATTCCGCTCGTGCAATTCGTTTCGGACAGGAAGAAGATGGGCGACCTCGCGATTTCACGCGGAGTTGCGATTTTGTCGTGGATCGTTGCGGCAATCATTCTCGTCCTTAACTTCAAGCTGCTTTATGATTCGATCTTCGGCAATTAACGGCATCGCGTCCTCTTCGCTCCGCTCGCGATGACGAGCGCATGGCGCGATTGACTGAGGCGGATTAGAGAGAATGGATCGCGGCCTCATTTGAAGCCGGCCAGCGCTGATTTCACGCCGGACAGGCCCGCGTTCCAGGACAATGTCGCGATAACGGCCGGATTGCAGCCGTTTGAGCCTGCTGTTGCCGATCCCGTTCCGGTGATCAGAAAGCAGGCTTGTTTGGACAGCGTCGTTGCGTGGTAACGCAAATCGAAGGTCAGGGACTTGTGGGTATAGGAAAATCCGACATTGCCATAGGTGTAATCGGGCAGTGCGAGACCGGGAGACGTTGCCGTCGCTCTCGTTGAGCTGAAAATTTGGTGGCCGAGCTCGGCCGAGAACGACAGGCCCCGGCCGATGTCATATTTGGCGGTGATCGAGTCGTAGTTCTCCCAGATCCCCATGCGATAATAATCCGGCGCGTAATAAGCATTCAGCGCGACAGCAAGTTTGGGCGTAACGGCGTATGTGGGCGATACATAAAGCTCTGCATAGCCCGGATCGTTCGAGCCTCCCGGATAGCTGTAGTAGGCAACGCCGGTTTCAACCGTGACCGCTCCAATTGCCGGCCGGATGCCGACCGTATCGGTCATCTGAAAATGCGACAGGTTCGGCATCTGCACCGAAGCCGTATTCACGCTGGCGAACAAAATATTATAGGTCGCTTCGACATTGGCCGAGGCGCTCGGCAGGTGATCCGAAAGCGTGTAGCCGCGGTAATTGTAGTCGGTGGTGCCGCCAACGCCGAACTTGGCGTCGAATGTGGATGCTGGCGGTGTGCTTGCGGGCGGTGCCGCCGCGGGGGTGTCTGTCGCTGCAGGCGCTTTGACCACGATCGGTGAAGCGCTCAGCGCCGAACCTGGCGCTTCCTGGGCTTGGGTCGTCGGCGACGCAACGCTCGTAACAATGGTCGCAAACAGCGCAATAGTCGCCGTCTGAGCAAACTTTGCTGGCGCGCTGAGTGCTCGAAGAGAGCTGTGATTTTCAGTTAGCGGTGTCGGCTTATTCATCAAATTGCCGCGTGGCTGGCTCGCACGAACGCCGCACGCGGGACATCGCACTGAATGGATTACGCGCAGAAACCGAGCGAAAGTCTTCGGTAACCCGCCGCGCGCCGCAAGGGCAGGAGCTACGCCGCTGTGGTCGCGCGTCCGCTCTTGGTGCCGAGCCGCTTGTCGAGATAGCCGCTGATCGAGGTCATCAGCGCGTCGACCTTGCCGTCGAAGAAGTGGTTGGCGCCGGGCACGACCTTCTGCTCGATGACGATGCCCTTTTGCGTCTTTAGCTTCTCCACCAGCGTGGTGACATCGCGATGCGGCACGACCGCGTCCTTGTCGCCGTGGATGATCAGGCCGGAAGACGGGCAGGGGGCGAGGAATGAAAAGTCGTAGAGATTGGCGGGCGGCGCGATCGAGATGAAGCCCTCGATTTCCGGCCGGCGCATCAGGAGCTGCATGCCGATCCAGGCGCCGAACGAAAAGCCCGCAATCCAGCAGCTGCGCGCTTCAGGGTTGACCGATTGCGCCCAGTCGAGCGCGGAGGCGGCGTCTGAAAGTTCGCCGATGCCGTGGTCGAACCCGCCCTGGCTCCGTCCGACGCCGCGGAAGTTAAAGCGCAGTGCGGAAAAGTTCCGGTGCACGAACGAGTAATAGAGCTGGTACACGATCTGATGGTTCATCGTGCCGCCGAACTGCGGGTGCGGGTGCAGCACGATGCCGATCGGCGCATTCTTTTGCCGCGCGGGGTGATAACGGCCCTCAATGCGGCCAGCTGGGCCGGTGAAGATGACCTCGGGCATTTTTCTTTAAGTCCTTAATCGGTTTGAAGCGGGTTTGAGCGACGCCTTGGGGGTACGCTTGACGGCGCCAGTGGCGCACGTAAGTGACTATAACAACTTAAGTTTTGGAACTGGCGGCGTGCCTTCAGCCGGCGAACATTTAAGCTGGCGACTTTTAGCACAGGCCAGGGGACAAAAAGCAAGCGTAACGAGAGGCGCCTTGCTATCTGTGATCCGCTCGTCCCCCCGAAGGTGGGGACCCACATGAAGCCCGACAAGCCGGGGCGGCCTGCTGGATTCCCGCTTCCGGGGGAATGAGTGGAGTGGCGCCGGCAGGCGTTGGCAATAGCAAGTTGGCAATAGCAAGATGGCAGATCGCAGTTATTTCGATTGGAACGCGACCACGCCGCTGCGGCCGGAGGCGTTGGCGGCGTTGGCCGATGCGCTGGCGGTTACCGGTAATCCATCCTCGGTGCATGCCGAGGGGCGCGCGGCACGGAGGCTCGTGGAGCGGGCCCGAGAGCAGGTGGCGCAGCTCGCCGGGGCGCGGCCGGCAGATGTGATTTTCACCGGCAGCGGCACCGAAGCCAACATGTTGGCGTTGGCGCCGGCGATCGAGACAGCGGGCGAGAAGCGGCCACGCGACAAACTCTTGATGTCTGCGATCGAGCATTCCTCGGTGCGCGCGGGCGGCAGATTTTCACGCGACGCGATCGAGGACATTGCCGTCGATGTGGACGGCCGCGTCAACCTTGCGGCGCTTGCGGACGCCGTTTCCAAGGCTTCTCGGCCGCTCGTCTCGCTCATGCTCGCCAATAATGAGACCGGTGTGGTGCAGCCCGTTGCGGAAGCCGCTGCAATCGTGCATGCGGCCGGCGGATTGCTGCATGTCGATGCTGTACAGGCGGCCGGACGCATTGCATTCAATATCGGTGCGCTCGGCGCGGACTTGTTGACGCTTTCGGGCCACAAGATCGGCGGACTTAAAGGCGTCGGCGCACTGGTGCGGGGCCGCGAGGACATTCATTTCTCCGATCCGCTCATTCGCGGTGGTGGCCAGGAGCGCGGCGCGCGGGCCGGGACCGAAAACGTCGCCGGGATCGTGGCGTTCGGTGCGGCAGCAGAGGTGGCGCATCGGCAGCTTGCCGAAGAAGCCGCGCACATGCGCGGACTTCGGGACATCCTCGAAGAAGGTCTCCGCGCGATCTCTCCGCAGGCAATTATTTTCAGCGACAGCGCCGAGCGGCTGCCGAATACGACCCTGTTTGCGTTGGCAGGCGTAAAAGCCGAGACCGCAGTGATCGCCTTCGACCTCGATGGCGTGGCGGTTTCCTCAGGCGCCGCCTGCTCGTCCGGGAAGGTGCAACCCTCCCATGTCCTTGCCGCCATGGGGGTTTCGCCCCCGCTCATCCGCGGCGCCGTTCGCGTCAGCCTCGGCTGGACGACCACAAAAGCCGACGTCGAACGCTTCCTTGGCGCTTGGAGAAAGCTCGCAAGTGCACTATCTAAGGAGCCAGGGATCGCGGCGTAACCGGCTGCACAACCGAACGATTTAAGGCCGTTTGGAATGGTTCAAGCGGCCGTAATTGCGCAACTAAGGAATTGAGTCACCAGGGAACAGGACGAACCGAACCCAGGTAACATCATCACCATACCGACTTAATCCAACCCGCGGTCCTTGAAACCGTGAGCGGAGGGACGAATGCCGGCAGTGCAAGAGACCGTCGATCAGGTCCGCAGTATCGACGTCGATCAGTATAAGTATGGCTTTGAGACGCTGATCGAATCCGACAAGGCCCCGAAGGGCCTGTCCGAAGATACGATCCGGTTTATCTCGGCGAAGAAGAACGAGCCCGAATGGATGCTGGCTTGGCGGCTCGATGCCTACAAGCGCTGGCTGACCATGCGCGAGCCGAAATGGGCCAAGGTCGAATACGGTCCGATCGACTACCAGGACCTCTATTACTACTCCGCACCGAAGAAGAAGGACGGGCCGAAATCACTCGACGAGATCGATCCGGAAATTCTGCGCACCTACGAGAAACTCGGCATTCCGTTGCGCGAGCGCGAGGCGCTGCTCGGCATCCAGAAGAACCCCCACCCTAACCCTCCCCCGCAAGCGGGGGAGGGAAGCGAGGGGGAGGACACTGAAGCAGGTGAGGGCGGCAGTTATGGCCGCGTCGCCGTCGACGCGGTGTTCGATTCCGTTTCGGTGGCGACGACGTTCAAGGCGGAGCTCGCCAAGGCCGGCGTGCTGTTCATGCCGATTTCGGAAGCGGTGCACGAGCATCCCGAGCTGGTGAAGAAGTATCTCGGCACGGTGGTGCCGATCAGCGATAATTTCTTCGCCACGCTGAATTCGGCGGTGTTCTCCGACGGCTCGTTTGTCTACGTGCCGCCGGGCGTGCGCTGCCCGATGGAGCTTTCCACCTATTTCCGCATCAATGAGAAGAATACCGGCCAGTTCGAGCGCACGCTGATCATCGCCGACAAGGGCTCCTACGTGAGCTATCTCGAAGGCTGCACGGCGCCGATGCGCGACGAGAACCAGCTTCATGCGGCGGTGGTCGAGCTGGTCGCGCTCGACGATGCTGAAATCAAATATTCGACCATCCAGAACTGGTATCCCGGCGACGCCGCCGGCCGCGGCGGCATTTACAATTTCGTGACCAAGCGCGGCGATTGCCGCGGTCGGAACGCCAAGATTTCCTGGACGCAGGTGGAAACTGGCTCGGCCATCACCTGGAAATATCCGAGCTGTATCCTGCGCGGCGACAATTCGCGCGGCGAGTTCTATTCGATCGCGATCTCCAACGGCTACCAGCAGGTCGATTCCGGCACCAAGATGCTGCATCTCGGCAAGAACTCGACGAGCCGCATCATCAGTAAGGGCATCGCCGCCGGCCACTCCAACAACACCTATCGCGGGCTCGTCACCTCGCATCGCCGCGCCACCGGCGCGCGCAACTTCACCAATTGCGACTCGCTTCTGATCGGCGACAAGTGCGGCGCGCACACCGTGCCGTACATCGAGACCAAAAACTCCTCGACCGTGTTCGAGCACGAGGCGACGACCTCGAAGATTTCCGAGGAGATGCTGTTCTACTGCATGCAGCGCGGGCTGTCGGCGGAGGAGGCGACGGCGCTCGTCGTCAACGGCTTCGTCAAGGACGTGCTGCAGCAATTGCCGATGGAATTTGCGGTCGAGGCGCAGAAGCTGATCTCGGTCAGCCTTGAGGGCTCGGTCGGCTAGGTTGAGCGGCCTCCTCGGAAGAAACGACAAATGGAACGGAAAGGCAGTGCGGTTCGATGCCGTTGCTTGAAATCAAAGACCTCCACGTCGAGATCGACGGCCGGGAAATTCTCAAAGGGCTGGATCTGACCGTCAACGCCGGCGAGGTCCACGCGATCATGGGGCCGAACGGCTCGGGAAAGTCGACGCTCGCCTATGTGCTTGCCGGCAAGGCGGGCTACGAGCCGACGTCCGGTGAAGTGCTGTTCAACGGCAAGAACATTTTCGACATGACGCCCGACGAGCGTGCTGCGGCCGGTCTGTTCCTGGCCTTCCAATATCCGCTGGAAATTCCCGGCGTCGCCACCATGACGTTCCTGCGCACCGCGCTCAATGCGCAAAGGAAGAAACGCGGCGAGGCCGAATTTTCCACCCCGGAGTTCCTGAAGAAAGTTCGCGAACTCGCCAAGAAGCTCGGCATCGAACAGGAAATGCTGCGCCGCGCGCGTCAATGTCGGCTTCTCCGGCGGCGAGAAGAAGCGCAACGAGATTCTGCAGATGGCGCTGCTTGAGCCAAAGCTCGCCGTGCTTGACGAGACCGATTCCGGCCTCGACATCGACGCGCTGAAGATCGTCTCGGAAGGCGTCAATCGGCTGCGCTCGCCGCAAACGTCATTCGTCGTGATCACCCACTACCAGCGGCTGCTCAACTACATCGTGCCGGACGTGGTGCACGTGCTCTCCAAGGGCCGCATCGTAAGAACCGGCGGCAAGGAATTGGCGCTCGAACTCGAAGCGCGCGGTTATGCCGAATATCAGGAAGCGGCGGCATAGCCCGATGCGGCGCCCTGCGAGCAAAGACGTATGAATGCCATGGCCGACGTAAAGGTGATGAAGACCGCGGCGGAAACCGCCCTGGCGCAGACCTATGCGCAGGCCCATGCCTCGCTGCCGGGCGGCGCGGCGATTGCGCAACAGCGCGCGGCCGCGTTCGATCTGTTTGCGAAGGAAGGCCTGCCGCATCGCCGCGTCGAGGACTGGAAGTACACCGACCTGCGCGCGCTGATGCGCGACGCCAAGCCGCTCGCCGCGCCGCCCGATGCCGCCGCCAGGAAGCGGGCGAAGGCGGCGGGACAAATGCTCGGCGATATTGGCGCGCGCCGGCTGGTCTTCGTCGATGGCGCCTTCGTGCCGGAATTGTCCGATACTCGCGGCGCTTGAGCCCGGCCTGTCGATCGGTTCGCTTGCCGACGCGCTCGCCGGCAACGATGCCACGCTTGTTGCGCATCTCGGCAAACTCGCCCCGGCAAGCGATGTCGCGGTTGCGCTCAATACCGCACTGATGGGCGACGGCGCGGTCATCCGCGTCGCTGCCGGCTCGACCATCGAGCGGCCGTTGCATCTGCTGTTTGTCGCTTCCGAAAAGCCCGCGGCGAGCTTCGTGCGGTCGCTTGTGGTCGTGGAGCAGGGCGCCCGCGCCATGCTGATCGAGAGTTATGAGGGGCCGGCCGGCAGCGACTATCAGATCAACGCTGCGCTGGAACTGTTTGTCGGCGACCGGGCGCATGTCGATCACGTCAAGATCATCGGCGAAGGCTCCGACGCGCTGCATGTCTCGACGCTGGCGGCGGCGGTCGGCGCCAAGGCGCGCTTCAACGCCTTTACGTTCACCGCCGGCGGCGCCGTCGTACGCAATCAGTTGTTTTTGAAGTTTGACGGCGAAGACACGGTCGCCAACATTCGCGGCGCCACCTTGATAAAGGGCCGCCAGCACGCCGACACGACGCTGCTCGCCACCCATATCGCGCGCAATTGCCAGAGCCGGGAAGTGTTCAAGTCCGTGCTCGACGGCGAGGCGCACGGCGTGTTCCAGGGCCGTATCGTCGTGCGCCCGGGTGCGCAAAAGACCGACGCCAAGATGATGACGCGGGCGCTGCTTCTCTCCGAGCGCGCCGAAGCTGACAACAAGCCGGAACTGGAAATCTTTGCCGACGACGTGCAGTGCGGCCACGGCGCTACCGCCGGCGCGCTCGACGGGGACCTGAAATTCTACCTGATGGCGCGCGGCGTTCCGGAGGCCGAGGCAGAGGCTTTGCTGATTCAGGCGTTCCTCGGCGAAGCAATCGAGGGCGTCGAACATGCCGGGCTGCGCGAGGCGCTGCTGGATCAGGTTGCGGCGTGGCTCAAGGTGCGGGCGAAGGCGTGATGCATCCGGCAGTGACCAACGGGGCTTATGACGTGAACCGCATCCGGGCGGATTTCCCGATTCTCGCGCCAGCAGGTCTACGGCAAGCCGCTCGTCTACCTCGACAACGCCGCCTCGGCACAGAAGCCGCGTGCGGTGCTCGACCGGCTCGAGCAGGCCTACACCACGCAATACGCCAACGTGCATCGCGGGCTGCATTATCTCGCCAACGAGGCGACCGAAGCCTACGAAGGCGCGCGGGAAAAAGTGGCGGCGTTCCTCAATGCCGGACGCAAGGAAGAGATCATCTTCACCCGCAATGCGACCGAGGCCATCAACCTCGTCGCCTATACGTTCGGCCGCGAGCGCATCAAGCCCGGCGACGAGATCGTGCTCTCGATCATGGAGCACCATTCCAACATCGTGCCCTGGCATTTCCTGCGCGAGCGTCAGGGCGCGGTGATCAAATGGGCGCCGGTCGACGACGAGGGCTATTTCCTGGTCGACGAATTCGAGAAGCTGCTCACCCCGCGCACCAAGATGGTCGCCATCACCCACATGTCGAACATGCTGGGCACGCTGGTTCCGGTCAAAGAGGTGACCCGGATCGCGCACGCCCACGGCATTCCGGTGCTGGTCGACGGCGCCCAAGGCGCCGTGCACGCCGACGTCGATGTGCAGGACATCGATTGCGATTTCTACGCGTTCACCGGCCACAAGCTCTACGGCCCGACCGGAATTGGCGTGCTCTACGGCAAATACGATCATCTCGCCGCCATGCCGCCGTTCAACGGCGGCGGCGAAATGATCCGCGAAGTGTCCGAGGACCGCATCACCTACGGCGACCCGCCGCTACAAGTTCGAGGCCGGTACGCCGCCGATCGTGCAGGCGATCGGGCTAGGCGCCGCGCTCGACTATGTCGCGTCCGTCGGCAAGGAGCGGATCCGCAGCCACGAAACGGGCCTCATGCATTACGCCCACGACCGGCTGCGGGAAATCAATTCGCTCCGCATCTTCGGCACCACAAAAGACAAGGGGCCGATCGTCTCCTTCGAGATCAAGGGTGCGCATCCTCACGACGTGGCGACGATCATCGATCGCTCGGGCGTTGCGGTCCGCGCCGGCACCCATTGCGTGATGCCGCTTCTTGCCCGCTTCGGCGTGACCGCAAGCTGCCGCGCGTCGTTTGCGATGTATAATACGCGTGAGGAGGTCGATTGCCTGGCGCAAGCGCTGGTCAAAGCTCAAGGTTTCTTCGCATGATGGACGATCAAACAAACCCCGAGCCCGGGCGCTGCTGCGGCCGCCGACACCGCGGAACAGCCGTCCGCGCATCCCCGCCGACGAGATGGCGCGTATGACCGACGAGATCGTCGGCGCGCTCAAGACCGTCTACGACCCGGAAATCCCCGCCGACATCTATGAGCTGGGGCTGATCTACAAGGTCGATATTGACGACGACCGTGCGGTCAAGATCGACATGACGCTGACCACGCCGAACTGCCCGTCGGCGGCGGAACTGCCGATGATGGTGGAGAATGCCGTCGTCAGCGTGCCCGGCGTGCGCGAGGCCAAAGTCAACATCGTGTGGGATCCGCCGTGGGATCCGAGCCGGATGTCGGACGAGGCCCGCGCCGTGCTCAATATGTGGTGAGGCGGCGAGTTGCGCGCCGCCCGCCGGCGTCTTACATGAACAGGTGTGGTGAAGTCTTTAGTATTTTTGAGTTATTCTGAATCGTAACTGCGACGAAGCGCCTCCGGCGGAGGCGAGGAGAATGCGACGATGGCCAGCCCCCGGCCGAGACCTCAAGTGATGCGGCTCACCGAAGCCGCTGCGGAACGTATCAAGACGGTGATGGCGAAAGCCGATCAGCCGATTGCCGCGGTCCGGGTCGGCGTCAAGAACGGCGGTTGCGCCGGCATGGCCTACACCATGGAATATGCCGAGAAGGTCAATCCGCTCGACGAGGTGATCGAGGACAAGGGCGTTCGTATCCTGATCGATCCCAAGGCGGTGTTGTTTCTGCTCGGAACGGAGATGGACTACAAAGTCGACAAGTTGGCCGCCCAGTTCGTGTTCAACAATCCGAACCAGACCTCGGCCTGCGGCTGCGGTGAATCGGTGCAGCTCGAGCCGGCGCGTGAGGCTGACGGCGCCGAGGCGCGGTAGCGGGATTTATCTAAAAATCGAAAGTCACGCCTTCAGGGGTACCGGGCGCAGCAAGAAAGCCGGCAGATGCGAAGCGTCGCCGTCCTCGCCGCGAGCTTTTGGGGGCTGCGGCGGGCGCTGCGGGATGCGAGCGATCGACGCGGACCGGTGCGGCTGGCGATTGTTGTCCGAACGCCCGCGTCGTGACTGTTGCCGCTCCCGAGGGGCGGGTGGGGAAGGCGGTGCATCAGCGGCGGGTGCCCGCTGCGGCTTCGATGTCGCCCCGGCCGGCGTTCCGTTCATCCAGGGGATCGGTTGCCCGATCAGCTTTTCGATCGCCGCCACGGCCTTTTGATCGTTCGATCCCGCCACCAGCGTGATCGCGGTGCCGGTTCTGCCGGCGCGGCCGGTGCGGCCGATCCGGTGCACGTAGTCGTCGGCGTGATGCGGCACGTCAAAATTGTAGATGTGGCTTACGTCGGAAATGTCGAGGCCGCGCGCCGCGACATCGGACGCGACCAGAATCGTAACTTCGCCCCTGCGGAATTGGTCGAGCGCCGCCGTGCGCGCCGGCTGATCCATATCGCCGTGCAGCGCCTGGACCGAAAAGCCGTGGCGCAGCAGCGAGCGATGAAGCGTCGCGACCTCGCGCTTGCGGTTGCAGAAGATGATGGCGTTCTTTAATCCCTCGGCCGAACGGATCAGTCGGCGAAGCACGTCGCGCTTGTCATGGGGCTCATGGCCGGCTTTGACCAGAAGCTGCGTCGTGGTGGCGACGGTGGTGGCGGGGCGCGAGACTTCGACGCGGACCGGGATTGCTGAGAAACTGCTCGGTGATGCGCCGGATTTCCGGCGGCATGGTCGCGGTGAAGAACAGGGTCTGGCGGGTGAACGGAACGAGCTTGCAGATGCGTTCGATGTCGGGGATGAAACCCATGTCGAGCATCCGGTCGGCCTCGTCGATGACCAGAAGCTCGACGCCGCTGAGCAACAACCGTCCGCGCTCGTGATGGTCAAGGAGGCGGCCGGGAGTCGCGATCAGGACGTCCACGCCACGCATGAGCTTAGTGTCCTGATCGCCGAACGAGACGCCGCCGATAATCAGCGCGACGTTGAGCTTGTGGTTGACGCCGTATTTGACAAAGCTTTCCTCCACCTGCGCCGCGAGTTCGCGCGTCGGCTCGAGAATGAGCGTGCGCGGCATGCGGGCGCGGGCGCGGCCCTGCTCCAGCATGGTCAACATCGGCAACACGAACGCCGCCGTTTTGCCGGTGCCGGTCTGGGCGATGCCGAGCACGTCGCGCCGCGCCAGCACGTGGGGGATGGCTTGATCTTGGATCGGAGTGGGGGTCTGGTAGCCGGCCGCCGCTACGGCGGAGATAACTTTTTCGGACAAGCCGAGATGAGAAAAGGACATAAACCCTCAGATGGAGGCCCGCGCCGGGCGCGGGAACCTATGGATTGAACGGGGGAAACACGCAAGGTCTGCTCGAATCCGCCGCTTTGCGTGCCCGAAACATAGGGGCGAAAGTGCGAAAGTCAACCTAACATCGTCCTGTAAGTTAAAAGAAATGCTTCACTTTTTCTGGAAGCTCAAGAGCAAACGCCGATGCCCGATACTTCGTCCGCCGGCTTGCCGGTCGTCCTGATCCCCGGCCTGAATTGTTCGGCGCGCCTTTACGCCGAGCAAATTCCGGTGCTGTGGCGGTTCGGCCCGGTCACGGTCGCGGATCATAGGCGCGACGACACCATGGCGGCGATTGCCCGGCGCATCCTTGCCGCGGCACCGCCGCGCTTCGCGCTCGCCGGGCTGTCGATGGGCGGCTACATCGCCTTCGAGATCATGCGGCAGGCGCCGCAGCGGGTGGCGAAACTGGCGCTCCTTGACACCGGCGCACGGCCGGAGGCTCCGGAACAGACCGAGCGCCGGCGGCCGGCGATGGAAAAGGCAAAAAGCGGGCGTTTTGCCGAAGTCGCCGAAGAATCTTTTTCTTCTTTGTGCACCCCGATCGTCACGGCGACGCGGCACTCAAGGCCGTCGTGTTGGCCATGGCAGAAGAAACCGGCGCGGAGACCTATCTCCGGCACCAGCAAGCGATCATCGCCCGCCCGGATTCCCGCCCAGGACTCGCCGCCATCGCCTGTCCCACCCTGGTTCTCGTCGGCGAGCAGGACAAAGGAACTCCGCCGGAATTGTCGCGCGAGATCGCCGCCGGGATTCCGGGTTCGCGCCTCGTCATCATTCCCGGCTCCGGCCATCTGTCGACGCTCGAACAACCGCAGGCGGTGAACCAGGCGCTGGTCGAATGGATGACGTCATGAAGGCTACGCAGTCTGCCGCCCGCGGCGTGCGCCGATTGCTCGCCACGTTGGCTCTCCTTTTTGCCGGTGGCGTTGTTGGGCCTCACCGGCGCGAACGCGCAAAACGATTATCCGGCCCGGGCGGTCCGCATCGTAGTCGGCTTTGCCGCCGGCGGCGGCAACGACATCTTCGCGCGCCCCGTCGGACAGAAACTCTCAGACATGATCGGCTAGCCGGTGGTGATCGAAAATCGTCCGGGGGCAAGAGGCCGGCTCGCCGCCGAATAATTATGCTGTCCGGCGCAGTGTTGCATCTTCGCGAAATCGCGGCGCCGGATGTGTGCCCTCCCCTTGCGGGCCCCGAAAGGGCGAGGGCGCGCAATTATGCGATGCGACGGCGAAAGAGCCACTCCAGAACTTGCCGGATCAAATATGGCAAACGACCAAATGAGAAGCATTCTCGCGGCGCGATCACGCCCGAGTCATGCCGCACCACCACGCACCAAAAAAGACGCGCATGATCCCGAAAAGCTTGCCCTCGACTTGATCCGGGGGTGGTCACCGGTTTTCGGACAAGATCATGCGCAACTGAAAAAGGGAGCGGAGCGCCGATAGGCGCACCATCCATTGTCCGCGCCACATAATCAGATGTTGCCACCTGAATTATGCGCGGGCGCGGCAGCGGGCCTTTTTTCTCCTGCCGCCCCCGCGTGCGGGGGAGGGTAGGGAGGGGCCCGCTCGCCTTTCGGCGCTCCGCCACGGCGCTTGCAGCAGCGAGCGAACGCCGCCACTCAGCCCAGGCCGCGCTTCGCGCGAGCGAGAGGACGCGGGCGTTACCCGCGCCATCAATCGCGCTTAAGCCAGGCACCTGGCACCCCGGTCGTAATGCCGGGAGGGCATAGCAGTTGCCTTGTGCAAACTGCGTACACTTGTTTGCACTACCCGAGCCGCCCGAGAGCGGATTGCGAAACCGCCCGCAGGAACCGCACTCGCTCCACTTTCAGGATCGCATCTAGAAAGCGCCCTTCACTGAGCGAGATTCGATGTCAGCTTATAACTGAAATGGGGACATTTTGTCAAGGAAAATGTGACGGCCGAACCCGTAGCCCGGATGAGCGAAGCGAAATCCGGGATATCATGTCGGCATGGTCAGATACCGGCGTAATCGAGTGGAGGGCGGCACTTTTTTCTTCACACTGACATTGGCTGATCGGCAATCCTCCGCGTTGGTTGATCATATTGGCGAATTGCGAGCCGCATTTCGCGTGACCAAACGCGAGCGGCCGTTCATCCTCGATGCAATCGTGGTCTTACCGGATCATTTGCATGCTATTCTCACCTTGCCGGTCGACGATGCAGACTTTCCGGGACGATGGCGGCGCTTGAAAGGATACTTTAGCAGTCGTCTGCTCCAAAGGCGCGAAGCCATCCAGCGCCACGTCAACGGCGAACTCGCCCTTTGGCAGCGACGATATTGGGAGCATACAATTCGCGACGACAACGACTACACGAGGCATGTCGATTACATTCACTAAATCCCGTCAAACACGGTCTCGTAAGACGCGCCAGCGATTGGCCGCATTCGTCGTTTCATGCTTATGTCCGTCGCGGGTTATTGCCTGCGGACTGGGCAAGTGAAGCCGATGTTGGCGCCCGAGGTTTTGGCGAGCGTCCATCATGATTGCAAGTGTTCAATTACGCCTAAAGTAGCCCGCATGAGCGAAGTGATATGCGGGGTGAAAGCCGAGAAAAAGACCCGGATGTCGCTGTGCTCATCCGGGCTACGCTCGCTGCCGGGAGCAGTTGCCAGGAAGATGTGTTGATTCTAGCTTATTGGAGCGCATCGGTCTGCACACGGACTGGGGCGCACTGTTCACGGGTCGCTATGACAAGGGCGGGTTAGCCGCGGAGCGGCGTAACGCGTCGCCTTTTAAGCTTGGCACTTCGGCGGATTGTGCTGATACGCCCTAAGAGCCGAATTTCGCGCTTCAAGGCACAAGATTGCGACACAACAATTGGAGTTTAAGGCTGACTAACAGTGAGGCCGTATGGAAGCAGAGATCGATGCGCTGCTGAAGCGATCGCTCGCGACGCGCAGCCGATAAAACGCGGAGATCACTGTGGTGTCGTCGTCTCCGGTGGGTAAGACCTGGTTCGAAATGAAGGACATTCGAAAGCGACGGCTTGCCGACGCCGTTTGGATTCCATTGCGCGTCTCCGACCACTTAATCCGTGAAGGTAAATGGGGTTATGTCGGCTACAAAGACGAGTTCTATGGAATGGGCAGCGTTGCCATTCCGAAGGCAGCACGCGAAGAAGCAAAAAAACTGAATTGGTCTGAAATCGGACTCCGAAATGATCAGCAAGTCTGGGCCACAGGCGAATACTACAAACCAGCCGAAGTCTTTCAATACCACGAAAAAGTTGACCTCGGCATCGCTCTCGTTTTGGCGCAAACATTTCCGACCGCAGAACCCAACGAGTGGCACTTAAACCAAGATCTCATATTCGCCCTGGGCCTCATGCGCGAGGGCGATGAATGGGTTCGCCCTGTAGAAGACTACTGCGTTGTCGCGAGGTTACGCAGGGACGGTCAAAGGAACCCTATCGCGATTGAGATTAGAAACGAACATCTCCGCGATTACTTGTGCGCGAGAGGTATGTTCTTGCGAACTTCGTTATATCGTAGCCGCGACGTCATCGTTGAAAATCCGACGCACGTTGGATCGCCGGAGGAAGTCAAGATCATCGAGGGGGACGAACATTTCGAGACGCGCGTCCTTCAAATAATTGAGGGAGGACACATCGGCGACGGAAGTTATGCCGTATTCAATATTAGCCGCACCGACGTTGATCCGGATGACGATGTGCCCCAACCAGGTCGGCCCAACGATGACAATACCAAGTCTCAATCGTGGACCGGAAAGCATGAAGGTCGACAACTCGCTCGGGTAATTGGCGAACTGTGGCGTAACGAAGAAATTGATCCGAGCGAGAAGAGCCCTCGCGTTCGGGGCGACAAAGTCCCCACAGGAATTCAGTACATTGTGGATGCGAGCGGCGCCCGCCTTTCAAGCGAGAATTTGGACGACGAAGATACTGCACGGTGGCTTTGGTTCCGGCCGGAGGTTGTGCCCGCGCTTACAAAGCACCGCGGCGGAGACCTCGAATGGTACACTCAGGAAACTGGTGGCGTTGGTTGTTCCCCGGGCGAGCTAACACATTTTGGTCTCAACAAGGTGGGGTTGGTCACCGTCTATGCGTACGACATCGCGAAGCTTCCAGACTGGCAGCAAAAAGTCTGGTCTGGTTACAACCTCGCTCCTGAGGGTGGGGTATCGCGCGAACTGTTGTCCGCCCAAATGGAAGCTAGGGTCGCTAATAGCGCGGCTCCCGAGGCAGTACTACCCGATGTCTTGACTTATTTGGATCAGTACTTTCACGAGCAAATCGGGACTCCATTGTTTCGCACTCATGCCACGACTAGGGACTTGGCCAAGTCCATCAGTAAATTCCGAGCGCTGGAGCATAACGGCTTGTTCGCGCTTGCAAAGGACCTAATGCGATTGGTTGCAGATCGCGTTGACGCCAGCGCGCTTCAACGAATTGTACCGCCGCCTCAAGGCGAGCGTTGGGGATCAATCAAGTCGCTAGAAAAATTCATTGCCACGCTTACCTCTCCTGAGGACGCACGGTTGATAACAGGAGCCTTGGCGGGGGCTTACGAGTTGCAAGTCGCGGATGCTCATTTGCCGTCGGACGAGCTGGACAAAGCATATGAACTCGTCCGAGTTGATCCGACAGCGCCGCCACTCATCCAGGGGTTTCGGCTGATAGCATCCGTCGTTTCAGCCCTGCTCAACATCGTAGATATCATTAGGAACGCCAACCGGCGTGAGCAGGCCTGAAAAGCGTCGCGACGTAGGGCTTCCCAGAGGGACTAAACGTCCAGCGCGGCCTCATCCGCGAATTCCGCGCGCTCCTGGATGAAGGCAAAGCGCAATTCCGGCTTGGCGCCCATCAGATCCGGGGAAAGATCAAAGACGTGGGCTCGCCGCTGCGCGGCTTAGCCCACCCTACGCTTGCTGTTGAAAACCGAATGTTCGTTATAAAATGGTTGCAACCTATGGTATAATACAGTTTGCCTCGCGTGGCCCGGGGGAGCCGCGATGAATGCAATTTCATTTCCGGCCATTGGCCATCGGTATCTTGTCGATTTCAGCGCCTTTCGCGTCGAATTGAATTTCAGGTCGCTGCACTCGCTTACGTACAGCGATGTCGCGGCGGACGGGTCGCGAGACGCTTCCGAGACAGTAACAATTCACGTCGAGGCAATCGGACCTCTGTTGTTCCTTGTCACGTGGCAAGAGGCGGACAAGACGACCGTCGCCCACGTCGAGGACTATCAAAAAAATACCATCGTCACGAACATCACCAATCCCGACCTCACATTCGAACAGTTCCACGGCACGTTTGTCGAACTCGCTTGAATTAAAAGGATCACGGCGATGCGCAAATCTTCATGGCTCGCAATTGCATTATCCCTCTTCGCAGTTTCCGAATGCTGGGCACAAGGCGCGCCACTGCCCTGGGGGCAATCTTCGGATCAGGTCGCGTGGGAAATCTATGCTCAAATCATGGCGACGTCCGGCATTCCTGGAAGCAAGAATGTCGAATTTGAAACGTGGGCTTCAGATGATGATATCTATATCGCAAACCCGCCAAGGTGGCCGGCTATCAACGCGCCCAAGGTACTGCGACCAAGCGCGCTAGGTGTTGCGGTCGCGCACGGTCTGCGGCCTCTCGTGATCGGCCCTGGTGGATGTACGAAGCCACAGAACCCACAAGCCGGAAACTTTCCGGTCAATTCTTGCATCGGTGAGGAAGTCAGGCGCAATTGGGCGTCGTTCCAATATATCGTGGGGAACAACCTATTCACCCATGCGGGGTTGGCAGCAGCCTATCAAAGCGGTTTCAAGGTCAACATGCCCGCCAACTCCGTGGAGGTTAAAGGCGACTGGGTTAAAGTGACGGATCTTATAACGTGGTTGGGCGGGGGCACCCAAGCCGAGATCGAGAAGGTTTATCATACCAACGTCGTCAACGAAGCCGGCGGGCCGGTCGAATATGCGCTGGTAGCGTTTCACTTCAGCTCGAAGCAGATCAGCAACTGGGTTTGGTCCGACTTTGAACACGAGGGCAATCCCGGCCGTTGTGATGACACGGGTTGTCACGATAGCTTCGGCGCGGCCATTGCCGACGTTCCCGCAAAGAACTCAGGTGGTGCAAACTCGAACCAGAACTACGGCACGTGCGCCAAGAGCGCTGCTGTCGAGCAAATGATGCAAAATGCAAACCTCGACTAAGTTTGGCGGCACTACTGCCTAAAGGGTTCACAGATCACTTTTGTCAATTCCGACGGCTCGGCCACGCTGCTAGGAAATTCAGTGATCGAGCGCATCAATGCTGGCGTGCCGATCCTAAGTTCATCTTGCATCACCTGTCACGCGTTTGCGTCTTTTGATAAGGATGGAAATCACTATCCCGTGCCGGCGGCTGAAACGGGTCCATTCGACGCCCAGAAGCTTAATTCCAAGGGCTTCATCCAGAACGATTTCATCTGGGGGATTAGCCTTCTCAGAGTCCGGCGAGTGATGGAAATCGGAATTCGAGACGGCTTAGTCCAGGCGACGCACGTTGCACATTGCTTTAGGAGGAATTAATGAGTGCTAGTAATCCGGTGTTTGCGGATATCGTGACCCTTCTGAACACGCTTTACAACAATGACCCGGACATCAGCGACGCACCTCACGGAGCGTTCTGGCAAAACACCACGCGCGATGCCTTTGTTGCGCTGAGAACTGATGCCTGGGGCGTGCCCGGTGTGTTGGTCGCGTTGAACGACCCAAGTAAATCAAACCTCTATCTCGCCCTTGCCGGATTGCCGCCATTTACCGGTCGGCCGCCGCAAATGCCCGACACGACACCGAGTGGCTACCCGGCGGCGCGGCACGCGACGCCACAAGAGCTGGCGATGGTACAAGCCTGGATCAACAATAATGCGCCCGCTTAGTGGGCATCGGCGCAGGATGTGTCGCGGACTACTCCCCATAATACGTAATCCCTCGCCGGGGGCAGTCGCTCCCGCGTCCCCTTTCTAAACATCCAGCGCAGCCTCGTCCGCAAACTCGGCGCGCTCCTGGATGAAGGCAAAGCGCAATTCAGGCTTGGTGCCCATCAGCCGCTCGACGGACTTCTCGGTATCCTTGCGGTCGTCGGCGATGAGCGTGACCCGAAGCAGTGTGCGCTTCTTCGGGTCCATGGTGGTTTCCTTCAGCTGTGCGGCCATCATCTCGCCGAGTCCCTTGAAGCGGCTGACTTCGACCTTGGCGTTGGCGTGGAATTCTTTCTTCAGAATTTCGTCGCGGTGCTGTTCGTTGCGGGCGTAGAAATTCTTGCCGCCGTGGCTCAATCGGTAGAGCGGCGGGACGGCGAGATAAAGGTGGCCGTTGTCGATGAGCTGCGGCATTTGCCGGTAAAAGAAGGTGATCAAGAGCGAAGCGATGTGGGCGCCGTCGACGTCGGCATCGGTCATGATGATGATGCGGCCGTAGCGCAAATCCTCGTCGCGATAGTGCACGCCGGTGCCGCAGCCGAGCGCCTGGGCGAGGTCGGCGAGCTGCTGGTTCTGCTGCAGCTTGTCCTTGCCGGCGGACGCCACGTTGAGGATTTTTCCGCGCAGCGGCAGAATCGCCTGGCTGGCGCGGTCGCGGGCCTGCTTGGCGGAGCCGCCGGCGCTGTCGCCTTCGACGACGAACAGCTCCGAGCCCTGCGCGGCAGAGTTGGTGCAGTCGGCGAGCTTGCCGGGCAGGCGGAGCTTCCGCACCGCGCTCTTGCGCGCGATGTCCTTTTCCTGCCGGCGCCGGATGCGCTCGTCGGCGCGCTCGACCACGAACTCGAAAAGTTTGTTGGCTTGGGTCGGGTTGCCGGCAAGCCAATGATCGAACGGATCCTTGATCGCCTGCTCGACGATTCTTTGCGCTTCGGCGGTGGCGAGCCGGTCCTTGGTCTGGCCCTGGAATTCCGGCTCGCGGATGAACACCGAGAGCATGGCGCCGGCGCCGGTCATGACGTCGTCAGAGGTGATCGAGGCGGCGCGCTTGCCCTGGCCGACACGCTCGGCGTGATCCTTGAGCCCGCGGGTGAGCGCGGCGCGCAAGCCCGATTTCATGCGTGCCGCCGTCGGGCGTCGGAATGGTGTTGCAGTAGGAGTTGAGGAAGCCGTCGGCGTCGGCGGTCCAGGCCACCGCCCATTGAACGGCCCCGTGTGCACCTGTCTTCCCTGCGCTACCCGTGAAAATGTCGGGATGAACCAGCGTGGCGGCGGCCAGCGTCTCCGACAGATAATCCTTGAGCCCGTCGGCGAAGTGAAACGTCGCCTCTTCGGGCACGTCGTCGATGCCGCGCAGGAGTTCCTTGGCGCACGACCAGCGGATTTCGACGCCGCCGAACAGATACGCCTTCGAGCGCGTCATCTTGAACACGCGCTCGGCCTTGAAGTGCGCCTTGGCGCCGAAAATGTCCGGGTCGGGCCGGAAGCGGATTTTGGTGCCGCGCCGGTTCGGCGCCTTGCCGGCGTCCTGCAGCTTGGTCTTCGGCTTGCCGCGCTCGAACGCCATGCGGTAGAGCTTTTGGCCGCGCGCGACCTCGACCTCCATGCGCTCGGACAGCGCGTTCGCCACCGAAACGCCGACGCCGTGCAGGCCGCCCGAGGTTTCGTAAACCTTGGAGTCGAATTTGCCGCCGGCGTGCAGCGTGCACATGATCACTTCGAGCGCCGACTTGTTCTTGAATTTCGGATGCGGATCGACCGGGATGCCGCGGCCGTTGTCGGTGACGGTGACAAAGCCGTCGGCCGCCATCTCGACCTCGATCCAGTCGGCGTGGCCGGCCAGCGCCTCGTCCATGGAATTGTCGATCACCTCGGCGAACAGGTGATGCAGCGCCTTTTCGTCGGTGCCGCCGATATACATGCCGGGGCGGCGGCGCACCGGTTCGAGCCCTTCGAGGACCTCAATGTGCTTTGCCGTATATCCGGCCTCGCCGGCTGAGCCGCGGGCCGATGCGCTGCCGCCGCGCGCCGCCCGGCGCGATGCGGTTCGCGGTTCGCCGAGATTGGCGAACAGGTCCGGGCCGCCGGACGATTTTGATGTTTTAGCTGCTTTTCCCATGCGAAGCTTTTGATGTTGGGCCGATATAGCGAGCCGCGGTCGCGGCGACAGAGGCTGGCGAATCGGCCTCTGACTATGCCACGCGAACGGCAAAACAATGAGGGCGTCTGTGCCGAGAGCCCGCAGCGCTGGACCAGCGCATTGACGCTGCCGGGCGTGGCCTCTATATGGCCGGCCATGACCCGATCGTCCAACATCCTCCGGTCGATAAAAACTGCCGCAGCGGAGCGCCGCCGCCGTCGTGACACGGCACGGGCGCGCGCTCAGCGCGTAACAACATTCGTGCCGCCGGTTTTCCGCGGCACTTTCCCTGATATTCTTCCGCGGACGCTGGCTTAATTTCTCAAAGCCAAGGGTTTAATCATGTCGCGCTTAATCATGGCTGCGAAAGCAAAAATCGGCATCCTCGGCGCCTCCGGTTACACCGGCGCGGAATTGGTGCGGCTGCTGCTCCGCCATCCGGGCGTGGATATCGTGCTGCTCACGGCGGACCGCCGCGCCGGCAAGCCGATGTCCGACGTGTTCCCGCAATTCGCGCCGTACGCGCTGCCGATGCTGACGGCGCTCGAAGCCGCCGATTGGCCGGCGCTCGGCCTTGATCTCGTGTTCTGCGCGCTGCCGCATGGCACGACGCAGAACATCATCAAGGATTTGCGGGCGCAGCGCGCCGGCGACTCAAGTTCGTCGATCTTTCGGCCGATTTCCGGCTTGCCGATCCTGCCGCCTACGAGCGCTGGTACGGCCATCCGCATGCCGCGCCTGAACTGCAAAAGCAGGCGGTCTACGGACTGACTGAAATCTATCGGCGCGAGATCAAGGCGGCGCAGCTGGTCGCCAATCCCGGCTGTTATACGAGCTGCGCCGAGCTGGCGCTGATTCCGCTTCTCAAAGCCAAGGCGATCGATCCGGACGAGATCGTGATCGACGCCAAATCGGGCATGACCGGAGCGGGCAGGGCGGCAAAAGAGGAGATGTTGTTCTCCGAAGTCTCCGAAGGCTTTCATGCCTATGGCGTCGGCCATCACCGGCACATGGCCGAACTCGACCAGGAGTTTTCGCTGGCCGCCGGCCGCGATGTGGTCGTGAGCTTCACGCCGCATCTCGTGCCGATGAATCGCGGCATCCTTTCCACGATTTATGTGCGCGGCCTGAAAGCGTCGCCGCAAGCATCTGCACAAGATCTTCATGCGCTACTTTTAAAGTCTTACGCGAACGAGCCGTTCGTCCACGTGCTGGCGTTCGGCACGCTGCCGCAGACCCGCCATGTGCGCGGCTCCAACATGACGTTCATCGGCGTCGCCTCCGACCGCATCGCCGGCCGCGCCATCATCGGCTCGGCGCTCGACAACCTGACCAAGGGCGCGTCCGGGCAGGCGGTGCAGAACATGAACCTGATGCTCGGCTTTCCCGAAACCACGGGGCTCGAACAGGTCGCGCTGTTTCCTTGAAGCGTGGCGCCATGCCGAACAGAAAGACGTGGATGGCCGGAACAAGTCCGGCCATGACGTTGCGACGAATGATCGTTACGCCTGCACCTTCACGTAGCTTCCCGGCGCATCCTCGATCGGCTTGAGCGCACCGTCGCCGGGGACGCGCGCCGGGGCTTCGGTTGCATCATGGCGCTTTAGCCAGGCGAGCCAGTCCGGCCACCACGAGCCCGGGTGTTGCTTTGCCTTCTTCAGCCAGCCGTCGAGGTTGGCGCTCCGCGGCCGCGGTCCGGTCCAGTAGTGATATTTCTGCTTGTTCGGCGGATTGATCACGCCGGCGATGTGGCCGGACCCGGACAGTACATACCTCACCTTGCCGCCGAAATATTTGCAGCCAAGCAGCACCGATTTCGCCGGCGCGATGTGATCTTCGCGCGTGGCCAGATTGTAGATCGGCACTTTCACGTTTTTCAGATCGATCGGCGTATTGCCGATCACCATCTTGCCCTTGGTGATTTTGTTGTCGAGGTAGCAATTGCGCATATAGAACGAATGATTGGCCGCCGGCAGCCGGGTGGCGTCGGAGTTCCAGTACAACAGGTCGAACGGGAAGGGCGCCTTGCCTTTCAGATAATTGTTGATGACGTAAGGCCAGATCAGATCGTTCGAGCGCAGCAGGTTGAACACCGTGACCATCGACATGCCTTCGAGATAGCCGCGCTCGGCCATGCGTTGCTCAATCGCTTCGACCTGTTCCTCGTCAATGAACACTTTGAGATCGCCGGCATAGGTGAAGTCGACCTGGGCGGCAAACAGGGTCGCCGACGCGATGCGCTCGTCGTGATCTGCCGCCATTTTTGCCAGCGCTACGGCAAGCATGGTGCCGCCCACGCAATAGCCGACGGCGTTGACTTTGTCTTCGCCGGTCGCCTGTTTGATCGCGTCGAGCGCCGCGAGCGGCCCTTCGCGGATGTAATCTTCGAAGGTCTTCTGCGCGAGGCTCTCGTCCGGATTGACCCATGAGACACAGAACACCGTGATCCCCTGATCGACGCACCATTTGATAAAGGATTTTTCGGGCGTCAGATCGAGCACGTAGTATTTGTTGATCCAGGGCGGCACGATCAGCAGCGGGCGCTTGAGGACCTTTTCGGTCGAAGGCGCATATTGGAGAAGCTGCATGATTTCGTTCTGGAAGATCACCTTGCCGGGTGTCATTGCCAGATTGCGTCCGACGGCGAACATCGAGGAATCGGACTGGCGGATCTTGAGATGGCCGCCGCCGGCCTCGACGTCCTCGGCCAGCATGTGCATGCCGCGAACCAGGTTCTCGGCGTTGCTGGTCAGCGTCTCGCGCAGCAGTTCCGGATTGGTCAAAACGAAATTGGACGGCGACAGCGCGTTGGCGATCTGCCGGATATAGAACTCGGCCTTGTGCCGGGTGTGCGGATCGAGCTTGTCGGCGTCGCTGACCAGGCGATCGGCCCAGTTGACCGTGAGCAGATAGAGCTGCTTCAGGAAATCGTAGAACTGGTTCGTGGTCCATTCCGGGTCGGCGAAGCGCTTGTCGTTCGCCGCGGGCGTCGCTACCGGGGGCGCCCCTTCGCCGGAAAGCCGCTTGACGGCAGCGCCCCACAGTTCGAGATACGAGTGACCCAGCCGGCCTTGCAGCTCCGCGATGCGTTGCGGGTCGGCCAGCCAGTACTGCAACACTTCCCCGAGAGTCTTGACGACGTCGCGCAACTCGTCGGCGAGTTCGCTCTTACGCCCGTCCTCCCGCGGCTTCATATAGGCGGCGAGCGCCCGTCCGCCTTCCTCGATCAGGCGTGCGAGATTGCGTGAAAATACCTCGACGTCGACCGGCCCGACTGTCGTCGGCAGTTGCGATGGAGCTCGCACCAGCGTTCCTCACCTTCCGCAGGGCTTTTAGAATAGGCCCTTGCGGCAGAAATGGCCTGCGCAAATTATGCGCGCAAGGCCGGCCATGCAGCATTCCCGGGAGGCGGATGTGCGTTCTGTTGCCTCCGTCCCCTGGAAATCCGGACCTTGTTTCCACCATATTACCGCGCTATTTCACTGGCTGGTGTCACCTCTAGGTTGATATTTGTAAACCTTTGAGGCGGTAGGTTATTCCGGCAGGTCGGGTGGGGCGGACGCTGTCTGGCCGGGCGATTATCGGCTCGTCGGGGGACTGTCGGGGAAACCGCGCGTGATTAAGCTGAAGCATGGTGCGAAGCTTGCGTTTGGAGCCTTGCTCGCCGCGGGTTTGGCCTGTCTTCTGGCGGGCTGCTCGGAAGTCGGCTTTCCCGCGGTGCACGATATGCCGTCGCCCCGGGCCGAAGCGCCGCTGACGCCGGATCAGGTCAAGCAGGTGACCGACGACCTCATCTCCCAGCGCGAACACTTGGAGTCAATTCCACCGGTTCCTCCCCCTACGCCCGAACCCCAGAAAACCTCGCTACAGTCGGGAGCCATACCGCCCGCGACGAAGACGGCTGGTACAGAGGACGGGCAGTGATAAGAGTGTTGGACCGTCAAATCCGCCGAGCCGGTTGAAATCATGGAAGAGTTTTATCGCATCCGCCGGTTGCCGCCGTACGTGTTCGAGGTGGTCAACCGGGCTAAGGCTGTGGCGCGCAATGGCGGGGCCGACATCATCGACCTCGGCATGGGTAATCCCGATTTGCCTGCGCCGGCGCATGTGGTCGAAAAGCTCAAAGAGACGGTCGGCAAACCGCGCACGGACCGCTATTCGGCGTCCAAAGGGATTCCGGGTTTGCGCCGCGCGCAAGCCGCCTATTACGCGCGTCGCTTTGGCGTGAAGCTCAATCCGGAAACCCAGATCGTCACCACGCTTGGCTCCAAGGAGGGCTTCGCCAACGTCGCGCAGGCGATCACGGCGCCAGGCGATGTCATTATTGTACCGAACCCGACGTATCCCATTCACGTCTTCGGCTTCCTCATGGCCGGAGGCGCGATCCGCTCGGTTCCGGTCGAGGCCAACGCGGCGTTTTTCGGCGCGCTTGAACGCGCGATGAATCATACGATTCCGAAGCCGATTGCGGTCGTCACCTGCTATCCGTCAAATCCGACGGCCGCCATCGCCGATCTCGATTTCTACCGAGACCTTGTGGCGTTTGCGAAAAAGCATTCGCTCCTGGTTTTGTCGGATCTAGCCTACAGCGAAGTCTATTTTGACGACAATCCGCCGCCCTCGGTGCTGCAAGTTCCGGGCGCGATGGATGTCGCGGTTGAATTCACCTCGATGTCGAAGACCTATTCGATGCCCGGCTGGCGAATCGGATTTGCTGTCGGCAACGAGCGGGTGATTGCGGCTCTGGCGCGGGTGAAGTCGTATTTGGATTACGGCGCCTTTACGCCGATCCAGGTAGCGGCAACGGCGGCGCTCAATGGTCCTGACGATTGCATCCACGAGATGCGCGGGATCTACCGGCGCCGGCGCGACGCGTTGGTGGAATCGTTCGGCCGCGCCGGCTGGCGGGTGCCGCCGCCGCAAGCGTCGATGTTCGCCTGGGCGCCGATACCCGAGCCGTTCCAGCCGCTCGGCAGCGTCGAGTTTTCGACACTTCTGGTCGAAAAAGCGAGCGTAGCGGTCTCCCCCGGAGCCGGCTTCGGCGAGCATGGCGAGGGCCATGTGCGTATTGCGCTGGTCGAGAACGAACAGCGCATCCGTCAGGCCGCCCGCAACATCCGGCGCTTTCTTGAAACCGGGCCGGAAATGCTGCACAACGTCGTGCCCATGGCGACCCGACGTTAGTCGAGCGCGCTTTCACCCCCAGGTTAGCGACGTTTATGGCCGAGCCGCTGAAAGTCGGTCTTGCCGGACTTGGAACGGTCGGCACGGCCGTTGTCCATCTGTTGGAGAGCGGCCATGACAAGCTCGCGGCGCGCTGCGGGCGGTCAATTGAGGTCGTCGCCGTCAGCGCCCGTTCCCGCAGCAAGAAGCGCGACCTTGATCTGAAAAAATTTCGCTGGATCGAGGATCCCGCCTTGCTCGCCGCCGACCCCGCGATCGATGTCCTGGTCGAACTCATAGGCGGGGAGGGCGATCCCGCTAAGCGGGCGGTCGAAACCGCACTTGGCGCCGGCAAGCCGGTGGTGACCGCCAACAAGGCGCTACTCGCCCGGCATGGCCATAAGCTTGCCATGCTGGCGGAACGCCGCGGCGTTGCGCTCGATTTCGAGGCCTCGGTCGCCGGCGGCATACCGATCGTAAAGACGTTGCGCGAGGGGCTTAACGGCAACTCGTTCACGCGCATCTACGGCATCCTCAACGGCACCTGCAATTATATCCTCTCGCGCATGGAGGAGGACCGGCTCGCGTTCGACGAATGCCTGCGTGAAGCGCAGCGTTTGGGCTACGCCGAGGCCGATCCGTCCTTCGATGTCGAAGGCCACGACACCGCGCAGAAGCTTTCGATCCTGGCGAGCCTAGCGTTCGGGACGAAAGTCGATCCGGATGCGGTTTACGTCGAGGGTATTTCGTCGATCACGCTCGCCGATCTCGACGCCGCAGCCGAGCTTGGCTATCGCGTCAAGCTCCTGGGGGTAGCGGTGAAAACCGAAGCCGGTATCGAGCAGCGCGTACATCCGACCATGGTGCCAAAAGTCTCCGCGATCGCGCAGGTGATGGGCGTAACGAACGCGGTAACCGTCGATGCCGATGGACTGGCGCCGATTACGCTGGTCGGGCCAGGTGCCGGTGGCATGGCCACTGCCTCTGCCGTTGTATCCGACCTCGCCGATATCGCGCGCGGTGTGCGGACGCCGCCGTTCGGACGCCCGGCTGCGCGCATGACCGCAATCCGCAAAGCCCCGATGCAACGCCACGAAGGCGGTTATTACATCCGCCTGTTGGCGCGCGATCGTCCCGGCAGCGCCGCGACCATCGCGCGGCGTCTGGCGCAGCGGAAAATCTCGCTGGAGTCGATCATGCAGCGCCACGACATCCGCGCCCAAGGCGGTGCCCAGCCCGGACGCTCGGGGGGGCCGGTGCCGGTCATTCTGATCACCTACGCCACGAGCGAAGACGCGGTGCGCAAGGCGCTCGCCGCGGTGCGCCGCGACCGTGTAATCTCCGGGCGGCCGCAGGTGATCCGGATCGAGAAGAACTAACCGCTTACACACACGGCGAATTGCAGAGGGGAAGATGGCGTCGATTACCGTTCCGCACAGTCTGATGCTCGAGCGCATTCTGGCGATGGAGATTGTGCGTGTGACCGAGCGCGCGGCGGTCAATGCGGCGCGGCTGCGCGGGCGCGGCGAAGAAAAGGCCGCCGATCAGGCCGCCGTCGACGCCATGCGGCGCGAGCTCAACAAGCTGCCAATTGACGGCACCGTTGTGATCGGCGAGGGCGAACTCGACGAGGCGCCGATGCTGTTCATCGGCGAGAAGGTCGGTAACAAAGGCGGCTTCAAGGTCGATATTGCCGTCGATCCGCTCGAAGGCACCACATTGTGCGCCAAGAACATGCCCGGCGCCATCGCTACGCTTGCCATGGCCGAGGGCGGCACGCTCCTGCACGCACCTGACATCTATATGGACAAGATCGCGGTCGGTCCCGGCTATCCCAAGGGCGTCGTCGATCTCGACGCCCCCGCCGACGAAAACATCCGCAACCTGGCTAAAGCTAAAGGCGTCAAGCCCGAAGCCATCACCGCCATGGTGCTCGACCGCCCACGCCATGCCGATCTGATCGCCGCGGTGCGTAAGGCCGGTGCATCGGTCAGCCTCATCACTGACGGCGATGTGGCCGCGGTGATCCACACCGCCGATCCGGACAAAACCGGCATTGACATTTTCCTCGGCATCGGGGGCGCGCCCGAAGGCGTGTTGGCGGCGGCCGCTTTGCGCTGCATCGGCGGCCAGATGCAGTGCCGGCTGGTGGTCGATACCGAGGAACGGCGCGAACGCACCGCCAAGATGGGCATCAAGGACCCGCGCAGGAAATACCAGATCGAAGACATGGTGCGCGGCGATTGCCTGTTCGCGGCGACCGGCATCACCGACGGCCGCATGCTGGAGGGCGTCAGGTTCGGCAACGGCATTGTCGAGACGCAGACGGTGGTGATGCGCTCGGTCACCGGCACGGTGCGCTGGATCAAGGCCGAGCACCGGCAGCTTGATAAGTTTTAGGGTGAGTACTGCACCTAAAGCGCAATCGCTTCAGATTGCTTGATCGGCGCTCTATTACCTCTGCCGGAGCATGATCTTTGCGGACCTTCCTTCGCCCGCCGAAGCAGGGCTTCGGGAAGGCGGGGCGAGTCGTGGAATTCGCCCCGGGGCTGATCCGATTTCGGCAGCCGACGCGCGGCGCCTGTCACCTCAGATCGGCATCACGTCAGGAATGTTGTTCGGGAATTTGGCAACGTCCTGGGGCGACATATTGAAATGGGCCGCGACGAGCGCTGGCGGCGTGTGAGTGAGCCAGTCGGAGAGCGATATGTTTTGATAGGTATCGCTTTTGAATATCTCCAAAAACAACAGGTCGGTGTCGCCCACGTTCTTGACGTAATGACCGAAGTTGCGCTTGACGTAGCCGATGTCGCCGGCGTTGAAATTGTTCGTCACCGCACTCGGCCCGGTGTTGAACACTGTCATCTGCGCCTTCCCTTTGACGTAGTACTGCCATTCGTCGGCGTTCGGATGCCAGTGCATTTCTCGCATCCCGCCGGGATGGACAGTCACGAGTGCCGCGGCGATGGTGGTCGAAACCTTAAAATTGTTGCTGTCGGCGATCTGAACCGTTCCGCCCTTGGTCTGCCTGGCAATTGGCCCGCGGGCCAGTGAGAAGGTGAACGGATTCGGCGGCGGCCCCTTCGGATTCTTGACTGCGTCCTCGTCCGCTGCAAGTGGTCCGGGGACGACGCCTTGGAAGATCCAAAGGTTGTGGGTTGGGATCTTGCTGAACGTCTCGGCGGGCACGCCAAAGTTCTCGGCCAAAATGTCCGGCGGCGTGTGAGCCATCCAATCAGTGACGAGAAGGGTGTTGTACTCTGACTGTTTGCCGTTATCGAAAGCGAGGATGAACTCGCATCCGTCCGGTCCGAGGCCCTGCAGCGAGTGCGGATATCCGGTCGGGAAATACCAAAGGTCGCCTTCCTTCACATCAGCGACGTAGGCACGGCCGGAGGGATCGAGCACGGTGATACGGCAGTTGCCGTAGCTCATGAAAGCCCACTCGGCGGCCTGATGCCAGTGCAACTCGCGAATGCCTCCGGCGTCCAGACGCATGTTCACCCCGGAAATCTCGTCGGACACCTGGAAGTCCGCTTGGGTGACTTGACGGGCCCAGCCGCCGTTCTGGATGCGCCGCGGCGCGTTGTTGAACGAAGCCCAGAATTGCGCGAGGTCCCCCACGTCTGTCGCGGGTGGGGTGAGCGCCTTTGGAAACTGCCCGGCGAGTAACGGGTTTTGCGGTCCCGGGTCGACGGCGCTGCGCGGGTTGCTCTGAGTGTTCACGATGCCTTGCGATGGCTCGTCCGGATTACCAAACGTTGCCGCAAGCGCGGTGGTCGCGGTGGCGGTACCTGCCGCCGCTCCGGCTGCAAGGACGCTGCGACGTGAGACAGTATTCAATGGAACCTCCGAGTCATCTGGGGAAGACCTAACGGTTCTCCGCAATCGCACGATTAGATTTTCACCTTTTGCGACCGGGTCGTCGGCGCGGGGGAGCTACGTGAAACTTCTACTTCTTCGTTCCCTTCAAAACACTTCTTGGTTCCCTTCAAAACCGGTCATTTTTATACAGATTCCGATGCGCCCTCCTACGAAATCACGTCGATGGCCGACACTCGTTGCGGTTTATGCATTCCCGGTCTGGGAAATCGAGCCAATCGCGCGTGAATCGGCTAGACTCATTCGATGGGCTACGAATTACGCGAGTTCGCCGTGACGGACGGCCTTTTTCTCGGCGTCGAAAGCTCGGCGACCGGGCGCCGCTGGCGCGACCGGCTCGACCAGCGCGGTTCGGCGCGCGCGCTCGCCATCGCGCAGCGGCACGATCTACCGGAACTGCTGGCGCGCATTCTGGCTGGGCGGAATATCGAAGCTGATGCGGTCGAAGCCTTCCTCGATCCGACAGTGAAGCGATCGATGCCCGATCCGGACGTGCTCAGCGCCATGCCGGAGGCGGCCGCTCGCATTGCCGATGCGATCGTGCGCGGCGAAACCATTGCAATCTTCGGTGACTATGACGTCGACGGCGCAACATCGGCCGCGCTGCTCGCGCGCTTCTTGCGGCAGGCCGGCATCGAGCCTTTGATCCACATTCCCGACCGCCTGTTCGAAGGCTATGGCCCGAACGTCGAGGCGGTTCGAGCGCTCGCTGCGCGCGGCACCACGCTCTTGGTCACTGTCGACTGCGGGACCACGAGCGTTGAGCCGTTGGCGGAGGCGGCTAGGCTCGGCGTCGATGTGGTCGTCGTCGATCACCACCAAGCCGACGAGGTGCTGCCGCCGGCAGTCGCTATCGTTAATCCGAACCGGCGTGACGATCTTTCCGGTCTTGGTCATCTCGCAGCGGTCGGACTTACCTTCATGACCGTGGTCGCGGTTAATCGCGAACTGCGGAAACGCGGGTTCTGGACCAGCGAGCGACCGGAGCCTGATCTTCTGACACTTCTGGACGATGTCGCGCTCGGCACCGTGGCCGACGTCGTGCCGCTGATCGGGCTCAACCGCGCCTTCGTCACTAAGGGCTTGATCGCTTTGCGCCGCCGGGAACGCCCGGGCCACGTCAGCCTGATGGACGTGGCGCGCCTCTCCGGGCCGCCCGAGGCTTGGCATCTCGGATTTCTGCTGGGCCCGCGCATCAATGCGGGCGGCCGCATCGGCCGTGCCGATCTCGGCGTGCGGCTGTTGCTGGAAGACGATCCGGATAAGGCGGCGCAAATCGCCGCCGAACTCGATCGGCTCAACCGCGAACGGCAAGTGATCGAAATGGATACGCTGGCGCAGGCCGAGGCCGAAGCCATGGCCGCGCTCGGCATCGAAGAGAAGGGCGCGGTTGTCGTCACCGCTGCGGAAGGCTGGCATCCGGGCGTCGTCGGTATTGTGGCGGGGCGGCTAAAGGAGAAATTCGGCCGTCCAGCTTTTGCGATCGCGCTGGAACCCGGCGGCATCGGCACCGGCTCCGGCCGTTCCATTGCCGGCGTCGATATCGGGCGCGCGGTGCGTCGCGCCGTAACCGAGGGCTTGCTCGTCAAGGGCGGCGGTCATGCGATGGCGGCGGGCGTGACGCTGCGCAAGGATGCGCTCGCGCCGCTGCGGGCGTTCTTCGAGGCGATGCTCGGCGCCGACGTGGAAATCGCGCGGCGCGCCAATGGACTCCTGATCGACGGTGCGGTGAGCGCGGCTGCGGCAAATGCCGATTTAGTCGCCATGATCGAGCGCGCCGGCCCATTCGGTTCCGGCAATCCGGAGCCGGTGATCGCGCTGCCGGCGCACACGATCGCCTATGCCGAGGAAGTCGGCCAGGCGCATCTGCGCGTCCGACTTAAATCCGCCGATGGAGCAGGCGTCAGCGCCATCGCCTTCCGCGCCGCCGGCCAAAAGCTCGGTTCTGCGCTCATGCAAAACCGCAGCCGGCAGGTCCACGCCGCCGGCTCATTTGCCCTCGATCGCTTTCAGGGTGAGGAGCGCGTGCAATTCCGCATTACCGATATCGCACCCGCAGAGCCTTTCACAGGGCGGTGAATTCTCTCTGCACGAACTCTTAGCGCGCCGCCCAACGCGAGAGACCTCCATGACGACGGGTTCAGACTTCGTTTTGAGCGCTCTCGTTCAGGAAGGACTCACTCATCTTTTTTTGGTTCCGGGCGGACTGGTCGATCCGTTTCTGCCGGCGCTGGCGCGGCATCCGAAATTGACCCCGATCGTTGCTGCGCACGAGGGCGGCGCCGCCTACATGGCTGACGGCTATGCCCGGGCGAGCGCGCGTTTCGGCGCCGTGATGGGGATCGGCGGTCCCGGTCTGTGCAACATGGCCACCGCCGTCGCCGCGGCAAAGACCGATGCCTCACCGGTTCTGGTGTTGAGCGGTGAAATTCCGGTCGACATGGAAGGGCTCGGCGAATTCCAGGACGCCAGCCAGGCGACACTCGACGACACTGCGGTGATGAAGCCGCTCACGCGTTTGTCCACGACCGTGGCCAGCTATCGCAATCTCCATCATTGGTTCCGGCATGCGCTCACGGCGATGTGGGCGCAACCGCAGGGGCCGGTGCATGTGTCGCTGACGCACGATGTGATTACCGGCGAGTGCGGAGCGGATTACATGACCGTCTCCGCTTATTTCGAAGGGGTTGCGCCCCTGAGCCGGCCCGCCGCCGAAGCGGTGCTTAGCCTGCTGGGTGGGGCGCCCGGACCAAAGATCGCATTTCTTGCCGGTGCCGGTGTCGAGCATGACAAAGCTGCCGTGGCGTTGAAGACGGTCGCCGAACGCTGGTCGATTCCAGTCGCGACAACGCTGCGCGCCAAGGGCGTATTCCCCGAAGATCACGAATTATCGCTCGGCGTCTTCGGCTATGCCGGCACCCGCCATGCCACGGCCGCCGTTCTCGGCGACCCGGCGGACGTGCTGATCGTGCTTGGCTCCGGCTTCAACGAGCGGGACACCATGCATTGGACGCTGCGCGGACGCACCGCAGCGAAGACCGTCATCATTCAGATCAACATCGATATGGACGAGTTGACCACGCACAGCGTTCCCGGCCACGTCGTCGCCGGCAGTTGCCGCGCATTCCTGGATCTGATGCAGGAACGCCCGGAGGCGATCGCGTCTCCGCTTGCGGCGGGAAAGGCGCAACGGCGGGCGTGGTTGGCCAACATCAAAAAGGGACCGCGGTTATACGACACCGAGAATTGCGCCAGGGCGATGATACCAATTCATCCGGCAGCTGCGGTTTCGGCCTTACGCAAAGTTTTCCCGCGTAATGGCGCAGTGCTGGTCGATTCCGGTGCGCATCGCGCCTTTGCCGGGCATTATTGGACGGCCTATGAGCCGCGCACTTATATTTCGGCCACCAATCTCGGACCGATGGGCTGGGCCATCCCGGCGGCGATCGGCGTGCAATGCGCGCGGCCCGACCATCGTGTTGCGGTCATCACCGGCGATGGCTGTATGCAAATGCACGGCATGGAAGTTCAAACTGCAGCGCGTTACCAGCTTCCGATCGTTTACGTGGTCCTGAACAACAACGCGCTCGGCAATGTGTGGCTGCGCGCGCATCAATTCGGTCCGGTTCCATCTGAACTCACGAGTATTCCAGATCATGACTGGGCCGGATTTGCGCGTGCTCTCGGCGCTGAGGGGCTGACGGTCACTGATCCGGGCCAGCTCGAGAACACCTTTCGACAGGCGCTGGCGGCCAATCGCACGGTCGTCATTGACGTGAAGACCGACAAGAATTGTCCGACGCCGGTTTACGATTTTAACGCCGGCGCAAAGGCCTGGTCCTATCACGAGTAGAGGACGGTCATGACCGTACTGCCCATGGATCCAGCGCAGCTTCCCGCCGCAGGACGTGCACTGTTTGCCGAGATGTCGGCGAGACGCAACGCACGCGGTGAGCATTTCGGCGGTCCGTATATTGCGCTCCTCAACCATCCGGAACTGGCGCGGCGGATCGAAGCGTTGGGATTTTTTCTAAAATTCGAGGGCGTGTTGCCGCGGCCGGATTATCAGTTCATCGTGCTCTCGGTCGCGCAAGCCACCGGCGCGGCGTACGAATGGCACGACCACGTGCAACACGCGCTTGCCGCAGGGCTGCCGCAGGACGTCGTCGACGACATCGCCGCCGATCGGGCGGAAATGCTGCCGCCTTCCTACGCGCTGCTGCGCGCCATCCTGTCGAAGACAATGGCGTGGCAGCCGGTGCCGGACGATCTCCAGGCTCGCGCCGTCGCTGAGTGGGGCGTCGAAGGGCTGGTTGAGATTGTTGTGCTGTCGGGATTTTATCAGATGTTTGCCGCAATCAATCAGGGCTTCGCGATCAAACCTCCGACCGCCGCCTGAGGTTGCAAGCAAACGGCCGCGCCGGAACATTCATGACCAGTACGTCCGCGCGCCGGGTCAGCACCAGCGCGGACTTGATCTCACGTCGTCATCATCTGCTTGGTTCTGGAGCTGGATTTAGCGGACCGGATACGCAGCCCGTCGATGAAGACGTCGACAAGCCGCAAGACGCTGGTCTGCCAACCTGGCTGATCGTGCATGTAGCACATGCCGATAAGGGCCCGGAGCAGGTCTTCAGGGCTGATGTCGTCGCGGATTTCGCCGCTTGCGATCGCTCGATCGAGCAGCGCGCCGACGGCCCGCGTCAACTGGTCGAACGAATAGGAGAAGAGTTTCGAGTTTTTGTAGGCGGCCAGAGCGAGCGCCGCCGACATGCCCTTTTTCGTGGCAACGAACTTCACATTCGAGCGCATCCAATGACGGAGCGCCTCGATAGGCGGCATCTCGCGTTTCAACCGATCAGCCAAATCGGCGAGCTGTTGCACTTCGCGGCGGTACACCGCTTCGAACAGGGATTCGCGCGTGGGGAAATGCCGGTAGAGGGTGCCGATGCCGACGCCGGCCGTTCGCGCGACGGCTTCAAGGCTGGCCTCGGCACCACCAGCACTGAAAACCTCTCTTGCCGCCTCGAGCACACGCTCGCGGTTCCGAACCGCATCGGCGCGGGGCTTTCGTATCCTTTTTCTCAGCGGCGTCATGCGGAGCGTCGAAGCTCGACCCCTTGAAAACGGAGGAACCCTCCGTATATTTGTTCAAGACACCCTGGCACAGTAACACCAATGTCGAGCAAATGACGATGAAACCCGAGCTCCCGCCGTCACGACGGGCTTCATCGAGGCTGTCGATCACCGCAGTTCCGGGCCATCTGCTCACAACCGCCTAGCCGCGGAATCGACAGGCACAACAGTTGGCCACCGGAGTTACTTCACCATCGCTAGTAAGGAGCACTGCATGGGCTTCTCAACCAAGCTTACTGTGAACGGCGTCACGCGAACGATCGAGCTTGACGACCCTCGCGTCACGCTCCTCGATCTGCTTCGCGAACGCCTGCATTTGACCGGAACCAAGAAGGGCTGCGACCGGGGACAATGCGGCGCCTGCACGATCATCGTCGACGGACGACGGATCAATTCGTGCCTGGCGCTGGCGATCAGTCACGACGGCGCCGACGTTCTGACCATCGAAGGTGTGGCGCAGGGTGATCGGCTTCATCCGGTGCAAGAGGCCTTTATTGCTCACGACGGCCTGCAGTGCGGCTTCTGTACGCCTGGCCAGATCATGAGTGCGATCGGTCTGATCGGGGAGGGTCAAGCCGGCGACGATCCGGAGCGCGTGCGTGAAGGCATGAGCGGAAATCTCTGCCGATGCGGTGCCTATCAAGGCATCACCGAGGCGGTGCTGGAAGCGCAAAAGTCTCTTGCTACGGCAAATCAGAGGAAAGTCGCATGAGGACCTTCGATTACGTGAAGCCGGCGACGATCCGAGACGCGGTTGCGGCTGCTTCAGAACCGGGCGCCGCCTTTTTGGCCGCCGGCACCAATCTTCTCGACCTGATGAAGGGCGGCATCAGCCGCCCGAATCGGCTTGTCGACATCAGCCACCTTCCCGGCCTCGATCGCATCGAGGAGCTTGCCGACGGCGACGTGCGGATTGGTGCACTGGTCCGTAACGCTGACCTCGCACATGACCGCGATTTCGCCCAACGCTTTCCGGCCGTCGCCGAGGCGCTTCTGTCTGGCGCGTCCGCCCAGCTTCGCAACGCCGCCACGGTCGGCGGCAATTTGCTTGCAGCGAACGCGCTGCGCTTATTTCTACGACGTCGCCAGTGCCTGCAATAAACGCGATCCCGGCTCGGGTTGTGACGCCCGCGGCGGCGACAACAGGCTTCACGCTATATTGGGCTGGAGCGAGAGCTGCATCGCGACCCACCCATCCGATTTTTGCGTGCCCCTGGTCGCGCTCGACGCCGTCGTCGAGATCGAAGGTAGAGCAGGGCGGCGGGAAATCCCGCTCGAAACATTTCACCGCTTGCCGGGTGATGCACCGGACCGCGAGACCGTGCTGGAGCCGGGTGAGATGATCGTCGCGGTGCGCTTGCCAGCGAAAGCAGCGCAGTTCGCCGACCATGCCCGTTACCTGAAAGTTCGCGACCGCACCTCCTACGCTTTTGCGGTCGTGTCAGCCGCGGCGGCGCTGCGCGTCGAGAATGACACGATCGTCGAAGCGCGCCTCGCGCTCGGCGGTGTCGCCATGAAACCCTGGCGCGCCCGTGAAGCGGAATCGATTCTGGCCGGCGCACCGACTGATGGCACGTTCTTCCGCCGCGCCGCCGAGGCGGCGCTGGCAAACGCAAAGCCCGCCGGCGACAACGGCTTTAAGGTTGAGCTTGCGCGACGGATCGTGGTGCGGGCTCTCGCTCTCGCCGCTGACGGCACGTCGGAGCGTCTGCCGGCCCTGCCGGCTTCCCCCTTCGCTTCTGTTTCGGGAGATTCCATCCATGCCTGAGATCTCGCTCACGCGGGAGCCGGCTTACCTTCGCCACGGCTCAAACATCGGTCAGCCACTCACCCGCCGTGACGGCGTTCTCAAAGTCACCGGCGTTGCCCGATACGCCGCCGACAACCATCCGCCCGGGATGCTCTACGCGGTTCTGGCAGTGAGCAGCATCGCGCGCGGCCGTGTCGCATTCCTCGATGTCGAGGCTGCGAAAGCCCATCCCGGCGTCGTTGCGGTGATGACGCCGGCCAACAAACCGCCACTGGCGCAAGATCCGGACGAGAAAACAAATCCCTTCATGTTTCGGCTTGATCTCTTGCAAAGCGACCAGGTCCGCTACGCCAACCAGCCGATCGCCGTCGTTATTGCGGAAACGCTCGAGGCGGCGACGGAAGGCGCCGCACTGCTTGTCGCCGCGCTACGAGATCGAGCCGGCGCGGGTTGGGCTGGATTCGGCCGAGAGCTTCGTGCCACCGGCCGTCGGCCCCGGCCATCCGCCGGTTGCTCATCTGGGCGATATAAAGGCCGGTCTCGCCGCGGCCTCGAAGCGCATTGAAGCGACCTACGAGACCGCTCCCCAGTATCACAACGCGATGGAGCCGCATGCGATCGTCGCCGCATGGGACGGCGATACGCTGTCAATCGATACCCCGAGCCAGGGTCTTGCCATGGCGCAGGGACGCCTCGCGGGACTTTTCGGGATCGCTCCGAGCAAAATCCACATCCGCAGTCCGTTCCTCGGCGGCGGCTTCGGCTCCAAAGGCATGATCTCCGGCCCGCAGGTTCTCGGCGTCATGGCGGCCCGCATGGTCGGAAAGCCGGTCAAGCTGGTGCTCCGGCGGGAGCAGATGTTTGGTCCGGTAGGACACCGGGCGCCGACGCGGCAGACCCTGCGGATCGGTACCGACACAGACGGCAAGCTGACAGCGCTCGATCATCGAACGAAGACAACATCCAGCACCTTTGACGATTTCTTCGAGCCCGCCTCCGACGCTTCGCACACGCTTTACGCCAGCACGGCGATTGCCACATCGCATGAAGCCGTCCGGCTCGACACCGGAACGCCGCTGTTCATGCGCGCGCCGGGAGAGGCGAGCGGCTCGATTGCACTCGAAAGTGCGATCGATGAAATGGCGCACGCCTGCGGCATCGATCCGTTGGCCTTTCGGCTGCAAAACTATGCCGAAGTCGAGCCGATCTCCGGCAGGCCGTTCTCCTCAAAGGCGTTGCGTGACTGCTACGCGCAAGGCGCCGAACGTTTCGGCTGGGCGCGCCGGCCGCTCGCACCTCGGCAGATGCGCGACCATGACGGATTGCTGGTCGGCTGGGGCGTCGGTACGGCGACATTTCCGGCGCTGATGTTCCAGGCCGAAGCCAAAGCGGTGCTGCGTCAGGACGGCAGCGGCGTCATGGAAATTGGCGCGCACGACATGGGCCAGGGCGCCTGGACGGCGCTGGCTCAGATCGCGGCAGACGGTCTCGGGCTCGACATCGACCAGGTCGATTTCAGATCGGGCACCTCCGATCTTCCGGACGCCGGGATCGCAGGCGGCTCGGCGCACACCGCGACCGCCGGCATGGCAATTCACAACGCCGGTGCCGATGTGATCGCCCGGCTTGCCGATCTCGCGACCAACGACAACCGCTCACCGCTGTTCGGCGCCGGCAATGCCGGCGTGATCGCGCGCGGCGGCCGCTTGTTCCGTCGCGACGACGAGAACCGCAGCGAAAGCTATGCGGATATCCTCGGCCGCGCCGGGCGTGCGCAGATCGAAGGTCACGGCAAGAGCGCGACCGATCCGGCCGCGCAGGCGACCTACGCCATGCATGCCCATGGCGCGGTGTTCGCGGAGGTCAAGGTCGATCCCGATCTCGGCCAGATGCGCGTCACCCGCGTGGTCGGCGCGTTCGCGGCAGGACGGATCATCAATCCGCGCCTGGTGCGCAGCCAGCTGTGCGGCGGCATGATCTGGGGCGTGTCGTTCGCGCTGCATGAGCAGGCGGTCATGGACGCGCGGTCCGGCCGTCCGATGAATCCCAATTTGGCCGAGTACCACATTCCCGTGAACGCCGACGTGCCCTTCGTTGACGCGATCCTTGTCGAGGAACGCGACCCGCACGTGAATGCGCTCGGCATCAAGGGCGTGGGTGAAATCGGCGTCACCGGCACGGCGGGCGCGGTCGCCAATGCAGTCTGGCACGCGACCGGAATCCGCGTGCGGAAATTTCCGATCACGCTTGATCGTTTGATCGCCCCGCAAGCGTGATTACAGCAAAATGCTCCACTCGAGGTGAAGCACGGCCCAGCCGGCGATGCTGACGCGTACAAGATTGTCTTTATGCGGCCCGCGTTACTGAAGGCGGAAAAGTGGCGTGTGTGATTGACACGATCGTGCCATCAGGCCCGGCTGAAGTTTCAACTTTGGCGTTGAGATTTTGCGCGAGGGCTTTGATTATGCTGGTGCCGAGCCCGGTCTTTGTTTGAGCAAAGACGCCATCCGGCTTGCCGATTCCATTATCGGCGACTGACAGTTTCCAGTTCGTTCCATCAACGTCGTACGCCACGCTGATCCGACCCTTCATGTTTTGGTCAGGGAACGCGTGCTTGAGAGCGTTCATGACCAGTTCCGTCGCGATCAGGCCGACACTCTCGGCTTGACGGGCACTCAAACTGCCTGCCACGCCAACGACTTTCAACGTGATCGGTCGAGCATCCCTTATCATCGACGCTGCAAGCGCAGCACCCAGTCTTTCGAGATATGGAAGCATTTCAATAGGTCCCACTATCCCCGATGCATAGAGTTGTTGTTGAACGGCCGCGATCGAAATCACCCGATCGTGAGTATCCTGCAAAAGCGTCCGGGTCTCCTCGGAGCTGACCGCATTTGCTTTCATCAAAATAATGCCGGCAATGATTTGCAGACTGTTGGCAATCCGGTGCTGAATTTCTTCCAGCAATACGTCCTTCTGTCGCAACAGATCGTCTTTTTCGCGCTCCAGAGTGCGCCGCACGGTGACATCCTCAATTCCCAGCAGAATGGTCGTCTCCGCGCCCTCCTTGTAGAACACCTGGCGGGCGTTCAAGAGCATGATGCGGGTGCCAAGATGCGGAAATTCGTGCTCGACCTCATAATCCGTTATCACGCCATGTTCCGGGATAATTTTCTCCAGCAGCAAGCGAAGTTTCGGAATATCCCATTGCCCGTCGCCTAACACGTAAAGGAGTTTTCCCTGTGTCTCCTCGGGGCTCACCGCGAATGCCGAATAGAAGGAGCGGCTCGCAGCAATAACGCGCAACCCCTTGTCGAGTACGATGACAGGTTCACGGACCGTATCGACGATGCTCTGAGCCAATGCGCACGCGTCTGCTACGTTCGTAAACTGCTCTCTAAAATTAGTTTTTTGCATAAGTCCCTGCATCTCCACGGCGGACTTCTTCGGTGAATCCACCGAGATCGCTATTGGTTAGCTCCGCGCAAATTGTGTAAGTTTATGGCTCTGCCGGAGCCCGAGTCTGAGCAAAAGTGCTCACTCGGAAGCGGAGTGGCGCCAATCCAGCGCGGTCCTCCGAGCGAGGCAACTCCGACATAAGCTGTATCCGCCAGCCGACTAACGGCTGAACAGTATGAAAGCCCGAGTCATGGCAGCTAAACGCCGACCGTCATTCGACCCAAAGGCATTTCTCGCTAAGATCGGCGATGGCCATGCCACATCATGCTTGATTGGAATGGGAGCAGACTGCGGGGTTTCGTTAGGACGTCGCCGTGACCCTGCCCGTTAGGGCATTACCCCACCTACTTCGGCTACTGTGTAGTGTGAAGTTATATCTAATTATACTCACGGTTCGGTTACTTAGTGAAAAGTGTGCAATTCTGCACAGTCGACGCTGACCGATCGTATGAGATGCGTCGCCCAGTGATCTCGGTCAGGTATCGGTGGCTGAAAGTCAGGTTAGCTGCTCCGGCCTGTAATGAGGGGGAGTCGCAAATGACGTTTTCTGAATACACGCTACAAAACACGCCGATCAACGAGAGGCCAGAGTGTCCTGGATGTTCGGCGCTTATGTATCTCGCGATCATTGAGCCGGAGAAGCCGGGGTTCGATCGCCGCACCTTTGAATGTCCAAGATGTCAGCGCGTTGAGACCCTGGTGGTCAAGTTGGGATAGTCCGCTTCGATACGGCTTTGCACTATCAGGCGGCGACGATCAGCTTTCGGAAAAGGACTTTGGTTTTTACAATCCCGCAGTCAGCACATTCAAACTTGTGGACCGAAAGATCGCGGCGAGTTGGATGTTGCTCGATAACGGCGAGCTTTATCGGCTTGCGGCATCTCGGACAGGTGTCGTTCATAAAAAGGTCTAAAGACATTGGGGTTCTTTGGGAGTGAGCTCCGTCGGTGGAGTTCACACGCACGCCGGCCGTTGGAACTATTTGCAGGCAAAAATCTCGGAAAGGCGCGCTTGCTGACCAATCCGTTTGGCAGTGTGAACAGCCGTCAAAAAGGAGAGCTCGCTTACGGTTTTCGATTTTTGTCGGGCGACCGTAATCGTAAGGCCCAACGGATGTTTCGTTTCTTCGTATTTCTCGCCATATCTGACCAACACATAATTCTGGCCGGCCGGAATCTCGGATGCTGACAGGATGTATTTCACTTTTGGGGCTGGCACTGGGAGGCCTGCACGATCTTACCTTGATTTTCGGTCACCCATTGGGCGTTGTTCGCAAGTTCGGCAAAGCTTCGTTCCAGCCTCTGGAATTCACGCTCCTCGTTGTGGCCGTTCGCTCTCTTCAGCAGGTTGGAATATTCGATCGCTTTGGCGCGATATTGATCAGTGGTGAACATCGGCAGTCCTTTTTGTCGGGTAGCCGCCAGGCGCTAGCCGTATAGCTAGGTCTGATAGCCCAGCAGCGTCTGTATAAAATTGCTCACCCAGGCATGGTCAACGGGTCGCAAGCACACGCGAACGTGTCCCCGTGGCTCGCAACCTTTCGCGGGATTCGGCGTTGCTATCGCACACGCACACAACAACAAAATTCTTTGAACTAGTTTTTTGTTTGAACCATAGGAGAAATCAAAGTGCTTCATAAAACCCTCATCGCTCTGGCTGCTGCGGTCGCGCTCGGTTGCGTGCCGGCGGCGACCGGTGCGTTCGCTACCGACCATCCAGGCGGCGGACATCCGGCAGGACACGCAGTAGGCGGACATGCCGCGGGCGGACATGCGAGGATTGGCCCCCGCGGTCGCCACGTTGCCCGATACGGCGGCTATCGCTCTGGACGGATCTATAACAGCTGCGGCTACTACAATTGCCCAGGTTACGGCGTTCCCATCGTCGGCGGTTTGATAGACGGCGTCTTGGGTGGCTACGGCCCCTTCTGAAGACGATCGTCGCAATTGGACCATGGACGGTCGCGTTTCCTGCTCGGAGGTGCGACCGCTCCCCCACATTCTGGGATCGCCGCCGGTCACGGCCGCCTGGCGAGCCAACGAGGTCACGATACGTTGCATCGAACAGTGCTGCAAAGATGCAAAGACATGAGAGTTTGCACCGTTAGGGGAACGCGACGCCACGCTTAAGTAAATGACAGAACTGGCGACCGCGGCTCGGACAGGACGCCGCCTACAGACGCCGAGGGCGAGACTTGGTGTGAGCGGTCAAATCCGCCCAAGCAGCACGAGAATCAAAAGAATGATCAGGACGATACCGACGAGACCAACCCCGCGGTGTCCGTAGCCGTAACCGTAACCGCCGAAGCGGCCGCTGAACCCGCCAAGAAGAAAAATGACGAGGATGATAACGAGAATGACTCCTAACGACATGGCGCGATCCTTTGCTTTGCGCCAAATTAAAGCGCCATGCCGCCGGATGTCTGTGCATTATTGCTCACATCTTAGCGTGTGGATCGCATCGGCCAGCAGCGCCCTCGGCGCGCGGCAAGATCCGCAAAATCTATTTCTTAATTTGCGGCTGATCGTGCAGAACCACGTTCAATAGTGAACTGTGAACTTCGATGCCGCCGTTGTACTCGATGAACCCCAGCTTCCTAAATTTGTTCATGAAGAAACTCACCCGCGACCGCGTCGTTCCGATCATCTCGGCGAGCGTCTCCTGGCTGATTTTCGCGATGACCGGCTCGGGTGTCCCTTCCTTCCCAAAATTCGCCAACAGCAGGAGCAGACGGGCAAGGCGCTTCTCGCTCGAATTGAACAGCTGATCGACGAGATCGGCTTCGACGCGGATGCTCCGACCCAGCAGATGCGCGATGAACAATTCCGAGAACGCCGGTTCCTCATGGATTACTTTGATAATCGCCGATTTTTCCAATCGCGCGATGACAGCGTCGGTCATGGCCGTGACCGTCGCGATACGCTGCGCCTGCCCCGCCAGGCATCCCTCGCCGAAGAAATCGTCGGCACCGAAAATCGCTATGACCGCTTCCTTGCCTTGCTCGGAAACGACGGTGAGCTTGGCCTTGCCCTTTTGGATGTAGAAAACAGCGTCGCCGGGGTCCCCTTGTGAGAAGACGACCTGCCCCTTGCGATACTTACCGATGCTCCTGCCGTCGCCGACGCGGGCGAGAAAAGATTTCGTATCGAATGCGCGCCGACGTTTGGTCGCCATGACGAGACCTTCCACGCCAATCATAGGCATTTTTCGAAGGCAGGGTATCGCGCGTTCAATCTCGGTGACACTGTGAGACGGTCTTTTGCGGTTGTGGGCAGAATCCGTGAGCAATCGGTCTGGCGCGAGGGACTGGATAGTCCGGCCATTCG
>CAWJOX010000001.1:0-13974 GCA_963844545.1 uncultured Alphaproteobacteria bacterium | reverse complement strand
TGGCGTTCCGCGCCAAGATTAGTGATTTTTCTGCTACACGCTGCTGCCGGCGCACGCGGCAACGCCTCAGCCGCTCTCACGCAATTCAAGATCGGCTTTGGGTTTACACAGTCTGCTCTCGCGAAATGATTGGTCGTTGCCAGATTTGACGTTGCGAGAAGCCGGCTCATTCCAAAATGGTTCGGACCGCCTGGATGACCTGTTCCGGTTCGTCGACCATGCCATACCACAGCGGCAGGCGCAGAAGGCGGGCCGCCAAATCTTCGGTGTTTTTGAGACGCCCCACGGTCCGCCCAAAACGCACGCCCGCGGGCGAATTGTGCAGCGGCACGTAGTGGAATGGGGCGCGGACGCCCATTGTCCGCAATTTCGCTATGACAGCGTCGCGCGTTTTGCCGTCGCGAAGCAACAGATAATAAATGTGGGCGTTGTGATCGCAGTCTTCCGGCACGATCGGCCGGCGGCAGCACCCGCTCTTCTCAAGCTCGGCTAGGCCCTGGTGGTAGCACTGCCAAACCGCGCGGCGCTCCGACAACAGACGGTCGGCCTGTTCCAGCTGCGCCAGGAGAAAGGCCGCCAAAATGTCGCTCGGCAAATAGGAAGAGCCGACATCGACCCAGGTATACTTGTCGACTTCGCCGCGAAGGAAAAGGCTTCGGTTGGTGCCTTTCTCGCGGATAATCTCGGCACGCTCGATAAAGCGATGATCGTTGATGATTAAGGCGCCGCCTTCGCCTGAGATGACGTTCTTGGTCTCGTGAAAGCTGATGGCGCCGAGATGGCCGATGGCGCCGAGTGGCCGACCTTGATAACTTGCCAACAGGCCTTGCGCAGCGTCTTCGGCGACCAATAATCCGCGCCGACGCGCGATGTCCATGATTGGGTCCATTGCACAGCCGACACCGGCGTAATGCACAACGAAGATTGCTTTGGTGCGTGGGGTTATCGCCGCCTCAATCAAGGTTTCGTCGAGATTGAGCGTGTCGGCGCGAATGTCGACGAACACCGGTATGGCGCCGCGCAACACGACGGCGTTTGCGGTCGAGACGAAGGTGAACGACGGCATGATGACCTCGTCGCCCGGCTGAAGGTCGAAAAGCAACGCGGCCATCTCGAGTGCGGCGGTGCACGAGTGGGTCAGCAATGCCTTGGGCGCATCGAGGCGCGCTTCCAGCCACGCGTTGCAGCGCCGGGTAAAATCGCCGTCACCGGCGGTATGCTCGCTGGCGATTGCTTGCCGGATATTGTCAAGCTCATTACCGGCTGTTTTTGGGCGATTGAAGTCGATAGTCATCAGAGCGTGTTTCCGGCCCGATCCGCCGGATCACCATGAACACGGCAACGAGGCGAGTTTCAGGGAGCTCATGCCGAGTACACGGAGAAACGTAGACCGTATCAGGCCTTAACCGTGACCTCGGCCGGCGGCTTATAGCTCGTCATGCTTGACTAGGGTAGCGCAAACTTTACCATGCGTGCCGTGCAAAATCCGGGGTGCGGTGTGTATGCTCCGTGATCAACGGACAGCGGCGCGATGCGGTCCGCCTGGGAGTTTTACCAATCGTGGATCGCCGCATTCCCGACATCTCGGTCGTGGTTCCGGTATATCGGAGCGAGGCAAGCCTCCCGGCGCTCGCCGCTGCGGTGGACAAGGCGCTCAACGCTGCGAAATTGAGCTACGAGCTGATCCTGGTAAACGACGGTTCGCCCGACCGCTCTTGGCTGGTCATCAAACAACTGGCAACCCGCTACCCGACGATCATCGGGTTCTGCCATCGGCGGAACTTTGGGCAGGACAACGCCATCCTGACCGGTATCCGCAATGCCAGCGGCCGTGCCGTCGTCATCATGGATGATGACTTGCAGCATTCACCCGACGACATCCCAAAGCTTTATGAGGAAATGAACCGCAGCAGCGCTGACGTTGTCTACGCCCACTTCATTGAAAAAAAACAAAAGGCGTGGAAGCGGCTCGGGAGCTGGATCAACGGCAAGTTTGCCGAATGGCTGATCGATAAGCCGGCAAACATCTACATGTCGCCCTTCAAGATCGTCCGCGGTGAAGTCGCCGAGCTCATTGGCGCCTTCGACGGACCGTTTCCTTATGTCGACAGCCTGCTCTTTCAGGTGACCAATCGCTTTTCGTTTATCCGGACCGAGCATCACGCCAGGTTAGCCGGACCAAGCACGTACACTTTCGTAAAATCCCTCAGCGTCTGGAGCCGTCTCGCGTTCTCGTTCTCGGTTAAGCCGCTGCGGCTGGTGAGCTGGGTCGGTATTGCGGCACTGCTGATCAGCATGGTGGCGGCCCTGATCATCATCATCGCGCGTCTAGCCTACCCGCACGATTTTGGCGAGACCGCCGCGGGCTGGGCTTCACTGACGGTGATGGTGCTCGTCATCGGCGGACTACAAATGCTGTTCCTTGGTATTCTCGGCGAATACGTCGGACGTACGCACATCAATATTAACAAGAAACCGCAGGCCGTGGTCGCCGAGACCACAAGCGGCGAAGTCAATCATGTTCAGCAAGTGGCGGTTCGGTGATGACGCCAGGCCACCGCGCCATGATCTATGACTGATCCGGCGTATCAATTCCCGAATGAGTTCTTCGACTATATGGATCCCGGCTCCCGGCGGTCCGCGGCGTCCATCGTTGCCCTGCTCGCACCGAAGCTAAAACCTGAAAGTGTGCTCGACGTCGGCTGCGGGCGCGGCGTTTGGCCGAGTGAATGGAGGCGGGCAGGGGTACTCGACAGCATCGGCGTCGACGGGCCGTATGTCGATCGGGCGAGCCTCGCCATACCCTCCGAAGCCTTCATCGCGTGGGATCTGTCGCAGCCTTTGCAGCTCAATCGTCATTTCGATCTCGTCCAGTCGCTCGAGGTGGCACAATGTATCGACGGTGCCCATGCCGACGTATTCGTCGACAGCCTGTGCCGCCACGGCGAACTGATCATGTTCTCGGCGGCTGTCCCCGGCCAAGGCGGCGAACGACATGTGAATGAACAACCGTTGGAATATTGGCGTGAAAAATTTGCAGCCCGAGGCTACGCCACATTTGATTGGATTCGGCCGGCTATCTCGGCCTTACCGAAAATCGAGCCTTGGTATCGTTACAACTGCCTCTTATACGCGACCGCTCGGATTGCTGCTGGGCTCGCACCAGAAATCCAAGCCGCGAGAATACCGACCGACGCCAAGGTGGCGGAACTTGCGCCTGCGCTGTGGCGCATGCGAAATGCTGTTTTGCGCGCCTTGCCGGCGGGTGTTGTTCAGCAACTCGCGCTTCTCAAGCACAAGCTGCACAATTTGATGGGACATTAGTACCAGCGTTTGCCTTTTAGTTCCGCCGCGCCACCACGACGCGGCTGCCACCGGCCGGAAAGCGCACGCCGACGCTGATGGCGTATCGTTCAACGTCGAGCACGCGTTCAAACAGCCAATCGACCGGCCGCGGCAATGCATATTCGACGTCTGGGTAGTAGGTACTGCTGCGGTTGGCGACGAGACGTTGTGCCATCATCGCCGGTAGCAGAAAGAACATAAACGAAGTATCGCACAGGACCGAAAAGCCGCTGTCGCGCAGCCTCGCCGCGAGTTCGCTGCGTCGATAGCGGCGCTTATGGTCGTCTATTTCGTCAACGCGGCTCCATAACCATGGATGCTGCGGAACGGTGAGGAAAATCACGCCGTCGGGTGCTAGCGCGCGCCGCATCTCGGCGATGGCGTCTGCCTCGCGGTCGATATGCTCAATGACGTCGAAGGCGCCTACCGCGTCGAACTCCCGGTCGTACGGTAGCGCCAGACAGTCGGCCTGGATGAACTCTACCGGCGGAGATACACGGCGCGCGGCGTAAGGCAGGCCGTGGAGGTAGATCTCAGAAGCCACCAGCTTTGCCTCCGGCAACACCTCACGAAGACCGGCAAGGACGAAGCCGGGGCCGCAGCCAACCTCGAGAAATGACCTGGCGTTCGGACAGTAGCGCGCCACCAGCGACTGGATGATCCGCCGGCGGCCACGGAACCAAAAGCTGCGCTCCTGGCGAGAGTTCGAAGTAGTGGTGCACTCCCTCGGGGGAGCCCTCGTTGCTTTGGGCGAGTTGGGGCGCGAAGCTCAGAAAGCCGTCATGGCGCGTCGGTCGCACGCCGCAATTCGGACAAGTCCAGTCGTCACCTTCGAAGGCAGTCCGGCAGGACGGGCACAGCTTCATGGCAGCGCGGTCGCGTGCCGTTTCAGCGAAATTCTGATCCGGCCAAGCATGCCGTAAGCGAATCCGCCCGCAAAGGCAAAATAAACACCCTGACCAGGCAAGTCGGCCAAAACTTCAAGACGGGTCCGGGCATCCGTAGAGCTGGTTGGTAAAATAGCGGGGAGTTGGATCGACATAGTCGCAGAAGCCGATACCAGTCAATAGCGGCCAATCTGCGCTTTCGCTACGTGGTCGCTGGTCGACGAGCAACGCGATGACAGCACATACGGTCACCCACGCCGGCGATATTGGACCGGCGCCGCAACAGCCAGATGCGCTGGCCGCATCATTCCAATTACGGCAGCCAAGGCGACATGGGAAAGATCGCCCGGATAAAAGCCAAGGTAGAAAAGTGTCTCAATACCTCGTTGCGAATGCTCTGTCGGTACAATCACCGACAAGCGCAAATTGCAAAATTAGCCGTCGCTTGACCGCAAATGCCTTGAATGCGCTATTATAAAAGTGAACCCAGACGCCCGGCGCGCCCTCCGCGCATGGAGATACCAGTGGAAGGCGATTTGCATTTCAAGGAGCGGACGCGTCGGCGATGCTGAAGGGGAACGAGGTGGCCACGTCCCAGTTGCGCAGCCGCGTGACCCGGGCAGTGGAGAAGCTGCGCGGTTTGGATTGGCCGCGCCTCGTTCTTTTCGACGCGAATCAGCGCGAACCGGCCTATTGCATCCATCTCGTCTTGGCGGCCCTGTTCTTTTCTCCTTTTCTTCTATTCGGCCACGTTGTCGCCGCCAGCACTGATTCGCTGCTCGAGAGCTATCCGTCTCTGCTTCTGGCTAGGCAAAACTTTTTGCACGGCTCGCTCGGTCTCTGGAATCCATATGTTTTCTCAGGTATGCCCCGCGCCGCCGAAGCTGTACCGACGCTGTTCTACCCCGAGCACTGGATTTTGTTCCTTGTCCCGTTGCGGTATCTGTTTTCGACGATAACGTTTTTTGCATTCATCAAAGTCTGGCTTGTGGGCGTTGCCGCCTACCACTTTTATTGTGCGGAGCTCTTGCAGCGCCGCTGGGCTCTGTTCGCGTCGATTGCCTTCCAGCTCAGCGGTATGACGATTTGGCTTCTCGGCGTCTACGTGAGCGGTCTCTCGCTCATGCTGTTTTATCTTATTCTATTAGCGCTGATTTGGACCTCAGGCCGACGCAGCAGCCTCGCGAACTATCTACTTTGGTCGCTTGTCACGACATTGATGCTGATGGCGGGTGACATCGCCCTCTCGTCATACGCCCTTCTCGCCGCGGGCATTCTCTTTCTTTATCGGACGCTATCGCGATACGACATTGAACCCGTACTCGGCCGGTTCGCGTTATTTGCAGCAAGCTCACTGACGGCGTTGGCGATCTTTAGTATTCGCCTGTTTCCGACCCTCGCCGCCCTGCAGACGTCATCGGCTGAAAGCTGCTGTCTGCCGGCGTTCAACAACTCCACCTTCCTCATTGCACGATATTTCGATACTGAAATACTCGGGGTCCATTTTGACGCATCGATCAAATTTTTTCGAAATATTTCGCATCTGTTTGAGGGCTATCATTTGCATTTTGCCGCGCCACAATTTTTTGGCATAGCTGCGGCGCTTCTCGCGCTTTGGATGTTGTCGTCCGAAAAAACGCCGAAGGCGGTATTCTGGAGCATTTACGTAATTGTTGGGCTCGCTTCGGTTACACACGCGCAGCCGTTCGAGTTTTTTTTGCAATATTTGCTTTATCCAGTCGGAGCTGTCGTCGGCGTCCAAATCCTGTTCATGGTCGGCCTTCCGGCGCTGGCGGCGCTTGGCGGCATGTCGCTGGAGCGATGCGTGCGTCGAGCGAGGTTCCCAAGTTTAACTTTTCAATTGCTTGGATTTGCGCTCGTCGTGATTGCGATGTTTATTCTTATGATTTTAATAGGAAACATCTATCCGGCGGAGGGCGCCGAGCATAATTGGCCGCGCGTTGTCGTGATCGGCTTGCTGCTGTTCGCCGCTCTGATCCTGTGGGCGAACCATGCCTACCCGGTGCTGGTGCGAGCGTCCGCCCTGCCCATCCTCACCGGCATTGCCGCGGCCGCTCTCTTCGTAATCCTATTCTGGACCGACAGTAACCCGACATTTCTTTCGCATCTGAAAAATATCGCGGTACAACTTCTTCTGTTCTCCGCTGTTGCCCTGGTCCTAACCCTGATCTGGCGCGATCACCTAGACCAGGTGAGGCGGTTCGGGTTTTGGGCTGGGGTTATCCTCGTTCCGCTTTGTCTTTTCGTCACGCTTTATCCGTGGACCGAAATCTTGAGACTCACGGTGCCGCACGAGGAAGGCCTGATTTTAGCAGGCTTGGGTGCGCTGCGCTTCACCTTAGGTGTTGCGATACTGTTTCTGGTCGTACGCCTCGCGCAATCGCGCCAACTACCTCCGCGCGGCGTCTACATTGTATTCGTGGCATTGTTGGTCGCGGAACAGGTGCCGGCCGGCAAGATCGACAGCCACATCGGCGACAATCCGTTCTATCCAAGCGCGCTGTTGTATCCACGCTTGCCGCCCCTGAGAGATGCCGACAGCAAAACTGTCGATTTGGCGGACTACCGCATAAATTCTCCCAACTCCTTGCTTCGGTTGCAATTCATCATCGAAACCTTCGGGCCGACCGGGGAGCCATGCGCGAACATCAACGCAGCTTATGGTATCCGCTCATACGGAGGTTATATCGATGTCGTGCCTGATCGGCTCGTGCAATTCATCAGGAATTGGACCGCCTTACCGGGAAGCTTGTGCATCTGGGCAGACTTAACTGACAAGCGCCTGCTCGATCTTTTCGCCGTCGGCTATCAATATGACTCAAAGAGCGGGACGATAATCCGCCGTCCCACCGCGCTGTCGCGGTTCATGCTGTTCACCAAATTCGATGTTGTCTCCGGCGACCAGACAGAACTTCAGCTGCTGAAGCGCGCCGACTTCGATCCGCGCGACAGGATCGTCTTGCAAGCGGACCCGGGTTTCGACAGCCATGCTTCCAGTTTCAACGGCCAAAGCGTCGCTTATAAGGATATCAGCAACGACCACGCTGAGTTGCGGGTGCAGGCCGACCGCCCTGCAATATTATTATTTGATGATTCCTTCGACGCCGGATGGAAGGCGAAAGTCAACGGCCAGCCGCAGAAGGTCATGATGGCAAACTTCAATTTCATGGCGATCCCAATACCGGCGGGTGACAGCAACATTGTCCTTGAATATAGGCCGTTCGCTTTTCAGCTTGGCGCAGTTTGCGCCGCCGCAAGCCTGATAGTTATGATGCTCGCTTTTGCGGTCTACCTTGTCCGCCGTCGACAGGCGCACCGATCAGGTGTGGCTGCTGCATGACGGCGGCCACTTCCCAGCCGTTCTTTGGTCGGTACCGCATTCTCTGGACCATGGTGCTTGTGCTGACTGTAGTTTCGCTCATCCAGATCCAGTCTGGCGGCATTGGCAAAAAGTTCAGGGCAGAACACGTCACTACAATTGGTGAGTGCTTAAGAGACGAGGGGTATGCCGCAACGCTGCAAGTTCTCTGCACCTACAAGGGTTATAATGTCATCCGTTCCGGTGACTCGTATTTCGTAATTTCGGAGGACCTTGGTGCCATTGACTTACCTGCCATCATCGCACACCAGGTGCCTCCTCCGGTAGCAACGAAATTTATGGTTGCCAGTAGCCTTTCGAAGTTGAAGGCTATTTTGGAAGCTTATGCCAATACCGATGAGCCGCCGAAACTCCTGTACGATTATTACGGTTATAACGTGCTGCGCGTCGGGCAATTGTACGTCGCGATCGCGCAGTCGCTCGGTGACATCAATGTCCTTGCCGTCCTGACCCACGCCACGGCTTCGCCGCCACCCGAACGATTTTTGGTTGCTCATAACATTTGGAGCTTGAAAGCTTCGGTACTTTATATGAAGGCGACGCTCTTCTTGAGAGCTGTGGTGAAGGCTGAGGCGGCTCTTACGGAAGCGATCTCGCGCGCAAGGGCGAAGTGGCACCTATAAGGTCGAAGGTGCCGCGTGACCTGCACCCGGTTTCGAAGCCACCGAATTAGATGCTTTTGACGCCGGCCCCGCGCATGGCGACGACGATTGTTGGTGAGTTCAAGCTTGAAGTTATGCGCTCGTGAGGGGCCGCGCCGGTTTGGTACGGGCATCCGACACAGCTGGGTAGCACTGGGATTTGCGCCGCGAGAACGACCGCTTCGCTTCATCCGGCGGGCGAAGCCAGTCAGTCTTGATCCTTACGATGAAATGGCGCAATAGGACCGTGGCGCGACCATGGTTTGTTCATGCGAAATAACGCCAATTATGAATGTAAATAGCGACTTCTGGTACGGCAAAAGCGTGTTGGTCACGGGTCACACCGGATTTATGGGTGGCTGGCTTACCGTGCTTCTGAAGGAATTCGGTGCGAGAGTTGCTGGCTACGCGTTGCCGCCGCCGACAACGCCGTCATTTTTTGATGCGGTAGGACTTGGTGAGTTGTTAGCGGCCGATGTCCGGGCCGATGTCCGCGATCTGACGAAGCTGTCGAATGTGGTTCGGGCGCAAAGGCCGGAGATCGTCTTTCATCTTGCCGCGCAGCCGCTCGTGCGAGAAGCGTACCGCCGCCCGACCGAAACCTTCGATGTCAACGTCATGGGCACCGTCAACGTCCTTGAGGCTGCGCGTCAAGCAGCCAGCATCAGGAGTGTCGTCGTCGTCACGACCGACAAGGTCTACGAGAACCTGGAATTGGATTGGGAGTTTCGAGAAAACGATCGGCTCGGCGGCCGCGAACCGTACGGCGTGAGCAAAGCGTGTGCCGAGCTTGTCGCCGAGGCTTATCGCCAATCGTTTCTGGCTCCGAATAACATCGGTGTAGCGACCGTACGTGCCGGCAACATTATCGGGGGCGGGGATTGGGCCGCCGAACGTCTTGTTCCCGACATCGTGCGTGCTTTCTCGGCCGGCGTCACGCTTGCAATTCGCAATCCCGCGGCGACGCGGCCATGGCAGCATGTACTGGAGCCGCTCCGTGGCTGCCTCATTCTTGCGGAAGCGCTGTTTGACGACCCGGTTCGCTTCGCCGGAGGTTGGAACTTTGGCGCGGCGCGGGAAGATCAGCAACCGGTGTCGTGGATCGTCGAATATTGCGCACGCCAGTGGGGCGAAGGCGCGCGCTGGAAGCTCGACAGCGGCGTGCATTCTTACGAGGCGCAGCGCCTTGGCTTGACGAGCTCCAAGGCCGAGCTACAGCTCGGTTGGGGACCAATCTGGCGTCTTGACGCCGCGCTCGACCGGACACTCGACTGGTACCGCGCCATGATTGCCGGTCGCGACATGCTCAAGCACACCCGGACCCAAGTGCGTGAAGCCATTCCCGGCGCGCCGCAGGGATTGCTGCTAAGATCGGCCGAGTAGGGCGAATGATGCGACGTCGCTGCAGCAACCGCGTGCCGAGGCAGTCATGAAGCATCCCGGAGACGCTCAGGCTGGCAAGTCGATCCAGGTCATTTGCCCGGTCTACAATGAAGAGTTAAACGTAAAGTATTTTTACGAACGTTATCGCGCCGTACGCGATCGTATGATCGATAACTATCGGCTTGAATTGAGTTTTATTGATAACGCCTCCACGGATCGGACGCCTGAGCTCATCACCGAACTTCGCGCCCAGGACCGCAGCGTGCAACTGATTACGCACTCACGCAATTTTGGCTATCAAGCGTCTTTGCTCTGCGGTCTCACCAATCTGGAGGGCGACGCTTACGTCATCATCGACGTTGACTGCGAAGACCCGCCCGAGCTGATCCCGGAATTTGTCGAGAAATGGGAAGACGGCTATGACCTGGTCTATGGCGATCGCAAGCAGCGCTCGGAGCATCCGGCGGTGGCCATGGCGCGTCGGGTGTTTTACCGGGTCACGCGGAAGATTGCCGACTCCGACTTCATCATCGACATGGCCGAGTTCGCGCTGTTCAGCCGGCGTATGCGCGACGAGGTATTGAGTTACGCTTCCACCTTTCCCTTCGTTCGCAGCGATCTTGCTTACGCCGGCTTCCGCCGCTTCGGTATCAGGTACAAGCGCGAACCGCGCCGCTTCGGCAGCACGCACTACAATTTTTGGCGGATGGCAAAATTTGCCGTCGGCGGCATTCTCAGCGCTTCGACGTTTCCGTTGCGCGCCGTCGCCTATGTCGGCATTCCGCTGGTGTTGATCGATCTTGTCGCAGCGCTCCTGCAGATCGTCGGGATCGCTGTTCCGCTGGCTGCAATCCTGATGGTCAACCTCGCATTCGTATGTCTTTCGCTCGTCTCGCTTGCGCTTTACGTCGCCCGGATCAGCAAGGACGTGATCGGCCGTCCGGTCTTCATCGTTGACGAGCAGCGGTCCGCGCTCAATCAACGATTGCCCAGCGTTCGGCAAGTGCGTCCGCGAACGCCGATGACCGCGGGACAGCAATGAAGACCGTGATCCTTGCCGGCGGGTTCGGCACGCGGCTCAGCGAAGAGACGGAGCTGCGGCCCAAACCAATGGTCGAGATTGGTGGCCGTCCCATCCTCGTCCACATCATGGAGCTGTACGCGGCACAGGGGTTCGAGGAGTTCGTTATTTGCCTCGGATACAAGGGTTACGTGGTCAAGGAATACTTCCAGAACTATCTGTTGCATCAGAGCGACGTCACCTTCGATTTTCAGAACGACAATAAAATGATCATTCATCGGTCGGATTTGCCACGTTGGAAGGTAACATTGGTCGAAACCGGGCAGGATACACAAACCGGCGGGCGCCTGGCCCGGGTCGCGCCATACATCGGCGGCGAACGCTTTATGCTCACTTACGGCGACGGGGTCGCCAACGTCGATCTTCGGAAGCTCATCGCGCTGCACCAGGCGCATGGCAAGCTCGTGACCATCACCGCAGTGCGGCCACCTGGCCGGTTTGGCGCACTGGTGTTTGCCGAAGATCAGCAGCAGGTCGTCCACTTTGAAGAGAAGCCGATGGGCGACGGCGGATGGATCAATGGCGGCTTTTTTGTGCTGGAACCGGCAATTTTTGGGTATCTCAACTCCGATGCGACGGTCCTCGAGCAGGAACCGCTGCAACGGCTCGCCGCCGACGGCCAGCTGCACGCCTACCGCCATTCCGGATTCTGGTGGGCAATGGATACGCTTCGAGACAAACGCTATTTAGACGGCCTATGTTCAGGGCCGCGACCGCCGCCGTGGAAACAAATCTAGGGGCATGGCAGACAGCCCGCGACGGCGAATTGTATAGTCGAGGACGCTGGCGTGACGATGTCCGCGTTTGCGACATCTTATCACTTCCGGTCCCGCTCGCAGCGAGATTTCCAACGCCGTTGGCAGTATGCGCGATAGCAGTAACCTCGCGCGCTCCGGGTGCGAAAGTTCTCAGCGTGGCAGTGCTAATCTGCAGGCATTTCAAAAATCGGCCGAAACTGATAAAGGCGCATACAAGAACTAGAGCGGCTTGCTGATATCACCAGTTTGATTCCGATGACATCGGGGGTTGGCCCGACGTCGAATTTGCGGACCTCGCGGTTCGTCCACGGTTTTGCATCGGCCACTTCGTGCAGCCGGCGCCAATCCTGTCCATCTGACGTGACCAAAATTTCCCATGCGCTCGGCATTCGCTCCGGCGCATCGACGGTGGACAGCTCGTAGCCGAGCAATTTATGCGCCGATGGATAATTCACCTTCAGCGCGATCGGAAACGGCTGCTTGCAAACTTCCCAGAACGTGTTGGCGCGACCGTTGACAGCATTGATCGGTCCACTCTGTCCGCGCGGTTGCGCCGACACGGTTGCGAATCCTGAAAAATCGGTCACCGGAGGCAACCCATATACGGGTGAAAGGTCGATGACGGTTGCGCGCTGTTCGAGAACCAGGGGAAAAGTATCGTCTTGATTCACTTCAACAGTCTCGACATCAAATGACGCCTGCCCGTTGTATCGCCGTCCGATCAACAAATCGAAAATGTGGTCGATCGGGGAAAGCCAGCCAAAATCGTCCCTCAGCTCGTATCCGAACGCCGTTCTCGCAGATGGCGGCCGCAGGATGATGATCGGATGAAATTGCTTCGGCGACAGGCCGGCGACCGAACGTGCGTCGAGAGCATATTCCGCATGTGCGGATGACGCGGTGCCGTAAACGGAGACAAAGGCAGACGCGAGCCCTACCGCGGCAAAGGCTGAAGCCACGGCGACAGCGCTGAACGGTAGCTGCTTTAGAAGCCAAAACAACACGAGCAGTTCAATTGCCGTCATTGTGAACATCACACGATAAGTCAGGGTGAACTGGCGAACGATCAGGAGCGGCCCGGCGGCAATGACGAACAAGGCGCAGACTATCAACACGTTGAGCAGTTCGCCCGTTTTCATCGAACCCCGCAAAAGGCGAATCGCGCACCAAATCGCGCCTACAGCGGCAACGAGCGCAATAAGTTCCGGGACTTCCGAAACATCCAGGCCCAGCCAAAGGAAACTGGTATACTGTAGATATTCACTCAGTCTCCACGCCGCGTCCGTCGCCATCTGAGTGCTTAAAACGAATTCGTAGTCGCCGAGATACGGAACGTGGGAAAGATGCGGCAGCACGATGAACTTATGAATGATGAACAAGGCGGCGAATGAGCCGCCGACCGTCGCGACGGCCAGTACCGCCATCCGTCGGGCCCGCGGCGTGTTCTCGCTCAACAGCACATGGGCGGTCGGAACCAGAACAAAAGTGGCCGACATCGGATAAAATAAAACTCCCGCGAGCAATGCAGCAAAGGCGGACAGCATGGGCGGTCCTGCGGTTCGCACCGCATGGCGATCAACCAAAACATCGTACTCGGCCGCCGTCAGCAGCAGCTGCGCGGCCAGAAGTGACAGCAAAATAGGCGGAGTCCAGAACATGTACATCGACACCCAGATCGACTGAAACTGCATTGTCGGCAGGGTGAACACGGCAACCGTCAGGCAGGCGTTTTGCCAGGTCGGCGGACGTTGCCGCGAAACGATGTGTAAGTAATACGCTGCGAGCAGGGCGGTTGACAGGATCCCCACCAGCCGCCACCACCAAAAATCGGTCAAGCGATGGATCGTCCAAAATTGCAGGTTCTGCGCGTACGCGCCAAAATAGCGGCCTATGCTCATCAGGATTCGCGTTTCAGGATGGCTTGTGCAGCAGCGATGCGTATCGTAGGCAAATGCGTTGAAGTCGTTGTGGTATCCAAACGAAAAGAAAAGTGAAGGTGACAATGCAATTATTATTGAAGCTGCCACAAACGCATATTTCATAACGGCCTTGTCGGCGCGTAGCGGCATCGACGCCAAGGCATCCTCACGCGCCTGCGCGGCGGTCGCTGCGATCCGCACTTGGTTCCGTCCGTCAGCCTCTGAATTGAAATCCGTGAGTTTGTTCATTTGACCTTTGCTTTTCGCGCCCGGCAGATAATGCGAGTGCTGGATACGACGCTATTCGGGCCTGAGCCGGCAAGGTAGGCCGCGGCGGCAATCGACAATCCCATGAGCGTTTCCGCAATCGATTCCCGGCCGGGTCGATTTCGCTGATTTCGGCACGGATTTTCTTTCACGATAATCGCCTCCGCGTCTGCGAAACTGCCAGCCAATTGCGGCTCTTTCGAACCGTACTCGTGCCGTGACGCGCAACTATGCGTCGCTTTCCGATACTTGGGCCGATCGCGTCCTTGCTCCGCGGTGGTTTTTCATTCCCC